>NZ_JANUGU010000009.1 GCF_024753145.1 Massilia terrae | reverse complement strand
CCCATGCTGAGCTAGCGTCGTCGCGGCTTTGCACGCGCAGCGTCCCGGGAGCTCAGCATGGATTCCGGCCTGCGCCGAGAGTCATTTCCGGCAGTGCCGGGAATGACGGTCTTTTGCTTAACTGTGGATTTTGGTGCCGCTGAACTGCGTACGCAGCGAGGACGATTTACGGCGATTCAAGCAGGCACGCGCGGCGCCAGAACTTGCTGCCCATCCAGCGCCTGATGCTCGCGCATCCGCAGCGCCTCGCCGATCATCACCAGCACCGGGCCATGCGCCTGGCTCAGCCCGTGCGCGAGGCCGGCCAGCGTCATGCGCGTGATGTGCTGGTTGTCGCGGCTGCAGTTTTCGATGACGACCACTGGCGTGTCCACGTTGCGTCCTTGCGCCAGCATGCGCTCTGCGGTAGCGATTGCTTCGCGCCCGCCCATGTACTGGATCATGGTGTCGGTATGGGGCAGGGCCGACAGGTCGGCCTGTTCCGGCGCGGTGCTCGAGGTGAAGAACGCCACGCTGCGCGCCACACCGCGCTTGGTCAGCGGCTGCTTGGTTGCCGCCGCAGCGGCGAATGCGGTGGTGATGCCGGGAACGATGTCGACGTCGATGCCCGCGGCTTCGAGCGCAGTCAGTTCCTCGTCGGCGCGGCCGAACAGCATCGGGTCGCCACCCTTGAGGCGCACCACCAGCTGGTGCTTGCCGGCGGATTCAACCAGCAGCGCATTGATGACGTCCTGCGCGGTGGAGCGCTGGCCGCTGCGTTTGCCGACGGCGATCTTTTCGGCCTGTGGGCACAGTTCCAGCATTTCCGGGGTGACCAGGGCGTCGTAGAGCACCGCGTCGGCACGCGCGAGCAGGCGGGCTCCGCGCACGGTGATGAGGTCAGTGGCGCCGGGGCCGGCGCCGATCAGGTAAACCTTGCCGTTGGGGCGCTTGGTCGTCATAGTCACACGCAGTATTAACGTCGTTCCCGCGAAAACTGGAACCCCTTCTTGCCAGCGCAGCCCTTACGGTTGCGTAAGAGGTATGCTGAGGAAATGGGGTTCCTGCGTGCGCGGGAACGACGATCGTTGCTAGTTTCAAGCCTTGGTGGCCGAATCGGAACTCGTTATTCCTCGATCCGAATCATACCCGCCGCAACGGTCTGGTGGGTAACTTCATCGATCAGGATGAAGGCGCCGGTGGCGCGCACGTCGGCGTAGGCGTCGGCAGCGAGCGGCTGCTGCACCGTCAGGCCGATGCGCGCGATGTCGTTCAGCTTCAGGCCTTCCGCCGGGCGGCGTTCCTGGGTGTTCACGTCCAGCAGCGTATCCACGCGCGTCACCTTGGCCGCGCACTGGCGCGTGCCGTGCTTGATCCAGTATTTGCGGCGCGGATCGAGCGGTTCGTCGGCCATCCAGCACACATCGGCGCTCAGCTGCTTGAGCAGCGTGGCCGGCGCTTCCGCCGCGACCAGCACGTCGCCACGTGAAACGTCCACGTATTCATCCAGCAGCAAGGTCACCGACTGCCCCGCGTGCGCGCTCTGCAGCGGGCCGTCGAAGGTGACGATTTCCTTCACCGTCGCGGCCTGGCCGGACGGCTGCACCAGCAGCTTGTCGCCAACCGACACGCGGCCGGCTTCGATGCGGCCCATGTAGCCGCGGAAGTCCTTGGCTTCGTGGCCGTTGTGGCGCGCGACCAGCTGCACCGGGAAGCGGAACGGCGCTTCGTGCGCATCGTTGTACACCGGCAGCGTTTCGAGCAGCTCGATCAGGGTCGGGCCTTCGTACCATGGCATGTTGTCGCTGGCGTCGACCACATTGTCGCCAGCCAGCGCCGACAGCGGAATCGGCGTCACGTTCTGCAGGCCCAGTGTGTCGGCGAAGTCGCGGTAGGCGGCGACGATGCGCTCGTACACGGTGCGGTCGTAGCCCACCAGGTCCATCTTGTTGACGGCGACGATCACGTGTTCGATGCGCAGCAGGTGGGCAATGGTCGAGTGGCGCTTGGTCTGGGTGAGCAGGTCCACGCCGCCGTCTTCGCGCAGCTTGACCTTGGACACGTCGACCAGGATCACCACCGCGTCGGCGGTCGAGGCGCCGGTCACCATATTGCGGGTGTACTGCTCGTGGCCCGGGGTGTCGGCGATGATGAACTTGCGGCGCGGCGTGGCGAAGTAGCGGTAGGCGACGTCGATCGTGATGCCCTGTTCGCGTTCGGCTTCCAGGCCGTCGGTGAGCAGCGACAGGTCGATGGTGTCGCCGACGGTGCGCTTGTGCTTGGAGCGCGACACCGCGGCCAGCTGGTCGGCGAAGATGCCCTTGCTGTCGTACAGCAGGCGGCCGATCAGCGTGCTCTTGCCGTCATCGACGGAACCGGCGGTAATGAAGCGCAGCAGGCCAGGGGCTGCGACGTTGTCGGTGATCGCGTTCATCAGAAGTATCCTGCTTTCTTGCGTTTTTCCATCGAGGCTTCGGAGGTCTGGTCGTCCATCCGGGTGGCGCCACGTTCAGTAATTTGCGTGACCGCGGTCTCGGCGATGATGGCGTCGACGCCGGCGGCGGTCGAGGCGACCGGGCAGGTGCACGAGATGTCGCCCACGGTGCGGAAGCGGACGGTGCGGGTTTCCACCGTTTCGTCCTCGCGCGGCGGCGTCAGGCGTGTCACCGGCACCAGCAGGCCCTTGCGCTCGACCACTTCACGCTGGTGCGCGAAATAGATCGACGGCAGCGCCAGTTGTTCGCGGGCGATGTACTGCCAGACATCCAGCTCGGTCCAGTTGGAGATCGGGAACACGCGCATGTTCTCGCCCGGGTGGACGCGGGTGTTGTACAGGCTCCAGAGTTCCGGGCGCTGGGCCTTCGGATCCCACTGGCCGAATTCGTCACGGAAGGAGAAGATGCGCTCCTTGGCGCGGGCCTTTTCCTCGTCGCGGCGGGCGCCGCCGATGCAGGCGTCGAACTTGTGTTCCTCGATGGTTTCCAGCAGCGTGACGGCCTGGGCCGCGTTGCGCGAATCCGTGTCCGGATTACGCAGGCGCACGGTGCCGCGCTTGATCGAGTCCTCGACCGAGCCGATGATCAGGCGCTCGCCCAGTTCGGCGACCTTGGCGTCGCGGAAGGCGATCACTTCGTCGAAGTTGTGGCCGGTGTCGATGTGCACCAGCGGGAAGGGGAATTTGCCGGGGCGGAAAGCTTTCTCGGCCAGGCGCAGCAGCACCACCGAGTCTTTGCCGCCCGAGAACAGCAGGGCCGGGTTGCTGCACTCGGCAGCCACTTCGCGCAGGATGTGGATGGCTTCGGATTCGAGCGCGTCGAGGTGCGCGGCATTCACTTCCGGCAGCAGGCGCGGGGTATCGCTAAAGTTGGTCATGGCGGCTTTTATCTTGTTGTGGCTCAGGCGGCCACGGATTTGATGCGGACCAGCTTGCCGTCGACGACGTGCAAGCCGCATTCCTTCGATTCCGGGTTTTCCCACCACCAGCGGCCGGCGCGGACGTCTTCGCCGGGCTGGATCGCGCGGGTGCAGGGCTCGCAGCCGATCGATGGGTAGCCGCGGTCGTGCAGGGCGTTGTACGGCACCTGGTTGGCGCGCAGGTAGTCCCACACGTCCTGCTCGCTCCAGTCGGCCAGCGGGTTGAACTTAACCATGCCGTGGGCCGGATCGTCTTCCTGCACGTCGAGGGTGGCGCGGGTGGCGGACTGGGCGCGGCGCTGGCCGGTGATCCAGGCACGCTTGCCGGCCAGGGCGCGGCCGAGCGGCTCGACCTTGCGGATGTGGCAGCATTCGCGGCGCAGCTCGACGCTGTCGTAGAAGGCGTTCAGACCCTTGCCCGACACGTAGGCATCGACTGCGGCCGGGTCCGGGCGGTAGACGGCGATGTCATGGCCGTAGGTCTGCTTGACCGCGTCCAGCACGGCCAGGGTTTCCTTGTGCAGGCGGCCGGTATCCAGCGAGAAGATGCCGATCGGCAGCCCACTCTTCAGGATGAGGTCGGTCAGCACCATGTCCTCGGCGGCCAGGCTCGATGCGAACACGGCGGGCGAGAACTCGGCGGCCACGCGTTCGAGCGTAGCGCGGGTGGCGGCGGTCAGGTCGGCCAGCTGGGTCATCCGTGGCTCCTTCAGATGCCGAAGGCGATGTCGGCTTCGGGCGCCAGGCCGCGCTGCACGCGGCGAAACAGCGGCAGCGCGGTGTCGACCGAAGCGGCATAGGTCTCCGAAAACACCGTCAGGCCCTTGAGCGCGTCGTCGATGTTGCGGTCCGGGCGCGTGGAAAAGGCGTCGAAGCCGGTACGCAGCATCTGGAACAGCTGGTCGCGCAGCACGTCGCCGATGGCGCGCAGCTCGCCCTTGTAGCCGAGGCGCTTGCGCAGGTTGTAGGCGATCGAATAGCCGCGGCCGTCGCTGAACTTGGGGAAGTCCACGGCGATCAGGGCGAACTTGTCCAGCTCGTCTCGGATGGTCTCGGCGCGCTCGTGCGAGGCGATCCACACGGCCACTGCGCCGCGTGCGGCCAGCTGCTCGCGCTGGGCCTGCCACACGGCCAGCGGCACGATGACCTGGCCTTCGGGGACGACCACGCTGTCGGCGGCCTGGCCTTCATCGAGGCGCAGCACGCTCCACTCGTCGTCGACGACGGCGCGGTTCTTGATCAGTTGTTTGCGTACTTCAAGCATATTGGTCTTCCCCAAGCAGTTCGCCCACCTCGATCGGCGTGGCATACACGAATTCCTTGAACGGGCCGATGCCCAGGCGCTGCACCGTGTCGATGAAGCGTTCGCCTTCGAAACGCTGGCGCAGGTAGACCTGCAGCAGGCGGTCGATCACTTCCGGCATCTGGGCCGCCGCGAACGACGGGCCGATGATCTTGCCCAGCGCCGCTTCGTCGCCCTGGGCGCCGCCGATCGACACCTGGTACCACTCGCTGCCATCCTTGTCCACGCCCAGCACGCCGATGTGGCCGACGTGGTGGTGGCCGCAGGCGTTGATGCAGCCCGAGATGTTCAGTTCGAATTCGCCGATGTCGTGCTGGAAGTCCAGGTTCTCGAAGCGCTTGGCGATGGCGGTCGCGATCGGGATCGACTTGGCGTTGGCCAGCGAGCAGAAATCGCCGCCCGGGCAGGAGATGATGTCGGTCAGCAGGCCGATGTTCGGCGTGGCCAGGCCCTGGGCCTTGATCTTCTGCCAGACTTCGAACAGCTCCGATTGCTTGACGTCGGCCAGCACCAGGTTCTGCTCGTGGGTCACGCGCAGTTCGCCGAAGGTGTAGCGGTCGGCCATGTCGGCCACGAAGTCCATCTGTTCGGCGGTGCAGTCGCCCGGGGCCACGCCCGGCTTCTTCAGCGACAGCACGACGGCGGCGTAGCCCGGCACCTTGTGCGGCTTGACGTTGCGGTGCAGCCAGTTGGCGAAAGCCTTGTTGTCCGGATGCGCGGCGGCTGGGTCGATGTCGTCCAGCTGCTCGTAGGCCGGCGGCGCGAACCAGGCGGCCACGCGGTCGAATTCTTCCTGGGTCAGGGTTTCTTCGTTGTCTTTCAGGTCGGCCCATTCGGCCTCGACTTGGCGCGCGAATTCCTCCGCGCCCAAAGACTTGACGAGGATCTTGATGCGGGCCTTGTGCTTGTTGTCGCGGCGGCCGTGCTCGTTATAGACGCGCATGATGGCCTGGATATAGGTCAGCAGGTGCTGCCACGGCAGGAAGTCACGGATCACGCTGGCCAGGATCGGCGTACGGCCCAGGCCGCCACCGACGGCGACGCGGAAGCCGATTTCGCCGGCCTCGTTCTTGAGGATGGTCAGGCCGATATCGTGCACGGCGATGGCCGCGCGGTCCTGCATCGCGCCGTTGACCGCGATCTTGAACTTGCGGGGCAGGCCGATGAATTCAGGGTGGAAGGTGCTCCACTGGCGGATGATCTCGCAATACGGGCGCGGATCGACGATCTCGTCGGCCGCCACACCGGCGAATTCGTCGGTGGTGGTGTTGCGGATGCAGTTGCCCGAGGTCTGGATCGAGTGCATCTCGACTTCGGCCAGGTGTTCCAGGATGTCCGGCGACTGCTCCAGCTCCATCCAGTTGAACTGGAGATTGGTGCGGGTCGTGAAGTGGCCATAGCCGCGGTCGTACTTGCGGGCGATGAAAGCCAGCTTGCGAAGTTGCTTGGATGCCAACAGGCCGTAGGGGATCGCGATGCGCAGCATGTAGGCATGGCGCTGGTTGTACAGGCCGTTCTGCAGGCGCAGCGGCAGGAATTCTTCCTCCGTCAGCTCGTTCGCGAGGCGGCGGCGCACCTGGTCGCGGTACTGGGCGACGCGTTCGCGGTAGATCAGGCGGTCGTAATGGTCGTATTGGTACATGGAGCAATCCTCGTCACCCGGGCGGACGCTGGGTCTGTTAGTTCATGCTCAATGGTACGGACGCCTTCCTATATTCCCAACTATTGAGAATTTATTTGCTTATATTCGTCCATTGCATAAGCAAGCTACAATACGAAGTAGACAGATTACTCATCGACGGCAATGAACCTTCACCAACTGCGCTTCGTCCGCGAAGCGGTCCGCCAGAACTTCAATCTGACCGATGCCGCCAAGGCATTGTTCACCTCGCAGCCGGGGGTGTCCAAGGCGATCATCGAGCTGGAGGAGGAGCTGGGGGTGGACATCTTCACCCGCCATGGCAAGCGCATCCGCGGGCTGACCGAGCCGGGGCGGCTGGTGTTGCAGTCGGTCGAGCTGATCATGCAGGAGATCGACAGCCTCAAGCGCATCGGCAAGGAATACGCGGCCCAGGACAGCGGCAGCTTCACCATCGCCACCACCCACACCCAGGCGCGCTATATGCTGCCCAAGGTGGTGCAGGGCTTCATGGCCAAGTATCCGAAGGTGCGCTTGTCGCTTTTGCAAGGCAATCCGCGCCAGATCGCGGACATGGTGAAGAACGACCAGGCCGACCTCGCCATCGCCACGGAATCGATCGCGGCGGTGGACGGGCTGATCACGCTGCCGTGCTACCAGTGGGAGCACGTGGTGGTGGTGCCGCAGGATCATCCCTTGCTGCGCTCGCCGGCGGTGTCGCTGGAGGAAATTGCCACCTACCCGGTGATCACCTACGATTCGGCCTTCGCGGGACGCAGCCGCATCGACCACGCGTTTGGCTTGCGCAACCTGAAGCCGGACGTGCTGCTGGAGGCGATCGACGCCGACGTCATCAAGACCTATGTGGAGCTCGGGATGGGCGTGGGCATCATCGCCGGCATGGCCTTCGACCCGGAGCGCGACCGCAACCTGCGGGCGATTCCGGTGGGGCACCTGTTCGGCATGAACGTGTCGCGCGTGGCGGTGAAGCAGGGGGCTTACCTGCGCAGCTACATCTACACCTTCATCGAGCTGCTGGCGCCGACCCTCAATCGCAAGATGGTCGAGGCGGCGATGCGGGGTGGGGAGAACTACGAGCTGTAAGCGCGGCCGAAGGGACCGAGTAAAAAGAGAACGTCGTTCCCGCGGAAGCGGGAACCCCATTTTGTGCGCACGTTGCCGGCGTTGAACGTAGCGGCGTGCTGAAGAAATGGGGTTCCCGCCTTCGCGGGAACGACGTTCTTTGTATTTTCTAAGCTACTTGGCTGGCTTAGAAGGTGTGACGCAGGCCGACGTTGAACACCGACGGATCGGCGCCGACTTTGCCCGGGGCCAGCTTGACCGACGACGAGTTCAGGGCGAAGTTGCCCAAGCTGTTGTTGTTCAGGCGAGCGTAGCCGGTGTACAGGTTGGTGCGCTTCGACAGTGCGTAGCTGTAGTCGAGGTTGAAGCCCTTGCCGCGTGCGCCCGTTTCCAGCTTGTTCTGCTGGAAGTTCAGGAAGAACTTGCCGGCGCCCATGCTGTAGGCCGCGCCGATGTTGTACTGGTCGAACTTGTTGTTCGCGCCAGCCGGATCTTGCTCCAGCCAGTTGCCCTTGAATTCGAAGTCGCCGAACTTGTAGGCGGCGCCGACAGCGTATTCCTTGGTGTCGCCGGCAACGTTGTTATTGTTGGTGTGGTAAGCGCCACCCACGTACAGGTTGCCCTGCGCGTATTCCAGGCCGATGCCCTTCAGGTCGCTCTTCGGCAGGCCCGCGGCGGCTTCGCCGGCCGAGTAGGCGGCCAGCACGGAGAAGCCCGACATCGCGTTGCTGCGGTAGTTGACCGAGTTCGACAGGCGGCGGGTCAGGAAGTTGAAGGCCGACAGGTTGCTGCCGTAGAAGCCCTGGCCGGTGATGTCGGTGGCGCCGGCCACCGAAGCGATCGGCGAGTACTCGCGGCCGACGGTCACGGTGCCGAAGTCGCCTTGCAGGCCGACCACCGAGCGGCGGCCGAACAGGGCCGAATCACCGGCGCCGGTGTCGATCGAGGTGCCGGCTTCCAGGTTGAAGATGGCCTTCATGCCATTGCCCAGGTCCTCGGTGCCGCGGAAGCCGAAACGGCTGCTCGACTGGTTGCCCGAGTTGACCACGGTGTGGCGGTCCACGCCGTTGTCTTCCGACGCCACAGCCGCATCGACGATGCCGTAGAGTTGCACATTGGTCTGTGCAAAGCTGATCACGGGGAGGGCGGCGAGCAGCGCGGCTGCCAGGTGTTTCTTCTGCATGATTTCTCCAAAGTTTCGACAAAATGTCCCGGCGACGTCATGTCTTCACCGGGTGAGTGCGGCGCATCTTATCGAACGGATATGTCCGTTTGATGACAAACGGAAATGTTGCAGAAGACTGATTGCAGGGCGCGCACCAGCGCCGAACTTCATTCGACGATATGGCCGGCCAGGGGCAGCACGATATCGATGCGGGTGCCGGGCGGCTCCTCGCTGGAAATCGTGATGTCGCCATTCATCGCCCAGACCCGTTCGCGCATGCCGATCAGGCCCAGCGATTCCGCCTTCTCCATGTCTTCCGCCTTGATCCCGCGGCCATCGTCGCGGATCTGGATCAACAGCTCGCCGTTGAGGCGGTACAGGTTCATGGTCACGTGGCTGGCGTTGGCGTGGCGCGCGATATTGGTCAGCGCTTCCTGCACGATGCGGAAGATGGCCGTGCTGGCGGCATCGTCCAGGCGCAGCTCGGCCTCGTCGGCGAACAATGTGGCCGGGATGGCGTGGCGTTCGACAAAATCGTCGCGCAGGCCCTGCAGCGCGAAATACAGGCCGCCTTCGTCGAGCGCGCGCGGACGCAGGTTGGTGGCGATACGGCGCAGCGAGGCGATCGCGGTCAGCAGGTTGCTTTCCATGCCGGCCATCAGGCGCCGCGCCTCGGCGGTGCCGGTGCCGTCCTTTTGCAGCAGGGTCAGGTCCATGCGCAGCGAGGCGAGGATCTGGCCGAGGTCGTCGTGCAGCTCGCGCGCGATGTAGGTGCGCTCTTCCTCGCGGATGGTCTGCAGCGCAGCCGACAGCTGGCGCAGCTGGTCGCGCGAGCGCTGCAGCTTCTGGTGCACCAGGTGGCGCTCGGTGACGTCGCGCAGGATGATGGTGTGGAGCGGCTCGCGGCCGCGCCAGCTGGTGGAAATCGAACCTTCGATCGGGAACATCTGGCCGGTGGCGCGCACGCCGGTGGCGGCGGCATCGGTGCCGCGCCGCCCGGCGCGGCCGCTGGCGGTGCGGAACCAGGTCGGCAGTGCGCCCTTGGTGCCGGCCGGCGGATGCAGGAAGCGGGTCAGCTGCTCGCCCTGCATCTGCTCGGCGCGCGCGAGGAACATGCGCGCGGCGGCGGGATTGGCCAGCACAATGCGGCCATCGCGGTTGACCGTGATGATGGCTTCGCTGGCGTTGTTGACGATGTCGGCGCCGTGCGTGGCCAGGCGCGGGTTGGCGCGCCGCTCCTGGCGGGCAAACCAGGAGCCGCCGAAGAAGCCAAGCGCGAGCGTACCCGCCACCCAACCGCGCCCGGCCCTGTGCTTGTTTTTCATGGGACCCTGCGCAATCGACCCGCTGTCGCGGGCGCGGCCTCTACATTAATCCAGGCGGGGTAAGGAAGAGTTGATGCTCAACAAAGACGACACCCCAATGGGCCGTCGTCCCGGCGTAGGCCGGGAACCATGCTGACTTACCGAAGTAGCAAACGTTCTATGGGTTCCGGCCTTCGCGGAAACGACGGTGTTTTTTGGTGATTACATCTGTTTGAAGAGGTGCAGGAAACTCCGGCTCACTTCCAGCTTTTCCGGACGCCCCTTGACCATCACCAGATGACGCCCGCGGATGTCGCGTGTGACGCCTTCGATCGCGTTCACGTTGACCAGGGTGGCGCGGTGGATCTGCCAGAACAAGGCCGGATCGAGCTCCTCGGCCAGGTCGCGCACCGGCTTGCGGATCAGGGCCTCGAACTTTTCGGTCTGGACGCAGGTGTACTTCTCATCGGACCGGAAGAACAGGATCTCCTCCACCGGAATCATGCGCAGGTCCTGGCCGATGCTGGCCTGGATCCACTGCAGGAAGCGCGGCTTGGGCGCCGCCACTTTCTCCGCGATCTGCGAGAGCAGGGCGGTGACGCTGTCGTTGACGGCGACATCTTTCGGCGAGGCCAGGCGCTCCTTCAGGCGCTCGACCGTCACTTCCAACCTTTCCTTCTCGGTCGGCTTGAGCAGGTAGTCGATGGCGCCACGCTCGAAGGCCTCGACCGCGTACTGGTCGAAGGCGGTGACGAACACGATGCGGCTCTGGTTGCCGATCTCGCGCGCCGCTTCGAGGCCGGTCTTGCCGGGCATGCGGATGTCGAGGAAAGTCAGGTCCGGCTTGAGTTCGCCGACCAGTTCCACGGCCTCGTCGCCGTTCTTGGCTTCGCCCACGATCTGCAGCTCCGGCCACACTTCGGCCAGGCGCATGCGCAGCTGGTCGCGCATCAGTCTTTCGTCGTCGGCAATAATCGCAGTCGTCATCGTCGTACCCAGGTCGATTCGGTGAAGTGACAATTATTCAATGAAATTCGCCCACAAGCAATACTCAGGATTGTGCAGCCTGCTGGTAGGGAATCTCGATGGTCGCGATCACGCCGCTGGGGTTGTTGGGCGCCACGTGGAACTTGCCGGCCTCGCCGTGCAGCAGCTTCAGGCGCTCGCGGATATTGGTCAGGCCCAGCCCGGTGCCGGTGCTGGGCATCACGCCGAAGCCGACGCCGTTGTCCGCCACGGTCACGCGCAGCTTGCCGCCCTCGACGTCGGCCAGCACGGTCAGGTGGCCGCCCTCCGGCTTGCATTCGAGCCCGTGCTTGATCGCATTCTCGACCAGCGACTGCAGCATCATCGGCGGGAAACAGGCGTCGCGCAGCGCGTGCGGCACCTGGATGTCGACCGTCAGCCGCTCTTCCATGCGCATCTTGAGCAGCGCCAGGTAGGCCGTCACCATGTCCAGCTCGCGCCCGAGATTGGTGGACAGGTTCGATTCGCGCATCTGCGGCAGCACGGCGCGCAGATACTGGATCAGGCTGCGCTGCATGGCTGAGGCGCGCGGCGGATTGGTCTCGATCAGGTGCTCGACCGAGGCCAGGGTGTTGAACAGGAAGTGCGGCTCGACCTGGGCCTGCATCATCCGCATCTTGGCTTCCGACAGCTGGCGCTGCATCGATTCGCGCTCGGCGGCGGCGGTGGCGAACTGGGTGGCCGCCTCGGCGCGCTTCTTGCCGCCGACCAGGGCCTTGGTGCCGAACAGGGCCAGCACCAGCAGCCAGACGAAGCTGAAGAACCAGGTCGACGCCTTCTTCTGGTAGGAGCGAGTCTTCTGCTCGGCGGCGTCTTCCACCGCCTGCGAGATCGCGTCCGACAGCTCCTCGCCGATCTGGGGCGGCAGGTCGATATGCACTTCGCCCGGCGTGGTGCGCACCTTGGCGGCGGTGGAATCAGACGGCGGCGCCGGATGCGCGTTCGGGGCTTCGGGCGCGGGCGGGACCGCGGGCGGTGGCGGCGGGGCCGGCAGCTCGCCCGGCTTGTGCGGGTTGAAGTGGATGCCGCTGTCGTCGATCAGGATGCTCGGCTGCGCTTTCTTGGCCGCCTTGCGGTCGGCGCGCACCACTTCCTCGTCGGACCAGCCTGAGAACAGCTCGTTTTGCAGGATCGCGCCGGCGATCAGGGTCAGCGCGGCGAACAGGAAGAACTTCCACCACGACAGCTGGCTGAGCCAGGTCGCCACCGCGTCGAAGGCGCGGTAGACCCGGGTCGGGATGCCCGGGTAGGACTGCTGCGATTGGTGCCGTGCTTCCATGTTTTCTTGTCATCATGTGGTTCTTGCAACGGGGCAGTGTAACCCGCCGCCGCGCCGCCATCCTGCATGGGCGCGTCAATCAGCACATTGTTGTTGGGATGATGCAACTGTAGACGGGCCGGCGGGGCAAATGAAGCGGGCTGCGACAGCCTGCAGGAATCGCGGTGTGGATTGCGGGTCTGGCAGCCAGGCTGGTAAGGGCGCGGGCGGATGGAAGTCAGCATGGGGGATCAATGCCGGGGCCATTGATCCGCCTCCGCCGGGACGACGGCAGGGCTTAGGCCAACTGGCTGGTCCGGAGCAGTTCGAACGCCTCGTCGGCCGCCAGCGGTTCGCTGAACCAGGAGCCCTGGATCTGGTCGCAGCCGATCGACTTCAGGAACTCCATCTGGGTGCGCGTTTCCACCGCCTCGCCGATCGCCGCCATGCCGAGATTGTGGGCGATGTCGATCAGGGTCTTGGCGAGCGTGCCGGCGGCCGCGCCATCGGCCACGCCGCGCACCGTGGACCGGGCCAGCTTGACCTGGGCAACATCCAGTTCCTGCAGGTAGCCGAGGTCCGAGATGCCCTCGCCAAACGCATCGAGCGACATCGTGATGCCGAGCTCGCGCAGCTGCATGGCGACATCGCGCCCCAGTCCGGGATTGCGGATCAAGGCATCCTCGCGCACCTCGACCTGCAGGCTGGCCGGCGCCAGCCCGTGGCGCCGCAGCCGTTCGCCGATGGCCGGCACGAAATCGTGCTGGCTGAATTCGCGCTGCGACACGTTGACCGTCAGCGGCAGCGCGCCATGGCCCAGCTCCTTGATGCGCGCGAGGAACAGGCAAGCCTGGTCCAGCACCTGCGCGCCGATCGGCACGATGGCGCCGCTTTCCTCGGCCTCGGCCAGGAAGGCCGCCGGCAGCATCAGGCCCTGGTCCGGATGGCGCCAGCGCAACAGGCACTCGAAGCCCCTGAGCTGGCCGGAATGGATGTCGATGCGCGGCTGGTACAGCAGGAACAGCTCGTTGCGCTGGAGCGCGTCGCGCATGCCGCTCTCCAGCCGCTGCTTGGCCTCGGTGGCGGATTTCATGTCAGCCGAAAAGAAGGACACGTCGCCGCCGTGCCCCGACTTGGCGTGGTACATGGCGACATCGGCGGTGCGCACCAGCTCGGCCGCGGTGGCGCCGTCATGCGGGAACACGGCCACCCCGAGGCTGGCGCCGACCGGGATCTCGCGGCGGTTGAAGGCGACCGGCATCACCAGGCTGGCGCGCACCCGCTCGATCATGCGCAGGGTGTAGCGCAGCGAAGGCTGGTTGACCAGCACCAGCACGAATTCGTCGCCCGACAAGCGCGCCACCGTGTCGCTGTCGCGTACCGCCTTCTGCAGGCGCTTGGCCACCACCTGCAGCACCACGTCGCCGGCCTCGTGGCCGAAACTGTCGTTGATGCTCTTGAAGTTGTCCAGGTCGATCAGCACCGTCGCCACCAGCGACTTGTGGCGCTGCGCCAGGTGCACCGCCTGCTCCAGCCGGTCCCACAGCAGGTTGCGGTTGGCCAGGCCGGTGAGCGCGTCATGGTTGACCTCGTGCTCCAGGTGGGCGGTGCGCTGCTTGCTGGCGGTGACGTCGTTGATGATGCCGATGAAATGGGTGACGGCGCCGTTGTCGTCGGCGACCGGCGTGATGTTCAGCTCGTTCCAGAACAGCTCGCCGTTCTTGCGGGCGTTGCGGAACACCACATTGACGGCGCGGTGCGCCTCCAGCGCGGTCCGCACTTCGAGCCGTTCGGCGGCATCGAGGTCGGGCGCGGCCATGAAGCGCGAGTCGCGGCCGATGACTTCCTCCGCCGGGTAGCCGGTGATGCGCTCGAATGCCGGATTGACGTACTCGATCGGATGGTCCTTGCCGGCGCAGCGCGTGATGACGATGCCGTTGCTGGCCGCGTGCAGGGCGCGCTCGCGCAGGCGCAGCGCGCGCTCCTGCTGGCGGCGCTCGCTGATGTCCAGGCCCATGCCGAACAGGTAATCGCCGCCGATGCAGGGGACCAGCGTGCCGCACAGCAGCATCGGTACTGCGCGTCCGCTGCGCACGACGTGCTCGGCTTCGACCTGCACCTCGGCGCTGTCGTCGAACACGCGGCGGATGGCCTCGGCGATGCGCGGGCGGTCCTTGAGGTCGAAGAATTCGAGCACGTTGGCGGCGGCCAGCTCGTCGGGCGTGAGCTCGGACATGGTTTCGAGGTTACGGTTCCACAGCACGAAGCGGCGTTCGCGGTTCAGCGCGTAGAAGGTGCCGGGGAACATCTCGACGATGGCGCTCATCGGCGTGCGGCCCACGCGCGCGGCCTCGGTGTCGTCGGCGCCGGTGGAGGTGACGCTGATGACGGCGCCGTTGAAGCGGCCGGCGCCATCGTGCTGGGGCGCGAGGTTGAAGCTGGTGCTGCCGCTTGCGGCGAGCGCGAGCGTGATGTCGCCGGGCTGGCGCGCGGTGGACAGCGCAAGCCAGCGTTCATCCCAGCGGGGCAGTTCGTCCGTGGCGAGCAGGTCGGCGAAGGGATGGCCGACCGCCTGTGCCGCGGGCAGGCTGAACATGGCCGCGCAATTGGCGTTCCAGCTGGCGATGGCGCCGCGTTCGTCGACGCGGAAGGCAGTCCTTTGCTTCGGTTCGGTGTTGAACACGGGTATCCCCCAGCGGGTTGGGCCGCTGGTTGGACAGCGGTATTTCCGGTGGGTTCAAACGCTTTAGGTGCCGTCATTCCCGCGTACGCGGGAATCCCATTTCTTATGCTCACCGCTACGTTTGATGTTTGCGGCGTGCGTAGAAAATGGGCTTCCCGCCTGCGCGGGAACGACGTTCTCTTTGTATTTCGTGCGTCTGAAAACAAAATGGCCGCGGTTTACGCGGCCATTTTCAGCGCTGCGCACGATCAGGCCGCCGCAGCATCCTGCCGCGGGGGCAGGGCGATCTGGTTGTCGACGCTGAACTGGTAGTCCTTGAACACGTGTTCGGCGGACAGGATCTGGTAGCTGCCGTCGTCCAGCTTGTGGGTCGTGTCCTTCAGGCGATGGGTGGTCGCGCCGCAGGTCCAGCAGTTGAAGTTGCGCATGTGCGTGCACAGGCAGGTCTTGTCCATCACCACGATGTTCTTCGAGCCCGGGTGCGCCATCACTTCGCGGTTGTACGAGTTGATGTAGGCGCAGTTGCCGGTCGCGTCCAGCAGGTAGCCGTAGGACTCGCAGCCCGGACGGATGCCCGAGCCGATCGCCGGCGTCTGCTGCAGCATGCGCATCGGATAGCCGGTCGGCGAGATGCCGTTGACGATGATGTCTTCTTCGCTGGCCTTGAAGTATTCCTGCTTGACGTTGTCCGGCAGGCCGCACTCGCGGGTCACGGTGAAGCGGGTCGCCACCTGCACGCCGCCGGCGCCGCGCTCCAGGAAGCTGACTGCGTCGCTGCCGGTGAATACGCCGCCCGCCGCGATCAGCGGGAGGTTCAGTTCTTCCTTGGCCAGCCAGGCATGGATCTCGTCCATGATGGTGTGCAGGTCGTACTCGGCCCAGTCCATGCCGAAGCCGAGGTGGCCGCCGGCCAGCGGGCCTTCGACGATCACGAAGTCCGGCAGGCGGTCCAGGCGCGACACCTTCTTCAGGAACAATTGCAGCGCGCGCACGGAGGACACGATGATGCCCAGTTTGGCGTCGCGGAAGCGCGGGTGGTCCTTGATCAGCTCGAAGGAACCGAGGTGCAGGCCGGCCGACATGGTGATGCCGTCGATGCCCGCGTCCAGCGCCGAGGCCAGGCGGGTGCGCAGGGTTTCCTTGGGCGCGTTCATGGTCAGCTTTTCCATGCAGTTCACGAAGATCAGGCCATCGCCTTTCTTCGCTGCCATGGTCGCGCCAACATGCAGGCGGGTCGCCTCGGCCAGGCGGTCGAGGTCGAACTTGACCGCCGACTTGTCCATATTGTTGATGTTGAACTTGTAGAGCTTGGTCTTTTCCTTGACGAAGCTGGTATCGAACTTACGGTCCGACACGTCCGGCACCATCGCGTCGGAAATATGGCCGATGCCGCCCAGCCGTGCCGCTTCCAGCGCCAGCTCGGAGGTCGAAATGTCCACACCCATTCCGCCAATCATGATGGGCACATATTCCTTGTTGCCCAAACGCAGGCGGAAATCATCAACACGTTTCATTGCTATCCTCAGACGACCGCATTTCGCTGGCTCAGCAGCGAGACCCGCGGCAAATTTACGCGGGCATCATTCTACCCCATCGCATGGGGCCGAAACCAAAGAATTCCCTTACCGACAGGGATTTCGAACGAACGACCGTTCGTTAATCGCGGAAGTTGTTGAACTCCAGCGGCAGGTCCTTGACCTCCTTGCGCAGCAGCGCGATGGCTTCCTGCAGGTCGTCGCGGTTCTTGCCGGTCACGCGCACCGACTCGCCCTGGATGCTGGCCTGCACCTTCATCTTGCTTTCCTTGATGAGCTTGGTGATCTTCTTGGCGTCCTCGCTCTCGATGCCGTTGCGCACCTTGATCACCTGCTTGACCTTGTCGCCGCCGACCTTCTGGACGTCGCCCTCGTCGAGGAAGCGCACGTCGACCTGGCGCTTGGACATCTTGTTGACCAGCACATCGCGCACCTGGCCCAGCTGGAACTCGGCGTCGGCGAACAGGGTCAGCTCACGCTCCTTCTGTTCGACGTTGGCGGAACTGCCCTTGAAGTCGAAGCGGGTGGTGATTTCCTTGTTGGCCTGGTCGACGGCATTCTTCACCTCGACCATATTGGCTTCGCATACCACGTCAAAAGATGGCATTGGATGGTTCCTCTTGCAAATTTAAGATGTGCGTATTTTAACGGACAACCTGGCCGGCGCCCTTGAACAGCTGCCGTTTTTTTGCCGGACGGGCATGCATTTGCCTCTATAATCGGCTTGCACGGCCGGGCAGACGCGGCCAGTTTCATCCATCCTTCATGCCAGATCTCGCCATCGCCCCCGATTTCCCGCTCGATTCCCTCAACACTTTCCGCATCCCGGCGCGTGCGCGGCGCTACTTGCGCGTGGACGAGCCCGGGCAGGTGGCGGCGGCGCTGGCGGATCCGGCGCTGGCCGCGCTGCCGCGCCTGGTGCTGGGCGGCGGCAGCAACCTGCTGTTCACGCGCGACTTCGACGGGCTGGTGCTGCACATGGCGCTGGCCGGGCGCGCAGTCATCGGCGAAGAACACGGCCACACCCTGGTGCGCGCCGCGGCCGGCGAAAACTGGCATGATTTCGTGCAGTGGACACTGGCGCAGGGCTTGGGCGGGCTGGAGAATTTGTCGCTGATTCCCGGCACAGTGGGCGCGGCGCCGATCCAGAACATCGGGGCTTACGGGGCGGAGATCAAGGATGTGTTCCACGCGTTGACCCTGTTCGATCCGGACAGTGGCGCGCAGCGCGTGCTGCGCGGAATCGACTGCCGCTTCGGCTACCGCGACAGCATCTTCAAGCACGCCGATGGCGCGCGCCTGATCGTGCTGGACGTGACCTTCGCGCTGCCGACGGCGTGGCAACCGAACCTGCGCTATGCCGAGCTGGCACAGGCACTGGCCGGCGTGGATGCGCCGACCGCGCGCCAGGTGAGCGACGCCGTGATCGCGATCCGGCGCCGCAAGCTGCCGGATCCGGCGGTGATCGGCAACGCCGGCAGCTTCTTCAAGAATCCGGTGGTGGCGGGCGAGCAGTGCGCACGGCTGCTGGAATCCTTCCCGAACCTGGTGCACCACCGCCAGCCGGACGGCAGCGAGAAGCTGGCCGCGGGCTGGCTGATCGACCAGTGCGGCTGGAAGGGCCGGAACCTTGGCGCGGCCGGGGTGTATCCGCAGCAGGCGCTGGTCCTCGTCAACAACGGCGGGGCCAGCGGGGCGGACGTGGTGGCACTGGCGCGCGCGATCCAGCGCGACGTGTACGAGCGCTACGGCGTGCAGCTGGAGCCGGAGCCGGTGTTCATCTGACAGGAGGCGGGCGATGAAAGCGATCGTGACCGGACACACCAAGGGCCTGGGCGCGGCGATCGCAGGCGAGCTGCTGGCGCGCGGCGTGCCGGTGCTGGGTCTGGCGCGCGGCGGCGCGGCGGAGCTGGCGGCGAAGTACCCGGCGCTGCTGCGCGAGGCCGCGCTGGATTTGTCCGATGCGGCCGCGCTGGGTGCGTGGCTGGCCGGGCCTGCATTGCGGGAGTGGCTGGATGGCTGCGGCACCGCGCTGCTGGTCAATAATGCAGGCGTGGTGAATCCGGTGGGGCCGCTTGCGGAGCAGGATCCGGCGGCGGTGGTGCGCGCGGTGTCGCTGAACGTGGCCGCGCCGCTGGCGCTGGCGGCCGCCGTGGTGCGCGCGGCGCAAGGGGCCGAGACCCGCATCCTGCACATTTCGAGCGGGGCCGCGCGCAACGCCTATCCCGGCTGGAGCGTGTACTGCGCGACCAAGGCCGCGCTCGATCATCACGCGCGGGCGGTGGCGCTGGATGGCGATGGGAGGGTGAGGGCGGTCAGTTTGGCGCCCGGTGTGATCGATACGGGCATGCAGGCCGAGATCCGGGCCACGCCGGAATCGCGCTTTCCGATGCGCGAGCGGTTTGTGCAGATGAAGAACCAGGGGGCGCTGGCGGCGCCGGAGCAGAGTGCGCGCAAAGTCGTCGCCTACCTGCTCGCCGCGAACTTCGGCGCCAAGCCGGTGGACGACGTGCGCGAGGTCTGAGTTTCGTATCTGCACGCAAAATGGGGTTCCCGCGCACGCGGGAACCCCATTTTGCATGGGCGAATGCTGACGCCGACTCAGCCTTCGCCCGCCTCGCTGACCCGATTGCGCCCCGCCTGCTTGGACGCATACAGCGCCTTGTCCGCGCGTTCCACCAAGGCTTCCATCGCATTGTGATTGTCCGGCACCGCGCTGGCGACGCCGATCGACAGCGTGACCACGCCGCCGGCCGGGTGCTCCAGCTGCAGCCGCTCGACATTCGCGCGGCAGGATTCGGCCAGCTTCATCGCGCCATCGATGCCGGTGTCCGGCAGCACCAGCACGAACTCCTCGCCGCCGTAGCGCGCCGCCAGGTCGGCCGGGCGCTTCAGGCAGCCGGTCAGCGCGCCCGCCACCTTTTTCAGGCACAGGTCGCCGGCCTGGTGGCCCAGCCCGTCGTTGTACTTCTTGAAGAAGTCGACGTCGCACATCAGTAGCGACAGCGGCTTCTTGTTGCGCTGCGCGCGCTGCCACTCGGTGCGGATGGTCTCGTCGAAGCGGCGACGGTTGGCGATGCCGGTCAGGCCGTCGAGCGCGGCCAGCTTGTGCAGCTCTTCGTTGGCGCGCTCCAGCTGCTCCTGGCTCTCGCGCAGGCGGCGGAAGGCGTCGTCGCGCTCCAGCCGGCTGATGTAGCCGGCCGAGTGATAGC
Source organism: Massilia terrae (assembly GCF_024753145.1). Lineage (GTDB taxonomy): Bacteria > Pseudomonadota > Gammaproteobacteria > Burkholderiales > Burkholderiaceae_D > Telluria > Telluria terrae. The sequence goes on along the minus strand of NZ_JANUGU010000009.1, from coordinate 236,728 downwards.
GCAGCCGCGCCAGCAGCTCCACCTGGTCCGGCAGCTTGACCAGGTAGTCGTTGGCGCCGACCGCAAAGCCGTGCGCCTTGAGCTTGGCGTCCTCGCCGGCCGACAGCACGATCACCGGCACGTGGCGCAGGCGCTCTTCCTCGCGGTAGGAACGGATCACCTTGAAGCCGTCGGTGCCCGGCACCACCAGGTCCTGCAGGATCACGGTCGGCTGCAGCTCGAGCGCGGCGTCGAGCGCCTTCGAGGCGTCGGTCAGGTAGTGGAAATCGATGTCGGGCTGGCCCGCCAGCATGCGGCGGATGGCTTCGACGATGATCAGCTGGTCATCGACCAGCAGGACGGTGACCCGGGAAGTATCTGTCATCGGTTTTGGACTCGTTATTATTGTCATATCTGGCACGGCATTGTACTCGCTCGAACACCGCCGGTCAGTCAATCAGCGGGCCGCCGATCAGGTCCGCCACCGCGTCGAGCAGCGCGCGCTCGTGGAAGCTGCCCTTGGCCAGGTAGTAGTCGGCGCCCGCGTGCAGGCCGCGCGCGCGGTCTTCCATGCGGTCCTTGTACGACACGATCATGACCGGCATGCGCTGCAGCCGCGCGTCTGCGCGCAACAGCGTCACCAGCTCGATGCCGTCCATGCGCGGCATGTCGACGTCGGTCACCAGCAGGTCGTAGTCGGCGCTGCGCAGCATGTTCCAGCCATCCATGCCGTCCACCGCGACGTCGACCTTGTAGCCGTGCGCGGCCAGCACCTTGCGCTCCATCTCGCGCACCGTGAGCGAGTCGTCGACCACCAGCACGCGGCGCCGCCCGGCCGCATCGTCCGGCTGGCCCAGATGCTGCAGCGCGCCTTCGTGCAGCAGGCGGTTGGTGGAGACCAGCAGCGAAGGCACGTCGAGCACCAGCACCGGCGCGCCGCTGTCGAGGATCGCGCCGCAGGCGACGTCGCGCAGCGCGCCGAACATCGGCTCCAGCGGCTGCACGGTCAGGGTCTGCTCGCCGCGGATGGCGTCGACCGCCAGCGCGCAGCGATCGTGGCCGCCGCCGATGACGACCAGCGACAGCTCCGGACCAGCGTCAGGGCAGCCGAGGCCGAGCACCTGCGCCGCGCCCACCACGCCGATCCATTCACCGGCGAGGTCGATGTACTGCTGCCCTCCGCGCGTGACCAGCGCGCCTTGCGGCAGCTTGAGCACGCGCTCGACGCGCGCGATCGGCAGCGCATACGGCTCGCCACCGATGTCGACCACCAGCGCGCGCACCACCGACTGCGTCAGCGGCAGCGTCAGCGACAGCGCAAAGCCTTGCCCGGGCCGGCTCTCGGCGCGCAGCGATCCGTTCAGGCTGACCGCGAGGTCGTGCACAACGTCGAGGCCGACGCCGCGGCCGGACAGCTCGTTGGCGCTTTCCTTCAGGCTGAAGCCGGGCAGGAACAGGAACTCCATCAGTTCGGCATCCGGCAGGCGCGCCGCGATCGCCGCCGTGGCGCGCTGGTGGCGCACGGCGGCATCGCGGATGCGCTGCGGGTCGACGCCGCGGCCATCGTCGGCCACTTCGACCAGCAGCATGCCGCCGAGATGGCGCGCGCCGATGCGGATCGCGCCTTCCTCCGGCTTGCCGGCGGCGCGGCGTTCGTCCGGCATTTCGATGCCGTGGTCGAGCGCGTTGCGCAGCATCTGGGTCAGGGCGCCTTCGATGCGCGGCAGGATCGCGCGGTCGACCATCGTGTCGGCGCCGGCCAGGTCCACCCTTACCTTCTTGCCGAGGCTGCGCGCCAGGTCGCGCGCCATGCGCGGGAAGGAGTGCAGGCCGTCGCCGATCGGGCACATGCGCAGCGCCAGCACCTGGTCGGCCAGGCGCGAGGTGACCGTCACCGCGTGGCGCTGGTATTCGTCGGCTTCGGCGATGTGGCTGAGCAGGACACCCTTGAGCGGCTCGGCGCGCGCCATCACCAGCGCGGCCAGGTCGGCCAGGTGCGGATCGCGCGAGGCGGTGGCGGCGTCGCGCAGCTGTTCGAGCAGCTGCATCACGCCGGCCTGGCTGCGCTTGTAGCGTTCCAGCGACGTGATGAAGGGCGCAAACTGCAGCGCCTGCAGGCGGGCCTGGCTGGCCAGCGCGAGCAGTTCGTCGGAGGCCTGCTGGACCGGCGTGGCGGGCATCGCCCCGGCCTCCTCGGCCACGGGCTGCGCGGCAACCGGCGGCGCAACCGCCACGGGCGCGCCGATGGCGCCGATCGCGGCATCGAACGCGTGCTGGTTGGCGGCCAGCCAGTCCTGCAGGCCGGCCTCGCCAACTTGCGCGAGCCGTTGCAACAGGTCGACGCCGGCCAGCAGGGCGTCGATGCGCTGCACCGGCACCGCGCCGGCGCGATTCAGCGCGAGCAGGGCGTCTTCCATTTCGTGCGCCAGCCGCACGGCCGGCTCCAGCGCGACGATCGCGGCGGCGCCCTTGAGCGAATGGGCGGCGCGCATCAGCGGTTCGAGCGCGCCGGGCGCGGCGCCGCGTTCGAGCGCGAGCAGGCCTTCGGTCAGCACCCGCGACTGGCCCTCGGCTTCGAGCCGGAACAGGTCGAACAGCGAGAACGCGCTCAGGTCCTGGTCCGGCATCATCGCAGCAGTTCCCCGATGCGGCGCGCCAGCAGCGCCCCGTTGAGCAGGCCGGCGTGCACGCCGTCGTGGGCCAGCACGCCGTCGAGCTGGGCAGCCCAAGGCTGGGCCGGCGTGGCCAGCGCGCCCCGGTCGTAGCGCACGATGCCGTGCAGTTCGGTCACCGGCAGCGCGCAGGAGTGGGCGCCGGCCGCGATCACCAGCAGGCGCCCGAACACGTGGCGGCCTTCGACCGCCGGTGGACTTTCCGCACCGATGCCCAGCAGCGGGCCGAGCGCGATCGCGGGCGCCAGCCGGCCGCCGATATTCACTACGCCCAGGAGGCCCGGCCGCTCGCGGTGCGGCAGCCGGTGCACCGGCCCGAGCGGCGCCACCGACAGCGCCAGCCCGGAAGGCAGCGCGAGCCATTCGCCGCCGATCCGGAACAGGAGGGCGCTGGCGTCGCCGACCTGCGGACAGGGTTTCGGCCGGCGCAGCTGCTCGGCCCACGACTCGCGGTAGGACGGTTCGACCGGCACCTGCAGGGTGCGCTGGGCGGCCTGGGCGTAGGCTGGGCAGTTGCGGCAGTGGACGTACTGTTCGAGCTGGCCGCAGCTGCGGTCGCCCCGCACGCCGATGCGGTTCCAGCAGTCCTGCTCGAATCCGCCGGCGGTGGACAGGTTCACGCGCCGCTCCGCAGTCGCGCGGCGCGCTGGCGATAGACGGCGGCGCGCCCGGCCTCGCCGTCGTGTTCGGCCAGCTGCGCGAGGGCGCCCAGCACCTCGTGGTGGCGCGGCGCCAGGTAGAGGCAGCGGCGCCAGTGGCGCTCGGCGGCGCGGACGTCGCCCTGGTGGCGGCTGGCCTGGCCGAGGATGAACCAGGCGCCGGCCTCGGTCGGTTCCAGCGCCAGCAGGCCGTGGCAAGTGCGGACCGCTTCGCGCCAGCGCCCGGATTCGGCATGGCGGCGCGCGATGCCGAGCAGGCCGGCGGCCGATTGGCCGTCAGGCAGTGTCTTCTTCAGCGACACGCCGGCGACGCGGCGCGAGGCCATCGGGCGGACTGCCAGTTCGGCCGGCGGCTGGCTGGTTTTGTACAGTGCGAAGGCGCCCGGCAGCGGCAACCGCGCGAAGCCGTGGCGGCACAGCGCCGGCGCCTCGGCCGGGCCGGCCAGCAGCATGCCGCCGTCGGCCAGCAAGGTCGAGAGCACCGCGGCGGCGCGCCCAATCGCGGCGTCGTCGAAGTAGATCAGCAGGTTGCGGCAGAAGATGATGTCGTAGCGGGCGGCATCGGCGCCGAGGTCCAGCAGGTTGCCGCGCCTGAAATGCACGGACCCGCGCACCGGCTCGCGCAGCACGTAGCCCTTGCCGTCCGCCTTGAAGTAGCGGTCGCGGAATTCCAGTTCCTCGCCGCGGAAGGCGTTGGCGGTGTAGCGCGCCGCGCGGGCGCGCCGGATCGAGGCGGCCGACAGGTCGATCGCGTCGATGCTGTAGCGGGCGGCGGCCACTCCGGCGTCCTGCAGCGCCATCGCCATCGAATACGGTTCTTCTCCGCCGGCGCAGGGCGCCGACAGGATGCGCACGACCGCGGCCGGATCGCGCGCCACGCGCCGCTGCACCAAGGACGTGGCGGCATGGAAGGCGGCCGGGTCGCGGAACATCCACGATTCCGGCACCACCACGAGTTCGGCCAGTTCGTCCAGTTCGGGACCGTCCAGCAGGCGGGCATAGTCGGCGTGCGCGGCCATGCCCAACTTGCGCATACGGGTGCGCAGCGCGCGTTCGAGCGTCGGCAGGTCTGGCGTCAGGCCAGTCGCGGTGCGCAGGATCTCGACCACGTTCATGCGGCCACCGCGTAATCGAACAGCATGCCGCGTGCGGCGGCCGGCAGCAGGGTGTCGAGGTCGGTGACGCGCACGGCGTCATCGCCGATGCCGCCGGCTTCGGCGACGCCGGCGACGCGCTCCGCCTTCAGGCCCAGCTTGCGGGCGCCGCCGTCCGGCTGCGGGCAATCGACGATCAGGATCCGGGTGTCGTAGCGCACCGCCTCCGGCGTCAGGCCGGCCAGGCGGGTCAGGTCGACCACCGGCACCAGCTCGCCGTGCAGATCGAGCAGGCCGGCGAAAAAGCGCGGGACGTCGGTCAGGCGCAGCAGCTGCGCCACCGGCACCACCCGCGCGACCCCGGCCAGCGGCAGGCCGTAGCGCTCGGCCCCGATATGAAACACGATCACCTTCATGCTCAGGCCGCGCTCACCGAGAAGTTGTCGACCGAGGACTGCAGCTCGCCGGCGGCGAACTGCAGCTCGTGCACGGCATGGCTGGTCTCCTTCAGCGAGTCGACGGTCTGCTGGCTGGAGTCGGACAGCTGCATCATGGTCTCGGTGATCTGCTGCGCGCCCACCGCCTGCGCCTGCATCCCCTGCAGCACGATGTCGAAGCGCGGCGGCAGCTGGCTGACCTTGTCCATCACGGACGACAGCTGCTCGGCGGTCTCGCGCGCCTCGCGCACGCTGCGGCGCACCTCGTCGGTGAACTTGTCCATGCCGATCACGCTGACCGACACCGCCGCCTGCATCTCCTTGAGCATCTGCTCGATGTCCCAGGTCGACACCGCGGCCTGGTCGGCCAGGCGGCGGATTTCGGTGGCCACCACCGAGAAGCCACGGCCCGCTTCGCCGGCCTTCTCGGCCTCGATCGCGGCGTTCAGCGACAGGATGTTGGTCTGGTCGGCGACGCGGGTGATGGTGGTCAGCACGCTGTTGATGTTGTTGGCCTTCTCCGACAGCGCGGCCAGCTTGGCGCTGATCGATTCGGTGGCGGCCATCATGCTCTGCATGGTCAGGTCCATGCGCTTGAGTTTGTGCTGGGCGCCGGCAGTGGCATTGGTGGTCGACTCGGCCACCGCGGTGGCTTCTTCCATCGTGCGCAGCAGCTGAGAGGTGTTGGCGCTGATCTCGCGCGTGGTCGACAGCACCTCGATGCTGGTCTGCGCGTGCTCGACGCCGGCCGCTTCCTGCTGGCGCGAGGCGGCCGCGATCTGGGTGGCCGACGTGGTGACCTGGACGCCGGCCGCCTGCACGTTGTTGAGCAGGCTGCGCAGGTTCTGGAACATGGCGTCGATGCCCTCGCCGAGGCGGCCGATGGCGTCGCTGCCGCGGATCGTCACGCTGCCGGTGAAGTCGCCGGATGCCGCCTTCGACACCGAGGCGAGCAGGGTGTCGACCTTGGCGCGCAGCTCGGCGTTGCTGGCCTTTTCCTTGGCCTGGTTGTCCTGGATGGCCTGGGCCATGCGGTTGAATTCGAGCGCCACGCGTCCCAGTTCGTCGTGCGAGCTGATGGTGGCGCGGGCCGACTCGTTGCCGGCAGCGATCTCGCGCGCCGCCGTCGTCAGCGACTTGAGCGGGCGCGCGATGGCGACCAGCATGCGCCAGGCCACCACGACGGCCAGCGCGACGGCCAGCGCTCCGCCCAGTGACAACAGGCCTTCCATTTCAACTTCAAGGTCGTCGGCGTGCTTGGAGCGCTTGTCCATCAGCCCCTTTTCCTCGGCTTCGACCTGGTCGATGATCTCGCGCACGTTCTCGATGGTGTGGGCGCCAGTCTGGACCGAGCGGCTGATCTCTTCAGGGTTGATCAGGTGCCCGGTCTCGTCCGCGGCGCGGCGCCGCTGCAGCATGGCGTTGATGGCGGCCATCCAGTTGTCCATCAGGGGCCGGATGCGCTTCAGGCGCTCCTGCTGGACGCGATTGTCGGCGGTGAGGGCCAGCACACGCGTCAGGTGGCTCTCGGCGCTGCGGAATTCCGCGCCGATCGGATGCAGCAGTTCGTCGTCACCTGTCAGCAGGTAGCCGCGCGCGGACGCCTGCACCTGCAGGATGCCAGTGGCGATATTGTTTGTTTCCAGCAGCACTTCGAGCGTGTGCCGGTCCCATTCGTCGGCGATGGCGATCGCGCGGAAATTATTGAATGCGAGGATAAGCAATCCGAGAATGATCGCTACCATCGCTCCAAGGCCGATGGTCAGTTTATTCTTGATGCTTAAGCTTTTCGGCATGGGTGCTCCGCGCGCGTGAGAATCCGTGACTTTACCAGCTTTTGCCGGGCGGAAATCAAATTCGGGGCGTGTGTACAACAAAAAGCCGGGGATTAAAAAGCGGTGACCTGGTCCAGCGACAACAGGCCGGCGGCGGCCGCTTGCGGCAGCCATAGCAGCGCGTCGGCCAGCACTTGTCCGGGAGGCAGGCCGCATGCCTGCGCCGCCTGGTGCGCGGAAGCGTGCGCGGCCGCGCCGGACGCCGCCGCTTGCAAATAATGGAACTGCCAGTCCGACAAAACGTGCATGCCGATGCGGTAGTGCTGGCGGCCGACCGCCAGCAACACGGCGGCGGGCGCAGGCACCGGCAAAGCTTGGTCGTCGGGCGTTTGCTGCGCGCGGTCCCAGTACGCATGCACTGGAAACGCGGCGGCGAGCAGGCGCGTGCACGGCGCCAGCCGGACCTGTGCCTCATCGAGGCCGTACAGCAGGGTGAAACTGTCTGGCGCGGCGTGCGCGTGCGGCTCAAGGCCCGGAGCGCGCCCGGCTTCGCTGCGCGCCCGCTCCAGCCGCGCCAGGTCCAGCGCGAAACGCGACTGCAGCGCCGCGGCCGGGGCCATGTCCGGCGGCTGGCTGCGCTCCAGGAACTCGGCAAAGCCGGCGCCCAGGTCGTACAGGGTGGTCGAGCGCGAGGGATGGCGCCAGACATAGGCTTTGGCGAAAAAGTCGAACAGCTCGCCGCCCATGGTCCGGCACAGGACCGGATAGTCGGCGCGCATGCATTCGAGCAGGCGCAGCACGTAGCCTTGCGCATACACGTGCACCCGCGAACGCGCGCCGCCCGCCGCGCGCAGCACGTCCAGTTCGCCCAGGCCGTGGCGTTCGCGCGCCAGCGCCAGGCCACGCTCGGCGCCGCCCGGCGTCATCATCGTGGCCAGGAACCAGGACTGGAGTTCGGACAGGGAAGCGCTCATCGGGTCAGGCCGCGGCCTGCGCGTGCTGGTCGAGATGGAAGCCGATCGGCGTCGCCAGCGCATCGGCGCCACGCTGCAGGCCCACTTGCGGCACATCGCCGCGCAGGACCGCGCGCGCCTTGGCCAATTCGGCCAGCAGCTCCGGGTAGGCGGGAATATTCGCGTCCCATTCGAGCAGCGTGGACACGCCACCGGTGAGCCGCTGGGCCAGCGCGTACAGGCGCCACACCTCGGTCGGCACCGGCGCGTCATGGGTGTCGACCAGGTAGCCGCCGCAATCGGTGGGCCCGGCCAGGTGGATCTGCACGATGTGCGCGTGCGGCAGGGCGCGGATGTAGGCGGCCGCATCCCAGCCGTGGTTGGTGGACGAGACGTAAACGTTGTTCACGTCCAGGAGCAGGCCGCAGCCGGTGTCTTCGGCAAGGCGGCCCAGGAACTCCCACTCCGGGATGTCGGACTGCGCGAACTCGACGTAGGTGCTGGGATTCTCCAGCACCAGCGGCCGGCCGAGGTAGTCCTGCACCTGGCGCACGCGCGCGGCCACGTGGGCCAGGCTGGCTTCGTCGAGCGGCAGCGGCAGCAGGTCGTGGCTGTTGAGCGAGGCGACGCCGGTCCAGCACAGGTGGTCGGAGATCCACGCGGGCTTGAGCTCGGCCGCCAGTGCGCGCAGCCTGGCCAGGTAGGCCATGTCGAGCGGGTCGCTGCCGCCGATCGACAGCGACACCCCGTGCATCACCAGCGGCACCTGGGCCGCGATCCGGTCCAGCACCGCACGCGCGTAACCGTGGTTGTCGATGAAGTTCTCGCTGATGATCTCGAACCAGTCGACCTGCGGGCCGTGCTCCAGGATGTGCTGGAAGTGCTGGTTGCGCAGCCCCACGCCCAGGCCCAGGTCCGGCAGGCCAAGGCGCGGCGCCGCGCCGCTCGGCGCTTGCACCATCAGGTCGACGGCGGCAGGGCCAGGCGCAAGTCGGTCGGCGCCGGCATCGCGCCTGGCTCCACGCCGCGCGCCTGCATCACCTGGCTGTACGCCTTCCACGCCGTGTCGTACACGCTGTCGCCCAGCGAGAACGCGAGCGTGTTCTCGAGCGCGACCGCGCGGTGCTGCGGCGGCGGGCCGAAGTTATACATCTTCATGGTGCCGGATGCGGGGAACAGCTGCGAGGCGGAGATCGGCACCGCGCAGCCGCCGAAGGTGCGGCACTTGTTGTCGGCCGGGGCGCTGTACAGGGTGGGCCCGGCCGACGGGCTGCCGCACAGGTTGACGCCGCCCGGCTTGGGCTTGGCCACGCTGTGGCCGCAGGAGCCGCCGCCTGCATCGAGCTGGGCGAAGCCGCAGCCGCCCTGGGCGCGGCAGCCGTTCGAGCCGCGGCAGGTGTGGTACACGGCCAGCGCCGCGCAGCCCGCGGCCGCGCTGGCGTCCTTGTCGCCGCTCACGCTCATGCCCTGGCAGGAGTGATACAGCTTGTCCGGGTCGGGCAGCGGCACGCCGCGCGTCAGGTCCGGCGACTTGCCGAGCACCGCCCAGCAGATCGAGAAGCGGTCCCCCGCGCCCACCATCGACGGGTAGGGGAAGGTGGTCGACTGCACCTGCCAGTAGCTGTCCAGCACCGAGGTGATGCCGTACAGGGCGCCGGTGGCGACGGTGCTGAGCATGGCCCAGGTCTCGTCGCCGCCTTCCTTCAGCCGGTTGAGCGCACCGGCCACGGCCTCCGGCGCCGGGATGTTGGCCGGCGCGGCGTCCTTGTCGTAAGCGTGGTTGGTAAGCAGCTCGGTGTTCCAGCTGTTGCCTTCCGCGTGCCACTGGGCGAAGTTGCGCACCTCGCCCAGCATGGCCTTGAGCATGCCGAAGCGCTCGTAGTGGTCGTAGGCCGCGAAGTTGAAGCGCGCCGCCGCGTCGGCCGATGCGGCGCGCCCGCCGGCGTTGGTGTACGAGGGATAGTCGGCCTTGAGCGCGGCGTCGTCCTCGCGGTAGTCGGGCTGCACCGCCTGCAGCATGGCGCCGCGGCGATAGCGCTTGATGCCGGTGGCGCTGCCTTCGCCCTGGTCGGTGATCGCGGCCATCATGTCGATCGCCTTGTCGAAGGACTTGTCGCTGCCGTCGCGTTCATCGGGGCTGAACAGGGTGGCGAAATGCGGGTATTCGGCTTTCGGGTGGCCGCCGCCGGTGGTGTTGAACATGTCCTGCTGGACCGAGTCGTTCACGTACATCTTCTGCCACAGCGCCTGGCCGTCCGTGTACTCCATGCTGATGTAGCGCGCGTAGCACTCGTACATGTAGCCGATGGTGCCGAACAGGGGCAGGTCGCTCGAGGTCATGGCGGGCGTCCAGCCGGCCAGCGGCACGGCGGGGAAGTATTTGTCCGGATGGAGCTCGGAGTAGGGACGCAGTTCCTCGCGTGCCTGTTGTTCCGGCTGCTCGATCGCCAGGAACAGGTCGCACTGGTTGGCGTTGAGCTCTTCGAGGTTGACCCGCACGTGCTTGTAGTTGCTGGTGTCCTTCAGGTCGACGATGTGCGGGATCATCGAGATGCCCGCGCCGTAGCAGGTCCAGCCGTGGCTGTCGTCCTGCAGGGCGGGGCCAGTGAAGCAGGGCAGGGCGCCGATCGCGGTCGACAGGTTGGCCGCCATCTGCAGGTGCAGCATCTCCTGGATGAACACGCTGAAGATCAGGTTGAACGCTTTCTCGCTGGGCCGCTGCGGATTGGCGCTGGTGGCCATGCCCGGCCACTGGCGGCCGTTGTAGTAGCTGAGCCACTTCGAGTTGATCTGGTGCGTGCCCTGGATCGAGTACATGGTGTTCATGTACAGCGGGATCGTGAACAGCTCCACCTCCACGGCGGCTTGCGCGATCGCGCGGGCGGCGGAGATGTCGGTGTCGAGCAAGGCCAGCGGACGGTTGGTGATCTTTTGTGGCGCGGTTTCCAAAGCGGTCATTCTCATCGGTCTCTCTCCCTTGGAATTGATGCTTGTGCTGGACTACGGCGGATGGTGGTACTGCAGAGTTCGGCAATCATATACCGGGGAGGCGCGGCATTGTCGAGCTGAATAGAAAAATTTATAAGATTGAGTTCACGCGAATGCGCATCGCATAAAGCGAGCGCTTAGCCAGCAGTGAAATAATGTGCGAGAGTTCGGCAATCAAAGACCCGTTATCATCAAAATTTAAAATTTGAAAAGAACGTCGATGAACTTAAAGAGAGCACTCACGGTCAGCGCAATCGCCGTTGGCTTACTCGCAGTGGCCGAATATGGGAGTCCCTACTGGGAGCTGCAACGGATGCGTTCGGCAATTGAAGCCCGGGATGCCGATGCCATTTCGGAACACGTCGATTTTCCCTCGCTTCGGGAAAGCGTCAAGGGACAAATGATGGCCATGATCGGGAACGAGATGGCCAAGGAAGAAGCAAACAAGAATCCTTTTGCGTCCCTGGGGCAGGCGATGGCCGTTGCATTGATAAATCCGATGATCGATGCCGCAGTCTCTCCCGCCGGCGTCATCGCGATGATTGAAAGCGGCAAGACGGGGTTGGCCAAGCCCGGGAATGCAGCAAGTTCAACGCCTGGGCATGGCGAGAAGGTCGACTACTCAGTGTCATATCGAAGCTGGGACAAGGTCGCGGTGACCAAAAAAGGAGCTGCTGCGGGCAGTTTCATTTTCAGACGTTACGGTATCTGGAATTGGAAGCTCTCGGCTATCGAGTTTCCTCCACATCTCACCGCTGGAAACCATTAAAGGTGGCGCCGAGGGCGACGCTCTAAACCCATGGCACACGACGATTTAAGGAGCATTGCCGAATACGTCATGCCGTCATTTCCGGCGCGAGCTTCGGATCTCGGATTCCTTTTCGGAACCCGCCACGGCGTACCCGAGTTTTGCGCGGCGGCCCATCGACTATGGCTGGACGGCATGTTCACCCGGCTGTTGGTATCTGGCGGCCGGACAAGATCGTCGTCTTTGGCAGAGGCGGATGTGATCGCTGAGCGACTAGTCGGCCTCGGGATCCCTGACTCCGTTCTCATCTTGGAAACTGAAGCGACAAACACAGGCGAGAACGTCCAGTTCGGCCGGGCCAGGGTGGCAGAGGTGATGGACGCCGCAGCGATCCGCAGCGTCGTCGTCATTGGAAAAATATGCTCAACCCGACGCTATCTGATGACCTTGCAAAGACATTGACCTGGTTTGAGTATGTCGGTTCTCCCAGTCAATTATTTCGGCGTTCCTGCCGAGCGCTGGTATGAGCATGAGGAATTTCGCGCCCGTGTTCTCGGCGAATTTGCCAAGATTCCGCGTTATTTGGCCGAAGGCTTCCTGGAAGAGATCACCGGATGCGCGTCATACCCCACGCATTGACGCCCTGGCTGGAAGCCAACGGCGAGGAGGAAGGGGCTGGATTCGAACCAGCGATGTCCATAAGCTATTTTATGGACCAAAGTTGCCGCTTTGGTGCCTTCAACCGCTCAGCCACCCTTCCATTGTCAAGGATGAGAATTACAGCGGGGTGTAATGCACGAGGATCTTAGCGGCGCATCGGCGAGGCACACTGTGCGTTGCCTAACGGTTACAGCCCACATTCGAGTTGACAGCGAGATGTTGTCCTGATTCAGCTTCGGGTGGTCAGCAGGACAACGGCGGCATGCCGTGGAGGTAGCGCGCGCGGCGGCATTTGTCGTCGCCGGGTTGCAGTTCACGGCAGGGCTCGGGACGCTGGGGGTAGACGCCGCAGGCATACGGGCCGTCTTGGCCGGTGCCGAGGGCCACGCAGCGCGGGGCGGCGTTATTCGTGCCGGCCATGCAGGCGATGTGCGGCGTGACTTGTTCGACCATGGCGTCGGCCAGGCCACGGGCCGGCGCTTCGGCCCAGTAGAAGGAGACCCGGAAGCTCATGCAGCAGGCGCCGCACGTCAGGCAGGGGTTGTCCGCTTGCTCGCTCATCGTCGTGCCATGTTACCAAAGCGGTCGAAAAAAACGGTGGCTGTATCGAAACGCTTGCAAAATGGGGTTCCCGCCCCGGCGGGAACGACGGAATCTCTTCAACACTTAAGGCAGACAACGCCAAAAAAAAAAGCCGCCCGAAGGCGGCTTCGATGACGCAGCGCTGGCTTACTTGCCGCGTTTCGCGCGGGCCTTGGCGGCGATGCGCATGCGCAGGGCGTTCAGCTTGATGAAGCCGCCGGCGTCGGCCTGGTTGTAAGCGCCGCCGTCTTCGTCGAAGGTGGCGATGGTCATGTCGAACAGCGAGTCGGTCTTCGAGTCGCGCGACACCACGATCACATTGCCCTTGTAGAGCTTCAGGCGCACCTGGCCGTTGACGCTCTGCTGGGTGTGGTCGATCAGGGTCTGCAGGGCGACGCGCTCCGGGCTCCACCAGTAGCCGTTATAGATCAGCGAGGCGTAGCGCGGCATCAGGTCGTCCTTCAGGTGCGCCACTTCGCGGTCCAGCGTGATCGATTCGATCGCGCGGTGCGCTTTCAGGATGATCGAGCCGCCCGGGGTTTCATAGCAGCCGCGCGACTTCATGCCGACGTAGCGGTTCTCGACCAGGTCGAGGCGGCCGATGCCGTGCTTGCCGCCGAGGCGGTTCAGCTCCGTCAGCACTTCGGCCGGCGTCATGCGCTTGCCGTTCAGGGCGACGATGTCGCCTTTCTCGAATTCGACGTCGAGGTATTCCGGCTGGTCCGGTGCCTGCTCCGGGCTCACGGTCCAGCGCCACATCGATTCCTCGGCTTCCGCGCTCGGGTTTTCCAGGTGGCGGCCTTCGAAGGAGATGTGCAGCAGGTTGGCGTCCATCGAGTACGGCGCGCCGCCGTTCTTGTGCTTCATGTCGATCTCGATGCCGGCGTCTTCCGCGTATTTCAGCAGCTTCTCGCGCGACAGCAGGTCCCACTCGCGCCATGGGGCGATGATCTTGACGTCCGGCTTGAGCGCGTAGGCGCCCAGTTCGAAGCGCACCTGGTCGTTGCCCTTGCCGGTGGCGCCGTGCGAGATGGCGTCGGCGCCGGTCTCGTTGGCGATCTCGATCAGGCGCTTGGCGATCAGCGGACGCGCGATCGAGGTGCCGAGCAGGTATTCGCCTTCGTACACGGTGTTCGCGCGGAACATCGGGAACACGAAGTCGCGCACGAATTCTTCACGCACGTCGTCGATGTAGATGTTTTCCGGCTTGATGCCGAACTTGAGCGCCTTGGCGCGTGCCGGTTCCAGCTCTTCACCCTGGCCCAGGTCGGCGGTGAAGGTGACGATTTCGCACTGGTAGTTATCCTGCAGCCATTTGAGGATGACCGAGGTATCGAGGCCGCCGGAGTAGGCGAGGACTACTTTTTTAATGTCGCTCATGGGAGTTCCAGTTTGGAGAGATAGTTTGGATGGTCAGCCGGTCCTTCTGGAGAGGGCCGACGATCAAGCTCAGTGGTGGGTAAGTTAACCGTTTAAATTATTTAGCTTATTTGTCTTCGATGCGGCCAAGCAGCAGGTACTCGATCAGCGCCTTCTGCACGTGCAGGCGGTTCTCGGCTTCGTCCCAGACCACCGACTGCGGGCCGTCGATCACTTCGGCCGCGACTTCTTCGCCGCGATGGGCCGGCAGGCAGTGCATGAACAGGGCGTCCGGGGCGGCGCGCGCCATCTTGGCGCCGTCCACGATGAAGCCGTCGAAAGCCTTCAGGCGCTCGGCGTTTTCCTTTTCGTAGCCCATGCTGGTCCAGACGTCGGTGTTGACCAGGTGCGCGCCGGCGCAGGCGTCGGACGGGTTGTCGAACAGGGTGAAGCGCTGGGTGGTGACCAGCTTCGGATCCAGCTCGTAACCCTTGGGCGTGGCCACGTTCAGGTGGAAGCCGAACACTTCGGCCGCCTGCAGCCAGGAGTACAGCATGTTGTTGGCGTCGCCGATCCAGGCCACCGTCTTGCCGGTGATCGAGCCGCGGTGCTCCCAGAAGGTGAAGATGTCGGCCAGCACCTGGCAGGGATGGTGTTCGTTGGTCAGGCCATTGATCACCGGGACGCGCGAGTTGGCGGAGAAACGCTCGATGATCTCCTGGCCGAAGGTGCGCACCATGATGATGTCGCACATGCGGCTCATGACCTGGCCGGCGTCCTCGATCGGCTCGCCGCGGCCCAGCTGGCTGTCGCGCGTGTTCAGGTAGATCGCGGCGCCGCCCAGCTGGTGCATGCCGGCTTCAAACGACAGGCGCGTGCGCGTCGAGCTCTTCTCGAACACCATCACCAGCGTGCGGTCGACCAGCGGGTGGTAGACCTCGTAGTTCTTGAACTTGCGCTTGATGACGGTCGCGCGCTCGATCAGGTATTCGAACTCGTCGCGGGTAAAGTCGGAGAATTGCAGGAAGTGCTTGATCTGTTTATTGCCAGGCATAGCGAGTTTTTGATTACTTTCGACCTTAGATTATAGGTCCATTTGCTTGCTGCTTGGGAAAGCACGATCGCGGCAGTGGATTTTCTGTTGTCTATACAGGTCGTTAATACAAGGTCTGCGAGGATTCGTGCACCAGCTGCTTGTAGAGATCGTGGCGCATGCGGGCGATCTTGCCGTCTTCCACCGCCTGCAGGATCGAGCAGTGTGGCTCGGCCAGGTGGCGGCAGTTGTAGAACTTGCAACCGCCGAGGTGCGGCCCGAACTCGACGAAGGCGCGCTCCAGCATGCCCTCGGTCAGGTGGTAGAGGCCGAATTCCTGGAAGCCCGGCGAATCGATCAGGGCGCCGCCGCCCGGCAGCTTGTACAGGCGGGTGAAGGTGGTGGTGTGCTTGCCGGCGTCGAGCGCTTCCGAGATCTCGCGCACGGCGGCATCCGCTTCCGGCACCAGCAGGTTCACCAGCGAGGATTTGCCCATGCCGGACTGGCCGATCAGGATCGAGGACTGGCCTTCCAGCAGCGGCGCAAGGGTGGCGACCGTCTGCTCGGGATGGCGCTTGGCCGACACTTCGTGCACCGGGTAGCCAAGGTCGGCGTAGACCTTGACCCGTTCGCGGGCGCGCGGCAGCTGGGCCTCGACGTCGGTCTTGTTCAGGATGAGGTGGGCCTCGACGCCGGCCGCTTCGCATGCCACCAGGGCGCGCGAGACCAGGTCGTCGGTGAAGCCCGGCTCGGTGGCGACCACGATGAACAGGCGCGTCACGTTCGCCGCCAGCAGCTTGGACTTGTACTGGTCCGAGCGGTACAGCAGGGTCTTGCGCTCGTCGATCTTCTCGATCACGGCCTGGTCGTCGGAGGTCCGCTTGAGGTGGACGATGTCGCCCACCGCGACGTTGGTCTTCTTCCCGCGCGTGACGCACTGGAGCATGCGGCCGTCGACGTCGGCCAGGTAGTGGCGCCCGTGCGCCGCGACGATGGTGCCCAGCATTTCCTTCATGCGCCGGCCCGCTGGTCGTAGATCGCGTTGGCCTTGGCGGCGCAGATGAAGTCGTTTTCGGAGATCTTGTTGCCGGCCGTGTGCGTCGCGTACGCCACGATGCAGTGACGGTAGCGCACGGTCAGTTCGGGATGGTGGTCCTGCGCATGGGTCATCCATGCCAGCGCGTTCACGAACTCCATGGTCTCGTGGTAGTCCTTGAATTCGAAGCTGCGCACCAGATGGTCGTCTTGCTCGATCCAGCCGGGCACCTCAAGCAGCAGGGCGTCGATGGCGGCGCGGTCCAGCGGACCGGCGCCGTGCAGGCAGCGTTTGTCGGTCAGGCTCATGCGGCCCCCGCGGAGATAAGGTGGCGCACGCGCACCGAGGCCGGCGGGTGCGAATCGTAGAAGGCCGAATGCAGCGGATCGGGCGTCAGCGTGGATGAGTTATCCTCATACATCTTGACCAGCGCCGAGACCAGGTCGCGGTAGTCGGTGTGCTTGGCGGCGAAGGCGTCGGCCTCGAATTCGTGCTTGCGCGAGGTGATCGAGTTGAGCGGCGAGAGCACGAAGGTGAAGATCGGCAGCACCAGCATGAACAGGATCAGGGCCATGGCGTCGTTGGAGTCGCCCATCATCGGATCCACGCCCAGGCCGGTGAAGAACCAGATGCGGGTCTTCAGGTAGCCCAGCAGGGCGAGGAAGCCGAGCGACAGCAGGAACATCACGCTGATGCGCTTGACGATGTGCTTGAGCTTGAAGTGGCCCAGTTCGTGCGCCAGTACCGCTTCGATCTCGTTCGGGGCCAGGCGTTCGATGAGCGTATCGAAGAACACGATGCGCTTGTGCGAGCCGAAGCCGGAGAAATAGGCGTTGCCATGCGCGCTGCGCTTGGAGCCGTCCATCACGAACAGACCCTTGGAGGCGAAGCCGACGCGCTTCATCAGGCCTTCGATGCGCTCCTTGAGTGCTTCGTCGGCGAGCGGCGTGAACTTGTTGAACAGCGGGAGGATCAGGGTCGGCGCCAGCGCGGTCAGGGCCAGCTGGAACGCGATCCACACCACCCAGGCCCACAGCCACCACAGCGCGCCGGTCTTGGCCATCAGGGTGAGGATCACCCACAGCAGCGGCAGGCCGATGACGGCGCCGAGCAGGGCGCCCTTGACCATGTCGGCGATCCACAGCTTGAGGTTCATCTTGTTGAAGCCGAAGCGCTCTTCCAGCACGAACTGGCGGTACCAGTCGAAGGGCAGGTCGAGCACACCGGACACCACGGCGAAGGCAAGCACGAGCCCCAACTGGTGTAGCATTCCCGGTCCGACCCAGTGCAGCACCACGGTGGACAGCAGCTGCAGCCCGCCGAACAGCGTGAAGCCGACCAGCAGCAGCCCGTTCCAGACCAGCGCGGCCAGGCCGAAGCGGGTCTTGGCGATGGTGTAGTCGGCCGCTTTCTGGTGCGCGGCCAGCGGCACGGTGGCCGCGAAATCGGGCGGCACCGCGGCGCGGTTGCGGGCGACGTGACGGATGTGGCGCAGCCCGAGCCAGAAGCGCAGGACCAGCGTCAGCAGGAAAAAAGTCACGAACAACAGCGAAAACGCGAGTGAAGACATGGGTGCCTGTGAGAAAATGCAGGATTGATTTGGCAAAGAGAGGATTATGTCACAAGCCACCGACTCCCAAGCAGGGACCGCCCAGCGGCCCAACGAGTTCAACCTGATCTGGCTGGACATGGAGATGACCGGCCTCGACCCGGACAATGACAAGATCATCGAGGTCGCCGTGGTCGTCACCGATCTCAACCTGAACGTGATCGCCGAAGGCCCGGTGTTCGCGATTCACCAGAGCGACGAGACGCTGGACAAGATGGATGCCTGGAACAAGGGCACGCACGGCCGTTCCGGCCTGATCGACCGCGTCAAGGCGTCCACCGTGAGCGAAGCGGATGCCGAGGCCGAGCTGATCGCCTTCCTGAAGAAGTACGTCCCGGCCGGCAAGTCGCCGATGTGCGGCAACTCGATCTGCCAGGATCGCCGTTTCATGGCGCGCGGCATGCCAAAGCTGGAAGCGTTCTTCCACTACCGTAACCTGGACGTGTCGACGCTCAAGGAACTGTGCCGCCGCTGGAAGCCCGAACTGGCGTCCGGCTTCAAGAAACACCAGAAGCACACGGCGCTGGCCGACATCATCGAGTCGATCGAGGAACTGCGCTACTACCGCGAACATTTCATCAAGTTGTGATGGGGGCAAGGCGCCCGGCCGCGCGGCGGACGCCCCCCAACTGTGCATGCTTTCCGGAAAAAGTATGCGACAATCCGACATCATGTCACAAAGTTCACAAAGTCAGCTGAGCTTGGAGGGCGCAGGCGCGGTCCGCGCCCTGATGCGCACGTACGACTGGAGCGCCTCACCGCTGGGCCATCCGGACACCTGGCCGGCGCCGCTGCGCACCGCCGCCGGGATGGTGCTGGACTCCGCATTCCCGATGTTCATCGCCTGGGGCAGCGGACTCGGCCTGCTTTACAACGATGCCTACGCGACGATGCTGGGCGAGAAGCACCCGGCTTCGCTGGGTCAGCCCTTCCACCTGGTGTGGTCCGAGATCTGGCCCGATATTTCGCCGATCATCGACCGCGCGCTGTCGGGCCAGTCGACTTACCACGAAGACCTGCCGCTGCTGGTGCTGCGCAGCCAGTACCCGGAGCAGGGCTATTTCACGTTTTCCTATTCTCCGCTGCATGGCGACGACGGCAGCCTGGGCGGCATGTATTGCACCGTGGTCGAGACCACCGAGCGGGTGCGCACCGAGCGCCGCGCCGCGTTCGAGTTGGCGCTGTCGGACGCGCTGCAGCCGCTGACCCAGCCAGAGGAACTGTTGGCCACCGCCAGCGCGCTGCTGGCCGAGAAGCTGGATGTCGACCGCGCCGTGTACACCGAGGTCGACCACGAGCGCGGCACCTTCCGGATTCCCTATCTGTTTTCGCGGGTCAAGCTGCCGGACCACGGCGGCCGCGATTTCGCGCTGGACCTCTATGGCACCGCGATCGCCGATGCGCTCACCGCCGGCGCCGAGGTCCTGGTCGATGACGTGCGGCTGGACCCGCGTACCGCGCACGCGGCCGCGGCCTACGAGGCGGACGGGATCGGCGCCTTCCTCGCCGTGCCGCTGGTGCGGGCGGGACGGCTGCTCGCCTTCTTCGGCCTGCACCAGGGCCGCCCGCACCGCTGGAGCGAGGACGCGCTGCTGCTGACCCGTTCCACCGCCCAGCGCACCTGGGCCGCGCTGGAGACGGCCCGCGCCCAGTCCGAGCTGCGCATCGAGCGCGACCGCAGCCGCTACATCTTCGACACCATTGCCGAAGGCTTCATGGTGATCGCCCGCGACTGGACCATCCTGCAAATGAACGCGGAAGGGCTGCGCATGACCGGCCTGCCGATCGGGCAGGTGGTCGGGCGCAACTACTGGGAGGTTTACCCGGACGCGGCCGGCACGGAAGGCGCCCGCATGTACCATCGCGTCATGGAAACCGGCACGGCCGGCACCGCCCATTACATGCATCGCATGCCGAATGGCGCGCCGGCATGGGTCGAGCTACGCGCCTTCCCGGTGCAGGACGGCATGGCGGTGTTCTTCCGCGATATCACCGCCCGCAAGCTGGCCGAGGATCGGCTGCGCGACGAGGACCGCCGCAAGGACGAGTTCCTGGCGATGCTGGCGCACGAGCTGCGCAATCCTCTGGCGCCGATCTCGGCCGCCGCCGAGCTGCTCGGACGCGGCAAGCTGGACGAGGAGCGGGTACGCCGCAGCAGCACCATCATCGGGCGCCAGGTGCGCCACATGACGAGCCTGGTGGACGACCTGCTGGACGTGTCGCGCGTCACGCGCGGCCTGGTGACGCTGGCGCGCACGCCCGTGATGGCCAAGTCGATCGTCGACGAAGCGGTGGAACAGGTGCTGCCGCAGATTGAGGCGCGCTGCCAGCATTTGGCGGTGGCGCTGCAGGACAGCACGCTGGCGGTGCTGGGCGACAAGGCGCGCCTGGTGCAGGTCCTGTCCAACGTGCTGGGCAACGCCGCCAAGTACACGCCCGACGGCGGCCACATCGAACTGGAAGCGGCGCGCGATGGCGAGCAGCTGCGGTTGACGGTGCGCGACGACGGCATCGGCATGGAGCCGGAGCTGACCGAGCGCGTGTTCGAGCTGTTCGCGCAGGCCGAGCGCTCGTCCGACCGTTCGCTGGGCGGGCTCGGGCTGGGGCTGGCGCTGGTGCGCAACCTGGTCGAGCTGCACGGCGGCACGGTCGCCTGCTTCAGCGGCGGGCTGGGCAAAGGCAGCCGCTTTGACATTGCCTTGCCCTTGCTGGAGGCGTCTCCGCTTTCGGCGCTGGCGGGGCCGCCCGGCGCGGCGCGCGCGCCCGGCACGCTCAGGCTGCTGGTGGTGGACGACAACACGGACGCGGCGATGACGCTGGGCATGCTGCTGGAGGCTTGCGGGCACGAGGTCGTGGTCGAGAACGATTCGAAAACGGCGCTGGCGCGGGCGCGCATCGTGCAGCCGGATGCCTGCCTGCTGGACATCGGCTTGCCCGAAATGGACGGTAACGAACTGGCCCGGCGCCTGAACGCGCAGGCGGAAACGGCGGATGCGGTGCTGATCGCCGTGACCGGCTACGGCCAGGAGCAGGACCGACAGCGGGCGTTTGATGCCGGGTTCAGCTACCACCTGGTGAAGCCGGTGGATATGGAAAAGCTGGGCGAAGTGCTGGCGGAGATCGCGGGCGATCGCGAAGAGGCCTAAGTAAGAACGACAGTAGTTGTTGGTTCAGGTGATGAGGTAGTGCTGCGCTTCATGAACAGCTCAACGATCACCAGGTTCGGCACCCAGCACAGCCAGGCGATAAACGGATAGGCATCCGCGAAGCGCAGTCCCGAGACGAGCGCGGCAGGCAGCAGCAGGCGCAGGGTGACGGCCGCGAAGGTCAGCGCAAAATTGCGGATCATCCACTGCCGGTGGCTGCGCGGATCGCCAGCGCGAATGGCGCGATAGGCGCGCACTCCCGTGTACAGCCAGGCCAGCGCCAGCAAGGCAAAGCCCAGCCGCGTCGGCCAGCCGCCGAAGGCATGTAGGGCGACGTACAGGCCCGCCAGGCCGCCCACCAGCACGCCTACGCCAAAGTAGATCCTTCCCAGCATCCTGTGCAGGCCCGGCAGGCGCGCGCGCAGGCGGCCCAGGAACTGGAAGGGACCGATCGCCAGCGCCGCGATCGCGCCGAAGACATGCAGATAGATTGCCCAGGGATGCGATTCAAAGGACTTGCGCATTGCCGGGTGCATGCCTTCGCCGAGCGGGCGGAAACCGTATTTGTAGGCGGCATAACCGCATATCGTGATCGACAACAGGACAAGCGTGGCGAAGCCGGTGCGGCGCAAGACGAGTCTCATACCCAGTCCTCCTTTTGTGATCGGGGAAGTGTATTGATGTTTGGGTCTGGGCGGGGCGGTGCGCTGACTGGAATGGCTGAAACGGGGGGCGAATGGTACGTTTGGTGGGATGAACGCGGCATTTATCCATACCTCCACGCCAAAAGCCGTCGCCCCGGCGGAGGCCGGGGCCCATGCTGAGTCTCCGGATTCGGAAACGGTCTATGGGCCCCGGCCTCCGCCGGGGCGACGGTCTTAAGGGGGCGGCGGGAACTTAGCGCATCTGCGTGAAGTTGACCGGCACGAAGCGATAGCCTTTGCCTTCGGCCTTCAGGTGCCCCATCCCCGGGAACTGCAGGTGCGCGGCGCCGATCAGGTAGCCGCCTTTGGCCGCCGCATCGAACTCGCGCAGGCGCGCCGCTTCCGCCGCTTTTTCGTCGCTGTCGAAGGCGATGGTCACCGTCGGGTGCGCCATCTGCACGGCCGCCACGTGGATCAGGTCGCCGATCAGCACCAGTTTCTGGCCCTTGCTCTCGACCACGTACGTCGTGTGCCCCGGCGTGTGCCCGTGTTCGGCATTGGCGCGGATGCCCGGCACCAGCTCGACATTGCCTTCGAAGGGCTTGAAGTGACCGGCCTTCACATAGGGCCCGACCGCGCCCATCGCGCCCTGGAAGAAGCCTTTCTTGTCGGCCGCCGCTTTCTTCATGTTCTCTTCGCTCAGCCAGAAATCCGACTCCGCCTTGGCGGCGCGCACGGTCGCGTTCGGGAACACCAGCTTGCCGTCGCTGACGAGGCCGCCCACGTGATCGCCATGGAAGTGGGTGATGTAGATTTCATCGACCTGTTCAGGCTGGTAACCGGCGGCGCGCAGGTTGGCGACCAGTTTGCCGAGCGTCGGGCCGAACAGGGCGCCGGCGCCGGTGTCGATCAGCACCAGCTTGCTGCCGGTGTTGACGAGGTAGGCGTTGTCCGAGGTTTCCAGCGGCAGCGTGAGGAAGCTTTGGCCGAGCTCGGTCTTGGTCTGCTCCGGCTTCTGGTGCAGCAGCTGGTCCACCGGGAGGTCGACCGTGCCGTCCGACAGCGGGGTGACTTCGAAGTCGCCCAGCATCACCCGGAAGTAGCCGGGGGCCGGGGTCTTGGCCATCGGCGCCGAGGCCAGGGCCGGTGCGGCGATGGCGGCGGCGACGAGCGCGCCGAGGAAGCGATGCTTGAAAATGCGGGTCATGTTCTTGTCCTTGTTGACGGCGTGCGTTTGCACGGTTGGCAAATCGTACACGAACATGACCGTTATTGCTCAGCGGTAGGGTCAGCCCTCGCGGCGCGGCGTTCCGGTGTCGTCGAACAGCTCGGCCAGCGGGGAAGGGCGCAGCACGCGGCGCTCGTGTTCGTCGGCGTGCAGGCTCAGGGCTGCCTTGATCAGGTCGCTGCGGCTGACGATGCCGACCAGTTCGCGCGAGCCTTCACCGGCCACCACCGGCAGCCGCTCCAGCTTGTGCACGGCGAGGCGGGTGGCGACCGTGCGGCAGGTCTCGTGGACGAGGGCGACCACCGGATAGTTCAGGCCGTACAGCTCGCCCACCTTCATGCCGGGCGCGCGGCCGGACAGGGCTTCGCGGTCCAGCATGCCGACCAGCTCGCCGTCCTTCAGCACCGGGAAGGCGCGGTGGCTCTGGCCGGCGCCAAAGTGGCTGGCCAGCACGCTCTCGACCGTGTGGGCGGCATCCACCCATTGCGGGGTGTGCGTCATCACGTCGTCGACGGCGTTGCGTTCGAGCGGGTCGATGCCGTACTCACGGTAGATGTGGTAGCCGCGGCGCGCGATCTTTTCGGTCAGGATCGAGCGGCCCATGGTCAGCACGGTGAAGCCGTAGGCGACCGCGGACGTGGCCAGCAGCGGCAGCAGGGCGTTGGCGTCGCCGGTCAGTTCGAAGGCGAAGATGGCGGCCATGATCGGCGCGCGCATCATGCCGCCGAGGGTGGCAGCCATGCAGACCAGCGGCCACAGGCCCGGTTCGGCGCCCGGCAGGAGCGGGCCCAACACCACGCCGAGGCCGGCGCCCAGCATCAGCAGCGGGGCCAGCACGCCGCCCGAGGTGCCGGAGGCCAGCGCGATCACCCAGATCACCAGCTTGACCAGCAGCAGGGCGCCGACGGCGGCCAGCGCGATGTGGTTGTGCAGCAGGTCGCCGATGACGTCATAGCCGACGCCCAGCGCGCGCGGCTGGATCCAGCCGCCGATGCCGACCGCCAGCCCGCCCAGCGCCGGCCACCACATCCAGTGCACCGGCAGCGCCTTGAACCAGTCTTCCATGCGATACAGGGCGAACGACATCAGCCAGGCCAGGGCGCCGCACAGCAGGCCGGCGACCAGGCAGGCGCCCAGCGCCGACGGAGTGACGGCAGCGGTCTGCAGCGGGAACAGCGGGCCCGACAAGCCGAGCGCCAGCGGACGCAGGAAACCGGCCGTCGCGCAGGCGATCGCGACCGGCAACAGGCTGCGCGGGCGCAGTTCGAACAGCAGCAGTTCGACCGCCATCAGCACCGCCGCCACCGGCGTGCCGAACACGGCCGTCATGCCGGCCACCGCGCCCGCCACCAGCAGCGATTTGCGTTCCGCGCCGGTCATCGGGAAGTGCTGGGCCACCAGCGAGCCGATGGCGCCGCCGGTCATGATGATCGGGCCTTCGGCGCCGAAGGGGCCGCCGCTGCCGATTGCGATGCCGGAGGCGAGCGGCTTGAGCACCGCCACCTTGGGCGACATGGCGCTGTTCTTGAACAGGATCGCCTCGATCGCCTCCGGGATGCCGTGGCCGCGCACCTGTTCGGTGCCGAAGCGGGCGATCAGGCCGATGATGAGGCCGCCAATCGCCGGGATGGCGATCACCCACAGGCCGAGCGTGTTGTTGGCGGGCGACAGGTCCTCGATGCTGAAGCGCTGGTAGAAGAACAGGTCGGTGAAGAAGCGGATCAGGGTCAGCAGCACGCGCGCGGCGATGGTGCTGAGGGCGCCGATGACGAGTGCGATGGCGCTGATCCGCAATAGACGGGCATTGCCGTCGAAGTCACGGCGGAGCGAATGGTGTTGCATGGCGTTTAAGAAAGGTTGGGAACCGTGAATCCACGTTGCGCGCGCAGTTCGGCGCGGTGCACGGCGGCCAGCTTGCGCAGGATCGCTTCGCCGGGCGGCAGCAGGTGCACCTCGACCCGGCGCCGGTCTTCCATGCTGGCGCGGCGTTCGACCAGGCCGGCCTGCTCACAGCGGGTGACCAGGGCCACCACGCCGTGCTGCTGGGCCTGCAGGCGCTCGGCCAGTTCGCCGACCGTGGCCCAGTCGCGCCCGGCGTAGCCCTTGATGTGCAAGAGCATCAGGTACTGGAGCGGGGTGATCCCTTCGGCGCGCGCGGCGGCCTCGGAGAAGCGCTCGAAGCGGCGCATCTGGTAGCGCAATTCGGACAGGGCGGAGAAGTCCGCCTTGCTCAGGTGGTCGGGCGCGTCGGCCATGTGGTTCGAGAATCGTGGATGGATGAACCCGCAAATATATCATGGTGTGACATTTTGCGCCGACCCTTCCATTTTAAGCCAGGCTCAGCGGGAGCGGGGAAAATGTGCTTAAATTGCTGCCCCTTGCTTCACAGAGAATTCAGTTGGATATCACCTTGCAATGGTTGCGCCGCTTCCGGCCGCAGCCGAACACGGTGCCGCGCCAGGAAAGGATGCGCGCGGTGGCCGGAGCCTTTCTTGGTTTGCTCATCGTTGGCGGTCTGAGCCTTGCTCTGACCGGCAGCGGCAGTGTGTCCGCGGCGCTGGTGGCGCCGATGGGCGCATCGGCGGTGCTGGTGTTCTGCCTGCCGGGCAGCCCGCTGGCCCAACCCTGGGCTGTGGTTGGCGGCAACACGGTGGCTGCGCTGGTCGGCGTGCTGTGCGCGCACGCGATCGCCAATCCACTGCTGGCGGCGCCGCTGGCCGGCTGCCTGGCGATCATGGTCATGTTCCTGCTGCGCTGCCTGCACCCGCCCAGCGGCGCGGTGGCGCTGACCGCGGTGCTGGGCGGACCGGCGATCCATGCCGAAGGCTTCCGCTTCGCGCTGGAGCCGGTGGCGCTCAATTCGCTGCTGATCGTGCTGGCGGCGCTGCTGTTCAATAACCTGACCGGGCGGCGCTATCCGCATTCGCAGAAGAAATCGACGCTGACCAGCACCCACGCCACGCGCGATCCGGTGCCGACGGCGCGCCTCGGTTTCGCGAAGGAAGACCTGGACGATGCGCTGGCGCATTACGACCAGTTCCTGGACGTCAGCCGCGACGACCTGGAGCGCATCCTGCTGGCGACCGAAATGCATGCCTACGGGCGGCGTTTCGGTGTGATCACCTGCGGCGAGATCATGTCGAAGGACGTGGTGACGGTGGAGCCGGGCGCGCCGCTGGCGTTGGCCTGGCGGCTGCTGCGCAAGCACCAGGTCCACGCGCTGCCGGTGCTGCGGCGCGACCGCCGCGTGGCCGGCATCGTGGCACAGAGCGACTTCCTGCATCACGCGGGGCTGGATGAATACCGCAGCGTGACGGAGCGGGTGGGCCAGCTGGTCGGGATGATGTTCGGGGCGCGCGAGGACCGGCCGGAGACGGTGGACCAGATCATGACCACGCAGGTGCGCACGGTGAGCCTCGATCAGCCGATCGCGGAGCTGGTGCCCTTGATGGCGAATGAGGGCTTGCACCACATTCCGGTGGTGGACAAGGATGGGGTGTTTGCGGGGATTGTCAGCCAGTCGGATTTGCTGGGGGCGTTGTATGAAACGCGCCTGGCGGCCTTGAGTGAGGCGCCGGCCCAGCCAGCTTAACCATTACCGTTACCTTAAAAAACTGTCGTCCCCGCGCAGGCGGGGACCCATAGACAAGCCGCGTAGTCGCAGAGTCGGCATGGATCCCCGCCCGCGCGGGGACGACGGTGTTTAAGTTCTCGATTATTCAGTCTGCGCCCCGCAGCACTTCTTGTACTTCTTCCCGCTCCCGCACGGGCAATCGTCATTGCGGCCCACCTTGGGCTCTTCGCGCTTGACGGTTTCCACCGCCGGCTTGCGGCGCGGCACCCAGAACTTGTGGATCGCCGGCAGGTTCGCCTCGATCTCGAGCGCCAGCTTGTGCGCGTTGCGCGGGTTTTCCACTTCGGGCAGTTCGTTTTCTTCGATCTCGTCCGCACCCAGCAGGTAGATCGGGCGCATCAGTTCGCCCACATCGGAATCCCAGATCTCGTCCCACGAGCCCGGACGCAGTTCCATGCCTTCCCAGAAGCCCCAGCACCATGCCTCGGCGTCGATCAGCGTCTCGCCATCGACCTCGTGCTCGCAGTACAGCGGCTCGAATTCCTTGGGCGCGACTTCGAAGGTAACCAGCACTTCGTTCATGAAGCGCATGACCAGGTTGACGATGCGCTCTTCTTCCTTGCTGTTCTTCCACTGTGGCGCGGCGCCTTCGCCGCCCCAGACCTTCGGCAGCCATTCGGCCGGCATGATGGTTTCGGGGCCGATCGCGATGGCGGTCAGGTAGCCGTGCAGGCTGTCCATGGTCATCGCGTCTTCCGGGCAGCGGTCGGACAGCAGGAAGCGGTCGAGTTCGTCGAATTCTTTGTCGGTGAGGGGCTGGTCGAGTTGCATATGTGGTCTTGTTGCGTTGAAGGCGTCAGTTTAACGCCTCGGGCCTCTCGAACGCACGAAAATGTGCCGGAGACTTACAATGCGCCCATGAACGAGTTATCTCATGGCCAAGATCCGGCCCTCCAGCACCCCTACGAACGGCTCGGCCCGGACAAGGTCCTCGACGCGGTCGACAGCGTCGGCCTGTACGGCGACGGGCGCCTGCTGGCGCTGAACAGCTACGAGAACCGGGTCTACCAGGTCGGGCGCGAAGAAGGGCCGCCGGTGGTGGTGAAGTTCTACCGGCCGGCGCGCTGGAGCCGCGAGCAGATCCTGGAGGAGCATGCCTTCGTGGCCGACCTGGCCGGGCGGGAAGTGCCGGTGGTGGCCCCGCTGGCGTTGGACGGCCAGACCCTGCACCATTTCGACGGTTTCCTGTTCGCCGTATTCCCGCGCCGCGGCGGGCGCGCGCCGGAGCTGTCCGATCCGATCGCGCTGGAGTGGATGGGGCGCTTCATCGGCCGCATCCATTCACTGGGCGCGACGGAGGCCTACCGTACGCGGCCCGCGATCGATATCGACACCTTCGGCCGCCAGCCGCGCCATTTCCTGCTGGAGCACCGCTTCATCCCGCCCGATGTGCTGCCGGCCTGGACCAGCGTGGTCGACCAGGCGCTGGCCGGGGTGGCGCGCTGCTACGAGCGGGCAGGGGAGTTGAAACTGCTGCGCCTGCATGGCGACTGCCACACCGGCAATGTGCTGTGGACCGACGACGGCCCGCACTTCGTGGACTTTGACGACAGCCGCATGGGGCCGGCGGTGCAGGACCTGTGGATGTTGTTGTCGGGCGAGCGCCAGGAAATGGTCGGGCAGATGGCCGACATCCTGGCCGGCTACGAGGATTTCTGCGCGTTCGACCCGCGCCAGCTGTACCTGGTGGAGGCGCTGCGCACTTTGCGGCTGATCCATTACTCGGGCTGGCTGGCGTCGCGCTGGAACGATCCGGCTTTCCCCGCCGCTTTCCCCTGGTTTAACACGCAGCGCTACTGGCAGGACCGCATCCTGGAGCTGCGCGAGCAGATCGCGCTGATGGATGAACCGCCCTTGTGGCCGGTCTGAGGCGGTTCAGCAACGGATCGTGTTCCTGCCGCCGTGCTTGGCGCGGTAGAGCGCCTTGTCAGCCCGGCGCACCGCTTCGTCTTCATTCGAATCGGCGGCCTTGGCCGTCGCGATGCCAATGCTGAGCGTCACGTGCCCGACTGCCGGGAAAACACGGGCGTTGGCGGCTTGCCGGATTTTTTCGGCGCCTTCCATTGCCCCGGTGGCATCGGTATCGGGGAGGATGACGAGGAATTCTTCGCCGCCAAAGCGCGCCACGAAATCGGTCTTGCGCGTCACTTCGGCCAGCAGTTCGCCCATTTGCCTGAGCACGTGGTCGCCCGTCTCGTGGCCATAGGTATCGTTGATGCGCTTGAAGTGGTCGACGTCCAGCATCAGCACGCTGTACACATTGCCGGTCCGCTTGAGGCGCAGGAACTCGAAGCGCAGGCGCTCGTTGGCCGCCAGGCGATTCTCCAATCCCGTTAACGCATCGTGGTGGGCGAGCCGTTCCAGTTCCTTGTTGGCGGAGGTCAGTGCTTCGGTGCGCTCGGCGACTTGCTGCTCCAGGCGCCGCTCGTGGCTTTTGCGGGTTTCCTCCAGCGCGGCTTCGGCGGTCTTGCGGGGCTGGATGTCCTCGATCACGACGATGAAGTAATCGGCCTCGCCGGACCGCTGCCGCACCAGCGACGCCGCGATGTTGACCCAGTTGGTGGCGCCATCCTTGCGGATGTAGCGCTTCTCCAGGCTGTAGCTGTTGATCGAGCCGGCGAGCAGTTGCCGCACGCAGTCCAGGTCCCGTTCGAGGTCATCGGGGTGGGTGATTTCCTGGAAAGTCAGGGCAAGCAGGGCCTCGCGCTCATGGCCGACGATGGCGCAGAGCTTGTCGTTGACCTGGATGAACTTGCCGTCGAGGGAAACCCGCGACATGCCGACGGCGGCCTGCTCGAAGGCGGCGCGGAACAGTGTTTCGCTTTCGAGCAGGGCGCGTTCCGATTCCTTCAGAGACCGGTTCGAGGACTGCAGCGCCGCGGTTCGGTCGCTCAACAGCTTGGACGCTTCATCCAGCGCATCGGCGACTTCCAGCGCTTCCCTGATATGAAGCGCCGGGCGTTCCGGCTTTTCGCCGTTGCCCAAGGCCAGCGCGGATGCGGTCAGCGAGCGCACCGACCGGGCAATCCTGCCGGCCCAGAACCAGGCCAGCGAGATCCCCAGTGCGAACAGGACCACCATGCCGGCCGCGAAGATCCACAGCGAACGCCGCAAGCTGGCTTCGAGGCTGGCGAGGGGAATGCCGATGCCCACGCTCCAGCCGGTCGTGGGCGAGCGGCTGAACACGGAGAAGGTCCGGATGCCTTCCCGGGTGGTGCTCTCCATCGATCCTTCGCCCACATCGTGAATGCGCTGGATGAATTCCTGCGTGCCTTTCTGGCCGACGAATTGCTTCGCGCCGTGGGTGCGCGCCACGGTCGTGCCGACGCCGTCGAACACGGCTGCCAGCCAGCCCGGCGGCAAGCGCTGGTTCATCAAGATGGCATTGAACTCTTCGGGTTGGACGCCGATGCTCAGCACAAAGGTCGCCTTGTCGCGGACGAAGACGGGCACGTCGATCGTCATGATCGGGCGCTTGGTCAAGCCGCCGATAAAGAGATTGGAAATGACCGGTTCTCCGGTCTCCAGGACTTGCTGAAGGCGGTGCAGGACGACGGGATCGCGGTTCAGGTACAGCGGCTGGCCTGGTTGCTGGAGCGTATTGAAGATTTGCTGGCCGTTCCTGTCCGTCACCACGATATTGCTGCCCGGCCGGGCGACCTTCAGCAGCAACAGCGCGCCGCGGCGGAACTCCGCGAAATCGCCGCGCGCCAGCGACCCGGCGGTGGACAGCGATTGCGCGGCGACCTCGGCTTCCATCAGGTGCGCGTCAACCGCCTGGACCAGGGCGCGCGCGGTGAGGATCGTGTCTTTTTCCAGGCGCTCGTGGCCCTCCCGGTATTCATGGATGAGGAGCAGCGCCGCACCGACCAGTCCGGGACCCAGGCAAGCGACAACCAGCGCGGCCAGGTAGGCGTACACCGACCAGCGCGGGCTTGCGTCTCTCATTTGGACCGGCTTGCTTGCCACATTCATTTCCGAACTAATCAGGAATCACTCCTCTGTCTTCACGTCATTATACGGATCGTTGATGGATGAGCCACCTTTGTAGTCTCCCTGATAACTCCGTTTGTCGAACAAGCGAATTGAGCCGTTTTTTCCTGCCTGCTCACCTTGCTGGATTGCGGCGCGACAACGGATAATCAGGGACAGCCCACCGGACCGCCAACGAGACCTCGCCTGATGCACCCCGACCCGATCCAGCAACAAGAAGCCGACCTGATTATCGATCTGGCGCCCTCCGCCGAGCCACTGGAGACGCACGAGTCGCGCGCGCCGCTGGCGATGGCTGACATCAAGCAGGCGATCGCCCGCGTCGAAGCCGAAGCGAAGGCCAACTGCGCCGCCGAGAGCCGCGCTGCGGCCGAATCGCAGGCGCGCGAGCTGGCCGAGCAGCGCGCCAGGATGGATGCGGAGGCAACCGCCGCGGCGCTGGCCATCGCGCAGGCGTCCGAGGCAGCGATCGAAGCGGATCGCGACCGCATCGACAGCCTGCGGGCAGCGGCCAAGGCGGCCGGCGAGCGGCTGGAAGCGGTGCGCGCCGAGACCGTCGAGCTGCGCGCGCGCGTCGCAACGGAAACACAGGTCAAGCTGGCAGCCGAAGCGCGCGCCCGCATGGAGGAAGAAGCACGCCGCCGGGCGGCAGGACAGATCGAGGCCGAAGCCGCGCTCGCGGCCCGCGCCGCGGAGGCGGCCGACGAGCTGCTGGTCCAGACCGAGCAGGCACGCCTGCAGGCGGCCGAGCGGGTCGCGGCGGTGCAAGCGGCCAAGGAAGAAGTGCTGCACAGCGCCAGCGCCGATGCGCGCGTGGCGATCCTGGCGCGCGAGCGCGAGCGCGCCGAGAAGGGCGCGCGCCAGACCGCCGAGAAGCTGGCCGAGGCCGAAGCCGAAGCGTTGGAGCTGACGCGCCAGCGCGAGCTGGCCGACCAGGTGGCGCTGGCGTCCGCCTTCGCGCGCGCCGCCGCCGAGGCACGGGCGCTCGAAGAAGCGCGCGCGCTGGCCCACATCGAACAAGAACGCGAGGCGACCGCCGCGGCGCAGGCAGAGTCCGAGCGGGTGGCGGCGCAATCGCTGCGCATGCGCCTGCAGACCGAAAAGGAACTGCGCGACGGCGCGCTGCACCGCGAACGCCTGGAGAAGACGGCGCTGGCGGCGGCCGAGGCGCGGCGCGAAGCCGAGGGCCGCATCCTGGCGGCGACCGAGGCGCGCATCGAAGCGGATCGCAAGCTGCGCGAAGTCGCATTCCAGCGCGCCCGCGCCGAAGACGAAGCGGCGATGCAGGTCGAGGCCAGGCTGGCCGCCGAGCAGGTCGCGGCGCAGCATGCGGCCGAGCGCGCGCAGGCCGACGACTTGGCGGCGCAGGCGGCGCGGCGCGAAGCGGAGGAACAACAGCGCCAGCAGGCGCTGGCCGGCGAGCGTGCCGCGCTGGCGCAGGCGGCGGCGGATGCGCGCGCGGCCGAGAACGACGCCGAGCAGCAGGCGCTGGCGGCGGTGGCGGCGCAGGTCGAACAGCAGCGCGAGGCGGCGCAGCAGGCGTCACGCCGCGCCGAGGAAGCCGAACGCCTGGCGCAGGCCGAGCGTGAGCGCGCGCTCATGGAAGCCGAGGCGCTGGCCGCGCTGCAGGACAAACTGGAAGCGGAGCGCGAACTGGCGGCGGCCGCGCAGACGCGCTCGCTGGCCGAGCAGGAAGAGGCCAGGCTGATGCATCAGCAGGCCGAGGCCGAGCGCCGTATCGAGGCAGCCAAGCAGGCTGCGATCGAAGCGGCGCGCGTCGAGGCGGCGCAGGCAGATGAGCGCGCGGCCCATGAGGAAGCGGCGACGGCGGCGCTCAAGGAGCAGGCGCAGCGTGCGACCGAGCTGGCGCAGGCGCAGGCCGAGCGCGCGGCGCTGGAACTGCGCAAGCTGGCGCAGATGGACGAGGCCATCGCGGCGGAGCGCGCGGCGGCGGACACGGAGCGCGAGGCGCTGGCGCTGGCTGAACTGAAGACGCGCGAAGCGCAGGCGGCGGCCGAGCAGGCAGCGCGTGAGGCTGCGGCACTGGCCGAGCAAACGGCGGTGGCGCAGCGTGAGCAGGCGGCGGCGGACGCGCGGGCGCGGCAGGCGGCGCAGGATACGCTCGCATCGGAGCAGGCGGCGGCGCGCGCAGCCGAAGCGCGCGCGCAGGCCGAGGAAGAGCAACTGGCGCTGGCGCGCGAGCGCGAGCTGGCCGAGCAGGTGTCGGCGCAAGCCGCGATCGAGAAGCGCGACGCGCAGCGCGCCTTGCTGGACCAGGCGCAGAAGCATGCGCACATGCAGCGCAAGGTCGCGAAGACCACGAACGCGATGGCCGAAGCCAAGCGCGAGCTGGCGGAGCTGGAGCATCGGCGCTACGACGAACAGTCGGCGGAGCTGGCCGCGACCAAGGAGGCGGTCGGCGAGCGCAAGGAAGAAGCGGAGCAGCGGCTGGCGTCGGAGGACCTGACGCGCGAAGTGATCGACCGCGTCAAGCAGCCATCGGCAGCGCAGGCGGCCAAGCGGCTGGCGGATGTGATTCCGCGGCGGACGTGATCATCGGGCGCCGTCCGAATCAGCCCTGCCATCTATCAAAGTTTGAACGTGGTTCCCGCCTGCGCGGGAACCACGTTCTCCTTATTGACCAGAGTTAGCTCTCTTCCGGTCAAATACAAACAGCGCCTAAAGGTCTGGCTTCCAGTCCAGCACCCTGACCGGCTGTGCCGGAACAACAGCATTCCCTTCGCCATCAAGCTGCACGGTATTCTGGACGAACAGGCTTAGCACGCCGGACTGCTTCCAAAGTTCGGTATCGTAGCTAGGTTCCCACGCCCCCACCGACCCGGCGGTCAAATCGGTCAAGGTCCAAGGACTGTTTCGCACATCCGTGAAGCTCGCCATCGACACCCGGCTGCCGCGTTCTTCGTCTCGAAAGACCAGCAGTCCGGAGGGCGTGGACGACGTGGCATTGACGAGCAGTTGTGGCCGCGCGATCGGGATGCGCTTGGTGCCGGCCCCGCTCAGCGAGAACGGTGTCCTGCGAAAATCGAGTGAGCGTACGCGCCAGCCGTTCTCCGTGCGGAACACGATGTGATACTGCGGTAACGGCGCGGTGCTGTCCCGCCAATACGTTGCGATGTAGGGGTTGCCTGTGCTGTCGGCGGATATCGAGGTCTGGTTGATCAGTTCGCTGTTTTGCGGGATCCGCGCCGCGTATTCGGCGGTAGCAGCGGTGATCGGCAGCGCATATTTCGTTCCGTCCGACGTCTCCCACGTGCGGCCGCCGTCGCGCGAACGGGCATAGGCCATGTCGTGGTTGCTCGCGACGTCTGGCGATTCGCGCCAGACCCACGAGATGTGCACCGTGCCCCGCTGATCAATGCATGCCTGCCAGTAGGCGTTGCGCTTGCCTTCACCGTCGATCAAGTTGTCATGCAGGCGTTCCCAGCGCTTGCTTGCAAGGTCATAGCGGTTGACGACCAGGTTTCCCCGGCCCGATTTGCCAGTGCGATAGAGGAAGAGCAGGCCGCCGCCAGGCTGGCGGTGGAATTCCGGATAGGTCACCGCATCTTCGTCGCGGCCTACCATCGGCCGCTGCGGGCCGAGCTCCAGCGAGCCCGCCCGGACGCTTTGCGCATAGTGCAGCTTGTTGTTGTGATGGTCCCAGGCGACATGCAGGTAGCCGGCGCCGTCGACCATCAGGCTGATGGCATCGTGCGCATCGCTGGCATTGCCCTGGTATTGGGTGCGGTGGATTTCCCAGCTTGAAGTGCCGAGCCTGCGCTTGCCGAGCACCACGTGGCGGTCGCCATCGTAATAGGCCACGTACTGCGTATCGTTGTCGGTGACCAGCGAGTTCTTGCGGAAAACAACCACGTTGACCGAGTTGTTGGCCCAGCCAGGACCGACCACGGATTCGGAAACGGAAGCGTTCACTTTGTCGGCGCACAGGCCGGATGTGGAGATCAGGCAAGCGACAAGCAGCATGAAGCAGGATGCACGCAGGCGAGGGGACGTCAGTGTTTTCATGGAGGAGTTTTCGCGCAGTAAGCTGAGCGATTCTACGCGAAGGATGGGCAAGGTTTCATGGCATACTGGCACGGTTTCGCTACCGCCGGGTCTTCCATGCCGCTCTTGTACGTACGCTTCTTCGCCGCAGCCGTCCTCGCGCTGCCTTTCCTCGCCAAAGCCGCCGACTGCATCGAGCCCCCGCCGGACCCGACCAACACTTACGACTTCCAGCACACCTACGACAAGAACATCAAGAAGTATCCGTTCATCCAGATCGCGAGTTCGGAGCTGCCGCCAGATGTCGTCAAGGTGGCCGACAAGACCTACATCCAGTACGGCACGCGCTGCCTGAGGCTGGACCTGTATTTGCCTTCATCGGCGCGCGCGGGTGAGCGCTTCCCGACGGTGATCATCGTCCACGGCGGCGGCTGGCGCTCGGGCTTCCGGTCCGAGTTCGTGCCGATGGCGATCCGGCTGGCGGAGCGCGGTTATGCGGCGGTCACCATCAGCTACCGCCTGTCCGGCGAGGCGCTGTATCCGGCCGCGATCCATGACGCCCGTGCCGCCGTGCGCTGGGTGCGTGGCCACGCGGACGAGTATCGCCTCGATCCGAATCGGTTCGCGCTGGCAGGCGGATCGGCCGGCGGCCAGATCGCCAGCCTCGCGGGGGTGACCGGGAACCTGGACCGCTTCGATCCGGGCGCGGCAAGCAGCAAGGTGTCGAGCGCGGTGCAGGCCATCGTCAACATCGACGGACTTTCCGATTTCACGTCGGAGGCGGCGCGCACCAACGAGGATGATCCGAAGAAGAGCCCGTCCGCCGCCGGCATGTGGTTCGGTGGGCGTTATGCCGAGAAGAGCGAGTTGTGGGCGGAGGCATCGCCGATCCGTTATGTGCACGCGGGGATGCCGCCGATCCTGTTTGTCGACAGCGCGCAGCCGCGCTTTGCGGTCGGGCGCGATGACATGATCGCCAGGATGAAGCAGGTTGGCGTGGACAGCGAGGTGGTGTTCATCAAGGACACGCCGCATTCCTTCTGGATGTTCGATCCGTGGCTGCAGCCGACGGTGGATGCGACCGTGAAGTTTTTGGATCGGGAGATGCCGAAGCGGTGATTGTGTGCGCGAACGGCTGCGCTATGCTTTGGTGGTCTGCTGGGGAAACGGGGTTCCCGCCGCGCGGGAAGTCGGGCTCGGCAGTGCCGGGCACGACGACAACTTTGTCCTGAGGCTGGGTTAGCAAATGGCACATCAAGAGATCCTTCACTTTTCGACGCGCGGCAGGGGCACGCAGAATATCAGCGATGAGGTCGCCAAGGTGGTGCGCGCGGCGGGTGTGCAGTGCGGGCTGGCACAGGTGTTCGTTCAGCACACCAGTTGCTCGCTGACCATCACCGAAAACGCGGACGCCGACGTGCGGCGCGATCTTGAAACCATCATGGCGCGCCTGGCGCCGGATGGGGATCCACACTACAGCCACGAGCTCGAAGGGCCGGATGATATGTCGGCGCATGCGCGCAGCGTGCTCACGGATACCGGGTTGACTGTGCCGATCGGCGGGGGAAGCTTGCTGCTTGGGACGTGGCAGGGGATTTATCTGTGGGAGCATCGTACGGCGCCGCAGCGGCGGTCGGTGGTGGTGACCGTGCTGGGCGCGTGAGGGCGCATCCCTTGCGTGCTCTGGCGTTTCGTGTTTCGACGGCTCGACGTGTCTATGGTTCCCCGCCTTCCCGCGCGGGGACGACGGTTCTTTTTTACTGAGCTGGGTCGATCTTCAATTGACGTTTTCCTCCACTGTCGGTGCGGTCGAGCCGTTGGCGAGCGTGATGCGCGTGCGGGTCGATAGCGGGTTGGCCGGTGCCGAGCCGTCGGAGTTCAGGGGCTTGACCTTGTTGAAGACGACGACGAGGTTGTCCGGCGTGACGGTGGCGACGGCGTACCCCTGGGCATCGTGGTCACCGAAGAGCAGGTCCGGGTTCTGGTTGCGCATCAGCCGGTCGAGCGCATCCGGAATCGCGGCCAAATCCGTGATGCGCGACTGCCCGATGCGGCCGAGCTGCTGCAGGATCTCGCGGTAGAACGAAGGGCTGCTGATCCCCGCTCCAACGAAGTCGACCATGACAGCGGTGCCGAGCGCGGGATCGGGATCGTTGCGCACCACGCCGCACTGGAAGGCGTGCAGGTCGCCGCTGAGCGACACCACGTTGTGGATGGCTTGCGCCTTCAGGTAGTTCATCAGGTCGGCCCGCGCGCTCGGGTAGCCGTCCCACACGTCGGCGTTCAGCACGAACAGCTTGTCCCACTGCGAGATGCCGATGCGGCTCAGGTCCAGCCACATGCGGTTGAGCGGCACTTCGTTCCCCCACACCCGCCAGCGCGCGGTCGATGCGCGCATGGTGTTCTTCCACCAGGTGGTCTGTGTCTGGCCAAGGATCGACGGCGGGTGTCCGAGGGCGATGGTGTCGGCTTCTTCCGCGGCGAGCAGCACGTCGCGCGGGACGAAGGCGCGCGAGCCGATGAAGTCGTCGCCGTTCACCGGATCGTGGCCCAGGGAGCGGGCGACGTCCGCTTCCGACACCACGTGGTCGTCGCGGTAGAGCCGTTCGTCTGTCATCACGAGATGCAGCAGCGAGCCGAAATGGAAGTCGCGGTAGATGCGGATGTTGTCGTAGGCCGGGTTGTTGCGGTCGAACGACACGTCGCCCAGGTCGACCGGCATGTATTCGGCCCAGGCCTGGTTGGCGTTGCGGCGGCGCGCGGTTTCACGCAAGTCGGCATTGGTGTAGGTCTGGTGGTCCTGCCAGCAGTCGTCGGAGAATTCGTGGTCGTCCCACATGGCGATCATGGGGAAGAGGCGGTGCACTTCCTGCAGGCGGGTGTCGCCGCGATAGGTGCGATAGAGCGTGCGGTAGTCTTCCACGCTGGTGGCGTGGATGCCGGGCGAGCTGCCGCCGGTGGGCGCGCCGTTGGGCAGGGTGATGTAGGTGTGTGTGGGCTCGGCCTGGCCTTGCTTGAAGCTGGTGTCGACCAGCTCATAGACGTAGTCGCCGACGTGGACCACGAAGTCCAGCGATTCCCGCGCGAGCAGGCTGAACGCGCCCCAATGGTTGAAGCTCCAGTCCTGGCACGAGATCCACGCGAAGCGCAGCGACTGCGGCGCGCTGGATGCGGCCGGCGCCGTGCGCGCCATGCCGATGGGGCTGACGTCCTTGCCGGCGACGAAGCGGTAATAGTACTGGGTGCCCGGCAGCAGGTTGATGACCTTGGCGCGCACCGTGAAGTCGTACGCGGCCAGTGCGGACAGGCTGACCGTGGCCACGGGGCGGGAGAAATCCTGGCCCAGCGCCACTTCCAGCCGCAGCGCCCCGCCGCTTGGATAACGGGTCCAGAACACGACGCTGGCGTCCTTGGGATCGCCGCTGGCCACGCCTTGCGGAAAGGCCGCGTTGGTGGGCGGGACGTTGCCGCCGCCGCCCGTGTCGTCCTGTGCGCCGGCGTGGCAGCCGGCCAGGCCGGCGGTGGCGCTGGCCACGGTGTAGAACATTGCGCTGCGGATGAAGCCGCGTCGGTCCATGTGAACCTCCCTGAACGCTTGAGTTAACTCAGCGTAGGGGAGGTGGGAACGGGGCGCTTGATCCTGCTCAGGCGTGCGCTGAGGGTTGAGTTGAACTCAGCGGGTGGGCGGGAGAAATGGGGTTCCCGCGTGCGCGGGAACGACGATGGCTGATGAGTTTTGCCTTCACATCGGCGTCACCGGCCCCTGGCCGCCGACGTGCACCTTGTCGACGAAGTACTCGGTCTCGCCGAAGCAGCTGGTGGGCAAGCCCTTGTGCTGCGAGTAGGTCAGCTGCACGCGCTGGCCCATGGCCTGCTGCAGCTGGGTGACCACGGCCGGGTCGCGCACCGTGAAGGCGAAGCGCTCGGGAATCGCGCCCGGCATGCTCGACAGCAGGATCTCGCCTTCCCAGGTCTTGCACAGCCAGCCCTTGTGCGACAGCTTCTGCAGGTAGCCGGCGCGTTCGCCTTCCGAATACGACCAGCTCAGCGCGAACCAGATGTAGAGCGCGAACAGCACGGCGCAGGCAATGAGCAGGGACAGGACGATCGCAAGGGCGCGCTTGGGCAGGGTCATCGGCATGGTCGAGGGCGTGCTGGGTTGAACGGTGAGTTGCCGCACGTAAAAGTTGCGGCGCGATCATTCTGCCATGCCCGCGCCGATTGTCAAAATGTCAGGCGTCGACCCCGTAGGAACGGGCCAGTGGCGACAGCCCGCCGCGGTAGCCCTGGCCCACCGCGCGGAAGCGCCAGTCGCCATTGGCACGCACCAGTTCGCCAAAGACGAGCGAGGTTTCGCTGGAGTAGTCTTCGCTGAGGTCGAAGCGCGCGATCTCGCGGTCGCTGTCGGCATCCACGCAGCGGATGAAGGCATGGCTGACCATGCCGAAATCCTGGTGGCGCGCCTCGGCGTCGCGGATCGTGACCGCCACCGCGATGCGCTGGATGTCGGGCGGCACGTGGGCGAGGTCGACCTCGAGCTGTTCCTCGTCGGTGGTGTTGGGGCTGGTCAGCTTGTCGCCGGCATGCTCGACCGAGCCATCCTCCGAGCGCAGGTTGTTGTAGAAAACGAAGTCGTCGTCGCTCTTGACCTTGCCGTCGGCGCGCAGCAGGAAGGCGCTGCTGTCGAGGTCGCACACCGTACCGTTGGGCGGTTCCGGTGCCCAGCCGAGGCCGATGATCACCCGCTGCACGCCGGGCGCTTCCTGCGAGAGGCTGACGTTGCCGCCTTTTTGCAGATGGATAGCCATGATGTCCCTTTCTTTATGTGCTAGGCCGGTTCCGTGGCGTCGCGCCCGGACTCGCGCGCCAGGCGCTGCCGGTAGCGCACCGACGACCACAGCGAAACCAGGATGAATGCGACCCCGGACAGGCCGGTGAACCACTCCGGAATATCGTACTCCACACTGAGGAACATGATCAGCGCGAGGATGCCGATGGCGTAATGGGCGCCATGTTCGAGGAACACGAATTCGTCGAGCGTGCCGCGCTGGACCAGGAACACGGTGAGGGAGCGCACGAACATGGCGCCGATGGCCAGCCCCAGCATGATCACGACGATGTCCTGCGAAATGGCGAAGGCGCCGATCACGCCGTCGAAGCTGAACGAGGCGTCCAGCACCTCCAGGTAGAGGAAGCCGCCGATGCTGCCGCGCGCGATCATCTTGCCGATGCCGGGATCGTGCTCTTCCTCCTCCAGCAGGCCGCTGAGCCAGTCGACGCCGACATAGGCGCCGACCCCGACCACGCCGGCGACCAGCACCGGCAGCTGCTGCGGCGCGGGCATCATGCTCATGGCGGCGCCGGCGGCCAGCAGGGTCAGCAGCACGGCCAGCCCCGCGGTGCCGTATTTGTTGGCCTGTTCCTCGGCGCGGCCGAGCCAGTGCAGGATCTTGTCGTCGTCGAACAGGAAATTGAGGAACACCAGCAGCAGGAAGGCGCCGCCGAACACCGCCACCTCGGCATGGCGCGCGGCCAGGTGGCGCGCGTACTGGTCCGGGTGGGACAGGGCCATTTGCCATACGTCCACCAGGCCCAGCCCGGTTGCGACCGCGACTATGGCCAGGGGGAACAGGAGCCGCATGCCGAACACGGCCACGACGATGCCGGCCGTCAGGAACAGGCGCTGCCAGAGCGGGTTCCAGCCGCGCAGCACGGTGGCGTTGACGACCGCGTTGTCGAAGGACAGCGAAACTTCCAGCACGCCCAGCACGGCCGCGATCCACAGCGCCTGCAGCAACCCGGCCGGGCCGCCGCGGGCGTAGCCCCACCAGCCGGCCAGGGCCAGCAAAACGATAGTAAAAATGAAAGACAACTTGAAATGCCGCATTGCTTCCCCTTGCATCTGCGCCAGAAGGAATATTACTGTCTCCCATCTGCGAATGGCGCGAGGAAGGTCGCCGCAGTGCCGTGCATCTGAGATAATGCCGCGCGCCAATCACTTTCTGGAAAAGACATGACTCTTGCTTACCTGGTTACCCCGTTCCTGACCTGGCTCGTGGTCGGCCCGATCAAATTCCTGATCAATAGCGCGCGCCAGCGGCGCTGGGCCTTCAACCTGGTCGGCAACGGCGGCTTTCCAAGCAACCACAGCTCGGTGGTCACCAGCATGGCGACCCTGATCGCGCTGCGTGAGGGCATCGGGCACCCGGCCTTCGGGGTGGCGGTCACGCTGGCCTTCATCGTGATGATCGACGCCAACAGCCTGCGCCAGCATGTCGGCCGCCAAGCCGCCGCCATCAACCGCCTGGCCGGCGGCGACAGCCGCCACACCTTGCTGCGTGAACGGATGGGACACACCCTGGTCGAAATCACCGGCGGGATCTGCACCGGTATCGCGATGGGCTTCATCGTCAACGCATTGTTCCGCTAAGAACTCGGTTCTCAGTGCGCACGTCGTTCCCGCGAACGCGGGAGCCCCATTTCCGATGCACTGTGCAAACATCAAGCCTGGTGTCCGGCCCGCGAAATGGGATTCCTGCGTCCGTGGGAATGACGGTAGTTTCCTGATGCGGGCCGAATGTCCGCAAGCGGACGGTCGGCGGACAATCCGGACAGTTTTTCGATGCATTCCAGCCCACCTGAAATGCATTTCGTCGCACCATACCGCAGTTCATCCCACCATTTCCGCAACACGCGGGAACATTCGTTGACGCTTGTGGCAGCCTCTAGGATACTGCGCGCTGACCGTATTTATGCGCGTTCCAAGAATTAAATAAAAGTCCACTCTCGGAGATTGACAATGTTGCGGAAAACTATACTCGTCCTTGCCCTGGCCACGGCGCTCGGCGCCTGCTCCAAAGGAGGACCGGGTCCGGCGAAGGCGGACGGCCAAAAGGACAGCAAGCCGGTCTCGCTGCTGGTATCCCAGGAAGACTTGCTGACGATCCAGAGCAACGCCATGGTGTCGGGCCCGGCCATCACCGGTTCGATCCTCCCGGAACGCCGCGCCGACCTGCGCGCCGAGGTGTCGGCCATCGTCTTGCAAGTGCTTAAGGAAAATGGTGAGCCGGTGCACAAGGGCGACGTCCTGGTCAAGCTGGACGAGACCTCGATCCGCGACAGCCTGCTGTCCGCCCAGGAAGCGGTGCGCGCCTCGAGCCAGGCGCTGGACCAGTCGAGCCGCGCGCTGGAGCGCCTGAAAACCCTGCGCGCCTCCGGCATGACGTCGCAGCAGGCGCTGGACGATGCCGAAGTGCGCCGCAACAATGCCCAGAGCGACCTGTCGGCCGCCCGCGCCCGCGAAGTGTCAGCCCGCCAGATGTTGGGCCGCACCGTGGTGCGCGCGCCGTTCGACGGCATCGTGTCCGACCGCAAGGTGTCGAACGGCGACACCGCCGCGATCGGCAAGGAACTGCTGAAAGTGATCGACCCGACCAGCATGCGCTTCGAAGGCCAGGTCTCGGCCGACCGCATCAGCCAGGTGAAAGTGGGCCAGCCGGTGGCGTTCCGCATCAACGGCTATGGCGACCAGGCCTTCAACGGCATCGTCAAGCGCGTCGATCCGAGCGCCAACGACGTCACGCGCCAGGTCCAGGTGCTGGTCAATTTCACCGGCGAAAGCGCGAAGCCGCGCGTGTCCGGCCTGTACGCCGAAGGCCGCATCGATTCCGAAACCACCGCCGCCCTGATGCTGCAGGAAAGCGCCATGGTCCGCTCCGGCGACAAGACCTATGCCTGGCGCCTGGACGGCAAGAAGCTGGCCAAGGCCGACCTGACCGTCGGCGCGCGCGACCAGCGCACCGGCAAGTACGAGATCCGCGGCGGCCTGAAGGCAGGCGACGCCGTGCTGCGCAATCCCAATTCCAGCCTGAAGGATGGCCAGACGGTGGAACTGGCCGCACCGAAAGTGGCCAGCGCGACCCCGCCGGTGCAGGGGAAATAAACCATGTTCCTGTCTAATTTCAGTGTCAAGAAGCCGATCGCCACGATCGTGCTGATCCTGGGCATGGTCGCGCTCGGACTGATTTCCCTGTCCAAGCTGCGCGTGAACCAGAATCCGGACGTGGAAGTCCCGTTCATCATCGTCAACGTGCCGTATCCGGGCGCCTCGCCCGAGACGGTCGAGCGCGAAGTCATCAACCGCCTGGAAAAATCGATGCAGTCGATCCCCGGCGTGACCGAAGTGAACTCCAGCGCCGACGAAGGCATGGCGTCGATCTTCATGCAGTTCGACTTCAAGCGCAACCTGATCGAAGCCTCGGACGACATCCGCAACGCGATCGCCTCGGTGCGCTACAAGCTGCCGGTGGAGATGCGCGAGCCGATCCTGCGCCGCATCGACCCGTCGGCCCAGCCGATCATGCAGCTGGCGCTGTCCTCGTCTTCGCAGTCGTTCGCGGAAATCTCGCGCCTGGCCGAAGACAAGCTGGCCGACCGCTTCCGCGGCATCGACGGCGTGTCCACCGTGAACGTCAATGGCTCGCTGAAACGCGAACTGTCGGTGCTGCTGCACGCCGAGCGCCTGCGCGAATACAACGTGTCGGTCGGCGAAGTGGTGCTGGCGCTGCAAAAGCAGAACACCAACGCCCCGGTCGGCAAGATCCGCGGTACGCTGGATGAAAAGAGCATCCGCCTGGTCGGCCGCATCGAGCATCCGGAAGACTTCAACCAGGTCATCGTCAAGCGCAACGGCGGCACCATCGTGCGCCTGAACCAGGTGGCCGACGTGCAGGACGGTTTCGCCGAAATCAACGGCTTCTCCATCCGCAGCGGCAAGAGCAACGTCGGTATCCAGATCGCCCGTTCGCGCGACGCGTCCACCGTGGGCGTGGCGAACGGCGTGCGCAAGATGGTCGACGACATCCAGAAGGAACTGCCGTCCGGCACCAAGCTGGAAGTCGTGCGCGACGGCGGCAAGGATTCGCAGCGCAACCTGAACAACGTGATCGAGTCGCTGATCTTCGGCGCCGTGCTCACCGTGTTCGTCGTGTATGCCTTCCTCAACTCCTGGCGCTCGACCCTGATCACCGCGCTGTCGCTGCCGACTTCGGTGATGGCGGCCTTCATCGCGGTGTGGCTGTGCGGCTTCACGCTGAACTTCATGACCCTGCTCGGGCTGTCGCTGGCGATCGGCGTGCTGATCGACGATGCGATCGTGGTGCGGGAAAACATCGTGCGCCACATGGAGAACGGCGAGGACCGCCGCACCGCGGCCCTCAACGGCACAGCCGAGATCGGCATGGCCGTGGCCTCGACCACCTTCTCGATCATGGCCGTGTTCATCCCGGTGGCCTTCATGCCGGGCGTGGCCGGCGAATGGTTCCGTCCGTTCGCGCTGACCGTGACCTGCTCGGTGGCGGTGTCGCTGTTCATCTCGTTCACGCTGGACCCGATGCTGTCGGCGTTCTGGGGCGACCCGCCGGGTTATCACCATGCGCCGAAAACCGGCCTGTCGAAAGCGCTGCAACGCTTTAACGAGTGGTTCGACCACCAGGCCGACCGCTATGGCCGCGTGATCGCCTGGGCGCTGCACCACCGCCGCTGGATGACCGCGATCGCGGTGGCCAGCTTCGTCGGCGCGATCGCGCTGCATGCCAAGTTCGGCGGCTCGGCCTTCCTGCCGAAGACCGACAACGGCAACCTGGCGATCGACGTGCGCACCCCGGCTTCGTCGTCCGTCGAGTACGCGAAGATGAAGATGGAAGAAGCAGCCGCGCTGGCGCGCTCGCTGCCGGAGACCAAGGACACCAATAGCTACATCAACCCGGCCGGCGGCCGCATCTACGTCGACATCGGCAAGCGCAACGA
The DNA here is from genome assembly GCF_024753145.1 of Massilia terrae. Classification (GTDB taxonomy): domain Bacteria; phylum Pseudomonadota; class Gammaproteobacteria; order Burkholderiales; family Burkholderiaceae_D; genus Telluria; species Telluria terrae. The sequence continues at coordinate 192,687 of NZ_JANUGU010000009.1, read as the reverse complement.
GCGCAAGAAGAGCGCGGCGGAAGTCGCGGTCGACCTGCGCGCGAAGGTCAAGCGCCTGGTCGGCGCCGAGTATGTGGTGCAGGACGACCTGAACAACGGCGGCGGCAAGCCGGTGCAGATCGAATTCACCGGCCCGGATTCGCGCAAGCTGATGGAGCTGACCACGGCCTACATGGAGAAACTGCGCCAGGTGCCGGGCGCGGTCGACGTCGGCCTGTCGCAGCAGGATCCGAAGGACGAGCTGCAGATCGAGCTGAACCGCGGCCTGGCGAACTCGATGGGCATCGCGGTGGGCGACGCCGCCCAGGCGATGCGCGTGGCCTTCGCCGGCATCGAGGCGGGCGACTGGGTCGACCCGACCGGCGAGACCCGTGACGTCGCGGTGCGCCTGCATCCGGACGACCGCGTCAACCAGGAGAACATCGAGCACCTGCCGATCCCGGTGGCGGGCACCAACACCATGGTCCCGCTGGACCAGATCGCCAAGATCACGATGGGCAAGGGCCCGTCCGGCATCGAGCACAAGAACGGCAAGCGCATCATCACGGTGTCGGCCAATGCGCAGGGCCGCTCGAACGGCGAAGTGACGGCCGACGCCATGAAGCTGGCCAAGCAGATGGACTTCCCGCCGGGCTATGGCCTGTCGCTGGGCGGCGCCGGCAAGGACCAGGCCGAGCTGTTCACCGAGATGGTGATCGCCCTGGTGTCGGGCATCGGCCTGATGTACCTGATCCTGGTGATGCAGTTCGGCTCGTTCACGGCGCCGCTGGCGGTGATGATGTCGCTGCCGCTGTCGCTGATCGGCGTGGTGGTGGCGCTGCTGCTGACCGGCGGCTCGATCAACCTGATGAGCCTGATCGGCATCATCATGCTGATGGGCCTGGTGGCGAAGAACGCGATCCTGCTGCTGGACGCGACCCGTTCGCGTGAAGCGCAGGGCATCGACCGCGAAGAAGCGCTGATGGCGGCGGGCCGGGCGCGCCTGCGTCCGATCCTGATGACCACGTTCGCGCTGATCGCCGGCATGCTGCCGGTGGCGATGGCCTACGGCGAATCCGGCCAGTTCTACCAGCCGCTCGCGATCGCCATCATCGGCGGCACGATCACCTCGACCATGCTGACCCTGCTGGTGGTGCCGACCTTCTACGACAGCATCGAACTGGCGCGCGACCGCATGTTCGCCAAGTTCAACCGCCGCGCCGCCCGCTACCATGCGCTGCCGGCCTTCGTGATGACCTTCATCGAGGCGATCCTGACGCTGGTCTTCGTGCGCCTGGTGTTCCGCATGCTGGTGAAGGCAGGCCGCCTGGCCACCGGCCGCCGCACGGCGCAAGCGGCGTAAGCTTCGCACCTGCGACAATAAAAACGCCAGCCTGCGGGCTGGCGTTTTGTTTTTTGCTGCGTGCTTCCAGTCTCGGCTCGCTTTATAAAGAACGTCGTTCCCGCGAAGGCGGGAATGACGTTTGTGGTTCGATCAGCGCGAAGCCAAAGTGCTATCGGTGCTGACCGTAATCCTCGCCGCCACATCCGACCGAGGCACATAGCTCATGGTCATATCTTCGCCATACGGCCCCAGCTTGAACTGCATCTCCACATTGCCGTCCCTGGTGCGGAACTTGGTGTCGGAGATTGCGGCCAGCTTCAGCGGCGGCTCGTTATCGATGCGCGCAATGATGCCGGTGCGCGTCGGTTCCACTTTCAGGCCCCATCCATTGGACAAGGCGTAGATGCCTTTGACAGGATCTCGCTCCAAGGAATAGTTGAGCGGACGGCTGGCTGTCACTTCCACTGTCGACATCGACGAATCATCGGACCGAAGTGGATAATCCCGCGACTGGGCGCCGGCATAGGCCGACACCAGCAGCAGGGGAACTGCGATGAATAAACGACGCATGATGTCTCCCTTGATTCTTCCTTGTTATTGGCGCGGTGTTAGCGGGAAGCCAGGCTTCCTTTGGTGCCGACCGTGAGCAGCGCGGCCACGTTCGATGTCGGCACATAGCTCATCGTCATGTCTTCGCCGATCGTGCCTTGGTTGAATTCCATTGCGACGTTGCCGTCACGGGTAACGAATTTATCTTCGGATAACGCGATCAGGCTCATCGGGCGCTGCTGGTCGATCTGGGCGATGATCCCTTTGTACGAAGATTGGACGCGCAGATGCCAGCCGTTGGTCAGCGCATAGTCGCCTTTGATCGCTTCGGTCTGCTGTTCGGTGACCGGGAAAGGATGCAGGGTGGGCCGCACCTGCACGGTCGATATCACTGTGTCGCCAGTGAGCGGATAGTCGTGCGACTGGGCGCCGGCAAGCGGCGAGACCAGTAGCAAGGACAGGGGGATTGCTGTGAATAAGATACGCATGATTGTCTCCAGGACTGGGTGGGCGTACGTGACGCGCATGGTGCTGCCATCCGTGCCATACCAAGCCTTCCGGTGGCGGAGTTGGCCATTCCAGAAGCCGTTATTTAGTCTAGGGCGGGCTGAGGCTGTTACAAGAAAATAGGAACGGGCATCACGAAACCGTCTCAATCCGCAGGAAGGCAGATCGATCGGAAATGACTCACGGTTTTGCGGCCGCCGTGGATTTTCGAATCGGTTTGTAGGAATGGAAAACGCCAACCTTTACGGGCTGGCGTATGCATGTTTGGCGGGCGTTTCAGCGGGACGCGAGGGTGGTGCTGCTGACCGTGATCCAGGCGACGACGCGGGAACTCGGCACATAGCTCATGGTCATATCCTGGCCATAGCTGGCCGGGTCGAACTGCATCTGCACGTTGCCGTCAGCGCTCGTGTAGTGGTTTTCGGTCAGCGCGATCAGGCGCATCGGCGCCTGGCTGTCGATCTGGGCAATGAGGCCCCGTGCGACCGGCCGTACGTGCAGCGACCAGCCGTTGGCCAGCTCATACGTACCTTTGAGGTCGTCGTCGCGCTGGACGGCGGCGTGGGGACGGTCGGCCGTGACGTGCACGGTCGAGACGTCGTTATGTTCGATCAGTGGATAGTCCTGCGACTGGGCGCCGGCGTGGGGCGACACCAGCAGCAGGGCTGCGGGAATGGCTAGTAACAAGCGACGCATGATTCTCTCCAGGTTGAGTTCGGCGTTATCGGCACACAGATGGCGTCAGTAAAACCAGTCTAGGGCGGCCTCAGGCGCTTACAAGCGGCCTGCGCCGCGCATCACGAAACGGTCTCAATCGAGGAGGAGGAAGATCGGGCCGAAATGACTCAGTTTTTGGAGGGCGGGGCGGTTTTTTGAATCAGTTTTTTTGCGCGCTCATCGGCTGCACGCCGCCTGGATAAAGGCGGTGCTGGACAGGACTTGTCCGTTCTTGAAGAACTGCCCGTTCGGATGCCTGCGCGAGAAGACGATTTTCGTTTCGCCTTCCGGCATATCTTCCAGCGTGCACGCCGCGATGATCTGGACGGGGTGATTGGGAGTGCTCGTGTTGGCGACCGCGATCACCGGCGATGGCGGAGCGTAGCCGCCATTTGACGAGTTCGTCAGGACAAGCGAGTAGCGCTGGCCCCCGGCCTTGCATTCGATCTTGCGGGGAAGAGGTTTGTCGGGAACATTCAGGTCGTTCTCGTGTCGCCAGGTCGACAGCTTGTCGACGTCGATGACGTTCGCCTGTGACAGCCGCGCCTTGCCCTCTTCGTTGTATTCCGAATAGTCGATCACCGCCAGCGCATCGCGCGAGCACTCGACCTTGATGCCTCGGTAGGGCCAGTCGGCCAGCGCATGGCTGCTGGCGCTCGCCCCCAGCACGACGATGGCGAAACGCAGTGTCTTCATTGGATGTTTGGAGTAAGTCGAACGATGTGGCTCGGCGCTGCGCAGCCTTGCCCGAGCCACATCCGGCAGCAGGGATTATTTGCCGTCCTGCTCAAGACCCGCAGTCGCCAGCACGATCGACAGGCTGGTCGTCATCGCCTTCACCATCGGCTCTTTCTCGACATCGATCCACTCGTCCAGCGAGTGTGCGCGGCCGCCCTTGCCCTGGCCCGAGCGCCCGATGGTGAGGGCAGGGATGCCCAGGCTCATCGCGATGTTCGAGTCGGTGGAGCTGCTGTGGTTCGAGAACTTGTAGCCGCCGGCTTCGATGGCGGCCTTGGCGGTCTGGAACAGCGGCGTGTCCGGGGCCGTCATGCCGCCCGGTCGATCGCCGATCAGCTTGGCGTCGACGGTGATCTTGCCTTCGCGGATGGAGCGCGCGACGTTCTCGCCGTCGGCCGCTTCCTGCACCACCTTCAGCAGGCGGTCTTCCATGCGTTTGAGTTCGCCCGGCGATTCGGAGCGCATGTCGACATCCATCCAGCCCGACACCGGGATCGAGTTGACCGAGGTGCCGCCGCCGATCAGGCCGATGCTGTAGGTGGTCTTCGGCGAGGCCGGCACCTGCAGGCGCGAGAATTCGGTCGCGGCCTGGCCCAGCGCGTACATCGGGTTGACGAGGCCGAAGGCGCCGTAGCTGTGGCCGCCCGGGCCCTTGAAGGTCACGTGGTAGCGCTTGGAGCCGACACCGCCGTTGGTGACGCTGTCGACGCCGCCCGATTCGACGGAGAAGAAGGACTTGATCTTGTCCTTGTACTGGCCTTTGGTGAACAGGTAGCGCACGCCGCGCAGGTCGCCCGGGCCTTCCTCGCCGACCGTGCCGACGAACAGGATGTCGTCGCGTGTCTTGATGTGGCCGGCGTTCATCGCGCGGATGAAGCCCAGCAGCACGGACAGGCTCATGGTGTCGTCGCCGATGCCGGGGCCGTGCAGCTTGGTGCCCTCGCGCTTGACCTTGACGTCGGTCTCGGGCGGGAACACGGTGTCCATGTGGGCCGACACGACGACGAACTTGCCGTCGTCCTTGGCGCCCTTGCGGATGCCGAGCACATTGCCTTCCTCGTCGATCTTCACGTCGGCCAGGCCGGCGTCCCTGAACATCTGCTCGTAGACCTTGGCGCGCGCGGCTTCATGCAGCGGCGGGGCAGGGATTTCGGCCAGCTTGATGCCGTCCTCGACGATGCGGCCATGTTCCTTGTCGAGGGTCGCGGCAGCGGTCTTGAAACCGGGGCTGGCCAGCACGTGCTTGACCTCGGCGGCGGGGGTGGCATTCTGGGCGGTGGCGTGGGGGGCGCTGAAGGCGGCGCTGAGCGCGAGCGCCAGTGCCGTGAAACGTGTTGCGGCCTGCATGTGGTCTCTCCGTATTATTATGGTTGCTCAAAAGAAAGCGACCCATGCTAGCACATCTCCAGCGGGTATCAGACCGCTATCGGTCACGTCGCATTTTTCTGTACCCTCATAACTAATTCGGTCACCGGCAGTGTCGTGGGGTCAGGTCGTCCAAAGAATCAAAATTGCGGAACGATAAAATTTAAACACCCTTAGAGACCAGCACAAACAATCTGAGGTACCTCGATCTGTTCGACTTTGACTGAATTTACCGAGCTGTATAAATTGATCCGTTCGATGCAGGTCGAGGGCAGAAGTCTCTGGCGAGTTTTGGCACAGGTTCGAGAAGGTGTTGGTGCGGCTGGACTGCAGCTAAACCCATCCGCTTCGAGCTGGCGGATCGCCGCGTCCATGGCAATGCCGGGTTCGACCAGGCTTCGCGCGTGCTCGGCGAATCGTTCGTTGTTAACGGTGTAGCAGCCCGTTAAGCCAAGCACGCATGCAGCAAACGTCCAAAATCGCGTCATTATCTTTTTCATGGCCCGGCAGCCTGCCTCTGCGCCGCCTGCGCGAGCGCTTCCAGCGTCGGACGCGCCGGCGCGAAGAAGGTGATGCCGGTATGTGGAGTCGAGAAGTCCAGCAGCCGGTCATATGCGCCGGGCGGGTCGCCGATGTACATCCGCTGCAGCATTTTCTCGATGACCCACAGGTATCTCGAATAACCAATGAAGTAGGTGCCGAATTCGCGCTGGCCGGGACGGCCGAAGGGCATATTGTCGCGTAGGATGTCGTGCTCGTTGCCGTCGGCATCGACGATGGTGGCGAGCGACTTGTGCGATTTGCGCGGCGCCTCGTCGTCATCGATTTCGATATTGTCGATCTTGGTGCGTCCGATGATCTCTTCTTGCATGGGCGTCGGAACTTTCGCCCACGATGCCATGTCGTGCAGGTACTTTTGAACGACGATATAGCTGCCTCCGGCGAACACCGGATCTTCGTTGCCGACCAGGGCCGATGCCGGCAAATCGAGGCCAGTCGGGTTGGCCGTACCGTCCACGAATCCCAGCAGATCGCGTGCGTCGAAATAGCGGAATCCCGACACTTCGTCGATGACAGTGATGCTGGCGCCAAGCTTGTCGAGCAGGATGCGCTCGAATTCGAAGCACAGGTCTTCGCGCTCGGCCCGGATGTGGAAAATCAAGTCGCCGGGGGTGGCCGGGGCCGTGTGAACCGGGCCGTGAATCGGGGCGAAGGTCTTGAGCTCGCGTGGCCGTTCGTCCAGCCTGAGTCGGTCCCAGAAATCGCGGCCCAGGCCGACGATGCAGGACAGCCTGGCGGACAGGTCGCGAAAGCCGACCGTCTTGACCAGGTCGTCCAGCCCGGCCAAGGCGCCGCAGGCGGTGACGAGAGCATCGGGCTCGGCACCAACGGTCACAACGAGGAAGACAGCGGCGCGAGAGAGCGGGGCGTCGATGCTTTGTGCGTCGATTGGTACGCGGTCCCAACTTTTTTCTGACATCGAAGCCCCCTTGTCGAGAGAATAGGGAAATCAGATGGGACCTGGCGCTGGGGCAGGGCTTGCATCTCTACATAATATATCCTCGTTGCGCGTAATTGCCCAGATGCGCTGGTATCTGCGGCCGGATGTGTCCGACGGCGGCGTGGTGCCGGCGGCGGCAAATCAAGTTAGAGGTTTTGGGTAATTTTGATTCATTGGACGACCTGACCCTGTGAGGTCCAAGGTGATCAGTCAACGAGTCCTGCCTGTGAAATCAGCAGATCCTTGATCGAGCCCGCACTAGCTCAACTTTGTAGCCCTTTGCCACGCACTCGGCTGGTTGCAGACGATTCGTCCCCGAAAGCGCAATTTGCTAGAACCATGACGAGCTTCGCAAAGCACGCCAGTCGAGTGCGAGCGCAATTGTGCCGACACCAATCAGCGTCAGGGCCAAGGAGGGGACCAGGTAATCGAGCGGTCCGACGCCAAGGAGCTGGACGCCTGTCGTTTGGGCTGTCAGTAAAACCTCAAGCTTGCGAACGGCAAGGTATGCAAGAGGCGCATCGGCTACCAAGGCGACTGCCATTGAAGCGCGTGACTTCTCTTGCGCGACCGCAGCAGTGGCCGCGAATAGCACACCGGGCACCAGGAACAGAAGGCCGGTGATCCCGATGCCGAAGAGAGCCACCAATCCGAACAACACGAAGGCAGCGGCAAAAATGGACTGGATTATTGCAAGTGTGCGCATCGTATCCCGCGTCTAAATAGGGGCGATTGACATTGCCGGGTTAGTAAAAACCCTAGGCTAGCAGACTTCAATGCTGGAAAAATGCGCGCAATGTCACGCGACCAAAGCCCGCGAAGTGGATACGGAGGTGAGGTGCACTCGAGTTGAGGCGCAAGGAGCAGCGCGCACTTCCGTCGAGGTCGAGGGAGAAGCTGAATAGCCGGGCGTGGCCGGCTCCAGAGCCCTCGTCGCGGGCCCTGGTCGCGCTTGCGTGTCTTACTTGCCTGCCGGAGGCGGCGTGGTGGTGGTGCCGGTCGTACCCGACGTGCCACTGGTTCCGGACGGAGGCGTGGTAGTGCCGGTCGTGCCTGTGGTGCCAGTGCCCGTTGCTCCGGTGCCGGTATCCCCCATGGTGCCCGGGGCGCCGGTGGCGCCGGTCCCGCTGGTAGTGCCGCCCGTGGTGCCGCTGGTACCCGAGGTGGTGCCCGGCGCGGTGGCTGCGGGTTCGCTCGGGACGGTGCTGGTCGGTTCATTTTTCTTGCAGGCGCCGAGCACGCCCAGGCTGGCCATCAAGGCCGCGGTGACCAACAATTTTGGTGCGATGGTTAATGCTTTCATTTGTTTAAACTCCTCGTTCACGTCTATCTTGTGTCGCCGTCCCAGGTGAGGCGCTGGAACGGTGACGCCAGTGCGGCCGCCGCACCAGCACGGTGAAGCGGCCAAAGGGAACCGACGCAATACCCGGCCCCGTACTGTGCACGAATCCGACTGTGCAGATTAGACTGGCCATGCCGCAGCCAGTTCGTCATTCCGCGCACAAATCCCCGACTCAGCCATTGCTTTGTTCGGCATTTGAGAGACCTCAGGCCGGCTGGCCTGGCGTGGGCCCGCCCGGCGTCGGCCGGATGGTGGTGGCAACGCCGGTCTTGCGGCCGGCGATGATGTCGAGCAGCGCGGGAATCTCGTTGCAGAGTTCCCGCGCCAGGTAGCCGAGCGTGCCGCAGCGCGCGGCCAGGCGCTCGCCCGCGCGGGCGTGCAGGGCCACGCCCCAGCAGGTGGACTGGGCCAGGCTGGCGCCGCGCGCCGCGCAGCCGGCGATGATGCCGGCCAGGACGTCGCCGGAACCGGACACCGCCAGCCCGACATTGCCGCCTTCGTGGCGCCAGACGTCGCCGTCGGGCGCCGCGATGTGGGTGACCGCGTCCTTGAGCGCGACCACCGCATTCCATTTCGCCGCGCACTGCACCGCGAGCGGCGCGGGATCGGCGCACACTTCTTCCTTGGAGACGCCGGTGAGGTGAGCCATTTCGCCTGCATGCGGCGTGAGCACCAGCGACTGGGCAAAGCGTGCGCCGCTTGCGCCTGCCGGTCCGTGCAATAGCGCTCCCATCGCGCAGGCATCCAGCACCACGCTGGTCGGCGTGCTGCCGAGGCGCGGCAGCAGGGCGTGCACGAGTTCCGCGGTGGCCGCTTCGTCCTGCATGCCGGGCCCGATCAGCACCGCGCTGACGCGGTCGGCCAGCGGATCGAGCCGCGCCACCGCATTCAATTGAAATCCTCCGGCCGGGGTCTCGGCCAGGCCCAGCACGCGTGCCTCGGGCATGGCCAGCGCGACCAGCTGCGCCACGCTTTGCCCGGTGGCGACGGTGAGCTTGCCGGCACCGGCGCGCAGCGCGGCGGTGGCGGCGAGGATCACCGCGCCAGGCATCTCGCGCGAGCCGCCCAGCACCAGCACGTGGCCGCGTTCTTCCTTGTCGCCGTCGGCCGCGGGCATGGGCAGTGGCCAGGCGCGCAGCGCTGCATCGTCCAGCTTTTGCACTGGCCTCAAGGTGCTTTCGGGCGATGCGCTCATGGTTTCTACGACTTGGCGGCGGCGGGGATGTCCTTGCCGACGGTGACCGGCGTGCCGGTATCTTCCAGCGGCGCGACGAAGTTGAGCAGGCGCAGCGCGAGCTTGCCGTGCTTGCCCAGCGTGGAATCGAAACTGTAGGAGGTGACGGAGCAGTTGGGCACGTCGCCGGTGCGGTCGGCGGCGAGAATGGCCGCTTCGTCGAGCCGTTCGAACAGGTAGCGGAAGCAGTTGACGATGACCTGGTGCGCCACGATCACGACGCGCTCGCGGCAGTACTCGCGGGTGAGGGTGTCGAGCACGCTGCGCAGGCGCAGGATGACGTCGCACCAGCTCTCGCCGCCGGGCGGCCGGAAGTAGAACTTGCCGACGTGCTGGCGTTGCTCGTGCAGCTCGGGATATTTATTCTTGATGCCGTGGGTGGTCAGGCGGTCGAGGATGCCGAATTCCTTTTCGCGCAGGCGCTCGTCGGCGTGGATGGTGCGCAGCTCGTCCCGCGCCAGGCCTTCCATCAGGATGTCGGCGGTCTGCCGGGCGCGCAGGTAGGGCGAGTGCAGCACGACGTTGGGACGCTCGGCGGGCGGCAGGCTGGCAAACCACAGCGACAGGGCTTGCGACTGGCGTATGCCGAGCGCGGAAAGGGGCACGTCGACGTCGCGTTCGGCGATCTGGATGTGCAGGCCGGCGGCAGCCTCGGCTTCATCGCGGGCGACGTTGCCCGAGCTTTGTCCGTGGCGGACCAGCCAGATCTCCTGCGGCCATTTTTGCTCCATCGCCCCAATCCATATCGAATTGACAAGGCGCCCATCATAGACGGATTCCTCAGGCCGTTCGCGCACGATACCCGCGGTTACGGAACGTGCGAAAAGGCCTGGAATTACGGGGGAAAAATGTAAAAGTTGCCGTCGTTCCCGCCTTCGCGACGTTCTCTATTTTGTTGGCTTCGGCGGCTTATCAGGCGACCTGTTCGTCACCGTCGAGGTTGACTTCGGCATCGCTGTTGAACACGTCCAGGTCGGTCTCGCCCAGCATGCGGCTGGTGAAGGTGCCGGCCGCGATCGAGCCGCTGACGTTGATCGCGGTGCGGCCCATGTCGATCAGCGGTTCGATCGAGATCAAGAGGCCCGCCAGCGCCACCGGCAGGTTCATCGACGACAGCACGATCAGCGCCGCAAAGGTGGCGCCACCGCCGACCCCGGCCACGCCGACCGAGCCGACCGTGACCACCGCCACCAGCTGCAGCAGGAAGGCCGGCGTCATCGGGTCGATGCCGACCGTGGGGGCGATCATCACCGCCAGCATGGCCGGGTAGATGCCGGCGCAGCCGTTCTGGCCCATCATCGAGCCGAACGAGGCGGCGAAGTTGGCGATGCCTTCCGGCGTGCCCAGGCGCGAGGTCTGGGTCTGTACGCTCATCGGGATCGCGCCCGCCGAGGTGCGCGACGAGAACGCGAAGGCCAGCACCGGGAAGATCTTCTTGAAGTAGCGGCGCGGGTTCAGGCCGATGCCGGTGACGATGAGCGCGTGCACGCACAGCATCAGCGCCAGCGCGCTGTACGAGGCGACCACGAAGCTGATCAGGTTGAGGATGTCCTGCACGCTGGAGCTGGCCACGACCTTGCTCATCAGCGCGAACACGCCGATCGGGGTCAGGCGCAGCACCAGGGTCACCATGCGCATCACGATCACGTGGGCCACATGGACGAAGTTGCTGAAGGATTCGAACACTTCCGGCTTCTTGCCGGCCACGCCGGTGGCGGACACCCCGATGAACACCGAGAACAGCACCACCGCGATGGTCGAGGTCTGGCGCGCGCCGGTCATATCGAGGAAGGGATTGGCCGGGATGAAGGACAGGATCATGTTCGGCAGCGAGATGTCCTGCGCGGCCGTCAGCTTGCCTTCGAGGTAGTGGCCGCGCGCGACTTCGGCGGCGGTCGAGGTCAGCCCGGCGGCGGTCAGGCCGAAAGCCTTGGCCATCAGGATGCCGATGCAGGCTGCGATCATGGTGGTGACCATCAGGGCGCCGATCGTCAGCGCGCTGATCTTGCCGAGCGAGGAGGCGTCGCGCAGCTTGAGGATGGCCTGGATGATCGACACCATGATGAGCGGCATGATGATCATCTGCAGCAGGCTGACGTAGCCTTCGCCGGCGATGTTCAGGTAGGCGACGGTGTCCTTGACCACCGGGCCGTGGGCCCCGTACAGCACCTGCATGGCCGCGCCCATCGCGACGCCCAGGCCGAGGCCGGCGAACACGCGCTTGGTGAACGAAACGTGGCGGAACTGGAGGTGGAGCAGGAGCCAGCAGGCAGCGAGCGCAACGGCGATGTTGGCGATCAAGGCAAAGTTCATGGGTCAGCTTGCAGTGTAGAAATCAATGCATTGTATCGTTAAAGCGAAGTCTGCCGGGAACGAGGCCTCGTCCATGCGGTAGATCAAGAACTTTCGGAAGTACAACTCTTGTGTGCATTGCACAACGAAGTCCGCAATAAGGTCGCATGGCGCGGTAAAATGTTTCCTTACGTCATCATCCCCTTACTACGTCAGAGTCATTCATGCTCAATAACCTCACCATCAAGACCCGGCTCATGTTCGTCATCGTCCTGCTCGGACTGGAGCTGGTGGTCGGCGCGGTCGTCGGTCTGGTCAGCCTCGGCCATGCCAACGACGACATGAATTCGACCTATAACAATGAGATCCTGGCGCTTGGCCGGCTCGACCAGGTGGCGCGCATGCTCGACCTGAACCAGCTCTACATCTCCAGGGCGGTGACGGCGGACGCCGCGAGCGTGCCGGGGTTGCTGGCGCAGGTGGAACGCAACCAGGCTGCGATCGCCGAGCAGCTGAAATCGTACAAGGCCACCGAGCTGGTGCCGGAAGAGCAGCAGATGGTGGACCGCTTCGACAAGGCGCGTGCCGAGTTCGACAGCCGCGGCGTGCTGCCCGCGATCGCCGCCGCGCGCGCCGGCGACATGGCCCAGGCCACCGAGCTGGTGCACGGCAAGATCACCCAGTTGTTCGTGCCGGTGCAGGCCGAGATCGATGCGCTGATCAAGCTGCAGCTGAAGCAGGCCGAGGATTCGCAAGACCGTTCGCACGCGCTGTATGAGCTGGTGCGCCTCGTGTGCCTGTCCGGCATGGCGCTGGGACTGGTGCTGGCGGCCGTGGTCGGCACCATGCTGGTGCGCGGCATCGTGCGCCCGCTGGAGGAGGCGGTGCGCATCGCGCACGCGGTGGCGCAGGGCGACCTGACGCAGCAAATCGAGGTGCGCTCGAAGGACGAGACCGGCCGCCTGATGCAGGCGCTGCAGGAGATGACCCAGGGCCTGGCGCGCATCGTCAGCCACGTGCGCGGCGGCACCGATACCATCGCCACGGCGGCCGGCCAGATCGCGGCGGGCAACCTGGACCTGTCCTCGCGTACCGAGCAGCAGGCCGCGGCGCTGGAACAGACCGCGTCGTCGATGGAAGAACTGACGTCCACCGTGCAGCAGAACGCGGAGAACGCGCGCCAGGCCAATGTGCTGGCGGTGTCCGCGTCCGAAGTGGCGGGCAAGGGCGGCGAAGTGGTGGCCGAAGTGGTCGACACGATGGGCGCGATCAACGAGTCGGCCAAGAAGATCGTCGACATCATCGCGGTCATCGACGGCATTGCGTTCCAGACCAATATCCTGGCGCTGAACGCCGCGGTGGAGGCGGCGCGCGCGGGCGAGCAGGGCCGCGGCTTCGCGGTGGTGGCGGGCGAGGTGCGCAGCCTGGCGCAGCGCAGCGCGTCGGCGGCCAAGGAAATCAAATCGCTGATCGACGATTCGGTCGACAAGGTCCAGGCCGGCACCATGCTGGTCGACCAGGCCGGCGCCACCATGGCCGAGATCGTGCAGAGCGTCAGCCGCGTAACCGACATCATGGCCGAGATCACCGCCGCCAGCCAGGAGCAGACTTCCGGCATCGAACAGGTGAACACGGCGGTCACGCAGATGGACCAGACCACGCAGCAGAACGCGGCGCTGGTCGAGGAAGCGTCGGCGGCCGCGCAGCAGCTGCGCGAAGAAGCGGACGGACTGGCGCGAGCGGTCGGCACCTTCCAGATCGACAGTGCGTTCGCGAAAGCAGCGCCGGTGCGCCAGGCTGCGCCGTCGCCGGCGCTGGTGCCGGCCCGCCCGGCCGCGCGCAAGGCCCCGCCGCAAGCGAGGCCCGCGCAGGCCGCGAAGGAAGAGGCGTGGGAAGAATTCTGATTCCGCGGCGCCAGACGCTCTAAAACAACGTCGTCCCCGCGAAGGCGGGCACCCATGGAACATCCGATTGGCCGAGGCGCTGGACGCCGCAGGCCAGCATGCTCAGCATGGGTCCTCGCCTTCGCGGGGGACGACGGTTTGTAGCTATACGGGCGCGCGCGCCAGCTCGATGAAGGCGCGGAGGTAATCGATACCGGTATCCGCCTCTCGCGCGCCGAGGAAGATCTGCTTGGCGATACCCGCCGGTCCCAGGCGGACTGGAAGCACCGCCATCTTGCCGGCGTATTCCTCCACCAGCCAGCGCGGTAGCGCCGCCACGCCGCGCCCGCTGGCAACCATCTGCAGCATGATGTCGGTCGTTTCGATGACCTTGTGGCGTTGCGGGCTGATGCCCGCCGGCCGAAGGAACTCGTTGTAGATGTCCAGCCGGTCGGTTTCCACGGGGTAGGTGATCAGCACCTCGCCGGCCAGTTGTTCTGGCATGGCATAGGCAGCCGATGCCAGCGCATGTTCGCGGCCCACGACCAGCACCTGCTCATAATCGAACACCGGCTCGAAGCGCAGCCCGGGCTTGTGCAAAGGATCGGGCGTCACGAGCAGGTCGATTTCATACCCGAACAGCGCGCCGATGCCGCCAAACTGGAATTTCTGTTTGACGTCCACATCCACGTCCGGCCAGCGCGCGAGGTAGGGCGACACCACCTTGAGCAGCCATTGGTAGCAGGGATGGCACTCCATGCCGATGCGTAAGGTGCCGCGCTCTCCCTGCGCGTACTGGCGCAAGCGTTCCTCGGCTCTTTCCAGCTGAGGCAACAGCCGCTCGGCCATCGCGAGCAGGTACTGGCCCGACTGCGTCAGGCGCAGGCTACGGCCTTCGCGCAGCCAGACGTCGGTGCCGATCGCCTGCTCCAGCTTTTTCATCGTATGGCTCAGGGCCGACTGGGTCAGGCACAGGACGCTCGCGGCGGCGGTCAGGGAACCTTGCCTTTCGACCTCGCGGATGATGGCCAGGTGCATTCGCTCGATCATGCTTGATCCATGAATAAAATCGATCGATCTGTGAAATAAGATCATTTTACGTCATGGATTCACGTTTTTACAATGCTTGCACTCCCTCCTCATCAAAGGCAAGCAATGGTCACCACACACAACCTCGGTTTTCCCCGCATCGGCGCGCGGCGCGAGCTGAAATTCGCCCTCGAGTCATACTGGAAAGGCGAGTCTTCCCGCGAGCAGTTGCAGGCGCTCGGCGCGCAATTGCGCCAGCGGCACTGGCAACACCAGTCCGGCCTGGACTGGATCCCCGCAGGCGATTTCTCCTTCTACGACCAAGTGCTCGACATGAGCTTCACCCTGGGCAACCTGCCCGAGCGCGCCCGCGGTTTCCACGGCGATCCGCTGGATAACTACTTTCGCGTCGCGCGCGGCCGCTCCGCCCGCGACGCGGAGGAACATGCGGTGTGCTGCGGCGGCATCGCGGCGGGCGAGATGACCAAGTGGTTCGACACGAACTACCACTACATCGTCCCTGAGTTCACGGCCGGCACGCAATTCAAGCTGGACGCCTCGCGCCTTGTGGCGCAAGTGCGCGAAGCGAAAGCGCAAGGTATCAAGGCCAAGCCCGTCCTCATCGGTCCGGTCACCTATCTGTGGCTCGGCAAGGCCAAGGACGATTCCGACAAGCTGGCCTTGCTGGAACGCCTGCTGCCGGTGTATGCCCAACTGCTGGAGGAACTTGCGGCCCAGGGTGTCGAGTGGGTGCAGCTCGATGAACCGGTGCTGGTGACCGAGCTGGACGCCGGCTGGCAGCATGCCCTGAACCAGGCTTATCACCACCTCAAGAGCAGCAGCGTCAAACTGCTGGTGGCGACCTATTTCGGCACCTTGCAGGATAACCTCTACCTCTTCAGCAATCTGCCGGTGGCTGGGCTGCACGTGGATGCGATCAACGCGCGCGACGAAGTTCGCCCGCTGCTCAACCTGCTGCCGTCTCATCGCGTGCTGTCGCTGGGTATCGTCAATGGCCGCAATATCTGGAAGACCGACCTCAATGCCGCGCTGGACTGGCTGGAGCCTTACGCGGAGCGGCTGGGTGACCGTTTGTGGATCGCGCCGTCCTGCTCGCTGCTGCACGTGCCGGTCGACCTCGCATGCGAACAGGAGCTCGATGCCGAGCTCAAGTCCTGGCTCGCTTTCGCCTTGCAGAAGCTGGATGAAGTCAAAGTGCTGGCGACCGCATTGGATATGGGGCGCGCGGCGGTGGCTGCCGAACTGGCCGCCAACCAGGCCGCGATCGCGTCGCGCCGCGCTTCGCCGCGCGTGACCAAGCCGGAGGTGAGGGCGGCGATCGCCGCGATCAGCCCGGCGCTGGGCCGCCGCCAGCATCCTTATCTTGTCCGCGCCGGCAAGCAAGCCGCGCTGCTGAAGCTGCCGGCGTATCCCACCACGACCATCGGCTCCTTCCCGCAAACCGCGGAAATCCGCCAGGCGCGCCGCCGGTTCAAGGCGGGCGAGCTGGACGAGGCGGGCTACACGCGCGCGATGCAGGCCGAAATCGCGCGCAGCGTGCGCGAGCAGGAGGCGCTGGGCCTGGATGTGCTGGTGCACGGCGAGGCCGAGCGCAACGACATGGTCGAATACTTCGGCGAACAACTCGATGGCTACGCGTTCAGCCAGTTCGGCTGGGTGCAGTCGTATGGATCGCGGTGCGTCAAGCCGCCCATCCTGTTCGGCGACATCAGCCGGCCGAAAGCGATGACGGTCGCATGGATCCAGTACGCCCAGTCGCTGACCGCGAGGCCGATGAAGGGCATGCTGACCGGCCCGGTCACCATCCTGAACTGGTCGTTTGTCCGCGACGACCAGCCGCGCGCGGTGTCTTGCTACCAGCTTGCACTGGCAATGCGCGAGGAAGTGCTGGACCTGGAGAAGGCCGGTGTCAGGATCATCCAGATCGACGAAGCGGCCTTGCGCGAAGGCCTGCCGCTGCGCAGGTCGGAGTGGACGACTTACCTGGAGTGGGCGGTCGAATCCTTCCGCATCACCGCGAACGGCGTGCAGGACGAAACCCAGATCCACACCCACATGTGCTATTCGGAATTCAACGACATCATCGAATCGATTGCCGGCATGGATGCCGACGTGATCACCATCGAAACCTCGCGTTCGGACATGGGATTGCTCGAGGCGTTTGACGATTTCAAGTATCCGAACGAAATCGGCCCCGGCGTGTACGACATCCACTCGCCGAATATTCCGACGCAGGAGCACATCGTGCAGTTGATGAAAAAGGCTGCGGAGCGCATTCCTGCGGAGCGCTTGTGGGTGAATCCGGATTGTGGCCTGAAGACGCGCCAGTGGCCGGAAGTGATTCCCGCATTGGCCAATATGGTGGCGGCGGCGAGGACTTTGCGCGCATCAGCTTAAAACTTGTTTACATCGCCAGCGCGCCGGTATATAGTTAGCCACATGGATAACTATCGCACCGGCCTCGATGGCGCCTTTCACGCCTTGGCGGACCCCACGCGCAGGGCGGTCCTCCATCGTCTTGGCCAAGGGCCGGCAACGGTGAGCGAGCTGGCCGAGCCATTCGACATGGCGCTGCCTTCGTTCATGAAACACGTGCGGGTGCTGGAAGAGACGGGCCTGATCCGCTCCAACAAAGTGGGGCGGATCCGGACCTGCATCCTCATGCGCAAGAACCTGATGGCGGCTGAACGCTGGTTCGCCGAGCAGCGCGAGACCTGGGCAAGCAGGTACAACAATCTGGATGACCTTTTAGAACAACTCCAAGGAGAGGACCATGAAAGCTGAGCTTCAATTTGATTTTATCGTCGACAAGGAAAACAGCCGGCTCACGGTGAAGCGCGAGTTTGCGGGGAAGCGGCAGCTGGTGTGGGATTGCCATACGAAGGCCGAATACCTCGATCGCTGGTTCGCGCCGAAACCGCTGAAGGCCAAGACCAAGCACATGGACTTCCGGCCGGGCGGCTACTGGCACTACGCGATGGTCATGCCGGATGGCCAGGCGTTCTGGAGCCGCGTGGATTACCAGGAGGTGAATCCGATCGATGGCTACAAGGGCCTGGATGGATTTTCCGATGAAACCGGCGAGGTGAATCCGACCATGCCGCGCTCGCGCTGGAATGTCAGCTTTGAAGATTCGAAGGCGGGGACGCTGGTGACCACGGTGGTCCAGTACAGCTCGCCGGAGGACGTGCAAAAGGTCATCGATATGGGGATGGAGCAGGGGATGGCGTCGACGCTGGAAAGGCTCGACGAGCTGCTGCTGGAGATTGCTTAACCCGCCACCCTCAAAGCCGTCGTCCCGGCGCAGGCCGGGACCCATAGAACACTTGCTACTTCGGATAGTCAGCATGGGTCCCGGCCTTCGCCGGGACGACGTTTTTTAGTGAGCCAGTTATGACCAACGCGGTGGCCAGCCCCAAAGCAAAAAGGCGTCGCGATCACTCGCAACGCCTTTTTGTTTACTGCTAAATTCTGGTAGGCCGTGCTGGGCTCGAACCAGCGACCAACGGATTAAAAGTCCGCTGCTCTACCAACTGAGCTAACGACCCGAAGAAGCAAAATTATATGGGCTCAGCGCGAACGTGTCAATCGTTCACGCTCGCCATTATTTGCGCTTGGCCTTTTTGGCCGGGGCCTTGGCTGATGCCGGTTCCAGCGTCGCCAGCCGTTCCTTCGCGGCGGCTGCCGCGCCCGAGTCCGGGTACTGCTTCACCAGCTGCTGGAAGGTCTTGCGGGCCGCCTTCTCGTCACCCAGCTCGACGTAGTTGCTGGCGATGTTCAGCATCGCGTCCGGCGCCTTGGCGCTGTCGCCGTAGTTGCTGACCACGGCCTGCTGGGCCGCGATCGCGTTCTTGTAATCGTGCTGCGCGTAGTAGGCGTTGCCCAGCCAGTACTGCGCGTTGGCCGCGTAGGCCGAGGTCGGGTAGCGGCGCACGAAGTCCTGCAGCGCGTTGATCGAACCCTTGTAGTCGCCCGACTTGAACTGCTCCATCGCGGCGTCGTAGGACTGCTTCTCGGACGGCAGCACTTCCGCGGTGCGGCCGTCGATATTGGCCTGCTGCGGTTCCAGCTTCTTGATGCGGGCGTCGAGGTCGGCGTAGTAATCGCGCTGGTTCTTCTGCAGGTTGGAAAGCTGGTTGGCCAGCTGCTCGATCTGGCCGCGCAGGCGCGCCATTTCCTGCATGTCCTGCTCGTGCTGGTTCAGCATGTCGAGCACCGCGCTCTTGTCCGACTTGGTGTCGAGGCGGGCGTTCATGTCGCGCGCCTGCTGCTCGAGCTGGGCGACTTTCGCGCGCAGGTCGAGGATCGCCTTGCGGGCTTCATCGTCGTCAAACAGGCCGGCCGATGCCTGCAGCGGCAGCCAGCATGCCATCAACAGGCAGGCGAAGCGGGTCTTGGACAACTTGATCATGGTGGCTCTTTCTAATCCTGGGCTAAGAGGCCGTTTCAAAAAGACCGCAGCTTCGTTGCGGCGCCTCGCCGTGCAATCGCACTGTCTTCGTCGCCGCGCCTCACTGCGCTCATTTTGAAACAAGCTCTAACAAATGGGAATCGGGGCGGGTGCAGTCTGCACTGCAAGCCGCCCCGATGTCAATCAGCCGAGTCCGACAGATTACTGATAGACGATGTCGGCGCGACGGTTTTCAGCCCATGCGGCTTCGTCGTGGCCTTGTGCCTTCGGCTTTTCCTTGCCCAGCGAGACGGCTTCGATCTGGCCGTCGGCCACGCCCAGCGCGTTCATGGCCTTGCGCACGGCTTCGGCACGCTTCTGGCCCAGGGCCAGGTTGTACTCGGTGCCGCCGCGCTCGTCGGTGTTACCCTGGATCAGGACCTTGCGGCCGGTGTGCTTGGTCAGGTAGGCCGAGTGGTTCTCGACGACCGGCTTGCCATCGTCACGCACGGCGTAGCTGTCGAAATCGAAGTACACGCTGCGGTTGGCCAGCACGCCTTTCGGATCGTTCAGCGGGTCGACTTCCGGAGCGACGACCGGCTTCACTTCACGGTTGTCTTGCTGGACGACCGGCGGCGGGGTGACAGGCTTTTCTTCGACCTTCGGCGGGTTCAGCGGGGTCGTCGTCGAGCAAGCCGACAGCAGGGCGGCGACGCTGGCGATGAGGGCTACACTCTTAATGTTGCGCATGGTTTTTCTCCTGGTTGTAAAAAGGCACTTCAAAGGCTTACTTCATGAAAGGACCCCAGCTGGGCTCCGTGATATTTCCCGCCTGGTTGGACAGTCGCTGCTTGACCCGGCCATCGACCGACACGACGGCCAGCGTGCGCTGGCCACCACTGCCGGTCCGGTACATGATGTACTTGCCGTTCGGCGCGAAACTCGGTTCTCCGGCGTCGTCCGCCAGCCGCAGTTCCTGACCGCTCGCCAGGTCCATCACATACAGGGAATACACGTTGCTGCGCTGGGAAATGAACGCCAGCGTCTTGCCGTCAGGGGAGATGCGGGGGCTGAAGTTCTGCGCGCCGGCAAAGGTCAGGCGCGTCGCTTCGCCGCCGGATGCGCTCATCTTGTAGATTTGCGCGTTCCCGCTGCGGTCACTCATGAAATAAATCGTTTGCCCATCCGGAGAGTAGCGCGGCTCGGTATCGATCGCGGGGCTGTTGGTCATGCGGCGCAGGCCGGAGCCATCCGCGCCGATCGTGTAGATCTCGGTATTGCCATCCTTCGACAGCGCCATCGCGATGGTGCGGCTGTCGGGCGACCAGGCCGGCGCCGAGTTGTTGCCCTTCTGGTTGGACAGCAGGCGCACGTCGCCGGTGATCAGGTTCTGGACGTAGATGATCGGTTTTTGCTGGTGGTAGGACACGTAGGCGACCTTGGTGCCGTCCGGCGACCAGGCCGGCGAGATGATCGGCTGGCGCGAGCGGAAGGCGTGGATCACGTTCTCGCCGTCGGCGTCGGCCACGTTCAGCTCCCACTGCTTGCCCGGGACCGGCTGGGCGACGTAGGCGATGCGGGTGGCGAAGATGCCCGGCACGCCGGTCAGCTTCTCGTAGACGTCGTCGGCGATGCGGTGCGCTTCCAGCCGCGTGCCCTCGGGCTGCACGGCGTCCGACATCGACGACAGCGGGCCGCCCTTGGCGGTGTCGTACAGCTTGTAGCGCACGGCGAAGCGGCCGTCGGCGAGCTTCTGCACGCTGCCCACCACCAGCGCGTCGGCGCCGCTGGCTTTCCAGGCGCCGTAATCCACGGCCGCGGTTTCCGGGATGGCCTGGCGCGCGTCGATCACCTTGAACATGCCGCTGCGCTCGAGGTCGGCGCGGATGATGGCCGACACCTGTTGCGGGGCCATGCCTTCATCGGCGAAGGCGGCGATGGCCACCGGGATCTGGTTGTTGCCGACGCCGGAAATCTCGACGCGCAGCTGGGCATGGGCAGTGCCCATCAGCAGAGTCGCGGAAAACAGCAGGATGTGAAGTTTTTTCATTGGCCTCTCAGCAATCGTTAGATGGTCAGTTCATGTCCTTCATGGAGAAGTCCACCACGAGGGTACGCTCTACCGTACCATCTTTTTTCTTGGGCAGCGGCGTCGACTTGTGTATGCCGCGCTCGACCGCATCGTCGAACGAAGGCACGCCGCTGCTCTTGATCTTCGTGACCGACAGGATCTCGCCGGTCGGCAACTGCTCGACACGGAAAGAGGCCTTCGGGTTGCCCGGCTGGTCGGTGCTGCCCGGGTACGTCGTGTTGCTCTTGATCTTGGCCCGGATCGCCGCCTCGTAGCCCGAATCCATGCGCGGCGCGGTCGACTTGGCGGCCGTGCCGCTGGTGCCGGCGCCGGCCTGGGCCATCATGCGCTGCATGTCCTGCTGGCGCATCTGGGCCTTCAGCCTGGCCAGCTGCTCGGCTTTCTGTTTCTCGGCCTTGAGCTTGGCCTTTTTCTCCGCCAGCTCCTTGGCTTTCTGTTCCTCTTCCTGCGCCTTCTGCTCGGCTTCCTTCTTCTCGGCCAGTTCCCTGGCCTTCTGTTCCTCGCGCGCCTTCTTCTCTTCGGCCAGCTTGCGCAGTTCTTCCTTGTGCTTCTTCTCCTGCTGCAGCTTGATGTCCGGGGCGGGCGCGGGCGGCGCCGGCGGTGCGACCACCTTCGGCGCCGGCGGCGGTGGCGTTTCCGGCTGCGGTTCCGGCTCGGCCTGCGGCGGCGGCAGTGGCGGGGCCGCGCTCTGCACCTTCATGTCCCACACCTCGGCTTCGACCGCGGCCGGTTTGTCGTTCTGCCAGCTGATGCCGACCACCAGGAAGATCACCAGCAGGGCGTGCATCGCCACGGCCAGCAGGATCGCTGACCAGCGGCGTGGTTCCGGCGGCACCCGGTACGGGCTGCCGACTGTGGCGTGCTTCAATGCTGACATGGCTCGAACATCACTTGGTCGCCAGGCCCACCCGGTTGATGCCCATCTTCTTGGCTTCGGAAATGAGCTGGATCACGTCGTCGTACTTGCTGTCCTTGTCGCCCGCGATCAGCACCGGATAGTCCGGATGCTCCTCGTGCAGGCCGCGCAGGCGCTCGACGATGGCGGCGCGGTTCGCCTCGCGCACCTGCGGGCTGGAATTCTTGCCTTGCACGCCAATCGTGATCTCCGCGTTCGGCTGGATCTGGATCTGGATATAGTCGTCCGGCGGCAGCGCCGATTTCTCTGCGGCCGGCAGGTTGATCACGCTCGGGTTGTTGGCCGGCGGCGTGACCATGAAAATGATGAGCAGCACGAGCAGCACGTCGATATACGGCACGACGTTGATGTCGGACTTCAGCTTGCGGGTGCGCCCGCTGCGCAGGCTGCTGCCGGAAAAGGCCATCCTCGGTCCCCCTCGTCCTTAGCGCGACTGGCGCTGCAGAATGTTGGAGAACTCCTCGACGAAGCTTTCGAAGCGGATCGCGAGGCGGTCGATGTCGTGGGTGTAGCGGTTGTAGGCCACCACCGCCGGGATCGCGGCGAACAGGCCGATCGCCGTGGTCACCAGCGCTTCGGCAATGCCGGGCGCGACCGCTGCCAGGGTCGCGATCTGCACGCTGGCCAGGCCGCGGAAGGCGTTCATGATGCCCCACACGGTGCCCAGCAGGCCGATGTACGGCGACACCGAGCCGACCGAGGCCAGGAAGTTCAGGTGCGTGTCCAGCCCGTCCAGCTCGCGCTGGAAGGCGGCGCGCATGGCGCGGCGGGCGCCGTCCAGCACGGCGTTGATGTCGAGGGCGTCGCGGGCGGCCTGCTTGCCCTTGATGAATTCGCCCATGCCGGCTTCGAAGATGCGGGCCAAGGCGCCGCTCTGGTCGCGCTGGCTGCTGGCCATCTGGTGCAGGGTGTGCAGGTTGCCGCCGGCCCAGAAGCTGCGTTCGAACTGCTCGGTCTGGCGGCGGGCGGCGCGGATGGCGAACATCTTGCGGAAAATGTAGGTCCAGCTGACCACCGAGAGCGCCAGCAGCAGGACCATGATCAGCTGCACGATCGGGTGTGCGTTGACGATCAGGGTAGTGAAGGAAAGATCTTGCACTGCGTTCATCGGTTTATATTTGGTCGAATGTAATTGTCAGGCTGCATGCATTTTAGCAGCGACTTCGTCAGGAAGGGGCGAGGGGCGCATGGTTTTCGCGTCCACACAGCCAACTTTTACGTGGGCGGTCGTCAGTAACTGCTCGCCGCGCCAGGCTTGCTGGAAAAACTGGACCGAAGCACGACCCAGTTTCCGGATCGTGGTGGTCAGGCGGAGTTCGTCGTCGAGGCGGGCCGGGGCCACGTAGTCGATGCTGGCGTGCTTGACGACGAAGGCGGCGCCTTGCTGGTCGAGCAGTTCCTGCTGGCCGATACCGGCGGCACGCAGCCATTCGGTGCGGGCGCGCTCGAAGAATTTCAGGTAGTTCGCGTAGTACACGATGCCACCGGCGTCCGTATCCTCGTAGTAGACCCGGACGGTCCAGTCAAAAACTGAAGGCATTAGCTTTGCCATAAGTGAAATTGCGCAACATTCTACGCCATTTTCAGCGTTTTTATGTACGTTGGAGTACATATGCCCTCGGCATGAGGGCAACCCCGGCGGGCTTGCCTCCAGCCCCTCGTTGTTGATACCGAAAGTGCCAAACAGCCAATGACTGTAACACTTTCTCACGACCCATGTCGCCGCTGTTACAAGTGCTAACGAACGGCAACTTTGCGCAACGCGGGGGGCGTGTTTAGCGGCCGCGCGCGGAACACTCAGGCCGTGGCGCGCTTGATATTGAACGGCGCGAAGCCCTGGCAGGTCGGCATCATCTCGATGCTGTTGATGTTGATGTGCGGCGGCAGCGACGCGATCCAGTAGGCGGTGGCGGCGATGTCCTGGGCGGTCAGCGGGGTGGTGCCCTCGTAGACCTTGGCCGCGCCGGCGTCGTCGCCCTTCAGCCGCACGTTGGAGAATTCGGTGCCGCCGCACAGGCCCGGGGCCAGGTTGGTGGCGCGCACCCCGGTGCCGGCCAGGTCGGCCCGCAGGTTCAGGGTGAACTGTTCGACGAAGGCCTTGGTGGCGCCGTACACATTGCCGCCCGGGTAGGGGTAGTGGCCCGCCACCGAGCCCAGGTTGATGATCAGGCCGCTGCCGCGTTCGACCATGGCCGGCAGCACCGCACGGGTCATCGTCACCAGGCCCTTGCAGTTGGTGGCGATCATGGTTTCCCAGTCCTCCAGCGGCACTTCGTGCGCGGGCAGGGTGTTCAGGGCCAGGCCGGCATTGTTGATCAGCACATCGATCTGGCGCCACGACTGCGGCAGCATCGACAATGCCTCGTCGATCGATTTCTTGTCCGCCACGTCCATCTCGATCGCCAGCGCGTTGTCGCCCAGCTCGGCAGCCAGCGCCTGGAGCCGGTCCATGCGGCGCGCGGCCAGCACGACCTGGTGGCCGCCCTTGACGAAAGTACGCGCCATCTCGGCGCCGAAACCGGCCGACGCGCCGGTGATGAAAACGATCATGTTCAAATCCTCAAGGTGGCTCAAGCTGCAAGATTGTAGCGTAATTGCGACCTGGCGGCGCCCGTGGGCTTCGTTGCACGAATTGACCACTTCACATACAATCCTTGCTCCATTTATGTCTCACGTAACTGGCGAAAAGCCGTGCCCAATCTGGTTTCCAGCGGCGCGGCGGAAGGTGGATACCACCGGGGAACGTGAGATGTCGTCAGCCGTTCGCCTGGGCAGCCACACCGGTGCTTCTCGCATCGCGGGGCTGCCTTGCTTCATCCGGCTCCCGCACGAGGCTTGCAGCGCCGGTGCCTGGTTTCTAATCGATTGGAGTTTTTTCATGTTTGCAAAAGATCACACGCTCGCCAAGGTTGACCCGGAACTGTTCAGCGCCATCCAGAAGGAAAATCAGCGCCAGCAGGATCACATCGAGCTGATCGCCTCGGAAAACTACACCTCGCCGGCCGTGATGGAAGCGCAGGGCTCGCAGCTGACCAATAAATACGCGGAAGGCTACCCGGGCAAGCGCTACTATGGCGGCTGCGAATACGTCGACATCGCCGAGCAGCTGGCGATCGACCGTGTCAAGCAGCTGTTCGGCGCGGAAGCGGCCAACGTGCAGCCGAACTCGGGCTCGCAGGCCAACCAGGGCGTGTTCTTCGCCATGCTCAAGCCGGGCGACACCATCATGGGCATGTCGCTGGCGGAAGGCGGCCACCTGACCCACGGCATGGCGCTGAACATGTCGGGCAAGTGGTTCAACGTGATCTCCTACGGCCTGACCGACAAGGAAGACATCGACTACGAGCAGATGGAACGCCTGGCGCGCGAGCACAAGCCCAAGCTGATCATCGCCGGCGCGTCGGCCTTCTCGCTGCGCATCGACTTCGAGCGCTTCGCCCGCATCGCCAAGGAAATCGGCGCCTACTTCATGGTCGACATGGCGCACTACGCCGGCCTGATCGCCGCCGGCGAATACCCGAACCCGGTGCCGCACGCCGACTTCGTCACCTCGACCACCCACAAGTCCTTGCGCGGCCCGCGCGGCGGCATCATCCTGATGAAGGCCGAGCACGAAAAGGCCATCAACTCGGCGATCTTCCCGGGCATCCAGGGCGGTCCGCTGATGCACGTCATTGCCGGTAAAGCGGTCGCGTTCAAGGAAGCGCTGTCGCCGGAGTTCAAGGAATACCAGAAGCAGGTGGTGAAGAACGCCAAGGCGCTGGCCGACACCCTGATCGCGCGCGGCCTGCGCATCGTCTCGGGCGGCACCGAGTCGCACGTGATGCTGGTGGACCTGCGCGCCAAGAACCTGACCGGCAAGGAAGCCGAGGCGATCCTGGGCCAGGCGCACATGACCTGCAACAAGAACGGCATCCCGAACGATCCGCAGAAGCCGTTCGTCACCTCGGGCATCCGCCTGGGCAGCCCGGCGTTCACCACCCGCGGTTTCAAGGAAGCCGAGGCCATCAAGGTCGGCAACCTGATCGCGGACGTGCTGGACAACCCGCATGACGCCGCCACCATCGAGCGCGTCAAGGCGGAAGTGAAGAGGCTGACCGACGCGTTCCCGGTCTACGCTTCGTAACCCGTACGGGGCCGCCGCGCGCGGCCCCATTTGAGCGGCGCAGCTTATGAAATGTCCCTTCTGCCATCACGAAGACACGCAGGTCCTCGATACGCGCGTATCGGAGGAGGGTGACACCATTCGCCGGCGCCGCCGCTGCACCCAATGCGACAAGCGCTTCACCACCTACGAGAGGGTGGAGCTGTCGATGCCGATCATCGTCAAGAAGAACGGCAGCCGCACCGAGTTCGAATCGTCCAAGCTGCGCAGCAGCCTGATGCTGGCGCTGCGCAAGCGGCCGGTGTCGGCGGCGCAGATCGACACGGCCATCTCTTCGATCGAGGAGAAGCTGCTCAACAGCGGGCAGCGCGAGGTCGATTCGGGCTATGTCGGCGAGCTGGTGATGCAGGAACTCAAACGCCTCGACAAGATCGCCTACATCCGCTTCGCGTCGGTCTACAAGAACTTCGAAGACCTGGCCGAGTTCCAGGAAGCGATTGCGGAGATGGGGCAGGCGCGCAAGTAAGCGCCTCCGTACCCCGTTAGCTGTGATACCGTCGTCCCCGCGCAGGCGGGGATCCATAGACCGCTCGCACCTTCTACGCTGCGCCTCAACCCGCGCACGGTTGACCCACCTCAGTTCCCTATCTATCGCGCTTGATACCTTCTCACCTCACGCGGCGCCGTGCCGCGCGTTCCCTGAGGAGGTGATATCGTGCGCGCCCATTCGCCTGCCGGCTTCACGCTGATCGAGGTGCTGGTAGCACTCTTCGTGCTCACAGTCGGCCTTCTCGGCGCAGCCAGCATTCAGGCGAAGGCGCGTGCCCTGCACACCGACGCCACCCAGCGATCCAGCGCGCTGCTGATCGCCGCCTCGCTCGCCGAACGCATGCGCGCCAACCCGGCCGCCATGTCCTTGCCCGATACATCCAACCCGTATCTGCGGCTGGATATCGACGGCGGCGCAGCGCCCGGAGCAGCTGCCACGACGTGCTTTGGCGATGCCAACTGCAGTCCATCCGACCTCGCAAGCTTTGACGCCTTCGAAACCGCCCGTGCGCTGCACGATGCCTTCCCGCGGGCCAGGCTGCGCGTCTGCCGCGATGCCGCCGCCACACCGCTGGCGTGGAACTGCGACGCTTCCATCGGCGCACCAATCGTCATCAAGCTTGGCTGGCCCGACAGACACGCGAGCAATTTTCCGCCTGCGTTCGCACTGCCGGTTGGAGGAGGTGGCGCATGATCGCGCCGCGCATGAGCGGCATGACGCTCGTCGAGTTGATGATCGCGATGACGCTCGGCCTTCTCATCCTGGCCGGTGTCGCGCGTCTGTTCGCCACGGCGAATACTGGCTTTTTCGCGCAATCCGATACTGCGCAGGCGGATGAGGCGGGACGCTTCGCGCTTGATGTCATCGGCAGCGCGCTCCGCCAGTCTGCCTGGGTCGACTGGTCCGCCGGCAGCGCAAGGGATGAATCGCCGCCGCGCTTGGCCGGGCTGGATGCAAACTCGATCAGCAAGGCCGGTGAGGGTATCTCGAATCCGCTCGCATTCTCCGTGAACGGCAGCGATGTGCTGTCGGTGCGATTCGCAGGCGCGGGGAAACCGCCCAACGGCGATGGAAGCATGCTCAGTTGTGGCGGCTCCGGCGTAGCTGGGGCAGGCGAAGGGTGGAGCATCTTTTACGTCGCGCGCGGTTCGGACGGAACGGGCGAATTGCGCTGCAAGTACAAGGCAAGCGGAGGTTGGAGTACGGAGGCACTGATTGGCGGCGTTGACGCATTCCAGGTGCTGTACGGCGTCGATACCGACGAGCCGCGCGATGGCGTGCCCAATCGCTACGTCAACGCCACGGCGATCGGTGCCTTGGACGATGCGCTGGATCTCGAGGAGCGCAACCGGCGCAGCTACTGGAAGCGTGTGGTCAGCGTGCAGCTGGCTCTGCTGCTGCGGGGCGCGAAGACTGGCGCAGGTGGCGGCACGCTAACCTACGAATTATTTGGTCCTGGCTACGCGGCTGCGGGCGGGAGCGATCCCGGTGCCAGCCTGCAGTTGGAAGGGCATCGAGACCGGCGCCTGTTCGCGGCCACACTCGCCTTGCGCGGAGGCGCGCGATGATCCGCCAGCGCGGCGCCGTCCTCGCGACAACGCTCATCCTCAGCTTGCTCGTGCTGATGCTCGGCATCGCAGCGGCACGCGCCTCCAGCCACGCGCACAAGACCATGGGCTACGAACGTGATCGCAGCATCGCATTCGCGGCCGCCGAAGCTGCGCTGGCCGATGCCGAGCGCGACATCGCCGGCCCGAACGATGGCACGCCGGGACGCCAATCGCTGTTCGCCACCGCGCCGCTTGGATTTGACGAGCGTTGCGGATCGGGCGCCGATGACCTGGGGCTTTGCAAATCGAGACCTGAACCACAGTTGCCGAAGTGGCAAATCATCGACCTCGCCAGAGACGAGGCGCAGACCGTCAACTTTGGCAGGTACACCGGTGCACGCATGCCGGCGGGAGGCGGTCGGGCACCACGCTACCTGATCGAATTCGTGGAACCGGCGGGACCGGGCACGGCGAGCGGCGGCCTCTACCGAATCACGGCAATCGGTTTCGGCGAGCGTGACGGCATGCAGGTCGTTCTGCAGTCCTTTTATCACCGGCCTCCGGACAAGGCTGCGGGGCAGGGTAGCAGTCCTCCCGCAGGCGAGATTCCAGCTGGCCGAATCTCATGGCGCGAAGTCAGCAACTGGCGCGAGCTGCACCGCCTCGCCATCAATTAAACCTTCGGAGGCATGGATGAGGGGATTCTCCTTGATCGAGGTAATGATCGCACTGGCCATCCTGCTGGTGCTGGCGGTTCTGGCCTATCCCAGCTATGCCGATTCCGTTCGCAGGACCAAGCGCGCCGAAGGACAGATGGCGCTGGTCGAGGCAATGGACGGCCAAGTGCGCTATTACAGCGAACATCGCGCGTACAAAGCATTTTCCGCGTCCGATGCGGACCTTGCCGGTTTTCGCTGGTGGTCCGGCGGCACCGCCGCGCACAGCGCCTATGAACTGGACGCCTACCCTTGCGCCGGTCAATCCGCCGGGGAATGCATCGAGCTGCGCGCCCGCCCCGGCACCGACCGCGTCGACGGCAAATTCCGCGATCCCGAATGCGGTGTGCTCACGCTCGACAGTGTCGGCCGGCAGACAGCCAGCGGCGCCGCGCCGGGCTGCTGGCCATGAGGAGACGATGATGCGATATGCCGGCTTCTCGCTCGTCGAGCTGATGGTGGCCGTCGCCGTCACGCTCCTGCTGCTGGCGGCGGGCGTGCCGAGCTTTGCCGACCTGATCCGCGCGCAGCGCATCCGTACGGCAACGGCTGAGCTGTTCGACGCCATCGCGCTGACCCGTGCGCAGGCGATGGCGCGGGGCGAAATGGTTGAGATCATGCCTGCCAATGCGGAACGAAACGACTGGACGCAAGGCTGGATCGTCTTCATCGACCGCGACGGCGACCGTCAGCCCGGCGCGGGTGACGAGTTCATCTCCGTGCACGGCCCGCTCCACCGTGGCGTGGCCAGCAGCTTCGGCTTCACGAGTCCTGCACCCCCTTACTACATCGCCTACAATGGCGCCGGGCACAGCTGTAGCGACACCAACACCTCGGCAGCGCGGCTAGGCACGCTGTCGCTATTCGACGGCCGGTACGTTCGGCGTATTAAAATCAATATGCTGGGCCGGCCGCGCATCTGCGACCCGGCGAACGACAGCAGCTGCGACGGCCCCACCGTGCCGCCATAGCGAACCTATATCGACATAAGGAACCCGTGCAGATCCACGACGACACCGAAGGCATGGCACTGGCGCTCGAATGGGCGGCCAAGGGCATGTACATCACCAGCCCGAATCCGCGCATTGGATGCGTGATTGTGCGGGACGGTGAAGTCATCGGCGCGGGCCACACCCAGCCGCCGGGACAGGCGCACGCCGAGATCCAGGCCATGCGCGACGCCGAAGCGCGCGGCAACGACGTGCGCGGCGCGACCGCCTACGTGACGCTGGAGCCGTGCAGCCACCACGGCCGCACCCCGCCATGTTCCGATGCGCTGGTGCGGGCGGGCCTGGGTCGCGTGGTCGCGTCGATGGTCGACCCGAATCCGCTGGTTGCCGGGCGCGGTCTGGACAAGATCAGGGCGGCGGGCATCGAAGTCACCGCGGGCGTGTTGGCCGACGAAGCGTATGAGATGAATATCGGCTTCTTCCAGCGCATGCGTACCGGCAAGCCCTGGGTGCGCTTGAAGACCGCCGCCAGCCTGGACGGCACGACGGCACTGGCGAGCGGCGAAAGCCAGTGGATCACCGGTCCCGAAGCCCGCGCGGATGGTCATGCATGGCGCGCGCGTGCCGACGCCATCCTGACCGGCATCGGCACCGTGAGGGAAGACGATCCGCAGTTGACCGTGCGCGGCATCGACACGCCGCGCCAGCCGCGCCGTATCATTGTCGACAGCAAGCTGGATATCTCGCTGGACATGCGCATCCTGCAAGGCGAGCACTGCTGGATCGTGGCCGCGGTGCCCAACGAGGAAAAGGAAGCCGCGTTGCGCGCAGCCGGCCACAAAGTCATCCTGCTCCCGAATGCACACGGCAAGGTCGACCTGCCGGCGCTGATGCTGGAACTCGGCCGGCGCGAGATCAACGAACTGCACGTGGAGGCGGGCGCCAAGCTGAACGCATCGCTGATACGCGAAGGCTGCGTCGACGAATTACTGGTCTACCTCGCCCCCAGCCTCATCGGGCCGGGGCTGGGCATGTTCGCGCTGCCGCCGCTGGAACGGCTGGCCGACAAGCGCGAGCTGCGGTTTCACCACATTAGCCAGGTCGGTGCCGACGTGCGCATCCTGGCCCGTTTCAACAGAACGAAGGAAGAAAGCTGATGTTTACTGGAATTGTCGCTGCCGTTGGCACCATCAAGCAGGTCAAACCGCTCGAAGGCGGGCTGGACGCGGGCGTGCGCCTTGAAATCGATGCCGGCGGCCTGCCGCTGGGCGATGTCGCGCTGGGCGACTCGATTGCCATCAACGGCGCCTGCATGACCGTGGTTGAAAAGACCGGAAACGAGTTTGCCGTCGACGTCTCGCGCGAGAGCCTGAACCGCACGGCTGGGTTGGATACGCCGGGCGAAGTCAATCTCGAAAAGGCGCTGACGCTGGCCGAGCGCCTTGGCGGCCACCTGGTGTCCGGCCACGTGGATGGCCTGGGCCGGGTGCACCGCTTCGCACCGGTGGGCGAAAGCTTCGAGCTCGTGATCGATGCCCCGCATGATCTGGGCAAGTTCCTGGCTTACAAGGGCTCGGTCGTGGTTAACGGCGTGTCGCTGACTGTCAACCGGGTCGAGGACCTGGCGGACAAGGACGCCAAGGTCTGCCGCTTCTCGATCAACCTGATCCCGCACACGATCGCGGTCACTACCCTCAAGCACCTGCACGAAGGCTCCAAGGTGAACCTGGAAATCGACCTGATCGCGCGCTACGTCGAGCGCATGCTGTCGGCCAAGCAGGACTGATTACGGCGGCGGTGGCTTGCTCGACCGCACAATATGCTGGTGCCTGGCGACACCGCTGGCCTGCTACCACCGCCCGTAATACCCCACCACCCCCCGCCAGAATGCATCAGCCTCCTTCGCCAGCGTAGTCTGCCCCGCCTTCGCCGTCGCGTTCGCCGCCGTCTGCACCATCACCAGCTTGAGCTGCGGATCGATGAAGATCATCTGCCCATACACACCGAGCATCGCAAAGCGGCGCTTCTCTGTCGGGAAGGTCCAGAACAGGTAGGAATACCCGTAATACGACGTCGCCTTGAACGGCCGGAAGGCCTCCGGCGCACGGTGCCAGTCGGTCGCGTCGAGCAGGTAGTCGCGCGGAATGACCTGCCGGTGTTCGGGATCGTCTGGCCGTGCGCCATCGTTCGCCAGCACGACGCCCAGTCGCCCGTAGTCCCTGAGCGTCGCGTTGAAGTTCCCGGCGGCCCGCTCCAGCCCACGCTTGTCGGCCCGCCACAGCGCCGATGTTTCGGCACCGATCGCTTGCCACAAGCGCGGAGTCAGGTACTCGCTCAGGCTCATGCCGGTCGCCCCTTTCAGCACCGCGCCCAGCACTTCCGTTTCCGCACTCGCGTAGGAGAAGAGCGTCCCTTGCGGCGCATCGCGTTGCGTGATGATCTTCGCCGCTTCCTCGACGCCATCGCGCACGACCGCGTTCCCCCAACGTTGCAGGTCGTCCTTGCCGTCATACCGCTCTTCGAAATGCGCGCCGGAAGACATGCGCAACAGGTTGCGGACCGTCGTTTCGCCATACAGTGTGCCCGCCATGCGCGGAACATAACGATCGACGCGGTCGTCGAGCGAGGTAATCTTCCCTTCATCCAGGGCGAGGCCGACCGCCAGCGAGACGATCGACTTTGCCATCGACTGGGACAGGAAGCGCTGCGCCGGCGTGCGGTCGTACTGGTAGCGCTCGACCTGGATCACGCCATCCTTGATGATCAGCAGTCCCATGATGCGCTGCCGGGCCAGATAGTCGTCCACCTTCATGTGGCGGCCGTTGAAATCCCACCGAAATGGCGGCTCGCTCTCGCTGTGCGTCAAGGGCATCGGCCGGTCGCTTGCCGCCAGCACGTTGGCTTTGCCTTGGTAGACACCCGGAATTTCGCCCTGCGCGCTAAATGAGCCGACCCGCACGGACTCATCGTAGAACCAGTTCCGGACGGTGCCGACCGGGTAGCCCTTCGCCTTGCCGAGCAGCTCTTCGTCGGGAGCGGCGTTTGCCGCCAAAGGCAGCAAAGCCAGCAACAAGGAAGGCAGAAGTCGTGAATGGCGCATCGCTTTTCTCTTTCGTTTTTGTTGATGTGTATGCCCGGCTGCCGCAGCAGGATACAGCAGTTTCTGCGTCGTCAGCTGAGGTAAGATGAGCACGTAGCCATCGACACGGGGGCACCATGGACAAGATTTTGAGCGCACAAGGATGGAACGGGACACCGGACGCTGGCCGTTCGGCGCTAGGCACGCACGACGACGCCATGCTTCCCGGGCGCGACCTGGTCGAGGTCGCCCGCTACCTGGTGCCGATGGAAGCCCGTCTTGCGCAGGGCTGCCTTGTCGCCGCCGGCATCCCGGCGGTACTGGCGGACGAGCAGCTGCTGCAAGCGAACATGCTGCTGGCTCCGGCCGTTGGCGGCGTCCGCATCCTGGTGCCGCAGGAACATCTGCAGGAATCCGTGTCCGTGCTGGAGGCCCTGAAGCGCGGCGACTTCGCGCTGGACGAGGACACCGACGTCGGCAGCGAGGACCAAGAGCGCTTGTCTGGCACCAGTACAGGGAATTCGGCGCATGAATAGCGAGTTCATCACTTCTGTTCCATACCTTCACACGGAACGACTCCTGCTTCGTGAATATCGACGGGAGGACTTTGACCTATTCGCAGCACATATCGCCGACCCTGTCAGCTCGGCCCACTTGGTCCCGGCTGACCGCCAGGCTGCATGGCGAATTTTCTGTTCACAAGCAGGGCTATGGCTCATACATGGCGCCGGATGGTGGGCTGTCGAGGAAAAGGAGACTGGTCAACTCGTCGGAACTGTTGGCGCGTTCTTTCGCGAGGAATCCACTGTGATGGAGCTTGGTTGGAATACCTACCGTGCCTTTTGGGGCCAGGGATTCGCGAACGAAGCGGCGGCGGCAGCCGTGAACCATGCGCTCGAGATCCGGCGCGAACCAAAAATTCGGGCTCTCATCGCTTCAGCCAATGAATCATCGCTGCGCGTTGCCAAGCGCCTTGGCCTGACTTATGAAGCGGAAACTGAGATATACGGCAAAGCGGTCGGCGTTTATACGCGTGAGCGGGTCGGCTCAGTTGTTTAGGCCGCCAGGACTGCCGTGTCCTGTCGTTTCCGGCACCGCCGGAAGCGGCTCTCCGCGCACGTGGGAACGCCATGCTTCCGTTCCCGCGCAATCAATCACCCCTTGTCAATACCCCACGCATTTCCTTTTCGCGTAGACTTCCCAGTGGCATTTTTTTAGCGGGCGGCAACAGCCCGTCGTTACAGCCCTGGAGAATAGGACCCGAGATGAGAGAAACGAGTGGGAAGTTGAAATTGGTGGTGCTGGCGGCCTTGATCGCCGGCGCCGGTTCGGCGTACGCGGCGGCTGCGCCAATGCACAGCTACGGTTCGCTGGCGATGAGCGCCGACGGCTTGCGCCTGGCGGTGGTGGAGTCGGGCGCCGAGCAGGCCGACGGCCGCAGCCCGTCCGCCATCGTCATCCGTGACGCTGCCAACGGCAATATCGTGACGCGCTACGAGAACAGCGCCTGCCCGACCTGCCGTATCGACTTCCCTTCGTGGTCGCCGGACCAGCAATCGCTGGCCTTTATCGGCACCGATCCGAAAGCAGGCACCGCGACCGTGTTCATTGCGCGCGACGGAAAAGTGAGCGCGCTCACCACCGTGAAAGGCGTGGCCAGCACCGCACGCTGGTCGCCGGACGGCAAGCAGATCGCCATGCTGGCGATCGTCGGCGCCAAGAAGCTGGCCGGCGCGGTCGAAGCGGGCGTGCGCCAGGTCGGCGAGATCGGCCTGGCCCAGGACCAGGACGAGCAGCGCATCGCTGTGGTGCCTACCACCGGCGGCGACGTGAAGCTGGTGTCGCCATCCGACACCTACGTCTACGAATACGACTGGACTCCGGACAGCAAGGGCTTCGTGGTCACCAGCGCCAAGGGCAACGGCGACAACAACTGGTGGGTGGCGACGCTCGGCCATGTGGACGAGGCCAGCGGCCAGCTGCGCATCATCGCCGCGCCGAAGATGCAGATGAACGCGCCGCACGTGTCGCCGGACGGTAGTACGGTCGCCTTCATCGGCGGCTTGATGAGCGACTTCGGCTCGGTCGGCGGCGACATCTACACGGTGCCGCTGGCAGGCGGCCAGCCGGTCGACGTCACGCCGAACTATGCGGGCTCGTTCAACGGCCTTAGCTGGCGCGGCAAGCACGTGATCGCGTCGGTGCTGGCCGGTAGCGACTCGGCCCTGGTCGCGATCGACCCGGCCAAGCGCAGCAGCCGCACGCTGTGGAGCGGCCCGGTGACCTCGATGGGTTCGCGCGATGGCCGCTTCGTCATCAACGGCGACGCCACGGTGGCCGCCGCGGTGCAGGAAGATTACGAGCACGCGCCGCACCTCGTCGCAGGCCGCCTGCCGCAGCTGGCCGCGATCACCCACGACAACGACAACTTTGCGCCGCAGGTGAAAGCGCAGAGCGTCAGCTGGAAGAATGAGGGCTTCAACGTGCAGGGCTGGCTGGTCGGTCCGCGCAACACCGACGGCAAGAAGCATCCGATGATCGTCATCGTGCATGGCGGTCCGGCGGCAGCCTACACGCCGCGCTTCGTGGCCGAGGGCGGCCGCAACAACATGACGCGCGACCTGGTGGAGCGCGGCTACTACATCTTCATGCCGAACCCGCGCGGCAGCTACGGCCAGGGCACCAAATTCAGCGGCGCCAACAAGCGTGACTTCGGCGGCGGCGACTGGCGCGACATCAACGCCGGCATCGATGCGGCGATCAAGGTCGCGCCGATCGACGGCGAGCGCCTGGGCCTGATGGGCCACTCCTACGGCGGCTTCATGACAATGTGGGGCGTGACGCACAGCCACCGCTTCAAGGCAGCTGTGGCTGGCGCCGGAATCGCCAACTGGATCAGCTACTACGGCCAGAACGGCATCGACACCTGGATGATTCCGTTCTTCGGCGCGTCGGCGTACGACGATCCGGAGGTGTACCGCAAGGCTTCGCCAATCGAGACGATCAAGACCGCGAAGACGCCGACCCTGATCTATGTCGGCGAGCGCGACCTGGAGTGTCCGGCGGCGCAGTCGATCGAGTTCTGGCACGGCCTGCGCGCGATGAACGTGCCGACCACGCTGGTGATCTACGAAGACGAAGGCCACGCGATCCGCAAGCCTGAGCACCAGAAAGACATGCGCGAGCGCGAGCTGGCGTGGTTTGACAAGTACCTGAAGTAAGACGGGTGGCCGCGTGAGCGGCTGCGAAGTGAAACGGCCGCACATGCGGCCGTTAGTTTTTTGCGCCGTCGTTGAAAGCTAACGCACATTTTTGAGAGAACGTCGTTCCCGCGGAAGCGGGAACGACGTTCTCTCTTAGTATTGTTTTCCGAAACCGTCGTTCCCGGCACTGCCGGGACGACGGTTGTGCTTATCAAGGGGAGAGGAGCTCAGTCAGCCTTGGAGACGCTCGCCGAGCCGCTAGCCGCGATCACCCCTGCATCCTTCTTCTCCGGATACAGCACCACCTGCACATAATTCTCGGTGTTGAAATAGCGCTGCGCCGCCGCCTTCACATCCTCAGGCGTGATCCCAGCGATGTACTTTTCGAAGTCCACCAGCACATGCGGATCGGTCCCCTCGGTCAGCGCCGATTGCAGCCCGCCGAGCCAGAAGCTGTTCTCGCGCAGGGACTTGCGATAGGTCTGCGTCCAGTTCAGCTTCACCTTGTCCAGGTCCGCCGGATCCGGCCCGTCGCGCTTGATCTTGTCGATCTCGACGAAGGTCGCGGCCAGCACCTTGTCCACGTTCTGCGGCCCGGTCGGCAGCGTCGCCGCGATCGAGTAGTGGCCGTAGGGGATCGGCGTCATCGAGCCCTGCATGCCGCCGCCGTAGATCAATCCCATCTGTTGGCGCAGCACGTCGAACACGCGCAGGTTCATTACTTCCATCAGCGCCGACAGGCGCATCTCGTCAAGCACCGAGAACTGCGCCGGCCCCGTGAAGTACAGCGATACCGTGCTCTTGTCCTCCGCGCCGCTGTGCACCTCGCGCTTGACCACGCCCCTCACCGGACGCAGGCCGGTGTCGCGATAGGCCAGCGGCAGGTCCGGCGTCGGCAGGCTGCCGAGGTAGGTCGCCACCAGCGGCTTGATGGTCTTCAGGTCGAAGCTGCCGACGATGAAGAAGGTCATGCCCTTGGCGCTCGAGAAGCGCTCGCGGTAGATGTCGATGCTGCGGTCGAGACTGAGCTGCGCGACTTCGTCCGGCTTGAGCGCGCGCGGCGCACGCGGGTGGTTGCCGTACAGGGTGGACTGCACGGTGTCGCCGAACAGCGCCGCCGGCTGGCCCTCGCGGTTGCGCGCGAACTCCATCTGCTTGCCGATGAAGGACTTGTACAGCGTCTCGTCGCGCCGCACGCCGTTAAAGCGCAGCCATGCCATCTGCAGCATGGTCTCCACGTCCGATGCGCCAGCCGCGCCGCCGACGTTGTCGGTGTAGGCGCCAAGGCTGGTGTGCAGCGATGCGGCCTTGCCGGCCAGGACCTTGTTCACGTCCAGCGGCGCCATGTCCTTGATGCCCATGTTCTCGACGATCGCATTGGCGTAGCGCGCGTTGGAGATGTCCTTGTCGTCGAACAGGCCCTGGCCGCCGTAACGGGTCGCGCTCATCAGCACCTGGTCGTTGTTGAAGTCGGTCGGCTTGAGCACCACCTTCACGCCGTTCGACAGCGTCAGCTGGGTGGTGCCGAGCGCCTGGTCCACGCTCTCGGCGACGATGTTGCCGGCCTGCGGCGGCGCGTCCATCAGGTGCGCCGCGACGGCTTTCTCGTTGCGCGCGGCGACGTGGGCCTTCTCGGCGGCGGCCACCGCTGCCAGCAGCTGTGCGCCCTGCGGTGCCGGTTCCGCTGCGCGGTCGACGCCGGTGTAGATCACCAGCTTGGCCGCATCGGCCGGAATCGCGTGGCGCGCGTAGGCGTTCACTTCGTCCAGCGTGATCGACGGGACCAGCTCGTGCATCATGCGATATTCCGCTTCCAGCCCCGGCAGCGATTCGCCGGTGAGGAAGTTGCGCATGTACTCGGCCACATAGGTGTCGGAATCGGTCTTGTCGCGTTCGTTGTAGGCGCGGTCGAAGCTGCGCAGCAGGTTTTTCTTCACGATTTCCAGCTCCGGCGCGGCGAAGCCGAACTTGCGGGCGCGTTCGTTTTCCTGCACCAGCGCGGCAATCGCCGGCACCGCGCCGCGCGGGCCGAGCGCCGCCCGCACCGTGTACGACTCGTAGCGCGGCGTGAGCTTGCCGACACCGCTGGCGCCGGCCAGGAAGGGCGGGTCGGACTGCTGCGCGAGCTCGCGCAGGCGCTCGCCGAGCATGCCTTCGAACAGGCCGCGCACCACCTTCTCGCGGTAGCTGCGCCACGTCTCGGTGATGGTCACTTGCCGCACCGGATAGCGGATCAGCAGGCTGTTGCCACCGGCTTCCTTGTCGGTGACGACCAACGCTTCGGTGGCCTGGCGCTGCGGGATCTGCGCGTACTGGCGCGGACGCTCGTGCGGCGGATTGGCGATATGGCTGAAGTGCTGCTTGATCAGGCGCTCCGCCTCCGCCGGTTCGATGTCGCCGACGGCCACCACCGCCATCAGGTCGGGCCGGTACCAGTCGCGGTAGAAGCGCTGGATGGCTTCCGGCTTGAAGCTGCGCAGGATCTCTTCCTTCCCGATCGGCAGCCGCTCTGCATAGCGCGAGCCGTTGAAGATCTTCGGCATGGTCACCTTGCTGATGCGGTCGCCCGCGCCTTTGTTCAGGCGCAGCTCCTCCAGCACCACATTGCGTTCCTTGTCGATGTCGGCCGGGTTGAGCGTCAGCCCGTGCGCCCAGTCCTCCAGCACCTGGAAGCCGGTGGCCACGTTCTCCGTGCGGTCGGTGGGGATGGGCAGCATGTACACCGTCTCGTCGAACGAGGTGTAGGCATTCAGGTCGGCGCCGTTCTTGACGCCGATCGATTCGAGGTAGGAGAACAGCTCGTTGCGCTTGAAGTGGGTCGAGCCGTTGAAGGCCATGTGCTCGGTGAAGTGGGCCAGGCCCTGCTGGTCCTCGTCTTCCAGCGCGGAGCCGGCCTTGACGATCAGGCGCAGTTCGAGTTTGTGCTCCGGCCGCGCGTTGTGCATGATGTAGTACGTGAGCCCGTTGGCCAGCTTGCCGACCTTGACTTGCGGGCCAACGGGAATCGGATCGTCCGGCCGTTGTGCGGCCGAGGAAGCGAGCGCCTGTGCGCAAAGAATCGCCGCCAGGACGGTCCGTGATACGAAGTGGTTATTCATCAGCGCGTTTTCAGAAAGCGGTTGTGGAAGCCGATTCTACTCTGCGCTCAGCCGTTTTCACGCACTGTTGTGTAACAGGTGTCGCTTTGCCAGCAGCCGGGCCATTTCCTCGGCCGGCACCGGGCGGCTGTACAGGTAGCCCTGCAGCGCGGTGCAGCCCATCGACTGCAGGAATTCGTGCTGTTCGGCCGTCTCCACGCCCTCGGCCACCACCGACAGCGACAGGCCGTGGGCCAACGCCACGGTGGCCTGCGCGATCGCGGCGCTGCGCTGGCTGACGGTGATGTCGCGCACGAAGCTCTGGTCGATCTTCAGTTTGTCGAGCGAGAAGCGCGACAGGTAGCCGAGCGAGGAATAGCCGGTGCCGAAGTCGTCGAGGGAGACGGTGACGCCGATGGCGCGCAATTCGCTTAGCTGCTCCTGGGCCGCGAAGCTGTCGGCCATGACGACGCTTTCGGTCAGTTCGAGTTCGAGGCAGCTGGCGTCCAGCCTGAACTCGTCCAGCGCGGCGCGCACCACCGCGCCCAGGTTCCCGGTGCGGAACTGGTGGGCCGACACGTTGACCGCCACCCGCGCCTTGGGCAGGCCGGCATCCTGCCAGATGCGGGTCTGGCGGCAGGCTTCGCGGATCACCCAGCTCCCCAGCGGCACGATCAGGCCGGTGTCCTCGGCCATCGGGATGAAGTCGCAGGGCGGCACGGAGCCCAGCCGCGGGCTGTTCCAGCGCAGCAGGGCTTCCATGCCGATGATGGCGCCGTCGTGGCACGACACCTGCGGCTGGTAGTGCAAGGCCAGTTCGCCCTGGTCGAGCGCGCGCCGCAGCGCCGTTTCCATCGACAGGATGCGCAGCGCCTGCGCGTTCATCTCGCCCTTGAAGAAGCGGAAGCCGTCGCGGCCCGATTCCTTCATGTGCGACAGCGCGGCGTCGGCGGCCTTGAGCAATTCGCCGCTGCTGGCGCCATCGCGCGGGTACAGGGCGATGCCGACACTGGCGGTGAGCACCACGTCGTGGCCTGCGATGCGCATCGGCTGCGACACCGCGTCGATCAGGTGGCGCGCGCAGCGGATCACTTCCTCGGTGTCTTCGCAGCTGGCGCGCAGCAGCAGGAATTCGTCGCTGCCCAGGCGCGCCACGGTGTCGCCGCGCCCGGCCAGCGTCGCGGTGCGGCGCGCGATCTCGCGCAGCACCTCGTCGCCGGCGATGTGGCCCAGGCTGTCGTTGATGCGCTGCAGGCGGTCGACGTTGAGCATCAGGAGCGCCAGCTGGTCGCCGCGCTGGGCGGCCGTGGCCAGCGCCGCCTCGACCCGTTCGAACAGCTGTGCGCGATTGGCCAGGCCGGTGAGCGGATCGTGCTGTGACAGGTAGTCGAGCTGGTGGTGCGCTGCCTTCAGTGCCGACAGGTCGGTCGACACCGAGACGTAAGCCGTGACCTCGCCGTCGGCGCCATGTACCGCGCTGATGCTGATGCGTTCTGGGTAGACGTCGCCGTTCTTGCGGCGGTTCCAGATTTCGCCGCGCCACTGGCCGGTCGCGCGCAGGTCGCTCCACATGCGCTCGAAGTAGCCGGTGTCGTGGCGGCCGGAGCGCAGCAGGCGCGGGTTCTGGCCCATCACTTCGGCCTCGCTGTAGCCGGTGATGCGCTCGAAGGAGGGATTGGCGGCGATGATGTTGACGTCGGCGTCGGTCATCATCACGCTTTCGGCGGTGCTGTCGAACACCTGGCGCGCCAGCACCAGCCGGTGCTCGCGTTCGCGCAGGGCGGCGTCGGCGCGTGCGCGCGCGCTGGCCTCAAGCTGCAGCTGCACCGCGTGGCGCTGCACCAGCTGGTTCAGGTTCAGGTTCTCGTAGGCGACCGCGAGGTGGGCCGTGATCATCACCGCGACCCGTTCCTCGTCCCGCGAAAACGGCGCCGCGCCGGGCTGGCGCGAGGCGTACATCCAGCCGAGCCGGTGGTGCATGTCACATACCGGCAGGCCGAGGAAGGCGCCGGAGCGCGGGTGGCTGGCGGGCAGGGCGCGGTCTGCCGCGCCATCGTCGAGGCGGGTAGCGCTGGTGGCGTGCGACAGCGCGCCGGGCAGGTGCTCGCGGTCGAGCGCGGCGCCGCGCACGAGGTCCGCATCCATGCCGCGCGTACCGAGGTGGCGCACGTCCGACTGGTCGGGCGACAGTAGGCACACCGCCAGCTGGTCGGCCGCCAGCAGGCCGGCGGCGGCATCGCAGAAGATGTCGACCAGCGCCTCAGGGTGGCGCGCGGCGGCCAGCTTCAGGCACAACGCCTCCAGTGCGCGCAACTGGCGTTCGAAGGCGGTGGCCGGGCCGTCGCCGGCGGGCGGCATCAGGGGCGCCAGGGTCGGCGGGAACGGCGGCGCGTCCAGGCTGGGCGTGGCGGCGGCGTCGACGAGGCCCAGTTCGGCGTTGACGGCGTCGAACACCGCCTTGGGGCCGGCCGGCTTGGGCAGTACCGTGCAGACCCCGCAGCTGCGCGCGATCGCGCTGGACTCTTCGTGGCTGTAGACCGCCGAGTAGAAGATCACCGGGATCGCCGCCAGCTCGGGGTCGGCGCGCAGCTGGCGCACGAATTCGCAGCCATCCATTTTTGGCAGCAGGATGTCGGTGATGACCAGGCAGGGCCGCGCCTGCCGCGCCAGCGCCAGCGCTTCGGCGCCGTCGCTGGCTTGCAGGGTGTCGTGGCTGGCGAAGGCGAGCAGGGCCAGCAGGTATTCGCGGTTGCTGGGTCGATCATCGACCACCAGGATGGTGGCCATCAGCGGCTCCCGGTGGGGGAGGCTGCCGACCCGTGATTGGCGAAACGGCGCATCGTCCATCTCCTTGTCGGCCGCTGGCAGCGTGCGGCTTGGGTGTTTGATATTACTGCGCGGCCCGCGTTGGCAGGCGGGCATTGTTGAATATTACGCGCAATGAATTAACAATTGACGCACGGATGCGGTGCTGCTGTTGTGCATTGACAACGCGACAAGCCGCCCGGCGCGGCAGGGGCCGGCGCTGGTGGCCATGGCCGGGTTGAGTCCGGCCGGGATGCGGCAAATCCATTAAAATAGCGGATTACGCCACACTCGTATCAGGAAGCCCGATGTCTATCTCGAACACCCAGGAAATCGTTGCCGAGCTGCGCGCCGGCCGCATGGTCATTCTCGTTGACGAGGAGGACCGCGAGAATGAGGGTGACCTGGTCCTGGCCGCCGATTTCGTCACGCCGGAAGCCATCAATTTCATGATCCGCCACGCGCGCGGCCTGGTCTGCCTGACCCTGTCGGAAGAGCGCTGCGAACAGCTGGCGCTGCCGATGATGACCACGCGCAACGGCACCTCCTTCGGCACCAACTTCACCGTCTCGATCGAGGCCGCCGAGGGCGTCACCACCGGTATTTCGGCCGCCGACCGCGCCCGCACCGTGCAGGCCGCGGTGGCGCGCAACGCCAAGCCGGACGACCTGGTCCAGCCGGGCCACATCTTCCCGCTCAAGGCCCAGAAGGGCGGCGTGCTGATGCGCGCCGGCCATACCGAAGCCGGTTGCGACCTGGCCTCGATGGCCGGGCTGACGCCGGCCGCCGTGATCTGCGAGATCATCAAGGAAGACGGCACCATGGCGCGCCTGCCGGACCTGATCGAATTCGCCAAGGAACACAACCTGAAGATCGGCACCATCGCCGACCTGATCCACTATCGCAGCCAGCACGAATGCCTGGTCGAGCGCGTGGCCGAGCGCACCCTGTCGACCGCGTACGGCGACTTCCGCATGGTGGCCTTCCGCGACACGCCGAGCGCTTCGGCCCACCTGGCGCTGGTGCATGGCGACGTGTCCTCCGGCCAGGAATCGCTGGTGCGCGTGCACCAGCCGGTGTCGATCCTGGACGTGCTGGAAAACCAGGCCACCACCCACTCGTGGAACCTGGCGGCGGCGCTGCAGGCGGTCAAGTCCGCCGACAACGGCGTGGTGGTGCTGCTCAACTGCGGCGAGTCGGCCGAAGAGCTGTTCAGCCAGTTCGCTTCGCTCGACAGCAAGGGCGCGCGCCCGCTGGGCCGCGCCGCCAGCATGGACCTGCGCACCTACGGCATCGGCGCCCAGATCCTGCGCTTCCTCGGCGTGCGCAAGATGAAGCTGCTGGCCAATCCGCGCAAGATGCCGTCGATGACCGGCTTCGACCTGGAAGTGACGGGCTATGTCCCGCTGCCGAACGCGGCCTGAACGCAATCAATACTACGATACACATTCAATAGAAAAGAAGAGGGCAGCCATGACCGTTGGAACTTATGAGAGCAATTTGGACGGCGCAGGCCTGCGCATCGGTATCGTGCAGGCGCGATTCAACGCGGACGTCGGCCATGGGCTGCTTTCCTCCTGCCTGGCCGAGCTGAAACACCTGGGCGTGGCCGACGAAGACATCCTGCACGTGACCGTGCCGGGCGCGCTCGAAATCCCGCTGGCGCTGCAGCAGCTGGCCCAGACCCAGCAGTTCGACGCCCTGATCGCGCTGGGCGCGGTCATCCGCGGCGAGACCTATCACTTCGAGCTGGTGTCCAACGAGTCGGGCGCGGGCATCACCCGCATCGGCCTGGACTACGGCATGCCGATCGCCAACGCGGTACTGACCACCGAGAACGACGAGCAGGCCGAGGCGCGCATGGCCGAGAAGGGCAGCGACGCGGCCAAGGTGGCGGTCGAGATGGCCAACCTGCTGATCGCACTGGAAGAGCTGCAGGTCGAAGAAGACTGAGCGGCAGAGGTAGAACATGAACGAAAAGAGCACGCACGCCAACCCCAACAAGAACCGCACGCCGCGCCACCGCGCGCGCGAGTTCGCGCTGCAGGGCCTGTATCAATGGCTGCTGAACAATGAGCCGGCATCGACCGTCGTCAACCACATCCGCAATGCACACGGCTTCGACAAGGCCGATGGCGAGTATTTCACGGAGCTGCTGAACGGCGCGATCGCGCAATCGGTGGACCTGCGCGAGCGCGTGTCGCCGCTGCTGGACCGTCCGATCACCGAGCTGTCGCCGATCGAGCACGCCGCGCTGCTGCTGGGCGCGTGGGAGCTGCAGAACAAGATCGAGATTCCGTACCGCGTGGTGATCAACGAGGCGGTCGAGCTGACCAAGTCGTTTGGCGGCGCCGAGGGGCACAAGTACGTCAACGGCGTGCTGGACCGCCTGGCCGGCAAGCTGCGCGTGGATGAAGTGAACGCGGGCGGCCAGCGCTGATTGTTGCCCGCTTCGGAAAAGCCGCCCCGGTTCGCCGCGGCGGCTTTTTTATTAGTTAAAAGTAGCCCGTCATTCCGGCGGAGGCGGGAATCCATGCTGAGTTTGCAGCGTTGCGGCTCTAGCGGTGGCCGC
This sequence comes from Massilia terrae, assembly GCF_024753145.1. Classification (GTDB taxonomy): domain Bacteria; phylum Pseudomonadota; class Gammaproteobacteria; order Burkholderiales; family Burkholderiaceae_D; genus Telluria; species Telluria terrae. The sequence continues at coordinate 148,180 of NZ_JANUGU010000009.1, read as the reverse complement.
GTGTCTGGATGTTCAGTATGGGTTCCCGCCTTCGCGGGAATGACGGTTTAATGGGCGAGGGAAAGAAAAAGCCACCCGAGGGTGGCTTTTGTTTGCCCAGCCAAACAATTGTTTAGAGCCCAGCCAGCTTCTCTTCGTGCGCGGGCGTGGTCACCGCTTCCGGCTTGGCCGGCGCCGACTTCTCGGCCATCACCGGAGCGGCGGCAGGGAAGCTGATCGGCACGTTCTTGCCACTGGCGACCTGCTTCAGGCGGCGGTATTCGGCCAGCACCTTGTTGCCATAGCCCGAGTCATTGTCGGCCGCGCCGGCGCCGACGTAGGTCTTGAGCGCGCCTTCGACCGAACCGGTGCGGTTCACGTAGTCCTTCAGGATCTGCGCGCCGACACGGATGTTGGCCACCGGGTTGAGCGCCGCCTGCGCGCCGCCCACTTCCTCGAACTTGTCGTGGTGGACCTTGGCCATCACCTGCATCAGGCCCTTGGCGCCCATCGGGCTTTCCGCGAACGGATTCAGGCCCGACTCGATCGCCATCACGGCCAGCACCAGCAGCGGATCGATCTTGATCTCCTGCGCGGTCTCGTAGGTGGTCGCGACCAGCATGTTGGCCGCATCGGTCGCCACCCGGTAGCGGCGCGACAGCCAGCTGGTGACGAATTGCTGCTGCTTGCTGTTGGCAGCCACTTTGTCTTCCACCGCCGTGGTCTCGACGGCGTCGCCCTGGCGTAGGTCGACCAGTGCGCTGAGCGGATGGACCGGCGCCGCTGCGGCTTGGGCCGGTTTCGGATCGAGCAGGCTGGAAACATGCTTCGCCAGATCCGGACGTGCGTACAGCAGGGCCAAAACCCCCACTGCGGAAAGACCAAAAACGGTCAAGGTATGTTGTGCGGTGGTCAGCAGACCTTTGACCGCCTTGGCCACCGACGACCAGCTGATCGGCTGGGCGGCCACGGTGCGGACGAGCCTTGCGCTCGAATCCATGAAACGATTCATAATCGTATTCCCCTTTGTCGCGGCGAAAAAGCTCCCGGCGCGGCGCTTGGAAGCGCTACGTTGGGTTACCAATGCCGTGCATCAGAAAATCGTTGTACGCCACTGCTGTGGCCGTAAACGCCGTCATTGCTTGCTTCAGCTGGTGCGTCTGCCCGGCAGGGGCGCTCCAGTGTGCCAAACAACTCTAGTGGGGGGAGTGAGGCAGTCGCCTCGGGAAAACACTCCTAAAATGTCTGTGGGGCCCCCAGCCCCGTGGATGACTGAGACCGGCTACAATCCGTGCGGGAACTGTGCGGTCTCATCAAGTGGAGCAGATTGTATGGGCTTTGCTTATACCCAGTCAACCCTAGCACGTTAGACTCTTATTACTTTTGTGTCTGAGATTTTTCGCTGCATCGCAACAAACTGCTGAGAAATCAAGCACTTGGACGTGCTATTTGAGCAACCTCGTCCGCATCGAAAAAAAACGAAAATTTGATGAAATACGCCGATCTACGGGATTTTATTTCCCAACTGCAACAGGCCGGAGAATTAAAACGCGTTTTGGCGCCGGTTTCGCCCCATCTGGAGATGACCGAGGTCTGCGACCGCACCCTGCGCGCGGGCGGGCCGGCCCTGCTGTTCGAACAGCCCACCGGCTACACGATGCCGGTGCTGGGCAACCTGTTCGGCACGCCGCGCCGGGTGGCGCTGGGCATGGGCGCCGACGACGTTGGCGAGCTGCGCAAGATCGGCCACGTGCTGGCGCGCCTGAAGGAGCCGGAACCGCCGCGCGGTTTCAAGGACGTGATGGAGATGGGTTCGCTGGTGAAGGCGGTGTGGGACATGTCGCCGAAAGAAGTGAAGTCGCCCGCGTGCCAGGAGATCGTGTGGGAAGGGCAGGACGTCGACCTGGCGCGTCTGCCGATCCAGCACTGCTGGCCGGGCGACGTCGCGCCGCTGATCACCTGGGGCCTGGTGATCACCAAGGGGCCGCACAAGAAGCGCCAGAACCTGGGCATCTACCGCCAGCAGGTGCTGGGCCGGAACAAGGTGATCATGCGCTGGCTGGCGCACCGCGGCGGCGCGCTGGATTTCCGCGAGCACTGCATCACCAACCCGGGCCAGCCGTATCCGGTGGCGGTGGCGCTGGGCGCCGACCCGGCCACCATCCTCGGCGCGGTGACGCCGGTGCCGGACACCCTGTCCGAATACCAGTTCGCGGGCCTGCTGCGCGGCCAGCGCACGGTGCTGGCCAAGGCCATCGGCAGCGAGCTGCGCGTGCCGGCGTCGGCCGAGATCGTGCTGGAAGGGCATATCTTCCCGGACGCCAGCCATCCGTCGGGCTACGAGCACGCGCTCGAAGGTCCGTACGGCGACCATACTGGCTATTACAACGAACAGGACTGGTTCCCGGTGTTCACCATCGACCGCATCACGATGCGGCGCGACCCGATTTATCACTCGACCTATACTGGCAAACCGCCCGACGAGCCGGCGGTGCTGGGCGTGGCGCTGAACGAAGTCTTTATTCCGCTGCTGCAGAAGCAGTTCCCCGAGATCACGGATTTCTATCTGCCACCGGAAGGCTGCAGCTACCGCATGGCCGTGGTGCAGATGAAGAAGCAGTACGCGGGGCATGCGAAGCGGGTGCTGTTCGGGGTGTGGAGCTTCCTGCGGCAGTTCATGTATACCAAGTTCATCGTGGTCGTGGACGAGGACGTGGATGTGCGCGACTGGAAGGAAGTCATCTGGGCAATCACCACGCGCGTGGATCCGACGCGCGATACGGTGATGGTGGATAACACGCCGATCGATTACCTCGACTTTGCATCGCCGGTAAGCGGGCTGGGCAGCAAGATGGGGATTGATGCGACCAACAAGTGGCCGGGGGAAACCAGCCGGGAGTGGGGGACCCCGATTGTGATGGCGCCTGAGGTCAAGAAACGGGTGGATGAGATATGGCAGTCGCTGGGGATCTGAGCTGGCGGCCTGCACACAAGGGGGTTCCCGCCTGCGCGGGAAGTCGTTTCCCGCAGTGCCGGGAACGACGGTATCGCTTATAGAAAAGTTACCGTCGTGCCCGGCACTGCCGAGCCCGACTCCTCGCGAAAGCGGGCCCCCATTTTGCTTGAGCTGCCTCGACGCAAGACAGAACCCCACAACCCCGCTCCGTCGGTTATAATTCGCCCCGGCGGGCCCCTGCGCATTGTGGCATGGTTTACCTGGTCAGGTCGGGAACGAAGCAGCCAAAGCCGTTCACCGCAAGTGCCGCAGATCAGGCTCGCCTCTTCCCCTTCCTCCCGTTTTTGGCAGGCTCCTGCGAGCCGCCGGAAATTGCAGTATCATCGTTTTCGTTTCCCGTAGTTCCCCGTGCCCGGTCCGCGGCACACCAACCATTTCTACGATTCCGATGCTAAATAAATCCTTTGTGCTGCCGGCTGTGCTGGCGGCGAGCTTCGCTATTTCCGTTCCGGCGGCCGCGGCTGAGCCGGCGTCGACCAATCCCGTCGTCAAACCGGCCGAACTCAAGCCCCTGCTGGGCGAGGGCGACGTTCGCGTGCTCGACATCCGCGCACCGAAGGACTACGCCGCCGGCCACATCCCCGGGGCCGTCAACACGCCTTACGCGGCCTACCGCGGCCCGGCCGACAATGCCGGCGCGCTGCCGCCCGAGACCAAGCTGACCGAACTGCTGCGCCAAGCCGGCATCACCTCGAACACCCGCGTGATCGTGGCCCACGCCGGCACCGACCACACCGATTTCGGCGCCGCCGCCCGCGTCTACTGGACCCTGAAAGTCGGCGGCCTGAACCGCCTGTCGATCCTCGACGGCGGCACGCTGGGCTGGAAGGCAGCCGGTGGTACGCTCGACACCGCCGCGCCGAAGGTCGCGCCGACCAGCTTCACTTATCACTACAACAAGGCGATGATCGCGGAAACCGAAGAGCTCGCCCAAGAGATCCAGGCCGGCAAGGCCCCGGTGCTGGTCGATGCCCGCCCGCCGGCTTTCTTCAAGGGTGAGCAGCGCGTCGACGCCGCCGCGCGCTACGGCACGCTGCCGGGCGCCCGTTCGCTGGACAACGCCACCTTCTTCAATGCCGACGACAAGACCTTGAAGCCGGCCAGCGAGATCCTGCAGGCGGTGCGCCAGGCCAAGCTGGAAGACCAGAGCGCCGTGTCGTTCTGCAATACCGGCCACTGGGCCGCGACCGACTGGTTCGTCCTGCACGAGATCGCCGGCAACAAGAACGTGAAGCTGTACCCGGAATCCGTGGTGGAGTGGAGCAAGACCAAGCTGCCGATGCAGAACGAGCCGTCGCGCCTGACTGCGCTGATGCAGGACGCCAAGCGCTCGGTCAAGAAGTAAGGGAGCGGCATGCGTAACGTGATGCGCGCCGGCTGGATCGGCGGCGGCCTGGCGCTCGCGGTAGCGGTCACGCTGGCGGCCGGCCTGCGGCAGGGCCTGCTGATCCTGCTGGGGATCGGTTTCGGCGCCGTGTTGCAGGGCGCCCGCTTCGGCTTCACCACCGGCTGGCGTAACTATATAGAGAAGCGCGATCCGCAAGGGCTGTGGGCGCAGATGCTGGTGATCGTGCTGGCTGCGACCCTGACCTTGCCGCTGCTGGCTTCCCATCCGGGCGAGCTGGTAGGCGCGGTGGCGCCGATCTCGATCAGCCTGATCCTCGGCGCCTTCCTGTTCGGCGCCGCCATGCAGGTAGCGGACGGTTGCGGTTCCGGCACGCTGTACAAGGCCGGCAGCGGCGCGCCGGTTTCGTTCGCGGTGCTGCCGACCTTTGTCATCGGCAGCTTCGTCGGCGCCTCGCACCAGCCGGCATGGCTGGCGCTGGGCGGCCTGCCGGCCGTGAACCTGCTCGCATTTGGCTGGCCGGTGGCGCTGGCGATCACGGTCGCCGGCTGCGCGCTGGTGGCGTGGGGCGCATGGCGCGGCGAGCGCAGCCACCGCGCCACGCGCAAGCTGCTGTCCACGGAAACCCGCTGGGCCAAGCGCTGGTGGATCGGCGGCTTGCTGCTGGCGCTGCTGTACACCTTGCACCTGCTGGTGGCCGGCCAGCCCTGGGGCGTGGTCTATGGCCTCGGACTGTGGGGCGCAAAGGCGGCCCAGGCGCTGGGCTGGAGTCCGGTGGTCGATGCTTTCTGGGGCGCGGATCCGCACGCGGGCCGGCTGGCGGCGCCGATCCTGGCCGACGTCACCTCGGTGACCAATATCGGTCTGATCTACGGGGCGCTGGCCGCGGCGCGCTGGTACGGCCCGCCGGATATCCGTATTCCGAGCGCGAAGCGGATCGGCGTGGCGATGGTGGCCGGGCTGGTGATGGGCTACAGCTCGCGCATGGCGTTCGGCTGCAATATCGGCGCGTTCCTGGACGGGATCACGTCGGCCAGTTTGCATGGCTGGGTGTGGTTTGTGCTGGCGTTCGCGGGGTCGCTGGTGGGAGTGCGTATTCGCCAGAGGGTCATGGGAGCTTCGGTATGAGCAAGCGGACGTTTGGTGTTGTGACCATCGTGTTCTGGACGGTGTTCGGGGTGCTGGTGGCGCTGGATACGGTGCATAGCCAGACCAATCCGGTCGAGTTGCCCTTGATTGCGTATGGTAGTGGACAGGCGGCCAGCGGCGGCCATTGCTCAGGTCGATGATTCGACAGTTCATCCTGTCTATGGGTCCCCGCCTTCGCGGGGACGACGGCTACAAGTGAAGTTAGCTTAGAAACGTCGTCCCCGCGCAGGCGGGGACCCATGCTGGCCAAGCAGGTCTGCGGCCCCATTTCCCAATATGGGCGTCCGCGCGCAACTGCTGTAAAATCCCGGCATGTCCTATCAAGTCCTCGCCCGCAAATACCGTCCCCGGAACTTTGAAACGCTGGTCGGCCAGGAGCACGTGGTGCGCGCGCTCACGCACGCCTTGCGCACCGGGCGCCTGCACCATGCCTACCTGTTCACGGGCACGCGCGGTGTCGGCAAGACGACGCTGTCGCGCATCCTCGCCAAGTCGCTCAATTGCACCGGCCCGGACGGGCAGGGCGGCATCACCGCGGAACCGTGCGGACAGTGCGAGGCCTGCCGCGCGATCGACGCCGGCCGCTTCGTCGACTATATCGAGATGGACGCGGCCTCCAACCGCGGCGTCGACGAGATGGCCCAGCTGCTGGAGCAGGCGGTGTACGCGCCGTCCAATGCGCGCTTCAAGGTCTACATGATCGACGAGGTGCACATGCTCACCAACCACGCGTTCAACGCGATGCTCAAGACGCTGGAAGAGCCGCCCGAACACGTGAAGTTCATCCTCGCGACCACCGACCCGCAGAAGATCCCGGTCACCGTGCTGTCGCGCTGCCTGCAGTTCAACCTGAAGCAGATGCCGCCGGGGCATATCGTCGGCCACCTCGAGAACATCCTCGGCCAGGAAGGCGTGAGCTACGACCAGCCGGCGTTGCGCCTGCTCGCGCAAGGCGCGCACGGCTCGATGCGCGATGCGCTGTCGCTGACCGACCAGGCGATCGCCTACGCCGCCGGCCAGGTCACGCTGGATGCCGTGCAGGGCATGCTCGGCGCGCTCGACCAGTCCTACCTGGTGCGCCTGCTCGACGCGCTGGCCAAGCAGGACGGCGCCGACCTGCTGGCGGTGGCCGATGAAATGGCCAGCCGCAGCCTGTCGTATAACGGCGCGCTGCAGGACCTCGCCACGCTGATCCACCGCATCGCGCTCGCGCAGTCGGTGCCGGCCGCCGTGCCGGAAGACCTGCCGGAGCTGGTCGACATCCAGCGCCTTGCCACGCTGTTCGATCCGCAGGAAGTGCAGCTGTTCTACCAGATCGCGGTCCACGGCCGCAACGAGATCGGCCTCGCGCCCGACGAATACGCGGGCTTCACGATGACGCTGCTGCGCATGCTGGCCTTCCGCCCGGGGCAGGGTGGCGCGGAAGGTGTCGCGCCGGCCGCCGCGCAAGCCGCACCGGCACGTCCGGCGCCGCCGGCACGTCCCGCGGCCGCCGCGGTCGCGAGCCACGCGACCGTGCCGACCCGCCCGCCGGCGATGCCGGAAGCACCGCCCGCCGCTGCTGCCGCTGCCGCCGCACCGGCGCCGCAGCCTGCCGCCGCACCCGCGCCTGCCATGAGCTCGGCGCGCGCCGCGATCAACGCCGCGCTGGAAGCGGCGCGCGCCGCCTCGCGCAATATCGCCGGCGGCAAGCGTCCGTCCGGCCCGGCCCCGGCGCCGGACAGCGCGCCGGCCGCCGCCGCCCCGGCCGCACCCGCGCCGCAAGCGCCGCCTGCACCGAGCGCACCGTCCGCGATGCATGCGCCAGCGCCGCAGGTGCAGGCCGCCGCGGCGCAGCCATCGAGCCCGCCGCCGTGGGACCAGGGCCAGCCCAGCGCCGCGATGCGCCAGGCCGCCCCGCAGGCCGCCGCGCAATATGAAGACGCCGACACCATGACCGACGAACCGCCGTCATGGGTCACCGAATTCTCGGACGACAGCGCGGTCGCGGTGGAAGCACAGCCGGTCGCGGCGCCGGCCGCGCCGGTGCGCGCGCCCGCCAAGGCGCCGTATCCCTACGTGATCACCCCGGTGGCCGCCATCGACTGGGACGGCAACTGGCCGGCGCTGGCCGGCAGCCTGCCGCTGCGCGGCGTGGCCCAGCAGCTGGCCCTGCAGACCGAACTGGTCGAGTGCATGGCCGACGGCAAGTCCGCCACCTTCCGCCTGCGCGTGCCGGTCGATACGCTGCGCGCCAGCGGCAACAGCGAGAAGCTGTGCGCCGCGCTGCAGGAGCGTTTCCCGCAGATCCGCGTGAACGTCGACACCGAGATCGCACCGGTCTGGTACACCGCCAGCGCCGAGCAGAAGGCCGAACGCGAGCGCCGCCAGCGCGAGGCCGAGGCCACGGTCGACGCCGACCCGGACGTGATGGCGCTGGTGAGCAAGTTCAACGCCTTCGTGGTGCCCGGCTCGGTGCGCCCGAAAGCGGCCTGACCCGCTCGCCACAACACGGAATTTATCCCTACAATTATTGTCTATTGCAGACTTATCGGAGAACACGACCATGATGAAGAACCAGCTCGCAGGCCTGATGAAGCAGGCGCAGGCCATGCAGGACAATATGAAGAAAGCCCAGGAACAGCTGGCCCTGATCGAAGTCGAAGGCCAGTCCGGCGCCGGCATGGTCAAGGTCGTCATGACCTGCAAGAACGACGTCAAGCGCGTCTCGATCGACCCGTCGCTGCTGGCCGACGACAAGGACATGCTGGAAGACCTGGTGGCGGCCGCCTTCAACGACGCCGTGCGCAAGGCCGAGGCCACCGCGGCCGAGAAAATGAGCGGCCTGACCGCCGGCATGCCGCTGCCGCCGGGCTTCAAGATGCCGTTCTGATCACCGGGCTTTAATGTTCATCATCTCGCTGACCTACACCGCGCCGCTCGAACAGATCGACGCGCACCTGGACGCGCACCGCGCCTTCCTCGCGGAGCAGTACGCGTCCGGCGTATTCCTCATGTCCGGCCGCAAGGTGCCGCGCGACGGCGGCATCATCATCGCCCACGGCGATGACCGCGGCGAGGTCGAGGCCCTGGTCCAGCGGGACCCGTTCTGGCAGGCCAGGGTCGCGCACTACGACATCATCGAGTTCGCGCCGACCATGACGGCGGCCGCGCTGGCGGCCTATCGCGCCGAGTAAGCCATGGCATCCAAGTCGCTCGAGTTCCTGACCGAGGCGCTGCGACGCCTGCCGGGCGTCGGTCCCAAGTCGGCGCAGCGCATGGCCTTCCATCTGCTGCAGTACGACCGCGAAGGCGCGGCCATGCTGTCGCGCGCGCTGTACCAGGCGGTCGACCAGGTGCACCACTGCGCCTTGTGCAACACTTTCACCGAATCCGAGGTCTGCGACCTCTGCCTCGACGAACAGCGCGACCGCTCGCTGCTGTGCGTGGTCGAAACCCCTGCCGACCAGCTGATGATCGAGCAGACCATGACCTACAAGGGCCTGTACTTCGTGCTGATGGGACGGCTGTCCCCGCTCGACGGCATCGGCCCCAAGGACCTGCACCTGGAAAAGCTGGTCAACCGCGCGGCCGATGGCGAGGTCGCCGAGGTGGTGCTGGCCACCAATTTCACCAACGAGGGCGAAGCCACCGCCCATTACATCAGCGAAATGCTGAAGGCGCGCGGCCTGAAAGTCAGCCGGCTGGCGCGCGGAGTCCCCGTCGGGGGCGAGCTGGAGTACGTGGACGCGGGCACCATAGCGCGCGCCATGCTGGACCGTCGCAGCGCATAATTCGACTCTGGTCACCCGCCGGTGCGGCGCGGTTGCCTGTTTGAGTGTACGCAAGCTAGGCCCACGGTCGACTGCTATCGTGGGCAAACTTTGAGCGGACCCCGGCATGCATCTAGTCGACATCACCATGTTCTATGCGCCCGAAGGGGGCGGCGTCAGTACCTATCTCAATGCCAAGGCCCATTGGCTGGCCAGGCACAGCCGCGTGCGCCACACCATCCTCAGTCCCAATGTGCAAAGCCGCGGCCGCGGTCCGGCGCTGGTGCGCCTTCCGGCGGTCTCGGTGCCGGGTATCGGCGGCTATCGCATGCCCTTGTCGGTGGCGGGCTGCGCGCGCCAGTTGCAGGATGTGGAGGCCGACCTGGTCGAAGCGGGCGATGCCGGCCAATGCGCCTGGGCCGCGCTGCGCATGCAGCAAAAGCGCGGCGTGCCGGCCGTGGCCTTCTACCACTCCGACCTGCCGCGCCTGGTCGAACACCGTCTCGGCCGCGTGTCGGCCGCCGTGGTGCGTAAATACGTTGCTCGCCTGTACGGGCAGTTCGACCTCGTGCTCGCGCCCAGCCGGCTGATGGTGCAGCAGCTGGCGGAAATGAACATTCCCGGCGCCATCCACCAGCCGCTCGGCATCGACAGCACCGTGTTCCGGCCGGACCGGCGCGTCGATACCCTGCGCGAGCACCTGCGCCTGCCGTCCAATTCGCGGCTGCTGGTCTACGCCGGCCGCTTCACGCCGGAAAAAAAGCTGCACCTGCTGGTTGATGCGGTGCGCAAGCTCGGGCGGCCCTACCATCTGGTCCTGATCGGCAGCGGCGACGACATGCCGCGCTATCCGCAGATCACCTACGTGCCCTTCAAGCGCGACCAGCGCCACCTGGCGCGCCTGCTCGCCAGCTGCGATGTGCTGGTGCATCCGGGCGACTGCGAAACCTTCGGTCTCATCGTGCTCGAAGCGATGGCCTGCGGCCTGCCGGTAGTCGGCACCACGGCCGGCGGCGTGGCCGAACTGGTGGACGATGACACCGGCATGCTGGCCCGGCCTAACGACGTGGGCAGCCTGGCCGAGGCCATCGACGCCATTTACACGCGCGACCTGGCCCAGCTGGGCGCCAATGCGCGCGCCAAGGCGGCGGGCGTGTACGACTGGGACCACGTCATGCCCCAGTTGCTGCAACGCTATGGCAGCCTGCTCGCCCACGGGACGAGCGGCCTGCTGCATGTGGAGCGCGCCTGTGTCACCGACTGAGCCGCCGTTCCTGTGCGTGTCCATCCACGACGTGGCGCCCGCCACCTGGGATGGCTGCGAACGGCTCGCGCGCGCCATCCGCGACGTGGCCGACATCCCGCTCACCTGGCTGGTGGTGCCGCGCTATCACGATCACGCCGTGCGTTCGTCGGCGATGGAAGCGCGGCTCACCGAGCTGCTCGCGCGCGGGCACGAGCTGGCGCTGCATGGCTACACGCATCTCGATCCGGAGCCGGTGCGCGGCAGTCTCGGCAAGCGCTTCTGGCGCAGCGTCTACACCACGCGCGAGGGCGAATTCTCCGCGCTCGCGGAAGAGGAGGCGCGGCGCCGCATCCGCCTCGGCCTCGACTGGTTCGCCGCGCGCGGCTGGCCGGTGTCGGGCTTCGTGCCGCCGGCCTGGTTGCTGGGCGAAGGTGCGTGGCGAGCGCTGCGCTCGTTTGCATTCGATTACACCACCACCTTTACACGTTTTCACCTGCTGCGCGAAGGCGGCTCGGTGTTTGCTCCGTCGATGGTCTACACGGCGCGCAATCGTGCCGGACGGGTGTTCTCACCGTTGGCGGTGGACGCGCTCGCGCCGCTGCTGGCGCGCGCGCCGCTGATGCGCCTCTCCCTGCATCCACCGGACGCGCGTCATCCGCGCCTGCTGTTGCATGCGCAGCGCACGATCGAGCGCCTGCTGGCGCACCGCAGCGCGGTCACCAAGACCGCGTGCGCCCGCGCGCTCGCCGGCAGCCTTACCAGCGCCGGTGCGGCCAAAAACCCGGGCCGTAGTACGGGTAGTTGAAGTAGTAGTCGCGCATTTCTTCCTGGCTGCTGAGGTGCAGCACGCACGCGCGCCATTGGTCGGTGTTGGGTGAATAGCCGAGCCGTTCGCACGCCGGGCCATACAACCTCATCATCTCGTCCGCTTGTTGCTGCATATAAGCGGCGCGCTCCTGGGGCGTGCTGCAGGCGGCCAGCAGCAATGCTGCCAGCACTAGGGGCAGGGTACGCATAGTCGCCTCCTTATTCCTTGCAATTCCAGCATAGTCAATAGTGTCGCCCTTGACAAACCAATCGTGCATGCTTCCGGCCCGCTGCCTTTTCTGGCAGACTTGCCCGAATTCATTTTGGGAAAGCAAGATGATGCGCAAGCGCTGGACGAGCTGGGCGGTACGGACCTTCGCGGTCTTGTTGGCGTTGGTGTTGTTGCTGGCGCTGGCCGGCTGGCTGTTCTTGCGCGGCAGTCTCGCCCAGCTCGACGGAACGCGTGCGGTACCCGGTCTGCACGCCGCCGTGACGATCGCGCGCGATGCCGACGGGGTGCCGATGATCACGGGGCAGGACCGCCTCGACGTCGCCTACGCGACCGGCTTCGTGCACGCGCAGGACCGCTTCTTCCAGATGGACCTGCTGCGCCGGTCCGGCGCCGGCGAGCTGGCCGAACTGTTCGGGCCGAAGGCCTTGCCGCTCGACCGTGCGCACCGGCTGCACCGCTTCCGCGCGCGCGCCGCCGCCGTGCTGGCGCAGATGCCGGCGGACGACCGGGCCTTCATCGACCGCTATGTCGCCGGCATCAACGATGGCTTGCACGCGCTGCGCGCGCGGCCATTCGAGTACGCGCTCACGGGCGCCACGCCGCGTCCGTGGAGCGCGGAGGATTCGCTGCTGGCGGTGTGGGCCATGTTCTTCGACCTGGAGAGCGGACAGGAACCGCGCGCGCTGGCGCGCGGCTGGCTGCGCGAGCACACGGATGCGGCGCAGCTCGCGTTCCTGCTGCCGGAGTCGACGCAGTGGGACGCACCGCTGGACGCGCGCGAGATCGCGCAGTCATCCGCGCCACTGCCGCGGTCCGCGCCGTCGTGGTGGGGCAAGGCGGAGCCGCAAGCGATACTGGCGGCGGCAGCCGCACCGTCCGGCATCGGCAGTAATAACTTCGCGCTCGCGGGCAGCCGCACGGACAGCGGTGCTGCCATCGTCTCCGACGACATGCACCTTGGCCTGCAGCTTCCGAATGTCTGGTATCGCTTGGCGCTGGGCTTTCCGGACGGCGCCGGCGGCCAGCGCCGCATTGTCGGCCTGACGCTGCCGGGTGCGCCGCCCAGCGTCATCGCCGGCAGCAATGGCCACGTGGCCTGGGGCTTTACCAGCAGCTACGCCGATCTCTTCGATCTGGTCGTGCTCGAAACGGACAGCGAACACACCGGCCAGGTGCGCACGCCGTTCGGCTGGGAGACGCCGGCACGTCACATCGAGCGCATCCTGGTGAAGGGCGCACCTGCGGACGAGCTGGCGGTGCGCGACACCTCCTTCGGCCCGATCCGCGAGTCTGGGGGCGCGACGTACGCGCTGCACTGGATCGCGCACGATCCGGCCGCGCTGAACCTCAACCACCGCAAGCTTGAAGCCGCGATGACGCTGGATCAAGCGCTCGCGATCGCGAACACGGACGGCATCCCCGCGCAGAACTTCGTCGCCGGCGACGAGCATGGCAACATCGGCTGGACTATCGCCGGTGTGCTGCCGAAGCGCGCAGCATCATCGCTCGCGGGGACCTTTCCGCTCGCGGGCGATGGCGGCGCGACCTGGAGCGGCTTGCTGCCGCCTGCTGATTATCCGCGCATCGTCAACCCCGCCGATGGCCAGCTGAGTACCGCGAACAACCGCCAGCTGAAGGGCGTGAACGAGCAGCTTATCGGTGACGGCGGTTTCGATATCGGCGCCCGCAACCAGCAGTTGCGTGAGAACGTGCGCGCGCTCGGCGCCAAGGTAACCGTGCCGGCTGCGTTCCAGGCGTCGCTGGACGACCGCGCGCTGTTCATTGCGCCGTGGCGCGAGCGTGCGCTGCGTGCGTTGGACGCGCAGGCGCTCGCGGGCCATCCGGAGCGGGCTGAGTTCCGGCGCATGCTGGAGACAAGCTGGGACGGCCACGCCAGCGTCGGTTCGGGCGGCTATCTGCTGGCGCGGAACTACATGTGGGCGCTGCAGGAGCTGCTGTTCGCTGCTGCGAACGCCGAGATGAAGAAGATCGATCCGCAGGCGGGTATGCCGTTTGCGACGACGCGCTGGCCGGCCGTGATCGCGCGCCTGATCGACGAGCGCCCGGCGTCGTGGCTGCCGCGCGGTTACCGCGACTGGCGCGAGGTCGAACTTGCGGCGATCGACTGGGAGATTGCGGCGCTGACCAAGGGCGGGCCGCGGCTGGCGGATCAGACGTGGGGCACGCGCAACACAGCGGCGATCGCGCATCCGGTCAGCATGGCGGTGCCTTTCCTCAAACCGTGGCTGGCGGCGCCGCCGGACCAGCTGCCGGGCGACGCCAACATGCCGCGCGTGGCGGCGCCGAAGTTCGGACAGTCGGAGCGGATGACGGTGTCGCCGGGGCGGGAGGAGGAGGGGATCTTCAATATGCCGGGTGGGCAGAGCGGGCATCCCTTGTCGCCGTTCTTTTTGGCGGGGCATGAGGATTGGGTGAAGGCGAGGCCGCGGCCGTTGTTGCCGGGGGCGGCGAAATACACGCTGACGCTGGTGCCTTGAGTTTGCGGTGCTGCTTAAGAAATGGGGTTCCCGCTTGCGCGGGAAGTCGTTTCCGGCAGTGCCGGGAACGACGAATTAGCTGTGTTAGCTCTAACTTAAGAACTCGTCGTTCCCGCGCAGGCGCGAACCCCAATTTTGCTTGAACTGAGTTAGCGTACGTCTACGGCCTCACCCACCAACTGCTGCATGATCGACTCCGCGGACACTGGATGCCCAAGGTGATATCCCTGCACCAGATCGCATCCATACTGCTGTAGCAGCACCAGCTGCTCGTCCGTCTCCACGCCTTCGGCCACCACCACCATCTTGAGCCCATGCGCCATCGCGATGATGGCGCGCGTGATGGCCGCGTTCTCGGAATCCTGCGGCAGTCCGCAGATGAAGCTGCGGTCGATCTTCAGCGCGCGCACATCGAAACGCTTCAGGTAGTTCATCGACGAGTACCCCGTCCCGAAGTCGTCGATCGACAGGTACACCCCGATGCGCCGCAGCTGCTCCAGCGTTGCCAGCGTTGCCTTCGCATCATCCATCAAGGTGCCCTCGGTCAGCTCAAGCTCCAGCAGCCGCGGTTCCAGCCCGGTCTCCTGCAGGGCCGAGATCACGATCTGCGACAGGTTCTCGTCCTTGAACTGTTTTGCCGACAGGTTCACCGCCATGCGCACCGCGCGGTGTGTCTGGCGCTGCCACTCCCTGGCCTGCTTGCAGGCAGTGCGCAGCACCCATTCGCCGATCGGCACGATCAGCCCGGTCTCCTCGGCCAGCGGAATGAACTCGGTCGGCGACACCAGGCCGCGCTCCGGATGGCGCCAGCGCACCAGCGCTTCGACGCCGACGATTTCGGCCGACGGCACGTCGATCTGCGGCTGGTACAGCAGAAACAGCTCGTTGTTGCGCAGCGCCTTGCGCAGCCCGACTTCGAGCTTCACGTGGCTCATGATCTGCATCGTCAGCGACGAGCTGTACAGCTTCGCGTTGTTCTTCCCGCAGTTCTTCGCGTGGTACATCGCGGTATCGGCAAACTTGAGCAGCGAGTTGCAGTCGTCGCCGTCTTCCGGGAACAGCGAGATGCCGATGCTGGCGGTGACGAAGATCTCGTTGCCCTCGATGAGGAAGGGGCGGCGCATTGCTTCCTTGACCCGGTGCGCGACGTTGAGCGCGTGCTCGACCCTTTCGAGGTCCGGGATCAGGATCGTGAACTCGTCGCCGCCGAGGCGCGCGAGGTTGGTGGCCTGGTCGCCGCGCGAGACCATGTCGCTTGGCCGCGTGGTTTCGCGCAGCCGCTCCGAGACCAGCTTGAGCAGGGCGTCGCCGACGTTGTGGCCAAGCGTGTCGTTGATGCGCTTGAACGCGTCCAGGTCCATGAACAGCACCGCGAACTTCTTGTTGCCGATCTGCGAGCGGTGCAGCTCGCGCTCCAGCGTTTCGAGGAAGGCCTGGCGGTTCGGGATGCCGGTCAGGCTGTCGCAGTAGGCCAGGCGCCGGATCTGCTCCTCGCTGCGTTTGCGCGCGCTGATGTCGCGCACCAGGCCGAGCACCTCGGTGGAGCTGGTAGCCACCAGGCGCGCTTCGAAGTGCTGGGTCTCGTCGTCGTGCACCAGCTCATATTCGACTGCGCGGATCTGGTGGGTCGCGAGCACATTTTCCATCTGCTCCATCAGCCGGTCCGCGATCTCGCGTGGCAGCACCTCGAAGACGCGGCGGCCGGCGCAGTCGCTGTCGGAAAAGCTGGCGCCGGCGTGGTAAGTGCCATCGCGCTTGAGTCGGAAAAAGGTATCGGGGATCGCCGCCAGTACGGCGCGGTTCTGGGCGTCGGCGATGCGCAGGCGGGCGATGGCGTCGCTGGCGCGCAGTACGTACAGCACGCGGTGGCCGAGGATCGGCCAGTTGATCGGCTTGGAGACAAAGTCGGTGGCGCCGGCTTCGTAGGCGCTGGTGACGGCTTCGATGTCGTCGCCGCCGGTGACCATGATGATCGGGACCGTGGCGCCGGCGGCGTCGTCGCGGATCGCGCGGCAGGCGGCGAAGCCGTCGACATAGGGCATGTCGACGTCCATCAGGATCAGGTCCGGCCTGGCCGTGGCGGCGCGCTCGACCGCCTGGACGCCATCTTCGGCCTCGATCGCGTCCAGCCCCACCTGCCCGAGCATTTCGAGCATCAGCAGGCGCATCATCGGGTCGTCGTCCGCGACCAGCACGACGCCGCGTTTCTTGGAGGTGGCTGACATGCTAGGTTTCCTTCTCGGTCAGCAGGGCGTTGAGTGAGTGGCGCACGGCCTGGAACTCCTGCTCCATGTCGGTGAGGATGAGCGCGGCGCCCTCGGTGGTCTCGGCGCGGCCGAGGTGCTCCAGCTCCTTGCATAGCTGGGCCAGTTGCTGGGCGCCGACGTTGGCGCTGGCCGACTTGAGGCTGTGCGCGACCTTGCGCACGCTGCCGCTGTCAGCGCCGGCGATCGCGCGGCGCAGGGTCTGCAGGTGCTGCGGGGTGTCGCCGACGTAGGCCGCGATCACCTTTTGCACCAGGGCGTCGCCGCCGTCGCGCGACAGGGCGCGGATGTTGTCGAGCGCGGCGCGGTTGATCACGTCGCGGTGGATCACCTCGACGCTTTCCGGCGGCAGGGTCGGCGCCTCGTCGCCGTGGTGGCGGGTGGCCGCCAGCGGCAGCGCGATCCAGCGGCCGATCACCGCTGCCAGCTGCTGCTGCGTGAATGGCTTGGACAGGTAGTCGTCCATGCCGGCGGCGAGGCAGGCTTCGCGGTCGCCCTGCAGCGCGTTGGCGGTGATGGCGATGACCGGCAGGGTGCGGCCGCGCCCGGCCTCCTGCTCCTCGCGCCGGATCGCGCCGGTGGCGGCGAAACCGTCCATTACCGGCATCTGGCAATCCATCAGCACCGCGTCGTACTCGCCGCGGCGCACCCGCTGCAGCGCTTGTTCGCCGTTGCGCGCGCACTCGGCGGCCAGGCCCAGGCTCTCCAGCATGGCCATCGCGACTTCGACGTTGACCGGGTTGTCCTCGGCCAGCAGCACGCGCCGCACCCGGCCCCGTGCGATCGGCCGCGGCAGTTCCGGCGGCGGCACGAACTGCGGCGCCGGTGCGGTCGCCCCGCGCGGGCGCGTGGCCAGGCAGGCGAACAAATCGGCCGCACGGGCCGGCTTGATCAGCTGGTAGGCGACGCCGGCCTCGCGCCGCTGCACCGGGTCGGCGGCCAGCCGGTCGGGGCTGAGCAGCAGCAGGCGCGTGGCGCGCGTGGCCGGATCGGCCTTGACGGTGGCGGCCAGCAGCAAGCCGCTGCCGTGGGTGAGCTCCATGTCGATGATGGCGGCATCGTACGGCGCGCCGGACTGCGCCGCGGCGCGCAGGCGCGCCAGGGCCTCGTCGCTGCCGGCGGCGGTGTCGGAGCTGACCTGCCACGCGGCCAGATGCTCCTGCAGCCCGATGCGGCTGCTCTGGTGTTCGTCGACGATCAAGGCGCGCAGTCCTTCGAGGGTGTGCTGGTGGTCGCCCGGGGCGTCCGGGTCGACGCGGCGTTTGTCGAACGGTACCGTGAACCAGAACACCGAACCTTGAGGCCGGCCATTGTCGACGCCGATCGCACCGCCCATCAGCTCGACCAGTTGCTTGGAGATCGCCAGCCCGAGGCCGGTGCCGCCGAATTTCCGGGTGGTCGAGTCGTCGGCCTGCGAGAACGCTTCGAAGATGCGGCTGCGGGCGTCGCGCGAGATGCCGATGCCGGTGTCGTGCACCTCGAAACGCAGGGTGACGGCCTGGCTGTCTTCGCTGGCCACGCGCACCCGGGCCAGGATGTGGCCATGCTCGGTGAACTTGATCGCGTTGCCGAGCAGGTTGGCCATGATCTGGCGCAGCCGGTTCGGGTCGCCGCAGATCGCAACCGGGATGTCGTAGGCGATGTCGAAATCCAGCGACAGCGACTTGGCCTCCGACTGCGGCGTGTACACCGTGTGGATGTCCTCCAGCAGGTCCCACAGGTTGAAGTTGATGTATTCGATGGTGAGCTTGCCCGCTTCGATCTTCGAGAAGTCGAGGATGTCGTTGATGATGACCAGCAGATGCTCGCCCGAGCGCTTGACCAGCTTGGTGTAGTTGCGCTGGCTGTCGGTCAGCTCGGTCGAGAGCAGCATCTCGGTCATGCCCAGCACGCCGTTCATCGGGGTGCGGATCTCGTGGCTCATGGTGGCCAGGAAGGCGCTCTTGGCGCGGCTCGCGGCTTCGGCGGCGTTCTTGGCCCGCTCCAGCTGCTCGGTGCGCACGCTGACCTGGCGTTCCAGCTCCTCTCGGTGGTGGGCCAGCGCGGCGCCGCGCGATTCGATCTGCACCAGCATGTCGTTGAAGCTGTCGATCAGGGTGCCCAGTTCGTCGCTGCGCTGGTGCGAGATGCGCATCGCGAAGTTCTGGTTGGCCGAGACCTTCTGCGCCGCGGCGATCAGCTTGGCCACCGGATCGGCGATGCTGCGCTTGAAGCGGCCGCCCAGCACCAGCGACACTACCAGCGAGCCGCCCATCGCCGCGCCGATCACGCCCAGGCTCTTGAAGATATCGAGCCACATGGTGGTCAGGTCGGCCTCGATCATCACCGCGCCGACCTGCACGTCCTTGTTCATCACCGGCCGGTACAGGCGCATGCGCGGCGACCAGAAGCGGCTGCCGGCGGCGCTGGCCTCGCGCAGCGCATCCTCGTCGACGCCGCGCAGCGGCTCGCCGGCGCGCGGGTCGGGCTCGTGGCCGGGCGCCTGGTAGCGCGCAAAGGGCTTGCCGCTGCGGTCGAACAGCGCGGCGCCCGAGATCTCGTCCTTGGCGCGCAGCGCGGACAGCGTGTTCTGGGCCAGGTTGCGGTCGTTGAAGAGGAGGGCGTCAACGCTGTTGGTGCCGACCACGCCGGCGAACGAGGACAGTTGCATGCCCTCGTCGTGGCGGTGGTTCAGCATCGACGTCACGGCAAAGGCCACGAACACGAACATGAGCGCGGTGCCGGTCGAAAGCAGCGAGATGATCGTCAGTTTCTGGTTCAGGCTCGAACGCTCAAAGTTCAGCATGGCATGGCGGACCCGCAATCCCTGCATTCATCGGGCCGCCCCAGCCGCGCACGGCCCACCTTGCGGGAGTGCAAATTCCCGCAGGAAAAATATACGGTTTGCCGTTGGGAATGGCCTTGCGGTGGCACAAAGGAGCGAGCCGGCTTTGGCCATTAAAAGAGAAACCGTCATCCCGTCAAAGGCCGGCCAAAAAACGAAAAACCGTCATCCCGGCGGAGGCCGGGATGACGGTTTTGCGGGTGGAGGGGATGTAGGCGCCGCGAGGGGGCGGCGACCGAATCCCCCAACCATCAACAGCAGCTCGGCCTTTTCCCCGAGCCGTAGCGCGCCTCCTGGCGCTCGCGGAAGAACTCCTCGTAGCTCATCACCGGCTCGCCCGGGTGGGTTTTCTCCATGTGGGCGAGGTAGGTGTCGTACTCCGGCAGGCCGACCATCAGGCGCATGCTTTGCCCGAGGTAGCGGCCGGCTTGGGCGAGCTGCCTGATCATCACTGCACCTGTGCGGCCGGCGGCGCGGTGACGAACGGCGTCTCTTTTGCGGTCGGCTTGCCGGCCGCGCGCGCGGCCATCACGGTGCGCAAACCGTAGAACAGCACCGCCACCACGACAAACATGAACAGGCCGCACAGCGACGCATCCACGTAGTCGTTGAACACGATGCGCTGCATCTGCGCGATCGACTTGGCCGGCGCCAGCACCTGGCCGGCGTCGATCGCGGCCTGGAACTTCTGGGCGTGCGACACGAAGCCGACCTTGACGTTGGCGTCGAAAATCTTCTGCCAGCCGGCGGTCAGGGTGCAGATCAGCAGCCACACGGTTGGCACGATCGTCACCCAGCCGTAGGCGCCGCGTTTCATCTTGAACAGCACCGAGGTGGCGAGGATCAGCGCGATCCCGGCCAGCATCTGGTTGGCGATGCCGAACAGCGGCCACAGGGTGTTGATGCCGCCCAGCGGGTCGACCACGCCCTGGTACAGGAAGTAGCCCCAGGCCGCCACGCACAGGCCGGTGGCCAGCAGGTTGGCGGGAAGCGACTCGGTACGCTTGAGCGAAGGGACGAAGGCGCCCAGCAGGTCCTGCAGCATGAAGCGGCCGGCGCGCGTGCCCGCGTCCACCGCGGTCAGGATGAACAGCGCTTCGAACAGGATCGCGAAGTGGTACCAGAACGCCATCATCGCCTTGCCGCCGACCACGTTGGCGAGGATGCTGGCCATGCCCACCGCCAGCGTCGGTGCGCCGCCGGCGCGCGAGATGATGCTGTTCTCGCCGACGTCCTTGGCGATCTGGGTGAGGGCGTCCGGCGTGATCACGAAGCCCCAGTTGGAGACTGCCGCCGCAGCGGTGTGCACGGTGGTGCCGATGACGGCGGCCGGGCTGTTCATGGCGAAGTAGACGCCCGGGTCGATGGTCGATGCGGCCACCAGCGCCATGATGGCGACGAAGGATTCCATCAGCATGCCGCCGTAGCCGATGAAGCGCGCATGCTCTTCATTCTCGATCATCTTCGGCGTGGTGCCGGAAGCGATCAGCGCGTGGAAGCCCGACACCGAGCCGCAGGCGATGGTGATGAACAGGAAGGGGAACAGGTTGCCCGACCAGGCCGGGCCGGTGCCGTCGATGAAGCGGGTCAGGGCCGGCATCTGCATCATCGGCGCGACCAGCACGATGCCGATCGCGAGCGCCACGATGGTGCCGATCTTGAGGAAGGTCGACAGGTAGTCGCGCGGGGCCAGCAGCAGCCACACCGGGATCACCGACGCGACGAAGCCGTAGCCGATCAGCATCCAGGTGATCTCGGTGCCGGTGAAGGTGAACAGCGGGGCCAGGGTGGCCGAGTCGTGTACGTACTGGCCGCCGATGATGGCGCCCATCAGCAGCACGAAGCCGATCAGCGACACTTCGCCGATGCGGCCGATGCGCACGAAGCGCGAGTAGATGCCCATGAACAGCGCGATCGGGATCGTCGCCATCACGGTGAAGGCGCCCCACGGCGAGTTGGTCAGGGCCTTGACCACGATGAGCGCCAGCACCGCCAGGATGATCACCATGATCATGAAGGTGCCGACCAGCGCGATCACGCCGGGGATCTCGCCCATCTCGGACTTGATCAGGTCACCCAGCGAGCGGCCGTCGCGCCGCATCGACATGAACAGGACCATGAAGTCCTGCACCGCGCCGGCGAACACCACACCGGCCAGGATCCACATCACCCCCGGCAGGTAGCCCATCTGCGCGGCCAGCACCGGGCCGACCAGCGGGCCGGCGCCGGCGATTGCGGCGAAGTGGTGGCCGAACAGCACGTAGCGGTTGGTCGGGACGAAGTCCAGGCCGTCGTTGAATTTGTAGGCAGGGGTCTGGCGCGTACGGTCCAGGCCCATGACCTTGGTGGCGATGAATTTGCTGTAGAAGCGGTAGGCGATCAGGTACACGCACACGGCGGCGGCAACCACCCACACCGCGTTGATCGATTCCCCGCGCTTGAGCGCGACGTAGGCGAGCGAGACCGCGCCCACGAGCGATAGCGCAGCCCAACCGAGCTGGCTTGTCAGTCGTTTCATTTGTCTTCCTCCATGGTTTTATCTTTTCTGCCTTGGACCAGCGTTGCTGTCATACATTCCCGGCAGTCTGTGGGAAAGTATCTTTCAGCCCATTTTCATGGACAAGCGCATCATTACGCAGCCATCTGCGTAGGACTACGTAGGCACTGGCGGCAGTTCGGACGTAGAATTACCGCTAGAAATCATTCGGAATCCACGCTTGAAGCTCAGGCAAAAGGTCATTTTCCTGGCGATCGCGCCGCTCATCGTGGCGCTGTGCGCCATTGCGCTGTTCGTGCACCAGCAGGCGGATACGCTCGCCCGCCAGCAGCGCGCCACCATCGAGCAGGCCTACCTCGCCACCAAGCGCGCCGAGCTGCAGCACTACGTCGAGCTGGCCCAGCACTCGATCGCGCCGCTGGTCGAATCCGGCAAGTCCGACGCCGCGACCCAGGCCGAGGCGATGCGCATCCTGTCCAATCTCAGCTACGGTGACGACGGCTATTTCTTCGTCTACGACATGCAGGGCAACAGCCTGATGCATCCACGCCAGCCGGAACTGGTCGGGCGCAACCTGTTCAACCTGCGCGATGCCGAAGGCGCGCCCACCATCCAGCGCCTGCTGGCGCGCACCCGGGCGGGCGGCGGCTTCGAGCGCTACAACTGGGCCAAGCCCTCGACCGGGCAGGAGGTGGCCAAGCTGGGCTACGTGGTGCCGATCCGGACGTGGAACTGGATGATGGGCACGGGGATCTACCTGGACGACGTCAACGCCGCGCTGGCCAAGGTCGACGCGCAGGAGTCGGCCAATATCGCGGACACGATGTGGTGGATCGCCGGGCTGGCGATCCTGTCGTCAGTGGTAGTCGGCGGCTGCGGGCTGCTGCTCAACATCAGCGAACACCGCGTGGCCGACGCCACCCTCAAGGCGCTGGCGCAGCGGGTGGTCGAATCGCAGGAGCACGAGCGCGCGCGCCTGTCGCGCGACCTGCATGACGGGATCAGCCAGTGGCTGGTGTCGATCAAGCTGCAGATCGAGGCCGGCATCATCAAGCTGACCGGCAGCGCGGCCGACCAGCAGGAGGCGCGCGCCCGCTTCGAGCGCACCGCCGAGGAACTGAACAAGGTGCTGGGCGAAGTGCGCCGCATCTCGCACGACCTGCGTCCGGCGCTGCTGGACGACCTTGGCCTGGCCGCCGCGCTCGATCACCTGGCGCAGGAATTCGCCGAGCACAGTGGCATCGAGGTGAAGTTCAGCGAGCAGGGCGAAACCGAAGGCGTGCCGCCGGTGGTGGCCACGGTCCTGTTCCGCATCGCCCAGGAGGCGCTGACCAATATCGAGCGCCACGCCGCCGCGCACAGCGTCGCCATTTCGCTCACGCGCCTCGGCCGCAAGCTGGACCTGCACGTGATCGATGACGGCAACGGCTTCGATTCCCAAAGCGTGGCCGTGCACCCGCAGCGCGGCATCGGCCTGCGCAATATGATCGAACGGATGGACGCGATCGGCGGCACCTTGCGCATCGATTCGTCGACCCAGGGCACGGTGGTGCGGGCCAGCGTCGAACTGGCGAAGGAGGCGGCATGACGGCGGTTCGGATCCTGCTGGTCGATGACCACCCGCTGGTGCGCGACGGCCTGCGCGCGCGGCTGGAAGCGGTGCCGCATTTCAGCGTGGTGGCGGAAGCCGGCAGCGCGGACGAAGCGCTGGAACGTGCCGGCGAGGCCAACCTGGTCCTCATGGACATCAATATGCGCGGCGCCAGCGGCATCGAGGCCACGGCCCAGCTGGTGCGGCGCTATCCGGACATCGCGGTGCTGATGCTGTCGATGCACGACAAGCTCGAATACGTGACGCAGGCGATCCAGGCCGGTGCGCGCGGCTACGTGCTGAAGGACGCGCCAGGCAAGGACATCGTGCTGGCGATCGACACCGTGATGGCGGGCGGGATCTACTACAGCCCGGCGCTGGCGCGCCAGCTCGCGCGGCCGTCGCAGCAAGACAACCAGCTGACCGTGCGCGAGCAGGAAGTGCTGCGCCATATCGCCAGCGGCCAGTCCAATAAACAGATCGCGCGCGACCTGGCGCTGTCGGTGCGCACGGTCGAGACCCATCGCCTGAACATCAAGCGCAAGCTGGGGATCGAAGGCCAGGCGGAGCTGATTCGCTTCGCGGTCCAGCATCTCGGTTCACCGTTGTAAGCGTGCGTTCATGCACTCGAGCAACGATACATATGTCCCCACCATCTGATCGGCATTTTTTGTTGCGTTAATATAATCATTCCACTAAGATTGACGCACTATCCACTGAGAATTGCCCAATGCTTCCATTGGATGCCGCCCGGTTCCCGTTGGTCGACCATGAGTTCGTAGCCAGCGCGCAGAACGAGTGGGTTGCGTTGATATTGCGGCCGCAGCGCGCCGCTGTCGCCGACTCGCTGCGCGCCCTGTTCGGCACACCGGACCTGCTGGCGGCCATTGCGCCGCTGGACTGCATGCTTCCGCTGGATTCCGCGGAGGCGCTGACGCCTTCACTCTGCAGCATCCTTCCCCCGAACCGCGTCGTCTTCATTTTCCCCGCCGCCGTCCTCGCCAGCGAGGCGGAAGCACGCGCCGCCGAGCGCCTGGCCGGAGAGGGCTACCGCGTGCTGGCCGACGGCGCCGCGCCGGAAGGCGTCAAGCTGCCGTCGTGCCTGCGTACCGGCGCCCGCGATTGCGCGCAAGCCGCGCCGGCGCCGGTCTCGCCGCTGTTTGGACCGCACCTGGCCTACAACGTCGGCGACGCCGCGCGTTTCGCCGAATGCGAAGCCGCCGGCTACGAGTGGTTCTGCGGCGCCTACCCGATGACCACGCCGCAGCCCGATTCCGGCCACGACGGCACTTCGCGCCGCCGCTTGCTGGCGCTGCTTGCGCTGCTGGCGCGCGACGCCGAAACGCGCGAACTCGAACAGATGCTCAAGCTGGACCTGGCGCTGTCCTTCCACCTGCTCAAACTCGTCAACTCGGCCGCGTTCAGCGTCGACATCGAAATCGTCAGCTTCTCGCAGGCGATCCACGTGCTGGGCCGGCGCCAGCTGCAGCGCTGGCTGCAGCTGCTGCTGTACGCGCGCCAGCGGGCGGACGGTCCGCCCAACCTGCTGCTGCCGCTGGCCGCGATGCGCGGCGCGCAGCTGGAAGCCCTGTGCCGCGAGCACGGCGGCGACCGCGACCAGCAAGACCTCGCATTCATGATCGGCGCATTCTCGCTGCTCGACCGGCTGTTCGACACTCCGATGGAAGACATCATCGGCGCCCTGCGCCTGCCGAAGCACGCACTCAGCGCGCTGCTGCGACGGGAAGGACAGCTGGGCGAGCAACTGGCGCTGGTCGAAAGCCGTGCGGATGTCGACCGCCACGAGCAGGCCGGCATCGCCGCCGACATCTGGTGGCGCAGCCAGCTGCAGGGCTGGCAATGGGCGATACAGGTGGGCCGCAATGTCTGAGCACCGGGTCGAGCGCATCGACTTCGCGGCCGCCAATGCCGCCGTGTGCGATGCCGTGCTGCGCCTACGTGGCGAAAACCTGGTCGACGAACTGGGACGGATCGCCCGCGCGCTGCTCGGCAGTCCGCACGGCGCCTACATTCCGCTGGACGGCCAGGCGCCCGCCGAGGCCTTTGGCGGCGTGCTGCGGCAAACGGTGGAAGCGGACGGCATCCAGTTCGGCTACTTCGAACTGACGGGCGACTTCAACGACGCGCAGCGGCGCGAACTGGCGAGCCTCGGTGCGCTGACCGCGACCCTGCTGCAGGTGCAGTCGATGGCGCAGCGCGCCACGCGCGCCTACGCGCAGGTCGAAGGGCAGCTCGCGCACCAGTCGCAGATCCTTGACCAGATCCATGAATCGGTGCTGACCACCGACCTTCTCGGCTACATCACCAGCTGGAACAAGGGCGCCGAGCGCATGTTCGGCTACACCGCGCTGGAGGCGGTCGGCACCCACATCCTGTTCCTGTACGCGGACGAAGAGGGCGGCTTCCCGGACAGCTTCGCCGAACACGGCGGCCGCATGATGGAGGTGCGGCGCAAGCGCAAGTCCGGTGAAGAATTCTGGGCCAGCCTGTCGCTGTCGCCACTATGCGACCTGGAGGAAAAGCCGGTCGGCCTGATCGCCTACCTGACCGACATTACTGAACGCAAGCTGGCCGAGGAACGCCTCAACCACCTGGCCTATTACGACGAACTGACCGGCCTGCCGAACCGCACCCTGTTCGCGCGCCTGGTCGACCAGGCGCTGATGGTCGCGCAACGCAATTTCGGCACCGGCTGCATCCTGTTCGTCGACCTGAACCGCTTCAAGCTGGTGAACGGCACGCTCGGCCGCCAGATCGGCAACGAGCTGCTGCGCCTTGTGGCGCGGCGTTTCAAGGACGCGCTGCGCGAGGAAGACGTGCTGGCGCGGCTCTCGGGCGACGAATTCGCGGTCGGCCTGTTCGACATCCGCCAGCACTTTGAAGCCACCACGGTAGCGCAGAAACTGCAGGCCGCGCTGGAGGCGCCGTTCGTGGTCGACGGCCACGAGCTGCGCGTCGGCGCCAGCGTCGGCATCAGCGTCTACCCGACCGACGGCGATGACGCCGAGAGCCTGCTGCGCATGGCCGACATCGCGATGGAGCGCGCCAAGCAGACCAGCGACAATCCGGACCGCAGCGTGGCCTTCTACAGCACCGAGATGAACCAGGGGATGCAGGAACGGATGCGGGTCGAATCCGGCCTGCGCCACGCACTGGGTCACGGCGAGCTGGCGCTTTACTACCAGCCCAAGTTCGACATCCTCACCGGCCATATCGTCGGCGCCGAGGCGCTGGTGCGCTGGTTGCATCCGGAGCGCGGCATCGTTCCGCCGGCCGAATTCATCCCGATGGCCGAGACCACGGGCCTGATCGTGCAGCTTGGCGAGTGGGTGCTGGAGCAGGCCTGCGCGCAAGCCGCGATCTGGCAGCGCGCCGGGTTGCCGCCGCTGCGGCTCGCGGTGAACGTGTCCGCGCGCGAATTCACGCCATCGCTGCCGGGCAGAGTGGCGGACACGCTCAAGCGCTACAAGCTCGATCCGTCGTGGCTGGAGCTGGAGATCACGGAGAGCACGCTGATGCACGATATCGAGCGCGTGATCGGCATCATGGACCGCATCAACCGCCTGGGCGTGGCGCTGTCGCTGGACGATTTCGGCACGGGCTATTCGAGCCTGTCGTACCTGAAGCGCTTCCCCATCAACACGCTCAAGATCGACCGCTCGTTCACCACCGGTATCCCGCACGACGCCAGCGACTGCGCGATCGCCGGCACCATCATCAGCATCGGCCGCCAGCTGCGCCACCGCGTGATCGCGGAGGGTGTGGAAACGCTGGACCAGCTGGAATTCCTGCGTCAGTCCGGTTGCGATGAGGTGCAGGGCTACCTGTACGCCAAGCCGCTGCCGGCCGGCGATTTCGAGCTTGGCCTGCGCGAGAACTGGCTGTTGACCGCTTAGAAATCGATATCGTCGTTCCCGCGCAAGCGGGAACCCCATTTTGCAAGCTCAGCTCGGGACGCCAGCGTGCAGCCGCCCGCCCAGCAATGGTTTATGTATAATGCCGGTTCTCCAAGGAAGCGTGGCCGAGTGGTTGAAGGCAGCAGTCTTGAAAACTGCCGACGGGGGAACCCGTTCGTGAGTTCGAATCTCACCGCTTCCGCCAGGAAACTTCAAAGCCTCTGATTTTCAGAGGTTTTTTTGTGCCCAATGGCCGAGTTGTTGGAGGTTCCCGCGTTTTCGTTAGGATTCTAGGCGGTGTCATGTCGATCCTGGCGATGGCCGGCGCCGGATCTCGCGACATGTACCTGACCGATGAGGAGCGAGCGGCGAACGACCAGTTCACGCCGTGCTGTTCACGATCCAGGACGCCATTTCTGACCCTGGATCTGTAGTTTCGCCGGCTGGCGTCCGATGCGCTGGAGCCGGATTGTCCACAAAAAATGTGGATAAGCGCCGGAAATTGCAGGGTGCGCTTTGCGGGATAGCCCGTGGTTGTGGGCCTCCCCTTACTTTGCCTAAAAAAGCAGCAGCAGGCCGCCGTGTGCTCAGCCTTCCGCTTCTTCCTCGCGGATGAAGATTTTCTGCAGGAGCGACACGAGCTGCGCGCGCTCGGCATCGCTCAGCATCGAGGTGGCCTCGAGTTCGAGCTCGGTCACCGTCTTTTCCGCCTTCAGGCACAGCTTGGTGCCCTCGGCGGTCAGCACCAGCGCCTGCGAGCGCTTGTCCAGCGGATTGCGCTGGCGCATGACCAGGCCGCGCTCCTCCAGCCGGTCGAGCAGGATCGCCAGGTTGGGCGGCGACACGTTGACCGCCTTCGACAGGCGCTTTTGCGTGATGTTGGGATTTGCGTGCAGCAGCGTGAGCACGGTGAAATCCACCGCGCGCAGGTTGAACTTTTTCATCCGCTCTTCGAACAGCGGGATGATGGTCAGGTAGGCACGGCGGCAGTTGTAGCCGACCAGGTTGAGCAGCAGGCTCTGGTCGAGCGGCTGCCCCGCGGCCTCCTGGACCGCGCTGGCGAGCTTCACATTTTGTCGGGTGGCCATGGCGGATTATCGTTTCAAAAGGAAACGATTATAGGCCAAAAAGATTAGCCGGAAAACCATCCGATGCCGTGTGCATGGCCTGGATCATTGCGCCAGCAGCGCGGCCTTCAGGCCACCCCAGTGTTCCTTGAACAGGCCGGCGTCCATGGTGCGTGGCGAGCGGATGATGGGGCGGAAACCCATGTGGGCCAGCACGTCGCGTTCCATGTCGATTCCCGGCGCGATCTCGGTCAGTTCCAGGCCGTCGGCGGTCAGCGTAAATACGGCGCGCTCGGTGACGAACAGCACGCGCTGGCCGCGGCGGGCGGCGTCGGCGCCGTTGAAGGTGATCTGTTCGACCTGTTCGATGAATTTGCGGGCCCGGCCTTCCTGCACGATACGCAGGGCGCCGTCGTCAACGGCGACCTCCAGTCCGCCCGCGGTAAAGGTGCCGCAGAACACCAGCGTCGGGGTGGAGCGCGTGATGTTGATGAAGCCGCCGCAGCCGACGGGGCGTCCGTTGAACATGCTGACGTTGACGTTGCCGTGGTTGTCGGTCTGCGCCAGGCCGAGGAAACTGGCATCGAGGCCGCCGCCGTCGTAGAAGTCGAACTGCGCCGACTGGTCGATGATCGATTCGGCGTTGTAGGCGAGCGCGAAGTCGCCGCCCTGCGCCGGGATGCCGCCATTGACGCCGCTTTCGATGCTGAGCGTGAGCAGGTCGGCCACGCCTTCCTCCGCCGCGATGGCGGGAATACCGGCCGGGATGCCGATGCCGAGGTTGGTGATTGCGCCGCGCCTGAGCTCCATCGCCGCGCGCCTTGCGATCACCTTGCGCTCGTCCAGCGCCATTGGCTTGAGGGAGCTGACCGGCACCCGGATGTCGCCGCACAGTGCCGGGTTGAACTGGGTGGTGATCGACTGCATGTGGGTTTCCGGCTTGCCGACGACGACATAATCGACCAGGTAGCCCGGCACTTTCACCCGCTTCGGATGCAGGCTGCCTTCCTGCACCACCTGCTCGACCTGGGCGATGACGATGCCGCCACAGGCGCGCGCGGCCTGGGCGATCTGCAACTGCTCCAGGTGCACGCCTTCCTTGTCCAGGGTGAGGTTGCCTTTTTCATCGGCCACCGTGCCGCGGATGATCGCGACGTCGATGTGGGGGCAGGGGTAGTGCAGCCATTCCTCGCCGCCGAATTCGGCCAGGTGCACGAGGTCCTCGGCCGCCGAGGGATTCAGCTTGCCGCCCTGCTGGCGCGGATCGACGAAGGTGCCCAGGCCGACCTTGGTGAGGAGGCCCGGGGTGCGGGCGGCGATGTGGCGGGTCAGGTGCGACAGCGAGCCTTGCGGGAAGTTGTAGGCCTCGACCTCGTTCGCGTAGATCATCCCCATCAGTTCCTTGCCGGTCTGGCCGAAGTGGCCCGCGACCGTGCGCTTGATCATGCCCTTGTGGGCGAAATGGACCATGCCTCCGGTGCCGCTGTTGCCAATCGCGCCACAGGCCCAGGTGGTCAGCTGGCGTGGATGGCCGTCCGCCAGGAAGCGGCGTTCGAGGGCGACCAGCACTTCCTCTGCCAATCCCATCATCGCCAGGCCACCGAGGAAAACCGTGGACTCGTCCTTGATCAAGGATGCCGCTGCATCCGCGCTGATGACTTGCATGGAAATCTCCAACTCTATATATGTGGTAATAGTTATGCATAATAACCAAACCGCTTGCGAACCGCAACAATATCGTTATAAGATATAACCATTAAGAACGACCTGTATTTTTAAGGAAGAACCATAAAATGAGCCAGAAACCGGATACCCCGCTGTTGAGCATCGAAATGATCGGCGCCGTGGCGAAGATCACCCTGTGCCGGTCCGTCAAGCGCAACGCGCTCAGCGACGACCTGGTGCGCGAGCTGCAGGTCTGCTTCGAATCCCTGCCGGAATCGGCGCGCGCGGCAGTGCTGGTCGGCGACGGCCCGGCCTTCTGCGCGGGCCTGGACCTGTCCGAAGTCCGCGAAAACAACACTACCGAAGCCGTATTCCATTCCCGCATGTGGCATGCCGCCTTCGAGCGCATCGCCTTCGGCCGGGTGCCGGTGGTGGCACTGCTGCACGGCGCCGTGGTGGGCGGCGGCCTGGAGCTGGCCAGTGCCTGCCATGTCCGGGTGGCCGAGACCTCGGCTTTCTATGCGCTGCCGGAAGGCTCGCGCGGCCTGTTCGTGGGCGGCGGCGGTTCGGTGCGCATCGCGCGCCTGGTCGGCGTGTCGCGCATGACCGACATGATGCTGACCGGACGGGTGCTGTCGGCGGAAGAAGGCCACGCGGCCGGCATCAGCCACTATCTGGTGGAGCCGGGCAGCGGCCTGCAAAAGGCGATGGAGCTGGCCGAAAAGATCGCCTCCAATGCGCCGATGACCAATTTCGGCGTGATGCACGTCCTGCCGCGCATCGCCGACCAGTCAATCCAGGATGGCCTGATGACCGAGGCATTGATGGCGTCGGTGGCGGCGAGCGACCCCGATACGCAGAAGCGGCTGGCGGCCTTCCTCGACGCCAAAGCCAATAAAGTGCGCCAGGCAGGCTGACACGGCCAGTCAAAAAAAGACAAGGAGACATCATGGCCGAGAAAGCCCGCTACCGTCCGGTGAACTTCGCCCTGGCCGACGTGGAGGTCCGCGAAACGCCGGCCGCCACCTACGTCAGCGCCAGGGCGCCGCTCCAACGCTACGCCGACCGCACCACCGACCTGCTGCTGCACTGGGCCGCCACCGCGCCCGATCGCAGCTACATGGCGCGCAAGGAGGAGGGCGCGTGGCGCCACCTCAGCTACGCCGATGCCCTGAAGAGCGCCCAGGCACTGGGCCAGGCCCTGGTCGAGCGCGGCCTGTCGGCCGAACGGCCGGTGCTGATCCTGTCCGGGAACGACCTCGAACACGCCCAGCTGGCGCTGGCCTGCCAGTACGCCGGGGTGCCGTATGCGCCGGTGTCGCCGGCTTATTCGCTGCAGTCGGGCGACTACAACAAGCTGCGCCATGTGGTCAATGTGCTGCAGCCGGGACTGGTGTTCGCGGCCGACGGCGCCGCGTTCGGACCCGGCATCGCGGCCGCGATCCCGGCGGACGTGGAGCTGGTGCTGGCGCGCGGCGAGGTGGCCGGCCGCAAGTCCACCAGTTTTGCCAGCCTGCTGGCGACGAAGCCGACGCCGGCGGTGGAAGCGGCGCGCCAGGCGACCGGGCCGGACACCATCGTCAAGTTCCTGTTTACTTCGGGCTCGACCAAGCTGCCGAAAGCGGTGGTGACCACCCAGCGCATGCTGTGCTCGAACCAGCAGATGCTGCTGCAGTGCTGGCCCTTCCTGGCCGAGGAGCCGCCGGTGCTGCTCGACTGGCTGCCCTGGAACCATACCTTCGGCGGCAGCAAGGACGTCAACCTGGTGCTGTTCAACGGCGGCACCCTGTACATCGACGACGGCAAGCCGACGCCCCAGCACATCGGCATCACCCTGCAGAACCTGCGCGAGGTGGCGCCGACCATCTACTTCAACGTGCCCAAGGGCTGGGAAGAAGTGGCGCAGGCGCTGGGCCGCGATCCCGGGCTGCGCCGCCATTACTACAGCCGCCTCAAGCTGCAGTTCTACGCCGGGGCCGCGCTGTCGCAGCCGGTATGGGACCAGATGCACGCCAGCGCCGAAGCCGAATGCGGCGAGCGCATCGTGATGACCACCGGCCTGGGCATGACCGAGACCGCGCCCTGCGCCCTGTTCGTGCTCAGTAACGAAGCGCGCGCCGGCGAGCTGGGCACGCCTTGCCCCGGCATGGAAGTGAAGCTGGTGAGGGACGGCGACAAGACCGAAATCCGCTACCGCGGCCCGAACGTCACGCCGGGCTACTGGCGCGCCCCGGAGGAAAGCGCCGGCATGTTCGACGACGAGGGGTTCCTGTGCTCCGGCGACGCGGTCAAGTGGCGCGATCCGGCCCGGCCGGAACTGGGCTTCGTGTTCGACGGCCGCGTGGCCGAGGACTTCAAGCTCAACACCGGCACCTGGGTCAGCGTCGGCCCGCTGCGCGAGCGCGTGATCCGTGCCGGCGCGCCTTACCTGCAGGACGTGGTGGTGACGGGCCACGACCGCGGCGAAATCGGCCTCATGATCATCCCGCGCCTGGCGCTGTGCCGCGAGCTGGCCGCCCTGGGCGAGGCGGCCACCAACGCCGAGGTGCTGGACGCGCCGGCCGTGCGCGGCTTCTTTGGCGCCCTGGTCCAGCAGATGCACGACCAGGGCACCGGCAGCGCCACCCGCGTCAAGCGCGCCTGCCTGATGCACGAGGTGCCGAACATCGACCGCGGCGAAATCACCGACAAGGGCTCGATCAACCAGCGCGCCATGCTGACCCACCGCGCCATGCTGGTGCAGGCCCTGTACGACGGCAATGCGCCGTTCTTCATCCAACCCAATTGAGCAGGAAGCGAACATGTCCTTCTATTCCGAATATGACGACGTCTGGATGCTCGACGGCGTGCGCACGCCCTTCGTCGACTATTGCACCGGCCTGGGCGCCGTGTCGCCGACCGACCTTGGCATCAAGGTGGCGCGCGAAATCCTGCAACGCACCGGCGTTGCTGCCGACAGCATCGGCTCGGTCCTGTCCGGGAACATGGCGCCGGGCGACTGCTTCCAGTACATGATCGCGCGCCATATTGGCCTGTACGCCGGTGTGCCGCAGCATGTGACGGCGCTGAACGTGCAGCGCATCTGCGGCACCGGTTTCGAGCTGTTCCGCCAGGCGGCCGACCAGATCAAGCTGGGCTATACCGACACCGCGCTGGTGGTCGGCACCGAGTCGATGACGCGCAACCCGATCGCCGCCTTCGGCCATCGCACCGGCTTCAAGCTGGGCGCGCCAGTCGAGTTCCAGGACTATATGTGGGAAGCGCTGATCGACCCGGCGCCCGGCATCACCATGCCGCAGACGGCCGAGAACCTGGCCGTCAAGTACGGCATCAGGCGCGAGGAAGTGGATGCCTACGCGGCCCGTTCCTTCGAGCGCGCGGTGGCGGCGCAGGCGCGCGGTTTCCACGCCGGCGAAATCGTCGCCATGGTGAACGAGAAGTTCGAGCTGGAAGCTTACGCCACACGTTCCATCCGCATCACCGGCAAGCAGAAGGAGCTGTCGGTCGACACCCATGTGCGCCCGTCGCCGGTGGAGGTGCTGGCCGGCCTTCGCAACCTTTATCCCAACGGCGTGCAGACCGCCGGCAACAGCTCGGCGCTGGTGGATGGCGCCGGCGCCGCCATCGTCGCCAGCGGGGCCGTCGCGCGCGCCCGTTCGCAGCGCCCGCTGGCGCGGGTGGCCGCGGCCGCCGTCGCCGGCGTGCCGCCCGAGATCATGGGCATCGGCCCGGCGCCGGCGATCCGCCTGCTGCTCGAGCGCAGCGGCATCGCGCTCGACCAGGTCGGCATCTTCGAGATCAACGAGGCGCAGGGCGCCCAGGTGCTGGCGGTGGCGCGCGAGCTGGGACTGGACCAGGATCGCCTGAACGTCAACGGCGGCGCGATCGCGATCGGCCATCCGCTGGCCGCCACCGGCTTGCGCCTGACCATCACCGCCGCGCGCGCGCTTCGCGAGAGCGGGCGCCGCTACGGCGTGGCCTCGGCCTGCATCGGCGGCGGCCAGGGCATCGCGCTGCTGCTCGAGAACCCGGATTCAACCCAATAAGGAGCTGGACATGAAATTAGCAGGACAAGCGGCGCTGGTCACCGGCGGCGCATCGGGGCTGGGCGCGCAGACCGTGCGCGAACTGGCGGCGCAGGGCGCCAAAGTGGCGATCCTCGATGTGAACTACGAACTGGCGCAGGCGCTGGCGGCGGAAGTGGGCGGCCTTGCGCTGCGCTGCGACATCTGCGACAGCGCCAGCGTTGAAACGGCGCTGCATGCCGCCAGCGCGGCCCATGGTCCGGCGCGCATCCTGGTCAACGCCGCCGGCATCGGCGGCGCCAAGCGGCTGGTGGGGCGCGACGGCAGCCCGATGCCGCTGGAGGAGTTCAGCCGCGTCATCCAGGTCAACCTGATCGGCACCTTCAATATGGTGCGCCTGGCGGCGGCCGCGATGGTCGCCACCGAGCCGCTGGAAGACGGCGAGCGCGGCGTGATCATCCTGACCTCGTCGGTGGCAGCCTACGACGGCCAGGTGGGACAGGAGGCGTACGCGGCGTCCAAGGGCGGCCTGACCTCGCTGACCCTGCCGCTGGCGCGCGACCTGGCCCAGTTCGGCGTGCGCGTGATGACGATCGCGCCGGGCCTGTTCCTGACGCCGCTGCTATTCAAGCTGCCGGAGGAAGTGCAAGCCTCGCTGGCCGCCTCGATCCCGTTCCCGAAACGGCTGGGCAAGGCCGAGGAATACGCGCGCCTGGCCGCCCATATCGTCACCAACCTTTCGCTCAACGGTGAAGTGATCCGCCTCGACGGGGCGCTGCGCCTTCCTCCGCGCTGAGCACCGCGCGCCGGAAGCACGCCATCAGGTGTTCGACCGGCGCCGGCAAGACGCGGTCGGCGCGCCGCACCATCACCAGCTCGCGTTCCAGCGGCATGCGCGCCGGGATCGTGGCCAGCCCGGCCTGGCGCGCCTCCAGCTGGTGCAGGCGCGGGATCAGGGTCACGCCCAGTCCCGCATCCACCAGCGCCAGGGCGGTGCGGATCTGCTCCACCACGAAGCGCGGCCGCAGGTTCAGGCCCGCCTGCAGCCA
Source organism: Massilia terrae (assembly GCF_024753145.1). GTDB lineage: Bacteria > Pseudomonadota > Gammaproteobacteria > Burkholderiales > Burkholderiaceae_D > Telluria > Telluria terrae. The sequence continues at coordinate 113,257 of NZ_JANUGU010000009.1, read as the reverse complement.
GGCGTTCTCGATGTCGCGCCGCAGGCGCCCGATGCCGCCCACGATCAGCGGTATCTCGGCCAGGTCTCCCCATCCCACCGACTTGCGCCCGGCCAGCGGGCTGTCGCTGCGGCACACCACCACGAAGGGATCGTGCAGCAGCGATTCCATCAGCAGGTCGCTCGGCTCCGCCGGCCGCGCGAAGATCCCGAAATCGACCACCCGGTCGTTGACCATCGCCGCCGCCTGCGCGCCCGGCGTGTCGTGCAGCGTCACCAGGAAGTCCGGATAGTCCTCGTAGAACAGCGTGAGCGCCTGCGCCGCCAGCCCGGCGGCCACCGAGGGCACCACCGCCAGCGAAGTGCTGCCGCGCCGGGTGCTGGCGACGTCGTCCAGGCTGCGCACCGCTTCCTCGAAATTGCGTACCAGGTCGCCGGCCACCACGGCCATCCGCTGGCCCTGGGCGGTCAGGCGCAGGGAGCGGCTGCTGCGGTCGAACAGGGACAGCCCGAGCTGTTGTTCCAATTTCGCCACAGTCGCCGACAGCGAGGGCTGGGAGATGCCCAGGCGCTTGGCCGCCTCCGAGAAGCTGGTGCAGCGGCTGGCCATCGCGAACACCTCGAGCTGGCGGATCGTCAGATTCGTCGCGGTCACGCCGCGTTCTGCAGTATTATCGTTCAAGGTTATGAATAAAGCTGATATATAAATTCGGCATAAGAAGAGGGGAGCCCGGCATTTCCCCCTGCTGTTCCTCGATTTTACAGCGAATACAGCCATGGGAGGTGTCCCGCGAGAGCCAAGTTGCGCTTGCGTTCCGGTCAAGATGCTTATAATCTATAAGCATTAGTTTCAGGAAGTAAGCAGATCGCAGTCCGGGGCACCTTTCATAAAACATCGCACGCCGACAAGCGTGGAGGAGACGACAATGGCAGCAGCTAGGATGGCGGAGCGCAACGCTTCGCGCAAGTTCGGACAACTTACCCAGATCGCCGTGGGCGTCGCGCTGGTCTGCGCGGCCTGTGCGGCCCAGGCGCAGGAGCAGGCGCAAGCGGCAGCGCCGGCGCCGGCCGCCGTCCAGCAGGCTGCCGAGCCGGTCGAACAGATCGTCGTCACCGGCAGCCGCATCCGCGGCATGGCGCCGGTCGGTTCGCCGGTGGTCTCGGTCGGCCGCGGCGACATCGAAGCCTCCGGCGCGGTCAGCACCGCGCAAATGCTGCAGGAAGTGCCGCAAGTTGCCAACCTGGGCGTGTCGGACAGCTCGCGCGGCCAGGCCGGCGGCAGCGGCAACATCACCTACGGCTCCTCGGTCAACCTGCGCGGCATCGGCCCGTACGCGACCCTCACCCTGATCAACGGCCACCGCGCGGTGCCGCAGGGGACCACCGGTTCGGGCATCGACCCCTCGATCATCCCGACCCTGGCCCTGCAGCGCGTCGAGATCGTTGCCGATGGCGCCTCCGCCATCTACGGCTCCGACGCCGTGGCCGGCGTGGTCAACCTGATCCTGCGCCGTAACGTGGAGGGCGTGGAAGCGATGGCCCGCTACGGCACCGCCGACGGCTACAACGAAAAGCAGGCCGGCGCGCTGTGGGGCCACAAGTGGAAGGGCGGCCAGGCCACCGTCGCGATCCAGCACGACGAGCATACTTCGCTGAACGGCCAGGACCGCGACTTCTTCCGCGGCGACCTGACCGCCCAGGGCGGCGGCGACTTCCGTTCGACCCAGTGCGCGCCGGGGAACATCATCATCAGCGGCACCAACTACGCGATCCCGGCTGGCGGCGTGACCAAGGCCAACGCCGGCCAGCTGGCGGCCGGCACCGTCAACAAGTGCGACAACCTGCAGTACCAGGACATCCTGCCCAAGCAGAAGCGCGACAGCGGCATGTTCACCTTCAACCAGGACGTCGGCAATGGCATCAGCCTGTACGCCGACGGCTTCATCACCCGCCGCGGCTACGACTTCCAGTCCGGCGCGCTTGCTTCGAACGTGACCGTCCCCAGCGCCAACCCGTTCTACGTGCGCCCGGCCGGTGCGCCGGCGGGCAGCTCCGAGACCGTCGCCTATTCGTTCCTGAACCAGGAGCCGTTCAACAATAACGTCGGCTACTCGCGCGCCGTCAACCTGACCTTCGGCGCCGACATCAACCTGTCCGGCGGCTGGAAGGCGGGCGCGCTGTACACCTGGGGCCGCGACAAGGACCAGGCGGCCACCGTGCACGGCTTGAACAGCGCGGCGCTCACCGCGGCGCTGGCGAGCACCGATCCCGCGACCGCCCTGAACGTGTTCGGCGGCCCCAATTCGCGGGCCGTGCTCGACTCGATCGCCAACAAGATTTCGATCTCGCCGGGCCAGACCACCTACCAGGACGTCCAGCTCAAGGCCGACGGCCCGCTGGCCCAGCTGCCGGGCGGCGCGCTGCGCGCCGCGGTCGGCTACGAAGGCCAGAGCACCAAGGGCGAGGGCGGCCAGATCGGCGGCACCTGGGCTGCGCCCACCTCGGCCATGATCGAGGAGTCGCGCCGCGTGAACTCGGTGTACGCCGAGCTGGCCGCGCCGCTGGTCAGCGAGAAGAACCAGCTGCCGGGCGTGTACAAGCTCGACCTCGACGTGGCCGGCCGCGTCGACCGCTACAGCGATGTCGGCTACACGCACAACCCGAAGGTGGGCCTGAACTGGGCGCCGGTCAAGGGCGTCACGGTCCACGGCAGCTACGGCACCTCGTTCCGCGCGCCGGGCCTGACCCAGATCCGCGGCTATGCCAACGGCGGCGTCGGCGGCCTGTACGTCCAGAACTACGCCGACCCGACCAATGGCGGCGCGCTGCGCGTGGGCGTGGCCTACAACGGCCCGAACCTGGACCTGAAACCGGAAACCGCGCGCACCCGCTCGCTGGGCGTGGACTTCGAGCCGGCCTGGGGCCACAACACCAAGGTCAGCCTGACATTCTTCGACATCAAGTACGAGAACCAGATCACCGGCTACCTGAGCGACCTGACCCTGCTCGGCCGCGAAGCGCAGCTGGCCGGCACCGGCATCATCACCCGCAATCCGTCGCCGGCCCTGGTGTCGCAGCTGATCGCCAACAACGTGCTCTCCAGCGGCGTGCTGCCATCGACCTGGACCCTGGTCATCGATGGCCGCAACAAGAACCTCGGCTCCTCGCTCACGGACGGCATCGACTTCCAGGCCAGCACCCGCTTCCCGACCGACGACTTCGGCGATTTCGGCGTCGGCCTTTCGGGCACCTACTTCACCCGCTACAAGGTGGCCAACTCGCCGGGCGCGCCGATGGTCGACTACCTGAACGTGATCTTCAACCCGATGCGCCTGAAGACGCGCCTGGCCGGTACCTGGAACAGCGGCCCGTGGTACGCCAATGGCTACGTCAACTACACCAACGGCTACACCAACAACCTGGCCTCGCCGGCGCAGAAGGTCGCGTCCAACACCACCATCGACCTGCGCCTGTCCTACCAGATCGACGACAAGGTCTATGGCGTGGGCGGAACCACCGTGTCGCTGGGCGTTGTCAACGCGTTCAACCGCAAGCCGCCGTTCGTGAACATCGGCCAGAGCACCAACGGCGGCGGCGGCTTCGACCCGACCTTGACCAACCCGATCGGCCGGATCGTATCGCTGGCGCTGAACAAGAGCTTCTAAGAGGAACCCGGACATGAAACTCGCATTCGCCACCGCCGCGCTGCTGCTGGCCGGCTCCGCCATCGCCGACACGCCTTACGTCCCGGCCGATACGCCGCAGGGCAGCGGCCCGTACCCGGCCGTCATGCTGCAGGAGCCAGGCCTGCCGACCCATACGGTCTACCGTCCCGCCAAACTGGACGCGCCGGGCATGGGCAAGCTGCCCATCATCGCCTGGGGCAACGGCGCCTGTGTCAACGTGGGCAACCGCTTCCGTCCCTTCCTGAGCGAGATCGCCTCGCACGGCTACATCGCCATCGCGGTCGGGCCGATCGGCCCGCCACAGGCCGAGACGGTGGCATCGAGCAGCATGGTGCGCGGCAAACCGTCGGCGGTATCGTCGGCCGGCAAGCGCACCGCCAGTTCGCCCAAGCTCGATTACATCCCGTCCGACACCGCGGCCAGCCAGCTGACCGACGCCATCGACTGGGCCATCGCCGAGAACAAGCGTCCGGGCAGCCCCTACTTCGGCAAGCTCGATACCGCGAAGATCGCCGTGATGGGCCAGTCCTGCGGCGGCTTGCAGGCTTCGGCGGCGGCGCGCGACCCGCGCGTGTCGGTGCTCGGCATCTGGAACAGCGGCCTGTTCGACAACGCCCAGCACATCAAGGACATCGCCGACGCCGATGTGTCCAAGGCGGCGCTGCCTTCACTGCACGTGGCTTCGATCTACATCACCGGCGACCCGGCGCACGACCAGGCTTACAAGAACGCGGAATCCGACTTCGCCGTGGTCAGCGGCCCGTCGGTGCGCGCCTGGCGCGAGAACACGCCCCACGCCGGCACCTACCGCGAGCCGAACGGCGGCGCCTTCGGGCCGGTCGCGGTGGCCTTCCTGGACTGGCATCTGAAAGGCGAGCAGAAAGCGGCGCGCATGTTCACCGGCCCGGACTGCACCCTGTGCAAGCAGCCCGAATGGCACGTCCGCACCAAGAACGTCGACTGAGCATCATGATCCGCAAAACCATCAACACCCTGCTGTGCGCGGCGCTGCTGGCCGCCGGCGCGGCAAATGCGTCCGACTTTGGCGGGCCGCTGCCGCCTCCCGTCAACCAGGTCGAGCGCACCTCGTTCTACATCCCCATGTCGGACGGCACCAGGCTGGCCGCGGACGTCTACCGTCCAAAGGAGCCGGGCCGCTATCCGGTGATCCTGCACGCGGCGGCCGCCCGCACCCGCATGGGCGACGGGGCAGACAAATCCGGCGCCGGCAAGTTCTCGGTCCAGATGATCAACCTGGCCGCGCACGGCTATGTGTTCGTGGTGGTCGAGCGCCGCGGGCTGGGCGCTTCCTACGGCATCCGGCGCGGCTACCATGACCGCACCGAGGCCCACGACTCCTACGACCTGACGGCATGGGCCGCGAGCCAGCCGTGGTCGAACGGCGTGGTCGGCGTGTACGGCTGCTCCAACACCGGCGACGCCGCCATGCACTTCCTGACGACCAAGGTCCATCCTTCGCTGAAGGCGGTGTTCGCGGGCTGCTTCAACTGGGACAAGTACAGCGGCGGCCGCCGCGGCGGCGTGCTGGCCAACTGGGGCACCGGCCCGCAATCGAGCGTCGAGGCGGACATGAAATCGACGCCGGTCGACGGTGACGAGTCGCGTGCCGTGCTGCGCGAGGCGGTACAGGCCCACGCCAACAATACGCCGCTGTTGGAACTGTGGTCCGGCATGCCGAACCGGGACGATGTCTCGCCGCTCACCGGCACGCCGTTCTGGGAGGAGGGCAGCATCTCCACCTACGGCGACGCCGTGCGCAAGTCCAAGGTGCCGGTCTACATCCAGGGCGGCTGGCGCGACGATTTCAATACGCAGGGCTTCATCACGCTGGCCAATCTCACCCAGCCGTCCAAGCTCATCATCGGCAACTGGGGCCACTGCATGAGCCTCGACTTTTCGATGGTGGCCGAGGCGCTGCGCTGGTACGACTACTGGCTCAAGGGGATCGACAACGGCATCATGAAGGAGCCGCGCATCCACTACGAGACTGTCAACGCAGGCTGGCACAGCGCCAACCAGTGGCCGGTAGCGGCCAGCCATCCGGCCAGCGCTTTCCTCGGCGACGGCAGCCTGTCGCTGCAAGCTCCGGCGGCTGGCAAGCGCTCGTTCACCGTCGACTACCACCCGGTGTGCGCGGCCGGCACCGGCCTCGGTCCGACCTGTCCGCAGGACGACAAGGGCCTGACCTTCACCAGCGCCGTGCTGGCCAAGGACCTGGAACTGACCGGCCACCCGATCGCCAAACTGTGGCTTTCCTCGTCTGTGGACGACGGCCCGGTGTTCGCCTACCTCGAGGACATCGCGCCGGACGGCGCCATCACCATGGTCAGCGAAGGCCGCCTGCAGGCGCGCCATCGCAAGCTGTCCAAGCCGAGCTTCAAGGTGCCGGGCAACATCCCCTGGCATAGCTTCGAGAAGGCCGATGTCGAGCCGCTGGCGCCGGGCAAGGCCGCTTCCTTCGAGTTCGACCTGCTGCCGGTGTCCTACGTGTTCCGCAGCGGCCACCAGTACCGCATCACCATCACCGGCGCCGACCCGCGCGAGAAGCTGCGCAAGACCTACGAGCCGGCGCCGCAATGGACGGTCTGGTTCGACCGCGCGCATCCATCGCAGATCGTGCTGCCGGTGGTCGGGAAGCCGGAATGAGCGAGATCTCGCTATTGATGGTGGGCGACCTGGTGCTGGACGAGCCGGCGCCGGACCGCTTCTTCGACGCCGCCCGCGCCACGCTGCTGGGCGGCGACCTGGTGGTCGGCCACGTCGAGACGCCGTACACCCTGCGCGGCCAGGAACAGTCGGGCGACGTGCCGGCCGAGGCGGCCGATCCGGCCAAGCTGGCCAGCCTGGCACGCGCCGGCTTCCATGCGGCCAGCCTGGCCGGCAACCATGTCTACGACCAGGGCGACGAGGGCGTGCTTGACACCATCGCCGGGCTGCGCGCGCAGGACATCGCGGCGTTCGGCGCCGGACTCACGCTCGATGCGGCGCGCGCGCCGACCATCATCGAGCGTGGCGGCCTGCGCTTCGGATTCCTCAGCTATAACTGCGTCGGCCCGCGCCTGTCGTGGGCCGGCAGGGACAAGGGCGGCTGCGCCTACGTTGAAGTGATCTCGCATTACGAGCCGCAGGGCGCCAACCCGGGCGGCCCGCCGCTGGCCTACACCTTCCCGGTCCAGGCCACGGTGGATGCGATGCAGGCCGATATCGTAGCCCTGCGCGCGCAAGTGGACGTGCTGGTGGTAGCCCTGCACAAGGGCCTGGTGCATACGCCGGCCACGCTGGCGATGTACGAGCGCCCGGTGGCGCGCGCCGCGATCGAAGCGGGCGCCGACATCGTGGTCGGCCACCATCCGCATATCGCGCGCGGTATCGAGTTCTACAAGGGCAAGCCGATTTTCCATGGCCTGGGCAACTTCGTCACCGTCACGCGCGCCCTCAATGTCGAGGGTAATGACCATCCGGCGCGCCTGGCCTGGGCCGAGCGCCGCCGCAAGCTGTTCGGCTTCGTACCGGATCCGTCGATGCCTTGCTATCCCTTCCATCCGGAGTCGCGCAACACCATGATCGCGGACTGCCGCATCGGCGTCGACGGCAGTGTCAGCGCGGGCTTCCGCCCATGCTGGATCGACCAGCAAGGCGCGCCGCAGGTGCCGGGGCAGGGCCCGCAGGGACAGGCCGTGGTGGATTACATCGCCGCCATCGGCCGCGCCGCCGGCATGGACGCGCAGTTTGCCTGGGACGGCGAGCGCGTTGTCGTGACACCGGGCGGCAACGACCCGATGGGGAGCGCCCGATGACAGGACTGGACATCATGCGCGCCGCCTGCGCCGATCCTTTCGCCGCGGCGCGTGCCGCGAGGGCATCCGGCCAGCGGGTGATCGCCTACGCCGGGACCTCGGTGCCGGTGGAGCTGATCCGCGCGAGCGGCGCCTTCGCGCTGCAACTGGGCGGCGACCCCGCGCACCCGACACCGCTGTCGGATACCTACCTCGACGACGAATTCGACGGCGAGATCCGCTCGCTGTTCGACCAGATCGGCAGCGGCGCCTGCAATGTCGCCGACACCGTCATCATTCCGCGTGCCTCGAACGGCCTGCTTTACCTGTACTACAGCCTGCTCGAGCTGCGCCGGCTCGAGCCCCAGCTGGCGTTTCCCGAGCCGATCCTGTTCGACGTGCTCAATACGCCGAACTGGGAGACCGGCCAGTATGTGCTGGACCGCTGCCGCGCGCTGCATGCCACACTTGGCGGTTCCATCCAGTCGCTGCGCGACGCGGTCGCGATCAGCAACCAGGTGCGCCAGGCCCTTCAACTGCTGAACCAGCGCCGCCGCGAAGGCGCCTTGCGCGGCAGCAGCTGGTGGACGGCGCTGCGCGCCTCGCGCGTGATGGCGCCGGGCGACTGGCTCGCGGCCGCCGCCGCGCAGGCGCACGAGACCGCGCCGCCGAAGCGACTGATGTTGAAGGGCTACGGCCAGGATACGCCGGCGCTGTACCTGATGGCCGAGGAACTGGGCGCGAACGTGGTGGCCGACGACTGCATCGGCGGCGAGCGTACGGTCGCGGTGCTGGTCGACGAAGACGCCGAGCCGCTGGCGGCGCTGGCCGACCACTACCAGCGTCATGTGCCGACCATCCGTTCGTATCCGCAGTCGAGCGAAGATGCGGCCTGGCTGGCGCTGCTCGGGGCCAGCGCCACGCAAGGCGTCGTGTTCTATCACGAAGAATTCGACGACACCTTCGGCTGGGACTACCCGGGACAGAAGGCGCAACTGGCAGTACCGCAGACGCTGCTGTCGCGCCAGTCTTACCGCGCGCCCGACCGCGCGGCCCAGCGCGCCGCGCTGGCCGACCTCATTGGAAGGATCGAAGCATGAACCGCCCGGCCCAGAACCGGCTGGCCTCGACGCTGGCGGCCAACGCCCACCAGAAGGAAGAGTTCCAGGCCTTCCGCCGCCGCGTGCTGGAAAACGGCGAGCCCTACGTCATCTCGGACGCGGTGGCGCCGGCCGAGATCATGCATGCGATGGACATCCACGTCACGCCCGTGGTCTGGTATTCCGCCATCATCGCGGCCAAGCAGCTTTCGCCCTACTACTTCGAGCAGATGGACGCACTCGGCTTCCACGACCGCCTGCCGCGCTACACCAGCCTGCCGCTGATGAGCACCCTGGACGGCGATCCGGAGCGCGCCCCCTACGGCGGCCTCCCTAAGCCGATGATGATCCTGTCGCGCTTTCGCGACGACTACTGCCAGCGCATCAGCGAGCTGTGGTCGCGCGCTTACGGCGGCGTGCCGGTGTTCGGCCTCGACGCCAGCTCCAGCACGGTGCTGGGCGAGCGCTGGTGGGACCGCGGCCTCAGCGGCTGGGAATCGATGTACGAAACCCACCGCCTGGATTTCCAGGTGCGCCAGCTCGAGGGCCTGATCCGCACCGCCGAAACCCTGAGCGGCCGCAGCTTCGACCAGGCCGAGTTCATGCGCCAGATGCACCGCATCAATCGCGCCGGCGAACTGGTGGCCGAGATCCGCGACCTGCTGGCCAGGGCGCGGCCGCTGCCGGTCCCGCTCACCGAGCAGCTGGCCAACGTGATGGCGCCGACCTGGGACCGCGGCAGCGCATGGTCGGTGTCGCACCTGGAGGCGTTCCGCGACGAGCTCAAGGGCGTGATCGCGAGCGGCGCCGCGGCCTGCCCCAACGAGCGCCTGCGCCTGCTGTGGGTCGGCAATGGCCTGTGGTTCAACACCGGCTTCTACCGCGCCTTCGAGGAAAAATACGGCGCCGTATTCGTGTGGTCGATGTACTCGAACTTCCTGTCGGACGGCTACCGTCGCTACTTCCGCGAGGAACCCGCCGATGCGCTGCGCGCGCTGGCCTCGCGCCACATCAGCATGAACGAGCAGCTGCATGTGCCGCCGTGGATGGCCGACTGGATCGTCGAGCAGGCCCGCGCCTACGGCGCCGACGGCGCGGTGATGCTGGTGCCGACCCATGACCGCATGGGGTCGATGGGCTCGCGCCTGACGAAGATCGCGCTGGAGCGCGCCGGCATCCCGGTGGTCGAGCTGCACGCGAACATGGTCGACGCGCGCCTGTGGGACGACGCGGCGATGATCCGCACGGTCGAACAATTCATCGAACAGCGCTTGCCGCGCTGATCGCAACACAAGGGAGAACACAATGAGCGACAACACGCTCCCACGCCCGCTCGCCGGCATTACCATCCTCGACCTGACCACGGCGCTGGCGGGGCCGTACGCGACCCTGATCCTGGCCGGCCTCGGGGCCCGCGTGATCAAGGTGGAGAATCCGCGCAATCCCGATTCGGCGCGCACCAATTCGCCCTATCTCGGCCGCGACGGCATCAGCGTCGCGCGCGAGCACGAGGACGACTATTCGCTGGCGATGCTCGAGCGCGGCCGCAACAAGGAAGCGGTCACGCTGAACATGAAGCATCCGGAAGGGCGCGCCATGTTCTTCGACCTGGTCAAGCACGCCGATGCCGTGGTCGAGAACTACAGCGCCGGCGTGGCCGACCGCCTGGGCATCGGTTACAGCGCCTGCGCCGAGGTCAACCCGCGCATCGTCTACACCGCGATCAGCGGTTTCGGCGCCGACGTGCAGCCGCGCCAGAACAAGGCAATGGACAATATCGTGCAGGCGATGAGCGGCATGATGATGGCGTCCGGGAACCCGGGCGAGCCGCCGGTCCGCGTCGGCATTCCTTTCGGCGACCTGACCGCGCCGCTGTTCGCCGCCATCGGCACCCTGGCGGCGCTGCTGCAAGCGCGCCAGACCGGGCACGGCCAGCATGTGGACGTGTCGCTGCTGGGCGCCCTGAGCGCGCTGGTGGCGGCCGAGCCGTTCGAGATCATGTCCAAGCTGGGCCGCGAAACCCGCGCCGGCAACCTGATGCCGCGCCTGGCCCCGTTCGGCGTCTTCCCCACCAGCGATGGCTATATCTCGATCTGCGCGCCCAAGGACGAATTCGTGTCCGGCCTGTTCCGTGCGATGGGCCGGGAAGAGCTGCTGCAGGACCCGCGCTTCAACTCGCGCGACGCCCGCGTCAGCAACCACATCGAGCTGCACGACCTGGTCAGCGCCTTCACCCGCACCATGAGCACCGACGAGGCGGCCGAACGCCTGACCGATTTCGACGTGCCCAACGGCCCGGTGCGCGAACCGGCCGAAGCCCTGCGCAACCCGGACCTCCTGGCCCGGGGCGAGACCACCAAGCTGCTCCACCCCGTATATGGCGCGGTCGAGGACATCGTGGTCGGCGGCTTGCCGATCAAGATGTCCGGCGCCTTCACCGGCTTCGACAAGCCGGCCGTGACGCTGGGCGCCAGCAACGCACAGGTGTATGGACAGATGCTCGGCCTCGATGCCGGCCGCCTGGAAGCGCTCGCGCGCGATGGCGTGATCTGAGACACTAAACGAATACAACAGGAGACAAGCCCCATGATGGCCGATGAATCAACACCCCGGTTCGCAACGCAGGAACAGTGGGTGATCTACTACCTCGCCGTCGTCGCCGCGATGATGGCGATGCAGATGTCCAGCCTCGGCTTCTCGCCGCTGCTGCCGGCGATCCAGAGGGATTTCGCAATGAGTTTCAGCCAGGTCGGCACCTTCACCGGCGTGTACGGGCTGGTCGCGCTGGTGGTCAGCGTCCCGGCCGGCGTGCTGGCCAAGCAGTTCGGCGAGAAGCGCGTGCTGGGTGTTGGCCTGGCGGTCCTGGCGCTCGGCCTGTTCGGGCTGTCGGTGGCCGAGAACTTCGGCCAGGCCATCACGGCGCGCGTGGTCTGGATCTTCGGCTACCGCCTGGCCTTCGTGTGCGTGATGACGGCGATTGCGCTGACCGCGCCGCCGCACCTGAAGGGCAGGGCGATGGGCGTGCTGGGCGCGATGTCGTCGCTGGCCACCGTGTTCGGCGCGCCGTTCTGCGCCGGCATCGCCACCAGCATGGGCTGGCGCCACGCCATCATGGCTTTCGGCGGCGCCGCCATCATCGGCCTCTTCATCTTCTACCTGTTCTATCGGCAGCGCCCTGAAGTCGTCCAGCAGGCGCGCAAGGGCGGCGGCGACCAGCGCGGCGCGTTCTCGGCTTTCCGCATTCCGATCGTCTGGACCATTCCTTTGCTGGGCCTGGCCAACGCCGGCGGCTTCGCGGCCACCTTCTTCCTGCCGGCCGCGCTCAAGGCGCAGTTCAGCCTGGACGCGTCGGCCTCGGCGCAAGTGATCAGCATCGCCTACGTCAGCGCGATCGTGGTCAACCCGCTGTGCGGCTACCTGTCCGACCGCTTCAACCGCTGGCTGGTGCTGGCGGGGATGATGGCGCTGATGATCCCGGCCACGCTGGCCATGATGTCGCATGACCTGGTCGTGTTCCAGGTCGCCGCGGCGGCCCTGATTTCGCTCGGCCTGTCCTCGACCAACCAGGTCTATCCGGCCGTGTCGGAACTGGTGCGCGGCAAGGACGTCGGACCGCTGATGGGCATCACCGCCCTCGGCGGCGGCATCTTCGGCTACCTCGGCCCGCAGGCGCTGGGCTGGCTGCGCGACTGGTCGAACGGCTTCGTGGCCGGCTGGTGGGCGCTGTCGGGCGTGGCCGCGTTCTCGATGTGCCTGTTCCTCTTCCTGAAGCATTACGCCGACCGTAACAACGCCCGCCTCGAGGCGGCGCGCACCGTGGGAGCCGCCGCATGAAACGCATCATCGCCATTGCCTGCGCGGCCATTGCCTGCGCGTCGCACGCCGCCGACACCTTCAGCACCACCGAAGGAAAACTGAAGGACGGCACCCCTTATCGCATCGACATGCCGGCGCACTGGAACGGCGTGGTGCTGATCGGCCTCGATTACGCCTCCAAGCCGCGCACGCCGGACGTGCAGGCGCTGCTGGGTGAAGGCTACGCCATGGCCGGCACCACGCGCGAGTTGAGCGGCTGGGCCATCCAGCGCGCCGCTGCCAACGCCATCGAAACCCTGGACCTGGTGGAAGCGAAGTACGGCAAGGCGCAGCTGCCGATCCAGCTGGGCCAGTCGCAGGGCGGCCACACCGCGTCCGTCTCGGTGCAGGCCTATCCCGAGCGCTGGCGCGGCGCCGTGGTCAAATGCGGCGGCCTGTCGGGCTCCGTCGCCCAGTGGCAGGCCAAGCTCGACGGGCTGTTCGTGGCCAAGGCCCTGCTGGCGCCTGGCTCGGCGCTGCCGGTGACGAATATCCCGGACGACTGGCAGAAGACGGCCATCCCGGCCTGGAACGCCGTGCTGGACAAAGCCCTGGAGACCCCGGCCGGGCGCGCCCGCATCGCCTTCGCGGCGCGCGTGGCCCAACTGCCCGAGTGGTCGGTTCCGGCCAAGCCGGAACCCGCCGCCGACGACGTCGATGCGCGTGCGCGCGGCCTGGCCGACAGCCTGCGCAGCCTGGTGCGCCAGGCGATGAGCAGCCGCCACCAGATCGAGCATCTCAGCGGCGGCAACATCAGCGCCAACACCGGCGTCGATTACGGCGCCTTGCTGGCAGCGGTCGACGAGGACGAGCTGGTGCGCGGCCTGTACCGCTCGGCCGGCGTGCCGCTCGCTGCCGACCTGGCGGTGCTGGAGAAGACGCCGCGCCTGTCGGCCGATCCGAAGGCGCTGGCCTACGTCGCCACCGGCGTGTTCGACGGCGACCTGAAAGTGCCGGTGCTGACGCTGAACGGCCTGGGCGACGAGATCTCGCCGACGGCGTCGCAGCAGGCCTTCCAGCAGGCCGTCGACAAGGCAGGGAAGGGCGCCATGCTGCGCCAGGCCTATACCCACAGCGCCGGCCATTGCGGCTTCACGCCGGCCGAAACCGTGGCCAGCGTGCACGCGCTGGTGACGCGCGTGCGCAGCGGCCAGTGGCCGGATACCTCGGCGGCCGGCATGTCGGCGCTGGCCGACGCCAGCAAGCTTGGACAATCGCGCTTTGTGCCGTTCACGCCGGCCGTGTTCCAGCGTCCCTACACCACGTGCACGCTGCTGCACACGCTGAAGGATGCCGGGGTGGCGCCGTTCGCCTTGCCCGGTCAGGCCTTGCCGGCGTGCGTCTCGCCCTGAGCGGCCGATAGCGTCTTCGTCGCCAGCGCCGACAGCAGGTCGATCATGGCCTTCTGGGTCTCGGTGACGGGACGGTGCGCGTGGGTCGCGATGTAGAGCTTCGATGCGAGCCGCGGCTCGATAATGCGGCGCATCGTGTAGCGCTCCGGGTGGCTGCTGGTCAGCACCGCGTTGCGGGCGAGGACGGCGCAGCCGGCGCCGTCGGCCACCAGGTCCAGGATCGCCGCCACGCCGTCGATCTCGAGCGCGATACGGGGCGTGATGCCGAGATTGAGCAGTTCCGTTTCCACCTGCATGCGCATGGCGTTGGGACGGCTGGGGATGATCAGGTCGAGCTCCGCCAGCTCGGCCAGTTTTGCCGGCCTGCGTTCGCTGGCGTCGCCGCGGCGCTGGACCAGCATCAGCTCTTCTTCCAGCAGCGGCGTCAGGCTGAGGTCGGGTGTGGGCGGGGCGTTGTGCAGCAGCGCGATGTCGAGGCGGCCGGCCAGCAGCGCCTGCGCCATCGGCGCCGACAGGCCCTCGGTGATCGACAGCGTCGCTTCCGGCATGGCGCGCCGGAACTCGCGCGAGACCGGCACCGTCAGCACCTTGGAGATGGTGGGCGGCAGCCCGAGCGCCACGCTGCCGGCCAGCGAGCCGCGCACCCGCGACAGCTCCTCGCGCAGGCGCTCGACCTGGTGCAGCACGCCGCGGCTGTGTTCGAGCAGGACCTTGCCCGCTTCGGTGAGGGTGACGCCGCGGCCATTACGCAGCAGGAGGTGCTGGCGCAGTTCGACTTCCAGCAGGCGCACCTGGCGGCTCAGCGCCGGCTGCGCGATGTCGAGCACCATCGAGGCGCGCGAAAAGCTGCCAAGTTCGGCCACCCGCACAAAGTAGGCGAGCTGTTTGAGGTCCATGGCAAGTCATCCAAAAATTAAGTAATTCGATTCATGATATCGCAAAACGGCATAGCTGGTAGTGGCCGCCTCCCCTGTGAACGGATGGGCGGCCCGATCACAATGGATCCCATCATGCAGACACCGATACCGACCCTGTTCATGCGCGGAGGCACCTCGCGCGGTCCCTTCTTCCTCGAATCCGATCTTCCGGCCGACATCGCCACGCGCGACCGTGTGCTGCTGGCGGCCATGGGCTCGCCCGATCCGCGCCAGATCGACGGCCTTGGCGGCGCGCATCCGCTCACCAGCAAGGTCGGCATCGTGCGCCGCAGTACCGTGCCTGGCGTCGACCTCGATTTCCTGTTCGCCCAGCTGCAGCCGAACAAGGACACGGTCGACACCACGCCCAACTGCGGCAATATGCTGGCAGCCGTGGTTCCGTTCGCGCTCGAGCGCGGCATCGTCCACGCGCAGGGCGACACCACCACGCTGCGCGTGCTGACGCTGAACACCGACATGCAGTGCGATATCACGGTGCAGACGCCGGGCGGGCGCGTGGCCTACGATGGCGACGCGCGCATCGACGGCGTGCCCGGCACCTCGGCGCCGATCACCATCAACTTCCTCGACACCGAGGGATCGGTGTGTTCCGGCCTGCTCCCGACCGGGAATGTGCGCGACACCATCGACGGCGTCGAGGTCACCTGCATCGACAACGGCATGCCGCTGGTGCTGTTCCGCGCCGAAGCCGTGGGCCGCACGGGTTACGAGGACGTGGCAGAGCTGAACGCGGATACGGAACTCAAGGCGCGCATCGAACGCCTGCGCATCGCCTGCGGCCACGCGATGGGACTGGGCGACGTCACCAGCAAGAGCTACCCCAAGATGACGCTGGTCGCGCCGGCCCGCGAGGGCGGCAGCCTCACCACGCGCAGCTTCATTCCCCACGTCTGCCACGACGCGATCGGCGTGCTGGCCGCAGTCACCGTCGGTACCGCCTGCGTGTTGCCGGGTTCCGTGACCGAGGGCGTTGCCGCCGTGCCGGAAGGCCGCGTCAAGGCGATCTCGGTCGAGCACCCGACCGGCGAATTCAGCGTCGAACTGGAGCTGGACCCGGCCAATCCGCAGAAGGTCACGCGCGCGGCGCTGCTGCGCACCGCCCGCCTGATCATGCGCGGCGAGGTGATGGTGCCATCGGCGGTCTGGCCGGGTAAATAAGCAAGCACCAAAAAAATAAATGGAGACCCCAATGCTTGCCCAAGCTACCCTCGACATACAGGCCTTCCTCGACGAGCGCCGCTTCTCGTCCTACCAGTGGCTGGTGTTCGCGCTGTGCTTCACGATCGTGCTGCTGGACGGTTTCGACACCGCGGCCATCGGCTACCTCGCGCCGTCGCTGGTGGCCGAATGGGGCATCAGCAAGCCGCAACTGGCGCCGGTGCTGAGCGCCGCGCTGATCGGGTTGACCTGCGGCTCGCTCACCTCCGGTCCGCTGGCCGACCGTTTCGGCCGCAAGCGCCCGCTGACGCTGGCGGTGCTGGTGTTCGCGCTGGCCAGCCTGGGCGCATGGCATGCCGCCAGCCTGTCGGAGCTGACCGCGTGGCGCTTCGTCACCGGCATCGGCCTGGGCGCGGCGATGCCCAACGCCGTTACCCTGATGAGCGAATACTGCCCGGCCAGCCGCCGCGCCACCCTGACCAATGCGATGTTCTGCGGCTTCCCGCTGGGCGCCGCGCTGGGCGGCTTCCTGGCCGCGTGGATGATTCCCCAGTGGGGCTGGCGCAGCGTGCTGCTGGCCGGCGGCGTGGTGCCGCTCGCGCTGTCCGGCGCGCTGCTGCTGTGGCTACCGGAATCGGTGCGCTTCATGGTGGCGCGGGCCTGGCCCGGCGAGCGCGTGCGCGCCGTGCTCGAACGCATCGGCGAGGTCACGGCCGAATCCTTCATCCTGGCCGAGCAGCGCCCGGCATCCAGCCGCGTGGCCGGCGCCAGCGTGGTGCTCTCGCGCGAATTCCGGTTTGGCAGCGCGATGCTGTGGCTAACTTATTTCATGGGCCTGGTGATCTTCTACTCGATGGTCAACTGGATGCCGGTCCTGTTCAAGGAGGCCGGCCTCGGCCCGCGCGAAGCCTCGGTGGTGTCGGCCCTGTTCTCGCTGGGCGGCGTCGGCGCCGTGGTATTCGGTTGGCTGATGGACCGCTACAACGGCGACCGCATCGTGGCGACCGGCTTCGCGCTGACGGCGGTGGCGGTGTTCGCCATCGGCCACGTCGCCGGCAGCATCGGCATGCTGGTGGTGGCGGTGCTGGTGGCCGGCACGCTGATGAACACCGCGCAGTCCTCGCTGCCGGCGCTGGCCGCCGATTTCTACCCGACCGCGGGCCGCGCCACGGGCATTGCCTGGATGCTGGGCATCGGGCGCCTCGGCGGCATCGCCGGCTCCTTCATCGTGGCCCAGCTGATCGCCGTGCAGCTGAGCTTTTCCGCAATTCTCACCTTCCTGGCGGTGCCGGGCCTGCTGGCCGCCGCCTTCCTGATGCTGAAACAGTCCGCCCAACGCAAGTAAAACACATCATGAGCAATCCGATCATCATCGACATCCACGGCCACTACACGACCGCTCCCAAGGCGCTCGAGAACTGGCGCAACCAGCAGATCGCCGGCATCAAGGATCCATCCGCCATGCCGCGCGTGGCCGACCTGAAAATCAGCGATGACGAGCTGCGCGAAACCATCGAGGCGAACCAGCTGCGCCTGATGAAGGAACGCCGCAGCGACCTGACCATCTTCAGCCCGCGCGCCAGCTTCATGGCCCACCACATCGGCAACTTCAACGTGTCCTCGACCTGGGCCGCGATCTGCAACGAGCTGTGCTATCGCGTCAGCCGGCTGTTCCCGGACCACTTCATCCCGGCCGCGATGCTGCCGCAGTCGCCGGGCGTCGATCCCGCCACCTGCATCCCGGAGCTGGAAAAATGCGTCAAGGAGTACGGCGCGGTCGCGATCAACCTGAACCCGGACCCGAGCGGCGGCCACTGGAATTCGCCGCCGCTGACCGACCCGCACTGGTTCCCCATCTACGAAAAGATGGTCGAATACGACATCCCGGCCATGATCCACGTGAGCACCAGCTGCAACGCCTGCTTCCACACCACCGGCGCCCACTACATCAACGCCGACACCACGGCGTTCATGCAGTGCCTGAGCGGGGACCTGTTCAGCCGTTTCCCGACGCTGAAGTTCATCATCCCGCACGGCGGCGGCGCCGCGCCTTACCACTGGGGCCGTTACCGTGGGCTGGCGCAGGAGCTGAAGAAGCCGCTGCTCAAGGACCACCTGCTGAACAACATCTTCTTCGACACCTGCGTCTACCATCAGCCGGGCATCGACCTGCTGACCAAGGTCATCCCGGTCGACAACGTGCTGTTTGCCTCCGAGATGATCGGCGCGGTGCGCGGCATCGACCCGGAGACCGGGCACTACTACGACGACACCAAGCGCTACATCGACGCCGCCGCCATCAGCGCCGAGGACCGCTTCAAGATCTACGAGGGCAATGCGCGCCGCGTGTATCCGCGCCTGGACGCCGCCCTGAAACAGAAAGGACGCTGACCCATGACCACTCCCGCCTACAACCAGCTTGGCATCGTCAAGCGCAATATCGAGCGCGCCCCGCGTGAAGTCGCCGAGCAGCTGGGCCGCCTCGGCAGCGCCACCGTGCACGAGGCCATGGGCCGCATGGGCCTGATGAAGCCTTATATGCGCCCGATCTTCAGCGGCGCCCAGGTCGGCGCCACCGCCGTCACCGTGCTGTTGCACCCGGGCGACAACTGGATGATGCACGTCGTGGCCGAGCAGATCCAGCCGGGCGACATCGTGGTCGCCGCCATCACCGCCGAGTGCACCGACGGCTATTTCGGCGATCTGCTGGCAACCAGCTTCCAGTCGCGCGGCGCCAAGGGCCTGGTGATCGACGCCGGCGTGCGCGATGTCGCGACGCTCAAGCAGATGGATTTCCCGGTATGGAGCAAAGCGATCAGCGCCAAGGGCACGATCAAGGCGACGCTCGGCTCGGTGAATATCCCGGTGCTGTGCGCCGGCGCGCTGGTCAACCCTGGCGACGTGATCGTGGCCGACGATGACGGCGTGGTGGCGGTGCCGGCGGCCGATGCGGCGCGCGTGGCCGAAGTGGCCCGGAAGCGCGAATCCCTGGAAGCCGATAAGCGCGCCAAGCTGGCATCGGGCGTGCTCGGCCTGGATATGTACAACATGCGCGGTCCGCTCGAAGCGGCGGGCCTGAAATACATCGACTGATATGAGCCAGACTTTCGAAAAGACCCCCGGTTGGCTGGACTGGTACACCGGTCCCGCGAAACCCGGATTCAAGCTGCCCGCGGGTGCGGTCGACGCCCACTGCCACGTGTTCGGCCCGGGCCGTGAATTCCCGTATGCGCCTGAGCGCAAATACACGCCCTGCGACGCCAGCAAGGAGCAGCTGTTCGCCCTGCGCGACCATCTCGGCTTTGCGCGCAACGTGGTGGTGCAGGCCACTTGCCACGGCGCCGACAACCGCGCCATGGTCGATGCCTGCCTGTCCTCCGGCGGCCGGGCGCGCGGCGTGGCCACCGTGCGCCGCTCGATTACCGATGAAGAGCTGCAGGCGCTGCACGCGGCCGGCGTGCGCGGCGTGCGCTTCAACTTCGTCAAGCGCCTGGTCGATTTCACGCCCAAGGACGAGCTGCTCGAAATCGCATCGCGCATCAAAAAACTCGGCTGGCATGTGGTGGTATATTTTGAAGCACAGGACCTGCCGGAACTGTGGGACTTCTTCACCGCGCTGCCGACCACCGTGGTGGTGGACCACATGGGACGTCCTGACGTGAGCAAGGATGTGGATGGGCCGGAATTCGCGCTGTTCCTCAAGTTCATGCGCGATCATCCCAACGTGTGGAGCAAGGTGAGCTGCCCGGAACGGCTCAGCGTCACCGGGCCGCGCGCCCTCGACGGCGAGCGCGTGCCTTACCGCGACGTGATTCCGTTCGCCCGGCGCGTGGTCGAGAGCTTCCCGGACCGCGTACTGTGGGGCACCGACTGGCCGCATCCGAACCTGAAGGACCATATGCCCGACGACGGCCTGCTGGTGGAGATCATTCCCCACATCGCACCGACGGCGGAACTGCAGCACAAACTGCTGGTGGAGAATCCAATGCGTCTCTACTGGCCGGAGGAAGTAGGCAATGGCGCTTGACAAGCCCTATCAGGACATCCCGGGCACCATCATTTTCGACGCCGAGCAGTCGCGCAAGGGCTATTGGCTCAACCAGTTCTGCATGTCGCTGATGAAGGCCGAGAACCGCGAGAAGTTCAAGGCGGACGAACGTGCCTACCTGGACACCTGGCCGATGAGCGAGGAGCAGAAGCAAGCCGTGCTGGCGCGCGATCTGAACTGGTGCATGCGCACCGGCGGCAACATCTATTTCCTGGCCAAGATCGGCGCCACCGACGGCAAGAGCTTCCAGCAGATGGCCGGCTCGATGACCGGCATGAGCGAAGAAGAATACCGCAACATGATGGTCCAGGGCGGACGCTCGGTCGAGGGCAACCGTGTCGTGGGCGAAGACGGCGACGCGCAGGAGCATCGCCAACCACAAGGAAAACGCTGACATGGCCCGCATTACCGCATCCGTCTACACCTCCCATGTACCGGCCGTCGGCGCCGCCATTGACCTGAACAAGACCGGTGAAGCCTACTGGCGGCCGCTGTTCGCGGGATACGAGTATTCGAAGCAGTGGATGGAAGAGAACCGTCCCGACGTGGTCTTCCTGGTCTATAACGACCACGCCACCGCCTTCAGCCTCGACTTCATCCCCACTTTCGCGATCGGGACCGCGCCCAGCTTCAATCCGGCCGACGAGGGCTGGGGGCCGCGTCCGGTGCCGCAGGTGATCGGCCATCCGGAGTTGGCTTCGCACATCGCGCATAGCGTGATCCAGGACGACTTCGACCTCACCATCGTCAACCGCATGGATGTCGACCACGGCCTGACCGTGCCGCTGTCGCTGATGTGCGGCCAGCCGCAGGCCTGGCCATGCCCGGTGATCCCGTTCGCCGTCAACGTGGTGCAGTATCCGGTGCCGTCGGGGCGCCGCTGCTTCCAGCTGGGGCAGGCGATCCGCCGCGCCGTCGAATCCTTCGACCAGGACTTGAAGGTGCAGATCTGGGGCACGGGCGGCATGAGCCACCAGCTGCAGGGTGCGCGTGCGGGCCTGATCAACCGCGAGTGGGACAACGCATTCCTCGACAAGCTGATCGTCGACCCGGCCGCGGCCGCCGCCATCCCGCACATCGACTACGTGCGCGAAGCCGGCTCGGAAGGCATCGAACTGGTGATGTGGCTGATCGCCCGGGGCGCCATGGCCGACGTGGCCGGCGGCCCGGCGCCGGTCGTCAAGCACCGCTTTTACCATGTGCCGGCGTCGAACACGGCGGTCGGCCACCTGATTCTGGAGAACCCATAAATGAAGACCATCAAGGTCGCGCTGGCTGGCGCCGGCGCTTTCGGCATCAAGCACCTGGACGCGATTGCCAGGATCGACGGCGTGGAAGTGGTATCGCTGGTCAGCCGCGATCTCGCCAAGACCCAGGGAGTCGCCGACAAATACGGCATCCCGCACGTCAGCACCAGCCTCGACGAGGCGCTGGCGCTGCCGCAGGTCGACGCCGTCATCCTGTGCACGCCGACGCAGATGCACGCCGCCCAGGCCATCGCCTGCATGAAGGCAGGCAAGCATGTGCAGGTCGAGATCCCGCTGTGCGACGTCTACGAGGACGGCGAGGAAGTGGTACGGGTGCAGAAGGAAACCGGCCTGGTGGCGATGTGCGGCCACACCCGCCGCTTCAACCCCAGCCACCAGTGGGTCCACAAGCGCATCGAAGCGGGCGAATTCAACATCCAGCAGATGGACGTGCAGACCTACTTCTTCCGCCGCACGAACATGAATGCACTTGGCCAGGCGCGCAGCTGGACCGACCACCTGCTGTGGCACCACGCCGCCCACACGGTCGATCTGTTCGCCTATCAGTGCGGCAGCCCGGTGGTGAAGGCCAACGCGATCCAGGGCCCGATCCATCCGGAGCTGGGCATCGCGATGGACATGTCGATCCAGCTGAAGGCCGCCAACGGTGCGATCTGCACGCTGTCCCTGTCCTTCAACAACGACGGGCCGCTTGGCACCTTCTTCCGCTACATCGGCGACACCGGCACCTACATCGCCCGCTACGACGACCTGGTCGACGGCAAGGAAGAGAAGATCGACGTGACGAATGTGGACGTGTCGATGAACGGCATCGAGCTGCAGGACCGCGAGTTCTTCGCCGCCATCCGTGAAGGGCGCGAGCCGAACGCCAGCGTGGCCCAGGTGCTGCCTTGCTACGCCGTGCTGAACCAGCTCGAGCAGCAGCTGAACGAAGCATGATGGAGCAGCGCGCCCTCGGCCAGTTCAGGGTCGGCGCCATCGGCGTCGGCTGCATGAACCTGTCGCACGCCTACGGCCAGCCGCCGGCCCGCGCGGACGCGGCGCGCCTGCTGCTGCATGCGCTCGACCTGGGCGTGAACCACTTCGACACCGCGGCGCTGTACGGCTTCGGCGCCAACGAGGAACTGGTAGGCGAGGTGCTCGGCGCCCATCGCAGCCGCTTCACGCTGGTGAGCAAGTGCGGCATGCAGGGCGTGCCGGGCCCCGATGGCGCCAAGCGCCGCGTGATCGACGGCCGCCCGGAGACGATTCGCCAGACCTGCGAGGATGCGCTGCGCCGCCTGCGCACCGACGTCATCGACCTGTACTACCTGCACCGCTGGGACAAGGCGGTGCCGATCGAGGACAGCGTCGGCGCCATGGCTGAGCTGAAGCGGGCAGGGAAGATCCGCGCCATCGGCCTGTCCGAAGTGTCCGCCGCCACACTGCGGCGCGCGCACTCGGTCCATCCGATTGCGGCGGTACAGTCCGAATATTCGCTGTGGTCGCGCCATCCCGAGCTCGGCGTGCTGGAGGCGTGCCGCGAGCTTGGCGCGGCGCTGGTCGCGTTCAGCCCTGTCGGGCGCGGCTTCCTGGCCGGGGCGATTCCCGATGCGCGGGCCGCGGCCGCGCTGGCGCCGGGCGACCTGCGCCGGGCAATGCCGCGCTTCCAGGGCGAGCACCTTGCGGCCAACCTGCGCTGGCTGGCGGCGTACGAAGCACTGGCGAAGGAGGCGGGCTGCACGCCGGCGCAGCTGGCGCTGGCGTGGCTGCTGCAGAAGGCGCCGCACATCGTCCCGATTCCGGGAACGACCAAGGTCGCGCACCTGGAAGAAAATCTCGCCGCAGCCGAGGTCACGCTGCCGGCTGACCTTGTCGGGCGTGTCGAGGCACTGGTCAATGCGGATACCGTGTCCGGCGGCCGCTACGCTCCGGCGACGCAGGCCGAGATCGATACCGAGACCTATCCCTCAGGTCTCTAAGGTTCCGGCGCTCTGCCGGAACGCGCGCGGCGACATCCCGGTCGCCCGCGTGAAGAAGCGCGTGAAGTACGCCGGGTCGTTGAAGCCGACCGTTTCCGACACCAGGCTGACCGTCATCGAGGTGTAGACCAGGTTGCGCTTCGCTTCGAGCAGCAGCCGCTCGTGGATGAGTTCCAGCGCGGACTTGCCGACCGTGTGGCGGCACAGGGCGTTCAGGTGGGCCGCCGTGATGCCGATGCGGCGCGCGTAGAAGGACACCGGCTTGTGTTCGGTGAAATGGGCCTCGATCAGCTCGCAGAAGGTGGGAAAATGCTCGGTCCCCCGGCGTGGTCCGGCCGCGCTCTCGTCCTGCACGCAGCGGCGGCCGATGAGGATCAGGATCGACGCCAGCAGCGCTTCCAGCTGCAGGCCGCGGTAGGGCGCGCTGCCGCGGTATTCGGCATCCAGCGCCCGGAAGGCATGGCTGAAGAAGTCGCGCTGGCCCTCCGTTTCCAGTTCGAGCATGCGCGGGCTGGCCAGCCCCGACAGCGTATCGCCGGCCTGCTGCGCCAGCCGCTGGATCAGCGGGTAGGCGATGGTGACCACATGGCCCTGCGCGAACTCCTCGAAGCGAAAGCCATGGATGCACATCTGAGGCACCAGCATGATCGACCCGCCGTGCATCGGGTAGGTGCTGTCGTCGACCTGCACCTGGGCTTCCCCTTCGCGCAGGTGCAGCACCTGGAACAGGCCACTGTGCCGATGCGGCGTGATCTGCCAATTGTGCAACTGGCTGCGCGCCGCGATCGATTCGCAATGGAGCATGTCCGGCGTCGGCCATGGCGCTTCTTCGCCAAACAGCTTAAAGGTCGGCACCCGTTGGGCTGCCTCGATGGCGCTACGCGGCGGCATGCTGCTCACTCCTGAACGCATTTCTGCGAAAAGTACAAATAAACGGGGAAAAAGTCCATTCAAAACCCGGCGCCGCCAACGCACCATGCAGGTATCCGATCCAGAAAAACAGGAGACATGCATGAAAACGAAAGTCGCCATCATCGGCGCCGGCCCATCCGGGCTGCTGCTCGGCCAACTGCTGCACAAGCACGGTATCGACAATATCATTCTCGAGGCCCGTTCGCCTGACTATGTGCTGGGCCGCATCCGCGCCGGCGTGCTGGAGCAGGGCATGGTCGACCTGCTGCGCGCCTGCGGCGCCGGCGAGCGCATGGACCGCGAAGGCCATGTGCACGAAGGCTTCGCGCTGTCCTTCAATGGGCGCAAGGAGCGCATCGACCTCAAGAAGCTTAGCGGCGGCAAGACCGTCATGGTGTACGGGCAGACCGAGGTGACGCGCGACCTGATGGAAGCGCGCGAAGCCGCAGGCGCCGTCACCGTCTACGAAGCCGCCAACGTGCAGCCGCACGACTTCGATGGCGGCCGGCCATACCTCACCTTTACCAAGAACGGCGAGGAAATGCGCCTGGACTGCGAGTACATCGCCGGCTGCGACGGTTTCCACGGCGTGTCGCGCAAATCGGCGCCGGTCGACCAGCTCAAGTGCTTCGAGCGCGTCTACCCGTTCGGCTGGCTCGGCGTGCTGTCGCGCACCCGGCCGGTCGACCATGAACTGATCTATGCGAACCACGAGCGCGGCTTTGCCCTGTGCAGCATGCGCAACGACATGCTGAGCCGCTACTACGTCCAGTGTCCGCTCGACGACAAGGTCGAGGACTGGTCGGACGAACGCTTCTGGAACGAGCTGAAGGCGCGTTTGCCGGAAGACGTCGCCGCGCGCCTGGTGACCGGGCCGTCGATCGAGAAGAGCATCGCCCCCTTGCGCAGCTTCGTATGCGAGCCGATGCAGTTCGGCCGCATGTTCCTCGTCGGCGACGCCGCCCACATCGTGCCGCCCACTGGCGCCAAGGGCCTGAACCTGGCCGCGAGCGACGTCGACATGCTGTACAAGGTGCTGGTGCGCCGCTACGAGACGGGCGACGAGGGCGTGCTGGCCCAGTATTCGCAAAAGGCCCTGCGCCGCATCTGGAAGGCCGAGCGCTTTTCGTGGTGGATGACCAGCCTCCTGCACAAGTTCGGCGACGACGCCTTCACCCAGCGCATGCAGCTGGCCGACCTGGACTACTTCACCTCGTCCGAAGCCGGCCTGAAGACCATCGCCGAAAACTACGTCGGCCTGCCGTACGAGCAGGTGGAATAAGGCGCTCCGCATTCCCGTTCGTCTCCTTGGCGCGGCAGCCCATCGGCTGGCCGCGCTTTTTTGCGCCCACCCAACAGAGCTCGTCAATAAGTTGTTGCTTATGTTCTCATAATAATTATAAGATAAAACTATCTTAGAACAGCAATACAACCAAGGAGACCAGATGGACCTGCAAACGCTTGCCGGCGCCGGTGCGCGCCAACCCCAACGAGTGCTGATCAGCCAGATCATCGGCGCGCTGTGCGCCACCGGCGCGATCGGCTGTGCCCATGCCCAGCAAACTGCCGACGCCGTGGCCACGGTGCAGGTGACCGGCACCCTGATCCGCGGCGCGGCCCCGGTGGGCGCGCCGGTGACGAAGCTCGACCGCGACGCGATCGAGAAGGCAGGCGTGGCCAGTACCGGCGAGCTGTTGCGCCTCCTGCCGCAGGTGCAAAACCTTGGCGCCGACGAAGGCCACAACAACGCCGCCCAGAACGCCAACCAGAACATCACCATGGGTTCGGGCATGAACCTGCGCGGGCTGGGACCGGAATCGACCTTGACCCTGGTCGACGGCCAGCGTATCGCGCCGGGCGGTCTCGGCGCCCAGTACACCGATCCGTCGTCGATTCCTGCGATTGCGATCGAGCGCATCGAAGTGATTACCGACGGCGGTTCGGCAACCTACGGATCGGATGCAGTGGGCGGCGTCGTCAACATCCAGACCCGCCGCAAGTTCAATGGCGTCGGCCTGTCGGCACGCCACGGCGCGGCGGATGGCGTGACCCAGAACCAGGCGGCGGCCATTGCAGGCACCAGCTGGCGCGGGGGGCAGATCATGGTGGCCGGCGAGGTTCTGCGTCGCAGCAACCTTGCCGCCGGCGACCGCTCGTTCTATACCGACGACATGCGGCCGTGGGGCGGCCCCGACCTGCGCGGCACTGCCGCCAATCCGGCGAACATCCAGATCGGCAGCACGCGCTACGCGATCCCGGCGGGGCAGAACGGCGTGGGACTGGCGCGGTCGGCGCTGGCGGCCGGCACCGCCAACCTGCAGAGCATCTATCAGGGCGTGGACGCGCTGCCGCAGCAGGAGCGCAAGGGCGGCATCCTGTCCTTTGGCCAGAACATCGGCGATTCGATGCGCTTCAACTTCGAGGCCATCCACTCCGAGCGCGACTATGTGCGCCACACGGCCGCGCAGTCCACCAACGCCACCGTCCGCAGCAGCAATCCCTTCTTCGTCGCGCCGACCGCCGGCGCCACCTCGGAGACCGTCAACTACTCCTTCATCAATGACCTGGGCGTGTCCACCAGCCAGGGCTTCGAGCGCACCTACCGCTATTCGGCCGGGCTGGAATTCGACGTGACCGAGAACTGGGGCGGCAATGCCTTCGTCGGCAAGAGCGGCACGATCTCGCATTCGCTCAGCATGAACCTGAATGGCAACGCCATCAACGCGGCGCTGGCCGACACCAATCCGGCCACCTCGTTGAACCTGTTCTGCGACGGCAGCCGCTACACCTGCAACAACCTGGCGACACTGGCCAAGATCCGCGCCTATAACGACCGCAACGCGGATTACGAGATGACGGACGGCGGCATCAAGTTCGACGGTCCTCTGTTCGAGCTCCCGGCCGGCAAGGTGCGCCTGGCGGTCGGCGGCGAAGTGCACCACGACGAAATGGCCTACTACGAGAACCGCAATAATTCGACCCCGGACAACTCGACCGTCTTCCACATCGATAACAGCTCGCGCAAGCCGGTGCGCACGGTGCGCTCGGTGTACGCCGAGGCGCAGGTTCCGCTGGTCGGCAACAGCACGGCGCTGCCGTACATGAACCGGCTCGACCTGTCGCTGGCTGCGCGTAGCGACGACTACAGCGATTTTGGCCGCAGCACCAATCCGCGCATCGGGCTCGATTGGACCGTCGGCCCGATCGGCAAGGTGTTCGCCAGCTACGGCAAGGCCTTCCGCGCGCCGACGCTGGGCGACCTCGATCCGGTCAACGCCGGCCTGATCAACGTGGTGGACCGGGTCGGCCCGGACGGCAAGACCCAGATCCACGGCCTCGTGCTGCTCGGTGGGCGCGAGGGCCTGAAACCGGAGACCGCGAACATCTCGACCCTCGGCACGGCGCTCACGCCGGTGCGCGGAATGAAGCTGACGGTCGACTACTTCAACGTCGATTACAAAAACCGCATTCTCACGCCGGGCAACGACAAGGCGATCTTCGCCAAGCCGGACCTGGCGCCCTACATCAATACCGCGCCGACGCTGGCCCAGGTGCAGGCGCTGATGGCCGACCCGACCTTCACCGGCAGCGCGAGCGAAGCTGCGTCCGGCATCAAGTTCATCCAGGACGGCCGCCGTTATAACGCCGGCGTGGTCAAGACCAGCGGCGTGGACGTGACCGTGCGTTACGAGCGGCCGACCGATGTCGGGCGCCTGTCCGGCGGCCTGACGGCCAACTACATCCTGACCTACAAGCAGCAGTTCACGCCCACCACGCCGCTGGTGGACGGCCTGCTGAACACGCTGGACAATCCGCTGCGCCTGCGTGCCCGCGCCGACATCGGCTGGGCAGGGGAGAACGCACGCGCCACCCTGTTCGCGAACTTCACCAATGCCTACACCAATACTTCGCTGACCGCGATGCCGAAAGTGGCGTCGTCGACCACCTGGGACTTGAGCGCGCAGTACGATATCGGCAAGCTGTTCGGCGAGCGCTACAAGCAGCTTCGTGCATCGCTGAGCGTGCAGAATCTGTTCGACCGCAAGCCGCCGTACCTGCAGAACTCGACACTTGCATTCGACCCGCAGAACTTCAGCGCGATCGGCCGCATGGCTTCGCTCACCCTGGACTACAAGTTCTGATGCGCGCGTTGACCCTGATGCTGGCGGCGCTGCCGCTGGCCGCAGCGGTCGCCGATGCGCCGCGCCATATCGAGGGCCGCCTGGCAAGCGGCGCCACCTACGTGTTCGACGTGCCGGCGAACTGGAACGGCAGCCTGCTGCTGTTCAGCCACG
Organism: Massilia terrae; assembly: GCF_024753145.1. Lineage (GTDB taxonomy): Bacteria > Pseudomonadota > Gammaproteobacteria > Burkholderiales > Burkholderiaceae_D > Telluria > Telluria terrae. The sequence goes on along the minus strand of NZ_JANUGU010000009.1, from coordinate 84,909 downwards.
GCTACGCGCGCGGCCCGGACAACCCGGCGCGCAACGTCGCCCGCAACGAGAAGGATGCGCTGCTGGCGGAAGGTTACGCGCTGGCCGGATCCTCGTACGCCCGCACCGGCTGGGCGATCGAGGATGCGGTGCCCGACCAGCTGGCCACGCTCGATGCCTTTGCCGGCGCGGTGGGCAAGCCGAAACGGACCTATGCCTGGGGCAGTTCGATGGGCGGCCTGGTGACGGTGGCGCTGGTGGAGCGGGCGCCGGAGCGCTTCGACGGCGCGCTGGTGATGTGCGCCTCGGCGGGCGGCACGGTCGGCATGATGAACGCCGCGCTGGACGGCCCCTGGGTACTGCGCACGCTCGCCGCGCCCGATGCCGCCTTGCCGGTGCTGCTGACCAGTTCCGGCACGCAGATGCGGGCCGACCTCGCGGCCTGGCAGGGTTTGCTGGACGCCCAGCAGGCCACGCCGGCAGGGCGCGCACGTATCGCGCTGGCGGCGACGCTGGCGCAGGTTCCCGCGTGGAGCGCCGATGCGGTGGACGACGCAGCACGCCAGCACCTGCTGTACCAGCGCTTCATTCCCGCCACCATGCTGCCGCGGGACGAACAGGATCGTGTCGCCGGCGGCAATTCATCCTGGAACGCCGGTGTCGACTACGGCGCCATGCTGGCGCGCTCGGGACAGGAAGGCTTCGTGCGCAATCTGTACCGCGAAGCCGGGCTCGATCTCGATGCCGACCTGGCGCGGCTTGCGGGCGCGCCCCGCATCAAGGCCGACCCGCCGGCCGTCGACTACATGCGCCGCTTCTATGCGCCATCAGGGAAAGTGCGCTCGCCGGTGCTGTTGATGCAGTCCGCCGGCGATCCGGTCACGCTGGTGGAGATGACAGGCGACTACGCCCAGCGCGTGCGCGCCGCCAGCGGCGATGCGATGGTGCGCGAGGTCTACCTGGGCAAGAATGGCCACTGCGGTTTCGAGCCGAACGAGACGCTGGCCGCTATCCGCTCGCTGGTGCGGCGCCGCGAGAGCGGCCAGTGGAAGGTGGCGGTGCCGGGCCAGCTTGACTGGCGTCCGGCGCCTTTCCTTCGTCACTGGCCCGATTGATCGGGCGTCACGGTGATGGTCACGCGGCGCTTGGACGACAGCGCCAGCGCCGCGGGCCAGCCCTTCAATGATTCCGGATGGCGGTCGGTGCGCACCACGATGCGCCTCGCCGGCACGCCCAGCCGGACCAGCGCTTCGCGCACCATGCCGGCCCGCGCGGCCGCCAGCGCAGGCGGTTCGCGCATCGTGCGGCCGGACGCGCTGAAGCCTCCGGTATCGGCATTGCCCGTCACCTCGACCCGGCCACGGCTGGCCTTCGCATACAGCGATGCGTTCTCGATGGTCACCTCGACGTGCTGGTACATCAGGCGGTCGTCGCCAAAGGTGAACTCGACCTGGAAGTCCTTGCGCAGGTAGGGCGGCGCAGGCAGGACGCGCGGCACGGAGAGCGGCGCCATCGCGGTCGGCAGCACCACGGACGGCTTGCTCGGGTATCCCTCGGCGGGAATCACCGCCTCGACGCAGGGCTCGTCCAGCACCGCCACGCGCACCGGCGCCAGCGGCGTGCCGCCGCAGATATCCGGCGTCCCCGCGACTTCGCCTTCCACCAGCATCATGCGGCCGACCGATGGCTTGAACGGGGCGTCGCTGACGTCGAAACGGCGGCCGGTGGCGCCGTCGGTGCCGAGCCAGCATCCGGACTTGCGGCCTGCGTCGGTATCCCGGTACACCGGGCAGGACAGGAAGCGGACCGTTTCGCCAGCGACGGCGGGAAGGCTGGCGAGCAGCAGCAGGGAAGGGAGCAGGCGGCGCATTACAGGGCTTTCATCAGGTTGACGAGGTCGGTCTTCTCCTGTTCGGTGAAGCCGATGTTGTAGCGACGGTTGTAGATTTCGACCAGTTCGCGCAAGTCGGTGGCCGATCCGTTCGAGAAGTAGGGAGCGCGCCCCGACAGGCCGCGCATCTGCTGGGTCATGATCTTGCCGATGTCTTCGCAGCGGCCGGTGGTCATCGCGTATCCCGGATCCTGGGTGTAGATCACCCGGCCCAGATAAGGATGCGGCTTGGCGCCCGCTTTGCACACCAGCTTGAACAGCGGCAGGTCGGGCGAAGGTTGGGCGAACGGTTCGTTGGCGTTGCCGATGTCGATGCGGCCCGGCGCAACGTCGATGCCGGAGCCATGCATGTTGTGGCACATCGCGCAGGAATTGCGCACCGGGTTCCCGAAGCCCATCGAGTTGATGCCGGCCGTGTCCTTCACCAGGAACTGGCGCTGGCTGAACAGCTTGGCGCCGCGCGCCACCGATGCGCGGAACTCCTGCTGTTCGGGCGTGGCCGAGGCGGGGAGCTTGGGCGCCGCGAATTCCTTGAAGATCGGGCTGTGGCTTGATTGCAGCATCCCCCCGGGGGCCTTGTCCAGCTGTTCCGGCCCGGGCAGCGGCGTTCCCCATTTGTCCGCGCTTTGTGCGGTCGTCAGGCCGCTTTCGAAATCGATGATCTGCCTGATCTGCGCCGGGCTCGGGTCGCCGTGCATCTGCAGGTGCCCGCGCAAGGCGTCGCGCGCCTGCGCGTCCAGCGTCAGCCAGCGGCTGTCGGCCATCAAGGCCTCGCTGACCATCTTGCCTTGCGGGTCCGACAGCAGCGGCAGGCCGCTCTTGGGATCGAAGGGAAAGCCGACAGCCAGGATGTACTTCATGTTGGTGGCCGGCCGCGGGCGGCGGTACACCGAGATGTGCGGATCGGCCGATGCCAGGCCGTAGCGCGAACTGAGGTTGCAGCCGGTCGGGTCGCGCACGACTTCGATCGTGAAGTCGGACTGCAGCGGCTTGCCGGCGGCGTCGCGCCTTGGCCACGGCAGGGCGATGCGGAACAGGCCACGGTCCAGCAGCAGGGTGTGCGAAGCCTTGTCTTCGCGCGGCTTGTCGGGGCAATCGGCGCCGTCGATGGTCGCGAACAGCGGATCCTTCGCTCCGGCTTCGTCCCAGCGCTTGCGAATGCTCGCCACGCCGATCGACATGCCGTCCGAGGGTTGGTGGCAGGTGACGCAGGCACGGCCATTGTTTCCGAGCGAGGTAAAGAAGGGATGGCCCTTGGTATCGGTCGGGCCGGACGCATTCAGCGTTGTCAGCTTGCCATTTTCGTTTGCTGCGGTGACGGCCTGCGGGAAGGGCTTGCCGTCATTGGCATCCCACCATCCCTCACCCGCGTACTGGACCGCTTCGGCAGCCAGCGCCACACCACCGGCAAGGGCCAGTGCGCCAAGGGTTGCATGCAAGAGTTTCATCCGTCTCGTCTCCTGTTCGTGCATCGGGGATTGCACGCGTTTGAAATTAATTATATTCTATAACTACTACATAACATAAACAACCAGTAGATACCTCATGCACTTTCCGATTCGCGCCCTTACCCTCATGCTGGCCTTCGGTGTCAATGCCGCGCTGGCGCAACCGGCCGCTTACGTGGCGCCGTCCACTCCTGCGGGCAGCGGCCAGTGGCCGGCGGTGATGGAGATGGACGCCGGCCTGCCGACGCATACCGTATATCGCCCGGCGCAGATGCCGGATGCGAAGCTGCCGATCGTCGCCTTCGCCAATGGCGGCTGCCGCAACCTCGGCAACCGTTTCCGCCACTTCCTGACCGAAATCGCCTCGCATGGCTACCTGACCATCGCGATCGGCCCGATCGGCCCGGGCGACCAGGAAGAGCCGGGTGCACCTTCGTTCTCCGGCGAGGCCGCTGCCGGTTCGCCGGCCGCGCAGCACCCGGAACGCGCCCATGCGAAGGCGGTGCAGGAAGGCGGCATCAAGGCGTCGCTCACCTATGCGGCCCAGCTGACCCAGGCGATCGACTGGGCGCTGGCGGAGAATGCGCGTCCCGGCAGCCCCTACTACGGCAAGCTGGATCCATCGCGCATCGCCGTGATGGGCCAGTCGTGCGGCGGCCTGCAGGCACTGGACGCCGCCCATGATCCGCGCGTGCGCACCCTGGCGGTCCTGAACAGCGGCATCTTCCCGATCACGGGGCGCAGCTGGGACATGGCCGCAGCCCATGCCGACATGGCCGATCTCAAGACCCTGCACGGCAGCGTGCTGTACCTCACGGGCGATCCGAAGGACGTGGCGTTTCCGCAGGCCGAGGACGACTATGCGCAGATCAACCATATCCCTGCATATCGCGCCTGGCGCGAGAAAACCCCGCACGCCGGCACCTACCGCGAAAAGAACGGCGGCGCATTCGCTGAGGTGGTGGTGGCCTGGCTCGACTGGCAGCTGAAGGGCGACAGCAAGGCGTCGACGCTGTTCATGGGCAGTGACTGCGGCCTGTGCAAGCGCGCCGACTGGCATGTGCAGCACAAGGGTTTTGCCGCGGCGCGGTAAGCGCCTGGCGCTGGTGAAGTCACTTGAAAGATAGAGCATGAGCCCGGCCAGCCTGCGCAGGATCGACAATATCCGCCGCCTAGTGATGGCGCTCGCGGAAGACGCCATGGCGCCGGCGGACGTCGTCCGCCTGCTGAAGGTGTCCGACCGCGCGGCCCGCAATTATCTCGAAGCGCTCGCGCTGGCCGGCGTCGGGCAGCTGGACCCTTCACGGCGCAGCCACCTGCAGCTGCATCGCGACCCCGCGGTGGTGGATGCCTATCTTGCCTCGCTGGGGGTGCGCACGCAGCAGGTATCCCTGCGGCGCAGCGCCGCCCGCCATTGCACCAATCCCGGCGAACGCTTCCTGCACGTGCTGGCCGACGACATGCGCTTTCCGCTCGATCTACACCAGCGGCCGGCGGGGCGCGATCCGCTGGTGGCGGCGCTGTTCGGCGCCGCCTGTCCCAATCGCTGAGCGAAGGCCGCCATGACAATACTGCATAGCGCTGGCGTGGACGGTGGCGATGCGTCCACGCCGCGGCGGCCGGGGTTGACCTTTACGGCCACACGGTTATACTGAGTTAAAGTTATGAAATATAACTAAATTGGAGGCGCGATGGCATCAGCTGAACCGCAACAGGAAGATTACGATCCGCTGGTCGAGGAAGGTTTCGACACCGCCCACCGCGAGTACGCGCGGCTGCGCGGCAGTTGCCCGGTCGCGCACAGCAATGCCTATGGCGGCTTCTGGGCGCTCACCAAATACCGCGACGTGCAACAGGTCTTCTCCGACCCCGGCATGTTCATCACTTCGGTGCAGAATGTGGTGCCGAAAGTGGCGTTCTCGGGCCGCCGGCCGCCGTTGCATTTCGACCCGCCCGAGCATACTCCGTACCGCGCGGCGCTGAATCCGCTGCTCTCCGAGGACAAGATCCGGCAACTGGCGCCGACCATCCGCGAGTGCATCTGCGCCGTGCTGCTGCCGCTGCTGGCGCGCGGACAGGGCGACGTCTGCGGCGATTTCGCCAGCATCTTCCAGGTCAAGGTCTTCAGCATCTGGATGAACCTGCCGGCCGACTTGGAAGCCCAACTGGCGGAGGCCGGACCAGCCTTCGTCAAGGCAGTCGAGTCGGCGCAGCCGGAGCGCATGAAGGAGACCAGCCTGGTCCTGTACGACATGGCGCGGCGCCTGGTCGCCATGCGCCAGGCCGCGCCGATGGACCCGGGGTCGGATCCGGTCAGCTCCTTCCTCGCCGCCACCAATAATGGCGAACCGCTGCCGGCCGACCTGGTGGTGGGCGCGATTCGCCAGGTGCTGGTGGTCGGCATCGTGGCGCCGATGATCCTGATCGGCAGCATGGTCATCCATCTCTCGCGCGACAAGGAACTGCAACGCGAGCTGCGCGCCAATCCCGAGCGGGTGCCGGCGGCGGTCGAGGAATTCCTGCGCCTGTACACGCCGTATCGCGGCTTCGCCCGCACCGCCCGCGAGGACGTCGAGATCGGCGGGCGCTGCATCCGCAAGGACGAGCCGATCGCGCTGATCATGGCATCTGCCAACCGTGACGAGGACGTGTTCCCGAACCCGGACCAGTTTGAGCTGAACCGCCCCAACATCCGCGAGCACCTCGCTTTCGGGCGCGGCCCGCATTACTGCGCCGGCGCCGCGCTGGCCCGCATCGAGCTGCAGATCGCGCTCGAAGAACTGCTGCTCCACACCAGCGACTTCGATCTCGACGGCGGCATCGAAATGAGCCCGTTCCCCGAGCTGGGGCCGTGGTATGTGCCGGTGCGTTTCGGAGGCCGGCATGGTTGACCCGCGGCCGATCGTCGGCGCCATCCGCCTGCGCGTCATTCTCCCGTTCGTACTTCTGCTGGTGATCAGCTCACTCGACCGCGCCAACCTCAGCTTCGCCGCGCTGCAGATGAATGCCGAGCTGGGACTGACCCCCAAGACCTACGGAACGGCGGTCAGCGCCTTTTTCGTGGGCTATCTCGTGTTCCAGTTTCCCAGCATGTACCTGCTGTACCGCTGCGGTGCGCGGCGCTGGATCTTCGGTTCGGTGCTGTTGTGGGGCCTGATCGCGCTTGGCATGGTGCTGGTGCGCGACGCGTCGGCACTCAACATCCTGCGCTGCCTGTTGGGCGTGGCCGAAGCGGGATTCGCGCCCGGCGTGGTCTACCTGTGCAGCCGCTGGATGCCGCGCCAATACCGCGGCACGGCGATCGCGCTGACGATGCTGGCGGTGCCGCTCTCGGTGACGCTGGGCGGCCCGCTCTCCGGCTGGCTGATGTCGATCCCGAACCCCTTCGGCCTGGCCGGCTGGCGCTGGATGTTCCTGGCCGAAGCGGTGCTGACCATCGGATTCGCGCTGGCGGCCTGGCGCCTGTTCGTCGACGGTCCGGAGCATGCACCGTGGATGACGCCGGCCGCAAAGGACTGGTTGCGCCAGCAGATCGCGCATGACGACGCGGCGGCGGCGTTGGAGGCCGGCCAGGGCAGGGGAGGCGGACTTGGCTTCCTGCGCAATCCGCGCCTGTGGGCGGCGGCAATGGTCTGGTTCGTGCTGATCGGGGGCGCCTACGGCATCCTGTTCTGGCTGCCGCAGGTGGCGCGCCAGCTGTCGACCCGTTCGCCGTTCGAAATCGGCCTGGTGAGCGCCGTACCCTGGATCGGCATCGGCATCGGCATGTATTTCAACGCGCGTCACTCGGACCGCAGCGGCGAGCGCTTCTGGCATGTGATGCTGCCGCTGCTCTTGTGCGGGGTTTGCCTGATCGCCGCCACGCTGCCGTCCAGCGGCGCGCCGGCCTTGCTGCTCCTGTTCGCGGCCGGCCTCGGCCTGGGTGGGGCGCAAGGCGTATTCTGGACCATTCCGACCAGCTTCCTGCCGCGCGACGATGCGCGCAATGGCATCACCGCGATCAACTTCTTCGGCAATCTCGGCGGCCTGTTCGGGCCATATGCGATCGGCCTGCTGCGCCAGTCCACCGGTTCGTTCTCAATGCCGATCTATGGAATGGCCGCGCTGATGCTGGGCGGCGCTTTCCTGTTGCTGGCCCTGCGGGCGCCCCGCGCACCGCAGGGCGCGGCCCAGCGCGCCTGAGCCGGACCTGCTGCCTCGCCGAGGGCGCCGCGGGCGCCCTCGTGCGTTTTTCCTTCCCCAAAACGTCGATGTGCCCACGCCGTGGCCCCAGCCTGCGACGCGGTTGTCGCATAAGCGCCAATTCACGCCAACACGGCGATTGCGTGTTTTCATATTTGGTTATATTCTATAATCACTATCACTAATAACAACTTTGCGAAGGCCACGGAAACGTAAGTACTTCAGCAGCACCGGACATTACCTGTCGAGGGCGTCGCCGCCTCCGGCCGGACAGCACATCCCATAAAAAACCAAGGAGACAGCGATGAAATCGTCCAGCACCAAAACCAGCAAAGCGGCGCGAGCGGCACAGGCCGCAGCCGGCACCCAACTCCCCTTCAAGCACTCGACCATTGCGTTCGCCATCATGTGCGCGCTCGGGCTGCCGGGCGCCGCGATGGCGCAGAGCGCTCCGGCGCCAGCCGACAGCACCAGCGTGGCGCCGCCTGCGGCGCCCACCAGCGACGTGGTGCCGGAAGTCGTCATTACCGGCAGCCAGATCCGCGGCGTGAGCGCTGCCGGCTCCAAAACCGTGGTGCTGGACCACGATGCGCTGCTGCAGACGGGCTATAACAACCCGATCGACGTGCTCAAGACCGTTCCGATCGTGCAGGGCCTGGGTTACGACGACAGCCTGCACACCGCCCAGAACGGCCAGGCCAATGTGCAGCGCGGCTCGACCATCAGCCTGCGTGGCCTGAGCAGCAGCGCGACCCTGCTCCTGATCGACGGCCGCCGCATCGCGCCGACCGGCAACGTGACCACCTTCACCGAGGCGAACCAGTTGCCGGTGTCGATGATCGAGCGGATCGACGTGGTCGCGGACGGCGCCTCGGCGATCTACGGTTCCGACGCCATCGCCGGCGTCGTCAACTACATCACACGAAAATCCTACGAAGGCATCGAAGTCACGCCGCGCTACACCCACACCCACGGTTTCGACGAGAAGGGCGCCTCGGTGGTCGCCGGCCACAGCTTCCAACTGGGCGGCCTGGGCAAGCTGAGCGCCGTGTTCTCGATCGACCACGACGAGCGTGGTGCGATGCTGAGTTCATCCAGCCCCTTCCTGATGCAGAACCTGACCCCGTTCGGCGGCCTGGATAACCGCATCCGCACCAACCTGGCCAGCAGCGCCGCGCCGGGGAACATCGTGGTCGCCGGCACGACCCAGAACCCGACCCTGCCAGGCGCCGGCACGTTCACCTGGTACGGCGTGCCGCCGGGTTACAGCGGCACCGGCCTGACCGGCGCCAGCCTGCTGAAGAACCAGCCGAACCTGCTCGATGCCGGCTATTACACCGACTACCTGCCAGACACCCGCCGCAACCAGGCCTCGCTCAATCTGAACCTGCAGATCGACCGCGACACCAAGGCCTACTACCAAGGCTACTACAACCGCCGCGAGAGCACGACGCTGGGCCTGGTCCAGCCGACCGCCACGCTGACCCTGCCGGCGTCCAGCCCTTACTACATCCCGGGTGTGCCGGGTGTCGCCGCGGGTGCGCCGGAAACCATCTCGGTCTCGTTCCAGAAGGACGTCGGCCGCGGCATCATTCCGCTCGGCGGCCATGTGATAGCGTCGAATGCGGGCCATACGCTGGGCGTGCAGCATGACTTCGCCAACAAATGGCGCGCCGAGGCGATCTATACCTGGACCAATTCGCATACCTGCGCCAACTGCGTTCCCGCCTTGAACGGCAATATCGACACGGTCAAGCTGCAGGGAGCGCTGAACGACGGCAGCTTCAATCCCTTCAGCAGCACGCCCGCGTCGAAGGACGTGCTGTCGCGCTTCCTGGTGGCCGGCAGCGACCAGAATCGCGTCGCAATGCAGCAGGCTTCGCTGCGCTTCGACGGCCCTCTGTTTTCGCTGCCGGGCGGGATGGTGCGGGCCGCGGTCGGTGCCGAGAGCCTGTACATCGAGCAGGCGCGCGCTTCGATCGGCATCAAGGCCACGTCGGACACCATCGGCGCCTTCGGCTCGCGTCGCATCAACGCGCTGTACGGAGAACTGTCGGTGCCGGTGGTCGGCGAAGCCAATGCGCTCCCGCTGGTGCGCCGCTTCAACCTGAACCTGGCAGCGCGAACGCAGCGCTATTCGGACGTCGGCACCACCTCGAATCCGAAGGTCGGTTTCGTCTGGGGCGTCACCAACGATCTGTCGCTGCGCGGCGCCGCAGGCACCTCGTTCCGCGCGCCGGACCTGACCGATGCCAACGTGACCTTCTTCTCGTCGGTGAGCACCCAGCTGGTCGCGAACAATGCCAACGATCCGAACATCCCGCTGTCGAACACGTCGACCAAGCAAAGCTATGTGCTGCGCCTTGGCGGATCGAACCCGGCGCTGACCCCGGAGAAGGCGAAGAACTTCTCCTTCGGCGGCGACTACAAACCATGGTTCGTCGATGGGCTGCGCCTTGGCGCCAGCCTGTACCAGATCGAGTACGAGAACCAGATCATCGGCCTGCAGACGGTCAGCTCGAGCTTCCTTGCCTCGGCCGCGAACCGCGCCACCTACGCACCGTACATCACGCCTGCGGCGCAGCCGGCGGGCTGCATCCCGGGCAACCGCAGCACCTACAACCCGATCTACGCCGCAGCCTTCGCTTCGCCGTCGCTGTCGACCCCGGACGAATCGAACGCCTGCCGCCTGACCGCGCTGTTCACGGCCCGTAACACCAACGCCGCCCACACGACCCAGAACGGATTCGACCTCGACTTCGGGTACGAGACCGACACCCGCATCGGCCACCTCAACGCCGACCTGAATGCGACCAAGATCCTGCATAACAAGGTGCACGTGACCGCCAGCGCGCCGGAGACCAAGGACCTTGACCGCATCAACACGCCGATCTCGCGCCGCGGCCGTGCGGACATCGGCTGGAGCGACGGCCCGTGGAACGCGACCCTGGCGATGAACTACGTCGGCTCCTACCTGAACGACCTTCCGATCACCATCGGCGGCGTGACGCAGCCGAAGGCGCAGATTCCGGCATGGAAGACCTACGACCTTGCGCTGAGCTATCGCGTTGCGAAGCGGGCCGGCTGGATGTCCGGCATGCGCGCTTCGCTAAACATCCAGAACCTGTTCAACCGGAACCCGCCGGTAGTCCTTTCCACCAACAACAACGCGGCATTCGCGTTCGATCCGCAAAGCGCCAACGTGCTCGGACGGATCATTTCGGTGCAGGTCTCCAAGGCATTCTGAGCGGCCCGCCATGCGGAAGCTCTCTGAGTGCAGTGCGTCGCGTGCGCGTGCGCTGCTGGCGGCCTGCGCGATCGCGATGGCGGCGGCGGGGCACGCCGCCACCGACGATTCCTGTGCGCGCGCCGGCCAGCTCGCGGGTCCGGGCTGGCGCATCGACAGCGCGGGATTCGCGCCCTCCGGCGATCCCGCGCCGCATTGTGTCGTCAAGGGTGCGGTGGTTTCCGGCACAGCCAGCGGCATCGGCTTCGAGCTGCGTTTGCCGTTGAACTGGAACGGACGCCTGCTGTTCCAGGGCGGCGGCGGCCTCGATGGATCGGTCAGGCCGGCGCTGGGATCGATTCCGCTGGCGGGAGCGAAGGACAGGCCCGGTGCGCTGGCGCGCGGTTACGCCGTGGTCTCGATGGACGGCGGCCACGAAGGCGATGGCGCGGCCTTCGCCGCCGACGAGCAGGCATGGCTGGATTTCGCCTACGCGTCGGCGCCGAAGGTCACGCGCGCGGCCAGGGAAATGGCGACGCGCTTCTACGGCCAGGCCCCTCGCCACAGCTATTTCATGGGCTGCTCCAATGACGGTCGCGAGGCCATGATCGCGGCGGAGCGCGATCCTGGTGCATTCGATGGCATTGTCGCCGGCAATCCGGGCTTCAATCTCGCCGGATCCGCGCTCGAAGAGACGTGGGAGACGGCTTTGCTGGCGCGTTCGGCCCCGCGCGACGCGACAGGGCATCCGGTGATTGCGGAAGCGCTGAGCGATGCCGACCTGGTCCTCGTGGCGGACGCCGTCGCGCGCGAATGCGACAAGGCAGACGGCTTGGCCGACGGCCTGGTATTCGACCATAGCTGCAAGTTCGATCCACAGGTGCTCGCATGCGCGCCCGGACGCGGCAATGCCTCCTGCCTGGCCGCGCCCAAGCTCGAACTGCTGCGCGCGCTGTTCGCAGGCTCGCAACCCTACGGCGGCTGGCCTTACGATACCGGTATCACCGCGGCTGCCTGGCGCAAGCAGAAGCTGGGAACCGCGCGCGCCGGCCCTCCGAACGCCGGCAATGCCGTGCGTGGCGCGCAGGCCTGGTATGAGGTTTTGCTGCGCCAGCCCATTCCAGAACGGATCGAAACTCCCGAGCAGGTTCTGGCCGCCGCCGGCCGTGCCGAGCCGCGCGCCAGGCAGGTGAATGCGACCGCCACGCGCCTCGATGATTTCGCGGCGCGCGGCGGCAAGCTGCTGGTTTACCAGGGCATGAGCGACCCGGTATTTTCCAGCACCGATCTGATCGCATGGTACCAGCGTGCCCAGCACGACACGGTGACGGCGGAAGGGCGGCCCTGGATGCGGCTGTTTTTGTCTCCGGCCATGGGACATTGCGGCGGCGGTCCGGGACTCGACGATTTCGACCCGCTGGAGGCCATCGAGGGCTGGGTCGAACGCGGCGAGGCGCCCGAACGCATCATTGCCAGGAACCGCGCCGCGCCGGGCAGCACGCGTCCATTGTGCGCCTACCCGCGCTTCGCCCGCTACGACGGCAAGGGGCCAGTGGACGACGCCGCGAGTTTCGGTTGCAGCATGCCGGGAGACGCGCAATGATCCAACGCCGTGAATTTGTGCTCGCCATGGCAGCACTGGCAAGTGGGGGCGCACGTGCCAGCGCGGCGCCGGCGCGCAAGGGACTGGCCGCGATCGCGCCGACGATGCAGGCTTTTGTCGACGCCGGAACGATCGCCGGAGCCGTCACGCTCGTGCAGCACGAGGGTAAGCTGGTTCATCTCGCCGCGACCGGCTGGCGCGACATTGAGCAGCGCGCGCCGATGAGCACCGATACCGTGTTCCAGGTGATGTCCCAGTCCAAACCCTTCATCGCCACATCAGTCGGGCTGCTTCTGGACGAAGGGAAGCTGAAGATCGACGATCCTGTCGATGCGTTCTTGCCGGAATTCGGCGACCAGTGGCTCCTCGTGCGCGGTGACCCCAATGAGCGTGTGCTGGCCCGACCGTCGCGCAAGATCACCATCGGCGACGTGCTGTCGCATTCATCCGGCTTGCCCGATGCCGCGCCCGTGACGCATCCCTTCGCGGTCAAGATGCGCTATTCGCTGGCGGAAGTGGTGGCCGTGCTGTCGCAGCAGCCGCTCGAAGCGGAGCCCGGCGCGCGCTGGCGTTACAGCAACCAAGGCATTGCGGTGGCGGCGCGCATCGTCGAAGTGGTGGCGGGCCGGCCTTACGAGAATTTCGTCGAACAGCGCATCTTCGCACCGCTCGGCATGAAGGCGAGCTGCTACCGGCCGGCAGCCGAGGTGTGGCCGAAGATCGCCGCCGACTACGAGCTGCGAGAGGGCCGGCTGCGCGAGATGGAGAACGGCAGTCCTGGTTATGGCGCGCTCAAGCTGCGCCAGGGCACCCGCTATCCGCTGCCGGAGGCCGGCATTTTCTCCACCGCTGAAGACATGGCGCGCTTTCACCAGATGTTCCTCGACGGCGGCCGCACCAAGGGCGAACGCTTGCTGTCGCCGCAGGCCGTCGCGACCCTGCTCATGCCGCGCATCGCGATTCCGCCTGAGCGCGGCATGAGCGGTTCGGCACAGGCGCTGGGCTGGCGCATCCAGACCGCCGCCGGCAACGGACTCGCCGCCGGGACCATCCATCACAGCGGCGCCTTCGGTTCCTTCGGCTGGGCTGATCCACAGCGCCACATCGTGGGCGTGATGCTGGTCCAGCGACCCGGGGCGGTCGATGAGCGCAAGGCGATGACCAAGCTGGTGGCGGCGGCCTACGAAAAAGGAGAGATTGCATGATATCGCGCGCGGCAAGACTGATCACGATGGCGGCATGCTCGCTGGTGCTTTGCAGCGCGCGTGCCACCGGACCGTTTCCCGCCATGCACGAAACCGAAGCGGGCCTGCCGGACCATGTGATCTACCGGCCGGTCGACTTGTCGCCGTTCGGGGCGAACCATCGCCTGCCGGTGATCGGTTGGGTCAACGGCGGCTGCGTTCGCGGCAGCACCTACGCCAGCTTCCTGGAGGACCTGGCTTCGCACGGTTACATCGTCGTCGCTCCCGGGAACGTCATCACGGCGGCACCGAAGACCGCGGCGCCGGCGCCAGCACGCAAGCTGACCCTGACCGAGCGCATCCATCGCATCAAGCCGCCCGAGACCACGACCGCGCAACTGGTCGCCGGCGTCGACTGGGTGCTGGCGCAGGGGCAGCGTGGGAACAGCCCCTATGCCGGCAAGATCGACAACGAAGCACTTGCGATGATGGGCCACTCCTGCGGCGGCATGCAGGCGCTCGAAGCCTCGGTCGATCCACGCGTGAAGACGACGGTGGTGCTGGCCAGCGGCTACTGGCGTCTCGGTGGCGACCTGCCCGGCATCGCACTGAACCGCGCAACCCTGCAGCGCCTGCATGGACCCGTGCTGTACCTGTACGGCGGCTCCGGCGACATCGTGCAGGTAGACGCCGAAGCAGACTTCTTCGAGATCGACCAGGTGCCGATCGTGAAGGCGCACCGGGAGGCGGGCCACGGCCTGAGCCTGCGTGAACCGCAGGGCGGCGACTACGGAAAACTCGTGGTCGACTGGCTCGACTGGCAACTGCGCGGCGAGCGCGGTGCGGCAGCGACCTTTGTCGGCAAGGACTGCAGGCTGTGCACGAATCCAGTCTGGGACATCGAGAAAAAACACATCGATAAAAACTGAAAACGGCAGAGGAGACAGAGTATGACACCGAGAATCGCCAGGATGATGCGATCCCTGGACACGGTCCGCGCGGGGGCTTTTCCCGTCAGCGTGGAGAAAGCAGTGTTGGCAACCGCGTCGTTCCGGGAAACCGACGGCTTGCCGATGGTAGTCCGCAATGCGCTGGCGCTGGAAAAAGTGCTGGCGGGTGTGCCGATCTTCATCGAGCCCGACGACCTCGTGGCCGGCAATCTCGCAGCCAAGCCGGGAGGCGTGGAGCTGAGCTGCCTGTGGGCCGCCTGGCCGGCCGCCGAGATCGATGCGCTCGAAGGCAGCGGTTTCATCCTCGATCCGGCGGACCGGGCACGCATCCTCGACATGAACGCGTATTGGCAGTCCCGGTCGCTGACCAGCCGCATGACGTCGCTATACGATGACCAGCGCCTGTGGCCCTACGCCCAGCTCGGCGTGGTGCTGCCGGCGTTCCGCAGCAAGGAGGAGGGCTGGGGGCCGGGCGGCATGATTGGCTGCGGCTACGGCATCCACCACGAGATCAGCCAGATCATCGGCGTGTTCGACTTCGAGAAAGTGCTGGAGCGCGGCCTGCTGGACATCATTCGCGAGGCCGAGGAGGAGCTGGCCGGAACACGAGTGGACAGCGCGGAGTCGGTCGAGAAGATCGACCTGCTGAAGGCGATTGTCATCGCGCACAAGGCCATCCTGTCGTTCGCGGCGCGCTTCGCCGCGCTGGCCGCCGACATGGCCGCGGCGGAGGCTGATCCGCAGCGCCGCGCCGAACTTGAACGGATGGCCGCTGCGTGCCGCCGGGTTCCAGCGCATCCGGCATCCAACTTCTACGAGGCGATGCAGTCCCTGTGGTTCATGGTACTGGTGCTCCTGCCGTCAGGCGTGCTGTCCTTCGGCCGCTTCGACCAGATCATGTACCCGTATTACAAGGCTGACCAGCAAGCGGGGAAGAGTGACGACACCGTGCTCGAACTGCTGCAGTGGCTGCGCGTGAAGGACTCGCAGATCGTCATCACCGCTGGCCACACCCATCGCATCAAATACGGAGGCCTGGCGAAGTGGCACAACTGCGTGGTCGGTGGCCAGAATGAGGATGGCAGCGATGCGACCAATGAGCTGTCATACCTCGTATTGGACGCCGCACGCACCTGCCCGACGCCACATCCGACGCTGACGATGCGCGTGCACGAAGGCACGCCGCCCGAACTGATGCGGCGCGCGCTTGAGCTGGTGCGCACCGGGATCGGCGTGCCGGCTTTCCTGAGTGACCAATCCTGCATCGCCTACCTGCAATCGCATGGTGTCGATCTCGCCACGGCGCGCAATTATGCGGTGGCAGGCTGCCTCGGGGTCAACATCCCTGGCCAGTCGCGCTCAGTCGCATGGCCGATGTTCGTGGTACCGATGGTGCTTAACTTCGCCATCAACAACGGCGTCGATCCGCGCACCGGGAAGCAGGTGGGGCCTGCCGGCGGGGCATTCGACAGCTTCGACACCTTCGACCAGTTCTACGAGGCGTTCAAGCAGCAGCTCGGCCACTTCATCGAACTACAGGCGGAGTTCAACAACGTCACCATCCGTTCGTATGGCGAGCGCTTCCCGCAGCCGGTGGAGTCGTCGCTGACGGTTGGCGGCATCGGCGCCAGCAAGAACATCCTTGGCCGCACCATGCCGTTCGAGAATGGCTCGGTGCTGAACCCGATCGGCATGATCAACGCCGCCGATTCGCTGACCGCGATCCGCAAGGTGGTGTTCGAACAGCGCCTCGTGTCCGCCGCTGAACTGAAGCGCTGCCTGGACACCGACTGGGAAGGCGAGCGCGGCGAACAGGTGCGCCAGATGATGCTGGCTGCGCCGAAGTATGGCAACGACGAGGACGAGGCCGACTTGATGGCGGCGGACCTGTACCGCTTCTGGGCCGACAAGGCGGTGACCCTGAGCACGACCTACGGTGGTTACCACAAGCCCGGCGCAATCACGATCGGCACCGCCAACTGGCCGGGCGGCCTGCAGACCGGCGCCACGGCGGATGGCCGCCGCGCCGGCGAACCGCTGGCGGACGAATCGATGACGCCGATGCGCGGACGCGACCGCGGCGGCGTGCTCGACGTGCTCAGGAGCGCCGCCAAGATAGACCAGACGCCGTGGCAGGCGACCGCGCTCGACCTGCGCTTCCATCCGGACGCGCTGGCGGACGCGCAAGGCGTCGACGAGGTCGCGGCAATGATCCATGCGTACTTTGCGGCCGGCGGCAAGCATATCCAGTTCAATGTGGTTTCAAATGACACCTTGCGTGCCGCGCAGGCGCATCCAATGGATTACAAGGAGCTGATCGTGCGCATCGGCGGTTGCAGCGCCTTCTTCACGCAGCTGCCGCGCCCCGTGCAGGACGAGATCATGCAGCGCACCGAGTTCCGTTCGGTTTCGAGCACGAGGGCGGCATGATCATCGACCAGCATGTAGCGGCTACCCGGGTAGTGCCTGCGGTCGGCAAGGGGGCGCGCAACTATGCGCTTGGCCTGCTGCTGATGCTGAACACGCTGCTCCTGCTCGACAAGATCGTGTTCGTGATCCTGCTCGAGCCGATCAAGCATGAGTTCAATCTCAGCGACCTGCAACTGGGCGTGCTGTCCGGCCTTGTGTATGCGCTGCTGATGGGCGCCGCCGGCCTGCCGTTCGGGCTGGTGGCGGACCGCACCAACCGGCGCAACCTGGCTTCGGCTTGCCTGGCCCTGTGGTCGGTCCTGACGGCCATGTGCGGCCTCGCGCAGAACTTCGTCCAGCTGCTGCTGTTGCGGATGGGTGTGGGCATCGGCGAGGCCGGCGGCGGGCCGGCCGCGCTGTCGATCATCGCCGACCTGTTCGAGCACAAGAAGCGGGCTACCGCCGTCGCCATCTTCGCGCTGGGCAGCCCATTGGCGGCGCTGATCAACCTGACGGTGGGCACGCATCTCAGCCATTCCTACGGCTGGCGCACGACACTGATGGCGGCGAGCGTGCCCGGCATCGTGCTGGCGCTGCTGATGCTGCTGACCATGCGTGAACCGCAGCGTGGCGCGGCCGACGCTGGCGGACAATCCACGCTGGACGCGGCGCCGCTGCGCGAGACGCTGGCGTTCATCCGCAGCCAGCCGGCGCTGCTGCACCTGCTGGGCGCAGCCGCGCTCAGTTACATCACGCTGGCGGGCGCCAGTTCGTGGACTTTTTCCTTCCTGGTGCGCAGCCATCATGTGAAGCTGAACGAGGTAGGCGTGCAGCTCGGCGTGGCGATCTTCATCGCCGGCATCGCGGGCAACTACCTGAGTGGCATCCTGGCCGATTACCTGAGCCAGCGCGACGAACGGTGGCGCGTCTGGATTATTGCCGCCGGTGCGCTGGTGTCGGTGCTGCTCGGCTTTGGCTGGATCTGGAGCGAAGGTTGGACGGCGACCCTGCTGCTGGTGGGCTGCTTCGCCGCCGCCAGCACGTTCTGGTTCGCGCCGGCGATCGGCCTGTGCCTGGGCCTGGTCGAGGTGCGGATGCGGGCGACCATGTCCGGCGTCCTCTTCCTGATCGCGAACATGGTCGGCTATGGTCTCGGTCCAATTTTTGTCGGCAAGATGAGCGACCTGTTCACACCCGCCTTCGGCGCCGACTCGCTGCGCATGGCGCTGTCCTGCATCGTGATTGTCAACCTGTGGGCGATGCTGCATTTCCTGCTGGCCGGCCGCTCGGTACGGGCCAATCTTGCACGCGCAAACGGCGGCACTCCACACATCAACAAGAGGTAAAGCATGGAATATCGTACTGTCGCCGGCCTTGGAGACGTTTCGCTGCTGTCGCTGGGCTCGTGGAATACCTTCTCGCGCATGGCGTTCGAAGATGGCATCGCCATGGTCGGGCGCGCGCTCGACGAAGGCGTCAACCTGTTCGACATCGGCTATTACTGGGATAAACCGCACACCGAGGTGATCTTCGGGCGCATGCTGCAAGTGCTCAATCGTCCGCGCGACAGCTACCTGCTGGCCGAGAAGCTCTGGCTGTGGGAATACCCCCAGCAGTCGTTCGACGAGCAGCTCAAGGCCTCGCTGCTGCGACTGGGAACGGACCATGTCGATCTCGTGATGGTGTCGCGTCCGTTGCCAGGCATGGATTTCGAGGGGTTTTGCGACGAGGTGGTGGCGCTGGTCGATTCCGGCCTTGCGCGCGCATGGGGGTGCACCAACTGGGAGCCGGACGAGCTGCTGCAGGCGCACACGCTGCTGCGCGCGCGCGGCAAGCCGGCGCCATGCATGGTGCAGCTGCAGTACAACCTCGCGCGCCGCGCCATCGCCGAGAACGCGGCTTACGCCGACGTGTTCGCGAAGACCGGTATCAAGCTGTGTGCGGCCCATACACTGGAAGGCGGAATCCTCGGCGGGCACCTTGAGCGTGACCGCGTGCAGCCATCGGAAGCGGCGCAGGGGAAGGTGCCGCACGAGCGCAACATCGCCCGCGATGCGGGGAATATCCGGGAGCAGATCCGCTCCAATTATCCGGCCTTGCAAGCGATCGCAAGCGATTTCAACGTGACCCCGGCGCAGGCAGCCATCGGCTTTTGCCTCGGTCATCCGGCGCTGGCGACCGTGCTTGTCGGCGTGACGCGCATGGAGGACCTCCACGACAATCTCGTGGCACTCAGGCTGCTGCCGCGGAGCGAGGATTTGCGCGCGGCGCTTCGGCCATTGGGCCTCGACCAGGTATCCCACCCCCGCCTGTTCTCGCCAACGAACGAATAAAGGACTACAGACCATGCTGAAGAAATGCCTTGCCGGCGTGGCCGGCCTTCTCTGTGGAGTGGCTACGCTTGCACATGCCGCACCAGTCGAACCCGTCAACTGCACCGCCGCCAAGCTCGCGCCGGCTTTCGCGGCGCTGGACCATGGGAAGACCGCGACGCTGGACAGCGCCAACTGGATCGCTGCTACCAACCAGCGATCGGGCCCGTACACCGTGAAGGTGCCTGCACACTGCGAAGTGAAGGGGACCATTGGAGCGCATCGCGGACCGCCCAACGACACGCAATACGGCAATCACTTCGTGTTGCGGATCCCGCGCGATTGGCAGGGGCGCTTTGTCTTTGAGGGCGGTGGCGGCAACAATGGCGTGGTCGGCAGCGCGCTCGGAATGCTGAAGAACGGCGATAGCGCGCTGGCGCAAGGCTATGCCGTGGCGGCGCAGGACTCGGGCCACACGGGACGTGCCGCGCAGTTCGCGCTCGACAAGCAGGCCTACCTGGACTTCGCCCACGAGGGCGTGCACGACGTGGCGCGCGCTAGCAAGGCTCTGTTGAAGGCAGTGGCGGGAGAGCAGCCCAAGTACGCCTACTTTGTCGGTTGCTCCAACGGCGGCCGCGAGGCGCTGGTCACCGCGCAGCGCTACACCGACTTCGATGGCGTAGTTGCGGGCGCTCCGGGCTTTGCCATTTACGACCAATGGCAACAGAATATGTCGGTGCTCAAGACGATCGCGCGCGCCGCCGGTGTACGGCCAGGCGCGGTTCCCACCGATACCTCGCATGCCTTCAGCGATCCGCAGCTGGCCTTTGCGGCCAACTACTTCATGGACAAGTGCGACCGTCTTGACGGCATCAAGGATGGCCTGATCTCCAACTACCTTGCCTGCAAAGCGACGCCGGCCGATTATGCGGCGCTACAGTGCAAGGCCGACGGCGGCGGGAGCGATGACCAGCGCTGCCTGAGCGCGGTGCAGACGCAGGCGCTGCGCGAAATCTATACGGGGCTGGTCGATGCCAACGGCAAGGCCATCTTCCCAGGCTTCCTCCCGGGCGGCATCGAGACAAAGCTTCGCGGTCCCTATATGGGCACGTCCGCTGCCGTGCCTCTGGGCGCTTTTTATTCCTTGATGGAGAACTTCTACTTCATGGGCTATGGCTTCCAGGGCTATCCGGGCGTTAGCGGGCCGGCCGACACATTGGCCTCCTATCCGGCCAATGCGGTCGCTTACGTCAGTGGTTTCGACGTCAACCGGGATTCGGCGGCGCTGGGGCAGGGCAGGCTGGATTTCCACGGCTCGAACACCGATCCTTCGCGTCCTGGGCCGAACTTCGACGCCTTTCACAAGCGCGGCGGCAAGCTGCTGATGTACACGGGCAGCGCCGACCATGGCGTGCAGGTCACCGGCGTGATGGGCTTGATGGACCGGATCGAGGCGCAGTACAAGGATGCATCCGACATGGCGCGCTTGTACGTCATCCCGGGGATGGACCATTGCCGTGGTGGCGCCACCGTGGACCAGTTCGATCAGTTGGCGCCCCTCGCGGCATGGGTGGAACGGGGCGTTGCGCCTGGTGCGCTGGTCGCTCGCACGCTGCCAGGAAGTCCGCTTGACGTTCCGGGCGCAAGTGTAAGCCGGCCCCTGTGCGCTTATCCGGCCTATGCGAAATATATTGGTGGCGATCCGGCGAACGCCGCCAGCTATGCTTGCAGCGTCCAGTGAGTCGATTTGTTCCTTCAATTTCGCGATACGCTGCGCTTTCATTCGTGAGCTCGGGGGGGCTCTTCGCCACAGGTCAGCGCGGACTGCTGCTTGGGTGCGTAGGCCGCCTCGCATGCGCGGCGGCTGCCCAATCGAGGCGATCGCTAGAGATCGAGGACCAGACCCGCGCCCCGCGCGCGCGAGCAGCAGGGCGTGAAGCAATCGTTGGCGGCGCGTGCTTCCGGTGTGAGGCAGTGGTCGCGGTGGTCGGGATCCCCTTCGAGCACACCGGTGACACAGCTGCCGCACAAGCCTTGGCCGCAAGAGGACGGGATGATGATGCCGGCATCGGCCAGGGCGGCCAGGGCGCTGCGATCGGCCGGGACCTCGACCAGGCGGCCACTGCTGGCTATGCGCAGCGTGAAGGGACGACCCCGCGCCACATCGTCCGCCGGACTGAAACGCTCTGTATGCACGCACTCGGCCGGCCAGCCAAGCCGCGCGGCTTCGGACAGCACCGCGTGGGTCAGCCCCGCCGGTCCGCACACGTACAGATGGGTGCCTTCCTTGCGCGCGGCCAGCAAGACGCCGAGGTCCAGGGGGCGCCCCTCGTTATTGCAGTACAAATGGACCTCGCCCAGGCGCGCCATGCGCTCGCGAAAGGCCGCGTGCGCCCGGCTGCGGCAGGCGTAGTGCAGCTCGAAGCGCTCGCCGCGAACGTCCAGAGCGTCGGCCATCGCCAGGATCGGGGTGATGCCGATGCCGCCCGCCACCAGGATGTTGTGGCGTGCCTGCGGCGCCAGCGCAAACTGGTTGCGCGGCATGCCGATCCTGACCAGGCTTCCTTTTCGCAGCGTTTCATGCATCGCCTGCGATCCGCCACGCGAAGGCTGGCAGCGCAGAACGGCGATGGTGTAGCGGCGCCGGTCACGTGGATCGCCGCACAGGGAATACTGGCGCACCAGGCCGGGCGCGATGAATACGTCCACGTGCGCCCCGGCGGTCCATGCGGGCAGACGCAGTCCCAACGGATGGGTGAATTCGAACGCCAGGATCCCATCGGCCACCGGATACGTGCGGCGCAGCCGCAGCGTCAAGGCGCCGCGCCGCCGCGCCAGGAAGCTGGCCAGGCCCAGCCAGGCCAGGACCGGCACCGTCAGCATGGCCAGGAACAGCACCGCCTGCTGCAGGATCCCGCCGGCGAGGCCGTAGTGCAGAGCCAGGGCCCAGCCGTAGGCGCGGTGGCCGATGCCGGTGGCGGCGTAGGGTGTGTAGCCGATGCGCTCGCCGCTGGCGGCATCCAGCCGCAGCAAGCCCGTGGCATAGGGATGGGGCGCATCGTTCGCGGCGACGTCGATCTCGATCGGGGCGCCGGCACGGTGCGGCATCCGCCATTGCAGCTGCTGCCAGGGTGTGCCGGCCAGCTGCGACCAGGCCTGGTCCAGGGCGGGGCCGCTGACCGTCACTGCGGGCCCCACGGCAGGTGCGGGCAGCGCCTGCGGCAGGCCGGTCAGCGCCGCCAGCACGAGCACCGGCGCGCTCCAGGGGCCGATCCGGCGATGCAGTTCGAGACGCCGGGCTCCCGCGGCCAGGCCGGCGCGGCGCCGTGGAGAAGGGCGCCAAGCCAGCAAGCCGGCCAGCGCCAGCACCAGCGCAGCGCCGGCGACGCTGCCGGCGACGACGGCGCCGATCGACCCGGTGCCGAAGGTGTGAATCCATTCGAGCGTGCCGAACGGTCCGCCGTAGGCATGCTGGATCCCGAGCACGCGGCCGTTGCACGCATCGACGTACACCCAGCGCCCATCGCTGAATTTGATGCGCACGCTGGTCCCGCGCTCGCTCAACATGCGGATCGCCGTCAGTGTTCCGGCGCCGGGGTTGGCGGCGCGGGCCGCGGCGACCAGCGCCGACAGCGGCCGGACACCGGTGCACACGGGCGCGCGCCACAGTCGGGCGCTGACGATCGGCTCGAGCTCGGGTCGGAACACCATGGCGGCGCCGCTCAGCGCAACGACGATCAGCAGCAGCCCTGCGCCCAGGCCGATCCATCGGTGCAAGGTGACGACCAGGGAAGGAGTGCCGGCAGCGCGCCGGGGCGTTGCGTGGTTCATGCGTTCGACCGTCTGCATAGAATGGATAATTACATTACATCACAGTCGGCTGCCGTGTTTCCTCGTCGGGCCGCTAATCCAGCAGTTGGCCCAGCCGCACCACCGTCGTTCCCGGCCTCAGTTGGCGCAGGGACGGCATGACGAGCACGCAGTTCGGATAAGGGGTGCGCACTTCGCGCCCTTCGTTCCACGCGATCACCGTGCCGGCTTCGGCGAACGTTTCAAGGCCGGTGTAGGGCGCGGCGAAACGGAAGCCCATGCCGGCGGCGACTACCGCGTCCGTCACGCGCACCACGCGCGGCGGCGCATCCTGGGGCTTGAGCCAGCGGTCGGGCAGGTCGCCCCAATCGATGGTGTCGCACAAGAGCAGCCAGCGCGCGCAGCAATTGCGCGCCACGTCGACCGCGCCTGCCTCCCAGTGCTGGCCGCATTCGATCAGCAGCGCGTTGCGTTCGCTCTCGACCTGGCCGAAATCGCCGTAGTCGCGCAGGCGCCGTCCTTCGGCGTGGCCGGCGTCGCTAACGATGGTGGCGGGCATGCCGAGGCGCCGCGCCAACTCGATGCCCTTGTCAAGCGGCCCGCACACAGTCAGGGGCGCGCTGCGTTCGTGCATCGAGTGCAGATCGAGCAGGAAGTCGACCGTATCGATCAGCGGGCGCAGTTCCCTTGCGCGGCGCAGTTCGGAGGAATCGCGCGACGAGTCGTCCAGAATGGCGGGCGACCAGACGCGGTTGAAGTCCTGGTCCACGAAGCGCGACGCGTCCGGTCTGGCAGGATCGAAGGTGAGATAGGCGGCCACATTGGCAAAGGCCAGGGTCAGCCTGCCGCGCCGGGGCCTGACGCCGAGGTCAAGCAACTCCTTCACCGCGACCGCGCCGCACACTTCATTGCCATGGGTGAGCGCGTTGATCATGACATGCGGGCCGGGCACTCCGCTATCGAAGGTGAAGACATAGGGGATCCCGGTATTGCCCTCGGCATAAGGACGGATGTCCGGGAAGGCGATCTCGATCGGGTAGGTTTCCGGGAGGTGGTCGGTCATATGCGTCTCCTTTGCCATCACGCCGCGCCGCCCTGGCACAGGTACTTGGTCTGCATGTAGTCGTCCAGGCCATGGCGCGAGCCCTCGCGCCCATAGCCGGATTCCTTGACGCCGCCGAACGGCGCCGCTTCCGAGGCCAGCACGCCTTCGTTGACGCCGACCAGGCCGGACTGCAGCCGCTCGCCCACGCGCCATGCGCGCGCGATGTCGCGGGTATAGAAATACGTGGCCAGGCCGAACGGTGTGTCGTTGGCCAGGCGTACCACCTCGTCCTCGTCGCTGAAGCGGAACAGTGGGGCCACCGGTCCGAACGTTTCCTCGTGTGCCAGCTCCATCTCGGGAGTGGCATCGCCCAGCACCGTGGGCGCGTAATAATTCGGGCCGTCAGCGATCTCGTTGCGCATGCGCTTGCCGCCGACCAGCGCACGGGCGCCGTGCGCGATCGCATCCCTGACGTGGCTGTCGATCTTGTCCACGGCGCGTGCATTGATCATCGGGCCGATCTGCGAATCCTCACGCGCGGCGGGACCGACCCGCAGCGCCGCCACGCGCGCGACCAGCTTTTCCGCGAATTGATCGTAGACCGCATCCTGCACGTAGATACGGTTGGGCGAGACGCAGGTCTGGCCGCCGTTGCGGAACTTCGCCGCCATCAGGCCATTGACGGCGGCATCGAGGTCGGCGTCATCGAACACGATGAAAGGCGCATTGCCGCCAAGTTCCAGCGAGAGCCGCTTGAGCGTGGTGGCCGATTCGCGTGCCAGGTACTTGCCGACCGCGGTCGAACCCGTGAACGTGAGCTTGCGCACGCGCGAATCGACCAGCCAGGCGCCAACCACTTCCTGCACCGACTCGCGCGACGACGTCACGATATTCAATACGCCGGGCGGTACGCCGGCTTCCTGCGCCAGCCTGACCAGCGCCAGCGCAGTCAGCGGCGTGTCCTCCGCCGGCTTGGCAACGACGGTGCAGCCGGCGGCCAGGGCAGGCGCGATTTTGCGGGCGATC
This sequence comes from Massilia terrae, assembly GCF_024753145.1. Classification (GTDB taxonomy): domain Bacteria; phylum Pseudomonadota; class Gammaproteobacteria; order Burkholderiales; family Burkholderiaceae_D; genus Telluria; species Telluria terrae. Next base: position 59,844 of record NZ_JANUGU010000009.1, on the reverse strand, counting down.
ATCGCCAGCGGGAAGTTCCACGGCGTAATCGCCGCGACCACGCCCACGGCTTCCTTCACCACCATCAGCTTGCGGCCACGCACCTGCTCCGGAATCATGTCGCCGTACGTGCGCACGGCTTCCTCGGCAAACCATTCGACATACGATGCGCCGTACGCGACTTCACCGCGGCCTTCGGCCAGCGGCTTGCCCTGTTCGCGAGAAATGATCCTGGCCAGGTCTTCCGTATGAGCGACGATCAGCGCGTGCCAGCGCTTGAGGATGCGGGCGCGGTCGCGCGCGGGCGTGTTGCGCCAGCTTTCCAAGGCATTGTGCGCGGTGGCCGTGGCCCGGCGGGCGTCCTCGGCGCTGCTGTCCGGGACGCTGGCAAAGGCAGCGCCAGTGGCCGGATCGGCGACGTCGTAACGGCGCGCGTCGATGCTGTCGCACCATTCGCCACCGATGAAGTTTTGCTGCTTGAGCAGGTCGGTACGGGTCAGTGTCAGGGACATGATCGGAATTCCTGGTTAAGTGAGGTCGCGGGTGGCGGAAGCGCCCCGTTCCACCGCGGCGGCGATGGCTTTGCCCATCTCGGTGGTCGAGGCGGAGCCGCCCAGGTCGGGCGTGCGCGGGCCTTCCGCCAATACCTGCTCGATGGCGGCCAGGATCGCGTCATGCGCCTGGCGGCCCACGGTGCCGCCCTGGTCGATGAAGTCGAGCATCAGGGCGCCGGACCAGATCATGCCGATCGGATTGGCGATGTTCCTGCCGTAGATGTCGGGCGCCGAGCCATGGACCGGCTCGAACAGCGACGGGAAGCTGCGTTCGGGGTTCAGGTTGGCCGATGGCGCAAGGCCCAGCGTGCCGGTGCAGGCGGGGCCGAGGTCGGACAAGATGTCGCCGAACAGATTGGAAGCGGCAACCACGTCGAAGCGTTGCGGCTGCAGTACGAAGCGTGCCGAGAGGATGTCGATGTGCTGCTTGTCCCAGCGCACGTCCGGATAGCCCGCCGCGATCTCCGCCGCGCGCCCGTCCCACCACGGCATGCTGACGGCGATGCCGTTGCTCTTGGTGGCCACCGTCAAGTGCTTGCGCTCGCGCTTGCGAGCGAGCTCGAACGCGAATTTCAATAAACGGTCGGTGCCATGGCGGGAGAACACCGATTGCTGCATGACGACTTCACGCTCGGTCCCTTCGTACATGATCCCGCCGACCGCGCTGTATTCGCCCTCCGTATTTTCGCGCACGATCATGAAGTCGATGTCGCCCGGCTTGCGGTTCGCGAGCGGGCAGGACACGCCTTCGAACAGGCGCGCCGGACGCAAGTTGATGTACTGGTCGAATTCACGGCGGAATTTCAGGATCGAGCCCCACAAGGAGATATGGTCGGGCACTGCGTCCGGCCAGCCGACGGCGCCGAAATAGATCGCATCCACGCCGGCCAGCTGCGCTTTCCAGTCGTCCGGCATCATCTTGCCGTGGGCCGCATAGTAGTCGCAGCTGGACCATTCGATGTGTTTGTAGTGGAGCGCGATGCCGAAGCGCTGGGCGGCGGCATCGAGTACGCGCAAGCCTTCCGGCATGACTTCCTTGCCGATGCCGTCTCCGGCGATGACAGCAATATTGAATGAGAGCTTGGCCATGGAGTTCCGTTCCTGGAAATCGAAGAATGGGCTGGGCGGTGCCTGCCCGGCGGTGAATGATGGCTTGATCTTAGCGCCGCTCCCGAGATCGAAGTATGCGTAGAGTGGGGCGCAACCGGCACAAACGATGTTTTTTTTGGCGCGGCTTCGGCATGTTATGCGGCGCGCACGGGAGGGAGGGGGAACAGCGAGGGAGGAGCGCCAGGAAAGCGGCGCTTACGGCGTGGCGAGCGGTTTACTCGTGGGACGAGAACAGCTTCTCGATCGGATAGTGGGTCTTGACGAAGGGCGACTTGATGACGATGTAGCTGAAGTATTTTTCGATGCTGACGCTGCGCTCAAGCACTTCTTCCATGATGGTCTGGTAATGCCCGACGCTGCGCGTGACGAATTTGAGCAGGTAGTCGAAGCCGCCGCTGACCAGGTGGCATTCGACCACCTCGTCGATCTTGCGGATGGCGGTCTCGAATTTCACGAAGTCCTCGCGCCGGTGGTCCGACAGCGTCACCTGGGTAAACACGACTTGCATGGCGCCGAGCTTTTCCAGCTGGATCAGGGCCCCGTAGCCGGTGATGTAGCCGGCCTTTTCCAGCCGCTTGACGCGAATCAGGCAAGGGCTGGGTGAAAGGCCGACCGCGTCGGCGAGGTCGACGTTGGTAATCCGGCCATTGGCCTGCAGGTGGCCAAGGATACGGATGTCGATACGGTCGAGTTTTAGCGCTTCCGGCATCATCGTGCGTCGCCGCTCCTGGTAGTCTCGCAATAGTTAACCAGCATGCTAACAGGCGCGCTGCTCACAGTAAATAAGTAGTTCCCGCCGAGCTTGGCCGGCTTATTTGACGGCCCGGCGCACATCCGGCTGGTCCAGCACCTCGTCCAGGGTCTGCTTCAGGCGCGCGAACAGCAGTTCGAACTCGCTGGCGGTATAGCACAGCGCCGGTGCGAAGCCCAGGATATTGTCGCCGAAGGCACGGAATATGACGCCGTTGCGGTAGGCCGCGGCGGCGATCCGCTCGCTGAGCTTGAGCGCCGGGTCGAAGCGCGTCTTGGCGGCCTTGTCCGCGACCAGTTCCAGGGCGCCCAGCAAGCCGCGGTTGCGCGCATCGCCCACCAGCGGATGGGACAGCATCTCGCGCAAGCCCTCCTCGAAATGCGGCGTTTGCGCCACACCGTTGGCAAGCAGGCCACCTTCCTCGTACAGGCGCAGCACTTCCAGGCCGACCGCGGCGCTGACCGGGTGCGCGGAGTAGGTGTGGCCATGCCCGACCGGCATGCCGGGCGAACCGTCGGCGATGGCGGCATACACCGCCTCCGACATCAGCACGGCGCCCATCGGCGCATAGCCCGCCGTCAGGCCCTTGGCGACCGTCATCAGGTCCGGCTGCACGTCTTCGGCTTCGCACGCGAACAGCGGGCCGGTGCGGCCGAAGCCGGTGATGACCTCGTCCACCACGAACAGGATGCCCAGTTCGCGGCAGGCCTCCCGCATGGCTTTGAGCCAGCCCTTGGGCGGCACGATCACGCCGCCCGAGCCCTGCACGGGCTCGCAGAAGAACGCCGCCACCTTGTCCGCGCCCAGCGCCCCCACCTTGGCGCGCAGGGCCGCCACCGACGCGTCGATGATGGCTTGCGGGTCCGGCCCCGCTGCGTTGCGGTAGGGGTAGGGCGACGGGATCTTGTGCTGGTGGGGCAGCGGAACGTCGAAGTTCTGGTGGAAGGCCGCGATGGCGGTCAGGCCCGAACCCTGCGACGACGAACCATGGTAGCCGCGCTCGAGTGAAATGAAGTGCTTCTTTTGCGGGCGGCCGGTCGAATTGTAGTAGTGCGTGATGAAGCGGATCGCCGCGTCGACCGCGTCCGAGCCGCCCAGCGTGAAGTACACATGGCGCAGCGATGCCGGCGCCAGTTCCACCAGGCGAGCCGCCAGGCGGATCGCCGGCTCGGACGCGAAGTGGAAATAGGTGGTCGCGTATGGGAGCTGGCGCATCTGCTCGGTTGCTGCGCGCACGATGCTTTCCTGGCCGTAGCCGACGTTGACGCACCACAGGCCGGAAAACGCGTCCAGCAGCTCCTTGCCCTGGGCATCTTCCAGGTAGGCGCCATGGCCTGACACGAGGATCGTGGCGCCGCGCTGCTCATGGCTGCGGTAATCCACGACTGGATGGATGAGGTGGGCGCGGTCCAGCGAGGTGAGCTCGGTAATTTCGTTGTTGTGCATGAGTGGCTCCGGTTGAAAAGCGAATGTTTCTCGCTTATGGTAGCCAGGCCCTTGCAGCGATAGCTTGCGGAAAGGGGGCGCTAAATCAGCGGAAATTGCGTTTTGAGGGAGGATTCGGCATTTTCTGTTTTGGGGCCCATGCGCTACCGCTACGCCAGGCCGCTAGCACAAGGCCTGGTTGATGATCGCGAATTGCGCAGCGCTGCCATCGCGGCGCGGCAGGCCGTTGCGCGCCATGATCACCGCAGTGTCGACCTGCGCCAGGCCAGCCGCTTCCAGCCATGCGCCCAGGCCGGCGGCGCCGCTGATGTCGATGCGGACGAAAGTGCCCGCGTAGGCGCCCGACCAGTGCGCGATCAGCGCCTTGGCGCCGTCCACGTCGGGCGCCACCAGCGGGCCGATGACGTGGCCGCGCCCGAACTGCCGCATGATGGAAAAACCCAGCGGCATGCCGTCGCGCTCCAGCATCGACACCTGGCCCATGCCGGCCAGTGCGCGCACCAGCGCATCGCGCCTCATGCCGGTGGCGCCGTTGGCCAGGGCGATCATGGCAGGCAGGTCTTCCGGCCCGGCCGGGCGCACGCGCGCGCCGCCATCCAGCGCGACCGGCGCAATGGCCGCCAATGTGCCCTGGTGCTGGCACAGCGTGCCGATCGCCGCGAATCCCATGCGTTCGTACAGAGGCTGGCCGGCGGCGGTGGCGTTGAGCAGGACGCAGCGATCGCCGAGTTCTTCCAGCAGGAGCCGCATCAGTTCGCGGCCGATGCCCTTGCCCTGATGCTCCGGCGACACGATGATCATCCCGAGCGACGCATGGTGCTCGCCCTGCTTCCAGCAAAGTCCGGTGCCGATCACGGCGCCATCCTGTTCGGCGACGTAGCCGCTGCCCACGCGCAGCACAAACTGCCAGTCCTCGGCGCGGTGCGGCCAGCGCACCGCCTGCGACAGCGCGTGCGCGGTGGGGATGTCGCCTTCGTTCATGCGGCGGTAGTTGACGGCGGTACTGCCGGTTTGGGTGAGCATGTCGGTTTCCTTGTGGATGATGGCGGCGCCGGCGGGCAAGCGCGTTGCGGCCCGCTGCCGGCAATGTCTGAATCCGCGGCGGGCGCAACCCGCCATCGCCTGTCGGTCGCGTCAGCCCAATGACTGGCTGAGCAGGGCAAAGCGCGTCATGGATGGGTCGGGACGGGGCGCCTCGCCGCGCACCAGCACCGGTACGGTTGCTTCCACCTGCACCAGGCCCATCTCCGTCAACCAGGGACTCAGCCCGCTGGCGTCGGGAACATCGAGGCGGACGAACGAACCGGCGCGCGCGCCGGCCCAGTGCGCGATCAGCGCCTTGGCACGTTCGGCGTCGGGCGCGATCACCGGGCCGATCACATGGCCGAGCCCAAACTTGCGCAGCGCGGCGTAGCCGATCAACTCGCCGTAGCGGTCGATGGCAACCAGGCTCGCCACGCCCGTGAGGTGCTTGAGCGAGACGGTGCTCGACCTGCCGAGCGCGCGCCGGGACAGCTCGGCCAGCGCGGCTTCATCGCGCGGGCCGACCGGGCGGATCCGCTCCCCTTCGCGCAGCTGCACGAACGGCGCGCGGAAGACGCTGCCCTGGTGCTGGTGCACGCAGCCGATCCGCGCGAAACCAAGGCTTTCGCAAAACGAGTGGTGCCTGGCGACGGCATGGAGCAGGACATTGCGCCCGCCCGTTTCGCGCATGATGCGTGCCATCAGTGCGCGGCCGATGCCGGCGTTCTGGCGCTCGGGGGCGACGATCACCATGCCCACCGACGCATAGTCCTGGCCGTACAGCCAGCACATCACCGTGCCGATCACGCCGGTCTCGTCTTCCGCGACGATGCCTTCGCCCAGGCCATGGACGAACTTCCAGTCTTCGAGCCGGTGCGGCCACAGCACCGACAGCGACAGTTTGTGCGCTGCCGGCAAGTCATCGGCCGTCATGCGGCGATACTGGACCACGCTATCGGTCTTGCGATTTTTCATGCGATTTGCTCCCGCTTGACGCTTCAGTGACGGCAATATTGCCATACCCGGATGGCGCTGGCGACGGGGGAAATGCAAATCCAAACATTCGGCCATGGGCGGCGGCGAAAGCGCGGTTTGTGCTGGCTTCCCGGTCCTCAACCGCACAAAATGCTTTGGGGGTAACCCTATAATCTTTCCATACAGGTGGGTCGCCCGCATCGGCCGCGTGGCCCTGTTCGCACGAGAGAAAGGGATAGTGAATGGAAGGCTTCGACCCGAATGAGGTTGACGTGCGCATGGCGCATTTTATCCATGGACGCTTCGTGGAGGAGGGTGCCGGTGAGCTGCCGGTACAGCGGCCTTCCGATGGCCAGGTCTACGCCGCGGTGCCGGTGGCCGGAGCGGACCTGGTCGATCAGGCCGTGCAGGACGCGTCGCGGGCATTCAAGACGAGCGACTGGAGCCGTTGCGCGCCGCGCGAACGGGCGCGCATCCTGCGCCGCTGGGCCGACCTGATCGAGGCCGATGTGCACACGCTGGCGCGCCTGGAGGCCGTCGGTTCGACCCGGCCGGTCAAGGATGTGGCGGCCTGGGACGTGCCTTTCACCGCCGACGGCATCCGCTTCTTCGCCGAGTGGGCCGACAAGATCGGCGGCGATGTCGCGCCCACGCGCAGCGACAACCTCGGCATGACGATCGCCGAGCCCTATGGCGTGGTGGGCGCCATCGCGCCCTGGAACCTGCCGCTGGTGATGGCTTCTTGGAAGGTGGCGCCGGCGCTGGCCGCCGGCAATGCGGTGGTATTGAAACCGTCCGAGCTCACGCCGTTCAGCGTGCTGCGCCTGGCGGAACTGGCGGTCGCCGCCGGCATGCCGAAGGGACTCTTCAACATCGTCCAGGGCGACGGCCGCACCACGGGCGACGCCCTGTGCCGCCATCCGCAAGTGGCCAAGATGACGTTCACGGGTTCGACCCGCACCGGCGCGGCCATCATGGCCGCTTGCGCGGAGAGCGGCACCAAGCCGGTGACGCTGGAACTGGGCGGCAAGAGCCCGCAAATCGTGTTCGCCGACGCGCCCGACTTCGACAAGACCGTGCGCACCGTGGCGCGCGCGATCACGCTGAATGCCGGCCAGGTGTGCGTGGCCGGTTCGCGCCTGATCGTGCAGCGCTCCATCGCCGAGCGCTTCATCGAGCGCCTGGCCGCCGTGTTCGCCGAGCTCGTGGCCGGGCCCACCTGGGACAGCAGCGCGTCCCTGAGCCCGATCATCAACCGGCGCGAAATGCAGCGCATCGACGGCATCGTGCAGCGCGGCGTGGCGGCTGGCGCGCAGGTCGTGGCGGGAGGCCGCGCCATCCCGGCCGGCGGCGATGGCGCCTATTACCAGCCGACCATCCTGACCCGGGTCGACGGCACGATGGACGCGGTGAAGAACGAAATCTTCGGCCCGGTCATCACCGTGCAGGTGTTTGACGACGAGGACCAGGCCCTGGCCCTGGCCGACCACCCGGACTACGGCCTGGCAGCCGGCATCCATACGGCCGATATCGGCCGCGCCATGCGCCTGGCGCGCGGCATCGAAGCCGGCACGGTGTGGATCAACCGCTACGGGCGCAGCGCCGACTACGTCATTCCGACCGGCGGCTACAAGCGCTCCGGCATCGGCAAGGACCTGGGCCGCCAGGCCTACGAGGCCAACCTGCATTTCAAGAGCGTATTGGTGGATTTCGCGGCCTGAGCGGTGGCTGATGTTAGCGCCGCAATATATGCTGCTGCAGTCGGGAAATACCATGCATTCTGTGTTTTGACCGCGCCAATTAAAGACATTCGCCACGGTCCGCGATGGTTAAATCGTGTCAGACGGCAGCGTCCCTGGACGTGCTTTCGGAACCGGATTGAACCATCGAGACAAGGAACCATCACCATGACGACCCACCTGCGGCCCAAGTACATTTCATTCGACTGCTACGGCACGCTGATCAACTTCCGCATGGCGGACGTGGCGCGCGAGCTGTTCGCCGGCCGCATCGCACCCGGACAGATGCAGCAGTTCACCCGCGATTTCGCCGCGTATCGCCTGGACCAGGTCATGGGCGACTGGAAGCCGTACGACCAGGTCCTGTGCAACGCCCTGCAGCGCACCTGCAAGCGCTGGGGGATTGAATATCGCGATGACGAAGGCATGGCGTTCTACCGCGCGGTGCCGACCTGGGGCCCGCACGCGGACGTGCCGGAGGCGCTGGCCAGGCTGGCCCAGGAATACAAGCTGGTGATCCTGTCGAACGCCATGGACGAACAGCTGCCGCACAACGTCGGCAAGCTGGGCGCACCCTTCCACCGCGTCTACACGGCGCAGCAAGCCGGCGCCTACAAGCCGCGCCTGCAGGCGTTCGAATACATGCTCGACCAGCTGGGCTGCAGCCCGGACGACATCCTGCACGTGTCGTCGAGCCCGCGCTACGACCTGATGTCCGCGCATGACATGGGCATCAAGAACAAGGTCTTCGTCAACCGCGGCCACGAACCGGGCACGCCTGGTTACGACTACCACGAAATCAAGGACCTGGGCGGGCTGCCGGGTCTGGTCGGCCTGTAAGCCGATGACTAGCACAGGACGCTGCGATGAAGCTTGAATCTTATTGGCTCGATACCGCGCCCGCCTTCGGCGCGGGCGTGCAGGGCCCGGTTGAGGGACGCGCCGACGTGGTGGTGGTCGGCGGCGGCTTCACCGGCCTGTCCGGCGCACTGGCGCTGGCCCGTCGCGGCGCCTCGGTGACGGTGCTGGAAGCCGGACGCGTGATCGGCGAAGCTTCCGGCCGCAATGGCGGCCATTGCAGCAGCGGCCTGGCCCACGACTTCGGCGCGCTGGCGGCGCGCCTGGGGGTGGACAAGGCGCGCGACTTCCAGCGCGCGTATAACGCCGCCTTCCATACGGTGGCGGGCATCGTGCGCGACGAAGGCATCGCCTGCGACTTTGCCGTGGTCGGCAAGCTGAAGCTGGCCGCCAAGCCCGAGCATTACGACAAGCTGGCGCGCGCCTGCGAATTGCTGCAACGCGAGGGTGAGCCGGGTGTGCGCATGGTGGACCCGGCGCACATCGGCGAGGAAGTCGGGTCGGACAAGTTCCATGGCGGAATGCTGCAGACCAACAGCGCGCAGATGCACATGGGTAAGTTTGGCGTCGGCCTGGCGCATGCCGCCGCGCGCGCGGGCGCGCAGGTGTTCGAGCAGGCGCCCGTGACGCGACTCGAACGCCTCGCCAACGGCGGCTTTCGCGTCACCAGTGCGCGTGGCGTGATCGAAGCCAGGCAAGTGTTGCTGGCGACGGGGAATTCCCGCACCGGCCCGTTTTCCCATTTCCGCCGCCGCATGATTTCCGTCGGCAGCTTCATCGTCGCCACCGAGCCGCTGCCGGCGGCGCTGATCCAGCAGCTGATGCCGCATCGCCGCAACTACGTCACCTCCAGGATCATCGGCAACTACTTCCGCCTGGCGCCGGACGACCGTCTTGTATTTGGCGGCCGTGCGCGCTTCGCCCTGTCGAACCCCCGTTCCGACGTGAAAAGCGGCGCGATCTTGCGCGCCGCCATGGAACACATGTTTCCCCAGCTGGCGGGGATCGGCATCGATTACTGCTGGGGTGGCCTGGTCGACATGACGGCCGACCGCCTGCCGCGCGCGGGCGAGCACGACGGGATGTATTTCGCCACCGGCTACAGTGGCCATGGCGTGCAGATGTCGGTTCACATGGGCCAGGTGATGGCCGATGTCATGGCCGGCAAACCGGAGCGTAATCCGTGGCGCGGCCTGGAATGGCCTGCCATTGCCGGCCATTTCGGCAAGCCATGGTTCTTGCCGTTCGTCGGCGCCTACTACCGGTTCCAGGACTGGCTGCATTGAGGGGGATAACGCAATGATCTTGAAAAGCCATGCCATGCGCCTGATCGCGCATCGGGTCGGGGTGGCGCTGCTGACGCTGCTCGCGGTGTCGGTGGTGGTGTTCGCGATCACCAGCATGCTGCCGGGCGACGCCGCCCAGGCCATGCTGGGACAGGAGTCGACGCCGGAACTGCTGGCCGCTCTGCGCCACAAGTTCGGCCTCGACCAGCCGGGCTATGTGCGCTACGCGCGCTGGCTGGGCGGCCTGCTGCTGGGCGACCCAGGCAACGCGCAGGCCAACGACCTGCCGGTGGCGCAGCTGATCGGCGCGCGGCTGCCCAATTCCCTGATGCTAGCGGCGGCCACCACGGCCGTCTCGGTACCGCTGGCGCTGACCGTCGGCGTCACCAGCGCCATGTTCCGCGGTTCGCTCTACGACCGCATGGTCAACATGGCCACCGTGTGGGTGGTGTCGGTGCCGGAGTTCCTGATCGCCACGGTGGCGGTGCTGGTTTTCGCTGTCAAGCTGCACTGGCTGGCGGCGCTGTCGCGCCCCGACGACATCGCGACCCTGGGCCAGTTCCTGCGCGTGTACGCGATGCCGGTGCTGACCCTGTGCTGCGTGATCGTGGCGCAGATGGCGCGCATGACCCGCGCCGCCGTGATCGACCAGCTGACCTCGTCCTACATCGAGATGGCGCGCCTGAAGGGCGTGCGGCCGGTGCGCATGGTGCTGACCCATGCCTTGCCGAATGCCGTCGGGCCGATCGCGAATGCGGTGGCGCTCTCGCTGTCGTACCTGATCGGCGGCGTGATCATCGTCGAATCGATTTTCAACTACCCCGGGATCGCCAGCCTGATGGTGGATTCCGTGACCGTACGCGATATGCCGGTGGTGCAGGCCTGCGCCATGCTGTTCTGCGCCGGCTACCTGGTGCTGCTTACCGTGGCCGACCTGGCCGCCATCCTGTCCAATCCGAGACTGCGCAAATGAAAACCAACGTGCCGCCTTCCATCGTTTCCGTCCCGGGCAAGCGCAAGCCGCGCCGGCCCCTGTCCATCGCCGGCATGGCCGGCGCTGTCGTGGTGGGGTTCTGGCTGCTGATGGCGGTGCTTGGCCCCTGGCTCGCGCCGGACGACGCGGGCAACATGAATGGCGACGCCGTGTTCGCCCCCATCAGCGCGCAGTATCCGCTGGGCGCCGATTTCCTGGGGCGCGACATGCTGTCGCGGATCCTGCAGGGCGCGCCCTACACCGTTGGCGTGGCGCTGGCGGCGGTGCTGGTGGCCAGCGTCGGCGGCACCGCGCTGGCCCTGTTCGCGGCGGCGCGCGGCGGCTGGTTCGACAGCGTCGTCAGCCGCATCGTCGACGTCCAGCTCAGCATCCCGACCAAGCTGCTGGCGCTGATCATGATCGCCGCTTTCGGCTCCTCGGTGCCGGTGCTGGTCCTGACGATCGGCATCGGCTACCTGCCCGGCGCGTTCCGCATCGCCCGCTCGCTGGCGGTGAACGTGCAGGCCATGGAGTATGTGCAGGCCGCACGTGCGCGCGGCGAGGGCCTGGCCTACATCACCTTCCACGAGATGCTGCCCAACATGCTGCGCCCGGTGCTGGCCGATTTCGGCCTGCGCTTCCTGTTCATCGTCTTGCTGCTCAGCGGCCTGAGCTTCCTGGGCCTGGGCGTGCAGCCGCCGGACGCCGACTGGGGTTCGCTGGTGCGGGAAAACATCATCGGCTTGAGCGAAGGGTCGCCGGCCGTGATCGTGCCGGCCATTGCGATCGCCACCCTGACCATTGGCGTGAACATGGCCATCGACGGCTTTGCCGGCCGCAAGCGGCGCGGAGCGTGATATGAATGAACTAGTCAAGGTGTCCGGATTGCGGGTCACGGCCCGCAACGAGCTGGATGAGGAAGTCACGATCGTCCACGACGCCGCGTTCTCGATCAACAAGGGCGAGGTGCTGGCGCTGATCGGCGAATCCGGGTCGGGCAAGAGCACCATCGCGCTGGCGCTGATGGGCTATGCACGCGCCGGCTGCCGCCTGGCCGGCGGCACGGTCAGCGTGGCCGGGCACCAGATGCTCGCGCTCGGCGAGCGCCAGCTGGCCACGCTGCGCGGGCGCACCGTGGCCTACATCGCGCAGAGCGCGGCGGCCTCGTTCAACCCGTCCAAGCGCATCATGGACCAGGTGATCGAGAGCGCGCTGATCCACCGGCTGATGCCGCGCGCGGCGGCCGAAGCCAAGGCGGTCGACTTGTTCCGCGAGCTTGCGCTGCCGGACCCTGCGCACATCGGGCAGCGCTACCCGCACCAGGTCTCGGGCGGCCAGTTGCAGCGCCTGATGGCGGCCATGGCGCTGATCACCGATCCCGACCTGGTGATCCTGGACGAGCCGACCACGGCGCTGGACGTGACCACCCAGATCGACGTGCTGCGCGCCTTCAAGAAGGTCGTGCAGGAACGCGGCAGCACGGCCGTGTACGTCTCGCACGACCTGGCGGTGGTGGCGCAGATGGCGGACCGCATCGTGGTGCTGCGCCATGGCGAGATCCAGGAAAATGGCGCGACATCGCAAATCCTGTCTGCGCCCGCGCATCCCTACACGCGCAGCCTGCTGGCGGCGATCGCACCGGCGGCGGGCCCGGCGGCCGTGCAAGCCAAGGCGCCGCAGGCGCGGCCGCTGCTCGAAGTACGCGGCCTGGCGGCGCGCTACGGTTCGGGCAAGGGCGGGGCGCCGGTCAAGCGCGTGCTGGAGGGCATCGACCTTGTGATCCCGCGCGGCGCCACCATCGGCGTGATCGGCGAATCCGGCAGCGGCAAGACCACGCTGGCGCGCACGCTGGCCGGCATGGTGGCGCCCTCGGCGGGAGAGATCCTGCTGGATGGCGAAGCGCTGGCGCCGACGCTGGAGGGGCGCACGCGCGAACAGTGCCGGCGCGTCCAGTTCGTGTTCCAGAACGCCGACACCGCGCTCAATCCGCGCCATTCGATCGAGCGCATCCTGGGGCGCCCGCTCGAGTTCTACCACGGCATGAAGGGCGAGGAGCGGCGCCGGCGCGTGCTGCAGCTGCTCGACCTGGTGAAGCTGCCGGCCGCGGTGGCCGAGCGCTTGCCGGGCGAACTGTCGGGTGGCCAGAAGCAGCGCATCAACCTGGCGCGGGCGCTGGCGGCGCAGCCGGACCTGATCCTGTGCGACGAGGTCACGTCGGCGCTCGACACCGTGGTGGGCGCGGCGATCCTCGAACTGATGGCCGAACTGCGCAAGGAACTGAACGTGTCCTACATGTTCATCAGCCACGACATCAACACGGTGCGCGCCATCTGCGACGAGATCGTGGTGCTGTATGCCGGGCGCAAGGTCGAGTCGCGCCGGCGCGAGGCGCTGGCGGCGGCGCCGTTCCATCCGTATTCGCACCTGCTGATTTCGTCGGTGCCGGTGCTGCGCCGCGGTTGGCTCGAAGAAGTGGAAGGGCGGACGCCGGCGGCGCTGCCGCCACTGCTGTCGGCCAGCCAGGCGCTGGACACCTGCCCCTTCCTCGACCGCTGCGCGCTGCGGATGGACGGGGTCTGCAATCTGCTGCCGCCACCGCGCCGGGAGCTCGACAACGGCGGCAGCATCCTGTGCCACCACAGCGCGGCCGCGCTGCGCGAATTGCAAACGCCGCTCGGCGTCATCGAAGGAGAAGTAGCATGAGTCAACGATTTGTCCGCTTGGGCGAGACGAACCGGACGCCGGTGCGGATCGCCATCGACGGACGCCCGGCCGAAGCGCTCGCGGGGGACACGCTGATGGTCGCGGTACTCAACAATGCCGGCCAGTTGCGTGAATCCGAATTCGGCGACGGCAAGCGCGCCGGCTTTTGCCTGATGGGCGCCTGCCAGGATTGCTGGGTGTGGACTGCCGATGGCGAGCGCCTGCGCGCCTGCACCACCGTGGTGAAAGAAGGAATGCATATCGTAACGACACAACCGGGGGCGACATGGCCGAACCTCGCGTAATCGTGATCGGCGCCGGCCCCGCCGGGGTGCGCTGCGCCGAGACTTTGGTGGCCGCGGGCCTGCGCCCGACGGTGATCGATGAAAACCGCCGCGACGGCGGCCAGATCTACCGTCGCCAGCCGGACAATTTTACGCGCCCCTACGCCAAGCTGTATGGCACCGAGGCCGGGCGGGCGCGCGCGCTGCACGAGAGCTTCGATGCGCTGCGCGGCCAGATCGATTATTTGCCGGAGACTTTGGCCTGGAATATTTTTGAAGGCGAGGTCCATGTGGCGCACGAGCAGCGCACGCGCGGCCTTCCCTACGACGCGCTGGTGATCTGTTCCGGCGCCACCGACCGCCTCATGCCGGTCAAGGGCTGGCATTACGCCGGCACTTACAGCCTGGGGGCCGCGCAGATCGCGCTGAAGGCCCAAGCCTGCGCCATCGGCCGCCGGATCGTGTTCATGGGTACCGGACCGCTGCTTTACCTGGTGGCCTCCCAATATGTGAAAGCCGGGGCCACGGTGGCCGCGGTGCTCGATACCTCGCCGCTGATGCGGCGGCTGGCCGCGCTGCCGAAATTGCTGGCGCGGCCGCGCCTGCTGCGCAACGGCTTCGCGCTGATGGCCGGTCTCAAGCGGGCCGGGGTGCAGGTGCTGACCGGAACGACGCCGGTCGAAATCAAGGGTTCGCCCGACACGGGCGTGCGCGGCGTGGTGTTCAAGGATGCCCGGGGCCGCATGCGCTCGCTGGAATGCGATGCGCTCGCCATGGGCTACCACTTGCGCCCGGAAACGCAGCTGGCCGACCTGGCGCGCTGCGCCTTCCGCTTTGACCAGGAAACGCGCCAGTGGCTGCCCGCGGTGAGCGAAGACGGCCGCACCTCGGTGCCAGGCGTCTACCTGGCCGGCGACGGCATGCGCGTGCTGGGCGCCGACGCGGCCGAGATCGGCGGCAGGCTGGCCGCGCTGGCGCTGTTGAAAGATCTTGGGCATCCGGTGCGGGATGACGAACTGGCGCACTTGCGCGCGGAACAGGCGCGCATGGAACGCTTCCGCCAAGGCCTGGCGCAAGCATTCCCGTGGCCGGCAGAGCAAGCCGCGCGCTTGCCGGACGACGCCATCGTCTGCCGTTGCGAAGCGATCACGGCAGGCGAGCTGCGCCGGGTCGTGTGCGAGATGGGCGCGTCCGAAGCCAACCGCGCCAAGGCGTTCAGCCGCGTCGGCATGGGACGCTGCCAGGGACGGTATTGCGGCCACGCCGGGGCGGAGGTGATTGCCGCCGCGGCCGGCGTGCCGGTGGAAGTGGTCGGGCGGCTGCGCGGCCAGGCGCCGGTCAAGCCGCTTCCGATCGCGATTCAAAAGGAGATTGTATGAGCCGGCAAGCGGCCGATGTCGTGATCGTCGGCGGCGGGATCATGGGCGCCGCCGCGGCATTTTTCTTGCGCCAGCGCGGCCGTTCGGTCATCCTGCTCGAGCGCGGCCTGATCGGCCAGCAGGCCAGCGGGGTCAATTTCGGCAACGTGCGCCGCATGGGCCGCGCGCTCGGAGAGCTGCCGCTGTCGAACCGCTCGCGCGGGATCTGGCTGAAGTTTCCGGAGCTGTTCGGCGCGGACGCCGAGCTGCTGCTGAATGGCCATCTGCGCGTCGGCTTCCTCGAGGAACACGAGGAAAGGATGCAGCGCTACGCGCACGAGGCCCGCGACCACGGCATCGGCATGCAGATGATGACGGCGAAGGCGTTGCGCGAGCGCTTCCCCTATCTGGGTCCGGACATCGTCGCCGGCTGTCTCGCGCCCAATGACGGCCATGCCAACCCGCGGCTGGCGGCGCCGGCGATCGGGCGCGCGGCCGCGCGCGCGGGTGCGCAGGTGCTGGAAAACACCGACATCGTGAATGTCGAGAAGGACGGCGGCGAGTTTCGCGTGAGTGCGGCCGATGGCCGCGAATTTTGCGCGCCGGTCGCGCTCATCACGGCCGGGGCGTGGGGCGACCGCATCAGCGCCAGCTTCGGCGACCCGGTGCCGATGATCGTCAAGGCGCCGCAGATGGCCGTCACGGAGCCGGTGCCCTATGCCATCGGGCCAACCACCGGCGCGATCTCGGACACGCCCGAGCCGGGTGTCTACTTCCGCCAGGTCGCGCGCGGCAACATCGTCATCGGTGGCGGCGGGCATGAGCAGGTCGACATGGTCAACCGGCGCGCCAACGTGAATCCGATGCGCACGCTGATGAAGCTGGCGCAGGCGCCGCGCGTGGTCCCGGCATTCAAGCACCTGAGCATCATCCGCGTCTGGGCCGGTATCGAAGGGTACATGCAGGACAGCCGCGGGGTCATGGGGCCGAGCGCGCGCGTGCCCGGCCTGTACTACGCGTTCGGCTTTTCCGGCGAAGGCTTCCAGCTGGGGCCGGGCGTGGGCGACGTGATGGCGGAACTGATCGCCACCGGCGCCACCAGCACGCCGATCGACTACTTCGATATCCGACGCTTCGACAAGGTGCCTGCCTAGGCGCAGGTCGCGGCGGGTGCGCTCACGGCGGCGCGGTCCTCGACGGGCCGCGCCGCTTTTTCATATGGATTCGGCCGGACAGTGCTGGCCGCCAAGCGATATGCCGGTGCCGCCGCCAATTCCAAAGATTCTGCTGCCACCAGCTGGCATTACAGCATCCCGACGGCCCGGAAGTCCGTACGATCATAAGCTGTTGCACCATCACTGTCCTGTCACCCGAGGAGATAAATACGATGTCCTTCCAGCCCAAATTCATCAGCTTCGATTGCTACGGCACCCTCATCAATTTCGAAATGGGGCCCACCGCCAAGCGGCTGTTCGCAGACCGCGTGCCGGCGGAACGGATGCCGGCCTTCCTGCATAGCTTCAGGTTTTACCGCCTCGATGAAGTGCTGGGCGATTTCAAGCCGTTCTTCGACGTCGTGGCCAATTCGATCCAGCGCGCCTGCCATGCGCACGGGGTCGAGTACCGTCCGTCCGATGCCGCCGCCATTTACGACGCGGTCAAGACCTGGCAGCCGCACCCGCATGTGGTCGAGACGCTGGAGGCGATTGCGCAGCAGATTCCGCTGGTGATCCTGTCGAATTCGATGGTCGACCTGATCCCGCACAGCGTCGCCCACCTCCGCGCCCCGTTCCATGCCGTCTACACCGCGGAAGAAGCGAACGCCTACAAGCCGCGCGCCCAGGCGTTCGAATACATGTTCGACCAGCTCGGTTGCGGGCCGGACCAGATGATGCACGTATCGTCGAGCTTCCGTTACGACCACATGACGGCGTTCGATCTCGGCTTCAAGGGCCAGGCCTTCATCGACCGCGGCCACGAGCCGATGTGCGAAGGGTATGGCGTCCAGCGCCTGCCGGACTTCCGCCAGCTCGCCGCGCTGGTGGGCGTGACGCTGCCTTCGCAGGCATCCCAGGCACAACGGGTCGGATGATGGACGACGGCCGAGCCTTGGCGGCGGCCGCGTTGAGCACCGCCGCGCCCAGCCTGTCCATGACCGAGGCGGCGGCCCTGGCCGCACGCCTGTACGGCATCCATGGCACGGCCACGCCGCTGGGCGGGGAGCGCGACCAGAACTGCGCCATCGAGACCGCGGACGGCGTCCGCTACGTGCTCAAGATCAGCAATCTGTCCGAGCCGGTTTCGGTGGTCGACTTCCAGATCGCAGCGCTGGAGCACATCGCCGGTGCCGCACCGGACCTGCCGGTCCCGCGCGTGGTGCACACGCTCGACGGCGCCGCGCGCGGGCGGCTGGCCTTGGCCGGCGGCCAGGCGTTCGTGCGCATGCTCACCTTCCTCGATGGCGTCCAGATCCGCGAAACCCCGCGAACGGCGGCGCAACGCCGCGCCATGGGCGCGACGCTGGCGGCATTGGATCTCGCGCTGCGTGATTTCAACCATCCCGGCGCCGCGCACGACCTGCTGTGGAACGTGTCGGCGGCGCATCGCCTGCGCGCCAAGCTCGACGGCATCGGCGATCCGGCGCGCCGCGCGCTCGCCGGCGCCTTCATGCAGCGCTTCATCGACCATGTCCTGCCGCGCCTGGCGGAGGTCAGGGCCCAGGTCATCCACAACGACTTCCACCTCTACAATGTGCTGGTCGCTCCGGGCCAGCACGAGCGCATCGCCGGGGTGATCGACTTCGGCGACATGCTGCACGCGCCGCTGGTCGGCGAGGTGGCGACCGCGGCGGCGTTCCACATGACCGGCAACGCCGATCCGTTCGAAGGGCCGGCGCAGTTTGTCGGCGCCTACCATGCGGTGCTGCCGCTGGCGCCGGTCGAGCAGGAGATCGTGGCCGACCTCATGGCAACGCGCCACCTCGTCACTGCGCTCATCTCGGAATGGCGGGTCGTGCGCTACCCGGAGAATCGCGCCTACATCATGCGCCACAACCCCGCGGCGTGGGAGGCCTTGTCCCAGTTCGCGGACATCTCGCGCAACGAGGCGCGCGACCGCCTATTGAACGAAATTCAAAGAAAGGGACGCCAATGAACAGCACCATCGACCTGAACATGGTTAACGCCTACATCCCTGGCCGCGTCGACGTCGGGCCCGCCACCGCCGCCATGATCGCACGGCGTGATGCGCTGCTCGGGCCGGCCTACCGCCTGATGTACGAACATCCGCTGCACATCGTGCGTGGCGAAGGCGCCTGGCTGATCGATCCGGACGGCCGCCGTTACCTCGACGTCTACAACAACGTCGCCTCGCTCGGGCATTGCCACCCGGCCGTGGTCGAGGCGATCTGCCGCCAGGCCGGCACGCTCGCGACCAACACGCGCTACCTGCACGACACGATCCTGGAACTGGCCGAACGCCTGCTCGCGACGGTGCCGGACACCGGGCTGGGGCACCTGATGCTGACCTGTTCCGGCAGCGAGGCCAATGACCTGGCCTACCGCATCGCCCAGGTCCGCACCGGCGGCACCGGCGTGATCGTGACCGAAACCGCGTACCACGGTTTCACCGACGCCGTCGCGAAATTCTCGCCGTCGCTGGGCGCGTCGGTCGACCTGGGTGCGCACGTGCGCCTGGTGCCGGCGCCGCGCCTGTACCATGCCGGCGGCGCCGACCTCGCCGACCGCTTCACGCGCGACGTCGAGGCGGCGATCCACGACCTGCGGCGCCACGGCATCAAGCCGGCGGCCCTGATCGTCGATTCGGTGTTCACCAGCGACGGCATCCTGCCCGAACCGGCGGGCCTGCTGAAGGGGGCGGTGGAAGCGATCAAGCGCGCCGGCGGCCTGTTCATCGCCGACGAAGTGCAGCCGGGCTTCGGCCGCACCGGCGAGCACATGTGGGGCTTCCAGCGCCACGGCGTCGTGCCGGACATCGTCACCGTGGGCAAGCCGATGGGGAACGGGCAGCCGGTCGCGGGCTTGCTCGCCAGCGCCGATGCGCTGGCGCAGTTCGGCAAGAATTCGCGCTACTTCAACACCTTCGCCGGGAACACGGTCTCCTGCGCGGCCGCGCTGGCGGTGCTGGACACGATCCAGGAGGACCACCTGGTGCAGCACGCCGCCCAGGTCGGCAAGATCCTGCGCGAGGGCATCGCCGGCCTGGCCGGACGCCATGAGGCCATCGGCGACGTGCGCGGGGTCGGCATGTTCGTCGGCGTCGAACTGGTGTCCGACCGCGCGGCGCGCACGCCGGACCGCGAGCTCACGACCCGCGTCGTCAATCGCATGCGTGACCAGGGCGTCCTGCTCAGCGCCTGCGCAATCGGGCACAACGTGCTCAAGATCCGGCCGCCGCTGGTCCTGACGCCCGCACAGGCCGGCATGGTGATCGCGGCGCTGGACGAAGCGCTGACGACGGCGCAATCGTCCTCCGCCGCCTGAGCGGCCCCATCGACGGAGCCGAACCATGGACACCCCAGCCTCCCTCGACTCGTTCGACATCAAGATCCTCGAGCACCTGCAGCGCGAGGGGCGCTGTTCGAACGTGGAGCTTGCCAAGCGGGTCGGACTCAGCGAAAGCCCATGCCTGGCGCGCACCAGGCAGTTGCAGGACGCCGGCCTGATCCGGGGCTATGGCGCCGAGGTCGCGCTGGACAAGCTGGGCGCGCATGTCATCGTGTTTTGCGAGGTGACACTGGCCAGCCATCGGTCGCAGGACTTGCGCAAGTTCGAAGCAGGCGTCGCCAAGTATCCGGAAATCGTCGAATGCTACAACATCTGCGGCGGCTACGATTACCTGTTGAAGATCGTCGCGCCCGGCGTGGCGCATTTCCAGGCCCTGATGGATCGCCTGCTGGACGACGAACTCGGCATCTCGAAATTCTCCAGCCGCATCGTCTTGCGCGAGCCGCTCGCCCCGCGCACGGTGCCGCTGAGGGTGATCCTCAGCGCGAACAACAGTTGGGAATGAGCCGGCGCGCGCCAGGCTGGGCCGCTCAGCGGCGCCATGGCGGCTGCGGCGAGAAATGGCCATTGACGAAATCGAGGAAGGCCTTGACCCGGGCCGACATGCCCTTGCTCTGGGGGACCAGCGCCACCACGCCGGCCGGCGCCAGTTCCCAATCCGGCAGCAGGCGCACCAGTTTCCCCGACTTCAGCGCATCGGCCACGTCCCATTCCGAGCGCACGATGATGCCTTTGCCCTGCAACGCCCACTGGCAGACGATCTCGCCATCGTTGGAAATCAGCGTGGGCTCGATGCGCACATGCCGGCTCGCCTTGCCACGTGTGAACTTCCACAAGCTGACATCCTCGTTGTTCTCGCGCAGCGTGATGCACTCGTGAGCCACCAGCTCCTCCGGCGCGGCGGGCATGCCGCGCCGGCGCACATACTTCGGCGCCGCGCACAGCAGCCGGTCGTTCGGCGCAATCGTGTAGCGCACCATGCTCGAGTCGTGCAGCTCGCCGATATGGAACATCACATCCGCCGTGCCCGCGTCGTGCAGGCTCGGGTTGTCCGCCACCGACAGCGATATCTTCAGCGACGGATGGCGGGTATGGAAGTCGGCGACCAGCGGCGCGAGGTGGCGGCGGCTGAAGCCGAACGGTGCGCTCACGCGCAAGTGCCCCGTCACCGCGCCGGTGCGCGCCGCGAGCATGTCCATCAAGGCGTCGGCCTCCGCGCAGATCAGCGCGCCTTTCTCGTACATCAGCTCGCCTTCATCCGTCAGCTGCATGCGCCGGGTCGAGCGGTCGACCAGGCGAATGCCGTGCTTCGCTTCGATTTGCTGCAGCCTTTGCGTGATGGCCGGCGGCGACACGTTCAATTCGCGCGCGGCAGCCACCATGCTGCCGGCCTTGACCAGGACCTGGAAGAAACGGATGTCGTCGAGTACGAGCATTATTAAGCCAATCTTAATTTAGTACTCAGGGTAATTTAACCACAATTGAATGCCGATGCAACATAATCCTGTTCAAGCCGCCGGCGCCGGCCGGCGCTTCGCACCCGGACAGATCGTGAAAAATGAGAGGATAACCATGCATATGCCACAGCCAGCAGACGCGAAGGACCTGCGGACACTGGAGACCCCCGCGCTGATTCTCGACCGGCTGAAAATGAACGACAACATTGCGCGCATGCGCAGCCATCTCGCGCAGCTCGGCGTGGCGTTCCGCCCGCACGTCAAGACCAGCAAGTCGATCGACGTGGTACGCCGGACCATCGGCGCCGGCACCGGCCCCGTCACGGTGTCGACCTTGAAGGAGGCGGAATACTTCTTCGGCTACGGCTTCACCGACATCCTGTATGCCGTCGGCATCACCCCGAACAAATTCGCGCATGTGTTCGACTTGTGCGCGCGCGGTGTGGCGCTGACAGTGATCCTGGACAGCCGCGAAATGGCGGAAGCGCTCGCCGCCCACGCCCAGGGGCGCGCGGCCAGGCCGGAGGTCATGATCGAAATCGATTGCGACGGCCACCGCTCCGGCGTCCAGCCCGGTTCCGGCGAGCTGCTCGCCATCGCGCAGCGCCTGGCAGCCGGCGGGCTGACCCTGAAAGGCGTCATCACCCACGCAGGCAACTCCTATTCCTGCAAGTCGACCGAAGACATCGCCGCGATGGCGCGGCAGGAACGCGACGCGGCGGTTGGGTGCGCGCGGATTCTGCGCGAACAGGGTTATTCCTGTCCCGAGGTCAGTGTCGGTTCCACACCGACCGCCTACTTCGCCACCGACCTGACGGGCGTGACGGAAGTGCGGGCCGGCGTGTTCGTGTTCGGCGACCTGGTGATGAACGGACTTGGCGTCGTCGCGCCGCAAGATATCGCGGTCTCCGTGCTGGCCTGTGTCATCGGCCACCAGAAGGAAAAGGGATGGACCATCGTGGACGCCGGCTGGATGGCGATGTCGCGCGACCGCGGCACCAGCCGCCAGCGCGTGGACCAGGGCTATGGCGCCGTCTGCGATGTGAGCGGCGCGATCCTGGAGGACATCATCATGATCGACGCTAACCAGGAACATGGCGTGATCGCGCACCGCTCGCGCGACCCGGAGAAGACCCCGTATTTCCCGGCTGGTACCTTGTTGCGCATCTTGCCGAATCATGCCTGCGCGACCTGTGCCCAGCACGACCGGTACCACGTCGTCGCCGGCGACGGCAGCGCGATCGACGATGTCTGGCCGCGCTTCCAGGGCTGGTGAGCGCTAGAGACATGTCCTCGTTACAAAAATGAATGACGTCCCTTCAAGCCAATAATTTGCGCAACCTTGAACACCAATCGGTCATGAATATGAGCCAAGCCACACTGTCCGCTTACCCGGTCGAATCCGGTTTCCCCGATCTCATTCCCTATGCGAAGGGCAATACCGGCATCCCCTACGTCCACAGCCTTGACAGCGGCGTACCGGGCCCGCACGTCATGATCAACGCGCTCACCCACGGCAACGAAGTGAGCGGCGCCATCGCGGTCAAGGACCTGCTCGACCTCGGGGTCTGTCCACGCAAAGGCAAGCTGACCCTGTCGTTCGCCAATGTCGATGCATACCACCGCTTCGATCCCGCCAAACCGGATGCCTCGCGCTTCCTGGACCATGATTTCAACCGCCTCTGGAGTGAATCCGTGCTGGACGATGCCAGCCGCGATGGCAGCGAGCTGCGGCGCGCACGGCAGATGCGCCCACTGGTGGACACTGTCGATTACCTGCTCGATCTGCATTCCATGCATGAGCGCTGCGCGCCGCTGGCCGTCTGCGGCCCGCTCGACAAGAGCATCGCCTTGGCGCGCAGCATGGGGACGCCGGAATGGATCATCAGCGACGACGGCCATCCGGAAGGCAAGCGCTTGCGCGACTATGCGGGCTTTGGTGATCCGGCCAGCCCGAAGTGCGCCCTGGTGGTCGAGTGCGGCCAGCACTGGGAGGCTGGTGCGGCGAACGTTGCGCGCGACGCGGTGTCGCGTTTTCTCGAACTGACCGGCATTGTCGCCGTCGCCGATGTGCCGGCGGGCTGGCGCCTGCCCGCGCCTGCGGCAACCAGGGTAGTGCGCGTCACCGAGCCCGTCGTCGCCTCCACCATGGACTTCAGGTTCGCCGGCGACTACACCGGACTGGAGACCTTTCCCGGGGCCGGCACCGTGATCGGCTGGCGCGATGGGGAGCCGGTCAAGACACCATATCCGGATTGCGTGCTGGTGATGCCGTCGGTGCGCCAGCTGCGCCCCGGGGTGACGGTGGTGCGCTTGGGAAGGTTGCTGGGCTGAGGTCGCCTGGCTGTACAGGTGAACCGACTGGAAAGGAATGAAGATGGAAAACTTTGATCCGGATCGCATAGTCTTGCGCAATGCACATTTTATCGGTGGCCACTATGTCGAGGGCGGCGCCGCCACACTCGACACCAGGCGGCCTTCCGACGGCGTGTCCTGTGGCGGCCTGCCGGTGGCCGGCCCGGACATCGTCGACCAGGCGGTGCAGGATGCCTGGCGCGCGTTCAAGACCAGCGGCTGGGCCAGCCGCGCGCCGCGCGAGCGGGCGCGCGTGCTGCGGCGCTGGGCCGACCTGGTCGAGGCCGACCTCGCGACGCTTGCGCCGCTGGAAGCGGTGAGTTCGACCCGGCCGCTACGCGATGCGTCAGCCTGGGACGTGCCGTTCACCGCGGAAGGCATCCGTTTCTTCGCCGAGTGGGCCGACAAGGCCGGCGGCGCCGTGGCGGCGACCGGCACCGGCCATCTGGGCATGACGATCACCGAACCGTACGGGGTGATCGGCGCGATCATCCCCTGGAATTTTCCGCTGGTGACGACGTCGTGGAAGATCGCTCCGGCTTTGGCGGCGGGTAACGCGGTCGTGGTCAAGCCGTCCGAGATGACGCCGTACAGCACCTTGCGGCTGGCCGAACTGGCCATCGAAGCGGGCTTGCCGAAGGGCTTGTTCAACGTGGTGCAGGGCGATGGCCGCACCACCGGCGCCGCCCTGTGCCGCCATCCGCGAATCGCCAAGGTCACGTTCACCGGATCGACCGCGACGGGCGCGGCGATCATGACGGCATGTGCTGAAAACGGCACCAAGCCGGTCACGCTCGAGCTGGGCGGAAAGAGTCCGCAAGTGGTGTTCGCCGACGTGCCCGACCTCGACAGGACGGCGCGAACCGTGGCCCGTGCCATCACGCTCAATGCCGGGCAGGTCTGCAATGCCGGCTCGCGGCTGATCGTGCAGCGTGCGATCGGCGAGCGGATCATTGACCGGCTCTCCGCCATTTTCTCGGAACTCAGGCCTGGCACCACTTGGGACCCGGATGCGACCCTGGCACCCATCATTTCGCTGCCGCAGATGGAGCGCATCCACGGCATCGTGCAGCGCACCGTTGCGCAGGGCGGCGCGATCGTGACCGGAGGGCGCGCCTTCGAGGCGGGGCCCGGCGGCGCCTACTACCGGCCGACGATCCTGACCGGCGTGCAAAGCCGGATGGATGCGGTGCAGCGTGAGATTTTCGGACCCGTGATAACGGTGCAACTGTTCGACGACGAGGAAGAGGCGCTGGCGCTCGCCGACCATCCGGAATATGGGCTGGCTGCGGGCGTCCATACCGCCGATATCGGTTGCGCATTAAGGATGGCGCGCAGCATCGAGGCGGGCACGGTGTGGATCAACCGCTATGGGCGCACCTCCGACTTCGTGATTCCGACCGGCGGCTACAAGCGTTCCGGCTTTGGCAAGGATCTCGGGCGCGACGCGTACGAGGCTTGTCTTCGTGTCAAGAGCGTACTGATCGATATTTCGAAAGGGGAGTGAGCGGCCATGCAATCCCGACTCCTGATGCTGAATGCCGAAGCGGTCGCCGCCGTGCTTCAGCCCGACGACGTGCTGGCAGCCGTCCAGCGCGCCTTTGTCCTTCACAGCGAGCGGCAGGGCCGCGTGTTCCCGGTGATCCGCGAAAAGCTGGCCACGGGCGGCGTCTTCGGCATCAAGGCTGGCGACGTGCCAGCGGAAGGATTGCTCGGCTTTAAAGCGGCCGGGTTCTGGCCGTCGAACCGCCAGCTGGGCGGCGAGCCGCACCAGGCCACCGTGATGCTGGTCGACCCGGCCACCGGCCGCCCGGTCTGCATCATCGATGGCAATGCGATCACCACCGCGCGCACCGGAGCCGCCGGCGCGATCGGCCTGCAGCAGCTTGCCCGTACCGACAGCAGGCGGCTGTGCGTGTTCGGTACCGGCGTGCAGGCGCGTGTCCAGGTCGACTATGCGCTGCGCGTGCTGCCACAGGTCGACGCGCTGTGCTACGTCAGCGTCGACCGTCAGCGCGATGAAGGCTTCGAGCGCCTTTTCGCCGGACGCTTGCCGGCCGCTTGCGCCGCCGATGCCGACAGCGCCGTGGCGAGCAGCGACGTGATCATCACGGCCACGCCCGGAGGCGGGCCGCTGTTCGCCGCGGACGCGCTCAAGCCGGGCGCGCATGTGAATTGCGTCGGCGCCGATACCAAGGGAAAACGTGAACTGCCGGACGGCCTGTTGGCACGCGCGCGCCTGGTCGTCGACGACCTGGCACAGTCGCGCCAGCTCGGCGAGTCGCAATGGGCGCCCGCGACCCCCTGTGTCGAAATCGGCGACCTGTTGACCGGCAAGGCAAGGCTGGCGCGGGCGCCGGACGACATCACCGTGTTCGATTTGACCGGGCTCGCGCTGCAAGATTTGACGGTCGCGCGGCTGATCTACGAGAAGGCCCGGGATGGTGGCCTGGGCATCGAAGTCCACTGGCCCTGGTAACTCCTGGGCGCAGGGGGCCGGCCCCACGGTGTTTGCAATGAACGACAATCACTGATTAGCTGCCGAAGAATGCAAGCATCTGCTACCGGCCCGGAGCCCGACCGCAGAATATACTTCGTGAAGGAACTTACAATAGCACTGGCTCGCCGGCAGGCCACGCCAGCAGGCCATTTACCAGAACCTCGAGGACACATCCATGCGCGACTCCGACATCATCCTTCCGCCGTCCGCCGATCTCAGGCGCGGCCTTTCGCGCCGCGACGTCCTGCGCAGCCTGGTGGCGGGCGGCATGATGTCGGGCGTCGCGGGTGCCCTGCTGACGCATGCCGGCGTCGCGCAGGCGCAGACGCCAAGGAAGGGTGGGCGCATTCGCGTGGCCGCGGCCGCCAGTTCGACCTCCGATACGCTGGATCCCGCCAAGGGTGGCACCATCGCCGACTACGTGCGCCATTTCATGTTCTACAACGGCCTGACCGCGATCGACGCCAGCCTGAATTCGCGGCTGGAACTCGCCGAGTCGATCGACACCGCGGACGCGGTGACGTGGTCGGTCAAGCTGCGCAAGGACGTGATGTTCCACGATGGCCAGGCTCTGGCCGCGGCCGACGTGGTGTACTCGTTGCTGCGCCAGAAGGACCCGGCCACCGCGTCCAAGGCCAAGCTCATCGCGGACGAGTTTGCGGACGTCAAAGCGGTCGGCCCGAACGAAGTGAAGATCGTGCTGAAGGCGCCGAATATCGACTTGCCGCTCTTGTTAGGAACATCGAATTTCCTCATCGTCCGGGATGGCACGCGGGATTTCACTACCGCCAACGGGACCGGCCCATATCGATGCAAGGAGTTTCGTCCAGGCATACGTTCGGTCGGCGTTGCCAACAAGGACTACTGGAAGCCGGGCAAGCCCTACCTCGACGAGATTGAATACTTCGCGATTCCCGACGACGCGGCGCGCGTGAACGCGCTGCTGTCGGGCGACGTCGACTTGATCAACGGCGTCAACCCGCGCTCGGCGCAGGCCGTCAAGGCGGCGGCCGGCTACACCCTGTTCGAATCGAATACCGGCAATTACACCGATCTCATCATGCGTGACTACCTGGGGCCGGTGAAGAACCCGGACTTCGTGCTGGCGATGAAATACATGATGGACCGGGAGCTCATCCGCAAGGTGTCGATGCGGGGTTATGCGGACATCGGCAACGACCAGCCGGTCCAGCGCAGCAGCAAATACTATTTTGCGGGCCTGCCGCAGCGCGCGATGGACCTGGACAAGGCCAGGTACCACTTGCGCAAGTCGGGCATGGCCGGAAGAAGTTTGCCGATCGTGGCCGCCACGCCCGCGAGCGGTTCGGTCGATACCGCGCAAGTGTTGCAACTGACCGGGCAAAAGATAGGCATGCACCTGGAGGTCAAGCGCATGCCGCCCGACGGCTATTGGTCAAACCACTGGGCCAAGCATCCTATGACGTTCGGCAACATCAATCCGCGCCCCACGGTCGACCTGCTGTTCACGATGTTCTTCAAATCCACGGCGCCGACCAACGTCTCGGGCTGGAAGAATGAGCAATTCGACCAACTGCTGGACCTCGCCCGTGGCGAAACCGACGAGGGCAGGCGCAAGCAAATGTACGCGGACATGCAAGTGCTGGTGCACGACCATTGCGGCGTCGGCATCCCGATCTTCAACCATTCGCTCGATGGCTTCACCAACAAGCTGAAAGGCTATGGCTCGCACCCCTTGGGCGGCCTGATGGGGTTCTCGTTCGCCGAACAAGTGTGGCTGGAAAGCTGAAGCCAGCATGAGCATCGACCTGGCGCATATGCGGGGACAGTGCGTCCCTGCCACCGCGGGTTGTCATGCAGCGCGGCAGGCTATGCCGCGTGTGCCCCTGAATTCCAATCATTCTGTGGAACGCGGGCATGAAAACGAGCTTGTCGAGCATGCCGTTCATGGTCTACTGCCCGGTAAGTTCATCACCAGACCATCGAAAGCCCAGATCATGCCGAATCCACTTCCCCAAGCGAGCACGCCGCCATCATTCGTCGACCTGCGCCAGTTTGCGCGCGACCCGAACCAGGGCAATGCCGTGGCGGCGGCGGCCGGCGAAGACCGTTTTCTTGCCAGCCGCCGCTGCCTGGACTGGGCGCCGGGCCCGGTGACCGCGGGCGTCATTACCCTCGGGGCCGGCGGCGGCGCGGTGCCATCCATGCCGGCCGACGAATTCATCATCGTCGACGAGGGCCGCGTGACCCTGTCGTACCCGGACGCGGACCTGACACTGGAAGCCGGCCAGAGTGCGGTGATCCAGCAGGGCGCGGCGTTCTCCTGGTCCGCCGACGGTCCCGTATCGTTGATCTTCGCGCGCTACAACGGCAGCCAGCCCGGCGAGCGCGCCATCGTGCCGATCAAGGAGAACCCGCAGCTCGAACCGTCCGGCACGCCGCTGGCCGAACTCCTGCTGACGCCAACACCGGCATGCCGCAACTACACCGACTATCGCTCCGCCGATGGGGAGTTTGTCTGCGGCACCTGGGATTCGACGCCGTACCACCGCCGCGCGATGCTGTACCGCCATTTCGAACTGATGTACCTGCTGGAGGGCAGCGTGACGTTTGTCGATGAGACCGGCCGCGAGGGCAGGTTCTCGAAAGGCGACATCTTCCTGGTCGAGCAGGGAGCAAGGTGCAGCTGGGAGAGCCGCGAACACGTGGCGAAGGTGTATGTCATCTATCGGCCGGCCTGAGCGCCATGAGTTTCGTCTACAAAGCCGACCCGGTTCGCGGCGCCGTCTGGGCGGAACTGTTTGCCCGCCAGATGCCGGATCTGCCGTTTCGCATCTGGCCCGACATTGGCGACCCGCGCCAGGTGCGCTACCTGGCCGCGTGGCAGCCGCCGGATGACATCGCGGCCCGGTTTCCCAATCTGGAAGTCCTGTTTTCGACCGGGGCGGGCACCGATCATTTCGATCTCTCCGCCATCCCCGCGACGCTGCCGGTGGTGCGCATGGTGGAGTCCGGCATCATCGCCGGCATGGTCGAGTACGTGAGCCTGGCGGTGCTCTCCATCCATCGCAATTGGCGCACCTACCTGGAACAACAGTGCAACGCAAACTGGCAGGCCCATCGCGTGCATCCTGCCGCGTCGCGCCGTGTCGGTGTACTCGGCCTGGGCATGCTGGGGCGCGCCGTGCTGGAGCGCCTGTCCGGTTTCGGCTTTGACTGCGCGGGCTGGAGCCGTTCGCCGCAACGGATCGAGGGGGTGGCATGCCATGCCGGCCCGGAGCAATTGCCAGCGTTCCTGATGCGCACGGACATCCTGATCTGCCTGTTGCCCTTGACCGGCAGTACTCGCGGCATCCTGTCCAAGCCGCTGTTCGACCAGCTGCCGCGCGGCGCCACCCTGATCAACGTCGGACGCGGCGGCCACCTGGTCCAGGAGGACTTGCTCCAGGCTCTGGAGGATGGGCAACTGGGAAATGCCATCCTCGATGTGTGCGAACCGGAACCGCTGCCGCCAGGCCATCCGTTCTGGACACATCCGCGGGTGACACTGACGCCGCACATCGCCAGCATGACCCAGCCGGAAACCGCGGTCGAAGCGGTCATCGGCAACATCCACCGCCACCGGCAAGGCTTGCCGATGATTGGCCTGGTCGACCGGGTGAGCGGTTACTGATTCTCGAACGGGCAATACGATATGCCGTCTGGCGATCATCTTCGGCGCTGACGCACTGGCTCGACCCGGGAACTCGGCAGAAAAACCCACCGCTGCCTACCTAAAATACATCGGGCCGTGCGCTCACGAGCGATACCGGCACTGCATGTTCAATTCGACACCGAGGCACGCGGATGGACGATACCGATTTGTACGACGCCGCCCCCTGCGTCGGCGAACAGCAAGCCTGCAAGCTGCGGGTCCCGCACTTGGCGATCGCGCCCCGGCTGCGGCGCGGCATCCGGCGCCGCGCCAAGGCGCGGCTCGCAGCCCTGTTGCTGGCCGGGATGCTGCCCAATGCGGAGGCGACCGAGGACACCGATACGCCCGGCGCGCGCAACTGGGAGATCAACATCGTCGCCAGCGGCGAGCGTACGGCCGACAGCCGGAAATATGCGGTGCCGGCAATGGACGTCAACTACGGCCTGAGCGAACGAACCCAGCTCGTGGTGGCGATTCCGCACCTGATGCTGCGCGAGCCGGGAACGGATACGCGGTCGGGCCTGGGGTCGGCAACGGTCGGGCTCAAATGGCGCTTCGCCGAGCTCGAGCCGGCCGGCGTCGCCCTGGCCATGTTTCCCGCCTATAGCTGGAACCTGTCGGCCAGTTCCGTCGAGCGTGGCTTGGGCGATCCAGGCCCCAGCCTGCTGCTGCCGCTGGTGCTCGGAGTCCATCGCGGCGACAACGCCTTGTTCGTCGAGGCCGGCCGGAACCTGGTGCAGGGGGGGACGAACGCTTGGCTGGCCGGCGTCAAGCTGACGCGCCAGTGCATGGCGACGGTCGAGTGCCGCGTCGAAGTCGGGCACACGCGGGCCGCGGGCGAGGGCAGCCAGACGCTGGCGAGCGTCGGATTCAAATGGCGGCTGGCCGACAGCCTCATCCTGCAAGGCAGCGCCGGCCGCGACATCGGCCCGGCGCGCGCAGACAAGCGCCAGCTTGCCTTCACGTTCGGCATCCAGCTGTTGCTATAACAAACATCCAGGAACGGAGATCACCATGGCGGTAATGACGCATAGGATTGAACACGATTTGCTCGGCGAGCTGGCGGTGCCCGAACAGGCCCTGTATGGCATCCACACCCAGCGCGCGCGCGAGAATTTTTCGATTAGCGGCGCAAGCGTCGGGCAGTTCCCGGACCTGGTCGTGGCGCTGGCCGATATCAAGCAGGCGGCGGCCGAGGTCAACCACGAACTTGGAATCCTGCCGCAGGCCAAGGCACAGGCGATCGTCGCGGCGTGCAAGGAGCTGCGCGCCGGCGCCCTGCACGAACAATTCGTGGTCGACATGATCCAGGGCGGCGCGGGGACCTCGACCAACATGAACGCCAACGAGGTGATTGCGAACCGCGCCCTCGAGCTGATGGGGCATGGGCGCGGCCGGTACGAATACCTGCACCCGAACGAGGACGTCAACCTCTCGCAGAGCACGAACGACGTGTACCCGACTGCGTTGCGGCTGGCGCTGCACGCCGGAGGCGTGCGCCTGCTGCAAGCGCTGGCCTCGTTGCGCGAAGCGTTCCAGGAACGGGCGCAGGCTTTCTCCGGCGTCCTGAAGATGGGCCGCACCCAGTTGCAGGATGCCGTACCGATGACGCTGGGCCAGGAATTCGCCAGCTACGCCGCGATGCTCGCCGGTGACGAGCGCGCGCTCGCCCATGCCCTGCATGGGCTGCTCGAAATAAACCTGGGCGGGACGGCGATCGGCACCGGGCTGAACGCACCGGACGGTTACGGCAACCGGGTCCGCGACCGGCTGGCGCGCCTGACCGGGCTGGCGTTGACGACGGCGCCGGATCTCATCGCCGCGACCCAGGATACCGACGCGCTGGTGGCGCTGTCGGCGGTACTCAAGCGGGTTGCAATCAAGCTGTCGAAGACGAGCAACGACCTGCGGCTGCTGTCGTCCGGCCCGCGCGCCGGTCTTGGCGAGATCGTGCTGCCGCCGATGCAGGCCGGGTCGAGCATCATGCCGGGAAAGATCAATCCGGTCATACCCGAGGTCGTGAACCAGATCGCGTTCGAGGTGATCGGGAACGACCTCACCGTGTGCATGGCGGCGGAGGCGGGACAGCTGCAGTTGAATGCTTTCGAACCGATCATCGCCTTCGCGCTGTTCAAGAGTCTTGCCCACTTGCGGGCAGGCTGCGCGGCGCTGCAGACACGCTGCGTCGCGGACATCCGTGCCAACGAAGACGCGCTACGCACCAGCGTGCACGAATCGATCGGGCTCGTCACGGCGCTCAGTCCGTACCTGGGTTACGAGCGCGCGGGCAAGCTGGCGCGCGATGCGCAGGCGACCGGCCGGCGCGTCGCCGAGCTGGTCCTGGAACGCAAGCTGATGAGCGCGGCGCAGCTGGACGAAGCCTTGGGCGTGCAGCGCCTGACCGGCCAGGCATAGCTCGCCCGCATGCCGCGCGGCTTGCACGGCATGCGGGCGTTGGGCTCTCGATGCCCAGCGTATCAACTCACCCGATGGTCCTTGCCGGTGGCCGTTCAGCCGCGTCGGAACGCGGCTGAACGGCCACCGGCGCATCACCTATAGCGAATACGCGAGCTTGACGTAGTAATACGCGCCATTGATGCCGAAGGGCGAGAAGCTCGGCAGCACGTAAGCATGCGTGTAGCCCTGCGAAATCGCGTGCTCGGGGAAATGGTTGAACAGGTTCTTCACGCCGGCGGTCAAGCTCAGTTTGCTGGTGAAGTCATAGCCCGTCTCCAGGTCGGCGATCGTGGTCGGCTTGATGCGGTTGGTGTGGAACGGCGCACCGTCGGTGTCGGGGTCGGCCACCGTCAGTTGCGTGTCGCCGTAGCGGGTCACGCGCAGATTGAGGTTCCAGTCGCCGTAGAAGTATTTGCCACCCACGATCAGCTTGCTTTTCGGCGTCGCATCGATCACCGGCGAGATCGCCGCCGGATTGACGCCGCCGGCGAGGTTGGTGCCGGTCACCCGGTTATGGTTCAGGTTCAGCCCTGCGGTCCACTTGACCTTGCCATAGTCGCCGAGGTCCATCGGATAGTCGGCGGTCGCGTCCAGGCCGTGGGTCCGGGTGTCGACGCCATTGGTCAGGTAGCTGACGGTGGCGTCGGTGATGCTCGGGTCGAGTACGCTGCCATGGGCGACGATCGCCGCATCGGCGCCGGCGCCGCTGATCGTCCCCGAGCCGACGATGCGATGCCGGACCTCGATCCGGTACATGTCCAGCGTGACCGCCAGGCGCGGCGCCACGGTCGCCACCAGGCCCAGGCTCAGGTTTTTCGATTTTTCGGGCGCCAGCGGCCTGGCCCCGGCGAACGAGGCGGAAGGCGAATTGGCCGGCAGGACCACGTCGGCGTAGGTGGGGCCGACATTGGTGGCCGAATAGAATTCTTCCTGCAGCGTCGGCGCCCTGAAGCCGTTGCTCACCGTGCCGCGCAGGGCGAACGAGGGCGTGAAGTCATAACGGCTGGTCAGCTTTGCATTGAAGGTGTTGCCGAAGTCGCTGTAGTGCTCCTGGCGGCCGGCGACGTTGACCTGCCACTGCGGCATCGGGCGCACGCCGACATCGACATAGGCGGCCACGTTGCGGCGGGTGTGCGTGCCGGCGTCGGCCAGCGCGTACCCGGGAAAGCCGTCGGGACCGAAGTCGTAGCGCGAAGCCTCGTCGCCGGCGCCCAGGCTGTAGGATTCGTGGCGCGCTTCCAGGCCGAACGCCAGGGCCAGCGGGGCCCGCCAGCCGAGGTCGAAGGACTTGCTGAAGTCGGCGTTGCTGGTCCACTGCGAGAACGTGTACTGGCCGTCGTAGAAGCTGGTCGGCGAACTGCCCGTCTTGCGCAGCAACGGCCGGTTGACGCTGTCCTCGACGCCGATCGCGATGTCGTCGCGGCCATAGGTGGTGCTCAGGTCCCAATGCCAGCCGTTGCTGGCCGCGCCCTTGATGCCGACGCTGGCCGCGTAGTCGTCTTCCTTCGCCGTCTCGACCGGTTCGAAGCCGTTGGGGTAGAAGGTCGGCGCCTTGGCCGGGGTGCGCCAGTTCTGGTAACTCCAGGCCTTGCGGTGGGCATAGGTGGCATTCCCGTAGGCTTCGGCGCCGCCCGCCAGGCGGAAGCCCGCGTTCAAGGCCGCGCCGCCGACCTGGCTCTTCGAATCGCCGCTGACCTTGCTGGGGAAGGGGTCCGATGCCGGCGAGCGCGGCACGAGGGGCGTGCCGAAACCGTTGGTGGTCACCAGGTCGGCGCCGGTCTGGTTGGTGAAATCGTGGTCGCGCAGTTGCGCCGACAGGTGGGCGAAGCCGCTGGATGTGAGCGCGAAGCCCTTGTCGATCAGCAGGTCGCGTGTCAGCCCGTTGTGGTCATGGTGCGGGTTGACCTTGCTGTCGCCGTAACTGCCGACCGTCAGGCTGGCTTCGCCCGCACTCGGCGAGGATTTGAGGATGATGTTGATGACGCCCGCAATCGCATCCGAGCCGTATTGCGCGGCGGCGCCGTCCTGGAGGATTTCGATGTGGTCGACCGCCGAGACCGGAATCAGGTCGAGGTCGGCTGGCGAGGAATACTGGTTGGGGCCGGCATCGGCGGCGATGCTGGCCGTGTTGTGGCGGCGCTTGCCGTTGACCAGGACCAGCACATGGTTCGGGCCCAGGCCGCGCAGCTGCACCGAGCGGATCATGTTGCCGATGTCGCCGCCAACAGACTGCGAGTTATAGGACGGCATCAGTGTGGTCATCGCGTCGAACAGGTTCGACGCCCCCGTTTCGCGCAGCGCGTCGGCCGACAGCACCGCCACCGGCGCCGCGCTGTCACGCATCTTGGTGCCGATACTGCGGGTTCCGGTCACGATCACGGTCTCCGCCGGAGCGGCGGTGCTGTCGGCAACCGTGCTTTGGGCAAAAACGGCTGCGGACGGCGTGGC
The DNA here is from genome assembly GCF_024753145.1 of Massilia terrae. GTDB lineage: Bacteria > Pseudomonadota > Gammaproteobacteria > Burkholderiales > Burkholderiaceae_D > Telluria > Telluria terrae. The sequence continues at coordinate 25,389 of NZ_JANUGU010000009.1, read as the reverse complement.
AAGCAAGGTGGCGACCGCGACGTGGATGGCGCGCGGCGCCAGGCCTACGCGAGGAACAGGTAATGGTTGGTGCCGAACTGGCGCGCGATGCATCTTGGGCATTGTATCCTCAGGTAAATGTCATGTTGTTTTGGCGACGCGCGGGATTGCATGCGGTCGAAACGATTACATCATGGGCGCCCGACACGAAGACGCCTATTTGGCCATGCCAAAAAAGAGAAAAAGCTGTTTCGGCGGGGCGAGGCAGCACAAGTAAGGGCCGTGCAAACAAGTGGGGCGCCGCGCTGCATCCTGGTGCCGCCGGCGCCGACGATGCTCGCGAAATGCACCAGACCGAAGCGGCCGGAGCGACGCTTGCCGGGCTGGCTCACATCTGTTCGCCCGGAGGGGACGTCGATGCAAGCCACGCGGCCAGTACAACAACCGCCAGCAGTACGACCGCTTCGATCCAGAGAACACGCTTGAAGCGCACCGGGAACACCTCCGCTGCCGCGTCACCTGCGGACTCGCGGGCGAGCCATGGCGGCATCACAAAAAAGCGGTTGTATCCGCCCAGTGCCGCAGCTGCGCCGACCATCAGCATTTTCACCACCAGGGTATTCCCGTAGGGGTTTCCGATCAGGTTCGCCCACCCGTCAATGCTTCGCCAGACCGCGTATAAGCCGGTGACGAAGATCCCGGTCAATGCAAACGTCGCCGAACTCGATAGCGACGCGACGTATGCTGCCCTGGCGCGCCGGTCGCTTGCGGCCATGTTCGCGGACGCGCGCAGGGTGATTGCGCCGGCAACCATGACTTCGCCGACCCAAAGGCTGATCAGGCCCAGGTGCGCCCAATCCGCCAGCAGGCGTACGCTGAAGTCGCCATCGCTCGACGCATGGCTGACCATGCTGCGCGCGTACCAGAACACGGCGAGCGCGGCCAGCGACAGCAGCGTTGGACCCGAACCGCCAGTGCCGCGCATGAAGGCGCCGGCGGTGGCGACGACCAAGGCGGCGATCCCGATGCAGCACGCGAATCCGAGGTGCGAGGAGCTCACCATCGCCCAGGTGGCGCTCGCCGCCTCGGTGACCGGAACCTCGGCCATTGCAGCCGACTCGAGCCACAGCCATGCAACATCAGCGGCCAGCGCAAGCAAGCCAGCGATGACGGCGGCCTTGCGCACGGGCTCACGGCGCGTACGGGCCCAGCTGGAGCCGTCGCGGCCGAGCCACAGGCGCGAGACGCTCGCACCCATGAGCACCGCCGCCCCCAGGTTCAGCAGCGCCGTCACCAGTCGCTGCGTGGTCTGAAGGTCGAGCGCCATCACTTGACTGTGAACGGGACTTCGCCCTTCATCTTGTGGCTGTCGTGGGTCATTGCCGACCACTGGATACGATACGCGCCAGTAGGCAACGCCGGCAACTGGGCCGTCATGACCGAATGGTCCTCCTTGTCGACGGCGACGGCGGTGACCGGGATTTCCTTATTATCGGCCGCTGCCAGGGCGATCTTGCTGAACGCTGGCTCCAGGGCTTCGTTGAACTTGAGGCGAACCTGCTTCGGTGCGCTGGCGATCGCACTGCCGGCCGCGGGATCGGACGATTGCAATTTCGCGTGCGCGAAAGTGGACGAGGTCACTGCACTGGCGAGGGCAAAGGTGGCGACGGCGAGGATGCGTTTGATGGACATGTTGATTCCTTGGGTAGGTTAATTGAGTCAGTAAGGGTAAATGCGCGTCCTGTTTCCCCGTGTGCCGGGTCACAGGACGGCCAACTTTATTTGGACACTTCGAGTCTGGTGATGGTGAGGCTGCCATTGGCGCGCTCCACCCGGAACCGGACCAGCTGGCCAACTTTCACCTGGTCGAGCATTGCGGGGTCCTGGACCTTGAACGCCATCGTCATGGCAGGCATGCCGAGGTTATTCAGCGGGCCATGCTTGACCGTCAGCTTGCCGGCGTCCTTGTCGACCTTCTGGATTCCTCCCTCGGATAGTGTATCCGGATCATCCTGGGAAGGCATGGCCATGGCGGCGTGCTGGTCGTGACCGGGCATCTGCACTTGCATGCGTGCCGATGCACCGGCCGCCGCCAGCGCAAGACCGGTAGTGACGAACAGGGCGCCAAACAGAGAAAATAAACGAGTCATCGTAAGCTCCAAAGCAAATTTATCATGATGGTGTGGACGTACAACGACCATGCCGGCCGCTGGCGGTTCCGTTTCAATGACAGTCGAGAGAAGGCAAATATTTCGTGCTCCCACGCCGTCAGTGTTCGCCGTGCCCGGTCGGCTTGCGCACCTGCAGCTCGACGTCGCGCTTGCCGGCCGCCGGCATCAGGCTGCGTCCCGCGGCATGGCTGCGTTCGGGCTCGGATAGCTGGCCAGTCCATTCGTAGGCGAGCGTAGCTGCCGGGTGCTTGTACCAGCCCGGATCGCTGTAGTCGCCGCGCTTCTGGTCGTGGCGCACCTTCAGCACGGTGAACATGCCGCCCATCTCGACGCCGCCGAACGGGCCGTCGCCGGTCATCATCGGCAGGGTGTTTTCCGGGATTGGCATCTCCATGCCGCCCATCGAGCCTCCCTGGTCGCCCATGACCATGTAGTCCGGTACGATCTTGCTGATCTTCTCGGCGATGCCACGGTGGTCGACGCCGATCATGGTCGGCACGTTGTGGCCCATCGCGTTCATCGTGTGGTGGGCCTTATGGCAGTGCAGGGCCCAGTCGCCGGGTTCGTTGGCGATGAACTCGATTGCCCGCATCTGGCCCACCCCGACATCGGTCGTCACCTCGGGCCAGCGGCTTGCCGGATGCGTCCAGCCGCCGTCGGTGCCGGTGACTTCGAACTCGTGTCCGTGCAGATGTATCGGATGGTTCGTCATGGTCAGGTTGCCGACACGGATGCGCACCCGGTCGCCTTGGCGCACCGGCAGGGAGTCGATGCCCGGGAAGACCCGGCTGTTGAAGGTCCACAGGTTCTGGTCCAGCATGGTGTTGACCTTCGGGGTGGAGCTGCCCGGGTCGATGTCGTAGCTGCTCAGCAGGAAGACGAAGTCGCGGTCGACGGCAAACTTCGCCGGGTCCTTCGGGTGCGTCACCCAGAAGCCCATCATGCCCATCGCCATCTGCGTCATCTCGTCCGCGTGCGGGTGGTACATGAAGGTGCCGGGACGCCGCGCCACGAATTCGTAGACGAAGGTTTTGCCTGGCGCGATGCCGGGCTGGGTCAGGCCGGTCACGCCATCCATGCCGTTGGGCAGGCGCTGCCCATGCCAGTGCACACTGGTGTGCTCGGGGAGTTTATTGGTCACGAAAATGCGCACCCGGTCGCCCTCGACCACTTCGATCGTCGGACCCGGCGACTGGCCGTTGTAACCCCACAGCTTGACCTTCATCCCCGGCGCGAACTCGCGCACGACCGGCTCGGCCACCAGGTGGAACTCCTTGACGCCATTGTTCATCCGCCAGGGCAGGGACCAGCCGTTCAGCGTCACGACGGGGTTGAATGGCAATCCGGTGGCGGGCAGTGGCGGCACATGGGTTTTCGCATTGTCCATGACCACCGCTTCGGGCAGCGACGCCGCTCCCACGCGGCTGACGGCCGCCGTGCTCACGGCAACCGCGCCGGCGCCCCTGAAAAAATCTCGACGTGAAATCATTGTGCGCTCCTCGCATCGGTGGTGCCGCCGTTCATGGCGAACTGGAGGTTGGTGTCGGCGATCCAGAAATCACGCTGCGCGGCGATCGCGGCATTGACGGCGGCCAGTTGTTCGCGCGACTCGGCGAGCAGCTCGAAGGTACTGGCGAGCATGCCGTTGTAGCGCAGCAGGACTTCGTCTGCGATCTGCTTGCGCAGCGGGACGATGTCGTCGCGGTAATGGCGCGCGATGTCGTAGGCGGTGCGGTAGCTGGCGTAGGCCTGGCGCACCTCGGAGCGCGCCTTCACAGCCACATCGCCGGTACGGTGGACCGCCGCCATGTACGAGGCCTGCGCCCGCGCCAGGCGTGCGCCGCCCCAGTCGAACAGCGGCAGCTCGAGCGAGACTTCATAGCCGTTCTCGCGCGGCGCGCCGGTCGTGCTCTTGTTGGCATAGCCGGCATCGAAGACGTTGATGAAGCGCGTCGTCTTCGCCAAGCCGAGCGCCTGCGCCGTCGCCTGCGCGTCGTGGCGCGCGACGAGGACGTCGAGCCGCTGCGACAGCGCGTCCGCCTCGGCATTCGCCGGCGCGCGTGCTTGGGCCGGAAGGTCGGGCAGCCGGTCCGGCAGGGTGAAGTCAAGGGACGGTCCCCACAGGCCCAGCAGGCGGGCCAGTTCCTCGCGCGCCGTGTCGGCCAGCAGGCGCGCCTGCGCCTGCTGGGTCACGGCGTCCTGGTAAAAGGCACGCTCGCGCGCGGCGTCCAATGCGCTCCAGTTGCCGGCAGCCTGCATGCGCGCGGCAAGCTCGGCGGCTGCCTCGGCCGCGCCAAGCACCTGGCCGGCGAAAGTCGATGCCTGCGCCGCGGCGACGGCGACATACCAGGCCTTGCGCGTGTCCGCGGCCAGTCGCACTGCCTGCATCGCCGCCTGGAGCTTGGCTTGCTCGAAGCGCCGGCTTTCGATGCCGCTGCGCGCTGGCATGGTCAGGAGCGCGGCCAGGTCGAACGACAGGCTGCGATCGATCTCGGTCTCGCTGCCACCTCGGATGCGGCCGAAGCTGAAGCCCGGGTTGGGTAGCCGGCCGGCCCGGACGAAGTCCGCTTCGGCGACCCCCAACTCGGCCAGCGATGCCTGTAGCCCCTGGTTGTTGAGCAGGGCAAGGTGCACCGCGGCGTCAGCGCCGATCGGCTTGGAAAGAACGGCCTTCACTTCCGATTGCGTGGCCTCCGCGGCTTGATCCCGCTTCCATGGCGCCGGCTGGGCGATGCGTTCCTGCGTCATGCGAGCAACGTCATCAGTGCCGCCATCCCTGGACAGGCTGGCGCAGCCCGCCAAGAAGGCGGCACTTGCCGCGACAGCCAAGCGGCGCAGGCCTGGTCTTGTCAGTGAATTCATGGGGGCGCTCCCCGGTGTTTTTCGGATTTGCGCGAAAACAAACCACGGCATGCCGGCCGCGAACAGCAGCAGGTGTGAAAATTTCATATTTTTAGTTCGTGTCGATTGAAGGCCGATGTGCGGCCCCGATGCGCATGTCAGCGCGCCTGGAAAATCAAACGAACAAGTCCCGCGGCGGCCGCTCCAGGGTGGAGGGCACGAAGGAAGTCATGGCGGCTTCCACTCTCGCGTGTGGCGAGGTCGCCGTCGACTGCGCATGGAAGTGCGGCAGCTGGGCTGGAGGCGCCGCGCTGCCGGCGCAGCAGCTTGCGCCAGCAGTGCACTTTGCGTGGGAAGTTGCCGGCGCTTTGGAACCGGACTCGCAGCAGTGGTCGCCGCCGCTTTGTGAGGCAATATGATGATGTGCATGGCCCGCCATGGACATCGTTGGGTGCGCGGGCGCTTCAGCTTGTCCAATGGCTATTGCAGCGCCGCCGTGAAGGGACAGCACCGCTATCGACAGCCATAGGACCAGGCGGAAGAACAAACGCGTCATGTTACGATCGTAGCGCAAAGGTTGGACGTCAACATAAATCCTCTTGTCAGTGTTCGTGCCGATGGTGGATGTCCGGGTAATGCGCGTGCGTGTGCCGGATCGGCGCGTGGTGATGGGGATGGCTGTGTGGCGCCGCGTCTTCCCAGTCGAAGTCATGCTCATGCCGATGATGCTCGTCGTGGACGTGCGTGTGCGCGTGGAAAAGCGGCGCGTGGACATGTTCGTGCTCATGCCGCTCGGTCAGGTGCAGCCAGATGCCGGCGCCCATCAGGCCGGCCGCCAGCCAGAAGCCCGGCGTCGGCGTCTCTGCGAGCATCAGCAAGGAGATCGCGGCGCCGACGAAGGGCGCAGTGGAAAAATAGGCGCCTGTGCGTGCGCTGCCCAGGTGCCGCAGGGCCACCACGAACATGACCAGGCTGAGGCCATAGCCGGAAAATCCGACCGCGGCAGCGCCCAGCATCGCTTTCATGTCGGGCAAGCCAAAGCCGAGCGCGCGGGCAATCCCCAGGTTGACGGCGCCAGCCACGAGGCCCTTGGCGCATGCGATCTGGACTGCATCGCTGGCCGAGACCTTGCGCGTCAGGTTGTTGTCGATCGCCCAGCACAGGCAGGCGCCGACGATGGCCAGCGCACCGGTCGGAGCGCCAAGCGCCGGCACCTGCTCCCATGAGAGCACGACGCCTGCGACGACAATGAACAGCATGCCGATGAAGATACGGCGATCAAAATTCTCCTTGAACACGAACCACGCGAGCATCGACGTCAGCACCCCCTCCATGTTCAACAACAAGGAGGCGGACGATGCGGGCGTCAGCGCCAGGCCAGCCAGCAAGAGTACCGGGCCTGCGACGCCGCCGGCCAGGATCGCGCCGGCCAGCCAGGGCAAGTCGGGTGCCGTCAGCCCGGCGGGGCGGTCCAGGTCATTCGAGCTGCGCAAGGAGCGGAGCCCGAGCCAGGCCAGCAGTCCGAGGCCGCTGCCCAGGTAAAGCATGCCAGCCAGGACCAGCGGCGGCACGGAGCCGACCAGCAGCTTCGCGAATGGCGTGCTGGCACCGAACAGGGCTGCTGCGAGCAGCGCGCAAATGACGCCTTTGTGCATGGTTCGATCAAGTAAATGAGCAGGTCAAGGCCGGGCTATCCGTTCTGCAGCGCCCGCGTCGGGCCTTCAGCGCGGCGACCGTGCTTCCGATAAGAATTACACCATACCGGCGTCGTCACATTATCGCGATTTCGAGGATGGGTAGAAGAGAAACTACGGTTTTGGGGGTGCCCGACAACATGAATTGCTGTGCTGTACACCGGAAGGCAAGGCCGAGGGGGCGTTCTCATATGTGCTCGCGAGTTGCCGTTCACCGCGGGTCCTGGACTTTGCGCGCCCGGCCGGCCCATCGGCGCATGCGCAATCCGGTGCATGCGCGTGCGTCATCGAGGGGCGCCGGTGGGAGGAGTGCACCGCAGGCGTGCGACCTCGGGGCGGACAGCAAGCTGTGCTAAATAGCGGGTCGAAAACAACCGTTTCTGTTTTGTGACGGCGCCATTACACGATAACCCCGCGGTTTCGGCGTGTTGTAATCAACAGCATCAACACCGCGGACGACGCTGCGCAGGAAGCAGGGAAAGGACGTGGAAGCGACGGTCGACAGCATCGGCCGGGAATCAGAAGAGACTTCGCAAAGTTCACCAGTACACCTTACGACACCAGGAGTTCGCATGTATCCGTCCCGGCACCACACTCTGGCCTTGTTTTTGGCCGCCACCTATCCGATCGCGGCACTGGCCGCAGCACCCGAGGCGCCCGCCGCCGCCCCTGTCGCGTCGCCCGCCGTTGACGACGCCGCGCCGGCGGCGGGCGGCGACCCGACCACGAAAGTGGTCGTCACCGGCCAGCGCCAGAACTATCGCAGCCTGTCGGCCACCGGCGCCACCAAGACCGACACGCCTTTGCAGGACCTGCCGCAAAGCGTCCGTGTGATCACCGCCGACCTGCTCAAGGATGTGGGCGTCACCGACCTCGCCGGCGCGCTTGACCTCTCCAGCGGCATCTCGCGCGCCAGCAACTTCGGCGGCCTGTGGGACAGCTATGCCATGCGCGGCTTCACCGGTGACCCGAACTTCGGCTCCGACTACATGGTCAACGGCTTCAGTTCGAGCCGCGGCTACAACGGCCTGCGCGATGGCGTGAACACGCAGTCGGTGGAAATCCTCAAGGGGCCGGCGGCCGCGCTGTACGGCCGTGGCGAGCCAGGCGGCACCGTCAACATCACCACCAAGAAGCCGCGCTTCCAGCCCGAGTACACGATCGAGGGCACGCTTGCCAGCTACAGGACGCGGCGCGGTGCGGTCGATTTTACCGGCCCGATCAGCGAAACCCTGGCCTACCGCCTGAACGCCGCCTGGGAAAAGGGCGACAGCTTCCGCGACCGGCTCAATCATGATCGCAAGTTCCTGTCGCCGTCCTTCGTCTGGCTGGTCGGCGAGGCGACTACGGTATCGTATGAAGTGGAGGCGGTGGAGCAGCGTGCGCCGTTCGACCGCGGCGTCCTGGCCGTCAACGGCGTGCTCGGCCTGATCCCGGTATCGCGCTTCCTGGGCGAGCCAGCCGACGGCCCGGTGACCATCCGTTCGGTCGGCCAGCAGTTTTTCGTCCAGCATCCGTTCAACGACGACTGGTCCCTGCAGACCGGCGTGGCCTACCGCAGCAGCTCCCTGTATGGCGTGTCGAGCCAGGCCAACAACGTGCTGGCCGACGGCCGCACGCTGCGCCGCCAGCACCGCCTGAACGACAACAAGGCGATCGACCGCTCCGGCCGGCTGGAAATCCTCGGCAAGGTCACGACCGGCCCGGTCCAGCATAACCTGCTGTTCGGCGTGGACGCCTTCAAGTTCGACGACCGCCGCATCCAGTACCGCCGCAATCCCAACGCCACCAACCCGTACGCGATCGACATCTACAACCCGGTCTACGGCGGCGTCGCCGATCCGATGACGCTGTCGATCGACACCAAGTCCGAGCAGCGCGCGCACGGCGTGTACGCCCAGGACCAGGTGGACCTGAGCCAGCAGTGGAAGATGCTGCTGGGCGTGCGCCGCGACAGCGCCGACCAGTCGGTCGTCAATTACCGCGTGAGCGCGACCAGCACGCAGAGCCCGGAAGCCACCAGCCCGCGTGCCGGCCTGGTGTACCAGCCGGACAAGCAGCTGTCGCTGTATGCCACCGCCGGGCGCGCCTTCCGTCCGAACGACGGCGTCAGCATCGAGAACCAGGCCTTTCCGCCCGAGAAGAGCAAGTCCTACGAGGTCGGCGCCAAGTACGACAATGACCGCCTGAGCGGCACTCTCGCGCTGTACCACATCACCAAGCAGAACGTGCTGACCACCAATCCGATCAACACCGACTTCGCGCTGGCGGCCGGCGAGGTCGCCAGCAAGGGCGTGGAGCTCGACGTCTCGGGCGAGCTGGCGCGCAATCTCAAGCTGTCGGCCTCGTATGCCTATACCGATGCGATCGTCACACATGGCGACGCTACCATCGTGACCGGCAGCCGCTTCCCCAACGTCCCCAAGAACAGTGCCTCGGTCGTGCTGACGCAGAGCTTTTCGCTCGGCTCTGGCACCGCCTCGCTGGGCGGCGGCGTCAACTACGTCGGTGCGCGCCTGGGCGACGTCGCCGCTTCCACCAACTTCGAATTGCCGGCCTATACGATCTTCCGGCTGATTTCGTCGTACGCTCCGAGCAAGAAGACGCGTGTGTCGCTGAACGTCGACAACCTGTTCAACAAGAGCTATTACGCCAGTTCGTACAGCCAGGTATGGGTCATGCCGGGCACCTCGCGCACGGTGTCGCTGAACGTACGCCATTCCTTTTGAACCGCTTTTAACACGTCAAAAAGAGGCAAGATCATGAAACGTCTGAACAAAGCAGTGGCACTCATGGCACTGGTCGCGGGCCTGGGCGCGAGCAGCGCGGCGCAGTCGCATGGCATCTGGTTCGCCCAGCGCGCCACCCAGCTGGCGCTGCTGTATGGTATCGGCGCGGACGACCTCGATATCGTCAAGCGCTTTTCGATGGTGACAAGCATGAAGGGCTACGACGCCGACGGCAAGCCGGTTCCCACTTCGCTGCATATCGATGGCCGCCTGGTACTGGCCGACCTGGAGAACCAGCCGGCCATCGTCGCGGCGGTGCTGGACAACGGCACCTGGAGTCATACCCCGGACGGCAAGTGGCACAAGCAGGGGCGCGACGAGCAGCCCACCGCCACCGTCAGCGAAAAGAACACCAAGTACGCGGTGCACATCATCGGCCCGCTCACCAAGCCGCTTCCGCTGCTGCCGGAGCAGACCTTGCAGATCGTACCGGTGGAGGACAAGCTGCCCGCGCTGCTCGGCCAGCCGATCAAGCTGCGCGTGTACTTCAAGGGCAAGCCGGTGGCCGGCGCCAGGGTCATGCACGACTGGCTCAACGACCCGGACGGCAAGCCAGTGCTGACCGGCGCCGACGGGACGGTCACCATCCCGGTGCGCAACCAGGGCCTGAATGTGATCGTCGCGATCCTGAACTCACCTTCCGAAGAGCCGAAGAAGTACGATCACCTGGAACACCTGGCCTCGCTTTCTTTCGTGCTTCCGCACGCACCGGAATAAACGTCGTATTACCTCTGGAGACTAGATGATGAAGAAATCCCTGTCCGTGTTACTGGCGGTGTCCGCCGCGCTGGCGTTGTCGACCGCCCACAGCCATGGCACGCCGACCCCGAACCACGGCGGCATCGTGCAGGCGGTGGGCGACACCTGGCTGGAACTGGTGCCCGCGAGCGGCAAGATCGAACTGTATGTCGAGGACGACGGCGACCCGATGCCGAGCGCGGGCCTGAGCGGCCACGTGAGCATCCAGAACGGCAGCGCCAGGACCGACTACGTGCTCAAGCCGGCCGGCGGCAACAAGCTCGAAGCCGTCGGCGCGCAGGCTGCCAAGGGCGCCAAGGTGATCGCGCTGGTGGTCCTGGCCGACAAGACCAAGGTGCCGGCGACCTTCGTCGTCAAGTAAGCGGCAGTTCAAGGGACGCAAAAAAAAAGGAAGGCCTCGGCCTTCCTTTTTTGCATTCCCGAGCAGGACATTCTGATCAGGCTCCGGGAGCAGGGCGGAACAGCTTGTCGTGGAAGCCGCTGACCTGGACATGGATCGTCACCGGCACCGTGCCCTTGTTGCGCCAGTACCAGCCATGGATGCCGTCGAACGGCGCCGTGAAGGTGCCGCGTCCGGATTCCTGCTGCGCCGCCTTCCAGTAGGTGCTGAATTCGCGCGGGCCGGCGTTGAACGGCTCGCCGTGCATGTCGGACTTGACCGGCCCGCCTTCCGAAGACCAGCTGAACACGAATTGCTCGCCCTTGCTGATCGCGGCCTTGACCTCGGCGCCTTCGCCCGGCTGCAGGGTGATGCTCATCTCGTCGCTGCGGAATGGGTGTGCGGTCTTGGTGACCGTCGTGGCGCCGGCGGCGCTGGCTGCCGGCGCCACCTCCGCGGCCGGGCGGGCACCGCCGTTCAATTGCGTCAGGCCGAGGGCCTTGCCGATGCCACTTGGGTCGATGCCGTATTCGGCCGGCAGCACGGCGCCGACCAGGATCGTGCCGGCCACCGCAAGCGCGACCGCGGTGGCCTTGCCCAGTTGAGGCAGGGTAGGGAGCAGATTGGTGTCGTAGGTAGTCATGTTTTCCTCGTTAAGCGACGGCAAAGCCGGTCAGTTGGTACCCCATAAGGACGAAGCCGGCGATCATCAGCACGACGTTCGCGTTGAATGCCTGGCGGCCGAAAGTGGCGCTGCGGCGCCAGTAGCCCATCGCTATCAGGATCGCGGACAGCGCCAGCATCTGGCCGATCTCGACGCCGACGTTGAACGACAGGATGTTCGGCACCAGTCCATCCTTGGACAGTGCCAGCTCTTGCAGCTTGGTGGCGAGGCCGAAGCCGTGGAACAGGCCGAACACCAGCACCGCGGCCTTGGTGTTCGGCTGGAACCCGAGGACGCGCCGCAGCGCCCCCATGTTATCTAGCGCCTTGTAGACAACCGAAAAGCCGATGATGGCGTCGATGATGTAGGGATTGACCCGCGTTTCGCTGAGCACGCCGCTCAGGAGGGTGATGCTGTGCCCGAGCGCGAACAGGGTCACATAGGCGCCGACGTCCTTCAGGCGGTACAGGAAGAAGATCACGCCGAACAGGAACAGCAGGTGGTCGTAGCCGGTTACCATGTGCTTGGCGCCCAGGTAGATGAAGGGCAGGATGTGGGCGCCGCTGGTCTGCTCGAAATACGCCTTGTCGTCCTCGGCGACGCCGTGGGCGCAGGCCGCGCCGGCGGCAAGGACGAGCAGGAGCGGCAGCAGCAGGCGGCCGATTCGAAGCGGTAATGAGGTCGTTGGCAAGATGTTCTCCGTAGTGGTAATCAGGCGGCGAACCAGGTATCGTCGCCGAACCCATGAGCGGCTGCTGGACCAGCATGGCCATGCCGACCGCTTGCGCAGGTGGAGGCGCGCTCGCGCGGGGGGCCGGCCATCTGTCCCGATCATTACAACATATCGGTCAGGTGAGATTGACCTGTTTGAGACCGTCCCGGAAACAGAAAAAGTGGTTTTGGGGTCTTCATACGACATGGCGTGCCAGCAGTCCGGAGCGCTGCGGATGCCATACGAAATGCTATCTCGCTTCCTTTTTCGATGCCTTGGCACTGCCGCGCAGTGGGAACTAAGCATAAAATTCGGAACGGTCTCCTTACAATGGTCTGGTCGCGCGATCCACGGTGCGGCAGCAGTCCATGATCAACTTGAATCGAAGGCAGACAGATGGACCAGACCACTTTGTACAATACCGCCGCCTGGAATGGCCCGAGCGCGCCGGCAGCGGCCCGCGCCGCGGTGCAGCCGGCGCGCTCGCGCATCGCCGTGATCGACGTCTTGCGCGGACTCATCATGCTCATCATGTTGTTTGATCATGTGCGCGAAGCGATCTATGTGCACGTCCCCTTGAGTGATCCGTTGGACGCGGTCCATACCGACCCGCCGCTGTTCTTCACGCGTATCGCAACGCATTTTTGCGCGCCCTTGTTCGTGTTCCTCACGGGGCTGTCGGCCTGGCTGTACGCGCATCCCGCCTCGGGCCCGCGCTCGGCGACCGGTTTCCTGGTCAAGCGCGGCCTGCTGCTGGTGTTCCTCGAACTGGTGGTCGTCAACTTCGCCTGGTACGGCGTGTTTCCACCCCAGACCGTGTTCCTGCAGGTGATCTGGGTGATCGGCCTGTCCATGGTCTTCCTGGGCTTGGTGCACAAGCTGCCGATCGCTCTGCTGGGCGCGGTCGGCCTCGCCATCATCTTCGGCCACAATGCGCTTACCTGGATGTCGTTCGCGCCGGGCACCGTGGCCTACGACGCGTGGACGCTCCTGCTGCACCGCGGCTATCTGGTCGCCGACGGCGCGGTCAAGGTGAAGGTCGCGTATCCGCTGCTGCCCTGGATCGGCGTGATCCTGGCTGGTTACGCGGCGGGACCTGTGTACGCCGCCACCATGGCCCCGGAACGCCGTCGCCGCATCCTGGTCGCCGCCGGCGTCTGCGCCTTGCTGCTGCTGGCGCTGCTGCGCGGCTTTAACATCTACGGTGAAGAATTGCCGTGGACCGTGCAGGACAGCGCCATTCGCTCCGTCATGTCCTTCCTGGCCCTGACCAAGTACCCACCCTCGCTCGACTACCTGCTGCTGACGCTGGGGATCGGGGCGCTGACGCTGGCCGCGCTGGAGCCGCGCGACAACTGGTTCACGCGCGCCTGCGCCACCTTTGGCGGCGCGCCGATGTTCTATTACCTGCTGCACCTGTATGTGCTGCTGGGGCTGCAGCGCCTGCTGGTGGCGACGTTCGGCGCCAACCACGGCGCGCGCTACGGTGTTGACCACGTCTGGCTGGTCTGGCTGGTGGCGCTGGCGCTGATGCCGGTGCTATATTTCCCGTGCCGCGCGTTCGCGCGCTATAAACGAACGTCGAAGCAGGCGTGGGTCCGATACTTCTGAGCCGCTCCATAGGCCGCGCGCTGGCGGCGGTGCTGCGTCCAAGGGGCGATGTGTTGGCACCACCGATGAGCTAGAAGAGAGTGGGTTTTTACCCCCGACAGAAGCCCCGAACGCGGGGCTTCTGTTCGTCCTGTCTACACGTAAACTCCCCGATCAGCAGCAAATCTCAGACGCTTGCATTAAACGCGCTGCCGATCGCGACCGTGGAGCCCATCGCCAATGCGCTCCAGCAGGTCACGCGAATCGCGGCAGGCAGGGCGGGCGCGCCGCCGGTCTTTGCGGCCAGTGCCCCCAGCCCGGCAAGACCGACGAGCGTCGCTGCAACGAGAACGCCGATGAGCAGGCGGCCCGGCGTGATTGCTGTAATCGCCAGCGGCATGGCCGCGCCGACGGCGAAACTCAATGCAGAAGCGAGCGCAGCTTGTAAGGGCCGCGCTTGCGTGATTTCTGAAATGCCAAGCTCATCGCGCGCATGCGTGCCGATCGCGTCGTGCGCCATCAATTGTGTGGCTACCGCTTGCGCTAGCGAGCGATCCAGTCCGCGTTGCATGTAAAGGTTGGCCAACTCGCGATGTTCCGCCTCCGGGTCGTGCGCCAGTTCCGCTTTCTCCAGTTTGAGTGCCGCTTTTTCGGTGTCGGCCTGGGAGGAAACCGAAACATATTCACCGGTTGCCATTGACATGCTGCCCGCCACCAGCGAGGCTAGCCCGGTCAAAATCATGTTGCTATGCGATGCATGGGCCGCTGCGATTCCGACTAACAAGCTCGATGTGGAAATAATGCCGTCGTTTGCGCCAAGAACCGCAGCGCGCAGCCATCCAAGATGCTCCAGACGATGATTTTCCCGATGCTTCACCGTTATTTTTTCCGTGGATCGTCAGCCGGATTGACGTAGTGGATGGCCCACGGTCCCGTCACGTTGAGCTGGACGATGGTTTCGTCTTTTGTCCACGCAAAATGATGCATCTTGGGCTGCATGACGATCAGGCTGCCCGCGCCGAGGGCTGTCGTTTTCCCTTCATCGAGCTTGTCGCCCATGCCGTAGTTGAAGGTTCCTGACAGCACCGTCACGCGCTCGATTCCCGGATGCCAGTGCGCCGCGATCTTTGTGTTGGGCGCAAATTTGATGCGCGCCGTGATCGGGCCTTTCTTATCCATCTTGCCTTCGAGGATTGCGATCTGTGCGCCCGGTATCAAGGGCAGGTCCACCCATTTGATCTGGTCGGGGGCGACCATGATGACGTTGCTCATAGGCGAGCTCAAAGCCAGCGACGTGCTGAAGCAGGCGCCGACGAAAAAGATCGAGATCAAGTTGCCTTTTCTCATGATGTGCTCCTTGTTTGTTGTAAGCAAATGAGATCAGAGCTTGAGGAGGCACTCACTTCGCAGGGAGATCTCCCCAGGTTCCGTACATCACAATAGGCCAGGTCTGCGGCAAATAACAGGTAAATACAGTTTTATTTGTCGGCCATTGTGACGACGATCTTGCCCTTGGCGTGGCCTGCTTCGAGCCGCGCCATCGCCTCGGCGACTCGTTCGAACGGATAGACGCTGTCCACAATCACCTTGAGCTCTCCGCCGTCGATCAGGCGTGCGAGTTCCGACAGCTCTTCGCCACTCGCGTGCATGAAGAGAAAGCGGTAGCGTACCCCGTATTTGCTGGCCAGGCGCCTGAGCGAGAAGCTTGCGGCCCAGAACAGCGCCTGCAATCCCAGCCCTCGGCCAAGGTCTTTCGATGCCGTTTGCGGCTCAGGCATGCCGGCGACGCTGACAACCGATGCGCCGGGCCGCACAATGGCAAAGGCCTGTTCAAGGGAATCGCCGCCGATGAGATCGAACGCACCGTCGTATCCGGAGAGGACATCGGCCGGGCGCTCGCGGGTGTAGTCGACCACGGTGTCGGCGCCCAGCTGGCGGACCAGCGCTTCTCCACGCGGCGAAGCGGACGTCGCAACCTGGGCGCCAAGATGCCGTGCGATTTGCAGGGCAAAAGTGCCGACGCCACCGGCGCCGCCTGAGATGAAGATGCGCTGGCCGCTCGCAAGGTGCAGCTCATCGCGCAAAGCCTGCAGCGCGGTGAGCCCGGCCAGCGGAACGGCGGCGGCCGTCGCAAAGTCCAGCGTTGCGGGCATCGCGGCCGCGTGGTCTTCCTCGACAATGGCGAACTCGGCGAACGCACCCATCCTGCTCTTGTCGACGCGCGCGAAAATGCGGTCGCCCACATTGTAGCGACGCACTTGCGCGCCACATGCGACCACCTCGCCCGCGAGCTCGTTCCCAAGAACAACGGGCAGCGGATAGCGCTGCACGACGCGCAAGTCGCCACGTCGCGTCTTGAAGTCGACTGGATTTAATCCTGCAGCATGAACCCTGACGAGCAATTGCCGGGGAGCAGGTTCCGGCACCGGAACCTCCTGCAGGGACGCTAGCTCGGGTCCGCCATATGCCTTCAACACGAAGGCTTGCATGCGCTTGGGAATAGCCATCGACGACCTCATCAGAAAGGACTCATCCCATTATATAGTTACACTTGCCTCGACTAAACCATCGGAAGGAAGTGTCAGATGAAGATGCAGAGTGTAATCCTCGCCGCAGCCATGAGCTTCGCTTTCGGAAACTGCTGGGCTTCCGACCTCGCCATCGTGCATGCGAAGATCTACAAGGAGCCCGGCGCCGCGCCTGTCGTCGACGGTACGGTGCTGATCCATGATGGCCGCATCGCCGCCGTGTCGAAAGACGTGCCGCTACCGAGCGGTACAACGGTGCTGCCCTGCGACGGTTGCGTTGTCTTTGCCGGCTTCTGGAATGCGCACGTTCATTTCACTGAGCCGAAGTGGCTGGGCGCCTCGACGCTTCCTCGCGACAAGCTGGAGCAGCAGCTGCGGGACATGCTCACCCATGCGGGCTTTACCTCAGTCGTCGACACCGGGTCGGACCCGGGCGTCACAACCGCGCTGCGCCGCCGTATCGACAGCGGGGAAGTAGCGGGACCGCACATCCGGACCGCCGGCTTGCCCTTGTATCCGGCGCACGCCTTGCCGTTTTACCTTGCTGGCCTGCCTGCGGAGGTCAGGGCCATGCTTCCCCAGCCAGAGTCTGCCGATGAGGCGCGGCGCATCGTCCTGGCCAATCGTGCCGAGGGCGCGGATATCACGAAGCTTTTTACGGGATCGATCGTGGCGCCAGACAAGGTGGTGCCGATGCGCGAGGACATCGCAGCCGCGGCTGTCCTGCAATCCCACCAGCTCGGCTTGCTGGTTTTCGCGCATGCGACAAACCTCGCAGGCGTCCGGGTGGCGATGGCAAGTGGAGTGGATGTCCTTGCTCACGCACCGGAAGACGTGGGGGGCATTGATTCTTCCCTGATTCGAGAACTCGCGCGAAAGAGGCTTGCGATCATCCCGACATTGAAGCTGTTTTCACAGGACCACAACATCGGCGAGATCCGCAGCGTCGTCCTGCAGGCCCATCGTGCGGGTGTTCGTCTCGTCTTCGGAACCGACACGGGCTTCCTCACTGACTATGATGTCGCCGAAGAGTTCAGGCAGCTGACCTTGGCCGGTCTCGGAACCGACGACATCCTGACCATGCTGACGACGGCTCCTGCCGCGTTATTCAAAATCGACGGCCATCAGGGGCGAGTCTCGCCGGGGATGGATGGCGACCTGACAGTTCTTGGAGCCGATCCGAAGACTGACGGCATTCGCGCTTTCTCCGACGTCCGCTATACCATTCGCGGCGGCCAGCTGCTATTCACCGGCAGCCGGGATGGCCGGTAGTTGCTGCTTACTGCTGGCAGTCCCCGGCGACAGCAGCACTGACGCATACAACAGCAGCCTATCCTCGCTGCGCGTCAGGTCCAGTCCGGTCAGCTCCGCGATGCGCCGCAGCCGGTAGTCGAGCGTATTCCGGTGGATGTCCAGCGCGCGGGCTGTGCGGTTCGAATTCTCGTTGTGCGCGAACCATGTATCGAGGGTCAACCGCAGCATTTCCCTGTTTTTGTCCTGGTCGATGCGCGCGATCGGCACGCGTAGCTGTTCGGCCTGCCAGCCCGACGCCAGGCCCGATAGCAGTACTGGCAGTGTCAGGTCGTAGTAACTGAAGTATTGCTGGTGCGGCTGGCGGCGCCGGCCCAGGCGCGCGGTGTCCCTGGCGCTCTGGTAGGAAATCGAGACGCCCTCCACGCCCACGCGGGCAATTCCCATTGCCAGTGTGAACGGCAATTGGCATTCCTCCTGCATGAGTGCCGCGAACGCGTGCAGGCGGCGTTGCGGCATCGCGTCCGCTTTCTTGCTTGGGTCGAAGGAATCGACGATGACCATCTCGCGCGGCCCGACGGTGGCCGCGAGCACGCCCGGCTGCCGCGCCAGCAGGCGCATTTGCAGGCGTTGGATCTCGCCCAGCGCGCGGTCCGCATGCGCCGGATCGGGCCGCAATTCGAGCAGGAACACCAGTTGCATGCGCGCGAAGTTCACCCCAAGGCGCAGTCCCCACGCCTCAAGCTCCGGGCGCGCCGCCGCGTCGTAGCGGATCAGGTTCAGCACGAAGGCCTCGCGGTAGCGCGAATCGTGCTGCAGTTCGCTGGCCAGGCTCGCCTGCTCCAAGATCATCTCGGCAGTCAGTTGCACCAGTTGGCCATACCTGCGCACCTCGTCCGGCTCGCCCGAGAGCCCCACCGCGCCGCAGATCTGCCCGTTGACGGTGAGCGGCAGGTTCACGCCCGGCCTTGCGCCGTGCATCAGCCTGGCCGACACGGCATCGATCTCGACCGTCTGTTTCCGGGCCAGCGCGAGCAAGGCGCCATCGTGCTGCTCGCCGACGCGCCCGGGTTCGCCGCTGGCCAGGATCACGCCATGCACGTCCATGACGTTGACGTTGAACGGGATGATGTGCATCGTTCGCGTGACGATGTCGTTTGCCAGGGCGGCGTTTATGATATCCATGACCTGAACTCTAAACGATTTGACTGCAGTCCTGCCAATTGACAAAAATGCCTGCCGTTTGATCGATCGACTCCAGATTGTGCAAATGCCCAAGAAATGGCAGAAAATCGCCGTCCAGGCTAGTGCGCCTGAACGAGGATTTGTGCGCAGCATTTCGCGATAATCGCCGTCATCCCTACCTACATAACAGCGGAGACAATCATGAACAAAGCCATGAGCGCGTACAGCGGTGGCGCGGACGATCTTCCGGGCGCGGACGGAACAACATCGGTCCTGGCCAGCGCCTATCGGAAAGCCACCTGGCGCCTGATTCCCTTCATCTTCATCTGCTATCTGTTCAATTACCTGGACCGGGTCAACGTCGGGTTCGCCAAGCTTGAGATGCTCGATGCGCTCAAGCTGAGCGAGACCGTGTATGGGCTGGGTGCGGGCATCTTCTTCCTGGGCTACGTCCTCAGCGGCGTGCCAACCAACCTGACGCTGCACCGGCTAGGTGCGCGGCGCTGCATCGGCATCATGATGATCCTGTGGGGCGGCTTGTCCGCGGCGATGCTGTTTGTCAGTAATCCGACCTCGTTCTACGTGCTGCGCTTCCTTACGGGTGTCGCCGAAGCCGGCTTCTTTCCCGGCATGGTCCTGTACTTCACCAAATGGTTCCCTTCCGAAAAGCGCGGCCACGTGATGGCGCTGTTCATGTCCGCGATCCCGGTGTCGGGCCTGATCGGCGGTCCGCTGTCGGGCTGGATGCTGCATCATTTCACCAGCGGTCAGGGTGGCCTGGCAGGCTGGCAATGGTTATTCCTGTTGCAGGGGTTGCCGACCGTGATCCTCGGGGTGATCGCACTGTTTTATCTCTCCGATAGCTTGCGCGACGCGACGTGGCTGACGCAAGACGAGAAGGCCGCGATGCAGGCCGCGCTCGATGCGGACGAACAGAGCCGCCGCACGATCAGCCACGCCGGCCAGTCGTTCGCCAGCGTGCTGCGCAACGGCCACGTCTGGATGCTCGGCGCCATTTACTTCTCGATTCAGATGGGCGTGTACGCGATCAACTTCTGGCTGCCGTCGATCATCAAGGCGCTCGGCTTCAAGGATCCGGCGACAGTTGGCTGGCTGAGTGCGATTCCCTACCTGTTCGCGGGCGTATTCATGGTGTTCGCCGGTCGTTCCGCGGACCAGCGCCGCGAGCGCCGCTGGCACTTGTCGGTGCCGATGCTGATGGCGCTGGTGGGCCTGCTGCTGGCCGCCAAGTTCTCGTCGAATCCGCTGATCGTGATGGTCGGCCTGACCATCGCCACGATGGGTGCACTGACCGGCCTGCCGATGTTCTGGCCGCTGCCGGCGGCTTTCCTCGGCAGCGCGGCGGCGGCCGGCGGCCTGGCCCTGATCAATTCGCTGGGTCAGATCGCCGGCTTCGTCAGCCCCTTCCTGGTCGGCTGGATCAAGGATATGACGCACAGCACCGACCTCGCGCTGTATATTCTTTCCACGGTCCTGTTTGCCGGCGCGCTCCTCGTGATGCTGGTGCCCGCCAAACTGGTCAATCGCTAGGCACCAGGGCCTGTCACATGAAGATTGTTATCGCGCCTGACTCATTCAAGGAAAGCCTGTCGGCGATGGCGGTGGCCAGCGCCATCGAGCAAGGCTTCCGCGAGATTTTCCCCGACGCCGAGTATGTCAGGAAGCCGATGGCCGACGGCGGCGAGGGCACGGTCCAGGCCATGATCGACGCCACGGGCGGGCGCCGCGTGTTCGGCACGGTGACGGGCCCGCTCGGCGCCCCGGTACAGCCTTTCTACGGCCTTGCCGGCGACAGGCAGTTGGCGGTCATCGAGATGGCGGCCGCCAGCGGCCTCGAACTGGTGCCGCCCGATGCGCGCAACCCGCTGGTCACCACAAGCTACGGTACGGGCGAACTGATCCGCCAGGCGCTCGATGCCGGGGCGCGCCGCTTCGTGCTCGGTGTCGGCGGCAGCGCCACCAATGACGGCGGCGCCGGGATGATGCAGGCGCTCGGCGTGAGAATGCTCGACGCGCACGGCGCCGAGATCGGGCCAGGCGGCGGCGAACTGGGGCGGCTCGTGCGCATCGATGCTTCCGGCCTCGACCCGCGCGTGCGCGACTGCGTGTTCGACATCGCCTGCGACGTCAGCAACCCGCTGGTCGGGCCGCAAGGCGCGTCGGCGATCTTCGGGCCACAGAAAGGCGCGACGCCTGCGATGGTCGAGCAACTCGACGCCAATCTAAGCCATTATGCGGAGGTCATCAAGCGGGACCTTGGCAAGGATGCGGCGCAGGTGCCGGGCGTTGGCGCAGGTGGCGGGATTGCGCTGGCGATGCTGGTGTTCCTGAACGGCCGGCTGCGGCCGGGCGCGGAAATCGTGGCCGAGGCGATCGGGCTCGACGCGGCGGTGCGCGACGCCGACCTCGTCGTGACTGGCGAGGGACGAATCGACAGCCAGAGCATCAACGGCAAGACTCCGGTCGGCGTGGCGAACGTGGCGCGCCGCCACGGAAAGCCCGTGATCGGCATCGGCGGCAGCCTCGCGAAGGATGTCGGCGTCGTGCACACGCATGGCATCGATGCGGTGTTCGGCGCCGTATGCAGGCCGTGCACGGTTGCCGAGGCGCTGGCGGAGGCCGAAGCCAATTTGCGCCAGGCCGGACGCAATGTCGCGGCGGTCATCAAGCTGGGCGCGCAGCTCGCGCCGCGCACTTAGCGCATCGGCAGGAATTTCCCTTCGCAGCTGTACGGAGTGGCCGGCGCCGGCACGCTGGCAGGCACGAACTTCAGGTCCGCCGGCTGGCCGCCAAACGGGATATTGCTGCGCGCGTGGGTGATGTCCGCCAATTTTATGTGAACCAGGGCCGGCTGTATTCCCGCGATCGTCACATTCTCAAGACTGACCGCGGTGCGGTGGCTTTCGTCGGCGCCGGCGATCAGCACGTCGCCTGGCGTCATGACCGAGATATTGCGCAGGGTGATCGCTTTGTAGTCTGGAATGCGGGTGCCCTTGAATCCAGGATCGAAGAACTGATCGATCGTGCCGTTGTTGTAGTAGGGGCTGATGGCGATCGGCACCTGCACATCGCGCATGCAGATATTCTGGTACACGAGATCATGCACTGGACCGCCACGCGTCACATTGCTCTTGATGCGAATGCCGCTGGTAGTGTGATCTTCGACGAGATCGTCGACCAGCAGGTTACTGACACCACTATAGGTCTCGCTGCCGATCGACATGCCATGTCCGCTGTAAAAATGATTGTGCAGCACGCTCATATGCGTCACGCCGGTCTTGATCGCGATATTGTCGTCCTCGTTATCGATCCAGCTGTGGGCGATGGTGATATTGGTCGAACTGCCAGGATCGATGCCGTCGGTATTACGCGCATCGGTATGCGCCACGGTCGGGGTCTGCAGGTGCACGCCCCACGCCGTGAATCCGTTCGTATTGTTGACCGTGACGTGATAGTTCGGTGAGTTGTGCAGGGTGATGCCGTATAAGACCAGACCGTCCGCATTGCGCGCGACGATCAGCTTTACGCTGTAATATTTTTTGTTGCCGGGTTCGGCCTTGCGCGCCATTTGCCACCAGCTGTAGTCGCGGCCGATCAATTGCATGTCGCCGCCGCCGTCGATAGTGCCTTCACCCATCACTGCCGCATTTTTTGCATCGATGATCGAAATTAGCGCTTGGCAGCCCATCGGCTTCGACGGCCCGGAAATGGAGCGCAAGCCTTCCGGTGCTGCAGCCGCTTCACCAAACTTCCGCTCGGTCGCTTCGGAAGTGCCGCACACTCCGCGAGCGGAAAGATAATCGTAATCGGCCGGGTTGCGCGAGGCGTACAGAGTCACGCCTTTGCCGATCAACAGCGTGACGCCGTCCGGCACCTGAAGCGGCCCGCTCATGAAGGCGTTTTTGCCAGGGGATGCTGCGAGTTCCACCGCCTTGCCTTGGGCGCAGTGATCCAGCGCCGCCTGGATCAGCCGTGTGTCGGGTTTGCTTTCGTCGGCATCCGATAATTTTCTGTCGTCGGCGACGAATTTTTCCGCATGCAGCGTGGTGCAGGCCGAAGGCACTACCGGCTCCGTGACTTCGCGCCTGTCTTGTGCCGCCGCCACACTCGTCAAACCAATAAACAGGGGCAGCGTGCCCCCGATAATGCGAATAAATTTCAAACCAATGCTCCCCTTGCTGATTTTGTTTTTCAGGCTGATCGGATCAGCGCAGGGAGATTGTAGTTCAAGGTCATCCTTGATGGACTTACGGTTTGTTGGTGTATTTATGACGGCATGCCGAAGGAGATTGCGCCAGCCAATGCGCTGACGTTCGGGACACCGACCAACACAATCGAACCTCCGGGAAGAGTGATCAACAAATCGTTCCCGGTGTCGGTGACGTACTTCGCAATAAAGGCGTCTACCGTCATCGAGGTCGGGAAGATGTTCGCGAAATACAGCTTGTCGCCTTCGGCCGCATTGAAGTCGAGGATGCGGTCGTTGCCGCTTTGCGGTTCAAATACGAACTTGTCAGCGCCGGTGCCGCCGATGAGGATGTCATTGCCTTTGCCGCCGAAAAGGTAGTCACCGTCGGCGCCGCCGTCCAGGGTATCGTTGCCACTGTCTCCGTAAAGATAGTCGATGCCCGAGCCGCCACTTAACTTGTCGTCACCGTTGCCGCCGTAAAGGACATCGGTGCCACCGTAGCCGGAAATAGTGTCGTTGCCATTCCCACCCTGGATGATGTCTTCCGCATTGTTATTCGGATTCCCCGAAAGCGTGTCGTCGCCATTTCCACCGACCAGATTCACGCCTTTGTCACTAGTCGAACCGGTCATGACCAGGGTGATCGCGTTACTGCTCGACAGGCCTCCCAAGTCCGTTACCGTGTAATTGAATGTCGCTTTCACCGCCTGGCCTGTGGCCATCCAGTTTAGTTCCGCAGGGGGCGTCAGCGTGATACTCGTGCCGTCGGCCGAGATACTGGCCTGCACATTCAGCGATGACACGTCAACTGCGGTATGCGTGACCGGATTGATCAGCGTCGTTGGGGCGGCGGGATCGGTATTCGCCCAGCTCAGGCTGGCCTTCACCGATGCGAGTGAAAGGGTGAGCTTGTCCCCGGCATCCGGATCAAAGGTGAAGTCTGAGAACTGGAAAGTGATCGGGGAATTCTCGATGGTCGACACGCTGGACGGCGAAGCGACCGGCGCTTCGTTGACATTGGTGATACCGAGCGCCACGGCCTGTTCGGTATGGTTGCCAGCGGCATCCGTCGCGACCACGGAGAAGTGGTAGAGGTTGATGTCTTCGTAATTCGGATTGTCCTTGAGCGTCACGGCGCCCAAAGAGCTGATGTCGAATTTGCCGGCATCAGCGCCGCCCAGGCTGAACGCAATCGCGTGATCGTCGGTTGCAAGCGCCGAATACACGAGCTGGTTCGTGCCGATGTTTTCCGCGATGCTGGCGGTCGCCGGGGAAGTGAACACGGGCGCTTTGGTGTCGAGGACAAAAGTCGACGATGCACTGGCGCTGTTGCCCGCGGCATCCGTATCGGTGACGGCGACGGTGTGACTGCCATCGGCCAAGGCGCTCGGGTCGTAGCTGCTCACCAGTTTGCCGTCGAGGGTGATGACCCGGGTTGCGTCGCTGTCGGCCATGTTGAACGTGAGGCCCGCTTTGTTGGTCAGGCCGTCGCCGGGCTTGCCGCTGTCATTCGTCAGCGCGACGGTCGGCGCAGTCAGCTTGGTATCGAGGGTGAAGGTGACCAATGCGGTGCCGGTGTTGCCCGCGCCGTCCGTATCCGTGACGCTCACGGTGTGGCTGCCGTCGGCCAGGGCGCTGGCATCGTAGCTGTTCACGACCTTGCCGTCGACGGCGATGACGCGGGTCGCGTCGCTGTCAGCGATGTTGAACGTGAGGCCCGCTTTGTTGGTCAGGCCGTCGCCGGGCTTGCCGCTGTCAGTCGTCAGCGCGACGGTGGGTGCGGTCAGCTTGGTATCGAGGGTGAAGCTGACCGAAGCGTTGCCTGTGTTGCCCGCGCCATCCGTATCGGTGACGCTGACGGTATGGCTGCCATCGGCCAGGGCGCTTGCGTCGTAGCTGTTCACGACCTTGCCGTCGACGGTGATGACGCGGGTGGCATCGCTGTCGGCGGTGTTGAAGGTGATGCCTGCGTTATTCGTCAGACCATCGCCGGGTTTGCCGCTGTCAGTCGTCAGCGCTACGGTCGGCGCGGTCAGCTTGGTGTCGAGTGTGAAGCTAACGGATGCGGTCCCCGTATTTCCCGCACCGTCGGTATCGGTGACGCTGACGGTGTGGCTGCCGTCAGCCAGCGCGCTGGCATCGTAGCCGTTCACGACCTTGCCGTCGACGGTGATGACGCGGGTCGCATCGCTATCCGCGGTGTTGAACGTGAGTCCGGCTTTGTTCGACAGGCCGTCGGTGGGCTTGCCGCTGTCAGTCGTCAGCGCGACGGTGGGCGCGGTCAGCTTGGTATCCAGCGTGAAGCTGACCGATGCAGTTCCGGTGTTGCCGGCGTTGTCGGTATCGGTGACGCTGACGGTGTGGCTGCCGTCTGCGAGGGCACTGGCATCGTAGCTGTTCACGACTTTTCCGTCGACGGTGATGACCCGTGTTGCGTCGCTATCGGCGGTATTGAAGGTGAGGCCGGCCTTATTGGTCAGGCCGTCGCCGGGCTTGCCGCTGTCAGTCGTCAGCGATACGGTCGGCGCGGTCAGTTTGGTATCGAGAACGAAGCTGACCGATGCGGTACCGGTATTGCCTGCGCCATCGGTATCGGTGACGCTCACGGTGTGGCTGCCGTCGGCCAGGGCGCTTGCG
>NZ_JANUGU010000008.1 GCF_024753145.1 Massilia terrae | reverse complement strand
CTGCTCGAACTCGCGTGCTTTCATCGTGCGCTCCCAACGTAGCTTCTTGTACGTTGAGATCGTCACGGCAAGGCTGAGTTCAACACTTTTCGGTGACAGAGCCAAAAAAAAAGCCCACCAGACGGCGGGCTTGAAGTCCAATTCTTTTTGAGGAGAGTTGGAGGAGACAGGTGCAGTATGCTGGGTGCCAGCATCGGCGTCCAATTCCAATTCCGAATGCACCCTATCACCAAAGCGAATGCGGTCCCGGCAGGCGAAAAAAAAGCCCACCGTTGGGTGGGCTTGAAGTCCAATTCTTTTTGAGGAGAGTTGGAGGAGACAGATGCAGTATGCTGCGCTACAGCATCTCCGTCCAATTCCCATTCGGAATGCGCGCCATCACGCTCCCGAATACCTGGCTCAGCTCGCCGGGACGCAAGTGACCGCGATGCTGGTCACCGAGGCGTCGCCCATGGTGCCGGCGCCGTTGGCCACGCTGCAGAACAGGCCGGTCGGCTGGGTCAGCACGGTCACGCCGTAGGTGGTGCCGTACACCACCGTGGTCGGCATCGTGAACACGGTCGCGCCACTGGCGGCGGTGAAGGTGCCGCCGGTCGAGCCGTTGGTCAGCACCAGGCCGTCCGCGGTCAGGCCCGAGATGGTGCCGCCGATCAGGAAGGAGTTCATGGTGCACGACACCGGGATGTCGATCGAGGCCAGGCGGCCCGCCGTATCGTGCTGGTACCAGGTGCTGACGGTGCAGGTCTGGTGCGCCGGCTGGGTCGCAACGGTCACGTCATATTCGTCGCCATATTCCAGCTGCTTGGGGAAGCTGAAGGTGGCGGTGGCGTTCGGGTCGGTGGCGATGGTGGCCGCCGGCGCCACCGTGGTGGTCTGGCCGTTGGTGCTCAGCACCAGGCCGTTGTAGACCAGGCCGCTGACATAGCCGCCGACGGTGAAGGTGGCCTTGCCGCCGCCGCAGGCGGCCAGCGTCAGCGCCAGTGCCATCGCCAGCAGGGTGCGCATCGAAATAAACTTCATTACTCGTTCTCCAGGAAAGATCAGTTGGCGGTGGACACGCAGGTGATCGCCACGTTGCTGATGTTGGCGCTGCCCATGGTGCCGCTGCCGTTGGCGATCGAGCAGATGCGCCCGGCCGGCTGGGTCAGCACGGCGTAGCCATAGGGCTGGTCTTCGCCGACCGAGCCGAGCTTGAGGAGGGCGCCGCTGGCGGTATCGGCCGTGACCGGGACCTGGGTGGTGCCGTTGACCAGCACCAGCCCGGTGGCGCCGGCCAGGCCGGACACGGTGGCGTTGACGTCGTGGGTCTTCAGGACGCAGGAGACGATGACGTTGGTCACGTTGAAGGCCGAACGGCCGGACGGATTGGCCACGTCGCAGTGGTCGACGTTCGACGGCACGCTCTTGACGGTCACGTTGTACTGTTCGTCGATGCCGATCAGGTCGTTGAAGTAGAAGGTGCCCGACGCCGTGATCGACATGTCGTGCGCGCCATTGTTCTGCAGGACCAGCGTATCCTTGGTCACGCCGACGACGGTGCCGCCCAGCAGCAGTTGACCGCTGCTGCCGCCGCAGCCGGCCAGGCCCAGTGCGCAGGCGAGCGCGACGGCGCCAGTGCGCAGGTACAAGCTTTTCATAAGTTCTCCAAAAATCGGACAAGGGCCAGGCGCGATACCAGCCTGGGCCGGCGCCTGCGTAGACAAATAGCCGTCATTTTAGAGCATTTGGCAATCGGCTGAACCATTGACCTTTGTATCTCCATGTAACGGCCGGGCCGGCATTGCGTTTCGGGGCCGCCCTCGCTATGCTGGAATGGCCCACCTTTCCCATCCAGCAGCAATGAAAACCACCCGCCGGGCCTGGCCCAAGGCCATCCTGTTCGACCTGGACGACACCCTGTGGCCGATCGCGCCGGTGATCATCCAGGCCGAGGAAACCCTGCATGCCTGGCTGGCCACCCACGCGCCCCGCGTGGCCCAGCAGTTCACCATCGAGATGCTGCGCCAGGCGCGCCTGTCGCTGCTGGCGCGCAAGCCCGAGTTCAGGTACGACCTGGGCGCCCTGCGCCGCGCCGGCCTGGTCGAGGCCTTCGCCAAGGCCGGCGAGGATCCGGTCAAGGTCGAGCAGGCGATGACCGAGTTCTTTGCCGCGCGCAATGCCGTGATTCCCTTCGACGACGTGCTGCCCGGCCTGCTGCGGCTGAAGGGCAGGGTGCTGGTCGGCTCGATTTCGAATGGCAACGCCGACCTGCAGACGATCGGCCTGTCCAACCATTTCAAGGTGTCCATCGCCGCCCACCAGCTCGGCTGCGCCAAGCCGGATACGGCCATTTTCCACGCCGCCTGCGCGGAGCTGGGCGTGGCGCCGGAAGACGCCGTGTATGTCGGCGACGACGTGCTGCTCGACGTCCAGGGCGCCCAGCGCGCCGGCATGCGCGCGGTGTGGATGAACCGCACCGGCTCGACCGCCCACCTGGAGCACGAGGTGGTGCCGGACGCCATGGTCAGCAATTTCCACGAGCTGGTCGAGTGGCTGCAGCGCGAGCACGGCTGACTGCACAGTACGCGAGCGAACGTGCATAATAGGAGCGGATCCCCGTGCCGCCCAGCGAACATGCAACTCGATAACCGTGCCCAAACCCTGCTCAAAGCCCTGGTCGAGCGTTATATCGCCGACGGCCAGCCGGTCGGCTCGCGCGCGTTGTCCAGGATCTCCGGGCTCGACCTGTCGCCCGCCACCATCCGCAACATCATGGCCGACCTGGAGGAAATGGGCTACGTCGCCAGCCCCCACACCTCGGCCGGCCGGGTGCCGACCCCGCGCGGCTACCGCCTGTTCGTCGACACCCTGCTCACGGTCCAGCACCTCGACGAGCACAGCGTGGAAGCGCGCATGCGCCTGCCCGCGCACCAGCCGCAGAAGGTGATCGCCAACGCGGCCCAGATGCTGTCCTCGCTGTCGCAGTTCGCCGGCGTGGTGCAGAGCCCGCGGCGCGAATCGGCGTTCCAGCAGATCGAATTCCTGCGCCTGTCCGAAAAGCGCATCCTGCTGGTCATCGTCGACCCGCGCGGCGACGTCCAGAACCGCCTGCTGCTGACCGACGTCGACTACAGCCCCAGCCAGTTGACCGAATCGGCCAATTACCTCAACCACCATTTCGCCGGCCTGTCCTTCGACCAGGTGCGCTCCCGCCTCACCGGCGAGCTGCGCCAGCTGCGCGACGACATCGGGCGCCTGATGCAGGCCGCGGTCGAGGCCGGCAGCGAGGCGATGGCCGAGAGCGACGAGATGGTCATCGCCGGCGAGCGCAACCTGCTGTCGGTGGCCGACCTGTCCTCCAACATGAGCTCGCTGCGCCAGATGTTCGAGATGTTCGAGCAGAAGACCGGCCTGATGCAGCTGCTGGACGTGTCGAGCAAGGCCGGCGGGGTCCAGATCTTCATCGGCGGCGAATCGCACCTGGTGCCGCTGGACGAGATGAGCGTGGTCACCGCGCCCTACGAGGTCAACGGCCGCATCGTCGGCACCCTGGGCGTGATCGGCCCCACCCGCATGGCCTACGAGCGGGTGATCCCGATCGTCGACATCACCGCCAAGCTGCTGTCCAACGCGCTCAGCCACTCGCCCTGAAATAATTGTCGGACGTGGGAACGCCGCGCCCGCGGCCGCCATCTAATGCCGCACAACGACGAAAAAGGGGAGAGCGCCATGCAGCAGACTGCCGCTATACAGCCGGCACTGGCCATCGCCAGCGACGCCGAGCTGGCCCTGCGCGTGGGCGCCGGCGACCCGCACGCCTTCACCCTGCTGATGCGGCGCCACAACCGCCTGCTGTTCCGCGCCGCCCGCAGCATCCTGCGCGACGACGCCGAGGCCGAGGATGCGGTGCAGGATGCCTACCTGCAGGCCTACCGCGGCATCAAGCAGTTCCGTGGCGATGCGCGCCTGTCCACCTGGCTGACCCGGATCGTGGTCAACGAGGCCATCGCGCGCTCGCGCAAGCGCCACCGCGAGGCCGAGGTGACGCCGCTGTACGCCGACCCCGGCCTGCAGCCCACCGACGCGGAGGACCGTATGGATGACGACACCCCGGAATACGGCGCCATGCGCGCCGAAGCCCGCGTCCTGATCGAACGCTCGCTCGACGAGCTGCCGGATGCCTTCCGCACCGTGTTCATGCTGCGCGCCGTCGAGGAGCTGAGCGGCGAGGAAGTCGCCGCCGTGCTCGGCATCCCGGAAGCGACGGTGCGCTCGCGCTTCTTCCGCGCCCGCGCCCTGCTGAGGGCAAAGCTCGAAACCGAATTCGGCGTCGCCCTCGGCGATGCATTCTCATTCGATGGCCAGCGCTGCGACCGGATCGTGGCCGCGGTGCTGGCCCGGATCGGCCCGCCCGGTAGCGGCTGACCGTTCTTTCCACCCGCACCACCTTACAACTAACGGAGGTTCACATGTCTTTCCTGATCCAGTCGGGAGAGCCGGCCGTGCTACGCCCGCGCCGTCTCTTCCTGGGCCAATCCGGCCTGCTGCTGTCCGGCGCCGCGGTCGCGCTGCTGGCCGGGCGCGATGCGCTCGCCGCCAAGGAGGGCGCCGGCGGCAACGATGTCCGCATCCTCAACACCGCCCTGTCGGCCGAGCTGGAGGCGATCGCCGCCTACCAGCTGGGTGCCGACAGCGGCCTGCTGCAAAAGCCGGTGAAGGAGCTGGCGCTGACCTTCCAGGGCCAGCACCGCGAGCACGCCGACACCCTGGCCGGCGCCATCAAGAAGCTGGGCGGCACGCCCAACAAGGCCAAGGATAAATACGATTTCCCGACCGCGACCCTGAAATCCCAGGCCGATGTGCTGCGCTTCGCCGCCAAGCTGGAGCAGGGCGCCGTCAGCGCCTACCTGGGCGCGGTGCCGCTGTTCCAGAACCGCGACCTGTCGCACGCCGCCGCCAGCATCCTCGGCGACGAGGCGATGCACTGGGCCATCCTGCGCAATGCGCTGGGCGAGCCGCCGGTGCCGTCGGCCTTCGTGAGCTGAGCATGGGCGCCGCACGCTGGTGGCTGGCGGCGCTGGTACTGGCCGCGTCGCACGCCGCCGCGGCGCCCGGCCAGCGCCTGCAGAAACAGGGCGAGCAGGTGTACGAGCGCTGCCAGGCCTGCCACTCGCTGGAGACCGACCGCACCGGGCCGCGCCACTGCGGCCTGTTCGGCCGGCGCGCCGGCAGCGTGCCCGGGTTCGCCTATTCGGACGCGATGAAGCATGCCGACATCGTCTGGACCGCGCGCACGCTGGACCGCTTCCTGGCCAATCCGGCCAAGATGGTGCCGGGCACGACGATGACCTATGCCGGCGTGACCGATGCGGGCGAACGCAAGGCCTTGATCGCGTACCTGCAGCAGGCGGCGCGTTGCAAGCCGCAACATTAATCTCGAAAAGAAAAGAGAACGTCGTTCCCGCGCACGCGGGAACGACGGTAAAAAACTATCAGAGCTAAGCTAAGCGGCTGCCGGCACCAGGCATCAATGCCGATGCGGGCAGTTTTCCTTGGTGCAGTTGCCGTAGATGGCCAAGGCATGCTCGGCGATGCGGAAACCGCGCTCGACCGCGATGCGCTGCTGGCGCTTTTCGATCTCCTCGTCCACGAATTCCTCCACATGCCCGCAGTCCAGGCATACCAAATGGTCGTGGTGGGTGCCCGCGTTCAGCTCGTAGATTGCCTTGCCCGTCTCGAAGTGGTTGCGGTTGAGCAGCCCAGCCTGCTCGAACTGGGTCAGCACCCGGTACACGGTCGCCAGGCCCACGTCCATGTTCTCCGCCAGCAGGATCTTGTAGACATCTTCCGCCGTCAAATGCCGAACCTCGCTGTTCTGGAAAATCTCCAGGATCTTCAAGCGCGGCAGCGTGGCTTTCAGCCCGCTGGCCTTCAGGTCGGTTGGGTTATGACTCATGTTTTGACTCGTGAATGGGCAGAGTGCTTTATGATATAGCGTTTTGGAGCCCTTGCTCAAACGTTTTGAGGACCCGTATGCGCGTCAAGATTGCTGTAATGAACCGTTTCCGTGCCCGTGCGGCGCTCGCCGGCGCCCTGGCATGCGCGCTGGCGCTGTCCGGCTGCGCGTCGTGGCGCAGCCAGCCGGCCGTGACCACGCCAGCACCGGACACCGTGGCTGCCGATGCCAGCAAGTCGGCCGCGATCGCCAACGCCGGCGCGCAGACCACCAAGGCCACCAAGCTGCAGAAATTCCTGTGGATCTTTACGCCCTATCGTCCGGACATTCAGCAAGGTAACTTCGTGTCGCAGGAAATGCTCGACCAGCTCAAGGCCGGCATGACGCGCGACCAGGTCAAGTTCGTGCTCGGCACGCCGATGCTGTCCGATATCTTCCACGAGAACCGCTGGGACTACCCGTTCTACCTGGCGCGCGGCAATGGCGAGCTGACCACCAGCCGCGTCACCGTCTACTTCAAGGACAACAAGGTCGACCACTGGGACGGCGGCCACCTGCCGTCCGAGAAGGACTACATCAGCCGCATCGCCGGCACCGAGGCCGCACCGGTCCCGGACGAGCAGAAGTCGCTCGAGGACGTGCGTCGTCCGAAGGACAAGGACAAGGGCGGCGAATAAGGAGCGGATGCGATGACTTTGCGAATTGCGATTGCGGGCGCCAGCGGGCGCATGGGCCATATGCTGATCGAGGCGGTGCAGGCCGCGCCTGACCTGACCCTGGCGGGTGCGCTCGACCGCGTGGGCAGCCCCGCCATCGGCACCGACGCCGGCGCCTTTTCCGGCCAGCCGGCCGGCGTCGTCATCCAGTCCGACCTGGACAAGGGCCTGGCGGGCGTCGACGTGCTGATCGACTTCACCCGTCCGGAAGGCACGCTGCACCACCTGGAATACTGCGCCGCCCACGGCATCAAGATGGTGATCGGCACCACCGGCTTCGACGAGGCCGGCAAGGCCGCGATCCGCGCGGCCGCCGCCAGGACCGCCATCATGTTCGCGCCGAACATGAGCGTGGGCGTGAACGTGACCCTCAAGCTGCTGGAAATGGCGGCCAAGAACTTCGCCGAGGGCTACGACATCGAGATCATCGAGGCCCACCACCGCCACAAGGTGGACGCGCCGTCCGGCACCGCGCTGAAGATGGGCGAGGTGATCGCCGACGCGCTGGGCCGCGACCTGAAGGAATGCGCGGTGTATGGCCGCGAGGGCGTGACCGGGGCGCGCGATCCGTCCACCATCGGCTTCGCCACCATCCGCGGCGGCGATATCGTGGGCGACCACACCGTGCTGTTCGCCGGCATCGGCGAGCGCATCGAGATCAGCCACAAGTCCAGCAGCCGCGTCAGCTACGCGCAGGGCTCGCTGCGCGCCGCCCGCTACCTGGCGGACAAGCGCACCGGCCTGTACGACATGCAGGACGTGCTGGGCTTGAAGGACTGAGATGGCGACCGCGGAACTGAACGGCGCCGCCATCGTCGACGAGGCCAGCTTCCACGCCGAATGCAAGCGCGCATTCGGCTTTCCGGATTCCTACCAGGCGACGATGGATGCCTTCGTCGACTGCCTGAGCTATCTGCGCGACGAGGACGGCATGTCCACCTTCCGCCTCGGCGACGACGAGGTGCTGGAGATCGTCGTCAAGGATTCCGGCGCTCTGCGCGAGCGCGCGCCGGACATCCTCGAAGAAATGGCCTTCTGCATCATCGGCATCAACGAGCGTTACGAGGACTACGGCGAGAAGCCGGCGCTGGAGCTGGTGCTGGGCTGAGCGGCTACCGAAAATAGCCCTGGGCGAGGATGGCAATGGCCAGCGCAATGATGATCGCGTTGCTCAAACGCATCCGTTTGATTTCCGCCTCCAACTTCTCGAATCGTGTATCGATCCTCGCTTCCAACTTCTCGAATCGGGTATCGATCCACGCTTCTACCTTCTCGAATCGGGTATTGACCCTCGCTTCCAACTTCTCGAACCGGGTATTGACCCTCGCTTCCAACTTCTCGAACCGGACATTGACCCTCGCTTCCAACTTCTCGAACCGGGCATTGACCCTCGCTTCCAATTCTGCAAGCGCGGTTCTCAGTCGCGACTCTGCCTCGGCGATCTTGGTCCGTAGTCGCGCCTCTGCTTCGGCGATCATGGTCTGTAATCGTGCCTCTGCTTCGGCGATCTCGGCCCGTAGTCGCACCTCTACTCCAGCGATTTCGACACGCAATTGAACCTCGGACGCGGCGATGGCCGCGGTCACCGCTTCTTTCACTTTCTGCAACTGGGCGTAATTGTCCAAAACCTTGACCAGCGCGCCGGCATGCACCTCCGCTTGCTCGCTCGGAACGCCGGCTTCTTCAAGCTGGTGCACGTACTGCATTGGATTGAATGGGCTGTTCATAACCATTTGACAGCCGAATCCCATGACAGTTCATCTTCAGTCCGGCTTTTTCGCTTCGCTCGCTGCGTCCGCCGCCGCCACGCCGCACTGCAAGATGAACTTGTATAATGTCCCGTTCCACCCCTTTTTTTGCCCGCAGAAACGTCATGCAAGAGAAATATAGTCCCGCCGAGGTTGAACAGGCTGCCCAGGCCCACTGGAAATCGATCGATGCCTACAAGGCCGTTGAAAACGATCCGCGTTTCCCGAAAGGCAAGTATTACGCCTGCTCGATGCTGCCTTACCCGTCGGGCAAGCTGCACATGGGCCACGTGCGCAACTATACGATCAACGACGTGATGTACCGCTACCTGCGGATGAACGGCTACAACGTGCTGATGCCGATGGGCTGGGACGCCTTCGGCATGCCGGCCGAGAACGCCGCGATGGCGAACGGCGTGCCGCCGGCCGAGTGGACCTATTCCAACATCGCCCACATGCGCAAGCAGATGGAGTCGATGGGCCTGGCGATCGACTGGTCGCGCGAGATGACCGCCTGCAAGCCGGAATACTACAAGTGGAACCAGTGGATGTTCCTCAAGATGCTCGAGAAGGGCATCATCTACCAGAAGACCGGCACCGTGAACTGGGACCCGATCGACCAGACCGTGCTGGCCAACGAACAGGTGGTGGACGGCCGCGGCTGGCGCTCGGGCGCGCTGATCGAGAAGCGCGAGATCCCGATGTACTACGTGCGCATCACCGAGTACGCGGACGAGCTGCTGGACTACGTCGAGCACAAGCTGCCCGGCTGGCCGGAGCGCGTGCGCGTGATGCAGGCCAACTGGATCGGCAAGTCGACCGGCGTGCGCTTCGCCTTCCCGCACGTGATCATGGACGAGCAGGGTGAGCTGATCAACGAGGGCAAGCTGTACGTCTTCACCACCCGCGCCGACACCATCATGGGCGTGACCTTCTGCGCCGTGGCGCCGGAACACGCGCTGGCCCAGTACGCCGCGCGCAGCAATCCGGAACTGGCCGCCTTCATCGCCGAGTGCAAGAAGGGCAGCGTGATCGAAGCCGACATGGCGACGATGGAGAAGAAGGGCATGCCGACCGGCCTGACCGTCACCCATCCGATCTCGGGCGAGCAGGTCCCGGTCTGGGTCGGCAACTACGTGCTGATCACCTACGGCGACGGCGCCGTGATGGGCGTGCCGGGCCACGACGAGCGCGACTTCGCCTTCGCCAAGAAATACGAGCTGCCGATCAAGCAGGTGGTAGCAAGCGAGGGCGAGACTTTCTCGCTCGACGCCTGGCAGGAGTGGTACGGCGCCAAGGACAACATCAAGGTCATCAACTCGGGCAAGTACGACGGCCTCGATTACACCGGCGCCGTCAACGCGGTCGCGGGCGACGTCGCCGGCATGGGCCTGGGTGACAAGAAGGTCACCTTCCGCCTGCGCGACTGGGGCATCTCGCGCCAGCGCTACTGGGGCACGCCGATCCCGATGATCCACTGCGCCGATTGCGGTTCGGTCCCGGTGCCCGAGCAGGACCTGCCGGTGGTGCTGCCCGAGGACCTGGTCCCGGACGGCACCGGCAACCCGCTGGGCAAGGACGAGCGCTTCCTCAAGTGCGACTGCCCGAAGTGCGGCAAGCCGGCGCGCCGCGAGACCGACACGATGGATACCTTCATCGACTCGTCCTGGTACTACATGCGCTACACCTCGCCGGGCTCGAACGATGCGATGGTCGACAAGGCCCGCAACGACTACTGGATGCCGATGGACCAGTACATCGGCGGCATCGAGCACGCCGTCATGCACCTGCTGTACGCGCGCTTCTGGACCAAGGTGATGCGCGACTTCGGCCTGGTGAGCTTCGACGAGCCCTTCGTCAACCTGCTCACCCAGGGCATGGTGCTCAACGAGACCTACTACCGCGAAGACGCGTCGGGCAAGAAGACCTGGTACAACCCGGCCGACGTCGAGCTGTCGCTGGATGACAAGGGCCGTCCGGTGTCGGCGCTGCTGAAGGAAGACGGCCAGCCGGTGCAGATCGGCGGCACCGAGAAGATGTCGAAGTCGAAGAACAACGGCATCGACCCGCAGGCCCAGATCGAGCAGTACGGCGCCGACACCGCGCGCCTGTTCACCATGTTCGCCTCGCCGCCGGAGCAGACCCTGGAATGGTCGAACAGCGGCGTCGAAGGCGCCAGCCGCTTCCTGCGCCGCGTGTGGGCCTACGCCTATGCACAGCGCGAGCGCGTGGCGGCAAGCCTGGCCGCCGCGCCGCAGTCGAACTACAGCGACGCGCAGAAGGAAGTGCGGCGCGAAGTGCACAAGGTGCTGCAGCAGGCCGACTATGACCTCAAGCGCATCCAGTACAACACCGTCGTCTCGGCCTGCATGAAGATGCTCAACACGCTGGAGTCGGCCAAGCTCGAAACAGGCGCTGGCGGCGACGCGGTCGTGGCCGAAGGCCTGTCGATCTTCCTGCGCCTCCTGAACCCGGTCGCGCCGCACATCACGCACGCGCTGTGGAAGGACCTCGGCTACGCCGGCGACATCCTCGACGCGCCGTGGCCACAGGTCGACGCCGCTGCGCTGGAGCAGAGCGAGATCGAGCTGATGATCCAGGTGAACGGCAAGCTGCGCGGCTCGGTCAAGGTGCCCAAGGCCGCCGACAAGGCCACGATCGAAGCGGCCGCGCTGGCGTCCGAAGCGGTGCAGAAGTTCGTGGAAGGCACGCCGAAGAAAGTCATCGTCGTGCCCGGCAAACTCGTCAACATCGTGGTGTAAACCATGCGCGCAACCCGTCTGAATCTCATGCGCGCCTTCGCGGCGCTCGTCATCGTGACGCTGCTGGCGGGTTGCGGCTTCAAGCTGCGCGGCTCGAACGGCAGCTACCGCATGCCCTTCCACACCATCTTCCTCGGCGTGCCGGATACTTCCGCGCTCGGTACGGAACTGAAGCGCAACCTGCGCGCGGCCGACGACGTGGTGGTGCTGGACAAGGCCGAGGGCGCCGATGTGCAGCTGGTGGTGATCAGCGAAACGCGCGGCCGCCAGATCCTCTCGCTGAACAACCTGGGCCGGGTGCGCGAATACCTGCTCACCTACACCTTCAATTTCCGTGTGATGGATGCGAAAGGCGCCGAGCTGTTGCCGGCGACCGAGATCACCCTCAAGCGCAGCATGGAGTTCAACGAGCAGGAAGTGCTGGCCAAGGAAGCGGAAGCGAACCTGCTGTACCGCGACATGCAGAGCGACCTGGTGCAGCAGATCCTGCGCCGCCTGGCCGCGATGAAGGCGCCGGCGCCGCAGGCCTCGGTGCCGGCCAAATAAAGGAGCACGATGCAGCTGCGGCCTGAAGCGCTCGAACCCCATCTCGCGAAGGGACTGGCGCCGCTGTACGTGATCACCAGCGACGAGCACCTGCTGGCGCTGGA
Source organism: Massilia terrae (assembly GCF_024753145.1). Classification (GTDB taxonomy): domain Bacteria; phylum Pseudomonadota; class Gammaproteobacteria; order Burkholderiales; family Burkholderiaceae_D; genus Telluria; species Telluria terrae. Next base: position 264,384 of record NZ_JANUGU010000008.1, on the reverse strand, counting down.
GGCCGCCGACCGCATTCGCAAAACGGCGCGCGCACAGGGCTACTCCGAGCGCGACGTGCTCACCGTGGAGCGTACCTTCAAGTGGGGCGAGCTGCTGGCCGCGAACCAGGCGCTGTCCCTGTTCGGCGACAAGAAGCTGATCGAACTGCGCATCCCGAGCGGCAAGCCGGGCAAGGACGGCAGCGCCGCGCTGCAGAACTACGTCAAGGACCTCAGTCCCGACAACCTGACCCTGATCACGCTGCCCAAGCTGGACTGGCAGACCGCCAAGTCCTCGTGGGTGGCGAGCCTGCAGCAGGCCGCGGTGTACATCGAGATCCCGAATGTGGAGCGCGCCCAGCTGCCGGGCTGGATCGGCATGCGGCTGCAGCAGCAGGGGCAGGGCGTGGACCGCCAGGGCCTGGACTTCATCGCCGACCGGGTCGAGGGCAACCTGCTGGCGGCGCACCAGGAAATCCAGAAGCTCGGGCTGTTGTACGAGCCGGGCAAGCTCAGTTTCGAGCAGGTGCACGACGCCGTGATGAACGTGGCGCGCTACGACGTGTTCAAGCTGTCGGAGGCGATGCTGGGCGGGGACGCCGCGCGCCTGACCCGCATGCTCGAGGGCCTGAAGGGCGAGGGCGAGGCGCTGCCGCTGGTATTGTGGGCCGTCGCCGAAGAAATCCGCACGCTGCTAAAATTGAAAGCCGGGATGGCGCAAGGGCGGCCGCTTCCCGTGCTGCTGAAGGAATACCGCATCTGGGGCCCGCGCGAGCGCATGATGGAACCGGCGCTGCGGCGCGTGTCCCTGCCCACGCTGGAACGCGCGCTGCAGGACGCGGCGCAGGTCGACAAGATGGTCAAGGGCCTGCGCAGCAAGCAGTTCGGCGGCGATGCGTGGGATGCGATGCTGCAGCTCGCGCTCAAAGTCGCCCGTTGAATTCGTCATCCCGGCGCAGGCCGGGATCCATGCTGAGTTTGCGGCCAAGCGGCTCGCAAGACTGAATAGAGTACACGATGGACATCACCCAACACATGCACCACCTCGGCCGCCAGGCGCGCACCGCCTCGCGCGCGATGGCGCGTGCCAGCACCGCCACCCGCAACCGCGCCCTGCACCTGATCGCCGACGCCATCGAGCGCGACGCCGAGGCGCTGAAGACCGCCAACCAGCAGGACCTCGACGCCGCGCTGGCCGCCGGCCTGTCCCCGGCGCTGCTCGACCGCCTGGCGCTGTCCGACAAGGCCATCGCGACCATGGTCGACGGCCTGCGCCAGATCGCCACGCTGCCCGACCCGATCGGCGAAATCAGCAATATGAAGGTGCGCCCGAGCGGCATCCAGGTCGGCCAGATGCGCGTGCCGCTGGGCGTCATCGGCATCATCTACGAAGCGCGTCCCAACGTGACGGTGGACGCGGCCGGCCTGTGCATCAAGAGCGGCAATGCCACCATCCTGCGCGGCGGCTCCGAAGCCATCCACTGCAACCGCGCGCTGGCCAAGCTGGTCGCCGAAGGCCTGGCCGGCGCCGGCCTGCCCGCGCACGGCGTGCAGGTGGTCGAGACCACCGACCGCGCCGCCGTCGGCGCCATGATCACCATGCCGGAATACGTCGACGTCATCGTCCCGCGCGGCGGCAAGGGCCTGATCGAGCGCCTGATGAAGGAGGCCACGGTCCCGATGATCAAGCACCTGGACGGCATCTGCCACGTCTACATCGACAGCAAGGCCGATATCGCCAAGGCCCTGCGCATCGCGATGAACGCCAAGACCCACCGCTACGGCACCTGCAACACGATGGAGACCCTGCTGGTCGCGCGCGACATCGCGCCCGTGGTGCTGCCGCAGCTGGCCGAGCTGTACGCGCAGAAGCAGGTCGAGCTGCGCGCCGATCCGGCGTCGCACGCCATCCTGCGCGGCTACCCGCACCTGGTCGAGGCGGTGGAGGAAGACTGGCGCACCGAATACCTCGCGCCGATCCTGTCGGTGAAGGTCGTCGCCGGCATCGACGAGGCCATGGACCACATCAACACCTATTCGTCCAAGCACACCGAAGCCATCGTCACCGAAGACTACAGCGAGGCGATGCGCTTCCTGCGCGAAGTGGATTCGGCCTCGGTGATGGTCAATGCGTCCACGCGCTTCGCCGACGGCTTCGAGTACGGGCTGGGCGCGGAGATCGGCATCTCCAACGACAAGCTGCACGCGCGCGGGCCGGTTGGCCTGGAAGGACTGACCTCACTGAAGTACGTGGTGTTCGGCCACGGCGAAGTACGCGAATAACAAAAGAAGAAAGCCACGCATGCTCTGGATAAAAGCCTTCCACATCGTCTTCATCGCCTCCTGGTTCGCCGGCCTGTTCTACCTGCCGCGCATCTTCGTCAACCTGGCGCAGGAAACCGACCACGCGGCGACCGAGCGGCTGCTGGGCATGGCGCGGCGGCTGTATCGCTTCACCACCATGCTGGCGGTGCCGGCGGTGCTGCTGGGCGTGTGGCTGTGGCTTGGCTACGGTTTCAAGGGCGGCTGGCTGCATGCCAAGCTGGCGCTGGTGATCCTGGTGATCGGCTACCATCACGCCTGCGGATCGCTGCTGAAGAAGTTCGAGAATGGGCAGAACCAGCGCAGCCACAAGTGGTTCCGCTACTTCAACGAAGTGCCGGTGCTGCTGCTGATCGCGATTGTCGTTCTCGTCGTAGTCAAGCCTTTCTAAGCGCTGCAAGTAATACCGTCGTCCCGGCGCAGGCCGGGACCCATGCTGGGCGTGCCGGTAAGTCAACGGTAGCTCGGTAGCATACGTTCCATGGGTCCCGGCCTGCGCCGGGACGACGTGGGAACGCATTTGAATTCCACAACGGACAAAGGGACCACCGATGACCTCTTATTTTTGCCCATGCCCGCGCGGCATGGAAGCCGCACTGGCCGAGGAACTGGCCGAAATCACCCAGCAATCCACCACGCTCAAGGTGCACAACCAGGTGCCCGGCGGCGTGCACTGCTCCGGTTCGCTGCATGACGCCTACCGCATCAACCTCCACTCGCGCATCGCCTCTCGCGTGCTGATGCGTATCGGGATGTCGAGCTACGCCAACGAGAACGACATCTACGACCTCGTGCTCGACCAGCGCTGGGAACAGTGGTTCGGCTGGGAGCAGACCATCCGGGTCGACCTCACCGCCGTCAAGTCGCCGCTGAAGAGCCTCGAATTCACCACGCTGAAGATCAAGGACGCCGTGTGCGACCGCTTCCGCGACCAGTTCGGCAAGCGCCCCTCGGTCAACACCCGCACGCCCGACATGCGCATCTTCGGCTTCCTCGACCAGCGCAACTTCACCATCTACCTCGACACCTCGGGCGAAGCGCTGTTCAAGCGCGGCTGGCGCGAGGAGACTGGCGACGCGCCGCTGCGCGAGAACCTGGCCGCGGGCCTGCTGCGCGTGGCCGGCTGGAAGCCCGGCGTGCCGCTGTTCGACCCGATGTGCGGCTCCGGCACCATCCTGGTCGAAGCCGCGCAGATGGTGCAGGGCATTCCGCCCGGCGCGCGCCGTCGCTTCGCCTTCGAAAAATTCCGCGGCTTCGACCACGACGCCTGGCAGGCCATCAAGGCCGAGGTCAAGCCGAATCCGCTGCCGGCCGAGCCGACCATCTTCGGCTCCGACATCTCGGGCGACATGGTCGCGATGACGCGCCAGAACCTGCGCCGCGCCGGCATCCTGTTCGAGGTGCCGCTCAAGCAGATCGAGGCGCAGCAGGTGCAGCCGCCGACCGAGCAGCCTGGCCTCCTGGTCACCAACCCGCCCTACGGCGAGCGGATCGGCGTGCGCGGCGACTCCACCATGCCGCAGGACGAAATGGCGAACCAGTTCTATTCCAGCTTCGGCACCACGCTCAAGCAGCGCTTCGCCGGCTGGACCGCCTTCCTGTTCACGGCCGACCTGTCCCTGCCCAAGCTCCTGCGCCTGAAGGAAGCGCGCAAGACCCCGTTCTTCAACGGCGCGCTCGAATGCCGCCTGTTCCGCTTCGACATGGTGGCGGGTTTCAACCGTCGCGAGGAAGCTCTTCCCAAATCCTGATTTATGCTTCCAACCGAACCGCCCAACCTGCCGAAAGACCCGGTCACCCCGATCCCGCTGCCGACCCCGCACAAGGTCACCATGCTGACCGCCGGCGGTCTGGCCGCGCTGCTGGCCAGCCTGTCGATGCTGGGACCGTTCTCGATCGACGCCTACCTGCCGGCCTTCCCGCGCATCGAGGCGACCCTGCACGCCACGCCGCTCGAGGTGCAGCAGACCATCACCGCCTACATGCTGGCCTTTGCCGGCATGGTGCTGTGGCACGGCGCGCTGTCCGACGCCTTCGGCCGCCGCAATGTCATCCTGACCGCGCTGGTGGTGTTCGCGATCGGCACCTTCGGCTGCGCCGCCGCGCATTCGGTCAGCTACCTGTGGGTGTTCCGGATCATGCAGGGCGTGTCGGCCGGCGCCGGCGTGGTGGTGGGGCGCGCCATCATCCGCGACCTGTATGCCGATGCGGCGGCGGTGCGGCTGCTGTCGATGGTGACCATGATCTTCTCGATCGCGCCCGCCATCGCCCCGGTGCTGGGCGGCTGGATCGTCACCCTGTTCGACTGGCGCGCGATCTTCCTCGCGCTGTTCGCCTACACCGTGGTGCTGTGGTGGGTCTGCTGGCAGCACCTGCCGGAGACCATTCCGGTCGAACGGCGCCAGCCCTTCAACCCGCGCTTCCTCGCGCACAGCTACGGCGCCATCTTCAGCTCCTTCCTGTTCCACATGAAGGCGGCGGTGGTCGCGCTCAACTTCGGCGGCCTGTTCCTGTTTATCGCGGCCGCGCCGGTGCTGATGCCGGTGCACCTGCACCTGGGCCCGTCGCAGTTCGCCTGGCTGTTCATCCCCTCGGTGTCGGGCATCTTCCTGGGCGCGCTGGTGGCCAACCGCATGGCTGGCAAGATGACGTACGCGCGCCAGATCGGCATCGGCTTCGCGCTGATGCTGGCCGCGGTCAGCTTCAACGTCGGCTACCACCTGCTGTACCCGCCGGCGCTGCCGTGGACCGTGCTGCCGATGTTCTTCTTCACCTTCGGCAGCTCGATCATCGCGCCGGGCGCCACCCTGCTCGCGCTCGACCTGTTCCCGCACATCCGCGGCACCGTGGCCTCCTGCCAGTCCTTCGTGTCGACCCTGATGGGCGCGATCGTGGCCGGGGTGATCTCGCCGGCGCTGTCGCACTCGGTGCTGGCGCTGGCGCTGGGCCAGGCCGCTTTCGCGCTGGCGGCGCTGGCGTGCTGGCTGGTGTCGCGCTGGTACCGGGTCCGGCTGGCCCAGCGCGGCGTGGTGTAAACCACACAACGTGGCGCACGCGAGACTAAAGTTGTGTAGAGAGTTATAGCAGGTGTATATATGCTAAGATAAAGTATTTCAAAGGGGAAACAGACGATGCAACACTCGTCCAGACCCCGCACCCAAGGCTGCCGGCACGAGACATGCACCAACCCGAACAGGACATCCGCAATCGCTTGCTGGTCGCGCGTCTGCCGGCCATGCCGCAGATCCTGATCAAGCTGATCGGGCATCTGCAGGCCGACGACCTGGGCATGCCGGAGCTGGCGGCCCTGATCGCGCAGGATGCAGGCATGACCGGCAAGGTGTTGGCGGTGGCCAACAGCTCGGCCTACCACCGCGGCATCCGCAGCGCCAACCTCGAGCAGTCGCTGGTCTCGCTCGGCACCGACATGATCAAGACGCTGGTGATCAGCGAGTCGGTATTCCAGACCTTTAACAACTTCCCCCATTCCGGCAGCACCGACCTGCGCGCGTTCTGGAAGAATTCGCTGACGGCGGCGGTGCTCGCGCGCGAGCTGGCGCGCCGCACCGGCTATGCCCAGCTCGAGGAAGCCTACCTGGCCGGCCTGCTGCACAACGTCGGCCGCCTCGCGCTGCTGGCCACCGCGCCGCGCGAATACGCCTACAACTTCACCGCGCGTGACGACGAGGACCTGTGCGCGGTGGAGCAGCGCACCTTGGAGATCACCCACGCCGAAGCCGGCGCCTGGCTGATCGAGCGCTGGCAGCTGGATTCCTTCCTGGCCGACTCGGTGCTGTACCACCACGAACCGTCGGCGCGGCTGGAAGCTGCCCATCCCCTGATCCGCATCGTGCGCGCGGCGCACCTGGTGGCGGCGCATGGCGACAATCCCGAGGCGATCCTGGAAGCGGCGGCCCTGTGCGGGCTGGAGCGCGCCGACCTCGACGAACTGCGCCTGAATACCGAGCGCCAGGTCGGCAAGTCGGCCGACCACCTCGGCATCGACCTGGCCGGCGCCGACGACATCCCGAGTCCGCCGGCCCAGGCGGCGCCGCCGCTCGACCCGGTGGCGCAGCGCCTGTCCGAAGAGATGCGCAACCTGGTGCTGGTGTCCGAGATCGGCCAGGCCTTCGCGCGCCAGCAGGGCGAGTCCGGCCTGCTCGAATCGATGGTGCGCTCGGCGCGCATGCTGTTCGACTTCGAGAATGCGCTGGTGCTGCTGGAGAATCCCACCGGCCAGGCGCTGGTCGGCGCGCCGTCCGGCGGCGCCCAGCGGGTGTCCGAATTCTCGATCCCGCTGGCCACCGGCGGGGTGGTGGCGCACAGCGCGCTGGCGCGCCAGACCGCCTTCGTGCGGCGCGACGACCAGGCGCTCGGCCTGGCCGAAGAGCAGCTGCTGCGCATGCTGGGCAGCGAGAGCATGGTGTGCGTGCCGCTGGTGGCGGGCGCGCGCTGCCTCGGGGTGCTGGTCGGCGGCCTGCCGGCCTGGCAGGTGAACGCCATCCGCAAGCGCGAGCACTTCCTGAAGTCGTTCGGCGGCCAGGCCGCCAGCGCGCTGGAAAACGCGCTGTCCGAGCGCGGCCACGCGCGGCGCCAGCTGGCCCAGGTGGCCGAGGAATACCGCGAAGCCTCGCGCCGCGTGGTGCACGAGGTGAACAACCCGCTGTCGATCATCAAGAACTACCTGTCGGTGCTGGACGAGAAGCTGGCGCGCCAGGAGCCGGTGAGCGGCGAGATGTCGATCCTGAACGAGGAGATCGACCGCGTCGGCCAGCTGATCAACAGCCTGCCCGACCTCAAGCCGACCGGCGCCGGCGCCGAATCCGTGGCGGTGGCGCGCCTCGCCAGCGACGTGGTGCGCCTGTTCCGCACCACCGGCTTCCTGCCGCCCAACGTCGACGTCACGCTGGCGGTGCAGGACGACGCCCGCATCGAAGGCGATGCCGACATGCTCAAGCAGGTGCTGGTCAACCTGGTCAAGAACGCGATCGAGGCGCTGGCCGGCAACGGCGGCCGGATCGACATCACCAGCCGCGGCCTGGTCAACCGCGACCGCAAGCTGTACGTCGAACTGGCCGTGGCCGACAGCGGCCCCGGCCTGCCGCGCGAAGTGCTGGCCAACCTGTTCGCGGCCGTGAAGAGCACCAAGGACGGCGACCACCACGGCCTGGGCCTGTCGATCGTGCACAGCCTGGTCAAGAAACTGCAGGGCCATATCGCCTGCCGCAGCGGCAGCACCGGCACCGCCTTTGAAATCCTGCTGCCCGCCGCGAGTGCCGGCAGCACCGGCGCAACGCCTGCCTTGCCGGCGCGCGTGCTCGGCTCCGCATAAGAATGAACATGGACCAGAATCCCGCCAGCGCCGCCCCGTTCGACGCCGATATGCAGCCACGCCTGCTGCTGGTCGACGACGAGCCCCGCCTGCTGGCGTCGCTGTACGAACTGCTCAAGGACCGCGGCTTCCAGCTGGTCACCGCCAGCTGCGGCGCCGACGCCGTGGCGCACCTGTCGCGCATGCACTTCGACCTGGTGCTGCTCGACCTGCGCCTGCCCGACATCGGCGGCCACGAGATCATGGACTTCATCAATGCCAAGGGCATCGATGCGGACGTGATCGTGATGAGCGGCGAAGTCGGCATCGACGCCGCCATCGGCGCACTCAAGCGCGGCGCCTACGACTACCTGCGCAAGCCCTATAGCCGCGAAGAGCTGCTCAAGACCGTGGCCAACGCGCTGGCCCAGCGCCGCCTGAAGGTGGAGAACGCGCGCATCGCGCAGCAGCTGGAGAATTCCGAGAAGCTGTACCGCTACCTGGTCGACAGCTCGCCCGACATCATCTACACCCTCAACCACGAGGGCCGCTTCACCTTCGTCAATGACCGTGCCACCCAGCTCCTGGGCTACACGCGCGAAGAGCTGATCGGACGCCACTACTCGATGGTGGTGCACGATGAAGACCAGGAGCGCGCGCGCTATGTGTTCAACGAGCGCCGCACCGACGACCGCGCCTCGCGCAACGTCGAGCTGCGCCTGAAGTGCAACACCGGCAACGGCCACGAGCGCACCTTCAACAACACCGTGATGACGATCGCGCTCAACTCGATCGGCATGCACGTGCCCGAGCAGGACGTGAAGAAGCTGGAGTTCTTCGGCACCTACGGCGTGGCGCGCGACATCACCGACCGCAAGCGCGCCGAAGAGCTGATCTCCTACCAGGCCTACCACGACATCCTGACCGACCTGCCGAACCGGATCCTGTTCAAGGACCGCCTCGGCCTGGCCCTGATCCAGGCCAAGCGCAAGGGCAGCGAGCTGGCCGTGATGTTCATCGACCTCGACCGCTTCAAGCTGGTCAACGACACGCTCGGCCACGTCAAGGGCGACGAGCTGCTGCAGCAGGCCGCGCTGCGCCTGAAGGAATGCCTGCGCCGCGGCGACACGCTGGCGCGCCAGGGCGGCGACGAATTCACCATCGTGCTGCCCGAGCTGCGCGACCGCCGGGACGCCTGCATGGTGGCCGACAAATTCCTCGAATGCCTGCACCAGCCCTTCGACCTCGATGGCCACCAGGTGCACATCTCGGCCTCGATCGGCATCGCGATCTATCCGGGCGACGGCGAGACCATCGACGAGCTGCTGCGCCACGCCGACATCGCGATGTACCAGGTCAAGGCGGTCGGCAAGAACGGCCACAGCTTCTACCACGCCTCGATGCAGGACGTGTCGACCCAGAAGATCGAGCTGGAACGCAGCCTGCGCCAGGCCCTCGACCACGACGAGCTGGAGATGTACTACCAGCCGCAGGTCGACGTGGTCACCGGCCGCATCATCGGCGTCGAAGGCCTGATGCGCTGGAACCACCCGCAGCGCGGCGTGCTGACCCCAAGTTCCTTCCTGCCGTTCGCCGAGGAGAACGGGCTGATGCTGCCGATCTCGGACTGGATGATCGGCGCGCTGTGCCGCGACATGATCCAGTGGGATGCGGCCACCAGCCAGCCGGTCAAGCTGTCGCTCAACCTGTCGCCGCAATACCTCGACCGCGGCGACTTCTTCGAGAAGATGCGCAGCGCGCTGGCGCGCCACGGCATCGCGCCGGGCCGGATCGAAGTCGAGATCACCGAGAACATCTGCATCCGCAATCCGCAGCACGCGATCGACCAGCTGCACAAGCTGTGCCAGCTCGGGGTCTCGGTCGCGATCGACGACTTCGGCACCGGCTACTCGTCGCTGTCCTACCTGCACCGCTTCCCGATCCATGCGATCAAGATCGACCAGTCCTTCGTCAAGGAGATCCATGACGAGATGAGCCACTATCCGGTGATCCTGGCGATCATCTCGATCGCGCGCGGGCTGGGCATGAACCTGATCGCGGAAGGGGTCGAGACCGAGCCGCAGGCGCGCTACCTGCAGGCCAACGGCTGCACCACGATGCAGGGCTACCTGTACTACCGGCCGATCCCGCTGGCCGAATTCATCGCCGCGCTGCGCGCGCAGGTCGGCGGCGCCGTGGTCGCGATCCAGGCCTGAGCCATGGTCGCAGCGGTCAGCCTCCATCCGCACCACCCGTCGGCCCGCCCGAGCGCCGAGTTCCTGCGCATGCGCGCGCTGGCCGAGGGCGGCAACGCCAACGCCCAGCACACGCTCGGCTTCATGTACGTGAACGGGCAGGGCGTCGAGCAGGACTTCGAGCGCGCGGTGTCGTGGTACCGCCAGGCGGCGGCGTCCGGCCTGCCGCAGGCCCAGTACAACCTGGGCATGATGTACCAGAAGGGCCAGGGCGTGGCCCAGGACTGCCAGCAGGCCCTGTACTGGTACGGCTGCGCGGCCGGCCAGGGCTATGCGGCGGCCCAGTACAACCTGGGCTGGATGTACGCCAAGGGCCTGGGCGTGGCGGCCGACGCGGCGCAGGCGCTGCAATGGTTCGACCTGGCCGCCGCCCAGGGCGACGCCAACGCCCAGCACAACCTGGGCATGATGTACGAAGGCGGCAAGGGCGTGGCGCAGGACCTGGCGCAGGCCGTGCACTGGTACCGCCGCGCCGCCGAGCAGGGCCACGCGCGGGCCCAGTTCAGCCTCGCCCTGCGCTGCGACAGCGGGCAGGGCGCGGCGCGCGATGCGCAGGCCGCGGTCGGCTGGTTCCGCAAGGCCGCCGAGCAGGGTTATGCGCCGGCCCAGTTCAACCTCGCGCTCCGTTACGACAAGGGCGTCGACGTCGAGCAGGACAGCGCGCAGGCGGTGCGCTGGTACGAGCGCGCGGCCGAGCAAGGCCACGCCAGCTCGCAGTTCAACCTGGCCCTGATCCACGACAGCGGCCACGGCGTGCCGCGCGACGAGGCCCTGGCGCTGGCCTGGTTCCGCAAGGCGGCCGAACAGGGCCACGCCGGCGCCCAGGACGCGCTCGGCCTGCGCTACGAAAATGGCCAGGGCGTGGCCCAGGATTACGCGCAGGCGCTGCACTGGTATCGCCAGGCCGCGGCCCAGCACCTGCCGGGCGCACAGTACCACCTGGCGCAGCTGGTCGAGGCCGGGCACGGCATGCCGGCCGATCCGGCCGGGGCGATCGCGTGGTACGCGAAGGCGGCCGAGCAGGGCTACCTGCGCGCCCAGTTCGACCTCGGCCTGCGCTACGAACACGGGACGGGCGTGGCGCAGGATGCGGCGCTTGCGCTGCACTGGTACCGCCGCGCCGCCGCCCAGGAATACGCGCCGGCCCAGTACATGGTCGGCGTGCTGCTCGACCGCATCGACGACGGCCGCGCCGATCCGGCTGAAGCAGTCGCCTGGTACCGCAAGGCCGCCGACCAGGGCCACGCGCTGGCCCAGTTCGCGCTGGGGCTGCGCTACGACTGCGGCGGCGCCGGCATCGAACGCGACTACCGGCAGGCCCACCACTGGTACCTGTGCGCGGCGCGCCAGGGCCATGGCCGCGCCCAGTTCAACGTCGGCGTGATGTATGCGTCCGGCCAGGGCGCGCCGCGCGACCTGGTGCGCGCCTATGCCTGGCTGCAGAACGCCAGCCAGGGCGGCGAAGCGGGCGCCGCCGGCTACCTGCGGCGCGTCGAAGCGCGCATGGAGCCGGCGCTGCTGGAGCAGGTGCGCCAGCACGTGGCCGGGCTGCCGCAAGCCTGACCGTCCCCTGTTGCGCGCGCGCCGCAGCCGTGCGCCGGGGCCGCCACCGCCGGTATATACTGTACGCATATACAGTATTTACCGCATCATGAACCTCACCGACAAGCTCGAAATCCTCGCGGACGCGGCCAAGTACGATGCTTCCTGCGCCAGCAGCGGCGCGCCGCGGCGCGATTCGGCCGGCGCGGTCGGCGGCATCGGCGCCACCAATGGCATGGGCATCTGCCACAGCTATACGCCGGACGGGCGCTGCGTGTCGCTGCTCAAGATCCTGCTGACCAATTTCTGCATCTACGACTGCCAGTACTGCGTCAACCGGCGCAGCTCCAATGTGCCGCGCGCCCGCTTTTCGGTGGACGAAGTGGTCCGCCTCACGCATGAGTTTTACCTGCGCAATTACATCGACGGCCTGTTCCTCAGTTCCGGCATCATCCGCTCGGCCGACTACACCATGGAACAGCTGGTCGCGGTGGCGCGCCGCCTGCGCGAGGTGCACCAGTTCCGCGGCTACATCCACCTCAAGACCATCCCGGACGCCGACCCCGCCTTGATCGAGCAGGCCGGGCGCTACGCGGACCGGCTGTCGGTCAATATCGAGCTGCCGACGCAGGACAGCGTGGCCCGCCTCGCGCCGGAAAAAAGCGTGCGCACCATCAAGCTGGCGATGGGCGCGATCCGCCGCCGGCGCGACGAGGCCGAGGCCGAGCCGAAGGCGCCCGCCTTCGCGCCGTCCGGCCAGAGCACGCAGATGATCGTCGGCGCCGATGCCAGCGACGACCACACCATCCTCGGCACCGCGCAAACGCTGTACGGCAGCTACAAGCTCAAGCGCGTGTACTACTCGGCCTTCAGCCCGATCCCGCACAGTCCCGGCAGCGTGCCGTCGGCGCCGCCGCCGCTGCTGCGCGAGCACCGGCTGTACCAGGCGGACTTCCTGCTGCGCGGCTACGGCTTCAGCGCCGGCGAGCTGATGCCGCAGCCCGGCAACCTGGCGCTCGACGTCGATCCCAAGCTGGCGTGGGCGCTGGTCAACCGCGCCCAGTTCCCGCTCGACCTGAACCGGGCCGACGCCGCGCTGCTGCCGCGCGTGCCCGGCATCGGCATCAGGAATGCCAGGCGGCTGGTGGAGCTGCGCCGCCTGCGCCGCATCCGCTGGGAAGATCTGTCGCGCCTGCGATGCGGACTGAGGAAGCTGGCGCCCTTCGTCATCACCGCCGACTACCGGCCGCCGCAGGCCGAGGCGCCGTCCGAGCTGCTGCGCCGCCACCTGGCCGATGCGCCGCGCCAGCTGGACCTGTGGCCGGAGCTGCAGGCCGCATGAACGCGCCCGCGCCCGGCGGCGCCGCGCAGCCGCCGCCGGTCCACACCTTCGCCGCCTGGCGCGAAGCGGCGCGCGAACTGCTGCGCCAGGGCGTGCCGCCGGAAGCGGTGCACTGGGCCGCGCCGGCGGCCGACCTGTTCTCGGGTGCGCCAGCGGCGCCGGCGTCACCGCATGATGCGGGCATGCCAGCGCCCGCCGCGCCACAGCCGCAGTTGGCGCGGCAGCCGCAGCAGCCGCAACAGGCGCAGCAGGCACAGTCGGCGCTGCAGCAGTCGGAGGCCCAGCTGGCGCCGCCGCCGTCGCATTCGCCGCAGCCGCCAGCGCAGCCGCGCCAGCCGCCCGCGTTTTCGCTGCAGTTGCCGCGCTCGCTGATGGACCTGCTGCAGGCCGCGGCCTGCTTCAATGCGCCGGACCGCTGGGCCTTCCTGTACCGGGTCGTGTGGCGCTGGGCGCAGGGCGACCATGCGGTGCAATCAGCGGCCGATCCGGACGGCGCCCGGCTGCACGCGATGGTCAAGGCCGTCCACCGCGAGGAACACGATATGCACGCCTACATCCGCTTCCGCGAACGCCCGGCCGAACTCGGCCCACCGCGCTTCGTCGCCTGGTTCGAACCGCGCCACGCCGTGCTGCCGCAGGTGGCGCAGCACTTCGTCAGCCGCATGGGCAAGGTCAGCTGGATGATCGCCACGCCCGACGCCTCCGTGCTGTGGGACGGCGCCACCTTGCACAACTGCGGCCCGCTGGTCGACAGCGCCGCCGACCTGGTCGACACCGGCGAGGCCCTGTGGCTGACCTATTACCGCAGCATCTTCAATCCCGCGCGCGTCAACGCGCCGCTGCTGTACAGCCACATCCCGGCCCGCTTCTGGAAAGGCCTGCCGGAAGGCGCGCTGGTGCCGCAGCTGCTCAGCCAGGCCGCGCTCGGCGCGCGCCGCACCGGCCAGGCCCAGGCGGTGGCGCGCAAGCCCGGGGCCACCATCCCGATCGCCCCCGAGGACGCGCAGCCGGAGCGCCAGCAACCCTCGACGCTGGAAGACTGCCGCCGCTGCGAGCTGTGGCAGCACGCGACCCAGGCCGTCGGCGGCGAAGGGCCGCGGCGCGCGAAGATCATGCTCGTGGGCGAGCAGCCTGGCGACCAGGAAGACCTGGCCGGCCATCCCTTCGTCGGCCCGGCCGGCAACCTGCTCGACAAGGTGTGCGAGGCGGCCGGCGTCGACCGCCGCACGCTGTACGTCACCAACGCCGTCAAGCATTTCAAGTGGGAGCCGCGCGGCAAGCGCCGCCTGCACAAGACGCCGGCCCAGCGCGAGATCGAGGCCTGCGAATACTGGCTGGAGAAGGAACTGGCCCAGGTCAGGCCGCAGGTGATCGTCGCGCTCGGCACCACGGCGCTCAAGGCGGTGCTCGGCACCAGCCACGTCACGCTCAAGGAGCATATGGGCCACGCCCTGCGCCACGAGGGGCGCTGGGTGGTGACGGTCTACCACCCGTCCTACGTGCTGCGGGTGCCGGACGATACCGCCAGGAAGGCGGCGTTCGCGGCGATGGTCGAGGGCATGAAGATGGCCAAGGGCCTGCTGGACCAGCCGGGCGAAGGCTGACGCGCCGGGCTTACTCCGTTGCGACGGCCGCCAGCGGTACCGGCGCGCCGCTGCGCAGGCGCGAAGCAATCCAGCCCAGCAGCAGGGCCATCACGACGAAGCGCGCCACGATGCCGACCGCGCCCGCTTCCGGACCGTAGCTGCCGCCGGTCAGCCATGCGGGGCCGAGGTCGCGCACCGTTTGCAGGCCGCCGGCCGCCATGCCGCTGACCGGAAAACCGACCAGCGGACCCTGCACGAAGTTCCACGCGAAATGCAGCCCGACGGGCAGCCACAGGCTGCGCGCCAGCACGAAGGCCGTGCCATAGATCACGCCGCCCAGGGTATTGCCCAGCACGGACAGGGCGCTGGCGCCAGGATTGCTCAGGTGGATCAGGCCAAAGGCCAGCGCCGACAGCCCGACCGCCAGCGCCGCGCGGCCGCGCAGCAGCATCAGCAGGCCGGCCAGCAACAGGCTGCGCATCATCAACTCTTCCTTGAAGGTGAAAGCGAGTTTGAGCGCGGCCAGGCCCAGCAGGCTGGACAAGGATGCGGGCGCGGCCGGTGCCGTCGCGATGGCGCCCAGGCCCAGTTCGGCGACGAAGACACCAGCGATGGCAAGCCCCGTGATCGCCATGCCCGCGAGCAGGTCACGCCAGGCGGTCGGGCTCCAGCGCAAGCCCAGCAAGTCGAGCACCGAAGCGCCGGCGCGCCGCGTCCTGACGATCGCCGTGATACCCAATACCAACGCGGCCACGACCATGGCCAGCTCGACTGCAATCTGCGCACTCATCTGTTGCCTCCGTATTGACACTGGCCGCACTGTAGAGGCGCATGTGCTTTTTTGTCAACCGTCGGGTGCGACGCCGAGTGGCTCAAGCGTGCTCCGCCAAACATTTGTCAGCTGAGCATAAAGGCGCGTAGAATGCCGGAGTCCCACGCGGGTGTAGCTCAATGGTAGAGCAGAAGCTTCCCAAGCTTACGACGAGGGTTCGATTCCCTTCACCCGCTCCAATGAACGAAGGCGCACGATGTCGCTTGATTCAGTGGTACCTGATCACCGCGCCGCAGCGGCGCCCCTCCCAGCGACAATTTCCCCAGCCCGTGACAGCGAACGCTACGACGCGCTCGATATTCTCCGCGCCCTGGCCTTGTTCGGTGTCCTGACCGTCAACCTCGTCACTGAGTTCAGGGTCTCGCTCTTCGCCCAATTCCTGCCGCAGCCGGCCGAGCCCTCGCCGATCGATCGTGCCGTCGCCTGGTTCGTGCACTACGGACTTGAGCTGAAAGCGTTCGCGGTATTTTCCTTCCTGTTCGGGATTGGGCTGGCGATGCAGTTCGAGCGCCTCGCCGGCACGGGCAGGGCGACGGTCTTGCTGACGCGACGGCTGCTCGTCCTGCTGCTGTTCGGCCTGGTCCACCTGCTGCTGGTCTGGAACGGCGACATCCTCACCGAATACGCCCTGGCAGGGCTGCTCGTGCTGCCCTTCCTGCGCGCCTCCAGCCGGTCGTTGGCGATCCTGGCCGCCGCGATGTTTGGCCTGTACCTGATACTGCCGGTCTTCCCTTCCGTTTTCCCCGATGCCGGCTGGATTGCGCGACACGTCGAGCAAGCGAATCGCGTCTATCCGAACGGAAGCTGGCTGCAGGTGATGCGCTTCAGCCTGGAAGAAATTCCTTCCCTGCTGCCCTTGCATCTCTATATTTTTCCCCGCACCTTGGGACTATTCGTTCTGGGCATCTTGGCCTGGCGCAGCGGCATCGTGGCCAATCCGGCGGAGCACAAGACGCCGATTGCGGCCACCGGATGGACGCTGGCTGCAATCGGCGTCACGATGACCCTTGCCGAGGCCTTGGCGCTGCTTCCAGCAACAGGCCCGGTTCGCTTGCTGTCGAA
This sequence comes from Massilia terrae, assembly GCF_024753145.1. Taxonomy (GTDB): domain Bacteria; phylum Pseudomonadota; class Gammaproteobacteria; order Burkholderiales; family Burkholderiaceae_D; genus Telluria; species Telluria terrae. The sequence goes on along the minus strand of NZ_JANUGU010000008.1, from coordinate 248,153 downwards.
CCTCGCTCCCGTCTGTCTGGCTTTGGCCTTTGCCGCAGCGGTGTTATACCTGAGCGAATTCACCGGAGCGCGGAACTGGCTGCGTCATTTCACGGCACTCGGGCGGATGGCCTTTACCAACTATATTGCCCAGTCCCTGATCTTCAGCCTCGTCTTCTTCGGCTTTGGGCTCGGGCTGTATGGAAGCTTGCGGCCGGCACCGGTATTTGCTCTCGGCATCGGACTGTATTGCGTGCAGGTGCAGATGAGCAAATGGTGGCTGCGGTATTACCGGTTCGGGCCGATTGAATGGTGCTGGCGGGCGCTGATGTACGGCAGCGCGCCGCCGATGAAACGCTGAACATCGAATCAGCTCGCCGAACTGGCCTCGAACACCGCCAGCTGCGCCGCGAACGCGCGCTGGTACGCCGGCCGCGCTTCGCCGCGCGCCACATACGCCGCCAGGTTCGCGTGTTCTTCCACCAGCCCCGAGCCGGGCATGCGCCGCAGCACCGTCACCATCATCAGGTCGCCGGCGCTGAATGCGCCGTCCAGCCATTCGGCATCGCCCAGGTGCTGCGACAACTGGCCCAGGCGCGCACGGATGCGGTGCTCGATCATCGGCAGGCGCTGCTTGGTCCACGCTTCATTGCCTTCGTTGAGAATGGCGACCTGGCGCTCGATGATGATGGGCTCGATCGTGCTCACGGCCGCGAACATCCACGTGATGGCGCGGGCGCGCGTATCCGCAGCCGCCGGCAGCAAGCCCGGATGGCGCTCGGCGATGTGGAGAATGATCGAGCCCGATTCGAACAGGACCAGCTCGCCCTCCTCGTAGGTCGGGATCTGGCCGAAGGGGTTGCGTGACAGATGCTCCGGCTGCTTCATCGCCGCGAACGACACCAGCCGGACGTCGTAGGGCTGTCCCACTTCCTCCAGCGCCCAGCGGACCCGCATGTCGCGGGCCAGCCCGCGGCCGCGGTCAGGGGAGGTTTCGAATGCGGTGATGGTGGGCTTGGACGAGTGCTGGGTCATTGCTTTCTCCTGTCATCTGTTGGAACTGCCGTCACTGCATGGACGAATACCGCGTCCCGCATTCGACAGCCAGGCCAAGATTTTTTGCAGCGTGAAGCGCGCTTGATGTAAGTATGCATGCCGGGCGCTCGCGCACTGGCTTGTAGACATCGGCGCCCTTGCCCCGGTAGACTGAATGGCTATTGTGAACCAGCAATTGCCACACCGCCCTCCGAGAATGCCCCGCATCGTCAAGTTCGCGTCGCTCTTCTGTCTGCTCGCGCTGGCCGCCTGCGCGTCGAAGACCACGTCGCGCATGGGGACGGCTGCCAGTTCGCCTCTGAACGACCTGAACATCATCCGCACCGAAATCCCCGACATCCTGCTCGAGGCGCAGAAGCATCCTTACCAGCTGCCACCCAAGCACGACTGCTGGTCGCTGGCGCTGGAAGTCGGTCGCCTGGACGAGGTGCTGGGCCCGGACCTCGACGCGCAGGCGGTGGCCGCCAATGCGCCTTCGTTGGTCGACAAGGGCTCCGATCTCGCGGAGGACCAGGCGGTCGGCGCGGTGCAGCGCACCGCCGAAGGCCTGGTGCCGTTTCGCAGCTGGGTTCGCAAGCTGACCGGCGCGGAGCGCCATTCGAAGGACGTCGCCGCGGCGATCTCGGCCGGCACCGCACGGCGTGCTTTCCTGAAGGGGATGGCGACCTCGCAACGCTGCGGTTTGCCGGGAACGGCGCCGGCCCGCCGGCCCTGAGCGCCCGCGCGCCTCAGCCCGGAATCTTCAGCCCGCGTTCCACCGCCGGGCGCTGCAGGAACGCGTCGAGCGCGCGCTTCACGTTCGGGTAGCCGTCGAAGCCGACCAGCTCGCGCGCCTCATAGAAGCCGATCAGGTTGCGCACCCAGGGGAAGGTCGCGATATCGGCGATCGAATAGTCCTCGCCCGCGATCCAGGCCTGGTCCGCCAGCACCTTGTCCATCACCGCCAGCAGGCGCTTCGATTCGGCGACGTAGCGCTCGCGCGGACGCTTGTCTTCGTAGTCCTTGCCGGCGAACTTGTTGAAGAAGCCGACCTGGCCGAACATCGGGCCGACGCCGCCCATCTGGAACATCAGCCACTGGATCGCCTGGTAGCGCGCGGCGGGATCGGCCGGCAGCAACTGGCCGGTCTTGTCGGCCAGGTAGATCAGGATTGCGCCCGACTCGAACAGCGCCAGTGGCTTGCCGCCCGGACCGTTGGGGTCGAGGATGGCGGGGATCTTGTTGTTCGGATTGAGCGACAGGAATTCCGGGCTCATTTGGTCATTGGTATCGAAACCGACGCGGTGCGGCTCGTAGGGCAGGCCGGTTTCCTCCAGCATGATCGAGACCTTCACGCCATTCGGCGTCGGCAGCGAATACAGTTGCAGGCGGTCGGGGTGCTGGGCAGGCCACTTCTTGGTGATCGGATAGGCGCTGAGATCGGTCATGGTGTATCGCGGAATGGATAGGGCGTTCCACGATACCAAAGATTCAATGCCCTTGCCGGTGACGCCCCCGTTTGACAAGGCAAGTCCCGAGGCGCTACTGGCCTAGCAGGTCGCCGCTGCGGAAGGCGGCGCTGCCGGCGATTTTGCAGACGTGCATGCCGCGCAGCAGGTGGCGATGCGCGGTGCGGGCGAACAGCACGCCGTCGCGCGTGGCGCGCAAGGTCGATACCGTGCCGCTGACCGGATTGACGAGGTCGGCCAAGGCATCGCCGGCGCGCACCGTGTCGCCCAGTCCCTTCAGGAACACCAGCACCCCCGAGTGCGGCGCGGCCAGCGGCTCCACGCCTTCCAGCGGTGTCGGCGCACATTTCGCCGCGGGCAGCCGATCTTCAGGAATGTCCAGCACGCCCTGGCGCCCGAGATATTGCAGCACGGCGTGGGCATCCTTGCCAGCCAGCTCGTAGTTGACGTCGTTCTCGCCGCGTAGTTCCACCGTCACCGCGGCGCAGGCCGGCGGAATCGGCACCTCAGGGCCGAAGTGGGCAGCCAGGTCCCACCACAGGCGGCTGCAGGCTTCGTCGAACGGTTCGCCGCCGGACTCCAGCGAGACCAGCAATGCACGGGCACCGAGCAGCGCGGCCAGCGGCAGTACGGTGTCGGCCAGCGGCGAGCCGCAATACAGGTGCATCACCGCTTCGTTATCGCAGTGCAGGTCGAGCACGATGTCGGCATCGATCGCCATCGACAGCAGCGTCTTCTTCAGCACGCTCGCATTGTCCTGCGGCGCCCAGTCCGCCACGGCGTGCCGTGCGTGTTCGCGGATCAGCGCCACATTGGCCCGCGCATCCTCGCCCAGCCGGCCGGCCAGCGTCGCCTTCAGTTCCTCGGCCACATGCTTGTAGGCGCGGTTGAAGTTGACGCCGGTCGACAGGTCGAAGCGGCCGAACGGCGCGCCCTGGATCGTCTGCGCCAGCCCGAGCGGATTGGCGGCCGGCACCAGGATGATCTCGCCCTTGACCAGGCCGCGCTCGTCGAGCCGGTCCAGCTCGCGCCGCAGGAAGGTTGCGACCAGCATCGCCGGCACCTCGTCCGCATGGAGCGAAGCCTGGATGTAGACCTTCTTGCCGCTGCCGGGCCTACCGTAGTGGAAGCTGGTCAGGACGAAGCTGGCCGGACTGTCTTCAACGGAAATGGCGTGTTTGTTCGATTGCATGGTGCGCGGACAAGATGCTGAGAAAGCATTGATCATCAACCAAGTTGCTCACCCTCGGCAATACGTTTCCTTTCAAAAAGTTAATCGCTCTAAAATTTATAGCGATGGCTGTTGTCATGGCGGCTTTGCTGGCATCGCCATCTGCCCGGCCGGTGGCAGTTGAATGATGATCGGGGCCGGCATTGACGCAGCGGCTGGCTTCGGGACAGCATTATTAAGTACGAAGGTCATCACGGTGACAGCGGCAATGGCAGCGCCCAGCATGGTGCCAACGACCCATTTGACGACCGAATTGATGGCATGTTCCAGATCTTCCCGGGTGGCCATCTGGTCGAGCCGGGTTTCGATTCTTGCCAATCGAACGTCAACTTGACCAAAGCGCTTGTCGACGTCGTTGAAGCGCTTGTCGACGTCGTTGAAGCGCCTGTCGATCTCGTTGAAGCGTTCGTCAATTCGCTCAAAGCGGCGTTCGTTATCGTCCATAATCTGCTTGGACTCCCCGGGCAGCAGCCCGGTTCCAAGCCCGTCCATGATCCAGCGTAAGCTATAATCGCGCCCGTTCCTATCTTTTCGTTTCCCCATGTCCTCCGATACCCCGAACAACGGCCCGGCCCGCCAGATGCTGTACGACCCGGAAGAGCGCCGCATCCGCAGCTTCGTCACCCGCGCCGGCCGCCTGTCCACGGCCCAGGCCCGCGCGTTCGACGAGTACGGCCCGAAGTTCCTGGTCGCCTACCGCAAGGCGCCGCTCGACTACGCGCAGGCCTTCGGCCGCACGGCGCCGGTGGTGCTGGAGATCGGTTTCGGCATGGGCGATACCACCGCCTACATCGCCCGGGCGATGCCGGACCAGGATTTCATCGGCGTCGAGGTGCACACCCCGGGCGTGGGCAGCCTGCTGAAACAGATCGGCGAGCAGGGCATCGGCAACCTGCGCCTGATCCAGCACGATGCGGTCGAAGTGCTGCGCGACATGATCCCGGACGGCTCGCTGGCCGGCGTCCACATCTTCTTCCCGGATCCGTGGCACAAGGCGCGCCACAACAAGCGCCGCCTGATCCAGCCGCCTTTCGTCAAGGCCCTGTGCGAGAAACTCGCGCCGGGCGGCTACATTCATTGCGCCACCGACTGGGAAGACTACGCGGTCCAGATGCTGGAAGTGCTGGGCGCCGAGCCGGCCCTGCGCAACACGGCCGAAACCTATGCCGAGAAGCCGTCCTACCGCCCGCTGACCAAGTTCGAGAACCGCGGCATCAAGCTGGGTCACGGCGTCTGGGACCTGGTGTTCGTGAAGAAGTAAGCCCGCCGCAAGGCCGGGGCCGCTGAGCCGGAACGCAAGTCCGTCGTCGTTCGTGCCTCCGGATTCGTCGCTCGTCCCATCGCGCTGGCCGGCGCGGCCATGGCTGCCTAGACTCTGATCATTGCTATATATTAACGATCACAGAGAGGGCATCATGTGGCGCAAGTTCGTGGACTGTTACCGGCAATGGATCAATGTGGACGAGCAGATCGCCGTGCTCGAGCGGCCGGAGCTCGCGTCCGGCGCGGAATACGGCAAGCGCGGCCTGATCTATCAAAAGCTCGCCAAGCGTTCGCCCTTGGAGCGCCAGCAGCTGCGCGACTTCTCGCTGGCGATGCGGGGCTGGCGCAGCAGGGTGTGGACGTACTCACTGCTTGCGCTGTTCACGCTATGCGGCGTAGTACTGCACCTGCAAGTGCCGGACATCGGCTGGACCGCCGCGATCGTCGGCGCCAACGGATGCGGGATCGCAGTGACCTTCGCCCTCATCAGCGCGTGGTTCAACTACCGCCAGCTCTCACGGAAGAAAATGAGGCTGATGCTGGCCGTGCCGCTTGGCGCCGTGTTCGGCGCTGCCACCCTGACCGGCCTGTCGATGCTGGAAGGCCAGCCGCTGGCGCATGCGATGGAGCGGTCCTCGCATTTCCTGGGCGGCGTCGTGGTCGGAGCGCTGGCCCTGATGACCCCCGTGCTCCTCATCAGCTTTCTGCGCAACCGCCAATACGAGGCCCTGAACCTGCAGCTGCAGCGCGAAGCCGAGCAGGCCAGGCTGGCGCGGGAGCTGACCGAGTCCCAGCTGCGCCTGCTGCGCGCCCAGATCGAGCCACACTTCCTGTTCAATACCCTCGGCGCGGTCCAGCAGCTGGCCCAGCACGGCGCGCCGCGCGCCGCCGAGCTGACCGCGAACCTGATCGACTTCCTGCGTTCCAGCATGCGCGACATGCGCAGCGAACAGGTCCAGATGGCGGCCGAGTTTGCCCTGATCGAGTCCTATCTCAAGGTGATGCAGGTGCGCCTGGGCGAACGCTTGCGCTATTCCCTGCAACTGCCGCGGGCCCTCGAAGAAGTACCGTTGCCCAGCATGATCCTGCTGACCCTGGTCGAGAACGCCGTCAAGCACGGCATCGAGCCTGCCCTGCGCGGCGGCGAGATCACGGTCTTGGCCGAGGCGGATGGCGGCGTGTTGCGGATCCGGGTTCGTGACTCCGGCTTCGGCTTGAGCAACTTGGCCGAAAACGCGAGCGGCACCGGCCTCGACAACGTGCGCCATCGCCTGCGCCTGGTCTATGGCGAGACGGCCGGGCTGGCGCTGCACGACGGTGCGCCCGGCCTGGTCGCGGAGATCACCATTCCTCATCCACAGGAATCAACATGAGCATGAGCCCGGGTCCCACGGTCCTGATCGCCGAAGACGAGCCCCTGATGCGCGAGCGCCTGCTCGAACTGCTGGCGCAAGCATGGCCCGAGGCCGAGGTCGTGCTGGTGGCGGAAAACGGCAACGATGCCTGGGACGGCTTCCTGGAGCACGAGCCGCAGGTGGCCTTCCTCGACATCCGCATGCCCGGCCTGTCCGGCCTGGAAGTGGCCGAGCGCATTGGCCAGCAGGCGCACGTGGTCTTCGTCACCGCTTATGACCAGTACGCGGTCGATGCCTTCGACGCCGGCGCCGTCGATTACCTGCTCAAGCCGGTGCAGCCGGAGCGGCTCGAACGGGCGGTGGCGCGTGTGCGCGGCAAGCTCGGCGCGCATCCGTCGGACCTGGGCGACTTGCTGCACCAGCTGAAGGCCAAGCTGCCGGGCACCCGGCACGAGCGGCTCAAATGGCTCAAGGCCAGTGTCGGCCGCCAGATCCGCGTGATCGATGTGGCAGACGTCCTGTTTTTCCAGTCCGACGCCAAATACACGCGGGTCGTGCTGCGCGACTACGAAGCACTGGTGCGGATTCCCCTCAAGGATTTGCTGAGCGGACTCGACGCCGACCGCTTCTGGCAGATCCACCGCGGCACGGTGGTCAACGCGAGTGTGATCGCGGCGGCCGAACGCGTCGATGCCGAGCGCATGCAGGTGCTGGTGCGGGGATCGGATGAAAAATTGCCGGTAAGCCGAAGCTTCGCCCACCTGTTCCGCGAATGAAGGATCAGGCCAGCTCGCCGATCAGCGCGACGATCTCGTCGCCATAGGACGCCAGCTTCTTCTCGCCGACGCCGGACACGCCGCGCAGCTCGTCCAGCGAGCCCGGCTTGACCTTGGCGATCTCGCGCAGGGTCGCGTCCTGGAACACCACGTAAGCCGGCACGCCATGCGCGCGCGCCGTTTCGACGCGCCACCAGCGCAGCTTGTCGAAGATGGCCTGCTCGGCCCCCGACAGCTCCAGCTCGGCATAGCCCTTGGGCGCGGCCTGGCGCTTCTGCTTGACCGGCTTCTGGTACTGGCGCAACTGCACTTTCTTCTCGCCCTTGAGCACGGCCCTCGCCGCCTCGGTCAGCTTGAGCGAGCTGTATTGCTCGTGGTCGACCGTCACCAGCCCCAGCGCGATGGCTTGGCGCACGATCGCACGCCACTCCTGCTCGCTGCGGTCGCTGCCGACGCCGAACACGGACAGCTTGTCGTGGTGCCACTGCCCGATGCGCTCGCTGTCGGCGCCGCGCAGCACGTCGATCACGTGGCCGGCGGCGAAGCGCTGGTCGACCCGGTAGATGGCCGACAGCAGCTTCTGCACCGGCACCGTGCCGTCAAAGGAGACCGGCGGCATCAGGCAGGTGTCGCAGTTGCCGCACGGCCCGGCCGCCTCGCCGAAGTAGTCGAGCAGGCGCATGCGGCGGCAGGACAGGGTCTCGCACAGGCCCAGCATCGCGTCCAGCTTGGACGACAGCACGCGCTTGAAACTGTCGTCCGCTTCCGATTCGTCGATCATGCGCCGCTGCAGCACCACGTCCTGCAGGCCGTAGGCCATCCACGCCGAGGCCGGCAAGCCGTCGCGGCCGCCGCGCCCGGTCTCCTGGTAATAGCCCTCGATACTTTTGGGCAGGTCGAGGTGGCAGACGAAGCGCACGTCCGGCTTGTCGATGCCCATGCCGAAGGCGATGGTCGCCACCATCACGATATTGTCTTCACGCAGGAAGCGCGACTGGTTGGACGCGCGCAGCGTGTACTCCATGCCGGCGTGGTAGGCCAGCGCCTTGATGCCGTGCTCGGCCAGGAACTCCGCGGTCTCCTCGACCTTCTTGCGCGACAGGCAATAGACGATGCCGGAATCGCCCGCGTGCTCGGTGGTGATGAAGTCCAGCAGCTGCTTGCGGCCATTGGTCTTCTCGACGATCTGGTAGCGGATATTCGGCCGGTCGAACGAGGACACGAACTGGCGCGCGTCCTCCAGCTGCAGGCGCTGCGCGATCTCGGCGCGCGTGAGCTGGTCGGCGGTGGCGGTCAGCGCGATGCGCGGCACCTGCGGGAAGCGCTCGTGCAGGATCGACAGGCGGATGTATTCGGGGCGGAAGTCGTGGCCCCATTGCGATACACAGTGCGCTTCGTCGATCGCGAACAGCGAGATCGGCGAATCATCGAAGAGGTCGAGGCAGCGCTGCGTCATCAAGCGTTCCGGCGCGACGTACACGACGTCGATATCGCCGGTGCGCACCTGGCGCTCGATGCGCAGGGTTTCCTCGAAAGTCTGGGTGGAATTGAGGAAGGCGGCGCGCACGCCGACTTCGGCCAGCGCATCGACCTGGTCCTGCATCAGCGCGATCAGCGGCGACACCACCACCGCCACGCCGTCGCGCAGCAGGGCCGGGATCTGGTAGCACAGCGACTTGCCGCCGCCGGTGGGCATGAGCACCAGCGCGTCGCCGCCGGACGCCACGTGCTCGATGATGTCGGCCTGCTGCCCGCGGAACGCCGGGTAGCCGAACACCGTCTGCAGCACATGGAGCGCGCGCGCGCCGATATCACTCATCTTGACAGCCCCGGCTTATTCCGCCCAGATCACCCAGCCGAAATGGGCCGTGGTGAGGATGACGATGCCGAACACGATACGGTACCAGGCGAACGCGGTAAAGTCGTGCGAACTGATGTAGCGCAGCAGCCAGCGCACGCACAGGAAGGCCGACACGAAAGCGGCGATGCCGCCCACCGCGAACAGCGGCACGTCGGCCGCCGACAGCGCGGCGCGTTCCTTGTACACGGAATAGACGGTGGCGCCGAGCAGGGTCGGGATCGCGAGGAAGAAGGAGAATTCGGTGGCCGCCTTGCGCGACAGGCCGAACAGCATGCCGCCGATGATGGTCGCGCCCGAACGGCTGGTGCCCGGGATCAGCGCGAAGGCCTGGGCGCAGCCGATCTTGAGTGCGTCGAGCACGCTCATGTCGTCCACGTTCTCGACCCGGTGCGAGCCCGGCAGGACGCGGTGGCGGCGTTCGGCCCACAGGATCACCAGGGCGCCGATGATGAAAGCAGCCGCGACCGGCACCGGCGCGAACAGCTTGGCCTTGATCCACTTGCTGAACAACACGCCCAGCACGGCGGCCGGCAGGAAGGCGACCACGATATTCAGCGCGAACTTCTGCTGGCGGCGGTCGGACGCCAGCCCGGCCAGCGCGGCGCCGATGCGCACCCGGAATTCCCAGATCACGGCGAGGATCGCGCCGGCCTGGATCGCGATGTCGAACACTTTGGCCGTCTCGCCGGTAAAGTTGATCAGGCTGCCGGCCAGGATCAGGTGGCCGGTCGACGAAATCGGCAGGAACTCGGTGAAGCCCTCGACCAGGCCCATGATGATCGCCTTGAGCGCAAGAATGATGTCCATGTGATGTGGGAACGTGGAAAGGAAGTTAAGTGTGGTTGAGCAACGGAACCGCGGGGTCGAAGCTTACCACGAGCACAGTGCCGTCCGGTAAGCCGTCTGCAACAGTGGACAAAAATGGAATGAATCCGTCATTCCCGCGAACGCGGGAATCCCATTTCTACGACAGCGGCCGCTGCGGAGCCGTGGACTTTTCCAACGCAAGCAGGAACATCATCGCCTGCTCGCGCGAGGTCCCGCACATCTCGGCCGAAGCTTGCAGGCCGGCGCACACGGCCGGGCGGTCCGGGTGGCCGAAGATGCGGCAGCGCTCGTCGTCGTCGAGCTGGACGCAGCGCACCCCGGCCGGTTTCCCGCCCGGCATACCGGGAATCGGCGAACTGATCGAGGGCGCCGTGCAGCAGGCGCCGCAGCCGGCCCGGCAGGCCAAAGGTTGCTCAGGCATTTTCTTGAAACAGATTATGGATGACGCCGAAGCTGGCGCGTAGCATGGTTCGGACAGCCCGTCATGATAGCGGCCCCGGCGCCGCGCGTCGCGCCTTTTCGGCGCTGGGCCGCGTAGAGGTGTCAAATGGCCAAGAAATTTCCCATCTATCCAGCCAAGCCCGAGAAAATCTGCTGGGGCTGCGATAAATATTGCCCGGTCGATGAGATGGCGTGCGGTAACGGCTCCGACCGGACCCAGCATCCGTCGGAACTGTTTGGCAAGGACTGGATGTCCTTCGGGCTGGATGCGGCGGAACAGGAAGAAAGCGCTGCCCCGCCGCCCTGAATCAGACTGACTGGGGCTTGCCGTTCACGACGACGTTTTCCATTCTTACATTCGTCGCGCCGGACACGTTCAGCTTGTCCTGGGCCAGCTGCACGTCGATGTCCTTCAGCAGGATGTCGCTGATCGTGGTCTGGCCGGGATTCGGCTGGATGATGCCGAAGGCGCCGAACTTGCCCTTGATGCCTTCCAGGCTGATGTTGCGCACCACGGATTTCGGCGGCTCCGCGCCCTTCAGGTCCTTGTACTGGTTCCACGGCTTCATCTGCAGGATCGTGCCCTTGGACGAGTCCAGCGTCAGGTTGCGGAAGTGGATGTCCTCGTAGTGCTGCGGCGTGTCCGGGCGCAGCTTGATCACGGCGACGTTACTGACCCCGGTTCCTGTGCAGTTCTCGACGATGACGTCGCGCACCAGCGTCGCCTCGCTGCCCAGCGTGAAGAAGCCATTGCCGCGCCGGAAGGTGCAGTTGCGCACGCGGATGCGCTCGACCGGCGGGCTGTCCTTGTCTTCCATCGCGTGCGGCCCCTTCGAGCCCTTGGCCGCGATGCAGTCGTCGGTCACCGAGAACCAGCAGCCATCGACCAGCACGTCCTGGCAGCTGTCCAGGTCGATGCCGTCGGTGCTGGGCGCCTGTTTATAGTCGTCCGGCACTTCGAAGCGCGCCTTGCGCACCACCACGTCCTGGCAGCGGTACAGGTGCAGGTTCCAGAACTGCGAATCCTTGAAGGTGACGCCTTCGACCAGCACGTTGCGCGAGCGCTCGATGATGGCCAGGCGGGCGCGCGGGATGCCGATGTTCTTGAAGCCCGCCTTGTCCGTCGCTTCGGCGCGCAGCTTCCAGAACAGGTCCCACACCGGTTTGCCGGCGCCGTCGAACGTGCCTTCGCCGGTGATCTTCAGGCCGTCGCAGCCGGCGGCGTTGATCAGGCCGGGGTTGAAGCTGTCCTCGAAATGGCCCTCGATGCGGGTGCGCTGGACCGGGAAATTCTTCAGGTCGGTCGAGCATTTCAGCACGGCGCCCTTGTCCAGGTGGAGATTGACCTTCGGCTTCAGGAACAGCGCGCCGCTGATAAAGACGCCCGCCGGGATGAGGACCGTGCCGCCGCCTTGCTGGGCGACGTGGTCGATGGCGGACTGGATCGCGCGCGTGTTCAGCGTCGCATTGTCGGCGACGGCGCCGAAATCGGTGATCGGGGTGCGCGCCGCGGCTGCGCGCGCCGTGCTCGCCAGCAGCGGGACGGCGAGCATCGACAGGGTAAAACGGCGGCGGGTGATGTGGCCAGGCATGGGGTTTCGCCTCATTTTGGTTGAGTTACCAAATGCTAAGGCATCCAGGCCCCGGCCGAACGAGCCCGGCGGGTCAATTTCTTGATTGATTGGCCCCCAGCCGGCCCATGCCCTGTCCACCACTGGTAAAACCGTCATCCCGGCGCAGGCCGGGATCCATGCTGAGTGTCCGGCGTCGCAAGCGCTCTTTGGGTCCCGGCCTCCGCCGGGACGACGTGCGAACGCTAACGGTGCCGGCAGACAGCCGTCATTGCTCCGCCATCATCCGGCGCAGCTCCGAAATCGGCAGCTGGAACACCTCGTGGATGCGGATCATCAGCCCGGCGCTGACGCTGATGCGGCCGGTGCGGATCTTGCTGATCATCGGCGGCGGCACCTGCAGCACGCGGCACAGCTGGGCGTCGCTGCGCAGCTGCTTCATCTCGCGCAGGCGGTCGATCCAGCCCGGCGGATTGCTCGGCGAGAAAGTGTATTCGACCGGGACTTCGCGGGTCGACAGGCGCTGGTTGTAGTTCGCGTTCATGTCTCGCTCCTTTAAATCTCAAACGATGTCAGGTGTTACAAGGCCGGGGATCCTGGTCGTCGCGGCGTAGCAGCCGAGGGCTTCGGCCAGTACCGCGAGGATCAGTTCATGCAATTCGTCAAAGCCGGCGGCGGCCTCCGGCGTGCCGCCGCGGGCCGCGCGCTCCAGCTGCTCCAGCCGGGCGCCGCAGTCGAAGGCGCCGACCAGCGACATGCAGCTTTTCAGGCTGTGCGCATGCTGGGCCACGTCGGCGCCGCGTGCTTGCTCGACGGCGTCGCGCAGCTGGCGCGCCATGTCGGGCACGATGCGCACGAACATCGCCAGCAGCTCGGCGAAGCCGGCCTCGTCGTCGCCGGCCGCGTTCATCAGCACGGCCGGATCGATCAGGTGGTAATGCAGGCTCATGCGGCGCTCCCCGGTCGGTTCGACAGCGGTCCCAGCCACGGGCGCAGGGCGCGCTCCAGCGTGGCCAGCTGGGTCGGCTTGGCCACGTGATCGTCCATGCCGGCCTCGAAGCAGCGCACCCGGTCCTCGTCCATCACCCCGGCCGACAGCGCGATCACCGGGGTGTGCCAGCCGCTGTGGCGCTCGCGCTCGCGGATGCCGCGCGCCAGCTGGTAGCCATCCATCACCGGCATCTGGCAATCGGTCAGCACCAGCCGGCAGCGGTGCTCGGCGAGCCAGGCCAGCGCCTGCTGGCCGTCGCCGACCACCACCACCTCGGACAGGCCGAGGCGGGCCAGCTGGCGCACCAGCAGGGTCTGGTTCATCTGGTTGTCTTCGACCACCAGGATCGGGGTGTTACTCATGCGTGGTCCTCCTCGCTGCCCAGCGGCAGGGTGAAGCTGAAGGTGGTGCCGGCGCCGGGCGTGGACTGCAGCGTGACTTCGCCGCGCATCAGTTCGACCAGCTCGCGCACCAGCGACAGGCCCAGCCCGGTGCCGTCGGTGTGGTGGCCGCTGGGCGTGTCGATCTGGAAGAATTTTTCGAACACCATGGCCTGGGTATGGGCCGGGATGCCGGGGCCGGTGTCGCTGACCGCGAAGCGCACGCCGCGCGGGTGCGCCGCCAGCGAGACCCGTACCCAACCCTGTTCGGTGAACTTGATGGCGTTGTGCAGCAGGTTGTTCAGCACCTGCATCAGCTTGACGCGGTCGCACACGATGCGTTCCGGGGTGCCGGCGGCGATGTCGGCGTCCAGCGCCAGGCCCTTGGCGCGCGCGCTGCTGCCGTGGGCGCCGACCACCTGGCCGAGCACGCCGCGCAGGCTGACGCTGTCGAAGGTCAGGCGTTCCTTGCCGGATTCGATCTTGTTCAGCTGCAGGATCTGGTTGACCAGGGCCAGCAGGTGGACGCCGCTGTCGTGGATGATCTGGGCGAACTCGCGCGGCTCGCCCGGCGGCAGGTCGTCACGCAGCAGTTCGGCGTAACCGAGGATGCCGTTGAGCGGGGTGCGCAGCTCGTGCGACATGTTGGACAGGAACTGGGTCTTGGCCGCGCTCGCCGACAGGGCCTGGGCGCGGCTCTTCACCAGGTGGCGGATCAGCACCAGCAGCAGCACCGTGAAGCCGGCGATCGCGGCCGTCACCAGCGCCGCCTGCTGGATCATCTTGTCCTTGATCGGCTCGTAGGCGTCCAGCACGTCGGCGGTGTCGATCCCGACCACCACGTGCAGCGGGTAGTTGGCGATGCGGCGGTAGGCGAAGATGCGCTCGCGGCCGTCGAACACGCTGTTGTGCCGGATCGTGCCGTGGTCGGTCTTGACCGCCATCTTGAACACCGGCGTCTCCGATACATCCAGCCCGATCTCGTTGCGCACGCCGGAGCGGCGCGCGCGCACGATGCCGTCGTCGCCGATCAGGGTGATGGTGCTGTGCGGCCCGATGCGCGCCGATTCATACAGGCGCGTGAAATAGAAGGGGTCCATCGACACCACCACCGCGCCGCCGAAGCTGTTGCCGGGGCCGTCGATGCGGCGCGCCAGCTGGATCGCCCATTTCTGCGTCATCCGGCCCAGCAGCGGCTTGCTGATGTACAAGCCGGCGCTGGGATTGTCGCGCACCACCTGGAAATACTCGCGGTCGGCCAGGCTGGTCGGCGCGAACGGCTGGCTCGACAGCACCACATTGCCGGCGGCATCGACCACCGTGTACAGGTTGATGACGTCGTCCAGCACCAGCCCGCGCGACACCATGCGCGCCAGGTCCAGCTGGGCGCCATGTTCGACAAAGCCGCCGCGCACGAAGCGCACCGCCTGGTCGGCAGCCTGGATGGTGCGCACCGAATGCTCGTCCAGCAGGCGCGCCAGGCTGGCCGCATCCGCGGTGGCGCCGCGCAGCAGGTTGGCGCGGCCTTCCTCGATGCGGTTGAGCGTCGCCTTCCACAAGCCCCCCACCAGCGCGGCCGCGAAGCCGCACAGCAGCCATGGGGCGGCCGAGGCGCGCAGGCGCTGGGACAGGGAGGGGCGGGCGGTCATGATGGCGGTCGCTCAGGCAAGGGCGGCGCGCTGCTTGCGCATGCAGCAGGCCGTGACGAAACCGCGCAGCTCGTCGTAGCGCACGGGCTTGGGGAAGAAGGCGACGCCGGGCGGCACGCCGCCGCGCGCGTCCAGGTCCTCGCGCGCCATGCCGGAGATGATCGCGATGTTGACCTCGCGCAGGTTGCGCCGGTTCAGCACCGTCTCCATCACTTCGTAGCCGTCGATGCCCTTCATGGCGATGTCGAGGAACAGGATGTCGGGCGGGCGCACGCCGATCTCGATCAGCGCTTCGTAGCCGCTGGCACACAGGGTGGCGTCGATCGGCAGCTCCCATTTCTTGAACTGGGCCGCGAACACGGCGCGCTGCATTTCCTCGTCTTCGACCACCAGCAGCGCGGCGCGCGCCGGCGTGGCGAGGTCGGTGCGCGGCGTGCCGCTGGTCGCTTTGTAGGCCAGCAGGGAGGCGCGCGGGATGCGGCGGTGCCCGCCGGGGGTCTTCCAGGCCGCGATTTCGCCGCCCTCCACCAGCTTCTGGACCGAGGTCACGGAGATGCCGAGGATGGCCGCCGCTTCCTGGGTGGTGCACACATCGGGTTGCTCTTTCAGCATTGGGTGTAGGTGAATGATCAACAGTAATGCACCGATTTTCCTGTCATAAATTGTTTCTGTCAATAAAATATTAAATTCGTTGGATTTGAGAAAATCGGTAGGCGTGCCGCGGTTGACTGGCCCCACGGCGCCGCCCTATATTAAGTGCTGGACATCGTTCATTAGCAAAAATGCAATGCACTGAGAACAAACCGCGCTGGGAGCGCCGCAAGGAAGCGCGGCCGCACGAGCTGCTGGCCGCCGCCCTCGACCTGTTCGTGGAGCGCGGCTTCGCCTCGACCCGGCTGGAGGACGTGGCGCGCCGGGCCGGGGTGTCCAAGGGCACGCTGTACCTGTATTTCGAAAACAAGGAAGAGCTGTTCAAGGCGGTGGTGCGCAACAGCATCGTGCCGGTGCTGGGCGACGCCGAGGACTCGATTGCCGGATTCGATGGCCACAGCGCCGAGCTGATGCGCAGCGTGATGAAATCGTGGTGGGCCCGCATCGGCGACACCAAGGCCTCCGGCATCGTCAAGCTCGTCATGGCCGAGGCCGGCAACTTCCCCGAGCTGGCCCAGTTCTACCAGGATGAAGTGGTGACCCGCGGCACCCGGCTGATCCGCAGCCTGCTGGAGCGCGGCATCGAACGCGCCGAGTTCCGCCCGGTCGACGTGGTGCAGGCCACCCAGGTGATGGTGGCGCCGATGCTGACCCTGATCACCTGGAAGCATTCGGTCGCGCCCTGCGACCGCGGCGAGCTCAATCCGGCCGCCTTCCTCGACACCTTCCTCGACATGGCCCTGTACGGCCTGCTGCCGGCCGCCGGCGCCGCGCGTCCCTGAAGCCCGGCCGCGCCAGCGCGCGAAACCGGGCGTTCATCCCCCCGAAACTGCAACCTGTCGCAATTTCCTGATTTTCAAGGACGCTCATCGCTAAGATGTGCGTCCTGAGGCCGTTCAACGATAAAATATCGGATTATTTCTTTTTCCGCCGAGTATTAACATGAATATCGAACAAGCCCGCTTCAACATGATCGAACAGCAGATCCGCCCATGGAACGTGCTGGACCAGGACGTGCTCGACCTGCTGCATGTGGTCAAGCGCGAGCAGTTCGTGCCCGCGGCGTATGCGAACCTGGCCTTCGCCGATGTCGAGATCCCGCTGCCGGGCGGCGAGGCGATGCTGGCGCCGAAGATCGAAGCGCGCATCCTGCAGGAAATCCAGCTCAAGAAGCATGAGGACGTGCTGCTGGTGGGCGCGGGCGCCGGCTACCTGGCCGCGCTGCTGGCCTACAAGGGCCGCCACGTCACCGCGGTCGAGCTGTCGCCGGAACTGAAGGAACTGGCCTCGAAGAATTTGGCAACAGCGGGCGTCACCAACGTGACGGTCGAGCAGGGCAGCGCCGCCGAAGGCTGGCCGGCGCACGCGCCGTACGACGTGATCGTCATTACCGGCTCGCTGGAATCGCTGCCGGAAGCCTTCCTCAAGCAGCTGAAGGTGGGGGGCCGCATCGCCGCCATCATCGGCCAGGCGCCGGTCATGTCGTGCAACATCGTCACCCGCGTGTCCGAGACGGCGTTCGACACGGTCCCGGTGTTCGAGACCAACGTCAAGCCGCTGGCCGGCGCGCCGGTGGCCTCGCACTTCCACTTCTGAGGACGGGCGCCGATGCAGCACATTACCGCCCCCGACTTGGCCGCCTGGCTGGCCGACCCGGCGCGTCCCCGCCCGCTGCTGCTGGACGTGCGCGAAAACTGGGAGTACGAGACCTGCCACATCGAGGGCTCGACCCAGATGCCGATGCAGCTGGTGCCGATCCGCGTCGGCGAGCTGGAGGACGACGCGCCGATCGTCTGCATCTGCCATCACGGTGCGCGCAGCATGCAGGTGGCGGCTTTCCTTGAACGCAACGGCTTTGGCAACATCACGAATTTGACGGGCGGGATACACGCCTGGGCCATGCAGGTCGATCCTTCGATGGCGAAGTACTGACCTGTTTCCATAACTTTGATGACTCCGACGGAGAAGAGCAATGCAGAAACCCCTTATCGCCGTGCTGCTGGCCAGCGCCTTCCTGACGCTGGACGCGCACGCGGTTGACCTGGTCCAGGTGTACCAGCAGGCGCTGGCCAACGACGCGACTTTCGCCAGCGCGCGTGCGGCAGTGGCGGCTGGGCGGGAAAAGACCACGCAGGGGCGTGCTGGATTGCTGCCGACCGTCGCCGCCACCGGCTTCAACACCAAGGACGACCGCGACAGCGCGTTCTACAACGTGGCGCCGGGCGGCACCAACCTGCGCACCAACCAGTACCAGATCTCGCTGACCCAGCCGCTGTTCCGCTGGGACCGCCTCGAATCCTACGAGCAGGGCAAGCTGGCCACCGCCATCGCCGAAGCCCAGTTCGCCCAGGCCCGCGAAGACCTGGTGACCCGCGTGGCGCAGGCCTACTTCGACGTGCTGGGCGCGCAGGACACGCTGGAATCGACCCGCGCCCAGAAGGCCGCCGTGGCCGAGCAGCTGGCCTCGGCCAAGCGCAACTTCGAGGTCGGCACCCAGACCATCACCGACACCCACGAAGCGCAGGCCGCGTACGACCTGACGGTGGCGCAGGAACTGGCCGCCATCAATGACCTGGACAACAAGCGCAACGCGCTGCAGGCGATCATCGGCACGGTGCCGGGCGACCTGGCCAAGCTGAAGCCGGGCGTGACCATCAACGCGCCGCAACCGCTGGCCATCGAAAACTGGATCAGCTCGGCTGAAAACGAGAACCCGCTGGTGCAGGTGCAGCAGCTGACGCTGGAAAGCGCCAAGCACGAGATCCGCCGCCAGCGCGCCGGCCACCTGCCGACGCTCGACCTGGTGGCGAACTCGACCCACCAGCGCGTCAACGGCCAGCTGCAAGGCATCTCGGGCAAGAGCTCGGACAATGCGGTGGGGGTGCAGTGGAGCGTGCCGATCTTCAGCGGCTTCGCCGTGAACTCGCGCGTGCGCGAATCGATCGCGCTGGAAGACAAGGCCCGCAACGACCTCGAAGCGACCCGGCGCAGTGCCGCGCTGCAGGCGCGCCAGGCCTACCTGGGCGTGAACAGCGGGCTGGCGCAGGTGAAGGCGCTGGAAGCGGCGGAAGTGTCGAGCCAGTCGGCGCTGGATTCGAACAAGCTGGGTTACCAGGTCGGCGTGCGCATCAACATCGACGTGCTGAACGCGCAGAAGCAGTTGTACTCGACCCAGACCGACCTGGCCAAGGCGCGCTACAACACCATCATGAACGGCCTGCGCCTGAAGGCCGCGGCCGGCACGCTGAGCGAGCAGGATTTGGCGGCGGTGAATGGCTTGCTGCAGAACTGAGCTTTAGCGAGGCATGAGCAAACGGCGCCAGGTTGGCGCCGTTTTTTTTCGCACTTTTACCACCGTCGTCCCCGCCCAGGCGGGGACCCATGGAACGCTCGCGTCGTCGAACAGCACGCGCCGCAGGCCCGCGTACTCAGCATGGGTCCGGCCTTCGCGGGGACGACGGTGTTTTTTAACTCTTTAGGCCGCCGCCACCGTCGCCATCCTTCCGCTGGATCAGCTCCACCTTGTACCCATCCGGATCGGTGACGAACGCGATCACGGTGCTGCCGCCCTTGACCGGCCCCGGCTCGCGCGTGATGTTGCCGCCCTTGGCGCGCACCTGCTCGCACACGGCGTAGATGTCCTCGGCCGACAGCGCGATGTGGCCGTAGGCGGTGCCCATCTCATAGCTGTCGACGCCGTAGTTATAGGTCAGCTCCAGCTCCGCGTGGTCGGGGTTGTTGCCGTAGCCGACAAAGGCCAGCGTGTACTTGTACTCCGGATTGTCGCTGGTGCGCAGCAGCTTCATGCCGAGCACCTTGGTGTAGAAATCGATCGAGCGCTGCAGGTCGCCGACCCGCAGCATGGTGTGCAGAATGCGCATTGTGGTCCTTTGCTTGAAACGACAAGCCGCGATTGTAGTCGTTCAGCCTACTTCTTGCCCGCAGGCGTGATGCGCCACACGCAGTTGCCGACATCGTCCGCCACCACGATCGCGCCTTCCTTGTCAACCGCCACCCCGACCGGCCGTCCGTAGGCATGCCCGTCCTTGCTGATGAAGCCGGTCAGCACGTCTTGCGGCGGACCGCTCGGCTTGCCGTCGGCGAAGGGCACGAAGATGACCTTGTAGCCCGCAAACGGCTTGCGGTTCCACGAGCCGTGCTGCCCGATCAAGGCGCCATCCTTAAACTGCGGCATCAGGCCGGCATCATAGAAGACCAGGCCCAGCGAGGCCGTGTGCGCGCCCAGCCCGTAGTCCGGCACGATGGCCTTGGCCACCAGGTCCGGCCGCTGCGGCTTGACGCGGGTGTCGACGTGCTGGCCCCAGTAGCTGTACGGCCAGCCGTAAAAGCCGCCTTCCTTCACCGAGGTCAGGTAGTCCGGCGGCGTGTCGTTGCCAAGCTCGTCGCGCTCGTTGACGCTGGTCCATAGCACATGGGTCTGCGGGTTGATGGCCAGCCCGTTCGGATTGCGCAGGCCGCCCGCAAAGACGCGGCCCTTGCCGCTGGCGATGTCGAATTCCCAGATCGCGGCGCGCTGGAACTCGATCTCCATGCCATTGTCGGCCGCATTGCTGTTCGACCCGACCGAGACGTACAGCTGCTTGCCGTCGGCACTGGCCACCACATTCTTGGTCCAGTGGTGGTTGATGCCGGCCGGCAGGGCCAGCACCTCCTTGCCCTGCGCCGTGATGCGGGTCGCCCCCGTCTTGTACGGGAAACTCAACAGCGCGTCGGCATCGGCGACGTACAGGGTATCGCCGGCGAGCACCATGCCATACGGCGAATTGAGCCCTTCCAGCAGCACCGACTTCATCTCGGCGCTGCCGTCCGCCTTCAAGCCACGCAAGAGTGTGATGCGGTTGGCCGACGGCGTGTCGGAGCCGGCTTCTTTTTGCTCGTGCTTCTGGACCATGTTACGGACCGATTTCTTTTCCACTGCGCTTGCTGGACGGTCCGTTTCGGCAACGAGCACGTCACCGTTGGGCAGCACGTAGACGTTGCGGGGATGGGCGAGGCCATTGGCGTAGAGGCTGACGGCCAGGCCGGCGGCCGGCACCGGGTGCGTGTTCTTCGGCCAGGCCTCGGCGGGGGCGATGTGCAGCGTCGGGATCAACGATTTCTGCGGCGGCGGGAAGCTGGGATTCGGCCCATAGCCGGGCGGCATGTTTTGCGCGAGCGCGGCAGCGCCGACGCCGAGCAGGGCAGCGGCCAGGGCCGCGCCTGCCATCATTGGCGGCCTCCCTTCGATCCTGCATGGTCGCGCATGTCGCGCGCGCGCTCCGGCAGCGGCTTGGCCTGGCCGCTGGCGTCCGGCGCCGGCTGGACGGCTTCCTCGACGCCGCCGGCATTGCGCAGGTCGGTGTCGACCAGGCCCTGGGCCAGGTCTTCCTGCGCCTGGCGGATCACGCCGCGCGGCTTCTGGTCCTGCGCGTCGGGCGACTCGTCGCGCTCGTGCGGCTGGCGCTTGACCTGGTCATTGGTGATGGGGCTCCTGGTGTCGACAAATCGGTCTTTGGTTTCGGTAACCATGCCTTCTCCTTGTTTTCGCGATGCTTTGTCTTGATCCTAACGCCGCATCAAGGTGGCAAGTCGCGCAATTGGATGATGCAATTTTGTAAGTAAGTCGATAACATTGTGTTCCAGAACAATTACGACACTGCCAGCCGTGAAGACTGACGTCATCGCCCACGCCCCTTCGCCCGACTGCCTCAACTGCGGAACCGCCGTGCATGGCCACTTCTGCTCGCATTGCGGGCAGGAGACCGCCAACCACATGCCCAGCGCGGGCGAGTTCCTGCACGAATTCGTCGGCCACTACGTCGCGCTCGAAAACAAGCTGCTCAAGACGCTCACACTGCTGCTGTTCCGGCCCGGCCGCCTGACCCGCGACTACCTGGACGGCAAGCGCGCCCGCTACGTGCTGCCGCTGCGGCTGTACCTCACCCTGTCGCTGATCTTCTTCGCCGTGTTCAAGTGGGAAGCCCACGGCTTTGCCGACCACATGGCCGAGCCGAACCAGCCGGTGCAGCAGCAAGCGGTGCAGCAAAAGGACCTCGACCAGGTCAAGGCCGACCTGCATGAAGCCGGCAAGCAGGCCGGCGGCGCCGTGGCCGCGGCCGGCGAGAAGGCCCTCGACAAGATCAAGCGCAAGGCCGAGGAAAAGAAAGAGAAGCATGAGGGCAGCGTGAGCTTCGTCGAGGTCGATGGCCAGGAGCTCAACTGGATCGGCCGGCATTTCGGTCCCGGCATCCAGGCCAAGGCCAAGCACTTCAGCGAGCTGCCGTCGGACCAGCAATGGCGCGAACTGACGGCCTCCGCTTCCGCCTACGCGCCGTATGCGATCTTCGCGATGATGCCGATGTTCGCGCTGTACCTGAAGCTGCTCTACCTCGGCTCCGGCCGCAGGTACGGCGAACACCTGCTGTTCGCGCTGCACACCAATGCCTTCGCCTTCCTGGTCCTGATCCTGATGATGCTGGTGCCGACCTGGATCCCCTACGCGCACGCCGCGATGTGGCTGTGGCTGGTGTTCTACCTGCCGACCGCGATGCGCAAGGTCTACGGCGGCTCGCGCATTGCCACCTTGGTGCGCTGGATGGTGGCGATGCTGCTGCACCTGATCGGGATGTTCTCGGCGATCGTCAGCGCGTTCATGATGGCCGTGGTGCACTGACTTGCCCGCGCCAGCCCGGCCCAATATACTGTGTGTTTGTACAGTTGTTGGCCGGGCCGCAGGTAGCCCGCGCCGGGTTTATCGGTTAATCTGCCGCGTGTGCCATCCAACATCGACCGCAAGCCATGACGTCTAATTCGCAAAAAACCATCGCGCTGGTCGTGCGGCAGAACACCGCCGGCATCGAAGAGCAGGTCGCGGGCATCGTCGCCTTCCTGCAGGACGCCGGCTACCGCGTGGTGTTCGAGGCCGAGACGGCCAGGCATGTGCAGGCCGGCGGCGTGGCGTCCATGAGCGCGCAGGAGATCGGCGAGCACGCCTCCTACGCGGTGGTGATGGGCGGCGACGGCACCATGCTCGGCATCGCGCGCCAGCTGGCCAAGTACGAGGTGCCGCTGATCGGCATCAACCAGGGCCGCCTGGGCTTCATCACCGACATCCCGATCGAGCGCATGCTGCCCGCGCTCGGCGAAATCCTCGCAGGGAACGCTACCGCCGAACAGCGCACCCTGCTCGAAGGCCGCGTGATGCGCGATGGCGCCATGATCTTCTGCGGCATGGCGGTCAACGACGTGGTGGTCGCGCGCGGCACCGGCGCCGGCATGGCCGAACTGAAGGTCACGGTCGACGGCCAGTTCATGTACAACCAGCGTTCGGATGGCCTGATCATCACCACGCCGACCGGCTCTACTGCCTACGCGCTATCGGCCGGCGGCCCGCTGCTGCACCCGAGCGTGCGCGGCATCGCGCTGGTGCCGATCGCGCCGCACGCGCTGTCCAACCGGCCGATCGTGATTCCCGACCAGAGCGAGATCGTGATCGAGATCGTCAATGGCCGCGACATCAGCGTCAACTTCGACATGCAAACCTTCGCCAGCCTGCAGCACGGCGACGAAATCGCCATCTCGCGCTCGCCGCACAGCATCACCTTCCTGCATCCGAAGGAATGGAGCTACTACGGCACCCTGCGCGAGAAGCTGCACTGGAACGAGTACCCGTCCAGCGACGGCAAGCTGAAATAACCAAGGATTCCCACGCACCATGCTGCGCACCCTGACCATCCGCGACTTCGTCATCGTCGATGCCATCGAGCTTGAATTCTTTAGCGGCTTCTCCGTCTTCACCGGCGAAACCGGCGCCGGCAAATCCATCCTGATCGACGCCCTGCAGCTGGCGCTGGGCGGCCGCGGCGAAGCGAGCATGGTGCGCGAGGGCGCGCCCAAGGCCGACATCACGGCCGACTTCGCGCTCACGCCCGAGGCGGCCGAATGGCTGGCCCACAACGAGTTCGCGGTGGAGGAGGGCGGCGCGCTGCTGCGCCGCGTGATCGATAACGCCGGCCGCTCCAAGGCCTTCATCAACGGCGTCGCCGCCACCGCCGCGCAGCTGCGCGAGCTGGGCGAGATGCTGGTCGATATCCACGGCCAGCATGCGCACCAGTCGCTGCTCAAGCTCGAGGCGCAGCGCGCGCTGCTGGACAACCAGATCGCGGTGCGCGAGCCGTCGGCGCGCGCCGACATGCAGGCCGTGTCCGCGGCCTACAAGACCTGGCGCGCCCTGTCGCGCCAGCTGGAGGAATTCGAGACCAACTCGCGCAATGTGCTGCTGGAGCGCGAACGCCTGGAGTGGCAGGTCGGGGAGCTCGACAAGCTGGCGCCGAAGCCCGGCGAGTGGCTCGAGATCAGCAATGAGCACAGCCGCCTGTCGCACGCGGCCAGCCTGCTGGAAGGCGCGCAGGAAGCGCTGTCGGCGATCTCGGAATCGGACCATCCGATCCTGTCGCAGCTGGCGGCGCTGAACCAGAAGCTGGGCAAGCTGGTGGATGTCGACGCCGGCTTGCGCGCGGTCCTCGACTGCATGGAGCCGGCACGCATCCAGCTGCAGGAAGCGGTGTATGCGCTCAACGACTACATCGATAAAGTGGAGCTGGACCCGGCCCGCCTGCGCGAGGTCGACGCCCGCATGGAAGCCCTGCACAGCAGCGCGCGCAAATTCCGCGTGCAGCCGGAAGAACTGCCCGGGGAGCATGCGCAGCTGGCCGCCAAGCTGCGCCAGCTGGCCGATGCCAGCGACATCGACGGCCTGCGCCAGCAGGAGCAGAAAGCCAAGGAAGTCTACCTGCGGGCGGCGGACAAGCTGTCCGGCCTGCGCGCCGAAGCCGCGCGCGCGCTGGGCGAGCAGGTGACGATCGCGATGCAGGAACTGTCGATGAGCGGTGGCCGCTTCGAGGTCGCGCTCAACGCCGGCGAACCGTCGGCGCACGGGCTGGAACAGGTCGAGTTCCTGGTGGCCGGCCACGCCGGCGTGGCGCCGCGATCGCTGGCCAAGGTGGCCTCCGGCGGCGAGCTGGCGCGCATCTCGCTGGCGATCTCCGTGATCACTTCGCACGCGACGGTGACGCCGACCCTGATCTTCGACGAGGTCGACAGCGGCATCGGCGGCGGCGTCGCGGAGGTGGTCGGGCGCCTGCTCAAGCGCCTCGGCCAGCAGCGCCAGGTGCTGTGCGTGACCCACTTGCCGCAGGTCGCGAGCCAGGCCAGCCAGCACTTCCAGGTCGCCAAGGGCACGCTCGATTCGGGCAAGACCGTTTCGCGCATCGACGTGCTGGGTTCGCGCGCACGGGTCGAGGAAGTGGCGCGCATGCTGGGCGGGATCGAGATCACCGAGACCACGCGCAAGCACGCGCGCGAGCTGTTGGCGTCGTAATCCATGCTGCCGCTGGTCCTGCTGCCGGGCTATATGCTCGACGAGACGCTCTGGGACGCGGTCGCCGGCCAGCTGGGCGCGCCCACCTACCGGCTACCGCTTGCGCCTGGAGATGACATCGACGCGATCGCGCACGGCATCGCCAACGCGGCGCCGGAGCGCTTCGTGCTGGCCGGCTTTTCGCTGGGCGGCTATGTGGCGCGCAAAGTGGCCGAGCTGTATCCGCAGCGCGTGGCGGCCCTCATCCTGATCGCCACCTCGCTGCGCGACGACACCGAGGAGCGGGCCACAGCGCGCCGCAAGGTGGTGCAGCTGATGAACGCCGACAGTTTCCGCGGCCTGAGCACGCACTCGATCGCCAGCTCGCTGCACCCTGGCCGGCGCGGCGACAAGGAACTGCTGGCGCGCATCCGCGCCATGGGCGAGCGGCTCGGCTACCAGGCGCTGGTCACGCAATCGAACTTGCGGCGCGACGGCATTGCCGCCGCCACGCTGAGCTGCCCGACGCTGGTCATCGCGGCCGCCGAGGACGAGCTGCGCTCGGCGGAGGAAAGTCGCGAGCTGGCCGCGGCCATTCCCAACGCCACCCTCAAGGTCATCGAGGACAGCGGTCACCTGATTCCGATCGAACAGCCCGATGCCCTGGCCGCCACCGTCCGCGCCTGGCTTGGCGCGCTGCACATTTGAGCCACGCCGCCCCCCGGCGCAAATACTTGGGTGCACCAGTAGTGGCTGAATTTATAATAGCGGGTTCCCAGCCGTTCTCAACGCAGCCATGTCTTTCCGAAAAGAACCTCCGCACACCCACGGCAATATCGCCAAGAGCGCTGTCGTGCTCGTCAACCTCGGCACGCCGGACGCGCCGACACGGCGGGCCCTGCGCCGCTATCTCAAGGAATTCCTGAGCGACCGGCGGGTGGTCGAGATCCCGCGCGCGGTCTGGTGGTTCATCCTCACCTTCATCATCCTGCCTTTCCGCTCCGGCAAGTCGGCCGCCAAGTACAAGCTGATCTGGATGCGGGAAGGCTCGCCGCTGCGGGTCCACACCCAGAAGCAGGCCGCGCTGCTGGACACCATGCTGGAAGAGCGCGGCCACCACGCGGTCAAGGTGGCCTACGCGATGCGCTACGGTTCGCCCGCGCTGCCGCAGGTGCTGGACCAGCTCAAGGCCGAGGGCTGCGACCGCATCGCGATCCTGCCGGCCTACCCGCAGTATTCCGGCACCACCACCGGCTCGATCTGGGACGCAGTGTTCGCCCACTACGCCCAGGTGCGCAACGTGCCCGAGCTGCGCCTGGTCAAGCACTACCACGACCACGACGGCTACATCGACGCCCTGCGCGACAGCGTGCTGGAATATTGGGAAAACCACGGCCGCGGCGACAAGCTGGTGATGAGCTTCCACGGCGTGCCCAAGCGCACCCTGCTGCTGGGCGACCCCTACCATTGCGAATGCCACAAGACGGCGCGCCTGCTGGCCGAGCGCCTGCGCCTGGGCCCCACCGATTACGTGGTCACCTTCCAGTCGCGCTTCGGCCGCGCCGAATGGCTGCAGCCGTACACGGCCGGCACCGTGGCCCAGCTTGCGCGCGAGGGTGCGCGCCGGGTCGACGTGCTCTGCCCCGGCTTCACCAGCGACTGCCTGGAAACCTTGGAAGAAATCAATATGGAAGTGCGGCGCGAATTCGAGGCGGCGGGCGGCCAGGACTACCATTACATCCCCTGCCTGAACGAAACGCCGGCCTGGATCGCCGGCATGGCCGAGATTGCCGAACAGCATTTGATCGGCTGGCCAACGATGATGAGCCCGTCGCAACGGGATGCAGAAAAGCGCGACGCCGACACCGGGCGTGAGCGCGCGCTCCAGCTGGGGGCCTGAGCACCCGGCTGTTACAATGTCAGCTTGTCAGGGCTGTGCCCCCACCCCGGCGTAGCAGATCCACGCCATCGCGACGATGGTGTAGGCCACGATCGCGGCGCTGATCAATTGTAATTTCATGATTGGGTTCCAGTCGAATTGGCGAAACCGTACGTTGTGCGCTACATAAGCTTGCACATCTCATATTAGATCGACTGGTTCTTGAAAGTATCCCCGAGTGCGTAAATTTTGTAACAAATAGTACACATACAACGCTTTTCGGCGCCGCCGGGCGATTTGTCATTTTGCTCTGCATTCCCCTTGAAAATGTCGGAGTACGCCCCATATGCGGGCCTGTACGACTGGCAGGATCAATTCCCACTACCGCCAAGTCCCTGATTCGAGGAGATTTTTCCGATGCAAGACCAAGAAAACCAAGAGCTGCCGAACCAGGCGGAAGGCCAGGAAGCCTCCCAGCCGGCGCCGGCCCAGGAAGCCGCCGCCGAGACCGGCCTGGAAGCCCAGCTGTCCGCCACCGAGGCCAAGCTGGCCGAGATGCATGACGCCTTCATGCGCGCCAAGGCCGACGCCGAGAACATCCGCCGCCGCGCCCAGGAAGATGTGAGCAAGGCCCACAAGTTTGCCGTCGAAAGTTTCGCCGAAGCGCTGTTGCCGGTACGCGACAGCCTCGAGATGGCCCTCAAGGTCGAGTCCGGCGACGTGAACGCCCTCCGCGAAGGCGTCGAGATGACGCTCAAGCAGCTGACCGCCGCGTTCGAACGCAACCGCCTGGTCGAAGTGATGCCCCAGCCGGGCGACAAGCTCGACCCGAACAAGCACCAGGCCGTGGCCGTGGTGCCGGCCGACCAGGAAGCGAATACCGTCGTCAACGTCCTGCAAAAGGGCTACATGATCGCCGACCGCCTGCTGCGTCCGGCCATCGTGACCGCGGCGCAGCCGAAATAAGAAAAATCCTGCGTGTTGGCTGGCAAAAGCCCTTGAAAGCACGCAGTTTTTCCCAATATTTGAGCCATCTGAAACAAAATTTCATAAAAGGAAAAAAATCATGGGCAGAATCATCGGTATCGACCTGGGGACCACCAACTCCTGCGTCGCCATCATGGAAAACGGCCAGCCGAAGGTGATCGAGAACGCGGAAGGCGCGCGCACCACGCCGTCGATCATCGCTTACCAGGACGATGGCGAGATCCTGGTCGGCGCCCCGGCCAAGCGCCAGGCGGTCACCAACCCGAAGAACACCCTGTTCGCCGTCAAGCGCCTGATCGGCCGCAAGTTCGACGAGAAGGAAGTGCAAAAGGACATCAAGCTGATGCCCTACGAGATCATCAAGGCCGACAACGGCGACGCCTGGATCCAGGTGCGCGACAAGAAGCTGGCCCCGCCGCAGATCTCGGCTGAAGTGCTGCGCAAGATGAAGAAGACCGCCGAAGACTACCTCGGCGAAGACGTCACCGAAGCCGTGATCACGGTGCCGGCCTACTTCAACGACTCGCAGCGCCAGGCCACCAAGGACGCCGGCCGCATCGCCGGCCTGGACGTCAAGCGCATCATCAACGAGCCGACCGCGGCCGCGCTGGCTTTCGGCCTGGACAAGACCGAAAAGGGCGACCGCAAGATCGCCGTGTATGACCTCGGCGGCGGCACCTTCGACATCTCGATCATCGAGATCGCCGACGTCGAAGGCGAGAAGCAGTTCGAAGTGCTGTCGACCAACGGCGACACCTTCCTCGGCGGCGAAGACTTCGACCAGCGCATCATCGACTACATCATCGACGAGTTCAAGAAGATCAACGGCCTGGACCTGTCGAAGGACCCGATCGCCCTGCAGCGCATCAAGGCTTCGGCCGAGCGCGCCAAGATCGAGCTGTCGTCCTCGCAGCAGACCGAGATCAACGAGCCGTACATCGCGATGGCCAACGGCGCCCCGGTCCACCTGAACCTGAAGATCACCCGCGCCAAGCTGGAAGCCCTGGTCGAGGAACTGATCGAGCGCACCATCGAGCCGTGCCGCACCGCGATCAAGGACGCCGGCGTCAAGGTCACCGACATCGACGACATCATCCTGGTCGGCGGCATGACCCGCATGCCCAAGGTGCAGGAGAAGGTCAAGGAGTACTTCGGCAAGGACCCGCGCAAGGACGTGAACCCGGACGAAGCCGTGGCGGTCGGCGCGGCGATCCAGGGCTCGGTGCTGGCCGGCGACCGCAAGGACCTGCTGCTGCTGGACGTGACCCCGCTGTCGCTGGGCATCGAAACCCTGGGCGGCGTGATGACCAAGATGATCCAGAAGAACACCACGATCCCGACCAAGTTCTCGCAGGTGTTCTCGACCGCCGACGACAACCAGCCGGCCGTGACCATCAAGGTCTACCAGGGCGAGCGCGAAATGGCTGCCGGTAACAAGGCGCTGGGCGAGTTCAACCTGGAAGGCATCCCGCCGGCGCCGCGCGGCACCCCGCAGGTGGAAGTGACCTTCGACATCGACGCCAACGGCATCCTGCACGTGGGCGCCAAGGACAAGGCCACCGGCAAGGAAAACAAGATCACCATCAAGGCCAACTCGGGCCTGTCGGAAGACGAGATCCAGAAGATGGTGAAGGACGCCGAGCTGAACGCGGCCGAGGACCACAAGCTGAAGGAACTGGCCGAGTCGCGCAACCAGGGCGACGCGCTGGTCCACTCGACCCGCAAGTCGCTGGGCGAGTACGGCGACAAGCTGGAAGGCGGCGAGAAGGAAAAGATCGAAGCGGCGATCGCCGACCTGGAAGGCGCCCTGAAGAACGGCGACAAGGCGGACATCGATGCCAAGATCGCGGCCCTGACCACTTCGGCCCAGAAGCTGGGTGAGAAGATGTACGCCGACATGCAGCAGCAACAGGCTGGCGGCGCGCAAGCGGGTGCACAGGCCGGCGGCGCCGAGCAAGCTTCGCAGCCCAAGCAGGACGACGTGGTCGACGCCGAGTTCAAGGAAGTCAAAGACGCGAAGTAATGCAGGATGGATTGGCCGCGGCCGATCCAGCGTAAAATGCCGAGCCGAAGCAACCGTGTGGTGTTCGGCTCGGTTTTTTTGCACATACCGTTTCGTTAGAAGATAGACAGCAAGGTGCCCGCAAATGGCAAAGCGTGATTTTTACGAGATCCTCGGGGTCGCGAAGACAGCCTCGGAAGAGGACATCAAGAAGGCTTATCGCAAACTGGCGATGAAGTACCATCCTGACCGCAATCCGGACAACAAGGAAGCGGAAGAGAAGTTCAAGGAGGTCAAGGAAGCCTACGAGATGCTGACCAATCCGGAGAAGCGCGAGGCCTATGACCGCTACGGTCACGCCGGCGTCGATCCGAACAGCGGCGCGGGCGGCTTCGGCGGCTTCGGCCAGGGCGGTTTCGGCGATGCGTTCGGCGACATCTTCGGCGACATCTTCGGCGGCGGCGGCCGCCGCAACGCCGGCCCGCAGGTGTACCGCGGCGCCGACCTGCGCTACAACCTCGAGATCACGCTGGAACAGGCGGCCCACGGCTACGACACCACCATCCGCGTGCCGAGCTGGGACAAGTGCGACACCTGCCACGGCAGCGGCGCCAAGCCGGGCACGCAGCCGGTCACCTGCACCACTTGCCACGGCCATGGCCAGGTGCGCATGCAGCAGGGCTTCTTCTCGATCCAGCAGACCTGCCCGAAGTGCCACGGCAGCGGCAAGGTGATCCCGGAGCCGTGCGCGGCCTGCGGCGGCGCCGGCCGCATCAAGCGCAACAAGACGCTGGAAGTGAAGATCCCGGCCGGCATCGACAACGGCATGCGCATCCGCTCCACCGGCAACGGCGAGCCGGGCACCAATGGCGGGCCGCCGGGCGACCTGTACGTGGAGATCCACATCAAGCCGCACCAGGTATTCCAGCGCGAAGGCGACGACCTGCACTGCGAAATGCCGATCTCCTTCAGCACTGCCGCGCTGGGCGGCGAGATCGAAGTGCCGACCCTGTCGGGCAAGGTCTCGTTCACCGTCCCCGAAGGCACCCAGACCGGCAAGACCTTCCGCCTGAAGGGCAAGGGCATCAAGGGCGTCCGTTCAGGGTATACTGGCGATCTGTTTTGCCATGTTGCCGTCGAGACACCGGTCAAGTTGACCGACAAGCAGAAAGACCTGCTGCGGGAATTCGACCGGCTGACCAGGGAAGGCGGCGCCAAGCACAGTCCGCAAAGCAAGGGCTGGATGGACAAAGTGAAGGACTTCTTCGAATAAGTCCGAACCGCTGGATGGCGCAAGTCTCCGGCGGTTTTTTTTGCCCGCCGGCCCGCGCACGAACCAAGGAATAAGGAATCACATGCCTAATACCAAACCCATCACCAAAGAACTGTTCGCGCGTAACCGCGCGTGGGCGGATTCGGTGGTCGCGCAAGACCCGGACTTCTTCAAATCGCTGGCCGCGCAGCAGGCCCCCGAGTACATGTGGATCGGCTGCTCGGACAGCCGGGTGCCGGCGAACGAACTGCTGGGCATGCTGCCGGGCGAGATGTTCGTGCACCGCAACGTCGCCAACGTGGTCGTGCACTCCGACCTGAATTGCCTGTCGGTGCTGCAGTTCGCGATCGAGGTGCTGAAGGTCAAGCACATCATCGTCTGCGGCCACTACGGCTGCGGCGGCGTCGGCGCCGCGCTGACCGGGCGCCGCGTCGGCCTGGTCGACAACTGGCTGCGCCACGTGCAGGACGTCAAGCACAAGCACGGCCGCTACCTGGGCGAAGTGATCCCGAAAGGCGAAGGGCACGACCGCCTGGTCGAGCTGAACGTGGCCGAGCAGGTGGTCAACTGCGCCCAGACCACCATCGTGCAGGACGCGTGGGATCGCGGCCAGGACCTGACCATCCACAGCTGGGTGTACGGCCTGAAGGACGGCTTGCTGCGCGACCTGGGCATCACCGTGTCCAGCGCCGACGAACTGGCGCAGAAGTACGATGCGCTGCTGGCGCGCTACGCGGACGGCTGGATCCCGGCGTGAGCGAGCTGGCGCGCCTGCGCGACCTGGTGCGCGCCTTCGTCGACGAGCGTGACTGGGACCAGTTCCATACGCCCAAGAACCTGTCGTCGGCGCTGGCGGTCGAAGCGGCCGAGCTGCTGGAGCACTTCCAGTGGCTGCGCGACGGCCGGCCCGAGGAACTGGGCGAAGCCAGGCTGCGCGAAGTGCGGCACGAGATGGCCGACGTGCTGGTGTACCTGGTGCGCCTGGCCGACAAGCTCGACGTCGACCTGGCCGCGGCGGTGGACGAGAAGATGGTGCTCAACCGCGCCAAGTATCCGGCCGACCTGGTGCGCGGCGATGCGCGCAAGTACTACGAGTACAAGCGCAATTTGGAAAAAGACTCTTAAGTGAACGTCGTCCTCGCGCAAGCGGGGACCCCGTTTTGCGTGCGTGGCCGCTGAATCAAGCGCGGCCACAACGCTGAGGAACGGGATTCCCGCCTGCGCGGGAATGACGTTCTCTTTTTCGTTTCGAGATCTCGACTGGCCTGCTTCGCGCCTTCTACGCCGCGAGCGCGAGGCTGCGCGCCCCGCCGGCCCGCCGCGGCAGCGCGTGCACGCTCGCATCCTGCTCCAGCTGGAACACGCTCACCACCTGCTCCAGCTGCTGCGCCTGTTCGCGCATGGCCTCGCTGGCGGCCGCCGCTTCCTCGACCAGCGCCGCGTTCTGCTGGGTCATATTGTCCATCTCGCTGATGGCCTGGCCGAGCTGGTTGATGCCCGCTTCCTGTTCGGTGGTGGCCAGCGCGATGTCCTGCATCAGCGCGCTCACCTCGCGCACGCTGGTCACGATCTGCTGCATCGTGGAGCCGGCCTTGTTCACCAGGCCGCTGCCGTTGCGCACTTCATGCACCGACACCTCGATCAAGGTCTTGATCTCCTTCGCCGCACTGGCCGAACGCTGGGCCAGGTTGCGCACCTCCGCCGCCACTACCGCGAAGCCGCGTCCCTGTTCGCCGGCGCGCGCCGCTTCCACCGCCGCATTCAGCGCCAGGATATTGGTCTGGAACGCGATGCCGTCGATGACGCCGATGATGTCCGTGATCTTGCGCGCCGACGCGTTGATCGCGTCCATGCTCTGCACCACCTGGGCCACCACCGCGCCGCCTTCCTCCGCCACCTTCGATGCGCCGCTGGCCAGGTGGTTGGCGTGGCGCGCGTGCTCCGCGTTCTGGCGCACCGTGGACGTCAGTTCCTCGACCGAAGCCGCCGTCTCTTCCAGCGAGCTGGCCTGCTGCTCGGTGCGCGCCGACAGGTCTTCGTTGCCTTGCGCGATCTGGGCCGAGGACGAGGCGATCGAGGCGCTGCTGTCGCGCACCTCGCTCACCACCCGGTACAGGTCGCGGTTCATCCGGTTCAGCGCCGACAGCACCTGGCCGGTCTCGTCGAGTGCATAGTCTTCCTCGCGGTTGTGCAGGCGTCCTTGCGCCACCGCGTCGGTGTGTTCGACGGCGCGCGCCAGCGGGCGGCTGATCGAACGCGTGGCCAGCACCGCGCTGGCCAGCGCCGCCGCCAGCGCCGCCAGCCACAGCCCGCCCAGCACTTTCTGGCCGGCCGCGCCGCGCGCCCGCAACGCCTGGGCCAGGCCGGCCGCCAGCGTTTTCTCGTGTTCGACCAGCTTGTTGATTTCCCCGATGTAAGCCTGCTGCGCCTCCGCCATCGGGCCGCGCGCGATGGTGCCGGCCTCGTCGGCGTCACCCAGCTTGCGCGCCTGCATCGCCTTGTCGCGCAGCGCGATGTAAGCCTTGCGCTTGGCGCCGATGCTGGCGTACAGGCCCTTGCCTTTCTGGTCGTCGATCAGGGCTTCGAGCTGCTTCTGCAGGCCCGAGATGTGGGCGCTGGTGTCCTTCATCTGCGCCGCCAGCGAATCGCGCTCGGCCTCGTTGGTCGAGATGACCACGATGCCGGTGCGCACGCCGTTCAGTTCCGTGGCCGCGCGCCAGTCGTTGATGATGCGGACCTTGGCCAGCGCGTCCGTCATCATTTCTTCGGCGCGGACGCCGAAATCGCGCAGCAGCCAGATGCCGACGCCCGTCAGCAAACTCATTAATATGCAAATAATTGCATAACTGGCGCCCATCCGGGTGCCGATCTTCAGGTCGTCGAGTCTCATTTGTCGTTTTCGTTATAAAGATGATCCCCCGGCTGTCTCCCCGCCGGTTGTTATGCGAGGCTCATGAAAGCCTGCCGGTCCATTATGCTCCGGCGCATCAAATTTTGTAACTGTCGGGCAACTCGTGAGGTTCTTCGGCAACAAAAAAGCCCGGCGCGAGGCCGGGCTTGCTGCGGGCGGGCGATGAGTTCAGGCTGCCAGAGCGATCGCCCGGCTGTCGCTGCGCCCGCGCCGCGGCAGGGCTTGCACGCTGGCGTCCTGGCTCAGCTTGAACACGCTGACCGCCTGTTCCAGCCCGGCGGCCTGCTGGCGCAGGGCGCCGCTGGCGGCGGCCGCTTCCTCGACCAGCGCCGCGTTCTGCTGGGTCACGGTATCCATCTGCACGATGGCCTGATTGATCTGGCCGATGCCCGATTCCTGCTCGCTGCCGGCGCTGGCGATCTCGCGCATGATCGCGGTGACGCGGCTGACGCTTTGCACGATCTCCTCCATCGTCTTGCCGGCGCGTTCCACCAGCACGCTGCCGTTGTCGACTTCCCGCACCGAGGCCTCGATCAGCGACTTGATCTCCTTGGCCGCGCTGGCCGAGCGGTGCGCCAGGCTGCGTACCTCGGTGGCCACCACCGCGAAACCGCGCCCGGCCTCGCCCGCGCGCGCCGCTTCGACAGCGGCGTTCAGGGCCAGGATATTGGTCTGGAACGCGATGCCGTCGATCACGCCGATAATGTCGGTGATCTTGCTGGCCGACGCGTGGATCGTGCCCATGGTCTGCACCACCTGCGCCACCACGTGGCCGCCGGCCACCGCCACCTGCGAGGCGTCGGCCGCCAGCTGGTTGGCCTGGCGCGCATTGTCCGAATTGTGCTTGACGGCGGCGGTCAGTTCTTCCATCGACGACGCCGTTTCTTCCAGCGAACCGGCCTGCTGCTCGGTGCGCGCCGACAGGTCTTCATTGCCCATCGCGATCTGGCCGGAGGCGGTGGCGATCGCGCTGCTGCTGTCGCGCACGGCGCTGACGATGCGGTGCAGGTCGCGCTGCATCAGGTTCAGGGCCGTCAGCAGCTGGCCGGTCTCGTCGCGCGCATAGACGTGCTCGCGGTGGTCGAGCTCGCCTCGGGCGACGGCTTCCGCCATTTCGGTGGCTTCGCCCAGCGGGCGCGTGATCGAGCGCGTCACCAGCACGGTCCAGCCGATCGCGAGCACGATCGACACCGCCCACAGGCCGGCCAGCAGCATGCGCCCGGTGTCGCCCTTGGCCATCACCAGCGCGGCTTCGGCGTCGGCCTTGTTGCGCTGGTGGCGCGCCAGCTTGCCCAGCGCTTCGGAGTAGTCGGCCATGGTGGCGCTCATCGCGGCCTCGCTCGCTACCGGGTCGGCGCCCGGCGCGAAGGCCGCGCTGCGCGCCTTGATGTACGCGGCGCGCCTGGCGCCCACCTCGGCCAGCATCTGCTTGCCGGTGTCGGTCGCGACCAGTGCGGTCAGCTGGCGCTCGACGTCGGTGATGCGGGCGCTGGTGCGTTCCACCTTCTGGTTCAGCGCCGACTTGATGGTGTCGTTGGTTTCGCCCAGCAGGTCGCTGGCGCGCGCCGCGTTCAGTTCCGCCGCACCCTGCCACTCGATGGCCAGGCGTTCCTTGGCGATCGTGTCCTGCAGCAAAGTGTTGGTGTTTTTCTTGTAGTCGCCCAGCAGGACGAAGCCGACCGCCGTCAGCACGGTCATCATGATGAGCAACAAAGTAAAACCGGCACCAAGCCTGGTGCCGATTCGTAGGTCAGCAATTTTCATTCGCGATGCCTGATTATTGAGGATAGGTAGGTGGATGATCACATATTATCGGTCAATAACTTTTCGCTATGCAAGAATAATAATTATCATTCAATGCATATATCGCGCATTGCAACTTACATCCCCATGCAGATGTACTTGATCACCAGGTAGTCATCCATGCCGTACTTCGAGCCCTCGCGGCCCATGCCGGACTGCTTGACCCCGCCGAAGGGCGCGATCTCGTTCGAGATCAGGCCGGTGTTGACGCCGACCATGCCGGTCTCGATCGCCTCGGCGACGCGCCAGGCCCGGCCGATATCGCGCGAGTAGAAGTAGGAGGCGAGGCCGAACTCGGTGTCGTTGACCATCCCGATCACTTCCTCCTCGGTCTTGAAGCGGAACAGCGGCGCCAGCGGGCCGAAGGTTTCCTCGTGCGCGACTTTCATGTTGGACGTGACATCGGCCAGCACGGTCGGCTCGAAGAAGCTGTGGCCGAGCGCGCTGCGCTTGCCGCCCAGCTGCAGCCGCGCGCCCTTGGCCAGCGCATCGGCGATGTGGTCCTCGACCTTTTCCACCGCCTTTTCGTTGATCAGCGGCCCCTGGTTCACGCCGGCGTCGAGGCCGTTGCCGATCTTGAGCGCGCGCACCTTCTCGACCAGCTTGCGCGCGAACTCCTCGTACACCCCGTCCTGCACGTACAGGCGGTTGGCGCACACGCAAGTCTGGCCGGCGTTGCGGTACTTGGACGCGATCGCGCCTTCCACCGCGGCGTCGAGGTCGGCGTCGTCGAAGACGATGAAGGCCGCATTGCCGCCCAGTTCCAGCGAGATTTTCTTGACCGTCGGCGCACATTGCTCCATCAGCAGGCGGCCGACGGCGGTCGAGCCGGTAAAGCTCAGCTTGCGCACGGTCGGGTTGCCGGTCATCTCGCCGCCGATCGCCTTGGCGTCGCCGGTGACGATCGAGAACACGCCCTTGGGCACGCCGGCGCGTTCGGCCAGCACCGCCAGTGCGAACGCGGAATAGGGCGTCAGTTCGGATGGCTTGAGCACGATCGGGCAGCCGGCCGCCAGCGCCGGCGCGACCTTGCGGGTGATCATCGCGGACGGGAAGTTCCACGGCGTGATGGCGGCGCACACGCCGATCGGCTCGCGCGTCACGATCAGCTTGCGGTCGGGCCACGGCGACTGCAGCACGTCGCCGTCGGCGCGCTTGGCTTCCTCGCCGAACCACTCGAAGAACGAGGCGGCATAGCCGATCTCGCCCTTCGATTCGGCCAGCGGCTTGCCCTGTTCCACCGTCATCAGCTGCGCCAGGTCGTCCGCGTTGGCCAGCATCAGGTCGCTCCACTTGCGCAGGATCGCGGCGCGTTCCTTGGCGCTCTTCTTGCGCCAGGCCGGCCAGGCCGCGCGGGCGGCATCGATCGCGCGCCGCGTTTCATCCGCGCCCATGTGCGGAACGGTGCCGACCAATTCGCCGGTGGCGGGGTTGTGCACTTCGACGGTGGCGCCGCCGCTGGCGTCACACCATTCGCCGTCGATGTAAGCCTGTTGGCGCAGCAGGGAGGGGTCGTTCAGGTTCAGCATGGGGGCCTCGTCGGTGTCTGGTCAATCCAGCCATGTTAGTGCTTTTCTCACGTCTTCGCCGGACGGCCCCTATCCCTGTTCGGTTCGTGTTGGCACCTTTCCCCGCTTGCCGTTAAGCTTTTGCCATGGACAGCGCGCACAACGCGCGCGGCGACTAGCAGATTTTTCCGATCCGCGTGGCATGGCTGCGCGTGATTTTGACCTGGATTAATGGCCACTCGCATTCGGACCTGAATGCAATTATGATGGTTCCTATGCGTCACACTACGAGGGTAGGGAGACCATGCGCCCCATCGTTATCGTTCCGGCTTGCACGCGCGATTTTGGCGAGCACCCGTATCACGCGGCACAGTACAAGTATGTCGACGCGGTGATGCTGGGCGCCGATTGCGCGCCGATGATCCTGCCCTCGCTTGGCGCCGACCTCGATCTCGACACCGTGCTGGCGCTGATCGACGGCATCATGCTGACCGGTTCGGCCTCGAACGTGCATCCCAGCTATTACTCCCAGGACGTGCTCGACCCCTCGCTGCCGCAGGACCGCGCGCGCGACGAAACCACCTTGCCGCTGGTGCGCGCCGCGGTGGCGCGCGGCATTCCGCTGATCGCGATCTGCCGTGGCTTCCAGGAGATGAACGTGGCGCTCGGCGGCAGCCTGCACCAGGCCGTGCAGACGGTGGCCGGCAAGATGGACCACCGCGAGAATCCCGAGCTCGGCATGGACGAGCAGTACGGCGATGCGCACAAGGTGCAGCTGGTACCCGGCGGCATGCTGGAACAGCTGCTGGGCGTGCCCGAAATCCCGGTCAATTCGCTGCACGGCCAGGGTGTCAAGGAACTGGCGCCGGGGCTGGTGGTGGAAGCCACCGCGGAAGACGGCCTGGTCGAGGCATTCTCGGTCGGCACCGCGCCCGGCTTCACGCTGGCGCTGCAATGGCACCCGGAATGGCGCATCACGCACAACCCCTACTCGATGAAGATGTTCGGGGCCTTCGGTGAGGCCTGCCGCGCCTACCAGGCAGGGAAACGGAGCCGAACATGACCACCGCCTACGAAAAGTGGGCGGCGCGCGCCGTCCCGTAGTTTCGCCGCTGTCCTTTCCATGGCCCCGCCGGGCCGCGCTTCCGCGCGCCTGCGGCCGATCCAACAGACAGTGAGGCGATACATGGCAATCCGCGACAATTTCAGTTACACCGATATGGACGAGTGGCTCAATGCGAAGCGAGTCACCGAAATCGAATGCCTGGTGCCGGACCTGACCGGGGTAGCACGCGGCAAGATCCTGCCGCGCGTGAAGTTCACCGAGGAGCGCGGCATGCGCCTGCCCGAGGTCGTGCTGGGCATGACCGTCACCGGCAATTCGCCCAGCGGCGACGCAGCCTTCGAGCGCGCGATCTCCAGCACCGACCGCGACATGATCCTCAAGGCCGACCCCACCACCATCACCACCGTGCCGTGGGCGGTGGACCCGACCGCTCAGGTGATCCACGACTGCTATTTCGCCGACGGCGCGCTGGTCGACTTCGCGCCGCGCTCGGTGCTCAAGCGGGTGCTGCGGCTGTACTGCGAGCAGGGCTGGAAGCCGCTGGTCGCGCCCGAGCTGGAGTTCTACCTGACCGCCAAGAACATCGACCCCAACCTGCCGCTCACGTCCCCGATCGGCCGCAGCGGGCGCTCCGAGACCAGCCGCCAGGTCTACAGCATCGACGCGGTCAATGAATTCGACCCGCTGTTCGAGGACATCTACGACTACTGCGACATGATGAACCTCGACGTCGATACGCTGATCCACGAGATCGGCGCCGGGCAGATGGAGATCAACTTCCAGCACGGCGACCCGCTCGGGCTGGCCGACAAGGTGTTCTACTTCAAGCGCACCCTGCGCGAGGCCGCGCTCAAGCACGACATGTACGCCACCTTCATGGCCAAGCCGATGGGCGGCGAGCCCGGGTCGGCGATGCACGTGCACCAGAGCGTGGTCGACGAGCATGGCTGCAACATCTTCAGCAACCCGGACGGCTCCGAGGCCGCCATCTTCCACCACTACATCGGCGGCCTGCAGCGCTACATGCCGTCGGCGATGGCGATCGTCGCGCCCTATGTCAACTCCTACCGCCGCATCGTGCGCCACACCGCCGCGCCGATCAACCTGCAGTGGGGCGTGGACAACCGCACGGTGGGCTTCCGGGTGCCGGTGTCGGGCGCGCAGGACCGGCGCGTGGAGAACCGCGTGATCGGCGCCGACGCCAATCCCTACCTCGCGCTGGCGGTGACGCTGGCCTGCGGCTACCTCGGCATGCTGGAGAAGATCGAGCCGACCGCGATGGTCGAGGCCAGCGCCTACGACATGAAGGTCGAGCTGCCGCAGGGACTGCCGGAAGCGCTGGAGCTGCTGCGCGCCGACGCCAAGCTGCGCCACGTGCTGGGCGAACGCTTCATCGACGTGTACGCGGCGATCAAGGAACTCGAACACCAGGAATTCATGACGGTCATCAGCCCGTGGGAACGGGAGCACTTGCTGCTGCACGTCTGACCCAGCGTAGTCCCAACCAAGGAGGCCATCATGGCCTTGATCCAAGAGGCGCTGCCGGGCGCCGCAGAGCTGCAAGCCGGCACCGGAGCCACCGTCTACGATACCGCCGCGCTGAAGCAGCTCGACACGGCCCACCACCTGCATCCCTTCACCGATCACGCGCTGCTGCGCCAGCGCGGCGGCGCGCGCGTGATGGTGCGCGGCGACGGCATCTACCTGTGGGATTCGGACGGGCGCAAGATCATCGACGGCATGTCCGGCCTGTGGTGCGTGAACGTGGGCTACGGCCGCACCGGCATCGCGGACGCGGTCTACGCGCAGATGCAGGCGCTCCCCTTCTACAACAGCTTCTTCAACACCACCAACGTGCCGGCGGTGCTGCTGGCCGAGCAGCTGGCGCAGCTGGCGCCGCCGAAATTCGGCCACGTGTTTTTCACCAGCTCCGGTTCGGAGGCCAACGACACCGTGGTGCGCATGGTGCGGCGCTACTGGGACCTGATGGAGCAGCCGCAGCGCCAAGTGATCATCAGCCGCCGCAACGCCTACCACGGCAGCACGATGGCGGCAGCCTCGCTGGGCGGCATGGCCGGCATGCACGCGCAGGGCGGGCTGCCGATCCCCGGCATCGTCCACATCGGCCAGCCCAGCTACGCCGAAGCGGGGCAGGGCATGAGCGAGGCGGAATTCGGCATCAAGGCGGCCGGCTGGCTGGAGGAGCAGATCCTCGAACTGGGCGCCGGCCAGGTCGCGGCCTTCATCGGCGAGCCGGTGCAGGGAGCGGGCGGCGTGATCATCCCGCCGCCGACCTACTGGCCGGAGATCCAGCGCATCTGCGACAAGTACGGCATCCTCCTGGTGTCGGACGAAGTGATCTGCGGCTTCGGGCGGCTGGGGCGCTGGTTCGGCTGCGAGCTGATGGGCTTCCAGCCGGACCTGATCGCCTTCGCCAAGGGCGTCACCTCAGGCTATGTGCCGCTGGGCGGGGTGCTGGTGTCGGCGCGCGTGGCCGAGGTGCTGGTCGAACGCGGCGGCGACTTCAACCACGGCTTCACCTATTCCGGCCACCCGGTGGCGTGCGCGGCGGCGCTGGAGAACATCCGCATCCTGCGCGAGGAAAAGCTGGTCGAGAAGGTGGCGGCGGAGACCGGGCCGCACTTGAAAGCGGCATTCGCCGGGCTGGCCCTGCATCCGCTGGTGGGGCAGGCCGAGACCTGCGCTCTGGTGGCGGCGCTCGACCTGGTGCGCGTCAAGCGTGGGTCGGTGCATGCGAACGAGCGCTTCGCGGCCAAAGATGCGGTGGGGATGATCTGCCGCGGACACATGTTCGACAACGGCGTCATCATGCGCGCGGTGGGGGACCGGATGATCGTGGCGCCGCCGCTGGTCATCACGCGGCAGCAGATCGATGAGATGGCGGAGCGGATCTGGGCGTGCCTGGATCTGACGCTAAACGATCTGAAGGCGCGCGGATTGGTCGGGTGAGGAAATGGGGTTCCCGCGTGCGCGGGAACCCCATTTTGCCAGCGTAGAGTCAGGCGTGAATCTCGGCCGAATGATGCGGCTCGTGGCGATTCTTGAGCACCTGCGGCGCCAGCGACCCCGCGATCATCCCGACAAACGCCGCAATCAAGCCCGCCAGTTGCCCCGGGAATTGCTCGCCCAGCTTGCTCACCTGCGGGAAGAACACGATCCAGGTCACGATGCCCGCGGCCAGTGACACGATCGCCCCTTGCGTGGTCGCGCGCTTCCAGTACAGCCCCATCGCCAGCGGCACGAAGGCGCCCACCAGCGTGATCTGGTAAGCCTGCCCGACCAGGTCGTAGATCGAGGTGCCGCGCATCGCGATCGCGTACAGCAGCACCAGGCCCGCGAACACCACGATGGTGGCGCGCATCGCGAACAGCTGCTGGCGGTCGTTCATGTGCGGGCGCAGGTTCTTCAGGATGTTCTCGACGAAGCTGGTGGACGGCGCCAGCAGCGTGGCCGACGAGGTGCTCTTGATCGCCGACAGCAGCGCGCCGAAGAACAGGATCTGCATCACCAGCGGCATGCGGGTCATGACGAAGGTCGGCAGCAGGCGCTGGTAGTCGTCCTTGGCCATTTCGAGCGCGTGCTGGCCCATCACCACCACCGCGCAGGCGACGATGAACATCGGCACCGCCGCGAACAGGATGTAGCTGGAGCCGCCGATCACCGCGCCGGCGCGCGCCGTCCTGGCGTCCTTGGCCGACATCACGCGCTGGTACACGTCCTGCTGCGGGATCGAGCCGAACATCATGGTGACGCCGGCGCCGATGAACATCGCCATGTCCGAAAACTTCGCCTCCGGAAGGAAGTTCCACAGGTGCTTGTCCGTGAGCATATTGATCACCTGGCCGCTGCCGCCGGCCAGGTCGGCCGAGAACATCGCGATGATCGACAGGCCGATCACCAGCACGATCATCTGGATGAAGTCGGTCAGCGCGACCGCCAGGAAGCCGCCCACCACCACATAGATCAGCACCGCCAGGGTGCCCACGATCATGCCGGCGACCTCGCTCATCGCGCCATTGGTCAGCACCGAGAACACCAGGCCCAGCGCGGTGATCTGCGCCGCCACCCAGCCCAGGTAGGACAGCATGATCGCCAGCGAGCAGAACACCTCGATGCCCTTGCCGAAGCGCTGGCGGTAGTAGTCGCCGATGGTCAGCAGGTTCAGTTTATAGAGGCGGGTGGCGAAGAACAGCCCGACCAGGATCAGGCAGGTGCCGGCGCCGAACGGGTCGTCGATGATCGAATTCAAGCCGCCCTGCACGAAGCGGGCCGGGATGCCCATCACCGTCTCGGCGCCGAACCAGGTGGCGAAGGTGGTGGTCACGACCATGATCAGCGGCAGGCTGCGCCCGGCGACCGCGAAGTCGGCCGTGTTCTTGATGCGCGAGCCGGCCCAGACGCCAAGGCCGAGCGTGCCGAGTAAATACAGCACGACGCAGGTGATCAAAGTGAAATTCATTGAAGAGTTCGCTCCACGGGCGGGGATTGCTGCTGGAAAATTGGGCGATTATAGCCGCAGAATTGGCCAGTGGAACGGTTTGTCGAGCGATTGTGGACGTTTTGCGATAGTGCCGGGCGAGCACCTTAAATGAACGCCTTGACATCGATATGGAAGCGCTTGGATAGGGCCTTTGCCAGGTCCTCGTCGATGTCGCGTTGGCCCGAAAGGATGTCGCCCAGAAGCTCAGGCGCGGCAACATCGCCAAGGTCTGTCGGCTCCAGGTCATTGGCTTCGAGCAGGCACCGGAGCACGTCGCGTGGTTCGGCCTCGGGCAGGCGGAGGTGTGCATCTTCCCATTTCTCGATCAAGCTCATCGTCAGTTCGAACAAGGAATACAGCGGGTGGCTGGCGTCGTCGCCAACCGTCTCGGCAAGGATCTGGGCCAGCGCGGCCACGCGCTCGAAGTCGTCGGCGGTCTGAATAGGACGTAATGGCGCATACCGCTGGAGCGAAGTCCATGTCTCGGCGAGCTCAGGAATTTGCGCGGGCGTCAGGTGCTTTGTCATTTCCGTCTGTTCTTTCGAGTCCACTGGTCGTATTCCGCATGTGTGAGCACCTTGTGAATGTAGACCCTTTGGTTGCGGTAATCAATCGTGGTGACGACCCGGTAAGAAGTTCCGCCGACATCGAAGATAGTAAAGCGCTT
The DNA here is from genome assembly GCF_024753145.1 of Massilia terrae. Taxonomy (GTDB): domain Bacteria; phylum Pseudomonadota; class Gammaproteobacteria; order Burkholderiales; family Burkholderiaceae_D; genus Telluria; species Telluria terrae. The sequence goes on along the minus strand of NZ_JANUGU010000008.1, from coordinate 204,718 downwards.
CGGTACATAGTCGCATCGCCGGTACACCTGCTTAAGTTCGCTGAAGCTGTGCACAGTAGCGTTCTCAATCATCCAACCGTCGAGTCTCGCAGCCGCTTCGGGATGCGTAGTCGCAAACTTGGCTACCTCCGATTTGTAGATGAGATTCATCGCTCGAAGAAATGATGTACCTTGTCGTTCTGGTCGTGCCGGTTTGCACCAGGCTCGCTATCATCGTTCGAGAATAAGGTCTTTTCAGCGGAGGCAATATGAGCGGAACTGACTGGCCGGCCTATGCCGCCCGGCTTGAGATCAAGGGAAGTGCATTCATCGGGGGCGAACGGTGTGACGCCCGTTCCGGCCTGCGCTTCGATTGCATGTCCCCGGTCGACGGACGCAAGCTGGCTGAAGTGGCGCGCTGCGGCGTGGCCGACGTCGATGCGGCCGTGGCCGCCGCCCGCGCCGCCTTCGAGGACCGGCGCTGGGCCGGCAAGGCGCCCGCCGAGCGCAAGCGCGTGCTGGTGCGCTTCGCCGACCTGATGCTCCAGCACCGCGACGAGCTGGCGCTGCTGGAGACCCTCGACATGGGCAAGCCGATCCGCTACAGCCTGTCGGTGGACGTACAGCTGGCCCAGAACTGCATCCGCTGGTACGGCGAGGCGGTCGACAAGATCTACGACCAGGTCGCGCCCAGCCCGGAAGACAGCCTGGCCCTGGTCACGCGCGAGCCGGTCGGCGTGGTGGCCGCGATCATCCCGTGGAATTATCCGATGCTGATGGCCGCGTGGAAGATCGGCCCCGCCCTTGCGGCCGGCAACAGCCTGGTGCTGAAGCCGTCCGAGAAGGCGCCGCTCTCCGCGCTCCGCCTGGCCGAACTGGCGCTGGAGGCCGGCGTGCCGCCCGGCGTGTTCAATGTGCTGCCGGGTTTCGGCATTGAGGCCGGCCGCGCGCTCGGCCTGCACATGGACGTCGATTGCATCGCCTTCACCGGCTCGACCCGCACCGGCAAGCAGATCGTCCAGATGGCCGGCCAGTCCAACCTCAAGCGGGCCTGGACCGAGTTGGGCGGCAAGTCCGCCAACATCGTCTGCGCCGACTGCCCGGACCTCGATGCGGCGGTGTCGGCGGCGATCGGCTCGATCTACTTCAACCAGGGCGAAAGCTGCAACGCGCCCTCGCGCCTGTTCGTCGAGGCCTCGATCAAGGACGCCTTCCTCGAACGCGCGCTGGCGCTGGTGCCGCGTTTCGCGCCGGGCGATCCGCTCGACGAAAAGACCGTGATGGGCGCGATCGTCGACCAGGTCCAGATGAAGTCCGTGCTCGGCTACATCGAGTCGGGCAAGGAAGAGGGCGCGCGCCTGCTGGCCGGCGGCGCGGCGGCGCGCGAGGAGTCCGGCGGCCTGTATGTGGCGCCCACCCTGTTCGACGGCGTGCGGCAGGACATGCGCATCGCACGCGAGGAGATCTTCGGCCCGGTGCTGTCGGTGCTGGCCTTCACCGACCTCGACGAAGCGGTACGCCAGGCCAATGCCACGCCTTACGGGCTGGCGGCGGCGGTGTGGACGGCGGACATGAGCCGCGCGATCCGCACCGCGCGCGCCCTGCGTGCCGGCACCGTGCACGTGAACCAGTACGACAACGACGACATCACGGTGCCCTTCGGCGGCTACAAGCAGTCCGGCAACGGGCGCGACAAGTCGCTGCACGCCTTCGACAAGTACACCGAGTTGAAGACCACCTGGATCCAGGTCTAGATCGCCAGTTCGCGCAGCATGCGCGAGGCTTCGCGGCTGGCCGTCAGGCGGGTGCCGTCGCGCATTTCCAGCTCCAGCAGCGACTGCTCGTCGGCCTTCATCGATTCGACGAAATCGAGGTTGACCAGCGCCGAGCGGTGGATGCGCACGAAGCGCTTCGGGTCCAGCCGCGCCTCCAGTTCCGAAATGCCGATCCGGACCAGGAAGGTGCGCCCGCGCGCCACGATCGCGGTGTACTTGGAATCGGCCTTCAGGTACGCGATCTCGTCCAGCACCAGCGGGAAGATGCGGCCGCGGTCGCGCACCAGGATGCGTTCGAGCGGCCCGGCGGCCTTGCCGCGCGCCTGCTCCAGCGACTGCGCCAGGATCTCGGCCGGGGCGCCCCGTTCGGCCAGCACGCGGTCGACGGCGGCGTCGAAGCGCTCGCGCGTGAAGGGCTTGAGCAGGTAGTCGACCGCGTTCAGCTCGAAGGCGGTGACCGCGTACTGGTCGAAGGCGGTGGTGAAGATGATCGCCGGCAGGTGCGCCAGGCGCTGCAGCACTTCCAGCCCGGTCAGCTCCGGCATCTGGATGTCCATGAACACCACGTCGGGTTTCAGCGCGTTGATGCGTTCGAGCGCCAGTGCGCCGTCGGGCGCCTCGCCCACCAGCTGCAGCTCGGCGCGGGCCAGGATGGCGTCGCGCAGGGTCTCGCGCGCCAGCGGTTCGTCTTCGGCGATGAAGACGGTCGTCATGCGGCCACCCCGGTTTGCTCGACCGGCACCGACAGCGCGACCCGGAAGCCGGCGCCGGGCGCGGTGTCGACCTTGAATGCCGCGCGCGGCCCGTAGCCGAGCCGCAGGCGCCGCTCCACGGTGCGGATGCCCAGCCCGCGCGAGGCGGCCACCGCGGCCGGATCGGCGCCGGGCCCGTCGTCGGAGACCGACAGCGACAGCTGGCCGGCGTCGAGCGCGACCCGGATCGCCAGCTGGCCCGGCTGGCTGCGCGGGTTGAAGGCGTGCTTGATGCTGTTTTCCACCAGCGGCTGCAAGGTTAGCGGCGGCAGCGTGCGGCTGCCGGCCTCGGGCTCGACGTCCCAGTCCACGCGCAGCCGGTCGCCCAGGCGCAGCGCTTCGAGGTCGAGGTAGTCGCGCACGAAGTCGAGCTCGTCGTCGACGGTCACGCGGTCGCTGCCGTTCTTTTCGGTGTCCAGCACATAGCGCAGCATGTCGGAGAAGCGGAACAGCGCCGCCTCGGCCGCGCGCGGATCCTTGCGGGTCAGGGCGATGATCGAGTGCAGGGTGTTGAACAGGAAGTGGGGATTGAGCTTGCTGCGCAGGGCGTCCAGTTCGGCCGCCACCAGCAGGCCCTGGGCCTGTTCGAAGGCGAGCGCGTGGCGCTGGGCGGCGCGGCTCATGCGCACCAGGTAGAAGGCGACCGCCACCACGATATAGATCATCAGGCTGTACAGGAAGGGCCAGACCCAGCGCACCAGCGAGGTCGTCGTCGCCTCCGAGCTCAGCCACATCAGTCCGGTCGACACCGTGGCCGAGGCCAGCCCGGCGATGGCGTGCACGGCGAACACGACGGCGCGCGGACCTTGCCGGCGCTGCAGCCAGCCGGTCAGCGGCCACACCAGGGCCAGCAGTAGCGCTTCCGGCAACACACCCCAGGCCACTTTGGCCGACACCATCCAGTTGAGCTGGCCGCGGGCCAGCCCTTCGAGCTGGGCCACGAAGCCGATGAACAGCGCGTAGCCCAGCCAGGCGGCGGCGTAGATGCGCCACATGGGGTCGAGCGCGAAGCGGGACGGGGCGGGATTATTCATGCCGCCAGTATCGCCGAGATTGCAGCCAGGCGGCCAGAATTGGAACGAACTGCGGGAAACGGTGATCGAATCGCGGGAAGCCGGGATCCAGCGGCGCGCGGCCACGGCGGCGCCGGTGCTATCCTCGGGTGCATCGGCATCCCCTGGGGAGAACGATGAGCGGCAGCATGCAGGATTTCCTGCGGGTACACGGGATCCACGAAGTCGAGTGCGTCATCGTCGACATGACCGGCATCGCGCGCGGCAAGATCCTGCCGAAAGACCTGTTCCTGGGCGCCGACACCATGCGCCTGCCCAAGAGCGTGCTGCTGAACACGGTCAACGGCGAGCAGCCCAACAACACGCCCTACGTCGGCGACACCGATCCCGACATGGTCTGCGTGCCGGACCCGGCCACCATGCGGGTGGTGCCGTGGGCGTCGGAGTCGGTGGCGCTGGTGATCCACGACTGCCAGAACTTCGACGGCAGCCCGGTCGAACTGGCGCCGCGCAATGTCCTGCGCCGGGTGCTGGCGCGCTACGCGGAGCGCGGCTGGCGGCCGGTGGTGGCGCCCGAGATGGAGTTCTACCTGGTCGCGCGCAACGCCAACCCGCACGAGCCCCTGATGCCGCCGATGGGCCGCAGCGGCATGACCGAGCTGGGGCGGCAATCCTACTCGATCGACGCGGTCAACGACTTCGATCCCTTCTTCCTGGAGCTGTCGGCCTTCTGCAAGGAACACGAGCTGGGCGTGGAGACATTGATCCACGAAGCGGGCGCAGGCCAGATGGAAATCAATTTCGCCCATGGCGACGCGCTCGAGCTGGCCGACCGTGCCTTCCTGTTCAAGCGCGCGGTGCGCGAGACGGCGCTGCGGCATGGCATTTTCGCCACCTTCATGGCCAAGCCGATGGAGACCGAGCCGGGCAGCGCGATGCACGTGCACCAGAGCGTGGTGGACGCGCGGACCGGCGCCAACATCTTTTCCGATCCGGACGGCGGCGAAAGCGCGCTGTTCGCCAGCTTCATCGCCGGGCTGGAGAAATACGTGCCGTCGGCGCTGCTGATGTTCGCGCCGCACGTGAATTCCTACCGGCGGCTGTCGCGCTTCCAGTCGGCGCCGACCAATGTCCACTGGGGCTACGACAACCGCACCTGCGGCATCCGCATCCCCAATTCCACGCCCGAGAACAGGCGCGTCGAGAACCGCGTGCCGGGCGTGGACGTGAACCCCTACCTGGCGATGGCGGCCACGCTCAGTTGCGGCTATCTCGGCATGGTGGAAGGGCTGCGGCCGACCGCGCCGACCTATGATTCGGCCGAGCAGGTGCACGACAACCTGCCACGCAACCTGGAGGACGCCATCCTGCGCATGCGCAAGTGCCCGCCGCTGGCGGACATGCTGGGCGCGCTGTTCGTGCAGGCCTTCTGTGAGGTCAAGGAACTGGAGTTCGCCACCTTTTCGCGGGTGATCAGCTCGTGGGAGCGCGAGCACCTGATGCTGCTGGTCTAGTGATCAGGGACGCTCCCAAAGATCTATCGGAAATGGGCATTCGCCAGCTGCTCGATTGCGAACGTACACCTCCCCTAAGCAGATCGGGGCGCTAGCTGCGGCCAGCATGCGATGGCGTCCGGGTGCAGTATGGCCAGTTCGTTCAGCAGCGCACGCCCGACCCTTTGCGCGGCCTGGTGCGGGCCGGATAGCGCCAGTGCTGCCAGCAATAGGCTGGCCGGCGCCTGGCGCAGCACTGGCCACGGCTGGTCGCGCTCGATCACCAGCCGGTCCGGTGCCGCCGGCGCGTGTACGCGCAGGTGGGCCGGCCGGGTCGGGCAGGGCTCGATGCTGACGGGGATCAGGCGGTCGCGCGCGATCTCCTTCAGCTGCGCGGCTGGCGGCCGGATGTAGTCACAGTGCGAGAAATTTATCGGCAGCAGGTTCAGCGTGATCGCACCGAGCCATTCGGTCGCGAAGGCGCCGCCCTGCGCATCGAGGGCAGCCAGCGCGCAGGTGTAGATCGGGCGTGTGCCGACCGCTCCGCCGTCGAGGAATGAGCGCTGTACCAGCAGGGCACCGTCGGCGGAGACGCCCAGGGCGAGATAGGTAGTCACGGGCATGAAAAACTCCTTGTTGGGCCCCCGTGCCGGAGCGCTGGCGTGGAGGGCGGAATCGTTCGGACGCTGGTTCAGGGCGACGTCGTGGGGTTACCGTATAGCAGGTTACACTCGTACACCATCTGGGCCGCTTCATGTATGCATTGCTCCGTCGCGTCGACAGGATACAGGTCCTTCATCGCGATACACTCCTTGGCCCTGGCCCTGGCCTTGTCCATGCACTGGTTGAACTTTTCCTGGTTCGGCCAGCTCTGGTTGCCCGGCGCCGGGGTCGGGTTGGGGGCGCGCGGCACCTGGCCGGCGCTGCAGAATATGTGCGCCCAGTCGCACCAGCTTTGCGGGAACCACGGCGTTGGACCGGAGGGCAGTTGCGGTTCCCCGACTACCGACGGTGGCCGGGTGCCCCGGATGCAGACGACGATGATGCCGCCGTTCACGCAGCTGTTGGGTGCGCCTGCGGCCAGCTGCTCCACTGGGTTGGTGGGCGGCAGCAGGTCCGCGAACGGGGTACCGGGAATGATGACGATCGGGATCGACGCCACCGGGTCTGGGGTGCCGTGCACCACAACCACCGGCGCCTGCGGGCTGGCCCTGCCATCGCCAGTATCATTGCCACTGCCGTCCGGGGTGCCGGTCGGTGGATCGCTGGTACCGCCGCCACTGCTGCCACCTGTGGGCAGTCCCGGGTCGGGCGGCGGCGGGGTGACGGTAACCACCGGAATACCGCCGGCGTTGTCGCCCCCGCCCGGGTCTTCGCCGTTGCCGGTGCAGTTGCCACTGTCGTCGTCCTGCGCCGTCTCGCAGCCGGCCTCGCCGACGGCAATCAGGCGACCAAGCGTGCGCGGCAGGCTGGCGCTGTAGGCCTGCACGGCCCGGGCGGCGCCGTTGAAAGCGGCCTGGAACGCCACGGCGGCTTTTGCGTCCGGGTCAGGGATGCCAGCCACGCCAGGCGCCCGGGTGTAGGTGAGGACATCGGTGCCGTCCGGCAGGCGCCAGTAGTTGACCGCAGTTGCGGGGGGCAGTGCAGCCCCGACTTGGGCGCAAACCAGCGTATCGTTGGTCTTGCGCTGGCAGACTTTGGCTTGTCCGTCGGCGATCGTCAGCTGCAGCGGCGGCGTGGCCGGCGCGGACGGGTCGCCGCTGTTGTACAACCGCACAGCGCGGACAGGGACTGCCGTCAGCTGTGCGGCAAACTGCGGCATGCCCGTTGCCGGAGGTGCGCCGCTGCCACCGCACGCGGACAGGACCGCGGCGACGGTCGCGCCTGCCAGGATCAGGATCGGAAGTCTGTGCTTCATGATGTCTCCTTCAAGACTGCACAAAAAGATGGCAGCTACCACGGCTGCCATCAAAGCGGACTTGCACGATCGCTGCTCGTCATGCTGAGGTGTGGGCACCTCCTTTCGCAGGTTTCAGGGTGTCGAGCAGGTGTAGATCGCCATGCTTTGGTGCCCTTTCAATGTTGGCGACATAGGATGGCAGGTGGGCCGCAGTACGGGATGCGCTGCGGCAGAAGGTTCGATAGACGACCTTGAGTGAGATCACCTCTTGGAGCCTCACGCTGCGTCTTTGGGCGGGCGGCGTCACTGATGTGATTTGGAGGTTTGCCCGGTGCGGGCAGGGCTTGAGTGCCAACAAGGCCGTTACCTGAACCTCCAGGTAGCGGCGCTTGCAGTGATGTGAACGTGGCGATCCGGGGCGATCAGACCGAGGGCAGGGTAAAGGTCAGGCGCGTCACGCCATTGCCCGTGCTCATCGCCACGTCGCCGCCCTGCACCGCGGCCATCAGGCGGATCGAGTAGGTGCCCAGGCCGTGGCCGCCCACCTTGTCGGAGGGCGCGTACTTGTCGAAGAAGCGCTCGCGCATCGCCGGCGCCACCTCGCCGCGGTTCTCGACGACCACATGCGCCGCGCCGTAGCCGGGCGCCAGGTCGACCGTGATGGCCGCGTCGTCGGGGGAGGCCTCGGCCGCATTCTTCAGGGCGTTGTTGAACATCGAATAGCACAGCAGCGGCTCGCCCAGGCAGCGCACCGGGGCCGACGGCGCGTTCACCAGCACGCGCACGCCGCGCGCACCGAAGGCCAGCGCGGCCTGCTCGGCCACCTTGCGCAGCAGCGCGGACAGGTCGAACTGTTCCAGCTGCGGCCGGTACTCCCCCTTTTCCATCTTGTACAGGTCGAGCGTGCGGTTGATCATTTCCAGTGCGTTGGCGGAGGCTTGCTCGATCATGCGCGCGCTGTCGCGCTGGCCGCGCGTCAATTCGCTTGCCAGCAGCGACTGGGCGCCGTGCATCGCCACCGCGATCGGGCTTTTCAGGTCGTGGCGGATCATGCGCTCGACGTCTTCGCGCAGGTGTGCGGTCTCGACCAGCTGCGCATTCTGCTGCTTCAGGTCGGCCATCGCCGCCGCCAGCGTCAGGTGCGCCGACAGCCGCGCCTTCAGGATGGTCGGGTCGGCCGGCTTGGACACGTAATCGACCGCGCCCAGCTTCAGGCCGGCCACCACGTCCTCGACGCCGTCGCGCGCGGACAGGAAGATGATCGGGATGTGCGCAGTCTTCGGCTTGGCCTTGAGCTGGCGGCAGACCTCGAAGCCGTCCATCACCGGCATCATGATGTCGAGCAAGATCAGGTCGACATGGAAGGCGTTGGCGATCTCGAGCGCATTCTTGCCGTTGATCGCGACCTTGATCGCGTAGTCGTCCTTCAGGGTCCCGGCCAGCACTTCGATATTGGTGGCGATGTCGTCGACGATCAGCACGGTGCACTTGCGCAGCCGTTCGGCGATCGGCGGCGCCAGGCCGATGACGTCGCCGGCCGCCACCTGCGGCGTGGCCGGCGCGGCTTCCGGCACCGGCGCCGCCGCCCCGTCCGGGCCTTCCAGCATCGGGCCGACCATCGCCATGAACTTGCTGGCGAAGCTGTGCACGGTGAACGGCTTGATCATGTAGGCGTTCACGCCCGCTTCCAGCGCGGTGCGCACCGAGGCGGGGTTGGCTTCGGCGGTCAGCATCATGAAGGGGATGGCGGCGTAGTGCAGGTCGCGCCGCATCCATTTGAGCAAGTCGATGCCGCTCATCACCGGCATGCCCCAGTCGCCAATCACGACGTCGATGCGCTGGCGCTGCATCAGGTCCTGGGCCGCCTTGCCGTTGTCGGCCTGGAACACGTTGGTGAAGCCGAGTTCGGCCAGCACCTGGCGCACCGCGGTGCGGATCAGCAGATAGTCGTCGACGATGAGGACGGCGGCGGTCTTGTCCATGGGGGCTTATTGTTTAGGAAACTTCCCCGAGTGTAACAACAGCCGCCGCCGGGCGCCAGCCGCCGCAATCAATGCAACAGCGGTACGGCGCGCGCGCCGCTGCGGCCGAGCTGGAACACGGCCACCGAATCGCTCAGCTCCCCTGCCTGTTCGCGCATGGAATTGGCGGCGGCCGCCGCTTCCTCCATCAACGCGGCGGTGTGCTGGGTGACTTCGTCCAGTTCGGCCAGCGCACGGTTGATCTGTTCGATGCCGTCGCTCTGCGAATGGGTCGCGGCCAGCATGCCGGCCATGATGGTGGTCACGCCCTGGATGCTGGCCACCACTTCCTGCATGGTGGCGCCGGCGCTGGCGACCTGGCGGCTGCCGGCGTCGACGCGCTCGACCGAGTGCGTGATCACGGTCTTGATTTCCTTGGCCGCGGCGGCGCTGCGCTGGGCCAGCGCGCGCACCTCGCTGGCGACGACCGCGAAGCCGCGCCCATGCTCGCCGGCGCGGGCCGCTTCCACCGCCGCGTTCAACGCCAGGATATTGGTCTGGAACGCGATGCCGTCGATCACGGCGATGATGTCGGAGATTTTCTTCGCGTCGGCGCTGATGTGCTGCATGGTGCCGACCACCTGCGACACCGCGTCGCCGCCGCGCGCGGCCACGCTGGATGCGGCGCGCGCCAGCTGGTCCGCTTCGGTGGCGCCGGCCAGGTTCTGGCGCACGGTGGCGGTCAGCTGTTCCATCGACGAAGCGGTTTCTTCCAGCGCGGCGGCCTGCTGCTCGGTGCGCGCCGACAAGTCGACCGTGCCGGATGCGATCTGGCCCGCGCCCTCGGTGAACTGGTCGCTGCTGTGGCGGATGCGGCTGACCATCTGCGACAGCTTGCCGGACATGGTGCGCAGCGCGGCCAGCAGCTGGCCGGTTTCATCGTTGGCGGCGGCGCCGATGTTCACGTCCAGCTCGCCCGCGGCGACCCGTTCGGCCACCGCCACCGCGGCGTCCAGCGGCCGCGTGATCGAGCGCGACAGCAGCACGCCGCCGCCGACCGCGGCCAGGAAGGCCAGCAGCATCATCGCCAGGCTCAGGGTGTCGGCCCGCGCGCTCATCTGCTGGGTGGCGATGGCGCGCGCCTTGAGGTCGGCCGTGATGCGTTCGCGCGCCTGGTCCAGCAGCGCGGCCGGCTTGCGGTCCTGGCCCTTGACGGCGGCGTCGCCGGCGGCGGCTTCGAAGCCGGCGTCCCTGAACAGCGCGAAGCCCTTGCGGTAGGCCACGCCCATCGTTGCGTGCGCCTCGGCGAACTGGTCGACCAGCTGGCGCGCCTCGCCGTCCGGCAGGGTGCCGTGCAGGGCGCGCGCGGCGTCGCCGACCTTGCGTTCGTGGGCCTGGAAGGCGGTCCAGTACTTGTCCAGCTGCTGGGGATCCTGGCCGCGCAGGAGCGTGTCCTTCCACTCCTGCACCTGGGTCTTGAACTCGACCAGCATCGAGCTGATCGCCTGCTCGTTGGCGTAGTCGACTTCGGTGACGCGGCGGTATTCGGCCAGCGCCTCGTTCAGCCGCAACAGGCCGAAGCCACCGGCGCAGGCGACCACCAGGGCGACCGCCGTGAAGGCGATCGGTAATTTTCGGGAGAGTTTCATGCGCGGCAGTGTAGAGCGCTTATTGTGCATCGCACAAGTTAACGTCATTGCAATGTTGGCATGGCGCGACACCCAATCCTGCGTATAGTGACGGCTGGACATTTACCGAAGACTTCATGCGAACGCGACGTTCCCGCTCCCTCCTGGCCGCCGGCGGCGCCCACGCCGTCCATGACGGACTCACCGACCTGATCTACGTGCTGCTGCCGGTCTGGCAGGCCCAGTTCGGCATCAGCTATGCGCAGGTGGGCCTGCTGCGCGCCAGCTATGCGGGCACGATGGCCGGCTTCCAGCTGCTGGCGAGCCGGGCAGCGCGGCGCTGGGGCCGGCGCCGCCTGCTGGTCGGCGGCACGGCGCTGGCGGGCGGGGCCTTCGTTCTGGCCGGCCAGGCGGGTGGCATGGCGCTGTTGCTGGGCGCGCTGCTCCTAGGCGGACTGGGCGCGAGCGTGCAGCATCCGCTGGCCTCGTCGATGGTGGCCGACGGCCACGAGGAGGGCGGCGGCGTCAAGCAGGCGCTGGCGCAGTACAACTTTGCCGGCGACATCGGCAAGACCCTGCTGCCGGCGCTGGTGGGATTGCTGCTGGTGGTGCTCAGCTGGCGCGCCAGCGTCACGCTGATGGGCCTGCTGGGGCTGGCCACGGCGGGCTTCTTGGCCTGGCTGATCCCGGCTGCGCCCGCGCCTGCCGCGGAACAGGAACACGGCCCGGCGCAGGCTGGCAGGCGGGGCCTGGACAGCGGACTTGTCGCGCTGCTGCTCACCGGCGCGCTCGACAGCGCAGTGCGCATGGGCTTCCTGACCTTCCTGCCCTTCCTCCTGAAAGGCAAAGGGGCCGGCACGGCCGGCATCGGCCTGGCCTTGTCGCTGCTGTTCATCGGCGGCGCCTGCGGCAAGCTGGCCTGCGGCTACCTGGGGGCGCGCATCGGCATGATGAAGACGGTCTGGCTGACGGAAAGCGCCACCGCGCTGCTGATCGTGCTGGCGGTGTGGCTGCCGCTGGGCGGCGTGATGGCGCTGCTGCTGTTGCTGGGCGTCGTCTTGAACGGTACCTCGTCAGTGCTGTACGGCACGGTGCCCGAGCTGGCGGCGCCGGGCCAACGCGAAAGCGCGTTCGCGCTGTTCTACACCGGGACCATCGGCGCGGGCGCGCTGGCGCCGGTGCTGTTCGGCCGCCTGGGCGATGCGGCCGGCATCCCGCCGGCATTCGGTGCGCTGGCCGCGCTGGTGCTGCTGACCCTGCCGCTGTCGTGGCAGGTGCAGCGCAGCCTCGCCCGCCACCCGGCTAGGAATATCGGGTGAGCACGGTGTAGCTGCCGCCGCGCGACTCGACCAGGCAGTAGCCGTCGATGTCCCAGGCCAGCTCCGCTCCGGCGGCGGGCATGCCGGCGTGGGCGGCGCGGCGCGCCATGGTGACGTGCGGTTTGTAGGCGCGCGCTTCGGGCGTCAGTTCCAGGTCGAGCAGGGCCTGGCCGAGATGGCGGTGCAGCTGCAGCAGCTCGACCGGCTGGTGCGCGGGTTCGAGCACCGCGATGCCGCCGGGCCAGACGGCCGGCACGCCAAGCTGGAGCTGGAAGGGAGTGAAGGGAACCGCGAGGCCGTCCATCAGTTCGGGCAGGCGCGCGGTGGGATGGTCGCCGAGGAAGTGCAAGGTGATGTGCAGCTTGTCGGCCGCCACCGGCGCGGCGCCGCGCGGCCAGCTCCACAGCTCGCGCCAGCCGCGCAGCGCCTCGCGCACGGCCGGCTCGGGCCACAGCGCGAGGAACAGGCGGGAACTGGCCGGGCGCGCGTCCATCGCGTCCTAAAAGCAGTGCTCCTGCGCCGGGAAGCTGCCGTCCTTGACCGCGGCGACATAGGCGCGCACGGCGCCTTCGACGCTGGTCTGGCCTTCCATGAAATTGCGTACGAAGCGCGCCTTGCGGCCGGGGAAGACACCCAGCATGTCGTGCATCACCAGCACCTGGCCCGAGCAGTCGGGGCCGGCGCCGATGCCGATCGTCGGGACCGTCAGCATCGCGGTCACTTCCTTGCCCAGCGCGGCCGGAACCGCTTCCAGCAGCACGATGGCCGCGCCGGCTTCCTGCAGGGCCAGCGCATCGCGCTTGAGGCCCTCGGCCGACTCCTCGGTCTTGCCCTGCACCTTGTAGCCGCCCAGCTGGTGCACGAACTGCGGGGTCAGGCCGATGTGGGCGCACACCGGCACCGCGCGCTCGACCAGGAAGCGGATGGTCGGGGCCAGCCAGGCGCCGCCCTCGATCTTGACCATGTGGGCGCCGGCCTGCATCAGGGCCACCGAGCTGGCCAGGGCCTGTTCGGGCGTGCCGTAGCTGCCGAAGGGCAGGTCGGCCACGATCATCGCGTTCTTGCTGCCGCGCGCCACCGCCGCCGTGTGGTAGGCGACGTCGGCCACCGTCACCGGCAGCGTCGAGTCGTAGCCGGAACACACCATGCCGAGCGAGTCGCCGATCAGCAGCACGTCGACGCCGCAGCGCTCCATCAGCGCCGCGAAGCTGGCGTCATAGCAGGTCAGCATGCCGATCTTCTCGCCGGCCGCGCGCATCGCGAGCAGCGCGGGGATGGTCACCGCCTTGGCGACCGGCGTGACGGGCGCCGGCGCCGGCACGCTGCCACCGGCCATGTCCTTACCCTGCAGATATCCGCTCATACAAATCCTTCAATTGAAAATCCGACGGCGTAGTGTAATGCCGCCGCCAAAATCTTGCCCGGCCCGGTGCAGGTCCTGCCGCCGCCATTTCCGTTTTTGTTAAGATGAAACAATGGCGACGACTATCCTCATCATCTTTCTTATCGTTTACCTGGGCATGATCCTCGGCGGGCTGCCTTATCTGAAGCTCGACCGCACCGGCGTGGCGCTGCTGGGCGCGATCGCGCTGGTCAGCATCAATGCGCTGAGCCTGGAGGAAGCGGTGGCGGCCGTCGACTTGCCGACCATGACCCTGCTGTTCTCCTTCATGGTGGTGTCGGCGCAAATGCGGCTCGGCGGATTCTACGACTGGATCACCCGCAAGCTGGGCGGCCTGGCGCTGGGTCCCGCCGCCTTGCTGGCGGTGCTGGTCGTGGTCGCGGCCGCGCTGTCCGCCGTCTTCAGCAACGACATCGTGTGCCTGGCGATGGCGCCGGTACTGGTCGACGCCTGCAGGCAGCGCAAGCTTGCGCCGGTGCCCTTCCTGCTGGCGCTGGCCTGCGCCGCGAATATCGGTTCCGCCGCCACCCTGATCGGCAATCCGCAGAACATGCTGATCGGGCAGACCCTGCGCCTGCCTTTCTACGGCTACTTCCTGGACGCCATCGTGCCGGTGAGCCTGGGCCTGCTCGCGAGCTGGGCGCTGATCGTCTGGCAGACCGGCGGACGCTGGAGCGATGCCGGCGCAACGCTTGCCGCCGAGGCGGCCGAGACCGTGGTGCCCTTCGATGCCTGGCAGACCGGCAAGGGCCTGGCGATCGCCGGCGCGCTGCTGGTGGCCTTCCTGGTGGCGCCGTGGCCGCGCGAGCACATGGCGCTGATCGGCGCCGGCGTCCTGCTGATGAGCCGCCAGCTACGCTCGCGCAATATGCTGGGGCTGGTGGACTGGGAACTGCTGGTGCTGTTCATGAGCCTGTTCGTGGTGAACCACGCGCTGCAAAGCACCGGCCTGACCGGGCAGGCGATCAGCTGGCTGGCATCGCTCGGGGTGCGGCTGGACCAGCCGGGAGCGCTGTTCGGCGCCACCTTCCTGCTGTCCAACCTGGTGTCCAACGTGCCGGCGGTGATGCTGCTGATCCCGGTCGTGCACGGCCCGATCGGCGGCGTGATGCTGGCCCTGGTCAGCACCCTGGCGGGCAATCTGCTGATTGTCGGCAGCATCGCCAACATCATCGTGGTCGACGCCGCGGCCAGGCGCGGGATCGTCATCGACTGGAAGCGCCACGCGCGGGTCGGGGTGCCGGTCACGCTGGCGACGCTGGCCATCTCCGGCGCCTGGCTGGCGCTGCGCTTTTAATCCAGGCGCTCGATCGCCTGCCCGGCGACGGCGGCCAGGCGCTCGCGCGCCGCGCCGTGGCCGGGGACCTCGATGTCGGGGGCGATCTCCAGCAGCGGCGCCAGCACGAAGGCGCGCTCCAGCATGCGCGGATGCGGCACCGCGAGGGCGGGGGTGTCGATGATGGCGTCGCCGTACAGCAGCAGGTCGAGGTCCAGCGTGCGCGGCGCGTTGCGGTAGGGGCGCTCGCGGCCGTGGGCCAGCTCGATCCCCTGCAGTTCGGCCAGCAGGGCGTGGGCGTCGAGTGCCGTGTCGAGGCTGGCGACGGCATTGATGTAGTCGGGGCCGGACGAATCGATCGGCGCCGTGCGGTAGCTGCCGGAGGCGCGCAGCAGGCGCGTGCGCGGCAGGTGCGCCAGCCGTGCGATCGCATCCTGCACGTTGGCGCGGGCATCGCCCAGGTTGGCGCCGATGCCGATGTAGGCGATCATTCCCCGCCCGGTGCGGCCGCGGCCGGTGCTTCGCCGCCTTCGCCGGCGCCACGCTTTTTGGAGCGGCGCGGCGCGCGCTTGCGCTTGGCGCCGCCGCCGGTCTGGCTGGTATTGCTCTGCAGGCGCTCGCGCTCGGCGGTGTCGCCGTCCACGAACGCTTGCCACCAGTCGCCCAGTTCCGTTTCGAGTTCGCCCGATTCGCAGCGCAGCAGCAGGAAGTCGTAGCCGGCGCGGAAGCGCTGGTTTTCCAGCAGCTTGTACGGACCCTTGCCGGTGCGGCGCTCGAAGCGCGGCTGCATGGCCCAGATGTCGCGCATGTCGGAGGCGATGCGGCGCTGCAGGGCCAGGTTCTCGGTCTGCGCTTCCAGCACGTCGTCGGCGGCCAGGTGCAGGGCCGGGATCGGCGCTTCGCCGGCGGCGCGGTAGGCGTTCCACTTTTCCAGCACCTGGTGCCACAGCAGCGAGGCGAACAGGAAGCCCGGCGACACGCCCTTGCCGGCCTTGACCCGGTCGTCGGTCGATTCCAGCGCCAGGGTGACGAACTTCATGCCGATCGGCTGTTCCAGCACCACGTCCAGCAGCGGCAGCAGGCCATGGTGCAGGCCGGCGGCGCGCAGCTGGTTCAGGCAGGCCATCGCGTGCCCGCTCATCAGCAGCTTGAGCATTTCGTCGAACACGCGCGCGGTGGGCACGTTGTCGATCAGCGGCGCCATCACCGGGATCGGCGCGCGCGTGGCCGGCTCGATCGTGAAGCCCAGCTTGGCGGCGAAACGCACCACGCGCAGCATGCGCACCGGGTCTTCGCGGTAGCGCGCTTCCGGCTGGCCGATGATGCGCAGCAGCTTGTCGCGGATGTCGGCGGTGCCGCCGTGGTAGTCCAGCACCGACTGCGTGGCCGGGTCGTAGTACATCGCGTTGATGGTGAAGTCGCGCCGCGCCGCATCCTCGTGCTGCGGGCCGAACTGGTTGTCGCGCAGCACGCGGCCATGCTCGTCCTTGGGCGCGTTGTTGCTGCCATTGCCGCGGAAGGTGGTCACTTCCAGCAGCTCCTGGCCGAACATCACGTGCACGATCTGGAACCGGCGGCCGATGATGAAGGCGCGCCGGAACAGGCGCTTGACCTCTTCCGGCGTGGCGTCGGTGGCGATGTCGAAGTCCTTCGGCTTCACCCCCAGCAGCAGGTCGCGCACGGCGCCGCCCACCACGAAGGCCTTGAAGCCGGCTTCCTGCAGGGTCTGGGTCACCCGCACCGCATTCGGCGAGACGAGCTTGGGATCGATCCCGTGTTCTTCGGGGCCGAGGATCAGGGGCTCGGTCGGATCGCGCTGGTCTTTCACGCCAAGAATTTTACGGAAGAATTTTTTAATCATTGAACAGAAGGAGTAAAGGCCAGCCTTGCGCGGTCGCGTGTTGCTTCAGGCGATCGCTGGGATTGGTCGCGACCGGATGGGACACGACCGACAGCAGCGGCAGATCGTTGTGCGAATCGCTGTAGAAATGGCTGCTTGCAAAGCTGTCGAACGGCGTGCCGAGGCGGCCTAGCCATGCGTGCATGTGCTCGACCTTGCCCTGGCCCTGGGTGGGCGTGCCGGCCAGCTTGCCGGTCAGGTTGCCGTGCTCGTCTTCTTCCGGCTGCGCCGCGATCAGGTGCTCGACCCCGAAGGCGTGCGCGATCGGCGCGGTGACGAAGCGGTTGGTGGCGGTGATGATGGCGACCAGGTCGCCGGCGTCGAGGTGGCGCTGCACCAGCTCCACCGCCTTGGGCCGGATGGCGGGATGGACCACCTCGGCCATGTACTGCCGGTGCATCGCGTCCAGCTCGCGGCGCGGGAAGCGCGCCAGCGTGCCGAGCGCGAATTCGAGGTACTCGACCGGGTCGAGGGTGCCGGCCTGGTACTGCGCGAAGAACTGGTCGTTGCGGCGCTGGTATTCGGCGGCATCGACCGCGCCGGTGCGCACCAGGAACTGGCCCCATTCGTAATCCGAATCGATCGGCAGCAGGGTGTGGTCGAGGTCAAACAGGGCGAGTTTTTTCATTCCTTGGGGTCCGCAGCTAAATTCGCGGGTGGCGTCGGGTTCCCTTGAAGCAACAGGTCGCGCAGCAGCGGCAGCGTGACCGGCCGCTGGGTCTCGAGGGAATACTGATCGAGTGCATCGAGCATCGTCGACAGGGAGCGCATGTCGCGCTTGAAATGGGACAGCAAATAGGGTAACACGCTGGCCGACAAGGTCAAACCGCGGGCCTCGGCGGCGGTGGTCAGGGCGGCGATCTTCTGGTCGTCCGACAGGCCCTGCACCTGGTACACCAGGCCCCAGCCCATGCGGGTGCGCAGGTCCTCGCGCACGTGCAGCACGCCGGGCGGCACCGGCCCGGTCGAAACCAGGTAGGCGCCGTGCTCGCGGATCTGGTTGAACAGGGCGAAGGCGTCGATCTGGCGCTGCGCCGACAGCAGGTTGCAGTCGTCCAGCAGGTACAGCGTGGTGTCCGGACTGTGGGTGAAGTCGGCGGCCGGCGCGTCGTGCGCGATGTAGCGCGAGGCCGGGGTCGCGGCCAGCGCCTGCAGCAGGTGGGTCTTGCCGGCCCCGGTCTCGCCCCACAGGTAGGCGAAATGCTCGCGCGAGGTCCGCTCGGCGAACAGGTGCATCATGTACGCGAGCTCGGCATTCTCGCCGACCTGGAAGGTCTCGAGGCTGTGTGCCGGTTCCGCGCCCAGGTCGAGCACCAGTTGTTTCATGCCGATGTTCCCACTACTAAAAAAATCATATACATCAGGCATTATAGAAGGTGCTGCGCAGATAGTGGCGCCGCAGGTGGCGGAACGCGACCATCAGGACCGCCGATGCCGGCAGCGCCAGCAGCACGCCGGCGAAGCCGAACAGCTGGCCGAAGGCGAGCAGGGCGAAGATCACCGCCAGCGGATTCATGCCGATCCGTTCACCCACCAGGCGCGGGGTCAGGAAGAAGCCTTCGAGCACCTGGCCGGCGCCGTAGATTACGGCCACATAGGCCAGGCCGGTCAGGCCATTGAACTGCAGCACCGCCGCGATCAGGGCCAGCGCCAGGCCCAGGCCGAAGCCGAGGTAGGGGATGAACACCAGCAGCCCGGTCAGGATGCCGACCGGCAGCGCGACGTCGAAGCCGGCCCCGGCCAGCGCCGCCGAGTAATACACCGCCAGCACGAACATCACCAGCAGCTGGCCGCGCAGATACTGGCCCAGCAGGGCATCGACCTCGCGCGCCATGCCGGTGGTGGCGCCGACCCAGCGGCGCGGGATCGCGCCCTGCACCTGGGCCAGCAGCGCGTGCCAGTCCAGCAGCAGGTAGAACAGCACCACCGGCACCAGCGCCAGCGTCGCCGCCCAGCCGAGCAGGGCGCTGCCGCCGATGCGGGCGCCCGCCAGCAGCTGGCCCCACAGGGCGTCGCCGCCGCCCGCGACTTGTTGGGTTAGCAAGTCCTTGATGCCGCCGCCATCGAGCCGGACGTGGATGCCCAGCTGTGCCAGGCGCGGCGACAACAGGGCGTCGAGCTTGACCAGGAAGGCCGGCAGCTGGGCCACCAGCAAGGGGATTTCCTTGTCCAGCACCGGCACCACGGTCAGGGCCAGCGCCCCGAACAGGGCCGCGAACAGCAGCATCACCAGCAGCACCGCCAGCGCGCGCGGCACCGGCCAGCGCCGGATGCGCAGGCGGCACAGGCGGTCGACCGGCCCGTTCAGGACGTAGGCGAGGATGGCGGCCGCGATGAAGGGCGTCAGGACCGGGCCCAGCAGGTAGAGCAGGGCAGCGAAAGCCAGCCAGAGGAGCCACCAGAAAGTGGCCTGTTTTTGTTCCGGCGTCAGGAAAAAGGGCATTCTAATTATTGTTCTGATTGGCGGGCGGGGAGGGGACAGGCGCTTTTTGCTAGAATAGCGGACTAGCCGTCCTGGCATTTCGCTTTCTATTTTACCGCCTCCGCTGCCAATTACCATGAGCCAACCTTCCAATGTTTCCCTTTCCTACCGTGACGCGGGTGTCGACATCGATGCCGGCGACGCCCTGGTCGAAGCGATCAAGCCGTTTGCCAAGCGCACCATGCGCGAGGGCGTGCTGGGCGGCATCGGTGGCTTTGGCGCGCTGTTCGAGATCAGCAAGAAGTACAAGGAGCCGGTGCTGGTGTCCGGCACCGACGGCGTCGGCACCAAGCTCAAGCTGGCGTTCGAGCTGAACCGCCACGACACGGTTGGCATCGACCTGGTGGCGATGAGCGTGAACGACATCCTGGTGCAGGGCGCCGAGCCGCTGTTCTTCCTCGACTACTTCGCCTGCGGCAAGCTGGACGTGCCGACCGCGACCGACGTGGTCAAGGGCATCGCCGCCGGCTGCGAGCAGGCCGGCTGCGCCCTGATCGGCGGCGAGACCGCCGAGATGCCGAGCATGTACCCGGACGGCGAGTACGACCTGGCCGGCTTCGCGGTCGGCGCGGTCGAGAAGTCGCAGCTCATCGACGGCAGCAAGATCCGCCCGGGCGACGTGGTGCTGGGCCTGGCCTCGTCCGGCGCGCACTCGAACGGCTACTCGCTGGTGCGCAAGATCATCGAAGTCGCCAAGCCGGACCTGGAAGCCGATTTCCATGGCAAGAAGCTGGCCGACGTGCTGATGGCGCCGACCCGCATCTACGTCAAGCCGCTGCTGGCGCTGATGGCCGCGATGGAAGTGAAGGGCATGGTGCACATCACCGGCGGCGGCCTGGTCGAGAACATCCCGCGCGTGCTGGCCGACAACCTGACCGCGGAACTGGACGGCAAGTCGTGGACCCTGCCGCCGCTGTTCCAGTGGCTGCAGCAGCACGGCGGCGTCGCCGACGCCGAGATGCACCGCGTGTTCAACTGCGGCATCGGCATGTGCGTGATCGTATCAAGCGAGAACGCCGACGCAGCCGCGGCCCAGCTGCAGGCGGCCGGCGAGACCGTGCACCGCATCGGCCAGATCCGCGCGCGCAAGGAAGGCGAAGCGCAGACCATCGTGCGCTGATCGTTCTCTTTTGATTCCGGAAGGGCGCCCGTGTGGCGCCCTTTTTTGTTGTGTTCACTTTGATGCAACATGCCGCACCCGAGGCTGAACGATTGTTCCAGCTAGCTGTCAACCAAGGTCCGGAGCCGCCGAACGACGTGCACTACCGTTCGCACGAGCACTTCATAGGCAAGCGTGCCGATGTGCCAGAATCGCTGGACAGAGCTCCTTTCAATGAACTGCTTGAGTACTTTTGTAGTCGAATGAATCTCTCGTTCCGACCGGCTCCTGGGGATCCGGTCAAGCTCTTCGCGAGGAAACGATGATTAGTCTGGATATAAAACAGTTGCTTGGTCTTGACTGCGATTTTGTCGACGATGAAAAGACACTGATCGCCATTCACACGCCGTTCAGGCTCGAGGACAGTGACCCTGTTCCGGTTTATATCGAAGAAATCGACGGGCGCCTCCGTTTCTGCGATCTCGGCGGCGTCACATGGCAGCTCATTTGCCGAGGGATTCGGCTCAATGATCTGGAGCAGCTTCAATTTATTCGAGACCTTGCAAGTCTTACCGGCGTCACCCTGAACCGCGACGACGAGTTGGAGCTCTGGATCGATTCTGAAAACGTCAACGCGTCATTCACGCGCTTCATGTGCGCGATGCTCGCGATGGTGCGTTGGGAATATGAATATGTTGCATCAGGCAATGCTCGGCGGCTAGAGAATGCCGCCGAGTCCTTGCTGCGGGTGCCAGTTAGCGCTTGAGGATCTTCCCCACCGTCGTTCCCCGCAGCCGGAACGCATCCGGCATGCCCGATCCCAGCAGCGGCCGCAGGTACAGCCGGAAGGCGTCGGTGATGTCGGTGCCGGAGGGTGCGATGAACTCGTCCTCCATCGTGCGCGTCTTGCCGGCCACCTGGTCGAGGGGCTGCAGCTCGTAGTCGACCGAATAGAAGCCGGTGCGCTTGATCGCCACCGAGCCGTCGCGGTCGCCCCACATCGCGTACTGCACGGCTTTCTCGCCCACTTCGCGCGCCTCGCGCTGGTCGACGTCGGACACGCAGCCGATGAAGGAGCGCTGCAGGTAGCCGAAAGTGTCGCCGCGCACCCGCTTGATGCCGAGCTTGCTCTTGATCTCGTCGCACAGGAGGTCGGCCAGCGCGCCGGTGCCGGACAGCTGCACATTGCCGTGCTGGTCGCGCTCGATTTCCTTGGCCAGCAGTGTGGCGACCGGCTGGCCGGACGCATCGTGCACGCCTTCCGACACCGCGATCACGCAGCGGCCGTGGCGCTCGTACATGGTCTTCACGTCGGCCAGGAAGCGTTCCAGCTCGAAGGTGCGCTCGGGCACGTAGATCAGGTGCGGGCCGTCGTCCGGGAACTTCTTGCCCAGCGCCGAGGCGGCCGTGAGGAAGCCGGCATGGCGTCCCATCACGACGCCGACATAGACGCCGGGCAGCGCGGCGTTGTCGAGGTTGGCGCCGGCGAAGGCCTGGGCCACGAAGCGCGCCGCCGACGGGAAGCCGGGCGTGTGGTCGTTGCCGACCAGGTCGTTGTCGATGGTCTTGGGGATATGGATGCAGCGCAGCGGATAGCCGGCCTTGCGCGCTTCCTCGCTGACGATGCGCACCGTGTCGGCCGAATCGTTGCCGCCGATGTAGAAGAAGTGTTCGATCTCGTGCGCGCGCAGCACGTCGAAGATCTTCTGGCAGTAGGCCATGTCCGGCTTGTCACGGGTGGACCCGAGCGCCGAGGAGGGCGTGGCGGCGACCAGTTCGAGGTTGTGGCTGGTCTCCTGGGTGAGATCGAGGAAGTCTTCGTCGACGATGCCGCGCACCCCGTGCAGGGCGCCGTAGATGCGGGTGACGTTGCGGAAGCGCCGCGCCTCCAGCGTAACGCCCACCAGCGACTGGTTGATGACGGCGGTCGGCCCGCCCCCTTGTGCCACCAAGATCTTTCCCGACGACATAGTCACCCCCTCTGTTAGAGCTTCCAAGCTTATTGCAGCGTTAATGCGTGGTCAATACGGTGGCTGGTCCGGTGAACGGATGTAGTCGACCAGCCCGGCGCTGCTGCGGTGCGGTGCGGCCGTGAGCAGGCTGGCCAGCACGATGGTGAGCAGCCCCGCCGGCACGCCGAACACGCCGGCCGAGATCGGCGCGATGTGCAGCCATGCCCCGTCCAGGTTGCCGCCCAGCGAAGGATTGGTGTGCAGCATGTAGTACATGCAGACCACGAAGCCCACCGCCATGCCGGCGATCGCGCCGACGTGGTTGGCGCGCTTCCAGAACACGCCCAGCACCAGCGCCGGAAACATGGTCGACGCCGCCAGCGAGAAGGCCGCGCCCACCAGCGACAGGATGTCGGCCGGCTTCTGCGAGGCCACGTAGGCCGCGATGAAGGCCACCGCCAGCAGCAGCAGCTTGGAGATCGTCACCCGCTTCTGGGTCGAGGCGGCGGGGTCGACCAGCTTGTACCAGATGTCGTGCGACAGCGCGTTGGAGATCGCCAGCAGCAGCCCGTCGGCGGTCGACAGCGCCGCCGCCAGCCCGCCCGCCGCGACCAGCCCGGAGATCACGTAGGGCAGGCCCCCGATCTCGGGCGTGGCCAGCACCAGCACGTCGCCGTCGATCGAGATCTCGGCCAGCTGCACGATGCCGTCGCCGTTCATGTCGGTCACGCTGATCAGCGGGTTGACCTTGTCGACGTTGGCCCAGTACGAAATCCACGAGGGCAGGTGCTGGTACTGGCTGCCCACCAGGTTGGTGTAGATGTCGTACTTGGCCAGCACGGCCAGCGCGGGAATCGTCAGGTAGATCAGCAGGATGAAGAACAGGGTCCAGAACACCGACACCCGGGTCTCGTTGACCGAGGGCGTGGTGTAGGCGCGCATCAGGATGTGCGGCAGGGCGGCGGTGCCCATCATCAGGCACAGCGCCAGCGCGAGGAAGTTGTTGCGGCGGATGTCGGAGGCCTCGCGGTCGGGGCCGGGGAAGGGCGCCGCGTGCGGCTCCGGCGGCTGGGCGCGCGCGAGGTTGGCGGCGCGCTGTTCGGTCCACACGCGCACCGCCTCGTCCGGGCTGCGCGGATAGGCGGACAGGATGCGCTCGGCGGCGCGGATCTCGGGCAGCGGCGCATTGCGCAGGCGCGCCGCATCCAGCTTGCGCTGGGCTTCGCGCTTGCCGGCCTCCCACGACGCCGGCAGGCCCTTCAGGCGCTGGGCGTAATCGTTGGCCCGTTCGAGGAAACGGGCGCGCACCGCGTTCTCGCTCGGGTCCAGCACCAGCTGCTGCTCGCGCTGGGCCAGCTTGGGCAGCACCGAGCCGTAGGCCAGTTGCGGCACCGGGTTGTCGGCGTGCTTCACCGACAGCCACATGGTCGGGATCAGGAAGGCGACCAGGATGATGATGTACTGCGCCACCTGGGTCCAGGTGATCGCGCGCATCCCGCCCAGGAAGGAGCACACGAGGATGCTGGCCAGCCCCAGGAAGATCCCGACCGAAAAGTCGACCCCGGTGAAGCGCGAGGCGATCAGGCCGACCGCGTAGATCTGCGCCACCACGTAGGTGAAGGACACGATGATGGTGGCGGCGACCGCCATCACCCGTACCGGCCCGCCGCGCCCGCCCGCGCCGCCGCCGTAGCGCGCCGCCAGGAAGTCGGGGATGGTGTATTGCGCGAACTTGCGCAGGTAGGGCGCGATCAGCAGCGCCACCAGGCAGTAGCCGCCGGTCCAGCCCATGATATAGGCCAGGCCGTCGAAGCCGCGCAGGTACAGGCTGCCGGCCAGGCTGATGAAGCTGGCCGCCGAGATCCAGTCGGCGGCGGTGGCCATGCCGTTGAACACGGCCGGCACGCGGCGCCCGGCCACGTAGTACTCGGAGACGTTGGAGGTGCGGGTGATGACGCCGATGGTCGCGTACAGAGCGATGGTGGCGAACATGAACAGGTAGCCGATCCACAGGCGCGGCATGCCTTCGCGTTCCAGCAGGGCCAGCGCGAGCAGGAAGGCGAAGAAGCAGGCCGTGTACCACAGGTAGTAGCGCGACAGGCGCTGGCGGTAGCTGCTCATGTGGCGTCCCCGGCCTGGCGCGCGAACTCGCGGTCGAGCCGCCGCATATACCAGGCGTAGCCGCCGATGATCGCCAGGTAGACCAGCGAGGCGCCTTGCGCCGCCATGTAGAAGGACAGCGGCCAGCCGAACAGCGACAGCCGGGCCAGGTCGCGGGCGAAGAACACGGTGCCGGCCCCGGTCACGAGCCAGAGCGCGAGCAGGATCGCCGTGATGCGCCGGGTGCGCCGCCAGTGTTCGGCGCGGGCGTACGCGGCCGCTTGCCGGCGCTGCGGGTCGAGGGTGGGGGCGTCAGTCTGCATGGTCGTCGTGGTGCGCGGGCGGCGGGAAGGTCAGGCGGAACAGGCTGCCCGGCAGCTTCAGCGAGTGGCTGCGCGGGTTGTTGAAGATGTCGATCTCGGCGCCGTGCTGCTGGGCGATCTCGCGCACGATGGCCAGGCCCAGGCCGCTGCCGGGCACGCTGGAGCCGAGGATGCGGTAGAAGCGTTCGAACACGTGGGCGCGCTCGGCGGGCGCGATGCCGGGACCGGTGTCCTCCACCTCGAGCAGGGCGTCGTCTCCGTCGCGCCGCACCCGCACCGTGACGCTGCCGCCGGCCGGGGTGTAGCGCACCGCGTTGTCGATCAGGTTCGACAGCAGCTCGCGCAGCATCAGCGCGTTGGCGGCGATGAACACCGGCTCGTCCGGCGGCTCGAAGCCGAGGTCGATCCGGTGCGCGAACGAGGCCGGCACCCATTCCTGCACCACGGCGCGGGCCAGCGCGACCAGGTCGATCTGTTCGAAGGCGAGGCCGGCGTGCGGCTGGTTCTCGGCACGCGCCAGCGCAAGCAGCTGGTTGACCAGGCGGGTCGCCGACTCGCTGCTCTTGGCCAGCTGTTCCAGCGAGCGGTGGATCTCGCCGGCGTCGACCTGGCGCAGCGCCAGCTCGGACTGCATGCGCATGCCGGCCAGCGGCGTCTTCATCTGGTGCGCGGCATCGGCGATGAAGCGCTTCTGCATGTCGATGGTCTGCGACAGGCGCTCCAGCATGTCGTTGAGCGAGCCGACCAGCGGCGAGATCTCCTCCGGCACCTGGCGCGAATCGATCGGCGACAGGTCGTCCGGGCGGCGCGCGCGGATGCGTTCCTGCAGCTGGGCCAGCGGCGACAGCCCGCGCGACAGGGCGAACCAGACCAGCGCCAGGATCACCGGCAGGATGATGAACTGGGGCAGGATCACGCCCTTGATGATGGCGTTGGCGAGCTGGGCGCGCTTTTCCAGCGTCTCGCCCACCTGCACCAGCGCCAGCCGGGTGTCGGCGTCGGGCTGGGCCGGGTCCAGGTGGACCCAGGAGTAGGCGATCCGCACCGGGGTGCCGTGCAGGGTGACGTTGCGGAAGTGGACTTCGGCGTTGTCGCCGGCGTCGTCCTCGGCGGGCTGCGGCAGGTCGCGGTCGCCGGTGACGAACACGCCGCGCGGCCCGGTGACCTGGAAGTAGACGGTGTCGGCGTCGTCGGCGCGCAGGATGTCGCGCGCGCTGTCGGGCAGGCGCGCCACCACCTTGCCATCGACCTCGCGCACCTGCTGGGCCAGCACCGTCACGTCGTCCTTGAGCGCGTGGTCGAAGGGCTGGTTGGCGATCGACTTGGCGACCAGGTAGGTGATCGCGATGCTCATCGGCCACAGCAACAGCAGCGGGGCCAGCATCCAGTCCAGGATCTCGCCGAACAGCGAGTGCTGGATATTCTGCTCCTGCTCCGGATTGGGCGGCACGTACGGCGGCTCGGCGCCGTCGCCGGTCGCCTGCGCCAGTCCGGCGTCGCGGTCGTTCACTTGCCGGGGCTGTCGGTGCCGGGACGCGCGGCGTCCGTGTGGCGTTCGAGGCAGTAGCCGAGCCCGCGCACGGTGGCGATGCGGATGCCGCCGGCCTCGATCTTCTTGCGCAGCCGGTGCACGTAGACCTCGATGGCGTTGTTCGACACCTCCTCGCCCCATTCGCACAGGTGGTCGACCAGCTGCTCCTTCGACACCAGGCGGCCGGTGCGGGCCAGCAGGATTTCCAGCAGGCCCAGTTCGCGCGCCGACAGGTCGAGCATCTGGTCGTTGATGTAGGCGCTGCGGCCGACCTGGTCGTAGGTGAGCGGGCCGTGGCGGATCACGGCCGGGCCGCCGCCGGCGCCGCGCCGGGTCAGGGCGCGCACCCGCGCCTCCAGCTCGGACAGGGCAAAGGGCTTGGCCATGTAGTCGTCGGCGCCGAGGTCGAGGCCGTTGACGCGCTGCTCGATCGAATCGGCCGCGGTCAGGATCAGCACCGGCAGCAGCGAGCCGCGCATGCGCAGGCGGCGCAGCACCTCCAGGCCGGACAGCTTGGGCAGGCCGAGGTCGAGGATCAGGAGGTCGAATTCCTGGGTCGACAGGGCGGTGTCGGCGTCCTGGCCGTTCTTGACGCAGTCGATCGCATAGCCGGACTGGCGCAGCGAGCGGGTCAGTCCGTCCGCGAGCACGCTGTCATCTTCGGCAAGTAAAATACGCATTTCTGGACACCACCCCCGGTTGATCGGCATGTGTATTGTGTGTCATTTGTCGTAACAACGCGAGATTTGTCAAACACCCCGCAAAAGCGCTTGCATTCACTACTGTTTTTTTATACAGTATTGGCTGAGTTGAACGCGCGGCCGCATCGGCGCCCCTATCGACCTTGCTTTTCACCTGAAAGAAAATTATGGACGACAAAAAAACCGTAGTAAATGCCGCTGAAAAGAGCAAGGCGCTGGCCGCGGCTCTGGCACAGATCGAAAAGCAGTTCGGCAAGGGCTCGGTCATGCGCCTGGACGCCAATGCCCCGGTCGAGGAAGTGCAGACCGTGTCCACCGGCTCGCTGGGCCTGGACATCGCCCTCGGCGTCGGCGGCCTGCCGCGCGGGCGCATCGTCGAAATCTACGGTCCGGAATCGTCCGGCAAAACCACGCTGACCCTGCAGACCATCGCCCAAATGCAAAAGCTGGGCGGCACCTGCGCCTTCATCGACGCCGAGCACGCGCTGGACGTCACCTATGCCCAAAAACTGGGCATCAAGCTGGATGAGCTGCTGATCTCGCAGCCGGATACCGGCGAACAGGCCCTGGAAATCACCGACGCGCTGGTGCGCTCGGGCTCGGTGGACCTGGTGGTCATCGACTCCGTCGCCGCGCTCACGCCGCGCGCCGAGATCGAAGGCGACATGGGCGACGCCCTGCCCGGCCTGCAGGCCCGCCTGATGTCGCAGGCGCTGCGCAAGCTGACGGGGTCCATCAACCGCACCAACACCCTGGTCATCTTCATCAACCAGATCCGCATGAAGATCGGCGTCATGTTCGGCAACCCGGAAACCACCACCGGCGGCAATGCGCTCAAGTTCTACGCCTCGGTGCGCCTGGACATCCGCCGTACCGGCTCGATCAAGTCCGGCGACGAGGTCATCGGTAACGAAACCAAGGTCAAGGTCGTCAAGAACAAGATCGCGCCGCCGTTCAAGGAAGCCCACTTCGACATCCTGTACGGGGAGGGCACCTCGCTGGAAGGCGAAATCCTCGACCTGGGCGCCGACAACAAGGTCATCGAGAAGTCCGGCTCGTGGTACAGCTACGAGGGTGAGCGTATCGGCCAGGGCAAGGACAACGCCCGCCAGTACCTGAAAGAGCGTCCGGCCCTGGCGCGCGAAATCGAGAACAAGGTGCGCGCGGCGCTGGGCGTGCGCGAGCTGCCGCCGGTCGAGGGCGAGGGCGGCAAGCCGCGCCTGAAGGCGGTCGGCGACGAGTAATCGTTCCCAGTACGCTGCGCCAGCCGATATGCCTGAACCGAGCCTGAAGGCGCGTGCCCTGCGTTACCTGTCGACGCGGGAGCACAGCCGGCTCGAACTGGGCCGCAAGCTGGCGCGCTACGCGGAGGAGGGCGACGACGTGGAAGCGCTGCTCGATTTCCTCGAAAAGAACAACTGGCTGTCGCAGGAGCGTTTCGCCGAATCGCTCATCCATCGCAAGGCTTCACGCTACGGCAACAGCCGGGTGATGGCCGAGCTGAAGAACCATGGGGTGGGCGGCGCGGCGCTGGCGGAACTCAAGGCCGGGCTGGCGGATACTGAACTGGCACGGGCCAGGGAAGTTTGGCGCCGCAAGTTCGGCCGGGTCGCGGCGGATGCGGCCGGGCGCGCCAAACAGATGCGTTTCCTGCTCCAGCGCGGTTTCACGCAACGCGCCGTTCGCGCCGCGATGGAAGGCGGCGCGGACGACGACGAGATCTGAGGTGCTGCTCCCGGCACCCTGAAGGCCCCAGCGCGGAGCGCCATCCGCTGCACGTGTGAAAGCGTGCTCCTCACCGCAGATGGCGCTGCGCGCTGGGGTTTTCCAGCCCTTCGCGCAATGTATTGACCACATATCAACAAGCATGGTGCGGTGCAAGCGAGCGCCAGCCTGTGATAAACTTCCGGGGTTTAGCAGCGCCGCATGAGCGGTAGTTGCCGCAGAAGCTGCGGCGACAGTGCATCAGGCACAACGGCTGCGTAATTTTTCGCCGCACCCGCGGCACTGGTTTTTATGCCCCTGTCTCCTCCCGTCCCGCGTCAGCTCCGGCACACGCGCGCCATTACCGTCGAAGCCTATGCGCGCGACGATGGCCTGTGGGACCTGGACGCACGCATCAGCGACGTCAAAGTGCGCGACATCCAGCTCGCCTCGGGCGTCCGCGAAGGCGGCAAGCCGGTGCACAACCTCAAGCTGCGCGTCACCATCGACCGCGAGATGACCATCGTCGACGCCGAAGCCGCGTCCGATTCCGTCCCCTACCCCGGTTTCTGCGATACCATTGGCCCGGCATATAAGAAGTTGATCGGGTTGTCGCTGATGAAGCATTTCCGGCTGCACCTGAAAGACCGCCTTTCCGGCGTGCTCGGCTGCACCCACCTGACCGAACTGGCGCAGGTCCTGCCCACCGCGGCCATCCAGGCCTACGCCAATGACGTGTTCCAGACCCGTGACGGGGTCGACGAAGACGATTCGCCCGACCGTCCGTTCCAGATTGATCGCTGCCACGCGCTGCGCGCCGACGGCCCCGCCGTCGCCACGTTCTACCCGCGCTGGGCGCTCAAGGTGGCGTCGGGCTAGTTGTCGTTGTCCCGTTTTTTAACTCAACCGCATTTCTAAATCAGTAACAGGAAAAAAGGAAGCCAGCATGAAAATCCATGAGTATCAAGGCAAAGAGATCCTCCGAAAGTTCGGAGTGACCGTTCCGCGCGGCATTCCGTGCATGTCGGTGGACGAGGCCGTCAAGGCAGCTGAAGAGCTGGGCGGCCCGGTCTGGGTAGTCAAGGCGCAGATCCATGCTGGCGGCCGCGGCAAGGGCGGCGGCGTCAAGGTCGCCAAGTCGATCGAGCAAGTGCGCGAGTACGCGAACCAGATCATGGGCATGCAGCTGGTCACCCACCAGACCGGCCCGGAAGGCCAGAAAGTGCGCCGCCTGCTGATCGAAGAAGGCGCCGACATCAAGAAAGAACTGTACGTCTCGCTGGTCACCGACCGCGTGACCCAGAAAGTGGTGCTGATGGCCTCGTCGGAAGGCGGCATGGACATCGAAGAAGTCGCCCACAGCAACCCGGAAAAAATCCACAACGTCGTGATCGAGCCGTCGGTCGGCCTGACCGACGCCCAGGCTGACGACGTCGCCCGCAAGATCGGCATCCCGGAAGCCTCGATCGTCGACGCCCGCGTCAACCTGCAGGGCCTGTACAAAGCCTACTGGGAAACCGACGCCTCGCTGGCCGAAATCAACCCGCTGATCCTGACCGGCTCGGGCAAGGTCATCGCCCTGGACGCCAAGTTCAACTTCGACGCGAACGCCCTGTTCCGCCATCCGGAAATCGTCGCCTACCGCGACCTGGATGAAGAAGATCCGGCTGAAGTCGAGGCATCGAAGTTCGACCTCGCCTACATCTCGCTCGACGGCAACATCGGCTGCCTGGTGAACGGCGCCGGCCTGGCGATGGCCACCATGGACACCATCAAGCTGTTCGGCGGCGAGCCGGCCAACTTCCTGGACGTGGGCGGCGGTGCGACGGCCGAGAAAGTGACCGAAGCATTCAAGATCATGTTGAAGAACCCGGGCCTGAAAGCCATCCTGGTCAACATCTTCGGCGGCATCATGCGCTGCGACGTGATCGCCGAAGGCGTGATCACCGCATCGAAGGCGGTCTCCCTGCAAGTGCCGCTGGTCGTGCGCATGAAGGGCACCAACGAAGACATCGGCAAGCAGATGCTGGCTGACTCCGGCCTGCCGATCATCTCGGCTGACACGATGGAAGACGCAGCGAAGCAGGTCGTGGCCGCCGCTGCAGGCAAAGCCTAATACGCGAAGGATAGAAAAATGTCGATTCTGATTAACAAAGACACCAAAGTCATCACCCAAGGTATCACCGGCAAGACCGGCCAGTTCCACACCCGCATGTGCCGCGACTACGCGAACGGCCGTGAAGCCTTCGTGGCCGGCGTGAACCCGAAGAAAGCAGGCGAGGACTTCGAGGGCATCCCCATCTTCGCGAACGTCAAGCAAGCCAAGGCTGAAACCGGCGCCAACGTGTCGGTGATCTACGTCCCGCCGGCAGGCGCGGCCGCCGCGATCTGGGAAGCCGTCGAAGCCGAGCTCGACCTGGCAATCTGCATCACCGAAGGCATCCCGGTCCGCGACATGATGGAAGTGAAGGACCGCATGGCCAAAGCCGGTTCGAAGACCCTGCTGCTGGGTCCGAACTGCCCGGGCCTGATCACCCCGGACGAGATCAAGATCGGCATCATGCCGGGTCACATCCACAAGAAGGGCCGCATCGGCGTCGTCTCGCGCTCGGGCACCCTGACCTATGAAGCAGTGGGCCAGCTGACCGCGCTGGGCCTGGGCCAGTCGACGGCAGTCGGCATCGGCGGCGACCCGATCAACGGCCTGAAGCACATCGACATCATGAAGATGTTCAATGACGACCCGGACACCGACGCCGTCATCATGATCGGCGAGATCGGCGGCCCGGACGAGGCCAACGCCGCTTACTGGATCAAGGACAACATGAAGAAGCCGGTGGTTGGCTTCATCGCCGGTGTCACCGCTCCTCCGGGCAAGCGCATGGGCCACGCCGGCGCGCTGATCTCGGGCGGCGCCGACACCGCGCAAGCCAAGCTGGAGATCATGGAAGCCTGCGGCATCAAGGTCACCAAGAACCCGTCGGAGATGGGTCGCCTGCTCAAGGCTATGCTGTAATTCAATTGCACGCATAGAGAAAGGGAGCTTCGGCTCCCTTTTTTATTGCGCCCGCCCGTCCCCGCTCAATTGGACGTCAGTCCCGCGAAAGCGGGAATCCCATTTCTCAAGCAGACCTGCTGCGTCCAGATCCGCCCGACAAATTTGTCCTGTCCTGAGATGACAAATGACAAACTTTGGCGCGCGTACTGACAAATTTTGTCAGCTCACCGGACGAAAAGTGGCGCTTTCTGTCGATTTTATTGTTCACAAACCAACGAAATGGTACATTTTCCTGCTGGCACGGCATTTGCTCCATAGAAAAACGTGGCAGAAACCTGTAAGTCACCCTTACCTAACCTGGAGAGATGAAACATGAAATCGATGAAGATCGTTAAGAAAGCCCAAGCCGGCTTCACCCTGATCGAACTGATGATCGTTGTCGCGATCATTGGTATCCTGGCCGCCGTGGCAATCCCGGCTTACCAGGACTACGTCGCCAAGTCGAAGTTTGCCGCTGGCCTGTCGGAAGTTTCCGCTGGTAAGATTGGCGTAGACACGCTGCTCGCTGACAATCCTGCGGCGACCCAAGCTCAGCTCCTGGCAGCAACCGGCTTCTCGAAGGATGCTGCAACTGGCACTTACCACACGGCTACCTGCGAAATCACTGCTACTGATGCAGTTGCTGGCGCAACCACCCTGCTCTGCACCTTCAACAGTGGCCCGGCTACTGTGAACGGCGGCGGCAAAGCCATTACGCTGACCCGTACTTCCGAAGGCGCATGGACCTGCGGTGCTAACATCCTTTCGAAATACACCGGCTCGGGCTGCGTCGGCTCCGGTAGCTAATCAAGTCGTCTGAGCTTACGGTCGCTCGACCCCAAGAAATGCCGCTCCGCGTAGGCCGGGCGGCATTTTTCATTGGCGGCCTGAAACGCGCCGCGACATCTGGAGCAAGGCAGTGGAACGATTGAGCGAGATACCGGTTAGCGCGCCAACGAACGCATTTGCAACTGTGCGCGTGCAAGGCCTACCGTATGCATACGGTTTGGTATTGGCAATTTGCTTGAACTTCATGCAGACCGGTGGCCATGACCGCCAGCGCGTGATCGAGCTTATTCTGTTGTTTGCTGGCGGGTGCGCGCTGGCTTATCGATCCCCTTCCCTGTGGGACCGCACTGACGCGCGAGTTCGCGGCACATTGTCAGTTTTCTTCGCACTTGGCCTCCTATCCGGAGTCTTTGCATTTTCACCGCGACATTCGCTCTACGAAGTCACCAGCCTGTTCCTGCTTTTGCTCAGCGGGCTCGCCATTAGCGACGCCCTTGCACAAGAGCGTGGTTCGCTGAGCCACGTCCTGCACGCATTCGGCGCTGTGGCTGCACTGTATGCATTGAAGATCGTTTGCATTTACGTTTCGGTGTGGTTACTCACTGCCATCCCGGACTCGGGCGATTTCACGCCGGGTTTCTCGAACATTCGTCATTTAAACCATGTGCAAACGATCGCGCTGCCTTTACTGGTGCTGCTCTACACGCTGACGCCCGCTGTGTCGCGTCTGCGTGCATTGTGGATGACGACGCTCGCGGTTTGGTGGTCCGTGCTGTTCGCCACTGGCGGCCGTGGCACCGAGGTCGGCCTGATTGCAGCGACTCTAATTACTTTCATCTTGCGCCGCCGCGCCGCGTGGCCCTTTCTGCGCGTGCTGATCCTCAGCTGTGTAATCGGCGCGATTGTCTACGTACTCGGCTTTGTGCTTGCGCCCATGATGATGGGACGTGCACCGTTTGGCGAAGCTGGCGCAATGCTGGCAAGAACGATGGCAAATCCATCCAGTGGACGCACGTTCTTGTGGAAGCATGCATTCGAACTTATCACGGCCCATCCGATGCTTGGTGTCGGTCCGCTGCACTTTGCGCATGAACGCGCAGGGGCTGCCCACCCGCATGACTGGATGGTCCAAATTGCGGCGGAGTGGGGGCTTCCTGCGTTGCTGGCATTTTCCATCGCATTGTTCTTCTCCTTCCGTGGCTTGTGGCGCAGGCGCACGAGCATTGCCGCGACAGACACTCTCAACCAGAATTTCCTGTCGGCGTGGCTCCTGATCGGCGCTGCTTTGCTGATCGATGCGTCAGTGTCCGGCAGCATCGTAATGCCGCAGAGCCAGCTGATGATTGTCCTTTATATCGCCTGCGCGACTGGCTGGACCTGGTCGTTCAATATGGTGGCGAGACCCTCGCCTTCGGGAATGGTGAAACTCGTGAGCCCTTTGGTCGTCATCGCGGCTGCGCTCACCTTGGCCTACGTGATCGCTCCTCAATTCGTCGACAAAGCCACCGACGCCGAGCCGACGGCGGCCGAAATTGCGGCGAACGGGACGGTGGAGTGGTGGCCTCGTTTGTGGCGTGCAGGCTATTTCTGAAACAAAAAGCCTGCTCGAAGTGAGCAGGCTTTTTGCTTGAAGCGAGTGCTTACTGCTTCAGGTGCTGGTCCAACCACCCCAGCACCGTGTGATGCCACAGCAGTGAATTGGCCGGCTTGAGCACCCAGTGGTTCTCATCCGGGAAGAACAGGAACTTGCTCTCGATCCCGCGCCGCTGCAGCGCCGTGAACGTCGACAGCCCCTGCGCGGTCGGAATACGGAAGTCCATATCCCCTTGCACGACCAGCATCGGCGTCTTCCAGTTGTTCACGAAATTGACCGGATTGAAGCGCTCGTGATTCTGCGGCACGGCGAAGTAGGCGCCGCCGTTTTCCCAGTCGGTGAACCACTGCTCTTCGGTCGAATACGCCATGCCACGCGCATCGAACACACCGTCATGGTTGACGATGCACTTGAAGCCGTCGGACCAGTTGCCCTCGATCCAGTTCATCATATAGCCGCCATAGGACGCGCCCAGTGCGCAGCTCCTCTCGCGGTCCAACCACGGATACTTCGCCACCGCGGCGGCCAGGCCCTTCTGCAGGTCTTCCAGCGGCTTGCCGCCCCAGTCCCCGCTGATCGCGTCGGTGAACTTCTGCCCGTAGCCGGTCGACCCGTGGAAGTCGATGAACACGACCGCATAACCAGCGCCCGCATAGGTCTGCGGATTCCAGCGATAGCTCCAGCCATTGCCGAAGCTTCCCTGCGGCCCGCCATGCACCAGGAAGGCGATCGGATACTTCTGGCCCGGCGCTGCGTTCCATGGCTTCATCACATAACCATGCACCGTATCGCCGCCCGCGCCGGCGAAGGAGAACTGCTCATACTCACCCCAGCGCACATCGGCCAGCTGCGCCGCGTTCTGCGTGGTCAGCTGGCGCGGCTTGCCTCCCAGCTTCATCTCGAACAGCTGCGCGCCCGACGCCAGGTTCGACTGGGTATAAGCGATGGTGTTGTGGCGCACGTCAAACCCGCCGATCGAACCCTTGTCGGTCAGCGCGGTCACCTTGCCGTTGGCGACGTCGATCGCGAACAGCTTGTGGTTGCCGATGTCTTCCGCGTCCACGATCAGCGACTTGCCATCGCTGCTCCACTGCATGCTGCCCGGCGAGCGGTCCCAGCTGTCGGCCACATGGCGCTTCGCCCCGGTGGCGGCGTCCATCAAGACGATGTGGAAGCGGTCGGCCTCGAAGCCCGGACGGGTCATGGCCAGGTAGGCGATGCTGCGGCCATCCGGCGAATAGACGCCCTTGGTGTCCCAGGCCTGGTTGTCCGCGGTCAGGTTGCGCGGCGCCTCGCCGCCCACTGCCGGGATCGAGTACAGGTCGAAATTGGTCGACCACGCCTCGGTCTTCGCACCCACGCGCGCCGAGAACAACACGGTCTTGCCGTCCGGGCTGAAACGATACTCGTCATGGTCGCCGAACGGCTTGGACGGCACATCGCCATCCAGCGTGCCGGACAGGTTGACCGGCTGCGCGCTGATGTGGCCGGTGGCGTCGATCGGCGCCGAGTACAGCACTGAATTCTTGCTGTCCGCCCAGGTATCCCAGTGGCGGACGAACAAGTGATCGTAGACGCGGCCGGAAGCCTTGTTCTTGCCCTTGTCGTCATCGCGCGCCTTGGTGCAGGCGAGGTCGGCGCAGTCGCGGTACACCGACATGCTCATCAGCACCCGGTCGCCGCGCGGCGACAGGCGGAAGTTGTCGATGTCGACCGGCGTGCTGGTGACCATCGACGCTTCGCCGCCACTCAGCGGCAGGCGCCAGATCTGCGACGAACCGGAGCGGGCCGACAGGAAGTAAATGGCGTCACCCGACGGCGACCACTCCGGATCGCTGCTGCTTGCGCTGTGGTTGGTCAGGCGCACCGGCGCCGGGTTGGCGGCCCGCAGGTCGACCATCCACAAGTCGGTGTGGCCGCGGTTCTTGGCCAGGTCGGTCGTGCGCACGGTGTACACCACGCGTGTGCCGTCCGGCGACACCGCCGGGCTGCCGACCCGTTCCATGCTGACCAGGTCTTCCACCGTGAAGCCGCGCGGCGCGGCCATCGCGCCGGTAGCCGCCAGCGTGGCGGCGAGCGCGAGCAAACGTAGTCTCATTCGATCCCCTCGATAATTGTCCAAACGCACCGGGCTGGGCGGTGCAAGGTCAGCAATGTATCACGCGCCACGTCAAGCCGCGCTATGCTAAATAGGAGTAACGAGGAGAACGCGATGAGCGAATCGAAGCATATCGTGCATCAGGGCGTTGACCAGGCGAAAGGCAACGCCGCGGTGCCCCATCCAGTCAATCCGGCGGCGCGGCGCCGGACCAGTTCACTGGGGGACGCCACCGGGCTGACCCAGTTGGGCGTCCACATCAATGTGATCGAGCCGGGCGGCACCAGCACCGAACTGCACCGACACGCCTGCGCCGACGAATTCATCTTCGTGCTGAGCGGGCAGGGCGTCGTCTCGATGGATGGCAACGACCATCCGGTCGGCGCCGGGGATTTCATCGGCTTCCCTGCCAACGGCCCGGCGCACGCGATGACCAATACCGGCACGGACGAGCTGGTCTATCTCGTCGGCGGCAACCGGCCGCCGGTGGATGTGTGCGATTTCCCGCGCCAAGGCAAGCGCCTGTACATGTTCAACGGAACCGAAGGCCGCCGCTACGATCTGGTCGACACTGCCGACCTGAAGCCCTTGCACCGCTGACGGCCTAGCGGACGTACTCATAGGCGCCGATGCTGTTGGCGTTGGCGGCACGCGCACGGCCGTCGAAATCGGTTGCTTGGGCGCTGCTCGCCGTGCCAGCGGCGTCCGCGGCCGAGTTGACGGACAGGTGGAAGTTCGGCAGCAGCAAATCCTTCTTGTACTGCACGAAACCAGGATCGCCGCTGCGGGTACCCGTGGCAGTGTTGCGCATCTTGTCCCAGTCGCGGGTATTGGCCGTTACCAGGTTGTTCTTGTAAGAATTGACGCCCATGATGCCGCCGCGCCCGACGTATTCCTCGATGCCAATGTAGTTGTCGTAGGCGATGTTGTTGTAGATGAGCGAGTCCTTGTGCTCGACCGGCTTGCCGCGGTATTCGCCGGTGCCGACCACGATGCCGACGTTGGAGCTCGCGACCGTGTTGTTGATGACCTTCACGGCCGTTGCCTCGTGATACAAGTGAATCGCCGCGCCCATGTTCGCGCGATACACCACGTTATTGATCACGCTGCCGGAACTGCTGACATAGATGCCCTGGAAGCGGTTGCAGTTGCTGCCGGATTGGCCGATGTCGCGTACCCAGTTGCCGATCGCATCGCTCAGGCCGCCGCTGGGCGAAGCGTCGATGTTGATGGCGGCGCCGCCCGCGCCGCTGCTGCACGACGACCAGCGCGCGATGTCGTGCACGTAGTTGTCGCGCACCACGCTGTGGCCGCCACTCGTGTAAATCCCCTGGCGCCAGGTGTCGTAGGCCTTGTCCGCGGACTTCGTGCCGTCCACTTCGAAGCCCACGATCTGCACGAAGTCGCCGCTATTGGTCCACGCGGTCGTATCGTCGAACTGGCGGCTGGCCGATGAGGGCGGAACGATGCGCGCACCCCAGCGCACGGTCGAGATCCAGTAGATGTTGCCGTCGGCGCCGCCCGCCGCCGTTGCGTTGCCGTTGGCGGTGGTGGTGAAGCCGCCTTCGTAGTTGCCGGGCTTCACGTAGACGGTGGTGCTGGCCGCCTTCACGGCGCGGGCGGCCGCCGCCAGCGTCTTGTACGGATAGGCCGTGCTGCCATCCTCGCGGTTGCCGGTGGCCGCCGCATCGACCCAGACCTTGTTGAGGGTGGCGCTGCCGATGCTTTCCCAGTCGTGCAGCCGCTGCAGTTCATCGCTGCCTTTCATTGCCGAAGCGATCTGGTCCGCGGAAAGCCCGCTCTGCTGCCAGAACTGCAATCCGACCTGGTCCGGCTGGCGCCCCAGCAGCCACCAGTACAGACCGGTGATCTGGTCGGACAGCGCGGCCGGCGCCACAACCGGGGCCTGCGTTGTTTCCGAGGCCGCCAATTGGGTAGCCGACGGTGACGCCGGCGGCGGCGAACCCCCGCAGGCGGCCAGCAAGGCAAACATGGCGCAACAGGACAGCATCCCGGCGCGGGCATCCGATGCCAAACGACTCAGCATATTCATCGCGTCTTCCTTCTTGTTCTTCATGGGTTGGGAAAAGCGCCGACGAATGCATGCATGCTGTTCAATTCAGCGCAAGCATTTGAGAGGGGGATACTGATGCGGTTCATTGCGCGAAGGCTGAGCCTGCGCGGGATCAAGCGCTGAGGTTGGCTTTGCGGATTGCGGGCTCGACGGAGCCGGTGGAAGACAAAAAAAATGCCCCGCCTGGCGCGGGGCATCGCTGGTGGCGAGCGGAGACTCAGGTCATCGAGTGCAGGCCGACCATGTTCCCTTCGGTGTCGTTGACCAATGCGATAAAGCCATATTCGCCGATCGAGAACTTGTCCTTGAAGATCTTGCCACCGCTGGATGCCGCCCTCGCAGCCGCGGCAGCGCAATCGTCCGTGATGAAGTAGACCAGCACGCCGTTCCCCCCAGGGACAAAGCCTTCCATCTTCACCAAGGCACCGGGCGAACCATAGGCATTCTGCTGTGCCGGGAAGGCGTACATCAGCGGGCCGCCATCGCTATGGTCGGGCGAGTGCATGTTCGTCAGTTGCGTCTGCAAGACGGTTTCATAGAACCGCCGCGCGCGGTCCATGTCCTGTACATAAATCTCAAACCAGCCAACCACGTTGTTCATGGCATTCCTTTCGAGGAAAAGATGGAACTACAGGGTGTGACAAGGGGGGAGTGTACCTCAGCCTGTGTCAGACCAAGGCCCGCATTCGTGCGCCCCCGTCGCTAGAGTGCCGCCGTCCAGTCGCCGCTCTTGCCGCCATGCTTTTCCAGCACGCGCACATTGGTCATGACCATGCCGCGGTCGGCCGCCTTGCACATGTCATAAATCGTCAGCAGGCCGACCTGCACCGCGGTCAGCGCCTCCATCTCAACCCCGGTCTTGCCCACCGTTTCCACCTGCGCCCGGCAGTGCACCGCGCTGGCCTCCTGGTCCACCTCGAAATCGACGGCGACCCGGGTGATCGGCAGCGGATGGCACAGCGGCACCAGGTCGCTGGTGCGCTTGGCGCCCATGATCGCGGCGATCCGCGCGATGCCCAGCACGTCGCCCTTTTTCGCAGTGCCGGACACGATCAGCGCCAGCGTCTCCGGTTTCATGCGGATGGTGCCGGCGGCCACCGCGGTGCGGTGCGTGTCGGCCTTGGCGCCGACGTCGACCATGTGGGCCTGGCCGGCGGCGTCGAAATGGGTGAGGGGAGCGGTCATCGATTGTGGGAAAAATAAGCCTGTGTAACAAAATATCGGCCAGCCGTTCAACGGCCGCCGATGAGGGTATGATAGCACCGTGAAATCGAAACCCGTCCCAGCGATGACGCCGCCAAAGGCCAGGTGGCCCCGCGCTCTGACTGCCGTCTGCCTGTCCATGGCAGCTGCGTTCGCCGTCGCCTCCAGCGGCGGCGCCGACGTCTACCGCAAGCCGCCCGATACCACCAACCTGCCGCGGCTGGGCGATGCCTCGCGCGAGGACCTGTCGCCGATCCTGGAGCGCAAGCTGGGCGAAGAGATCATGAACGACATCCGGCGCGACCCGGACTACCTCGACGATGATCCGACCCTCGAATACCTGAACAATTTCGGCAGCGCGCTGGTCGCCGCCGCGCCGGACGCGCGTGGCGAGGCCAACCTCAATTTCTTCTTCTTCGCCGTGCGCGACCCGATGATCAACGCCTTCGCGCTGCCGGGCGGTTTCATCGCCGTGCACTCGGCCCTGCTGATCGCGGCGCAGAACGAGTCGGAACTGGCCTCCGTGATGTCGCACGAGATCGGCCACGTCCAGCAGCGCCACATCGCGCGCCAGCTGGGCAAGCAGCGCGAGGACATGCTGCTTCCGCTGGCCTCGCTGATCCTGGCGGCGCTGGCGGCCAAGGCCAGCCCGGACGCGGCGATGGGCA
This sequence comes from Massilia terrae, assembly GCF_024753145.1. Classification (GTDB taxonomy): domain Bacteria; phylum Pseudomonadota; class Gammaproteobacteria; order Burkholderiales; family Burkholderiaceae_D; genus Telluria; species Telluria terrae. The sequence goes on along the minus strand of NZ_JANUGU010000008.1, from coordinate 164,965 downwards.
TCGCGCTGGGTGGACAGGGGCTGGCGATCCAGCGGCAGCTCAACTTCAGCCGCGACGCCGAGCGCGAGGCCGACCGGGTCGGCTTCCAGATCATGAACTCGGCCGGCTTCGACACGTCCGGCATGGTCGCCTTCTTCAAGCGCCTGCAGAACGCTACCCGCCTGTACCCGGACCCGCCGCCCTGGCTCAGCAGCCACCCGATGACCGAGGAGCGTATCGCCGATATCCAGGCCCGCATCCGCACGGCGCCGCACCACAAGCCGCGGCCGGACTCGCTCGACTTCCACATCATCCGTGCCCGGGCGCGCGTGCTGCAGGACGGCAGTGTGAAAGGGAACGATGACAACAAGGCCTTCTTCGAAAGCCAGCTGACGCAGCCAAACCGGCAGGAGCAGATCGCGGCGCAGTATGGCATGGCCTTCCTCGCGCTCAAGAAAGGCGACCTGGCCGGAGCGCAGAACTGGCTGGACAAGGCGCGCGGCGCGCTGAAGCCGAAGCCGGGCGTATTCTCGGCCGAAAGCGATGGCTCCGACGGCGCGCCCCTGTTTGCCGGGCTGCAGCTGGAAATCGAGCTGGCGCCCGGGCAGTCGGACGCGGTGGTGCAGCGCGCGGTGAAGGACGCGGCCATGGCTTATCAGCAGTTCCCCTTGTCGCGTGCCATTGCGCATCAAAACGCGGAGGCGCTGATCGCCGCCGGCAAGTACGAGGAAGCGGCGCGTTTCCTGCGCGACCAGATCCAGCAGTACCGCGCCGAGCCCAAGCTGTATGACACGCTGGCTCGCACCTATGCCAGGGAAGGCAAGATCGCCCTGCAGCACATGGCGCTGGCGGAGTCGTATGCGCTGAGCGGGGCGCTGCCCGCGGCCATGGACCAGCTCGGCCTGGCGCGCAAGGCGAAGGATGTCTCGTTCTACGACCAGTCGGTGATCGACGCGCGCGAGCGGGAGATCAAGGCCAAGCAGAAGGACGAGAAGGACGAGAAGAAGGACAGCAAGTTCTAGCTATAAGATGCCGTCGATCCCGCGCACGCGGGAACGACGATTGGTTGGGTTAAGGTGCGGGATTTCTAGCGAACTCGAACCGCGAAGCCACTTCTCTGCTGGCAATGCGGTCAAGTGAGACGCGCCGCTCGCCCAAGCGCAGCACCATCTTGCCGCTGCCGCCATCCAGCCACGCCATCAATGCATCGTCCGATGCCGGCTTACCCTCACACTCCAGCAAACCCAGCACCTGCGCCACGTCCCGGTCATCGACCTGCGCGACGGTCTCGCCCGCTTGCAGGACCACGGCCCCGGCTTCGGTCATGAACGCATGCTCCACCGCCCCCATCGGCTGTCCCGTATGCAACACGAACCCCGCCACCGGATCGGTGCGTGCAATGAACGGCGTGGCCTCCAGTATCACGTACACCCGCTGCGGCCCGTTCTGGAAGTACCAGCAGCCCCGTGCACCACGCTGGTAATTGCGGTTGATGAAACCCACCAGCGCCGCATTGGTCAGCTTGTCCCCGGGCCTGTTCGCGCGCTGCGCCGCCTCGTCGCGCATGCGCCAGCTGCCGCGCGCGTCGAGCGCGAGCCAGTCGTAGCAATGCGGCACATTCGGCCACTTGGCCATGGCCTGTTTGACGATCTCATCCATGTCAGCCTCCGGCAGGTCGGGCGTGCTCGAAGAAATGCAGCAGGCGGCGCGGCAGCCAGTCGATCCGCCCCGGCGGTGCGCCGACCGCGAAGCCCACGTGGCCGCCGGTCTCGGGATATTCCAGCACCACGCAGGATGCGGCCTCCTGCGGCAGGTGAATCCCCGGCATGAAGGGATCGTTGCGGGCGTTGAGCACCAGCGTTGGCACCGTGATGTCGTTCAGGATGTGCTTGGCGCTGGCGCGGTCCCAATAATCGTCGGTATCGCGAAAGCCGTGCAGCGGCGCCGTGACGATATTATCGAATTCGTAGAGATTGCGCGCCGAGAGCAGGGCGTCGCGGTCGAACAGGCCGGGGAAGTGTTCCAGCTTGGCCAGGCATTTCGGCTTCATACTGCGCAGGAACATGCGCGTGTACAGCATATTGAAGCCGGACGACAGCGACTCGCCGCCGCGCGCCAGGTCCATCGGCGCCGACACGGCGCAGGCGATGTCGACGATCTCGGCCTGGTGCTGCGATTCGCCCAGCCAGCGCAGCAGGGCATTGCCGCCGAGCGAGACGCCGGCCACGAAGAACTTGCCGCCGGCGCGGGCGCGCAGGCGGCGCAGGATCCAGTCGAGTTCGGCCGCATCGCCGGAATGGTAGAAGCGGGCCGCGCGGTTCAGTTCGCCCGAGCAGCCACGGAAATGCGGCACCGCGCCCGACCAGCCGAGCGCGGCGACGGCTGCCATCAGGGAGCGCGCATAGTGGCTGTCCGACGAGCCTTCCAGTCCGTGGAACAGCACCACGAAGGGCTGCCCAGGTGCGCCATCGACGAAATCGACGTCGATGAAGTCGCCGTCCGGCGTATCCCAGCGCTCGCGCCGGAACGCCACCTTCGGCTTGGGTGTGAAGGTGGCCGGGACGATGGTCTGCAGGTGGCCGTTCGGCAGCCAGCGCGGCGCGCGGTATCCGGGGCGGTCGTCAGCGGGGTTCATGGCGCCCCGCGACCGGCTTAGTGGTGGCCCGGTTCGACGCCCGGCGCCAGCTTGTACTGGGTGCCGCAGTACGGGCATTTGGCTTCGCCGTGGTGGTCGAAGTCGAGGAAGACGCGCGGATGCGACGACCACAGCGGCATGGCCGGGTTGGGGCAGTAGGCCGGCAGGTCCTTGGCCTGCAGTTCCACTACGGGGATCGTCTTCTCAGTCATTCTGGTTCTCCGTCAGGCAATGCGCAAAACCACGATTCTAACGGATTCGGCCCGGTTGCCGGAATGGCCGGGTACAATGTCGGGCTCAGCAGATTGCCAGTTCGTCCGTTTTTTTCCAATGAATATGTCGCGTAAAGACGCCATCGGCCTGCCCGGGCCGCCACTGTGGCGCGAGGGCCTGCGCGACGGCATGCCGCTGCTGCTCGGCCTGGCCGCGTGGGCGGTGGTGGTCGGCGTCACCATGGTCAAGAGCGGGCTCACCGCGGCCCAGGCCAGCGGCATGACCCTGCTGGTGTACGCAGGATCGGCCCAGCTCGCATCGCTGCCCCTGATCGCGCTGCACGCGCCGATGTGGCTGATCGTGCTGACCGGGCTGGTGGTCAACCTGCGCTTCGTGATCTTTTCCGCCCTGCTGGCCCCGCATTTCGCCCACCTGCACTGGCGCCGCCGGCTGCTGCTCAGCTACATCGCCGGCGACGGCACCATCGCCCTCTACCTGCAGCGCTTCCCGGCCCCCGGCATGGACCCGGGCCAGCTGTCCTACCTGAAGGGCCTGCTGTATTCGAACTGGATCATCTGGCAAGTGTTCTGCATCGCCGGTGTGCTGCTGGGCAGTGTGATCCCGGCCAGCTGGGGCCTCGATTTCGCGGGCACCGTCGCACTGCTGTGCATGACGGTGCCAATGATTACCAGCAACGCGGCCCTGTGCGGCGTGGCCGTGGCGGGCGGGGTCGCGGTGCTGGCGTTCGCGCTGCCCTACAAGCTCGGCCTGCTGCTGGCGGTCGTGGCCGGGATGCTGGTGGCGATGGCCGTGCAGGCCAACAATGACAAGCGCAAGGAGCGCCATGCCTGAGCTCGACACCTGGATCGTGATCGTGGCGCTGGCCGCCACCACCGTGCTGACCCGCAGCGGCATCGTCCTGCTCGGCCACCGCGTGATGCTGCCGCGCCGCGTGCAGGAGATGCTGCGCTTCGCCCCCGCCTGCGCCTTGGCCGCGATCGTGGTGCCGGACCTGGTCGTGAACCACGCCGGCCAGCCCGACCTGCGCCTGGCCAACCCGCGTTTGCTGGCCGCGCTGCTGGCCCTCGGCTACTACTTGCTGCGGCGCAATCTGTTGCAATCCATCGTGTTCGGGATGCTAGTGTTCACACTCCTGCGCGTGTTTCACGTTTTTGGCGCGGTGGGCTAGGTTAGAATACCAATTTTTCAAGCTGAGCAAGCCATGGACGCCGTTCTCAACTTCACCCGTTTGCAAGACCTGATCGCCCAAGGCGCACTCAAGGGCAAGCGCGTATTCATCCGTGCCGACCTGAACGTCCCCCAGGACGCCGCCGGCAATATCACCGAAGACACCCGCATCCGCGCCTCCGTGCCGGCGATCCGCGACGCGCTCGCGGCCGGCGCCGCGGTGATGGTCACCTCCCACCTGGGCCGCCCGACCGAGGGCGAGTTCAAGCCGGAGGACAGCCTGGCGCCGGTCGCCAAGCGCCTGTCCGAGCTGCTCGGCCAGGCGGTCGAGCTGAAGCAGAACTGGGTCGACGGCGTCGAGGTCGCGCCGGGCCAGGTCGTGCTGCTGGAAAACTGCCGCATCAATAAGGGCGAGAAGAAGAATTCCGACGAGCTGGCCCAGAAGATGGCCAAGCTGTGCGACATCTACGTCAACGACGCCTTCGGCACCGCGCACCGCGCCGAAGCCACCACCCACGGCATCGCCAAATACGCGCCGGTGGTGTGCGCCGGCCCGCTGCTGGCGGCCGAACTGGACGCGCTGGGCAAGGCCCTCGGCAAGCCGGCGCGTCCGCTGCTGGCCATCGTGGCCGGTTCCAAGGTCTCGACCAAGCTGTCGATCCTGCAGAGCCTGGCCGACAAGGTGGACAAGCTGATCGTCGGCGGCGGCATCGCCAACACCTTCATGAAAGCCGTCGGCCTGCCGATCGGCAAATCGCTGGCCGAGGCCGACCTGGTCGAGGATGCCAAGCGCATCATCGACCTGATGGCCGCGCGCGGCGCCCAGGTGCCGATCCCGGTGGACGTGGTGTGCGCCAAGGAGTTCTCGCCGACCGCCACCGCCACCGTCAAGGACGTGGCCGACGTTGCCGACGACGACATGATCCTCGACATCGGCCCGAAGACATCCGCCCTGCTGGCCGAACAGGTCGCCAAGGCCGGCACCATCGTCTGGAACGGCCCGGTGGGCGTGTTCGAGTTCGACCAGTTCGCCGAAGGCACCAAGACCCTGGCGCTGGCGATTGCCGCGTCCCCGGCGTTCTCGATCGCCGGCGGCGGCGACACCCTGGCCGCGATCGCAAAATACAAGATCGCCGACCAGATCGGCTATATTTCGACTGGCGGCGGCGCCTTCCTGGAGTTCCTCGAAGGGAAGACCCTGCCGGCGGTGGAAATCCTGCTGCAGCGCAGCGCCAAGTAAGTAGCTCACAGCGCAGCCCGATGGCTGCGCTTTTCCATTTCGAAGGATCCCTCATGTCTCGTGGTACCAAGATCGTCGCAACCATCGGCCCAGCTTCTTCTGACTTCGATGTGCTCGTCCGGATGATCCGGGCCGGCGTCGACGTCGTGCGCCTGAACTTCTCGCACGGCCGCGCGCAGGACCACATCGACCGCGCCAACCTGGTGCGCCGCGCCGCCGCCGAATGCGGCCGCGAAGTGGCGATCATGGCCGACATGCAGGGGCCGAAGATCCGCGTCGGCAAGTTCGAGAACAACAAGATCGAGCTGACCAACGGCGACAAGTTCATCCTCGACGCCAAGTGGGGCGACAACGGCGAGCTGGGCAACCAGGAACGCGTCGGCCTCGACTACAAGATGCTGCCGCGCGACGTGCGTCCCGGCGACACCCTGCTGCTGAACGACGGCCTGATCGTGCTGATCGTCGAGCGCATCAGCGGCAGCGAGATCCACACCGTGGTCAAGGTCGGCGGCGAGCTGTCCAACAACAAGGGCATCAACCGCATGGGCGGCGGCCTGACCGCGCCGGCCCTGACCGCCAAGGACATGGAGGACATCAAGACCGCGATGCGCTTCCAGGCCGACTACCTGGCGATCTCCTTCCCGAAGAGCGCGACCGACATGGAAATGGCGCGCCAGCTGGCCAATATCGCCGGCGAGCCCTACCACCACAAGCCGCTGATGATCGCCAAGATCGAGCGCGCCGAGGCGATCCCCGTGCTGCAGGAAATCCTGGACGCGTCGGACGGCATCATGGTCGCGCGCGGCGACCTGGCGGTGGAAGTGGGCAACGCGGCCGTGCCGGCGCTGCAGAAGCGCATGATCCAGATGGCGCGCGACTCCAACAAGCTGGCCATCACCGCGACCCAGATGATGGAGTCGATGATCGTCAACGCCGTGCCGACCCGCGCCGAAGTGTCGGACGTCGCCAACGCCGTGCTGGACGGCACCGACGCCGTGATGGCCTCGGCCGAGACCGCCGCCGGCAAGTACCCGGTCGAGACCGTTGAAATGATGTCCGCGATCTGCCTTGAAGCGGAGCGCTCGGAATACAACAAGCTCGAAGCGGACTTCCTGAACATGCAGTTCACCCGCATCGACCAATCCATTGCTTACGCGACGCTGTTCACGGCACACCACCTGAACGTGAAGGCGATCGTCGCCCTGACCGAGTCCGGCTCCACCGCATTGTGGATGAGCCGGCACCGCGTCAACACCCCGATCTTCGCGCTGACGCCGTCCCAGACGACACAGCGCAAGGCATCGTTGTATCGTAACGTGCAAGCTTTCCATTTGTTGCAGGAAGGCGGCAGCCACGCCGTGCTCGCCAAGGCCGAAGAACTCCTGACGAAGGAAGGCATGGTCAGGAAAGGCGACATGATCGTGGTCACCTGGGGCTCCCCGATGGGCCAGGCCGGCGGTACCAATGCCCTGAAAATCGTGCGGGTGGGGGAATACGAATAATCGATTTCTTATCTCTGGAGTAATACCATGGCACTCGTATCAATGCGTCAGTTGCTGGACCATGCCGCCGAAAACGGTTATGGCCTGCCGGCATTTAACGTCAATAACCTGGAGCAGGTGCAGGCCATCATGGCCGCCGCCGACGCGGTCGGCGCGCCGGTCATCATGCAGGCCTCGGCCGGCGCCCGCAAATACGCCGGCGAAGCCTTCCTGCGCCACCTGATCGAGGCGGCGGTCGAGGCATACCCGCACATCCCGGTCGTCATGCACCAGGACCACGGCCAGTCGCCGGCGGTGTGCATGACCGCGATCCGCTCCGGCTTCACCTCGGTGATGATGGACGGCTCGCTGGAAGCCGACGGCAAGAGCGTCGCCAGCTACGAGTACAACGTGGCCGTGTCGAAGGAAGTGGTCAAGTTCTCGCACTCGATCGGCGTCACCGTCGAGGCCGAACTGGGCGTGCTGGGCTCGCTCGAAACCATGAAGGGCGACAAGGAAGACGGCCACGGCGCCGAGGGCACCATGACCCGCGAGCAGCTGCTGACCGACGTCAACCAGGCCGCCGACTTCGTCGCCCAGACCCAGTGCGACGCGCTGGCGATCGCGATCGGCACCTCGCACGGCGCCTACAAGTTCACCCGCAAGCCGACCGGCGACATCCTCGCCATCGACCGCATCAAGGAAATCCACGCGCGCATCCCCAACACCCACCTGGTGATGCACGGCTCGTCGTCGGTGCCGCAAGACCTGCTGGCCATCATCCGCGAATTCGGCGGCGACATGAAGGAGACCTACGGCGTGCCGGTCGAGGAGATCCAGGAAGGCATCAAGCACGGCGTGCGCAAGGTCAATATCGACACCGACATCCGCCTGGCGATGACGGCCGCGATCCGCCAGTACATGGCGCAGAACCCGTCCAAGTTCGACCCGCGCGACTACCTCAAGCCGGCCCGCGAAGCCGCCATGAAGATCTGCAAGGAGCGCTACCTGTCCTTCGGTTGCGAGGGCATGGCCGCCAAGATCAAGGCGATTCCGCTGGACAAAATGGCTGAGCGCTACAAAGCCGGCGATCTGGCCCAGATCGTGAAGTGAAGTAAAATAGCGTTTTCCCGGATATAAATAAGCGCTTTCGCGCATATAAGTTACCGTCGTTCCCCGCCTGCGGGAACGGCGGAACCGACTTTCGGATACACCGTGACCGGCGACCTTCGCCGGTTCCGTTTTTCTAGAATCCCTTCTATGAACAGCCTCTACGAATCCACCATCAAGTCGCTGCCCCTGCTGGGCCGTGGCAAGGTCCGCGACAACTACGCCGTGGGCGACGACAAGATCCTGATCGTCACCACCGACCGCCTGTCTGCCTTCGACGTTGTGATGAACGAGCCGATCCCGGGCAAGGGCATGGTGCTCAACCAGATGACCGATTTCTGGTTCGACAAGCTCGGCCACATCGTGCCGAACCACCTGACCGGCATCGCCCCCGAGTCCGTCGTGGCCCCCGATGAAGTGGGCCAGGTCAAGGGCCGCGCCGTGGTCGCCAAGCGCCTGAAGCCGATCCTGGTGGAGGCGGTGGTGCGCGGCTACATCATCGGTTCCGGCTGGAAGGACTACCAGGACACCGGCGCCATTTGCGGCATCCAGCTGCCGGCCGGCCTGCGCCAGGCCGACAAGCTGCCCGAGCCGCTGTTCACCCCGGCCGCCAAGGCCGACCTGGGCGAGCACGACGAGAACATCAGCTTCGCCGAGATGGAACAGCGCATCGGTTCGGAACTCGCGAACAAAATGCGCGACATCAGCATCCAGCTGTACAAGACCGCGGCCGATTATGCCGCGACCAAGGGCATCATCATCGCCGACACCAAGTTCGAGTTCGGCCTGGACGACAACGGCGTGCTGCACCTGATGGACGAAGTGCTGACCGCCGACTCCTCGCGCTTCTGGCCGGCCGACTCGTACGCGCCGGGCATGTCGCCGCCGTCCTTCGACAAGCAGTTCGTGCGCGACTACCTCGAAACCCTGAAGGACTGGGGCAAGACCGCGCCCGCGCCGGCGCTGCCGCCGGAAGTGATCGAAAAGACCCGCGCCAAGTACTTCGAGGCGATCGAGCGCCTCACCGGCGACAAGCTGAAGGCATAAGATGAGCGACCAGGCCAAGCCGCTGGTCGGCGTCATCATGGGTTCCTCGTCCGACTGGGACGTCATGCAGCACGCGGTCGCCATCCTCAAGCAGTTCGGGGTGCCGCACGAGGCGCAAGTGATTTCGGCGCACCGCATGCCGGACGAGATGTTCGCGTATGCCGAAGCCGCGCGCGGACGTGGCCTGCGCGCCATAATCGCGGGCGCCGGCGGCGCCGCCCACCTGCCGGGCATGGTGGCCGCCAAGACCATCGTGCCGGTGCTGGGCGTGCCGGTGCCGTCCAGGTACCTGCGCGGCGAGGATTCGCTGCTGTCGATCGTGCAGATGCCCAAGGGCGTGCCGGTGTCGACTTTCGCCATCGGCGAGGCCGGCGCGGCCAACGCGGCGCTGACGGCGGTGGCGATGCTCGCCGCGACCGATGACGCGCTGGCCGCCAGGCTGCAGGAATTCCGCAGCCAGCAGACCGCGGCCGCCAAGGCCATGCATCTTCCGAACGTATGAGCGAAGCGTTTCTTCCCGACGCGAATCCGCCCACCTGGCTGGGCGTGATGGGCGGCGGCCAGCTGGGCCGCATGTTCGCGCAGGCCGCGCAGATGATGGGTTACCGCGTCGCCGTGCTGGAGCCGTCGCAGGACTGCCCGGCGGGCCTCGTGGCCGAGCGCCTGGTCGAATCGGCCTACACCGATGCCGCCGGCCTCGATGCACTGGCGGCGCAGTGCGTGGCTGTCACCACCGAATTCGAGAACGTGCCGGCGGAATCTTTGTCCCGCCTCGCCGAACGCGTGTTCGTCGCGCCGAACGCATCGTGCGTCTCGATCGCCCAGGACCGCATCCTCGAAAAGCGCTTCTTCGTCGAGTGCGCGCCGCATTCGGGCGTGATGCCGGCGCCGCACAAGGCGATCGCTTCTCACGCCGACATCGACGCCATCGGCGACAATCTGCTGCCGGGCATCCTGAAGACCGTCCGCATGGGCTACGACGGCAAGGGCCAGGTGCGCGTGAAGAGCCGCGAAGACGTGCGCGCGGCCTTCGACCAGATGGGCGGTGTTCCCTGCCTGCTCGAGAAGATGCTGCCGCTGGCGTACGAAGTGTCGGTGCTGACCGCGCGCGGCGCCGACGGCGTGTCGGTGGTCTATCCGATCGCCGAGAACGTTCACCGCGACGGCATCCTGTTCACCACCACGGTGCCGGGGCCGAACGTATCCGACGACTGCGCGAAGAAAGCGCAGGACGCGGCCACCGCGATGATTGCGCAGCTCGGCTACGTGGGCGTGCTGTGCATCGAATTCTTCGTGCTGAAGGACGGTTCGCTGGTGGTCAACGAGATGGCGCCGCGCCCGCACAACAGCGGCCACTACACCATCGACGCCTGCATCACCAGCCAGTTCGCGCAGCAGGTGCGCGCGATGGCGCGGCTGCCGCTGGGCGACACGCGCCAGCATTCGCCGGCCGTGATGCTCAACATCCTTGGCGACGTCTGGTATGAAGGCGAGACCGTGCGCGAGCCGGCATGGGACCAGGTGCTGGCGCTGCCCGGCGCCAACCTGCACCTGTACGGCAAGGAAGAACCGCGCCGCGGCCGCAAGATGGGCCACGTGACCTTCGTCGCCGAGACGCTGGCCGACGCGCAGGATCACTTGCAAGCCGCCTGCATCATCCTGGGCATCGCGCCGTGAGCGAGGCGCAGCAGATCGGGCAGGCCGCGCGCCTGCTCGAAGAAGGCAAGCTGGTCGCGTTCCCCACCGAGACCGTCTATGGCCTGGGCGCCGACGCCGAGAACCCGGCGGCGGTGGCCAGCATCTACGCCGCCAAGGGACGTCCGCAAGACCATCCCGTGATCGTGCACCTGGCGCCGGAAGGGCGGCTCGACTACTGGGCCGCCGACATCCCCGGGCAGGCGCGCGCGCTGGCGCAGGCGTTCTGGCCCGGGCCGCTCACCATGATCCTCAAGCGCGCACCTGGCATCCCGGACGCCGTCAGCGGCGGCCAGGACACGATCGGCCTGCGCTGCCCTTCGCACCCGGTGGCGGTGGCGTTGCTGCGCGCCTTCAAGGGCGGGCAGGGCGGCATCGCCGCGCCGTCGGCCAACAAGTTCGGACACGTGAGCCCGACGCTGGCCCAGCACGTGCGGGACGAATTCGCCGGCGGCGAGCTGGCGCTGGTGCTCGACGGCGGCGCTGCGCAAGTGGGCATCGAATCGACCATCGTCGACCTGTCGCGCCTCGCGACGCACGGGCCGGTGCTGCTGCGGCCCGGACATATCAGCGCGGACGACATCGAAGCCGTGATCGGGCAGCGGCCTGCCGCGCCGGATGCGGCCGCGCCGCGCGCATCGGGCACGCTGGAATCGCACTATGCGCCGCGCACGCCGGTGGTGCTGATGGAGCGCGCCGATTTGCCGGCGACGCTGGCACGGCTGGCTGCCGCCGGGCGCAAGGCGGCCTTGATCCACTTCTCCGGTGTTCACCCGGCACACGCCGAAATCGGCTTGTCGGCCAATCCGCACGGCTACGCGCACGACCTGTACGCCGCGCTGCGCGCGATGGATGGTGTGAGCGCGGACGTGATCCTCGTCGAAACTCCGCCGCAGGACGCCGCCTGGCTCGGCGTGAACGACCGCCTGCGCCGCGCCGCGCACGGCTCGGAGCGCGTGCTCGACACCCTTCTTCACTCCTAGTATTCCAGCACGTCGTCCCCGCGCAGGCGGGGACCCATAGAACGCGTGCTTTGTCGACAACCATGCGCCTGTGGCGATTCGTATAATGTTTCCGGATTAGCTGCCGTCACTCTCCGTGGCCCATCAGCAACATCCATCCCTCCACCCAGCTCATCAGTGGTACGATTTTGAACGTACCGGCCGCAGCAGCAGCCATCTCCGCCTCAACCCCATCGCCGCACCCGCATCCCGCCTTGGCCGCCTGTGGCGCCGCGCGTCCGCGTGCCTGCAACACAAACACTGGAATCACCATGCGCAGCACCCCATTCGCTTTCGCCCTGACCATCTTGCTTGCCGCTTGCAGCGGCGGAACAACGGTCGGCGGCACGCCGGAAGGCGTCGCCAATGCGAACCAGGTCGCCGCGCCCGCCCGCGGCAGCCTGATTGGCGGCGTGACGCCGGTGCCGATTGCCCTGTCCGCCACGGTCAGCGCCAGCACCGCGCAGCCGTCCGCGCTGGGCGATTTCTTCAACGCCGCGCAGGCCGGCACCACCGACATCTCGGGCCCGCCGCAATGTGCGGTGTCGGTCTACCGCGTGCATTACAACACGGTCGGCGGCGCCGGCGAGCCGACTGACGCCAGCGCGACCGTGATGGTGCCCTCCGGCAGCGGCACCTCGTGCGCGGATTCGCGCCCGGTGCTGCTCTACGCCCACGGCACCTCGCTGCAAAAGTCCTACGACATGGCCGACCTCGCGAACAACACCGAAGCGCGCCTGGCCGCCGCCGTGTTCGCGGCGCAGGGCTTCATCGTGGTCGCGCCGAACTACACCGGCTATGGCGGCTCCTCGCTCGGCTACCATCCCTACCTCGACCGCGATGCGCAAGCGGCTGACATGATCGACGCCCTGCGCGCCGCCCGCGCCGCCTTCCCATCGATCGGTGCGCGCGATTCCGGCAAGCTGATGGTGACCGGCTATTCGCAGGGTGGCTACGTGGCGGTGGCGACCCAGCGCACGATGCAGCTGCAGGCCGGCGCTGAATTCGCCGTGACCGCGGCGGCCGGCATGTCCGGCCCCTATGCGATGGTGGAGTTCGGCGACCAGCTGTTCGGTGGCGCACCGCGCGACGGCGCCACCGTGGTGGTTCCCTTCATCATCAATGCTGGCCAGCACGCCGGCGCCAGGCTGTACAACACGCCCGGCGACATCTACGAGAGCCAGTACGCCGCCGGCATCGTCGACCTGGGCCCGGGCACGCTCGGCAGCAGCGATTTGGTGAACCTTGGCAAGCTGCCCGCGACCGCGCGGTTCGCCGCCGATTCGATGCCGCAAACGGCCGGCTACACGCAGTATTTCGGCCCTGGCAACCTGATCCGCAGCGCCTACCGCGCCGCCTACCTGGCCGACATGGCCGCGCATCCGTGCAGCCAGAACGCACCGTCGCCGCTGGCCTGCGCGCCGGCCCAGGCCCTGCGCGCATGGCTGGTGCGCAACGACCTGCGCAGCTACAAGCCCGCCATGCCCCTGCTGTTGTGCGGCGGCGACGGCGACCCGACCGTTCCCTGGTTCAATACCGCCGACAGCTACATCTTCTTCAAGGCCAGCGGCGCCGACGTCATCCAGCTCGATATCGACTCCTCGCTGGACGGCATCAACGACTTTTTCCGCCTGCCCAAGATCGGCTTCGCGGCGGCCAAGGCGGCCCTGCGCGCCTCGCAGGGCGGGGATGCGGTGGCGTCCAGTTACCACGCCGGGCTGGTCGCGCCGTTCTGTATGGCGGCCACGCGCGATTGGTTCCAATCGATCCTTGCACGCTAGTCAACTCGCAGGCTGATGGGCTTGTTATAATCGCGCCCTCCGGCAGACTTAACGTTTCAAGCTTGTGGTTTCACATATACGTTTGCGAAAGTTTTTCTATATACAAGCAAGCAGAACACTGGCATATTAGTCGCGACACGAATAGCACGGCCGTTCGTTTCAACAAGAACATTCAATCTAGGAGACACAATGCGTCACACCAATCTCGCGCTCGCGCTGCTGACCGCGGCGGTCCTCACTGCGTGCGGCGGCAGCGGCAGCAAGCCGGGCGACCAAACGCTCAAGACCAAATTCAGCTCCATGGTGACCTTCGGCGACAGCCTGGCTGACGTCGGCACCTACGCCGTGGGCGGCGTCGCGGCGCTGGGCGGCGGCAAATGGACCATCAACGGCGACAACACCGCCAAGGAACCGACGCTGACGGGCAAGAACTGGAGCGAGCTGGTGTCGGCGCAGCTGGGCCTGGGGGCATCGTGCGCCGCCCAGACTGGCCTGGTCGGCACCGGAACCTTCGCGGTTGCGGTCACCAACCACGCCGGCTGCTTCAACTATGCGCAGGGTGGCGCGCGCGTCACGATTCCTTATGGCCCGGGCAACCCGGCAATCCAGCCGGGCGGCTTCGAAATGACGGTGCCGGTGGTGACCCAGGTCGCCAACCACCTCGCCGTTTCCGGCGGCAAGTTCAGCGGCACCGAGCTGGTGACGATCACGGCTGGCGGTAACGACATCCTCACCCTGATGGGCGGTCTGTCGGCAGCGGCTACCGCGGCCGGCACCGCGGCCGGTTCGACCGCCTTCGCCACCTCGCTGACCACCCAGCTGGCGGCCGGCGCCACCAACCCGCTCACCGCCGCGCAAGCGATCGGCCTGGCGATCCAGACGGAAGCGGCCAAGCCCGGCCATACCGACACCAGCGTCGTCACCGCCGCCGTCACCGCCGCGGTGCAGGCCGGCAATCTGGCGGCGGCATCGCCGACCGTCTACGGCCCGATGGTCGCCAAGGCCCAGGCCGACGCCAGCGCCGCCGGCGCCAAGGCCGGCGCCGACTACTTCGCCGCCAACGCCCCGGGCGTGGTTACCGCGATGGCCACCGCCGGCACCGAGCTGGCCAACCTGGTCAAGACCCAGATCATCGCCAAGGGCGCGACCAAGGTGGTCGTCAACAACCTGCCGGACGTCGCCAGCACCCCGTCTTCGATGGCCCAGACGGCGGACGTGCGTGCCCTGATCGCCTCCGCGGTCGACGCCTTCAACAAGGCGCTCAGCGCCGGCCTGGCGGGCCAGTCGCAAGTGCTGTACGTCGACCTGTGGTCGATCAGCCACGACCAGATCACGAACCCGGGCCCGTATGGCCTGACCAACACGAAGACCCCTGCTTGCGGCCCCAACGCGCTGGGGACCACCTCGCTGGTCTGCAATGGTTCGAACGTGATTGCCGGTGACGTCAGCCACTACATGTTCGCCGATTCGATCCATCCGACCCCATACGAGAACTCGCTGATCGCGCGCTACGTGCTCGAACAGATGGTCGAGGCGGGCTGGCTCTAATCCATCACGGCGGGCCCGCCCTCGGCGGCGGGCCGTTCCACCATAAGAATCAGGAGATAAAATGAAAGTACGTGTGAATAAAGTCGTGAAGATGCTGGTGCTGGCGGGGGCGTTCGGCGTGGCTTCGGCCGCGTCGGCACAGTCGGCCGGCCAGTGGACCGCGGCAATCGGCGCCAACAAGGTCACCCCGCACGTCGTGAGCGGCGACATCAGCGCCCCGGCGCTGCCGCACTCGCAGGGCACCATCGACAGCAACACCCAGCCGGTACTCGTCGTCACCTACAGCTTCACCGACAATATTTCGCTCGAAGGCGCGATCGGCACGCCGTACAAGCACAATATTTACGGCGCCGGCGCGATTGCCGCCACCGGCAAGCTGGGTTCGGCCGAAGTCCTGCCGCCGACCCTGTTCGTGCAGTATCGCTTCTTCTCGCCGAGCTCGAAGCTGCGCCCCTTCGTCGGCTTTGGCCCGACCTACGCCCGCTTCCAGAAGGCGACCGGCTCCGGCCAGATAACGGCGCTGACCAACCCGGGCGCCGGCGTGCCGACGACCTTCAAGCTCGACAACAAGTTCACCTATTCCGGCCAGATTGGCCTGCAGGGGAATTACGACGAGCGCTGGTTCGCTTCGGTGGCGTACATCAAGACCAAGCTGTCGACCGATGTGCATTTCTCCAGCGGACAGGAACAGCATATGAAGCTGGATCCGAGCTCGGTGATGCTGACCGTCGGCTACCGGTTCTGAGCTGAAAGGCAGCCAAAAGAAAAACCCCGCCGCGGCGGGGTTTTTTTGTTGTTACCTTGCTGAGTACTTAGAATGCAGCGATACCGGTCTGGGCGCGGCCCAGGATCAAGCCGTGGATATCGTGCGTGCCCTCGTAGGTATTGACCACCTCCAGGTTCAGCATATGCCGCACGATGCCGAACTCATCCGAGATGCCATTCCCGCCCAGCATGTCGCGCGCCACGCGTGCGATGTCGAGCGACTTGCCGCAGGAATTGCGCTTCATGATCGAGGTGATCTCGACCGCGGCCGTGCCTTCGTCCTTCATGCGGCCCAGGCGCAGGCAGCCTTGCAGCCCCAGCGTGATCTCGGTCTGCATATCGGCCAGCTTCTTCTGCACCAGCTGGTTGGCGGCGAGCGGCTTGCCGAATTGCTTGCGGTCCAGCGTGTACTGGCGCGCCGTGTGCCAGCACGCTTCGGCGGCGCCCAGTGCGCCCCAGGCGATGCCGTAACGGGCCGAGTTCAGGCAAGTGAACGGACCCTTGAGGCCGCGCACGTCCGGGAAGGCGTTCTCTTCCGGGCAGAACACTTCATCCATCACCACCTCGCCGGTGACCGAGGCACGCAGGCCGAACTTGCCATGGATCGCCGGCGCCGACAGGCCCTTCATGCCTTTCTCCAGCACGAAGCCGCGGATCTCGCCTTCGTCGTCCTTGGCCCAGATGACGAACACGTCGGCCACGGGCGAGTTGGTGATCCACATCTTGCTGCCGGTGAGCGAGTAGCCGCCGTCGACCTTGCGCGCGCGGGTGACCATCGAGCCGGGGTCGGAGCCGTGGTTCGGCTCGGTCAGGCCGAAGCAGCCGATCCATTCGCCGGTGGCGAGCCTGGGCAGGTATTTCTGGCGCTGCGCTTCGGTGCCGAACTCGTAGATCGGGATCATCACCAGCGAGGACTGCACGCTCATCATCGAGCGGTAGCCGGAGTCGACCCGCTCGACTTCGCGCGCGATCAGGCCGTAGCTGACGTAGTTGAGGCCGGGGCCGCCGTACTGTTCCGGGATGGTCGGGCCAAGCAGGCCCAGTTCGCCCATTTCGCGGAAGATCGAGGTATCCATCCGCTCGTGGCGGAAGGCCTCCAGGATGCGCGGCTGCAGCTTGTCTTGCGAGTAAGCGTGGGCGGCGTCGCGCACCATGCGCTCTTCTTCAGTCAGCTGTTCGTTCAGCAGCAACGGATCGTCCCAGTGGAACTGGGCTTTGCGGGAAGGCTTCATTGGCGGGGTCCTGTCTCAGTCGGGTTCTTATCGGATAGACGCGGGCCGGCATGGCCGCCCGCGGGCTTGCCCATTATAGAAAGCCGCCCCGGCCGCATCTTTTCAATCTGCGACAGGCATTTTCATTTTTGCCAGCGCTAGCTGGTGCTGCCGAACTGGCCGCGATGGAACAGCAGGGCCGCTTGCGGCATCGCCGCGCATTCCTCGACTTCGCCGACGAAAATCACGTGATCGCCTTCCGGATAGCGGCTGCGGTTGTGGCATTCAAACCACGCCGCCACGCCCGGCAGGATGGGCTGGCCGGTGCGCGACAGGGTGAAGCCGAGGTCGCCGAAGGGGTCGGTGCTGCGGCGCGAAAAGCGGTCCGCCAGTTCCTGCTGGCCGGCCGCCAGCACATTGATGACGTAATGCGAATTGCCCGTGAAGATGGGCAGGCTGTTGGCGGCGTTGCCCAGGCTCCACAGCACCAGCGGCGGATCCAGCGAGACCGAATTGAAGGAGCTGGCCGTCAAGCCGCGATAACTGCCATCGGCCAGCCGCGTGGTGATGACCGTGACGCCGGTCGCGAACTGCGAGAGCGCGCGCCTGAACTGGATGGAATCGAAACCGCGTTCATCGGCGCGGGGAAAGCTTGTGTTCATGGGAAGCCTGAGAAGTTCCTGCCATTATGCCATTGCCGGGCAGGGGCCGCAGGTCCCCCAGCCGGATTGTTAACGCACAACACAAGCAGTTTGCGATACAGTGAATGGCATGGGGAATATCGTGGCGAGGGGTGTGTAATGACGCAGCAATCAGCGACCGAAGTGGCCATCTTGGGTGGCGGGTGCTTCTGGTGCCTGGAAGCAGTCTACCTGGAGGCACGCGGCATCAAGCGCGTGGAATCCGGCTACATGGGCGGCGACGCTGCCGACCCGACCTACGAGCAGGTGTGCGCGGGCAGCACCGGGCACGCCGAAGTGGTGCGGCTGGAGTTCGATCCGCATGTGATCAGCTACCGCGACATCCTGGAGATTTTCTTCACCATCCACGATCCGACCACGCTGAACCGCCAGGGCAACGACGTCGGCACCCAGTACCGCTCGGTGATCTTCTTCACCTCGCCCGAGCAGGAAGCGACCGCGCGCAAGGTGATGGCGGAAATGGCGGCGGTGTGGGATGCGCCCATCGTCACGCAGATCGTGCCGGCCTGCGCCTGGTACAAGGCCGAGGCGTATCACCAGGATTACTTCAACCAGCATCCGCTGCAGGGTTACTGCGCTTTCGTGGTCGCGCCGAAAGTGGCCAAGTTCAGGAAGATGTTTGCGGATCGCTTGAAAGACCAGGCTTAGCCCGTCGCCAAAAAAGTTACCGTCGTTCCCGCGCAGGCGGGAATCCATGCTGAGTTAGCAGTCCTGCTGCCCATACCATCGGTCAGGCGTTCCATGGATCCCCGCCTGCGCGGGGACGACGTGCATAATTGCGGACTCAAGACGGACTTACTGGTACATATACTGCCGCGACCACGGAATCTGCACCGGATCCTGCCCCGCCTTGCCGCACACGATCTGGTACAGGCTGATCCAATCGTGCGCGAACGCGTAGGCGCAGCCGGCCAGGTAGACCCGCCAGATGCGGTAATGCTTCTGGTCCGTCATTGACTTGATCTTCTCGGCGTTGTTCTCGAAATTGTCCGACCAGGTGGCGCAGGTGCGGGCGTAGTGGCGCCGCAGGTTCTCCACGTCGCGCACCTCCAGCCCGCCTTGCTGCATGGCCTTGATGACGGTCGACAGGTGCGCCAGCTCGCCGTGCGGGAACACGTACTGGTCGATGAATTCGCCGCCGCCGTAAGGCGTCGAGCGCGACTCGATGTCGGTGGTGGTAATGCCGTGGTTCATCACTACGCCATTCGGCCCCAGCAGCTTGTTGACGCGCTCGAAGTATTCCGGCAGGTTGTCCACGCCCACGTGCTCGAACATGCCGACGCTGGTGATGCGGTCGAACTGTCCCTCGACGTCGCGGTAGTCCTGCAGGCGGATCTCGACCATGTCCTGCAGCCCCAGCCTGGCGACCCGTTCGCGCGCCAGCGCAGCCTGGTTCTCCGACAGCGTAACGCCGATGCAGCGCGCGCCGCGCTGGGCCGCGCGGATGACCAGCGCGCCCCAGCCGCAGCCGATGTCGAGCAGCGAGTGCCCCCGCTGCAGGCCGATTTTATTGAGGATGTGGTCGATCTTCTTGACCTGTGCATCGGCCAGGTCTTCCGCGCCGGTGTCGAAGTAGGCGCAGGAATAGACCATGTTCGGGTCGAGAAATTGCTGGTAGAACTCGTTGGAAACGTCGTAGTGGTAGCGGATCGCCTCGGCGTCCTTTTCCCTGGTGTGCTGCGGGATCAGGTGCAGGGCGCGCGACAGGCGCCCCGGCACCTTGGCCGACGAGGCCGCGAGTTCGTTGCCGATGCTGATGATGTCCGCCACCCGCCCGTGCAGGTCGATCGCGCCTTCGACGTAGGCGCGGCCGAGGTTGTACAGGGATGGCACCATCAGGTAGCGCATGGCCGACGGGCCACTCACCTTGATGGTGACGCGCGGCGGGTCGGAGGACAGGTCGAAGGTCTGTCCGTTCCACAACTCGACCCGCAAGGGCAGCTTGAGTTTGCTGCGTACGCCCGTGGTCCAGGCGGAAAGCTTCATCTCGGTGAACACGCATGACCTCCGGCTTGACGGCAAGCCGGCCTAGCGCCGGCCAGCCTACGGTTGTAAACGTTGCCGCGTCCAGCTCCCGTCCGCCTGCCGCTCGTACACGATGCGGTCATGGAAACGGGAACGTCGTCCCTGCCAGAATTCGATGCGCTCCGGCACGAGACGGAACCCTCCCCAATGCTGCGGGCGGGGCGGCTCCTCGCCATACTGCCCTGCTACTGCTTCGTAGTTCTGTTCTAGCGCAGCGCGGCTCGCGATCGGCGCGCTTTGGTGGGAAGCGATGGCCGACAGCCGGCTTTGCAGCGGCCTGCTGTGGAAATATTTGTCGCTTTCCTCGGCCGATGTCAGCTCTACCTTGCCTTCGATCCGCACTTGGCGTTCGAGTTCGCTCCAAAAGAATAGCAAAGCGGCAAATGGGTTGGCGCTCAATTGCTTTCCTTTTTGGCTATCGTAGTTTGTGTACCACACGAAACCACGTTCGTCGAAATGTTTTATCAGGACGATACGCGAGCTTGGCCGGCCATCGGGCGCGACCGTGGACAGCGTCATCGCGTTCGGCTCATTGACCTCGGCCTTGAGCGCCTCCTCGAACCAGGCGGCGAACTGGTCGACCGGATCCTCGTCGACGTCCTCTTCCGACAGGCTGGCCTGGCCGTAGTCTTTACGGAGGTCCGCGACCCGCGCGCCGACCGCGACCGGGGCCGCTTCGCCAATCCCGCGCCGCGCCTGCATCGATTGGCCCATGCGCTCCATCTGTTCCGGGCTGAACAGGCGCAGGGCCATCGGCGCGATCATTGTCTCCTCGCGTTCCATATGCCCGGTGTAACGCTCGGCGAAGCGGCGCGCGTTGTCGGCCGACAGGGAGCGGCCGCTGCCTTCGGCGATCAGCTGCAGCTCGGGGCGCAAGGCGTTCCACAGCGCATCCATTTCCTGGTGGTCCTGCAGGATCGAGGGCACCAGCGCATCCAGCGTCGCCGCGTCCTCGCCGGTGGCGACGGCGCGCAGGGTCGGGATCAGGTCGCGCTCCTCGTCTTCGTGATGCAGGTGGGCCGCCTTGTCGAAATAGTTGAGGATGGAGGTCGCCGCCTGCTGGGCCTGCTGGTCGGCGCCATGCGCGGGCAGGTGGGCGAGCAGCTTGTCGAGGGTGGCCAGCTGCTTGCGGATGCGGCCATGGCAATGCTTGAGCACGGCGATCGGCTGGTCGAATCCGGGCGCCGCTTCGGGAAGGAGGTTCTGCATGTGCGGGTTTCTGACAGGAGAAAAAAATTGCTTGACGAAGAGCTATTTTAGGCCAGTCCGTACGGAAACGTCCGCTAGAATTCAGGAATGAGTACAAGCAATTCCCAAATTCTCGCCGCCGCACTGGACGACGAGGTCGATTTCGCGCGCCGCTTCGGCGGCATTGCACGCCTGTACGGCGAGCGTGCGCTGGAACGATTCCGCACGGCGCACGTTTGCGTGATCGGCGTGGGCGGCGTCGGCTCCTGGGTGGTCGAGGCGCTGGCGCGCAGCGCCATCGGCCAGCTGACCCTGATCGACCTGGACAACGTGGCCGAGTCCAACATCAACCGCCAGATCCAGGCGATGTCGTCGACCGTCGGCCTGCCGAAGATCGAGGCGCTCAAGCGCCGCATCGCCGAGATCAACCCGTTCTGCGACGTCACCCTGGTCGAGGACTTCATCGACCCGGACAACCTCGATACCCTGATCGGCATCGACCGATACGACTACGTGATCGACGCGATCGACGGCGTCAAGGCCAAGGCCGCGCTGATCGCCTATTGCGGCAAGCACAAGATTCCGCTGCTGACGAGCGGCGGCGCCGGCGGCCAGCTCGACCCCACCCGCGTCGAAGTGCGCGACCTCGGCCGCACCGAGCAGGAACCGCTGCTGAAGAAGGTACGGAAGATCCTGCGCGCCCACTACGGTTTTGCCAAGGGCGAGAAGAACAAGTACCACATCGATGCCGTGTTCTCGACGGAACCGTTGCGCTATCCGGACAGCGGCGACGCCTGCGCCGTCGATGCCAACAGCGTGACCGGCCTCAATTGTGCGGGGTTCGGATCCGGTATGGTGGTCACCGCGACTTTCGGCATGGTCGCGGCCGGCCATGTGCTGCGCCGCCTGGCCGAGGCCGCCAATGCCCCCGTCCCGGTAGAAACTGTGCAACAGGAAGCAGCCTTGCTATCATAAGGATCGGTTTGAAATCTTTTCATTGAAGAAAGAGCCAACATGATCCGTCGTTCCGTATGTATCGCCCTGCTGTTCGCCGCGGCCGCCGCCAGCGCGCAAGAGGGCAGCCAGCCAGCCGCCGGCGCCGACCAGGCCGGCAGCGCGCAAGCCACCGCCACCGGCCAGGCCCAGCCGCAAGGCCCGCAGCTCCAGGTCATCGACCACGTGGTCGGCAAGGGCAAGGAAGCCGAGCCCGGCAAGACTGTCGTCGTCCACTACACCGGCTGGTTCTACAAGCCGCTGCTGGTCAGCCACCACGGCCGCAAGTTCGATTCCTCGCGCGATCCGGGCCGCACCCCGCTCGACTTCAAGCTCGGCGCCGGGCAGGTCATCAAGGGCTGGGACCAGGGCGTGGCCGGCATGAAGGTGGGCGGCAAGCGCACCCTCATCATCCCGAGCGACCTGGCCTACGGGCCGCGCGGCGCGGGCGGCGGCGCCATCCCGCCGAATACGGACCTGATTTTCGACGTGGAACTGCTGGACGTGAAGTAAGCTTTTCCACACCACCAGCGGGAGGCCGGCAATGCGAATCGCGAACGATGTCACTGAACTGATCGGCAACACTCCGCTGGTGCGTATCGGCCGCATGGCGCGCGGCGCCGGCGCCGAGGTGCTGGCCAAGCTCGAGTTCTACAACCCGGCGCACAGCGTCAAGGACCGCATCGGCCTGGCGATGATCGAAGCGGCCGAGGCCGCGGGCCGGATCGGCCCGGACACCATCATCGTCGAGCCCACCAGCGGCAACACCGGCATCGCGCTGGCGATGGTATGCGCCGCACGCGGCTACCGCTGCCGGCTGGTGATGCCGGAAACCATGAGCAGTGAGCGGCGCATGCTGCTGCGGGCCTACGGCGCCGAGCTCGTGCTCACGCCGGGCTCCGAAGGCATGGTCGGCGCCATCAGGCGCGCCGAGGACATCGTCGCGGCCGATCCCAACTGCTTCATGCCGCAGCAATTCAACAATCCCGCCAACCCGGACGTGCACCGGCGCACCACGGCCGAGGAAATCTGGCGCGATACCGACGGCAAGGTGGACATCCTGGTCGCGGGTGTCGGCACCGGCGGCACCATCACCGGCGTTGGCGAAGTGATCAAGGCGCGCAAGCCCGGCTTCCAGGCGATCGCGGTGGAACCGGACGCCTCGCCCATCCTGTCGCGGGGCACCAAGGGACCGCATCCGATCCAGGGCATCGGCGCGGGCTTCGTGCCGGAAGTGCTCAACACCAAGGTGTATGACGAGGTCATCACCGTCAAGAACGAAGACGCGTTCGAGACGGCCCGCGCGGCCGCGCGCGAGGAAGGGCTGCTGGTCGGCATCTCGTCCGGCGCGGCGCTGTGGGCCGCGCTGCAGGTGGCGCGGCGGCCCGAGAACGCGGGCAAGATGATCGTGACCATCATCCCCTCGTTTGGCGAACGCTACCTCAGCACCGCGCTGTACGCCAACCTCGGCAGCTGAACAAAAGAAATTTGTGAAGGAAAGAGAACGACGTTCTCTTAATTCAAGCTTTGCATCGGCGCTCAGTGCGCCCCGCCATGCAGCACGCACCCGTGATCCGTCGTGCCTTCCTCCACCTGCAGCGTGCAATGGTGGATCTTGAAGTCATGCCGTAGCTCCTCCACGATCGCATCGATGGCCGCATCGCCCGGATAGCCGCCGGGCATGACGATATGCGCGGTCAGCGCCGATTCCGTCGTGCTCATCGCCCAGATGTGCAGGTCGTGCACCTCCGACACGCCAGCCCGCTGCGCCAGGAAAGCCCGCACCTTGGCCGCATCGATATGGGGCGGGACCGCGGCCAGCATCAGCTGCGCCGACTCGCGCAGCAGCGACCACGTTCCCGCCACGATGATCACGACGATGGCCAGGCTGGCCGCCGAATCCAGCCAGGCCCAGCCGGTCCACATGATGGCCAGGCCCGACACCACCACGCCCAGCGAAATCGCCGCGTCTGCCGCCATGTGCAGGTAGGCGCCGCGCACGTTCAGGTCATCCTTGCGGCCGGCCATGAACAGCAGTGCCGAGAAACCATTGACCAGCACGCCGATGCCGGCTACCACCGACACCGTGAGTCCGGCCACCGGCGGCGGGCTGCTGAAGCGCAGCACGGCTTCCCACGCGATCGCGCCGCACGCGACCAGCAGCAGCAAGGCATTCGCCAGCGCCGCCAGGATCGACGAGCTGCGCAGGCCGTAGGTGTAGCGCTCGTCCGGCTTGGACTTGGCCAGCATGGCCGCGCCCCAGGCCATCAGCAGGCCCAGCACGTCCGACAGATTGTGGCCGGCGTCGGCCATCAGCGCGGTCGAGTTGGCGATGAAGCCGTAGACGAATTCCACCACCACGAACAAGGCATTGAGCGCGACCGCGATCGCGAAGGCGCGCGTGTTGTCGCCCGGCGCCGGGTGGTGGTGGTGGTGGCCATGCCCATGGTCGTGATCATGGTCGTGGTCGTGGTCGTGATGATGGTGATGATGGAGGCTCATGCTTCGGAATGGTGCGCCGGTTCGGCGATGTGTTCGGCCATATTGGCCAGGAGGTTGCTGATGTGGGCATCGGCAGCCGAGTAAAAGACCTGCTTGCCCTGGCGCTCGGCCTTGACGATGCGCGCGGCGCGCAACAGCCGCAGATGGTGGCTGACCAGCGAGCTGGACAGTTCAAGCGAGGCCGCGATATCGCCGACCGCGATCGGCTGCTCAAGGCAGGCCAGCACGATACGCAAGCGCGTCGGATCGCCCAGCAGGTGGAACAGGTCGGCCAGTTGCTCGATCCAGTCGTCGGGAGGAGGGTGATTGTTCATGATAAACATGTGAAGATACGTTCACATGTTAAGCCAGAAGCGCGATGTCCACAAGGGCCATTGCTGTTTCGTGCGGATGGAAGTTTGGACAAACGGCCGGCTGTTTTCGATGACGATGCTTCTGCATAAATCCGCTCTCGGAAAAATGGCGCGTCACTATAATCAAAGACATCTTGGCAATCACCCTCTCGTGAACCGACGTTTCTCCTTGTAATCATGGACTGATTGGGAGGTATATGGATCGGGATGAGCTCACGCCGCAAAGGCATTCGGCAGGGGAGGGCCTGGAAGAAAATTCGCTGGGCCTTGGCGAGTCGGTGGTGATGGGGGTGGCCGGTACGGCGCCGGCCTACAGTATCGAGATCACGACATCGACGATCATCGCGACAGCAGGAGTGTTGTCGCCGGCGAGTATCCTGACGTGCGGACTGATCATGTTCGGCATTACGTTCGCCTTCATCAACCTCAACAAAGCGATCGCGAGTGCGGGAACGTCCTATGCCTGGGTGAGCCTCGTCTTTGGAAAAACCCTCGGATTCTTCGCCGGATGGGCGCTGCTCGTCCTGTGCTGCGTCTTCATGGTGTCCGCAATGATTCCGGTCGCAAACGCGACCCTCCTCATCTTCAAGCCCGCGCTGATGAATAATGTGCACCTGGTGACGATCATTGCGGCGCTATGGCTGACCGCGATCAGTGCCGTCATTGTCAAGGGAATCAAGCTCACCAGCTACGTGCAGGTGATCATGACGATCATCGAAGGGATTATTCTTCTCGCGATCATTGTGAGGAGTTTCGTCGTCTTCCCGCATGCACAACAACATGCCTTTTCATGGAGCTGGTTCTCCCCATTCAATTTCACTCCGCAGCTCTTTGCCAATGGCGCGCTAGTGGCAATATTTTTCTACTACGGATGGGATGTCACGATGAACTTGAGTGAAGAAACCAGGGAGCCGAACCGCACTCCCGGGCGAGCGTCGTTCTGGGCGATGATCTTTCTGATGGCTTTTTTTGTCGTCTTCATTGTTGTCACGCTGCTGGGACTTTCCGACGCAGAGATCCGGCATTACAACACCAATATTATTTTTGCGATCGCCGAGAAACTGTTTGGAGCAACGTGGGGGTATGTCGCGATCGTCGCGGTGCTGCTCAGCACGGTGGGAACGGTGGAGACGCAGATGCTCCAATTTACGCGCACGCTCTTCGCAAAGGCACGTGACGCAACGATCCATCCCCGGTATTCCAAGCTCCATCCAAAGTGGCGCACGCCGTACATCGCCATCTTCTTTATCTGGATCACGGGGCTGATGCTTCTTTTTATTTCGTCCTATCTCCCGACCATCAACGTGATCCTGCAAGATTCGATCGCCGCGATCGGCTTTCAAATCTGCTTCTACCTCGGGCTCACCGGGCTGGCCTGCGCGTGGTACTACCGCACGATGATCAGCAGCAGGACATGGTCATCGCTCACCCACGTCATCTGGCCAGCCTTGAGCGGACTTTTCCTCTTCTTCATTGCGCTCTATAGCATCCCGACATTCGACCTGATCACCAACATTGTGGGGATAGGCGGCATCGCCATCGGGGCCGTGCCGCTTCTCCTCAATCGCAAGCATATTTGGAGGACCCAAGCCTGACGACTGCCGGCGAGCGCCCTTGGGTCAGCTGGCGAATTTCTTCGCCCCCGCGACACAGATCACCGCGCCCAATGTCACCACGATCATTGCCCCGTTGACCTTCTCATGAAGCAGCAAGGCCGCGAGACCGAGGCCCATGAATGGCTGGAACAATTGCAGTTGGCCGACGGCCGCGATGCCGCCCTGCGCCAGGCCGCGATACCAGAACAGGAAGCCGATGAGCATGCTGAACACCGAGACGTAGGCGAGTCCCATCCATGCCGACGACGCGACCAGGCCCGGCGCAGCGGGCATGGTCAGCAGCGCAAGCGGCAGCATCACGGGCAGCGACAGCGCCAGTGACCAGCTGATGACCTGCCAACCGCCCAGCGTGCGGGTGAGGCGCGCGCCCTCCGCATAGCCGAGTCCGCACACGACGATGGCGGCCAGCATCAGCAAGTTCCCTTCCAGCGAAGGCCCGACACCGCCGCTTGCCGCATAGCCGGCGACGACAGCGGCGCCGACCAGCGAGAAAGCCCAGAACGGCGCCCGCGGACGCTCGCCGCCACGCATCACGGCGAAGCTTGCCGTCGACAATGGCAGCAGGCCCAGGAAGACGATCGACTGGGCCGACGTGATGTGCTGGAGCGCCAGCGCGGTCAGCAGCGGAAAACCCAGCACCGTGCCGAAGGCGCCGATGGCCAGCGAGGGCAAGTCGGCCGCTTTCGGCCTCGGCTGGCGGAACAGGAGCAGCATTGCCAGGCCGAGCAGAGCGGCGATGGACGCCCGCGCGCTCGTCACAAAGGCCGGCGACAGGCCGGCCACGGCCACCCGTGTCGCCGGCAATGACCCTGCGAAAATCGTCACCCCAATAAATCCGTTGATCCAGCCGTTCGCCGTCTTTTCCATCAAAAACTCCATCGTTGACAGCTTCCAGTAGAGCATCGGCGACGGTGGCCCCGCCAGACACAATCCAATACAATTGAAAAGAACTGTTATGTACATCAGGCCAGTACGGCCGGGGAGGGGAAGTGAGGCGAGGCGGCACGAGGATCAATGCGGTGATGGCCGACATCCGGTCGCGGATTGCATCGCGCGCCGACCTGCCCGGAGCGCGCCTGCGCTCGGTCCGCGCGCAGGCGCAGGCGATGCAGGTGTCGGTGTCGACCGTGGTCGAGGCTTACGAAAGGCTGGCCGCCGAAGGCGTCATCGTGTCGCGTCCCGGATCGGGCTTTTATGTGGCCGGGCCGGTCGCGCCGCTGGCCCTGTCGCGGATCGGACCCAAGATCGACCGCGAAGTCGATCCCTTGTGGATCTCGCGCCAGTCGCTGGAGAACGAGGCCGACGTCCTCAAGCCGGGCTGCGGCTGGCTGCCATCCGACTGGCTGTATGAGGAAGGGATGCGCCGCGCCCTGCGTTCACAGGCGCGTGCCGATACGCTGGAACTGACCGACTACGCGACCCCGCTCGGCCACCCGGAATTGCGCCGCTTCCTGTCACGGCGGCTGATGGGTAACGGCATCGAGGCCCCGCCCGAACAGATCATGCTCACCGACTCGGGAACGCAGGCGATCGACCTGATCTGCCGCTACCTCCTTCAGCCAGGCGACACCGTGCTGGTGGACGATCCCTGCTACTTCAATTTCCACGCGCTGCTGAAGGCGCATCGCGTGAAGGCGGTGGGCGTTCCGTACACGCCGGCGGGACCGGATGTCGAGGCCTTCGGGGCCGCCTTGCAGGAGCACGCGCCACGGCTCTACATCACCAATTCTGGTCTCCATAATCCGACCGGCGCCGTGCTGTCGCCCGTCACCGCGCACCGGATCCTGAAACTCGCCGACAGCTCGGATCTCGTGATCGTCGAGGACGATATCTTCGCCGACCTCGAAGTCAACCCGGCGCCGCGGCTGGCTGCTTTCGATGGCCTGTCGCGCGTGATCCAGATCGGCAGCTTTTCCAAGACCATCTCGGCCTCGGTGCGCTGCGGCTACATTGCGGCACAGGCCGACCGGATCGACAGCCTCGCGGACCTGAAGCTCGCCACCTCGTTCAGCGGCAGCCGCCTGGCGGCCGATCTGGTCCTTCGCGCGCTGACCGACAGCGGCTACCGCAAGCACATGGAGGCAGTGCGCTTGCGGCTGGCGGAGCAGATGGCGAAGACGATCACCCGGCTCGCGACGATCGGCATCAAGCCCTGGCTGGTGCCGCAGGCCGGCATGTTCCTCTGGTGTCGATTGCCGCATGGGGCCGATGCGGCCGGCGTCGCGCGGGCATGCCTGGAAGAGAAGGTGGTGCTCGCGCCCGGCAACGCGTTCAGTCAGTCACTGAGCGCACGCGACTTCGTGCGCTTCAACGTCGCGCAATCGGGCGACGACCGGATCTTCAAGGTCCTGGCACGCGCGCTTCAGCGGCGTGCCGGGATCGTGAGCGTGTAGACCGGCGCGCCTTTGTCCGTGCTCACCTTCACCGTCAGCACGCGGTCCGTCGCGTCTACGCGCGCAAGCTGGTCCTGCCCCAAGATCAATTGATGGTAGCTGTGCTGCTGGTTGGGGGCCTCGTAGGAAAACTTGTGATCATGGCCGGCGATGATCAGGTCGATGCCCGCCTGGTTGGCCAGCGCGGTCCATGCCGCGCCCTTGTCCGGCAGCGCTCCCCAATCGCTTTGATGCATCGCCACCACGCGGAACGGCGCATTCGCCAGGTGCTTGTCGCCGCTTACCTGGCCGCGCAGCCACGCCAGTTCTTCTTCGCGATATGGCTGCGTGCGATTCAGTTGCGCATAGACGTTGGTGTCATCCGGCTTGTCCTCGGCCGTATCGAGCACCAGCAGGTGCACCGGCCCCATCGCACGGGAATAGTAATAAGTCCCTTCGGGCGTTGGCACGTAGCCGGACAGCTGGCGTGCGAAGGCGCCGCGCAATTCATGATTGCCGCGCGCGTACAGCAAGGGTTTGCCGGGGCCCATTGCCGCAAATGTGGGACGCAGCCATTTGCCGAACAGCTGCTCTTCCGAATCGAGCCAGTTGAAGGCGTCGCCCAGATGGACCAGCGCGTCGGTGCGGCTCCAGTCGACGAGTTTCAGCAGGCGCCCGATGCGGGCCGTGTCCTCGTGAGTATCCGTGATGACGCTGAACGAGGCCGCGGGTTGGCGGGCGCTGAAGGTCGTGAAACTGGCGGCCGGACTGCTGATGCTCAGCCCTTTGTCGGGCCAGTAGGGCTTCAGCTTGACGACCCGGGTGGCGATGGCCTCGTAGGAGTAGCGCGTGCCCGGCGCCAGCCCGGTGATGGTGACGACGTGCCGCAGGCCGACCGGCACCAGGCCGTCGACCTGCGGTTCGATCTCGCGCACCTTGCTGCCGTCGTCCAGGCGCACCTTGGCATGGCTTGGCGCATCGGTCATCCACACCACCGACACGGCGGTGTCGGACATGGCGACCAGATAGGGGCCTTCGGTGATGACGGGCTTGGTGTCGAATACCTTGTACGGTTCGGACTGGGCCTGGGCCACCTCGTGCGCGGCCAGCATCGACAAGCTGGCGCAGAGCGCGGCCAGGGCCTTCTTCATTTTGGAAATCAAGCTGGGTTCCTTTTTATTGTCTGCACGCGAATCAATAATTGACGGCGTAGTCCTTGGGGAAGGGCTGTCCCGCAAACGCCTTCTTCTGCGTCCAGTCCAGCGCCGGGCTGGTCCAGTAGGAGTCGCTCGCCGGCAGGCCGAGGGACAGCAGGCCGGTCGAAGCGATGTACATGCTGCCGTTGTTCGAATAGGAGTCCGCGATCTGCGGATTGTGGCCGGCGAAACCGAGCGTCAGGAATCCGTCCGCGGTGAAATTGGTCGGATTGCGCCACACCGCCGTGTGCACGGCGTGCAGGGCGGCACGGACCTGGCCTTCCGGCAGCGACGCCGGCAGTTGTTTGCGCAAGGCCAGCAAGGCAAGCGGCTGGAACGCCGCCGTGCGGTAGGTCAGCGAGCGGCCGATGGTCGGATAAGTTCCTTCCGGCGAAATCAAGCGCTCCAGGTGTTCGCAATAGCGCTGCATGCGCTTGAGCGCTAGGTCGCGGATGTCCTCCGGCTTCCGGTAGAAAATCGCGCGCTGATGGCCGGCCATCTGCTCCAGGATTTCAAGCAGCATCGGATGGATGACGTACGAATTGTAGTAATCGAAGTGGAAGGCTTCGCCATCCTTGACCCAGCCATCGCCCGCGTACCACTCCTCCATCTTGCGCACGGCGGTATCGATGCGCAGGATGTCGAACTCCTCGCCGATGGACAGCAGCCACGCCTCGTTCATGGCGGCAAACAGCAGCCAGTTGTTGTAGCCCAGCTCGTAGCGGCGCACGCCCTTGATCTCCGCGATGATGCGCTTCTTGGTCACCGCGTCGAGCGGATCCCACAGGGCCTTCGGCGCCCGCATCAGCGCGTTCGTGAAATAGGCGGAGTCGACCAAGGTCTGGTTGCTCGACACCCAAGCCAGGTAGTCGGGGTTGGCGGGGTCGACCGAATTGGCGAAGCTTTGCAAGGCAAGCTCGCGTAGCTGGCGGCGCAGCTTGCCTTCCGCGCTGTCGTCATCCGGCAGGGCCAGCCAGGGCGCGAGGCCGGCGATCAGGCGTCCGAAGCATTCAAGATAGGCGACCCGCGTGTCCGCCTTGCCCCAGCTGGGGCTCAGTTCAAGCGGGAACTTTTTCTTCAACTGCCCCCTCGCCATGTTTTCCAGCACGGGCATGGCCATTTTCCGCAAGAGCTCGAGCTGGTAGGCGCGCGCATCGCTCGCAGGCGCAGACAGCGACAGGCTTGCTCCGTTTGCTTCGCTGGTGCCGCGCGCTTCGCTCCCGGCGCTTGCGCCCAGTCCCGCGCAGCTCATCATCGCGCCAAGAAAATGTCGGCGTTCCATGGGTCTCCTTTATGAGGTTTTTGAAAATGTAATCAATAAGCTCGATAAAGGAAAGAAAAATTTAGCGATTCGTAAGCATGCTCTTTCGAATCAGCTTATAACGAAAGAACTTTATTTCATTTTCCTGTTTGCTCCAGCAACTGCCCATCACTGTCGCGCAACTCCATCTTGCCGAGCCTGAGCGCATCCAGCTGCGGCTGGATCTTGGCGCGATCGCCCACCGCCACCACCACCATCTGCTCGGGCGCCAGATACTTTCGCGCCACCGCCTGCGCCTGCTGCGCGCTCACGGCCGACAGGCGCGCCGGCAGCTGCTGGTAGTAATCCGCGGGCAGGCCGAACACGAACAGGTCGGCCATGCTGCCGCTGATCGCTTCATCGGTCTCGAACAGCGCCGGCAGGGACAGAATCTGCGAGTTGCGCGCGCCTGCCAGTTCCTGCTCGCGCATCGGCTGCGCGCGCATGCGCTCGACCTCCTTGAAAATTTCGCTCACCGAGGCGCCGGTGACGTCGCCGCGCACGCTGCCGGACACCGCGAACGGCCCCGCGGTGCGGTCGTAGCGGAACTGCGAGAACATGCCGTAGCTGTAGCCTTTCTGCTCGCGCAGCTTGTTGTTGATCCGGCTCGAAAACAGTCCGCCGAGCGCCGCGTTCATCACCTCCAGTGCGGGATAGTCCGGCGTCGTGCGGGCCGCACCGATGCTTGTCACGCGCAACGCGGTCTGCGCCGCGCCCGGCTTGTCGACCATGACGACGCGCGCCTGCGTGGTCTCCGGCGCGCCCGGGCCGGAGCCGTCGCGTAGCGCGCCGGACCAGCCCTGCAGCTGCGATTGCGCCAGCGTGCGCAGCTCGTCGCGTGTGATGTCGCCGGCCACCACCAGCGCCGCATTGGCCGGCACGTAGTGGCGGCGCCAGAAGTCCAGCAGGTCGTCGCGCGTCACGGCGCGGATCGCAGGCTCGGTGCCGAGGCGCCCGTAGCCGTAGGGATGATCGGCGCCGTACAGCGCGCCACTGGCGGCCACCGCCGCCACCAGCTCAGGTTCGTCGCGTTGCTGTGCCAGTTCGGCCAGGCGGCTGGCGCGCTGGCGCTCGACTTCGGCGGTGGGGAAGGCCGGACGCAGCGCGACGTCGGCCAAAATCTCGAAGCCGCGCGCGAAGTTCGATTTCAGCGCGAACAACGATACCGCCGAGGCGTCCGCCGTGCTGCCGCTGCCGAACGAGGCGCCCAGCTGCGCGATCTCGTCGGCCAGCTGCGGCGCGCTGCGCGTGGCCGTGCCTTCGTCCAGCGTGGTGGCGGTGAAGTCGGCCAGGCCCGGCAGGTCGGCAGGATTGGCATCGGTGCCGCTGCGGACCACCAGCCGCGCCGCCACCAGCGGCAGCGCCGGATTGTAGTAGTGGATCACCGTGAGCCCGTTCGCGAGCTGGAAGCTGTTCGCCTTGGGCGGCGTGAAGCGCGGCGCCGGGCCGGCCTTGGGCGCCTTGTAGCGCCAGGCTTCGTCGCGGTTGATGCCCGCCACCGGCGCCGCTTTCTGCTTGGACGGCGGCGGCGCCGGCACGTCGGGCGGCAGCTGCTGCTTGCCGGGCACGCCCTCGACCACGGCGCGCGCATTGCGTTGCAGGTACTGGCGCGCCGCGCGCTGGACGTCGGCGGCGCTCACGCGGCGCACGCGCTCCAGGTCCTTCTGCAGATAGCCCGGGTCGCCCGTGTACTGGTTGTAGCGGTTGACCAGGTTGGCCAAGCCTTCGCCGCCGAGCTTCTGGACCTGTGCCACCAGCCGCGTCTCGATGGTGTTGCGAGCCCGTTCGATTTCGCGCTCGGTGGGGCCGTTGTCGCGCAGCGCCGCGAGCTCGGCGTCGACCGCGGCCTCGATGTCATGCAGCGACTGGCCCGGCCGCGCGGTGACGTCCACGACGAAGGTCGAGGCGAGCGCGTACGAGTTCTGCGACGCGTTCACTTCCTGCGCGATCTGGCGGTCGTACACCAGCGTCTTGTACAGCCGGCTCGACTTGCCGCCGGCGAGGATCTGCGCCAGCACGTCCAGTTCGGCGTCGCCCGGCTGGTAGGCCGGCGGCGTCAGCCAGCCGATGAACACGCGCGGCAGCTCGATCCGGTCCGGCACCGTCACGCGCCGTTCGCTGGTAATCGCCGGCGTGGCTACCGTGCGCCGCGCGACCGGCTCGCTGCGCTTGAAGCTGCCGAAGTATTTGCGCACCAGCGCGAGTGTCTTCGCTTTGTCGATGTCGCCGGCGATGACGACGCTGGCGTTGTTCGGCCCGTAGTAGCGGCGGAAGAATTCGCGCACGTCGGCCAGCTTCGCGCCCTGGATGTCGGCGTGCGATCCCATCACATCGGCGTAGTAGGGATGCTCCTTCGGGAACAGCGTGTGGTAGAGCGCCTCCTCGACGATGCCGTAGGGCCGGTCCTCGATGTTCTGGCGGCGCTCGTTGCGCACCACGTCCTGCTGGTTCGACAGCGCCGCCTGGTCCAGCACGTCGAGCAGGTAGCCCATGCGGTCGGCGTGGACCCACAGCGCCAGTTCGAGCTGGTTGGACGGCGCGGTGTCGAAGTAGTTGGTGCGGTCGAAGTCGGTGCTGCCGTTGCTGTCGGTGGCGCCGGCGCCTTCCAGCAGGCTGTCGGCCATCCCGCGTGGCACGTGGCGCGTCTGCGCGAACATCATGTGTTCGAACAAGTGGGCGAAGCCGGTCAGTCCCGGCGCCTCGTTGGCCGGCCCGACGTGGTACCAGATATTGACCGCGACCACGGGCAGCCGGTGGTCCTCGACCAGGATCACTTCCAGCCCGTTGGCCAGCACCGTCTTCTGGTAGTCGATGCGCACCGTGGGCGCGGGCGGCACGGCGGGGGCGGCGGCCGGAACGGGGCCGCACAGCCCGGCCAGCAGCAGGGTGGCGGCGAACAGCAGTCCAGGCTTCATGTCGTCCTCCATGCGGCCCGGGCGGCCGCGTCAGGGTTTCTGCATTTCGGCTTCGATGGCGCTGCGGGTTTTTTTGTCCAGTTTCGAGACGATGCGGGCCAGCTTTTCGCCCTGCTGGAGCGCGGCGCTTTGCTCGGGCGTGAGTTCCTTCGCCTGCAGCACCGGCGCGGCCGCCGGGGCGGGCCGGAAGAACAGGGCCTGCCCGACCAGCACCAGCACCGCGCCCAGTACGGCGGCGCCGCCTGCCACCAGCAGCATGCGCCGCTCACCGCCGCCATGCGCCACCGGCGCCGCGTCGGCGCGGCCCTGCAGCGAGGCCACCTTGCCCGCCAGCGCGCCGCTGGCTTCGTGCAGCAGGCCGACGTGGCGCTCGACCGCTTCTTCCAGCACCGCCTCGTTCAGCGCGACCAGCGCGAACACGGGATCGTCGACGTCGATCTTCACGCCGGTCTTTTCGAACACCAGGGTGCGCAGTTTTTGCTGGTCCATGGTGGTTTACCAGCCGGCCTTGTCGAGCTGCTCGAACAGGTCGCGGAATACGACCTTGATGCGCTGCTTCTCCATCACGTTGAAGCGTTCGCTCTCACGCACTTCGGACAGGGTCAGGCGGCCGGTGTTCATCTTCTTGATGTCGGCGCCGAAGGTGTCCGGGTTGCGCGCCGCCAGCACCACCCGCCCACACACGCGCGTCGCGTGATCGAGGTAGGTCTGCGCTTCGGTGAACACCTTGCCGCTGGGGGAGGCGAGGCGGCCGAAGTGCTCGTTCTCCCACAGGATCAGCGGCACGTGCGTGGCCTTGGCGGTGGCCGCGAAGCCGGTGGCGGTGTCGTGCAGGGTGTCGCCGCCGCCGACGATGGTGTGGATGTAGACCTTGCGCCCGGCTTCCTCGAGCATCGCGAAGCAGTCGTTCTCGATCAGGTAGGCCATCAGCGGCGTGAAGCTGTTGGCGCCGTTGTCGACCACGCAGTCGCCTTCTTCTTCCAGGATGTCGATCATCAGCGCGTCGAAGCGCTTGGGGTCGATGTTGCGGGTGTCGGTCATCACCGGCACGTGCTTCACATTCAGGGCCTTGTAGCGCGAGAAGGTGGGGTTCTCCTGGTCGGTGTCGAAGCAGCGCAGCCTGGCGTCGTCCTTCTGGGCCAGCCATTGCGCGAGGATGGTCGAGACCAGTGTCTTGCCGATGCCGCCCTTGCCCTGCAAGATGAAGTGAACCGTGTTGTGCATCCCTAAGCTCCAGATATATTTTTTGTGTGCGTCAGTGGCAGCGCCCGCTGCCGTGGTCCGGCTCCGGCCCCTGGCCCTCGGTCCCGGCCACCGGCAAAAAGCGCCACTCGTAGCCGCCGTCCGCCAGCTTCAGGCGCAGCACGCCGAAGCGGGAATTCTCCCGCGATTCGGTATGCGCGACCGGCCAGCGGAACGGCGTCGGATAGGCGCCGCCGGTCCCGACCACGAACTGGCGCAGGCCGTGCGCCTCGTCCAGCCGGCCGTCGGCGTCCTGCGGCGCGAAGCGTTCGTAATCGTGGTCGTGGCCGGACAGGACCAGGTCGGCGCCGGCCTGGTACAGGATGCGCCATGCCTCGCGCATGACCGGGTTGGGCGCGTGTCCGCCTGAACTATACAGGGGGATATGCCAATAGGCGAGCGTGCAGCGGGCCTTGCGGCCGGCCAGGTCCTGGCGCAGCCACGCCAGCTGCTCGCGCATCGGCGCACCGGACAGGCCGCTGTTCAGCGACACCACATGCCAGGCGCCGAGTTCGACGCTGTAGTAACCCTTGCCGGCGCGTTCGCCGAAGTAGGCGAAGTAGGGCGCCGCGCCCTTGCTGGCGTATTCGTGGTTGCCGGGCGAGGGCCAGGTGCGGTCGCGGAAGCGGCCCCAGGTCGGCGCATAGCAGGTGTGAAATTCGGCGGTGCGACCGTCGGGATAGGTGTGGTCGCCCAGTGTCAATACGGCGGCCGACGGATCCTGCGCCAGGCCGTGCGACACGATGGCGGCGGTGGCCGCGGCGCCGGACCATTTCGGGTCGGCCGAACCACAGCGCGCGATGTCGCCCGCCGCATACACGGTCACCGCGGGCGCCGCGTGCGCGCCAGCGCCGGCCAGCGCCAGGCTGGCCGCGGCCGTGCGCCAGGCCAGCCGGCGCACTACTCGATGAAGCGCAACAGCCCGCGCAGCGCGTAGGCCACCGTCTGTTCACGCACCGCCGCGCGGTCGCCCGAGAACACCAGGCGCTCGGTGTGGGTGGTGTCGCCGCGCGACCAGCCGAAGCACACCGTGCCGACCGGCTTGCCCGGCACCGCGCCGCTGGGTCCGGCGATGCCGGTGGTCGAGATGGCGATGTCGGCGGTGCTGTTGGCCAGCGCGCCCTCGGCCATCGCCGCCGCCACTTCCTCGCTGACCGAGCCGAATTGCGCGATCAGCGCGTCCGGCACCTGCAGCATCTCGGTCTTGGAGGCGTTGGAATAGGTCACGAAGCCGCATTCGAACCACCCGGTCGATCCCGCGATCTCGGTGATCGCCTGCGATACCCCGCCGCCCGTGCACGACTCGGCGGTCGCCAGTGTCAGCCGCTTGCCCTCCAGCGCCCGGCCAACCTTGGTGGCCAGTTCGATAAGTTCGTTCGTCACATTTCGCTCCTTGATCCGTGGCTGTGGAAGCGCGCTCGCGCGTCTCCATTCTACTGCGCAGCGCGGCGAACTGTGTTGCAAAACGTTCATTCGTGACGCGGCCATGGTGGACGCCCGTTCGATCGTTCCGTGCGACATGACGCGGGCGCCTGCTGCTATCCTGAAATGCGCCTTCACGAAGGCTTTCTCCAACTATCACCACGACCCGAGATGCCATACTCCCGTATTGCATGTCCGCGGCCGACACGGCAGTGATCAGGCTGCGTTCAATACGCACGAAGCTGATGGCGGTTGTGATGTCGACCACGTTCGCCGCCACCGTGGTTTCGGTCGGCACCGTGATCGGGTACGACCTGCGCAGCTACCAGCGCACCCTGAAGGCCGACCTGGTGACCGAGGCCGAGCTGCTCGGCCACATGACCGCGGCCGCCCTCAATTTCGACGATGCGCGGCTGGCGCGCGAGAACCTGTCGACGCTGCGTAGCCGCTCCACGGTGCGCGCCGGCGCCATCTACAACGCGTCCGGCCGGCTGTTCGCGACCTATGTGGCCCCGGGCGAGCTGCCGGCCTTTCCGCTGCATCCGCCCGGCGGGCCGCCGCGCGCGCATGGCGACAACGTCGAGATGGCGGCGCCGATCATCGACAATGGCGAGATGCTGGGCATGGTCTACCTGCGGGTCGAAAACACCCTGCTCGACCGCACCGCCGACTACCTGCTGATCGCGGCCGGGGTCACCCTGCTGGCGCTGGCCACCGCCTGGCTGGTCGTGCGCCGCCTCGGACGCGTAGTGACGACGCCGATCGTGGCCCTGACCGGCATCGCGCGCGACGTGGTCAGCACCCGCGACTACTCGCGCCGCGCACAGCGCATCAGCAACGACGAGGCGGCCGACCTGGTCGACTCCTTCAACACCATGCTGGGCGTGATCCAGCAGCGCACCCGCGACCTGGAAAACTCCTACCGCGACATCGCGCGCGAGGCCGAGGAACGCGCCAGCGCGCAAAAGGAAGTGATGCGCCTGAACGCCGGGCTGGAGCAGCGCGTGCACGAGCGCACCGGGCAGCTGGAGCAGGCCAATGCGGAGCTGGAGCGCGCCATCGACGAGGCGCGCCGCGCCGACCAGGCCAAGTCGGCCTTCCTGTCCTCGATGAGCCACGAGCTGCGCACGCCGCTCAACGCCATCCTTGGCTTCGCCCAGATCCTGAACTCCGACGCGCTGCCCGCCAGCGACGACCAGAAGCGCGAGTTCGCCGGCCACATCGTCAAGGCCGGGCGCCACCTGCTCACCCTGATCAACGAGATCCTCGACCTGGCCAAGATCGAGTCGGGCGCGGTGTCGCTGTCGGTCGAGCCGGTCGGGGTCGACGAGCTGCTGGCCGAGTGCCGCGTGATGATCGAGCCGATGGCGGCCGCGCGCGGCATCCGCACCCTGTTTCCGGAGCCGTCCGGCGCCATGGTGCGGGCCGACCGCACGCGCCTGAAGCAGGTGCTGCTCAACCTGCTGTCGAATGCGGTCAAGTACAACCGCGAGGGCGGCTCGGTGGTGCTGGCCTGCGTGCCGGGCGATCCGGGGCGGCTGCGGCTGTCGGTGCAGGACACCGGCATGGGCTTGTCGCAAGCGCAGCTCGGCCAGCTGTTCCAGCCCTTCAACCGGCTCGGCCAGGAGAACGGCGCGCAGGAGGGCACCGGCATCGGGCTGGTGGTGACGCGGCGGCTGGTGGAGCTGATGGGCGGCGAGATCGACGTCGCCAGCAGCCAGGGCGTCGGCAGCACCTTCTCGATCCAGCTCGACGCGGCGGTGGCGCCGCAGCTGGGGACGCGCCAGGAGGCGACGGCGGAAGCCGCCGCGGATCCCGCGCCAGGGCCGGACCTTGCGCCGCACCTGCTGCTCTACATCGAGGACAACCCGGCCAACCTGCGCCTGCTGGAGGAGATCGTGCGCATGCGCGCCGACCTGCGCCTGCTGACCGCGCCCGACGCCAAGCTGGGCCTGGACATGGCGCACGCGCACCGCCCCGAAATCATCCTGATGGACCTGAACCTGTCGGGCATGAGCGGCTACCAGGCCGTGCGCGCGCTGCGCGAAGACCCGGCCACCGCCACCATCCCGGTGATCGCGCTGACCGCCAACGCGATGCCGCGCGACGTCGAGCGCGGGCTGGCCGCGGGCTTCTTCCGCTACCTGACCAAACCGATCGACATCGCCATGTTCAACCAGGCCATCGACAGCACGCTGGCGCACCTGCGCGAACGGGAGAGCGCCGCATGATCTCGCAAGCCGACATCCGCCGCGCCCGCATCCTGGTGGTCGACGACCAGCAGGTCAACGTGCAGCTGCTGGAATACCTGCTCAAGACCACCGGCTACGACAATGTCGACAGTGTGACCGACCCGCGTCAGGTCGCCGAGCTGCACCGCGAGAAGCAGTACGACCTGATCATCCTCGACCTGCACATGCCCTTGATGAGCGGCTTCGAGGTGATGGAGCAGCTCAAGGAAGTCGAGCCGGGCGCCTGGCTGCCGGTGCTGGTCGTGACGGCCGAGCCGGACAAGAAGCTCGCCGCGCTCAAGGCCGGCGCGCGCGACTTCATCAGCAAGCCCTTCGACACCGTGGAGGTGATGGCGCGCATCCGCAACCTGCTCGAAGTGCGCCTGCTGCACCGCGAGTCGAACGACTACGGCGCGCGCATGGAACGCAAGGTGAAGGAGCGCACCGCCGAGCTGGCGCGCTTTCGCGGCGCGATGGATGCCACCGCCGACGCCATCTTCCTGATCGACGCCGCCAATATGGCGATGGTGGACGTGTCGGACGGCGCCTGCCGCATGCTCGGCTTCTCGCGCGACGCGCTGCTGCGGATCGACCCGGTGGCGCTCGGCCTGGCCACCCGCGAACACCTGCAGCGCCTGCTGCGCGACGAGGGCACGCCGCGCGAGCACGACGTGGTCGAGACCGACCTGCTGCGCGCCGACGGCCAGGGCTCGGTGCCGGTGGAGATCGGCTGGCAGAAGCTGAGCGAGGGCCACAGCCACATGCTGATCGCGGTGGCGCGCGACATCAGCGAACGCATCCACGCCCAGCAGCGCCTGAAGCACCTGGCCCACTACGACGGCCTGACCGGCCTGCCGAACCGTTCGCTGTTCTTCCAGAACCTGCGCGACGCGATCGAGCTGGCGCGCGACAAGCAGTGGCGGGTGGCGGTGCTGTTCATGGCGATCGACCGCTTCAAGATCATCAACGATTCGCTCGGCCCGGCGCTGGGCGACGAGCTGCTGCGCCAGTTCAGCACGCGGCTGGTGCGCTGCGTGCGCCTGCGCGACACGGTCGGGCGCCTCGGCGGCGACGAGTTCGCGCTGATCCTGACCATGGCGCGCGACCAGCAGGAAGCGGTCAACACCGCCAACGAGGTGCGCGAGTCGATGCGCGCGCCGTTCGACCTGCACGGGCAGCAGGCCGCGCTGACCGTCAGCATCGGCATCGCCATGTACCCGGACGACGCCACCGATCCCGGCACCCTGGTCAAGTACGCAGACACCGCCATGGTGCGGGCGCGCGAGGCCGGACGCGACGGCTTCCGCTTCTTCACCGCCGGCATGAACGTGCAGGTGCTGGCGCGGCTCGACCTCGAACTGGCGCTGCGCAGCGCGCTCGACGACGACCAGTTCGAGCTGCACTACCAGCCGAAGATGGACCTGAACACCGGCCGTGTCAGCGGGGTCGAGGCGCTGCTGCGCTGGAACCGTCCCGGCTTCGGCCTGGTGTACCCGGCCGAGTTCGTGCCGGTGATGGAGGAGACCGGCCTGGTGGTGCGGGTCGGCGAGTGGATCATCGGCGAGGCCTGCCGCCAGATCGCGGCCTGGCAGGAGCAGGGCCTGCGCGACCTGCGGGTGGCGGTCAATGTGTCGAGCCGCCAGTTCGCGGAGGGCGACCTGGGACAGACCGTGCACGAGGCGCTGGAGCGCCACGCGGTCGAGCCGGCGCTGCTGGAGCTGGAGCTGACCGAGAGCGCCCTGATGCGCCAGGCCGAGCACACTATCGAAGTGCTGGCGCGCCTGAAGCAGATGGGCATCAAGGTCGCGATCGACGACTTCGGCACCGGCTATTCGAGCCTGGCCTACCTGCGCCGCTTCCCGATCGACAAGCTGAAGATCGACATCGCCTTCGTGCGCGACATCATCACCAATCCGGACGACGCCGCGATCGCGCAGGCCATCATCAACATGGCGCACAGCCTGCACATGCTGGTGATCGCGGAAGGGGTGGAGACGCGCGCCCAGATGGCCTACCTGCGGCGCCACCGCTGCGACGAGATCCAGGGCTTCCACTTCTCGCGCGCGCTGACGCCGGACGCGCTGGTGGCGATGGTGGAAGAAAACCGCAGCCAGCCCGACAAGCCCTCGGCCGACGACCGCAATGTGCAGACCCTGCTGGTGGTGGACGACGACGTCAACGTGCTGGGCGCGCTGCACCGGCTGTTCAGGCGCGACAACTACCGCGTGCTGACGGCGGCGTCCGCGGCCGAGGGCTTCGAGCTGCTGGCGCTGCATAACGTGCAGGTGATCCTGTGCGACCAGCGCATGCCGGTGATGAGCGGGACCGAATTCCTCAGCAAGGTCAAGGAGATGTACCCGGACACGATTCGCATCATCCTGTCCGGCTACACCGAGGTCGGCACTGTGCTCGAATCGATCAACCGCGGCGCGATCTACCGCTTCTACACCAAGCCCTGGGACGACGACGAGCTGCGCGAGAACGTGCGCCTCGCCTTCCGCCACTACTGGCTGCAGCACGGGCCTTACGACGACCGCAAGACCCCGCGCATGGGCGAGGGGCCGGCGCCGAGCGAGCGCTAGGCGGCCTGCTGCAAGAGCTGCTGCGCCAGCAAGTGCGTGTGCGGCGGCAGAGCGGCGAAATCGCGCGCGCACAGGTAGATGCGGCGCGTAGCCCACACTTCGGCCAGCGGCAGCACGGCCAGGTCGCGGTGCAGGGTGCGCGCCGCCGCATCGGACATGATCGAAACCCCGATGCCGGCTTCGACGTGCATTGCCACCATTTCCGTGCTGCGCAGCTGGACCCGGTAATCGAACTGGCGGCCCAGGCGCGAGGCGCGTTCCGCGAGGTGGGTTTCGAGCGCGGCGTCCTTCAGGCCGACGAACGGTTCGTCGAGGACTTCGGAAAAGGCGACGGCTGCTTGCCGGGCCAGGCGGTGCTTGTGGGCTGTGAGGACGACCAGCTTGTCGGTGGCGATCAGGTGGGTCTGCAGCATGCCCAGGTCGGTGGTGTCGGCGACGATGCCGAGGTCGGCGCGGCGGGTGACCAGTGCCTGCACGATGCCGGTGCTTGTCAGCTCCTCCAGGTCGACCGCCAGGTCGCGGTGGGCCGCGAGGAAGCGGCACAGCTGCTGCGGGAGAAAGGTGGACAGGGCGCCGCTGTTGGACAGCAGCCTGACGCGGCCTTTCAAGCCGGTGGCGTAGGTGCGCAGTTCGCCGCGCATCTGCTCTACCTGGCCGAGGATCGAACGCGCGTGCCGGACCAGGGCTTCGCCGGCGGCGGTGGCGCGCACGCCGCGCCGGTTGCGCTCCAACAGCGGCGCGCCGAGGGCCGCCTCCATGCCGGCGATGCGTTCGCTGACCGAAGCCAGCGCCAGGTGCATCGCGCGTGCGCCCTGGGTCAGGCTACCGCACTCCACCACGGTCAGGAACAGCCGCATATCGGTCAGGTCGAAGCGCATCGCAAAGCCTTCTGCATTCGGAATTTCCGAAGTGTAGCACCGGAATTGCCAGATTGCGGAGGCGTCCCACGGGCACTACCATGACTGGATGAACACGATGATCCTGGTGCTTCTGGCCGGAGTGGTGGCGGGGGCGATGAATGCGTTGGCGGGCGGTGGCTCCTTCGTCAGTTTGCCGGCGATGATCGCGGCCGGCGTGCCACCGGTTCAGGCGAATGCTTCGAGTACGGTCGCACTGTTTCCCGGCGGGCTGGCGAGCGCCTGGGCCTACCGCGACGGCTTGCGTCCGGTGGGCGCTGTATCGCTGCGCGCGCTGCTGGGCGTGACTGTGTGCGGCGGCCTGGCCGGGGCGCTGCTGCTCCTGCGGACTTCGTCGGCGGCCTTCACGTTCGTGCTGCCCTGGCTGCTGCTGGCCGCTTCCATTGCGCTGGCGTTCGGGCGGCGCATCGGCGAGGCGATGCGGGCACGCTTCCACGTCCATGCGCGTGCGGTGCTGGCCGTCCAGTTCGCGCTTGGCGTCTACGGTGGCTATTTTGGCGGCGCGGTCGGGATCATGATGATGGCGATGTGGGGACTGCTCGACAGCTGCGAGCTGAAGGAGCTCAACGCGCCGCGCACGCTGCTGGTCAGCGCGGCGAACATGGTGGCCGTGGTCGCCTTCATCATCGCCAACGCAGTGCACTGGCACGAGACGCTGGCGATGCTCATCGGTGCGGTCATCGGCGGCTATGGCGGCGCGCATCTCGGGCGGCGCGCTTCGCC
Organism: Massilia terrae; assembly: GCF_024753145.1. Lineage (GTDB taxonomy): Bacteria > Pseudomonadota > Gammaproteobacteria > Burkholderiales > Burkholderiaceae_D > Telluria > Telluria terrae. The sequence goes on along the minus strand of NZ_JANUGU010000008.1, from coordinate 121,793 downwards.
GCAGCTTATCCGCACCGTCACGCTGCTCGCCACGTCCTGCATCACGCTGGCGTTCTTCATCAAGGCCTACGCGCCGGCGCTGCTGCAGCGCTGATTCAACGGGAGGGAAGCATGATCGACGTATTGCTGGAAACGCTGGGAGCGCTGGCGATGGTCGCCAGCCTCGCGGCCAAGTTCGCCCGGCCTACTGCTGGAAGTGATCCCAGCCGCGCAGCGACAGCGCAAGCGGCACGCCATGCGCGTCGACCAGGCGCAGCCCGGGCGCGGCTTCGATGCGTCCGACGCGCGTGACCGGGGTGGCGCTGGCGCGCCCGGCATCCTCGATCGCGGCGCGCTGTGCCGGTGCGGCGGTGAAGCACAGCTCGTAGTCGTCGCCGCCCGCGAGCGTGAAGCGGCGCCGCAGGGCCTGGTCCTCGCGCTGCAGGGCGAGGCCGGCCGGCAGCGCATCGACGTCGAGCGTGGCGCCGACCCGCGATGCGGCCAGGATGTGGCTAAGGTCGCCGATCAGGCCATCCGAGATATCGAGCGCGGCACGGGCCAGTTTTTGTTCGGCCAGCAGGCGGCCCAGCGCCACGCGCGGCGTCGGCGTGTGCATGCGTGCGCCGGCCTGCTCGTGGCTGGCGGCATCGAGCCAGGCTTCGTTGCGGTAGCCGGCCAGCGCCAGGCGCGCGTCGCCCAGGGTGCCGGAGATCCAGATGTCGTCGCCGTCGCGGGCCGCGTCGCGCCGCAGCGCGTGGCCCGGTTCGATTTCGCCGAACACGGTGATGCAGATATTGAGCGGGCCGCGGGTGGTGTCGCCGCCGATGAGTTCACAGCCATATTCGTCGGCCAGCGCGAACAGGCCTTCGGAGAAGCCGGCCAGCCAGTCGGCATCGGCCTGCGGCAGCGCCAGCGCCAGCGTGAACGCGAGCGGGCGCGCGCCCATCGCGGCCAGGTCCGACAGGTTCACGGCCAGGCACTTGTGCCCCAGCTTGCGCGGGTCGGCGCCGGCAAAGAAGTGGCGGTCCTCGACCAGCATGTCGGTCGATACCGCCAACTGCATGCCGGGCGTGGGCGCGAGCAGGGCGCAGTCGTCGCCGACGCCGAGCACGGTCGAAGCGCGGCCGGCGCGCTCGCGCGTGAAGTAGCGTTTGATGAGGTCGAATTCGGAGAGCATGGCGGCGTCATTGTACTCCGCAGCCCTTTGCCGTCGTTCCCGCGCAGGCGGGAACCCCATTTTGGCGGCGCAGTGCTAACGCATCGAGCACACGTAGCGTCTGCTCAGCGAAATGGGGTTCCCGCCTGCGCGGGAACGACGGTCTCTTACTTTGCACGAATTAGTGGCTACGCAGCCCTGCCCAGCTCCGCCAGCAACTGGTTGCGCAGCGCGGGGGTGTGCTGGGTGAGGCCGAAGCCGCGCAGCACCCCGTCCTTGTCGTGGAAGCGCGCTATGATCCGCTCGCCTTCGGCTTGCGCCAGCCAGCTGCCCGCCACGCCGCGCGGCGGCGGGAGCAGGGCCAGCTTGCAGCTCGGCGTCTTGACGATCACCGCTTCCTGCTTGAGCACGATCGGCGTCGGCGTGCCCGCCAGCGTGGCCGCGATCGCACGCGCCGCCACCAGCATCGGCGCCACGAAGGGCATCACGGCGCTGCCATCGCCCACGCTGTATTCGGCACAGTCGCCCAGTGCGTAAATATCATCTGCGCTGGTCTTGCCGAAGTCGTCGATGCGAATGCCGCGCGCGACCTCCAGCCCGGCCTGCATGGCCAGCGATACGGACGGCCGCAGCCCGACCGCCGAAACCACCAAATCTGCCTGCACCAGCGTACCGTCGGCCAGCGTCAGTTCGTAGGCATCGCCGTCGCGCGCCACGCTGTCGACTGTGGTGCCGAGCCTGAGCGTGACCGGGCGCGCCGACCACGCCTGCACCAGGGCCTCGCCCAGCACCGGCGCGGCCAGTGCGGACAGCGGCAGCGAACCGGGATCGACCAGCGTGACCCGGTAGCCGGCGCCCGCCAGGTCGTCCGCGAATTCGCAGCCGATCAATCCGGCGCCGATGATGGCCACGCGCGCCGCCGCTCCAGCGGCCGCAAGGCGCTCGCGCAGCAGTGTGTAGTCGTGCAGGTCGTTGACCGACATGACATCGGCCGCGCCATCGCCGGCGAGCGGCAGGCGCACCGGATCGGCGCCCAGCGCGAGCACCAGTTGGCTGTAGGTGAAGCGGCCTTGCGCGGTGTCGATTTCGCGCGCCTCGTGGTCGATGGCGGTGACCCAGGTGTTGGCCAGCACGGTCATGTCCAGCGTGTCAGCCATCTGCTCCGGCCCGGCCTGCACCAGCGCATGCGGCTCCTTGCCCAGCGCCAGCGCATTCGACAGCGCCGGCTTGGCGTAGGCATGGGCGGCGCCGCCCGCGACCAGCATCAGCGGCGTGGCCTGGTCCAGCTTGCGGAACTCGCGTGCCAGGCTATAGGCGGCCATGCCGGCGCCGATGATGATGACCGGATCGCGCATGCTCAGACCTCGACCATCTCGAAGTCGGCCTTGGCCACGCCGCAATCCGGGCAGGACCAGTCGGCCGGGATGTCGTCCCAGCGGGTGCCGGGGGCGATGCCTTCGTCCGGCATGCCGGCCGCTTCGTCATAGATGAAACCGCAAACGATGCATTGGTAGGTTTTCATGGTCTTCCTTTCTTTCGAGTAGTCGGTGGTGCTCAGGCGGCGTTCAGCTTGTCGAGCGCGGCCTGGTAGTGGTTGGCGTGGCGCTCCTCGACCTTGGCCAGCGCGGCGAAGCGCTTGGCGGCCAGTTCCAGGGTGCGCTTGAACTGCTCGGCGTGTTCCTTCGATTCGGCGATCTGCTCGTCGTATTCAGCCACCGCGGCGCGGTTGCCTTCCTCGACCGCGAGGTGGCGGAACTTGGGGTACATCTCGGTGTACTCATAGGTCTCGCCCTCGATCGCGATCTCCAGCGCGCGCGCCGGGGTCAGCTTGTCCTTGGGGTAGAGCAGGTCGAGGTGGCCGAAGGCGTGCATCACTTCCTGGTCGGCGGTCGCCTCGAAGGCTTCGGCCACCTCGATGGCGCCGGCGGCGCGCGCCATGCGGGCGAAGTAGCGGTATTTGATGTGGGCCATCGATTCGCCGGCAAAGGCGGCTTCGAGGTTTTCGATGGTCACGGATTGGGTCTGCTTGGCCATGCTGCTCTCCTGTTTGATTAAGGAAGTTAATCGGTATGGAGAGGATGATAGCCAGTTCTTTTCAATTTAAGAAATTGATTATTCTCATCGAATTGATCAGTTTTTCTTATGAAGTATCGACAGTAAGGAGAAATACGTAGGGAGCCACCACCGCCTAGCTCTGATAGAATCGACAGCCCCCACCGCAAGTTCAGGAAGGCTGTAGCATGGATTCATCAATGGACAAAAAAGAAGAACTCCGCCAACAACTTCGTGCTGCAGCACTGGTTTATCACGAGACTCCGCAGCCGGGCAAAATCAGCGTCACGGCCACTAAACAGCTGCTCAACCAGCGCGACCTGGCGCTGGCCTACTCGCCCGGCGTCGCCGCGCCCTGCGAAGAAATCGTCAAGGATCCGGCCGCTTCGTATAAATACACGTCGCGCGGCAACCTGGTGGCGGTGATCAGCAACGGCACCGCCGTGCTTGGCCTGGGCAATATCGGCCCGCTGGCGTCCAAGCCTGTGATGGAAGGCAAGGGCGTGCTGTTCAAGAAGTTCGCCAACATCGACGTGTTCGATATCGAGATCAACGAGACCGATCCCGACAAGCTGGTCGACATCATCGCCTCGCTGGAGCCGACCTTCGGCGGCGTCAACCTGGAAGACATCAAGGCGCCGGAGTGCTTCTACATCGAGCGCAAGCTGCGCGAGAAGATGAAGATCCCGGTGTTCCACGACGACCAGCACGGCACCGCGATCATCGTCGGCGCCGCCATCCTGAACGGCCTGAAAGTGGTGGGCAAGGACATCAAGCAGTGCAAGCTGGTGGTGTCCGGCGCCGGCGCGGCCGCGCTGGCCTGCCTCGACCTGCTGGTCGACCTCGGCTTCCCGATCGGGAACATCTTCGTCACCGACCTGGCCGGCGTGGTCTACAAGGGCCGCACCGAGCTGATGGACCCGGACAAGGAACGCTTCGCGCAAGAGACCGACAAGCGCTCGCTGGCCGAAGTCATCCCTGACGCCGACATCTTCCTCGGCCTGTCCGCCGGCGGCGTGCTCAAGCCGGAGATGGTGGCCAAGATGGCGCCCAACCCGCTGATCCTGGCGCTGGCCAACCCGACCCCGGAGATCCTGCCGGAAGACGCCAAGGCGGTGCGCGGCGACGCCGTGATCGCGACCGGCCGTTCGGACTATCCGAACCAGGTCAACAACGTGCTGTGCTTCCCCTATATGTTCCGCGGCGCGCTCGACTGCGGCGCCACCACCATCACGCGCGAGATGGAAATCGCGGTGGTGCATGCGATCGCCGACCTGGCCCACGCCGAGCAGTCGGACGTGGTGGCCAGCGCCTACGGCATCTCCAACCTGTCGTTCGGCCCCGACTACCTGATTCCCTATCCGTTCGACCCGCGCCTGCTGACCCACATCGCGCCGGCCGTGGCCAAGGCCGCGATGGACGGCGGCGTGGCGACGCGCCCGATCGCCGACCTGGCCGCCTACGCCCAGAGCCTGGAGCAACTGGTCTACCGTTCCGGCAGCTTCATGAAGCCGCTGTTCGCGATCGCCAAGAAGGCCCCGGCCGAACTGAAGCGCATCGTGTTCGCCGAGGGCGAGCAGGAACGCATCCTGCGCGCGGTGCAGGTGGTGTCGGACGAGAACCTGGCGCGCCCGATCCTGGTCGGCCGCCCCAAGATCCTGGAGCAGCGCATCGAGCGCTTCGGCCTGCGCCTGAAGCAGGGCGTGCACTACGAGGTGATCAGCCCCGAGTATGACGAGCGCTACCGCGACTACTGGCAGACCTATTTCGAAATGACCTGCCGCAAGGGCGTGACCCAGGACTGGGCCAAGCTCGAAATGCGCCGCCGCCACACCCTGATCGGCGCGATGATGGTGCACAAGGGCGATGCCGACGGCCTGATCTGCGGCACCATCGGCGCCACCCACTTGCACCTGAACTTCATCGACCAGATCCTGGGCAAGCGCCCCGGCTCGAACGTGTATTCGGCGATGAACTTCATCATCACCCCGGACCGCCAGCTGGCCCTGGCCGACACCCACGTCAACGAGAACCCGAGCGCCGAGGAGATCGCCGAGATCACCCTGATGGCCGCGCAGGAGCTGGAAAAGCTGGGCATCCCGCCGAAGGTCGCGCTGCTGTCGCACTCGAACTTCGGCTCGTCCAACAGCGAGTCGGCCCGCAAGATGCGCGCCGCGCTGGCGCTGGTGCAGCAGAAGTCGCCGGACCTGGAAATCGACGGCGAGATGCATGGCGACACCGCGCTCGACGCCAAGACCCGCAACCAGGTCATGCCGAACTCGACTCTGAAGGGCGACGCCAACCTGCTGGTGATGCCGAACCTGGATTCGGCCAACATCGCCTATAACCTGCTCAAGACCGCGGCCGGCAACGGCATCGCGGTGGGACCGGTGCTGCTCGGCTGCGCACGCCCGGCCCACATCCTCACCCCGTCCGCCACGGTGCGCCGGATCGTCAACATGACGGCCCTGTGCGTGGTGGACGCGGTCTGCGGACGCTGATATTTACGCGCGCCGGCCGGACTCAAAAAGTTCGGCCGGCCGTGCCATGTATTGACGCCTCTCACCGCGGCGCCCGATCGTGCGCCTGCTCATCCTGAATGACGTAACAATTCGTTTCGCCGCTGGGATATGCATATTTTTGCCGGGATAATTGTCAGAAACTTTTCTCATTCTGTCACACTGTATTTTCCCTAAAGGTGGCGGACAACTGCTCTGTTACAATATTGTGTTGTCAGTAGCTACTCGCCTGATTGGGCGATCACCACCAAGAACTTGAACATGCAAACAAAAAAAAGAGCCCTGGTCACTGGCATCACCGGGCAGGACGGCGCGTACCTGGCGGAGCTGCTTCTGGAAAAGGGTTACCAGGTCACCGGCACCTTTCGCCGGTCCAGCTCGGTTAATTTTTGGCGCATTGAAGAACTCGGCATTGCCAACCACCCGGACTTGTCCCTGGTCGAGTACGACCTGACCGACCTGTCCTCCAGCGTGCGCCTGATCCAGAGCGCCGCCCCGGACGAGGTGTACAACCTGGCCGCGCAGAGCTTCGTCGGGGTGTCGTTCGAACAGCCGGTCGCCACCGCCTCGATCACCGGCCTCGGCGTGGTCAACCTGCTGGAAGCGATCCGCATCGTCAACCCGGCGATCCGCTTCTACCAGGCCTCCACCTCCGAAATGTTCGGCAAGGTGCAGGCCGTGCCCCAGGTCGAGGACACGCCCTTCTATCCGCGCAGCCCCTACGGCGTCGCCAAGCTGTACGCGCACTGGATGACGGTCAATTACCGCGAGTCCTACGGCATCTTCGGCTCGTCCGGCATCCTGTTCAACCACGAGTCGCCGCTGCGCGGCCGTGAATTCGTCACCCGCAAGATCACCGACGCCGCCGCCAAGATCGTGCTGGGCAAGCTCGACGTGTTAGAGCTGGGCAACCTGGACGCCAAGCGCGACTGGGGCTACGCCCGCGAATACGTGGACGGCATGTGGCGCATCCTGCAGGCCGAGCAGCCCGACACCTATGTGCTGGCCACCAACCGCACCGAGACCGTGCGCGACTTTGTCAGCATGGCGTTCAAGGGCGCCGGTGTCACGGTAGAATGGACCGGCAGCGGCGAGCAGGAGCGCGGCTTGTGCGCCAGGTCCGGCAAGGAACTGGTGCGCGTGTCGCCCCGCTTCTACCGCCCGGCCGAGGTCGACCTGCTGATCGGCGACGCGTCCAAGGCCAGGCGCGAGCTGGGCTGGGAGGCGCAAACCACGCTCGAGCAGCTGTGCCAGATGATGGTCGATGCCGACCTGCGCCGCAACCAACAGGGCTCTTCCTTTTAAGCCATGACTCCGCTAGCCACCGAAGCTGTCCCGCGCGAAGGCGAGGGCAGGCGCGCGCTCATCACGGGCGTGCGCGGCTTCACCGGCTACTACCTGCAGCGCGAGCTGGAACAGGCAGGCTACGAGGTGTACGGTACCGTGCTGCCGGGCGAACCCGCCGGCGGCCGCCTGTTCGCGATGGACTTGCTGGACCAGGCCTCGGTCGAGGACGTGATCCGCCAGGTGCGCCCGGACGTCGTGGCCCACCTGGCCGGCATCGCCTTCGTCGGCCACGGCGACGCCGGACAGATCTACCAGGTCAACGTGGTCGGCACCCGCAACCTGCTGGCGGCGCTGGCGTCCTGCCCCTACCGCCCGTCCTGCGTGCTGCTGGCTTCGTCGGCCAATGTGTACGGCAATGCCGACGTCGCCGTCATCGACGAGCACGTGCTGCCGGCCCCGGCCAACGACTATGCGGTCAGCAAGCTGGCGATGGAATACATGGCCCGGCTGTGGATGGACAAGCTGCCCATCGTCATCGCGCGGCCGTTCAACTACACCGGCCCCGGCCAGACCGAAAACTTCCTGCTGCCCAAGATCGTCGCCCACTTCCGCCAGGGCGCGCGCCAGATCGAACTGGGCAACCTCGCCATCGCGCGCGACTTTTCCGATGTGCGCATGGTCGCCTCCTGCTACCGGCGCCTGCTGGCGACGGCGCCGGCCGGCCAGACCTTCAACGTCTGTTCGGGACGCTCCCATTCGCTGGCCAGCGTCATCGAAATGGTCGAGGACCTGGCGGGCTACCACATCGAGGTGCGGGTCAACCCCGCCTTCGTGCGCGCCAACGATGTGCTCACCCTGGTCGGCAGCAACGATCGCCTGACCCAGGCCATCGGCCCCACCCGGCCGGTCCCGCTGGCCGAGACGCTGCGCTGGATGTACCAGGCGTGAGCGCGGCCCCGCTGGCCGTCGGCCTCGGCACCAATATGGTCGAGCCGGGCCTCACGGGCGGGCGGCTGGATGGCATCGGCGTCTACACCCAGGCCCTGCTGCGCCACCTGCCGCGCGCAGGCTGCGCGGTGCAGGGCTATTCCTGGCCGCGCGCCTTCGGCAGCGGCGCGGACGCCATCAGCGTCGGCCAGCCCATGCCGCAATCCTTCGAGGCCGCCTCGCTGGTCGACCTGTTCACGCCCGGCGCGCACCGCGTGCACATGCCGGCCGACCTGTTCCACGTTACCGATTACCGCGTGGTGCGCATGGACTGCCCGCTGGTGGCCACCTTGCACGACGCGCTGCCGATCAAGTATCCCGAGTGGTGCAATCCGCGCCTGCGCCAGCTGAAGAACTGGCTGCAGCGCAAGGCCGCGCAGAAGGCCGACCATGTGATCGCGCTGTCGCATTTCGCGGTGGACGAGCTGGTCGAGTGCTTCGGCGTCGATGCGCGGCGGGTGTCGGTGGTGCCCTGCGGCGTCGACGACGAATGGCTGGAGGCGCCGGACCCGGCCGCCGTGCAGGCCACCCTGTCGGAACATCGTTTGACGCCGGGTTATTTCCTGTTCGTCGGCACGCTACAGCCGCGCAAGAACGTCGAGCGCCTGCTGCAGGCCTGGTTGGCGCTGCCGCGCGAAGTGCGCCAGGCGCACCAGCTGGTGATCGTCGGCGCCCCCGGCTGGCGCTGCGAGGAACTGGTGGCGCGCATCCGCGCCGCCCAGGCCGAGGGCGAACCGGTGGCCTGGCTCGACCGCCTCACCGACGGCCAGGCCCTGCGCCATCTGTACGCCGGCGCCGGCGCCTTCGTGTTTCCCTCGCTGTACGAAGGCTTCGGCATCCCGGTGGTGGAAGCCTTCGCCTCCGGCGTGCCGGTGGTGTCCTCCAACGCCAGCTCGCTGCCGGAAGTGAACCAGGGCGCGGCGCTGGAAGTCGACCCGCTCGACGCCGGCGCCCTGGGCGAGGCGATGCTGGCGCTGGTGCGCGACCAAGCCCTGCGCGCGCGCTGCATCGCGGCCGGCCGCGAGAGGGCCGCACGCCTGACCTGGCTCGAAACGGCGCGCCAGACCGCAGCCGTGTACCATACCGTTCTTAACCGTTGAGTAGTCAGCCGATGCGCGTCCTTCATTTCTACAAGACCTACTATCCCGATTCGCTGGGCGGCATCGAGCAAGTGATCCGCCAGCTGTGCAACGGGACGGGCAAGCTGGGCGTGCGCAACGAGGTGCTGTCGCTGTCGCGCCAGCCCAATCTGCAGCCCTACGAGCTGGACGGCACCCGGGTGCACCGCGTGCCGCTCGACTTCGAGATCGCCTCCAACGCCTGCTCGCTGGCCGCGATCGGCGCGCTGGCGCGGCTGGCGCGCGAGGCCGATGTGGTGCACTACCACTTCCCGTGGCCGTTCATGGACCTGGCCCACTTCCTGGCCCGCATCAAGAAGCCGAGCCTGGTTACCTACCATTCGGACATCGTGCGCCAGAAGCACCTGCTGCGCCTGTACCAGCCGCTCAAGCACCGCTTCCTGCAGAGCGTGGACACGATCGTCGCCACCTCGCCCAACTACATGGCCTCGTCGGCGGTGCTGGACCGCTACCGCGACAAGACCCGCGTGATCACCTACGGCCTCGACCGCGCCACCTATCCCGAGCCCTCGCAGGAGCTGGTCGACCAATGGCGTGCCCGGGTCGGCGACAAGTTCTTCCTGTTCGTCGGCGTGCTGCGCTACTACAAGGGCCTGCATATCCTGCTCGACGCGGTCGAAAAGCTGGACTACCCGGTGGTCATCGTCGGCGCCGGCCCGATCGAGCAGGAACTGAAGGCCCACGCCGAACGCCTGGGACTGAAGCACGTGCTGTTCGTCGGCGCACTGGACGACCCGGACAAGGTGGCCCTGCTCAAGCTGTGCTACGCGGTGGCCTTCCCCTCGCACCTGCGCTCGGAAGCCTTCGGCATCTCGCTGCTGGAAGGCGCGATGTTCGGCAAGCCCATGATCTCCAGCGAGATCGGCACCGGCACCACCTACATCAACGTCGACGGCAAGACCGGGCTGGTGGTGCCGCCGTCCGACCCGCAGGCGCTGGGCGCGGCGATGCGCACGCTGTGGGAAAATCCGCAGCTGGCGGCCGAGATGGGCGCCCGCGCCGCCGAGCGCTACCGCGAGCTGTTCACCTCCGAGCAAATGGCGGCCAGCTACAGCGCGCTGTACCAGGAGCTGGTGCGGCGCCATGCCGGCGGCCTGGTGCCGGCCGGCGCCGGCGCCTGAGCGCCGTGCGGCGATTTCTTGCCGCCGCTGAGTTCTTGCTGCTATGCTAGGCCCAACCGCGCTTCCCGCAGCGCACCCGGATTGGGGCCATCCATGCCGATGAAACGACGCGTGTTCGCCATCCTGCTGGCCCTGGGCGCCGTCGCGGCGCATGCCGAGCCCCGGCTCTACCTGGCCACCGAACACTCGCCGCCGTCCAGCATGCTGGAGGACGGCCGCGTGGTCGGCATCGGCACCGACAAGGTGCGCGAGATGATGGCGCGCGCCGGCATCGCCTACACCATCGAACTGCTGCCCTGGAAGCGCGCCTACACCGCCGCGCGGGAACGGGCCGACGCCTGCGTCTACTCGACCACTCGCACGCCCGAGCGCGAGGCGCTGTTCAAGTGGATCGGCCCGACCGACGAGGCCGACTGGGTGCTGGTGGCGCGCGCCGGCAGCGGCATCCAGCCGCGCAGCCTGGACGAGGCGCGCCGCTACACCATCGGCACCTACAACGGCGACGTGCGCGACCAGTACCTGCGCGAGCGTGGCTTCAAGGTCGACCCGGCGCCGGACGACCTGATCAACCCGAAGAAGCTGATGATGGGCCGGATCGACCTGTGGGCCGCCGGCCTGCGCCGCGGCGGCAACCTGCTCGAACGCCACGGCTGGGACAAGCAGCTGGTCCGGGTGCTGACTTTCAACCAGATCCGCGTCTACCTCGCCTGCAACCCCGGCGTGCCGGACGCGATGGTCGCGCGCATGAACGCCGCACTCGATTCCATGCGCCACGACGGCACCATGCGCCGCATCGAACGCAATTACGAGAACTGGGTGCAGGCGCCGGCCGGCGCCAAGCACTGATCCGGGGCCGCCGCGCGAGCCGAACCGTGCGGCGCGCTTCCCCAGCCTTTGTTACGCTGTCCAGACGTTGACACGAGCGGTGAGGGGCGGGCACGCCCGGGCCGCGGGAGAGGTGCGGTGAAGTTTTTCTTCAATCGATTTCTCATCCTGATGGCCTGCGCAGCGCCGGCGTTCGCGCAGCAGGGCGTGCCCGAGCGCATCCCCGACACCATGGAGGCGCGCGTGGCCGCCTGCATCGGCTGCCATGGCGACAAGGGGCGCGGCGTCGAGAACGTCTACTTCCCGCGCCTGGCCGGCAAGCCCGCCGGCTACCTGTACAACCAGCTGGTCGCCTTCCGCGAGGGGCGCCGCAAGTACGTGCCGATGAACTACCTGCTGGAATACCTGCCCAATGCCTACCTGATGCGCATGGCCGAGTATTTCGCCGCGCAGAATCCAGCGCCGCTGGCGCACGCCAGGCCCAACGCCGGCGCCCGGCAATTGCGCGACGGCCAGCGCATCGTCACCGGCGGCCTGCCCGGCAAAAAGATCCCGGCCTGCATCGCCTGCCACGGCGCCGAACTCACCGGGCGCGAACCGGGCATTCCCGGCCTCCTTGGCCTGCGCGCCGACTATGTCAGCGCCCAGCTCGGCGCCTGGCGCTACGGCGTGCGCACCGCGCTCGCGCCCGACTGCATGCAATTTGTCGCCTCCAGCCTCAGCGAGCCCGAAGTGGCGGCGGTGGCGGCCTACCTGGCCTCGCTGCCGACGCCGGGCGCGCGCCCGGCCCCGCGCGGCGGCCCGCGCCTGCCGCTGGCCTGCGGCAGCCAGCCGCAATAGCCGTAAGGAAAGCCAGAACATGCTGACACGCCATTTCGCCAGTCTTGTCTTGCTGATGTGCGCGCTGCCCGGCCTGGCCCAGGCCCAGCAGCGGAACCGCGCGCCCGCCGCCCCGTCGCAAGTCGAGCGCGGGCGCTACCTGGCCCAGGCCGGCGACTGCATCGCCTGCCATACCATCCCCGGCGCCAAAATCTTCTCCGGCAACCGGCCGATGCCGACCCCGTTCGGCACCCTGTACTCGCCCAATATCACGCCCGACAAGGAAACCGGGATCGGAAAGTGGAGCGCCGAAGAGTTCTACCAGATGCTGCACACCGGCCGCTCGCGCAACGGCGACCTGCTGTACCCGGCCATGCCGTTCGCGTCCTACACCCGGGTCACGCGCGCCGACAGCGACGCCATCTTCGCCTACCTGCGCTCGGTGCCGCCGGTGCGCCTGGCTTCGCGCCCGCACGATTTGCGCTTCCCCTACAACAACCGCTCGCTGCTGATCGGCTGGCGCACCCTGTATTTCAACGAAGGCGAGTACCAGCCGGACCGCGGCAAGTCGGCCGAATGGAACCGCGGCGCCTACCTGGTGCAGGGCCTGGGCCACTGCGCGATGTGCCACACCCCGATCAACGCGCTGGGCGGCTCGTCCGAGGCGCAGGCTTTCCAGGGCGGCCTGATCCCGATGCAGAACTGGTACGCGCCCTCGCTCACCTCCAACCGCGAGGCTGGCCTGGGCAACTGGGAAATCCGCGACATCATGGACTTGCTGCAGGCCGGCGTGTCGGCCCGCGCCACCGTGTACGGGCCGATGGCCGAAGTCACCTACAACAGCCTGCAGTACATGACGGACGAGGATATCCGCGCGATGGCGGTCTACCTCAAGAGCCTGCCGGCGGACCAGCCGGTGTCCGCCGACACCGCCAAGTCGCCGCTGCGCGCCGACGTCAACCAGGCCGCCAGCGAGGGCCGCCGCATCTATGGCCAGCGCTGCGCCAGCTGCCACGGCGCCGAGGGGCGCGGCAAGCCGCCGCACTATCCGCCGCTGGCCGCCAACCAGTCGATCGGCATGACCTCCGACGTCAATCCGATCCGCATGGTGCTGAACGGCGGCTACCCGCCGGGCACCAGCCGCAACCCAATGCCGTACGGAATGCCTCCGTTCGCGCAAGTCCTCAACGACAACGAGGTCGCGGCCGTGGTCACCTTCATCCGCACCGCCTGGGGCAACCGCGGCGCGCCGGTGTCGGTGCGCGACGTCAACCGGCTGCGCGCCGCCACCGTCGAATGAAAGGGCAGCCATGATCCATGAACCGACCGAACTGGACGCCGATCCGGCCGAGCAGCAGCGCCGGGTCGACGCGATCGTCGCGCGCGGGCCGGGCGGCGCCTTCGCCGTGGCCGGAGTGGGGCTGGCCGTGGTGATGCTGTGCTGGCTGGTGTTCTTCTTCTACGTGTTCGTCGGCCGTGGAGGCGGCAACTGATGGCCACCCACGACACCCACCCGTCCGAATCCGTCGCCGTCGCCGCCGAACGGCGCTGGGGCATGGTGGTCGGCGCCGTCATCCTGTTCCTGCTGTGCATGATGGGCTATATGAGCCTGCACTGGGCCTCGATGCCGCCGGTGCGCACCGAAACCATCGATCCCTCGACCCTGCACATCGCCGGCGAATTCGTCGAGACCAATCTCGGCAGCGCGGTCGAGAACGACGGCTCGGTCACGCTGCGGGTGCTGGCCAACCAGTATTCCTTCACCCCGCAATGCATCCTGCTGCCGGCCGACACGCCGATCCGGGTCCGCGCCACCGCGGCCGATGTGGTGCACGGCTTCTCGATCGACCGCACCAACGTCAACATGATGCTGGTGCCGGGCTACATCTCGAACTTCCGCACCCGCTTCTCCGAACCCGGCGAGCACGTCATGCCCTGCCACGAATTCTGCGGCACCGGTCACGCGGCCATGTGGGCCCATGTGCAGATCATCGACAAGGCCGATTTCCTGCGCCGCGCCGCCACCTCCAGGAGGTTGAGCTGTGTTGAGTAACGAGACCAAACGCCTGGTGCTGGCCCACTTCTGGGTCGCGTTCGCCGCCTTCTTCGCCGCGCTGCTGCTGGGCGAATGGCAGATGTACATCCGCAGTCCCCTGCACGACTGGATCGGCAACCCGGAACTGTACTACCGCTCGGTGACCGCGCACGGCTCCGCCATGGGCTATGTGTTCCCGACCCTGGTCGCGATGGGCTTCGGCTACGCCATCGTCGAGCTGTCGCTGAAGCAGGCGCTGGTCGGCAAGCGCTGGGCCTGGTTCGGCTTCTTCCTGCTGGCGGCCGGCGTGCTGATCGCCATGGCTCCGGTATCGATGGGCCTGTCCTCGGTGCTGTACACCTTCTATCCGCCCCTGATCGGGCACCCGGCCTACTACATCGGCATCGTGCTGGTGGTGGTCGGCTCCTGGGTCTGGGTGGCGCTGATGTCGGTCAACCTGCACGTATGGAAGAAGGCCAACCCGGGCGTGGCGGTGCCGCTGCCGATGTTCGCCAACGTGGCCGGCGCCTACCTGTGGGCCTGGACCTCGCTCGGCGCCGCGATCGAGATCCTGTTCATGATCCTGCCGGTGGCGCTTGGCTTCAAGACCACCATCGACGCCGGCCTGGCGCGCGTGTTTTTCTCCTGGACCCTGCACGCCATCGTCTACTTCTGGCTGATGCCGGCCTATATCGCCTTCTACACCCTGGTGCCGCGCGCCATCGGCGGGCGCCTGTACAGCGACACCATGGCCCGCATTTCCTTCGTGCTCTTCCTCGTGTTCTCGATGCCGATCGGCATCCACCACCTGTTCCAGGACCCGCAAGTCGGCTCCGGCATCAAGTTCCTGCACGCCGTGTTCACCGCCATGGTGTCGGTGCCGACCCTGCTGACCGTGTTCACCATCACGGCTTCGGTCGAGATCGCCGGACGGCTGCGCGGCGGCCGCGGCGCGCTGGGCTGGGTCAAATCGCTGCCCTGGCACAACCCGATGATGCTGGCGCTTGCCTTCTCCTTCATCCTGCTCGGCTTCGGCGGCGCGGGCGGCCTGATCAACATGAGCTACCAGCTCGACTTTGCCGTGCACAACACGCAATGGATCACCGGCCACTTCCACCTGATCTTTGCCGGCGCCATCGTCATCATGTATTTCGCGCTCAGCTACGACCTGTGGCCGCACCTGACGGGACGCGGCCTGCACGCGGGCGGGCTGATGAAGACCCAGCTGTGGCTGTGGTTCGTCGGCATGATCATCCTGACCTTCCCCTGGCACGTGGTCGGCGTGATGGGCATGCCGCGCCGCATGGCCTATTTCGACTACAGCAACCCGGCCATCGCGCCACAGGCCATCACGGTCGTGCTCAGCTTCTTCGGCGGGCTGCTGCTGGTGATCTCGGGGCTGCTGTTCATCATCGTGCTGCTGCGTGGCCACGGCGGCGCCCGCGTCACGCTGCCCGAGTTCCGCTTCAGCCAGCCGGTGCACGCGGTCGCGCGGGTGCCGCTCGCGCTCAACGGTTTCGCCCTGTGGCTGGCGCTGATGATCGGGCTGTCGGTGGTGAATTACGGCTACCCGATCGGGCAGCTGATGGCGCTGCCGCAGACATCGGTGCCGGCGGTGCCGGTGGGAGGCCATCCATGAGCGAGATCTTCAGCACCCGGAACCGCTGGTTCACCGGCAGCGTGCTGGCGCTGCTGGTGGTCTTCGTCATCGCGGCGCTGGTCGGCCTGGTCTGGCTGCCGCGCGCGCACGCCAGCGGCGAGAGCCTGTGGGATGCGATCTGCAGCGCGGCCGGGGCGCCGGGGCGATTCGAGAACGCCAGCTTGCCGGAAGAGAAGGCCGTGTACCCGACCAGTGTCGTGGTCAGCGCCGACATGATGGGCGCCACCACGCCGCAGCAGGTGGGGCATGGGGCCACGCTGGCGCTGGCCTGCACGATGTGCCACGGCGCCCAGGGCACCAGTCCGGCCGGCACGCCGCACCTTGCGGGGCAGCAGGCCTCCAGCCTGTACAAGCAGCTGCGCGATTTCAAGTCCGGGCACCGGCAGAGCGCCATCATGCAACCGCTGGTGGCGAACCTGTCCGAGCAGGACATGCGCGACCTGGCCGTGTACTACGCCAGCCAGACCCGCGACAGACCGACCCCGGACCGGGTGGGGCCGGCCACGCCGCGCCTGGTGCGCGACGGTGACCCGATGCGCAACGTCGGCGCCTGCGCGTCGTGCCACAGCCCGAATGTGCGGCGCCCGGCCACGCCGACGCTGGACGGCATGAACGCCGACTACCTGCGCGCCCAGCTGCTGGCTTTCCACAGCGGCGCCCGCGCCAATGACATCAACCGCCAGATGCGCAACGCCGCGCACCTGCTGACGCCGCAGGAGATCGACGAGCTGGTGCGCTATTACGCGAGCCGTTAGCCAACATGCCGTCGTTCCCGCGCAGGCGGGAACCCATGCTGAGCGCACAGGCTGCTAACGCTAGCTTTCACCCCCGGCCGTCGCCCCGGCGCAGGCCGGGACCCATGCTGAGTGAGCGGGCCAGCAGCATCGACTTTTCGAAAACTCAAATTGTCCATGGGTCCCGGCCTGCGCCGGGATGACGGGCAACTCGATTAATGCGCGTCAGGTTTCGGCGCACGCTCGCCAGCGCGCGCACCGCCACGCGGGCCGCGCGCGCCACGCTCCATCGGCATCCCGCACGGCTGCGCCAGCCGCTGGCGCTGCTCCGGCGTCAGGATCGCGAACACCTGGCTTTCGAAGCGCGCCCGCATCAGCGCCAGGCCAGCCTCGGCCTGCGCCAGGCTGTCCGCCAGCGGCTTCGCCTGCGCATCCGAGAACTGCCCCGACCGCCCCAGCTCGGCCAGCGCCTTGTGCGCCTTCATGGCCTGCTTGTGCAGGGTCCGCTGCTGCGGCTCCATGTCGTGGCGCAGCGCGAACAGCTTGTCCTGTTGCGCCTCGTCCAGCTGCAGCCGGGCCAGCATGCCGCCATGGCCCATCCCATGACCCATGCCAGGATGCGACGCCATCCCCGGGCCGCCCGCCATGCCGCAGCCGAATTGGCCGAACGGCGGGTGGCCGCCATCGCGCATCGGCCCCCGCTGGGCCAGGGCCAACGCCGGCAGCAGCGCCAGCACCAGCGCGCTGCGGCGGATCGTACGAGAGAAGGTGTGCATTGCTGTCCTTTCAAAATAAAAAACGGGTGCTGGCAGTGTAGCCAGCGGTCCCGTTAATTCCTGTACAGCAGAGCAAAGTTTTGTAAATCAGGCATGTTCCGCCAGCGGCAGCGCGATCTCGACGCACAGGCCGCCGCTGTCGCGGTTGTGCGCGTGGATGCTGCCGCCGTGCTTGCGCACCACGCGGTCGGCGATCGCCAGGCCCAGGCCGTTGCCTGGCAGGTTGCCGTTCTGGCTGCCGCGCTGGAAGGGGCGGAAGATCAGCTCCAGCTCGCCCGGCGGCACGCCCGGCCCCTGGTCGCACACGCTGATGCGCACCTTGCGCGCCGCCTCATCGCGGCTGACCGTGACCGTCACCTCGCTGCCCTCCGGGGTGTGCTTGACGGCGTTGCGCATCACATTCTCGATCGCGCTGTGCAGCAGCTCGGCGCTGCCGCGCACGCTGGCCGGACCGTGCGCCTCGATCCGCACCGACTTGCCCGCCGCCTGCGCCTCGAAGCCGGCGTCGTCCGCCACCTGCGCCACCAGCTCGTCCACGCTGATGTCCTCGTCCAGCGCCTGGTCGACCCCGCCGTCCAGCCGCGCCAGCGCCAGCACGTCGCCAATCATCCCGTCCATGCGCTCGCTCTCGCGCTCGATGCGGTCGAGCCAGGTGTCGACCCGCTCCGGCCGCTGCCGCGCCAGCCCGATCGCCGCCTGCAGACGCGCCAGCGGCGAGCGCATCTCGTGCGACACATCGTGCAGCAGCTGGCGCTGCGCATCCGCCGAGTTTTCGAGCTGCTGCGCCATGCGGTCGAAGTCGCGCGACAGTTCGGTCAGCTCGTCGCCGCCCTTGGCCGGGGCGCCGACCCGGGTATCGAGCTTGCCGTGGGCCACGGCGTCGACCGCGTTGCGCAGGCGCCGGATCGGCTTGGCGAAGTGCCAGGCCATCAGCGCCGCCGACACCAGGCTGCCCAGCATCGCCAGCAGCATCGGCATCACGGGGAAGTAATTGTCGCGCGGCGGCCGGTGTGCGCGCGGGATGATGCCGTCGCCCGTTCCGCGCATGGCGCCGAGGCCGCTGGTGGCCGCCGGGTGCACCCCGCCGACCGCGCCGCCCGGCGGGCGCGGCTGGCGCGCCGCGAACAGCAGCCAGGTCTCGTCCTGCGTCTTCACTTCCTGCAGGGCATGCGAGTTCGGATCGGTCTCGTGCAGCTGGCGCAATTGCTGCAGCAGGGTGGGGCTGGTGGTGCGGTCCAGCAGTTCGTGGTCCTTGCTGTCCACCGCGTACACGGCCAGCCAGCCATGTTCCTGCAGCAGCGCGCGCAGCGCCTGCAGGCCGCCGTAGCGCAGCGTGTGCGCAGCCGCATCGACCGCGAAGGCGGCCGGCGGCCCGAAGTCGACCCGCGCATTGCGCCGCGCCGCGTTCTTGTCCTTGAACCAGACCCCGGTGCTGAGCGCCAGCACCGCGATCGCCTGCACCAGCCAGGACGCAAAGAAGAACTTCCAGAACAAACGCCCCATGTCAGTCCTTGACCAGCACGTAGCCCTGGCGGTGCACGGTCTGGATGCAGGAACGCCCGTCCGACAGCGTGCCCAGCTTGTGGCGCAGGCTGCTCATGTGCACGTCCACGTTGCGGTCGAAGCGCGCGAGCGGGCGGAACAGGCCTTTTTCCGACAGTTCCTGCTTGCTGACGGTGTGGCCGGCATTGCGCGCCAGCACCTCCAGCAGGTTGAATTCGGTGCTGGTCAGCGCCACCGCGCCGCCATCCCAGTGCACGCGGCGCTGTTCCGGCCACATGGCCAGCTTGCCGATCACCAACTGGCTGGCGCCTTCGGCCGCGGCCGGGGCCTGCTGGGTGCGGCGCAGGATCGCGCGAATCCGCGCCGACAGCTCGCGCGGCGTGCATGGCTTGGACACGTAGTCGTCGGCGCCCAGTTCCAGGCCGAGGATGCGGTCGGCGTCGTCGCCCTTGGCGGTCAGCATCAGCACCGGCATCTGGCTGCGCTGGCGCAGCTGGCGCAGCGTCTCCATGCCTTGCAGGCGCGGCATCATCACGTCCAGCACCGCGATCGCGAACTGGCCGCTGTTGGCCTGCGCCAGCCCGTCCGCGCCATTGTGCACGGCCGTGATCTCGTAGCCTTCCTGCTCCAGGTATTCCTTCAACATGTCGACCAGCTCAACATCGTCGTCGACCAACAAAACCTTCGTCATGCCTAACCTCCGTGGGAAGCCTCATGATACCGGCGGGCGCGCCGCCGCTGCCGGGCGGGCCAGCTTTCTTTACGTTAATTTACCCCAGTTTTACGACCGAGAATGAAGGCTGCGGGACGGGAAAGCGGGGCCGGAAATGAAAAAAGCACCGGCAAGCGGTGCTTTCTTACGTAATCCTGGTGCCTCGGGCCGGAATCGAACCGGCACGCCTTGCGGCGGCGGATTTTGAGTCCGCTGCGTCTACCAATTTCACCACCGAGGCAGGTGCGAGCCGCATTATCTCTGATTTGCCCTGCAGCGGCAACTTTCACCCGGTGGCGCACGCGTGCTGTGTGCAGGAAAGGCGTTCCAGCGTATCATCTCGCCTTACTCAGAAACAGAGCCTCCCCGAGGGTGGCGGACACAATGAAAAACAAGAAGATACGCGAGATCATCCTCGGCAAGCCGCTGGACCCGATGAAAAGCGAGACCCGCCACTCGATGGCGCTGGTCGCTTTCCTGGCCTGGGTCGGGCTGGGCGCCGACGGCCTGTCCTCATCCTCCTACGGACCGGAAGAGACTTTCCGCGCGCTGGGCGCCCACACCCACCTTGGCCTGTACATGGCGATCGCCACCGCGGTCACCGTGTTCATCATCGCGCTGGCCTACAACCAGGTGATCGAACTGTTCCCCACCGGCGGCGGCGGCTACCGCGTCGCCACCAAGCTGGTCGGACCCTATCTCGGCCTGGTGTCGGGCTGCGCCCTGATCCTCGACTACGTGCTGACGATCGCGATTTCGATCGCATCCGGCGTCGACGCGCTGGCCTCCTTCCTGCCGCTCGGCTTCCAGGCCTACAAGCTGTGGGCCGAGGCTTTCTTCATCGCCGCGCTGATCGTGATGAATTTGCGCGGCCTGAAGGAAGCGATCCAGATCCTGCTGCCGATCTTCCTCGGCTTCGTCGCCACCCACCTGGTGCTGATCGTGTACGGCATCGTGGCCCACGCCTCGCACTTGCCCGAGCTGGTGCCCACCACCCTGGCCGACACCCGCTCGCTGGCGCAGGGCATCGGCTGGACCAGTGTGGCCGGCATGCTGCTGCTGGCCTATTCGCAGGGCGGCGGCACCTATACCGGCCTGGAGGCGGTGTCCAACAACGTCAACCTGCTGGCCGAGCCGCGCGTGCGCACCGGCAAGATGACGATGTTCTACATGGCGCTGTCGCTGTCGGTCACGGCCGGCGGCATCATCCTGCTCTACCTGCTGTGGGACGCCCATCCGACCGCCGGCGAAACCCTCAACGCCACCGCCTTCAAGTCGATCATCGCGCACATGGGTATCGGCAGCCAGCTGCTCAACCAGGTGATGCTGGCCGTGGTGCTGGCCTTCGAGGCGGGCCTGCTGTTCGTGGCCGCCAATACCGGCTTCCTCGGCGGGCCCTCGGTGCTGTCGAACATGGCCTCCGATTCCTGGGTGCCGCACCAGTTCCGCTACCTGTCCTCGCGCCTGGTCACCCAGAACGGCATCCTGGTGATGGGCATCGCCGCGCTGATCATCCTGTTCTGGACCGGCGGCCAGGTGACGCTGCTGGTGGTGCTGTACTCGATCTCGGTGTTCCTGACCTTTGCCATCTCGCTGTTCGGCCTGTGCGTGTACTGGTGGCGCAATCGTCATAATCACGAGCAGGGCGTGCGCTGGATCCGCCGCTTCGTGCTGTCGATGATCGGCTTCGTGATTTGCGCCGGCATCCTGGCGGTCCTGCTGGTCGAGCGTTTCCTGCAGGGCGGCTGGGCCACCGCCGCCATCATCGCCGCCATCGCCTGCCTGTGCGTCTACATCCGCAACCACTACCGCGAGACCAAGCGCGCGATCCAGTCGGTCGACAATGTGTTCGCCAGCCAGCCTTTCGGGCCAGAAACCGGGACCATCGAGCCGGATCCGGAAGCGCAGACCGCGGTGTTCATCGTCGGCACCTCGCGCGGCGGCGGCTTGCATGCCCTGCTGTGGGTGCAGCGCATGTTCCCTGGCCACTTCAAGAACTTCCTGTTCGTGAATGCGCGCACGGTCGATGCCCACGTCTACGGCGGCGAGGGCGCGATGGAGCAGATGCGCGAGGATGCGGCCGAGACCCTGGAATTCTTCGTCGACTTCTGCCAGAGCCACGGCATGGCCTCGGCCTCCTACATCGGCTTCGGTACCGACGCGGTCGAGGAGATCACGCGCATGTGCGAACGCATCAGCCACCAGTTCCCGAATTCGATCTACTTCACCAGCAAGCTGGTGTTCGCTACCGATAACTGGTTCACCCGCCTGCTGCACAACCAGGCTTCGCTGGCGGTGCAGCGCCGCCTGCACCTGGAAGGCCTGCAGATGGTGATCCTGCCGATGAAGGTGTGAGCGTGAGAGGCCTGCTCGCCGCCGTGCTGCCGGCCTGCTCGATGGCGGCCAGCGCGGCTGCGCTGCCGGAGCCGCCGCCGCGCGCCGACCATCACCAGCACCTGTTCAGCCCCCGCCAACGAGGTGCCTTGGCTGCAGTGATCGCCCTATGAGATTCAGTTGCGCTGGGGGCCGCCCAGGCATTTGCGCAGCGCGTGCAGGGTGAGCGCCGGGCCGCTGACCGACAGCACGTGTTCGCCCAGCAGGACTTCGATTTCCTTGGCCGGCCAGCGCGCGCCCAGGCCCTGGCGCGGACGGTAGCGCAGGTAGCCGGGCGGGGCGCTCATCCTTTCGTAGCCGAGTCCGGCCAGCCCCTGTTCCAGCGTGCGCAGCAGGTGGCGCGCTTCGAAACGGGTGGTGGCCTCGAACCGCGCCGGCATCAGCGCCAGCAAGGGGACGATGCCGCCGGCAAGCACGGGGATGACGATGAATTCCAGCGGCGTGCCGGGATCGAGGCGGTGGAACAGCAGGACCAGGCTGGCCAGCCCCAGCACCATGAACAGGACAAACGAGGCCAGCCGCAGGCGCGGACGGGCCGGGCTGAGCCAGGGGGCAAGCTCATGCGCGTACATGACTTCCGAAAACATCACGCTCTTCATCGAGACCCTCCTGTGCGGATGAGTGGCGCCAGCCGTGGATTACTGCATTTTCACGGCCGGGTTCGGCGTACGCTTGATTTTGCTCAATTGTGCGGAAATTTGCAAGATGTCAATGTTGCGTCGAGCCAATGCAATCCGGGTAGGCTTCAGCGCCGGCGGTACAGGCGGAAGCGTTCCTTGCGGTCGGACGGGCGGCGGCCTTCCCACAGCAGGGTGAAATTGCGCAAGTTGTACTTGCTGAGCGATTCTTCCTCATCCTTGACCACCACGCTGTCCTGCAGCAGCAGGTAATCGCAGCGCTCCGATTCCACGCTGGCGAAGGGCAGGTGGCCGAAGTAGGCGAAGGAGGCGCGCTGGGCCGGCCCGGCATTGGTCTCGATGCAGCCGGGCTCGGCCGGCAGGCGGGCGGCGATCTGCTGGGCCACGCTGGCGTAGCTCTTGCCGTAGTTGAGGTCAGGCAGGAACAGCGTCATCAGCAGCACCCACAGCAGGATCAGGCCGCCGGACGACAGCACCACCGCGCGCCACAGCACCGAGGGCTGGCGCGAGATGCGCCAGTGGACCAGGAAGAACCAGCCGATCGTGGTCGCGGCCGCCACCGTGAAAGCGACGATGCCGAATTCGGGATGGAAGCCGGGCACCAGCTTGAGCGCGTTGCGGGCCAGCTTGGCCGGGGTGCCGGTCAGCTTGGCGATCCAGAACAGCCACACCATGCCGCCCAGGGTAGTCAGCACCATCACCGAGAACCAGTCGATGCCGTTGATGGCGCCGCGCTTCATGGTCGGCAGGCCGAACGCGGCCATCAGGGCCAAGGGCGGCAGCAGGCGCAGCAGGTCGGGATTGTCCGGCACCGGATCACAGATGATCAGCGCGGTCAGCGCCGCCACGAAATACAGCGGCAGCACGATGTGCAGCAGCTTTTCCTGGCGCCGCCAGGCCCAGATCGCCCAGATCGCGAACGGCCAGGCCGGCCAGAAGAACCACACGCCGGCGCGGAAGAAGGTGGCGATCGAGAACCAGCTCGGCGGCGCCAGCTGCGACGCGTTCCACGCCATCCAGTCGGTCAGCGGGTTCTGGAGGTAGGGCTGGAGCGCCAGCGCCGGGATGATCCAGGCCAGGCAGATCGCCAGCGCCACGGCCACTGCCAGGCCCATGTCGCGCAGCGTGGCGCGCGCGTCCATCTTGAGGAAGCGGGTGCACAGGAACAGGGCCAGCAGCAGGATCACCGGCGAGGCATAGCCGCGGGTCAGGGCCAGCGCGCCGAGCGACAGGCCGATCAGGGCGGCATTGCGGGTCGAGGCCAGTTCGACGTAGCGCACCGAGCGGAACAGGAAATAGGCCACGAGCGAGCCCTGCAGCGTGGCGGCGATGGTTTCGTGCGACAGCAGCAGCAGGCCCAGGCAGCCGAGGTAGATCAGGACCGCGGTGTCGGCCAGGGTGCGCCCGTAGGCGTCCGGTTCGGGCTGGCCGCCGAAGGCCAGCCGCAGCGGCTGGGCCTCGGCGCGGCGGCCGAGGTGGAAGGCGGTGTACCAGAGCGAGCCCGTGCCCAGCAAGAAGATGCCGATGGTCGACACCCGCGCGGCCAGCACGTCGCCCAGCAGCCAGCCGAACAGCTTGATGCAGATGGCGCCCAGCCAGAACGCGAGCGGGCCTTCGTCGCCGGCCGGCAGCCCCGCGATATTCGAATACAGCCAGTCGGCCGGGTGGCCATGGGCCATGGTCCACATGATGCCGAAGCTGGCGGCGTCGGCATCGTCCTTCCACGGGTCACGCCCGATCAGCCCCGGCAGGATGTACAGCAGGCCAAGCGCGAGGAGCGCCCAGCGTGGCAGCGCGAGGGTGGCGGCGGCGGGAAGGCGGACTGGTTTCATCGATAGCAAGGTTGTCAGATTCTTGTAGTCGCGTAGTATAGCCGCGAAAAAAAAAGAAGCCGACCAGGCGGCTTCTTTTCTTCGGGAAACCGTAGCTTCCCAGGTCGTACAGCGCAGACTTAGCCGTTGGCGACGGAGGTCTTCGAGCCGACGGAACCGAATTTCTGGCGGAACTTCTCGACGCGGCCAGCGGTGTCGACGATCTTGTGCTTACCGGTGTAGAACGGGTGCGACTCGGCGCTCACCTCGATCTTGACCAGCGGGTACTCTTTGCCTTCGAAGTTCGTGGTTTCGCGGGTGGCGATGGTCGAACGGGTGATGAATTTGAAATCGCACGACAGGTCGTGGAACACGACTTCGCGGTAATCCGGATGGATATCGGTCTTCATGGTTTTGCCTCGGTTAGTTTGGTAGCCAACCAGCACTTCGTCGGTCGCCTTGCTTCTTGACCCGATTGCCGATCACTTGCCACGGTTGGAAACTGAACCGGCGATTATAGCGCGGAGCGACAGGCGAGGCAATATCAATGGCGCAATATCGCGATGATGAGCCCGGAGAAGCCGATGACCATCGTAACGAACATTGCTGAGATCCACCTGGAGAGCGAGGAAAAGTCTGTCCTGAATTCGGCTTTCAGCTCTGCAAGGTCGGCTTTCGTGGCCAGCGTCGGCAGGATTGTGTCGAAGCGGGTCTCAAGGATCGTCAGGCGACGGTCGAGCTGGTAGAAATCGGCGTCGCGCGGAGGTGGCAGGTTGTTCAGGTCGCTGGCCATTTGCTGTACGCGTTGAATGTGATCGACGAATAGAATCAGTGGCGCAATAGAACAGTCGCAATGACACCTGCGAGCCCGAGGATGATCGTGATGAAGTACGCAAACATGGCGGATTTCAGCTCGAACTTCAGCCCGACCAAGTCCGTCTTGGTCGCCAGCGTCGGCAAGATCGTGTCGAAACGGGTTTCAAGGACCGTCAGGCGACGATCGAGTTGGTAGTAGTCGGCATCCCGCGGCGGCGGCGGGTTGTTCAGATCGCTTTCCATATCATCCTCCGTGCGAACGCCGATTTTTGCAAATCCGGGCGAATGCACATTGATGTACACATCGTAGCGGACAAATAAAAAAGGCGGCACGCGGCCGCCTTTTCGTGAATGCGCCAAGCAGGCTTAGCCGCCCCTTCGCATCATGTCGAAGAACTCCACGTTGTTCTTCGTCGCGCGCATCTTGTCGAGGATGAACTCCATCGCCTCGATCTCGTCCATCGAGTACAAGAGCTTGCGCAGGATCCAGATCTTCTGCAGCTGGTCCGGCTTGATCAGCAGCTCTTCGCGGCGGGTGCCCGACTTGTTCAGGTTGATCGCCGGGTAGACGCGCTTCTCGGCCAGGCGGCGCTCCAGGTGCACCTCCATATTGCCGGTGCCCTTGAATTCTTCGTAGATCACGTCGTCCATGCGCGAACCGGTTTCGATCAGCGCGGTGGCCACGATGGTCAGCGAGCCGCCTTCCTCGATGTTGCGCGCGGCGCCGAAGAAGCGCTTCGGGCGCTGCAGCGCGTTGGCATCCACACCGCCGGTCAGCACCTTGCCCGATGCCGGGATCACGGTGTTGTAGGCGCGCGCCAGGCGAGTGATCGAGTCCAGCAGGATCACCACGTCCTTCTTCATCTCGACCAGGCGCTTGGCCTTTTCCAGCACCATCTCGGCGACCTGCACGTGGCGCGTGGCCGGCTCGTCGAATGTCGAGGCGACCACTTCGCCGCGCACGCTGCGCTGCATCTCGGTCACTTCCTCCGGGCGCTCGTCGATCAGCAGCACGATCAGGGTGCAGTCGGGGTGATTGGCCGTGATCGCATGCGCAATGTGCTGCAGGATGACCGACTTGCCCGACTTCGGCGACGCCACCAGCAGGCCGCGCTGGCCCTTGCCGATCGGCGCGATCAGGTCGATGATGCGGCCGGTAATGTTCTCGGCGCCGTTCATGTCGCGCTCCAGGCGCAGCGGCACGTTCGGGTGCAGCGGCGTCAGGTTTTCGAACAGGATGCGGTGCTTGGACGCTTCCGGCGATTCGCCGTTGACCTTGTCCACCTTCACCAGCGCGAAATAGCGCTCGCCGTCCTTCGGCGTACGCACCTCACCCTCGATCGAGTCGCCGGTGTGCAGGTTGAAGCGGCGGATCTGCGACGGCGAGATATAGATATCGTCGGTCGAGGCCATGTAGCTGGCGTCCGGCGAGCGCAGGAAGCCGAAGCCGTCCGGCAGCACTTCGAGCGCGCCGTCACCGAAGATCTGCTCGCCTTGCTTGGCGCGCTTCTTCAGGATCGCGAACATCAGTTCTTGCTTGCGCAGGCGTGCCGCATTGTCGATATCGAGGCTGATTGCCATCTCCAGCAAGGCCGAGACGTGCATTGCCTTCAGTTCTGAGAGGTGCATGTGTGTGGATGTCCCGTGGCGGGAATTAAAGGTAGGGGAGGGAACTACGTGGCTTAGTTCACTGGGCCGGCCGGCTAGAAAGCGGTGCCCGTTTCAAATGACGGCAGCGCGGGCGCGCTGCCGCCGCTATGGTATCAGATATTGCTGTCGATGAACGAAGTCAATTGGCCCTTGGCCATTGCGCCAACTTTCTGGGCAGCCGCGACACCGTTCTTGAACAGGATCAGGGTCGGGATGCCGCGGATGCCGAACTTGGCCGGCACGGCCTGGTTGGCATCGACGTCCAGCTTCGCGATCGTGATCTTGCCGTCGTATTCCTTGGCGACTTCTTCCAGGATCGGGGCGATCATCTTGCAGGGGCCGCACCACTCGGCCCAGAAGTCGACCAGGACCGGGCGCTCGGACTTGAGCACGTCGGTTTCGAAAGAGGCATCGCTGATGTGTTTGATATTTTCGCTCATGTTGTCCTCAAAAGAGGTGAAATCAATTAACGCCGTCACCGTTCAATCAACAGCCGGCTGCCGCCTGCCCTTCGGGCCTGCGCACAACTATGGTGGAGACACAGTGTGCAAAATTCAATGTTCGGAGGGCGACAAAGGGGAAGTCAGGCGGGGGATTAGTCGGAATAATAACGCATTTTCCAGGAAAGTGGTCCCGACCTTGTACAAAAACTCAACACCCCGACGGCTTGGCGCAACGGCGTCGACGAACGGCGCGTCCTTACGCGACGTCGCCCGTATATTGCGACAACTGGCCGGGGTGCCACATGGTGGCCACCGAAGCGACCCGGCCGCCCGACCAGGTCTTGCGCCGCAGGACCAGGCAGCAGGCCTGCGCCTCGATGCCGAGCATGGCCGCGACATCGCGCGTAGCGGGCAGGGCTTCGATGCTGTAGGTGGCACGGTCCAGCGGCGCCGCCTTCATCAGGTGCTCGTTGGGCGTGATGGTGGAAAAGTCCTGCTGCAGGTAGGCCGGCGCGCTGGCCGGGTTGACCCAGCGGTCTTCGACCTGCAGCGGCACCTCGTCCTCGAAATGCACGATCACGGAATGGAACAGCGGCGTGCCGGGCGCCAATTCGAACTGGGCCGCCAGCGCGTCGCCCGGCCGGGCCTGTTCCAGCAGTTGCGGGCTGCTGCGGTGGCTGCGGCCGCGCGAGCGGATCTCGTCGGCGATGTTGCGGATCTCGAGCAGGGTGGCTTCGAACTTGCGCGGCGCGACGAAGGTGCCGGCGCCCTGGCGGCGCGTCAGCACCTGCTCGGCGGTCAGCTCGCGCACGGCGCGGTTGACGGTCATGCGCGATACCCCGAACTGGCGCACCAGCGCCTGTTCCGAGGGAACCATATCGCCTTCTTTCCAGCGGCCCGACGCGATTTCGCCGAGCAGGTAGTCCTTGATGCGTTGGAAGATCGGGGTGTTGTCTTGCGCGCTCTGTTCTTCCAAACTACTCTCCGAAGTCGGCGTATGGACGGGCATTCTAGCCAGCATCCGGATTCGAAAGCAATAGCCGGAGTGCGCAGGCGCCGCCGCCGCAATACAGTGGCGCCAACGTCAACTTGAGGACCGAGCCATGCAAGCAAACAGCAAATTCGCCACCGAAGCCGCGCGCTGGGACGCGGTGCGCGCCCGCGACGCCGAGGCCGACGGCCACTTCGTGTATTCGGTACGCAGCACCGGCGTGTACTGCCGGCCGTCCTGCCCCTCGCGTCCGGCGCGGCCGGAGAATGTCGCCTTCCACGACAGCTGCGAACAAGCCGAGGCCGCGGGGTTCCGCGCCTGCCTGCGTTGCCAGCCGAAGGCGCCGCCGCTGGCCGAACGGCGCGCGCAGGCGGTGGCGCGGGCCTGCCGCCTGATCGAAACGGCGGACGAGGAACCGGACCTGGACAGCCTGGCGCGCGAAGCCGGCATGAGCCGCTTCCATTTTCACCGCGTGTTCAAGGCCCACACCGGCATCACGCCCAAGGCCTATTTCGCCGCCTGCCGCGCCGGTCGCGTGCAGCGCGAGCTGGCCGGCGCCGCCAGCGTCACCGATGCGATGTATGACGCCGGCTTCAATTCCAGCGCCCGTTTTTATGCCGCTTCGAAGGACATGCTGGGCATGGCGCCGGCTACTTTCCGCACCGGCGGCAGCGGCGAGACGATCCGCTTCGCGGTCGCCGGCTGCTCGCTCGGCGCGATCCTGGTCGCGGCCACCGGCAAGGGCATCTGCGCGATCCTGATGGGCGACGATCCCGACGCCCTGGTGCGCGACCTGCAGGACCGCTTCCCGCGCGCCGAGCTGCAGGGCGGCGACGCCGGCTTCGAACGCACCGTTGCGATTGTGGTCGGCTTCGTCGAGTCGCCCGGCATCGGCCTGGACCTGCCGCTGGACGTGCGCGGCACCGCTTTCCAGCAGCGCGTGTGGCAGGCGCTGCGCGAGATCCCGGCCGGCCAGACCGTCAGCTACGCGGAGCTGGCCGAGCGCGTCGGGATGCCCGCGGGCGCGCGTGCGGTGGCGGGCGCCTGCGCGGCCAACCCGGTGGCGGTGGCGATCCCCTGCCACCGCGTGGTCCGCAACGACGGCTCGATCTCCGGCTACCGCTGGGGCATCGAGCGCAAGCAGGCCCTGCTCGAACGTGAAGGCAGCCGGTGATGGACTGGGACCGCATCGGCGCGGAGCTCGACGCCTTCGGCTGCGCTGTGATTCCCGGCCTGCTCGATGCCGCCGCCTGCGCGCAGCTGGCCGCCAGCTATGCGCAGGCGGAGCTGTTCCGCAGCCGGATCGTGATGGAGCGCTTCAATTTCGGCAGCGGCGAGTACCAGTATTTCGCCTATCCGCTGCCGGCGCCGGTGGCGGCGCTGCGCACCTCGCTGTACGCGCCGCTGGCGCGCATCGCCAACCGCTGGCAGGCCGTGCTCGGCGAGGCCGCGCGCTATCCCGCGACCCATGCCGACTATCTCGCGTCGTGCCACGCGGCCGGACAAACGAGGCCGACGCCCCTGCTGCTGCAGTACGGCGCCGGCGACTACAACTGCCTGCACCAGGACCTGTACGGCGAACTGGTGTTCCCGCTGCAGGTGGCGGTGCTGCTGTCGCGGCCCGGCGTCGATTTCAGCGGCGGCGAGTTGGTGCTGACCGAACAGCGCCCGCGCATGCAGTCGCGCGCCGAAGTGGTGCCGCTGGGGCAGGGCGACGCCGTGGTGTTCGCGGTCAGCCAGCGGCCCGTCAACGGCAGCCGCGGCCCCTACCGCGTGAATATGCGGCACGGCGTGAGCCGCGTGCGCAGCGGGACGCGCCATACGCTGGGCATCATCTTCCACGACGCGGCCTGACGCGGCGTTGACCATTCCATAATTTTCTATACACTCTCCCATCTGCCGCGCCGCCACGGCGCAGCCCATGAAAAGAACGGAGAGAAGACCAATGCGCCTGCGCCAGATCCCCCTGCTGTGTTCCCTCATCGCCGCCGGCGCCCATGCCGACACCATCATCGAGCACGCCAACGGCTACACCCTGAACGCCAAGGGCGACATGGTGCAGTTCGACGCCATGGCCTTCGACGACCAGGGCCGCATCATCGCGGTCGGCACGGCGGCGCAGGTATCGGCCAAGGCGCCCAAGGCGAAGCGGGTGGACATGAAGGGCCAGACCGTGCTGCCGGGCCTGATCGACGCGCACGGCCACGTGTTCGGCCTGGGCGGCATGCTGACCCAGCTCGACCTGTCCGCCACGACCTCGCTGCCGCAGGCGCTGAAAGCCATCGGCGCCTACGCCGCCAGGCAGCCGCGCGACGGCTGGCTGATCGGCCGTGGCTGGAACCAGGAGAACTGGAAGCTGGGCCGCTTCCCGACCGCAGCCGAACTGGATGCCGTCGTCGGCGACCGCCCGGTGTGGCTCGAGCGCGTCGACGGCCACGCCGGCTGGGCCAACAGCCGCGCGCTGGCGCTGGCCGGCGTCACCAAGGCGACGCCCGATCCGGTCGGCGGCAAGATCATGCGCGATGCGAACGGCAACCCGACCGGCGTGCTGGTCGACCACGCCGTCGAGCTGGTCGGCCGCGTCGTGCCCAAGCTGAACGACGAGCAGGCGCGCCGCCAGCTCGACGCCGCGCTGGCCGAGATGGCGCGGGTCGGCCTGACCGGCGTCGACGATGCCGGCATCGGCGTGCAGCAGGACCGCCTGTACCGCGACTACGCCGACCACGGCAAGCTGACCGCCCGCGTCTACGCGATGATCGGCGGGACCGGCGCGGAGTTCGACCAGCTGTCGAAGAACGGACCCTTGAACAGCTATGGCAAGGACATGTACGCGCTGCGCGCCGTGAAGCTGTACGCCGACGGCGCGCTGGGCAGCCGCGGCGCCGCCCTGATCGAGCCGTACAGCGACGAGCCGAATTCGCACGGCCTGCTGTTCCAGACCAACGAGCAGATCGACGCCATGATGCACAAGGCGATGGCCAAGGGCTACCAGGTCAACGTGCACGCGATCGGCGACGCCGGCAACCGCCAGATCCTCGACACCTTCGCGAAGGAGATCCCGGCCACGCATACCGAGGCGCAGCGCCACCGCATCGAGCACGCCCAGGTGGTGGCGCTGGCCGACCTGCCGCGCTTCCAGTCGATCGGCATCATCCCCTCGATGCAGCCGACCCACGCGACCTCGGACAAGAACATGGCCGAAGCCCGCGTCGGCCATGAGCGCATCAAGGGCGCCTACGCCTGGCGCACCTTCCTGCAGCAGGGCTCGCGCATCGCCTGCGGTTCCGACTTCCCGGTCGAGTCGCCCAACCCCTTCTATGGCATCCACGCGGCCGTCACCCGCATGGACCACGAGGGCCAGCCGATCGCCGGCTGGTATCCGGAACAGGAAATGTCTCTGAAGGAAGCTTTCCGCTGCTTCACGCTTGACGCAGCGTACGCCGGCCACCAGGAAGACAAGGTAGGCTCGCTGGAGCCGGGCAAGTACGCCGATTTCATCGTGATCGACCGCGACATGTTCAAGATCACGCCCTACGACATCTTCAAGATCAAGGTGCAGCAGACCTGGGTGGGCGGGCGCAAGGTACATTGAGCAGGGCGGCGGCGGGGACCGGAAGGTATTTGACTTAGTTGTATAGACAACTTAGACTCTGAGCATCGCAAGGCGCGCCGCGCCGCGTTCTTTCATCGAAGGAGCTGCCATGACCACAGATTCCAAGCACCCCGACGCCGACCCGCGTTTCGATCCCGCGCGCGTGATCCGCGCCCCGCGCGGCAGCCAGCTCAGCTGCAAGAGCTGGCTGACCGAAGCGGCCTACCGCATGATCCAGAACAACCTGGACGCCGAGGTGGCCGAAAACCCGCAAAGCCTGGTGGTGTACGGCGGCATCGGCCGCGCCGCGCGCAACTGGGCCTGCTATGACCAGATCCTGGCCAGCCTGCGCGAACTGGAAGACGACCAGACCCTGCTGATCCAGTCGGGCAAGCCGGTGGGCGTGTTCCGCACCCATCCCGGCGCGCCGCGCGTGCTGCTGGCGAACTCCAACCTGGTGCCGAAATGGGCGACCTGGGAGCACTTCAATGAGCTCGACCGCAAGGGCCTGTTCATGTTCGGCCAGATGACGGCCGGCAGCTGGATCTACATCGGCACCCAGGGCATCGTGCAGGGCACCTACGAGACCTTCGCCGAGGCCGGGCGCCAGCACTTCGGCGGCGACATGGCCGGGCGCTGGATCCTGACCGCGGGCCTGGGCGGCATGGGTGGCGCGCAGCCGCTGGCCGCCACCTTCGCCGGCGCCGTGTCGCTGGTGGTCGAGTGCGACCAGACCCGCATCGACTTCCGCCTGCGCACCCGCTACATCGACAAGCAGGCCAGGGATATCGACGAGGCGCTGGCCCTGGTCAAGCAGCACACCGCGGCGCGCGAGGCGGTGTCGATCGCCCTGCTCGGCAATGCGGCCGAAGTGCTGCCGGAACTGGTGCGCCGCGCGCGCGCGGGTGGCCTGGTGCCGGACCTCGTCACCGACCAGACCTCGGCGCATGACCTGATCCACGGCTACCTGCCGCGCGGCTGGAGCATCGAACAGTGGCGCGCCGCGCAGCGCGACCCGGCCCGGCATGCGGCACTGAAGGCCGCGGCGGCCG
This sequence comes from Massilia terrae, assembly GCF_024753145.1. Taxonomy (GTDB): domain Bacteria; phylum Pseudomonadota; class Gammaproteobacteria; order Burkholderiales; family Burkholderiaceae_D; genus Telluria; species Telluria terrae. The sequence continues at coordinate 89,102 of NZ_JANUGU010000008.1, read as the reverse complement.
CATCCTGCGCAGAGCACGTGCGCGCCATCCTCGACTTCAAGCGCATGGGCGCGCACGCCGTCGACTACGGCAATAACATCCGCCAGGTCGCCCTCGACGAAGGCGTGCAGGACGCATTCGACTTCCCGGGCTTCGTGCCGGCCTATATCCGCCCGCAGTTCTGCGAAGGCCGCGGCCCGTTCCGCTGGGTCGCGCTGTCCGGCGACCCCGAGGACATCTACAAGACCGACGCCAAGATCAAGGAGCTGTTCCCGCAGCACCAGCACGTGCACCGCTGGCTCGACATGGCGCGCGAGCGCATCGCCTTCCAGGGCCTGCCGGCGCGCATCTGCTGGCTGGGGCTGGGCGAGCGCCACCGCGCCGGCCTCGCGTTCAACGAGATGGTCAGGAACGGCGAGCTGAAGGCGCCGATCGTGATCGGCCGCGACCACCTCGACACCGGCTCGGTGGCGAGCCCCAACCGCGAGACCGAGAGCATGCGCGACGGCTCCGACGCGGTGTCCGACTGGCCGCTGCTGAACGCGCTGCTGAACACCTCCAGCGGCGCGACCTGGGTCTCGCTGCACCACGGCGGCGGCGTCGGCATGGGCTATTCGCAGCATGCGGGCGTGGTGATCGTCGCCGACGGCACCGACGCCGCGGCCGAGCGGCTCGGGCGCGTGCTGTTCAACGACTGCGCCTCCGGCGTGATGCGCCACGCCGATGCCGGCTACGAGACCGCGATCGCCTGCGCCGCGCGCAATGGCCTCAACCTCCCGATGATCAAGTGACCAATCCAATGAACGAGCACAAAACCGGCCTGACCCTGCGCCCTGGCGAACTGTCGCTGAACGACCTGCGCGCGGTCTGGCGCAGCCACGCGCCGCTGGCGCTGGACCACGCCGCCTACGCCGATATCGAGGCTTCGGCCGCCGCCGTCGAGGCCATCGTCGCCAAGGGCGATCCGGCCTACGGCATCAACACCGGCTTCGGCCTCTTGGCCAAGAAGCACATCGAGCAGGAACAGCTGGCGCAGCTGCAGCGCAACCTGATCCTGTCGCACGCGGTGGGCACCGGCGAGCTGCTGCCCGATTCCGTGGTGCGCCTGATCGTGCTGATGAAGATCGGCAGCCTGGCGCGCGGCTACTCCGGCGTGCGCCCGCTGATCGTCGACACCCTGATCGCCCTGTTCAATGCCGGCATCATGCCGGCCATTCCCTCGCAGGGATCGGTGGGCGCCTCGGGCGACCTGGCGCCGCTCGCCCACATGACCCTGGCCATGCTGGGCGTCGGCCAGGTGCGCATGCACGGCCAGCTGATGGATGCCGCCGCCGCGCTGGCGGCCGCGCAGATCGCGCCGGTCGAGCTGGGTCCGAAGGAGGGCCTGGCGCTCATCAACGGCACCCAGGTCTCGACCGCGCTGGCGCTGGAAGGCCTGTTCATGGCCGAGCGCCTGCTGGAAGCGGCGATGGTGGCGGGCGCCCTGTCGCTGGACGCCGCGCGCGGCAGCGATGCTCCCTTCGATCCGCGCGTGCACGCGGTGCGCGGCCAGCCCGGCCAGATCGCCGCGGCCGCCATCTACCGCGAGCTGGTGGCTGGCAGCGCGATCCGCGCCTCGCACCTGGTCGGCGACGAACGGGTGCAGGACCCGTACAGCCTGCGCTGCCAGCCGCAGGTGATGGGCGCCGTGATGGACATCATCGGCAATGCCGGCCGCACCCTGCTGATCGAGGCCAATGCGGTGACCGACAACCCGCTGGTGTTCGCCGCTGCCGGTGAGGTCATCTCGGGCGGTAACTTCCACGCCGAGCCGGTGGCCTTCGCGGCCGACACGCTGGCGCTGGCGATCGCCGAGATCGGGGCCCTGTCCGAGCGCCGCATCGCGCTGCTGATCGACGCCACCCTCTCCGGCCTTCCGCCCTTCCTGGTACGCGACCCGGGCGTCAATTCCGGCTTCATGATCGCCCACGTGACGGCGGCCGCGCTGGCATCCGAGAACAAGTCGCTGGCCCATCCGGCCAGCGTCGACAGCCTGCCGACTTCCGCCAACCAGGAAGACCATGTCAGCATGGCGACGTTCGCGGCGCGCCGCCTCGGCCAAATGGCGCACAATACATCGGTCATCGTCGGCATCGAGCTGCTGGCGGCCGGGCAGGGCATCGAGTTCCACCGTCCGCTGACCAGTTCCCGCTACCTCGAGGACGTGCATGCGCGCCTGCGCCGGCGCGTGGCGCGCTTCGACGAAGACCGCTTCTTTGCGCCCGATATCGAGGCCGCGCGCAAGATGGTTATCGAGGGCGAACTGTCGGCGACGTGCAAGGAGCTGTTCGCGCGGCTGCACGTCTGACGCATCACATTTGAAAGCAGGAGTGGTCCATGGATTTCCGGTTCAAGGCGGGCACTGCGCCGATGTTGCTGTCGATGCCGCACGTGGGCACCGATATCCCCGACGACGTCGCGGATGCGCTGGCGCCGTGCGCGCGGGTGCTGGCGGATACCGACTGGCACCTCGCGCAGCTGTACGAATTCGCCAGCGCGATGGGCGCGTCGGTGCTGTCGGCGCGCTGGTCGCGCTACGCGATCGACTTGAACCGGCCGCCGGAAGACACCAACCTGTATCCGGGCATGGACACCACCGGCCTGTGCCCGGTCGACACCTTCGGCCGCGAGAGCCTGTACCTGCCGGGCCGCGAACCCGGCCAGGATGAAGTCCGGCGCCGCCTGGACCGCTACTGGCGGCCCTACCACCACCAGCTGCGCGCGGAGCTCGACCGCCTGCTGGCGCTGCACGGCCGGGTGCTGCTGTGGGACGCCCATTCGATCGCATCCAGGGTGCCGCGTTTCTTCGAGGGACGCCTGCCGGACCTGAACTTCGGCACCGCCGACGGCAAGTCCTGCGACCCGGGCATGCAGGCCGCGGTGGTCGATGCCGCCAATGCCAACGGCCGGTTCACGGTGGCGGTCAACGGCCGCTTCAAGGGCGGCTACATCACGCGCCACTACGGCCAGCCGCAGCACAACGTGCATGCCATCCAGCTGGAGATGTGCCAGTGCCTGTACATGGACGAGAGCGCGCCATTCGCGTATCGCCCGGAGCTCGCGGCCGCGGTCCAGCCGCTGCTGGCGCAAGTGACGGGCGCCGCGCTCGAATGGGTGCGCGCATGACGGCGCTGTTCGCCCGCCACGCGCTGCTGCCCGAGGGCTGGCGGCGCGACGTGCTGGTCGAATGGAACAGCAAGGGCGACCTGACCCTGGTGCAGCCGGATGCCGCGCCGCGCATCGGCGTGGCGCGCGCCGACTATGTGGTGCCGGGCATGGTCAACCTGCATTCGCACGCCTTCCAGCGCGCGCTGGGTGGGCTCACCGAGCGCGCCGGGGACGGGCCGGACAGCTTCTGGACCTGGCGCGAGCTGATGTACCGCTTCGCCAACTGCATCACCCCCGAGCAGATGGAAGCGATCGCGGCCCAGCTGTACGCGGAGTGCCTGCGTTACGGCTATACCTCGGTGTGCGAGTTCCATTACCTGCAGCGCGAGCCGGGCGGCGCCCTGTACCAGCGGCCGGCCGGGATGGCCGAGCGCATCGCCGCCGCCGCGCAGGAAAGCGGCATCGGCCTGACGCTGCTGCCGGTCCTGTACAGCTATGCGGGCTTCGGCGAGCAGCCGCTGCGGCCGGAGCAGCAGCGCTTTCGCACCGATGTCGCCGACGTGCTGCATATCGCCGAGGCGCTGGCCCCGCTGCGCAGCGCCCAGCTGGAAGTGGGCGCGGCCCCGCATTCGCTGCGCGCAGCCGGCGCCGCCCAGATCCGGGAGCTGGCTGCGGCGCTGCCCGCGGAACGGCCGCTGCACATCCATGTGGCCGAGCAGCAGGCCGAGGTCGAGCAGAGCCTGGCCCTGTGCGGCAAGCGCCCGGTCGAATACCTGATGGAGCGCATCGACATCGACGAGCGCTGGTGCCTGGTCCACGCCACGCACCTGACGGATGAAGAGACCGGCGCGCTGGCCGCCAGCGGCGCGGTCGCCGGCCTGTGCCCCAGCACCGAGGCGAACCTCGGCGACGGGCTGTTCCCGCTCAAGCCCTACATCGACGCCGGCGGCCGCTTCGGCATCGGCAGCGACAGCCATGTGTCGCACAGCCCGGTGGAAGAGCTGCGCTGGCTGGAGTACGGCCAGCGCCTGGCGCGGCAGGCGCGCAATGTCGCGGCCACGCACGAACAGCGTGACGTCGGCGCCTTCCTGTGGCAGGCTGCGCTGGCGGGTGGCGCCCAGGCGGCCGGGCGGCGCGTGGGCGCGCTGGCCGCCGGCCTGCGCGCCGACCTGCTGGTGCTCGACGGCGCCCATCCCAACCTGGATGGCGTGGCCGACGGCGAAGTGCTGGGCCGTTTCATCTTCTGCGGTAACGACAACCTGGTCCGCGACGTGCTCGCCGGCGGCCATTGGGTAGTGCAGGGCGGGCGGCATATGGCGCAGGAAGCGATCGCACAGCGCTACCGGCGCGCCATCCAACAATTGCGTGAGGTGCGCTCATGACCACTTTGATTCCTTTCGCAGGCCTGGCGCCGGTGTCGTGGAAAAACGGCGGCGGCAGCACGACCGAGATCGCTATCGCCCCGCTGGACGCGGGCTTCGACGAATTCGAGTGGCGCGTCAGCCTGGCCACCATCGCTGCGGACGGCGCGTTCTCCCAGTTCCCCGGGGTCGACCGCACGCTGGTGCTGGTCGACGGCCATGGCGCTACCCTCGACATCGACGACGACGAGCAGGTCACCGTGTCGGCGGACGAGCCGGTGCAGCGCTTCGCCGGCGAGTCGCGAGTGCAGGCAAAGCTGCATCGCGGCGCCACCACCGACTTCAACGTGATGACGCGGCGCGACATCTGCCACCACGAATTCGGCCGCCGCCGGCTGGAAGGCGTATCGAAATTCGCGACGCGCGCCGATGTCACCGTGCTGTTCCTGGCCTCGGGCGATGCGCTCACGGTGTCGAACGACGCCGAGCGCATCGGCATGGTGCGCTTCGACGCCGTGGTGTTCGACAGCCAGTCGCTGTGGACGCTGGACGCGGCGCAGGGGGAAGTCTTCATCGTCGACATCTACTATGAGTGAGCGCCCGGCGCCGCGCTGGGACGCGCTGTACACCAATGTGAACCTGGCCACCATGGTGGGCGGCTACGGCGAGCTGCGCGACGGCGCGATCGCGGTCGCCGGCGGCCGCATCGCCTGGCTCGGCCCGCGCACGCAGGCCGAGGGCAGCGCGGCCGTGGTCCACGACTGCGGCGGCGCATGGCTGACGCCGGGCCTGGTCGACTGCCACACGCATATCGTCCACGCGGGCAATCGCAGCGACGAATTCGAGGATCGCTTGCAAGGCGTGGGCTACGAGGAGATCGCGCGGCGCGGCGGCGGCATCCTGTCGACCGTGCGCGCCACCCGCGCCGCCGGCGTGGACGAGCTGCTGCGCCAGAGCGCGCCGCGCGTGGCCAGCCTGCTGGAAGAGGGCGTCACCACGCTCGAAATCAAGTCGGGCTACGGCCTCGATCTCGCCAGCGAAGAAGCGATGCTGCGCGCGGCGCGCCGCATCGGCGAATCGATGCCGGTGACGGTGGCCACCACTTTCCTCGGCGCGCATGCGCTGCCGCCGGAATTCGCGGGACGTGCCGACGACTACATCGACGACGTGTGCCGGCGCATGCTGCCGGCGCTGGCGGCAAAGGGACTGGTCGACGCGGTCGATGCGTTCTGCGAGCGGATCGGTTTTTCCAATGCGCAGACCGAACGCGTATTTGAAGCGGCGCGCGCGCTCGGCCTGCCGGTCAAGTTGCATGCCGAGCAGCTGTCGGACCAGGGCGGGGCGCAGCTGGTGGCGCGCTACCGCGGCCTGTCGGCCGACCATCTGGAGCATGTCTCCGCGCAGGGCGTGGCCGCGATGGCGCAGGCCGGCACGGTGGCCGTGCTGCTGCCCGGCGCCTTCTACTTTTTGCGCGAGACCGTGGCGCCGCCGGTGGCGGCACTGCGCGCGGCCGGCGTGCCGATCGCGCTGGCCACCGACTGCAATCCCGGCACCTCGCCGATGGCTTCGATCCTGCTGGTGCTGAACATGGCCTGCACCTTGTGGCGCCTGACGCCGCAGGAGGCACTGGCCGGCTGCACCATCCACGCGGCGCGCGCGCTCGGGCTGCAGGACGAGATCGGCACGCTGGAGGTCGGCAAACGGGCCGACTTCGCCCTGTGGGACATCGTGCGGCCGGCCGACCTGGCCTACGGTTTCGGCTTCAACCCTTGCCGCGCCGTCGTGCACGGCGGCCATTTCCGCCCGCGTGGCGCCCTGACCGCTACCCCTGCGGCCTAGGCGTTCACAAGGACTGCAGTTTGGCCCGCGTGGCGGACACGGCGCGGTGCAATATGCGCTCCGCATGGAAATCGTTCTCGCGCTGGGCCGCAATGGCCTGCAGGTGGCGCGAATAGCTGTCCAGCCGCGCGCGCAGCCATGCCTTTTGCCAGGCCCGGTACAGCCGTGACGCGGATGCCTTGACCTTCGCCGTCGATGTCATGTCGTCGCCCCGATCGGAAAGGCCCCATTGTCGGCGCGCCGCCGTCCTCGCGCTTGTGCTAACTCAATCGAACAGGGCCGCGGTCCGCTTGCGCGCGCTCAAACCGGACTTTTCCAGCTGGGTAATTATTGAACCAAGGGCAGAGCCAACACTGGTAACAGTCTGTAAAGAAAGCAAACCGGCCCGAGCCCAGCAGCTATAGTCAGTCCCGTATGCAAGTCTCCCCTCCCCATTGAAAAATGGGTTCACCCACGGCAGCGACACGCGCCGTGGGTTTTTCTTTGTCAGCCGCGCGCCGGTGTGGCCAGTGCGGTCAGGGCGTCGCCGGTAACGCGGCAGATGCGCCAGTCGGGCAGGATCTCCGCTCCCATCGTCTTGTAGAAATTGATTGCGGGCTCGTTCCAGTCCAGCACAGACCACTCGAAGCGGCCGCAGTGGCGCTCGACCGCGATCTCGGCCAGCTTCTTGAGCATCTCGCTGCCATAGCCCTGGCCGCGGTGGGCCTGGCGCACGTACAGGTCTTCCAGGTAAAGGCCCTTCTTGGTGAGGAAGGTCGAGAAGTTATGGAAGAACAGCGCGAAGCACACTACTTCGCCGCCGGCCTCGCCGACGATCGCCTCGCATGCCGGCTTGGCGCCGAACAGGCCTTCGTGCAGCAGTTCTTCGGTGGCGACCACCATGTGTTCGAGCTTTTCGAACACGGCCAGTTCCACGATCATCGAATGGATGTGGGCGATGTCGGACGGTTGGGCGGGGCGGATGGAGAGGGTCATTGTGTTTCCAGAGCGTTGTTGATCTTGATGGTTTCGGCGGCTTTGACAGCGGGCGAGCGCAGCGCCCAGGCCACGCTGCCCAGGCACACGACGATGCCCAGCAACTCGATGGCGCCGGGGCGGAAATGTTCGAAACGCACCGACAGCAGCACCGAAATCACCGGCGAGATGACGGTCGTGTAGACGGCCTTGTGCGAGCCGATGCGGTTGATCAGCGTGAAGTAGGCGAAGAAGGCGATCACCGAGCCAAACAGGGCCAGGTAGACCAGGCCCGCGTAATAGCTGGGGCGCGACGGCAGCACGAAGGGCTGGCTGGTCGCGAGCGCGAACGCGGCCACGAACAGCGCGCCCCACAACATCGACCACGCCATCGTCAGGATCAGGTTCGATGAGCGCTCGCGCACCTTGGTCACGACCACGCTGCCGGCGGACGCGGAAATCGCCGCGATCACCGCCAGCCCGATGCCGGCCAGGGAGCTGCCGGCGCCGCCGCTGGACAGTTCGTGCAGCGCGCCGGCGATCGCGTGCCAGAACAGCAGGGTCACGCCGGCCAATGCGGCCAGGCCCGCGGTCCAGGTGCGCGCCGACAGCGGCGTGCCGAGCATGAAGCGAGCGCAGATCGGCGTGAAGAACACCATCAGCGCGAACAGCACGGCTACCAGCGCCGACACCACGAACTGCTCGGCATTGTAGGTGCAGACGTAGGACACGCCGAAGGTCAGGAAACCCTGCAGCATCATCCAGCGCTGGGTGCGCCACGGCAGCAGGAGTTTGTCGCGGCGCGCCGCGCACGCGAGGAACAGCGCCGCGGCAGCCAGGCCGAAGCGGTACACGACGGAGATGGCGGGCGGCGCCTCACCCAGTTCGAGGGTGATGGCCCAGAAGGTCGAGCCCCAGATGAGCGCGGCGGTGGCAAAGAGCAGGGAAGATGGCATCACGAAAGTATACGTGCTTTCGTTGTTGCCTGCCTGCACCAGTTTGGCCGCAAGACCCCACCGCGCAGGGCTGCGCGTCCGGTGCGAGGCCGCGTCGCGTCAGTGCGACACGCGCGTCATCCCGCCGCTGCTCAGCAAGCGCACGCGCTCACCGGGGCGGAACATCTCATCGGCAACTTGGGTGATCGCGACCAGTTCACCACTGTCGAGGTGGACCGTGATTTCCAGGCCCTGGCGCATATTGGCGCCTTCCTCGACCCGGTTGCCGATCAGGCCGCCGGCGATCGCGCCGATCACGGTCGTTGCCGCTCGACCATTGCCGCTACCGATAGAATTGCCGGCGATGCCACCCAGCGCGGCGCCGCCGAGCGTGCCGACGCCGGATTGCGGCGGGCTGGCGATGGTAACGGTGCGGACGGACTCGACGGTGCCGGTGCGTACCACCTGCATGGTCTGGGTCTGGTAAGGGCTGTAGACGCTGGACGAGCGGGGCGGATACGCGCAGGCCGCCAGCAGGCTTGCGAGTACGATTACGGCGGCATTCTTCATGGCAGTCTCCGGTCGCGGTCGATGCGCGACTCAAAGACAGCTTACGCCGCTTGGCGCCGGCGGGCTACCGTGTTTCAGGTATCAAAAAGTATCAGCGCTCAGTAAGCCAGCTTCAGGCGACGATACAGGAAGGAAAGAACAAACAGGGGGCCGATCAGCAGGAAGCGCAGGTCGTCGAAAAACGAAGGCTTCTTGCCCTCGATCTTGTGGCCGATGAACTGGCCGATCCACGCCACCACGAACAGCGACAGCGACACCGGCAGCACGGTGAAACGCGGCATGGCCAGCAGCAGGGCGAGCATGAGCAGGCTCATCGCCAGCATGCCGAGCGCGAACGGGCGCGACAGCTTGTCGTAGTACCGCAGCGAGGCCGCCACCGCCGCCACCGCCAGCACCGGATGGATCGCCCACAGGATGCCGAGCAGGGTGAACACGATCACCGGCACGCAGATGATGTGGATGAGCTCGTTGGTCGGGTTGCGGTGGCTTTCCGCATACTGGTCGAGCAGGGCGTCGATGCTGCGCGGCGGGGTGGTCTGGTCCATGATCCGGGCTGTGTCGTGTGCGGAAAGATTCTACACCGGTCCTGCACGCAGTGATTGACCAGCCTCCGCTTGCGCCTGTTGGAGGCTCCGCCGCTAAAATCGCGGTCATGGCATCTATTTCCGCTGATTCAAATTTCCATCTTGCCGGCCTGGCGCCGGTGATTGCGCCCGACACGCGGGTGATTGTGCTCGGCAGTTTTCCGGGGGCGGCGTCGCTGGCGGCGGGACAGTATTACGCCCATCCGCGCAATCAGTTCTGGCGGCTGATCTCGGCGGTGCTTGGTGAGGACCTCGCGGCGCTGCCTTATCCTCAGCGCCTGCCGCGCCTGCTCGCGCACCGGTTTGGCTTGTGGGACGTGCTGGGCGCCTGCGAGCGCGAAGGCAGCCTCGACGCCAGCATCCGCAAGGCCCAGGCCAATGATTTCTTCCTGCTGCGTGCGCGCTGCCCGGAGCTGCACACTGTTGGGTTCAATGGACAGGCCTCGGGAAAATTTGCGCCACAGTTCGCCGCGGCGGGATTCCGGGCGCTGGTCTTGCCCTCATCCTCGCCGGCGCATGCCGCGATGACGTTCGATCAGAAGCTGTGCGCGTGGCTGTCGCTGCGCTCGTAATTCCTTGCGCCCATGTCCGTACAATCTCTTCGTGGGCCCTGAACCATTCGAACGCGATATCAGCGCGCGTGATACACTGCGCTTCGCTGCTTGCGATGCATCGGCAATCCATTGAAATCAACCCGCAGGACTGTGGGTTATTCCTCTCTCCCTCAACCCGGCCTTGGCAGTGCAAGGCTGACGTCCCTGTTTTCAGCTCGTACACGGCTTGCGCCTCGCGCAGGACCGCTTGTAATGCCGCGCTCGCCTGGCGGTGCTCTTCAATATAAAGGACATACGCATGGCAAAAGAAGAACTGATCGAAATGAACGGCCTGGTCACCGAAATCCTACCGGAGATGCGGTTTCGCGTTGACCTCGACAATGGCCACAAGCTCGTCGCATATACTGCGGGGAAAATGAAGAAGAATCACATCCGCATCCTGGCCGGCGACCGGGTAACGCTGGAGCTTTCCCCTTACGACCTGAACAAGGGAAGAATCGTGTTCCGCCATATCGAAACACGTTCCCCCTCACCGCAGGGCTACCGGCGGCGTCGCTGACCCGGGGAGTGCGTGAGCATCCCTTGATGGACGGACGGGGATCCTAATCCCCCTGCGGCCCCGTCACCAGCTTGTGCAAATGCACCAGCTTGGCCGCATACCGTTCGCGGTTGTCGACCGTGGTGCTGGACTCCATCGCCAGCGTGAGCTGTTCGCGCGCCAGCTGCGGCTGGCCAAGTTGAAGACAGGCCATCGCCAGCCAGAAGTGGAATTCGTCGTTATAGGGCGCGCGCTCGACCTCGCGCGCGAACAGTTCCTTGGCGCGTACGAAGTCGCCCTTGCGGTAGGCGCGCATGCCATCGTCGAAGTACTGGAAGGGCGGATGCGGATTGAGCTTCGCCACGCGCGCGGCCAGCGCCGCCGATTCGGCCTGCTTGCCGTTCTCCGCGAGCAGCGGCACCAGGTTCTGCATCGCCACCAGGCTGTTCGGATCGCGCTGCAGCGCGGCGCGGAACACCAGTTCGGCCTGGGCCAGGTCGCCGTGGTGCTGGTACACCACGCCCAGCGTATTGAACACCGATGCCGGCGCGTTCTCGCGTGCCGCGGCGCTGCGCGCCCACCAGTAGGCATCGTCGACGCGGCCCAGCACCAGCGACTCGGCGGCGCGGTTGTTCATGTACAGCGTGACGATGTCCTGCTCGGTCAGCGGTTCGGTGCGCAGCTTGGCGGCGTCCGGCGGCGGCAGGAAGTCGACCGTGGTGAGCTCGTCCGGCTCGCCGGTATGCAGCAGGTCGAGCATCGGCTTGCGGCCGAGCGAGACGTTGACGTGCGAACTGACCAGGTACAGGCTCGCGCTGCGGCTCCAGGTCTCGTCCACGTCCACGCTCTGGAAGCGCACCACCATGCCGATCTCTTTCGCGAACGCGGCGGTCATGATCACCAGCGACAGGCAGTTGCCGGCGCGCGCATCGAAGGTCTGCGCCGCGGTGCGCGTCATGCTGGAATCGTATTCGAGCCTGAGCTCCCCCTTCTCGTACAGCGCATCGAGCAGGCCGTGGATGCTGCCCTTTTCCTGCAACAGCTGCTGGAAGCGGGTGCTGTGCAGGTACTGCCGCATCGCGGGATTCAGCGTGAACAGGTTGTCCACCGAGACCGGCGCGGAGGGCGCGGCGAAGCGGGCGTCGGTGAACAGCGCCTCGGGCGCCGGGCCGTGGTCGACGGTGGCGCACCCCGTCAAGAATGCCAGCAGCAGCGCCGCGATGATCCTCATGCTGTCCTCCTGTACTTACAGGACAGTGTCGCGCCGTGCGCGGCGCTTGTCAAAGCCTATGCGTCGCCGTGCAGGGCTTCGTGCAGGCTGTCGAGCAGGTCGTCGGTTTCGTCTTCGGCCAGGCCGAGATAGGCGCAGCAGGCGTCGCCGCCCTTGGCCCATTCGAGCGAGCTGGCGTCGCCCTGGTATTTGCAGATCGCGCGCTCGGCCAGCACCGACAGCGCCACCAGCGAGCGCACCAGGTCCGGCGTGGCGCTGTCGTCCAGCACCGCGTAGTCGTGGTGGTGCAGGATGGCCCAGCCGACTTCCGCCGACAGGCCCCAGTTGCGCGCCAACAGGCAGCCCACCGCGGCGTGGTTGGTGTGGTGGCGCTCGTCTTCGAGCGCGGTGAACGCGCGCTCGCCGTCGTTGCGCGCGGCCTCGTAGGTCGCGCTGTAGCCGGGGAAGCGGTCCATCATCAGCGGCAGGCCGGTGTCGCAGAACAGGCCGAAGGTGTGGGCGATATCGGGCTCGCTGATGCGCAGGCGGCGCGACAGGTACACCATCGCGTGCGCGCGCAGGGTCGAGATGTCCCAGAAGCTGGCCAGCGCCGCGCTGTCGGCGGGCAGCGCCTGGCGCGCCAGCAGCCCGGTCATCAGCGCGGCCACCTGGTTAATCCCCAGGAACATGATCGCCTGCTCGACCGACTTGGCCTGGCGCTGGCCGCCGTAGAACGAGGAGTTGGCCAGCTTGAGCAGCGCACCGGCCATGCCGACGTCGCGCGCGGCGATGCGGGCGATGGTGTCCGGCGATGGCTCGCGCCGCGCCAGTTCGCTCTGGAGATCGGCCAGCAGGCTGGGACGGGGCGGAATGCGGATCGACTTGATCAGGGCGTCGACGTGTTCGGCGGCGGGGACTGCGAGCGTGCTCATGCGGCGGGACCGGGTGACTTTCCGTTTGGAAAATACGAAACCAACACTATAAACCAGAGCATTCGTACTTGCAGCTAAAGCATGTAAATTATCCTAATAATTGTCGCGAATCGGAACAGTACCCACGTGGTTTTTGGCGAGTATTAGAATGGCGGGCATGACAGAACAGCTTGCCGGAATCGACTTCTCGGCGCCGTCGGAGGTCGTCGCGCGCCAGCTGATCGGGGTGACGGTGCTCGTCGACGGGGTCGGCGGCCGCATCGTCGAGACCGAGGCCTACGACCGCGAGGATCCGGCCTCGCACGCCTTTTCCGGGCCGACCGAACGCAACGAGGCGATGTTCGGTCCGCCCGCCCACGCCTATGTGTACCGCTCCTACGGCATTCACTGGTGCCTGAATTTCGTGTGCCGCGAGGCCGGGCATGGCGCCGGGGTGCTGATCCGCGCGATCGAGCCGCTTTACGGCATCGACGTGATGCGCGAACGGCGCCGCACGGATGACGATTGGCTGTTGTGTTCCGGGCCCGGGAAGCTGTGCCAGGCGATGGGCGTGACGCGCGCGCTCAACGGCAAGTCGCTGGCGGCGTTTCCGTTCGAGCTGCTGCCGGGGACGCGCGGGCTGGAGGTGGTGGAGGGGCCGCGCATCGGCATCTCGAAGGCGATGGATGTGCCGTGGCGTTTCGGGCTGGCGGGGTCGCGCTTTGTCAGCAAGCCGTTCAGGCGCTCGCGTTAGCGTTCACCACTACCCGTAAAACCGTCGCCCCGGCGCAGGCCGGAGCCCATGCTGAGTTTCCGAATTCGGAAGCGTTCTATGGGCCCCGGCCTGCGCCGGGGCGACGGTTCTGGGTTAAAGGTGCAAGCAAACAGACTAGCCCCGCTTGCGCGCCCTGGCCGGATCCGGCAGGGCGCGCCGGTTAATCGAGCGCATCGGGCTGTCCGGCGCGCGCCGTTCCTGGCGCGGCTCGCGGAACCCGGCGCCGCTGTCTTCCTCCACCACGGCCGCCGGCACCGCCACGCCATCGATCTTGAAGATCGAGACCGCCTCGGACAGGTTGACGGTCTGCTCGGCCAAACTTCCGGCGGCCGCCGCGGCCTGTTCGACCAGCGCCGCGTTCTGCTGGGTCATGTCGTCCATCTGGCCCACCGCGCGGTTCACTTCAGCGATGCCGTCGGCCTGCTCGGTGCTGGCGGCGCTGATGCGTTCGATGATCTCGTTGACCTGCTCGACCGACGCCACGATGTGGCCCATGCTGGCGCCGGCCTCGTTGACCGAATGGCTGCCGTTGTCGATGATCGCGACCGAGTTGGCGATCAGCGACTTGATCTCCTTCGCTGCCGCCGCCGAACGTTGCGCCAGCATCCGCACCTCGGCCGCCACTACCGCGAAGCCGCGTCCCTGCTCGCCGGCGCGCGCCGCCTCCACCGCCGCGTTCAGCGCCAGGATATTGGTCTGGAACGAGATGCCGTCGATGACGCCGATGATCTCGACGATCTTGCGCGAGCTGGCCTTGATCGACTCCATCGTCGTCACCGCGCGGTCGACCGCCTGGCCGCCTTGCGAGGCGAGGCGTGTGGCTTCGGCGGCCAGTTCGGTGGCCTGGCGCGCATTGGTGGCGTTGTGCTTGACCGCGGCGGTCAGGGTCTCCATCGCGCTCGCGGTCTGCTGCAGCGAGCCGGCCTGCAGCTCGGTGCGCGTTGACAGGTCGAGGTTGCCGGTGGCGATCTCGCGCGAGGCGGTGTCGATCGACGCCACCGAGGCCAGGATCTTGCGCAGCGCCTCGTTCAGGTTGGCGATGGTGTGGTCGAGCGCGCGTGAGGTGTCGGCGATCTCGTCGCGCCCCGTGCTGCCCTTGCCCGCGGCGAGGCGGCCTTCGGCCAGCTCGCCCACCACCACCGAGATCGCGCGGATATCGGCCAGCATCGCGCGCCGCACCAGCATCGTCACCGCCATCGACAGGCCGACCGACAGCAGCACCAGCACCGCCATCGTGATGCCGAGCGTGCGGAATTCGGCGCGCGCGCCGGCGTAGGCCTGCTCGCTGAGCGACTTCTCCAGCGCAGACAGTTCTCCCAGCGCCTTGTTCAGCACCACGAACTGCGCCTCGGCCTTCTGCATCGAGTTGGCCGCGATCGACACGTCGACCTGCGACATCTCGATCGTCTCCAGCACGCTCTTGTGGTATGCGGCCAGCGCGCGGCCCGAGGCGTCGAGCAGCTTGCGCTCGGCCGGATCGGCCACTGCCGCCAGCGTCTTCAACTGCGCGGCGATCGCGGCGTGCTTGTGGTTGATGTCGGCGATCAGCGCGTCGAGCCTGGCCTTGGCGAAGCTGCCGTTGACCCAGGCCAGCAGCTGGTAGATGTTGGCGTGCGCGCCTTTCGCGTCGCCGGCCACGTCGGCCGCGTTCTTCAGGCGCGCGGCGCGCACCTGCACCATGTTTTCGAGCGAGGCATTCTGCCGCACCATGCCGTAGTAGGCCGCGCCCGACAGCAAGGTCAACAGCAACAGCACGAGGCCAGGCGCCAGCAGCAGCTTGGGGCCGATACGCAGTTTGTTCAACATGGGAGCTCCCGGCGAAGAGACCCGGCGGCCAGGCCGGCCGCCGGCGCGACCAATCACTTCTTGTAGATCCCTGCCTCGAGCACGAAGTCGTCCACCTTCAAAATATAGGTGGTCTTCGGCTCGATCTTCTGCGTCACCGGGTTCTTGTACATGTAGTCGACCCAGCCCTTGCCCTTGGCCGCCGCCAGCTCGATGATCTCGCGCCGGTACTTCTTGCCGTTGGCGTCCGGGACGTCGGTCAGGTCCTTGCCGACGATCGACGGGTTGTGCGGGTGGGCCAGCACGATGCCGCTCTTGATATCGCGCATGTCGATGTAGAGCGAGCCTTGCGAGAAGTCCGGATTCTTGGCGGTGATCGCCTTCATCAGCTCGTCCTTGCCGTGCGCCTTGAAGTAGGCGGCGCCGCGTTCGGCCATGGCGATGGCGTCCTTCTCGGTCGGTTCGCTGGCCAAGGCGTTGGCGGACAGGATGCTCAGGCACAGCGCGGCGGTGGTGGTCAGTTTCATGTCCTTGTCCTTTATGGAAGAGTCGTGGAAGCTGGATGCGATCACCACTCTACGCGTGCTGCTTAAAGGAAATTTTGCGTTACCGCAATTCGCGGACGGACCCGTGCGCCGATGCCACGTCGAAAGTTTGTTCCATGTGGAAATCCTCTGCGCAGCGGATTGATTGGAGCCAATGCACACCGGGTAGGGCGCGCCTACCATGTAATTCCCTATTGGCAATTCTTGTTGCCGAGAATGCCGCCCACCATCTTCCTCGCGAGGAGAATGCCGTGACCCACGCCGACGCCGCGCCCGCCAAGTTCAAGCCCTATACCCGCCAGACCATCGCCCTGGCGCGCCAGTGGCAGTGGCTCAGTCCCGACCTGCAGGAAGCGGTCCAGGTGGTGTCGCACGTGCTGCCGTTCCGCACCAACGAATACGTGATGGAGCAGCTGATCGACTGGACCCGGGTGCCGGACGATCCGATCTACCGCCTGACCTTCCCGCACCGCGACATGCTGCCGGCCGCCGAATACGAGCAGTTGCGCGACTTGGTCCTGTACAAGAAGGACGAGGCCGCGATCCGCGCGCTGGTGCACCAGATCCGCATGCGCATGAACCCGCACCCGGCCGGGCAGATGACCCACAACGTCCCGCGCGTGAACGATGCGCCGCTCAAGGGCCTGCAGCACAAGTACAAGGAGACCGTGCTGTTCTTCCCCAGCTCGGGCCAGACCTGCCACGCCTATTGCACCTTCTGCTTCCGCTGGCCGCAGTTCGTCGGCATGGACGACATGAAGTTCGACGCGCGCGAATCCGGCGAGCTGGTGGCCTACCTGAAAGCGCACCCGGACGTCACCGACGTCCTGTTCACGGGCGGCGACCCGATGATCATGAATACCCGTTCGCTGGCCGAATTCATCGAGCCGCTGCTGGCGCCCGAACTGGCGCACATCCAGAACATCCGCATCGGCACCAAGTCGGTGGCCTACTGGCCGCAGCGCTACGTCAGCGACAAGGACGCGGACGAGTTGCTGCGCCTGTTCGAGAAGGTGGTCGCCAGCGGCAAGAACATGGCGATCATGGGCCACTACAACCACGCGGTCGAACTGAGGAGCAGCATGGCGCAGCAGGCGGTCAAGCGCATCGTCGGCACCGGCGCCACGTTGCGCATGCAGGGGCCGCTGATCCGCCACATCAACGAAGACCCGGACAGCTGGGCCGAAATGTGGACCACCGGCGTACGCCTCGGCGCAATCCCTTACTACATGTTCGTCGAGCGCGACACCGGGCCGCGCGACTACTTCGCGCTGCCGCTCGCGCGTGCGCACGACATCTTCCAGCAGGCCTACCAGAAGGTGTCGGGCCTGTCGCGCACCGTGCGCGGGCCGTCGATGAGCGCCTTCCCCGGCAAGGTCGTGATCGACGGCGTGGTGCAGATCAACGGCGAAAAGCTGTTCGCGCTGCAGTTCCTCCAGGCGCGGAATCCGGACTGGGTGCGCAAGCCCTTCTTCGCCAAGTTCGACGCAAGCGCCACCTGGCTCGATCACCTCAAGCCGGCGTTCGGCCGCAAGAAGTTCTTCTTCGAGGAAGAGGGCGGCAGTATCGATGCCCACACCCCGGCCGGGCGCGTGATCCCGATCTCGCCCGCCCCGCGACAGGTCAACCAGCGCGCCAGCGACAACCAGCCCAACGCCGCCTGAACCGTCATGACGACACCTTCTACGCCGCCGCGCCTTTCGGGCGTGGCGGTTTTTTTTCATGTGTTCCTGCCGTTCGCGTTCGGACACTATCTGTCCTGCCTCCTGCGCAACGTGAACGCGGTGCTGGCGCCCTACCTGGTCGGTGCGCTGGCGCTCACGCCGGGGCAGCTCGGCCTCCTCACCAGCGCCCTGTTCTTCTCGTTCGCGCTGGTGCAGCTGCCGGTCGGGATCGCGCTCGACCGCTACGGGCCGCGCCGCGTGCAGCTGGCGATGATGTTGGTCGCCGCCGCCGGCATCTTCATGTTCGCCCGCGCGCACACCTTCGTGCAGCTGGTGCTGGCGCGCACCGTGATGGGGCTTGGCCTGGGCGGCTGCTTCATGTCGGCGATGAAGGCGATCTGTACCTGGATCTCGCCGGCCAAGCTGCCGTCGGTGAATGGCTACCTGATCGCGGCCGGTGGCCTGGGTGCGGCCACCGCGACCACGCCGGTGCGCCTCGCGCTGCAGTTCACCGACTGGCGCGGCCTGTTCGTGGTGCTGGCCGGACTGACCGCCATCGCCGGATTGCTGGTCGGCCTGCTGTCGCCGGAGCGGCAGGTGGAGCGCAGGCTGCGCTCCCCGGTCCTGCAGTCGATGCGCGAGGTGTACCGCCACCCCGCGTTTCGCGAGACCGCCGCGCTGGTGCTGGTTCCGCACACGGTCTTTTTCGGCATCCAGGGCTTGTGGATCGGGCGCTGGCTGTCGGACGCCGCGCACTTTTCGGATGCCGCGGTGGCCTACCTGCTGTACATGGGCATGGCTGCGGTCATCTTCGGCGCGATCGGCACCGGCATGATCACCGAATGGGCCGGGCGCCGCGGCTGGAAACCGCTCGACGTGGCCGCCGCCGGCGTGCTCTTGTTCACGCTTGCGCAGGCCGCAATGATGCTCAATTACGCGCCGGGCTTCCAGCTGCTGTCGGTGCTGTTCACGCTGGTCGGTTCTGTCACCGGGATCGAATACACCATCGTCGCGCAGCAGATGCCGCGCGAGCTGACCGGGCGCGCTTCCACCTGCCTGAACCTGTTGATCTTCATCGGCGCCTTCCTGGTGCAGGCGGGCTTCGGGCAGGTGATTGGCATGTGGCATCCGGACCGCTTCGGCCACGTGCCGGCGGCCGCCTACCGCGTCGCTTTCGGGGTGCTGGTGCTGCTGCAGATGCCGGGCCTGGTCCGCTACTTCCTTCGTCGCCGTCCGGTACAATGCGAACCTGTTTTGCTCGCAACGAAGGAAGAATATGAGATTGGTTCGCTACGGTCGTCCCGGTAAGGAAAAGCCGGGGATGTTCGATGAAGAAGGCCGCCTGCGCGACCTGTCCGGCGTCATTACCGACATCGACGCCTCGGTCCTGTCCGAGCGCGCGCTGAAGAAGCTGGCGAAGGTCGACTACAAGACGCTGCCGCTGGTGCGCGGGAACCCGCGCTTCGGCGTGCCGGTGGCGGGCAGCCGCAAGTTCATCGGCATCGGCATGAACTACGCCGACCACGCCGCCGAAACCGGCGCCGCGGTGCCGAAGGAACCGATCTTCTTCAGCAAGGCGATCACCTGCCTGTCCGGCCCGGACGATCCGGTCGTGCTGCCGCCAGGCGCGAAGAAGACCGACTGGGAAGTGGAGCTGGGCGTCATCATCGGCGCCAAGGCGCAGTATGTCGACGAGAAGGACGCACTCAAGTACGTGGCGGGCTACTGCGTGGTCAACGACGTGTCCGAACGCGCCTTCCAGTTCGAACGCGGCTCGCAGTGGGACAAGGGCAAGGGTTGCGACACCTTCGGCCCGGTCGGTCCCTTCCTGGTCACCAAGGACGAGATCTTCGACGTGCAGGACCTGGACCTGTACATGGAGTTGAACGGCAAGCGCATGCAGACCGGGAATACCGGCAACATGGTGTTTACGGTCGCGCAGATCGTCAGCTACCTGTCGCGCTTCATGACGCTGGAGCCGGGCGACATCATCTGCACCGGCACGCCGCCGGGCGTGGGCATGGGCCGCAGCCCGCAGCGCTTCCTGAAGAAGGGCGACCAGCTGCGGCTGGGGATTGCGGGGCTGGGTGAGCAGCAGCAGGAAGTCGTGGCTTATTCGAAGGCCTGATTCAGCCAGTAACAGAACAGCGTGGTCCCGGCGAAGGCCGGGACGACATTGTTCCCTATTGGCGCAACGCCGCGTCAATCGACTCCGACAAGCGTCCCACGATCTCCGCCAGATCCCCCGTCGTCGCGATGAACGGCGGCGCCAGCAGCACATGATCCCCGCGCTGCCCGTCGATGGTCCCGCCCATCGGGTACACCATCAGGCCGCGCGCCATCGCCTGCTCCTTTACCTTCGCATGCAGCTTCCTCGACGCCGGGAACGGCGACTTGGTCGGCCGGTCATGCACCAGCTCCAGCGCCATCAGCAGCCCGCGCCCGCGGATATCGCCCACGTGATGGTGCTTGCCGAACGCCTCGCCCAGCATGCGCCGCAGGCTCAGGCCGCGCTTTGCCACCTGCGCCAGCAGCTTGTCGCGTTCGATCACCTGCTGCACCGCCAGCGCCGCGGCGCAGGCCACCGGATGGCCGACGTAGGTGTGCCCATGCAGGAAGGCGCCGCTGCCCTGGCGAAGCCGGTCCACGATCGCGCCCTGAGCCAGTACGGCGCCGATCGGCTGGTAGCCTGCGCCCAGTCCCTTGGCGATGGCGATGATGTCCGGCGCCACCTCGTCCTGCTCGATCGCGAACATGGTGCCGGTGCGGCCCATACCGCACATGACTTCGTCCGCGATGAACAGGATCCCGTACCTGTCGCACAGCGCGTGCACGCCGCGGAAGTAGCCCGGCGTCGGCGGGATCGCGCCGCCGGTCGCGCCCACCACCGGTTCGGCCACGAAACCGATCACCTTTTCCGGCCCCGCGCGCACGATCGCCGATTCCAGCTCATCCAGCAGGTCCTGCGTGTACTCGTCGACGGTCTGGTCCTCGCCGCGCCCGCGGTACTCGTAGCACGGCGCGACGCGCGGCACGTCCATCAGCAGCGGCGCGAAGGCTTTGCGGCGCCACTCGTTGCCGCCGACCGCCAGCGCGCCCAGGGTATTGCCGTGATAGCTCTGGCGGCGCGCGATGAACACCGAGCGCTGCTCCTCGCCATTCTCGTAAAAGTACTGGCGCGCCAGCTTCAGCGCGGTCTCCATCGCTTCCGACCCGCCCGACACGAAGTACACCGCGCTGATCCCGGGCGGCGCCTGCGCCACCAGCTTGTCGGCCAGCTGCTCCGCCACCTCCGTGGTGAAGAAGGAAGTGTGGGCGTAGGCGCAGCGGTCGATCTGGCGGTGCATGGCCGCCAGCACGTCCGGATGCCCGTGGCCCAGCGACGACACCGCCGCACCGCCGCTCGCGTCGATATAGGCATTGTCCTCGCTGTCGCGAATGAAGATGCCCTTGGCGCTGTCCGCCACCGGTGGCACCTCGCGCAGGCTGCGATGGATGACATGGCTCATGGTTTCGCCTCCTTCTCGGGAATCGACAAAAGACCACGATAGGCGCAAGCGCGACCGGCCTTGTTGATCTTTGCTGGAAGCTGTGCGGATATTTTTCCGCCCGGACACTCGCGCAACAGGCAAGGCCGCTAGCGGGATTCAGCCTTCGCCCATGGCTCTTGAGCAACCCTCTGCGCCAGGTAATCGATCAGTGTCTGCACCCGCACGGGCCTGCGGCGCCCAGGGGGAGTGACGATGTGCAGCGCAATGGATTCCGCTTCCCAATCGTCCATGACCGTCTCCAATTCGCCCGATTGCAGGTGCTGCCAGGCGAGGAATTCAGGCTGCAACGCCAAGCCCAATCCAGCCAACAGTGCCGGCGTCAAGGCATCCGCATTATTGGCATGCAGGCAGGCGGGCACTGCCAGGCTGAATTCGCCATGGCGCTTGTGGCGGAAGCGCCAGGTCGATCCGCTGCTGCGCGAATAGGCGTATTGCATCACCTTGTGGGCGGCGAGCTCGCTTGGGTGCTGCGGCCTGCCGTGGCGCTCGAAATATTCCGGGGAACCGACCAGCAATATCCTGACACGACACAGTCTTCTCGCCAGCAAGCTGGAATCATCCAGATTGGCAATCCGAAGCCCTAGGTCGAATCGGTCGGCAACCAAATCCACCTGCCGGTCGTCAAATTGCACATCCAGCCGGATATCCGGATGGGTTTGAATGAATTCCGGCAGGATCGGCGCCAGCCGCGAAAGACCAAACGACATGGGCGCCGTCAGGCGAATCAATCCGTGCAGCTTGCCGCTCTGGTCCGATACCTCGGCCTCGACAGCTTCGCCTTCCTCCAGGATGCGGGCTGCCCGCTCCAGTGAGGCATGGCCGCTTTCAGTCAGCGATATGCGCCGGGAGGTGCGATGGAACAGGGTCACCTGCGTGCGTTCTTCCAGGCGCGCGATGGCCTTGGATACCGTTGCTTGGGACAAGGATAGCTCGGCAGCGGCGCGGGCAAAGGAACCCGTCTCCGCCACTTTCGCGAAGATTGCCCAAGCTTCCAGGTCGGGTAGCTTTTTCATGTCAGCTTTGGAAACAAATGATCGGATCCGTGAATTTTCTCATTGATTGAATTGCTACGTAAGAAATGGAAAAGTTGAAATTCCAAATATTGGCTTCCTTGTCATCATTTCCTCGCCTAGTATCAGAGCAGATGTCCCGACTGTTTCAACCCCCTCACTAAAATACGGAGAGCACCATGTCTCGCAAATACCTCGAAGTCCTGACACCGCAAAACAGTCAGCTCATCTTCATCGACCAGCAGCCGCAGATGGCTTTCGGCGTTCAATCCATCGACCGCCAGGTTCTCAAGAACAACGTCGTCGGCCTCGCCAAGGCCGCTAAGGCCTTCGACATCCCCACCACGATCACCACCGTCGAAACCGATGGCTTTTCCGGCCCGACCTACCCTGAACTGCTCGCAGTATTCCCCCAAAACCGCATTCTTGAACGTTCCTCGATGAACTCCTGGGACGATCAAAACGTGCGCGATGCGCTGGCCGCCAATGCCGCCAAGGGCCGCAAGAAAATCATCGTCTCCGGCCTGTGGACCGAGGTCTGCAATCTCGGCTTCGCGCTGTCGGCCATGCACGACACCGACTACGAAATCTACATGGTGGCCGATGCCTCGGGCGGCACCTCGCTCGCTGCGCATGACTACGCCATGCAGCGCATGGTGCAGGCCGGTGTCGTGCCCGTCACCTGGCAGCAGGTGCTGCTGGAATGGCAGCGTGACTGGGCCCGCAAGGACACCTACGATGCCGTGATGGCCATCGTGCGCGAGCATTCCGGCGCCTATGGCATGGGAGTGGACTATGCGTATACGATGGTGCACAAGGCGCCCGAGCGCGTGCAGCACGGCGAACGCATCGGTCCGAATCCGGCCAAGTAAAGCTGATCAACGTCCGGGCGGCGCCAATACGGCGCCGTCCGGCATTTCACTATTTGAGGGAGCCATGAAACTCTATATTTTGTCCCTTGGCGCCGGTCTTCTCGTTGGCATCATCTACAGCCTGTTGAATGTCCGCTCGCCCGCGCCGCCGCTGGTTGCCTTGATCGGCTTGCTTGGCATCCTGGTCGGCGAGCAGGTCATCCCGGTCGGCAAGCAGTTGTTGAATGGAACCGCATTCAAGACCGCCTGCAACGCGTCCGACGCCACCCAACACGTGTTCGGGCAGTTGCCTGGACGTCAGGCCGCGGAACAGGCTGCCGCTGAAGATCGCGTATGAGTCACCTGTTGTCAGAAAGGCGGACGCATGACATCCCGTCGACACATTCTTGGAGCCGCGACCACGCTGGCATCTGCAGTCGCGCTGAACGGCGCGCTGGTTCGCGGCGCAGCTGCTGAACTGTTCAGAAAAGGAAATTCTCCCATGAGCAACTCTGTACCGGACATCATCTTCCACAATGGGCAGATCACGACACTTGATCGTGCCAAGCCGGTGGCCAGTGCCGTCGCCATCAAGGATGGACGCTTCCTGGCTGTCGGCCAGGATGCGGAGATAATGCCGCTGGCCGGCGCCGGTACGCGGATCATCGACCTCAAGCGCCGGGCCGTGCTGCCCGGCCTGTTCGATAACCACACCCACGTGGTGCGTGGCGGCCTCAACTACAACATGGAGCTGCGCTGGGATGGCGTGCGTTCGCTTGCCGACGCCATGGACATGCTCAAGCGCCAGGTCGCCGTCACCCCGGCGCCGCAATGGGTGCGCGTGGTGGGCGGATTCACCGAACATCAATTCGTCGAGAGGCGTTTGCCGACCATCGAGGAGATTAATGCCATTGCGCCGGATACGCCGGTCTTCCTGCTGCACCTGTACGACCGCGCCTTGCTCAATGGCGCCGCGCTGCGCGCCGTCGGCTACACCAAGGACACCCCCGAGCCGCCGGGCGGCCAGATCATGCGCGATGCCAGTGGCAACCCCACCGGCCTGCTGCTGGCCAAGCCCAATGCGACGATCCTGTATGCAACGCTGGCCAAGGGGCCGAAGCTGCCGCTGGACTACCAGATCAATTCCACTCGCCACTTCATGCGTGAACTCAACCGCCTCGGCGTCACCGGCGTGATCGATGCGGGGGGCGGTTTCCAGAATTACCCCGAGGACTACGAGGTGATCCAGCGCCTGGCCGACGCGAAGCAGATTACCGTTCGCCTGGCCTACAACCTGTTTACGCAAAAGCCCAAGCAGGAAAAGGAAGATTTCCTGAAATGGACGTCTTCGGTCAAATACAAGCAGGGCGACGACTACTTCCGCCATAACGGCGCGGGTGAAATGCTGGTCTATTCCGCCGCCGATTTCGAGGATTTCCGCGTCGATCGTCCGGAGATGCCGCCGCAGATGGAAAACGAGCTGGAAGACGTCGTTCGCGTCCTCGTGCAGAACAAGTGGCCGTGGCGCTTGCATGCGACCTATGACGAAACCATTTCGCGTGCGCTGGATGTATTCGAGAAGGTGCACCGCGACACCCCGCTGACCGGCATTAACTGGTTCTTCGACCATGCCGAAACCATTTCCGACAAATCCATCGACCGCATAGCAGCGCTGGGCGGCGGCATCGCCGTTCAGCACCGGATGGCCTATCAGGGTGAATACTTCGTCGAGCGCTATGGCGCCAAGGCCGCGGAAGCGACCCCGCCGATCAAGCGGATCCTGGAACGGGGTGTGAAAACCTCCGCCGGCACCGATGCCACGCGTGTGGCCTCGTACAACCCATGGGTGTCCCTGTCGTGGATGGTCACCGGCAAGACTGTGGGCGGTACCAGCCTTTACCCACGCGCGAATTTGCTCGACCGGGAAGGCGCGCTGCGCATGTGGACTGAAAACGTCGCCTGGTTCTCGAACGAGGAAGGCAAGCGCGGGCGCATCGAGGCCGGCCATTTCGCGGACTTCATCGTGCCGAGCAAGGATTATTTCAGCGTCTCCGAGGACGAGATTTCCTTCCTGACCTCGCATCTGACGGTGGTGGGCGGCCGGGTGGTTTTTGGCGACGGCGAATTTGCGTCCCTGGACGACAATCCGCTGCCTCCCGCAATGCCCGATTGGTCGCCGACGCGCACCTTCAAAGGTTATGGAGCGTGGGGTGAACCGGAACGCGCGGGCAAAAACTCGCTGAATCCTGTGCGTCATCGCGCTGCAGCCGCCTGCGGGTGCGGCAGCAGTTGCGGCTTGCACGGCCACAGCCATGCCAATGCCTGGGCGTCGAGCGTTCCTGCCTCCGACCTCAAAGGCTTCTTTGGCGCGCTGGGTTGCTCGTGCTGGATGGTCTGAAAGGAGCTGCGATGAAAAGCACGAACCTTGGTATTGAAAGCCGCCTGGAAACGGCTGCCCGGATTGGCTTCGGCAGCCGTGCGGTACGCTGGCTCGCATATCTGGGTTTGTGCGCGGCGTATTTGCAAGGTGGCCTGGTCAAGCTCACCGACTTCCACGGGGCGCTCGGCGAGATGGCCCATTTCGGCCTGGCGCCGGCGCCTTTGTTCGCGGCGGCCGTGATCGTGCTCGAACTCGGGGCTTCCCTCATGATTCTTACCGGACGACTGCGCTGGTTGGGCGCACTCGGACTGGCGGGATTCACGCTGCTGGCGACCGGCCTAGCTTTGCGCTATTGGGAACTGCCCGCGGGACCGGGACGCTTTGGCGCTGAAAACGCCTTCTACGAGCACTTGGGGCTCGTGGGAGGTTTCCTGTTGATCGCCTGGCTGGATCTGCACGGGGACGAATCAGGAAAAATATGAAGACCCTATCCTTGATCGTCGCCAGCCTCGCCCTGTACTCCGGCCAGGCCAGCGCGCAGAGCGATGGCGTGGAAATTTATGGCCGCCTGAACGTGGGCCTCGAACGGGTGAATAACTCGGCAGACGCCAAAGGCAATGATGTGCGCATGACCCGGCTGTCGAACAACCGCTCGGTGCTGGGTTTTCGTGGAGAGGAGAAGGTCGGGAACGGCATCAAGGCCATCTTCCAGATCGAGGGTACGCTTTCGCCCGACACCGGCGCCGGCAGTCCTGCCCAGCGCGACACGCGGGTTGGCCTGGATACGCCGGCAGGAACCCTGTTTGTCGGCAATTGGACTACTTCCTACAATAACTCCACGTCGAGCCTCGATCCTTTCTACCCAACCACGGCGGGCTACATGAGCATCATGGGTAATGGTTCGGCGGCCACTGCGGATAATGTCAGCGACACATCGTCGTTCGATCGCCGCCAGCAAAACAGCGTGCATTACTGGTCACCCAAATGGAGTGGCTTCTCGCTGCGCCTTACTCATGGCATGAACGAAGAACGCCCGGCAAATGGCGCGAGACCTTCCTTGACCTCGCTGGCGGCCATCTACGAACGCGGCCCTTGGTATGCGGTGGCCGCTGCCGAGCGCCACCATGAATACCAGGGGCCGCATCTGAACGACAGTGGCAGCAAGCTCGCCCTGTCCTACAGCTTTGCGCACACACGCCTTTCCTTGATCGGCGAAAGACTGCGGTACGAAACCGCGCTCGGCACACTGCAGCGGAATGCCTGGTACTTGTCGGCCACTCACCAATGGGGCCCGCATATGATCCGTTTCGGCGTCGCTCGCGCTGGCGACGGTACCGGCAGCGCTCCGCTCAATACCCGAATCGGCTACTTGCGCAGGAATGCGGACACCGGAGCGATGCATGCCACGCTTGGTTACGACTATAACTTCTCCAAACGTAGCAGCGTATTTGCCTACTACACGCACCTGCACAACGAGAAGAATGCGGTCTACGATTTCGCGATCAACGGCGTCGGCACCTCGCCGGGAGCGACCGCCAAGGGAACCGTATTAGGTATGCGCCACAATTTTTGATTTGGGCGGAGCGATCGCTTTGAACAACCCAGTGAAAGAAAGGACGTGATCATGCTGAATGTTCTACGTGAGAAGAGGAACTCCTTGGCCCTGTCTTTTGTCTCGGGCTACGCGGATGCACTTTTCTTCATTCAACTGGGCGGGCTTTTTGTCGGGCTGGTGACGGGAAACGTCGTCCTCATCGGCCTGGGGCTCGTCGGTGACGAAAAAGGCGGCTTGCGCGGGCTGCAGGTCCTGACCTTCCCCCTCTTCATGCTGGGCGCGGGCGTGGCGGCATGCATCGTTGCCAGGATAAATCCTCTGGAGCGAGCGACGTTCTGGACCGTTATCCTTGCGGCGGTCCTGATGGCTTCAGCCGCGTTTTTCGCCCTTTTTAATGGGCCAACATCGGCCTGCGCCCTCGTCACGGTCACGGCAATGGGCATGTTGACGGGAATTAATCGACTCGACACCAGGCTTGGCCCGCCTTTTTCTCTGATGACAGGCAACATTGCGGGGCTCGCAATCGGCGTTGCACGTCGCCTCATTGGTTATTCAGAAAAGCCTGAAGAGTGGGGCCAGTCCTTGACCTCGATCGTTCTGGTGTGTGGATTTGTACTGGGCTGCGCGGCAGGTGCTTTGGCGCAAGTGACGGTTGGGGTGGCAGGGATGTTGGTGCCAGCATTGATCCTGGTCCTGCTCGGTCTGTTTTACGCACCAAATAAAGCGGCCAAGTAGAGATTGACTGCCAGAGCAGGCATGCCTTGCGTACCTTTCATTCCTTGAGCTTGCCGCCACGCGACCGCGAAGAGGCGCACCGCAGTTCGACATCGCTTGAATTGATGTTCGATCTTGCTACAGCAACGGCGGTAGGAGTTTGTTCGCTCGTGCTGGTACAGGACATCAAAGCGAATCATGTCGACCAGGGGATTGCCCGATTCGCCAGCAATTTCTTCATGACGTGGCTGGCCTGGGCGAACTACACCTGGTTCGCATCCGGCTATGACAACAAATCGACGGCGTTCCGTGCTGTTTCGATGTTCATCATGTTCGGGTCCTTGACCCTCGCAGGCGGAATTCAGAGCAGCATGGCGGACCGCCATCAATGGCTCGTCCTGATTGGCTTCAGCATCATGCGGATCGGCATGATCCTTCTATGGATTGGGGCTGCAATCGGCGATCGCCACGTGCGCCCGACAGCAGTGCGATATATCGTCGGTATCGCCGCGATGCAGGTCTACTGGAACACCTTGATTATCATGCTGCCGCAGCAGGCTCCCTTTTATTTCCTGCTCTTCGCGCTCGGTGCCGTTGGGGAGTTGATGGTACCGCTGGTAGCGGAGCGGCGCGGTGCAAGTAATTGGCATCACGATCACATCATCGATCGCTACAACTCCTTCAATATCATCGTTCTTTATGAAAGTTTCGCATCTGTTGCGCTGATCATTTCGTACGCGCCGGTTCCGGATTTCCGGCACTTCTGGCTTGCCGGCCTCTGTTCGATCATCGCATTTTCGATGTGGGGGCTCTATTTCGACCGCCATAAGCAACTACGTAGTCGCCGTCCCAAGACAGTTTTTACCTGGGCTTATGGACACTATTTTCTGTTTGCGGGTGGGGCTGCGATGTCTGCGGGTATCGCGATATTTCTTGGGTCAACTGGAAGTGGAGCAAGCGTCGGAAAGAGCGCCGCCCTGGCCATTGGCGTTCCAGTTTCCATGTATTTGAGTGCGCTTTGGCTCGTTCGTGATCGACAATCTCCGCTTGGGTCACTGCGCTCTCTTCTCCTGGCGGTTGCCGGGCTGGTCCTCCTGTGCAGTATGTTTTTTCCTTATGCGCTGGAATGGATTGCTGCCTTGCTCGCGATCTCCGTTTTTGTAAGAAACCGGTTCTATTGGGCGTCACCCAAAAGCTAGAAGATCGACCTGGCTCATCTGCACAAGCAGAAGAACGTGGTGTACGATTTCGCCATCATGGCAGATCGATTACCTCCCATCGCTTTCGACGAACTCAATGAGGACCAGAAGGTGGCGGCCCAAGCCATCATCGATGGTCCACGGGGCGCGGTGTACGGCCCTTTCGTACCGCTGCTGCGCAGCCCGGAGCTGATGGGGCATGCACAGCGGATGGGCGAGTACCTGCGCTACCGCAGCGCGATCGGGGTGCGCCTGTCCGAGCTGGCAATCCTGGTGACGGCGCGCGCATGGAACCAGCAGGTCGAGTGGGCGATTCACGCGCCGATCGCGGCGCAGATGGGCATTCCGCCCGACGTCATCAACGCCATCGCACGGCGCGAGCAGCCGGAGGGCATGCTGGTGGATGAGGCGGTGGTCCATGCATTCTGCGTGGAGCTTCATCGCGACAAGCAGGTGTCGGATCACACGTATGGAGAAGCGCTGGCCCTGTTCGGCGAGCAGGGCGTGGTCGATCTCATGGGGCTGAACGGGTACTACACCTTGCTGGCGATGGTGATGAATACGGCGCGGACGGAGGTGCCGCCTTCAACTGCCGCGCCGCTGCCTGAATAGGCCCTCGATACCGTCGTCCCGGCGCAGGCCGGGACCTATGCTGAGTGTGCGGCTACGCTGCGTGTCCATGGGTCCCGGCCTGCGCCGGGACGACGTGCGATTTTCAGGCCAGCACCTTGCGCAGCCACGCATTGATATCGCGGACCTCTTCGATGCACAGCGAATGCTGCATCATGTACTCGTGCCACTCGACCTGGTAGCCGAGCGACTTGAGCGCATCGCGCGACTGCTCCGCGCGGATGAAAGGCACCACCGGATCCTGGCGCCCGTGCGCCATGAAGATCGGCACCTGCAGGCTCTCCGGCGTGTGCTCGGCCGCGGTCTTGTCGGCCAGCGGCAGGTAGCCCGACAGGCACAGCATGCCCGCCAGCTTCTCCGGATGGCGCAGGCCCGTCTGCAGCGTCATCGCGCAGCCCTGCGAGAAGCCCGCCAGGATGATCTTCGACGCCGGAATCCCGCGCTCCTTCTCGCGCGCGATCAGCGCCTCGATCTGGCGCTGCGATTCGCGCAGGCCGCTCTCATCCTCGCGCCGGGTCAGCTCCGCGCCGGTGATGTCGTACCAAGCGCGCATCACGTAGCCGCCGTTGATCGTCACCGGCATCGTCTGCGCATGCGGGAACACGAAGCGGATCGCCGGCAGGCCGGTGTAGTCGAGCTCCTGCACCAGCGGGACGAAGTCGTTGCCGTCCGCGCCCAGGCCGTGCATCCAGATGATGGCGGCGGTGGGATTGGGGCCGGTCTCGATCTGGATATGTTCGAGCAGGGTCATTGCTTATTCCTTCGCAGGCTGCGGGCGCTGCGCGTTCTTCGGCCGCCATGCCGCGCACACGGCCGGATTGGTTTCGATGTAGGGGCCGCCAATCAGGTCGACGCAGTAGGGGACCGCGGCGAAGATGCCGCCGGCGACCACATTGCCGTCCGCGTCCTTCAGGCCCTCCAGCGTCTCCTTGATCGACTTCGGCTGGCCCGGCAGGTTCATGATCAGCGCGGCGTGGTCGGCGGTCTCGCGGATCACCGCCACCTGGCGTGACAGGATCGCGGTCGGCACGAAGCGCAGGCTGATCTGGCGCATCTGCTCGCCGAAGCCCGGCATCTCCTTGGTGCCCACGGCCAGCGTGGCTTCCGGCGTGACGTCGCGCCGCGCCGGGCCGGTGCCGCCGGTGGTCAGCACCAGGTGGCAGCGGCGGCGGTCCACCAGCTCGGTCAGCGTCGCCTCGATCTGCGCGCGCTCGTCCGCGATCAGGCGTGTCTCCAGGCGGTAGGGCGTGGCCAGCGCGGCCGCCAGCCAGTCCGACAGGGCAGGGATGCCCTTGTCCTCGTAGACGCCGCCGCTGGCGCGGTCCGAGATCGACACCAGCCCGACCACCAGTTCCTCATTCGGCGTCGGCATCCTCGTCCACCTCGTCGTCGGCCGCGGCGGGCGCCGCCTTGCCCAGGTCCTTCAGGATCTGGAAGATTTCGCGGTAGGCCTTGGGCGGCTTGCTGTCGGCCTGTTCCTTGCGGGCGTTGCGGATCAGGGTGCGCAGGTGCTGGCCGTCCAGCTCCGGATGCTCGGCCAGCAGCTCGGTCAGCGCCTTGTCGTCGGCCAGCAGCTTGTCGCGGCGGCGTTCGAGCGCGTGCAGCGCCGCCGTCTCGGCCTTGGACATGCCCTTCCAGCTGTCGATGGTGCGCTGGATGACCGCCACTTCCTCCTCGTCGAGGGTGCGCATCATCTTGCCCACGTACTGCATCTGGCGGCGGCGGCCTTCGTGGTTGCTGATGGTCTGGCACATCAGGATCGCGTCGCGCACGTGGTCCGGCATCGGCACCCGCTTGACGCGGTCGCGCGGCTCGGCGACCAGCTGCTCGCCGAGCTTCTGCAGGTCGTTACTCTGACGCTTCATCTCCGATTTGGAGGGGCGCTCGTATTTCTGTTCGAACTCGTTGGACTGGAAGCCCACCGAGCCACGGTTTGCGTTTGGCATGGCGATGATCCGATTGGCGCGAGGCCGATCAGTAAAAACAATGAACGGCTGCTATGATAACTGTTTTAACGCCCGCCACGAAAACACGACATGAACGAGTCCGTCTTCACCTACACCCAGGATCAGCTCAAGCAACTGGCCCAGGACATGCTTGGCTTTGCCCGCGAACAGGGCGCCAGCAGCGCATCGGTGGAGGTGAGCGAGGGTTCCGGGCTCGCGGTTTCGGTGCGCAAGGGCAATGTCGAGACCATCGAGCAAAACAAGGACAAGGGCATCGGCATCACGGTCTACTGCGGCCAGCGCCGCGGCCATGCCAACACCTCCGATTTCGCGCCCGCCTCGCTGAAGGCCACCGTGGAAGCGGCCTACAACATCGCCCGCTTCACCGCCGAAGATGACTGCGCCGGCCTGCCGGAAGCCGAACTGCTGGAAATGAACCCGCGCGACCTGCGCCTGTGCCATCCCTGGACCATCTCGACCGAAGAAGCGGTGGCCCTGGCCAAGCGTTGCGAAGATGCTGCGTTTGCGGTGGACCCGCGCGTCACCAACAGCGAAGGCGCCAGCGTCTACGTCCAGCAGACCCACTTCGTGGCCGCCAACTCGCTCGGCTTCTGTGCCGGCTACCCGTTTTCGCGCCACACGCTGGCGGTCGCGCCGATCGCCGGCAAGGGCAGCAAGATGCAGCGCGACGACTGGTACAGCTCGGCGCGTGACCCCAAGAAGCTGGCCGACGCCGAACAGGTCGGCCGCTATGCCGCCGAGCGCGCCCTGGCGCGCCTGAATGCGCGCAAGCTCGACACCCGCACCTGCCCGGTGCTGTTCGAAGCCCCGCTCGCCGCCGGGCTGCTGGGCGCCTTCGTACAAGCCACCTCGGGCGGCGCGCTGTACCGCAAGTCCAGCTTCCTGCTCGATTCGCTCGGCCAGCAGGTGTTCCCGGACCACATCCAGATCGTCGAAGACCCGCACCTGGTCGGCGCCATGGGCTCCTCCCCGTTCGACGAGGAAGGCGTGCGCACCGTGCGCCGCAAGGTCATCGATAACGGCGTGCTGCAGGGCTATTTCCTGTCGTCTTACTCGGCGCGCAAGCTGGGCATGCAGACCACCGGCAATGCCGGCGGCTCGCACAACCTCGAATTCCTGTCCACCAATACCAAGCGCGCCGACGACTTCGCCGGCATGCTGCGCAAGATGGACCGCGGCCTGCTGGTCACCGAGCTGATGGGGCAGGGCGTCAATTACGTCACCGGCGACTATTCGCGCGGCGCCTCCGGCTACTGGGTCGAGAATGGCGTCATCCAGTACCCGGTCGAGGAAATTACCATCGCCGGCAAT
This sequence comes from Massilia terrae, assembly GCF_024753145.1. GTDB lineage: Bacteria > Pseudomonadota > Gammaproteobacteria > Burkholderiales > Burkholderiaceae_D > Telluria > Telluria terrae. The sequence continues at coordinate 56,583 of NZ_JANUGU010000008.1, read as the reverse complement.
ATGAAAGACATGTTCCGCGACATCGTCGCCATCGGCAATGACGTGCTCACGCGCGGCAACAAATCCACCGGCTCCATCCTGATCGGCAAGATGGTCGTCGCCGGCGGCTGATGTGTCACGGCTTGTGGCCGGTGATGACAACTTGACGACAATTTAGCGGCAAATGCCGCAAACACCCGTGCTACCGTGTCAATACGGTATCGGCATGGGCGTTTCGACAACTTCCCGTCCCGAAACCTGCTAAGGGACGGGCGCCCGGTGCTGCCCTGTACCAATTCTTTCGACTATTGGAAAAACATGGCAAACCTCACAATCTCGCAGGCAAACTTTTCTTTCGGCCATCTCACGGACTGGAACTGGACGCTGTCCGACACGGTCCTCGGCCTCACTTACACCAATAATTCGCAGCAGAAGATCATTCTGGCAGGAACCTTCCTGGTCACCACCGACTCTTCGATCGCGGGGACCATCAACCAGGTCACGCTCCTGCAGTCCGGCGCGGAAGTCTTCAAGGTGACCGGCCTGTCGCTGGACGCCAAGACCATGGCCAACCTGGTCGACAATGTGACCGACTCCACGGCTGCTTTCGCCTATATGCTGGGCGGCGACGACACCATCGTCGGCAGCAGCGGCCGTGACCTGCTGTATGGCTACGCCGGCAACGACACGATCGTCGCTGGGGATGGCGATGACGTGATCGATGGCGGCTCGGGCAACAATATGCTGGACGGCGGCCGCGGCTTCGATATCGTGCGCTACAGCGGCAAGCTGGCCGATTACACCATCGCGCGCTCCGGCATCGATGGCGTGCTCGATAACTATACCGTTTCCGATAACAAGGGCGGCAGCAGGGATAGCTTGCACAGCGTCGAGATGATCGAGTTCTCGGACAAGGTGTTCCTGCCGATCGACGTGCACGGCGCCAGCGGGCAGATCTTCCGCCTGTACCAGGCCGCGCTCGACCGGCTGCCGGACGCCCCAGGCATCGGCTATTGGGAACACCAGATGGAGAGCGGCGCCTCGCTGACCTCCATCGCGCGTGAATTCGTCAAGTCGGCCGAATACCAGTCGCTGTACGGCGGCAAGAGCAATACCGAGCTGGTGAACGCCTTCTACCAGCACATCCTGCACCGGGCGGGCGATCAGGCCGGCGTCGACTTCTGGGTGGGCGTGCTCGACCGGCATGCGGCCACGACCGAACAGGTGCTCACCCTGATCAGCGACAGCCCGGAAAACGTGCAGCTGAGCGTGGGCGTGATCGGGGTTGGCCTGGTGGTCGATGCACCGATCATGACGCTCTGAAACGGCACGAGCGGTCCAAAAAGCTTAACCTGCTTCATTCCTCGCCGCCTGCATCCTTGATTACATTCGCAATTGCGCAAGTGTTCAAGGAGGAAGAAGCATGAAAGCGAATGTGGGTGGGATGGACCGTGTACTGCGCAACATCGTCGGCGTCGCCTTGATCGGCGCGACGCTCGCCGGCTGGATCGGCGCCTGGGGCTGGATCGGCTTGCTGCCGCTGGTGACCGGCGTGTTTCGCTTCTGCCCGGCCTACCTGCCGTTCGGCCTGCGCACCTGCGAACGCAAGCGGGGCTGACGATGGCGGCGATTCCAAACTACGACGAGCTGACGCGATCGGTATCGAAGAACCTGGCGACCATGCGCGCGGATTTGCCGGACGTGATGAAAGGCTTCAATGACCTGGCGCGCGCCGCCAGCGCCGTCGGGGCGCTCGACAAGAAGACCAAGGAGCTGATCGCGCTGGCGCTCGGCGTGGCCGCGCGCTGCGATGCCTGCCTTGGCTTCCACGCCAAAGCGCTGGTGCAGCTGGGGGCGACCCTTGCCGAGGTGGAAGAAGTGCTGGCGATGGCGGTGTACATGGGCGGAGGGCCGTCTCTCATGTATTCGGCCAACGCGATCGCCGCCTTCAAGGAGTTTTCGGCGGGGAGACAGGACGAGCTGTAAAAAACGCTCCGTGACTTAAGTCGTCGTTCCCGCGGAAGCGGGAACCCCATTTTGCACGTGCATCGATATGGCGTCCCTTGGCGAGACGCCAGGGAAATGGGATTCCCGCGTTCGCGGGAATGACGTTCATGCTTGTAGCTACGCTGATCCGGTGCTTACTTCAGCGAGCGTACGTGGTTCAGCAGCGGCTGCAGCACGGCCGCGCCGAGGCGCGCGCTGCGGGCGCCGTCCCAGCCTACTTGCGGGTCCGGGTCGTTGGCGTTGTCCTTGAACGGCAGCTCCAGCGTCAGCGACAGGCAGCCGAAGCGGTGCGTGATGTTGGGCGAGCCCATCGTCAAGGTCTCGTTGCTGAAGTTGCCCTTCGGGTAGCCGTGCTGGTCCTGGAAGTCCGGGCTGGCGATCAGGTAATCGTCCGAGAACGTCTTCTCCCACGCCCGCTGCTGCTCGGTGAAGTCCGGCAGTTCGCCGCTGCCGGCCAGGAACACGTAGGGCAGGCCCTCGTCGCCGTGCACGTCGAGGAAGGCGTCGACGCCGGTTTCCTTCATTTTCTCCAGCACCAGGTAGACCTCGGGGCTGCGCTCCATGCTCGGGTTCATCCACTCGCGGTTCAGGTTCGCGCCGGTGGCATTGGTGCGCAGGTTGCCGCGCACTGCGCCGTCCGGGTTCATGTTCGGGACCACGTAGAACACCGACTCGTTCAGCAGCTGGCGGCCGAACGGGTTGGCCGGATCCAGCAGCGCATCGAGCATGCCTTCGACGAACCACTCGGCCATCGTCTCGCCCGGATGCTGGCGTGCGATCACCCACACCTTCTTCTTGCCTTCGGCCGGCTCGCCGATCACCAGCATGTTCAGGTCATGGCCGTCGATGGTCGAGCCCAGGTCGAGCATGCGCACGTGCTCGGACATCTGCGCGCGGTCCAGCAGCTCCAGGTGGCGCTCCCAGGAATACGGCTCGAAGTAGGCGTAGTAGACGCTGTCCATGCCCGGCGTATGCTCGATCGTCATCACGCCGCCGTCGTAGCTGGTGGGGACGCGGAACCAGTTGACGCGGTCATAGCTGGCCATCGCCTGGTAGCCTTCCCAGCCGGCCGGATAGGCAGCCTTGGCGGCGTTGAGGAAGCGGATGGTACACGGCTCGCCCTGCGCGCCCTGCAGGCGGAAGTAGAACCACTGGACGATGTCGGCGTGCGAATCCTTGCGGATGTTCAGATCGATGGCGTTCGCGCTTGTGGCGTTCACGACCTCGATCGCGCCAGCGTCGAACTGGCTGCTGATCTTGATGGGCATGGGTGTTCCCTGGTTGCGATGATGATTCCGAAGCCGCGATGATACTCGCTTTTCAGGCACGGGAAAGTCCCCCGAACCGGCGGTAGAAGGCGTCGTCCGCCGACGGCGCTGCCGGGTCTTCGCGCCGCAGCGCGGCCACCAGGTGGGCCTCGGCCGCTTCCCAGGTGCGCAGGTAGATGGCGCGCGCCAGTTCGTAGGCGTAGGTGCCGGGCCAGACCGGCGGCAGCAGCTCCAGTGGCAGGCGCGGATCGTGGAGCAGTACGCGGCGGTAGGCGTGCACCAGCAGCGTGCGGATCGCGAACGCGGTGGCCGCATCGGCCGGCGGTCCCGCCTGCAGAAGCTCCAGCAGCGGCGTGAAGGTGTCGACGAAGTGCTGGAAGCGCTCGACCACCGCCGACAGGTCCCAGCCTTCGTCGACCAGGTCCGGCACCGGGCGCGAGGCCACGTCCGGCAGCGTGCTCGCGGCGAAGGCGAACAGGCGGCCGTCGCCACCGTTGCGGTGCAGGATATCGTCCAGCGCCTCCGGCTCGTACGAGGGGTGGGCCATCACGCCGGCCGACAGCATCGCATAGCCTTCCCACTGCAGCTCTTTGCGCAAGGTGGCGCGCAGGTCGGCGGGCAGGGTGCCGTTCGGCGCCAGCAGCACGGTCCAGCGCCCGTCCCAGCCCAGCCCCGGCGCGCTGTAGATGCGGCGGTTGGCGCGCTGCAGGCGCGGCAGCGAAGCCGGCTCCAGCGCGTAGCGGCTGCGGCGGCCTTCGCGGCTCGCGTTCAGCCAGCCCTCCTGCACCAGCCGGAACACGCTGGTGCGCGCCAGCCGCTCGGTGACCGTCAGCGGCTCCACCAGCTCGATCAGGCTGCCCAGCCAGACTGCCCCGCCGTGCGGCGCAATGGCGTCGCCCAGCACCGTCATCACGAGCGATTTGGAGCGCGGCGGGTCGGCGGCGAGAAAGCGCGCGATCCACTCGCCGCAGGTCGTTTCTGTCATGGTTTTACCGCTCAATATGATTCAAAATTTCGCTATACATCGAGATTTTTGTATCGTATTATGGTTTGCAAACGAATGCAACGGAGACAACAATGTACGCACAAATGGTCGACACTGGCCTCAAAAAGGTCCAGTCCGTCGAGGATATGAGCGAACAGGAGCAGGCGTTCCAGGCTCGTATCGACGCGGGCGTGAAGATCGAGCCGAAGGACTGGATGCCCGAGGCTTACCGCAAGACCCTGATCCGCCAGATTTCCCAGCACGCGCACTCCGAGATCGTCGGCCAGCTCCCGGAAGGGAACTGGGTTACGCGCGCGCCCTCGCTCAAACGCAAATCCATCCTGCTGGCCAAGATCCAGGATGAGGCAGGCCACGGCCTGTACCTGTACAGCGCCGCCGAAACGCTGGGCGTGTCGCGCGACGAGCTGCTCGCAGCGCTCCATGCCGGCAAGGCCAAGTATTCGAGCATCTTCAACTACCCGACGCTGACCTGGGCCGACATGGGCGCCATCGGCTGGCTGGTGGACGGCGCCGCGATCACCAACCAGGTGCCGCTGTGCCGCTGCTCGTACGGCCCGTACTCGCGGGCGATGATCCGGGTCTGCAAGGAAGAGGCTTTCCACGCGCGCCAGGGGTACGACCTGATGATGCAGCTGGCCAAAGGCACGCCGGAGCAGAAGGCGATGGCGCAGGACGCGTTGAACCGCTGGTGGTGGCCGTCGCTGATGATGTTCGGGCCGCCGGATGGCGACTCGGTCAACAGCGCGCAGTCGATGAACTGGCGGATCAAGCTGTTCTCCAACGACGAACTGCGCCAGCGCATGGTCGACCAGACCGTGCCCCAGGCCGAATACCTCGGCCTGACCATCCCGGATCCCGATTTGAAGTGGAACGAGGAGCGCGGCCACTACGACTTCGGCGAGATCGACTGGGACGAGTTCTACAACGTCCTCAAGGGGAACGGCCCCTGCAACAAGGAGCGCCTGGCCACGCGCGTCAATGCGTACGAGGACGGGCAGTGGTTCCGCGATGCGCTGGTGGCGCATGCGGACAAGAAGTCGGCAAAAAAAGCCGCGGCCTAACCTTATAGTTGCCGTCGTTCCCGCGAAGGGGCTAGGCGCCCCTCGGAGAACCCCATTTTAGAGGCGCAGCCGCTCACGCAAAATGGGGTCCCCGCGTTCGCGAGGACGACGGCGGTAGCTAGCACAACGGAGACAGCAATGAGCAAAGAATGGCCGCTGTGGGAAGTATTCATCCGCAGCCAGCACGGCCTCGCGCACAAGCACGTGGGCAGCCTGCACGCACCGGACGCCGAGATGGCGATCAACAACGCGCGCGACGTCTACACGCGCCGCAACGAGGGCGTCTCGATTTGGGTCGTGAAAGCGTCCGACATCATCGCTTCCAGCCCGGCCGACAAGGACGCGCTGTTCGAACCTTCCAACAGCAAGGTGTACCGCCACCCGACCTTCTTCCCGATGCCGGAAGAAGTCAAGAACCTGTGAGCGCGCCGTGAACGAGAAATTCGAATACCTTCTGCGCCAGGGCGACAACGCGCTCGTCCTCGCCCAGCAGCTGTGCCAGTGGACCGGCAAGGGCCCGGCGCTGGAAGAAGACATGGCGCTGTCGAACATCGCGCTCGACCTGCTCGGCCAAACCCGCATGTGGCTGACCTACGCCGGCGAACTCGAAGGCGCGGGCCGCGACGAGGACAAGCTGGCCTTCCTGCGCGACGCCGGCGGTTTCCGCAACTGCCTGCTGCTCGAGCAGCCCAACGGCAGCTACGCCGACACGCTGATGCGCCAGTTCTACTTCGACACCTGGCACTACTTCCTGCTCGAAGCGCTGACCAACTCCAACGACCAGCGCATCGCCGGCATCGCCGAGAAGGCGCTGAAGGAAGCGACCTACCACCTGCGCCGCAGCGGCGACCTGGTGGTGCGCCTGGGCGACGGCACCGCCGAGAGCCATGCGCGCATGCAGGCCGCGGCCGACGAACTATGGCGCTTCACTGGCGAGATGTTCATCTACGACGCCGTCGACGAGGCGATGGTCGCGCAGGGCGTGGCCCCGGCCTCGCAGCCGCTGCGCGCCGCCTTCCTGCAGCACGTCGCCGAGATCTTCGACGAAGCCACGCTCGAGGTGCCGCCGCTGGAAACCTATATGCAGCGCGGCGGCAAGCAGGGACGCCACACCGAACGCCTCGGCTACATCCTGGCCGAGATGCAGTTCCTGCAGCGCGCTTACCCGGGAGCCGAATGGTGATGGACGCGCGCCACGTCACGGCCGAGCAGGTGTGGGCCTGGCTCGACGAGGTGTCCGACCCCGAGATCCCGGTGATCTCGGTGGTGGACCTCGGCATCGTGCGCGACGTGGCGTTCGAAGGCGGCGAGTGCGTGGTCACGATCACGCCGACCTATTCCGGCTGCCCGGCGATGCAGGTGATCGAGGAAGCGGTCGCCGCCGAGCTGAAAAAGCGCGGCCTGCCCAGGGTGAAGGTGCGCAGCCAGCTGTCGCCGGCGTGGACCACCGACTGGATGAGCGATGCCGGCCGGGCCGCGCTCAAGGGCTATGGCATCGCGCCGCCGGCGCAGCAGGCGATCGACATCAGCGGCCTGCATTCGCGCGTGTCACGCCGCGCGCCGGAGCCGGAAGTCGCCTGTCCCCGCTGCGGATCGAAGCACACGCAGCTCACCAGCCAGTTCGGCTCGACGCCATGCAAGGCGCTGTACAAGTGCCTGGACTGCCGCGAGCCCTTCGACTATTTCAAGTGCCACTAGCACGACCATGAGCAAATTCTATCCACTCACCGTGGCCAAGGTGCGTCACGAAACGCGCGACGCCATCGCCGTCACCTTCGACGTCCCCAATGAACTGAAGCAGGCCTTCGCCTACCAGCAGGGCCAGCACCTGACGCTGCGCGCGATGATCGACGGAGAGGATGTGCGCCGCTCGTACTCGATCTGCTCGGCGGTGCAGGACGAGACGCTGCGCGTGGCGATCAAGCGCACGCCGGGCGGCATGTTCTCCAGCTGGGCCAACGAAGCGCTCCAGCCGGGCATGCAGCTGGATGTGATGCCGCCGATGGGACACTTCAACGTCCCGCTGTCGTCGTCCAACGAGAAGCACTACCTCGCCTTCGCGGCGGGCAGCGGCATCACGCCGATCCTGTCGATCATCAAGACCACCCTGATGGCCGAGCCGAAGAGCCATTTCACGCTGGTCTATGGCAACCGCGCCACCTCGTCGGTGATCTTCCGCGACGAGCTGACCGATTTGAAGGACAGTTACCTCGACCGCCTGCGCATCGTGTACGTGATGAGCCGCGAGCAGCAGGATATCGACCTGTTCAACGGCCGAATCACGCGCGAGAAGTGCGCGCACTTCTTCGAGCGCTGGATCGACGTGGCCGACATCGACGTCGCCTTCATTTGCGGGCCGGAAGAGATGATGCACGGCGTGTCCGCGGCGCTGCAGGAGGCGGGTCTGGCCAAGGAGCAGATCCGCATCGAGCTGTTCGCCGCCAGCATTCCGAAACACGAGCACAAGCCGCGCAAGGTGGAGGCGGGCGCGCGCCACCAGACCGAGGTCACGGTGATCATGGACGGCAGCGCGGCCAGCTACAGCATGGAGCAGGACAAGGAATCGGTGCTGGATGCGGGCCTGCGCGCGGGCCTGGACATGCGCTACTCCTGCAAGGGCGGCGTGTGCTCGACATGCCGCTGCAAGGTGATCGAAGGCCAGGTTGAAATGGACGTGAACTACGCGCTCGAAGACTACGAAGTGGCGCGCGGTTTTGTGCTCAGCTGCCAGGCGTTTCCCCTGACAGACAAGGTAGTACTGGATTTCGACATCGCGGAATAAGCTGCAAGACACCGAGAACCACGCAAACTAAAGCACCGTCGTCCCGGCGAAGGCCGGGACCCATAGAACGCATGAAGTGCTGCACAGCGTTCGACGGCCCGAAGTGTCTATGGGTCCCGGCCTTCGCCGGGACGACGGAGTGTGCGGATAGAGGAGACGATAACAATATGACCTACGAATCGATCCAGCTCAGCATCGAGGACGGCGTCGCGACGCTGACGCTCAACCGCCCGGATAAGCTGAACAGCTTCACCCAGGCGATGCACCTCGAAGTGCGCGACGCCCTGGCGCGAGTCCAGTCCGACAAATCCGTGCGCGTGATGGTGCTGACCGGCGCGGGCCGCGGCTTCTGCGCCGGCCAGGACCTGTCCGACCGCGCCGTCGAACCCGGCTCCCCCGGCGTCGACCTCGGCGCCTCCGTCGAGCAGTTCTACGCCCCGCTGGTCCTGACCCTGCGCTCCCTGCCGATGCCGGTGATCTGCGCCGTCAACGGCGTGGCCGCCGGCGCCGGCGCCAACCTCGCGCTGGCCTGCGACATCGTGCTCGCCGCGAAATCCGCCTCCTTCATCGAAGCCTTCTGCAAGCTCGGCCTGATCCCCGACACCGGCGGCACCTGGCACCTGCCGCGCATGATCGGCATGGCGCGCGCCACCGGCCTGGCCATGCTGGGCGAGAAGCTGTCCGCCGAAAAGGCTGAGGAATGGGGCCTGATCTGGCGCGCCGTCGCCGACGAAGAGCTGATGCCCGAGGCGATGAAGATGGCGCGCCACTTCGCCACCGCGCCCACCAAGGGCCTCGCTTTCACCAAGAAAGCGCTGCAGGCCAGCTACGCCAACACCCTGCCGCAGCAGCTGCAGCTGGAAGCGGACATGATGCGCGAGCTGGGCTACAGCCACGACTACCGCGAGGGCGTGGCCGCCTTCATGGCCAAGCGCCCGGCCGAATTCAAGGGGGAATGACATGCCGAACGCACTCCCCAAAGGCAGCATCGTCGCCGTGGTCGGCAGCGGCGCAATGGGCGCCGGCATCGCGCAGGTAGCGGCTGCCGCCGGCCACGAAGTGCGCTTGTACGACACCCGCACCGAAGCCGTCTCCAAGGCTATCGCCGACATCGCCAAGACCTACGCCAAGCTGGTCGAGAAAGGCCGCATGGGCGCCGCCGAAGCCGACCTCGCGCACGAGCGCCTGCAGCCGGCGGCCTCGCTGAACGACCTGGCCGACGCCGTGCTGGTGATCGAGGCCGTGGTCGAGAACCTCGACGTCAAGCGCAAGCTGTTCGGCGAGCTGGAAGGCATCGTGCGCGACAGCTGCATCCTCGCGACCAACACCTCGTCGATCTCGATCACCTCGATCGCAGCGCCCTTGCGCCGGCCGGAACGCCTGGTCGGCATGCACTTCTTTAATCCGGTGCCGCTGATGGCGCTGGTCGAAGTGATCAGCGGCCTGGCCACCAGCCGCGAGGCGGCCGATGTCGTGTACGCCACCGCCGCAAGCTGGGGCAAGGAACCCGTGCACGCGAAATCGACGCCGGGCTTTATCGTCAACCGCGTGGCCCGTCCTTACTATGCGGAGGCGCTGCGCCTGCTGCTGGAGGGCGCCGCCGATCCGGCCACCATCGATGCCGTGATGCGCGACTGCGGCGGGTTCCGCATGGGTCCATTCGAGCTGATGGACCTGATCGGCCACGACGTCAACTTCTCGGTCACGCAATCGGTGTGCGATGCCTACTACGGTGACCAGCGCTTCACGCCGTCAATCCTGCAGCAGGAGCTGGTCAACGCCGGCTTCCTGGGCCGCAAGAGCGGCCGCGGCTTCTACCGCTACAGCGACGACGCGGCCAGGCCCGAACCGCAAGCCGAGGCGCCGCAGCCGCGTCCCACCGGCGTCAACGTCGGCTTCGAAACCGACCAGGAACACGCCTTCGTCCGGCCAATGGAGCAGCGCCTGCGTGACGCCGGATTCGACGTCGTGCACCTGCGCCCGACCCTCAACGCGCGGCGCGACCCGCCGGGCTTCCATTGCGGCGGCGCCGCCATCTACCTGAGCGATGGCCGCACCGCGACCGAGCGCGCGGCCGCCAGCGGCTACGCGGATACCGTCGTGTACGACCTGCTGCTCGACACCGCCGAAGCGAAGCGCATCGCCCTCGCGCGCGCCGACCAGTGCAGCGAGCAGGCATGGAGTGCCGCCGTCGGCCTGTTCCAGGCGGCCGGCTTCACCGTCACCCGTCTGGACGACGTGCCAGGCATGGCCGTGATGCGCACGGTGGCGATGTTGGCCAACGAGGCCGCCGACGCCGTCAACCAGGGCGTGTGCAGCGCCGGCGCCGTGGACACCGCGATGCGCAAGGGCGTCAACTATCCGCGCGGCCCGCTGGCCTGGGCCGATTCCGCCGGCCTCGCGCACATCGTGGCGGTGCTGTCGAACCTCGCGGCCGGCTATGGCGAAGACCGCTATCGCGTGTCGCCGCTGCTGCGCCGCAAACTCGCGGCGGGAGCGCACTTCCATGCACAGTGATCCGCAGGCGCTGGCTGAACTGGCCGGCAAGACCATGTACGAGCGCGATGCCGCCAGCCAGAAGCTCGGCATGACACTCGACGAAATCCGTCCTGGCTACGCGCGCATGTCGATGCCGGTGCGCGCCGACATGCTCAACGGGCACGCCACCTGCCACGGCGGCTACATCTTCATGCTGGCCGACAGCGCCTTCGCCTTCGCCTGCAACTCGCACAACTACGCCACCGTCGGCGCGGGCTGCAGCATCGACTACCTGGCGCCGGGCCGCGAAGGCGACGTGCTGACCGCCGAAGCCGTCGAGCAGGCGCTGGCCGGCAGGACCGGTGTGTACGACATCGTCGTCACCAACCAGGAAGGGCGCAAGGTCGCGCTCTTCCGCGGCAAATCGCACCGCGTCAGCGGCCACGTGGTCGAGCTGCCCGCTTGAACGGGGAGGGAATATGGACCTGGAACCGATCGAACGCGCCAGCCGCGACGAACTGCAGGCCCTGCAGCTGGAGCGCCTGCGCTGGAGCCTGCGCCACGCCTACGACAAGGTCGCGCACTACCGCGCCGCCTTCGATGAAGCCGGGGTGCATCCGGACGACCTGAAGTCGCTGTCCGACCTCGCGAAATTCCCCTTCACCGACAAGAAGACCCTGCGCGACAACTACCCCTTCGGCATGTTCGCCGTGCCGCGCGAGCAGGTGGTGCGCATCCACGCCTCGTCCGGCACCACCGGCAAGGCTACCGTGGTCGGCTACACGAAGAACGACATCGACACTTGGGCCAACCTGGTCGCGCGTTCGATCCGCGCCGCGGGCGGCAGGCCCGGTGACATGGTCCACGTGGCCTACGGCTACGGCCTGTTCACCGGTGGCCTTGGCGCCCACTACGGCGCCGAGCGCCTGGGTTGCACGGTGGTGCCGATGTCGGGCGGGCAGACCGAAAAGCAGGTGCAGCTGATCGACGACTTCAAGCCTTCGATCATCATGGTCACGCCCTCGTACATGCTGAACCTGATCGAGGAGTTCGAGCGCCAGGGCCTCGATCCGGCCCGGTCCTCGCTGCGCATCGGTATCTTCGGGGCCGAGCCATGGACCGACGCGATGCGTGCCGAAATCGAAGCGCGCGCCGGCATCGACGCGGTCGACATCTACGGCCTGTCCGAGGTGATGGGGCCGGGTGTGGCCAGCGAATGCGTCGAGACCAAGGACGGCCCGGTGATCTGGGAAGACTACTTCTACCCCGAGATCATCGACCCCGATACCGGCGAGGTTCTGCCCGACGGCGAAGAGGGCGAGCTGGTATTCACTTCGCTGGCCAAGGAAGCGCTGCCAATCATCCGCTACCGCACGCGCGACCTCACGCGGCTGCTGCCGCCCACCGCGCGCTCGATGCGCCGCATGGGCAAGATCTCCGGCCGCTCGGACGACATGATGATCATCCGCGGCGTGAACGTGTTCCCGAGCCAGATCGAGGAGCTGATCCTGAAGATGCCCGCGCTGGCGCCGCAATACCAGCTGGTGCTGGCGCGCGAAGGCCACCTCGACACGCTCGAAGTGCTGGCCGAGCTGCGCGAGGAAGCTGCGCACGACACCGTGGATGCGCTCGCGCGCGAGCTGCAGTACCGTATCAAGACCAATATCGGCGTCACCACGCGGGTGACGCTGCTGCCGTCGCAGGGCATCGAGCGCACGCTGACCGGCAAGGCCCGGCGCGTGGTCGACAAGCGGCCCAAACACTGAACACACCAGGAGAGATATCGTGACTGACGCATATATTGTCGATGCCATCCGCACCCCGTTCGGCCGCTACGGCGGCTCGCTCGCCACGGTGCGGGCGGACGACCTGGCCGCGCTGCCGATCGCCGCGCTCATGGAACGCAACCGCGGCGTGGACTGGGCCGCCGTGGACGACGTCTACTACGGCTGCGCCAACCAGGCCGGCGAGGACAACCGCAACATCGGGCGCATGGCCGCGCTGCTGGCCGGGCTGCCGGTCGAAGTGCCGGGCACCACCATCAACCGCCTGTGCGGTTCCAGCCTGGACGCCGTCGGCATGGCGGCGCGCGCGATCAAGGCCGGCGAGGCCAATCTCATCATCGCTGGCGGCGTGGAGAGCATGACGCGCGCGCCTTTCGTGATGGGCAAGGCCGATAGCGCGTTCTCGCGCGCGGCGAAGATTGAAGACACCACCATCGGCTGGCGCTTCGTCAACCCGGTGATGAAGACCCGCTACGGCATCGACTCCATGCCGGAGACGGCGGAGAACGTGGCTTTCGAATTCAAGGTCAACCGCGAAGACCAGGACCATTTCGCGCTGCGCAGCCAGCAGCGCTGGGCCAAGGCGCAGGCTGCGGGCTTCTTCCGCGACGAGATCGTGCCTGTGCACGTTCCGCTAAAGAAGGGCGATCCGCACATCTTCGAGCACGACGAACATGCGCGGCCGGACACCACGATGGAAGCGCTGCACAAGCTCAAGCCGATCGTCATCGCGGACGGCACGGTCACTGCGGGCAACGCATCCGGCGTCAATGACGGCGCCTGCGCGCTGCTGATCGCGTCGAAAGCGGCTGTCGAGAAGTTCGGCCTGGCGCCGCGCGCCCGCATCGTCGGCATGGCCACCGCGGGCCTGCCGCCCCGGATCATGGGCTTTGGCCCGTCGCCGGCATCGAAGAAGGTACTGGCGATGACAGGGCTGACGCTCCAGCAAATGGACGTAATCGAGCTGAACGAAGCCTTCGCCGCGCAGGCGCTGGCGGTCACGCGCGACCTCGGGCTGCCGGACGACGCCGAGCACGTGAACCCGAACGGCGGCGCTATCGCGATCGGCCACCCGCTGGGCGCATCCGGGGCGCGGCTGGTGACGACGGCCGTCAACCAGCTGCACCGTACCGGCGGCCGCTACGCGCTGTGCACGATGTGCATCGGCGTCGGCCAGGGCATCGCGCTGATCGTCGAGCGGGTGTGAGATGGTGAAGGTCTATGAGATCAACGGCGTGCGGCCGGTCGTGCATCCGAGCGCCTACGTGCATCCCAGCGCGGTGCTGATCGGCGACGTGATTGTCGGCCCGCGCTGCTACATCGGCCCGCTGGCATCGATGCGCGGCGACTTCGGGCGGCTGGTGCTGGAAGAGGGCGCGAACCTGCAAGACACCTGCGTGATGCACGGCTTCGCCGGCGAGGAAACCGTGGTCGAAGTGGACGGCCACATCGGCCACGGCGCGGTGCTGCACGGCTGCCGCGTCAAGCGCAATGCGATGGTGGGCATGAACGCGGTGGTGATGGACGGCGCGGTGGTGGGCGAAGAATCGATCGTTGCGGCCATGAGCTTTGTAAAGGCGAGAATGATCATTCCGCCGCGTTCGCTGGTCATGGGCGCACCCGCGCGCGTCGTGCGCGAGCTGACGGATGATGACGTGAAGTGGAAGAGCTTTGGCACGCAGCAGTACCACGAGCTGAATGTGCGCTCGCTGCAGACCATGCGCGAAGTGGAAGCGTTGACGGAAGTGGAGCCGAACCGGCGTGGCATCGAGTTCGGTGCGGAGCTGCACAAACCAAAATAGGTAGCTGAGACACCGTCGTCCCCGCGCAGGCGGGGACCCATAGACCGCGTGACTGCACGCTCAGCATGGGTCCCCGCCTTCGCGGGGACGACGTTGATAAACTGAACGGAGATTTCGAACAATGGGCAACATGTCGACCCTGCAAAGCTTCATCGCCGGCCGCTGGCTCGGCCAGGAAGCGCAGACCCCGCTGCACAGCGCGCTGGACAACAAGCTGATCTACCACACGCACGCCGAGAAGATCGACTTCGCCGAAGCCGTCCACTACGCCCGCAAGACCGGTGTGCCCGCGCTGATGAAGCTTGACTTCCAGCAGCGCGCGCAGCGCCTGAAAGCGCTCGCGCTCTACCTCATGGAGCGCAAGGAGGAGCTGTACGAGATCTCCCACCTGACCGGCGCCACGCGTCCCGACAGCTGGGTTGACGTCGAAGGCGGCATCGGCACCCTGTTCGCCTACGCCAGCATCGGCAGCCGCGAGCTGCCCTCGTCGAACGTGCTGCACGAAGGCCCCGCCATGCCGCTCGGTAAGCGCGGCGGCTTCTCCGGCACCCACATCCTGGTGCCGCGCGGCGGCCTCGCGGTGCACATCAACGCCTTCAACTTCCCGATCTGGGGCCTGCTCGAAAAATTCGCGCCGAGCTTCCTGGCCGCGATGCCCTGCATCGGCAAGCCGGCCACCGCCACCAGCTACCTGACCGAAGCTGTGGTGCGCATGATGATGGACTCGAAGCTGCTGCCGGAAGGCGCGCTGCAGCTGGTCATCGGCAGTACCGGCGACCTGCTCGACCGCCTGACCGGCTTCGACGCCGTAACCTTTACCGGCTCCGCCGATACCGCCGCGAAGCTGCGCGCGAACCGGAACCTGATTTCGCAGGCCGTGCCGTTCACCGCCGAAGCGGATTCGCTCAATGCGGCGATCCTTGCGCCGGACGTGGCGCCGGACGATCCTGAGTTCGACCTGTTCGTGAAAGAGGTGGCGCGCGAGATGACCGGCAAGGCCGGCCAGAAGTGCACCGCGATCCGCCGCATCATCGTGCCGGAGAGCCGCGCCGAGGCGGTCGGCCAGCGCCTGCGTGAGCGGCTCGCCAAGGTCGTCGTCGGCAACCCGAAGATGGAAGGCGTGCGCATGGGGGCGCTGGCCTCGCAGGACCAGCAGCGCGATGTGTCCGAGCGCGTGGAGATGCTCGCGCGCGGCAACGAGGTGCTGTTCTCCGCGCGCGACGGCTTCAAGCCGGTGGGTGAGGGCGCCGAGGGCGGCGCCTTCTTCAGCCCGACGCTGATCCTGTGCCGCAACGCGCTGTCCAACGATGCGGTGCACGACATCGAAGCCTTCGGCCCGGTCAGCACGATCATGACCTACAAGGACGTCGACGAGGCGCTGGAACTGGCCGCGCGCGGCAAGGGCAGCCTGGTGACCACGCTGGTGACAAAGGACCCGGCGATCGCGGCGCACGTGGTGCCGGTGGCCGCAGCCACCCACGGCCGCGTGCACATCCTTGATCGCGAGGCGGCGGTGGATTCGACCGGCCACGGCTCGCCGCTGCCGACGCTCAAGCACGGCGGCCCGGGCCGCGCCGGCGGTGGCGAGGAGCTGGGCGGCATCCGCGCCGTGAAGCACTTCCTGCAGCGCGCGGCGGTGCAGGGCTCGCCGACCATGCTGACCGCGGTGACGGGCGAGTACGTGCGCGGCGGCGCGGTCAAGGAAAGCGAGGTGCATCCCTTCCGCCGCTACTTCGAGGACCTGGAGGTGGGGCACTCGCTGCTCACGCACCGGCGCACGGTCAGCGAAGCGGACATCGTCAATTTCGGCGGCGTGTCGGGCGACTACTTCTACATGCACTTCGATGAGATCGCGGCCAAGGATACGCAGTTCGGCAAGCGCATCGCGCACGGCTATTTCGTGCTGTCGGCGGCGGCGGGGCTGTTCGTGTCGCCGGCGCCGGGGCCGGTGCTGGCCAACTACGGGCTGGACAACCTGCGCTTCGTGGCGCCGGTCGCGATCGGCGACACCATCCGCGCGCGCCTGACCTGCAAGCGCAAGGTTGACCGCAACCGTACCGACGACAAGGGCCGCGGACAGGGCGTGGTGGCGTGGGATGTGCAGGTCACCAACCAGAATGACGAGCTTGTGGCAAGCTACGACATCCTGACGCTGGTGCAAAAGCGCGCTTGAACAGCGAGAGCAAACTGGACGCCGTCGTCCCCGCGCAGGCGGGGACCCATGCTGAGTCAGCAGGCACGCGGCGACCGAACATTGGCGCACACTGTCTATGGGTTCCCGCCTTCGCGGGAACGACGGTGCTGGGAAAAACAATAGAGAGAAACGATGTCCAAACTTGAACTGAATACCGTCCCAGAACGCCGGGGCACCAACTATCCCGTCCAGTTCTCCGGCCCCATGCAAGGACGCATCCGCCAGGCCCTTGGCGACGCCGCCGGCCTCACCCAGTTCGGCGTCAACCTGCTGCGGCTCCCGCCCGGCGCCTGGTCCGCCCAGCGCCACTGGCACTCGCACGAAGACGAATTCGTTTATATCGTTTCCGGCGAGGTTGTCATGATCACCGACGAGGGCGAACAAACCCTGCGCGCCGGCGACTGCGCCGGTTTCCCCGCGGGCGCCCCTAACGGCCACCACCTGGTCAACCGCAGCAATGCCCCCGCCGTGTGCCTCGAAGTCGGCACCCGCAATCCCGAGCGCGATGCGGTCGACTACCCCGACATCGACATGATCTGCGAGCCCGGCCGCAATGGCTACTCGCACCGCGACGGCACGCCCTATTGAGTGTTCAAGCGAGCTTGCGCGCGTACCGCTTCCGGATCACTTTGCTGATGAAGGTGCAGAGCCCAACTCCCGCCCGCGCCAGCCCCTGCATGATGACGATGTTGGCCGCGCCGGTGCTGGCGGCAGTATAGAGATAGCGATCGCCGCCTCGAAATTCGATAACGATCGACTGCTCGCCTGTCTCATAAGCGACAACGCCTGAATCACTGCTGCGGTTTTTATATCGCTGCATGCTGGCCTTATTTGCCGCACTTAGAGTACGGCCGACATGGCAGAACGCAGGCCAAGATGCGAGACGAAGGGGGCGAAATCGCGATCACTGTAGAGCAGGCTGTAGCCGCGATCAATGCAGTAAGGCGCGATGATCGTATCGATGGTCTTTCTAGGAGTAATTCCGATCCGTCGCAACTTTCGATAATGCCGCGCGGCGCGCAAAGCCAGCCGTTGACCGCCGAGCTCCAAAACATAGGTGCTGCAGAGAACATCGAGAGCATCTTTGAACGCGGAGTCACTCCTGAAGCCCTGTAGTACTTCAGTCATGATGAGATCGCCTGTACCGACTGCCTCAATGCCCAGGATTGAGTCGAGTTTGGCTGTCGTTGGAGCGGCAGCTCCGCGAAAGTAGTCAATCCAGACGCTGGAGTCGACAATAATCATTTGTCGGCGCGCATTGCGTCCAGATCACCCTCCCAAGGAAGCTTTCCGCGGAGATCACGTATTTGTGCTTGCGCGCGCAAGCGTAACAGGGTTCGCAAAGCGAGTTCGATTGCTTCGCGTTCACTCAACGACTCCGTCGCCTTTCGCGCTTCCTCGTACAGCCTGTCGTCAATCTCAAGGTCGATTCGCATGCTGGCTCCCCGGCTGGATGTTTGTTCATTCTATTCCTCGCATCGGATTTTGGTCTGTTATCGGATGCATCGAACAGGACGATTTTTACCGAGGAAGGCACGCAGGAATTGAAACCGCTCAATCGTGCGCGCGCTGCCCCTGCCGTTGGCTGTGCGTGCCATCTCAACGCTTGCCCGCAAACGCCTTCTTCAACTCATCCGCGGCAAACTGCTCGGCCTCCTTCGCTTCGGGCACCACCGCGCCCATGCCGAAGAATTCGTGCGTCACGCCCTTGTACTCCTTGTAGGTGACCGGCACGCCATCCTTGCGCAGGCGGTCGGCGTACTCCTTGCCTTCGGTGAGCAGGGGATCGATCTCGGCCGCGATCACGGTCGCCGGCGGCATGCCTTTCAGCGAGCTGGCCTTTAGCGGCAGCGCGTAGGGGGTGGCCGGGTCGCCGCCATAGTATTTGAAGAACCACGCCATCATCGCCTTGTTGAGAGGCTTGGCGTTGGCGCTGCGCTGGTAGGAGGCGTTGTCCATGTCGTTGCCCACTGCCGGGTAGACCAGCAGCTGGTGCACCTTCTGCATGTTCGGCTCGGCTTTCGGTGGCTCGGCCGCCCAGCCGGCGCTGGCGCCCAGCAGCGAAAGCGCCATCGTGGTCGTCAGGAATATGGCTTTCATTGTTCACTCTCCTGGTGTCGGGATTGGAGAGAGTGGACTGCTTGCGGCCGGCGCTCTGTGCGTCAACGAACCGACGCGCCAGAAGTCAGTCAGGCATGGAGTCGAGCGCGAACAGGTCTTCGACCTTCACACCGAGCGCATGGGCGAGCTTGAGCGCAAGAATGATCGACGGCACCATGTGCCCGGTCTCGATCGCGTTGATCGACTTGCGCGTGACGCCTGCCAGGTCGGCCAGCTCGGCCTGGGTCAGGTCGCGCCGCGCGCGCTCGACCTTCATGGTGGTGTGCAGCAGTTCGGCCATGTCAGCGGTCGTAGTAAAGGACGCTCGCCAGCGCCGTAACCACGCCGGCCAGTGCGGTGGCGGCGGACAGCAGGGCGACGGGATGCGGCGTGCCGGACGAGATCACGGCAAGGCTGATGAGCGGCTGTGCCAGCAGCATCACGAAGAAGCCATTGCGCCATCCCATGCCCAGGCTGTGGCGGCGCAGCTCGTCGTCCACCACGGCCTGCATCCGCGCCGCGCTGACGTCGCCGAGCTTGCGCTTGCTCTTGCGCAGCGAAGCGAGGGCGATGGCGACGAACTCGGGAAAGAAGATCATGACGTAGAAGCCGCCGGTCTTGCCCGCCTTGTCCGGAAAGGCGAGCATGGCGAGCGCTCCCGCGCCGAGGGTGACAACCAGAATCAGCGCCACCCACAGCTGGCGGCGCGAATGTTCGACGATCAAATCGCTTGCGGACGACACCATATCGACTCCTCTTAGTGAACAGGAATCGACAGTGTAACCTATCGGTGTCAAAAAGCAGCCGATAGGTTACATTCTCCTACCACGTCGTTCCGGCGACGGCGGGAACCCCATTTCTAACGCAGACAATCAAAGCAATCCGTAGTGGCACGCATGGAAATGGGATTCCCGCTTTCGCGGGAATGACGAGTTAGGTTTAGCGGATTACTTTGCCAGCTGCTGGCGCACGCGGGCGATCGCCGCGCGCACCTGGTTCGGCGCGGTGCCGCCGACGTGGTCGCGCGCCGCCACCGAACCTTCCAGCGTCAGCACCTGGAACACGTCTTCGCCGATCAGCGGCGAGAACTCGCGCAGGCGTTCCAGCGGCATCTCGGCCAGGTCGCAGCCGGCGATGTCGCAGGCGCGCACCGCGTGCGCCACGGCTTCGTGCGCATCGCGGAACGGCAGGCCCTTCTTGACCAGGTAGTCGGCCAGGTCGGTCGCGGTGGCGTAGCCCTGCAGCGCGGCGGCACGCATCGCCTCCGGCTTGACGGTGATCCCGCCGGCCATGTCGGTGAAGATGCGCAGCGTGTCGAGCAGCGTGTCGACGGTGTCGAACAGCGGCTCCTTGTCTTCCTGGTTGTCCTTGTTGTAGGCCAGCGGCTGGCCTTTCATCAGGGTCAGCAGGCCCATCAGGTGGCCGTAGACGCGGCCGGTCTTGCCGCGCGCGAGTTCCGGCACGTCCGGGTTCTTCTTCTGCGGCATGATCGACGAGCCGGTGCAGAAGCGGTCGGCAATGTCGATGAAGCCGACGCGCGGGCTCATCCACAGGATCAGCTCTTCCGACATGCGCGAGATGTGCATCATGACCAGCGAGGCGGCGGCGGTGAACTCGATCGCGAAGTCGCGGTCGGACACGGCGTCCAGCGAATTGTGGCAGACGTCCTCGAAGCCTAGGGTTTTGGCCACGCGCAGGCGGTCGATCGGGAAGGTGGTGCCGGCCAGCGCGGCCGCGCCCAGCGGCAGGCGGTTGACGCGGCGGCGCGCGTCCAGCATGCGCTCGGCGTCGCGGCCGAACATCTCGACGTAGGCCAGCATGTGGTGGCCGAAGGTGATCGGCTGCGCCACCTGCAGGTGGGTGAAGCCCGGCAGGATGGTGTCCGCGTGGCGCTCGGCCAGGTCGACCAGCGCGCTGCGCAAGGTGCCCAGCATGCCCACCACGTCGTCGATCGCGGCCCGTACGTACAGGCGAATGTCGGTTGCCACCTGGTCGTTGCGCGAACGGCCGGTGTGCAGGCGTTTGCCGGCGTCGCCGACCAGTTCGGTCAGGCGCTTCTCGATGTTCAGGTGGACGTCTTCCAGGTCGAGCAGCCATTCGAACTTGCCGGCCTCGATTTCGGCGCGGATCTGGGCCATGCCGCGCTCGATCGCGGCGCGATCCTGCTGGCTGATGATGCCCTGTGCGGCCAGCATCTCGGCGTGCGCGAGCGAGCCCTGGATGTCGAACAGCGCCAGGCGATTGTCGAAGAATACCGAGGCGGTGTAGCGCTTGACGAGGTCGGAGACGGGTTCGGAAAAGCGCGCCGACCAGGCTTCGGCTTTTTTGGAGAATTGATCAGTCATGGTGGGGAGTCCGGTTTGATTTACACGATTATAAACTGCCGCGCCCAAGTCCCCCCATGGCCGGGGTGGTGACAAGCCGCCGGAAATCGGGGAATATGCGCGGGCTGATTCTCAAAATGACAACAGGAGACCGCATGAAACGCATCGTATCGCTCGGCCTTGCCGCCGCCCTCGCATTCGCCGCCCCCGTATTCGCCCAGCAGCCGGCTGCCGCGCCCGCCGCGCCGGCCAGCGCCGTCAAGGCCAATCCGGCCGACGTGGCCAGCGTCGACGCCATCGTCGCCGCCCTGTACGACGTGATCTCCGGCCCGGCCGGCCAGCCGCGCGACTGGAACCGCATGCGCTCGCTGTTCGCGCCGGAGGGTGGTCTGCGCGCCGTGGCCCAGCGCCCGGACGGCAGCATCGTCACGCGCCACATGTCGGTCGAGGACTACATCAGCCGCAACAGCCCGGCGTTCGAGAAGATGGCCTTCTTCGAGCGCGAGGCGGCCCGCAGCAGCGAGCAGTTCGGCCAGATCGTGCACGTGTTCAGCACCTACGAATCCCGCCACGAGCCGAAGGGCGAGCCTTTCCAGCGCGGGATCAACAGCATCCAGCTCTACAACGATGGCCAGCGCTGGTGGATCGCCAGCGTGCTGTGGCGCGGCGCCGATGACAAGCTCAAGCTGCCGGAGCGCTACCTGAAGAACAACTGACAGGCACGGCTGGCGCCGGATGTGTCAATTCCGGCAAAACGGCCTAGAATGGATTCTTTAGCCACAGCGCACAGCCAAGATGCTCAACGATTCCAATTTCGAGATCAGCACCGACCGCCGCCGCCTCGATGTCGCGATGATCTACCGCTTCCTGAGCGAGGAGTCGACCTGGGCGGTCGGCATCTCGCGCGATATTGTCGAGCGCTCGATCGACAATTCCCTCTGCTTCGGCGGCTTCGTGGACGGGCGCCAGGTGGCGTTCGCCCGCGTCATCACCGATTACGCCACCTTTGGTAACATGGTCGACGTATTCGTGCTGCCGGAGTACCGCGGCCATGGTTATTCGAAACGGCTGGTGCAGGCCATCGTCGACCACCCCAGCCTGCAGGGACTGCGCCGCTTCATGCTCGCGACCAGCAATGCGCACGGCCTGTACACCCGCTTCGGTTTCACGCAACTGGCCAAGCCTGAAACCATCATGGAAAGATACTTTCCGAATATCTACCTCACCTGAGCGGCCTCAACACGGCGACATCCTTCTGCAATCAGGCTTACGATTGAACGCAAGGAGGGAGGTAGCCGTGTTTCGAAACATCGTTCGTATCGCGTTGGCTGTCGCCGTCTTCATCTTCGCCAGCGCCGCGCAGGCCGCGGAGCCTGCCGCCACCAAGGGATCGCTTGTCATCATCGGTGGCAATCTGCGTCCCGACAATGCCGCGGTGTGGGAGCGCATCGTGCGCCTCGCCGGCGGCAAGAACGCACGCATCGCCGTGTTCGCATCGGCTTCCGCCACGCCGGAACGCACCGGCAAAATCCTCGTCAACCGGCTCAAGCTCTACGGCGCCGACGCCTTCTTCGTCCCCATCGCGGTCAAGATGAGCGGCACCGATTACCGCACCCTGTCCGAAGACCCGATCGTCGCGGACCAGGTGCGCGAGGCCGGCGGCGCCTTCTTCGCCGGCGGCGACCAGGAACGCATCACCACCGCGCTGCGGCGCCCGGACGGCAGCAATTCGCGCGTGCTCGATGCCTTGTGGGAGATGTACCGCGGCGGCGGCGTCATCGCCGGCACCAGCGCCGGCGCAGCCATCATGAGCAGCACCATGTTCGGCGAGCCGAAGACGGTGCTGGCCACGCTCAAGCTGGGCGTCGAAGACGGGCGCGAGATCGCGCAGGGCCTGGGCTTCGTCGGCGACGACGTGTTCATCGACCAGCACCTGCTGGTGCGCGGCCGCTTCGCGCGCATGCTGCCGGTGATGCTGGCCAAGGGCTACACGCTGGGTCTCGGCATCGACGAGAACACGGCGATGGTGGTGAACCCGGCGCGCGAAGTCGAGGTGGTCGGCTACAAGGGGGCGCTGGTGGTGGACCTGTCGCAGGCCTCGTCGAGCGACGGCCCCTTCAACGTCAGCAATGTGCGGCTCAGCTACCTGGACAACGGCGACCGCTTCAACATCTCCACCGGCGCGATCACGCCATCGGCCGACAAGATCGACGGCAAGCTCGATCCGGCCAAGCCCTACTACCGCGAGCCGCTGTTCTCGGCCGACATCCTCGGCAACAGCACGGTGGTGGATTTGATGTCGAAACTGATCGACAGCGACCAGCGCGAGGCGATCGGCCTGTCGCTCGGCAGTTCCGCCGCGGTGCAGCCGGACCTGGGCTTCGAGTTCAAGCTCACCCGCACCCCCGACAGCATCGGCTACGAGTCCGCCGTGACCGAATCGTACTCGGTCTACAACATGCGGCTGGACGTGCGGCCGATCGAGGTGCGGCGGCCGCTCTACCAGTACGTGGACGGCGCCGGCACGGAGCGGCTGCATGTTGCAACTATGGCAGGAAATTGATTGCGTATTGACGCCGCATCTGTATAACATAGCCCGACAATCACAGTCGGGGAGCGACCATGAAACTGCATACGGTGCTGGCCAGCGGCGGTATCGCCGCCGCGCTGGGGCTGGCGTTCGCGGCGGTCTATGCGGAGCGGCCGGAATCGTTTGATCCCTTGTTCGACAGCGGCGCCATGTGTGGCGCTCCCCCGGGCGGCGCCGCGCCCCTGCTGAAGAAGCTCGTCCTCGCGCAGGCCGAAACGCGCCCGTTCAAGCCGGGCCGGCAGCGCGCCGCCGCGCCGGAAGCGGGGATGCCGCCGCTGTACGACAATCTCGGCAGCCTGCACATGGCGGTGACCACCACAAGCCCGAAGGCGCAGGCCTACTTCGACCAGGGTCTGCGGCTGGCCTATGGCTTCAACCATGCGGAAGCGGCGCGCGCGTTCAAGGCGGCACAACGGCTCGATCCCAACTGCGCCATGTGCTACTGGGGCGAAGCGCTGGTCCTCGGCCCCAACATCAACGCGCCGATGTTCCCGGAAGCGGTCGCGCCGGCAGCTGCGGCTGCGGCCAAGGCGGTCAAGCTGGCGGGCAGGGCCAGCGCGCCCGAGCAGGCGCTGATCCGCGCGGTGGCTCGGCGCTACCAGGCCAAGCCGCCCGACAGCCGCGCGCCGCTCGACCAGGCCTATGCCGACGCCATGGCGGACGCCGCGCGGCGCTTCCCGGACAACGACAATATCCAGGTGCTGTACGCGGAAGCGCTGATGGACCTGTCGCCGTGGGACTACTGGGAAGCCGGCGGCGCGAAGCCCAAGCCGCGCGCGGCCCCGATGATCGCGGCGCTGGAGCGCGTCCTCAAGCGCAATCCCAGGCATGCGGGCGCGGAGCACTACTACATCCACGCGATGGAGGCGTCGACCAAGCCGGACAAGGCGCTGCCCGCGGCGCGCGCGCTGGCGCAGCAGATGCCGGGCGCCGGCCACCTGGTGCACATGCCCTCGCATATCTACTACCGAGTCGGCATGTACCGCGACGCGCGCCAGGCCAATGTCGACGCCATCGCGGTCGACGAGCGCTACTTCCGCACGTCGGCCAGCGACCCGGTCTATCGCTCCGCCTACTATCCGCACAATGTGCACTTCCTGATGGTGTCGGCGCTGATGGGCGGCGACGGCAAGTCCACGCTGGACGCCGCGGCGCGCCTGGACAAGTCGCTGGATGACGCGGTCGTCAAGCAGTTCGCGGTGATGCAGCCGGTGAAAGCCGCGCCGTACTTCGCGCACGTGCAGTTCAGCAGCCCGGACGTGCTGGTCGCGCTGCCGGATCCGGGTGCGGACTTCCTGCTGGTGAAGGCGATGTGGCATTACGCCCGCGCCGTCGGCTTCGCGCGCAAGGGAGAGCTGGACGACAGCCGCAGGGAGATCAACACGCTCGCCTCGCTGGAAAAGACCGGCGACTTCAAGCAGCTGACGGACGAGGGCGTCCCGGGCCGCGAGATCGTGCGCACCGCGCGGGCCGTGGCCAGCGGCCGGCTCGCGGACGCCAGTGGCGACCTGAAAGGCGCGATCATCGCCTACGAGGAAGCGGTCGCGGTGCAGGACGCCTTGCCCTACATGGAGCCGCCGTACTGGTACTACCCTGTGCGCCAGTCGCTCGGCGTGGCCCTGCTGCGCGCGGGACGCAGCGCCGAAGCCGAGCAGGTGTTCCGCGAATCGCTGGCGCGCACGCCGAGCAACGGCTGGGCGTTGCGCGGCCTGATCGAGGTCTATCGCCAGCGTGGCGACGCCAAGGCGCTGGCGGCGGCGCAGAAGCGGTTTGCGAATACGTGGCTGGGGCAGGAAGGGGAGCCGGCTTTGTCCCTGCTGTAGGCGGACCTTGCTCCTGGTTGCGCTTTATTCCTTCGATCGCAAAACACATGGAATATCGTACCGTGTTTGACGTCGCCGAAGCTGGCTACAAAACCTGGACTGCTCCTGCATTCGGCCTGATTTTTGTTGTGGCCGGTGGCGTGCTGGTCGCGAGGCGCAAGAATCTTGGCGGCTGGTGGAGCAAGCATCCAAGAGTAAGCGCTGCATTCGCCTACTACATGTTCGGCTTTGCGGTCCTGTGGACGGTGGGTGTATTCATATCGACGTACAGCGAGTACTTGTCACTCTCAAAGGCACTCTCTACCAACAATGTTCGGGTTGTCGAGGGCGTGGTTAGCAATTTCAAGCCTATGCCGAAGTCAGGGCACGCTATGGAACGGTTCTGCGTATCAGGAACATGCTTCGAGTACTCTGACTATATGGTCACAGGAGCCTTTAACAATACGAGCTCCCATGGCGGCCCTATTCACGAGGGTATGCTGGTTCGTGTGTCCTTTGTTCGTAATTCAATCGTCAAGCTCGAGGTTGCGAAATGACGCGACCGCAGTAAGCAAGCCGGACCAGCCGGATTAAAATATCGGCGTTTATAACTTCGCAAGGAATGACGATGCGTCGTTTCACGTCCCGACTGCTTGCCTCCGGTTTGATGTTGGCTGCCACTGCCGCCTGCGCCCAGCAACCCGCCACCGTCCGCGTCGACTACGCCCACAGCGGCAATGCGCTGTCCGACCAGTACGCGCTTGAACGCGTGCTGATCGAGCCGCTACCCTGGCCGGGCGACATGAGCAAGCCCTTCGACGACACCAACCGCGGCCAGAACCGCCTCGAAGTGGCGGATGCGAAGACCGGCGACCTGCTGTATTCCCGCGATTTCTCCACCGTGTTCGGCGAGTGGAAAACGACCGAGGAAGCGAACCGCATCAGCCGCGGCTTCCACGAATCGGTTCGCTTCCCCAAGCCCGACCGACCGGTGCGCGTGCGCATCCTCAAACGCGATGACCGCAACGCGTTCTCTGTGGCGTGGAGCGTGGTGGTCGACACCGACGCGCAGGACGTGATCCGCAAGCAGCCGCCGGCGCAGGCCAAGCCGATCCCGATCCGCGTGAGCGGCCCGTCGCCGCGCAAGGTCGACCTGTTGATCCTCGGCGACGGCTACACCCAGGCCGAGATGGGTAAATTCGAAGCGGACGCCAAACGCCTCGCGGCGCACTTGTTCGAGGTCTCGCCGTTCAAGGAGCGCGCCAACGATTTCAATGTGTGGGGGATGGCCGTGCCGACCCAGGAGTCGGGCGTGTCGCGGCCCTCGACCGGCGTGTATCACGCGTCCGCGCTGGGTGCGCGCTACGACGTATTTGGCAGCGAGCGCTATGTGCTGGCGCTGGACAACCGCGCGCTGCGCGACATCGCCCAGTACGCGCCCTACGAGTTCATCGAGATTTTGGTGAACAACGAGACCTACGGCGGCGGCGGCATCTTCGGCCAGTTCAGCACCGCGGCCGCCGGCAACGCCTGGGCCAACTACCTGTTCGTGCACGAGTTCGCGCACCACTTTGCGGGCCTCGCCGACGAGTACTACACCTCGCCGGTGGCCTACCAGTCGAGCGGCGAACGAATGGAGCCGTGGGAGCCGAACGTGACCGCGCTGCGCGATCCGGCCAAGCTCAAATGGCGCAAGCACGTGAAAGCCGGCACGCCGCTGCCGACCCCGTGGCCCAAGGCCGAGTACGAGGATTACTCGCGCGCCTACCAGAAGCAGCGCGCCGCGCTGCGCGCCGCCAACGCGCCCGAGGCGGCGATGAATGCGCTGTTCGACGAGGACCTCAAGCACACCAACGCCCTGTTCGCGAAGCAGAAATACCACGGCGTGGT
This sequence comes from Massilia terrae, assembly GCF_024753145.1. Classification (GTDB taxonomy): domain Bacteria; phylum Pseudomonadota; class Gammaproteobacteria; order Burkholderiales; family Burkholderiaceae_D; genus Telluria; species Telluria terrae. The sequence goes on along the minus strand of NZ_JANUGU010000008.1, from coordinate 29,516 downwards.
GGGCGCATTCGAGGGCGCGAATTACGAGGCGACCGGCTACTACCGTCCGGCAATGCAATGCATCATGTTCGACCGCAGCGATCAGTTCTGCCCGGTCTGCCAGGACGGGATCAGCGACATTATCGACCTGTACGCAAGCAAACATTGACTGCTAGAAGTGGCGGCACGGAGCGTGCGCTGGCGAACAGATTTTCCTTTTTTCGGAATATATGCTGGGCCCTGAGCTTGACAAAAAAACACGCCGGCGCGCCGCCGGCGCAGGCCCAAACCATTCATATCGGAAAAGGAAATAACCATGAATAAATTGCTCGCTACGCTCATCAGCGGCCTGTTCGCCGCCAGCGCCTTCGCCCAGACCACGGCGACCCAGCCCAGCCAGCCAGTCCGCACCACGCCGCCGATCAACTCGACCACGCCGGCCAACCAGTCCAGCACCGTGGACCCGTCCATGAACAACGGCGCCATGAGCCAGCGCGGCATGAACGCCGCCGGCACCACTTCCAGCGCCACCGATGCCCAGGTCGAAGCCGACAAGGGCGTGCAGAAAGCCGAGGAGAAAGAGGCGAAAGTCGACGCCAAGGCCGACAAGAAAATGAACAAGGCTGCCGAGAAGGCATCCAAGAAAAAATCCAAGGCCCACCAGAAAGCCGCCGACAAGGAAGCCAAGGCCAACGAGAAAGTAGCGAAGGCCGACGCCGCAGACAAGCCGAAGGCCGAGGCCAAGGCCGAGAAGAAAATCGCCGACGCCAACTACGACGCCACCAAGAAGTCGATCAAGGCTGACGAGAAACTGAACAAGGTGAAGGCCGAGACCGATGCCGACAAGGCCAAGGCCCACGCCAAGACCGAAGAGAAGCGCGCCGAAGCGGCCGCCGACATGAAGAAGTAATTTTCCGCTCCAATCAGCGCGGCCCGGACCGGGATTTCCCCCGGTCGGGCCGCGTCGTTTTTTTATGTAGATATTTCGATAATTTTGCAAGACCTGATGTAAGAAGTTGTGAGAATCTGACACATTTCCAGATGGTCAATTTTGATGTCATTTGGAAAATTCTCACGATTTTCTCCTATGAGAGCCCTGCCAAAACCCGCTCCCGCGTGACACAGTTTTTGCGGCATGCATACGCGAACTGCATTTGCGCAAAAATATTTTCGATGCACGATTGACCAGCTCAACATTTGGACCGTAGACTGAATTGCATGAGCTCGGTTGTCATCGGGCTGTCACCAACGCAAGGGGAGCTTCGCACCATGATGTCGAATCGATCCATTCGCTGTAGGCCGGTCATGCTCCCAGTCCGGCCTGGTCCTTACCTGCCGGTCGCGCCTCCGCGCTGAGCACCGCTTCCTGAAATTCCAGTCTTGATTTTTCCATCCTGTTCCGTACGCGGAACAGGCATGGTGCGGCATTCGCTCGCCCGGCTTCGTCACGCCGGTCGGACGAACAGGCTGCCATGCACACAGTGATCCTGATGCAAGGCAGCCGCAGGACGGTCCTACCCGGGACCGATCATTCTTATAAGACGAAACGGAGAAGAAGCAAATGAGACTTAACAAGAAACTCGGCCTGCTCGTAGGCGGCCTCGTGTTCGCAGCCGTCAGCCACGCAGGTCCGGTTCAGGTGAACGGCAATTCCCAGTTCAAGCCGACCGGTAAAGGTTGGGGTGAGCTGGACAACGTGGCGAGCGCAAATTCGGACGGCCAGGCCGGCGGCGCCGCCAACAAGGGCACCACCAACAACCTGACCCTGCATACCGGCAATCCGATGACCGGCCCGATCAAGATGTACTACATCTGGTACGGCACCGCCTGGGATGCGCCGTCGCAGAGCCTGCTGACGACCTGGGGTAACGCCATCGGTGGTTCGCCTTACTTCAACATCAACACCACCTACTACAACCACTCCAACGTCCATGTGTCGAACAGCGTGACCCTGGCTGGCCAGACCAGCGTGGGCTACACCTACGGCACCAACCTGACCGACGCCAACATCCAGCAGATCGTGGCCGACGCGATCAACGCCGGCAAGGTGCCGAGCGACACCAGCGCCGTGTACATGGTGTTGACCGACAAGACCGTGGGTGAATCCTCGGGCTTCTGCACCCAGTACTGCGGCTGGCACACCCACGGCACCATCAACGGCGCCGACATCAAGTACGCCTTCGTCGGCAACGCCGAAACCCAGTGCGCATCGGCTTGCGGCGCTACCTCGCCGTCCGTCAACAGCCTGCCGGGCGCCGACTCGATGGCTTCCATCATGTCGCACGAACTGGAAGAAGCGGTCACCGACCCGCAACTGAACGCCTGGTACTCGAGCTTCACCGGCAACGAGAACGGCGACAACTGCGCATGGAACTTCGGCACCACGTCGACCGCTTCGAACGGCGCGAAGTACAACCAGACCATGGGCGGCAAAAACTTCCTGATCCAGCAAAACTGGGTCATCGCATCGACCCAGAAGTGCCTGCAACACTATCCCTGAGTAGTGTTTGGTCTGGCGAAGTAAGCTAGACTGGGACGGCAGCCGCGGACTTGTTCCGCGGCTGCCGGTTTGCGTTCAACTTTTGCCGATGCCTATGAAACGACTGTATATTCTTGCGGCCTCGCTGGCCTGTGCGAGCGCGATTGCGGGTGGTCAGGCCGAGGTGCCGAAGCGCGGGGTACCGACCATGACACGCAATGTGCTGACCTTCACAACCCTTGAAAACGATTGGGCCGACGCCGTCGCGAGGCACGACACCGCCACGCTCGACAAGCTGGTCGCGGACCGCTTCGAGCTGCGCAGCAGCGCTGCGCCTGGCGTGCCGACGCCGCGTGCGGAATCGCTTAGGCAATCGCTCGCACTGGCGCCGTTCAAATCGGCGGTCACCCAGATGGCGGTGCACGAGTACCCCGACCTGATGGTGGTGAGTTTCCTGTGGACCATTGATTCCACCGATACGAGTCTGGCGAAAAAGGTGTTCGTTGTGGACACCTGGAAGCGCAACGGCGACGGCTGGCAGGTCGCGGTGCGCTATGCTTCGCCGGTTGACGTGACGACCCGTGTTCCCGGCGCGGCGCCGGCGGCGACGCAGGCAATCGAGAAGAAGTACTGATGCGCAGCACCGGACTGCTTGACGTCGTGTTCGACAGCAAGCTCGCACTCGGCATCGCCGGCGCCGCCGCGGTGGCGGTCGGCGTGTATGGGGTGGTGTTATGGCAGCGGCCGGCGGAAGCCCCTGCGGACGCGCCGGCGAAGGCCGGTTCGTGGAACGATCCGGTCGGTCCTGGCCTGCTGCGCAGCGCATCGCCTGCGGCCCCGGCTTTCGATATGCAAGTGCCGCGCGATGCCAATATCGCCGTCGATGCGCTCGGCCACCTGGTCCCGGACCTCGCCTTGCGCAAGTTGATGGACGGCTTTCTCGTCAAGTCCAAACCATCCGACCGCCAGGCCATGCTGGCGCAGCTGCGCCAGTTCGTCACCGGACGCCTGCGACAACCCGCCGCCGGCGAAGCCGACCACCTCGCCATCGCCTACGACGCCTATCTGCAGGAAGAAGCGCGGATGGTGGCGAGCGAACGTTTCAGCGCGCCCGATCCTGGCGGCCTGTCAGACCAGCAAGTGCAACACCTGCTGGCGTGGCAGCACGACCGCGCCCGCTTGCGCGAGCGCATGCTGGGGGCGACGGTTGCCGCCGCCTGGTTCACTGAGGAAGACGTCAACTGCACCGACGCGCTGAACGAATGGGAGAAGCAGCTTGCGCCGCCGGGAGACGATGACTCCGCCGAACAATTCAATCGCCGGCGCTGGGGCGACACGCTTGCCCGGCGCCGCAACGACAATGCACAGGCTTGCGCGGCACAGATCGCCCGATCGATCGCGCCGCACGGCTGACAGGAGACAAGAATGGAATGGAAAAAAGCTGCGCTGGTGCTGGCCGCCGCGCTGGCGAGCGCACAGCTGCAGGCGGAAACGCCGGACGAGGCGCGCATCAAGCAGGTGGTCGAGCCGCGCATGGGCAAGAATGTCAAAGTGGACGCGGTGACGAAGACGCCGTACGGCGGCCTGTACGAGGTGCGCACGGGCGGCGACATTTTCTACACCGACGAGACGGCGCGCTACATGTTCGTCGGGAAGGTCGTCGACCTGACCACGCTGAAGGACCTGACGCGCGAGCGGATGGACACGCTGGCGGGCATCCCCAGCTTCAACGACCTGCCGCTGAACCTCGCGATCAAGACGGTCAAGGGCAACGGCTCGCGGGTGATGGCGGTGTTCGAGGATCCGAACTGCCCATACTGCAAGAAGCTGCACGCGACGATGAAGAACGTCGACAACGTCACTGTGTACACCTTCCTGCTGAATATCCTGTCGGACGATTCGACGGTCAAGGGCCGCGATATCTGGTGCGCGGCTGATCGGTCCAAGGCGTGGGAGCAGTGGATGGATGAAGGGAAGGCGGCGCCGGCGGCAAACTGCGCCACGCCGAACGACCAGGTGATCGCGCTGGCGCGCAAGCTGCATGTGATGGGCACGCCGACGGTGTACTTCTACGACGGCACCCGGACCATTACCGGCTTCGATGTGGCGACCTTGAATGCCAGGCTGGATGCGTCGAAGCCGAAGTCGTAAAAGCTGAGTAGAGCTGCCGTTTAAAAACGTCGTCCCCGCCTGCGCGGGGACGACGTTGTTTGGTGTTTGGGTAGCTTAGACAGCCTTCGCCACATCCCCTTCGGTATAACGCGGCGCCAGGTCCTGCGCCTTCACCTTCTGCACCAGCGGCTTGCCCTTGCGCGCGCGCTTGCCGAAGTGCGGCTCCAGGTCCTTGCCGAACAGTTCCACCGTGCGCGGCTTGGCGCCGGCCCAGGTGCCCAGCACGTTCACGCCGCGCGCGCTGATCGGCTGCACCGCCAGCAGCTTCTCCTTCGGCTCCAGCTCGATCAGGATCACGCCGCGGCCGCCGTTGGTCAGCGTCTTCATTTCGTCGAAGCCGAACACCAGCACGCGGCCTTTTTCCGACAGGCAGGCCACCGCGCCGGCATTCTCCATCACGATGCGCGGAGCCAGCGGCACCGCACCATCGTCCAGCGTGATAAACGATTTACCACCTTTCAGGCGGCTCACCATGTCGCCGGCCTTGGCGATGAAGCCGAAGCCGTTGGACGAGGCCAGCACCAGGCGCGTGTCCGCCTTGCCCGCGAAGTAGTGCAGGATCCGCACGCCGCCCGACAGGTCGACCAGCGTCGACACCGGCACGCCATCGCCACGCGCACCCGGCAGCGCCGACACCGGCACCGAATACACCTTGCCGTTGTCGCCGAAGCCCAGCAGCGTGTCCACCGTGCGGCACTCGAAGGCGCCGTACAGCGAGTCGCCGGCCTTGAAGGTGAACTGCGCCGGATCGTGGCCAATGCCGGTGCGCGCGCGCACCCAGCCCTTCTCCGAAATGATGACCGTCACCGGCTCATCGATCACCTTCTGCTCGGCCACCGCCTTCTGCGCTTCCTCGATCAGCGTGCGGCGCGCGTCGCCGAACTGCTTGGCGTCCGCTTCGATCTCCTTGACGATCAGGCGCTTCATCGACGACGGATTGTCCAGGATGTCCTGCAGCTTTTCCTTCTCCGAACGCAGCTCCGCCAGCTCCTGCTGGATCTTGATCGCTTCCAGTCGGGCCAATTGGCGCAGGCGGATCTCGAGGATGTCCTCGGCCTGGCGATCGGTCAGCTTGAAGCGCGCGATCAGCGCCTCTTTCGGATCGTCCGAATTGCGGATGATGTGGATCACCTCGTCGATGTTCAGCAGGACCGTCTCGCGGCCTTCGAGGATGTGGATGCGGTCGTTGACCTTGCCCAGCCTGTATTCGGTCCGGCGGCGCACGGTGACGAAGCGGTAGTCGATCCACTCCTGCAGGATGTCGGTCAGGCCTTTCTGGCGCGGACGGCCGTCGCCGCCGATCATCACCAGGTTGATCGAGCTCGAGGTCTCCAGCGAGGTATGCGCGAGCAGCATGTTCATGAACTCGGCCTGGTCCTGGTTCTTCGACTTCGGCTCGAACACCAGGCGCACCGGCGCTTCGCGGCCGGATTCGTCGCGCACCGTGTCGAGCACCGACAGGATGGTCTGCTTGAGCGCGGTCTGTTCCGGCGTCAGCGTTTTCTTGCCGAGCTTGACCTTCGGATTGGTCAGCTCCTCGATCTCTTCCAGCACGCGCTGGGCCGAGGTCCCCGGCGGCAGCTCGGTGACCACGGCCTGCCACTGGCCGCGCGCCAGCTCTTCGATCTTCCAGCGCGCGCGCACTTTCAGCGAGCCGCGGCCGGTGCTGTACATGTCGGCGATCTGCGAGGCCGGCGTGATGATCTGGCCGCCGCCCGGATAGTCCGGTCCCGGCATGTAGGTCATCAGCTCGGCGTGCGTGATCTTCGGATTCTTGATCATCGCGACGGTGGCGTCGGCCACTTCGCGCAAATTATGCGAGGGGATCTCGGTCGCGAGACCGACCGCGATGCCGGAGGCGCCGTTCAGCAGCACCATCGGCAGGCGCGCCGGCAGGGTGCGCGGTTCATTGGTCGAGCCGTCATAGTTGGGCTGGAAGTCGACCGTGCCCATGTCGATCTCGTCCAGCAGCAGGCGCGCGATCGGGGTCAGGCGCGCTTCGGTGTAGCGCATCGCCGCGGCGCCGTCGCCGTCGCGCGAGCCGAAGTTGCCCTGGCCGTCGATCAGCGGGTAGCGCAGCGAGAAGTCCTGCGCCATGCGCACCAGCGCGTCGTACACCGACTGGTCGCCGTGCGGGTGGAGTTTACCGAGCACGTCGCCGACCACGGCGGCCGATTTGCGCGGCTTGGCGGTCGGGCCCAGGCCCAGTTCGTTCATCGCGTACAGGATGCGGCGCTGCACCGGCTTCTGGCCGTCGGACACGTCGGGCAGGGCGCGGCCCTTCACCACCGAGACCGCGTAGTCGAGGTAGGCGCGCTCGGCGAAGGTCGACAGGGTCAGGGTTTCGGCGTCGTCGCCGGGTTCGTTTTGCTGTTCGAAGAGGTTTGCTTGAGTGGACATAGTTCTTTGTTCTGTCTGTGTTCGAGGCTGGCTAATCGTTGACGGTGCAGTGCTGCTAGCGTTCTATGGGTTCCCGCCTACGCGGGAACGACGGCTTTGGAGTTAGCTTATGAATCGTCGTCCCCGCGAAGGCGGGGACCCATAGACCGCGCGAACGGCCGCATAATCAGATGTCAGCCTCCGTCTCGTTCCCGTGCTCCTCGATCCAGGCGCGCCGCGCCGCCGCTTCGCCTTTACCCATCAGCATATTGAAGCGCGCCGCCGACTCGGCGAAACCGAAGTCGCCGAACGCCACCGGCAGCAGGCGCCGCGTGTCCGGGTTCATGGTGGTCTCCCACAGCTGCTCGGCGTTCATCTCGCCCAGGCCCTTGAAGCGCGAGATGCCCCACGCGCCTTCCTTCATGCCTTCCTTCTTCAGCTTGTCCTCGATCGCCAGCAGCTCGCCGTCATCCAGCGCGTACAGCTTCTGGATCGGCTTCTTGCCGCGCGCCGGCACGTCCACGCGGTACAGCGGCGGGCGCGCCACGCAGATGTGGCCATTCTTGAACAGGGCAGGGAAGTGCTTGAAGAACAGCGTCAGCAGCAGCACCTGGATGTGCGAGCCGTCCACGTCCGCATCGGACAGGATGCAGATCTTCCCGTAGCGCAGGCCGGTCAGGTCCGGGCTGTCGTCCTGGCCGTGCGGATCGACGCCGATCGCCACCGCGATGTCGTGGATCTCGTTGTTGGCGAACAGGCGGTCACGCTCGGTTTCCCAGGAGTTGAGCACCTTGCCGCGCAGGGGCAGGATGGCCTGGAATTCCTTGTCGCGTCCCATCTTGGCCGAGCCGCCCGCCGAATCGCCCTCGACCAGGAACAGCTCGTTGCGCGTGATGTCGCTCGATTCGCAATCGGTCAGCTTGCCCGGCAGGACCGCGACGCCGGACGATTTCTTCTTCTCGACCTTCTGCGCCGAACGCATGCGCGACTGCGCCTGCTTGATCACCAGGTCGGCCAGCTTCTTGCCGTGCTCGACGTGCTCGTTGAGCCACAGCTCCAGCGAGGGACGGGTGAAGGTCGCGACCAGCTTGACCGCGTCGCGCGAGTTCAGGCGCTCCTTGGTCTGGCCCTGGAACTGCGGGTCCAGCACCTTGGCCGACAGGACGAAGGAGACGCGCGCGAACACGTCTTCCGGCAACAGCTTGACGCCCTTCGGCAGCAGCGAGTGCAGCTCGACGAAGCTCTTCACGGCGCCGAACAGGCCTTCGCGCAGTCCCGATTCGTGGGTACCGCCGGATACCGTCGGGATCAGGTTCACGTAGGATTCGCGCACCACCGTGCCCTCTTCGGTCCAGGCCACCACCCACGCCGCGCCTTCGCCTTCCGCGAAGCCGTCGTCGCCGCCGGTGGCGAACTGCGCGCCCTCGAACACCGGGATCACCGGCTGGCCATTGCTGACCTGGGCCAGCGCCTCGTTCAGGTAGCCGCGCAGGCCCTCGTCGTAGCGCCAGGTCTGGACGTCGCCGGTCTTGGCGTTGGTGAGCGTGACGGTCACGCCCGGCAGCAGCACGGCCTTGGAGCGCAACAGGCGCTGCATCTCGGCCATCGGGATGTTGGGCGAGTCAAAATACTTCGCGTTCGGCCAGGCGGTCACACGCGTGCCGGACTTCTTGCCGTCGCGCGGGGCCGGGCGCGAGACCAGCGGTTCGACCACGTCGCCGTCGGCGAAGGCCATCTCGTGGTAGCCGTTGCCGGCCTCGTCCTTGCGCCACACTTCAATCTTCAGGCGCGTGGACAGCGCATTGGTGACGGACACGCCGACACCGTGCAGGCCGCCGGAAAACGCGTAGGCGCCGCCCGAGCCCTTGTCGAACTTGCCGCCGGCGTGCAGGCGGGTGAACACGATTTCCACCGTCGGCACGTTTTCCTCGGGGTGCAGGCCGACCGGGATGCCGCGGCCGTCGTCCTCCACCGTCACCGAGCCGTCCGCGTTCATCGTCACGCCGATGTTGCGGCAGTGGCCGCCAAGCGCCTCGTCGGAGGCGTTGTCGATCACCTCCTGGATGATGTGCAGCGGGTTTTCGGTACGGGTGTACATGCCCGGTCGCTGCTTGACCGGTTCCAGTCCTTTGAGGACGCGGATGGATGATTCGCTGTAGTCGGTTGCCGGTTTTTTAGTCGCCATGCTGGATCTTTATTTGTACGGATGCTCGCGCATTCTAGCTTGTCGTCGGGAAAATATCGAAGCCGGAAGCTTTCCGGGCTTGTTGTTTTGCCCAATCGCGACTAGATTGGACTTTTTGGGGACGCTGGTTCAGGGTCCACGCCATGCATGCTGCAGCCAAACCGACGTTTGCGGTTCGCCTGATCGGTTTCGACCCGGGGGAGGGCACGCAGCTGGCCGCGGCGCTGGCGGGCTCGCCGGCCGCGGGACCGGCGTATTTTTGCCTCTTGGACGAGAGTTTGCAAGAGCCGGACGTATTTCTCGCCAACGGCGACGACGGTGCTGCCCTGGCGCAACTGGAGTCGGTACGGCCCTGCCCGGTGCAGCCGGCGCTGGTGATCGGGAGCGGGGCGCGGGATTGCGGCTGGCCGATCCTGGACAAACCACTGGACGGCGTGCGGCTGCACCTGATGCTGACCCAGCTGATGACCCGGCGCGAGCAGGCGCTCGGACAACTGGCCGAACCCGGCAAGCCGGTGGCGATCGACCGCCGCCGCCATCCGCGCCTGGGCGACGATGCCGTTGCCGCGTCCTACGATAGCAGGCGCCGGCCGCCGCCTTCCGGCGCGGTGCTCATCATCGACAAGGGCGGCTCCTTCCGCGACCACGTGGCCGAGGTGCTGCCCAGCCGCCGCGCGCCGGTCGAGTGGACCGACAGCGCGCCGGCGGCGGTGCGGCTGTGCGACGAGACGCCGGTGTCGCTGGTGATGATCAATACATCGACGCCGGGCATCGATCCGTATGCGCTGTGCAGCGTGATCAAGAAGCAGTCGGGGGCGGAGCGGACGGCGGTGGTGTTTCTCGTCAGCCGCAGCTTCGCCTATGACAGCGGGCGGGCGCGCGACGCCGGCGTGCGCGGGCTGCTCGACAAGCCGGTGGCGGACCGGCATCTGGTGGCGGCGCTGCACAAGCTGCTGTCGCTGCCGGCTTAGCGGTTTTGGAGGACGACCGCGAACACCGGAACTTCGACTTCCCCTTCGCAGCGTCCAACTTCCTGCTCGGCTTCGAGCATGCGGAGATGGGCGCCAAGCGCCAGGCGGCGCACGTAGTCGATCGAATGCGCATAGCGCTGCGAAGGCGTGAGGGCAAAATCCTGCTCCGTGCCCGCCTCCACGGTAAAGCAGAACAGTCCATCGGGACGCAATGCCCTGGACACCTGCGAAAAAACTTCCGCCAGGTCGCCGATGTAGACGAAGACGTCGGCAGCGACGATCAGGTCATAACGCGCCTGCGAATTGGACAGGAACGAGCCCAGATCGGCGCACGCAAGATGGTCGTACAGCCCGCGATCGCGTGCGCGGTCGAGCATCCCTTGCGACAGGTCGACGCCTTCGAGGCGGCGCGAGTAGGCGCGAAGGCTGGGCGCGAACAGTCCGGTGCCGCAACCCATGTCCAGCGTATCCATCTGTTCCGACACGAGGTGCCGGCGAATGGCGGCGTCGAGCAGTGCGGGAACGCGGTACTTCAGGTTCTCGACCAAGTGCCGGTCGAAATGACCGGCATACTGGTCGAACAGCGTTCTCACATGACCGCTCGGCGGTTGCGCTGGCGCCTGCCCGACGCCCAGCGAGGCAAGGGCGTACGAAATTTCGTCGGGTGCCGCTCCTTGCGAGAGCGCCAGCTGGTAGGCGGCAACAGCTTCGTCCATGCGCTGCAGCGCGCGCAAGCTATTGCCGCGATATTGATGCGCCAGCGGGTATTGCGCTTGCAGCTGGATCGCGCGGTCATAGCTGTCCAGTGCTTCTTCAAAGCGCTGGAGCCTTTGCAGGGCGGTGCCACGCGAGCACCAGGTTTGCGGCCGCATCGGATCGATGTCGATCGATTTGTCGTAGCTGAGTACTGCTTCATCAAAGCGCTGCAGGTTCTGCAAGGCATCGGCGCGTACGGACCAGGCCTGGGCATACCTGGGCCGTGCGCGCAGCGCGCGGTCCGCGCTCGCAAGGGCGTTCGCCGCGTGCCCGGCATCCTGCAGCAGGATGGCCAGATGGCAGTGCGCTTCCGGATAAGCCGGATCGATCTCGAGCGCCGCTTCGTAGCTGCGCGTCGCTTCTTGCAGCCGGCCCAGGCCGCGCAGCGTATTGCCGCGGTTGCAGATCGCGAGGACGTAATCCGGCTTGAGCGCGATCGCCCGGTCGTAGCTGGCCAGCGTGTCGTGCAGGCGCCCAAGGTCGCGCAGGGCGGCGCCAAGATTGCAGTGCGCCGCCGCCGAGTCCGGGCGTACCTCAAGCGCACGTTCGATCAGGCCGACGGCGGATGCCGGGTCGCCGAGCTGGCGCGCGGCCACGCCCAGCAGATGCAGTGCATCGAAATGGTCCGGGGCGATGGCCAGGACCCGCTGATACCGCTCCCGCGCGGCCTCCAGCTTGTTTTGCCTGTGCAGGCCGAGCGCCTCCTGCAGCAGCGAAGCGATCATGTCACCCTTGGAGTTCGGTCCTTCCTTCATGCTTCGATCTTAGCCGAAGCATCGCCGGCCTACAAACCCGTACAGTGGCATTTCCAGCCACGAGGGCAGCTCCCGCCTGCGCGGGAGCGACGGTTGTGGAATTGTTAGCGACTGAGCGTGCGCATGGCGCGCTCCAGCCCATCGATCGTCACCGGGAACATGCGGTTGCTGACGATCTGGCGGATGATCGAGATCGATTGCCGGTACTGCCACAGGTTTTCCGGCTCGGGATTGAGCCATGCGAACTTGGGGAAGGCATGGCAGAAGCGCGCCAGCCACTCGGCCCCGGCTTCCTCGTTGTGGTATTCGACCGAACCGCCTGGCTGCACGATCTCGTACGGGCTCATGGTGGCGTCGCCGACGAAGATCAGGCGTGTATCGGGCGGGTATTTGCGCAGCACGTCCCAGGTGGGAGAGCGCTCCGCGTGACGGCGCCGGTTGTTCTTCCACAGGTAGTCGTAGACGCAGTTGTGGAAGTAGTAGAACTCCATGTTCTTGAATTCGCTCTTCGCCGCCGAGAACAGCTCCTCGGTGCGCTCGACGTGGTCGTCCATGGTGCCGCCGACGTCCAGCAGCATCAGCACCTTGATGCGGTTCTTGCGTTCGGGCTGCATGCGGATGTCGAGGTAGCCGGCGTTGCTGGCGGTGGCGCGGATGGTGTCGTCCAGCGCCAGTTCCTCGGCCGCGCCCTGGCGCGCGAAGCGCCGCAGCCGGCGCAGCGCCACCTTGATGTTGCGGATGCCGAGCTCGCGCTCGCCGTCGTAGTCGCGGTAGGCGCGCTGGTCCCAGACCTTGACCGCGCTGCGCCGGCCGCCCTTGCCGCCGATGCGGATGCCTTCCGGGTTGGCGCCGCTGTTACCGAAGGGCGAGGTGCCGCCGGTGCCGATCCACCTGCTGCCGCCTTCGTGCCGCTCCTTCTGCTCCGCCAGCAGCTGCTTCAGGCGCTCGGCCAGCTTGTCGTAGCCGAGCTTTTCGATCTGCGCGACCTGCTCGGGCGTCAGTTCGCGCTGCAGGCGCTTGACCAGCCAGTCCAGCGGAATCTCGTCCGGATTCTCGAACACCGCCTCGATGCCCTTGAAGTAGGCGCCGAACGCGCGGTCGAACTTGTCGAAGTGGGCTTCGTCCTTCACCAGCGTGAGCCGCGCCAGCCAGTAGAAATCGTCCAGCGACGGCGAGATCACGTTCTTCCGCATCGCTTCGAGCAGCGTCAGGAATTCCCGGATCGTGACCGGGACCCTGGCGTCGCGCAGCGTGTAGAAGAAGTCGATCAGCATTGCAGGTCAGCCGAGGCGCGCGTGCTCGGACAGCTTGTAGTGAAGGTGCGCCTTGATCTCGGGCCATTCGCCGCGCACGATGCTGTACATGACCGTGTCGCGCACCGTGCCGTCGCGGCGCGGCCAGTGGTGACGGATCACGCCGTCCTTCTTCGCGCCGAGCCGCTCGATCGCCTTCTGCGACGCGTAATTGAAGTTATCGGTGCGCAGGCCGACCACGGCGCAGCCGAGCGTGTCAAAGGCGTGCGACAGCAGCAGCAGCTTGCAGCTGGTATTGACGTGGCTGCGCTGGCGGCTCTTGGCGTACCAGGTCCAGCCGATCTCCACGCGATCGACGATCGGCAGGATGTCGTGGTAGCTGGTGGTGCCCATCACGACGTCGGTCGCGGCATCGATCACGGCGAAGGCCACGCGGTCCGGCATCTCCAGCGATTTAAGGATGTAGCTCTCGACGTTGTGCGGTTCCGGCACTGACGTGATGCGCAGGTTCCACAGCTCGCCATCCTCGGCGGCTGCGCGCAGGCCGTCCGCGTGCGCCAGCGACAGCGGCTCCAGCCGCACGCCGTTGAATTCCAGGGTGACGCGGTCGACGTTGATCATCGGTTGGTCCTCGACATGTAAACAAGACGCTCGAACAGGTGCACGTCCTGCTCGTTCTTCAGCAGCGCGCCGGCCAGCGGCGGCACTACCGCCTTTTCGTCCGCGCTGCGCAGCGATTCCGGCGCAATGTCCTCGGCCAGCAGCAGCTTGAGCCAGTCCAGCAGCTCGGACGTCGACGGCTTCTTCTTCAGGCCCGGCACGTCGCGCAGCTCGTAGAAGCTTTGCAGCGCGGCCGCCAGCATGTCCTGCTTCAGGTGCGGGAAGTGGACCTGCACGATCTGCTCCATCGTCTCCTTGTCCGGGAAGCGGATGTAGTGGAAGAAGCAGCGGCGCAGGAAGGCGTCCGGCAGCTCCTTCTCGTTGTTGGAGGTGATGATGACCAGCGGGCGGTGCCTGGCCACCACCATCTCGCGCGTCTCGTAAACGTAGAACTCCATGCGGTCCAGTTCGCGCAGCAGGTCGTTGGGGAACTCGATGTCGGCCTTGTCGATCTCGTCGATCAGCAGCACCACCGGCTCGTCCGACGTAAATGCCTGCCACAGCACGCCCTTGACGATGTAGTTGTGGATGTCGCGCACGCGCTCGTCGCCCAGCTGCGAATCGCGCAGGCGCGAGACGGCGTCGTATTCGTACAGGCCCTGCTGCGCCTTGGTGGTCGATTTCACGTGCCATTGCAGCAATGGGCGGCCGAGGGCAGCAGCGACTTCCTCGGCCAGCATGGTCTTGCCGGTGCCCGGCTCGCCCTTGATCAGCAGCGGACGGGCCAGGGTCAGGGCGGCGTTCACGGCCAGCTTGAGGTCGTTGGTGGCGACGTAGCTGTCGGTGCCTTCAAAGCGTTCGGATGCTTGCATGCGCGTCGATGTCGAAGATGAAGTGTCCGAGTATATGCCACTTCAAATCGGGTCGCAGGCCGTGTTGCAGCGTTTATAGACGATAGCAAACTCTTCATATAGAATCGGGCGCTGGTAGTACAAATGCTAACTTTTTTAACGCTTGCGGTATCGATTCACTTTCAACGATCGCCTCACCATGAAAAAACTATTAGCAGTACTCGTGCTCGCTGGTTGCGCCCAGGCCGCCTTCGCAGCTGATGTCGTCGGAAATGCCAACGCCGGTAAAGGCAAGGTTGAAAACTGCATCGGCTGCCATGGCATCCCGGACTACAAGTCGAGCTTCCCCGAGGTCTACCGCGTGCCGAAGATTGGCGGGCAGTCGGCCAAGTACATCGAAGCGGCGCTGCACGCCTACAAGAAGGGTGACCGCAAGCACCCGTCGATGAATGGCATCGCAGGCGCGCTGTCCGACCAGGACATCGCCGACGTCGCCGCCTTCTACTCGCAACAGAAATAAGGATCGCGCCATGAACAAACTGCTCATCGCGCTGATCTGCGGCGCTGTCTCCCTCAACGCATTTGCCGCCGGCGACAAGGCCAACGGCGAGGCGCTGGCCAAGAAGTTCAACTGCGCCTCGTGCCACGGCGCCGACTTCAAGACCCCGATCGACCCGAGCTACCCCAAGCTGGCCGGCCAGTATCCGGACTACCTGGTGCACGCCCTGACCGCGTACAAGCGCGGCGGCAAGTCGTGGGGCCGCAACAACCCGATCATGGGCGGCATGGCCGCGCCGCTGTCGGACAAGGACATGGCCGATATCGCTGCCTACATTTCGAGCCTGCCGGGGGATCTGGTACAGCACCGCTGATCTTCAGCTGCGCCCAACGAAAGCCGCGCGTTGCCGCGGCTTTTATTTTTGTATTGTTAGCTTTTGAACGTCATTCCCGCGAAAGCGGGAATCCCATTTGCGCGCGCAGCCGGTGGCGCAAGCGTTAGCAACGACGCTGGCAAAATGGGGTTCCCGCTTTCGCGGGAACGACGGTGACTCTGTGCGTCGTGTGTTGGCTCAGCGGCCAGCCCGCATGCGCACGCACTCGACGTAGGCTTCCTGATCCGGCGGCAGCCCGGTGCGCTGCGAAGTCCAGATGGTCTCGCCCAGGCATTCCATGATCTGGTGGTGCGCCTCGTGCGCCCCGATGCGCGCGGCCAGCAGGTCGTGCGCGGCCTTGATGCCGCGCGGCTGGTCGATCGACACCTGCTCGGTGATCGACAGGTGCATCGACAGGTGCAGGAAGGGATTTGCGCGCCCGCCCTCGACCGAATAATCGCGCGCCACCGCTTCCTCGGCATCGAGCAGCTCGTCGTGGTATTCCGGATGCTGGACGATCCAATCGGCGGCGATGGCGTCCATCGGCGTGAGCACTTCGCCTGCGCGCTGCTTGCGGAAGGCTTCGCAGAAGAAGCGGCGGACGTCGTTGGAGGATGGGGTGAACATGGCGCGTGATTCTCTTTCGATGGACCGCCATTTTAGCGCGCCGCCCGCCGCCGCGCTTTACACGTGCTCCAGTTCGAGCTCCAGGCTGCCGTGGAAGGGCACCTGCCGCCAGCGCGCGTCCAGCTCCAGCGCGCGGCGAAACAATGCATCATCGGCATCGATGGCCGACAAGTCGGGCATCGCGCGCCCGCGCACCGCGCAGGCGCCGCGCACGCCTTCGATGAAGAGCTCCGCGTCGAACGCCCCGCTCCACAACTGCGCCTGCAGGCTCTCGACGATGGCCTCGGTGTGGGTGGCTTCGTCGGCAATGGCGCGGTTGGCAGGATCGTGCACGATGTCGAGCACCGCGCGGATATCGGCGCCCCCCGCTACCAGGCCGAGGAAGCCGTGGCGGTAGCCCAGCGCCGATTCGACCACGTAATGCACCAGGTCGTGCGGCAGGATGCCCTGGCGCGGCATGTCGCAAGCGGTCTCGCTGCCGTCGCGCCGGATGCAACGCAGGCGGTCGTACTTGTCGGCCTTGCCGCGTTTGATTGCCACCAGCTTCATATCCCCTTGGCCGGCGTGCCGCATTGCGCGCGAGCCTCGCCTTTTGCGGCGGACGCTTGGTCCTGTTCCCCCTGCGCCTCGTACAACTGCGCCATGTAGGTGGCCGCGTTGCAGCTGCGCGCCTTGGCCTTGCTGGAATCGGTGGTGGCGGCCTTCTTCAGCGCGGCGGCATCGATGCGGCCGAGGTAGAAGTCGGCGATCGGCGCCGGCCACTGGTCGCGGTCATCCTTGCCGAATGCCGCCTGCAGCTCGCGCTTGCCGAGGTCCTGCTCACCGGTCTGCAGGCGCGCGGTGTACAGCAGCAGGGCGCCGAAGCGTTCGCCCGGCAGCTTGTCGAGTGCCTGGCGCAGGCGCACGGTGGCATCGGCTGGACGGTGCGCGGCCATCAGCTGACGCGCTAGCTGGAGGTTGGCCTCCGGCTGGCCCGCGTCCGCGGCTTTTTGCAGCCAGGCGTCTGCTTTCGCCCGGTCCGGCGGCGCGCCGTTGCCGTAGTAGCGGGCGACCACATACTGGGCGTCGGCGTTGCCCGATTCGGCTTCCTTCAGCATCCACGGTTCAATGCTGGTGCGCTGCAGCAGCGGGTCACCTCCAAGATAGGAGATGTAGAGCTTCTGCTGGCCCATGGCGAACAGCACGCGGTGCGCGCGCAGGTAGTCGTCGCCGATCAGCACGTCAACGTCGATCGCGGTTTCGGCAACATCGATGCGCGCGCCGCGGATGGTCTCGCCGCCGATTTTCAAGGTGCCGATTTCGGTGTTCCAGCGTTCCACCTGGTCGCTGCCAATACCATGGGAGTAGCCCAGCCGCTTCGATCCCGGCGCGTCGATCTTCAGCCCGGCCCGTTTGGCGGCGCTCGCCATGATCACGGTAGTCGCCGCGCCGCTGTCCATGATGGCCTCCATTTCCTGGCCGTTGACTTCGATGGTGAAGCGGGGCCTGCGGTCGCGTTCCTCGGGACGGCGGTTGAACGGGATCTCGAAAATGTCGCCGCCCCAGTAGCCGAGGAAGGCCTTCTGGCAGTCCTTGCCGCGGAAGAAGCGCATCTTTTTCTCGGCCAGCGACAGCTCCAGGTCGGCCTGCAACAGGAAGGGCGCGCCGGCGATGGCGTCGTACTGGGGCGCGGAGCCCGTGTCGGCGATCACCTTGAACCAGCCCTTGGCGTTCTTCGCCGGACCGACCCGGAATTCATCCAGCCGCGCTTCGTATATCCTGGACTGTCCGCCGACACCATCCGCATAGCGGCCGGTCATTTCCATCTGCAGGTCCAGACGCTCAACGAGCGGACGGGCCAGGGAAATGCCGGCGGCGCCGGTATCGACCAGCATGACCGCGGGCGCGCCGTTGATCACGCCGCTCGTGGTGACCGCCAGCCCGGTGCCGGTGTAGTTCAACGGCAGCTCGGCAACCTGGGCGTACAGGCATTTCGGTTTGGCGTCGTCGGCATGCGCGGCGGCCGCGGCCACAAGCGCGCTCAGCAGGAACAGGCTGCGGCGCAGGATCGATGTTGTCACTGGTTTCTCCGGAATTGTTATCCGGCAATTCTAGCGCGCAGCATTGCCACTATGGCAAGAAAAATGCAAAAGGAGGCGCGGGCTCACGCCCTGCCTCCTTTTTGTTGCGCCGAAGCTACTACTTCTTGTTCAGTACAACCAGTTCCTCGGTCACCACCGTGGTCTCGGCAACCACCGTCGCCTTGGCCGGCTGCCCGCTGCCGGACGCGCGCGGCTGGCGCAGGTAGCGCGAGCTGTGGCGGCGCTCGTGGTGCGGCGCCAGGAAGCGTGACAGCTCCTGCAGCGCGCGCTGGTAGACCTCGCGCTTGAATTCGATCACCGTGTCCAGCGGCACCCAGTAGTCGTGCCAGCGCCAGGCGTCGAACTCGGGGTGGTCGGTCAGGCGCAGGTTGACCTCGTTGTCGCGCGCGATCATCCGCAGCAGGAACCAGATCTGCTTCTGGCCGCGGTAGTGGCCGCGGATTTCGCGCTTGATGAAGTGGTCCGGCACCTCGTAGCGCAGCCAGTCGCGGGTGCGGCCGACGATGCGCACGTGTTCCGCGCGCAGGCCGATTTCTTCTTCCAGCTCGCGGAACATGGCCTGTTCGGGCGTTTCGCCGTACTTGATGCCGCCTTGCGGGAACTGCCACGAGTGCTCGCGCACGCGTTTGCCCCACCAAACCTCATTGTTGGCGTTGAGCAGAATGATGCCGACGTTGGGGCGGAACCCTTCACGATCGAGCATAGTGCACCTCAATACTTTCTGCCGGCTGTGCCCCTTGTTTTCTTACCTATCAGTCCATGCCGGCGTGCCGCCGCCCCGCGCGGGAACGGCGCAGCACGCTTGAATCGGACCCATTTGTACAAAGATTGGACGCATCAGCCAGCTAATCCTTTAAAATTAGGTCGATTATAACCCTCTCTTTTTAAAAAGAATTCATCGATATGCGCGCCTCACGGTTTTTTATTTCAACGCTTAAAGAAGCGCCCTCCGACGCCGAGATCGTCAGCCACAAACTGATGATGCGGGCCGGCATGATCAAGCGGCTTGGCTCCGGCATCTACACCTATATGCCGATGGGCCTGAAGGTGATCCGCAAGGTCGAGGCCATCGTGCGCGAAGAAATGAACAAGGCGGGCGCGATCGAACTCGTGATGCCGTTCGTGCAGCCGGCCGAGCTGTGGCAGGAGACTGGCCGCTGGGACAAGATGGGCCCGGAAATGATGCGCGTGAAAGACCGCCACGGCCGCGACTACGCGATCCAGCCGACCTCCGAGGAAGTGGTCACCGACGTCGTGCGCAGCGAGCTCAAGTCGTATCGCCAGCTGCCGGTCAACGTCTACCAGATCCAGACCAAGTTCCGCGACGAGCGCCGGCCGCGCTTCGGCCTGATGCGCGGCCGCGAGTTCACCATGAAGGACGCGTACTCGTTCGACAAGGACATCGAGGGCATGCAGAAGTCGTACACGGCCATGTTCGACGCCTACACCAAGATCTTCAGCCGCTTCGGCCTGAAGTTCCGCGCGGTGGCGGCCGATACCGGCGCGATCGGCGGCTCGTTCTCGCACGAGTTCCACGTGATCGCGCAGACCGGCGAGGATGCGCTGGTGTACTGCCCGACCTCCGACTACGCGGCCAATATGGAAGCGGCCGAAGCGATGCCGCTGATCGCCCAGCGCGCGGCGCCGACCCAGGAACTGTTCAAGGCGCCCACGCCCGACACCGTCAAGTGCGAGCAGGTGGCCGAGCTGCTGGGCCTGAAGCTGTCGCAGACCGTGAAGAGCATCGCGCTGACCGTCGAGAAGGAAGACGCCAACGGCCGCGCGGTCAAGGAAAACTGGCTGCTGCTGATCCGCGGCGACCATGAGCTCAACGAAGTGAAGGTCAACAAGGTGCCGGGCCTGGCCGCGTTCCGCTTCGCGACCGAAGCCGAGATCCGGGAAGCCTACGGCACCGTGCCGGGCTACCTCGGCCCGATCGCGACCAAGGCCAAGGTCAATGTGGTGGCCGACCGCACCGTCGCCAACATGAGCGACTTCGTGTGCGGCGCGAACGAAGAGGGCTTCCACTTCACCGGCGCCAACTGGGGCCGCGACTGCCCGGAGCCGCAAGTGGCCGACCTGCGCAATGTGATCGAAGGCGACGCTTCGCCGGACGGCAAGGGCGTGCTGGCGATCGAGCGCGGCATCGAAGTGGGCCATGTGTTCCAGCTCGGCACCGCGTACTCGGAGAAGATGGAAGCGACTTTTCTGGACGAATCCGGCAAGCCGGCGCCGCTGCAGATGGGCTGCTACGGCATCGGCGTGACCCGCATCCTGGGCGCGGCGATCGAGCAGAATTTCGACGACAAGGGCATCATCTGGCCGGACGCGATCGCGCCGTTCGAAGTGGTGCTGGCGCCGATGGGCTATGACCGCAGCGAGCTGGTGAAGGCCGAGGCCGACCGCCTGCTGGCCGAGCTGGAAGCGGCGGGCGTGGACGTGATCCTCGACGACCGCGGCCTGCGTCCGGGCTCGATGTTCGCGGACTGGGAGCTGATCGGCGTGCCGCACCGCGTGGTGATCGGCGAGCGTGGCCTCAAGGACGGCAACCTGGAATACCAGGGCCGCCGCGACGAAGCCGCGACCGCCGTGCCGGTGGCCGACATGGTTGGCTTCATCAAGGCCAAACTGGGCAAGTGAAGCAGGGGCGTGTAAAAGGCCGCGCCATCGCGGCCTGGGCGGGACGCGCGCTGCTGGGCGGTGCGCTGGCTTTCAGCTGCGCCGCTCACGCCGGCAACCAGAAGGAAGAGGAGCTGGCCGATTCGGTGCGCCTCGCCCTGGCGCGCGCGATCCACGATGGCCGTCCGCCCAAGCCGGTGTTCCGTGACGAGGCCGCGCGCCAGCGCTTCGAAGCGTGGTTCGCGGAGATGTCGCGGCGCCTGCAGAAGCGCCTGCCCGACGACCTGACGCGCCGCGAATTCCTCGAGACCGCGTGGTACGAAGCCACGCGCGCGGGGCTGGATCCGGGACTGGTGCTGGGCCTGATCCAGGTCGAATCGGCCTACCGCAAATACGCGATCTCGCTGGCAGGCGCGCGCGGCTACATGCAGGTGATGCCGTTCTGGACCCGCGTCATCGGCGACAGCAACCGCCGCGCGCTGTTCGACATGCAGACCAACCTGCGCTACGGCTGCGCGATCCTGCGCATGTACATCGACATGGAGCGCGGCGACTACTTCCTCGCGCTCGGCCGCTACAACGGCAGCCGCGGACGTCCCGAGTATCCGAATGCGGTGCTGTCGGCGTGGAAGAAGTGGCAGTTCAATGCCGGCCAGGTGGCCGGCGCGCCGCAGCAGGGCGCGGTCGCGGTGAGCAGCCGCTGATTGCCGGCGATGGGATCGACGCTCCGCCGGCCGGTCCTCGCTGCGTTCAACGCGGCTTGCGTCACCACTCTCGCGGCCAGCGCCACGCTGATGTGCGCGCTGGCGCTGCAGCGCTCGGCCGCGCTGGCGGTGCTGGGCGTGATGCTCTCCCTTTCCCTGTCCCGCAGCGAACTTGAGCGCGAGCGGCATGGCCGTTTCGAAGCGGCCGTGGCGCTGCCGGTGGTCGGCTTGTGCGCGATCGGCGTGGGCATGCTGCTGCATCGCTGGCCTCTGCCCGGGGCCTTGCTGTTCACATTGGCCATCGCGCTGTCGATCTGGCTGCGCCGCTTCGGCGCCACCGCCGCGCGTATCGGTTCGCTGGCCGGGCTGCCTTTCGTCGCGCTGCTGGTCACGCCCCACCTTGCGCCCGATCCGGCGGGATCGGTGCCCGCATTCATGCTGCCGGTCCTGGTTGGATGGCTGGCCCTGTTCTGGGTCGTCCTGCTGCATGCGTGCGCGCGCTGGGCCGGCGTGGCGCTGCCGCCGGGGAAGCCGCGCCCGACGGCGCTGGTGGGAAAGGCGGAGAGTTCGCTGTGGCCGGATGCCAGCACGCGCCTGGCGCTGCAGATGGCGGCCTCGCTGGCGCTGTCGTTCGCGGTCGGTTTCGCGATTTTCCCGGAGCGCTGGAGCTGGATCGTGGTCACCGCCTTCATCGTCGCCAGCGGCAACCGGGGGCGGCTCGACGTCGCTTACAAAAGCGTGCTGCGGGTCGGCGGCGCGGCGGCGGGCACGCTGCTTGCGCTGGTGCTTGGCGAGCACGCCGGCGGGCATGGCGCCGCCACCGCGGTGTTGATCATGGCCGCGCTGTTCGTTGGGACCTGGCTGCGGCCCTTCGCTTATGCGTGGTGGGCCCTGTGCGTGACGATTGCGTTCGCGCTGCTGCAGGGATTCACGGGCGCATCGCCGGCCGCCATGCTGTGGGCGCGGCTGGAGGAGATCGTGATCGGGGCGGCTCTCGCGGTGGCGTGTGCGTGGCTGCTGCTGCCGGTGCGCTCCAGCGGCGTGCTGCGGCGCCGGCTGGCGGTGGCGCTGGCCGCCTTGTCGGATGCCTTCGATCCGGGCAAGGAGCCGCGCTGGGTGGCGCCGTTTGTCGCCGCCCTGGAGGTCATCGAACACATGGCGCCGGCGTTTCGTGCGGCGCGGGTGCTGACCTCGCGATTCGTGCGCGTGCAGCCGGCGGACTGGATCGACTTGCTGCTCGCCTGCCGCGAGCCGGCGTGCGCGCTGTTCGAAGCAGGGCAGGCGCCGCCTGAGGTGCGGAGGGCGATCGGAGCCGCGCGTCAGGCGCTGCGCGAGCCGGAGGAGCTGGCGGTGTCGTTACGGGCTTTGCAGTCGACGCTGGCAGCGCAATTTGCAAGCCTGCCGCGTCAAACAGAGCCAGCACCCTAAAAACCGTCGTCCCGGCGCAGGCCGGGACCCATAGACCGCTAGCTACTTCGGAGAATCAGTATGGGTCCCGGCCTTCGCCGGGACGACTGTTTGGTTTTGGCGTAAATAGAAAAACGAAAACCCCGGCTTTCGGCCGGGGTTTTCGTTTTTCGGTGGACTCAGGCAGCCGATCTTTTTCTTATTTCAGGTGATCCGAAATCAGCTTGGTCATTTCAAACATCGAGACTTGGCCCTTGCCGCCAAAAACCGGCTTGAGCTTGTCGTCGGCGTTGATCATGCGGCGGTTGGCGGCGTCCTGGAGATTGTGCTTCTTGATGTATTCCCAGACTTTCTTGGTCACTTCAGTGCGCGGCAGTGCGCCCGAACCAACCACGGCGGACAATTGCGCCGACGGGGTCATCGCTTTCATGAAAGCGGCGTTCGGCTTGCGCGCGGCGGCCGGTTTCTTGGCTGCTGCGGCTTTCGGTGCTGCCTTGGCAGGAGCTGCTGCTTTTTTTGCTGCCGGCTTGGCGGCCGGCTTTGCCGCGGCCTTCTTGGCCGGTGCTGCGGCGGATTTCTTGGCTGTTGCCATCTTCGAGCCTCCTAAACGAACACATTAGAAAAATGCGCAATTGACGCACCGGCTTATATTGGTGTCGTTTTAGTCTTCGTGCAAGTCTTTTTCGAAATTTTTTCGATTAAACAAGAGGGAGAGGCGGCCTTCGTGACAAAAACCGCCGCGCCAGAGGGGAAACGGGCGAAAAAAAGCCGTGGAAGTGTGAATTTCCACGGCTTTTTTCGGACGCGGGTAATTAACGGATGCCCGGCATCATGCCCTTCATCCCGCGCATCATCTTCATCAGGCCGCCGCCTTTGAGCTTCTTCATCATGGTGTTCATCTGCTCGTATTGGGTCAGCATGCGGTTCACGTCCTGCACCTGGACCCCGGCGCCGGCGGCGATGCGGCGCTTGCGGTTGGCCTTGATCAGCTCCGGCTTGGCCCGTTCGGCGGGCGTCATCGAGTCGATGATGCCGACCATGCGGCGCACCTGTTTTTCGGCCTGGTCCATGTTGGCGTTGCCCGCGGCCTGCTGGAACTGGGCCGGCAGCTTGTCGATCAGGCCGGCCATGCCGCCCATCTTCTTCATCTGCGCCAGCTGCGCCTTGAAGTCGTTCATGTCGAACTTGGCGCCGGACTTGATCTTGTTGGCCAGGTCCGAGGCCGCCTTCATGTCCACGCCCTTGCGCGCTTCCTCGACCAGGGCCAGGATATCGCCCATGCCCAGGATGCGGTTGGCCATGCGCGCCGGGTCGAAGGCTTCCAGGCCGTCCAGCTTCTCGGACACGCCGGCGAACTTGATCGGCTTGCCGGTCACGTGGCGCACCGACAGCGCCGCGCCGCCGCGCGAGTCGCCATCGAGCTTGGTCAGCACCACGCCGGTCAGCGGCAGGGTGTCGTTGAAGGCCTTGGCGGTGTTGATCGCGTCCTGGCCGAGCATGGCGTCGACCACGAACAGGGTCTCGACCGGGTTGACCGCCGCGTGCACCTCGGCGATCTCCTTCATCATCGCTTCGTCGATGCCGAGGCGGCCGGCGGTGTCGATGATCAGGACGTCGTAGTAGTGCTTGCGCGCCCAGTCCAGGGCATTGCGGGCGATGTCGACCGGCTTGTCGCTGGCGGTGGTGGGGAAGAAGTCGGCGCCGACCTGCCTGGTCACGGCCTCGAGCTGCGCGATTGCCGCCGGACGGTAGACGTCGGCCGACACGGTCAGGACCTTTTTCTTCTTCTCTTCCTTGAGGTACTTGGCCAGTTTGCCGGTGGTGGTGGTTTTACCGGCGCCTTGCAGGCCTGCCATCAGGAAGATCGCCGGCGGCTGCTGCGCGAACGACAGCTGGCTGGCTTCGGGGCCGAGGTCGGCGCCCATCAGGGCGGCCAGCTCGCGCTGCACCACGCCGACCAGGGCCTGGCCCGGCGACAGCGAGCCGATGACTTCCTCGCCCAGCGCCTTGTCCTTGACCTTGCCGATGAACTCGCGCACGGCCGGCAGCGCGACGTCGGCTTCGAGCAGCGCCAGGCGCACTTCGCGCAGCATTTCGGCGGTGTTCGATTCGGTCAGGCGCGCCTCGCCGCGCATCGTTTTGACGACCTTGGCAAGACGTTGTGTCAGGTTATCCAGCATGGCTAGTAATTAAATAATGTCGGGTTGGACGCGTACGTCAATCCGCCATTTTAACTGATATGGCGGGCGTTCCCGCCGCTCGGCGTGCTGTTGGACGGGCTGCCGCAAACTGATTCGTTTGACAATCTCTTGCTCAGCGTTATACCTTGCGGAAGCATACGAAGGCGGCAGCCCCACGGCCAGCCGCCCGGCCACACTGCAGTTTCACCTTTTTGGGAGAGAGAAGGAATGAAAGCAACCGTGTTTGGCAAGACCGCGCTCGTCGCATCGCTGCTGCTGGCCGGCAGCGCCCAGGCCCAGGATGTGGTCCGGCTGGGCAACCTCAAGTTCGCGCACTACGGCGCCGTCTCATATATCAAGGAAATCGCGCCGAAGTGTGGCATCAAGGTCGACGAAAAAGTCTTCGCCAAGGGCCTCGACGTGATGCAGGCGATCATCGCCGGCGAGCTGGACGTGGGCACCACCGCGTCCGAGGCCGCCATCTCGGGCCGCGCCAGCGGCGCGCCGATCTACGTCGTGGCCGGCTTCGCCAAGGGCGGCGCGCGCCTGGTCGCGCGTCCGGACGAAAAGATCAAGAGCGTGCGCGACCTGAAAGGGAAGAAGGTCGGCGTGACGCGCGGCGGCATCCAGGAGGTGCTGCTGATGGCCGAACTGAATAAATACGGCATGACGGCCGACACCGCGCCCGGCAAGGACGTGCAGCTGATCTACCTGGCCTACGCCGACCTGAACCAGGCGCTGCTGGGCAAGAACATCGACGCCATGATGCAGTCCGAGCCGCAGTCCTCGCAGGCCATCAACAAGGGCTTCGGCGTGGAGGTGATCAAGCCTTACGACACCCCGATCGGCGAGCCGGTGCGGACCATGGTCATGACGGAGAAGTTCTACAACACGCAGCGTCCGTTGGCCGAGAAGTTCATGAAGTGCTTCGTGCAGTCGACCAAGACCTTCCTCGACAACCCGGCGCTGGCCGAGAAGTATGTGCGCGACGTCGTGTTCAAGGGCCAGATCAGCTCCGACGACTACCGCGACGCGCTGGGCAATTCGATGTTCTCCTACGACGTCACGCCCGAGCACATCCAGGTCACGACCGACCTGATGGTCAAGACCGGCGTCGGCAAGATGGCCAAGCCGCCGGTCGCGAAGGACTGGGTCAAGACCGACCTGCTCGACGAGGCCAAGAAGAGCCTGAACATCAAGTAAGCCAGCGGAGGCGGCATGCGCAAGCGTAGTTGGGGCGAGTTCGCGCTCGGTCTGGTGGTGCCCGTGGTCGCGATCGGCCTGTGGCAATGGGTGGCGTCGAACGGCTGGGTCAATGCGAACATCCTGCCGGCGCCGTTCGACGTGGCCAAGCGCTGGCTGGCCTACCTGATGCCGCTGAAGTCCTTTGCCGACTTCCATGCCGAAACCGGCGGCGCCTGGTGGAAGTGGGCGCTGTCCGGCGAGCTGCTGGTCGATTCGGCAGGGAGCCTGTACCGGGTGGTGGTGGGCTTTTTGGTGGGCACAGGGCTGGCGCTGCCGCTCGGGCTGGCGATGGGCGCGAGCCGCACCGTGTACTCGTGGTTCAACCCGCTGGTGCAGCTGCTGCGGCCGATCCCGCCGATCGCCTACATCCCGCTGTCGATCCTGTGGTTCGGGCTGGGTAACGCGCCGGCCGTGTTCCTGATCGCGATCGGCGCCTTCTTCCCGGTGCTGATGAATACCGTGGCCGGCGTGCGCCAGGTCGACGGCATCTACCTGCGCGCCGCGCGCAACCTTGGCGCGACCGGGGCCACCATGTTCCTGCGGGTGATCCTGCCGGCCGCCGTGCCTTATATATTGACCGGGGTGCGAGTCGGCATCGGCACCGCTTTCATCGTGGTGATCGTGGCCGAGATGATCGCGGTGAACAACGGGCTGGGCTTCCGCATCCTGGAGGCGCGCGAATATTTTTGGTCGGACAAGATCATCGCCGGGATGATCACCATCGGCCTGCTCGGCCTCGCGATCGACGTCGGCATGACGCGCCTGAACAATTACCTGCTGCGCTGGCACCGCGGCCTGGAGCACTGACATGGATGCACCGCATATCGTCATCGACCACGTCGGCAAGGTGTTCAGCGCCGACGGCAAGGACGTGGTCGCGCTGCAGGACATCAGCCTGTCCATCCCGCACGGGCAGTTCACCTGCCTGCTCGGTCCTTCCGGCTGCGGCAAGTCGACCCTGCTGAACGCGGTGGCGGGCTTCGCGCCGCCGACCTCCGGCACCATCACGGCCGACGGCAAGCCGGTCGCCGACCCGGGGCCGGAGCGCGGCATGGTATTCCAGGAATATGCGCTGTTCCCGTGGATGACGGTGGAGCAGAACGTGGCGTTCGGCCTGGAGATCAAGCGCGTGCCGCGCGGCGAGATCAAGCGCCGCGTGGACGAGCTGCTGGCGCTGCTGTCGCTGTCGGACTTCCGGGCGCGCTACCCGAAGGACCTGTCGGGCGGCATGCGCCAGCGCGTCGCGATCGCGCGCGTGCTGGCGCTGGATTCGCCGATCATGCTGATGGACGAACCTTTCGGCGCGCTCGATGCGCTCACCCGGCGCAACCTGCAGGACGAGCTGCTGCGGATCTGGGCGGAGCTGAAGAAGACCATCCTGTTCGTCACCCACAGCATCGAGGAGGCGATCTATCTCGCCGACCGGATCGTGGTGATGACCTACCGGCCCGGCACCATCAAGCGCGACATCATGGTCGGCCTGGCGCGCCCGCGCGATCCGGCAGCGCCCGGGTTCAACGCCCTCAAGCGCGAGCTGGGCATGCTGGTGATGGAAGAACAGCAGCGGCATCACAGCGACGAGCTGAGGATGGCGGCGGTGGATTGATTACACCGTCGTCCCGGCGCAGGCCGGGACCCATGCTGAGTGTGCGGGTGCGTGGGCCTGATTCGACGACCCAAATGATCTTTGGGTCCCGGCCTGCGCCGGGACGACGTGCGTGAGCTAACTAATACAGGTGGCGCAGCCATTTGGCACAAGATCGCTGCGGCTTCCCTCGCTGAATGCCGCCAGCGCCGCAAGATGCGAGCCGCGGCGCCGTATGAAATCCAGCAGCAGGGCGGGATAGTCGGGCGTGACCGCTTGCGCCACCGATGGACGGCTGGCCAGCGCCGCGCGCCAGGCCCGCACCTTGGGTTTGCCATCGAAGACGTGGAAGTCGCCGATCCGGTCGAATACGTCGAAATAGCGGAACACGGGGCCGAACGCTGCGTCCACCAGCGAAAACCGGGCGCCGTCGAACCACGGTCCGTCGCCAAGCACCTGCTCGACGGTGGCGAATTTCGCTGCCAGCTCGCTCGCCGCGCGCGCGAACGCCGCCGCATCCGGCGCGTTGTAGAAGGCGCCGATGGCGGACAGCACGCCCGAGCCGAATTCGATCCACGCGCGGTGCCGCGCCCGCGGCAGCGGGTCGTGCGGATGCAGGCGCGGCGCAATCGTCTCGTCCAGGTAGTCGCAGATCACGGCGGACTCGAACAGCACCTCGCCATCCACCATCAGCAGCGGCACCTTTCCCAGCGGTGAAATCGCCGTGAACCAGGCCGGCTTGTTCGCCAGGTCCACCCAGCGGCGCTCGAACGCCATGCTTTTTTCCGCCAGCGTGATCGCGGCGCGCTGGACGTAGGGGCAGAGCTTGTGGCTCACCAGTTCGAATTGCGCGCTCATGCCGGCGCTCCCACGCGCCGCAGCGCGAATGCGCCGTCGCCGCCCAAGGCGTGCGCCAGCGAGGCGACAATCAGGAACAGCGGATATTCCCAGCCGCCGCCGGCGGCGCTGAACACCCAGCCGTTCGGCAGGTGCACGCCGGCCGCGCCGATCAGCACCGGCAGCAGCGCCAGCGAAGCAGCCCGGCCGTGAAAGCCCAGCAGGATCATCAGGCCACCGGCCAGTTCGGCCGCCACCACCGGGTACACGGAATGGGCGGGAAAACCGTGCGCCACGAAAAACTGGTCGGCGCCGGGCAGGGTGAACACGAGGATTTTCAGCAGGGCGTGGGATAGCCACATCAGGCCCAGGGCCACGCGCAGCAGCGTAAAAGCATAGGCGGTTTGCATCATGTCGTCCTTTTTAAAGTCGTTGCAATTGCAACTAAATCGGAGTGTACTTGCGGGTCGTTGCATTTGCAACTAAAATCGGCGCATGTCCAAAACTGACGACAAGTTGTCGGCCTGGCCGCTGCTGCTGACCGGGCACGCGGTCCTGACCGGTGAAATCGAACGGCGCCTGGCCGAGGCCGGGCTGCCGCCGCTCGCGTGGTACGACGTGTTGTGGGCGCTGGAGCGCGCGCCGCAGCAGCGCCAGCGCATGCACGAGCTGGCCGACAGCGTGGTGCTCACGCGCAGCAACCTGACCCGGCTGGTGGACCGCCTGGAGGCGGCCGGGCTGCTCAGGCGCGAAAGCGACCCGGAGGACAAGCGCGGCGCCTACGCGGTGCTGGATGGCGCCGGGCTGGCGTTGCGGCGCAAGATGTGGACGGTGTACTCGGCGGCGATCCATGCGCTGTTCGACGCGCACCTGTCGCCCACCGAGCAAAAGACCATGGCCGGCGCGCTGCGCAAGGTGATCGGCGCGGCGCGCGCCGGGTGAGTCGAAGTTTAATCAGTAACTAACGTCGTCCCCGCGA
>NZ_JANUGU010000007.1 GCF_024753145.1 Massilia terrae | reverse complement strand
TCGTAGCTGTTCACGACCTTGCCGTCGACGGTGATGACGCGGGTCGCGTCGCTGTCGGCAGCGTTGAAGGTGAGGCCGGCGTTGTTCGTCAGGCCATCGCCGGGCTTGCCGCTATCGGTCGTCAGCGACACGGTCGGCGCGGTCAATTTGGTGTCAAGGGTGAAGCTGACCGATGCGGTGCCCGTGTTTCCGGCGCCATCCGTATCCGTGACGCTGACGGTGTGGCTGCCATCGGCCAGGGCGCTGGCATCGTAGCTGTTCACGACCTTGCCGTCGACGGTGATGACGCGGGTCGCATCGCTGTCCGCAGCGTTGAATGTGAGGCCGGCGTTGTTCGTCAGGCCATCGCCGGGCTTGCCGCTGTCAGTCGTCAGCGATACGGTCGGCGCGGTCAGTTTGGTATCGAGAGTGAAGCTGACCGATGCGGTGCCGGTGTTGCCTGCGCCGTCGGTATCCGTGACGCTGACGGTATGACTGCCGTCGGCCAGGGCGCCGGCATCGTAGCTGTTCACGACCTTGCCGTCGACGGTGATGACGCGGGTCGCGTCGCTGTCGGCAGTGTTGAAGGTGAGGCCAGCGTTGTTCGTCAAACCGTCGCCGGGCTTGCCGCTGTCAGTCGTCAGCGACACGGTCGGCGCGGTCAGTTTGGTATCGAGAGTGAAGCTGACCGATGCTGTGCCCGTGTTGCCGGCACCGTCCGTATCGGTGACGCTCACGGTGTGACTGCCGTCGGCCAGGGCGCCGGCATCGTAGCTGTTCACGACCTTACCATCGACGGTGATGACGCGGGTCGCATCGCTGTCCGCAGCGTTGAATGTGAGGCCGGCGTTGTTCGTCAGGCCATCGCCGGGCTTGCCGCTATCGGTCGTCAGCGACACGGTCGGCGCGGTCAGTTTGGTGTCAAGGGTGAAGCTGACCGCTGCGGTGCCCGTGTTGCCGGCGCCATCCGTATCCGTGACGCTGACGGTGTGGCTGCCGTCTGCGAGGGCGCTGGCATCGTAGCTGCTCACAACCTTGCCATCGACGGTGATGACGCGGGTCGCATCGCTGTCCGCAGCGTTGAATTTGAGGCCGGCGTTGTTCGTCAGGCCATCGCCGGGCTTGCCGCTATCGGTCGTCAGCGACACGGTCGGCGCGGTCAATTTGGTGTCAAGGGTGAAGCTGACCGCTGCGGTGCCCGTGTTGCCGGCGCCATCCGTATCCGTGACGCTGACGGTGTGGCTGCCATCGGCCAGGGCGCTGGCATCGTAGCTGTTCACGACCTTACCGTCGACGGTGATGACGCGGGTCGCATCGCTGTCCGCAGCGTTGAATGTGAGGCCGGCGTTGTTCGTCAGGCCATCACCGGGCTTGCCGCTGTCGGTCGTCAGCGACACGGTCGGCGCCGTCAATTTGGTGTCAAGGGTGAAGCTGACCGATGCGGTGCCCGTGTTGCCTGCGCCGTCGGTATCTGTGACGCTCACGGTGTGGCTGCCGTCGGCCAGGGCGCTGGCATCGTAGCTGTTCACGACCTTGCCGTCGACTGTGATGACGCGGGTCGCGTCGGTGTCGGCAGTGTTGAAGGTGAGGCCGGCGTTATTCGTCAAGCCGTCGCCGGGTTTTCCGCTATCGGTTGTCAGCGCCACCGTGGGCGCCGTCAGTTTGGTGTCGAGGGTGAAGCTGACCGATGCGGTCCCGGTATTGCCTGCGCCATCGGTATCTGTGACGCTGACGGTGTGGCTGCCATCGGCCAGGGCGCTGGCATCGTAGCTGTTCACGACCTTGCCGTCGACTGTGATGACGCGGGTCGCATCGCTGTCCGCAGCGTTGAATGTGAGGCCGGCGTTGTTCGTCAGGCCATCGCCGGGCTTGCCGCTATCGGTCGTCAGCGACACGGTCGGCGCGGTCAATTTGGTGTCAAGGGTGAAGCTGACCGATGCGGTGCCAGTGTTGCCGGCGCCATCCGTATCCGTGACGCTGACGGTGTGGCTGCCGTCGGCCAGGGCGCTGGCATCGTAGCTGTTCACGACCTTGCCGTCGACGGTGATGACGCGGGTCGCGTCGCTGTCGGCAGCGTTGAAGGTGAGGCCGGCGTTGTTCGTCAGGCCGTCGCCAGGCTTGCCGCTATCGGTTGTCAGCGACACGGTCGGCGCGGTCAATTTGGTGTCGAGGGTGAAGCTGACCGATGCTGTGCCCGTGTTGCCTGCGCCATCCGTATCCGTGACGCTGACGGTGTGGCTGCCATCGGCCAGGGCGCTGGCATCGTAGCTGTTCACGACCTTGCCGTCGACGGTGATGACGCGGGTCGCATCGCTGTCGGCAGTGTTGAATGTGAGGCCGGCGTTGTTCGTCAGGCCATCGCCGGGCTTGCCGCTGTCAGTCGTCAGCGATACGGTCGGCGCGGTCAGTTTGGTATCGAGAGTGAAGCTGACCGATGCTGTCCCGGTATTGCCTGCGCCATCGGTATCTGTGACGCTGACAGTATGGCCGCCATCGGCCAAGGCGCTTGCATCGTAGCTGCTCACAACCTTGCCGTCGACAGTGATGACGCGCGTTGCATCGCTGTCAGCGGTGTTGAAAGTGAGGCCGGCGTTGTTCGTCAGGCCGTCGCCGGGCTTGCCGCTATCGGTCGTCAGCGATACGGTCGGCGCGGTCAGTTTGGTGTCGAGGATGAAGCTGACCGCTGCGGTCCCGGTATTGCCTGCGCCATCGGTATCCGTGACGCTGACGGTGTGACTGCCGTCGGCCAGGGCGCTTGCGTCGTAGCTGTTCACGACCTTGCCGTCGACAGTGATGACGCGCGTCGCGTCGCTGTCGGCAGTGTTGAAGGTGAGGCCGGCGTTATTCGTCAAGCCGTCGCCGGGTTTTCCGCTATCGGTCGTCAGCGCGACGGTCGGCGCAGTCAGCTTGGTATCAAGGGTGAAGCTGACCGATGCTGTACCGGTATTGCCGGCACCGTCCGTATCGGTGACGCTCACAGTGTGGCTGCCGTCGGCCAGGGCGCTGGCATCGTAGCTGTTCACGACTTTGCCGTCGACGGCGATGACGCGCGTCGCGTCGCTGTCGGCAGTGTTGAAAGTGAGGCCGGCGTTGTTGGTCAAGCCGTCGCCGGGCTTTCCGCTATCGGAAGTCAGCGCCACCGTAGGCGCGGTTAGTTTGGTGTCGAGGATGAAGCTGACCGATGCGGTCCCGGTATTGCCTGCGCCATCGGTATCCGTGACGCTGACGGTATGGCCGCCATCGGCCAAGGCGCTTGCATCGTAGCTGCTCACAACCTTGCCGTCGACGGTGATGACGCGCGTAGCGTCGCTGTCGGCAGTGTTGAAAGTGAGGCCGGCGTTGTTGGTCAAGCCGTCGCCGGGTTTTCCGCTATCGGAAGTCAGCGCCACCGTGGGCGCGGTCAATTTGGTGTCGAGGGTGAAGCTGACCGATGCTGTACCGTTATTACCTGCGCCATCGGTATCTGTGACGCTGACGGTATGACTGCCATCGGCCAAGGCGCTTGCATCGTAGCTGCTCACAACCTTGCCGTCGACAGTGATGACGCGCGTCGCATCGCCGTCTGCGGTGTTGAAGGTGAGGCCGGCATTATTGGTCAAGCCGTCGCCTGGTTTTCCGCTATCGGTTGTGAGCGCCACCGTGGGCGCGGTCAGTTTGGTATCGAGGGTAAAGCTGAGGGACGCGTTCTTGGTGTTGCCTGCGCTGTCCGTATCGGTGACGCTGACGGTGTGACTGCCATCGGCCATGGAGCTCGCATCGTAGCTGTTCACCACTTTGCCGTCGACGGTGATGACGCGCGTCGCGTCGCTGTCGGGCGCGTTGAAGGTGAGCCCTGCATTGTTGGTCAAGCCATCGCCGGCCTTGCCGCTGTCTGTCGTCAGTGCCACCGTGGGCGCCGTCAGCTTGGTATCGAGGAGGAAGCTGACAGAGGCGCTCTTGGTATTGCCTGCACCGTCGGTGTCGGTGACGCTGACGGTGTGGCTGCCGTCGGCCAGGCTGCTCGGATCGTAGCTGTTCACCACCTGGCCGTCGATCGTGATGGCGCGCGTCGCATCGCTGTCGGCGGTATTGAAGGTGAGGGCGGCGTTGTTGGTCAGGCCGTCTCCCGGCTTGCCGCTGTCGGTCGTCAGGGCCACTGTGGGAGCAGTCAGCTTGGTGTCCAGCGTGAAGCTGACGGACGCGCTCTTGGTATTGCCAGCGACGTCGGTGTCGGCGACGGAGACGGTATGGCTACCATCGGCGAGGGTGGTCGGGTCGTAGCTCGTCACGATCTTGCTGTCGACCGTGATGACGCGTGTGGCATCGCTGTCGGCGGTGTTGAAGGTGAGCGCGGCGTTATTGGTCAGCCCATCGCCGGCTTTGCCGCTGTCCGCCGTCAGTGCCACGGTGGGCGCGGTTAGCCTCGTATCGAGGACATAGGACTGGGAGATGGCTTGCCCGGCGTTGCCTGCGGCATCCTCGACCTGCACCTTCAAGGTGTTATTGCCCTGCAACGTGACACCCGAAAGGCTGAATGTTTTCTGCCCCACGACATTGGACGCAGTTTGCCAGGTAGCGCCGTTGTCGATCGAGACGCGCACCACCTCGCCCTGGACCGTATTGGCGCTCAGGACGCCGCTGACGGTCTGGGCGGTGCTATTGGTGATGAAATCGCTTGTGCTGGCGCCGGTATCGTTACTGAAAGCAAGCGAACTGACCGTGGTGGTCGGGGCCGTCATGTCCAAGGTGTAGGTCTTGCTTCCGGCAATCGGATTGTTTCCGTTCGCACCGGACCAGAATTGAATCGACTTGCCCGTCCCTGCGATCAAGGTGACGCTTGCCGAATAGCTGCCATTTCCCGCGTTGTCGGTATAAGTGACGGTAGCCTGGGTTCTGCTTGCCCCGGTGCCATCCGTGGAGACCCAGATCGTCGGCGCAGAATTGCCATTGGTCGATGCCGAGAAAGTGCCGGTGATCGTTTGCGCGGCCGTTTTGGTGATGAAGTCGCTGGACGACACGCCGGTGTCCGACGACAGTGTGACGGAGTTGATCGCGGTAGCCGCATCCAGCAGACCGTTGTAATTGGCGATGTTCAGGGCCGCGGTTTCGATCGGGCCGGTGCTGGCTTCGAGCGTCCAGTTGCCGCCCGCGGCGGCGCTGCCGGTCAAGTCAGTCGATGCGGCAACATCCGCCCCGGTGGCCGCTGCGAGTGCGGTGATGAATTGCTGGCCTGTCGCGCCGCTCGCGACATCGCAGCCATACAAGAGGAGGTCGCCGTCGGCCGTCAGGTGGCTGCCGATATCGGCGAGCTGGTTGCTGTAGCTGCCAAGGGTGGCGGCGTTCAAGACAGTCGTGCCCAGCACGACTTCGCCAGGGGAGCCGTGGGAAATGATGTCCACGCTGGCGACGTTGCTGGCGTTGGCCGCGAGATAGTCGTGAATTTGCTGGATGCCATCCTTGCCCAGGTCGAGCACGACCACGGTGATATTGCCTGGCATGGAGGCAATAACGGTCTGGAAGTTCGCGACGCTGGGATCAACAAAAGCGATGCGGGGCGTGACGGAACCGTTGAGGCCGCCGACAGAGGAAACGATGTTGATGTTGGCGGCAATCGCGTTATTGCTTTGCATCCAGTTTTGAATCTGACTGGCGCTGGAGGACGCATTGTTCAACAGCACGACATTGAATGTATTCGGATCGTACTGCGCTGCGAGCGATGCGTAGTTTGACAAAGCGGTATCGATAAACACGGTTCGGGTGACGCTCATGACGAGATCCCTTCAAGTTTGATGAACTCTTATCGATCGGTGATAACAAGCCAGATGCTACCTGCAGTAATTTTTAGTTGAAATGGAACAAACGTCCGGAACAGCATGGACATTTGTACTGGGAGAAAGGGTACTTGCTACCTTGGCGCCGGCGGCGATGACGGGTTCAATTCGGAGAATAGACGCGGGCGGCATGCCTGTATTGACATCCGTTTGGCGACATCTATATTGGTTTGGCAGACCGGCTTCCACATCAAAGCGTCGGCGGTCGCCTGCGATACATCTCAAATCCCTGTCTAACCACGGTGTATGTGAAGGACCTCAACGATTTCGCCAAGTTGAATACGGTGTACGGCACCTACTTCAAGGACAAGCCTCCCGCCCGCGCGACGGTTCAAGTGCAACGGCTGCCCAAGGATGCAGCCCTCGAAATTTCAGCCATCGCAGTGCATTAGCCGAATGAACGAATAGAAAACGCCAACCCCTTGATCGAGGTTGGCGTTCTGGTTTCGAATCCCTTGAATTGCTTGCGTCAGCCGGGGTGGAAGGTTGGCAGAATCTCGCGCAAGAACAGCTGCAAGACCGGATTATCGTTATCGCGCCGATAGGTGCACACCATGTGCACTGGCTCGGTCTGCATCTCGCGCATCACGATGCCTTCGAACTTCAGCTTCGCGGCGCCATCGGCGATCAGCGCCACGCCAACACCGGCGCGCACCAGCGCGAGCATGGTGTGCACCTGCCCGATATGTTCGACGATATCCGGGATAACCTTGGCCTTGGCAAAGCGCTCGCTCAGCATGTGATAAAAGGGCCGCGCTTCGAAAGGGGAGTACATGATGAATGGCTTCCCGTGCAGGCATTCCATGGTCGGCTCCAGCGGCCACTGGTCCGCCTCGCGTTCGTGAATCGCCAGCATCAGCGATTCGGTCACCAGCGGCACGCTTTCAAGCTCGCTGTTCACGGTGTGCGGCCGCATGATGCCCAAATCGATTTCGCCTGAATTGAGCATCTCCACCTGGTTGGTGCTGACCAGTTCCTTCAAATTCAAGGCGACGCCGGGACAGCGCGTCTTCAGCTTGCTCACGAGTTCAGGCAGCAAGCTGTAGCCGGACGCGGAGGTGAAGCCGATCGACAGGCTTCCTTGCTCTCCCTTGGCCGCGCGGCGCGCCGTGAACATTGCTTCCTCAGCCATTCGCAAGATGCGCGTCGCTTCCGGGAGAAATGCCGTGCCGGCGGCCGTCAGCCGAACATTGCGGCTGCTCCGTTCGAGCAGCTGGGTGCCGACCTGGTGTTCCAGCAGACGGATCTGCCGGCTCAGCGGCGGCTGGGTCATATTGAGGCGCTCGGCGGCCCGGCTGAAATGCAGCTCCTCGGCGACCGCGACAAAACACCGGAGCTGGCTGATTTCGAACATTTTTTCCCGACTCCAGACGCCAACGAATACACCATTGTGATCCGTTCAATTTGCGCACGCAACTGGAGGTCAACGATTCATCTCTTGAATCGCTCAAGTTATTGATTGGTTTGCTGGGCCGCTTAATGCTCAACTACCATGGTATCGCCATAACAAAAAGCGGCCGAGCAGAAAGCCGCACCATCCATCACAAAACGGAGACATACGTGGAGCAAGCACAGTCAATTGGCGCGGCCGCCGCGACCAAACTGGGATCCCGCACGCGCTGGGGCATTCTCGCCATCCTTTTCATCATCACCACCATCAACTACGCCGACCGCGCGACGATTTCGATCGCCGGCCCGGAAATGAAGAAGGTGTTCGGCCTGTCCGCGGTGGAGATGGGTTTCATTTTCTCCGCTTTCGCCTGGTCCTACGTGCTGGCACAGCTGCCGGGCGGCTGGCTGCTGGACCGCTTCGGCTCCAAGATCACTTACTTCTTCAGCATCTTCCTGTGGTCGGTCTTTACGATGATGACCGGCATGGTGGGCTTCATGGCTGGTGGCGCGGCGGTGGCAATGCTGTTCGCCTTGCGCCTGATCGTCGGCGCCGCGGAAGCGCCTTCGTTCCCCGGCAACAGCCGCATCACCTCGGCCTGGTTCCCCTCGCATGAGCGCGGTCTCGCAGCAGCGATCTTCAACTCGGCCCAGTATTTCGCGACCGTGCTGTTTGCCCCGATCATGGGCTACCTGGTGCACAGCTACGGCTGGCAGAGCGTGTTCTTCGTGATGGGCGGCCTGGGCATCATCATGGCCTTCGTCTGGCTCAAGACCATCTACGGGCCGAAGGACCACCCGACCGTCAGCGCGAGCGAGCTGAAATACCTGCAGGAGGGCGGCGCGCTGGTCGACCTCGACGGCGCCCGCGTTGACACCAAGAGCGACGTCAACACGCTGGCCTGCATCAAGGAGCTGCTGTCGAACCGCATGTTGCTGGGCGTGTATATCGGCCAGTATTGCATCACCACGCTGACCTATTTCTTCCTGACCTGGTTCCCGGTCTACCTGGTGCAGGAGCGCCACATGACCATCCTGAAGGCGGGCTTCGTAGCCTCGCTGCCGGCCATCGCGGGCTTCCTCGGCGGCATCATCGGCGGATGGATCTCGGATCGCCTGGCCAAGGCCGGCTACTCGCTGTCGGTGTCGCGCAAGGTGCCGATCGTCATCGGCATGTTGA
Organism: Massilia terrae; assembly: GCF_024753145.1. Taxonomy (GTDB): domain Bacteria; phylum Pseudomonadota; class Gammaproteobacteria; order Burkholderiales; family Burkholderiaceae_D; genus Telluria; species Telluria terrae. The sequence continues at coordinate 289,262 of NZ_JANUGU010000007.1, read as the reverse complement.
TGTCGATGAGCATGATTGCTTGTAATTACATCGAGGCCGATACGCTGGTGGTGGCCGTGATGTCGCTCGCCTTCTTCGGCAAGGGCGTGGGCGCGCTGGGCTGGGCAGTGGTCTCGGATACCTCGCCGAAAGAGGCGGGCGGCCTGTCGGGCGGCCTGTTCAACACCTTTGGCAACACCGCCGGCATCACCACCCCAATCGTCATCGGCTACATCGTGCAGGGCACCGGTTCCTTCGCCGGTGCGCTGGTCTACGTCGGCGCCAACGCGGCGCTGGCCATCTTCTGCTACCTCGTCATCGTCGGCGATATCAAGCGTGTCTCGCTGGTCAAGTCGCTGAATAAATAGCGAATCAGACGACGGGGCCAAGCGCCCCGTTTTCACAGGCGGCGGTCACCGCGACCGCCGCACCCGAATCCCGTTTCTTTCATCACCCGCAGGCGGCGCCACGTGCGCACGCGGACTTCTCACATCCCTACTTCGGAGAACACCATGAAAAACAAGGCACTCATCATCCTGGCACTCGTGGGCGGCGCCGCCCAGGCGCAGAGCAATGTCACCATCTACGGCATCGCGGACGCCGCGCTGGTCGGGGAGAGCGGCGGCGCGGCCGGCCACGTGAACAAGGAAACCAGCGGCGCGGCGTCGGCCTCGCGCATCGGCTTCCGTGGTGTTGAGAACCTGGGCAATGACCTGTCGGCATTCTTCACGCTGGAGGCAGGCGTGAAGATCGACACCGGCGAAATCGACGCCGCCGGCACGATCTTCAACCGCCAGGCCCTCGTCGGCCTGAAGACGGCCGCCGGCTCGGTGGCGCTGGGCCGCCAGTACACGCCGTACCACACCACGCTGGTCGGCGTGGCCGATCCTTTCGGCACCGGCTACGCAGGCACGTCCAAGAACCTGTTCCCCGATTCGGGCACCAATATCCGCAACAGCAATGCGGTGACCTATGCCTCGCCGAACGTCGGTGGCTTCGATGTCGCGCTGGATTACAGCCTGGGCGAGCAGACCATGTCGTCCGCCGGCCGGCAGTACGGTGGCGCGGTCGGCTACACCCACGGCCCGCTGCTTGTCCGCCTGGCGTACAACGCCAAGAACACGGACGTGGTGGGCACGGCGACGACCGCGGCCGTCAACCATGACATCGGCCACAACACACTGCTGGCGGCGAATTACGACCTGCATTTCGTGAAGCTGTACGCCGCCTACGAGGTCGACAAGGGTTTCAACGCCCACCCGCTGGGTAATCCGAATGCGTATGCGGTCAAGGCGACTCCGTCCACCGACAGCGGCGAAGTCCTGCTGGGCCTGTCCGCGCCGCTCGGCAACGGCACGCTGATGGCTTCGGTGATGCACCTGAACGACAAGACGAAGTTCAACCAGGACGCGTCGTCGTGGGGCATCGGCTACCTGTATGCGCTGTCGAAGATGACGGGCTTGTATGCCGCGTACGGCCACATCAGCAACAAGAACGGCGCGGGCTATACGGTGGCAAACAATACCGAGACGGGCACTGGCAACACAGGGTACAACCTCGGCATCCGCCACGCCTTCTGATTCAAGTTTTGAATCTATCCCATCATTTATTGGTTTGTTAATGGATCAGTGCTCCACTACTATCGGGAGGAGCCTGATCCACAGGAATTGAATGCTTCACGGAGTCGAATAATGAATACGAGAGTTTCCGGCGCACCGGTGGTCACCGATCTGCGCGTGATCCCGGTCGCGGGCCAGGACAGCATGCTGCTCAACCTGAGTGGTGCGCATGGTCCCTGGTTCACCCGCAATATCGTGATCCTAACCGACAGTTCGGGCAACACGGGCCTGGGCGAGGTGCCGGGCGGCGAGAAGATCCGCCAGACCATCGAGGACGCGCGTTCGCTCATCGTCGGCAAGACGCTGGGCGAGTACAACAACATCCTCAATGCGATGCGCTCCACCTTCGCCGACCGCGATGCGGGCGGCCGCGGCCTGCAGACCTTCGACCTGCGCACCACCATCCACGCGGTCACCGCGGTGGAGTCAGCGCTGCTCGACCTGCTCGGCCAGTTCATGAACGTGCCGGTCGCCGCGCTGCTCGGCGAAGGCATGCAGCGCGACGCGGTCGAGATGCTGGGCTACCTGTTTTACATCGGCGATCGCAAGAAGACGACGCTGGCCTATCGCACCGAACCGGACGCCGACAACGCGTGGTTCCGCCTGCGCAATGAAGAAGCGGTCACGCCGGAAGCGGTGGTGCGCCTGGCCGAAGCGGCGCGCGAACGCTATGGTTTCAACGACTTCAAACTGAAGGGCGGCGCGCTGGCCGGCGACGCCGAAATTGAGGCGATCACCGCGCTGCACGAGCGCTTCCCGCAGGCGCGCGTGACGCTCGATCCGAACGGAGCATGGTCGCTGCAGGAAGCGATCCGCCTGTGCCGCGACATGCACGGCATCCTCGCGTATGCGGAAGACCCGTGCGGCGCGGAGGGTGGTTTCTCGGGCCGCGAAGTCATGGCCGAATTCCGCCGCGCCACCGGCCTGCCGACCGCGACCAACATGATCGCGACCGACTGGCGCCAGATGGCGCATTCGATCCAGCTGCAATCGGTCGACATTCCGCTGGCCGATCCGCACTTCTGGACCATGCAGGGTTCGGTGCGGGTGGCGCAGCTGTGCGAGATGTTTGGGCTGACCTGGGGTTCGCACTCGAACAATCACTTCGATATCTCGCTGGCGATGTTCACCCATGTTGGCGCGGCGGCGCCGGGCAAGGTCACGGCGATCGATACGCACTGGATCTGGCAGGACGGGCAGCGCCTGACCAAGGAGCCGTTGAAGATCGAGCAGGGCATGATCCGGATCCCGGAAAGGCCGGGTCTTGGTATCGAGATCGACATGGCCGAGGTCGAGAAGGCGCATCAGGCGTACAAGAACATGGGGCTGGGGGCGCGGGATGATGCGGCTGCGATGCAGTTCTTGATTCCGGGGTGGAAGTTCGATAACAAGCGGCCTTGCTTGGTGCGCTGACGTCCGATGAAGTAAAAGTGGAACTCTTTATGAAGTAAAAGTGAAACTCGTCGAAGAAACGAAGTAAAAGTGGAACTTTCCGGCCAGCGTCGCCGTTGCGTCTAAACCAATTCTTCGACCGTTGGAGGAGGACGCGATGGGCCTTCACGAGAAGAGGCCATGCTGAAAAGACACGGTTCGTCCCGAAGCGCCGCAAGAGCGGCGGCCTTCCGGATGACCTTGTTCGACGCTTTAGCTGGCGCTCGTTGGCATAGTTGTTGGACACTGTGAATTGATATTTTACTAACATTTTGCTTGCGCTACCTGATTTAGAAGCAAGTCTGGACGCACTTTTTGCTCGGCTAGACGCAAAGGAAGCAAAGCTCGTCTGAGGTACCACGATGGACCAGGATTGAGCTCCTACCTCCCGCCTTATTCAGTACCCCAGCACGGCTGCCTTGGTCGCGGTCAGCCCTTAGGGGGCACCCGAACCCGCACCGAATCAACTGTCGAATGAAGTTCGGCGCGCGCGGTGAGGGCGTAGTCGCATTCAGCACCGGGTCAAGCAACCAGCTATCTGTGGAAAACGTCAAAACACCAGTCGGAACCACCCAAGTGCTACCAGCTACGTAACCAGTGCAACACTCAAGTTACCTGTTGACCCATCGGGCGTTCGCGATTAACATGCTTGAAAATGACAACGATGGACAAAACTGTTTCGATAGCAGTTTGTTCTGCGGAGACCTAATATATGTCAACGATTCATGACGTGGCCGAGAAGGCCGGGGTATCGATCAAGACGGTATCGCGCGTGCTGAATGATGCGTCTTCCGTAGCCGAGAAGACGCGTGTCAAGATCGAAAAAGCGATGCAGGCGCTGGATTTCGCGCCATCGGCCGCAGCGCGCATGTTGCGCGGTCGCCCAACCGACCTGGTTGCAGTGATTGCCGAACAGCTGACGACGGCACCAGACTCCACGGACATCATCAAGGGCATACAGTCCGTGTGCGAAGAGCTGGGCAAGATGTTGCTGATTGGCGAAACCGGCGGCCACGTGGAAAACGCGAATCGGCTGGTACTCGACATGCGCGAACGTCGCGTGGAAGCGATCATGTTCGCAACGCCATTCCACGCGAATGTCACCCTCGAGTCCGTTACGGGAGCGACTCCGACCGTGCTCGCCAACTGTTTTGAACCCACGGCACGTTTCCCGCAGATCGTGCCGGATGATGAGGTCGGCGGTTACACCGCCGCACAATTGGTGCTCAAGGCGGGGCATACGAAGATCGCATTCCTGCAACTGATTCCGCACATGGTTGCAACCGATCTGCGCTTCCGCGGTTTTCTGCGCGCGATGCAGGAGCATGGCGTACGGCCGCGGGCAGAGTGGCTGCTGCACGGCGCTGCTCAGATTCCTGATGCCGAGTTCAGCCATCTGCAGGATTCGATCGATCGCTTGTTCGCCAGCGGTGACCGCCCCACGGCAATCTTGTGCGGTAACGACAAGATGGCGATGCGTACGATTTTCATCTTGCAGCGGCGCGGGCTGCGCGTACCCGACGACGTGTCCGTTGTCGGATTCGACGATTTCCGTCTTATTTCCGAGGCGCTCGACCCTGGCTTGACCACCGTGGCACTGCCATACCGCGACATCGGCGCAATGGCCGCGCGGTTAGCGATTGCCGGCGATGCGATGGTCGGGACCGTAAAGGTGCCTTGCGTCGCGGTTGAGCGTGGTACCGTCAGCCGCCCGGCCAAAGGACGGCGCAAATGAGCCGAGGATGGATTGCTGCGCTGCTCGTGACCACGAGCGTCTCATGCGCTGCCGCACCCACGGAAATCCGCTTGTGGCGGCATGAAACCGCCAACACCGGTACCGACGCGGAAATGATGGCGGGCCGCGCTGCAGTGGCACGTTTCAACGCGAGCCAGGACAAATGGAAAGTCGTCGTCGAGAGCATGCCCCAGGCCACCTATACGGCAGCCATCACGGCCGCGTCCATGGTGAACCAGTTACCTTGCGTGATCGCCATCGACCAGCCAATCGTGCCGAATTTTGCCTGGGCGGGACATATCCGGCCACTGGACGACCTGCTGCCGCGGAATCTGGTCGCACAACTTCTGCCGGGTGGGCGAGGCACCTATGGCGGAAGGTTGTATAGCGTTGGCCAGTTCGATGTGTCGCTGGCCCTGTACTCGCGCCGGTCGCAACTGGCCGCGCTTGGAGTTCGTGTGGCCACGCTCGACCATCCCTATAGCGCAGAAGAGTTCTACGCGATCCTGGACAAGGTCAAGCGGAGCAGGACATTCCGCTTCCCGCTCGACCTCAACGGGCGCGCGCGATCCGAGTGGCTGAGCTACGCTTTCTCGCCTTGGTTGCAGAGCGCGGGAGCGGACCTGATCGACCGTTCCAACTACCTGCGTGTCGACGGGGTGCTGAACAGCCCGGCCGCATTGAGCGTGGCACGGTATTACGCGAGGTTGCACGAAGACCACCTCGTTGAGCGCAATCCTGCCGACGAACGCGCATTCGAACAGGGTCGCGCACTGTTCCACTATACCGGCTCATGGAAGGCTGACGATTACGACCGCCAGTTCGGCCGCGACCTGGTGGTGATGCCTCCGCCGGACTTCGGGAAGGGGCCACGTATCGGAGCGGGTTCGTGGCAATGGGCGATTTCTCGCAATTGCAAAAAACCGGACGGCGCCGCTGCCTTTCTTGCCTTCCTTATTGAACCGGAAGAGATGGCGGCCATGTCGCGCGCGACCGGGTTCGTCCCGGTCTCTGCGGAAGCCGCGGCTTTGACCGAACACTACAAGGAGGGTGGTTCACGCCGGATCTATTTCGAACTGGCCCAGCGCTACGCGGTACCTCGCCCCGCCACGCCGGCGTACCCGGCGATCTCGTCGATCTTCGAAAAGACGATGCTGGATTTGCGCGCAGGGAAGGCACCTGCCGATGCCATGGATGAGGCGGTCGAAGCGATTGAATACAATATTGCCCGCAATAGCGGCTACGGGTTTTCTTCCAACAATAAATCGGGAGCGGCGCAATGACGACGAAATTCGGCCAGGAGAACCGCTGGGTGGTCGGCATGTTCGCGGCGCCCGGACTATTTCTCTTTGCGGTATTTATCTTGTTGCCGCTGTTGCTGGCGGCCGGCGCCACATTTACCGATCATCGCTTGATTTCACCGGAACCGACGCGCTTCATCGGCTTGGACAATTACACCCGATTGCTCTCGGCGCGCGTCATTGTCCTGGACGTACGGCACAGTGCCGGCGAACAGGCGGAGGGCGCGCCAACCTGGCGCCAAGTACGCGCGGCGCGGCCGGAATTGTCTGCATACCGACCCGCGTTCCAGGTTGACTTCGGAAGCAAGCGCTACGTGCTGGCAGCGAGCGATCCCTTGTTTTACCGCTCGCTGATCAATACGTTCCTGTTCGCCCTGCTCGTGCTGCCACTGCAGTGCGGTGCGGCGCTCGGATTGGCGATCCTGGTCAACCAGAAGCTGCGTGGACGGATTTTCTTCCGCACAGTGTACTTCGCGCCAGTTGTGACTTCGATGGTCGTGGCATCGATCGTGTGGTCGTTCCTGCTCAATACGGATCGTGGCCTGATCAACGAGTTGCTTCGTGTGGTGCTGCGCAATCCCGACGTCGGGCCCGACTGGCTGGGCGACCCGGTTCTCGCATTGCCAGCGATCGCATTGATGTCGGCGTGGCAGGGCGCCGGGTTCCAGATGCTGATATTCCTGGCGGGCCTGCAGTCGATCTCGCCGGAACAGTACGAGGCCGCGACCCTGATGGGCGCCAACGCCTGGCAGCGCTTCGTGCATGTCACGCTGCCCGGGCTGCGCAATACGATCATCTTCGTCCTGGTGTCGACAACGTTGCTGGCTTTCGGCCTGTTCACCCAGGTCGACGTCATGACCCAGGGAGGCCCGCTCGATGCGACGACCACCGTCGTGTTCCATGCCGTCCGCAAAGCCTTCGCGGAACAGGATATCGGCTACGGCTCCACCATCACGCTGGTGTTTTTCATGATCGTGCTGGGTTTCTCCCTACTCCAGCGCACGCTGACTGCGAAAGGAGCCGCGCGATGACGCAGCCAATGATTGACCTCGTGCGCAAGATAGTGCTGCTGGCCGCCATGAGCTTCCTCGGCCTCGTGTTCGCGATGCCGCTGGCGTTCATGTTCGCCGCTTCGTTCAAGAGCGATACCGCGGTGTTCGAGAACCTGGCGCACTGGTCCACCTATGTGCCAGGCCCGGGCTGGTCGCTCGATAATTACCGCGCGATCTTCCAGAAGAGCGACCTGCCGGGTTTCCTTGTCAACTCGGGCATCATCGCCGTCTGCACCGTGGTCGCGGGCATCTTCCTGAACAGCATGCTGGCATACGCACTGGCGCGCATGCGCTGGGGAGGACGCCACGTCGTGCTGGGCATCGTGGTGGCACTCGTGATAGTTCCGTTCGAGGTCATTGCGATACCGTTGTTGTCGCTGGTGGCGCGCTTGCCCTGGCCGGTGCTCGACCATGGCACGCTTGACGTCCAGATCGGCTGGTTCAACAGTTTTCATGTGCAGATCATTCCCTTTGTGGCAAACGCATTCTGCACCTTTCTGTTCTACCAGTTTTTCCGCGATATCCCGGCCGAACTGGACGAGGCCGCGAAGATGGACGGCGCCGGCCCATGGACCGTGTACCTGCGCGTCATCATGCCCAACAGCGGGCCCGTGATCGCCACCGCCGCCATCATCCTGTTCATCCAGGCGTGGAACCAGTACCTCTGGCCGATCATGGTGATCCAGTCGGAAGGATTCCGGCCGGTTCAGCCTGGCATTCAGCAGTTTTTCGGTCGCACCAATTCCTGGGGACAGATCATGGCCTACGGATCGGTGATTACCTTACCCGTGCTCGCGGTGTTCCTGGCCTTCCAGCGGCAGTTCGTCGCGTCGGTAGCCGGTGCCGGCATCAAAGGCTAACCCCACCTTCACTAACATGACACTCAAACTCGACGACAAATACATCTGGGACTTCTGGCATTACGCGGAAGGCAATACCCAACACCTGTTCTTCCTGCAGGCCGACCGCGCGATCGGCAACCCCGACCTGCGCCACTGGAACGTGTCCATCGGCCATGCCGTGTCGAACGACCTGCGCCAATGGGACGTACGCGGCACGGTGTTCGGGCCGTCCGCGTCCCCCGCCTGGGACGACTACACGACCTGGACCGGTTCGGTGATCAAGGCCGAGGGCTGCTATCACCTGTTCTACACGGGCACCTGCCGGGCCGAGAACGGAATGCGCCAGCGTATCGGGCACGCAACCGCACCGTCGATCGACGGTCCCTGGACCCGGGTCGGCAACGGTCTCGCGCTCGATCTGGACGAGCGCTACTATGAGGAGTATGCGGATGGCCGCTGGCATGACCGCGCACTTCGGGATCCCTGGGTGCTCCCTAAGAAGATCGATGGGAAGTACCACATGTTCTTCACCGCCCGCTGCAAGGACGGCGAAAAGTTCGAGCGCGGCGTGATCGGCCACGCCGTGTCGGCCGACCTGGTGAACTGGGAGGCGACCGCTCCCGTCTATGCAGGTGGCCATTATGGTCAGCTGGAAGTGCCCCAGGTGTTCGAGCGCGACGGCCAATGGTTCTGCACCTTCTGCAACATCCGTGAACACTGGTCGCCCGCACTGCGCGAAGCCCAAGGGGGCGGGGTGTCCGGCACGTCGTATCTCGTCGCCAACGATCCGCTCGGGCCGTGGCGCCCGGCCGAGCAATTTCTCGACGGCGACGTGCCGTGCCGCCGCTACGCCGGCAAGATCCTGCTGGACCCGGTGACGGGTGCCGATTGCCTGATGGCTTTCTCGGATACAGGCCCGGACGGCAAGTTCGCCGGTTATATTGGCGACCCGATTCCGTTGCGCCTCGAAGATGGCCGCTACATTCTCGACAATTTTTAATCCCAAAAATGACAACGGTAGACATCTGAACTGGATGATCTGCACGGGGAGACACCGACGATGAAAAAGCGGTTCGGCGGCCTGCGCATCGCCGTACATGGAAGCGCAAGCCTGGTAGTGGTATTGGCCATGAGCGCCTGCGGCGGCAGCGGCGCGACGGCACGCCCTGATCCAGTGACGGTGCAGCCACCGGGCCCACTACCCGTTGTCTCGGCGGTGGCGGCGGTACCGGATGGGATCGCCTACTGGCCCCTGGATGAAAGCGCCGGTACCTTCGCGCGCGAACGCATCAGCGCGCGCGAAGACAGTGTCGAATACGTCTTCACGCACGCACCCTACAAGCCGGCTTCGGATCCGCTTTGGCGGACGGGGCCGTGCATCAAGGGGGGCTGCCTCCTGTTCGATGGTTACTCGACCGACATCGTCGCGCCGGGCCTGAGTGCTGCACAGGTGCGTAGTGGTTTCACGCTAAGCGCCTGGGTGGCGCCGCATGCGTTCGAGTGGGGAGATGGCGGCCAGTATTCCGGGGTTCTGAGCCAGTTCGACGAGGCTACAAAGCAGGGCTTTTCGTTCGGTATCCAGCGCTACGGCAGCTGGGGAATCAAGCTCGGCTTCGGGTCTAGCGTAATGGACCTGCGGGTGACGGACCGCAAGCTGCCGCGCGACCAGTGGTCCCATATTGCGGCAACCTACGACCCCATCGGCCGTATGGTGCGCCTGTTCCTGAATGGCGTCGAGGTCGCCAGCCGGGCCGCACCTGCGCAGGGCGATTTCGCCGTGCCAGCGGGCCGCCTCACAATTGGCCGCCATTCGCAGCCGGTGATACTTGCTGGCGTCTTCAAGCTGAACACCTTCCTTGGCCTGATGGACGAGGTACGCATCGGGGCAGGTGCCGCTGACGCGGCAACGCTCAGCGCGCTGATCGCGTCGGATCTGCGCGCCCTTGGCGGACGCGCGCCCGTGCTGCAGCCGGACGATGTCAAAGTGCCGCTGGCGACGTTCGCCGGCGACCGCTACCGTCCGCAATACCACGCGATGCCCGATTCGGGCTGGATGAACGAACCGCACGCGCCGCTGTACTACAAGGGCCAGTATCACCTGTTCTTCCAGAAGAACCCGTTTGGTCCGTTCTGGCACCAGATCCATTGGGGCCACTGGGTCAGCCCTGACCTCGTGCACTGGCGCGAACTTCCCATCGCGCTCGCGCCCGAAGACGATACGCTGGCGCCGGACGGCATCTGGTCCGGCAGCGCGACCTACAGGGAAGACGGGACACCGGTGCTGTTCTTCACCGCCGGGAACGATAGCGCGGTTCCGAATCAGCGCACGGGGATGGCCACGCCAAAGAATCCGGACGATCCCCTGCTGGCCGGCTGGGACAAGTATCCGCGTCCGGTCACGCTGGCGCAGACAGGAGCTGGGTTCACGATGGACTTCCGGGATCCGTTCGTGTTTCGCGACGCAACCCGCAAGCGCTGGTTCCAACTCGTTGGCTCGCGGATCCCGGGTGGAAGCGGGACGGCGCTCGTCCACGAGTCCACCGACCTGGTCAACTGGACCTATCGCGGGCCCCTGTTCACGGTCGACGCGTCGAAGTATCCGGGTTTCGACAAGGCATTCGAATTGCCCGTGCTGCTACCGGTAGGGAAGGGGAGGGACGGGCGCATGCGCTACGTTTTCCTGACCGACATCGGCGCACAGTGCTACTACTGGACGGGCGTGTTCGATCCCACTTCGGCACGGTTCACGCCCGATAGTGAAGCGCCCCGAGTTTTCGACTATGGCCAAGGACATTTTTCCGGGCCGAGCGGCTTCATCGATCCTAGGACCGGACGAGTCATCGTGATGTCGATTGCCCAGGGCGAACGCACTTCCGGCGCCGAATGGAGCGCTGGATGGGCACATAACGCCGGCCTGCCCATTGAAATGTCCTTGGGGCCGGATGACGACTTGCGTGTGCGTCCCATCGGCGAACTCGGCCTGGTGCGCCGCACGCCGGTGGTCGACCTGCTTGAGGTCAGCGTGCAGGACGCGCGCGCAGCGCTCGCCAAGGTGACGGGAGACGTCCTTGAAATCGAGCTGGTATTGCAGCCAGCGAGCGGCAGCGCTGGCAAGCGCGGTCTGGTGGTACGCAAAGCGCCCGACGGCAGCGAGCAGACGGCGATCTACGTCGATAGCGCAGCCGCACGCTTCGAGATCGACCGCACGCGCACGACGCTGGATTTGGACGCCCGTTCGCGTGGCGTGCAGGGCGTGCAGGGCGGATCCTTTGAACTCAATGGCGAGACGCTGCGCTTGCACGTCTTCCTCGACCGTTCCATGGTTGAGGCCTATGTGAACGACCGCAAGAGCCTGACGAGCCGCGCCTATCCGACCCGTGCCGACGCGCTGGGACTGGATGTGCTTGCGGCAGCGGGCGATCGTATATCGTCGCTGACGGTATGGCCACTCGACACCAAGGAAGGAACGGTGCCGGTGCCAGCCCTCGCGACGGGAATCAACAAACAGAGGTAGCAATGGCATCGATCATATTGGAGTCCGTCGCCAAGACGTACCCGGGAAAAGACAGCATCCACATCCTCAAGAGCATCAGCTTCACGATCGAGGATGGCGAATTCGTCGTGCTCGTGGGACCGTCGGGCTGCGGCAAATCCACCCTGCTGCGCATGATCGCGGGACTGGAGGAAATCAGTGGCGGAGAAATCCGCATTGATGGAGAACGCATCAATGAAACCCCGCCGGCCAAGCGCGGGCTGTCGATGGTGTTTCAGAATTATGCGTTGTACGCGCACATGAGCGTCTTCGAAAACATCGCCTTCGGCCTGCGTTTGGCGAAGACACCGAAGGCCGAGATCGAGAAGTCGGTGCATGCGGTGGCGCGCATGCTGCAGCTCGAACATCTGCTGCAACGGCGGCCACCCCAGCTTTCCGGGGGGCAGCGCCAGCGTGTCGCGATCGGCCGCGCCATCGTGCGCAAGCCGCGCGCATTCCTTTTCGATGAGCCGCTGTCGAACCTGGATGCGGCGCTGCGCGCCGACATGCGCGTCGAAATCGCACGCCTGCACAAGCAGCTGGGCGCGACAATGGTCTACGTGACGCACGACCAGGTAGAAGCGATGACGCTGGCCGACAGGATCGTCGTGCTGAGCCCGAACGGCGTGCAGCAGATCGGCAGCCCGATGGAGTTGTACGAACGGCCGGCCAACGTGTTCGTGGCCGGCTTTATCGGCAGTCCCAAAATGAATCTGGTCGAAGGCATCGTGCTCGACTACCGACATGTCCAGATCGGGAGCGAGTGCATACTGCCGTGGCGCAACGCGTGCGCAGCCGGCGCGCCGGTCACCGTTGGACTGCGGCCCGAACTGCTGGCACCCGCACCCGACGGCGCACTCCGCGGTACCGTCACCCTGGTCGAGCACCTGGGCGCTGAAGCCCACGTCCACTTGAGCGTGCCAGGCATTCCCCGTCCGGTGGTGGTCGCCGTGCGGGGCGAGCCGCCGCGCGAGGACAGCGTGTGGGCGGTGGCGCCGCAGGCAGGGCAGATCCATGTGTTTGATGAACTTGGCAAGCGCATTCCCGGCGCTGCCGTTGACAGCCTGGAGGAGGTGGCATGATCGTTGTATGTGGTGAAGCGCTCTTCGATGTTTTCCCCGAACAGCAAACGCGAACCGGGCTGCAACTGTCGGCGCGGATCGGCGGCTCGCCGTTCAATCTTGCGGTCGGCCTGGCGCGCCTTGGTGTTCCGCCGCTGTTCTTCGGTGGCTTGTCGAACGACCTGTTTGGCCAGCGCCTCGCGTCTGCGCTAACTGAAGAACAGGTCGACATCAGCGCGGCGCCGAGGCTGGACGCGCAGTCCGCGCTGGTCATGGTTAGCGTCGATAACAGGGGAGTACCGGCCTACGGCTTCTACGGCACCGGAACGGCCGAGCGGAGCCTCGTCGAAGCCGATATCGCGCGCGTGCCGAAAAACGCTGGCGTCATCCACGTCGGGTCCTATTGCATGGTCTGCAAACCGGTGGCGAACGCTCTGCGCGCTCTTGTCGAGCGCCAACAAGGCCAGAGCGTCATTGTGTACGACCCGAATATTCGGCTCTCGATCGAGCCGTCCGTGTCGCTATGGCGTGAAACGTTGGAATGGATGCTGCCGCGTACCGGCGTGCTCAAGGTCAGCGACGAGGACCTCAATTACCTGTATCCCGGGCAGTCGGCCGAAGACTTCATCGCGGTCGCGCTGCGCGCAGGGGTCCAGCTGGTCGTCGTCACGCGCGGCAGCGCGGGCGCACTGGCCGCCACCGCGCATGGCGTGCGGGCGGTGATTTCTGCGGTGCCGGTGCGGGTAGTCGATACCGTTGGCGCTGGCGATACCTTCCAGGCGGGTTTGCTGTCCTGGCTGTGGCGGAAAGGGTTTCTGCAAAAAGACGGCTTGCGCGGCCTGGACATCAAGGCATTGGAGACGGCACTGCGCTTTGCCGCATGCGCTGCAGCGATCACGTGTTCGCGGCGTGGAGCAGATCTGCCGCACTTGAGCGAAGTGATTTTCGACTGAACAGTGTTGTAAAAATGTTGTTGTCAGAAACCGTGCAATGACAACGATAGACAAAAGGCGCGTTCCTGCTTAGTATGACAACGGTGGACAACGGTTCTGGTGACACGAGCGAAACACTAGACCGTTCGCACCAAAATGACAACGATGGACATGCGCTCTCTGCTAGAGCGTGAAAAGAATGAGAAAGCCCGACGCGCGACTGCCGGCCCAGCTGCTGTTGTCAAGCTGGCGGTTGTCTGGCAACGATGGGCAAACGAGCCCAGACAGAAAAAACTCGCACGGTGGAACGAAACACGCGGTAGCACGTGTTCTATCGATGTAGAGCGAATGGATTTGACCTGGTCGGAGCAGCGCCACATGGCGGCGCTACGACCAGCAAAAAATCCTCAGGAGACAGGACACATGCGTTACTCGATTGTTCTTTACATTGGTTCGTCGGCGGTACGCGCCATCGGCCTCATCTGGCGGCGACCGCCACATATCGCCCCTGCCGGCAACGCCCCAAAAACATGGGTGCAAGCTGGCGACGCGTCAGTGCATGCGGCAGCACGCAGCACCCTGGTGCAGGGGTTCCGATCCGTGATCCTTGCGTGCGTTACATGCTCGAGCGCCGCCCTCGCGGTGCCGACGCTTCCGGAGCCCGTCGTGCACGCGGACTTCGATGCGTCCCCGGCCGCAAAGTCGTCCGGTGACCTCGAGATCAGGACGCAGTTTGCGGCGCCAGACAGCGTTCCCGGTGTCATCGGCAATGCCTGGCGGACGGATGGGTTCTCAAGCTACGCGGAGGCGAATCTGTCGCTTAACCCCAGCGCTGGCCTCACGCTGTCCTTGTGGGTTGCCCTGGAGAGCTATCCATCCGACCTGGAGGTGCCGGTCAAGGATCTGGTGCCCTCGTCCTTCATCCAGCAGGCATCCGGTAACAAGGGGTTCGACCTGTACATCGACGCCTATGGCCGCTGGGGATTCAAGGTCGCCACCTCCGCGGGGGTGCTGCGCATTCCGGCCAAGGCGAGGTTCCCGCTTCGGCGTTGGGTACACCTGCTCGCCACCGTCGACGTCGCGTCGGGCATCGCTTCGCTTTACGAGGATGACAGGCTGGTCGGCACCGCGCAGGGCGCGCCGGGAATGAGCCTGGACCTGGCCAGGACACCGTTGCGGCTGGCCACGCCGCCTCAGGAAACCAAGGTCCTGGACTTCACGATCAACCGGCTGAACGGCGCCTTTGACCTGGTCCGCGTATTCCCTGTGGCGCTCAATGCCGAACAGCGTCAGCTGCTGCCAAGGCCGCCGCAGGTGCCAAGCGCGGAAGTGGCGCTTGTTGTGCCGGCCGGACGCTTCGCGAACGACACCTTGCGCCCTCGCGTGCATCCGCTGCCTCCTGCCAACTGGACCAACGAGCCGCACGGACTGATTCGCGTCGGCGGTGTCTGGCACCTTTTCTACCAGCGAACGCCCAACGGCCCGTTCAAGACGCTGATGCATTGGGGGCACATGGCCAGCCGCGACCTGCTCGTCTGGGAAAACCAGCCCGACGCGCTCGCGCCCGAGCTTCAGAGTGGAGATTTCGGGTTCGACATGAAGGGAATCTGGTCGGGGGACGTGATCAGCGATGGCGACAAGGCCTTCGCGTTCTATACGAGCGTCAATCACGGCGACAGGCTGGCGGCCAGCAATCCCGGTGTCGCCATGGCGGTCAGCGACGATCCGCAACTCCGCATCTGGAAGAAGATCGGGCCCATCCTGAATTCGCGAGGCGCCAGGGACATGCGCGACCCCTTCCTGTGGAAGGAGGGAGGCACCTGGCACATGATCGTCGGGGCAGCCCTCGAGACAGGTGGCGGTCTCCTGTACTACGTTCTGGAGCCCGGCGAAAAGGGCGGCCAATGGCAGCCCAGGCCGCGGTTCGTGGATACCAGCTACCGGATGCTGGACATTGGATCCGAGATCTGGGAAATGCCGGTATTCGAGCGGCTCGCGGAGGATGTGTGGATCCTGTCGGTCAATCCGATCGGCGGCAAGGTGAGCAAATATGGCGAGCCAAGCACGCGCGCGGTCTACTGGACGGGCACGTGGTCGAATGGCACCTTCAAGCCGTTCTCGCGCTCGCCTCAGTTCCTGGATCTCGTCCCGGGCCATCTTGCGCCAACGGTGAACCGGGCTGGCGACGGGAGCCTGCGTGCCATTGGCATCATTGATGAGCGGCGCACGCCGCTGGCGCAACAGCGTGCCGGCTGGGCGCACACGTTCAGCCTGCCCCGGAGCTGGTACCTGCTCGGCGACAAGCACACCTTGGGACAACGGCCCGCCCCGGAGCTCGCCGGCCTAAGGGCGGCGGCGGCGGTCGACCGGTCCGCCGTATCGATCGGTCGCGAGCCGGTGTCGCTCGATCCAGGGCACCAGGCTTACGAGCTGTTGCTCGAACTCGACGCCACGACTGCCTTTCACGGGGTCCTGCGGCTCGACGTGCTCGCGTCGCCCGACGGCCAGGAGTTCACCCGGCTGGTGTTCGATCCCGTTCGCGGTGCCGTGGTCGTCGACAAGTCGCGCTCGACGTTGTCGGCCGATGGGGAAGGTCCCCAGGTCGTGAAAGGCAGTTATTCGGCGGAGGCGTTCGGCGCCATGCGCCAAATACGGGTGATCGTCGATGGCTCGACTGTTGAGGTGTTCATCAACGACGCAGCAGCCTACGCGGTGCGCAGCTATCCGTCGTTGTCGAGCAGTACAGGAATTCGGATGGGTACAGACGCCACGCAGGCGCTTCAGGCGACAGTGAAGCTCTGGCCCTTGCGACTGCCGCAGTAGATGTGGCGAACGTCCGCCATCTAGGTTGCGGGCATGATCTGTTTATTCGTTAGTGGAGGCAATCGGTGCCTGTCGAGACGTGCCAGTTCCGAAGCCTCAACCATTACAACTAGGAGTGAGACATGAGATTGAATAAAGGCTCGTTGCGCCTTTTGCCCCTGGCGTTATCCCTTCAAGTCGCATTCGCGCAAGAGGCGCCCGCGCCGGCCCAGGCGGGCGATGCCCCGGCGACGGACAAGCGTGACGTCGTGGTCGTCACCGGCAGCGTGAAGAAGACCCTCAAGAAGGACTCGACCAACACCATCAATACGCTGAGCGCGGAAGAGATCCGGCAACTGGCGCCGATCAGTACGGCCGATCTGCTGCAGAATGTGCCTGGCATCTTCGCCGAGGGCAGCACCGCTGGCGAGGCCAGCAACAACATCACGGTGCGCGGCCTGCCGGTCACGGGCGGCTATCGCTATGCCCCCCAGCTGATCGACGGCTTGCCCTGGTTCGAAGAACCTGAAGTACCGTTCATGAACAACGATGTCGCGGCGCGTGACGACCTCATGACCAAGCGGGTGGAAGTCGTCAAGGGCGGGACGGGCGGCATCCTGTACTCGAACGGCTTGGGCGCCACGGTGAACCACGTCACGCGCACTGGTGGGCAAACCCTTGAAGGAGGCTACAAGGTCGAAGTCGCCGATTATAAGTTCCTGCGTAACGACTTCTTCCTGTCGGGCCCGGTCAACAAGAACCTGACCTTCGCAGTGGGCGGGTTCTACCGCACGTCGGACGGCTTGCGGGACACCGGCTACACGGCGGACAAGGGCGGCCAGATCCGGGGCAACCTGGTCTACCACACGGACGACGGCAACACCGAGGTCCAGCTGCACGCGTTGAAGATCAACGACCGCACGGCGTTCTATCAGAACGTGCCGTTCCAGATCCCGGCCATCTCACAGCCGGGAACGCCGGCAAATCCGGTGCGCATCAACATGGACGCCGTGTGGCCGATCGGCGTCGACTTCGGGCACGGGACAGTGGCGTCGTCTTCCAACCGCCGGTTCCCAATGATCGGGGAGTACGGCAAGCGCGAAGCCGACATGGCCGACGGCATCCACCCGAACTTCGACATCTACACCCTGAAACTCAGCCACGAGTTCGATTCGGGCTGGACCTTTGACGGCGGCGTGCGGCATACGTCGGGTAGCAGCGGCTTCAATGCCCTCTTCACCGGCAACGACACCACCACCGCCGCGCGCTTCAATAACGCGCGCTACAACAACGATGTTCTGCGCTTCGGTTCCTTCTATCCGACGGCGACCGGCGTCGCGGCGTACGGATTGAACGGTGGGCCGCGCGTGACCGACAGCACCTATCTCGACTTCCTGATCCCCTTCGTCGCGACCACCAAGGCGAAGAGCACCTCGGTCGACCTCAAGTTCGGCAAGACGCTGCAATGGCAAGGCGAGCATACGATCACCCTCGGGCTCTACCATACCGACTACTCCAACAAGCAGAACTTCCAGCAGTCGCTGCTGGTTTCGACGATCGGCGACCATCCCGAACTCGTCGAGCTGCGTGCCATCGACGCAGCGGGCAATCCTGTCGGACCGTCGGTGACGTCGAGCGGCGTGATGCGACTCGGCTACAACGGCTACCTGGCCGACTCCAAGGTCAAGGGCGACGCCGTCTATTTGCTCGACCACTGGGAAACGCTGAACCGCCGACTGAAACTTGACTTCGGCGTGCGGCATCAGACCCAGCATGCCAACGTCATCTACAACGTGCGCGACCAGACGACCAACCTGACCCCCGCCGGCGTGGTGCCTGGCAGTACAGCCGACACCATCGCCGATGACGAGGTGCTGCTGCCTGGTCCTAACCAATACCTGAACTCCAAGGTCAACGGCACAGGCTGGTCGGTGGGCGGCAATTACGCGATCCGCTCCAACCTCGCTGTCTACGGCCTGGTGTCGCGTTCATTCCGACTGCCGAGCCTCGAGCAGCTGAACCAGCTGCAGTTCGACCCCAACCAGCCAGGCAGTAAGGTCGAGAGGATCATGCAGTACGAGACGGGCATGCGCTACTACGCGAATACCTGGGACACGCAGGTTGCGCTGTTCTACAACAAGTTCAGTCCGCGCGACCAATACGTCGACTACCGCGACTTCACCTCGTCGACGTGCAAGCAGGCCGGCACCGTGGTGGACATCAACAGCTGCCCGCTGGTACGCGAGTACTACCGCCGCGGCATCCAGAATGTCGGTCTCGAGTTGGAAGCTGCATGGCGACCGAGCATGGTGAAAGGGCTGGAACTCCGATTTAATGGCGTGGTCCAGGATCCCAAGATCGTCGACGCGAATTACCGCACGGTCAAGGAGCTGCGCGTCAACGACGTCGTGACGGGCTACACCTTCGAGCAGATCGGGGAAGACGGGCGCCGTCCGCGCCGGCTGGCCAATGTCATGGCCAATCTGCAGGCAAGCTGGGACCTGAAGTCCTACACCGGTCTGCCGATCAAGCCTTATGCGAAGTACACCTACTTCGGCAGCCGCTATTCCGAATCGCAGGACGTCAACGTTACGCTGTACCCTGCGTACTACCACCTGGACGGTGGCTTCATCTGGGACTTCAGCAAAAAGAGCGCCTTCCAGTTCCACGTCTCGAACATTACCAATCGCCTCTCGTTTACCGAGGGTGATCCCGTGTTCATCGACCTGAAGGGTCCCAACGGCGCCACCAATCGAGGCGTGAGCCGCCCCCTATTCGGCCGCACCATCCGTGCCATGTACACCTACTTCTTCTGATCCCGGAGAACAACAATGAAAAAGCTCGTGTTTCTCCTGTCCCTGAGCGTCGTGCTGGCCGCCTGCGGAGGCGGCAATGGCGGCAACCCCAGCGCACTGCCGCAACCCCACTCACCGGTCTTCGTCGATCCGGGATCGATCAGCGTCCCGGAGCTGACTCGTGATGTGACGAAGGTCTCTGTATCCAGTCCGGATAACAACAACATTAAGTTGTCCTTGACTGGGCCGGATGCGTCCCTGTTCTCAATTACCGGCGATGGTTCAATCCGCTTTGCTATTCCGCCCAACTACCTGAAGCCGGCGGATGCAAACAAGGACAACGTCTACCAGGTTACCGTGGTGGCTGACGATTCCTACTCGACACCGGCTACCTTGCCGCTGTCGATCAAGGTGACGTCTTGCCCAACTTGCCACGTGGCTAACACGGCGACCAACGTGACCACCGACGACACGACGTTCGTCGATGAGAACGTCATCGCCAGCTTCGAGTTTCCGGCCCAGATTCAGAAGGACACGGTCAAGTACACCTTGACCGGCGCCTTCGCCAACACCACCAACTGGAACAACCTCGAATACAACAACCCGACCTTGAAGCCAATTGCAGCACGGATCGGGGACGCTTCGGTGTCGACCTGCGAGATCGGTGGAGGCGGGTGCGATGCGCCGACGGGCAGCATCACCATCAACGACGTTACCGTCACCAAGGACTCGATTACCTTCCTGATGTCGGGTGGCAATGGCGGCCCGGATGTGGGCGCACAGGTGCTGTACACGCCGCCGGGTTCGACGGTCAGCCAGGTGATCGGCACCTACAACCCCAACAGCTGCGGCGATCCCGTGCTCAAGGGAGATCAGCACTACGTCAACTTCGACACGAGTGGGCTGATTGGTGAAAAGGTGCAGATCAAGATCTTCGACAATGCCACGTCGGGCTGCGGCTTCGTCGCCTTCGACCACTTCTATCAAACGGACAAGCCGCGGGGCGTCAATGCCGGCGTGCTGACCAAACCTTTGGCGCCGGTGAAAGTCACCGTGGAAGGCCCGGTAACGTTCCAGAAGATGATTCCCTTTGCGAGCTTCGAGAACCCCGTCGACATGGTCACCAAGCGCGGCTGGGTCGGTACGGGGGCCTTCGCCAACCCGACGGCCACGAGCTGGCAGGGTACAACCGGCACGGACCCGACCGCGGCGCGGGTGGGGGACAGGGCCATCAGCACCTGCGAAATCGCCGGGCCGGGCACGCCGTGCGATTCGCCGGTCGGCACGCTCACCTCGCCGGCGTTCAAGGTAACGGATGCCTACTTCAACTTCCTGATGCACGGCGGCGGTGCGGGGAAGAAGGTCGGGATGCGCATTCTGGACACCCTGGGTAACGTCCTTCTGTCGTACAGCCCCGACAGTTGCGGTCCGTCGTTCATCCAGAACGACGATGACTGGACCCATATCGACATCTCGGCACTCAACTCGGCCTATATCAAGACCCAGCTGTTCGACGAGGAAACCGGTGGCTGCGGCTTTGTCAGCACTGACCAGTGGTACCAGTCGGCCACTGCATGGAATCCCTCGGGCAAGGGCAAGGATGGCGGCAAGGTTTCGCTGACGCCTCAAGCAACGGCCAAGCTGGGATTCAATGTCACGGTGACCGCCGACGCGTTCACGCAGGTGATCGGCGACTTCGACGACGCCGTCGCGGCAGCGCAGGTATGGACCGCCACCGGCGACTTCGCCAATCCGGCGAACGCCGACGCCTGGAAGGGTGTATCAGGTAGCGCGCGGGTGGGAGCTCGGGCTGTCAGCACTTGCGAGATGAATGGCAATAACAAGGGCTGCGACGCATCGACCGGCACGCTGACCTCTCCGCTATTCACTGTGGACGCCAGCCGTCCCTACCTAAACCTCCTTATGTCCGGCGGTAATGCTAACGGCACGGTCGGCCTGAAGGTGCTGGACGCGTCAGGGGCGGTCCTGGCTACCTACACGCCGAACTCCTGTGGCCAGTCCTCCATCAAGGACGACGGAAACTGGGTGACGATCGATCTCACCAAGCAGGCAGGCAAGCAGGCCAAGGTGCAGATTTTCGACAACGAGGCTGGTGGCTGCGGCTTCGTCAGCTTCGACCATGTCTACATGGGTGCGATCCGTAAGAAGTAGTGGATCGACACGGGACGGGACGCTTTGCCTGTCCCGCGAGCTTTCGCAACGGCGCCGCAAGGCGCCTTTCTGTTTAGCATATCGGGTGAAACTCATGGGGCGGCCTGGTGAAAGAATTGTCAGCGATAGTGCCATACGCGGGTGCGTCCGAACAAAAGGCGCCCGGCCAACGGATTACGGACTCGCGATCAATGTACGCGAGACTATTTCCTCCTGGATCGCCCCGAAAACGATCGGCATCAGTTCATGACCTTCGAACGAAGCCGGCCTATCGCCTATCGGATATCCGAATGCCACCTGCGAACGTACCATGCCGACAGCCTGACCAGACACTCGTCCGGTGGCCCCTCATCGAGCACGTCAGACTCAATTTGATTAAATATACCGGTTACCATACCTGTACTTTACCGACCGCCCTGCGGGCGATCGTTGGAGACTGGCTGTGCATACTGCGCGGAACGACGCCCTTATATTTCGAGCTAACTCAGCTAATTCCTCGTTCCCGGCACTGGCGGAAACGACTTCCCGCGAAGGCTGGAACCCCATTTCGCTTTTCAGCTCGCCAACCGCTGCGCCAAAAAATCCACGAAGGTCCGCACCTTCGCCGACAGGTGCTTCCTGCTCGGATACACCGCATAAATCCCCAGCTCCCCCGACTGCCATTCCGGCAGCACCCGCACCAACCGTCCCGCCGCGAGATCGCCCGCGACAATGAAATGCGGCTGGAAAATGATCCCGCATCCGTTGACCGCCGCCAGCCGCAGCATGTCGCCATTGTCCGCCTTGATCGGCCCGGAAACCGGCACGCTCACCGTGGCGCCAGGACCTTCGAGCCGCCATTCCGTCCCGGTGCCGGTCAGCGTGTAGCCCAGGCAGGGATGCGCTGACAGGTCCGCCGGCGCGGCCGGGGTGCCGGCCCGGGCCAGGTAGGCCGGCGAGGCGCAGACGAGGTTGCGCGCGCCGCCGATCTTGCGCGCGATGAGGTCGGACTGGGGCAGGGATCCAATGCGGATCGCGAGGTCGAATCCTTCTTCGACCAGATCCACCTTGCGGTCGCTGAGCGAAATATTGATGCGCACTTCAGGATAGTGCCGCGAGTACTCGGCGATGATCGGCGCCAGCCGGTGCTGGCCGTAGGACAGCGGCACAGTCACCTTGAGCTCACCCCGCGGGGCGCGCGTCATCTGCCCCGCGATCTGCTCGGCTTCCTCGACATCGCTGACGATCTGCACGCTGCGCTCGTAGAAGGCGCGCCCCGTCTCGGTCAGGCTGAGCTTGCGCGTCGTGCGGTTCAGCAGGCGCGTGCCCAGATGCTCCTCCAGCTTTTGCACCTGCTTGGAGGCCATTGCCCTGGACGTGTCGAGGCGCGCCGCAGCGGCGGCGAAACTGCCGCCATCCACCACGGCGGCGAAAACTTTCATTGAGAGGAGCAGGTCCATGGCGAGGGCCTATTGTCAACCAAATGGAAATAGTTTAGCCATCGTCAGCCGCTTTATCAACCGCGGTGACCGCAATATGATGTGTGCATCTGCTCCAGTTCCATTTACCTGGGCTAACAAGACAGGAGGACCCAATGCTTGCTCTACCGACCCTTTTCGTATCGCATGGCTCGCCGATGCTGGCGTTGAACGACAGCCCGGCACGCCGCTTCCTGCAAGGGTTCGGCGCGCAATTGCCGCGCCCGAAGGCGATTCTTGCGGTTTCGGCGCATTGGGGAACCGTGGGCGGTCCGGCGGTGTCGCTGGCGCCGCAGCCGCGCACCATCCATGACTTTGGCGGCTTTCCGCGCGCCCTGTTCGAGATTACGTATCCGGCGCCGGGCGCACCGGAGATGGCCGCCCGCGCGGCTGGCTTGCTGGAGCAGGCTGGCTTCAAGGTCGGCCGCAGCATGGACCGCGGGCTCGATCACGGCGCCTGGGTGCCGCTCAGCATCATGTACCCGGATGCGCAGGTCCCGGTGGCCCAGCTGTCGGTCCTGCACGGCGCGACGGCGGCAGAACACGAGCGGCTCGGCCAGGCACTGTCGGCCTTGCGCGAGGAGGGCGTGCTGATCGTGGGCTCGGGCTCGCTGACGCATAACCTCTACGAGTTTCGCGGACAGGACCTCGACGCGCCCGCTCCGAACTGGGTCAGCGAGTTTGCGGGATGGATGAACGCCCGGCTGGAAAGCGGCGACCGCGAGGCCTTGCTCGATTACCGCAGGGCTGCACCGTTTGCCGAGAAAAACCATCCCACCGACGAACACCTGATGCCGTTGTTCGTAGCGATGGGGGCGGCAGGGAAAAGTCCGAAGGCCGAACGCCTGCACGCAAGTGTCGAGCATGGCGTGCTGGCGATGGACGTGTATGCATTCAATTGAACGAGGAGAAGGGCATGACTGACGAGCTGAACGAGGTATTGCGGGAGCCGGTCTCCGGCCTTTCGTACCGGATCCGCCGGCCGCGCGGAGTGCCGAGCCAACCGGCGCCGTGCCTGCTGCTATTGCACGGGGTCGGCGCCAACGAGGCCGGCTTCATCGACCTGGCACAGCGCCTGGATCCGCGGCTGGCCGTGATCCTGGTGCGTGGCCCGCTGGCCTTCGGACCAATGCAGTTCGGCTGGTTCCAGGTGGGCTTCACCAGCGCCGGCCCGGTGATCAATGCCGAGCAGGCCGAACTGGCGCGCGTCAAGCTGGCCGAATTCATCGGGCAGCTTCCGGAAACCCAGGGCGTGGACCCGAAGCGCATCTGGATCGCGGGCTTCAGCCAAGGCGGGATCATGAGCGCCAGTGTCGCGCTGACCGGGCCCGCCTCGGTAGCCGGCTTCGGCATCCTCAGCGGACGCATCCTGCGCGAGGTCCTGCCCAAGGTGGCGGAGGCCGATGCGCTGGGCAAGGTGCAGGCTTTCGTGAGCCATGGAACGGATGACCAGGTGCTCGGCATCCAATACGGGCGTCAATCGCGGGACGTGCTGTCCAGCCTCGGCGTGCCGCTGGAATACCATGAATATCCGGCCGGGCATGGACTCGACCACGCAATGATCGACGATTTCACGCAGTGGCTTTACAAGCAGCTCGGCGCTTAAGACCGGGACATCGACCTACCTAAACTCAAGGAAAAAACATGAACACCAACCAAATCACTGTGAACACCAACGACGACGCCGGGAAACTGGTTCTCCGGGTTGTGCTGTCCGCCTTGCTGTTGTTCCACGGCGTGTCCAAGCTCGTTGGCGGCGTCGGTTTCATCACCGGCATGCTCGCGCAAGCCGGCCTGCCCGCCGCGCTGGGCTATCTCGTGTATATCGGCGAAGTTGTGGCTCCGCTGTTCATCCTCCTCGGTGTTTATACGCGGCTTGCCGGTGCGGTCGTCGTCATCAATATGATCGTCGCGATCCTGCTGGTGCACACCACCCAGTTCTTCACGCTCAACCAGACCGGCGGCTGGGCGCTTGAATTGCAAGCGATGTACCTGGCCGCCGGCGCCGTGCTGGCCCTGATCGGTGCCGGCCGCTTCAGCCTGGGCGGAATCGCGGGCCGTTTCAACTGATGCGTCACGGCCAGCCACGCGGCTGGCCGTGCGCCAGGTATTTCTCCTGTCAGCGGTCGTCGCCGTCGCGTCCCTGCGATGCCGCCACCGCCGGACTGACGGTTACCGCATTGCCCGATAGAACCCAGGCCCGCTGGCTGGGAGCGAAACGCGGTGCGAGATAGCCGTCGTTGATCTCACGCGTGACGGCGAAGCGGCGGAACGAGGTCGCGGGCAGGAACAAGCGGGTGTTGTCCGCGAAACCGTCGCTGGATGCATCCGGGTCGCCCTCCGCAGCCGAAATCACACCGTCGCCATTCTTGTCGACCCGCTTGACTTCAGCGGCATAGGCATCGAACAGGCGTTTCGGGAACGGCACGCCGGGTTCGAACGACGCCAGGCGCAGATAGGTGTCGAGGAAGACCTCGTTCGCGAGCCCGCTCGGGATGAAGCGCTGGCGATACTCGCGCTGGCTGTCGACGTCGGCGTCGAAGCGGTCCGGGTCGCGCGGTCCGGCGCCGCCAAGCGGGGCCGCGTTGTTCGGATCGTCGCCATAGTCGATCGGGCTGTTGCTGACGCCGGACGGACCGGAACCCGGAATGAGCGACGAGAGGCTGCCGATCTTGCCCGCCTCGAAGGTTCCCGGAATGCCGCCGGTGAACGGAAGCTCGTACAGCGGGAATATCCAGTTGGTCTGGTAGTTGAACTCCCAGTAGCCGTGGCAATCGGCCTGCTGCAGGCAGTTCATCGCGCCCATCGACAGCTGGATCGGCAGAACGTTGGTCTGCTTGTCCGGGAAGCGGTCGTGCGGACTCGGGAAGCGCGGCGCCTTGCCATCCATCGTGAACAGATGGCCGGGCACGTTGTTATGCGAGCCCATGGCGTACAGCGCGTCGGCGTCGGCCTTGGTGATGGCGCCGAACTGCGCGTGGCCGTCGCTGCGCGGCGCGGCAAGCTTTGGCACTTCCACGTCGTGGATCATCCAACCTTCATACCAGCCGCTTTCGTTGTTGATGACGAAGAGGTTCGACAGGTCGGAGAACACGTCGATGAAGGCGCGGATGTCGTTCGGATCCGTCGGCAGGCCTGGCTTCGGTTCCAGCGCGAGGCGGATCGCCGCGATCGTGGGCAGCCCGCAATTGCCGCCGGTGGCGGTGAGCATCGCCTTGTCGTTAATGCCCTTGAAGCGCGTCGTGAAGGGATTGGGTTCGAAGCCGTTGGTGTCCAGCAGGTAGTACTGGAACAGCATGCTGGGCTTGTCGGCTTCCGCGTAGACCTGCAGCGGCAGGTAGGTGTGCGGACGGCTGGCCATGCGTTCCAGCCGGTCCTGCAGCGCATCGGGCAGGAACTTGACGTCGCCGCGATTGTGCACCGTCGCCACGTCGGCGGCCGCATTTGGATTCGGATGGCAGGGCGGTGGCGGCTGCTCCGCCTGCGCCTGGGCCGTGACACCCATGTAGAGAAGTGTCGTCAGCGCTATCGCAGCGGCGGGTTTCCGTGCGTCGCTTTGCAGTCCCGGTTTCATGTTGTGCTCCTTAGAAAATGCTGGAACGGACGGCCAATGCGTCGGCCTGAATGAAGCCGTCCCATTTTCTAAAAAAGGATGCGCCTACGTTTGTGCTGAGTCAGACGCGCCGGGGGGCAAAGCCGGGAACTCTGCCTAAGGATTGAGCGCACATAAACGACTGGTTCGTTGATGGGAACCTGTCTTCGAGTTTTCCGCACTCAGCTATCCAAAATTTCTGATATTTCTTTCTAGTTCTCATCTATACAATTGACTTGTCATCAACAAGCATCATTGCCTGCTGGGACATCACTAGAAAAGGGGATCGAAATGAGAGGGATACCGGTCAAGATCGTCGCCGTGCTTGCCGTCCTGGTTCTGTTATTCGCGCTGGCGCCATTCGGGACGGTGCCGGCGGGGCACCGCGGCGTGATCACGACCTTCGGCAGCCCGAGCAATGAAGTGCTGAGCGAGGGGATCCATTTCCGCGTGCCGCTGGCGCAGAGGCTCAACCTGGTCAATGTCTCGATCCAGAAGGGCGAAGGCGAGGGCGATGCCGCGTCGCGCGACCTGCAAACGGTGCACACCCGCGTCGCGCTCAACTATCACATCAAGCCCGAGAGCGCGGTATCGGTGTTCCGGGACCTGGGCAATGAGCCGGGTGAGCGCATCATCATCCCGGCCGTGCAGGAGGCCGTGAAGGCAGTCACCGCGCGCTTCACCGCCGAGGAGCTGATCGCCAAGCGCACCGATGTGCGCGACCAGATCATCACCCAGTTACGCGAGCGTCTGGCACGCCATGGCGTTGTCGTGGATGAATTCTCGATCGTGAACTTCAACTTCTCCAGGTCGTTCAACGATGCGATCGAAGCGAAGACCACAGCGGAACAGTTGAAGCTGAAGGCGGAACGCGACCTGCAGCGGATCGAGGTGGAGGCCAAGCAGCGCGTGGCGCAGGCGAGGGCCGAGGCGGAATCGCTGGCGGTGCAGCGTCAGCAGGTGACGCCTGAACTGATTCGCCTGCGCGAAATGGAGAACCAGAGGATGGCGATCGAGAAGTGGGATGGGAAGCTGCCCAATGTGTCGGGTGGGTCGATCCCGTTCGTCAATGTGAAGTAACACACTCGTTCATACCGCCAACCCAAAGTCCGTCGTCCCGGCGAAGGCCGGGACCCATGCTGACTATTCGAAGTAGCGAACGGTCTATGGGTCCCGGCCTCCGCCGGGACGACGGTTTTTCGTTTGGGGGCAGTGCCGGCGGTTAGCGATTGCGCCGCGCGAAATCGTCCATGAAGTTGGCGAACATTTCGGCGGCCGACAGCTCAAGGCCATTGTAGATCGAGGCGCGGATGCCGCCCACGCTGCGGTGGCCGTTCAGGCCCGAGAACCCGGCATCGGCGGCTTCGTCGAGGAAGCGCTGTTCCACATCGCTTCCGGGCAGCGTGAACACAACGTTCATCAGCGAGCGGTCCGCTGCGGCGGCGCGACCGCGATAGAAGCCGCGGCTCGCGTCGAGCGCCTTGTACAGCACCTCGGCCTTTTTCGCGTTCTTCGCCGCGATGCCCGGCAGGCCGCCGGCTTCGTCACGCAGCCAGCGCGTGACGAGCAAGATCACGTAGATCGCAAACACCGGCGGCGTGTTCAGCACCGAGTTGGCGTCGGCCTGCGCGCGGTAATCGAGGAAGGTGGGAACGTCGCCGCGCATCTTTTGCAGCAGCTCGTCGCGCAGCACGACGACGGTTACGCCGGCCGGGCCGATGTTTTTCTGGGCGTGCGCGTAGATCAGCGAGAAACGGTCGAATTCACCGGGGCGCGAGAGGAAGTCGGACGACATGTCGCAGATGCGCGGCACGTCGTCGCGGCCCACCACGCGGTGGAACTGCAGGCCCTCGACGGTCTCGTTGGAGATGTAGTGCAGGTAGGGCGCGTCGGCGTCGAGCGCGAGTTCGGCGTCGGTGGGCAGGTGCGAGAAGCCGCTCGCTTCGCCGCTCCACGCCACTTGCACCGGACCTTCGCGCCGCGCTTCCGGCAGCGCCTTGCCGCTCCAGTAACCGGTGTGCAGGTATTGCGCCGCGACCGGGCTGCCGCGCAGGAGATTCATCGGCACCATCGAGAACTGCTGGGTCGCGCCGCCTTGGAGGAACAGCACGCGGTAACCCTTGTCCAGGCCGAGCAGCACGCGGATATTGGTCTCCAGTTCCGCGACCACGGAAGCGAACCAGTCGGACCGGTGGCTGATGCCGAGGATCGACAGGCCGACGTCCGGCACCGACACGATGGCCTCGCGCACCTGGTCGAGCACCGTCTCGGGCAGGGCGCCGGGGCCGCCGGAGAAGTTCAGGCTGTTGAGCTGGTTCGGGGTGAGCATTTTCATGTTTGTTCGCTTTCAGTCGCGGCCGCGCGCAGCCGGTACAGGTAGTCTTCGAATCCGTGATGCAGCTTTGCCATGTGCACGTGCTTGAACGGGAACAGCGCCAGCGAGTCCATCGAGTGCACCACCATCACGTGGTCGATCTCGAAGATGAGCAACTGGCCGTCTCGCGTTTCGGCGCAGTCGATGCACAGGTAATCCAGGCCGCAGCGTTCGTGGATCGCGCGCAGGGCCACCGCATGGCGCTGGGCGAACGCGTCGAAGCGGTCCATGAAGGCTTCTTCTTCGCGGCGTTTGGCGGCGTCTTCGTACATGCCGGCGTTCAGGTAGTGCACCATCCAGTTGGACGACACCGCCATGTGGCTCACGTAAGGAACGCCATCGAGCAGCGCGACGCGGATCTTCCTGAACCGGCCGTCGTCGCCGCTGTAGTCGACGAAGGGCGACACGTACAGCGCGGGCGCGTGGACTCGTTCCATATAGCCGGCCAGTGCCTGCGCGTCGGCGATCCGTTCGAGTTCGTGGCCCGCTTGCGATCCGAGCGGACGAATGATGATCGGGAAGGCGGCCGGGCCGCAGCTGTCGCCCTGCGCCAGCGCCGCGCTTTCGACGGCGGCGCGCGGCAGTGGGTAAGTGGGCGGCATCAGCAGTCCAGGCACGCCCTGCAGCAGCTGGCTTGCGCGGCTGCGCTCCGTGTTGGCGATGAAGGCGGGACGGTTGATCACGGGCCGCGGCCATTGGTCGAGGATAGGAGAGAGGCGTTCCAGCAGCGGCGAGTTGGCGGCGCTGTCCGAGAACGCGACCAGCAGCGCGTCGTGTTCCGGCAGCGGCGTCGGAAACAGTTCGTCGGGGGAGACGAAGTGGCAGGTCAGTTCGACCGGCGAATCTTCGAGCAGGCAGTCGATCGGTGTGTTCTCGGCCAGGTTCCCCGGTGCCATCAGCATCAGCAGGCGAAAATTGGTCGCCCGGCTCGAGGCGCGCGTGTAGGTGCGCTGCATCGACAGGGCCTGCTGCTGAACGGCGCTGCCGGGCTGCTCCAGTTCGAGCGCGAACATCGCGGTGGCGAGGTTCATCCACAGGCAGGCGTTATTTTCGTCGCGGCCGGCGGCGTCGAGCAGCAGTTGCGCCAGACCGCGCAGGTCTCCGCCATTAATACTCATGCGCAGGATCGGCGCCAGGCCGATGAATTCCGCCTGCGCGCGTTCGGCGACGCGGGCGGGCATCTGCAGCATTGCTTCCGATTCCTGCGGAGTAGCGGTAATTAACATGAAAACTTAAAAAGCAGTCACTGGACGCGTGACGGGACTGTAGTGGAACCGCGATTATAGGTTCGGGGTCGCCGGGTCTTAACGTGGATAAGACCGGGTATCCGCCCCGACCTCGGCAATTTGAGGGCGCCGGGTGCAGGCCGCGCTTCAATGCGAAAATGGCAGGAATTATCACTGCTGACCTTTGGAGTCCCCATGAATTCTTATCCCAGCTGGGTCGTGTTCGCGCTTGGATCGGCTTTTTTCGCGGCGCTGACCGCCTTGTTCGGCAAACTTGGCGTGGCCGGTATCAATTCGAATATGGCGACCTTCATCCGCACCATCGTGATCCTCTTGGTCACGGCGGGGATCCTGTCGATGCGCTCGGAGTGGCAGAAGCCGGACAACATCTCGCCGTACAGCTGGGTGTTCCTGGTCCTGTCGGGGATCGCGACCGGGCTGTCGTGGCTCTGTTATTACCGCGCCTTGCAGCTAGGTCCGGTCAGCAAGGTGGCTCCGATCGACAAGCTGTCGGTCGCGATGGCAATCCTGCTGGGCATCGCGTTCGCAGGCGAGCAGCTGACCTGGCAGGTGGCGCTCGGCGGAGCGCTGATCGTGGCCGGCTCGGTCGTCATCATCATGTTCTAGTGCGACGGTGCGCCGGACCAGCCGCGCAACGATGATGGCGGCGGCGCCGCTTGCAAGCAGGTGCTTGAGGGTGTGGCCGCTGACGATGTGCAGCACGGCGAGGAGCTGGAGGTCCGCCAGTTCGGCCAGTTTTGCGAGCACGTAAAGCAGCAGGGCGGCGGCGAGCGCCAGCTTGTCTTTACGCGGCGCGCGGTGGAGCCAGTGCCATGCCGGGATGAGAAGCAGCGGGAGCGCTTCCCATGTGGCGGTGAGCCGCCAGCATGCATCGGCTGGTCTTCACATTGGCGGCTTGCGCGGAAAGTCGCGATTCTTTACTGTTGTGGTATCGACCTTTGATACCAGACACGATGTCCGAAGTCACCCAACTACTCAATACGCTCAAGCGGCAGCTCAAACTGCAGGGCAAGACCTATCGCGATGTGGCGGAGGCGCTCGATTTGTCCGAAGCGAGCGTGAAGCGCCTGTTTGCGTCCGAATCGTTTGCGCTCGACCGGCTGGTCCAGGCCTGCAACCTGCTCGGCTTCACCGTGGCCGAACTCGCGCAGGAAGCAGCGCGCGCGGAGGAGCAGCTGCGCGTGCTGACCGAGGCGCAGGAGCAGGAGCTGGTGTCCGATCCCAAGCTGCTGCTGGTGGCGGTGTGTGCGCTGAATCACTGGTCCATGCAGGACATCGTCACGGTGTATCAGGTCAGCGAGGCGGAGTGCATCCAGCGGCTCGCCCGGCTGGATCGCCTGCGGCTGATTGCGCTCATGCCGGGCAACCGCATCAGGCTGGCGGTGGCGCGCGATTTCGACTGGATCGCGGGCGGGCCGATACGGCAGTACTTCCGGCGCGATGGCATGGATGATTTTTTGGCGAGCAGGTTCGAACAGGGCGCGGAGTCGCTGGATTTTACGCACGGGATGCTGACCGAGGCGGCGATCGAGAGGATGCGGGCGGAGCTGCGGCAGGTGAAGGCGCGGTTCGCGCAGCTGCACGAGGAGAGTTTGGCGTCGCCGTTGCCGAAGCGGCGCGGGGCCGGATTGCTGTTGGCGATGAGGGAGTGGGAGCCGGCGCGGTTTACGAAGCTGCGCAGGAGGTGAACGGGTCGCGTTACAGCACGCTCAGCATGGGGCCCGGCCTGCGCGGGAACGACGGCTAACCTAAAGCACGTCGTCCCGGCGGAGACCGGGACCCATGCTGAGCGTGCGGTCACGCGGCAGGCAGATTTACTTGCGCGCGTCGATCCGATAATCCCATGCGGCCAGCTGCTGGCGCTTCCGGCCCGGCAGCGTGAAGACCTGCTTCGCGTTCGACAGGTTCACCACCACCGTCACCACATCGCTGTCCTTCTTGCGCCGGAACGCGAACACCTTGTCGTTCCCAGTCTCGATCACCTCTGCATCTGCACCAAACTGCCCGTTCCACAGCGCCGGATGCTCGTGCTTTAGCTTGAGCAGATGCGCATAGAACGGCGCGTACTGGTAGTTCTTCCACACGATCGGATCCTTCTGGAAGAATTCGAGCCGCTTGTCCAGTCCCGACTCCTGGCCATCGTAAATCAACGGCACGCCCGGCAGCGTCATCGCCAGCACCGACATCGCCTTGAACGCCGGCCCGTAGAGTTCCTTGTCGCTGCCGTCCCACGAATTCTTGTCGTGGTTGCTGGTGAAGCGCATGCGGTAGGCGTCGCGCGGGAAGCGCTTGGGCGGATCGGCGAGGAACTGCTTGAGCGCGCCTGCGTCCGCTTCGCCCTTCGCGATCTTGACGAACAGCTCCCAGGTGTCCCAGCCGTAGGTCATGTCGAATGCATGCTCGTGCTGGTCGGGCTTGTCGCCCTCGGCCAGCATGAAGACAGGCTTGATGCGGTCGAGTTCGGCGCGTGCGTAATTCCAGAACGGCGTCGGCACATTGTTCGCGACATCGCAGCGGAAGCCGTCGATGTCGGCCTCGCGCAGCCAGAAGGCCATCGCGTCGGTCATGCCCTTCCACAGTTCCTTGTTCGAGTAGTCCAGGCCGGTCACGTCGGTCCACGCTTCCTTGCCCATCGTGACCGGGTAGATCTCACCCTTGTCGTTCTTCAGGTACCAGTCCGGATGCTCGGTGACCCAAGGGTTGTCGAAGGCCGTGTGGTTGGGCACCCAGTCGATGATGACGTGCATGCCGAGCGTGTGCGCCTTCTTCACCAGCGACTTGAAATCGTCGAGTGTACCGAACTCGGGGTTGATGGTCGTGTAGTTTTGCACCGCGTAGTAGCTGCCCAGCGGACCCTTGCGGTTCTTTTCGCCGATCGGATTGATGGGCATGATCCACAGGATGTCGACGCCCATTTTCCTCAGCCTCGGCAGCTGCGCGGCGAAGGCGTTGAAGCTGCCTTCGGCCGAGAACTGGCGGATGTTTACCTCGTAGATATTGGCGTTCTTGGACCAGGCGACATGCTGCATGCCGGTCGCCGGCGTGCTTGCCTGGGCGTGCGCGGCGAGCGTAGCGATGGAGGTGCAGGCGGCCAGGGCCATGGCGCACAGGGTGCGGGCGGGGTGTCTCATCGGTATTGCTCCTCTCGTAAGTAGTTTAACTACATTTTTGTTCTATTGTACGTGCGAGATGGAAATTAGGCGAGTATGCTGAGGGAGAAAGGAAGTCGTCAGAGAATACCGACAAAAAATCGAGCACATTTGAGCCATAGTGTGTGGGATTTTGGACAGATGCATTCGCTGCGGAAGAGGATAAATTGGCGTAAAGAGGAAATCGCCATGAACAAGTCCATTCTTGCGTTCGCTGCCTTGGGAGGATGTGCAGCACTGGCCTGTGCGCAAAGCCAGGAGGGCACGTCCGTGTACACGCGCGAGCAGCCGGCGCCCACGCGTCCGGCGCAGCCACCTGTGCCATTG
Organism: Massilia terrae; assembly: GCF_024753145.1. GTDB lineage: Bacteria > Pseudomonadota > Gammaproteobacteria > Burkholderiales > Burkholderiaceae_D > Telluria > Telluria terrae. Next base: position 255,863 of record NZ_JANUGU010000007.1, on the reverse strand, counting down.
AGCAGTGTCAGCGGATGGTGGTTCGGCTCGCTGGGCAACGACGCGGCGCTGTATCCCACCGGCCGCGAGTACAGCCTCGAATATCTCGCACTGGGCGATGTCGGTGATCCCTACGGCGGCAGCGCGGCCGGGCACGCGGCCAGCGTCATCGCCAACGGCAACCGGCGCGACAGTAATCTCGTTCAGTATTACCGGCCGCCCGTGAACGGTTTTTCCGGCGGCGCCTCCTACTCGCGCGACGATACGCGCGATCCATCCAACCGCGCGTGGGGCATGTCGCTGGGCTATTCCTTCGGGCCGATCACGCTGCGCGCGGCGCACCAGAACAAGCACGTGGCCAAGGTCAGGCTGTACGACCTGGCAGGCAACAATATGGAGGCGAAGAATTCGCTGATCGCCGCCAACGTCCGCTTCAAGTGGGGGACGGCGTACGCGGCCTACAGCGCCAACAGCGGCTGGGGCACCACACCCTTGTTTAATCCGGACAATCCCTACAGCGCATCGATGGCCGCCACCCCGTCCACCGATAGCCGCGACGCCATGGCCGGCATTGCGGTGCCACACGGCCACATGACCTGGCTGGCTTCCTTCGTGCACCGCAACGACCGCGACCTGGCCAACCGCGATGCCAACGAGCTCGCGTTCGGCGCATCGTACACGCTCAATCGCCGCACCGATTTTTACGCGGCGTATTCGTACACGCAAAACCTGTCGATCGCCGGCGTGCCGCGCACCAGCTTCGATGCGCGCGGCCGCACCAGCTCGGCCTTGAGCTTCGGCCTGCGCCATTCGTTCTGAGCCTGCGCTGCGCCGCATCAATTGGAATTTCGGTAGCCTGTGGTCATGGCATAACCCTCACAGGAGACCAGATCATGACTGGCAGCAGCACCCTCGACCCCGATAATTTCCCTGAACGCCCGGACCGCAGCCTCGGCCGCGGCAAAGGCGTGGATGCGCTCGGTCCCAGCGATATTTCCGACACCGGCAGCGACGTGGTGGGCGGTTCCGGCTTCGCCGAGAATCTCGACGATGACCAGCTGATCCATCTCGACGAAGGCACCACCGACGACATGGAAGCCAGCCGCGCCGGCGGCACGGCGGGCCCGGACGTGGGCGACGCCAACTTCGACGGCGACAGCGATTATGGCGGCACCGGCGAGCGCGCCACGGCCGGCCGCGACACCATCGTCAGGGATGGCGCCGATATTTCGACCGACCACGTGGAGACGATCCCCGACACTCCGCTGAGCGACGAGGACACCGAGTTTCTATCTAGTCAGCCGCCGGGACAGGCCCCACGCCGCAAATAGCGCGCCGCCGCCGAGCAGCGCCGCCGCCAGCGGTTTGGAGCGCAGCGCGACGGCGGTGTAGGCGGAGCGCTCGTTGACCGTGCCCATGCCCTGGCGCTGGCGCATTTCGCTGGATTGGTCGGGCGCGTACAGTGCGTCGCGCCGACCCGGCGCGCTCGGCTGTTCCGCTTGCTGCTGCCGGAACAAGGACGCGCGCATGAAGCGGTCGAGCGAGCGCGGCATCGTGAATTCACCTATCGCCGCCACCTTGGCATGCCCGCCGACGTAGATGTCGCGCTTCGGATGCTGGGCCGTGTACAGGATGGCTTCGGCCACCAGTTCCGGCGCGTAGATGGGCGCGGGCAGCGCGGGTTCTTTTTCCATGTAGTTCTTGGCGTGCACCGCGAACATGGTGTCGATCGCCGACGGGCGCACCAGCGTCACCGAAATGGGTGCGCTTTCTTCTTCCAGTTCCATGCGCAGCGCGTCGGTGTAGGCCTTGACCGCGTGCTTGGACGCGGCATAGACGCCTTGTAGCGGAATCGAGCGGTCCGACACTTCACTGCCGAGATTGATGATGGCGCCGCCGCCGCGCGTCTTCATGCGCTTGACCGCTTCCAGCGAGCCATAGACGACGCCCCAGAAATTGGTCTGCATCAGGCGCTGCTGGTCTTCGATCGGCACATCTTCGAGCCGTCCGAAGATGGAGATGCCGGCATTGTTGACCCAGGTGTCGATGCGGCCGAAACGTTCCATCGCGGCCTGGCCGATGCGCTCGACGTCTTCCTGCTTGCCGACGTCGGCTGCAACGGTGGCGACCTGTGTGCCTTTGCGGCGCAGCTCGCTGGCCAGCTGGTCGAGCGCGTCGGCGCTGCGGGCGGCGAGGACCAGGCGCGCGCCCTGGTCGGCGGCCATGCGGGCGGTCGTGAGACCGATGCCGCTGGTGGCGCCGGTGATGACCATGACCTGTTCGTTGATCTTGCGAAGATTCACTGCCATGACTGCCTCCTTGGTATGGTTCACAAGAAGGACCGGCAGCGGCGCAAAGCGTTCCCGCGCGGCGCCGGCCATTCATGAACAATCATGATCGTGGCCGCCGCCGGTATTTCAAGTCATTTCTGGCCGGGCTGGTAGATCTGGTCGAACAGGCCGCCGTCGGCAAAGTGGACTTTCTGCGCCTGCGCCCAGCCGCCGGCAACTTCCTCGATGTTGAACAGCTTGATCGCAGGGAATTGCGATGCGAATTTCTTCGCGTACTGCGGCACGGCAGGGCGGTAATAGTGCTTGGCGATCAGCTGCTGGCCTTCGTCCGTGTAGAGGAAGGCGAGATAGGCTTCGGCCACGCGGCGGGTGCCGTGCTTGTCGGCGTTCTTGTCCACCACGGCCACCGGCGGCTCGGCCAGGATGCTGACCGACGGTGCGACGATGTCGAATTTGTCGCCGCCCAGTTCGCGCTTGGCCAGCAGGGCTTCGTTTTCCCAGGCAATCAGCACGTCGCCGATGCCGCGCTCGACGAAGGTGGTGGTGGCGCCGCGGGCGCCGGAGTCGAGCACCGGCACGTTGCGGTAGAGGCGGGTGAGGAAATCGCGCGCGGTGGTTTCGTTGCCGCCCGGCTGGCGCAGGGCGTAGCCCCAGGCCGCAAGGTGGTTCCAGCGTGCGCCGCCGGAGGTCTTGGGATTTGGCGTGATGACGGACACGCCCGGCTTGACGAGGTCGTTCCAGTCGCGGATGCCCTTGGGGTTGCCCTTGCGGACGAGGAAGACGATGGTCGAGGTGTAAGGCGAGCTGTGATAGGACAGGCGCTGCTGCCAGCCGTGCGCGATAAGGCCGCGTTCGCTGATAGCATCGATGTCGTACGCTAAGGCGAGCGTGACCACGTCCGCGCCCAGGCCGTCGATGACCGAGCGGGCCTGTTTGCCGGAGCCGCCATGCGACTGGCGAATGGTGACGGTGTCGCCGGTCTTGGCCTTCCACTGGCGGGCGAAGGCGGCGTCGATGTCCTGGTACAGCTCGCGTGTCGGGTCGTACGAGACGTTGAGCAGGGTGACGTCAGCCGCGAAGGCCGACGCGTTGGCCAGCAGCGCGAGCGCGGCCAGCCAGGATTTGATATGACGGATCTGCATTGTGCTCTTTCGTTAAGCGGGAAGCTGCAGAGTAGAGCTCCGCCCGCCGAAAGAACACGAATGATTTCCGATATCTTTATGCGCTTATTGCTTATTGTGCCTTGGACAGAATGAGCAGCCAGCGCGCGAACAGCAGGATTTCGACATGGCCCGGCTCGACGCCGGTGTCGCATTCGATAATCGGGTTGACCGGATAGAAGCGCTTGCGGAAGTCACGCGTGACCAAGACCTCACGCTTGCCGAGGCGAAGCATGAACGGGGTGGGGGCGTATTGCATACCGAAGGAGCTGTTCAGAGTGGTCATGACGAAATCCTTGTTAGCGTTGTTGGTTGAGTGACTACAGAATAGCACAACTACTGTATAAATCTACAGGTACTGTATAAAAAGCCAGTCGATGCGAAAAGTTGTCGTTTTTTCGTCAAACAGCGCAAGATGAGGTCCATGGGAGCCCGGACGACACATCTGCTACCCGGCGTCCTCGCGGCGCTGGCCGCCGCCACGATCTTTGGATTGATCGCAAACGCGGTGCACAGCGGTGCGCCAATCACGCAGCTCGACGTCCAGCTCGCCCAGTGGTTCCACGCCCATGCCACGCACGGCGTCACGCTGGCGATGCTGGCCATCACCTGGATCCACAGCAGCTGGGGCATCCTGTCGATGAGCGCGGTGGGCTCGGGCTGGTTGTACCGGCGGCGGATGCCGGACTGGTTGCTCGCATTGATCGCGACAGTGCCTGGCGGCATGCTGCTCAACGTCGCGTTCAAGCATGTGTTCCAGCGCGCGCGGCCGCATTGGGACGCGCCGCTGCTGACGCTGGAAACCTACAGCTTCCCGAGCGGTCACACGGCCAGCGCCACCGTGCTGTACGGCTTCGTGGTGTGCTTCATCGCCGCGCACGCGCGTTCGCGGCAGCATGCCGTGCTGGCGGCAATCGCGGCAATCGCGGCGCTCGCGGCGGTGGCGCTGGTCGCCTTGTCGCGCATGTACCTGGGCGTGCACTATCTGTCGGACGTGCTGGCGGCCGTGGCGGAGGGCTGCATGTGGCTGGCGATCTGCATGACCGCGCTGGCGGCGTGGCGCCGGTGGCGCATCGAGGAAGGCGAGGGCGCATGAGACGGGCCGCGGTCATCGTCAACGGCGGCGCGGGCAGCGGCCACGACAAGGCCAGGGCCGGCGCCGTGCGCGACAGTTTCGGCCGTGTCGGGGTGGACGCCAGCGTGACCCTCGCGTCCACCGGCGGCGAGATCCTGCAGGCCGCGCGCGTCGCGCTGGAGGGCGATCACGAGATCATCGTGGGCGGCGGCGGGGACGGCACCATGAACGCGGTCGCGTCCGTGCTGGTCGGCACCGGCAAGCTGTTCGGCGTGCTGCCGCTCGGTACGCTCAACCATTTCGCCAAGGACATTGGCATGCCGCTCGACCTCGACCAGGCCGTGCACGCGATCGCCACCGGACGGCACAAGCAGGTGGATGTCGGCGTGGTCAACGGCAAAGTATTCCTCAACAATTCCAGCCTCGGCCTGTACCCGGACATGGTGCACGACCGCGACCGCCAGCGGCGCCGGCTCGGGCGCGGCAAGTGGCTGGCGGCGGCCTGGGCCAGTGTGGCGGCGCTGCGCCGCTATCCCTTCCTGTCGGTGCGGATGAACGTGGACGGGCAGCGGCTGGCGCGCCGTACGCCTTTCGTCTTCATCGGCAACAACCAATACCGGATGCAGGGATTGTCAATCGGCGAGCGTGCGCGCCTCGACGCCGGCGTCCTGAGCCTGTATGTTGCACAGCATCCGAGCCGCTTCGGCCTGCTGCGCTTTGCCCTGCGCGCGCTGGCGGGCAGGCTGGCGCAGGAGCGCGACTTCGACGTCCTGCTTGCCTCCGAGATGGAAGTCGCGACCTCGCACCGGCGCATCCGCGTCGCGACCGATGGCGAAGTCATGCTGATGGAGAGCCCGCTGCGCTACCGCGTGCTGCCGGGCGCATTGACGGTGGTGGTCCCGCAATGAGGAGCTTATGCGTACATTAGTTCATCTGTCCGACCTGCACTTTGGCCGCGTGGACGAGGCCATCCTCGACCCTTTGCGCGCGCTGGTGCAGCAGATCGCGCCCGATGTGGTGGTCGTATCCGGCGACCTGACCCAGCGCGCCAAGAGCGAGCAATTCGAGGCCGCGCGCGCCTGGCTCGACAGCTTGCCCGGCCCGCAGGTCATCGTGCCTGGCAACCATGATATTTCGCTGTACAACGTGTTCCGCCGCTTCGTGCAGCCGCTCGAACGCTACAAGCGCTACATCACCGAGGACCTGGCGCCAGCCTACATCGACGACGAGATCGCGGTGCTCGGAGTGAACACGGCGCGCTCGCTGACCTTCAAGGACGGCCGTGTGAATGAAGAGCAGGTCGCCCAGATCCGCGCGCGCCTGGCCGGACTGGGCCCCGGTGTGACGCGGATCGTGGTCACCCACCATCCCTTCGACCTGCCGGAGCCGGCAAAGGAAGAGGAGGTGGTCGGGCGCGCGGTGCTGGCCATGAAAGCCTTCGCCGAGACCGGCGTGGACGTGCTGCTGGCCGGCCACCTGCATGCCAGCCATTCCGGCAGCACGGCGGAACGTTATCCGCTGGCCGACTTCGCCGCGCTGGTGGTGCAGGCGGGCACGGCCACATCGACACGCGGGCGCGGCGAGGTGAATTCCTTCAATGTGCTGCGGGTGCACTCATCGGTGGTCGAGGTCGACCGCTACGGCTGGGACGTGCTCGGCCAGCGCTTCCAGCTGATGAGCACGGACAAGTTCATGCGCAGCGGGAACGTCTGGACCGAACACATCGACGGCATGTACGCGGCCGGGATCTAGTTTTTCTCGCCGGCGTCGGCCAGCGCCTGCTGCACCAGCGCTTGCGCCGCCCAGCCGCAGGCGGCCAGTGCCTCGTCGACGCTGGCGCCCGCGACATCGCGCAGCGACAAGGCCGCCTCCGTTCCCATCAGCATCGCCAAGGCGTGGGCGAGCCGCTGTCGCGCGGCCGGCGCCAGCTGGCCTTCCAATGACGCGACAATCGGACCGATGTACTGCATCCGGCGCGCGGGACGGGGCGGACGCGATTGCTGCGGATTGTCCAGCCAGGCCGACATGAAGGAGCGTTCGACCGCGTGCAGGCCGACCTCGTCGTCCATCAGGAGCTTGTTCATATTGCGCGCCGCGCGGGCTGCCATGTCGGCCGGATCGTCCTTTGCGACATCGCAGAAGCTTTCCAGCGGCGGCACCGCGCGTTCGAACATCGCATCGCTGATCAGGTCCTCCACCGAGGCGTAATAGCGATAGGCCGTGGCGCGCGAAACCATGGCGCGCTCGGCCACTTCCGGGAAGCTGGGCTTGCGCCCGCCCTCGCACAGCGCCAGCGCGGCCTCGATGAGCGCGCGCCGGGTCCGGCGGCGTTGATTGGCGCGGCCTGCGCCGCTTGATGCGGATCCGGCGTTTCTGCTTGACGTCTTTACGTTCATGGGGTCATAATGAGACACTGTCTCACGAATAGATTTGAGTCTCATTATACTTCATCCTGAAAGAGGAGCACCATGGAAAAGATGACCAAGGAGCAGTTCGACCACATGATCGACCGCCATTTCCGCTTCGAGGCGGAGGACGACGTCGAAGGCGTGCTGAGCACGATGGTGGCGGACGTCGAGCATGACGTGGTGGGCTCGCCCACCGGCCCGCTGCACGGGCGGCAGCAGGCGCGCGGCTTCTACGACGCACTGTTCGCCGACCTGTCCGGCGAAAAGGTGACTTCGCTGCGGCGCTACTACGGACCGGACTTCGTGGTCGACGAGAGCCTGTGGGAAGGCACCGCGCCGGGCACGCCGTTCGGGATTCCGGGGCAGGGCAAGAGCCTGAGCTTTCGCCTGCTGCACGTGTTCGACATGGCGCCGGACGGGCTGATCCGCCGCGAGAACGTGTGGATCGACCTGGCATCGATCATGCAGCAATTGGGCGCCACGCCGACGGTGGCGGCTGCCGGGCAGGAAGGAGCCACGCAATGACCGACAATGCTCGCAGCCGCGCCTGGTTTCGCCTGGCGGCCATCTATTTCGTCGTCGCGGTGGCGATGGGCATCGTCATGGGAGCCACGGGCGACCACGCGCTCACCCCCGTGCATGCGCACCTGAACCTGCTGGGCTGGGTCTCGATGGCGCTGTTCGGGCTGATCGGCATGCTCGATCCGCGCACCGTCGAAGGCCCGGTGGCGACCGCGCAGTTCTGGCTGCACAATCTCGGCGTGCCGGCGATGCTGGGCGCGCTGGCGCTGCGGATCAAGGGCCACGCGGCGGCCGAGCCGGTGGTCGGCGTGGCTTCGATCGTGATCGGGATCGGCGCGCTGCTGTTCGCGTGGCTGGTGCTGACCCGCCTGGGGACGAAAGCGGTGGCCGGCGGCGCGGGCGAACGGGGGCCGGCTGCGTCGCGCTAGATCCAGTATTCCGCCATGCGCCCCAGCCATTCCTTGAAGCGGTCGGCCAGGGGGCGCTTGCGCCACTGCTGCAGCGTCACTTCCTTCGAGTCCTTCAGGTCTTCATTGAAGGCGCTCTCCATGTCCTGGCCAAAGGCCGGGTCGATCACCACCACGTTCAGCTCGTAGTTGTGGATGAAGCTGCGGCGGTCGATGTTGGCCGAACCGATGGTCGACCAGGCGCTGTCGATCACCGCGGTCTTTGCATGCAGGGTCGCGACCTGGAGCTGGAAGATGTGCACGCTGTTTTCCAGCAACTCGTCGTAGAAGGACTGGCCGGCGTGGAACACCAGGCTGTGGTCGGACACGCCGGGCAAGATCAGGCGCACGTCGACGCCGCGCCGCGCGGCCGCGGTGAGCGCGTCGATCACCTGCTGGTCCGGAACGAAATAGGCGCTGGTGATGTGGATCGATTGCTTCGCTTCGCCCAGCGCCACCAGCAGCGATTTGTAGATCGAGGATTCGCGGTCCGGTTCGGTGGCGAGCACGCGCACGATCTTGTCGCCGGCGGCCGCCAGCGGCGGGAAGTAGTTGGCGCGCGGCAGCTCGCCGGCAGCCTGCCTGACCCAGTTGTTGATAAAGGCCCATTGCAAGGTGGCGACGGCCGGGCCTTCGATCTTGATGTGGGTGTCGCGCCAGCCGACCTTGTGCTCATCGCCCGGTTCCGGTTTCGAACGCGAGCGGAAGAAGGAGCTGTTGGCGTAGGTGCTGCTGATGTTGATGCCGCCCGTGAAGCCGACCTTGCCGTCCACCACCAGCACCTTGCGGTGGTCGCGGTTGTTCAGCTCCCACTTGCCGGGGCGCGCGGCCGGATTGACGGGATTGAAGGCAATCAGGTTGATGCCGGCGTCCTTCATGTGGTCGAAAAATTCCTGCGGCGTGCCGAGGGTGCCGACGGCGTCGTACATGACGTTGACGATCACGCCCTGGCGGCGCTTCTCGATCAGCAGGTCGGCGAATTCGAGCCCGATCTTGTCGCGGTCGAAAATATAGGTTTCCAGGTTGATGGTGGTGGTGGCGGCGCGCACGGCGGCCATCATGTCGCGCATGGTGGCGGGGCCGTCGAACAGCAGGGTGACCTTGTTGCCGGCGATCAGGGGCACGCCGGTGGCTTGTTCCTCCAGCACCGCGATCTGCTTGAGGTCGCCCCCGGCATTGGCCCAGCGGCGCGCGGCCAGTTGGGCGGCTTTCTGCGGCGGCAGCACGCCCTTGCCGGTGGCGATGGTCGGGGTCGCGCCCAGCGCCTGTTCCGGCAGCGCTCTGGCGTCGGGCAAGGTCTTGCAGGCAACGATAACGATGCTGAAGAGCAGCCAGAACAGCCAGCCGGCGGGAAATTTCCTGTTCATGTGCTTCCTTTCGTGTCCCGGCCTCTCAACCGGAAAGCATAGTGTACGCGCGGCAGCCTGGGCACTTTGTTCGGGAGCGAACACTACGTGATGGCTGCGCGGAAAGTTCCCTTCATCTGCGGTACACTTTTGGATCGAGAAACTAGGGGGAAGCATGTACCTGACTTATTTCAACGGCGAATGGCACGAAGGGAACGTCCCGCTGTACGGGGCGATGGATCACAGTGTGTGGCTGGGCTCGTCGGTATTCGACGGCGCGCGCGCGATGCGCGGCAAGCTGCCCGACCTGCGCCCGCACCTGGAGCGCGTGGTACGCTCGGCCGACAAGCTGGGCCTGCGCTGCCCGCTGTCGGTGGACGAGATGGAAGCGCTGGTGCGCGAAGGCGTGGCCAAGTTCCCGGCGGACGCCGAGCTGTATGTGCGGCCGCTGGTGTTCGCCTCGGCTGGCTTCCTGATTCCGGAGCCGGAGAAGACGGGCTTTGCGCTGACCCTGTTCGATGCGCCGCTGCCGGCCTTCACCGGCTTCTCGGCCTGCCTGTCGACCTTGCGCCGTCCGGAGCCGGACATGGCGCCGACCGACGCCAAGGCCTCCGCGCTGTATGCCAACTCGACCAAGGCGATGCGCGAGGCGAAGGAGCGCGGCTTCGACCAGGCGATCATGCTCGATGCGCAGGGCAATGTGGCGGAGTTTGCGTCGTCCAACCTGTTCCTCGTTACCGAAGAGGGCAAGGTGGTGACGCCGGTGGACAATGGGACTTTCCTCGCCGGCATCACGCGGGCGCGGGTGATCGCGTTGCTGGGCAAGGTGGGGATTGAAGTCGAGCAGCGCAGCGTGAAGCCGGCGGAGCTGGGGACGGCGCGCGAGATCTTCAGCACCGGCAATTACGGCAAGGTCACGCCGTGCGTGCGGTATGAAGGGCGCACGCTGGAGGCGGGGCCGGTGGCGAGGCAGGCGCGGGAGCTGTATCTGGCGTTTGTCGAGGGCTGCTGAAACTTTTCGTCAGCTTCAATTCGTCGTTCCCGCCTGCGCGGGAACGAACGGTTGGGGGCTACTTCGGCAGCGCCACCGGCCGCACGACCCCGCAATCGGCACCCAGCCAGCGGGCGTCGGAATCGACCGTGACCGGGGTCGGATTGCCGCCGCGGAGTACCTGGGCCTTCAGCGTGTAGCTGGTATCGCTGCGGAAGGTCACTTCGCCGCTGCCGCTGGTCCGCGTGCCGGGGCAGTTGAAGGTGAAGTTCATCTTGCCGCCGCTCACCGGCGAATGGCTCTGGCTGCAGTTGCCGTCCTGGCTCACGGGCAGTTCGCCATTCCTGACCATATCGGGCGTCACGCAGATCCGGGCCACCAGCCCGCCCGTGTCCGGGCTCATCTGCACGCCGTTCTGCGCCATCATCTGTTCCATCATCTTGCGCTGGTCGGGCGGCATCCGGGCCATCTGCCGCTGCAGCTCGGCCATGGCCCCTTGCACCTGGCCGCTCGGGTCGCCGAGGTTGTTGGTGACTTCCCACAGGCCGGGCTTGATGGTCTGGGCCGCGGCCGGCAGGGCCAGCGCCGCGGCGCACGCGGCAAGGAGGAGGGGGTGGCGAGGGGGCATAGCGGTCTCCGCTGTTGGAACTCGCGCTATTGTCGGCGGTTTGGCGCCGCCACGCCAACGCGTTTCAGGTCAGCGCGCGCAGCAGCCAGCCCAGCAGCGCCGACAGCAGCTGGTAGGCGATGCCGCCCGCCACCGCCAGCAGCAGCGCGTAGTCCCAGCCCTGGCGCGGAAAGTCGGCGCCGAAGCGCGCCCGCACCAGCCGCGCCTGCGGGGCGGCGGCAGCGATCCACCAGGCCAGCAGATAGGCCCAGCTGAACCACAGCAGCAGGTTGGACTGGCTGTTCAGGCGCGCATTGAGCGCGCCGGAGATCAGCCGCACCACCAGCAGGCCGACACTGAACACGAACCATTTGCGCGCGATCGCGGCCTGGCGCGGTTCGCCCAGCGCTTCCCAGTTGCGCATCAGCAGCCAGGCGCCGAAAGCGGGCGTGAACACCACGCTCCAGCAGGCTGCCACGCTCGGATTCCACAAGGCCAGGCCGTGGCTGGTGTCGTGGACGAGTGCGCTGGTGTCGGATGTGCTTTGCATGGCGGCTTGATTCCGGAGGACGAGGGAATACTATTGCTCACCGAACAGGATCCGTCCTTGATCCTGCTTAGGATTGCGCGCCGCCGCCGCACATCAGACCAAGTGCAACTGCAGGTACTGTAAGAGTATGACAGTTTTGGCGTCGGCGATCTCGCCGCTGGCGACGCGCGCGAAGGCGTCTTCGTAGGACAGCTCGACCAGCTCGATGTCCTCGCCCTCGTCGCGTTTGCCGCCACCCTTCGCTTCGCGCATCGCCGGCGTGAAGGCGGCCACGAAGTAATGCACGCGCTCGGTCAGCGAGGCGGGGCTGGCGAACAGTTCCAGCACCTTGTCGACGCGCTCGACCCGGTAGCCCGTTTCCTCGAAGATTTCGTCGCGGATGCGCTGCTCGGGATCTTCACCGTCGAGCATGCCGGCGGCGGCCTCGACCAGGAAGCCGTCGTGGCCGGCCAGGCGCGAGCCGATGCGGAACTGGCGGGTCAGCTGCACCGTGCGGCGGTCGCGGTCGTACAGCAGGACCGCGGCGCCGCTGGCCGATTCATAGACCTCGCGCGTCTGGCGCTGCCAGCTGCCGTCGCTGCAGCGCTGGTCGTAGGTGACCTGCTTGAGCGGGCAGTACTGGTCGGACAATACATCTTGCCCGATGATGCGGATCGGGTCGTCTTGCATGGGGAGCGTGGAGGCGTGAAAAAGCGATCCGTTTCGCCGTCACGCCTGCGCAGGCGCAATCGCGAAACGGACCGGGTCCGGCGAAGTGATGCGTTATATGCCGCGTCCGCTGATCAGGCGCACCAGGATCATGATGATGGCGACGACCAGCAGGATGTGGATGAAGCCCCCGACGGTGTACGAGGTCACCACACCGAGCAGCCACAGGATGATCAGTATGACGGCAATGGTATAGAGCATGATAGGTCCTCCTTGGATGAGGCCGCTTGGGCGGCTTGGGTGCAAGTATGAAGACCTTGGAGCGGGCGCTCCGTTCGCTGACGTACGTTAGGCGAGCGATTTCTGATCATTACGCAGGCCGGGGATCCAGCCCATGACGCCGAGCACCCCGGCGATGCCGATGAGGATGGTCAGCAGGCCTCCGGTGACCAGGAACACCACGTCGTGCGCCTGCAGCTCGGGCTGGATGCCGGTGGGCGTGCCGGCCGCCGCCAGGCCGAAGCCGGTGATGATCATGCCCCAAACGATGATGCCGATCCACGTCATGGTGTTCATGCAGCACTCCTTCATTGGTGAGGTGCAGCTCATGGGCTTAGCGTGAATCGATTGTGGGCCTCGGCAATATTCGCTTCCGTGCGCTAGCGCACATTGTCAAAAAGAAAACCGGGACCGCCGCGAGGGCCGGTCCCGGTTGCCAGGGGAGGCAGGGTGCTCAGTAGCGGCGCAGGTGGCCCTTGACGATGCGGACCCGCTCGCCCGTATGCCAGGCCGGCGGGCTGTTCTGGTGGAAGGTGCGCAGGGTGCCGTCGTCCAGGCGGACCCGGATTTCATAGCTGCGCGCCTGATGCATATTGCCTTCGACCTGGTTGCCGATCACGGCGCCGCCGACCGCACCGGCGGCGGTGGCGAGGCTCTGGCCCCGGCCGCTGCCGACCTGGTGGCCGAGGATGCCGCCCAGCACGGCGCCGCCGACCGCGCCGACGCCGCTGCCACGGCCGCGCGACGTAATGGTGCGGATCGATTCGATGTTGCCGCAGTTGCCGCACCATTGCGCCGGGCGATCGGCGGCGGCCACCTGGACCGGGGCGGCCGGGCGCGGCTGCTCATAGACGACCGGTGCCGGGGCCGGCGCAGGAGCTGCCTGCGGTACCGGCGGCGGAGGCGCGTACGCGGCGGCAGGGGTGTACTGCTGGGCCAGCGGATGCGGCGCGGGAGCCGGGGCGGCCGCAGCCAGGAGCGGGGCTGGCTCGGCCGGTGCGGCGGGCGAGCCTTGCTGCTGCATGCCGGCCGACAGCGCCATGCGGTCGGCGTCGCTCAGTTGACGGTTGGCGGTGCCGCCGATGGACGAGGGCAGCCAGCCAAGCACGGCGGCGGTGCCGACCGCGCAGAACAAGACGACGGCAATCGCGGCCAGGATCATCAGCGGATGGTGGCTGGCGGGGCGCGCCGGTGGAATCTGATGAGTGTCCATGCAATGTCCTTTCTTGATGTTGGCGCTTTGCGGGCGCGGGCAGGCCGGAGCCTGAACATGCTGCCATTGTCGTGAGGCATGAACTTGGCGTCCGTGCGTCACCGTACATACCCCGGTCTCAGCGGGCCGTAGGATTGCCTAAATTGTTTGCAAATGTAAGCGGCTGTGCTTTGCCGCGTCTCATCAAAGGCCTCAACAGATGCAGTCCAAGCGCGAACGTCCGAGCAAGCCCACCCCAGCGTCCGCAGGCGGCACCGGCCGTATCGCAGAGCACAATGCCAACCTGCTGCTGGCCGCCTTGCCGGCCGCCGAACTGTCACGCATCCTGGAGCTCATGGACCCGGTCCGGGTCGAGGTGGGCGAGGTGCTGTGCGAACCGGGTGACCCGATCCGCCACGTCTACTTCCCGCACGACAGCCTGATCTCGCTGCTGGCGGTGGCCGAGGGCCGCATGACGCTGGAGGTGGGGCTGGTGGGGCGCGAGGGCATGCTGGGCGCTACCGTGGCGCTGGGGCACGACACCACCCAGACCCGCGCCGTGGTGCAACGCGCGGGCACGGCCAGCCGCATGGACAGCGAGGCCTTGCGCGAGGCCTTCGCGCACAGCCCGCCGCTGCAGCGGGTGCTGGCGCGCTATACCGACAACCTGCTGGCGCAGGCGATCCAGATCGCCGTGTGCAGCCGTTTCCACGTGCTGGAGGCGCGGCTGGCGCGCTCGCTGCTGGTCACGCGCGACCGGCTGCAGTCGGACAAGTTCCACCTCACCCATGAATTTTTAGCGCATGCGCTGGGCGTGCGGCGGGTCGGCGTGACCAAGGCGGCCAGCGCGCTGCAGCAGGCGGGGCTGATCAATTACAGCCGGGGGAATATCGAGATCCTCGACCCGCACCGGCTGGCGGCGGCGGCTTGCACCTGCTACGAGATCGTCAAGGAAGCGGGGGAGGTGCCGGTGGCGCCGAGCTTGCTGGTGTGACGGGAGCGCAACGCGCGGTCGGTAAAAAAACGTAAAAGTGCCATCTTTCCACTAGCAGAGAGACTGTCATTCCCGCCTGCGCGGGAATGACGTGCTTAAGATAACGAAGAACGCAAAAAAAGCCCCGTCGAAACGGGGCGTCTTGCTTGCTTGCGTTGAGCGATCAGTGGGTCGACTTGACCTGGTTGCCGATCACGCCGCCAACTGCCGCACCGCCCACGGTGCCGGCTGCGCTGCCGCCGGTCAGCGCACCGCCGACCACGGCGCCGGCGCCGGCGCCGAGCGCGGTGTTACGGTCCTGTGCCGACATGCCGGCACAGCCGGTCAGGCCCAGCGCCACGGTTGCCAGCGACGCGCACACTACCACATGTTTAATCGTTTTCATGATGCTCTCCTTATCGGTGGGTAATCACATCAGGCCCGGCGGTTGGTACCGTCAACGGACCCATCACTGAATTGTGCGATGGCACGTTTGCGCCATTGCCTCCAGAGTAAATGTCGACTCAGTTTGGCTCTGTTCGCTAACACACCCTCTGGCAGCCTCAGTGTTTTTTTGTCACACCCGGCGGCGGCGCCTTGGGCGGCGTGCTGGCCAGGCTCAGCAGCCTGGCGCAATTGCTGTCCTTGCCGGGACCGGTGTTGATCAGCGGGATCAGCGCTGCCGGCGCGGCAATCGTGCCCAAGGCCAGCGCGCTGCCGGCCTTGAGCGCGAGCACTTTCTTGTCGATGCCGACGTCCGGCTTGGCGAAGGTGCCGCGCAGGTACAGGGGCGAGCGCAGCGAGAACAGGCGCAGGCCCTTGGTCTTCGGGTCCAGGGTCATGTCCATCTGCTCGGTCTGCAGGTTGACGGTGCCCTTGACTTGCACCACCGCCTCGTCGGTGTCGGCGATGAAGGTCTGGGTCTTGAGCACGCCATCGCTGATGTCGAAGTCGGACGCCATGCAGTTGAGCTGCACGGTCCTGTCGCCGAACAGCTTGGTCACGATGATGCTGCCGATGTTCAGGCCCATCTCCTCCATCAACAGCTTGCTCACAGTCCCTTGCTCGACCAGCGTTTTGAGCTCGCCGTTGGAATGCGCCAGCATTTCCGCCACCGAATCGCCGACCGCGCTCAGCTTCGCATCGCCGTTGAGCTCACCGATGGTGGCCTGGCGGATGTTTTGCACGGCCGGGAACATCTGCTTGATCTGCAGATGGCGCGCCTGCACCTCGGCGTTGACCTTGATGCTCTTGTCGCTGTTGCCATCGAGCTTGACGGTATTGCGCAGCAAGCCGCCGGCAAAGCCGAAATCGAGCGGTGCCAGGGTCAGCACGCCGTCCTTCATGATCAGGTGGGTCGACAGCTTGGTGAGCGGCAGGTTCTTGTTGCGGATGATGCGGTCGCCGCGGAAATGGACGTCGGCGTCGAGCGCCTTCCAGCGTTCGGTGTGGAAGCGTTCCACCGGCAGCTTCTTGCCGGCCGGCTGCACCGGGGCGACACCGCGCTTTTCCTTGCTGGCGTTGGAGTCGGCGCCGATGGCGGGCCCGAGGTCGGAGAACAGCAGCTCGTGCGAGACCACGGTGGCCGTCAGCAGCGGGCGCGGCTTGCCGGTCTGGAAGGTGAGGTTGCCGCTGATATCGGAGGAGCCGACCTTGCCCTTGAAATCGCTGTAGGTCCAGCGGCTGTTGCCCTTGCCGAGCTTGCCGACGAGGTGGCCCTCGGTGCTGAACTGCGGCGTTTCCGGCAGCAGCACATGGGTGAAGACATACAGCCGCGCCATGCTGGCGCCGGCCAGCTTCAGGCGCAGGTCGATCGCTTCCAGCGCAGCCGGGCGTGTCACCGTGCCTTCCAGCGCGATACGGTTGGGGCCGGAATGCATGTCGGCCTGGATCGGGAAGGGCGCGCCCTGGTTCTCCAGCGACAGCACGGCCCCGGCCTTGCCGCCGCCCCCCACCGGCGCGCCGTTGTAGCTGCCGGTGACGGTCCAGGCGATGCCGTAGGTCGGATCGTTGTCGAGGGTGTTGATATTGGCCGTGACCTTGGTCTTGCTGACCGCGTCGTCGACCAGCAGCACGCCCTTGGACAGGACGATGCGCTGCACGTCCAGCTGCCATTTGGACGGCTTCTGTTCGCGCTTGAAGGTCCAGTTGTTGTGCGTTTCGTCGGTGCGCAGCAGCTCGGCCTGCGGGCCGTCGAAGCGCAGCACCGGCACCGAGATCTGGTGCCCGAGCAGGCCGAAGGGATTCAGCGAGAACGAGAACTGGCGCACGCTGGCCATGTCGCGCTGGGCCATCCATTCGGGATTGCCGATGTGGACGTCGTCGGCATACAGATGCGGCCAGGGCACCCAGTCGCGCCAGGTGCGGGCCTGCGGCGCCATCGCGCGCGCCGGCTGCTCCCAGTGCACCGCCAGGTTGCCGCGGATGGCGAAGGGGCGCTCGATCGCATCGCTCACTTTGTCGTTCAGCCAGGGCTTGGCACGGTTCCAGTCGAAGGTGAGCAGGATCAGGATCGCGAGCACAGGAATCGCGACCAGCACGCCGACCACCGACAGCACGACGTTGCGCGTGCGGTGGCTTGGACGCTGCTGCGTGGCCTGGGGTTTCTCGATCGTGTCGGGCATGGACAGTCCTTCCACTGAGGATGTGTGAAGCCGAGATTAGCGGAAAGACAGAGGGGTCGATGTGCGCGAACGCACCGTGCGCGGACGCAGTTTGCAGGGGGAATGTGCGGCAACGAACTGAGCTAACCGGGCAAGGGGCGTACAAAGTTGACACTACATCTATTGAATTCAGGAGAGACCGATGAATCGGAAAGTTTCCATCAAGCTGATCGCGGGCAGTGTCGTGCTGCTGGGCCTGGCCGCATGCGCCAGCCCGCAGAAAGCGCCGGCGACGGCGGAGGTGGCGGTATCGAAAAACGCGGTCGAGAACGCCGTGGAGGCGGGCGCCGGCACCTTGGCGCCGGACGAGATCACGATGGCGCGCGAGAAGATGCTCAAGGCGAACCAGGCGCTCGCGGCCAAGGACTACAAGCTGGCGCGCGAGCTGGCGGTACAGGCCGAGGCCGACGCCAAGCTGGCACAAAGCAAGGCCAATTCCGAGAAGGCGAACGCCGCTTCGGCCGCGCTCGACGCCGACCTGCGCGCGCTGCGCCAGGAAGTGGACCGCGCCAACCAGCAGCAGTAAATCCATGGCGGAACGATGCCGAATGGCCGGGCAGGACGCCTGGCAGGCCGGTCTCATGTTCCGCGGCACCACAACCATCACGCGCCGCCGCGGCGCCCAGGAGAACAACATGAGCAAGCACTTTTTCAACTCCGCCGTACTGGCCGGCGCCATGCTGCTGGCCGCTTGCAGCTCGGCGCCCACCACCACCCCGACGCTCGACCAGGCCCGCTCCGAATTCGTCAAGGCCAGCAACAACCCGCAGGTGGCGCAGTACGCGCCGCTCGAATTCCGCCAGGCCACCGAAGCGCTCGACCGCGCCAATGCGTCCGCCGCCAAGAACGAACCGCTCGACAAGATCGACCATTTCGCCTACCTCGCCAAGCAGAAGATCCTGACCGCCGAGGAAGTGGCCAGCGCCAAGGCGGCCGAGGCGAACATCGCCACCGTGCGCCAGGAACGCACCGAGGTCCAGCTGCAGGCGCGCACCGCCGAGGCCGACCGGGCGCGCGCCGATGCCGCCGCCGCCCAGGCCCAGGCCCAGGCGGCCCAGGCGCAGGCCCAGGATGCGCAGGCGCAGGCCGCTGCCGCCCAGGCCCAGGCGCAGCAGGCACAGGCCCAGAACCAGGCGCTGTCCGAGCATGCCGCGCGGCTGGAGGCGATCCTGGTCGAGCTGCATGCGGTCAAGACCGAGCGCGGCTACGTGGTCACGATCGGCGACATCCTGTTCGATACCGACAAGGCCAGCCTGAAACCGGAGGGCATGTCCACCGTGCGCAAACTCGCCGAGGTCATGATGCAGAACCCGGACCGGACCGTCCTTGTCGAAGGATTTACCGACAGCACAGGGCGCGCCTCGCACAACCAGGACCTGTCGCAACGCCGCGCCAATTCGGTGGCGATGGCGCTGACCGGCATGGGCGTGCCGCGCGAGCGCGTCGCGACACGGGCCTATGGCGAGGCATTCCCGGTGGCGCCGAACGACAACGCCAGCGACCGCCAGCGTAACCGCCGGGTCGAGATCGTGCTGTCGAACGAGGGCACGCCGATCCCGCCGCGGGTGTCGCAGCGCTGACCCGTTTCACTTTTAACCGCAAAGGAATCGATTCATCATGGAAGACAAGAAAAGCGCGCTGGCCCATGGCTTCGACGTGGCGGCGATCCGCCGCGCCGCCGCCAATCTCGATGACGGCGCCGTCACCGCGGGCTACCAGGCCGACCGCGAGGCAGTGGTCGCGATGCTCAACGACGCGCTCGCCACCGAGCTGCTGTGCATCCTGCGCTACAAGCGCCATTACTACACGGTGCAGGGGCCGAACAGCACCGAGATGCGTGCCGAATTCCTCGAGCATGCGCAGCAGGAGCAGGAACATGCCGACCGTATCGCCGAGCGCATCGTGCAGCTGAACGGCTCGCCCAACTTCAACCCGTCCACGCTGACGGCGCGCAGCCACGCCGAGTACGACGAGTCGGAGGACGCGCAGGCGATGGTGCGCGCCGACCTGATCGCCGAGCGGGTGGCGATCGAATCTTATCGCCAGATGATCGCCGCGATCGGCGACAAGGATCCGACCACGCGCGACATGCTGGTCGACATCATGGCGGTCGAGGAGGAGCACGCCGACGATATGCGCGACCTGCTGGCGATGTAAGCCGGCGCCATTTTCCAACCCATCAAGAACAAGGAGTCAACCATGCGAGACAGCAGCCTTACACGCGGCCTGAACGGCAGCGGCCGTTCCTACCACGCCGCCATGCGGGACACGGCCGACGACACCAAGACGCTGGTGCGCGACGCCCAGTCCCTGCTGCAGGCGGCCGCAACGCTGACCGGGCAGAAGGCCGACGACCTGCGCGCGCGCGGCATGGACATGCTGGACCAGGCGCTGGGCAAGGCCGGCCAGTACCAGGATCAAGCCATCGAAAAAAGCAAGGAACTGGCGCACACGGCCGATGTCTATGTAAAGGACAACCCGTGGCGCACGGTACTGGCGGCAGCGGGCGTGGGCCTGCTCGTGGGCATGCTGATTCGTCGCTCCTAATCCGCCGGGGACCGTAATGGAAGACACTGAAACCGTCGTACATTCGCCCGGCCTGATCGGCGGCGTGTCCAGCTTGCTGCGCAACCTGTTCGGGCTGGTGGTGTCGCGGGTCGAGCTGGCGGCGCTGGAGCTGGGAGAAGTGCGCAACCACGTCATCGAGCTGCTGGCCATTTTCGCGGTGGCGATCATGGCGACCTGGTTCGCGCTGGCCTACGGCACCGCCACCATCGTGGCGCTGGCCTGGGACGCCATGGGCTGGAAGATCCTGCTGCTGATGTTCGTGGTGTTCCTGGTCATTACCGCGGCCCTGGTGCTGTGGGGCGTGGCGATGCTCAAGCAGGGCAAGCTGTCGTTCCCGTCCACCATGCAGGAGCTGCGCAACGACCGCGACATGCTGCTTTAAAAGGAGAACACTTACATGCCTAAGCAAACACACAGCAGCAGCGACGATATCAGCGCGCGCAAGCACGCGTTGATGCGCGACGGCGAGTACTACCGCTCCGGCATGGTGCACGCCAAGGCGCAGATCCTGCACGGCGCCCGGCCCGAGGTGATATTCCACTCGGTGATCGATCACGCCACCTGGGCGCTGCGTACGCGGGCCGATGCGCTGCTCAAGCCGACCGGCACCAATCTCTCGGTGCTGGCGCCGTACGCGATGACGGTGCTGGGCTTCATCCGCAGGCGGCGCCTGGGCAAACCGGCACTGGCCATCGTCACCCTACTGGGCGCGGCGGCCTGGTATCTGCAGCGCAAACGCGCGCAGCAGATGGCATATTGAGCGGTATATTTGACAGCGATTGGCGAGCGGGCCCGCGCGGCGGGCTCAAGAAATCAAGCGCTGGATTGAACGGCGCCGGGCAGGGGCCCGGTGCGGCAAGGGAATATGGTGGGGCTTGAGCGGCGTCGCAATCTTTGATTGGGCGCCGTCTTTTTTCGTATGGACGTGGCCACGCACGCTGGTCCTGCCGGACGCCACTGCCGTCACCCCACGCCTAAACGCCAGCACAAACAAACGTCGTCCCGGCCTGCGCCGGGACGACGGTGTGATGATGTTGCTGCACGTGACACAGCTACTGCGCCTGCCTTCACACGCCTAACTTTCTACACCCACTGCGCGGTCTTACTGCCCCGACTTGGTTTCGCTGCTGGACGACGTGCCCATCTGCGGCGGCGGTGCATTGGCCAGGTTGCGCGCGTTGGCCATATCGTTGCGGTAGGTGCTGCGTGCATCGGCCAGGCAGGACGAGCGCTCCGACTTCGACTCCTGCGCGCATGCCCGCTTGGCTTCGTCATAGGCCGCGCCGATTTCCTTGTGCAGGTTCTGCAGGCGCGACTGCGGCTTGTACCAGCGTGCCGGATCGCCGTGCCTGATCTCCTGCTTCTGCTTCTGCGCGACCGCCGGCGGCACGTCGCTGTCGTTGAGCCGCTCCTGGGCGCTGGCGATATTGGCAGCCAGCAGCGCGCAGGCGAGGGCGGCGCCTCGGGCAAAGGTGATGGATCGCATATGGACCTCCGAATTGACAGGTGCGGGGCCGCGGGCCCCGTTCCTCACAGTCGCCCCGTTACCAGCAGCACGACCAGGATCACGACCAGGATGCCGGTCACGCCGACCGGGCCGTAGCCCCAGTTCCGGCTGTGGCTCCAGGTCGGCAGTACGCCAATCAGGGCGAGAATCAGGATGACGAGAAGTATAGTCCCCATTTCAGTCGCACTCTCAGGCTGAACGGCACTTAATAGCGGTAGGCGCGGCCGTCGACCACGCGCACCCGGTTGCCCACCGACAGGTCATACACGCTGTCCTGGGTGATCGTCCGGTACTCGCCATTGTCCATGCGGACGTTGATCTGGTAGAGCTGGCCACCGCCTTCATTGCGGTTGCGCTCGACACTGTTGCCGATCGCCGCGCCGGCGACGCCGCCTGCCACCGTGGCCGCGGTGCGTCCGCCGCCGCTGCCGATCTGGTTGCCGGCCAGCGCACCGACCAGGCCGCCCACGACGGCGCCCGCGCCGCTGGTGCCGGCGCTCGCCTGCACCACCTGGATCGATTCGATGGTGCCGTAGCCGTTGTAGGCCGCGCGCGGGTTGTTGCCGTAGCCGCTGCTGTAGCCGTTGTAGCCGCTGTTGTAGCCATTGTCGTACGGACGATTGCTGGCGCAGCCGGCCAGGATGGCGCTGGCGGCGAGGACCGTGGTTCCCATGATGCGGATTGCTTTCATGTTGCTCTCCTAGCAAATAATGGTGTGACAAGCATAAGCAATCGGACACGGCCATTCTGTGCGCTGCCGCACTCCCGACGCTACGGGCCCTGACCCGAGCACAGCAGTGCTGCTGTGTTCGTCAACGAACAGAAGACTTGCGGCAAGCAGCGTAAAACCTTGTCAAGACAAACAAAAGCAATAAAAGGAGAGCCCGATGAGATCGCCACATTTGCTGCTGCTGCTCGGCGCCGCCATTTTGTGGGCGAGCCATTGCCGCGCTCAGGCGGTGCCGGATGCGCGTACTGCTTACCAGCAAGCCAAGGAGAGCGCGGCCACCAATTACAAGAATGCGGTCGCCAAGTGCGGCGGCATCGCCGGCAATCCGCACGATGTGTGCGTGGCCGAAGCCAAGGCGGCGCGGGTGCAGGCCGAGGAGGAGGCCGGGGCCGCGTACGAGAATACGCTGGCGGCCTATACCCGGGCGCGGATGCGCATCGCGTCGGCCAATTACGACCGCGACAAGGTCCGTTGCAAAGGGCTGACCGGCAACCCGAAGGACGTCTGCATGGTGCAGGCCAAGGCCGCGCTGGTGTCGGCCCAGGCCGATGCGAAGGCCGACAAGAAGACCATCGAGGCGCGCAATGAAGCGACCGAGGATAAACAGAAGGCCGCGCTGAAAGTGGCGCTGGAAAAGTGCGACGCCTATGCCGGCGCCGCCAAGGAACAATGCGTTGCGCAGGCCAAGGCCACCTACGTGCAACCCTGAGCTGTCGAGGAGTGCCGCCGCGGCCCAGCCCGGGCCCGGCCGTCATTAGCTGTGTTTTTGTCGTCAAACCACAAGGAGCCATCAATGAAAACGATCCAACGCATCGCCACCGCGGTTTTCACCGCCTCGCTCGCACTGACCGTGGTCGGCTGCTCGTCTTCCCCGACCCGCGAAAGCACCGGCGAGTACATCGACGACGCCGCGATCACCGCCAAAGTCAAGGCTGCGATCTTCAATGAGCCGACCCTGAAATCGACCGAAATCAACGTCGAAACCTTCAAGGGCGACGTGCAGCTGTCCGGTTTCGTCGCCAACCCCGCCGATGCCGGCAAGGCCGCCAGCATTGCGCGCGGCGTCAAGGGTGTCACCTCGGTCAAGAACGATATCCGGGTGAAATAAGCGTCCCGCGGGGCGGCCCGGTATGAGCAAGCAAGGTTTTTCATGCAGCTAGCCAAACCCGACCCGGCCGACGCCGGGGCTCCAGCCGCCGCTCCCCCTCTTTCGCAGGATGCGCCCGACAGCGGCGCTGCCGACCTGCCGCCTGAAGAAGAGGCGCTGCAGCTGGGCAGCGCGCGGCTGCCGGTGCACGTCAACGCGCGCGGCCTCGCGCTCGGCATCGTCGCCACCGTGGCCTTCGTGTACGCCTTGCAGTGGGCGCAGAAATTCTTCGTGCCGCTGCTGCTCGGCATTTTCATCGCCTATACGCTCAGCCCCATCGTCAACTGGCTGGAGCGCCACCGGATCATGCGTCCGATCGGCGCCACCCTGGTCACGGCCGCCATCGTGGTGGGGATGGAGCTCACGCTGCAGCGGGTGCAGGGCGAGATTTTCAATATCGTCGACGACCTGCCGAAGATCACCCACAAGGTCACGCACATGCTCACCGACACCAGCGACGGCCAGCCGACCACCATCCAGCAGGTGCAGGCGGCCGCGACCGAGATCGAGCAGGCCGCGTCCAATGCCGGCGCCGACAACAAGCGCGCCGTGCCGAAGCGAGCGCCCTTGCCGCCGGCGGCGGGCTCGCCCAGCTTCCGGGTGATGGACTGGATCCTGGCAGGTTCCGTGAGCCTGGCCGGCTTCGCGTCGGAAGCGACGATGGTGGTGTTCCTGGTGTTCTTCCTGCTGCTGGCGGGCGATACCTTCAAGCGCAAGCTGGTCAGGCTGACCGGACCTTCGCTGTCGCGCAAGAAGGTGACAGTGCACATCCTGGAGGACATCAACACGTCGATCCAGAACTATATGTTCATGCTGTTGGTGACCAACTCGCTGCTGGCGCTGCTGATGTGGGGCGCGCTGCGCCTGATCGGGCTGGAGAACGCCGGCGCGTGGGCGGTGTTCGCGGGGCTGGCCCACATCATGCCTTACATCGGCCCCTTGCTGATCACCACGGCGACCGGACTGGCCGCCTTCCTGCAGTACGAGTCCTTGCGCATGACCATCCTGGTGGCGGGCGCGTCGCTGGCGATCGCGACCCTGGTCGGCATGGTCGTCACGACCTGGATGACGGGCAAGATCGCGAAGATGAATGCGGCGGCGGTGTTCGTCAGCCTGCTGTTCTGGGGCTGGCTGTGGGGGATGTGGGGATTGCTGCTGGGGGTGCCGGTGGTGGTGGTGCTGAAGGTGGTGGCGGAGCGGGTCGAGGGGATGGAGGTGTTGGCGGAGTTGCTGGGGGAGTAGGCCGATGCTCCGGTTCGCGGCAACGCTGCAAAATGGGGGGGCCCGCGTGCGCGGGAAGTCGGGCTCGGCAGTGCCGGACACGACGTTCCATCTTTTGTTCAAGGTCTCTCTGAATTGTTCTAGTTAGTACTATCTGGCGCTGGCCGGGACTCGGAGACCGCCTTGTGCTTCTCCGTGCTGTCGGCCCCCGTTTGTTCCTTGGGCAGGCCGCGCAGGCTGCCCAGCTGGAGCGCGTACTGGCGCGCGAACTCCGCTCCCAAAAAGAAGATCTGCGCCGAGTAATACACCCACAGCAGCATGGCGATCAGCGAGCCGGCCGCGCCGAAGGTGCTGGTGACGCCGCTGTGGCCGATGTACAGGCCGATCGCGAATTTGCCCAGCACGAACAGGGCGGCGGTGCCGAGGGCGCCGACGACGACGTCGCGCCACGACAGCCGGATGCGCGGCAGCAGCTTGAAGATGACGCCGAACAGCACCGCGATCACCAGGAAGCTGAGCACGGCGGCGACCCAGGAGAACACGGTGGTCGCGGTCTGCCACATGCCGACGAAATAGTTTTCGAGCACGTTGAGGGCCGCGTTGATCACCAGCGAGACCATCAGCAGGAAGGCCAGCACCAGGATCAGGCCGAAGGACAGGACGCGGGTGCGGATGGTGTCCCAGACGCTGGCATCCTTGGGCGGCGGCACGTCCCAGATGTCGTCGAGGCTGTCCTTCAGTTCGGCGAACACGGTGGTGGCGCCGACCACCAGCAGGGCCGTCGCGATGAGGGTGGCCAGGTGGCCGCTCTGCTTGTTGCGCGAGGCGGCCAGGATGGCCTGGATGGTTTGCGCGCTCTGCTCGCCCATCAGGCTGCGCAGCTCGGACAGCAACTGGCCTTGCGCCGCCTGGGCGCCGTAGAACAGGCCGGCGACCGCGATGACCAGCACCAGGATCGGCGCCAGCGAAAACAGGGTGTAGAAGGCGAGCGCCGCGCCCTTGCTGGAACAGCGGTGTTCCGACCATTCCGACACCGAGCAGCGCAGGACGTGGACCAGGTCGCCCCCGGACGGTAGCTTGCCCAAATGCATTTCGTCTCCCCGAAATAAACAACGCGCCGTGGCGGCGCGTGTCGTGGGTCGTCCCGGGTGCGCAGGGCGCCCGGGACGAGGCGGCAGCAGGCTGCCGCGCGTACTTGAGCTTACTGCACCTTGCGTTCGATGGTGATCTGCTCCACCTCGACGCGGCGGTTCGGCGCCAGGCAGGCGATCAGCTCCGAGCGCTTCTTCTGGTGGCACTGCACGACCGCGTTTTCCTCGCCGCGGCCGACGGCCTTCAGGCGGCTGCCGTCGACACCCTTGCTCATCAGGTACTCGCGCACGGCGTTGGCGCGGCGCTCTGACAGCTTGTGGTTGTACTTGGACGAACCGATGCGGTCGGTGTAGCCGGTGATGGTGATGTCGGTCAGGCTCGGGTTCTGCTGCAGCGTGCTGGCGATTTCGTCCAGCTTCGGCTGCGGCTGGCTCAGCTTGGCGCTGTCAAACGCGAACAGCGATTCGGCGGCCAGGGTCACCTTCTCGAAACGGGCCGGCGGCGGCGGCGGCGGCGGCGGCGGGGCTTCGGTCGGGGCCGGGGTCGGGGCCGGCTGTTCGACCACCGGCGGCGCCGGCGGTGCCGGCGGGGCCGGCGGCGGTTGCAGGGCGTAGCTCAGGCCGAAGGTGACGTAGCGGGTCAGGCTCTTGTCGAAGCCGAACTTGCTGCTGTCCGGATTGCCGCGCACCCAGCGGGCGTCGGCCTGGGCCGACCAGCGGTCGTTGATCGAGTACTGCAGGCCGAGGCCGCCCTGGTAGTACCAGGAGGTGTCGTTGCGCAGGCCGATCAGCGGACGGCTGACGTGGTCGCGCTCGCCGCCGACGCCCAGCAGGACGAAGGGACGGATGCGGTCGCGCGACAGCATCAGCAGGGCGTCCACGCCGTACAGGGTCTGCCACATGTCGCCGTTATGGTCGGTGTTGGCGCGCGCATGGCTGGCACCGATCTGGACGTCCAGCCACTGGTTGACCGGCTTGCCGAAGCGCAGGGCGCCGCCCCAGCCATTCTTGTCTACCCCGAAGGACTTGTCGGTGTCCATCCAGACGGCGGCGCCCTGGACGTACCACGACGGGTTGATTTCTTGCGCCAGCGCGGTGCCGGCCGCGCAGGCCAGCGCCGCTGCCAGTGCAATTTTCTTCATATTATTCACAGGTGACTCCCATGTGGTTAAAGGTTGTTGACATCGCATGCCCTCGACAGAGATGTTGGATGAAGATTAAGTGGCTGAGTTCCGATGGGTCCGTGCGATATCGAACACATCGGCCAGCTGAGTGACGCATTTACAACACTTCTGTTACAGCTTGGTCTCGAGGTAACCGTATAAATAGTTTGATCCGCCGTTGATGTTCCCCAGCAGCTGGGACGAGCCGAAGATGCCGGAGCGGTGCGACAGCCCGACGCCGACGAAGCTGTCCTTCCAGCGCCGCACGCCGAGCAGGTCGCCGACCGAGACGTCGACCGAGGGATCCAGATAGTTGAGCAGGCGGTTGGTGGCGCGGCCGCGGCGCGCCTGGTCGCGCACTTCGGTCAGCGGCACGCGCTGGGCCAGCGAGAAGCCGGCGCCGAAGCTGAGACGGGTGCGCACGCTGTCGCTCCAGGGCAAGCCGTAGTAGCGCGCCTTGATCTGCACGTCCAGCTGGGCGCCGTTCGGGCGCAGGCCGCGCTCGTCGTGCAGCAGCACGCCGGCGTAGGCGGTGAAATCGAGCGGCCAGCCATTCACGCGTTCGACCAGCGGGGTGCCGATGTCGACGCCCCAGATGCGGGTGTCGTCGCCGGTGCGGGTGGAGGCGCAGCGCAGCGCCACCACCGGCAGGAAATTGCATTCGGTGGCGCGCCCGCCGATCAGCTTGACGTAGGTGGGGCGGCCCGGGGCGCCGTAGTTGGCGTGGCTGCCGAAATCGTAGGCCGCGCCGACCAGGGCGCCGACCTGGGACTTGTCCGCCACCAGCGGGCTCTTGCGGACGTCGCTGTCCAGGTGGGTCACGCCGATCCCGCCCAGCAGGCGCCAGCGTTCGCTCAGTTCGTAATAGCCGTACAGCGCGACGGTCATGTCGTGGCCGGGGCCGGGCATGTAGGCCGGGCGGCCGGGGATCGCTTCCTCGGGCCGCACGCCGTAGTAATAGTTGTTCAGGCTGGCGCTGCGGTGGGCGAAGGTCCAGGCCGGGCGGAAATGCCAGCGGCCGCTATGGATGTCGATGCTGTAGACCAGGCGCCACTCGCTGCCGTGGCTGGTGTTATTGGCGTCGTGCATCAGCTCCAGATCGACATTGCCGAACTCGGTGCGGCCGCGGTAGGCGATTCCGCTCTGCATGGCCGAACTGCGGCGCGCCATGCCGTCCAGCACCGCCGGCGGGGTCTCGGTCGGATAACCCTCGTAGCGGTAATCGAGGAACAGTTCGAGCCAGTGCGCCTTGTTGTCGTCGGTCTTCAGCCCGATCCGGGTGCCGTGCAGATAGACATTCTGGCCCTCGTACATGTAGAGCGGCACCAGGTCCTGCGCGGTGTCGGCATCGCGGTAGGGCGGCCGGTCGAGGCGCTGGATCGCGCCCAGTCCCGCGCTGCCCGGAATGGCCAGGAAGTCGACCAGCACGTCGGTCGACGCCGGGCCGGCACTGGCGGCCAGCGGGAGCATCAGCAGCGGAAGGAGGGCGAGTCGACCTTGCATAGTTGGAAATGAGCAAATGCGCAATTCTAGCCCGCCTCCCCGAGTTTTGCTTGCACTGCAGCATTTTGTTACCAATAGGCTGCCTTGACGAAAATTCTTGTCGGAATTTTTCGATATGTTGGCTGGCGCACAGACCCAAGGTGGATGGACAGGCAATCTTGAGTCCAGTTAAGCGGAACCCTTGGTGTTGTCAGGGTGTCAAACGGCACACAGCGACCCGGACCACACAGTCTCTCTCAATAATTGGAGCAACCGACATGCATGCAACGACTCATCAAAATGCGGTGCACGGCGACATGGGCGCAGTGCACACTTCGGGCAACTCGGCACTGATCGAACGCGTCCCGCCCCAGCCGACCGAGCGCGCCCCGATCTCGTTGGCGCCCATCGAGCGCGTGCGTTCGACCTCGGCCACGCAGCGTCGGATCGAGAACATGCAGAAACTCATCCAGGAATTGCAGACGCATGAAATGCTGGCGGACGAGATCGCATGGTTCCTGAAATTTTCGCCCAGCGGCGCACGCAAGTACATCCGCGACCTGCGCGAGGCCGGCGTGATCGAACTGGCGCGCTACATCGAAGGCACCGCCACCTACCTGGGCAAGGCCGTGTACCAGATCTGCCCGGACCAGGACCGCGTCAAGGCCTTCCTCGCCGCCATCTGCCAGCCCAAGCGCGAAGGCGTCACGCCGCGCAAGGAGCGTCCGGGCTTGCGCGAGCAGAGCATGGCCGGCGCCGGCCGCCACTTCCACATCCTGGCCGACGATACCCACTACGCGATCCGCGTCAACCGCAGCCCGGTGTCGCGCGACCCGCTGGTCGCCGCCCTGTTCGGCCCGGCCCAGGCGCCGGCCCCCAAAGAGCGCACCTGAGCTTCGCTGCGGGCGTAGAGAGCCGCCCGCATTGCCGGCCGTGCCGTCCACACAGCGCCACCCCCGCGGGGTGGCGTTTTTTTTGCCCGGCGGCTTGAAACACGGTCGACAGTACCCACTTCCGGCACAGTGGCGCAGCGCGCCGATCCCGGAAAGGAATGCCGATGTCGCCAATCACCATGATGCCTGCCAACAGCGGCGGTCGCCCATGACGGCGCTGCTCACCGTCTGCGTGCTGACCGCCGTGGCCGCGCTGGCCTGGTGGGTGCCGCGCTGGCGCCTGGCGCGCGCGCTGGCGCGGCCGTTCGACCCGGCGTACCTGGCGGTCATCGAGCGCAACGTCATCCAGTACCGCGGCATGCCGGAAGCGCAGCGGGCCGAGCTGCGGCGGCTGGTCCAGCAGTTTTTGCTGCAGAAGAAATTCGTCGGCTGCGACGGACTCGACCTGACCGACGAGATGCGGGTGACCATCGCGGCCCAGGCCTGCCTGCTGCTGATGGGCCGCCCGAGCAAGGTGTACGGCCAGCTGCACACGGTGCTGGTGTACCCGGGCGCCTTCCTGGTGCCGCGCCGCCAGGTGGACGCGGCCGGGGTCGTGACCGAGCAGCGCCAGGACCTGCTGGGCGAGTCCTGGGGCGACGGCCGGGTGGTGCTGTCCTGGGACCACGTGCGGCGCGCCGGCAACGAGGTGGCGCCGGGCCAGAACGTGGTCCTGCACGAGTTCGCGCACCAGCTCGACAGCGAGTCGGGCAGCAACAACGGCGCCCCTTGGCTGGGCGCGCGCGAACGCTACCGCAAGTGGTCGCAGGTGCTGGGCCGCCATTTCGAGCAGCTGCGCGCCGAAGCCTGGCACGGCCAGTACGGCGTGCTGGACCATTACGGCGCGAACAGCCCGGCCGAATTCTTCGCCGTCGCCACCGAAAGTTTCTTCGAACAGCCCTACCGCCTTGCGGCACGCCATCCCGAACTGTTCGAGGAATTCGTCGCTTATTACCGGGTGGATCCGCGCGACTGGTTTCCCCGCCCCCTGGCGGAGGACCCCTTTCATGGCGGCGTGGTCTATGGACAGTGGCAGTGAGCTGCGTGCGTACGCGTACACACCCGTTTTGCACGCCAGGAGTATGCTTGGCCTAGCCTACTAACGCGGGAGGAAGCCATGTCCACGATCATTGCAGGTCACTTCCAGCTGCAGGACGATATCGAGCGCGCGCGCCAGGCCCTGGTCGACGCGGGCTTCGACGAAAGCCGGGTCTGCGGTTTCTACGTCAACCAGCCCGGACAGCACGACCTGACCTTCCTCGGCGGCGACCACCAGCTGTCGCCCGGCGCCCGGGAAACGCCCACCGGGCTGGCCGAAGGCGCCGGCGGTGGCGCGATCGTCGGCGCCATTGCCGGCGCCGCGACCATGCCCGTCACCGGCCCGCTCGGCCCCACCGTCGGCGGCCTGCTGGGCGCCTATGTGGGCACCCTGTTCAGCTTTTCGCGCATGAAGGAAGCGGACGAGCTCGAGAAGGGCGCCACGGTGCCGACCCCGCGCGTGGCGGGCATGCTGGTGGCCGTGGCCTTCGACGACAGCGGCCGCGAGCAGCAGGCCGTCAACTTGCTGCGCGACCTGGGCGCCCACCATATCGAAAGGGCGCGCGGCAATATCGTCGATGGCGATTGGGCCGATTTCGATCCATGCAGCATACCGGACGTGATCAACTGAGCAGGTCGCCGCGCGCACCTTTGCGCTAGCTCAGCATTTCAATTCGCCCGGCTCCTAGACTTGTCGCTTGACGTTGCGCAATCCGCGCAGCGCACCGGGGACAAGGGGGAGATCATGGACCATCAGGTGGCATTGGTCACTGGCGGCATGGGCGGGCTGGGCAGCGCCCTGTGCCGCCGCCTGGAGCGGGACGGCTTCCGCGTGGCGGTCACATTTTCACCGGCCAAGCAAACGCCCGAGGCATGGCTGGCCGCACAGCGCGACGACGGTTTCCACTTCAAGGGCTACAAGGTCGACGTGGCCGACTATGCCGATTGCGAGTGGATGGTGCAGCGCCTGCTGGCGGACATGGGCCGGCTCGACGTGCTGGTCAACAATGCGGGCATCACGCGCGACCGCAGCCTGCTCAAGATGACGCACGACGACTGGCAAGCTGTCCTGCGCACCGACCTCGACAGCGTGTTCAACATCACCCGGCAAGCCATCGAGCCGATGCTGGCGCAGCGCTCCGGCCGCATCATCAATATCTCATCGGTCAACGGACAGCGCGGCGCCTTCGGGCAGTGCAATTACTCCGCGGCCAAGGCTGGCATGCATGGCTTCACCAAGGCGCTCGCGATGGAAATGGCGCGCCACGGCATCACGGTGAACACGGTGTCGCCGGGCTACCTGCGCACCAAGATGACGGAACAGGTAGCGTCGGACATCATGCGCGACAAGATCCTGCCGCAAATACCGGTCGGGCGGCTGGGCGAGCCGGAGGAAGTCGCCGCGCTGGTGGGCTGGCTGGCGTCGCCGGAGGCTGGCTTCGTCACCGGGGCGAATATCGCGATCAATGGGGGGCAGCACATGGCCTAGCTTGGCCAGCCATGGAGGCAGGGCTAGCGCTTTTCGGCCCGGGTCTGGCAGCTGATGCACAAGCGGGCCTCGGGCCGCGCCTGCAGCCGCGAAAAGCCGATGGCGTTGCCGCATTCCTCGCACAGGCCGTAGCTGCCGTCGTCAAACTTTTCCAGCGTGCGGCGCAGTTGCTGCATCTGGGCAGCGGCGTGGCCTGCCGCTTCCAGCGCCAGATCGTTGAGCAGGCGTACGGTGGCCTTGTCGGCGGGGGAGGTCTCCACCTCGGACACGGGCAGGTCGTGCTCGCCTGCGGCGCGCGGCTGCACCACACCGGCCAGTTCGTCCAGGCGCTGTTGCAATTTAGATTTGAGGAGCGCGACTTGGCCCTCGTCCAGACCGTTCATGGCATGCCTCGCGTCAGGAATGGCTGGGGTGTGGCCGCGCGGACGCGGACCTGCGGGCGGCGCGGGTGGGCTGAACGGACGTCATGGCTGGACTCCCCGGTGGCGTTTTGTCGTTTGTCAGATCCAGTTTAGCGCGTTAGACCGGGGAAGAACATAAGCGCACGAATGGCACCGGGAGGTGGAGGCTGCATGGTCAAAACCGATACCGTCGTTCCCGCGCCGGCGGGAACCCCCTCCCTTGCGCAGCAAATGAGGCAAGCGATAGCTCGGCGCAAGCAAGGGATGCCCGCCTTCCGCGGGCATGATGCTAAGTCTCATGGCAGCGGCGGCGGGCTGGCCGAGGACCCATGTTCAGGCGCTACCGACGGCGCCGGCGCCGCCGGCTTGGGATTATGCAGCTCGATCGCGTCGATCATGTGGTGCATATCCTCCAGCGCGCGCATGATCAGCACCGGGTTGCCGGTCAGCGCGGCGCCGGACAGTTCGAGCACGCGGCCGATCACGCCCATCGCATCGCGCAACTGCACGAGCTGCTTCAGCTGTTCCGCCGCCGCCGCGGTCAGTTGCATCACGTGCAGCTGCGATTGCGGCAGCGCTTTCACGATCAGGGTCGCGGCCTGCAGGTACAGGGCATTGGCGCGCTGGCGCAGCACCTGTTCGTCGTCGAGCAATTGCCGCGCCGCCTGCTGGGCCGGGCCTGGGACCGGGCCGCCACCGTAGGCGCGGAGCTCGCGCAAGGTGCGCTCGTGCAGCGCGTCGGCGATGGCCGTCAACTGGTCGCCGAGCTGGGTCACCTGGTCCGGCGTGGACAGGGCGCCGCTGCCGGCATCGGCCGGAGCCGCGGGGGTGAAATCTTCTGCTTGCATGGTGCGCCTCCTGTGGTCAGCCGCCGCTCAGCTTGTCGCGGATCTTGCGCAGGTCTCGCCCGTAGCTGGCGATCATGCTGCGCACTTCCTCGCGCGACAGCTTGTTGAGGTTCTCGCGCAGCTTCTGGTGGCCGAGCGCAACCTTGGTCAGCCCCTGCAGGGCCATGTCGTAGCGTTTGTCGATCAGCTTGTACTCTTCCGACTTGTTCATGTAGTGCACCTTGGCCAAGGTCACCAGCATGCGGTCGGTATTGCGGTTGGAGAAGGGCAGCTCGACGTCGAAGATGCCGAGCACGGTCTTCTTCTCGTTCTCGTTGGTCTTGTAGTACAGGCGCGTGATCGAGATCATGGCTTCGAGCAAGGTCTGCACGTCGGCATCGCCGTCGCGCACCATGGTTTCCACGCTGCGGTTCTGGTAGCCGGAGGCGATCACCCGCGTGAGCAGGCGCGTCAGCCCCGTGTAGGCGGCGATGTGCTTTTGTCCGACGCCGGCCTCGGCATTGGCTTGCAGGCCCAGGCCGAGGTCGTCGACGCTGGCCGACAAGTCATAGCGGCCGTCACCAGCGAGCAGGCTCAGGGTCTGCATATACAGCACCACCGCCTTCTGGATGCTGACAAATTCCTGGTACACGGCCTGGCGCTTGGCGTCGTTGTCGCGTGCCAGCCGGTCCGCAGCGGGCGACAGGTAGGGCTCTTCGCGGTCGTAGGTGTCGCGGTAGCGCTGGGACAGTTCGGCATAGCCGCCGAGCTTGGCGGAAGCGTTGGCGAAATCGCGCACTTCCTCCATGCTGACCATGCCGCCGTTGGTGGCGCAGCCACCAAGCAGCAAGCTCAGGCAGAGTAGGGCGCAAGCAGCGGGGCGCAGCAGCTTCATGGGGTCCTTTCTGGCCGCACAAAAGGGCGGACCGGAAAGCCCCATTCTTGCAAAATATCTCTACCGCATCTTGCAGTAACTCAAGATCAGCCGACCTTGTTCAGGTCGAAGTGCGGATTCTGGATGATGCCGAACAGGTTGCCGTAGGGATCGCGCACGGTGGCGACGAGGATGCCGCCGCCGACGTCGGTCACGTCCTGTTCGACCGTGCCGCCGAGCTGTTGCAGGCGCGCGAGCTCCGCCCGGGCATCCGCCGTGCCCCAGTAGGCGGTGGCGCCGGCGGCGCCGGGCTGGCCGTCAGGGATGAGGCCGAGCTCGAAGCCGCCGACCTCGAAGCCGACATAGAAGGGCTCGTTGAAATACGGTTCCTTGCCGAGCACGCGGCCATACCAGCCCTTGCCTTCGGCGATGTCGGCCACCGGGTAGATGACGGTGCGCAGTCCCTGGATCATGCGAGCCTCCTGTTGTTGTTTTGTGAAAGGAGTGCAGTGTGCGCGCGCAGGCCGCGCTTGTCTAGCTGTCAGCTTTGACCGCTGCCGGGACGCCGAGTTCATCGCGCCAGCGCAGGCCTTCGACAGTATCGCCGCGGGGGAAATATTCGCAGCCGATCCAGCCCGCATAGCCCAGCTCGTCGAGCAGACGGAACAGGAAAGGAAAATTGATTTCGCCCGTGCCCGGTTCGTGGCGGCCGGGCACGTCCGCCAGCTGGATGTGGCGGATCAGCGCGTGGTTGGCGCGCAGCGTATCGGCCAGTTCCCCTTCCATGCGCTGCATGTGATAGATGTCGTACTGCAGGAACAGGTTCGGCGCTCCGGCCTCGGCGATGATGTCCAGCGCCTGGCGGCTGTGGTTGAGGAAATAGCCCGGCATGTCGCGGTTGTTGATCGGCTCGATCAAGAGCTCGATGCCGTGCGGCGCGAGCGCAGCCGCGGCGAAGCGCAGGTTGCGGACATAGACCGCGTGCGCACGCTCATGCGGCAGTGTGGGCGGCACGATGCCGGCCATGCAATGCAGGCGCTTGACCCCCAGTTCCTGTGCGTACTCCAGCGCCAGGCCGACGCTGTCCTGGAACTCGCCGACGCGGCGCGGATCGCAGGCCATGCCGCGCTCGCCCGCATTCCAGTCGCCCGGCGGGAGATTGTGCAGCACCAGTTCCAGGCCATGGCGCTGCAGGCGCTGGGTGATCTGCTCCGCCTCGAAGGCATAGGGAAACAGGAACTCGACCGCATCGAAGCCGGCTTCCCGGGCCGCGCCAAAGCGGTCGAGAAAGCTCAGTTCGGGAAACAAGGTGCTCAGGTTGGCGGCAAACTTCGGCATGGCGGCGGGAAGACGGCTGGTAACCAGCCATGGTAAACCATCCGCCGTCCGCCTGCCGGCTCAGGCCCGCTGGGTGGCCGGGGCATCGGCCATGGCGCGCATCGGCGTGAACGCGTACGCCAGGGCGGCCGCGCCCGCCAGTAGCAGGCCGGAGGCGGTGAACATGCCCGACAGCCCGGTGTACTGCATCAGCCAGCCGGTCAGCGCGGCCGACAGCGGCGCCAGGCCCATCAGGATGAACATGAAGATGCTCATCGTGCGTCCCAGCATCACGGGCGGCACGCGGCGCTGGATCCAGGTGATCACGGCCACTTGCATGAAGCCGGCGAGGGCGCCGATCGTGGCGTTGACGAGGGCGATCTGCCACGTCGCCGCCAGCTGCGCCACCGGCAGGATCAGCGCCGCGATCACGGCGTCGACCAGCAGCAGCGTCGTGCCCAGGTTGCGTACCCGCAGGTCGCCCTTGATGCTGGTGGCGGCCATGCCGAGCAGGGTGCCGGTGCCGTGGGCGCCGAGCAGCAGCCCGAGCGAGGCGCCGCCATGCATCCGGCTGTTGGCCAGCAGCGGCAGCGCCACCTGCATCAGGCTGCCGGTGATGCAGGCGCACACGGCCCAGTAGATGAAGCAGGCGCGCATCATGCGGTCGTGCCAGACCTGCGCCAGGCCGGCCAGCACCGAGCGGACGATGGGCTGGCGCGGCGCCGCCGCGACCGGACGCAGCGTCACCTTGGACAAGGCCCAGGCGGAAAACACAAAGCTGAAGCAATCGAAGGCGAAAGCGTAGCCGAGGCCGTTGGCATGGTTCATCCCGCCGCTGCCGTCGCCAGCCAGCGCGAACAGCAGCGCCGCCAGCAGCGGGCCGGCCAGCAGCGACAGCTGGCGCATGCCCATCATCATGCCGTTGGCTTGCGCCAGGTGATCGGGTGCAAGCACATGGGGCAGGATCGCGGTGCCGGCCGGGATGCTGAAGGCCGAGGCCACGCCGATCGCCAGCGCGATCGGCGCCACCAGCGGCAGCGTCGCCTGGCCGGCCAGCACCAGCGCGGCCAGGGCGCCGAGCAGGACGGTGTTGGCGTACTTGGTCAGCATCAGCACGCGGCGCGGCGAGTAGCGGTCGACCACGGCGCCGCCGAACAGGATCAGCACTGCGCGCGGATCGCTCAGCGCTGGTTGAGATTCACGATACGGCTGAGTAAGTCGGTCAGGGATTGGAGGTCGGCGAACGGCGGCTCGCCGATCATCTCGGCGGCCATTTGTTCGACCAGGGTGTCGGCGGTGGCGGCCAGCTCGGCGCCGGTGGCGGTGATGATTGCGTAGCCGACACGGGCGTCGCGCGGGTCGCTCTGGCGGCCGACGAGGCCGATTTTTTCGAGTGGCATCAGCGAGCGGGTCACGCCGGAGGCCGTCAGGCCCATGCGTTCGGCCAGGTCGACGCGGCGCAGCCGGCCTTCGGGCGCGCGGGCGAGGTGGCGCAGCAATTGGTAGTCGGCGAAGCTGATGCCGTGGTGATTGCCGAGCCAGGCGTCAAAGCGGCGCGTCATGGCGGTGGTGACGCGGGCGAGTTGCAGGCAGAAATCGGTGGCGGTGGCAGTGCTCATGGGGGGGGCTCCTTTATTGTTTACTGATACTTGAGTACTCAAGTATATAGCGAAGTTTGAAGTTTTGGTAGACATTTCTGAAGTCCGACATCAAACGACCACGCCGTCCGGGCGGCGGCCGGGACGACGGGTGCGGTAGGGGAAATGGGGGGAAGCGCCCAAAAAAGCGTCGTCCCCGCGGCGGCGGGGACCCATGCTGAGCTTGCAACAACGCGGCTGTATTCGAGCCGTGCCATACACAAACTGTCCATGGGTCCCCGCCTGCGCGGGGACGACGTGGTGACGCTGGTGCTGAGGTTTGCTTATCGCGGCTGCGCTGAGCGTGCGCCGCGCGACCGGTGAAACTAGCGCCGGAAATTAGTTATCGCGGCTGCCCGAACGCTGGGCGCCTGCCGGACGCGGACCGCGATTGCCGGAACGTTGCGCCTGGCCGCCGCCATTGCCCGGCCGGCCCTGGCCGTTGCCGCCGGCACGCTGCTGCCCGCCATTGCCCTGCGGACGTGCCTGGCCGCCATTCCCCGGCGCGCGCGGCGCTGCCGAACGCGCCGCCGGCTGCGCCTGCGGACGCTGGCCGCCGCCATTGCCGCCACGGCCGCCGCCCGGACGGCCACCGCGGTTCGAGTGCCCGCGGTCGCCGCTGCGCAGCTGGATCGGCTGCGGTTTCGCGCTCAGGTCCGGCTCGAAGCCCGGAATCACATCGCGCGGCAGCGTCTGCTTGATCAGCTTTTCAATGTCCTTCAGCATCTGGTGCTCGTCCACGCAGACCAGCGACACGGCCTGTCCGGTCGCGCCCGCGCGGCCCGTGCGGCCGATGCGGTGCACGTAGTCTTCCGGTACGTTCGGCAGGTCGTAGTTGACCACGTGCGGCAGCTGGTCGATGTCGATGCCGCGCGCCGCGATGTCGGTCGCGACCAGCACCTGCAGGCTGCCGTCCTTGAACTCGGCCAGCGCCTTGGTGCGCGCCGACTGGCTCTTGTTGCCGTGGATCGCCATCGCGCCAATGCCGTCCTTGCCCAGCTGCTCGACCAGTTTGTTGGCGCCGTGCTTGGTGCGGGTGAACACCAGCACCTGGTGCCAGTCGTTGCTCTTGATCAGGTGCGCCAGCATCGGGTGCTTCTTGTCGCGGTCGACCGGGTGGATCGTTTGCGAGATCACTTCCACCGTCGAATTGCGGCGCGCCACTTCGATCATCGCCGGATTGTTCAGCAGGCGGTCGGCCAGTGCCTTGATGTCGTCCGAAAAGGTGGCCGAGAACAGCAGGTTCTGGCGCTTCGGCGGCAGCGCCGCCAGCACCTTGCGGATGTCGTGGATGAAGCCCATGTCGAGCATGCGGTCGGCTTCGTCCAGGATCAGGATCTCGATCTTGGAAATGTCGACCGTGCCCTGGCCCATATGGTCGAGCAGGCGGCCCGGCGTGGCCACCAGGATGTCGACGCCGTTCGCCAGCAGCTTGATCTGCGGGTTGATGCCGACCCCGCCGAAGATCACGGCCGAATTCAGATTGGTGTACTTGCCGTACAGGCGCACGCTTTCCTCGACCTGGGCAGCCAGCTCGCGGGTCGGGGTCAGCACCAGCGCGCGGATCGGGCGTTTGGAGCTCTTGTTGCGCAGCGCCAGGCCGGCCGCATCGGTCGACAGGCGCTGTAGCACCGGCAGGGTGAAGCCGGCGGTCTTGCCGGTGCCGGTCTGGGCGCCGGCGAGCAGGTCGCCGCCCGCCATCACCGCAGGGATCGCCTGGGCCTGGATCGGGGTCGGCGCGGTATAGCCTTGTTCGCTGACCGCGCGCAAAATCGCGTCGGACAAGCCGAGAGTGGAAAAGGACATGTATTGCTCTACAAAAGATCGGCCCGTCGCCGCAAGCGGCGCCAGTGCAGGCGAAATCGGATTATTCAGTGCCAGCCGGCAGACTTACTGGTAGCGTGCCGTCAAGACCCAGACCCGTTCCATGGTTGGCGAAACGTGTCCAGCGGGGATTATAGTGTTAAATAAATTTCGCTGTGGAAATTTTTGTTTCAGATGTGAAAAATACAAGCTGCGCCGGGCCGGGCGGCCCGGGCAAGTGCGCTATTTTACGCGAACGGGGCCAACAGCGTGACCATCTGTGCGAAAACCTTCGGGCCGGCGGCGATGATGTCGCCTTTGTGCAGGTAGGCCGATTCGCCATTGAACTCGCCGACGATGCCGCCGGCCTCGGTGACCAGCAGCGAGCCGGCCGCGATATCCCACACTTTCAGGCCCTTCTCGAAGTAGCCGTCGCTGCGGCCGGCCGCCACGTTGGCCAGCTCCAGCGCCGCCGAGCCGGACGCGCGGATGCCGTGGCAGCGCGGGTGCACGGTTTCGTACATTTTCAGGAACTCGGCCAGCGCGCGCGGGTTGGAGGCGTGGTTGGCCGAGATCAGCGACTTGGCCAGGCGGTCCGGGTTGCGCACGCGGATGCGCTTGTCGTTCAGGTAGGCGCCGGCGCCCTTGGTGGCGGTGAACAGGTCGTTGCGCACCGGGTCGTAAATGACGCCCTGGGTGATCACGCCTTTCTGTTGCAGCGCGATCGAGATGCAGTAGTTGGGGTAGCCGTGGATGAAGTTGGTGGTGCCGTCGATCGGGTCGATGATCCAGGCGAATTCGCTGTCGTCGTTCAGGTTGCCCGAGGGGCCGGACTCTTCGCCCAGGATGGCGTGGTCGGGGTAGGCCTTGAGCAAGGTCTCGACGATCGCCTGCTCGGCGGCCTTGTCGATGTCGGTGACGAAGTTGTTGTGTTCTTTTTCGCTGACCGTGACGCGATCGAGGTCGAAGGACGCGCGGTTGATGACGGTGGCGGCGCGGCGGGCGGCCTTGACGGCCGTATTGAGCATTGGGTGCATATGCTTTCCGATGAAAAAAAGCGAACGCCCACCGCGCAAAGGGCGCCGTAGACGGTCAGGATTCGAACAGATTATAAAGAGCAAAGCGCGGCCGAACTGTTTACAATCGCGCACTTCTGGTAACGATTGCAACACGCGGCGCCCGCGCGAAAGGGTCTATTTTAAATGAACCAGCAAAATTCCGACACGTCTCTTTTCAAACGCCTCCGTTTCGTGCTCGTCGAGACCAGCCGGGCCGGCAATGTGGGCTCGGTGGCGCGCGCCATGAAGACGATGGGATTTTCCGACCTGGTGCTGGTCACGCCGCGCTGCGCCGACCCGCTGAACGACCCCGAGGCGGTGGCCTTCGCCAGTGGCGCCGGC
Source organism: Massilia terrae (assembly GCF_024753145.1). Taxonomy (GTDB): domain Bacteria; phylum Pseudomonadota; class Gammaproteobacteria; order Burkholderiales; family Burkholderiaceae_D; genus Telluria; species Telluria terrae. The sequence continues at coordinate 216,106 of NZ_JANUGU010000007.1, read as the reverse complement.
GACGTGCTGGCCGGGGCGCGCATCGTCGGCAGCGTGGCCGAGGCACTGGAGGGCCGCAATTTCGCGGCGGCGGTGTCGGCGCGCCTGCGCGAGTTCTCGCCGCCGGTGTGGACCCCGCGCGCCTTCGCCGGCCACGTGGCGGCACAGGCGGAACTGGCGCCCGTGCTCATCCTCGGCAACGAGCGCTTCGGCCTGCCCAACGAGGTGGTCCAGCAGTGCAATGTGCTGATCAACATCCCGGCCAATCCGGATTATTCGTCCCTGAACCTGTCGCAGGCCGCCCAGGTGCTGGCCTACGAGTGCCGCCAGGCCGCTTGCGGCGAGCCGGATGCGGCGCTGCCGGTCGGCTTTCGCGGCGATGCGGCCAGCGTGGCCCAGATCGAAGGCATGTACGAGCACCTGGAACAGGCCCTGGTGTCGATCGGCTTCCTGAATGCCGACAATCCGAAGAAACTGATGCCGCGCCTGAAGCGCCTGTTCGCGCGCACCGGGCTGGAAACGGAAGAGGTGAATATCCTGCGCGGCATCGCGCGCCAGATCCTCAAGCAGAAGGACTGAGCTGCCGGTCTTCCCGTTCGCGTACACTAGGAGTACAAGGAGATCGGGAGACGACATGGAGGCATCCCGCAGGACCTTCCTGAAAGCCGGCGCGGTGGCCGCGCTCGCCCTGGCGGCGGGCGGGGGCATCTATCGCGCCACCCATCCACCGGTGCTAGCGCGGTTCGCGCTGGATGGCGAAGCGCGCGCTGCGCTGCATGCGATCGTCCCCGCCATCCTCGACGGCGCGCTGCCGGATGCCGGACCGGCGCGCGCAGCGGCGATCGCCGCCGCCACCGCGCGCGTGCACCAGGCCATCCTCGGCCTGCCGCTGGCGACCCAAAAGGAAGTGCAGGACCTGTTTGGCCTGCTGGCGCTGGCGCCGGCGCGGCGCCTGCTGACCGGGATCGCTGGCGGGTGGGCCAATGCGCATGTGGAGCAGGTCTCGGCCTTCCTGCAGGACTGGCGCGTGCATCGCCTCGGACTGCTGCGCAGTGCCTACGGCGCCTTGCACGACCTCGTGCTGGGCGGCTGGTATGCCGATCCGTCGAGCTGGGAGGCGATCGGCTATCCCGGCCCCAATCGCGAGCTGGCGGCATGAGCAGCCCGATCCCGGACCCGATCCAGGCCGGCCTCGCGCGCGGCTGGAAAGTCATCGATGCGTCGACGCTGGCGGCCGACCAGGCGATGGATGCCGACGTGGTGGTGGTCGGCAGCGGCGCCGGCGGCGGCGTCAGCGCCGAGATCCTCGCGCTCGCGGGCCTGCAGGTCGTGATCGTGGAAGAGGGCGCCTTGAAGTCCTCGCAGGATTTCAGGATGCGCGAAGCCGAGGCCTATCCCGCGCTGTACCAGGAGTCGGCGGCGCGCAAGACGGCGGACAAGGCGATCAACATCCTGCAGGGGCGCACGGTGGGCGGCTCGACCACGGTCAACTGGACCTCGAGCTTTCGCACGCCGCCCTCGACACTCGACTGGTGGCGGCGCCGCTACGGCCTTGCCGGCTACAGCGAGCAGTCGCTGGCGCCCTGGTTCGCAATGATGGAAGAGCGCCTGAACATCTCGGACTGGCAGACCGCGCCCAACGAGAACAACGCGCTGCTACGGCGCGGCGCGGACAAGCTGGGCATCCCGGTGGCGGCGATCCGGCGCAATGTGCGCGGCTGCTGGAACCTGGGCTACTGCGGCATGGGCTGCCCGACCAACGCCAAGCAGTCGATGCTGGTGACCACGATCCCCTCCGCGCTCGACCACGGCGCGACGCTGGTGACGCGCGCCCGCGCCGAACGCTTCGAGATCACGCATAATCGCGTCAGCGAGCTGCTGTGCGTGGCGCTGGACGCGCATGGCCAGGCCGCCACCGGCCGCGTGCTGCTCCTGCGCGCGAAGCACTTCGTGGCCGCCGGCGGCGCGATCAACACGCCGGCGCTGCTGATGCGCTCCGGCGCGCCCGATCCGCACGGGCTGCTCGGCAAGCGCACCTTCCTGCATCCGACGCTGGTCTCGGCGGCGCTGTATGAGCAGCCCGTCAACGGCTACGCGGGCGCGCCGCAGACCATCTACTCCGACCACTTCCTGAAGACGCAGCCGATCGACGGCCCGCTCGGCTTCAAGCTGGAGGTGCCGCCGATGCATCCGCTGCTGCTGGCGACCACCATGACCGATTTTGGCAGGCGCCACGCGGAGCTGATGCGCCAGTTCCCGCATATGCAGGGCATGCTGGCGCTGCTGCGCGACGGTTTTCATGCCGACGCGCGCGGCGGCGAGGTCAAGCTGCACGGCGGCGCGCCGGTGCTGGACTATCCGCTCACGGATGCCGTGTGGGATGGCGCGCGGCGCGGCTTGCTGGCGATGGCCGAGATCCAGTTCGCGGCCGGCGCGAAGACGGTGAAGCCGGCGCACGAGATGGCGACACCGTACCGCAGCTGGGCCGAGGCCAGGGAAGCAATCGGCGCGCTGTCGCTCCGGCCGCAGCTGGTGAAAGTCGCGTCCGCGCACGTGATGGGCGGCTGCGGCATGGCCGGTGACGAGCGGCTCGGCGTGACCGCGCCCGATGGCCGCTATCGCCATCTCGCCAACCTCTCGGTGCACGACGGCTCGCTGTTCCCGACCTCGATCGGGGCCAACCCGCAGCTGTCGATTTATGGCATCACGGCGTGGCTGACGAGCGGACTGGCGCAGGCGCTGACAGGACGGCCGGCGCCGCGCGTGACGGCATGAGCATGCGCGGCCTGCTCTGGCTTCTGCTGGCGGTGCAGGCCGGCGGCGTGCTCGTGATCGCGGCGGCCCTGCATTTCTGGCTGGGCGCCGGCGCCTTGGCGGCGCTGATGATCGGCCTGGCCTGCGCGTTGCTGGTGCGGCTGGCGATCAGCGTCAACAACTTCGCGATGAGCGCGCGCCACGGCAGCCCGACGCCGGCGGCGTTCGCGCTTGGCCCGCTGGGCCGGCTGCGCCTGTTCTGGCGCGAGTTCGCGGCCAGCATGATGGCGGCGTCGTGGCATATGCCGCGCAGCCGCGCCGCGACCCGCATCTACCCGGACGCGCAAGGGCTGCCGGTGCTGCTGCTGCACGGCTATGGCGCCAACAGCGGCTTCTGGGCCCAGCTCGCGGCGCGGCTGGACGCGGCCCGCATCAGCCACGCCACGCTCGACCTGCAGCCGCTCGGCTGCGGCATCGACGACTACCTGCCGATGGTGGAGGAGGCGGCGCGCGCGCTGTGCTGGGCCAGCGGCAGCCACAAGCTGGTGGTGGTCGGCCACAGCATGGGCGGCCTGGTGGCGCGGGCCTGGCTGCGGCGCGACCGCGGTGCGATGATCGCGCGCCTCATCACGCTCGGCACGCCGCACCATGGCACCCGGCTCGCGGGCCTGGCACTGGGCGCCAACGGCCAGCAGATGCGGCGCGGCGCCGGCGACCGGCCCGAGAGCGCCTGGTTGCGCGAGCTCGCGGCCGGCGAGGATGATGCGACCCGCGCGTTGATCACCTCGATCTGGAGCCACCACGACAATATCGTCGCGCCGCAGACATCCAGCCTGCTGCCGGGCGCGCGCAATATCGAGTTCGGCGGCGTCGGCCATGTCGCGCTGGGTAGCGATCCCGGCGTGCTGGCCGCGGTGATGCACGAGATCGCGGAAGCATCTGGCTGGGCCGCCTGAGCCGGGATCCCAGCCATGTGGTACAGTGGCTTGTTTTCTGTCCGCCGCACGCATCACTGGAGTTTGCTTGGCCCGCATCCTGATCATCGCTGCCGATCCCGTCTCTGCCGCCCCCATCACCGACCTGCTCGTTCACGCGGGGCACCAGCCGCTGCTGCCGGGCAGCGCGGCCGCGCATGCCGCGCCCGACCTGGTGCTGTGCGTGCTGCCGGCCACCGCCGACGCCAGCAAGCTGCTGGCCGGCCTGCGCGGCGCCGCGGCCCCGCCGGGCGTGCCGGTGCTGGCGCTGACGCCGCAGCCGGAGCCGGCCGACACCAGCCGCCTGGCCGCCGATGGCTATGACGGCTACATCGCCCTGCCGCTGGAGCCAGGCAGCTTCGTGGCCGAGATCGAGGCTTTCCTGCCGCCGCAGCCGGCCCGGGTGCAGACCCTGCTGCTGGTCGACGACGACGCCTACGTGCTTGAGCTGCTGGGCGATCTGCTGGAAGCGCAGGGCTATCGCGTGCTGCGCGCCAGCTCCGGCTTCGCCGCGCTGGAGGCGCTGGCGCGCGAGCCGGTGCAGGTGGTGGTGAGCGACCAGTGGATGCCGGGCATGAGCGGCACCGAGCTGATGGCGCAGGTGCAGTCGCAGTACCCGCATACCGCGCGCCTGATCCTGTCGGCGCAACTGGAGTCGGGCGACATCGCGCGCGCCGTCGGCGCCGGGATCGTCGACGCCTTCCATTCGAAGCCGTGGTCGGGCGTGTCGCTGCACGAAGGACTGCGCGACGCCTTCATTCTCGCGCGCCAGCGGGCCGCCGGCGGCTAGCTGCCGCTGCCCGCGAGATCGGTGATATGCTTGCGGGTGATCCGAACAAGGCCCGCCGCCATGCTACAGAAAGCCCCACGCCGCACCCGCGAACGCATCCTCGAGCTGTCGCTGCGCCTGTTTAACGACTTCGGCGAACCGAACATCACGACCACCGTGATCGCCGAGGAGATGGGCATCTCGCCGGGCAACCTGTACTACCACTTCCGCAACAAGGACGACATCGTCAACTCGATCTTCACCCAGTTCGAGGCCGAGATCGTGCGCATGCTGAACGTGCCGGCCGGGCGCCGCTCGCAGATGGAAGACGTGTGGGCCTACCTGCACCAGATGTTCGAGCTGATCTGGCGCTTCCGCTTCTTCTACCGCGACATGAACGACCTCCTGTCGCGCAACCGCACGCTGGAACTGCAGTTCAAGGCCATCCTCGACCACAAGCACAAGATCGCGCGCCAGATGTGCGAAGGCCTGCGCAGCGACGGCTCGATGGTCGCGACCGACGCCGAGATCGCGGCGCTGTCGGCCAATATGGTGGTAGTGGCGACCTACTGGCTGTCCTATGAATACGTGCGCAATCCGCGCAAGTACAGTGAACAACAGGCCATCGTCGACGCCCTCGAACGGGCCTGCTACCAGGTGCTGTCGATGGCGGGCCCCTACCTGCGCGGCGAGTCGCGCGAGCGTTTCGACAAGCAGTCGAGCGCCTACCTGAGCAAAACGGCGCCGCAGGGCGCCGCCCAACACTGACAATACAAGCACACATGAAATCGATCGCAGTCTATTGCGGCGCCTCGCCGGGCGCACGTCCCCTGTACGCGGAAGCCGCGCGCGAACTGGCGCGCGCGCTGGTGGAACACAATATCGGGCTGGTCTACGGCGGCGGCAAGGTCGGGCTGATGGGCGTGATCGCGGACGAGGTGCTGCGCCTGGGCGGCGAAGCCACTGGCGTGATCCCGCGCGCGCTGCTCGAACGCGAGGTCGGCCACACTGGCCTGACGCGCCAGTTCGTGGTCAAGGATATGCACGAGCGCAAAGCGATGATGTCGGAGCTGGCAGAAGGCTTCATCGCCATGCCGGGCGGGATGGGCACGCTGGAAGAACTGTTCGAGATGGTGACCTGGTGGCAGCTGGGCATCCACGCCAAGCCGATCGGCCTGCTGAACACGGACGGCTTCTGGGATGGGCTGATGGGCTTCTGCCGCCACCAGCAGCAGGAAGGCTTCGTGCGCGCCGAGTACCTGGAGATGATCCGGGTCGATGCCGATGCGGATGCGCTGGTGCAGCGCCTGCAGGATGACGCGAAAGCAATCGGCGCCTAAAGCAAGAGAGTGCGGCTACCTGGGGTCAGGTCGTCCAAAGAATCAAAAGTGCGGAGCAGAAACCACGCGGCTACCAGGGGTCAGGTCGTCCAAAGAATCAAAAGTGCGGAGCAGAAACCACGAGGGATAGGCCGCTATTGCAATTTTGATCGATTGGACGACCTGACCCCGGGTATTGGCGCCTGGGTTCAGACGGTCACCACGCGGTTGCGCCCTTCGGCTTTGGCGCGGTAGAGGGCCTTGTCGGCGCGGTTGATGGTTTCGGCGAAGGGCTCACCGGCGGCGCGCGCGGTCACGCCGGCCGAGAAGGTGACCGGCCGCCCCAGCTCGACTTCCGGCAGGCGCATCGCCGCCACCGCGCCGGCCATCCGCGCCAGCACCTGGGTGGCCTCGGCCAGCTGGGTGGTCGGCAGCATCAGCAGGAATTCTTCGCCGCCCCAGCGCGCCAGCATGTCGGAGCCACGCAGCGCACCCAGCGCCGCGGCCGCGAATTCGCGCAGCACCGCGTCGCCCTGGGCGTGGCCGAAGCGGTCGTTGATGTCCTTGAAGAAGTCGATGTCGATCAGCGCGATGCAGGTCGCGCCGGCGCTCTTCTGGCGCCGTTCCTCGTCCGCCAGCACGTCATTCATGTGGCGGCGGTTGGCGAGCGAGGTCAGTTCGTCCCTGGTCGCCAGTGTGCGGATCGTGGCCAGCGCCACCAGCAGCTCTTCCTTCTGGTTCTTCAGGCGCGCGCGCAGGGTGTTCATCTGCCCGGTCAGCAGCGTGATCGCGATCAGGCCGACGCTGGCGAAGGCGAAGGTCAGCGCCTCGACCATCGGCGGATAGTGGGCGGCATCGCGCGACACGCCAAACCACATTGCGATCCCCATGCCGGCGATGCTGACCGCGGACAGCAGCATGGTCTGGCGCGGACGCAGCGAGAAGGTGCAGAAGGTGACCACCACCAGCAGCGTGATCAGCGACGCTTCGCGCAGCGGACCGCTGACGGTATACAGCCAGATATTGCAGCTGACCGCGAACAGGCCCTGCAGCACCGACAGGATCCACGGCGAGATGCCCAGCACCGCGCTGGCGCGCACCAGCACCGCGAACGCCAGCACGCCGCACACGCCGTACGCGGTCAGCATCGCGACCGCGCGGCGATCGGCCAGGCCGACCTGCACCGCGACCTGCATCAGCGCGATCATCAGCACATAGATCACGCCCGTCGCGGCCCAGTAGGCCACCATGCGGCGCACCCTGGGATCGGTCCCCATCAGCAGCTTGCCAAGGCGGGCGCGGTCGATCATGCGGCCTCCGGCTGGCAGGGCTCTTCCAGCAGCAAAGCGGCGATGCGCTCGGGCGGCACTGGTTTACTGAACAGGTAGCCCTGCATCTCGTCGCAGCCGTGCGCGCGCAGGAAGGCGCACTGGGCTTCGGTCTCGACGCCTTCGGCGATCACGCGCAGCTTGAGCTTGTGGCCGAGCGAGATCACGGCCGTGGCGATGGCCTGGTCGCCAGGATTGTCGGCCAGTTCGCGCACGAAGGTCTGGTCGATCTTCAGGCGGCTGATCGGGAAGGACTTGAGCGAGGACAGGCTGGAATAGCCGGTGCCGAAGTCGTCGATCGACAGCGACACGCCCATCTGCTGCAGGGTGCGCATCTTGGCGATCGATTGCGCCAGGTCGCGCATGATCAGGGTTTCGGTCACCTCCAGTTCCAGCCCGTCCGGCGGCAGGCCGCTGTCGGCCAGCGCCGCGGCCACGCGCTCGACCAGGCGGCGCTCCTCGAACTGGCGCGGCGAGACATTGACCGAGACGGTGATCGGCGGCAGGCCGGCGGCGCGCCACGCCATCGCCTGGCGGCAGGCGGTGCGCAGGGCCCAGTCGCCGATGTCGACGATCATGCCGCTGTCTTCGGCCAGGCCGATGAAGCGCGCCGGTGCGATCTGGCCGTGTTCCGGATGCTCCCAGCGCAGCAGGGCCTCGACCCCGAACATGCGGCCGCTGGCCAGTTCGATCTTTGGCTGGTACAGCAGGGTGAAGCCGTGCGCGCCGCCGTCATCGGCCATGCTGGCGTCGAGCGACTGGCGCAGGCCGTCGAGCAGCACCAGGTTCTCTTCGCCGCGCGCGTTCATGTCGCGCGTGTAGAAGCGGTAGTTGTTGCGGCCGCCATCCTTGGCGCGGTACATGGCGGCGTCGGCGTTCATCAGGAGGGTATCGGCGTCGCGGCCGTCACGCGGATACATCACCACGCCGGCGCTGCAGCTGACCTGCACCGACTGGCCGGCCACCTGGGCCGGCTCCTGCACCGCGTGGCGCAGCTTGTCGAGCAGGGGCGCGAGCGCCTGCGGATCGGGGCGGGTGGCGGGCAACAGCAGCACGAATTCGTCGCCGCCGAAGCGGGCCAGGGTATCGCCGCGGCGCAGGCAGGCCTGCATGCGCTGGCCGATCACCTTGAGCAGTTCGTCGCCGGCGCTGTGCCCCAGGCCGTCGTTGATCAGCTTGAAGCCGTCGAGGTCGACGAACACCAGCGCCACGCATTCCTGCTTGCGCTCGGCCTCGACGATCGCCTCGGTCAGCCGCAGGCGCAGCATGGTGCGGTTGGGCAGGCCGGTGAGGTCGTCGTGGTGGGCCATGTGGACGATGCGGTCGGCGGCCAGCTTGCGTTCATTGATATCGCTGATCATCGCGAACGCGCCGCCTTCGACCTGCACCACGCGCAGGTGCAGCCAGCGGCCGGCCATGGTGCCCACCTCGGCCAGCCATTCGGCCTGCTCGACGCCGCCGTCGCGCGCGACCCGCGCCATCGCGGCGAACACGCCATTGCGGCGGTAGTGTGGCATCAGCTCGCAGATCCGGGTGCCACGCAATTGGTCGAGCGAGCGGCCGGTCATCTTTTCGGCGCGGCCGTTGGCCATCTCGATTTCGAGGTCGACGATGCTGCCGTCGGCGCCGAACACCGAGCGGAACACGAAGAAGGCGTCGACGCTGGCCTCGGACGCGGCGGCGTAGGTTTCCTGGGCGTGGCGCACGCTGCGGCGCGCCCGCGCCGCCTGCCACGACCAGGCCGACAGCAGCGCCACCAGGATCGCCAGCAGCGCGGTGCCGGTGGCGGCGGCGGCGAGCCAGGTGCGCTCGCGGCGCGCGAAGGCGGCCATTGCTTCTTTCGCGTCCAGGCCGACGATGGCATACATGCCGAAGCCGTGCAGGCGGCGCGCACACAGATAGCGTGGAGTGCCGTCGCCGGCCACGGTGTCGAGCCGCACCTGGCCGTCCTTCAGCAATGCCATCGGCAGGTGCTGGCCCCAGCTGACCTGGTCGCCGATGCGCATCGCGCGCACCACGCCATCGTCGCCCACCAGGCCGAGCATGCCGTGATCGCCTTCGCGCGAGCGTTCGTAGGCGCTGGTGAAGTAGGCCGGGTCGGTGACGATGATCGCGATGCCGGCGAAGCCGCCTTTGGCATCGTTGAGGCGGCGTGTGAAATGCAGGTGAGGCTCGTGCCGCATGGAGTCGCCGGAGGCCCGGCTGGCGTAGGGCATGCCGGTGTCGGCGGCGCGGTGCATCGTGAAATGCGGCTCGTGCGAGATGTCCACCGGCGGCCCCGGCGGCGGGCTCGGGCTGCGCGCCACGAGGACGCCGTGGCGGTCCGCCACGGCAGCCACGAACAGCATCGCCGGCGGCAGCAGGCCGCGCTGGCGCAGCGTGGCGAGCGCCGGCGCGGGACCGTCGCGTTCAACCGCATACTTGAGCATCTTGAGCGTTTGGTCGATGCCGGACAGGCTGCGCGCCATCTGTGCCTCGTAGGTTTCGGCCAGTTTGCGTGCGCCTTCGCGCGCACCCTGTTCGGCCGCGGCGCGCTCGGTGCGGATCATGTGGAAGGTGACGACCCACAGCGCGACGATCAGGAGCAGGGCGAAGGGCGGCAGCGAGATATGGGTTTCGAGCAGCGGCGTGAGGCGGCGCGCCCAGCCCGGACGGGGCTTGCTTGCGGACGCGGGCGGCGGGCCGCTGGTCAGCGGCGACATGGGCTGCGGGGCGTTCATCGGCTTAATGGATGACCAGCACCGGACGCACGCTGTCGTCGAGCGCATCGCGGTCGATGTAGCCGATCATCGCCAGATTGCCGGCGACGGCCTTGCGCACCGCCGCGTTGCCGGCCAGGTCGCGCGCGGGTTGGCCACGGCCGGTGAACACCATCTTCGACCAGTATGCCTTCAGCATGGCCGGGGTCTTGCCGGTCACTTTCTGGTAGAACTGGTCGCGCAGGGCGGTACCGACCGGCTGGTCGAGCGGGACTGCGGCAGAGCCGTCGGGAAAGCGCGCCTCCTGGCTGAGGAACAGCGCGGCCACCTGGTCCATCCGCAGCGCGGCCAGCGGCGAGCGGCTCGACACCACGACCACGATGTCCGCGCCCGCGCAGGCGCCGGCCGCGAGGCAGAGCAGGGTGGAGGCGAACAACTGGCGGACGATGGCGCGCATTCTGGATTCACGCGTCCTGGGTAGGGACGCTGGTGGGGAGGCGAAACGGGTAGGATGCCTTGGTCTTGTTTTAGTGCAAGACGCGAATGTAACGATTTGTAGACCGAAAGTCGAATTTTAGTCGCCCAAACATTAATCGAAATGCAATTAATGTTGCGAAAATTCAACAAATCAGGACGCGGCGGCCCACAATCGGGGGCCACCGTGGTCGAGCAGGGTCAGGTACAGGCGCAGGTCGAACTCGTACTGGTGGTACTGCGGTTCCATCGCGCAGCACAGCTGGTAGAAGGCTTTGTCGTGCTGCTTTTCCTTCAGGTGCGCCAGTTCATGGACGGCGATCATGCGCAGGAACTCCGGCGGCGCCTCGCGAAACATGGTGGCGATGCGAATTTCGTGCTTGGCCTTGAGCTTGCTGCCCTGCACGCGCGAGATCGCGGTGTGCAGGCCGAGCGCGTGCTGGATCACTTGCAGCTTGCTGTCGAAGGCCACTTTGCTGATGGCGTCGGCGTTGCGCAGGTGGGTGTCCTTCAGGTCCTGCACGTAGCGGTACAGGGCCTTGTCGCTGCGGACATCGTGGGCTCGCGGGTAGCGGCCGCGCAGCACGCCGGCCAGGCGGCCATCGGCCAGCAGCGACGCGGCCTGGGCGCGCAGCGGCTCGGGGTAGGCGGCGAGGTAGGGGAGGGAGGAGGACATGCGGCCGGCACTGTAGCACGGCCGCGTGCGAGGCGCAAAAAGCGACCGAACGACCGGGATGCGCAGGCGCGCTGGCACTTCGGTGATTCAGTCATATAGCGTCCTCCGTTCCGCGCTGTTTATTCCTTGTCGCCACCCTGCCGGTTGCCGCCGTTCTTGGCCGCGGCTGCGGCAGCCTGGGCTGCGCGGTGCGCGGACTGGCGGCTTTCGCCGCCCTTGCGGCCGATGTCGGCCATGTGGGCGCGGTTGCGGCTGACGGCTTCACCGCCTTTTTGCCCGGCGCGGCGCGCTTCTTCGGAATCGAATTCGTGGGCCGTGCCTTTTTGGTGCGCGGCCTGGCCGCCCTTGCTGGCGATTTCACGCTGCTGGGCCTGGTCCATTGCGGCAAACCCGCGCTTGGCCGGCCCCTGGCTGCTGCCGCTGCCGCTCTTTTGTGCGCTGCCGCTGGAGCTGCCCGCGCCTTTGCCGCCTTCCTTGTTTGTCGCCATGTCGTTCTCCTTGAATGCCCGTTTCGTCAAAGGTGAAAGCCGCGAGCGCGGCGTGACGCGCTCGTGGGCTTAGAGAGCGTTTTTTTGCGATAGGTTCCGGACTCAGTCGGGCGGACGCGGTGCGCGCCGCGCGCCGTCGTGCAGTTCGATGGCGTCGGCCGTGCCGGCCGGCGCCGACAGGTCTTCCTCCAGCTCGGCGCGCCGCGCCGCCAGCTGCCCGCCCAGGCGCTCCAGGTCGATGCCGGCGCGCTGGGCAGCGGCGAAGAGCTCGGCTTCTTCCTGGTCGACGTGGTGCCCGACTTCCTCGGCCAGTACCGCGACGGTGGCGTCGAAGTGGTCGTCGCCGGGGTAGATGATGTCGAGTTGCCCGATCAGCTCGCGCATGCCGGCGTGTTCGAGCTCGGCCCCGTCCATCAGTTCGTCATCGCCGATGGCCGAACGCAGCACCGGGTAGAAGATTTCTTCCTCGAGCATGGCGTGCACGGTCAGCTCGTAGCAGATGTCGTCCACCAGCTCGGCCTTGCGCGCGTCTTCCTCGTCCAGCCCGCGCAGGCTGTGGTAGTCCTGGAACAGCTTGCGCACGCGCAGGTGGTCGGCGTGCAGCAGGGCCAGGGCCCTTGGTTTATCGTGTCGGTTCATGCTGTGCTGCATTCAGGTGGGGTTGTGGGCGGCGCCAACGTCGGCCGCCGCGTTGGCTGCGTTGCGCACCATCTGGTCGGCCATGGCGCTGGCCTGGCGCGTCGCTTCCGGAATGGTGGTTTCGGCGACGCGCCCGAGTTCGGCCTGCACGCCCGACAGCACGCCCATCAGGTCGCGCTGGTAGTTGCGCAGGTGTTCGGTGGCCGGCTGCAGCTGGCCGATGGCGGTGGACGTCACCTGGAACGGGTCGGAGCAGTTCATCAGCTCGCGCCCGAGGTTCATCGAATCTTCGATCAGCTGTTGCGTGTAGTGCATGTTCAGCTCGCTCACCTTGCGCACCGACTCGTAGGTACGGTGCGACAGCTCGGTCAGGAAATTCACCTGGCTTTCGAGCTGCGAGCGCAAGGCCGGATTGGTGGCCAGTGTTGCTTGCATGGTTTCCTCTGTGGGCAAATGAATGGAGCGAGTCGAATAGACGCCGTTTGCGGCCCGAAGTTCGCCCAGCCGTGGAATTCACCCGGTTTGCTCAAGGCGCCCGCAGGGTGCGACAATAGTGGGCTGCAATCTCACCGACAATTCCAATGGCCCTCAAAGCAACCATCTACAAGGCAGACCTGAATATCGCGGACATGGACCGCCACTATTACCAGGAGCATGGCCTGACCATTGCCCGCCATCCGTCCGAGACCGACGAACGGGTGATGATCCGGGTGCTGGCGTTCGCGCTGCACGCCAGCGAGGCGCTCACGTTCACCAAGGGCCTGTTCGACACCGACGAGCCGGACCTGTGGGAAAAGGACCTGACCGGCGCGCTCCAGACCTGGATCGAGGTCGGCCAGCCGGACGAAAAGCGCATCAAGCAGGCCTGCTCGCGCGCCGAAAAAGTGTTCGTGTACAGCTACAGCGCGGCCAGCCAGGTGTGGTTCAAGGGGCTGGTCGGCAAGCTCGGGCGGTCCGAGAAGGTGACGATCGTGAATATCCCGGCCGAGACCAGTGCCGCGCTGGAGAAATTGGCCAAGCGCAGCATGCAGCTGCAAGTCACGATCCAGGACGGCCAGGTGTGGGTGACCGACGGCGAGGATACCGTGCTGGTCGAGCGCGAGCGCTGGTATCCTGCAAGCTGACGCGTTTTTCGGGAGGATTCAGATGGGCAAACGATCGATTGCGCTGGCCGCCGGCGCCTTGTTGTCGGCCACCGCCCTGGCGCAGGTGACGGTGAGCGATGCCTGGGTGCGCGCCACGGTGCCGCAGCAGAAATCGGCGGGTGCGTTCATGCAGCTGCGTTCGGCGAAAGCGGCGACCCTGGTCGCGGTGCGCACGCCGGCCGCCGACAAGGCCGAGATGCACCAGATGGAGATGCAGGGGCAGACCATGGCGATGCACGCGGTGAAGTCGATCGCGCTGCCGGCGGGTAAGGATGTGAAGCTGGGGCCGGGCGGGTATCACGTGATGCTGTTCGGGCTGAAGCAGCAGCTGAAGGAAGGCGAGACGGTGCCGCTGACGCTGGTGGTGGAGGATGCTGCCAAGAAGCGTGAGGAAGTGAAGGTGCAGGTGCCGGTGAAATCGATTGCCTACCAGCCGCCCAAATAAGCCACCTCAAACGTCGTCCCCGCGCAGGGCGGGGACCCATGGACAGCGTGCGTGATCGAACTGTATTGCCGCAGGCACGTCAGCCCGGCTGGGTCCTCGCCTGCGCGGGGACGACGGCTTTCAGGGTAGGGGTGATTAGCGCTTAGCGCGGCGATGCACCCAGGCGCTTGACGTCCCCCGACCCCATCACCGAACGCGAGATGCGCGGCTCGCCGTAGTAGTTGACGTCGCCCGAGCCCGCCACCGACACGTCCAGCGCGCTGCTGGCCCACACCGTGCTGTTGCCCGAGCCCGAGGTGTTTACCTTCACATCGGCCGCCTTCAGCTTGCCGATGTCGACGTCGCCCGAGCCGGCGATCGAAATCTTCACCTGTTTCATATTGCCGCCGTCGGCCGTCATGTCGCCGCTGCCGGCGATGCTGATCGCCAGGTTGTCGCCCTCGATGGCGCGCGCCTTGATCGAACCCGAACCGGACACCGAGGCCTTGAAGTTGCGCGCGCGCAGCGTGTCGGCCGAGATCGAGCCGGAGCCGGCCAGGTCCACGTGGTCGATTTCCTTGGCGTTGACGGTGATGCGCAGGGTGTGCGGGTGCAGGTTCAGCTTGCGCCGCGCCACGCGGATTTCCAGGGTACGGCCGTCGACCTTGGTTTCGATCAGCGGCAGGATGTTGTCGTCGGACTCGATGCTCACGCCTTCGCTGGAACCGACGCGTAGCTCGACATCGCCCGGCACCGACACCTCGATCCCGGTAAAGTGCTCGACCTTGCGGGCTTCGGTGCGGACCTTGCCGCTGCCGTTCACGGTCTCGCCGCCGAAGCTCCAGGCGAAGGCCGGGGACGCCAGCGTGCATGCGGCAGCGGTGAGCAGGAGTTTGCGGCGGACGGAAGTGCTGGCATGGCTCATGTCGGTTTCCTCGAAAGTAGTGATGACGGACGACAGCGTAACGCTCCCGCCCGCATCGTCGCGGTGATTTGCGACGAACTGCAGGCTGCGTGGTCTAAATGGTAAAACCGCGGCCCAGGCTGTCAGAAACTGCTGCCCATCGCCTTTTCGATCTCGCCCAGGCAGGCGTGCGACAGGCGGAACACTTCTTCCGGGGTGTCGAGCAGGGTCTGCTGGTGCTCGACGTCGGCCAGCAGTTCCCTGATATAGGGGCGCAGCCAGGTGTCGACGTCCTTCTGCAGCTGGTCGATGCCGGCATTGGCCGGGGCGCCGGCCGGGATGATGAGCGCATGGGTGCCGTAGCGCTGTTGCAGCGCCTCGCGCACCTTCCGCTCCAGCACCGGCAGGTTGTCGCGGTAGATTTGCACGTGGCGCATCTCGTGCTCGTAGACGGTCCGGTAGGCGCAGGACTGCTGGTGGAATTCGCGCGCCACGAACACCTGCAGCGGCTTGTAGGCCATGTCGACGTAGATGTGCGGCGACACGCATTCGCGCCCGGTGGCGGTGTCGCGCAGGCCCGGGGCGTCGATCGTGATCTCGGTGCGGTTGGTGCCCGAGGTCAGGCCCATCGTGAGCTGGTTGGCGCTGGCGTAGCTGCCCCTGGTGTTGAGCACCTTGCTCGACACCGAGCTGGACAAGTCGAACTCGGCCTCTTCCGCCTTCACTTCCAGCACCGGCGCCATTTCGCGGTCACACCGGGCCAGGAAGCTGTCGGCGGCCGCAGCCGCGCCCGGCAGCAGGAGAGCGGCCAGGAAAGGGAGCAGGTAGCGCATGATCGTCTCTTCCAGGAATGGTTTGTAAATATCCTGCCACTCCCGGGTCCGCTTTGCAATCACAGCAATGCTCGTTGTGAAGATGTCACGCCGAACATTTTTCTTTCAAAGATGCAAGATTCCGCTGGCGCTGGTTTTATAATCCTGCAATCGCTCACCCACGCCCGCCCGCGCCATGGAATTCCAACAGTCCTCGCAGATTCCCACTCTCACCTATATCGAGAACGAGGACCATCCGGTGTTCGGCACCCTGGTCGAGCAGATCCTGCACCTGCTGAACTCGCGGCTGGTGTTCTCGGACATCATCATCCACCAGAACAGCCCGCTGATGCTGCGCCAGCCGAAGGGCCTGGTGGCGGTGACCGATTCGCCGATCACGCGCGAGGAGCTGGAGGAATTCTTCGAGGTGATCGAGCCGAACTGGGCCGAACGCATCCTGGAGCGCGCCTTCGACCGCTCGATCGACCTGCATACCGCGCGCATCCGCGCCAACTGTTTCAGCTTCCAGGGCAAGAAGCGGCTTGGCTGCGTGATCCGGCGCTTCCCCAAGGAGCCGCTGCCGCTGCCGGAGCTGGGCCTGCACGCCGACGAGCAGGAGTTCGCTTGCCTGACCAACGGTCTGGTGCTGATCATCGGCGACACCTGCCAGGGCAAGTCGACCACCATCGCCTCGATCCTGGACGAGATCAACCGCCACCGCTCGGGCCACATCATCACCATCGAGGATCCGGTCGAGACCCTGATCCCGCAGCGCCGCTGCATTGTCACCCAGCGCGAGGTGGGCGTGGATGCGGACGTGGAGAGCTACTACCTGGGCGCGCTGGACGCGCTGCGCGAGCGCCCGGACGTGATCGTGATCGGCGAGATCCGCGACGCCCAGACCGCGCAGGAGGCGCTGGCGCTGGCCGAATCCGGTCCGCTGGTGCTGGCCTCGCTGCATGCGCGCTCGACCGAGCTGGGGCTGCAGAAGATGATGCGCCTGCTCGGCAACGACGGCGCCCAGACCCAGGCGCTGGCGCACGCGCTGCGCGGCGTGCTGTGCCAGGCGCTGCTGCCCTCGAGCGAAGGCAACCGCTACCACCTGGCGACCGAGTGCCTGACCATGGAGCCGGCGGTGGCGCGCATGCTGGAGCAGGGCGACCTCGGTGCGGTGCGCGAGCACCTGAACGCGGGCCGGGTCCCGAACAGCCACACCATGAATTCGATGCTGGAGCAGTTCCTGGCCTCGCACAAGGTCAGCGTGGACGCGGCGCGTGCGGCCACCACCGACCGTATCGGCTTCGCCGAGATGATCTGATCAGCCGATAACCGTTGCAACGTCGTCCCCGCGCAGGCGGGGACCCATGCTGATTTCCGGACGTCGCAAACGTTCTATGGATCTCGGCCTTCGCCGGGACGACGTGTGTAAGTTAACGCTTAATCGAGCGGCACCGTGCGGTAGCGGTTCACTTCGGCCGACGTCACCGGCGCGGCGCGGTTGCCCCAGCTGGCGCGGAGAAAAGTGACCACCGCCGCCACCTCTCCATCCGACAGCACCGGGCCGTAGGGCGGCATGCCGAAGGGCCGCGGATTGCCCGCGGTGCCGGGCGCAAATCCACCATTCAGGACAATGCGGATCGCGTTGACCGGCTCGCGCATGGTCAGCGCGCGGTTGCCGGCCAGCGGCGGATAGACCCCGCCCTTGCCCTGGCCGCCGGCGCCGTGGCAGTCGGCGCAGTGCTCCTTGTACAGCGCCTCGCCCTGGCGCAGCACGGGTTCCAGCTGCGGTGGCGGCGGCAGTTCCTGCGGCGCGGCCGGCGTGGCGGGCAGCGATTGCAAGTAGAGCGCCATCGCGTCCAGGTCCGGCTCGGACAGGTGCTGTAGGCTGCGCGACACCACTTCCGCCATCGGCCCGAACACGGTCGCGCGCGGCGCCACGCCGGTGCGCAGCAGCTGCACGATGTGGGTGCGGTCCCAGCTGCCCAGGCCCGCTTCGTTGTCGGCGGTGAGCGAGGGCGCGTACCAGCCGATCTGCGGGATCAGGCCGCCGGACAGGCCGGCTTCGCTCGCGCCCAGGCTGTTGCGGCTGCTGTGGCATGCGCTGCAATGGCCCAGTCCCTCGACCAGGTAGGCGCCGCGGTTCCATTCGGCCGGCTTCTTCGGATCCGGTTCATGCACGCCCGGCTTGAAGTAGAGCAGGCGCCAGGCCGCCAGCGCGACTTGCTGGTTGTAGGGGAAGCGCAGGCCGTGCGGCTGGCTGGGCTGGCGCTGCGGCGCGATGTTGCGCAGGTAGGCGTACAAGGCGTCGCTGTCGGGGCGCGTGACCTTGGTGTAGTTCGGGTAGGGGAAGGCCGGGTACAGCAGGCGGCCGCCGGGCGCCTTGCCGTTGTGGAGGGCGTTCCAGAAATCGTCGGCGCTCCAGTTGCCGATGCCGGTCGCCGCGTCGGGCGTGATGTTGGGCGAGACCACGCGGCCGAACGGCGTGTCGAGGGTGCGGCCGCCGGCGAACGGGGCGCCGCCGCGCACGGTGTGGCAGGCCATGCAGTCGCCGGCGCGCGCGAGGTAGGCGCCGCGCTCGATGTTGGCTGGCGTGGCGGCCCACCCGGCTGGCGTGCCGGCCACCATCTGGTCGCGCGGCCAGGCATGGTAGACGGCGGCGCCGAGCAGGGCGGCCACGAGCGCGATGAGATAGAAAAACTTATTCATCGGGCCGCCTCCGGCATGCTGCCGCAGGCCAGCGGCAGCGGGCGCGCGATCGAGGTGGCCGGGCTGGCGTCTGGCGGCACCGGCTGCGCGGCCAGCCAGCTCGATACGGCCGCCACGTCGGCCAGCGACAGTCGGGCGGCGATGGCGGCCATGCAGTCCGGCGCCTGCGCCTTGCGCGTCTTGTTGCGCCACGCGCCGAACTGGGCGTTGATGTAGTCGCGCGGCAGGCCGGCCAGGCCGGGGATCGCGGGCGCGACACCGGTCAGGCGCTCGCCGTGGCAGGCCATGCAGGCCGGGACCTTGAGCGTGGCATCGCCCTTGGTCGCGAGCTGGCGGCCGCGTTCGAGCACCGCCGGCGCGGCGTCGGACGCGGCGGGCGGCGGGTAGGGCAGGTGTTCGTTCGAGAAGTAGTCGGCGATGTCGTGCAGGTAGGCGTCGGGCAGGTGATCGACCATATAGGTCATCAGCGGGTACTGGCGGCGCCCCTCCCGGAAATTGATCAACTGGTTGTACAGATAACCGGCGGGCTTGCCGGCGATGCGCGGGAAGTAGCGGTCGGTGCCGGGCACGCCCTGCGGATCCTTGCGGGCGTGGCAGGAGGTGCAGGCCGTCAGGCGCTGGGCCAGGGTGTCGGGGACGGCGTCGGACGCAGCCTGGGCGGTGGCGGACAGGGACAGCGATACGGCGACAGCGGTGTGGGCGAACAGGCGCATGCGTGGCTTTGGAAGCGGGTCCAGAGCACATCATACATTGCCAGAGTGATCACAGGGCGGGACCGGCGGGGCGGTGGGGTGTGGGGACTTTTTTCCGCGGTGCGCACGATATCGTCAGATTAAGTCGATAAGGTGCGATACCTGTTCGAGCATGCTCGATGCATGCTCGAATCTTGACGATATGCGCTCGGTTCTTTACGAAGCGTGGTCGATTAATCGCGAAACTCGCTCGATTTCAGATTGTGGCCGTGCGCGCCTGAAATCGAGCGCGAATCGGCCTTTATCGAGCGCAAAGCGGTAGGAATCGACCGCCAATCGACTGGATTCGACCGTGAATCGTGCAACTGAGTCTGCGAATCGAGCGGAAGCGCGCCAGATGTGGCCTTATCGGGAGAACGGGTTTTGGCAGCCCACCCACCACGCCTCCCCAGGCCGCAGGTCAGCCCTTCAGCTCGCTGGCACGGCGGTAGATGCGCAGCGCCACGTGGGCGTCGTCGGCCGCGTACAGGATCTGCCTTTCGGTCAGCACCGGCTGGGCCCAGTTGGTGGTCGTGATGCGCTTGGACTTCTGCATTTCCTGGCCGAAGTAGCGCGCCACGGCGGCCTTCGCGCCCAGGGTGTGCTTCTTGTCGATGCGCAGCGCGGTCGACAGGTCGAGCACGTTTTGTGGATCGATGCCGAGCTTGGACCGGACCCGGCTCAGGTCGTCCGAGAGACCGAAGCCGACCTTCAGGATCGCGGGCGACTCCAGCACCGCGCGCAAAGTCTCGCGCAGCGGCGCCAGCGCATCCGGCCGGCCGATCTGGAACAGGTAGGCGGTATCGTCAGTGGCCAGTTGCACGAGGTGCGGCCCGGTCGACACTTCGCCTTTGGTGAACGTCGGCTTGGATTCGGTGTCAAAGCCGATGACGTCGCTGGCGGACAGCGCGGCCAGCGCCTGCTGCGCGTCCGCCGCGGTTTTCACCAGGCGCACATCGTCCAGCTTGATGCCGTCGTAAGGCGGCAGCAGCTCGTCGTGCGAATCGCTCATGCGCCGGTCAGTGGCGCGACGAGAACTTGGAGGCGAGGGCCTGCAGCTTTTCCTGGCGCTTGCGTGCCGCTTCCTCGGCCTCGGCGGCCTGGCGTTCGGCGCGTTTGCGCTCGGCTTCTTTCTTGAAGCGCTGTTGCAGTTGTTCGCGGGCGTGGGCGCGGTGGGTATCGGTCACTTCCTCGCCTGGCTGGCCGTCGAGGTCGTAGCGGACCGTGGCTTTTTCCATGGCCTTCAGGTAGCGCAGCGAGCCGGTGTGGATGCCGAGCGCGGCGCGCATCACCTTGCGGTTCAGGCCGGGCATGCGGGCCAGCAGCTGCTTGTCGACGCCGATGGCCAGTGGCAAGCACTGCTTGAATGCGGTGAAATCTTGTTGCAACTGCTTGAGCAGGGCGCGTGGCGACAGTTGCGGCGCTTGCCCCGCCGCCTCGGGCTGGGCTGGTGCCGGCGTGGCTGCGGGCGCGGCGGTTTGCGGTTCCTGGGATGCGGCGGCGGTGCTATTGGTATTCATTGACTTCATTGTAAGAACTGGAAAGCGAAGGATAGCATGGCGGCTGGCTCAAGTGGCAGGGCCGCGCGCCTACAGCTGGTTGCGGGCGGACGCCAACCGCTGGTTGCAAACGGCATCCCGGCAGCGGCCGGCGGCGAAATCGTGTATGATCCGCCGCTTGCCTTGCGCTCGGCTTGCGCCAGCGCAGACGGGATAGGGAAGGCGAGCAGCCCCAGCTATGCGATGCAGTGATATCCGTTATCGGAACTATCAATTATCGCAAAATCTTGCCATGCGGCATAATGCTGTTTGTCTCCTCTATCTTCCTTGAGAAAATAGATTCAAGCCCGTTTGTTATCGACGGGCTTTTTTTCGTTCCGACATGCACACCGCAACCTCGATCACAGCACGCCTCCGCCACGCCCACCCGCCAGGAAACTTCCCTGGACAAGGAGCGGAATTGCTTGATTTGCGGCCTGTCCGTCCCTAATTAGGGCGCTGCCCCTGAACCAACCTATGCACCGAGTCGCGGCTGCGGCTCAGGTCGATTATTGACCTCGCTGGCGCGCATCTCGCCGCGATTGGAGAGTGATGATGAAAAACCCTGCCAAGACGTTGACACTGACGGCGAAGAAGCCGGCCGCCAAGGCCGCTGCCCCGCTGGCGGTGCCGAAAACCGCGACCTCGTACCAGCTTGAAACCGATGCCGCGGCCAAAGTCACCGTGGTAAAGACGCGTTCGCGCCTGGCCGCGGCCAAGGCAGCGCAGGCGGAACAGCAGGCCGAGGCGTCGGTGCCAGTCGAAGCGGTCGAAGCGGCCCCCGAAGCGGTCGTGGCCGCGGAAGCTGCGGCGCCGGTGGTGGTCAAGAAGCGCGTGTCGCGCCTGGCCGCAGTGAAGGCCGCGCAGGCTGCGGAGCAAGCCGGGGCCGGGGCGGACGCATCCGCTGAAGCGGCCAAGCCGGCGCGCGCCCGCACCGTGCGGGGCGCCGCTGCACCGGCGGCCGCGGCCACCGGCACCGTCAGCACCACCACCGACGCCAGCGCGCTGGCCGCGATCGACACTTCGGGCTACGTGCTGCCGGGCGTGAAGGTGCCGGGCCGCCGTGGCCGCAAGCCGAGCGAATTCGTGCCGGAAAACGACGAGATCGCCGCCCTGAACGCGGTCGAGCGCGCCGAGATGAAGGTCGCCTCGCGCATCCGTGAGCGCAAGATGAAGGGCAACCTGGCCAGCCTGATCCACGGCGACGCCGGCACCAGTGAAGCCGATCTGGAAAAGCGCCGCGCCCAGATCAAGGCGCTGATCAACCTGGGCAAGGAGCGCGGCTACCTGACCCACGCCGAGATCAACGACCACCTGCCCGAGAACATCATCGATCCGGAAGCGATCGAGGGCATCATCGCGACCTTCAACGACATGGGCATCGCGATCTACGAGCGCGCGCCGGAAGCCGAGATGATGCTCCTGTCGGACAACGTGCCGACCGCCACCAGCGACGAGGAAGTCGAAGCTGCCGCGGCCACCGCGCTGTCGACCGTCGACTCCGAATTCGGCCGCACCACCGACCCGGTCCGCATGTACATGCGCGAGATGGGCGCGGTGGCGCTGCTGACGCGCGAAGGCGAGATCGAGATCGCCAAGCGCATCGAGGACGGCCTGAAGGACATGGTGCAGGCGATTTCGGCCTGCCCGGTGACGATCTCCGAAATCATCGCGCTGTCGCACAAGATCGCCAGCGACGAAGCCAAGATCGACGAAGTGGTGGACGGTTTCGTCGACCAGAACGAGTTAACGGCCGCGCCGGTGGCGGCCAGCTCGGATGACGAGGACGAGGAAGACCTCGACGATGGCGAGGACGAGGAAGAAGGCAACGCCGGCGGCGCCGCCGGCTACACCGCCGAGCAGCTGGCGCAGCTGAAGAAGGGCGCGCTGGAGAAGTTCGCGCTGATCGAGAAGCAGTTCGACAAGATGGGCCACGCCTTCAAGACCGTCGGCTACGGCTCGGCGGCCTATGTCAAGGCGCAGGAGACCATTTCCAACGAGCTGCTGGGCATGCGCTTCACCGCCAAGGTGGTCGAGAAGCTGTGCGACACCCTGCGCGGCCAGATGGACGAAGTGCGCAGCGTCGAGCGCGCGGTGCTGGACATTTGCGTGAACCGTTGCGGCATGCCGCGCGCGCACTTCATCAAGGTCTTCCCGGGCAACGAGACCGACCTGGAATGGGGCGACCGCGAAGTCGATTGCGCCTACCCGTACAGCGCGGTCCTGTCGCGCAACCTCCCGGCGATCAAGGAATTGCAGCAGCGCATGATCGACCTGCAGGCCCGCGTGGCGCTGCCCCTGGCCGACCTGCGCAAGATTAACAAGCAGATGGCGGCCGGCGAGAAGCGCGCGCGCCAGGCCAAGCGCGAAATGACGGTGGCGAACCTGCGCCTGGTGATCTCGATCGCGAAGAAGTACATCAACCGCGGCCTGCAGTTCCTCGACCTGATCCAGGAAGGGAATATCGGCCTGCTGAAGGCGGTGGACAAGTTCGAATACCGCCGCGGCTACAAGTTCTCGACCTACGCGACCTGGTGGATCCGCCAGGCGATCACGCGTTCGATCGCGGATATGGCCCGTACCATCCGCGTGCCGGTGCACATGATCGAGACCATCAACAAGATGAACCGCATCTCGCGCCAGATCATGCAGGAGACCGGCACCGAGCCGGATATGGCGACGCTCGCGCAGAAGATGGAGATGCCGGAATCGAAGGTGCGCGAGATCATGAAGATTGCCAAGGAGCCGATTTCGATGGAAACGCCGATGGGCGAGGACGGCGATTCGCAGCTGGGCGACTTCATCGAGGACACTGCGACCCTGGCGCCGCTGGAAGCCGCGATGCATGCCTCGATGCGCAATGTGATCGCCGAGGTGCTCGATTCGCTGACCCCGCGCGAAGCGAAGGTGCTGCGCATGCGCTACGGCGTGGAGATGTCGAACGACCACACGCTGGAAGAGGTGGGCAAGCAGTTCGACGTGACCCGCGAGCGAATCCGCCAGATCGAAGCCAAGGCGATGAGCAAGCTGCGCCAGCCTTCGCGCTCGGACAAGCTGAAGACCTTCCTGCAGCACCAGTAAGCTACATCGCTCAACAGAAAACGCGCCACCCGCAAGGGTCGGCGCGTTTTTTGTATCACCACCAACCCAAAAAACGTCGTTTCCGGCAGTGCCGGGAACGACGGTTTTTCGGTGGGTGGCTGAGCGCTATTTGAGCGTCACCACCACCACCTGCTGATCAAAGCTCGCCACGAATTTGTGGTTCCCGATGTACGTGAGCGCCGACACCCTGGCCACCGCGACATCCGGCGTAATCGGAATCGGCGCCCCGCTGATGGTCGGCGCCAGCACCTTCGTCACGGCGTGATCGGCCCCGTACTTGAACACCGCGCCGTCATACACGAAGAACACGGTGCCCGAATCATCCACCACCACCTCGTTCGCGGCGATCTTCGCGCCTTGGCTGTCGAGCAGCCAAGTCGCGGTGCCGTCCGGCGTGCGCTTGCCGAGGTAGCCTCCGCTGACCAGATACAGCTTGCCCGCGCCGTCGAAGGCGAGGTCGCTCGCCGACCACACAGCCGGGGCGGTGGCGCGCTGGCCGCACAGCCACTCGGTTCCGGGAAGCGTGGTGACCACAGCCGCACCCTGGGTTGTGATCGCACGCAGCGACGTCGGCGCATTATCGAGATCGAAGTTGCAGCCGTTGAGCGCCTGGGCCCCGTCGCTGACCAGCAGCGTGCCATCAGGCGCCACCGCGATACTGTTCAGGTTCTGGAAGCTTGCCTGCGAGCCGGTCCCGTCCTGCTTCTGGTAGGTGCCAAGAGTTCCCGCGATCGTGCTGACGGTGCCGTCCAGCGCGACCTTGCGCACCGTCGTCTTTTCGGTGACGTACAGCGAGCCATCCGCGGCCTGGGTCATCGCCGTAATCGCCTGGAAGCGCGCCTTGTCGCCGACCCCGTCCATATAGATGCTGCCGCACAGTGCAATGCCTGCCAGCGTGGTCACCTCGTGAGCGGGGCTGATCTTCCGGATCTCGCAATTGCCGCGGTCGGCGACGTAGTAGTTGCCGGCCTTGTCGGTACCAAAGCCTGCGATGCTACCGAAAGCGGCGGTGGCGCCGATCCCGTCGGCGAACCCTGGCGGCGGCGCCCAGCCGCCCGCAAAAGTGCTTACCTGCAGGCCGGGGCTGATCTTGCGGATCGCGTGATTGCTGGCGTCGGCCAGCAGCAGGTTGCCGGTCTTGTCGACCAGCAGGCCATTGCCGCCCGGGGCGGCGTTGCCGAGGTGCGCCGCGGCGATCGGCCCGTTCGCCAAGCCGGCGGGCAGGAGCCGCGAGTGCAGGGTGGTCACCTTGCCCGACGGGTCGACCATGCGGATGGCCACGCTGGCGGAGGCGTAGTCCACCGTGTCGACGGCGTACAGCGTGCCGTCCGCGGTATAGGCGATGGCGTTGATCCGGGTGTAGTGCTGCTGGGTCTCGGTGCCGGGCGCGACATCGGTCCGGTCGGTCATGTCGATCGCTTGGAGCAGCTTGCCCGCCATGTCGTAGCGCAGCAGCTGCTTGCCATCGGTGACGGTGATGCCGCCACGAGGATCGAGCGCCACCGCGCGCAGCTCGGTCGGATATTGCTCGAGCTTGATCGTCTCCACATTGCCCGAGGGGCTCACGCGGCGCAGGCCATAGTCGGCCACGTACAGGTTGCCGGCAGCGTCGATGGTCATGCCCTGGATCGACCAGAAGCCGGCCTGCGAACCTGGCCCGTCCTGCGTGCCCATCGCCCACTGCGTGCCGGCGAAGGTCAGCACCACCCCGGCCGGGGTGATCTTGCGTATTGTGGTGGCGCTTGACACGTACACGTTGCCGCCGGCGTCGATCGCCATGCCGGTGATCGGCATGAACGATGCGTTCGTGGTATTGCCATCGACGGCGGCAGCATGTCCGGCGCTACCGGCCAGCAGCGACACCTGCCCGGACGGCGTGATCTTGCGGACCACGTAGTCCGCGTCGCTGACGTACAGGTTGCCGTCCTTGTCGAAGGCCAGTTGCGCGGGGTTGTTGAAGCCTGCGGTGGCCAGCGTGCCGTTGGCATAGCGCGGCGGCGTGTTGGGCTGGCCGGCGACCAACTCGGCGTGCAGCAGGGTTGGCGGTGGCGGATCGACGACCACCGGAGGCGGCGGCGAGACCGGGGCGGCGCCACTGCCGCCACCGCCGCCACAGGCATTCAGGAAAAGGGCGGCCAGGCAGGCGGCCGCGCAGGTGCGAAGCGAACGATACATATCTTGAAAGATGAAAGTCAATCAAGCGATTGTAGCGTTCGAAAGCTGGCAGAAATTCCTCAAATTGTCTCGTCGGCGCCGCTTTCTTTGGTCGACATGCCGGGAACTACCGCAAAGATAAAATAACGTCGTCCCCGCGAAGGCGGATCAATGCTCCCGCTGCGCGAAGACGACGGTATTGAGGCTTCGGGTCAGCCCGTATTGCGCAAGCCCGCCGCCACGCCATTGATACTCAGCTGAATACCGCGGTGCACCCGTGGATCCACATTATCCGCCTCCTTCGACAGCGCCCGGTGCCGGTGGATCAGCTCCACCTGCAAGTGGTTCAGCGGATCGAGATACGCAAACCGGTTCTGGATCGAGCGCGCCAGCAACGGGTTGGAGGCCAGCCGTTCGGCGGTGCCGGTGACCGATGCCAGGCAGCGCAGCGTGCCCGCATACTCGTCCGAGATGCGTTTGAAGATCCGCTCGCGCAGCTCGACGTCCGGCACCAGCTTGGCATAGCGCGAGGCGATCGGCAGGTCGGTCTTGGCCAGCACCATGTCCATGTTCGACAGCAGCGTCGCGAAGAACGGCCACTCGCGGTGCATCGCGCGCAGCGTTTCCAGCTTCGCTTCGCGGTCGCCTTCCTCGAGCCAGCCGCTGATGGCCGAGCCGAAGCCGTACCAGCCCGGCAGCAGCAGGCGGCACTGGCCCCACGAGAAGCCCCAGGGAATCGCACGCAGGTCCTCGATGCGGTTGGTGGCCTTGCGCGAAGCAGGGCGCGAACCGAGGTTGAGTTCCGCGATTTCCCGGATCGGCGTCGCCGCGAAGAAGTAGTCGGCGAAGCCCGGGGTTTCGTACACCAGGTTGCGATAGGCCTTGTACGCGCGTTCCGACAGGTCGGCCATCACCGCTTCGTACTGGCGGATGCGGTCGGCCTTCTCGCCCTCGCCTGGCGTCGGCATCAGGCCCGCTTCCAGCGTCGCCGCGACCAGCAGCTCGAGGTTGCGGCGGCCGATTTCGGCGTTGGAGAACTTGGACGCGATGATCTCGCCCTGTTCGGTCAGGCGGATCTGGCCATTGACGGTGCCCGGCGGCTGCGCCAGGATCGCCTGGTAGCTCGGGCCGCCGCCACGGCCCACGGTGCCGCCGCGGCCGTGGAACAGGCGGATCTTCACGCCGGCCTTCTCGAACACCTTCACCAGCGCGATCTCGGCCTGGTACAGCTCCCAGTTCGAGGTCAGGAAGCCGCCGTCCTTGTTCGAATCCGAGTAGCCCAGCATGACTTCCTGGATCCGGCCGCGCTGCTCGATGACCTTGGCCACCACCGGCAACGCCATCCATTCGCCCATGATCTCGGACGCGCGCTGCAGGTCGGGGATGGTCTCGAACAGCGGGATCACCATCACGTCCGATTCGCCGCTGCCGGCGCGGAACAGGCCGGTCTCCTTCTGCAGCAGCATCACTTCCAGCAGGTCGGACACGGTCTCGGTGTGCGAGATGATGTAGTTGCGGATCGCGCGCTTGCCGTAGCGGGCGCGGATCTCGCGCGCCGCGCGGAACACGTCCAGCTCCGTATTGGCTTCGTCGGAATAGGTCTCGTACGGCGACAGGAGCAGGCGCGGCTGCGCCAGTTCGGCCAGCAGCAGCTTGACCTTGGCCGCTTCGTCCAGGCTCGCGTAGTCGGCTTCGACGCCGGCGCGTTCAAGCAGTTCGGCCAGCACGCGCTCGTGCACGTCCGAACTCTGGCGCATGTCGAGCGAAGCGAGGTGGAAGCCGAAGATGCGCGCGGCGCGAATCAGGCCGGCCAGGCGCGGCGCGACCAGCATGGCGCCGTGGTTGGCGGTGAGCGAGTCGGCGACGATCTTGAGCTCGGCGCGGAACTCGCGCGCGTCCTGGTAGCGCTCGGCGTGGCCGACTTCCTTGCGCAGGATGTCGGTGCTGCCCAGTTCGCGGGAGGTAGCGGCCAGGCGCGCGTAGATGCCGATCAGGGCGCGGCGGTACGGTTCGTCGGCGCGGTGCGGCGAGTGGTCGGGCGAGGCATCGGCCAGGGCCTGCAGCTCGGGGCTGGCTTCGACCATCAGCGTGGAGGTCGACAGTTCGGCGCCCAGCAGGTGCACCTGCTCCAGGTAGTAGCCGAGGATGGTGGTCGACTGGCGCACCAGCGCGCGGCGCATGGTGTCCGCGTTGACGTTGGGGTTGCCGTCGCGGTCGCCGCCGATCCAGCTGCCCATCTGCATGAAGGCGCTGTCGTCGAGCGCGGCGGCGCGGCCGCGGTACTGCGCGCCGATCTCCTGCTCGACGTCGTCGTACAGGGCCGGCAGCTCGGTCAGGAAGGTGGTCTGGTAGTAGGACAGCGCGTTCTCGATCTCGTCCGCCACGGTCAGCTTGGTGTAGCGCAGCATGCGGGTCTGCCACAGCGTCGCGATGCGCGCGTTCAGCAACTGCAGGTTGCGCACCTTTTCCTTGGGCGTGAGCGGCAGGTCGCGTTCGGCCATCAGGCGCGCGATGTCGTGCTCGGCGTCGAGGATGCTCTTGCGCTGCACTTCGGTCGGGTGCGCGGTCAGCACCGGCGAGATCAGCGCGTCGCGCAGGAAGCCTTCGACGGTGGCCTGGTCGATGCCGGCCTGGTTGAGGCGCGCCAGCGCGAAGCCGACGCTGCCTTCCTGCGGCGCCGAACCGGCGATCAGGTGGGCGCGGCGGCGGCGGATGTGGTGCTGGTCTTCCGCGATATTGGCCAGGTGCGAGAAGTAGGAAAAGGCGCGGACCACCGAAATGGTCTGGTCACGGGTCAGCTTGTGCAGCAGCGCGTTCAGCTCCTCGGCCGCCTTCGGATCGGCGTCGCGGCGGAACCGCACGGCAGTCTGGCGGATGGTTTCGACCACGTCGAAGACGGTGTCGCCTTCCTGGTCGCGCAGCACGTCGCCCAGCAGGCGGCCGAGCAGGCGGATGTCTTCTTTCAACGGCGCGTCTTTGTCTGCACCAGGGGATGCTACGGTTACGGCGGGAGTTTCCATGTCGACCAAAGGGGTTAAGGTTGGCGGAGGGCTTTTGACCGGTTCTGCGGGAGGGCGCGTGCTAAAATTTGTGATCTCTTGTACGAGCCCTTTGGCGCCGCAAGCCGGGTGTGGCTCACGACTTTGAAAGAATACGTTTTGAAAGCAGCTGATTTGACGACGGCCGTGCCCTCGAAGCTGATTATCGCCTCGCGCGAAAGCCGGCTCGCCATGTGGCAGGCCGAGCATGTGCGCGACCGCCTCGCAGCATTATATCCAAATACCACGGTCTCGATCTTGGGCATGACCACGCGCGGCGACCAGATCCTCGACCGCGCCCTGTCCAAGGTCGGCGGCAAGGGCCTGTTCGTGAAGGAGCTGGAGGTCGCGATGGACGAGGGCCGCGCCGACCTTGCCGTGCATTCGCTCAAGGACGTGCCGATGGAACTGCCGGAAGGTTTCGCGCTGGCCGCCGTGCTGGAGCGCGAGGACCCGCGCGACGCCTTCGTCTCCAACGACTACGCCAGCCTCGACGCGCTGCCGGACGGCGCGGTGGTCGGCACCAGCAGCCTGCGCCGCCAGGCCCTGATCGCCGCGCGCTACCCGCAGCTCGTCATCAAGCCGCTGCGCGGCAACCTCGACACCCGCCTCGGCAAGCTCGATCGCGGCGACTACGCCGCCATCATCCTCGCGGCCGCGGGCCTGAAGCGGCTCGGCCTGCCGCAGCGCATCCGCGCGCTGCTATCGCCGGAAATGAGCCTGCCGGCCGCCGGCCAGGGCGCGATGGCGATCGAGATCGCCAGCCGCCCGCGCGCCGACGGCGTCGACCTCGCCGCGCTGCTGGCGCCGCTGAACCACCGCGCCACCGGCCTGGCCGTCGCCGCCGAGCGCAAGGTGTCCAAGGTGTTCGGCGGCAGCTGCCAGATCCCGCTGGCCGCCCACGCCACCATCGCCGGCGCCACCATGCACCTGCGCGCGATGGTCGCCACGCCCGACGGCAAGCGCAGCGCCAGCGCCGAGCTGTCCGGCCCGGCCGACCAGCCGGAACAACTGGGCCTGCGGGTCTCGGAGCTGCTGCAGCAGCAGGATGCCGACGCGATCCTCGCGGCTTGCCGGGAGGCCGCCGCGCCCGATGCCTGGTAAGGTCGTCATCACCCGTCCGCGCGCGCAGGCCGAGCCGCTGGCGCGCGCCGTCGCCGCGCTGGGCCGCGAGGCGGTGGTGCTGCCTTTGCTCGACATCGAGCCGCTGCCGGACCAATCCGCGCTGAAGCAGGCGCTGGCCCAACTCGGCGACTATGCGCTGGCGGCCTTCGTGTCGCCCAACGCGATCGACGCCGCCTTTGCCCACATCCCCGCGTGGCCTTCCGGCGTCGCGATCGGCGTGGTGGGCGAGGGCAGCCGCGCGGCGCTGGCCCGGCATGGCGTGGATGAGCGCAGCGTCACCATCTACTGCCCGGCCCAGGGCGAGGCCAGCGATACCGAGCACCTGCTGCGCGCGATCGACCTGGTGCAACTGGCCGGCCGGCGCGTGCTGATCGTGCGCGGCGAAAGCGGGCGCGAACTGATGGCCGACGGCTTCATTGCCGCCGGCGCCGCGGTCACCGTGGTGCCCGCCTACCGGCGCGCGGTGCCGGCGCTGACCCCGGCCCTGGCGGCCCAATTGGCGGCGCTGGTCGCGACGCCGAACGACTGGATCATCACCAGTTCGGAGGCCCTGCGCGGCCTGGTCGAGCGGGTGCGCGAGCTCGATCCGGAAGGCGGCGTCGCAAAATTGCAACAACAGCATCTGGTCGTTCCGCACGCCCGGATCGCGGAAACCGCTTTTTCGCTGGGCCTCACCCGGGTGACACAGACCGGTTCAGGGGACGCCGGCGTGCTTGCCGCGTTACAATCACAGGAATGAACGAACTGCCGAATCTCCCAGAACAAGGCGCGCAGCCCGCTCCTGCCAGCCAACCCGCTCCCTACGTCGCGCCGCCGCGGCGCCCGGGCCTGTTCGAGACCCTGCGCCAGCCGCTGCCGCTTGCGGTCACGGTGCTGGCCGTGCTGCTGGCCGCGCAGGCGTGGTCGACCCACAGCCGCATCAACAGCATGCGCGCCGACGTCGCCCGCATGCTGCAGAAGGACCAGCAGCTGGCCTCCGAGACCTCGGCCCAGGCCCGCGACGTGGCCGAGCAGGTCAAGCAGATGCAGGTGAAGGTCGGCGTGCTCGAAACCCGCCAGCAGGAAGCGCAGAGCCAGCAGGCCGCGCTCGAGCAGCTGTACCAGGACCTGTCGAAGAACCGCGACGAGTGGGCGCTGTCGGAGATCGAGCAGGTGCTGTCGACCGCCAGCCAGCAGCTGCAACTGGCCGGCAATGTGCAGGGCGCGCTGATCGCGCTCGGGAATGCCGACCGTTCGCTGTCGAGCTCCGACAAGCCGCAGTTCATCACCATTCGCCGCGCCATCGCGCGCGACATCGAAAAACTGAAGGCGCTGCCCTCGGTCGACCTGAACGGCGTCGCGCTGCGCCTCGATAACGTGATCGCGGACGTGGACACGCTGCCGCTGCTGTCGGACGAGAAGCCGGCGCTGCCGGCCGCGCCGGCGCCGTTGCTGCCGAAGCCCAAGGCCAAGGCCAAGCCGTCGCATCCGGCCGTGAAGCCCGAGCCGCCTACGCTGGCCGAGCGCGCCGGAGACACCTGGCGCGCCTTGAGTGCCGAGATGTGGGACGACATCCGCCAGCTGATCCGCGTGCGCACGGTGGACACGCCGGAAGCGCTGATGCTGTCGCCGTCCGAGTCGTACTTCGTGCGCGAGAACCTCAAGCTGCGCCTGCTGAACGCGCGCCTGGCGCTCCTGTCGCGCAACGAGACGGCTTTCCGCGACGACCTCGGCACCGCGCAGAACATGCTGCTCAAGTACTTCGACGCGCGCGCCCGCGCGACGCAGGGTGCGCTGGCGGCGCTGCGCCAGGTCCAGGCCAACAACGTCGCGATCGAAATGCCGACGCTGGCCGACAGCCTGAACGCCGTGCGCAACTACAAGGCGAAGTAAGCCATGCGTCTTCTACTCTGGTTAGTCCTCTTGATGGCCGCGGCGATCGGCGTGGCCGTGACCGCGCGCTTCAATCCGGGCAATGTGGTGCTGTTCTATCCGCCGCACCGGATCGACATGTCGCTCAACCTGTTCGTGGTGCTGGTGGCGCTGCTGTTCCTGGTGCTGTACTGGCTGGTGCGCGCGATCGGCGGCACGCTGGGCATGCCGCAGCGGGTGTCGGCCTACCGCCTGCGCAAGCGCGAACGCGAAGGCAACAAGGGCCTGCGCGATGCGCTCAAGGCGCTGTTCGAAGGCCGCTTCGGCCACGCCGAAAAGGCCGCGATGCGCGCCGCCGAACTGCCGGAAAACGCCGGCCTGGCGGCCCTGATCGGCGCCCGCGCGGCGCACCGCATGCGCGAACCGGCGCGGCGCGACGCCTGGCTGGCAGGGATCGTGCACGACAACGGACTGAAGACCGCGCGACTGATGACGGTGACCGAGCTGCGCGTCGACGAACACCAGCCGGAGGAAGCGCTGGAGGCGGTGGCCGAGCTGAACGCGAGCGGCCAGCGCCACATCCATGCGCTGCAATGGTCGCTCAAGGCCAACCAGCAGGCGCGCAACTGGCCGGAGGTGCTGCGGCTGGTGCGCATCCTCGACAAGCGCAAGGCGCTGCATCCGGCGCTGTCGAGCCGCCTGCGCGAAATGGCTTACGAGGCGCTGCTGTCCGAGGGCACGCACGACGCGGAGTCGATCCAGCGCGTGTGGGCCACGGTGCCGGCGGAAGACCGCACCAAGCCCTACATCGCCGAACGCGCCGCCGCCGCCTTCAATGCGCGCGGCTTGCACGACGAGGCGCGCGCGGTGGCCGATGCGGCCTTGCGGGCCAACTGGGACGACCGCCTGGTGCGCGCCTATCGCGAATCGGCCGGACCGACCGGCTCCGCGGTGCTGCTGGCGCAGATCGAGCATTGCGAGGCCTGGCTGGCCGAGCGGCCCAACGATCCGGAGCTGGCCCTGACGCTTGGTTCGCTGTGCCTGCGCCAGAAACTGTGGGGCAAGGCCCAGCGCTACCTGGAGCAGGCGCTGTCGGACGTCACCGACCCCGACATGGTGCAGGAAGCACACCTGAAGCTGGCGCAGATGCATGAGGCGCTGGGGCAGGAGGCGGAAGCGGCGGCGCATTACCGCCAGTGTGCCTTGGCCACGATCTTGTAATCCCCCCGCCCTCAAGACCGTCATTCCCGCGCAGGCGGGGACCCATAGACCGTTGACAGCAGGTTGCCGCTCGCGCCGCAAACGACCCAAGCTCAGCATGGATCCCCGCCTTCGCGGGGATGACGTTGTTTTGAAGTCACGAGAACGCCACCGCAGCCTTCTTCGAAACGTTCCCATTCCGAATTTCCGCACAGCATTCCCCTTGCTGCGCCGCACAAACCGTGCCCAATTCGCTATAATGTTCCACCTTCATTGATTCTTCAGCAACCAAGGACCTTTCATGAGTTTGAACAAAGTGCCGGCCGGCCGCGACGTGCCGAACGATTTCAACGTGATCATCGAGATCCCGATGAACGCCGATCCGATCAAGTACGAAGTGGACAAGGACAGCGGCGCGATTTTCGTCGATCGTTTCATGGGCACCGCGATGCACTATCCGTGCAACTACGGCTACGTGCCGCGGACCATCGCCGATGACGGCGACCCGTGCGACGTGCTGGTGATCACCCCGTTCCCGCTGATCCCGGGCGTCGTGGTGCGCTGCCGCGCGATCGGCGTGCTGAAGATGACCGACGAGGCCGGCGGCGACGCCAAGGTGCTGGCGGTCCCGGTCGACAAGATCCTGCCGATCTACAGCCACTGGCAAAAGCCGGAAGACCTGCAGGACCTGCGCCTGCAGCAGATCCAGCACTTCTTCGAGCACTACAAGGACCTCGAAAAAGGCAAGTGGGTCAAGATCGAAGGCTGGGGCGGCCCGGACGAAGCCAAGGCCGAGATCCTCAACGGCGTGGCCGCGTACAACGCCAAACAGAAGTAATCCCGCGCCGCGCGCGAACAAAGGGCCGCACCCGCGAGGGGCGGCCTTTTTTTCGCCCTTACCAGCCGATATCGCGCAGCAGCGAAAGGGTCAGGTCGCGCGGCGGCATTACCGTGTGGGCCAGGTCGGTGTTGATGAACGGTTCCATCAACTGGTCCGGCTTCGCGTCGGTGGCGTAGTGCGAGACCGTCGATCCCGGCTCGTAGATGGTGGGTGTATACATCAGGATGCGGCCGGACGCATCGGCGCCGGCGCGCTGCCTTGGATCGGTACCCAGGCTGGCGATCACGCCCGACCGCGAGCGCGAGCGGCGCTGCAGGGCCGACTTGAGCAGCTGTCCATCGGCCTGTGTGATGCGCACCGACGGGATCGTGATGGTGGGATCGGCGCCGGTCATGCCGGCCAGCGCTCCCGGCTGGTTGTCGGCCAGGACCATGCCGATCGCGCCGGCTTCCTGCACTGTCCTGGCCTTGTCCACGAAGGCGCAACCGCCGCGGTCGACCAGCGCGACGCGGCCCCGGACCGCCAGCGCGGCGGCGAGCGACAACGGCGCGCAGGCGAGGCCGCTGCCGTCCGGCTGGTCGGCCACCGGCATCAGCGGGCCGGTCACGGGTCTGCGCGACAGCGGCGGCCCGAAGGAGGCGTCGCCAACGGCGTAGCTGCCGGCCGCATCGCCCGCCGCCGCGCCATTGATGACGAGCCGCGAACGGTGGGCCAACACTCGTGGCACGGTTGCCGTCACCAGCGGGCCGTTCCACGACAGGCCGTTGCCGCTGACCGCCGACGCGGCGCGTTCGGCATCGGTCATCTGCACCCAGGCCTTGTCGCTGCGGTTGTCGAGCAGGTAGTAGTCCCAGACCGAGGGGAGGCCGAGCATTTGTTCGCCAGACTCGTCGTCGGTGAAGGTCTGGAAGCCGAAGCCGTGCGCGAATTCGTGCAGCAGCACGGTCACCAGGTCGATCCCGCTGCCGAACTTGTCGTCCAGGCCAAGATAGAAGCCGGAGCCGGGCAGGCAGTCGGCGAACAGGCCGAGCCGGGAATTGAAGCGCGCGACGATGTGCGGCTGGTCGGGCGTGGTCACGTCGGCGCCCGCGAGCTTGCTGGCCAGCGCGCTCGGATACCAGGTGCCGGCGCGCGGCGCGTTGGCGAAGTCGGAAAAGATCTCGTTGGCGCCGGCTGCGCCGAGCACCGCGCTGTTGGCGCTGCAGTTGAGCGGGATGAAGGCGGCGTCGATCCGGATCGGCACCGTGCTGGTCAGTGTCGCGCCCCAGAGGTCGGCGGCGCGCTGGAAGGCGATCAGGCGCTGCTGGCCGAGCGTGGCGCCGCTGTTGCCGCCGACCGGCGCGACCGGCGTCGGGTCGTTGAAGCCTTCGCCCGGCGCATTGGTGTTGATGATGGTGATGGTGGCGGCGGCCTGCGCGGCGCCCACGGCGCACGCCAGCGCGAACGCGGCCAGCAGCTTAGCGGTCCTCATCGCGCGCCTCCACGGGTTTCGCCAGCGCGCGGCCGGCGGCGTCCTCTCCCTGCACGCATTGCCCGGTGAGCTTGCCGTCGGGCGCGCGCCGGACCACCTCATACACCTGGCCGCGTTCGCCGAGGCGCACCTTGCGACTGCCGTCCGGGTTGACGATGGCCTGCGGCGCGACCGGAGCGGCGGCGCGCAGCGAGGCTTTGGGCGATGCATTCAGGGCCTTGCGTTCGGCCGGCGTCGGCGCGCGCAGCTCGCCGGTGAGCGGGTCGCGCGCCACCACCATTCCTTCTTGCGCGCGGGCCGGCGCGTGCGCCATGAGCGCGGCGAACAGGGCCGCCAGCGGCAGCGCCATCAGCAGTTTTGTGTAGTGCATGGCGTGGTCCTCCTATCGCTTCGATGCGCGGCGGCGCAGCAGGCCGAGCGCGCCCAGCCCCAGCCCGAGCATCAGTGCGGACGAGGGTTCCGGCACGGCGCTGAGCACGCGCACGCTGTCGATGCCAATGTAGTCGAGCGTGCCGGCGTCGCCGGTGTAGCGGAAGGCGAAGCGGCCCGCGCCCGTGAAGCTGATGTCGGTGCTGACCTGGGTCCAGGCCGAGGGATAGCCGCCCGCGCCGATGGTGGCCAGGCGGTCGCTGAAGGCGCCGACGTCGGTGCCGGCGCCGGGCGAGAAATAGACCTGCAATGTATCCGCGTAGCCGGGATCGGCCGCGCTGCGGGTGAAGAAGGAGAAGCTGCTGGCGCCGTACAGGTCGATGACCGGCGAGATGAGCCAGCTGTCGACCGTGCCGCTGCCGGACAGCGCGCCGAGGTAGTTGGCGGCGATGTAGGAGCTGCCCGCCTGCGCGCCGAAGATCGCGGCGTTCCCCTGGAACCAGCCATTGCCCGGCGGGCTGCCGTGATTGACCTGGACCCAGCCAGGCAGCTTGGCGTTGTCGAAGCCTTCGGTGAACACCACGACGGGGGCGGCGTGGACGGCAAACGGTGCGGCAGCCAGCGCCAATGCGGCGGCCAAGGTTCCTAGTCGTGTCATGGGTGCGCTTCCATGCTGAGCCAGAAGGATGGGATGTCGCTCGCGCTGGCTGGACGGCGAGGCCATTGATCACCCCATCTTAGGGTTGGCAAGCGCAAGAACATTGATCTTTATTCAATGTTCCATGCATCGCGGGTTGATCCCGCGGGGTGGGATCAGCGCGGCTTGCGCAAGGCCGCGAGGCGCAGCTTGCCGACGATCCCGAATGGGAAGAAGTAGACCGACAGGATGAACAGCACGCCGAGCCACAGCATCCAGCGGTCCGGCGACAGCGCGTTGGCCAGCAGCGGCACGCCGGCCAGTGCGCCGGCCGCGTGTTCCATCAGCTCCTTGAGGTAGTTCTGGGCGATGATGAACAAGGTGGCGCCGACCACCGCGCCATACAGGGTGCCCATCCCGCCGATCACGACGATCAGCAGGATGTCGGTCATGATCTCGAAGCCGAGCGAGGTTTTGGGCCCGACGTAGCGCAGCCACAGGGCCATCAGCGCGCCAGCGCAGGCGGCCACCAGCGCGGCAATCACATTGGCGAGCACCCGGTAGTACATGGTGCGGTAGCCCAGCGCCTCGGCGCGGAATTCGTTTTCGCGGATCGCCTGCAGCACGCGGCCGAAGGGCGAATTCACCACCCGCAGCAGCAGGAGGAACAGCGCGAGGCAACCGAAGAACACCAGGTAGTAGCTGAGCAGCTTGCCGTCGATCGCGCGCCCGAACACTTCCTGCTCGACCAGCGTGAAGCCGGGCGACAGCAGTTCCGGCACGCTGAAGGTCTTGCCGTCCTCGCCGCCGGTGAAGCCGGACAGCTGCGAGGCCAGCACCGAGAACGAGGCCGCCACCGCCAGCGTGATCATGGCGTAAAAGATGGCGCGCACGCGCAGTGCGAACAGGCCGACCACCAGCGCGAGCACCAGCGCCGCCGCCAGCGCCGCCAGCAGGCCGATGAAGACCAGCGACCATCCCGGCTCGTCGCTGCTGGCCAGCGCGATGCCGACGCCGTAGGCCCCGATCCCGTAGAACATCGTGTGCGCGAACGAGACGATGCCGGTGTAGCCGAGCAGCAGGTCGTACGAAGCGACCAGCACGATGTAGACGCAGATGGTGGCGGCGGTGTTCAGCGGCCGCGCGCCGGTGACGATGAATGGCGCCAGCGCCAGGCTCGCGAAAATCAGGATCAGCAGGATGGCCAGCGCGCGGCTGCGCGGCAGGTCGGCGGACAGGATGGCTTTGAACATGATGGTCAACGCGATTTGGAATACAGCCCGGCCGGACGCCAGACCAGGATGGCGATCATCAGGATGATGTTCGAGACCAGCGCCACCTTGGGCGCGAGGAAGCCGGCGTAGTTGGCGACCAGGGCCATCAGAAGCGCCCCGATGAAGCAGCCGCCGATCGAACCGAGGCCGCCGATGATGACGACGATGAAGATCATGATCATGGTCTCGGCGCCCATCGATGCCGACAGCGTTTCCTTGTACAGGCCCCACATCACGCCGCCCAGTCCGGCCAGCGCGGAACCGGCCGCGAATACTGCGACGAACAGGCGGCGGATGCGGTAGCCGAGGGCCTCGACCATCTCGCCGTTCTCGACGCCGGCGCGGATCAGCAGGCCGATGCGGGTGCGGTTCAGCACCAGGAACATCGCGGCGAACACCACCAGGCCGACGACGACCGCGACCAGCCGGTACTTCTCGATGGCGGCGTCGCCCAGCAGGATCGAGCCGCGCAAGGTGGTGGGCAGCGGCAGCGCGATCTGGTCCGGGCCCCAGATCACGGCGATCAGCTGTTCGGACACGATCATGCCGCCCATCGTGACGAGGATCTGCTTGAGGTGCTGGCCGTAGACCGGCATGATGATCACGCGCTCGAAGGCCCAGCCGAGCAGGCCGGTGACCACCATCGCCACCAGCAGTGCGAGGCCGAGCACGCCGAGGTTGGCGGCGACCGAATCCGCTTCGAGCCAGCCGTGCATGGGCAGCAGCACCATGGTCGCGGCGAAGGCGCCGACCGACACGAAGGCGCCGTGGCCGAAATTCAGCACGCTCATCAGGCCGAACACGAGCGTCAGGCCGCTGGCCATAATGAAGATCATCATGCCCATCGCGAGGCCGGCGACGGTCAGCGTGACCCAGGTGGGGAAGCTGCCGACCAGCGGCAGCATCGCGAGCACCAGCACCGGCACCAGCAGCAGCGGCGCGATGTCGCGCTTGGCCGCGGGCAGCGTGTCGGGTGTGGCAAGGGGGAGGGAAGCGCTCATCGTTTGTCCTATTGGTGCGAATCGAGCGAGAGGCCGAGCAGGCGGGTCTGCAGCGCGTCGTCCTCGGCCAGTTCGCGCATCGCGCCGGCGTGCGCCACGCGGCCGTCGTCCATCACGCCGACCGTATCGCCCAGCGTACGCACGAAATTGAAGTTCTGCTCGACCAGCAGGATGGTGGAATCGAGGTCCTTCAGTTCGCGGAAGGCGGCCATCAGGCTTTGCACGATGGCCGGCGCCAGGCCTTTAGTCGGCTCGTCCACCAGCAGCAGCTTTTTCGGCTCGACGATCGCGCGTGCGATGGCCACCATCTGCTTCTGGCCGCCGGAGAGATTCCCGGCCGGGTAGTTCCAGAATTTTTTCAGGGCCGGGAAGAAGCCGCAGATCCAGTCGACGCGGGCCGAATCGAGGGCGCCCCCGCGCGCGGCCAGCAGCAGGTTCTCGCGCACGGTGAGTTCCGAGAACACAGCCATGCTTTCGGGGACGTAGGCGATGCCCAGGCGCGCGATGTCGGGCGTGGACATCTTCGTGATGTCGCGGCCCTCGAACACGATGCTGCCGGCGCTGGCCTTCCACAGGCCCATGATGGTGCGCAGCGTGGTGGTCTTGCCGGCGCCGTTACGGCCCAGCAGGACCGACAGCCCGCCGCGTGGCACGACCAGGTCGACGCCCTGCAGGATGTGGTACTGGCCGATGTGGGTGTGAACGCCCGACAGGGACAGCAGCGGCTCAGGCATGTTCTGGCGTTCCAAGATAGGCTTCCTGTACGATCTTCGATTGCATGACTTCCGCCGGCTGGCCGTCCGCGACCAGCGTGCCGTTGTGGAGCACGATGATGCGGTCGGCCAGCGCGCGCACCACGTCCATCTTGTGCTCGACCAGCAGCACGGTCTTGTTGCGTTCTTCCTTCACCTGGTGGATCAGGTCCAGCACCACCGGCACTTCGTCCACGCTCATGCCGGCGGTCGGCTCGTCGAACATCATGATCGACGGCTCCAGCGCGAGCAGGATCGCCACCTCGAGCTTGCGCTGGTCGCCGTGCGACAGCGTGCCGACCCAGGCGTCGCGGCGCGCCGACAGGTGCACCCGCTCCAGGTAGTGCTCGGCGCGCGCGATCAGTTCGCGGTGGCTGGACCACACCGACCAGATGTTCAGGCCCATGCCGGCGCGCGCCTGCACGGCGAGGCGCACGTTTTCCAGCACGGAGAGATGCGGGAACAGGTTGGTCAGCTGGAAGGCGCGGCCGATGCCTAGGCGGGTGCGCTTGGCCGGGCCGTGGCGCGTCACGTCCTGCCCGCCGACGAATACGCTGCCGGCGGTGCCCGCCAGCTGACCCGAGACCAGGTTGAAGTAGGTGGTCTTGCCGGCGCCGTTGGGGCCGACGATGACGGTCAGCGTGCCAGGGTAGAAATCCGCCGTCACCGCGTTGACGGCGACGTGGCCACCGAATCGGATGGTCAGGCCGCGCGTCGACAGCGAGGGCTGTTGCGAAGTACCGCTCATCGAATCAGCGCTTGTTCTGCACCGGCAGCGGCAGTTCGCTGGCAGGGATTTCGCGCACCAGTTCGAGCAGGTCCCACTCGTCCTTCTGGTTCTTCTTGATGCGGAAGTGGTACATCGGCTGCAGCGCCTGGTGGTCCTCCTTCCGGAAGGTCATCTTGCCCTTCGGGGTATCGAAGGACATGCCTTCCATCGCGCCGACCAGCTGTTCGCTGTTCGCGCTCGGCACCTTGGACAGGGCGGTGTAGACGGCGCTGGCCGCGGCCATGCCGCCGGCGGTGAACATGTCCGGCGGCGAGCGGAAGCGCTTCATGTGCTCGGCCACCAGCCAGTCGTTCATCTTATTCTTCGGGAAGCCGTAGTAGTAATAGATCGTGCCCTCGGTGCCCGCATAGCCCTTCCAGGTCTTCATGACCGGCAGGATGTTCCCGCCCGGCGCCAGCACGATGCCGTAGCGTTCCGGCTTCATGTCGGCGATCTTGTTCATCGGGTTGGGGCCGGCCCAGACGATGGCCAGCACGCGCGGCTGGGGTTTATCTTTGAGCGCATCGAACAGGCGCTGCGCCGATGCGGTGAAATCGGTGGTGGTGACCGGCGCATACTCCTCGTGCACCACATTGGCCTTGGAGCCGGTGGCGGCCAGCGCTTCCTTGCCGGCCTTGATGGCGTCGCGGCCGAAGGCGTAATCCTGCGCCAGGAAGCCGACGCTGCCCGCCTTGAGCGTGGAGGCCGCAGCCAGCGCATCCTGGGTCGAGTTGCGCGCGGTGCGGAAGATGTACTTGTTCCACTTGGCGCCGGTGATCTCGTCGGCCACGGCGGGCTCCACCACCAGCACCTTCTTGTATTCCTTCGCCACCGGCAGCATCGCGATCGCGGAGCCGGACGAGGTGGTGCCGACCGCGATGTCGGCCTTGTCGTCGGCGTAGGCTTCGGTGAGCAGGGTGCGGCCGAGGTCCGGCTTGCCCTGGTCGTCCTTGACGATCACCTTGATCTTGCGGCCGCCGATCTGCATGGTGCCGTTGGTGAGGTATTCGAGGCCCATCATGAAGCCGGTCTCGGTCTCCTTGGCATAGGATTCGAGCACGCCGGTCTTGCCGGCGATGAGGGCGATCTTGAGGTCGGGCGCGGCGTACGCGGAGCCGGCGAAGCTGGCCGCGAATGCGAATGCGAGCGCCAGGCCGAGGGGTTTGACGAGTGGTCGGATGCTGTTCATGCGGGTCTCCTTATGATTATGCGACCTGGCTGAGGAAGGTGCGGATCGCGGCCAGCGCTTCGGGCTCGGTGAGCATGGGCGCGTGGCCGACATCCGGCACTTCGACGTACTGCATCTCCGGCGCCGCCTTGCGCATCCACGCGGCCTGGTGTTCTTCGACCAGGTCGGACAAGGTGCCGCGCACCAGCAGGGTGGGGCGCTTGCGCGCCAGGCGCTTGAACGCCAGGCGCGCCGCCAGCGACGTCGGCCTGAGTTTACCCGTTTGCAGGGCGATCGCAATATTCGGATCGTAGCGCGCCGCCAGCCTGCCCTCGGCATCCGGCTCGAAGGCGCGGTGCGCCCACTTGAGCCATTCATTGCCGGAGTTGGCGGGGAAGGCGCACAGGTTGATGTCGCGGACGACGGCGGCCGCTTCGTCCCAGGTCGCGGGTGAGACGGCCTTGCCGGTGTAGCCCGAAATGCGGGCCAGGCCCTTGGGCGAGATCACCGGGCCGATGTCGTTCAGGATGGCGGCGGCCACCAGTTCGAGGTTGCGGGCCGCGAGCGCCATCGTGATCAGGCCGCCCATCGAGGTGCCCACGAACACGGCGCGCGCGATGCCGAGGTCGCGCATCAGTTTTTCGACGTCGCCGGCGTAGACCGCCGGATTGTAGTTGTCGGGGTTGGGATCGCGCTGCGAGTGGCCGCGGCCACGCACGTCGACCGCGATCACGCGCCGTCCCATGGCCGCCAACTGCGGCGCGAACTCGTCGAAATCGGAGGAATTGCGGGTCAGGCCATGGATGCAGATCACGGGCAGGTGCGCCGGGCCGGCCGCGCCGGCATAGTCGCGCGCGTACAGGGACAGGCCGTCGCTGCTGATGAAAGTGAGGGCGGTGTAGTTGAGCATTGGACCCCGAGATGAGCGGTTTTCAGGCGCGAGCCGTCCTGCAGGGGCGCCCGTGGACGCCCCTTTGCTGGATATCCGGCGGGCCGGATCAGAACTTGACGTTGAGCGTGGCGCGGTAGGTGCGCGGATCGCCGTAGAACGCGGTGACGGTGTTGAAGAAGCCGGAGAAGTTATAGCCAGCCACCTTGTAGCGCTTGTCCGTCAGGTTGCGGCCATGCAGCCCGACCTGGATCTTGCGGTCGGAGCTGGTCCACACCAGGCCCGCGTCCCAGGTCGAGAAGCCGCCCTGCGCCAGCATCAGGTTGCCGGGCACCGTCGCATCCAGCGAAGCCACGCCGGTGGTGCGCGCGATCTCGGTCTGGTACACCTTGCTCTTGTACGACAGGCTGTTCATCAGGGTCATGGTGCCGTTGCGGCCGGCCACCGGGAAGGCCCAGTCGTAGTTCACGCCCAGGTTGGCGGCGTTGCGCGGCGTGTTCTGGAACTCGGTGCTGCCCGCGATGTTGACCAGGTTGGCGCCGTTCGCGGTGAACCACTCCTTGTACTTGGCGTCGATGTGGCTGTACATGGCGCTCACGTTGAGCGAGCTGGTGAGGTAGGCGATCGCCTCCAGCTCGACGCCGCTGATCTTGGCTTTGGCGGCGTTGGTCAGCGAACCGGCGAAGCCGTTCACGTTGCCGCTGGCGTCGTAGGTCGGGATCGAGCCCGGCACTTGCACGTTCTTGTAGTCCGAGTAGAACACGTCGGCATTGGTCTGGATGCGGCCGCCGTTCATCGACGACTTCAGGCCCAGTTCGACGGTGCTGACTTCTTCCGGATTCACGCCCTTGCGCTTGGCCAGCGACAGCGCGGTGTTGGGCGCGCCGCCCAGGTCCATGCGCGGGTCGAACATGCCGCCCTTGAAGCCTTTGGCGTAGGTGGCGTACACATTGTGCTCCGGCGCCATCTTCCAGCCGAACCCGACTTTCGGCGTGAACTTCTTGTCGGTGCGGTCCAGGTCGTTCTTGCCGAGGTCGGTGTTGGCGACGCCGCCGACTGCGGCCGGGTTGCCCAAGGTCGGCGAGCCGGCCAGGCCGAGGTAGGTCTTCTTGAAGATCGCGGCCTGGCGCTGGTCGGAGGTGTAGCGGCCGCCGACGGTGACGTTGAAGGTGTCGGTGAGGCTGTAGCTGAGGTCGGTGTACGCGGCCCAGGTCTTGGTGTCGATGTCGTCGCGGGTGTACAGCGACAGGCCGCCCAGCGCGTTGTACAGCACGTCGAACTCGTTGAAGGCGTTGGCCTTCATGTAGTACACGCCGGCCACGCCCTGCAGGCGCGAACCGGTGTAGGTCAGCTGGAATTCCTGGCTGGTCTGGTGGTCGCTGTAGATCGACGGGGCCTCGAACAGCGGTGTGTTGAGCGAGTCGAAGTCGATTGGCGCATACGATTTGGATGCGCGGTAGGCGGTGATCGACTTGAACGACAGGGTCGGGTCGATGGTGTACTCGATCAGCAGCGCCTCGCCTTCGTTGGTCACCTTCTGCTGGTGGCCGGCGACGGCGTACAGGTTGGCGCGGGTGTCGTACAGGCCGGGCAGCGGGGCCAGGTTGTCCGGCGCCGGGCCGTTGGTGATGCGATGGCCCTGGCGCGGCTGCGACTTGTCGACGGTCTTGTCGGCGGTGAAGCGGATGAACAGGTCGCTGTTCGGGAGCAGCTCGGCGCTGAAGCGGCCGGCCGTCACGTCCTTGTTGTAGTTCTCCTTGCCGTTGACCACGTTATGGCCGTAGCCGTCGTGGTTGAAGGTGCCGACCGTGGCGCCCAGGCGCAGCATGTCCGACACCGGGATGCTGCCCTTGAGGACCGCGTCCTTCTCGCCGTGGTTGCCGAGCGTGACCTTGGCGTCCAGCATCGGCTGCGCGGCCAGCTTCTTGGTCACGTACTTGACCGCGCCGCCGATGGTGTTGCGGCCGTACAGGGTGCCCTGCGGGCCGCGCAGCACCTCGATGCGTTCGAGATCGTAGATGTCGGTGAGGGCGCCTTGCGGGCGGGCCA
Source organism: Massilia terrae (assembly GCF_024753145.1). Classification (GTDB taxonomy): domain Bacteria; phylum Pseudomonadota; class Gammaproteobacteria; order Burkholderiales; family Burkholderiaceae_D; genus Telluria; species Telluria terrae. The sequence goes on along the minus strand of NZ_JANUGU010000007.1, from coordinate 172,057 downwards.
GGTAGACGTCGTCGAGGTAGATGCCGACGCCCTGTTCGTAGCCCGCCACCGGGTCTTGCTGGCCGACGCCGCGGATGAAGGCGGTCAGCGTGGTGTTGGTGCCGCGCGAGGCCTTGAGGGTGGTGTTGGGGACGGTGTCGGTGAGGGCGGTGAGGTCGGGGATGGCGGTCTTTTCCAGCTCGGCGCCCGAGATCGCGGTGACCGCGCCCGGCACGTCCTGGATCAGCTCGGCACGCCGGCGCGCCGTGACGACCACTTTTTCGATGTTCTGGTCGGACGAGCTCGCGGCCGGCGCGGCATCGCCGCTTTCCTGGGCAAAGGCGACGCCGCTGGTGCCGCCGTAGAGGGCGAACAGCACGGCGGCGGACATGGCGGAACGGTTCAGCAGCTTGATCTTCTTATTGCTAGGACGCATCTTATGTCTCCTAATTATGGATAGCGGCATGCGGCAGGCTCGCACGCTCCGCAGTGTGCCTTCGTTCGGTTTCGATGAATAGCTGACAAGCACGCCCAATGATTGTGCGTAATTGCACATGCAGATGCACCATGCATGTGCGAGAGCGGAAAGACGGAGGCAAGGCTTTTTTGCACGATTTCTGTGCAGGACCAAAGTGTTGCGACAAAGCCGTTGCGGGTGGAATGTGCGGTAGTGCACAATATTCCAAACAAACAACAAATTCCCCGCGATGAACATCCTGCCCGAGTGGACCGACCTGCGCTTCTTCCTCGAACTGGCCCGTGCCGGCACGCTGTCGGGCGCCTCGCGCCGGCTCGATGTCGAGCACACCACGGTGTCGCGCCGCATCGACCGGCTCGAAACACAGCTTGGCACCACGCTGTTCGACCGTTCGCGCGAAGGCTACGAGTTGACCGAGATGGGCCAGACGCTGCTGCCCCATGCGGAGGCGATGGAAGGCGCGGCGCTGGCCGCCGCCGAGCAGCTGGGCGGGGCGGAGGTGATCGCGCACGGCGTGGTGCGGCTCGGCGTGCCGGAGCTGTTCGGGGTGCGCGTGGTGGCGCCGCTACTGGCGGGCCTGCTGCGCAGCCATCCCGACCTGTCGATCGACCTGCTGGTGCTGCCGCGCTTCGCCAACCTCGCCAACCGCGAGGCCGACCTCGGCGTGATGCTGGACCCGCCTACCACCGGCCGCTACGTGGTCACGCGCATGGCCAGCTTTCGCATGTACCTGTACGCCGCGCCCGAATACCTGGCGCGGCATGCGCCGATCCGCGAGCATAGCGACCTGCAGCATCACGATTTCGTCGACTACGTGCAGGACCGGCTGGCGAGCCAGGAGCTGTCCTACCTGAACGAGCTCGGATTCACGCCGCGCCGGCGCCTGTGCTGCACCGGCATGACGGCGCAGGTGGAAGCGGCCAAGCACGGGCTCGGGCTGATGCTGGCGCCGCCGTACGCGATCCCCAACGACGGCAGCCTGCAGCTGGTGCTGCCCGACTTCTTCGCCGAGCGCGCCTACTGGCTCGCCGCGCCGACCGACCTGTATCGCCTGCAGCGCGTGCGGGCAGTGTGGAACCTGTTGCGCGAGCATGCGGACGCCAATCCGCAGCTGTTCATGCACAGGGCATAGCGTCTTGCCAGGCGTGGCAAGGCGTGCCACGATCCAGGCTTCGAGACCAGCCTTGGACGTTTGCATGCGACTGACTTTTCCACGCTTCGCCAGTGCAGTCTCGCTCGCCGCCGCGATGTGCACGCCGGCTTTCGCGCAATCGAAACCGGAGTCGATTCCGGACATTGTCGCGGGCCTCTACAAGAAAGCCGGCCCGGAAGACGCGGCCCACGTCGCATTCCAGGACGAGAACGGCAAGGCTCTCACGCCGGAGCAGTTCGCCGCACAGGTGCAGGCGGGGCGGGGCTATGGGATGGCCAAAAAGATCAATGTCGACGGCCTGGCCTTCCGCTTGCTGTCGGCGGCGCAGATGAGCGATTTCAGAAGCTTCGCGCACTTGAAGGCGGGCGAGCGCTTCCCGGCCTTCGACCTCAAGCGCCTGGATGGCACCGCGATCGACTTGAGCGCTCTCGCCGGCCGCTACACGCTGGTCAGTTTTTATTTCGCGGGCTGCGCGCCATGCGTTCGCGAAGTGCCGTCGCTGAACGCAGTGGCCCAACGCCGCAGTGACCTCAACTTCGTCGCGCTGACACACGACAGTGCGGAAGAAGCGCGCGACTTCATTCGCGAAACAAAGCTTGCGTGGCCGGTCGTGCCGGACGCAGCCAAGTTGATCAAGACGGTCGGCGTGAAGGGCTTTCCCAGCATGGCCCTGCTGGACCGTGATGGCAAGCTGGTCGACATGGTCGTCGGCGGGGGCATTGCCGAGGACCTGCCAGCACTAAATTCCTGGCTGGACCAACGCGCGCCAATGGCGGCGCCCGCCCGCTGATCAGTCGCGCGTGCGGAAGGGATTGCGGTCGTTCAGTTCATCGATGTAGCTGTCGATGCCGCCGGCCTCGCGTTCAAGGAAATGCTCGATCGCGTCCGCGAACGCCGGGTGCGCCAGCCAGTGCGCGGACCAGGTGCGCGTCGGCAGGAAGCCGCGCGCCATCTTGTGTTCACCCTGGGCGCCGCCTTCGAATACCTTGATGCCCCGTTCGATGCAGAACTCGAGCGGCTGGTAGTAGGCGGCCTCGAAATGCAGGCAGGGCACGTGTTCGATCTCGCCCCAGTAGCGGCCGAACAGCGTGTCTTCATCGTGGATCACGAGCGAGGCCGCGACCGGCTTGCCATCGCGCTCGGCCAGCACCAGCAGGATATTGTCCGGCATGGTCGCGCCGATGCGCAGCCAGAAGTCCAGGTTCAGGTAGGGCGTCGAGTGGTGCGCGGCGTAGGTGTGGCGGTAGCAGCGGTTGAAGAAGCGCCACTGGGTGTCGCTGGCGTCGCGTCCGCGCACGCGGGTGAGCGTCACGCCCGCCTGCGCGACCTTGCGCCGCTCGGCGCGGATGTTTTTGCGCTTCTTCTGTTCAAGCGTGGACAGGAATTCTTCAAACGATTCATACCCTTCGTTCAGCCAGTGGAACTGCACGCCGCTGCGCAGCATGAAGCCGGCCTCGGACAGCTGGCGCGCTTCCTGGTCGGGCGGGAACAGGATGTGGGTCGAGGACACCTCGGCCGCCTGTTGGGTGGCGCACAACACCTCGATGAGGGCCGCGCGCGCCTGTGCATCACGGGCCAGCAGTCGTGGGCCGCTGACCGGCGTGAACGGGATCGCGGACAGCAGCTTGGGATAGTAATCGAGGCCGTGGCGCTGGTAGGCGTCGGCCCAGGCCCAGTCGAACACGTACTCGCCATACGAATGGCCCTTGACGTACAGCGGCAGGGCGGCGGCCAGCGCGTCGCCGTCCCACAGCGTGATGTACTGCGGCTGCCAGCCCGTTTCGGCGCTGGCGCTGCCCGATTCGTGCAGGGCGTGCAGGAAGGCGAAGGAAAGGAAGGGATTCGTCCTGTCCTGGGCGGCGGCCAGGCCGTCCCACGCCGGCTGCCCCACCTCGGACAGAGAAGAAACGATATGCGTGCGATAATTCAAGTGCTATCCGTTCGAAAGAAGATGCCGCCGTGTGGGCAAGCTAGAATCTCGTCATGAACAACCGATTTTTCAACCTCTATTCCCACAACTTCGCGCGGGTGGCCGCGGCCAGCCCGGTGTGCAAGGTCGCGGACCCGGTGTTCAACGCCGCCCAGACCATCGAGCTGGCCAAGCAGGCCGCCCAGCAGGGCGCGGTGCTGGCCGCGTTCCCGGAACTGGGCCTGTCGGCCTACAGCTGCGATGACCTGTTCCACCAGCAGGCCTTGCTGACCGCCTCCCTGCAAGCGCTGGCTACCGTGGCCGACGCCACCCGCAGCCTGCCGGTCGCGATCGTCGTGGGGCTGCCGCTCAAGGTCAATCACGCACTCTACAACTGCGCGGCCGTGGTGGCAGGCGGGCGCGTGCTGGGCGTGGTCCCCAAGAGCTACCTCCCCAATTATGGCGAGTTTTACGAATCGCGGCAGTTCGCCCCCGCCGATTGTGCGGCGGTCGACCGCATCGACCTGCTGGGCGCCGAGGTGCCGTTCGGGCCCAATCTGCTGTTCGAGATCGAGAACCTGCCGCTGTTCCGCTTCCATGTCGAGATCTGCGAAGACGTGTGGGTGCCGGTGCCGCCGTCCTCGTTCGCGGCCATGGCCGGGGCCACGGTGCTGGTCAACCTGTCGGCGTCGAACGTCGTCGTGGGCAAGAGCGGCTACCGCCACCAGCTGGTCAGCCAGCAGTCGGCGCGCTGCATGGCGGCCTATCTGTACACCTCGGCCGGGCGCGGCGAATCGTCGACCGACATGGCCTGGGACGGCCAGGCGCTGATCTACGAGAACGGCACGCTGCTGGCGGAATCGGAACGCTTCCGCGACGATTCGCACGTCATTTACGCCGACGTCGACCTGGAGCGCCTGTCGCAGGAGCGCATGCACACGACCACCTTCGCGATGTGCGCGCGCCGCCACGCGGACGAGGCCAAGGCCTTCCGCGTGGTGCGCTTCGCGCTGCCGCTGCCGGTGGACCGCACCTTGCCGCTGGCGCGGATGGTCGAGCGCTTCCCCTATGTGCCGGCGGACCGCAGCCGCCGCGACGAGCGCTGCACCGAGGTCTACAACATCCAGGTGCAGGCGCTGGTGCAGCGGCTGGCCGCCACCGGCATCCAGAAGGTCGTGATCGGCATTTCGGGCGGCCTCGACTCGACCCATGCGCTGCTGGTCTGCGCCAAGGCGATGGACCGTCTCGGCCTGCCGCGCACGAACATCCTCGCCTACACCATGCCGGGCTTCGCGACCAGCGAGCGCACCTTGCAGCAGGCGCGCGAGCTGATGCGCGTGGTGGGCTGCACTGCACACGAAATCGACATCCGCCCGAGCTGCATCCAGATGCTCAAGGATCTCGGCCATCCGTATTCGGAAGGGCGCAAGGAGTACGACGTCACCTTCGAGAACGTGCAGGCGGGAGAGCGCACCAGCCACCTGTTCCGGCTCGCGAACTACAATAACGCGATCGTGATCGGCACCGGCGACCTGTCCGAACTGGCGCTGGGCTGGTGCACCTTCGGCGTCGGCGACCATATGTCGCACTACAACGTGAACGCGAGCGTGCCGAAGACCCTGATCTCGCATCTGGTGCGCTGGGTGGCGGACACACACCAGCTGGGCGAGGGCGGTTCCGAGGTGCTGATCAATGTGCTGGAAACCGAAATCAGCCCGGAACTGGTGCCGGGCGATGCGGCCGACGGCAAGCCGGCGCAGATCACCGAAAGCGTGATCGGGCCGTACGAGCTGCAGGACTTCACGCTGTACTACACGATTCGCTACGGCTTCGCGCCGTCGAAGGTGGCCTTCCTCGCCTACTGCGCGTGGAACAACCGGAACGAGGGCGTATGGCCGGACGACGCGCACGTGGCGCGCAACCAGTACGACATGGCGGCGATCAAGCGCAACATGAAGATCTTCATGTGGCGCTTCTTCAAGACCAGCCAGTTCAAGCGCTCGACGGTGCCGAACGGGCCGAAGGTCGGCAACGGCGGCTCGCTGTCGCCGCGCGGCGACTGGCGCGCGCCCAGCGATTCGGAAGCGGCCGTGTGGCTGGCGGACCTGGAAAATATTCCCGGCTAGGGATAGGAATTAACGACTAAAGGAGAACAGATGAAACAGATCACTGCCGTAATCAAGCCGTTCAAGCTGGACGAAGTGCGCGAGGCGCTGGCCGAGGTGAACGTCACCGGCCTGACCGTGACCGAGGTGAAGGGCTTCGGCCGCCAGAAGGGCCACACCGAGTTGTATCGCGGCGCGGAGTATGTGGTGGACTTCCTGCCGAAGGTGAAGATCGAGGTGGTGGTCGACGATGGCATCGTGGACCAGGCGGTCGATGCGATCATCAAGGCGGCGCGCACTGGCAAGATCGGCGATGGCAAGATCTTCGTGCAGAATATCGAGCAGGTGATTCGTATTCGTACCGGCGAAACCGGACCGGACGCGGTGTAATTCGTTTCGCCCTCACGTTGCGCAGGCGGCACGCTATGGTTTGGCCGCCGTGCGCCAATTGGTGATGTCCTTAGCTGTATCAAGAGTTGGACGTTTGGTGTCGTGCCAGTCTCCGGTCTTGAGTACGCTGTCGGGTCGTCGGGCATTGCGCCCTCGGCCTGGAGACAGCAAATGCACCAGAAGCAATTGCTCTGCATCGCCGGCGATCGCAGCATGGCCGCCGGGTACGCGCATGCTTTGCGCGATTGGAAGGTGCGTGTCGTCGGCACGCTGGGCGAGGCGCGCCGCGCGCTGTGCACGGATGGCTACCTGGTCGGCTTGCTGGTTGGCCTGGAGGAGGTCGAGCATGCCGAGCTCGATCACTTCCTGAGCCAGAACTGGCAGCAGCAATGGATCGGCCTGCTGCAGCCGGCGGCCCTCAGCTCGGCGCGCTGGCGCCAACTGGTGGGCGACCACTTCTATGATTTCCATACCGATCCGGTCGACCCTGTGCGGCTGGGTCATGCGCTCGGGCATGCGCTCGGGGTCGCCCAACTGCGCGCACCATCGCCGGCGCCGCTGGCGGCGCCGGCTGCGGCGGCGATGATCGGCAACAGCGCCGCGATCGGGCGCTTGCGTGCCCAGATTACCCGGGTTGCCCACGCCGATGCGCCGGTGTTCATCGGCGGCGAAAGCGGCAGCGGCAAGGAACTGGCGGCGCGCGCAGTTCACGCACAGTCGCCGCGGCGCGCCGGTCCATTCGTGCCGGTGAACTGCGGTGCCCTAACCCCCACGCTGATCCAGTCCGAGCTGTTTGGACACGCGCGCGGCGCGTTCACCGGCGCCGCCGCCGACAAGCCCGGGTTGATCGAGACGGCCAGTGGCGGCACGCTATTCCTCGACGAGGTGGCCGAGCTGCCGAAGGACCAGCAGGCCAACCTGCTGCGCTTCCTGCAAGAGAAGACCATTTACCGGGTCGGATCCACGCGCAACATCGCGGTCGATGCGCGCGTGATCGCGGCATCCCACGTCGACCTGCAGCGCGCGGTGGAACAGGGCCTGTTCCGCGAAGACCTGTACTACCGCCTCCATGTGCTGCCGCTGGCGGTGCCGCCGCTGCGCGAGCGAAGTGCCGACGTGCCTTTGCTGGCCGAGCATGTTTTTCGCCAGCACGCTGCGGATAGGCCGAAAGGCTTGAAGGGCTTTTCCAGTGCGGCGTTGGAGGCGCTGCGCCAGCACGACTGGCCCGGCAATGTGCGCGAGCTGATCAATCGAACGCGGCGCGCGATGGTGCTCGCCGAAGGCCGCCTGATCACGCCAGCCGACCTCGCGCTGGCCGATGCACGCCGGCCGCCGGGTGGCGCCGCGCTGGACGAATCGCGCATCGCAGCCGAGCGCGCTGCCCTGCTGGCCAGCCTCGAACGCGCCGGCAACAATCGCTCGCGCGCGGCGCGCGAGCTCGGTGTCTCACGCATGACGCTGTACCGCCTGCTCGACAAGCACGGCATCGCAGGCAAGTAAGAGCGCAGTCCCACAAGTGATACAGCTTGCGGCCGGCCCGGGGAGATTCCCCCGCGCCCTGCGCCTGCCCGGGGACGTGGCGCCGGGCAGGTGTCACAAGCACGGGACGGTTTTGCTCCGCTGCCCGTCCAGTTGAATCCGTCGCGGCGCACGCCATGCGGCGCTTATCCGAATATTTTCAAGTGCTTGCGTCAGGCGCTGCGGCGCTGGCACCGATCTTGCTGGTACCGCGCTTGCTGGACTGATGTAGCGAAGTCAATCGATGACGAACTATTCAAAGGGGTCACTATGAAACGCACTCTGATGGCAGTCGCGATCACCCTGGCTTTCGGCGCAAGCGCGTATGCCGCTCCGGTCGGCAATACAGCAACGAATACCAATGGCGATGTGCAGCAAACCACCTCCCAAAGCCAGAGCGGTGATGGCGCGCACGCGAACGACCAAAGCCTGGCTGCCCAGGCGGACCACGACAGCACCGGCCTGAACGTCAGTTCCGCCGGCACTGCGACGGCCTCGATAGCCGGCGCCGCCGCCAATAATGGTGCGCACGCCAGCTCAAGCGTAGCCAATTCCTTCAACACCTCGGTCGCCACTTCCAGCTCCACCTTGACCGGCACCGTGACGGGCAACGCGATCGGCAATATCGGCAACGTTGCGACGAATACCGGCAATGCCAATGGCGGCAACGCCGGCGGCGGCGGTGGCGGCAACGGCACTGGCGGCGGCGCCGTCGCCGCGGGCGGTGCGGGTGGACTGGGTGGCGCGGCGACTGCCGCGAACAGCGGCCCGGCCGGTGCAGGCGGGGCTGGGGGCGGCGGAGGTGCTTCGGCGTCGGCAGCGTTCTCCGTCGGGGGATTCGGCGGGAACGGAGGCTTGGCCACGACGGCCGGCGGGGCGGGTGGCGCCGCGGCCGGCGGCGGCGCCAACGCCGGCACCGGTAACGGAACGGCGAGCGGAGGCCATGGCGGCGACGCAGCCTCGGCAAGCGGCGGCGCGGGCGGCGGCGGCGGTGCGGCCGGTAATGTCGCCATCGGCGGCGGCGGCGACGGCGGTCATGGCGGCGCTGGCGGCAACACCGGCAACGCCGCGAATTATGCCGGCGATGGCGGCCATGGCGGCGCGGTGACCAACACGGCCGGCGCCGGCACGGGCGGCGCCGGTGGTGCGGGCGCGACCGGCGCCGATGCGGCGTCGGCACACCTCGCTGTCAGCACCGGCGCCTTCGACATGTCCAACACGATGAGCAATGTCGGCCAGTCGGCGGCCGGGGTGCTCGTGGCCAGCCAGAACAGCGGCTTCGCCTCGCTGGTGCAGCAAAGCGTGAACGTCCAGGCAAACCTGGCGGTCGGCCACTAAGCCCGCCGCCTGATGTGTCCTTCCGCCGCGCCGGATCCGGCCGGCGGCTCTTGCCGATCAAGCTGGAGGAGCTATGTACCTGAAACACTGTATCGCGGTATGGCTGGGGGGCGCCGCGCTGGCGGTGCCGGTCTTTGCGCTGGCAGGCGAAACCGCGTCGGGGCAGCACGCCAGCGAAGTCCCAGGCATGGCACCGCCGGGCGCGCAGGTGGTTCGCCCGGTTGCCAGTGCCGGCGCAAGTTCCGCCGCAGCAGGAGCCGCCACGGCGAGGCCGGCCCCTGGCGCCACCGCCAGCCCTGGCGAGCTGGATGGCATGCGTGGCGCGGGCACGCAGTTCGCCGACGCCACCTTGTCCGCTAAGCTCACCGGCAATGCTGCCACGCGGGTGGCCACCGGCAGCAACGTGATCCAGTCCGGCTCGTTCGCCAACGCAGCGGGGCTGCCCGTCGTGATCCAGAACAGCGGTGCCAACGTGCTGATCCAGAACGCCACCGTGATCAACCTCGAGCTGAAATGAAGCGACATCATTTGCGCTGCGCGTGGCCGCTGCTGGCCCTGCTGCTTGCCGATGCGCGTGCCGCCGACCTGGCGCTGCCGAATGGCGCTCGGCTGGCGCTGCCCGTCGCCAGTATCAAGGAAATGCGCTTCCAGACGACGCTGCGCCAGCAGTACGACTTCAGCTGCGGGTCGGCCGCGTTGGCGACCCTGCTCACGCACCATTACGGCTACCCGGTGACCGAGCAACAAGTGTTCGAGCAGATGTTCCTGCGCGGCGACCAGGCGAGGATCCGCAAGGAAGGCTTTTCGCTGCTCGACATGCGGCGCTTTCTCGCGGCGCACGGATTCCGGGCCGACGGCTTCCGCCTGCCCTTGCAGGAACTGATCGACGCGAAGCTGCCGGCCATTGTGCTCGTGGCCGATCACGGCTACCACCATTTCGTCGTGATCAAAGGCGTCGACGGCGCGCGCATCCTGCTCGGTGATTCCGCGAAGGGTACACGGGTCGTGTCGCGCGGCGAATTCGAATCGATCTGGGCCGGCAAATTGTTATTCGTGATTCACGACCACCCAAGGGCGCCCTCGTTTAACAGCAGCGCCGACTGGCGTGCCGCGCCGCGCGCGCCACTCGACCAGGGGATCGATCACAAGCGCCAGTCCGGCGCCACGATGCCGAAGTTCGGGCCGGGCGACTTTTGAAGGAGAAGGGCATGCATCCAATCTTTCTGCGTTGCGTCGCCGGGCTGGCGCTGGCGGCGGGCAGCGCCGCAGCGTCGCCGCCTGCGACGTATTGGACCGCGGTGAGCCCCGCGGTACTCGACAGCGCGCGCGGTGGCTTCACGATCGGGGCTGGCCTTGCGCTGTCGTTCGGCCTGGAGCGGCTGGTGTCGCTGAATGGAGAGATAGTGGCGCGCACCAGCGTGCAACTGCCCGACATCGGCCGGCTCAGTACCGAACAGGTCCGGCAAACTGGCGCCGCCCTGTCGGCGGTCAATCTGATCCAGGCGGGAGCTGACAATATTTTCGCCCAGCCGGCGCCCGGGCAGATGGTGGGAGCGATGGTGATCCAGAACAGCCTGGACGGCCAGGCGATTCGCAGCCAGACCGTGATCAATGCCAGCGTCAACGGCCTGGCGCTGCTGCAGGCCTTGCATTTCGAACGCAGCCTCGCCGATGCGCTCGCCGGCGCGGCGAGTCCACATTGAAGGAGGGGGCATGCACGGGGTGACTGTGGATGGATGGCGCGCCGCGGCCCTGGCCGCGGCATTGCTTGGCCAGCTGGCGCAGGCCGCCGAGCCGGCGCCTGTCAGTCAAGCCTCCCAGGCCGAACTCGACCAGGTCAAGCGGCAGCTTGCCGAGCAGCGCCGGGAGATCGACGCCTTGCGACGCGAACTCGACCAGCAGGCCAATCGCGACGGCCCGCAGGCGCTCGGCGCAGAAGAACTGGCGCGGCGGCGCGGGACCGGGAATCCGGCGGCCGCCGCCGGTGCGCCGGCCGGTCCGGTTGCGCCGCTGGCATCCGCCGGCCCCGCATCGCAGCCCGATCCGGCCGCGCCGCCGGCACCCGCCGGCCTTCCATTGCAGCCAGATTCCGCCGCGGCACCGGCGTCAGCCGGCGGCGGCCCGGCCCCGGTCGGGCAAGCCCCGGAGGGCGCGCAACGCCCGCCCGCGGTCGCGCCCCTGTTCGAACAGCCGGGGATCCTGACGCCGCGCGGCAAATTTATCGTGGAACCATCGTTCCAGTTTGGGTATGCGTCGAGCAACCGGGTCGCGCTGGTCGGCTATACGGTCATCCCGGCGCTGCTGATCGGGTTGGTCGATGTGCGCGAAGTGCGGCGCAACACGGTCACCGGTGCACTCGCGCTGCGCACCGGGCTGAGCAACCGTCTCGAAGTCGAGCTGCGCGCGCCGTACGTGTACCGTTCCGATGCGGCGGTCAGCCGCGAAATCCTCACCGGCAGCGCCGTCGACCGCGTGTTTGACACCAGCGGCAAACACATCGGCGACGTCGAGGCGGGCGCCCGCTACCAGCTCAACTCGGGAAGCGAAGGCGCCTACTACGTGGCCGGCCTGCGCCTGAAATCACGCACCGGGCGTGATCCGTTCCAGGTCGTGACCGACTGCCAGACCCGCTGCGTCGGCGACAACATCAGTGGCACCGGCCTGCCGCTGCAACTGCCGACGGGATCGGGCTTCTACTCGCTTCAGCCCAGCCTCACTTGGCTGTTTGCATCCGATCCGGCGGTCTTCTTCGGCAGCGTCAGCTACCTGCACAACTTCCAGCGCAGGAATGTCAGCCGCCTGGTGCAGGCCGGCGCCCGCGAGTTCCTCGGGGACGTCAAACCGGGCGATATCATCGGCTTTAACTTCGGGATGGGACTGGCGCTCAATGAAAAGGCCTCGCTCAGCCTTGGCTACGACCACAGCTCGATCGGCCGCACCCGCCAGGGCGGCGCGCCGGCGCCGGGTTCGGTGCGCACCCAGCTCGGCACGCTGCTTGTCGGATACTCATACCGGCTGTCCGATAAATACTCGCTGAATGTCTCCGTGGGCGCCGGGCTGACCAGCGACACCCCGGACGTGACGCTCAGTGTGCGCCTGCCGGTGACGTTCTGAGCGCCATGCGCCTAGCGGCCCATCCGCAAGTCGAAGCGCCACGTCACCAGCCGCAGCCCGGTGATGAACAAGGCGCTCGACCACAGCGCGAAGTCATACGGCAGCTGCACCGCCCGCATCGACAGGAACAGCCAGTTCCCGACGAACGCGCAGATCGCATACGGTTTGCCGTCCCTGAACACCATCGGGATCTCGTTGCAGACGATGTCGCGCATCACGCCGCCGAAGATACCGGTGATCACACCCATCATCGACGCGATAAACAGCGGCATGCCGGCATCCAGCGCGCTCGACACGCCGGCGATCGAAAACAGCCCCAGCCCGATCGCGTCGGCGATCACGATCAGCCGCTCCGACAGGATCTGGCGCAGGGTCTTCATCACCGGCGTGGCGACCAGGGCCAGCACGAAGATCAGGATCGCGTACTCCTGGTGGATCACCCAGAACAGCGGCCGCTTGTCGAGCAGGATGTCGCGCAGCGTGCCGCCCCCGAATGCGGTGATGAAGGCGACCGTGAAGACCCCGACGATGTCCATCCGCTTGCGGCGCGCCTCGATGAAACCGGAGAAGGCGCCGACCAGGATTGCCATGATTTCGATGATGCGTACGAGATGCAGGTGCATGCAAAAGAGCCGTTATTGTAATTTTGGCGATTTTGCTAGCCTAACATGACGGGGGTGTGATGCGTAAGGATGGACGCGTGACGACCGCAAACCTATCGTCGTCCCCGCGAAGGCGGGGACCCATGCTGAGTTACCTGGCCTGCGGCGCAAAACTGCGGCCGCGCATGCTGCCTATGGGTTCCCGCCTGCGCGGGAACGACGGCAGGTTTTAGTAGTCGACGAGCGCCGGCTTGAGGAGAACGATCAGCGCGCCGTGGCCGCCGTCCTTTTTGCCGGCCACGCAGAAGGCCACCACTTCGGGCTTCTGCACCAGCCAGCTGTGCACCATCCCGCGCAGCACCGGTTCGCCGCCGGCCGAGCCGTAGCCGACGCCGTGGATCACGCGCACGCAGCGCACGCCGCGCCGCTCCATGCGGTGCAGGAAGTCGTTGAGATATTCGCGCGCCTGGTCGCGGGTGTAGCCGTGCAGGTCGATTTCATCCTGCACCGGCCAGTGGCGCTTGCGCAGCTTCTTGAGCACGTCCGGCCCGACGCCCTCGCGCGCATACGCCAGTGAGGGATCCTCGTCGAGCAGGCCGTCGACGTCGAACTGGTCCGACAGCATCGACTCGCGCAGCACCGCCGCGTCGTCCTCGGCCTGGGTCGCGAACTTGCGCTTTTCCGGCAGTGCCCGGGCGGGCGGCGGAGGCGGGCTGTACACGTAGCGGTCCGATTCCGGCAGCTTCTTCACGTCCTTCATCGAGGCCGAGAACTCGGCCGCGCGCTCGCGGGCCAGCCGTTCGCGCTGTTCGCGCTCGGCCTGTTCGAGCGCGCGCCGGCGCTCGTCGCCCGCGAGCTTGTCGCGCAAGCCCTTCAGGTCGTGGAAGTCCTTGAAGCCCGCCATTTACGGAACCTTACGCCTCCAGCGCCTCCAGGTAGCGCTGGGCGTCCAGCGCCGCCATGCAGCCGGTGCCGGCGCTGGTGATGGCCTGGCGGTACACGTGGTCCTGCACGTCGCCTGCCGCAAACACGCCCGGCACATTGGTGGCGGTGGCCATGCCCTCGGTGCCCGAGCGGGTCTTGATGTAGCCGTTGTGCATGTCGAGCTGGCCCTCGAAGATCGAGGTGTTCGGCTTGTGGCCGATCGCCACGAACAGGCCGTGCACCTTGATCTGCTTGCTGCTCTCGCCGTCGGTCGACTTGATTTTCAGGCCGGTCACGCCGGAATCGTCGCCCACCACTTCGTCCAGGGTGCTGTTCAGCTCGAGCACGACCTTGCCCTCGTTGACCTTGCCCATCAGGCGGTCGACCAGGATCGGCTCGGCACGGAACTTGTCGCGGCGGTGGATCAGGGTGACTTTCGAGGCGATGTTCGACAGGTACAGCGCTTCCTCGACCGCGGTGTTGCCGCCGCCGATGACCGCGACTTCCTGGTTACGGTAGAAGAAGCCGTCGCAGGTGGCGCAGGCCGACACGCCGCGGCCCATGAAGGACTGCTCCGACTCCAGGCCCAGGTACTGCGCGGAGGCGCCGGTGGCGATGATCAGCGCGTCGCAGGTGAACTCGTGGGTGTCGCCCAGCAGGCGGATCGGCTTCTCGTTGAGGAAGGTCGTGTGGATGTGGTCGAACACGATGTCGGTGTTGAATCGCTCTGCATGCTGCAGCAGGCGCTGCATCAGCTCCGGACCTTGCACGCCCATCGGGTCGCCGGGCCAGTTCTCGACGTCCGTCGTGGTCATCAGCTGGCCGCCTTGCTCGACGCCGGTGACCAGCATCGGCTTGAGGTTGGCGCGCGCGGCGTAGACGGCGGCGGCGTAGCCAGCCGGGCCGGAACCGAGGATCAGGACTTTGGCGTGTTTTTTAGTGGTCATGAGAGCGCTTCAGTGTGGTGGTGATGAGGATACTTGGGGGCGTTCACGGCCCGGGCAAGGGGTCGAAATGCCACACGAGATTATAGCCGACGATGCGGGGCAGCATGAATCATGGGCCTACGCGGCAATATATGCCGTAGAATGCGTCAATCTCTGGAAAGCAACTTTTCCGCGCATGGGCAAGAAAACATCTTCATCAATTAGCAACACCCGGAACGCCGACCTGCGGCCAGCACTGCCGAGCCGGCTCGTGCGCCTGCTGTCGGAAGCGCGCTGGATCGCGCTGGCGGTGGCCTTCCTCTACTTCGTGCTGATCCTGCTGTCGTACCACAAGGGCGATCCGGGCTGGTCGCACGCGAGCGTGGTGCCGAAGGTTGCCAACCTTGGCGGCCGCGCCGGCGCCTGGCTGGCCGACCTGATGCTGTTCATCTTCGGCTTCTCGGCCTGGTGGTGGTGCATCTGCTTCCTCCGGCTGGTGTGGGGCGGATACCGCCGGCTGGCGGACAAATTCATCCACGAGCAGGAACCGGAACCGGTGCACCAGCACGAGGCGGCGGTGCGCTGGATCGGCTTCGTGCTGCTGTTCGTCGGCAGCCTGGGCCTGGAATATTTGCGCCTGTGGTCGCTG
Organism: Massilia terrae; assembly: GCF_024753145.1. Taxonomy (GTDB): domain Bacteria; phylum Pseudomonadota; class Gammaproteobacteria; order Burkholderiales; family Burkholderiaceae_D; genus Telluria; species Telluria terrae. Next base: position 156,972 of record NZ_JANUGU010000007.1, on the reverse strand, counting down.
CAAGTGGAGCTGCCGCGCGCGCCCGGCGGCGTGCTGGGCCAGCTGATCGGGCATTCGGCCAACGTCGCCTTCGGTTTCACCGGGTCCACCCTGATCCTGCTGGCCACCTTCGGTCTCGGCTTCTCGCTGTTCTTCGGGGTATCGTGGCTGGCTGTGGCGGAAAAGATCGGCGCCGCCATCGAGACCACCATCGACTGGTTCCGCCTGCGTTACGAAGACAGCATCGACCGCAAGCAGGGCGCGGTGGCCGCCGGCAAGCGCGACGAAGTGGTCGACAGCGAACGCGCCAAATACGTCGAGAAGCATCCGCCGCCACCGCCGCCGGTGCGCGCCGAGCCGAAGCTGGGCGAGGGCGCCGCCGTTCCCGCCGCGCCGGCGCCTGTCATGCCCGCGCCGTCGCCATTCAAGATCGAACCGGCCGTCACGGTCGTGCCGAAATCCGAGCGCGTCGAGAAGGAAAAGCAGGCCGCGCTGTTCGAGCGCCTGCCGGGCGACTCCAAGCTGCCGGCCTTGGCGCTGCTGGATGAGCCGCCGGCCGCGCAGGAAACGGTGGCGGTCGAGACGCTGGAATTCACCAGCCGCCTGATCGAGAAGAAGCTGTCCGACTTCGGGGTGGAAGCGAAGGTCATGGCGGCCTATCCGGGCCCGGTGGTGACGCGCTACGAAATCGAGCCGGCCACCGGCGTGAAGGGCAGCCAGATCGTCAACCTGGCGCGCGACCTGGCGCGCTCGCTGTCGCTGACCTCGATTCGCGTGGTCGAGACCATCCCCGGCAAGAACTACATGGCGCTGGAGCTGCCGAACCCGAAACGCCAGATCGTGCGCCTGACCGAGATCCTCGGCTCCAAGGTCTACAACGACAGCGCCTCCAGCCTGACGATCGCGCTGGGCAAGGACATCGCCGGCAAGCCGGTGATCGCCGACCTGGCCAAGATGCCGCACCTGCTGGTGGCGGGTACGACCGGTTCCGGTAAATCGGTGGGCATCAACGCGACCATCCTGTCGCTGCTGTACAAGGCCGATCCGGACGACGTGCGCCTGATCCTGATCGACCCGAAAATGCTGGAGATGTCGGTCTACGAGGGCATCCCGCACCTGCTGGCGCCGGTGGTCACCGACATGCGCCAGGCCGGCCACGCGCTGAACTGGGCGGTGAACGAGATGGAGCGCCGCTACAAGCTGATGTCCAAGCTGGGCGTGCGCAACCTGGCCGGCTACAACGGCAAGATCCTGGAAGCGGCCAAGCGCGAGGAGCATATCCCGAACCCGTTCTCGCTGACGCCGGACGCGCCGGAGCCGCTGGACAAGCTGCCGACCATCGTCATCATCATCGACGAACTGGCCGACCTGATGATGGTGGTCGGGAAGAAGGTCGAGGAGCTGATCGCCCGTATCGCCCAGAAGGCGCGCGCGGCCGGCATCCACCTGATCCTGGCGACCCAGCGGCCGTCGGTGGACGTGATCACGGGCCTGATCAAGGCGAATATCCCGACCCGCATCGCGTTCCAGGTCTCGTCCAAGATCGACTCGCGCACCATCCTCGACCAGATGGGCGCGGAGACGCTGCTGGGCATGGGCGACATGCTGTACATGCCGCCGGGGACCGGCCTGCCGATCCGCGTGCACGGCGCCTTCGTGTCGGACGACGAAGTGCATCGAGTTGTAAAACATCTTCAATCGACCGGCGAACCGAATTATGTTGAAGGCATCCTCGAAGGCGGCACGCTGGAAGAGGGCAATGCCGAGGGCATGCCGGCGGCGGAAGGCGGCGGTGGCGAGTCGGACGCGATGTACGACCAGGCGGTGGCGGTGGTGCTCAAGCACCGGCGCGCATCGATCTCGCTGGTGCAGCGCCACCTGCGGATCGGCTACAACCGCGCCGCGCGCCTGCTGGAACAGATGGAGCAGAGCGGCGTCGTCTCCGCCATGCAGAGCAACGGCAACCGCGATATCCTCGTGCCGACCGCGAACGCCGAGTAATCGGACGGGTGACCGCCAGCGCTGAGTACACGCGTACAAAATAGAGAACGTCGTGCCCGCGAAGGCGGGAACCCCATTTTGCCAGCCCACCCGGGCTGTCCAAGGAAGCCATATGAACATGAAGAAGATTGGTCTCGTCGCCCTGCTGCTCGCCGCAGCCGGCGCCGCGCAAGCCAGCGCCCTCGACCAATTCAAGTCCTTCGTCGCCAACACCAAAAGCGCCCGCGGCGAATTCACCCAGCAGCAGGTTCGCAAGGCCGCCAACAGCAAGGTCGCGCCCGTTTCGTCCGGCACCTTCGTGTTCGCCCGCCCCGGCAAATTCATCTGGGAATACCAGAAGCCCTACGAGCAGCTGTTGCAAGCCGACGGCGACCAGCTCTACATCTACGACAAGGACCTGAACCAGGTGACGGTGAAGAAGCTGGGCAACGCGCTGGGTTCCTCCCCAGCCGCCATCCTGTTCGGCAGTAACGACCTGGAGAAGAATTTCACACTGTCCGAAGGCGGGACCCGTGACGGGCTGGAATGGCTGACGGCGGTCCCGAAGAACAAGGACACGACCTTCGAGCAGATCGGTATCGGCCTGAAGGAGGGCACGCCGCAGGCGATGGAGCTGAAGGATACGTTCGGCCAGACCTCGGTGCTGCGCTTCAAGAACTTCCAGCGCAACCCGGCGCTGGCCGCGAATGCCTTCAAGTTCGATGTCCCGAAAGGCGCGGACGTATTTAATCAGTAAGCTCTTCCGCTTCAGGGGAGGAGTTTTAGAATCAGGCCAACGATCAGGGCTGTCTGAATAAAGCCGGCGGCTACCACGACGGTTAGCGTCCACCGCATCTGGTCGCTTCGAAGCTTCGCTATCTCAAGCTTCAGCTCGTTGACGGCCAGGGCAAGATCGTCCTTCGTTGCATATTTGCCGCTCTTGTGGGCGTTCACTGAGTTGCTCGCGTCGGCGAGAACAGCCGCGTGCGCACGTGCCTGAACCAGCGGCACACCTGCTTCGACTAGCCGATCCACCGCTTTTAGCGTATCGAAAAGCATTCCAGTCATCTCGGGCTCCCTTTTATCATATGCCTTAATCGATGATGGCGTGTTTGCGCGCGCTCCGATACGCGCCGCGTCAATCGGCTACACTACGCGCGTGCCCAACAATAGACTCCCGCTTCGCCATGGATGACCTGTTCAAAACCGAGCCCTCGCCGCCACTGGCGGAGGCGCTGCGCCCGCGCACGATCGATGAAGTGATCGGCCAGAGCCACCTGCTCGGGCCGGGCAAGCCGCTCAACCTGGTGTTCAAGTCGGGCCGCCCGCATTCGATGATCCTGTGGGGCCCGCCGGGCGTGGGCAAGACCACGCTGGCGCGCCTCACCGCCAATGCCTTCGACTGCGAATTCATCCCGCTCTCCGCCGTGCTCTCGGGGGTCAAGGAAATCCGCGCCGCCATCGAGCAGGCGCAGCACTACACGGGGTCCGGGCGCCAGACCATCCTGTTCATCGACGAGATCCACCGCTTCAACAAGGCCCAGCAGGATGCGCTGCTGCCGCACGTCGAGTCCGGCCTCGTCACCCTGATCGGCGCGACCACCGAGAACCCTTCGTTCGAGGTCAACTCGGCGCTGTTGTCGCGTTCGCAGGTGTACGTGCTCAAGGCGCTGTCGGACGACGAAATGCGCCAGCTGCTGGCGCGCGCGCAGGAGCGGGTGCTGGGCCACCTGCAGTTCGACGAGGTGGCCGTGTCGACCCTGGTCGGCTACGCGGACGGCGACGCGCGCCGCTTCCTCAACCTGCTGGAGCAGACCAAGACTTCGGCCGATGCCTCCGGCACCACCCACATCACGCGCGAGTTCGTCGAGAACGCGCTGACGCTCAACGCACGCCGCTTCGACAAGGGCGGCGACAATTTCTACGACCAGATCTCGGCGCTGCACAAGTCGGTGCGCGGCTCGCACCCGGACGCGGCGCTGTACTGGCTGGTGCGCATGCTCGACGGCGGCGCCGATCCCAAATACCTGTCGCGGCGCATCGTGCGCATGGCATGGGAAGACATCGGCATCGCCGACCCGCGCGCCATGCAGATGGCCAACGACGCCGCGCTGACCTTCGAGCGGCTCGGCTCCCCGGAAGGCGAGCTGGCGCTGGCCCAGGCCGTCATCTACCTGGCCATGGCCCCGAAGAGCAATGCCGGCTACAACGCCTACAACGAGGCGCGCGCCTTCGTGAAGCGCGACCGCTCGCGCGAGGTGCCGGTTCACCTGCGCAATGCGCCGACCAGGCTGATGAAGGAGCTGGGCTACGGCCACGAGTACCGCTACGCCCACGACGAACCGCACGCCTACGCGGCCGGCGAGACTTACCTCCCTGAAGGGATCACCGAGCCGGGCTGGTACCGCCCGACCGACCGCGGGCTGGAAGGCAAGATTGGCGACAAGCTCAAATGGCTGCGCGAGCTGGACGAGCAGGCCCGCAAGGACTGAGCCCCCCGCACGGTACAGTCGACGTTCCCACGTAACACACGCAACGCGAAAAAGTACCCGCTTAGCGAAGTTGCATGTACCATTGCTTCTCCAGCAAGGTGTGTGGCAGTTGAAACGAAAACGCCGCTGGCTACCTGTCCACGGGGGATGCATGGAACCACGGCCCTATCTTGTCGAGGGCGACAGCGAAACGGCGCGCCTGCTGCGCACCAAAGACTGGTCCGCCACCCGCTTGGGGCCGATGGACCAGTGGCCCCAGAGCCTGCGCACCTCGCTCAGCATCTGCGTCGCCTGCCGTTTCCCGATCCTGGTGTGGTGGGGACCGGACCGCATCATGCTGTACAACGACGAATACATCCCCGTCCTCGGCAGCAAGCACCCGGCCGCGATGGGCGGCGTCGGCCGCGACGTCTGGGGCGACGTGTGGCCGGTGGTCGGCCCGATGCTCGACTCGGTCAACAGCAGCGGGCAGGCGGTCAAGGCCGAGGACCTGTTGCTCCTGATGAACCGCCACGGCTACGACGAGGAGACCTACTTCTCGTTCAGCTATTCGCCGATCGCGGACGAATCGGGCGGCATCGGCGGCATCTTCACGCCGGTGATCGAAACCACCGAAAAAGTGATCGGCCACCGCCGCATCGACAAGCTGCGCAAGCTGGCCAGCGCGCCGCGCGCCAACAACCTGCTGGACGCCTGCGACTCCTTCGCCGCCGTGATGGCCGACGCGCCGGCCGACGTGCCCTTCGGCCTGGTGTACGCGATCGGCGCCGGCGGTGGCGCCAGCCTGGCCTGCTCGTTCGGCCTGGAGCAGGACAGTGCAGCCGCACCGGCATCGATCCGGCCCGGTGATCCAGCGGCGCCGTGGCCGGTGCTGGACGTGGCCTGCGCGGCCGAACCGCGGGTAGTCGCGGCGCCGCCTGACGCCGGCCTGCCGTGCGGGACCTGGGGCGCGCCATGCCGGCAGGCGGTGGTGACGCCGATCCGGGTGCCGGGCCATGAACACGCGGCCGCGGTGCTGATCTCGGGCGCGAGCCCGCACCGCGCGCTGGACGACAGCTACCTCTCGTTTTTCAACCTGCTGGCGGACCAGCTCCAGACCGGCATCAGCGAGGCGCTGGCATACGAGGTCGAGCGCAAGCGGGTCGAGGCGCTGGCCGAGATCGACCGCGCCAAGACCACCTTCTTCAGCAACGTCAGCCACGAATTCCGCACGCCGCTCACCCTGATGCTCGGGCCGCTTGAGGAAGTGCTGGCCGATCCCGCGCTGCGCAAGGACACGCGGCGCCACCTGGACCTGGTGCGCCGCAACGGCGTGCGCCTGCTCAAGCTGGTCAACGCGCTGCTCGACTTCTCGCGCATCGAGGCCGGGCGCATGGTGGCCGCGTTCGAGCCGGTCGACCTGGCCGCGGCGACGGTGGAACTGGCCAGCGTGTTCCGCTCCGCCGTCGAGCGCGCCGGGCTGGCGTTCACCGTCGAATGCGAGCCGCTGCCGGAGCCGGTGTTCGTCGACCGCCTGATGTGGGAAAAGATCGTCCTCAACCTGCTGTCGAATGCCTTCAAGTTCACCTTCGAGGGCGGCATCGCGCTGCGCCTTGCCGCGCGCGATGGCCGCGCCGAGCTGACGGTGAGCGACTCCGGCGTCGGCATCGACGCCGCCAACCTGCAGCGTGTGTTCGAACGCTTCCACCGGGTCGACGGCGCGCGCTCGCGTTCGCACGAAGGCAGCGGCATCGGGCTCGCGCTGGTGCGCGACCTGGTCCAGATGCACGGCGGCGAGGCCGGCATCGCCAGCCGCCTCGGACACGGCACCACCGTCACCGTCACGCTGCCGTTCGGCCACGCGCACCTGCCGCACGAGCAGGTGACGTGCGAGCCCAAGCCGGCGCAGTCGCCCGACAGCCTGGTCGAGGCCTATGTCGAGGAGGCCGAGCTGTGGCTGTCGTCCGGGCGCCCGGATGTGCAGGCCTCCGGGCACGCGCGCCGCGGCACCGTCTTCATCGTCGACGACAACGCCGACATGCGCGACTACCTGACCCGCCTGCTGGCGCCGCTGCACGTGGTGCGCGGCTTCGTGAATGGCCGCGAGGCGCTCGATGCCGCGCGCGGCTGGCGCCCGGACCTGGTGGTGTCGGACGTGATGATGCCGGTGATGGGCGGCTACGAGATGCTGGCAGCGCTGCGCCATGACAGCGAGCTGGCCAGCGTGCCAGTGCTGCTGCTGTCGGCGCGCGCCGGCGAGGACGAACGTATCGCGGCCGAGCGCGCCGGCGCCGACGGCTATATGGAAAAGCCGTTCTCCAGCCGCGAGCTGCTGGCCAAGGTCGACGCGCTGCTGCTGCGCGCGCGCCTGCACGACATCGAGGCGGCCCACATGCGCCGCATGAACGCCGTGTTCGAGCAGGTCCCGGCCCCGATCGCGCTGCTGCGCGGCCCGGAGCACGTGTACGAATTGGCCAACCCGGGATACCGCAAGCTGGTCGGCGAGCGCGAACTGCTGCACCGGCCGGTGCGCGAAGCCTTGCCCGAGCTGTCGCAGGAAATCCTCGCCATGCTCGACCGCACCTACCAGACCGGCGAGACCTATCTCGGCCGCGGCGTGCGCGTAGACATCGTGCGCGGCGATCCGCCGGCGCCGGAGGAGAGCTATTTCGACGTGGTGTACCAGCCGACGCGCGACGCCGTCGGCCGGATCGACGGCATCGCCGTGGTCGCGTTCGAGGTGACCGAGGCGGTGCTGGCCACCCGCATGGCGGAGGCGGCCAACCGTTCCAAGGACGAGTTCCTGGCAATGCTGGGCCACGAGCTGCGCAATCCGCTGGCGCCGATCATGAGCGCGCTGGAGGTGATGCGCCTGCGCGGCGTCGACAAGCTGCGCCGCGAGCACGGCATCATCGAGCGCCAGGCGCGCCACCTGGTCGGCCTGGTCGACGACCTGCTCGACGTCGCCCGCGTGGCGGAAGGGAAGATCAAGCTGCGCCGCGAATGGATCGAGCTGTACGAGGCGGTGGCGCTGGCGGTCGAGACCACCGCGCCGCTGCTGGAGGAGCGCAACCACCCGCTGCGGCTGGAGCTGCCGCGCGAAGGCCTGCCGCTGCTGGCCGACCGCCAGCGCCTGAGCCAGGTGATCGCCAACCTGCTGACCAACGCCGCCAAATACAGTGACCGCGGCAGCATCATCCGCGTGCTCGGCCGCCAGGAGGGCGAGGAGGTGGTGCTGGAGGTGCACGACAGCGGCCAGGGCATTGCGCCGGACCTGCTGCCACGCGTGTTCGACATGTTCTACCAGAACCCGCAGAACCTGGCCCGCTCGCACGGCGGGCTGGGGCTGGGCCTGACCATCGTGCGCAGCCTGGTCGCCCTGCATGGCGGGACCGTGAGTGCGGCCAGCGCGGGGCTGGGCAGCGGATCGGCGTTCACGGTCCGGCTGCCCGGTGCGGGCGCCGCGGCCCATGCGGAGCACGGCAGCCAGGCGCCGGCCGCCACGCCGGAGCCGGCCCGCCACCGGATACTGGTGGTGGACGACAACGTCGACGCGGCCATGACCCTGGCCGAGCTGCTGCGTTCCTACGGCCACGAAGTCGAGACCGCATTCGACGGCCCCGCGGCGCTCGACAAGCTGCGCAGCTTCTGGCCGGCGCTCGCGATCCTCGACATCGGCCTGCCCGGCATGGACGGCTACGCGCTGGCCGCCCAGATGCGTGCGCAGGCGCAGGGGCGGCCGCTGCGGCTGGTGGCGCTGACCGGCTACGGCCAGGCGGACGACCGCACCCGCGCGCTGGCGGCCGGCTTCGACCGCCACATGACCAAGCCGGTCGACACCGATGCGCTGCTGGCCGTGGTGGCAGGGCCCGGCGGCGCCCGCAGCGGCCTCGCGCAAGCGGATTCATAAATGGCTTAAACACGGGCTTTTTGCAGTTCGTCCCGTGTTTTGTGCGCTTCGTCGCAAGCCGGTGGCGGCGGCGGGAGTGGGTGGGTACAGTAGCACCATACCGAACCACTTCTGAAGCCAAGGAGCACATCATGAAAGTCCGCAAAAACCTCGAAGCCGTCTTCCTCGCCGCTGCCTTTGTCGCCGTGCCGGCCAGCTTCGCCGCAGAGAAAGTCCAGGACCTGCACGCCGCCAAGGCCGCCGCGATCGCCGCCGCCGCTGCGGAAACCAATGTGCCGGTCGTGGTCGTCACCGGCCACCGCCTGAGCGCCGCCGAGAAGCTCGCACAGAACTGATTGAATGCCGCGCGGGCGACAGGGAGCTAGCCCTTGTCGATTCTCGCCTGAGTTTTTCCGTCGGCTTGGTACAATTGTGGTTTCGACATAGACCCGCCAACCCGACAATGATCGACATTCAACTTCTCCGCAAAGACATCGACAACGTCGCAGCCCGCCTTGCCACCCGCAAGTTCCAGCTGGACGTCGCAGGGTTCAATGCCCTGGAGGCCGAGCGCAAGGCCATCCAGACCCGCACCGAAGAACTGCAGGGCAAGCGCAATGCGCTGTCCAAGCAGATCGGCATGCTCAAGGGCAAAGGCGAAGACACCACGGCCGTGATGGCGGAAGTGGCCGGCCTGGGCGATGAACTGAAAGCCAACGAAGTGCGCCTTGCCGACGTGCAGGAGAAAATGGCGCGCTTCATGGAAACCATCCCCAACCTGCCGAACGAATCGGTGCCGGTGGGGCTGGACGAAACCGGCAATGTCGAGGTGCGCAAATTCGGCACGCCGCCGAGCTTCGATTTCGAGGTCAAGGACCACGTCGACATCGGCGAAAAGCTGGGCCTGGATTTTGACAGCGCCGCCAAGCTGACCGGCTCGCGCTTCTCGGTGATGAAAGGCGGCATGGCGCGCCTGCATCGTGCACTGGCCCAGTACATGCTCGACACCCACACGGGCAAGCACGGCTACGCCGAGTGCTACACCCCGTACATGGTCAACGCCGATTCGCTGCGCGGTACCGGCCAGCTGCCCAAGTTCGAAGCCGACCTGTTCTCGGTGAAGAAGGGCGGCGTCGAAGGCGAGGGCGAGAACTTCTACCTGATCCCGACCTCGGAAGTATCGCTGACCAACCTGGTGCGCGACGAGATCGTCGCCGCCGACGCGCTGCCGATCAAGATGACGGCGCACACCCCCTGCTTCCGCTCCGAAGCGGGCAGCTACGGCCGCGACACCCGCGGCATGATCCGCCAGCACCAGTTCGACAAGGTCGAGCTCGTGCAAGTCGTGTCGCCGGAGCAGTCGTACGCGGCGCTGGAAGAGATGGTCGGCCAGGCCGAGTTCATCCTGCAATCGCTGGGCCTGCCGTACCGCGTGATGGCGCTGTGCACCGGCGACATGGGCTTTGGCGCCGCCAAGACCTACGACCTCGAAGTGTGGTTGCCGGCGCAGAACACCTACCGCGAGATTTCGTCGCTGTCGAACTGCGAAGCCTTCCAGGCGCGCCGCATGCAGGCCCGCTTCCGCAACGCGCAGGGCAAGCCGGAGCTGGTCCACACGCTCAACGGCTCGGGCCTGGCGGTCGGCCGCACCCTGGTCGCGGTGCTGGAGAACTACCAGCAAGCCGACGGCAGCGTGGTGATCCCGGAAGTGCTGCGGCCGTACATGGGTGGTCTGGAGCGCCTGAGCCCGGCAGCTTGATACCCGGAGGCTTCAACTAAGCGATATCGTCGTGCCCGGCACTGCCGGACCCGACTTCCCGCGCACGCGGGAATCCCATTTTTGAGTACTGCCGAGCTCTTCCAAGAACCAAAAGACCTTGCTATAATCTCGCTTCTCGTGAGCACACGACCAAGCGAATACCTGGAGAGGTGGCAGAGTGGTCGAATGTACCTGACTCGAAATCAGGCGTACGGGTGACCGTACCGTGGGTTCGAATCCCACCCTCTCCGCCAGTATCTGGAAAAAGCTCCCGCCGGGAGCTTTTTTCTTTTCCGCATTGCCGACCATTCCGCCATGAGCACTCCCACCTTCCGCCAAGCCCGGCCGTCCGACACCGACCGCTGCTACCACATCGAAATCACCGCCTACGAGGGCGACGAGGCCGCCACGCGCGAGAAGATCGCGACCCGTATCGCCCAGTATCCGGAAGGTTTCCTCGTGATCGAGCTCAGCGGCGAGGTCATCGGCTTCATCAACTGCGGCTGCGCGCACGAAGTGATCATGTCGGACGAGGCGTTCAAGGAATTGGTCGGCCATGATCCGGCGGCGCCGAACGTCGTGGTCATGTCGGTCGTGCTCGATCCAGCCTGGCAGGGCAAGGGCTATTCGACGCTGCTGATGCGCACCTTCGTCGAGCGTATGCGCCGGATGGGCAAGCAGACCATCCACCTGATGTGCAAGGAACGCCACGTCGACCTGTACGCACACTTCGGCTACCGCTACGTGAAGCCGTCCGCGTCCGACCACGGCGGCATGGCCTGGCACGAGATGGTGATGGAGCTCTGAACGCTTTACGCGAACGCTTTGCCGATCATGCAGACCGCGACCACCGCCGAGATGGCCGCGAAGCCTTTCTGAAGATGCGGTCCCGCGAGGCGTGACGCGATCGCGCGCCCGCCCAGCATGCCCGCCAGCGCGCCGGCCGAAAACGGCGCGGCGATTTGCCAGTCCATGTGGCCGCTGACGGCGGTCGCGGCCACGCCGGTCATCGACACCAGCGCGATCACGGCAAGCGAAGTGGCGACCACGGATTTCATCGGCAGGTCGGTGTAGCGCTGCAGCGCCGGCACCATCACGAAACCGCCGCCCACGCCCAGCAAGCCCGACAGCAGCCCGGCCAGCGCGCCCGACAGCGCCATTGCCCGCGCGCAGGGGCGGGTCCAGATGAAGCGGCCGCTGCCGCCGTCGCGCACGCACACCGGCACCTGCACACGTTCCGCAACCGGCGCGCCGGCGCGGCGGTAAGTCATGACCGCCACGTACAGCAGGGTCAGCGCGAACACGATGCCGAGCCAGCGGTTGTCGACCCGGCGCGCCAGCCACAGGCCGGCCGGCGACAGCACCATGCCGGTGGCGGCGATCAGCAGCGCGGCGCGGTAGCGCACCACGCCGGCGCGCAGGCCGAGCAGGGCGCCCAGCACCGCCGCCATGCCCACCGCCAGCAACCCGATCGGTCCCGCCTGCGCGACCCCGATGCCGGTGCCGAAGATGAGCAGCGGCACCGCGAGGATGCCGCCGCCGGCGCCGGTCAGCGCCAGGATGATGCCGACCACCAGGCCAAGTCCGAGGCTGCCCGGCATGCTCAGGCTCCCTGCCGCGCGCGGCTGGCCGCGCTGCGTTCGAACAGCTCGAACACACCCATCCCCGCCAGCATCGCCAGCGTGAACAGCACCGGCTTGCCGCTGCCGGTGAGCAGCGAGGCGAGGGCGGGGCCGGGGCAGAAGCCGGCCAAACCCCAGCCGGCGCCGAAGGCCAGGCTGCCCAGCACCAGCCGGCGGTCGATGCGCGTCGCGCCCGGCAGCCGCATCGTTTCTCCGAGCATCGAACGCTCGCGCCGGCCGGCGAGGCGGAACGCGCCCAGCCCGACCAGGATCGCGCCGCCCATCACGAAGGCCAGCGACGGATCCCAGCGCCCGCCGAGGTCGAGGAAGCCGATGACCTTCGACGGGTCGGTCATGCCGGCCACGATCAGGCCGATGCCGAACACCAGCCCGACCAACAGCGAAACAAAAATCTGCATCTTGCTCTCCTTAGCCGAACAGGTGGCGGACGACAAACACGATGACGAAGCCGGCCAGCATGAAGGCGGCGGTGGCCACCAGCGAGCGCGGCGACAGTCGCGAGATCCCGCACACGCCGTGGCCGCTGGTGCAGCCGGAACCGTAGCGCGTGCCGATGCCGACCAGCAGCCCGGCCACGACCAGGGTGCCGGTATCGGCCTCGATCGTCACCTGCGGCAAGGCATGCGCCAGCCCGTACACCAGCGGCGCGCCGGCCAGCCCGGCGAGGAAGGCGATGCGCCAGCCGAGGTCGCCGCGCGCGGGACGCAGCAGCCCGCCGAGGATGCCGCTGACGCCGGCGATGCGGCCATTCAGCAGCACGAAGGCGGCCGCGGCGAGGCCGATCAGCAAGCCGCCCAGCAGCGAGGTCCACGGCGTAAAGTGGATCCAGTCGATCGTCATTTTTTTGCTCCTTTGCAGAACTGCTCGTACAAGACCTGCATCACCGCCAGCGCTTCCTTGCTGGCGACCCGGTAGAAGATCTGCTTGCCTTCGCGGCGGGTGGCGACCAGCTGTTCCTCGCGCAGCACCGCCAGTTGCTGGGACAGGGTGGGCTGCTGGATCTGCAGCTGCTGTTCCAGTTCGCTGACGCAGTACTCGCCCTGGCTCAGCTGGCACAGCAGGAGCAGGCGGTCGCGGTTGCCGAGTGTCTTCAGCAGGGCGCAAGCCTGGGTGGCCGATTCCTGCATCGCCTCAAGGTCGAGGATTTGGTGGTCGGTTTTCATGATTCGACATTCTATCTTAAAACAATCTATAAATATATAGATTGTTGTCCTGCCGCCGTGAACGCTTGCTAGAATGCATTTATGTCTCTGAAGCCATCCCTTGTCCTGTTGCTGCTGTCGGCCTGCCTGTGCGGCTGCGGTACCCTGCGCACCGCATCCAAACTGGAGGACGGCGCCGGCGCCCAGGCCCATCGTTTATGGGACCGCTGGATCGACGCCGATGGCGACATCGCCGCCGCCACCACCTGGTCGCGCAAGGTGGCGCCGGGCGTGTCGGTGGCGGAAGTGGAGGAGGCGCTGGCCAGCGTCGCCGCCGAGGACAACGTCAAGGAAGTCGGCATGCTGCCGCTGTCGAAGGAGCTGGAGGCGCGCAGCGGCAAACCGCAGCGCTTCCTCAAGGTATATTCTTACTGCAGCCCCGAGACCGCGCGCCAGATGGTCGACTTCAGCCCGGCCATGGCGGCCTACCTGCCGTGCCGCATCACGCTGTTGGAAAAGGACGACGGCCTGTGGCTGTACACGCTCGACATGGACATCCTGATCCACATGGGCCGCAAGCTGCCGCCCGAGCTGCGCGCCTCGGCGCTGCGGATGCGCGCGACCATGGTCAAGATGCTCGACCGCGGCGCGCGCGGCGAATTCTAGCCACAAAGAAATCTTGACATAGATTATTAAAACTTGGCAATATGCGCATATAGTCATATGTTCAATCGAGCAGCCCAAGCTGCCGCCCGACGAGGGGAGACGAAGTGCGCCGTTGCCTGGGGTTCCTGGTCCTGCTGCTGTCTGTGTGCCGCGTGCATGCGGCGGACACGATCGTCCTGACCCCGCAAAAGATCTCTCCCCACATCTGGATGTTCCAGGGCGCGGCCGGCATGGCCAGCCAGGCCAACAAGGGCTTCATGTCGAATGCCGGCTTCGTCGTCACGGGCGACGGCGTGGTGGTGTTCGATGCGCTCGCCACCCCCGCGCTCGGCCAGGCCATGGTCGACGCGATCCGCAAGATCAGCAAGGAGCCGATCCGCCGCGTGATCGTCAGCCACTATCACGCCGACCACTTCTACGGCCTGCAGTCGCTGAAGGCGCAGGGCGCCGAGATCTGGGCCCACGCCAACGGCAAGGCGTCGCTGGCTTCCGACGACACCCTCAAGCGCTTCGAGCAGCGCAAGACCGACCTCGCTCCTTGGGTCAACGCGGACACGAAGCTGATGCCGGCCGACCGCTGGCTGGCACTGCCGCCCGGCGGCGAGGAGCGCTTCACGATGGGCAAGCTGCATTTCCGCGTGATCGATTCCAGCGGCGCCCATTCGCCCGAAGACATCATGCTGTACGTGGAAGAAGACAAGGTGCTGTTCGCCGGCGACATGTTCGTGACCGGCCGCGTGCCCTTCGTCGGCACCGCCGACAGCAAGCGCTGGCTGGCTGCGCTCGACACCATGCTGTCCATGCATCCGGCCATCGCCATCCCCGGCCACGGCGCGCCCTCCAGCAAGCCGGCCGACGACATCGTCTTCACCCGCGACTACCTGCGCTTCCTGCGCCATGCGATGGGCGAGGCGGTGAACGCGATGACGCCATTCGACGAGGCCTACGCGGCCACCGACTGGAGCCGTTTCAAGGATTACCCCGCATTCGAGCAGGCCAACCGCGTCAATGCCTACGACACCTACCTGGGCATGGAGCGCGAGAGCCTGTCCACCCACTGAGCCAACGAGGAGACCGACCATGAAAATCATCCGCACGCTGCTGCTGGCCCTGTTGGCGTGGACCACGGTGGGCGCCACCGCCGCCCCGCGCGAGGAAAAGGTGGTGTACCACATCACCGACGCCAGCCGCGCCACCACCGCCCTGAACAACATCCGCAACCACCTGAAGGCCGTGCCCGGCGTGAAGATCGTCGTGGTGACCAATGGCGCCGGTATCGACTTCCTGCTGGAAGGCGCGGCCAACGCCAACGGCAATCCCTACGACGCCACGGTGCAGGAACTGGTCATGCACAACAACGTGCAATTCGACGTGTGCAACAACACGCTGGAAGCGCGCCACATCGACAAGAGCCGCGTGATCCCGGAAGCGAAGATCGTGCCGTCCGGCGTCGCCGAAGCCGCGCACCTGCAGTTCGAGGGCTATGCCTACCTGAAGCCGTGAGCGGCGTTCTACCTATTTGAAGATAAGGAAACATGGATTCGACTGACCGCAAGGCCCTGGAGCAGCTGTTCGAGGACGTCTCGCATTACTTCGCGCTGCTGTCCCAGCCGACGCGCCTGAAGATCCTGTACGCCGTCTGCCAGGGCGAGCGCACCGTCAACGACATCGTGGCCGAAGTGGAGTCGACCCAGGCCAATGTGTCGCGCCAGCTGAACATGCTGTACCGCGCCCGCATCCTGGCGCGCCGCAAGGAAGGCTCGCAGGTGTACTACCGGATCGAGGACGAGCGCACGGTGGAGCTGTGCCGGATGGTGTGCGGCCGCATGGCCAGCCGCAGCGGAATGGTGGTGCCCGGCGTAACAGCCTGAGAGAAAAAGCCGCACAAGGGGCGGCCACGACAAGACATATGACTGCTTAGTTATATGCGCACATAACGATTGGTGGAGACGAGATGACAGACAGCAGCAAACCGGGGCGCCTGCTGCGCGCGCCCGAGAACTTTGTCGATCCCGCGCTGGCGCAGGCGATCACGCAGGACGGCCTGGACCAGCAGCGGCGCGGCTTCCTGCGCAAGAGCTTCATGGCCGCCAGCGCGGCGGTGAGCGCGGCCGCGGCGGGCAAGGCGATGGCGCAGGTGGGCGAGGGCGACCCCGCGATCCTGAACCTGCCGGCCTATTCGACCACGCTGGGCAAGCCGGTCGCCGCCAATCCCTACGGCGTGCCGTCCAGGTTCGAAGCCAACCTGCAGCGGCGCGAGTCGCCCGGCCTGACGCGCGTGTCGCAGGCTTCGGTGGCCTTCGCCCCGCTGCAAGGCCTGTTCGGCATCATCACCCCGAGCGGCCTGCATTTCGAGCGTCACCACCAGGGCTGGCAGGATATCGATCCGGCCCAGCACCGCCTGATGATCAATGGCCTGGTGAAGCAGCCCAAGGTCTACACGATGGACGACCTGATGCGCCTGCCGTCGGTGTCGCGCATGCACTTCATCGAATGCGGCGCCAATACGGCGATGGAGTGGGGCAATGTGGCGGTGCCGACCGTGCAGTACTCGCACGGCATGCTCAGCTGCAGCGAGTTCACCGGCGTGCCGCTGTCGGTGCTGCTGGAGGACTGCGGCTACGACAAGAAGAACGGCAAGTACATCCTGGCCGAAGGCGCCGACGGTTCCTCGATGACGCGCACCATCGACATCACCCGCGCGCTGGACGACGTGATCGTGGCCTGGGGCATGAACGGCGAGATGCTACGGCCGGAGAACGGCTACCCGCTGCGCCTGGTGGTGCCGGGCGTGCAGGGCGTGTCGTGGGTCAAGTGGCTGCGCCGCATCAAGGTCGGCGACCAGCCCTGGGCCACCAAGGACGAAGCCGTGCACTACATCGACGCGATGCCGGATGGCTCGTATCGCCAGTACACCTCGATCCAGGAATGCAAGTCGGTGATCACCACGCCGTCCGGCGGCCAGCGCCTGCTGGACAAGGGCTTCTACAACATCACCGGGCTGGCGTGGTCGGGCCGCGGCAAGGTCAAGCGGGTGGATGTGTCGGTCGACGGCGGGCGCAACTGGCGCACCGCGCGGCTGGAAGGCCCGGTGCTGAACAAGTGTCTGACGCGCTTCAATATCGACTGGGTGTGGGACGGCGGGCCGTGCGTGCTGCAGTCGCGCGCGATCGACGACACCGGCTACGTGCAGCCGAAGATCAATGAACTGCGGGCGGTGCGCGGCACCCGCTCGATCTACCACAACAACGCGATCCAGTCCTGGCAAGTCGCCGCTTCGGGGGAGGTGTCCAATGTCCAGGTCTACTAAGCTGCTGCTGGCGCTGCTGTTCGCGGCCGGCGCCGCCATCGCGCAGGAGCATCCGAACGTCGGCCGCCCGGCCACGCCGAAGGAAATCGCGGCCTGGGACATCGATGTGCGGCCCGACTTCAAGGGCCTGCCGAAAGGATCGGGTACGGTGGCCAAGGGCATGACGGTGTGGGAAGGCCGCTGCGCCTCCTGCCACGGCACCTTCGGCGAATCGAACGAAGTGTTCACGCCGATTATCGGCGGCACCACGGCGGACGACATCAAGACCGGCCACGTGGCCGCGCTCAAGACCAACCGCCAGCCGCAGCGCACCACCATCATGAAGGTGGCCACGGTGTCCACGCTGTGGGACTACATCCACCGCGCGATGCCGTGGAACGCGCCCAAGTCGCTGTCCAACGACGAGGTGTATTCGGTGCTGGCCTACATCCTCAACCTCGCCGAGATCGTGCCGGACGACTTCACCCTGTCCGACCAGAACATCGCCGAGGTGCAGAAGCGCATGCCCAACCGCAACGGCATGAGCACCAATCATGGCATGTGGGACGTGAAGGGCAAGCCGGACGTGAAGAGCGTGGCCTGCATGAAGAACTGCGCACCGACCGAGCTGCATTCGACCTTGCCGGAGGTGTCGCGCAATGCGCACGGCAACGTGGCGCAGCAGAACCGTACTTTCGGCCCGGTGCGCGGCGTCGACACCAGCCTGCCTTCCGGCGCGCCGGCTCCGGCCGCGGCCGCGGCGCCCGCCAAGGGACCGTCGCCGGTGCTGGCGCTGGCCCAGCAGAACGCCTGCCTGGCCTGCCACGGCATCAAGGACAAGCTGGTCGGCCCCGGCTTCGCGCAAGTGGCGGCGCGCTACAAGGATGACGCCAAGGCCGCAGTGGCGCTGGCCGCCAAGATCAAGGCCGGCGGCAGCGGCAACTGGGGCGCGATGCCGATGCCGCCGCAGGCGCAGCTGAAGGATGGGGAAGTGCAGCAGCTGGTCGGCTGGATTTTGGCCGGGGCTAATTGATTAGGAAGCGCGTGCTTTAGCGAGGGTTCCAGCCTTCGCGGGAACGACGGCAACAAATTGGCAAGTAAAGAATCAGCGCCGCGCGAGCGGCATAACAAGGAGGAGATGGGAATGAATCAGAAACGACGCGAACTGTTGCGCATCGCGACCGTGATGGGCCTGGCGATCAGCGCCGGTATCATCAAGCCCAACGCGGCCATGGCGGCCGACTGGAACGCCAGCGGCTTCGACGCCAAGACCCTGGCCGACGCCCTGAAGGCGATCGGCGCGGAGGGCGCCGCCGTCAGCGCCGACATCGCGGTCAACGGCCCGGCCATCGCCGAGAACGGCGCGGTGGTGCCGGTGTCGGTCACCAGCAATGTGCCAGGCACCGAATACATGGCGATCCTGGTCGAGAAGAACCCGAACCCGCTGTCGGCCGCATTCACGCTGCCGGCAGGCACCGAGCCCTCGGTCAGCACCCGCATCAAGATGGGCGGCACCTCGAACGTGCACGCGCTGGTCAAGGCCAATGGCAAGTGGCTGATCGCCAGCAAGGAAATCAAGGTCACGCTGGGCGGCTGCGGCGGCTGATTCGTTAAACATTCACACGAGGAAACGAACATGGGTAACCCAATGCGCATCCGCGCAAGCGCCAGCGGCGACGTCGTCGAAGTCAAGGTCCTGATGCGCCACGATATGGAAACCGGCCAGCGCAAGGACGCGGCCGGCAATGTGATCCCGGCCCACTTCATCCAGAAGCTGGTCGGCAAATGCAATGACCAGGTGGTGCTCGACTGCCTGATGGGAACCTCGGTCTCGAAGGATCCCTTCCTGTCGTTCAAGTTCAAGGGCAAGAAGGGCGACAAGGTCAGCATCAGCTGGGTGGACAACACCGGCGATACCCGCACCGACGACACCGTCGTGGCCTGAGCGCAGCAGCGAGGGTGGCGCAGAACCGCCCCGTTCACTTCAAAGGAGAAGAGATGAGACGCACGAGCATGATGTTGGCAGGCGCGGCCGGGCTGGCGGTGGCCGCCTTCGCGCTGGCGCAGGACCAGTCCGACGAGATCGCGAAATACCGGGAAATGCTGGCCGGCGACAATCCGGCCGAGCTGTGGGAAATGAAGGGTGAGGAATTGTGGAAGGCCAAGGCCGGCCCCAGGCAGGCGACGCTCGAAGCATGCGACCTCGGCAAGGGGCCGGGCGTGCTCAAGGGCGCCTATGCCGAGCTGCCACGTTACTTCAAGGACACCAACAAGGTGATGGACCTGGAGCAGCGCCTGATGTATTGCCGCATGACCCTGCAGGGGCTGACGGAGGAACAGGCGACGGCGGCGCATTTCGGCTCCACCGACAAGCCGTCCGACATCGAGCCGATGGTGGCCTACATCACGGCGCAGTCGCGCGGCATCAAGATGAACGTGCCGATGAATCATCCGCAGGAAAAGCGCGCCTACGAACTGGGCAAGCAGCTGTTCTACTACCGCGGCGGCTCGCACGACTTCGCCTGCGCAACCTGCCACAGCGGCGACAAGATGCGCATCCGCATGCAGGACCTGCCGAACCTGACCAAGACCAAGGACGCGCAGGCCGCCTACACCACCTGGCCGGCTTACCGCGTGTCACAGGGCGAGGTGCGCACCATGCAGCACCGCCTGGCCGACTGCTTCCGCCAGCAGCGCTTCCCGGAGCCGATGTATGGCTCGGAAGCGATCACTGCATTGACGATGTTCCTGGCCCGTAATGCCAACGGCGGCGTCTACAACGGCCCCGCGCTCAAACGCTAAGGAGAAGCGATGAAACAGCTGAAGATGGCGCTGGCCCTGATGCTCGCGACCGGCGTTGCGTGCGCCGCCGATGACATGTCGCGGGCGGCCGTAGGACTGATCAAGTCCGATTTCAAATCCAAGGGCCCGGCCACGGTCGAGCGCGTGACGGATCGCGACGAGATCCAGCAGGCGTGCAGCGCGGAGAAACCGCTGCCACCGGCCAAGGCGAAGAAGCTGGAAGCTGCCCAGCTCAAGTCGGTCAAGTATCCGGCCGACGGCCAATACATGGGCGACTGGAAGGCGGGCGAGAAGATCGCCCAGAACGGGCGCGGCATGCAGTCCTCGGACAAGTCCGGCTCGGAGAACGGTGGCAACTGCTATGCCTGCCACCAGATCTCGAAGGAAGAGATCTCGTTCGGCAATATCGGGCCTTCGCTCTACCAGTACGGCAAGCTGCGCGGCAACAGCGAAGAAGTCGTGAAGTACACCTGGGCCAAGCTGTTCAACGCCCAGGCCTACAACGCTTGCTCGCGCATGCCGCGCTTCGGCCACAACGGGGTGCTGACCGAGCAGCAGATGAAAGACGTGATGGCGCTGCTGCTCGACCCGCAGTCGCCGGTCAACAAGTAAGGGAGTATCAATGGGCCTGAACCGCCGTGAATTCATGCAGGTGATGGGGATTGCCGCCGCCGGTGGCATGTTGCTCGATGCGCCCAGTGCGCTGGCGGCGCCGTCCGCCGGGCAACTGTACGATGTGCCGCGCTTCGGCAACGTGCACTTCCTTCACTTTACCGACTGCCACGCGCAGCTCAGGCCCATCCATTTCCGCGAACCGAGCGTCAACCTTGGGATCGGTCCGTCGGTTGGCAAGGTGCCTCACCTGGTCGGCGAGCACCTGCTCAAACAGGCCGGGCTGGCGCGCGGCAGCGCCGAAGCCCATGCCTTCACCTGCCTCGATTTCGAGAAGGCCGCGCACACCTACGGCAAGGTCGGCGGTTTCGCCCACCTCGCCACCCTGGTCAAGCGCATGAAGGCCAGCCGGCCCGGCGCGCTGCTGCTGGACGGCGGCGACACCTGGCAGGGCTCGGCCACGGCGCTGTGGACCAAAGGCCAGGACATGGTCGACGCCTGCCTGGCGCTGGGCGTGGACGTGATGACGGCGCACTGGGAAATGACGCTGGGCGACAAGCGCGTGAAGGAAATCGTCGACAAGGACTTCAAGGGCAAGGTCGATTTCGTCGCGCAAAACATCAAGACCAACGATTTCGGCGATCCGGTGTTCTCGCCCTATGTGATCAAGGAGATGAACGGGGTGCCGGTGGCCGTGATCGGCCAGGCCTTCCCGTACACGCCGATCGCCAACCCGCGCTATATGACGCCGGACTGGAGCTTCGGCATCGAGGAAGAGCACATGCAGGCGATGGTGGACGAGGCGCGTGCCAAGGGGGCCAAGGTGGTGGTCCTGCTGTCGCACAACGGCATGGACGTGGACCTGAAGATGGCCAGCCGCGTGCGCGGCATCGACGCCATCCTCGGCGGCCACACGCATGACGGCGTGCCGCAGCCGGTGATCGTGTCGAATGGCGGCGGCAAGACGCTGGTGACCAATGCCGGCTCGAACGGCAAATTCCTCGGCGTGCTCGATTTCGACGTGCGCGACGGGAAGGTGTCGGACTTCCGCTACAAGCTATTGCCGGTGTTCTCGCGCTTCCTGCCGGCCGATCCGGCGATGGATGCGCTGATCAAGCGGGTCCGTGCGCCGTACGAAGCGAAGCTGGGCGAGAAGCTGGCCGTCACCGATGGCACGCTCTACCGTCGCGGCAACTTCAACGGCAGCTTCGACCAGCTGATCGTCGACGCCCTGCTGGACGTGAAGGGCGCCGAGATCGCGTTCTCGCCGGGCTTCCGCTGGGGCACCTCGCTGCTGCCTGGCAGCCCGATCCTGATGGAAGACCTGATGGACCAGACCGCGACCACCTATTCGTATTCGACGCTGACCGAAATGACGGGCGCCACCATCAAGACCGTGATGGAAGACGTGGCAGACAACCTGTTCAACCCCGACCCCTAC
Source organism: Massilia terrae (assembly GCF_024753145.1). GTDB lineage: Bacteria > Pseudomonadota > Gammaproteobacteria > Burkholderiales > Burkholderiaceae_D > Telluria > Telluria terrae. The sequence goes on along the minus strand of NZ_JANUGU010000007.1, from coordinate 135,299 downwards.
TACCAGCAGGGCGGCGATATGGTACGCGTGGGCGGCATGACGTATGCGATCGACCCGAACGCGCGGATCGGCGCGCGCATCCAGGACATGCGCCTGAACGGCAAACCGGTCGAGGCCGACAAGAAGTACAAGGTGGCCGGCTGGGCGCCGGTGGCCGAAGGCGCCAGCGGCGAGCCGGTGTGGGACGTGGTGGCCGGCTGGCTGCGCAACAAGAAGACGGTGCAGGCGCGCGCCGTCAACACGCCGCGCCTGATCGGCGTGCAGGGCAATCCGGGACTGGTGGCGTGAGATTCTTCCGCTGGCCAGCCTGCCTTGCGGCCCTGCTGCTGGCGTGCGCGGTGCACGCGGCGCCGCTGCCGGTGAAAGGGCAGGCGGTGTCGCTGCCGGCGCTGGCCGCGGCGGCGCAGGTCCCGGCCAAGGCGCTGGAGGGCAAGGTGGTGGTGCTGGCCTGGTTCGCGACCTGGTGCCCGTTCTGCATGCACGAGGCGCCGCAGTTGCAGCGCCTGTACACGGCCAATGCGCAGCGGCTGCTGGTCATCGGCGTCAACATCGAACATGGCGACCGGGAACAGGCCGCCAAGGTTAAGCAGTGGACCGCAAGGTTCGGCTGGAAGTTCCCGGTGCTGCTCGATGCGGGCGCGCTGGAAAACGTGATCGGCAAGCCGAAGGGATTGCCGGCGCTGGTGGTGCTGGGCCGGGACGGGACGGTCCACCAGGTCGAGTCCGGCGAAATGCTGGACGAGGATGTCGACGACATCGCCGCCTTCGCGCGCGGCGCGCTCCCATGAACCGGCGGCTGGCCTGCTTATCCTTGTTGCTGGTGTCGGCAGCTGCGGCGGCCGCGCCGGTGGTGCCGCCGCTGACCGACTGGCAGGCCGACAGCGGCGAGGCGGCGCGCAGCCAGCGTCCGCTGGTGCTGTTCTTCACCTTGCCGGGGTGCCGCTTCTGCGAGGATGTGCGGCAGCGCTATATGCTGTCGATGGTGCGCGAGGGCAAGCTGGTGCGGGAAGTCGTGCTTGGCAGCGCGGCGCCGGTCGCTGGACTGGATGGCGCATCGACGCAAGAGGCGGTCGTCCGCAAGTTCGGCGTGCGCGCCGCGCCGACCGTGCTGCTGGTCGACGCGCAGGGCCGCGCGCTGGCCGATCCGATCGTCGGCGGCGACGTGGCCGGCATGTATGGCGCTTACCTGGACCACGCTTTCGAGCGGGCGGAGCGTGCGCGCGCCGAGCTACATCCCCCACCGTCGCACGAACCAGAGCTTGACCAGCTGCGCCAGCACCGCGTAGCCGCCGATCAGTAGCAGGACCAGCGGCCAGTAGTGCCACGGCAGCGCGGCCAAGCCCAGCGCCGGCGCGGCCCAGGAATACGGCAAGGCGATGCCGGCCATGCACACCAGCAGCGTGGTGGCCAGCAGCGCCGGGCTGGCGCGGCTTTCGACAAAGGGCAGCCTGGCCGTGCGGATGATGTGGATCACCAGGGTCTGGGTCAGCAGCGATTCGACGAACCAGCCGGTCTGGAACAGGGCCGGGCTGGTGCCGGCCTGGAACACGAACCACATCATCCCGAAAGTAGCGTAGTCGAAGATGGAGCTGACCGGCCCCATCACGATCATGAACTTGAAGATGCTGCTGATGTCCCAGCGGCGCGGCCGCGCCAGGTATTCCTCGTCGACGCGGTCAGTGGGAATGGCAGTCTGCGAGAAATCGTAGAGCAGGTTGTTGGTCAGCACCTGCAGCGGCGCCATCGGCAGGAAGGGCAGGAACAGGCTCGCGCCCAGCACGCTGAACATATTGCCGAAATTCGAACTGGCGCCCATCCGGATGTATTTGCTGATGTTGCCGAACACCTTGCGTCCCTCGACTACGCCGTCGTGCAGCACCAGCAGGCTTTTCTCGAGCAGGATGATGTCCGCGGTCTCCTTTGCGATGTCGACCGCGTTCTCGACCGAGATGCCGACATCGGCCGCTTTCAGGGCGGGGCTGTCGTTGATGCCGTCGCCGAGGAAGCCGACCACATGCCCCTGGCCTTGCAGCAGGCGGATGATGCGTTCCTTCTGGGCCGGCGACAACTTGGCGATCAGCTTGGCGCGAGTGGCGGCCTCGGCCAGCGCCTGGTCGTCCATGGCGTCGACGTCGGCGCCGTTTAGCACGGCCCCGGTTGCCAGCCCGACGTCATGGCAGACCTTGCGCGCGACGATCGGATTGTCGCCGGTCAGGACTTTCACGGCCACGCCGCGCGCGGCCAGCGCCGCGATGGCCCGGCGCGCGCTCTCCTTGGGCGGATCGAGGAAGGCGATGTAGCCCAGCAAGGTCAGCCCGGCCTCGTCGGCGGCCGAATAGACGGTCCGCTCCGGCGGCATTTCCTTGTAGCCGACCGCGACCACCCGGAAGCCGTCCGCGTTCAGCGCCTCGGTTTCGGTGCGCGCCGCCGCGAAATGGCTGGGATCGAGCATGCCGTGTTCGGCGCCGATGACGTATTCGGTGCAGGCCGCGGACATCTCCTCGACGGCGCCCTTGCAGATCAGTACATGCTTGCCGTCGGGCTGGGCCACGATCACCGACAGGCGCCTGCGGCCGAAGTCGAAGGGAATCTCGTCGACCTTGGCGTAGCCGCGGTCGATGCCGAGCTTGCCGTGCAGGTCCACGTGTTCGAGCACCGCCACGTCGAGCAGGTTCTTCAGGCCGGACTGGAAGTGGCTGTTCAGGTAGGCGTATTGCAATACCTGCTCCGACTCGTGGCCGCGGATGTCCAGGTGGCGCTTCAGGATGATGCGGTCCTGCGTCAGGGTGCCGGTCTTGTCGGTGCACAGCACGTCCATGGCGCCGACGTCCTGGATCGCGTGCAGGCGCTTGACGATGACGCGCTCCTTGGCCATCGCCAGCGCGCCCTTGGCCAGGTTGACGGTCACGATCATCGGCAGCATTTCCGGCGTCAGGCCGACCGCTACCGCGACCGCGAAGAACAGCGCTTCGATCCAGTCGTGCTTGGTCAGGCCATTGATCAGGAACACCAGCGGCACCATCACCGCCATGAAGCGGATCATCAACCAGGTGAAGCGGTCGACGCCGCGGTCGAAGGCGCTGGCCGGGCGCTGGCCGGCTACCTGGTGGGCCAGCGCGCCGAAGCTGGTGTGGCGGCCGGTCCGCGCCAGCACCCCGGCACCATAGCCGCTGACGACGTTGGAGCCCATGAAGCAGATATTGCTCAGTTCAAAGGGCGAGGGGGCGGGCTGCACCGCCGGCTCGGCGAATTTCTCGGCCGCCATGGATTCGCCGGTAAGCGCGGACTGGTTCACGAACAAGTCCTTGGCTTCCAGCAGGCGCAGGTCGCCCGGGATCATGTCGCCCGCCGACAGCTGCACCACGTCGCCCGGTACCAGCGCCGCGATCGGCACCTCGGCCAGCGCGGCCACGCCATCCGCGCCGCGGCGGCGCACGCTGGCGGTGGTGGTGACCATGGCCCGCAGGCGCGCAGCGGCGTGGTTGGAGCGGTGCTCCTGGATAAAGGCGGTCAGCACGGCCAGCACCACCATCGTGGCGATGACGGCGGCGGCGCGCAGGTCGCCCAGCAGCATCGAGACGGCAGCGAGCGACAGCAGCAAGCCGTTCAGCGGGTTGCGGGCGCGGCCCCACAGCTCGGCAGGGAGCGAGGGTTCGGCATCCTGCGCCACCTGGTTGGGGCCGGTCGCCGCCAGCCGCCGCGCGGCCTCGGCCGCATCGAGCCCGTCCGGCCCCGACCCGAGCGCGCGCAAAGCCGCCTCGGCCGTCGCAAGGCTGAGCTGGTCCAGCCCGGTCGCGTCCGCTTCCGGCATTTGCATGGGGGCTCCTTTCGCGCAATGATGGTAGCGCTGGCATCGGCCGGCCCGGACCCGGTCGATGGGAGGAATACTTGAGCCAGCATAGCACCTTGCCTGAGGGATTGAGCGCCGCTCTTGCGCGCCAGCGCCTGGCCGAGGATGGCCCCAACGAGCTGGTGGCGCCTGGCCGGTATGAGCGCCTGGCGCTCGCGCGTGAGATCGCGGCCGAGCCGATGGTCCTGCTGCTCCTGGCTTGCGGCGCGCTCTACCTGGTGCTGGGCGACCGCGGCGAGGCGCTGATGCTGCTGGGCTTCGTGGCGGTGGTCGCCGCCATTACCTTTTTCCAGCGGCGCCGCACCGAGCGTTCGCTGACGGCCCTGCGCGAGCTGTCCAGTCCGCGTGCGCTGGTGCTGCGCGAGGGCGGACAGTGCCGCATTCCGGCGCGCGAGCTGGTCCGCGGCGACATCGTGCTGGTGGGCGAGGGCGACCGGGTGCCGGCCGACATGGCGCTGCTGGAGGCGTCCAGCCTGGCGGTGGATGAATCGATGCTGACCGGCGAATCGGTGCCGGTCGACAAAGACGCCGGCGGCGCGGACGGCGAGGCCGCGCTGCTGTATTCCGGCACCCTGGTGACGCGCGGATCCGGCCGCGCGCGGGTCACGGCGACCGGGCCGCGCAGCGCGCTGGGCCGGATCGGCGGTGCGTTGGCCGGCGTGGCGGCGGCGCCGACGCCGATCCAGCAGCAGACCCAGCGGGTGGTCAAGCAGGTGGCGGCGCTCGGCCTGTTGCTGGCCGCGGTCGTGGCGGCCGTTTATTCGGTCCAGCGCGGCGACTGGCTGGCCGGGCTGCTGGCCGGCCTGACGCTGGCGATGGCGATCCTGCCCGAAGAGTTCCCGGTGGTGCTGACCCTGTTCCTGGGCCTGGGAGCGTGGCGCCTGGCGCGCGAACAGGTGCTGGCGCGTAGCATCGCCGCCGTCGAACGGCTCGGCGCGACAACCGTGCTGTGCGTCGACAAGACCGGCACACTGACTGCCAACCGCATGGCGGTGCGACGCCTGTGGTCGGATGGCGCGCTGTGGCAGGCCGATGGGGCGCCGCTGCAGGAGGAGCTGCATGCCTTGCTCGAATACGCGGTGCTGGCCAGCCACCGGCGCGCCTTCGACCCGATGGAAACGGCGATCGGCACCGCGGGCGCGGCCTTGCTGGCCAATACCGAACACCTGCATGCCGACTGGCGCCTGGTCGACGATTACCCGCTGTCGCCGCAGATGCTGGCGATGTCGCGGGTGTGGCAGTCGCCGGACGGCAATGACTTCGTGATTGCGGCGAAAGGCGCGCCGGAGGCGGTCATGGACCTGTGCCACCTGCCGCCGGCAGCGGTGGAGGCGATCGGCGCCCAGGTCGCCCTGATGGCCGGGCTCGGCCTGCGGGTGCTGGGCGTGGCGCGGGCGCGGTTCCGCGGCGCGCCGCTGCCGGGCAACCAGCACGACTTCGATTTCAGCTTCCTCGGCCTGGTCGGCCTGCAGGATCCGGTCCGGCCCGAGGTGCCGGCGGCGATCGCCGAATGCCAGGCGGCCGGGATCCGGGTGGTGATGATCACCGGCGACCACCCGGCCACCGCGCAGGCGATCGCGGCGCAGGCGGGGCTGGCCACTGACCGCGAGCCGATCACCGGGGCGCAGCTGGACGCGATGGATGACGGCCAGTTGCGCCGGCGCCTGCCGGGAACGGCCGTGTTCTGCCGCGTGCGGCCCGAGCAGAAGCTGCGCCTGGTGCAGGCGTTCCGCGCCGGCGGCGAGGTGGTGGCGATGACCGGCGACGGCGTCAACGACGCGCCGGCCCTGCGCGCGGCCGACATCGGCGTGGCGATGGGCGCGCGCGGCACCGACGTGGCGCGCGAGGCGGCGGCGTTGGTGCTGGTGGACGACGATTTCGCCTCGCTGCTGACCGCGGTGCGCTACGGGCGGCGCGTGTTCGCCAACCTGCGCAAGGCGATCGTCTTCATCGTCGCCGTGCACACGCCGATCGTCGGGCTGTCGGTGCTGCCGCTGGTGTTCGGCTGGCCGCTGCTGCTGATGCCGGTGCACATCCTGTTCCTGCAGCTGATTATCGACCCGGCCTGCGCGCTTGTGTTCGAGGCCGAACCGGTCGAGGGCAGCGTGATGCGCGCCAGGCCGCGCGATCCGGCCGCGCGCCTGTTCGACGGCGAGGTCCTGCTGCGCGGGCTGGCGCAGGGCGCGGTGCTGCTGGCGACCCTGGCGGCCTTGTTTGCGCTGGCCCGCCGGGGCGGGACGGCGGACGACGCGGCCCGGGCGCTGTGCTTCGTGGTGCTGGTGCTGTCGAACCTGGCGCTGATCGCCGCCAACCGCAGCTGGGACGGGCGCCTCCTGTCCGCCGCGCCGAACCCGTATTTCGGCTGGATCGCCGGCGCCACCGTGGCCGCGCTGGCGGCGGTGCTGGGCATTCCGGTGGTCCGCCAGTTGTTCGGCTTCGCGGCCCCGGGCGCACCCTTGCTGCTGCTGGCGGTGGCGCTGGCGGCCGTGAACATGCTGTGCTTCGCCGGCATCAGCCGCGCCGCCGTCCGCGCGAAGCGGCTATGATGCACATCAGGCGCGAGCAGCCGCTTCTGTCGTACATCCTTAGACCGGGAGGTGTGGGTGAGCATACGCAACCTTGAGCATCTGTTCCATCCGCATTCGCTGGCGATCATCGGCGCCTCCGAGCGCCCCGGCAGCGTCGGCGCCACCGTCCTGCGCAATGTCCTCGCCAGTCCCTTCCGTGGCCCGGTCTACCCCGTCAATCCCAAGTACACGTCGCTGGCCGGGCGCGCCGCCTATGCCAGCGTCGCGGCGCTGCCGCAGGCGCCCGAACTGGCGGTGATCTGCACGCCGGCGGCGACCGTGCCGGGGATCATTCGCGAGCTGGGTGAACGCGGCACCCGCGCGGCGGTGGTGCTGTCGGCCGGCCTGCGCGCCGCGGCGCCCGGCGGCGCCGGCACCCTGCAGCAGGCCATGCTCGATGCCGCCAAACCGTTTTTGCTGCGGATACTCGGGCCGAATTGCGTCGGGCTGCTGGTCCCCGGCATCGGCCTGAACGCGAGCTTTGCCCATACCGACGCCTTGCCCGGCCAGCTCGCTTTCGTGTCGCAGTCGGGCGCGCTGGTCACGGCGGTGCTGGATTGGGCCAAGTCGCGCGGCATCGGGTTTTCGAAGTTCATCTCGCTGGGCGACAGCGCCGACGTGGATTTCGGCGATGCGCTCGACTACCTGGCACGCGATCCGCACACCCGCGCCATCCTGCTGTACATGGAAGACGTGCGCCATGCGCGCAAATTCATGTCGGCCGCGCGCGCCGCCGCGCGCAGCAAGCCGACGCTGGTGATCAAGTCCGGCCGGGTGCCGGAGGGCGCGCGCGCGGCCGCCTCGCATACCGGCGCGCTGGCCGGCGCCGACGAGGTCTATGCCGCCGCGATCCGGCGCGCCGGCATGCTGCGCGTGCTGTCGACCCAGGCCATGTTCGCCGCCGTCGAAACGCTGGCGCGGTCCCATCCCTTGAGCGGCGAGCGGCTGGCGATCCTGACCAACGGCGGCGGCCCCGGGGTCATGGCGACCGACGCGCTGGTATGCGCCCACGGCGCGCTCGCGACCCTGGCCCCGGACACGCTGGGCGCCCTCGACCGCCTGCTGCCGGCCGGTTGGTCGCGCGGCAATCCGGTCGACATCATTGGCGATGCCTCGGCCGAGCGTTACCGGCAGGCGCTCGAGATCCTGCTCCAGGACCAGGGCATCGACGCGGTGCTGGTCATTCATGCGCCGGTTGCCGTGGTGGCGAGCACCGATATCGCGCGCACCATCGTCGAGCTGGCGGCCAAGCACGAGCGCAAGCTGCTGACCTGCTGGCTGGGCGGCGATACGCTGGCCGTGGCGCGCCACATGTGCGACGTCGCCTGCGTCCCCACCTTCGACACCCCGGAGGCGGCGGTCGACGCCTTCCTGCAGCTGGTGCGCTACCGCCGCAACCAGGAGCTGTTGATGCAGGCGCCGCCGGCCGGACGGCACGACGGCCGGCCCGACTGGGCCGCCATCCGCGCCCGGGTGCGCGAGGTGATCGGGCAGGGCCGCACGATGCTGTCCGAGCCGGAGGCGAAGGAAGTGCTGGCGGCCTGCGGCATCCCGGTCGCTGCCACCCGCGTCGCCGCGAATGTCGACGACGCCGTGCGTGCAGCTTCCGCGATCGGCTACCCGGTGGTGCTGAAGATCCTCTCGCCCGAACTGAGCCACAAGTCCGACGTGGGCGGCGTGGCGCTGGGACTGGAAAGCGCGGAAGCGGTACGCAGTTCCGCCGACGCGATGCTGGCGCGGGTGGCGCAGTTGCGGCCGGACGCCCGGCTGCAGGGCTTTTCGGTGCAGGCCATGGTGCGCCAGCCTGGTGCGGTCGAACTGATCGTCGGGGTGGCGTCCGACCCCGTGTTCGGCCCGGTGATCCTGTTCGGCCAGGGCGGCACCGCGGTCGAGGTGAACCCGGACAAGGCGCTGGCGCTGCCGCCGCTGAACATGGTGCTGGCGCGCGACCTGGTGCGGCGCACCCGCGTGTCGCGCGTGCTGGCCGGCTACCGCGACCATCCGCCGGCCGACCTGGACGCGATCTGTACGGTGCTGGTCCAGGTGGCCGAGCTGGTGGCCGCCGTGCCCGAAATCGCGGAACTCGACATCAATCCGCTGCTGGCCGGCCCGGCCGGATGCATCGCGCTGGATGCCCGGATCGGCATCGCCGCAGTCGATCCGTCCGCCGGCGCCTTCGACCGGCTGGCCATCCTGCCCTATCCGGAGGAGTGGGAGCGCAGCCTGCGCTGGCGCGGCCAGGACCTGCTGGTGCGCCCGATCCGGCCGGAAGACGGCGCGGCCCACCTGGCCTTTTTCGACGCCATGTCGAAAGAGGACGTGCACATGCGGGTGTTCGGCGGCCTGCGCCAGCTGCGGCCCTCGCAGCTGGCGCGCCTGACCCAGATCGATTACGACCGCGAGATGGCCTTCATCGCCACCCGGCCCGGCGGCGCCGAGACGATGGCGGTGGCGCGCATGGGCGCCGATCCCGACATGGTGAGTGCGGAGTTCGCGCTGACGGTGCGCTCGGACCTGAAGGGGCAGGGGCTGGGCCGGCTGCTGATGGGGATACTGATCGACTACTGCCGCCAGCGCGGCATCGCGGAGATCGTCGGCGAGGCGCTAAGCGAAAACACGGCGATGCTGGCGCTCGCGCGCAGCCTGGGCTTTCACCTGACGCACGAGCACGCGGAAGGCGTGGTCCACCTGCGCCTGCCTTTGCGCTGACGCGGTCAGCGGCCGAAGGTGGTGCGAAAGCGCGCCAGCACGGTCTCGACCTGGATCTCGACGGCGGATTGGAGGGCGTGGCGCTTGCGCATCTCCGAGCGCTTGTGCGAGGGCACCGATTCGAGGTCGCGCGGGGCCGCCTGGCAGGGCAGCTCGAAGTTGCCGTCGCTGCGCCGCGCGGCCTTCATTTCGATCCAGGTGGCGTCGTAGTCGGACGAGATGCGGTCGACGCGGCGCCAGTTGACCACGATGCGGTTGCGGTTGCTGACCAGGATCACCTTGTCGCAGCCGAGGCAGGCGCCCAGCCGGCGCAGGATCGCCACCATGAAGTTCTTCGGGCGGAAGCCGTGCAGCTCGCGCGTCAGCTGCTTGATCACGCCATTCGCGGCGCGCAGGCCCTGCAGGCCGCCGAGCGCGAGGTGGCGCGCGCCGTCCTGCAGCATGAAGGTGAAGCTGAGCGTGTAGATGGTCTGGCCCTGGCAGCACAGGTGCAGCGCCAGTTCGCCCTCGCGATGGGCTTCGCTGATCGCCGACAGCTTCAGGCTGACCGGCATGCCGGCCTTGCCTTCGAATTCGGCCAGCGTCACCGGCACCAGCGCGGCGCGCCGCACCAGCTGCATCAGGCCGGCCTCGCCGATCGCCGTGTAGTGGTTCATCAGCACCGCCACGCGGCCGCCGCAACCGAGGTGGTTCGACAGGTAGGGACGATAGATCTTGTGGACGATCTTCGGCAGGGTAGGCGCCAGGTCGCGCAGCACCGGATGCTGCTCGACATAGCCCTTCCAGCGTTTGGTGTGGCCCGGGTAGATCGCCGCGCCCAGGATCAGCTTCGCGCGGTCCTTCAGGGTGGGGCGGTAGGGGCTGCTGCTCAGCGACTCGGTCAGGTACATAGTGAATCCCGGCGTGATGCGGGGCCGGCTACAGAAGCGGCAAAGTATAGAGGAGGCAATGTTCCGTAAAGATTACCGTTTCGTAATCTTTACGGAACAGAGGCCGCCGCCTTTCCCTCGCGCGGCCCCATGTTATAGTCGGGATCGATATCGCCTTCTGTCCAAGCCATGTTGCACTGTCTACTCATCGAAGACGACGCCGAGACGCGCCGCTACCTGTCCACCGGGCTGCAACGCCACGGCTATTCGGTCAGCGGCTGCGCCGACGGCGGCGAAGCCGGGCGCATGCTGCTCGACGGGCACTGGGACGTGGTGATCCTCGACCGCATGCTGCCCGGCGTGGTGGACGGCCTGACCCTGCTGGAAGGGATGCGCGAGCGCGGCGACTTCACGCCGGTGCTGGTGCTGAGCGCCATGAACAGCGTCGACGAGCGCGTGCGCGGCCTGCACGCCGGCGGCGATGACTACCTGGCCAAGCCGTTCTCGCTGGCCGAGCTGCTGGCGCGCGTCGAGAACCTGGTGCGGCGCGCCGCCAGCACGCGCGCGGTGAGCCAGCTGCAGGTGGCCGACCTGCAGCTCGACCTGCGCGCCATGCGGGCCTCGCGCGGCGGCCAGACCATCCCGCTGCAGCCGCGCGAATTCCGCCTCCTCGAATACCTGATGCGCCATGAAGGCCAGACCGTGACCCGCACCATGCTGCTGGAAGACGTCTGGGACTACCATTTCGACCCGCAGACCAACGTCATCGACGTGCAGGTCAGCCGCCTGCGCGGCAAGGTCGACAAGGGTTTCGACCTGCCGCTGATCCACACCGTGCGTGGCACCGGCTACACGCTGAAGGCGCCATCGGCCGATGACAGCGCCCAGCTTTAGCCTGCGCGGTTCGATCGCGGCGCGCCTGGCGCTGGGTTACGGCCTGCTGGTGGCGCTGTCGGTCGCGGCCATCGCGGCCGTGCTGTATTTCGGGACCGTGGGCGTGTTCGAACGTTCGATCGACGCCAAGATCACCTCCGTCGCCGAACGGCTGCTGCAGCACTACCGCGACGGCGGACAGGCCGCGCTGCAGCGCGAGATGGAGGTGCAGCTGTCCGACCGCATCGACACCGATACCGAGGTCTTGCTGCTGCTGTCGCCGCAGGGACGGGCGCTGGCCGGCAACCTGTCCGGCTGGAGCGGGCCGCCGGCGCCGGCCGACAAGATGGCGAACCGCACCCTGTCGCGCGACGGCAAGCAGTTTTCGGCGCGCCTGCTCACGCTGGCGCTGGATGGCGGCGCGCGGCTGGTGGTCGGGCGCGACCTGCGCGAGCTGGATGCGGTGCGCGGCGTGATCCAGCGCGCGCTGGCCGCCGGAGCACTGCTGTCACTGCTGCTGGCGCTGGGCGGGGCGCTGCTGTTCCGGCGGCTGCTGGAGGGCCGCATCGGGCGCATTCGCCGCACCGCCGCCCAGATCGCGGCGGGCGACCTGTCGCGCCGCATCGCGGTCCACGGCGACGACGAATTCGCGCGCCTGAACGCCGACATCAACCGCATGCTCGACCGCATCGAGGAGCTGATGGAAGGCGTGCGCCACGTATCGAATTCGATCGCGCATGACCTGCGCACGCCGCTGGGCCGGGTCCGCGCCCGGCTCGAAGCGGCGCTGCAGCCGGCCGCTGGCACGGACGCGCTGGAGGCCGGCGCGCGCGCCGCAATCGACGACATCGACAACGTGATTTCGGTGTTCGACAAGCTGCTGCAGATCGCCGCCGCCGAATCGGGCGTGCGCGGCGCCTCGTTCGAGAAGCTCGACCTGCAGGCGATCGCCGCCGACATCGTCGAACTCTACGAGCCGGCCGCCGAGATGCAGGGCGCGACGCTGGCGATGGTGCAAGCCGCCCCGCGCTTCGTGCGCGGCGACCGCCAGCTGGTGGCCAGCGCGCTGGCCGGCCTGATCGACAACGCGCTCAAGTACGGCGGGCCGGGCGTGAAGATCGAGGTCAGCGTGCGCGCCGAGGCCGGCCAGGTGGCGCTGGTGGTGCGCGACGACGGCCCCGGCGTGCCGGCCGCCGACCTGGCGCGCGTGTGCGAACGCTTCTACCGGGTCGACCGCAGCCGCCACCTGCCGGGCAATGGCCTGGGCCTGTCGATCGTCACCGCCATCGCGCGCCAGCACGGCGGCCGGCTGGTGGTCGCCAATGTCTCTCCCGGCCTCGAAGTGCGGTTGGAACTTCCCTCGCTGCCCGCGCGGCAGGACGCCGAGATTACGATCCCGTAATCATTACGCACTTGTAATTCAGGCGGCCTGCGCGCGCCGTATCATCTCGACCGCAAAGAACGCCGCCGTGTTGCGCGGGCGCCTTTCGAGTCACGAGAAACCCTATGCGCGTCAGCCAATTCGCCTGTGCCTTCCTGGCCTTGAGCCTCGCCGCCTGCGCCCAGCCGCCGCGCGGCGCGCCGGCCGACTGGGCGCACGGCGCGCGGCGCGGGCGCGTCATCGACGACGTCGATCCGGGCCAGGTGCGCGCGCTGCTGCCGTCCTGCCTGCAGGCGCTGCCGGCGGGCGAACTGGATGCCCACCATTTCGTCAGGGTCCGCTACTGGCACGGCCGCCGCCCCTACATCGAGGTGGCGGAAGCGCCGCCCGGCGTGGCCATGCGCGCCGGCGACGAGGTCGAATTGTGGCCGGAGGCCTGCGACCAGTCTCGCCCGGCCCGCGTCGCGCGCATGCTGGCCGCGGCCGGCCCATAAAAAATCCGGAGTTGAAGATGTCACGTATGCTTCGCGCGATGCAGGTCGCGCTGCTGCCGCTTGCCGCGTGCGCGCCGCTGGCCCATGCCGACACCCCGCTGTCGCTGGCGCAGGCCGTGCAGCGCGCGCTGGCGCATAACCACGATGCGCGGCTGGCCGATATCGCCGTCGCCAGCGCCGACGCCGCGCAGGTGCAGGCCCAGGCCGCGCCCAATCCCAGCCTGACGGTGCAGACCGCGAACATCAACCCGGCCGCCGGCGTCGGTCCCGGCAGCCTGCGCAGCAAGACGGTGGACAGCACCTTCCGCATCGACCAGCTGATCGAGCGCGGCGGCAAGCGCGAACTGCGCGGCGTCGCCGCCGAACGGCTGGCGCGGGCTGCGCGTTCGGATGCGGCCGACACCCGCCGCCAGTTGCGGCGCGACGTCAGCCTGGCCTACTTCGATCTGTTGGCGGCGCAGGAACGCGTGGTCATCCTGGATGAGCTGGCCAAGCTGTCCGACCATACCCTCGACGCCGCCGAAAAGCGTCAGCGCGCGGGCGACCTTGCCGCCGCCGACGTGGCGCGCCTGCGCATCGACACCCTGCGCGCCCGCAACGACGCCGAGGGCGCAGTGGCCGACCTGGCCCAGGCCCGGCGCGCGCTGGAGCTGCTGCTTGGTGAGGACGGCGGCGGGATCCCGGTGGCCACCGATGGCTGGCCGTCGACAGCGCCTGCCACGGCCGTCGGCGCGGTCGATGGCCGCGCCGACGTGCTGGCCGCGCGGGCGCGCGCCGACGCGGCCATCGCCGCGCGCCGGCTGGCGCAGGCAGGGCGCACGCGCGACGTGTCCGTCGGCGTCCAGTTCGAGCACTATCCGACCAGCGCCACCAACCAGCTGGGCAGCGGCAACAGCGTCGGTATCTCGGTGCAGGTGCCGCTGTTCGTCCGTTACCACAACGAGGGCGAGATCCGCGCGGCGGAAGCGGCGGTGGACGCGGCCGGCGAGTCGCTGCTGCGCGCGCGTCAGCAGGCCCGGGCCGACGCCGACAAGGCCGCCGCCGACGTGCGCGCTACTTCCGCGCGCAGCGAGCGCTTCGAGCGCGACATCCTGCCGGCTGCGCGCAAGGCTTCCGACGCAGGCGAGTTCGCGTTCACCCATGGCGCGTCAAGCGTGATGGACGTGCTGGACGTGCGCCGCGCCTACCGCTCGGCCCAGCTCGATGCGCTGGCCGCGCGCGCCGATTTCGCCAAATCCGTCGCGGCCTACGACGCCGCCACCACCGAAGAAAGTAAAGAATGAGCAATCGATTCCGTATCGGGGCGGGCGCGCTGGCGCTCTTTGCCGCCGCGGCCGCAGGTTACTGGCTCAAGCCATCCGCGGCGCCGGCGGCTGTTGCGCCCGCCGTGCACAAGGCGCGCGGCGACGAGGATAACGTCAGCCTGAGCGACACCCAGCGTGCCTTCCTCAAGATCGCGCCGGTGACGGCGCAGCCGGTGCCGCTGGCCGATCCGGTTGCGGCCCGCATCGCCTACGACGAAACGCGCACCAGCCGGATCTCATCGCCGGTGCTGGGCCGGGTAGTGGCGGCGCGCGTCGAAGTGGGCGACACCGTGCAAGCGGGCCAGGTGCTGGCGGAACTCGATTCGCCCGACCTCGCCGGTGCACAGGCCGACATGCGCAAGGCGCTGGCCGACGAGGAGCGCAAGCGCCTCGCACTGGAGCGCGCGCGCCAGCTGTACGGCGCCGACGTGCTGGCCCGGCGCGACCTGGAGAATGCCGACGCCGACTTCCGCCAGGCCGACGCCGAGACCCGGCGCGCGCGCCAGCACGTGCACAACCTGAACGCGGAAGGGGCGGGCGATGGCCGCTACGCGCTGCGCGCGCCGCTGGCCGGCATCGTCGCCGACAAGCAGGTCAACCCGGGCCAGGAAGTGCGTCCCGACCAGCCGGCGCCGCTGCTGGTGGTGAGCGACCTGCGCCATGTGTGGGCGATTGCCGACGTGCCGGAAAAGCTGGCGGTGGCGCTGCGCCGCGGCCAGGACGTGCTGCTGGAGACCGACGCCTGGCCCGGCCAGCAGTTCAAGGCCCGGATCGACCGCATCGCCGTCGCGGTCGATCCTGCCACCCGCCGCGTGCAGGTGCGCTGCGCGCTGGACAATCCGGATGGGCGCCTGAAGCCCGACATGTTCGCGCGCGTGGCCTTCGTCAGCGGCGACGCCGGCGCCAAGGCTTACCAGCTGCCGAACACCGCGCTGTTCACCGAAGGCGCCTATAGCTACGTGTTCATCGAGACCGGTCCCGGCATCTTCCAGAAGCGCCGTGTGAACGTGAAGGTCGGCGGCGCCGAGCGCAGCTACGTGACCGATGGCCTGGCCGGCGGCGAGCAGGTGGTGGTCGAGGGCGCGCTGCTGCTCAACGCGGAGGCGGCAAGCCATGCTCGGTAAACTGGCCGACTTCGTCCTCGCCCAGCGCGTGTTCGTGCTGTTCCTGGCCGGCTGCCTCGCCGCCGCCGGCTGGCACTCGCTGCAGCAGCTGCCGATCGAGGCCTTCCCCGACGTGCAGGATGTGCAGGTGCAGGTGATCACCCAGCTGCCCGGCCAGGCGCCGGAAGAGGTGGAGCGCATCGCCACGCTGCCGATCGAGCGCGAACTGTCCGGCGTGCCGCGCCAGACCCAGATGCGCTCGGTGAGCATCGGCGGCCTGTCGGTGGTAACCCTGACCTTCGCCGACGGCACCGACGACTATTTCGCCCGCCAGCGCGTGCTGGAGCAGCTGCAGAACGTGACCCTGCCGCCCGGCGTGCAGCCTTCGCTGGCGCCGCTGTCGACCGCGGTCGGCGAAGTTTACCGCTACGTGCTGGACACGCCGGCCGGCATGGACGAGAGCGAAGTGCGCGCGCTGCAGGACTGGGTGATCCGTCCGGGCCTGCGCATCGTGCCGGGCGTGGCCGACGTGGTCAGCTTCGGCGGCACCGTCAAGGAATACCAGGTGCAGGTCGATCCACTCGCGCTCAATCGCTATGGCGTGACGCTGGGCCAGGTACAGCAGGCGCTGGCCAGCAACAGCGCCAACGCCGGCGGCGGCCTGGTGCGCCGTGGCGACGAGGCGCTGGTGGTGCGTGGCATCGGCATCTTCGAGCACATCGAAGACATCGGCCGCGTGATCGTCAGCGCCAACAACGGCCGCACCGTGCTGGTGTCGGACGTTGCGCAGGTCACGCTGGGCCACAGCCCGCGTTCGGGCGTGGTCGCGTTCAACGGGCGCGACAGCGTGGTCGAGGGCATCGTCCAGATGGCCAAGGGCGCCAACGCCGGCCAGGTGGTGGCCGACGTCAAGCAGGCGGTCGACAAGATCAACGCCTCGCTGCCGCCGGGCGTGAAGATCAAACCGATCTACGACCGCAGTGAACTGATCGGCCACACCGTGCGCACGGTGGCCGAGAACCTGCTGGTCGGCGCAGTGCTGGTGATCGCGATCCTCGTCATCTTCCTCGGCAACTGGCGCGCGGCGCTGATCGTGGCCGCGGTGATTCCGCTGTCGCTGCTGTTCGCCTTCATCGCCCTCGACCTGCGCGGGATTCCGGCCAACCTGATTTCGCTCGGCGCGGTGGACTTCGGCATCATCATCGACAGCGCCGTGGTGCTGGTCGAGGCGCTGCTGGTGCGGCTGCACCTGCAGTCGGTCGGCAAGGCCGATTCCGCCAGGCGCGGCAACCACGCGGTGCGCCAGACCCTGGTCGGGCTGGGCAAGCCGATCCTGTTCGCGAAGGCGATCATCGTGGTCGCCTTCATCCCGATCTACACCTTCCAGCGCGTGGAGGGCAAGATTTTCGCGCCGGTCGCGTTCACGCTCACTTTCGCGATGGTGGGCGCGATCCTGCTGACCATGACGCTGGTGCCGGTGCTGCTGGCCTGGACCAACCAGCGCAGCCCGCTGCGCGAGCGTTCCAACACCTGGCTGCCGCGCGTGCAGGCCGCCTATCGCCGCCTGCTGCTGCGCGCCCAGAAGCGGCCGGTGCTGGTGTTTGGCGCTTCGGCCGGCCTGCTGGCGCTGACGCTGGCCTGCGCGCCGATGCTGGGCAGCGAGTTCCTGCCCAAGCTCGACGAGGGCAACCTGTGGCTGACGATCGAGCTGCCCGCGTCCAGCGCGCTGGAGAAGACACGCCAGATAGAGCACCAGGTGCGCGCGATCCTGAAGAGCTATCCGGAAGTCGGCAATGTGGTGTCGGGCGTGGGCCGTCCGGACGACGGCACCGATCCGAAAGGCCCGAACAATATGGAGATCCTGGCCGACCTTGCGCCGCACAGCAAGTGGCGCTTCGCCAGCAAGGACGCGCTGGTCGAGGACATCTCGGCGCGCATCCACGCCATCCCCGGCATCCCGACCAACTTCTCGCAAGTGATCGAGGACAACGTCGAGGAGGCGCTGTCCGGCGTGAAGGGCGAGATCGCGGTCAAGCTGTTCGGCCACGACCTCGGCGTGCTGGAACAGAAGAGCGAACAGGTGGCGGTGGTGCTGGCCTCGATTCCCGGCGCCGCCGACGTCGAGGCGGTGCATATCGGAGGCCAGAGCGAGCTCGATATCCGCGTCGACCGCGAACGCATCGCGCGCCTCGGCGTGAACGTCGGCGACGTGAATGCGGCGATCCAGGCCGCGCTGGGCGGCATCGCGGCCAACCAGTTCTACGAAGGCGACCGCCGCTTCGACGTCACCATCCGGCTTGGCGAGAAGGACCGCGATTCACTGGCGGGCATCGGCGCGCTGCAGGTCAGCCTCCCGGGGAACGCGGGCACGGTGCCGCTGTCGGACATCGCGCGGATCGAGGTGAAGCAGGGCGCGTCGCGCATCAGCCGCGAGGGCGGCATGCGCAACGCCTCGGTCAAGGCCAACCTGGTCGGGCGCGACCAGGGCAGCTTCGTGGCCGAGGCCCAGCGCAAGGTGGCCGCGCAGGTGCAGCTGCCGCCGGGTTACCGGATCACCTGGGGCGGCCAGTTCGAGAACCAGCAGCGCGCGGTCAAGCGGCTGCGGGTGATCGTGCCGGTCACGGCCTTCCTCGTTTTCAGCCTGCTGTTCGGCGCATTCCGCTCGCTGCGCAAGGCGCTGCTGGTGCTAGCCATCGTGCCGTTCACGCTGATCGGCGGCGTGGCCGGACTGGCGCTCGCCGGGCTGCACCTCTCGATCTCGGCGGCGGTCGGTTTCATCGCGGTGGCCGGCATCGCTGTGCAGAATGGCGTGATCATGGTCGAGCAGATGGTGGAGGCGAGCGCCGAGCGCAACTCGGTGGCGCGCGGCGCGGTGGACGGCGCGGTCGGACGCTTGCGCGCGATCCTGATGACGGCGCTGATGGCGGGCCTGGGCCTGCTGCCGGCGGCGCTGTCGCACGGGATCGGTTCGGAGACGCAGCGCCCGTTCGCGGTCGTGATCGTGGGCGGCATTGTATCGGCCACCGTGTTCACGCTGCTGTTGTTGCCGCTGGCGTTTCCTTATTTTGGACGCGAGGCAAAGCCTGCCGTTGAAGAAGCGCCGGGGCCGCGCGAACTTCGCTCAGGGCATTGATCCTTACCAGACCGTAATGATCCTTTAAGTGTTCATGTCGTAGTATGTAGCTGTTCTCTTATGTGAACTGATCCCTGCAGTTTCTCTCTTTACAGAGTGGTCTTTGCCGGTGCTTCCCCAAGCATCGGCATTTTTTTTGCATGGACGGCGCGGCAGCTCTCGCTTGACTGTCCCTGCCGAGTTCGGCAAAGTGGCCGGCCGGCCGAACCATGCCAATCACTTTCCTTGTTTCGCTTACATGTTCGTTGACATTCAAGCCATCCCTGCGCCTGCCGCCGAGATCCGTCCCGCAAGCGCGGCGGGTTTCGACCAACAGTTCAACGATGCGCGCGCGCTCGCCAACGCCGGCCAGCCCGCGATGGCGCTCGAAGCCTACAACGCGCTGCTGGCGCGCTCGCCCGGCAATGTGGACGTGCTGCTGTCGCGCGGGATCGTCTACGGCCGCCTGCGGCGCTGGGCCGACGCGGAAGCGGACCTGAAGGCCGTCACCGTTGCCGCGCCCGATTATGTCGACGCGTGGTCCGCGCTCGGCAACATGTATCTGTGGAGCGACCAACGGGACAAGGCGGCCGAAGCTTACCGGCGCTGGATCGCCCTGCGGCCGGAGGACGCCGACGCGCGCGCCGCGCTGGAGCGTGCGCTGGCTGTCCCGCCTGCGATGGCGGCGCCCGAAGCGCGCGCGGGCAGTCCCGATGCGTTTGCGACTGGCGGCTACACCTGGGCCGGCAGCGTGACCGGCAGCTGGACCGATGCCGGCGCCGGCCCGCGCTGGAACGACCAGACCATCAGCCTGCGCCACTACGCCAAGGCGGGATCGCTCGCCTTCGAAACCCTGCGCGCGCACCGCTTCGGCCAGGAAGACTACGCGTGGTCGCTCGATGCGTACACCGTGCTGTGGCAGGGCGCCTACGCCAACCTGCGCTACCAGCGTTCCGGCGCGGCGCGCCTGTTCCCGCACAACGCCGGCCGCGCCGAGCTCTATCAGTCGTTGGGCCAGGGCTGGGAAGTGTCGGTCAGCGACGACGTGCTGGCTTTCGCGGCCTCGCGTGTGAACATCTACGGCGCGAGCCTGGGCAACTACTTCGGCAATTTCTACATCGCGCTGCGCCACCAGGCCATCGTGTCGGCTGGATCGCACAGCACCGGCGAGCGCCTGCTGTCGCGCTACTATTATCGCGGCGATGCCGACAACTACGTCGAGCTGAGCGCGAATCGCGGCAGCAGCGACGACGCCGCCTCGCTGGTCGGCGGGCGCACGCATTCGGGCGGCGCGGGACTGGCCTGGGTCACTTACTGGGATAAGGCATGGGGCGGTCGGATGGGCGCGAGCTACTCGCGCGCCGGTGGGTCGAACGACAGCGCCGTGTCGTTCTCGGTCTACCGCAGATGGTGATGCGCGCGCACGAAAATGGTGCTGGTAATTTGGAAGAGACCTGCTATAATGCGTGGCTCTTGACGTTACCCCGTCAGGAAACGACCAAAGCAGGAGAGGTGGCAGAGTGGTCGAATGTACCTGACTCGAAATCAGGCGTACGGGTGACCGTACCGTGGGTTCGAATCCCACCCTCTCCGCCAGTATTCGAAAAAAGCTCCCGATGGGGGCTTTTTTCATTTCCGGCGCCGGAATGTAGGGTTACCCTCGTTTGTGAAGTTACCGTCGTTCGGTCAGCGCCGATCGCCGGGCTCAGTACATTGTCGTTTTCAATCGCGCCGGCAGTTCGTCATCGTACTGCTGGCCACCGACCTCACCACCGGACAAGGCCGCGAGGATGGTCCCCGCGCTCGGCAGCGACGCGCGATCGACCTGCGCGTTCGGATCCCACAAGCGCGAGCGCAGCACCGCCCGCGAACACTGGAAGAACACCGTCTCCACCCGCATCCGCAGCACCGTGCGCGGGGCCTTGCCGCCGATCGCGAATCGCTCCAATAGCGCCGGATCGGCGAGTATCTCCGCGCGCCCGTTGACGCGCAGCGTTTCGGCCACGCCGGGAATCAGAAACAGCAGCGCGGCACGGGGATCGGCGATGATGTTGCGCAGGCTGTCGATGCGGTTGTTGCCGCGCCGGTCGGGCAGCAGCAGGGTGTGCTCGTCCTCCACGTGTACGAAGCCGGCCGGGTCGCCGCGCGGAGATACGTCCAGTCCTTGCGGCCCGCTGGTCGCCAGCGCCACGAATGGCGCCGCTTCGATGAAGGCGCGGTAGTGCGGGTGCAGATAGTCGACTTCCTTCCTGATCGAGGGCGCGGCAGGGACGCCGTACAGGCGCTCGAGCGATTCCAGGTCGCTGATCCGGTGCGTCATGCCTGCTCCTTGCATGGCGCGGCTTGCGGCGCCGGCTGCGTTGGCGCCACCACCTCCGGCAGGAACAGCAGCGCGACCAGGCCCGCCAGCACGATCACCGCGCCGGTGCCGAACATATTGGCGATCGCGTGCCGGTAGACTTCCACCGCGGCCGACTGCAGTGCCGGGGCAGCGGACGCGCTGTGGCCGCCAATGCTCACCATCTCCAGCCCGTGCGCGTGGATCTGCTGCGCCAGGATCGCGCCGGAGCCGGTCACGCCGAGCAGGCCGCCGAAGGAACGGAAGAAGGCCAGCATCGCCGTGCCCACGCCGCGCCGCGCCATCGGCAGCGCGTTCTGCACCACGATGGTCATGTTGGGCATCACCAGCCCGAGGCCCATGCCGAGCATGAAGATGGCCGGTTCGATGATGAGGTAGCCCTGGCCACTGCCCATCGCCCAGGCCAGCACCGCGAACGCGATCACCGCGACCGCCAGCCCGCCCAGCTGCACATTCTTGTAGCGCCCGGAGCGCGCCAGCACGCGGCCGTTGAGGGTCGACGACAGCATCAGGCCGATCATCATCGCCACCGTCATCATGCCCGAGTGCGAAGGGCTGCTGCCCATCACCAGCTGGAAAAACAGCGGGAAGAACACGCTCGCGCCCATCAGTCCCATGAAGGTCAGCGCCATCACCAGGCTGGCGATATTGAAGGTGCGGTTGCCGAACAGGTCCGGCGGCAGCACCGGTTCGGCCGCATGCCGCAAGTGCCACACCAGCGCCACCCCCAGCACCACGGCGAGCACCGCGCAGGTCGTGATCTCGATCGAATCCCAGGCCCATTCGGTGCCGCCCAGCGCCAGGATCAGCAGCAGTGCGGTGATCGCGCCGGTGAGCAGCAGGGCGCCGAGATAGTCGATGCTGTGCGCGTGCGTCTGCACCGGCTTGTGCAGCGAGCGCGCGATGGCGTAAAGCGCCAGCGCGCCGACCGGCAGGTTGATGTAGAAGATCCAGTGCCACGACAGCAGGTCTGTCATCACGCCGCCCAGCACCGGCCCGAGCACGCTGGTGACGGCGAACACGATCGCGATCATGCCCTGGCGCTTGGCGCGTTCCTTGGGCGGCACCAGGTCGCCGATGATGATCTGCGCCAGCGGCATGAAGCCGCCCGAGCCCAGGCCCTGGATCGCGCGGAAGGCGATCAGCTCGAACATATTCTGCGACAGGCCGCACAGCACCGAGCCGATGAGGAAGGTGATGAGCGCGGTGAAGATCATCGGCCGCCGCCCGTACTGGTGGGCCAGCTTGCCGTACAAGGGCATGGTGGCGGTGGAGGCCAGCACGTAGGCCGTCACCACCCACGACAGGTGGGCCATGCCACCCAGTTCGCCGACGATGCGCGGCAGCGCGGTGGCGACGATGCTCTGGTCGAGCGCCCCGAGTCCCAGCACCGCCATCAGCGCGAAGTAGACCGCGTTGATTTCGCGGCTGGTGAGCGGGGTGTCGGCGTGGGGCATCGGCGGTGGCTGGCGTTGTTTTTGAAGCCGCTAGTGTAGTCGTTTTTGCATCGGCGGCCGCACTACACGCCGTAATGCGCCGATTTTATGTGAACATGCGAACATACGGGTTCAGCGGCCAAGGCCATACTTTCGCCACAGTTCACCTCTTCACAGGGACGACATGAAGACCAAACCGCTTTCCACCGACGGCCAGATTGCACGTGAAGTCGAGCGCGAACGGCGCGAACGCAGCATGCGCGACGAAGAACGGGCCGGCCTCGTATTGTCCGACGAGCTGCGCACCAAGGACGCGCGCGAGCACCTCGGCGCCGTCAACCTGAAACGCCCGCCCGAACGCTGATGCGATTATGTGAACACTCGAACATACTGATCCGGTAAACTTGCCCCATACTGTGACGCACCGTATTTGAGCGGGCATTGAGGCATACATCATGAAATGGGAAGGCGACCCGGAAAGTAATAACGTCGAGGACCTGCGCGGCAGCGGCGGGGGCGGTGGAGGATTCGGCTTCGGCGGCCGCTCGATCGGCATCGGCACCATCGTCATCGCGCTGATCGGTTCGTGGCTGTTCGGCGTGTCGCCGTCCACCATCCTGAGCCTGCTCAGCGGGGGCGGCGCGCCCACGGTCCAGCAGCAGGAGGCGCCGCGCCGGCAGGCCGGGCCGGAAGACCAGCAGACCCGCTTCGTCAAGACCGTGCTGCGCTACACCGAGGATACCTGGGCCCAGATCTTCCGCGAGCACAACGCCACGTATCAGAACCCGACCCTAGTGCTGTTTAGCGGCGCCACGCAAACCGCCTGCGGCGTCGGCAAGACGGCGGCCGGGCCGTTCTACTGCCCGGGCGATCACAAGGTCTACATCGACCTCAGCTTTTACCGGCTGATGCGCGAGCGCTTTCACGAATCGGGCGAATTCGCGCAGGCCTACGTCATCGCGCACGAGGTCGGGCACCACGTGCAGACGCTGATGGGCATCATGGACAAGGTCGACCGCGCGCGCAGCCGCATGGACGAGCGGCAGGCCAATGCGCTGTCGGTGCGGGTCGAGCTGCAGGCCGACTGCTTCGCCGGCGTGTGGGGCAAGCGCACCAATGCCGCGCGCAATATCCTGGAGCAGGGCGATGTGGAGTCCGCGCTGCACGCGGCCACCGCGATCGGCGACGATACCCTGCAGCGCCAGTCGCAGGGCGTGGTCGTGCCGGATTCCTTTACCCACGGCACGTCGGCGCAGCGCGTGCGCTGGTTCAAGCGCGGCATGGACAGCGGCGACATCGAGCAGTGCAATACCTTCAAGGCCGACCCGCTGTAATCCTTCCAGGTGACGACTTAAGAGCCCCGCCATCGGTTCCACCGATCGCGGGGCTTTTTGCGCTTAAGCAAACTCTTCCGGTGAAGCTCGACCGATATTGGTGACTGGCGCCCAGCCCGCCTTGCCGTGCTGGGGCTTTCCTATCAACGGGCGGTGCGGCGGCCCAACCCGCCGCTTCAACGAGGAGTCACCATGAATATGCGACTTACCCTGCTGGCATCGGCGCTTGGCGCGCTCACCCTGTCCCTGTGCGAAGCGGCGGCCGCGCCAATGATGAGCGCGCCACGGGTGCAATCGCCGCAGGACACCGCCGCGCTGGTGGCGCAGCTGTCGGCCCAGCTGGCGGCGCGCGGGCTGGATGGCGACCATGGCTTCGCGCCATTGTCGCAGCATCCGGGCGTGCAGGGGACGCAGGTGCTGCGCCTGCAGCACACCTGGAAGGGCGTGCCGGTGTTCGGTTCGGAGTCGGTGGTGGTGCTGGACGCCGCCGGGCGCGTGCTCCGCGAATCGGCGTCGCCGCGCCGCGAGAGCCTTGGCAAGCTGGCCAACCGGAGCGGCGGCGCCGCGCTCGATGTCACACCGGCAGTGTCGGCGCGCGCCGCGATCGACGCCGTGCTGGCGGCGCTGGGCAAGGGCGCGACCAGCATCGCGGTGCCGAGCGCGCAGCTGATCATCTATCCGCTGATGAAGACCGAGCGCCTGCCGGCGGCGGCCGGCAAGCCGGAAGCGGAGCTCAATGCGCTCGACGTGCAGGACGTGGTCGACCGTTACGAGCTGGCCTGGCTGGTGCACACGCGCATGGTCGCGGGGAAGAAGCCGCTGTACCGCGACACCGTGGTGAGCGCGGTGGACGGCCATGTGATCGACCAGTGGGACATGCTGCAGAGCGTGGTCGGCGTGGGGAACAGCCAGTACAACGGCCAGGTGCCGGTCAATACCACGCTGGTGAACGGCGTCTACCAGATGCGCGACGATTCGCGCGGCAAGGGCGGCGCATACGGCGCGATGGCGATCACCAATGCCAACCACAGCAGCTCGGCCGGGCAGCTGTACACCAACACCAGCAATACCTGGGGCGACGGCAAGCAGTACATCAACGGCGGCAGCACCACCAACGCCAACGGCCAGACCGCGGCGGTGAATGCGATGTGGGGCCTGATGAACACCTACGACACGCTCAAGTATGCGATGGGCTGGCTGTCGCTGGACGGGCACGACACCGCCACCTACATCGCGGCGCACGTCAACACGGCCTACGACAATGCCTACTACAGCGATACCTGCCGCTGCATGTTCATCGGCGACGGGTCTTCGTTCTACAGCCTGGGCTCGAACGATGTGATCGGCCACGAGATGGGACACGGCGTGACGGCGGCCACCTCGAACCTGACCTATTCGGGCGAATCCGGCGGGCTGAACGAGTCTAGCTCGGACATCAACGGCGAGGCGGTCGAGGCGTATGCGCGGGGCGGCGGCAAGGGCGATACGATTCCGCTGTCCGGCAACGACTGGGTGATGGGCAAGGAGATCAGCAAGACCGGCACGCCGCTGCGCTGGATGTACAAGCCGAGCAAGGACGGCAGCAGCCCGGACGCGTGGAGCACGTCGCTCAAGCGGCTGGATGTGCACTACAGCAGCGGGCCGAACAACCGCATGTTCTACTTCCTGGCGCAGGGATCGAATGCGGATGCGGGCAGCGATTACTACAGCAAGTACCTGGTGAAGAAGCCGGCGGCGATGAGCGGGATCGGGACGGACAAGGCGTACCGGATCTGGTTCAACGCGAACACGAGCAAGTTCACGTCGAGCACCAACTATGCCGATGCGCGGAGCAAGATGGTGGAGGCGGCGGAGGAGTTGTACGGGAAGGGTAGCAAGGAGTCGGTCGCGGTGCAGCGGGCGTATGCGGCGATCAACGTTGGCGCGGATGTCGACGAAGTCCAATAAAGGCCGCTTTAAGCTCTAGCCGAAAAACCGTCGTCCCCGCTGCGCGGGGACGACGGTGTTGCAGCTGGTGGCTCTGTTCAGTGTTCCAGCAAGGGATACGGATCAATCGGCGTCCCCGTCCACCACTGCTTCTCCGACGTCAGCTCCACTACAGCGAAGTGCAGGTGCGGCGCCTCCTTGCTGGCGTTGCCGGTGCTGCCGACGTAGCCCAGCACGTCGCCGCGCTTGACCGCCATCCCTTCCTTCAGCCCGTCCGCATACCGGTCCAGGTGCGCATAATAGTACGCATACGTACTAGTTGGATCGAACTCGTACACCGTCAGCCCGCCCGGCTTGCTGTTGACGAGCTTGACCACCTTGCCGTCCGCCGCCGCCAGCACCGGCGTGCCGCGCGCGGCCATGATGTCGAGCGCCGGGTGCTGGCGCTCTTTGCCGCGCGGCTGGTTGAAGGTATCGCTGAGCTGGCCGAACTTGATGCCCTGCACCGGCAACAGCAGGCCCTGCGGCTTGTCGGTGGCCACCGGCGGCACCGCTGCCACCGCGCCCGCGGTCGCCGGATCCGGCTTGATCGGCAGGTCGACTTCGGTCAGGTCGGGCTGCACCTTGGGCGCCGGCGGCAATTGCCCCTCGATGGGGTTCGCGGCCGCGGGCGGCGGCGGGGCGGGCAGGGCGTGGCCGCTCTGGGTCAGCACCGGTTCAGGCGGCGTCCGCGGCGGCAGGCTGTGCAGCCAGGCGAACAACCCGCCGGCGCCCACCAGGACACCCAGCAAAAACGTCAGAAGCCATCTCATGCGCGCCTCCTCGCGAGTTTAGTTTTCCTGCAGGTCGACCTCGGTGCCGGCGCCGACCAGCGCGGCCACTTCGGCCGCGCTCCAGTTGGTCAGGCGGATGCAGCCGTGCGACTCGGTCTTGCCGATGGTCGACGGCAGCGGTGTCCCGTGGATGCCGTAGTGCGGCTTGGACAGGTCGATCCACGCCACGCCCACCGGGTTGTTCGGGCCGGCCTGGATCGTCGCCTTGCGGTCGCCCGGCGACGCGTCCCAGAACAGCTTGGGGTTGTAGTGGTAGGTCGGGTTTGGCAGCACGCCCTTCACCTTCCACACGCCGATCGGCAGCGGATCGTGCTCGCTGCCGGTCGATGCCGGGTACTGGGCGATCTGCCTGCCGTCGGCGTCCAGCAGGCGCAGTACGCGCTGCTCCCTGGACACCACGATCTTCGCGGCTTTCGGCAGCGCCGCGGCGCCGAGTACATTGGGCACCACCAGCTGCTCGCCGACGCGGCCCAGGTCCTTGCCCGGATTGAGCCGCTTGAGCAGCGCCGGGCTGGCGTGGAAGCGTTCGCCCAGCGCCTCGTCCGGGCTGCTGAAACCGAGCGCGGGCAGCTCGGCCTTGGCCATCATGTCGTCCGGGACCGGCACGAAGGGGCCGGCCGCGTCGGCCGCGGTGACGGTGTAGGCGGTCAGCGTCGGCGCACCGTCGCTGTCGAGCGCCTTGTAGGTGGCGTCATCGAGCTTGCCGCTGGCCGGCAGCTGGTGCGACTGCTGGAAGCCGGCCAGCGCCTGCCGCATATTGCCGCCGTAAGCGCCATCGATTTCGCCCGGCGAGAAGTGCGCGCGGTCGAGCAGGACCTGGGCGCGCAGCACGCGCTGGACGCTGGCGCTGAGCCGGGGCGCGGCGGCTGGCGGCGCTTGCGCCGGATCCTGCGGCAGCGCAACCGGTGCTGTCTGCGCCGGCATCGGCGCCGGTGTTGGAAGCGTCTGCTGTGCGAGCACCGGCGCGGCGGCGAACAGCCCGGCGGCCAGTGCGGAAATCGGGTATTTCAATGCATCCACCTTGGGCTGACGAAGGAAGGGCCAGCGTAGTTCGGCCGCTGCTGTCGGGTCTGTGCGCGAACGAACTCAGGCACGAGGCGGCCGCGAGCGGCTACAATCGGGCCCGATGAAAGCCTACACCGTCACCCTGCTGCCGAGCGGCTGGCGCTTCGATGCGCCCGATGGCATGCCGCTCTTGAAAGCCGCCGAGGCGGCCGGCATCGAGCTGCCCAGTTCCTGCCGCAACGGCACCTGCCGCACCTGCCTGTGCCGGATGGAGCAGGGCGCGGTGCGCTACCTGGTCGAGTGGCCCGGCCTGTCCTTCGACGAGAAGCGCGAGGGCGACGTGCTGCCCTGCGTCGCGGTGGCGCAATCGGACCTCGTGCTGCGCGCCCCGCTGGCGCGGCGCAGCGGCGCGCACGATTGAAAACCGCACTGCTTCTTCCATGCTAGGCTGCGCCAAGCATCGGCTTTTTCAACCAGGAGGAGCAGCATGAGCCAGTCGAAATCGAGCGGCACCCAGAATAAGCAGTCGGCCAATCAAAGCGAGGAAGATCTCGCCAACAAGCGCGCCGGCAAGTCGGGAAAGAGCAGTCACAACCAGATGTCGCGCCAGAAAGCCGAAACCGGCAAGGGCGCGGGCGGCGGCAGCAAGCAGAAGAGCGGCCATTGAGTTGGCATGTGGCGGCGCATGACGCGCCGCCCGGCGCCGCGGCCCGGCAGGAGCGGCGCCTTTCCCGACGCCGCCGCACAGCGGTGCGGCAATCAGCAGGGAGGACGACATGAACATCCACCACGACCAGCAGGAACCGGTGCGCCGCGGCCACCAGACGCCCGATCCGGAAAACCCGCCGCCAACGCAGAGCCCGCCGAAGGCGCCGGACGAGTATCCCGCGCCGACCAATGCGCCGGTGCAGGAACCCAGGATGCCGGAGCCGCCGATCCGGGCCTGAGGCCCAATCCGGCGGCCGGCGGCCATGCCGCGGATGTCAGCTGTTGCCGTGCCCTCCGTCTTGTTTCGACGAATTGTTGTCGGCCTGCTGGGGATGGGGCAGCGGCGGGATCTGGCGGATCATCTCTTCCGTTTCCAGTTGCGCCGGCGTTTTCTCGCCACTGCCGATGTCGGCTTCTTCGAGGTAAGGGCGGCCTTGGGCGCCGGGGTCGGTCCTGCGTTGCGGGTGATTCATGGTGCACTCCAAAGCGATTACGGTCGAATTCATCGTAACAGCCCGGCAAGCGTATGGGCGCGCATTAGGAATGTTGTTGCTTTCTCGCCATAGATTTCGGTGCTTGGTGTCAACCGTCACACGCGCGCGAACGTTTCACGAGTAGCATTGACTCAGTAGTCAGTAACCTCGGGAGACACATCATGGGCAAAACCCTGCACAACAAAATCTATCTCGGCCGTACTTCGCTGATGGATTCGCGCGGCTTCCAGCTGGCGCTGGGGTTCGGGGTGCTGGCGGGGATTGGCCTGAGCTGGGCGCTGCTGCGCACCTTGCGCTGATCCTGGCGGGTTGCCGCGCGGGGCGATGGGCGGTACCATGCGCCCCTGACTTGAAAGGCGGCAATGAAGGACCAGAAACTCACTACCGATGAATACGACGCGCTGGAATTCATCCGGCGCGGCGCCCGCACCGACCGCTTCAATGCCTGCGTCGGGCGCAACGCCAAGAAGCTGTCCGGGCTGAAGCTGATCCAGTATGGCCGCGACGGCAGCGTGGCGCTGACCGACAAGGGCACGGAGCTATTGTTCCTGCGCCGCTGCATCGAGGCGCTGCGCCAGCTGGCGGCTGATCCGCTGGCCGCGGCGGATGCGGAAGTGGTGCACTTCCTGTCCCGCAAATCCCATATCGCCGCTCGCGCGGAAGGCGGCTTCGCGCTCACCGACAAGGGCCGCGACTCGCTGGCCGATATCGGCGGCTGAGCGGTTTCAGGCCGCGGCGCGGCGGCGGTGCGGATAGACCAGGCAGCGCACCGCGATCTCCGGCGGCACGTTCATCGCCGCGAGGAAGGCGGCGGAGCGTTGC
This sequence comes from Massilia terrae, assembly GCF_024753145.1. GTDB lineage: Bacteria > Pseudomonadota > Gammaproteobacteria > Burkholderiales > Burkholderiaceae_D > Telluria > Telluria terrae. The sequence continues at coordinate 106,120 of NZ_JANUGU010000007.1, read as the reverse complement.
ACGCCCAGCGTCGGCAGCGAGGCGATGGCCTGGTTGACGAGGTCGCGCGTGCGCAGGTCGGTGCGCTTGAGTGCTTGCCCGGCGGCCTTGTCCTGGCGTTCTTGTTCGATGATCATGCCCGTCTCCTGATTGCACAAAAGATATTGCAATTGTAGGGCAATCTTGTCGGATTGCCTACTCTCCAGGAAACTCAGATGGCCAGCGGCTCGTCCAGTTGCAGCACCGGCAGGCAGCGCCGCTCGCGCAGCAGCTTCTCGAAGTCGGCGGCGGGCAGGGGACGGCTGAAGTAGTAGCCCTGCATTTCGTCGCAGCCCTGGCTGCGCAGGTAGTCCAGCTGCTCCGCCGTTTCCACCCCTTCCGCGATCACCGACAGCTTCAGGTTGTGGGCCAGCGCGATGATCGAGCTGACGATGGCGGCGTCGTTGGCGTCGTCGGTGATGTCGTTGACGAAGCTGCGGTCGATCTTCAGCACGTCGATCGGGAAGCGCGACAGATAGGACAGGCTCGAGTAGCCGGTGCCGAAATCGTCGATCGACAGGTTCACGCCCAGCGCCTTCATCCGGTGCAGCAGGTCGACCGCCGGCGTCACGTCGCTCATGAACAGGCTCTCGGTCAGCTCCAGCTCGAAGCTGTCGGCCGGCAGGCGGGTGTCGGCCAGCACCGCTTCGATCCCGGAGATCAGGTCGGGGTCGCCGAACTGGCGCGCCGACAGGTTGACCGCGACCCGCACCTGGCCCAGGCCCGCGTCCTGCCAGGCCTTGGCCTGGGCCGCCGCGGTGCGCATCACCCAGGCGCCGATCGGCACGATCATGCCGGTCTCCTCGGCCACCGGCACGAAGCGGTTCGGCGGCACCATGCCCAGTTCCGGATGGTTCCAGCGGATCAGCGCCTCCATGCCGACGATGTGGCCGGTCGCCAGGTCCACCTGGGGCTGGTAGAACAGCACGAACTCGTCGCGCTCCAGCGCATTGCGCAGCGCCGATTCGATGCGCACGCGCTCCAGCGATTCCTCGTTCATCGCCGGGGTGTAGAACTGGAAGTTGTTGCGGCCCTGCTTCTTGGCGCTGTACATGGCGATGTCGGCATGCTCGATCAGGCTGTCGGCCGACGTGCCTTCGCTCGGATACACCGCCACCCCGATGCTGCAGGTGACCATGAACTCCTTGGTGCCCAGCATGACCGGGCGCGCCACCGCGTCCATCACGCGCTGCACGATATCGCGCGTGAGCGGTTCGTTGGCGTGCTCGGACAGGATCACCACGAATTCGTCGCCGGACAGGCGCGCCACCGTGTCGGAATCGCGCAGCGAGGAGCGCAGGCGCGCCGCCACCGTCACCAGCAGCACGTCGCCGGCCTTGTGGCCCATGCTGTCGTTGACGTACTTGAAGCGGTCCAGGTCGATCATCATCACCCACACCGGGAAGCCGCTGCGGGTGGCGTAGGCCACGGCCTGGCCGAGGCGGTCCTGCAGCAGCGAACGGTTGGGCAGGCCGGTCAGCACGTCGTGCTGGGCCACGTGGTACACGCGCTGCTCGGTGAGCTTGCGCGCGGTGATGTCGCTGCCGGTGCCGCGGTAGCCGATGAAGGCGCCGGTGTCGTCGAACAGCGGGGTGCCGTTGATGCTGAACCAGCGGGTGGCGCCCTGGTCGTCCTCGGCCTGGTATTCGAATTCCTGGAACGGCTGGTGCGCGTGCAGGCAGGCGATGTGCTCGCGGCCGCCCGGCAAATCCTCAAGATCGGGCACGCATTCCCAGCGGGTCTTGCCGAACAGGCGCTCGGCCGCGATGCCGGCCTTGCCGGCGAAGTCGCCGGTGATGCTGGTGAAGCGGAAGTCCTTGTCCTGCTCCCAGTACCAGTCGGAGGACATCGCCACCAGCTGGCGGAAGCGCTGTTCGCTTTCCTGCAGCGCCTTCTCGGTGCGGCGGCGCGCGATCACGTCCTCGACCAGGCGCAGGTTGCTGCGCTTGAGGTCCGCGGTGCGCTCGCGCACCAGCTGCTGCACGCGGCGCGCGCGCGCGGCGGTGGTCTGCACGAAGGCCGTCACCAGCAGCGTGAACAGGATGCCGCCGACCAGCATCGTCAGCGAACCGAGGTGGTCGGGCAGGAAGGCGCGCGGGGCCGCGGCCACCTGCACCAGCCAGGTGCGGCCAGCCACGCTGAAGCTGCGTTCGAGGCGGCCGGTATAGTCGGGCGCGACCCAGGCGGCGACGCGGTCGCGCGGCGCGTTGGCGCCGGCGCCGGCGGTCGCGAACATCAGGCGTGACGCTTGCGGTTCGGAGCCGGCATACACCGCGAGGTGAATCCCCTGGTCTTCCAGCAGGCCGGTGCCATCGAAGATCGTGCGCACCAGTTCGCGGCCGCGGATCACGGCGGCCGTATCGCCCACCAGTTTGCCGCCGGCGCCGTACACCGGCATGATCAGTTCGAAGCTGGCTTGCGGGGTGCTGTCCTGGGCCAGGTCGAGCAGGTCGCTGGCGGCTACCTGGCCGCTGGCCTGCGCGCGCGCGAGCGCTTCGGTCACTTCGGCGTGGGCGCTGGCGTTCAGGCCCAGCGCCGGCTCGTTGCCGGCCATCGGCTCCAGATACCAGACCACGCTGTAGCTGGCGCGCTGCGGCGCCGGGGCCTGGGTGCCGCCATGCTTTTCGGTGATCACGGTGCCGGCGCGCAGGCCCTGCAGCTCCGCTTCGGCCGCGGCGCGCTCGCCGCCCGCCACCACACGGTGATAGTTGAAGGCCTTGATGAAGGGATGGCGCTTGAGCAGGGGCGCGGTGAAATCGTGGAACTGTGCGCGCGTCACCGGGCCGGCGGTCGCGAACAGCTGGTTGGCCACCGCCGCCACCTCGACCGCCTCGTTCAGCCCCTGGCGCACCATCGCCACCCGCTGCGCCGCGCGCTGCTCGAAAGCGAGGGTCTGGTTGTCGTACTCCAGGTGGCTGGCGGCCACGAACAGCGCTGCCGACGCCGCGAGGCCGCTGCCCAGCGTCAAAGTCGCTGCAAAGCTCAGGTTGAAGGGCCGGAGACGGAGCATGGCGGTCGGAAGCTTGTTAAAAAATGTTTAAAAATTGCCGGTGAGCATCAGCGCGCCAGTGTGTCATAACTGGCCGGATTGGGCAATCGAATCGTGCGCGCTGGCGGCGCGACAGTGGTCAGGCGGTGACACGGTGCGCCAGCCAGGCCACCAGCAGGCGCGCGAACAGCCAGTTGAGCCAGCGCGCGCCGAGTCCGCGGCCGTCGCCGAACCGGGCGCACAGGCGGTCCGCGCGGCGCGTGCCGCCCTTGAGGGCGAAGAAGATGTGGTTGTTGCCGGCCACGCCATTCAGCCAGCAGACACGGTTGCCGAAGGCGTGCCGCAGCCGCGCCAGCATCGCGCCGCGCGCCTTGTCGTAACTGAAGATGTTGGCCACCGCGACCCCGCCGTCGGCCAGCAGCGCATGGCAGTCCGCGTAGAAGCGCGCGCTGCCCAGTGCCGGCGGCAGGCCGTCGGCGTCGAAGCCGTCGATCAGCAGCACGTCGGCGCTGCCGGGATGGCGCGCGAGCCAGGCGGTGGCATCGGCGTGCACCACGCGCAAGCGGGCATCGTCCGGCGGCACCTGGAACGCCTCGCGCAAGGCGATCACGTCGCCGCGCAATTCGACCACGGTGATGCGGGCGCGCGGAAAGTGGCGGTAGCAGAACTTGGCCAGCGAGCCGCCGCCCAGGCCGACCATCACGATGTGGCGCGGGCGCGGCACGAACAGCGCGAAGCCCATCATGGCCTTGGCGTAGGCCAGCACCAGCTTGTCCGGACGCGCCAGCAGCATTTCGCTCTGGATGTCGCCCTCGGCGAATTCGAGCGTGCGGCGGCCGCGCGCGGTGCGCACCAGCGGCGCCGCGGCAGGGTCGGGCAGGGACGGTTGCGTGGAGGACGGCATCGGCCAAGTATATGCCAGCGCCGGCCGTGCTTGTCAGCTTGTTACGCAGCATGAGTTTCTGATAAGCTGGCCGCGCCGCCATTCGGAGAACCTGCATGTTCCTGGATCATCCCGCCATCAGCGCCACCAACAGCCAGACCGAGCCCGACCGCATCGAGCGGCTGAACCGCGTGTACGGCTACGCGATGTCGCTGGCCGATGGCGACGGCTGCGGCTCCTTCGTCGACAAGCTCACCCAGCTGCACGACCACAAGGGCACGCTGATCGTGTTCTGGCACGAGGCGCCGTCGGAGGCCGAGAAGACCTACTGGGCGCGGGCCTGGGCCAGCAAGGTCGGCGACGGCAGCGGCAACGTCGAACACGAATACTGATAAGGCTGCGACCGATGGATTCGACCGCACTGGTTCTCGCGCTGGGCAACCTGGTTCTGTGCGCCACCCTGTTCTTCTTCGACTACGGCAGCCCGCGCGACGGCGCCACCGTGGCGTGGTCGCTGGGGCGGCAGTTCCAGGCCGGCGCGTGGCTGCTGCTGGCGCTGGGCGGCAGCGGCGTGTTCCCGGAAGCGCTGGCGCTGCCGGCCGGGTATGCGCTGCTGTTCGGCGGCGTGGCCTGGGAAGCGGGCGCGTTCTGGGAAGCGGCGGGCCGGCCGCGCTGGCGCCGTCCGACCATGGCCGCGCTGGCGATCGCCATCGGCCTGTTCCTGGCCTGCTACCGGGTCGACGAGAATGGCCTGCGGGCGGTGGCCGCCTCGCTGATCCTCGGTGTCTTCTATTTGTCGGCCGCGCTGGCGCTGGCGCGCGGCTGGCGTGATGCCTCGATGCTGCGGCGCTTCCTGTCGGTGAGCGGCGCGCTGCTGGCGCTGGTGGTGGCGGCGCGCGGTGTGCTGGTACTGGCCATGCCGCAGGGCTGGGGATGGCTCTCGAACGGGCTGCTGCGCGAGTGCTACATCTTCGCGCTGTATGGCTTGATGCTGCTGTACGCCTTCGGCAAGCTGCTGCTCGGGCGCGAAAAGCTGCAGCAGGACCTGGCGCGGCTGCAGGTCGTCGACCCGGTCACCGACGTGCCGAACCGGCGCGGCTTCTTCAATCTGCTGGCGCCGTGGATGTCGCTGGCGCGCCGGCCCGGCCAGGCGACCGCGCTGGTCACGCTCGACCTCGACCAGTTCAAGCGCGTCAACGACGGCTACGGCCATCTGGCCGGCGACGCCGTGCTGCGCCACGTGGCCGAGGTCTGCAAGCGCCAGCTGCGCGACAGCGACCAGCTCGGGCGCCTGGTCGGCGGCGCCTTCGCGATCCTGTTGCCGCGTACCGGGCTGGAGGAAGCCAGCCTGGTGGCCGAACGCATGCGCGCGGCGATCGAAGGCAGCCCGTGCAAGACCGAGCGGGCGCTGATCGCCATGACGGCCAGCTTCGGCGTCACCACCATCCGCCCCGACGACAGCACCGTGACCCTGTTCCAGCGCGCCGACGCGGCGCTGCAGGAGGCCAAGCGGAACGGTCGCAACCGGGTGGAGCAGGCGGCGCTGGTGACGACGCTGGAAGAGGCTTGAACCCCGCCGGGACGACGGCCGGGGAGAAGCCTACGTTATAGCCCCTTTACCTTTTGTAGCTTTTTTTTGGTCACCAGAATTGGCATACTCGCGGTGTCCGTAAATATCCTCATTGCGCGCCGCGACATGCGACCACTTGCCTCCCTGCTGCTGGCCGCCGGCTGCCTCCTGGGCGTGCCGGCACTGGCCGACCCCACCGTCACCCTGTGCTTCGAGCGCCAGGAGGTCCTGCCGTGGCGTACGCTCGATGGCCACGGCCTCGATTTCGAGTTGCTGGGCGAGGCCGCGCGCCGCACCGGCGTGCGTTTCGAGTACCGCGCGATGCCGTGGAAGCGCTGCCTGGCGCAGCTGGCCGCCAACGAGGTCGATGGCGCGTTCGCCGCCAGCTTCAGCCAGGAGCGGACCGCGCTGGGCGCCTATCCGGGCGGCGACAAGGCCGACCCGGCGCGCCGCCTGCACATGGATCGCTACGTGCTGGTGCGGCGCAAGGGCAGCGCGATCGACTGGGACGGCCACGAATTCAGGCACGTGGAAGGCCGCATCGGCGTGCAGCTCGGCTACTCGGTGGCCGCCTTCCTGCGCGCGCGCCAGCTGCCGGTGGACGAGGGCAGCCAGAAGGCCGACGAGCTGGCGCAGAAGCTGCTGGCCGGGCGGCTGGAGGCGGCGGCATTCGGCGGCGGCGATGCCGTGCGCCTGCTGCGCGGCCCGCTGGGACAGCAGCTCGAAGTGCTGCCCGAGCCGCTGGTCGAGCAGGCTTACTACCTGATGCTGTCGCACGGTTTCGCCGCCGCCAATCCGAAGCTGGCGGAACGGATCTGGGATGCCATCGGCGCCGCCCGCGCCAGCCCGGCCCACGCCAGGCGCGAACGCAGCGCGGTGCAAAGCGAGCGCCGTTAAATGAGCCTGCGCCCGCATAGCTCCTTCCTGGTCGGCGCGCTGCTCGACAGCTGGCGCCAGAACGTGGTGTTCCGCCTCGGTGCCGGCATCGTGCTGGCGGTGGCGCTGACCACCGGTGTCTATACCAGCTACGTCACGCACACGCTGCGCGCCGAGGCCCACGAGCAGCTGCAGGAGCGCGTCGAGCGCCAGGCCCAGGTGCTGTCGCAGGCGCTGGCGCAGCCGCTGTTCGACATCAACAGCGCGGCGGTGTCGTCGGTGGTCGATTCGGTCGGCGCGACGCCCGAGGTGATGACCCTGCGCGTGCTGTCGCCCACCGGCGCGGTGCTCGCTTCGCTGTCCGGGACCGCAGAAGGACCGGGCATCCGGGTCGCGCGCACCATCACCTACAACGACGGCAACCGCACCTATCCGGTCGGCTCGGTGGAGCTGGCATTCTCGGCGCAGCCGGTGCTGCTGGACCTGCGCCGCCAGATCGTCCAGACCATCACCGCCAACGTGCTGCTGACGCTGGCGATCGCGCTGTCGGTGCTGCTGGTCGGACGGCGCATGACCCAGCCCTTCGTCGACATCCAGGTCGCGCTCGAGAAGCTGGCGCGCGGCGACACCGACATCGAGCTGTCGGGCATCGGCCGGCGCGACCAGGTCGGCCAGCTGTCGTCGGCGGTGCAGAGTTTTCGCGATACGCTAAACCGCCTGCGCCGCGCCGAGCAGGTGACCAACGGGCTGCTGCGCGAGAAGAGCCTGATCGAACAGCAGCTGCGCGAACTGAACGAAGACCTGGAGCAGCGCATCGCCGCCCGCACCGCCGAACTGACGGCGGCCAACGTGCGCGCCGAGGCGGCCAACGTGGCCAAGGGCGAGTTCCTGGCCAATATGAGCCACGAGATCCGCACCCCGATGAGCGCGATCCTCGGCATGGCCTACCTGGCACTGCGCACCGACCTCAATCCCAAGCAGCACGATTACGTCAGCAAGATCCATCGCGCGGCGCTGTCGCTGCTGGGGATCATCAACGACATCCTCGATTTTTCCAAGATCGAGGCGGGCAAGCTGGATGTCGAGGAGATCCCGTTCTCGCTCGATGAAGTGCTGGCCAACGTGACCAGCGTGACCAGCCAGAAGGCGGCCGAAAAGCAGCTCGCCTACCTGGTGCAGGTGCCGGACCAGGTGCCGCGCGGACTGGTGGGCGATCCGCTGCGCCTGGGCCAGGTGCTGATCAACCTCGTCAACAACGCCGTCAAGTTCACGCCCGGCGGCCAGATCGAGCTGTCGTGCGCGCTGTTGGCGGGCGCCGCGGCCGGGCATGCGCGGCTGCGCTTCGCGGTGCGCGATTCGGGCATCGGCATGAGCGCGCAGCAGCAGGCCAAGCTGTTCCGCGCCTTCAGCCAGGCCAACGGATCGACCACGCGCGAATACGGCGGCACCGGACTGGGGCTGTCGATTTCGCAGCAGCTGGTCGGCCTGATGGGCGGCGCGATCGCGGTCGACAGCAGTCCCGGCAAGGGTTCGATCTTCTCGTTCGAACTGGCGTTCGCGATTGCGCCGCTGCCGGCGCCGGTGGCGCGGCGCGCGGAATCCGCGCAGCCGCTGGCGGCGTGCAAGACCGCGCGCGTGTTGCTGGTCGAGGACAACCTGGTCAACCAGCAGATCGCGGCCGAGTTGATGCGCGCGCAAGGCATCGAGGTCGCGATCGCGGCCACCGGCCAGCAGGCGCTCGACATGCTGGAGCGCGCCGGCCCGGACGGCTTCGACCTGGTGCTGATGGACCTGGAGATGCCGCAGCTGGACGGCCATGCCGCCACCGCCGCCTTGCGCCGCGACCCGCGCTTCGACCGCGTGCCGGTGATCGCGATGACGGCGCATGCGCTGGCCGAGATCCGCGAGCGCTGCCTGGCCGAGGGCATGCAGGACTACATCACCAAGCCGGCGGAGCCGGAGAAACTGTACGCCACGCTGGCGCGCTGGCTGGGCCGCGCGCTGGCGCCGGTCCAGGTGCAACCGTCGCCCGCGCCGGCGCCGCTGCCGGGGCTGGGCGGGCTCGATTCGGCCGCCGGACTGCGCACGGTCGGTGGCAACCGCACCCTGTACCTGCAGCTGCTGCAGCGTCTGCGCGAAACCCAGCGCGATGCGGGGGGCGCGATCCGCTCCGCTTATGAGGCCGGCGACCGCGAGGAGGCCGGGCGGCGCGCGCACACGCTGCGCGGCGTGGCCGGCGCGGTCGGCGCGCGCGAACTGCAGACGCTGGCGCAGGCGGTGGAGGAGGGCATGGCGCTGGCCGGCGCCGACCAGCGCGTGCTGGCGCGCGGTGTTGTCGCGCTGGACGCGGCGGTGGCCGACCTGGTACGGCACCTTGACCGCTATTTCGACAACGCGCCCGACACGCCGGCGCCGCCGTCCGCCGCACAGGACAGCGCGCAGGAAGCGCTGGCGCGGCTGGCCGCGCTGCTGGAAGAGTTCTCGGGCGAGGCCACCGATTATTTCGACAGCGTGCGCGCGCAGCTGGCCACCGTGCTCGACGCGGCGTCGATGGCCAGGCTGCAGGCGTATTTATCGCGCTATGAATTCGAGGAGGCGCGCCAGCTGCTCGCGCGCCGCGCCGCAGCCGGACTCGGCGCGTGATCTTGCATTGATCCAGCGCGAACGCAGGGCGCGCGAGCCTTCCGGAGAATGGCCAAATAGTATATATTGTTTAAATTGTTAAACGATGGAGTACTACATGGCCAAATCAGCAACCGCCAAGGCCGCGGTCAAGAAATCCACGGCAAAAGTTGCAACGGCGGACGAGGCGCTCGCAAAAGCGCCGGCCAAACGCGCAAAGGCAGCAGGCACCGCGGGCGCAAAGCGCGCTGCGGACAGCACGAACGTAAAGGCAGTGGCAGCGACGCCGGCGGCAGCGGCAAAACCGGCGGCAAAACCGGCGGCAAAGAAGGCGGCTGCCAAGCCGGCCGCCAAGGCAAGCAGCAAGGGTGCAGCAGCCACGGGCGCAGCGAGCAAAGCGGCAGCGGCCAAAGTCGAAGCGAGCAAATCTGCCGCCACAGGCGCAGTGGGCAAAGCTGCGGCCACCAAGGCGGCATCCACCAAATCCGCGCCGTCCAGGGAGGCCAGCGCCAAGCCGGTCGCAGCGGCCGGCGCCAAGACTGCGAAGGCGGCTGGCAAGGCGGCCGCGAAGGACGCCAAGCCTGCGGGCAAATCCGACACGGCAGCCAAGCAGGGCAAAAACAAGGACGCCAAGGGCGGCCCGGCCGCCAAGGCAGTCAGCGCCGCGGTCAAGGCCGCCGGCAAAACTGCGGCGCGTGCGGGCGGCAAGCCGGCCCGTGGCGGCAAGGCAGGGCGTCTCGCCGGAGCGCATGCGGACGGCGACGACAAGCCGCGCCTGGTGCGCGACAGTTTCACGATGCCGGAGCGCGAGTACGCCGTGCTCGCCGAGGTCAAGCAGGCTTGCCTGAAGGCCGGATTCGAAATCAAGAAGAGCGAACTGCTACGCATCGGCGTCGCGCTGATCAGCCAGATCGACCTGGCGACGCTGCAAAGCGTGCTCGAGAGCCTGCCGCAGCTCAAGACCGGGCGTCCGCGTAGCCGCTGAGTGGCGATCCAGCGGACGTAGCCGAACCGAGCGCTGCGCCGCCCTCACTACGCACGTCGTTTCGGCTTCCGCTGGAACGACGTTCTTTTTTTAGCTGACGTTCAAATGAATGCCTCAGTGCATGCTCATCGACGCGCTCGTCAGCTCCTTCAGCTCGCCGATCGGAATATTGGATTTTTCGTGCATCCGCAACAGGATCGTCGGGCCGACGTTCAGCTTGCGGTGACGGATCTTGCTGATGATCGGCGGCTGCACCTCCAGTACCCGGCACAGCTCGGCATCATTCTTCAGGTGCATGCGCTCGATCAGCGTGTCGAGCAGTTTGTTGGGCACGAAGCTCGACGGTTCCATCGCGCGCGCTCGGTGCATCGCCTCCAGCATTTCCTGTTTCTTTTGCCTTACGCTCATGTACTTCTCCATTGTTCTGAAACTCTGGTTAAGGACAGATCGTCAGTTCTGGAAGCGCCGCGCGGCTGAGTGTTGTTGTGATTGCTAGTGTTGTGGTGATATTACTACGGTGGCCCCGAACTCGACGCACTGTAGATGACAGTTCGGCATGCCCTGCCGCGTGAACTCAGGCTTGCTGGAGGCCGGCGCGGGTGAGCACGAGGATACGGTCCGCCATGGCGGCGGCCGCGTGGGAATGGGTGACCATGATGGCGCCGGCGCCGCTGGCGCGGGTTTCCTCGCGCAGCAGGCGCAGGATGGCGTCGGCGGTGTCGGGGTCGAGGTTGCCGGTGGGCTCGTCCGCCAGCAGCAGGGCTGGGCGGTGCACCAGTGCGCGGGCGATCGCGACCCGCTGCAGCTCGCCGCCGGACAGCTGGCGCGGGAAATCGTGGTCGCGCCCGCCCAGGCCGACGGCAGCGAGCATGTCGCTGGCGCGCTCCGGCGAACCGCCGTTCAGCAGCAGCGGCAGCGCCACGTTCTGCAGCAGCGTCAGGTGCGGCAGCACGTGGAAGGCCTGGAAGATAAAGCCCATGCGCGAGCGGCGCAGGCGGGTGGCGGCATCGTCGTCGAGCGCCGACATCGGCGTGCCGTCCACCAGCACCTGGCCGCTGTCGGGGGCATCCAGTCCGGCGATGATATTCAATAGCGTCGACTTGCCGACGCCCGATTCCCCCATGATGGCGACGAATTCGCCCGGCTCGAAGCGATACGACAGGCCACCGAGCACTTGCCGGCCGCCATAGGATTTGCTGAGCTTGACCAGTTCCAGCATGTCGGGTCAGGCGGCGCTGCGGCGGTGGTGGATCGTCATGTATTCTTTCAGTGCATTTCCAATGTCGGACGCACGCTTGCATCCAAGTTTGCGGCGGTGAAGGAGCGGATCGGCTATGATGCCTGCACAGCAACACAACCCTAGCCATTTCGCATGGTGCGGTGTGGCGGCACGAATGATAAACCTTATGCTGACGTCATGCACGACCGAAACTCGCCAGACCAGCGCCAGTGCCCACGAACCTGCCGAACTGCAGGCTGGGCTGATGGCGGAGCACGCCTGGATCAGCCCCAAATTCCTCTACGATGAACTGGGCTCGCGCCTGTTCGAGGCGATCTGCGAGCTGCCCGAGTATTACCCGACCCGCACCGAGGCCGCCATCTTCGAACGCAACGGCGCCGACATCGCCCGCGCGGTCGGGGCCGGCGCCACGCTGATCGACCTCGGCGCCGGCAACTGCGCCAAGGCGGCCAGCCTGTTCCCGCTGCTGCGGCCGCGCCAGTACGTGGCGGTCGACATCTCCACCGAATTTGTCACCGGGGCCATCGACAGCCTGCGCCAGCGTTTCGGCCAGATCGATATGCGCGCCTGCGGGCTCGATTTTTCGCGGCCGTTCACCTTGCCTCCCGAGGTGCGCGAGGAACGCCGCCTATATTTCTACCCGGGCTCGTCGATCGGCAATTTCACCCCGGGCGAGGCGGTGGAATTTTTGCGCCGCGTGCGCGCCCAATGCGGCGACGATGGCGGCCTGCTGATCGGCATCGACCTGGAAAAGGACAAGGCGGTGCTGGACGCCGCCTATGACGACGCGCTCGGCGTCACCGCCGCCTTCAACCGCAACGTGCTGCGCCACGCCAACCAGCTGCTGGGCGCCGATTTCGACATCCGCCGCTGGCGCCACCAGGGCTTCTACAATGCCGACGCCGGCCGGGTCGAGATGCACCTGGCGGCGTGCGGCGAGCAGCAGGTGCACTGGCCCGGCGGCGGCCGCGCATTCGGCGATGGCGAAGACATCCACACCGAGAACAGCTACAAGTACCGGCCGGCCGGCGCCATCGCGCTGCTGGAACGGGGCGGCTTCGAGGCGACCCGCATCTGGACCGATCCGGAGCGCTGGTTCGCGGTGATCCACGCACAGGCGATCCACTGATGAAGCTGCAGCGCGACCTGGACGCCACCCGCCAGCGCTCGCTGCGGCTGGCCGAGCCCCTGTCGGCCGAGGACTGCTGCGCGCAGTCGATGCCGGACTCCAGCCCGGTCAAGTGGCATCTCGCGCATACCACCTGGTTCTTCGAGACCTTCGTGCTGGAACCGCACGAGCCGGGCTTCGCGCCCTTCGATCCGTCGTTCCGCTACCTGTTCAACTCCTACTACAACGGCATCGGCGCACGCCACCCGCGCCCGCAGCGCGGCCTGCTGACGCGTCCCGCGCTGGAACGCGTGCTGGTGTGGCGGCGCAACGTCGACGCCCGGCTGGCGCGGCTCCTCGCGTCCCGCGCCGGCGATGCGGCGCTGGCGTCGCTGGTCACGCTCGGCGTGCAGCACGAGCAGCAGCACCAGGAACTGATCCTCACCGACGTCAAGCACCTGCTGGCCCAGAACAGCAGCGCGCCGGCCTATCTCGACCAGCCGCTGCCTGCCGCCGCCGCGCCCGCGCCCCTGGCCTGGCAGCGCTTCGATGGCGGAGCGGCCGAGATCGGCTATCGGGGCGATGGCTTTTGCTTCGACAACGAGTTGCCGCGCCATCGGGTCCATCTGGAACCATTCGAGCTGGCCACCCGGCTGGTCAGCAACGGCGAATTCCTGCGCTTCATCGAGGCGGGTGGCTACCGCGACCCGGCGCTGTGGCTGTCCGACGGCTGGGACCGGGTGATGTCTGGCGAGCTGGCCCATCCGCTGTATTGGCAGCGCGATGACAAGGGCGGCTGGCAGGAGTTCACGCTGCATGGCCTGGCCCCGCTCGATCCGGCACGGCCGCTCACCCATGTCTCGCTGTACGAAGCGGACGCCTACGCGCGCTGGTGCGGCACGCGCCTGCCGACCGAGGCCGAATGGGAAGTCGCCGCGCGCGGCCAGCCCGTCCCGGCCGGCGCGCTGCATCCGGACGCGGCCGCATCCGGCGGCCTGTGCCAGCTCTTCGGCGATTGCTGGCAATGGACCAGCAGCAGCTACAGCCCTTATCCCGGCTTCGCCCCCGCGCCCGGCGCGATCGGCGAATACAACGGCAAGTTCATGATCAACCAGTACGTGCTGCGCGGCTCCTCCTGCGCCACGCCGCCCGGCCACGCCCGCGCCAGCTACCGCAACTTCTTCCCGGCCGGCGCGCGCTGGCAATTCACCGGGATCCGGCTGGCGCGATGACCGGCATCGGACGGCGGAGGGTCCGCATCCTCAACCGGCGCGCCAACGCCTACATCATGTCGCACCCGCTCGAATTTACGCTGCGGGTGATCAGGTGCTTCCGCGCCAACCAGGGCCTGCTGCTGGCCGGCGCCGTCGCTTACTACGCCTTGCTGTCGATCGTGCCCTTCGTGATGCTGGCGGTGGTGGTGCTGTCGCACTTCTTCGAGCAGGCCGAACTGCTGGAGACGCTGCGCCGCTACCTCGAACTGGTGGTGCCGGGCCAGTCGCGGCCCTTCGTGGCCGAGGTCGCGCATTTCCTCGACAACCGCGACCTGATCACCTGGGTGCTGGCCGTGACCATGGTGTTCTTCAGCTCGCTCGCCTTCACCGTGCTGGAGAACGCGATGAGCGTGATCTTCGTGCACCGGGTCGCGATCCGGCGGCGGCATTTCCTGGTGTCGGCAGTGCTGCCGTACTGCTACGTGCTGGCGCTCGGCATCGGGGTGACTCTGGTGACCCTGGTCGCGGGCGCGCTGCAGGTGATGGGGCAGGAGAGCGTGAGCCTGTTCGGCCACCTGTGGTCGCTGCATGGCGTCTCGGGGGCGCTGCTGTACCTGCTCGGGCTGGGCGGCGAGATTCTCGTGCTGACCTCGATCTACCTCGTGATGCCGGTCGGGCGGCTGTCGACATCGCATGCGCTGGTGGGCGGCGTGACCGCGGCGCTGCTGTGGGAAGTCGCGCGGCACCTGCTGGTCTGGTATTTCTCGACGCTGTCGCAGGTGAACGTCGTGTATGGCTCGATGACGACCGCGATCGTGGTCATGTTCAGCCTGGAAATTGGCGCCACGCTGCTGCTGTTCGGCGCGCAGGTGATCGCCGAATACGAGCGCGTCGGGCGGCCGGATGGGGATCGCAAGGCGAAGCCGCTCACCACCCGTCCCTGATTCTAAAAAGTTCGTCGCGCCAGCGCCACAGCCCGATCCGATTTGCGCCTTGTCAAATTCCTGTCATCCTCAACTGGCACAGTAGCCTTCGACAGATCAATGTCTCACGAGGATTTGACGGAGGGAATGATGAACCCGGAATTTGCAGGAATCTGGCCGCTGGTGCTGGCCGTGCTGGTGGTTTCCGCGCTGGTGCTGCTGGCGCTGCGCCGCTTCTGGCTGGTGCGCCCGGGCCGGCGCATCGCCGTCGGCGAATCAGGGCTGCAACTGACTTTCCTGGATGCCTGCGCCCCGGAAGGCGGGGTGGTGCGTTTCGAGGATTTCCCCGCGGGCCGGCTGCGCTCCGGCACCATCCACGCCAGCGACACGCGCCGCGCCTGACAACAAAAAGGCTGCGCGCGGCAGCCTTGCTTGTCACGGACCGTCGCAGCTCAGGCGCTGACGGTCACGCCGGGCTTGCCGTCTTCCATGCGGCCGATCACGGCCGCCTCGCCAAAGCCTTCGCGCGCGAACAGCGCCAGCACCTCGTCCACGCTGCCCGGATCGCAGGACACCAGCAGGCCGCCGGAAGTCTGCGGATCGGTCAGCAGGGCGCGCTGGGCCGGGGTGATTGCGGTGGCCAGCGCCACCTCATGCCCGTACGCATCCCAGTTGCGGCCCGATGCGCCGGTGAAGAAACCATCATGCGCCAGCTGCTCGACGCCAGGCAGCAGGGGGATATTCGTCATGTCCAGCCGCGCCGACAGCCCGGCGCCGCGCGCCAGCTCCAGCAGGTGGCCGAGCAGGCCGAAGCCGGTGACGTCGGTCAGCGCATGCACGCCGGCCATGTCGGCCAGCGCCTTGCCCGGCTTGTTCAGCTTGGTGGTGTTGGCGATCATCGCCGCATAGCCGTCCGCGCCCAGCGCGTCCTTCTTCAGCGCCGCCGACAGGACGCCCACGCCGAGCGGCTTGCCCAGCACCAGCACGTCGCCCGCGCGCGCGTCGGCATTGCGCTTGACCTTGGATGGGTGCACCAGGCCCATCACCACCAGGCCGTAGATCGGCTCGACCGAGTCGATGGTGTGGCCGCCCGCGATCGGGATGCCGGCCTCGGCGCACACGGACTCGCCGCCGCGGATGATCTGGCCGATGGTGTCCAGCGGCAGCTTGTTGATCGGCATGCCTACCAGCGCGAGCGCCATGATCGGCGTGCCGCCCATCGCGTACACGTCGGAGATGGCATTGGTGGCGGCGATGCGGCCGAAATCGAAGGGATCGTCGACGATCGGCATGAAGAAGTCGGTAGTGGCGATCAGCGCCTGCTCGTCGTTGAGCTTGTAGACGGCGGCATCGTCGGCGGTCTCGATGCCGACCATGAGTTGCGGCGGCACCGGGAAGCCGCTCGACTTTTTCAGGATCTCCGACAGCACGCCGGGCGCGATCTTGCAGCCGCAGCCGCCGCCGTGCGAGAAGGAGGTGAGTTTGATCGCTTGTTCGGTGCTCATGGTCTGGATCCGTGTATCAGGTTTCGCAACGCATGATTATCGCCGAACTCGCGCCTGAGCGCTTCAGGGCAGCCGGTCGGCCTCCTTTTGCAGGCGCTCGATATCGTATTTTTCCGGCCGGGCCTCGATTCTTCGCTTCAGCTTTTCGAACTCGGGCGGCATGTCCTCTTCGGGTCGGTCTGCTTGTCGAATGTTGGACCCGCAAAAGGATCTAGCTGGCATTATTGTTCATTTTTTTGAAAGCACAAGCTGGCGGTGAAAGGTGAAAAAAAAGGCTGCCGAAGCAGCCGTTTTTCATTGCGCCAGACCGCGATCAGAAATCGCGGAAGTTGCGGCGCGCGCTGTCGGTCGAACGCGGGTGCGAGGCATTATTGCCCTTGTAGCCGCCGCCGGAGCGGTTGTTGACGCCTTCGCGCTGCGGCCGGTCGCCGCCGCGGTAGCCTTCGCCGGAGCGCTGGCCTTCGCCACCCTGGCCGAACGAGCGCTGGCTGTCGCGATTGCCATAGCTGCGCTGGCCTTCGTTGTTGCCGTAGCTACGCTGGCCTTCGCCATTGCCGTAGCTGCGCTGGCCGTCACCGAAGGAACGCTGGCCCGGCTTCTTGTTGAAGCGGCCTTCGCCCGGCTTCCAGCCCGGACGGGTGTTCGAACGCGGCGCCGGGGCGCGCTTCGGCTCCAGGCCGGCGACCACGTCGACCGGAATCGATTGCTTGGTGAAGCGCTCGATACGGCGCACGTTCATGCTCTCGGCGTGGTTCACCAGCGAAATCGCCAAGCCGTTGCGGCCGGCGCGGCCGGTGCGGCCGATGCGGTGCACGTAGTCTTCCGGGAACTTCGGCAGGTCGTAATTCACCACGTGGGTGATGTTCGGCACGTCGATGCCGCGCGCGGCGACGTCGGTGGCGACCAGCACCTTCACCTGGCCGCGGCGCAGGCCGTTCAGGGTGCGGTTGCGCGCGCCCTGGTGCATGTCGCCGTGCAGCGCGGCGGCCGAGAAGCCGGCGATGTTCAG
Source organism: Massilia terrae (assembly GCF_024753145.1). Taxonomy (GTDB): domain Bacteria; phylum Pseudomonadota; class Gammaproteobacteria; order Burkholderiales; family Burkholderiaceae_D; genus Telluria; species Telluria terrae. Next base: position 89,178 of record NZ_JANUGU010000007.1, on the reverse strand, counting down.
GCGGTCGGCGATCATGTCGGCGTCGCGCTTGGTGGCGGTGAACACCACGGCCTGGTCCAGCCCTTCGTCGCGCAGCACGTGGTCCAGCAGGCGGTTCTTGTGCGACAGGTCGTCGGCGTAGTGCACGCGCTGCTCGATGTTCTCGTGACGGTTGGTGGCGCTGGCGATCTGGATCACCAGCGGATCCTTGGTGATGCGGCGCGCCATGTTGCCGACCACGCCGTCCAGGGTCGCCGAGAACAGCATGGTCTGGCGCGACGCAGGGGTGGCGGCGACGATCTTCTCGATGTCTTCGATGAAGCCCATGTCCAGCATGCGGTCGGCTTCGTCCAGCACCAGCATCTCGAGCTGGGAGAAGTCGATCTTGCCGGAATCCATATGGTCGATCAGGCGGCCCGGCGTGGCAACCAGGATTTCCGGATTCTTCGCCAGCAGCTGCATCTGTTTAGGGTAGGGCATGCCGCCCAGGATCGACACGGCGCGGATGCGGCGCATGTGCTTGCCATATTGTTCGGTGGCGGTGGTGACTTGCAGCGCCAGTTCGCGCGTCGGGGTCAGCACCAGCATCTTCGGCTGGGCCGGGCGGAAGCGCACGCGCTCGCCGCGGGCACGGGCCGACTGCGCTTCTTGCGCGGGGGAGCGGCCCAGCGGCGCCTGTTCGGCGCTGGCCAGCTGGTGCAGGGCCGGCAGCATGAAGGCCGCGGTCTTGCCCGAGCCGGTCTGCGACGAGACCAGCAAGTCGCGCCCGGCGATGCCGGCCGGGATTGCCTGCGCCTGGACCGGGGTCGGGTTTTCGTAGCCGGCTTCGGCAACTGCTTTGACGATAGCGGCGTGTAAGCCTAGTGCTTCAAAACTCATTGTGTACTTTTCTCGTTTCCTTGATATGGGCACCCGGCATTGCAACGGGCGCAAAATAGCGACGCGAACCAACAACGAAATGACTTAAAACGGAAAGAAATTTCGGCACAAAAGCTTTGCGCCGGGACGGTGCCAAGGGACGGCACACAGGGCGGAGGGCTTTTTGGAAGGGTATCCCGTGGATACCTCGGGCTTGCGAAGCTGCTAGTGATACTACTGTGAAGAACTGTCGCCGCGATGGAATTCGCGATACGTTTTGCAGCGCACAAATCGCACTATACCGCAGTTTCGCACTGCCTGCATAGTCCGTTCCGGTTTTTTTGCGGCGCTGCTCAGCGTTTGTGGCGGCTGGCGCGGGGCTTGTAGCGCTGGGTGGTATGGGCGCGGCTGCGGTGGTCGGCCTCGAACGACAGCTGCGCGGTCTCGATCACATTTTCGGCGATGTCGCCGGTGCTGGTGGAGACCTTGGGCACCAGGATGGTGGAGCCGGACTTGAGGCGGCTCTGGGCCGGGATGTTGTTGGCCTGGCGGATCACCTCGGGCGTGGTGTGGAACTTGGAGGCCAGCGTGGCCAGCGATTCCTTGGCGCCCGTGATCTTGTGCGTGGTCCAGGTGGACAGGGCGCGGCCCCACTGCGCGAGGTTGATGTGGAACTTTTCCGCGTTCTCTTTCGGCAGCAGGATCTTGGTGTCGTCGCCGGTGATGACCGGCTTCTTGAACTGCGGGTTGAGCGCCTTGAACTCGTCGACCGACATTTCGGCCAGCTGGGCGGCGATGGTGACGTCGATGTCGCTGGTCTTGTCGACCTGGGTGAAATAGGGCGTGTTGTCGATCGGCGGCAGGGTGACGCCGTACTGGGCCGGGTTGGCGATGATGTTCTTGACCGCCTGCAGCTTGGGCACGTAGTTGCGGGTCTCGGTGGGCATCTGCTCGGACAGGCTCTCGAAATCGGTCGGCTTGCCCAGCGCCTGGTTGCGCTTGATTGCTTTCTGAACGTTGCCTTCGCCCCAGTTGTAGGCCGCCAGCGCGAGCTGCCAGTCGCCGAACATGGTGTACAGCTGCTGCAGGTAGGTGAGGGCGGCGTCGGTCGAGGCCAGCACGCCGCGGCGCTCGTCCTTGAACATGTTCTGCTGCAGGTTGAAGGTCTTGCCGGTGCCGGGGACAAATTGCCAGATGCCGGCCGCGTTGGCGGTGGACAGGGCTTGCGGGTTGAACGCCGATTCGATGACGGGCAGCAGGGCCAGTTCGGTCGGCATGCCGCGCTTCTCCAGCTCGGATACGACGTGGTACAGGTAGAGCGAGGCGCGGCTGGCGGTGCGCGCGAGGTAGTCCGGACGGGCCACGTACCACTGGGTGTTCTTGCCGACCAGCGAGTTGTCGAGGTCGGGGATGGCGTAGCCGCTGCGGATGCGGCCCCACAGGTCGGCTTCCTTGAAATCGTCGGCCTTGCCGGTCGTGGCGGGCTGGGCCGGCGCCGGGCGCATGAGCGGGACGGCAGCCTGCGGCGCCGGGGCGGCGGCAGATTCGGCATGGCCCAGCACGGGCGGGAGCAGGAACGCCAAAGCGGCCACTGACTGGGAAATTCGGGTCGTTTTCAGCATAGCTATCCAGTGTTGCGTCCAGGAACAACTTGGACCGGCGAAGTCTGGGAGTGTAAGGATCAGGCCGCAGGGCAGTCAAGAAATATGTCGGCCACGTTACAATTTTCTGCGGTTCGATATCATTAAGTAAGTGCTTGATTCTACTAGGCAATTTACCCAAGAGATTAGTCGGGCTAACTGGGCTGAAGTATAGGATGGGTAAGTAAAATTACAACCAAAATAAGCCTTTCCGGGCCGTTTCAAAAGGTACAGGCTGCCTCCCGTCAACCTTTGAGCGCACGCAAAGAGTCGGTACAATCGCGGTTTCGCTGCACGTTTTTGAAAGCATCACCATGAGCACTCCCGATTCGCTGCCCGCCGACGACGCCATTGTCGAGGCCACCCGCCGCTGGCTGGACCGCGCCGTCATCGGCCTGAACCTGTGTCCGTTTGCCAAGGCCGTGTACGTGAAGGAGCAGGTGCGCTATGTCGTGTCGCACGCGACCACGCCGGAAGCGCTGCTGGAAGAGCTGATGAACGAGCTGCAGCTGTTGTCGGACACCGACCCGGAACAGGTCGACACCACGCTGCTGATCCACCCGGGCGTGCTGACGGATTTCCTGGATTTCAATGACTTCCTGGACGTGGCCGATGCCGCGCTGGAAGACATGGAGCTGGAGGGGGAGTTGCAGGTGGCCAGTTTCCACCCGGATTACCAGTTCGCCGATACCGACCAGAACGACATCTCGAACTACACCAATCGCGCGCCGTACCCGACGCTGCACCTGCTGCGCGAGGACAGCATCGCACGCGCGACCGCGGCCTTCCCGGACGCCGCGGCGATTTTCGAGAAGAATATCGACACCATGGAACAGCTCGGCCACGAAGGCTGGGACAAGCTCGATGTCGGACCAGCCCGCTGATCCCAAGCTGCCGCCGCGGCCGGACACGCCCTGTGTCGCGGTCTGCTCGACGACCTTCGACGATGTCTGCCGCGGCTGCGGCCGGACGGTGGTCGAGGTCGCGCACTGGGTGTCGATGAGCGCGCAGCAGAAGGAAAGCGTGTGGGAGCGAATCCTGGCGCAAGGGTATCCGAAGCGCAATGCCTGAGCGCGGCGCAAGCGAGAGCTAGATAAATAGAGAACGTCGTTCCCGCGCACGCGGGAACGACGGTATTGTATTGGCGATTAGTACGGGTTAGTACTAATTAGAACTTCCCGATGAAGTCCCGCTTGCCGATCTCGACGCCGTTGTGCCGCAGGATCGCGTACGCCGTGGTCGTGTGGAAGTAGAAATTAGGCAGCGCATAACGCAGCAGGTATTGCTGCCCCTTGAACTGCATCGGGTTCCCGCCCACGGTCAGGTTGATCTCGCGTTCCTCGCTGTGCTCGATCGCCTCGCGCGGCAGGGTGTCGATGAAGGCCAGGGTTTTCGCGATCCGCTGCTTCAGCTCGCCAAAGGTCTGCTCGGTGTCGTCATAGCGCGGCACTTCCACGCCGGCCAGGCGCGCGCTCGCGCCTTTGGCAAAGTCGGCCGCGATCTGGACCTGGCGCGTCAGCGGGAACATGTCCGGGTACAGGCGCGCCTGCAGCAGGGCGGCGGTGTCGATCTTGCGGGCGGCGGCGTGCGCCTCGGCCTTGTCCAGCACCGCCGACAGGCTCTCCAGCATTTGCCGGAACACCGGCACCGCGGCTTCGTACATCGAAATACTCATGGGCTCCTCCTTGAAAGTGGTGCAAATCATAACAATTCCCCGCGCAGCTTGCTTGCTTGGCTCCACGGAAAAAATTGTTGCTTCCGCGCAATCGTAATGACTTCGAATCGACATTCTGGGGCATAATCGCCCGATCATTGACACGATTCCGGCATTTCGATGGCGAGGACTTTCCTGCGATTCCCGACCCGGCTGCGCAAGCTCTACGGAAGGTCGATCTATGGCGCGCTGCTGCTGGTCGTGATCGGCGGCCTGGCGATTCCGGCGCTCGTGGGAAGCTACCTGCTGGTCGGCGTGCAGGAGCGCCATGCCGCCGCCACCGCGCTCAACGAGTCGCTGCAGCGGAATGCCGACATCCTCGCGCTCGGCGTGCAGGAGTCGCTGTGGAACATGAATGCGGAGCCGGCGCGCCTGCTGGCCGAATCCGTGATGCGCGACCCGGCCGTGCTGCGCGTGCGCGTGCGCGGCCAGGCCGACAGCGATTTCGTCGACCTGCGCTCGGCGCGGGTGGCGGGCGGCCAGGTCTACCACGCGCACCGGCTGGTGTTCGTGCGCGGCCAGCCGATCGGCTCGATCACGGTCGACATGGACGACGAGCGCAGCCTGCAGGACCTGCGCGCCAAGCAGTCCAACTACGCGCTGGTGCTGGCCGGGCAGCTGGGCGTGTCGCTGCTGCTGATCGTCCTGTTCCTCAAGCACCGGCTGCTGCTGCCGCTGCGCACCCTGACCAGTTTTTCCGACCGCCTGTCGCGCGGCGAGTTCGATACCCCGCTGGCGCTGGCCGGCCACGATGAACTGGGCCGGCTGGGCGCCCAGATGGACCGCATGCGGATCGCCATCCGCGGCCTGTTCGAGGACATCGGCAAGCGCGAGGCGCGCTTCCGCTCGATCGTGTCGCAGATCCCCGGCGTGGTGTTCCGCGCGCGCCCCGGCGGCGCCATCGAATTCGTCAGCGACGCCGCCGAAGAGATCACCGGCTTCCCGGCACGCCACTTCATCGGCGCCCCGGCCGCCTGCTGGTCCGACATCATCTGCCCGGAAGACCGCCGCATGCAGCTGCGCACCGTGAAGGAAGCGGTGCAGGCCGGCCGCGCCTACGAGGTCGAATACCGCCTGATCGACGCCTGGGGCATCGAGCGCTGGGTGCTGGAAAGCGGCCAGCCGCACGGCAGCCCGGGCAGCCCCGACTTCCACATCGACGGCATCATCTACGACATCAGCGAGCGCAAGCACCACGAGGTGCAGATCGAGGAACTGCTGACCGAGCAGGGCATCATCCTCGACAACGTGATGCTGGGCGTGCTGTTCGTGCGCGAGCGCCGGGTGGCCGCCGCCAACCGCCATTTCGAGGAGCTGTTCGGCTACGCCAACGGGCAGATGGTGGGCGTGCCCACCGCGCAGCTGTTCACCTCGAACGAAGCCTATGAAGGGGCGGTCCGGCGCTCCTATCGCATCCTCGGCGAAGGCGGCAAGGTCGAGGAAGAGCTGCAGCTGCGCCGGCGCGACGGTTCGCTGGTCTGGTGCCAGGTGACCGGCCGCGCGCTCGACCCGCTGCATCCGCACGAAGGCAGCATCTGGGTGTACGCCGACATCACCGACCGCAAGCAGGCCGACGAGGAGCTGCGGCTGTGGGCCACCGCGCTCGAACACATCGCCGACGGCGTGATGGTGATCGACCTGACCGGCAAGATCATCGCCATCAACCCGGCCTTCACCCAGATCACCGGCTACACCCAGGCCGAGGCGGTCGGCCAGCATTCGAGCCTGACGCGCTCCAAGCTGCACGAACCGGGCTTCTACGAGGCGCTGTGGCGCGACCTGGCGGAGACCGGCTTCTGGCGCGGCGAAATCTGGAACACCCGCAAGAACGGCGAGATCTACCTCGAGTGGCTGACGGTGTCCGCGGTGCGCGACGACGAGGGCGAGGTGGCGCACTACGTGGCGGTGTTCAGCGACATCACGCGCGCCAAGGAAGCGCAGGCCAAGCTCGATCACCTGGCCCACCACGACGCCCTGACCGCGCTGCCGAACCGGCTGCTGTTCCACGACCGCCTGCAGCACGCGCTGGCACAGGCGGCCCGCAACAAGAGCCAGCTGGCGGTGCTGTTCATCGACCTGGACCGCTTCAAGAACGTCAACGACACGCTCGGCCACCAGGTCGGCGACGAGCTGCTCAAGCAGGTCGCGCAGGCCCTGTCCGGCCAGCTGCGCGAAGGCGACACGCTGGCGCGACTCGGCGGCGACGAGTTCATCGTCCTGCTGGAGAACGTCGACGGCGAGCGCAGCGCCAGCCACGTGGCCAACAAGCTGGTGGCGATGTTCGACCAGCCCTTCACCGTCTCGGACTACGAACTGTTCGTGACCTGCAGCGTCGGCGTGAGCATGTATCCGCACGACGCCACCGACGTGCACATGCTGATCCGGAACGCCGACGTGGCCATGTACCAGGCCAAGGCGCGCGGCCGCAACAACTTCCAGTTCTATGCACCGTCGATGACCGGCGAAGGCGTCGAGCGCCTGCTCATCGAAGCCATGCTGCGCCGCTCGATCGAGAAGAACGAGATCTACCTGCAGTACCAGCCACAGGTGGAAATCGACACCGGCCGCCTGATCGGCGTGGAGGCGCTGGTGCGCTGGCAGAATCCCGAGCTGGGACTGGTGCCGCCGGCGCGCTTCATCCCGCTGGCCGAGGACATCGGCTTCATCAGCCAGCTGGGCAAGTGGGTGCTGGCCGAGGCCTGCCGCCAGATGGTGAGCTGGCAGGAGGACGGCCTGCAGGTGCCCAAGCTGGCGGTCAACCTGTCGGTGCGCCAGTTCGAGCGCGGCAGCGTGACGCTGATGGTCGACCAGGTGCTGCGCGAGACCGGGCTGGAACCGCAGCGCCTGCAACTGGAAGTGACCGAATCGGTCATCATGAATACCGGCGACACGCTGGCCTGCATCAACGACCTGCGCGCGGTGGGCGTGGGCCTGGCGATCGACGACTTCGGCACCGGCTATTCCTCGCTGGCCTATCTCAAGCAGCTGCCGGTGCAGACCCTGAAGATCGACCGCAGCTTCATCAAGGACATCTCCTCGGACGCCAACGACGAGGCGATCACGGTCGCCATCATCCAGCTTGGCAAGAGCCTGAACCTGTCGGTGATCGCCGAGGGCGTCGAGACCGCCGAGCAGGCGGCCTTCCTGCTGCGCCACGGCTGCAACCGGGCGCAGGGCTTCTACTACAGCCAGCCGGTCGGCGCCGACGAGCTGCTGGCGCACTGGGGACGCCGCCATGAGCGAGACGTTGCAATCATTGAAGGCTGAGGCGCCGGCGCGCCGCAAGCGGCGCCGCTTCCTGCTGGCGGGGCTGGCGCTGGGCGGCGCGCTGGTGGTCGGCTGGGGCGTGGCGCCGCCGCGCCAGCGCCTGCGTTCCCGCCTGCCGCTGCCGGTGCGGGATGGCGCGGTCGCCCTCAACGGCTGGGTGGTGCTGAACCCGGACGGCAGCGTGTCGGTGGTGGTGCCGCGCAGCGAAATGGGGCAGGGCGTGCACAGCGCGCTGCCGATGCTGGTGGCCGAGGAGCTCGACGTGCCGCTCGACCGGGTGCGCGTGATGCAGCCGCCGATCGACAAGATCTACGCCAACCTCGCCGTCATCGAAGACAACCTGCCCTTTCATCCTGACGATCGCGGCTCGGCCAAACAAGGCGCGCAGTGGCTGCTGGCCAAGGTCGGGCGCGAGCTGGGCATCATGTTCACGGGCGGCTCGACCAGCGTGCGCGATGCATGGCAGCCGATGCGCGAGGCCGGCGCGGTTGCGCGCGCGATGCTGCTCAAGGCCGCGGCCGCGGAGTGGCAGGCCAATCCGGCCGACTGCCGCACCGAGGGCGGCCACGTGGTCCACAAGGATGGCCGCAAGTTGGCCTACACGGCGCTGGCGGCGCGCGCGGCGGAGCTGGGCGCGGACATCGACGCCGGCGACGTTACGCTCAAGCAGCCGCGCGACTTCAAGCTGATCGGCCGTCCTGCGCCGCGCCGAGACTCGGCGGCCAAGGCCGATGGCAGCGCCGCCTTCGGCATCGACGCGCGGATTCCCGGCATGCTGTACGCGGCGGTGCGCATGTCGCCGGTCGCAGGCGGCACGCTCGCGTCGTATGACGCCGGCAAGGCCGAGGCGATGCCGGGCGTGGTCAAGGTGGTGGATATCTCGGCCGCGCTGGAGCCGCTGACGGGCGCCGGCGCGGGTCTCGCCGTGATCGCCTCGCACTGGTGGCGCGCGAAGCAGGCCGTGGCCGCGCTGCAGGTGAACTGGAACGAGGGCAAGCACCAGCAGCTGTCGAGCGAGGCGGTGTTCGCCCAGTTCGCGCAGGCGCTGGACGAGGAATCCGGCTTCGCCTATCACAACATCGGCAGCATCGACGTGGCCGCGGCCAAAACCGTGACCGCCGAATACCGCGCGCCCTACCTCGCGCATGCCACGATGGAACCGGTGAACTGCACCGCGCAAGTCGCGGGCGGCAAGGTCCGGCTGTGGGTCGGCACCCAGGTGCCGAGCATCGCGGTCGACGTGGCGGCGCGCGTGGCCGGCGTCGCGCGCGAGGACGTGGCGATCGAGCTGCCCTTCATCGGCGGCGGCTTCGGCCGGCGGCTGGAGGCCGACATGGTCGCGCAGGCAGTGGCGGTGGCCATGCAGGCCGGCGGCAAGCCGGTGCAGGTGATCTGGACCCGCGAGGAAGACGTCACGCACGACGTCTATCGCCCGGCCGCGCTGGCGCGCTTCAAGGCCAGGCTGGACGCGGCCGGCAATGTGCTGGCGTGGGAAAGCAAGTCCGCCAGCGCCTCGATCGGTCACCAGTACTATCCGCGCAACCTCGGCCTGCCGGGCGTGGGGCCGGACAAGACCACGGCCGAGGGCGAGTTCGACATGCAGTATGAGATACCGAACCAGCGCGTGGCGCACGTGATCGTGGATGCCGGCGTGCCGGTCGGGTACTGGCGCGCGGTCGGGCATTCGCACAACGCCTTCTTCAAAGAGGCCTTCTTCGACGAGGTCGCGCACGCCGCCGGCAAGGATCCGGTCGCGCTGCGGCGGGCGCTGCTGGCGCGGCATCCGCGCCATCTGGCGCTGCTCGACAAGGCGCTGGCGCTGGCCGGCCAGCCGGCCGCGGGCAGGGCGCATGGCGTGGCCCTGCACCAGTCCTTCGGCAGCACGGTCGCGCAGGTGGCCGAAGTGTCGGTCGAGGGCAAGGAGATCCGCGTGCATCGCGTGGTCTGCGTGGTCGACTGCGGCATGGTGGTCAACCCGAACATCGTCGCCCAGCAGATGGAGTCGGCGGTGGTGTTCGGCCTGTCGGCGGCGCTGATGGGCGAGATCACGATCAAGGACGGGCGCGTGCAGCAGTCCAATTTCGGCGACTACCCGGTGCTGCGCATGCACCAGGCGCCGGTGGTCGAGACCTTCGTGATGCCGAGCGCCGAACTGCCGACCGGCGTAGGCGAGGTGGGCCTGCCGCCGGTCGCTCCGGCCGTCGCCGCCGCCGTGTTCAGGCTGACCGGCCAGCGCCTGCGCAAGCTGCCGCTGCGGCTGGCCTGATGACGGCGCAGCTCGCACAGGCACCGGTTGCGGCGCCGCTGGCCGCCAAGGCGACCGTCGCCGCGCCGGCCCGTAACTTCGGCATCGACTGCCTGCGCGGCTGCGCGATCCTGCTGGTGGTCGTGCACCACCTGGCGCTGCCGTTCCGCGCGCCGCTCAGACCCAGCCTGCTCGGCGCGTGGCTGCCCAGGCGCCTGCTCGATGCGGTCAGTTTCAACGGCTACGAAGCCGTATTCATTTTCTTCGTCATCTCCGGCTGCCTGATCACCACCCGCATCCTCGATCGCCACGGCGCCCTCGAACGGGTCGACCTCGCACGCTTCTACCGTGCCCGCGCACGGCGCATCGTGCCGCTGCTGCTGGCGACGCTGGCGGCGCTCTCCGGGCTGGCATGGTTCGGTGTGAAGGGCTTCGCTCCGGACGGCGCGCGCCAGTCGCTGTCGGGACTCCTCGGGTCCGCGCTGAGCTTCACTTTCAACTGGTACGAGGGCCGCACCGGCTGGGCGCCGGCGGGTTGGGACGTGCTGTGGTCACTGTCGATCGAAGAGGTGTTCTACCTCGGCTTTCCCTTGCTGTGCCTGTGGCTGCCGCGCCGGCTGCTGATTGGCGCGCTGGTGCTGCTTGCCGCGAGCCTGGTCCCACTGCGCGACCTGGTGCCTTCGGCCGATGAGGTGTGGTGGGAGAAGGCCTACCTGCCGGGCATGTCGGCGATCGCCTGGGGCGTGCTCACGGCGCTGCTGGCGCGGCGCTGGAGACCGTCGGCGCGCGACGCGCGGGCGCTGACCCTGTTCGGTGTGTTCTGCATCCTGCTGGTGCTGGGCTGGGGCGATCTCGCGCATCGCTACCTGCACAAGTCCGGGCTGTACTGCTTGTGCTTCGGCGCCAGCCTGGTCCTGCTTGGCGCGCCAGCGCGTCCGACGGTCGCGCGGCGCGGGCTTGGCTGGCTGGCGCGCGCGGGCGCCCTCAGCTACGAACTGTACCTGTCGCACATGTTCATCGTGCTGGCGGCGGTCGCCCTGTACCGCGCCGCGTTCGGGACGCTGCAAACCTGGACGTTCGCGATCTACCTGCCGGTGCTGGCCATCTGCTACGGCCTGGCCGTGCTGCTGCAGCGCGCGACGGCCCGCTTCTAGTTGAGGGCGGCGACATCGAGGGCGGCGACATTGAGGGCGGCGACATTGAGGGCGGCGACATCGCCTGCCGTCTTGCGGGCCGCTTGCTACATGCCGTCAATTCATCCCCGGCGCGGGGCGGTATGCATGACCTTCTCAAAAACTCCGATGCAGCGCCTTGCTTGCACTCGGTGGCGCATCTTGTCTGTTTTTGTCGGTTCCTGTCTATTTTCGAACGAGCACATGGTAGATCGCAGGAATCGACAGAAATCGACAGGATTAGACAGTGCGCGCAGGGATTTGAGACGAAATACGGCAGGGATGTCGAAGACCTGGCCCATCTACACGCCGCTAGGCCGGATCGCCAAGCGACATCGGAAGCAAGCTCAGCCCTGCAAGCTCGGCCCTGACGATGCAGCGGCTGCGCCTGACTGTGGACTGCGCGCTTGTAGCCTGCTAGCCCTCGCCGTCGACCACCACCAGGTTGCGGCCATTGTGCTTGGCTGCGTACAGCGCCTTGTCCGCCGCTTCGATCAATACCGCCGTCTCGTTCAGCCGCTCCTTGCTGAAGCTGGCCACGCCGATGCTGAGCGTGACGCATGGCCGGCCGGCAGCCGGGGCGTGGGGAATGCCGAGTGAGGCGACATGTTCGCGGATGGCGTTGGCCACGCCGCGCGCCTGTTCCGCGGTGGTGTCGGGCAGGATCGCCGCGAACTCCTCGCCGCCATAGCGCGCCGCCACGTCCGCCGGGCGCTTGAGCTGCCCGGCCAGTGCCTGCGCCACCGCGGTCAGGCAGGTGTCGCCCTGCTGGTGGCCGAAGTGGTCGTTGTAGGCCTTGAAGGAATCGATATCGATGAGGAGCAGCGACAGCTCGCGGTCGTGGCGCTGGGCGCGCCGCAGCTCGCGGTCGATGGCGACGTCGAAATAGCGGCGGTTGGCGATACCGGTCAGGCCATCCACGTAGGAGCGGGCGCGCAGCGATTCCGCATGGTCCAGCAGGCGGCGCTCGCGGTCCATGGCGCCGCTGATGTCGCGGATCTCGATCAGGCAGTAACGTTCGCCGTCCTCGTCGAAGGGCGTGACCGCGACCGACTGGTCGATTGGCGCGCCGTCGAAGCTGCCGGCCTGGCGCAGCGGGAAGGGCGTACGGTTGTCGGACAGCGGGATGGCGGTGGCGGTATTGTCGGCCAGCGCCGCCAGCACCGCGGCCTCGACCCGCGAACCGCGCAGCGTGGGGAAGACATCGAACAGCGATTGCTTGCGCACGCGCGCCGCGGAGCGGCCGGAACGCGGCGCCAGCCAGGCGTTCCAGACCATGATCTCGTGGTTCGCGTCCACCACGATGACCCCGCAGTCGAGGAGGTTCAGGGCGCGCGACGCCAGTGGCGAGTCGGTCTCGGTGGAGTTTGTCACGTTATTGTTGGGTAGGCTGACCTGCCGGATGATACCGGAATTGCACGCCTTTGCGGCAGCTTCAGCCGGCGTCGCGCAGCAGCGCGCGCAGGTTGGCCTCGCGTTGCCATTGGCGCCGCTCCTCGCTCGACTGCGCCAGCCGCGCCAGTTCGGCTTCGCTGTGGTCGGCCTGGGCCTGGATCATGCGCTCGGCCACGTGCGGATCGGGCAGCACGGTGCCGAAAAAGGCCACGGTCTCGCCGCGCTGCAGCAGCAGGGTGGGGAAGTTCTCGACATCGAGGTCGCCCACCACATCGGCCTGGTCCTCGATGTCGATCCAGACGAAGGCATGTTCCGGATGGCGCGCGGCCAGCGCTTCGAAGGCGGCGCGGTAGGAGCCGCAGGTGCCGCACCAGGCGGCACACAGGCAGGCCACGATCAGCCGCTCGCCAGCCAGGGCGGCGGCGACCTTGTCGCGGTTATCAAGCTCGAGAGTGATGCTGTGCATGGGCCGCATTCTACATCGGCGCGCATTTGCCGGCACGGCCGAGCATGGATCGTCGGCCCGGCGCCGGGTTAAAATAAGGGATGCCTATCATTCTTGCTATCGAAACGTCGTCCGAGTTGGCGTCCTGCGCGCTACTGGCCGGCGCGCGCCTGGCTTTTCGCGAGTCCTCCGGCGTGCGCACCCATTCGCAATCCGTGCTGCCGATGGTGCAGGAATTACTGAAGGAAGCCGGCATCGCACTGGCCGACTGCGACGCCGTCGCGTTCGGCGCCGGGCCGGGTTCGTTCACCGGCGTGCGCACCGCCTGCGGCGTGGCGCAGGGTCTGGCTTTCGGGGCCGACCTTCCCGTGCTGCCGCTGGTGACGCTGGAAGCGATGGCCCAAGCCTGTCGCGAGCGCACCGGCGCATCCGACGTGCTGGCCGTGCTGGACGCGCGCATGGGCGAGGTCTACTGGGCGCAGTACCGGTTCGACGATGGCTGGCAGGTGGTGTGCCCGCCGGCGCTGGGCAGCCCGGACGCCGTCGCGCCGCAGCTGGTTGACGGCCTGGCGGCCTGTGGCAACGGCTTCGCGGCCTACGCCGAACAGTTCGCAGGGAAGGCTTTCGCGGCTGGCGCCGACGCCGGCATCGTGCCGCACGCGCGCGAACTCGCCGTGCTGGCCGTGGCCGCGCTCGCGGCCGGGCAGGCCGTGCCGGCGGACCAGGCGCAGCCGCTGTACTTGCGGAACAAGGTGGCCTACACCTACGCCGAGCGGCAGGCCATCAACGCGGCCAAGGGCGAAGCGTGATGAGCAGCGTCCACGACCTCCTCGATTTCGCGCCGATGACGCTCGCCGACGTCGACGAGGTGAGCGCGCTCGAAGACAGCGTGTTCCCCCACCCGTGGTCGCGCGCGAACTTCATGGACTCGATCGCCAGCGGCTACGACGCCTGGGTCGTGCGCGACCCGCTGGGCGACCTGGCCGGCTACTTCCTGCTGCTGTACGCGATCGACGAGGCGCATTTGCTGGACGTGGCGGTGGCGGGCGAGCGGCAGGGCGAGGGCCTGGGCCGCTGGCTGCTCGACAAGGCGTCGCTGCGCGCGCGCGAGCACGGCATGCGTTCGATCCTGCTCGAAGTGCGCCCCACCAATGAGCGCGCGCTGCAGGTCTACCGGCAGTACGGATTCATCGAAATCGGGCGCCGCAAGGGCTACTATCCCGCGCATGAAGGCCAGCGCGAGGATGCCATCGTGATGAGGCTGGAACTATGAACGCGCGCGACGCGGCCTTCCTGGCCGAGATGGGCATCGGGCCGCTGTGGACCTTGCGGGAGGTGCCGGTGGAGGCGACGGAGGCGGCGCCGGCCGATGCCCCAATCGCCGAGCCGGCGGCGCGCTTGGAATCGCGCGTGGCGCAGTCCGCATCGGCATTGGCCGCGCCGGCGCCGCGGGCGGAAGCGGCACCCGCCGAACCGGAAGCCGCCGACGTCGCCAGCATGGACTGGGATCAGCTGCGCGCCGCTGTCGCCAGCTGCACCCGCTGCGGCGCCTGCTCCAAGGATGGCCGCAAGCCGGTGTTCGGCGCGGGCGCGCAGCGTGCGGTCTGGTTCGTCGCCGCCGGCGCCAGCACGGCAGCCGACGAGGAAGCCGGCGCCCCGCTGGCCGGTGACAACGGCAAGCTGCTCGACAATATGCTCGCCGCGATCGGCGCCTCGCGCGCGGCCGACGTCTACGTCGCCAACCTGGTCAAGTGCCGCCCGCTGAGCGCCAAGGGCGGCGACCGCGCGCCCACCGCGGAAGAAGCGGCGGCCTGCCGTCCGTATCTCGAACGCGAACTGGTTCTGAGTGGTGCGGGCACCGTGCTCACGCTGGGACAGATCGCGGCCAACGGCCTGCTCGGGCAGCCGCTGTCCGAGCCGCTGGCGGGCAGCCGCGGCAGCGTCCACGAGTTCGCGGGCGTGCCGCTGGTCGCCACGCTGCACCCCGGCGAACTGCTGCGCCGCGGCGCCGACAAGGCGCTGGCCTGGGCCGATCTGTGCAGGGCGAGGGCGGCCCGTGCGCGATCCGGCTGACACCTACCAGGCGCAATTCCATCGCCGCTGGGGCCATCTGCGGCGCGCGCGGGTGCGTGCGCTGGCCTGGCTGCTCGATGCACCGGACCTGCTCGATCCGAACGACCCCGGTTGGCACGGCAAGGTCGGCACGCTGGGGCCCATGACGCCCGCAGTGGCGCAATGGCTGGCCGACGTCGACTACGATCCGACGGCGCTCGATGCGGCGCTGGGCAACCGCATGTACACGCGGCTTGGGCTGTATGCGGAAAAGCTGATGGCCTTCTATTTTCAGGAGCGCGGCCAGCTGGTTGCGCATGGCCTGCAGGTGCGCGCCGCGCGCAACGACACGGTCGGCGAGTTCGACTTCCTGCTCGATACGGGCGACGGCGGCCTCGAACACATCGAGTTCGCGACCAAGTTCTATCTGCTGGAAGGCCAGGCGGCGAACCGCTTCGATGAGCTGGTCGGGCCGAACCTGGCCGACAGCCTTGGCAAGAAGATGCGCAAGATCGTCGAGCAGCAGCTGGCGCTGGGATCGCATCCCGCGGCGCAGGCGGTGCTGCCACGGCCGGTGACAGCCGCGCACGCGCTGGTCAAGGGCTGGCTCTTCTATCCGCTGGGGACGTGGCCGTCGATTTCAGGCATCTCGGCGCAGCACTGCCGCGGCTTCTGGTGTTCGCTGGACGAGATCGAGCAGCTCAGCGGGGATGCCTTCCTGATGCTGCCGAAGCTGCAATGGCTGCCGCCGTTCCGCGCGCGCTCGGCGAGCTGGATCCTCAATCGCGCTGAGCTGCACGCCGAACTCGAAGCGCAGTTCGACACCAATCCCTCGCCGGTGCTGGTGTCGATGGTGCGCGAGGAGCCAGGGCTGTTCGAGGAAATGGAACGTGGGTTTATCGTGCCGAACGATTGGCGGGACAGGGCGGCGGCACGCAGGGCGCCGCAAATTTCTGGAACTTAAAGCTGGGCGATTTTTGCGTCAGGCGTTCGCCTTATTGGATGTGAGCATGAAAAATAGCAGTAGCGGCCTTGTGTATTCCACTGATGGCGGGCGTATGTGTCCCGCATGCCGGCGTCCCATTGCGGCGTGTGCGTGCCAGGCCAGGACGGTGCCCGTGGGGGACGGCATCGTCAAGGTGTCGCGCCAGACGAAGGGCCGGGGCGGCAAGACGGTGACGCTGGTGAAGGGATTGGCGCTCGATCCACTTGCTCTGGCTTTGCTGGGCAAGCAATTGCGCACGGCGTGCGGGTCCGGCGGAACGGTTAAGGATGGCGTGCTGGAAGTGCAGGGCGACCACTGCGACCTGATCATGGAGGAGCTGACGAAGCGCGGGCATGCTCCGAAGCTCAATTAAAACCGTTGTTCCCGCGAAAGCGGGAACCCCATTTTGCTTGCGTGACAACCACGGTTGACGTAGCCACCCGCTGGGGAAATGGGATTCCCGCGTTCGCGGGAATGACGGAATCTAACGCGAGGTGGCGGGCCTAGTGCTTATGCTCGCCAATCAAGGCCAGCGAATCATGCTGCGCCTGGTTCGCATTGTGGCGGCGCATGATGAAGTACATGGTGCCGGCCAGCGAGAGCCCGAACAGCACAATGATGAAGTCGAGGTTCAGATTCAGCGTGATCATGATCGCGTATAGCGCCAGCATGGTCAGCACCGACAGGTTCTCGTTGAAGTTCTGCACCGCGATCGAGTGACCGGCGCTCATCAGCACGTAGCCACGGTGCTGCAGCATCGCATTCATCGGCACCACGAAGAAGCCCGACAGGAAGCCGATGATCGACAGCAGCACGTAGGCCACGCCGACCGAGTGCACCAGGGCCATGCTGGCGACCACCAGGCCCATGATGATCCCGAGCGGGATCACCGACAGCGATTTCTTCAGCGGGATCATCTTGGCCGACATCGCCGCGCCGACTGCCACGCCGATGGCGACCACGCCGATCAGGCCACTGGCTTTGTCGAGCTTCATGTGCAGCGAGCGCTCGGCCCATTTCAGCACGATGAACTGCAGGGTCGCGCCGGCGCCCCAGAACAGGGTAGTCACGGCCAGCGAGATCTGGCCCAGCTTGTCCTTCCACAGGGTGGCCGAGCAGTTGGCGAAATCGACGATCAGGCGCGCCGGGTTCTTTTCCTGGTGCGGGTAGCGCGCGCCGGTGTCCGGGATGCGCAGGTTGAATAGTGCCGCCAGCGCGTACACGGCCACGATCACCAGCAGCGAGGCTTCGTACGGCGAAGTGATGCCGGTGTCGATCATCGGCACGTCGACGTTGTTGACCAGCCAGGTGCCGCCGTCGGGGCCGACCAGCACGCCGCCCATTACGGTGCCGAGAATGATCGACATCACGGTCAGGCCCTCGATCCAGCCATTGGCAAGCACCAGTTTTTCGGCCGGCAGCAGCTCGGTCAGGATGCCGTACTTGGCGGGCGAGTACACGGCTGCGCCAAAACCGACCACCGCGTTGGCGACCAGGGGATGGACGTGCAGGAAGATCATCGAGCAACCGACGACCTTGATCAGGTTCGCGATGAACATGACGCGCCCCTTGGGCAGCGAGTCGGCGAAGGCGCCCAGGAATGCGGCGAACAGCACGTAGAACAACACGAAGGACAGCTTCAGGAGCGGAGTCAGCGAAGCCGGGGCTTTCATCGACGTTAGCAGATCGATCGCAACAAATAAAAGCGCGTTATCTGCCAGCGACGAAAAAAACTGCGCCGCCATGATGGTATAAAAACCACGGTTCATTCGGGAGGTTCTAAAAACTGGACTGGGTTGCTTTATACCATGAAAGGCCCCATGCCCAAAGAATTCGGGCATCCGAAAGTGCTGCGTCCGGTAAAATATACATTCTCGTTATCTCTTCAAAAAGTCCGTCATGCCTCGCCCGCTTTGCGCCACGATCCACCTGGATGCCATGCAGCACAACCTGTCCGTCGCCCGCGCCTGTTCCCCTCAGTCGAAGGTGTGGGCCGTGGTCAAGGCTAATGCATATGGCCACGGACTGGAGCGCGGGATGCGCGGCTTTGCCCAGGCCGACGGGCTGGCGCTGGTCGAAACGGAATACGCGGTCCGCTTGCGCGAACTGGGCTGGACCAAGCCGATCCTGCTGCTGGAGGGCTTTTTTGACGACTCGGACATCCCGCTGCTGGCCGAACATGCGCTGAACCCGGCCATCCACTGCATCGAGCAGATCAAGATGCTTGAATATACCAAGCTGTATCGACCGATCGATGTCCACCTGAAGATGAATACCGGGATGAACCGCCTGGGCTTCATGCCCGCCGAATACGCTGCCGCGCACCAGCGCCTGGCCGCGATCCCCGGCATCCGCTCGATCACGATGATGACCCACTTCGCCAACGCCGATGAACTGGAGCACCCGCGCCTGCCGATGCACGAGCAGGTGCGGCGCTTCAAGTCGGGATCTGAAGGGCTGGCCGGGCAGCGCAGCCTGTCCAATTCCGGCGGCGTGCTGCATTCTTCCGACCTCGAACTGCAGTCGGACTGGGTCCGTCCCGGCATCATGCTGTATGGCGGCACCCCGGGCGGCAAGAGCGCGGCCGCATTCGGCCTGCTGCCGACCATGACGCTGACTTCCGCGATCATCGGCATCCAGCACATCGATGCCGGCGACACGGTCGGCTACGGTAGCCGTTTCGAGGCCACCGGCCCGATGACGGTCGGCGTGGTGGCCTGCGGTTATGCCGACGGCTACCCCCGCCACGCGCCGCACGGCACCCCGGTGGTGGTGGACGGCGTGCGCACCGCACTGGTGGGCCGGGTGTCGATGGACATGATGGCGGTCGACCTGACCCCGGTGGCCAATGCGCGCGTGGGCAGCAAGGTCACGCTGTGGGGCGACGGCCTGCCGATCGACGAAGTGGCGCATGCGGCCGGCACCATCGGCTATGAGCTGATGTGCGCGCTGGCGCCGCGGGTGCGCGTGCGCGAAGGCCGGGTGGGGACGCATGGCTAAGGCGCGCACCAGCTTCGTCTGCAGCGAGTGCGGCGGGACCGCCACGCGCTGGACCGGCCAATGCGGCGACTGCAAGGCCTGGAACACGATGGCCGAGACGGTGGTCGAGGCGCCCGGCGCCAACCGCATGTCGCAGTCGCAGTTCAAGAGCCTGGCGCAGACCGCGCCGGTGCTGTCGCTGGCCGACATCGAGGCGATCGACGTGCCGCGCTTTGGCACCGGCATCGAGGAATTCGACCGCGTGCTGGGCGGCGGCCTGGTGGCCGGCGGCGTGGTGCTGATCGGCGGCGACCCGGGGATCGGCAAATCGACCCTGCTGCTGCAGGCGCTATCGAGCATTTCGCAGGTGCGCAAGACGCTGTACGTCAGCGGCGAGGAATCCGGCGCCCAGATCGCGCTGCGCGCCAAGCGGCTGGCGGTGGATGCGCGCGAACTGAAGCTGCAGGCCGAGATCCAGCTCGAGAAAATCCTCGGCACGCTGGCCGAGCACAAGCCGGAAGTGGCGGTGATCGACTCGATCCAGACCCTGTATTCGGACGCGCTCAGCTCCGCGCCCGGCTCGGTGGCGCAGGTGCGCGAGTGCGCGGCCCAGCTGACCCGGGTCGCGAAGCAGAGCGGCATCACGATCATCCTGGTCGGCCACGTGACGAAGGAGGGCGCGCTGGCGGGGCCGCGCGTGCTCGAACACATCGTCGACACGGTGCTCTATTTTGAAGGCGACACGCAATCCAGCTTCCGGCTGGTCCGCGCGATCAAGAACCGCTTCGGCGCGGTGAATGAGTTGGGCGTGTTCGCCATGACCGAAAAAGGCCTGAAGGGCGTGTCGAATCCGTCGGCGCTGTTCCTGTCGCAGCATGACAACCAGGTGCCGGGATCGTGCGTGATGGTGACGCAGGAGGGCACGCGGCCGCTGCTGGTCGAGATCCAGGCGCTGGTCGACGCCAGCCATTTGCCGAATGCGCGCAGGCTGTCGGTGGGGCTGGAGCAGAACCGGCTGGCGATGCTGCTGGCGGTGCTGCACCGGCATGCCGGGGTGGCGGCGTTCGACCAGGATGTGTTCATCAACGCGGTCGGCGGGGTCAAGATTGCCGAACCGGCCGCCGACCTGGCGGTGCTGCTGGCGATCCAGTCCTCGATGCGCAACAAGCCACTGCCGCGCGGGCTGGTGGTGTTCGGGGAAGTCGGCCTGGCCGGCGAGATCCGGCCGGCGCCGCGCGGGCAGGAGCGTTTGCGGGAAGCGGCCAAGCTGGGGTTCTCGATTGCGGTGATACCGAAGGCGAACGCGCCCAAGCAGGCGGTGGAGGGGATGCGGATCGTGCCGGTCGAGCGAATCGACGAAGCCTTCAACCGGCTGCGCGAGCTGGACTGAACACCCAACCCACGTCGACTTCAAAAATATCGCACAGGGCAATATAATTAGCGGTTTGATGGTTGTTGTAAGAAGAGTAACACATCGTGACAGTAGAGCAACGGAATTCGCTTCGCAGGGTCATCAAGACCAAGGCCCTGCTGGCCCTTGATGGCAGGGGCACCGATTCCGGCCGTACCACCGACGTTGGCATGGACGGCCTGGGCATTAACTTCCCCGATCCAGTCGACGCCGGCCGCCCCGGCTACGTCCGCTTCACCGTGCTGATGGAAGGCCAGCCGAGCGTGGTGACGGCGCGCGTCAAGACACAGTACTGCATCTTCAGCCAGGGTGAATTCAAGGTCGGCCTGCAGTTCATGGACCTCGACCAGTCCGCCTCGGTGGTGATTTCGCGCTACCTGCGCTGACGGACGCTGCAGATGCGAAAACGGCGAGTGTCTAGCGAGGACCCCGCCGTTTTTCGTGTATCCCGGGCGACCCGGAAGAAGTCACTACTCGTGGTAGTGATCATGGAGACCTTCGGCGCGTTCCCGATAGTCCCTGTACAGCTCATAAAATAGCATGGCGACCATGCCGCCAAGCATTGCTAGTCCGACTACGTTCATAACAATAAAACGCTCTTCAGCATTCCCTCGCTTGTTGGGTGGATGAATGAACCGCTCCTTTCTTCCGTCCGCCTTACAGTTACAGACTAGGACGAAAATTACGGTTTTGCAAGCCCTGCCGTGCAACTTATTTGAGGGTCATTTCCGGCGTCATGACCGCCTTGAGACGCAGGGTGTATGCATCAGCTGGATCGCGCTGTTCGAACCACCAGACCGCGCCGCGCGCGAAGTCCAGGTCCACCTGGCGGCCCAGCAGTAAAAGCGAGGCCAGCCGCCCCAGGGTCGGCTGGTGCCCGACCACCAAAACGGCCTGGCCGGCGTCGGGCCAAGCGGCCGCCTTCAGGACCGCCAACGGATCGGCGGCGGGGCCGATCGTTTCCAGCACGTCATAATCGCGCTCCAGCTTGTCCACCGTCTGCTGGGCCCGGGTCGCCGGGCTGGCCAGGATGCGGCAATGCTCGGGCAGCCGCACGTTCAGCCAGTCCGCCAGCTGCCCGGCCTGTTTGTGACCGAGCGCGGTCAGTTCGCGCAGGCGGTCCGGCGATCCTTCCTCGGCATCGGCGTGGCGCCACAAGATCAGTTCCATATTGTTCTCCTGCGTTGGGGCAAACGTGCGGCAAGCGTGGCTGGACAGGTCCAAGATGACGCATCGCCGGGTTCGTGTCATAAACCTGTCATATTTCGCCAGTAGACTTCCAGCCATCAAAATCGTGCCACATAAGGGGAATTCCATGCGCATGAAGCAGCTGTTCGTTTCGATCGCCGCCGCCGCCACCACCATGGCCGCCGCCAACGTCCTTGCCGCCGACATCACTGGGGCCGGCGCGACCTTCCCGTACCCGATCTACGCCAAATGGGCCGAGCTGTACAAGAAAGCCACCGGCACCGGCCTGAATTACGCTTCGGTCGGCTCCGGCGCCGGCATCAAGCAGATCAAGGCCAAGACCGTCGATTTCGGCGCTTCCGACATGCCGCTGCCGGCCGATGAGCTGGCCAAGGAAGGCCTGTACCAGTTCCCGGCCATCATGGGCGGCGTGGTCACGATCGTCAACCTGCCGGGCGTGGCCGCCGGCCAGCTCAAGCTGTCCGGCCCGGTGCTGGCCGACATCTTCCTCGGCAAGATCACCAAGTGGAACGCGCAGGAAATCGCCGCCCTGAACCCGGGCGTCAAGCTGCCGGCCGAGGACATCACCGTCGTGCACCGCGCGGACGGCTCGGGCACCTCCTTCCTGTTCACCGACTACCTGTCCAAGGAAAGCCCCGAGTTCAAGAGCAAGATCGGCGCCGGCACCGCGGTCAAGTGGGCCACCGGCGTGGGCGGCAAGGGCAACGAGGGCGTGGCCGCCAACGTGCAGCGCATCAAGGGCGGCATCGGCTACGTCGAATGGGCCTACGCCAAGAAAAACCGCATGACCCACACCCAGCTGAAGAACAAGGACGGCGTGTTCCTGCAGCCGGGCGACGACGCCTTCAAGGCCGCCGCCGCCAACGCCGACTGGGCCAAGGCCCCCGGCATGGCCGTGGTGCTGACCGACCAGCCGGGCAAGGCCGCCTGGCCGATCACCGGCGCATCGTATATCCTGCTGCACAAGGTGGGCGACGCCGCCCGCACCAAGGAAGTGCTGAAATTCTTTGACTGGGCCTACAAGAACGGCGGCGCTTCCGCCGGCGAGCTGGACTATGTGCCGATGCCGGCCAACGTCACCAAGCTGGTCGAGGACGGCTGGAAGGCCAACCTGAAGGACGCATCGGGCAAGGCCATCTGGTAATGGCGCACGGGCGCGGGCAGCAGGTGTGCCCGCCATGCGGCCTCACGGCGCGTGGCGGGCTTCGTGCCGACCGCGCTTCACTAGTAACGAGTCACCATACAATATGAGCGCACGACCGCCAGTCGCGATGTCCCAGCAGGCCGCCTCCGGGCTCGCCCACGCCGAAGAGGCCGCACTCCGCAATACCATGCGCAAGCAGCGCATCCAGGATTTCCTGTTCCACAAGCTGACCCTGCTGTTCGCCGCCGTCGTGCTGGCGGCGCTGGTCGGCATCATCGTCTCGCTGGCGATGGATGCCTGGCCGGCCTTCAAGCAGTTCGGCCCCGGCTTCATCACCTCCAGCGAGTGGGACCCGACCAACGAGCTGTTCGGCGCCCGCATCGCGATCTGGGGCACGCTGTCGACCTCGGTCATCGCCTTGCTGATCGCCTTCCCGGTCAGCTTCGGCATCGCCCTGTTCCTGACCGAGATCTGCCCGGTGTGGCTGCGCCGCCCGCTGGGGACCGCGGTCGAACTGCTGGCCGGCGTGCCGTCGATCATCTACGGCATGTGGGGCCTGTTCGTGTTCGCGCCCCTGTTCGCCGACCACATCGAGCCCGTCCTCAAGGGCACGCTGGGCCAGCTGCCCTTCGTCGGGCCGCTGTTCCAGGGCCCGATCATGGGCGTCGGCATCCTCACCGCCGGCGTGATCCTGGCCGTGATGATCATCCCCTTCATCTCCTCGGTGATGCGGGACGTGTTCGAGATCGTGCCGGCCGTGCTCAAGGAATCGGCCTACGGCCTCGGCTGCACCCGCTGGGAAGTGGTGCGCAAGATCGTGCTGCCCTACACCCGCAACGGCGTGGTCGGCGGCGTGATGCTGGGCCTGGGCCGCGCCCTGGGCGAGACCATGGCCGTGACCTTCGTGATCGGCAACGCCAACGAGCTGTCGTGGTCGCTGCTGGGCCCGGGCTCGTCGATTTCCTCGACCCTGGCCAATGAATTCGGCGAAGCGGTCGGCCTGCACACGGCCTCGCTGTTCGCGCTGGCCCTTATCCTGTTCGCAATTAC
The DNA here is from genome assembly GCF_024753145.1 of Massilia terrae. GTDB lineage: Bacteria > Pseudomonadota > Gammaproteobacteria > Burkholderiales > Burkholderiaceae_D > Telluria > Telluria terrae. The sequence goes on along the minus strand of NZ_JANUGU010000007.1, from coordinate 65,633 downwards.
CTTCATCGTGCTGTCTGCCGCAAAACTGATGTTGCTGGGCATGTCCCGCAAGGAAGGCGTGAAATGATCGACGCCGCCAAGAACCCCGTCTACCGGCGCCGCCTGCTGGCGCACCGCATCGGCATCGGCCTGTCGGTGCTGGCGATGGCGGTCGGCCTCGGCTTCCTGCTGTGGATCCTGGCCACGCTGCTGATCAATGGCGTGTCAGCCCTGAGCCCGGCGCTGTTCACCCACGACATCCCGCCGCCGGGCGAGGCGGGCGGCCTGCGCAACGCGATCGTCGGCACGCTGCTGATGGTCGGCCTGTCGACCCTGGTCAGCACCCCGATCGGCGTGCTGGCCGGCATCTATCTCGCCGAGTATGGCGACCGCAACAAATTCGGCCAGGTGACCCGCTTCGTGACCGACATCATGCTGTCGGCGCCTTCGATCGTGATCGGCCTGTTCGTGTACGCGATCTATGTCGCCAACGTCAAGCACTACGCCGGCTATGCGGGCTCGATCGCGCTGTCGCTGATCGCGATCCCGGTGGTGGTGCGCACCACCGACAATATGCTGCGCCTGGTGCCGAGCAGCCTGCTGGAAGCCGCCTTCGCCCTCGGCGCCCCGCGCTGGAAGGTGGCGATGCTGGTGCGCCTGCGCGCCGTGAAGGCGGGCGTGATCACCGGCGTGCTGCTGGCGGTGGCCCGGGTGTCCGGCGAAACCGCGCCGCTGCTGTTCACCGCGCTGGGCAACCAGTTCTACAGCACCAATATGAATGCGCCGATGTCGAGCCTGCCGGACGTGATCTACCACTTCGCGATGAGCCCGTACGACGACTGGCGCGCGCTGGCCTGGGGCGGCGCCTTGCTGCTGACCTTCAGCGTGCTGCTGCTGAATATCCTCTCCCGCACCGTCTTCAGCCAGAAGGCGCCGCGCTAAACCATGAAGAACGATTTGATGAACCAGACCATGTCCCCCCCGATCCTCGCGGAAGAGAAGATGAAGACGATCGAGATCTCCGGCCTGAACTTCTTCTACGGGAAGACGCAGAGCCTGAAGAACGTCAGCCTCGACATCCACGACAAGCAGGTGACGGCCTTCATCGGCCCGTCCGGCTGCGGCAAGTCGACCCTGCTGCGCACCCTGAACCGCATGTACGACCTGTACCCGGGCCAGCGCGCCGAGGGCAGCATCATCTACCGCGGCCGCAACATCCTCGACCCGGGCCTGGACGTGAACATGCTGCGCGCCAAGGTCGGCATGGTGTTCCAGAAGCCGACCCCGTTCCCGATGTCGATCTACGACAATATCGCGTTCGGCGTGCGCCTGTACGAGAACCTGTCCAAGGGCGAGATGGACGAGCGCGTCGAATGGGCCTTGAAGAAGGCGGCGCTGTGGGAAGAGGCCAAGGACAAGCTGAACAAGAGCGGCCTGTCGCTGTCGGGTGGCCAGCAGCAGCGCCTGTGCATCGCGCGCGGCGTGGCGGTCAAGCCGGACGTGCTGCTGCTCGACGAGCCGACCTCGGCGCTGGACCCGATCTCCACGGCCAAGATCGAGGAACTGATCAGCGAGCTGAAACAGGACTACACGATCACCATCGTCACCCACAATATGCAACAGGCGGCGCGGTGTTCGGACTACACTGCCTACATGTACCTGGGCGAACTGGTGGAATTCGGCGAGACCGACCAGCTGTTCATGAACCCGGCCCGCAAGCAGACGCAGGACTACATTACCGGCCGTTTCGGCTGAATAAGAACAGAACGGAGAAAGAGATGATAGGCGAGCACCACTCATCCAAACAGTACGACCAGGAGCTGGAAGCGATCCGCTCCAAGGTCCTGCTGATGGGCGGCATGGTCGAGACCCAGTACGAGGAAGCGATCAACTGCTTCAAGGTGGGCGATGCGGCCAAGGCCGACAAGGTGATGGCCGACGACCACGCGGTCAACCAGCTGGAAGTGCAGCTGGACGACGCCTGCAGCCACCTGATCGTGCGCCGCCAGCCGGCCGCCAACGACCTGCGCACCGTGATGGCGACCATCAAGGTGATCACCGACCTCGAACGCATCGGCGACGAGGCGACCAAGATCGCGCGCACCTCCAAGAGCCTGCACGCGCGCGGCAGCATCGGCTTCGCCCACTACGACATGGTGCGCACCATCGCGCGCGCCGCCTCGGACCAGCTGCACGACGCGCTCGACGCCTTCGCCCGCCTCGACGGCGCCCAGGCGCTGCAACTGATCGCGGCCGACGAAGTGGTGGACCACGAGTTCCGCTCGGTGCTGCGCAACCTGATCACCTTCATGATGGAAGACCCGCGCACGATCTCGTCGGCGCTGGACACGCTGTGGGTGGCCAAGGCCATCGAGCGCATCGGCGACCACGCCAAGAACATCGCCGAGTACGTGATCTACGTGGTCGAGGGCAGGGACATCCGCCACATGGCCAAGCCGGGCGCCGGCAGCGAGACCGCAAATGGCTAACCCGACCCGGGTCCTGATCGTCGAAGACGAGCCGGCCATCGTCGAGCTGGTGAAGTATTCGCTGCGTGAAGCCGGCTGGGAAGTGGTCCACGCGGGCGACGTCGCCAGCGCCTGGGACACGATCACGCGCGGCCGCCCGGACCTGCTGCTGCTCGACTGGATGCTGCCGGACCAGAGCGGCCTGCGCCTGCTGGGCAAGATCCGCGCCGACCGCGACTTCAAGGACATCCCGGTCATCATGCTGACGGCGAAGAGCATGGAAGAAGACAAGGTCGCGGGGCTGGAGACCGGCGCCGACGACTACGTCACCAAACCGTTCTCGCCGCGCGAGCTGCTGGCGCGCTCGCGTGCGCTGCTGCGCCGCAAGAGCCCGCACGTGGGCGACGCGCCGCTGCAGGCCGGGCCGATCGTGCTCGATCCGGGCAGCTGCACGGTGCAAGTGGACGGCAAGGAGATCGACATCGGCAATGCCGAGTACAAGCTGCTCAAGTACCTGATGGCGCACCAGGAGCGCGTGTTCTCGCGCGCCCAGCTGCTCGACAAGGTGTGGGGCGACCACGCCGTCATCGAAGAGCGCACGGTGGACGTGCACGTCGGCCGCCTGCGCAAGGCGCTGGGGCCGGCGGACCGGCTGATCCGGACGGTGCGCAGCGTTGGGTATATGCTGTCGGAAAAACGAAACTAGCCTATAAGCCGTCGTCCCCGCCTGCGCGGGGACGACGGGGGACGATAACAATAATCTCGATGAATCCAAAACTGCTGTTCTGGGTTCCAGCGCTCCTGCGCCTGGTCCTGGTGTTCCTTGCGGCCAGCGTGGTCTGGTGGATGGCCGGTCCGATCCAGGCGCTGCTGCTGGCGCTGCTGATCGTGCTGGGCATGCTGGTGGCCCAGCTGTTCTACCTGTCCAAGCTCGACGAATGGCTGGCCGATCCGCAGAGCGGCAAGCTGCCCGATGGCTGGGGCTCGTGGACCGAGGTCTTCGCCCGCCTGTACCGCATCCGCCGCGACGACGAGCGCAACCAGGCCGACCTGGCCGAATGGCTGGCGCGCTTCCGCCAGGCGATGCAGATGCTGCCGGAAGGCGTCGCCATCATGGACGACGTGCTGCAGCTCGAATGGTGCAATCCGGCCGCCGGCAAGCACCTCGGCCTGACGCTGGAACGCGACCAGGGCCGCCGCGTCACCAACCTGGTGCGCCAGCCCGAATTCATCGACTACATCATCCTCGGCCGCTTCGACCAGCCGCTGACGCTGCACTTCCGTGGCCGCAAGCTGCAGGTGCAGATCATCCCCTTCGAGAACCGGCGCCAGATCCTGGTCTCGCACGACGCCACCGAAGGCGAGCGAGTCGAAGCGATGCGCCGCGACTTCATCGCCAATGCCTCGCACGAGCTGCGCACGCCGCTGACGGTGATCGTCGGCTTCCTCGAAATCGCGCTGGCCGATCCGGACCTGGACGCGGCCACCCGGACCGCCCACCTGAACCTGATGACCGAGCAGGCGACGCGCATGCAGCGCCTGATCGAGGACATGCTGACCCTGTCGCGGCTGGAGTCGGACGAGTACCCGCTCAAGCGCGAGCACGTGGACGTGGCGCGGATGATGGAATCGGTGGCGCAGGAGGCGAGGGCGCTGTCCGGCGGCCGCCACCAGATCAGCGTGCATGTGGATGGACCGGACGTGATGGGCAGCCCCGAGGAATTGCGCAGCGCCTTCGCCAACCTGGCCTCGAACGCGGTGCGCTATTCGCCGAACGGCGGCAGCATCGTGCTGTCATGGGAGCGCGGGCCGGACGACCTGCGCTTCTCGGTGAAGGACAGCGGCATCGGCATCGACCCCCAGCACCTTGCGCGCCTGACCGAGCGCTTCTACCGGGTCGACAAGAGCCGCTCGCGCGAGACCCAGGGCACCGGCCTGGGGCTGGCGATCGTCAAGCACGTGCTGGCGCGGCACGGCGGCCGGCTCAAGATCGAGTCGGAGCCGGGCAAGGGCAGCACTTTCATCGCCAGCTTGCCGAATACCTCGCTGCCGGGTTAAGCCGCCGGCCTTCAAACTCGGCATGGCCCCGGCCTCCGCCGGGACGACGTGTTAATTGTATTGTTATCTTTGAAACCGTCGTCCCGGCGCAGGCCGGGACCCAAGAGCGGTTGCTCGGCGGCGCAGCGTTCAATTAGGTATGCTTGAGTCCCAGCACCTTTAAGTTCCGGGAAATAATCCAGCGGTGTGAACGGAGTACAATGCCCGCTTGCACTTAATTCCCACAGTTATGTTCTCACGACGTAAAGCCCTTGTTGCCCTGTCCGGCCTGGTGCTGGCCGGCTGCGGCAGCGAACCGAAAGTCCCGCCGGTTATTGCTGCCGCTCCCACTCCTGCTCCTGTCCTACCACCGCGCAAGCTGCGCATCGCGCTCGCGCTGGGCGGCGGTGCGGCGCGCGGCTTCGCCCATATCGGGGTGATCAAGGCGCTGGAGGCGCAGGGTATCGTGCCGGACATCGTGGTCGGCACCAGCGCAGGCTCGGTGGTGGGCTCGCTGTATGCCTATGGCTACAATGGCTTCCAGCTGCAGAAGATTGCGCTGGACATGGACGAGGCGACGATTTCCGACTGGGCGATGCCCTTCTTCGGCAAGTCGACCGGCGTGCTCAAGGGCGAGGCGCTGCAGAGCTACGTGAACAAGGCGGTCCACAATACGCCGCTGGAAAAGCTGAAGATCCCGTTCGGCTGCGTCGCAACCGACCTCAAGAACGGCGAGCCGATCCTGTTCAGGCGCGGCAACACGGGCCTGGCGGTGCGCGCCTCGTCCTCGGTGCCGAGCGTGTTCCAGCCGGTGACCATCAACGGCCACACCTACGTGGACGGCGGCCTGGTGGCCCCGGTGCCGGTGCGCTTTGCCAAGGAAATGGGGGCGGACTTCATCATCGCGGTCAATATCTCCAGCGCGACCGAGGGGCAGAAGGTGGCCAGCTCGCTGGATGTGTTGATGCAGACCTTCACGATCATGGGGCAGCGCCTGAACCAGTTCGAACTGAAGGACGCGGACGTGGTCATCACGCCGCCGCTGGGAACGATGGGCAGCAGCGATTTCAACGGCCGCAACCTGGCGATCCTCGCCGGCGAGCAGGCGGCCGCGGCGGCGATGCCGCAGATAAAGGCCAAGCTCAAGGCCAAACAACAAGCATAATCACTCGAAGAGGACAACATCATGCAAATGAAACCTGTACTGACGCTGGAAGACGCCAAGAAGATCGCCGCCGCGGCCGAGGCCGAAGCGAACCGCAATAACTGGAAGGTCGTGATCTCGATCGTGGACGACGGCGGCCACCTGTTGTGGCTGCAGCGCCTGGATGGCGTGGCGCCGGTCTCGTCCTACATCGCGCCGGCCAAGGCCCGCACCGCGGCGCTGGGCAAGCGCGAGTCGAAGATCTATGAAGACATGATCAACAACGGCCGCGTGTCCTTCATGCGCGCGCCGGAGCTGGATGGCATGCTGGAAGGCGGCGTGCCGATCGTGGCCGATGGCCATGTCGTGGGCGCGGTGGGCGTGTCGGGCGTGAAGTCGGCGGAGGATGCGCAGATTGCCAAGGCGGGTATCGCGGCACTGGGGCTGGCTGCCTGATTCCACGCTGCGTCCAAATTTAGCTACCTTATACCCGTCGTCCCGGCGCAGGCCGGGACCCATACTGAGTTTGCGTCAAGCTTGCGTTTGCGGCTTCGGATCCTCAGCATGGGTCCCGACCTTCGCCGGGACGACGTTTTTGAAGGTGATCACTCAACAGTTATTTATTTTATGAATCGATAACTTAAGAGTTATATGTTTTGATAGGTCGCGCCGCGTGATTTATACGCGACCCAATTGCCGGGCATGTGCCGTTACGCTATAATTTGGGGGTTTAGCCATTACAAACCACCTGCCGTAGCGACGACATCACTGCCTAAATCTGAATGACATTCCGAGCCGCGATAAGAAAAGCGGATATCTCTGCGAATGTCGGTCTCTGGCGCCGCTGCGGTAACTTTAACGGGAGTTACCCTTGCCGCCGTTTTTCTCTGGCTCAGCCGTTCCCGCCATCCTGGCCCTCGCCGACGGTACGATCTTCAAAGGTTATTCCATTGGCGCCGCCGGCCACACGACCGGTGAAGTGGTGTTCAACACCGCCATGACCGGCTATCAGGAAATCCTGACCGATCCCAGCTACACGCGCCAGATCGTCACCCTGACCTATCCCCACATCGGCAACACCGGTGTCAATCCGGAAGACGTCGAGGCCGCCAAGGTCCACGCCGCCGGCCTGATCATCCGCGACCTGCCGCTGCTGGCCTCCAATTTCCGCTCCACGCAATCGCTGTCGGACTACCTGAAGGCCGAGAACGTGGTCGCCATCGCCGGCATCGACACCCGCAAGCTGACCCGCATCCTGCGTGAAAAAGGCGCCCAGAGCGGCGCGATCCTGGTCGGCACCCAGGGCGCCGAGCCGCAGCCGGCACTGGCGCTGGAACTGGCGCGCTCGTTCCCGGGCCTGGACGGCATGGACCTGGCCAAGGTCGTCTCGACCAAGGCGCCTTATGAATTCACCCAGACCGAGTGGAAGCTCGGCCAGGGCTACGGCAAGCAGGACAAGCCGAAGTTCCACGTGGTCGCCTTCGACTACGGCGTGAAGTACAACATCCTGCGCATGCTGGCCGAACGCGGCTGCCGCATCACCGTGCTGCCGGCGCAGAGCACCGCCGCCGACGCGATGGCGTACAACCCGGACGGCATCTTCCTGGCCAACGGCCCGGGCGACCCGGCCGCCTGCGACTACGCGATCGAATCGACCCGCGAACTGGTCGAATCGGGCATCCCGGTATTCGGCATCTGCCTGGGCCACCAGCTGATGGGCCTCGCCGCCGGCGCCAAGACCGTCAAGATGAAGTTCGGCCACCACGGCGCCAACCACCCGGTGCAGGACCTCGACAGCAAGCAGGTGATGATCACCTCGCAGAACCACGGCTTCGCGGTGGACCCGGCCACGCTGCCGGCCAACTGCCGCGTGACCCACGTGTCGCTGTTCGACGGTTCGCTGCAGGGCTTCGCCCGCACCGACAAGCCGGCGTTCTGCTTCCAGGGCCACCCGGAAGCCTCGCCCGGTCCGACCGACGTCGCCTACCTGTTTGACCGCTTCATCAACCTGATGCAAGCCGCCGCGGAGAAAAAGTAATGCCAAAACGTAGTGATATCAAAAGCATCCTGATCATCGGCGCCGGCCCGATCATCATCGGCCAGGCCTGCGAATTCGATTACTCCGGCGCGCAAGCCTGCAAGGCGCTGCGCGAAGAGGGCTACAAGGTCATCCTGGTGAACTCGAACCCGGCGACCATCATGACCGACCCGGAGATGGCCGATGTGACCTACATCGAGCCGATCACGTGGAAGGTGGTCGAGAAGATCATCGACAAGGAGCGTCCCGACGCGATCCTGCCGACCATGGGCGGCCAGACCGCGCTGAACTGCGCGCTCGACCTGCACCGCAACGGCGTGCTGTCGAAGTACAAGGTCGAGCTGATCGGCGCCACGCCGGAAGCGATCGACAAGGCCGAGGACCGCGCCAAGTTCAAGGCCGCGATGACCAAGATCGGCCTCGGTTCGGCACGTTCGGGCGTCGCGCATTCGATGGATGAGTCGTGGGCGGTGCAGCGCGAGCTGGGCTTCCCGGTCATCATCCGTCCTTCGTTCACGATGGGCGGCACCGGCGGCGGCATCGCCTACAACGAAGAAGAGTTCGAGACCATCTGCAAGCGCGGCCTGGAAGCCTCGCCGACCTCCGAACTGCTGATCGAGGAATCGCTGATCGGCTGGAAGGAATACGAGATGGAAGTGGTCCGCGACAAAAAGGACAACTGCATCATCGTGTGCTCGATCGAGAACCTGGACCCGATGGGCGTGCACACCGGCGACTCGATCACCGTGGCGCCGGCGCAGACCCTGACCGACAAGGAATACCAGATCATGCGTAACGCGTCGCTGGACGTGCTGCGCGAGATCGGCGTGGACACCGGCGGCTCCAACGTGCAGTTCTCGATCAACCCGGCCGACGGCCGCATGATCGTCATCGAGATGAACCCGCGCGTGTCGCGTTCGTCGGCGCTGGCTTCCAAAGCGACCGGCTTCCCGATCGCAAAGGTGGCCGCCAAGCTGGCGGTCGGCTTCACGCTGGACGAGTTGCGCAACGAGATCACCGGCGGCGCGACCCCGGCTTCGTTCGAGCCCTCGATCGACTACGTGGTGACCAAGGTCCCGCGCTTCACCTTCGAAAAATTCCCGGCCGCCGACAAGCACCTGACCACCCAGATGAAATCGGTGGGCGAGGTGATGGCGATCGGCCGCACCTTCCAGGAATCGTTCCAGAAGGCGCTGCGTGGCCTCGAGGTCGGCGTGGATGGCCTGAACGAGAAGACGCGCGACCGCGAGACCATCGAGGAAGAACTGGGCGAGCCGGGTCCGGAGCGCATCTGGTACGTGGGTGACGCTTTTGCCCAGGGCTTCACGCTGGAAGAAGTGCACGCGCTGACCAAGATCGACCCGTGGTTCCTCATCCAGATCAAGGAGATCGTGGACATCGAGCTGTGGCTGGACCACCAGAAGCTTGAGAACATCGACAAGCCGACCCTGTACAAGCTGAAGCAGAAAGGCTTCTCGGATCGCCGCCTGGGCTTCCTGCTGCACGTGACGCCGGCCGAGATCCGCGCGCGCCGCCACGAGTTCGGCATCCGCCCGGTGTACAAGCGGGTCGACACCTGCGCGGCCGAATTCGCGACCAACACCGCGTACATGTACTCGACCTACGACGAGGAGTGCGAGTCCAACCCGACCGACAAGAAGAAGATCATGGTGCTGGGCGGTGGCCCGAACCGGATCGGCCAGGGCATCGAGTTCGACTACTGCTGCGTGCACGCGGCGCTGGCGATGCGCGACGACGGCTACGAGACCATCATGGTCAACTGCAATCCGGAGACCGTGTCGACCGACTACGATACCTCGGACCGCCTGTACTTCGAGTCGCTGACGCTGGAAGACGTGCTCGAAATCGTCGAGCTGGAAAAGCCGGTCGGCGTGATCGTGCAGTACGGCGGCCAGACCCCGCTGAAGCTGGCGCTCGACCTCGAGGCGAACGGCGTGCCGATCATCGGCACCTCGCCGGACATGATCGACGCGGCCGAAGACCGCGAGCGCTTCCAGAAGCTGCTGCAGGACCTGGGCCTGCGCCAGCCGCCGAACCGCACCGCGCGCACCGAAGCCGAGGCGCTGGCGCTGGCATCCGAGATCGGTTACCCGCTGGTGGTGCGCCCCTCGTACGTGCTGGGCGGCCGCGCGATGGAGATCGTGCACGAGCAGCGCGACCTGGAGCGCTACATGCGCGAAGCGGTCAAGGTGTCGAACGATTCGCCGGTGCTGCTGGACCGCTTCCTGAACGACGCGATCGAGTGCGACGTCGACTGCATCTCGGACGGCGAGACCACCTTCATCGGCGGCGTGATGGAGCACATCGAGCAGGCTGGCGTGCACTCGGGCGACTCGGCCTGCTCGCTGCCGCCGTACTCGCTGGCCCAGGCCACGATCGATGAACTGAAGCGCCAGACCTCGCTGATGGCCAAGGCCCTTAACGTGGTCGGCCTGATGAACGTGCAGTTCGCGATCCAGCAGCAGGAAGTGGACGGCAAGCTGCAGGACACCGTGTACGTGCTGGAAGTGAACCCGCGCGCATCGCGCACGGTGCCGTTCGTGTCGAAGGCGACCGGTCTGCAGCTGGCGAAGATCGCGGCGCGCTGCATGGTCGGCCAGACGCTGGAGCAGCAGGGCATCACCAAGGAAGTCGTGCCGCCGTTCTTCAGCGTGAAGGAAGCCGTGTTCCCGTTCGTGAAATTCCCGGGCGTGGACACCATCCTCGGGCCGGAGATGAAGTCGACCGGCGAGGTGATGGGGGTGGGCACGACCTTCGGCGAGGCCTTCATCAAGTCGCAGCTGGCGGCCGGCATCCAGATGCCGGAGTCGGGCAAGGTGTTCCTGTCGGTGAAGGCGTCGGACAAGCCGCGCACCGTGCAGGTGGCGCGCGACCTGGCGCAGCTGGGCTTCACGCTGGTGGCGACCAAGGGCACCGCGGCCGTGATCGAGGCGGCCGGCATCCCGGTCACCGCGGTCAACAAAGTGATCGAAGGCCGTCCGCACATCGTCGACATGATCAAGAACCACGAGATCGCGATGGTGGTGAACACGGTCGAGGAAAAGCGCAGCGCGATCGCCGACTCGCGTACGATCCGTACCTCGGCCCTGATGGCGCGCGCGGTGACCTACACCACGATCGCCGGCGCGGAAGCGGCGATCCAGGGCATGCGCAGCCTGGACCAGTTGCGTGTCTACGATTTACAAGGTCTCCATAAGGCCTTAAACTAAGCGTCAAGCAGTACCCGTAAAACCACAGAGCTCGTGCGGCCCAAGCCGTGCGCCTCTGTGGTTTTCGCTTGGTACGGTCACGAACAATCGCTAGAAGCAGAAAACTATGAACACAACAGTTCCACTTACCAAATTCGGCGCCCAGCTCCTGAAGGAAGAACTGCATCAGCTCAAAACGCAGGAACGCAAGAAGGTGATCGAGGCGATCGCCGAGGCGCGCTCGCACGGCGACCTGTCCGAGAACGCCGAGTACGACGCGGCCAAGGAGCGCCAGGCTTTCATCGAGGGCCGCATCGCCGAACTGGAAGCCAAATTGGGCAGTGCGCAGATCATCGACCCGTCGACGCTGGACGCGGAAGGCCGCGTGGTGTTCGCGTCGACCGTCGCCCTCGAGGACCTGGAAAATGGCCAGAAGGTCACCTACCAGATCGTCGGCATCGACGAGGCTGACCTGAAGGTGGCCAAGATCTCGGTGACCTCGCCGATCGCGCGCGCCCTGATCGGCAAGTACGCCGGCGACGTGGTCGAGGTGCAGGCGCCGTCCGGCCCGCGCGAGTACGAAATCCTGGAAGTCCGCTACATCTGATGGCCGGGCGCGCCGCGGTGCTGCCTGCCGTGCGCCTGCTGCTGGCGGTCCTGTGGGCCGGCAGCCTGTGGGCGCTCGGCTACGTCGCGGCGCCGACCGTGTTCGGCATGCTGGGCACGGGGCAGGCGGGCGATGTCGTCGGCGCGCTGCTGGCGCGGCAGGCGTGGATCGCGATCGTTTGCGCGGTCCTGCTGCTTGGCCTGGCGCGATTCGCGCCGGACCTGGATGCGAAGCGGCGGCGTTCGCTGGTGATCGTCATCGCGGCGATGCTGGCGTGTGCACTGGCGGTCTATCTCGGGCTGCAGCCGGCGATGGCGCATCTGCGTGAGCTGGCCGGGCCGGCCGGGGTGAGGGCGTCGCCGTATTGGACTCAGTTCGCGGTGATGCATGGGGTGTCGCAGCTGCTGCACTTGGTCGAGAGCGCGCTGGGTGTGGTGCTGGTGCTGAAAAGCCGCTAGCTTGTCGCTTGCCCCTGCTTCCAAAACCGTCGTCCCCGCGCAGGCGGGGACCCATGGAATATGCGAGCGGAGGCAATGCTTCCGAGCGCAGCGTATCCGCTCACTCAGCATGGGTCCCGGCCTGCGCCGGGACGAGGGATTGGATTGGGTGGGGAAAGCATGAGCCGCAGTGCTGTGGGCTCAGGATGGGGCCCGGCCTTCGCGGGGACGACGAGTTGTGAGTAGCGGTTAATGCATAAAAAAACCGGGAACTGGTCCCGGTCTTTTCAATCACTTGTTCAGCGCGCTTTTCTTGGTGCTGGCCTGGCGCGGCTTGGCGCGTTTGACGTTGCCGCCGGCGGTCACCCGTTCGTTCCCCTTGAGCAGGACCTTCTTCACGGTCGGCTTGGTCCGGCCGCTCGGGCTCGGCTTGACGATGGTGACCATGCGCATGCCCTTGCCGGTCTTGCCGGCGCGTTCCTTGTCCGCCTCTTTCTTCGGGCGGTACAGCACCAGCAGCTTGCCGATGTGCTGCACGGGCGAGGCGTCCAGTTCTTCGCAGATCTGTTCGTAGATGGCGATGCGCGCCTCGCGGTCGTCGCCGAACACGCGCACCTTGATCAGGCCGTGCGCGTCCAGGCTGGACGAGATTTCTTTCATGACCGCCGGGGTCAGGCCGGCTTCGCCGATCATGACTACAGGATTGAGCCCGTGGGCTTCGGCGCGCAGGGCGCTGCGTTCGGCGGGAGTGAGTGTAAGCATATTATGTATTTTGATGATCCTTTAAAAGCAGTATTCTACGCGAATGGCCAAGAACAAATTAAATAAAAACTGGTTGCACGACCACATCAACGACCCGTATGTGAAGTTGGCCCAGAAGGAAGGTTACCGCGCGCGCGCCGCCTACAAGCTCAAGGAAATCGACGAGGCCGAGAAGCTGATCAAGCCGGGCCAGGTGATCGTCGACCTCGGCTGCACCCCCGGCAGCTGGGGCCAGTACACCCGGCGCAAGCTGGCCGGCAAGGAGGGCGGCGGCATCCACGGCACCATGATCGGCCTGGACATCCTGCCGATGGAGCCGATCGCCGATATGCATTTCATCCAGGGCGATTTCCGCGAGGAGGAAATCCTGGGCCAGCTGGACCAGCTGCTGTCCGGCCGCAAGGCCGACCTGGTGCTGTCGGACATGGCGCCGAACCTGTCCGGCATCCCCGCGGCCGACGCCGCGCGCATGGAACACCTGATCGATTTGGCGATTGAGTTCTCTCAACTCCACCTGAAGCCATCGGGGGCATTGTTGGTGAAGTGTTTCAAGGATATGGGCTTCACCCAGATCCTGGAGAAGTTCCGCGACGAATTCAAGACCGTCAAACAGGTCAAACCCAAGGCCAGCCGCGACAAATCGTCCGAGATTTTCCTGCTGGGGCGCGGGCTCAAGCGTCCAGCCCAACAAAAAGATGGCGAAAACGACGGCCCAGCCCTTGATATTTGAGCCTGCAGCCGCACATCACTCGCGAGAGGCATGTCGTGCGGCGCCACATCGCTTGCTGGAGTGTACCGAAATATTAATAAAGTGGTATTTCGACACGCCCCGGTAGTGACGCGTGGCACGGCCTGCTTATTGCAGGTAAAATCGGCATCGGCATTCTAAATCTGTCAGATGCGTGCCGCATCGAAGGAGTTTTCGTGAATAATATGTTTTCCAAGTCCGCCATCTGGGTGGTCGTCGCGCTGCTGTTGTTTATGCTGTTTAAGCAGTTCGACAACCACAGCACTTCCGGCGGCAGCAAGACCATTGCTTATTCCGAGCTGCTCGACGACGTCAAGGCGCACCGCATCAAGGACATGGTCATCGAAGGGACCACCATCACGGCGACCCGGACCGACGACACCAAGGTACGTTCGACCGGCACCGTGCTGGACCGCGGCCTGGTCGGCGACCTGCGCGACAACAACATCCATTTCGACATCAAGCCGCCCGAGGAGCCTTCGTTCCTCCAGCAAGTGTTCATCTCCTGGTTCCCGATGCTGCTGCTGATCGGCGTGTGGGTGTTCTTCATGCGCCAGATGCAGGGTGGCGGCAAGGGCGGCGCGTTCTCGTTCGGCAAGAGCAAGGCGCGCATGATGGATGAAACCAACAATACCGTGACTTTCGCCGACGTCGCCGGCTGCGACGAAGCGAAAGAAGAAGTGACCGAGATCGTCGACTTCCTGAAAGACCCGACCAAGTTCCAGAAACTGGGCGGCCGCATCCCGCGCGGCGTGCTGATGGTCGGCCCCCCGGGTACCGGTAAGACCCTGCTGGCGCGCGCCATCGCGGGCGAAGCCAAGGTGCCGTTCTTCTCGATTTCCGGCTCGGACTTCGTCGAGATGTTCGTCGGCGTGGGCGCGTCCCGCGTGCGCGACATGTTCGAAAACGCCAAGAAGCATTCGCCCTGCATCATCTTCATCGACGAGATCGACGCCGTCGGCCGCCATCGCGGCGCCGGCATGGGCGGCGGCAACGACGAGCGTGAGCAGACCCTGAACCAGCTGCTGGTGGAAATGGACGGCTTCGAGGCGTCCTCGGGCGTGATCGTGATCGCCGCCACCAACCGCGCCGACGTGCTGGACAAGGCACTGCTGCGTCCGGGCCGTTTCGACCGCCAGGTGATGGTGGGCCTGCCGGACATCCGTGGCCGCGAGCAGATCCTGAATGTTCACATGCGCAAGGTCCCCATCGCCACCGACGTCAAGGCCGACATCCTGGCGCGCGGCACCCCGGGCTTCTCGGGCGCCGACCTGGCCAACCTGGTCAACGAGGCCGCGCTGTTCGCGGCGCGCCGCAGCAAGCGCCTGGTCGAGATGAGCGATTTCGAGGACGCCAAGGACAAGATCTTCATGGGCCCGGAGCGCAAGTCGATGGTCATGCGCGAGGAAGAGCGCCGCAACACGGCCTACCACGAGTCGGGCCACGCGGTGGTCGCCAAGTTGCTGCCGAAGGCCGATCCGGTGCACAAGGTCACCATCATGCCGCGCGGCTACGCGCTCGGCCTGACCTGGCAGCTGCCGGAACATGACAGCCTGTCCGGCTACAAGGACAAGATGCTCGAGGAAATCTCGATCCTGTTCGGCGGCCGCATCGCCGAGGAGATCTTCGTCGGCCAGATGTCGACCGGCGCCTCGAACGACTTTTCGCGCGCGACCAAGCTGGCGCGCTCGATGGTGACGCGCTTCGGCATGTCCGAGAGCATGGGCGTGATGGTGTACGAAGACGACGCCAACGAAGGCTTCTTCGGCGGCTCGACCAAGACCATCTCCGAGGCAACCCAGCAGAAGGTGGACGCCGAGATCCGCACCATCCTCGACCAGCAATACGGGCTGGCGCGCCGCCTGCTGGAAGAAAACCGGGCCAAGGTCGAGATGATGACCAAGGCGCTGCTCGAATGGGAAACCATCGACGCCGACCAGATCAACGACATCATGGCCGGCAATGAGCCGCGGCCGCCAAAGGCCGGCGTGCTGACCAAGCGCAACCCGCCGAGCGACAGCGGCGGCGGCGTGCCCCAGAACCAGACCGCCCCGGCGTGATCGCCTGATCCACCCCACAAAAGGCATCCAGCGGATGCCTTTTGCTCGTTAACGTCTACACACTCCTATGCGTCAATTCCTGCAGTGCGGGCGCTTCGACTTCAAGCTCGACAAGCGGCCGCTGGTGATGGGCATCCTCAACGTCACCCCCGATTCCTTTTCCGATGGCGGCCAGTTCCAGTCGCTCGAATTCGCCGTCGAGCGGGCCGAGCTGATGGTCGCGGCCGGCGTCGACATGATCGACATCGGCGGCGAGTCGACCCGGCCGGGTTCGCCGAGCGTGACGGTGGCCGACGAACTGGCGCGCGTGATGCCGGTCCTGTACGCGCTGCACGGCATGGAGAAGCCGCTGTCGGTGGATACCTGCAAGCCGGAGGTGATGCGCGAAGCCATCATCGCGGGCGCGGACATGATCAATGACATCAACGGTTTCCGCGCGCCGGGCGCCATCGAGGCGGTGGCAAACAGCGATTGTGGGCTGTGCGTCATGCACATGCAGGGAACTCCGCAACACATGCAGGACCAGCCGGTCTATGCGGATGTGGTGGGCGAGGTGACCGCCTTCCTGCGCGAGCGCGTGGATGCGCTGGTCGCGGGCGGCGTCGAGCGCGAGCGCATCTGCGTCGACCCCGGCTTCGGCTTCGGCAAGACGCTGGAACACAACTATTTGCTGCTGCGCCAGCTGGGCCGGATCCGCGACGAAGTCGGCCTGCCAGTGCTGGCCGGGATGTCGCGCAAGTCGATGATCGGCGCGGTCACCGGACGTACTGTGGAGAAACGTCTCGCAGGAAGTTTGAGTGCGGCATTGGCTGCGGTGGCGCATGGCGCTAGAATTGTCAGAGTGCATGATGTAGAAGACACAGTTGACGCGCTCAAGGTGTGGCAAGCGGCGACTACCGACTAACTGATAGAAGAAGAGAACAGAATGGCGCGCAAATATTTCGGTACCGATGGCGTCCGCGGCCTGGTGGGCGAGTCGCCCATCACGCCAGATTTCGTCATGCGTCTGGGCTACGCCGCGGGCCGCGTGCTGGCCAAGGGCACGGCCTCCAGCAGCGGCCGTCCGGTGGTCCTGATCGGCAAGGACACGCGCATCTCCGGCTACATGCTGGAAGCGGCGCTGGAAGCGGGCTTTTCCGCGGCCGGCGTGGACGTGATGCTGGCCGGCCCGATGCCGACCCCGGCGATCGCTTACCTGACGCGCGCACTGCGCCTGCAGGCCGGCGTCGTGATCTCGGCCTCGCACAACCCGTTCCAGGACAATGGCATCAAGTTCTTCTCCGAACACGGCACCAAGCTGCCGGACGCGGTGGAGCTGGAGATCGAAGAAGCGCTCGACCAGCCGATGGGCTGCGTGCCGTCCGACAAGCTGGGCCGCGCGACGCGCCTGCGCGATGCGGGCGGACGCTACATCGAGTTCTGCAAGAGCACCTTCCCGAATGAGCTCGACCTGCGCGGCCTGAAGATCGTGGTCGACTGCGCGCACGGCGCCGCCTACGACATCGCGCCGCACGTGTTTCACGAGCTGGGCGCGGAAGTGATCGCCATCGGCGCCAAGCCGGACGGCTTCAACATCAACGCCGGCGTCGGCGCGACCGCGCCCAAGGCGATGTCGGAAGCGGTGGTGGCGAACCAGGCCGACCTCGGCATTGCGCTGGACGGCGACGCCGACCGCCTGATCATGTGCGACGCCAACGGCCGCCTGTACAACGGCGACGAGCTGCTGTACGTGATGGTGCGCGACCGCCAGTCCGTCGGGCCGGTGCAGGGCGCGGTCGGCACGCTGATGACCAATATGGCGCTGGAAGTGGCGTTCAAGGAACTCGGCATTGGCTTCGCGCGCGCCAAGGTCGGCGACCGCTACGTGCTGGAAGTGATGAAGGAGCGCGGCTGGCTGTTCGGCGGCGAAGGCTCGGGCCATCTGCTGGCGCTCGACAAGCATACGACGGGCGATGGCATCATCTCGGCGCTGCAAGTCTTGTCGGCCCTGAAGCGCGGCAACAAGTCGCTGGCCGAATGCTGCAACGAGCTCAAGCTGTATCCACAGACCCTGATCAACAAGCGCGTGAACCCTGGCTTCGACTGGACCCGCGATCCGGCGCTGGTTGCCGAGAAGGAAGCAGTCGAGCGCGAGCTGGGCGATGCGGGCCGCGTGCTGATCCGGCCGTCTGGCACTGAACCCTTGATCCGCGTCATGGTCGAAGCGAAGAGCGCAAGCCTGGCGGAGAGCATGGCCAAGCGTATCGCCGACAAGGTCGCTGCCTGACGGAAACCGGGCTTACATTGACGCGCCATACCCGGCGCGGTATGATGAAATTACTCGGAGTGTAGCGCAGCCCGGTAGCGCACCTGCTTTGGGAGCAGGGGGTCCAAGGTTCGAATCCTTGTACTCCGACCACCGTTTAAGAGCGGGCTGTCGATCGACGGCCCGTTTTTTCATCTGCGCATCTTGCGCTCATATCTGCCCATAGCTCAGTTGGATAGAGCATCAGCCTTCTAAGCTGAGGGTCGTAGGTTCGATTCCTACTGGGCAGGCCAATCCAATCGAGCGAGGGAAACTCGCCGTAGGGGACGGCGTAATCCAAACCTTGCGCGCACGCAGTGAACGAAATAGGCGATTCGCCATCATGGGCATTCCCGAGAAAGGATGCCCGTGCGACTCATCTTACTCTTCATTGGAGCGGCGCTGCCTGCGCTCTCCCTGGCTGCGCCTGCGTACCAGCATCGCAATGAACTGATCCAGCACGTGGATGCTTTCGGCTACCGCGAGCGCGACCGCGCCTTTGCTTATGTGGATGGGGTGCAGGATGCGGTAGCAGGCAAGGCTTGGTGCGCTACGCAGCCGGTCAAGACAGACGAACTCGCCACGGCGCCGCCGACTACATCAAGCGCCTGCCGGCCGAGCAGCGCAAGGGCAGCAGCGGCACCGCTGCTGGTTGCCTATCTTGGCATCCATTCTCCATGCATGGGTATTTACGGCCCGGGTTCGACACAGGGGCATATCGACCTGGTGGAACCGGCGACGATGAGCGACCTGCAATGCGCGAGCACCTGCTACTGGTCGTCGGCCGAGGTGTGGTTTTGGCCGCTGCGCTAGCTCACTGGAAACCAGCCGGTTTCAAGAATCATCGCTGTTTGCCGAACGAGCTGCCTGCGAAGGCAAGGTCGGCAAATCGTTCCCCAATGAGTTGATGCGCAGCGGCGTCGGGGTGAAGCTCGTCAGGGAGCGGAAGGCTGGCGTTATCGTCCTGGCCGTAGAGTGCGGTGCCGTCCAGGTAATGAATGTTGGGATCCTTGGCGGACCGCTGCTGGACGATTGCTTCGAGCTCCTTGCGGATCACGCGCAGCGTCAGCTTGCCTTGCCCGACCTCGTTCGCGTTTCCGGAGGCGCGGAACACCAGTTTGCCTTTGCGGAGCTGGCCCGTGTCGACCATCGTCGGACCGGGCGCGTCTTCGTGGATGGGGCAATAGATCGGCGAAATGACGAGCAGCGGTGTGGTCGGGTGTCCTTCGCGGATCGTATCGAGGAAGCCGTGCACCGCCGGGCCAAAGGCGCGCAGGCGCATCACGTCTTTGTTGACGAGGTTGATTCCGAGTTTGACGCTGATGAGGTCGGCAGGCAGGTCGCGCATCGTGCGCGCCGTAAACGGATCCAGCAAGGCGTTGCCGCCGAAGCCGAGATTCACGAGCTCAAGGCCGGCGCGCTGAGCGGCGATCACCGGCCAGATGCCGGTTGGACTCGCGGCATTTGATCCATGACTGATGGAGCTGCCGTGGTGGAGCCAGCGGCGCTTTGGAGGGGCCGCAACCGGGAAGATCGGCGCATCGGAGTGCAGCGCCTTCAGTTCCGTTGTCTCATCGTACGGCAACCAGATCTCGACTGTTTTCGACCCGGGCGGGAGATTGTCGAACTGGATGATCTGCGGTGCGCCGGCGACGACGGTCTGCGTGCCGGCCGCCATGTCGATCGTCATCACGTTGCCACCCGAGACACTTACTTGCAGCGTCAGTTGACCGTCGACCAGCAGGTCATAGACACCATCCGGCCGCGGCGACATGTAGGCATAGACGCGCTTGGTTGGCAGCGTGACCAAATACACGTAGCTGGCCGTGGTTTGGAAAATCAGGCGGATGCCTGAGGGTTGCGACTCGGCCATTTCCAATTGCCAGTCCGGGCATTGGGCGCGTGCCCAGGCGGGGAGGCGGTGAGGCAGGAGCCCGGCCCGGGTTTGTTCGATCTCGACTGCGCCATGGATGAACTCGGACGTTAGCGGAGTGCTTATCGAATGGAATTTGTCCTGCATGAAGAGTGACTCTTGAATTGAATTGGCCGGCGAATGAAACGGGGTTCCCGCCTGCGCAGGAACGACGCTCGGGTTGTTGTTGCGAGCCGCAGCAGTATAGCTTGTCGGTCGCAGGACGACTTTGCGCGCGATGGTTGAGCTAATATATAATTCGTATATGAATCGTATATTGAGGGCGAAATGGGCATTGTGAACATCGACGAAGAGCTGCACGACCAGATTCGGAAGGCGAGTGCGGTTTCGTGTAGGTCGATCAACGCGCAAGCGGCGTTCTGGATCAAGATCGGCATGTTGTGCGAAATGAACCCGACCCAAAGTTTTAATGAGATTGTCGCCGGTGAACTCCGCGCGGCTGGCGTTACGGCGCACCCACCAAGGGCGGCCGCCGTATGATTAAAAGCCCGGAAGAAATCGAAGTGATGGCTGAGTCGGGCAGGCTGCTCGCAGAAGTGTTTGCCCATCTGGATCGCCTGGATTTGATCGGCATGTCGACGATGCAGGTCAACGACCTGGTCGACAGCTTCATCGTCAATGAACTGAAAGCCCGACCGGCGAGCAAGGGGCAATACGGCTTCGCCTACGCGCTCAACTCCTCTCCCAACCGCGTGGTCTGCCACGGCGTTCCTTCGACCAAGGACATCCTGGAAAGCGGGGATATCGTGAATTTCGATATCACGCTGGAGAAGAACGGCTATATCGCTGATTCCAGCAAGACCTATCTTGTGGGCGAAGTGTCGGCGCAGGCGAAGCGCTTGGTGCAAGTGACGTACGAGGCGCTGTGGAAAGGCATCAAGGCGGTGCGGCCCGGTGCCAGGCTGGGTGACGTCGGTTTCGCCATCGAGCAGCATGCTAGAAAGAACGGCTACTCCGTTGTCAGGGAATACTGTGGCCACGGCATCGGGCGAGAAATGCACGAGGCGCCGGAAGTCCTGCACTGGGGTAAGCCGCGCACCGGCCTGATCCTGCGCGAAGGAATGGTGTTCACCATCGAGCCGATGATCAACCAGGGCAGCAACGTGGTGGAGACCGAGGACGATGGCTGGACCGTCGTCACCTGCGACGGGAAATTGTCGGCGCAGTTCGAACATACCGTCGCCGTGACCGCAAACGGCGTGCGGGTCCTGACCTTGCGACCCGGTGAAAAGCAGCTGAACTGATTAAAGCGGCTACAGGCGGTCGAGGCGGCCGCCATCCACCCGCAGCATTGCGCCCTGCACAAACGCCGCATCCGCCGACGCGAGGTAGGCGATTGCCGAGGCGACGTCCTCCGGCTTGCCAACGTCCAGCGGGTCGATGTGTTCCTCGCCAGACTTCACGTTCGGATTTTCCCAGAGCATGGGTGTATCGATTGCGCCCGGCAACACCGCGTTGACGCGGATGTTCTTCGGCCGGCCCTCCAGTGCCGATGAACGGGTCAGCGACAGCAGTGCTGCCTTGGCTGCGGCGTAGGGCGCGGCCATCGGCTCGGTCTCGATCGCATGGATGCTGGAGATGTTGACGATGGCACCGCCGTTCGTCATGGTCCGGAATGCATATTTGGTGAAGAAGAAGGCGCCGAGCAAATCCACGTGCAACACGCTGGTCCAGTCCTCGGCGGTCTGGTCCTGCAGCGGCTTGAAGGTCATGACGCCGGCGTTGTTGACCACCACGTCCAGGCGACCGTAGCGCGCAATCGTGGCGTCGACGCTCTTCTTGACCTGCTCCTCGTCGCTGACATCACACACGCAGCTATAGACGTTTTGCGCGCCGCCCGCCTGCAAATGCTGCTCGGCGCGCGCCAGCGTATCGACGTGGTGGCCGACCAGCACGAGGTTCGCGCCTTCCTGCGCGAAGCGGGTCGCGGTCGCCAGCCCGATGCCGCCGGCGGCCCCGGTGACGATGACCGACTGTCCGGTGAAGCGCATGTTTGCCTCCGATTATTCGTTTGTTTCCGTGGTGCCGGGCGCGAGGGTCTGGTCGTCGGCGCGCGTGTGCCGGCTACTTGCCACCAGTTCGTCGCAGCCCTCGTCGTATTCCTTCGGCATGATGATCGGCACCTGCAGGCACACGCTCTGGGTCGGCAGCACTTGCATCCATGAATGCACCAGCTCGCGGTAGGCGAGGCCGACGGCGCGGATACTGCGGTTCAGGTCGAACAGGCCGAGCGCGTTGGGCGTGCCGTTGTTTTCGCGCAGCGCGGTGTCCCAGTCGACCTGGTCGGTCAGCGAGTACCAGGTGAAGCCGACCAGCGGGACGCCGTTGTTGCGCACGCGGAGCACGTTGGCCCATTCCTTGTGCAGCCATTCTACGGCTTCGTTGCCGCTCGGGCCTTCGCACAAATTGGTTTCGGTATGCATGACCGGCAGGCGGTAGCGGTTGTAATACTGGTGCGTGATCACGGCATAGCCGAAGATTTCACCGGCCGAACGTGTGGCGCCGTCCGCCGAGACGTAGTGCTCGTTGGTCTTGTAATAATCGTTGCCCATGATGCAGTGGTGCTTCAGATTATTGTTCAAGAAGAAGTGATATTCGTCCCGGGTCATGCCATTGTCGAGCATGTACTCATACATCCCAGAGTCGACGCGGCGTCCATAGTTCAGGTCCAGCGACAGGAAACGGCGCGCGTTGTGGATCTCCGCGGGACCGATGGCCTGCGGATTTTCCGCGTGGTAGTACTCCGACGATTCGCTCTGGATGAACAGGGCGTCCGCGCGCACTTCGAGAATGACTTGCATGGCCAGGATGTTGGCCTTGACGATGTGCTTGACCGCGTTGACGAAGGCGCGGTCGGTGCGATCCTGCTCGTTCCACCAGCCGTAGAGCGTGGAGAACAGGGCGCACACGAACATTTCGTTAATCGGCGTGTACAGTTGCACCCAGGGAAAGCGCTCCGCGAAGGCGCGCGCGTAAGCGGCGAACAGCTCCGGGAAATCTGGATTCTGGAAATTGCCAATCCAGTCGGGAACGCCGAAATGGCAGAGGTCAACAATGACCGCCAGGTTGCGTCGGCGCAGGTCCTGGAAAGTGATGTCGGCAAATTCCCAGTCGTAGCGATTGGGGCCGAGCCAGGTCTTGTGGATGGGCGGGCCATAGCGTAGCGTCTTCAGGCCCAGTTCCTGGACCAGGTCGAAGTCGGTGCGCCAGTAGCGGTAATGGCCGCATTTTTCCAGCTCGTCGACACGGACTCTGCCGTTTTGAATGGTCGGGTTGCTGTTTTCGATCCCGGTCGCAAAGATGAATCCGGGCCCCATGGTTCCTCCTGAAGACGTGCCGCGACGGGCCCATTCTGCCAGATCGCCATGTGGCGTGTTCCGTATCGTGCGCACCTCGCGTGTCCTGCGAGAAAACGTTATGCTGGCAGCTCGACAATATTTCCCTAAGCCCGATGCCAGCCATTGCGAGCAGTCCGGATCCAGCCAACGACCAGGCGACGCGACGCCTGGTTACTGGACTCGTCCTGTCCTTGCTGGCGCACGCGGTGTTGCTGTCCTTGCGTTTCCACGTGCCGGAGGCGGGCTTGGCGGCGGTGACGCGGCTGATGGTGCGGCTGGCTCCCGCGCCCAGCGAGGTGGCCACGGTGCCGCCGCCGGTACCGGACACTGTCGTGGCCGCGAACGTGGAGCCGCCGCCGGTTCCCACACCAGCGCCGGCGGTATCGGGATTCACCGTTGTGCCGCGACGGCCGCAGCCAGTCGCGGCGCCGGCCGTGCCGAAGCCGGCTCGTGCGAAAGCAACGAGACGTGCGCCCAAGCCGGCGAAGCGGCCGGAGCTCGCGCTGAAGGAGCGCGTCATCACCCAAGACATCAACAAGGACAGCGAGTTCGCGGTTCCGCAGGCGGTGCTCGATGATCTCAAGGCGGATGCGATTTCGGTGCGCGAAGGGACCGAAAAGGGCACGGGGATGGCGGCCGGCAAGATCGATGCAGCTTCAGCGATGGGGAACGATGAGCAGGCCAAGCCAGTCCAATCATCTGAGCCGGTGACTGTGGTGGCGCAGCAGGTCGATGCGGCCATTGCACTGGCGCAGGAGCGGAAGGCGCGCGACGAGGCAGCGGCGGCTGCGCAGGCGGTTGAGCAGAAACGCGGGGAGGAATTGGCACGGCAGCAAGCGGCGCAGCGTGCGGAGGATGAAGCGCGGCAGCGTGAACGTGCGTTTGTTTTGCAACGGAGTGCCGAGGAAGATTCCCGACGTCAGGCGGAGATCGCGGCACAGGCGGAGCGGCAGCGCATGGCCGAGGTGCAGGCGCGGCAGCAGCAGGCAGATCAGGCGGCGCAACAACAGGCGGCGGAATTGGCGCGGGAGCAGGCGGATCGCTTAGCGCGGCAGCAGGCAGCGGAACAGGCGCGGCAGCAGGCGGAACGGTTGGCGCAACAGCAGCAGGCGGAACGGGCGCGGCAGCAGGCGGAGCGCTCGGCGCAGCAGCAGGCGACGGAACTGGCACGGCAGCAAGCGGAACGGCTGGCGCAACAGCAGGCAGCGGAATTCGCGCGGCAGCAGGCGGAACGGTTGGCGCAGCAGCGGGCAGCGGAACAGGCAGGGCAGCAAGTGGAGCGCCTGGCGCAGCAGCAGGCGGCGGAACAGGCGCGGCAGCAAGCGGAGCGCCTGGCGCAGCAGCAGGCGGCGGAACAGGCACGCCAGCAAGCGGAGCGCCTGGCGCAGCAGCAGGCGGCGGAACAGGCACGCCAGCAAGCGGAGCGCCTGGCGCAGCAGCGGGCGGCTGAACAGGCGCGACAGCAGGCGGAGCGCCTGGCGCAGCAGCAGGCAGCGGAACAGGCGCGACAGCAAGCACAAAAGCAGGCAGATGAGCAGGCACGCGCCGACCGCGAGCGTGCCGCTGCCGACGCGCGGCGTCAGGAAACGTTGACTGTCAACGGGAGCGCGGCCGCAGGAATCGGGCAAGGTGCAATTGGCGGCGCAGGTGGCACAGGGAAGGCGGCCGGTAGTGTGTCGGGCGTGAATCTTGGCTCACGCGCGCGGGAGATGTTGCGCGGACTCGACGTGTTGGGTGCCCCGCCGCCAGCCGTGCGCCAAACGGACTCCGGTGAGCCGTCACGCCGGCGGGTGTCGAACGGGGTGGAACGCGACGTACCGCTGCGGCTCTACGTCGACAGTTTCCGCCAGAAGATCGAGCGCAACGGTTTGCTGAACGGCGCGCAGCTATCAGCGGAGCGTGTGCGCATCGACCCGATCGTGAGCGTGGCGATCCGCAGCGACGGCAGCGTGGAATCGGTGATGATCGTGCGATCGAGCGGACACGCGGACATTGACGCGGCCGTAAGGCGGATCGTGCGGCTGAACGAACGTTACGGCGTGTTTCCGCCCAACGTCGCAGTGCAGTTCGATGTGATCGAAATCCGGCGCATCTGGACCTTTGCCGAAGGTCTCAAACTGATCGAGGAAGTGCGCTGATCACAGCCGGATTTCCGCCCAGAACGGATGTGCCCGCCTTTCGCGTGCGAACTGTTTAAGCCCTTGTGACCTGAGGTCGGCGTTTGATGTGCGCCAAAGCCCAGCCATAAGGACGCCTTACGCTGACTCATGATTGCCTGAAGCAGGCCTTACCTCGCGGGGCGAAATCATGAGATTTCCCACAGTAATTTCTCGAGTACGCGGCGCGGCTGCGTTGGCTGTCGTGGTGCTGGCAGGGTGCGCGTCCGGCCTGCCATTCCAGTCGAGCGCGAGCAGGCAAGGGGCGGGCGAACCGGCCCCGCCGACGGAAATGATCACCGAGCAGTTGATCCAGGTGCAGAAGCAGCAGGCCGCCTTGCAGCGGCACCAGGACATTTCCTCGCTCATCGTGAAAAATCCGGCGCCGTACGCGATCGGCGCGGGCGACGTGCTGTCGATCGTCGTCTGGGACCACCCCGAACTGGCCGGCGCGGGCATGCCGGCGGCGGCCGCCGCGGCGGATGCGGGCACACTGGCCGCCAGTGTCGCCGCCAATGCGACACCGCCCGGTTTCGTCGTCGACCACATGGGCCGCATCCAGTTCCCGTTTGCCGGGCTGTTGCCGGTGCAGGGCCTGACCGAGGAACAGGCGCGCGCGCTGCTTTCGCAAAAGCTGGCCAAGTACATCGCCAATCCCAACGTCACCTTGCGCGTGCAGTCCTACCGCAGCAAGCGGGTGTACATTGACGGCGAGGTCAAGTCGCCGGGGCTGCAGGCCATCAATGACATTCCCATGTCGCTGACGGAAGCCCTCAACCGCGCCGGGGGGCTGTTGCCGACAGCGGACCAGAGCCGCATCGCCATCGAGCGCGACAAGAAGCACTACGACATCAACCTGCGCGAGCTGGTGCAGAAGGGCATCGATCCGAATACGGTGATGCTTGCGCCGGGCGACCTGGTGCGCGTGCATTCGCGCGACGAGAGCAAGGTGTTCGTCTCGGGCGAGGTGATCACGCCGAAGTCGCTGACCATGCACGATGGCCGGCTGACGCTGAACGAGGCGCTGGGCGAAAGCGGCGGGGTCAGTCCCTTATCGGGGGATGCGCGCCAGATCTACGTGGTGCGCAAGACGCCCGAGGGCGCAACGCGGGTGTTCCAGCTGGACGCGCGCGAGACCGGGTCGATTGCCATGGCAGAGGAATTCGAGCTGCGGCCAAAAGACGTCGTGTACGTCGCCGCCTCGCCGCTGGCCAACTGGAACCGCAACCTGAGCCTGCTGTTCCCGGGCGCGCTCACCTCGGCGGTCGGCGTAACCACGCGGCCCTGAACGGAAGGAGGCGAGCATGACCACCCCCGGCGAACACCACCAGCTGACGCATGTCGCCCACAGTCCGCCGATCTTGTCGGTTCCGGCCAACCATTATCCCTACGAGCGGGCCGCGGACGAGCCCGCGGTCGACCTGAAGGGCTACTTCAACACCTTCTACGACAGCCGCTGGCTGATCGGCGGCATCACCGCGCTGATCACCTTGGTGGCGGTGCTGTATGCGCTGGTGGCCAAGCCGGTCTACGAAGACAACCTGATGATCCACGTCGAGGAGGAAAGCCCGAACGCCTCGAAGAATATTCTGTCGGAAGCGTCGTCGCTGTTCGAAACCAAGAAGGCGGCGATCGCGGAAATGGAGCTGCTGCGTTCGCGTATGGTGGTGTCGCGCGCGGTGGACAATCTGCAGCTGTATATCGAAGCCGAACCGAAGTACTTCCCGGTGGCCGGCTTCTGGTTCGCCAACCAGAACAGCGGAACCTTGTCCGAGCCGGGGCTGTTCGGCTATGGCGGCTATGTGTGGGGCGGCGAGCGCGCCGAGGTGTCGGTATTCGACGTGCCGGACGCGTGGCTGAACCGGGAATTCGTGTTGACCGCGGAGGCCAATGAACGCTACCGTTTCTCTGGCGGCGGGCAACGGCTCGTGTTCGCGGGATCCGTGGGGCAGCGCTACCGGGTGCCGACGCCGGACGGTGTCCTCGAAATCAAGGTGGACCGGATGTACGCGAAGCCGGGCGCGCAATTCCGCCTGAAGCGCATGTCGCGGCTCGGCACCATCCAGGCGATCCAGCTGGCACTGGTGATCACGGAACAGGGCAAGCAGTCGGGCGTCATCGAGGTCAAACTGCAGGGCGAGAATGCCAAGCGCATTCACAGCCTGCTGTCCGAGGTGGGCCGCGAGTATATGCGCCAGAACCTGGCGCGCAAGACGGAGGAGGCGGAGAAGTCGCTGGCTTTCCTTAACCAGCAATTGCCGATCCTTAAGCGCCAGTTGGAGCAGTCCGAGGACCGCTACAACCAGTTCCGCAACGCGCACGGCACCGTGGACTTGCAGGAAGAAGCGAAGATGAGCCTGGAGCAGGCGGCGGCGGCGCGTGCCAAGCGGATGGACCTGATCCAGAAGAAGACCGAGCTGCTGGCGCGGTTTACGGAGGACCACCCGGTGCTGGTGGCAATGAACCGCTCGCTCAAGGATGTGGATGGCGAGATCTCGGCGATCGCAGCCCGCATCAAGGACTTGCCAGTGCTTGAGCAGGATGAGGCGCGGCTGACGCGCGACATCAAGGTCAACACCGACCTGTACACAGCGCTGTCGAACACGGCGCAGCAGCTGCGGCTGATCTCGGTAGGCCGGGTGAGCAATGTGCGGATGATCGACGCGCCGATCGCGCCGGAAAAGCCGATCAAACCGAACCGGCCGCTGATCGTGGCGCTGGCCATCATTACCGGCTTGTTCCTCGGTACCTTGCTGGCGTTCACGCGAAAGGCGATCAAGGGCGGCATCGACGATCCGCAGAAGATCGAGCGCATGCTGCACGCGCGCGTGGTGTACGCCACCATTCCGCACAGCAGCAACCAGGACAAGCTGTTGCGCAAGGCGAGAGGCGAGGGAGGCCTGCTGCCCTTGCTGGCCCAGCTGATGCCGGAGGACGAGGCAGTGGAGGCCTTGCGCAGCTTCCGGGCGGCGCTGCAGTTTTCGATGCCGCACTTTAAGAACAACATCGTGATGCTGACCGGGCCGACGCGCGCGATCGGCAAGTCCTTCATGTCGGCCAACTTCGCGGCGGTAATGGCCGCCAGCGGCAAGCGCGTGCTGCTGGTGGATGCCGACTTGCGCAACGGGCATTTGCACCGCTACTTCGGCGTCAGCCGCGAGCGCGGGCTGTCGCGTTCGATCATCGGCGCGCTGCCGGTGGAGGAGATCATCCATCACGGGGTGCTGGAAAACCTGGACTTCATCCCGACCGGCGAACTGCCGCCGAACCGTGCCGAATTCCTGCTGCACCTGAATTTTGGCAGCCTGCTGGAGGCGGTGCGGCCCCACTATGACCTGATCCTGCTCGATCCTCCTCCCTTGCTGGCGGTTGCCGATGCGCTGATCATCGGCGCGCATGCCGGGGCCGTGTTCATCGTCGCACGCTCCGGTGTCACAACGGAGAATCAGATCAACGAGTCGATCAAGCGCCTCAATCACGCAGGCATTTCGCCGCAGGGCGTGTTGTTCAACGATATGCCGCTGCGCTTGGGGGCGAACGGCGGCCAATACAAATATGGTTCGCCGGCCCAGATCGGGTACGCGGTTGGCTGATGGTGACGAGCGGTTTCCAGCCGCTTTGCGCAGCGTGCCGCATGGAACTTCACGACTCGGAAACCTGCAAGCCATTTATTCGACGCTTTGTGCCCCAAGTTCGCACGTCGTCTTAAGCCTGCACGTCGTTTCAAGTGCGGCCATCATTCAAAGTGCGAACGTCGTGCCCGGCACTGCCGGAACCGACTTCCCGCGAAAGCGGGAACCATGCTTTCTACGCGCTCCACGAGAGCTAACCGTAGTGTCTCGCGCAGAAATGGGATTCCCGCTTTCGCGGAAATGACGTGCTGCTCAACGCTGGATTCAGCAAGGCCGGCGGTGCTTCATGGAACCACGGTCGGGCCGCGCGCCACCCGTCGATGGCGGTGCGGCCCCAGCTTACACCTCCGTTTGCGCGCGGCACCCTGGGCGTGTTGGATCCGCGAAGCAGCTTGGGCACTGCAACGCTAACGTCCCCCGCGGTCGCCCAGTCCTGGTCTCGCCAACACTTGTTGTGAAGACGGCGCGGGCGCCCGCAGGAGCAGCGCTTTGAGCTTGGCCCGTACCAGATAGGTGTTCGACTCGAACACGCGGTAAGACGCGTAGGCCATGGCGAGGATGATCGTGAGCATTGCCAGGTACACGAGGTAATCGAGCGGGCGATCCGGGGCCAGCTGGTCGCGGCCGAATGCGGTCCGGCCCACATGGCGCAGCAGGCCGATGACCGGAACGTGGAAGACGTACAGCGTGAACGAAAATTCAGAGAAAAACTTGGCGACCCGGCCCAGCTTGTGCAAGAGCCGCGCCTCCGGCGCTATCTTGATTTGCAGCGAGGAGAGGAGCAGCAGGAAGGGCAAGCTGCAGATCAGGTCCTGCATGAACGAGGCCGGCAGCAGGTCGTCGTTGCTGCCGAAGATGCGGTAGTAGACCGACAGGACCGCACAAAGGAAGACGAGGACTAGCCGCGTGCCCGTTCCGCAATCGATGCGGATCCGGGCGAAGGCTGCCCCCAGCAGCCACAGCGAGAAATACAGGATAATCGCCCACGGCAACAGGCTGGCGAGCACGACCAGCCCGATCACGCCACCCGCCTGGCTCATCCTTCCGGATCCGGGCAAGCCCAAGAGCAGTAAGGGAAACGCCACGTAATACCAGGTTTCATTCGCGAGGCTCCACAGCGCATAATTGCCGCCGAAGTTTTCGACGAAGATCGTCTGGAGACCGAACAGGTTGCCGGCGAAACCCAGCATGGAATAGGGATCGGCGGAATGCGCCTGCGATTGGGCGATGCCGCCGGTCGTGGACGCAACGATAAGCATGATCAGCATGGTCGGCACCAGGACCGTCCACAAGCGGGTCACCCGGTCGATGGCATAAGCCGCGAAGGCGCGCGGCTCTCCCAACTTGTTCAGGAGGCTGCCACCGACCAGCCAGCCACTGACAAGGAAGAACACGACCACCGCCTGGTGCGCAAATCCGGTGGCAAACGCCAGCCCTTGGTAATACAAAGGTGGATGCTCGATCGCACGCAAGCTCGGGAACACTTCGGCGCGTAGATGCGCTGCCGCGACCTGCAGTGCCGCCATGCCGCGCAGCAGCGCGATCAGCAAGGAGTGGATGGAGTCTTCGCTGAGCTGGCTTTGCGCCTGCCATTTGATCGTCGGACGCTTCATGTGGTTTTCCTTATGTGGTTCAACCGTGGATGTACCAGGAGTGGAGACGCTCGCTGCCGGACAAGGCAAGCGCGGCCCGTGCCATCCAGTAGCCGAGCGGCGCCGATTTGATCAGCAAGGTGGCGCCGGCAAAGGCGCAGGCCGCGCAAAAAATGGCGAACGTTGGCTGGCCGGGTGGCCAGGCCGCCGTGCAGCGGATCGCCGCCAGGCTGACGGCCGCGCCGGTCGCCCAGCCCGCGGCCACTTCCGATGCCGTGTGGTGGCCGCCGGCCACGAGCATGATCGCGACGAGTGCTCCCAGCACGAGGCCCGCGGCCACGGCGGCGCGGCGCAGCACCGGGCCGTGTTCACGTACTAGCAGGAAGAACACAATCGGGAACACGGCGGTCGCACCGGTCGCGTGGCCGCTGATCGCCTTGAATTCGAGCGCCGGGATGCCGGTGCCCCAGCCAAGGAAGGCAATCTTGCTTGCGCCCACCAGGGTGATCGCCATCGCGTAGAGGAGGCCCCAGCACAGTGCGCCGCGCCAGGCCCGGCATGCCAGCAGCCACGCCGCCAGGGCAGCCGCGACCGGCAGCGTCAGGGTGATATCGCCAAGATGCAGCATCGCCAGCCCGCTCACGGTCAGCCTGCGCGGGCGAGGGCGGCGAGCGTGCGCCAGATGATGCGCAAGTCGAGCCACAAGCTGCGTTCGCGGACGTAGCGAACGTAGTAGTCGAGCTTGGTCGGGAGTATGGTCTCGATGTAGACCCGCTCCGGATCGGTCGCCCGGCCGAGGATCGAATTTTCTTCCTTGTAGAGGATCGACGCCCAGTCCGTGATGCCGGGCGCGACCGAAAGGACCAGCGCGCGGACTTCCGGAGGGTAGCAAGCCACGTAGCGCGGCACCTCCGGCCGCGGGCCGACCAGGCTCATCGTCCCGTGCAGGACGTTGAGCAACTGCGGCAGTTCGTCGAGCTTGTAATGGCGCAGGAAGTGGCCGGCGCGGGTGATGCGCGGGTCGCGGCCCACCGTCAGCTCGCGCGCGTCAGCCGGGCGCTGGAACATGGTGCGGAACTTGACGATGCTGAACAGCGTGCCACCGCGGCCGACGCGTTGCTGGCGGTAGAACACGGGGCCGCGCGAGTCGAGTTTTACCCAGGCGGCGATCGCCAGGAACAAGGGCGCCAGTACGATCAGGCCCAGCGCCGCGGCTACCAGGTCGAACAGGCGCTTGCTCATCGCAGCAACTCGTGCAGGGCCGCGATGACGCGTTGCTGGTCGGCGTCGCTCATGCGCGTGTACAGCGGGAGGGTGAGCATGCGGCGGTAGCTGGCTTCCGCCGATGGAAATTGGGCCTGGCCGAGTGCGTAGGTGTCGCGCCAGTACGGTTGCCGGTGCAGGGGAATGAAGTGGACGCTGGTGCCGATGCCGCGGCGCGCCAGTTCGTTGATGAGCTCGTCGCGCGTCAAAGGGGCGCCGGGCTGCAGCCGCACCACATACAGGTGCCAGGCGTGGCTGCTGCCGGCGCCGGGCCGCGGCGGCAGCTGCAGGGGCAGGCCGGCCAGTGCCTCGTCGTAATGGCGTGCCAGTTGTTCGCGGCGGGCGAGGAAGCGATCGATCTTGCGCAGCTGCTCGATGCCGATGGCCGACGCGATGTCGGTCAGGTTGTACTTGAAGCCGGCGGCGACCACTTCATAGAACCAGGCCGGCGTGCGCGAGACGTAGCGGTTGAACGCATCCTGGCTGATGCCGTGCAGCCGCATCAGGCGGATGCGGCGGGCCAGTTCCGGATCGCGGGTGACGATCATGCCGCCTTCGCCGGTGGTCATGGTCTTGTTGGCGTAGAAACTGAAGACGGTGACCTCGCTGCCGAGCGTGCCGACCAGTTGCCCGCGGTAGCGCGTAGGGAAGGCGTGGGCGGCGTCCTCGACCACGCGCAGGCGGTGCGCGCGCGCCAGTTCGAGCAGGGCGTCCATGTCGCAGGCCATGCCGGCGTAATGCACCGGCACGATGGCGCGCGTGCGCGGCGTGATGGCTTCCTCGACCGCCTGTGGCGACAGGGTCAGGGTATCCGGGTCGACGTCGACGAAAACGGGCGTGGCGCCGAGATAGCGCACCACTTCGGCGGTGGCGGTAAAAGTCATCGTGGGCACGATGACCTCGTCGCCGGGGCCGACGCGCAGGCATTCCAGCGCGAGGTGCAGGCCGGCGGTGGCGGAATTGACGGAAATGGTCTCCACCTCGGCGTCGAGGTAGGCGCGGAACTCCTGCTCGAATTGTCTGGTTGCGGGACCGGTGGTGACCCAGCCGGAACGCAGGCAGGCGACCACGGCGGCTATTTCTTCCTCGCCGATGTCGGGCAGCGCAAACGGCAGGAAGGCGGGCGAAGCAGCTTGGATCGGCGTATGGTCAGCCATGGTGGTCTCCTGCGCATGCGGTCAAGAATCGTTGTCCGAGGACGGGGTAGCTGTGGTTGGCGAGGGCGAAGGCGTGGCCGCGCTGGCCGAGTTCATCAAGGCGAGCCCGGCCGAGTGCGCGCATTGCCAGGACGCCGTCGGCGATCGCTTGCGGATTCTCCGGCGCCACGGTCAGGCCGCAGCCGGCAGCGGCCACCGGGTCGTTGCCGGCGTCGACCGCATGCAGGATGGGGCGCGCGGCCATCATGTAATCGATCAGCTTGTTGGGGGCGATGCCGAAGCGGTACAGGGGCTGGTGTCGCCAGCCGATGTAGGCGAGGTCGAAGCGCGCCAGCAGGGCCGGCACCTGGTGCTTGTCCACCGGATCAAGGAAATGGACGTTGTCGAGGCCAAGGCGGGCCGCTTGCTGCTGCAGCGCCGGTTTCTCCGGGCCGGTGCCGGCGAGGACGAAGTCGACAGGCTGGCCGCGCAGCAGTTGCGCCGCTTCCAGCAGCGTGCCCAGTGCGTTGGCGAGACCGTGGGTGCCCGCGTAGCCGACGATGAAGCGGTTCCGGGCCCGCAGCGTCCCGAAGAGGTGCGCAAGATCGGACGGCAGTTCCGCGGCAGCAAACCATTCGGCCGGATCTGCGCCGTTCGGAATGATGTGGAGCTTGTGCGGCGCCATGCCGTGCGATTCCAGATGGGCGCGCACCTTCGGCAGGATCGAGACGATGGCGTTGGCCCGGCGGCAGGCGAAGTTCTCGGCCGCTTGCAGCAACAGCATGAACGGGTGCCAGCGCGAGAAGCCACCCAGTTCGATCGGCGACAAGGGCCACAGGTCGTGCAGTTCGAACACCAGCCTGGCGCGGGCCAGGCGGGCCATCAGAAAGGCCGGCCAGATGTCGAGTGGATAGGTGCTGGATGCGATGACGATGTCCGGCTTGACCTCGGCGGCCAGGCGGCGCCGCTCGCGCAGCAGGTGCCAGAGGAAACTGGCCATATTGCGCACCCGGGCGATGCCGTTGCCGCGATACCGAGGGGTGCTGAACCAGGTGTAATCGATGCCGTCGATGGTCTCGTCGAGCCGGTCGCGACCCTGAAGTTGCGGCGCGGTGGCGCGGATATGCGAGCGGTTCGCGGCGACGATGCGGACCTTGTGGCCTTGCCGCACCCATTCGCGGGCGAGATAGTAGGGCCGGTACTCCATGCCGTGCCGGAGCGAGCCCGCGTAGTGGTTGATCAGCAGGATGCTGAGGTGCGCCATGCCAGCTCCTCGATGATGCGGCGCGCGTTGCAGCGCGTGTTGTCGATCCAGTTGGTTTCCCACTGCACCGGGTGGGTCAGGAACAGGATCGCGCGGTCGCGGCCGAGCGCATCGAAAGGCGAGGCGGGCCGGTAGTAGACCGGGTGCTTGCGGTCGCTGATGTAGATATCGATATGGCGCAGCAGCGCGTCATCGTAGGCTTCGCATTCGATGCCGCACTGTTGACGCAGGGCGGTGTCGTTCAGCAGCTCGTGGTTGATCACATTGAGCTTGCGGTTGGCGAAATCGCCGTGGCTGGCGACGGTTGCCAATGGACAGCCGAGGCGTTCGGCGATGCTGTCGAAATTGCGCGCGAACTGCTGGCGGATCTCGGGGAAGCGCGCGCGCAGGGTGTCCGGTGTGCGGATCCGCCATTGCTTGGCGAAGGTGGCGACTTCTTCGTAGTGGTAGCTCGCTTCACTGCCGGCTGCCTCGATCTCGCGCATGAAGCCGATGTCCAGGGTGCAAAGGCGGAAGTAATAGGTGGCCCGCACGCCATGCCGGCTCTCCAGTGCGAACAGCTTCCTGGCCGTGCGCAGGTCGCTGTCGATGTCGTGCCGGTGCACCAGCACGCGGCCCGGCGGCGACCTGTCGCGCGAACGATAGAAATCGCGCACGGCGAGCTGGGCATAGCCGAGGTCGCGCGCCTGGCGCAGGATGGCTTCGTATTCGCCCAAGCGGGACGGCATCAGGTAGTCGGCATAGAGCCGGTTGAAAATGATCTTCATTGGAGGCTGTATTTCGCGCGATAGGGCCGGAAACCGAGGATTTTCTTGAACGTCTGCATCCCCGGATGGGCGCCGAAGAAGGTGTCGTACATGAGGTAACGGACTTCGCGTTGCTCGATGAGCTGGGAGACGATGTCGACCACGAGCAGGTGCATGAAGCCGTCGTTATTGCGCAGGCCGATGAGTTGCGCGAAGCCACCGAAATTGCCGAAGCGGCCGAGATTGGCGTAGCCGACCAGCTTGCCATCGGCATTGAACATGCCGAAATAGCGGAAATGCGCCAGGGTTTCGAAGCTGCTTTGCTTGTCGCGATAGGCGCGGTCCATCGGCCGGCCCTGGCGTTGTTCGAGCGCGGTGTTGATGGCGTGGATGTCGTCCACGTAGCGGTTGCGGTCGATTTCCATGACGCGGTAGCCGCGCGAGCGCGCGCGTTTGGCGTGCCAGGCGCCACCGTTCTTGCCTTTGATTTGATCGAGATATTGCTGCGGCGAAGACAGCGATTCCAGGTCGATGAGTGCCGCGCCGATGGTTTTGTGGCGGATGATTTTGTAGCGTGGATGGGGCCGGGTGAAGTGGTGGTAAGTGGCGCGGATCTGGCCCGGATCGATGTGCTCATGGAATTGCAGATGCGCAACCGGCAAGCGCATCAGCTGTATCAACATCTTGTACTGCTGCAAGATCTTGTCCATGGCATTAGCTCATCGAATTCATCAACAATACGACGCCACGTTCGACTGCCTTTTGAACTGGCTTAAGCCTTGACGGGACTGCGGATGGCTGTGGCATCGACAGCACTGAGCCGCGCGTAAAAGTCGAGCAGCTTGCGCGATTCGGCTTGCCAGTTGTATTTCTCGACCACGGCGCGGCGGCCGTTTTCGCCCATGCGCCGCGCCAGGTCGGGATGCAGGACGAAATGGTCGATCGCGGCGGCAATCGCCAGCGGATCGCCGGGGGCGACGCAGATCCCGCAACCGCTGCCTTCGACGATCTCGCGCCACAGCGGAAAGCTGGAGGCGATGACGGGAATGCCGGCCGCCATGTACTCGAACATCTTGACCGGCAGCGCATCGAGGTAGTTGGGGACCGGGTGCAGGGTGACCAGTCCGGCCATCGCGCGCTGCATGACTTGCTGCACCCCGGTGCGGTCGAGATGGCCGCGCGCGTCGACCCGGGGCCATCCGGGATAGGTCGCCACTTCAGTTTCCAGCGCGGGTTCCGAGAAGGCGCCGGCGAGCACCAGCCGCGCCGGCGAGCGCAGCAGGGCACAGGCGCGGACCAGTTCGCGAATGCCGCGGATGGCCGAGATGTTGCCGACGTAACAGACTTCGGCGGGCTTGGCGGGCCAGCTTGCGGGCGTGTCGAATTCACGCAGCAGCGGAAAATTGTTGACGTCGACCGTGGCCGGGTTAATGCGCAGGAATTTGTCGCGGATGAAGGGCGTGGCCGCGATGATGCCGTCGAAGCGGCGGCAGGCGAAGCGTTCGTAGGCGCCGAAGGAACGCGACAGCATGCGGGCAGACATGTCGCCGAGGTAGGGCTTGCCGAGCAACTGGGCCGGGACGTCCTCGTGGGCGTCGAACACCACGTTGCGGCCCAGGCGCTTCAGGCGCAGCCCGGCGGGGATCAGCTCCGGGTCGTGCAGGTGGTAGACGTCGGCCTCCAGCGCGCGGGCGGCGGCCAGCACCTGGGCCGTGGTGCGCAGCATGCGCTTGACACGCCCGGGCAGGCGCCCGACGTCGACGATGCGGATCCCGTGTTCGCGGGCGGCGCCGGCGCCGTCCGCCACCACCAGGCTGACCTCATGGCCGTGTTCCGCCAAACTGCGGCATTGCTTGATGAAGATCCGCGTGTCGTGGCGTGGATGGGCCGAGGTGAGGTGCGCGATCTTTGCCATATTTCCTCTCATACAGGTACTTCGAGTAGGCGCCGAGCGTGGCGCCGATCAGCATGTCGGTGAAGTAGTGCGAGGTCAGCAGCAACAGCACGGTGACGGCCGCCAGCGAAAAGCCCAGCATGAAGTTGCCGCTGCGGCGCGAGGCGAAGAATTCGCGGATGAACATCGGCACCGCGGGCAGCACCATCAGCGCGCACAGCCAGACGAAGCCGAACAGGCCGAGGTCGACCCAGGCCGACAGGATGTTGTGCGAGTAATAGCCGGGCGGGTAGCTGGCGTAGTCGCCGGCCAGCGGGTGGGCGCGGATGGTCTGCAGCGCGTTGAGCGTGAGGTGGTGGCGTTTGTTGGCCGAGGTCGATTGGGACAGGTCGAGCAGCTCGAGGATGCGGTTGTCGGGCAGCGCGGCCAGCAACGCGTCGAAGTAGAGACGGGCCAGCGCGCCGGCAAGGATGACGGCGAGGATGAAATACAGTTTGTGGCGCGAATAGTAGAACTCGATGATGGGGGCCACGAACAGCAGCGCGGCGAATTCGCTGCGGGCGGTGTTCAGGAACAGGGTGACGGCCCCGGCCACATACAGGGCCAGCCGCAGCGGCAGCGAACGGGTGTAGGCGACCACCGGCAGGAAGGTGATCAGGTAGGAGCGCGCGAAGCCCTGGTAGGTGGCAAGGCTGTCGCCATCCTTGGCGATGCCGAGCGCGCCGAGGTAGAACACGCCGTCGACCGAGAAGATGACGGCGATGGCGCTCATGGCCGCGAGAGCCAGCAGGGCGGGGAAGCGAAAGCCCGGGTCGGCAAAGTCGATGAACAGGAACAGGATATAGATGTTCACAAGGAACATTATTTCCAGCAGATGAGCGCTGACGATCAGCAGGTTGGCGCCGGTGGCCGCGTGCACCACCACCACCGCGCCGAAGTAGGCGAGGTACATCGCGAACATCAGGTCGACCCAGCCCAGCTGGCGCGGATCGCGGCGCATCCGGCGCAGGTAGATGAAGGCAAGCGGCAGCACGAACAGCAGCGATATCGGCGAGAAGTAGCCGCCGAGAACGGCACCCATCATGCCGGTGCCGAGCAGGGTGTGGTAATAGAAGAAGCCGGGGAACAGCAGGAAGAAGGCCGCCCCAAGGACGGTTTGTTCGAAGCGGCGGCGCGAGGCGAGCGGGTTCATGCGGGCACCACACGGTTCTGCGAGCATTGCCAGGACAGGTGCAGGTAGACCAGGTAGAGCAGCGAGTAGCCGATCGTGTACCACAGCACGTTCTGGTGCAGGGTGCCGGGCGCGCCGAAGGTGGACAGGGTCATCGCGAACAGCGCCACCTGCCACACCAGGTCGATCTTCTGGCGGCCCGACACGAAGAACACATAGCTGAGCGGGCTGGCGATGAAGTTGAGGAAGTACAGGGGCGCCAGGATCTGCGCCAGTTCGCCGGCGGCGCGCCAGGAGTCGCCGAAGATCCAGCCGAACAGGGTGGGCGAAAAGGCGAACAGCACCAGCGACGGGCCCAGCCCGAGCAGGACCAGCACCTTGAAGGTGTAGCGGTAGGCATGGGTGCAGTTGCCGACGGCGTTGAATTCCTGCACCGACTGGCGCTTGAACACTTCCAGCACCGAGG
This sequence comes from Massilia terrae, assembly GCF_024753145.1. Lineage (GTDB taxonomy): Bacteria > Pseudomonadota > Gammaproteobacteria > Burkholderiales > Burkholderiaceae_D > Telluria > Telluria terrae. Next base: position 27,269 of record NZ_JANUGU010000007.1, on the reverse strand, counting down.
CCGCCAGCAGCGCGATCGGCGCGTACAGCACGCGCTGGGTGAGGGCGTACAGGCCGGCCGCGACCGCGCCGTGGCGCAGGCCGATCAGGAACAGCGGCAGCTGGCTGACCAGGGCGTTGAGCAGGTTGGACGGCAGCGAGAAGCGCCAGAAGGCCTGGTGGCGCTGCAGGTAGGCAAGCTGCGGCGCATCCGGCTTCAGCCCGAACGGCGCCGACGGCGGCTGCAATTGCAGGCGCGCCGACAGCAGTCCGGCCAGCAGGCCGACCAGTTGCCCGGCCAGCAGCCCTGCGCCGCCGGCGCCGAGATACAGGAGCACCAGCTGGGCCAGCGCGATGGTGGCGGCGCCCCAGATCTTGGCGCGGGCGGCCTTGCCGAAGGCGCCGTGCGAGGTGGCGTAGGCGAGCGTGGTCTGCATCGCGGCGGTGAGCCAGGTGCCGACGCCGACCGTGCAGAGTTCGGGCCAGCTCAGCCGAAGCAGCGCGTGCACGCCGGCCAGCCGCGCGGCGATGGCGCCGGACGTGACCAGCAGCGCCGTCACGCTGGCGGTATAGAACACGACCCGGAAGCAGGTGCGTTGCTGTTCCGGCTCGTGGTCGAGGATCATCGCGGTTTCCATGCGCAGCGTGGCGGCGACCGCCGACACCGATACCACGCCCAGCCACAGGCTGAATGCGCCCATTTCGCTGGGCGTACACAGGCGGGTGATCAGCGGCGCGACCGCGAGCGGCAGGGCCTGGGCGCCGAGCGTGCCGCCCAGCACCGTGATCACATGTCTCCAGAAGGTTGGCCGGCTGTCGCTCATGGCGAAGCCGGCAGCGCTGCGCCGGGCAGCGGGGCCGCTTGTGCGGCGGCCGGCAAGGAGCCGCCGGCGGCGGCCAGCAGCGCTTCGGCCACCTGGCGCGCGCCGGCATCGTCGAGGTAGGGGCCCATCGGCAGGCTCATGACTTTCGCCGCCATCTCGACCGCCACCGGGCAGGGCGGGCCGCCGGCCAGCCGGGCGTAGGCCGGCTGCTGGTGCATCGGCACCGGGTAGTGCACGGCGGTGGGGATGCCGCGCGCATGCAGGGTCGCCTGCACCCGTTCGCGCTCGTCCAGCACCACCGTGTATTGCGCGAGGGCGCTGCTGCGGTCGCGGTGGCGCCCGACCAGCCGCACCCGGCCCGACAGCAGGGCATCGTAGGCGGCGCCGGCGCGCTGGCGCTGTGCCAGCTCCCATTCGAAGCGCTCGAGCTTGGCCAGCACGATGGCGCATTGGAGGGTATCCATGCGGCCGCCCACGCCAAGGCGGGTGTGCACATAGCGGCGCGACTGGCCGTGCACGCGGATCTCGCGCGCGGCCCGGGCCAGCACGTCGTCGCTGGTGAACAGGGCGCCGCCGTCGCCATAGCAGCCGAGCGGCTTGCTGGGGAAGAAGCTGGTGCAGCCGATGGTGGACAGGTTGCAGCTCTTGCGCCCGTGGTAGTTGGCGCCGAAGCTCTGGGCGGCGTCCTCGATCACGGGCAGGCCGTGGCGCGCCGCGATGGCGTTGATCTCGTCCATGTCGGCCGGCTGGCCATACAGCGACACCGGCATGATGGCGCGGGTGCGCGGCGTGACCAGGGCTTCGATCTGGCCCGCATCGATATTGCAGGTCGCCGGGTCGATGTCGGCGAACACCGGGGTGGCGCCGAGCAGGACGATGACCTCGGCGGTGGCGATGAAGGAGAACGGCGTGGTGATCACTTCGTCGCCCGGTTCGACGCCGAGCGCCATCAGCGCGATCAGCAGCGCCTCGGTGCCGGAGGCGACCGTGATGCAGTGGCGCGCGCCGGTATAGTCGGCCAGGCGCTCCTCCAGTTCGGCCACCTCGGGCCCCATGATGTATTGGCCGTGGTCGAGCACGGACTGGATGCGGTGGCCGATCGCTTCGCGCGATGCCTGGTACTGCGCTTTGAGGTCGATGAATTCCATGGTGTCGGGCTCAGGGGTGGACGGTCAGGGCGGGCAGCAGCAGGCAGGCGCCGCCTTCGAGCAGGTAGCTGTCGCCGGTATGGGGACAGGTGGCCAGGCCGGAGCCGGACAGCGGCAGGGCCAGGCGTTCGCCGAAGCGGCTGATCCAGCCGATCTGGCGCGCCGGCACGCCGGCCATCAGCGCATGGGCCGGCACATCACGCTTGACGACCGCGCCGGCGGCAATGAAGGCGTGCTCGCCGATGGTGACGCCGCAGACGATGGTGGCGTTGGCGCCGATGGTGGCGCCGCGCCGGACCAGGGTGCGCCGGTATTCGTCCTTGCGTACCACCGCGGCGCGCGGGTTGTAGACGTTGGTGAACACCATGCTGGGGCCGCAGAACACCTCGTCCTCGAGCGTGACGGCGTCGTACACGGAGACATTGTTCTGGATCTTGACGCGGTCGCCGATCAGCACCTCATTGCCGACGAAGACGTTCTGCCCGAGCGAACACCCGGCGCCGATGCGGGCGCCGGCGCACACGTGGGCGAAGTGCCAGACGTGCGTGCCATGGCCCAGCCGCGCGCCGTCGTCGACGATGGCGGAAGGATGGATGACGGCGGCCATTTCAGTACTCCAGCGGCAGCGCGACCCGTTTGCCGTCACGCGCGGACTGGTAGGCGGCGATCAGTACCTCGAGCGATTTGAGTCCCTCGCGGCCGTCGGTTTCCGGCTCCGCTTCGCCGCGCAGCACCTTGATCACGTTGTCGTAATAGAGCGGATGGCCGAAGCCGTAGACCGAGGTGGTCTGGTAGCTGGCTGCGTGCACGGCGTCGTCGTCCGGGTCGGGCGTGGCGAATTCCCATTGCTGGATTTCGTTGACGGCCACGCCGCCGATGCGCACGGTGCCGTGCTCGCCGAGGATGGTGATCGAGCCCTCCAGGTTGCGCGGGTAGGTCAGCATGGTGACGTTCATCGAGCCGAGCGCGCCATTGCGCCAGCGCAGGCTGAGCACGCCGGTATCCTCGACCTCGATGTCGCGCGCCAGCGTCGCGGTATAGGCTTGCAGGCTTTCGATTGGGCCGACGATCCAGTCCAGCAGGTCGACATAGTGGCTGGCCTGGTTCATGAAGGCGCCGCCGTCGAATTCCCAGGTGCCGCGCCACCTGGCGCTGGCATAGTATTCCGGCGGCCGGGTCCAGAACACGTTGAGGTTGACCATGTAGATGCGGCCGAAGCGCTTCTTCTCCACTGCGCGCTTGAGCAGCTGCAAGGTGGCGTTGCGGCGGTTCTGCTTGACCACGAACAGGCGCACGCCGGCGGCGTCGGCCGCCGCGACCATGCGCTTGCCGTCTTCCCAGCGGGTGGCCATCGGCTTTTCGGTGATGACGTGGCGGCCGGCGCGCGCGATCTGGATGGCCTGCTCCGGATGCAGGCCGGACGGCGTGGCGATCACGAAGGCGTCGGCGTCGCAGCGCGCCAGCATCTGGTCGAGGCTGGCGTAGGCCTCGGCGCCGGATTCGCCGGCGGCGGCTTCCAGCGCGCGCGGGTCGATGTCGCACACGCCGGCCAGCTCGGCGCGGTCGAGGTGCTGGCGCAGGGCGCCGAGGTGGTTCCTGGCGATGCGGCCGCAGCCGACCAGGGCGAAGCGGACCTTGCGATCGGTGATGGCGGGGGGATAGTGGCGCATGGGAGCTCCGTTCAGGCCTTGACGACGTTCGGCAGGCGTTCGAGGAACACGCCGCGGGTGTCGACGATCAGCCGGGCGTACTGGCGGATCAGCTCGTAGTCGAAGGCGCTGTGCGCGGTGGCCAGCAGCACCACGTCATAAGAGGCGATCGCCTGCGGCGTCAGCGCCACGCTGGACAGCTCGAAGCGGTGTTCGCGCATGCGCGGGAAGCTGGGCACGTGCGGGTCGGAATAGTCGACGTGGGCGCCCTTGTCGCGCAGCAGTTCCATCAGCTCGACCGAGGGCGATTCGCGCATGTCCTCGACGTCCTTCTTGTAGGCGATGCCGAGCACCAGCACGCGGCTGCCCATCACGCTGCGGCCGCGGCGGTTGAGGGCATCGCCGACCTTGCCGACCACCCAGTGCGGCATATCGCTGTTGATCTCGCCCGCCAGCTCGATGAAGCGGGTATGCAGGCCGTACTGGCGCGCCTTCCAGGTCAGGTAGAAGGGGTCGATCGGGATGCAGTGGCCGCCCAGTCCGGGGCCGGGGTAGTAGGGCGTGAAGCCGAAGGGCTTGGTGGCGGCGGCGCGGATCACCTCGTGGATGTCGATCTCCATCTTGTCGGCGATGATCTTCATTTCATTGACCAGGCCGATGTTGACGGCGCGGTGGATGTTTTCGAGCAGCTTGGTGAGCTCGGCCGCGCGGGTCGAGCTGACCGGCACCACGCGGTCGATCGCCGGGCCGTATAGTGCCAGGCCGGCCTCCAGGCAGGACGCGGTGCTGCCGCCGCAGACCTTGGGGATGGTGCGCGTTTCGAAGTGCGGATTGCCCGGGTCTTCGCGCTCCGGCGAGAACACCAGGAAGACGTCGCGGCCGATGGTGAAGCCGCGCGATTCCAGCCGCGGGCGCAGCTCCTCCTCGGTGGTGCCGGGGTAGGTGGTACTCTCCAGCGACAGCACCTGGCCCGGCCGCATGAAGGGCAGCAGCTCGTCGGTGGTGTCGAGCACGAAGGACAGGTCCGGCTCGCGGTAGGGGTTCAGCGGCGTCGGCACGCAGATGATCAGGGCGTCCGGCTCGCCGGCGCGGCGGAAGTCGGTGGTGGCCTCGAAACCCTTGGCGCGGGCGGCCGCGATGTCCGCATCCGGAATGTGCTTGATGTAGCTGGCGCCGGCGTTGAGTTTGTCGACCTTGGACGCGTCGATATCCATCCCCAGCACCTTGAAACCGACCGCCGCATAGCGCAGGGTAAGCGGCAGGCCGACGTAGCCCAGTCCGATGATGCCGATGATCGCGGTGCGGTCGCGCAGCCTGGCGGTCAGCTGCTCGAGGTGGGCCGATTTGTTTTCGTCGCGCATGGTTGTCCTCAGGTGGTGGGGGCGGTTCTAGATCCGGAAGGGCACGAATTTCTTGATGAGGCTGGGCTCGGGGGGCGCCAGCATCGGCGCCGGCGCGGCGGTCGGGTGCTGCGGGGTGTAGTCGTGGACGATGGCCTTGACCATCGATTCGATCATGGCGCGCTCGTGGGTTTCGCAAGCCATCATCAGGCAAGTGATGCTGGTTTCCAGCACGCCGGGACGCAGCGCGCTTTCCTTCATGCGCATGATGCGCGGGTGCTCGCTGGGGAACACCACGCCTTCGGTCAGCAGTTCCTCGTGCAGCTTCTCGCCGGGGAACAGGCCGACGAACTTGATCTCGATGTCGCCGCCCGGGTTGTGCGGTGTTTTTTCGGTCATCCCGGACATGGCGATCATGGTGCGCGCGAGGTCCAGGATCTTGACCGGCTCGCCCATGTCGAGCACGAATACATCGCCGCCCTTGGCCATGGCGCCGGCCTGGATGACGAGCTGGGCGGCCTCGGGAATGAGCATGAAGTAGCGCGACACTTCCGGATGGGTGATGGTAAGCGGGCCGCCGCGCGCGATCTGGCGCTGGAACAAGGGAATCACCGAGCCGGACGAGCCGAGCACATTGCCGAAGCGGACCATGCAAAAGGTGGTGGCGCCGCCGCGGCCGGCGGCGGCAGCCTGGAAGATCAGCTCCGCGATGCGCTTGCTGGCACCCATGATGTTGGTCGGGCGCACCGCCTTGTCGCTGGAGATCAGCACGCAGGTGTCGACCCCTTCCCTGGCCGCCGCTTCCGCGATGACCCGCGCGCCGACCACGTTGTTGCGCAGTCCCTCGACGATATTGGCCTCGACCAGCGGCACGTGCTTGTAGGCGGCCGCGTGGTAGATGGTCTGCACCTGGCCCTCGCGCAGCACGCGCGCCGCCAGGTCGGCGTTGCAGACCGAACCGAGGTGGGCCTCGGTCGCCAGTTCGGGAAAGCGGGCCGCGAGTTCCTGGCGGATGGTGTAGAGCGCGTATTCCGAGTGGTCGAGCAGGTGCAGCCGGGCCGGCGCCAGGGTCGCGATCTGCCGGCACAGTTCGCTGCCGATGGAGCCGCCGGCGCCGGTCACCAGCACCTGCTTGCCGCGCACGCAGCGTGCGAACAGGTCCAGCCGCGGCGGCACCGGCGGCCGGCCCAGCAGGTCTTCGAACTTGAGTTCACGGATCGAGTCGCGCGCCGGCACCTTGTCGTCGGCCAGGTCGACCAGGCGGCTGAGGATTTTGGTCGACACCCCGGCCTGGCCGAGCCGCTGCATGATGTCGCGCAGCCGTTCCGGCGACACCGGCGAGATGGCGATGACCACGGTGCGGATGCCGTGCGCGCTGACCAGCTCGACGAGGCGGTCGGTATGGAACACCCGCAGGCCGGCGATGGTGCGGTCATTGAGCACGTGCTTGTCGTCGAAGAAGCAGACCGGGCGGTATTCGTCGCTGTTGCGCATCGCCTGCGCCAGTTGGGCCCCGGCCGCGCCGGCCCCGTAGATGGCCACGGCGTCCGACGCCGGCCGCCGCGGCGCCGTGTGATTGCGCAGGAAATTGCGCATGCCGATGCGCGAGGTGACGACGTAGGAGAACACGATGAACCAGTAAATGGCCAGCGCGCTGCGCGGGAACATTTCATCGTTGATGGCAAACAGCACCACATAGGCGCACAGCACGGCCACGGCCAGCGCCACCCCGGTGACCGACAACAGGCGCTGGTCGATGAAACGGATGACCGCGCGGTACAGGTCGGAAACGGACAGGGCCGCGATGGTGACCACCGCCACCAATACATAAGAGGCGGGACCGTAATGGGTGGCCAGTTTCAAATCGCCGCCGCGCAGCAGCATGGCAATAAGAAAGCAAAAGGGCAGGGCGAATAAATCAATCCCGACCATCAGCGCGATTTTGCTGGTGCGATGCAGTGAAACCATCCGGCTGCAAAATAGACTGATGACATTCGGATTTAGCATGGACATGGCCTGGGTGCTGCTCGATGAGTTTTCGCTGCGAATGGGGCGCGCGATGGATTTTGTAGTTCGTTGATTTCTAGAGAGAATCACGCTTTCGAATTAAACCTATTTTTAATCGCCATGAAAAAACAGGCGATTGAATAAGCATATTGCCGAGTAGGTTTATTATTGACCTGGCATTAAATGCTGAGTTTGACCACGCTCAACAGCCAACAGTGAATTAAATCGGAATTGGCCATTCATTAGTTTAAAGAAATGGAATTAGGAAATTGCCTCGACATATTCATTTCCTGTATTCAAAGCGAACGTGCGCAGATTCAAATCGCCCATTCACCATGCATTTGATCTGCGCAAAACCGGAGCGCCGGGCGCGCGACTAAGATCGGTCGCGTATCCCATCAGGAGCGCGCGATGACGGTCCAGGTCAGTCCCGAGCAGATTGCGCAGCTGGCGCCGCGCATGCAGCCCCGTTACCGGGCCGGATTCGCGCACGGCCAGGCCGTGCTGGACAGCTGGGGCATCAGCGCCAATCCGCGCCGCGTGGTCCAGTTCTTCGCGCAGGTGCTGCACGAATCGCTGGCGCTGACGCTGGAATATGAGAATCTCGACTACGGCGCTGCCCGCCTGGCGGCGGTGTGGCCGCTGCGGTTCCGGCCGCTGGGGCGACTGGATCCGGCATCCTATGCGCACGACCCGCGCCAGCTGGCCAATCTGGTCTATGGCAAGCGGATGGGCAATGTGGCGGCGGACGACGGCTACACCTACCGCGGCCGCGGCCTGCTGCAATTAACGGGAAAGGACAGTTATGCGCGCGCCACCCGGGCGCTGGCCACGCGCGTGGCCAAGGGACCGGACTTCGTGGCGCATCCGGACGCCGTGCTCGATCCGGCATGGTGCCTGCCGGCTGCCGCGGCCGTCTGGGAAGACATGGGCTGCAACGAGCTCGCGGACCAGGACGACCTGACCGAGCTCACGCGGCGCATCAATGGCGCCGAAAACGGGCTGGCCGACCGTGACGCCTGGTGCCGGACGGCGGCCGCCCTCTGGTGCCCGGAACTGGCCGGTGCGGCGCTGGCGCGGGGACAGCGAGGCTGAGGATCAGGCCCCGGTGCCGCTGGCCGGACGCGGCTGCGGCGCCATCGGCGGCACCACGATATTGTCGTTCAGGCGCAGGAACTTGAAGCCGGCCAGTTTCTGCCCGTTCTTGCCCTCGCGCGCATTGCGCGCCTCGCGTTCGGCCGCGCGCGCCATGAACGACTCGAAGGTCTCCTCGCGCACCTGCGGCTCGGACGAATGGAGGAAGTGGCGCTCGCCGTCCGGCCCCAGCACCACCAGGCCCACGTGCGAGGCCCAGTATTCGCCGTTCCTGGTCGAGATCACGTTGACGAAATCGCCTTCCTGCAGCTGGCTGGCGATCTCGGCCACGCGTTCCTTCGGCACATAGGACTGGCGGCTGGTCTCGACCGGGATGTCGGCCTCGGTGTGGTGGCGCGTCTTGAGGAAGTTCGCGCGGTCCACCCGCAGATCGTAGAACGCCGTGTTGGCGCCGCCCAGCTTGTCGCTGACGTCGGTGACGAGCCAGCGGTTCGCCACGTTCCAGTCCAGCTCGGTGTAGTGGTTGCGCGTGCGCACGCCGATCACGCCGTCGCGGTAGCGGATCCGCTGCAGCATCCAGAAGAATTCCTCCCACGAAGCCGACATCGCCATCGCGTAGGTGTGCTCGGCGAACACCACGCAGTCGCTGTGGTCGAGCGAGAACATCGGCAAGTCGTCGTGCACCTCGAAGGGGTACTCGCCCAGCAGGTTCAGGCGGTAGGGCTGGCCGATGTTCTTGCGTCCGATCGCCGCGATGCGGTGGCGCAGGTCCGGCTCGGCCTGTTGCTGCCAGGCGATGTAGCGCCCGGCCTCGGCCGGCGTCATCTGGTAGACCTGCTTGCCGAGGATGGCCGCGAGCGGCGCCGGCCCGGCGGGCGTGGCCGGCGCGGCGGCGGGGGAGGTGGCGGGGGAGGTGGCGCAACCGGACAGCGCGGCGGCGGCGAGCAGCAGGCAGGCAAGACGCATCGAAGACTTCCCAAGGAAAAATACCCACGTTAGCGGGCTCGCTACTTGTTAAGAAATGAAAAATTGTGACCTGCCCATAACCAAATGTTCGCCATGCCAGAGGGTTATGGCCGCAGCTCCACAAGTAATTATGCAGCAACGTTAACATTCGTCAATATACCGGCGGCGGCCAGTATTCGGTCCGGCCCCACTCTAAAAAATATCCAGGAGAAACCACATGTTCAGAAGAACGCCGCTCGCGGCCGCCGTATCGATGGCCCTGCTGAGTCTGGCTGCACTGCCGGCGATGGCCCAGACCACGCAGGAGGCGCCGGTCCAGACGATCGAGGTCACCGGCATTCGCGCCTCGATGGCCAAGTCGCTCGACACCAAGAAAAATGCGGTCGGCAACGTCGAGGTGATCACCGCCGAAGACGTCGGCAAGATGCCGGACAAGAACCTGGCCGACTCCCTGCAGCGCCTGCCTGGCCTGGCCGTCCGCACCGACTACGACGAGGCCGAAAAAGTCTCGATGCGCGGCACCAACCCGGACATGTCGCTGATCCTGTTCAACGGCCACACCGTCTCCGGCGGCGACTGGTACGTCGGCGACCAGGGTTCGAGCAGCCGCTCGACCAGCCTGTCGCTGATGCCGTCCTCGGTCCTGAACCAGGCCATCGTCTACAAGACCTCGCAGGCCAATATCGTCGACGGCGGCATGGCCGGCACCGTCAACGTCACCACCCGCAAGCCGCTGTCGGCCAAGGAGCGCGTCTCCGGCGTGATCAACGTCGGCGCCAGCTACGCCGACCTGCCGGGCAAGAAGGCGCCGGACCTGGAAGCGAGCGTCACCTGGAAGAACGAAGCCAACACCTTCGGCGTCATCGCCCAGGGCTTCGCCCAGAAGCGCTACATCCGCCGCGACACCTCGTCCAGCCTGGCCTACGGCTTCTCGAGTGGCTATGACGTCATCAACCTGAAGAACATGCCGGGCATCACCGACGCCTCGCTGGCCGGCAGCGGCTACACGGCCAAGGACCTGGACGGCGTGCGCATGCGCGGCACCATGAGTACCGAATTCGTCGAAGGCGTGCGCGACCGCAAGGGCGGCATGGTCTCGCTGCAGTTCAAGCCCAACCGCGACCTGGACGTGACGCTGACCGGCTTCTACTCCGGCATGAACGCGAATAACTACGGCCGCCTGAACGCGGGCGCGATGTACAGCATGCTGATGGGCAAGGCCGAGCTGTCCGGCGGCACCAACGTCAACACCAACGTCAACGGCCAGCAAGTCTTCGCGACCCTGAAGAACCCGGTGATCGTCAACGAGACGACCATGTACGGCGACACCATCCGCGTGCTCAAGTCGGCCGACATCATGTACCCGGCCGGCACCCCGCCGCAGTACATCGGCAACCAGGAAGGCTTCTACCGCCAGGGCGCGCGCGCCACCTCCGGCTTCCTCGACCTGGATGGCAAATACCGCGTCAACCAGGACCTGACCGTCAAGGGCCTGCTCTCGACCACCAAGGGCGTGGGCAAGACCGATGCCGACCAGGGCCTGACCTTCGCCCGCTTCGGCACCGGCGTGTCGTTCTCCCAGGGCGGCGTGGACGAGGCGCCGTACGTCAAGTACTACGGCACCGGCCCCAACACGCCGACGCTGAACGCGGACGGCAGCGGCAACAAGCTGATCGGCCGAACCATTTCGAGCATCCGCACCACCGACAAGGAAAACAGCGGCCAGCTCGACGCCGAATACAAGGTGTCGAAGGGCTGGCTCGACTCGATCGAATCCGGTGTCCGCTTCGCCGACCACCGCCGCGAAAGCGCGCGCCGTTCGCCGACCTATCACACCAGCGCGATCGACAGCGGCGTGCCGTCGGCTTACATCCCGTGGCCGGCCGACTTCGGCAAGGACCTGGGCGGCCCGGCAGGCTGGGACAACACCGGCTTCACCTTCACCCCGGACGCACTGAAGTCCTACTTTGCCGCCAACGTGAAGCCGACCACCGCCGATTTCGAGCGCCGCGTCGCCTCCGAGATCCACGTGCGCGAGCAGCAGGCAGCGGCCTACGTCATGGCCAACCTGGAAGGCGAGCGCTGGTCCGGCAACGTCGGCCTGCGCTTCGTGCAGACCCGCGAAGTGGCCGATATCCCGACCCCGGTCCCGGCCGGCAAGTGCCTGCGCACCGCGCCGGGCGACCCCTTCGTGCCATGCGCGGCCTATCCGGGCGCGATCACCAACGCGGGCGACCTGACCCCGTTCTACGATAACGTCCCCTTCAATCCGAAGGCCGGCACGATCTACTACTTCACCCACAGCGACCGCAAGTTCAAGAACTGGCTGCCGAGCCTGAACCTGAAGTACGAGCTGCAGAAGGACATGCAGATCCGCTTCGGCGCCAGCGAGACCATCGGCCGCCAGAACTACAATATGTACGGCACCGGCTTCTCCGGCGCGACTTGCGATGCGCAGGGCTGCCACGTGGTGGGCCCGAACCCGGACCTGAAGCCGCTGACCTCGAAGAACGTCGACCTGGGCTGGAACTGGTTCTTCGCGACCCGTTCGCTGGCTGCCGTGAACGTGTTCTACTCGAAGATCGACGGCTACGCCAAGACCGGCACCAGCGGCGGTTCGAGCATCGACCTGTACGACGACCAGCTGACCGGTCCGAAGTCCTACGCGATCCTGACCTCGTCGCAGCAAGGCGCGCATATCGCGGGCATCGAGCTGGCCTACGAGCAGCCGCTGTGGAACACCGGCTTCGGTTTCACCACCAACTTCAGCCGCGCCCACACCAAGGTCGATGACGGCCGCCCGATGGTCGGCGCCTCCGAGTACGCTGGCAACTTCGGCGTCTACTACGAGAACGACAAGCTGTCGGCACGCCTGGTCTGGAACTATCGCAGCGAGTACGTCAACTCCAGCACCGCACCGTCTCCGACCGCGAACAGCCAGGGCATGACCACGATCCAGGGCATCCTGATGCCTTCGGCGCCGACCATGGCCGCACCGGTGAAGACGCTCGCGTTCAACACCACCTACGCGTTCGCCAACAACCTGTCGCTCAATTTCAGCGCGACCAACCTGACCAATGTGCGCCGCGCCTACTACCGTTACAGCGAGGACGAACAAGCCAAGCTGGATGTGATCGGCCGCCAGTACTACGTCAACCTGAAGTACAAGTTCTGATCGCATCGGGACTGATAAAAAAGGGGAGCTTCGGCTTCCCTTTTTTTTCTGCGACGTAGTGCGTGCGCTGTCGCACACGCACACTGTGCGTCACCTAACGGTATGTTTTGCCCTCGTTGGCTATGATGAAGCCGTGTGAGTGAGGAGCCTGCGAAACCGGCGGGCGTTCCAAATATCTCAACAGGCGAGCCGATCCGCCTCGAGGATCGGCACCAACAAGGTGCGTCGGCGCTTCGCGCGCCGGTGTACAAACCGAAGCGGAGGTTTTATGTCTGCGACCACCCATCCACCCAAGCACCTGGTGCGCGAATACCTGGAGCGCCGCACGCGCGAGCAGAAACCGCCGCCAAGCCTGGAGGAAGTCCGCCGCCAGCTCGGATGGGACATGCTGACGCCCGCCGACCTGAAGCTTCCCGCCAACCGTTCGTAGCAGCGGCAGGCCGCCCGCCCCCGTGCTGGCCTGAATCCGCGTTTCACGCGTCCGCAGCCTGGACGCCGAAGGCCCGCCAGATGTCTTGGCGGGCCTTCCCGCATCCGCCATTGGCCGAATCCTTCGCCATTCGCCGCCCGCCAACCGCCGTTCACCGAAAACCGCTTTCGCCGCCGTTCGCGGCCCGCTATCGTGGGCAGGTATCCAAACGACAGGGGTTATTTCAATGCGCAACAGGCAAACTTATGGGTGGCGCCGGCAGATCGTGTGGGGGCTGCTGCTGGTCGCACTGGGCGTCGGCCTTTTCCTCGACCAGATCGGCATGTTCGAGATCGAAAGGCTGTGGCATTATTGGCCGCTGCTGCTGGTCGTCATCGGCATCAACCGCATGATCGGCTTCCCCAGCGCGCGCGATTTCACCAGCGGGCTGTGGACGGCCTGCGTCGGCGCCTGGCTGTTCGCGGTCTTCGATGGCAGCTTCGGCCTGACCTTCTATAACAGCTGGCCGGTCTTCATCATCATCAGCGGCGTGGCCATGGTGCTCGAACCGGTCGTCGCGCGCCGTCTTAAAAACAGGGAGAGCGAGAATGAGAAACCGTAACGCAAGCCGCAGCATGCACAGCCAGCTCGTGGTCGGCGTGCTGGTGATCGCGATGGGGGTGCTGTTCCTGCTCGATAACCTCGACATCATCGATTTCCACCGCGCGATCGCGTTCTGGCCCATGGTGTTCATCGTGGTCGGCCTGATCAAGCTGTTCGACACCAGCTCGCCCAACTACCTGATGGGCGGCGTGTTCATCGCTATCGGCGCGGTCATGATCGCCAACCGGCTCGGCTTCTTCTATGTCAGCTGGCATACCTTCTGGCCGCTGGTGCTGATCGTGGTGGGCGGCATGGTGCTGTTCCGCGCCTTTGAACGGGGACGCCGCCGCGACAGCGTCAGCTTCGACAAGGACGCGATGCCGGCCGGCGCGGCGTGGAATCCGGCCGATGCCGCGGCCGCCAAGGCCCAGGCGGGCAGCGACGACGTGGTCGACATCACCGCCATCCTCGGCGGATTCGAGCGCAGCATCACCAGCCAGAGGTTCCGTGGCGGCGACGTCACCGCCATCCTCGGCGGCGCCGCGCTCGACATGCGCGGCGCCTCGATCGAGGGCGAGGCCGTGATCGACGTCTTCGCCTTCATGGGCGGCATCACGATCAAGGTGCCCGCCGACTGGACCGTGGTCATGCACGGCACGCCCATTCTGGGCGGCTTCGAAGAGAAGACCGTGCGCCCGGCCGGCAACAAGCGCCTGATCGTGACCGGCTACGCCATCATGGGCGGCATCGAAGTGCGCAACTGATGCTCGGCCCCTTCGGCTCGCGCCAGGGCAGCCTGCTGTACCTGCTGGCCTGGCTGATGTTCGGCGCGGCGCTGGCCTGGCTGCTCGCCGCCGCGACCGGCGTCCCGCTCGCGGCGGCGCTGCTGTTCGTGCTGCCGCTCGCGCTGTTGTATGGCGTGGCGGCCGGCTTTTCCTCCTACTTCCTGTGCCGCGTGCATCCGCTGGGCCGCACCGCCGCGTGGCGCCTGTTCGCCTCCTTCGTGTTCGCGGCCTTTTGCATGTCGGCCTTGTGGACCGCCGCCGCCAGCGGCTGGAATGAGCTGCTGGGCGGCGCCGGCGTCGTTTGGAACCGTTCGCTGGGCGCCACCATATTCGGCCTCGGCCTGATCCTGTACGGAATGTGCTCGGTGGCGAACTACCTGGTGCTCGCCATCGGCCGCGCGCGCGACCTCGAAACGCGCGAGCTGCAGGCCATGGTCGCCGCGCGCGACGCCGAGCTGCGCCTGCTGCGCACCCAGGTCGATCCGCACTTCCTGTTCAACAGCCTCAATTCGGTCAGCGCGCTGACCACCATCGATCCGCGCGCCGCGCGCGAGATGACCTTGCAGCTGGCCGAATTCTTCCGCCGCACCCTGGGCCTGGAGGCGCGCGGCCGCATCACGCTGGGCGACGAGCTGGAGATGATCGGCCACTACCTGGCGATCGAGCAGGTGCGCTTCGGCGAGCGCTTGGCGTGGCAGGAAGACGTCGAAGATGCCGCGCGCGCCTGCCTGTTGCCGCCGCTGATCCTGCAGCCCTTGGTGGAGAACGCGATCAAGCACGGCGTGGCGCGCCGGCTCGAGGGCGGCAGCGTGCGCCTGTCCGCCGCTTGCGCCGGTACGCTGCTGCGCATTCGCGTCGAAAACGAACGCGGCGACGACCAGCCGGCCGGGGCCAGCGGCGGGCATGGCCTGGCCAATGTGCGCGAGCGCCTGCTGCACGCCTATGCGCACGAAGCCAGCGTCCAATCCAGCGAAGAAGAAGGCATGTTCCGGGTGGAGCTGTTGCTGCCCCTTGAAACCAGGGAGAACTGATGCGAGTCCTGATCGTCGACGATGAACACCTGGCGCGCGCCGTGCTGCGCGAATACCTGAACGATGTTCCCGACATCGAGATCGTCGGCGAATGCGCCAACGGCTTCGAGGCGGTGAAGGCGATCACCGAGCAGGCGCCGGACCTGGTCTTCCTCGATATCCAGATGCCCAAGCTGGACGGCTTCGAAGTCGCCGAACTCGCCGGCGCCAGAACCCGCTACCTGTTCGTCACCGCCTACGACCAGTTCGCGGTGCGCGCCTTCGAGGTGCATGCGGTCGACTACCTGCTCAAGCCGTTTTCGCGCGAGCGCCTGGCGCAGGCGCTGGCGCACGCGCGGGGCCTGGCCGGCAAGCCGGCTGGGATCGCGCCACTGCTGTCCGAGGCCGCGCAGCGCGGCGGTCCGCTGGAGCGCGTGCTGATCCGCGACGGCGCGCGCGTGCACGTGGTGCCGGCCGCCACCATCGATTACGCCGAGGCGCAGGATGACTACGTGCAGATCCACGCGGCAGGCAAGGCCTACCTGAAGAACCAGCCGCTGTCCGAGCTCGAAGCGCAACTCGATCCGGCCGTCTTCGTGCGCGTGCACCGCTCCTACATCGTGAACGCCGGCGCGATCCGCCGCATCGAGCAGGCCAGCAAGGACAGCCACTGCGCGGTCCTCGACGGCGACGTGCGCATCCCGATCAGCCGCAGCGGCTACCAGAAGGTACGCGACCTGATCCGCTAGCCGCTTCGATCTTCCACCAGCGCGGCAGCAGGTCGCGCACGGGGGCCTTGCCGAAGCGGTCGTCGATCAGCACCACCACGCCGCGGTCGTCCAGCGTGCGCACCACGCGGCCCGCAGCCTGCACCACTTTCTGGATGCCCGGGTACAGGTAGGTGTAGTCGTAGCCGGCGCCGAAGGTGGCCTGCATCCGTTCGCGCAGCTGCTCGTTCACCGGGTTCACCTGCGGCAGGCCGAGCGTGGCGATGAAGGCGCCGATCAGGCGCGCGCCGGGCAGGTCGATGCCTTCGCCGAACGCGCCGCCGAGCACCGCGAAGCCGATGCCGCGGCCGTCCTCGGTGAAGCGCTCGAGGAAGGCCGCGCGCTCGTCCTCGTTCATGCGGCGGCTTTGCAGCCAGGTCGGGACGTCCGGGTGGCGCTCGGCGAACAGCGTGGCGGCTTGCTCAAGGTAGTCGAAGCTGCTGAAGAAGGCGAGGTAGTTGCCGGGACGTTGTGTGTATTCCTGCGCCATCAGCTGCGCGATCGGCGCCAGCGAGGCGCTGCGGTGCTGGTAGCGCGTCGAGATGTGTCCGGCCACGCGCACCGCCAACTGGTCGGCGGAGAAGGGCGAGTCGACGTCGATCCACGCGGTGCTGTCGGGCAGGCCCAGCGCGTCGCTGTAGTAGTGCCATGGACTGAGCGTGGCCGAGAACAGCGTGGTCGAATGCGCGAGCGCGAAGCGGCTCTTGAGGAAGGGCGCCGGCACCACGTTGCGGATGCTGAGCGCGCTGTCCTTGCCTTCGCGCGTGAGGTCGCACAGCGAATGTTCGCCGAAGGTCTCGGCCAGCCGCGTGAAGTGCAGCGCGTCGAAGTAGAAGCGCTGCAGTGCCGGATCGGGCGGGGCGGGCTGCTCGGCCAGCAGGTCGGTGATCGCGCTGGTGGCCGTTTGCAGCGCGGCGAGCAGCTTGTCCGGCAGCGCGGGCAACACCTCGTAAGGCTGGGTGGCTTCCGGCCAGGCGCGCGTGACGCGGCCCAGCGCCTTCTTCGCCAGCGGCGGCGCGGCGGCGCGGGCCGCGCGCAAGGCGCCGCGGTCCAGCGCGCAGGTGTGCATCGCGCGGGCGCGGCTGACCATATTGTGCGCCTCGTCGACCAGCACCGATACCCGCCACTGGTTGGCCAGCGCCAGGCCGTACAGCATCGCGCCGGTGTCGAACCAGTAGTTGTAGTCGCCCACGATCACGTCGCTCCAGCGCGCCATTTCGCTGCCGAGGTAGTAGGGGCAGACATCGTGCGCCAGCGCCACTTCGCGCAGCGCCGCGCGGTCCAGCATCGGGTGGGCGAGGGCGGCCTGGCGTGCTGCCGGGAGCCGGTCGTAGAAGCCTTGCGCGAGCGGGCAGGACTCGCCGTGGCAGGCTTTGTCCGGATGCTCGCAGGCTTTGTCGCGCGCGGCCAGTTCCAGCACCCGCAGCGGCGTGCCGCGGCCCAGCGTGGACGCCGCATCCAGCCCGAGCTGGCGGCCCGGCGTTTTCGCGGCCAGGAACAGCACCTTGTCGATGCGCTGCTGCGGCGCCGCCTTCAGCACCGGGAACAGGCTGCCGACGGTCTTGCCGATGCCGGTCGGCGCCTGCGCCAGCAGGCAACGCGCGCCGGCGTTGGCGCGAAACACCGCTTCGGCCAGTTGGCGCTGGCCGGGGCGGAACTCCGCGTGCGGGAAGCGCAGCTGCGCGAGTGCGGCGTCGCGCGCCTCGCGGTGCGCCAGTTCCTGCTGCGCCCAGTCGATGAAGCGGCCGCACAGGTCCTCGAACAGCGTGGCCAGTTCGGCGGCGCTGCGGGTCTCGCGCAGCACGGTCTCTTCGCCGCTGCCGATCTCGTAGTAGACCAGCGCCAGGTCGACCTGATCGAGGCCGTCCCGCGCGCACAGCAGGTGGCCGTACACGCGCAGCTGGGCCCAGTGCAGGTGGCGGTGGTTGTCGGGGATGCGCGCGAACTGGCCGCGGTAGGTCTTGATCTCTTCGATCAGCCGCTGCGCCGGGTCGTAGCCGTCGGCGCGGCCGCGCACCAGCAGCGGCCCGTGTTCGCCGGACAGTGCAAGCTCGGTCTGGTATCCGGGGCTGCGCCTTGAAGTCACCACCTGGTGTCCGGCGATGCCTTCCTGCGCGGTGGGCGAGGGCGTGAAGCGCAGGTCGAGGTCGCCCTGCTTGGCCGTGAACTCGCACAGCGCGCGCACTGCGACGACGTAGCTCAAGCCGATTGTTCCCACTGCAGGTAGCACACCGCCACCGGCATCCGGTGCGTGGCGCAGTAATCGATCCAGCGCAGCTGGTTGTCCTGCAGGCGGTCGCCGGGGCCCTTCACCTCGATCATGCGGTAGCGCCGTTCGGCGGGCCAGAACTGGATCAGGTCAGGGAAGCCGCTGCGGTTGGCCTTCACATCGTGCAGGATGCGTTCGCACCAGCGCTTCAGGTGCTCGGCCGGGATGCAGTCGAGCGCGAGTTCGAGGAGCGCTTGATCGAGGTAGTCCCACAGCAGGAACGGCGACTGGATGCCGGACTTCTCGCCGAAGTGGCGCAGGATGGTGGCGCGGTAGCGGCCATCGTCCAGCTGCGCGAGGCAGGCATCGAATTGATCCGCGCGGCGCTGGTAGAAGTCGGGGCTGTGCAGGTCGGACGGCGCGCGGTGGAAAGGATGGAAGAAGGCGCCGGGGATCGCGCAGAAGATCGCGGGCCAGCACAACAGGCCGAACATGGCGTTGGCAAGCGCGTTCTCGACGTAGAAAACGGGCGCTTCATCGTGCGCGAGATGGTCGCGCACCACGCCCTCGACCCACCAGTCGCCCGCGGGCATGGGCAGGCATAGGTCGATGCGCTCGGCCGGTTGCGGGCGGCGTGCTTTTGATCCCGGCAGGCCGAGCTTGCGCGCAAGGCGCGGGGCGATGCGCAGCAGGTGCTGGCGTTCGGCGTCGCTTTCCGGCGCGGCCTCGGCCTGCAGCAGCAAGGCGTGTGCCTCGGCGTAGCGCGCGGCCTTTTCCAGCACGCGGATGGCGCGCGCGCGGGCGCCAGTGAAGGCGCAGTCGCGATAGGCGTCGTGGGCGCGGGCGTAGTCTTTTTGTTTTTCGTAGTGCTGGCCGATCTGGTACAGCAGCTTCTCGCGGCGGCTGGCCAGCCATTCGTTGTCGGGCGCCCGCGGCGGCAGGTCGGGCAGCACGGCGTCGGGCGACTCGCCGCCGTCGAAGCGCTCCTTGCAGGCGTGGATCTGCAGATAAAGCTCGATGTCGCGCCGGCTGCGGAAACCGCGCGAGGCGCGCGAGAATTCGACCTGCTCGAAACGGTAGATGCCCAGGTCGGACAGCACGAACTCGGTCCAGTCCTGGTGCAGGTTGCCGAAGAAGATCAGGCGCAGGCGGTCGCACAGCGGCTTGACCAGGATGCGCAGCGCGGTGTCCGGGCAGTCGCGGTACCAGTTGGAGAAGCGGCGGCTGTCGTCGAATTCGGGGCGCAGCGATGCCAGCTGCTCGGCCTTCTTTGCACCATTTTGGTGCATCTTTAACTGGAAGATCAGGGCGATCTCGGGCTTGACGACGAGATCGAACAGCTCGTCGATATTCATCACCGGATCCAGCTCGACCCAGCCGGTCGGCGCCAGCGCGCGCGCCGCTTCGAGCGGGCAGCCGATCTCAGCGTAGCTCAGCTTGCTTGCGCGGAACAGCTCGCCCTTGCGCATCACCATCCGGACGAACAGCGCGCGCGCGGGCCGCGGCAGGGCGGGGAAGGCGGCGATGAAGGCGCGCTCCTCATCGATCAGCAGGTCCTCGTAGCGCTGCGCTATCCAGTCCAGCACGCGCTGGAAATTGTCCAGATAGTAAAACTCGTTTTCCAGAACCTTGATCATTATCGAAACGCCGCACTGTGCTTTTGTACAGTATAGCGTTTCGGGCGCGGCTTACCCAGCAGTTTCAGTCTGGACGGACCGCAGGACGCGGTCGGGCGGGCGCTTTACTGCTTGGGCGTTGCTTTGGCGGCACACCCGGCCTCCGCGCAGGCCGGGTGGGTCGACGCGTGCTGGATCACGGCGGAAATCAGCGCGACGTCGCTGTCGGTTTGCCGGTCGTGCGTTTGCGCATCATGCGGCTGCGCGGCGGTTCGCTTCGCCTTGCCGGCGTTGCGGGCCGGCTTGCGTGGCTTGTTGCGGGCGCTGGCCCGGGTTCTGGCGGCGCTGCGCGCCTTGGCGGAGGCAGGGCTGCGCGGCGTGTCGGCGCCCGCTTGTGTGGCCGGCTGTTGCTGGTTGACGCTGGGTGCGGCGGAAGCGGGATCCGGCGCGGCCTGTCCGCTTGCCGCCGGGGCTTGCGATGTGGCGTCGTCCTTTAGCGCCGGCGCCGGCGCCGGCGGTGGCGTTGCGGGCAGCTTGTGCTCGTCCAGTGGCATGGCTTGCGCGATCGCGGCGTCCGGCTTGGGCGGCGTGGCGGTCGTCTCGTCCTGCACGACGGCGCCGCTGGTGGGCTGCGCCGGCGGCACGGCGCCGAGCAGGCCAGGTGTCGCCAGCACGATCGGCGGCAAATGCTGTTGAGCATCCTGCTTGCGGGAGGATGGATGCTGCTCGTCGACGATTGCGGCATGTTGGGTGGCGACATTGGTCCGGTGTGCAGGGGGAGCGGCCGAGGGTAGCGTAGCCAAGTTGGCTGAGTCGGGTCCGGCCGGCGATGCCGGCGCGGCTTGCGCAGCCGGCGCAGTGGGCGCGTGCGACATGGCCGGCGCTTCGTCGGCGAGACCGCTGTCGCCGGCGGTGCTGGCCGCAGGCGGACGATCGGTATCGGCGGCAGCCAGCACCGCCTCCACCTGCTGCACCTTGGGGCTTTCCCGCGCCAGCCACACTAGCAGGCTGACCAGGAACACGGCAAGCACGCTGCCGGACACGTACCAACCGAAGCGCGACTGGGCCTGCATCCCGCGCGTTCGCACGGTGTCGCGCTCCAGCATTTCGAGGATGTTGTCCTCGTTGCCGCCACGGCGTGGCGAAGAGATCAGGTTTGGCCGCGTGGAATGTTGATTTTCGTCTGTAGGGCGCACGGTGGTACTCCTAAGATGATTGCTTCTAGCTGATTAGAAACAATCCAGGGAATGCCATGCTGATCTTTATCGCACTTCTTTATTTTTGTGTGGTGTGCGGCGTCATCGGCTTGTTCGTGTTCCCATCCGCGCGTGCAGGAGTGCGCCAAGGAATGTTTTCCATGGGGCAGCGAGTCGGCCGCCGCATGGCCGGCTGGGACCGTTTTTCCTTCACGCCCGCATGGCACTGGCGGCTCACCCTGCATGCGTCGTACAGGGCGGCGCGCAAGACGGTCCGGCGCCACTGGGTAGTCTTTGCGATCGGTATCCCCGTCGTGGCGATCCCGTCCTTGCTCGCGCTGGCCCTGCGCAGCCCGACAATGCTGCCGGCATACGATGGCGTGGAGCCATTGCCCGACGCCCAGGTCACGGCCTTGCTCAATGGTGAACGCCTGGTGCCCCCGGTGGCCTTGCCGCCGCTCGCGTTCAGCACGCCGGAACTGCAGCTGGTTCGCCCGATGCTCGCCGACGCCAGCCGCAACTGGGGCATGCTGCGGCCCGAATTCAGCCAGCGCCTCCTGCTCGCATTCAAGATCATGAAGGAAAAATATGGCTATGAAATGACCCTGCTGGAAGGCTACCGCAGCCCCGCGCGCCAAGACATGCTCGCGCGCGCCGGCAATCAGGTCACCAACGCCCGCGCCTGGCAAAGCTGGCATCAATATGGACTCGCCGCCGACTGCGCGTTCTGGCGCGACGGCAAAATCGTGATCTCGGAAAAAGACCCCTGGGCCATGCGCGGCTACCAGCTCTATGGCGAGCTCGCCGAATCGCTCGGCCTGACCTGGGGCGGGCGCTGGACGATGATGGATTTCGGCCACACCGAGCTGCGCGAGCGTGGCGTCATCCGCCCACCCGCCTGAGCGAATATCCCCTCGGAAAGCTTGTTACGAGTCAAATTCGGTGCAGGGGATTGGTGCGACGATTGCCTGCGAGACCTTTCCTCCAACCTCAGACGCACTCCCGCTATGTCCCGACTCTGGCAGTTCCTGACAGACAGCCGCGTGCTTGTCGTGATTGGCTTGGCCGCGTTCGTCGGCTTCCTGTTCCTCACCGCGGACACCTTCGAAATCGCGCTGATCTGGGCCTTGATCGCGGCGCTTGCGGCGCTGGCCGCCTGGGGCGTGTTCTGGCTCGTCCGCCGCCAATGGCGCAAGCGGGTTGCCGCGCGCCTGGGCGCCAGCCTGGTCCCGGCATCCAGCGAAGCGGGACCGGGCAAGAGCGAGGTGGCGGTACTGCGCAAGGGCCTGGTCGACGCGATCAACACCATCAAGACCTCCAAGCTTGGGCTGACGCGTGGCGCCGCAGCCCTGTACGAGCTGCCCTGGTACATGATCATCGGGAACCCGTCGGCCGGCAAAAGCAGCGCCATTGCCCACTCCGGCCTCACCTTTCCCATCCCCGGCAGCAAAGCGGTGCAGGGCGTCGGCGGCACCCGCAACTGCGACTGGTTCTTCACCACGGACGGCATCCTGCTCGACACCGCCGGCCGCTACTCGGTGGTGGAAGAAGACCGCACCGAGTGGTTCGGTTTCCTCGACCTGCTGCGCAAATACCGCCGCCGCGCGCCGATCAACGGCATCATCATCGCGGTCAGCGTGGCCGAACTGGCGACCGGGCCGGCCTTCGCATCGATGGAGCTTGCACGCAGCCTGCGCACGCGCGTACAGGAACTGACCGAGCGGCTCGGCGTGTATGCACCTGTGTACCTTGTCTTCACCAAGGCCGACCTGGTCGCCGGCTTCGCCGACTTCTTCCTCGGCAGCGAGCGCGCCGAGCGCGATCGCATCTGGGGCGCGACGCTGCGCTACAACCGCCGCAGCACGCCGCAGGATGTGCTGGCCTTCTTCGACCAGCATTTCGATGAGCTGCACCAGGGCCTGCAGGAGATGAGCGTCGCGACCATGGCCGGCAATCGCAGCGCCCACATGCGGCCCGGCGTGTTCACCTTCCCGGTGGAGTTCGCATCGATCAAGAGCCCGCTGCGCGCCTTTCTGGCCACGCTGTTCGAGGAGAATACCTACCAGTTCAAGCCCGTCTTCCGCGGCTTCTATTTCACCAGCGCGCTGCAGGAAGGCGCGGTCCAGGACCTGGCGTCGAAACGGGTGGCCGGCCGCTTCGGGCTCGACCTCGCATCGCAGGCGCATCCCGAACCGCAAGACGAAGAGCAGTCCGGCTACTTCCTGCTCGACCTGTTCCGCCGCGTGATCTTCGCCGACCGCGACCTCGTCAAGCGCTACGCCAGCCCGGCCACGACGCGCCTGAAGTACGCGCTGTTCCTGTGCGCGGCGCTGCTGCTGGGCGGTTCGCTGGGCGGCTGGACCTGGTCCTGGTTCGGCAACGCGCAACTGGTCGCGGACGCCCAGGCGGACCTCGACAAGGCCGTGCGCCTGCAGGACAAGCGCATCGACCTGCAATCGCGGCTGGAAGCGCTCGATGTCCTGCAAGACCGCATCACGCAGCTTGAAAAATACCGGAAGGAGCGCCCGCTCGCGCTGTCCTTCGGCCTGTACCAGGGCGATGCGATCGACCGCAAGCTGCGCGACGAATTCTTCGGCGGTATGCGCGAGGTGATGGTGCAGCCGGTGACCGCCGCGATCGAACAGATGCTCGCCGACGTCAACGCCAGTGCGTCCCAGCTCGACGCCAACGGCGCCGCCGCGCAGGCGCCGGCCCGGGCCGGTGAGCTCTACCAGGACGTCTCGCCCACTAACGTCACCGACGCCTACAACGCGCTCAAGACTTACCTGATGTTGAGCGACAAATCGCATGCCGAACCGGCCCACCTGAACGACCAGCTGACGCGCTACTGGCGCCGCTGGCTCGAAGCCAATCGGGGCGCCATGCCGCATGACCAGATGATCCGCAGCGCCGAACGGCTGATGACCTTTTATGCGGCGCAGGCGCAGGACCAGGCCTGGCCGCAGATCCAGCCCAAGCTCTCCCTGCTCGACAGCGCGCGCGAAAACCTGCGCCACGTGGTCCGCGGAACGCCGGCGCGCGAGCGCGTCTACGCCGAAATCAAGGCGCGCGCCTCGACCCGCTTCTCGCTCGTGACGGTGGCGCGCATCGTCGGCGAGCAGGACCAGAACCTCGTCGCGGGCAGCTACGCGGTTAGCGGCGCGTTCAGCCGCGAGGCGTGGGAGAAGTTCGTGCAGGGCGCGATCCGCGATGCCGCCAACAAGGACCTGCAGACTGCCGACTGGGTGTTGCGGACCACCACGCACGACGACCTGACGCTGGAGGGCAGCCCCGAGCAGATCCAGAAGACGCTGGTCGAAATGTACAAGAGCGAGTACGCGAAGGAGTGGGGCAAGTTCGTGCAGGGCGTGACGATCGCGGACCTGAACGGCTTCGACTCGGCGGTGCAGGCGATGAACCGCCTCGGCGATCCGCAGGCCTCGCCGATCGCGAAGCTGCTCAAGACGATTTACGAGCAGACGTCATGGGACAACCCGGGCGCGACGCGTGAGCCGGGCAAGACCGAGCGCGGGCTGCTTGCCTGGCTCAAGGAAGTGATCCTGCGCCGCGCGCCGAGCGATGCCCGCACCCTGGCCGCCACGGTCGATCCCCTGCATCCATCCGCAGGCGCGCCTGTCATGGGGCCAGTCGGGCGCGAATTCTCCGGCGTCGCGCGGCTGGTCGGCCTCACGCAAAAGGACGCGTCGCTGATGACCGGCTATCTCGATGCGCTGTCGCGCCTGCGCACGCGGCTGAACACCTTGCGCAACCAGGGCGATCCCGGTCCCGGCGCCAAACAGCTGATGCAGCAGACCCTCGACGGCAGCGGCTCCGAACTGGCCGACGCGCTCAAGTACGTCGACGAGCAGATGCTGACCGGGATGAGCGACGGCCAGAAGCAGGCGCTGCGCCCGCTGCTGGTGCGCCCGCTGATGCAGACCTTCGCGATGATCGTGATGCCATCCGAGGCCGAGATCAACAAGACCTGGCAGGTACAGGTGCTGGAGCCGTTCCGCAAGACGCTCGCCGACAAATATCCGTTCACGGCTGCCTCCCACGTGGAAGCCTCGACCAGCGAGATCGCGCAGTTCTTCGGGCCGGACGGCGTCGTCGCCAAATTCGTCAATACCTCGATGGGGCCGCTGGTCACGCGGCGCGGCGATTTGATCGAGGCGCGCACCTGGGCCGAACTCGGGTTGACCTTGTCGCCGCAGATCGTCAGTGGCTTCCCGAACTGGGTGGCGCCGCTGTCGGCGAATGGCGTCGCGCAGGCCAGCGGCGTGCCGCAACAGGTGTTCCAGGTGCAGCCGCTGCCGGCGCCGGGCACGCAGGAATACACGATCGAGATCGATGGCCAGCAGCTGCGCTACCGGAATACGCCGTCGGCGTGGACCACGATGGTTCATCCCGGCCCGCAAGGCGTGACCGGCGCGAAGATCAGCGCAGTGACCTTCGATGGCCGCTCGGTTGAACTGTTCAACCAGCCCGGCGAGTTTGGCCTCAAGCGCATGGTCGATTCGGCCGCGCGCAAGAACAAGCCGGGCGGCGTGTTCGAGTTGAGCTGGTCCGCCAACAATGTCGCGGTCACGATCGACCTGCGCATCACCAGCAGCGCCGCGGTCGATGGCAATGGGGACAGCAATGGACAGGGCCGTGGGTTCAAGGGCCTGCGCCTTCCGGACACCATCGTCGGCCGTGCCACGCAAGCGTCCGCCGTCGCCAGCCTCGCCGGAGCCAACTGATGCGCGCCCCCGTGACCGACCGGATCGGCTACTTCGGCAAGATCCCCGCGCGCAGCGACTTCGTGAAGGTCGCGCACCACGTGCCGATCATGACCATGCTCGACGAATGGCTGGCCCACGTGATGAGCCGCCTGCCGTCCAGCCCGCGCTGGAAGCTCGACTACGACGCGATGGCGCCGGTCAGCTTTGCCTTTGCCGGGCCGGCGCGTCGCCACGCCGTCGCCGGTCATTTGGTCGCGAGCCACGACCAGTCCGGCCGGCGCTTCCCCTTCCTCATGATGCGCACGCTCGACGTCGCGGACCCGGCGCAGTTCGTGTCGCGCAGCCCGCTCGCCTTTTCGCCGTTGTGGACCTACTTCGAGACGATGGCGCCGCGCATCGTAAGCTCCAGCGATCCCGGGCCGCACTTGCAATCGTTGGCCGACGCCAGCATCACGCTCGGCGAGGCCGACGCAGCGCTTGACGGCTTCCTCGCCGACGGCACCGTCGCGGCGCTCTCCGAACTGCTCGGCTGCCCGAGCGAGCGCCTGATCCTGGCGCTTGGCCTGCTGCTGCAGCCGGTCATGCACAGCAAGCCATCCGCTGTCCATAAGAGCCTCGTGCTCCCGCTGCCGGCTGCGGCAGCGCGGCGTTGCGCGGTTGCGGCGTTCTGGCTAGAGCTGGTGACACCTTTTTTGAGGCGAGGGGCATTCGACCTGGCCCTGTTCCTGACGCGCCAGGAAGGACAGCCGGTGCTGGTGATCGGCTTCTGCAGCGCCGCCGCCGAGACCCTGCGCGCCATCATCGACCCGCTGGCCGCGCGCGACCAGCAGGTCGGTTTCGCCGATACCAGCTGGGTGGACGAACAGCTTGGGCTCGACGTGGATGTGCGCGCGCTGGCCAGCTATCTTGACCAGCCGGAGCTCCCGCTTGCCATGGCGCGCGACCTGTTCCTCAAAACCTTCATCGGAGCCGCACCGTGAAGCCTCTCCTGTTCATCGCGGCGCTCGGTTTTGCCTGCGCCGCCGTCGCTGCACCCGACCCGACCGCGCCGATCCTCGTCACCGGCACCGTGCCGGACGAAAGCACCAAAGCCGGCCTGCTGGCCCGGCTGCGCGAGGTGTATGGGCAGCAGAGGGTGGTCGACCAGCTGTCGGTGGGCAGCGTGGCGACGCCGGCCAACTGGGGCGATTACGTGCAGCGTCTCATCGGGCCCAATCTCAAGCTGGTGTCCGGCGGCCAGCTCAAGGTCGACGGCAACAATGTCAGCCTGCGCGGCGAAGTCGCCAGCGAGGCGCAGCGGCAGCAGATCGCGAGCGACATCGCGGCCAACCTGAACCCGACCTACGTCGTCAACAACGGCCTGCGCGTAGCGGCGACGCAGCAGGGCGTGCTCGATGCGGCGCTGGCCAACCGCATCATCGAATTCGAGTCGGGCAAGGCGACGTTGACGGAGTCCGGGAGGTCGATCCTTGACCAGATGGCGGTGGCGCTGCAGAAGCTCAAGGGCGTGCGTGTCGAGGTGATCGGGCATACGGACAACGCGGGCTCCCGCGCGGGCAACCTGTCGCTCAGCCAGGCGCGCGCGGATGCGGTCAAGGACTATGTCGTTCGGCGCGGGATTCAGGCCGATCTGATCTCGGTGTCGGGCGAGGGGCCGGACCGGCCGGTGGCCGATAACCGTACGCCGGAGGGCAGGGCGCGCAATCGGCGGATCGAGTTCAGGGTGATCCAGTAGCCGTCGTGCTGCGTGCAAAATGGGGTTCCCGCT
>NZ_JANUGU010000006.1 GCF_024753145.1 Massilia terrae | reverse complement strand
TGGGAATAAAAAAAGCCCGCGGTTTTCCGCGGGCTTTCTATTATTCGCAACAGCTGTCGCTTACTGCGGATTGAGCTTCTTGGTGATCACCCACTGCTGGCCGATCGACATGATGTTGTTCACCACCCAGTACAGCACCAGGCCGGACGGGAAGAAGAAGAACATCACCGAGAACGCCAGCGGCATGAACAGCATCATCTTGGCCTGCACCGGATCGGCCGGCGCCGGGTTCAGTTTCTGCGTGATGAACATCGAGATCGCATACACCACCGGCAGGATGCACCACGGGTCGTGCTGCGACAGGTCGGTAATCCAGCCGATCCACGGCGCGCCGCGGAATTCGATCGAGGCCTGCAGCACGTAGTACAGCGCCAGGAACACCGGCATCTGCACCAGGATCGGCAGGCAGCCGCCCAGCGGGTTGATCTTCTCTTTCTTGTACAGCTCCATGGTGGCCTGGTTCATCTTGGCCGGATCATCCTTGAAGCGCTCGCGGATCGCCTGCATTTTCGGCGCCAGCGTCTTCATCTTGGCCATGCTGCGATAACCGGCAGCCGACAGCGGGAAGAACAGCAGCTTGATCAGGATGGTGAACGCGATAATCGTCCAGCCCCAGTTGCCCAGGACTTTGTGGATCATGTTCATGCCGAGGAAGATCGGCTTGGCGATGATGGTCGCCCAGCCATAGTCCTTGACCAGTTCCAGACCCGGCGCGATGCCTTCCAGCGCCTTCTCGTCCTGCGGGCCCGAATACAGCTTGGCCGAGCTGGAAACGCTGGCGCCCGGCGGCAGGGTCCCGATCGGCATCACGGTTTCGATCGAATACAGGTTGGTGCCGACTTTCGCGGTGCGGATATCGCGCGGCTGGTTTTCCGGCGGGACGAAGGCCGACACGAAGAAGTGCTGCGAAATCGCGATCCAGCCGTCGTTGGCCTTGTTGGTATGCTCGACGGTGCCTTTTTCGATCTTCTCGAAGGTCAGCTTCTGGTATTTGTCGGTCGAGGTGTACAGCGTCGGGCCGGTGTAGCGGCTGTTGAAGTAGGACGAGCCTTCCGGGGTGTTGCCGTCGTGGACCAGCTGCAGGAACACCGACGGGGTCACCGGCGCGGCGCCGACGTTGGTGACGTCGTGGCGCACGTCGATCACGTAGTCGCCGCGCTTGAACGTGAAGGTCTTGGTCAGCTTGACGCCGCCCTGCTCGGCTTCGAGCACGACTTGCACCTGGTTGCCGCCGTCGAGGGTGCGCACACCCGGCTTCACCGAATACACGGTGTTATTGTCCGGCAGGCCATTGACGCCGGTCAGGCCGCTGCGGGCCAGGTAGGTGTGCTTCGGATCTTCTTCGAACAGCACTTCGTTCGTTGCACGATCGGTCGGCTTGCAAGCCGGCGACAGGCCGAAGCAGCCGCCGAACCAGCCCGGGCTGCCTTCTGCCTTATATTTCAGCAGCTCCAGGCGACGGATGACGCCGCCTGCGGTGTCGATGTCGGCCTTGAAGACGTCGGTGGTGACGGTAACCGTCTCGGCCTTGACGGGAACCGGCGCCCCCGGCACGGCGGCCGGAGCGGTCCCGCCCGGCTGCGCTGCGGGCGCGGCGGTGGCCGGGGTGGCGGCCGGCGCGCTCGCGGCCACCTTGGCGGCCGGCGGCGTGGTCGAGAACATCGACTGCTTGCCGTTCGACACCATCCAATCGTTCCACAGGACGATCAGGGAGACGGCGAACACGATCCACAGGATGGTACGTTTATTGATTTCCATTGGATTTCTTCAGGGGTGGTTGCAACCGCAAGCGGCTGGGTGGGAGTCCTGCTTCGCGGGGGGAACAGGGTCGACGCCGCCTTCGTTCCACGGATGGCAGCGGCACACGCGGCGCGCGGCCAGCCAGCTGCCGCGGACGGCGCCATGGGTGCGCAGCGCTTCCAGCGCGTAATTGGAACAGGTCGGGTAGAAACGGCAGTTCTGGCCAAGCATCGGCGAGACCAGCAACTGGTAGGCGCGCACCAGCCAGGCCAGCAGGGTGCTCATTTCGGGGCCGCCGTGGCGCGCGCCTTTTGCGAGGCGAACAGGCGCACCAGCTCGCTGCGCAGTTCGGCCTTCAGGGCGCGGGTGGTGGCGGCGCCGTCCCGTTTCACGACGGGACTGGACAGCCGGACGATGCAGTCGAACGGCGGCAGCGCCGTCGTGCGGAACAGCTCGCGCGTGATGCGCTTGATGGTGTTGCGGGTGACCGCACGCGGCGCGAACCGTTTGGCCGCAACGATGCCCAGCCGCGCATGCGGCAGGCTGTTGGGGCGGGTGTAGAGGACGAAATGCGCGGTTTTTTGCGCCGGCCGCAAACGAAAAACGGATGAAAACTCATCCGTTTTAACGATACGCCGAACGCGCGCGAAGTCGTGCACCCCTTCGCCAGTCATGGCCGACCGCGATCGATCGAGAGCAGCTTGGCCTTAGACGGCCAGGCGCTTGCGGCCCTTGGCGCGGCGAGCGTTCAGGACCTGGCGGCCACCACGGGTAGCCATGCGTGCGCGGAAGCCGTGCGTGCGCTTGCGACGGACGACGGAAGGTTGGTAAGTACGTTTCATGGTGGTCTCGCTTAAGACAAATTAGTATGCAAAATCGGGTCTGACGTCTCGTCAGCTTCGGGCGCCAATGACAGGATCGCAGATGGTTAAGCCAGCGTCACGCCACAGCAGATACTTATCTTGACCGCGTCACGCCGGGGCAATCGTTGAACGATTGAGATGGCACGCGGACAGGGAACCCTGAATTAGACAGCATTTTCGGTCCAGCTGTCAAGGCGGGTGTTGTTCGGGAGAGGGCATTGTTGGCCCAAGAACCGTCGCCCCGGCGGAGGCCGGGGGCCATGCTGAGTACGCTGGGCCTGCGGCGCTACCTTTCGACAACTCAGCTTGTCCATGGTTCCCGGCCTGCGCCGGGACGACGGTATTTACACTGCCAATGTCAAGCCTGCACCGCTGAAAATTTAAAGCTCGTGCCTGTGGATAACTTTAGCCAGTACAGGTAAAATAGCGTGTTACGTATCAATAAGCTGGCATTCATGGAAAACTTCTGGCAGTCCTGTTCCGCGCAACTGGAACTCGAGCTGACGCCGCAGCAATTCAGCGCTTGGATCAAGCCGCTGATCGTCCTCGACTACGAGGACGGCAAGCTGCGCATCGCCGCGCCGAACCGCTTCAAACTCGACATGGTGAAGTCGCAGTTTGCGCCGCGCATCACGGCCCTCGCCTGCCAGTATTGGGAAGCACCGGTTGAAGTGCAGTTCGTGCTCGACCCGAAGAACAAGAAACCGCTCGGCCCGGCCGCCGCGCCCGAACCCCAGCAGGACATGCGCCCGATGGCGCCGATGCTGTCGTCCAGCCCGGACAATATCAACATCGCCAACTCGCCCAAGCGCGAGCAGAGCCGTGTGAACCCGGACCTGACCTTCGACAGCCTGGTGACCGGTAAGGCCAACCAGCTGGCGCGCGCCGCCGCGATCCAGGTCGCCAACAATCCGGGCGTGTCGTACAACCCGCTGTTCTTCTACGGCGGCGTCGGCCTCGGTAAGACCCACCTGATCCACGCGATCGGCAACCAGGTGATGGCGGACCAGCCGGGCGCGCGCATCCGCTATATCCACGCGGAACAGTATGTGCGCGACGTCGTGACCGCGTACCAGCGCAAAGGCTTCGACGATTTCAAGCATTACTATCACTCGCTGGACATGCTGCTGATCGACGATATCCAGTTCTTCGGCGGCAAGAGCCGGACGCAGGAAGAGTTTTTCTACGCGTTCGAGGCGCTGATTGCGGCCAAGAAGCAGATCATCATCACCAGCGATACCTACCCGAAAGAGATCACGGGCATGGACGACCGCCTGATCTCGCGTTTCGACTCCGGCCTGACGGTCGCGATCGAGCCGCCGGAGCTGGAGATGCGGGTGGCGATCTTGCTGAAGAAGGCGCAGCAGGACGGTGTGACGCTGTCGGACGACGTGGCTTTCTTCGTGGCCAAGCACCTGCGCTCGAACGTGCGCGAGCTGGAAGGCGCGCTGCGCAAGATCCTGGCGTACTCGCGCTTCCACGGGCGGGAAATCACGATCGACATCGTCAAGGAAGCACTGAAGGACCTGTTGTCGGTGCAGAACCGCCAGATTTCGGTGGAAAACATCCAGAAGACGGTCGCGGACTTTTTCAACATCAAGGTCGCGGACATGTACTCGAAGCGCCGGCCGGCCAACATCGCCCGCCCGCGCCAGATTGCGATGTACCTGGCCAAGGAGCTGACCCAGAAGAGCCTGCCGGAGATCGGCGAGCTGTTCGGCGGCCGGGATCACACCACCGTGCTGCATGCGGTGCGCAAGATTGCCGGGGACAGGCAGAAGAGTCCGGAAGTGAATCATGAGCTGCACGTGCTGGAGCAGACGTTAAAGGGATAAATACGACCCCTTTAAAACCGTCGTCCCCGCGCAGGCGGGGACCCATAGACCGCGTAACGGGATACTCAGCATGGGTTCCCGCCTGCGCGGGAACGACGAGGTGGGGGTTCAGAAGTGAAGTTCAGTCAGGAAATTCTGGCAAAATAGTACTGATTGTCCTGCAAGACAAAGTTTTCATAAATACAACCTGAGGGATAACTATGCAACTGGTCAAAACCACCCGCGACACGCTGCTCCGGCCCTTGCAGATTGTGAGTGGTATTGTCGAGCGTCGGCACACTATGCCGATTCTGGCCAATATCCTCATCCGCAAAGACGGCGAGAACGTGTCCTTCCTGTCGACCGACACCGAGGTGCAGATCACGACGCACGCGTCCATCGGCTCGGGCGCCGAGGTCACCGGCACCACGGTTGCCGCGCGCAAGCTGCTGGACATCCTGCGCGCGCTGCCGGAATCGGGCGACGTCTCGCTGACCCTGCTGAACAAGCGCCTGACGGTGCAAAGCGGCAAATCGCGCTTCGCCCTGCAGACCCTGGCCGCCGAGGAATTCCCGACCGTGTCGGTGGCCGACAGCTACAACGCCAGCGTGACCCTGCCGCAGAAGACCCTGAAGCACCTGTTCAACATGGTGCACTTCTCGATGGCGCAGCAGGACATCCGCTACTATCTGAACGGCCTGCTACTGGTGCTGGACGGTCACAACGTGATCGCGGTCGCCACCGACGGCCACCGCCTGGCGTTCTGCCAGGTCGAGACCGAGCAGTCGTTCGCGCGCCAGGAAGTGATCATCCCGCGCAAGACCATCATCGAGCTGCAGCGCCTGCTGGAAGAGTCGGACGACACGGTCCAGCTGGACATCGCCGCCTCGCAGGTGAAGCTGACCTTCGCCGACATCGAGCTGGTGTCGAAGCTGGTCGAGGGCAAGTTTCCGGATTACACCCGCGTGGTCCCGAAGGGCTACAAGAACGACTTCACGATCAGCCGCGACGAACTGCTGCGTTCGCTGCAGCGCGCCGCGATCATGACCAGCGACAAGTTCAAGGGTGTGCGCTGCGTGATCGAGCCGGGCGTGATGAAGATCAGCTCGACCAACGCCGACCAGGAAGAGGCGGTGGAAGAACTGGAAATCGACTACGGCGGCGACAAGATCGACATCGGTTTCAACGTCACCTACCTGCTCGACGTGCTGAACAACCTGAAGTGCGACCAGGTGAACATCTCGCTGGGCGATTCGAATTCGTCGGCGCTGATTTCGATTCCTGACAACGGCGACTTCAAATACGTCGTCATGCCGATGCGGATTTAATCGAGCCGCACCGTTTGCACCGTCGCCCCGGCGAAGGCCGGGGCCCATGCTGACTTTCCGAAGTAGCACACGGTCTATGGATCCCGGCCTTCGCCGGGATGACGGTTTTGAGGTGAGTGGCTAAAGCCGGCACAAGCGGCATCAGCATTTGCCCGAACACAGTTTTAAGAGAAAGCAGTCATGTCCGAGAACACTGAAGCAATCCAAGCCGCCGCCCCGAAAGCGGATGATTACGGCGCATCCTCGATTCAAATCCTGGAAGGCCTGGAGGCCGTTCGCAAGCGTCCGGGCATGTACATCGGCGACACCTCCGACGGCACCGGCCTGCACCACCTGGTGTTCGAGGTGCTGGACAACTCGATCGACGAGGCGCTGGCCGGCTACTGCTCCGAGATCCACGTCACGATCCACTCCGACAACTCGATGTCGATCACGGACAACGGCCGCGGCATCCCGACCGGCGTCAAGATGGACGACAAGCACGAGCCGAAGCGCTCGGCGACCGAGATCGCCCTGACCGAACTGCACGCCGGCGGCAAATTCAACCAGAACGCGTACAAAGTGTCCGGCGGCCTGCACGGCGTCGGCGTGTCCTGCGTGAACGCGCTGTCGAAGCTGCTGCGCGTGACGGTGCGCCAGCACGGCAAGGTGCACCAGCTGGAATTCGTGCGCGGCGTGCCGCAGGACCGCCTGATCGAAGTCGTCGACGGCGTCGAAGTCTCGCCCATGAAAGTGATCGGCGACACGGACAAGCGCGGCACCGAAGTGCACTTCTGGGCCGACGAAGAAATCTTCACGCACGTCGAGTTCCACTACGAAATCCTGTCGAAGCGCATTCGCGAACTGTCGTTCCTGAACAATGGCGTCAACATCAAACTGACCGACCAGCGCACCGGCAAGGAAGAAATCTTCGCGTTCGAAGGCGGCACCCGCGGCTTCGTCGAGTACATCAACAGGTCCAAGACCGTGCTGCACCCGACTGTGTTCCAGGCCACCGGCGAGCGCCAGTCCGACCAGGGCACGACCATTTCGGTCGACGTGTCGATGCAATGGAACGACTCGTACAACGAGCAGGTGCTGTGCTTCACCAACAACATCCCGCAGCGCGACGGCGGCACCCACCTGACCGGCCTGCGCGCGGCGATGACGCGCGTGATCAACAAGTACATCGATGAGAACGACTTCGCCAAGAAGGCGAAGGTCGAAATCTCCGGCGACGACATGCGCGAAGGCCTGACCTGCGTGCTGTCCGTCAAAGTGCCCGAGCCGAAATTTTCGTCGCAGACCAAGGACAAGCTGGTCTCGTCGGAAGTGCGCGGCCCGGTCGAGGAAATCGTCGCAAAAACGCTCACCGACTACCTTAACGAAAAGCCGAACGACGCCAAGATCATCTGCGGCAAGATCGTGGACGCGGCGCGTGCGCGCGAAGCGGCCCGCAAGGCGCGCGACCTGACCCGCCGCAAGGGCGTGATGGACGGCCTGGGCCTGTCGGCCAAGCTGGCCGACTGCCAGGAACGCGACCCGGCGCTGTGCGAACTGTACATCGTCGAGGGTGACTCGGCAGGCGGCTCGGCCAAGCAAGGCCGCGACCGCAAGTTCCAGGCCATCCTGCCGCTGCGCGGCAAGGTGCTGAACGTGGAAAAGGCGCGCTTCGAGAAGATGCTGTCGTCGGAGCAGATCACGACCCTGATCGCGACCCTCGGCACCTCGATCGGCCCGGACGAATTCAACGTCGACAAGCTGCGCTACCACCGCATCATCATCATGACCGACGCGGACGTCGACGGCGCCCACATCCGCACGCTGCTGCTGACGCTGTTCTACCGCCAGATGCCTCAACTGGTCGAGCGTGGCCACATCTACATCGCGCAGCCGCCGCTGTACAAGGTCAAGGCCGGCCGCGACGAGCGCTACCTGAAGGACGACGTCGAGGAAGCGAGCTACATGATGATGGTGGCACTGAACGGCGCCGCGCTGATCCCGCGCGACGGCGCCGACCCGATCACCGGCGAAGCGCTGGGCGAACTGGTGCGCCAGTACAACCTGGCCAACGCGATCATGATGCGCCTGACGCGCGTGATCGACCGCTCGGCGCTGACGGCCATCGTCGCCGGCGGCGTGAAGCTGGACCTGTCTACGCTGGCGGCGGCCGAGGAATCGGCCAAGGCGCTGGATGCGGCGATCAAGGATCCGGCGGTGAAGGTGACCGTGCGCTCGGACGACCTGTCGGAAAAGCACGCGCTGCGCATCGAGCGCATTCGCCACGGTAACGTGCAAGTGACCTCGATCGACGCGGACTTCGTGGGCGGCGCGGATTACAGCGTGCTGGCCGGGTCGGCATCGACCTTCAAGGGCCTGATGGGCGAAGGCGCCATCATCCGCCGTGGCGAAGGCGAAAAGCTGAAGGAGTCGGCCGTCGCCGACTTCCACCAGGCGATGCAGTGGCTGCGTGAGGAAGCGGAGCGTGGCGTGTCGAAGCAGCGCTACAAGGGGCTGGGGGAGATGAATCCGGAGCAGTTGTGGGAGACTACGATGGATCCGACCGTCCGTCGCCTGCTGAAGGTCCAGATTGAGGATGCAATTGCGGCGGATCAGATCTTCACCACGCTGATGGGTGATGAGGTTGAGCCGCGCAGGAACTTCATCGAAACGAATGCGCTGCAGGCGGGGAATATCGACGTCTAAGCCGTATCGCAACAGCTCTCTTTACAAGGACCCCTTCGCCGGGTCCTTTTTCTTTGTGTGAACAAAAGCATCGGGGTACTTAAAGCCCCAAAACGTTCAATTTCTATTTGACATCAAAATCCCGCTGCAGGAGTAAAATGTTGACTCATTATCCATCGCACTTTGTGACTGGAGAGCCTAGTGAACCAACATATCCCATTGCCCTCAACTGGAAACCTGCTTCCAATAGCTAACTGCTGGTGGGTGAATCAGAACCAAACCTATACTGAAGAAATCTCTGGCGGCTTTCTGTGGTCCCCCAAGACGAAATCGAATGGTCATAGAAACCAGTTCTACGATTACATGACAGACGTTCGCTCCGGCGATATCGTCTTTTCCTTCAGCGATACCCTTATAAAGGCAGTCGGTATTGCGACAGGCGGTGCCTATAGCAGCGCGAAGCCCGTCTTTGACAAAGCTGGCGACAACTGGTCCAACATTGGCTGGTTTGTTCCAATTGAGTTCACGGAACTGGCGCGGCCGGTACGACCAAAAGACCATATCGATCAGATCCGGCCCTACTTGCCAGAAAAGTACTCGCCTCTTCAAGAGAACGGAGATGGTCTTCAGTCTGTCTATCTGACGCGGGTTCCTCAGCATATGGCCGGGATCCTTATCGGGCTGATCGGACGCGAGTACGAAACTGTGATTGGTCGCCGCCAGGATCTCGAGCAAGAAATCGTGTGCTCCAACCTTGAGGCGGCAATAGTTGGGCGCACGGATATTGGTCCAACAATGAAAGAGCAATTGGTCAAATCCCGACGTGGGCAGGGATTGTTCAAAATAAACGTGCGCCGAAATGAAAAGGCATGCCGCGTAACTGGCGTGAGCGACCCGAGAAACCTTCGCGCGAGCCACATCAAACCGTGGAAAGACTGTACCGATATGGAGAAACTCAACGGGTGCAATGGGCTTCTCCTTGCTCCGCACGTTGATCATCTTTTTGACAAAGGAATGATATCGTTCACGGATAACGGCGATCTAATCGTTTCACCGTTATTGGATCGCGAAATCTTGAGACGCTGGTCGATCCCCGAAGTGCTCAACGTCGGTTCACTACATAAGCAGGCGATGTTCTTGGCATTCCACAGGAAATGGGTGCTCAAAAAATGAACAAACAAATTCTTATTCCGCTAATCATCATTTTCGTTGCAGTGATAATTTCGGCTCTCCTTAGTTCGAAGAAGTCCGGGCGCAGAGAGGGAAAGTACAGGGCGCGCAAGCTTCTAACTGACAACGAGATGGAATTCTTTGGAAGGATCATCCACGCGTTGCCAGAGTATTACGTATTTCCTCAAGTCGCCATGTCCGCCCTGTTGGAGCCGGCCAGCCGTGAGAAGAAGCAGGCTTCTAGTGACCACCTTAGAATCGCGCAACAGCGGGTTGATTATCTGATTTGCGACGAGCGATGCAATATCGTCGCGGTCCTCGAACTGGACGATAGAACGCATTCACGGGCAAAGGATGAAGTGCGAGACAGCCGGCTCGAACAAGCAGGGATACGAACGATCCGTTTTCAGTCACGTAATAAACCAACCGTCGAGGCAATTCGTGCAGCGGTAATGCTTCCTTCGCCCGAAGGAGCGTCCTCTATTCAACACAAGCAGTTGACGTCGACTGTTTGAACAATAGTACGCTATTCCCAGGATCAATCTGCGGTCGCAGCCCGCCCGTTCGTTGATGATGATGGTGCGATTATCGGAAGGAGGCCTTTCGGTCGCGGACAGGTCACAATCACGACCGCGCACAACATCAACGCTCGCTCGGCAAGCACGCTCAAATATCGTCCTCGCTTTTGCTACGCAACCGGCGGCGGAGGCGGGCGTTGTCTGCAATAACTGCGACGAGCAGGACGATGGAAATTACCCACGGCGAATCTAGCCCGAAAAAATGCCAGATCGCCCATCCGAGGCTGGCAAAGAGCAGGCCGGTGACGAGCAAAAATGCGCGATCTTTCATACCACTGTCGCATAGTGCCGGTAGTTAGCTCGCGTAGCCACTCCGGGGTTGTAGACGCCGGGCACCCTCTGGAGAAATGGGACCAGCCACTGCCGAGAAAAGCCCCAGCGGGATACTGTGACAAGGACATCACTCAAGGATGTCCCTTTGCCAAGGGATCGTCCTGAGGCAACCGCGAGACTTCCGATGACGGCTCCGACATAGAACGCGGCGGAGCAAGCGCCAACGGAACCGAGGCCCTCCAGTCGCGTACCAGCGCCGATCATCTCTTTGACGGTAACTCTAGTCCCAAACTTATCGATACAGGCCAGGATTGCCGTTGCGGTGGTGACCGTACTTTGTACTGAACCGAAAAGACTTTCAGGTGCTGGCAGACCGAGGGCCGCCATATTTTCCTTGAAATCGCTGTAGAACTGAGACATGCGAGGCCTCCTAGATGAGAACTGACAACCGTCCACCCAAGCCTCGATTGAACGAGAGAATAGAAGACGCCGGCTTGAAAGACGTCAACTGATGCGAATCTGACCCTTCTCGGTCGTCAGGTTGTTGCCTAGTTTGCGCAAAAATACTTCGCATGCTAAACTTTAGCCTACTAACGATGATTGCGGACTCGCATGCCGTCCTACGACCAAACCCTGATGACCCTCGTTTCGATGCTCCCCCAAGTCGGGCGCGCCTACCGCGCCGCCGTGGACAAGGTCACGTCGGAGTACGGCCTGTCACAGGCGACCGGCCTGCCGGTGCTGATCATGGGCCGCCTCGGCGAAGGCGTGCGCTGCGGCGTGCTGGCCGATACGCTCGGCGTGGAGCCCTCGTCGCTGGTGCGCGTCACCGACCACCTGATTGAAATCGGCCTGGTCGAGCGCCGCGAGGACGCGATCGACCGCCGCGCCAAGACCCTGCACCTCACCGCTGAAGGCGCGCGTCGCGCCGCCGGCATGGAGGAGGCGCTGATTCCCTTCCGCCGCAAGCTGTTCGCCGACATCGCTGAAGACGACGTCCATGCCTGCATGCGCGTGCTGACCGGCCTGACCGCCGCCATCGAAGCCGCCGACAAAGACGCCCCCGGGCGCAAGCATTCGTGAGGGCGCCCACACTTCAAGAGGCGCTCTTCTCCGTTAAAAGTTTCGCTGCCTCGATGCTCGCCGTGTACGTGTCGCTGCGTATCGGCTTGCCGCGTCCGTTCTGGGCGATGATGACCGCGTACATCGTGTCCGCGCCGTTCGCCGGGCCGACGCGCTCGAAAGCCATCTACCGCCTGGCCGGCACCTTTCTCGGCGCGGCCGGCGCGGTGCTGCTGGTGCCGAACCTGGTCAATTCGCCGGAGCTGCTCTCGCTCGGCATCGCGCTGTGGGTCGCGGTGTGCCTGTACATCTCGCTGCTGGACCGCACGCCGCGCTCGTACGTGGTCATGCTGGCCGGGTACACCTGCGCGCTGATCGCCTTCCCTTCGGTCGACCGGCCGGACACGATCTTCGACACCGGCCTCGCGCGCGTCGAGGAGATCCTGCTCGGCATGGGCTGCGCGACGTTGATCCATTCGCTGGTGCTGCCGCAGAGCTTCGCGCCGGTGCTGCTGGCGCGCCTGGACAACGCGCTGCGCGACGCCCAGCACTGGATCACCGACGCGCTGTCGCTGTCGGGCGACGCGCAGAAGGACCGTCGCAAGCTGGCCGCCGACATCACCGAGCTGCGCATGATGTCGACCCACCTGCCCTTCGATACCTCACACTTGCGCTGGACCTCGAATGCGATCCACGCGCTGCAGGATCGCTTGGCGACCATGATGCCGCTGCTGTCCGGGATCGAGGACCGCCTGAAGACGCTGCGTGAACTGGGCGCGGAAGGCGTCTCGCTGCGCTGGCGCGCGGTGCTGGACGACGTGCGCGACTGGGCCAACAGCCGCCGCGGCGAAGTCGACCTTCTTCGCGAACACGCGCTGCGTGCGCAGATCGACGAGCTCACGCCTGCAGTTGGGCGCGCGTCGAGCTGGCAGGAGCTGGTCGAAGTGAACCTGGCGCTGCGCCTGCGCGCGCTGATCGATGCGTGCGTGGCGGCGCAGGCGCTACGCGGCCATATCGATGCCGGCGTCCACGGCAGCCTGCCGCCGCAAGCGCGCGACCTGGAGCCGGCCGGAGCGGCCGCGCTGCATCTGGACCGCGGCATGGCGCTGATGTCCGCGCTGGGCGCGCTGATCGGCGTGTTGGCCGGCTGCGCTTTCTGGATCATCACCGGCTGGCCCTCGGGCTCCGTGGTGCCGATGTTCGCGGCGGTGATGTGTTGCTTCTTTTCGACGCAGGACGATCCGGTCCCGTTCATCACCGGCTTCCTGAAGTGGACGCTGTGGTCGGTCCCGCTGTCTGCGCTGTACGTG
The DNA here is from genome assembly GCF_024753145.1 of Massilia terrae. GTDB lineage: Bacteria > Pseudomonadota > Gammaproteobacteria > Burkholderiales > Burkholderiaceae_D > Telluria > Telluria terrae. Next base: position 319,111 of record NZ_JANUGU010000006.1, on the reverse strand, counting down.
CTGGGGATCCTGCCCGCGGTGAACAACTTCGAATCCTTGGTGCTGGTATGCGCGCCGACCTTCTTCGTGCTGGGCGTGCTGCTGGCGCGTCCGGCAAACTTCGGCCAGGCGATGCCCTTCCTGTTCGGCCTCGCCGGCACGCTGGCCATGGTGGACACGCGCAACGCAGACATGATCACGTTCGTCAACAGCACGCTGGCGCAAATCGCCGGTATCTGGATGGCGGCGCTCACCACGCGCCTGTTCCGCACGGTAGGCGCGGGATTCACGGCGCGCCGGCTGTTGAAGGCGGGATGGAGCGAACTGGCAGGCATAGGCCGTGGCGACAAGGTGCCGTCGGTGTCCGAATTCTCGGCACGCATGGTCGACCGGATCTCGCTGCTCACGCCGCGCCTTCAGCTGGCGGGCAAGCAGCAGGACCTGCCGGCGACCGATGCGCTGAAGGACCTGCGCATCGGCCTGAACATGTCGCACCTTGCGGCGGCGCGCGGCGAACTAGGACGCAGCCAGGCGTCGATCGCAGTGGCGATGGCCGACCTGGCGCGCCACTTCGAATCGCGCCCTCAAGTCATCGAGGCCAACGAAGCTCACTTGCTTGGATCACTCGACAACGCGCTGCGTGCGGTCTGCGAGGACATGGCATCCGTCGGGCAAACCCAGGCCGTGGCCGCGCTGGCGGGCATCCGGCGCGACCTGTTCCCGCGCGCCGCTGCCTACCTGCCTTCACCCGTGCTTGAAAAGGAAACTCAATGATCGGCGAAGTCAGTCTCTTCGGCCTGTACATGCCGCCGCTGCTGCTGTTGATGCTGCCGGCGCTGCTGGTCTCGCGCGTGCTGGGCAGCCTGCTTGCGCGCGCCGGCTTTTATCGCCTGGTGTGGCACCCGGCGCTGTTTGATCTTTCGCTGTTCGTCATCGTACTGGGCAGCCTCGCACATTTCGCATCCAACTGGTCCTGACATGGTCAAGAAAAACATCATTCCGGCTGTGGGCCGGGTCGCGATTACTCTGGTGGCGCTGGCCGCCGCCATCTACGCCGGCTTGCAGCTGTGGCGCTACTACGAGGTCGATCCGTGGACGCGCGACGGCCGCGTGAAAGCCTACGTGGTGCAGGTGGCGCCGGACGTCACCGGCTTCGTCACCAAGGTCTACGTGCACGACAACCAGCAAGTGAAGAAGGGCGATCCGCTGTTCGACGTCGACCGCGCGCGCTTCGAGCTGGCGCTGCGCCAGGCCGACGCCAGCGTGCTGGCCGCCCAAGCCGCGCTGGCGCAGGCGCAGCGCGAGAACAAGCGCAACACGCAGCTCGATGATCTCGTATCGCAAGAAACGCGCGAACAAGGCCAGACCAGGACCGACCAGGCGCGCGCCGCGTTGGCGCAGGCGGAAGTCAACCGCGACACCGCCAAGCTGAATCTGGAGCGTACCCGCATCGTGTCCGGCATCGACGGCTTCGTCACCAACCTCGACCTGCGCGAGGGCGAGTACGCGGCGGCCAGCCATCCGGTGCTGGCGATCGTGGACAGCAAGTCCTTCTACATCGAGGGCTACTTCGAGGAGACCAAGCTGCCGCGCATCCACCTGAACGACAAGGTGAGCGTGAAGCTGATGGGCACGAAGCAGGCGATCGCGGGCCACGTCGAAAGCTTCGCCGAGGGCATCGCGGACCGCGACCGCAGCACCGGCGCGAACTTGCTGCCGAACGTGAACCCGACTTTCAACTGGGTGCGCCTCGCGCAGCGCATCCCGGTGCGCGTCGCCATCGACAGCGTGCCCGCCGATGTGCGCCTGGTCGCGGGCCAGACGGCGACGGTGGAAGTGCTGGCCGCCGCCAACCCGGCACCGGCGCAGCATGCCGCGGCGCCCACCACCACCAAGCGATAAGCAACCATGAATTCATATCGAACCATCGTAACCAGAACGGCCGTCGCGTCAGCGCTGCTTGCGTTGGCGGCTTGTACCACCGTGGGACCGAATTACAAGGTGCCTGACGAAGCCGTGGTGAAGCGGCCGGAAGCCTCGAAGCCGTTCCTGGGCGCGGCCGAGAAGCCGTTCAAGTCCGAGCCGCTGCCGGCGGACTGGTGGAAGCTGTACCAGGACCCGACGCTCGACAAGCTGATCGAAAAAGCCTTCGCCACCAACGCCGACCTGCGCGTGGCCGCCGCCAACCTGGAGCACGCGCACGCGATCGTGGAATCGGTCGAGGAGAAGAAGCGTCCGGAAGTGGAGATGGAAGCGCAGCCCGGCTACGGCCGCATCGCCGGCGCTTCGCTCGGCATTCCGGAGAAGCTGCCGGACTCCGGCCTGTACACGGCTGAAGTGAAGGTGGGCTACCAGCTCGACCTGTTCGGCAAGATCAGGCGCGCGATCGAGGCGGCGCAAGCGGATGAGGAGGCGGCGCAGGCGGCGAGCGATCTCGCGCACGTCATCATCGCGGCCGACACCGCGCGGGCTTATGCGGACGCGTGCTCGGCGGGCTACCAGCTGAAGGTGGCGCAGCAGTCGGTCGACCTGCAGCAGCAGTTCGTCAAGCTGACGGGCGAGCGTGTGCAGCGCGGCCGTGGCATCGCGCTCGATAACAGCCGCGTGCGGGCACAGCTCGACCAGTTGCGCGCCTCGCTGCCGCCGCTGGAGGCGCATCGCCGCACCGCGCTGTACAAACTGGCGGTGCTGACCGGCGAGGTGCCGGCCAACTTCCCGGCCGACGTGGCAAAGTGCGAGGTGCCGCCACACGTGGCGAACGCGATCCCGGTGGGCGATGGCGCCGCGCTGCTGCGCCGGCGTCCGGACATCCGCCAGGCCGAGCGCACGCTGGCCGCGTCCACCGCGCGCATCGGCGTGGCGACGGCGGAGCTGTACCCGAACATCACGCTGGGCGCGTCCTTCGGCAGCATCGGCATGATCCCGGGGATCGGCGAGGCGAACACCTGGCATTACGGGCTCGGGCCGCTGATCTCGTGGAGCCTGCCGGCGACCAGTTCGGCGCGTGTGCACATCGAGCAGGCGGAGGCGACGACCAAGGGGTCGCTGGCCAAGTTCGACAGCGTGGTGCTGAACGCGCTGCGCGAAACCGAAAGCGCGCTGACGGTGTATGCGCGTGAGCTGGACCGCAACGCGGCACTCAAATCGTCGCGCGACCAGAGCGCGCTGGCGGAGCGGCAGGCGGACAAGCTGTATCGCTACGGCCGCGTGGACTTCCTGAGCAAGCTGGATGCGGACCGCGCGCTGGCGGTGGCGGAGAGCGCCGTCGCGGCGTCGGATGCGCAGCTGGCGTCGGACCAGGTGACGCTGTTCCTCGCGCTGGGCGGCGGGTGGCAGAACACGCGCGGGCAGCACGCGGAAAAGCAGCACGCAGCCGATTAATCCGCAAGGTATCAAAAAAAAGCTAGCGTCGTTCTCGCGAAAGCGGGAACCCCATTTTGCAGGCAGGCCGCGATCATTAACGTTTGCGGCTGAGCGACGGAAATGGGGTTCCCGCCTCCGCGGGAACGACGTTCTAACTTACATACCAGTACCGGGCCAACGCCCGACTGGAATTTCAAGTGAACAGATCGTCGTCATCCGGGCCGAGGTCGTCGAAGTCGCTGTTTCCGCTGCTGTCGCTCAGCAGGCTATCCGAGCTATCCCGGTCGGAATCGTCGAACAGGTTGCTGCGGTTGCTGTCCTTGTCTTCGTAGTAGTTGTTGACGATGGTGGTTTCTTCGGGCCGCGACATCAAGGCCGATTGCGGGCCGAGGAAGCCGTTGCCGGCGTGGGCGCCGAGTAAATGTTCGAGGCCCTGGAACAGGAAGGCGCCGCCCGCCACGCCGGCCGCGGTCGTCGCAATGTTGCCGAGCATGCTGCCGCCCCTGCCGCTCAGGAAGCCCCCACCGGTAGCCGGCTGCTGTTGGGCCTGCATCGAGGCGGGAGCGGGTTGCTGGTAGCTAGGCGGCGCAGATGCAGAGGGCCGCGTGGCGCCGCTGTTGCCCCAGGTGGTCGGGTCGAGGAAGGATGAGCGGCTCTGCGGCGCGGCGTTGCGCAGCTGGTCTTGCAGCGATTCGATCTCGGCACGGGCATTGTTCAGCGCCTGTTGCATCAGCAGGGCGCGCTGGACCAGCAGGTAGGTTGCATCGGGCTGCTGGCTGGCGGCGCGGTTGATCATGTCTTCGGCCTGCGGATCCTTGGCGACGCCGCGCGCTTGCACCAGCTGGGTCAGGAAATCCTGCAGGAGTTGGGAATCTTGTGGGGTCATGGTGGTGCGCTCCTTGGTTGGTCGCTTGATAATTGGGCGCGCGGGCGGGGGTTTCAAGTTGCTGTTTGTATCAAGCGGTATCGCAAACGCAGCGCGACACCCGGCTTACGCCTTTACAACAGCGTGTCTAGCGTGATCGGTAAATCGCGGACGCGCTTGCCAGTGGCGTGCCAGACGGCATTGGCCACCGCCGCGGCCACGCCGGTGATGCCAATTTCGCCGATGCCCTTGGCGCCGAGCGGATTCACGTGCGGGTCCTCCTCGTCCACCACCAGCACGTCAATATTGCCAATATCCGCGTTGACGGGCACGTGGTACTCGGCCAGGTTGCCATTCACCGCCCGGCCCACGCGCTCGTCGAACACGGTTTCCTCCAGCAGCGCCATGCCCAGGCCCCAGACGATGCCACCCATCAGCTGGCTGCGCCCCGTCTTCGCGTTGATCAGCTTGCCGACACCGTAAACACCAACGACGCGCGGCACGCGGATCTCGCACAAGGTCTCGTCCACGTGTACTTCGACGAACACTGCGCCGAAGGAGTGCATCGAATATTGCTCCGATTCGCTGCCCGGCTCGGCCTTCGCGTTTGCCTCGACCGGCCCGCCGTGGCGCTTGACGATGCTGGACATGCGCTCGCGCCGCTGCGGATCGCTGCGCATGGACAGCCAGCCGTCGGCCGCATCCACGTCGTCCGGTTGCACGCCGCGCAGGGGCGACAGCGCGTCCGCCGCCGCGATACCGATCAGCTTCAGGCGCAAGGCCTGCCCCGCCGCGTGCACCGCCGACGACACGCTCGCCACCGTCATCGAGCCGCCGGAAACGGGCGCCTCCGGCATGCGCGAATCGCCCAGCTCGAACCTGGCGTGCTCGACCGGCACGCCGACCGCATCCGCCGCCACCTGCGTCATGACGGTGTAGGTGCCGGTGCCGAGGTCCTGCGTGGCCGAGCGGGCCAGCACGTGTCCATCAGGATGCATGACGACGGTAGCGGAAGCAGCCATACGGTGCGTCGGATATGTGGCGGTGGCCATGCCCCAGCCGACCAGTTTGTCGCCTTCGCGCATCGAACGCGGCGCGGGATTGCGGCGGCTCCAGCCGAAGCGGTCGGCGCCGAGCTGGTAGCACTCGCGCAAGGATTTGCTGGAGTAAGGCAGCTGCTTCTGCGGGTCGCGCTCCGTGTAATTGCGCAGGCGCATCTCGATGGGGTCGATGCCCAGCTCGTAAGCCAGCTCGTCCATCGCAGCCTCCAGCGCAAAGCTGCCGGTTGCTTCGCCTGGCGCCCGCATGAAAGTCGGGGTGCCGAGGTTCATGCGCGCCAGGCGGTGCGAGGTCTGTTGCGCGGGTGACTCGTACATCATGCGGGTGACCAGCGCGCAGGGCTCGATCCAGTCCTCGATCATCGAGGTGTAGGCGATCACGTCGTGGCCGGACGCGGTCAGGCGGCCGTCGGCCATGGCGCTGAGGCGCATCCGCTGCTCGGTGATGGGCCGGCCGCCGACCGGGCCGAACATCTGGTTGCGGTCGAGCACGAGCTTGACCGGCCGGCCCACCTGCTTCGCTGCCATCGCGGCCAGCACCACGTGCGACCAGACCGAGCCCTTGCAGCCGAAACCGCCGCCGGTGAAGGGGCACAGCACCGTCACCTGTTCCTGCCGGATACCGAGAATGGTCGAAACAATGCTCTGCACGCCCTTGATGTATTGGGTCGAGTCGTACAGCGTGAGATGCTCGCCGTCCCAGGCGGCCACGGTGGCATGTGGCTCGATCGGATTGTGGGTCTCGTATGGCGTGACATAGGTCGCGTCCAGCTGCACGCTGCCGGCCAGCATGCCGGCTTCGAAGTCTCCGCGCCGGGTATCGGCCGACTCGCCCAGCACCTTGTCCGGTGGATAGGTGTGCTGCCTGGCTTGCTCGAATGTCAGGATCGCCGGTGCGGTCTCGTATTCGACGTGCAGGCGGGCAGCGGCCTCGCGCGCGTGCTCGGGCGTATCGGCGACGACCACGGCGATCGGCTGGTTGTTGTAGTGGACAGCGTCGTCCTGCAGCAGGGACAGCACGCGGCCGATCGGCGGCTGCAGCTTGCCCGCCTTCATGCCCGGGGGCAGGGGCGGCGCGTTCTCATGGGTCATGACGAGGAGGACACCCGGGCATTCCGCGTCCGCTTCGATGCGCTTGATTCGGCCGGCCGGGATGGTGCTGGTGACCATGACCGCATGCGCCATCTGCGGCGGGAAATGTTCGGCAGAGTAGCGGGCCGCGCCGCTGACCTTGGCCCAGCCGTCCGTGCGGTTAATGGGGGCTCCGATGGCGCTCATGCCATTCCTCCAGCGATGCGCAAGGCGCGCTCGACGGCGCGGCGCGCCAGCTCGATCTTGAAGGCGTTGTGTTCCAAAGGCCGGGCGCCCTGCACTGCCGCCTCAGCGGCGCTGCGCAGCGTTTCGTTGCTCAAGGGCTCGCCTCGCAGCGCGTCTTCGGCGGCCTGCGCGCGCCAGGGCTTGTGTGCGACGCCGCCGAGCACCACGCGGGCATCGCGCACCGAGGCGCCATCGAATTCCAGCGCGGCGGCCACGGCCACCAGCGCGAACTCGTAGCTGGCGCGGTCGCGCACCTTCAGATAGTGATGGGCGGTGAAACGCGGCGGCGGCAGATCCACCGCGGTGATCAGTTCGCCGGCGGCGATCACGGTATCGTCTTGCGGCCGATCTTCGGGCAGGCGATGGAAGTCGGCCAGCGGGATAGCGCGCTCGCCATTTGGTCCGTGCAGGCGCACCACGGCATCGAGCGCGCACAAGGCCACGCTCATGTCGGATGGATTGGTGGCGATACATTGCTCGCTGGCGCCGAGGATCGCGTGGATGCGGTTGTAGCCATCCCTGGCCGCGCAGCCGGCGCCGGGTGTACGTTTGTTGCAGGGGCCGAGCGTGGGATCGGTGAAGTAATAGCAGCGCGTGCGTTGCAGCAGGTTGCCGCCGACTGTGGCCATATTGCGCAGCTGGCTCGAGGCGCCGTTGAGCAAGGCGTCCGACAGCAGCCGGTAGCGCTGGCGCACCAGCGGATGGTTGGCGGTGGCGGTATTGCTGGCGGTGGCGCCGATACGCAGGCCGCCGTCCGGCAATTCCATGATGCCGGCCAGCGGCAAGCGGCTCACGTCCACCAGCCTGACCGGGCGCTCGACGCCGCTCTTGTACAGGTCGAGCAGGTTGGTGCCGCCGCCGATGAACTTCGCACCGGGTTGGCGCGCCAGTTCGATGGCGTGGGCGACGTCGCGGGCCCGGTCGTAGGAAATGGAGTGCACGCGCCCTCCCCGTCAGCCACCGGGTGCAGCGCGCTCGACCACGCTGCGGATCGCGGCGACGATGTTGGGATAGGCGCCGCAACGGCAGATGTTGCCGCTCATGCGTTCGCGGATCTCGTCATCGCTGAGCTCGCCCATGGACAGCGCTTCGCCGCGCGTGTGCAGGCTGGCGTCGCCGCGCCGGACTTCGCCCAGCAAGGCCACCGCCGAGCACACTTGTCCCGGCGTGCAATAGCCGCACTGGAAGCCGTCGTGGTCCATGAAGGCTTGCTGCATCGCATGCGGATGGCCGTGCGCGGCCAGGCCCTCGACGGTGACGATGTCGCGGCCTTCCTGCATGATCGCGAGCGTCAGGCAGGAATTGACGCGCTCGCCGTCGATGAGTACGGTGCAGGCGCCGCACTGGCCGCGGTCGCAGCCTTTCTTGGTGCCGGTCAGTTCCAGCACTTCGCGCAACGCGTCGAGCAGGGTCACGCGCGGTTCGATCATCAGGTCGTGCAGCGCGCCGTTGATGCGCAGCGTGACTTTTTGCGGCGGCACGTAGGGCGCGGCTTCCGCTTCCAGGCTTGCTTGGTCTTCAGGCATGACAGAGCTCGTCGAATGGATGACTTGAGTCCCGTCTGGCCATCGGCTGGGCAGCGGGTTCGGCTTGCCTTTTCAGGTCCGGCGTATCATCGCGCAAATCGAAAAAGCATGGAGTCCGGCTGACGCGGCGGCGTGTGTCACGAAACACGGAAGCGTCTTATACTCGGCCATATATTCCAAGGGAAAGCGTATGCGCACCTTACTGATTCCGCTGGCCGCCTTGTGCCTGACGGGCTGCGTCGACGATGCCGCCAGCTACAGCGACGCCGATCACTCGCTGGTGGTGCATGCCGAGCAGCCCCATTTCTGGGACCGCGCGCTGAACCTGCAGCTGGTCGCTTCCAACCTTCCGGGCTGCCAGCGCCGCTATTCGCTGGGCACGATGCCGGCCGAGCGCGTCGATGTCGCGCTGTATGCGAACGGAAATGGTGTCTATACGCTGCAGGCGGGCAGCAAGCTGTGGCAGGTGGAAACGAATACCTGCACGGAACTGGCGCCGCCCGCCGCGGCGAGCGGGCAGGCGCTGGGGGCATTCCGGATGATCGGAAACAAGATGGTCTTCGTACAGGCGGGCTCGACGACGCTGGCGCTGCGCTGACGGCTTACGGGCGCAGCCAGCCGCGCGCGATCGGCGCCGCCAGCACGCGGCGATACACCGATTCCATCATCGGCACCAGGGCCGCGCTGGCGGCGATCGCCATGCGGGCCTGGAACAGCGTCGTGACGACGACCGACACCAAGAGTGCACCGAACATATCCATCGGGTAGTGGACACCCAGGAATACGCGCGCCCAGGCAACGACGACGGCCACCGGCAACAGCAGGCTGCCGATGCGGCGCGCGTTGTCGATCTGGCTGAAGGCGAGCGCCAGCGCGACGGTGAACAGGATGGTCGCATGGTCGCTGGGGAAGGAGCTGTCGGGCGCGTGGTGCAGGAAGGTGTGGCCGACGCCAGCCATGAAGGGGCGCGGGTGGAACCACAGCAGGCCGATGGTGGCGTTGACGGCCAGGGCGCCGATCGCGGCCAGGCAAGCGTGCACGGCGGCCTGGCGCTGGCGGGCGTCGCCGCCGATCCACAGGGCGGCAAGCGTGAGAGGCACCAGCAGGATCAGCCATTCCGCGGCGAAGCGCGCGCTGAGCAGTTGCCAGCCGGACAGACCGGCGGAAGCGTTGAGGGCGGAGAACAGGATGAGGTTGAGGTGCTCGAACATGGCGTATTCCGGGGGTAATGGCGAAGTGGCAAGGCTGAGCTCTAGCTTAACCCCCGCGCAGGGGCGCACCACGCGAAATCGCAACAGTGTGTTACAGCTGGGCGACACTACTAAAATAGAACGTCGTTGCCGCGGAGGGGGAACCCCATTTTCCGTGCGCACCACACCGATTAAACGTGGTGGTTTGCGCAAGAAATGGGATTCCCGCGTTCGCGGGAATGACGGCAACTAAAGTGGTGGACAGCTGCGGTCAGCGCGGCGACAGCAGCTGATGCAATCGTTCGATTTCCCTGGTCCGGCCGACCCGTTCCAGCGCGCGCTCAAGCAAGGTCTTGCCGCCTTCGCGCAGCATGGTCCACTGGGTGAAATACTCGTGCACCGTGCGCCACGGCGGGAACTCGGGCGGCATGCTGCGCCATGCGGCGCCCGAATCGAGGAAGTAGATGACCGCGTTGAACACATCGTACAGGTCGTGCTTGCGCGGACGCGTCTTGCGGCGCGCCGCCTCAAGCATGTCCCGGATGTGTTCGAACTGGTCGCGCGACAAGTCGCTCGGAAATTCTGGCCTGGCCATCTCGATCGCCTCAAATAATCCCTTGGAGGCGATCGATCCGGAACAGGTTCCCGAAGCGCGCGCGAAAACGCTCAGTCGCGGGCCAGCGACAGGAATTCGGTGCGCAGCGCCAGGTTGGGCTGCAGCTCGCCGAGCATGGCGGAGGTGATGGTTTCTTCGCCCGGAGTGCGGATGCCGCGGCTTTCCATGCACATGTGGCGGCATTTGACCACCACGCCGACGGCCTTGGGTTCGAGCACTTCCATCAGGGCATTGGCGATCTGGATCGTCATGCGTTCCTGCACCTGCAGCCGCTTGGCGAACACGTCCACGAGACGGGTCAGCTTGGACAGGCCGACAATCTTGCCGTTGGGCAGATAGCCAACCGTGGCTTTGCCGAAGAACGGCGCCAGGTGATGCTCGCAATGGCTGTAGACCGGAATGCCGCGCACCACGATCAGCTCGTTGTATTCCTCGGCGCCATCTTCGAAGGCCTTGAGAATCTCGACCGGGTCCTGGTCATAGCCGGAAGTCCAGTGCTTCCAGGCCTTGGCGACGCGCGCCGGGGTCTCGTGCAGGCCGGCGCGGTTCGGGTCTTCACCCAGACTCGACAGAAGGCGGCGCCAGTCGCTCTCGGTAAAGGCTTCTTTATCGGACATAAACAACCTTAAATTTTTCGATTGCCGTCAGTATATAGAAAATGCGTCGGATCGACCGGCCGCGCCAAAGTTTGATCCAGCCAAACTCGGGCATTTACCGAATGCGCTAGCGTTGTTTTTCGTCTGCCCACGAGGAGAACAATCATGCTCGGGAGTACTGTCCTGGAAGTCGCGATCGGTCTCAGTTTCTGTTTCGGCTCGGTCGCCCTGATCGTCACCACCCTGCAGGAAGCGCTGGCGTCGATCTTCCGTTTGCGCGCCAACACCCTGCTGGCCGGCATCAAGACCATGCTCAACGATCCCGATTTCAGCCGGCTGGCGCAGGCGGTCTACACGCATCCGCTGGTCAACCCGCATGGCGGCGCCGACCACGAACAAGATCTCAAGGCCAAGCCCTCGTACATCGAACCGCTACACTTCGCGATCGCGCTGATGGACAGCATCCAGAAGAACGGGCCGGCGACCTACGAGGCGCTGGGCGCCGCCATCGAGTCGATCCCGGACCCGCAGGTCAAGCGCGCCATGCAAGGCTTGTACCGCCGCGCGGCCGACCTGCAGCAATTCCAGCGCCTCGTCGCCGGTTGGTTCGACAACGCCATGCAGCGCATGTCCGGCGCCTACAAGCGCAAGCAACTGCTGATTTCCTTCCTCCTGTCGCTGCTGCTGGCGGTATTCCTCAATATCGACAGCATCCACCTGTTCCGCACGCTATGGCTGCACCCGGCGCTGGCCGCGCACATCAGCGGCGCGCCCGGCGCGCTGGACCAGGCCACGGTCGACGCGCTGATGGCGCTGCCGATCGGCTGGGAGAAATTCCCGCCGGTGCTGGGGTCGGAATTCCTGCTTCAAGTTTCCGGCTGGCTGGTGACGGCGTGCACCACGCTGTTCGGCGCCCCGTTCTGGTTCGACATGCTGCAGCGCGCCGTGCAGATGCGCGGCACCGGCAGCAAGCCGGCCGAATCCACCGAGACGCAGCCGGTGGCCTTGCCGGCGACCTAGCGGCCCGGAGGCCGGTGCGCGTCCACCAGCACGCTCGACACCGAGATGTGCGGCACGCGCTCCGGCCACTCGTCGTCCGGCCCGAACCAGCGCGCCTCGGACAGCTCGTTCGGGTCGACGCGGATCTCGCCGCTTTCGTAGTCGGCGGTGAAGGCGATCATCAGCGAATGCGGGAAAGGCCAGGCCTGGCTGCCGAAGTAGCGCAGGTTGCTGACCTTCAGGCCGACTTCCTCGTACACCTCGCGGTGCACCGCTTCCTCGATCGATTCGCCCGCTTCCAGGAAGCCGGCAAGCGGGGTGAAGCGCTTGGACGGTGAGTTCACGTGCATCGCCATCAGGTAGGCGTCGCCTTTGCGGATCAGCACCATCATCGCCGGCGAAATGCGCGGGTAGGCCATGTGGCCGCACACGGTGCAGGTGAAACAGCGTTCGCTCCTGGCCTGGCTGGTGGCGCTGCCGCAGGCGCCGCAGAAACGGTGGGTGCGCGCCCACTCCGCGACCTGCGCGGCGCGACCCGCCACCCCTGCCAGCGGCGCATCGAGCGTCCAGAGCGCGGAACGCAGGGTCTGCCAGGCATAGCCCGGGGGCGCGGCATCGCCGTCGAGCCATGCGGTCTGGACATAGCGCCCGTCCAACAGGCCGACCGGCTGCAGCCGCGAGGGATCGACATCCATCGAAGACACGGTTCCCAGGCCCGGCACGGCCAGGTCGGCCTCGCGCAGTAGCAGTTTGCCTTGGTGGAAAAGGAAGGTCAGCGGGTCATCGTGCTCCTGCCTTGTGATCAGCGGGATGAAACTGGCGGGCGTGTGCAGCATCGTCGTGGCATCGGGTGGAGATGCCACGATGATACCCCTTCCTGCTGCAGGGCTCAGCGCTTGGCCAGTTTCTTGCCGAGATCATGGGCGGCCTTGAGGTGTTTGGCGAGCGCGGCGCCCTGCTTCTTCGCCATGGCCGCGATCTCGCGGTCGGACTGGTCCTCGGCGTAATGACGGAACACCTTGGTGTCGCGCTCGTGCACATCGATGTTGTACTGGATCCAGCGCTGCTCGAAATCGCGGCCGGACAGGGCCGACAGCTCGTCCACCGTCATCTCCTGCTCGGGTCGGATCGCCCGTGGCACTTCGAGCTGCTTTTCGCCAGCCAATTGCTCCAGCTCGTGGCCCATGCGGCCGTGTTCGTCGATCATCGATTGCGCGAACTTCTTCACGTCCGGGTTCTGCGAACGTTCGATGGCCAGTTCGCAGATCTGGATCTCGGCCATCGCGTCCTGCATTGCCTCGATCAGGAATTCGTTGCCGCCGGTATAGCGCGGCTGTCCGGGATGCGCCGTTCCATGGCTGGCTTTGCGCGCCTCCTCCTTGTGCGTAGCCTCGTCCTTGGGCGCGGCTTCATCCTTGGCGCCGCGATGCTCGCCATGCTGGCGCGTGGCGCGCGCCTGCCGGGCAGGCCCGGCGCCCGTCACCTCGTCCGGCAAGCGGCCAAAGGCCTGGCTGACGTCGGCAGGCGTCTGGAAATCTTCGTCGGGCAATTGCTCGATTGACTGGCAGACGTTTTCGTCCGCACCCATGCTCTTCGCCTTCGCCAGCAGCGCCTCCTTGGATGCCGGGTAGTCGACGCCCTTCAGGTACTTCTGGATCTGGATCGGATTGACGTGAGCCATGATGTCCTCCCTTCGGAAACCACTTCTGACCTCGTTTTCACGCACAGGTTTCGCCGCGATGCACGCGATCGCCTTGAACTAAGTTGAACTCAGCCTGCTCAAAGGGTAGCTGAACCGCTGCATCGCGCGTGAACCCTGGGAGACGGCGATGGACTACGGGCTGGCCGAAATTGCCGGGACAGCCAGCTCATATCGCTGGAGCGACGATTACCTCGGGCCTGAGCCAAGGCTGCAGGAAATCGAAGCGGCGCTTGCGAGCTGCGACGACCTGGTGGTCGAACGCCTGCGCGGGCGCAGCACGCTGTGCGAGCGCATGCTCGACTTGCATGGTGGCCACGCCCGACCGTGCCCAACTGGGCAATATGTGCGTGGATGGCGTCGCCGCGGTCTGGCATGGTAGGCCGTACGCGCAGTTCCGGGCCCGGCTCTCATCTGCCGTCCCACCCGCGGTCTGCTCCGGCTGTGCAATTTATCGCGGGACATTCTGATGGAGGAAACCGTGAACCGCCGTCCACTCCTGCACCGGCTCGATGTCCGCTCCGTCGCGGTGTTCCGCGCCCTGCAGCTGGGTGACATGCTGTGCGCCGTGCCGGCCCTGCGTGCGCTGCGCTGCGCGGCGCCGGAAGCGCACACCATCCTGGTCGGGCTGCCGTGGGCCAGCCAGTTCGCGCGCCGCTTTCACCACTACATCGACGAATTCATCGCCTTCCCCGGCCACCCCATGCTGCCGGAACAGCAGGTGCGCCATGCGGCGCTGCCAGGTTTCTATGCGGACGTATGCAGCCGCAAGCTGTCGCTCGCAATCCAGTTGCATGGCAGCGGCGACATCAGCAACGAAATTGTGACCGGCTTCGGTGCCGCGACGATGGCGGGCTGCACGCGCGGCGCCACGGTGTGCAGCGAAACCACGACCCTTCTGCCTTTCCCGGAATCCGGCGCCGAACCGGAGCGGCTGCTCGCAATCATGGCCGAACTGGGCGCCGACCGCATGGGTGACTATCTGGAGTTTCCGCTCACGCCGGCCGACGAGCAGGAACTGGCGGACAGCGGCGTCGCCGCCAGGCTGGCACCGGGCCGCTACATCTGCATTCATCCAGGGGCGAGCCATCGCGACAAATGCTGGCCGGCGCGGCGCTTCGCGGAAGTGGCCGACCAGTTGGCGGCGGAGTTTGGCCTCGACATCGTGCTCACCGGCTCCGCGTCGGAAGTGGGACTGGCAGCGCAAGTTGCCTCGCATATGCGCGCCCCGGCCATCAACGCAGCCGCGCCGATCTCGGTCGGCGCCATGGCCTGCCTGATGCGGCGCGCTCGCCTGCTGGTGTGCAACGACACCGGGGTATCGCACATCGCCGCCGGGCTACAGCTGAAGAGCGTGGTCATCTTCAGCAAGGCCGACATCGCACGCTGGTCGCCGCTCGACCGCCACAGTCATCGCTGCATCTGGGACCCGGACGCCGAGCGTGCCGCCGTGGTCCTGGATCACGCCCGTGCGCTGCTTTCGGGCACCGAGCCCGACAACCAACGCGCGACCGGCATGTGGCCATATTGGTGAAGTCCGAATTGGGCGATGCGCCGGCGAACGGCATCATGTGCTCGCTGCGATCGGTCCGCGCCGGCACGCGGGTGGAACACGGCACATATCGCAGCGGCGGTTCAGGAACCTCGTTGAAGTACATCCGCCAAGGTTCGCCCCCCTTGGCGGCATGCGGCGCAGCAGCCCCACCAGGTGCCCACGTGCGCACAGGTAGCGCATCACGGCCTGCACCTCGGCGCTGACGCAGGCATCGGCGCGGACCGACTGGTCGGAAATGACGATACGCAGCGGGCCCACCGTCTGCGCGCCCAACCCGTCAGCGTCACCGCCAGCGCCGCGGCGCGGTCGCAGGTTGGCACCAGCACATCGATAGGGAAGCTGGTCACGGTACAGTCCCACCGGCGCCCGCGCCGTCCGGCCCGTAAAGATAGGGATTGAGCGACGCGTCGTTGTACATCTTGAACTGGCGATAGACCTTGAAATAGGTCTCTCCCGAGCGTGCCTCGCGCAGCAGGCGGTCGAGACAAGCCGCGAGGTCGGCGCGCTGCGCTTCCAATCGTTCCAGCTTCGCGCCGCACAACTGCACATGGGCCTGCCCGGCCGGCGCACGCTGCGACTGCAGGCGCATGTGGTGGACCTTCAGCGCCAGGATCGACAGCCGGTCGATCATGGCGCCCGCAGTTTCGCTGGAAAGACGCGCCCCGCCGCGCAGGCGCACATGCGCGAGCTCGGCCAGGATCGCTTCGTCGATGGCCTCGACCGCATCGTTGCGCTGCTGGTTGTGGCCATCGATGCGGCGCTTGCCGTCGGCGATGTCGGCGGCCGGCACATCGCGGCGGCGCACCCGGTCTTCTTCTTGCCACAGCTGGCAGTTGCAGCGGTGGTTGGCCGCGATGGGCCGCCACGCGGCGGCCAGGTCCGCCGAGGGTGGCTGGGGCCAGCCGGGCCGTGCGAGTTCCCGGTCGTGAAACCGCACGATAGACCACGCGTCGAGCATGCTGTGCATCTGCGCCTCCTGAGTTTCGCGTTTGCGAAAGCCAGTGTTTGAGACTGCTGGGCTGCAGAAGTTCGCCGCCGGCCGCGTGACACATTTGGCGCAGCGCAAACGGCTGCATCTGGTGTCTCGTACGATGGCGCACAGGTCGACAGAGACGAGTGCAGATATAAAAACGGCGCCCTATCGGCGCCGCCGATCGAGGAGATGCCGGGATGATTACTTCAGCAACGGCGAGCGCTTGGCCACCCAGGCGATCGCCAGCGCCAGCACCGCGATCCAGCTGATCGCCGCCTGCATGCCCAGGCCCTGCGCGATGGCGCCGATCGCGGGCGGGCCCATCAGGCTGCCGGTGTACGCCATGCTGGCAACGCCGGCCAGCGCTGCCGGGCCTTGCGCGCCGGCCGCCGAGAACACGAAGGGGAACACCAGCGACAGGCCGAGGCCGGCGACAGCGAAGCCGCCCAGCGCGAACACGGCATTCGGCGACAGCACGGCGAAGAACAGGCCGGCCGCCGCGAGCGCGGCACCGCTGCTGACCAGCTGCTTGGCGCCATGACGCGCCTTCAGGCGGTCACCGGCCATGCGGGACGTCAGCATCATGACCGAAAACGCCGACAGGGCGAGCGGCGCCAGGCCATCGGTGGCGTGGAAGTGTTCGCGCAGGAACACGCCGCTCCAGTCGGCGATGCTGCCTTCCGCCATCGAGCCGAGGAAGCCGATCGCGCCCAGCAGCGCCAGCGGGCCACGCGGCAGCGCGAACTTCTTCTTCTCGACCTGCTCGCACGCATCGCTCACATCCAGCATCTGGTATGCCGCCCACAGCAGCAGGGCCAGCGGACCGGCCAGCATCAGGAAGTGCGTGCCCGGCGCGATGTGCAGGCTCGCCATGAGGCTACCCAGCGTTGCGCCCGCCAGGCCGCCGGCGCAGCCCAGGCCATGCAGCTTGGACAGTTCCGACTTGCCAGTCTCCTTCTCGCGCCTGGTCGCGGCCGAGTTCACCGCGACGTCGAAGGTCGAGGCGGTGATGCCAAGCATCAGCACCGACAGCATCAGGCGCGGGACGGTCGGCGCGATGCCGATTGACACCAGGTCGGCCAGCAGGGCAAGCCCGGCGATCAGGAGCGTCTTGCGCGCGCCATAGTTGCCCATCAGCCAGGACGAGATCGGGTAGGAAACGACAGCGCCGAGGCCGCCGCACAGCAGCACCATGGACAGTGCAGCGTGCGAGACGTGCACGCCGGCGGCGAGCGCCGGGATGCGGCCAGCCCACGAGCCCATGATCAGGCCGAACAGGATGAACAGCAGCGGCAGGGCGAAATCCTGGGCTTGGACTTGGGAAATCGAAAGACGCTGGGTCGAGGTAGGGGAAGAAGGAAGAGTTTGCATTGATCCAGATAAGCGGTTGAGGATGCCAGGCTGGCGTTCTTTTCCAGGGAGGTCGTTGGTTCGCGGAGGTGTTGGCCAACGCTCCCGTACTGACGACTTCTGCCCATAAAAGTCTGCTAACAGGGCCCAAAAAGCGAAACGCCAACCGAAGTGGTTGGCGTCAGGAATCATTTACGGGTGGAATTTTAGACCCGTTTTCGGCCTCTGTGTTTTTCCGATCGGAAAAAATTTTCCTGTATTGCGAAGCTTGCAGCGGATGTAATCGGCCAGTCACGAACACCATCCATTCCGCAGACAATCGCCCTCCCAGCAATAAATCACAAGCAATTGCGCCACCTCACCGCGCCCGCATCCTCCCTGCGGTAGCGTTCAATTTTCCGTCCGGAATTTGCCCGGCCACAAGCGCGGGCGCATTGAAGGAGATCGCCATGGCTAACTCCACCACTATTCGCAGGGCGCTGCCGCTCGCCATTCTTCCCGCCGTGCTGCTGTGCGGCACGGCCTTCGCCCATCCCTACCCCTACCTGCTCGGCGCCAAGACCGACCGGTCCGCCCTGGCCGAGGTGAACCTGCAGTGCCAGCGCGTGCGCTACCAGCGGGTGCCCAGCCAGGACCAGCCGCACCGCGCCGCGCCCGCCCGCTGCGACGCCAGCGCGCTCTACTACACGGCGCTGGCGCGCAAAACCACTTCCGACGCTGACTGGCAAGCGGTGCGCGACTGCGCGTTTGCGACCGGCGACAATGCCGTGCTGATGATGCTCTATGCCAACGGCGACGGCGTCGCGCCCAACCTCGGCCTGGCGATGCGCTTCGCCTGCAGCAGCCCGGGCTCCGTCACGGAAATGAGAAGCCGGCTATTGAAACTGGTCCAGCGCGGCGGGCGCGACCGCGTCGACCGCTGCGAAGAAGCGCCGGGCGCCAGCGGATGCGCAGCGCTACGCGAGCGCCGCCTGGCCAAGTCCCGTGCCGACGAGCTCGGCGGGCTCGCGCGCGGCTGGGCCCCGAAAGAACAAGTCGGCTTCGACATGGCCCTGCAGGCTGCGCGCTATTTCGCCCAGCACCGTCGCGACAACGAGACGGATACGTCGAGCGTCGCGCACGCCCGCGTGCAAGCCGAGGTGGAATCCGCCGAACTGGACCGGTTCGAACAGGACGTCGAAGACTTCCAGCAAGGCAAGCTGCCGCGTTTCTCGGAGGCGGAGTTCGCGGCCCTGGACGCGAAGATGAACGACACCTACCGCCAGTTCATGCAGGCCGCGCCAGTGCCCGATTCCTACCTCGGCAACATCCGCAAAGCCGGCGTCGAAAAGACGCAGCGTGCCTGGCTGGCCTACCGCGACGCGATGGAACTGTTCACCTCGATCAAATACCCCGCCATGCCCTCGTCCGGCCTGCGCGCCCTGCTGACCACGCGCCGCCTCCAGCAGCTCACGGAACTGGATAACGCCATCCTCGGCAAATAGCTCCGCAACCCGGCAGGCAGCTCTGTTGCGGCAGGGCTGCTCGTCGCCTCCTTGCATCGGCAAATGTTGTCTCTTGTGCAAAAAGTTGCTCCGGTGCTATCCTCAGGCATCGCCACCGCGCCTGCCTGAACATGCCAACGACGCCAACCATTGCTGTCTACTATCGGGATTCGACGCTTCGCTACAGCCGCGGAGACGTCATGTGGGGACTCGCCGACCCCGGCACTACCGTGCAGTTGTGGAGCAAGGGCGCCTTACTGGGGTCGTTCACTGTCAGGGCGACGGACGGCCTGTGGAACACCCCCACCGGCTTCGCTCTTCCCGACGGCAGCTACTACATTACCGCCGTCAGCATTGACGCGGCAGGAAACCAGTCGGCCGCTGCCGCCCTCGCCTTCAGCGTCGACAACACGGCGCCGGCGCCGCCCACCATCCAGCTCGATGATCCGGGCAGCACCAATGGCCTCGCAGCCCGCTTTTCGGGAAGCGCGCAGCCCGGGTCGACCCTCGAACTAACCATCGGCCAGGCGAACCAGATCACGACCACGGTGGACTTCAACGGTCATTGGTCCACCAACACCATCGTTCCGGATGGCCATTACAACATCACGGCGACCGCCCGCGACGAGGCCGGCAACGTGTCGACCGCCTCGACACTGGTATTCGACCGCACGCCGGACGACTTCGGCAACGACGCCAGCCACGCTGCCCCGTTTGCGGTGGACAGCACCATATCCGGCGCGATCAACTTCCTGCGTGACGTGGACTGGTTCAAGCTCAACCTCGAAGAGCTGACCACCTACACCCTGTCCCTTAAGGCCGCGAAGAGCGGTGGCGGAACACTACCGTGGGTCAATGGCAACAGCTCCGCCGTATTCCAGTTGTGGGATCCGCAGGCAAACGATGGCGCCGGTCAATTCGTCTTCATCTACGGATTTGCCAGCAATGACGCCGATGAGGTCATCTCCTTGTCGCCCAGCCATAGCGGCACCTACTACGTGCTGATCGGCGCTCCCGACCAGGTAGGAAGCTATTCTCTTCAGCTCGCCACATTCTCCCACGACGACTTCTACTCCGATCGCGCGCGCGCCGCGACGATCGGAGCCGGCGTAACCAGCTCAGGCCGCTTTGATTTCAGTGGCGACCTGGACATGTTCAAGGTCAAGTTGAATGCCGGCGTCACCTATCAGGTCGACCTCGCCGGCGGGCCGACGCTGGACAGCATGTCCTCGGTCGGCCTTGAACTGACCGACGCCGCCAACAGCATGCGCGTGTGGAGTACGATCAGCGGACAGCACGCGCTCGCCACGATTGCGCCGGCCGCGACGGGCGACTTCTATATCGCGGTCAGCTACAGCGGATTCAAGCTGGGCAGCTACCAGCTGAACATCGCGCCGGTGGCCGACGACTTTGGCGCCAGTCCAGGCAACAGCGGCACCCTCGCAATCGGTTCCGCCGTGCAGGGAAAGATCGACGTGGCCGGCGACCTGGACTGGTTTGCGGTCAACCTGCAGGCCGGCACCTCCTACACCTTCCAGCTCGACCAGGGCAGCGCAGGCGCGTACGCCACCCTTTACGTGCACGACGCGTCCGGCGCTCGGCTCAATCCCTGGGCCGCGCAATATGACCACGGCCGCCTGCTGACCTGGACGCCGGACCAGAGTGGCACCTACTACCTCGACGTCGGAAACTACGACCGCGCCACTCCCTACGTGCTGCAGGCACGGGCGGCCGACATCGACGATCACGGCGCCACCGCGGCGACGGCCGGCCTGATTGCGCCCGCCCAGACCATATCCGGCAGGCTCGAAACGCCCTACGACGTTGACTGGTACAAGATTACGGCGAAAGCCAACGCCGCCTACAGCTTCGTGTTCCAGCCCCAGGCGGAAGGCTTGAGCAGCTACGTCGCCTCCGGCACCCTCAACATTGTGGACAGCTCAGGACGCGTGATCAGCAGCGGCCTGTACTTTGACGGCGCAAGAACCTTGACCTGGCAAGCCGCCGCGGCCGGCGACTATTACGTGGCGGTCTCCGCATATGACGCAGTCTTCTCGTACACGATCGCCGCGTCGATGAACGACCAGGACATTTACAGCGGCGACACGAACACCTCCGGTACCCTCAGCCCCGGAGGCGTGGTCCGTAGCGCCATCGACTTCGCCGGCGACACGGACTGGTTCAAGGTCGACCTGGAGGCAGGCCAACGGTACAGCTTCCAGCTGACGGGGGCGGTCGAAGGCGGCGGCACGCTGGCCGCCCCCGAGCTGAGGCTTTACAATGCAAGCAAGAGCGTATTGTGGACAATCGGCGGAAGCAGCTACAACGATCCCTACACGAGCTACACGCCTACCGTATCGGGAACTTACTACCTCCAGGTCCGCCCCGACTACACCGGCGCGGCGTCCACCGGCAGCTATACGCTCAAGGAGGCCAGCGCGACTGTCCCAATCGCCGACACCACGCCGCCCGTGGCACTGGCGCTATCCGCCCCTGAATCCGCGGGAAGCAATCCGCAGGCAGACCATCTCTACATCCACTTCAGCGAAGCCATCCAGCTCGGCACCGGTGCGATCACGCTGCGGCTGGCCAGTGGTCAGCTGGTCGAGACTTTTGATGCGGCAACGAGCAGCCGTTTGTCAGTCCCGGGAGACTTTGCCATCGCAATCGATCCTTCCGCGCCGCTCGCATATGGCACAAGCTATCGGATCGAGCTCGACGCGACGGCCGTGAAAGACAAGGCCGGCCTGGCGCTCGCCGCGCCGTTCAGTACGGGCTTCGTGACCGTCGACCAACCCCTGAACCAGACCGGCGGCGTAGGCAACGATATTTTCCACAGCTCGAACAATTCGGACACCTTCGACGGCGGGCCCGGCCTGGACACGGTGGTCTACCACACCAGTTCGTCGGGCTACACGATGTACTTCGACGGCCACGACATCAATGTCGCAAAGGGCGAGCTCGACACACTCCACAATATCGAGCGTGTCCTGTTCAATGACCGCGCCATCGCCTTCGACCTCGATGGCGCGGCCGGCCAGGCCTACCGCCTGTACCGCGCGAGCTTCGACCGCGTGCCGGACACAGCAGGCCTGGGCTACTGGATCGCCCAGATGGACAAAGGCATGAGCCTGCACGACGTGGCCCAGCAATTCATCGCCAGCGCCGAATTCAAGACCCTGTTCGGCGCCGCGCCCTCCGACGCGGCCTTTGTCACCGCCTTGTACGGCAACGTCCTCCACCGCCAGCCCGACCAGGCCGGCGCGGATTACTGGACCGCCGTGCTGGCGAAGGGCGCCGACCGTACCGATGTGCTGGTCGAGTTCAGCACCAGCGCGGAAAACCAGGCCGCCGTCGTGGGCCAGATCAGCCAGGGGATCAGCTACCTGCCATTTCACTGAGCCCTCGCCCGAGCGAAAAATGTCGAATGGTAAAATCGCCGGCCGTCCGCGCTGCCGGCACGGCTCCCTTCACCCGCTTCATGAATTGGCATTCCATGTCCAGTCTTCGCCCGCTCGCCTTTCTCTTCGGACTCCTGTTTTCGACGGCCCAAGCGGCCCAGCCCGCGCAGGCTGACCTGCTGATCCGCCATGCGCGCGTGATCGACGTTGCGCATGCCCGCATCCTCGACAATCAGGCCGTCGCCGTGCGCGGCCAGGACATCGTCGCCAGCGGCACCGATGCCGGCGGCCGCTACCTGCTGCCCGGCCTGTGGGACATGCACGTCCACTTCGGCGGCGGTCCCGAACTGATCGAAGAGAACAAGGCGCTGCTGCCGCTGTATGTGGCCAATGGCATCACTACCGTGCGCGACGCTTCCGGCGACCTGCCGGAGCAAGTGCTGTCCTGGCGCGCCGACATCGCCGCGGGCCGCCTGTTCGGGCCGCAGCTGTTCAGCTCGGGCGCCAAGATCGAAGGCATCAAGCCGGTCTGGAAAGGCACCGTTGAAGTAGGCAGCCGCGCCGACGTCGACGCCGCGCTGGACCGCCTGCAGAACCGCGACAAGGTCGATTTCGTCAAGATCACCGACAGCACGCTCGAGCCGCAACTGTTCCTGTACGCGGTATCCCAAGCCAAGGCGCGCCACATGCGCACCTCGGGCCACATCCCGATGGCGCTGACGGTGCACCAGGCCGTCGAGGCCGGCATCAGCTCGATCGAGCACCTCGACTATGCTTACAATGCCGGCGTGCGCGATGGCGACCGGATCGCCGCCGACTTTGGCGCCGGCCGCATCACCCGTGCCGAAGCCAGCGCCCGTCTCTACAAAGGATTCGACCCGGAAGTGGCGATGGCCTCGTACCGCGAGCTGGCGCAACGCGGCGTGTTCGTGACCCCGACCCTGAACGGTAGCCGCATCCTCGCCAACCTCGACAATGAGCAGCACGACAAGGATGACTACCTGGCCTACATCGGCCCGGGGCTGCGCCAGACCTACCAGTGGCGCATCGAACGCGCGGCCAAGGCCACGCCCGAGCAAATCGCGGCGCGCCACGCCCATTTCGAGCAAGTCGCGGCGGTGCTGCCGATGCTGCAACAGGCCGGCGTGACCATCATGGCCGGCACCGATGCCGGTTTCCTCAATTCTTTCAACTACCCCGGCGTCGGCCTGCACGATGAGCTGGCCCTGTTCGTCAAGCTTGGCCTGACGCCGGCGCAGGCGCTGTCTACGGCGACCCGTTCGGGCCCGGCCTGGTTCGGCAAGCTCGATCGCTACGGCGCCGTGGAAAAGGGCAAGGCCGCCGACTTGCTGCTGGTCGATCACAACCCGCTGGAAAATATCGGCGCACTGCGCGAGATCCACGCCGTGGTGCTGCGCGGCCAGCTGCAGGACCGTTCCGCGCTGGACGCTCTGCTGGCGCAAACCCGCGCCAAGGTCGCCGCCTGGAACGCGGCCGCACCCAAGCCCTGATCGCGTCATCCCGACGAAAAGCCCCACCTGACCCGGTGGGGCTTTTTGCTTTATGAGGCGACAAAACAATTGGATGCCGTGTCACACAACCTTTTTTCGTCGTTCTTCTGCAACTGGCAATCTCAAAAATTTGTCGTTATTGAAATGTTGAAGGTAGTATTGACGCATATGCATCCGTAGAGCAACAAATTCATTACGACAACAGAAGGGTCGCCATGTTCCGAAACACGCTGCTGCTCAGCTTGGCCATTGCGGCCCCAGCTTTGGCCAGGGATTATCCCAACCTGTCCAATCCCGACCTCAAGCAATATTTCGCCCGCTACGAGAAAGACCGCGTCGAGTTTGCCGACCCAGCCAAGTTCAACGTCCCCAATCCCGCGCCCGCCTGGCCGTGCGAACTCAGCGACGAGGAAAAGACCATGCTCGCCGGGACCATGGCCGCCAATCCCGAGTTCGCCAAGAAAATGGAAAAAGAGTCCCGCAAGACGATGCGCGAGATGGGATTTACCCCTCCGGGTAAAGGCTCCACCACCTACAGCAATGTCGTCCAGGCGATGTTCAGCGGCCAGTGTGTCAACGGCAAAGTGGAAGGCCCGGTCGAGGTCCTTGGCGGGTTCGTCATCGAAAATAAGACCGATCTCACCATTCCCATGGGCGAAAAAGTCGTGCACGCATCGTCGAAGTCCACGACGGACTTGAAGATGCGCCAGCATTACTACGCCACCGACAACAAGATGGATCTCAGCAAGGAGCATGTGACCTACTCGCTGACGAACGGGAAATCGGAGATGCATTACGACGACCCGACCATGGAATCGATGGCAAACAAAACGGCGCCAAAGCTGGCGCCCATGTTATCGATCAGTTATTACAGGCCGGATGGCATTACTGTCACGATGGGCGAGGTTGACTCCGTGACGATGAGCAAAGGCTTCCTGGCGCCGAGCATCAACACGACCAAGGAAATTCAGGTCACGGTGCAGACCAAGCTGCCAGACGACGTCATCATGACGGAGTCTTACACCGGCAAATACCTGACCACCAAAAGCTATATGAAGAACTACAAGCTGCAGGGGCCGCAAGTGATGTACGCGGAAGACTTTGCCAAGAAACTCGGGCAGCCGCCAATGCCTGGTGGTATCGGTGAGCAGCGCCAGCTGGTGGTCGACGGCCGCGACATGATCGAGACCACCATCTGCTGGCAGGAAGGCAAGCAAGTGAAGATGACGCCGTGCCCGGCGCCATGAGAATCGCACGACTGCTGGCATTGCCGCTGCTGCTGGTCGCCACCAGCGCGGCGGCGCTCAATGTCAACGATCCCAACCGCTTCACCTGCAAGCAGGGCGACTGCGTCAACGGCCAGGGCACGGCCTGGGACATGATTCTCAGCGTCGCGATGAAGGGCGTGTTCCGCAATGGACAGACCATTCCGGGCGAAACCTATACGCTGACCGTGCCGCGGGCCCCGGGCAAGACCTATCGCCAGGTCTACGGCGCCAACGGCCTGCTGGCGGAGGGCGACATGCCGCGCACGCTGGGAGGGATGGGCGATGCCATCCCCTACTTCAGCGGCGAATACCAGACCATCCGCCATGCCTTCATGCGCGACAACGTCGCCGTCATCAAGCGCGGCGTCTACTACACCGGCATCGGAATCGAGTACCGCGGCCGCTTCGAATACCTGGCGGCGCGCTCCGGCATCCACAGCGGCATAGCATCCGGTTTTTACATCTTCTTCGGCGACAAGATCGATACGGAAGAGGATGAAAAGGAGACCGGCCTGTTCATCAGCGACGAAATCCTGGCGGCCACGCCGGTTCGCTTCATCAAGGCGACACCGTCCTACCTGGCCCACCTGCAGCGCCAATACCTGCAGGAGCTGGAGCTGGCCAAGGCCGATTTTGCCGAGAAGGATGCCGAGAAAAAGTGGCGCACCGCGCTGGCTATCATCGGCCGCGTCAGCATGGCCCTGGCCGGCGGCGGCGTCGGCGGCAATGGCGGCGGCGGTGGCGGCCTGGGCGGAGATATCGCGATGAACATCGTGTCCGGCCTGATGGACAGCGGATCGAGCGGCGTCAATGTGCAAGACCTGGCGCTGCAAACGGTCGGTTCGCTCGTGACCGGCGACAAGAAGCTGGGCAGCGCGCTCGGCAAGGCCATCAGCGAAGGCCTGGAAGACGGCAATTCACTCAAATGAAGGAAAACCCATGAATTACACCTGGAAGAAATTCGGCGTGCTCGCCGCGGCCGTCCTGTGCGCTTGCGAGACTCCTCAACCGCCTCCCAGCCGCCCCGTGACCTACCAGGACGTGTCATCGGTGGGCAAGGTGGCGGGCGTGGGTGTCGAGAGCCAGGACATCGTCACCGTATCCGACGTCATGGTGCGCGACCTGCTCGCGGATCCCGAGGTAATGAAGATGCCGCGCGTGCCGCGCATCATTATCGACGCCGAATACCTGAAGAACGACAGCACCCAGCGCCTGAATAAAAACCTCATCGTCGACCGCCTGCGCATCAACCTGCAGCGCGCTTCCCGAGGCAAGCTCAGTTTCCTGTCGCGCGAGTCGGCAGCGATGGTCAACGCCGAGCGCGAATTGAAGCGCGAAGGCGTCACCGACGCCGGCACCACCGGCTTGACCAAGGCCCAGGCTGGCGCCGACTACCGCCTGATCGGCCACATCAGCACACTCGATTCCCGCAGCACCTCGACCGGCACGGTCGAGCGCTACACGCAGCTGTCGTTCGAACTGATTGACCTGGAAACCGGTGTCAGCCTGTGGGCCAACCAGTACGAAATGAAAAAAGGCGGACTCGACGACGCCGTCTACCGTTAAGGCCGCCAGTGCTGCGCGGAGTGCGCCAGGGATGCTGTTTGGCGCTGCTGATAGCGGGAGTCGTGTGCGCTGAACCTGTGCCGGCGCCCGGATACTTGCAGGCGCTGGTGGCCGGCGTTCCGGGTGACGACGCGGCGGCGCTGCTCGCGCCCTGGCTGCGCAAGGATGCCGCGGAAGGCCTCCGCAACCGGGTGTTGAACGCGATGGAGGCCGGCAGCCGCGCGCTGGCCGCAGGCTATCTGGAACATGCCGAACTGCTGCTGGCCGAAGCGCAGCGCCAGATCGAAACCATCTACGCCGACAACCCGGCCGCGCAGGCCGCGCGCAGCAAGTTCGTGCCGGAGGCCACCAAGGACTTCAAGGGCGATCCCTACGAACGGGCGATGGTCGGCTACTACCTCGGCCTGATCGACCTGTCCAAGGGCGACTTCGACAATGCCAGGGCCGGCTTCCGCTTCGCGCAGTTGCAGGACACCATGTCGGCATCCGAGGAGTACCAGGATGATATGGCCGTCATGGCGTATCTGGTCGGCTGGACGTATTGGTGCGAAGGTCGGACCAGCAATGCGCAAGAAGAATTCGCGCGCGCCCAAGCGATCCGGCCACAACTGAAGGCGCCGCAGAAAGGCCAGAACCTGCTGCTGATCGCGGAATTTGGCAACGCACCGCAAAAGTCTTCCAGTGGCGCCTACGGGGAGCTGCTTTCCTACAAGCCGGGCGCGGACAGTCCCGTGCATCAGGCTGCGTTTGCGCTGGGGCCGCAACAGATCGCGGCGACGGAAGCGGAGGATGTGTATTTTCAGGCATCCACCCGCGGCGGGTCGGTCGTCGAAACCATCCGCGCCGGCAAGGCCAGCTTCCGCCATGACGCGGATGCCGTCTCCGATACGTCTGCTGCCCTCGCCAAAGGAGCGGTGCAAGGCGCGGCGCTCACGGCGGCTGCGGGAAAAAAACAAGCGACCAAAACCATGCTCGGGGTGGCTGTTGGCGCAGGCCTGGTCAGTGCGGTATCGGGCAAGATTGCCGACGCCACCCAAACGGCAGCCGACACGCGCGCCTGGAGCAGTCTCCCGGCCGAGATCCACCTGGCGACAGCCACCCGGGTCGCGGGAGCCGCGCCGGTCGCCGGTTTTTTCGGCGTCGACGGCCAGCCGCTGTACGGCCAGGCGATGGTAGCAGGCGGGAATGCGGTGTGCGGTATCGCCTACGCGCGTCATCAAAGCGGCGCCGTCAGTCTGGCGGGCGGGCCGGCCTGGAAAGCCCTGCCGGCGCTGGCATCCGCCCCCAAACCGGTGCAGCGCGCCAGCCCCACGCTGCCGACCATTTCGAACGAAGGCGAAGCGTTGCTGGACATGGTGCGCCAGACCCGCGACGGCAAGTGAATACATTGAAGATAGGAGAGACCTCATGAAGATCAAATCCCTGCTCGCCACGATGATCCTGGCCTGCCTGGCTGCTTGTGCGGGGCCCGCTCCGATGCCCGCAGGCGTAACCATGATTAATCCGGTACGCCTGCAAAGCCTGATCGAAGCCGAACCGATGCAAACGTCCCCGACCGGAACCGGCACCTTGCGTGCCACGCTGGCCGTGCGCAACCGTTCGAAAGCGAAGCTGATGATCGAAGGTCGCGCCATTTTTGAAGGGGCGCGCGGCCAGGAGAATCCGACCGGCTGGCAGCACGTCTTCATCGAACGCGATTCTCAGGCCATGCTGCAATTCTCGTCGCTGGGCACGGATGCCCGCAGTGCGAGGATCGAACTGCGCGAGGCGCAGCAATGAAGCGGGCGCTGTTGCTATCTTTCGTATTGGCGGCGCCGGCGCTGGCACAGGACGGACCTTATCGCGCGAATCAGCCGCCGGTGCTGCAAGGCCAGGCCGACACGATGGCGCAAGCCCGCAAGGCGCAGCAACTCGCACTCTCCGATTACCAGGCTGCCTACCGCCGTGCGGGAGCACCGAAGTTCCTGATGATGTGGCACCGTGAACTCAGCGACAGAATCAGTTCGGCGCGCGAGATCCAGGCCACGCAAGCGCGTAGCGGCCCGTCCCCGCGCAATAACTTCGAACAGCTCATCACCATCCGCTGGCAGGATGGCTCCGAACGCGCGGTATCCTTGCTGGCGCCGGAGCAGAATGCGGAATTCGAAACCGGCTTTCACCAGGCCTTGCGTGCCGGCGGCACCGTGCTGGTCGACCGCAACACAGCAATTCGCATGACCGCGCTGGCCAAGAGCAAACAGGGAGCGCGCGAGGAAGACATGAATTTCCAGTCGGTGGAGGCAAGCGCGCTGGCCGACTACGCACAGTATTTCATCGAGGTCCGCTTGCTGCCTGCTGCCGCGAGCGGCCGTTCCGAGGCGCGCGTGACGGTGATCGGCAGCCGTACCGGGGAAATCCTGGCCGACGTGATGAGCAACGATGGAGCGGCGCCGGCGGTGCGCCCCGGCACGCCTGCGGAACTCGGCTACATCCCGCGAGCGCAGGCGACGGCCGCGGAGCCGGGCGCCTGGACCACCGACGAGCACGGCTTTGCGCGCCGCGCCGCCGCACCGCGCTCCGCCCGCGACGAAGGTCAGGCCGCGGCGCAGGTCGTGATGCGTGCCTTGGCCGAAGCATGGAGCAGCGCGGCGCCTGCGGCACACTAGCCCGGCGTTGGTAAAGAAAAGGCCCGCATCCTCTGGCGAATGCGGGCCTGAATCATCAAAAACTGGCTTGGTACGAATTAGAACGGGATATCGTCGTCCATATCCGAGAAGTTCGGAGCCGGGCGCTGCTGTTGCTGCGGCGCCGGGCGCTGCTGCTGCGGGGCCGGAGCCTGGCGCTGCGGCGGTGCCGAACGCTGGGGCGGCGCATCGTAGCCGCCTTCATCCATGCCCATGTCGCCGCCGCCCATGCCCTGGCGCCCGCCCAGCATCTGCATGTTCTCGGCGATGATGTCGGTGGCGTAACGCTCGATGCCGTCCTTGTCGGTGTACTTGCGGGTCTGCAGGCGGCCTTCGACGTAAACCGACGAGCCCTTCTTCAGGTACTGCCCGACGATCTCGGCCAGGCGGCCGAAGAAGGAGATGCGGTGCCACTCGGTCAGCTCTTTCTGCTCGCCGGTGTTGCGGTCCTTGGAACGGTATGAAGTCGCCACCGCGATGTTCGCGATTGCGTCGCCGCTCGGCATGTAGCGGATTTCCGGGTCGCGGCCCAGGTTGCCGACGATGATGACCTTGTTGACGGATGCCATTGCTTTTCTCCTCGGTTGTATCCCTGACTCTGCACTTGACTAAGCGTCAGGGTGGTTAATGTAGCGCGCTATTATTGCCTGCACGGCCATGCCGCGCAAATGGTTTTTGTCGCGCGCGGCACAGGCCTGGCGTCAGATCCGCGCAGCCGAATTTAGTGCAAAAAAGGCATCATTTCCTTGCGCTTGCCCAAGCCTGCAGGGAGCGCCGATTTTTTTCACCCCGCCTGATGCTTTTGCCATTGGAAAGCCCGGGCCGCGCACCATCTGGAACGGACTCGCAAAATGACGAGCGAGAAAAAAACCAGCTATAGTAATGGGTTCTCCGTCCTGGCCCGCTCATCGAAAGCCTGCAAATATCAATGGAAGAAATTCGCATTCGCGGTGCGCGCACGCACAACCTCAAGAACATCAATCTCGACCTGCCGCGCAATAAGCTGATCGTGATTACCGGCCTGTCCGGCTCGGGCAAGTCCTCGCTCGCCTTCGACACCCTGTACGCCGAAGGCCAGCGCCGCTACGTCGAGTCGCTGTCTGCCTACGCGCGCCAGTTCCTGCAGCTGATGGAGAAGCCCGACGTCGACCTGATCGAGGGCCTGTCGCCCGCGATCTCGATCGAGCAGAAGGCCACGTCGCATAACCCGCGCTCGACCGTCGGCACCGTCACTGAAATCCACGACTACCTGCGCCTGCTGTACGCGCGCGTCGGCACGCCCTACTGCCCGGACCACCCGGAAGAGCCGCTGGCCGCGCAGACCGTGTCGCAGATGGTCGACGCCGTGCTGGCCATGCCGGAAGGGACCAAGCTGATGATCCTGGCGCCGGTGGTGGCCAACCGCAAGGGCGAGCACGGCGACCTGTTCGCCACTATGCAGGCGCAGGGCTTCGTGCGCTTCCGCGTGCAGAGCGGCGTCAACGACGCGCGCATCTACGAAGTGGACGAGCTGCCCAAGCTGAAGAAGACCGAGAAGCACACCATCGACGTCGTGATCGACCGCGTGAAGGTCAACCCGGAGATCAAGCAGCGCCTCGCCGAAAGCTTCGAGACCGCGCTGCGCCTGGCCGACGGCCGCGCCATCGCGCTCGAAATGGACGGCGCGAAGGAGCACATCTTCTCGAACAAATTCGCGTGCAACGTCTGCGGCTACTCGCTGCAGGAACTGGAGCCGCGCCTGTTCTCCTTCAATAACCCGATGGGCGCTTGC
The DNA here is from genome assembly GCF_024753145.1 of Massilia terrae. GTDB lineage: Bacteria > Pseudomonadota > Gammaproteobacteria > Burkholderiales > Burkholderiaceae_D > Telluria > Telluria terrae. The sequence goes on along the minus strand of NZ_JANUGU010000006.1, from coordinate 288,361 downwards.
CAGGAATGCGATGGCCTCGGCCACATCGAGTTCTTCGACCCCAAGCGCATCGTCGCCTTCCCCAACCTGTCGCTCGCTTCGGGCGCGGTGAAGGGCTGGGACCGGCGCAACCAGTTCTACTTCCAGATGCTGCAAAGCCTGGCCACGCACTACGGCTTCGACCTCGACGATCCGTTCGAGAAGCTGCCCAAGCAGGCGCAGGAAGTGATCCTGTTCGGCTCCGGGAAGACCGCCGTGCCTTTCGCCTACGTGAACGAGCGTGGCCGCACCGTGGTGCGCGAGCACACCTTCGAAGGCGTGGTCAACAACCTGCAGCGCCGCTACCGCGAGACCGATTCGATGGCGGTGAAGGAGGAGCTGGCCAAGTTCATCAACGAGAAGGAATGCCCGTCGTGCGGCGGCGCGCGCCTGCGCACCGAAGCGCGCTATGTGAAGATCGGCAGCGGCGAGCAGCAGCGCGCGATCTACGAAGTGTCCGACAAGCCCCTGCGCGACTGCCTCGACTACTTCGACACGCTCGAACTCACCGGCGCCAAGAAGGACATCGCCGAGCGCGTGATCAAGGAGATCGTGTCGCGCCTGAAGTTCCTGAATAACGTCGGCCTCGACTACCTCTCGCTCGACCGCAGCGCCGACACCCTGTCCGGCGGCGAGGCCCAGCGCATCAGGCTCGCCTCGCAGATCGGCTCCGGCCTGACCGGCGTGATGTACGTGCTGGACGAGCCCTCGATCGGCCTGCACCAGCGCGACAACGACCGCCTGATCGCCACGCTCAAGCACCTGCGCGACATCGGCAACAGCGTGCTGGTGGTGGAGCACGACGAGGACGCGATCCGCACCGCCGACTACGTGGTCGACATGGGCCCGGGCGCGGGCGTGCACGGCGGCGAAGTGATCGCCGAGGGCACGGTCAAGGACATCATGAAGAACAAGAAGTCGCTGACTGCGGCTTATTTGTCCGGCGCGCGCAAGATCGAGGTGCCGAAGAAGCGCACCAAGGCCGACGAGAACCGCCAGCTGGTGATCACCGGCGCCAAGGGGAACAACCTGAAGAACGTCAGCCTGACGCTGCCGGTGGGCCTGCTCACCTGCGTGACCGGCGTGTCGGGCTCGGGCAAGTCGACGCTGGTGAACGACACTCTGTACCCGTCGCTGTCGCGCCACCTGTACGGCTCCCAGACCGAACCGGCGCCGCACGACGCGATCGCCGGCCTGGAGCACTTCGACAAGGTGATCTCGGTCGACCAGGCGCCGATCGGCCGCACGCCGCGTTCGAACCCGGCCACCTACACCGGCGTGTTCACGCCGATCCGCGACCTGTTCGCGACGGTGCCGACCGCGAAGGAACGCGGCTACTCGGCGGGCCGGTTCTCGTTCAACGTCAAGGGCGGCCGCTGCGAAGCCTGCCAGGGCGATGGCGTGATCAAGGTCGAGATGCACTTCCTGCCGGACGTGTACGTGCCCTGCGACGTCTGCCACGGCAAGCGCTACAACCGCGAGACGCTCGAAGTGCACTACAAGGGCAAGAACATCACCGAAGTGCTGGACATGACGGTGGAGGACGCGCACGAGTTCTTCAAGGCGGTCCCGGTCATCGCGCGCAAGCTGCACACCCTGCTCGACGTCGGCCTCGGCTACATCAAGCTGGGCCAGAGCGCGACCACGCTGTCGGGCGGCGAGGCGCAGCGCGTCAAGCTGTCGCTGGAACTGTCCAAGCGCGACACCGGCCGCACCCTGTACATCCTGGACGAGCCGACCACCGGCCTGCACTTCGCCGACATCGACCTGCTGCTGAAGGTGATCCACCGCCTGCGCGACCAGGGCAACACGCTGGTCATCATCGAGCACAACCTCGACGTGATCAAGACCGCCGACTGGATCGTCGACCTCGGCCCGGAAGGCGGCGCCGGCGGCGGCACCATCGTCGCCAGCGGCACGCCGGAACAGGTGGCGGCGAACAAGGCCAGCGTCACCGGCAAGTACCTCAAGCCGCTGCTCAAGCAGTAAGCCGCAGCGTCCACGCGACCAGGGCAGGCCCACCACGGCCTGCCTTTTTTTTGGAACAAAGGTGGTGATTTGTAAACGAAAGCTGCAATTTTGTCAACTATTTGTGCAGTCAGTATTCGAGGTCGAGGCGACTTGGGAGACTGCTTATGCGGCTTGCAAGCGAAGTGACATCGTCCTCTCCAGGGAACACTTCTGCTGGATGTTGCTTCTTCTGAAGCTGGGTAAGGACAGCCAACCGGCTGCCCCAATTTGGGCTCATCCTGAAGGGAAGAAGAACAAAATGGCTAAGAAAATCCAACTGCACAAGCAAACGCTGCGCGTCCTCTCCGCCGACGAAATGGAAGCGGTCTCCGGCGGCGCGCTGCCAGCTACCCAGGGCTGCCTTTCGGTGAACTGCATCACCGACGATCCCTCGTCGACCACCACGACAAGCACGACCGCGACCGCGCTGCCGGCCACCCAGGGCTGCCTGTCGGTGAACTGCTGAGCGGCCAACCGAACGCCTGTTGAAGGCGTACCCGGCGGGAATCCCTTCCTGCCTCTGCATGGCGCGGCCTCAAAAGGGCCGCGCCACCGACTGGAGCTACGCGATTGGCACTCCTGGCCCCCATCCGGACTATCCCCGATCCCGCGCATCCGGCCCGGCCCGCCGCGCTCGATCCCGCGCTTGAACGCCTCGAAGCGCGCCTCGCCGACGCGGCGCTCGGCGATCCCCACGAACTGACACTGGCGCGCGGCATGGCCGGCGTGCTGCTGATGGCCACCCGCATGGCGCAGCTGCTGCCGTCGCCGCAACGCCGCACGCGCGTGACGCGGCTGGCCGGCGCAATCGCCGATGCGCTGGGCGATTGCGCGCTGGACGCCGGGCTGTGGTCGGGCGTGGTCGGCGTACTGTACGCGCTGGAGTACGTGCGCGCGGTCGATCCATCACTGCTGGGCGAGCACGAAGACGCCGTACGCGAGTTCGTCACCGACATGGACGAGGTGCTGGCCGGCGCCGCGCACCCGCGCCAGCATTTCGACCTGATCAGCGGGCAATGCGGCATCGGTGCCTACGCGCTGGTGCGCACGGATACCGGCGCCGCGCGCCGCATCTACGCCGCTGCGGAACTGGGCCTGCGCGACAGCGCCGAACGCGACGCCAGCCACTGCGCCTGGCGCGCGCCGGCCGGCGTTCCGGCGCGCCCCGGCTACGATCTCGGCGTCGCCCACGGCGTGCCCGGCGTGATTGGCCTGCTGGCGCACGCGCTGCGGCTCGGCATCGGCACCGGCGACACGGCGCAGCTGCTGGACCAGAGCCTGTGCTGGCTGCGCGCGCACCAAGACCTGTCGTTGCAGCATTCGCGCTTCGCTTCGGTCACCAGCCGCCCGCACGAATCGTCGCGCCTCGCGTGGTGCTACGGTGACCTGGGCATCGCCGCCGTGCTGTCGGTGGCGGCGGGCACCAACGGCGAAGTCGCGCTGGCGAGCTGGTGGCGCGCGCTGGCCGGGCGGCGCGTCGAACAGCCGGCCGCCAGCTGGCAGCTGGCCGACGACGCGCTCTGCCACGGCAGGGCCGGCGTGCTGCACATCCTGGATGGGCTGCTGGCGCACGGACTGGATTCGCTCGCCGCGCGCGACCTCGCCGCCGAACTCGAAGCCGCGCTCGCGCGCTCGGTCGGGGCCGTGCGCAACGTGCAGAACTACGGCCTGCTGGACGGCTGGTCCGGCGTCGTGCTGGCACTGGCCGAATCCTCGCTCGGCCAGCGCGCGCGCGGCCGCCCGTGGAACCTGTGCATGCTCACCCCGGCCTGATCATGGACGCGCCGCGCCCGCTCCAGCATGCCGGCTTCGCGGTGGTGCGCACCCCGGCGCTGCCGATGCAGGAATGGCTGGCGCACGCGGCATCGGCCAGCGGCGAAGGCGATCCCTGGCAGCGCCGCGCCGACAGCGCGCGCGCACTGTTCCGCCGCCCGCTGGTCGCGGAGGCGGTCTACATCGCCAGCCCCAGCTTCCATGCGCGCCTCAAGCGCTGGGACTGGCGCCTGCGCGGCGCGGTCGACCGCAAGATGCTGGCCGCGTTCGAGCGCTACCTGAACCGGATGTGCTTCCGTGCGACGCCGTTCGGCGTGTTCTCGACGGTGAGCTATGCGCCGCTTGAGCATCGCGCCGGGTGGACGCTGGACGACGCGGCGGCGCGCGCGCCAGTCGAGCGCGCGGTCCGCATCGACGGCGAAGCCATGTGCACATTATGCGAAAAATTGCATAATCCGGCGGCCGATCCGGCCCTGCGCTACGCCGTCAACGCCTCGCTGTATCGCGCCGGGGATGGCTTTCGCTTCGTCGACTGGACCCACAGGGGCCGCGCCGACCGCGCCTACCAGATCGGCGAGATCGACAGCCATCCGCTGGTCGACGCGCTGCTCGAACGGATGGGCGAGCGCCGGCTCGATCCTGCCGCCATCGCCGCGCTGGTCGACGAACTGGCGCGTGAAGAGGACATCGACCTGCCCGGGCTGCTCGATGACATGGTCGCGGCCAGGGTGCTGCTGCCGGCGCTGGCGCCGGATCCGCTGAATGCCGCGCCCTCCGCCGCGCTGGCGGCGGCCCTGTCGCAGCATCCTGCGCACACGGGCGACGGCGCGCGGCTGGCGCACCTCGGCGAAGGCCTGCGCGCGATCCCTGCCGAACACGCGCTCGAACACTATATGCACTTCGACCGCGCGATCCGCGACTTCAGCGGCGCCGATCCGCTTGGCCTGTCGCTGCAGGTGGATGCCTTCCGCCGCGATCCCTCGATGGCGGTCGATGCGGCTTTGGTCGACGCCGCCACGCTGGCGCTCGACTGGCTGATGGACCGCTTCAGCGTGCGCCACGGCCCGCTCGACAGCTTCTGCGACGCCTTCGTCCAGCGCTACGGCAACGGCATGGTTCCGCTGATGGAAGCGCTGGATCCCGAATGCGGCGTCGGCTACGGGCACACGGTCATGTCCGACAAGCTGCTGGCCGGGCTGGGCATCGCGGGCCCGGCGCCGCGCGCGCAGGCGGCGCTGTCGCCGCTGGACCGGCACCTGCTGGCCCTGGTCCAGCACGACCCCGCGCTGCTGACCGCGCCCGAAATCCGGATCACACGCGATGACGCGGCCAGCCTGCCACTCACCCGCGAGGGCCACGGCGGCAGCGGCATGGCGATGGTGCTGCACTTTCCGATGATGGGCGGCGAGCGCGCCATCGCGCTCGACGGCATCGATCCGGATGGCGCCATCAACTGGTTCTCGCGCTTCGGCCACGGCGAGGAACGCATCGTGGAAGCGTCGCGCGCCTTCGTCCGCCAGGTCGAGAACGGCGACGGCGACGACGTGCTGCACGCCGAAATCGGCTTCCTGGCGCAGGCGCGCGCCGTCAACCTGTTGTCGCGCACACCGCTGTGGAGCTGGCGCATTAACATCGCCGATCCCGCCATCGAAGGCGGCGCGTGCGAACTGCCGGTGTCGGACCTGATGATCGCCGTGACCGGCAAGGACATCCAACTGTGGTCGCGGCGCTTGCGCAAGCGCGTGATACCGCACCTCACCTCGGCCCACAACGCGGCCGATCCGTTCAACCCGCCCGTGTACCGCTTCCTGTGCGCGCTGCGCTCGCACGGCATGCGCGTGCCGAAGCTGGCATGGGGCGAACTGTTCAAGCAGTTCGACTACCTGCCGCGGCTCCGCTTCGAATCCATCGTGATCGCACCGGCGCGCTGGCGCATCGCGAAAGCATCGTTCCCGGCCTTGCAAGACGGCGCTCCGGCGCTGCGCGCATTGGTGGCCGAACGGCGCGTGCCGCGCCACGTCGAGCTGGTCGAAGGCGACAACCGCCTCGTGCTCGACCTCGACGACCCGATCGACATCCTGCAGCTGCTGCGCGCGACCAAGAAGGGACAGGACCTGCTGCTGGCCGAAGTGCTCGACGATATGGCGGACGCCGATCCGGCCTGGCGCCACGAGCTGGTGGTGCCCCTGTACCGCCCCTCCCCCGCACCGGTACGCCAGCCCGCGTTCGCGCGCGATCTCGAGCAGGTTCCGTTCGCCGAAGCCTTGTACGTGAAGCTGTACGGCGGCCAGGAGACGCTCGACAAATGCGTGCTGCCGGAGCTGGCCGCGTGGGCCGCGCAGCAGCGAAAGCTTGGCGCGGCCAATGACTGGTTCTTCATCCGCTACGCCGATCCCGGCTGGCACCTGCGGCTGCGCGTGTTCCCGCGCGCCGGCCACGATGGCGCGCTGCTGGCGCAGCTGGTACAGCTGGCCGAGCGGCTGCGCGGACGCGGCCGGATCGCGCGCTTCGAGTTCGCTGCCTACGAACGCGAGACGATTCGCTACGGCGGCCGTGAACACATCGGCGCCAGCGAAGCGCTGTTCTGCATCGACAGCGAACTTGCGGCGGCGATCCTGGCAGGCGAGGAGACGGCGCCGCGCTGGCAGGTGGCGCTACTGGCGATCGATGCGCTGCTGCGCGACTTCGGCATGCACCCGTCGCGGAAGCTCGCGCTGGCGGAGAAGCTGGCGGCCGGCTACCGCGACGAATTCAAGCTGGCCAAGTCGCAGCAAGCCGCGCTGGGAGACCTGTACCGGCGCCATGCGCGCGAGATGCTGGCATGCCTGCGGCGTGACGCGCAGGCGCCCGTCTGGTCCCGCGAACTCTGGAACCTGCTCGATGGCGTGTCGGCGCGTCGCAGCGCGCTGGCGGCGCCGCTGCTGGCCGCGGATGCGCAGCTTTCCATCGTATCAAGCCACGTCCACATGCTCTGCAACCGCCTGTTCATGGCGCAGAACCGCGAGTTCGAAGTGGTGGTCTACGATTTCCTCGCGCGCAGCTATCGCGCGCTGGCGGCGATGGAGTGATGATGGAGCAGCAAGCGCTCTTCCGGTCCGAAGTCGTCCAGGCGCGCAGCGCGCAGGCTATTGGTGCGATCCGGCTCGACCAGCCGATTTCCGGCATGTTGATCGTGGCGACTGCACTGGCGCTCGCAGCCGCGCTGGCGCTGTTCATCGCATTCGGCTCGGTGACCAAGAAGGCGCGCGTCGCCGGCCTGGTGGTGCCGGTGGCCGGCAGCGTGGGCATCACCGCGCCAGGCGCGGGCGTGCTGGTGCGCAGCCGGGTCAGCGAAGGCCAATGGGTGAAGGAAGGCGAAGTGCTGTTCGACCTGTCCACCGAAAGGCAGGGCGTCGGCGGCGAGCTGACCGCGCTGGTGGCGCAGCAGCTCGAAGTGCGGCGCCAGGCGCTGGCCGAGGAGCGCCGCCTGCGCATCCAGCAGACCGATGAAAAGCGCCGCGAGCTGGACGAGAAGCTGCGCAACGCCGACACCGAGCGCCACCAGCTCGAACAGGAGCTCGATATCGCGCAGCGCCGCCAGGATCTCGCGCGCGCAAGCCTGAAGCAGTTCGAAACGCTGCAGTCCGGCGGCTTCGTGTCATCCGCGCAGAGCCGGCAGAAGCAGGAAGAGCTGCTGGACGTCGCCTCGCGCCTCGCGAGCCTGCAGCGGACCAGGCTTCAGCTGGAGGCATCCACGCTCAGCCTGCGCGCCGAACGCGACGCGCTCGCGAACAAACTGGCCAGCGACCTCACGCAGATCGACAATGCGCGCGCCGGCGTGGACCAGGAGATCGCGGAGAACTCGGTGCGCCGCACCACCCTCGTCACCGCGCCCAAGGCCGGGACGGTGACGGCGATCGGCTTCCAGGTCGGGCAGTCGGTGAATGCTGCGCAGACCATCGCCACGCTGATTCCAGCGGCCAGACGCGACGCGGCGGCGCCGGAGCTGGAGGCGCAGCTGTTCGTGCCCAGCAAAATGGCGGGCTTCATCGCGGCGGGGCAGGATGTGCTGATCCGCTACAAAGCCTTTCCCTACCAGATGTACGGGCTGCATCCGGGGCGCGTGGTCGACGTCAGCGCCACGCCGTTCACGCCGGGCGAGCTGCCGCCCAATCTCGCCAGCGTGATCGTCGACGACCTGCAGCAGACGGTGCAGGGCTATACCGGGAAGGAGGGGTTGTTCCGGGTGCGCGTGCGGCTGGCGCGGCAGAGCATCGAAACCGAGGGCAAGGCGCGGCCGCTGACGCCGGGAATGGCGCTGGATGCGGATATCGTGGAGGACCGGCGGCGGATCTGGCAGTGGGTGCTGCAGCCGGCGCTGGCGACGGTTGGGCATCTATGAACCAACGCCCTCACCACCAACTTATGAGCCGTCGTCTCCGCGCAGCGGAGACCCATGCCGAGTGCACCGGCCCGCGGCAACAGCGTCACCTGCAAGCGTTCCATGGGTCCTCTCCTTCGCGAGGACGACGATGGTAGTAAGGCTTACGCCGCCACGGTCACCCGCGGCACCTGCTCCATGTCGCTCACGATGACCCCACCCGCCAGCGTCACCACCCGCCGCGCCGCACGTATCGTATCCGGCCGGTGCGCCACCGAGATCCGCGTCAGCTCCAGTCCCGCCAGCGCATGATTGACCTTGCGCTCGTTGGCCAGGTCCAGGTGGCTGGTCGCTTCGTCCAGCGCCAGCACCATCGGCTGCTTGTACAGCGCGCGCGCCAGCAGCACGCGCTGCTTCTGCCCGCCCGACAGGCTGCTGCCCATCTCGCCCACCAGCGTCTGGTACCCCATCGGCATCGCCGCGATCTCCTCGTGCACCGCGGCCAGCCGCGCACACTGCTCCACACGCTCCAGGTCCGGCGCCACGTCGAAGAAGCAGATGTTCTCAAGGATCGACCCGGCCAGCAGCACATCGTCCTGCATCACCGTGCCGATCATCTGCCGGTAGCTGCGCAGCCCCAGCTGGCGCACAGGAATGCCGCCCACCAGCACCTCGCCTTCGACCGGTTCGAGCAAGCCGACCATGATCTTGCACAGCGTGGTCTTGCCGCATCCGCTGCCTCCCGCCAGCGCGACGTTTTCGCCTGCCGGGATCTCCAGGTCCACGCCGTTCAGCACCCACGGCTCCGCATCGCCATACCGGAACTTCACGCCGCGCAGGCTGATGGCGGGCGCGATGCGGCGCAGGTCAGTCTCCATCGGCGGCTCGGCCTCCGCCGGCGTGCCGACGATATCGCCCAGCCGCTCCGCGTGCAGGCCGAGCATCTTCACGTTGACCAGCACGTCGATCACATTGAACAGGCGCGATGAAAATGTCGACGCATAGCTGATGAAGGCCATCAGCATGCCGACCGTGAGCACATTGCGCGTCACCAGCGCGGCGCCGATGTAGAACACGACCAGCGTCTGCGCGCCCGAGATCGCAGTGTTCAGCATGCGGAACACGATGGTCAGCTTCTGCGTGCGGATGTCGCGGTTGTTGACGTCGACCTTGAGGTTCTGCCAGGTCGCGCGGCGCTCGGCTTCGCGGCCGAACAGCTTCAGGGTGCTCATCGCGCGCACGGTTTCGAGGAAGTGCGTGTTCTCCTTCGCCGCCAGCACCAGCCGCTCCTTCGACGCGTCGCGCAGCGGTCCGTAGAACAGCCAGCGCAGCAGCGCATACGCCACCACCGCGAGCACGACCACCAGCGCCAGCGCCTGGCTGTAGACCAGCATCATGCCGAGCGCCAGCACCGCCATCAGGCCATCGAGAACGGTCTCGACGAACAGGCTGGTAAGCGTGCTCTGGATCGAGCCGATGCTGCCGAAGCGCGACACGACGTCGCCGAGGTGGCGCTTTTCGAAGTAGGACATCGGCAGCCGCGTCAGGTGGCTGAACAGGCGCAGCGACCATTGCAGGCTGACCTGCATCCCCCAGCGCATCAGCACCCAGCTGCGCGCGAGGTCGATCGCGGAGCGCGTGACGAGCACCAGCGCGAAGCCGAGCACCAGCACCAGCATCAGCTCCATGTCGCCGCTGACGATCACGTAGTCGAGCGCGAACTGGTTGAACAGCGGCTGCACCAGCGCGAACACTTCGAGCGCGAACGCCAGCGCCAGCACTTGCGCCACCGCGCCGCGCAGGCCCTTGATCTCGCCGGTGAGCTGGCGGATCGACACGCGCCGCGCTTCTTCGCGCACCTCGAATTCTGGCGTGGGCGCGAGTTCGAGCGCGATGCCGGTGAAGGAGCGCGAGAACTCGTCCAGCGTCATCTTCTGCTCGCCCGAGGCCGGGTCGATGATGGTGACCACGGTGCCGCCGCGCCAGCGCGTGCTCACCTTGCGCAGGACGACGAAGTGGTTGAGGTTCCAGTGGACGATGCAGGGCAGTTGCAGTTCGCCCAGGCTGTCGAGGTCAAGCCGCAGGGGCCGCGCCGACAGGTGCAGGGAAGCAGCGTAGCGGATCAGGTTGGGCAGGGTGACGCCCTTGAGGCTGACCGAGAAACGCTGGCGCAGCTCGGACAGCTCGACGTTGTGGCCGTAGTGGCAGGCGATCATCGCCAGGCAGGCCAAACCGCACTCGCTGGATTCCGACTGGAGAATCGTCTTCATGGGCAGCACGGGTTATCGCGATCAGCCCATCATAATCACGGGTTGCAAACTGTGCAATATTGAGCGCAGCGAGTGGCTCGAAAGCCACGCTCTCAAGCGCGGTGCATGAACCAGCAAACCCCGTCGTTCCCGCGTGCGCGGGAAACGACGGACTATCAGGGGTAAGCATTACAGGCGAAAAAAAGCCGCAGCGGACTGCGGCTCTTCTTTTAAACGCGGCCGTCCAGCGGCCGCACTTCATCACTCAGCCAGCGACTTCTCCAGCTTGGCCTTGGTCGCCACCAGCTCCTGCGGCAGGCGGTATGCCAGTTTGTCGAACAGTTCGCTGTGCAGCTTGAGCTCCTCGCGCCACGCGTCCTTGTCGATCGAGGTGATCTGCTTGAACTGGTCCTCGGTGAAGCTGAGGCCATCCCATTTCAGGTCGCCGTAGCGCGGCGTGATGCCGAACATGTTCTCGACCCCGCCGCCCTGGCCGTGGGTGCGGTCCAGGATCCACTTCAGCACGCGCATATTGTCGCCGTAGCCCGGCCACACGAAGCTGCCCTTGTCGTCGGTGCGGAACCAGTTCACGCAGAAGATCTTCGGCAGCGCGGCCGGGTTCTTCGTGGCCACCTTGCGGCCCAGGTCGAGCCAGTGCTGGAAGTACTCGCTCATGTTGTAGCCGATGAAGGGCAGCATCGCGTACGGGTCACGGCGCACCACGCCCATCTGGCCGGCGGCGGCGGCGGTGGTCTCCGAGCCCATGGTCGCGGCCATGTACACGCCCTCGGTCCAGTCGCGCGCCTCGGTCACCAGCGGCACCGTGGTCGAGCGGCGGCCGCCGAAGATGAAGGCGGAGATCGGCACGCCGGCCGGATCGTCCCAGGCCGGGTCGATCACCGGGTTCTGGGTCGCTGCCACGGTGAAGCGCGCGTTCGGGTGCGCGGCCTTGGTGCCCGAGGCCGGGGTCCAGTCGCGGCCCTGCCAGTCGATCAGGTGCGATGGCAGCTCCTTGGTCATGCCTTCCCACCAGACGTCGCCGTCATCGGTCAGCGCGACGTTGGTGAAGATGGTGTCGCGCTGCAGCGATGCCATGCAGTTGTGGTTGGTCTTGTCGTTGGTGCCCGGCGCCACGCCGAAGTAGCCGGCTTCCGGGTTGATCGCGTACAGGCGGCCGTCGGCGCCCGGCTTGATCCAGGCGATGTCGTCGCCGATGGTGGTGACCTTCCAGCCTTCGAAGCCGGCCGGCGGGATCAGCATCGCGAAGTTGGTCTTGCCGCAGGCCGAGGGGAAGGCGGCGGCGACGTAGTTCTTCTCGCCCTGCGGCGATTCCACGCCCAGGATCAGCATGTGCTCGGCCAGCCAGCCGGTGCCGCCAGCCTGCGCTTCCTGGTAACCCATGTTCGAGGCGATACGCAGCGCGAAGCATTTCTTGCCCAGCAGCGCGTTGCCGCCGTAGCCGGAACCGAACGACCAGATCTCGCGGGTTTCCGGATAGTGCACGATGTACTTGGTCGCATTGCATGGCCAGCGCACATCCTGCTGGCCGGCCGCGAGCGGCATGCCGACCGAGTGCACGCAGGGCACGAACTCGCCGTTTTCGCCCAACACGTCGTACACGGCGCGGCCCATGCGGGTCATGATGCGCATGTTGACCACCACGTAGGGCGAGTCGGACAGCTCGACGCCGATGTGGGCGATCGGCGAGCCCAGCGGGCCCATCGAGAACGGGATCACGTACAGCGTGCGGCCGGCCATGCAGCCGTCGAACAGGCCGTTGAGGGTGCGGCGCATCTCGGCCGGGTCGGTCCAGTTGTTGGTCGGGCCGGCCTGCTCGCGGGTGGCGGAGCAGATGAAGGTGCGGTCTTCGACGCGGGCGACGTCGCTCGGGTCGGAGCAGGCGAGGTAGGAATTCGGGCGCTTCTCGGGGTTCAGCTTCGTCATCGTCCCGGCCGCCACCATCTGCTTGCACAGGCGGTCGGCTTCTTCGGCCGAGCCGTCGCACCAGTAGACGCTGTCCGGCTTGGTCAGGGCGGCGATTTCCGCTACCCAATTGACGAGCTTTTGATGCTTGATGTGATCAGGAACGTTCAGTGCGGCGACGCCGCCCATCACGGGCTGGTTCATAGGTCCTCCAATACCAATTAAGAATTCTGTCGTCCCGGTACCTCAGGATCGTCGTGTGCCCGGTGGGCCGCGCCAGGCGGCGGCTCGCTGGCGCTGGGGAAGCCATCAATGGGATGGGTTCGGCAGGTACGGCGGTCATAGCATAGTCTTGTATTTTTTATATTTTTTCAAGACCGGTCGTGCGGGGGGGAAGTGTGTCAACCCTGTAACTTTCCGGCCGATTGTACACCCCTGATTGACCGATTCAAGCTCGTCACAACAAAAATGTAGGAATAATTGTTGACCAATGTAGTGCACTATTCGGAAAACCGGATATCGTGTTAATCTTTTACGAAATCTTGCCTAATTTCAGTTAAAAGTGATGAAGATTGCCATTCTCGATGATTACCAAGATGCCGTACGGCATCTCGACTGCTTCCGTTTATTGGACGGCCACGAGGTCAAAGTGTTCACCAATTCCGCGCGCGGGATCGGCCAGCTGGCGATCCGGCTGGCGTCCTTCGACGCTTTGGTGCTGATCCGCGAGCGCACCACTTTCCCGCGTGCACTGCTCGCCAAGCTGCCGAACCTGAAGCTGATTTCGCAGACCGGCAAGGTCAGCGGCCACGTGGATGTGGTGGCGGCCACCGAGCATGGCATCGCGATCGCGGAAGGGGTTGGCTCGCCGGTGGCGCCGGCCGAGCTGACCTGGGCGCTGGTCATGGCCGCCAGCCGGCGGATCGTCCCCTATGCCAACAATCTCAAGGACGGGCTGTGGCAGACGGCCTCGGTGAACCCGCAGCTCAACGGGCTGGGGCGCACGCTCAAGGGCCGCACCTTGGCGATCTGGAGCTACGGCAAGATCGGCAAGCTGGTGGCGGGCTACGGCAAGGCCTTCGGGATGCGGGTGCTGGTGTGGGGCGGCGAGAAGAGCCGGCAGGCGGCGGTGGCGGATGGCTTCGAAGCCGCGCCGAGCCGTGAGGCTTTCTTTGAACAGGCGGACGTGCTGAGCCTGCACATCAGGCTGGCCGATGCGACACGCGGGCTGGTGACGGCGGAGGACCTGGCGCGGATGAAGCCGGATGCGCTGTTCGTCAACACCAGCCGTGCGGAACTGGTGCAGGAAGGGGCGCTGGAGGCGGCCTTGCGTGCGGGGCGGCCGGGGTGGGCGGCGCTGGATGTGTTCAACGATGAACCGCTGCCGGCGGGGGCGGAGCTGCTGCGCATCCCGACGGTGCTGGCGACGCCGCACCTGGGGTATGTGGAGAAGGACAGCTACGAGATGTATTTCAGGGCGGCGTTCGAGAACGTGGTGAATTTTGCGAGCGGGAAGCCAAGCAATATTCTTAATCCCGAGGCGTTGGAAGCCTAAGCGGTTTGCTGAAGAAATGGGGTTCCCGCCTGCGCGGGAACGACGACCTTACTTTCCGCTTTAACTAAGCTCATTCGTCGTTCCCGGCACTGCCGGAAACGACTTCCCGCGCAGGCGGGAACCCCATTTTGCAAGCAGATCAGCGCAGCTCGGGCTCGCCCGTGAGATTGATGCGACGGGCCGGCATCACATGCGACCGCGTCCACAATCCGGCCCAGCCCGGCGGCCAGCCGATCGCCGGCCCGCTGTAGTGGGGCAAGCCCGCGCGCACCGGCACGATGGGCACAGCAGGATTGTCCCGCACGCCCCCTGCCGTCGCCCGCTGCATATCCAGGCTATACATATACCCCGGCAACAGCAGCTCGCACACGTCCGCGAACCACGCCGTGTGGTCTTCGTCCTTGCCCAGCGCCTGCGCCAGGCCCTGCGGATCGAACTTCGCCAGAGAGTGGATCAGCTCGTCGGTGCTGGCGCCCGGCGTATCGCCCCAGCCCATCACCGGATTGTTGTTGTACTCGGCGCCCGAGCCATACCAGCCCTCGCGCCACGGACGCTGCATCCAGTCGCGCTTGCCGGTGAACAGGTGCCAGCGCCAGTGCAAGCCGGACGGCTTCGGCCACGAATAGAGGTAGAGTTTCTGGTAGCCCGCCTTGTGCAACTCGCGCACCATCGCCATCAGGCGCGCGTGCGGCATGCGGTCCGGCGGAGCGCGGCGGAACAGGATCGGCTCGCCGTCGGCATGCTGCACTTCGTCACTCGACAGGTTCAGGTCAAGCGTGCGCGCTTCGTTGCCGAAGCGGGCCGAGATCCATCCCGTCAGCAGGTTGACGTGCACAATCACGCCATAGCCTTTGTGACGGTGGAAAATCACGGTTCCTGGAGCAACGGCTTTCATTGAATCGTAGGCTTTATGGGTTCGAAGGGAGTGGAGTGTACTCATCTGACCGCAGCGATTCTAGCGCAGACACATGTGGATACACCTCGTTTGCAGCTATCATTAGCCACCTTTTTTTCGACTAGTTTATAAACGATTATGACTTTGCGCATCATTGCCACCGGCGGCACCTTCGACAAGCATTATGACGAAATCAAGGGCAAGCTCGACTTTGCCGAGAGCCACTTGCCACAGGTCATCGCGCGCTCGCGCATGACGATTCCTGTCGCGCTGGAAACCCTGCCCCTGCTCGACTCGCTCGACATGCAGGACGCCGACCGCCAGCGCGTGCTGGCCTCCTGCCAGGCCTCGGCGGAGCGCGCCATCGTCATCATCCACGGCACCGACACCATGCGCGAGACCGCCGGCGTGCTGGGCGCGGCCGCGCTCGACAAGACCATCATCCTGACCGGCGCCATGATCCCCTACGAGATCGCCAATTCGGACGCGCTGTTCAACCTCGGCTTCGCCTGCGGCGTCGCGCAGGCCCTGCCGTCCGGCGTGTACGTGGCCATGAACGGCAAGGTGTTCTCGTGGGATAACGTGACCAAGAACCGCGCCGCCGGCGTGTTCGAGCCGAAGTAAGCGGCTGCGTCAACGTGGCGCTGCCCTTGGCGGCGTCTTCCTATACTCGGCTCTCCAGACGAACCAAGGGGGAGCCCAACATGGAAGACAAGCGCCCGACGCTGACCACCCGGCAAGGTCATCCTGTCCGCGACAACCAGTCGATGCGCACCGTCGGCGAGCGCGGGCCGGCGACGCTCGAGAACTACCAGTTCATCGAAAAGATCACGCACTTCGACCGCGAGCGCGTGCCGGAGCGCGTGGTGCACGCGCGCGGCACCGGCGCCCACGGCTTTTTTGAAGCTTACGGCAACATTGGAAACGAGCCCGCATCCAAGTACACGCGCGCCAAAGTGCTGAACCAGACCGGCGTGCGCACGCCGATGTTCGTGCGCTTCTCCACCGTTATCGGCGGCAAGGATTCGCCCGAGACCGCACGCGACCCGCGCGGCTTCGCGGTCAAGTTCAAGACCGTCGAGGGCAACTGGGATTTGGTGGGCAACAACCTCAAGATCTTCTTCATCCGCGACGCGATCAAGTTCCCGGACATGATCCACGCATTCAAGCCGGACCCGGTCACCAACCGGCAGGAAGCCTGGCGCTTCTACGACTTCGTCAGCAACAGCCCGGAAGCGCTGCACATGGTTACCTGGGTCAAGAGCCCGTGGGGCATCCCCGCCAGCTACCGCGAAATGGAAGGCTCGGGCGTGAACACCTACAAGCTGGTGAACGACCAGGGCGTGGCGCACCTGGTCAAGTTCCACTGGGTGCCCAAGCAAGGCGTGCGCAACCTGACCGCGCGGCAGGCCGCCGAGATCCAGGCGCACGACGTCAGCCATGCCACGCGCGATCTGTATGAAGCGATCGAGCGCGGCGAGTTCCCGGAGTGGGAATTCTGCGTGCAGCTGATGGCGGACGGCGACCATCCCGAGCTCGATTTCGATCCGCTGGACGACACCAAGCTCTGGCCCGAAGACAAGTTCCCGCTGTTGCCGCTGGGCCGCATGGTGCTCGACAAGAATCCGGACAATGTATTTGCGGAGACGGAGCAGTCGGCCTTCGGGACCGGGGTGCTGGTGGATGGCGTCGACTTCTCGGACGACAAGATGCTGCAAGGGCGCACCTTGTCGTATTCGGACACGCAGCGTTACCGCGTTGGCGCCAACTACCTGCAGCTGCCGGTCAACGCACCGCAGCAAGGCGCGCAGCCGCGCACCAACCAGCGCGACGGGCAGATGGCGTTCTACGTCGACACCGGGGGCGAGGACAAGCACATCAACTACGAGCCCAGCCTGGTGGGCGGGCTGAAGGAAGCGGCGCAGCCGGAGCATGATTACCACCAGCACGTCGAAGGCCATCTCGGCCGCTACCAGACCTCGCGCACGGCGGATGACTACCGCCAGGCGGGCGAGCGTTACCGGAGCTTCGAGGACTGGGAGCGGGAGGAGCTGATCAACAATGTCGGTGGCGACCTGAAGTCATGCCCCGAGCCGATCCAGCTGAGGATGGTGTGGCACCTGTGGCACTGCGACGAGGACTACGGGCGGCGCGTGGCGGAGCGCGCGGGGATCGATCTGGAGAAGGCGAAAGCGCTGCCGCCGATGGAGGGCAAGCCGGCGCCGCATCAGGCGCGGCATATGGGTGGGAAATCGGAGGAGCCGGCGACGAGCGAGGAGGTTACTGGAAACCAGTAAGGTTCCCGCCCGCCTTGCTGCGTTTGCTGCCTTCTTGTTTAGCTTCGAAACCGTCGTCCCCGCGGAGGCGGGGACCCATGCTGAGCTTGCAGGCCTGCGGCGTAAAAGCGCGGCCGCGCATACTGTCTATGGGTTCCCGCCTTCGCGGGAACGACGGTTCATACTTTAAGTTGCGCGCAGCGATCTATCAGGCCTTGGCTTCCCCGCCCAATGCCTCAACGACATCGGCCATCAGTTTGGCCAACTCACCCGTCATCAAGGTGATGTCGTTATCGAAGCGCTCGTCATCGCTGTAGGTGACCGACTCGCCTTCCTTGATCACATCCAGCGGCTTCACGCCCTTGATCGCCAGCTGCTCGGTCAGCACGAAGGAGATGCGGTCGTTCCACGTCATCGCCAGGCGCGTGCACTGCTTGCCCGCGGCGATGTGGCGGCGGATATCGTCCGGCTCCAGCGTGTGCTTCACGTAACGCACCGCGGCCTTGCTCTCGCCCGTGGCGCGCAGTTCGGTATCCTGGTCGATCGTGAAGCCGTACGGCGCCTCGTCCGCTTCCAGCCAGCCGGTCATCACCGCCACCGGCGAACGCTGCACGCGCAGCGATTCCAGCGGCATCCGGTCCACCGCCTTCAGCAGCAGCTTGATCACGTCGTCGGCCTTGGTCGGGCTCGCCGCGTCCACCACCAGCCAGCCGTTGACCGGGTCGATCCACACCCACACATTGCTGCGGATCGAGAACGCGCGCGGCAGCAGCTCGTCGGCCACACGCTCCTTCAGTTCCTTCATCGCCTTCTTGCCCGGCGGGAAGCCCTGCTGCTCTTCCAGCTCGGCAGCCTTGGCCTTGGCGACCTGGTTGATCACCGAACCCGGCAGCAGCTTTTTCTCGGTGCCGAGCACCAGCAGCATTTGCTTGTTGACCACATGGACGAGATTGCCATTGCCGCGCGGCGAATCCCAGCCCTGGCGCAGCAGTTCATTGCTGCTGGCGGGAACAAAACCTTGTGGCTTCAGGGCCTCTTCCATTTGCTCGGGAGTGAACGCCCACGGCGCGGGCAGACGGTAGATCTGGAGATTCTTGAACCACATAAGCTTGGATTTCCGTTGTCTCAGTTTTTCAGGGGAACGACATTCTACACGCTGCCGAGGTGCAAGTTCTCACCCGCGGCAGCCGCTTTTTCACACTGTTGCCTCATCGTCAAACAGCCGCAGCTGCTCGACCTGCTCGGCATCGCCCAGCCGCACACCCACGCCCAGCAGGCGAACGGGACGGCTGGCACGCAGCCAGCCGGTCTCCATCAGCCGCGCGTAGGTCGGGATATGTGGCGCGAAGCCGACGCATTCGACCGTGGTCTGCTGGAAGTCCGCGAACTTGATCTTCACGAACAGCTTGTTGACCATTTTTTCAGCACCCGAGCGCTTGATGCGGCCGATCAGTTGCTCGTACAACTCGGGCAGCAGGTCCAGGCAGGCCGACAGGTCCGGCACGTCCGGCGTGTAGGTTTCCTCGGTGCTGATCGACTTGCGCTCGCGCGAGTTGCTGACTTCGCGGAAGTCGATGCCGCGGCACAAGTCGTGCAGGCGCAGGCCGAAGCTGCCGAAGTGATGCTGCAGGTCCTGCACGGTCCAGCTGCGCAGGTCGGCGCAGGTCTGCACGCCGAGATTGTTCAATTTGGCCGCGGTGACCTTGCCCACGCCGAACAGCTTCTTCACCGGAAGCGCCGCGACGAAGGCGTCCACCTCGCCGGGCCGCACCAGGAACAGGCCGTCCGGCTTGTTCCAGTCGCTGGCGATCTTGGCCACGAACTTGTTCGGCGCCACGCCGGCCGAGGCGGTGATGCCGACCGTCTCGAAGATGCGCTGCCGGATCTCCTGCGCGATCAGGGTGGCGCTGCCCTTGCAGTGCGGCGAATCGGTCACGTCGAGGTAGGCCTCGTCCAGCGACAGCGGCTCGACCAGCTCGGTGTAGCTGCGGTAGATCTCCATGATCTGGCGCGAGGCGATCCGGTATTTCTCCATCGCCGGCGGCAGCACCAGCAGTTGCGGGCACAGCTTGATGGCCTGGGCGGTCGCCATGGCGGAATGGATGCCGAACTTGCGCGCCTCGTAGTTGCAGGTCGCGACCACGCCGCGCTGCTCGGGGCGGCCGCCAACCGCGAGCGGGCGGCCGCGCAGCGATGGATCATCGCGCATCTCGACCGACGCATAGAAGCAGTCGCAATCGCAGTGGATGATTTTGCGGGCGCGGTCGGTCACGGGGATGTTGAAATACTGTGAATTCGTACAGTATTCCATGGAAGCGTGGATGATTGCAAGTTTGGCTAAAGCCCGTCGTTCCGGCGAAGGCCGGAACCCATGCTGAGCAAATAGGCCTGCGGCTTCAACGTTTCGGCAACGCACGCTGTCCATGGGTCCCGGCCTGCGCCGGGACGACGGTTTTGCGGCTAACAAAAAAGCGCGGCTGGCGCCGCGCTTTGTGACGTTACTACCTTACTTACCAGCCCAGCTTCAGCGTGTACTTGCCACCGGTCGCCCCAGTCCCACCCGCGTAGTAGTACACCCGCACATACCGCGCCACCGTCGCGCTGCTGCCGTTCGCCAGCGTCACGGCGTCGATCTGCCCGGCGCCGTTCACGCTCTTGCCCAGCAGGGTCCCGTTGGCGTCGTACACATACAGGTCATAGTCCGAGCTCGCATTCGGCGTCAGCGTCGCGGTCAGCGATTTGCCGGCCGGGAGCTGCACCACGAAGTAATCCGTATCCGTGGACGAGCCCATATTGCCGTTGACCGTGGTGCCGCTGGTGCTCACCGGATTCGCGCTCGCCAGCGTGTTGTTCGACTCGGTCTCGTTGATGGTGGGCGCCGTCGGGGTCGTAGTCGTGCCGATCGCCGCCGTCACCGCTGCCGAGGCATCGACGATGCCGGCGCCGCAGCCCGAGCAGGCCGCCGGGAACGGGCGCGCGGTCGCCTTCAGCCTGGCCGCGACGTCGTCCGGCGTCAGGCTCGGGTTCTTCGACAGCATCAGCGCCACCACGCCGGCCACGTGCGGGGTGGCCATCGAGGTGCCCATGTAGTAGGCGTAGGTGTCGCCGGCCGGCGTCGTGGTGCCCGCGTTCAGGGTCGACAGGATGCCGCCGGTGGAATCGCCGCCCGGCGCCGCCACCGTCACGATCGCGCCGTAGTTCGAGTACGAGGCCTTGCCGCCGGCGCGGTTGGTGGCCGCCACCACGATCACGCCCTGGCAGTTGGCCGGGCTGGCATTGCTGGCGTTGACGTTCGAGTTACCGGCCGCCACCACCACCACGCTGCCGCGCGAGCGCGCGCTGTTGATCGCGTTCTGGGTGGTGCTGTCGCAGGCGCCGCTGCCGCCCAGCGACAGGTTCAGCACGCGTGCGCGGTTGGCGTTGTCGGGTACGCCGCTGATGGTGCCGCCCGAAGCCCAGATCATCGCGTCGGCGATGTCCGAGGTGTAGCCGCCGCAGCGGCCGAGCACGCGCGCCGGCACGATCTTCGCGCCATACGCCACGCCCGCCACGCCGACGCCGTTGTTGGTCAGCGCCGCGATGGTGCCGGCCACGTGGGTGCCGTGCCAGCTGGATGGCTGGTCCGACGACGGCACGCCCGTGCCGCAGGAACCGGCCGGGGCCCAGTCGCCCGGGTCGCTGGCATCGCTGTCGCGGCCATTGCCGTCGTTGGCGATCGTGGCGCTGCTGATGAAGTCATAGCCCGGCAGGATCTGGCCGGACAGGTCGGCGTGCGGGCGGTAACCGGTGTCGATCACCGCCACGTTGATGCCGGCGCCGGTCGACTTGTCCCAGGCCGCGGGCAGGCGCAGGCCGCCGGTGGCGTCGTAGTAATCCCACTGGTTGCTGTACTGCGGATCGTTGGGCGTGAACTGGGCCGTCATGATGCGGTCCGGCTCGGCGTACTCGACCGAGGGATCGCCCGCCATCAGGTCGGCCGCCATTGCCTGCGCCTCGTCCAGCGACATCTTGTGGTCCAGCTGCATCACGTGGGCGCCGGTGCCGATGGTGTGCAGCAGCTTCATGGTCTGGCCGAACTGCTGGCCCGCGCGGTCGATCAGGGCCTTGCGCGCCTGGCTGATCGGGGCGGCATGGGCCGCGCCCTTGCCGTTCGGTTCCGAATCCTTGTACTTGATGATCAGGCGATCGGTCTGCGCCACGAAGGGCACGCCGTGCGCCATCTTGGCTTGTTGGGCCTGTGCCAGGCCGGTGAATGCGCCGGCCGCGATCAGGGCCGCCGCACACAGCTTCCAGATTGACTTCATGTAACTCCTTTGCCGAAAGCAAGTGCTTGAAGAAAAGAGCGTGAAGGCTAACCCCAGAAAGCGTTGCGTGCGGGTAAGTAACGGGCTTTTCGGCATGCCTGCAACAGAAAATTTTCCTGCCGTAGCCGCCTGCTAACACGAGCGCGTCCGCGGTCTGGACACGTCATCAATATGTCATACCTGAATGGCAAGATATTCGGTCGCGTAATGAGTTCCTATGCGGCAATTTATATCGGAAAGGCCGCGCACTTATTAGCGAAATAATATTTACCCGCAGTAGATGAGATGCTGCACAATTAATTTTCCCGCGGACAATTTGAAGGCCGAGGATACGGCAGTCCGCTTGACCACCAGCGCAACAACAACAGGGGAACTGCATGTCGAAGACTTTCTACAAGCTGTCCAACGCGGATTTCTATCAGGACTGGAGCAACACCAGCCTGATCTCCACCAGCAACGACTGGAGCGGCGTCGACTCGATCATGGGCTACGCCGGGGTCGGCCTGACCAGCACCACCGGCAAGGATCCGCGCACCATCACCGCCGACAGCACGACCACCACCGGCCAGGTGCTCGCGAACCAGACCAATCCGAACATCACCAACGGCGGCGTGGCCGAATTCCAGCTGGCCGATTCCACCGTCGCCATGCAGGGCTCGGGCGGCTCGCCGGCGCCGAACCTGGTGCTCTACCTGGACGCGTCCGGACGCCAGGACCTGCACTTCTCGGTCGACCTGCGCGACATCGACGGCAGCGCCGACAACTCGGTCCAGCAAGTGAACGTGCAGTACCGCATCGGCGACAGCGGCCCCTGGATCAACCTCGACGGCGGCTATGTGGCCGACGCCTCCACCGGCCCGTCGCAGGCGACCCAGCTGACCCACCTGGAACTGGACCTGCCGCTCGCCGTCAACAACCAGTCGCAGGTCGAGATCCGCATCATGACCACCGACGCCGTCGGCAGCGACGAGTGGATCGGCGTGGACAACATCAAGGTGAGCAGCAAGGCGCTGGCGGCGGACCTGACGCCGCCCGTGCTGTCGTCCAGCACCCCGGCCGACAACGCGATCGGCATCGGCCAGGACGCCAACCTGGTCCTCAACTTCAACGAGCTGGTCAAACTCGGCAGCGGCGCCATCACCATCAGCGACGGCGCCGGCGACACCCGCGTGATCAACGTGACGGACGCGAGCCAGGTCAGCGTGTCCGGCCAGTCCGTGGTCATCAACCCCACCGATGCGCTGCACACCCAGTCCACCTACCACGTCAGCATCGACGCCGGCGCGGTGCTGGACATGTCGGGCAACGCCTGGGGCGGCACCGGCGCCAACCCGATCGACTTCAAGACCATCGCCGACCTCACCCACACCTACGAGATCCAGGGCGCGGGCCATCGCTCGCCGTACGAGAACACGCTGGTCAACACGATGGGCGTGGTGACCGCGATCGACACCACCGGCACCAAGGGCTTCTGGATCCAGGACCCGAACGGCGACGGCAACGACGCCACCTCCGATGCCGTGTTCGTGTTCGCGCCGAACTACATCGACAAGGTGCACGTGGGCGACATGGTCAAGCTGCAGGGCACCGTGGTCGAGTACCAGGGAAGCGACACCAACAACCTGACCATCACCGAAGTCTCCAACCTGAATTCGCTGTCGGTGGTCAGCAGCGGCAACCTGATCGCGCCGACCATCATCGGCGAGGGCGGCCGCCTGCCGCCGACCGAAGCGATCGACAGCGACCACTTCGCGACCTTCAATCCGGACCACGATGGCATCGACTTCTACGAATCGCTGGAAGGCATGGTGGTCACGGTCAAGAACGCGCAGGTGATCGACGACACCTACAAGAACGTGACCTATGTGGTGGCCGACCAGGGCAAGGGCGCGACCGGCATGAACGACCGCGGCGGCATCACCCACAGCGGCACCGACGCCAACCCCGAGCGCATCGACATCTTCACCGACGGCGGCGTGGCCCCGGGCTCCGAGACCACCAGCTTCGAGACCGGCGACCTGCTGGGCGACATCACAGGCGTGATGCACTACTTCGGCGGCAACTACGAAGTGATCCCGACCTCGATCCCGACCGTGAAGGACCGCATCGCGATCAGCGACGAAACCACCACGCTCAAGGGCGATGCCGCGCACCTGACCGTGGGCGCCTACAACATGGCGAACATGGACCCGTTCGACCCGCAGTCCAAGTTCGACGACCTCGGCTACGACGTCGTGCACAGCCTGGGTTCGCCGAACATCCTCGGCGTCGAGGAAGTCCAGGACAGCAACGGCACCGGCACCGGCGTGCTGTCGGCCGACGTCACCATCAACAAGCTGCTCGACGCCATCGTGGCCGCCGGTGGCCCGCGCTACTCGTGGGTCACGATCGACCCGACCAGCGAGAACAGCAACGGCGGCGAATCCAACGGCAACATTCGCAACGTCATCCTGTACAACCCGGACGTGGTCAGCTACGTGGCCGGCTCGGTCAAGCTGCTGAGCGACGTCACCCCGGCCGACGGCGACTCCTTCAAGAACAGCCGCAAGCCGCTGGTCGCGGACTTCCAGTTCCACGGCGAGACCGTCACCTTCGTCAGCGTCCACAACTACTCGCGCCTGGGCAGCGAAGAGATGTACGGCGTCGACCAGCCGGCCATCGTGTCCGGCGACGCGCGCCGCACCGACCAGACGCTGGCGGTGAAGGACTATGTGCAGAAGCTGATGGCGGCCAACCCGGGCGCCAACGTGGTGGTCGGCGGCGACTTCAACGGCATGTACTGGGAAAAGTCGCTGACCCAGCTGGAAGACGGCGGCCAGATGACCAACCTGACCTGGAAGCTCGATCCGAACGACCGCTACAGCAGCACCTTCGAGGGCAACAACGAGCAGATCGACCACATCCTGGTGTCGTCCAAGCTGTACGACGCGGCGCAGTTCGACATCGTGCACGTGAACTCCAACCTGCCCTACGCCACCGCGCCGACCGACCACGATCCGGTGCTGTCGCGCGTGCTGATCAACAGCGCTCCGGTGGCCGGCGCCGACGCCGGCTACGGCACCGACGAAGACGTCAAGCTGGTGGTCGATGCCGCCCACGGCGTGCTGGCCAACGACGCCGACCCGAACGGCGACGCGCTGAGCGCGGTGCTGGTCAACGGCCCGGCGCACGGCACGCTCAAGCTCAACGCCGACGGCTCCTTCGAGTACCTGGCGGCCGCCAACTACAACGGCGCCGACAGCTTCAGCTACCAGGCCAGCGACGGCTTCGGCGGCCTGTCGGCGGTGACCAAGGTCGACCTGTCGGTGGCGCCGGTCAACGATGCGCCGGTCGCGGTGGCCGATGCCGCCGCGGTGCTGGAAAACGGCACGGTCACGATCGAGGTGCTGGCCAACGACAGCGACGTCGACGGCGACGCGCTGGCGATCGTGCTCGGCAGCCTGAAGTCGGCGCTGGGCGCGACGCTGAAGATCGACCACGGCAAGGTGGTGTACGCCGCCGACGCCGAGGTGTTCGACAAGATGGCCACCGGCCAGTCGCTCGAGGACAGCTTCACCTACCGCGCCGACGACGGCCACGGCGGCCTGAGCGCCCCGGTGACGGTCAAGGTCACGGTGACGGAAGCGGGCGATAACCAGGTGGTCTACGGGACCGTCAAGGCCTCCACCTTCGTCGACACGGCGGGCCACGACACCGTCTACTACGCGGGCAATGGCGGCGACGTCGCGCGCGGCCTGGATGGCAGCGACACCCTCATCGGTGGCAACGGCAAGGACGTCCTGTTCGGCGGCGCCGGCGCGGACACGCTGGACGGAGGCAACGCCAACGACATCCTGGTCGGCGGCGCGGGCTACGACATCCTCACCGGTGGCAATGGCCAGGACACCTTCGTGATCACGGCCGATTCCGGCACCGACCTGATCACCGACTTCCACGGCAACCTGGACACCATCGTGGTCGGCTACGCCGGCGCCGAGACCGCGGCCGACG
Organism: Massilia terrae; assembly: GCF_024753145.1. Classification (GTDB taxonomy): domain Bacteria; phylum Pseudomonadota; class Gammaproteobacteria; order Burkholderiales; family Burkholderiaceae_D; genus Telluria; species Telluria terrae. Next base: position 263,008 of record NZ_JANUGU010000006.1, on the reverse strand, counting down.
TCAACGCCTTCATCAAGGGCGCCAAGGCGGCGGACGGCTTCAGCTTCGCCGACATCGACCTGGACGGCAACGGTTCGATCGACGCGGTGGCGATCACGGGCGGCGCGCTGAACGGCAACACGGTGCTGCTGGGCGACTGGACGGTGGCGGCGCTGGTGGGACAGGGCTACCTGACGGCCGATCTGCACGTGAAGGGGGGCTGGCTGCAGGCCGGCGCCAGCGGTTCGGTCCTCTAAGCCGAAAAGAGAACGTCGTTCCCGCCTGCGCGCGAACGACGTTCCCTCGCAAATTGCGGTAGCGTCAAAAACACGACAGTTTGCAGTTCCCGCCGTCACTTCCCCATGCTTTTTTCGAAAAACCCTTGCGCGTCCTTCAAGGGATACGCTATGATTCGGCCTCTTCTTCGGACGTGATGACAAACGTCGATGACATCGGGCGCTTAGCTCAGTTGGTAGAGCGGAGCCCTTACAAGGCTTAGGTCGGGAGTTCGAGCCTCTCAGCGCCCACCAGAACGATGTCGGAAAAGCGAGGTACCGATCAGTTTTAAAACGGAGCGGTAGTTCAGTTGGTTAGAATACCGGCCTGTCACGCCGGGGGTCGCGGGTTCGAGCCCCGTCCGCTCCGCCAACATCCGAAAGGGCCCGGTTGCACACCGGGCCCTTTTTCTTTTCCCCTCGCTCACGCGCGCCTGAGTACCGCCGGACCGGTCTCGACGCGGTCACGGCCGCCGCTCTTGGCCGCGTACAGGCCATGGTCGGCGCGCGCCAGCGCCGCCGTCAGCGGCTCGTTGGGTTCGACCACTACCACGCCGATGCTGACCCTCAGGACGTGCTCGGCGCCGCAGCCAAGCACCACCGGCGCCGCGCTCACCGCCCGCCGCAACCGTTCTGCCGCCAACAGCGCGCCGCCCAGGTCGGTGGCGGGCAGCGCCAGCGCGAATTCCTCGCCGCCCAGGCGGCCCATGATGTCGTGTTCGCGCAAGGTCGCACGCGCGGTCGCCGCGAATGCCGTCAGGGCCTCGTCGCCGGCGGCATGGCCGTAGCGGTCGTTGAGCTGCTTGAAGTGGTCGATGTCGAGCATCAGCAGCGCGATGGGCTTGCGCAGGCGCAGCGCCAGCAGGCGCGCGGCCTCGGCGCGCTCGAAGAAGGCGCGGCGGTTGATCAGGCCGGTGAGGAAATCGGTGGTCGCCAGCAGCGCCATCTGCTCGTCGCCCTTCTGCTTGCACAGCAGGAGGAAGCCGACGCTGTTCACGATCATCAACAGGTAGGCCGCCATGCCGGCCACCGCGTGCGCGGGATTGCTGCCCAGTGCGTGCTCAGGGTGCAGCAGGCCCTCCCAACCGCCCAGCGCCATGCACAGCGCGAACAGCGCGTCGTTCACGCCGATCACGCGCTGCAGGAAGCTGGGGCGGCCGGTACGCGCGCGCAGCAGGATGAAGGCGATCGCCGCCGCGAACACGGCCACGAAGGCGCAGGCCAGCCCCATCAGCTGGACGTAGTTCGCCCCCGCCACGGCGGCGCCCGCCAGCGCCAGCAGCGCCACGCCCGCCGCCGGGAGCAGCACGCGCTGCCAGCGGTGGAAGCCGAAGTAGATGCAATAGGCTGCGGCCTCGGCCGCGATGCAGCCAATGCCGCCGGCCGCCGCCACTTCATCGGCCCAGGTGCCCGGCAGGGCCCAGCCGACGAACTGGGTCAGGCCCAGCACCAGCCGCGACCACATCCACAGCCGCAGTGCGCGGTCGGGCCCGCTGCCGCGGACATAGCCGGCCATCAGCAGCGCAAACCCGAGGTTGCCGATGCTGAGGGCAAGAATGATGGTTGGAATGTCGATCACGGGGCACCTGTTAAATTCCGTCCCAGTTCAACGAGACAATAATACTTGAACACTAACAACAATTTCCTAGAAGGAATATATTACATGGATTCAAAGGTTGATGTTGCACAATATTGCATTTGGTAAACACAAACACCCCCCAGCAATGGCGGGATGTTGAAAATCCGGGCCAGAAAGAGCCGCGTTCGCAGCGAATACCGCATAATTGACACAATTCGATACCGCGCCCCCCGGAGTTTCCCTTGATGTTTGGCTTCCTCAAACCGCCGCCCATGTCGCCGCGCCTGCAGCGGCTCAAGAATTCGCCCCTGTTCGGCTCACTCAAGCCGCTCGAGCTGAAGATCGTGGATGGCCTGATGCACGAGCGCCGCTACCTGCCGGATGAGATCGTGTTCGACGAGGGCGAGGAAGGCCAGGCGCTGTATCTGGTCATGAGCGGCCAGGTCGCGATCGTGCGCGATGGCGGCGAAGGCCGGCAGCAAGTGGCGCTGCTGGAGCCGGGCAGCTTTTTCGGCGACATGGCATTGATCGACGACACCCCGCGCAACGCCCAGGCGCGCGCGGTCGACGCCTGCGAGCTGGCGGTGTTCTTCCGCGCCGACTTCCTGGCGCTGATGGAGACCGACGCCGTGATCGGCTACAAGATCGCGCTCGCGCTCGCGCGCCAGCTCGGCCGCCGGCTGCGCCAATGGATGGGCGCCCAGGCCCAGCTCGAAGCGCTATGAGGGGCCCGCAGCGCGCCGGCCCGGTCGCCTGGGCCGGCATCGTCGCCGCCACCTGCCTGCTGCTGGTGGTGCTGCAGCACATGCTGTGGCTGGTGCTGCCCGCGCTGCTGGGCGGCGTGATGTACTACATGCTGCTCGAACCGATGCAGCGCATGGTGCGCGCCGGCGCCAGCCGCAACCTGTCGGCGCTGGTGGTGTGCGGCGTGTTCTTCACGCTGGCGCTGCTGGTGGTCGCCGGGCTGCTGGCCTGGGCCGGCCCGGCCTCGTGGCCGGCCGCCATCGCGCGCTACGTCAACGGCGGCATCGCGTTCGCCCGCAATACCGCGTCCGAACTGGAATCGCGCTCGCCGATCTTCGCCAGCATGCACCTGCGCGCCATCGTCAACCGTTCGATCCGCGCGCTCACCAACGACTTCGCCCAGCACCATCTGGGCACGCTGGTGCTGGCGGTGGTGTCCTGGCTGCCCTCGCTGCTGCTGGCCCCCTTCCTCACCTTCTTCTTCCTGCGCGACGGCGTGCGCTTCAAGCGCTTCCTGGCGCGCGCCGTGCCCAACGCCTACTTCGAACGCACCCTGTGCCTGCTGCACGACGTCGACGGCACCGCGCGCCGCTACTTCGAGGGCCTGATCCGGCTGACCGTGATCGACACCGCGGTGCTGGGGCTGGGCTTGTGGACCATCGGTGTGTCCTCGCCGCTGGTGCTGGGGCTGATCTCGGCGCTGCTGGCATGGGTGCCGTACGTGGGCTCGATCGCCGGCTGCGTGCTGGTGGTGGTGGTGGCCTCGACCGATGCTCCGAGCCAGCCGGTGATCGCGTACAGCGCGGTGGTGGTGTTCGTGCTGGCGCGGCTGCTGGACGACTTCGTGTTCATGCCGCTGACGGTGGGACGCAGCCTGCGCATCCATCCGCTGGTGACGGTGCTGATGCTGTTCGCCGGCGGCGCGCTGGCCGGGGTGGCGGGACTGATGCTGGTGCTGCCGCTGCTGGGCGTGGTGATGCTGGTCGGCGAAACGCTGGCGCGGCTGCTCACCAACCCGCGGCTGCGGGCACGGCACCGCAATGCGCGCGCGCTGAGGCAGAAGATCGCGAGTGCGGATTTGGCGGTTTAAGGTAAGCCGTGCATAAGAGAGATCGTCGTTCCCGCGAAGGCGGGAACGACGTTCGTGGCTGAAGATTACTTGCGCCCCGCCTTCGGCTTGGTCTTGATGGTGTCGAGGATCGACGGCTTCACCTTCGCCGCAGCCGACGGCACCGGCGCCGAACTCACGCTCACGCGCTCACCCTTGCGCTGGCGCGGCGGCGGCGCGGTGCGCACCTTGTCTTGCACCGGAGCGCGCTTGCGTTCCACGCCGGCCGGCATCGCGCTGCCCTCCTTCGGCTGCGCCGGCGGAATCAGGTGCTTCTCGCCGTAGCCGATCAGGTCACCGCGCCCCATCTTCTGCAGCGCCTCGCGCAGCAGCGGCCAGTTCTCCGGATCGTAGTAGCGCAGGAAGGCCTTGTGGATGCGCCGGATCTTGCCGCTGCGCGCCGTCTCCACCACCTCCGAATCCGCATCGATCTTGTGCAGCGGGTTCTTGCGCGTGTGGTACATCGTGGTCGCCATCGCCATTGGCGTCGGCGTGAAGGTCTGCACCTGGTCCAGCTTGAAGTTGTTCTTCTTCAGCCATAGCGCCAGGTTCAGCATGTCTTCGTCGGTGCAGCCCGGGTGCGCCGCGATGAAGTAAGGGATCAGGTACTGCTTCTTGCCGGCCTCGCGCGAGAAGCGGTCGAACATCTCCTTGAACTCGTCATAGGCGCCGATCCCCGGCTTCATCATCTTCGACAGCGTGTTCTGCTCGGTGTGCTCGGGCGCGATCTTCAGCAGGCCGCCGACGTGGTGCGTGACCAGTTCCTTCACGTACTCGGGCGAGCGCACCGCGAGGTCGTAGCGCAGGCCCGACGAAATCTGGATCCGCTTCACGCCCGGGATCGCGCGCGCCTTGCGGTACAGCGAGATCAGCTTGCTGTGATCGGTGCCGAGGTTGTTGCAGATGGTCGGGAACACGCACGACAGGCGGCGGCAGCTCTCCTCGATCTTCTTGTCCTTGCACGACAGCCGGTACATGTTCGCGGTCGGCCCGCCGAGGTCGGAGATGGTGCCGGTGAAGCCCTTGGTCTTGTCGCGCACGTGCTCGATCTCGCGCAGGATCGACGGCTCCGAGCGGCTCTGGATGATGCGCCCTTCGTGCTCGGTGATCGAGCAGAAGGTGCAGCCGCCGAAGCAGCCGCGCATGATGTTGATCGAGAAGCGGATCATCTCCCACGCCGGGATGCGCGCGTTGCCGTAGCTCGGGTGCGGGCCGCGCGCGTACGACAGGTCGTACACGCCGTCCATCTCGTCCATCGCGAGCGGCAGCGGCGGCGGGTTGATCCAGACGTCGCGCTCGCCGTGCGCCTGCACCAGCGCGCGCGCGTTGCCGGGGTTCGATTCGAGGTGCAGCACGCGCGAGGCGTGCGCATACATGACCGGATCGTCCTTCACCACCTCGTAGGACGGCAGGCGCATCACGGTCTTGTTGTGCTTTGCGCGCGCCGCGGCCTGGCGCTCTTCGCGGCTCAATATCTTGATCGGCTTGACTTCCGGCTCGGCCGCCTTGGCGTCGGTCGCGCAGGAGCGGTCCTGCGGGATCTCCTGGTAGGGATTCGGGATCGCATCCACGCGGCCCGGCACGTCGACGCCGGCGGAGGCCTGCACGGTCCAGTCGTCGGCCGGCAGCCAGCCCAGCGGCACCATGAAGGCGGTGCCGCGCAGGTCGCGGATGTCCTTGATGTCTTCGCCGGCGTCCAGGCGCTGGGTCAGCGCGACCAGCGCGCGCTCGGCGTTACCGTACAGGAGCAGGTCGGCCTTCGAATCCGGCAGCACCGAACGGCGCACCTTGTCCGACCAGTAGTCGAAGTGGGCGATGCGGCGCAGCGAGGCCTCGATCGAGCCGACCACGATCGGCACGTCCGGATAAGCTTCGCGCGCGCGCTGGGCGTACACGGTCAGCGCGCGGTCCGGGCGCTTGTTGGGCTCGCCGTTGGGGGTGTACGCGTCCTCCGAACGGATCTTGCGGTCGGCCGTGTAGCGGTTGATCATCGAGTCCATGTTGCCGGCCGTGATGCCGAAGTACAGGCGCGGCTTGCCGAGCGCGCGGAACGGCTCGGCCGAATGCCAGTCCGGCTGGCTGATGATGCCGACCCGGAAGCCCTGCGCTTCCAGCAGGCGGCCGATCAGGGCCATGCCGAAACTCGGATGGTCGATATAGGCGTCGCCGGTGACGAGGATGACGTCGCACTCGTCCCAGCCCAGCTTGGCCATTTCGGCGCGCGACATCGGCAGGAACGGGGCGGCGGCCGCGCGGCTGGAACGCTTGGGGACGGACGCGAAAAGATTGGTCGGGGAGCTCATTGGCCGGCATTTTACCGGAAAACCGTTTCCCCGGCCCTCCCCCGGCCTGAAAAACGGCTTAACTATCAATAACTTGTCGTTTTCTCAGATACCCATATTGGCCAGGATCCGGCCCAGCTCCTGCAGGGTCGGCGCGAGATGCGGATGGCGCACCGCGAACTTGGCCGTCAGCTCCTGGGCGCGCGAGGCCAGGCCGTAGGTGTTGCGGTCGGGGTCGTTGGCCTTCTTGTCGAGCAGGCGCTGGATGTCGCCGTCGAGCTGGCGCAGCAGCATCTCCAGCTCCGAATCGGCGCTGTCGGTCTCGTTCAGGCTGCGGTGCAGCGTCTTCAGGTGGGCTTTGAGGGTGTCTTCATCAAGGTTCGGCATGGCGTTCTCGCTAGGTTGGTGGGCGGCGCGGCAGGCCTGCCGCCCACTCATGACAATGATTTTAAGACAATTACGCCGCTGTGTTGAACACCGTAGGTCAATAATTTCAAGTTGTTGCTGTCGCCCCGATTCAGAACGCGAAAAACCCGCCCGGCTTTGCCAGCGGGGCGGGCTGCTTGTGTCGGACGGGCGATTATTCGCTGGTCAGGCCGCGCCGCTCCAGCAGCGGCTGGATGACCGGATCGCGGCCGCGGAAGGCGCGGTACATGTCCATCGCATCCATCGTGCCACCCTTCGACAGCAGCATCTTGCGGAAGTAGTCGCCGTTCTTGCGCGACAGGCCGCCGTTCTCCTTGAACCACTCGACGGTGTCGGCGTCCAGCTTCTCGGCCCAAAGGTAGCCGTAGTAGCCGGCCGAATACCCGCCCGAAAACACGTGCGAGAAGTAGGTCGTGCGGTAGCGCGGCGGCACCAGCGGGAAGTCTACGCCCGCCTGGTGCAGCGCGTTCGCCTCGAAGCCCAGCACGTCGGCCGGGATCTGGTCGGCGCCCAGCTGGTGCCAGCTCTGGTCCAGCATCGACGCGGCCAGGTACTCGGTGGTGCGGTAGCCTTCATTGAACTTCTGCGAGGCGAACACCTTGTCCAGCAATTCCTTCGGCATCGGCGCGCCGGTCTGGTAGTGCTTGGCGTAGTGCTGCAGGATCTCCGGCCAGGCCATCCACATCTCGTTGACCTGCGACGGGAACTCGACGAAGTCGCGCGGCACGCGGGTGCCGCCGAAGCGCGGATACTTCACCTGCGAGAACATGCCATGCAGCGCGTGGCCGAACTCGTGGAACATGGTGCGCACTTCGTCGTAGGTCAGCAGGGTCGGCTCGCCGGCGGCGGGCTTGGGGATGTTCAGGTGGTTTGCCACCACCGGCGTGGTGCCGAGCAGCGCGTTCTGGTTGACGTAGGCGTTCATCCACGCGCCGCCACGCTTGTTCGAGCGCGCATACGGGTCGTGCATGAAGATCGCGAGGTGCTTGCCGTCGGCGTCGAACACTTCGAACACGCGCACGTCCTGGTTATACACCGGCAGGTCGTGGCGCTCCTTGAAGGTGATGCCGTACTCCTTCTCGGCGGCGTAGAACACACCGTTGACCAGCACGTTGTTGTACTCGAAGTAGGGGCGCAGCTGGTTCTGGTCGAAGGCGTACTTGGCCTGGCGGACCTTGTCGGTGTAGTACTCCCAGTCGTAGGCGGTGGCCGCGAAGCCGCCATGCTCGGTGTCGACCACCTTCTGGATCTCGGCCGCTTCCTTCTTCGCGTTGCGCACCGCCGGCTTGGCGAATTCGGCCAGCAGCTTGTTGACGGCGCCGGTGGTCTTCGCGGTCTGGTCTTCCAGCATGTAGGCAGCGTGGCTCGGGTAGCCCAGCAGCTTGGCGCGTTCGGCGCGCGCCTTGGCCAGCTTCAGCACCACCTCGCGGTTGTCATACTGTCCGCCGTGGCTGCCGCGCGCCAGCGACAACGCCAGCAGCTTCTCGCGCGTGGCGCGGTTGGTCAGCACCGCTTCCGGCGCCTGCTGGGTGGTGTTCACGACCGGGACCACGAACTTGCCGTCCAGGCCGCGCTTCTTCGCCTCGGCGGCGGCGGCGTCGATGGCCTTGTCCGACATGCCGGCCAGCTCTTCGCGCGAATCGACCACCAGCGCCGAGGCGTTGGCTTCCTTCAGCACGTTCTGCGCGAACTGGGTCTGCAGCGACGCGATCTCGCCGTTGTAGGCCTTCAGCTTGGCCTTGTCGGCATCGGACAGCCGGGCGCCGGCGCGCACGAAGTCGGTGTGGTAGCGCTCGATCAGGTATTTGTCTTCGGCGTTCAGGCCCAGCTTGTCGCGCTTGTCGTACAGCGCCTTGACGCGCGCGTACAGCTTGCTGTTCAGGCGGATCGCGTCGCTGTGCGCGGCCAGCTGCGGCGCCAGCTGCTTGTCCAGCGCGTTCATCTCGTCGTTGGTGTTGGTGCCCTGGAGGTTGGAGAACACGCTCTGCACGCGGCTCAGCAGCGCACCGGAACGCTCCATCGCGATGATGGTGTTCTCGAAGCTCGGCGCGGCCTTGTTGTCGGCGATCGCCTCGATCTCCTGCTCGTGGATGCGCATGCCTTCCTTGAACGCCGGACCGTAGTCTTCGTTCTTGATCTTGTCGAAGGCCGGGAACTGGTACGGCAGGGTGCTCGGCTTGGCGAAGGGGTTCGATGCCGGCAGCATATTGGCCGGTTCGGCGTGGGCGAATTGGGCGGCGGCCATGGCGACGGCGGCGATCAGGAGGTGGTTGCGGTTCATTGTCTCTGCTTCCCGTGTGGTTTTGTTGGTCCGCGTGCGCGCGGGTGGCGCGCACGCGGCGATGCAGCCGGCTTGTGGCCGGTCTTTTAGTTGGCGGTCAGGCCGCGGCGCTCAAGCAGGGGCTTGATGTCCGCATCGCGACCGCGGAAGTTGTGGTAGGTCTGCAGCTCGTCCTGCGACGCGCCGCGCGACAGCACCATCTTGCGGTAGTAGTCGCCGTTCTTGCGCAGCAGTCCGCCGTTCTCCCTGAACCATGCCGAGGTGTCGGCCGCCAGCTTTTCACTCCACAGGTAGGCGTAGTAGCCGGCCGAGTAGCCCAGCGAGAAGCTATGCGAGAAGTAGGTCGTGCGGTAGCGCGGCGGCACCGGCGCATAGTCGGCGCCGGCGTCCTTCAGCGCTTGCGCCTCGAAGCCCAGCACGTCGGCGGGAATCTGGCTCGGCGCCAGCTGGTGCCAGCGCTGGTCGAGGATCGCGGCGGCCGTGTACTCGGTGGTGACGAAACCCATGTTGAAGGTCTTGGTCGCCAGCACCTTGTCCAGCAGTTCCTTCGGCATCGGCGCGCCGGTCTGGTAATGCGTGGCGTAGTGCGCCAGCACTTCGGGCCAGCTGGCCCACATCTCGTTCTGCTGCGACGGGTACTCGACGAAATCGCGCGCGGTGTTGGCGCCGCCGAAGGTCGGGTACTTCACGTTGGAGAACATGCTGTGCAGCGCGTGGCCGAACTCGTGGAAGGCGGTGGTGACTTCGTCGAAGGTCAGCAGCGTCGGCTGGCCGGCCGGCGGTTTGGGGATGTTCAGGTGGTTGGCGACCACCGGGAGGTTACCCAGCAGCCTGGATTGCGTGACGTATTCGTTCTCCCACGCGCCACCCTGCTTGTTCGGGCGCGCGTAGTAGTCCATGATGAAGATCGCCAGCTGCTTGCCGTCGGCATCGAACACGTCGAAGGTGCGCACGTCCGGGTCGTACACCGGCAGGTCGTGGCGCTCCTTGAAGCTGATGCCGAATTCCTTGTTGGCCGCGTAGAACACGCCGTTCAGCACGACGTTGTTCAGTTCAAAGTAGGGCTTGAGCTGGCCCTCGTCGAACGCGAACTTCTGCGCGCGCACTTTATCCGTGTAGTAGGCCCAGTCCTGCGGGCCAAGCTGGAAGCCGCCGTGTTCCGCGTCGATCGCCTTCTGCAGCTCGGCCGCCTCGGCGTGCGCGTTGGCCTCGGCCGGCTTGATCACGTCCGCCAGCAGCTTGTTGATCGCCTCCGGATTTTTCGCGGTTTCGGTTTCGACCGAGTAGGCAGCGAAGTTGGGGTAACCGAGCAGCGCGGCCTTTTCGGCGCGCAGCGTCACCAGGCGCAGCACCAGCTCGCGGTTGTCGAATTCGCCGCCGCGGCTGCCGCGCGCCAGCGATGCCGCCAGCAGGCGCTCGCGCACGCTGCGGTTGCTCAGTTCCGCCAGCGCGGCCTGGCCGGTGGTGTTGGACAGCGCCAGCACGAACTTGCCATCCAGGCCGCGCTTCTTCGCCTGCGCGGCGGCGGCGTCGATCTGGGCATCCGACAGGCCGGCCAGTTCGGCGCGGGTGTCCACCACCAGCGCCGACGCATTCGCTTCCTTCAGCGTGTTCTGCGAGAACTTCGACTGCAGCGCGGCGATCTCGCTGTTGTAGGCCTTCAGCTTTTCCTTGTCAGAGGCGGACAGCTTGGCGCCGGCGCGCACGAAGTCGCGGTGGTAGCGCTCCAGCAGGTAGGCCGATTCGGCGTCCAGGTGCAGGCGCGCGCGCTGCTCATACAGGGTCTTCACGCGCTTGAACAGCTTGTCGTTCAGGTAGATCGTGTCGTGGTGCGCGGCCAGCTTGGGCTGGATCTCGCGGTCGATGTCATCCAGCTTGTCGTTGGTGTTCGCGGTCTGCAGGTTCGAGAACGTGGTCGACACGCGCGCCAGCAGCTGGCCCGAGCGCTCCATCGCGACGATGGTATTGTCGAAGGTCGGCGCCTTGGAGTTGGCGGCGATCGCCGCGATCTCGCGCAACTGCCCGCGCATGCCCGCTTCGAAGGCCGGCATGAAATGCTCGTCCTTGATCTTGTCGAAGGCCGGATAGTGGAACGGCAGGGTGCTAGGCTTGGCGAACGGGTTCGAGGAATCGAAGGCAGGGGCGGCGTGTGCTGCGAACGCGAGCGACAGGGTAGCCGCAACGATGAGCAGGTGTGGACGTTTCATGGGATCTTTCGCGACGATTTGACGGCTGCCAGCTTGTGGCTGGGTGCGCGCAAGATCATAGCAGGCTTATTGCTGGGTCTCTACAGCGGCAAGGTATGCATACCAGGTGTATGGACACCGCCGTGCAACATCATTTCCGGCGACCCGGATCGCATAGCCGCGCTGCCGCGCTTGTCGAAAGATAAACGGGCACTGTTCGTGGGCGATAATGGCTGCTCACTTTGGATGGAGACCGCATGACACGATTCACACTGGCCCTGCTCGCGGGCCTTGCATTGTCCGGCCCTGCCCTCGCCAGCCCGCCGCCCTATGTCCTCGACAACACCGAAGTACGCGATGTCAGCGCGCCCGAGCTGCATCGCGATTACCAGATCTTCGTCAGCCTGCCGCCGTCGTATGCGTCATCGAAGCGCAGCTACCCGGTGGTGTTCGTCACCGATGCAAACTACGCGTTCCCGCTGATCCGCAGCATCGCCCGCCGCGTCGGCGACAAGCCGCCCGGGCTGGAGGAGTTCGTGCTGATCGGCCTGTCCTACGCGAAGGGCGACACGCCGACGTTCAGCCGCAACCGCGACTACACCCCGACCGCGCGGGCCGCCAAGGCGCTCAAGTCCGACATGCCGGGACGCGCGCCGGTGTACGGTGAGGGCGACGGCTACCGCCGCTTCCTGGCGAACGAAGTGCTGCCGCTGGTCGCGAAGAACTACCGCGTCGACATGGGGCGCAAGATCTTCATCGGCCACTCGTACGGGTCGCTGCTCGGCCTGGACATCCTGTTCAAGGATCCCGGCATGTTCGAGTACTACGTGCTGGGCAGCCCCTCCCTGTGGTACGAGAACGGCGTGATGCTGGGCCGCGAGAAGGCCTATGCGGCCAGCCATCGCGACCTGAAGGCCCACGTCTTTTTCGCCGTCGGCGGCCTGGAGCGCCCGAGTCGGGCCGCGCCCGACGATGACGACATGGTCGGCGATCTCCAGCACTTCGAGGCGCTGCTCAAGTCGCGCCGCTTTCCCGGCCTGTCGGTGGATGGCCGGGTGTTCGAGGATGAGGACCACCTGACGGTCGCGCCGCGCATCATCACGGCGGGACTCAAGTGGGCGCTGCCGAAAAAGTAGCTTGACCCTCACGTTACGTCAGGCTCCAGTCTGGCGCCAACGCATGAAGAACGGAGCAAACGATGCTGAAAATTGGTGAACTGGCCCAGCGCACCGGGCTGACGGTGCGCACCCTGCACCACTACGACAGCATCGGGCTGCTGCGCCCTTCTGCGCGTTCCGATGCCGGCTACCGCCTCTACAACCGTGACGACGTGGCGCGCCTGCAGCAGATCCAGGCGCTGCGCAAGTTCGGCATGGCGCTGGCCGACATCGGGGCTTACCTGGACAGTCCGGACAGCTCGCCGCTGGCGATCATCGAGCGCCAGCTCGCCTCGCTCGACCAGCAGATCGCCGAAGCGTCGCAGATGCGCCAGCAGCTGCTGCGCGTGCATGCGCAGCTGGCGCAGGGCGAGCAGCCGGAACTGGCCACCTGGCTGACCACACTGGAGCAGATGACCATGTACGACAAATACTTCACGAAGCAGGAACAGGAGCGGCTGCCGCTGCTGCAGGATCCGGGCGCGCCGGCGCAATGGCGCTCGCTGGTCGAAGAAATCCGGCAGGCCATGGACGACGGCCTGCCGCCGCAGGACGAATGCGCCAAGGCGCTCGCCCAGCGCTGGGTCGCGGCGCTGACGCACAACGCGAACGACGACCACTTCCTCGCGTTCAGGCTCTCGCGCATGCACGAGAACGAACCGGAGATGCAGCGCGCGACCGGCGTCACGCCCGAGCTCAAACAGTACGTCGTCGCCGCGATGGGCGAACTGAAGACCGATATCTACCGCAAGCACCTGCCGCCGGAGGTGATCGAACGCATGCAGCGCTACCACCAGGCCCAGGGACGCGCGCGGCTGCCGATGATCGAACAGCTGAAGGGACTGGTGCAGGACGGCGTGTCGCCCGCGGCGCCGGCGGCGCAGGTGCTGGCGCGGCAGTGGCTCGCGTCCTTCCGCGATATGCTGGGCGACGATCCCGCGATCATCGCGCGCTACAAGGCGCTGAGCATGGAAGAACCACTGCTGCGCATGGGCCGTGGCATGACGGACGAGATGATCGCCTTCATCGACGCCGCCATGGATATCGCAAACAAGGCTTGACACTCACGCGACGTGAGGCTCCAGACTGGGTCCACGCTTGAAGAAGGAGAAGACAGATGCTGAAGGTAGGTGAACTTGCGCAGCGTGCCGGGTTGACGGTGCGCACCCTCCACCATTACGACAGCATCGGCCTGCTCCGGCCTTCGGCGCGTTCCGATGGCGGCTACCGCCTGTACGACCGTGACGACGTGGCGCGCCTGCAGCAGATCCAGGCGCTGCGCAAGTTCGGCATGGCGCTGGCCGACATCGGGGCTTACCTGGACAGCGAACGCGCTTCGCCGCTGGCGATCATCGAGCAGCAGCTTGCGATGCTCGACCGCGAGATCGACGAAGCCACGCGCATGCGCGAGCAGCTGCTGCTGGTGCGCGCGCAGCTGGTGAACGGCGAGGCGCCGGAACTGTCCACATGGCTAACCACTTTGGAGCAGATGACCATGTACGACAAATATTTTTCGAAGCAGGATATGGAGCAGCTGCGCGGCTTCGTGTCGGATGCCACGCAGGCGCAATGGGCCGCGCTGGTCGCGGACGTGCAAGCGCTGATGGACCGCGGCGGCGCGCCCGAATCGCCGGAAGCGATCGCCTTGGGCATACGCTGGAGCGAGCTGCTGGAACGCAGCACAGGCGGCAACCTCGACCTCGTCCACAAGCTGGACAATATGCACCAGAGCGAGCCGTCGGTGCAGAGCGCAAGCGGCATCACGCAGGAGCTGCGCGCCTTCATCCTGCGCGCCATGAACGAACACAAGCTGGCCTTGTACGCGAAGTACCTGCCGCCGGACGCCGTGGCCCAGATGCGGCGCCACCAGCAGGGCCGGGCGCGCGAGTGGCTGCCGCTGATCAGCCGGATCAAGGAGCAGATGGCGGCCGACCCGTCGCCGGCGACGCGACAGGCGCGCCAGCTGGCGCGCGAATGGAGCGCGCTGCTGGTCGATATGCTTGGTCCTGATCCGGCCACCATGCCGCTGTTCCGCGAAGCGATCCAGTCCGAACCGGCGCTGCGCCAGGGCCGCGCCATGACCGACGAGATGATCCCCTACCTCATCGCGGCGCGGCAGCAGGGCTGAGCGCGGGCCGGTGCGGCGTGTTAGCATCGCCGCACCATGTCTTCCCCACTTCACGATCGATGCGATGCCATCGTCGCCGGCAGCGGCCCGGGCGGCGCCAGCGTCGCGCGCGAACTGGCGCGGCGCGGCCTGTCGGTGCTGGTCGTCGAACAAGGCAGCGCGGCGCCAGTGGCGGGAACGCTGGGGCAAATGGCGGGGATGGCGGCGGTGCCCGGGCGCGGGGCCTTCTTCCACAGCGACGCGTCGCTGCTGGTAAGCGGGATCACGGCGGGCGGCAGCTCCACGCTCAACTTCGCCACCGCCGCGCCGCCGCCGCTTGGAAAGTTCGCGGCCCACGGCATCGACCTGCAGCCGGCGCTGGACGAGCTGCGCGCCGAGCTGCCGATGGCGCCGCTGCCGGATGCGCTGATCGGCCCGATGGCGCATCGCATGATGGACGCGGCGCAGGCGCTGTCGCTCGACTGGCGCAAGCTGGACAAGATGATCCGTCCGCAAGCCTGCCGCGCCGGCTGCTGGCGCTGCGTCTACGGCTGTCCCTTCGGCGCCAAGTGGACCGCGCGCGATTTCCTGGACGAGGCCTGTCGCGATGGCGCACGGCTGCTGGAGCGCGCGCGGGTCGAGCGTGTGCTGGTGGAGCATGGCCGCGCCGTCGGGGTCGAAGTCATCGTGGACGGTGCCCGCAAACAGATCAAGGCGCCGCTGGTGGTGCTGGCCGGCGGCGGCGTGGGCAGCCCGCGCATCCTGCACCGCTCGGGGCTGGGTCCGCGCTCGGTGCCCTTCTTCAGCGATCCGGTGGTCACGGTGATGGGCGAAGTGGACGGCGTCGATGGCGGGGCCGAAGTGCCGATGGCGGCCGGCATGGCGCTGCCGGAGGAAGGCATCTCGTTCGCCGACCTGACGCTGCCACGGCCGATGTACCAGGCTTTCGCGGCGCAGGTGGGGCGCGTGGACCGGCTGTTCGCGCATAGTCGCACGCTGACCATGATGGTCAAGATTCGCGACGAGACGGGTGGCGGTGTCGGGCCGAGATGGGTCGACAAGCGGCTGCAGGCATCGGACCGGGCGCGCTTCAAGCGCGGGGTGGCGCTGGCACGCGATATCCTGCGCCAGGCTGGCGCGCGCCATATCTTCAAGAGCTGGCATTTCGCGGCGCATCCGGGCGGCGGCGTGCCGATCGGGGCGGGCGTGGACAGCGGCCTTCGCACGTCGACGCCGGGGCTGTATGTGTGCGATGCGTCGGTGATTCCGGGGCCATGGGGCTTGCCGCCGACGCTTACGCTGCTTTGCCTGGGCAAGCGGCTGGGCACCAATCTGGCGTCATCATCAATCCACCGTCGTCCCGGCGAAGGCCGGGACCCATGCTGAGCTTCCGGGCCTGCGGCGTGAAGGTTCGACTATTCGCAGTGTCTATGGGTCCCGGCCTTCGCCGGGACGACGGAATCGAGGGTAACAATCAATAATGCGGCGGCCGCTCGTTGATCGGCTGCTGCCCGGCGTCGCGCATGGTTTGAATGTGCTCGGCCAGCTTCATCACCATGGCCTCGAGCTGGTCGATGTGCCGCCCCTGCTCGTACACGGTGCGGTTCAGGGTTTCGACCAGGTCTTCCTGGTGCGACAGCTTCATCTCGATATCGACCAAACGTTCTTCGTGGCTCACGGCGTTCCCCTGCGATGCAAAGCCGGCATTATGCCTTGCGGCGCGCGCGCCAGGCGTTCACGCGCTTTTTCAGCCGTTTCACACTGCTCGCCAAGTAATCGTACAACTTCCCGTACAAGACATTGCAGGCCAGCACAGCGGGCGTCAGCCCCGCCCGGCGCCAGACCAGCACATGGCCGCGCGTCCTGAGCTCGTGGCTGGAACGGAAATCGCGGTTCGGCGTCCCGTAGCCAAAGTCGGCTTCCGCCAGCGCGTGCGCCGCCATCATTTCCTTCAGCGCCAGGTGCATGGTACTGGTACCGGCCGACAGGTGCTGGTACTTGCCGTCGCTGACGATGTTATGGATCATCCAGCGGCCAATGCCGTTGCTGCCGACGACGACGCCGACCGGCACGCCCGCGCAGCGGATCATGCAGGAGAACAGCAAGCCGCATGCGGCCAGGCGCTCGAACTTGAATTGCGCCGGGAACGCGGCGAATTCGGTCGCCGGCATCAGCGCGCGCAAGGCATCGAACATCGGCGCCACTTGCTCGGGCCGCTCGATCCGGACCACCTCGATCTCGCCCGCTTCCGCAGCCAGCTGGCGCACCTGGCGCTGGATGTTGTAGCGCTTCTTGGAACTGAGCTTCTGCAGATAGGCATCGAAATTTTCCGGCAGCGGGAGCGTGTGGCACTCGCGCCAGCCGTCGAGCACGCTGACGCCCATTCCATCCAGCTGTCCGAATTGCCCGAACAGCTCGGACGGCACGGCCTGCAGCGACAGGCCACGCGCCTCCGGAAAGTGCGCGAACAGGGCCTGCACCACGGCGTCGAGCAGGCCGCGCTGCTCCTGCAGCAGCGGGACGCTGCCGAGCACTTGCACCACCGGTAGCTTCCAGCCCGGCGAGCCCAGCGGACCCATCCGGAATTCGAGGGAATGGCAACGCGGGCGCACCGGCACGATGCCGATCACCTCGCCATCGCCGCGGCACCGGGCGACCAGCAAGGCGCAGGGGTCCGACGTTTCCTTGAGGTAGCGGAAGAAAGCCGGGGACTGGTAAATCTTTTCCGGACTCCGGCTCGCATCGAGCAGGCGATTCCAATCAGCGGACAGGTTTTCTATTTCGCTGTCGTTTTGTACAAATGAAATATCGAAGTCGTTTCCCGTATGGGAATCCAATTCATTCTGCTCTTGTTTTAGCAGAAGTTTGCGGGTAGCGGAATTTCCGTCATCTCGACGGAATACGCCTACAAAAAAGCGGCCAGCATCAATTGAGCGCATGTTTTTCTTTAAAAATCAATAATTTAAGGAACATCGGCATGCAGCCGGCTCACAGGTATTTACGAAAAAATATTATCAGTTTCTAATTTTCCTTCACGCACAATTGGAATTAACAGTTCTTTTTTAAATGCCACATTTCGTAATGAATTAAAAGAAATTCTATTTGCACGATTTAATTGAAGTAAGGAAATAAAAGCTTTGGGCGATAAAAAACCGCAGGCTTTTCGGCCTGCGGTTTCGGGTACAGCCGGGCAAGGTCAGCTACCGGTCCAGGGCGTGTAATCGATACCGTTCTGGATCGAGCCGATGACCTGTGCCTGGTTCTCCGGGCTTTCGCTGAACATCACCATCACATCGGCGCGCGTGGAACTGTGCACGTTGGCGAGCCAGTAGCTCAGGCCGGCCGCGTCCGGATCGCGGTGCAGCACGTGGTGGTAGAGCTGGGTGAGGAAGTACTGGTC
Source organism: Massilia terrae (assembly GCF_024753145.1). Classification (GTDB taxonomy): domain Bacteria; phylum Pseudomonadota; class Gammaproteobacteria; order Burkholderiales; family Burkholderiaceae_D; genus Telluria; species Telluria terrae. Next base: position 245,484 of record NZ_JANUGU010000006.1, on the reverse strand, counting down.
GGACGGGTCCGCCATGTAGATGTCGGTCGCCTCCTTGTTTGCCAGCACCAGCGCCGACATCTGGCTCAGTGTCATGCCCTTGTCCATCGCGTTCAGCCAGTAGGCGTAGCCGCCGGGGTCCGGGAGCCGGTCGAAGGCCGCCTGATAGATGCGGTACACCTGGCCGGCATCGCCGTCGATGTCCAGCGCCACCGCCTTGCCGTCGCCGAACTTGAGGCGCTCGACGTTGACGACGGTGTCGCGCCCGAAGGCGCCGGTGTTGTCGACCACCGAGTAGCCATAGGCCTGCTTGGCAACGGTGAAGTTGGCGCGTGCGCCGCCGTAGACCACGGTGTCCATGCCGCCGGCGCCATCGATGCCGTTGTTGTCGGCGGTCGAGGTGAAGGTATTGTTGCCGGCGTCGCCCGTCATGTTGAGCGGGCTGTTGATCGTGAAGTTCATCTTGGACGAAGAACTGGTGGCGTTGTCCGCCGCGTCGAGCGACACCACGCTGACACTGTAGGTCCCGTTCGGCATCACGGTCGACGAGATGTGCCAGTAGCCGTCCGCGCTGACGGTGGCGCGGCCGACCTCGGTCGCATTGTTGACGTTGACGAGGTCGATCGTGGTGCCGGCCTCGCCGCTGCCGCCGTAGCTGACCTCGTTCTTGCCCGCGATCAGGGTCAGGGTGCCGGTCGGGATCACCGGCGGGGTCGCGTCGACGTTGAAGGTCACGTTCGCGCTGTGCGGCGAGATATTGCCGGACGGGTCGGTGGCGGTCGCGAACAGCATGTAGTTCATGCCGTCCTTGAGCGCCGCGGTGGTGATGCTCCACAGTCCGGTCGAGTCGACCACGGTGGAGCCGACCATGGTCGTGCCGATGTAGAGCTTGACGGTCGAGGCGGCCTCGGCCGAACCGGTGACGACGGGCGTGGCGCCCAGCGCATAGCCATTGGCGTTTTTGGTGACGCTGATGGTCGGGGCGGCGGGCGGTGTGGTGTCGCCCGTGACCTGGGCGCGCTGGAAGGTGCCGTCGCTGAAAGTGAGGTTCTGGATGTTGGCCAAGGTTTCACTCCCTTTGAGATTGCCGCCGGTAACCAACATCGCACCATTGGCAAGGGTGGAAAAGCTGTAGCTGCTGCGGGTACCGCTGAACACCACGGTATTGTTGCCGGCGGCGCCGTCGATGAACTCGTTGCCGGCATTGCCGTCGAAGGTGTCGTCGCCATTGGTGCCGGTGTAGTAGCGCGCGCCGCCCACCGAGTTGACGCCGTAGGTGCCGCCCAGGCCGTCGCCGCCGTACAGCCAGTTCAGGGCCGCGATGTCATACTGGCTGTAGGTCTGGTACGGGCCGCCGACCGAGGCGTAGGACATCAAGGTGTTGGACGTGTTGTCCTGCGCCGTGGGCAAGGTGATGCTGCCCTCGAAGGGGTGCTTCAGCCCCATCGCATGGCCCAGTTCGTGCAGCAGCGTTTCGTAGCCCTGGCCGCCCGGTGTCAGGTTGCTGTTCTGGCCGTACCATTCCTTGTCGTCGAGGTAGACCCAGGCATTGGCCGTGTAGCTGGTCAGCTCGTTGGTCTGGACGTTGTAGCCGTAGTTGCTGTTCCAGCTGCACAGGCCGGTGACGGAGCTGTCCGCGATGTCGACGCCGGCAAAGTGGATCTGGGCCGCAGTGCCGTCGGTGGTCTCGACGAACTTGATGCCGGTGATCGCTTGCAATTGCGCGATGGCGACCCGGGTCCAACTCTGCTGGGCCGGCGAAAACGCGACCTGGCCGGTCTGCCCCGGTTCCGTCCCGGTACTGATCGAGAAGCTGTACAGCAGGGTGTCATTGGCGTTGGTCAGGAAGTTCCAGCTAGGTCCTTTATCGAGCAGGGCGTCGATGTAGTTCAGGTTGGACAGGGGGACGTTATTGAGGTCGGAAACGGTTGCCATGCTTATTCGCGCTTGTTTGATTACCGCTTGAAAATAGTTATCAGAAGAATCTCACTTCTGGGCAAGTATTTCCTGTGGATCAGTTGAAGTCAAATAAGATTTTCAATCGTGCGCAACAGTTAATATTTTCTTTAAAACATTGTTTTTAAAGGGAAATATTATTGTCGCGACGACATGGCAGGCAAGGTGTGCGTGCGCACAGACGAGCTAACAGGTGACGGCCCGGATCAGGCTTTCGGCGTGCTCAGCAAGGCCTTGAGATTGGCCAGCCTTTCCTTCGGCGACAGGATTTCGGTTTCCTTCGGCGCGGCATCGCCGACGTCGAGCGCCATTTCCTTGATGAAGCGCGAGGGCTCGCAATGCACCAGCTCGCCGGCGCGTTTGCGCTTCTTGCACCAGGTGATGTGCAGGGTGCGCTGGGCGCGCGTGATGCCGACGTACATCAGGCGCCGCTCTTCCTGGATGCGCGCGGCGATCGATTCCACCGACGCGTCCGGATCGCCCTTGTGCGGCAGGATGCCTTCCTCGCAGCCGACCAGGTAGACGTGCGGGTACTCCAGCCCCTTCGAGGCGTGCAGGGTCGACATGCGCACCGCGTCCGGCTCCTCGTCCTGGCCTTCCAGCATCGACATCAGCGCGACCATCTGGGTCAGTTCGAGCAGGTTCTTTTCCTCGCCGTCGCGGTCGCGCCCGCCGCGGCCGCGGTCCTTCAGCCAGTTGGTGAATTCGAGCACGTTCTGCCACTTGCCCTGGGCCGCGCGGTCGTCGAAGTTCTCGTACAGGTAGTGCTCGTAGTTGATCTCCTTCATCATGTCGTCGAGCACCTCGGCGGCATTGTCGCCGCTGCCCGAGGGACCCGGCCGGCTGGCGCGGTCTTCCAGCGCGTTGATGAAGTGGCAGAACTCGCGCAGCGGGGTCAGCTGGCGGTCGGCCAGCTTGGCTTCGATGCCGCCCTTCAAGGCCGCCTCGAACAGCGAGCAGTTCCACTGCCCGGAGAACTCGCCCAGTTTCTCCAGCGTCTCCTTGCCGACCCCGCGCTTGGGCGTGGTGATGGCGCGGATGAAGGCCGGGTCGTCATCCTGGTTGGCGATCAGGCGCAGGTAGGCGATGACGTCCTTGATCTCGGCCTTGTCGAAGAAACTCTGGCCGCCGGACATGGTGTAGGGGATGCGTTCCTTGCGCAGCGCCTGCTCGATCACGCGGGCCTGGTGGTTGCCGCGGTACAGCACGGCGTAGGCGGACCAGTCGTTCTTGCGCTGGAAACGCTCGGACGAAATCATGATCGCGACCTGGTCCGCCTCCTGCTCGTCGTTCTGCATGCCCAGCACATGGATCGGCTCGCCCAGGCCGTGCTCCGACCACAGCGATTTCTCGAACAGCTTGGGATTGTTGCCGATCACCGCGTTGGCGGCCTGCAGGATGCGCGTGGTGGAGCGGTAGTTCTGCTCCAGCTTGATCACCTGCAGGTCGGGGAAGTCGGTCTGCAAGGTGCGCAGGTTCTCGACCGAGGCGCCGCGCCAGGCGTAGATGGCCTGGTCGTCGTCGCCGACGGCGGTGAACATCGGCTTCTTGCCCAGGCCCGTCACCAGCAGCTTGACCAGCTCGTACTGGCAGGTGTTGGTGTCCTGGTATTCGTCCATCAGCAGGTAGCGCAGGCGACGCTGCCAGCGGTCACGGATCGGCTCGTTGTTGCGGAACAGCTCCACCGGCAGGCGGATCAGGTCGTCGAAGTCGACCGCCTGGTAGGCCTGCAAGGTGGCGAGGTAGCTGCGGTAGACGCGCGCGGCCATCGCCTCGTCCTCGTCCTTGGCCTCGCGGATCGCATCCTCGGGATCGACCAGGCCGTTCTTCCACAGCGAGATCGCGGTCTGGATGCGGCGGATCTCCTGCTTGTCGGTGGTCACCGCGAGGTCGGACACGACGGTGTAGCAATCGTCGCTGTCCATGATCGAGAACTTGTCCTTGAGGCCCACGCCGGCCGCCTCCTGGCGCAGGATCTTCACGCCCAGCGAGTGGAAGGTCGACACCGTCAGCTGCTTGGCCTGCTTGGGCTGCTTGAGCAGCTTGCCGATGCGCTCCTGCATCTCCAGCGCGGCCTTGTTGGTGAAGGTCAGCGCGGCGATGGTGCGCGGATCGTAGCCGCGGTCCTCGATCATGTACGCGATCTTCTGGGTGATCACGCGGGTCTTGCCCGAGCCGGCGCCGGCCAGCACCAGGCAGGGGCCGTCCAGGTAGAGCACGGCTTCGCTTTGCGGTCCGTTCAGGCCGAACTTCGATACGTTGGACATGGGAGACGATGATGAGGCTAAGCCAGCCATTGTAGCGAAGCTTGCGGCCCAACGCTCATCTGGACAAGATGGAAACCTTGTCCGTTCAGCCGAGGAAGCGCGCCGCGTAGTCGCCGTACAAGGCGTCGATATGCGGGGCGTAGCGGTCCAACTCGGTCTGGGTGCCGGGCGATTGCCAGTCGTCCAGCCAGGTCACCGTTTCATTGGCGGCCGCCTGCAAAGCGCCAAACACAGGGCCGTCGCGGCGGTAGTCGAAGGCGGCGCCCCACGGGAAGTCGCGGCGGTAGCCCTTGCGGATGTTACCCAGGCCAAAGTCGATGACGGCTGTCTCGTTGATCACCACGGCCGCATGGCCATCGATCTGGCCCGGCTTGGCCATGCCGGGTGCGCCCAGCTTGAAGTTCGATCCCGGCGCCGAAATATTGACGTGGCAGGACAGGATGCGCGCATCGTGGCCATGTTCGGCCGCGATGCGCTGCACCAGCGACGACATCAGGAAGCAGGCCGAGCCGAAGTTGTGCAGGTAGACCCAGCCCAGGTCGTAGACGCGGTCGTACAGGACCTGCGCAAAATCGGCCAGCTCGGCATCGCTCACCGCCACCACCAGCTGCTTCTGGCGCAGGTCGGAGCGAACGATGAACAGGCGGTCGAACATCTTGCTGTAGGTGTCGAGCAAGTCGAGGAAGGCGGCGGTCGGCTGCGCCAGGCACTTGCCGCCCTCATGGACCAGCGTGACGAGGCCGGCCGCGGCCATCCGGTTCAGCTGCGCCGCCACGTGCTGCTGCGGATAGGGCAAGCCGGCGGCGATGCTGTCGGTGTCGAGCGGCTGCCGCGCGAGCACATCGTTGCCGAACTTGATGAACAAGTCGTAGCCCAACAGGGAATCGGTCAGCGGGACGTGCCCCACCACCCAGTTGCGCACTTCGGCAACACTCTGCAAAACCGGGACAAGACGTTGAGGCTGCATAGTGAAGAAAAAATTCGGGACGGGCCCAAGTGTCGCTCATTCAGGCGCAAATTTGCACCCGGGAAATGTTTCGCATTGTAAGGAAATGTTTCGCGTTCGAGAAGGGCGCGATCGGTTACCATTTGTCCATGCAGGCCGCATGTTGAGATTATTTTTATGAAATTTGAACACCTGATTGAAATTAACGACCCGCTGAACCCGCTGATCGACACCATCTCGCGCGAGCAGCTGTGGCGCGGCCTGGTGCTGCGTGCGGAGAATCCCAAGATGTTCATGCCGCACCTGGACGAATGCACGATCAGTGCACGCGATGCCGGCAGCTTCTCGCGCCGGCTGCGCTTCGGCGAGCTGGTGATCGACGACAAAGTGTCGCTGTCGCCGATGCGCGAAGTGCGCTTCGACGTGCCGGCGCAAGGCGAGATCGCGCAGTCGGTGATGACCATGGCGATCGAGGCGCCGGCGGAGGGCGTGCTGTACGTGCGCTTCTCCTACGACGACGGCCAGCCCGCATCGCAGGACGACGCCAACAAGATGTACGAGGAGTTCAAGAAATCGGCGTACCAGGAAGCGGACATCGACACCGTCCGCGTGCTGCGCGAGCTGGCGGGCGAGGGGAAGCTGGATTCCAGTTACCTGAACTGAACGGTAAAGCGGACTTCAAAGAGAACGTCGTTCAGGTCCCCGGTTCGGAGTCCGCCGGATCCGTATCCCCCGCCCCTTTCGCAATGCTGGCCGCCAGGTCGCGCAGCGCCGTGCGCACGCCCTCTTCCACCACCGGGTGATAGAAGGGCATTTCCAGCATCTGCTCGACCGTCATGCGGTTCTGGACGGCCCACGCCAGCAGGTGCGCCAGGTGTTCGGCGCGCGGCCCGATCATCTCGGCGCCGAGGAAACGCCCGGTGCCGTATTCGCCGTACACCCGCAGCAGCCCGCGGTTCTGCAGCATCACGCGGCTGCGGCCCTGGTTGTCGAACGAGACCTTCCCGATCCCGAACTTCGGCTTGCCCGGCGCGCACAGCGTCTTGTAGCTGGCGCCCAGCGTGGCGATGTTCGGCTCGGTGAACGCGATGGTCAGCGGCACGCGCCGCAGGCCCGGACGCACGTCCGGATAGCGGCCCGCGTTGTCGCCCGCGATCTTGCCCTGGTCCGCCGCTTCCGGCAGCACCGGGCGTTCGTTGTCGGCGTCGCCGGCGATGAAGATATGGCTGGTCCCGCATTGCATGGTCTGCGGATTGAAGTGCGGGATGCCGTCCTCGCGCAGCGCAAGGCCGGTGTGCTCGATGCCGATGCCGTCGACGTTCGGCCGGCGGCCGGTGGCGGCCAGCACATAATCGTAGGGCGCGCTGACCTCCTTGCCGAGCGCGTCGCGCATGGTCAGCACGGCCTGTCCGTCTTCCTCCGTGGCCGACACCACCGAATACTGGAAGCCGAGGTCGATCTCCTCGGCCAGCACGCGCGCGGCTTCGCGCAGCACCTGCGGGTCGGACAGCTGCGCCACGCTGCCGCCACGCGCGAATACCGACACGCGCACGCCCAGCCGCGCCAGCGCCTGGCCCAGTTCGAGCCCGATCACGCCGGTGCCGAGCACCGCGACCGAGGATGGCAGCTCGTCCCAGTAGAACACGTCGTCGCTGCTGATCAAGCGCGAACCCGCGCCGGCCAGGTTGGGCAGGCGCTGCGGCGTGGAACCTGTGGCGATCACGACGCGGCCTGCTTCGACCACGGTATGGTCGCCCACCTGCAGCGTGTGCGGGCCGGTGAAGCGCGCATGGCCGAGCAGCTTGTCCGAGGCCGGGATGCGGTCGACGCCTTCCAGCACGAAGCCGACGAAGCGGTCGCGCTCGCGCTTGACGCGCTCCATCACGGCGCGGCCGTCGATGCGGGTGTCGCCGGGATGCACGCCGAAGCTGGGCGCGGCTTTCAATGCATGCGCCGCCTCGGCCGCCGCGATCAGCAGCTTGCTCGGCATGCAGCCGACCCGCGCGCAAGTGGTGCCGTATTGCGCGCCCTCGATCAGCACGGTGCGCGCGCCATGATGCGTCGCCGCGCGGTAGGCCGACAAGCCGGCGGTACCGGCGCCGATCACGGCAACGTCAACCTTGAGGTTCTTCATCGTGTTCTCCGCAGTGGACTTATGCGGACACGATACCCGTTTTCTGCGCAAGCCGCAGTGCGGGCGGGAAACCTGCCTAGTCCCTCGTGACCTCGAATCGGAACAGGACATCGAACTGCCAGCGCGGATCGATCCCTTGCGGCCGCGGATAGCGTGCCAACGCGCGTTGCGCCACCTCGCTCAGGTTCTCGGCGAAGCTGTTCTTGACGCTCAGGGATTTGCGCTCCGCGAGCATATTCCCATCGACGATGCCGACCAGCTCGAACTCCCTGGTCTGGCCCGCCTTCATTTCGATCCGGCCCACGCCCGGCATGAAGCGCACGACGTAATCGCCGCCCACGGAATACGACAGCGCCCGCGACGGGTAGTGGACCTCGCCCGCGACCGTGGCCACGAGTCCCGCGGCGTAATTGCAGGCCCGCAGCTTGTCCTGCGGCCAGGTCTTGAGCTCGGCGACGAAGCGATCGGGATGGTCGCGGGTATCGGGCGCGGTTTTGCATCCGTGCACCTGCATCGCCGGTTTGGTCCGGGACAGCCACCACAACGCGGCCGCGACGTCCGGGCCACGGTCGGGAGCGGCGAAGCCCGCGGCCAGGCGAAACGCGGCGGCATGTTCGCCACCCTGGTCCGCCAGGGTGTAGAAGTGCATGGCCCGGTCCCAGTCGGGCTTGACGCAGATGCCGTGGTCGAACATGGCGCCCGCCACCAGCTGGACCGGCGCCAGCTTCTCCTCCAGCCCCGCGTTCAGCGGCTTGAGGACACCCGCGCAGTCGCCTTTTTCCAGCAGGTCGCGCACCTCGCCGAGATAGCCGTTGCTGCGGACGCGGTTTTGCGCCGGCGCGTCGTGGGCTCCGAGCACGCACAGCCCGATTGCGAGAGCCAGCTTCCAGTTTGCCTTGTTCATGTTGTTATCGCTTTCGGGACAATGGGTTCAGATGTCGAGCGGATCGACCTCGAGCGACCAGCGCACGCGCGTCTTCACGGCGCGCAGCGCAGCCAGCCAGACCTTCAGGAAGGCCTGCAGCGCCGGGCGCGAACTGGACTCCACCAGCAGCTGCGCGCGGTCGACATTGTGCACGCGGGTCATCGTCATCGGGATCGGATCGTTGATCGTGATCGCCGCGTCGGTCTCCACCAGCGTACGCGCCATATCGAGGAAGGCGATGGCCTCGGCCAGCTCGCGCGCCTCGGCGCGCAGCAAGGCCTGGTACATGAAGGGCGGCAGGAAGGCTTGCTTGCGCTCGGCCAGCAGCCCGCCGGCGAAGCGGTCGTAGTCGTGGCTGGCGACAGCCGCGTACAGCGGATGGCTGGCGTAGCGCGTCTGCAGCAGCACTTCCGATTCGCTGCCGCCGTCGACGCGGCCGGCGCGGCCCGCGCGCCCCGCCACCTGCATCAGCTGCGCGAACAGGCGCTCGCTGGCGCGGTAATCCTGCGAGAACAGCGCGGTGTCCGGATTGAGCACGCCCACCAGCGTCAGCTTCTTGAAGTCGTGGCCCTTGGCGACCATCTGCGTGCCGACCAGGATGTCGACTTCGCCGCGGTGCACGGTGTCGAAGGCGGCTTGCGCGGCGCCCTTGCGGCGCGTGGAATCGGCGTCGATGCGCAGGATGCGGGCCTGCGGGAACATGGCCTGCAGGCCTTCCTCGACGCGCTGGGTGCCGCGTCCAAGCGGCTGCAGGTCGACGTTGCCGCAGTCCGGGCAGGCGCGCGGAATGCGCAGCTCCAGGCTGCAGTGGTGGCAGCGCAGGCGGTGCTCCGGCTTGTGCAGCACCATGGTGGCGCTGCAGCGGCGGCAGTTGCTGATCCAGCCGCAGGCTTCGCAGGTGAGCACGGGCGCATAGCCGCGCCGGTTCAGGAACAGGAGCGACTGCTCGCCGCGCTCCATGCGCTGGCGCAGCGCGGCCAGCAGCTGGCTGGACAGGCCATCCTTCGGCCGGTCACGCTCGGTGTCGACCACGCGCACGCGCGGCAGCACCGCGTCCTTCACGGCGCGCTCGCGCAGCTCGAGCTTGCGGTAGCGGCCGGTCTGCGCGTGGTGCCAGCTCTCCAGCGACGGCGTGGCCGATCCGAGCACGATCGGGATGCCGAGCTGGCGCGCGCGCCACACCGCCAGGTCGCGCGCCGAATAGCGCAGGCCTTCCTGCTGCTTGTACGAAGGGTCGTGCTCCTCGTCGATGACGATCAGCTTCAGGTTCGGCAGCGAGGCCAGGATCGCCAGCCGCGTGCCCAGCACGATGCGCGCCCGCCCCTCGTGCGCCGCGAGCCAGCTGAACATGCGCTCGCCCTCGGACAGGCCGCTGTGCAGCGTGGCCACCAGCAGGCCCGGAAAGCGCGCGCGGATATTCCCTTCCAGCTGCGGCGTGAGGTTGATCTCGGGGACCATGACCAGGATCTGCGCATCCGGCTCGCGCGCCAGCACCTGGGCGCAGGCCTGCAGGTAGACCTCGGTCTTGCCGCTGCCGGTGACCCCGTACAGCAGCTGCGGCGCGAAGCCCTGCGCGCCGCCGATGGCGTCGGCGGCCTGCTGCTGGGCGGGATTCAGCACCGGCATGCCGGCCGGCGCGGGGTCGCTGGCCACATCCAGCCTGGCCAGCTTCTTGATCGCGCGATCGAGCGGCACGGTGGTCGCCACGCGCAGGTTCTTGGGCAGGCCGGGCAGCGCCACTTCGCCGAGCGGGCGCTGGTAGTAGTCGGCGGCGAAGGAGGCCAGCGCCAGCCAGCGCTCCGGCAACGGCGACAGCTGGCTGCGCACCGCGATCGCATCCTTCAGTTTGCCCGCCGGGACATCGGTCTCGCGCTTGACCGCGACGATCAGGCCGACCGCCTCGCGCCGGCCGAAGTCCACCAGCGCCAGCTGGCCGGGCTGCGGCTCCGCGCCGGGCGCGCACGGCCAGCGGTAGTCGAACACACTGTCGAGCGGCGTATCGAGGGCGATTTGTAGGATGCAGTGCGACAAACTAGGCCTTGCGCGCGGACGTTGTGGAAAACTTTGTGGACAATGGAAGCTTGACCTCGGCCGGCGTTTACGTTAGCTCAAGAATGTCTTTGCAATCAAGCAAATGTTTATGAAAATTTTCCTTCATTTTCAATGACTTGCTCATCGGCGACCCCTTGCCAGAATGCATACATACCTTGTCTTAATCACTGTGCATAACGGTGGGTAAATCTCCCGCGGCGCAGCAAGAAGTTCAAGAACTACATGAGAAATCGATGTAAACCCCGGTTAACCAAGGACTTTTTCCGACTTTCATCGCCGCCCTGTTGATAACTTTGTGAACAATGGAAGCGAAACTTTGGGACCCGCTTGCCGCGTCGATTCGCCTGATTCTTAGAGCAAAACTTCTCACAAAAAAATCATAAGAAAATCAACAATTTAGATACACCGTTGCCCCTGAGCAGATTTCCACAATCAAATCTCTTGCAAATGAGCAACGTGTGAACAAGTGTGATTTTGCTGCTGTGCAAATCTGCTCAGGCAGCACGCTGGGCGCGGCTGAAGGCATGCACCGCTTCCACCATGGCGCTGACCGATTCCGGCGGGGTGAACTGCGAGATGCCGTGGCCGAGGTTGAACACGTGGCCGTGGCCCGCGGAGGGCGCGCCGTAGGCGGTGAGTGAGCGCTCGACCTCGGCGCGGATCTGCTCCGGATTGGCGAACAGGATGGCCGGGTCGAGGTTGCCCTGCAGGGCCACGCGCTCGCCCACCTGCGCGCGCGCGCGGCCCAGGTTGACGGTCCAGTCCAGGCCCAGCGCGTCGGCGCCGATGTCGGCCATCTCGTCGAGCCACAGGCCGCCGCCCTTGGTGAATACGATGGCCGGGATGCGCACGCCGTCCTTCTCGCGCTTCAGCTGGCTCACCACCTGGCGCATGTAGCGCAGCGAGAATTCCTGGTAGGCGCCGTCGGCCAGCGCGCCGCCCCAGGAATCGAAGATCATCACGGCCTGCGCGCCGGCGTCGATCTGCGCGTTCAGGTACTGCGCCACGGCCTGCGCGTTGATGTCGAGGACGCGGTGCATCAGGTCCGGGCGCGAGTACAGCATCTGCTTGATGGTGTGGAACTCGCGCGAGCCGCCGCCTTCGACCATGTAGCAGGCCAGCGTCCACGGGCTGCCCGAGAAGCCGATCAGCGGCACGCGGCCATTCAGCTCGGTGCGGATCTGGGTCACGGCCTTGAACACGTAGTCGAGCGATGCCATGTCGGGCACGCGCAGCGCCGCCACTTCTTCCTCGGTGCGCACCACGCGTTCGAACTTGGGGCCCTCGCCATCGGCGAAGTACAGGCCCAGGCCCATCGCGTCCGGCACCGTCAGGATGTCCGAGAACAGGATGGCCGCGTCCAGCGGGTAGCGGTCGATCGGCTGCAGCGTGACTTCGGTGGCGTAATCCGGATTCTTGGCCAGGCCCATGAACGATCCGGCCTGCTGGCGCGTGGCGCGATATTCCGGCAGGTAGCGGCCGGCCTGGCGCATCAGCCACACCGGCGTGTACTCGGTCGGCTGGCGCAGCAGCGCGCGCAGGAAGGTATCGTTCTTGAGCGGGGCGAATTGTGGCATGGCTGGCAATGGAAGGCGTCGGGAAACGGCTATTATCGCATCCTCCGGCCCCCACTTATAATGCAGTTCCCTCCAACCGATTTCCAGCTCTCCGATGACTGCCCCGATCCGCAAACTGGCCGCGCCGTGCGGCACCTGGACTTCCCCGATCTCCGCGCAGGTGGTGGCGGCCGGGGCCTCGCCGCTGTCGCAGGTGATGCTGGACGGCGCCGACGTGTACTGGCTGGCCGGCCGCGCGAGCGAGGCCGGCCGCACCACCCTGCTGCGCCAGCGCGGCGACCAGACGCGCGAGTTGGCGCCGGCGCCCTTCAATGTACGCAGCCGCGTCCATGAGTACGGCGGCGGCGCCTGCGCGGTCGCGCGCGGCACCGTGTGGTTCTCGCACTTCGCCGACAACCGCATCTACCGCATCGACGGCGATGGCGCGCCGCAGCCGATGAGCGCGGGCGGCGACTTGCGCTACGCCGACTTCGTGCCGGACGCGGCGCGCGCACGCCTGGTGGGCGTGCGCGAGGACCACTCGGCCGGCGCGGCCTACCCGGCCAATACGATCTGCGCGATCGGGTTCGACGGCAGCGAGACCGTGCTCGTGGACGGCAACGACTTCTATGCGGCGCCGCGGCTGTCGCCGGATGGGCGCCGGCTGGCCTGGCTGTGCTGGGACCATCCGCGCATGCCGTGGCAGGGCACCGAGCTGTGGCTGGCCGACGTTGCTGATGACGGCACGCTGGTCAACGGCCGCCTGGTGGCGGGCGGCGCCGACGAATCGATCGTGCAGCCGGAATGGTCGCCCGCCGGCGTGCTGCATTTCGTGTCGGACCGCACCGGCTGGTGGAACCTGTACCGCTTCGACGCTGGCGTGGTCGCGCCGCTGTGCCCGCGCGAAGCCGAATTCGGCGGCCCGCACTGGACCTTCGGCGTGTCGATGTACGGATTCCGCTCCGAGCTTGAAATCGTCTGCACCTGCATCGAGGAAGGCGTCAGCAAGCTGGCGCGCCTGTCCACGGCGGACGGTACGCTGCAGCCGCTCGACACGCCCTACCAGGAGATCCGCGAGCTGCGCGTGGCGGGCGACACGGTGGCCCTGCTGGCCGGCGCGCCGACCATCGCGCTGGAACTGGCGCGCATCGACCTCGGCACCGGCCTGCGCACGGTGCTGGCGCGCTCGATCGAGCAGCTGCCCGATACCGGCTACCTGTCGGTCCCGCAGAGCATCCGCTACCCCAGCGCAAACGGCCGTCACGCGTATGCCTTCTACTACCCGCCCTCCAATGCCGACTATGAGCCGGTGGCGGACGAGAAGCCACCGCTGATGGTGATCGGCCACGGCGGCCCGACCGGCATGGCCACCAGCACGCTCAAGCTGGCGACCCAGTTCTGGACCAGCCGCGGCATCGCTGTGCTGGACGTGAACTACGGCGGCAGCACCGGCTTCGGCCGCGCCTACCGCGATGCGCTGGCCGGCCAGTGGGGCGTGGTCGACGTCGAGGACTGCGTGGCCGGCGCGCGCTGGCTGGCGGACCAGGGCCTGGTGGACCGCGAGCGCCTGCTGATCCGCGGCGGCAGCGCCGGCGGCCTCACCACCCTGTGCGCGCTGGCCTTCCACGATGTGTTCAAGGCCGGCGCCAGCTACTACGGCGTGTCCGACCTGGCGGGGCTGGACGCGGACTCGCACAAGTTCGAATCGCACTACAACGAATACCTGATCGCACCCAAGGCCCAGGCCGACGCCGTCTACCGCCAGCGTTCGCCGATCAACCACACGGACAAGCTGAAGCGCCCGATGATCTTCTTCCAGGGCCTGGACGACAAGGTGGTGCCGCCGCCGCAGTCGGAAGTGATGGTGAATGCGCTGCGCGCGCGCGGCGTGCCGGTGGCGTACATCACGCTCGAAGGCGAAGGCCACGGCTTCCGCAAGGCCGACAGCATCGTGCGTACGCTGGAAGCGGAGCTGTACTTCTACCTGCGCGTGTTCGGCATCCCGATCCCGCAAGCGCTGGCGCCGGTCGAGATCGAGAACCTGCCCGCATGACGCTGCGCGAAGCATTCGATGGCTGCAGCGCGCGACAGAAGGACATACTCGCCATCCTCGCGCTGCTCGGCGAACCGCTAGGGCGCAGCCGCCTGGCCACCTTCTTCGCCATGCTGGACGAAAGCGTGACCGGGGTGGCATTGGCGGATGACCTGGCACACCTGCAGCAACTGGGCCTGGTGACGCAGGTGAGCGGACGCGGCGCCGTCATCGCGGCCGACGCCTCCTGGCCCGCGCTCGAACGCGTGTTGAAGGAGCGGCGGCTCAGCGAGCTCTGGGCAATCTACCTTGAAGAGACGCCGCTGCGCATGGACTGGCAGGGCAATCCGGTGCTGCGCAGCTACCGGCAGGGCACGGCGCTCTTGCGGATCGCCTTGCTCGCCGGTGAGGGACCAAAAACCGTCAACTCCCTGCTGGATGCCTGCCTGCGCTGCCACGAGGCGGCTTACCTGCATCCGCTGGTCGAGATCTGCGCGCGGCCATTCGACCCCGGCATCATCGAGCGTATCAACCCGGTGCTGCGCGACGACGTGCTGGCGGTGATCATGAGCCAAGCGCAGCGCGACCCGGACCGTGCGCCCGCGATCCGCGATTACGCGCTCGACCATATGGCCCAGGGCGCGTCGATGGCGCTGCGCGTCGCGCTGGCCGAGCATCTGGTCCTGTGCGGGCGCCTCGATGAAGCGGAAGCGCTGCTGCACGACCTGGACGACTCGGCCGACCTGTTGTTCCGCGCCGTGCTCCTGCTGCTGCGCGACGAGCTGGCGCCGGCGCTCGACACCTTCGACAAGGCGCTCAAGGCGCTGCGCCGCGAGACCGGCAAGCGCAAGGCGATCTTCGAAGGCATCGGCGGCCACCTGTACGTGACGGGACTCCTGCGCAGCAACGATCCCAGGCACCTGAAGGCGGCGGACGCCTACCTCGACATCGCCACCCGCGCGGTGCAGAACCACGATACGGCGGTGTACCAGCAGCTGTCGATGCTGCGCCACGTGCGCGGCGGCACTGCGGATCCGGAGGTGCTGGCCTCGCGCAACTGGGAGACCGCGCTGCAACCGGTGATGTTCCGCGCCCTGCTCCACTACTGGCTCGGCGTGCCGCTCGCGGCCGACCGCCGCGCGCAGCTCGAACAGCATGTGGACAGCGCGAGCCGCGCCGGCTTCGAGTTCATCGCCTCGCAGATCGGCTCCGTGCTCGGCGCCCTCGGCGCGGTGGGGCGCGACAAGGAGGCGATCGCGCTGCGCCAGCGCCACCGCTTCAGCGATATGGTGCTGTGGTTCGAACGCGAGCAGCCGTGGGAGCGCCAGCTCAATGCCCTGATCGGCCTGCAGGCCGAAAAGCCGGCGGCGGAAGCGGAGAAGGAATCGCGCCTGGTCTGGCTGATCGCCTACGACGCCCACCTCGGCGTGCGCGAACTCGAACCGCGCGAGCAGAAGCGTGACGCTCAGGGCAACTGGACGCGCGGCCGCGCCATCGGCCTGAAGCGCCTTGTGGAGGACGCGGCCACCATCGACTTCCTCACCGCGCAGGACCTGCAGGCCGCCTCCGCGATCGGCGGCTACCGCTACTACGGCAGCGGCACGCGCTACGAATTCGACGTTGACAAGGCGCTGGCCGCGCTGGTCGGCCATCCGCTGCTGTTCTGGATGGATGCGCCGGGCACGCGCGTCGAGCTTCTCCCCGGCGAGCCGGAGCTGCTGGTGAAGGCCGGCCACGGCAAGGTGACGATCTCGCTGCAGCCGCCGCTGCGCGAACAGCGCGGCGACGTGGTGGTCACGCGCGAGACGCCGACCCGCCTGCGCGTGGTGCGCATCAAGGACGAGCACCGCCGCATCGCCGCCATCGTCGGCGACGGCCTGGAGGCGCCGCTGGAGGCCGAGCGCAAGGTGCTGGCCGCGATCGGCGCGGTGTCGTCGGTGGTGACGGTGCAATCGGATATCGGCAGCAGTGCCACCGACATCGAGCAGGTGGAGGCCGACCCGCGCCTGCACGTGCATCTGCTGCCCTACCAGCAGGGCCTGCGCATGCAGGTCATGGTACGGCCGCTGCCGGACGCCGGCCCCTACTACCGTCCGGGCGAAGGCGCGGAGAGCGTGATCGCCGACGTGGCCGGCGTGCGTACCGAGGCGCGACGCGACCTGAACGCGGAGCGCGAGGCCGAACGCCAGCTGGTGGCCGCCTGCACCGCGCTGGAACATGCTGAATTCGAACACGGCGAATGGCTGCTGGCCGCGCCCATCCACTGCCTCGAACTGGTGGCGCAGCTGCAGGAGCTCGACGCCGGCAAGTACCTGATCGCCTGGCCGGACGGGCAGTCGTTCAAGGTCGTCAAGCGCGCGGACGGCAAATCGGTGCGCATCAACATCAAGCGCGACAAGGACTGGTTCGCGGCCGATGGCGAGGTGCGCATCGACGAGGACAAGGTGCTCGACCTGCGTACCCTGCTGGAGCGCATGCGCGAAGGCGACGGCCGCTTCATCGCGCTGGGCGAGAACGAATTCCTGGCGCTGTCGGCCGAACTGCACCGGCGCCTGATGGACCTGGCGGCCTTCGGCGACCTGCACGGCAGCGGCGTGCGCGTGCATGCGCTGGCCAGCTTCTCGCTGGAGGAACTGGCGCGCGAAGCCGGCGCCGTGAAGACCGACAAAGCCTGGCGCGATCACCTCAAACGCATGCATGAAAGCGAAGCCTTCGTGCCGCAGTTGCCGAACACGCTGCAGGCGGAGCTGCGCGACTACCAGCTGGAAGGCTTCAACTGGTTGGCGCGCCTTGCGCACTGGGGCGTGGGCGCCTGCCTGGCGGACGACATGGGCCTGGGCAAAACGCTGCAGGCGCTGGCGCTGATCCTGTCGCGCGCACCAAGTGGCCCGACACTGGTGGTGGCGCCGACATCGGTGTGCACCAACTGGATTGCGGAAGCGACCCGCTTCGCACCGACCCTGAGCGTGAAGCTGTTCGGCCCGGGCGAGCGCGCCGCGATGCTGGAACAGGCCGGTCCCTTCGACGTGATCGTGGCCAGCTACGGCCTGCTGCAGCTGGAGGCGCCGCTGTTCGCCAAGGTGCGCTGGCACAGCATCGTGCTGGACGAAGCGCAGGCGATCAAGAACGCGCAGACGCGCCGCTCGCAGGCCGTGATGGCGCTGCAGGGCGAGTTCCGCATGGTCGCCACCGGCACACCGCTGGAGAACCATCTCGGCGAGCTGTGGAACCTGTTCAGGTTCATCAACCCCGGCCTGCTCGGCAGCGCCGACCAGTTCCAGCTGCGCTTCGCCGGCCCGATCGAAAAGGCGCAGGACAAGCGCGCCGAGAGCGCGGCCCGCGCGCGCCTGCGCCGCCTGACCCAGCCCTTCATCCTGCGCCGCACCAAGGCGCAGGTGCTGGCCGAGCTGCCGCCGCGGACCGAGATCGTGCTGCCGGTGCAGCTGTCCGAGCAGGAGACCGCGCTGTACGAATCGCTGCGCCGCGAAGCGCTCGACAAGCTGGCCGCGCTGGAGGCGCCGCAAAGCCAGAAGGCGATCGCGATCCTGGCCGAGATGATGAAGCTGCGCCGCGCCTGCTGCAATCCCGAGCTGGTCGCGCCCGGCCTGGGCATCGACAGCAGCAAGCTGGCCACCTTCGCCCATCTGCTGGAAGGCCTGCTGGAGAACCGCCACAAGGTGCTGGTGTTCAGCCAGTTCGTCGACCATCTCACGCTGATCCGCAAGCACCTCGACGAGCGCGGCGTCGTCTACCAGTACCTCGACGGCGCCACGCCCATGCAGGAGCGCAAACGGCGCGTGGATGCCTTCCAGTCCGGCGCCGGCGACGTGTTCCTGATCAGCCTGAAGGCGGGCGGCGTCGGCATCAACCTGACCGCGGCCGACTACGTGATCCACATGGACCCGTGGTGGAACCCGGCGGTCGAGGACCAGGCGTCGGACCGCGCGCACCGCATGGGCCAGCAGCGGCCGGTGACCATCTACCGGCTGGTCGCGAAACACACGATCGAGGAAGGCATCGTCGAACTGCACCAGCACAAGCGCGAACTGGCGGACAGCCTGCTGGAAGGCAGCGACGCCGCCGCGCGCATGGCGCCGGAAGCCATGCTGGCCATGCTCAAGCAGGGACTGGCATCATGATGAACACGCACGCCGAAGTGCTGGATTTCGTCAGGACGCATGGCGTGGTGCTGGTCTCCGCAAAGGGACCGGCGCCGACACTGGTGGACGCGATCGCCGGCGAAGCGGTCAAGGGCAGCTGGTGGGGCCACCCGCAGGGAAAGCGCATCTTCGCGCTGCTGCAGGCGCTGGCGGACGATGAAGAGGTCATCACCTGCCGCCTCGTCGAAGGCAAGCTGACGCTGGTGCACCGCCGGCTATGGCCTGCACTGGCGGCCGCGGCGCCGCTGCTGGCGCCCGGCCGGCTGGCGCGCGTCACGCAGGAACACACGCCGTCGGGGCGCCACGTGAATCGCGAGACGCCATTCCCGGACTGGCTGCCGGATGATGCCGCCGCTGCGGCGCGCACGCTCGATCCGCAGGCCGCGCTGGCGGCGCTTCTGCCGGAATTTGTTACAAAGCCGGGAGAGCCAAAGCCCGGCGATTGATGCTACTCTGGCGAGCCGTCGAGCAACGGTTCCCCTCGACCTCGATATTTACAGGGCCGAATCAATGATGAAAACGAAAATAGCGCTGGCCGTCCTGTTGGCCAGCGTGGCGCTGGCTCCCGCAAGCGCCAAGTCCAGACCGTCCAAGGCAAAGAGCAGCAAGGTCGCCAAAGGACACCACGCGGCCGCGGCCAGGTCCGCGCGCACCAAGGCGGCGCCGGTGCAGGCCAAGGCCAAACCCGCCCCGGCGCCGGTCGCCGACCGCTGGCAGGACCGCGTGTTCGACAACCTGTCGATGCAGTTCCTGACCGCGCTGTGGCGCATCGACCCGGACGGCGCGATCAGCGTCGGCAAGTTCGACACCGCCGCGCGCATGAGCATCCCGGACCGCGACACGCGCGCCAAGCGCCTCGCCTTCACCGACGAATGGCTCGGCAAGCTGCGCGCGGTGAACGCCGCGCGCCTGTCGGCCAAGCAGCGCACCGACCTCGCGCTCCTGATCAACAAGCTGGAGAACGACCGCTTCGACCTGGCCACGCTGCGCGAATTCGAGTGGAATCCGGCGCAGTACAACATCGCCGAATCGCTCGACCTGATCCTGTCCACCGACTACGCGGCCAAGCCGCAGCGCCTGCGCACCATCCTCAAGCGCCTGGCGAAAGTGCCGGACTATTACAAGGCCGCGCAAGCGTCGCTGGCCAACCCGACCCACGAGCACACCATGCTGGCGCTGGCGCAGGCGCCGGGCACCCTGGTGGTGCTGGCCGACCTCGGCGAGGCCGCGCAGAATGAGCCGAACCTGACGCCGCAGGAAAAGGCGATCTTCGCGCAGCGCGTGTCGAACGCCGGCAGCGCGGTGCTGGGCTGGGTCCAGTACCTGGCGGACCTCGACAAGTCGCCGGAGCAGGCGCAGCACGCGCGCTCCTTCAGGCTGGGCAAGGCGCTGTACGACCAGAAATTCGCGCTGGAGATCCAGTCGACCAGCAGCGCCGAGCAGACCTACCAGAAGGCGCTGGCGGCGCGCGACCAGCTGCTCGCGCGCATGGACACGCTGTCTGACCAGCTGTGGGACAAGACCATGGGCAGCACGCCCAAGCCCGCGGACCGCTACAAGAAGATCGGCATGGTGATCGACAAGCTGTCGGAGCACCACACCAGCAAGGAGAACTTCTTCCCCGAGATCAAACGCCAGATCCCGATGCTGCAGCAGTGGGTGACTTCGCACAAGCTGCTCGACCTCGATCCGAACAAGCCGCTGGAAGTGCGCGAGACGCCGATCTACAAGCGCGGCGTGGCCGGCGCCAGCATCGATGCGCCGGGACCTTATCGACCGCGCGACAAGACCTGGTTCAACGTGACGCCGATGGACGGGCTCTCGAACGCGCAGGCCGAGAGCAGCCTGCGCGAGTACAACGACTGGATGCTGCAAATCCTGAACATGCACGAGGCGATCCCGGGCCACTACGCGCAGCTGGTGTATGCGAACCGCTCGCCATCGCTGGTCAAGTCGCTGTTCGGGAACGGCGCGATGGTCGAGGGCTGGGCGGTGTACGGCGAGCGCATGATGCTCGATGCCGGCTACGGCGACAACGCGCCCGAGATGTGGCTCATGTGGTGCAAGTGGAACCTGCGCAGCGTCACCAACACCATCCTCGACTACAGCGTGCACGTGCTCGGCATGACGCAGGAGCAGGCGATCGACCTGCTGGTGCGCCAGGCCTTCCAGACGCGCCAGGAAGCGGACGAGAAGTGGCGCCGGGTGCAGCTGTCGTCGGTGCAGCTGACCAGCTACTTCAGCGGCTACAACGACATCATGGAACTGCGCGAGAAGCGCAAGCAGGAACTGGGCGATCGCTTCGACCTGAAGAAATTCAACGAGCAGTTCCTGAGCTATGGCAGCGCGCCGGTCAAGGTGATCGCCGAGCTGATGCAAGAAAAATAAGGACGAGCGCCGCCTTTGAGCGGCGACAAATTCCTATCTGCAAGCATCGCTACGATGAGTTGTTCTCCACAACAACTCATCGAAGGGATGCCACATGAAGCCGACCCGCCTCGCCTGTTTCTTCCTTCCCCTCTTGTTCGCCGGCTGCGCGACGACGCCCACCATCGGCGCGTCCGGCGCGAAGACGGTTGCGACCGGCTCGGCCGGAGGCGCCACCGCAGACAACGCCAACAGCCAGCTGGAACGCTGCGACCGGACCCTGGGCACCTTGAGCATCGTCGAGGACGCCAACCAGCCGTGGGTTCGCCAGATGAGCTCGCAATACCGCACGCACAGCACGGTGCCGCTGCTGCGCCTGATGATCCAGCAATCGAACTGCTTCGCGGTGGTCGAGCGCGGCCAGGCGTTCAACAATATGCAGACCGAGCGGGCGCTGATGCAGGACGGCGAGCTGCGCAGCAACAGCAATCTCCACAGGGGCCAGATGGTGGCGGCGGACTACACGATGACGCCGTCGATTACCTTCGACCAGAAAGGCACGGGCGGGCTGGGCGGCAGCTTCCTCGGCGGGATCGGCGCGGTGGCGTCCTACGTGACCGGGTCGATGAAGTCGAACGAAGCGTCCACCATGCTGCTGCTGACGGACAACCGCTCCGGCATCCAGCTGGCGGCCGCCGAAGGCAGCGCGCGCAACTGGGACTTCGGCCTGATGGGCGATTTCTGGAACCACGGACTGGGCAGCGCGAACGGGTTCTCGAACACGCCGCAGGGCAAGTTGCTGGCGGCCTCGTTCATGGATTCGTACAACCAGATGGTGCGGGCGGTGCGCAATTACAAAGCGCAGAGCGTGGCGGGTGGGTTGGGGAATGGTGGGGTGCTCAAGACGAACTAGCAACGTCCAAATCAGCGTCGTCCCCGCGCAGGCGGGGATCCATGCTGAGTTTGCCGGTTAGGCGGCAACGTTTCGACGACGCAAGGTGTCCATGGGTCGCCGCCTTCGCGGGGACGACGTTGTTTGGCTTAAGAGGCCGTTTCTTCCTCTTCCCGCCGCTGCGTCGCCCGCGCGAAGATCGGCGCGACGAACAGGCCCAGCTCGAACAGCAGGCACATCGGCAGCGCCAGCGACAACTGGCTCACCACGTCCGGCGGCGTGACGACGGCGGCGATCACGAAGGCGCCCACGATCGCATACGGCCTGATCGACCGCAGCTTCTCGATGCTGACGATGCCCATGCGCACCAGGATCACCACGACCACCGGCACCTCGAAGGTCGCCCCGAACGCCAGGCACATCGACATGACGAAGTCGAGATAGTTCTCGATGTCCGGCGTGACCGCGATGGAATTTGGTGCGAACGCGGCGATGAAATGGAACACGCGCCCGAACACGAAGAAATAGCAGAAGGCGACGCCGAGGATGAACAGGACCGACGACGAGATGACCAGCGGCAGCACCAGCCGCTTTTCGTGCGCGTACAGCCCGGGCGCGACGAAGGCCCACATCTGGTAGAACACCCACGGCAGGGACAGGATGAAGGCGATCAGCAGCGTCACTTTCATCGGCACCAGGAACGGCGCGATGACGCCGGTCGCGATCATCTTCGAGCCCACCGGCAGCGCCGCGATCATCGGCGCCGCGAGGAAGTCGTAGATGCGCGACGGCCCCGGCCAGAACATCAGGACGGCGCATGCGATGGCGATACCGATCGACGCCTTGACCAGGCGGTCACGCAGCTCGATCAGGTGGGAAATGAAGGTTTCTTCGCCTGCGGCTTGGTCGGTCATCTAGAAAAACGAAGTGTTGGATTTGACGCCCGGGCGATAGCGCCGCACGCGCGCGGCGCCGGACAGCACATGCCCTTTGACGCCGGCGCGGTTCTTGTACCACGCGGGAACGGCCGAGGTGCGCACCAGCTTCTTGCGGCGGAAGTCGCGCGCCTTGCGTTCGAGGTCGGTGACGGTGGCGGACGGGGGCGGCACCGACGGCGTATCGCCGCGCCAGGCCGATTCGACCTCGCTGATGCCGCTGGCCACGCTCTGCTCGACGTCGCTCTTGAACGACGCCGCGCTTTCCTCGACGGTCTTCTGCAGGTTGCGCAGCTCTTCCAGCTCGATTTCGCGGCTGACTTCGGATTTGACGTCGTTCAGGTAACGCTGCGCGCGGCCGTACAGCGTGCCGGCCATGCGCGCCACCTTGGGCAGCTTTTCAGGGCCGATCACGATCAGCGCCACCACACCGATGATGGCGAGCTTGGATAGACCGAGATCGATCATGGAGTGCGCTCAGGAATTACGAGCGCGTCTTTTCGCGGGCTTCGACGTCGATCGTGGACTTGTCGGCAACCTGCTGCGGCGCTTGCTGTTGTTGCTGCTGCTGCTGAGCTTGCTTGGCCGCTTCTTCCTCGTCGCCGCGCATGCCGTCCTTGAAGCCCTTGACGGCCTTGCCCAGGTCGGAACCCATATTGCCCAGCTTCTTGGTGCCGAAGACCAACATCACGATCACCAGCACGACCAGCCAGTGCCAAATACTCATCGAACCCATCATATTCTCCTTGCAGGGTGGAACCACCCATCGATGCGGAAACTAAGCACCAGTATACGCGAAGCGCTGCTCAAGTGGACGGGTTTTCCATCAGGTTCCTAAACCACGCCAAGGACGCGGGCCGCCATAGACGTGCACGTGCAGGTGGTAGACCTCCTGGCCGCCGTTGGGGCCGCAATTGATCAGGGTCTTGTAGCCGCCGCTGCGTTGCCCGTCGGGGCCGACTTTTGCGGCGATGCCATGCTCTTCCGCCAACTTCGGGGCCAGGGCCAGCATTTTGCCGAGCAAGGGCGCGTGGCTGTCAGTACAGTCTGACAAGGTCGCGATGTGTTGCTTGGGGATGATCAGCATGTGCACCGGCGCGGCCGGGTTGATGTCCTTGAAGGCGAGCAAGTCGTCGTCTTCGTAGACGAAGCTGGAAGGGATTTGCTTTGCGGCGATCTTGCAGAAGATGCAGTTGTGATCCATATCGTCTCCGTGCTCTTTTAGTTACCGTCGCTCCCGCGGAGGCGGGAGCCCATGCCGAGTGTACGGTAACGCGGCGCTTTCATCCGCCGGAAACTCAGCATGGGTCCCCGCCTGCGCGGGGATGACGTTGTTTGAGTTCGCTATTCTGCGCGCGACGCCTTTTCTTCGATGCCGGAGACGCCTTCGCGCCGCGCCAGCTCGTCCACCACCTGCTGCGGGGTCAGGCCGAACTGCGCCAGCAGCACCATCGAGTGGAACCACAGGTCGGCGCACTCGTACAGCACCTTGGACGCATCGCCCGATGCGCGCGCATCCTTGGCCGCCATCACGGTCTCGGTGGCTTCCTCGCCGATCTTCTTCAGGATCGCGTCGTCGCCTTTCGAGAACAGCTTGGCGACGTAGGACTTGGCGGGGTCGCCGCCGTTCTCCAGCTTGCGCGATTCGATCACCTGCGCGATGCGGGCCAGCGTAGTGCTCATGGGGTCTTCTTCGTTTTGGTATAAATCGTTTCCGGATCCTGCAGCACCGGCTCGACGGCATGCCACTCCTCGCCCTCGAACTTCTGGAAGAAGCAGGAATGGCGGCCGGTGTGGCAGGCGATGCCGCCGGCCTGCTCGATCTTGAGCAGCACCACGTCGTCGTCGCAGTCGAGGCGGATCTCCAGCACCTTCTGCGTGTGGCCGGACTCTTCGCCCTTGTGCCACAGCTTCTTGCGCGAGCGGCTCCAGTACACGGCCTCGCCCAGCTCCACCGTCCTGGCCAGCGCCTCGCGGTTCATCCACGCGAACATCAGGATGTCGCCGCTCGCCGCTTCCTGCGCGATCACCGGCACCAGGCCGTGCTCGTCCCACTGGATTTTCTTCAGCCACGCGTTGGCAGTCGCAGTCATCGCCGTCATCCTCAGTCCAGACGCATGGGAATGCCGCGCTCGGCCATGAAGCGCTTGGCTTCGCCGACCGTGTGCTGGCCGTAGTGGAAGATGCTGGCGGCGAGCACCGCGTCGGCATGACCTTCGGTGATGCCGTTGGCCAGGTCCGCCAGGCCGCCGACGCCGCCCGAGGCGATCACCGGGATGCCGACCGCGTCGGACACGGCGCGGGTCAGGCCCAGGTCGAAGCCGGAGCGGGTGCCGTCGCGGTCCATGCTGGTCAGCAGCAGCTCGCCGGCGCCCAGCGCTTCGAGCTGGCGCGCCCAGTCCACGACATCGAGGCCGGTCGCGTTGCGGCCGCCGTGGGTGAACACTTCCCACTTGCCGGGCGCGACCTGCTTGGCGTCGATCGCGACCACGATGCACTGCGAGCCGTGCTTCTGCGAGGCGTCGAACACCAGCTGCGGGTTCTGCACCGCCGAGGTGTTCATGCTGACCTTGTCGGCGCCGGCGTTGAGCAGGCGGCGCACGTCCTCGACCTTGCGCACGCCGCCACCGACGGTGAGCGGGATGAACACGGTCGAGGCCACCGCTTCGATGATCGGCAGGATCAGGTCGCGGCCGTCGGACGAGGCGGTGATGTCGAGGAAGGTGATCTCGTCGGCGCCCTGGCCGTCGTAGCGGCGCGCGATTTCGACCGGGTCGCCGGCGTCGCGCAGCTCGACGAAGTTGACGCCCTTGACCACGCGGCCGCCGGTGACGTCCAGGCAGGGGATGATTCGTTTAGCTAGCATGTCTTCTGTCGCCGCCCCGCATGCGCGGGTGCGGCGCTCGGGTATGGTTTAGGCCTCGGTGCCTTCGGTCAGCTGGTCCGCGCGCACCTGCGCGCTGGCCAGGTCGAGCGTGCCTTCGTAGATCGAGCGGCCGCAGATCACGCCCTCGATGCCTTCGTCCTGCACCGCGCACAGGGCTTCGACGTCGGCCACGGTGTGCACGCCGCCGGAAGCGATGATCGGGATCTTGACGGCCTTGGCCAGCTTGACGGTGGCGTCGATGTTCACGCCGCCCATCATGCCGTCGCGGCCGATGTCGGTGTAGACGATCGACTCGACGCCGTAGCCTTCGAACTTGAGCGCCAGGTCGATGACTTCGTGGCCCGACATCTTGCTCCAGCCGTCGGTGGCGACCTTGCCGTCCTTGGCGTCCAGGCCGACGATGATGTGGCCCGGGAAGGCGCCGCAGGCGTCGTGCAGGAAGCCCGGGCTCTTGACCGCCGCGGTGCCGATGATGATGTAGCTGATGCCGTCGTCGAGATAGCGCTCGATGGTGTCGAGGTCGCGGATGCCGCCGCCCAGCTGGACGGGGATCTCGTCGACCTCGTTCTCTTCGGCGAAGTCCTGCACCGCCTTGAGGATGGATTTGACGGCGGCCTCGTTCTTCGGCTTGCCCGCGAAGGCGCCGTTCAGGTCGACCAGGTGCAGGCGGCGCGCGCCTTTCTTCAGCCAGTGCAGGGCCATCTCGGCCGGATCTTCCGAGAATACGGTGGCAAGGTCCATATCGCCCTGTTTCAGGCGAACGCAGTGACCGTCTTTGAGGTCGATGGCGGGAATCAGCAGCATGGTCGTGGACTTTGGGTTGGACAGGTTGGGATCAAGGATTCCAGTGGACGAAATTGCGATACAGGCGCAGGCCGGCGGCCGCGCTCTTCTCGGGGTGGAATTGGGTGGCGACGACGTTGTCGCGCGCGACCGCACAGCAGAACGGCGCACCGTAGTCGGTTTCGCCGATGGTATCAAATGCCTGCTCCGGCACCGCGAAATAGCTGTGCACGAAGTAGAAATAGCTGTTGTCGTCGATGCCTTCCCACAGCGGGTGCCCGCGCACCTGGTGCACGCGGTTCCAGCCCATCTGCGGGACCTTGAAGCGCGAGCCGTCGGGCTGGGTGCGGCCGTCGAGCTGGAAGCGCACCACGCGGCCCGGCAGCAGGCCCAGGCCCGGGGTATTGGCTTCTTCGGAGACGTCGAACAGCATCTGCTCGCCCACGCACACGCCCATCACCGGGCGGCTTTCGGCGGCGCGGCGCAGGGCGTCCTCGACGCCGGACTCGCGCAGGCTGCTCATGCAGTCGCGCATGGCGCCCTGGCCGGGCAGGACGATGCGGTCGGCACTGTCGATGTCGGCGGCGTCGCCCGAGATCCGGACGTCGGCTTCCGGCGCCACGGCGCGCAGCGCCTGCGCCACGGAGCGCAGGTTACCCATGCCGTAGTCGACCACTACTATCTTGTTCATATCTTGAAACCCGCGCCTGTTACAGGCTGCCTTTGGTGGACGGGATGGTGCCGGCGGCGCGCGGATCGAGCTCGGTCGCCATGCGCAGCGCGCGGCCGAAGGCCTTGAACACGGTCTCGCACTGGTGGTGCGCGTTCACGCCGCGCAGGTTATCGATGTGCAGGGTCACGCCGGCGTGGTTGACGAAGCCGCGGAAGAATTCGCCGGTCAGGTCGACGTCGAAGGTGCCGATCATGGCGCGCGTGAACGGGATGTGCATTTCCAGGCCGGGACGGCCGGAAAAGTCGATCACCACGCGCGACAGCGCCTCGTCCAGCGGCACGTAGGAGTGGCCGTAGCGGACGATGCCCTTCTTGTCGCCGACCGCCTTGGCCACCGCCATGCCCAGCGTGATGCCGGTGTCTTCCACCGTGTGGTGGGCGTCGATGTGCAGGTCGCCGACCGCTTCGATCTCGAGGTCGATCAGGCCGTGGCGCGAGATCTGGTCGAGCATGTGGTCGAGGAAGGGCACGCCGGTATTGAGCTTGTTCTTGCCCGTGCCGTCGAGGTTGATCGCGACGCGGATCTGCGTCTCGTTGGTGTTGCGTGTGATTTCAGCGGTGCGGCTCATGATAGGGATGCCTTCAGGGCATTCAGGAATACGGAATTTTCTTCCGGCGTGCTGACGGTGACACGGATGCAGCCGGACAGCAGTTTATGCATTTTACTCAAATTTTTAATCAGGACCCGTCCGGCGCGCAGTTTGGCCGTGACGGCGTCCGGATCGGCCACCCGCACCAGCAGGAAGTTGGCGGCCGACGGGAACACCTCCACACCCGGCAGCGCGGCCAGATCCGTGGCCAATTTGGCACGCTCGGCATTGAGCGCGGCGGCTTGCCGATCGAGCACATCCAGGTGGTCGAGCGCGAACTCGGCGGCGGCCTGGGTCAGCACGTTGATGTTGTAGGGCGGGCGCACCTTGTCGAACTGCTCCAGCAGGGCCGGGGCGGCCGACAGGTAGCCCAGGCGGATGCCGGCCAGGCCCAGCTTGGACAGGGTGCGCATCACCACCATGTTCGGGTACTGCGGCAGCCTGTCCATGAAGCTGGTGCGGGCGAAAGGCTGGTAGGCCTCGTCCACCACCACGATGCCGTGCTCGCCGGCGGCGTCGATGATGCGCACCACCTCGCTTTCGGCGAACAGGTTGCCGGTCGGGTTGTTCGGGTAGGCCAGGAACACCAGCGCCGGGCGGTGCTGCTCGATCGCGGCCAGCATGGCCGGCATGTCGAGCGCGAAATCGTCCCGCAGCGGCACGCCCACGAAGTCCATGCCGGCGAACTGCGCCGAGCGCTTGAACATCACGAAGCTGGGGTCCGGCGCCAGCACGGTGGCGCGGCGGTCCTGGCGGGCGCAGGCCATGGCCAGGATCGAAATGATCTCGTCCGAGCCGTTACCCAGCAGGACGTCGTAGCCGGCCGGGACGCCCAGCCTGGCGCAGATGCGCTGCTTGAGGGCGGCGTAGGAGGCGACCGGGTAGCGGTTGATCAGCACGTCCGCCAGGCGCTGGCCCAGTTCGGCGCGCAGCGCGTCCGGCAGCAGGTAGGGGTTCTCCATCGCGTCCAGCTTGATGTAGCCGCTGGCGTCGGGGACCATGTAGCTCTTCTCGGCGCGCACGTCGGCGCGGATGGTGTTGGCGATCAGTTGGTCGAGAAAGCTCATGCTGTTCCCTCTTCAATCTTGGGCGCGGCTTTGTTCGCGCCCTTGCGTTTCTTGGCGGCCGGCGCCGGTTCGGGCGCCGCCAGCCGGGATTCGATGATGTCGCAGTAGGCCGGGTTCAGCTCGAAGCCGGTGTAATTGCGGCCGGTGCGTTTGGCGGCGAGCGCGGTGGTGCCGCTGCCCATGAATGGATCGAGCACCACGCCGCCGGGCGGGCAGGAGGCTTTCACCATGCGCTCGATGATCTCGAGCGGCTTCTGGGTCGGATGGTCGGCGCGCTCCGGGTGTTCGCGGTGCAGGCGCGAGACGCTCCACACGTCTTTCGGGTTGTAGCCCACTTCCAGCCACTTGGCGCCGACGAAGATCGAGCGCGACCTGGCCTTCTTGGTCTCGGCATCGTACGGAATCCGCACGGCGTCGAGGTCGAAATAGTAATCCTTGCGCTTCACGAAAAAGCCGATCGTGTCATGCACCGACGAGTAGCTGCGGGTGCTGCCGCCCATCGAGGGCACGCGGCGGTCCCAGATGATCTCGTTCATCATGGTCATGCGCTGTTTCAGCATCACGAAGATCTCCGGCGCGAAACGCCAGGTCAGGAAAATATACAGGCTGCCGTTGTCCTTCAGCTTGGGCAGCGCGGCATCGATCCACTGCTGCGTCCAGGCCAGGTAGTCCTCGACGCTTTGCTGGTCCGAGCCGTTGCCGTAGTCCTTGCCGAGATTGTACGGCGGGTCAGTCAGGATCAGGTCGATGGACCCGTCCGGGATGCGCGCCATGCCGGCCAGCGCATCCTCGCGGAACACCCGGTTGACCCAGCCGGCATTCATGCCGAGGGCTTGAGCCGCAGCTCGGCGCTGCGGGCGTGCGCCTGCAGGCCTTCGCCGTATGCCAGTTCGGCGGCGACGCGTCCCAGCGTCTGCGCGCCCGCTTCGCTCACGTTGATGATCGAGGAACGCTTCTGGAAATCGTAGACGCCCAGCGGCGACGAGAAGCGCGCCGTGCGCGAGGTCGGCAGCACGTGGTTCGGGCCGCAGCAGTAGTCGCCCAGCGACTCGGACGAGAAGCGGCCGAGGAACATGGCGCCGGCGTGGCGGATCTTGTCGGCCCACTGCTGCGGATGTTCGGCCGAAATTTCGAGGTGCTCGGCGGCGATGGCGTTGGCGATGGCGCAGGCTTCATCCATGTCGCGCACCTTGACCAGCGCGCCGCGGCCGCCCAGCGAAGCCTCGATGGTCGCGCGGCGCGGCATGTCCGGCAGCAGCTTGTGGATGCTGGCCTCGACCATGGCGATGTATGCGGCGTCGGGGCACAGCAGGATGGCCTGGGCCAGTTCGTCGTGCTCGGCCTGCGAGAACAGGTCCATCGCGACCCAGTCCGGATCGGTGGTCCCGTCGCACAGCACGAGGATTTCGGAAGGGCCGGCGATCATGTCGATGCCGACGGTGCCGAACACGCGGCGCTTGGCGGCGGCGACGTAGGCGTTGCCGGGGCCGACGATCTTGTCGACCGGCGGAATGGTCCCGGTGCCGTAGGCGAGCGCGCCTACTGCCTGGGCGCCGCCGATGGTGATCACGCGCGTCACGCCGGCGATCGCGGCGGCGGCCAGCACCATCTGGTTCTTCACGCCGTCCGGAGTCGGCACCACCATCACGATTTCCTTGACGCCGGCGACCTGCGCCGGAATCGCGTTCATCAGCACCGACGAGGGATAGGCAGCCTTGCCGCCCGGGACGTAGATGCCGACGCGGTCGAGCGGCGTCACGCGCTGGCCCAGCACCGTGCCATCGGCCTCGGTGTAGGTGAATCCGTTCAGCTCCTGCTTCTGGCGCTCGTGGAACACGCGGATGCGTTCGGCCGCGGTGCGCAGCGCGGCGCGCTGGGCTTCCGGCAGCGCGGCCAGCGCGGCCTGCAGCTCTTCCTGCTTCAGGTCGAAGGCGGCGATGCCGGCGGCGCCGACGCGGTCGAACTTGTTGGTGTATTCGAGCACGGCGGCATCGCCGCGCTGCTTCACGTCCGCGAGGATCTTCGCGACCGCGGATTCGATGGCGTCATCGGTTTCGGCTTCGAAGGCCAGCAGGTTCGACAGGATCTGCTGGAAATCCGGCGCGGTGGAATCGAGTTTGCGAATCTGTACTGCCATGTTCAGCCTTTGCTCGACGCGCGCTGAAACGCGTCGAGGATGGGTTGCAGGCGCTCGCGCTTGAGCTTGAGCGCGGCCTGGTTGACCACCAGGCGCGAGGAGATGTCCATGATCTTTTCGACTTCGACCAGGTTGTTGGCGCGCAGCGTGCCGCCGGTCGAGACCACGTCGACGATGGCGTCCGACAGGCCGACCAGGGGCGCCAGCTCCATCGAGCCGTACAGCTTGATCAGGTCGACGTGCACGCCCTTGCTGGCGAAGTGCTGGCGCGCGGTGTTGACGAACTTGGTCGCCACGCGCAGGCGCGCGCCCTGGCGCACCGCGGTCTCGTAGTCGAAGCCGGCGTTGACCGCGACCGACATGCGGCACTCGGCGATGTGCAAATCGATCGGCTGGTACAGGCCCTCGCCGCCGTGCTCCAGCAGCACGTCCTTGCCGGCCACGCCGAAGTCGGCGGCGCCATGCTGGACGTAGGTCGGCACGTCGGTGGCGCGCACGATCAGCACGCGCACGCCGGGGTCGTTGGTGTTGAGGATCAGCTTGCGCGAGGTCTCCGGGTTCTCGGTGACCGTGATGCCCGCCGCCTCCAGCAGCGGCAGCGTGTCGTCGAAAATCCGGCCCTTCGACAGCGCGAGGATGAGCTGGGAACCGTCCGATTCGGTGGTATTCATGTAAACAGTTTATTTAATTCGCACGATGTCGGCGCCCACGGCCGACAGCTTCACTTCCATCTGGTCGTAGCCGCGGTCGAGGTGGTAGATGCGGTCGATCAGGGTGGCGCCTTCGGCCGCCATGCCGGCGATGACCAGCGAAGCCGAGGCGCGCAGGTCGGTCGCCATCACGGGCGCGCCCACCAGGCGGTCGACGCCATTGATGAAGGCGGTGTTGCCCTCGATCGAGATCTGGGCGCCGAGGCGGTTCATCTCCTGCACGTGCATGAAGCGGTTCTCGAAGATGGTCTCGGTGACGCGGCTCGGGCCTTGGGCGATGGTGTTCACCGCCATGAACTGGGCCTGCATGTCGGTCGGGAAGCCGGGGTATTCGGTGGTGCGGAAGGACACCGCCTGCGGCCGCTTGTCCATGCGGGCGCGGATGCTGTTCGCGCCGATCGCCAGCTCGACGCCCATCTCGCGCAGCTTGTCGAGCGCGACGTCGAAGATGTCGGTGCGGGTGCGGGTCAGCAGCACGTCGCCGCCGGTCGCGGCCACCGCGCACAGGAAGGTGGCGGCCTCGATGCGGTCGCTGATGACTTCGTGCGCGGCGCCATGCAGCTCGTCCACGCCCTGGATCACCAGGCGGTCGGTGCCGATGCCCTCGATCTTCGCGCCCATCTTCACCAGCAGGTGCGCGAGGTCGGTCACTTCCGGCTCGCGCGCTGCGTTTTCCAGCACGGTCTCGCCTTCGGCCAGCACCGCCGCCATCAGCAGGTTCTCGGTGCCGGTCACGGTGATCATGTCGGTGTGGATGCGCGCGCCTTTCAGCTTGCTGCACCTGGCGTGGATATAGCCGCCCTCGATCATGATCTCGGCGCCCATCTGGCGCAGGCCCTTGATGTGCTGGTCCACCGGACGCGAACCGATCGCGCAGCCACCCGGCAGCGAGACCTTGGCTTCGCCGAAGCGCGCCAGCAGCGGGCCGAGCACGAGGATCGAGGCACGCATGGTCTTGACCAGCTCATACGGCGCGACCAGGGTGTCGATATTGGCGCCGTTCAGCGTCACGCGCTCGCCGTCCTGCTCCACTTTCAGGCCGGTCTGGGCCAGCAGCTTGAGCATGGTCTTGACGTCGTGCAGGTGCGGCACATTGGTCAGCGCCAGGTCGCCCGCGGTCAGCAGGCCCGCGCACAGGATCGGCAGGGCTGCGTTCTTGGCGCCCGACACCGGGATCTCGCCGTTGAGGCGCTTGCCGCCCACGATCTGCAGTTTGTCCATGCTTATCCCTGGTATTCGGAAGGAGTGAGCGTCTTCATCGACAGCGCGTGGATCTCCTCGCGCATGCGGTCGCCGAGCGCCGCGTACACCAGCTGGTGGCGCTGGATCGGGCGCTTGCCTTCGAAGGCCGGCGAAACGATCACGGCGGTGAAGTGCTGGCCATCGCCCTCCACTTCGAGGTGGGTGCATTCGAGGCCGTTGCTGATGTAGCTATGGATCAGTTCAGGTGTGGTCGCCACGATAAATCCTTGAAAACGTTCTTAGTGGCGCAGCTTGTAGCCACGCCGGAGCATGTTGATGGCGACGGCCGCCAGCACCGCGAAGAAGATTGCGACGATGGCAAGACTCGTCCACGGCGCGACGTCGGACTGGCCGAAGAAGCCGTAACGGAACCCGTCAATCATATAAAAGAACGGATTGAAATGCGAGACTGCCAGCCAGAACGGCGGCAGCTTCTTGATTGAATAGAATACACCGGCGAGGAAGGTGGCCGGCATGATCAGGAAGTTCTGGAACGCGGCCAGCTGGTCGAATTTCTCGGCCCAGATGCCGGCGATGACGCCCATGGTGCCCAGGATCGCCGCGCCCAGCAGCGCGAACACGATGATCCACAGCGGCGCCGTGAACGACAGGTGGGCGAACCAGGCGGTGATCAGGAACACGCCCGCGCCGACCGCGAGGCCGCGCACCACCGAGGCGGCCACGTAGGCCGAGATGATCTCCCAGTGCGACAGCGGCGGCAGCAGGATGAACACCAGGTTGCCGGTGATCTTGGACTGGATCAGCGAGGAGGACGAGTTGGCGAAGGCGTTCTGCAGCACGCTCATCATCACCAGGCCCGGGATCAGGAAGGCGGTGTAGTTGACGCCTTCGAGCATCTGCACGCGGCCTTCGAGCACGTGGCCGAAGATCAGCAGGTAGAGCATGGAGGTGACGATGGGCGCGGCGATGGTCTGGGTGGCGACCTTCCAGAAGCGCAGCATCTCCTTGTAGAACAGGGTGCGGAAACCCACGGACAGCAGGCTCATTGCGCGCTCCCTTCCATGATCTGGATGAAGATGTCTTCGAGGTCGGCCTGTTGCAGCTGCATCTCGTCGACCACGGCGCCGGCTTCGCGCAGGCGCGCGAGGATGCCTTCCACTTCGGCCGGCGAATTCACGCGCAGGCTGTAGCGGCTGCCGTTGGCGGTTTCGTCGTGCGAGACCAGCGCGCGCAGCGATTCCGGCAGCGCGCCGCTCTTCAGGTGCACGATCAGCTGCGAGCCGGACACGCGGCGCAGCAGCCCCTTCATCGAGTCCAGCGCGACCACCTGGCCCAGCTTGAGCATGGCCACGCGCTGGCACATGGCCTCGGCTTCCTCGAGGTAGTGGGTGGTCAGCACCACGGTGTGGCCCTCGCGGTTCAGGCGGGCGATGAACTTCCACAGGGTCTGGCGCAGTTCGACGTCGACGCCGGCGGTGGGCTCGTCGAGCACGATCACGGGCGGCTTGTGGACCAGGGCCTGGGCCACCAGCACGCGCCGCTTCATGCCGCCGGACAGGGCGCGCATGTTGACGTCGGCCTTGTTGGTCAGGTCGAGGTTTTCCATGACCTCGTCGATCCACTTGTCGTTGTTCTTGATGCCGAAGTAGCCCGACTGCAGGCGCAGGGTTTCGCGCACCGTGAAGAAGGGATCGAACACCAGTTCCTGCGGCACCACGCCGAGCTTCTTGCGGGCTGCGCGGAAGTCGGCGACCACGTCATGGCCGTGGATGCGCACGCTGCCCGCGTCGGGGCGGATCAGGCCGGCGACGGTGGAGATCAGGGTGGTCTTGCCGGCGCCATTCGGGCCGAGCAGGCCGAAGAATTCGCCTTCTTCGACGGTGAGCGAGACGCCCTTCAGGGCCTTGAAGCCTTTGTAGCTTTTCTCGACGTTGTCAATCTGGATCGCTGTCATTCTTCTTCGAGACCGCGCCAGTGGTGGCGGGCCGTGCGGGGAAACGACCCATTATAGGGGAAATCGGAAATTGAAGAGCCGGCGGTGCGTTTACCGCAAGCTCAAACAAGGTCGTCTCCGGCACTGCCGAAGCCGACTCCCCGCGCAGGCGGGGATCCATGCCGAGCTTGGCACGCCTGCGGCTTTGACGTTTCGACAACGTACAGTTTCTATGGGTCCCCGCCTGCGCGGGGACGACGGTGCGGCTCAAGCCCCCGGGAGCAGGCTTTCGACGCCATACAGCTTGGCCAGCGCGCACACATTCTTCGGCACGTTGGTAAAGCGCAGCTGCTGCCCGACGCTGTGGGCCTTGCGCTGCCAGGCCAGCATCAGCGCGACGCCGGTCGAATCGGCGGACTTGACGCCGCCGAGGTCGAATACGGTCTCGCCGGCGCCGATCGCCGCATAGCCGTGCTCCAGCGCGGCGTGGCCGGCGCCGAAGGTCAGCGCCTGCAGCGAGAGCATCGGGTTGGCTTCGGCCATGATGCTTACTTCTTCGGCGCCTGCAGCGGCTTGCTGGCCAGCTGCTGGTTGCGGTCCTTCAGCTTCTGGATCAGGCCGTCGATGCCGCTCTTGCTGATCTCGGAAGAGAAGGTGCTCTTGTAGGTCTCGACCAGCCACGCGCCCAGCACGTTGATGTCGAAGATCTTCCAGCCCTGCGGGGTCTTGGTCAGGCGGTAGTTCAGGGTGATCGGCTCGCCGCGGCTCATGTTGACCTGCGAACGCACCTCGACTTCGGTATCCGCCGGGTCGGCGCGGAAGGGCTTGAACTCGACCGTTTCGTTACGGATCTGCGACAGCGCGCCCGAGTAGGTGTACACCAGCAGCGTGCGGAATTCGTCCGACAGCGCCTTCTGCTGCTCCGGGCTGGCCTGGCGCCAGTAGCGGCCGGCGGCCAGCTGGGTCATCTTCTGGGCGTCGACGTAGGGCAGGATCTTGGCGTTGACCAGGTCCATGATCTTGTTGCGGTTGCCGCCCTGGATGTCCTTGTCGGACTTGACCGAGTCGATGACGTCGGTGGCGATGCGCTTGACCAGCACATCGGGCGCTTCGGCGGCCGCCGGCGCCGGCGCTGCCAGCACGGCGCCCGCGAACATGACTGCGGGAACGGTGACGATCAGTTGTGCGATTGGTTTCATAAGCTCTCTTTCTGTCGTTGGTAAGGCCGCCTGCGCGCTGTTCTGCAGGCGGATGGCCCGTTAACTACTTCTGTGCCTTTTCGGATGACGAGGTCTGCTGCTGAGGCGGCGGCACCGGCGCGGCGGCGGGCGCCGGACCGTTGTCATCATCGCCATAGGCTTTCTTCATGTCGACCTTGCCGCTGGGGACGTCGTCGTCCTCGCCGTAGGCTTTCTTCATATCCACTTTGCCGCTGGGAGTGTCCAGGTCCTGCTCTTCGCCCTGGGCATTGCGCTGCTTCTGCAACTGCTTCTCGTGGCGCTCCTGCGAACGCTCGTCGTCATAGATGCGGCTGTTGCGGCGCTGCAGGTAGCCGTCGCGGATGAACTCGTAGCGGTCGAGCGCGGCGTCTTCCAGCAGGTTGGAAGCGTCCAGGATCGAGGCCCGCTGGTCGATGGCGCGCACGCCGG
The DNA here is from genome assembly GCF_024753145.1 of Massilia terrae. Lineage (GTDB taxonomy): Bacteria > Pseudomonadota > Gammaproteobacteria > Burkholderiales > Burkholderiaceae_D > Telluria > Telluria terrae. Next base: position 209,592 of record NZ_JANUGU010000006.1, on the reverse strand, counting down.
TGCCGACGTTGCGCCAGCGTACCGGATCCTTGTGCGACCAGGGGTCGCCCCACAGGTCGGCCGGCAGGGCGGCGGCGTCGCGGATGGTCGACGGCCCCAGGATCGGCAGCATCAGGTAGGGACCGCTCGGCACGCCCCAGTAACCCAGGGTCTGGCCCAGGTCTTCGCTGTGCTTGCGCAAGCCGGCCGGGGTGGCGATGTCGAGCACGCCAAAGATGCCGAAGGTCGAGTTCAGGGCGAAGCGGGTCAGGTCGTTCAGGCCGTCCTGGCCTTTGGCCTGGGCCAGGTTGTTGAACCCGCTCCAGGCGTCGGCCAGGTTGCCGAAGAAATTGTTCACGCCGACCTGGACGACGCCCGGCACCACGTTCTTGTACGCGGTCGCGGCCGGCTTGAGGGCGGTGCGGTCGAGCGTGTCGTTGAAAGTGAACACGGCGCGGTTGAATTTTTCCAGCGGGTCCTGCGGGTTCTGCGGCGGCGTTGCGCAGCCGGACAGCAACAGGCCCCCGGCCAGTGCGCCGAGTAAGCTGATGCGGGGCTTCATTGCTTCGGCTCCTCCTGCTTGCCCTCGGCCGCCTTGCTGTAGATGAACTGGTTGATCAGGTCTTCCAGCACGGTCGCGGACTGGGTGTGCGAAATCTTGTCGCCGTCGGCCAGGTTGTTGGTGTCGCCGCCCGGCTCGATGCCGACGTATTGCTCGCCCAGCAGGCCCGAGGTCAGGATCTTCAGCGAGCTGTCTTTCGGGAACTTGTACTGCGGCTGCAGGTCGAGGCGCACCGAGGCCTGGAAGGTGTGGTCGTCGAAATTGATGGCGCCCACGCGGCCGACCACCACGCCGGCGCTCTTCACCGGCGCCTGCGGTTTCAGGCCGCCGATATTGTCGAAGCGGCCGGTCACGGAATAAGTCTTGGAGAACGAGATCGTGCTCATGTTGCCGGCCTTCAGGGCCAGGAACAGCAGGGCCGCCGCCCCCAGCAGGACGAACAGGCCGACCCAGACGTCGATGATTTTGCGATGCATAAGTTTTCCTAATTCATGGTGGCTGGCACCCCGCGCCCGCCCTTGTTTTATTTGTTGAACATCAGGGCGGTCAGGATGAAGTCCAGCCACCAGATCAAGAGCGACGAAATCACGACGGTGCGCGTGGTCGCGCGCGCCACGTCGGCGGGCGTCGGCTCGGCCTCGTAGCCCTGGTACAGGGCGGTGAAGGTCACGATGATGCCGAACACAACAGATTTGAGCACGCCGTTCAAAATGTCAGCGCGCACATCGACGCCGGCCTGCATCTGCGACCAGAAGGCGCCCTCGTCCACGCCGATCAGCTTCACGCCGACGATGTAGCCGCCGAAAATGCCGACCGCCGAGAAGATCGCGGCCAGCACCGGCATCGCGATCACACCGCCCCAGAAGCGCGGCGCCAGCACGCGCTGGACCGGGTTAATCGCCATCATTTCCATCGCGGCCAGCTGCTCGCCCGCCTTCATCAGGCCGATCTGGGCGGTCAGCGAGGTGCCGGCGCGGCCGGCGAACAGCAGCGCGGTCACCACCGGACCCAGCTCGCGGGTCAGCGACAGCGCCACCACCGTGCCCAGCTTCTGCTCGGCGCCATAGGTGGACAGCGTGTAATAGCCCTGCAGGCCCAGCACGGCGCCGACCATCAGGCCCGAGATGGTGATGATCAGCATCGAATAGTTGCCGATGAAGTGGACCTGTTCCGATACCAGCGACGGGCGGCGCAGCGCGCCGGGCGAGACGCCCAGCAGGTAGAAGAAGGAACGGGTCGCGTAGCCGAGGCGCTCGATGGACTCGCGGGCGGCGGCGCCGATGCGCTCAAGCAGGTTCATGATCATGCGCGCCCTCCCAGGCCCAGGTCGTCGGCCAGCGACTTGCCGGGATAGTGGAAGGGCACCGGGCCATCCGGTGCTGCGGTGACGAATTGTTTCACGTACGGGTCTTCGGAAGCGCGCATTTCCGCCGGCGTGCCCTCGGCCACGATCTGGCCGGCGGACAGGAAATAGACATAGTCGGCGATCGCGAAGGTCTCGTGGACGTCGTGCGAGACCAGGATCGAGGTCGAGCCGAGGGTGTCGTTGAGGTTGCGGATCAGGTTGGCGGTGACGCCCATCGAGATCGGGTCGAGGCCGGCGAAGGGCTCGTCGTACATGATCAGCTCGGGGTCGAGCGCGATCGCGCGCGCCAGCGCCACGCGGCGCGCCATGCCGCCCGAGATCTCGCTGGGCTTGAGCTTGTGGGCATTGCGCAGGCCGACCGCGTTCAGCTTCATCAGCACCAGGTCGCGGATCAGTTCTTCCGGCAGGTCGGTGTGCTCGCGCAGCGGGAAGGCGACGTTGTCGAACACGGTCAGGTCGGTGAACAGGGCGCCGAACTGGAACAGCATGCCCATCTTGCGGCGCAGCTTGTACAGGCCGTCCGTGTCGAGTGCCTTGACCTCCTGGCCATCGACCTTGAGCGTGCCCTGCTGCTGGCGGATCTGGCCGCCGATCAGGCGCAGCACGGTGGTCTTGCCCGAGCCGGAACCGCCCATCACGGCGATGAGCTTCCCGCGCGGGAAGTCCATGCGCAGATTCTGCAGGATCGGCCGCGTGCCGTAGGCAAAATGAAGGTCGCGGATTTCGACTAGGTTCGACACTTTGGTATTGATTTTTGAGGAATCTCGTATTGTAGTGCAGAAAGGTCAAGCTCTGCTTGCGACAGCCCCGTTTTGGCCACGGAATCGAGGCGATAATACAACATTAATAACCGTAGAGTCAGATAATTGCCGCACGTAAGTGATTGTTTTTCTTGGGATATGCATACCTGACGGAAATACCCAACATTACGGATAGTAACATACATTCGTGTAGGTTTGCAGGGTGTTGCGGTGCGTCAATGTACTCCGTTTTGCGCGAGCGTTTTCGCAAGATCTGAGCCGAATCAGCGGCATGCGGGGAACTCGCATTCGCGCGATTGGCGGAAGCAGGCTTCGTGCTAAGGTGCCTGGCATTGACAGTGAAGACTCGCGACGATCATGGCCGACCTCACTCAGCACGAAGTTGATACAAGGCTGGCCTGTGCATTCGCCAGAATTGAGGCGCGCCTTGCTGAGACAGATTTGAAAGCGACAAGTAATCGTGCGGTCATGCGGGAGCAGTTCAGCGAGGTCAAAGCCGAGATGCGCGCCGAACTTCGCTCACAGTTGGCTGAGATCCGAATCGAAATATATAAAAGTACCGTCGAACTTATCGCTTGGGGATGTTTCCTTGCTATTGCAGTTCTGTTTCTTATCGCCATCTTTATCGCGCACGCGAACGCATGACCGACCAGACCCGAGAAGAAAATGATGCGAAGCTGGCCGCCGTCGAAGCGAGGGGAGAGGTGCGCTCTGCCAACCTCGACATGACAATGAAGACCGGTTTTGCAGAGTTGCGAATCGAAATGGAGCGCCTGCGATCCGAAATGCACCAGTCAATCGCCAATCTCATCAAATGGGGATGCGCCCTGTCATTGGCCATTGTCGGCACAACGGTCGGCCTATTGCACCTTATTGGAAAGGCATCCTGACAAAACAAACGGCCCGCAAAGGGCCGTCTGCTTGTCCGTCACAGGCTGGTCAGCGCGGCAGCACCGACGAGCCCATCAGGAATTCATCGACCGCGCGGGCGCACTGGCGGCCTTCGCGGATCGCCCACACCACCAGCGACTGGCCACGGCGCATGTCGCCGGCCGCGAACACTTTCGGCGCCGAGGTCTGGTAGGCATGGGCGCCGTCGACCGTTGCGCGGGCGTTGCCGCGGGCATCCTTCTGCACGCTGAACGCATCCAGCACCTGCTGCACCGGCGACACGAAGCCCATGGCCAGGAACACCAGGTCGGCCTTGATCTCGAATTCCGAATCCGGCACTTCGCTCATCTTGCCGTCTTTCCATTCGACGCGGCAGCCGATCAGCTTGTCGACCTTGCCGCCCTTGCCTTCGAAGCGCTTGGTGGCGACCGCGAATTCGCGCTCGCAGCCTTCCTCGTGCGAGGACGAGGTGCGCAGCTTGGTCGGCCAGTACGGCCACACCAGCGGCTTGTTCTCCTGCTCCGGCGGCATCGGCATCAGTTCGAACTGGGTGATCGACGCGGCGCCATGGCGGTTCGAGGTGCCGACGCAGTCCGAACCGGTATCGCCGCCGCCGATCACGACCACGTGCTTGCCGGTGGCCTTGATCTGGTCCTTGACCTTGTCGCCGGCATTCACGCGGTTCTGCTGCGGCAGGAAGTCCATCGCGAAATGCACGCCCTTCAGCTCGCGGCCCGGGACCGGCAGGTCACGCGGCTGCTCGGCGCCGCCGGCCAGGATGACGGCGTCGAATTCCTTGTCCAGGTCTTCCGGGAAGATCGTTTCGCGCGCCATGTTCGACACGCTGGCCGGAAAGTCCTTGCCGATCAGGACGCTGGTGCGGAAGGTCACGCCTTCGGCTTCCATCTGCTCGATGCGGCGGTCGATCAGGCCCTTCTCCATCTTGAAGTCGGGGATACCGTAGCGCAGCAGGCCGCCGATGCGGTCGCTCTTCTCGAACACCGTCACGGCATGGCCGACGCGCGCCAGCTGCTGGGCGGCAGCCAGGCCGGCGGGGCCGGAACCGATCACGGCGACCTTCTTGCCGGTCTTTTCGGCGGCCGGCTGCGGCACGATCCAGCCGTGCTCCCAACCGGTGTCGGCGATCTTGCGCTCGATCGACTTGATGCCGACCGCTTCATTGCTGATGTTCAGCGTGCAGGCCGCTTCGCACGGGGCCGGGCAGATGCGGCCGGTGACCTCGGGGAAGTTGTTGGTCGAATGCAGGTTGTCGACCGCCGCACGGTAGTTGCCGTGATAGACCAGGTCGTTCCAGTCGGGGATCTGGTTGTTGACCGGGCAGCCGGTGTTGCAGAACGGGATGCCGCAATCCATGCAGCGCGCGCCCTGCACTTTCGCCTGGGAGTCGGTCAGCGTCAGCACGAACTCCTTGTAGTTCTTGACGCGCTCGGCCGGGTCGAGGTAGTCCTCGTCCTGGCGTTGAAATTCCATGAAGCCTGTGATTTTGCCCACGATTGTTTTCCTTTTCGCTACCTCAACCGTCGTTCCCGCGCACGCGGGAACCCCATTTGACTTTCGTCTCTACGCTGAGGAATGGGATCCCCGCGTTGGCGGGGATGACGTTCACAATTTTTCTTACGCGACTTCCTGCTCGACCGCGTCGTTCGCCTCTTCCATGCTGCTGTTGTGCATCTCTTCCAGCGCGCGCTTGTACTCGGTCGGGAACACCTTCACGAACTTGCTGCGGCTGTTGGCCCAGTCGTCGAGCAAGTTGCGTGCGCGGGTGCTGCCGGTGTACTTGAAGTGGCGTTCGATCAGGCGGCGCAGGATGACTTCGTCGGCCTCGCGCTCGCCGCCGCGGGTCTGGGCGTGCCAGCCGGCGCGGTCCTTCTGCTCCTTCTCGGGCAGCACCGGGACCAGGTCCACCATCGCGGTATTGCACTTGGTGGCGAACTCGTTCTTCGGGTCGTACACGAAGGCCACGCCGCCGGACATGCCCGCCGCGAAGTTGCGGCCGGTCTCGCCCAGCACCACGACGGTGCCGCCGGTCATGTATTCGCAGCCGTGGTCGCCCGTGCCTTCCACCACCGTGGTGGCGCCCGAGTTACGCACCGCGAAACGCTCGCCGACCACGCCGTTGAAGAAGGCTTCGCCGGAGATCGCGCCGTACAGCACGGTGTTGCCGGAGATGATGTTGTCGACCGCCCAGCCGCGGAACTCGGTGTTCGGACGCACGATGATGCGGCCGCCCGACAGGCCCTTGCCGACGTAGTCGTTGCCTTCGCCGACCAGGTCGAGCGTGATGCCGCCCGCCAGGAAGGCCGCGGCCGACTGGCCCGCCGTGCCTTGCAGCTGGATGTGGATGGTGTCTTCCGGCAGGCCGGCGTGGCCGTAGCGCTTGGCGACTTCGCCCGACAGCATGGTGCCGACCGTGCGGTTCACGTTGCGCACCGGCGAGATGAACGAGACGCGCTCGCCCTTCTCCAGCGCGGCCTTGGCTTGCGCGATCAGCTTGTGATCCAGGGCGCGGTCCAGGCCGTGGTCCTGCGCATCGCTGTGGAAGATCTGGTGGCGGTGCTCGCTCTTCGGCTGATAGAAGATGTTCGAGAAGTCCAGGCCCTGTGCCTTCCAGTGGTTGATCGCCTTCGACTTGTCGAGCAGGTCGGCGCGGCCGATCAGTTCATCGTAGCTGCGGATGCCCAGCTGCGCCATCAGCTGGCGCGCTTCTTCGGCGACGAAGAAGAAGTAGTTGACGACGTGTTCCGGCTTGCCCTGGAACTTGGCGCGCAGGACCGGGTCTTGCGTGGCGACGCCGACCGGGCAGGTGTTGAGGTGGCACTTGCGCATCATGATGCAGCCCTCGACCACCAGCGGCGCGGTGGCGAAGCCGATCTCGTCGGCGCCCAGCATGGCGGCGATGACGACGTCGCGGCCGGTCTTCATCTGGCCGTCGGCCTGCACGCGGATGCGGCTGCGCAGGCCGTTGAGCACCAGCGTCTGCTGGGTCTCGGCCAGGCCCAGCTCCCACGGCGTGCCGGCATGCTTCACCGACGACAGCGGCGAGGCGCCGGTGCCGCCGTCATGGCCGGCCACCACGACGTGGTCGGCCTTGGCTTTCGAGACGCCGGCGGCGACGGTGCCGATGCCGACTTCCGACACCAGCTTCACCGAGATCGATGCGGTCGGGTTGACGTTCTTCAGGTCGTGGATCAGCTGCGCCAGGTCCTCGATCGAGTAGATGTCGTGGTGCGGCGGCGGCGAGATCAGGCCGACGCCCGGCACCGAGAAGCGCAGCGAAGCGATGTACTCCGAGACCTTGTGGCCCGGCAGCTGGCCGCCTTCGCCCGGCTTGGCGCCCTGCGCCATCTTGATCTGGATCTGGTCGGCCGAGTTCAGGTACTCGGCGGTGACGCCGAAGCGGCCCGAGGCCACCTGCTTGATCTTCGAGCGCAGCGAATCGCCCTCTTCCAGCGGCAGGTCGACCACCACGCGGTCCTTGCCCAGCACCGATGCCAGCGACTCGCCCTTGCTGATCTTGATGCCCTTGAACTCGTTCAGGTAGCGCAGCGGGTCCTCGCCGCCTTCGCCGGTGTTCGACTTGCCGCCGATGCGGTTCATCGCGATCGCCAGCGTGGCGTGGGCTTCGGTGCTGATCGAACCGAGCGACATCGCGCCGGTGGCGAAGCGCTTGACGATCTCCTTGGCCGGCTCGACTTCCTCCAGCGGGATCGCCTTGGCCGGATCGATCTTGAACTCGAACAGGCCGCGCAGCGTCAGGTGGCGGCGGCTCTGGTCGTTGATGATCTGCGCGTATTCCTTGTAGGTGTTGAAGTTGTTGGCGCGGGTCGAGTGCTGCAGCTTGGCGATCGCGTCCGGGGTCCACATGTGTTCCTCGCCGCGCACGCGGTAGGCGTATTCGCCGCCCACGTCCAGCTGGTTCGCCAGCAGCGGGTCCTTGCCGAAGGCCAGGGTGTGCAGGCGCAGCGCTTCCTCGGCGACGTCGAACAGGCTGATGCCTTCGACGCCCGACGCGGTGCCGCGGAAGTACTTGTTGACCAGTTCCTTGTTCAGGCCCACGGCTTCGAAGATCTGCGCGCCGCAGTAGGACATATAGGTCGAGATGCCCATCTTGGACATCACTTTCATCAGGCCCTTGCCGATCGCCTTGGTGTAGTTGTAGACCGCCTTCTCGCCCGACATTTCGTGCGGCAGGTGGGCGGCCAGGTCGACCAGGGTCTCCAGCGCCAGGTAGGGGTGCACGGCTTCGGCGCCGTAGCCGGCCAGCAGGGCGAAGTGGTGGGTCTCGCGGGCCGAACCGGTTTCGACCACCAGGCCGGTGGAGGCGCGCAGGCCGCGCTGCACCAGGTGCTGGTGGATGGCCGAGGTGGCCAGCAGCGCCGGGATCGCGACCTGGTCGGCGTTGACCTTGCGGTCCGAGACGATCAGGATGTTGTGGCCCGACTTGACCGCGTCCACGGCTTCCGCGCACAGCGAGGCGATCGAGGCTTCGATGCCTTCCTTGCCCCAGCCGACCGGGTAGCAGATGTTCAGCTCATACGATTTGAACTTGCCGCCGGTGTGGGCGCTGATGCCGCGCAGGCGCGCCATGTCTTCGAACGACAGCACCGGCTGCGCGACTTCGAGGCGCATCGGCGGGTTGACGTTGTTGGTGTCCAGCAGGTTGGGGCGCGGGCCGACGAAGGACACCAGCGACATCACCATCGATTCGCGGATCGGGTCGATCGGCGGGTTGGTCACCTGCGCGAACAGCTGCTTGAAGTAGGAATACAGCGGCTTGAGCTTGTTGGACATGACGGCCAGCGGCGAGTCGTTGCCCATCGAGCCGGTGGCTTCCTCGGCCAGCACGGCCATCGGCGCCATCAGGAACTTGAGGTCTTCCTGCGTGTAGCCGAACAGCTGCTGGCGGTCGAGCAGCGAGGCGGCGGCCTTCTCGCCCTGGGCGTGGCCACGCACGGCGTTGTCCGGCAGCTTGACCTCGCCCAGCTTGATGCGCACCGACTTGATCCAGGCCTTGTAGGGCTTGGCGTTGGCGTAGGTGTCCTTCAGTTCCTTGTCGTCGACGATGCGGCCGGCTTCGAGGTCGATGAGGAACATCTTCCCGGGCTGCAGGCGCCACTTCTTGACGATCTTCGATTCGGGGATCGGCAGCACGCCGGATTCCGACGCCATCACCACCAGGTCGTCCTCGGTGACCACGTAGCGCGCCGGGCGCAGGCCGTTGCGGTCGAGGGTGCCGCCGATGTGGCGGCCGTCGGTGAAGGCCATCGCGGCCGGGCCGTCCCACGGCTCCATCATGGCGGCGTGGTATTCGTAGAAGGCGCGGCGGTTCTCGTCCATCAGCGTGTGGTTTTCCCACGCTTCCGGGATCATCATCATCATCGCCTGGGCGATCGGGTATCCGGCCATGACCAGCAGTTCGAGCGCATTGTCGAAGCAGGCGGTGTCGGACTGGCCTTCGTAAATCAGCGGGAACAGCTTGGGCAGGTCCTCGCCCAGCACGGCCGACTTGAGCATGCCTTCGCGGGCGCGGGTCCAGTTGAAGTTGCCCTTGACCGTGTTGATCTCGCCGTTGTGGGCGATCAGGCGGTAGGGGTGGGCCAGCGGCCATTCCGGGAAGGTGTTGGTCGAGAAGCGCTGGTGCACCAGCGCCAGCGCCGAGATGCAGCGCGGATCCTGCAGGTCCTTGTAGTAAAGGCCGACCTGGTCGGCCAGCAGCAGGCCCTTATAGACGATGGTGCGCGCCGACATCGACGGCACGAAGAATTCCTGGCCGTGCAACAGCTTGAGCGCCTGGATCGCGTGGCCGGACGATTTGCGGATCACGTACAGTTTGCGCTCGAGCGCGTCGGTGACCATGATGTCCGGGCCGCGGCCGATGAAGATCTGGCGGATCACCGGCTCCTTGGCGCGCACGGTCGGCGACATCGGCATGGTCTCGTCGACCGGCACGTTGCGCCAGCCGAGGACAACCTGGCCTTCGATGCGCACGGCGCGCTCGATCTCCTGTTCGCAGGCGATGCGCGAGGCGTGCTCCTTCGGCAGGAACACCATGCCGACGCCGTATTCACCCGGCGGCGGCAGTTCGACACCCTGCCTGGCCATTTCGTCGCGGTAGTACTGGTCCGGGATCTGGATCAGGATGCCGGCACCGTCGCCCATCAGCGCATCCGCGCCGACCGCACCCCGGTGGTCCAGGTTCTTCAGGATCAGCAGACCCTGCTCGATAATCGAATGACTCTTGTTGCCCTTGATATGGGCGACGAAACCGACGCCGCAGGCATCGTGTTCGTTGACGGGATCGTACAAACCTTGGGCAATCATGAGCTTCTCCAACAGCTTTTTTGACGGGATGAAGGCCGACGATACTGCAACGCAGCAGGAAGATCAACAAGAACAATTAGGGTCGGAGTGGAATTAATTGACAAGTATTTTCTTTTCAAAATAAATGGGGACACAGTAAATGCGGAAGCAGGAACGTCGCTCCCGCGCAAGCGGGAACCCCCTTTGCTCGCATCATGGCAAGCACCAGCAAAAGCGATGGGCGTGCAAAATGGGCCCCCGCTTTCGCGGCGACGAGATGGAGTATGTTGTTGTATTAACGAGAAATCAGGCTGATTTCGGCGCCGGCGGCAGCGGCTTCTTGAAGGGCCGGCCGCGCTTGGCCGGCAGGATCTGGCGGCTGGTCTTGCGCTCCAGGTCGGCCTTGAAGGCGTCGGTGGCCAGCGGCCACCCTTTCATGACGGCGTCATTGATGCCCTTGAGCTCCGCGTCCGGGATGCCCTGGGCGACGAATTCCGTGTACGCCGCCTCGCGCTGGAACGGCGTATTGCCCAGCGCCCAGTAGAGCGAGTGATCGCTCACTACCGTGTCTACGCGCAGCCCGGCGTGATGCCGGTAGCTGGACCAAGGGTAATCGCCAGGCTCGGCCGCCAGTTGCGACCGCACGGGGTTGAGCTCGATGAAGCGGCTGCAGGCGAGGAAATACTTGTCCGTTTCGACCAGCGAGGTCCGGAACCGCCCCTGGAACAGGCTGCCGCTGCGCTGGTATTTCTGGTTGAACCAAGGCACGTACAAGCGGCCGAGCTTCTGCATCATCAGGGCCAGCCCGGTGTCGTCGCCGGGCGTGGCCAGCAGGTGCAGGTGGGTCGGCATCAGCGCGTAGGCATGGATCGCCACGCTATAGAAGCGGGAAGCCTCCTTCAGCCAGCCGAGCAAGCGCTCATGGTCCTCGTCGTCGCGGAAGATCAGCTGGTTATCGTTGCCGCGATGAAGGACGTGGTGCGGCTGGTGAGGAAGGATGAGTCGGGACTGGCGGGCCATGGTGCGGCAATTGTACACGGTTACGATTCACCATGTCCCCGATTATTTGGCTGCCCGCCGTCAAGACAGACCACCATGTCCCCAATTACGACCAATGACAGACGAGGCGCTCAGCGACCCTGTCCCGAATGATCGATCAGGAGAGCGTGAACCCGGCCGACAGGCTGTAGCCTTCGCCGTAGGCGCTGCGCAGCGGCAGATCCTGGCCCAGTCCGCTGCGCGCTTTCTTGCGCAGGCGATAGACAAGCATGTCGACGCGGCGGCTCGCTTCGGGATCGTCGCCGCCCATGCCGGCCACGATCACCTGGCGCGGCACCGGCCGGGTGTTGATGGTAAGCAGGTGCAGGAAATTGCACTCTTTCTCGGTCAGGTCGATCACCTTGCCCATCAGCTCAAGCTGGCGGGCGCTGACGCGGAGCACCCACTTGCTCGGTGTCGGCGCCGGCTCCTGCGGGCGCACGCGGCGGTCCAGCGCCTCGATGTGCGCGGCCAGTTCCGGGAACTTGATGGGCTTGGTCAGATAATGGTCGGCGCCCAGGCGCAGGCCGAGGATGCGATTGTCGAACGCGACCCGGCCGGTCAACACCAGCAGCCCGATCTCCGGATACAGCTGGCGCATGCGCGGGATGACATTGAATCCGTCCTCGTCGGGCAGGCCAAGGTCGAGCACCACCACCGCGGTCGGCGTCCTCGTCAATGCCGCCCACATGTCGCTGGCGGTTGTTGCTACTGATACTTCGTGGTCGAGCTCTTTCAAAAACTCGGCCATGTCGCCGGCATACTCGCCGTTGTCTTCAACAATCAGGATCTGCGTCATGGTCTGGCCATTGTTTTCGTTATGGTGTGGGCACGTCGCCTACCCCGGCCTATCGGACTGATTATCACTGCTGGGCTCGGTTCAGGCAACAACTTTCCCGCGGTTAATTTGTGTTGGCAACCAGATTTTGAACATGGCGCCGTCCCCTTGCTGGTCGAGCAACTCCAGGGTGCCGCCGTGGACCTCCAAAACGGCGCGCGCCATGTAAAGACCGAGGCCGCTGCCGGGCAAACCGACGGCATTGCTTCCCCGGAAAGTCTTATCGAAAATTCGCAGCGATTCGCCCGGCGGCACACCGGCGCCATGGTCGCGCACGCGAATGTCGATGCCGTTGGCGACGCCGCGGCCGGTCAGTTCGACCCCGCTGCCAGGCGGCGAAAACGCCAGCGCATTGTCGACCAGCACTTTCAAGGCCAGACGCAGGCCTTGCGGATCGCCGCGCAGGCTCGGCGGCAGGCCGTCCAGGTCCAGCTTGACTGGGCGGCCGGCGGCGCGCGCCTGGTCGGCAGCCTCTTCCAGCAAGATGCGGGGATCGACGCCGTTCGGCGCGCGCGCGCGGCCGAGTTCGGCCATGCGTTCGGGCGACAGATACTCGTCGAGCATGCCGATCAGGCGGTCGACCGCGCTGCCGATCTTGCGGTAGCGCTGGCGGACGGCCTCGTCGGCCATGGCGCTGGTCGCTTCCAGGCGCTGGATCGCGCCATCGATCACGGCCAGCGGGGTGCGGAACTCATGGTTGAGCATGCGCGCGAAACGCTGCTGCTCGGCCTGGATGGCGCGCTCGGCGGAGCGGTCGCGGATGACGCCGGCCAGCGCGACGGCGGTGCCGGCCTGGTCCAACACCAGGGTGGAACTCAGCTGCAGTGGAATGCTGGAGCCATCCGGACGTGTGAGCTCGATGTCGCGGATCACGTGCAGGCGGCTGCGATCCCCATCGGCGAAACGTCGCAGGCGCGCGTCCATGCCGGCGCACAGCGCGGCCAGCGGGCCATCGGCGTCGGGGTTCAACAATTGTTGCGAGAGTTCTTGCTCGCCGTAGCCGAGCAGTTGACCAGCGCCAGCAGAAAGATAGGTGAGCGCGCGGTCGCGGCAATCAATGATGAAGGCGGTGTCGCCGGCCAGCTCGGCGATCGCGCGGAACGCTGCCATGTCATCGGGCCGCGCCGGCGCTGGGCTGGGTCGGTCGATGCTGGCACTACCTGTCATTGGTCGCGTCCGATAGTTTTGGTGAGAAAGGAGCTTTCAGTATATGGGCGGATGGTCACTTTGTATAGACATGCTTGTCTTGCCGGGACCGAAAGGACAGATTTACGGGAAAGTGAAGGCGGAGAGCATGCGCCGCGCATAAAAATGCACTGCATGCGTTAATCGTGAGCGTTGCTCTTTGTTCCCGCGGAGGCGGGAACCCCATTTCTTTCGCCGGCCGCTAGGTTTGGATTTGGCGGAGTGCGGGGGAAATGGGGTTCCCGCCTTCGCGGGAAGTCGTTTCCGGCAGTGCCGGAAACGACGTTCTGTCTGAGGCAGGAAGCTGCCGGAAGGAAGGATCAGTCTTCCAGCGGCGCGAAGATGGCTTGCAGGTCTTCCTGCGTTAGCGCCATTTTCTGCGATTCGCCTTCGGCCAGGATGGACTGGGCCAGTTCGGACTTCTTCTGCTGCAACTGCTGGATCTTCTCTTCCAGCGTGCCCTTGGCGATCAGCTTGTAGACGAACACGGGCTTGTCCTGCCCGATGCGCCAGGCACGGTCGGTGGCCTGGTTCTCGGCGGCCGGGTTCCACCACGGGTCGTAGTGGATGACCGTGTCGGCCGCGGTCAGGTTCAGGCCGACGCCGCCCGCCTTGAGGCTGATCAGGAAGATCGGCACCGCGCCCTGCTGGAAGGCCGCCACCTGCGCCGAACGGTCGCGGGTTTCGCCGGTCAGCAGCGCGTAGGGAATGTTGCGCGCATCGAGCTCTTCCTCAATGAGGCCGAGCATGCTGGTGAATTGCGAGAACACGAGGATCTTGCGGCCTTCTTCCAACAAGTCGTCGATCATCTGCATCAGGTCGGTCAGCTTGGCCGACACCGGCTGCTTCTTGGCCGGCAAGGCCTTGACCAGGCGCGGGTCGCAGCAGACCTGGCGCAGCTTCAGCAGCGCTTCCAGGATGACGATCTGGCTGCGCGCCACGCCCTTGCGGTCGATTTCCTCGCGCACCTTCTTGTCCATCGCCAGGCGCACGGTCTCGTACAGGTCGCGCTGGGCGCCGGTGAGTTCGACCTTGCGCACCATCTCGGTCTTTTCCGGCAGTTCCTTGGCGACATTGTCCTTGGTACGGCGCAGCAGGAAGGGACGGATGCGGCGGTTCAGCAAGCCGCGGCGCACCGGGTCGTCCTGGCGCTCGATCGGATGACGGAACTGGGTGTTGAAGGTCTTCTCGTCGCCCAGCAGCCCCGGCAGCAGGAAGTGGAACTGCGACCACAGCTCGCCCAGGTGGTTCTCGAGCGGCGTGCCGGTCAGGCACAGGCGGTGGCGCGCGTCGAGCGAACCGGCCGTTTGCGCGGCCTTCGAACGGGTGTTCTTGATGTAGTGCGACTCGTCGAGGATCACCAGGTGGTAGTGGTGCTCGCGCAGCTTTTCCTCGTCGCGCGGCAGCAAGGCATAGGTGGTGAGCACCAGGTCGGCCTGCTCGATCTGGTCGAACAGTTCCATCCGCTCCTTGCCCTGCAGCAGCAGCACCTTGAGGCCGGGCGTGAAGCGGCTGGCTTCCTCGACCCAGTTGGTCATCAGGCTGGTCGGCGCGATCACCAGTGCCGGGCTGGTCAGGCGACCCGCTTCCTTCTCGGTCAGGATGTGGGCCAGGGTCTGCACCGTCTTGCCCAGGCCCATGTCGTCGGCGAGGATGCCGCCGAGGTCGTACTCACGCAGGAACTGCATCCACGACAAGCCATCCAGCTGGTAGTCGCGCAGGGTGGCGCGCAGGCCCTCCGGCGCGGCGACTTTCTTCACCGAGCCGAAGCTGGCCAGCTTGCGGCCGGTTTCGCGCAGCTGCTCGCCGCCGAACCAGCGCAGCTCCAGGCCACGGGCCAGGTCTTCCAGGCGTGCCGCGTCCAGCGTGGACAGGCGCACCTTGTCTTTGATCTTTTCGTTGAAATAGAGTTCGCCCAGCGTAGCCAGGATGGGCTTGATGCGGCCCCAGGGCAGCGCCACGCGCAGGCCGTCCTTCAGCGTGGCCAGCATCTGGTCGTCCTCGGCGTGGGCGGCCAGCACTTCCGGATTGAAATCGGTCGGCGCGCTGCGGATCAATTGCACCAGCACAGGCAGCAGCGGGACGCGCTTGCCGTTGACGACAATGCCCAGCTCCAGCTCGAACCAGGCCTTGCCGGCTTCTTCCGGCTCGTCGATCTCCGCGTACCAGTCTTCCACCGGCACCACGTCGTAGCGGTAGCGGGGCGACTTCTGCAAATGCCAGCCGGCGTCGATCAGCGCGTCGAGATCGTCCTCGGCGAAACGCAGCCAGTGGGCCTGGCTTTCCAGCTGTTGCGCGCCCACCACGCCGTTCAGCGGCGCCGTGCCCGGCTTGCGGAAGCCCAGCTCCCCCAGCTTGGCCAGCGCGGCGGCTTCGTCGGCCTGGTCGCGCTCGATGACCTCGGTGATTTCGCCGACCTGGCGCACCACGCGCTGGGCCGGGTCGAAGGACACGCGCTGGCCGTCGTAGTCGTAGGACAGCACGGCGAAGTCGTGCCAGCGCTGGCCGTTGATGTCCGGCAGTTGCACCGAGTCGAGCAGCAGCGCGGGCACCGGCTTGACGTCGTTGCGCACGCGCTGGGTGAGCGGCTGCGGCAGCGGCATCAGCTGTTGCAGGCCGTGCGCCAGCAGCAGTTGCGACACGCGCTTTTTATCGGTGCCGCCCAGCGCCGGCGCCTGCGCCACCAGGGCTTGCAGTTCCGCCAGCGAAATCTCGATGCCGCCGCGGTTCAGGTCCAGCGGGCCGCAGGACAGGTTGTCCACGTACCACGGCGGATCGGTCGGCAGCATGTAGTCGATCTGGTCGGCCCCGGGATGGCTGACGCCCTTGCCCGCCGGTTCCACCGACCAGCCGAGCTTGGCAATGCGCCCTTCGTCGCGCCACGCCAGGTTGGCCTGGCGCTGGGGGCCGGCCTGCAGCGGATAGACGAGGCCATTGGCCATGTCCTGCCAGGAATTAGCCCACAGCAACTTTTCTTGCTCCAGCAACATCTGCAACAGGATGGCGCCGACCTTGCCCTTGGGCTCGGTGGCGCTGGTGCCTTGCGAGGAACCGCTGCGCATGGCGATGAAGAAACGGACCAGGTCTTCGTCAACGCCTTCGAGATAGGCCGGCGGCGCCGACAGCAGGGAGAACACTTCGCTCACCGGGCTGGCCGAGGCCACTTCGCCGTTCGGGCGCAGCTTGGCTTTGCAGAGGCAGATGGCAACGTGGCGGCCGCCGCTGGTGGGCGCCATCACGTACACGAATTTGAACTGGACAGCTTTGGGGTCCGTCACTTCGGCGGTCAGCTTGGGGCGCGGATGCGCCGCCGCCTCGACCCGTTGCAGCCAGCTCGTCACGGGCGCGGGCAGTGCCGGCGAGCGCGCGGGAGCGCGGGCGGGGGCTACTGCGTCGCTGGAGCCGTCGCGTTGAAAATCAACTGTGTGCATGGGTCCCTGGAGTCTGTATCAAAAAGTGCAACGAACGCTATTATCCTTCATACGGACGCTTCTGTTTTGTTCGGAATCGCACGTATCCTAGAAAACTTTTTCGTGTGAAATATCACATGGGGGCGACAGGCCAAATCGGCAAGCCCGGCCCGGTTTCACGGACGATTCGACACGCGGCTGTTCAGCCGGTTCGCATGATTTTCGGTTCTCGCGCCGATGTGATCAAGCACAAGCTTTGGTTTTGCCAAGCGGGCAAGCGTTTGCACGACAGCGGCCGCCTGTCAAGACTGGCGCGTCACGGACGAATGCGTATCATTGGCCGCTTCACCACGTTTCGCTTGCACCAATGCTGCCATCCATCGAACAACGTCTTGCCGTCGAACTGTCGGCCAAACCGGCGCAAGTCGCCGCCGCCGTCGCCCTGCTGGACGAAGGCGCCACCGTCCCCTTCATCGCCCGCTACCGCAAGGAAGCCACCGGCGGCCTCGACGACATCCAGCTGCGCCTGCTCGAAGAACGCCTGCGCTACCTGCGCGAACTGGAAGACCGCCGCGCCGCGATCCTTTCCTCGATCACCGAGCAGGGCAAGATGACGCCGGAGCTGCTCGACGCGGTCACTCACGCCGAGGACAAGACGCGCCTCGAAGACCTGTACCTGCCGTACAAGCAGAAGCGCCGCACCAAGGCCCAGATCGCGATCGAAGCCGGGCTCGCGCCGCTGGCCGAGAGCCTGCTGGCCGATCCCGCGCTGAACCCGGAAACGGAAGCGGCCCAGTATCTGCGCGAAGCCTTCACCACGGCGGACGGCGCCAGCAACCCGGGCGTGGCGGACACCAAGGCCGCGCTGGACGGCGCACGCCAGATCCTGATGGAGCGCTTCGCCGAAGACGCGAGCCTGCTGCAGTCGCTGCGCGAATACGTGCAGGACCACGGCGTGGTCGAGTCCAAGGTCGTCGAAGGCAAGCAGGACGAAGGCGAGAAATTCGCCGACTACTTCGATTACTCCGAGCCCTTGGCAAACCTGCCCTCGCACCGCGCGCTGGCGCTGATGCGCGGCCGCCGCGAAGGCATGCTGGACGTGACGCTGCGGCTTGACAGCGAAGCGGAAAAGCCGAAGTGGGACGCGCCGCACAATCCCTGCGAGAGCCGCATCGCCGCGCACTTCGGCATCAGGGGCGCGGGCCGTCCGGCCGACAAATGGCTGCTCGACACCGTGCGCTGGACCTGGCGCGTAAAGAGCTTCATGCACCTGGAGACCGAGCTGATGGGCGCCCTGCGCGAGCGCGCGGAGCTGGATGCGATCGGCGTCTTCGCGCGCAACCTGAAGGACCTGCTGCTGGCCGCGCCGGCCGGCCCGCGCGCGACCATGGGCCTGGACCCGGGCCTGCGCACCGGCGTGAAAGTCGCGGTGGTCGATGCCACCGGCAAGGTGGTCGACACCGCGACCATCTACCCGCACCAGCCGCGCAACGACTGGGACGGCGCGCTGCACGTGCTGGGCGCGCTGGCCGCGAAGCACAATGTGTCGCTGGTCTCGATCGGCAACGGCACCGCATCGCGCGAGACCGACAAGCTGGCGCAGGACCTGATCAAGCTGCGGCCGGAACTGAAGCTGACCAAGATCGTCGTGTCGGAAGCCGGGGCATCGGTGTACTCGGCGTCGGAGTTCGCATCGCGCGAGCTGCCGGAACTGGACGTGTCGCTGCGCGGCGCGGTGTCGATCGCGCGGCGTTTGCAGGACCCGCTGGCGGAGCTGGTGAAGATCGATCCGAAGTCGATCGGCGTCGGCCAGTACCAGCACGACGTATCGCAGACCCAGCTCGCGCGCTCGCTCGATGCGGTGGTCGAGGACTGCGTGAACGCCGTCGGGGTCGACGTGAACACGGCCTCGGCGCCGCTGCTGGCACGCGTGTCGGGCCTGTCGGCGTCGGTTGCGCAAAGCATCGTGGCCTACCGCGACATGAAGGGCGCGTTTGCCTCGCGCGCGGCGCTCAAGAGCGTGCCGCGGCTGGGCGACAAGACCTTCGAACAGGCCGCCGGTTTTCTCCGCATCATGGGCGGCGAGAACCCGCTGGATGCGTCGGCGGTGCACCCGGAATCATATCCGGTGGTCGAGAAGATCCTGGCCGACATCCAGCGCGACATCAAGGGCGTGATCGGCGAGGGCAAGCTGCTCAAGGCGCTGAATCCGGCCAAGTACGCGGACGAGCGCTTCGGCGTGCCGACCGTGACCGACATCCTGAAAGAGCTGGAGAAACCGGGCCGCGACCCGCGGCCCGAATTCACCACCGCCACTTTCAAGGAAGGCGTGGAGGAGATCAGCGACCTGAAGGCCGACATGATCCTGGAAGGCGTGGTGACCAACGTCGCCGCGTTCGGCGCTTTCGTGGACATCGGCGTGCACCAGGACGGGCTGGTGCACATCTCGGCACTGTCGAACAGCTTCGTGAAGGACCCGCACACGGTGGTCAAGGCCGGCCAGGTGGTGAAGGTGAAGGTGCTGGAAGTGGACGTCAAGCGCAAACGCATCGCGCTGACCATGCGGCTGTCGGACAGCGCGCCGCAGCCGGGTTCGCGCCCGGAGCAGCGCGCGGATCGCAACGACGCCAAGCGGCTGGGGCAGCATCAGCGCCAGCAGGAAAAAGCGGCGCCGGCCGGCGGCGCGATGGCGGCGGCTTTCGCCAAGCTGCGGAAGTAGCTAGCAGAAAGCCGTCGTCCCGGCGCAGGCCGGGACCCATGCTGAGTTAGCTCCGCCTTCGGCGTCGAACGCTCTGCGGCGGCGCGAACGGTCTATGGATCCCGGCCTGCGCCGGGATGACGGTTTTTGGGTTAACGAGTGAAACGAGCTAACGCGTGGCTTACAAACGACCCACCCCACCCACCCGCGCACCCGCCCCGGCGTTTTCTTATAAAATGACGCCATTCAAATACACTTTTTAGCCAAGGCAGATCACAACATGAGCGACGTTCAAACCTGGATCAAAGAGACCGTGACCACCTCCCCGGTCGTGCTGTTCATGAAAGGCAGCGCCCAGTTCCCGCAGTGCGGCTTCTCCGGCCGCGCCATCCAGATCCTGAAAGCCTGCGGCGTCGAGAATATCGCCACCGTCAACGTGCTGGAAGATCCGGAAGTTCGCCAGGGCATCAAGGACTACTCGAACTGGCCGACCATCCCGCAGCTCTACGTCAACGGCGAGTTCATCGGCGGTTCGGACATCATGAACGAGATGTATGAGTCGGGCGAACTGCAAGCCCTGCTCAATGGCGGCAAGTAAGACCCAAGCGCGCCGGCTGGTGGTCGCCATCACCGGCGCCACCGGGGCCATCTATGGCGTGCGCCTGCTCCAGCAGCTGGCCGCCACGCCCGGCGTCGAGAGCCACCTCGTGGTGTCCGACGCCGCTTCCCTCACCCTGCACCAGGAAGTCGGCATGCAGCGCCGCGATGTCGAGGCGCTGGCCCATGTCGTGCATCGCAACCGCGACGTCGGCGCCGCCATCGCCAGCGGGTCGTTCCAGACCGACGGCATGGTGATCGCGCCCTGCTCGATGAAGACCCTGGCGTCAGTGGCCCATGGCCTGTCGGACAACCTGGTCGCGCGCGCGGCCGACGTCACGCTCAAGGAGCGCCGCCGGCTGGTCTTGATGGTCAGGGAGACACCGTTCAATCTCGCGCACCTGCGCAATATGACGGCGGTCACGGAAATGGGCGGGATCGTGTTCCCGCCGCTGCCGAGCTTCTACCACCGCCCGGCCAGCATCGACGAGATGGTCGACCACACGATCGCGCGAGTGCTCGATCTGTTCGGGCTCGAGCACGCGCTCGCGCCACGTTGGTCGGGGATGAAGACGGACACCGGGGCCTGAGGCCCGGCGTTCAGCTTTTCTCGACGAGGACCTCGCCGATCGCGCGCTTGAGGTCGCGCGCTTCTTCCAGCATGCGCCGCTGCGCGATCTTCTTGCGCATCACTTCGGCGTGACGCGCGGCCGTCATCGGCGGCGCAGTCATCAGTTCCTTCAGTTGGGCGGTGTTGCTGTAGTTGCTTTTCATCATACGGCTTGCCCTCGATGCTGAACGGTTACGGGTCGGCAGTGACCGCGTAGATTATGCGGCAGTCTGCGCGGTTTGTGCCGATTTCCCGTAAAGATTTTTTTCGCGAGGGCAATGCCCGTACTTACTGCCTCTGGTGGTTCATGCGCACCAGCATGCGGATGAACTCGCGCGCCATTTCGCGGTGGTGGTCATCCAGGCGCTGCAGGTCGGCGATCAGCTTGACGTCGGCCGATTCGAAGCGGGCGCTGGTGTTGCTGGCTTCGCCGGTGGCGGGATCGGTGTCGCCGCCGAAGCGCAGCCAGTCGGCCGGTACGCCCAGCCACTGGGCCAGCATGCGCAGTTTTTCCTGGGTCGGGATCGCTTCGCCAACCAGCCATTTGCGGGCGGCGTGGACCGTGATCGGCCGGCCTTCGAAGCGAATGTTAAATTCGCGGGCCAGGCGCGTGGGGCTATCCGGAGAGTAATGGGCGGTTTTCAGGGCGTGTTGCAGACGTTCGCTGAAGCCTTCCCGTTCATTAGTGGAATTCATGTGCGGCACTATTTCACGTAGCAACCTGAAAGTCAGTCTCAGGAGTACAGAGACTAAGGTTGTCTTGCGCTGTTTTTAAAAGAAAAGAACTTGTGAGAATTGGCTAGAATTTCCAATTGCTTAGAACAATACCTTAAAACGGGGCGCTTAGCATGACACACCGAAAAAAAGTCGGGCAAGGGAGAAGGCCACTTGAACCCGATTGCCGCCGGCGGTGAGACTGTCACCGCGCAACTCCGGCGGCCGTGCGAGAGAAATTCCGTAAGTTGCCCTATGGTAACACGAAACGGACAATACCATCGTTTCCGGTTAAGCGGCGCAAACGACCATCCCGAAACAATTTTTGCAGGTGGGCAAGCGCCTCGCCGAGCGCGAAACTGAGCTGGTGCGCGTCCAGCTGGCGCTTGAACATGACAGGAACAATGTCAACTGCGCTTTGCGGTGCGCGGCAAGCGGCCAGCACTTCCGCCAGGCGCGCGTCGTGGTGGGCGCGCAGCTGGGCGATGCGGGTGTGCAGGCCGCGGAAGGGGCGGCCGTGCGAGGGCAATACCAGCGTGTCTTCCGGCAAGCCGGCGAACTTGCCGAGGGAGTCCAGGTATTGCTGCAGCGGGTTGCCGTCGGGCTCCACGGCGAACACGGAGACATTGGTCGAGATGCGCGGCAGTACCATGTCGCCGGAAATCAGGATCTTCCGCTCCGCGCAATACAGGGCCGCGTGTTCGGGCGAATGGCCAAAGCCGGTAATCACGCGCCAGCTGTGCTTGCCGATATGTATTTCCTGGCCATCCTGCAGGCGGGTGTAGGCTTCCGGCACGGCCGGCACCAGCGACGGGTAATAATTACGCCGGCTGCGCATCTGCTCCAGCATGGCCGGATCACGCAGGCCGTGGCGCTCGAAGTGCGGGATCGCCGAGGGGCCGTCGACGCCCGGCAGCGCGGCCGCCATCATCCGCGCGAACGCGAATTCGGCCGCCGTGGTCCAGAACGGCGCCTCGAAGCGCTCGCACAGCCAGCCGGACAGGCCGACGTGGTCCGGGTGGCAATGGGTGGCGAACACGCGCAGCAGCGGCTGGCCCTGCATCACGCCGGCGAACAGCTGTTCCCACGCGGCGCGGGTCGGATCGGTGCCGGCGCCGCAGTCGACCGCGGCGAAGCCGGCGCGGCCGTCCTGCGCGTCATTCAGCAGCCACAGGTTGATATGGTCGAGCGCGAACGGCAGCGGCATGCGCAGCCAGCGCAGGCCCGGCACGATGGACTCGGCGGCGCCGGCGGCAGGCAGGGTGTCGCCGAAGGGGTAGGCGAGCTGGGACTCCAGGGGATTCATACGGAAACTTTCGTAATCTGAGGGGACGCGCGCTACAATGTGTTTGACGTTGACGTAAACGGAATACGGAACCATTCTCATTCTAAGCGATCCGGAAAATCGCTACTTTTCATGCGGTAGACCTTCATGGCCACATACACCATCGCCGAACTGGCGCGCGAATTCGACATCACGGCACGGGCGATCCGCTTCTACGAGGACCAGGGCCTGCTCAGCCCCACGCGCGAGGGCCAGGGCGGACGCAACCGCGTGTACACGCCGCGCGACCGCACCCGCCTCAAGCTGACCCTGCGCGGCAAGCGGCTGGGACTGACGCTGTCCGAGATCAAGAGCATCATGGACATGTACGAGTCGCCCAAGGATACCGTGGCGCAAATCAACCGCTTCCTCGGCGTGCTGGCCAAGCAGCGCGAGACGCTGGAGCAGCAGCGGGCCGATATCGAGGTCGCGCTGGCGGAGATCGTCGCGCATGAGGAAGAGTGCAGGCAGTTGCTGGGCGAAAGCGGGCAGCGTGGCGGGGCGAAGGCGGCGTGAGTAATCGCTCACTCTCGCGCTATCGCTAGCCACGCCCCGTTGGATAACAATTAAATCAAACAGCCGCAAAACGCAGGCTACTTGACGTTTACGTTAACGTCACTGCTGCGGTATCATGCACTTCTCTGAAAACCCGCCACCGACCACGTGAGGACGACATGCTGCATCTCCCCGGCTTGACCTTTGACCACGGCGAGGACATCGCCGCGCTGCGCGAGGCAGTGCAACAGTTCGCGGCCAGCGAAATCGCGCCGCGCGCGGCCGAAATCGACCGCAGCGACCAGTTCCCGATGGACCTGTGGAAGAAAATGGGCGAGCTGGGCGTGCTCGGCATCACGGTGAGCGAGGAATACGGCGGCGCCGACATGGGCTACCTGGCCCACATCGTCGCGATGGAAGAGATTTCGCGCGCCTCGGCCTCGGTCGGCCTGTCCTACGGCGCACACTCGAACCTGTGCGTCAACCAGATCAAGCGCAACGGCAGCGAAGAACAGAAGCGCAAATACCTGCCCAAGCTGATCTCGGGCGAGCACGTGGGCGCGCTGGCGATGTCCGAACCGAACGCCGGGTCCGACGTGGTCAGCATGAAGCTGCGCGCCGAGCTCAAGGGCGACCGCTACGTGCTGAACGGCACCAAGATGTGGATCACCAACGGCCCCGACGCCGACACCCTCGTCGTCTACGCCAAGACCGACATCGAGGCCGGCCCGCGCGGCATGACCGCCTTCCTGATCGAAAAAGGCTTCAAGGGCTTCTCGATCGCGCAGAAGCTGGACAAGCTGGGCATGCGCGGCTCGCACACCGGCGAGCTGGTGTTCGAAGATTGCGAAGTGCCGGTCGAGAACGTGCTGGGCGGCGTCGGCAAGGGCGTGAACGTGCTGATGTCGGGTCTGGACTTCGAGCGCACCGTGCTGTCCGGCGGCCCGCTGGGCATCATGAGCGCCTGCATGGACGTGGTGGTGCCCTACATCCACGAGCGCAAGCAGTTCGGCCAGGCGATCGGCGAGTTCCAGCTCATGCAGGGCAAGATCGCCGACATGTACTCGACCATGATGGCCTGCCGCGCCTACGTGTACGCGGTCGGCCAGGCCTGCGACCGCGCCGACAACCCGGCCGCCGTGCGCGCGCTGCGCAAGGACGCCGCTGGCGCCATCTTGTACAGCGCCGAGAAGGCGACCTGGATGGCGGGCGAAGCGATCCAGACGCTGGGCGGCAATGGCTATATCAACGAGTATCCGGTCGGTCGCCTGTGGCGCGATGCGAAGCTCTACGAAATCGGCGCCGGCACCAGCGAAATCCGCCGCATGCTGATCGGGCGCGAGTTGTTTGCCGAAACGGCGTAAGCAGAAACACCACCCGCAAACAACGTCGTCCCGGCGAAGGCCGGGACCCATGCTGAGCTTCCAGTCATGCGACCTGCGCAACTTCGGACGCGGTCTATGGGTCCCGGCCTGCGCCGGGACGACAGTTTCGAGTTGGCCTAAAATATTTGCGTAGCCATCCCGCACGCACCCCTACTCTCTTCCGCCACCTCATTGGAGAACTACAAATGAATGATCCAGTCGTTATCGTCGGCGCCGCCCGTACCCCGATGGGCGCGTTCCAGGGCGATTTTTCCTCGAAGACCGCGAGCGATCTCGGCGCTGTGGCGATCCAGGCCGCGGTGGAGCGCGCCGGCGTCAAGCCGGATGCGGTCGAACACGTCTACTTCGGCAACTGCCTGATGGCCGGCCAGGGCCAGGCCCCGGCGCGCCAGGCGCTGCTGAAAGCCGGCCTGCCGATGTCGACCGGCGCCGTGACGCTGTCGAAAATGTGCGGCTCGGCCATGCAAGCCGCGATCTTCGCCCATGACCAGCTGGTCGCCGGCAGCGCCGACATCGTGGTCGCCGGCGGCATGGAGTCGATGACCAACGCACCCTACCTGATCCCGAAGGCGCGCGGCGGCTACCGCATCGGCCACGGCATGATGTTCGACCACATGATGCTGGACGGCCTGGAAGACGCCTACTCGAAGGACGAGAAAACCGGCGGCGGCCGCTCGATGGGCACCTTCGCCGAAGAGTGCGTGGCCAAGTACCAGTTCACCCGCGAAGAGCAGGACAACTTCGCGATCGCTTCGGTCAAGCGCGCCCAGGAAGCCACCGGCGAAGGCTACTTCAAGTGGGAACTGGCGCCCGTCACCGTGTCCTCGCGCGCCGGCGACGTGGTGATCGACAAGGACGAAGGCCCGCTCAAGGCCAAGGTCGACAAGATCCCCTCGCTCAAGCCCGCATTCAAGAAGGACGGCACCGTGACCGCCGCCTCGTCGTCGTCGATCAACGACGGCGCCGCCGCGCTGGTCATGATGCGCGAATCGAAGGCCAAGGAACTGGGCCTGGCGCCGATCGCCCGCATCGTCGGCCACGCCACCTTCGCGCAGGAGCCGAACCTGTTCACCACCGCGCCGATCGGCTCGATGGAGAAGCTGTTCAAGAAGACCGGCTGGAGCGCGAAGGACGTCGACCTGTTCGAGATCAACGAAGCCTTCGCGGCGGTGCCGATGGCGGCGATGCGCGACCTCGGCATCCCGCACGAGAAGGTCAACGTGCACGGCGGCGCCTGCGCGCTGGGCCACCCGATCGGCGCCTCGGGCGCGCGCATCATCGTCACCCTGCTGGGCGCGCTCAAGCGCACCGGCGGCAAGCGCGGCGTGGCATCGCTGTGCATCGGTGGTGGCGAAGCGACGGCGATGGCGATCGAGATGGTTTAAGCCTAGCCGTCGTCCCCGCGCAGGCGGGGACCCATAGACGATGCGACTGGCCGCACCATAAGCAAAGGCCACGCAAACTCAGCATGGGTTCCCGCCTCCGCGGGAACGACGGTAACTATTCTTCCGACAGCTGGAGGTGGCGATGCCCACAGCACTGATCCTCGGCGCCTCACGTGGCATCGGCCACGAGCTGGCCCGCCAGTACAAGCAGGACGCCTGGCGCGTGATCGCCACCGCGCGCAAGCCTGAGGACGTCAACAAGCTTTCCCGGCTGGGCGCCGAAGCGCACCAGCTCGACGTCACCAGCGCCGAATCGATTGCCGGCCTCGGCTGGAAGCTGGACGACGAGAAGATCGACGCCGCCTGGCTGGTGGCCGGCCTGTACGGCCCGCACGAGCGCTTCCCCTCGCAGGACGAATTCGACGCGGTGATGCACACCAACGTGCTGTCCGCGATGCGCCTGATCCCGGTGGTCGCGCCGCTGGTCGCGAACCGGCGCGGCAAGCTGGCGGTGCTGTCCTCGCGCATGGGTTCGATGAGCGGCCGCAGCAGCGCGGGCGGTTCGCTGTACCGCGCCAGCAAGGCCGCGCTGAACTCGGTGCTGGTCGACGCCGCGCTGACCTGGGGCCCGCAGGGCGTGACCTGCGTGAGCTTTCATCCCGGCTGGGTCCGAACCGACATGGGTGGCAGCAGCGCGCCCCTGCCGGTCGAGCAAAGCGTGCGCGAGCTGCGCGCCACCTTGGCCGCCGCGCAACCGTCGGCGAATGGCAGTTTCCTGAACCACGATGGCACGCCGATACCCTGGTAACGTCAATCATCACCACTACCGTCGTTCCCGCGGAATGACGTTCACTTTACTATTGACTGTCCCCACATGATCCTGACCGAAGAACACCAGATGATCCGCGACGCCCTGCGCACGTTTTCGCAGGAGCGCCTGGCCCCGAACGCAGCGCGCTGGGACCGCGAGGAATATTTCCCGAAGGCCGAGCTGAAGGAGCTGGCCCAGCTCGGCGCGTTCGGCGTGGCAGTGCCCGAGCAGTACGGCGGTGCCGGTCTCGACTACGTGGCGCTGGCGCTGGTGCTGGAAGAGATCGCGGCCGGCGACGGCGGCACCTCGACCATCATCTCGGTCAACAACTGCCCGGTCTGCTCGATCGCGATGATGTACGCGAGCGAGGAACAGAAGCAGCAATGGCTGGTCCCGCTGGCCCAGGGCGAGCTGCTGGGCGCGTTCGCGCTGACCGAGCCGCACACCGGCAGCGACGCCGCCGCGCTGCGCACCACCGCCACCCGCGATGGCGACGAGTATGTGCTGAACGGCACCAAGCAGTTCATCACCAGCGGCAAGAACGGCGACGTGGCAATCGTCATGGCCGTAACAAGCAAGGCCGCCGGCAAGAAAGGCATCAGCGCGTTCTGGGTGCCGGTCAACACGCCGGGCTACATCGTGGCCGGCGTCGAGCACAAGATGGGCCAGCATTCCTCGGACACGGCGCAGATCGTGTTCGACAACTGCCGCATCCCGGCCGCCAACCTGATCGGCGAGGAAGGCATGGGCTACAAGATCGCGCTGTCGGGACTGGAAGGCGGCCGCATCGGGATCGCTTCGCAGTCGGTGGGCATGGCGCGCGCCGCGTTCGAAGCGGCGCTGGCCTACGCCAAGGAGCGCGAGAGCTTCGGCAAGCCGCTGTTCGAGCACCAGGCGGTGCAGTTCCGCCTGTCGGAGATGGCGATGCAGATCGAGGCCGCGCGCCAGCTGATCCTGCACGCGGCCTCGATGAAGGACGCCGGCCTGCCCTGCCTGAAGGAAGCGGCGATGGCCAAGCTGTTCGCGTCCGAAATGGCCGAGCGCGTGGTGTCGGCCGCGATGCAGGTGTTCGGCGGCTACGGCTATGTGGCCGACTTCCCGATCGAGCGCATCTACCGCGACGTGCGCGTGTGCCAGATCTATGAAGGCACCAGCGACATCCAGAAGATCCTGATCGCGCGGGCGCTATAAATCAATTTAGAGAACGTCATCGCCGCGCACGCGGGGACGACGGTCAGCTTGCTAACGGATTGCCACACTAACCTTGTCGATACAAAAACCGGTCTGCAAGGCATAGTCCTCGTTCATCGTGAAGGACAGCACGATGTCCTGGCCGCGGAACGCCGACAGGTCGAAGCTGCGCACCTGGTAGCCGGGCCTGGCGTCCAGGTTGCTGTAGGTGGCCAGCGTCGCCAGCACCGTTCCGGCCGCATTCTTCACCTCGACCGCGAGCGTATCGTAGGCGGTCGCCGGCGCGATTTCCGCCGTGTCCACATGCAGCGCAAAACTGAGGCTGGCTGACGCGGCGCCCGCCGGGATGCTGATCGGCTGGCCCAGCGTCTCGGTAGCCGCCCGCCCATTCCCGCCCATGTAGGCAAAGGCCTTGCCCTCGTACGGCGCCTCGCCCGCGCCCTGCCAGCTGCCGACCACCGCGGTGTTCCCGCGCCAGCCCTCCCAGCCCGCTTCGAAACCGCCGTTGAACACCAGCTCGGCCGGTCCACCGGCCGTCACCGTCAGCTGTGCCGGATCGCTGGCGACGGACTGCCCGCGCGCATCCGACAGCAGCACCGAATACAGCGCGCCGTTGTCGCCCGGCTGCGCCACGACACCGAACACGCTGCCGGTCGCGCCCGGCACACTCACGCCGTTGCGGCGCCACTGGTAGGCGTAGGGCGGCGTGCCACCGCCGGGCGCCACCGCGAACCAGGCCGTGGTGCCGGCCGGCGCGGTCACGGGCTGCGGCTGCCACACGATGCCGAAGGCCTGGCCCGCGTTCGGTTCGTCGAGATCCTTGCCGACATTGACCGCCGCATAGGCACGCAGCACGGCGGCCGATTCCGGCCCCGGCCCGTACAGCTCGATCGCGGATGCGTACAGCTTGTTGCGCGCATCCATGTAGTCGGTGGTGGAGGTGAACTTGGTCGTCAGCGCGCGGAACCAGATGCGGTAGGCCTTGTCGTTTCCGATGCCGGTCATGGCGCGCGGCCATTTGTTCAGGTAGGGGCTGAAGGCATCGCTGGCCGGGTCCGCGCTCGATCCCTGCGACAGGAAGTAGAACATGCGGTTGTTGGGCCCGCTGCTGTAGTGCACGTCGAGATTCTGCAGCTGCCAGCTCCAGGCATTCGGGCTGGCGCCGTCCTTGCTCGGCTTGATCATCCAGCGCAGCGGGGCACCGCTGCGGCTGACCTGCTGGCCGATCAACCAGTCGTTGCCGCGCGCCGGGATGGTGGCGCCGCCCGCGCCCGCATTCGCGTAGGCCTCGGTCATCTCGCCGTTGATGTCGGATGCGGATTCATTCAGGCCGCCTGATTCGAAGTGGTAGTCCAGCGCTGCGGTGGCGGCCGTGACGCCGTGCCCCATCTCGTGGCCGATGATGTCGATGGCGCCGAGGTTGTAGAACCGGGCGCCGCCGTCGCCGATGAACATGCAATGGCAGGCGTCGCTGTAGTAGGCGTTGTCATAGCCGTCCCAGGCGTGCACCGCGATGTAGGTCGCCGTGTTGTTGCCGTCCAGCGAAGACCAGCCGAGCACGTTCTTCAGCGTGTCGTAGGTATTCATCATGCCCCACATGGCGTTGACGGCGGCGGTCTGGCCGTTCTCGCCGAGCGTGGGCCAGCCGAGCTGGTAGTCCTGGCCGTCGCCCCAGCTGTTGAAGGTGCGCATGTAGACGTCGCCGGCGGTGCCGGTGTGGGCGGCATCGACCACGGTGTTGACGCCGAACTTGCCGCCGGTGCCGCGCAGCGGGTCCTGCATCCAGTAGCTGCCGTTGGTGTAGGCGGTGCTCAAGCGCACCTGGCCGTTGTACTGGCTGTAGCCGACGCCGGCCACGGTCTGCACCGCATTCCATTGGGCGATCACGTGGCCGTCCCTGGCGCTGACGAGGGTGTCGCGAAACAGCGGGCGGTCCACGCCCATCTCGCGCGTCTTGACCAGGTAGGCAAGCTCGTAGCCGGTGAGCTGTTTGACCACGTCGGCCGCGTTCAGTCCGCCGCTGCGCTTGCCCAGCACGCTGGCGGCGCGCATGCGCTGCTGCACGGGGTAGATGAGCAGCTCGGCGCTGGCGGGCGCGGCCTCGGCGACCACGCGCAGCGGCGCCACACCCTGTGCCGTCCGCACCGCATCCGCCGCCGCGACGCGGGGCGTGACGTCGAACTGGATGAAGCTGCCGGCCAGCAGGGACGATCCCGCGCCCTGGCCGAGGCCGCTGCGCAAGTCCTGCAGCGTCTCGCCGACCACCTTGCCGCCGGCGTCGCTGACGATCACCGATTCCGAACCGAGGATGCGCAGGCCCTTGTAGGTGTGGGCGTAGCGCGTGACCCAGGCGCCGGGGCCGCCGGGATGGCGCGCCGTCAGCCGGTAGCCGTGGTCATTGTCGAGGCCATACTTGAGCCTGGCGCCGTCAAGCGCGATCTTCACCTGCGCCTCCTCCGGCGCGCGCACCGGCGCGGACATCATCGCGCTGGCGGGCGCGCGCAGCGGCATGCGCGTCACCGCCAAGGCGTCGCCGCACAAGGCCAGCGGCGCAAGCGCGGCGTAGAACTTGATGCTTGTCTTCATGTCGTCTCCGTTCCGATTGTTGTCGAGCCGGAGAACGATATGCCTGCTACATGAGCGGGCTTTATGGAACAACAAGTGCGCGTGCTTTAATCACCACACCGGAAAACGTCGTCCCGGCGGAGGCCGGGACCCATGCTGAGTGCGATACGCCTGCGGCGAGTGCCGTTTGTTCGACAGCTCAAGCTGTCTATGGGGCATCAATGCCGGGGGCATCGATGCGCCTTCGCCGGGACGACGGCTTGATGCTAGTGGGATGATGAACCGGTCAGCTGACGGCCGGTTCGAGCAGTGTCAGCGTCTGCGCCTCGGTGTCGAGCGTGGCGCGCACGCCGACCGGGATCGTGAACTGGTTGCGGATGTGGCCGATCGAATAGCCGGTCACCGCCGGGATCTTGAGCGGGTCGAGGTGGATGTCGAAGGTCTGGTCCAGCGTCAGCGACGTCGAGCCCGGCTGCGGCCCGCAGTGATCGCAAATGCCGATCATCATCGCGGCCGCCTTGTCGAAACCGACCGCGAGGTCGAGCTGGGTCATCCAGCGGTCGATGCGGTAGGGCTCCTCGTTCACCTCTTCCAGGTAGAGGATGCTGTTGCGGAAGTCGGCCGCGTAGTCGGTGCCGGCCAGCGCGCTCACCAGCGACAGATTACCGCCGATCAGTGGCCCGGTCGCCACGCCGCCATGCACGGTGCGGATGCCGAAGTGCGGTTCCTCCTTCGCACGCTGGGCGTTCTCGGGCGACATGTGGATGGTGTAGGTCGGCTGCGGGTCGGTCAGCACGGCCATCATGTGCTCGTTCGAGTACGCGCTCGGCGTGGACGAGGCCACCGGGCCGTGGAAGGTCACCACGCCGGCATGGCGCAGGATCGCCAGGTGCAGGGCCGTGATGTCGGAATAGCCGAGCAGGATCTTCGGGTGGTTGCGCACCAGCGCGTAGTCGATGTGCTTGAGCAGCGAGATCGCGCCGGAGCCGCCGCGGATGCACCACAGCGCCTTGACCTCGGGGTCGAGGTACATGCCGTGCAGGTCGGCCAGGCGCATCTGGGGCGAGCCGGCGTAGTTGCCGAACACTTCGCGCAGGTAGCGGCCCAGCTTGACCTTGAAGCCCAGGGCTTCGATGTGCTGGACCGATTTCTGGATCGCGGCATCGCTGGTGTGGCCGGCTGGCGCGATCAGGCCGATGACGTCGCCCTGCTTCAGGCGCGGGGGTTTGATCAGGTGTTTCATGCGGTGCGCTTGCGGATGGGAAGGAGATGGCCGGCGCGCGGCCTGGGAAGGCAGGGATGGCAGCAAGGCTGCCGCTGCGACCAGGGATCCAAAGGTCCGCCGGCTGATGCGTGGACTGGGCATGCTGCTCCCGACAATAAAAAAAGCCCGCGCGGGGCGGAGGCGAGGGGGTCGCCTCCTGGTCGCGCGGGCCGCCAGGCTACTGGAATCAGAAGAACTTGTAGTTGACGTTGAGGGTGAACGAACGGCCACGCGGATCGGCCACACGCGGCTCCCAGCTGCTGCCGGCGCCGGTGTTGCTGTCGTAGGTGACGGCGAACGGCGGATCCTTGTCGAACAGGTTCTTGATGCCGGCCACGATCGTGGTGTTCTTGAACCCGGTGTAGTTCACGCTCAGGTTGAAGATCGAGTACGCCTTCACGCGCGGATCGAAGTTCGGCGGCACCACGAGGCCGTTGGCCACACCCGGCAACTGCTGGTCGGCATAACCCGAACGCCAGATATTCTGCAGCATGCCGCCCCAGTTACCCTGCTTGTAGGTGACGTAGGAGGTCGCTTTCCACTTCAGGCCGAGGTCGCCGGTGAACAGGAAGCGGCCGATCTCGCTCGGACCGTACGGCGAGTCCTTGGTGGCGCGCGACTTCTTCATCAGCAGGTGGGACGCATCGATGCCGGCCGTCCACTGGCCGCCGAAATCGCGGCCGTTGGTGCGGGCGCCCAGCTCCAGGCCGCGGGTGATGCGTTCGCCGGCGTTGACCCAGCGCTGGTCCACCGCCACCAGGGTGCCCGAGGCGTCGCGGATGAACTGGTTCGCGAAGATGTTGTACTGCGCGATCATGGTCGACAGGGCGAAGGTGTCGATCGTGTTCTGCTTGCGGATTTCCCACAGGTCGGCGTTGGCCGAGAAGCGGCTGCCCGGCTCCCACACCACGCCCAGGGTGCCTTCCTTGGCCGTTTCCGGCTGCAGGTCGCTCTTGCCGCCGGTCACGATAATCGGCAGCACCGCGGCGCAAGCCGGGTTGTTCTGGTCAACCTTGCCGCTCGGGCAGGTCTTCGGATCGACCAGGTCCTTGCCGGCGTACTGGGTCTGGGTCACGCCGTTGAACAGCTGGTTGAACGACGGGGCGCGGAAGCCCGTGTTGTACGAACCGCGGAACATGATCGACTGCACCGGCTGGTAGCGGAACGAGTACTTCGGGTTGAAGGTGCCGCCGATGCCCGAGTAGTGGTCTTCGCGGCCGGCGATGGTCAGCTCCAGGTCCTTGGTCACCGGGACCAGCACCTCGAAGTAAGCGGCCTTGATGTCGCGGTGCACCTGGTCCAGCGCGTTCTGGTCGTCGAACGGCGCGTTCAGGATCGCCGGGCGCTGCTGGGCGGCGCGCAGGTCGCCGTTGAACTTGTACTCTTCGCGGCGCAGGTCGACGCCGACCGCGGCCATCATCGCGCCGGCCGGCAGCTTCATCACTTCACCCGACATCTTGGCGTCGAGTTCGGTCAGGGTGGTCTTGCCGCCGTACAGGACGACGCCGGCCGCCGAGGTGCTCTTGATCAGGTCCAGCGCCTGCTGGCTCTGGGTCTGGCCCGGCATCAGGAACGGGTTGATGATGCCGCTACCGAGCGCAGCGTCCAGTGCCGCGGTGAAGTTGTAGCCATTGCCCAGCGTCGATTGCGATTCGCTGTAGGCGCGCTGCAGGCCGGCGCTGTAATCCCAGGTGCCGAAGCGGCCCAGGTTGATCGGGCCCTCGGCGCCCAGCTGCAGGCGGCCAGCCTTGGTTTCGGTGTCGATCTGGCGGTTGCCGCACTCCATGCAGCGCCAGCGGTAGGCGATCGGCAGGCCGTAGTTGGCGGCGATGCTCGGGAATACCTTGACCAGCGCGTTGTAGATCGTGTCGTAGGCGGCGCCCGTCTTCGGATACCAGGCGGTGGCCGGGAAGGTCGAGGACGAGGGCGACAGCTGGTTCGGCGAGAAGCTCTTCGACACGCGCACGTCGGAGCCGACCAGCTCGACGAACAGCTGGTGCTCGCCGGCCTTGAAGGTGGCGCGGGCGATGCCGTTGTCGTTGTGGACCGGCTGCTGCAGCACGGCGGCGCGGCCGGTGTCCCAGGCGCAGCCGTAGGCGGTGGTCGGGTCGTTCCACAGCTTGGCATCATAGGCCTGCATGCCGTCGAAGGTGTTGCAGCCGAGGCCGCCCGGCAGGTTCAGGATGTTGACGCCGTTGTAGACCTGGCCGCTGGCGGCGGTCGGCGCCTTGGTGCCGAACAGGTTGGGGCCGAGGCTGGTCGCGAACACGGTGCCGAACGGGGTGCCGCGGGTGTCCACGGACAGGCCGCGGTTCGGCTGGAAGGTGTTGACGAAGTCACGCTGGTTGCCGCGCAGCGCCTGGTTATAGGTGTGCGAACCGGCCACCAGCACGTTCCAGCCCTGCTCGTCCAGGTCGCCCCAGCCGCCGGTGATGGTGGCGCGGTAGATGTTGCCGCCCGGGTGCTGGTCCTTGTCTTCGAAGACCTGGGCTTCCAGGCCGTGGTAGTTCTTCTTCAGCACGAAGTTGATCACGCCGCCGATCGCGTCGGTGCCGTACACGGCCGATGCGCCGTCCTTCAGCACTTCGATACGCTCGACCGCGGCCATCGGGATCGAGTTCAGGTCGACCGCCGAGCCCTTCATGCCGTGGGTCGCCACGCGGCGGCCATTCAGCAGGACCAGGGTCGAATCGGAGCCCTGGCCGCGCAGGTTGGCGCTTGATGCGCCGTTGTTGCCGCGCTGGGCGCCTGAGGTGACGTCGGCGTTCGAGGCCAGGTTGTCGGAACCGTTGCCGTTGATGTTCAGGACTGCGATCGCTTCTTCGGCGGTGACGATGCCCTGCTCTTCCAGCTGCTTGCGGGTGATGATCTCGACCGGCAGCGCGCCTTCCTTGGCGATGCGCTTGATGCTGGAACCGAGAATTTCAACGCGCTGGATCTTTTGCGGTTGGGTCGTGGTGTCCGCCGGGGTGTCTGCCGTGGTCTGTGCCATGGCGGGCCCCACGGCGCCGATCAGGGCGATCAGATGGGCTAGCTTCTTTAACTTCACGCGTCTCTCCTAAGGGTAGGCAATCGTCTCGCCGAGATATTGTTTTGCGCAATGTCGCTGCATTCGCGCTTTATATGTTTTCAAAAGGTAAGCGCAGTAGATTGCTTGACCAAATGAAAAATCTGGCTAGGAGTATAACTTCGCGTAATGATTTGCTTAGGAGAATCTAGCGAAATGTGTCATTCAGAGTGGGTGGCCCGTCCCCTTTGCGCAACATCGAGATCGAGGTAGCGCCAGTTGGTGAATTCGACCGGGTGACGCTTGTAGTTTTCCAGCCACGGCTGGCGTATATCCGCAGAGAGAACGTGGGTCAACGGGACCCACGGGTTGTACGCGTGGATCAGTTGGTTCATGTCGAAATATAGTTTTTGGCGCTCCGGACCGGGCGGCAGGGTGCGCGATTTTTCGTAACGCTCGTTGTAGGCCGGCAGATTGAATCGCGAATAATTTGCACGGCCGGCGTTGGGGCCATACAACAGTTGGTAGAAATTGTCGGCGTCGGGGAAGTCCGCGACCCAGTTACTCTCGAACATCATGACCTTGCCAAGGCGCGAAGCCTTGATGATTTCCGTCTTCTTGTCGGACTTGAACACCACCCGCAGGCCGACCGAATTCAGGCATTTGCGCCACAGTTCGTCGCGCAGGCGGCCGCTGATGGTCGCTTCGCTGTGCATCACCAGGGTCAGCGGCTTGCCGCCGGGTGCGCGCCTGAAACCGTCAGGGTCGCGCTCGGTATAACCGAATTTGTCGAGCAGGGTATTGGCCAGCGCCGGGTCGTAGGGCACCGGGCTGCGGTAGTTGGGCAGGTAGCCGAGCGCATCCTGCGGCACCGGCGACTGGGCCTTCACCGCCATCCCGCGCTTGAGCAGGGCGATGTCCTCGGCGTTGTTGTAGGACATCGAGATCGCGCGGCGCAGGGCGACCTTGTCCTTGCCGTAGCCGCCGATGACCGGGTCCTCCATGTTCATCCACATGTAATAGGTCTGCATCACGGGGAAGCGGTACAGCTGCATGCCGCGCTTCACCAGGTCGGGCTTGAGCTTGCCGTCCTTCATGACCATGTCGATCATCGATTCCGGCACCTGCTCGAGGTAATCGTATTCGCCGTTCAGGAAGCCGAGCATGCGGCCCTGGAATTCCTCGGCGATCTTGACCTCGACCTTGTCCACGCGCGGCAGGCGCTTGCCTTCGAGGGCGGCGTCGATCGCCTTGTCGGCGGGATCGTTGCCGGGCTCGGCGTGGAATACGGCGCTGGAGTAGGGATTGGCGAGCAGCACGATACGGTCACTGCGCTTCCAGTCGCCGATCATGAAGGGGCCGGTGCCGACAGGATGGTTGCCGGCCTGTCCCGGGTAGGCTTCGATCACTTCGCGCGCGACCACGCCCGAGGCCGGCATCGCGAGGTAGTAGAGGAAATTGTTGTCCGGCTCGGACAGGCGGATGCGCAGGGTGTAGCGGTCCAGCGCCTGCAGGCCGGGAATGCTCGTGTCGTAGCTGAACTTGGTTTTGAGGGCATCGTCGCCCAGCAGCTTGCCGTCGAACAGGTAGGAAAACGGCGACTTCAGGGCCGGGTCGTACAGGCGCTTGATGCTGTAGACGTAATCGGCCGCCGTCATCTCGCGCTTCTTGCCCTTGAACGCGGGGTCGGGCGTGAAGTAGATGCCGGGCCGGATGTGGAAGGTGTAGCTTTTGCCGCCGTCCTCGATGCGCGGCAATTCCGTGACCGTGTTTGGCGCCAGCTTGACCGGGCGCGCCAGGTAGTCGTAGGTCAGCAGCGGGTCGAACAGGTTTTCCAGCAGCGACAGCGAGGACAGGTCGGAGGCCACGGCCGGGTCGAGGCCCGTTTCGCTGGTCGACAGGAACATGTGCAAGACTTTTTCCGGCTGCGCGGGGGCGCTGTCGACGGCGGCGGCAGGGAAGGACAGGCAGGCGAACAGCAGCGCGGCGGCGGCAGCGGTGGGGCGAAGTGTGGTCATGGGGAATCCGGCGCAAAAGGCTTGCGTATCATATGCGCAGCTTTCGCCAGCGGCAATCTATCGGCGCTGCTCATAACTTTTTTGCATGGCGTGGGCGCATTCTTTCATCCTTGAAGAATGCTTCGGGCCTATACTCTCGCTGCACAATCGTGCAGGTCGGCAAGAGTCAGATTCAAATGGGACCCCCGCGTTCGCGAGGGCGACGTGCGCGCTTACAGAATAGCCATCGTCATTCCCGCGCACGCGGGAATCCCATTCCGTGGCACAGCCGCTCCGTCTTCACAAGCGATAGCAGATTACATGGCATTAAATTACATCTGGTCCGGTTTCTTCCTCGTCGGCTTCATCGCGGCATTCGCGCAGTGGCTGTTCCTCGGCGACACCGAGATCTTCAAGAAGATGATCGACGGCACTTTCGATTCCGCGAAGCTGGCCGTGATGGACATCGCACTGCCGCTGGCCGGCGTGATGACCCTGTGGCTGGGCCTGATGAACGTGGGTGAAAAGGCCGGCGCCGTCGGCTTCCTGGCGCGCATCATCTCGCCCTTCTTCTCGCGCATCTTCCCGGAGGTGCCGCGCGACCATCCGGCTACCGGCCACATGGTGATGAACTTTTCCGCCAACCTGCTGGGCCTGGACAATGCGGCCACGCCCTTCGGCCTGAAGGCGATGGAGAGCCTGCAGACGCTGAACCCGAACAAGGAAGAAGCGAGCAATCCGCAGATCATGTTCCTGGTGCTGCACACCTCGGGCCTGACCCTGATTCCGCTGGCCATCATGGCGCAGCGCGCGATTCTCGGCGCGAAGGACCCGTCGGATATCTTCATCCCGTGCATGATCGGCACCTTCATTTCTGCGCTGGCGGGCATCATCGCGGTATCCATCCGCCAGCGCATCAACCTGTTCGACCGCGTGGTCATCGGCTGGCTGGGCGGCATCACGACGGCGATCGGCTTGCTGGTCTGGTACATGACCAACTTCCTGACCAAGCCCGAGATCGAGCTCGGCTCGCGCGTGGCCAGCAACCTGATCCTGCTGCTGATCATCGTGTCCTTCATCGGCGGCGCGCTGCGCAAGAAGGTCAATGTCTACGAGACCTTCATCGAAGGCGCGAAGGGCGGCATCCAGACGTCGATCACGATCATTCCCTACCTGGTCGGCATGCTGGTGGCGATCTCGGTGATCCGCAATTCGGGCGTGCTGGGCTTTATCGTCAGCGGCTTCGACTGGGTGTTGCACCAGCTCGGCTTGCCCACCGATTTCACCCCGGCGCTGCCGACCGCGCTGATGAAGCCGCTGTCCGGCAGCGGCTCGCGCGCCATGATGATCGACGCCATGAAGACCTACGGCCCGGATTCCTTCGTCGGCCGCCTGGCCTGCATCTTCCAGGGCTCGACCGACACGACGTTCTACATCGTCGCGCTGTACTTCGGTTCGGTCGGCATCAAGCGGGCGCGCTACGCGATTTCCGCCGGCCTCATCGCCGACTTCGCCGGCATCGTCGGCGCCATCGGTGTCGCTTATCTCTTCTTCGGTTAAGGATTGCCCATGCTCCGCCGCCTCGCCCTCGCCGCCGCCCTGCTCGCCTCGCTGCCCGCCTACGCCCAGCTGCCCGATACGCTCAACCAGGCGCTCGCCGCCAACGGCATTCCCGCCGATGCGGTCGGCATGCTGGTGCTGCGCGGGAACGAGGTCGTGGTGGCGCACAACGCGAACCAGGCGATGGCGCCGGCCTCGACGATGAAGGTGGTGACCACGATGGTCGGGCTGGAGCAGCTGGGGCCGGTGTTCCGCGGCCGTACCGAGCTGCGCAGCAGCGGCGAAGTCAAGAATGGCGTGCTCAAGGGCGACCTGATTGTGCGCGGCGGCGCCGACATGGACTTGTCGGGCGAGGCGCTGGAGAACCTGCTGCGCGCGCTGCGCTACCAGGGCATCCGCAAGATCGCGGGCGACATCGTGTTCGACCGCGAGCTGTTCAATCCGGCGCGCAGCGACATCGGGCTCGCTCCGTTCGACGAATCGCCGGAGGCGTATTACAACGTGATCCCGGACGCGTTGCTCATCAACAAGAACATGCTGCAGATCGACATGCGCTCGAGCGGCAAGAAGCTGAAGCTGGAGATGCAGCCGGCGCTGGACCGGGTGTCGATCACCTCGGACATGCGGCTGATCGACGGTGACTGCGCGAAATGGGAGGACGGCTGGAAATTGCCGGAGGCGCTGACCGACAAGGCCGGGCGCATCAAGGTGGTACTGCACGGGACTTTCCCGCGCAACTGCATCGCCAGTAACAGCATCAACGTGGTCGACCGGAATGATTATCTGGACCGCCTGCTGCGGCTGAAGTGGAAGCAGCTGGGCGGCACCATCAGCGGGCAGACGGTGGAAGGCCATACGCCAGCCGATGCGGCGCTGCTGGCTTCGCACGTTTCGCGTTCCTTGCCGGAGCTGGTGCGTGACATTAACAAGCCGTCGGACAATACGCTGGCGCGCACCGTGTTCCTGAGCCTGGGCAGCCTGGAGAGCGATCCGGTGCTGGGCAGCCATCCGCTGCCAGCGGTGCAGCAGACCACCTTCGTGCGCTCGGACCAGGCAGTGCGCGGCTGGATGCGCGCGCATCAGATCGACGATACGGGGCTGGTGCTGGAGAACGGCTCGGGACTGTCGCGCATCGAACGGATCACGCCGCGGCAGATGGGCGGCATCCTGGAAGCCGGGCTGTCGAGCAACTGGGCGCCGGAGTTCCAGTCCAGCCTGCCGATCGTCGCGGTTGACGGGACCATGCGCAAGCGTCTCAAGGACAGTCCGGCGGCGAGCCGGGCACGCTTGAAGACCGGCAGCCTGCATGATGTGGCGGCGCTGGCAGGCTATGTGCCGGATGCGAATGGCAAGCTGTGCGTGGTGGTGGGGATGGTGAACACCGATCTGGTGGCGCACGGCAAGGGACGGGCGGTGCTGGATGCGCTGGTGGATTGGGTGGCGCGGTCCGGAGGGCCGGTGCAGCAGCCGGTGGCGGGGAGTCAGCCGGCACAGACGGGAAATCAACAAGTCGCAAAGTGAGCGCAGCAGTTTCGTCCACCAGTGCAGTATGAATCGCCATCCCGGCGCAGGCGTGATGGTTGAGGTGCAAATGAGCTGCTAGGGTTGTTTTGCGAGCCAGGCAATTGCTGAAGCATCATCCGCGCGCTTGATGGAAACGGTCGCGGCGCCGCTTTTTTCGTAGGCGCGCAGTTCGGCCATCATCGCTTCGAGTCCGCGCGCATCGCAGGCGTCGGCCAGCGCCGCATCGTCGTACAGCCCGTACGGATCGACCAGCCGGTAGAAGCCATCCGTCATCATCAATAGCATCGTGCCCGGCTCCACCTCGACGCTGTAGGCGCGCGCATCGAACGGCCCGCGCGGAAACAGGCACAGCGAACCAGGCACGTGCGACAGGTTCTGGGACGCACGTCGCTCGCGCAGCACCGGCAGCAGCCGCAGCAACCTCGTGGCCGGGTCGTCATCATCGCGGCCGGCCAGCTCCCGCACGCGCTGGTGCAGCTCCGCTTCGAAGGGGTTGACGTAGGGATCGGGGTCCACCACGCGCCCGTCCGGCAGGCGCAGCAGGGTCTTGCAGTCGCCCAGGCACCACAGCTGCAGCATGTTCCGCCCGCCTTCGTGCCAGATGCGCACCCAGGTCAGCGCCGCGATCGGCAATGCGTACGGCGGCACCGTGCTGTCGCCGCTACGCCGGTCGTATTCGGTGCGCACCTGCTCGACGGCGCGGACGACCGTGTCCGCCTGCGAGCGGTCAGCCGCGATCGCTGTGCCAAGCGCCAGCGCGAACGCACGCACGAACCACACCACGTCGCCTGCCTCGAGGTCGACATAGTCCTCGTCCGCAAGCGATGTCGCACCGTCCAGGATCACCAGGTCGGTCAGTCCCTCCCCTTCGAAAGTTGCGATCAGGTCTTCGTTATGTTCGCCGCGCCCTGCACTGCTGATTGTCTGGATCATCTTCTTCGCCACGCCGTCAACAAGCCTGCCTCATCAATCGGAGGCAAGCTCATGCGATTCTAAAGCAATCGACGGCGTGGCGCGGATGCTTCGCGTGCGCGGCCTGCGCTACTTGACGTCGGTCTTGTCGACCTTGCTTGCAGTGTCGTCGGTAGCGACCGTTGTCGATGCCGCGCTGCGCGCTTCGCTGGCCGCCGGCGCTGGCGCCGGCGCGGCTACCGGCGTCGCAGGCATCGGCATCGCCGCGGCCGTTGATGCCGGCGCCGGCTGCGGCGTCAAGGGCGCGATGCTGCTGGCGGGATTGGCCACCGGCGTGGCCGCGGTGCTGGCCACGGCGCCCGAGGCGCCACTTGGGCTGTTCACTTTCGTCGCGCTGCCCGCCGCCCCCGGAGTGCCCGTGCTGCCGCTGGCCGGCGCCGCCGTGCCCGGTCCGAACTGCAGCCAGGGCTCGCCGGCCAGCGCCGGCTTGGCCTCCACCAGCGCCACCTGCGCGCCGGTCGAGTCGCGAATCGAGCGCACCACGTCGACCATGGTCTGGTCAGTCCATTTCTCCGGCGTGCCCATCAACCGTCCCGTGACGCGGCGCGGCCACTCCAGCCAGCCGCCCTCCTTCTCGGTGAACACGGCATACATGTCGAGGTGGTAGCCGTTTTTGTACGGGAACAGGCAGGCGATCATGTTCATGTTGTCGCCACCGCTGACCTGCGGCGTGGCCCTGGCGGTCCAGGTGGCGCCTTCGCAGTTCGGCCCGCGCGCGGCGGCGCCCGGCGCGGTGGAGCCCGGATCGGCCAGCTTGAAGCGGCCAGGCTGCTCCTGCAGGTCGCCGCCGACGGACGGCGTGGCCAGCGTGGCGTCAGCGATGTGCCGGCTGATGCCTTCGCTGGCGGCCTTGACCACCGCCGGATTGGCGGGATCGGCCTTGATGTCGAACACGCGGTAGTACTCCACCGTCTTGTCCCGCGACGCGAAGATATTGCCGTCGCCAGTGCTGCAGCCTGCCAGTGCGACGCCCACGGCGAGCGCCATCATCGAGCTTTTCATCACGCACCTCTCTTGTTGTGGAATGGGGAGACCATTGCTGTGCGAGAGGAGTGCGCGGGGCGTCAACCTCTCGGCAGTACGCACCGATTTTCCCGATACGTATCAACCGAAGACTGACAATGCTCAAGCGTGCGCGAGCGATGTGCGCGCGCGCGACAGCTTGGGCGGCAGGCGATGCCGCGTCGCTACAGTACGCGGCGGAAGGTACGGCGGACCAGTTCGCGATCGCCGCAATCGAAGTGCCACCACTCGGTGTTGATGCCGACGAATCCGGCCTGGTTCATGGCCGTGCGCAACAGGCGGCGGTTCGCCACTTGCCGTGCCGTCAGCTTGCCCTCGGCAAGGAAGCCGTCTTCGAGGCGCGGATGGGACAGCTCGGTCATGTCGTCGAAGCCGGTGCCCATGTCGAGTTCGCGGCCCTGCTCGTCGAGGATGGTGATGTCGAGCGCCATGCCGTAGGAATGAATCGAGCCGCGCGCCGGATTGGCCAGGTACATCTGCAGGTCGGTGCCTTCCAACGCCGCCCACAGCTGTTCCTGCACCCGCTGCGGACGCAGCGCGTCCAGCACCAGCGGCGTGCAGCCGGGACGCTCGGCGCGCAGCCACGCCACCACTTTCTCCAGCGCCTGTGCGGCCTGCACGTGCAGCCAGGCGCAGTCGAAGGGCGAGTACAGGTCGCGGCCGACGAAATTGTTGGGGGTGGCGTAGCGCAGGTCGATGGCGATGCCGTCGATGCTGTGCAGGTGGCGGAATTCGGCGCTGCCGGCGATCTCTTCGCTGGCGACGGTGAGCATCATGTACTTCCCTTGTCGAGCAGGGCGCGGGCGGCCGCGCCGATACAGTTGGCCAGTTCGCGCGCGCCGTGCGACAGCGGGGCGTGGCTGGCGGTAAGCAGGTACAGCTGGACCGGCAGCGCCGGTTCCCACACGCGGCACTGCACCTGTTCCGGCGCGGCGGAGGCGGCGGTGAACGGGTCGAGCACGGCGGTGCCGGCGCCGGCTTCGACCAGCGAACGGGCGATCTGGTAGGTCTGCACCACGGTGTGGAACACCGGCTGCACGTCTTGCGCCTCGCACGCCGCCACCACCATTTCGCCGAGCGGGTCGCGGTCGGCCAGGCCGATCAGCTCGCCACTCAGTTCCTGCGGCGAGATCGGTTTGCTCAGCTGGCTTTCGCTCCAGGTGCCGGCCGGTGCCATCACCGTCAGCATGCCCTGCGCGATCGGCTCGGCCACGATGCCGGGATGGCGCGGGTCCTGCAGCGACAGCGCGAGATCGGCTTCGCCCAGGCGCAGGGTGTTGACGATTTCGCTCGTGTGGTGGGTCGACAGTTCGCAGCGGGTGTCGGGGAAATCGCGGCGCCAGCTGGTCATGGCGGTGGGCAGCACGCTGATCGCCACCGTCGGGGTCGACACCAGGCGCACGGTCTCGACCGCACGGCTCTTGAGGCTGGCGGCGAGGCGGCGGATGCCTTGCAGGTCGCGGTTCAGCTTTTCGGTTTCGACGAACAGGCGGTGCGCTTCCGGCTTCGGATACAGCTTGCCGCGCACGCGTTCGAACA
The DNA here is from genome assembly GCF_024753145.1 of Massilia terrae. Taxonomy (GTDB): domain Bacteria; phylum Pseudomonadota; class Gammaproteobacteria; order Burkholderiales; family Burkholderiaceae_D; genus Telluria; species Telluria terrae. The sequence goes on along the minus strand of NZ_JANUGU010000006.1, from coordinate 166,580 downwards.
GCGGCATGCCCAGCTGCAACTCGGCGTGTTGCAGCACCTTGGTGACGGCAGGTTGCGAAATATGCAGGACCTGGGCGGCTCCGCTGATAGTGCCAACCTGCATGATGGCGTGGAAAACTTCGATATGGCGCAGGCGCATCGCGTGGTCCTTCAATGTAAACAATCCGCGGCAGGCGCGGACTGTTGAAAGGATACAGTCAAACTTGCTGCCGAGCTATAACTCACTGCTGCACCGGAGGCACCGGCGCCACAGGTGTTGCAGGCTGGGCAAGCGGCGCCGCCGGGATCGGTTCGACCGCGGGCGCTGCCGGTGCGGCGGGTGCCGCTGGCGCGGCCGGTACCGCCGGCGCCGGGAAGCTGACCGGGCAGGCGCACATCGCGTTCGGCGTCGGCACCGACGGCTGCACCACCGGCAGCGGCGCCGTTGCCGGCGTGGTCAGCACTTCCAGCCGCGACGCAGTCTCGGCATCCGGGTTGCCGTCGATATTGGATTGGCGGAAGTGCGACTGGAAGGCCGACAGCACATCCTTGGTCTGCTGGTCGAACAGGCAAGTTTCCTTCACGCCGTAGCCGAAGGCGGCCAGCTTGCGCTGGAACCAGGTGATGTCCGGCAGCTGGGTGTCAAACACCGGGCGCACGGCGACGACGCGGTTCTCGTCCGGCCACAGGGCGACGCCGGCGGCGGCCAGCTGCTTCCACGGGAACAGCGGGCCCGGATCCTGCTTGCGGCCCGGCGCGATGTCGCTGTGGCCGATCACGTTTTCCGGCGGCACGTGGTAGCGCGTGGCGATGTCCTTGACCAGCGGGATCAGCGTATCGATCTGGTATTGCGGGAAGGGATAGTACTGGCGGCCGCCGTCCGGCGTCGCGGTCCAGCCCGGGTTGACGATCTCGATGCCGACCGAGCTGGTGTTCAGGTTGGTGTAGCCCTTCCAGCTCGACACGCCGGCATGCCAGGCCATTTCGGTCTCCGGCACCAGGCCGTAGATGACGGTCTGCGGGTCATCGGTCACGAGGTAGTGCGCGCTCACCGCCTGCTGGGTCAGGGCGCGGATCGAAGCTGCCTTGTCGGTCACCGTGTAGTGCAGCACGATGAACTTGACGCGCGGTGACTGCGACTTCGCGTTGTAGGTGTGGTCGATGCGCGGCCCGGTGGCGCAGCCGGTGAGCAGGGCAAGAAGCAAGGCGGCAAGTATGGTTTTCATCGTTCGGCAATCAGGATGGACGGTGTTTCGAATTGGGCAGCGGATCGGCGGCCAGGCGCGCGGCGGCGAAATGGCCCTGGCTGCCCATCAGGGACAGGCTGGTGCCGGACGGCAGCGCATCGCGCATCGACTGCGCGATCAAGGGATGCAGCTCGGCCGCGCGGCCGGCCAGCGCCACCGGGCGCGGGCCGAAGCGCTTGGTGAGGGCCTTGGCCAGGCGCGCGAGTTCGCGTCCGGCTTCTTCCAGGATACGCGCGGCGGCCGGATCTTGTTCGGCGGAGGCGGCGACGGCCAGCGCCAGCTTGCCGACTTCGCCGCGTTCCTGCGCGTAGATGAACTGGCGCGACAGCGACCAGTCGTCACCGCCGATGTAGTCGAACACGGCGCGCGCCAGCGGCGATTCCTGCCAGCAGCCGGGCCGCTCGTCTTCGTTGCGCCACACGCAGCGCAAGGCTTCGCGCGCGATCCAGAAGCCGCCGCCGCCATCGTCCAGCATCACGCCGCGGCCGCCGGCGCGGTGGAATTCGCCGCCCGCGTCGATGAAGGCGCCGATCGAGCCGGTGCCGGCGTAGACCAGGTAGCCTTCGCCGGGCGTGAAGCTGCCGAGGTAGGCGATTTCAATGTCGTTGCACAGCGTGACGGCGCGCGGCGACATGTGCAGCAGTTCGGCCAGCCAGCGCTGCAGCTGTTCGCCGTCGCCGCCGAAGCCGGTGAGGCCGGCGCGCACGCGCACCGGGTGGCCGTGGCGCAGCACGTCGCGCGCCAGTTCGGTGAAGGTGGCGTGCACCGCCTCGCGGCCGGCCGTATTGCTCATCTGCAGGGCCGACAGGCCGCCGACGTGGCCGGACGCGATGATCGAGCCGCCCGGCGCGGCCAGCGCCCAGCGGGTCTGGGTGCCGCCGGCGTCAATGCCGAGGCCGATGCCGCTGTTCAGTTCGAGATCGTGATTCGACATATTAGGGAACGACGGTAATTACTTGCGGATGCGGCGCGACCATCACTTGCCCCACACCTTCACGCGCTCGCTCTCGTTGCCGAGCCGATCCACCGCGCTGACGAACACCGCATTCGGCTCGCCCAGCTTGGCATCATCCGTCACCAGCGCATGTTTCTGCGCGGCCGGCACCACCGAGAAACGCCATTCGCTGCCGTAGCGCGTCCACACGGCGTACAGCGCGTCGCCCTTGCCCGGCGTCATATTCAATTTCAGCAGGCGGCCACCGCGTGCCGCGCTCACCTTCGGCGCGCTTGGGGCCGTGCTGCCCAGCCACGGCGAGGCCGGCACCAGCGCCGGCTGCGCGTACTGGCCCGCCATCAGCTGGTCGTCGAGGCCCTTGCGGTTTTCCATCAGCGCGACCATCGAGAAATGCACGTGGCCACCGGCGCCCGGACGCGAACGCGCGATGTCGATCTGCTGCAGGATGTCCTGCGGCTGGTAATCCCTGCTCGGCGCGCCGATGCGGCTGGTGAACATGCCGGGCCAGATGTGGCGGCCTTGCGTGTTCTGGCCGATCCAGTAGTCGAGCAAGGTGTCGTACGCCTGCGCCGTCTGCGACACCGGCCAGTACAGCTGTGGCGACAGGTAATCGACCCAGCCCTTCTGCAGCCAGGTCTCGGCGTCCGCGTACAGCTTGTCGTACTGCGAGAAGCCCGAGATGGTCGGCGGGCGGCGGTCCGGACGGCCGATGCCGAAGGGACTGATGCCGACCCGTACCCAGCTCTTCTCGTGATGCACTTCCTCGTACATGCCCTCGATCAGGCGGTTGACGTTGTCGCGCCGCCAGGACGGTTTGTCCAGCTTGCCGCCGCCGGCGACGTAGCGCTGCCACGAGGCCTGGTCCGGGAAATCGAGCTCGGCCTTCGCGGCCTTGCCATCGAGTGCGGCGGCGTTGCCGGCCGCGTTCGGCGCCTCGATCGGATAGGGATAGAAGTAATCGTCAATGTGGACGCCGTCGACGTCGTAGCGCTTGACGACGTCGAGCACCACGTCCAGGGTCTGCTTGGATGCCGATTCCTCGCCCGGATCCATCCACAGGAAATTGCCGTACTGCTTCACCGCGGCCGGATTGGTGCGCGAGATGTGGTTCGGCGCGGCCGGCGACTTGGCGATGTTGTGGCGCGCGCGGTAGGGGTTGAACCAGGCGTGCAGCTCGAGCCCGCGCGCGTGCGCCTCGGCGATCCAGAACTTGAGCGGGTCGTACCACGGCTGGGGCGGCTTGCCCTGGGTGCCGGTCAGGTATTCCGACCACGGCTCGATATTCGAGGCGTAGATCGCATCGGCGGACGGGCGCACCTGCAGCACGATCGCGTTCAGGTTCATCGCCTTGGCGCGGTCGAGGATGGCGATGGCCTCGGCCTGCTGCTGCTGGGCCGTCAGGTTTTGCTTGCTCGGCCAGTCGATGTTGGCGACCGTCGACACCCAGGCGGCGCGGAACTCGCGCGGCGCCGGCGGCGGCTGGTCGGCGCCCGCCTGCACGACTGCGCCCGGCACGGTGGCCGTCGGCGGCGTTTTGCAAGCCGTCAGCAAGCCGCCCAGCGCCAGCGCGCTGGCCACTCCCGCAAGCGCGAACGCGCGTCGTTTCAGATTTGTCTGCAACACTGGCTCCCTCTGTTTTTCTAGACTTTCACAAACCACTTCTTGCGCCACATGATCCACGCCAGGCCGAACATGAACAGGTTGAACAGCAGGGCATACAGCAAGGATGTATTGACCGGGCCGATCGGCAAGGCGCGCAGCGGCGCGTACAGCAATTTGCCCAGCGCGGCCTTGCTGCCGTCCGGCTGGTCAAATTTGATGAAGCCGAACATCTTGGCCAGGAACCCTGACAGCGCGAACACGAACAGCGCGTTCATGCCGTAGATGACGAAGGGCTTGCTCCAGCGCGCCGCGGCTTCACGAAGCTGCCGGTGCGGATTCACGTCCAGCAGCCAGTAGAAGGCGCCGAACACGAGCAGCGCCCAGCCCGTCATCAGCAGGCAGTAAGACGGTGTCCACAGGCTCTTGTTGATCGGCATGAGTATGGTATCGGAAATCGCCCCCAGCCACAGGCACAACAGGCCGGCCAGCAGCATCCATACGGTCTGTTCGGTGCGCGGCGTGCTGGTCAGCAGCCAGCGTCCGGCCAGCACGCCGAACAGCTGGCTGCAAATGGCGGGCAGTGTACTGACGAGGCCTTCCGGATCCCAGGTCTTCGATTGCACCCAGGTGTGCTTGCCGAGCACCATGCGGTCGATCCAGGCGCCGAAGTCCTGGCCGGGCTCAAGCACGCCGGCGCCGATGCCGGGGACCGGGACCGCGAGCATCAGCACGCTGTAGATCGTGAACAGGACGGCGATCACGGCCAGCGTCGCGCGCCAGCCGCAGTAGACCACGACCGGGGCCGACACCAGGGTGCAGATGGCGATCCGCTGCAGCACGCCGAGGATGCGGACTTTTTCGAGGTTGAAGTAAGGCAGGTAGTTGAGGAAGAAGCCGATCAGGAAGATCAATGCCGCGCGTTTGGCGAGCTTGGCCAGCAGGCGCGGCTTGTCGGCGCCGGCGGCGGCGCGGCGGCCAAGCGACAGCGCCATCGACACGCCGGTGATGAACAGGAAGAAGGGGAAGATGCAGTCGGTGAAGGTCCAGCCGTTCCACTTGGCGTGTTCGAGCGGCGAATAGAGATTGCCCCAGTCGCCCGGATTGTTCACCAGCACCATGGCGGCGATGGTGAAGCCGCGGAAGGCGTCAAGCGATAGCAAACGGCTGTTTGTCTCTCCCATCCACTGTCCCCGTTTATTTGTCAGCCCTCGTCTCCGCGAAGGCTGTTATTCATTTCTTGCCGAATTCAGGATCGATCTTCACCAGCGCCGCCATGATGAAGGCCGGCACCGTCGACAAGCACGCCCAGATGAAGAAATTGCGATACCCCAGGTAAGCCTGGATGTCCCCGCTGACATAGCCCGGCGCCATCATGCCCAGCGCCATCAGCCCCGTGCAGATCGCGTAGTGCGCCGTCTTGTGCTCGCCTTCCGACACCATGATCATGTACAGCATCATGGCCGTGAAGCCGAAGCCGTAGCCGAACTGCTCGATCGCCAGGCAGGCCGAGATCAGGGCGAAATTCTGCGGCTGCACGCTGGACAGGAACACGAACACCAGGTCCGGCAAGTGCACGCCGAACACCATCAGCCACAGCGAGCGCTTCAGGCCCCGGCGCGAAATCAGCCAGCCGCCGAACAGGCCGCCGATCGTCAGCGCGATGATGCCGACCGTGCCGTAGGCCGCGCCGTACTGTTCGTTGGTGAGCCCCAGCCCGCCCGCCGCCACCGGATCCTTGAGGAAGGGCGCGACCAGCTTGAGGATCTGCGCCTCGCCCAGCCGGAAGGTGAGGATGAAGCCGAGGATCATCCAGATGTCGCGCTTGCCAAAGAAGCTCGCGAAGGTATCGATGAAACCCTGCACCGGATTGCCCGACTTGACCGCGTGGTCGGCGGCCGGCCGCGGCAGGATGAACTGGTGCCAGGCGACCAGCAGGCCGAACACGGCGGCCAGGATCACGAAACAGGTCGACCACGCGAGGCGCACATCGCCCATCGAGCGCGTCAGCACGCCGACCAGCACCACCAGCGGGCCCTGCACCACCAGGTTGGCCAGCCGGTAGAAGGTACTGCGCACGCCGACGAAGGCGGCCTGGTCCTTCTGGCGCATGCCGAGCATGTAGTAGCCGTCGGCCGCGATATCGTGGGTGGCCGAGCTGACCGCCATGATCCACAGCGCCGCCAGCGACAGCATGATGAAGTTGGGCGCATGCAGCGCGCCAGCCAGCGCGCCCAGCGCGACCGCGACCAGCAGTTGCAGCAGCACGGTCCAGCGGCGCTTGGTGCCGAACATGTCGACCACGGGCGACCACAGCGGCTTGATCACCCACGGCAGGTACAGCATGCTGGTGTAGTGCGTGATCTCAGGATTGGACAGGCCCAGGTCCTTGTACATGACGACCGCGAGGGTCATCACGACGGCATACGGAACCGCCTGGTTGAAGTAGACGGAAGGCACCCACAGCCACGGGTTACGGGCTTGCTTATCTTGCATAAGTTGTCGTTGTCCGGGCAGGACCGGGGCGCCGTTCACCTTATGCGGCCAGTGCTGCGCGCACGCTGCCGCGCGATGAATCCAGCAAGGCCCGTGCTTGCTCGACGCTGGTGTTCTTCTTCAAGGCCACGATCGCGACCTTGACGTGGAAACCGCACTGTTCCAGCACCGCGCGCGCGGCGGCCTCGTCGGCGCCGGTGGCGAAACTGGTCAGGCGGATCGCGCGGCGCACGAGCTTGGCATTGGTAGCCTTCAAGTCTACCATCAGGTTGCCATAAACCTTGTTCAAACGCACCATCAAAGCGCTGGAGAAGGTGTTCAGCGCGATCTTCTGCGAGGTGCCGGCCTTCAGGCGGGTGCTGCCGGAGATGACTTCGGCGCCGGTGTCGAGCGTGACGCCGATCTCGGCCTCGCCGGCCACCGGCGCGTTCGGGTTGTTGGCGAAGCCGATGGTCAGCGCGCCGGCCTCGCGCGCGGCGCGCAGCGCGCCCAGCACGTAGGGCGTGCCGCCCGACGCCGCGATCAGCAGCACCACGTCGTTCTTGCCGACGTTGACCGAACGGACGTCGGCCGCACCCTGCGCGACGTCGTCTTCCGCGCCCTCGACCGCGACGAACATCGCCTCGCTGCCGCCGGCCAGCAAGGCCACCGCGCGGCCATGCGGCCAGGAGAAGGTGGGATACAGCTCCACGCTGTCCAGCACGCCGAGGCGGCCCGAGGTGCCGGCGCCGACGTAGACCAGGCGCCCGCCCGCTTCCATGCGCGGCAGCGCGGCGTCGACCGCGGCGGCGATGCTCGGGGCGGCCGCGCGCACGGCGTTGACGGCATTGATCTGGTCATCCACGAGCACGCCCACCAGCTGGCCGGTCGGGTACTGGTCGAGCTCGGCGTGGGCCGCGGACGGATTTTCGGTGTTCAACATAGTCGGGAGGCAGGCAAGGATGGATGAAACCAGTGTAATACCAATTCGGCATCCCCTCCCATGAAAGGATCGGCCTTCATCATTCCGAAAAGTTATGCTGGAGTACGGCGCATTTCCGCGACGAAGTCATAGTAGTCGCTTCGGCAATACGAATGGGTCAGCTCGACCGTCTGGCCGGCTTCCGTGTAGCCGACGCGGGTGATGAACAGCACGGCCTGCCCTTCCGGGATGTCGAGCTGGCTGGCCAGCTGGGCCGGCGCGTTCATGGCGCGGATGTGCTGCAGGGCGCGCACCGGCATGTGCCCGGTCTTGTCCAGGTGCTTGTACAAGGAACCGGACATGTTCTCGGGGTGGGGCAGCACGGTGGCCGGGATCACGCTGACCTCGTAGGCCATCACCACTTCGTCCGCCAGGCGCAGGCGCTCGATGCGGGCTACCCGGCTGCCGGGCGACAGGCCGAGCGAGAGCTGCTGGTCGGTATCGGCCAGCACCACCTCGCGCCGCAGCCAGCGCGAACTGGGCTGGTAGCCGCGCTGCTGCAGCTGCTCCGAAAAGCTGGACAGGTTGGACAGCGGCTGCTCGATGCGCGGCGCGATGTAGTTGCCCGAACCGCGGCGGCGCACCACCAGCCCTTGCTCGACCAGCTGGTCGATTGCCTTGCGCGCCGTGACGCGCGACACGTCCAGCCGCTCGGACAGCACCCGTTCGGACGGCAGCGCCTGGTCGACCTGGTAGCGGCCTTCGCGCACGTCGCGGATCAGCTTGCGCGCCACCTGCATGTACAGGGGCGAGCTGTCGTTGAAATCGATCTGGAAGGCGTCGGCGGTGCTCATGGATAAAAGTGTACGGTCTATGCAAATGCCCTGCAGCAAAGGGACAATGAAATAATCGGCGCCAGCCATGATACGCGGTTATGCGTGCTCGACGGCTATTCATTGGCCCGCGTAGTGACGCCGCCGTATGCTCGGCAAAAAACCACAGGAGGCAGGGATGGTACATCGCAGGGACGCATTGCTCGGACTGGCGCTGCTGGGCGCCATGCAGCCGCTGGCGGCGCTGGCCAAGGGCAAGGGCGACGATTTCGCCCGGCTCGACGCCGAGCTGGCAGCAGTGGTGAACAATCCGGCCTGCGAGCTGGCCAGCCTGTCGGTGGTGGCGGTCCGCAAGGGCAGGATCGCCTACGAGCGCCAGTTCGGGCGCCGCTTTATCAGTAAGGGCAGCGGCAACGGCGCCGCGCCCGACAAGCCGGTCGACCGCCGCACCCTGTTCCGCATCGCCTCGATCTCGAAGACGATGACCATGCTCGGCCTGCTGCGCCTGGTCGAAGCGGGCAAGGTCGACCTCGACGCCGACGTCTCGCGCTACCTCGGCTTCCAACTGCGCAACCCGCACTTCCCGGACCGCGCCATCACGCTGCGCCATCTGGTCACCCACCGCTCCTCGCTGCGCGACGAGGCCGGCTATTCCTGGGGCGTGGACACGGCCCTGAAGGACGTGCTGGCGCCGGGCGCGCGCCTGTACCAGGACGCGACCTGGGCCAGCAACGCCGGCCCGGGCGACTACTTCACTTATTGCAACCTGGGCTGGGGCATCACCGGCACCATCATGGAAGCCGTCACCGGCGAGCGCTTCGACCGGCTGCAGCAGCGGCTGCTGATCCAACCGCTCGGCCTGACCGCCGGCTACAACCCGGCCGAGCTGCCGGGCGACGGCCTGGCCAATCTCGCCACCCTGTACCGCAAGCGCAGCACCGACGACGATGCCAAATGGGATCCGGCCGGGCCGTGGGTGCCGCAGGTGGACGACTACAGCAGCAAGCCGGCGGCGGAACCGGCCGGCCTCGACCATTACGTCCCGGGCGTCAACGCCACGCCTTTCAGCCCGACCGGCGGCATGCGCATCTCGGCGCACGACATGGCGGTGGTCATGCTGGCGCTGATGCATGGCGGCGTCCACGCCGGCAAGCGCATCTGGAAGCAGGCCTCGCTGGACCAGATGTTCACGCGCCAGTGGACCTTCGACGGCCACGGCGGCAACGGCGACTCGCTCGACGGCCTGTTCAACGCCTGGGGCCTGGGCAACGAGCAATGGCCGGACGATCCCGCCACCCGCACCCGCGTGGTCGAAGGCGGCGGCTTCGCGCCGGCCGGCCACCTCGGCGACGCCTACGGGGTGCAGACCCTGTTCATGGCCGACCTCAAGAAAAAGAACGGCATCATCGCGCTGGTCGGCGGCACTTCCACCGATCCGCTCGCCTACAAGGGCCAGTATTCGTCGCTGGCGCGCTTCCAGGAACAGATCCTCACGAGCACCTTCCGCCGCGCCATCCTCATGCAACAGGCATAGTTAGCCGAATCGCAAGCATGAAAAGCGGTTATGCCCGCCCGCGCTACATTCATTGGCCGCGGGCGGGGGCCAGCACCTAAGCTCTTGGGTTATGACGAAGAATACTAATGGTCAAGTTATCGTAATTGGCGGCGGCGTGGTCGGCCTGACCACGGCCTGGTGGCTGCTGGAAGCCGGCTTCGGCGTGACGCTGGTGGAGCGCGGCGCCGACGTCGCGACCGGCGCCAGCTACGCCAACGGCGGCCAGCTCAGCTACCGCTATGTGTCGCCGCTGGCCGATGAAGGCGTGCCGCTGAAGGCGATCAAATGGCTGTTCCAGGAAACCGGCCCGTTGCGCTTCAAGCCCGAGCCCGACCTGCGCCAATGGCGCTGGCTTGCCAGCTTCCTGGCCAACTGCCGCGCCGACCTGAACCGCAAGACCACGGCCAAGCTGCTGGAACTGGGCGAGCTGTCGCGCCGCTCGATGGAGCAGCTCGAGCTGGCCGTGCCGCACGACGCCTTCCAGTGGCGCGAATCGGGCAAGCTGGTGGTCCACCGCAGCAAGGCCTCGTTCGACTCCGCCACCGCCAAGGCCGACGGCTCGGCGCAGGTGTGGAGCGCGGCCGATTGCGCCGCCAATGAACCGGCGCTGGGCGCCGTGGCCAACCAGCTGGCCGGCGGCATCTACAACAGCGGCGAAGCCGTGGCCGACTGCCGCGTGTTCTGCGAAGTACTGGCCGACCGCCTGCGCGAACATCCCAAATTCCGCGGCTTCGTGCACGACGAGGCGATCGGCTTCATCATCGACAATGGCAACGTGACCGCGCTGGAGACCCTGGCCGGCAAGCTGTCGGCCGACGCCTTCGTGCTGGCCGCCGGCATCCAGAGCCGCACGCTGGCCGCATCCGCCGGCATCAAGCTGCCGCTGTATCCGCTCAAGGGCTACAGCCTGACCGCTCCGATCCGCGCCAGCGACGTCGCGCCGGAAATCAGCGTGACCGACTTCGAGCGCAAGGTGCTGTACGCGCGCATCGGCGACAAGCTGCGGGTGGCGGCGATGGTCGACATGGTGGGCGAGGACCTGAGCCTGAACCCGGCGCGGATCGGCAGCCTGACCCGCCAGGTGAAGGAAACCATGCCGACCGCGGCCGACTACAGCCGCATCGAAGCCTGGGCCGGCCTGCGCCCCGCGACCCCGAACAGCGCCCCGATCATCGGCGCGACCAGGTATGGCAAGCTGTGGCTGAACGTGGGACACGGCCCGCTGGGCTTCACCTTCGCCTGCGGCACCGCCTCGCTGCTGGCCGACCTCATGCAGGGCAAGGCGCCGCCGTTCGGGCTGGATGGGTTGACGCTGCGCGCCTGAGTCCGACCGTCAATCCGGCGGGTATTGGATCAGGGCGTGCCGCTCTTGGCGGCCAGACAGCTTTTAGGCCTGAACAATACAAGCCGTCTGGAACGCGCCACTGACCGCGACCAGGAAAATCGCGGATAATTGCCGCCATGTCTAACAAAGCCAAGCCGGCCGCTGCCTGCCCCTGCGGCGGCGCGTCGCTCGCCGCCTGCTGCGGCCCCTACCTCGCAGGGCAAGCCGTCGCCCAGACCGCCGAGGCCCTGATGCGCTCGCGCTACACTGCCTACACCCTCAAGAACGAGGCTTACCTGCAGGCGAGCTGGCACCCGGGCACCCGTCCGGCCGAGCCCGTGACGGACGAGAATGAAAAAATCCAATGGCTGGGACTTGAGGTAAAATCTGCTTTACGTTTACGTCAACGTAAAGCAGACTTGCCTGAAGTACAACCAGACCAGGACACCGTCGAATTCGTGGCCCGCTTCCGGGTCGGCGGGCGCGCCCACCGCCTGCACGAGCTCAGCCGCTTCGTGCGCGAGACCGGGCCCGATGGCATCGCCCGCTGGTTCTATCTGGACGGCAGTTTCCCGAACGAGAACAAGTAGAGGAACGGCAATGCCCCACATCGAGAGCAAACTCAATCCGCGCGGCGAGGATTTCAAGGCCAACGCGCAAGCGATGCAGGCCCTGGTCGACGACCTGCGCGCCAAGGTCGCGCAAGTGGCCAGGGGCGGCGGCGAGGCGGCGTCCGCCAAGCACGTCGCGCGCGGCAAGCTGCTGCCGCGCGACCGGGTCCAGATGCTGCTCGATCCCGGCACGCCCTTCCTCGAGTTCTCCCAGCTGGCCGCGTACGAAATGTATAAGGATAAGGATGGAGTCGGCGCCGCCCCCAGCGCCGGCATCATCACCGGCATCGGCCGCGTCGCCGGCCAGGAATGCGTGATCGTCTGTAACGACGCCACCGTCAAGGGCGGCACCTACTACCCGATGACGGTCAAGAAGCACCTGCGCGCGCAGGAGATCGCGGACCAGAACAAGCTGCCCTGCATCTACCTGGTCGATTCCGGCGGCGCCAACCTGCCCAACCAGGACGACGTGTTCCCCGACCGCGAGCACTTCGGCCGCATCTTCTACAACCAGGCCAACCTGTCCGCCAAGGGCATTCCCCAGATCGCGGTGGTGATGGGTTCCTGCACCGCCGGCGGCGCCTACGTGCCGGCGATGAGCGACGAATCGATCATCGTCAAGGAACAGGGCACCATCTTCCTCGGCGGCCCGCCGCTGGTGAAGGCGGCGACCGGCGAAGTGGTGTCGAGCGAAGACCTCGGCGGCGGCGACGTCCACACCCGCCTGTCCGGCGTGGCCGACCACCTGGCGCAGGACGACCTGCACGCGCTGTCGCTGGCGCGCACCATCGTCTCCAACCTGAACCGGGTCAAGCCGCAGCAGGGCGCGCTGCGCGATTGCGTCGAGCCGAAATACGCGCCGGAAGAACTGTACGGCGTGATCCCGGTCGACACCCGCAAGCCCTTCGACGTGCGCGAAGTGATCGCGCGCGTGGTCGACGGCAGCGAATTCGACGAGTTCAAGGCGCGCTACGGCACCACCCTGGTGTGCGGCTTCGCCCACATCTTCGGCCACAAGGTCGGCATCATCGCCAACAACGGCATCCTGTTCTCGGAGTCGGCGGTCAAGGGCACCCACTTCATCGAGCTGTGCGCCCAGCGCAAGATCCCGCTGGTCTTCCTGCAGAACATCACCGGCTTCATGGTCGGCCGCAAATACGAAAACGAAGGCATCGCCCGCAACGGCGCCAAGATGGTGACCGCGGTGGCGACGGCGGCGGTGCCCAAGTTCACCGTCATCATCGGCGGCAGCTTCGGCGCCGGCAATTACGGCATGTGCGGCCGCGCCTTCTCGCCGCGCTTCCTGTGGATGTGGCCGAACGCGCGCATCTCCGTCATGGGCGGCGACCAGGCGGCGTCGGTGCTGGCCACGGTCAAGCGCGACGGCATCGAGGCCAAGGGCGGACAATGGACGCCGGAGGAAGAAGCCGCGTTCAAGCAGCCGATCAAGGAACAGTACGAGCACCAGGGCCACCCCTACTACGCCAGCGCGCGCCTGTGGGACGACGGCATCATCGACCCGGCCGACACCCGCATGGTGCTGGGCCTGGGCATCTCGGCCGCCCTGAACGCCGAAATCGAAGACACCAAATTCGGCGTCTTCCGCATGTAAGGAGCCGGCATGGACTACCAGACCCTCACCATCTCCATCGCCGGCAAGGTGGCCACCGTCACCCTCGACCGCCCGGACCTGCGCAACGCCTTCAACGAGACCTCGATCGCCGAACTGGCGCAGGCCTTCGACGAGCTGGGGCTGGATGACGAGGTGCGCGCGATCGTGCTGGCCGCGAACGGTCCGGCCTTCTGCGCCGGCGCGGACCTGAACTGGATGAAGAAGATGGCCGGCTACTCGCAGGCCGAGAACGAAGCCGACGCGATGCGCCTGGCCAGCATGCTGCGCACCATCTACTTCTGCCCCAAGCCGGTGGTGGCCAAGGTGCAGGGCGACTGCTACGCCGGCGGCATGGGACTGGTGGCCGCCTGCGACATCGTGGTCGCCAGCGAAGGCGCCAATTTCTGCCTGTCGGAGGTGAAGCTCGGCCTGGTGCCGGCGACGATTTCGCCCTACGTGATCAAGGCGATGGGCGAGCAGGCCGCGCGCCGCTACTTCCTCACCGCCGAGCGTTTCAGCGCACTGGAAGCGAAGCGGATGGGCTTCGCGCATGAAGTGACGGTGCCGGAAGCGCTGGATGCCGCCGTGGCCGCCATCGTCAAGGCGCTATGCAATAACAGTCCGAACGCGGTACGCGAAGCCAAGCGCCTGGTGCGCGAAGTGGCCGGCGTGCCGGTCGACGATGCGATGCTGGCCGATACCGCCGGGCGCATCGCCGCCATCCGCGCCTCCAATGAAGGCCGCGAAGGCGTCGCCTCCTTTCTCGAAAAACGCAAGCCCTCGTGGCTTGCATGAGCAGTGAGATTCAATTGAAGCATGATTCATCCTCCTGGATTGCACGCAGCCTGGCCAGTGTGTGGCACCCGTGCACCCAGATGCAGCACCACGAACAAGTACCGCTGATCGCGGTCAGCCACGGCAAGGGCGCCTGGCTGTACGACCACGAAGGCCGCCGCTACCTGGACGCCATCAGCTCCTGGTGGGTCAACCTTTTCGGCCACGCCAACCCGCGCATCAACGCGGCGCTCAAGGACCAGCTGGACAAGCTGGAACATGCGATGCTGGCCGGCTTCACGCACGAGCCGGTGATCGAGCTGTCCGAGCAGCTGGCCGCGCTGACCGGGCACGCGCTCGGCCACGCCTTCTACGCCTCCGACGGCGCCTCCGCCGTCGAGATCGCGCTGAAGATGAGCTACCACTACTGGCGCAACGCGGGCTTCCCCAACAAGTCCGAATTCGTGTGCCTGCAGGGCAGCTACCACGGCGAGACCGTGGGCGCGCTGGCGGTCACCGACGTCGCGCTGTTCAAGGAAGCCTACGGCCCGATGGTGCGCTCGGCCCACGTGGTGGCTTCGCCGGACGCGCGCAATGCGCACGAAGGCGAGTCGTCGCAGGACGTGGCGCGCCGCGCCGCCGACGACCTGGAGCGCCTGTTCGAGCAACGCGCCGACCGCATCGCCGCCCTGATCGTCGAGCCGCTGGTGCAGGGCGCGGCCGGCATGGCCATGTACGACCGCGTCTACCTGGAGATGGTGCGCGAGCTGTGCAACCGCTACCACGTGCACCTGGTCGCCGACGAGATCGCGGTCGGCTGCGGCCGCACCGGCACCTTCTTCGCCTGCGAGCAGGCCGGCATCTGGCCCGACTTCATCTGCCTGTCCAAGGGCATCAGCGGCGGCTACCTGCCGCTGTCGCTGGTGCTCACCACCGACCGCGTCTACGAAGGCTTCTACAGCGAGGACGTCCGGCGCGGCTTCCTGCACTCGCACTCCTACACCGGCAACCCGCTGGCCTGCCGCGCCGCGCTGGCCACGCTGCAGATCTTCCGCGAGGACGACGTGTTGAACCGCAACCGCGAGCGCGCCACCAAGCTGGTCACGGCGCTGGCGCCGCTGGCCGAGCACGAACGCACCCGCCACTTCCGCCAGCGCGGCATGATCTTTGCGTTTGACGCCGTCGAGCCGGATCCGCAGCGCGCCTCGACCTTCTCGCGCCGCTTCTTCACCGCCGCGACCGAGAACGAGCTGCTGCTGCGCCCGATCGGCCGCAGCGTCTACCTGATGCCTCCCTACGTGCTGGACGACGGGGAGATCGCGCTGCTGGCCGAACGCACCAGGCGCGTGTTCGAACAAGTGATCGCGGGCTGACGATGGACCTGATCGCAAACGTCGAGCGCGAGCTCGCCCAGCTCGAAACGCACAGCCTGACGCGCCGCCGCCGCGTGGCCGAAACCCGCTGCGCGCCGCTGCAGGTGGTCGATGGGCGTCCGATGCTGGCCTTCTGCAGCAACGACTACCTGGGCCTGGCCGCGCATCCGCGCGTGGTCGAAGCGCTGCGCGAAGGCGCGCAGATCTACGGCGCCGGCAGCGGAGCATCGCACCTGGTCAGTGGCCACAGCCGCGCCCACGCGGTGCTGGAGGAGCGTCTCGCGCAGCTGCAGGCGCCCTACGTGGAATCGGCGCAGGCGCTGTACTTCTCGACCGGCTACATGGCCAACCTGGCGGTGCTGACCACGCTCGGCGCCAATGCCGACGCGGCGATCTTTTCGGAAGCGCTGAACCACGCCTCGCTGATCGACGGCGCACGCCTCGCCCGCGCCGGCGTGAGTGTGTTCCCGCATGGCGGCACCGACACGCTCGCAGCGCAGCTGGAGGCCAGCAATGCGGTGACGAAGATCGTGGTCACCGACAGCGTATTCAGCATGGACGGCGATCTCGCGCCGCTGCCGCAGCTGCTGGCACTGTGCGAACGCCACGGCGCCTGGCTGGTGGTCGACGACGCCCACGGCTTCGGCGTGCTGGGCGAGAACGGCCGCGGCGCGCTCGAACATTTCGCGCTGCGTTCGCCCAACCTGGTCTATGTCGGCACGCTGGGCAAGGCGGCCGGCGTGTCGGGGGCCTTCGTCGCCGCCCACCACAGCGTGATCGAGCTGATGGTCCAACGCGCGCGGCCCTACATCTACACCACCGCCGCGCCGCCCGCGCTGGCGCATGCCCTGCTCACCAGTCTTGATATCATTGCGGGTGACGAAGGCAAGGGCCTGCGCGCGCACCTGCAGTCGCTGCTGGCGCAGCTGGACAGCGAGCTGACGCTCGCGCGCTGGCAGCGACTGCCGTCGCAAACCGCGATCCAGCCGATCATCATCGGCGCCAACGACGAAGCGCTGCGCGCCGCCGCCGCCCTTCACGCAAACGGCCTGTGGGTGCCGGCGATCCGCCCGCCCACGGTGGCGCAGGGCACCGCGCGCCTGCGCGTGACGCTGTCGGCCGCGCACACGCATCAAGAAGTCGCGCAGCTTGCCGCCGCGCTGAACGACCTGGAAAGGACGTGACATGAGCTTCAACGAACCCGCACAAGCAGAATCGGCGGTGGTCCCGCCGGCCTCGGCCGAGCCGAAACTTGAGCCGCTGCCGGAGGCGCTGCTGGCCGAGGGCGTGCCCTCGCGCTTCGCCTGTTTCGTCACCGGCACCGACACCGAAATCGGCAAGACATTGATCTCGGCCGCGATCCTGCACAAGCTGGTGAAGGCCGGCGTGCGCGCCTGCGGCATGAAGCCGATCGCCGCCGGCGCCGAAGTGCGCGACGGCTTCCTGCACAACGAGGACGCCGACATGCTGGCCGCCGCCGGCAATGTGCGCCTGCCGCAGCACATCACCACGCCCTACATGTTCCGCGAGCCGGCCGCGCCGCATATCGTCGCCGCGCGCGAAGGCCGCGACATCGACCCGGTCACCATCCTGACCGCCTACGCCGAGATCCTGGCCGCGTCGGACGCCACCGTGGTCGAGGGCGTGGGCGGCTTCCGCGTGCCGCTGGCGGATACCTTCGATACCGCCGACCTCGCGGTCCAGTTCGACCTGCCGGTGATCCTGGTGGTCGGCATGCGCCTCGGGTGCATCAGCCACGCGCTGCTCACCGCCGAGGCGATCATCAAGCGCGGCCTGGTGCTGGCCGGCTGGGTCGCCAACGAAGTCGACCCGAACATGAGCTTCATCGACGAAAACATCCAGGCGCTGGCACAGCGCATCCCGGCGCCGATGCTGGGACGCGTGCCGCAACTGCCCCATCCAACGGCCGCCACGGCGGCCGAATTCATCGATCTGTCGGGCGTGCCGGGCTGGCCGCCGGCACGATCCGCGTAATACCAAAGGAATCTTCATGTCGCAAACCCAAGCCGTTTCCCTGCACCGCCCGGTCGCCATCAAGCAGCCGGAGAACGCCACCTGGCCGGTGGCCGACGTGCTCGCGCTGTTCGAGCTGCCGCTGCCGGAACTGATGTACCGCGCCCAGACCCTGCACCGCGCCCACTGGCCGGAAGGCGACGTCGAACTGGCCACGCTGCTGTCGATCAAGACCGGCGGCTGCGAGGAAGACTGCGGCTACTGCCCGCAGGCCGCGCGCTACGACACCGGCGTCGAGGCCAAGAAGATCCTCGACCTCGACACCGTGCTCGATGCCGCCAAAAGCGCGAAGGCCAACGGCGCGACCCGCTTCTGCATGGGCGCCGCCTGGCGCAGCCCGAAAGAGCGCGACATGGAAAAGGTCGAGGCGATGGTGCGCTCGGTGAAGGCGCTGGGCCTGGAAACC
The DNA here is from genome assembly GCF_024753145.1 of Massilia terrae. Classification (GTDB taxonomy): domain Bacteria; phylum Pseudomonadota; class Gammaproteobacteria; order Burkholderiales; family Burkholderiaceae_D; genus Telluria; species Telluria terrae. The sequence continues at coordinate 148,881 of NZ_JANUGU010000006.1, read as the reverse complement.
TGCGCCACGCTGGGCATGCTGGAAGAAGGCCAGGCCGAACAGCTCAAGGCCGCGGGCCTGGACTACTACAACCACAACATCGACACCTCGCCCGACTTCTACGAGGACGTGATCTCGACCCGCCAGTACCAGGACCGCCTGGATACGCTGGGCCGCGTGCGCCAGGCCGGCCTGAAGGTCTGCTGCGGCGGCATCGTCGGCATGGGCGAGACGCGCGAGCAGCGCGCCGGCCTGATCTCGCAGCTGGCCAACCTGAACCCGTACCCGGAATCGGTGCCGATCAACCACCTGGTGCAGGTCGAGGGCACGCCGCTGCACGGCCTGCCGCCGCTGGATCCGCTGGAATTCGTGCGCACCATCGCGGTCGCGCGCATCACCATGCCGGAAGCGCGCGTGCGCCTGTCGGCCGGCCGCCGCGAACTGGGCGAAGCCGTGCAAGCGATGTGCTTCATGGCCGGCGCCAACTCGATCTTCTACGGCGACAAGCTGCTCACCACCGACAACCCGGAAGCGGAAGACGACCGCGTGCTGCTGGCCAAGCTGGGCCTGTCGACGCGCGCCGCCACGCTGGATTCGGCGCCGAAGGAAGCCTGCGGCTGCTGATGCCGGCTCGACCGACAAACCAATAAACAACGAGACGACGCATGTTCAACAAAATCCTCATCGCCAACCGTGGCGAAATCGCCTGCCGCGTGGCCGCGACCGCGCGCCGCATGGGCATCCGCACCGTCGCCGTCTACTCGGAGGCCGACGCGGGCTCGAAACACGTGGCGGTGTGCGATGAGGCGGTGCTGATCGGGCCGGCGCCGGTCAAGGAAAGCTATCTGTGCGGCGACCGCATCATCGCCGCCGCCAAGGCCACCGGCGCGCAGGCGATCCATCCGGGCTATGGCTTCCTGTCGGAGAACGCGGAGTTTGCGGAGGCGGTCGAAGCGGCCGGCCTGGTGTTCATCGGGCCGCCGGCCAGTTCGATGCGCGCGATGGGATCCAAGTCCGCCGCCAAGCAGCTGATGGAAGGCGCCAACGTGCCGCTGGTTCCGGGCTACCACGGCGACGAGCAGGACAGCGCCTTCCTGCACCAGCAGGCCGACCGCATCGGCTACCCGGTGCTGCTCAAGGCCAGCGCCGGCGGCGGCGGCAAGGGCATGCGCGTGATCGAGCGCTCCGAAGATTTCGAGGCCGCGCTGGCATCCTGCAAGCGCGAGGCGATCAGCTCCTTCGGCGACGACAAGGTGCTGGCCGAGAAGTACCTGATCCGTCCGCGCCACATCGAGATCCAGGTGTTCGCCGACAAGCACGGCAACTGCGTCTACCTGCACGAGCGCGACTGCTCGGTGCAGCGCCGCCACCAGAAGGTGCTGGAGGAAGCGCCGGCGCCGGGCATGACCGGGGAACGCCGCCGCGCGATGGGCGAAGCCGCCGTCGCCGCTGCGCGCGCGGTGGGCTACGTGGGTGCGGGCACGGTGGAATTCATCGCCAACCAGGACGGCAGCTTCTACTTCATGGAGATGAACACCCGCCTGCAGGTGGAGCATCCGGTGACCGAGATGATCACCGGGACCGACCTGGTGGAGTGGCAGCTGCGCGTGGCCGCCGGCCAGCCGCTGCCGAAGCAGCAAAGCGAACTGGCGATCAACGGCCATGCGATCGAGGCACGGGTGTATGCGGAAAATCCGGAGAAGGGCTTCCTGCCTTCCATCGGCACGCTGCGCCACCTGTCGACCCCGGACGCGGTCGAATTCGAACTGGGCGGCTCGCCCGGCCAGCCGGCCGCGGTGCGCATCGATTCCGGCGTGCGCGAAGGCGACCAGATCTCGCCCTTCTATGACCCGATGATCGCCAAGCTGATCGTCTGGGGCGCGGACCGCACGCAGGCGCTGGCGCGCATGGCGCAGGCGCTGTCGGAGTTCCAGATCGTCGGCCTGGCCACCAACGTCGCCTTCCTCAAGCGGCTGGTGGAGAGCCCGGCGTTCTCCAACGCGGACCTGGACACGGGCCTCATCGAGCGCAACGCAGGCGTGCTGTTCCCGCCGGCGCAAGCGGCGCCAGCCACCGCGCTGGCGCTGGCGGCGCTGGCCCTGGTCGAAGCCGAAAAGGACCAGTCCTCGCGCGCCGACGCCAACCCGGCCGACCCGTGGGGCCATGCGCGCGGCTGGCGCATGAACGGCGCCTGCCAGCGCCAGCTCTCCTTCGCCGACGACTACGCGGCAGGCACGGACGCCAAGGCTTACCGGGTCAGGCTGGCCTACCACGACTGGGGCTGGAACCTCGACGCCAACGGCGTGTCCGAGCGCCTGGAACTGGTGAAGCGCGATGGCGCCGAACTGTCGATCCGCCTCGGCGCCACCGCCGCGCACGGCAGCGTGTGGCGCGACGGCGACCTGTTCCACGTGTTCACCGCCGGCCGCCATTACACGCTCGCCTACAACGACCCGATGGCCCACGCGGGCGAGCACGAAGCCGGCGGCGGACGCCTGACCGCGCCGATGCCGGGCAAGGTGGTGGCGGTGATGATCGCCAACGGCGCCGAAGTGAAGAAGGGCCAGCCGCTGGTCATCATCGAAGCGATGAAAATGGAGCATACGATTGCCGCGCCAGGCGACGGCGTGGTCGAGGAAGTGCTCTACCAGGTCGGCGACCAGGTGACGGACGGCGCGCCGCTGCTGGCCTTCAAGGCTGCTTGAGGAATCATGATGCGCATCCTGGTGTACCGCGGCGACGGCCGCATCGAACAATGGCTGGATGAACTCGGACAGGCGCTGCCGCAGGCCGCGATCGTCGGCTGGAAGGATGGCGAGCCGCGTCCCGCCGCCTGCGACTACGCGGTGATCTGGGCGCCTTCGCCGGCGCTGCTGGAACAGCTGGCGCGGGTGAAGGCCGTGTTCCTGATGGGCGCCGGGGTCGATGCGATCCTGAAGCATGGCGACGCGCTGCCCGCCGCGCCGATCATCCGCGTCGGCGACGCCGGCATGGCGGACCAGATGGCCGAATACGTGCTGTACGGCGTGCTGCGCTACTTCCGCCAGATGCCGCAATATGAGGCGTTCGAGCGCGAACATAGCTGGCGTCCGCTGCCGCATCCCGACCGCGACAGCTTCACGGTCGGCGTCATGGGCACCGGCAAACTCGGCATGCGCGTGGTCGGGGCGCTGCGCCATTTCGGCTTCCCGGTGCGCATCTGGAGCCGCAGCGCCAGGGAGGTAGCGGGCGTCGAATGCTTCGCCGGCAAGGACCAGCTGGACGAGTTCCTGCGCGGGACGCGCGCGCTGGCCTGCCTGCTGCCACTGACGCCGGAGACCACCGGCCTGTTCGACCGCGAACGCCTGTCCCGCCTGCCGCAGGGCGCGTTCATCATCAACGTGTCGCGCGGCGCCATCTTCGTCGAGGACGATTTGCTGTCGCTGGTCCGGGAAGATCACATCGCCGGCGCGCTGCTGGACGTGTTCGAGGAAGAGCCCCTGGACGCCGGCCATCCGTTCTGGGACGAGCCGCGCGTGACCGTCACGCCGCACATCTCGGGCCGCACCATCGTGCGCGAAACCGTGCGCCAGATCGTTCGCAAGATCGCCGCCCTCGAACAGGGCCAACCCGTCGACGATGTGGTCGACCGCAACCGGGGATATTGAGATGAACAGCCAAGCCAGCCTGCCGCGCAAGGTCAAGATCGTCGAAGTCGGACCGCGCGACGGCCTGCAGAACGAGAAGGAAAACGTGCCGGCCGACGTGAAGGTCGAACTGGTCGACCGCCTGTCGCGCGCCGGCTTCGTCAACGTGGAAGCGGCCGCCTTCGTGTCGCCGAAATGGGTGCCGCAGATGGCGACCGGGGCCGAGGTCATGACCCGCATCGCGCGCCGTCCCGGCACCATCTATTCCGTGCTGACGCCGAATATGCAGGGCTTCGAGGCGGCGCTGGCGGCCAAGGCGGACGAAGTGGTGATCTTCGGCGCCGCGTCCGAGGCTTTCTCGCAGAAGAACATCAACTGCTCGATCGCGGAATCGATCGCGCGCTTCGAACCGGTTGCGAAAGCGGCCAAGGCCAGCGGCGTGCGCCTGCGCGGCAGCATCAGCACCGCCTTCGGCTGCCCCTACCAGGGCGAGGTGCCGCTGGACGCCGTGGCCGACGTGGTGGCCCGCATGCGCGACCTGGGCTGCGACGAGATCGACATCGCGGACACCATCGGCGTGTCCACCCCGCGCAAGACGCAGGCGGTGATGCTGCGCGCGGCGCAGGAGTTTCCGCTGGAGCGCTTGTCCGGCCATTTCCACGACACCTACGGGCAGGCTCTGGCCAATATCTACGCGAGCATGGAAGTGGGCATCGCGATTTTCCACTCGTCGGTGTCGGGCCTGGGCGGCTGCCCGTATGCCAAGGGCGCGACCGGCAATGTCGCGACCGAGGATGTGCTGTACCTGATGAACGGGCTGGGGATCGAGACCGGGGTCGACCTCGACCAGGTGGTGGATGCGGGACTGTTCATCTCGCAGCATCTTGGGCGAAAAAGCGTCAGCCGCGCCGGCAACGCGATCGCGGCCAAACGTACTAGTTGACAGTAGTAACGTCGTCCTTCGCGGGGACGACGTTCGTTTGATGCGCCTCTAACGCGCGCGCCGGCCGCGCCGCTAGGCTGGCGTCTCTCCTTAAACGGAAAGACGCCCGTGACCGCGATCGCCGAACCCATCGCCGGCAACAAGCAGCGCACCCGCCCGGCCTTCCTGGCCGCGCTCGGCGTCTACTTCTTCCTCCAGATCCTGATCCGCGTCTGGCAAGGCGGCGCCGCCGAGATGGATGAGGCCGAGCAGGTCTTCTACGCCCAGCATCTCCGGCCCGGCTACGAAAACCAGCCTCCCCTGTACACCTGGCTGCAGGCGCTCGCCTTCCAGCTCGCCGGCGTCAACCACTTCGCGCTCGCGGTCACCAAGAACCTGCTCATGTTCGCGCTGTACGCCAGCGTGTACCAGTCCGCGCGCCTGCTGATCGGCCGTACCGGCGCGGCGGCGGTATCGGCCTCGCTCGCCATGATCGTCACGCTCGGCTGGGAAGCCCAGATCGACCGCACGCATTCGATCCTGGCCACCGCGGTCGCCGCGGCTTCCCTGTGGTGCTACCTCGCGCTGCTGCGCGCCCCGGGCCCGCGCCTGCGCGTGCTGCTGGGCCTGCTGTTCGGCCTCGGCATGCTATCCAAGTACAACTTCCTGCTCTTCGTGCTTGGGCTCACCGGCGCCAGCCTGCTGGTGCCGGAACACCGGCGCATCATCTGGACCAGGGACGTGTGGATGACGCCGCTCGTGGGCCTGCTGATCATGCTTCCCCACGCGGTCTGGTTCGCCGGACAGGCCGATACAGCCACCACCGACACCTTGCGCAAGATGCACGAGGGCGGATCGCCCATGGCCTATGGCGCCAATGTGATGCTGGGCCTGCGGCACTTCGGCCTGAGCATCCTGTCCTTCATCACCCCGCTGTGGGTGCTGCTGGCCTGCGCCTGGACGGCGCGCAAACGGGGCAGTCCGCGGCTGGCATCAGCCGACGCGCGGTTCTTCTTCTGGCTGTATGCCTGCGGGCTCGGCGCCATCGCGGCCCTGGTGCTCGGCGGAGAACTCGTGCATGTCCAGAGCCGCTGGCTACAGCCGCTGCTGTTTTCCTTCCCGCTGGCCTTCTTCGTGTTTTTCCCGCCGGTGTCCGCGGCGGTCTATCGCAGGATGCTCGCAACGATGGCCGCCTTCGCCGCGCTCCTCGTCACCGCGCTGGCGTTTCGGCCGCAGCTGCAGGCCGCGCTCGGGCGCGACCCGAGGATCCTGCAACCGTTTCCCGAACTCGCGGCCGCTATCCGGCAACGCTTCCCCGGCGTCGAGGCCTTCGCCGTGCAAGACCGCTTCGTCGGCGGCAATATGCGATTGCAATTTCCCCAAGTTCCCGTCGTGCTGATGCGCGATGCCTGCGCACTGTCGGGCGAGCTGCTGCTGTTATCGGGCGACGGTATGGACGACGTTGCGCGCACACCGATGCCGGCCTGCGCGAATATGCGTGTGATCGGGAAGGGAAAGATCGGCGCGCGTTCCGGCGGCCGTCCGGGCGAACAGCTGGAGTTCGACTACCTGTGGATCAGCATCGCGCCAGGGCCGGAAACGAAAAAGCCGGCGCGGATGGCGTCGGCTTTCGAGAAACTGTGGTCGGAGTACAAGGATTCGAACCTTGGACCCTCTGGTCCCAAACCAGATGCGCTACCGGGCTGCGCTACACTCCGACGAGGACGAGCATGATACCTGCTGGCGCCAGATCGGTCAAGGCTGGCCGGCGAAACGCCGCGCGGCAGTGCGCTGCCGGCGTCTTATTCATCCTTCAACTGCAGGGCGCGGTCGTACAGCGCATTCTTTTTCAGGCCCGTGATCTGTGCCGCCAGGCTCGCCGCCTGCTTCACGCTGCATTCGGCCAACAGGATCCGCAAGATCCGGTCCGCATCGGCGTCGGCGGCATCGTCGCGCGCGGGCGCGCCCTCAACCAGCACGACGAATTCGCCGCGCTCGCGGTTGGTATCGCCCTTCAGCCAGGCCGTCGCCTCGCCCAGCGTGCAGCGGTGCACTTCCTCGAACAGCTTGGTCAGTTCGCGCGCGAACACCACCTGCCGCGCCGGCTCGAAGGCATGGGCCAGCGCCTGCACGCATTCATCGATGCGGTGCGGCGCTTCGTAGAACACCAGCGTGGCCGGCACCTGCGCCAGTTCGGCCAGCGCCGTTTCGCGCTGCTTCGGCTTGGCCGGCAGGAAGCCGACGAAATAGAAGCGGTCATTGACCAGCCCCGCCGCCGACAGCGCCGTCACCGCGGCGGAGGCGCCCGGCAGCGGCAGCACCCGGTAGCCGGCCTTGCGCACCGCGTCGACGATGCGCGCGCCCGGATCCGACACCGCCGGTGTGCCTGCATCCGATACCAGCGCCACCCGTGCGCCGCCGGCCAGGCGCTCGACCAGGCGCTCGGCCACCTCGCGCTCATTATGCTGGTGTGCCGCCAGCAACGGCCTGTTGATGCCGAAGCGGCCCAGCAGCGCGCCGGTCTTGCGCGTGTCCTCGCATGCGACCACGTCTGCCAGCGCCAGCAGGTGCAGCGCGCGCAAGGTGATGTCGGTGACATTGCCGATCGGCGTGGCCACCACGTACAGGGTCCCGGTGGGATAGGACTGCTGGGCGGCCTCGTGGATCACAGGGAGGTTGGCGATCTGGCTGGACTGGGTGTCACTCATGTCGGGATTCGGATGCTGGTCAAACGGCTCGGGCGCCGGCGCGCCAGGTGCATGCCGGCGCCGCTGGACGGCTGGGCGCAGCCATGCGGCGCGCCCGCCGGATTGTGCGCGCCGCCGCAGCCTAGCACAAGTGCCCTTGCCACATTGCCATCGCCGGCCGGGCCGGACCGCTAGATGCTGCCCGGCCTGTCGGCCAAGCAGGAGCAAGGCCAGCGCTGGGAACAGCTGGCGCAGGCCTGGCTCGCCCGCCACGGCCTGCGCCCGGTCGCCGCCAACTTCCGTTGCCAGGGCGGCGAAATCGACCTGATCATGCGGGACGGCGCCACGCTCGTGTTCGTCGAGGTGCGCCAGCGCGCCGATACCCGCCACGGCGGCGCCCTGGCCAGCATCAGTCCGGCCAAGGTCCGGCGGCTGCAGCGCGCGGCCACCGTGTACCTGATGCGCTTCGCCCACACCCCGCCCTGCCGCTTCGACGTGGTGGCCATCGATGGCAAAAAACGCGCATGGCTGCGCAATGCCATTGAAATGTAAGCAATTTTTTCTGTGCTTGCCTGTCTTCAGCACCGCACTGCACTATAATTTCCGGTCATGAATACTCAACGCATCCTCGCTCACTTCCAGGAAAGCGCCGAGCTGAAGCTCAATTCCGCCGCCGCCCTGACCCAACCGATTTCGCAGGCCGTCGAACTGATGTTCGCCGCCCTGTCCAACGGCAACAAGATTCTCGCCTGCGGCAATGGCGGCTCGGCAGCTGACTGCCAGCACTTTGCCGCCGAGCTGGTCGGCCGTTTCGAGCGCGAGCGCTTCCCGCTGCCCGCACTGGCCTTGACCACCGACACGTCGATCCTGACCGCCGTCGGCAATGATTACAGCTACAAGGATGTGTTCTCGAAGCAGGTGCAGGCCTTCGGCCAGGCCGGCGACATCCTGCTGGCCATTTCCACCTCCGGCAATTCGGCCAATGTGCTGGCGGCGGCGGAAGCGGCGCTCGAACGCGAGATGCGCATCGTGGCGCTGACCGGCAAGGATGGCGGCCAGCTGGCCAAGATGCTCACCGATGCGGACGTGCACATCAACGTGCCGCACAGCCGCACCGCACGCATCCAGGAAGTGCACCTGGTCACGATTCACTGCATTTGCGACGGCATCGATGTCGCGCTATTCGGAGGAGATGAAGAATGATGAAGGCCCGTTTGTCGAGCACGCTCACGAAAGCGATCCTGTGCGCCGCGCTGGCGACGTCGCTGACCGGCTGCGTCGAAATGATGGTCGGCAGCGCCGTGGTCGGCGCGGTCGCCACCGCCGACCGCCGCACCCTGGGTGCGCAGACCGAGGACAAGGCGATCACCGTCAAAGGCGAAGTGAAGGTCGCCAAGGTTGTCGGCGACGCCGGCCACGTCAACGTCACCAGTTACAACCGCAAGGTGCTGCTGACCGGCGAAGTACGCGACGAAGCCATGAAGTCCCAGGTCGAGCGCGAAGTGCGCGCCATCGACAACGTGGTCAACGTCATCAACGAACTCGAGATCGCCGGCCCGTCCAGCTACACCTCGCGCTCCAGCGACGCCCTGATCACCACCAAGATCAAGGCCAGCCTGGTCGACAAGAAGACCGTCTCGGCGGTGTCGTTCAAGGTCGTCACCGAGCGCGGCAACGTCTACCTGATGGGTATCGTCACCCCGCGCGAAGGCAATGTGGCCTCGCAAGTGGCCGAAGGCGTGTCTGGCGTGCAACGCGTGGTCAAGATGTTCGAATACATCAGCGAAGAAGACCTGAAGGCGATGCAGCCGCAGACCGCGCAGGCCTCCACCACCGCCCAGTAAAAACGAGGTCAAGGACGGCGCCGGGCGGCGGGGCTATAATGGCCCTGTTGCCCGCCTCACCAAGATGACATCATGAACGCTCCGGCTTCGAAACGCTCCTGGATCAACTGGGCCGCCATCGGCGCGGCCGTCCTCATCATTGGCGGCATCGGCTACCAGACGCTCACCAAGAGCGTGAAGGCGCCGGACGTCACCTTCATCAGCATCGACGGCCAGAAGATCAGCAGCGCCGACCTGCGCGGCAAGGTCGTGATGGTGAATTTCTGGGCAACCTCGTGCGCGACCTGCGTCAAGGAAATGCCCGCGATGGTGGATACGTACAACAAGTTCAAGGGCCAGGGCCTGCAGTTTGTCGCGGTGGCGATGAGCTATGACCGTCCGGACTACGTGCTCAATTACACGCAAACGCGCCAGCTGCCCTTCAAGGTGGCGCTCGATTCGGGCGGCGACCTGGCCAAGCAGTTCGGCGATGTCGCCATGACCCCGACTACCTTCGTAATCGGCAAGGACGGCGAAATCCTCAAGCGCTACGTGGGCGAGCCCGAGTTCCCGGCCTTGCACCAGCTGCTGCAGAAGGCGCTGACGGCCAAGGGCTGAGCAGCCGAAGGCGCACGGCGTCAGCTTTCCAACTTACCTCCCCAACGTCGTCCCCGCGCAGGCTGGACCCATGCTGAGTTTGCGGACGTCCGGCATTTGTTCGTAGACGCGAACGGTCTATGGGTCCCCGCCTGCGCGGGGACGACGTGCCAAGTCAAACAAAAGAAAAGCGGGCCGCCGGGGTATCCCCGCCACAGCACGCCTGACCTAGCTCAAACCCACCGCATTTGATTCGTCCAAGCTTGACGCATTCCCAGACACCCCTTGCGCGCCCGTGCTCGGGCCAGGAGGCGTGATGCACAAATCCTTGCGCAGCCCGCTGATCGCAGCCCAGCTGATGGCGCTGGCCGCCTGCTCCAGCACGCGGCCCGAGCCCGCCGCGCCGGTGGTGATCCACTACCAGCACGTGGCCAACGCCCACGAGGTCCATTTCGCCAGCCCGCTCGCGCTGGCGCCGCACCCCGCCGCGTGGGTGCTCCCGCGCCTGCGCCAGGGATTCTGGGCCATCTTCGTCTTGTGCAGCATGAACGTGCGCAGCGACCTGCGGCGCTTCTATTACGACGTCAACGATTTCCGCATCGACTATCCCGGCCGCGACGATGGCCCGCTGCGTCCCTTCAGCCTGCGCTTCGACGACAAGCCGGACCTCAACACCCCGGGCGACACGCCCGCCCTGTCCGGCGCCATCGCCGGCGAGCTGCAGCATGGTCCCGCGCAGCAAACCTTCGGCCCCGGCGCCTATCCCGCGCTCAACTACCGCATCGCGCTGTTCATCCCGCGCGGCCTCGACGACTACGCTGGCGACCAGCTCGCCCTGCGCTACCGCGGCCAGCGCGTGCTCCTGCTCGGCAACGGCTACCCGCCCTTCGATATCCCTGTGGTCGGCGGCAACGGCGCCGGCGTCGCCTCGCACTGCCTGCCCTGACTAACGGCGTCCGCGCTTGTCGTGCCGCTTGCGCGCCGCCGCGTTCTGCTGCTGCAGCAGCGAATCGACCCGCTCCGATGCTTCGCGCGCCAGCTCCTGCGCCAGCTCGATGCTGGGGAAGTACTCCGGCAGCCGGTAACCCAGCCAGGCGTAGGCCGAATACATGCGACAGGTATCCTCCACCTCCTGCAGGTTCTGCCAGAACAGCGATTCCGGATGCGGCTGCAGCGGACTCGCCTTCTTCTTCGCCAGCGACAGCGACCAGTGCTCCCACGCGCTCTGCAGCACCGGCACGCGGGTCGATACCGGCACCAGCGACAGCGTGAATTTCTCCGCCACCGACAGCGGCAGCGAATCCAGCCATTCCGCGCGTTCGTTCTGCTCCTCGGTAATCTTCGGGAAGAAAAAGCCGTCCGGCACATCGATGTTGTGCACGAAACGACGCAGCAGCTTGACCAGCGAATTCTCCCCGGTCACCGCCGCGATGCGATGCAATTGCTCCAGCGACGGCGCCACCGCGAAGCCGGTGGCCGGCACCGGCGGCACCTTCTCCTTCAGCAGGGCGCGCATGATCTCGTGCGTGTCGTCGTCATAACCGGCCACGAAGCCTTCCTCGTGCACGCCGAAACGCCCGGCGCGGCCAGCGATCTGCTTGGCCAGCGCCGCCGAAATCTCTTCCTCCTCGACACCGTTGTACTTGACGGCCGTGGTCATGACGATCCGCTGGATCGGCAGGTTCAGCCCCATCGCCAGCGCGTCGGTGCCCACCACCACGTCGGCCTGCCCCTCGCGAAAGCGCGCCGCCTGCGCCCGTCGCACCTCGGGCGACAGATTGCCGTACACGGTCGCCACCGACAAGCCCAGCTCGGTGATCATGTCGCGCCACATCAGCACCTCGCGCCGCGAGAACGCGATGATGGCGTCGCCGCGCCGCACATTGCGCAGCTTGCGCACCGCGCCCGCCTCCATCGACAGCGGCGCCTTGCGCTTGAGCACGTGCACCTCCAGCTCGCATTCCAGCCGCGCCGCCAGCGCCTCGATCGCGCGCCGCGCTTCCGGCGCTCCGACCAGGTACACGACCTGGGCCGGTGCGCCACACACCGCCGCCGTCCACGCCGCACCGCGGTCGCGGTCCGACAGCATCTGGATCTCGTCGATCACCGCCACCTCGACCGCCGTGCGGGTGTCCAGCATTTCGACCGTGCTGGCCACGTGGGTCGCGCCCTCGGCAATGCGGCGCTCCTCGCCCGTCACCAGGCTGACCTTCAGTTCCTTGCCATGCGGACGCGCGTCCAGCAGGCGCTCATAGTTCTCCAGCGCCAGCAAGCGCAAGGGCGCCAGGTAGACCCCGCTGGCCGCGTTCGCCAGCGCCTCCATTGCCTTGTGCGTCTTGCCGGAATTCGTCGGCCCCAGCAGCGCGATGAAGCGGCGCTGCATCTTGCTCGCCACTTCGAAGCTATCGGGATACTCGGCCAGGTTGATGCTTTCCTTGGTGCGCGCCGCGTGCCGCTCCTCCTGCTCGCGTTCGATCGCGTGCGTGACGCGCTGCCCGATGCGGTCGAACACATACTCGGCCGGCTCGGAGGTTTCCAGCTCATCCAGCACATGCAGGAACAGCATCGGATCGAAACCGAACTCGTCGGCTTGCTCGGCGATCTCGGCGACGAACTCCTCGGCCTGCTGCTGCAGCTCCGCGACATCGCGCGCGCCGGCCCGTTCCTCGACCAGCTGGCGGCGCGCGGTCAAATCCAGCTTGCGCCACTTGCTCGGCTTGGCCAGCACGCCGCGGCTCGGCACCAGCCTGTACGGCACGCGCAGGCCCTCGTAGCGCACCTCGCCGCGCACGCGCACGAACACCCGGCCTTCCATCTTGACCAGCTCCATGCCGCGCGCCGCCAGGTCGAGCTCCTGTACAAGCAGCGCATCGTCGCCGTGGGTGCTGTCCTGTTCTTCTTGATTGCGTGAATCAGCCATCTTGCCTTGATACGAATAGATTGCCTGCACTATATCCGCTCGCGAGCCCCGCACGGTAGCCCGCACATGCATACTTTTGAACTCCTGCAAAGTTGCCGGTACGATATCGCCAAACACACACGAGGATCGCGCATGCAAAAAGTATTGATCGTTACCGGCGCCAGCCGCGGCATCGGCGCCGCTGTTGCGCGGCAAGCAGCGGCGGCAGGTTACGCAGTCGCCGTCAACTTCGTACGTGACAAGAGCGCCGCCGACGCCCTCGTCGCTGCCATCCGCGCGGCAGGCGGCACAGCGCTTGCCGTCCAGGCCGATGTCGGCGACGAGGCCGAGGTGCAAGGCATGTTCGCCACCGTCGAGGAGCAACTTGGCCCGCTGGCGGCGCTGGTGAACAACGCCGCCATCACCGGGCCGCTGCGCGACTTCATCAGCACCGATCCGGCCACCATCGAAGCCGTGTTCCGCACCAATGTCTACGGCACCATGCATTGCTGCCGCGCCGCGATTCATTCGTTCCGGCGCACCGGCGCCAAGGGCGTGATCGTCAACGTCTCCTCCGTCGCCGTCTCGACCGGCAGTCCCCAGGAATGGGTGCACTACGCCGCCAGCAAGGGCGCGGTCGATTCGTTCACCCTGGGCTTGAGCCGGGAGCTGGCAGCGGAAGGCATCCGGGTCTGCGGCGTCGCGCCCGGCATCACGCAGACCGACCTGCACGCCACGGCCGGCGCGCCCGGCCGCGCGGAGCGGTACGCGCAAAAAGTCCCGCTGCAACGACCGGCGACGCCGGAAGAAATTGCCGCGCCGATTGTCTGGTTACTGTCCCCGGCCGCGTCGTACTTCACCGGCACCACGCTGCGCTGCGCCGGTGGAATCTGATTCACTTGCTATGGGATGGTCTTCGTCTATAGCCAGCAAGTTGTACGCAATCTCCTATCAACGGTAACGGGGGCTTCCTTCCGCGGACCGACCCGACCAGGCAGTAAGGCGTCGACCGGGAAAGCAGGCATGAGGTCTTCCCCGCCTTCCCGCGAACACTTCACGCAATGCACGTTTTGCCCCCTGGGGTCAGGTCGTCCAAAGAATCAAGAATGTCCTTAGGAACTTATGCAACTGGAATTTTGATCAATTGGACGACCTGACCCCGGGGCGCTTTCGTCCACCGCGTCTTACTTCACCGGCACCGCGCTGCGCTGCGCCGGCGGTTTGTAGGCAGAAGCGGCTTCGACCAAGCAGGTATGCACGCCGCCTTGCTCTCCGAACTCGAAGCGCACCGGCAGGAAGCGCTCGATGACTTGGGCATTGGTCCTCGCGTGCAAGGAGATTGATGCCGTCGTGTAGCGCCCGCCGCCGGCCAGCGCCATTGGCAGCATCAGCTGGTCGGCCAGGTGCTCGCCCACCGCGCCCTCTGACGCCAGGTAGCGCCGCACGTCCTTGACCACGGCGCGCGCCACGGCATCGGAAGGGATGGATTTTTCGCCGATCGCGGTGAACACTTCCGTCACGTGCTCGTGCTCCAGCGTGATCAGCAGCGCGTTGCCCGGCCCCTGCTCGCCCGGCAGGCCACGTTCGCGCAACTGCGAGCCTTCCCACCCCATCGCGGCGCCGACACTGTCCAGCTCGCGCCTGGCGACATTCGCCGAGATGCCTGCGACAAAGCTCTCCGCATAGGCCGCCACCCGCGCGCCGCGCGCCATCCACTCGAACGGACGCAAGACGCCGCAGGGCTGGACCATGGCCGTGATCGCGCCGCCGCCCGCCGGATAGAAGCCGAAGCGGTGCAGTTCGAAACCGACCGCCGCGCCCATGTCCGCCAGCGCACGCGCATAGGCACGCTGCAGGAACTGCGCCGGCGGCGCCATCGGATTGTGCGTGCCGCCGGCCACCCGCACGGTCGAAGGCCGGTCCGCGAACAGCAAGGCCGGGACCAGCGTTTGCAAGACCAGCGTACAGCTCCCCGCCGTGCCGATGGCGAAGCGGTAGTCGCCGCCACGGATGGCTCCGGGCGAAAAGCTCAGCTGGAGCGAGCCGACGTGCGCGCCCTCGGCCTGCGCGCCGCACACCTCGGCAGCCGCTTGCACGGCCACCAAATGTTGGCGCATCAGCCCCGGCTTGGAACGGTTCGCGCGAATGTCCCGGATGCGAAAAGCCTGTCCAGTCAGCACCGACAGGGTCAGCGCCGAACGCAGGATCTGGCCGCCGCCCTCTCCCGCGGCGCCATTTAGTTCAATCATGTTCTTTTCTTTCTTTTTGCCGCCTGCGTGAGCGGCTGATTGCAAAACTCAGCCTTTCACGCAGACGATCTGTTTCAAGGTATGCACAACTTCCACCAGGTCGCGCTGCGCCTCCATCACCGCATCGATGTCCTTGTACGCCATCGGGATCTCGTCGATCACATCGGCATCCTTGCGGCACTCCACCCCTTCGGTCGCCTTGACCTGGTCGGCCACGGTGAAGCGGCGCTTGGCCTCGTTGCGACTCATGGTGCGGCCGGCGCCGTGGCTGCAGCTGTTGAAGCTTTCCGGGTTTCCCTTTCCGCGCACGATGTAGCTCTTGGCCCCCATCGACCCCGGAATGATCCCCAGCTCGCCCTCGCGCGCCGACACCGCTCCCTTGCGGGTGACGAGCACGTCCTTGCCGAAGTGGTGTTCCTTCTGCACATAGTTGTGGTGGCAATTCACCGCTTCCACGTGCGTCTCGAAGGGCTTGGTGATCACCGTGCGGACCGCCGCGATCAGGTTCTGCATCATCACCTCGCGGTTCAGGCGCGCAAACTGCTGCGCCCAGCCGACCGCCTCGACATAATCGTCGTAGTGCTGCGTTCCTTCCGGCAGGTAGGCCAGGTCATCGTCCGGCAGGTTGATGAAGTGCGTGCGCATGTCCTTCTTCGCCAGCTCGATGAACCAGGACCCGATCGCGTTCCCCACCCCGCGCGACCCCGAGTGCAGCATGAACCAGACGAACCCCACCTCGTCGAGGCAGATTTCGATGAAGTGGTTCCCCGTTCCCAGCGTCCCCAGGTGCTTGTAGTTGTTAGTGTTCCTCAGCTTCGGGGTCTTGTCGCAGATTGCGTCGAATCCATCCTTCAATTGCAGCCAGGCGGCGTCGACCGCTTGCGGCGGCGTGTCCCACGAACCCTTGTCGCGGCCTTTGAAACCACGCGTTTTCGGCGACATCCCGTGCGGGACCGAGCGCTCGATGGCCGAGCGCAGCGGGCCCAGGTTGTCGGGCAAGTCATTGGCGGTCAGCGTGGTTTTGGCAGCCATCATCCCGCAGCCGATATCGACACCCACGGCCGCCGGGATGATCGCCCCCAGCGTCGGAATCACGCTCCCGATGGTCGATCCCTTCCCCAGGTGCACGTCCGGCATCGCGGCGATGTGCTTGTAGATGAACGGCATCTTCGCCGTATTCGACAGCTGCTTCCTGGCCTCGTCCTCGACCGGCACCCCGTGCGTCCACATCTTCACCGGACGTCCGCCTTCGACCGCAATCACGTCAAAAGTCTCGTGTTTCATTTGCTTGTTCTCTCATTAAATTCCAAGAATTGTTAAAGCTTGCCGACTAGGATAGACAGGACGCTCTGCCAGACCTGTTCGGCCTGGGCCGACGTGACCGCATCCAACGAAACCATTACCTGGACAGTCGAATGGCGAGAAATCGGCGTGACAGCACTTTGTCGAATTGTAGTCACACTGCCATTCGTTCTTTGCCCCACACCTGCACTTCCCACGCTGATGGTCCAGCCCATGGCGTTCTCCTTGATTGTTTGGTACCCCTCCTATTGCAATGGCCGTGCCAGCCCGCTCATCCGCCATATGTTTTTCAGATAAGTGCTTGATAATTTTATGTTTTATTTCTAATACGCAAGATTGAACCGGAATGTGTTCGATCGGAAACGCGGTGTGCTAAATTATCTGTTTAGATAAACATTTATTCAAAATGAAGAAGAAGCGCAGCGTGGTGATCGGCTTCGTCGGCAGCCAGCTCGACAGCGGCAGCGGCGCCAACCGTTGGGAAAAGTGGCGCCCGACCGTGGCCCTGACCCAGCACGAAGAAGTGGTCATCGACCGCATCGAGCTGCTGTTCAATGGCCGCCACGGCGACCTGGCGGAACAGGTCAGGCGCGACATCGCCTCGGTGTCGCCTGAGACCGAAGTGAATCCCCGCCGCGTGCACATCGAGGACCCGTGGGACTTCGAACAGGTCTACGCGACCCTGTTCGACTTCGCGCGCAGCTATCCCTTCGATCCGGATAACGAGGAGTACTGGATCCACATCACCACCGGCACCCACGTGGTCCAGATCTGCATGTTCCTGATGACCGAGGCGCGCTACTTCCCCGGCCGCCTGCTGCAGACCGCCCCGCCGCGCCGCCAGACCGCGGGCGATCCCGGCTCCTTCACGCTGATCGACCTCGACCTGTCGAAGTATGACCAGATCGCCCAGCGCTTCACGCGCGAGCAGGAAGAAGGCGTGGCCTTCCTCAAGTCCGGCATCGCCACCCGCAACGCCCGTTTCAACGCGATGATCGACGAGATCGAGCGCGTGGCCATCAAGTCGAAGGCGCCGATGTTGCTGATGGGGCCGACCGGCGCCGGCAAGTCCTTCCTGGCGCGCCGCATCTACCAGTTGCGCCGGGCGCGGCACCAGATCGACGGCAAGTTCGTCGACATCAACTGCGCCACGCTGCAGGGCGACGGCGCGGGCTCGACCTTGTTCGGCCACGTCAAGGGCGCCTTCACCGGCGCCGCCTCGGACCGTCCCGGCCTGCTGCGCAGCGCGCACAAGGGCCTGCTGTTCCTCGACGAGATCGGCGAGCTCGGCCTGGACGAGCAGGCCATGCTGCTCAAGGCCATCGAAGAGAAGCGCTTCCACCCGGTGGGCTCGGACAACGAAGTGCAAAGCGATTTCCTGCTGATCGCCGGCACCAACCGTGACCTGTCGAAGGAAGTGGTCGCCGGCCGCTTCCGCGAAGACCTGTTCGCGCGGATCAACCTGTGGACCTACGAGCTGCCCGGCCTGACGGCGCGCCCCGAAGACATCGATCCCAACATCGATTACCTGCTGGCCCAGTTCGGCGCCGAGAATGCGCAGGTGGTGCGCCTGAACAAGGAGGCGCGCAAGCGCTACATGGATTTCGCGATGTCCGCGGAAGCGCGCTGGGCGGGCAATTTCCGCGACCTGTCGGCCTCGGTGCAGCGCATGGCGACGCTGGCCGAGGCGGGCCGCATCACGGATGTGATCGTGCAGGAAGAAGTCGCGCGGCTGCGGCGCCTGTGGCAGCACTATGCCAATGACGAGGCGGGCGATCTCGATCTGGAAGGCATTCTCGGCAAACAAGCCGCCGAACTGGACCTGTTCGATGCCGTCCAGCTCGGCGCGGTCATCGAAGTGTGCCGGAAATCGACAACACTGTCGGACGCCGGCCGCAAGCTGTTCGCCGTCTCACGGAGCGCCAAGGAACGGCCCAACGACGCCGACCGCCTGAAGAAATACCTGGCGCGCTTTGGCCTCAGCTGGGACGAGCTGCGCGGTTCTTAAGATTTGTAAGGAGCAAACGTCTTCACGCCAAAGGAGTAGGCTAAAACTAAAGCTGAACCAGCTTCCAATTTCGAGCGCCCCCGCCCGTTTGCATTACCAGCACGAAATGGAGGATGACATGAAGACCTACCAGGCTTTGCTGATCGCCAGTGTCTCCGCACTGGCCCTCTCGGCGTGCAGCCACATCGACCTGAGCGACCACAGCAGCGGTTCGTCCATGAGCAAGGGCGACACCGCCAGCGGCGACGAAGCCGCCGGACGCTCCTCGATCAACGAGAACATGGCCACCGGCACTCCGGCGAACGGCGAAGTCAATCGCAACAACAGGAACGAGGATTCGTTGCCGACGAATCAGCGCTAGGCTGGGCCGCTGGCGCCATAGACCGCTGTGTCCAGCTCGCCTTCGAGGCGGGCCACGGTGGTTGCGACCGCCAGATTTGCGCTGGCGCTGGCGACCGTGCGTGTCATGTCCAGCAGGCGGTCGAAGGGCAACACGAAGCCGACTACCAGCGCAGTCTGGTCAACGCCCGTACCCACCGCGGCAAGCACGGCAGCCAGCATGAACAGGGAAGCGGACGGCACCGGCGCGGTGCCGAAAGCCGCCAGCGTCGCCGTCAGCAGCACGATCAGGTAGCTGGCGGGCGCGATCTCGACGCCCAGCGCCTGCAGGCTGAACATGCTGAGCAGGCCCACGTACATCGCGGTCCCGTCCTTGCCGATCGCCGCGCCCAGCGGCAACACGGTCATGAACACCGGCTTGTTGATGCCGAGCTTGTCCTGCGCCACCCGCATCGCCACCGGCAGCGTGGCCGAGCTGGACGCGGTCGAGAACGCCACCATCAGGGCGTCCGGAATGGCGCGGAAAAAGGGCTGGACCTCAAGCCGCGCCACCAGCCGGATCAGCACGCCATGCACCAGCAGCACCTGCAAGGCCGAGCCGATCACCACGCACAGCGCCAGCCAGCCGACGTTGACGAACACTGCCGTGCCATTGGCCGCGATCGAGTTGGCGATCAGGGCGAACACGCCGAACGGGGTGGCTTCCATCACGATGGTGACGACGCGCAGCATCACGGCCGAGGCCGATTGAAAGAAGTCGGCCAGCGGGCGCCCCGCCGCGCCGGCGGTGATGGTGCCGGCGCCGAGCAGGATGGCGACGAATATAAGCGCCAGCATGTCGCCCTTGGCCAGCGCCTCGACGATATTCAGCGGCACGATGCCGATCAGCTGTTCGCCTACCGATTTGCTCGCGCCCAGCGCCTTGGGGATGGCGCCGCCGAGGTTGGCGCCGACGCCGGGATGCAGCAGCGCGCCGACCGCCATGCCAAGCGAAACCGCGACCACGGTGGTGCACAGGAACAGGCCGATGGTGCGCCCGCCCAGCGAACCCAGGCGCTTCGGATCGCCGAGCGAAGTCACGCCCGCCGTGATCGTCACGAACACGATGGGTGCGACCAGCATCTTGATCAGGCGGACGAAAATCTCGCCGAGAAAACCGACCTGCGGCGCGTATGAAGGCCAGACCAGGCCGACCACGACACCGAGCGCCAGGCCGCCCAGCACGCGCTTCCAGAGGGGGATGGCAAACCAGCCGCGGAGCATTGATTTACGTGCGCCCGGCTGGGCAGCGGCGGGAATGTTGGGCATCGTCATCCTGTCGATTGTCCGCAACGTAATGTTGCGCTACAAACATTCTGGACGATGCAAGGTGGCAGCGTCAATCACGCTGCCCGCCCCTTGGGCAAATCAGGCGCCTTCGACTGTGAACGGTCAGAAGATAATGAGACAACTGGACCGTTTTGACGCATATTCGACTAGAAGTTAGCGAGACAAAACTGAATAATTCTTGAGACAAGTTCTCACCAGCGAGGCTCATTCGCCCGCGGCGCGGGACTCCTCACCTGTGCTTAGAACCACTCCGGCCCGGGGCGGATCACTCATTTGCGATATGTAACAACGCGCGGCCCCCACTCTCTCTTTGCAACGTCATAGAGGCGGCGCTCTACCCATTCTCTACAATAATTTAGGCCAATCACCACTTGCTGGTTTTCATCGACGTACACATCTGACATCCCTTCAACGGGATAACGCTCTGGCGGGTTCCCACCTTCTGCAAGCTCGACAACCCCCGGTGACTTAATTTGGTGGTCCACCCCTCCATCCGGATTGATAACGACCGCGTTGTCCGGAGATGGTAAGTCCGAAGTCCCAACGACGACCACAAGCAGGTCGGTAAGCGGATCAAGTGCAGCCCATCCATATTTCGGGCGGAACTCGTGGGTAGTGCCAGCATATTCCCATACTATTGCTCGGTTGCGGGCATCACTGACAGCACGAGCTCTAGCAGTCTCGCCGGTAAGTGGATTGTCAGGGTGTGACAATTCGACTGGCGCGTCAGTCCCAGATGCGCTCACATAGCGGAGATTGGTAAATCTGATCATCACAATTCAATCCTCTGTAGGCTGACATGGCGGGCAACTGGCTGGGAAAGTACCCATTTTGAGGCTGCGACAAATGGGCATGCGAGCTCACACCGAGACTTCTCGACGAAACTCGGGAGGAGGAGTGAGGATAGTTCGGTAACACACATCAACCGGACGGGACAGGTGAGTCAGGACTAACTTCTAGTCGTTCACACACGCTGTCCGCCCTTGGGCAAATCAGGCGCCTACGACTGTGAACGGTCAGAAGATAATGAGACAACTGGACCGTTTTGACGCATATTCGACTAGAAGTTAGCGAGACAAAACCGTGTAATTCTTGAGACAAGTTCTCACCAGCGAGGCTCACTCGCCCGCCGGCGCGGGCCGGTTTTCATGACCTTGTCCCAGTAAAAGAAGTTGACTTATTTTTGTACACACCAACGCGTTCTTCCCACCTCCTAGTTTTCACGTTGTAGTGTCTCGATTCGACCCATTCGTAACGGAAGTTCATTCCAATAATTATCCGACCGCTCTGAACGTGAACTGAATCCAGGCATTCAACCGGGTAACGGCCCTGTTGTGAATGCGGCGGCGCAATCTCCACAAATTCCGGTGGGCTGATCTGATGATTTATTGTGCCGTCCGAATTGATCACTACAGCATTTTTCGGTCGTTGGTAGGAACGATCACTATAGTGCACGGTGACCATAAGCAAATCGGTGACCGGATCGAGCGCGGCGCTCACCACGTAATCAAACTGAATCTCAACCGCATCATCCCCGTGGTCCCAACAAATTCGACTCACTCTTGATTGTCGAACGGCCCTTGCAATGGGACTCTTATACCAATCTGGCCCATATGGATTATTCAGGGTGTGAAGGAGCAAGGGGGGCTTCGTCGCCTGCAGCACTGACGCATCGAAGATGGGGAAAATTGCTCACGGCTCTTCGGTTGTCCCAACGGTTAAAAGCGGTACTATCGCGATGATCTGTCGAGCACGCTGGACCTACCGACGGTAAATTTGGTCACGCTCTAACCATTGTTGCCTGGCCGGATCGTAGTATCTGCGTTCAATCCACTCGTATCTGAAATCCATGCCAATCAACACACGGTTGTCGTTCAACAGAACCTCAGTCATTGCCTCAACTGGGTAGCGTACCGATCTCGGTGCTTGTCCAGGGAGTTGCTCGATAACTTGTTCAACGACCTCCGGCGGGGTAATCACATGGTCTAGGTCACTGTTAGCTCGAAAAGCGGCTGCATTCGACGGCCGGCGAAATTGGGTATCGCCAAAGCCAAGGACAACGATCAGCAAATCCGAAGATGGGTCAATCACCGCGATCGCAGGCGACTTAAAATGGAGCTGTTTGGCTCCATGATCTTTCGTTCTCCATCGAATCGTCCCGAGATCTCCCATTAGCACAGATTTTGCCAAACTCGAATGCCCAAAATATGGGTTATCGGTAGCCGATGGGTCCACTGGGGCAGAACGGCCATCGCGGTTGACGTAGACGACATCGTAAAAATTGCTCATAGTTGGGCCGGGTTCGGTGAGGGCTCTAAAAAATCTCGCCAATTCAGAACTTTATCTAACAAAAGCTGATACTGCTCCGCGCCGCCGGCATAACTGTCGTATGGCGGCTTGCGCGAAGTGAGCGCGCCAGCAGAACCTTTACGGATGGGAATCGGAGCCTTAACTGTGTACTCTTGAAGGACGCAACAGTTACTTCCTGGTTCTTTGAATTCTTCAAGCAAGGCAAGCTTCTTTCTAGCTTCAGCCAGGCTCGTAAACCGCTCGGGGGGTCGCCCATCCGCCCGGCCGAGTCGCCCAATCACACCGTTCCAGTTTGCCGGCGCGCTGTAGGCACTGTTGTAGTGGCGAACGATCTCGAGGCCGAGAATGCCGGGAAGCGCGGGCATATCGTCCTCGCGCTGGTACTTGTTGCCGGTGACGACATTGATGGGATTCCCGACGCCGAGGTTCGTACCGCTGCTTGCGCCCAGGCTCGCCACTGAATTGACCGAACAGCTATTGGCCTCGCCGCCTGGGGAAGGACTGCAACTTTGGGCGCTGGCCGGGTCGATGAGCAGCACCGAGCCAAGGATGACGATGAATGCGAGTGACCGCCGCAAAGCGGCTGCCGGACAGGATTGATAACCCGACATACGCTCTGCGCTTCCGCTCATAGCGTTCCTCCCACGATCCATTGCTTCGGTTTCTTGGAAGAATGTTGCTATTGAGCGGCTCGGGTATTGATCCAGGACAGACCGAACGGTGCTGTAGCGTTGTGGAAGAAGACTGTGCGCGGACTGGACTAGCGTGATGGAATCTTAAGCCCGCTCGATCATATGCACCCTGGGTGCAGAGGTGCGCCATGGCCCGGATGAATGGAAGGCCCCGGGCGGCGCCTTCTATGCGCGTCAAATTCAAGTCCAGCTGCGATTTGAACGCTACCGCAGGCTGGCCGTGCTACCTGGACCTGAGCGGATCAGTTCAGTTCCAGACCATCTTCTGGCGAACCCGGGATAGGCTGACATGACGGGCAACTGGCTGGGAAAGTACCCATTTTAGCTGCCCCAGTTCGCCGAACTGGCAAGGCGGTGATGGACCGACGCTTACGTTGAGGCTGCGACAAATGGGCATGCGGGCTCACACCGAGACTTCTCGACGAAACTCGGGAGGAGGAGTGAGGATAGTTCGGTAACACACATCAACCGGACGGGACAGGTGAGTCAGGACTAACTTCTAGTCGTTCACACACGCTGTCCGCCCTTGGGCAAATCAGGCGCCTTCGACGCCCGCGTTATGCGCCTGCTGGTCCGCGTGGTACGACGAACGCACCATCGCGCCCACGGCGGCGTGCACGAAGCCCATCTCGTAGGCTTTCTCTTCGAACATCTTGAACGTATCCGGGTGCACGTAGCGGCGCACCGGCAGGTGCGAGTTCGACGGCGCCAGGTACTGGCCGATGGTCAGCATGTCGATGTCGTGCTCGCGCATGTCGCGCATGACCTCGAGGATTTCCTCGTCGGTCTCGCCCAGGCCCACCATCAGGCCCGACTTGGTCACGGCCGACGGGTACATTTTCTTGAAGTCGCGCAGCAGTTCCAGCGAGTGCTTGTAGTCGGCGCCCGGGCGCGCTTCCTTGTACAGGCGCGGCACGGTTTCCAGGTTGTGGTTCATCACGTCCGGTAGGCCGTCGGCGAAGATCTTCAGCGCTTTTTCCAGGCGGCCGCGGAAGTCCGGCACCAGCACTTCGATCTTGGTGTGCGGCGACAGCTCGCGGGTCTTGGTGATGCAGTTGACGAAGTGGCCGGCGCCGCCGTCGCGCAGGTCGTCGCGGTCGACCGAGGTGATCACCACGTAGGACAGGCGCAGCGCGGCGATGGTCTTGGCCAGGTTGCCGGGCTCGTTCTCGTCCAGCGGGTCCGGACGGCCGTGGCCGACGTCGCAGAACGGGCAGCGGCGGGTGCACTTGTCGCCCATGATCATGAAGGTCGCGGTGCCCTTGCCGAAGCATTCGCCGATGTTCGGGCAGCTGGCTTCCTCGCAAACCGTCACCAGGTTGTTGGCGCGCAGGATGTCCTTGATCTCGTAGAAGCGCGACGAACGGGTGGCTGCCTTCACGCGGATCCAGTCCGGCTTCTTCAGGCGCTCGGTCTCTTCGACCGGGACGATCTTGATCGGGATGCGCGCGGTCTTGCTGGCGCCCTTCTGCTTTTCGCTCGGGTTGTAGGCTGCGGGGGTAGCGATGCCGGTATCGGTGGAGGAAGTCATGGGGTCAGGCCCGCACGGGGCTGTCGATCGGTTGTTCGGATTGTTGTTCTGGCCGCGGATCGGCAGCCAGGTGGCGCACCAGCGCCTGGGCCAGCGCCTTCTGGACGTCGGCCAGCGGCGCTTCCACGCCCATCGTGTGCATGTCGACCGTGGCCAGGCCCGAATAACCGCACGGGTTGATCCACGAGAACGGGGACAGGTCCATCGCGACGTTCAGCGACACGCCATGGTAGGTGCAGCCGTTGCCGCGCACCTTGAGGCCGAGCGCGGCGATCTTGGCGCCCTTGCGCGCGCCGCTCGCGATGTAGATGCCGGGTGCGCCGGCAATGCGTTCACCGTCGAGATTATACGCCGCCAGCACGTCGATCACCGCCTGCTCAATGCGCTGCACGAACTGGCGCGCGTACAGCTTGCCGGCCGGCTTCTGGCGGCGCAGGTCCATCAGCAGGTAGATCACCACCTGGCCCGGGCCGTGGTAGGTGACTTCGCCGCCGCGGTCGGTCTGCACCACCGGAATGTCGTGCGGCGACAGCACGTGCGCGCGGTCGGCGCCCAGGCCCAGCGTGTAGACCGGCGGGTGCTCGACGATCCACAGCTCGTCCGCGTCGCCCGGCTGGCGGGCGTCGGTGAACGCGCGCATAGCGGCAAACGTCGGCTCGTAGTCGGCGCGGCCCAGCTCGCGGATCACCGGGCTGGCGGGGCGGGTTGCTGGCATGGGAATGTCGGTGGGGAAATGAAATAGCCCCGTCATTATAAGCCAGCCCCGCAATCCCCGCCTTGAAGCAGGCCGGTTTTACAGCACCATCTTGACCATCGGGTGCTTCGACAGGGCCCGATAGATGTCGTCCAGCTGCTCGCGGCTGGTGGCGCGCACGATCACGGTCAGGCCGGTGTAATTGCCCTTGGCCGAGGGGCGCGCGGTCATCTTGCCTTCGTGGAAAGTCGGGTCCAGCTCGACAATCACCTTGCCGATGGTGGGGGCGAATTCGTCGTGCGCGTGCCCCATCACCTTGATCGGGAAGTCGCTCGGGTATTCGATGAGGGATTCTTTCGGGTCCATGCTGGTTCCTGTCTAAAAGTTCATTTTAGCTAATGTGGGGACGAAAACCAGCCACGCAAGCGCGCTCGCCGCGGCCGCCCTTCGGGCATAATTGCCCCTTCCTATACCCGGAGGCAATATGGATCAGGATAATCGCCACACGCTCGGCAAGGTCGCGCAGGTCACGCTGCTGTTCTGGATCGCCAAGATCGCCGCCACCACGCTGGGCGAAACGGCGGGCGACGCGGTCACCATGTCGATGAAGCTGGGCTACCTGGTCGGCACCGTGATCTTTGCCGCGCTGTTCCTGGCGGCGGTGGCGGCGCAGATTGCGGCGCGGCGCTTTCGTCCCGCCCTGTTCTGGCTGGTGATCATCGCCACCACCACGGTCGGCACCACGCTGGCCGATTTCTGCGACCGCTCGCTCGGCATCGGCTACGCCGGCGGCTCGACCATCCTGGTGCTGCTGCTGGCCGGCTCGCTGGCATGGTGGCGGCTGGCGCTGGGCTCGGTGTCGATCGAACGCATCGACACGCGCAAGGCCGAAATTTTCTACTGGATGACGATCCTGTTCTCGCAGACGCTGGGCACGGCGCTGGGCGACTGGTTCTCCGATCCCGAAACGGGACTCGGCCTGGGCTACCAGGGCGGCGCGCTGGCGTTCGGCGCGGCGCTGGCCGTGGTCGGCGGGCTGTACTTCTGGACCAGGGTGTCGCGCACGGCGCTGTTCTGGGCCGCCTTCATCCTCACCCGCCCGCTCGGCGCCACCGTCGGCGACTTCCTCGACAAGCCGATCACCAGCGGCGGCCTGGCGCTCAGCCGCTACTCGGCCTCGGCCTGGCTGGCGGCGGCGATCGTCGCCTACATCCTGCTCATTCCCCAGCGCGCCGAGCGGCTGGCGCCGGCGGACTGAGCGGCAATCTTTGCTTACAATCCTTACACCTTTCGTGGTCGGCCCGGACGGAAGAGCGCACGTTATTGGCTCAAGCGACGCAAATCGTGCATCGCCCCACATCCAGGAGATAGAACCATGAAAACCACCGTCATGCTCGTCGCAGGCCTCTTGTCCGTCATCGGCGCCAGCGCTTACGCACAAAATAACCCGG
This sequence comes from Massilia terrae, assembly GCF_024753145.1. Taxonomy (GTDB): domain Bacteria; phylum Pseudomonadota; class Gammaproteobacteria; order Burkholderiales; family Burkholderiaceae_D; genus Telluria; species Telluria terrae. Next base: position 122,443 of record NZ_JANUGU010000006.1, on the reverse strand, counting down.
TCGGCCAGGTGAGGGCGGACAACGCGGCGATCCGGCACGACACGCGCGACATCAAGGCGGACCGTCGCGATATTCGCCAGGACAACGCGGCGATTGCATTGGAAAAGCGCGATGCCGCCCACGACCGGACCGCGGTCAAGATGGAAAAGCGCGACGCGCGCATCGACCAGCGGCGTGAAGACGCGCTGGTGGCGCGGGGCGACCTGAAGGATGCGCGCAAGCTCGATCACGCGCGCCGGCACGAAATGAAGGAAGCGAAAATCGCCGCGCGCGACGCCCGCCACGACCGCAAGGAAATCGCGGCCGAACGGAGCGACCGTGCACACGACAGGGCCGCCCTGGCCGGCGAACGGGCCGAACGCAAGGCCGAAGTCGCCAAGCGCAACCAGGACGCTGCGCAAATCCACTGAAGCGTTGGCAAGTCCCGTGAGGCAAACTCACGGGGAATCAATACACCGCGCCCCCTGCCTGGGTCGATACCAGGTCGCCCTTCACCGCCGAGACTGAATAGTTGACGGTGGAGCCGTAGCCGGCCCAGTTGTTCAGGTCAAAGCTGCCCGTCCCCGAGAGCCGCTGGACACCGAGATTCAGGTAGGTCAGCGGCGTCTTGGGCGCACACACCTGTGGCAGGCCTACCGTCTGCAGGAAATACGCGGACCCGGCGCCGACCCGCGTCGCCTGGCCGTTCTCGACCAGCAGCGCGGTCTCGACATCGATGCCGACGCCGCGCGCCATGCTGGTCCAGCCGTCGTTCACCACGCGCGCCAGGAAGGTCACCAGCCGTCCCATGCGGTCGCGGGCGTCGAGGTGCGAATCCGTGAGCGCCCGGCTCAGCGGCGGAAGCGCCAGGAAATCGCGGTCCAGCGTGATGTTCTTGTTGAAGGGATCGGCCAGGGCGTCGGCGGAGGTCACCGACTGGTTCAGGCCGGAATAGATGAACTGCCCGAGCACAGCGAGGCCGGCGCTGGTGCCGCCGAGTGGAATGTTGCGGTTGGCTAGGTCTTGCAAGGCGGCCGACAGCGGCGTGTCCTTCCAGAACCGGATGTAGTCGCTCTGGTCGCCGCCGGCAATGAACAGCGCTTCCGCGCCACGCACCCGTTGCAGCACGAAGGGATCGCTGGCCGCCTCGCGGCTCGGCACGATGATGGTCTCGACCGAGCGCACCCCGCCCATCGCGTAGATGTAGGGATTGTAGGCATCGGTGCCGGTGGCGCGGATGACCACGAAGTTGCCGCCGCCGCCCTTCTTGATCATCCACTTGAAGGCGTCGTCGACGTCCGGGCCGCCGCCCATCAGCACCAGCGCGGGCAAAGGCGGACGCGCCAGCACGACGTCGGTCGTGTCGCCGACAGCAAAATACTTGTAGGGCTTTTCCGCATGGGCCGGCGGCGCGAAGCAAAGGCCGAGGGCAAGCATGCCGGTCCAGCAAGCGCTGGCAAAGAGCCGGCGCACGCGCGTGAATGATGTCATGGGATTTCCTTCCGTCGTGTGATGGCCGGGCTCGGCAGAATTGTTGAGCCCGCTATTGAAGATACAACACACGCGGCGCTGCATCGCGGCGCACGCACAACACTATTGATCACGACGGTCCTGTTCGCGCGATTGCCCAAAAAAAAGGCCGGCGACGAAGCCGGCCTAAACTATTCCATCATGGAGTAGCGGGACAATCGAAACCCGGAGAGAGAACGCAAGGAGGTAGGGGGCATTGCGCCGCCGTACCGCTGCTGCGTTGCGCATCGCTGCGCTTTCGATGTTGCCACTGTATCCAAGCGCCTTCCCGGCTGCCATCGGCTTGAGACGAATTGCACTTTTGGCCGCCTGGAATGCGTATTGACGCGACAGACTACCTCTGGTCCTGCCTCTTTTGATCCTCGTGCGGCTCGCTGCGAGGGGCCGGCGCGGGACGCTCGGCCTGCATCACCGGCCGCGGCGCCGGCATCGGCTGGAAGTGCTGGACCACCGGCGGCGGCGCCTGCATCGGCTGCTGGCGCGGAATCACCGGCGGCGGGGCCGGGATCGGCTGCACCGGCTGCGACAGCTGCACCGGCTGCGGGGCCGGCGCCGGCATCTGCACCTGCTCGCGGCGGCGTTCGAAGCGTTCGCCCGGCGTCGCGGCGCCCATCTGGCGGCGCTCTTCCTCGAAACGCTGGCGGCGCTCGTCGTCGAAACGCTGGCGGCGCTCCTGCCATTGCTGCGGCGCCGGCTGGACCGGGGCCGCGGCCGGCGCCGGCTGCGGTACGGCCACCGGCGGCGCGCCCAGCACCGCCTGCGGGCGCTGCTCGTCGCGACGGTCGCGCCACTGCTGCGGGGACGGCTGGGCCGGCGCGGCCTGCTGCGGAGCGCTCATCACCGGCGCCTGCGGGCGGCCTTCCTCGGCACGGCGGTCATGCCATTGCTGCGGGACCGGCTGCGCGGGTGCGGCCTGTTGCGGCATCGGACGACGGCCCTCCTCGCCGCGGAACTGCGGCTGCGGGGCCGGCACACCCTGCTGCGGCGCGCGCGGCAGCGACGGCGCGGTCAGCACCTGGGTCGGCTGCTGCCCGTTCTGCCAGCGATGCTCGAAGCCGCCGCGCTCGTCGCGCCGCCCGTCGCGGTCGCGCACAAAGGCCGGGGCCGCGGGCGGCGCGGCGTTCTGCAGCTGGCGCGTGATCCCCGGCGGCAGGCCGGTCGAATGCGGCACGTTGGCGACCTGTACCCGGCCGCGCTGGCTGAACTGGTCCTGCGGCACCACGGTCAGGCCGCGCCGTTCCTCGTCGCGGCGGCGCGGATCGGGCCGCACGTCGACATTCAGGCGGCGCAGGCGCTCGTCCGACATACGGAACGAGGGCACGAAACGGTCATGCGGCGTCAGCGGATACCAGCCGCGCCCCGGCATCGGCCGGTTGTGGCGGTCGAAGCGCCAGCTGTCGCCGCCGACCCAGCCCACCAGCGCCGGCGACCACACCGGATGGCGCTCGCGGTGTCCCGGCACCCAGCACCAGCGCTCGCGCACGAACAGCCAGCGGCCGTAGTGGAAGGGCGCGTAGCCCCACGGGGCGTTGTCGACCCAGGTCCAGCCCCAGGGATCGATCCAGACCCAGCTGCCGTCGCTGTACGGCGTCCAGCCGGCCGCCACCGTCGGGAACCACAGCGCACCGTATTCCGGATCGGTCTGCCAGTTGCCGTAGCGGTCGAGGTCGGTGTAGCCGGTCATGTCCGGACTCACGTAGCGGGTGGCGATGGCGGCGTCGTCGATGCGGTCGCGCGCCAGCGACCAGTCGTCGAATTCGTCGCGGCCGGCGGCAAAGGTGCGCACGTCGTCGTCGCGCAGGTCGGCGCGCTTGCCGGTGCGCAGGACCAGGCTGGCGCCGCCGCCTTCGACCCGGGCCATGCCCTCGATCACGGTGACGCTGCTGGTGTCGGCCATGCGTTCGGCGTCGACCCGGATCCGGCCCGGCTCCTGCAGCGTGACGCGGCCTTCCGGCGTGCTCAGCTCGAAGCCGGCCAGCATGCCCGGATCGATGATGCGGATGTTGGCGCTGCCGTAGTGCAGGCGCAGGCGCAGGCTGCCTTCGTCCAGCTGCAGCACTTCCAGCGAGCTGTCGCCGTCGAGCCGGATGAAGGCGCCGCCGGCCTGCAGCTCGGTGCGCGCGCCGCGCGCGGTGGTGACCAGCGAGCCGGCGGTCACCGGCCAGTTGAGCTGGGCGGGCATCGACTCGCCCCCTTCCATGCTGATGCCGACCGGCCCCTGGGCCAGCGCGACCCGCCCGGCCAGCGACGGGATATCGTCCGCCAGCGCGGACACGGAGGCGCCGGCAAACGCCAGTGCCAAGAGGGTTTTCAGCAATCGGGTGCGCATCGCATCGGCTCCAGGAAGGAATGCGGGACGAAGCCCCGCACGGTGATTACAGCGCAAGCGTCCTTACAGCGAAACGTGAGTTACAGAAAGTTGCAAAGGATCGCCTACCGTTACGCGGGCCTGCTCAGGCATGGTGGCCGCGCTTGACGAAGAACAGCAGGGCGCCCACCACCATCAGCACGCCGCCGAAGAAACGGTTCTGCAGCTTGACCGCGTGCGGATCGCGGAAGAAGCGCTGCATCGACGAGGCCAGGAAGGCGTAGCCATGCATCACGATGGTATCGATGGTCATCATGGTCAGGCCCAAAATCACCAGCTGCGGCAGCAGGGCCGCGTCCTTGTCGATGAAGCCGGGCAGCACGGCGACCATGAAGATGATGCCCTTGGGATTGGTGGCGTTGGTCAGGAAGCCGGTCAGCACGCGCTTGCCGAACGAGGGATGGGCCGCCATGCCTTCGGTCGACACGGCGCTGGCGTGGGCCTGCGAGCGCCACTGCGACAGGCCGAGCCAGATCAGGTACAGCGCGCCGATGGTCTTGACCACCGCGAACGCCAGTTCGGATGCCAGCAGCAGCGAGCCGACCCCGGCGCCGGCGATGGCGAACACCAGCAGCAGCCCCAGCTGCAGGCCGAGCACGGTGCCGCTGGCCTTCCTCACGCCGTACGCCAGACCGTGCGACATCGATAGCACTGCGCCGGAGCCTGGAGAGATGGCGATCAGCGTACCGGCAATGACAAAAGCGATCCAGGTGGTGAAACTCATGGGGTAAGGCGGGGGGAAAACAAGGCGGGGTGGAACAAGGCGTGGCGCGCAGCCGCCGGCGGGCGCCGGGCTGCGGCCATGCCAGCGAAGAGAGAATTACTTCTTCTTCGGATTGACGGCGGCCTTCAGGGTCGCGCCGGCAGCAAACTTCGGGGTCTTCGACGCTGCGATCTTGATCACTTCGCCGGTCGACGGGTTGCGGCCTTTACGGGCAGCGCGCTTGCTGACCGAGAAAGTGCCGAAGCCGGTGATACCGACGGTCTCGCCCTTTTTCAGGCGCTCGGTGATGATCTCGATGACGGTGTTCACTGCGGTATTGGCAGCGGCGCCGGACATCTCAGTACGTTTCGCAAATTCTGCGATCAGTTCGCCTTTTTTCATAAGTCCCTCCAGGGTTAAAAGAGCCCGAAGATTAGCATAAATATTTCTGCATGTAATCTTTTAAGCAGCATCGACCTGGAAGGAAGCCCCGCTGTGACAGGTTCGCGACGTTTTCGCGGGGCCGCGGTCGTGCTTACGCGAGGGCTGCCGGGACCACCGGATTGTGCAGGCCGCTGCGCAGCGCGGCGTTGATCAGGGTCTGGTAGCCGGTGCCGCAGCGCTCGGACAGGGCGCGGAATTCCTTGAGCACCTCGTCGTCCAGATAGATGGTGATACGGGTCTTGCGCTTCGGCGGGCGCACGCGGCGCGGTTGGATGGCGGCGGTGATCTGCTGGATCTGCTGGTCTGCGTTCATGTCATCTCCTTCGTAGACAATGCTGCACCTCGGCAGCGTTGGAGCTTGAACAATACATACCAGCGTCCGCCAAGGGCAGCGCCGCGCGACGAGATGCATAAAACGCCGCCTGAAATGCAGAAAAACGTGGGCGGACGCGGCCGGCGCACGGCCCGGCTCGTTTAAGATGATGCAATTACTATAACGGAGAACCGCATGGCCACTGGCAGCCTGCTGGCATTGATCGACGATATCGCAAGCGTCCTCGACGACGTGGCACTGATGAGCAAGCTGGCGGCCAAGAAGACCGCCGGCGTGCTTGGCGACGACCTCGCCCTCAACGCCCAGCAGGTCGCCGGCGTGCGCGCCGAGCGCGAGCTGCCGGTGGTGTGGGCGGTGGCCGTCGGCTCGCTACGCAACAAGGCGATCCTGGTGCCGGCCGCGCTGGCGATCTCGGCCTTCATCCCCTGGGCCGTGACCCCGCTGCTGATGGTGGGCGGCGCCTTCCTGTGCTACGAAGGCGTCGAGAAGCTGGCCCACAAATTCCTGCACGGCGCGGACGAGGACGCCGCCCACGAGGCCGCGCTGGCGGCCGCGCTGGCCGCGGGCGAGCAGGACCTGTTCGCGCTGGAACGCGACAAGATCAAGGGCGCGGTGCGCACCGACTTCATCCTGTCGGCCGAAATCATCGTGATCGCGCTCGGCACCGTGGCCCACGCGCCTTTCATGCAGCAGGTGGCGGTGCTGGCCGCGGTGGCGGTGCTGATGACGGTCGGGGTGTACGGCGTGGTGGCGGGCATCGTCAAGCTGGACGACGCCGGCCTCTACCTGAGCCGGCGCGCCGGCGCCGCCACCCAGGCCCTGGGACGGCTGCTGCTGGCCGCGGCCCCGCGCCTGATGAAGGCGCTGTCGGTGCTCGGCACGGTCGCCATGTTCATGGTCGGCGGCGGCATCCTCGGGCATGCGCTGGCGCCGCTGCACCACCTGGCCGAGGCGGCCGCGGCGGCGCTGGCGGACATCCCCGGCGCCGGCCGGCTGCTGGCCGCGGCCGCCCCGACCGTCATCGACGCGCTGGCCGGCGTCGCCACCGGCGCCCTGGTGCTGGCGGCCGTCAGTCTGGTGCGGCGCTGGCTGCCGGGGCGCTGAGCTGTTGTAAATCCTCACAATTCTTCACATCGGCAATGTTTATGCATTGACACGCCCTGCCGTGCGACCCAGTATCGATAACGTGCCCGCGAATACGGAAAACGCATAAGGGCACACATCAACCAAGGGAAAAACGCATGCAGAAAAATACCAAGATGCAGAAACAAGCGATGGCGCTCGCCATTGCCGCGCTGTTCGCAGCCGACGGCGCATGGGCCCAGGAAACCTCCACCACCACCACGGCCGAACCGGCTGTCGTGGTCGTCACCGGCACCCGCGTTGCCAACCGCAGCGTGCTCGACACCACCGCCCCGGTGGATGTCATCTCGGCCGATACGCTGAAGAATGCCGGCTCCACCGAACTGAACCAAGCCCTGTCGGTCGCCCTGCCCTCGCTGAACTTTCCGCGCCCGGCACTGACCGACGGCACCGACACGATCCGCCCCGCCACCCTGCGCGGCATGGCCCCGGACCAGACCCTGGTGCTGATCAACTCCAAGCGCCGCCACGCCTCCTCGCTGGTGAACCTGAACGGCTCGATCGGGCGCGGCTCGGCGGCGGTGGACATGAACACCATCCCGACCGCGATCGTGAAGAGCGTCGAGGTGCTGCGCGACGGCGCCGCGGCCCAGTATGGCTCGGACGCGATCTCCGGCGTGGTCAACATCCGCCTGCGCACCGACCGCACGGGCGGCGAAGGCACCGTCACCTACGGCGGCTACCTGACCCGCTACGACCTGAAGAACGACGCCGCGCCGGCCGGCGGCACCTGGACCGCGCCCAACTCGCGCAAGCGCACCGACGGCCAGACCGCCACCGTCAGCGCCTGGAAAGGCCTGCCATGGGGCGACAGCGGCTACATCACCATCGCCGCCGAGTACAAGGACCAGGCCCACACCGAGCGCAGCGGCTACGACATGCGCCAGCAGTACCCGAAGGTCAACGGCGCCTTCGATCCGCGCGAGCTGACCGTGAACCGCTTCGACGCCTGGTACGGCGACCCGGAGATCAAGCAGTCGACCTTCTTCGCCAACGCCGGCAACAACCTCGAGGGCGGGGTCAAGATCTACGGCTGGGCCAGCTACCAGGACCGCAACTCGCGCTCGGCCGGCTTCTTCCGCCCCGCCCAGGACAGCCGCAACGTGCCTTCGATCTACCCGAACGGCTTCCTGCCGATCATCGCGCCGAATGTGCAGGACTACAGCGCGCTGGGCGGGGTGAGTTGGTCGGCGGGCCAGTGGGACATGGACGCTTCGCTCGGCTATGGCCGCAACACCATGTCCTTCGAGATCCAGAACACGCTGAACGCCTCGATCGGCCCGACCAGCAAGACCGTGTTCGACGCCGGCGGTTTCTCGTATGACCAGACGGTGCTCAACCTGACCGGGGTGCGCAGCATCGACATGGCCAGCCTGGCCTCGCCGCTGAACGTGGCGGTGGGCGCCGAGGCGCGCCGCGAGACCTACAGCCTGTCGGCCGGAGAACCGGACTCCTACCGCTACGGCGGCGTGGTGCTCCCGAACGGCTCCCCGGCGGCGCCGGGCTCGCAGGTGTTCCCGGGCTTCCGTCCGGCCAACGCCGTGAACTCGGCCCGCACCGCGGTCGGCGCCTTCGTCGACCTCGAAGCCAACCTGACCAAGGAATTCCTCGGTTCGGTGGCGGTCCGCGGCGAGCACTACTCGGACTTCGGCAACAACCTGTCGGGCAAGCTGGCCGGCCGCTACGACTTCTCGAAGGCGTTCGCGCTGCGCGGCTCGGTGCAGAACGGTTTCCGCGCGCCGTCGCCGCAGCAGCAGAACTTCACCGCCACCTCGACCAACTTCATCAACGGCGTGCCGTTCGAGATCACCACCTTCCGGCCGACCGACCCGGTCGCGGTGGCGCTCGGCGCCAAGCCGCTGAAGGCCGAGAAGTCGGTGAACTTCTCCTTCGGCACGGTGTTCCGCATCGACAACGTCAGCCTGACGGTGGACGCCTACCGGGTCCGGGTCAAGGACCGCATCATCCTGTCGGAGAACCTGACCCAGGCCAATGTGCGCGACTACCTGACCAAGCAGGGCTTCATCGGCATCGGCGGCGGGCGCTTCTTCATCAACGGCGTGGACACCCGCACCCAGGGCGTGGACGCGGTGCTGAACGTGCCGTACAACGCCGGCGCCAGCGGCAAGTTCGACTTCACCCTGGCCGGTTCGGTGAACAAGACCGACGTGACCAAGGTGCCGACCTCGGTGCAGCTGGCCGCGCTGTCGCCGTCGCCCTCGCTGTTCGACCGGGTCAACGTGCTGACGCTGGAAAAAGGCCAGCCGAAGAACAAGCTGACCGCGAGCATGAACTGGTCGCTGGGTGCGGTCGGTGCGACGCTGCGTGCGACCCGTTACGGCGAAGTGCTGTCGCCGGGCACCACGGCGGCCTTCGACTGGACGATTGCGCCGAAGACGGTGGTCGACCTGGAAGCGCGCTACACCTGGAACAAGAAGCTGACCTTCGCGCTGGGGGCCGACAACCTGTTCAACGCGTATCCGGAGACCTTGCCGGTGTTCCTCAACACCACCAGCAACACGCCGTTCCCGAACTTCGGACCGTACGGCCACAACGGCCGCTACGTGTACGGCCGCGCGAACTACGCGTTCTGATGGAAAACGGCATACACGGTTTATTTAATTAGCCTTAAACCGTCGCCCCGGCGCAGGCCGGGGCCCATGCCGAGTGTGCGGGTCAGCGGCGCAAGCTGCTGGCCCGTTTTCTTTTGCACGTCGTCCCCGCGCGGGCGGGAACCCCATTTAGCTCGCAGCCAGTTTCAGCAAGCGTTCCCCACAAACCCGCACCGCATCCCGCAGCGCCTCCGGACTCCGAATCTCAACTCCAAACGGCAAGCTCGCCAACTGCCGTGCAAACCAGTCCAGGTCATCCGACTGGTTATGCAGCAGCACCCCGCCCTCGACCTGCTCGAACACGCCCACCGCCGCAAACAGATGCGCCCGCGCCGTCCGCAGGTCGGTCTTGAGCAGCACCTGCACCGCAAACGCCCGCGGCAGGCGCGCCACCGATTCGCCCAGATAGTGCAGCGCATCGAACTCCTGCGGCCGCGCGAACGACCGGTCCACCGCCGCCACCTGCACGATCCGGTCCAAGCGGAACGAACGCAGCGCCTCGCGCAGCCGGCACCAGCCGACCGCATACCAGCTGCCGCCGTAATACGCCAGCCCGTAGCAATCGAATTCGCGCGTCGTTTCCTCGCCGGCCGGCGTCCGGTAGCGCAGCCGGGCCCGCCGCCACGCCTGGGCACAGCCGCTCAGCACGCCCAGCACCTCGTGGTCCGCCGCCCCGCCCGGCCGCGACAGGTCCAGCTGCACCGTCTGCCCGATCGCGCGCACCCGGCGCGTGAGGGCATCCGGCATCATCCGCTCCAGCTTGGCCTGGGCGCTGGCCGCCGCCGGCGCGGCCTGCCCCAGCCCGAGCCCGCGCGCGGCCACCAGCCCGACCGACAGCGCCAGCGCCTCGTCGTTGGTGAACATCATCGGCGGCAGCTTGAATCCCGGCATCAGCGCATAGCCGCCAAACCTCCCGCGCTCGGCCGTGACCGGGATGCCCATGCCTTCCAGCGTCGCGATGTAGCGCCGCACCGTGCGCAGCTCGACCCCGAGGCGCGAGGCGAGCTCGGCCCCGCTGATGCGCGGCTGGGCCTGCAGCAGTTCGAGCACGGCGAGAAGTCGGGTAGTGGGCTGGTGCATGCGCGCAAGGATAGCGTCGATTCAGGACCAATTATGTCCTATTTCGGTTTTAGCCTTGTGCTGATGAAAACACTCTTCCTCTCCCTGGCCCTCCTCGGCAGCCTGGCCACTGCCGCTCCCGCCCCCGGTGACCAGTACACGGTGATCGAATTGCGACGCTACCAGGTCAAGCCCGAGCGACGCGCGGACTTCGTGACTTATTTCGACACCCTGTTCCCTGAAGCCTTCCAGCAGCTGGGCGCCCTCGCGCTCGGCCAGTTCACCGAGCCGGACGTGCCCGACCGCTACACCTGGCTGCGCGCCTTCCACGACCTGGACGCGCGCGCCATCGTCAACGGCAGCTTCTACTACGGCCCGGTGTGGAAGGAACACCGCCAGCAGCTCAACGACCTGATCATCGACAACGACGACGTGCTGCTGTTGCGTCCGCTCGATGCGGCGCACGCGGTGCCGGTGCTGGCGGCGGTCGACCCGGTGCGCGAAGCGGCCGGCACGCACGGCATCGTGGTGGCCCAGCTGTTCCCGGTGAAGCCCGGCAGCGTGGAGCGCTTCACGAAACTGGCCGCGCCCGCCTTCGACGCCTACCGCGCCGCCGGGGCGCGCGATGCCGGCGTGCTGGTCACGCTGGACGTGAAGAACAATTTCCCGCAGCTGCCGGTGCGCAGCGACGGTCCGTTTGTCGTGTGGCTCGGCATTCTTCCCGACCGCGAAGACGCCGACAACACGCTGCGCCCGATCGCGGCGCGCGCCGCCGCCAGCCTGGCCGAAGGCGACTTGCTGCGCGGCCAGCCGCAACTGCTGGTCCTGAAGCCAACGCCGCGCTCGCGCCTGCGCTGGCTCGACGGGAAGACGGCGCGATGAGCCACGGCGCCCAGCTCTGGCTGTACTTCGCGGTCGTGTTCGGCGTGGTCGTGCTGCCCGGCCTGGACATGGCCTTCGTGCTGGCCAGCGCGCTGGTCGGCGGACGGCGCGCCGGGCTGGCGGCGGTCGCCGGCATCATGGCCGGCGGGGTCTGCCACATGGCGATGGGCGCGCTGGGCGTGGCGATCGTGCTCAAGCTGTTCCCCGCGCTGTTCAACCTGCTGTTACTGGCCGGCGCGCTCTACGTCGGCTGGATCGGCTGGAGCCTCGCGCGCACCCGCGCCGGCGCACCGCTCGACCTGCGCACGGCGCGGCGCTCGACCCGCATGACCTTCGCGCAGGCCATGCTGACCAGCCTGATGAATCCGAAAGCCTATGTCTTCATGCTGGCCATCTTCCCGCAATTCATCCGTCCCGACCAGGGCCCGGTGCTGTTGCAGGCCGGCGCACTGGCCATCATCACCGCGCTGACCCAGGCCGGCGTGTATGGCGCCGTGGCCCTGTTGTCCGAACGCGCCGGCGTCTGGCTGAACGGCAATCCCGACAAAGCCGCCGTGGCCGCGCGCCTGGTCGGCGGCGTGCTGATGCTGTCGGCCGTCGCGGTCGGCGTGCAAGGCTGGCAGCTCGCGTAAATCGCGATTTTTTCGCCTGGCTTACACTAGCTGCGGCGGCACAGCATCGCGCCGGCGGCAAGGCCGAGCCCGAAGGCGCCGTAGACCAGCGCCAGCGCCTGCCGCGACAGGCGTTGTTCAAAGCCGGGCCTGAGCCGCTGCGGCGTCATCTCGTAATCGACGAAACACGCCACCCCGGCGGCCGCGGTGCCGATGGCCAGCGTGGTCGCGCTGTCGCGCCGGTCGAGCAGGTCGCCACAGGCCCGCTCGAACAGCACGGCCCAGAACGTGGCGCTGGCATGGTGGATGGTGTAGCCGGTCAGCGTGTAGCGCAGCGAAGGCGTATCGTGCGTCGCGGCCTGGTCGCCCCAGTACCAGTGGCTGATCGCATTGGTCGGGGCGAAATGGCTGTTGCACTCGCGCTTGCCCAGCAGCGCCAGCGCGGCCGTCGACAGGAGGCTGGAAGTGGCGCCGGATACCAGGCCGCGCTGCACGGCGGTTTTCCATGTTTCCATCGTCGTCCTCGTGCGATCGCCAGTGAAAGGGACATGCATGCGGGTACTGCTGACGGGCGCGAGCGGCTTCATCGGACAGCACTTGGTGCAGGCCCTGCTGGCGGAAGGCCACCGCGTCGTGTGCGCGGTCCGCACGCCGCCAGCCGGCACCGATCCCCGGGTCAGCCATATCCATGCGGACTTTGCCAAGGATACCGACAAATCCGTCTGGCTGGCGCGCCTGGACGGCATCGAGGCGGTGATCAACACGGTCGGGATCTTCCGCGAATCCGGCGCGCAGACCTTCGAACGCCTGCACAGCGAAACGCCGCGCGCCCTGTTCGCCGCCTGCGCCGAATCGGAGGACGTGCGCGTGGTGATCCAGTTTTCCGCCCTCGGCGCCGACCGCGACGCCAGCACCCGCTACCACCAGTCCAAATGCGAGGCCGACGAGTTCCTCGCCACGCTGCCGCTGCGCGCCTACATCGTGCAGCCCTCGCTGGTCTATGGCAGGGACGGCGCCAGCGCGCGCGCCTTCCGCATGCTGGCCAGCATGCCGTTCATCCTGCGCTTCGGCCGCGCGCCGCAGCTGGTGCAGCCGATCCACATCGACGACCTGGTCGCCGCCGTCACCGGCCTGCTGCGGCACCGGATGCCGCCCTCCGGCGCACCGCTGCAGCGGGTGCCGCTGGTGGGGCCGCAAGCCCTGCCCTTCACCGATTACCTGGCCGCCTTGCGTGCGGCAATGGGCATGGGCAAGCTGCGCGTGCTGCCGCTGCCGGACGGCCTCGCGCACCTGCTGGCGCGGCTCGGCGGCCTGCTGCCGGGCGCCCTGCTCGATGCCGACGCCCTGCGCATGCTCGACCGCGGCAACACCGCCGATCCGGCCCTGGCCACGATGCTGATCGGCCATCCGCCACGGCCGGTGAGCGCCTTCATCACCGATCCCGCCGCCGACCGCCTGCGCGCCCGGCTGGACTGGCTGCTGCCGCCGCTGCGCTGGTCGATTGCGGCGGTGTGGATCATCACCGCCATCGTCTCCTTCGGCCTGTATCCACATGCGGCGAGTTACGAGCTGCTGGCGCGCACCGGCATCCCGGAAGGGCTACGGCCGCTGATGCTGTACGGCGCCGCCGGCTGCGACCTGCTGCTCGGCCTTGGCATCCTGCTGCTGGCGCGCCGCCGCTGGCTGTGGCTGCTGCAACTGGCGCTGATCGGCTTTTACACGGTGGTGATCGCGCTGCGCCTGCCGGAATTCCTGCTGCACCCCTACGGTCCGCTCAGCAAGAACCTGCCGCTACTGGCCGCGATCTGGCTGCTGTACCAACTGGAAGAGGAATGAAATGGATTACCTGGTGGTGAAATGGCTGCACGTGCTGTCCTCGACCTTCCTGTTCGGGACCGGCATCGGCTCGGCCTGGTACATGCTGTTTGCCAGCATCAGCCGCGACGTTCGCGCGATCGCGGTGGTCAGCCGTTATGTGGTCGTGGCCGACTGGCTGTTCACCGCCACCACCATCATCGCCCAGCCGACCACCGGCTTCTACATGATCCACCTGGCCGGCTACCCGCTGAGTAGCCGCTGGATCGCCTGGTCGCTGGTGCTGTACGGGGTCGCGGCGGCCTGCTGGATTCCCGTCGTCTGGCTGCAGATGCGCCTGCGCGACCTGGCCTGCGAAGCCGCCGGCACCCATAACGAGCTGCCGCCGGTCTACTGGAAGCTGTTTCGCGCCTGGATCATCCTCGGCGTACCGGCCTTCTTTGCCTTCGTGGCGATTTTCTGGCTGATGGTGGTCAAGCCGACCTGAGCTACATCGCCGGCAGCGGCGGATTGCTGGTCGACTTCACCTCGCGCAGCACGAAGGAGGTGTAGATCTCCTTCACGTAGGGCAGGCTGTTGATGTTGGCCTCGGCGAACACGCCGTAGGCCGCCAGGTCTTCGGCCACCACGGTCAGCTGGTGGTCGTAGCGGCCCGATACCCGGTAGCACGACAGCACCTGGGGGATGCCCGCCACCGCCCGCTCGAAGGCCTGCACATGCTTGGCCCCCTTCAGATCCAGCGACACATGCACCAGCGCGGTCACCTGGTAGCCCAGCCGCCCCGGGTCGACCTTGGCCTGGTAGCCGGTGATCACGCCCTGCTCTTCCAGCCGCTTGACCCGCCGCCAGCACGGCGAGGTGGTCAGCGCCACGCGCTCGGCCAGCTCGGCGCTCGACAGCCGGGCGTCCTCCTGCAGCGCCTCCAGGATCTTGCGGTCGGTGCGATCCAATCTGACCTTTGGTGCGTTCATTGCGTCCTTCCGGATTTGGCGAAATGACTATTGCAGAGATACGTATTTTTCCGTTGAAAATGTAGCAAATTTTTGCTTCAGCTGGTCGATATAATCGATTGTGTTGCCAGAAACAAACAAGTGTTTTCCCTTTTCCCCCAGCAAAGGAGCAGTTGCAACATGTCGCACCCAACAATGAGAATAAAGCGTTCGGTCATCGCCGTTTCCGCGGCCCTGGCGCCGATGCTGGCCCTCCCCGGCCACGCCTTCGGCCAGGCCCAGGACCCCGACAGCAATGCCAGGATGGAGCGGGTGGTGGTCACCGGTTCGTCGATCGCCCGGATCGACGGCGAAACCGCGCTGCCGGTCCAGATCCTCAAGCGCGAGGAGATCGAACGCACCGGTGCGACATCGACCGAAGAACTGGTCAAGCAACTGAGTTCGCTGTCGAGCCAGGGTAGCTCGACCACCGTGGCCAACTCGGCCGGCTACGGCGGCGGCAGCATCGCCACGGTGTCGCTGCGCGGCCTGGGCGGCGCGCGCACGCTGGTGCTGGTCAATGGCCGCCGCGTGGCCGTGTATGGCGGCGGCTCGGCCGGTTCGGCCGGCTCCTCGGTGGATGTCAACAGCATCCCGCTGTCGGCCATCGAGCGGGTCGAGGTGCTCAAGGACGGCGCCTCGGCCGTGTACGGTTCGGATGCGATTGCCGGGGTGGTCAACTTCATCCTGCGCAAAGACTACCAGGGCGTGGAAGCAAGCGCTAACTACGGCCAGACCAGCGACCACCGCGCGCGCGACCGCAAGGCGACCATCTTCGCCGGGTTCGGCAACATGGCCGAACAGGGCTGGAACCTGACCGGCAGCATCAACCTGCAGAAGACCGATCCGCTGATGGGCATCGACCGCCCCTACGCGCGCCGCCTGAACGTGGCCGAGAACAACGACGTCACCTCGTCGATCGCCTTCCCCGCCAACGTCGTGCTGAACAACAAGGGCCTGCTGGGCAACCCGGCGCTGCCGAACTGCGCGCCGGTGTCGGTGCAGTCGCCGTTCTCGTCTTCCCGCTGCACCTTCGACAACAGCCTGTTCGTGTCGCTGCAGCCGAAATTCGAGAAGGCCAGCTTCATGGCCAACGGCCACCTGCGCCTGTCGGGCGAGGCCGAAGCCTACTTCGAGTCCGGCTTCACCAAGAACAAGATCACCTCCACCACCCAGCAGGTGCCGCTGGCCTACAACGCCGTCACCACCGCCACCAACCCCTATGTGCCGGCGTTCCAGGCCCTGATCGCCCAGTACCCGGGCATGACTGCCAAGTACGGCAGCAACATCGGCCGCGGCGGCTTCATCCTGATCCCGAGCAGCCCCTACTACCCGACCGCCTTCGCCGCCGCCAACGGCCTGACCGGCCTGCCCCTGCTGCTGAACTACCGCGACGTCGCCAACGGCCAGCGCAACACCCTCGACGTGTCGGAAAACGCACGCTTCGTGGCCGGCGTGCGCGGCAGCCTGGCGGGCTGGGACATGGACTCGGCCTTCCTCTACAGCCAGAGCAAGGTGCACGAGGAACTGCTGTCCGGCTACGCGCAGTATTCGAAAGTGCTGCCGATCCTGAACAGCGGCGTGATCAACCCCTTCGGCGACACCACCGACCAGACCGCGCTGAGCAAGGTCCGGGCCGCCGAATTCCGCGGCACCAGCTACTCGTCCAAGACCTCGACCACCTCGATCGACGCCAAAGGTTCGCGCGAGATCTTCAACCTGCCGGCCGGCGCGGTCGGCCTGGCCCTCGGCGCCGAGCTGCGCCGCGAAGAGTTCAACTACGATCCCTCGGTGGCGATCCAGACCGGCGACATCGCCGGCCTGGGCGGCAACGCCTTCCCGGTGACCGGCGCGCGCAACGTCGGCTCGGTGTACGCCGAGAGCAGCATCCCGATCCTGAAGCACCTCGACGCCGACGTGGCGGTGCGCTACGACAACTACCAGGGCGTGGGCCACACGGTCAATCCGAAAGCCTCGATCCGCTGGCAGCCGGTGCAGTCGCTGCTGCTGCGCTCGGCCGTCGGCCGCGGCTTCCGCGCGCCCTCGCTGACCGACCTGTACACGCCGCAGGCCACCGGCATCACCGGCAACGGCTCGCGCGACTACCTGCGCTGCCCGAACCTGGCCACCGGCGCCCCGCGCGACTGCAACTTCCAGTTCACCACCATCACCGGCGGCAACCCCAACCTGAAGCCGGAGAAGTCGACCTCGATCACGGCCGGCATCATGTGGGAGCCGGTGAAGAACGCCTCGATCAGCCTGGACGCCTTCCGCATCAACCTGAAGGATGCGATCGTCGTGGGCGGCCTGTCGGCCAACTACTTCCTCGCGAATGCCGCGCGCACCCAGCAGTACGCCCAGTTCATCAACCGCGGCGCGCCGGACGGCAATGCGGCCGGGGTCGGCCCGATCGACTCGATCGTCCAGACCAACGCCAACCTGTTCAAGACCCAGGTGGCCGGCGTCGACGTCGATGCGATGTACCGCCTGCGCCTGGACGACCGCAACCGCATGAGCTTCCGCCTGTCCGGCACCTACATGAACAAGTACGACGTGCAGGGTCCGGACGGCAGCTACACCAGCTCGCTCGACCAGGCCCTGAACGCGTCCGGCGGCGTGGTGCTGCGCTGGAAGCACAATGCCAGCATGACCTGGGAGCACGGCCCGTTCGCCCTGACCCTGCTGCAGAACTACCAGAAGGGCTATACCGACGTGCTGGCCAACCTCGCGCCCACCGGCTCGACCCCGCGCAAGGTCGACGCCTACCAGACCTTCGACATGCAGCTGGCCTACAGCGGCGTGAAAGACACCAGGCTGGCGTTCGGCGTGAAGAACCTGGCGAACCGCAATCCGCCGTACACCAACCTGACCTCGAACTTCCTGGGCGGTTACGACGTGAGCTACGGCGATCCGCGCGGCCGCTACATCTACGTCACCGCGACCTACGCGTACACGTAACAATTTCGCTTGCGTCGGCCCGGCATGCGCGAGTGTGCCGGGTTTTTCTTACATCGCTGGAGAACAGAATGGACCAAGCCCGCCGCGCCCTGATCGTGATCGACGTCCAGAACGAGTACACGACCGGCAGGCTGCCGATCGAATACCCGGACCTGGGCACCTCGCTCGCCAATATCGGCGCCGCCATGGATGCGGCGCAGCGCCACCAGGTGCCGGTGGTGCTGGTGCAAGAAACCGCCCCGCGCGGCTCGCCGGCCTTCGCCAAGGGCAGCCATGGCTGGCAGCTGCACGACCAGGTCGCCTACCGCCAGCACGACCATTACGTCGAAAAGAGCCTGCCCAGCGCCTTCGCCGGCACCGACCTGATGGAGTGGATCGGCGCCCGCGGCATCGACACGGTGACGCTGGCCGGCTACATGACCCACAACGGCATCGCCTCGACCGCCTTCGCCGCCCTGCACGCCGGGCTTGCCGTCGAGGTGCTGGAAGACGCCACCGGCTCGGTGCCCTACTCGAACTGGGCCGGCAGCGCCAGCGCGCGCCAGATCCACGAGACCTTCATGATCGTGCTGCAGTCGCGCTTCGCGGCCGTGCTGCCGAGCGCCGAATGGGTGCGCCTGCTGGCCAGCGGCGGCAGGCCGGAACGCGACTCGATCGTCGGCTCCCACCAGCGCGCCCGCAACGCCTGCCTGTCGGGCGCTGCCGCCTGAAGAGCGCGGGTAGAATCGGCAGCACGCGGCAACCGATGGAGGATTTCGCGATGCTGGCATACCAACTACTTCCCGGAGAGGGCATCGAGGGCCTGCGCTGTGTCGTGATGCCCGAACGCCCGCTGTCCTTGTGCGAGGTGCGGGTCAAGGTGCATGCCGTCGCGCTCAATCACCGCGACCTGACCGTCGCCGCCGGCAATTACCTGGTGGCGGTCGACGATCCCATCATCCCCTGCTCCGACGGCGCCGGCGAGGTGGTCGAAGCGGGCCACGGCGTCACCCGCTTCCGGGTTGGCGACCGGGTCATCGCCTCCTTCTTCCCGCACTGGCACGACGGCGTCACCTCGCAGGACAAAATCCGCCACGCGCTCGGCGGCGACGTCGACGGCATGCTGGCGCAGGAGGTCATCCTCGACGAGAACGCGCTGGTGCACATCCCGCCGTCGATGGACTATGTGGATGCCGCCACCCTGCCCTGCGCCGGCGTCACCGCGTGGAACGCGATCTTCGTGTCCAGCCACACCCGGCCCGGCGACAGCGTGCTGCTGCTCGGCACCGGCGGCGTGTCCGTGCTGGGCCTGCAGATGGCGCGGGCGGCCGGCCTGCGCGCCATCGTCACCTCGTCCAGCGACGAAAAGCTGCGCCGCACGCGCGAGCTCGGCGCGCATCACACCATCAACTACCGCCACACGCCGGACTGGCACGAGGAAGTGCTGAAGGCGACCGGCGGCCTGGGCGCCAATGTGGTGGTGGAAGTGGGCGGCAAGGGCACCGTCAACCGTTCAGTGTCGGCGGTGGCGATGGGCGGCACGGTGGCCATCATCGGCGGCGTCAGCGGCTTCGGCGGCGAGGTCAACCCGGCCACGCTGGTGTCCAGCGCCAAGCGGCTGGTCGGCATCTACGTGGGCAGCCGCACCATGCTCGAAGACGTGGTGCGCTTCGTCAGCGCGGCGCACATCGAACCGGTGGTCGACCGCGTGTTCCCCTTCCACCAGGCGCAGGACGCCTACAGCTATATGGAATCAGGCTCGCACTTCGGCAAGGTGGTCATCGCGGTGCACTAGCTCAGCGGTTTTCCAGCTTGACCAGCTCGATCTCGAACAGCTTGGGCCACAGCTTGCCGGTCACGAACAGGCGGTGGTGCTTGCTGTCGAAGGCGATCCCGTTGAGCACCGCGTCGACCGAATCGGTGCCGCGCTGGGCGGGCGGCAGCAGGCCGCTGAGGTCGATCCAGCCGACCACGTTGCCATTGGCCGGGTCGATGCGGGCGATGATGTCGGTGCCCCAGACGTTGGCGAAAATCTGGCCATCCACCACTTCCAGCTCGTTCAGGCGGTCGATCGGCTTGCCGTCGGCGGTGACCTGGATGCGGCGCTTTTCGTCGAAGGTTTTGGGATCGAGCACGCGGATGGCGTTGCTGCCGTCGCTCATGTAGAGCTGCTGGGCGTCGCTCGCCAGGCCCCAGCCTTCGCCCTGGTAATTGAAGCGGCGCTTGAGCGCGAAGCTCTTCTGGTCGTACACGAAGCCGACGTGCGAGGTCCAGGTCAGGCCGACGATCTCGTTGCCGACCGGGGCCGAGCCTTCGCCGAAGAACTCGCTGGCGATATCCTTTTTCTGCAGCACCTTGCCGGTCGTAAGCTCAACCTTGCGCAGCGAGGAGCGGCCCTGCAGGCCGGTGGTCTCGTAGAGGTAGCCGTCCTTGAAGAACAAACCCTGGGTGAACGCCTGCGGATCGTGCGGGTAGGTGTTCTTCACCATGTACCGGTACACGGGAATGGCGGCCTGCGCCGTCCCGGCTGCAATCAGCGAGAAGGCGAGGGCCAGGCTGGCAAACTTCTTCAATATGTTCTCCTGTCGAAGGTCGCCGGATTGCGGGGCCGGCGCCAGCCGAAACGCTATCACATCGGGCGGGGACACGGGTAATGACGGCCGCGTAATGATTTCCCCGGAGAAATAAAACGCTGCGAAGGGCCGGGTTTCGTAAATACCGTGCGGCAGCTTGGAATTAATCGTATAAATCGTTTATACGATATAAAATATTTATATAGAATAAACCGTATTCATCAATATTTTTGATTAATTTTTGACCACGGGAAACTGCTTAAAAAAATGGCGCCAGACTCCTGTTTTTATCGCTTTTGGGTAATCCGCGGTGCCGTTTGATCCTCGCCAAGCCGATTGCAGAACGCCGTTGGATTTGGACCACGCCCGGCGTAGAGTGGCTCGTTTCCCGAACCCCTCCCATCCGCTCCCATGAACGCCTCGACCCTGCACGCCACCAATCCATTCAGCGTAATGGCCCTCAAGCAAATGGACCGCATGCGCCAGGCCCGCGGCAAGATGCTCGACCGGCTCGGCTTTGGCCCGCAAGAAACGCCCTACACCGTGCTGCACACCGAGCCCGGCCTGCGGCTGCGCAAGTACGAGCAGGCGCCGGAGGAGGGCCGCGCCGTGCTGCTGGTTCCCGCGCCGATCAAGCGCGCCTACATCTGGGACCTGCTGCCCCAGGTCAGCGTCGTGCGGCGCTGGATGGAACGGGGCTACAAGGTCTACCTGGCGGAGTGGCTGCCCGAAACCGGGCCGGATTTCGGGCTGGACGAGTATGGAAACCGCATGCTCGCCGCCTGCCGGCAGGCCATTCGCGAGGACAGCGGCGAGCAGCTGCTCACGCTGGCGGGCCATTCGCTGGGCGGCGTCCTGGCCGCCATCTACGGCTGCGCGCGGCCGGAGGAGGTGAGGGCGGTCGTGCTGCTGGAGTCGCCGCTGCATTTCCGGCACGACCTTGGCTGCTTCGCCCAAATGGTGCACGCCACGCCGGACGCGCGCGCGATCGCGGCGGCCTACAGCGAGGTGCCGGGCGCCTTCCTCAATGCTGTCAGCGCCATGGCCGCGCCGCACGCCTTCCAGATGGAGCGCATGCTGGACCGGGTGCTATCGATGGGCAATCCGGAGGCAATGGCCGTCCACATGCGGGTCGAGCGCTGGACGCACGATGAATTCCCGCTGCCGGGCAAGCTGTTCACGGACGTGGTGGAGTCGCTGTACCGGCATGACGAGCTCATGCGGGGCAAGCTGGCGATCGGCGGGCGCGAGATCGGACCGCAGATGCTGACCGCGCCGCTGCTGGCGGTGGCCGATCCGCGCAGCACCGTGATTCCGCTGCATTCGATGCAGGCGTTTTACGAGGCGGCGGGCAGTGCGGGCAAGCGGATGTTGCATTACGAAGGCGATATCGGCGTGGGCTTGCAGCACGTGGGCGTGCTGGTAGGGAAGAGCGCGCACGAAAAGATCTGGCCGGAGATTTTTGCTTGGTTGGAAACGGTCGGCTGAACATACCGCACGCCTTAAGCAAACCAATGTGTTAGCAGAGAAACCGTCGTTCCCGGCACTGCCGGAAACGACTTCCGGCGCAGGCCGGAACCCATAGACACGCCGCGTAGTCGAACACTCAGCATGGGCCCCGGCCTGCGCCGGGGCGACGGTTTTCAGGCTAGCGGTGAATACCGCTCAGACTTCCAACTGTCTCACCGGCCGCACCTCCACGCTGCCGTACTTGGCCGGCGGAATTCCACTGGCAATGCGGATTGCCTCGTTCAGATCCGCCGCGTCGACCAGATAGAAGCCCGCCAGCTGCTCCTTGGTCTCGGCGAATGGCCCGTCGTACAGCGCCACCTGGCCATTGCGCACCCGCACCGTGGTCGCGGTCTCGACGGGATGCAGGGGCTCGGCCGCCAGCATCCGCTGGCTGTCCGCCAGCTGCTGCGCATATTCCGCGCAGTCCGCGTCGCGGCAGGCGTTCCAGTGTTCCTTGTCGAGATAAACGAGGCAAAGGTATTTCATCGTCAGACCACCGGCTTGAGCGCGCCGTTCACCGACCAGCTGACGCCGTACTTGTCGAGACACATGCCGGCGGCCTGCGCCCAGAACATGTCGCCCATCGGCATGGTGACCTTGCCGCCCTCCGACAGATCGCGAAATACCTTTTGCGCCTGCTCGACCGTGTCGTAGCTGATGGTCATCGACACGCCCTTGACGCCTTCGTACGGTATGCTCGGCGGGCAATCGCCTGCAAACAGCATACCGCCGCCTTCGAGCATCAGGCGGGCGTGGGCGACCAGCCGGGCGCGCGCGGGATCCATGGCGGGCGCGTCGGACGGGCAGGGCATGTCGGAAAAGCGCACCATCGGCGCCAGCTGGCCGGCGAGCACTTTCTCGTAGAACTGCATCGCCTCCTCGCAATTGCCATTGAACGAGAGGTAAGGAATCGGTTGCAGCATCACAGTCTCCTTTCAGGTTGATCGGGTTGGCCAGGTGGCCGTCCTGCTTACTGGTCGAACGGCGCGGCGCGTTTTCGACAGCGCCCGCAAAAAATTCGCTTCTGCCTACGCTAAGTGTGAAATAAAAACCGTCGTTCCCGCGCAGGCGGGAACCCCATGCTGAGTTTCCTGTCACGTTCCATCACCATAGCCGCGTTGGCGCAAACTCAGTATGGATTCCCGCCTCCGCGGGAACGACGAGCCCAAGTTCGCACTTACGCAGACAGCCCAAATTTCTTACTCCTCCATCCGCGCCAGCCGCTGGCGCAGGAAGCGGCGCTCCGGCTCCTGTTTGGCCAGCGCCAGCGCCGCCTCCCAGGCCTCGCGTGCCTGCACTTTGTCGCCCAGGCGGCTGTACAGCTCAGCCCTGGCGGCCCAAGCCAGGTGATAGCGCCGCAGCGCTTCATCCGCCAGCAGCGGCTCGATCAGCGCCAGTCCCGCCGCCGGGCCGTCGCGCATGGCCACCGCTACCGCGCGGTTCAGCGCGATGACCGGCGCCGGCTCGCGCCGCAGCAGCGCGTCGTACAGGCCGACGATCTCGTTCCAGTCGGTGTCCCGCGCCGCCGCCGCCTCGGCATGCACGGCTGCAATGGCCGCCTGCAGCGTGTAGGTGCCGAAGCGGCGCGAGAGCAGGGCGCGCCGCACCAGCCCGCAACCCTCGTCGATCAGCGCGCGGTCCCACTGGCCGCGGTCCTGCTCGTCCAGCGGCACAAGGTCGCCCGCCGCGTCCACCCGCGCGGCGCGGCGCGATTCCTGCAACAGCATCAGCGCCAACAGCCCGCTCACTTCCGGCTCCGGCAACAGTTCGTGCAACAGACGCCCAAGCCGCAAGGCCTCCGTTGACAAGTCCGGCCGCAGCACATTGTCGCCGGACGAGGCCGAGTAACCTTCGTTGAACACCAGGTAAATCACCCGCAGCACGCCCGGCAGCCGCGCCGGCAGCTCGTCCGGCCCCGGCACCTGGTAGGGGATGCGCGCATCGCGGATCTTGCCCTTGGCGCGCACGATGCGCTGGGCCAGCGTAGGCGCCGGCACCAGGCAGGCGCTGGCGACTTGCTCGGTGCTCAGCCCGCACACCTCGCGCAGGGTCAGCGCAATCCTTGCCTCCTCGGACAGGCTGGGGTGGCAGCAGGTGAAGATCAGCCGCAGCCGGTCATCTTCCAGCTCTTCGCCCGGTTCCGTGCATGCGTTATCGTCCGCGACATTGTCCAGCGCCTCGTCCCACGGCGTGAAGCGCTTCTGCCGGCGCAGCTGGTCGATGGCGCGGAAACGCCCAGCCGATACCAGCCACGCCACCGGATTGGCCGGCAGCCCCTCGCGCGGCCAATGTTCGGCCGCCGCGAGGAAGGCGTCGTGCAGGGCCTCCTCGGCCAGGTCGAAGTTGCCGAGCAGGCGAACAAGGGTCGCGAACACGCGGCGCGCATCACTACGGTAGACCTGGTCCAGGGTGGCGGAGTTCATGGCCGCCAAGTCTAACCGAACCGTATCCCGATGGCGTCAAATAGCGGTCATGCGACCGCGCTGGTGCACAAGTCGTTGATGACCAGCTTGCGCTTGCCGTTGGCCGCCAGCGGGATGTCGCTTTCCTCGACCAGCGAAATGTCGAAGAAGCCGCCCCAGCGCCGCAGCTGCGCGCCCAGGATGAAGTCGCGCTGCTCCGGCGTCAGGCTGCCGTGGCGCGGCACCACCACCAGGGTGATCTCGCCGGCGCGCTGCTGGCGCACCTGGTACAGGCGCACGAAGTCCCAGGTGGCTTCGTCGATGACGATGGCCAGCCCCGGGATGTGCTTGCCATTGCGGTCGACCAGGAATTCCTGTCCGCGGCCATCGATTGCGGCACAGCGGCCGTGCGCATCGATGGCGCCGTAATCGCCGGTGCGGTAGCGGATCAGCGGCATCACGTCGTTCCACAGCGAAGTACCGACGATCTCCGCGCGCTCGTCCTCCACGCGGTTCTCGTTCCAGCCGTACAGGGGCTGGAACACATAATCCGACAGGCCGGCTTCGCCATAGCTCGCGAACGCCAGGTTGGTCCGCTCCGACAGCCCGTAGTTGAGCGAAATCGGACTGCCGAACAGGCGCCGGATCGACGCCAGCTGGGCCGGCATCGCCGGTTCCGAAGCCAACAGCACCGCCCGCACCTTCACGTCCAGTTCGCCCGGCTGCAGCAGTTCGGCCAGCGCCGTCGCCGAGCTCGGGTAGGCGTGCACGAACTCCGGCTGGAAGCGGTTGATCGCCTCGCGGATCGCAGCCTTGTGCTGCTCGTGCACGTGATAGGGCGACAGCATGAGCCGGTTGCCGACCCCCCGGGTCGGGCCTTCGTGCGCGAGGCGGCGGGCGTCCGCGCCGATGCGCAGGATGCGCGACTTGTCGAAGGAAAAGCCCAGCTTGCCCCATTCATGGGTGAAGAAGGCTTTCTCGATGTCGGCCAGGCGCTTGCTGCGCCACATGCCGATGCCTTGCCCGGACGAGCCGCCGCTGGTCGCGTACATCAGCTTGTGCGGGTCGAGCCGGCTGTCGAGGAAGTCGCGCTGCTGCGCCATGACTTCTTCCTTGGTGAGATAGGGAAAGCGCTCCAGCAGCTCGTGCACCGGCTCGTGCTGGACTTCGGCCATGCTCAGCCGGATGTGGCGCTGGTACCAGGGCACATAGTCGAGCGCATGCACGAGGATGGCGCGCAAGCGCCGCCGGGCCTGCTCGGCCACCGTCACGCCTTGCTGTGCGAGCAGGGCGCGGACGTAGAAGAAATCACGGTGGTACAGCACGCGCGCCGGCAGGTACGGGCGCCAGGCGTAGTAGCGAGCGGTAAGCCAGCTTTGCATGGGCGCCCCCTTACGCGTTGATCAGCTCATGGAACTGTTGGCGCGACACGTGGCCCAGGCCCAGCTGTTCCAGCGTGCGCGCCTCGGCCGCGAAATCGCGGTCCAGCAAGCCGCTCGCGATGACGATCAGGGCATCGGCCACCGGCGTCGGCACCTCCACCAGGCGCCCGATCGAGGACATCAGCGCCAGCCCCATCGGCACGTCTTCGGTGATGAAGCGCGTGTCCATGCTGGCCGGCCCTTTCGGTCCACCTTCCTGCGCATAGCGGCGAAAGACCGACAGCGAGGGCTGCGACAGGTCTTCCTCGTTGCGGAACTTGCATTCGTCGAAGTAGGGCGAGGGCTTGCCGCCGCAGGCCGCGATCACGGCATTCTTTTCGGCATCGAGCCGCGCCAGCAGCCGCAGCACGGACGGTGTGAAGGCCTCGCGGTACATCCAGAATTCGCCCTGCGAATGCTCGATGCGGCTGGCCGACAGCAGGGTGCCGATGGTGTGCACGATCAGGTTGGGATTGTGCATGGCCGATTCGACGATATTGCTGCGCAGGGCGACATAGGTGGGGAACAACCTGGCCGCCAGCGCCAACCCTTCATCCGAGCGCGAGCGCGGCACGAAGGCCAGCGCGTTGCGCGTATTGCGGAACAGCACGTTGACCACCCCCGGCTCGACCAGCCGCGCATCGTAGGGCAGGCTTTCCCCTTCGGCCAGGATGAAGCCGGCCCTCTGCTGCCACGGCAGGAAATAGCAGGAGCCCATATAGCCCGGCGCCAGCAGCACCAGCTGGCGCTCGTCCAGATACGGGCCGATCAGGTCCGCGATCTGCTTGTGGCAACTGGTCTGGGTGGTGACGATGACCGCGTCGGGCCGCACCGCGAACGCCTCGCCGACGTCGCGGGTCGCCAGCGCCAGCTGGGCCGTGAAAGTCTTGCCGCCCTGCGGGTTGCTGATGACCGTCACGGTCGGCGAATCGCACAGGCGATCGAAGTTTGCGTCGTGCAGCGAGTGCGAGGTCTTCAGCAGCACGACACGGTGCCCATCCAGCGCCAGGATCGAACCCAGCGCGCAACCGGCATTGCCGGCCCCAACCATCAACACATTCATCCAGATCCTCCGTCTGCCACGCGTCATGCGTGCTGCAAAAAACCGGCATGCGGATCCCGAACGGATCAGCGCATACGGCAGGGCCCAGTCTACTTAAAAAGCTGAAAACACCGCGCTACGGATGGGATGATGCGTGCGGAACACGACTGTTGCTTAGCGTGGCACCGCGCCCATGTGCATGTAGGGATGGCGCGCAAACAGATCCGCCACCCACTCCACGAACACCCGCACCTTGGCCGACAGGTGGCGGTTCTGCGGGTAGACCACGTTGACCGGCAGCGGGTCGCTGGTCCAGTCCGGCAGCACCTGGACCATCTTGCCCGCCGCCACGTGCTCCATCATCAGGTAGTCCGTCATCTGCACCACGCCCAGCCCCGCCAGCCCGGCCCGGATGTAGGCGTTCGAATCGTTGAAGGCGATGCCCCCGCGCGGCGGCAGGATGATCTGCTCGTCGCCACGCCTGAAATCCCAGTCGTAGGATTTGCCGGTCTTGTGCGAGAAAAAGTTCACGCAGCGATGCTGCCGCAGGTCGTGCGGATGCTGCGGCGTGCCGTGCTTTTGCAGGTAGGACGGCGCCGCCGCGGTGACGAAATTGAGCACGCCGACCCGCCGCGCGATCAGGCTGCTGTCCGCCAGCGCGCCGCCGCGCACGGCGCAATCGACGCCTTCCTCCACCAGCTCGACCGGCCGGTCGGTGCTGCCCAGTTCCAGCTCGATGTCCGGGTAGCGCTCGAAAAACTCGGGCAGGGCGGGCACCAGGATCTGGCTCGACAGCCCGGTCGGCGCATCGACCCGCAGCCGTCCGCTGGGCGACAGGCGCGTGCGCGACAGCGCTTCCTCGGCATCGCGCACATCGGACAGGATGCGCACGCAGCGCTCGTAATAGGCCGCGCCATCCGTGGTCACGGTGACATTGCGCGTGGTCCGGTACAGCAGCTTGGCCGCGAGTGCCGCCTCCAAGCCCTGCACCAGGGTCGACACCGTCGCCTTGGGCAGCTGCAAGCTGTCGGCCGCGCGCGTGAAGCTCCCGGCGTCCACCACCTGCACAAATACCTCCATTGCCTGCAACTTGTTCATCTCTGACCTGCTTTCTGCGCGGATTGTTCAGAAATCTGAATAATCAATTCGTTTTTGCACTATTTATCTGATTCTAGGCGAAGTCTATGATGTGCGTACGGTTGCAATAGAAGCCGTCGGAAAAAGGAGCTGGCCATGAAAAGTCATCTGGATGCGCTGTTCGCTGTACTCGGGCTGGTCCTGGGTGTCGCGGCCATGGCCGCGACCGTGGCGACCGGCCAGTACGGGCAGGCGGCCGGCGCCGAAGCGCGCGGGATCGATGCCCTGCTTCGTGTGGTCGAACGTTCGCACTACAATGCACCCCAGGCGCCGGCGTCCCTGCTGGCCATCAATGAGGTGATTCGATGAGCGAAATGGACCAGGATCTCGCCAACCCGGCGCTGCAGGTGCAGCCGCTGCAGGTGGCTGGCGCGGAGGGCACGCTGGACGCGCGCCTCTACAAGGCCAGCCCCGACGGCAAGCGCGACGTCCTGATCGTGTTCTTCCACGGCGGCGGCTTCGTCGATGGCGACCTCGACCAGCCGGACGACTTCCTGCGCCACCTCGCGGTGGACAGCGGTTGCCCGGTGGTGCTGTCGTCGAGCTACACCAAGGCCACCGTCAAGCCCTTCCCGGCCGCCGCCGAAGACGCGCATGCGGTGCTGGTGTGGGCCAGGAAGCACAAGGCCAAGCTGGGCTGGACCGGCAAGCGCCTGCTGGTGGCCGGCATCGAGGCGGGCGCCAACCTGGCCGCGGTGTCCTCGCTGATGGCGCGCGACCGCGGCGGCCCCGTCATCGCCGGGCAGATCCTGGTGATGCCGATGCTGGACCCGGGCCTGACCACCTGCTCGATGCGCGAGATGCCAACCTGCAGCGACAAGGCCAGGCTGTACAACGAATGCGCCGCCGCCTACCGCGGCTACCTGCCGCAGCCGTCCGACCGCAGCCATCCCTACGCGTCGCCGCTGCTGTCGAGCCGCCTGCGCAACCTGCCGCCGGCCCTGATCCTGACGGTCGAGGACGACCCGCTGCGCGACGAGGCCGAAGCCTACGGCGCCAAGCTGGTCCACTACGGCGTGCCGGCCACGGTGCGGCGCATGCCGGCGGCCCGATTGCAGGAACCGAATGCGCGCAACGAATGTGCCTGCCAGGTGCATGCGCTGAGCGAAATTGCCAACTTCATTGCCGGGCTCGACAAGGACGAGCCGCCCTCCAGCTGTTAAAGCTTCGATGGTTTGACCTTGCCATCATAGGAAGCCCCAAGCTGCTCTTCTAGCAGTACCGCTTCGTATTCATTGACTGATCCGTCAGGCGCCATTCGACGCGCCCTGGCCCCCTTTTTTTCCCAACATTCCGCATGGAAC
Source organism: Massilia terrae (assembly GCF_024753145.1). Classification (GTDB taxonomy): domain Bacteria; phylum Pseudomonadota; class Gammaproteobacteria; order Burkholderiales; family Burkholderiaceae_D; genus Telluria; species Telluria terrae. The sequence continues at coordinate 93,646 of NZ_JANUGU010000006.1, read as the reverse complement.
TCGGGAAGGACCGTTTTCAACCCTAATAAACGTCAACATGGAGAAAAACTGACATGAAAACGCAAATCACCCTGAGGACCGCCGCGCGTCCCATCGTGCTGGCACTGGGCGCCGCCGGTATCGCCATCGCCATGGCAGGCTGCTCCGACGCGACCGGCAAGGCCGCGGAAGCGCCGCCCGTCATGGCCGGCCCGCCGGTCTCGACCGCGACCGTGCTGCAACGCGCGGTGGCCGAGACCCAGGAATTCTCCGGCCGCCTGGAAGCCATCGACCGGGTCGAGATCCGTCCGCGCGTATCCGGCTACATCACGTCGGTGCAATTCCAGCCCGGCGCCGAGGTGAAGAAGGGCCAGGTCCTGTTCGTGATCGACCCGCGTCCCTACCAGGCCGAAGCCGACCGCGCCGAAGCGGCCGCCCGCTCGGCGCGCGCCAAGGCCGAACTGGCCCGCCTCGAACTGAACCGCGCCGAACGCCTGCTGGCCGACAAGGCCATCGCCCAGCGTGAATACGACGAGCGCTCGGCCGGCCAGAAGCAGCTGGATGCCGACGCCCGCGCCGCCGAAGCCCAGGCCGACGCCGCGCGCCTGAACCTGTCCTACACCCGGGTCACGGCGCCGATCGCGGGCCGCGTCTCGAAGGCCGAGATCACCCTGGGCAACCTGGTCGACGCCTCCAGCATGCTGACCTCGGTCGTGTCGCTGGACAAGGTCTACGCCAGCTTCGACGGCGACGAGGAAACCTACCTGCGCGTCGCGGCCAAGGCCCACGCCGGCGACCCGGTGGCGGTCAAGGCCGGCCTCGCCAACGAGGAAGGCTTCCCGCACGAAGGCCGCCTGGAATTCGTCGACAACCAGCTCGACAGCCGGACCGCCAGCGTGCGCATGCGCGCCGAGTTCGACAACCGCGACCGCAGCATGGCGCCCGGCCTGTTCGCCCGCGTCCAGCTGGGCGGCGGCGAGCCCCGCAAGGCCCTGCTGATCGCCGATCGCGCCATCGGCACCGACCAGGACCGCAAGTTCGTGTTCGTGGTCGGCAAGGACGGCAAGGCCGAATACCGCGCGCTGCAGCTGGGCCCGGTCGTCGACGGCCTGCGCGTGGTGCGCGGCGGCCTGCAGCCGGGCGAACGGATCGTCATCAGCGGCCTGCAGCGGGTCCGCCCCGGCGCCCCGGTCACTGCCCAGGATGTCCCGATGACCGCCAGCGCCACCCCGGCCACCAAACTGGCCGCCGCCAGCGCCGCACGCAAGGAGTAAGCACCCATGAATATTTCCCGCTTTTTTGTCGACAAGCCGATCTTCGCGGCGGTGCTGTCGGTGCTGGTGTTCGTCGCCGGCCTGATCGCCCTGTTCGAGCTGCCGGTGTCGGAATACCCGGACGTGGTCCCGCCCTCGGTGGTGGTGCGCGCCCAGTATCCCGGCGCCAACCCGAAAGTGATCGCCGAAACCGTCGCCACCCCGCTCGAGGAGCAGATCAATGGCGTCGAGGACATGCTCTACATGAGCTCGCAGAACACCTCGGACGGCGCGCTGATGCTGACCGTGACCTTCAAGGTCGGCACCAATGTCGAGCAGGCCGAGACCGCGGTGCAGAACCGTGTGCAGCGCGCCCTGCCGCGCCTGCCGGAAGAGGTGCGCCAGATCGGCGTCACCACGGTGAAGAGCTCGCCCAACCTGACCATGGTGGTGCACCTGAACTCGCCGGATGGCCGCTACAACGACCTCTACCTGCGCAACTACGCGGTGCTGAACATCAAGGACCAGCTGGCCCGCATCAAGGGCGTCGGCCAGGTCCAGCTGTTCGGCTCGGGTGACTACGCGATGCGGGTCTGGCTCGATCCTCAGAAAGTGGCGGCGCGCAACCTGACCGCGGGCGACATCGTCGACGCCATCCGCGAGCAGAACGTGCAGGTCGCGGCCGGCGTGGTCGGCCAGGGGCCGTCCAAGGATGCCGAATTCCAGCTGACCGTGAACACCCAGGGCCGCCTGCAATCGGTCGACGAGTTCGGCAACATCGTCGTCAAGACCAATGCCGACGGCGCGACCACCCTGCTGAAGGACGTGGCGCGGCTGGAGCTCGGTTCCAACGACTACGCCTTGCGCTCGCTGCTGGACAACAAATCGGCGGTCGCGATCCCGATCTTCGAGGCGCCCAATGCCAACGCGCTGCAGCTGTCGGCCGACGTGCGCGCCAAGATGGCCGAGCTGTCGAAAGACTTCCCGCAAGGCGTCGAGTACAAGATCGTGTACGACCCGACCCAGTTCGTGCGCGAGTCGATCCGCTCGGTGATCCACACCCTGCTCGAAGCCGTGCTGCTGGTGGCGCTGGTGGTGATCGTGTTCCTGCAGACCTGGCGCGCTTCGGTGATCCCGCTGCTGGCGGTGCCGGTGTCGGTGGTCGGCACCTTCGCCGTGATGCTGGGCTTCGGCTTCTCGATCAACACCCTGTCGCTGTTCGGCCTGGTGCTGGCGATCGGCATCGTGGTGGACGACGCCATCGTGGTGGTGGAGAACGTCGAGCGCAATATCGAGAACGGCCTGGCCCCGCGCGAAGCGACGATCCAGGCGATGAAGGAAGTGTCCGGCCCGATCATCGCGATCGCGCTGGTGCTGTGCGCCGTGTTCGTGCCGATCGCGTTCGTGTCCGGCCTGACCGGCCAGTTCTACCGCCAGTTCGCGCTGACCATCGCCATTTCGACCGTGATCTCGGCCTTCAGTTCGCTGACCCTGGCCCCGGCCCTGGCCGCCGTCCTGCTGCAGAAGCACGATGCGCCCAAGGACCGCCTGACGCGCATCATGGACGCCGTGTTCGGCCGCTTCTTCGGCGCCTTCAACCGCTTCTTCGGCCGCGCCTCGCACGGCTATGAAGGCGGGGTGCGCTCGGTGTTGCGCCGCAAGAGCGCCGCGCTCGGCGTGTATGCGCTGCTGGGCCTGGCCGCGGTGTTCATGTTCAAGGCCGTGCCGCCGGGCTTCGTGCCGCAGCAGGACAAGGCCTACCTGATCGGCTTCGCGCAGCTGCCGGACGCCGCCTCGCTGGACCGCACCGACGCCGTGATCCGCAAGATGTCGGCGATCGCCAAGGACATCCCGGGCGTGGAATCGTCGGTGGCCTTCCCGGGCCTGTCGATCAACGGCTTCACCAACGCGCCCAATGCCGGCATCGTGTTCACCACGCTCAAACCCTTCGACCAGCGCCACGGCAAGGACCAGAGCGCGGACGCGATCGCGGCCGAGATCAACAAGCGCATGGGCGCCATCGACGACGCCTTCGTGCTGGTGCTGTCGCCGCCGCCGGTGTCGGGGCTGGGCACCACGGGCGGTTTCAAGATGATGATCGAGGACCGCGGCAACCTCGGCTACGACGCGCTGTACAAGGCGGTGCAGGCGGTGCAGGCCAAGGCCGCCACCGACAAGCGCCTGCAGGGCGTGTTCTCGGGCTACCAGATCAACGTGCCGCAGCTGTTCGCGGACGTCGACCGGGTCAAGGCCAAGCAGCTGGGCGTGCCGCTGGCGGAGATCAACCAGACGCTGCAGATCAACCTCGGCTCGCTGTACGTGAACGACTTCAACCAGTTCGGCCGCACCTACCAGGTCCGCGTGCAGGCTGATGCGCCGTTCCGTTCGCAGCGCGAGCAGATCGCCCAGCTGAAAGTACGCAACAACAAGGGCGAGATGATCCCGCTGTCGTCGATCATGCAGGTCAAGGACAGCTACGGCCCGGACCGCGTACAGCGCTACAACGCTTACGTCGCCGCCGAGCTGAACGGCGGCCCGGCGCCGGGCGTGTCGTCCGGCCAGGCCCAGGCCGCGATGGAAGAAATCGTCAAGGAAGTGCTGCCCAAGGGGATCAGCTACGAGTGGACCGACCTGACCTACCAGGACATCTTGTCCGGCAACACGATGATCTACGTGTTCCCGCTGTGCGTGCTGCTGGTGTTCCTGGTGCTGGCCGCGCAATACGAGAGCTGGACCCTGCCGCTGGCCGTGATCCTGATCGTGCCGATGTCGATCCTGTGCGCCCTGACCGGCGTGAAACTGACCGGTGGCGACAACAACATCTTCACCCAGATCGCACTGTTCGTGCTGGTCGGGCTGGCCTCGAAGAACGCGATCCTGATCGTGGAATTCGCGGTCGACCTGGAGCAGCAGGGCCGCAGCATCGTCGCCGCCGCGCTGGAGGCTTGCCGCCTGCGCCTGCGTCCGATCCTGATGACCTCGATCGCATTCATCATGGGCGTGCTGCCGCTGGTGTTCTCGCACGGGGCCGGCGCCGAGATGCGCCATGCGATGGGCGTGGCCGTGTTCGCGGGCATGCTCGGCGTGACCTTCTTCGGCCTGTTCCTCACGCCCGTGTTCTACGTGCTGCTGCGCACGCTGGCCCAGCGCCTGTCGCGCAAGGCGCCGGCAGCGCAGCCGGCCGCACTGGAAGGAGTCAAATAACATGAACTTCAAGACAATCATTGCCCGCGGCGCCACGCCGCTGCTGGCAGCCCTGCTGCTGACCGCCTGCGCCGCCCCGGCCTTCCACCAGCCGCAGGTCGAGACCCCGGCCGCGTTCAAGGAAAACACCGTGCAGCGCGCGGCCGACGGCAGCACCTGGACCGTGGCCCGGGCCGCGGAAGCGCAGCCGCGCGGCGAGTGGTGGCGCGCCTTCCACGATCCGGACCTGGATGCGCTGGTGGCCGAGGCCACCGCGCACAACCAGGGCCTGGCGGCCGCGGCGGCGCGGGTACGGCAAGCGCGCGCCATCGCCGGCATCGCCGAAGCAGACCGCATCCCGCAAGTGGGCGTCGGCCTCGGCGCCCAGCGCGCCCGGCAATCGCCGCTGGAGGCGGGACTGGCGCCCGGTACGCCGGTCAACGCCGGCACCGCTTACAAGGCCCAGCTGACGGCCAGCTACGAGGTCGACCTGTTCGGCCGCGTGTCATCGAATGTCGCCGCCGCGCGCGGCGATGCGGCGGCGGTCGAAGCGACCCAGCGCTCGGTGCTGCTGTCCCTGCAGGCCGACGTGGCGCAGTTGTATTTCCGCCTGCGTTCGCTGGACGCCGAAATGGAAACGGTCCAGCGCACCGTCGCGCTGCGCGAGGAAAGCGTGCGCGTGACCAGCCGCCGCTTCGAACTGGGCGACCTGGGCGAATTTGACCTGTCGCGGGCGAAGACCGAGCTGTCCAGCGCCCGCGCCGAGGCGATCGGCCTGCAGCGCCAGCGCGCCAATGCGGAACATGCGCTGGCGGTGCTGGTGGGCGCGCCGGCGGCCCTGTTCCAGGCGCCGTCGCGGCCGCTGGACCAGGCCTTCGCCCTGCCGGCGATCCCGGCCGGGCTGCCGTCCGCGCTGCTGGAGCGGCGCCCGGACATCGCCAGCGCCCAGAAGACGATGGAAGCGGCGAACGCCCGCATCGGCGTGGCGCGCTCGGCCATGTTCCCGGCCCTCGATATCACGGCGGGCGCGGGTGGCGTGGCCGGCACGGTCGGCGAGGTGTTCAAGTGGAGCAGCCGGTCCTGGCTGCTGGGCGCGGCGCTGGGCATGCCGCTGCTGGACGGCGGCCGCAACCGGGCCGGCGTGGTGCGCAGCGAAGCGGCGCTGGACGAGGCCGTGGCCAACTGGCGCCAGACGGTGCTGAACGCGTTCGCGGAAGTCGAGGACAACCTGTCCGGGTTGCGCGTGCTGGCCGGGCAGGGCGCCGAGATCGACGCGGCGGTCGTGTCGGCGCGCCGCTCGGCCGAGCTGGCGCAGAAGCTGTACGACGCCGGCCGCGGCAGCTACCTCGAGTTGCTCGATGCGCAGCGCAACCTCGCGACTGTCGAGCGCACCGCGGTGCAGCTGCGCGGCGAACGGGCGCTCACCACCGTCGGCCTGATCCGGGCGCTGGGCGGCGGCTGGGATGCGCCGGCGCGCAGCGACACGGCGCAGGCCAACGGGAAGGCGCAAGCGAAAGCGTAAGGACGTCTCAGGCGTTGCCGGTTACCGATTCGCGGCAGGGCCCTTGGCGGCGGCAGATGTTTTGCCGCCGCTTTTTTTGCGCTTTACACTACACTGTCTGCTTTCAGGACGAGCGCAACACATGACAAGCCCCACTCTCGAATCCGTATTGACATGTCCGGTCTGCAAGCACGCGGCCACCGAAACCATGCCGACCGAGGCCTGCCAGTGGTTTTACGAATGCGCCAACTGCCACACGGTGCTACGTCCCCGCCAAGGCGATTGCTGCGTGTTCTGCTCCTACGGTACGGTCCCGTGTCCGCCGGTGCAACAGACCGGCAGCGCGTGCTGCTCCCGCAAGCCGGCCGGCGCCTGACCATGAGCGTCGACGTGCTGACTGAAACCGTGATCGCACGGCCGCGCAGCGAAGTCGCCGCCTATGCCTCGGATCCCGACAACGCGCCTGCCTGGTACGTGAACATCAAATCGGTCGAGTGGCAATCGGACCGGCCCCTGCGCATCGGTTCCTGCATCGCCTTCATCGCGCATTTCCTCGGGAAGCGACTGGCCTACACCTATGAAATCGTCGAGTTCGTTCCGGGCGAGCGCCTGCGGATGCGCACGGCACAGGGCCCGTTCCCGATGGAGACCATCTACACCTGGGAGTCCACCGGCGACAACGCGACCCGCATGCGCTTGCGTAACCGCGGCGAACCGCGCGGCTTCTCGAAGCTGATGACGCCGCTGATGTCCTTCGCCATGCGGCGCGCGAACCGCGCCGACCTTGCCCGTCTCAAGGCGCTGCTGGAACGGCGGGCCTGACACCGCCCCCTGGCATCAGCCCTCGAAGGGCCGCTTGCCCAGCACCTCCACCACATAATCCACGAAGCAAGTGATGCGCGCGGCCAGCGCGGTGTTGCGGTAGTAGACCGCGTTGACCGGCTGGCGCACGTCCACCGTTTGCTCCGGGAACAACTGCACCAGTGAACCGCTGCGGCGGTCCTCGCGCGTCATGAAATCCGACAGGCAGACGATGCCCAGTCCCGCCAGCGCCATCTGGCGCAGCGTCTCGCCGCTGGACGAGGCGATGGTCGGGCGGATGTGCGTGGTGCTGCCGTCGGCCTCGTGCAGCGGCCAGTCGTTCAGCGACTCGGGCTGGGTGAAGCCGAGCAGCACGTGCTGCCCAAGCTCGGCCGGCTCGGCCGGTGTGCCGTGGCGCTTGAGGTAGGCCGGGCTGGCCAGCACCCGCACGCGGCTGGTGCCGACGTGGCGCGCGTGCAAGGTCGAATCCTTCAGCACGCCGATGCGAAACGCGACGTCGGTGCGCTTTTCGATCAGGTCGGTGATGCCTTCGTTCGAGTTCAGCTCCAGCTCCACCTCCGGAAAGCGGACGCGGAAGCCGTCGATCAGCGGCACCAGCACATGCAGCATGAAGGGCGTGGCGGCGTCGACCCGCAGGCGCCCGGCGGGACGCATGCGCCGGGCCGCCATCTGCTCCTCGGCGGCGTCGACGGAATCCAGGATGGCGCGCGCATGCGCCAGGAAAGTGCCGCCTTCCTCGGTCAGCTCCAGCCGCCGCGTGGTCCGGCGCAGCAGGGTGGTCTGCAGCTTTTCCTCCAGCCGGCCCAGCGCGCGGCTGGTGGCCGAAATGGTCAGCCCGAGCAGTTCGGACGCGGCGGTGAGCGAACCCGTGTCCACCACGGCCACGAAGGCCTGCAATTCATCAAGGGTGGTCTTCATTATTGCATTGGGATCAAAAGTCTTTGGCGGATACCTATCTTAATCCGCAAATATAAACCAAGGACAATGGAATCCATCGAAAAACCGGATTCCTTCAAGGAGAAGCTTCAATGAAATCCTCCGCTGCTTTATGGGCCTTGGCCATCGGCGCGTTTGCCATCGGCACCACCGAATTTACCCCCATGGGCCTGCTGCCGGTGATCGCCGACGGCGTCAAGGTCAGCATTCCGACCGCCGGCATGCTGGTGTCGGCCTATGCGGTCGGCGTGATGGCCGGCGCGCCAGTGATGACCTTGCTGTTCAGCCGCTTCGGCAAGCGCGCGGCCCTGATGTCGCTGATGCTCATCTTCACCGCCGGCAACCTGCTGTCGGCCTTCGCGCCCAGCTACACGACCTTGCTGCTGTCGCGTCTCATCACCAGCCTCAACCACGGCGCCTTCTTCGGCATCGGCGCGGTGGTGGCGGCCAGCGTCGTGCCGAAAGAGAAACAGGCCAGCGCCATCGCCGCGATGTTCATGGGCCTAACCGTGGCCAATATCGGCGGCGTGCCGGCGGCGACCTGGATCGGCCAGCAGCTGGGCTGGCGCCTGGCCTTCGGCGGCACCGCCATGCTGGGCCTGATCACCATCGCCGCGTTGTGGCTGGCCCTGCCCAAGGGCGAGCCGGGCGCGCGGCCGGACGTGCGCCGCGAGTTGCAGGTGCTGACGCGCCGCGAAGTGCTGCTGGCCATGGGCACCACCGTGCTGGGCTCGGGCGCCATGTTTGCGCTGTACACCTACGTGGCGCCGATGCTGGCCGACATCACCCACGCCAGCCCGGGCTTCGTCGCCTTCGCGCTGGTGCTGATCGGCATTGGCTTCACGATCGGTAACAGCCTCGGCGGCCGGCTGGCGGACTGGTCGCTGGATGGCGCCACCAAGCTGATCCTTGGCGCACTGGCCCTCGTCATGGTCCTGCTGCCGCTGCTGCTGACCAGCCATGTCGGCGCGGCCATCGGCATGGTGGTCTGGGGCGCCGCCGCCTTCGGCATCGTGCCGCCGGTACAGATGCGCGTGATGCAGGCAGCGGCCCAGGCGCCAGGCTTGGCCTCGTCGGTCAACGTCGGCGCCTTCAACCTCGGCAATGCGGTCGGCGCGGCCCTCGGCGGCTTCGTGATCGGCCAGGGGCTGGGCTATGCCGCCGTGCCGCTGGTCGGCGCGGCGCTGGCCGCCGGCGGCCTGGGCCTGGTCTGGCTCGGCAACGCCGGCCGCCAGCGGGTCACAGCTTGCTCTTCTTCCATCTAACCAAGGAGTTTTTCATGCGTAACATCCCTTCTTTTGGCGTCGGCACCTTCCGCCTGAGCGGCCAGACCGTCATCGATTCAGTGCGTAACGCGCTGGACCTGGGCTATCGCGCCGTCGACACGGCCCAGATTTACGGCAACGAGGCGGAAGTCGGCCAGGCCGTCGCCGACAGCGGCGTGAAGCGCTCCGAGCTGTTCCTGACCACCAAGATCTGGACCGCGAACTACGCCAGGTCGCAGCTGGTGCCCAGCCTGCGCGACAGCCTGGAGAAACTGCGCACGGACTACGTGGACCTGCTGCTGATCCATTGGCCGGCGCCCGGCAACGGCGTCGAGCTGCCCGAGTACATGGAAGCGCTGGCCGAAGCCAGGCAGCTGGGCCTGGCGCGCCAGATCGGCATCTCGAACTTCAACATCGAGCTGACCAAACAGGCGATCGCCGTGGTCGGCAAGGACGAGATCGCCACCAACCAGATCGAGCTGAGCCCCTACCTGCAGGGCCGCAAGCTGACCGCCTTCCTCAAGGAGCAGGGCATCGCCGTGACCTCGTACATGACGCTGGCTTACGGCAAGGTGCTGAAGGACCCGGTGCTGGCGACAATCGCCGACAAGCACCAGGCCACGGTGGCGCAAGTGGCGCTGGCCTGGGCGCTGCAGCTGGGCTATTCGGTGATTCCGTCCTCGACCCGGCGCGAGAACCTGGCCAGCAACCTGCTGGCGCGCGCGCTGAAGCTGGATGCCGAGGACATGGCCCTGATCGCCGCCCTGGACCGCAACGGCCGCGAAGTCAGCCCCGAGGGCCTGGCCCCGGTGTGGGACTAAGGGGGAGCCTGCCATGAACGCTTCGCTGGCTCGCCTGAGCGCCGGAGGCTTCAGCATCGGCATCGAGGCCCCGCTCGACAATGACTGGACGCCGGCCGCCGAGCAGGCACGGCGCCAGTCGGCCCGCCTGCCCGGCGAGCCCGACCTGCGCCGCCACGCCGAACTGGCGCAGCTGGCAGACCGGCTCGGCTTTCGCGCGCTGTGGGTGCGCGACGTGCCGGTGTACGACCCGTCCTTCGGCGATGCGGCCCAGGTGTTCGAGGTGTTTTCCTACCTCGGCTTCCTGGCCGGCATCACGCGCGACATCCTGCTCGGCACGGCCGCCGTGGTGCTGCCGATCCGCGAGCCGCTGCTCACGCTGAAATCGGCGGCGACGGTGCAGCGCCTGAGCGGCAACCGCCTGCTGATGGGCGTGGCCAGTGGCGACCGGCCGGTGGAATATCCCCTGTTCGGCCGCGATTTCGAGGGCCGCGGCGCGAACTTCCGCGAGCAGGTGGCGCTGCTGCTCTATGGCGCGCAATCCGGGCTGCCTTCGGGCTTGAGCGTGCTGCCGCGGATGGATGCGCCGCTGCCGCTGCTGGTCGCGGGGCTGGCCCAGCAGAGCCCGGCTTGGGTGGGCGAGCACATGGACGGTTGCCTCGCCTATCCGGGCACGCCGGCCGACCATCTGCGCCGCGTCGCCGCCTGGCGCGCGGTGGCTGGTGCCAAGCCCTACGCCAGCTTCATCCACCTCGACCTGGCCGAGCGCGCCGACGAGCCGATACAGCGCTGGCGCTTCGGCTTTCGCGGCGGCCGCAACGCGCTGATCGACGAACTGCATGCCTTGCGCGCCGCCGGCGTCGATCATGTCGGCTTGCATTTCCGGCGCAACCAGCGTCCGCTTGACGACACCTTCCATGAAATCGCGGAGCACGTGCTGCCGCTTTTCCATGCAACATCCACACTGGAGCAATCTGATGAACACCCAGAAACCGCTGTTTGCGGGGCGTAGTTTCCGCGTCGATTACGACGGCCTGTCGGCGCATAACATCTATTCCGAAGATGGCGAAACGATCCAGTACGCCATCGTCGCCGGTCCCTACGCGGGCGCGCACGGCGAGGCGCGCATCCAGTGGCACCTGGTGAGCGAGGGCATCTACGCGATCTCGTGGCAGGAGGCCGATGGCGCGACCGTCGTGCATATCGATGATTTCATCCGAGGGCGCTCGCAGGCCTTCTTCACGGCGGCCGACCTGGGCTTCCACCGGATGCACGGACCGCTGTCACAGCTGCAGGCCTGAGCGCACGTCGCTTTTGTTCAATACCTGAGCCAATCAGGAACTTAAGCTGATCCTTTTGATCAAAAGGACCAGCAACATGCTTCCAGTTTGCGCGCCACACCGCGCTGTCGTCTGCGCTGCCGGCAGCGGCGGGGACGTCATCCCGTTCATCGAAATCGCCCGCACCCTGGCGGCGCGCGGCGTGGAAACGACCCTGCTCGGCCCGGCCCGCTACCGCGCGCTGCTGGGCGATCCGGCGGTCAGCTATCGCAGCATCGGCGGCGACGATGTGTTCGACGATGTGTTCAACCGGCCAGAGGTGTGGACGGCGCGGCATGGCTTGTCGGAATCGTGGCGCTACTACGCGGAGGCGGCTCGCACCGGACTCACGCAGTTGCGGCAGGGATGGAACCCGGCGGACACGGTGCTGGTCAGCTCCTCGTTTGCGGCCGCGGCGCGGCTGGCCGAGGAGCTGGACGGTTTCCGCAACCTGACGGTGCACCTGTCGCCGTCGATCGTCTGGTCGGCCCGGCGGCCGCCGCGCTGGCCGGCCGCCAGCATTCCCCCGGCCTGGCCTTATCCGGTGCGGCGGATGGCGATGTCGGCGGCGGAATGGGCTTTCGTCGATCCCGTCATCAAGCGCGCCCTCAATCCCTTGCGGCAGGCGCGCGGCCTGGCGCCGGTGTCGCGGATCTTCTCGCGCTGGGTGCACGGGGGCCAGGTCGCCTATGCATTTCCGCGGTGGTTTGCGGAGCCAGCAAGCGACTGGCCGCAGGGCCGGTTCGCGGGCTTCGTGATGCCGGCGGCGGCGCGGGGTGGATTGCCGCCCGAGCTGGCGCGTTTCACCGCCGCTGGCCAATCCATCGCGGTCATCACCGCCGGCACCGCCGTGGCCGAGCGGCCGCAATGGGTCAAGCGCGCCTGCGAGGCGGCCGTCGCGGAACTCTACCGTGTCGTGCTGGTCTCGCACGATCCCGCTCCCATCGCCCATCCCGACGTGCTGAGCTTGCCGTATGTGCCCTTCGACCAGCTGCTGCCGCGCGCCGGACTGCTGATCCATCACGGCGGCATCGGCACCATGGCGCAGGCGCTTGCTGCCGGCGTGGCCCAGCTGATGGTGCCGGTGACGCATGACCAGCCGGACAATGCCCAGAGGCTCCAGTCGCTGGGCGCGGGCCTGCAGGTCAAGCCGCACGCCAATGTCCAGGAATTCCGCCACGCGATCCGCCAGGTGCGGTCACCGGCGACCGCGGACGCGCTGTGGCAGCTGCGCGGGAAGATGAAGCTGGAGGGCGGCGCCGCCGCAATCGCGGAGATGGCGCTGGCCGCTGATCCAGCTTGACAGGCAAGCGTTTACGTAACATCATAAGTTACATGAAACGCGATAGCCGGCTCTCTTCTGTTCTCCACGCGCTCCTCCACATGGCGGAGCATGATGGTTTGATGACGTCCGACGAGCTTGCGCTCTGCCTCGGCACCAACCCGGTGGTAGTCCGCCGCACCATGGGCTTGCTGCGCGACGCCGGCATCGTCAGCGCCGTGCGCGGCCATGCGGGCGGCTGGCAGATCGCGGTGGACCTCGGGACGATCACCTTGCGCCAGCTGCACGAGGTGCTGGGCGAACCGGCAGTGTTCGCCATCGGCAACCGCAGCGAGGAGACCGAATGCCGGGTCGAACAAGCGGTCAATGCCGCGCTGGCTGACGCGTTTGCGGAAGCGGAAGCCCTGCTGCTGCAGCGGTTCCAAAACATCACCCTTGCCGAGCTGGCTGCCGATTTCAAGCGGCGGCCCGCGGCGCGCCATTCAAAAGGAGGCAAGCATGCAATATGACGTGATCGTCATCGGGGGCAGCTACGCCGGGATGGCGGCGGCCCTCCAGCTGGTGCGGGCACGCAGGAAAGTGCTCGTGATCGACGGCGGCCAACGGCGCAACCGGTTCGCCAGCCATTCGCATGGTTTCCTCGGGCAGGATGGCGTCGCGCCGGGCGAGATCGCGCGGGCCGCGCGCGCGCAGCTCGAAGCGTACCCGACGCTGACCTGGCACGATGGGATCGCTGAAACGGCCAGCGGGGTGCGGGATGAATTCGTGGTGCGCACGGCTAACGGTGAAAGCCATTCCGGCCGTCGCCTGCTGTTTGCCACCGGCGTCAAGGACGACCTGCCTGCCATCCCGGGGCTGGCCGAGCGTTGGGGAAAGGCGGTCTTCCACTGCCCGTATTGCCACGGCTACGAACTCGACCAGGGCCGGATCGGCGTGATCGGCACCGGCCCGGCTTCAGTCCACCAGGCCGAAATGCTGACGGAGTGGGGCGACGTGACTTTCCTCACCAATGGCGTCGTCGAGCTCGATGCGGCCACGCGGCGGGCATTGCGGGACCGCGGCGTCACCATCGAGGAAGGCAGGATAGCCAGGCTCGACGGAGCAGCCGACGCCGTGATGGCCGACGGCCGCCGTCTTGCCTTCGCGGGCTTCTTCACGGCGCCGCGCTGCACGCCGTCCACTTCGCTGGCCGACAGCATGGGCTGCGAGACCGAAGAAACCCCGATGGGCATCCAGCTCCGGACCGATGCCACAAAGGAAACGTCGGTCAAGGGCGCTTACGCCTGCGGTGACGTCGGGCGCGCCCCGCATTCGGTGTCGCTGGCGGTCGGTGACGGCGCGTGGGCCGGCGTGAACGTGCACCGGTCGCTGATCTGGCCTGACGGCGGGCGATGAAAATGGCTTGATCGGGCAAAGCGGAGGTGGTAACGTTAACAAGACGAACTCCACTCCGACAGGCTCCCCTCATGACCAACCCGCGACGTCAATTCCTTCAACAACTGGCGGCGGGCGCGGCCCTGGCCGGCGTCGCGGATGCTCCGCATGCCGCGGATGCTCCACGGCGCCCGCTCAACCTGCTGCTGGTCTTCCCCGACGAAATGCGCGCCCAGGCGCAACAATTCATGGGCATGGATCCGGTCCTGACCCCGCGCATCGACCGCTTCGCCCGCGAAGCCGTGGTGATGCGCCAGGCCGTGTCCAATTACCCGCTGTGCACGCCGGCCCGCGCCATGATGATGACCGGGCAGTATCCCATCCATAACGGCATGACGGGCAACTGCCATGACTACGGCGCCCTGGTCGGCATCGACCTGTCGCGCTATGCGCACTGCTGGTCGGATGTGCTCAAGGCCCGGGGCTATGCCACCGGCTACGTCGGCAAATGGCATCTGGATGCGCCGCATGCGCCGTACGTCGACAGTTACAACAACCCGGTGCACGGCGTGAAATGGAATGAATGGACGCCGCCGGAGCGCCGCCACGGCTTCGACTTCTGGCATGCCTACGGCACCTTCGACCGTCACCTGACGCCGATGTACTGGACCAATGAGAGTACCCGCGACACCCCCATCCACGTGAATCAATGGGGGCCGGAACATGAAGCCGAGGTGGCGATCCGCTTCCTGCGCAATGAAGGCGGCAAGATGCGCGACGCCGCCAAGCCGTTCGCCCTGGTGGTGTCGATGAACCCGCCGCATTCGCCCTACAACCAGGTGCCGCAGCGTTACCTGGACCTGTACACAGGACGAAGCAAGCGCGAGCTCAACCCCAAGGCCAATGTCGACTGGAACAAGGCGTATGAAAGCGGCCTGGGACCGGATCATGCGCAAGCCTATTTCGCCATGGTCAGTGGCGTGGACGAGCAGTTCGGCCGTATTCTCGACGCGCTGGATGCCAGCGGCGAGCGCGACAATACGCTGGTGGTGTTCTGTTCCGACCATGGCTGCTGCCTGGGCGCGCACGGAGAGCCGACCAAGAATAATCCCTACGAGGAGTCGATGCGGATTCCCATGATGTTCCGGCTGCCCGGCGCCCTCGCGCCGCGTACGGACGACGCGCTGATGTCGCTGCCGGACCTGTACCCGACCATGCTGGGCCTGCTTGGACTGGGCCAGCAGGTGCCGGCCACGGTGGAGGGCGATGACCTGTCGGCACGGGTGCGCACCGGCAAGGGCAGTACGGCCACGTCGCAGTTGTACCTGGCCGTGCCATACGGCGGCAATGCCTTCGGCAAACGCGGCGTGCGCACCGAGCGCTACACGCTGGTGGTGGAGCGGCGCGACAAGCAGGCTTTGCGCCACCGCTTGTTCGACAACCAGCGCGATCCGTTGCAGATGCAGGACATCGCGGGCGAGAATCCGGCGCTGGTCGACGACCTGGTCAAGCGCGAACTGGAGCCGTGGCTGGAACGCACCGGCGATCCGTGGCGACCAGCGCCCTTCGATACGACGGGGCGCGCGGGTTCGGACTTCCGGCCTGCAGTCAAGCCGGGTAGCGACAGCTGATCCATCCACTGGCAACCGCAGCCTGTCACGAAAGCGATACCGTCGTTCCCGCGCAGGCGGGAACGACGTTTGCACTTACTCCACAGCTAACGCAGACAGCATAAAAAAGGCCCGGCGATAAAGCCGGGCCAACACTGCGAACAGAAATTGCTGCTTGCGATCAGAAGCTGGCGTCCAGACGCAGGCCCAGGTAGCGGGATGCATCACGTGCCGGGATCCAGGTCTTCGCCTGCACCGCTTTGCCGCCCGGCAGGCCCCAGCCGGTGGTGCTGTTGGCGTTCGCGACCGTGATGCCATTCCCCATGCCGACCGCGTACGACTTGTCCAACAGGTTGTTGATGAAGAAGGTGAGGCGATAACGGTCACGCTTGTCGTGCAGGCCGGCGCTCAGGTTCAGGATGCCGTAGGCCGACTGGATCGTGTCCGGGTCCTGGTTCAGGCTGAACTGGGTCGCGCTCTGCCAGCGGTAGGCGCCGTTGACGAAGGCATCGAAACTGCGGCCTGCCAGCGGGATGTCGTACTGCATGCCGACATTGGCCTTGACCTTGGGTGCGTTCGGCAGGGTCTTGCCGGCCAGGTTCTGCACGGGCGTGGTGCCGTAGGTCGGGTTGGCCGCGCAGTCGCCGCCCGGAACCGAGGCGCCAGCGGCATTGATCACGTTGTAGCAAGGACCGTTGTCGAATTCCTTGATGGTCGCCTGGGTGTAGGCAAAGCTGCCGTTGAACTGCAGTTCGCGCGTCACGCGGATGCCGCCGTCCAGCTCCACACCGCGCGTGCGCAGCTTGCCGATGCTGTGCAGCATGGTGGTATAGATGCCGGTGACCGGATCGATGAAGCCGGCCGATTGCTGGAAACCCTTGTAGTCAGTGTTGAACAGGGCCACGTTCAGCATGGCGCGGTTGTTCAGCAGCGACATCTTGGCACCCAGCTCGAAGTTGTGTGCAGTCTCCGCCGGCACCGGGCTGTTCCTGGCCGTGTTGGCGTTGAAGCTGCTGGTCAGGTCGTAGGCGACGCCTTTGTGCCCGGTCGAGAACATCGCGTAGGTCATGATGTCCGGGTTGATGCGGTGTTCCACGCCCAGCTTGCCGGTCTTGTCGACATTGCTGTTGCTGCCGTTGAAGAACTGGGTCAGGACCTGGCCGGCGCCGGGCGCGGCGTATTTGTTGAAGTTGTAGCCGGTGCCTTCGTGGTTCAGGCGCAGGCCGGCGATCAGGCTGGTGCTGGGGACGATGTCATACGATGCCTGGCCGAATGCGGCGCTGCTGATATTCCAGGCCTGCGCCTTGTAGAAGGCCGAATAGCTGGTCTCGGGCAGGCGGTGCAGCTGGCGCTCCAGCCAGTTGTCGCCCCACCACAGGCCGGCCACGTACTTCAGGCGCCCGGTGTTGGGCGAGGTCAGGCGCAGTTCCTCGGTGGCGGCGCGGGTGTTGAAGAAGCCTTGCTGGTACAGGCCGCCCGGCTGGCCGGCCAGCGAGCCGTTGACGCCTTTCAGGTACTGCAGCACGTTGCCGTCGGTGCCGTCGCCATCATTGGTGTCGTCCATGTGATAGGTGGTGTACGACGTGATGGAGGCCAGGGTATGGCCGGCCAGCAGCGAATCCGGCCCGAATTCGTACTGCGCCTTGAACGCGGCGCCGCCATCATGGAAGACACCGCCCACCGCGTAATCGTTGCGGAGCGAGCGGTTGCCCGGCGCGATATTGATGCCTTGCAGGAGCGACGAGGCCGGCAAGTTGGGGTTGCCCACGTACAGGGCGCCCGGCGTCAGGTAGGTCAGCACCGATTGGCAGCACGGCGCCGCCGTCTCGCTGTAGTGCGGCGAGAAGGTCAGGGTCAGGTTATCGGTCGGATACCAGTCGAACTTGGCGTTGAAGCTCTTGCCGCGCGAACCGTTGATCTTGCCGCCGCTGGTCAGGTTGTTGACGTTGCCGGCGTAGTCGGTCTTGCTGGCCGACAGGCGCATGCGGAATTCGTCCGTCACCGCGCCGGACAGCGAAGCGCCGACGCGCCATTCGCGATCGTTGGTCGACTGCGCGCTGACCAAGGTCTTTAGCGGGCCGCCGGAGGTCTTGGTGGTGATATTCAGCGCACCGGCGATCGAGCTCTTGCCGAACAGCGTGCTTTGCGGGCCTTTCAGCACCTCGACCCTGGCCACGTCGGCCAGGTCCTTGAAGGCATCGGCCTGGATGGCGACCGGCACGTCATCGACGATCACCGACACGTCGGTCTCCACGCCGACACCCAGCGAGTAGGTGCCAATGCCGCGCATGTTCAGGGTGTTGTTGCCGGGCTGGTTGCCGTAGGTGATGGTCAGCGCCGGCGCCAGCGCCGGCAGGTCGTCCATGCCGCGCACGTTGGCTTTTTGCAGGGTCGATTCGTTCAGCACCGTAATCGCCGCCGGGACATCCTGCAGGTTCTGGGCGCGTTTGTTCGCGGTCACCACCACCGTTTCGAGCTGCGCGTTGTCTTTTTTCGCGCCATCGTCGGCCGCGTGGGTGAAAGCCGGCAAGCTTGCCCCGACCAAGGCCAGGGCCGCGGCAATTGGGCGCAAGGCACACGGTGGATAGATCTGTTGGGGTCTGTAAAACATGTTGTGCTCCTACTCCTCTGAGGCGTGCTGTACACGCTCTATTAATCTAAAGGTAACGTTACCACGTTTCAGCCAAAAAAAACGCCGGAGATCGACGACAACACATTCCAGCCTTGGTTAAGGTAACGTTATCACTTCATCTTGTGCATGTAAAGTAGGGTTGTGAATGTACAACGCTATTGCAGGCGGCCCAACGACATCGAAGGCGGGGCCTGCCGCGGGTCAGCGCCCCAGGCCTTGTTCGGCTCGGGGCCCATCGTGAATTCCAGTTTGCCGCCGTTCGCGACGTCGGCGTGGCTGATCCACGGCCTGGTCCACGGCTTGCCGTTGAGCGTCGCTGACTGGATGTAGATATTCCGGGGCGAGTTGTTGCGGGCGACGATGTCGAACACCTTGCCGCTGCCCAGGTGCAGGCGGACCTGGTCGAAGATCGGGCTGCCCAGGATGTAGTCCGGGCTGGACGGATCGACAGGATAGAAACCCATCGCGCTGAGGACGTACCAGGACGAGGTCGAGCCCTGGTCGTCCATGCCGGGGTAGGCGTAGCCGCTGGCATCGCTGCCATACAGCTCGTCAAGGATGCGGCGTACCAGCGCCTGCGTTTTCCAAGGCTGGCCGCTCCACGCATACAGGTAAGCGGCCTGCTGGTCCGGCTGGTTGCCCTGCACGTACTGTCCGAGCATGCCGGTGCAGTCGCGGCAAATCCCCTTGGCCGTGTAGGGCGTCGAGAAGAATGCGTCGAGCTTGGCGTTGAAGGCGGCGCGTCCGCCGAGCAGGCCGACCAGGCCTTGCACGTCGTGCGGCACCAGCCACAGCGTGGACCAGCCCGAAGCCTCCTTCATCATGAAGTTGTAGTAGGGCTCGCCGGGATCGAAGGGAGAAATCCACTTGCCGTCCGCAGTGCGGCCGCGCATGAAGCCCACCGAGGCATCGAATACATTGCGGTAGTTGGCGGCGCGACGCCGGAACATCTGCGCGTCGTCCGTCTTGCCGAGCCGGCGCGCCATATCGGACAGCGCATAGTCATCCCAGGCGTATTCGAGCGTCTTGGCGACGCCGGCATTGCCGTCCGCATAGGGCGGGCTTGGATTTCCCGGCGGGACGATGTCGGAGATCCAGCCGTACTGTATGTACTCGGCCAGGTGGCCGCGCGGCCCTTTGGGATCGGTCGCGTTCTTGCGCAGGTACGCATAGGCGGCTGCGTAATCGAACGGGATGCCGCGCTGCATCGCGCCGTCGTACATGAGCACCGCGTGGTCGCCATGGAAGGAGGTGTTCATGTAGCCGCGCTCGCGGGCCATATCCAGTTCGGAGCGCATGATGTCCTGCACGACCTGTGGTTCGAGCAGCATCAGCAGCGCGATCTGGTTGCGGCCGGTATCCCAGAAAGGCACCGGGGCGTAGTGGTCGTAATCAGCGACGGAGGCATGGCCTTCGGCGCCGGTGACCTGCTCGCCCTTGCGTGCCATCAGGCGCGGGCTGGCGAAGGAGTGGTACAGCGTGGAATAAAACAGCATGCGCTGCTTCGGTGTCCCGCCGCTGACTTCGACACAGCCGAGCAGCTGCGCCCAGGTGTCGCGCGCCTGCTTGTGCACGCGCTCGAAATTAAAGTCGGGAACCTCGCTGCGCAGGCGCTGCTCGGCTTGCTCGGCGCTGTAGCCGTGGGCGACCTTTACCAGCACCTGTTCGCCGGCCCGGGTGGCGAAGGTGAGGTAGGCGCCCGCGTAGTTACCGGCCACCGTGCGCCGGCCGGCCTCGACGTCCTTGTCGCCGAGCCCGAACCAGGGCTTGTCGACGTTCGCATGGAAGGTGCCGAAGCTGGTGAACGGGCGCGAGAACTCCGCGACGAACCACGGGCCGTCCGAATCGCGCTCCGAGCCTTTGCGCGTGGCGACGCCGCGAATCTTGCGGTCGCCGACCACCTCCACATTGCCGCCCGGCCGGCGCAGGTTGATGATGACGTTGGAGCGCTGGCTCGCCGGAAAGGTGAAGCGCATCAGGCTGGCCGACTGCGTCGCCGTCAGTTCCACCTTGGTGTTGAAGGTGGCGAGGTCGACGGCGTAATAGCCGGGCGACGCTTTCTCGGTCGCCTTGTCGTAATAGGACTGCGAATAATGCGGTGGCACGGTCCAGCCGCCCACGACGGGCATGATCATCGGTGCGGCGCGGCCGCCATAGGTCGAGCCGCCGCCGGTGAAGCCGATCATCGTCGGGCTGGCGTAGGCGTAGGAAGCGGGAACGCCGGTGGGATAGGTGAGATCGACGTTGACATTGACCGGCGCGGCCTCGGTCAGGCTTTGCGGGAGGCTCGCGCCCGGCGACGTCAGGCCGGAATACAGCGGCTCGCCCGGTGGCGGCGCGTTGCCGATCAATTTCTGCTGGTCTAAGGGTGCGGTGCCGACCAAGGGGTTGGCGGCGTCGATGGCGGGGGTTGCCGGTGCGCGTTGGGCGAGCGCGACCCCGATGCCAAAGGGCAGGAATGCCGCCAGTGCGGCGGCTCGGACAATACGCCATGAAGCGCGGCGGCGAAAATATGGGAGTGAATCGTCCAAGGCCCCTCCACAGATATATTTGCTTTCCGCGAGCTCGCGGGTGCTTCAAGCAATTTATCCAAGGAGAGGGGGATGGCTCAACAAGTTCCCAAATTTCCGCTCCAGTTTATTTTGGCTTTAGTAAACAGCCCTCTCAGACCTGGGCCATCCCGCCGTCCACGAACAGTTCGATGCCGTTGATAAAGCTGGCCGCATCGGATGCCAGGAAGGCGACCGACTTGCCGATCTCACGCGGCTCGCCGAGACGGCCAAGGGGGACCTGCGACGCCAGGTAATCGAACAGGCCCTGGCGTCCCTCGTCCGGCACCAGGCCGCCGAGACCGGGCGTACGGATCGGGCCAGGGCTGACGACGTTGACACGAATGCCGCGATCCTTCAGGTCGAGCGCCCATGAGCGGGCGAAATTGCGCACCGCGGCCTTGCTGGCGCTGTAGACGCTGAAGTTGGCGGTGCCCTGCACGGAGGTGGTCGATGCGGTCAGGATCACCGAGGCGCCGTCGGCCAGCAGCGGCAAGGCCTTCTGTACGGTGAACAGCGTGCCGCGGACATTGGTGCCGAAGACGCGGTCGAAATGCTCCTCGGTGATGGCGCCGAGCGGCATCATGTCGCCGCCGCCGGCATTGGCGAACAGGATGTCGAGCCGGCCGGCGCGCCGGGCAATTTCCGCGTACACCTTGTCGAGGTCTGCCAGCACCGAGGCGTCGGCGCGCAGGCCGGTGGCGGCCGGGCCGATGGTATCGACCGCCGCGTCCAGCTCGGCCTGGCGGCGGCCGGTGATGAAGACGCGCGCGCCCTGCTCGGCCAGTTCTTGCGCCGTGGCCAGGCCGATGCCGCTGGTGCCGCCGGTGACGAGTGCGATTTTTCCATCCAGTTGCTTGCTCATGATGTGCTCCTTTGAAGGTGTGGTGAGTGAGGCGATGGATGCACTTTAGCGCCGCCGCATTCTTAGAAAAACTAGGTAGAATGAAAATGATTATTCACATTAGTGGATAATCGAACGGACTTTGGAGCGGTGAAATGGATCAGCTGGTGGCGATACGGGTGTTTGCGCGCGTGGTGGAAGCCGGTTCATTTACCCGCGCCGCGGATTCGCTCGCCATGCCGAACGCCACCGTAAGCAAGCTCGTCCAGGAGCTGGAAGCGCATCTCGGCGTGCGTTTGCTGCAGCGGACGACGCGGCGCCTGACGGTGACGCCGGAGGGCCGCGAATACTACGAGAAGTCGGCGCGGATCGTGCGCGACCTGGAGGACATCGACACCTCCTTCAACGCCGCGCGCGGCACGCCGCGTGGACAGCTGCGCATCGACATTGGCGGCTCCACGGCGCGCGATGTGCTGATACCGGCATTGCCCGGCTTCGTCGCGCGCTTTCCCGATATCAGGCTCGACCTTGGCGTATCGGACCGCCAGGTGAACCTGATCAGCGATAACGTCGATTGCGTGATCCGCGGCGGCGCGCTGGACAGTTCATCGCTGGTTGGGCGCCAGATCGGATTGGCGCCGATGGTCACTTGCGCCACGCCAGCGTACTTGAAGCGGTTCGGTGTTCCGCGGTATCCGGAAGAATTGAAGAACGGTCACCGGCTGGTGAGTTATGTATCCGCGCAGAATAGCCGGGCGGTACCCTTCGTGTTCGCGCGGGACGGAGAAAGGCGCGAGATCAAGGTCGAGCACAGCCTCGGCGTCAACGAGAGCAATGCGCACCTGGCAGCGGGGCTTGCCGGCCTCGGCATCATCCAGACGTTCGCCTACGCGGCTGCGCCGGCCCTGAAGGAAGGGATGTTGTCAGAGATCCTGCAAGACTGGCTGCCGCCCGCCTATCCCTTCCACGTCGTGTACCCGCACAACCGGCACGTGACGCAACGGCTGCGGGTATTCATCGACTGGCTGGTGGAAGCGATCCCGCCACGGCTCGCCGCCGTGGCCGCCTGATGTCGACAAATAATTAAGTTTGCCACAACCACGTCTTACAAATCAGTCGCTTGCGCGATTGCCTCTCGACCTCATCCAAAAACAAAGTTTGCCGCATGCCCGCGATTTTTCGATGTTAATCCACGCTATGCAACAATAAAGTTTGCCACAACAATGAGGCATGGCAACACGTGAGATGCCCTCGCGCTTCGAGGACATCATCCCGCGCTCACAGGTGCGCCTTTGGATGCGGCTGTGAACCAGCCTTACCGCAATGAGCTGCAACCGCCCTTTAACACCTAACAATATCTGCGACAGCGGAGTAACCTCAACAAGCCGTGGCTGGCGATCCGAGCACGACTGCTGTCGCCTCGACGCGGCCATAGGAGGTAGATGAAAGAGGAGCGTTCAACGATCCGGGAACAGACCCGAGCGCGTCGGTCCGAAGCGTACAACGTCTAATTGTTATGCGCTTCTAATTCCCGCACGTATGAGTCCCATAGCAGAACACACTCTGTCGCAAGTTCTAAGGCATCGAACGAGTCGGCGTCGCTCAGGATTGTGTACCTGCACTTCATCACTTCTCCACCGCCGTTGCCGGTAAGCCAAGTGGAACTACGTCGTTCTTTGCTTACGATGTGCGGCTGGCTTTCAGAACGCATAGAACGAGTCAATTTACAGTGTTTCGATCCGTTCGCTAAGTCGGCGCAAATTCTTAACGCGCGGTGACTGGCTATGTAGGAGTCGACCTTCCGTGCCGTGATACCACGCTTGTTGAGATGAACGATCCAATCTCTTACGTGATAGCAGTGTATGAAGAATGAGATGACATCGTCATCGTAGGCTTCTTTATCATGGCCCGATGAAGAAAAGATACCCGAATAAATCGCCTCTATCCGCTTGTGGTATCTCATTGTTCTTTCAAGTTGCTCCAATGTCTAACTTCCCTACGGATTTTGATCCGCTAAAGCCGCACTATTGTCAGGATCTCGTCGGCAGACAACTTCACGGACTGGACCCTTACGTCGGGCAAATTCCAAGTCTTCTCTCCTGTCAGCCAACGCGTTGCCGGCTCCTTTTGGTCCCGGGTCTTCTCGCCTGGTGAGCCCTGATACAGCAGGTCCATCGATGGACTATCGTGGTGTACCTGAGACGCGGGATAAATATAGTGGGGCCATTGGGAGTTATACAGGTACCAACGTCGACGGGTGCGGGAATAGACCATCACAGCAACGGGTTTCTGTGCAAGTCGCATCAGCCGGATACTGGTCGCTTCTCGGCTCGCGCGGAACTCTTGTGCGACCTCCAGCACCGTGTTCATTGAACTGTCTTTGTCGGCGACCCGCGGCCCCACAAGGTAGGGGGGCAAGATCAGGTCGGCAGCAAACAGGTTGGCCTGGGCCTCGCTAGTCTTCGCTTCCTGGTTGTTCGGAGCGAGATCCGCCTTCGAGCACAAGTTCATCCGACCGCTGTGCTTGTCGCGCTCCCAGTGACCGAGTTCATGGCCAATTGAAAATCGCTGGCGCTGCTCGCTGCTCGCGGAAGATACAGTGATAATGCCCGCTGTCGGGGTTGCGACTAAACGCGCGTCCGCTCCTTGCAGCCTGCGCTTCTTGATAATGATTCCTCGATCGGCGGCGATTGCATCCAAGTCGATCTCGTCGGGAGTGTCGATGCCATAGCACCATAGTAATCGTTCGCCTGGAGAAAGCAGTGTTTCATCAATCTTCAGCGTCATCGCTAAGAACTCCAAGCTCGAGCAGGTCCTCATAAAGTGTTTCTAGATCGCTTTCGGATTGCACCGTGCCATTCCGATAGGCCAGCAAGAGTTTCTTGTATTGGGGCTTGGTGCTCAATGCATCAATTCTTGAGCGGATCACTTCGAGGGGTGGCAAGGCACGTGGCCTTCGCTCGGGTCTCGCTCGCGGAACTAACGGTTGTCCAGAGGCTGCTTTGCTGCGCAGTTCTTGCAATCTTCCCTTTCGTGCAGCGCGTAGCTTCGCGTCGATCATATCCTTGTACTGTTGCGCTACCCCTTCAGGATCCCGACCAGAAGCGAGCAATGCCTCGTTTACTTCGTCGCGCGTTGGCGCCGGCTGCTGAAGGATCTCCGCACGCCAGGCTGAGCGCAAGGCTTCCGCCATTGAGCGCTTCTTATCTGTGGTCATGGTTTTCCCTTTTCGCCTTTAGTTTTGCTACCCCGCGGTCGAGCCGCTTGCGCGCGGCCACATATTGTTTATCGCTGAGGTTGCAGTGCGCTTTAATCTTGGAACCGATCAAACCTTGTTCCATTGCCCCAAGGATGAAGAAAACCTCTTCATCATCACTGAAGTGTGCATAAAGGGCATCGTAATCGCGAAGCAACGCTTCCCGCTCCTCTTGTGCGAGCAGCGTGTCCTCCACGCTGTTTTTAGGAAGAGGCGAGACCGCACTCAGAAACTCGTCGTCCGATACGTCTACGTCGCCGACCAGGGCGGACACGTTGGCGATCGTCCGAGCGTGATGCCCGGTGCGGTCGTTATTCGACAAGCTGGCCATGGTATTGCGGACGAACTCAACGAATGACATCTTGGCCGGATCCCACTTGCGGCGACCGTCCAACGCGCGTTCAATTGCTTCGTCAAAAAGCGCCATCCCATCAGCATAGACAGTACCAAAAGCTAACTTGTTAGCCCAGTAGTCGATCAGCCGGAGCTCATCGCGCGATAAGGTGGCGACCGCTTCGAAAATCTCGTCCTGACTGGCATGTGTGTCACTAGAGTCGTTCAAAACCGCACCTTTCGAAATTTTTTTAACTCTCCTGCTTCTACATGGTCTGAGTCATCTCAAAATTCGGACATGACTTCTGTGCCACCGCGCTATGCGGTCAAGTTGTCCAAATTTCTTGCCTGCTCAGACTGTGTAGGTGGGACAGGTAGCAGCTGTTGCCCCCTGACGGCCACTCGAATTTCACAGGAAGGCAAGATGAATCATAGCAACTATATTGACATTCAGGTAAAACGCAACCCGAGCAATCCGGACAATGTTCTCGTGATCGCAAACGGCAACACGACGACCCTACACGACGTGACGCCAACCGGGCGCCAAGTGCTGATGGGCGCGAACTGCCATCCGCCGCTCGACTTTCAGCTCCTGCAGTGGAAGTCGGACGGTCAGCTGGAGGAGATCGGTCCCGATGAACTGATGACGTTGGACGAGGCCGAGACGCATTGTTTCGCGCTCGAGACGGACCGCCTGTTCTACTTTGTCCTCAACGACATGAAGTACCCGTGGGCCGGCGACGTGCCCGAAGCGATCTTGCGCCGGCTTGCTAAGGCGCACCAGCAAGACCAGGTTTGGCAGGAGCGCCGCGG
The DNA here is from genome assembly GCF_024753145.1 of Massilia terrae. Taxonomy (GTDB): domain Bacteria; phylum Pseudomonadota; class Gammaproteobacteria; order Burkholderiales; family Burkholderiaceae_D; genus Telluria; species Telluria terrae. The sequence goes on along the minus strand of NZ_JANUGU010000006.1, from coordinate 67,895 downwards.
GGAAGCGGACATGCTGGTGCCTGTCGGGCAGGCTGTCAGCCTCGTCGCCGATGGGGTGGAGCGCTTCTATACGAAGGCTCAGACCTGGAAGCTCGACGTTCAAAATGTCGAGATTACCTCGACAACCCCGACCATTACGGTGCGCCACGCGCTGGAGCTCGCGAAAATCAATCCGGATCTTCCTTGGATCTTCATTCTGAAGGTCGAGGGCAAGTCGAAAGAACAGGTCGAGCTCGATACGGTGATCGACTTGCGTACACCTGGCATCGAACGACTGCGCGTGCGCCCGAAAGTGATCAACAATGGCGAGGGTCCGGGTCAGCGCCGGCAGTTCACTTTGCTACCCAAAGATGAGCAGTTCCTGGCGACGCTCCCGTATCGCTGGGAGACCGTGCTCGATCAAGCGCGTCGCTGGCTCCTCCTTCATGATTTCGAAGTGCCCGCGGGCTACCAGCTGGCCAGCGTTACGCTTGCCATCGAAATCCCGGCGCTCTATCCGAGCGCCGAGCTGGACATGTTTTACTGCTCGCCTGCGCTTGCGCTTGCCAGCGGGACCGCAATCCCCCAAACCGAGGTCCGCGAGGTCATTCTGGGCGAATCCTTCCAGCGTTGGTCGCGCCACCGCGACAATTCCGTCTGGTCGCCGGCCGATGATTCAGTCATCACTCACCTGGCGCTGGTGGAAGAGTCAATGTTGCGCGAGGTGGCAGCGTGATCGCGCGCAGCAGCCTCGTTCTCACCGCCCCGCAGCACGCGTCTCTCAAGCGGCATCTCTTTCCCGGCGACGGGAAGGAGGCCGCGGCCGTGCTGTTGTGCACGCGGGTAGAAGCAGCCGGCATAAAGCTGCTTGTGCGTGACTTCATTCTGGTGCCGTATGCGGCCTGTGAGCGCGAGTCCAACTTCCTTACATGGTCGGGCGACTACCTCGAGAATGCCTTGGACCTGGCAGACGAAGATGACCTATCGATCGTTTTGCTCCATTCGCATCCATGTGGTCTGTTCGAGTTCTCGCTCGCGGACGACCGCTCCGATGCCCAGGTCATGCCTGCAGTGTTCGCTGGCCGTTCCAAGCGTCACATTGGCGAGTCGTGTCACGGTAGCGCTATCATGGTCGAGCACGGGGCCATTCGTGCTCGCTTGTACGATGTCAATCATCGCTTTAGCCCGGTCGACTTGGTCGCCGTCTACGGTGATGACCTACACTACTTCTGGAACCCCGACCGCTATCCTCCCCTCGCAGTTCGGCGCCCCCTGGCATTTTCGGATGCCATGCGCACGGAACTTAGCCGGTTGTCGGCTTGTGTCGTGGGCGTGTCCGGTACAGGGAGCATCGTGGCTGAACAGCTGGCCCGGATCGGTTTTGGAAATATCATGCTGGTCGACTTTGACCGTATCGAGCTCAAAAACTTAAATCGAATCCTCAACTCATCCATCGCGGATGCGGAAGCAAGGCGGCTCAAGGTCGAGGTCATCGCGGAGGCGATCCTGCGCTACCGTTGCGATGTTCGAGTCACGTCGATCCCGAGCGGCATTGGCTGCGCCGACGCGATCAAGGCAGCCGCCGGCGCCGATGTTCTCTTTTCCTGTGTCGACAGCGATGGAGGGCGTCAGATCTGTGACCTTATGTCAAGCGCATTCCTCCAGCCGCTCTTTGATGTTGGTGTGACGATTCCAGTCCAGACAACAGGAGCCGGACCCTCAATTCTGGATGTCGTGGGCCGCGTGGACTATGTGTGGCCTGGCGGGAGCACACTGGGCGATCGGAAGGTCTTCACTCCCGCCTCGCTCGCAGCCGAGTACCTGGCGCGCGCGGACGTTGCGTCCCATTCGGCCCGGGTGAAAGAAGGGTACATGCCTGGGTCGCTCGAGGAGGCACCCTCAGTAATCTCGCTAAACATGCGGGCGGCCAGCGCTTGCGTCATGGAGTTTATCGCTCGGGCCTATCCATTCCGCCATGACCCGAATGTGCAGCGTGCGCGGACAGTTTTTAGTCTTGCGGCCTGCGAAGAGGAGTATTCGAGCGAAGACGGGTTCTCGAAAACCGCGAACGACGGCCTGGCGCGCGGCTTTAAGCGACCCCTGCTGGGGCTCCCCATACTGGAGGACTAGGAGCGCGCGATGTGGAAATGGTTACTGAGGCTCGTCGTTTGGTTCATCGAGCTATTTGCGCCTGATCGCAAGATCGTTCTGCGCGAGGGCGACACCCTGCCGCAGCCGTTGCCGTTGAGGGACCTTGTGCTCTTGAAAGACGATGGCGAAGACTGGTCGGTCGGACTCCGATGTCCGTGCGGATGCGGTGACACAATCGAGCTGCTCCTTCTGCCCGGTGTTGAACCACGGTGGGACATCAGGATTGATGAACGCGGACGACCGACCTTATCACCGTCCGTGTGGAAGTCGACCGGCTGCAAATCGCATTTCTGGGTACACGATGGCCGGATTGTCTGGACTTGATGTGCTAACTTAGGCGGTCTATCGCCTCAGGGGCGCTCAAGCGACAACAACCAGTCGAGTTACGTGAGATAGACTCGAGTCACCAGGAAAGACTGCGCCCCCAAGCGATCGCTTGAGATAGGAATTGCTGGCGTTCCCTGATGTCGGACAAGCCAAACTCGTTGCCTGACACGACAGGTGAGTGGACAAGGACTAGTTTTGGTCCGTTTGACTTCGCAGCTGGCGGAGCAGCAACGCGGACTGCTGCCAGTCCAACCGATTCGACGTGAACCGTCTGCACCGTCTCCCCAGGCTGAGCAAAACTGAAATCAAGTTCGAGTTGGGTTGGCATTTTGAAGTAAGGACGGGAGCTGAGCGGAAGATTAAGTTACCAAAAACGTCCCGTCAAGAATTGCATTTGTCAAGTGGCGCGCGTACATCAATCCGGCTGCGGTACCACAGCCAGTGGTGCCGGGTTGCGTATGCCAGCGTTGAGTCGTTCTACTACTTTCGTTTCGAAATCAAAGTAGTTGTCCAGATATTCGCTCACGCTCTTAGGCGCTTCCCTGGGCATGATCTTGATCACGTCCCCTGATCCGTCTTTACGGCGAGTCATATGGAAAAAGTTTAAATACTGCCGCGGTGTCACACCTTCGAAATGAATGAACTTCACACTGTGCAGTGGGTCTTCTTTACGCTTCAGACCCTCTGAGTCGTCGTCTTCGCTTTCGAACGTGATCGCGTCATCGTGCAGTTTTTTTGCGAGGCTCTTTTCGTAAGGTTCAATGTAATAAACCTTTCGAATCCCTGCCGCCACAATGTGGCGAGCGCAGCTGTGACAGGGAAACGTTGTCGTGTATAGACTACCGCCCGCGATACCATTAGTACCCAAGCGAGCTAACGCGATAAGTGCGTCCATTTCCGCGTGAACCGCGCGTGAAAATTCGGTCAGGTCATCAATATGTGACGCCCTGTAGACAGCAGTTAATGCGTTTTCCAATTCTTCATCTGGGATCAGCTTGTTTCCGCTAGAGTCTTTCAGATCACGCAAAGATTGCCGAATGTCGGATTTATGAGAGCGCTTTTCTCGGTCGTTAAAGCAGACTTGTTCTTCACGATGTACGCATCGACGATCGTGCGGGCCATCTTCTGACGTGTAAAGGCCTCCAGATGCTTTCGGGACGTCATTGCACCCTGTTGAAACGACTTTGCCGTTGGAATCCGTAACGGCCGCGCCCACCTGTCGTGATAGGCAAGCGGACTTGAGCCCAGCTGAATAGGCAGCATACATTCCATACTCTTGGCTTGTCGGAGTTATTCCGTTTTCCCCGTGGAGCAGCCCGATAAAACGGCGTAGTTTCCGCTGCAATGACAGAGTCGTGCCCGCATCTGTGCTAACGAAAAAATCAGCCAGCTTTAAGGCTTTGTCCAATTGCTGGCCGTTGTCGCTTTCTTGCTTGCGGTCGCGCTCCATAAGATCCGAAAGTTCAGAGGGATCAGCGCGCAGATCGGATTGCAGCCGTGACCGCCGGCGTTCAGCAACGCTAATGACTCCAACGAGGTGAAAGAGCTTTCGATAGACGGTCCGAAGCATGAGAACTTCGTCTGGATGTTTGATCTGATCGATAAGGTACGCGGTTCGCGGCGGCACATAGTCGCGGGGATCGCCGGTATAGTCCTGTGCCTTCATCTGCTCGCGACGTCGAAGATAAAGCTCTTCGATTGCAAATTCTGCTAGCCGACTGGTACTTAAGGTGCGAAGTAAATTGCCCCCATCTTGCAATCGCATGGTTTTGGCGACCAGACGGGACTTCTTGGCGTAAATCGTTGGGTCGACTTGAATGGTGCCTTTGGCAATATGGGCTTCGATGATGTTGCTCAGTTTGATCACATGAACTTCATATCCGATGCCTTCTAAAGTCGCACGTGCTTCACTGACCACTAATCCTGTACCGCAACCAATCGGACCTGCAAAAGCAAGGACGAGTTCTTTCGAATGCCTCCCTTCTAGAATCTTTCGGAGGTCGGTATTAGAGCTCTGATTGTCGTTTGCTTTCCCTGGGGCTTGGGCGCGAGAGCTGTTCGTGGCGGCAGAGTTCATAAATATATTTGAAATGACATTTCACCAACAATACTGCTGAAATTATCTTTACGCAACCATATCCGGTCGAGCTCGCGCTGTATGCCTAATCGCCCGACGTATAGGGTCGAGCCCGCTGCATCATCGATGCCGACCATTCATCCATCATGGCCTGCCGAGTCTTTGGTCATGCGCCGCGATTACGAGGTCCATCGAGGCACTGGAATTGGCGTTTACGCGACGCCGACCTAGTGCTCTTTCTTGACGGGGTGCTGGCTTTGGCTGCTAAGCCGCCCCATCGCTTCCCCCAGAAGCCCGTGAAGGCCGCCGTGAGGGAGCAGGTTATCGGGACCTAGCGTTCGGGGCCGACTTTTGGCGCAGGCGGCGTCCATCTTGAGATTCAGTAGCGGTGATGGGACTGGGGTCGGACTAGCTGATAAAAGACCCCATGGGTGACCCCCCAGTTCACTGTCGCGCGTCCATTTCGGACAAGGCCTTGAAAATGAGGAGGTCGCGCATCATTGGAGGGCTGCGCTTTTGATGCAATGACCTGCGGAAATCACGCTGCTTACTTTCGGTATGAAGTATTATATGATACCTAGGTACGATACCATATCATACTCACATGCGACTTCCCGAGGCCCTGCAGTTCGAGCGTGAATGGCGTGGTTCTATGGATGAGCTCGTGCGAAAAGCGACCCAGCTTTCGTTGAACTTCCCTATAGATAACGACGTATATCTGCCCGAGTCCACGCGAACTGTTGTCATGAGTTACCGCGCGCGGGGTATCCTTCCACCTGCGGACCGTAAGCGATTCACTTGGGACCATCTGGTGCGCCTGCTCGCTGCCCGCTACCTGGTTACGCAAGGGTGGAAGCGGGAGGATGTCGCCGAGCGGTTCAAGGAGCATTCGACCGACTACTTGGCCAAGCATCTGCCCGAGCTTGCCACATCCGCAGTCCAGGCCAAGCCCAGGATCGATGCGACCGAACTTCAGCGAGTCGAGATGGCTACGATTGCCGTCCAGCTACTCGCCGCCGGCATCGTCGAGCAGTTTGGCCATGCCAAGCGCGGGGCCGTGTTGGTCCAGGACGACTCGATGAGCCAGCGGCTAACGCAGGCCATGCTGCTCTTGGCAGCACTGTTTTTGCAGGAAGGCCAAGATAACCCACTTGGCTCGGTGCATCAGCTACTAGCTCTCTCCCGCTCGCCGCTTACCAGTGCGACGTTTGGCCTTGCAGTGTTTGACTATCGCGACTTTCCTTACGCCGGTTTGTTGCTTCTCGATCCCGACCGCCGTATTCCGACGTTGGATTGTGCCGAACTGGCCCGGCAATCGTCGTCTGAGCTGGACCTTCGCGAGCAGCTCGCCTTCGATGCCTTGCGCAGCGCAAGCGAGCAGCTAGTCGGTCGTCAAGATGAAGCGTACGCGGACCTACGGCTCTGGATCACGGAGCACCCCGTTACGACCACGGCTCAATTGCGTGATTTCGTGCGAGAGACCAACCTGCAGGCAGCTCTCGGCTTCCTACTCAGCTGTTACGAACCTGTTGGCCCCCGTCACCTCATCCATGGGCAACTACACCTCTGTTCCGCATGCGGCGTGCCGATGCGGCGCTCCCCAAGCGTCGAATCCTTGGTCGCCTGCACCATCGTCCAATGTTCACGGTTCGATAAGCCCGTCGAAAGCATCGCCCACCCTACCGGGCCGGAGACCCTGATCGCCCGTCCGCACGTTCTTCTGTACTGGGTGGCGCCCGGCCTGGATGAAGTAGCACTGTACCGGAAGGCGCAAAAGTTTGGGCTATCGCCGCGCCCCTACCCAGACCGCGACGCATGCGACATTAGCCTGGACGGTGGCGCGGTGGGGGTGGACGTCAAGAGCTATGCAAACCCGTTCGTGCTGGCGGCCGCTCTTACCGCCAACGTAGGAGGTCTTGCGAGCTATCCGACGCGAATCATCGCCATCAACGACCAGGCCCTCGCGCGCTTTCACGGCTACCTGGACATCGTCCGGCAACGCTACAGCGGCCCATTGCCCCTGCGCTTTATGTCCGTGCACGAGCTGATGAAATCACTGGAGAGTCCCTTTTGAACCCGCAACGACTAGCCGAACTCGGCCTGGAGCGTCTGGACCTGCTGTGCGCCTTTTTGCACTACGAGTTGGGCGAAACCTCGCTGGCAAATGCTCCGGTCGTTCTGATGGGGTACCGCTCCGTCGGCCGCATTCCGCTCTTTGCGGGCCGTCAGGTCGCGCTGCAGAATCTACGCCGCTGCTGTAGTGGGTTGGGAACGGTGGCCTCGATCCGGGCCGCAGTGGTGCGGTACAACGACAAGGTGGAAGCGGGAGCAAGCCGCGGGGCGCGGTTTGTGATCAGCGAAAAGACCCTCGATTTCAAGCCGGTGTACGACCTCATAAGTGACGCGCTGCGCACCGCGGTGCGTGAACTGCACCAGCCGGACGAGCCCAGGGGGCACGGGTATGCATTGGCGAGGACGCACGACTCGGCGTACCTGCGGATCGCCCATGACGGAGAAGAGCGGCGCTACGCTATTGAAGGCTTGCCCAAAGAGCTGCCGACACCGGCAAAACACCGTGCACGGACGGGCACGCGGACCGCGGCACTGTCGATCCCATGGGCCGATTTGCTTCAGGAAGCCGAGCAGATGGATGAGATTGACCGAAAGCTCGCGGTCAAGCGCAGCGGTAACTGGGCTGCGCGCATGCAGGACATCCGTCTGACTGCGCCGGGAGTGGATGGGAAACTGTTGACGGAGGATGACATCACCCTTGCCGGCATCAAGCACCTCATCGGGTTGCCTGGGGCCGGAAAGACGACATTGCTGGTGTGCCTTTTGCGCTACCTTGGTACGCGTCACATCAAGACGGCCGTCTTCTTCCCGTCCATTGAGGTGTGCCGCCAATATCTGGAAGACCTGCAGCGCTATGGAGTCAACGTAGGTCTCTTGGTCGGTCAGAGCGCCGACACCAAGGAGCGGCATGCATTCAAGCTAGGCGAGTCGCTGGCCACCGGAGACCCGCTGCGCGGCTTCGGGCGCAGCACGCCTTCGGCGCCGCTGTTCGAAGGAGTGTGTGCACTGCCACGCCTGACGAACGCCCCAGCGGAAGTATTTTCAATTGACGACCAGTATTGCCGCGACGTACTGCAAGCTCCCGAGGGATTGCCTGGTGCGAAGCTCACGCCTCACTTGTGCCCGGCTTGGTCTGTGTGCTCGCGCAATCGGGCCGCGCGTTCGCTACCCAATGCAGACGTCTGGCTGGGGCACATCAGGTCAGCCGATACGCGGGTGCCAGTCCACACGAGCGATTTCGACGAACGCTATTTCGAGCTGATTGCACGCGAATTTGATGCGGTCATCTTCGACGAGGCCGACAGCGCGCAACAGGCACTGGACATGATGGGAGTGTCGCAACTTAAGCTCTCCGGATACCGCTATTCGTTCCACGAAAGCCTCCAGAACGTCTCGCTGCGCATGATCGCCGCGGGGGCGAATGCGCGCTTGCGCGACCAGTCGTACGCCCAGTTTGCGATTGAATGCGCGGAGTTCGAAAAACTGAACGTGACGCTCATGTCGGCGATCCACCGTCTGGATGAAAAGCTGAGAAGGACACTTTCCGGACTGCTGTTGACGCCGCTTAGGGTGATCGGGGACTGGCTCACGCCGACGCGGCAAACGGCGCTAAACCCGGACGCCGCCTACAAGGACGCGCAGGCGCGCGCCAAGGAGGCGCTCAGCTTCGTTTGGGAGGATGCGGCCATTTCCGCCTTCCAGGCCCGACGCAGCGAGGCGCGCGCCCGCGAGCGCAACACTGACAAGTGGCGTCGCATCGCTGACGCACTCCAGCGTCCTATGCAGGAAGTCGCCAACGATGCCGACTCCCTACAAGCGGCGCTGGCCATGTGGCTCAATGCCGGGTCGCAAGCGGATCGCATTGAACAGGAAAATGCGATCGAGGGAACGCTTGGCCCGTACCTGCGCTCCGTTGACAGCGCGCGGCGAACCTTGCTGGTACGTCTGCTTATCGCAGTGACCTTCACCGTCCTTTGCTACCGGCGCTTGTCGTACCGGCTGAACGAATTGTCACGTGAAGGCGTCATCGATGCCATCCGGCTGGATGAGCGTTGTTCCGAGCATTTGCTGACAGCGTGTCCGGATAACTTGCTCGGCAGCTTGTCCGGGGTGCGCTTTTTCGTGGGCGACAGGGCTGACGCTAAACCGGGAGATGAAGAAGGCGTCCAGCTACAGTATGTGGTCTTCTCGGGCGCGCCCCGCGCGTTCATGTACCGTTTGCATGAGTGGAACACATTCCATGACACCCACGCCCACGCCCACGCCCACGCTCCCGCGGTCCTGCTGACAAGCGCGACGAGTTTTATGCCGGCGAGCCCGGCATTTCATATCGATGTGACACCGTCCTACTTACTGCGCCGGCAGGCGCCTTACGTGAGCGCGTCGGCCTCGTACTATGCATTTCGGCCGATTCCCGATCCTGATGTGCCCGACCAGGCCCCGCTGCGCTACAGCGGGGTGCGCGCTGAAGCTGTACGTATGGCGAACCTGCGCAAGATGGTCTCGGCTTTGCTGGAAGGCGGCCCGATCCAATCACGGGTAGCCACCGACTGCGCGCAGTTCGATGTGCGGCACGGAATCCGCCGCAAGGCCGCGTTCGTCGTCAATAGCTATGACCATTGTGTCGCGCTCAAACGCTTCATTGACCAAAAGTTTGCACACTGGGGCGAGCGCACCGTCGCCGTGGTCAAGGAAATCCCGGACGACGAGGTCGCCCGTGGTTTTGTCACCGCGAGCATGGTCGAAGCGTTGGGAGACGAAGATGACTGGGACCTGCTCATTTTCCCGTTGGGGGCGTTAGGCCGCGGGACCAACATCGTCTTCTCAAGCGGCCCCAGGCAGCGCGACGCCACCATCGGAACTCTCTATTTCCTTACCCGGCCGCACCCGTCGCCGGACGACCTTGGATTTCTGGTCAGTATGGGAGCACGTGCGACCATGCGATTTGATGCCGCCGAGCTGGGCGGTATTGACCGGCTCGACGATTGTGCAGACGAACTGCGGCGCGCCCGCGGTGGTTTGTACCGCGACGTGGGCCATCTGCTCCGCCATCCGCTGTATGCCCGCTCGCTCCGGCGGGATCTTTTCACGCCCTTTACCGCCAATGTGGCGGTGCCACTCCTGCAAACCATTGGGCGGGCGATGCGCAACGGCTGTCCGGCGCAATGCTTTTTCGTCGACCGCGCTTGGGCGGAAAACTCCGGCACTGGAGGGACGGACAATGACAGCACCAGTATGCTGGTGCAATTGCGGACCATCCTCGAAGAAGGGTGCCAGAGCGCCGATCCGCAAGAGGCGCTCCTGTTCCGGGAACTGTATGGTCCATTCCTGGAGCCGTTTCAGCAGATGGCCGGCCTCAGTACCGGGGCGAACTCGCGCGGGCCGGACGAGGACGAAGCAGGCCTGGCCGATGTAAGTCCACTGTGGGCGGCTGAAAGCCCAGTCAACGAGGAACACTAAATGGCGATCCTATTCGAACACACCCCGATGGCGCTCCGGTACGAAGGCGCTGCGTCCACCTACGCGGTGAGCTTATGCAGCATCGGCTGGACAGATGAGGCATGGCAGGTCTTGCGCCTTGTGGGGGAACGGGCAAGTGCGCACGTGAAAACACAAGGCATGGGTGGGTTTGTGCATCTCCCGTTTGTCACGCTTTGGACACGGCTGCAGCTGGCGCAACCAGGATGGATTTCGCTCGCACGCGACCTGGGCACAAAACAGCTCACCTTCAGCCCGGCCGCGCCACGCCCTTTTGGCTATCTGGATGAAGAAAACGTTGATGTGGACCGGCTGACCGACACGGCCGCGCGCTGGATCGATGGCCCGTTGACGCATTTCGTCCAGAAGTTCGGGGTTCCCATCACAAGCATCGAAAGGCTGCGCGAGCTGACGCAGTCTTCGCGTCTTTTCAGCCAGGAGCATTCTTCGGTCCAGCTCTTTCCATGGGGCGCGCTAGCAAGCGATCAGCTTGCCTACGCCGTGGCACCCGGCGAGATCGCGACACTCCTGGCGGGCAAGGAAATTTTCCCGGGTCTCGGTCCAGTCGCTCGCGTCGTGGGCGCCCCGGCGAACAGCGCCGAACTGATGACGGCCCCCGTGGCGGCCGCGGGAGGATTATTCAGCTTAGTGTGCCAATTGTCGTTGCAAACCTTGCCTGGCGCGCAGGAACCTGCCGTACATCTAGGCTTCACCCGTCGGCGGTGGGCCAGTTCGCTAGACAAGAACCCGTTCAAGGCCAAGCGCATCGGCGGGTACGTGTTCTCCGACCAGCGTGCACACATGGCGTTCCGATTCGATCTGGACTTTGAACGGGAAGGCGGCTGGACTGCCGATGCGGCGTACCAAGAACTTGAGCTCGCCCTGAATCTGCATCCCGGGTACGGCGATGCGCGTATCGTGGACTATCCCCAGCATGGGGGCACCAAGGTATTGGTCATGCACAGTGACGGACTCGCCGTAGACAGGGCGTCCCGGCTGCATGCGGGCGTTCCGGTGGCCGACCAACTGGCCGCTTACCGACGGATCTTGGAAATCCTTTCACCCGCCGGGTTCGGTGCGTACAAAGGCTTCGCTGAGGTCGAAGGGGGCGCCAAAGGAGCGGAGCGTATTGAAGTGTTGCGCGCGTCAATGATCTTGCATCAGCTTCTCGAAGAGTCGGATCACGAAGCGGCGCACGAGGAGGACCTGGATGACACGGTGGACCGCCGCGTGCTCGCGCTCACGAATCGTTCGTTGTCCGAATGGTTCGGGCGGGATCGGCCGGCTTTGGACAAGCGCTATACGTCGTTGGCCGGGGTGGTGTCACAACTCGTCCGCGAGAGCGGCATTGATGCCGGTGAGCGCCGCACCCTGTGTGTCCTGGTGCAGTCGCCGCACGAAAAGCCATGGGTGGAAGCAGTCGTCAAGGTGATGCTCGGGGACTCCGTCAAGTTGGTGGTGGGCGAGATCCCGGCCGGTGTGCACGGGCCGCGCCGTCAGCTGTCACCAAAAAAGACGTCGGAAGCCGAACGTATCCGTGAGCGCTCGGAGATCTGGAGCCGCTTTGCCCAAGAAAACCAGTTTGACGATAAGACCATGGTCCTGGTGCAGGCCGCTGACTGGTACGAATTTGAAGGGAGTAAGCAGCCCGACGACAGTATCAACAAGCCGGCATGCCGTCGCGCGCTGGCAACTGAGACCGGGGCGGTTGTTCAATACCTGTTGCCAGCACGAGAGCACAAGCTGGACAACTACCTGATGCGATTGCAAGCGGCCATCTTGGATCTGGTGTATGGCCACAGTGGTTGCGTGCTCGGTCTCTCCGCGGCCGTCACCGCCTGCTTCCCGGCGGCGGAAAGCCGGCCCACGCACGTTCTCGCCATCGGGCCGGTCAACGTAGAAATGGGCACGCGTCAGGGAACGGTCTTCGCCGCGATTCGCTACGACGTGATGAGTGGGCGACCTGAAATCCGCTTGGCGCACTTGGAAGCCGAACCGGTGCATTCCGAATGGATGACGTTCACGGAGGGGTTGCGCTATGTGGCTCGGCGTGCGCGTCTTGAAGTCGCCAAAGGTCAGCAAGCTCCCGCCCAATTTCAACGGTTTCTCGCGGACGTCCTCGACGACACTGCCCGGATCGATCCCCACGCGGTGGTCTTTCTTGATTCCACCCGACTGGCCAGCTTATGGCGAAGACTCGGTGACAAAGGAGCGCGTTTTGGGATGCAGGCACTTGACGTGGAAGCGGCCGCGCGCCCAGGGTGGGCCAAGTTACGCTTGATTCGGGTGCGGGAACAGGCGCCGGTCATGGTCAATGTACGTAAGGATGGCCCTGTCTCGCCATCGGGCGCGCCAGTCGAGGTCGCTACCTCCGTCAAACGGCTTTTCGCGGTCGCTGACGCGTCAGCGCCAACGTACTGGTCGTACGGGCCGCCCGGTCAGCAAAAGCGAGGGTTGAGTTGCTATCGGACTATGCTGTTGCCGGATAAATCGCGAACATCGACCGTTGAGGTCAAGGCCGAGTATGGACAACACCGCACCCCCCGCGGCACGGAATTCGTTATCCTGCAGGCCCAAAAGGAAGACGACCCCAACCAACTGGCACGGTTTTCCGAGCGGTTGCGACTTGGGGTGGTACAGGCCCGTGGCGACATCTGGGTCAAGGTCCCGTCGCCCCTCTTCACGATCGGTAAGCTCGCCGATTACATGGGGTACTGAAGTAGGCACATAAGACAAGGAAGCACGTCCGCACGACATACAAGACACAGCCGCCTCAGCTCGCGTATCATGCTGCCCGCTGACCTGTTCGCCCAACGAAAGCTTCTTGGCGAGGCGCTGCTGGCCGGCTCTCCTGACGTGTCTCATCGAATACATGCATCATCCACTGCCGTTTTTCCCAGCAAGCCTCCCTGACGAAACATTGTTTTCGCGAGTTTCTAGATATCACCTCCTTCGAGGGAACAGAACAGATCAGCAGACGTTCGATGAATTATTCAGCCAAAAACCGTTCATCCTCAGTCGGGTCGTTCCGCCATTCACCGACGTGCTGGCAGCTCGTTTGCCTGGCTCGCAAACGGCGAATCTCCAATCAATCATTAACCAGAACACTCTCTTCCCGCTCTTCCGGCCGTTTCTTGGGCGCGTAGACTCTGGCGAGAAGTTCAGGCCCAGCGTATCTGCTGAGGAAGTCCAGATTAACCACATGCCGAGCCACGTCGTCGGGATGAGCGGCGACGCCAAACTCTGCCTCTCTTGCGTTCGCGAAGATGAAGAAAGGCATGGGGTCGCCTACTGGCACCGTGCTCATCAGATTCCAGGTGTCACGACCTGTTGCAAGCATAACGAACTGACGATCAGCAGTTGTCCGCATTGTGAGCGACCGTTTCAACGGCTTACGAAGCTCCTAAAAATGCCGTGGGTTGCATGCGAGTGCAAAGAAGGCTTACGAGAGATGACGGGAAAGAAGCCGCACTTTGAACTCGAGCACCGATTCGCCAAGTTCACGTACGAGATGCTCACTGCCGAAATTCCACCGATTAGGCCAAGTACGCTCGCAACCGTGTATCGCGACCGCATAAGAAAGCGCGGGTTCGTGCGGAAAACCCTGCCGGCGGTTGCCGCGTTCACACAGTCGATGATCGAGACATGCGGCGAGGACTTCATTCGCTTGGTCGACCCGGCCTACTCATCAAATAGGATCCGCTGGTGGCTCCGCTTTACCTTCCTAGATTCTGGCTTGGACCTGCCAATCACCCGCCATATGTTGCTTGGGATGCATCTGTTTGGGAGACCTGCAGAGTTCGCTGCAGCCATTGCGGCCACAGAAGCAGGTGGCGAAAAGCAGCACGAGATTAAGGTCCCGGAAGGCGAGAGCGACGACATCGAGCTACGCGATCAGCATCGAAAGCGTGTGCTCGACGAGCTACGTCGTGATCCAAAGGTCTCAATGGAAAAACTATGGAAGAAGAATTACCGCACTACCGCTTGGTTGTTTGACAATGATAGGACATGGTTGAAAAAGATCGTTAGCGGCGCTAAAGCAGAAGACCGCACGATGGCCTATAGCTTGGAGAAAGAGCGCGCACAGAGGGACAAGGAGTACGCGGACATTGTCGAACAATTCGCGTCGCGACTGTTCAAGCAACCGGGAAAGCCGTCGCTTATAACGATGGAGAAAATGTTCAACGCGTTACCGAAACGTATGGGTTGGTCAGCCGAAGAAGAGGAGCAGTATCCACTCTTATACTCTCGAATTTCACAGTGCCGAGAATCGACTTGGTGTTTTCGGGCCCGGCGAATACTGTGGGCAATTTCTGAGCTAAAGCGGCTCGATATGTCCCTGACTGCAGGGAACATCGCACCCTTCTCTCGCGTGGGCTACAACGCGGTGGTCCAAATCCTCCACTTCGCCCGCTGGGATTGCGAGGCATTGGCAGCGAAAAAATTCCAGGTGGCCGATGAACTTGCAAAGGCTGGGATTGGGCGTACATGGCGCGGCCCTTCGGAGCTAATGGATAGCGCACCTATCGGGGGCCGGGGCTATCGCGCCACGCACAGACGTAGCCGAAATATACTTGACACCTGAGGCGAAAACGCAAAGAGTCGCGAGTTCAGTTGAGAGTGCAATCCACCGACATATTTTTTTACTTCGATCATCGCCGATGCCCGCAAACGATCTAATGTTCGTCCTCCAGCTGCACTGCTTTGGCGAGCTGTCTGATTCCGGCTTGACGTAATATCCTCCAGCGCACAAGCGGCACGTGTTCGAGTGCGAGTGCACGTTTAGCCCACTGTAGCCTACGCTGTTGCCATTGCTCAAACGACTCAGCGTGCTTCGCCAATGCGTCGTGCGTCTTCGGCAGCGACTCTGCGTAACGTTCAAAAACCTTTGCACTTTTGAGTAATCGCCCGATCGCTGCGCGGCTAACCCAAATAGGCTTCCCATCCAAGAGCCGAAGACGTTCTGCACATGCCTGTACAGCCAAGGCGTAGACTTCGTCCCTATTAGCCCAGTTCACGCGCTCGGTAACTGATCCGTGACGGTCTCTTTTAGTCGCAAGATGCGCGTCCAGCCATTTCCGATCATTCCGGCGAAGCCACGAATAATCTGCACATTTTCTGGTGGCCGTTGTTTCCGAGTCGTTCAGAAACCGCGCGCGTCGCAGCGACTTCTCTCGCTCCTTCGCGTCGGAGCTCCGGGCAGAGGCCATCTCCGCACGCATTCTCAGTATCCGATAAGCCGAAGCAATAGAGACGTTATGTTTCACAGCCACGCTCGCCACTGGATCTCCAGCCCTCAAAGACTCTTCGATTTTATCGACCAAAGCACGCGTCAACTTCTTGGGCTTAGCCTTAACTGGAAGTTCGAGGCGAGCCGCCTCGACACGCACTGTTGTTGTACTCAAGCCTAGCTCACTGGCACATCTGCTTAGCGTATATCCGTTGTCGACAATAAGGCTCCGAAGTGTGGCTGTATCGAGCCTATCAGCCTTGTCATGAGGGGCTTGGAGGGGCAGATCTGCCGTGTCAGCTACAGAACGGTGAAAGTCGTGCGTGACCAAATCCTTCCAACACCCCCCTAGCCAATAAAGAAGGAGCATATGCTTGAAAGGATGTGTCGCACGCGGCCTCGGTTTTCGCATCAGGCGAAGTACCCACTGGAGGACGTCGCCGTGATGTAAAAACCGGAACTCGCCGGCATGTGGCAACAATGCCGCACGGCTTGCCAAGTATCGCTCCAACTCCTGTACGTCGATTCGGCCATTCGATCTGATGAGATCTATCTTCTGTGAGAGATTTCGGTAGGTACGATTCCAGGGTGTGGGCGCATCGTCCAGGTTGGCAAAGCGTAGGGCGTCGGCATTTAACCTAGCTAGGGCGACCAAATCACGAACCTGTGTTGCCGCGATTACGATTAGCTTGGAGTTGTGTTGAACAGCATCTGAGTCAGGAAGCAAAAGCCGGTGACGTTTCAGCGCGACAAAGCTGGGATCCACCTCCCATAGTGGAAGAGCATGACGCGGGCATAGCCAAACCCCCGGCAACTGATGGGCTCGGTGCCAATACGCTTGTTCTCGTTCCGATTCTTCGTGCAGGCATGCGCCACAATACCGGTAGGTGTTATGACAGCCAATCCGGCTCGCTACCAGGCCGATGCGCATCTTCAGCCCACCGGAATTATCCCCCAGCATTGCGGCCATTACCGCAGCTTTCCCCTGGAGAGACAGAAAACTCGCGAAATAGGGAAAAAGGGTATGCTCAACAATTAATTGCTCCGCAGTCTTCGTGCCCGGGGGGAGCGACGAGGCAAGCATGCTGATCGAGCTGGGCAAGTGGGACGTGATAACGTGCGTATGCGTCGCAACGAGATCCCCGAGTGATTGCCTGTCATCAGGGTTGCCAGAAAGGCGATGGTATCTAGCCATCAGGCTGTAGAGGGACTCATCGTCATACGCGGCGGGGAAGAAGGGGAGCATGAACTTGCTCCCTTATCACGCGGCCCGATATGCAGGAGTAAATTCAAACGGATCCTCCAGCAGCCAGCTCGCGTCCTTTAGGACCTGTACAGGATCTGCGACCTCTGCGATCGTCGACGATATAGTGACAACGGTCGCTCGAGATGCTTGCTGTGACACGATCGACACGGGAGGGTTCGCCACTTCCACACTGCTTTCTTGGTCCTTCGATTCGGCCTTGCCCTGGAGCCCTTCAAGCAACGCTAATCGTCCCAAATAAACCATCTCGTCGTCATTCATCATTGCGGCAAGTTTGTCGTCGGGAGGAAGCAGGTCCTCAAATTTTGCCATCCGTACTGGATCACGGCTACGAAGAGCTGCAAGTGCTGGCTGTAGTAACTTCATCTTCGTCGCAGCGACATGCTTGAACACGGTCGCGTCGAGCCGTTCTTTGCCAGACTGGATCGCATATCGCTGCCCAAGAATCATTAGCTTTGTTAGAAAATCGGTCACCCCTTGAGTAAGATCATACAAAAGAGCGGTTATTGCAGGGGACAACGGTTCAACTTGCCTCACCCACTGATAACGCCACACAGCTTTCACCAACAACGCCCAAGAGGAGTCCTCTTCATCTGGTTGCTCGAAGTGTAGCAGGCCAAGGCCTGAGGCTCTTCGCGCGTTCCGAAAGACCGTTGAAAACAGACCAATCATCGAATTCGTGCCAATAAACACGACGGGGATGCCGATGTTGTTTATAAGATTAACGAAGAAATTCAACATATTGTCCTTCCCACCAGTCTTCGCTGTGCGGAGATGTTGAAGTTCATCGATAAACAGTCCACCGATGAAGTAGGTGCTCGCAATCTGTTGCATCCTTTGAATCAGTTCTTGAACACCGCCCTTTCCACGATAGCGTTTTGCGTAACGATCTTCGCCCGTCGCTTTATCGACTGCCTGAAAAAAAGCGTGGCAGAGACCGGAAAGCGATCCATCAAATGGACACTCAAGCTTCAGCCAGACGATTTGCGTATGTATGAACTCGCGCCCTTGGTACTCGCGATGTGCGAGCACCTGAGGGTAGAGCCGCAGAACGGCGTCAAGCGCCGTGCTCTTGCCAATGCCGCTGAGGCCGACGAGGCTAAACGTGGACGCTGTAGAATTGAACTTGGGCGCCGGTGTTCTTTGAGCAGACAACGCATGCAAATGCTGCCACGTAATCCCGTCCATTGGATTACGTCCCACGTAGCCGCTACGCAGGATTGACGAGATAGAGCTCTCAAGTTCCAGATGAATCGCCAGGGGTTGGATTAGGTGAGTTAAGCGGTTGGTGCAGTGCAGACGCACCTCTCCCGGCAAGTCGCGCTCTGACTCGGGCAGCGGCGGGTACATGCCGATCCTGACCGCAGCCTCGGCTTCCGAGAGAATGGCAGGCATTGCTTCGATCAACGGGTTTCCGCAATACTCTGCAACCGGCGATTCTGTATATTTAGCCTCAATTCTGGCCGCCGAAGTCATTTCGCCAGTCCCCCTCTTTCATGCAGCCTGCTCAGCAAATCGATAACTTCACCGCTACGCTCACCCGCGTATGTTTTCGCACTCCCATCGGTCGAGCGCGCTGGACGATCGCTGAGTTCTGGACGAGAAGTAGCTACAGGCGAGCGTTTCGCAGCGATGACCCTTTCCGCTTCCCGTTCTAGTGCCCGGTTTGCCCGGATGTCGGCGATGCGCGCCGCATTAGAACGCTTCACCTGACTTTCCTTTTTCTCCGCCGCTGCGGTCGCAATCGTAGTCTCAACAAACTCGTCCAACTGAACCTTACTGTTCAAGTCCGCGTAGTGAGCGACTGCTTCGGTCTGCTTGGTTATTTCAAGCATATCGAGCACCTCTTCGAGGCGGCGATTTCGATACCGTCCCTCTGTGCTGTGCAACATGCATCTAACCAAGGACTTGTCAGGTGCCTGTATCCATATGTAATCGACCGTGCCTGGCTCATACCAGACATCGATCGCACGGCGCCCGAAGGCACGGGCGTGAGCAGCGGTCATTCCATCCGGATCCAATGGGTTGAGGTAGTGCATGCCCTTGAAAGTAATTCCTCTGGCCTGCAATGTGGCCCGTTCGCGCGGCAGCAGATGCAAGTAGACAGCGTCATCCGACTGGACGTTCGGCTCGCCCATGCCTTGCTCGATTCCCCAGTTCCATATGCCGAGAGGCGTGGAAGGAATATTTTCGCTAATCATCGCCTTGCTTAAGCGGCCTGGGGCGCGGCTGTGCTGGTTATAGTGAAGAACACTCTTGAGCAAGATTCGAGTGAACTTTTCCATGTCCAACGTGGCGTCGAGGCGATAGTCGCGCTCCCCCCGTTCCTTCATCCGGGTTCTAACGCCACCTGGCGTCCAGTGAACCTGGGTTAATTGGTTCAACAACCTGAACTTGGACTCAACAATAGATTTCCAGTCCGGTCGAAATGGAGGCATGATCGCGAGATTAATGTTAAGACCCGTGACGATGCCGGTTGCGGCGCTTCCTAGCATCTCGCCGCGGTCTGCAACCAATTCTTGAGGAAGATGATGGCACGGCCATTCCTCTTCGGTAATCGTAATCCCGTGACGCGCGCAAAACGCGACCTTGTCACTGAACGCGTTGAAGAGAGCATGCCGGGCGCCGTTCCAGCTCGGGCCTTCCAAGCCCACGTACACCCCGACGATCATTCGAGAAAATACGTCGACGACAACATACACAACCGGGCGGCCAATCAGCCATTCCCGGTTGTATCGGCTAACAAGATAGATGTCGGCAATCGTGGCATCAATCTCGTATCTATGGCATGGACCATGTAATCGGTCGTGAGCCCGCCCAACAAGTGGTCTATGGTTCATCGCCCACCTTCTATCGCCGCTCCGCCCGCGCAAGACGGAGATCTCGTCGTAAGCCTTCTTGCCCCAATACTTAAACTGCACAATGTTCGGGAGTTCACCGGCGGGCTTCAACCGCGTGTCGTCGTCAGTCCCATCGGGCGAGGGGTGCTCGACTCGATAGAACCTGTTAAGCGTCTTCGTATACGCATCAGTTATCGTCTTTGTCTTGTTATCCCGATACAGCGCGTAACCAATTTTGATGATCTGCTTGTCTTCGTCCGTTAAGATTTTTGCCCTGGTGTCTGAGAGCTCGCCGAGGTACTTGGGAGGGCGGCCAGGCAACTTGCCTTTAACGAAAACACGTGGCTGGCCGGATGCACCCGAGTTTTCATATTTTGGAAGGAAGGCGTTTTGCGTCGCCCCGTGAAGCCAGTAGCGATAGAGGAGCCGGTAGATGGACTTTCGGTCCAAGCCGGTAGCCTTGGAATGGGCCGCGACTAGTCGCCCCATTGCATGGGGATAGTAAATCTCGCCTGCGAAAGAAGTCTCTATAAGCGGCCTGATACGGTCCCAGTTTTTCTGCCGAATGGTTTTCTGTTCTGAGCTTAGCTCGTCCTCCGACTGAAGCATGAACGAAGACGTGCGGACCTTTGTAGGTCGGACATTCCCGGACGCAACTGCCCCCTTTAGTTCTGAGAGCGGCATGTGCCAGGGTGGGGCAGGCGGCTCCTCTATTGTCATCATTGTTACGAAATCATCTGCACAACTGATCCAAAGGACGCGCGCGGGGCGTTCGAAGGGTGCAGATTCCGTTAGCGATTCGAAGACGTCATTGATCGCAATCATGGTTAGGCTGCCGTACGTTCAAGATGCACTGCTGTCGAATGCGCGTTCAACCGAAGTGTTGGTAGCGTCTCCGATAGGTCAAGACGCGTGTTCGCAATATCGAGAGTAATGACTTTGTTCCACACTAAATTCTTAAACATAGAAACCGCATCTGTGTATTGGACATGGATCCCCTTCCCAATAGTTCGAAGGACCGACGATAAGGTTCGATCGGTCCCGTCGAAATAATCAAGACCATCAAGAAAGCGCTTTTGCAGTTCAGGCTGTTGAAGCTCGCGCGCGATGACGGCGCGTTTGTGAATCCAGTCGAGATTGTCAACGAGAGTATTGGTAATGACTCGGTCCGTCACAAGCTTCCAATCCGAGTGACCGTTGGCCCGCCAGATAGCCTTCTCAAGCTCAAGCTTTTCAATCGTACGAGCTAACTCAGGTTGCGGAAGAAGCTCTTCCTCATACTTGCAAGTTCGGATCCCCAGGCGCTGCGTCCCGTCAGGATTTCTAAGAGTGACCAAGAAATCTGCAGTCATTACATACGGAACTTGTGTGTGCTTGTAGACGGGATAACGAATCCCTAGTTCGGCAGCGATACGTTTCGTTGTAGCGGTGGGGAAGACCGGGAACTGCTCACGGATGTCCACCACTTCGTCTGAGAACTCAAGCAGCAATAGGTAACCGTACTCGAGGTTTGACAATGTATGGTAGATCCGCCCCGTCTTGATACCGCGGGTCTCCCTGGACTTGCCCCGCGAAGACACATCTTGAACTCGGATCCACGGCATGTAACTGGCTCCCTCGCCTTGACCGTAGCCTTGACGGACATAGTTGTCGATGTCAGCTTGGGTCTTGAAGCGCCTCTTTCTCATACTTTTCCTCTGTAAATCAGCGCGGAAGCTCGAAGTTTTTTTCCTCCAAGGCAATCACTGCCGCGGGCGGCGAAGGCCGGTATCTTACTCGTCTGTTAGATGCTCAGCAAAGGAGTTCGTTCGCTATTTCTGCGGAAGCGGAGGTGCTTTGCAGCGATAAGTATCTGTAGCCGAACGCATCTTGCGCGCCGCCAACTCGCCCTTGTCCATGCAGAGCCAGAATGGCTGCTCTACTACCGATAACTGTACGAGGCTAGCCATGATCGACGTGTACCTGCAAATCGACGGCATCAAGGGTGAATCGCAAGACGACAAGCACAAAGGCTGGATCGAGTGCATGGGCGTCCACTGGAACATAGTGCAGCCGAGGAGCGCGACATCATCGACCGCCGGCGGCCACACTGCTGAACGAGTCAACATGAGCGAGGTAAGTTTCATCAAGCTGGCTGACCTCTCATCACCGATCCTGGCTCAATACTGCGCGATGGGGAAGACTATCCCAAAGGCAGTTTTCGAGTTCATGCGCGCTGACGGAAACGGGACTCCAATCTGCTACTTCCGCATGGAGCTGAAAAACGTATTGGTGTGTCAGGTCAGCCCAAGCATCGCAGGGGGCGGCGGCCACATTCTCCAGGAAGGCATTGGCCTCAAGTTCTCCGAGGTCAGGTACAAGTACACCCAGCAGCAGATTGGTGGCGGCTCTGGCGGCAACACGGCCGGCGGCTGGGACCTGGCGAAGAACACTGTGGCGACCTGACCCATGAGGCGACTGGCCCTTTCGCTCTCCCTTGTCGCCGCGACAAGCTACGCGCAGCTACCGCTGCAACCTCCAGCCCCGCCCGACGAGCACCCGCCTATCATTGACGGCGTCACGCCGATCCCGCCCGCCGTGCGTCCTCCCACGCCGTGGATGACGGTCGCTCAGTTGCTCCAGCTCCTCGACCCGCCGGCCCGCGCTCACGATCGCCAGGCGGCGATCGATGCCGGCACACGCTATGTGATGGGTGTCTTCGACACGGCAGTGGGCAAGGACTTCTGCTACATGGACTACCACGACCTCAGACGCAATCCGGCCCGAAAGCCGTCGCCGGCTGCCTTGCGGGCCACGGTCGTTGCCGGCCTGCGCGCGCCGCCGCCTCCCGGCCACACCCTCAACGACCGAGCGTCTGCCGTGCTCATTCGAATTTTTCAAGGGCCATGGGCTTGCCCGCCGGAGGGATGCTGTGACTAGACCGAGACCGCCTTTTACGCTGCTACACATGCACTACCCAGATCCCGCAAACGTCTCGACCGATGAGCTATACAAGTGGATCGGGCACGAGGAGAAGCTACAGGACCCGCGGTGGCATAACACGTGCGCTATCCGCGTCAGCTTGGCGCTGCTCGGGGCGGGCATCCCCTCCATCACCAGCGGTAAAACAACGGTCATGGCCGGGAAATACGCCGGCCGGACCATCGACGCCAGTCAGAAGCGGCTTAGCGAATGGCTGGCGAAGGAGTGGGGCGAGCCGGAGAAATTCGGCGCGGCGCTGGCTTTCGACAACATCGGCCAGCGGAATGGCGTGATCAGCTTTTATCAGCTATGGGGGCCATTTGACAATCAGGGGCACATCGACCTGGTTGCGCCCCACTGGAAGTACCGCCTGCTATGTGAGGGATACTGCTATATGCAATCAGTAGAATGTTGGTTCTGGGAGTGCGACTAAACCGCCGGGTCGTAGCTGCCGATAGGCCCGCGACGTCATCAGCGAACGTTTTTATTGAGAAGGTCGCGCCATAAGAGTCCGTTGGCGATGCAGTGGTCGATCATTTCTGGGCCATGAGCCAAACTGTGCTCACCACGGTAGAAGGCCTCGATCATCTCGATCGCTTTCTCATGAGTGAAACGCCAGCCCGGTTCATTGCCAACTTCGCTCGGAAACCTTGCTGCAGCGACGGTTTTTCCACCCAAAATAACCCAGTAGTCGGTGTGATTATGTTCGATTTCGTAATTCACGCCCGGATCGCACGGCGACGTGTACCTCTGCCACTCATGTCCGCCGCGGCTTGTTCGCTGAACATTCGACTTGCTCATGTCGGCTCCCATGCTTTTTCTCACGCGAGGATCCTCCCCGCTTCAGTACAGTCACAAACCCCTCTTGCCATGCGATCAACATCCGCCGTACGATCTGAGGATGACGTAGAGCGAGGATGGTCACGCACGCTTGATTATCCGCCATCCAAGATAATAACTCCAAGAAGGGCTACCAAATGGAAAGTGAAAGAGGTAGCGGCGCTGCGGTCGCGCCGCAGACGTTTAGCGATGACGAGGTGATGCAAGCCAGTTTTCGTCTGGAAGCTGGGACCGTGGGCGCCGAGCCGGCACGTAAGCTCTTCCTCCGAACGTATACTCTTTCCAACGCTCGGGCTCGTGTTTGGCATGCAATGCCAGAGGAAGAATGGCCGCTGCTAGCGACTATCCTTCGCAACCGTATCATCATGAGGCCGATCCATGCCAATCCGCACGCCCAACGCTACCTGAAACCCAAGAATGGGGGTTTCACCACGGTCATCTATGTCGACAATTTCGGCGATGAATTGGTGGATGATGCGGATGCTGCGGCGGAGCGCATCGAATTGCGCCTGGCCTGGCGCCTTTTTGACCCTCCCCGCTATGGTCTCGGTTTGAGCCGGAACCTTGATCCAGTGTGGCAAGGCCTGTCGCGGATTAAAGACAGAGATATCCTCGTGATCAGCCGAGATCCGGGAATGTACACTGAAGACGGGGTGGTTTCGATTGGCACTGAGGAAGTCGACAAGCTGCGCCGCGCCTTTGATCGGATCACGAAGAATGGCCGTAAATTGATTCGGGAAACAAAGCATGGTGTGGTGCACGACGATGTGCTCACAAGGCTTGATCCCGAGCGATTTCAGCGAATCGTGCGCGCGGGTCCACCCTTAGTCGAAGTAAGACGTGAGGGTTCGAAGCAGGCATTAGCTCGAGAGCGTGCAGAGCGTCAGTCCAATGTGAAGGCAGTGCGCAGGCACCTCGGTGAGTTAGTAATGGAGACTCCCCAAGAGCTGATGAAGTTGCATACAGAGATTGAACGCGTGACGCTCGCAAAGATGATCGAGGCATTCAGGGCGAAGCTCGACACTAAAGTTACCGAACTACATTGGCAGGCATTCTTTGAGCAGAACAAGTTCGTCTTAAGTCTGGCATTTGCGCGTCCCGTTGAACTAACTCGCACCCAATTCCATGCAAAGGGCTCTACTTTGACCGGTGCCGGCGCTCAGATCGGCGATTTCCTGTTCAAGGAATATGGGCAAGCACTCGCCATTGTTGAAATAAAAACGCCGGAGACTTACTTGCTACGAGGCACAGCGTATCGCGGCGAGGAGGTATTTGGTCCCCATTCTGACCTTTCCGGCGCAGTGACCCAAGTGTTGTTTCAACAGAGCGAGCTTAGACAACGCTGGTATACGCATAAGAATGACAACCCGGCCCTGAACCTGTCTGGAGCCGATGTCATCAGGTGCGTAGTCGTTGCAGGTCGCCTGCCCAGTGATTCAAAGAAACTACGCAGCTTTGAGGTTTTCCGAAACGCCTGCAAGGATGTTGAGATCATTACCTTTGACGAACTTCTAGCAAAGCTTGAGCTCTTGGAGAAGCAATTGGCTCCGAAGCCGGAACCAGATTTGTTCTGACGACTTATAACACCGTTCGAACGCCTGCTTGGGCCAGCAGATCGTCCAGCGATAACGTGCCCATAGAGTGACCATTTTTTCCAGGTCCTGCGCTCGGTGGCGACGAAAACTTGGTTACGTGCTCTACGGCTGCGCACCGTGTCTTCCGAAACCGCATAGGCCGGCGTTAGGCGGCTCGTGCGCCCCGACCACAGCTTCCTGCACTGCCTTACTGGAGCCTGCAGCAAGCTGTGGCAAACTTTATTATCCGCGTGGCAGACTTTATTATCTTGTGGCGAACTTTATTATCGCTCCACACCTGACATAAGCAGGACGCGTCGCCTTTACTCGACGGTAACGGACTTGGCCAGGTTGCGCGGCTTGTCCACATCCGTCCCACGCGCCAGCGCCGTGTGATAGGCCAGCAGCTGCAACGCCGCCACGTGCAGGATCGGCGACAGCAGGCCGTAGTGCTCAGGCAGGCGGATCACATGCACGCCGTCGCTCGAGGTGATGCGCGAGTCGACGTCGGCGAACACATACAGCTGGCCGCCGCGGGCGCGCACTTCCTGCATATTGGATTTGAGCTTTTCCAGCAGCGCGTCATTCGGCGCGATCGTCACCACCGGCATTTCCTCGGTCACCAGCGCCAGCGGGCCGTGCTTCAGCTCGCCTGCCGGGTAGGCTTCGGCATGGATGTAGGAGATTTCCTTGAGCTTGAGCGCGCCTTCGAGCGCGATCGGGTAGTGCAGGCCGCGGCCCAGGAACAGGGCGTTTTCCTTGCGCGCGAATTCTTCCGCCCAGGCGATGATCTGGGGCTCCAGCGCCAGCACCGAGCCGAGCGCGACCGGCAGGTGGCGCATTTGCTTCAGGTACATGGCTTCTTGTTCATCGTCGAGGCGGCCGTTGACTTGCGCCAGCGCCAGGGTCAGCAGGAACAGGCCGGCCAGCTGGGTGGTGAAGGCCTTGGTCGAGGCGACGCCCACTTCGATGCCGGCGCGGGTGATGTAGGCCAGCTGGCATTCGCGCACCATGGCGCTGGTGGCGACGTTGCAGATGGTGAGCGTGTGGTGCATGCCGAGGCTGCGCGCGTGCTTGAGCGCGGCCAGGGTGTCGGCCGTTTCGCCGCTTTGCGAGATGGTCACGACCAGGGTGTTGGGGTTGGGCACGCTGGTGCGGTAGCGGTATTCGCTCGCGATCTCGACGTTGACCGGCACCTGCGCCACCGATTCGATCCAGTATTTGGCGGTCAGGCCGGCGTAGTAGCTGGTGCCGCAGGCCAGGATCAGCACGCGGTCGATCTGCTTGAACACCTTGTAGGCGCCGTCGCCGAACAGCTCGGGCATGATGGCGGTGACGCCGTCCAGGGTGTCGCCGATGGCGCGCGGCTGCTCGAAGATTTCCTTCTGCATGAAGTGGCGGTAGGGGCCGAGCTCGGCCGCGCCGGTGTGGGCGTGCACGGTCTTCACTTCGCGCTGGACCGGGCGGCCGTCGGCGTCGACGATCCAGTAGCGCGACAGTTGCAGGTCGACCACGTCGCCTTCTTCCAGGTAGATGATCTGGTCGGTGGTGCCGGCCAGCGCCATCGCGTCCGAGGCGACGAAGTTTTCGCCGTTGCCGACGCCGACCACCAGCGGCGAGCCCTGGCGCGCGGCGACCACGCGGTGCGGCTCGTCGCGGCAGAACACGGCGATCGCGTAGGCGCCGTGCAGGCGCTTGACGGCTTGCTGCACGGTGTCGAACAGGTCGCCGTTGTACATGTGGTCGACCACGTGAGCGATCACTTCGGTGTCGGTCTGGCTCTGGAAAACGTAGCCGAGCCCGGTCAGTTCGGCGCGCAGCTCGTCGTGGTTTTCGATGATGCCGTTGTGGACCAGGGCGATGCGGGCCGATTCTTCGCTCGGGGAGAAGTGCGGGTGGGCATTGTGCGAGGCCGGGGCGCCGTGGGTGGCCCAGCGGGTGTGGGCGATGCCGGTGAAGCCGGCCAGCTCGGCGCTCTTGACCTGAGACTCGAGGTCGGCCACGCGCGAGGTGCTGCGCGAGCGGCGCAGGCGGCCATCGATGTGCAGCGCGACGCCGCAGGAGTCGTAGCCGCGGTATTCCAGGCGTTTCAATCCCTCAAGAAGAATTGGTGTAATGTTGCGTTGCGCTACTGCTCCGACGATGCCGCACATGATTCGCTCTCCCGTTGAATTCCTTACGGCCTCCAATGTAGAGCAGGCGCGATGAAATATGCTTTCAGTGCGCGGCTATTTTTGATAGATTATTTCATGCGTTTCGTTGGACGAAATATTCTTTCAAATGAACGCGCTAACTGAACGATTATTTCAAACATGCCCGAGATTCATCATCCTCTGGACGACCTCGATCGTCGCCTCCTGACCACACTCCAGGCCGATTCGTCGCTCACCAATGCCGAACTGGCCGAACGGGTGCACGTTTCGCCGCCGACCTGCCTGCGCCGCGTCAAGCAGCTGACCGACAGCGGCGTGATCCAGCGCCAGGTGGCCATCCTCGACCCGGCCAAGGTGGGCGCCGGGATCACCGCCATCGTCGAGATCACGCTGGACGTGCAGGCGGCCGAGCGCATGGACGCGTTCGAGAAGCTGGTCGCGGACGAGGCCGCCGTGCTGCAGTGCTACCGCACCGCGCCCGGGCCGGATTTCGTGCTCGTGCTGCAGGTACGGGACATGCCGGCCTATCATGAGCTGGCGCATCGATTGTTCGCGACCCACGCCAATGTGCGCAACGTGCGCGCCTATTTCTCGACCTTCCGCAGCAAATTCGAAACGCGCATCCCGCTCTAAAATTTCCACTGAGCAACATCAACCACGCCCGTTCGGATTGGATATTTACTGGCAACAGTAAAACAAGCGAGCGAGGCGGACGTGGATGAGCAAAACGCGCTTCTGCGCATGGTGAAAGTGCACCGGCGATATGGCGCCGGCGACAAGGTGGTCCATGCGCTGTACGACATCGACCTGTGCGTCGAAGCGGGCGAGATGGTGGCTGTGTGCGGTCCTTCCGGCCACGGCAATACGGCCCTGGTCAACCTGCTGGGCTTGCTCGACCTGCCGAGCGCCGGGCGCATCTATGTGCAGGGCGTCGACACCTGCACCCTGACCGAGCGGCAGCGCCAGCGCCTGCGCAGCGAACACATCGGCATCGTGTTCCAGCATCCGGCCCTGCTGCCGGCGCTGACGGCGCTGGAGAACACGCTGCTGCCGGTGCTGCTGGGCCCGCACGTGGACCGCAGCGCGATCGAATTCGCGCCTGAACTGCTGGCCCGGCTGGGGCTGGCCGTCCAGCTGCACAAGCATCCGGACGAGCTCGATGCCAGCCAGCGCCAGCGGGTGGCGATCGCCCGCGCGCTGGTGCTGCGTCCGGCGCTGGTGGTGGCCGACGAGCCCGCATCGCGCCTGGACAGCGGCAGCGAACGGATGGTGGCCGACCTGTTCAGCGCTTGCCAGCGCGAGCACGGCACCACGTTCATCATGGCGACGCGCGACCAGCGCCAGCTGCTGCGCGCCTCGCGCACCCTGCAACTGAGCGAAGGCCGCCTGCTCAGCGTCCCCGCCGACACGCCCCGCCGGGCCCTGCGCGCATGAACGCCGTCCAGCTCGCCTTGCGCAACCTGATCTGCTTGCGTCCCCGCACCATGGGTCCGCTGGTGGCGATCGCGCTGCTGCTGTGTGCGCTGGACCTGTTCGCCGGCAGCCGGCGCATGCAGCTGCAGCGGGTCGAGCAGCAGGCGGCGTTCGAGCAAGGATATGGGCATCTTGCGGTCTTGCCGCTCGGCGGCGGCTTCGGTACGGATGCCGAGGCCGTGCGCCGGCTTGCGGCGGCTACCCCGGGCGTCACGCTGGTGGTGCCGCGCACCGGTCCGACAGGGGAACGGCAGCGCTTCGCGGCCTACCTGGCCCGGCCGGAGGGTGCGGAGCGGGCGTTGGACCAGCTTGCGGCCAGGCTGAGGGATGCCGGACTGCATGCGGAGGTGCGGCGCGGGGAGAGTTTGTCTGGGCATTATGTGGCGCTCCGCGATGCGGTGAATGCCGAGCTGGCGGCGGCCGTGCTGGCGATGCTGGTGCTGGCGGGAGCGATCACGTTTGCGGTGGCGACCGTCAATTGCGTGGAGCGCAGGCGGGAGCTGGCGGTATTGCGGGCGTTCGGGCTGCCCAGGGGCGGGCTGGTGGCGCATGTGATGGCCGAGGCGCTGATGGTGGGGCTGGGAGCGATCGTGCTGGCGGGGGGAATCGGCTCGTTTGGGCACTGGGCGATTGGGCAGTGCTCGTGGCTGGGGAGTGCGGGGGTGGCGATCGAGCTGGAGCCGGGGAGGGTGCTCCTGGCTTTGTTGGCTGTGATGAGTGTGGTGGGTGCGGCGGCGTTGAGGCCGGCGCTGAAGGCGGCGGGGGTGGAGGTGACGGCGGGGTTGCGGGAGTGTGAGGTTTGAGCGTTTTGCGGCCACAAGGCAGCTTTACGACGGCCCACATTGTCTATGGGTCCCCGCCTGCGCGGGGAGTCGTTTCCGGCAGTGCCGGGAACGACGGTTTTAAAACTGTCGTTCCCGCGCAGGCGGGGCCCCATGCCGAGTATGCTTACTTCTTCACTTTCACGGGCCGCTGCCACCCCTCAATGGTCATCTGCTTCGGGCGCGAAATGGTCAGCTTGCCCGCCGGCGCATCCTTGGTCAGCGTCGTGCCTGCTCCCAGCGTCGCACCTTTGCCCACGGTCACCGGCGCCACCAGCTGGGTATCGCTGCCGATGAAGGCGTCATCCTCGATCGTGGTACGGAACTTGTTCGCGCCGTCGTAATTGCAGGTAATGGTGCCGGCGCCGATGTTCACGCGCGAGCCGACATCGGCATCGCCCACGTACGCCAGGTGATTGGCCTTGCTGTGCGCCGCCACCTTGCTGTTCTTGATCTCCACGAAATTGCCCACGTGGACGTCCTCGGCCAGCTCCGTGCCCGGACGCAGCCGCGCGTACGGACCGATGAGTGATTTGCCGCCCACTACCGCATCCTCGAGATGGCAGAAGGGCTTGATCTGCGCGCCGGCCCCGACCTTGGTGTCCACCAGTACGGAGTGAGCGCCTACTGTCACGCCATCGGCCAGCTCGACACGGCCTTCGAACACGCAGCCGACGTCGATCGTGACGTCGCGGCCGCAGACCAGCTCGCCACGTACATCGATCCGGGCCGGGTCCATCAGGGTCACACCTTTTTCCAGCAGGCTGCTGGCCACGTTCAGCTGGTGGCGGCGCTCCAGCTCGGCCAGCTGGACCTTGCTGTTGACGCCCGCCACTTCCCACTCGGCGGACGGCTGGGCCGAGACCACCTCGACGCCATCGGCCACGGCCTGGGCCACGATGTCGGTCAGGTAGTACTCGCCTTGGGCGTTATTGTTGGACAGTGCGTCCAGCCACTTTTTCAGGTGGCCGGTCGGGATCGCCATGATGCCGCTGTTGATCTCGCGGATCGCGCGCTCGGCGTCGGTGGCATCCTTTTCCTCGACGATGCGCACGATACGGCCGTTTTCACGCACGATGCGGCCCAGGCCGAAGGGATTGGAGAACTCGACGGTGAGAATACCCAGCTTGTCCTTGCCGGCCGCGTCCACCAGCTTGCGCAGCGAGGCAGCCGTGGTCAGCGGCACGTCGCCGTACAGCACCAGGGTCGGGGCGCCCTCGTCCAGCTTGGGCAGCGCCTGCATCACGGCGTGGCCCGTCCCCAGTTGCGGCTCCTGCAGGGCGGTATCGATGCCAAGCTGCATCGATTCGGACCATCGGCCGACGGCCTCAGGCACCGCTGCGCCGCCATGCCCGTAAATCACGCATAATTTGCCCGGGGCAAGGCTCCGTGCCGTTTCAATCACATGCTGCAATAGCGGCTTTCCCGCCAGCGGATGCAAGACCTTCGGCAGCGCGGACTGCATCCGCTTTCCCATGCCAGCGGCGAGGATGACTACGTTCATAAGCCGTGTGTATTCGTGAAGTTGAAAAGATGAAAAAGTTTAACACGCAGCTTTTTTTAAACCGCGTACGAATGCTGTTCCTGCTTGGCCTGGTCGCGCTCGTGGCCGCTTGCAGCACGGTCCGGTTCACCTACAACCATGGGGACACGCTGCTGTACTGGTGGCTGAACACCTACATCGATCTCGACAGCGACCAGACGGGCTGGGTCAAGCAGGACATCGACCGCCTGTTCCAGTGGCACCGCCAGACCCAGCTGCGCGATTACGCGGGCGTGCTGACGACCATGCAGCGCCAGTTGGCGGGCAATCCGACGCAGGCCGACCTGCTGACCGACTACCGCGACATCAAGGCCCGCACCGAGCTGCTGGCGTTCAAGGCCCTGCCGGACCTGGCCGACCTGGCGCGCTCGATCAAGCCGGATCAGATTGCCCAGATCGAAAAAAAGTTCAACCGCAACAATGAGGATTTCCGCAAGAAGTTCATGAGCGGGGATGTGGACAAGCAGCACAAGGTGCGCTTCGAGAAGGCGATGGACCAGTTCGACCTGTGGTTCGGATCGTTCTCGTCGGAGCAGAAAGCGATCCTGCGCAAGGCATCGGATGAGAGGCCGCTGGACAACGAGATCTGGCTGCAGGAGCGCAAGATGCGGCAGCAGAAGATCCTGGCGCTGCTGCGGCGGGTGCAGCAGGAGAAGCTGAACAAGGAGCAGGCCATGGCGGCGATCCACGACCTGCTGCGGGATTTCTTCGACCGCTTCGACGCGCCGGACCGGAAGCTGTTCTTCGATGCGTATATCGACAGCACCTCGAGATTTATCCTGACCGCGGTCCGCATCGCGACGCCGGAGCAGAAGGCGCATGCGCAGAAGCGGATGCAGGGATGGATTAATGACTTTAATACCTTGGCCAACAATCGCTAGTCGTTAGCGTCGAGAGCGCTCACTGACTTTAGCCCGTCATACAACAGGTAAATTGTTACCCTCAAAACCGTCGTCCCAGCGCAGGCTGGGACCCATAGAACGCGTGCGCTGTCGAGAGCTTACGCCGCAGGCACGTTAGCTCAGCATGGAGGATCAATGCCGGGAGCATTGATCCTGGCCTTCGCCGGGACGACGCGGCTAGTTGAGGTTGGTGCTTTAAAGGCGATACGACTGCACTTCGGTTCCATGGGTCCCCGCCTTCGCGGGGACGACGTTCGGATTGTTCATGGGATGGCGGCTGATTCCCCTCTACCGGCATGTTATAGTCCGCGCCATGCAAACCAAGCCAGCCAAACGCCCCCAGCACCGTTCCCCTCCGCCGCAGCAAGTCCGCATCATCGGCGGCATGTGGAAGCGGACGCCGCTGCCCGTGCTGGACGCGCTCGGCCTGCGCCCGACGCCGGACCGGGTGCGCGAAACCGTGTTCAACTGGATTAAGCACCTGGTCGACGCCGACTGGGACCAGCTCGACTGCCTCGACCTGTTCGCCGGCAGCGGCGCCCTTGGCTTCGAAGCCGCCAGCCGTGGCGCGGCATCCGTGACGATGGTCGACAGCCATCCCGCGGTGATCCGCCAGCTCGAGCAAAACAAGAGCAAACTGAAAGCCGACAACATCCGCCTGCTGCGCGCCGACGCCATCAGCAGCGCGCGCGACTTGGCCCTGCGCGGCCAGCGCTATGACCTCATCTTCTTGGACCCACCCTACCAGCAGGAGTTCCTGAGCCAGGCACTCCCCCTGTGCAAAGGGCTGCTGAAAGAGGGCGGCCTGGTGTACGCCGAATCCGGCTTGCCCCTGCCTTTCGGCGTGCTGCAACGTCCCGAATGGCTGGACGGCTGGGACTGCATACGCAGCGATAAAGCCGGCATGGTTCACTACCAGTTGTTGCAGTTGCACAAAAATAGCGCGTCATGACAAAAAAGACGCCCATTTCCTGTGCGGAGGGAGCCCCCGCATAGGGCGACTGCCGTGTTTTCAGGCATAATGCGCGTTCTGAACGCCTCTTTTTGCCCGCAGGAGCCGCAATGGTTGTAGCCGTCTATCCCGGAACCTTCGATCCGCTCACCCGCGGTCACGAAGATTTGGTGCGCCGCGCATCAGGTCTGTTCGACACGCTGGTGGTCGGTGTCGCGGACAGCAAGAACAAGCGGCCGTTCTTCTCGCTCGCCGAGCGCCTGGAGATCGCCAACGAGGTGCTTGGCCACTATCCGAACGTCAAGGTCGAGAGCTTTTCCGGCCTGCTCAAGGATTTCGTGCGCCAGCATGACGCGCGCGTGATCGTGCGCGGCCTGCGCGCGGTGTCCGACTTCGAATACGAGTTCCAGATGGCGGGCATGAACCGCTATCTGCTGCCCGACGTCGAAACCATGTTCCTGACCCCGTCCGACCAGTACCAGTTTATTTCGGGCACCATCGTGCGCGAGATCGCCCAGCTGGGCGGCGACGTGTCCAAATTCGTTTTCCCTTCGGTGGAGCGCTGGCTGCACAAGAAACTCGCAGCCAACCAGGCAGCGGCGCCGAAAACCTGAGCTTTCAGCAGTGCCATGGCTTTATTGATTACCGACGAATGCATTAACTGCGACGTCTGCGAACCCGAGTGCCCGAACGACGCCATTTCGATGGGCGAAGAGCACTACATCATCGATCCGCACAAGTGCACCGAATGCGTCGGCCACCACGATGAGCCGCAATGCGTGGCGCTGTGCCCGGTCGCGTGCATTCCGTTCAACCCGGAATGGCGCGAGACGCGCGAAGAGCTGCAGGCCAAATACGAGCGCCTGACGCAGGAAAAAGCCAAGGCCTGAGCTAGTCGTTCAGGTCCCACTTTCCGGTTTTTTCGTTCTTGTGGTACTTGTGCTTGACCGCGGCCCAGCCGACCTTGAAGGCGGTGACCTCGCGCCCTTCCGGCCCGCGCTCCGCATAGTCATCGTAGGCGCTGTTGAAGGCGTCCTTGAAGATCTCCTGCGCGTGGCTGGGCAGCACGCCACGCACACTGTCCGGCAAGTCCGCTATCGATTTGTACGGCATCTCCAAACCTCCCGAATGACGCCATAGTGTGCGGCATCGCCGCACACCATGGCGCACCCATGTCAGGTCGATTCGGCGAAGGCCTTGAGCCGTCCCAGCGCCCGTTCCCACGCCTGCCCGATCGCCTCCAGCGAACGGCGCGCCTCGTCGATGCGCTCCGGCTCGATCTGCCACAGCCGTTCGCGCCCGACCTTGACATCGCGCACCACGCCGGCCTCGGCCAGCGTGTGCAGGTGCTTGGTCACGGCCTGGCGGCTCACCTCCGTGTTGGCGGTCAGGTGGGTGATGGAAAACGCGCCGCCGGCCGCCAGCACCGCGATCAGCTTGAGCCGGGTGACGTCGCCCAGCGCCGCGAACACGCCGGCCAGCGCCTCGCTGGGCTGCAGGTCCTTGTCAGCCATGGAGGTGGCGCACGATGTTTTGCAACTGCGCTTCCCAGCCGCGGCTGTTCATGCGGAACGCTTCCTCGCGGCGCTGCGGCGGCACCTTGTCGAAGCCGGACTCGACCACGGTGAGCAAGGTGCCGTTGCCGGGCGCCTCAGCCAGCGTGAAGGTGACGAGGGTCGGCTCTTCCTTCGAATAGTCGACGTTCTGCTCGACCGCGTAGGGGTGCCAGAGGTAGGACAGCAGGGTCGGCGGCTCGACGCGGTCGATGACGGCCTCGAACACGACGTGCTCGTAGCCGGGGTGGGTGATGTTGCCGCGCGCCTTCTGGCCCGGCTCGAAGCGGCGGAGCCCCTGCAGGTTAACGCCGAACCAGGTGCCGAATTCTTCCGCGTCCGCGATCGCGCGCCAGACGCGCTCGCGCGGGGCGTTGATGACGATGCTGCGCTCGATGCGATCCGTTTGCGAAATGACTTGCTCTTCCTTGCTCATGACCGGTCTCCTTTTATGCAACCAAATGGTTGCGCGAGAACCCAGTATGCGCCGGCTTTCCGAGAAATGCAACCATAACGTTGCGTATTTGCGCAAACAAAAACGCGGCGCCGGAAATCCGGTCGCCGCGTTGTCTGCGGGGAAGCGGGCTGAGGTCAGCCGCGGGCTGCGACCACGCGCTCGGCGTGCAGGGCGCGGCGCTGGGCCAGTTCGGCGCGGGCGGTGATGCGCTGGCGGATCACCAGCACGAAGGCACGGCCGATGCCCTTGAGCAGCGGGCGGAAGATCATCGCGATGGAGGCCAGCACGGTCATCAGCAGCATGCCATGCATCGCCTCTGCGAAGGACATGCCCTGGATCATGGTTTCACTGAAAGACATTTTCTCTACTCTGTTTCGATTCGTTGACAGTTGGAACTATAGTGCGTTGCAACATATAAATCTAATTCTGTTTCCAAATGAGGCTTATATCGATTGTGAATGGAAAAACGGGTACACTTGGGATCCTCCCAACCGCTCGCTGACGCCACATGAGTTTCCTGACGCTTGACCTGAACCTGCTGCGGGTGTTCGACGCCGTGATGACGGAACAGAACCTGACCCGCGCGGCCGG
Organism: Massilia terrae; assembly: GCF_024753145.1. Lineage (GTDB taxonomy): Bacteria > Pseudomonadota > Gammaproteobacteria > Burkholderiales > Burkholderiaceae_D > Telluria > Telluria terrae. The sequence goes on along the minus strand of NZ_JANUGU010000006.1, from coordinate 32,657 downwards.
CCATCTGGCGATGACCCAGCCGGCCGTCTCGAACGCGATCAAGCGCCTGCGCGAGACCCTCGGCGACGAACTGCTGATCCGCACCGCCTACGGCGTCAAACCGACCCCGCGCGCGGAAGCGATGTGGCCGCAGGTGCGCGCCGCGCTGGCGTCGATGGAGGCGGCGGTGATGCCGGAAACCTTCGATGTGTCGAAGGCCCAGGCCACCTTCCGCCTGGCGATGGCGGACGCCACCGCGGCCTACTGGCTGCCCTCGCTGATGCGTTCGATCGAGCGGGAGGCGCCGGGCGTCAATATCCGCATGATGCCGCTGACCACGCGCGAGCCGCGGCCGATGTTGCTGCGTGGCGACATCGACCTGGCGGTGGGATTTTTCCCGGGCGTGGCAGCCCAGCTCTCGTATGAAACCGGCTCGCCGATCCGGCACGAGCGCCTGTACTCGGGCGAATACGTGTGCGTGATGCGCAAGCAGCATCCGCTGGCGCGCGGCAAGCTGGATCTCGATGGCTATTGCAAGGCCAACCACTTGCTGGTCAGCTTTTCGGGGCGGGCGCACGGCCTGGTCGACGAAGCGCTGTCGCAGCTGGGCCGCGAGCGGCGCATCCTGCTGACCGTGAACCAATTCTTCACGGCAGGACGGGTGGTGGCCAATTCGGACCTCGTGACGGTGCTGCCCAAGCACCTGATGGTAGCGACCGGCATGGCCGATTCGCTGGTGTGGCGCGAGCTGCCCTTCGCGATGCCGGCCGTGCACCTGGACATGCTGTGGCACGAACGCGACGGCCGCAGCCCGGCCCACCGCTGGCTGCGCCAGAACCTCGAGAGCATGGCGAACAATGCGCAGCCGAAGCCGGAGAAGAGGGCGGCTTGATTGCTGCGTGCGCTAACTGAAGCACGCAAAATGGGATTCCCGCTTGCGCGGGAACGACGGCCGCTCTCAGGCCAGCGCCAACAATAAAGAGAACGTCTCCCCGCAGGAGCGGGAATCCCGTTTTGCAGCGCAGCGTTAGCTCACGCGCTCACTTGATCGGCAACTTGGTGGTGTTCTTTACCTCTTCCATCACCGCATACGTGTGCGTCTCCCGCACCCCCTTCTGCAGCAAGGTCTTGCCCAGGAACTCGCGGTACGCCGCCATATCCTTTACGCGCGCCTTGACCAGGTAGTCGAAGCCGCCAGCCACCATGTGGCACTCCAACACCTCGGGAATTAGCTGTACACTCTGCTTGAACGCATCGAAGACCTCGGGCGTAGTGCGGTCCAGCACCACCTCGATGAATACCAGCAGCGACACATCCAGCAACTGCGGATTGAGCTGCGCCGTATAGCCCATGATGTAACCGGCTTCGTGCAGCTTGCGCACCCGCTCCAGGCAGGCCGCAGGCGACAGGTTCACCCGCGCGGCCAGCTCCACATTGCTGATCCGCCCATCGCTCTGCAGCTCGGCAAGGATTTTCTTGCTTATCTTATCCAGCATCTCGGCTCTCTCTCGGCAATAAATATTATTTGGTGAAATTCTCTCACCAAAAACTATCTTTTGCCAGTCTTCTGTAAATCCAGAATAAATCCAGAAGATTGTCCTCTACAATCGAATCATCTATCCGCAATAAATATCGCGCCCGGCCGCCATGAGCAGCCCGGCGCGTTTTGCTGCAACCCCCATTCGATATTTTTGAAGAGTACACATGCACATCGCCGCCGCCCCGGGCTCCCTGTTCGTTCCTTTCGACGCACTCCAGGCTGAAATCAAGCGCGAGCAGAGTCCGCTGCGCGCCGCCATCACCGCCGCTTACCGCCGTGACGAAACCGAAGCCGTCGAATGGCTGCTGGCCCAGGGCGCGCGCGCCAGCGGCGATGCCTACATGCTGGCACACCGGCTGGTCTCGAGCGTGCGCAGCAAGCGCACCCGCGCCTCCGGCGTCGATGCGCTGATGCACGAATTCTCGCTGTCGTCGGAAGAAGGCGTGGCGCTGATGTGCCTGGCCGAAGCGCTGCTGCGCATCCCCGACATCGCCACCGCCGACCGCCTCATCGCCGACAAAATCAGCAAGGGCGACTGGAAGCGCCACCTGGGCGAATCGCCCTCGCTGTTCGTCAACGCCGCCACCTGGGGTCTGCTGATCACCGGCAAACTGGTGTCCTCCAGCAGCGAAGGCGGCCTCGGTTCCGCGCTCACGCGCCTGATCGCGAAGGGCGGCGAGCCGCTGATCCGCAAGGGCGTCGACGTCGCCATGCGCATGCTCGGCAACCAGTTCGTCACCGGCCAGACCATCGAGGAAGCGCTCAAGAACAGCCTCGACAACGAAGCGCGCGGCTACCGCTATTCCTACGACATGCTGGGCGAGGCCGCGCTGACCGAAGCCGACGCCAGCAACTACTACGCCGCCTACGAAACCGCGATCCACGCGATCGGCAGGGCCTCCAACGGGCGCGGCATCAAGGACGGCCCCGGCATCTCGGTCAAGCTATCGGCCCTGCACCCGCGCTACAGCCGCGCCCAGCACGAGCGCGTGATGAACGAACTGCTGCCGCGCCTGCGCAGCCTGCTGCTGCTGGCCAAGCACTACAACATCGGCCTGAACATCGACGCCGAGGAAGCCGACCGCCTCGAGATCTCGCTCGACATGATGGAAGTGCTGGCCTTCGATCCGGAACTGGCCGGCTTCGACGGCATCGGCTTCGTCATCCAGGCCTATTCCAAGCGCTGCCCGTTCGCGATCGACTACATGGTCGACCTGGCCAAGCGCAGCGGCCGCAAGTTCATGATCCGCCTGGTGAAGGGCGCGTACTGGGACGCCGAAATCAAGCGCGCCCAGGTCGACGGCCTGCCCGGCTACCCGGTGTACACGCGCAAGGTCTACACCGACGTGTCCTACCTCACCTGCGCGCGCAAGCTGCTGGCGGCGACCGACGTCATCTATCCGCAGTTCGCCACCCACAACGCGCACACCCTGTCCGTGATCTACACCTGGGCGCGCGAGGAAGGCGTCACCGATTACGAATTCCAGTGCCTGCACGGCATGGGCGAAACGCTGTACGACCAGGTGGTCGGGAAGGAAAACCTCGGCCGTCCCTGCCGCATCTACGCGCCGGTCGGCTCGCACGAGACGCTGCTGGCCTACCTGGTGCGGCGCCTGCTGGAAAACGGCGCCAACAGCTCCTTCGTCAACCAGATCGTCGACGAAAGCGTGCCGATCGACAGCCTGCTGGCCGATCCTTTCGACACCGCGCGCAGCTACGGCTGCAAGCCGCACCCGGCGATCGCGCTGCCCGTGAACCTGTACGGGGACACGCGCCGGAACTCTGCAGGCACCGACCTGTCCAACGAAGACACCCTGCGCCGCCTGGCGCTCGAACTCGGCAAGCAACGCAGCTACGACGCCGGCCCGCTGGTCGCGGGAGACGTGCAGCCGGCGGCGCCTGCCAATGTCGTCAATCCGGCCCAGCGCGCGGACGTGGTGGGCCAGATTCGCGAAGCGTCTCCTGCGGACGTGCAGGGCGCGCTCGCTGCCGCCGCCGCATTTGCCGGCGAATGGCAAGCCACGCCTGCCGAAACGCGCGCCGGGCTGCTCGAGCGCACCGCCGACCTGTTCGAGCGCGACCACGCCGAACTGATGGCACTGGCCGTGCGCGAGGCCGGCAAGTCGCTGCCGAACGCCATCGCTGAGCTGCGCGAGGCCGTCGACTTCCTGCGCTACTACGCGCAGCAACTGCTGCTTGAGTCGCCGAAGCAGGGCGGCCTGGCTGCGCTTGGCCCGGTCACCTGCATCAGCCCGTGGAACTTCCCGCTGGCCATCTTCACCGGCCAGGTCGCCGCAGCCCTCGCGGCAGGCAATGTGGTGCTGGCAAAGCCGGCCGAGCAGACCCCGCTGATCGCGCACCGCGCCGTCGAGCTGTTCATCGAAGCCGGCTTGCCGCGCGCGGCACTGCAGCTGCTGCCAGGCCGCGGTGAAGTGGTGGGCGCCGCACTCACCGCCGATCCGCGCATCAAGGGCGTGATCTTCACCGGCTCGACCGAAGTGGCGCAGCTGATCAACCGCACGCTGGCCGAACGCGGCATCAAGGAGGGCTGCGACATCGCGCTGATCGCCGAGACCGGCGGCCAGAACGCGCTGATCGTCGATTCCTCGGCACTGCCGGAACAGGTGGTGAACGATGTGCTGAGCTCGGCCTTCGACAGCGCCGGCCAGCGCTGCTCGGCGCTGCGCGTGCTGTTCCTGCAAGAAGAAATCGCGGACAAGACCATCCGCATGCTCAAGGGCGCGATGTCGGAACTGCGCGTCGGCAGCCCGGACCGTCTTGCGATCGACATCGGCCCCGTGATCGATGCAGAAGCCCAGCAAAACCTGCTCGGTCACATCGAGCGCGTGAAGGGCGAGGCCAAGGACTATTTCGCGGTCGACCTCCCGGCCCCGGTCGCGGCCCAAGGCACCTTCGTGCCGCCGACCATGCTCGAGATCGACTCGCTGGCCCAGCTCAAGCGCGAAGTGTTCGGCCCGGTGCTGCACATCGTCCGCTACCAGCGCGCCGACCTCGGCAAGGTGGTCGACCAGATCAACGGCACCGGCTACGGCCTGACCCTGGGTGTGCATTCGCGCATCGACGAGACCATCGATTTCATCACCGCGCGCGCCCACGTCGGCAATATCTACGTGAACCGCAATATCGTCGGCGCGGTGGTCGGCGTGCAGCCCTTTGGCGGCGAAGGCAAATCGGGCACGGGTCCGAAGGCCGGCGGCCCCTTGTATCTCAAGCGCCTGCAGCAGCATGCGGCGCCGCTGATGCAGCACGAACGCCGGGCCGATCCGGGCGTCGCCGCGCTGATCGGCTGGGCGCGTTCAAATGGGCATACCCAGGTGGCCGCACTGGCGGAGAATTATGCACAAGAGGCCCTGGCCGGCGTCACGCTCGAGCTGCCGGGACCGACCGGCGAGCGCAACCGCCTCGCATTCACGCCACGCGGCAACATCCTGTGCGCGGCGGCGACCGCGGAAGGCTTGCTCAACCAGCTGGCCGCCGCCCTGTCCGCAGGCAACCGCGCACTGGTGCCGATCGCCGGCCGCGACCTGCTCAAGGCTGAACTGCCGGCGCAGGCGCGCGACCGGATTCGTTTCCTGAAGGACGAGGAAGTGGCTGGCGCCGAGTTCCAGGCAGCACTGCTGGAAAACGGCATCAATCCGAACATCCGCACCCAGCTGGCGGCCCGTCCGGGGGCGATCGTCGCGCTCATCGATACCGATGCGCAGGACGCAATCCCGGTCTGGCGACTCGTTGCGGAACGTGCTCTCTGCGTCAACACGACGGCGGCTGGCGGTAACGCAAGCCTGATGACGCTGGGTCTGTAATGATGGCGTAGTTTTTATTATTAAAACTTGGAGGCAGACATGTTAGTTGGTGTTCCGAAAGAAATTAAGAACAATGAATTCCGTGTCGGCCTCACGCCGCCATCCGTCCACGAGCTGGTCGCCCATGGCCACAAGGTCATGGTCCAGCAAAATGCCGGCGCCGAAATCGGCCTGACCGACGACCAGTATGTGGCCGCCGGCGCCAGCATCGTCACGACCGCGAAGGAAATCTTCGACAAGGCCGAGATGATCGTGAAGGTGAAGGAACCGCAGCCGACCGAGTGCGCGATGCTGCGGCCCGGCCAGATCCTCTACACCTACCTGCACCTCGCACCGGATCCCGAGCAGACCGCGGCCCTGATCAAGTCCGGCGCCATCTGCATCGCCTACGAAACCATCACCGGCCCCGGTGGCGGCCTGCCCTTGCTTGCCCCGATGAGCGAAGTGGCCGGCCGGATGTCGATCCAGGCAGGCGCCAGCCACCTCGAGAAATCGAAAGGCGGCATGGGCTTGCTGCTGGGCGGCGTGCCGGGCGTCGCTGCCGGCCACATCGTCATCATCGGCGCCGGCGTGGTCGGCACCAATGCGCTGCAGATGGCGGTTGGCACGGGTGCCCGCGTCACCGTACTGGACAAGAACATCGACCGCCTGCGCCAGCTCGACCTGATCTTCGGCAACCGCATCTCGACCCTGTATTCGAATGCGCATGCCATCGAAGAAGCCGTGCTGTCGGCCGACCTGGTGATCGGTGGCGTGCTGGTACCGGGCGCGGCAGCGCCGAAACTGGTCACCCGCAGCATGATTTCACGGATGAAGAAGGGTGCCGTAGTGGTGGACGTGGCGATCGACCAGGGCGGCTGCTTCGAAACCTCGCACCCGACCACCCATGCCGAACCGACCTTCGTCGTCGACGGCGTGATCCACTACTGCGTCGCCAATATGCCGGGCGCGGTCGCCCGTACCTCGACCTTTGCGCTGAACAACGCCACCATCGGTCACGCCGTCGCCCTGGCCAACAAGGGCTGGCGCCAAGCCCTGAAGGACGATGCCAACCTGCGCAATGGCCTGAACGTCTGCCAGGGCAAGGTCACCTACGCAGCCGTGGCCAAAGATCTGGGCTACGACTACGTGCCGGCGGAATCGATGCTCGGATAATCCGCGCCAGCCTGCTCGCAAAAACGCCGGACGATATGGAAGGCGTACTGCGCGGCCACTGACTTCACGAAACGCATGAAGTCGGTGGCCGCGTTTTCATTGGCGTTGTCCGAAATGGCACGGATGACGGCGAACGGCACCCCGAGCTCATGGCAGGCCTGGGCAACGGCGGCGCCCTCCATTTCCACCGCAAGCAGCCCGGGCAGCTCGCCATTGAGCTTGTTCAGGTGTTCCTTGTCCTTCATGAACAAATCACCACTGGCAACCAGGCCGCGATGAATGCGTGGCTGGGCCAGCTGGAATGCCGCCCTTTCGGTCTCGCTGATCGCTTCCTCGAGATGATTGTCCAGGAACCATTGCGCGGCCTCCAAGAGGCCCTGGCCAAGCCGATGGTCAGCCATGAAATGCGTCCGACCCGTCAGCGGCACTTCGAAACGCGGGAACAAGGGACTGGCGTCCATATCGTGCTGGACCAGCGATTCCGCGATCACGATGTCGCCCACCTTGATGTTTTTGTCACCAGCGCCTGCAACGCCGGTAAAGAGAATGTGGGTAACTCCGAATTTTTCCACAAGGGTTGTCGCTGTCATGGCGGCAGCAACCTTGCCAATTCGCGATAAAACGCACACAGCGTCGATTTTCCAGAGCTGTCCGACAAAGTACTCGCGTTTGGCATGGATGAGCCTGGAGGGGCTTTCCATGGCTTCCACGAGACCTTGCTGTTCTTCAGCCAGGGCGCTGATGATTCCGAGACGCATATTGTTGTGCCGGCTGTGGCCGGTAGGAAGAGGAAAAACCGCTGGCAGCGGAGTTCTCCATATATAAGTTAAAAGATGAGTATACGAAGATGGTAGTGATAGTAAACGCCGCGGGAACTGTGGACAAGTTCGTTTTTCTCCACAACATCAGTAGTTTACGGTCCCGCAAACTTGCTGGACAAATGCTGCGTCTGGCTTGAACGTAAACTGGACAAAAAATCCAGCCTCGCCAGAAACCAGCTTTTTTCACATCTCATCCTGTGGATATGCAGTTGGTTTTCCACAATCAACCCTGAAAACGGGCCGAAACACTGGCTCACAGCCGCTCATCTGTGAACAACTCATTGAATATCCACAGCATGACTTGTGAAGAAACCTGCATTCGGGAAGTCGTCCATTTTTTGTTCAGTTTACGTTCAACGCCCGTGCACGCGTTGTTCAGCCAGTTCTGGATGACGTAAACCATTGACGCTGTGGAGAAAATCGAACTTATCAACAGTTTGGTGCGCGTTTACTATCACTATCAACTTCGTATACACATCTTTTAACTTATATATGGAAAAGTCGGTTCTGCTATCCTTGCCAAGCAGGAATCTTCTGAAGCGCAGTGCCCTGAAAGGACGAGCAGCGTGGAATCAGCAGGTGAATACGACTACATCATCATCGGTGCAGGCACCGCTGGCTGTGTTCTTGCCAACCGTCTCAGCCAGAACCCACAGCTCCACATCCTGCTGATCGAAGCTGGCGGTAAAGACGACTACCTCTGGATCCACATCCCTGTCGGCTACCTCTACTGCATCGGCAATCCCCGCACCGATTGGCTGTTCAATACCGAACCCGATCCCGGACTCGCTGGCCGCTCCTTGATCTACCCTCGAGGCAAGGTCCTGGGCGGTAGTTCCTCGATCAACGGCATGATCTACATGCGTGGCCAGAAGCCGGATTACGATCGCTGGGCAGAACTGTCTGGCGATGCGTCCTGGCGATGGGAAAACGTCCTGCCCATCTTCAAGAAGAGTGAAGACCACCATGGCGGTGACAGTGAACTGCATGGTGCTGGTGGCGAATGGCGCGTCGAAAAACAGAGACTGTCCTGGTCCATCCTGGATGCTTTTCGCGACGCTGCTGAACAAACCGGCATCGCCAAAATCGATGATTTCAATGGCGGAGATAACGCCGGCTGTGCTTATTTCGAAGTCAACCAGCGCCGTGGCATCCGCCTGAATACGGCGAAGGCTTTCCTCAAGCCTGCCGGCAAACGATCCAACCTGACGATCATGACCGGCTGTCACGTCGAACGGCTGCTGCTCGAGAAGACGGAACAGGGCACGCGCTGCAAGGGCGTGCAATTCGCCGGTGGTGGCAAGGTGTTCACGGCCATCGCACACCGCGAGACGCTGCTCTGCGCCGGCGCCATCGGTTCGCCGCAGATTCTCCAGCTATCCGGCATCGGCCCAGCTGAGCATTTGCATCGCAACGGCATCGAGCCGCTGGCCGATTCGCCAGGCGTGGGCGAAAACCTGCAGGATCATCTGCAGCTGCGGATGGTTTTCAAGGTCACGGGCGCCAAAACCCTGAACACGACTGCGGCGAACTGGTTCGGCAAGATGCGCATCGGCCTGCAATACGCGATGTTCCAGAGTGGCCCGATGTCGATGGCGCCATCCCAGCTCGGCGCCTTTGCCTATTCGGATTCCAGCCAATCTTCACCGAACCTGGAATACCACGTTCAACCGCTTTCGCTGGAAAAATTCGGTGATCCGCTTCACGCCTTCCCGGCATTTACGGCGAGCGTCTGCAACCTGAGGCCGACCTCGCGCGGCCATGTACGCATCGCCTCCAATGACAGCTACGCCGCACCCAAAATCACGCCAAATTACCTGAGCACGACGGAAGACCGAAAGGTCGCCGCACAATCGCTGCAGCTCACGCGAAGGATCGCCGCCGCTCCCGCGCTCGCCAAATACAAGCCGGAAGAGATCAAGCCGGGCGTGCATCACCAGACCGAAGAAGAGCTGGCAGCAGCCGCTGGCCTGATCGGCACCACGATTTTTCATCCTGTCGGCACCTGCAAGATGGGCGCGCCGGATGATCCGATGGCCGTGGTCGACAGCCAGTTGCGGGTGAAGGGAGTCGATAGATTGCGCGTGGTCGATGCATCGATCATGCCGTTCATCACGTCGGGCAATACCAATTCCCCGACCCTGATGATCGCGGAGAAGACGGCGGCACAGATCCTGGCGAATCACCCGCGCTAAAGCCCTGGGAAAATTCGCACACCCGGTCTGCGCCGAAGCGGGCGCACGCGCACGGCAGTTTATTTGTGACCCCCTGACGATATTGGTATTATTTCTTAAACAAGAAACGCACGGGAGACACGATGGCGGACGCCATTCTGGAAACGCGGCACCTGAGCAAATCCTTCAAGGGTTTCACCGCCGTCCATGACGTCAGCCTGAACGTGCAGCGCGGCCACATCCACGCGCTGATCGGCCCCAACGGCGCCGGCAAGACGACCTGCTTCAACCTCCTCACCAAATTCCTTGTCCCGACCGATGGCCAGATCCTGTTCAACGGACGCGACATCACCAATGCCAAACCGGCCCACATCGCCCGCATGGGCATCATCAGGTCTTTCCAGATCTCCGCGGTCTTCCCGCACCTGACAGTGCTCCAGAACGTCCGTATCGGCCTCCAGCGCGAGTTAGGCACCACCTACCAGTTCTGGCGCAGTGAACGCAGCCTGGACCGTTTAAACGATCGTGCGATGGCCTTGCTGGCCGAGGTGGACCTGTCCGCTTTTGCCGACACCGTCACCGCCGACCTGCCGTACGGCCGCAAGCGCGCCCTCGAGATCGCTACCACGCTGGCGATGGAACCCGAGCTAATGCTGCTCGACGAGCCGACCCAGGGCATGGGCCACGAGGACGTGCACCGCGTGACCAGCCTGATCAAGAAGGTATCGGCCGGCCGCACGATCCTGATGGTCGAACACAATATGAACGTGGTGTCCGGCATTTGCGACCGGATCTCGGTGCTGCAGCGCGGCTCCGTGCTGGCGGAAGGAAGCTACGACGAGGTATCGCGCAATCCGGAGGTCATGGAAGCCTATATGGGCACCGCGGGCGGCGAACTGGGAGGCGTGCACTGATGGCGGCCGCCCTCGAGATCGCCGGCCTGCAGGCCTGGTACGGCGAATCGCACATCCTGCATGGCATCAACCTCACCGTGAACCCGGGCGAGGTGGTGACGCTGCTGGGCCGTAATGGTTCCGGACGGACGACGACGCTGCGCGCAATCATGGGGCTGACAGGAAAACGTACCGGCTCCATCAAGATCAATGGCGTGGAATCAATCGGACTGCCGACCCACAAGATCGCGCACCTGGGCCTTGCTTATTGTCCCGAAGAGCGGGGGATTTTTGCCTCGCTGTCCACCGAAGAAAACCTGATGCTGCCGCCGATGCTGGCCGACCGCAGTGCCGCCATGCCGGTGCAGGAGATTTACGAGATGTTCCCGAACCTGCTGGAGCGGCGCAACAGCCCCGGCACGCGCTTATCCGGCGGCGAGCAGCAGATGCTGGCGGTGGCCCGCATCCTGCGCACCGGAGCGCGCCTGCTGCTGCTGGACGAGATTTCGGAAGGCCTGGCGCCGGTGATCGTGCAGAGCCTGGCGCGCATGATCACGACGCTCAGGCAAAAGGGCTACACGATCGTCATGGTCGAACAAAACTTCCGCTTTGCCGCGCCGCTGGCGGACCGCTTTTATGTCATCGAACACGGACAAGTCGTCGAAACCATCGCCGCACAAGACCTGAATGCCAAGATGCCCGTGCTGACCGAACTGCTCGGCGTTTAACCAACCCATCTTTATTCGAACGGAGACAACATGAATCGCAAAGCAATCGCTCTCGCCGCCGCTGCTCTTGCCGCCGGCATGTCGGTGTCGGCCCAGGCGCAAATCTCCAACAATACGATCAAGATCGGCTTCCTGACCGATATGTCGGGCGTGTATGCGGACGTGGACGGCAATGGCGGCGCCGAGGCGATCAAGATGGCGATCGCCGATATGGGCGGGACGATCAATGGCAAGAAGATCGAATTCATCTCGGCGGACCACCAGAACAAGGGCGATATCGCATCGACCAAGGCGCGCGAGTGGTTCGACCAGCAGGGCGTGGATCTGCTGATCGGCGGGACCAATTCGACCGCGAGCCTGGCGATGGCCAAAGTGGCGCAGGAAAAGAAGAGGGTGTTCATTGTGAGCGGCGCCGGCGCTTCCGCGCTGACCAATGAACAATGCTCGCCCTACACCGTGCATTACACCTACGACACCGTGGCGCTGGCGCGCGGCACCGGATCGGAAATCGTGAAGCAGGGCGGCAAGAGCTGGTTTTTCCTGACCGCGGATTATGCCTTCGGCCAGTCGCTGGAGAAGGACACGGCCGATGTCGTCAAAGCCAGTGGCGGCACGGTGCTGGGCAGCGTCAAGCATCCGCTGGGCGCGTCGGATTTCTCGTCCTTCCTGCTGCAGGCGCAATCGTCCAAGGCGCAGGTGCTCGGCCTGGCCAATGCCGGCGGCGATTTCATCAATTCGGTGAAGGCGGCCAATGAATTCGGCATCACCAGGAAAATGAAGATCGCCGGGCTGCTGGTATTCATCAACGATATCAACACGCTCGGATTGAATACGACCCAAGGCTTGTACCTGACCGATGGCTGGTATTGGGACCAGAGCGCGGAAAGCCGCGCCTGGGCCAAGCGCTATTTCGCCAAGATGAAGAAGATGCCGTCGATGGTGCAGGCCGGCGACTATTCCCTGACGATGGCTTACCTGAATGCCGTCAAGGCCACCGGGACCGACGATGCGGACAAGGTCATGGCCTACCTGAAGAAAACCAGGATCGACGACATGTTCACCAAAAACGGCGTGATCCGTCCCGACGGCCGCATGGTGCATGACATGTACCTGATGCAGGTGAAGACGCCGAAGGAATCGAAAGGGGCGTGGGACTACTACAAGCTGGTGGCGACCATTCCGGGTGATAAGGCGTACACGACCAAGGCCGAATCGAAGTGCACGGCGTGGAAGTAATCGTTACTCCTGCTATATCCACAGTCGTTGCTCCCGCGAACGGGCTAGGCGCCCCCCGGAGAACCCCATTTTGCTCGCGGGCCGTAGTAAGCGTTATCACCGCTTACGCAAAATGGGGCTCCCGCGTTCGCGAGGGCGACGGCAACTAATCAGTACTGAGCATGGAAATCTTCGGCGTCCCCCTGCAAGCCATGATGAGCCAGCTCCTGCTCGGCCTGGTCAACGGCTCCTTCTACGCGATGCTGTCGCTGGGCCTGGCCGTCATCTTCGGCCTGCTCAACGTCATCAATTTCTCGCACGGCGCGCTCTACATGACCGGCGCCTTCCTGGCCTACATCGGCGTCACGTCCTTCGGCCTGAACTACTGGGGAATGCTCGTGATCGCCCCGCTGCTGGTCGGCCTGTTCGGCATCCTCATCGAGCGGACCATGCTGCGCTGGCTGTACAAGCTCGACCATCTGTACGGATTGCTGCTGACCTTCGGCATCACGCTGTTGCTGGAAGGCCTGTTCCGTTCCTTCTTCGGCGTGTCTGGCCAGACCCTCGAGGTGCCAGAGCAACTGGCCGGCGCCACCGACCTCGGCTTCATGATCCTGCCAAACTATCGCGCCTGGGTGGTCGCCGCCTCGCTGGTGGTCTGCCTCGCCACCTGGTTCGTGATCGAAAAGACCCGCCTCGGCGCCTACCTGCGCGCCGGCACCGAGAACCCCAAACTGGTGGAAGCCTTCGGCATCAACGTTCCCTTGATGGTGACGCTGACCTACGGTTTCGGCGTCGCGCTGGCCGGGCTGGCCGGCGTGCTGGCCGCGCCCGTCATCAACGTCACGCCGCTGATGGGCTCCAACCTCATCATCGTCGTGTTCGCGGTGGTGGTGATCGGCGGCATGGGCTCGATCCTCGGCTCGATCGTCACCGGCCTGGCCCTCGGCGTGATCGAGGGCCTGACCCGGGTCTACTACCCGGAGGGCTCGGAAGTCGTCGTGTTCGTGGTGATGGTGATCGTGCTGCTGCTGCGTCCGGCCGGCCTGTTCGGCAAAGAGAAATGAAAGGGCAGGGATGAACAAGAAAATCGGCTATGCGCTGGCGCTGGTGATCGTCCTTGCCGCGCCCTTCATCGGCTACCCGGTGTTCCTGATGAAGATGCTGTGCTTCGGCCTGTTCGCCTGCGCGTTCAACCTGCTGATCGGCTACACCGGGCTGCTGTCCTTCGGCCACGCGGCATTTCTCGGCACGGCTGGCTACATCGCCGGCCACGCGCTGGCGGTGCTTGGCCTGCCGTTTGAAGCCGGCATCCTGCTCGGCGTGCTGGGCGCGGCGTTGCTGGGCCTGGGGATGGGCTTGCTGGCCATCCGCCGTCAGGGCATCTATTTCGCCATGATCACGCTGGCGCTGGCCCAGATGGTCTATTTCGCGGCCCTGCGCATTCCCTACACGCATGGCGAGGATGGCCTGCAGGGCGTGCCGCGCGGACGCCTGCTGGGCCTGCTCGACCTGTCCAAGGACCTGACCATGTACTATGTGGTCCTCGCGATCTGCATCGGCGGCTTTGCCCTGATTGTGCGCACCGTGCATTCGCCGTTTGGACAGGTACTCAAGGCAATCCGCGAAAACGAGCCCAGGGCGGTTTCTTTGGGTTATGACGTGGATCGCTACAAACTGCTCGCGTTCGTGCTTTCTGCGGCCATTGCGGGCCTCGCAGGGGCCACCAAAGCCGTTGTGCTCGGCTTCGAAACGCTGACGGACGTGCACTGGACCCTGTCCGGCCTCGTCATCCTGATGACGCTCGTGGGCGGCATGGGGACGCTGTTCGGACCGGTGCTGGGCGCCTTTATCATCGTCGCGCTGGAAAACAAGCTGGGCGACCTGGGCAATTTCCTGGCGCGGCTGACCGGGGTCGACTGGTTCTCGACCTTGGGCGATTCGGTCGGCATCGTGACCGGGCTGATCTTTGTGGCCTGTGTGCTGCTGTTCCGGCGCGGCATCGTCGGTGAGCTCGCCGGCTTCGTTCGGGCCCGAAGCAAGGCTTGAGCTATTGCTGCTATGCAACAAGAGGGCGGCTTGGCCGCCCTTGCTTTTTGGCCCGTCAGCGCTGTTAACAACTTTGTGGATAAGGACGCCGCACTGTTGCTCCTCGGCAGCTACTGCAAAATCATATTTTGTGTCAGGACAGGCGCGAGAATTTCTGCGAAAACCCTGCTTTGGCTCCCCAGCCAGGAAGCAATCCGGTTTGCTTGCAGATAATACCTGGGCGTGCCTGAAAATGGCCCTGCCCATGGTACCGCCTTTTCCTGGAATCCCTATTTCCCTAGGCTTTCTTTCGCAGCACGGCCGAAACAAGTCCATCCCTTCGGCCGTCGCTTCCCGGTTCGAAAAACATAAATGAACGCGGATCGGGTCGTGCCTTGGCCTCGTCTTTAATTGTTTCATCCTCCGCGAAAGTGCTGCCGAGTGTATCGATTTACGGGGACTTCGCTGGCCGTGATTATCGCTTTCGTCGCTGTGGGTAACTTTGTGGATAGCGACGCCGATGGGTGCCTGGCACGATCGCTCGTCTGCTGAAATTGCGGGCAACCAACTCGCCTGCTGACCTTGCCTTACAATTGCTTACTCTTCGCTGTTCGCCAGAAAGTTGTTGATGCTTGAAATTGCTTTGCTCGGCCTCGCGTCCTTCGGCGCCGGCCTGGTCGATTCCGTTGTCGGCGGTGGCGGCCTGATCCAGCTCCCCGCCGTGTTCGCCCTGCTCCCCAACCAGACCCCGGCCACGCTGCTGGGCACGAACAAGCTGGCCAGCATGTTCGGCACGACCTCGGCGGCGGTCAGCTATTCGCGGCGCGTTCGTGTTGCCTGGAGCGCCGCGGCGCCGGCGGCCATTGCGGCCTTCATCGCCTCCTTCTTCGGTGCCTGGACCGTGAGCAAAGTTCCGGCCGATTTTGTCCGCGGACTCTTGCCCTTCGTGCTGGTCGCAGTCGCTGTCTACACCTTCCGCAAGAAGGACCTGGGTTCGGTCCACGCGCCCTTGCACAGCGGCTGGAAGGAAATGGCTTTGGCCATCGTGCTCGGCGGCGTCATCGGCTTCTACGACGGCTTCTTCGGTCCGGGGACCGGTAGCTTCCTACTCTTTCTGTTCGTCCGCTTTTTCGGCTTCGATTTCCTTGGCGCTTCCGCGGCGGCCAAGGTCGTCAACGTCGGCAGCAACCTCTCGGCCCTGATCTGGTTCGGCTACAGTGGCCACCTGATGTGGCAGCTCGGGCTGTCGATGGCCGTGTGCCAGGTGGCGGGTTCCATCGTCGGCACCCGCCTTGCACTGAAGCATGGTACTGGCTTCGTCCGTAAGCTCTTCCTCACCGTTGTCTCCGTGCTAATCGTAAAGACGGCTTACACGGCCTTCCTCGGCTGACTCTGCTGTTCCACGTGAAACAAACCGGCCGACCCGGCGCTGGATGTTTCACGTGGAACATAATGCGTTGCAGACACCATAGCCACAGAAAACTGTTCCACGTGGAACATATTTCGGCGCTTTTCTCGGCGGCACGGCTTTCGCAAACAAAAAGCCTCTATAATCCCTTCTCGTACTCCTCGCAACACAATCCACCATGCTATTTCCTACTGAATTCGACGTGATTGTCGTCGGCGGTGGCCATGCCGGCACCGAAGCCGCGCTCGCTTCTGCCCGTACCGGACAGAAGACGCTGCTGCTCACGCACAACATCGAGACCCTCGGCCAGATGTCCTGCAACCCGTCCATCGGCGGCATCGGCAAGGGTCACCTGGTCAAGGAAGTCGATGCGCTGGGCGGCGCGATGGCGATCGCCACCGATGAATCCGGCATCCAGTTCCGTATCCTCAACTCGTCCAAGGGACCGGCCGTGCGCGCCACCCGCGCCCAAGCCGACCGGCTGCTGTACAAGCAGGCGATCCGTTCCCGCCTGGAAAACCAGCCCAATCTGTGGCTGTTCCAGCAGGCCGTAGACGACTTGATGGTGGAGGGCGACCGCGTGGTTGGCGCGGTGACCCAGATCGGCCTGCAGTTCCGTTCGCGCGCCGTTGTGTTGACCGCCGGTACTTTCCTAGACGGGAAGATCCACGTTGGCCTGCAGAATTACTCGGCGGGCCGGGCAGGGGATCCGCCCGCGCTGTCGCTGTCGGCGCGCCTGAAGGAACTCAAGCTGCCGCAAGGCCGCCTGAAAACCGGCACGCCGCCGCGCATCGACGGCCGCAGCATCGACTTCTCGGCCCTGACCGAACAGCCGGGCGACCTCGATCCGGTGCCGGTGTTCTCGTACATGGGCAACGTGGCGATGCATCCGCGCCAGGTGCCGTGCTGGGTCACGCACACCAACGCCCAGACCCACGAGATCATCCGCAATGGCCTCGACCGCAGCCCGATGTACACCGGCGTGATCGAAGGCGTCGGCCCGCGCTACTGCCCCTCGATCGAGGACAAGATCCACCGCTTCGCCTCCAAGGAATCGCACCAGATCTTCCTCGAGCCGGAAGGGCTGACCACCAACGAGTTCTACCCGAACGGGATCTCGACCAGCCTGCCGTTCGACGTCCAGATCAACCTGGTGCGCTCGATGCGCGGCCTGGAGAATGCGCACATCCTGCGCCCCGGCTACGCGATCGAATACGACTACTTCGACCCGCGCGGCCTCAAGGCCTCGCTCGAAACCAAGGCCATCCAGGGCCTGTTCTTCGCCGGCCAGATCAACGGCACCACCGGCTACGAAGAAGCCGCCGCACAGGGCCTGCTGGCCGGCCTGAACGCCGCCCTGCAGACCCAGGGCAAGCCGGCATGGACTCCGGGCCGCCACGAGGCCTACCTCGGCGTGCTGGTCGACGACCTGACCACGCAGGGGGTGGCCGAGCCCTACCGCATGTTCACCAGCCGCGCCGAATACCGCCTGTCGCTGCGCGAGGATAACGCCGACATGCGCCTGACCGAAGCCGGCCGTAAGCTGGGTGTGGTCGGCGACGCCCAATGGGCCGCATTCGAAGCCAAGCGCGAAGCGGTGGAGCTGGAGCTGCAGCGCCTGCGCTCGACCTGGGTCAACCCGCGCATCCTGGCCGCCGCCGAATCCGAGCGCGTGGTGGGCCAGGCGATCGAGCGCGAATACACGCTGGCCGACCTGCTGCGCCGCCCCGGCGTCGAGTACGACAAGCTGATGACCATGCAGGGCGTCGAGGGCGCCGCGCTGGCCGGCCCCGGCGTCGAGGATCCTGCGGTGCGCGAACAGGTCGAAATCCAGATCAAGTACGCCGGCTACATCGACCGCCAGGCGCGCGAAGTGGAGCGCCACGACCACTACGAAAACCTGAAACTGCCGCAGGAACTGAACTACCACGAGATCACCGCGCTCTCGATCGAAGTGCGCCAGAAGCTCGACAAGCAGCGTCCGGAGACCCTGGGCCAGGCCTCGCGCATCTCGGGCGTCACGCCGGCGGCGATTTCGCTGCTGCTCGTGTTCCTGAAGAAGAAGGGCTTCAAGGGCTTCACCACGCAGGGCGAGGAGGCGGCTTGATGCGGGGAGGATTCGATCGGCCGGCACTGGAAAAAGTGCTGGAGCAGGGCATCAGGCAACTTGGCCTGGACCTGACGGCAGCGCAGCAAAAACAGCTGATGGACTACCTGGCCCTGATGGCCAAGTGGAATGCCGTCTACAACCTCACGTCCCTGCGCGACCCGATGCAGATGGTGACCCACCACCTGCTCGATTCGCTGGCCGCGGTGCCGGCATTCGCCGGCGCCCGCAACGTGCTGGACGTGGGCGCGGGCGGCGGCCTGCCCGGCATCGTGCTGGCGATCGCACGGCCGGACATGAAGGTCTCGATGATCGACACCGTGCACAAGAAAACCGCCTTCCTCAAGCAGGTGAAGGCGGAACTCGGCCTGGCCAACGCCAGCGTGCACACGATGAAGGTGCAGGACCTGGAAGTGAGCGACAAATTCGACGTCATCACCTCGCGCGCCTTCGCCGACCTGTCCGATTTCCTGGACTGGTCGGGACACCTGCTGGCCGAGGGCGGGCGATTCATTGCGCTCAAGGGAGTGGCCCCGAAAGACGAGCAGGAGAGGGTGCCGGCAGAGTGGAAAGTAAGCGAGGTCCAGGCGCTGCGGGTGCCAAGCCTGGAAGCGGAGCGGCACCTGGTATTCATCGAGCGGGCAGCGTAATACAATAAACGGTATAAATAGTTTATACCGTTTATACAGTAGAAATTATTTCAATAGTATAAACGGTATAAAACCGTAGAGCGGTTGCGTCCAAAAGGATAAGGGATACATGGCCAAGATATTTTGCGTTGCAAACCAAAAGGGCGGCGTCGGCAAGACCACCACCACTGTCAACCTGTCGGCCGGCCTCGCCAAGCTGAACCAGCGCGTGCTGCTGGTCGACCTGGACCCGCAAGGCAATGCCACGATGGGCGCGGGCATCGACAAGGCCGGCCTGAGCGCTTCCACCTACGAGGTGCTGCTCGGCAGCGCCGAGGTCGAGGCCGCGCGCCAGCGTTCGGAAGCCGGCCGCTTCGACGTCCTGCCCTCCAACCGCGAGCTGGCCGGCGCCGAAGTCGAGATGGTCGAGCTGGACAACCGCGAGAAGCGCCTGAAGGACGCGCTGGCCAAGGTAGACAAGGACTACGACTTCATCCTGATCGACTGCCCGCCCGCGCTGTCGATGCTGACCCTGAACGGCCTGTGCTCCGCGCACGGCGTGATCATCCCGATGCAGTGCGAGTACTACGCGCTCGAGGGCCTGTCGGACCTGGTCAACACCATCAAGAAGGTGCACGCCAACCTGAACCACGACTTGAAGATCATCGGCCTGCTGCGCGTGATGTTCGATCCGCGCATGACGCTGTCTCAGCAGGTCTCGGGCCAGCTGGAACAGCACTTCGGCGACAAGGTGTTCAAGACCATCATCCCGCGCAACGTGCGCCTGGCCGAAGCGCCGTCCTACGGCATCCCGGGCGTCACCTTCGATCCCTCGTCCAAGGGCGCGCAGGCTTACATCGCGTTCGGGGCCGAGATGGTCGAACGCATCAAGACAATGTAATCGGAAAGACCAAAGAACATGGCAACCAAAAAAATGAAGGGCCTCGGCCGCGGACTGGACGCGCTGCTGGGCGGCGACGCCGAACTGCCGGGGCCGGGCTCCAACCTGCCGTCGGCGCTGCCGGTCGGCCAGCTGCAGGCCGGTAAATACCAGCCGCGCACGCGCATGGACGAAGGCGCGCTGGCCGAGCTGGCCTCCTCGATCAAAACCCAGGGCATCATGCAGCCGGTGCTGGTGCGTCCGGTGAACGGCGGCCGCTACGAGATCATCGCCGGCGAGCGCCGCTTCCGCGCCGCCCAGCTGGCTGGCCTGGACGAGATCCCGGTGCTGGTGCGGGAGGTCGACGACCAGCAGGCCGCCGCCATGGCGCTGATCGAGAACATGCAGCGCGAGGACCTGAACCCGCTGGAGGAAGCGCAGGGCATCGCGCGCCTGATCTCGGAGTTCGACTTCACCCACGAGCAGGCCGCGACCGCGGTGGGGCGCTCGCGCAGCGCCGTGTCCAACCTGCTGCGCCTGGTGAACCTGGCCAGCCCGGTCCAGACCATGCTGATGGCGGGCGATATCGACATGGGCCACGCCAGGGCCCTGCTGGCGGTCGACGCCGCCAAGCAGATCGCGCTGGCCAACCAGGTGGTGGCCAGGCGGCTGTCGGTTCGCGAGACCGAAAAGCTGGTCGCGCGCGCGATCGAGGAGCGCAACGCGCCGGCGGTGGCGCCGCGCGCCAAGGACAAGCCGGGCGACATCGTGCGGCTGGAAGAGGAACTGTCGGACAAGCTGGCCACCCCGGTCCAGTTCAAGATGGGCGCGAAGGGCAAGGGCCAGATGATCATCGACTTCGCCGACCTCGACGTCCTCGACGGCGTGCTCGCCCGTTTGCGCGCATAAAAAACACTACTAAGCTCCGAACCGTCATCCCGGCGAAGGCCGGGATCCATGCTGAGCTAACAGGCCTGCGGCGTCAGTGCTCACCCGCTCAACCGTTCTATGGGTCCCGGCCTACGCCGGGACGACGGTTTTACGTGTACCGGTGGAACAAAGTTATCCCAACTTATTAACAAAGTTTCCCCACGTTATCCCCACCTTATCCCGCCCCATCCCGGTGCTTATCCCCAATGTATGCACCACGACGTTGCGCGATCCCGACGCATCTGCGATCAACGCCCCGACTTTTTATTGGCCATGTTGTTTTGCCATGTCGCGTCACTTACCCCCGAGTTGGCAGCGAATTCACGTCAGTTTTAGCGATTTTCTGCCGTGTTTACCCGGCTGGAACGCGCGGATTGACGACCGGAATCGTTTGACGTGCTTCCGTATAAACACTTATAATCGTCGGGATAAATGTAACTACCGCACCGTTACCGGCGTCTCTGGCTAGCGCGAAGAACTAGAAAAATGTTGCGCATAGTCTCCCTGCAAATGATGGCGACAGCAGTTGCCGGCCTGGTGGCCGCCCTGCTGGGGGGGATGCCTGCGATGTTCTCGGCTGTACTCGGTGGCTTGTGCTGCGTGGTTCCCAACGCGTTGTTCGCGCTGCGGCTGTTCGCCGGCGCGCACCGTCCGGGCGCCGCGAACCCGATCACGTTTTTCATCGGGGAATTTATCAAGATTGCGTTGACGGTGGCTTTTCTTGGCGCCACCGCCTGGTTGTACCACGACCTGAACTGGCTCGCCCTGATTGGCGGCTTCATCGTGGCGCTCAAAAGTTACATCATCTTATTGTTTAGGCACCAGAAATGACAACTGAAATTGCTGCGGGAGTTCCCGCCGAGCATGCGGTCACCGCGGGTGAGTACATCAAGCACCACCTGCACCACAACGCATCGCACCTCCAGAACGGGCCGATCGATTTTTCCGTTATTCACTACGATACTATTTTCTGGTCGGTCTTGCTGGCCGTGGTCTCGGCGATCCTCCTGATCTCCGCCGCGCGCCGCGCCACCGCCGGCGTCCCGACCCGTTTCCAGGCCTTCGTGGAAATGATCGTCGAACTGGTTGAAGACCAGTCCAAAGCCATCGTGCATGGCGACCGCTCCTTCATCGCCCCGCTGGCCCTGACCGTGTTCGTCTGGGTCGTGATGATGAACTCGATGGACTTCCTGCCGGTCGACCTGTTCGCCGCCACCTTCCGCACCCTCGGCATCCACAACGCCGAAGGCCACGAGATGTTCTTCCGCGTCGTCCCGACCGCCGACCTGAACGGCACCCTGGGCATGTCGCTGGTGGTGCTGGCCCTGATGCTCTACTACAACGTGAAGATCAAGGGCTTCGGCGGCTTCGTGCACGAGCTGTTCAACGCACCGTTCGGTTCCCACCCGGCCCTGTGGATCTTCAACTTCGGCCTGAACCTGATCGAATTCGCCGCCAAAACCGTGTCGCTGGCAATGCGACTGTTCGGCAATATGTTCGCGGGTGAGCTGATCTTCCTGCTGATCGCGCTGCTCGGCGCCCAGTTCGTGGGCTTTGAACCGAAGAGCCTGGCGCTGTCCGGCCTGCATATCTTCGCCGGTTCGATCTGGGCTGTGTTCCACATCCTGATCGTGCTTCTCCAGGCTTTCATTTTCATGATGCTGACGCTGGTGTACCTCGGCCAGGCGCATGAAGGTCACTAAGCAGCATCTCGTTTTTGCAGTATTTGTTTTTAACTTTTCATTTTTTTGATTATCTAAGGAGTTTTTGATGACTAACGTCGCGTTCGTTGCACTGGCTTGCGGTCTGATCATTGGTCTGGGCGCCATCGGTGCATGTATCGGTATTGGTGTGATGGGCGGTAAGTACATCGAAGCTTCGGCACGTCAGCCTGAACTGATGAACACCCTGCAGACCAAGATGTTCCTGCTGGCCGGCCTGATCGACGCAGCATTCCTGATCGGCGTCGGTATCGCAATGATGTTTGCCTTCGCAAACCCGTTCGGCGCCTAATCCCGGGATACTTGGATAGCCGGGCCGCGCGTGTCAACACCGCCGGCCCGGCGTACTTCATTCTGAGAAGGAAAAAGCTGTGAACTTAAACGCTACAATGTTCGTGCAGTCCATTGTGTTCCTCATCCTGGCATGGGTCGTGGCGAAATTCGTCTGGCCGCCGGTGGTGGGTGCACTGGATGCACGCGCGAAGAAAATCGCTGAAGGTCTGGCCGCGGCCGACCAGGGCAAGCAAGCGATGGCCGCCGCCGAGAAGCGCGTTCAGGTCGAGCTGGCTTCCGCACGTGACGAAGGCGCCAAGCGCATCGCCGATGCCGAGAAGCGCGCCCAGCTGGTCGCCGACGAGATCAAGGCCAACGCCCAAGCCGAAGCCGCGCGCATCGTCGCCCAGGCCAAGGCCGAAGCCGAGCAGCAAGTGACCCGTGCCCGCGAAGAACTGCGCGGCCAGGTGGCAACACTGGCCGTCAAGGGTGCCGAGCAGATCCTCAAGCGCGAGATCAACCCGCAAGCGCACGCCGACCTGCTGAACCAACTGTCGACCGAGCTCTGATCATGGCTGAACTCGCGACCGTTGCCCGTCCTTACGCTGAAGCGCTGTTCCGCGTTGCCCGCGCCGGCGACCTGGCGGCCTGGTCCAACCTCGTGTCGGAGCTGGCCCAGATCGGCGCCAACCCGGATGTGCAGGCTTTTTCCAGCAACCCGAACGTGACCCCGGCCCAGCTGGCCGACACGATCGCGTCGCTGGTCAAGGCGCCGCTGTCCGCCGAAGCGAAAAACTTTATCGCGATGCTGGCCGAAAACGGCCGTATCGCCCTGTTGCCGGAGATCGGCGCCCAGTTCCACGCGCTGGCCAATGCCCTGGTGGGTTCGGCCGACGCGCAGATCGACAGCGCCTTCGATATCTCGGCGACCCAGCTGCAAGCGCTGGTCGCCACTCTGGAAAAGAAATTTGGCCGCAAGCTGAACCCAACGGTAACAGTGGACCCTTCGCTGATCGGTGGTGTGCGCGTGGTGGTCGGTGATGAAGTGCTCGATACCTCGGTCCGTGCCAAGCTGCAGCAGATGCAGATCGCACTGACCGCCTAAGGATCGCATTTCCGCCGGCGTCCCCGCCCTGGCCCAACGCATCAAGAAACTATTAGGAGTTAGCATGCAACTTAACCCATCTGAAATCAGCGAACTGATCAAGAGCCGCATCCAGGGCCTCGAGGGTTCGGCTGATGTTCGTAACCAAGGCACGGTGATCTCCGTTGCCGACGGCATCTGCCGCATCCACGGCCTGTCGGACGTGATGCAGGGCGAAATGCTGGAATTCCCGGGCAACACCTTCGGCCTCGCGATGAACCTCGAGCGTGACTCCGTCGGCGCCGTGATCCTGGGTAACTACGAGCACATCTCGGAAGGCGACACCGTCAAGACCACCGGCCGCATCCTGGAAGTGCCGATCGGTCCGGAACTGCGTGGCCGCGTCGTCAACGCCCTGGGCCAGCCGATCGACGGCAAGGGCCCGATCAACGCCACCCTGACCGCCCCGATCGAAAAGATCGCACCGGGCGTGATCGCGCGCGAGTCCGTGTCGCAGCCGATGCAGACCGGTATCAAGTCGATCGACGCGATGGTGCCGATCGGCCGCGGCCAGCGCGAGCTGATCATCGGCGACCGCCAGACCGGTAAATCGGCTGTCGCAGTCGACGCGATCATCAACCAGAAGGGCCAGGACGTCACCTGCGTGTACGTCGCCATCGGCCAGAAGGCCTCGACCATCAAGAACATCGTGCGCTCGCTCGAGCAGCACGGCGCGATGGAATACACCATCGTGGTCGCCGCTTCCGCGTCGGAATCGGCCGCCATGCAGTACATCTCGGCCTACTCGGGCTGCGCGATGGGCGAATACTTCCGCGACCGCGGCCAGGACGCCCTGATCGTGTACGACGACCTGTCCAAGCAGGCCGTCGCCTACCGCCAGATCTCGCTGCTGCTGCGCCGCCCGCCGGGCCGCGAAGCGTACCCGGGCGACGTGTTCTACCTGCACAGCCGTCTGCTGGAGCGCGCCGCCCGCGTGAACGCCGACTACGTCGAGAAGTTCACCAACGGCGAAGTCAAGGGCAAGACCGGCTCGCTGACCGCACTGCCGATCATCGAAACCCAGGCCGGCGACGTGTCGGCCTTCGTGCCGACCAACGTGATCTCGATTACCGACGGCCAGATCTTCCTGGAAACCTCGCTGTTCAACGCCGGTATCCGTCCCGCGATTAACGCCGGTATCTCGGTGTCGCGCGTCGGTGGCGCCGCCCAGACCAAGGTCATCAAGGGCCTGTCCGGCGGTATCCGTACCGACCTGGCACAGTACCGCGAGCTGGCTGCGTTCGCGCAGTTCGCCTCGGACCTGGACGAAGCGACCCGCAAGCAGCTGGACCGTGGCGCGCGCGTCACCGAACTGCTGAAGCAGCCGCAATACTCGCCGCTGCCGATCTCGCTGATGGCCGTGTCGCTGTTCGCAGTGAACAAGGGCTTCTTCGACGACATCGATGTCAAGCAAGTGCTGGCATTCGAATCG
The DNA here is from genome assembly GCF_024753145.1 of Massilia terrae. Lineage (GTDB taxonomy): Bacteria > Pseudomonadota > Gammaproteobacteria > Burkholderiales > Burkholderiaceae_D > Telluria > Telluria terrae. The sequence goes on along the minus strand of NZ_JANUGU010000006.1, from coordinate 7,776 downwards.
GGCCTGCACGGCTACATGAAGACCAAGCACGCCGACCTGCTGGCCAAGATCGATCAGACCAAGGCGCTGGACAAGGATGGCGAAGCAGCGATGGCCGCTGCGATCGGCGACTTCAAGAAGTCGGGCGCATTCTAATCACGTCACGTTTGGACCGCCGCGCACGCTGAACCGCGCGGCGGACCGAAGAGGAAGAACTCATGGCAGCAGGCAAAGAGATACGTGGCAAGATCAAGAGCGTAGAGAATACGAAGAAGATCACCAAGGCGATGGAAATGGTCGCCGCGTCCAAAATGCGCAAGGCGCAGGACCGGATGCGCGCCGCCCGTCCCTACAGTGAGAAGATTCGTAACATCACCGCCAATCTCGCCACGGCAAACCCGGAGTACACGCACCCGTTCATGGCCAAGGCCAATGGCGGCAATGCGAAGGCGGTCGGTTTCATCGTCGTCACCACCGACAAAGGTCTGTGCGGCGGCATGAACACCAACGTGCTGCGCCAGGTCACGCAAAAGAGCCGCGAGCTGGAAGCGGCAGGCAACCGCATCGAAGCCATCGCCATCGGCAACAAGGGCCTCGGTTTCCTGCACCGCGTCGGCGTCAAGATCGCCGCGCAGGCAACCCAGCTGGGCGACACCCCGCACCTGGACAAGCTGATCGGTCCGGTCAAGGTGATGCTCGATGCTTACCAGGACGGCAAGATCGACAAGGTCTACCTGTGCTACACCAAGTTCATCAACACCATGAAGCAAGAGCCGGTGATCGAGCAGCTGCTCCCGCTGCCGGCCAAGCAGCTGGAAGCCGACAAGACCGCGCACGCGTGGGATTACTTGTACGAGCCGGACGCCGCCACGGTCATCGATGAACTGCTGGTGCGCTACGTCGAAGCGCTGATCTACCAAGCGGTCGCCGAAAACCTCGCATCCGAGCAATCGGCGCGCATGGTGGCGATGAAGTCGGCAAGCGACAACGCAGGCAATGTGATTGGCGAGCTCAAGCTGGTCTACAACAAGACCCGCCAGGCCGCGATTACCAAAGAACTGTCCGAGATCGTCGCTGGTGCAGCGGCCGTCTAAACAAGAATTTAACTATTACTGAAGGAACGAACATGGCTGATGGCAAAATCGTTCAGTGTATCGGCGCAGTGGTCGACGTGGAATTCCCGCGCGACGCCATGCCGAAAGTCTACGACGCACTGAAAATGGAAGGCTCGGAACTGACGCTGGAAGTGCAGCAGCAGCTGGGCGACGGCGTGGTCCGTACCATTGCTCTGGGCAGCTCGGAAGGCCTGCGTCGCGGCATGAGCATTCAAAACACCGGCAAGCCGATCACCGTGCCGGTTGGCCCGGCGACCCTGGGCCGCATCATGGACGTGCTGGGCAACCCGATCGACGAGCGCGGTCCGGTCAGCCTCGAGCGCACCGCTTCGATCCACCGCGAAGCGCCGAAGTACGACGAGCTGTCGCCGTCGCAAGACCTGCTGGAAACCGGCATCAAGGTGATCGACCTGGTCTGCCCGTTTGCCAAAGGCGGCAAGGTCGGCCTGTTCGGCGGCGCCGGCGTCGGCAAGACCGTGAACATGATGGAGCTCATCAACAACATCGCTAAAGCGCACTCGGGCCTGTCCGTGTTCGCCGGCGTCGGTGAGCGTACCCGTGAAGGTAACGACTTCTACCACGAGATGGCCGATTCCAAGGTCGTCGACCTGGAAAACCTGGGCAACTCGAAAGTGGCCATGGTCTACGGCCAGATGAACGAACCGCCGGGCAACCGCCTGCGCGTGGCGCTGACCGGCCTGACCATCGCGGAATCCTTCCGTGACGAAGGCCGTGACGTGCTGTTCTTCGTCGACAACATCTACCGCTACACCCTGGCCGGTACCGAAGTGTCGGCACTGCTGGGCCGTATGCCGTCGGCAGTGGGCTACCAGCCGACCCTGGCCGAAGAAATGGGCCGCCTGCAAGAGCGCATCACCTCGACCAAAGTCGGCTCGATCACCTCGATCCAGGCCGTGTACGTCCCTGCGGACGACTTGACCGACCCGTCGCCGGCCACCACCTTCGCCCACCTGGATTCGACCGTCGTGCTGTCGCGTGACATCGCCGCCCTGGGTATCTACCCGGCAGTGGATCCGCTGGACTCGACCTCGCGCCAGCTGGACCCGCTGGTCGTCGGCCAGGAGCACTACGAGACCGCGCGCGCCGTGCAGGGCACCCTGCAGCGCTACAAGGAACTGCGTGACATCATCGCGATTCTGGGCATGGACGAACTGGCGCCGGAAGACAAGCTGGTCGTGGCACGCGCTCGTAAGATGCAGCGTTTCCTGTCGCAGCCTTTCCACGTCGCTGAAGTGTTCACCGGCTCGCCGGGCAAGTACGTTTCGCTGAAAGACACGATCAAGGGCTTCAAGATGATCGCTTCGGGCGAACTGGACCACCTGCCGGAGCAGGCCTTCTACATGGTCGGCACGATCGAAGAAGCCATCGAGAAAGCCAAGAAACTGGCTGCCTAATCGGCTTCCTCACTGAAGGACACACATGGCACATACTATTCACGTTGACGTGGTATCGGCGGAAGACCTGATCTTTTCGGGCGAAGCCGAGTTCGTCGCGTTGCCGGGTGAAGCGGGTGAGCTGGGGATCTATCCCAAGCACACCCCGCTGATCACGCGCGTCAAGCCGGGTGCTGTGCGGATCAAGGTGCCTGCTCGCAACGACGAAGAGTTCGTCTTCGTCGCCGGCGGCATCCTGGAAGTGCAGCCGAACCGCGTGACGGTGCTGGCCGACACCGCGATCCGTGGCGCCGACCTGGACGAAGCAAAAGCACAGGAAGCCAAGAAACGGGCCGAAGAGCTGATGCAGAATAAGGACGCGGCGATCGACTACGCGAAAGCGCAGTCCGAACTGGCCGCAGCAATCGCGCAACTGGCAGCGATCCAGAAACTGCGCGCGAAGCGTTAAGCTTTAGCCGCAGAAACAAGAAAGGCAGCTTCGGCTGCCTTTTTTTCGTCTGGCTCAAGGGCCACGAACCCTCGCATAAATTCTCTTGGCTGGCCCTATTTACCTTCGAGCCGCTCCGCTACCTTTTTGCGGAAATACCCTTCCTGCACATAGCGATACAGATTCTTGCCCGGGCAAACCGTCTGCGCCGAATAATCGCGATGGCTGGCGATATGGTCGACCGGCACCTTGTACTTCGCTGCCAGCATCGCCATCAAGTCGACGACCGCATCGAGCTGCTTCTGGTTCGGCTCCACTTCCTCGAAATTACCCACCACCTCGATCAGCGCATGCCCCATCGGGTCGTATTCCGTGTTGGTGTCGCCGGCGTAATTGATATCGCGCCCCGCATAGATCTTGCCATCCAGGTCGATGATGTAATGGTAGGGAATGTCGAGCCAGTGCTTGGTCGTGCGCGACCAGGTCTGCAAGTTGCGCAGGTACTGGACCGGATCTTTCCCCTGCGGGAAAGGCTCGCCCTGGTGATGCAGGGTGATGTAGCTGATCGTCTGCGGCTGCGCCTGCGCCGGATTGGCCGGCGTGCCGCCCCAAGCGGACACGGAAACGATGCCGCGTTCGACATCGGCCAGCGAGGGCTGGGCGCCGGCGCCGGTGGCGAGCGAGAACAGCAGAGCGGTGCAGGCAAGGGCAGGGAACAGGCGCATGGTCGGCTTTTCGTTGGATCAGGAGCCCGCATCTTTCCACACAACCGGTCAAACGTGCAATGACCATGCTCGCGCCAGCCCCGAATGCGAATCTGATAAGCTTCTACGATATCCCGGATTAAACAAAACATGAAAACCATAACGCAGATTCTTCAGGAGAGCAAAATAGTGGCCGTGGTCGGCCTGTCGAACAAACCGGACAAGCCGAGCCATGAAGTGGCCGAGTACCTGCAGGAAAATGGCTACCGCGTCGTGCCCGTCAACCCGACCTATGCCGGCAGCCAGATCCTCGGCGAAACCGTCTACGCCAGCCTGCAGGACGCTGCTGGCGCCCTGGCGCTGCATGGCGAGCGGATCGACATCGTGGACTGTTTCCGCAAGTCGGAAGACATTCCGCCGCTGGCGAAAGATGCAATCGCCGTGCGCGCGAGCTGCCTGTGGATGCAGCTCGGCATTGAGAACCAGGCCGCCGCCGATCTGGCGCGCGCGGCCGGGCTGGACGTGGTGATGAACCACTGCATCAAGATCGAACACAGGGAATTGCACGCCGTACCAAAAGGGGACTGAAAGAGATGAAAACAACGATTCTGATTGCCGAGCTCGCCCTGTGCGGCCTCGCGAGCGCACTGTCGGCACCCGCCTTTGCCGAAACGCCGGCCGCGCCTGCCGCCATGCCCGCCGCCGCAAGCTGCCCGGCCGTGCTGCACCACACCTTCAAGCGCCTGCAGGACGACGCGCCGCAGGACCTGTGCCAGTACGCCGGCAAGGTCGTGCTGGTCGTGAACACCGCCAGCTACTGCGGCTTCACCCACCAGTACAAGGGTCTTGAGGAACTGTACGCCAAGTACGGTTCGAAGGGCCTGGTGGTGTTGGGCTTCCCGTCCAACGACTTCGGCAAGCAGGAGCCGGGTAATTCCAAGGAAATCGCGGACTTCTGCTACAACACCTACGGCGTGAAGTTCCCGATGTTCGCCAAGAGCGACGTGATCGGCCCGCAGACCAACCCGCTGCACGTCGAGCTGGCCAAGGCCACCGGCCAGGCGCCGAAATGGAACTTCACCAAGTACCTGATCGACCGCCAGGGCAAGACCATCGAATACTTCCCAAGCAAGGTCGCGCCGGAAGACAAGGAATTCGTGGCGAAGATCGAGCAGGCGCTGGCGATGTAAACACGCTGCGTCAGGACAGGCGATGCAAGTACCGCGCCGGCGGCATGGCGCGGTATGATGGCTTGCATAAAACAAAAGGTTGAACAATCAACCATCGACCCCTGTACTGAAAGCAGACCCATGATCACTGTCCGCCGTGCCCAGCTGGCCGACGTTGCCGTCGTCGCGCCGCTGTTCGACGCTTATCGCCAGTTTTACGGCCGATCACCCGATCCCGAACTGGCGGCCCGCTTCCTCACCGAACGCATCGCCAACGGTGAATCCATCGTCTACCTGGCGGAAACGCGCGAGGGCGAGGCGGTTGGATTCACCCAGCTGTATCCTTCGTTTTCGTCGGTTTCCGCGCGGCGCATCTACATTCTCAATGACCTGTTCGTTGTGCCGACGGCGCGGCGCGCCAATGTCGGCCGTGGTCTGCTGCACGCGGCGGGCGAATTCGCGCGCGGCAAGGGCGCGCTACGCCTGGCGCTGTCGACCGCCAAGTCGAACGAGAAGGCGCAGGCGCTGTATGAATCGGAAGGGTGGGTGAGGGACCAGCAGTACTACCACTACTCGCTCGAGCTTTAGTCCAAAGTTAAGTTACCGTCGTTCCCGCGCAGGCGGGAAACCCATTTTGCTAGCGTATCCGCTCGTGTGCATGCACCTCGGAAGCTCAACGAAATGGGGTTCCCGCCTGCGCGGGAACGACGATCTCTTTGTTTAAGACTGTCCGGTGTCCTCTACGTAAAGCCCCTTAGCGCGACAAGACTTCCTCCGCCTTGCGCTGCAGGACGTTCTTGAACACATCGAACGCGCTCTTCTTGACGGCCTCGACTGCCTCGTTTGTGCCGTCCTGCGCCGCCTTCGCCTGTTGCGGCTGCTTGGCCGCGACAGGCGCGCTGCCGGCCTCGCCGCCGCCCATGGCCGCGTTCATGGCCGACATGCCCGGCATCAGCGACGCCACCGACTTGCGGCGCACCTTGACGTCCCACTGCGGCTCCCAGGTCACCTTGGGATCTTTCGGCCTCGGCGGATACGCCATGTTCAGCTCGTCGCCGTAAGCGATCACATGCAACATCGCCATCGCGCTGACCGCTTCCTTCGGCGCCACGCACTCGGTCGCGCTGGCGGGCAAAATCACCTTCTCCTTCTGCCACTTGGCGATCGCGCTGTCCGGCTGGTAATTGATCAGGCCCATGCCCATATCCGGCAGCTCGCTCGAGCTCCAGTACACCATCTCGATCTCGCCTTCGCCCGCGGCGGCCGGGTCGCGCATGCCCATCGCCTGCACGAACCAGCCGGTCGCCTGCGGCATCGCCTTCCACTTGAACAGCACGCCGCCCGCGCTGTCGCTGCGGTTCGCTTCCACCGCCGGCATCAGGTCATGTGCGCCGTCGATATTGAACTTGAAGCCTTCAGGCAGCCCTTCGCCGCTGAAGGCGTGTTCGCCGGCCACGCTCGCGCCTTCCGGCAGCAGGCGGTCGTCGGCCTTGTTGGGCCAGGCCGGACGGCCCGGCGCCGGCGCCGGCAGGTGCTGGGTCGCGCTGCGGTTCTGGAAGAACTTGCTGTACTGCGCCGGATCCATCTTCGCCAGGTCGAGCACCAGCGGCTGTCCCTTGCGCACCTCGGCGCCGCAGCCCCAGTACAGGTACATCTTCCCCTTTGGCATATTGTTGTCGCCCATGCCCGTGACCTGTTCCATGTTGCCGTCGCCGCCAGGCTTCTCCAGTTCCGGCGCCTGCAGGTTCAGTGACGGCGCCAGTTTGCTGCCGGCCGGGACCGCCTGCGTCGCCGCCTTCAGCTTCGGATTCTCGCGAGTCAGCAAAGTCACGTCCATCCAGCGGCCCTGGCCCTGGCCCTGCGTCTGGCCGAAGGTGTTGCCGCGCTCCGCGTTTTTCGCGGCGCCCACCCCGCCGCCGAACAGGCCGCCCAGCATGCCGGTCACGCCGCCCATGCCTGCCATGCCGGCCGCCGGCGATGGCGCGCCGCCGGTGAAGGTCGCAAGGTCGATATAGGCCTGGCTGACGGGCGGTTTGACTTTCTGGACGACTTCCGCGGCGGACGCGGACGAGAACGCAAACAGGCCGGAGACGGCGAGCGCGAGCGGTTTGAGCGGGGACACGTGAACTCCCTGGTTGACGAAAGACGCGAATTCTAGCGCGCGAAAGTCAATACAAAACCGCCTCGGCCCCCGATTCCCCCAAGCTTGGGGTGGTTATTTTGATGCACATCAACGACCTTATTGCGGCGCATCAATATCCTTCTTTCTCAGCGAATTACACAACGAGCGAAAGAAGAAAAAAATGAGGAAGTCGATCCTGAAACTGATGGTCGCCGTAGTAGGACTGGTGGGCGCGAACGCGATGGCGCAAGAGTCGCCGTGGCTGGTCCGGGCGCGCGCCGTCTACCTCGATCCGGCAAACAAGTCGGGCCCCGTTGCCGGCGTCGGCGCGGATGACCGCATCCACGTGAGCACCAAGACGATTCCCGACGTGGACGTCTCGTATTTCTTTACCCCGAACATCTCCGCCGAACTGGTCCTGACCTATCCGCAGAAGCACGACGTGACGCTCGACGGCGCCAAGATCGGCACCTTCAAGCACCTGCCGCCGACCCTGACCGCGCAGTACCACTTCCTGCCGGGCGCCGACATCAACCCCTACGTGGGCGCCGGCGTCAACTACACGCTGCTGTCGAGCGTGAACCTGCTGAACGGCGCGGGCCGTCTCGAACATGACAGCGTCGGCCTCGCCCTGCAGGCCGGCGTGGACTTCAAACTGGACAAGAATTGGTCAATCAACCTGGACTTGAAAAAGGTCCAGATTCGCAGTGACGTGTACATTTCCGGCGCCCGCGCAAGCGACGTCAAGGTGGACCCGCTGCTCATTGGAGTGGGGGTGGGATACAGATTCTGAATTAACGATAAATACAGCTTCCAGCAAAAGCAGAAAACCGGCCCTCGCGGCC
>NZ_JANUGU010000005.1 GCF_024753145.1 Massilia terrae | reverse complement strand
TCCATGCTGAGGTAGCTCCGCCTGCGGCGTCGATCGTCATGGGGCGACGCGGATGGCCTATGGGTCCCCGCCTGCGCGGGGACGACGGCGAATAAGTCAGCGCAGCTCCACGTTCACCATATTGTCGTTCGGCTTGCGATCGATAAGCTTGTTGTCCGGGTCGATACCAGCCCGCACCGGCAGCTTGTTCACGACCATGGTGACCGTCTGCGCGCCGCTGCCCACCAGCCTTCGTTCGCGCAGCAGCGGCTTGCCGTCCGCACCGTCCACCCCGAATTCGACGTAGTCCTTGAGCGGCACCGGCTTCTCGTCGCCGAGGTCGCCCCCGTGCACCTTGCCCGCGGACGCGTGCAGCACCACTTCGTACTTGCCATCCGCCCGCCGCCGCGCCACCGCGCTGTCGGCACGGTTCTCGTACAGGACGATCGACTCGAACAGGTCGTCGATCAGGTAGGCCTTGTCCGGCGGCGTGATCGCGCGCAGCCCGTCCACCAGGTTTGACGCGTTCGGGTAGGGGCGCGACTTCCAGGCATACTTCGCCAGCAGCTCGCGCAGCACCGCGTTCACCTTGTCCTCGCCCACCAGGTCCTGCAGCAGGTACATGGCCAGGCTGCCCTTGTGGTAGTGGATGTAGTCCTGGTCTTCGTTCTGCGCCAGCGGCAGCTCCTTGCGGTTCTCGTGCGCGCGCCCCATCAGGTACATGTCGAGGTCGTAGCGCAGGAAGCGCCGCATCCTGTCGTTGCCGTAGGCGTGCTTCATCACCATCAGCGCGGTGTATTCGGACAGCGATTCCGACAGCACCGTGCCGCCGCGCGTGTCCGAGCCGACCAGCTGGTGGCCCCACCACTGGTGCGCCACTTCGTGCGCGCTCACGTAGAACGGGTAGTCGAGGTCCTTGCGCGAGCTGTCGTCCACCTTGGCGATGAAGCCCATGCTCTCCGAGAACGGGATCGTGCCGGGGAAGGACTGCGCATAGCGCTGGTAGCGCGGGAATTCGACGATGCGCAGTTCGTGGTACTGGTAGGGGGAGTAGTATTTGGTGCCGTATTCGAGCGTGGCCTTGGCGCCGCGCAGCATGCGCTCGACGTTGAAGTCGTGGCCCGGATGGTAATACACGTCCATCGCGACGTCGCCCCAGCGGTCGTGGCGCACCTCGTAGCGGCCCGACTGGAAGGCGTAGAAGTTCAGTATCGGCTTGCTCATCCGGTAGTGGAAGTAGCGGCGGCCGTTGGCGATCCATTCCTGTTCCAGGCTGCCCGGCGCAATCGCCACCTGGTCGGCGCTGGTGCTCACCACCGCGTCGAAGCTGATCCAGTCGGCGTCCGGCCCGATCTGGTTGACGTCCTGCGCGGCCGGGTCGTCGCGCGCGGCCATGCGCGCGCGCGGCAGCAGGCCGTGGCGCTTGCGGTCGCGGTCGTCGGTGAGTTCGACTTCCTTGCGGTAGCCCACGTGCGGCAGGACCTCGTTGGTGAAGAAGGTGCCGTTGTTGACCACCGGCGTATCCTTGCCCAGCCCGAGCACGCCGCCCGGTTCCCAGGCCAGCGTGAACGACAGCGCCAGGCGCTGCCCCGGCGCCAGCGGCTGCGCCAGCTGGTAGCGGTAGAAGCCGAGGGTGCGGTCGGCCATCACCAGCCGCGCGGCCTGCGAGAATTCCGGCGTGAAGGCAGCGCTGGGGTCCTGGTAGAGCACCAGGTCGGACAGCGGCGCGCCGCTCCGGTTCTCCAGCTGGTAATGGCCCTTGACCAGCAGGCTGCGGGTGTCGGGCATGATGTCGACCTGCAGGTCGGTGGCGGCCACGCGCGGCTGCGGCAGGCGCGCGAAGCGCTTGTAGCGCAGCTCGTACTGCGCGCGGTCCTGTTCCTGGCGCCAGGTGGTCTTGTAGTCGCCGGCAATGTGCAGGTTGTAGTACAGCAGGCCGCCCATGCCGGCGAACAGCAGCAGGCCGCCGCAGAAGCTGGCCAGCACGCCCAGCGTCAGGTTGTGGCGCGCGCTTTGCAGGCGGCTGGAAAAATCGCTGTTCGCGCCGCGCGGCCAGATCGCCTGCGCCAGCGCCAGCAGCATGATCGCCGCGCCCAGCCAGTACAGCTCGAACGCGCGTTCGCGCGCCATGAAGTGGCCGAAGCCGTTCATGGAGGAGTAGACCGCGTCCGGCGTGTGGCCGTACAGGATCATCGGGTGGTCCAGGCCGAGCGAGCCGAAGGTGATCTCGGCCAGGTAGTACAGCACCAGCACGAAGTAGGCGAGGAATTTGTTGTCGATGATGACCTGGGCCACGATCGCCAGCACCGCCACCAGCGCCCACAGCGGCCACATCACGCCGAACACCACGTGCAGGTACAGGCCCGGCTCCAGCGCGAAATAGCCCTTGGCGAGCTGGATGCCCATCCCGGCCAGCATGGCGATCGCCAGCATCAGGGCCTGCAGCAAGATCAGGCCAAAGGTCTTGCCCAGCAGCGGCACCCAGCTCGGCACCGGCAACGCGTCCATCATCTGCGCCATGCGCGCCTCGCGTTCGCGCCAGATCAGCTCACCGGCGTAGAAGGTGGTCACCACCAGCATGAACAGCGAATACACGTTGCGGATCAGGTCCAGCACCTCGTAGGTCACCGGGTAGGTGTTGGTGCCGTAGACCGCGTCCATGTTCAGCGAGCCGGTGACCAGCGCGAGCACGCCGGCCAGCGCGATCACGCCGAAGTACACGCTCTTGACCGATTCGCGCACGCTGAACCAGGTGGCGAGCAGCAGCAGCTTGGCGCGGCCGGCGCGCGTGAAGGCGGGCCGCTCGCGGGTATCGACCGCGGCCTGCGTGAGCGCGGGGACGGCGTCCGCAGTGTGCGCGCTCTTGGGCGAACCGCCGGCGTCGACGCCGGTCACCAGCGCCAGGCGCCAGTAGCCGAGCAGCAGCACCACGCAGCCGAAGCCCGTCCACAGCAGGCGGTTGATCAGGTACACGCCCTCGAACGGCACCGCACTGCCGTTGCGGGCCGCGACCGGCCAGTATTCCGTGAGGCGGATCAGGGCGGTGGTGCCGAACGGGTCGATCAGGGCGGCCAGGGTCTTGTAGTCGAGGTCGCGCGCCAGCGAGGGCGCGACGATGTACCCGACCAGCATCACGATGCTGGCGGCGTACACCGCCATCATGCGGCGCGTCAGCGCGGCCACCACGAAGAAGATCGAGCCGAAGATGAACAGGTTGGGCAGCAGCGTCAGGAAGTAGGGCGACAGGTAGGCGCCGGCCAGCGCCGGGCCGACGCGGTCGGCCTCGATGCCGGGCAGGTAGCTGCCGATGCAGGCGCCGATCACGATGCCCGAGAAGATCACCGCCAGCACCGCGAAGGCGCCGAGGAAGCGGCCGAACACGTAGGCGTACTTGCCGATCGGCGCGCTGAAGAAGAAGTGGTGCATCTCGTATTCGAAGTCCTGCTGCACCGCGCGGCCCATCATCGCCGCCACCACGATCACGCCCAGGCTGCCGAGGAAGGCCGCGGTCAGCGCGATCGAGCGCGGGGAGTTGATCAGCAGGCGGCCGCCGAACGACACCGTCAGGTCCTTGAAGGCGCCGCCCGCGGCCGCCATCCACAGCATGGCCAGCGCCAGGAAGATCAGGAAGTAGACCCAGGTCGAGAGCAGCTTCAGGCGTTGCCGTGCTTCGAACAGCGCAATGGCAAACAAGGCACGCATGCTTTACGCGTCCTCTTCCTGCGGGCGGTAGTGGCCGGCGATGGTGGCGAAGTAGACGTCTTCGAGGCTGGCGGCGGTCGGTTCGAAGCCGGCGCCGGGATCGCGCTCGCTGTACACGTGCACCAGCGTGCGCCCCATCAGCAGGCGGGTCGAGATCACGGCGTGCTGGCGCTGCAGCAGCGGCAGCTCCTGCTTGGTGACGAAGCGCGCCCAGATCGAATCCTCGATGTCGTAGATGAGCTTTTGCGGCTCGCCGCACAGCAGCACTTCGCCGCGGTTGATGATGGCCATGTTGGCGCACAGGTCGGCCACGTCGGACACGATGTGGGTCGACAGGATCACGGTCTTGTCCTGCCCGATGTCCGACAGCAGGTTGTGGAAGCGCACCCGCTCCTGCGGGTCGAGGCCGGCGGTGGGTTCGTCGACGATGATCAGCTGCGGGTCGCCCAGCAGCGCCTGGGCGATGCCGAAACGCTGGCGCATGCCGCCCGAGAAGCCGCCCATGCGCTGGTGCCGCACTTCGAACAGGTTGGTCTGCTGCAGCAGGCCGTCCACGATTTCGCGCCGGCGCGCCTTGTTGGACAGGCCTTTCAACTGGGCGAAATGGTCGAGCAGCTCGTAGGCCGTCACTTTCGGGTAGACGCCGAAGTCCTGCGGCAGGTAGCCGAGCAGCTGGCGCACCTCGTCGCGTTCGTCGAGGACATCGATATCGTCGAGGAACACGGAGCCGGAATCGCATTCCTGCAAGGTCGCCAGGATCCGCATCAGCGTCGACTTGCCGGCGCCGTTCGGGCCCAGCAAGCCGAACATCCCGGGCGGGATGCGCAGGCTGACTTTGTCCAGGGCCACGACGCCGTTGGCGTAGGTCTTGGACAGGTTGCGGATGCGTAATTCCATGAACTCTCCTGATGCGAGATATTTCCCGTCAGCAAGTGTTGACGGAATGTATGACGGTTGCATTGTAATAAAACGTAGAGCGGATGGGGCGCCCCGTGCGATGCACGGCGCGATTGGAGGACCAGAATGCGCAAAAGCGGGAGCAGGGCGGGTGTGCGCTTCAGGCGAGCTTGCCGGGGCCGTCCTCGCCGATCACGAGGCGGCCCGGGCCGTGGAAGGCGTAAGGCGGGACCAGCAGGTTGAGGGGCGCGGGGACGTTCTGGAACACCCGGCCGGCCAGGTCGTAGCGCGAGCCGTGGCAGGGACAGTAGAAGCCGCCCGGCCAGTCCGGGCCCAGATCGGCGGGCGCGGCGTCGGGCCGGAACACGGGCGAGCAGCCGAGGTGCGTGCAGATGGCGACCGCCACGAACCAGGCCGGGACGATGGAACGGTCGCGGTTGCGCGCATACACCGGCTGCTGGTCGGCGGCCGATTGCGGGTCGAGCAGGAGCGCGTCGTGCCGGCCGAGGCTGGCCAGCATGGCCGGCGTGCGGTGCAGCACCCACACCGGCATGCCGCGCCAGGCCACCGTCCTGAGCGCGCCCGGCGCGATGCCGGCCAGGTCGACCGCGACCGGGGCCGCTTCCGCCAGCGCCCGCTCGCTCGGCTCCAGCGATGCGACGAAGGGCACGGCGGTCAGGACCAGCCCGGCCGTGCCGAGGCCGACGGTGGAAGCGAGCAGCAGCTTGCGGCGCGCCAGTTCGGGTTCGCCGGGCGGGGCCGGGATGATCGGTTCGGGAGTGCTCATGTGCATCGCGCGGCCACGGGCCAGGTGATGCAGGTTTGACCACGGGTCCGCGCCGGCGTTTGCCGTTTTTACTGAATTGCCGTCCAGAAAGGTGGATAATGCCCGCATGGACACTGCCATCAAGGACAAAGTGCTTGCCGTAACCAGGCTGGGCCGCACCCGCGCGGAGGCGACCGACTGGTTCCGGGTCTCGCTCGGGCTGTACTACCTGGCCGGCCTGATGACCAACGGGGCGATCGACTTCAAGCTGCTGGACCGCGCGTACAACCGCTTCATCTACCACGCCATCGGCGGTGGCCACAGCATCACCAGCGTACTGCAGTTCATGAGCGGGGTGAACGTGCTGCCGGTGGTGCAGTCGGAACGCTTCGTGCGCGCCTTCGGCGAGTGCTGCCCGGAGATCCCGCTCGATACCATTCCCTTCCTGCTGTCGCTGAACCTGGGCGTGGCCAAGAACATCTCGAAGCTCGACGTGGGCGGGCCGCTGCACGACTGGATCGAGGGCCAGCAGGCGGCGATCCAGCGCAGCCAGGCGGACGGCGGCGCGGCCGAACCGGACAGCCCGGCTGGCGGCGAGCGCCTATAATGGCGCTTTCGAGCTTGCTGTCCTGACCATCCCATGATCGCCAACCGTTTGACCACTCCCCTCGACCACCTGATCGCCGGCTTCGACCGCGCCTTGCGCGTGGTTGGCGGCGTCGCCACCTCGTCGCGCGCCAATCCCGCAGTCCATTCGCCCGATTGCGAACTGAATGACGCCGAGCGCCGCCACAGCGCGGGCCTGATGCGGGTGAACCATGTGGGCGAGGTGTGCGCGCAGGCCCTGTACGATGCGCAGGCGCGTTTCGCCAAGACCCCGGAAGTGCGCGAGCAGTTCGAGCAGGCCGCGCGCGAGGAAGAAGACCACCTGGCGTGGACCGCGGAGCGCCTGGGCGAGCTGGGTTCGCAACCGAGCCTGCTCAATCCGTTCTGGTATGCGGGCGCGTACGCGCTGGGGACCATCGCGGCCAAATTGGGCGATGCGCACAGCCTGGGCTATGTGGTGGAGACCGAGCGCCAGGTCGAGGCCCACCTGGACAGCCACCTGGACCAGCTGCCGCCGCAGGACGCCAAGTCGCGCGCGATCGTGGACCAGATGCGCATCGACGAGATCCAGCACGGCGCCGCCGCGCGCGAGCTGGGCGCTTCCGACATGCCGCTGCCGGCGAAGATGGCGATGCAGGCGATGGCCAAGGTCATGACCACCACGGCGTATTACATTTAACTCTGCTCCAGCAAAATGGGGTTCCCGCGCAGGCGGGAACCCCATTTCTTGCGCAGTACCGTTAACCCTCGACGATCTCGAACGAGTGCGTCATCTCCGCCGTCTTGGCCAGCATGATCGACGCCGAGCAGTATTTGTCGTGCGACAGGCTCACCGCGCGCTCCACCGTGGCCGGCTTCAGGTTGCGTCCGGTGACGATGAAGTGGAAGTGGATCTTGGTGAACACCTTCGGATCCGTCTCCGCGCGCTCGGCCTTGAGCGTGACCTCGCAGCCGCGCACGTCCTCGCGCCCGCGCTTGAGGATCAGCACCACGTCGTAGGCCGTGCAGCCGCCGGTCCCCAGCAGCACCATCTCCATCGGCCGCGGCGCCAGGTTGTGGCCACCGCCCTCGGGCGCGCCATCCATGCTGACCATGTGGCCGGATCCCGTCTCCGCCCGAAAACTCATGCCCGACGGGCCGTTCCAGCTGACTTTCACTTCCATTGCATTCTCCGCGATTGAACTGTCGCCGTATTGTACGGCTTACACGGCCAGCACGTATCGCTCGCTCCTCATCCGCCAGCTGGCGAAGGCCACCGCCAGCAGCGCCGGGATCGCCGAGGACAGGAAGGTGAGCGCGAAAGGCAGCATGCCGCTGGCGTTGCCCTTGGCGATTTCGCGCAGCAGGGTCTGGTTCGACAGCATCGGCACCAGGTACATCCAGTCGGCGGTCTTGAGGTCGAGCGTGGCGACCACCACGCCCGGGATCATCGGCGCCAGCATCACGAAACTGAGCACGCTCTGCGCCTCCTTGAAGGACCTGGCGTTCATCGCCACCGCGATCTGGATCGCCGCCGCGAACAGCGACAGCGGCACCGAGACCAGGCATACCAGCAGCAGGTCGGGCCACGACAGGCGCCACGACATGCCGATTTCCTCCAGCGGCAGCCAGGACAGGATCGCGTGCGCCAGCATCAGCTCCAGCGTGATGCCCATGATCGCGAGCGAGCCGGAAGCGAGCCATTTGCCGCACACCAGCTCCCAGGCGCGCGCCGGCTGCGCCATCAGCACTTCCAGCGAGCGGCGTTCGCGCTCGCCGGCGGTGCTGTCGACCGCCGCCGACAGGCCGCAGATGAAGGCCGGGAAGAACAGGAAGCCGAGGATGCTGCCGATCAGGCCCGCCGAGCGCGCGGCGCTGCTGCCGGTGTCGAAGCGCTGCACCTGGATCGGCGCCAGCGCGGCCGGCGACACGCCGTGCGCCAGCAGGCGCGCGCTGGCGACGTTGGAGCCGTAGGCGGTCAGCACTTCCTCGATGTCGCGCTGGCGCGCGTCGCTCTCGGTGGCCGAGTCGTACCACAGCTCGACCCGGGCAGGCCGCATCTCGCGGTAGTTCTCGCCGAATTTGTCGGACAGCCGCAGCACCGCCACCGCCTTGCGCGCCTTCAGGTAGTCGCCGATCGCATGCTCGTTCATCGGCGCCACCTCGTGCACCTCGATGTTCTTCTGCTTCAGCTGCGACATCAGCGTGGGCGCCTGCGTGGCGCCGATCACGGCCAGGTTGATGCCTTCGCGTTCGGGCTTGGTGGCGCGGGTGATCTGCTGCTGCAGCAGGTAGCCCAGCATCAGCGGGTACATCAGCGTGAACATCGCCAGCAGGCCGAGCGCGCGCTTGTCGCGCAGGGTCTCGCGCAGCTCTTTCCAGAACACGACCATGAATTTCGGCTTCATGCGGAGATCCCTTCTTCGGTGCCGACCAGGCTGACGAAGGCGTCTTCGAGGTTGGCGATGCCGGTGCGGCGGCACAGTTCCTGCGGCGAGCCTTGCGCCACGGTGTGGCCCTTGGCGATCACGATCACGTCGTCGCACAGGTGGGTCACTTCCTGCATCACGTGGGTGGCCATGATCACGCAGCAGCCTTCGCGGCGCAGCGCCGACAGCGCGTTGCGCAGGGCGCGCGTGCTCATCACGTCGAGGCCGCGGCTCGGTTCGTCCAGCAGCAGGTTGCGCGGGCGGTGCAGCAGCGTCCTCGCCAGTGCGACCTTGATGCGCTGGCCCTGCGAGAAGCCCTTGCTGCGGCGGTGCAGGATGTCGTCCATCGACAGCAGCTGCGACACTTCGTCGATGCGATCGCGCAGGGCCGCGCCCTGCATGCCGTTCAGCTCACCGAAATAGCTCAGGTATTCGCAGGTGGACAGGCGCTCGTACAGCCCGAACTGGTCGGTCAGGAAGCCGATGTTGGCGCGCACCGCCATCGGATCCTTGAGCGGGTCGACGCCGTCGATCGCGATGCTGCCGTGGTCGGGCTTGAGCAGGCCGACCAGGGTGCGCAGCAGCGTGGTCTTGCCGGCGCCGTTGGGGCCGAGCAGGGCGGTGATGTGGCCGTCGCGCGCGGTGAAGCTGACGCCGCCCAGTGCCTGCACTGCGCCGAAATGCTTGCGTACTTCCTTGGCTTCGATCATGGGATGGACTGGTTAGGGTTGCGGGCCGGCCGGGCCGAGCTGGAAGGTGGGCGCCGGGATCTCGGACAGGCAGCGGGTGTCCAGCTTGTCCTGCGGCTTGTCGAGGAATTTGCGCAGCAGGCGCGGCGCGCAGCCCAACTGGGCGACGCCGTGCCCGGCGTTGGCCACCACCACCTGCTGTGCGTTCGGCATGAAGCGCGCGGCTTCCTTGGCGCGGTGCGGCGGCGTCACCGGATCGAGCGCGCCGGACAGCAGCAGCGCCGGAGCGGCGATCGGCGTGGGCGCCTGCCACGCCACGGCCGGCACCTTCATCACCTGGCACAGCGGCGGAATGCGCTCGATGGTCGGCCGGGTGAGGAAGGCGGCGTCGGACGCCAGCAGCTGCGGCGTGATGCGCGGGACGTCCTCGGCGCACACCACGGCCAGGTGCAGCAGCACGGCGGCGCCGCCCTCGGTCGAGTAGTCGGAGGCCAGGTTGCGGCGCGCGACGAAGGGCTCCCAGCGGCCGAGATAAGCGCTGTGCACCAGGAAGGGGATGCGGCGCGCGTCGGCCGGCGAATACAGCATCGAGTGGATGGTGCCGAGGTAGCGGCTGCTGGTCATCTGCACCGTCACCGGGGCGGCGGTGCGCGGGTCGGCCATCGCGACCTTGACCCCGCCCTCGACCTTCTTCGCCAGCGCCATGAATTCGGCGCGCAGATTCGGGTAGGCCTTGCGGCAGCCGGCGTCCGCGCCGCACTGCTCGAACAGCTTGTCGAGCGCGGCCTGGCTGTCGCGGCCGCCGGCGGGAATCACCTGGTCCGGCGCGGCGACGCCGTCCAGCACCATCGAGCGCACGCTGTGCGGGTAGGCGCGCGCATACGCCTGCGCCAGGCGCGTGCCGTAGGAGCCGCCCCACAGGTTGACCTGCTGGTAGCCGAGGGCCAGGCGCACCTGTTCGATGTCGCGCGCGGCGTTGGCGGTGGTGTAGTCCTTGAACGAGGCCCTGGACTTGCCGATGCAGGCGCGCATTTCGGCGTCCTGCCGGGTCTCGGTCAGGGTGTCTTCGCCGGTGGCCTTGTCGTCGCAATCGAGCTTGCCGGACAGGCCGGTGCCGCGCTGGTCGATGAACACGATGTCGCGGGTGGCGCGGGCGCGCTTGAAGGCGGTCGACAGCAGCTGGATCACCTCGCTGCCGGCCTGGCCGGGGCCGCCGGCCAGCACGAACAGGGGATCGGGCCGCGCCGCCTCGCGGTAGGAGGGGGCGACCGTCACGTGCAGCTTGAGGCTGCCGGCCTGCGGCCTGGCATAATCGAGCGCGACCGGGAGCGTGACGCAGCGCAGCGCTTCTTCGGCGCCGGGCAGGTGGCAGCTGGTGGCGGTGGCCGCCGCGCCGGCCTGGCCGCACAGCGCCATCCCGAGCAGCGCCGCCGCGAACTGGTGTTTTCTCACGAGGACTCCTGGTGGACAATTCCGATCATAGTAATTTGGCATGATCTGGCTGGTCAATTTATCTTTCCCACTGTAAAACAAGTTACCCGGGTGCAATTTAACCGGGGTTGAACAATGGCTGTGTGGCATTGGTCACGGCTTGCAAGGCCGGGTTGACGTTGCGCCCGTAACTGGGCTATCATCGTAGGCTTTCCGTTTGCTCAGGAAAAGACAATAAGGTCGAGTCCGCTCGCATGCGGTGCGGAACCACCAAGGCAATTTGAGCAATTAATCCCTATTTTAGGAAGTCAACATGAAAACTTTTTCCGCTAAAGGACATGAAGTCCAGCGCGACTGGTTCGTGATTGACGCGACGGACTTGGTCCTCGGACGTGTTGCCAGCGAAGTGGCACTCCGACTGCGCGGCAAACACAAACCGGAATTCACTCCGCACGTCGACACCGGCGACTTCATCGTCGTCGTCAACGCAGGCAAACTGCGCGTGACCGGCACCAAAGCCAACGACAAGAAGTATTTCCGTCACTCGGGCTACCCGGGCGGTATCTACGAAACCAACTTCCTGAAAATGCAACAGCGTTTTCCGGGCCGCGCGCTGGAGAAGGCTGTCAAGGGCATGCTGCCCAAGGGCCCGCTCGGCTACGCCATGTTCAAGAAGCTGAAAGTGTATGCGGAAGGCACGCACCCGCACAGCGCCCAGCAACCCAAAGCACTCGAGATCTAAGGAGCTGACATGATCGGTAACTACAACTACGGCACCGGCCGTCGCAAGAGTGCAGTGGCTCGTGTGTTCATCAAGGCCGGCACCGGCCAGATCATCGTGAATGGCAAACCGGCCGCCGAGTACTTCTCGCGCGAAACGGGCCTGATGGTCATCCGTCAACCGCTGGAACTGACCGGCAACGTCGAGCGTTTTGACATCAAGGTCAACGTGCACGGCGGCGGCGAGTCGGGCCAGGCAGGTGCAGTGCGCCACGGCATCACCCGCGCCCTGATCGACTACGATGCAGGCCTGAAGGGTGACCTGGCACGTGCCGGTTTCGTCACCCGCGACGCCCGCGAAGTCGAGCGTAAGAAGGTCGGCCTGCGCAAAGCACGCCGCGCCAAGCAGTTCTCGAAGCGTTAATCGCTGTTGCAGCGTTCAACGCTGCCGCAAAATCAGCCGCCCGCTGCAAAGCCGGCGGCTTTTTTTTTCATCACAAAACGTCCAATTTGCATCGCTGCTAAAATTGCAGACTCGGTCAAGTTGGCCGCATTCATTCTCGAAGGAACACACAATGATCAAAGTTGGCATCGTCGGCGGAACCGGTTACACGGGCGTGGAGCTGCTGCGGCTGCTGGCCGTGCATCCGCAGGTGGAGCTGACCGCCATCACCTCGCGCAAGGAAGATGGACTGCCGGTGGCCGACATGTTCCCCTCGCTGCGCGGCCGCGTGAACCTGGCGTTCTCGGCCCCCGACAAGGCCGACCTGACCCAATGCGACGTGGTGTTCTTCGCCACCCCGCACGGCGTGGCCATGGCGCAGGCACCGGAACTGTTGAAGGCCGGGGTCAAGGTGATCGACCTGGCCGCGGACTTCCGCATCAAGGACCAGTCCGTCTTCGAGAAGTGGTACAAGATCCCCCACACCGCGCCGGAACTGCTGGAAGAGGCGGTCTACGGCCTTGTCGAGCTCAACCGTGAGCAGATCAAGGGCGCGCGCGTGATCGCCAACCCGGGCTGCTACCCGACCACCATGCAGCTGGGCCTGTACCCGCTGCTGAAGGCGGGCGTGATCGATGCCGGCCACCTGATCGCCGACGCCAAGTCGGGCGTGTCCGGCGCCGGCCGCAAGGCCGAGATCGGCACGCTGTTCTCGGAATCCAGCGACAACTTCAAGGCCTACGGCGTGGCCGGCCACCGCCACACCCCGGAAACCTCGGCCCAGCTGCAGCGCTACACCGACCAGAAAATCGGCCTGATCTTCACGCCCCACCTGGTGCCGATGATCCGCGGCATGTTCACGACCCTGTACGCCAAGCTGACCAAGGAGATCGACAACGCCGCCCTCCAGGCCTTGTTCGAAGAGCAATACAAGGATTCGCAGTTCGTCGACGTGATGCCCTTCGGTTCGCTGCCGGAAACCCGCTCGACGCGCGGCTCCAATATGCTGCGCATCGCGCTGCACCGGCCGGAGAACGGCGACACCGTGGTGGTGCTGGTGGTGCAGGACAACCTGGTCAAGGGGGCCTCCGGCCAGGCCGTGCAGTGCATGAACTTGATGTTCGGCCTGCCGGAAGAGACCGGATTGCAACAAATCGCCCTGCTGCCCTGAGCGTTGGACCCATCCGGCGGCCTCGGCATCCCGCCGCCGGACACGATCTAGATCAAAGCGGTCGCTGTTGAGCGAAGTAAATTGACCGATGCCGCTGGTCGATTTTGCAAGCCGGCGTTGCGTTCAGCCATCTACTTGCTCGGGGTGCCATATGTTCGGTCGACATGCGAAAAGCGAAATAGACAGCCTGGTTGGCATCTCCTCCCGCATCGAAGGCGACTTGATGTTCACGGGCGGCCTGCGCATCGATGGCGAGGTGCATGGGAATGTGGTGGCGGGCGAGGGCGCCGACAGCGTGCTGATCGTTTCCGAGCATGCCCGCATCGAGGGCGAGGTGCGCTGCGCCAACTTGGTGGTCAATGGCTATATTGCCGGTACGGTTTATTCCTCCGAGCTACTTGAATTGCAGCCGAAAGGCCGCATACAAGGGGATGTCCATTACAAACTGCTCGAAATGCACGGCGGTGCTCTTGTCACTGGGAAGTTAACTCACCAGCAGGCGGGCGAACCGGTGTTTCACCTGGCGGTAGGGGAAATGGCGGCCGAAGCATGAGTCGCGCCTTCCGACTATAATGGATGCAACCGCAAAATCACCAGGAGTAACACATGACCGCAGTCGCCGACGTCCAAGACACCACCATCCCGATGCCCATCGTCTTCACCGACAGCGCCGCGCAGAAGGTTGCGCAGCTGATCGAGGAAGAAGGCAATCCCGACCTGAAACTGCGCGTCTTCGTGCAGGGCGGCGGCTGCTCGGGCTTCCAGTATGGCTTCACCTTTGACGAAATCGTCAACGAAGACGACACCACCATGGTCAAGAACGGCGTCCAGCTGCTGATCGACTCGATGAGCTACCAGTACCTGGTCGGCGCCGAGATCGACTACAAGGACGACCTCGAAGGCGCCCAGTTCGTGATCAAGAACCCGAACGCATCGTCGACCTGCGGCTGCGGGTCGTCGTTCTCGGCTTAAGCCAACCGCATAAAACTATCGTCCCCGCGCAGGCGGGGACGACGGTTTTCAGGGTGGCGCCGGGATCAAGCGGGATATAGCGCGCCCAGGATGCGCAGGCCTTTTGCCCCCGTCACCGCCGGCATATTGCCCGGCTCCCGCCGCATGAAGCGATAACCCAGCCAGGCGAAAGCCAGCGCCTCCACGCGATTCGGCGCGACCCCCAGCACCGACGTCGATTCCACCGGCACCTCGCCCCCCAGCTCCTCCGCCAGCGCCCGCAGCAGCGTCCCGTTGTACGCGCCACCGCCGCAGATATATACCGCATCCACGTCCACGCCCTCATCCTTGATGGCGCGCGCGATCGTGACGGCCGTCAGCCGCGTCAGCGTGGCCTGCACGTCCTGCGGCGCCACGCCCGGGCAGCGCGCCAGGCGCACGTCCAGCCATTCCGCATGGAACAGGTCGCGTCCCGTGCTCTTGGGCGCCGGCTGGTGGAAGTAAGGTTCGTCCAGCAGCACCGCCAGCAGGGCCTGGTTGACCCGGCCGCTGGCCGCCCACGCGCCGCCCGCGTCGTAAGCCTTGCCCAGGTGTCGCCCGATCCACAAATCCATCAGCACATTGCCCGGCCCCGTGTCGAAGCCGCTCACCTTGCCGTCGCCACGCAGCACGCTGATATTGCCGATGCCGCCGATATTGACCACCACCCGCGTCACGCCGGCCTTGCCGAAGGCGGCCTGATGGAAGGCCGGCACCAGCGGCGCGCCTTGGCCGCCGGCGGCGATGTCGCGGCTGCGGAAATCCGCGACCACATCGATTCCCGTCAGTTCCGCCACCAGGGCGGGATTGTTGGTCTGGCGCGTGAAGCCCAGTTCCGGTCGGTGCCGGATGGTCTGGCCGTGCACCGCCGCCGCCGCGATCGGCCCGCTTGCCGCCGGCCGCAGCGCGTCTATGCACTGTGCATAAGCCGCTGCCAGCCCGTTGGCCGCGATCGCCTCGCGTTCGAGTTCATTGTCGCTCTTGGCCTGCAGCGCCATCAGCTCCTCGCGCAAGGCGGGCGGGAAGGGGACGAAGGCCGCTTCGATGGTGCGGATCGCGCCGCCGCCAAAGTCGGCCAGCACGCCGTCCACGCCATCGAGGCTGGTGCCGGACATCAGGCCAATGTACAGGGAGGAAGAATTGCTCATCATGAGAAGGTGATTGGCTGGGAATCTTGCTAGCTTAACCGCAACGGTCGAAATAAAAAACGCCTCCCGTGCCGAAGCAGGGGAGGCGTCTTTGTCGAATCTGCTGCGATCAGCGTGCCGCCATCGCCTGGCCGGCCGGAGCCAGCAGCGAGAAGCGGTGGCTCATGTCCGATGCCGCCATCTTGAAGCGCGACAGTTCCGACGACGACAGCGGGGCTTGCGCCACCACCTTCATGCCGTTCGGGTCCTTGGCGGTGCCGCCGACGCGGAATTCGTAGTGCAGGTGCGGGCCGGTGGCCCAGCCGGTCGCACCGACATAGCCGATGACGTCGCCCTGGTGCACTTTTTCGCCCTTGCGCAGGCCGCTGACGAAACGGCTCATGTGGCCGTAGGCGGTGCTGTAGTTGGCCCAGTGCTTGAGGACGACGATGTTGCCGTAGCCGTTCTGGGTGCCGACGAAGTCGACGGTGCCGTCGCCGGCGGCGCGGATCGGGGTGCCCATCGGCGCGGCCAGGTCGATGCCGGTGTGCTGTTTCCACACGCCGAAGACCGGGTGCATGCGCATCGAGAAGCCCGACGACACGCGGGTGTAGGCGACCGGCGACTTGAGGAAGCCTTGCTTGAGCGATTTGCCGTCCAGGCTGTAGTAGCCGCCCTGGTGGCTGACCGGGTCTTCGTACCAGACCGACTGGTAGGTGGTGCCGCGGTTGACGAACTCGCCGGCCAGGATGCGGCCGGTGCGCACCAGCTCGCCGTCCTGCCAGAAGGTCTCGTAGACGACCGAGAAATGGTCGCCGCGCTTCAGGTCGGAGCGGAAGTCGATGTTATTCGAGAACATCTCGATGATCTGGTTGACGACCCCGTCCGGCATGCGGCCGCCGTCGGCGTCCGAGTCGGTCGCGGCGTACAGCGAGCTGGAGATTTCGCGCGAACGCATCTCGATGCGGCGCTCCAGTTGCGGCGCGCCTTCCGACACGTCGAACTTGTCGCCCTTGCGGGTCACGGTGATCATCGACGGCGCGTCCTTGCCGTCGATGGTGGCGTGCAGCGACAGCAGCAGGCCGTTCTCGTCGGTCTCGGCCTGGATGCGCTTGCCCGGCTTGAGGGTCAGGATGCGCTTGGCGACCTTGTCGGCGCGGACGAAGTTCTGGGCCTGCGCATCATCGATGCCGAGGCGGGTGAACACCGAACCGAGCGAGTCGCCGCGGCGGATCCGTTCTTCGTGGATGAATTGCTGGGAGTCGTTCTGCAGCGCGGAGATCTGCGCCTGCAGGTTCGGCAGGGCCAGCTGCTCGGTGACCGACTTGACGGGCAGGTCGGCGGGATCCGGCGCGATCGGCGCGACCGCGGTGGCGCCGAGGGCAAACAGCGCAAGCACGCCCGCGCCAGCGGCGACGACGCGGGTCTTGCGGCTGGTGCGCGCCAGTCGATCGGTGATTTTCTGTATAGGGTTCATGCAATCAGTTAAAATTTGCCGCTTGACGTCCCTGAACCACTGCTGTTTTTGTTCTTCTTGTTGTCTAATCTTTATCTGCGGCAAGACTAAGGGGATCGCGCATTATACCAAAATCCAAGCTCCTACAACCAAAATAGTCCTTTTCCTACACGATTTTTATGAACGTTTCTGCGAATTCTGCTAATGAAAAAGCAACCTTGCCATTAAGTGAAAAGGTGCAGGAAGCACTCGCCATTACCAAGCGGGGCGTCGATGAACTGCTGATCGAAAGCGAATTCGCGCAAAAGCTGGCGCGTTCGGAAAAAACCGGCAAGCCCCTGCGCGTGAAGCTGGGCCTGGACCCGACCGCACCGGACCTGCACCTTGGGCACACCGTTGTGCTGAACAAGCTGCGCCAGCTGCAAAACCTCGGCCACCAGGTGATTTTCCTGATCGGCGACTTCACCTCCATGATCGGCGACCCGTCGGGCCGCAACGTGACGCGCCCGCCGCTGACGCGCGAACAGATCGAAACCAATGCGATGACCTACTTCCGCCAGGCCTCGCTGGTGCTCGACCCCGAGCGGACCGAGATCCGCTACAACTCGGAGTGGAGCGATCCGCTGGGCGCGCGCGGCATGATCCAGCTGGCTTCGCGCTACACCGTGGCCCGCATGATGGAGCGCGACGACTTCACCAAGCGCTACAAGAGTGGGACTCCGATCAGTGTTCATGAGTTCCTTTATCCGCTGATGCAAGGATATGATTCAGTGGCTTTGGAATCGGACCTTGAGCTAGGTGGAACGGACCAGAAATTCAACCTGCTGGTGGGCCGCGAATTGCAGAAGGACTACGGGCAAGAGCCCCAGTGCATTCTGACCATGCCGCTGCTGGAAGGCCTGGACGGCGTCGAAAAGATGTCCAAGTCCA
Source organism: Massilia terrae (assembly GCF_024753145.1). Taxonomy (GTDB): domain Bacteria; phylum Pseudomonadota; class Gammaproteobacteria; order Burkholderiales; family Burkholderiaceae_D; genus Telluria; species Telluria terrae. The sequence goes on along the minus strand of NZ_JANUGU010000005.1, from coordinate 333,175 downwards.
AGAACAACTACATCGGCATCACCGAGCCGGGCAATACCATGTTCGGCAAGTTGATGAGTATTTCGGACGTGATGATGTGGCGTTACTACGAGTTGCTGTCATTCCGCTCGATCGGCGACATCGCGCAACTGAAGGCCGACGTCGAGGCCGGCATGAATCCGCGCGACGCCAAGGTCGCGCTGGCCAGGGAGATCGTGACCCGCTTCCACTCGGCCCAGGCCGCGGACGACGCGCTGGCCGACTTCGTCAACCGCGCCAAGGGGGGCATCCCGGACGACGTGCAGGAAGTGGCCGTGTCCGGTGCCCCGCTCGGCATCGGCGTGCTGCTCAAGCAAACGGGGCTGTGCGCCTCCACCTCGGAAGCCAACCGCATGATCGACCAGGGCGGCGTGCGCATCGATGGCGCCGTCATCAGCGACAAGGGCCTCAAGCTGGAAGCGTCCACCTTCGTGCTGCAAGTGGGCAAGCGCAAGTTCGCCCGCGTGACCCTGTCGGCATGATCGGCCTGCTGCAACGGGTCAGCTCGGCCAGCGTCGTGGTCGACGGCGAGACCGTCGGCGCGATCCAGGCCGGGCTGATGGTGCTGGTCTGCGCCGAGAAAGGCGACAGCGAGCGCGAAGCCGAAGCTTTGCTGGCGAAACTGCTGAGTTACCGTGTGTTCGCCGACGATGCCGGCAAGATGAATCGCAGTATCACCGACATCGAAGGCCAGCTGCTGCTGGTGCCGCAGTTCACGCTGGCGGCCGATACCCGCTCCGGCACCCGGCCTTCGTTTTCGCCGGCGGCCGGCCCGGACATCGGTGCGCGCCTGTTCGATTATTTCGTGCGCCGCGCCCGCGCATCCCATGGCAAGGTGGAAACCGGCCGATTCGGTGCGGACATGAAAGTGTCGCTCACCAACGATGGCCCGGTGACTTTCTGGCTTCAGATTGATCCTGTCGGTGCATCACGTTGAAACCTGCAGTATCGCGCCGTAGTCAATGACATAGGCGAGGGGAGAGAGCGATGAAAATCTGGAGCGATACGTTTGCCGAGGGCGGCGCCATCCCGCCGCAGTGCGCGTTTGCGGTCATCGACCCGGCCAGCCACATCAAGCTGTCCAGCAACCGCAACCCGCATCTCGCCTGGGACGAAGTGCCGGCCGGCACCCAGTCGCTGGTGCTGCTATGCCACGACCCGGACGTGCCCAGCGTCGGCACCGACGTCAACCAGGAAGGCCGCACCGTGCCGGCCTCGCTGTCACGCGTCGATTTCTACCACTGGGCCCTGGTCGACCTCCCGGTCAGCCTGAAATCCATCGCGGAAGGCATGTTTTCGGACATGGTCACGCCGCACGGCAAGAGCGGCCCGCTGGTCCCCTTCACCATCAAGAACGGCACCGAGCACGAGCTGCGCCAGGGCGTGAACGACTACACCGGCTGGTTCGCCAGCGACCCGGACATGGCCGGCGAATATTACGGTTATGATGGCCCCTGTCCGCCGTGGAACGACGAGCGGGTGCACGGCTACTTCTTCACCCTGTACGCGCTCGACATCGCGCGCCTGCCGCTCGAAGGCCGCTTCAGCGGCCAGGAAGCACGCCTCGCCATCGTCGGCCACATCCTCGATGAGGCCCAGGTCTTCGGCGTGTATTCGCTCAACCCGGCCGTTGCCGCGACCATCAACAAATAATCCGCGCCCCGGGGTTCGGGCGTCAAGGAACCTCATGTCCGCAGTTACCAACACCAACATCCTGCTGATCCGCCACGGCGAAACGGCCTGGAACGCCGAGCGCCGCCTGCAGGGCCATCTCGACATCGCGCTGAACCCGGAAGGCGAACGCCAGGCCGCGCTGCTGGGCGCCGCCCTGGCTGGCGAGCGCATCGATGTCGTCGCCGCCAGCGACCTGAGCCGCGCGCGCCAGACCGCCGACGCCATCGCCCGCGCGCACGGCCTGCCGGTGCAGATCGACCCGGCCCTGCGCGAGCGCTGCTACGGCGGTTTCGAAGGCCTGCTGTACACCGAGATCGCGCAGCGCTTCCCGCTCCAGTTCGCCGCCTGGCAGGCGCGCGACGTCGACGCCGTGCTGCCGCCGGGCGTCAACCGCGGCGAGACCTTCCGCCAGTTCCACCAGCGCGCCACCGGCGCCTTGCTGCGCTGGGCCAAGGCGCATCCGGGCAAGACCCTGGCCCTGGTCGCGCACGGCGGGGTGCTCGAATGCGCCTACCGCAGCGCGCTCGGCCTGGCGCTCGAATCGCCGCGCGACTTCAAGATCCAGAATGCCAGTGTCAATCGTTTTACCGTCGACAGCGGCGGGCTCGGGCTGGCCAGCTGGGGCGAGGTCGAGCATTTGCGCCAGGGCGTGCTCGACGAATTGAGCTGAGTCCGAGGCCCAACACTGTCGCGTCCGCCACAAATCTTCACAAATAGTGCTAATAAATTGAGCAGTGGTTCGGTTAAAATAGAGAGTTCCCGCTGACTCGACGTTTTCCGCTGCTGTGCAAATCGGCCCCTACATCCTCCGCAATAACGTTTTCGTCGCCCCGATGGCCGGGGTGACCGACCGCCCGTTCCGCCAATTGTGCAAGGAACTCGGGGCCGGCTATGCGGTGTCCGAAATGGCCGCGTCCAATCCGCGCCTGTGGGCCAGCGAAAAGAGCGCGCGCCGCACCGACCACGCCGGCGAAATGGAACCGAAAGCCGTGCAGATCGCCGGCGCGGTGCCGGAGGAATTGGCGGACTGCGCCAAATTCAATGTCGATCGCGGCGCCCAGATCATCGACATCAATATGGGTTGCCCGGTCAAGAAGGTCTGCAACAACTGGTGCGGATCGGCCCTGCTGCAGCACGAAGACCTGGTCGCGCGCATTCTCGATGCGGTGGTGGCGGCGGTCGACGTGCCGGTCACGCTGAAATTCCGCACCGGCTGGAACCGCGAAAACAAGAACGCGCTGCGCATCGCGCGCCTGGCCGAAGATGCCGGCATCCGCATGCTGACCCTGCACGGCCGCACCCGCGCCGACGGCTACAAGGGCGATGCCGAATACGACACCATCGCGGCCGTGAAGGCGGCGGTGAAGATTCCGGTGGTTGCCAACGGCGACATCACCACCCCCGAAAAAGCGAAGTACGTGCTCGATGTCACGGGCGCCGACGCCGTGATGATCGGGCGCGCCGCCCAGGGCCGGCCCTGGATCTGCCGCGAAATCGACCATTACCTGCGCACCGGCGTCCATTTGCCGGCGCCGCTGGTGGCCGAGGTGCGGGCATTGATGCACGCTCACCTGGAAGCGCATTACGCCTTCTATGGTGAATACGTCGGCGTGCGCACCGCACGCAAGCATATCGGCTGGTACGTGCGCGATCTGCCGGGAGGGGAAGCATTCCGGCAGCGTATGAACCTGCTCGAATCGACCGCCGACCAGCTTGCCGCGGTCGACGGGTTTTTCAAATCGCAGATCCGTTATGGCGAACGGTTACAATACCGGCCCGCCCAATTGGACGGCGAAGCGATGGCGGCATAAAAACAGAAGAAAAAAGCAGAACCGGGGACAACGCTGCCCAAGAAGCGGCGTGAGGGAAAAATCAACCAGGATGAAGCAGCAGACATGAGCAAAGAAAGTATTCAGGAAGTCGTCCAGAAAAGCCTTGAGGACTATTTCAACGACCTGGGCGAGCAGAAACCGACCAATATCTACGACATGATGGTCATGACCGTTGAACGCCCGATCCTCGAAGTCGTGATGCACCGCGCGGACGGCAACCAGTCGCACGCGGCGCAAATGCTGGGCATTAACCGCAATACCTTGCGCAAGAAGCTGCAGGAGCACGGCCTCCTGTAAGCGCCGGCAGTCGTGGCCGTGCGATCGGGCGCGGCCGCGGCATGCGCCATCGCCCGATCGCAGAATTTTCACAACCCAGGCCACACCCCATGATCAAACAAGCCCTTATTTCCGTCTCCGACAAGACCGGCGTGCTCGATTTCGCGCGCGCCCTGTCCGCGCTCGGCGTCAACATCCTGTCGACCGGCGGCACCGCCAAGCTGTTGCAGGATAACGGCGTGCAGGTGACCGAGGTCGCCGACTACACCGGTTTCCCGGAAATGCTGGACGGCCGCGTGAAGACGCTGCACCCGAAGGTGCACGGCGGCATCCTTGCACGCCGCGACCTGCCGGAGCACATGGACAAGCTGTCCGAGCACGCCATGCCGACCATCGACATGGTGGTCGTCAACCTCTACCCCTTCCAGCAGACCGTCGCCAAGGAACAGTGCTCGCTGGAAGATGCGATCGAGAACATCGACATCGGCGGCCCGACCATGCTGCGCTCGGCCGCCAAGAACCACCGCGACGTCGTGGTGGTGTGCGATCCGGCCGACTACGGCCTGGTGCTGGCCGAGATGAAAGGCACCGGCGCGGTGGCCGGCGACGTCAGCTATGACACCAAATTCATGCTGGCCAAGAAAGTGTTCGCGCACACGGCGCAATACGATTCGGCCATCACCAACTACCTGACCAGCCTCGGCCCGGACAAGGCGCACGCGACCCGCGCGGCCTACCCGCAGACCTTCAACATGGCCTTCGAGAAGGTGCAGGACATGCGCTACGGCGAGAACCCGCACCAGAGCGCGGCGTTCTACCGCGACCTGGTGCCGGCCGCAGGCGCGCTGGCCAACTACAAGCAGCTGCAGGGCAAGGAACTCTCGTACAACAACATCGCCGACGCGGATGCGGCGTGGGAATGCGTCAAGTCGCTGGGTGGCTTCGAGCAGCCGGCCGGCTGCGTCATCATCAAGCACGCCAACCCCTGCGGCGTGGCGATCGGCGCCGATGCGCTGGACGCCTACTCGCGTGCGCTGAAGACCGACACGACCTCGGCTTTCGGCGGCATCATCGCCTTCAACGTCGAAGTGGACGGCCGCGCGGCCGAGGCGGTCGCCAAGCTGTTCGTCGAAGTGCTGATCGCGCCGTCGTTCACCGCCGAAGCGCTGCAGATCATGGCGGCCAAGCAGAACGTGCGCGTGCTGCAAATCCCGCTGGGCAATGGCCACAACGCATTCGACCTGAAGCGCGTCGGCGGCGGCCTGCTGGTGCAGTCGCCGGACGTGAAGAACGTCGGCATGGGCGAGCTGCGCGTCGTCACCAAGCTGCAGCCGAGCCCGCAACAGATGCAGGACCTGATGTTTGCCTGGCGCGTGGCCAAGTTCGTCAAGTCGAACGCGATCGTGTTCTGCGGTAACGGCATGACCCTGGGCGTGGGCGCGGGCCAGATGAGCCGCGTGGACTCGGCGCGCATCGCGTCGATCAAGGCGCAGAACGCGGGCCTGTCGCTGGCCGGTTCGGCGGTGGCGTCGGACGCCTTCTTCCCGTTCCGCGACGGCCTCGACGTGGTGGTGGACGCGGGCGCGACCTGCGTGATCCAGCCGGGTGGCTCGATGCGCGACCAGGAGGTGATCGATGCGGCGGATGAGCGTGGGGTGGTGATGCTGTACACCGGCACCCGTCACTTCCGTCATTAATCCTTAGCTCTACTACGTCGTCCCCGCGGAGGCGGGGACCCATGCTGAGCATTCAGTTCCGCGCCTCGGACTACGGATGCTGTCTATGGGTCCCCGCCTCCGCGGGGACGACGTGTTTAAGGCTAGCGTGCAAAAAACCTGTGTTTTTGCACAGTATTTCCCCACGAAACTTGCTTGCCGGTATAACATGCGCACATGATTATTCTCGGCATTGACCCGGGCCTGCGCACCACCGGCTTCGGCGTCATCGAAAAGCAGGGCGCGAAGCTGCGCTACATCGCCTCCGGCACCATCAAGACCGGCCAGGAAGGCGCATTGCCGCCGCGGCTGAAGGTGATCCTGGCCGGCGTCGCCGAAATTGTTTCCACTTACCAGCCCCACTGCGCCGCCATCGAGAAGGTGTTCGTCAACGTCAATCCGCACTCGACCCTGCTGCTGGGCCAGGCGCGCGGCGCCGCGATCTCTGCCTTGGTCAGCGCCGACCTCGACGTCGCCGAATACTCGCCCACCCAGATCAAGCAATCCGTGGTCGGCACCGGCAAGGCGGCCAAGCCGCAGGTGCAGGACATGGTCTCGCGCCTGCTCCAGCTGCCCGGCCTGCCCGGCACGGATGCCGCCGATGCGCTCGGCGTCGCGATCTGTCACGCCAACAGCCACGACGCGCTGGCCCTGATCGGCGCGATGGCGCCCGGCATGGACGGCCTGCGCATGAAACGCGGCCGTCTCGTTTAACGCAAAGGAAGCACCCATGATCGGTCGCCTGTCCGGAATCCTGTTGGAAAAGAATCCGCCGCAATTGCTGGTGGATTGCAACGGCGTCGGCTATGAAGTCGACGTGCCGATGAGCACCTTCTACAACCTGCCGCACACCGGCGAGAAAGTGGTGCTGTTCACCCACCTCACCGTGCGCGAGGATGCGCACCTGCTGTTCGGCTTCGGCAGCGCCAGCGAGCGCGCCCTGTTCCGGCAGCTGATCAAGATTTCCGGCATCGGCGCGCGCACCGCACTGGCGATCCTGTCCGGCATGACGGTGGCCGACCTGGCCCAGGCCGTGACGCTGCAGGAATCGGGCCGCCTGATCAAGGTGCCCGGAATCGGCAAGAAGACCGCCGAACGCCTGCTGCTCGAACTCAAGGGCAAGCTCGGCGCGGACATCGGCGCGGTGGCCGGCGGCGCGCGTGACGAGGCGCAATCGGACGTGCTCAATGCGCTGCTCGCTTTGGGGTATTCTGACAAGGAGGCGCTGGCCGCGATCAAGAACCTGCCGGCGGGCTCCAGCGTATCCGACGGCATCAAGTTCGCGCTCAAGGCGCTGTCCAAATCCTGATCAATGAGCATCCAGACCGACAACTTCACCGAGCAGCGCGTCATCGACGCCGCGCCCGCCTCGCCCAACGAGGAGGCGATCGAACGCGCGCTGCGGCCCAAGCAGCTCGACGAATATGTCGGCCAGCAGAAGATCCGCGACCAGCTCGAAATCTTCATCCACGCCGCCCGCAAGCGGCGCGAGGCGCTCGACCACACGCTGCTGTTCGGGCCACCGGGCCTGGGCAAGACCACGCTGGCCCACATCATCGCGCGCGAGATGGGCGTGAACCTGCGCCAGACTTCCGGCCCGGTGCTGGAGCGTCCGGGCGACCTCGCCGCCATCCTCACCAATCTCGAACCGAACGACGTGCTGTTCATCGACGAGATCCACCGCCTGTCGCCGGTGGTCGAGGAGATCCTGTATCCGGCGCTGGAGGACTACCAGATCGACATCATGATCGGCGAGGGCCCGGCCGCGCGTTCGGTCAAGCTCGACCTGCAACCGTTCACGCTGGTGGGCGCGACCACGCGCGCCGGCATGCTGACCAATCCGCTGCGCGACCGCTTCGGCATCGTGGCGCGGCTGGAGTTCTACAACGTCGACGAGCTCACCAAGATCGTCACCCGCAGCGCCGCGCTGCTGGAAGCGCCGATCGACGAGGACGGCGCGCGCGAAGTGGCCAAGCGCGCGCGCGGCACGCCGCGTATCGCCAACCGCCTGTTGCGCCGGGTGCGCGACTACGCCGAAGTGAAGGGCAACGGCGAGATCACGCGCCCGATGGCCGACGCCGCGCTGCGCATGCTGGACGTGGACACGGTCGGCTTCGACGTCATGGACCGCAAGCTGCTCGAAGCGGTGCTGTTCAAGTTCGGCGGCGGCCCGGTCGGCATCGGCAACCTGGCGGCGGCGATCGGCGAGGCGGCCGACACCATCGAAGACGTGCTCGAACCCTACCTGATCCAGCAGGGCTACCTGCAGCGTACTCCGCGCGGACGGGTGGCCACCCCGGCCGCCTACCAGCATTTCGGCGTCGCCGCGCCGCGCATCAGCCCCACCGGGGACCTATGGGACAGCCTGCCCTGAGCCCCCTCGCGGCGCTGACGGGTTGACCGCGGCGCGGAGATTCGGTACAAGGGGGCACCGGCGCCCTCGCGGCGCCTCTACCGAGGGCTCACATGACCGATATCAGCCTGACTCCGCCGCTGGACGACGCCGTGGCGGATGCACCCGGCGCCGCCGACGCCAGCATGTTCTACGTCGTCTCGCGCCGCAAATTCGCCATCCTGTTCATCGCCACCTTCGGCATGTACAGCCTGTTCTGGTTCTTCAAGAACTGGAGCCAGTACCGCTATGCTTCCCAGCTCGCGACGGGGACGCGCCCCTCGATCTGGCCGCTGCCGCGCGCGCTGTTCATGGTGTTCTTCGTCCATTCGCTGTTCAGCAAGGTGAAGGCCTATGGCGCGGACAAGCCAGGCGTCGCGGCCTGGCGCGACCAGCTGCATGCCTGGGTCATCGTTGGCCTGCTGGTCGGCCTGAACGTGCTCGACCTGCTGGAACGGTTCCTTCCCCGCATGCCATTGGCGGACCTGCTGTCCTTCGCCGGGATGGTGCTGCTGCTGTATTCATCGCTGAGGGCGCAGGCAATGATCAACGCCAGCTGCGGCGACCCGGAAGGCGCGCGCAATAACAAGCTGACCGGGGCCAACTACGTGTGGATCCTGCTGGGCGGCCTGGTCTGGGTACTGACCTTCATTGGCGCCTTCACGTCCGGCGCACCGGACGGATACTCGGGCGGGTCGTCGTTCTAGCCGTTCGCGCATGACAGTTGTCATGCCGATTTGATGGCAGGTGCATCTGCCGCCCGCTCCTTGTGACCGCGATACTGTCAAGACGATGAACACCCTGCAGCGCTTCCTCAGCATGCCCTGGATCCCGGAAGAGTACGGGAAGATGCCCTATATGTGGCTCTGCTCGCTCGCCTTCGTGCTGTGGAAGTACCTGTACGTGGCGCCGACCGTGTTCGAGGCAGTGCTGCTGGTGCTGACCGGTTTCGTCTTCCTGCCCGTTTATTTTTACAGCTACCGCGCGACCACCCGCCAGGCGGTAGCCTGCGTGCTGGCCACCTGCGTGCTCGGCGCCATGTGGGCGCAGTACGGATTCTCCAACCTGTTCATCTTCGCCTGCGCGATGTGCGCCCGCGTGCAGCCGATGCGCCGTGCCTACCAGCTGATGGCCTTCGCCACCGCGGTGGCGATCGCCGCCGGCCTGGCGCTGTCGCCCTCGCGCACCATGTACATGATGCCCTTCCTGATCATTGGCATTCCGGTCGGGATTGCGGCGATCTCCGAGTCGGGGCTGCGGCGCTCGCGCCGCGCCCTGATCCGCAAGCAGGAGGAAGTCGAGCACATGGCTCGCATCGCCGAGCGCGAACGCATCTCGCGCGACCTGCATGACCTGCTCGGCCATTCGTTGTCGCTGATCGCGCTGAAGGCGGAGCTGGCGGGCAAGCTGGCCGAGCGTGATCCGGCCGCGGCCCGCAGCGAGATCAGCGATATCGAAACCGCGGCGCGCAAGGCGCTGTCCGAAGTGCGCGCGGCGGTCACCGGCTATCGCCAGAGCGGCCTCGCGAGCGCGCTGGCCAGTGCGCGCGCCAGCCTGGCCGCGGCCAGCGTCCAGCTCGACGAACAAGTGCAGCAGTTCCCGCTGGCGCCGGCAAGCGAGCATGTGCTGGCGCTGGCGCTGTCCGAGGCGGTGACCAATGTGGTGCGCCACGCCGGCGCCACGCACTGCCGCCTGGACCTCGCGCGCGAGGGCGGCGTTGCCGTGCTGCGCGTGGCCGACGACGGCCGCCTGCGCGCCGACTCGGACCTCAAGCGCGGCAATGGCCTGACCGGCATGCACGAACGCGCCGCCGCCGCCGGCGGCACCTTGTCCATCCTGGCCGGTTCGGGCCTGACGCTCGAACTGCGCCTGCCATTGGGAGAAGCTGCATGTATCGCGTCCTGATCGCGGAAGACCAGACGCTGGTGCTGGGGGCGCTGGCGGCGCTGCTCAGGCTCGAGCCCGATCTCGACGTGGTCGGCACCGCATCCAACGGCAAGGATGCGCTGGCGCTGTGCCAGCAGCTCACGCCGGACATCGTGCTCACCGACGTGGAAATGCCGCAGATGACGGGCCTGGAGCTGGCCGCCCAGCTGTCCGAGCGCGGCCTGCCGTGCAAGGTGATGATCCTGACGACCTTCGCGCGCAGCGGCTACCTGCGGCGCGCCTTGTCGGCCGGCGTGCGCGGCTACCTGCTCAAGGACGCGCCGGCGGACACGCTCGCCGCCGCGATCCGCCAAGTGGCGGCCGGCGGCCGCGCGATCGCACCCGAGCTGGCGCTGGAAAGCTGGAACGCGGGCCACGACCCGCTGTCGGACCGCGAACGCCAGGTGCTCCGCCTGGCCGGGGAAGGGAAGACCAGCTCGGAGATCGCGCGGATGGTGCACCTGTCCGATGGCACGGTGCGTAACTATCTGTCGGAAGCGATCAGCAAGCTCAATGCAGGCAACCGCATCGAAGCCTATCGCATGGCGCGCGAGGCGGGGTGGCTGTAGGCGCACAAGATCACGCTTAAGAGAGAACGTCGTTCGCGCGCAGGCGGGAACGACGTTCTCTTTATGCTGAATCGCGCGGCAGCTCAAGCAGGCGGCAGTTCCTGCCCGATCATGATGCGGTGCCCATCGACCGTGCGGATGCCGAATTCGCGCATGCGCCACGGTTCGTTGGTGACAGGCTTGATGATCTCGACGTGGGTGTCGACGACGCGCTGGTGGAAGGCCTCGACATCGTCCACCACCAGATAGGCGTAGTAGGAATGGTCGCCCAGCTGTGACGGCGGCAGCGCGTCGCGACATTCGCCCGCCATGATGCGGCAGGCGTCGCGCGAGTACATGCGCCAGCCCGGGTCTCCCATCTCGTGAATCGAAAAACCCAGCACGTCGCGGTAGAACGCTGACGAGCGTGCCAGGTCGGGCACGGCCAGCACGTACATGTGGCTGCGGATCATTGAGCTCTCCCGTCGGGTGCGGGGCAGCGCGCCCCGCCTGCGGGATATTTTACTGCTCGCGAATCCAGGTCTGCGTACGGCCGAACAACGGTGCGCCGATATAGCCGCGCATGTCGAGCTTCTTGCCCTCGTCCTTGAGGGTGATCTTGGCTTTGTAGGTCTTGCCGTTGTGCGGATCGAGCACGGTGCCGCCGGCGTAGCTGTCGCCATCCTTCTGCAGGCCGTTGAGGATGGTCATGCCGAGCACCGGCTTGTCCTTCAGTTCGCCGTCGCACTTGCTGCAGACCGGGTTCTGGTCCTCGCTCGGCTCACGGATCAGCTTTTCGATCTTGCCGGAAATAACGCCATTGCTTTCGGTAATCCGCACCAAGGATTTCGGCTTGCCAGTGGCGTCGTCGATGGTCTTCCACAGGCCGACCGGGGAATTGTTCTGGGCCCATGCCGATGGCATGGCGAAGACGGCGGCGATCACGGCGGTTTGCAGCAGGGTACGCATGTGGGTCTCCTGTTGTTCTCTGTTATGGAAGGGCCAGTGTAGGAATGGTTGGGCTGGCTTGGCAAGCGGAACGCGGTGATTTTAGAGGGAAGCGTCAATAAACCGTTCAAAAACGTCGTCCCGGTTCGGAGGCCGGGACCCATGCTGAGTATCTGTGCACGCGGCGCGTACTGCGGATGCTGTGTATGGGTCCCGGCCTGCGCCGGGACGACGGTTTTAATGCTAACTGAATGGCTTAAGCCGGCGGCAGCTTCGCGAACTGCTCGCGCATCTTCTCGACGGTCGCCGAGAAGTTGGCCAGGCGTTCCTTCTCCTGCTCGACCACGGCCGCCGGGGCGCGCGCGACGAAGCTCTCGTTGCCCAGCTTGCCGTTGCACTTGGCGATCTCGCCTTCGATGCGAGTGATCTCCTTCGACAGGCGCTCGCGCTCGGCGGCGACGTCGATCTCGACCTTGAGCATCAGCTTGGTGGTGCCGACGATCGACACCGCCGCCGGCGACTCCGGCAGCGCGTCCACGATCTGCACTTCCGATAGCTTGCCCAGCGACTGCACGTAAGGCGCGAAGCCTTCCATGCGCACCTTGTCCTCGGCATTGCCCGGCTCGACGATCAGCGGCACGCGCACCGAGGGCGCCAGCTGCATTTCGCCGCGCAGGTTGCGGGTGGCGTCGGTCAGCGCCTTCAGCTGCGCCATCCACTGCTCCGCGTTCTCGTCGATGGCCGAGGCGTCGGCGAGCGGATAGGGTTGCAGCATGATCGTGTCGCCGGTTTTGCCGGCCAGCGGCGCGACCGCCTGCCACAGCTGCTCGGTGACGAAGGGGATGATCGGGTGCGCCAGGCGCAGCACCACTTCCAGCACGCGCAGCAAGGTATGGCGGGTGGCGCGCTGCTGCGCTTCCGTGCCCTGCTGGACCTGGACCTTGGCCACTTCCAGGTACCAGTCGCAGTACTCGTCCCACACGAACTTGTAGATCGAGGAGGCGATGTTATCGAAGCGGTAGTCGTCGAAGCCCTTGGCCACTTCCTGCTCGGTGCGATTGAGCAGGGAGATGATCCAGCGGTCCGCCGACGACAGGTCCGCGGCATGCGGCGCGCCGCAGTCCTTGCCCTCGGTGTTCATCATCACGAAGCGGGTCGCGTTCCACAGCTTGTTGCAGAAGTTGCGGTAGCCTTCGCAGCGGCCCAGGTCGAAGTTGATGTTGCGGCCCAGCGAAGCGTAGCTCGCCATGGTGAAGCGCACGGCGTCGGTGCCGAACGCCGGAATCCCTTCCGGGAACTCCTTGCGCGTGGCCTTGGCGATCTTCTCGGCGTCGCGCGGATTCATCAGGCCGGTGGTGCGCTTGCTTACCAGCGCGTCCACGCCGATGCCGTCGATCAGGTCGATCGGGTCGAGCGTGTTGCCCTTCGACTTGGACATCTTCTGGCCGCTCGAATCGCGCACCAGGCCGTGCACGTACACGGTATCGAACGGCACCTTGCCGGTGAAGTGCGAGGTCATCATGACCATGCGCGCGACCCAGAAGAAAATGATGTCGAAGCCGGTCACCAGCACCGACGACGGCAGGAAGGCGCGCAGGTCCGGCGTCTCTTCCGGCCAGCCGAGCGTGGAGAAAGGCACCAGCGCCGACGAGAACCAGGTGTCCAGCACATCCTCGTCGCGGTGCAGCGGGCCGAATTCGCCGGCCGCTTCGGCCTTGGCTTTCGCTTCCTCGTCGCTGCGGGCGACGTAGACGTGGCCTTTTTCATCGTACCAGGCCGGGATGCGGTGGCCCCACCACAGCTGGCGCGAGATGCACCAGTCCTGGATGTTATTCAACCATTGGTTGTAAGTGGTGGTCCAGTTCTCCGGCACGAACTTGATCTCGCCGCTGGAGACCTTCTCCAGTGCGACTTCGGCGATCGACTTGCCCGGGTTGAAGGTGCCTTCGGGCGCCGGCTTGCTCATCGCGACGAACCACTGGTCGGTCAGCATCGGCTCGATCACCACGCCGGTGCGGTCGCCGCGCGGCACCATCAGCTTGTGCGGCTTGACTTGTTCCAGCGCGCCTTGCGCTTCGAGGTCGGCCACGATCTGCTTGCGCGCGGCGAAGCGGTCCAGGCCGCGGTACTGCTCGGGCGCGTTGTCGTTGATCTTGGCGTCCAGCGTGAACACGTTGATCATCGGGAGGTTATGGCGCTGGCCCAGCGCGTAGTCGTTGAAGTCGTGCGCCGGCGTGATCTTCACGCAGCCGGTGCCGAATTCCTTGTCCACGTAGGAGTCAGCGACGATCGGCACTTCGCGCCCGGTCAGCGGCAGCTTGATCATTTTGCCGTGCAGGGCCAGGTAGCGCTCATCGGTCGGATCGACCGCGACGGCGGAGTCGCCCAGCATGGTCTCGGGACGGGTGGTCGCGACCGTGATCGAGCCGCTGCCGTCGGCCAGCGGGTACTTGATGTACCACATCGAGCCGTCTTCTTCTTCCGACACCACTTCGAGGTCGGACACGGCGGTGCCCAGTTTCGGGTCCCAGTTGACCAGGCGCTTGCCACGGTAGATCAGGCCCTGTTCGAACAGGCGCACGAAGACCTCGGCCACCACTTTCGAGCGCGGCTCGTCCATCGTGAAGTATTCGCGGCCCCAGTCGGCGGACGCGCCCAGGCGGCGCATCTGGCCGGTGATGGTGCTGCCCGATTTTTCCTTCCACTCCCAGACCTTCTCGATGAAGGCGTCGCGGCCGAGGTCATGGCGCGAGATTTTCTGCGCGTCCAGCTGGCGTTCGACCACGATCTGGGTCGCGATGCCGGCGTGGTCGGTGCCCGGGATCCAGGCCGTGTTGTGGCCGCGCATGCGGTAGTAGCGCGTCAGGCCGTCCATGATGGTCTGGTTGAACGCGTGCCCCATGTGCAGCGTGCCCGTCACATTCGGCGGCGGCAGCTGGATGCTGAACGACTCTTTGGACGGATCGGTGGTGGCGCTGAAGTAACCGCGCTGCTCCCACTCGCTGCGCCAGAACTGTTCAATATCGGCTGGCTCGAAAGACTTGGCTAATTCCATGGTGATGGCGTGTAAATTTGGCGAAAAGGACCATTATAGATGACCGAGCGACCGCGCGGTTTTACGCATGCCGGCATGCGTCACGCCCTTTTGTGCCACCGCAGCGCCTGATGGCTGGCCTGCCCGTATAAAGTAGGTCTCGCGGAACCGCGATTCTCGCGCAAACCTCTATACTGGAACCGGACGATCGATGAAGCGTCTTCTATTTTTGGGCACGTCGTTCGCCGATTTGCAGGCCTTCCCGAAGCAGGTTCGGCGGGTAGCGGGTGTCGAGCTGCAGAGGGTTCAGGAGGGAGGGATGCCCCGAGACTGGAAACCAATGCCCAACGTAGGACAGGGAGTTATCGAGATTCACCTACATGCTGAGGCTGGAGCCTTCCGCGTCATGTATGTGGCAAGCATCGGTCCGCAAGTCATCGTGCTGCATTGCTTTCAAAAGAAAACTCAAAGCACATCGAAAGGAGATATTGCGATGGCAGCTAGAAGATATCGTTCCTTCATTGGTGGAGGTGTGCGATGAACAAGTCCGGCCAGATGTTTGACAGCGTTTGGGATGCGATCGAGGATACATCGGAGGATGCCGCTGACATGAAAGTACGCGCGAGCTTCCTGATTGCGCTGACCAGGCACATCCAAAACCAGCGGTGGACTCCTGAGGAAGCGGCCGCCCGGCTCGACATTCCTGCCACAAGGCTGAACGACTTGACAAACGACCGAATTTGGACTTTTGGACAAGACGAACTTGCCGAACTATGCCGTCGAGCAGGCTGCAGCCTTGAGCCGTCAGGGCGTGACGACCTGCCCCCTGGCGAAGCTGAAGCCCTTCACCGGCAGACGTAGCGATACCCCGGCGGCGATCAGCAGCAAAGCACCTGCAGCGCCGAATGCGATCCAGTGCGAGCCGAAGTGCTCGTAACCCCAGCCGCCCAGCCACGAGCTGATCATGGCGCCGACCTGGTGCACCATGTAGGCATAGCCGTACAGCACACCCACCAGCCGCACCCCGTACACGTCGGCGATGATGGCGGACGACAGTGCGACGCTGCCGGCCCAGACCAGGCCGCCGATCGCGGCAGCGGCGTACAGCTCGAAATGCGTCCCCACCAGCAGCAGCGCAAAGAAACCCAGTCCGCGGACGAAATAAATGGTCGCCAGGATGTTCTTGCGCGGCAGCTTGTCGGCCACGCGCGCCAGCATCTGGGTGCCGGCGATGGCCACCACGCCGATCAGGCCGATGCCAAAGGCGGCGGTCGAGGCGTCGAAACCATGGTCCATCAGCATCGGGACGCCATGCGTTCCCAGCAGGTTCATGCTGAAGCCGCAGGCGAACAGGCCTGCCGCGACTTTCCAGAAGGGGGCAGTGCGCACCGCCTCCCCCAGCGTCAGGCTGGGGGCAAGCGCAGTCCGGGCCGGCGTCGCGGCGATCTGGCCGGGCAGCAGGTCGGTATGCTCCGGCGCGTCGTCGCGAATGATGAACAGGGCCGACGGCACGGTAGCCAGGGCGAGCACGGCGCCGAACGCGAGCAGGGTGTTCTGCCAGCCGAAGGTCCGGATCGCGAATGAAAACAGCGGCGTCAGCAGGGCCATGCCCGCCATCGATCCGCTCGAGACGAGGAACAGCGCCATGCCGCGCTGGCGCGTGAACCAGCGGCTGATGACAGGCGTGAGCGCCACCTGGCCGGTGAAGGACAGGCCCAGCGACAGCAGCACGCCGTAGGACAGCAACAGCGACAGCGCGGAGCGTGCGGCGACGGTCCACAGGATCGCGCCGACCACGATGACGGTGCCGGCCAGCAGCACGAAGCGTGTGCTGAAGCGCCCGGCCAGGTAGCCCGCCAGCGGCATGCCGGCGCCATAGAACAGCATGCCGACGGCAATGATCGAAGACAGTTCGCTGCGCGACATGCCCAGGCTGGTCGCCATCGGCACGAGGAAGGGGCCAATGCTCATGCGCAGGCCGACCGTGAGCAGGGTCAGCACGGTGGCGGCGGCGACGATGTTCCAGCCGAAGTACCAGCGGCTTGCGGGAGCTTGGTTCACGCGGCGTCCTTTATGAGAAAAATGAATAAGGATCAATTTTATCCAATCCACACGCGAGCCGCCGAAGGAGGGTTTCGTTTGCCGCGCGTGGCTGCATGCTCGCGTGCGGCTTGCTATGATGGCAAATCCCGCGGCAGTGCCGCGAACCGATAACAGGAAGAACACATGAAGACCAAGGCAGCAATTGCATGGAAGGCGGGTCAACCGCTGATGATCGAGGAAGTCGATCTCGACGGCCCGCGCGAAGGGGAAGTCCTCATCGAAGTGAAAGCCACCGGCATTTGCCACACCGACTACTACACGCTGTCCGGCGCAGATCCGGAAGGCATCTTCCCCGCGATCCTCGGCCATGAAGGCGCGGGCGTCGTGGTCGATACCGGCCCGGGCGTGAAGAGCCTGCGCCAGGGCGACCACGTGATCCCGCTGTACACGCCGGAATGCCGCCAGTGCAAATTCTGCCTGTCGCAAAAGACCAACCTGTGCCAGGCGATCCGCAGCACCCAGGGCCGCGGCCTGATGCCCGACGCGACCACGCGCTTCCATCTCGACGGCAAGCCGCTGTTCCACTACATGGGCACCTCCACCTTTTCCAACTACATCGTGGTGCCGGAAATCGCGGTGGCCAAGATCCGCTCGGACGCGCCGTTCGACAAGGTCTGCTACATCGGCTGCGGCGTCACCACCGGCATTGGCGCCGTGATCTTCACGGCCAAGGTGGAGGCGGGCGCGAATGTGGTGGTGTTCGGCCTGGGCGGCATCGGCCTGAACGTGATCCAGGCGGCGAAGATGGTCGGCGCGGACAAGATCATCGGTGTCGACCTGAACCCGGGTCGCGAGGCAATGGCACGCAAGTTCGGCATGACCCATTTCATCAACCCGAAGGATGTCGAGAACGTGGTCGACACCATCGTCCAGCTGACCGACGGCGGCGCCGACTACAGCTTCGAATGCGTGGGCAACGTGCAGCTAATGCGCCAGGCGCTGGAATGCACCCACAAGGGCTGGGGCCAGTCGGTCATCATCGGGGTCGCGGAAGCGGGCAAGGAAATTTCCAC
Source organism: Massilia terrae (assembly GCF_024753145.1). Classification (GTDB taxonomy): domain Bacteria; phylum Pseudomonadota; class Gammaproteobacteria; order Burkholderiales; family Burkholderiaceae_D; genus Telluria; species Telluria terrae. The sequence goes on along the minus strand of NZ_JANUGU010000005.1, from coordinate 315,696 downwards.
GCGACCGTTCCAGCTGGTCACCGGACGCCAGTGGAAAGGCTCGGCCTTCGGCGGCGCCCGCGGCCGTACCGACGTGCCGAAGATCGTCGACTGGTACATGGAAGGCAAGATCAACATCGACGACCTGATCACCCACCACCTGAAGCTGGAAGACATCAACAAGGGCTTCGACCTGATGAAGGCAGGAGAGTCGATCCGCTCGGTGGTCGTGTATTAAGCTCCGGCGCTCGCCGTAAAGAGATCGTCGTTCCTGCGCACGCCGGAATCCCATTTCGTACCGCAGCCGCGCACGCAAAATGGGGCCCCCGCTTTCGCGAGGGCGACGTTCTACCCTCCGTTTTTTGTCGCGCATCCCGCAAATCCTGCAGGCCGTCGCACACCGATAGCCCCGCCCATTCCATTCCCCTAAAGTTGTCACCAACGGCAACCGTCCGCCAAGAAGTAGAAAAAAAGTTCTAGACTTTTTGTTCTAGTTCTCTTAACCTTGATTCGAACAACAACGGGGGAGACATGCGCGAGCGAACCACATCGCAGGAGAGGCGTCCATGAACGCGATCCTGTCCGCTTTCGTCCCCAGCCTGGGCTGGGCGCTGCTCGACTTCGTCTGGCAGGGCCTGCTGGTCGGCTGGTGCGCGGCGCTGCTGCTGGCGCTGCTCGGCAAGGCGCGGCCGCAAGTGCGCTATGCGATCGCTTGCGCGGCGCTGCTGCTGTGCGCGGCCTTGCCGATCGCCGGCACCGTCCACCGCATGCTGGCCGAGCAGGGCGCCCCCGCCAGCAGTTTGCCGCTGGCCCTGGCCGATGCGGCCGCCATCACACAAGCCGTCCCCGCTGGCGTCGCCTTGCCGGTTGACCAGCTCGCCATATGGCAAGCTGCCCTGCAGCAGCGCCTGCCCCTGGTCATCCTCGCCTGGTCGGTGGGCGCGGGCCTGCTGGCGCTGCGCATGCTGCTCGGCCTGTTGTGGGTGCGCCGCCTGAGCCGTCCCGGCCGCTACGCCCGCAATCCCGCATGGCAAGCGAGGCTCGACCGGCTCGCCGCCGCAATGGGCATCGCGCGCCGCGTCACGCTCGGCGTGGTCGATGAACTCGGCAGCCCGGTCACCGCCGGCTGGTGGCGGCCCGTCGTGCTGGTGCCGGCATCACTGCTGTCGGGCATGCCGCCGGATCTGCTGGAAGCCTTGCTGGCGCATGAACTGGCGCACGTGCGCCGCTTCGATTACCTCGTCAATTTGATTCAAAGCGCAATCGAAATTCTGTTGTTCTACCACCCCACAGTGTGGTGGTTGTCGAACCGCATCCGCGTCGAGCGGGAACAGATTGCCGATGACTTAGCCGCAAGCACGCTCGGCGAACCGCGGCGCCTGGCACTTGCATTGTCCGAGCTGGATCTGTTCCAGCTGTCCACCCCGCAACTTGCCCATGCAGCCCATGGAGGAGACCTTATGTCCCGCATTAAACGCCTGGTTCGTCCCGAATCCGAACCGCTGAACTGGAAGCTCGCACTGCCCATCCTTGGCCTGGCCGTGTGCGCCGCCATTTACACCCACGCCGGCACGGCCCAGGCCGCGACCGACAAGCCCGCCGCGCGCGATGCCGCCGTCCACCAGCAGCGCGATGCCGACGACAGCTATGCCCTGGTCCGCGATGATGTGCACGGCACCAATATCAACGGCGATTCGCGCCACCGCAGCGAGATCAAGGAGATCAAGCGCCACGTGAACGGCGAATTCCTGTGGTTCCGCGACGGCGGCAAGTCCTACATCGTGCAGGACCAGGACATCCTCCGCCGCGTCGACGCGGCCTGGGCGCCGGTCGACAAGCTGGGCGAGCAAATGAATGTCTACGGCGAGCAGATGGACGTGCACGGCAAGAAAATGGCCGTGCTCGGCAAGCAGATCGAAGCGGACGCAGCGCGCATCAAGCCCATGGACCAGAAAACCAGCCGCGAGTTCGAACGCAAGATGAACGAGCTGGGCCGCCAGATGAACAAGCTGGGCGAGCGCTTCGCCAGCGCCGACGGCGCCGAGCGCGACCGTCTCGAACGCAAGATGAGCGAGTTGGGCAGGCAGATGGAGGAACTGGGCCGCCGTTTCGGCGAGCAGATCAAGCCGCAGATCCAGCAGCAGGTCGAGGTGTCGATGAAGGCCACCAGCGGCCAGATGGAAGAGCTGCGCGTCCCGATGGACGAGCTGGGCAAGAAGATGGGCGAACTCGGCAAGCAGATGGAACGGGAAGCGAAAAGCGCCGACAAGACCGTGGGCGAGCTGATCCGCGAAGCGCAGGCGAAGGGGCTGGCACAACCGGCGCCGCTCGGCTGATTGTCCCGCAGCGAAGGGGCGGTGCCCCTTCGCCGACATGCAGATGTCGCTGTAAGAATCTGTTTCAGTTGATGAGCGGGCAAATCCTTTTTGATAAATTGCGGGTCAGCAACTTAGTCAATACATAAACGACTGGTTGCGATGACCATTTTTTCAAAATCAAAAGGATCCCTATGATCAAGCACATCATCGCTACCGCCGCGCTTGCCGGCATCGCCGCCCTTGCCAACGCCGCCGAGCCGGCCGCCGCCCCGTTCTCCGCGCCGGGCGCCATGTACATCGGCGGCGACGTCGGCGCCACCAAGCTGACCGGCGCCGCCGATGGCAACCGCACCAGCTACAGCGCCTTCGCCGGCTACACCTTGAACCCGAACTTCGCCGTCGAGGCCGGCTTTGGTCGCCTGTACGACTGGAGCGGCTATGGCGCCAGCGAGCGCGGCAACCAGGCATCGCTGTCGCTGCTTGGTTCGGTTCCGGTCACTTCCCAACTGAGCATCTACGGCCGCCTGGGCGTCAACCAGATCTCGATGCGCGGCGAAGTCCCGACCGGCAACGGCATGTACTCCTTCAAGGACGACACCACCCGCGCGCTGCTGGGTGTTGGCGCGAACTACAAGCTGACGGAAAAGGTGTCGGCGCGCATCGAAGTGCAGCGCCCGGGCCTGGACCTGACCAACTACAAGGCCGGCATCAGCTACGCATTCTGATTCCTTCGTTTCAAATGACGAAGGCGAGGGCGCGAGTCCTCGCCTTTTTGTTTGCGCGTCGGATCATTATTGATAGCTAGACAATTGTGTGGCAGCATACCGGCGGTCGTGACCCCGCCTTTGGAGCCCCCATGCGCCACCTGATTCGCCTTGCCGTCACCCTCGTTTGCGCCGGCGCCGGCGCCCTTGCCGCCGCCCAGACCGCACCCGCCCAGCAGGACAAGCCCGCGACTTCCTTCCCGTACACGCCGGGCCTGGACACCAGCGCGATGGACAAGAGCGCCGATCCCTGCGTCGATTTCTACCAGTACGCCTGTGGCGGCTGGATGAAGAACAATCCGATTCCGGCCGACCAGGCGCGCTGGTCGGTGTACGGCAAGCTGGCGCAGGACAACCAGCGCTTCCTGTGGGGCGTGCTCGACGAGCTGTCCAAGAAAAAGGAAGGCCGCAACGCGACCCAGCAGAAGATCGGTGACTACTTCGGCGCCTGCATGAACGAAGCGGCCATCGAGCAACGCGGCGCCGCGCCGCTCAAGCCTTACTTCGACCGCATCGCCACCATGCATTCGGTGAAGGACCTGGCCCCGGTGCTGGCATCGCTGCACATGGACCTGGCCGATGCCGGCCTGTTCTTCGGCTTCGATTCCGGCCAGGACTTTGCCGATGCAAGCCGCGTGATCGCCTTTGCGGGCGCAGGCGGCCTCGGCCTGCCGGACCGCGATTCCTACCTGAAGACTGATGCCAAGTCGAAGGAAATCCGCGACAAGTACGTGGCCCACGTCGCCCATATGTTCCAGCTGTCCGGCGCGAGCGCCGCGCAGGCCCAACGCGCCGCCGCCACGGTGATGGAGATCGAGACCGCGTTGGCCAAGGCCTCGCTGTCGCGGGTCGACAAGCGCGATCCCTACAAGCTGTTCCACAAGATGGACGACAAGGGCCTGCAGGCATTGACACCCGGCTTCGACTGGCACGCCTACCTGGCCGCTGTCGGCAAGCCGAAGCTCGACAGCTTCAACGTCACCGAGCCGGCCTTCTTCAAGGAATTCGCCAAGCTGCTGGGCAGCAAGGACCTGGCGGCGATCCAGACCTATCTGCGCTGGCACGTGATGCACTCGATGGCGCCGGCCTTGTCGTCGAACTTCGACAAGGAAAATTTTGCCTTCTTCAGCAAGACCCTGCGCGGCGTCCAGCAGCAGCCGCCGCGCTGGAAGCGTTGCGTGCGCCTGGTCGACACCCAGCTCGGCGAAGCGCTGGGCCAGGAATTCGTGGCGCGCGCCTTCGCGCCCGAGCTCAAGGCCAAGTCCCTGCACATGACGCGCCAGATCGAAGACGCGATGAAGAAGGACATCGAGGAGCTCGACTGGATGAGCCCGGATACCAAGAAGCGCGCGCAGGCCAAGCTGGCCGCGATCGTCAACAAGATTGGCTACCCGGACAAATGGCGCGATTACGCGGCTTACGTCGTGAAGCCGGGCGACTTCGTCGGCAACGTGGTGCGCGGCAACGAGTTCGAAGTGAAGCGCCAGTTAGCCAAGATCGGCAAGCCGCTTGACCGCAGCGAATGGGGCATGACGCCGCCGACGGTGAACGCCTACTTCAACCCGCAGATGAACGACATCAACTTCCCGGCTGGCGTGCTGCAGCCGCCGCTGTTCGATCCGAAAATGGATGACGCGCCCAACTACGGCAACACCGGCGGCACCATCGGCCACGAGCTGACCCACGCCTTCGACGACGAAGGCCGCCAGTTCGACGAACATGGCAACCTGAAGGACTGGTGGACGAAGAAGGACGCCAAGGCCTTCGAGGAGCGTGCGCAATGCATCGTCGACCAGTACGCGCAGTACACGGTGGTGGACGACATCAAGATCAACAGCAAGCTGACGCTGGGCGAAGACGTGGCCGATCTCGGTGGCCTGATCCTCGGCTGGATGGCATGGAAGGAACAGATGGCGAGCTTGCCGCAGCAAGCCCAGCCGATGCGTGATGGCCTGACGCCGGAGCAGCGCTTCTTCGTCGGCTACGCACAATGGGCCTGCGAAAACGACCGTCCGGAAAACCTGCGCGTGCACGCGATGACCGACCCGCACTCGCCGGGCCGCTTCCGCGTCAACGGCTTGATGGTGAACATGCCGCAGTTCCAGCAGGCCTTCCAGTGCAAGGCGGGGCAGCCGATGGTCAAGGAGAAGCGCTGCCGCGTTTGGTGATCGCAACTGATTGTATAAGAGAGAACGTCGTTCCCGCGGACGCGGGAACGACGTTCTCTTTTTTGACCGGCGCGCACGCATCAGTGCGTGGACTGCTGCGGGATCGATCCCCGCCACGCGCCGCTCTCGTGCCCGCGCTGCTCCAGCATTTCCTTAAAGCGCTGCAAGTTCTGCCGCGCTTCCAGCCGCATGGCGCCCAGCGCGGCGCCGATTTTTTCCACGGCCCCGTCCGGTTTATAGAAGCATCATGCCGCCCACTGCAAGGGCGGCCACGGTCACAACTCGGTTCAGCATCGGGATCTCCTTTCAAAGCATCGGCCGCTAAGTTAAGCCAATCGCTTCGCGCGTGGCGCGCGGCTGGCGGTGGCTGTCAACGAAGAAAGAACGCCACCTGGACGGTGGCGTGGATGCGACGATTTCGCGCTCAGCGACGCATGTCGATGCCGGCTTGCGCTTGCATGTGGATCAGGTTCGCTTCGAACGATTGCATCTGGAGTCCGATCGGCGCCATGTCCATATTGGCGCGCTCCAGCTTGGGGAAGAATTCCTTTTCTTCCTGCTCGATGTGGTGCAGCACTGCGGGAATCAGTTCCATCATCAGGCGGTCTGCTTGCTGCTCGTCAAGCTTCATGCCCTGCAGCGCCGCGATCAGGTCATCGACCTTCTGGTGATCCTGCTCGAAGTGGCCGATCATGGCCGCATCGATCTGGCGCACGCCCGGATAGAAGACGGACTCTTCCACGCGAGAGTGGGTATGGATGGCTTGAACCAATTGCGTTGCAGCCTGCTTTTTCACTGCCTTGTCGTCGGTGTTGCAGTATTTGTCGGCCAGCTTGCGCACCATCTCGTGGTCGCGCAGCAGTAAATCGAGCGGATGCTCGACCGGGTCCATCGGGTGGGAAGGTTGGACTGGATCATCAAAAATCGCCATTTCATCTCCTCCTGCAAAGTGTGTAGACGCAAGTTCACGTATGAACCCGTCAAGAGCATATGTACATGCCCGATTCATTTTTCAACACCTATATTTGCAGCTTGGAGCAGGGCAACAAAACCAATAGCGAAAGTTGTTGACCTTGACGATTACTTTTGTAATCATTCGAATTCAATTACGCCTGTAATCGAATTCGAATGAAGAAGCAGATCGCGATCAGCGACGCCGAGTCGCAAGTCATGGAAGTGTTGTGGCAGTCGGCCGCGGCGATGCCGGCGGAGGACGTCGTGGCCGCGCTTGCCCCCGAGCAGGACTGGCAGGAAGCGACCGTCAAGACCCTGCTCAACCGCTTGCTGAAGAAGGGTGCCGTCAGCGCGCGCAAGGACGGGCGCCGCTACCTGTACAGCCCGGTGCTCAAGCGCGAGCAGTGGCTGACCACCGAAAGTGTCGGCATGGTCGAGCGCCTGTTCGGCGGACGCATCGCACCGCTGGTGGCGCACTTCGGCAAGCAGCAGAAGCTGACCAAGGAAGACCTCGACGAGCTGACCCGCCTGGTGAAGGAGATGCGCGATGGCGATTGACTGGTGGACTCACCTGCTGGATGCCTGCGTGGCAGCCAGCGCCGCCATTGTGTTCGTGCTGGCCCTGCGCTGGCCGCTCCGCAAGCTGTTCGGCGCCACGCTGGCCTACCAGGCGTGGCTGTTGGTCCCGATCCTGATCGGCGTGGCCTTGCTGCCGCGAATGGCCGTGCAGCATCGCCCGACGGTGGTGGCGGTGATCCGGGCATCGACCGAGCTGCTGGCCGCGCCGGCCAGGCATGCGGGCGTGCACGGGGTCGGTGCGTTGCAAGCGCTGTGGTGCCTCGGCGCGGTGGCGCTGGCGCTCTGGTTCTGGCGCGCGCACCGCAGCTTTGTGCGCGGGCTGGGCGAGCTGACGCCGGCCGGTCGCCTGTTCTACAGCGACTCGCCCGCCAGCGGCCCTGTGCTGCTTGGCTTGTGGCGGCCGAAAATCATCGTCCCCTCCGATTTCGCCCAGCGCTACACGGAGCAGGAGCAGGCCCTGATCATCGCGCATGAACGTGTCCATGCGCGCCGCGCCGATGTCTTCGTGAACCTGCTACAGGCGGCGCTGCAGTGCCTGTTCTGGTTCAACCCGCTGGTGCATGCCGCGGCCGTGTTCTTCCGTGCCGACCAGGAAATGGCCTGCGACGCCGCCGTGCTGCGCCGCCATCCCGGCCTGCTGCGCAGCTACGCGCAGGCCCTGCTGAAATCGCAATCGCTTGCAAGCGCAGCACCCACCACCGTCGCCTGCAGCTGGCGATTCAACCATCCCGTAAAGGAGCGTTTCATGACCCTGCAGAACCAGCCGCGTGCAAAGCGGCGCCTGATCGGCCGCGTGCTCGTGGCATCCATGATTGCCGGCGGCGCTTACGCGGGCATTGCCGCGCGGGCGAGCGAACCCGCGGCGCCGGGCAAGCCCCTGTATGACATCATGATCCTCAACATGAACGAATCCGATGCCGTGACACGCGTCACGGCCGATACGATCGACCAGAAGGCTGGCGAGAAATCGCCTCACCTGATCGAAGCGGCCGGCGGCCAGTTCGGCATCGAAAAGGGAAACTGGCGCGCCGCCTTCGTCATCACGCCCGTCAGTGCGCTTGATAAGACGTACATGATCGACGTGGACCTGACATCCGGCGACCAGCATTACCATCCCAGACTCATGGGCAAACTCGGCGAAAAGATCGCCGTTTCCGTGGGCGGCGCCGACAAGCGTTTCGACCTGGCCTTGCTGGTGAACGAGGCTGCGCCGCGCGCGCAGAATCCGGGCCAATAACAGGCTGGCAACAGCGGCGGCGGCCGACCCCCGGCGGTATAATGGCTGGATGCAGAATCTCCTTCATAAGCTGAATCCCGAACAACTGGCCGCCGTCACGCTGCCGCCCCAGAGCGCACTGATCCTTGCCGGCGCGGGCTCCGGCAAGACGCGGGTGCTGACCACCCGCATCGCCTGGCTGATCCAGACCGGCCAGGTCGGCCCGAGCGGCATCATGGCGGTGACCTTCACCAACAAGGCGGCGAAGGAGATGCTGACCCGCCTGTCCGCGATGCTGCCGGTGAATACGCGCGGCATGTGGATCGGGACCTTCCACGGCCTGTGCAACCGGCTGCTGCGCTCCCACTACCGCGACGCGGCGCTGCCGCAGGCCTTCCAGATCCTCGACACGCAAGACCAGCTGTCGATGATCAAGCGCCTGCTCAAGGCCAACAATGTCGACGACGAAAAATACCCGGCCAAGGACCTGCTCTACTTCATCAACAACGCGAAGGACCAGGGCCTGCGCGCGCAGGACGTCGAAGCGCACGAGCCGATCACGCGCAAGTTCGTCGAACTGTACGAGCTGTACGACCAGCAGTGCCAGCGCGAAGGCGTGGTCGATTTCGCCGAGCTGCTGCTGCGCACCTACGAGCTCCTGTCGCGCAACCAGCCGCTGCGCCACCACTACCAGACGCGCTTCCGCCACATCCTGGTGGACGAGTTCCAGGACACCAACGACCTGCAGTACAAGCTGCTCAAGCTTTTGGCCGGCTACGGCGAAGGGCAGGGCGGCGCGCTGTTCGCGGTGGGCGACGACGACCAGAGCATCTACGCTTTCCGCGGCGCGAACGTCGGCAATATGAGCGCCTTCGAGCGCGACTTCAAGGTCACCAACCTGATCAAGCTGGAGCAGAACTACCGCTCGCACGGCCACATCCTCGACAGCGCCAACTACCTGATCTCGTACAACCGCAACCGCCTCGGCAAGAACCTGCGCACCGACGCCGGCCAGGGCGAGCAGGTGCGCGTGTACGAATCGTCGTCGGACCTCGAGGAGGCGCAATGGATCATCGAGGAAGCCAAGAGCCTGATGGCGGACGGCACGCCGCGCAATGAAATCGCCATCCTGTACCGTTCGAACGCGCAAAGCCGCGTGATCGAGCACGCGCTGTTCGCGGCCGGCATGCCGTACACCGTGTACGGCGGCCTGCGCTACTTCCAGCGCGCGGAGGTGAAGCACGCGATCGCCTACCTGCAGCTGATGGACAACCCGCACAACGACTCCGCCTTCCTGCGCGTGGTGAACTTCCCGACGCGCGGCATCGGCGCGCGCAGCATCGAGCTGCTGCAGAACGCGGCCGAACAGTACGGGATTTCGCTGTACGCGGCGGTGCCCTACATGACCGGCAAGGCCGGCTCCGCGCTGGGCGCCTTCGTCAAGCTGGTGGAGGGCGCGCGCTTCGAAACGCAAAACCTGCCGCTGCCGGAGATGGTGCGCGTGGTCCTCGAACGCAGCACGCTGCTGACGCACTACGCCACCGAGAAGGAAGGCGCTGACCGCATCGAAAACCTGGAACAGCTGGTCGACGCGGCTGCGCAGTTCGTGCAGGAAGAGGGCTTCGGCCAGCAGGCCCCGGCGCATCTCGGCCCGCAAGCCGCCGCCGTCGCGGGCGAGCAGATCGTGACCGAAGACGGCGTCGCGATTCTTGACGCCGATGCGCCGCTGGCGACCGTGATGTCGCCGCTGTCGGCCTTCCTGTCGCACGCATCGCTGGAAGCGGGCGACGCGCAGGCGCAGGCCGGCCAGGAAGCGCTGCAGCTGATGACGGTGCACTCGGCCAAGGGCCTGGAGTTCGACGCGGTGTTCATCACCGGCATGGAAGAAGGCCTGTTCCCGCACGAGAGCAGCTCGCGCGAGGCCGATGGCGTGGACGAGGAGCGTCGCCTGATGTATGTGGCGATCACGCGCGCGCGGCGCCGCCTGTACATGAGCTTCACCCAGCAACGCATGCTGCATGGGCAGACGCGCTTCAACATGAAGTCGCGCTTCTTCGACGAGCTGCCGGAGGAGTCGCTCAAGTGGCTGTCGCCGCGGGTGCAGGGCAACTGGTTCGCCAACCGCAAGTCGACGACGGCCTGGGATGACGCCGAGTTCCGCAATGGCGGCGTGGACAACAAGATCGCCAAGCAGATCACGCAGAAGTCGGGCCACAGCTCCGGCTGGCGGATCGGTGAGTCGGTGGCGCATGCCAAGTTCGGCGAAGGCGTGATCGTCAATATCGAAGGCGGGGCGGGAGCGGCGCGCGCGCAGATCAACTTCGGCGCGGCGGGGATGAAGGTGCTGGACCTGTCGGTGGCGAAGCTCGAACGGCTCTAAAATCCGTCGTCCCCGCGCAGGCGGGGACCCATGCTGAGTTGGCAGGCACGCGGCCTCCGGTGCGGCTGTTCGAATGGTCCATGGGTCCCCGCCTGCGCGGGGACGACGGTTATACAGAGTGGGCGGGCGCAGGCTCGATTGGCTTGCCGAAAATCTGGCGGTAGCCAACGTAGATCGCACACTGCAGCAACAGCACGAAGATAAACAGCATCCCGTACATCACCGCCTGCGCGATATGCAGCGGCCCGAGCACCAGCGTGATGAACAGCGACGCCAGGCAGAACAGCCCGAACCACGCGCCCAGCAGCACCACGAACACGCGTGCGCTTTTCACCACCGCGAAGAAGCTGTAGAACGTCGCCTTTCCCGGTCCCATCTTCTCCCAGTACACCAGCGGCGCCGCGAACGCCAGCGAGATCAGCGCCGACAGGTCGATCACGAACAGCGCCAGCATGCCCAGCATGTCGCGCGGCGCGATATCGAGCTTCTGCGGCACCGAGCCCTGGTCGCGCAACTGCTGCCAGAAGGCGTCATTGATCAGCACACCGGAGAGCAGCGTCAGCACGCCCGACACGATCAGGTACACCACGCCGAGTTTGCACAGCTCGGCCACCGCCGGCTTGCGAAAACCGGTCGCCAGCACGCGCAGGGTTACCGTCTCGCCGTTCTCGATCATCAGGCAGGCCTGCATGAATGCCATCGACAGCGAAGGAATCAGGATCACGGCCGCGAACTGGCCGAGCACAGGCAGCGACGCCAGCAGGATGCTGATGAAGAAGTTCGCGAACAGCAGCGCGGTCAGCCCGGCCGGCTGCTTGCGGAACAGGGCCGCGCCTTGCTTGAGCCAATCCAGGCCGGTGCGCGCGGGCAGGCTGCTCATGCCGGCAGCTCCGGCGCCTGCAGGGCCAGGCGGTCGCGCAGGATGCGCTCGAAATGGGTCGGGTCGTGCGGCGTCAGCATTTCGGCTTCGCGCGGCAGGTGGAAGTCGTACAGGCGCGACAGCCAGAAGCGCAGCGCGGCCGCGCGCAGCATCGGCTGCCAGGCTTCGCGCTCTTCCGGCGTGAACGGGCGCTCCGCCTGGTAGGCCGCCAGCATCGCCTCCGTGCGCGCCGCGTCGAGCGCGCCGGTGGCCTGGTCGATGCACCAGTCGTTGACCGTGACCGCGACGTCGAACAGCCAGGTGTCGCAGCCCGCGAAATAGAAGTCGAAGCAGCCGGTGAGCTTGTCGCCCACGAACATCACGTTATTGCGGAACAGGTCCGCGTGCACCGGGCCGCGCGGCAGGCCGCGGTAGGTGGGGGTATCGGCAAACGCTTTCTGGTACGCGATTTCGGTTGCCAGCAGCGCCTCGTTGGCGGCCGACAGGAATGGCATGACCTTGGGCGCCGTCTCCAGCCACCAGTCCAGGCCGCGCAGGTTGGGTTGCCGCAGCGGGAAGTCGCGCCCGGCCAGGTGCATCCGCGCCAGCATCCGGCCGCCTTCGGCGCAGTGCACCGGCTGCGGGTCCATCTGCGACGCGCCTTCCAGCTTGCTGACGATGACGGCGGGCTTGCCCTGCAGCGGCACCACCAGTTCGCCCTGGTCGTTGGCCACCGGGTCCGGCACCGGGATGCCGCGCCTGGCCAGGTGCGCCATCAGCTGCACGTAGAACGGCAGCTGCGCGAAATCGAGGTTTTCGAAAATCGTGAGCACGTATTCGCCGCGCTCGGTCGTCAGGAAGTAGTTGGTGTTCTCGATGCCGCTCGCAATGCCTTTCAGCGCGCGCGCCTGGCCGAGGGGGAACTGCCTGATCCACTGGGTGAGGTCATCCAGCGTGACCGTGGTGAATACTGCCATGTTCAAGCAAAAGGTAAAAGTCGGTAGCTATGCGGGATGCGCGCATCGCTGCGCGCACGGATGGGTTGCCAGTTTACTTCTGCGCCGGGCGCGGTGGCGGCGGCACCTCGGCGGGAGCGAGCTCCTCGGCCGGTGCGGCGGCCGCCGGCTGTTCGCTGGCTTGCTTGCGCTTTTTGTTCAGGTCGAACTCCAGCACCTGCCACTGCGGCGCGCGTACGCCGCTGTTGGTTTCGACCGTGCCGGGCTGGCCGGTGCCGGCCGGGTGGGCGGGGCGCATCGTGTAGTGGCTGGGGCCGGCCTGTACCTCGACCTCGGTAACGACGCCGCCTTCCTTGCGTTCCTTGATCTGGGTGCCGCCCTTGGGCGGGATGGTGGTCGCCGGGACGTCGCTGCCCGGCTCGATGCGTTCGAGGCGCGGCGGCTTGTCGCCCGGGGGCGGCGTGGTTGGGGTTTGCGCTTGCTGCTGGGCAGCGGCCAACGCGGACCACGCGAGCAGGCCGAGCGGCGCAAGTTTGAGAATCAGGCTGGAGCGCGACATGATATTCACCTTTATCGTTTTGTTCATTGTAGCAAAGCCGTGGCGAGCCAGTGAAAACTGGCGCACCGCCCCCATATACGAACCCTGCAAGCTTGCGTTTTTCCCATGCCGGATTCTGCGATAATGCGCAGATCGAGCGCGGCGCGCGAGCGTCCCACCACCACATCGCCACCCTATGCAAAATACCCTGCTCCTAGTCGACGGTTCCAGCTACCTTTATCGCGCCTTCCATGCGCTGCCCGACCTGCGCAGCCCGGACGGCTTCCCCACCGGGGCGATGCACGGCATGGTCAACATGCTGCGCCGCCTGCGCGCCGATTATCCGGCGGCCTACATCGCCTGCGTCTTCGACGCCTCCGGCAAGACCTTCCGCGACGATCTCTACCCCGAGTACAAGGCCACGCGCGCCTCGATGCCCGACGATTTGCGCAAGCAGATCGAGCCGATCCACGAGGCCGTGCGCTTCCTCGGCTGGCCGATCCTGATGGTCGACGGCGTGGAAGCGGACGACGTGATCGGCACCCTGGCCGTGCAGGCGTACGCGAAGGGCATGGACACCATCGTCTCGACCGGCGACAAGGACCTGGCCCAGCTGGTCAACGACAAGGTCATGCTGATCAATACCATGACCAACGATAAGCTCGACGAAGCCGGCGTGCTGGCCAAGTTCGGCGTGCCGCCCAACCGCATCATCGACTACCTGACCCTGATCGGCGACACCGTCGACAACGTCCCGGGCGTGAACAAGTGCGGCCCGAAGACCGCGCTCAAGTGGCTGACCCTGCACGGTTCGCTCGACGGCGTGATCGCCAACGCGCACACCATCACCGGCGCGGTCGGCGAGAACCTGCGCGCCGCGCTGGAATGGCTGCCCAAGGGCCGCGAACTGATCACCGTGAAGACCGACTGCGACCTGGCCGGCCACGTGATTTCGTTCGAAGAAAGCCTGATCGGCCGGCCGGAAGACCGCGAGGCGCTGGTCGCCTTCTTCGAGCGCTACGGCTTCAAGACCATGCTGCGCGAGCTCACCGCCCGCAACGGCACCGCCGGCGCGCCGGCCGCGCCGCTGTCGTCGCCGGAAGGCGCCCAGGCCACGCTGCCGGGCATGCCGATCATCCGCGGCGAGTACGAGACCGTACTGACCGAAGAGCAGCTGGACAAGTGGATCGCGCTCATCGACGCCGCCGCGCTGACCTCGGTCGACACCGAGACCACTTCGCTCGACCCGATGCAGGCCGAAATGGTGGGCATCTCGCTGTCGGTGGAAAAGGAGAAGGGCTGCTACATCCCGGTCGCGCACCGCTACGCCGGCGTGCCGCAGCAGCTGCCGCGCGAGCTGGTGCTGGAGCGCCTGAAGCCGTGGCTGGAAAATCCGGACAAGCCCAAGCTCGGCCAGAACCTGAAATACGACATGCACGTGTTCGAGAACCACGGCGTGAAGCTGCGCGGGATCGAGCACGACACGCTGCTGCAGTCCTACGTGTTCGAGTCGCACAAGCCGCACGACATGGACACGATGGCGATGCGCCACCTCGGCTACACCACCATTCCCTACGTCGATGTCTGCGGCAAGGGCGCCAACCAGATCTGCTTCGACCAGGTGGAGCTGGCGCGCGCGACCGAGTACGCGGGCGAGGATTCGGACATCACGCTGCGCCTGCATCACAGCATGCTGCCTCACGTCGAGAGCAACGAAGGCCTGAAGTACGTGTACCGCAATATCGAGCTGCCGACCCAGGTGGTGCTGCAGAAGATCGAGCGCAACGGCGTGCTGATCGACGCCGCCCTGCTGGATCAGCAGAGCCGCGAACTGGCCACGCGCATCGCGCAGCTGGAGCAACAGGCCTACGAGTTGGCCGGCGGCCCGTTCAACCTCGGCTCGCCCAAGCAGATCGGCGAGATCTTCTTCGGCAAGCTGCAGCTCCCGGTGATCAAGAAGACCGCCACCGGCGCGCCGTCGACCGACGAGGAAGTGCTGCAGAAGCTGGCCGAGGACTATCCGCTGCCGAAAATCCTGCTGGAGCACCGCGGCCTGTCCAAGCTGAAGTCGACCTACACCGACAAACTGCCCAAGGGCGTGAACCCGAACACCGGCCGCGTGCACACCAATTACGCGCAGGCGGTGGCCGTCACCGGGCGCCTGGCCTCGAACGACCCGAACCTGCAGAATATCCCCGTGCGCACCGCCGAAGGCCGCCGTATCCGCGAAGCCTTCGTGGCGGGGCCGGGCAATGTGATCGTGTCGGCCGACTATTCGCAGATCGAGCTGCGCATCATGGCCCACATCTCGGGCGACGAGGCGATGCTGCGCGCGTTCGCGGAAGGCGCCGACATCCACCGCGCAACCGCCGCCGAAATCTTCGGCCTGGCGCAGGAAGAGGTGCAGTCGGAGCAGCGCCGCTACGCCAAGGTCATCAACTTCGGCCTGATCTACGGCATGAGCGCATTCGGCCTGGCGTCCAACCTCGGCATCGAGCGCTCCGCCGCGCAGAATTATATCGAGCGCTACTTCAACCGCTTCTCCGGCGTGAAGCAGTACATGGACGAGACCCGCCTCGCAGCCAAGCAGCGCGGCTACGTCGAGACCGTGTTCGGCCGCCGCCTGTGGCTCCCCGAGATCAATTCGCCCAACGGCCCGCGCCGCGCCGCCGCCGAACGCGCGGCGATCAATGCGCCGATGCAGGGTACGGCCGCCGACCTGATCAAGCTGGCGATGATCGCGGTGCAGGGCTGGATCGAACGCGAGGGCCTGGGCACCCGCATGGTGATGCAGGTGCACGACGAACTGGTGCTGGAAGTGCCCGAGGCCGAGCTGGAGCTGGTCAAGGCGCGCCTGCCGGAACTGATGTCAGGCGTGGCGACGCTCAAGGTGCCGCTGCTGGCCGAGACCGGCGTCGGCCCCAACTGGGAGCAGGCACACTGATGTTGCTGAACGCGGCGACAGTTCGGTAACTGTTGTAAGCAGACGTTTCAATCCCCGTGTGCGGGCTGCAAAATTGCATGAAGGAATATACGATATGTACATGAATTTCACCCTCCCATGGCGATTTTTGAAAGGCACATAATGAAACAACAACTCACCAAAGTCGGCCTGCTGGCCGGGAGCGCGCTGGCTGCGGCGGTCCTCGGGGCCTGCGGCGGCGGTGGCGGGTCGTCGGGGTCGACCACCACGCCGACCGTCACGTCGAGCACCGGTACGGTCGCCGTCGCGCTGACCGATGCGCCGGCCTGCGGCTTTGATTCCGTCAACGTCACCGTGACCAAGGTGATGGTCAACAAGAGCGATACCGCGTCCGATACCGACGCCAGCTGGCTCAGCCTGCCGCTGAGCCCGGCGCGCAAGATCAACCTGCTGTCGCTGACCAACGGCGTGGTGGACACGCTGGCAACGGGCTCGCTGGACGCCGGCCACTACGGCCAGGTGCGCCTGGTGCTGGATGCGAACTCCAGCGGCACCGCCAACACCGTGGTACGTACCGGCAGCACCGGCGAACTGGCGCTCGACACCCCGAGCGGCGTCACCAGCGGCATCAAGATCAATGGCGGCTTCGACGTGACCGCCGGCGCCACCACCAACCTCGTGATCGACTTCGACGCCTGCAAATCGGTGGTCAGCAAGGGCAATGGCAGCTACGCGCTCAAGCCGGTGCTGACCCTGGTGCCGGCCGCGAACAACGGCATCTCGGGCGTGATCGCCGCCGCCGCGCTGACCCACCACGTGATGATCGCGGCCGAGCAGAATGGGCAGATCATCGCTTCCACCACGCCTGACGTGCAGACTGGCGTGTTTGTGGTCTCGCACCTCACGGCCGGTAATTACGACCTGGTGATCACCTCCGACAACAGCGCCGCCTCGGTGATCTCCGCCGTGCCGGTCGCCGCCACCGGCAACACCTCGGTCAGCACCGCCGCCGCGCCGATCGCGCTGGCGCAGTCGGCCACCGGTTCGGTCAGCGGCAGCGTGACACTGAACCCGGTCAGTGCCACCGCGACGCCGTTCGTGACCGCCAAGCAGACACTGGCCTCCGGCCCGGTCGCGATCAAGTACCAGGGCGTGGACCTGACCAATGCCTACACCCTGGCCAACCTGCCGCTGGCGGCGCCGCAGTATGCTGCCTACAGCACCACGCTGCCGCTCGCGTTCAATGCCGCCAGCGGCGTGACCCCGGGCGTGTATTCGCTCGAAGCCTCGGCCACCGGCTACACCACGAAGTCGGTCGCAGCGGTCGATCTGTCGAAGGGTAACCAGACCGGCGTGAACTTCACGCTCACTCCGTAAGCACGACTACTGTAATAACACCGTCGTCCCGGCGCAGGCCGGGACCCACCGCTTCCGAATTCGGAGAGTCAGCATGGGTCCCGGCCTCCGCCGGGACGACGTTTTTGAGAGTGCGCGATATCGCTGAAGCGCTGTTAAGATAGCAACCCTGTCCAACAACGTCGGAGGTATCGCAGATGAAGGACCTGGTTCAGGACGGCGACTCCCTGGTCGCCAGCAGCGCTTTCACGGACGGCGTCGACCGCCGTGACTTCCTGAAGGTGGCACTGGGCAGCGGCTTTGCCGCGGCCACCTTGCCGGTCGCGGCGCAGTCGGTCATCAAGACCGATACCGCTGGACTTACCGCCGGCACGATCAGCATCAAGGTCGGCGGCACCGAGGTGCCGGTGTACCGCGCCCAGCCCGCCGACAAGGCCAATCCGCCGGTCATCCTCGTCGTATCCGAAATCTTTGGCGTGCATGAGCACATCGCCGACGTCGCGCGCCGCTTCGCCAAGCAGGGCTATATGGCGCTGGCGCCGGACCTGTTCGTGCGCCAGGGCGATCCGCAGAAGGTCGCCAACATCGCGGACCTGATGCGCGACATCATCTCCAAGACCCCCGACGCCGAGGTGATGGGCGACCTCGACGCCTGCGTCGACTGGGCGCGCCAGCATGGCGGCAATGTCGACAAGATCGGCATCACGGGCTTTTGCTGGGGCGGGCGCATCACCTGGCTGTATTGCGCCCACAATCCCAAGGTGAGGGCGGGCGTCGCATGGTACGGGCGGCTGGTCGGCGATGCATCGCCGAACAATCCGAAGCAGCCGATCGACTTCGCGGCCACGCTGACGGTGCCGGTGCTCGGTCTATATGGCGCCAAGGACAACGGCATCCCGCAATCGTCGATCGAGCGCATGAAGGCGGAGCTGGCCAAGGGCCGCAGCGGATCGACCTTCGTGGTCTATCCGGACGCCGGCCACGCCTTCAATGCGGATTATCGCCCGAGCTATGTGGAGGCCGACGCCAAGGACGGCTGGAAGCGCGCGCTGGAGTGGTTCCGCTCGCACGGGGTGGGCTGAGCCGCACGCGCAGGCACGCGGGGCGGTACAATGCTGCTCGGCGTGCTTGCAGCCGCCGTCAAGAACAAGAGGCTAACAAATCGACCCCACGCTTATTTCCATCCTGCTGGCGACCATCTTCGCCGGTGTCGTCAGCATTTCCGCCGCAGCCGTTTTTTCGTTCGCCCTGTTGTCCAAGGTAGTCGAGCGCATGGTCAGCCTGTCGGTCGGGATCATGCTCTCGACGTCGCTGCTGCATGCGCTGCCGGAAGCGTTCGAGTCGAAAGCCGATCCGCGCACGCTGTTCGCGACGCTGCTGGCCGGCCTGCTGGCCTTCTTCCTGCTCGAAAAAGCGGCGCTGCTGCGCCACTCGCACCACCACGAAGGCGACGGCCATCACCACGCGCACGGCCATGACAAGCGCGAAGCCGGCAAGGCGGGGTGGATGATCCTGGTCGGCGACGGCATGCACAACTTCACCGACGGCATCCTGATTGCCGCGGCCTTCCTCGCCAATCCGGAACTTGGCATCGTCACCGGCCTGGCCATCGTCGCGCACGAGATCCCGCAGGAGATTGGCGACTTCATCGTGATGCTCAACGCCGGCTTCTCGCGGGTGCGCGCCTATATCTTCAACCTGCTGTGCAGTTTGCTGGCGGTGGCCGGCGGCCTGCTCGGCTACTTCACCCTCGACCGCGCCAGCGGCTTGATCCCCTACGTGCTGGTGTTCGCGTCGTCGGGCTTCATCTATATCGCGGTGAGCGACCTGATGCCGCAGATGCAGCGCCGCGCCACCGTGCGCGAATCGGTGCCGCAGGTGCTGCTGATCGCGGCCGGCGTCGGGATCGTCCTGCTGCTCACGCACGGGCACTGATCAAATCTTGCGTCGTAGCGGCGCATCGTGCTTTCTTGTTGTCGCCCCCGCGGAGGCGGGGACCTCGTTTCGCGTGAGTGGCCAGGCGCGCAAAAATGGGGTTCCCGCCTGCGCGGGAACGACGTTCTATCTCAAGTGATACGCTCAGGCGGCGTGTGCAGCGGCGGCTTCCTGCCCGCCGCCGTAGTAGTGCGCCATCCAGCGGTCGCGGTAGGCCACCAGGTTAGGAAGCTTTTCGGCATGAGCGCGCACCGGCGAGTCGAACTGTTCGCACAGGGATCCCGCGACGAAGGCGAGTACGGTCGCATCCGCGCCGCATGGACGTTCGCCCAGCAGGCAGGAGCGCTCGCCGATCAAGGCGGACAAGGCGTCCAGGTCGGCGCATGCCATCATCGCGATTTCCGCCTCGCTGTGGCGGCCGATGCCGTGGCCGTGCAGTGTCTTGCGCACCTGGCCGCGCACCATGCGCTGGACCAGCGGGCGCACCAGAGCCGGCACGCCCTTGAAGAAGCTCGCGGGGCCGCGCTTGAAGTTCTCGTCCTTCATCCAGCGCTCGTGCACCAGCGCGAAGTAGAGGTGCTCCTCCAGCATCTTTTCGACCGCGCGGGCGGTGGCGCGGCTGCGCGCGTCGTAGCCGCCGTCGAAGTCGATGCCGTGGCGCTGTTCGAGGTGGGTCCGGATCAGGAAGGAGTCGGCCACGATCACGCCGTCGTCATCGATGTAGGGCAGCTTGCCTTTGGGCGCGCGGTTGAAGCCTCGGGTGTCGATCTGGTAGGGCAGGCCGGCCAGCTTGAGCAGCAGCTCGGCTTTCATGACGAAGGGGCTGGGGTCGGGTAGGCCGAAAGCGGGGCCAAAGGCATAGAGTTTGATCACCGCGAACTCCTCGTTTTATGGTTATGGGTTCGCGCCCGTGCTGACCGGGCGCTGCGGATCGGCGCACCACTCGCTCCACGAGCCAGGGTAAAGCGCCGCGCCGCCCAGGCCGGCCACTTCGAGTGCCAGCAGATTATGGCATGCCGTGACACCCGACCCGCATTGCATGATGGCCGCCTTGGGATCGCCGACGATCTGCGCGAATTCCGCGCGTAGCGCCTGCGCGTCCTTGAAGCGGCCATCGGCCCCGAGGTTGTCCTTGAAGAAGCGGTTCTTCGCGCCCGGAATATGGCCGCCGACCGGGTCGATGGTCTCGTTCTCGCCGCGGTAGCGGTCCGGCGCACGCGCATCGACGACGACACGCGCGCCGCCGCCGATGTTCGCCAGCACCTCGTCCGCGCTGACGGTCGACACCAGCGACGCGTGCGCCGCGATATCGCCGCGCGGCTTGCTGTCCACCTGCGCGGTCAGCGCCAGGCCCTGCGCCTGCCATGCGGCCATGCCGCCGTCCAGCACCGCCACCGCCTCGTGGCCGACCCAGCGCAGCAGCCACCACAGGCGCGCCGCGAACATGCCGCCGTGGGCGTCGTAGGCCACCACCTGGGTGCCTTCGTTCACGCCCCAGCCGCGCAGCGTTTCGATCAGGGCCTCACGCTCCGGCAGCGGATGGCGGCCGCGGAATACGCCGTCCGGTCCGCGCTTGGCGCCCGACAGCTCGGTCTCCATGTCGGCGAACACCGCGTGCGGCAGGTGCGCCACCGCATAGCCCTCGCGGCCCGCGGACAGGTTGGCGAGGTCGTGGCGGCAGTCCACCACCACCCAGCCTGCATCATCGATATGGCGGGCCAGGTCGGCCGCGGCGATCAGTGTCGTGTACATGGTTGCCTTTCAGGTTTCGCTTGCGATCGGATCGGTCTTGATGGCGGCGCTGGCCGCTGCCGGGGTATTGTAGAACGTCGCGGCGACGCCGGAGGCGAGGATGATCGCCATGCCGAGCCACACGTGCCAGTCGAAGTGGTCGCCCCACAGCAGGATGCTCCACAGGCTGGAGAACACGATGCCGGTGTACTGCAGGTTGGCCACCACCAGCACGCTGCCGGTGCGGTAGGCGCGCGTCATCGCGACCTGCGCGACCAGCCCCGCAAAGCCCATGAACAGGATCAGCAGCGCATTGCGCGTCGAGAATGCATGGAAGTGCACGCCCGCCGCATCGGGCGTGGCGAGGGCGCCGAGGAAGCCGGTGATGGCGGTGGTCAGGGAGAAGTAGAACACCACGCGGTACTCCGGCTCGCCCATCCGGCCCAGGCGGCGCACCTGCAGGTAGGCCGCCGCCGAGATCACCGACGAGGCGATGCCGGCCAGGCCGCCGGCCCACTGCTGCATCTCGACCGCGGGACGCAGCACCAGCGTGACGCCGACAAAACTCATCAGCACGGCGGCGATCAGCGGCCATTCGGCATGCTTGTCGCCGTGGTACCAGGCCAGTCCGAGGGTCCATGCCGCCATCCAGATCGGCGCGGTGTAGTTCAGCGTGGTGGCGGTGGCCAGCGGCAGCGCGCCGATCGCGAAGAACCACAGCCACAGCGAGGTCACGCCGACGCCGCTGCGCCACAAGTGCTCCTTGGGGAAGGGCGTGCGCAGCGTGCCGCCATGCGCGCGCAGCGTGGCGAACAGGATGATGGAGCCGATCAGGCCGCGGTACATCACCAGTTCGGAAGTGGAAAAGGTATCGGACGCCAGCTTGACCGCCGCACCCATGGCGGCGAAGGCAAAGCTGGCGAAGAGCATCCAGAGGGAGGGCATTGTTACGGTCTTCGAAAAAAAAACCGCGGCCTGTGTGTGCCGCGGTTTTGCCTGGTGCAGGAATTACAGGTTGATTTTGCTGCGGTACCACTCGTGGAAGTGCTGCATGCCGTCTTCCATCGGCGACTGGTAGGGGCCGACTTCGTTCACGCCGCGCTCCATCAGGATGCGGCGGCCGGCGTCCATCCGCAGGCCGATCTCGTCGTCCTCGATGCAGGTCTCCATGTAGGCGGCGCGCTCGGCATCGACGAAGTCGCGCTCGAACAGCACGATCTCTTCCGGGTAGTAGAACTCGACCACGTTGCGCGTCTTCTGCGGGCCGTCCGGCCACAGGGTCGAGACCACCAGCACGTTCGGATACCACTCGACCATGATGTTCGGGTACAGCGTCAGCCAGATCGCGCCGAACTTGGGCGGCACGCCGTTGCTGAACTTGAGGACTTCTTCCTGCCACTTGCGGTACTTGGCCGAGCCGAAGCGCTTCAGGCCCTGGTTCACGCCTACGGTCTGCACGCTGTAGTCCTTGCCGAAGTCCCAGCTCAGGTCTTCGCAGGTGACGAAGTTGCCCAGGCCCGGGTGGAAGGGCTCGACGTGGTAGTCCTCCAGGTAGACTTCGATGAAGGTCTTCCAGTTGTAGTCGCAATCGTGCACCTCGACGTGGTCGAGCATGTAGCCCGAGAAGTCGAGGTCCCGGGTGACCGGCAGCTTGCCCAGCTTTTCCATCACGTTGTAGCCGTTCTGTTCGAACAGCAGCCCGTTCCAGTTCTGCAGCGGGGTGCGCGACAGGTTCAGGCAGGGCGTATCGTCGAAGTGCGGCGCGCCGATCAGCTCGCCCTTCAGGTCATAGGTCCAGCGGTGCAGCGGGCACACGATGTTGCCGGTATTGCCACGGCCATTGAACATCAGCGCCTGCCGGTGGCGGCACACGTTCGACAGCAGTTCGATGCCATTCTGGTTACGGACCAGCATGCGGCCTTCTTTTTCCGCCGCCAGCGTGTGGAAGTCGCCGACTTCCGGAACCATCAGTTCGTGCCCGACGTAGCGCGGCCCCTTGTGGAACAGTTCCTGCATTTCGCGCTGCAGAAGCGCTTCATCAAAATAAACACTTACCGGAAGCTGCGCGCACGAGCGCGACAACTTCGCCTGGGTAGCCAGATCGGACATCCCAACCCCCCTTAAATAAGAGCGAGCCAAAGAAGAGAAAATCCAAAGACCAGTATTCGGCGACGTAATACGGTATTTCGGAACAGAACCGGAGATTATACCGTCTAACGAGGTCTACCGTAATGGCCCATCGCGACATTGTGGTGTCGAGGTGGAAAGATATTGCCTGAACTGCATGGTTTTCATGAGGTCCGGGGTCGATACCTTACAATGTGGATTGATTGGCAAGAGGGTGACGCGACACGCTTATCGCCACCCGGGCGGTTGGATTGTTCTAAAATACGCGATTGGACTTAGCGGCGGCGCACGTGTTGCGGGCTGGCGGCGCGGTCGTTAGAAAAAGATTAACTATGTCGAACACTACCTCCTCGTCACCGCCGCCCGAATCGTTCGAGCAGGCGATGGCCGAACTGGCCCAGCTGGTCACGCAAATGGAATCCGGCCAGCTGCCGCTGGAAGCCTCGGTCGCGGCCTACGCGCGCGGCTCGGAGCTGGTCAAGTACTGCGCCGCGCAGCTGGACAAGGTCGAATCGCAGGTCAAGGTGCTCGAGGGCGACATGCTCAAGCCGTTTGCCGCGGATACCGCCGGCGAGGGCGCGCAATGACGGCAGCTTTCGGCGTTTGGATGAAGGACGTGCAGGATGAAGTCGAGCAGGCGCTCGACCGCTACCTGCCCGCGGTGGATGCGGTGCCCGCCAAGCTGCACGCGGCGATGCGCTACACCACGCTGGGCGGCGGCAAGCGCGTGCGTCCGCTGCTGGTGTACGCGAGCGGCGCGCTGTCGGGCGCCGATCCCAAGGCGCTGGCGCGCGCGGCCTGCGCGGTCGAGATGATCCACGCTTATTCGCTGGTCCACGACGACATGCCGTGCATGGACGACGACGAGCTCCGGCGCGGCAAGCCGACCGTGCACGTCGCATATGACGAAGCGACCGCGCTGCTGGTGGGCGATGCGCTGCAGTCGCAGGCCTTCCAGGTGCTGGCCGAAAGCGACACGCTGCCGGCCGGGCGGCTGGTGGCGATGCTGCGCCTGCTGGCCGAGGCGGCGGGATCAAGCGGCATGTGCGGCGGCCAGGCGATCGATCTGGACAGCGTCGGCCTGGCGCTGACGCTGGAGCAGCTGGAGCGCATGCACCAGCTGAAGACCGGCGCGCTGCTGCGCGCCTCCGTGATCCTCGGCGCACTGGCCGGCCGCGACCTGGCGCCGCACGAGCTGGACGCGCTGGCCGCGTATTCGAAGGCGATCGGCCTGGCGTTCCAGGTGGTCGACGACGTGCTCGACGCGACCGCCGATTCGGCCACGCTCGGCAAGACCGCCGGCAAGGACGCGGCCGACAACAAGCCGACCTATGTGTCGATCCTTGGCCTGGAACCCTCGCGGGCGCTGGCCGAACAACTGCGGCGCGACGCGCATGAGGCGCTGGCGCCGTTTGGCGAACAAGCATTGCGGCTGCGCGAACTGGCTGACCTCATCGTGCAGCGGAAGGCATAAATGAAACTGCTAGAAACCATCAACGATCCCGCCGACCTGCGCAAGCTCCCGCGCGCGCAGTTGACGCCGCTCGCGCATGAGTTGCGCAGCTTCCTGCTCGATTCCGTGTCCAAGACCGGCGGCCACCTGTCGTCCAACCTCGGCACCGTCGAACTGACCATCGCGCTGCACTACGTGTTCAACACGCCGTACGACCGCATCGTGTGGGACGTCGGCCACCAGACCTATTCGCACAAGATCCTCACCGGCCGGCGCGAGCGCATGCCCACGCTGCGCCAGCTGGACGGCCTGTCCGGCTTCCCCAAGCGCGACGAAAGCGTGTACGACACCTTCGGCACCGCGCATTCGTCGACCTCGATCTCGGCGGCGCTGGGCATGGCCGCTGCGGCCAAGCTGAAAGGCGAGAAGCGCCACGCGATCGCCGTCATCGGTGACGGCTCCATGTCCGCCGGCATGGCCTTCGAGGCGCTGAACAACGCCGGCGTGGAAGACGACTGCGACCTGCTGGTCGTCCTGAACGACAACGACATGTCGATCTCGCCGCCGGTCGGTGCGCTCAACCGCTACCTGGCGCGCCTCATGTCGGGCAAGTTCTACGCCGCCGCCAAGAACGTCGGCAAGACCGTGCTGCCGGCGCCGATGCGCGAGCTGGCCAAGCGCCTGGAAGAACACGCGAAAGGCATGGTGGTCCCGGCCACGATGTTCGAGGAATTCGGCTTCAACTACATCGGCCCGATCGATGGCCACGACCTCGACTCGCTGATCCCGACGCTGGAGAACATCAAGAACCTCAAGGGCCCGCAGTTCCTGCACGTGGTCACCAAGAAGGGCCAGGGCTACAAGCTGGCCGAGGCCGAGCCGATCCTGTACCACGGCACCGGCAAGTTCAATCCGACCGAAGGCATCAAGCCGGCCGCGGCGCCGTCCAAGCTGACCTACACCGAGGTGTTCGGCAACTGGCTGTGCGACATGGCGGTAGTCGACAAGAAGCTGGTCGGGATCACGCCGGCGATGCGCGAAGGCTCGGGCATGGTCAAGTTCCACCAGCAGTTCCCGGAGCGTTACTTCGACGTCGGCATCGCCGAGCAGCATTCGGTGACCTTCGCCGCCGGCCTCGCGACGGAGGGCATGAAGCCGGTGGTGGCGATCTACTCGACCTTCCTGCAGCGCGCCTATGACCAGCTGATCCATGACGTGGCGCTGCAGAACCTGGACGTGACTTTCGCGCTGGACCGCGCCGGCATCGTCGGCGCCGATGGCGCGACGCACGCAGGCAACTACGATATGGCCTACCTGCGCTGCATCCCGAATATGGTGGTGATGGCGCCGTCGGACGAGAACGAGTGCCGCCAGATGCTGACCACTGCCTACCACTTCCCGGGACCGGCGGCGGTGCGTTATCCGCGCGGCGCGGGCGTCGGCGCCAAGACGGAGCAGGAGCTGAAGTCGATCGAGATCGGCAAGGGCGAAGTGCGCCGCGAGGGCAAGGGCATTGCGATCCTGGCGTTCGGCTCGATGGTCGCGCCGAGCCTTGGCGCGGGCGAGCAGCTGGGCGCCACGGTGGCAAATATGCGCTTCGTGAAGCCGCTCGACGTGGAACTGGTCACGCGCCTGGCGCGCGACCACGACTACCTGGTGACGGTGGAAGAGGGCTGCATCATGGGCGGCGCCGGTTCGGCGGTGGCGGAAGCGCTGGCGGAAGCAGGCATCACCAAGCCGATCCTGCACCTGGGCCTGCCGGACAAGTTCATCGACCATGGCGATCCGGGCTTGCTGCTGGCGTCCGTCGGGCTGGATGCGAAGGGCATCGCTGCTTCGATTCGTGAGCGTGCGGGCGTGGCGGAGCCTCGCTTGGTCGTCAACAACGCCTGATGTAATTCGTTAGCTTAAAGACCGTCGTCCCGGCGAAGGCCGGGACCCATTGAACGCTTGAATAGTGGAGCGATTGCCGCGAGCCGGTTCGCTCAGCATGGGTCCCGGCCTCCGCCGGGACGACGGAGTTTAGTGGTGCGGGACGTAGAGCGAGCGCGCCAGCAGGTGACCGGCGATGTAGCCACCCACCAGCCCCCCAATATGCGCCGCGTTATCCGTGTGTGGATACACCAGGCCAGCGGCGATATTAAATAGCAGGAATCCCCCCAGCGACCCGCGCAGATCCTTTACGATCGTCGGCGGCACCCCGCTATCCGGCCTGCGGATAAACGCCAGCAGCCCCCCGATAATCCCGAAGATCGCCCCCGACGCCCCCACGCTGTTCACCTGCGTATTCCACGCCACGCTGGCGATGCTGCCGCACACCCCCGCGATCATGTAGAGCGCAATGAAGCGCGCGCTGCCGAACATGCGCTCGACCAGCCGCCCCGCCTGCCACAGCGCGTACATATTGAAGCTGATGTGCAGCAGACCGCCATGGATGAACATCGAGGTCACCAGCCTCCACCACTGCCCGTGCAGCGTCAACGGTCCCGCGTTCGAGCCCCAGCGCACCAGCTTCGCCGAATCCGCCGCCGGCGAACCACCCGAAGGATCGAACATCATCAGCACGTACACGGCGATATTCATCGCCAGCAGCGCGAAGATCATCGGCGTGCGCGGCGTCCAGTGGTCGATCCGGTCATGGAACACGGCGCTCTCCGCCATCTCGGTCGCGAATTCCGGTGTCTGCCGCGCCGGCAGCAGCCTGAGGATGTCCTCGATGTCGACCGGATTGGGCACGTCGAAGCCGACCTTCTCGTCCTTCTTCACGCCGACGATCTCGAACTCGACCTGCTTGCCATCGGTGCAGGCGTTGACGATATCGACCACGCGCACGCGCTGCTCCTCGGGGGCGGACGCGCGCAGGGTGCGGTAGCGGCTCCCGCGCAGGACCACGAAGTCCGGCTCGAAGCTGATCGAGCCCATGCCGTTGAAGTTGAACGGATTCCCCGCGCGGCGCCTGCCGCCGGCACGGAATCGGACCTCGAAGCGCGGGCCTGCCGTCATTCCTGCGCGTCTTTGGGACGGGGCTTGCGGTCGTGCTGCCACAGCACGTCGCTGCCGCCGGCGTAGCGGTTGAGCACGCGCGCCAGCACGAACATCAGGTCCGACAGGCGGTTCACGTACTGGCGCGGCTGCGCGTTGATGTCCTCGTCCTTCGACAGCGCGACGATGCTGCGCTCGGCGCGGCGGCACACGGTACGGCACACGTGCGCCAGCGAGGCCGCGCGCGAGCCGGCCGGCAGGATGAACTCCTTCAGGCGCGGCAGGTCAGCGTTGTACTTCTCGAGCAGGCCGTCGAGCCGCGCGACGTGGTCGTCGGTGATCAGCTGGTAGCCCGGGATGCACAGTTCGCCGCCGAGGTCGAACAGGTCGTGCTGCACCGTGACCAGCTCGTCGCGCAGCGCCGCCGGCATGTCCTCGCACAGGAGCAGGCCGACGAAGGAGTTCAGTTCGTCGACTTCGCCGAGCGCCGCGATGCGCGCGCTGTCTTTACCGGTGCGGCTGCCGTCGCCCAGTCCGGTGCTGCCGTCATCGCCGGTTCGCGTGGCGATTTTTGAAAGTCGATTGCCCATGTTTATGCCTAACGTGCAAAAAAAGATAGCTGGAGGATACGACAAAACACGCTTATTGTGCCTACAATCTCCCTATGAACGCGCCCGCTTCCACCAATCCCGAACGCCGCCGGCAGGTATCGGACGCACTGCGCACGCGGCTGCCCGCGCACTGCGTCCTGTCCGACCCCGAAGATACCCGTCCTTACGAATGCGATGGCCTGGCGGCTTACCGCCAGCTGCCGATGATCGTCACGCTGCCCACCAGTGAGGCCGAGGTGCTGGAAATCCTCAATGTGTGCCGGGAGCTGCAGGTACCCATCGTCCCGCGCGGCGCAGGCACCGGCCTGTCCGGCGGCGCGCTGCCGATCGCGGAAGGCGTTGTGATCTCGACCGCGCGCCTGAACCGCATCGTCCGCGTCGCCCCCTACGCGCGCACCGCCGTGGTCCAGCCGGGCGTGCGCAACCTCGCCATCTCGGAGGCGGCCGCGCCGCACGGCCTGTACTACGCGCCGGACCCGTCCTCGCAAATCGCCTGCACCATCGGCGGCAACGTGGCCGAAAACTCGGGCGGTGTGCACTGCCTCAAATACGGCCTGACCGTGCACAACGTGCTGCGCGTGCGGGTCGCCACCATCGACGGCGAGATCATCGAGCTTGGCAGCGAGGCGCTCGACGCGCCGGGCCTGGACCTGCTGGCCGTGTTCATCGGCTCCGAGGGCATGCTGGGCATCGTCACCGAAGTGACGGTCAAGCTGGTGCCCAAGCCGGTGCAGGCGCGCGTGATCATGGCGTCCTTCGACGACGTGGTCACCGGCGGCAATGCGGTCGCCAGCGTGATCGCGGCCGGCATTATCCCCGCCGGTCTCGAAATGATGGACCGCACCTCGGCGCGCATGGTCGAACCGTTCGTGAAGGCCGGCTACGACACCGAGGCTGCCGCCATCCTGCTGTGCGAGGCCGACGGCACCGAACTCGAAGTGGCCGAGGAAATCGAGCGCATGGCAGCGGTGCTGGATGGCGCCGGCGCGACCGCGATCGCCGTGTCTTGCGACGAGGCGGAGCGCATGCGCTTCTGGTCCGGCCGCAAGAACGCCTTCCCGGCGGCGGGCCGCATCTCGCCGGATTACTACTGCATGGACGGCACCATCCCGCGCAAGCGGCTGGCCGAAGTCCTGACCGGCATCGAGCAGATGGAGACCACCTTCGGCCTGCGCTGCGCCAACGTGTTCCACGCCGGCGACGGCAACCTGCATCCGCTGATCCTGTTCGACGCCAACCAGCCTGGCGAATTCGAACGCGCGGAAGCCTTCGGCGCCGCGATCCTCGCGCTGTGCGTGGAAGTCGGCGGCACCATCACCGGCGAACACGGCGTGGGCATCGAGAAGATCAATTCGATGTGCGTGCAGTTCCGCCGCGAGGAGCTGGACGCCTTCTTCGCGGTGAAGCGCGCCTTCGATGTGCCGATGCTGCTCAATCCCGACAAGGCCATCCCGACGCCGCACCGCTGCGCCGAATTCGGCAGGATGCATGTCTCGGGCGGCGCGCTGCCGTTCCCGCACCTGGAGCGCTTCTAGAATATGCAAGATATTGAATACTTTCGTGAGCGGGTACTCGCGGCGGCTGCGCGCAAGGGCGCGCTGCGCATCCGCGGCGGCGGCACCAAGGACTGGTACGGCCAGCACTTCGACGGCGACATCCTCGAAACGCGCGGCTACCGCGGCATCGTCGACTACGAGCCGACCGAGCTGGTGATCACGGCGCGCTGCGGCACGCCGTTGGCCGAGATCGAATCGGCGCTGGCCGAACGCAACCAGATGCTGGCCTTCGAGCCGCCGCACTTCGGGCCGAACGCAAGCTTCGGCGGCGCCATCGCGGCCGGTCTGTCCGGCCCGCGCCGCGCCAACTGCGGCGCGGTGCGCGATTTCGTCCTCGGCGCCAAGGTCATGGACGGCAAGGGCGAGGTTCTATCCTTCGGCGGCCAGGTAATGAAGAACGTGGCCGGCTACGATGTCTCGCGCCTGATGGCCGGCTCGCTCGGCACCCTGGGCCTGCTGCTGGAGGTGTCGGTCAAGGTGCTGCCGTGCGCGGTGCGCGAAACCACGCTGCGCTTCGACATCGACGAGATCGCCGCGCTCCGCAGGCTGAACGAGTGGGGCGGCCAGCCGCTGCCGGTGTCGGCGAGCTGCTGGCACAACGGCGTGCTGGCGCTGCGCCTGTCCGGTGCGCAGGCCGCGGTGGATGCGGCGGTCAAGTCGCTGGGCGGCGACATCGTCGAAAACGCCGACCAGTTCTGGCTCGCGCTGCGCGAACAGCAGCATCCCTTCTTCGATGGCGACGAAGCGCTGTGGCGCCTGTCGGTGCCGTCGACCACCAGCGCGCTGGTGCTCAAGGGCGCGCAGCTGATCGAGTGGGGCGGCGCCCAGCGCTGGCTGCGTGCGCCGTCGGATGCCGCCGAGAGCATCCGCGCCACCGTCGCGGCGGCTGGCGGCCACGCGACCCTGTTCCGCGGCGGCGACAAGCGCGTCGGCGTGTTCCAGCCGCTGGCGCCGGCGGTCGCGCGCATCCACGAGCGCATGAAGGCGGCATTCGATCCGTCGAACGTATTCAATCCCGGACGGATGTACTGAACCATGCAAACCAACCTGGCCGATTTCATCAAAGGCACGCCCGAAGGCGCGGAAGCGGAAGCGATCCTGCGCGCCTGCGTGCACTGCGGCTTCTGCACCGCGACCTGCCCGACCTACCAGCTGCTCGGCGACGAACTGGATGGCCCGCGCGGCCGCATCTACCTGATCAAGCAGGTGCTGGAAGGCGCCGAGCCGACCCACAAGACCCAGCTGCACCTGGACCGCTGCCTTACCTGCCGCAATTGCGAATCGACCTGTCCTTCGGGCGTGAAGTATGGCCGCCTGGTCGACATCGGCCGCAAGGTAGTGGAGCAGCGCGTGGCGCGTCCGCTGGGCGAGCGCATCAAGCGCACCACGCTGAAGGAAGCGCTGCCGCGGGCGGGCCTGTTCAAGGCCGGGTTCAAGGCCGGCCTGATGGCGCGTCCGCTGTTGTCGGCCAAACTGCAGGACAAGCTGCAGCCGCCGCGCCCGGCGGGACAGTGGCCGACCACCCAGCATGCACGCAAGATGCTGGTGCTCGACGGCTGCGTGCAGCCCGCCATGGCGCCCAACATCAACGCCGCCACCGCGCGCGTGCTCGATGCGCTGGGCGTGCAGCTGGTGATCGCGCCCAAGGCCGGCTGCTGTGGCGCGCTGCGCTACCACATGAACGACCAGGACGGCGGCCTTGCCGACATGCGCCGCAATATCGATGCATGGTGGCCTTACGTCGATCAGGTCGAGGCGATCGTGATGACGGCGTCCGGTTGCGGCGTCACGGTCAAGGAGTACGGGCACCTGCTTCAACACGACGGCGCCTACGCCGCCAAGGCCAAGCGCATTTCGGAGATGACGCGCGACCTGTCGGAAATCATGCCGCAGTTCGAGGCGCAGCTGGCCGAGCGCATGAAGGGCAGGGTGGGCAAGCGCGTCGCCTACCATCCGCCGTGCACGCTGCAGCACGGCCAGCAGATCCGCGGCAAGGTCGAAGGCGTGCTGCGTGCGGTGGGCGTGGATGTGACGCTGTGTGCGGAGAGCCATCTGTGCTGCGGGTCGGCGGGGACGTATTCGGTGCTGCAGCCGGAAATCTCAATGGCGCTGCGCGATCGCAAGCTGACCCACCTCGAAGCGACCGGCGCGGACGAAATCGTATCGGCCAACATCGGCTGCCTCACGCACCTGCAGTCGGGGACGGATATTCCAGTGGCGCACTGGATCGAGCTGATCGACCGGGCGCTTTGAGCTGGACCGAATAATAGGAGAGAACGTCGCGAAGGCGGGAACGGCGATCTCTTTTTTGCGAGGGCTAGGATCGGTCACCTTGCTGACACAATCGGCCGATAGACTTCGGCTGATATGTCGACCACTGGCCGCCGAAAAATCCTGTTATTGAGTGTCTCCGCCGGCGCAGGCCACATGCGGGTAGCGGAGGCCTTGCGGGTGGAGGCGGCGCAGGCGCTGCCCGACGCCGAAGCGATCCACCTGGACGCCCTCGAATTCGTCACCCCGCGCCTGCGCCGCATCTACTCGCAGTTCTACCTGTCGCTGGTGCAGCGCGCCCCCTCGCTGTGGAGCCACGTCTACCGCATGACCAACGAAGCGCGGCCCGGCGGATGGACCAACCGGATCCGCCGCCGCGTCGAGCGCCGCGATTGCCAGAAGCTGGTCGACGAGATCGCCCGCATCGAACCGGAACTGATCATCTGCACACACTTCCTGCCGGCCGAGATCCTGTCGCAGCAGATCGGCGCCGGAGAGCTGAGCTGCCCGGTGTGGGTGCAGGTGACCGACTACGACCTGCACCGCATGTGGGTGCACCCGCATATCGATGGCTACTTCGCCACCAATAGCGAGGTCGCGTTCCGGATGCGCGAGCAGGGCATCGCACCAGGGACCATCCACGTGACCGGCATGCCGATCATGCCGGCTTTCTCGCGCAAGCCCGAACGCGCCGGATGCGCCCGCGAGCTCGGCCTCGATCCGGGCGTGACGACCTTCCTGCTGATGGGCGGCGGCGCCGGCATCGGCGGCCTGAGCGCGACCGCGCGGCGGGTGCTGGACCTGCCTGGAAAATTCCAGCTGATCGCACTGGCCGGCAAGAACGAGGCAGAGCTGGCGAAGCTGCAGGCGCTGGCGGCCGCGCATCCCGGCAAGCTCGCGCCGCAAGGCTACACCAACAAGGTCGAACGCCTGATGGCCTGCGCCGATCTCGTGATCACCAAGCCCGGCGGCGTCACCACCGCCGAATGCCTCGCGATGGGCCTGCCGATGATCGTGATGTCGCCGATTCCCGGCCAGGAAGACCGCAACGCCAACTACGTGCTCGAACACGGCGCGGCCTTGCGCGCCTTCGACCTGCCATCGCTCGAATACCGCCTGCGCTACCTGATGGCGCATCCTGGGAAACTGGATGCGATGCGCAGCCGCGCACAGATGCTCGGCCGCGTCGATGCGGCCGGGCGCGTCATCAAGACCGTCTTGAAGAAAGTGGAGATCCATGCCTGATTTCGCGCTGCCGTTCGTGATGCCCATCGTTGGCGTGTTCCTGCTGGCCTGGCTGTTCGCCAATGCGGAGGTCCACATCGAAGGCGATGCCGGCTGGGCTGCGAACCTGCCCACCTGGCGCATCGAAAACCACTGGCTGCTCGATGTCTTCTGGGGCGGCCGTCCCATGACCGGCTACCACGCGTGGATCTTTTCCTTCATCGGACTGGTCTTCCACTTCCCGCTGTTCGTGATGGCGCAGTGGTCGTTCCACCTCGAAGCGCGTGTCGCAGCCTGCGTGATGTTTTTCTGGATCCTCGAGGACTTCCTGTGGTTCGTCATCAACCCGGCCTTCGGCGTGAAGCGCTTCAGGCAGGAGCACATCCACTGGCACAAGCGCTGGGTGCTCGGCGCGCCGGTCGACTACTGGATGTTCGGCCTGGTCGGCGCCGCGCTGTACGTGTACTCGTTCCGGGTCTAGGTATCGAGCATCAGCGCGTGGCGCACGCGTCCGCATAGTTCACGCGGCGAGCGCGAAATGATCTCCGTCGGGATCTCGAATTTTCCGGCCAGGCGGTCATGGTCCTCGAAGCCGTACGACACCATGAACGGATGCATGCCGGTGTTGACCGCCGCCAGATAATCCTTGTGCTCGTCGCCGCACACGTACGACAGCGCGGGATTGATGCCGAAGCGGACGCGGATCTGCCGGAACTGCTCGGTCTTCGTTTCGCTCAGCGGGATGTGGGCGACGAAATCGAGTTCCTTGATGTCGATGTCGTGGCGCTGGAACAGCTTGCCCAGCGTCTCGATCGGCTCATTGGTGATGTTGCGCGTGACCAGGCCGACCGCCACGTCGGGCGCGGCCACCAGCGACTTGATCAGGTCGGCGACGCCGTCGTACAGGCGGGCGTCGGCGCGATACACCTCGGTCAGCGTCTGCACGATCTTCGCACGGCTGCTCTTGCGCAGGTTCTTGCCGAGGATGGAAGGGAACTCCTTCAGGCCGCCCAGGTATTTGAAAAGGTGGTGGCGCTTCTGGAACCGCGGTTCGTCGCCCAGCGTCAGGCCGTGCATCGAGAAGGCGGCTTCGATGGCCGAATACGCGTCGATGGTGGTGCCGTCCGCGTCGAGGATAAGGAGGCGCCGGTAGCGTCCGTACATGTCGGTTTCCCGTGGCTGCATTGCCGCGATGATCGGGCATCACTATTACATGCGTGTGACAAGGCCGCCCGCGCCGGGATTTTGTTGTTTGTAAGTATTTGAGAGCGCTGTAACGCTTTGTAAGGACGGTCAACAGATGAGGGTGGCGCCCCGTTTTCGGCTCAGTGACACAGCAAATGTGCACGAAACCAAAATCAAACCTAGGAGCCACTATGAACAAAGTTATCGCTACCCTGATCGCCGGTCTGTTTGCAGGTGCCGCATTTGCCCAAAGCCCGGCTCCGGCCACCGCGCCCGCCGCCGCACCGAAAGCTGAAGTGCAGCACGACAAGGCCGTCGCCAAGGCAGAAGCCAAGCACACGGCGGCCGTCGCCAAGGCAGACGCCAAGGAAGCGAAGGATGTGGCCAAGACCGACGCCAAGGAAACCAAAGCCGCCGTGAAGACCACCGGCAAGGAAACCAAGGAAGCGGTGAAGGCCGAAGCCAAGGGCGCCAAGGAAGCCGTCAAGACCGAAACCAAAAGCACCAAGGAAGCGGTGAAGACCGAAGCCAAAACCACCAAGGAAGCCAAGGCCGAAGCACCGAAGAAAGACATCGTGACCGCCAAGGCAGAAACCAAGCATGAAGCCAAGGTCGAGAAGAAGGCAGCTGCCAAGACGGAAGCCGCACCGGCCAAGTAATCGCCGCCTGCAGCACCAGAAAGCCCGCCAGGTCGCGGGCTTTTTTTGTATTTTGTTGCCGAGCTTTAAGCAGGAACGCAAGCCGGCAATACCTCCAGCCCCGCGTCGCGATACTTCGAACAACGCAGGAACAAGCGCCGTTGGCCGGGCTATATTTCGTCATCGCGAAGCGAGGATGAGAGCCATGCGTAAGAGTATTGTTGCCGCGGTGTTGGTCCTGTCGGCCAATGCCGTTGGCGCACAAAGCAGTGCGGACCTGGTCAGGCTGAGTGGCCGGGACATGCCGGCGGAACATGGCAAGCCCCAGGACATGAGCTTTGTCGAAACCCGGCGTGGCGCCGACGCGTCGCTGGTCGAAGTGACGATGCCGCCCGGCCCGCTCACGGTGTCCTCCGCCATGTTCATCTTGAAAGGCCTGTGCAGCGTGGCGGAGAGCCGTGGCAAGCAATATTTTCGCGCCGTGCAGCTGGCGCACAAGCCCCTGCGCCTGGGCGTGACGTTTCCGGAAGAACCTGGCCCGCAGGACACGCGGGTCACGAGCGTGACGGACCGCACCTTTTCGCAGGCGGAATGTTCCCTGCTAAATTTCTGACAAACAGGTTCAGGCCGCCAGGAGCTTCTCGATATCGCCGGCGATATCTTCCGGCTTGGTCTGCGGCGCATAGCGCTGCACCACCGTGCCATCCTTGTTGATGAGGAACTTGGTGAAGTTCCACTTGATCATTTCCGTCCCCAGCACGCCTGGCGCCACTTCCTTCAGGTACTTGAAGAGCGGGTGCGCGTTGTCGCCGTTCACGTCCACCTTGGCAAACATCGGGAAGTCCACGCCGTAATTCTTTTCGCAGAACGCGCCGATCTCGGCCTCGTTGCCCGGTTCCTGCTTGCCGAACTGGTTGCACGGAAAGCCCAGCACCGCGAAGCCGCGGTCCCTGAAGCGTTCGTACAGATGCTCCAGCCCGGCGTACTGCGGCGTGAAGCCGCATTCGCTCGCGGTATTGACGATGAGGAGGACATTGCCCTTCCAGCGCGCCAGGTCGGTTGGCGTGCCATCGAGCGAGTTGGCTTGGAAGTCGAAAGTGTTCATGTTCAAACTATACCGCGAAAGCCACGCCCGGTGCGCCGTGGTAGCATGGCGGCCCGTTTGTTTGGACCGAAGGATGTGATCGTGAGTTTCGTGTTCCGGCTGTGGTCGCAGGATGAAGAGTCCGAGCCAGCGATCGTGTTCGAGGACAGCACCAGCCCCGGCTTCGTGCCGCTGTGGGAAGCGGTCGGCTGCTACGATGCCCTGTACAACAGCGACGGCAAGCGCGCCCGCGAGCTGTCGCGCGATATCGCCTACGGCGTCGACCGCATCGCCGGGGACGACAGGCTGGCGGGCGTGATCCCATCCAGCCTGTCGCTCGGCGAGGCGCTGCGCTTCCTCGAAAACGTCCTGCGCGGCTGCGTGACGCAGGCGAACGCCCGCGTCGCCACGTCCTAGTCAGAACTAGATAATCCCCAACGACTCCGTGCCCGCCGACAGGTCGCGGTTCTTGGTGTGCTTGGAATTGAGCTTGATGTTCAGGCGCAGGTCGTTGACCGAGTCCGCATTCCGCAGCGCGTCTTCGTAGCTGATCTTGTCGGCCTCGTAGAGGTCGAACAGCGCCATGTCGAAAGTCTGCATGCCCAGCTCGCGCGACTTCTTCATGATCTCCTTGATCTCGTGGACTTCGCCCTTGAAGATCAGGTCCGAGATCAGCGGCGAGTTGAGCATAATCTCGATCGCCACCACGCGGCCCTTGGCTTCCTTGCGCGGGATGAGGCGCTGCGAGATCAGGCCCTTCAGGTTGAGCGACAGGTCCATCAGCAGCTGCTGGCGGCGCTCTTCCGGGAAGAAGTTGATGATGCGGTCCAGCGCCTGGTTGGCGCTGTTGGCGTGCAGCGTGGCCAGCGCCAGGTGGCCGGTTTCGGCGAAGGCGATCGCGTGCTCCATCGTCTCGCGGTCGCGGATTTCGCCGATCTGGATCACGTCGGGCGCCTGGCGCAGCGAATTCTTCAGCGCCGCGTCGAAGCTCTCGGTATCGACGCCCACTTCGCGCTGCGTGATTACGCAGTTCTTGTGCGGGTGGACGAATTCGACCGGGTCC
Organism: Massilia terrae; assembly: GCF_024753145.1. Taxonomy (GTDB): domain Bacteria; phylum Pseudomonadota; class Gammaproteobacteria; order Burkholderiales; family Burkholderiaceae_D; genus Telluria; species Telluria terrae. Next base: position 278,846 of record NZ_JANUGU010000005.1, on the reverse strand, counting down.
TCGATGGTCAGGATGTGGCCATAGCTGTTCTCGTTGCGGTAGCCGACCATTGCCGCCATCGTGGTCGATTTACCGGAACCGGTCGCGCCCACCATGATGACCAGGCCGCGCTTGGTCATGATCACTTCCTTCAGGATCTCCGGCAGATCGAGGTCTTCGAGCTTCGGGATGGTGGTCGTGATCACGCGCAGCACCATGCCGACCGCGCCCATCTGCTGGAAGGCCGAGACGCGGAAGCGTCCGAGGTCGCCCGGGCTGATCGCGAAGTTGGCTTCGCGCGAGAGCTCGAAGCCGGCCGCCTGCTTGTCGTTCATGATGGCGCGCGCCAGGTCGGCCGTGTGCTGCGGCGTCAGGGCCTGGCTCGACACCGGCGTCATCTTGCCGTCGATTTTCATCGCGGGCGGAAAGCCGGCGGTGATGAACAAGTCCGAGCCGCCCTTGCTGGTCATCAGGCGCAGCAGGTCGAACATGAATTTTGAAGCCTGGTCGCGTTCCATGATTGTCCTTAGCCGGGGAAGTTATCCGGGATCTTGGCCGCCGCGCGCGCCGCGCCCGGCGCGATCACATTGCGGCGTACGAGGTCGGTGAGGTTCTGGTCGAGCGTCTGCATGCCCACATTGCTGCCGGTCTGGATCGCCGAGTACATCTGCGCCACCTTCGCTTCGCGGATCAGGTTGCGGATCGCCGGGGTGCCGATCATGATCTCGTGCGCCGCCACGCGGCCGGAGCCGTCCTTGGTCTTGAGCAGGGTCTGCGAGACCACGGCCTGCAGCGACTCCGACAGCATCGCGCGCACCATCTCTTTTTCGTCGGCCGGGAACACGTCGATGATACGGTCGATCGTCTTCGCCGCGGACGAGGTGTGCAGGGTGCCGAACACCAGGTGGCCGGTTTCCGCCGCCGACATCGCCAGGCGGATCGTCTCCAGGTCGCGCAGCTCGCCGACCAGGATGCAGTCCGGGTCTTCGCGCAGCGCCGAGCGCAGCGCGTTGTTGAAGGACAGCGTGTGCGGGCCGACTTCGCGCTGGTTGATCAGGCAGCGCTTCGATTCGTGCACGAATTCGATCGGGTCCTCGATGGTGAGGATGTGGCCGTACTCGGTTTCGTTCAGGTGGTTGACCATCGCCGCCAGCGTGGTCGACTTGCCGGAACCGGTCGGGCCGGTCACCAGCACCAGGCCGCGCGGCTTGAGCGCCAGGTCGGCGAAGATCTTGGGCGCGTTCAGGTCTTCCAGCGACAGGATCTTGGACGGAATGGTGCGCAGCACCGCCGACGCGCCGCGGCCCTGGTTGAAGGCGTTGACGCGAAAGCGCGCCAGGTTCGGGATCTCGAACGAGAAGTCGCATTCGAGCACTTCCTCGTACTGCTTGCGCTGGCCGTCGTTCATGATGTCATAGATCATGGCGTGGACGTCCTTGTGCTCCAGCGGCGGCAGGTTAATCCGGCGCACGTCGCCGTGCACGCGGATCATCGGCGGCAGGCCGGCCGACAGGTGCAAGTCCGAGGCTTTGTTCTTTACCGAGAAGGCGAGTAGTTCTGCGATGTCCATTTATAATCCCTGTGCTTTGAAAGGCGCGTCGCCTTCAGCTCAAAGCAGAATATTGCCCCGTGTAAAGAATTATGTCCACCATCTCCAGCAAGCTCCATGACGTAGAGGCCACAATCCGCGCGGCGGCCGAGGGCGCGGGCAGGGCGCCGGGCAGCGTGCGGCTGCTGGCGGTGTCCAAGACCTTCGGCGCCGACGCGGTGCTGGAAGCGATGCACGCGGGCCAGCACGCGTTCGGCGAGAACTATCTGCAGGAGGCGCTCGACAAGATCGAGGCGGTGGCGCAGGCCGCGCCGGGCGAGTTGGTCGAATGGCATTTCATCGGGCCGATCCAGAGTAACAAGACGCGGCCGATCGCGACCCATTTCGCATGGGTGCATTCGGTGGACCGGCTGAAGATCGCCCAGCGCCTGTCGGAGCAGCGCCCGCCCGAACTGGGGCCGCTGAATATCTGCCTGCAGGTGAACGTCAGCGGCGAGGCAAGCAAGAGCGGGATCGCGGAAGACGAGCTGCCCGAGCTGGCGCGCCAGGTGGCGGCGCTGCCGAACCTGCGCCTGCGCGGGCTGATGGCGATCCCGGAGCCGGAGAGCGATCCGGCAAAGCAGCGTGCGCCGTTCGCGCGCATGCGCGGCCTGCTGGAGCGCCTGCGCGCCGGCGGGCTCGAACTGGACACGCTATCGATGGGCATGTCCGGCGACCTGGAGGCCGCCGTGGCCGAAGGCGCCACCATCGTACGCATCGGCAGCGCCATTTTCGGCGCGCGCCATTACGACAAGGGGAATGCATGAAGATCAGTTTCATCGGTGGCGGGAACATGGCCACCGCGCTGCTCGCGGGCCTGGTGGGCAAGCTGGCGGCCGGGCCGGACATCCACGTGGTCGATCCGAACCAGGATGCGCTGCAGCGCCTGGACACCAAGTACGGCGTGAGCGTGGCGCGGGAGATCACGGCGCGCGTGGCGGAGAGCGACGTCATCGTGCTGTCGGTGAAGCCGCAGCAGATGCGCGAAGTCGCTGCGGCGCTGCGCGCGCAGCTGGCGGGCGGGAATCCGCTGGTGCTGTCGATCGCGGCGGGCATCCGCGGCGCGGACTTGTCGCGCTGGCTCGGTGGCTACGGCGCGATCGTGCGCTGCATGCCGAATACGCCGGCGCTGATCGGGCAGGGCGTGACGGGCATGGTGGCGATGCCCGGGGCGAGCGAGGAGCAGAAGTCTGCTGCCGATGGCATCCTGCGCGCAGTCGGCAAGACCGTGTGGCTGGACAAGGAGGAGCTGCTGGATCCGGTGACGGCGGTGTCGGGCAGCGGACCGGCCTATGTGTTCTTCTTCCTCGAAGCGATGCAGCAGGCGGCGCTGGAGCTGGGCTTGTCGGCGGAGCAGGGCAGGCAGCTGGCGCTGGCCACTTTCACCGGCGCGGCGCAGCTGGCGGCGCAGTCGGATGAGCCGGTGGAGGTGCTGCGGCAGCGGGTGACGTCGAAAGGCGGGACGACCTATGCGGCGATCACCAGCATGGAGCAGTCAGGCGTGAAGGAAGCGATTGTCGCCGCGATCAAGGCGGCGTCGGCGCGCGGCCGCGAGATGGGTGATGAGCTGGGCAAGGATGCCTGAGCTGCCTTGTTATAAACAATTTAGCCAATTTCAAAACCGTCGTCCCGGCGCCGGCCGGGACCCATGGAACGCGCGCGCAGTCGAAATATGCAAAATATTGCATACTGCTGGCCCAGCATGGGTCCCGGCCCGCGCCGGGACGACGGATTTTAAGCAGGGGGTCAGGATTGGCTGCGCAACCGCGCCAGCATCGGCAGCACCTTGCTCGCCACCTTCCACACTGACAGCCCGCCGGCCAGCGCCGACAGCAAGCGCTTCGGCCGCGTCACCAGCAAGCCCAGCGCGACACCGGCAGCCGCCAGCAGCAGCGGCTTCTGCACGCCCAGCATCCCGGTCAACCCGCCCTCCAGCGGCCCACGCAGGGCATCCACTTCCTCGGCCAGGAAGGTACGCTGCAGCTCGCACAGCTCGATCAGTTCGGCGCGCCGCTGCGCCAGCGCGGTCGCACGTTCACTCACTTGCCTGCCCCACGCCGGTGATGAAATCGATATCGTTGCGCAGCTCGGCCAGCGTGGCCGCGAACACCGGCGGACGCGCATCGAAGCTCGCCTTCACCCGCCTCCAGATCACGAACGCGGCCAGCGCGAACAGCACCGCCATGCCGCCCACGGCGAGCAGGCGGTAGCTTTCCCAGAAAACCAGGATGACAAACAGCGCGGCCAGCAGCGCGGCGCCGGCGCCGAGGAATACCGCCATCATGGTCCACGCGAAGTAGCCATACAGGCGGCGCGCCTCCTCCTGCGCCTCGACCGCGGCCAGCTCCAGCCGCGTGTGCAGCATCGCGACCAGGGTCGCGCCGATCCGGCCTACGGACGCGCCGAGTGTCATCTTATTTGCGCGCGATGAGCATGCCGACCACGACGCCCAGCGCCGCGCCCAGGCCGACCGCTTTCCACGGATTTTCCTTGACGTAGTCGTCGGTCGCCTTGGCCGCCACTTTGGCCTTCTCGACGGCAACCTGCTCCAGGCGGACCAGGTCGTCCTTGGCGTTGATCAGGGTCTTTTCGAACTTGGCCTTGGCGGCCTTCAGTTCTTCGCCCGACAGCTGGCTGCCGTGGCGCAGCCAGGCTTCGGCGTCGGCGATCACGGTTTTCAGGTCGGACAGCAGTTGGTCGCGCGCGCCGGTCTGGGTGGGAATTCGTTCCATCATTGAAAAGCCTTTCTTGCGATTGAAGTGTCAGGCCCGGTGCGTTGCAGGAAGAAGCACCGGGTGTATTCCGGACAATATTATCCTAATGCATAGTCTAACGCGACACCAATAAATACCGCCGCACCCAACCAGTTGTTGTGGCGGAACGCGGCAAAGCAGCGCATGCGGTCGCGATCGCGGATCAGGAAGTAGTGGTAGACCGCCATCCCGGCCGCCACCGCCATGCCGGCCACGAACCACCAGCGCAGGCCCAGCAGCCAGCCGCAGGCGAGGTCGATCAGCAGCGCCGCCGCGTAGCACAGCATGACGGCGGCGACGTCGTAGCGGCCGAAGGTGATGGCGGAGGTCTTGATGCCGATTTTCAAGTCGTCATCGCGGTCGACCATTGCGTATTCGGTGTCATAGGCAACGGCCCAGAAGATATTCGCCACCAGCAACCACCAGGCGATGGCGGGCACGGCGCCCGTCACGGCGGCAAATGCCATCGGGATACCGAAGCCGAAGGCGATGCCGAGGTAGGCCTGCGGGATCGCGAAGAAGCGCTTGAAATACGGATAGGTGCCGGCGACGACGACGGCGACCACCGACAGTTCCTTGGTCAGCGCGTTCAGCGGCAGGATCAGCAGGAAGGAGACGAGCGCCAGCACCAGCGCGACCATCAGCGCTTCCCAGCCCTTGATGCGGCCGCTGGTCAGCGGGCGTTCGGCGGTGCGCTTGACGTGCAGGTCGAAGTCGCGGTCGGCGTAGTCGTTGATCGCGCAGCCGGCCGAGCGCATCAGGGCGGTGCCGACCACGAAGATCGCCACGACCATCGGGTTCGGCTTGCCGCCGGAGGCCATCCACAGCGCCCACAGCGTCGGCCACAGCAGAAGGAGGATGCCGATCGGCTTGTCGGCCCGCACGAGGCGGAGATAGAGCGCCAGTTTGCTCATGGGATTGCGGGAACTGTTGTGCTGAAGGCAGGATTTTACGCGATCCGCGCGTCATCCTTGCTGACAGCCTCTTGCCGCCGCGCCCGGCCGAGGGCGATGCCGATCGCATCGCGGCTGAGCGCCACCTGCGCGGCATCCTGCTGCAGCAGCCTCAGCCGGCGCTGCAGCGGCGCCCAGCCCGGCCAGTGCGCGATCCACTTGGAATGGCCGCCTGGCGCCGTGGCGTCCGCCTGAGGCACCGCCCCGAGGCTGTCGCGGACCTGGGCGAAAGTGGCCGTGAGCGCGGCATCGACCTCGGCGCGCGGCAGGTTCTCCGCATAGCGCTGCAGCAGCAGCCGCAGCGCCGCCATGTGCGCCACCAGCAGGTAGTTCTGCACCGTGAAGCGGTTCAGTTCGGCGGGAGCGCGCTGCTTGTCAGCCGGCTCGTCCAGCATGCGGCCCAGCGCGGCGCTGAGCGAAGCGAGATTGTCCATGAAGCGCTTGCGGCTGATGCGGTAGTGGAAATCGTCGCCGGGACGTTTCAGCAGCAGCTCGGCGGCGGCGTCGATGTATTTGCGGTTGGCGTCCAGCACCGCGTCCACCAGCTTGGGCAGGTTCTGGTATTCCCAGTTCGGCAGCACGAAGCTGAAGAAAGTGGCGATCACGGTGCCGACCAGCGTGTCCAGCAGGCGCGCGCCGATGACGCCGGTGCTGTGCGGCACCGTCAGGCCGATCAGGAGCAGGGCCTGCATGCTGGCCGCCACCGCCGTGTAGCGGTACTTGATGTTCAGGAAGGTCGGCCCGGCCGCCGTCGCCACGAACAGGAAGCCGAACAGGACCGCCGGCGCATGGACGAAATGCAGGATCACCGCCGTCAGCAGGCAGCCGATCGCGGTGCCGACCAGGCGGTCCTCACGGCGCTGGCGGGTCATGCTGTAGGTCGGCTTGAGGACCACCGCGATGGTCAGCGCGGTCCAGTAGCCGTGCGATTTGTAGGGTAGCCATTCGGACGACATGAGGCCGACCGAGATCGCCATTGCCACCCGCAGCGCATAGCGGAAGGTCGGCGAGCTCCAGCGCAGGTTGGCGAACAGGATGCCGAGGCTGTAGCGCTGCTGGGTCAGGAAAGGCGTGGGGTCGACGCTGGCCGCGACCGGCAGCGCGCCGTGCGGCGCCTGGCTGGCGGCATGCATCTGCGCGATCGCCACGATCACGTCGCCGATCTTGTTGCACGCGCCGCGCAGTACCGCCTGCGCCTCGGCCGCCTCGCCTACGCCCGGCGGCAGCTCGTGCAGCAGCTGGTCCAGCGCGCGCAGCTCGTCCGTGTAGTCGATCTCCTGCTGCGAGGGCCGGTTGCGGGTGGTCGCGTACGCCACCGATTCGATGTCCTGTGCCGCCTTGCCGACCAGGTCGCCCAGCAGCGGCAGCACCGGGCCGTGGGCGAAATGCTGGCGCAGCAGGGCGTAGTCGGTGTGGGTCGACAGCACCAGCTCGTACAGGTCGAGCATGGCGTAGTGCACCTGCACCAGGATGGTTTCGTTCGGCGTGGGCTTGCCGCGCAGGACCAGGTCACGCGAGGCCTGTTGCCGCTCGGCCAGCGCGCTTTGCTGGCGCACCAGCTTTTCCATCTGGGCCGGAAGCGGCATGGCCATGTCGTAGCAGCCGGCCTTGATGCTGGTGTAGGTGGCCAGCTCGTACAAGGCTTCGGCCAGCACCTGCTGCTTGAGGCGGCGCTGCAGGATCCACACCACCACCATCGCGTACGCCATATAGCCGGCGCCGCCGGCGAAGAACAGGGCGCCGTGGCGCAGCGCCTGCAGTGGCGTGGCCGCCGCGCCGGTGGACAGCATCATCACGAACAGCGCCACGAACTGCAGCGGCATCGCCTTCCTGCCGTAGACCACCATCATGCTGGCGAGGAAGGTGACCAGCACGATCACCGTGCGCAGCAGCCACGGCACGGGCGAGGACAGGCTGACCAGCAGCGCCACCAGCGAGCACGCCAGCACGCCGGCCAGCATCTCGTTGAACTTGTGGCGCAGGGGACTGGGCAGGTCCATCAAGCTGGTGCACAGCGCGCCGATCGAGACCGCCATCGCGGTCGGCAGGTCGGAGATGGCGTAGGTCAGCCAGGTGAGGCCGACGATGCCCGTGGCGATGCGCAGGCCGGTATAGAAGTAATGACTGAAGAGGAAGGTGCGCGGGGCGAGGGCGTAATGCATCGGTTCGGATCGCTCGCTGGCCCGGCGGGGCAAGCGCGGTCGAGAAGGATGAGCTCATTATAGCGCCGCGATGGCGCGTTCCGGAACCTTTGGACACGGCGTCCGGCGCTTGTTCGGCCAGCTATTCGTGGTTGAAAAGCGTAGAAACGGCACTAGACTGCAATGTCGAGTGTCCCGCCGTGGGAGCGTGATCATGAGACTGCTTGCCGACTTTTTATTCCTTGCTCGAAGGCTCGCGCTTGTCCCGTTCTTCCTCCTCCTGCTCGCACCGGCCCCAGCCAGCGCATTGCCTGCCTTTGCAAGACAAACAGGGCAGGCCTGCACCGCTTGCCATGCCGGCGGCCAGTTTCCTGAACTGAGCCCGTTCGGCCGCCTGTTCAAGCTGACCGGGTACACGATCGGCTCGCGCACCATTCCCCTGTCGGTCATGGGCGTGGCCAGTTACACCAGGAGCTCCGACCCCACCGCGGACGCTGCGTTCGCCAAGGACGCCGCCGCCATCTTCCAGACCGGTAGCGTTTTCGTGGCGGGCAAGGTCAGCGACCACGTCGGCGTCTTCGCCCAGTTCACCTACAATAACTACGACAGCCAGGATCCGGTGAGCGGTGAGTGGAAGGGGCACACGGCCTCGGACAATGCCGACCTGCGCTATGCGGACCGGTTCGGCGACCACGGCAATGACTGGATTGTTGGCGTGTCCCTGAACAACAATCCTTCGGTGGCGGACCCATGGAATACGGCGCCCGCCTGGATCCAGTACGTACCGACGCAATTCGGCGTCACCGGCCCGGACGCCATGCCGATCGTTACCCAGCTTGGCGCGCAGGCCGCCGGCATTGGCGCCTACGCCTTCTGGAACCAGGAAATCTATGTCGAGCTTGCGGGCTACCGGACCGCGAACGGGATCTGGTCCTTCCTGAGCCAAGGGATCGCGAACGCCGACCAGGTGAAATTGCGGGGCGCGAATCCCTACCTGCGGCTTGCGTGGAACCACGACTGGGGCGCGCACAGCGCGATGGTCGGGGCGTTCGCGTTCAATGCCAAGGTTTATCCGGACAACTTGAATCCGGTGGGCCCGGTCATCTCGTACCGCGACCGGGGCGTGGATGCCCAGTACCAGTATCTGGCCGATCCGCATGCGGTCACGGCACAGCTCAGCTACATCAGGGAGACGATCGGCAACGGCGATGCGGCGGGCATAGCGGACAATCCGCGCAACCGGCTCAGGTCGCTGCGCCTGAAGGGCAGTTACGTGTACCGGGCACGCTATGGCGCGAGCCTGATGTATTTCAGCACCAGCGGCAGTTCGGACAGCACCTTGTATCCCGACCCGGCGGGTAATCCGGGAACCCGCGGCTGGGTGCCGGAAGTGTTCTGGATGCCGGTCCAGTACCTGCGGATCGGCGCCCAGTATTTTTCCTTCGACCGCTTTCACGGGGCGACACACGATTACGACGGGGCCGGCCGCGCGCCGCGCGATAACAATACGCTGTTCGTGTACGCCTGGGTGGCCTACTGATCAGGCGCCCTGTCAGTTGAAGGGCACCCCGATGATGGCCTTGAGCACCCAGCGGTCGGACGCCAGCTGGTTGCCGCGGCCGATGCCAAGGTTCAGGTCCCAGCCTTTGACCGAAGTGTCGAGCACGGCGTAGGTGGTGTGCGCCTGGCGCCCTGGATGGCCCAGCCGGCTCGCCTGGCCCAGCTCGTTGTAGCTTTCGATGCCGAGCTGGGTGCCGTCGCTGATGGCGTAGCCCAGCTTGGTCGCCAGCTCGACCGTGGTCGGCGCGGGGACCGGGCCGGACACCTTGAAATCGACATTCACGTTCAGCGCGGCGGTCCAGCGCGCGCCCTTGTAGCCGAGGATGCCTTTGAGCTCGCCATTCCACGGGTTGTCGTCGAAGCGGTGGTCGACCCGGCCCAGTTCCAGGTTGGCGCCGTAGAACAGGGGGCTGTCCGGCGCGCTCGGGATGAATTTCAGGCGCAGCTTTTCGCCGCCGATATCGTAGCGGCCGGCCGCGTCGCGCGCACCGAGGATGTAAGCGCCAAGCTCCAGGCTGTCGGTCAGGCCGTACGAGAATTCGGGCGTGACGCGCAAGGCGTGCCGCGACAGCTGTGCGCCGGTATAGTCGAGCTCGCGCGATCCCGACAAGACATAATTGGCATGCACGTCCAGGCCGAATTCGCCCGGTTTGTTCATCTCGTTCATGTAGACCTGGATTTCTTCGGGCGCGGCCGTGGCGGCGCCGGCCGCCAGTGCCAGCAGCAGGAGTGTGAAACCGTGTTTCATGTAAGTGAAGGCTGAGTGAGGGATGGCGGCATGATGGCGGCCGAAGGTGAACGCAGCCTGAATTCCGTGGCGGCGCGGCATCGCATCGGGTATCTTGAAGGCGAAGCGATTCCGCAAGAATGATTGAACCTTGGGACCACCGGACGGTATTTACCGGTTGAGGTGAGAGGAGACAAGGCGTGGACACCCACACCGAGGCAAGCGAGCCGCTGGCGCGCCGCCGGGATGCCGATCCCGGCGGCGAAGCCAGTTTGATTGCCCAGATCGCGGGCGGGGACCGGCGTGCCTTCGAAACCTTGTACCGGGCATATTTGCCGCGCCTGACACGCTTCCTGCACCGCATGACGCGCAACGTGCCGCTGATCGAGGAGATCGTCGATGACACCATGCTTGTTGTGTGGCAAAAGGCGTCCACGTTCGACCACAGCTGCAAACTGTCGACCTGGGTGTTCGCGATTGCCTACCGCAAGGGTTGCAAGGTCCTGCACAGGCTGGACGAGCCGGTCGACGCGGATATGGAAACCTGCGAGGGCGAGGCCGACTGGCGGCCCGAGTGGCGCTGCGAGCAAGCGCGCCTGGCGCAGGCGCTCGACGCCGCGCTCGACGAATTGCCTCTGGCACAGCGGGCCGCGTTCCAGCTGACCTTCTACCACGACATGAGCTATGCCGAAATCGCGGAGATCCTGGAGTGTCCGGTCAACACGGTGAAAACGCGGCTGTTTCACGCGCGCCGGCGCCTGGCGCTGCTGCTCGCGGACCAGCTGGAGGGGAGACCATGAACCTGAATGCAGACATCGCCGGCGAGGCGGCCCACCGCGCGGCGCGCGAAGCGCTGCCCTGGCTGCTGAACGGCAGCCTGGAGGGCGGCGAACTGGACGCCGTCCGGGCCCACGTCCGGTCCTGCGCGCTGTGCCGACAGGAACTCAATCAGCTGCGCAACCTGCGTGAGGCCGCGCAGGCCAGTCCGGTGCCGGCCATCGATCCGGAGCGGGCGCTGGCGCGCATGCTGTCGCGCCTCGACACCGCCCAGCCCTCCATACCACGGCCCGGCTTGCTGCCGCGCTGGCGCGCCCGGCTGGCCGCGAACGAAGCCGCGTGGCTGCGCGGCGCCCTGGTGGCGCAGGCCGCCGTGATCGCCGCGCTGCTGGTGGCGCTGGTGCGCCCCGCCGACACCGGCGCCTACCGGGTGCTCGGCGCTAACGCGCGGCAAGATGCCTCGCTGGTGGTCGTGTTCAAGCCGCAGACCACCGAAAGCGAAATGCGCCGCATCGTGCGCACCAGCGGCGTGCGCATCGTCGACGGCCCGACCGTCACCGACGCCTATCTGGTAAGCGCCAGCGATGCCACCATCGCCCTGGCCCGGCTGCGCGCCGAACCGGCGGTGACGCTGGCCGAGCCGCTGCGCGCGGAGGAGCGGCCGTGAGACTCCCCGCCATCGCCATCGCGCTGTGCGCCGCCCTGTGTGCGGCGGCGCCGCCAGCGTGCGCCGCGCAGCAGGACGCGGCGACCCGCGAGGACGCCGCTTCGCACCGCGTGCTGGTGATGCTGCGCATGCCGGCGCCACACTTCCGCCCGGACAGCGCTTACGCCGGCGGCTATGCGGAAGACGGCGCCCGCGCCGCGCTGCGCCGCACCGCGCGCGAGCTGGCCGCCACCTACAAGCTGACGCTGGTCGACGATTGGCCGATGCCGGCGATCGGCATCGACTGCTTCGTGATGGAAGCCAGCGCCGACGCGCCGCTGGAACCGGTGCTGGCCCTGCTGGCGCGCGACCCGCGGGTGGCGTGGGCGCAGCCGCTTAACCAGTACCACGGGCTGGAGGCCGATCCGCTGCTGCAGGTGCAGCCGGCGGAGCGCTTCTGGCACCTGTCCGCGCTGCAGCGCGCCAGCACCGGGCGCAAGGTCGCGGTGGCCGTGATCGATAGCGGCATCGATGCCGATCATCCCGACCTGGCCGGGCAGCTGGACCGGCGCGAGGACTTCGTCGACGACAAGCCGGACACCGCCGAGGCGCATGGCACGGCGGTGGCCGGCATCATCGCGGCGCACGCCGGCAACGGCAAGGGCATCGCCGGCATCGCGCCGGACGCCCGGCTGATGGGCTTGCGGGCCTGCTGGGAGACGCGCGGCCAGCCCGCCCGCTGCAACACGTTTACCCTGGGGAAGGCCATCCATTTCGCGCTGGTGAATGACGCCAGGATCATCAACCTGAGCTTGTCCGGCCCCCCGGACCGCCTGCTGCAGACCCTGCTCGACGCGGCGGCGGCGCGCGGCGTGGCCGTGGTCGGCGCCTTCGACCCGCAGCGCGCCGACGGCGGCTTCCCGGCATCGTATCCGGGCGTGATCGCGGTGGCGACGGACGACGATCCGCGCCTGCTGCCGGCCTATGCCCTGCGCGCGCCGGGCACCGATATCCCGACCAGCCTGCCTGGCGGGCGCTGGGGCATGGTCTCCGGCGCATCCTTCGCGGCGGCCCACGTGAGCGGGCTGACGGCCCTGCTGCTGGCCCTGCAGCCGGGCACCACCCCGGCGCGGCTGCGGCGCGAGCTGGCCAGCCCGCCCACCGCACGGGTGAGCGCCTCAGGAAACAGCCGAGCTGGTAGGATAGACGCATGCGCTGCTGTCGGGCGCGCCGCCGGAGCCTGCGTCTGCCAATGTCCCACGACTACCGCCGCGACTTTCGAGCTTCTACCGTAGCCGCCTTGCTGCTGGCTGGCGGTGCATTGGGCTGGCCCGCCGTCGCGCACGCCCAGACCAGCGGCAGCCTGACCCTGGCCTCGGCCTACGATGCGCGCGGCGTGGTGCTGTCCAGCCGCCCCGTGGCCCAGCTGCGGGTGGAACACGACACCGACAGCGGCTGGTATGCCGGCGGCTTCGCCTCGCCGGTGATGCTGGGCCGCGCCCCAACCCAGGCCGAGCTGATCGTGTATGGCGGCTTCGCGCACCAGCTGGCCTCGGGCCTGTCCTGGGATGCCGGCGTGAGCCGTACCTCCTTCCTGCGCGACACCCGCTACAGCTACTCTGAAATCTACGCGGGCCTGGCGACGGACAACGCCAGCGCCCGGCTGTTCCTGTCGCCCGACTATTTCGGCGGCGGACGCAGCGCCTACCTCGACCTGAACGCCTCGCATCCACTCAACGACAAGCTGAGGCTGACCGCCCATGCCGGCCTGAAGCATGCGTTCGGCGCCTACCCCGGCGACGGGCGCGACCGTGTCGACTTGCGTGCCGGGCTGGCGCTCGGCCTCGACCGCTGGACCCTGCAGGCCAGTGTCGGGTCGCTGCAGAAGTCCCGCGGCTATGAATACGCCCGCGCGCGCCAGTTCCTCTTCAGCGCAAGCATGCACTTCTAAAGTAAGCACCTTCGTGCTTGTACTCGATTGAACCTTGCCCGGCCCGCTTGGAATTCACTCTCAGTAGCGAACCCATCGACCGGAGAAGGAGCAATCATGAGCACGCATACGAAAGTGGCCGCCTGGTGCAAGGCAGGCCTGGTCGGCGCCGGCATCGGCGTTGCCGTCGCGTCCTGTGGAGGCGGTTACGGTGGCGGTGGTGGCATGTCCTACACCCCGCCGATGAACACCAATCCGCCGCCGATGACGGGCACCACCTTTAACGCCACCGCGCTGGTATCCGATGGCACGGGCGCACCCAACACCGACGCCCACCTGTCCAACCCCTGGGGCCTGGCCTTCAACCCGACCGCCTTCGCCTGGGTCGCCAACAACGGCACCTCGACCTCGACCCTTTACGACGGCAACGGCACGCCGCAAACCATGGTCGTCGCCATTCCGTCCGGCACCTCAGGGCCGGCCAAGCCGACCGGCATCGTCTACAACGGCAGCAATGACTTCAAGGTGACCCAGAACGGCGTCAGTGGCGCCAGCACCTTCATCTTCGCAGGCGAGGGCGGCACCGTGGCCGGCTGGTCGCCTGGTGTGAACGGGACCAATGCCGTCACCGTCGTCGATACCGGCGCCACTGGCGCAGTCTACAAAGGGCTGGCCATCGCCAGCTACGCCGGCAACAACTATGTGTATGCGGCCGACTTCCGCAACGGCAGGGTCGACGTCTACAACACCAACTTCCAGAAGGTGACCCTGCCCGGCGGCGGTTTTGCTGACGCTACTTTGCCCGCCAGCTATGCACCCTTTGGCATCCAGGCCATCGGCGGCAAGATCTATGTGGCCTATGCGCAGCGCGACGCAAGCGGGGCGCGCGAGGTGGACGGCGCCGGCCTTGGCTACGTGGACGTGTTCGACAGCAGCGGGGCAATGGTGCGCCGCCTGGTCAACAATGGCGGCCTGAATGCGCCGTGGGGGATGGCGATGGCGCCGGCAAATTTCGGCAGCTTCAGCAATATGCTCCTGGTGGGGAATTTTGGCGACGGCAAGATCAACGCCTATGACCCGAACACGGGCGCGATGGTGGGCACGCTGAGCAATGGCAGCGGGGCGCCGCTGGTGCTGGACAGGCTGTGGGCGATCGCGTTTGGCAATGGCATCAACAACCAGCCGACCAATACGCTGTATTACACGGCCGGGCCGGGGTTCGTCCACGGCATCTACGGCCGTATCGATATGCGTTGAAATAAAACCACCGTCGTCCCGGCTCCGGGACGACGGTTTCAAGGGTGGTGGCCGGGAATCAGGCGGCTTCTTCGAGCGGGAGCATATCGACGCCCGGCAGGTCGCATTCCGCGACCGCCCGCACGATGGCCTCGATCGCCGCCCGCCGCGTGAAACTCTTGCGCCAGGCGATGACCACGCGGCGCGAGGGCGCCGGCGCCGAGAAGGGGATGAAACGGATCAGCCCATTCGGCTCGTTCATGTCCTTCACCGACGCGCGCGGCAGCACGGTGAGGCCGATGCCGCTGGCGACCATGTGGCGGATCGTCTCCAGCGACGAGCCCTCGAAGGTACGCTGCATGCCGTTGCCGCCCGACGAGAAGCGCGCCATTTCCGGGCACACCTCCAGCACCTGGTCGCGGAAGCAGTGGCCATTGCCCAGCAGGAGCATGGTCTCCTTCTTCAGGTCCTCGGCCGGGATCTCCTTGCGGCTGGCCCAGGGATGGTGCTGCGGCACCGCGATCACGAAGGGCTCGTCGTACAGCGTCTGCACCATCAGCCCGTGGTCCGGCAGCGGCAGGGCCATGATGGCGGCGTCCAGCTCGCCCTGGCGCAGCTGCTCGATCAGTTTGGTAGTGAAATTTTCCTGCAGCACCAGCGGCATCTGGGGCACATGGTCGATCATGGTCTTGACTAGCGGCGGCAGCAGGTAAGGCGCGATGGTGTAGATCACGCCGAGCCGCAGCGGCCCGGCCAGCGGATCCTTGTTCTGCTTGGCCAGCTCCTTGATCGCGGCGGTCTGTTCCAGCACGCGCTCGGCCTGGGCCACGATCTGGGCGCCGATCGGCGTCACCGACACTTCCGAACCGCCCCGTTCGAACAGGGTCACGCCCAGCTCGTCTTCCAGCTTCTTGATTGCCACCGACAGGGTAGGCTGGGCCACGAAGCAGGCCTCGGCCGCATGGCCGAAGTGCCGCGCGCGGGCGACGGCGACGATGTATTTCAGTTCGGTGAGTGTCATAGTCCCAGTCGCTCAGGTGGTTTTACAACGAATTAACGCCGAAAGCCGTTGGCAAGTGGTCAGCCAGGAAATAGTATTTTACCGGGAATCATAGTCGATATAATTGCCGCGCTGGCGACTTTGCCGGCTGACCCTGTAGAAAGGCTCGCATGTCCTCGACCTTTGGCCCGGCCGAAGCCCAGGCTTACATCCATAAACTGCTGACCGTGATGAATCACCAGGGCGGTTCGGACCTGTTCATTTCCGCCGATTTCCCGCCCAGCATGAAGCACCAGGGCGCGATGAAGCCGCTGTCGCAGCAGAAGCTGACCGGCGACGTCACCCGCGCACTGGCCAATTCGCTGATGAACGAGCGCCAGCGCGGCGAGTTCGACACCGAAATGGAATGCAATTTCGCGATCTCGCTGCCGGGCGTGTGCCGCTTCCGCGTCAACGTCTTCATGCAGCAGCAAAACGTCGCCATGGTGGTGCGCACGATCGCCTCCGAGATCCCGAACTTCGAGAAGCTCGACCTGCCGGAGGTGCTGAAGGAAGTCATCATGATCAAGCGCGGCCTGGTGCTGGTGGTGGGCGGCACCGGCTCCGGCAAGTCGACCACGCTGGCGGCGATGATCGACTACCGCAACACCAACTCGGCCGGCCACATCATCACGGTCGAAGATCCGGTCGAGTACGTGCACAAGAACAAGGGCTGCCTGATCACCCACCGCGAGGTGGGCGTGGACACCCTGTCCTGGCACAATGCGCTGAAAAACACCCTGCGCCAGGCGCCGGACGTGATCCTGATCGGTGAGATCCGCGACACGGAAACGATGGAACACGCGATCGCGTTCGCCGAAACCGGCCACCTCTGCCTTGGCACGTTGCACGCGAACAACGCCAACCAGACCATGGACCGCATCATCAACTTCTTCCCGGAAGAGCGCCGCAACCAGCTGCTGTCGGACCTGTCGTCCAACCTGCGCGGCATCATCTCGCAGCGCCTGGTCCGCACCGAAGACGGCAAGGGCCGCAAGGCCGCGATCGAGATCCTGCTGAACACGGCGACGATCAGCGAGATGATCTTGAAAGGCAACTTCCAGAACATCAAGGAGATCATGCACAAGTCGCGCGAGCTGGGCATGTGCACCTTCGACCAGGCCCTGTTCGACCTCTACAACAAGGGATACATCAGCTACGACGAGGCGATCCGCAATGCCGACTCGGCCAACGGCCTGCGCCTGCAGATCAAGCTGCACGGCGACCGCAAGGGGCCCGACGAGGGCGGCGGCAAGGGCGGTGGCCTGGACCTGGCGCTGCAGGAGGAGCCGGAAGAAGAGGAAGCCCCGGCGGACGGGCAGAAGCAATGATGGCCGACTTCGAAGACAAGATCTGCACCCGCGCGCAGCTGCGCGCGCGGGTGGCGTCCCTGCCCAAGCCGGTGGTCCTGACCAACGGCGTGTTCGACATCCTGCACCGTGGCCACGTGACCTACCTGGCGCAGGCGCGCGCGCTGGGCGGCTCGCTGGTGGTGGCGGTGAACACCGACGCTTCCGTCAAGCGCCTCGGCAAGGGCGACGACCGGCCCCTGAACACGCTGGCCGACCGGATGGCGGTGCTGGCGGCGCTGGAGGCGGTCAGCCTGGTGGTCGACTTCGACGAGGACACCGCGCTTGAAACGGTGCAGGAAGCCCGGCCCGAAATCTACGCCAAGGGCGGCGACTACGTGATGGACCAGATCCCCGAAGGTAAAGCCGTCATCGCTTACGGCGGCACCGCGGTCGCGATCGATTTCGAGCACGATAGATCAACGACGAAGCTTCTCGCAAAAGTTCGTTCTTTTTCGTGATATTGCTGCGCCACCATTGTATTTATCGTGGCGCGAACGAGAATGATGGAGCTAACCATAAACCGAACGGGATGGAGGCCATCAATCATGAAAGAGCAGGACAACATCAAGCTGGTAAGGCAAGGCTATGACGCCTTCCTCAAGGGGGACCTGAATGGCCTGTTGAGCATGTTCAGCAGCGACATCGATTGGGAGATCCCCGAAGTGGAGGCGATGCCTTTCAGCGGCAAACGCCATGGGATCGACGCGGTGGCGGGATTTTTCCGCGACATGCTGGCGGCCCAGGACGTGCGGGAAATGGTGCCCGACGAATTTATCGGGCAAGGTGACACGGTGGTCGTGCTGGGGCATTTCGCCTTCACCGTGAAATCGACGGGTCGCGAGTACAGCGACGATTTCTGTCACGTGTTCCGCATCGCGAACGGCCAGATCTCCGGCTTCAAGGAGTATGCCGACACTCACAAGGCCGCAATGGCCTACGAGCCGCAAATGGCGGGCACCTCCGCCGATATGGGGCAGGCCGGCGGCCGCTCCATTCATTAATTCAGAATCATCCCTTCAACAACGCGCCGCTCCCAGTTCAAGCCCGGGGGCGGCGTTTTGCATTTGGGCCGGACGCGGCGCGACCGCGCTTGCCGTACCGCCGCCGCGTCCTTGGTGGGACTTTTGCGGGAGGTGCGTAATGATCAATCTGGACAAGGGAAAGGTGGAGCAGCTGCGGTCCGCCTTGAGGGGGCCGTTGCTGCAGGCCGGCGACGCCGGCTACGACACGGTGCGAGCGTTGTGGAACGCGATGATCGACCGCCGCCCGGCGCTGATCGCCAGCTGCACCGGCACGGCCGACGTGCTGGCGGCGGTCAACTTCGCGCGCGACCAGAAGCTGCGGCTGGCCATCCGCGGCGGCGGCCACAATATCGCCGGCAATGCGCTGTGCGATGACGGGCTGGTGATCGACCTCGGCGGCATGCGTTCGGTGCACGTCGACCCGGACGGCCAGGTGGCCTGGGTCGATGGCGGCGCGCGCCTGGGCGACGTCGACCACGAGACCCAGGCTTTCGGGCTGGCGACTCCGCTGGGAATTAACTCGACCACCGGCGTGGCCGGCCTGACCCTGGGCGGCGGCTTCGGCTGGCTGAGCCGGATGTACGGGCTCTCGGTCGACAACCTCCTCGGGGCCGAGATCATCACCGCCGACGGGCGCCGACGATACACCAGCGCGCAGGAGGATCCGGACCTGTTCTGGGCGATCCGCGGCGGCGGCGGCAATTTCGGCGTGGTCACGCGTTTCAAGTTCAAGCTGCACCCGGTCGGCCCGCTGGTCACGGCCGGGCTGGTCGTGTTTCCCTTCGCCCAGGCGCGCGAGGTGTTGATGCGCTATCGCGACCTGGTCGACACCTTGCCCAATGAACTGTCGGTATGGGCAGTGCTGCGCAAGGCGCCGCCGCTGCCTTTCCTGCCGCCGGAAGTGCATGGCCAGGAAATCGTGGCGCTGGCCGTGTTCTCGACCCTGGCGCCGGAAAAGGCATTGCCGATGTTCGCGCCGGTCCGCAGTTTCGGCCAGGTGCTGGGCGAGCATGTGGGCGGCGTGCCCTATGCCGCGTGGCAGCAGGTATTCGATCCCTTGCTCACCCCGGGCGCGCGCAATTACTGGAAATCGCACAATTTCGAGACGCTGCTCGATGACGCGATCGACGTGGTGGTGGACTACGCCGGCAAGCTGCCGACGCCGCAGACCGAAATCTTCCTCGGCCTGATCGGCGGCCAGGCCAACACCTATGCGCCGGACGCCACCGCCTATCCGCATCGCAAGGTGCTGTATGTGATGAACGTGCATGGCCGCTGGGACGACGCGGCCGACGACGAGCGCTGTATCGCCTGGGCGCGCGAATTCTTCGGCGCTGCCAAGCCCTTCGCGGCGGGGAGTGTGTACATCAACTTCATCACGCAGGACGAGGCCTCGCGCATCGGCGAGGCTTACGGCGGCAATTTCGACCGGCTGGTGCAGGTGAAGAATCGCTACGATCCGACCAACCTGTTCCGCTTCAACCACAACATACCGCCGGCCCTGTGATGTTCAGCCGCCGCCGGCGTAGCCGTTCTGGCGCCACGCTTCATAGACGACGACGGCGACGGTGTTGGACAGGTTGATGCTGCGGTTGCCCGGCATCATGGGAACGCGGATACGCTGCGCGGTCGGGAAGGAGTCGCGCAGCGCCGGGGCGAGGCCGCGCGATTCGGCGCCGAAGACGAAGCAGTCGCCGGGGCGGAAGGCGGCGTCGGCGAAGGGCGAGGAGCCATGCGTGGTCAGTGCGAACATGCGGGCCGGGTCCGGCTTGGCGTCGGCGAGGAAGGCGTCCCAGTTCTTGTGCACCTTCATGTTCGCGTACTCGTGATAGTCGAGGCCGGCGCGGCGCATCTTGGCGTCGTCCAGCGGAAAGCCGAGCGGCTCGATCAGGTGCAACTGCGCCCCCGTGTTCGCGCACAGGCGGATGATATTGCCCGTGTTGGGCGGGATCTCGGGTTCGACGAGGACGACGTGGAACAAAGCTTCTCCTTTAACCTGAATAGCATTTGCCGTCGTTCCCGCTTTCGCGGGAACGACGTTATCTTTTTTAACTCTGCCGTGATAGCTCGGCTCACCTTGGCGGCGTGCGCGCAAACACCAGGTTGGTGACCCGCGCCGCGCCCGCCTGCTTCAGCGTCGCGGCCAGCTCATCCAGCGTGCTACCGCTGGTCATCACATCATCCACCACGCCGACATGCCGGCCTTCCACCACCGCCATCATCTCCGCCTCGACGCCAAATGCGCCGCGCATATTCTGCCGGCGTTCTTGCGGCGACACGCCCGACTGCGCCCGCGTCTCGACCGCCCGCACCGCCAGCCGCGCTTGCACCGGCACGCCAATCGAGCGTCCCAGCGGCCGCGCGATCTCCAGTGCCTGGTTGAAGCCCCGCTCGACCAGCCGGCGCGGCCCCAGCGGCACGGGGCACAGCACATCCGGCAGCGCGAGGGCGGGGCGGGCCAGCACGGCGTCGCGCAGCAGGTGCGCGAACCACGGCGCCAGCGCCAGCCGGCTGCCGAACTTGAGCTGCAGCACCAGCTGGTCCAGCGGCGCCGCATAATCCGCGCCGACGATGGTGGCGTCGAAGGCCGGCGGATCCGCCAGGCACTTGCCACATTGCCCGGTTTCGCCGTCCGCCAGCGGATTGGCGCAGCGCCCGCAGCGCGTCCGGACCGCCACGTATTGCGCATGGCAATCCGTACACACGACCGCTCCGCAGACCTCGCCGCACAGCGCGCAGCACGAAGGCAGCAGCGCCCCGGCCAGCGCGCGCGGCCAGCGGTGCCACCACAGGCGCAGGGGCTCCAGCATCGGCTCGTCTTCCCACAAACAGGTAAACTGCCGCAATTATCTCATTCGAACGCATCAGAACATGGCTTCTCCCCAATCCTCGTCCAAAATGAGCGCGCCGATCGACCTGGCCCGCGTGCGCCAGCTGTTCCGCGATCCGGCCCGTGTGGCGGAATCGAACTTCCTGCGGCGCGAAGTGGCGGCCCGCATGCACGAGCGCCTGGCGCTGGTGAAGATCGCGCCGGAGCGCGTGCTCGACGCCGGCTGCGGCACCGGCGAGGACCTGGTCCTGCTGCAGAAGTCCTATCCCGCCGCCCAGATCGTCGGCGTGGACGCCTCGCCCGCCATGCTGCGCGCCGCCAAGGGGCCGGCGCCGGCGGCGCGTCCGCTGAACCAGCTGCTCAGCCGCTTGATGCCCGCCAAGACGGGCGTCGACCTGCTGAGCGGGGACTTCGGCAACCTGCCGCTGGGGCCGAACTCCGTCGATCTGGTGTGGTCGAACCTGGCGCTGCATTGGCACCCGCAGCCCGACAGCGCGTTCGCCGAATGGCGCCGGGTGCTGCGCGTGGAGGGCTTGCTGATGTTCTCCAATTTTGGGCCGGACACGTTCAAGGAGCTGCGCACGGCCTTCGCCGCCATGGACGAAACGCCGCACGCGCTGCCTTTCGTCGATATGCACGATTTTGGCGACCAGCTGGTAGAGGCCGGGTTTTCGACGCCGGTGATGGATATGGAACAGATCACGGTGACCTACAGCACGGCCGAGGCCTTGCTGGCGGACGTGCGCGCGCTGGGTGGCAACCCGCTGGCCACGCGCCGCCGCGGGCTCATCGGCCGCGATGCATGGAACAAATTGCTGGCCGCGCTGGAATCGCAACGCCGGCCGGACGGCAAGCTGGGCCTGACTTTCGAAGTCATTTACGGCCACGCCTTCCGGCCGGTGGCGCGCACCACGGCGGCGGGCGAGGCCATCGTCCGCTTCCAGCCACGGCCGAAGCAGTAGCCGCTTTACAGCGAAAAAATGATGTGTCAGATTAGTAGAGAGCAAAATTGCTCCCAAGCCTAATTTTCTTGAATGAATGTTAGTTGTTTGCGTATAATCAAAGACAATTTCTTCCGACCTGTGGTAGCAGCGCGCTGGAAATACAAGCAGTAACGGCGTAAGAGTCGGACTGAAGTACAGCAATTGCATTCAGTGGTCATGCGGTGGGAACTCCTCCGTGATCATGATGGGGCTCCTGCCACCGCGGCGATTCACTTCGCCGCGTGCGTCGGCACGCGAGCCCTTGCAAGGGGTGTTGCGGGCCGGCAGTCGTCATTTGTTGCCGACCCATTAGAAAAAGACTATTTTTTTTGGTGGTTGGGGACAAAATGACATATGCAAAGCGACTTCAAGCTCTGATGCTCGGTCTCGCAGTATCGGCCAGTATCCCAGCTTTGGCAGAACCGGTAGTGACGGGGCGCCCAGTTGACTACGAACTGAACCTGCAGCAACCCGTGACCGGCATCGCTGCCGAAGTCTATAGCCTGCACAACTACATGATGCTGGTGTGCCTGGTGATCTTCGTCGCCGTGTTCGGCGTCATGTTCTACTCGGTGTTCAAGCACCGCAAATCGCTGGGCCACAAACCGGCCACCTTCCACGAATCCACCGCCGTCGAAATCGCCTGGACCGTCGTACCGTTCCTGATCGTGATCGGCATGGCGCTGCCGGCCACCCGCACCGTGGTGGCAATGAAGGACACCTCCAACGCCGACCTGACCATCAAGGTCACCGGCATGCAGTGGAAATGGGGCTATGACTACCTGAAGGGCGAGGGCGAAGGCATCTCCTTCCTGTCCAACCTGTCCACCCCGCGCGAGCAGGTCGGCGCACCGGGCGTCGCCCCGGTCGGCCAGCGCTCGGAAAACTACCTGCTCGAAGTCGACAACGAGATGGTCGTGCCGGTCAACAAGAAGGTCCGCATCGTCCTCACCGCCAACGACGTGATCCACTCGTGGACCATCCCGGCCTTCGCCGTCAAGCAGGATGCGATCCCGGGCTTCGTGCGCGACACCTGGTTCAAGGCCGACCAGGTCGGCACCTACCGCGGCAGCTGCGTCGAACTGTGCGGCAAGGACCACGCCTTCATGCCGATCGTCGTCAAAGTGGTGTCCGCCGAGGATTACACCAAGTGGGTCGGCGAGCAGAAGGCCAAGCTGGCCGCCCAGGCCGATGATCCGAACAAGACCTGGACCATCGACGAACTGAAGACCCGTGGCGAGAAGGTCTACACCACCAACTGCGTGGCTTGCCACCAGCCCACCGGCAAGGGCGTGCCGGGCGCGTTCGCCTCGCTGGACGGTTCGCCGGTCGTGAATGGCCCGAAAGCCGAGCAGATCGATGTCGTGCTGAACGGCAAACACAGCGGCAAGTTCCCGTCGGCGATGCCGTCGTGGAAGCAGCTGTCCGATACCGAAATCGCAGCCGCGATCACCTTCACCCGCAACAGCTGGTCGAATCACGCAG
Source organism: Massilia terrae (assembly GCF_024753145.1). Lineage (GTDB taxonomy): Bacteria > Pseudomonadota > Gammaproteobacteria > Burkholderiales > Burkholderiaceae_D > Telluria > Telluria terrae. Next base: position 255,845 of record NZ_JANUGU010000005.1, on the reverse strand, counting down.
CTGAAAACATCGTACAGCCGGCCGAAGTCAAAGCCGCTCGCAAGTGATAGCAAGTAAGACAAAGATTGCCAGGACACTGATATGACTTCCAGCACACTCGATCACGCACACGACGCCCACGATCACGCGCACGACCATCCGCACGGCCTGAAACGCTGGCTGTACGCCACCAACCACAAGGACATCGGCACCCTGTACCTGTGGTTCTCGTTCACCATGTTCCTGTCGGGCGGCGTGCTGGCCCTGATGATCCGCACCGAGCTGTTCAAGCCGGGCCTGCAGTTCTTCCAGCCTGAATTCTTCAACCAGCTGACCACCATGCACGGCATCGTGATGGTGTTCGGCGCGATCATGCCGGCATTTGTCGGCTTCGCGAACTGGATGATCCCGCTGCAGGTGGGCGCGTCCGACATGGCGTTCGCGCGCATGAACAACTTCTCGTTCTGGCTGCTGCCGCCGGCCGCGATCCTGCTGGCATCGTCGTTCTTCGTTCCGGGTGGCGCCACCGCCGCCGGCTGGACGCTGTACGCGCCGCTGTCGACCCAGATGGGCCCGGGCATGGACATGGCGATCTTCGCCCTGCACATCATGGGCGCCTCGTCGATCATGGGCTCGATCAACATCATCGTCACCATCCTCAACATGCGCGCGCCCGGCATGACCCTGATGAAGATGCCGATGTTCTGCTGGACCTGGCTGATCACTGCCTACCTGCTGATCGCCGTGATGCCGGTGCTGGCAGGCGCCATCACCATGACCCTGACCGACCGCCACTTCGGCACCAGCTTCTTCAATGCGGCAGGCGGCGGCGACCCGGTGATGTACCAGCACATCTTCTGGTTCTTCGGCCATCCCGAGGTCTACATCATGATCCTGCCGGCATTCGGCATCATCTCGCAGATCGTCCCGGCCTTCGCCCGCAAGCCGCTGTTCGGCTACGCCTCGATGGTGTACGCGACCGCTTCCATCGCGATCCTGTCCTTCATCGTCTGGGCCCACCACATGTTCACCACCGGCATGCCGGTGACCAGCCAGCTGTTCTTCATGTACGCCACCATGCTGATCGCGGTGCCGACCGGCGTGAAGGTGTTCAACTGGGTCGCCACCATGTGGCGCGGTTCGATGACCTTTGAAACCCCGATGCTGTTCGCGGTCGGCTTCATCTTCGTGTTCACCATGGGCGGCTTCACCGGCCTGATCCTGGCCGTGACCCCGATCGACATCCAGCTGCAGGACACCTACTACGTGGTGGCGCACTTCCACTACGTGCTGGTGGCCGGCTCGCTGTTCGCGCTGTTCGCCGGCTTCTACTACTGGGCCCCGAAATGGACCGGCCACATGTATCCGGAAGGCCGCGGCAAGTTCCACTTCTGGAACTCGCTGATCTGGTTCAACGTCACCTTCTTCCCGATGCACTTCCTGGGCCTGGCCGGCATGCCGCGCCGTTATGCGGACTACGCCGCCCAGTTCGCCGATTTCAACGCGATCGTGTCGGTCGGCGCTTTCCTGTTCGGCCTGTCGCAGGTGTACTTCCTGATCTTCGTGGTGATCCCGACCATCCGTGGCGGCGCCAAGGCGGCCGACAAGCCGTGGGAAGGCGCGGAAGGCCTGGAGTGGACCGTGCCGAGCCCGGCGCCGTTCCACACCTTCGAACATCCGCCGACGGTGAAGTAAGCGATGCAAAAGCAAGCCAAACCGAACAATGCGAAAACGGCGCTGGCCGTCGCGATGATCCCGCTGTTTTTCTTCGTGATGGTCTTTGTCAAACGGATCTGGTTCAACTGACGTGAGCACCACCCAAGCATCGGCGGGCCGCCGCCTGCGCCTGAACCGCAGCACCCTGGGCAAGCTGGTGGTGGTCGCCGCGGTGATGTTCGGATTCGGCTACGCGATGGTGCCGCTGTACCGGCAGATCTGCGAAGAGCTCGGCATCAATGTGCTGACCCAGAAGGACGGGACAGTGAAGATGCCGGCCAACACCCAGGTCGACCGGTCGCGCAGCATCGTTGTCGAACTGGACGCGAACGCGCAGGGACCGTGGCGCTTCCGGCCGACGCAGAACAGCATCACCGTGCATCCGGGCGAGCTGACGACCGTGACCTACGAGGTGGTCAACACCCAGGACCGGACGGTGGCGGCGCAGGCGATCCCAAGCTACGCACCGCAGTCGGCCATGCCGTACTTCAAGAAGGTCGAGTGCTTCTGCTTCAAGCAGCAGACCCTCGGGCCGAAGGAAGCGAAGCAGATGCCGGTAGTGTTCTTCGTCGATCCGAAGCTGCCGAAGGAAGTGAAGACGATTACGCTGTCGTACACCTTCTTCGAAATCGGCGGGGCGGCGCAGCCGAAAGGATAGGGCGATGAGCGAGCAGAAACCCCGCAACGCAAGCTTCCTGGCGACCATGAAGGCGGTGTTCTGGTCCTTCTTCGGGGTGCGCAAGCGCAAGGATTACGAGCACGATGCGGCGAACCTGAATCCGATCCACGTGATCATCGCCGGCTTGATCGGGGTGGTGATCTTCATCGGAATCCTGGTGACGGTGGTCAGGTTCGCAGTATCGAAGTAGATAAAGCAGAAAAGAGCAGCAAATCAACAGAAATAAGTTAGAACTTAGGAGATGAAGATGAGTTTGCCAAACACCGCGCCGTACTATTTCGTGCCGGGCCCGTCCAGGTGGCCGCTGGCCGCCGGCGCTTCGATGCTGCTCACCATGGCGGGCGCGTCGGGCTGGGTCAACGGTGCGCCCTGGGGGCCGTACGTCAACATTTTCGGCATCCTGTGCGTGCTGACCGTGCTGTACTTCTGGTTCGGCGACGCCATCAGCGAATCCGAAGGCGGCAAGTACAACGCGCGCATCGACAACTCCTTCCGTTGGTCGATGAGCTGGTTCATCTTCTCCGAAGTCATGTTCTTCGGCGCCTTCTTCGGCGCGCTGTTCTACGCCCGCTCGATCACGATGCCGTGGCTGGCCGACCTCGACCACAAGCTGCTGTGGCCCGACTTCGCCGGCCACTGGGGCGGCGTGGGCCCGGCCGGCACCGTGGAAGGGTTCAGCACCATGGGCCCGTTCCCGATCCCGACCATCAACACCGCGCTGCTGCTCAGCTCGGGCGTCACCCTGACCATCGCCCACCACGCGCTGCGCGCCGGCCATCGCGGCAAGACCGCGTTCTGGCTGTTCCTGACCATCCTGCTGGGCGCGACCTTCATGGGCTTCCAGGCCTATGAGTACCACCACGCGTACACCGAGCTGAACCTGAAGCTGTCGTCGGGCATCTACGGTTCGACCTTCTTCATGCTGACCGGCTTCCACGGCTTCCACGTGACCATGGGCGCGATCATGCTGTCGGTGATGCTGTACCGTGTGATGCGCGGGGACTTTACGCCGGATAAGCACTTCGGGTTCGAAGGGGCGGCGTGGTACTGGCACTTCGTGGACGTGGTGTGGCTGGGCTTGTACGTCATCGTCTACTGGATGTAAGCCGATCCGTTAGCGTTGAAACGTCGTCCCGGCGAAGGCCGGGACCCATAGACCGTGTGAGCTGTGGCAAAGGCCGCGTTAATCGCACACTCGGCATGGGTCCCGGCCTGCGCCGGGACGACGGTTTTTAGTAAGGCAGGCCTTTTGGCTGTATCCACCCCAGCTTGTACATCCCCAGCACCAGCAGGAACAGCGTGATCGACAGCCCGACCCGCATCGCCAGCGCCTGCACCGTGCGGTTGCTCTTGCCCTTGTCGCGCATGAGGAAGAACAGCGCCGAGCCCAGGCTCGCGAGGATCAGCGCAAAGGCAATCGCAACAAAGATTTTCATGGTCTGCCGAATAAGTATTTTTGAAGCTCCATTGTAATGCGTCTGCGCTTCCGTTTTCGGCCCATTCCCCTGATCGCGACCATTCTCCTGGTCGCCCTCGGCATAGCGCTCGGCAACTGGCAGGAACGCCGCGCCGCCGGGAAGATCGCGCTGCGCGACCGCATCGCCCAGCAAAGCACCCAGCCTCCGCTCGACCTCGGCCCGTCCACCATCCCGCCCGAGTTCCGCCACGTGCGCCTTACCGGACAGTTCATGCCGGGCTGGCCCGTGTTCATGGACAACCGGCCCTACCAGGGGAGAAGCGGGTTTTATTTGCTGATGCCGTTTAAAATAGCGGGCGCGGAGACCTATGTGCTGGTCGCACGCGGCTGGCTGCCGGCCGATCCCAAGGTGCATGATCGCCGCCCGTCCTACGCGACGCCGGCGGGTCCGGCGACGATCGAAGGCACCGTCAGAAGCGATCTCGGCCACGTGCTCCAGCTGGGCACTGCGGCGCCGCTCAAGCCCGGCGCCATCGTGCAGAACGTGACGCCGGTACAGTTTGCGCAGGCCAGCGGCCTGCCGCTCCAGCCGTTTTTTATTGAACAGACCGGACCGAAGGAACAGGGCGACGCGCTGGTGCGCGACTGGCCGCTGCCATCGACCGGCATCGAGACCCACCAGGGCTACGCGCTGCAGTGGTACGGGCTGGCCACCATGGCCTTCCTCTTCTTTGTGATAACAGGATTTCGCAGTGGATCAAAACACGACGACCCCGGCCCCCGTTAAGCGCGGCCGCTGGAAGATGCTCGCGATCATGGCCGTGTGCGCCTCGCCGGTGATCGCCTCCTACTTCACCTACTACGTGATCAAGCCGACCTCGCGCAGCAACTATGGCGCGCTGATCGACCCGCGCCAGCACCCGATCCCGCCGCTGTCCAGCACGACCCTGGCCGGCCAGCCGGAAGGGCTGGACGCTTACAAGGGCAAGTGGCTGATGGTGAAAGCCGGCGGCGGCGCCTGCGCCGAAGCGTGCCAGAAGCAGCTCTACACCATGCGCCAGGAGCGCCTGATGCAGGGCAAGGAAATGGACCGCATCGAGCGCGTCTGGCTGATCACCGACCGCGAGCAGATCGACACCATGCTGATCCGCGAATACGACGGCATGCACATGCTGCACGCCGACCCGGCAGCGGTCGCCAAGTGGCTGCCGGTGGAAGAGGGCGGCAAGATCGAGGACCACATCTACATCGTCGACCCGCTCGGCAACCTGATGATGCGCTTCCCGGCCGACCCGGCCCCGCAGAAAATGTACAAGGACGTCAAGAAGCTGCTCGCGGCTTCGGCTATCGGCTGATCATGCAAGTCTCGACCCTGGTCCAACTCGGCGTCACCGGCCTGCTGGCCGCCTGCCTGCCGCTGTCGATGGTGTGGATGTCGGCCGACGCCAACAAGTACCGCAAGCTGGTCTGGGTCGCGGCCTTCCTCTGCTTCGACCTGATCGTGTTCGGCGGCTTCACGCGCCTGACCGACTCCGGCCTCGGCTGCCCGGACTGGCCCGGCTGCTACGGCCTGGCCAACCCCTTCCTCGCCCACGCCCAGATTTCCGCCGCCGAGGCCGCCATGCCGACGGGCCCGGTGACCGTGTTCAAGGCCTGGATCGAGATGATCCACCGCTACATCGCGATGGGCATCGGCGTGCTGATCCTGACGCTGATGATCAAGTCCTGGCTGCAATGGCGCCGCTCGCAAAACCGCGCCTTCGCACCGCTGATGCCGACCCTGCTGTTCGGCTGGGTCTGCCTGCAGGGCGCGTTCGGCGCCTGGACCGTGACCCTGAAGCTGCAGCCGATCATCGTCACCACCCACCTGCTGCTGGGACTGGGCCTGCTGGCGCTGCTGGTCTGGCTGGGTGGCCAGGAAGACAATATCCTCAAGCCGCCGCAGCCGGATCCCCGTCCGGCCGGCCTGCGCCAGGTGCGCCGGCTCGCGCTCGCCTCGGCTGTCGTGCTGGCGCTGCAGCTGTTCCTGGGCGGGTGGGTAAGCACTAACTACGCGACCCTGGCCTGCGACCATTTCCCGACTTGCAATGGCCACTGGGTCCCGCCGATGGACTTCGAACACGGCTTCACCCTGTGGCGCGAGTTGGGCAAGACCGCGGCTGGCCACTACCTGCCGTTCTCGGCGCTGACCGCGATCCATTGGGTGCACCGTAACTTCGCGGCCATCGTCGTTGTTGTGCTGGCGGCAACCATCTGGCGCGCTTGGCCGCACGCGGCGCTGCGTCCGGTGGCCAAATGGCTGGCGGCCGCGCTGGCCCTGCAAGCCCTGACCGGTGTTGCCACTGTTTACTTAAGTTTCCCGCTTGCCATCGCCGTGCTGCACAACGCCGGGGCGGCCCTGCTCGTCCTTCTGGTGACCATGTTAAACTACAAGGCCAAGTATCAACTGGCCGCGGTTCACGTTCCAAGTCGTCAAGCCGCTGCGCCCGCAAGCCTCCAACCATGACCACACAGACCGCGATCCACAAGCCGCCCACCCGTTTCGCCCAGTACTGGGCCCTGACCAAGCCGCGCGTCACGCAGCTGGCAGTGTTCTGTGCGGTGATCGGCATGTTCCTGTCGACCGACGGCTTCCCTGGCTGGCAGCCGCTGATCTACGGCACCATCGGCATCTGGCTGCTGGCCGGCGCCGCGTTCGCCGTCAACTGCCTGGTGGAAGCCGAGATCGATGCGCGCATGGCCCGCACCGCGCGCCGCGCCACCGCCATGGGTGAGCTGACCCGCGCCCAGACCCTGTCCTTCTCCGGCCTGCTCGGTGGCGCCGGCATGTGGGTGCTGTACACCCAGGTCAATCCGCTCACCATGTGGCTGACCTTCATCACCTTCGTCGGCTACGCCGTCATCTACACCATCCTGCTCAAGCCTGCCACGCCGCAGAACATCGTCATCGGCGGCCTGTCGGGCGCGATGCCGCCGGCGCTGGGCTGGGCCGCCGTGGCCGACCAGGTGCCGATGCAGGCCTGGCTGCTGGTGCTGATCATTTTCGTCTGGACCCCGCCGCACTTCTGGGCGCTGGCGATGTACCGCCGCGACGACTACAAGCGCTCCGGCCTGCCGATGCTGCCGATCACGCACGGCATGGAGTTCACCGGCCTGAACGTCTGGCTGTACACGGTGGTGCTGGCCGCCACCACGCTGCTGCCTTTCGCCTGCGGCATGAGCGGCCTGCTGTACCTGGCCTCCGCCGTGGTCCTGAACGGCATTTTCCTGCGCTACGCCTGGCTGGTGTGGAAACGCTACACCGACCTCATCGCGCGCAAGACTTTTGCCTGGTCCATCATTTACCTGTCGCTGCTGTTCGCGGCCCTGCTGGTCGATCACTACTACAAGTTCTGACATGAAACGACTGCTCACCTCCCTGGCAATGGCCGCGCTGGTGGCGGTCCCGCTCGCCGGCTGCGACAAGCCGGCAGCCAAGCCCAGCTTCGACAACACCGACGTCACCGGCCTCGGCTACGCGCGCGACTTCGCCCTCAACGACTTCAACGGCAAGCCGCGCACCCTGGCGGACTACAAGGGCAAGGTGGTGCTGGTGTTCTTCGGCTACACCCAGTGCCCGGACGTGTGCCCGACCACGATGGCCGAAATGGCCAACGTGATGAAGCAGCTCGGCCCGCAGGCCGACAAGGTGCAGGTGCTGTTCATCACCCTCGACCCGGAACGCGACAAGCCGGACTTGCTCAAGAGCTACGTGCCGGCCTTCGACCCGCGCTTCGTCGGCCTGTACGGCACGCCCGAGCAGACCGCGGCGGTGGCCAAGGAATTCAAGGTCTTCTACACCCGCGTCCAGGGCAGCTCGCCCGACAACTACTCGATCGACCACACCGCCGGCACCTACGTGTTCGACCGCGATGGCAAGCTGCGCCTGTTTGTCCGCCATGGCCAGGGCCCGGCGCCGCTGGTGCACGACATCAAGCAGCTGCTGACCTGACCCCGCGGCGCGCGCATGGAGCCCCGTAACGGCAGCTGGACGCGCATCGCCACCATCGTCCTGCTGGCGATCGGCTGCCTGTGGGTGCTGCGGCCCTTCCTCGCCGCATCGCTGTTCGCGACCGCGGTGGTGATCTCCTCATGGCCGATGTACCTGGTCCTGCTGCGCAAGTTCGGCGGCCGCTGCACGCTGGCCGCACTCACCATGACCCTCACGCTGACGCTGCTGGTCATCATCCCGCTGGCGCTGGTCGCCTACAACCTGGCCGACAACGTCGGTGTCGCCTACGAACAGATCACCGCCGCGTTGAAGCAGGGCGAGCTGCTGCCGCCGGCCTGGGTGCGCGAGGTGCCGCTGGCCGGTCCGTGGCTGGACGACTACCTGCGCGAGCTGGTCGCCAGCCGCGACAACATGATGGACTTCGCCCAGCGCATGATCGAGCCGGCGCGCCACTACCTGCTCACCGGCGGCCTGATGCTCGGCACCGGCGTGATCCAGATGAGCCTTGCGGCCTTCGTCAGCTTCTTCCTGTACCGCGACGGCCACACGCTGGTGCGGGTGGTCTCGGTCGCGATGCACAAGCTGGTGGGGCAGGGGGCCGCCAACGTCATCGAGATCGTCAGCCTGACCGTGCGCGGCGTGATGTACGGCCTGCTCGGCACCGCGCTGGCGCAGGCGCTGGTGGCCGCCATCGGCTTCACGATTGCCGGCGTGCCCGCGGTGCCGCTGCTGTCGGTGCTGGTGTTCGTCGCCTCGCTGGCGCCGATCGGGCCGCCGGTGGTGTGGATCGGCGCGGCGCTATGGCTGTTTTCGCAGCACCAGGTGGGCTGGGGCATTTTCATGCTGGTGTGGGGCGCGCTCCTGATCAGCAGCGTGGACAATGTGGTGCGCCCAATGCTCATCAGCCGCGGCAGCAGCCTGCCTTTCATCCTGGTGCTGCTGGGGGTGCTGGGCGGCGTGATCGCATTTGGCTTCGTCGGCATGTTCATCGGGCCGACCCTGCTGGCGGTTGGCTACTCGCTGCTCAACGAGTGGACCGGCACGCCCGACATGATCGTGGTGCAGGCCGAGCACCACACCGATCGCAACGACTGAGGCGCCGCGCAAGGGCGTCGGAATGAAGACATGAGCACATCGCTTCCCGCCGCCTGCGACCGCGGCCTTGCCGAATCCACCGCTCCACGCCCGCAAGCGCCGCAGCATGCGCGCATGGTGCTGGCGACCTGCATCCTCGCGTCCAGCCTCGCGTTTGTCGATGGATCGGTGGTCAACGTCGCCTTGCCCGCCATCGGCCAAAGCCTGGGCGCGGGCGGCACCGGCTTGTCGTCGATCGTCAATGGCTACCTGCTGCCGCTGTCCGCGCTGCTGCTGCTCGGCGGCGCGGCGGGCGACCGCTATGGCAGGCGCCGCGTGCTGATGCTGGGCGTGTCGGTGTTCGCGATCGCGTCGCTGCTGTGCGCGCTGGCGCCCGACCTGAATTCGCTGGCCGCCGCGCGCGTGCTGCAAGGCGCCGGCGCCGCGCTGCTGATGCCGAACAGCCTGGCGATCCTCGGTGCCACCTTCGGCGGCGAGGAGCGCGGCCGCGCGATCGGCATCTGGGCCGCCGTCGGCGCGGCGGCCGGCGCCATCGGGCCCCTGTTGGGCGGCTGGCTGGTCGACGTCGTCGGCTGGCGCGCCATCTTCTACATCAACCTGCCAATCGCCGCGGCCACGCTGCTGCTGGCCGTGCGTTGCCTCGGCGATGACGCCAACCGGAACCAGCCGCCGCTGGACATCGCCGGCGCCGCGCTGGCGACGGCCGGACTGGCGGGCGTCACCTGGAGCGTGGCCAGTGTCACCGGCGGTGGCGGGGCAGGGTGGAGCGCGGCCCTGATGGCTGCCGGCGGCGTCGCCTGCCTCGGCTGGCTGGTCGTGGTCGAACGCCATCGCGGCGAACGCGCGATGCTGCCGCTGGCACTGCTCGGTGCGCGCAGCTTCCTCGGCCTGAACCTGCTCACGCTGTTCCTGTACGGCGCGCTGGGCGCACTCCTGGTCATGCTGCCTTTCGTGCTGATCGAAGCGAGCCGCTACACGGCCGTGCAGGCGGGGGCCGCAATGCTGCCGATGCCGATCGTGATCGCGGCGGGTTCTCCCTTGATGGGCAGGCTGGCCGCGAAGGTCGGCGCGCGCTGGCCGCTGACCGTTGGCCCCTTGATCGTCGCAGCCGGCTTCGCGCTGCTGCTGCGGATCGGCGCGGACGGCAGCTACTGGCGCACCACGCTGCCCGCCGTGCTGCTCATCGCGCTGGGCATGGCCATCGCGGTCGCGCCCTTGACCACTGCGGTGCTGTCGTCGGTGGATACCGCGCACACCGGTCTCGCGTCCGGGTTCAACAGTGCGGTCGCAAGACTCGGCGGCCTGGTGGGCACGGCGCTGCTTGGCGCGCTGCTTTCGGGTGGATCGGGCCTGGTGCATCAGTTTCATTTGGCGTCGATGGTGTGCGCGCTGGCCGCGCTGCTGGCGGGCGGCTTTGGTTTCGTGTTCGTGCGCGACGATGCCCGTCCTTAGTCGCACAATCTAGATTCATTAACCACACCGAAAGAGGTGACGTCATGAATAGCCTTAGATGTGTTCTAGCGGGAAATACGGTAATCGTCGCAGCGGCGCTGTTCGTTGCGGCGCCGGTGCAGGCAAGCGATAAATGGCCGGGTACGTCCGTCAATAAGCCCGCGCCCCAAGTGCCCGGTATTCCGCAAGAATTGGCAAAGAACCTGGCGAACTTCGATGACCTGGATTTCCACGTCTACACCGGACAACAATGGGAGAACCTTCACCGGAGCCATGCGAAGGATATCGTCGTGCATTACCCCGACGGGCACACCACCAAAGGCCTCCCGGACCACATCAAGGAATTGAAATTCATGTGGACCTTCGCGCCCGACAACAGGATTACCGAGCATCCGGTGCGGTTTGGTACGCCGGATGGCGAATGGACTGCCGTTATGGGCTATCTCGACGGTACGTTCAGCAAACCGATGGATATGGGGAACGGAAAAATTATCCAGCCAACGGGCAAGAAATACCATCTTCCAATGGCGACCTTGGGGCATTGGAATAAGCAGGGGACGATGAGTGAGGAATATCTTTTCTGGGATAACGCGACACTCATGCAGCAGATCGGTGCGAAGCAATAGGTCTGCGCAGGGAGTTGTAGGCTGGGGTGGCGGGATTGCATTTTTATACATGAGCGGCCAGAATGTTCGGACTGTCCATTCCGATGCGATCCCCCATGAACGAGACGCCGTCCAATCCCGCACACCTGAGCAAGCATCGCCTTGAAGCACTCATCGACGGCATCTTCGCGGTCGTCATGACGCTGCTCGTGATCGACCTGCGCCTGCCCGAACGCGCGCGCGACCTCGACGAAGCCGGCGTGCGCCGCGCGCTGGTCGATTTGCTGCCCAACTTCGAATCGTGGGTGATCAGCTTCCTCGTGCTGGCCATCTTCTGGGTCGCCAACCACCGGCTGTATTCGCATGTGCGCCAAATCGACAGCAAGCTGATTCGCTTCACCATGCTGATGCTGGCCGGCGCCAGCCTCCTGCCCTTCGCGGCGGCCGTCAACGCGCAATCATCGACGCAAATCGGCCAGATCGTTTATGGCGCGGTGCTGGTGACGATGGGTCTTGCGCTGCTGCTGATGTGGCGGCACATCTACCGCAACCCGGAACTGTGCGTGCATCCCGTCGATGCGCACACCTGGCATGCGGCCTGTGTGCGCGCCAGCGGCATGATGCTGATTTCGCTCCTCACCATTCCGCTGGCCTATGCCCTGCCGGGCAAGGCCAACATCGCGTTCGGGCTGATGTTCCTCGTGCGTCCCGTCGCGGAGCACATTGCGACGCGCATGCAGAAACCGGCGCCGCTGCTGATTGACGAAGAGCCGGAAGCGCCAAGCCAGCCGGCTTAAAGCTTAACTCTGCAAACAAGGATGCTATCTTGAGCAGTCTGAGAATATCGAATGACATTTCAATGATGGATATCCCGCTTATCCATCAGTTCCTTGCTAACGAGTCGTATTGGGCACGAGGACTCAAGCTGGAGACGCTCACCAAATCACTTTCAAACTCGCTGTGCTTTGCAGGGTTTGTTGGTGACAAGCAGGTCGCTTTTGGCCGCGCTATTACCGACCTCGCGAGCATGGGCTACCTGAAAGATATCTTCGTCTTGCCCAGCTATCGGGGGCGTGGCTACGGCAAGGAGTTGGTCGAGGCGATGCTGGCGAAACTGGATCATGAAGAAGTCCCCGCGCTGATGCTCGCAACGCAGGATGCGCATTCGCTCTACAGGCAGTTCGGATTTGAACCTGTCGAAGGCTCCGTCAAATTGATGCGCCGGGTGCGCAAGCAGACGGGAACGGCAAAATGAACCTGTTTGATCGCAGGCGCTTTCTTCAATTGGCCGGATTGGCGGGATCCGCTTCCATTGCCGGCACCGGCATCGCCCAAACGGCGTCGGAAAACATCCGGCACGAAGTGCTCGGGCCAAATGCGAACGTCGCGCCACCCAAGCACACCATTCGCTTTGCCGTCATTGGACTGGATCACGGTCACATCATGAGCATGACGGCTGCCGTCCTGCGCGGCGGCGGGCAGCTTGTTTCCGTCCTGTCGACGAACCGGGAGGGGCTGAAGGAGAAGCAGCTTGCCGAGTTCCGCGCGCGCTTCGGCGACATACCTGAAGCGCCTGGCGAAGATGCGATCCTGCAGGACCGTTCCATCCAGCTTGTGATTGCGGCACCTGTTCCCGACGAGCGTGCCTCGCTGGGCATTCGCGTGATGAAAGCCGAGAAGGATTTTCTGAGCGATAAACCGGCCATTACCAGCCTTGCCCAGCTTGCCGCCGTGCGCAAGACCATCCGCGAGACCAAGCGCAAGTTCGCGGTCATGTATTCCGAACGGCTGGAAGTGCCGGCAGCCGTGAAAGCCGGGGAGCTCGTGCAAGCCGGCGCCATCGGCAAGGTCATCCAAACGGTGAATCTGGCGCCGCATCGCCTGAGGGCATCATCGCGGCCGGGCTGGTTTTTCGATAAAAAGCGCTACGGCGGCATCCTGACCGACATCGGTTCGCACCAGGCCGACCAGTTCCTGTTTTATACCGGCTCGACCAAGGCAACGGTGGTCGCTTCCCAGACCGGAAACCTCGCCCATCCGGCATACCCGGATTTCGAAGACTTCGGCGACATGATGCTGACCGGGAATGGCGGCACCGGCTATGTGCGGGTGGACTGGTTCACGCCCGATGGCTTGGCGACCTGGGGTGACGGCCGCCTGTTCATCCTCGGCACCGAAGGCTATATCGAGCTGCGCAAATATATCGATCCGGTCGGGCGGCCCGGCGCCAACCATTTGCTGATCGTCGATCGAAAGGAAGCGCTTCACCTGGATTGCAGCAAGCTTGACCTGCCATTCGGGCGCGAGTTCGTCGCGGATATCGTCAACCGGACCGAGACGGCGCAAAATCAGGAACAGGCCTTGCTGGCGGCCGAGTTGGTGCTGAAGGCGCAAAAGAATGCGACGCGGCCGATAGTGGTCTGATTCTTCAGATGGACATGTCCAAACCAAGCTTCCTGACAAGGACCAGGGTGAAGAGCCCCAGGCCCAGGAGCGCTAGCACGAAGATTGCGGCCGCCGTGCCGGCCCCGCGCAGCACCGCGCGCTTCTCGTTCGTCGTCTTCCCTTTGTCGTAATGCCACTTGATGGCGAAGAACATGCCGACGCCGAGCACGAGAGCCTTGAACGTAACGAAGAGTAAAGGGATCCAGTCCATCAATTTGTATTTCCGGGCTATTGCTATTTGAGGAGCACTACTTCAGCAGCTTCATACTACTCAAACGCAATATCCATACATCGGGACAAAATGTCTCAGTTGAAGACCATACAAGACGAAAATTGCCAGTGAAAGGGCACCGCGCCCTTCAATACACCTGCTCCACCTTCAGCCCCTTTGCGCGCAACAAAGCCGGCACGCTGTCCTTGCCTATCAAATGCATGAGCCCGACTGCCGCCATCGTATTTTTTTCACGTTTTAACAAACCGTCGAGTTTGTCGGCCATCGGCCCGTTGCGTGCAGTCAGTAAGCGGCGCTGCAGGATCTGCGACGACAGCCGCTGGTCTGTTTCATATTTGAGCGCCAGGGCGTCGAGCGTCGCATGATCGGCCCTGGCCCAGCCGTTGGTGACGGACTGCACATCTTCTTGCGCTTCGCCCGAATCCAGCGATGCAAGGGCCTCATCCAGTATCGTCCACTGGTCGGCAACGGGCAGGCGGTCGAACAAGTCGATCTGGCTCTTGACCGTCTCCAGGGCGATGACCTTGATGTTCTGGCTGTGTGCCAGCTTGGCCAGGTGCGCGTCGACGCCCAGGTCGGGTCGATAACCGAGCTTGGCGTATTCGATCAGCTCCAGCGTCATGACCAGCATCCACGGCTTGAGCTTGGTGGACAGCGTCGCCGGCGCGCCCAGCGCTTCCAAATGGCTCCTCAGGCGGGGGCCGAGCGCAGGGGGCATGGCGGCGACAATGGCGGGCGTGGTCAGCGCGGCTTGCTGTAACGCCGCGGCCATCTTCGTATTCTGCACAGTCGGATCGATTTCCAAGGCCAGCGTGGTGGATGCTGCCAGAGCGCGGGTGACTGAATCGTCGAGCGGGAAAAATTCGGGCAGCCCCATGTGGATGGTGCCGAACAGGTACATCGTATGGCCGTGACCGCTAACCTTGAACAGTGCACCGCGCTCAACCGCTGAAGCCGGGCCGGCTAAGAGGATGAACGCAGCAAGAACAAAAATAATCAGCCGACGAGCCATCAGCGTTTCCTCGAATCGGAGTTAACTGTGCGAATTCTATCGTTTCAATTTCCCTGCGGCTATCCAATTTCCAATGCGATCTGGATAGAGCTGAAAGGTTGCCAGAGCAGGGCGTCGGCAAGTTTAGCGGCGATATTTCCTAGTTGGATCAATAAAGGCGTAGACTTAACTATTCGAAGGTCTGTTGTCGGCCAGAAGCGGACGGTCAAAGAATTCGCAAATTTTGGTGTAGTCAGGAAATCAACATGTCCCGTTGTGACCCTTTTGATGTGATTTCGTCTGCAGTAGATCTGGATGATCCGGCGCAACACGCCAATGCTCAACGCTTCATGGTGAACGCGCTGGGTCGGGTCATTGAATGCCTACCCGTCACCGCTCGATCTGCCGTTTTGACCGCCAAACAATACCTCGAAGGTGTGGCGACGGCCGGCGAGGTATTGGCTGTGCGCGTGGAACTTTGGAACGAAATCCAAGGACGCGATCAGTCGGATGATCCTGATGTATTGCAAATCAGGACCACGATTTGCGCGTTGCACGGCATGGAAACCGAAGCTCCTTTCGATAAGTTGTATTACTTTCTCATGTTCTGGGAACGGAGCGGCCTAAGAATGGTCGAGCTCGCAGGAGCGATATTCGATTCCTATGGCGTTATCTGTAAACCTGGCTGAGCGGTCCGGCGAATGGCATCGAATTGCGGGTTGGCTTGAGGTCCGCTTCGGGTCGGTGCTGCCGTACACTAGAGGACAGCAACCGGCCAGAAGCGGCAACGCTCGTACATCGTTGGGATATCGGATGACCTTTAACTCTCTGCCGCTTCATGATGCCGTACTGGCAGCCATCTACATCAGCTGGGAGGAGGCACGATGTGATTTGTGGTTACGTCCTGTCGACTTACCACCTCATCTGCTCGTGTTTGAGGGGTTCATGAACATAGAGCTTCCGCGACGTGAAAGTTGGGGACCATCTTCGTCGGTCAATTCATTAGCGCAGCCGCATGAAGGGCTGTTTGAAATTGAACTCCAATCTGGCGACACAATCCGGATTGATGCCGCTCGTTGGGCGTTCCGGCCAGAAGAAACATGAGCAAGTTCGACAGTTGCCGTCTTGGTTCGCTTCGGGCGCGAGCTTCTGTTCGCGACAGGCGGGAGTCGGCGAGGAGTAGACGCCTAGTCGTGCTACTCAACAAGTGAAAACGGAGCTTCAACATGAACGAACGTCCTGTACCGAAAGCAGCTTTGCAAGACCCGAACTCCGTGGAAATGCTGAGGGTATGGGTAGCTGCAGGCCAGCTGCATTGCTCGCTAAAAGTTGGGATGTACCGTGATGGGATGGGCATTGATGAGGAAGTCGCATGGGGAACCATCCTCGCAGATGCAGCGCGCCACATTGCAAAGGCACTGCAGAGTGGCGGCAACATAAATGAGACCGAGACCCTTGCTAAACTCGTGGCGAAGTTTAATGAGGAAGTGGCTGTACCCGCGTCTGAAATAGAAGGCGGATTCGTCTGATTCGCTCCGTCCGCTTTGGGTCGTTAGCGGACGCTACACTAGGTCTGCAATCGGCCAGAAGCTGTCATTCGGAGGCCCGGATCAATCACGTTCGATGTACCTTACGTGCGCTCCAGCTAGATGTCGGGCCATGTGAATTGCTGCAGCATGGCAAGGACCGTAGGAAGTTCGTTTGCGAGTTCAGGCGCGCTCTAACATGGCGCTCAAGGCGGACTGGCCAAAAGCGCCTTAGTTCTTGTTTAATCTCGCGGCGGCCAGCCGCTTAGCCCAAGGTGAGGCGCCATGAACGCACCATCATTACTTGCTTCTGGCTGGGACGACTTTGTCACCAATTGGCGTGGGACGGCAGAGTTTCTCTATTTCCTAGCTCAAGTCCTCGTTTTGGCTGGCATCGGACTAGCGTATGCAACGTATAGAACTGCCAAGGCATCGGCGCGCCAGCGCAACACCTTGGACAAGATTTCCACCTATAGGAACCCGCGTATCGAGCAGTCGCTCCACCGAGCGATAGCGGTTGTCCGTAGTGGGGCGTTGACCGCTGACGAGCCATTAAACAAACTCCGCCCTTCCGATCAGCGGGCGATTGTGTTCCTTCTAAACGAATGGGACGAGCTTGCCCTCTATGTCAAGTACGGTGTTATGGACGAGGACTTACTCTATGATAACTATGCTCCGCTCGCAATCGAAATGTGGTCCGGGCTACGCCCTGTCATGAAGGAGCAGCAGGCGCTGGATGGCCGAAGCTGGATCGCTTTCGATTGGCTTGCCGTTCGCTGGAAAATCCGCGCAGATAGCCTAAAGGCCGGGAAGAGAAATGAGTTGCTTCGCGAAGTTCAGGCCAAGCTCAATAGGCTTGTCTGATTCTCTAATCGCGCTACAAGAATGGCGCCTTACCCTTCCTTCAAGCGGACTTGCCTTCGGCAGGTCTGTGACCCAACGGCAATTTACCAAGATGATGCTGTGGCTGGTTCTAGGCAGTGCATTCGCCGATAGTCGCCGTAAGCTGAACGGCCGAGATAGGCCAGGAGCAGACATACAGCGGTTGAACTTGGAATCCTGAAGAATGTCGATTGGGTTGAGGTTGGTGCGACTACCCTCGGTGGAACCCTTGCTGGAGCCGTCCCGGCCTTGGGGATAGGAGGACTTGCAGCGCTCAGATTGGGCGATGCGGAGGCGACTGTTCAGGGCTTGGGCGGGTTTGTTGCAAGTTATTTGAGTGGAGCGATCACTGGAGCACTGCACTGCACTGCACTGCACAGCACAGCACAGCACAGCAAAGAAAAGTGTGGATGCTGTATCAACTAGGAGATCTTCGAAAGGTCTAGGTATGAGCTTCCTGAAAATGTTCATCGCATACGTCATTTTAATACTGCTTGACTACCTTATATCCCAATGGATTGGCCGACAAATGAGTTTGGGCGAGGTCTTGGCGGTGGCGTTCGCTGCGATAGGTGTGTGGATTTCAGTACGCAGTCGAGATCGTCGTAAGGAACCCAAATAGACCGACAGAAAACTGAGCAAGGTCAAACAGGGTGGCCCAACATCTGTAGAAATTCTTAAATTTCCAAATATCTAAACGTCTGGAATGGGTCGATAGCGGGCGTCCGGTAGCGCCCGCCGCAGATATATTGCAAGGGTTGTTATGAAAAGAATTATCGGCACATTTATATTGATTACTTTTGTTGGACTTGCAGCACACGTAATCCTTGCCTACCTACGTGGGACACCAACAAACTACCACTGGCTTGATACTCTTGTTTTTTCCGCCACATATGCAGTCGCCT
This sequence comes from Massilia terrae, assembly GCF_024753145.1. Lineage (GTDB taxonomy): Bacteria > Pseudomonadota > Gammaproteobacteria > Burkholderiales > Burkholderiaceae_D > Telluria > Telluria terrae. The sequence goes on along the minus strand of NZ_JANUGU010000005.1, from coordinate 237,930 downwards.
GGAGTTTGCTCTCAAAATACAGGCGGAAATAGGTGAACGTCCGGATTGGGTCGACAGCCGCACCTCGTGTAGGCTGCAGTCGGCCAGAAGGGCATATCCTGATCACCGCATTTAACTTGCGATACAGGCGAAGCCCCTTCCAATCGAGGTCACGCTGCGCAAGGTTCAGTGCCTTGAGCTGGGCATCGATGGCGATATGAAAATTAGAGGGCATCGTTTCGCGAAAGATGGCCAGCGCGCTTTGCTCAATCGGAGATAGTAGAACTCCTCCTCGACGTAGTCGCTGCCACCACGAGCCAAACTGAATTTGCATGTGCATGTACAGGATGTTGAGCGGTGAGGTGTCGCGCGGGGACTTGTTACCGCTGCCAGTCAGAGCTGGCGAGGCAAAGCTTCTCTCCCTCTCAGTAAATGTCCCTGGCCGCGCAAGGCCAATTCAGTTCGCATTTTGGGCAGTTGACCGAGTCTTGTTCGGGTTTGATACGGATGTGTCGCTGGAGCCTTATAAGAGCGAAACGCGACTTGTTACCGAAGCGGTAAAACATGCTTGGCAGTCTAACTCCCTGCCTAAATCTGATCTATAGCTATGATGGCTCGGTAACAGATCCTGCGAAAGTGCGCTATCGGCTATGAGCGGACATAACCCGTGGGACTTTGACGGGTTGGCTTGGATCGATCTTCGTTTAAAAAATCTACGTATGGCGAAAATAATTACTGTTGTTTTGCTGTCGACCACTTGCCTGTTTGGTTGCTGTAGGAATGCTGATCTACAAGTATGGGTTGCCAGAAAAAACATTCCGGTGTACAGCGATCATGTTGGCGATAGCAAGATAGTGTCATTTACGCTGCGAGTTGGAGATAGTTGTGTTCCCGGGCGAGTGCAAACCGAAAAAGTATTTCGGTACACAGAGGTGCTTTGTCCAAATAGGGGTTATGGCTGGGTGGTCGATAACGATTTCAGAGTTATCGAGCGAGGCTATGTTCATCCCGATCTTCAATGACGACCTGACCATTATAAGGAATGGACGTCCGCAATAGGTCGATAGCGAACCTTCCGTCCAGTGCCGGAGCACGACGATGGCGTCGGGCGGTTTTTTATCATGGGAGGGTACTTGAATGATCCGAATGGCGTGCTGTAGTTGTGGGCAGCTGTCCGCCCGTGTTATTGGCGAACCGGTTCGCGTCTCTGTCTGTCACTGCCTGGCTTGCCAGCGTCGTACCGGCGGTCCTTTCGCGCAGCAGGCAAGGTTCCGGCGCGAGAACGTGACCGTCACCGGTGAATCGAATGAATTCGTCCGCGTGGGTGATGACGGGCCGGGCGCCAGGTTCCATTTTTGCGGGACATGCGGTTCCACCGTTTACTATGAAATCTTGGCACTAAGTGAATACCTCGCCATCCCCGTGGGCGCGTTTGCCGATCCAGACTTTTTTCCACCGACCGTATCAGTGTACGAGTCAAGGATGCACAAGTGGGTGGTGCCTCCCCCTGACGCTGAACACATCCCCTGAGACGATCAGCGACCCTGCGGGGTCAGGTCGTCCAATGAATCAAGTGCCCAACCACCCCTAACATAGCCAGCGCTCTTCCACAAACTCAAGGCCGCCCGCCCAGCTTCTCGCGCCATTTCACTGCCCGGCCACGTCCGGCGCCAAAAAAGCGCTTAAGGAAATTGTCCGCGCTGACCGCCGGCGACAACAGGAAGCCCTGGATCTCCTGGCAGCCCTCGCCGCGCAGGAACTCCATTTGCGGTTCCGACTCGACCCCTTCGGCGATCACCTCCAGGTTCAGGTTGGACGCCATCGCCAGGATCGCCCGCACGATGGCGCAGTCGTCGCTATTGCTGGGAATGTCGCGCACAAAGCTCTGGTCGACCTTGAGGCGATCCACCGGCATCTGCTTGAGGTAGGACAGCGATGAATAACCCGTACCGAAGTCATCCACCGCGAGCTCGACACCCATCGCCTTGATCTCGTGGAGCTTGTCGAGCGCCTCGACGATATCGGAAATCAGTGCGCCCTCGGTAATTTCCAGCTCCAGGCAGTGCGGCGGCAGGCCCGAATGCGCCAGCTCGTCACGGACGCGCTCCACGAAATCGGCCTGGCGCAACTGCGTGACCGACACGTTGACCGCGATCCGAACGCGAAAACCCACCCGGTGCCAGGCAGCGGCCTGGCAGCATGCCGTGCGCAGCACCCAGTTACCCAGCGCGACGATGAGACCGCTGTCCTCTGCCACGCGAATGAACTCCTGCGTGGGGATCAGGCCGACGCCCGGGCGGTCCCACCGCAGCAGGGCTTCCGCGCCGATGATGCTGTCCGTTTGCAGCGAGTACTGTGGCTGGTAGACCAGGCGGAACTCTTCCTTGTCGAGGGCCTGCCGCAGGGCCGTTTCCATGTCCAGGCGGTGTTCGACCAGGCGCGCCATCGAGCTGTTGAAGAACTGCCAGTTGTTGCGGCCGGCGGCCTTGGTGCGGTAAAGGGCCGTGTCGGCGTTGCGCACCAGGGCCTGGTAGTCCGCGCCGTCCTGCGGGTACAAGGCAATGCCCATGCTGACAGTCACATACAGCTCGCGCGCGTCGGCCGGAATTCGTCGCTGGAAGGCGGCATTGATCCGTTCGGCCAGCTGCTCCACCTTCAGCGCGACGCGGTCCACATCCTCGATCAGGATCGCGAACTCGTCCCCGCCCATCCGGGCCAGGGTGTCGGTCGGCCCGAGGCATTCATGCAGGCGCTCGGCGATACCGACCAGCATCTCGTCGCCGGCCTCGTGGCCGAGGCTGTCGTTCAGGGTGTTGAAATTGTCGACGTCGATCAGCGCGATCGCGACAATCGTCTTGTTTCGTTCAGCCAATGCAAGCGCGTGTCCGACGCTTTCGACAAAAGCGTGCCGGTTGGGCAGCGTGGTGAGCGCATCGACGTGGATGGCCTGAAACAATTGGGCCTCCGACCGTTTCTGGCGCGTGATATCCACCGTGATGCCGCGCACGTGCAGTTGTCCCATGCTGTCGGCAACCATGACGTTGCTGCGAAGCCAAAGCTCCCTGCCGTCCGGCGCTTGCAAGCGGTGCTCGATCGGTTTGAACAGCCCACGGCTGCCGACCACCAGCACCGGCTCGACGCGTTTCCCGTCCGCTCCGCAGCACAGCTTGTTGTTCCAGAAGTGCGGATCGCCCATCCATTCCTGTGCGTCGTATCCGGAAATCGCTTTCGCATTGCCGCTGACATAAGTGAAGCGGAAATCGGGCAGCAGCGCTTCCCAGACGATGCCGTCGATTCCGTCCACCAATTCCTGGAAGCGGCGGCGGGCTGAATCCAGCTCTTCGTTGCGGCGCGCCAGGCCGGCCTGCGTCTCTTCCAGTTCGCCCAGGCGTATCCACAGCACGCTCAACAATCCCAGCAACAAGAGCGACGACACGGCGGCCACCGTCGCAGTCTCCCCGCTGCGCTTGAGCCACGGTTCCAGCACCTGGTTGCTGGTAATGGTCGCCACCGCGACGACCTGGGACTCCGGGACTGTGGCATAGCCGATGATGCGGTCGCGGTGGTCGACCACGCTGTCTTCGTTGCGGAAGGCGCCGCTGTTTGCGCGGGTTAGCCGCGCCAGTACCGGGCTATTCGCCAGGTTGAGTTGAAGCGCGTCCGGCGTCATTGGCGTCGCCATGATGACCCAGCCGTCGCGCCGCATCAGCGTCAGCCGGCTGCCCTCGCCCAGGTTCAGGCTGCGGTAGATGCGGTCGAAATACGACATGTCGACCGCGATCTCGACAATCATCTTTAACGATCCGTCGGGGTTATCGATGCGGCGGGCGAGCGGGATGCCCCATTTGCCGTTGGAGCGGGCCTTGATCGGCCGCGCGATGTGCGTGCCGGAGCCGTGATGGGTAGTCAGGTAGCTGTAATACTCGCGGTCACGGTTATCGAACGGGGCGATGGGATAGACCGACCCGCTGCCGCGGCTGATTCCATCGGGCGCGATGACACCGATGGCCGCCACCTGCGGGGCGTCCTTCATCGCGTCGGCCAGGATATTGTGGAGTGCCAACTGGTCGTTGGGGACGGGCTCCAGGCGGAGCCTTTCGATCTCGGTGATCGCGGCCCGCAAGCGTATGTCCGCCTCGCCGAAGGTACGCATAGCATGTTCGCTGAGCGTAGTAGCGATATTGCGCATGTCCGACTCGGCCTGCTCGATGGTCGAGCGGTAATCGCGCATGATGGCAAGGCCTGCAACCACAGCGTAAAGCGCTGGTAAGGCAATCACGAGGGCCAGCAAGCTGCGGCGCACCTTGCGGAAGGATTGCAAGGCCATTTTTTCCTTCGCAGGATTCCCCTGATGCTATCTTACACCTTGCTCTCACTGATGCTGCCGGGACGTCTGGCGAAGCGGGCTGTTCAAGGCAAAAAGCGGACCTGTTCAACCTACGACTGTGATGGAGGAGACGCGCATGGGGAAATTGACCTTACTGCTGGCATGCGCCAGCGCTTTCGTGGGCACGCATTTCATCCTGTCGCATCCATTGCGGCGTCCATTGGTCAGCGCGATGAGTGAGAAGGGTTTCCTGGCCCTGTACGCCGCCGTCGCCTTTGCTACCCTCGGCGCCACGGTCTGGACCTACCGGGCGGCTCCGCCGACGGCACCGTTGTGGAACGTCGGCGATGGAATGTGGGGAGTCGCCAGTATCCTGATGCTGCTTGCCTCCGTCATGATGGTCGGATCGCTGATCCGCAACCCGGCCATGCCCGGCGCCGGCAATGCAGGTAGGGCGGAAGCCCGGGGCGTCTACGGCATGACCCGGCATCCGATGATGTGGGCGTTCGCCATCTGGGGCGTGGTGCATATCCTGGTCTACCCGGTGGCGAAAAACATCGTCGTGGCGGTCGCCATCATCGTGCTGTCCCTGGTTGGCGCGGCGCTTCAGGATCGCAAGAAGGCGGAGCTCGATCCACAGGGCTGGACGGCTTGGGAGGGCCGCACCAGCTACTGGCCCTTCGCGGCCATCGCGCAAGGCCGCACTCGCTTCGGCGGTTTCAGCGTGCTGGTGCTCGGCGGCGGCGTCGTGCTCTGGCTGCTGGCCACGTGGGCGCACATTCCGCTGACCGGCGCGCCAGCAGGCATCTGGCGTTGGCTGCTATAGAGCCAGGGTTTCGCTCGCCGCGAGAAGCTGGCTGCGGCGTGTGGCCAGCTCCTGTTCGAGCTTCGCGTCGCGCCCATAGACGTCTGCTGCAAAGCGCGGACTTCCCTTGCTGTCGACAATGGCGGTGGCGTAGAAAATCACGACGGGAATCGCGTGGACCAGGTCGACGTGCCGTGTCGGTCCGGGCTGCATCGCGCCCCGGATGGTCTCGGCGTTCCACGACGCCTTCTGGCCAAGCACGTACTGCGCCAACACCTCGGGATGTTCGACCCGGATGCAGCCGTGCGACAGGTCGCGGCGGCTGCGCTTGAACAGCTCGCGCGCCGGGGTCGAGTGCAGGTAGATGTCCATCGGATTGGGCATCGCGAACTTGATCGCGCCCAGTGAATTCTTTGGCCCCGGCCGCTGGCGCACGCGCGCGCGGCCTGCCTGCAGGTCGGCCGCGCTCGCACCCGGCGGCACGGTCTCCATCTCGTTCCGGGCAAGGTAATCGTGGTTGCGCGCGAGCTTGGGCAGGATCTCCTTTTCGAGAATGCTCCGTGGGACGTTCCAGTAGGGGTTGAACTCCAGGTAGCGCATCTGGCCAACGAACAGCGGGGTTTCGGTCTTGAGCGCAGTGCCGATCACGACCCGCATCTCCAGTGGCGCCTCGGCGCTGCCTTTATTCAGCGCCCACAGGCGGTAGGCCGGCAGGTCGACCACGATCAGCGGACCGGGACCGAAATCCGGCAGCCAGCGCAGGCGTTCAAGCGTCAGTTCGAGCTGGCGTACCCGCCGCGCGGGCGGCACGTTGAGGGCGTCGATGGTGCCGCGGCCCAGCAGGCCGTCCTCGTCCAACCCGTGCCGCGCCTGGAAATGCCGCACGCCTTCCTGCATCCGCTCGCTGTAGATTCCATCGACCGGGGGAGGCGCATCGGCGGGCAGGTCACCCAGCAGCACCAGGCGCTTGAACAGCGCGTCCGCGGCCGGGTAAGCGCCGCCGGCTGCGACCTTGGTGCGCGGCTTCGGAAGCGGAGGGTAGGGCTGCTTCGACAGCGCGCGATAATGCGCCAGCGCCGCTTTCACCTGTCCGTACTGTTCGAACTGCGGCTCGGCCGCCTGCACCGCGGCTTGCAGCTTGCCGGCGGCGAGCCCGGTGCGCAGGCGCTCGACCGGGTCGTACTGCTTCAGGCGCGCATCGGGCAGGCGCGTGTGATATTCGGAACGCACGCGACCGACGCGCAGGTCGGCCATGTAGTGCAGCATCGCCGAGGTCAGCGCGACGTCGAAACCGGCGGAATCGGCTTCGCCCAAACTGAGCTGGGCCTGGAGCGCGTCGGCGCCGTAGTCGCGTGGGTCCAGGCCCTGCAGTGTGGCGTGGCGCAGCACCCACAAGGCCGCCGCGGCAGTCGACGGGGTCCAGGCCGGCGCATAGTTTCGCGGGGAGTAAAACCGAACGAGCCAGCCGCGTTCGTCGTACGGACCCGACGGCATCACGGACGACCGCGAGGCCTGGACGGCCAGCGCATGAATGGTGGCCGGGACTGGCTGCGCGAGCGTGGAACAGGGAACAAGCGCCACAGCTGCGCAGAGCGCGAGCGCGGCACCGATTTTCAGGCTGAGCTTCATTGATGCTTTCGAACTTCGGCAACCGTACATTACCGATGCGCATCATACCTGCCGGATTTGGCGATGCCCAGCAACAGTGTGCAAGTCGGGCATGCGATTGTTTCCTCCGCGCATGTATGTTAGCGTTGCCGCAATCTTGCGACCTCCGCTCTTCGAAAGGACATCACGCATGCTGAAGCGACATCTGTTCAAACTCGTTTTGCTGGCCGTGCCGGCGATCGCCCAGGCGACACCGCAAAACGACCCATGGCACGCCAAGGCGCGTGCGCTGCTGGAGCATGCCGTCAACGTACCGACGGTAGCGGGGCGCGGGCGCGTTCCCGAACTGGCCGCTTACCTCGCGGACCAATACCGCGCGGCCGGCATTCCCGATGCCGACATCAAGGTCATCCCCTACGAAAAGACGGCGGCCCTGATCGTTCGCTGGCGTGCGCCGGGCACGCCGGCCGCCAAGCCGATCATGGTGATGGCGCACATGGATGTGGTGGAAGCGCGGCGCGAAGACTGGTCCGAGACGGATCCCTTCGCGTTCACGGAGAAGGGCGGCTATTACTATGGCCGCGGAACGTCCGACATCAAGCAGGGCATTGCCGCGACCACCGCCGCGGTTCTCAAGCTGAAGGCGTCCGGCTTCCAGCCAAAGCGCGACATCATCGTGTTCTACACCGGTGACGAGGAGACCACCGGGATCGGCGCGGAGCTTGGCGCGACGAAGTGGCACGACCTGCTCGACGTCGAATACGGCTTGAACGCGGACGGCGGTGGCGGCGGATTCGCGCCAGACGGCCGCGCGCTTGGCTTCACCTTGCAGTCGGCCGAAAAGACCATTGCCGACTACACCCTCACCACGCGCAATCGCGGCGGCCACTCGTCCAAGCCGCGGGCGGACAACGCGATCTATCAGCTGGCCAATGCGCTGCAGCGCCTGCAAACCCACCGCTTCCAGCCGGTGATGAACGAAACCACGCGCGCCTACTTCGCGGGCCGCGAGAAAACCGAGTCGGGCGCGCTGGGCAAGGCGATGCGCGCCTGGCTGCGCAACCCTGCCGACGATGGCGCCGCCGATGCCATCGAGTTCGATGAGGGCGAAGTGGGCATGACCCGCACCACGTGCGTGGCCACGCTGCTGTCGGGCGGCCATGCGGACAATGCCCTGCCGCAGACCGCGACCGCCAACGTCAATTGCCGCATCATGCCCGGCGTGTCACCCGATGCCGTGAAAGCGGAACTGGAAAAGATCGTCGCCGACAGGGGCGTCGTCGTCACGCGCGCGGACAAGAATGCCGCGTCGCTGGCCTCGCCGCTGCGGGCGGATATCGTCGATGCGTTCACCGGCGCGGTCCGCCTGCATCATCCGAAATCGCCGGTGTTCCCGGAGATGAGCACGGGCGCCAGCGATGCGCGTCCGTTCCGCGTGATCGGCATTCCGGTGTATGGCGTCGATGGCTCGTGGGGCATTGTCCCAACCGACATGCGCGCGCATGGGCGCGACGAGCGCCTGCCGGTCAAGGCGCTCGACGACGACGTCGATCATTGGGTGTACCTGTTGGACCGCCTGGCTGGGTAAGTGGAGTGTCGCCCAGAGCTTCGCAGGCCGTTAAAATGCGGGTTTGAACGCTTAAACCCAGAGAACCCGCATGGAAACCATCGACCGCCGTTACCTCGTCCAGCAAAACAAAATCGCTGAAGAAGGCAAGAAGCCGCCCGTATTTGCCAAGGTCATGCGTGGCAAAGACGGGAAGTTCGAAGGCGTTTCTTTCATTCGCAACAAGGAAAAGGCGACCGTCATGACAGTCGCCGAAGCCGAGGAGGCTATCGCCTGGGCCGCGAAAAGGAAGGGCAACGCGCAGGAGTATGCGACCAAGATCATTTGCGTCGGCCAATAATTGCGGCGTGGCATGGCGATAGTGATCAATCCGGACGAGGTCGAGTTCAGTGCAATCCGGGCGCAAGGCCCGGGCGGCCAGAACGTCAACAAGGTCTCGTGTGCGGTGCACGTGCGTTTCGATATCGCCGCGTCCTCGTTGCCGGAACAGGTCAAGGCGCGGCTGCTGAGCATGCGCGACGCGCGCATCACGGCGGAAGGTGTGGTGGTGCTCAAGGCGCAGCAGTCGCGCAGCCTGGAGCAGAACAAGCTGGACGCGTTGCGGCGCCTTCAAACTCTCATCGACAAGGCAGCCGAGGTACCGCGCGTGCGCAAGCCGACCAAGCCGACGCGTGGTTCGCAACTGCGCCGGCTCGATGCGAAGACCCGAAGCAGTCACACCAAGGCGCTGCGTGGCAAGGTCAACGAATGATCCAGAACACCAGTACCGATCCAATAACCTCATCTACATTTGAAATGCACATCTGGGTCGACGCCGATGCTTGTCCCGCCGTGATCAAGGACATCCTGTTTCGGGTTGCGGAACGTCTGCAGATCGAGGTCATATTGGTTGCCAACCAATTGATCCGCGTGCCGGGCTCGCGCTTCATCCGCGCGCTCCAGGTCCCCGCAGGCGCGGATGCCGCCGACACCGCAATCGTTGAGCGCGTCAGCGCTGGCGACATCGTCGTGACCGGGGACATTCCCTTGGCGGCGCTAGTGCTGGACAAAGGCGGTTTGCCGCTCAATCCTCGCGGCGAGTGGTATTCGAAGGACACGATTGCCCAGCAATTGACGATGCGCGCGTTTATGGATGAGCTGCGCGCGAATGGCGTCGATACCGGTGGCCCGTCCACGTTTTGCCACGCCGACCGTCGGAATTTCGCCAATGCGCTTGATCGGGAACTCGCAAGGATCAGGAATCGTTAAGCGGCCGCACGAGGGGACTTGATGCCTGCCTTCAACCCTACTTGAGCTCGCTTTGAGAAAGATCAAAGTTCGGAAGCGTCCGGTTGGAGAAGCACGCTTGCGCTAGCCTAGGATTGGGAATTTACATGACCGGGCGAAGGAGTTGCGATGAGTCACTTCGACAAGCGCCGAGAATTGCTCAAGGGAACCTTGGCAGCGGCAACCATCCAGTGCATCCCCAATCTCGCTTTTGCGCAGCCGTCTCCGCGCATCCGGCAGGAATGGCAACAGTTCAAGAAGACGAGCCAATATCAATCGTTTTTGAATGCGATCGCGACAATGCGCTCAGTCACGAATCCGAACGACCAAGGTTCGCTCCAGTACTGGGCAAATGTTCACCAGAGTTTTTGCCCCCACGGTATCGCTTATTTCATTTCCTGGCACCGCGGCTATTTGTATTATTTCGAGCAGCAACTGCGCCTGTCATCCGGCGATCCCACATTGAATCTGCCGTACTGGGATTACTATTCGTATGCCACCTTGCCGACGGAATTTACCGATCCTTCGCCAAGCAATCCGCTCTACCGGCAGCGTATCGGCACCAATGTGTATAACGCTTTGTCGCTATTGCCCTTTGCCGCCGGGGTCTACAACTTCCAGCGCGGAACGACGAACGCTTTCGAGCCCAAGCTTGAAGCCGCGCCGCATAATCCAGTCCATGACCTCATCGGTGGAATCATGGGCACGATGCAGTCGCCGCTCGACCCCATCTTCTTTTTGCATCACGCAAACATCGATCGGCTCACCCATGCGTGGGCGCTACCGGACGGTAAGGGAATCCCATATACCGCCTACCCGTATTCGCCCACCAACAGCAACCCTTATTGGGCCGGCAACAACGTCTATGCGTCGAACCTGTTTATCGAGCGTTATAAGACGGTCGACCCGACATGGCTGGGTTACGACTATGCCGTCGACAAGGTGCCAACCGTGCTGCCGCCGCTCACGGTCACCGCGCAAGCTGGTCCGGCGCGGCTCCCTGCATCGCCGCGGCTGCCTTCGAATGCGCGTCCGCCGTTCAGGAATTTTGCGAAAGCGCCGGGACGGCAAATTTCGGCAAGCCGGCGCTCGTTGGGCGGTGCGGCCATGGTCGCGTTTGACGAGAATTCTACTTCGGTCCAGTTCAACCTGAACCGCAGGGACGCCGCAGAGGTCATGGCGATGCTTGCTGCGCGGAAAGACGCCATCGACAGCGGCAACGGGCAGGTAGCCGGCAGCATCAGCCTCGTCTTCGACCACGCGATGGTGAGCGGGCTGGGGGCCCAGGGCGGCTATTTTTACGCCCTGTACCTGAACATGCCATCCCGCATCGATTCGGAAAACGCGCAGGAGCGCAGCTTTGTCGGGACCCTGGGGCCGTTCCGCGTCGCGGCTGCCTCGCACCATGGCCACGCGATGGTTGATTTCGACATTTCCGACCTGCTGTTGAAGCAAGGCCTGGCCGACTTGTCCGGCATTACCCTGTCCTGGGTGCGCGTCGACGGCGACAATCCACCCGCCGGGGAAACCATCAGCGCCGACGAAATGCGCATCGAACTATCGTATCAATCGCAATTCATTACACCGCAAGGGCCGATGGGGCAGCCGGGCTGGTATCGGTAAAGTTCCCTAGGCCACTTCTTCGCGGCAGGAGGCAAACTCGTCTCCTGCCGCTTTTCGTTCCGTCGAAGAACCTTACACTTTGGCACCCCGCCGCTTGCACTGATCGCCCAAGCAATTGATTTCATTGGCAAAACATTTCTAGGCACGAACTTTGCTGATGCTAAATTGCATCGTCATTCGGCGCGATCGGGGCCAACTGCTGGAGACCCACTGAAAATTTCGGCAGACCGGGGACACATCCTGTCCTCGATACGAACGGGAGGGGTATATGAAAACAAGTGTGATGGGACTGTTTGCTGCATTGCTTGCATCGCTTTCGCTGACTTGTGTGGCGGCAGACCGTGTGGTCATCAACGGGGGCGATGTCTATGCCAACTCGGATGTGACGTTTCCCAATAGTGTGGGCAATGCTTTTGTGGGAGGCGCGCCGATCTACGGGGGACAAGGATGGGGCGTCCTGAATATCTATTTGACCGAACCGGGCACCAACATCATCAGCGACCACTTGTTCAGTGTCGCGGGGACGGGCGCGTCCTGCGATGGCCAAGGCAACGGCGCCGATTGCATCTTCTTCAGTTCCGATTCCGCCGCTGATCCTTCCATCGGAACCCACTGCACCTTGGGCAGCGCCTTCTGCCTTGAAGAAACCGGCTTGTTGCAGGACGTGACCGCAATGGTCGGCCTGCAAAATGGCGGCCTGGGCATCTTTGGGGGCGGGTCGATCATGATCCAGTCCGATATCGCGGAGGTCCCGGCGCCCGGCACCTTCCTGCTGTTCGGCTTGGGACTGGCGGTTCTCGGTTTCTGTGCGCACAAGCGGGCCATAGCACCATCCCAGGGCATCCGGTTGGGGCTGACGGCATAAAGGTGTTCCGGAACAGGGGCCGCACGACCAAGGGCCGGATGGGTCGTTAGTCGTGCGCCTCGTCGTCATCGCCGCGATGCAGGTGCGGGATGACCTTGACCAGCATGATGCGCGGGCCCTTGGTGCGCTTGACCACCACGTCGAACTTCGGGAACTCGATGCGCTGGCCCTGTTTGGGAATGTCGCCCAGCTTGGCCATCAGCAGGCCGCCGACTGATTCGACGTCGTCCAGTCCCATCGCCTCGTTGTCGATGTCGATGCCGAGCACGCGTTCGAGCGAGACGATCGGCAGGCTGGCCTTGCCGAGGTAGCTGCCGTCCGCCTGCGGCAACCAGTCGTTCTCATTCATGCGGAATTCGTCGCGGATCTCGCCGACCATCGCGCCGAGCAGGTTGTCGAGCGTGATGAAGCCAACCGGGCGCTTGCCCTTTTCGCCGATCAGCGCGAAGTGCGGCGCGCCGTGGCGGAAGCGCCGGAACAGCTCCTGCGCCGGCGTGCGTGCGGAGATCGTGTCGACTGGCCGCAGGAAGTCGGCCAGGTCAGTGATGTCGCGCCCGGCCTGCTGGGCGAAGAACAGGTCCTTCAGGTGGATCATGCCCAGCACTTCCTCGCCCTCGGCGTCGAAGTAGGGGTAGCGCGAGAATCGGTTGCGCAGCACGGTGTCGAGGTTTTCCTGCACCGGCAGGTCGGCGTACAGCGCAATCACCTCGTTAATCGGCCGCATGAGGTCAGCCACCGACATCTCCGAGAACTCGAGCGACTGCGCCAGCACGTGGCGTTCGTCGAGCGTGAATGTTTCGCCGGCGGTGCTGGTGCGCAGGATCAGCTTGAGTTCTTCGGTGCTGTAGTGGGTGTCATGCGAGGCGTGGGCGCCGGACAGGCCGGCCACGCGCAGCACCATGTTCGAGCTGGCATTGAGCAGCCAGATCGCCGGGTACATCGTCCAGTAGAAGCCGTATAGCGGCACCGCGCACCACAGGCCGATCGCCTCGGGCATGCGGATCGCCAGCGACTTCGGGGCGAGTTCGCCGACCACGATGTGCAGGAAGGAGATCACGCCGAATGCGATCACGAAGGAGACGCCGTGCACCACCTGCGGCGAGGTCACGCCGAGCACATTGAACACTGGTTCGAGCAGCGCCGCGAACGCGGGCTCGCCGATCCAGCCCAGGCCGAGCGAGGCAAGCGTGATGCCGAGCTGGCAGGCCGACAGGTAGGCGTCGAGCTGGCCGTGCACGGTGGCGAGGATGCGGCCACGCAGGCCGCGCTTCTTTGCAATGGCGCGGATGCGCGTCTTGCGGAGCGTGACGATGCCGAATTCGGCCGCCACGAAGAAGCCGTTCAGCGCGACCAGCAGGATCGCGAGGACGACCAACAATACGTTTTCCATAAAACCCTATGAACAGTGCCTGCGGTGGCACTAAGCCCTGGCTTATGCACGTCATTCCCGCGAACGCGGGGATCCCATTTCGTTGTGCAGCCACTCACGCAAAATGGGGTTCCCGCCCCCCGCCTTCGCGGCGGGCAAGCTTCGCGGGAACGACGATCGTTGTTATTCTAGCTGTGCATTGTAATCGTCACGACGCCCCAGCAGCCTGCGCCGCCGCCAGTATCGCCTCCACCGCCGGATGCTGGATCTTGCGTTCGTTCGAGATCGCGTAGAACTGCTCGCGTACCTGCGGAACGTGGCCCACCACATGCGCGCCGAACTGCTCCTTCATCTCCGACGCCAGCGCGGCCGGCGCAAAGTACAGGCCCAGGCCGCGCCGCCCAAAAGTGTTGAGCAGCGCATTGTCCTCGAATTCGCCCACCACGTCGGGCCGCACGCCGTGTGTGCCGAACCATTCGTCGATCTTCCCGCGCAGGGCATTATTACGCGCCGGTAGCAGGAACGGCGCGCCGTTCAAATTCTCGGGGAAGCCCTTCGCATAGGTCTTCGCCAGCGCCGGCGAACCGACCACGATGGTCTCGCTCTCGAACAGCTGGTGGCTGAACACCCGCAACGTGGTGCCCGAGCGGACCTCGCGGTCGGTCAGCACCAGGTCCAGCTTGTGCAGCGCGAGGTCGGCCAGCAGCGCCTCGAACTGGTCCTCGTAGCAGACCAGGCGCACCGGCTTGTCCAGCCGCGTGGTCGCCTCCAGCATCTTGTACGCGGTGAGCTTGGGCAGCGAGTCCGAGATCCCGACCGTCAGCCGGATGCGCACGCTGTCGGCGTCGCCCAGCGCCTCCTGCAACTGCTCGCCGAGCATGAAGATCTGGTCCGCATACGCCAGCGCGAGCTGTCCCGGCTCGGTCAGCACCAGCCGTCGTCCCTGCTGCGTGAACAGCGCTTTGCCGATCGATTCCTCAAGCTGCGCGAGCTGCGTGCTGATGGTCTGGATCGCCAGGCCGAGGCGCTTGGAGGCGTTGGTAATGCCGCCTTCCTTGGCCACCACCCAGAAGTAGTACAGGTGCCGGAAATTCAGGGTCCCATCCATATTCTTCCATTTTTCCGAAGTAAAGTTCAGATTATCTTCGCTTTTTTCAAAGTCTCGGTCAACCTACACTGCGCAGCATTGAATTCAACAACACGTTAGGAAGACGAGAAATGAAGCACTTCAAGGTGTCTTTTTTGGTCACGCTGGCTTGCCTTGCGCTGGCCGGATGGTGGGGCTACGCGCACAGCGGCCTGGCCGGCGCGGTGACCGGCATATCGATCGCCGCGATCCTGGCCGTGATGGAAGTCTCGCTCTCGTTCGACAACGCGGTGGTCAACGCCTCGGTGCTCAAGACCTGGAACGCGTATTGGCAGAAGCTGTTCCTCGGCGTGGGCATCATCATTGCGGTGTTCGGCATGCGCTTGCTGTTCCCGCTGGTGATCGTCGCGGTGGCCGCGAACCTGGGCTTCTCCGACGTGGTGACGCTGGCGCTGAACGATCCGAAGCAGTACTCGGCGCACCTGACCGCGCACCATGCCGAAGTGGCGGCTTTCGGCGGCATGTTCCTGCTGCTGGTGTTCCTGAACTTCCTGTTCGACGACGAGAAGGAGCACCACTGGCTCGGCCGCCTGGAAGAGAAGATCGCCGGCCTTGGCCGCGTGTCCTCGATCGCCGTGATGATCGCACTGGGCGCACTGATGGCCAGCCTGGCGCTGGTCGAAGAAGGCAACAAGCTGGTGGTCCTGATGTCCGGCCTGTGGGGCGTGCTGGTGTACGTCGGCGTGGACGCGATCTCGGCCCTGCTGGAGAAGGAAGAGGAGACCGCTGGCGTCGGCGAGATGGTCAAGAAGGGCGGCATCGGCGCCTTCCTGTACCTCGAAGTGCTCGACGCATCGTTCAGCTTCGACGGCGTGATCGGCGCCTTCGCGATCACCACCGACGTCGTGATCATCATGCTGGGCCTGGCCATCGGCGCGATGTTCGTGCGTTCGCTGACGGTCTACCTGGTCAAGCAGGGCACGCTGGACGAATTCGTCTACCTGGAGCACGGCGCGCACTACGCCATCGGCATCCTGGCCGTGATCATGCTGGCCTCGATGAAGTTCCATATCCCGGAAGTGTTTACCGGCCTGGTGGGCGTAGCCTTCATCGTCGGCTCGCTGTGGTCTTCGATCCGGTACAAGAAGGAACAGCAGGCGCTGGAAATGCGCGAGCCGGTCGAGGAACTGGCCTGATCAGATCCCGCGCGGCGGCCACCACCGGCCGCCGGCGGCCCCGAACCGCGAAGCGAGAGGACGACACCAGCTCGCATCGCGTGATACCCCCGGTGTTCAATTGTGGCATTGATTAAAGGAGCTACACATCATGGCAATCACTCTGCAAAAAGGCGGCAACGTCAACCTGTCGAAAGAGGCCCCGGGCCTGTCGAAGATGGTGGTCGGCCTTGGCTGGGACGTGCGGGTGACCGACGGCGCCGCCTTCGACCTGGACGGCGTGGCCTTCCTGCTCGACCAGAATGGCAAGGTGCGCTCGGATGGCGACTTCATTTTCTATAACCACCTGAAGTCGCCCGACGGCTCGGTGGTGCACTCGGGCGACAACCGTACCGGCGAAGGCGATGGCGACGACGAGAAGGTCACCATCGACCTGTCCACGGTGCCGGCCGGCGTCGAGAAGATCGTGATGGCGGTGACCATCCATGACGCCGAAGCACGGCGCCAGAACTTCGGCATGGTCGCCAAGGCCTTCATCCGCTGCGTGAACGCGGCCAACAGCGGCGAGATCGCCCGCTACGACCTGTCCGAAGACAGCTCGACCGAGACCGCGATGGTGTTCGGCGAGGTCTATCGCAACGGCGGCGACTGGAAGTTCCGCGCGATCGGCCAGGGCTTCGCCGGCGGCCTCGGCCCGCTGGCCCGCAACTACGGCGTGAACGTCTAACGATATAAACAGTTTTGCGAGCCCGCGCACCTTCGCGTGCCGGGCCGCATGCCAACGAAAGGAACGCGATGCCAGTTTTTACCGTGACCGGGGATGTCGATCCCTTCCTGCACGTGTCGATGAAACGCGGCGAGACCATCTACTGCGAGTCCGACGCGATGGTGATGATGGAATCGACGCTCGACCTGAAGGGAAAGATGCGCGGCGGCTTGGGCAGCGCGCTGATGCGCACCTTCGCCAATGGTGAATCGTTCTTCCAGCAGCACATCGAGGCTGCGCGCGGCGACGGCGATTGCCTGCTCTCGCCGACGCTGCCGGGAGCGATGCAAGTGGTCGATTGCGGTCCGAACCAGTACCTGATCAGCGATGGCGCCTTCGTCGCCGCCAGCTCCGGCGTGGACCTGCGGGTGCGCACCCAAAGTGTCGGCAACGCGCTGTTCGCGCAGAGCGGCGGCTTCTTCGTCACCGAGACGACGGGGCAGGGCCAGGTGGTGGTGTCGGGATTCGGCTCGATGTCGGTACTCGACGTCGAGCCGGGCAAGGACGCGATCATCGACAACGCGCATGTGGTTTGCTGGGACAGCACGCTGCGCTACGAGATCTCGGTCACGACCGGCCAGAGCGCGGGCTTTCTCGGCAACCTGATCAACAGCCAGACCAGCGGGGAGGGCGTGGTGCTGCGCTTCTCCGGTCGTGGAAAAGTATTTGTTTGCTCGCGCAACCGCAGCTCGTTCAAGGCATGGGTGCAGTCGGCGGGCCGCTGAATAAAGGAGTTTTGAAATGACAGTCAACCTGCAAAAAGGCCAGAAAATCTCGCTGGCGAAGGAAGCCGGCGGCGAGCTGGCACGCGTGACGATGGGCCTTGGCTGGGACGCCAAGAAGAGCGGCGGGTTCTTCGGCTTCGGCGCGCGTACCGAGACGATCGACCTCGACGCCTCGTGCGTGCTGTTCGACGAGCAGAACCGTCCGGTGGACGTGGTGTGGTTCCGGCAGCTCAAGAGCCGCGACGGCAGCATCGTCCACACCGGCGACAACCGCACCGGCGCCGGCGATGGCGACGACGAGCAGATCATCGTCGACCTGTCGCGTGTGCCGGCAGCCGTGAGGTCGCTCGTGTTCACGGTGAACAGCTTCACCGGACAGAGCTTCGCACAGGTGGAGAACGCGTTCTGCCGCCTGGTCGACAGCGCCAGCGGCCGCGAAGTGGCGCGCTACGACCTGTCGGTGCAGGGCGCGCACACGGCGCAGATCATGGCCAAGCTGTACCGCCATAACGGCGAATGGAAGATGCACGCGATCGGTGAAAACGGCGGCGGCCGCACCTTCGACGAACTGCTGCCGCAGATCGCGCCGCACCTGTAATCGTTTTATACCGTTTGTTTCCCAGGGACTTACGCGTCCCCTCCTTTCCGGGGCCCCGCGCCCCGGTTTTTTTTATTCCGCCTGCGCGTTGTAGATTTCGGCATGCACCGCCAGCATGTGCAGCTCCGGCATCGAGCCAAGCAGCGACGCCGCATGCTTGGCCAGCTCGCGAGGCACGTGCCCTGTCAGGTGCGCGAAGCGTGCGCCGTTGTCGGGGAAAACGTCGAAGATGCCGTAGTCGCCGTTCTCGCGCCGGATCGCGAACCATGCGGTGGTGCCGGCTTCCGCCATCACGTACGCACGAGCGTCTTGCAGAAACTGCGCGACGCGAGGCTCGTTCCCGGATGAGGCCTTGAAGCTGAGCAGTAGGCCCTTGGTGTCGACTGCCGCGTTCAGGCCCTCGGGCAGTTTGCTGGCCAAGACTTCCACCAGCTCGATGCGCGGCGGCTGGTTGAGCAGCGCCACCGACTTCGCCATCAGCGCCGCCACCGCATCGCCATTGAGATGCTCGGTTCGCGCGGCCTCGTCGGGAAACGCGTCAAAAATCCCGTACTCGCCCCGCCCGAAACGGATCGCGTACCACGCGCGCGTGCCGCTCTCGCCACGCACTGCGGGCACGGCGTCGAGCAGGCAGCGTTCAACCTCCGCATCGAACCCGTGTTTGACGTCCAGATGGACCAGCAGACCTTTCGTGACCATGGGAGCCTCCTGTCAACGTGATCCCGGCCCAGTGTCGGCCAGCGCGTGGATGGCTGTCGCACGTGAGTTTGATATTTCTTCTTGACACTTTCGTTGGTTGTGTCTACTGTATTAATTAACTAATACACGTAAGACCATGAGCATTCAGACCTCATCCCTGTTTTCGATCACGACTGGCTCGGCCGAACCGATCTATCGGCAGCTGGTTGACCAGGTGCGCCGCCTGGTCGCCGGCGGCCAGCTCGGGGCGGGCGACGAGATGCCGTCCGTGCGCGAGGTGGCGCAGGCGCTGGCCGTCAACCCGATGACCGTGTCGAAGGCATACGGCCTGCTCGAAATGGAAGGCGTGCTGGCGCGCCGGCGCGGCCTCGGCATGGTGGTGGCCGAGCGCCCGCACGGCGGCCCCGCGCTGGCCGAACGGTCCGAACTGCTTCGCCCCACGCTGGAGCGGGCCGCCATGGAGGCGCGCCAGCTCGAACTCGACCCCGACACCGTGCTTGCCCTGTTCAACCAGATCCTGAAGGACCAATCATGACCGAGCCAATCATCCGCATGTCGTCCGTCTCCAAACACTTCGGCAGCAAGACCGTGCTCGATCGCTTGGACTGGGAAGTGAATGCCGGGCAGGTGATCGGCCTGCTCGGCCGGAATGGCGCGGGCAAGTCGACGCTGATGGAATGCCTGCTCGGCCTGCGCGAGACCGACCTTGGCAGCATCACCATCTTCGGCGAGGAGACCGGAAGCCTGTCGGAAGCGGCGCGGGCGCGCATTGGCTACGTGCCGCAGTCGGCCGAGCTGTTCGAGTGGATGACGCCGGTGCAGATGCTGGACTACTTCAAGGCGCTGTACCCGCGCTGGAACGAGGACAAGGTCCGGGCGCTGCTGCAGCGCTGGGGCTTCGACACGCTGATGCGCGAGCGCGCCATCGGCAAGCTGTCCGGCGGCGAGAAGCAGCGGCTGTCGATCATCCGCGCCCTCGGCCACGAGCCGGACTTGCTGGTGCTGGACGAACCGGTGTCGGCGCTCGATCCGGTCGGCCGGCGCGAGTTCCTGCGCGAGCTGGTCGACGGCGTGATCGAACGGGGGACGACGGTGCTGTTCTCGACCCACATCCTGTCGGACCTGGAGCGCGTGGCGCTGGACGTGGCCTTCCTCAAGGATGGCCGCATCGCGCTGCAGGGCGAACTGGATACGCTGCTCGAGGGTGCGCGCCGCACCACCGGGCAGCCGCTGAGCCTCGAAGACCTGTTCATCGAGGTGACGCAATGAGCGCGCTGAGCGATTACCGGCTGCTATGGAATGCGGCGTATGTCCAGCGGCGGCCGTCCCGCGCCCTGGACTGGAGTTTCGTGCTGGCCGGAGTGTGTTCGCTGGTCGGCGCCGCCGCTGCATTCGTGAGGCAGGACTGGCTGCTCGGCGTGCGCGTTGGTGTCGCCATTTGCGTCATCGTCTTGCAGCTGTTGTGGACTGTGCACCTTGCGCCCGGCTTCGAGCTGATGAATACACCCGTCAACGCGCGCCTGGTGCCACGGATGCGCAGGCGAATGGTGGAGATGACGGCCGCTGGCTGGCTTGCCACGGGGCTGTGCGCCACGCTGTTCCCGATATGGCAGGTCGCGCCGGCGGTGGTGCTGTATATGATCAGTATCGCGCTCGGCCGCAGCGGCAACCAGTTCGCGGGCTTTCTCGTCATCGCGACGGCGATGTCGGGCACCCTCCTGAAGGAACTGCCGCCGGCGGTGCTGGCGTTTCTCATGAGCGCGCAAGGATTCGTCTGCGCGTCCCTCGTAGTCGCGCTGTTCGGCGCCTGGGCCATTCGCCAGATGCTGCCCGCCGGCGGCGACCGTCACTTCAGCCAGCGAAAGGCAAAGGTCGAAGCCATCGAGCGGCTGGAGTCGATGGGCCGCAAGAATGCAGACGGCGCGCCGAAACGCATGAGCAGCTTGTATGGATTCGCGCTGCGGCAAGCGATCCGCTCGCGCCAGCCGCTCCGCTTGATGCTTCACGTGCTGGGCCCGACAGCCATGGTGCTCGTGATGCTTCCGACCTGGATTGTGCTCGTGCTCCTGGGCGCTGGGTCGCATCTGCTCATGCAGAAGTACGGGGTGGTTGGCAAGGATGAGTCGTGGCCAATGTTTGCCTGGGCCTGCTTCCTGATGATCACGTGGGTACTTCAGCTGGCCGCGATCACGGGCTGGAGGACGTTGATGAATGGGGCCAGGATGGAACAAGGTTTGCTGCGGCTGGCTGCGCGCAGCCCATCCAGTGGCGAATGGAACCGCAAGCTGGCCGCAGCGCTTGCCGGACAGGTCGCAGCCGGGGTGGGCATGGGCGCCGCCGCCGTTATCGTGCTCGGGCTGCTGACTGGTCTGGATCGGGACGGCATGTTCTGCGCAGTCTCGCTGGCGTCCGTGCTGCTCATGCCGGGCATTGCGTCCGTGTTGCTCGACTATTCACGCGAACGGCAGGTGTGGTCGTTGCCGCAGGGGCTGCTCGCGTTCGCGCTTGCGGTTGTGGTGCTGGCGCTTCATCTTGCGCTGGTGCCGTCGATCGGTGCGCTGTCGTGGGTGCTGCTGACCGCGTACAGCAATGTATTCGGGGCGCTGCTTGCCGCGTATCGCTGGAAGAAAATGCAGGCCGCACCGGTGGCGTTCCCGACGGGCCGCTTCGCCTGAAAAAAACCGGGGCACGCGGCCCCGGTTGCTGTCATCGCCGAACTCAGTGCGCGCTGCGCTGCACCAGCGCCGTGCCGCCGCCCAGCCGTTTGGCTTCGCTCACCGCCGTCACCGTCCCATCCGGATTGAAGACCAGCGCATTCGCGGCGCCGATCTGCTCCGGCTTCTCGCCCCACTTGTGGCCCATGGCTTCCAGCGCGCGCGCGTTGTCGCTGCCTGCGTAGCCCGGCTCCACCGTACTCGCTTCGATATTGCGCTCGCTGATCCGCGGCGCCTCGATCGCCTGGTCCATCGGCATGCCGAGGTCGAGGTAATTGACGATGGTCTGCAGCACGGTGGTGATGATGGTCGCGCCGCCCGGGCTGCCGATGGTGAAGGCCGGCTTGCCGTTCTTGAGCGCGATGGTCGGCGCCATGCTGCTGCGCGGGCGCTTGCCGGCTTCCGGCACGTTGGGGCGCGGGCCGCTGAAGTCGAAGTCGGTCAGCTCGTTATTCAGCAGGAAGCCGTAGCCCGGCACCACGATGCCGCTGCCGCCCCACGATTCAATAGTGAAGGTGTAGGACACCACGTTGCCGTCCTTGTCCGACACCGTGAAGTGGGTCGTGTGCAGCGACTCCTGCATGCGCACCGCCTGTTGCTGCTGCGGGCGCAGCGTGATGCTCTGGTCGTTCTGGAAGGGGTAGGGGTCGCCCGCCGCCGCCAGCGCCGTCGATGCGCGGCCGTTGTCGATCAGCGCGCGCCGCTGCGCCGCGTACTGCTTGGACAGCAGCCCGGCGACCGGAGCGTCGACGTATTCCGGATCGCCGAGGTAGGCGTTGCGGTCGGCGAAGGCGAGGCGGCTGGCCTCGATGTACAAGTGCTCGGCCTGCGCGCGCGGCATCGCCTTGAGGTCGTAGCCTTCCAGGATGTTGAGCGCCTCGGCCACGGTCACGCCGCCGCTGCTCGGCTGCGGCATGCCGTAGATG
This sequence comes from Massilia terrae, assembly GCF_024753145.1. Classification (GTDB taxonomy): domain Bacteria; phylum Pseudomonadota; class Gammaproteobacteria; order Burkholderiales; family Burkholderiaceae_D; genus Telluria; species Telluria terrae. The sequence goes on along the minus strand of NZ_JANUGU010000005.1, from coordinate 215,831 downwards.
TCGTAGCCGCGGTAGGTGGTGTGCACCGGCTGGCGGATGCGGGCTTCGTAATTGGCCAGGTCGGCCAGGGTCATGTTCCCGGCCGCGGCGCTCTTGCCGGCGGCGAGCGGCGGATGGTTCACCGCCTCGACGATCGCTTCCGCCATCGGGCCTTCATAGAACGCCTTCTCGCCGCGCGCCGCGATCTCGCGGTAGGCGCGCGCCATGGCCTGGTTGCGCAGCACGGTGCCGGCCGGGACGGCCTTGCCGTTCCTCAGGTACAGCGCGCTGGTGGTGGAGAAGTTCTGAAATTTTGTTTCATTTTCGGCTACCAAATGAGAGAAAGTTTCACCGACCTTGAAGCCCCTGGTGGCCACGTTGATGGCCGGCGCGAGCACCTGCCTGAAGCTCATGCTGCCGTAGCGGTCGAGCGCCTCGTGCCAGCCGCGCACGGTGCCCGGCACGCCGACCGACATGCCGCTCGCGACCACGGTGTCGAAGTCCATCGGCTTGCCGTCCTTGAGGAAGGACGAGGGCGTGAACGAGGCCGGCGCGGTCTCGCGGTGATCGATGGTGATCACGCGCTTGTCCTTGGCCAGGTAAATGACCATGAAGCCGCCGCCGCCGATGCCGCAGCTGAACGGGTCGGTGACGCCGAGCGTCGCGGCCGCAGCCACGGCGGCGTCGATCGCGTTGCCGCCCTTGTTGAGGATTTCGATGGCCGATTTGGACGCTTCCTCGCTGATGGTGGCGACGGCGCCGCCGGTGCCGGTGCTGACGGGCGGCGCGGCCAGCAGCGGCAGCGGCTGGAGGATGATGGACAGGGACAGCCCGCAGGCGAGCGTTTTCGCGATTGGTTTCATGGCTGGAGGATCAGGGTGGACGAAAAGGGGACGCTCATGGCCGTGACACCGTGAGCGTGAGGATGTACTGCGCGGCCGCGCTGCCCTGCGCCGGCGGCGGCACGCTGGCCGGATCGATGGCGATGCGCGTGCCGCCCAGGGCCTTGGACACGTACCAGGTGTTCGGCAGCGTGACGCTGAAGGTGTCGGACGACTTTGCCGCGGCGAGCGTGAAGCGGTAAACCAGCTCGCCGGCCCAAACGCACCATACCGTTTTCGGGCAGCGGCTGTCGCTGTAGCTGTCATATGCGAGGGTCATGCCGCCGCCGGCATCGGCTTTCTGGCCCGGCGCCAGCGTCAATGACACGGACTTCGGGGCCGGCGCTGCGGGCGGGTCGCCGGCGCAGGCGGACAGCAGCAACGGCAGGGCGGCACACAGCAGGGCAAAACGCTTGAGCGTCATCGCGCACTCCTCGACTCTTGAGCTTGCAATGATAGCAAAGCCATCCGCGCACGCGATGTTCCGGTCACATCGCTGTCATATTCGCTCGCTAGACTGCGCCTCGTTGTCCAACTACTCAGGGAACTCACAACATGAACATGAAACTGATTATGAAATCGATGGTGGTCGGCGTTGCGGCGGCCGTGGCGATGTCGTCGGCGATGGCAGCCGACATGACCGGCGCCGGCTCGACCTTCGCCTTCCCGATCTACTCGAAGTGGGCTGACTCGTACAAGGCCAAGACCGGCAACGGCTTGAACTACCAGTCGATCGGATCGGGCGCCGGCATCAAGCAGATCAAGGCCAAGACCGTCGATTTCGGCGCATCGGACATGCCGCTGTCGGCTGAAGAGCTGAACGCCGACGGCCTGATGCAGTTCCCGACCATCATGGGCGGCGTGGTCGCCGTGGTCAACGTCGAAGGCGTGCAGCCGGGCCAGCTGAAGCTGTCGGGCGACGTCCTCGCCGACATCTACCTGGGCAAGATCACCAAGTGGGACGACAAGGCCATCGCTGCCCTGAACCCGGGCGTGAAGCTGCCGGCCGATGACATCACCGTCGTGCACCGCGCCGACGGCTCGGGCACCTCGTTCCTGTTCACCGACTTCCTGTCGAAGACCAACGCCGAATGGAAGAGCAAGATCGGTTCGGGCACCGCAGTGAAGTGGGCCACCGGCGTGGGCGGCAAAGGCAACGAAGGCGTCGCCGCCAACGTCCAGCGCATCAAGGGTTCGATCGGCTACGTCGAGTGGGCGTACTCGAAGAAGAACCACATGACCCACACCCAGCTGAAGAACCACGACGGCCAGTACCTGCAGCCGAGCGATGACGCGTTCAAGGCCGCCGCCGCCAACGCCGCATGGGACAAGACTCCGGGCTTCTCGGTGGTCCTGACCGACCAGCCGGGCAAGGCCGCATGGCCGATCACCGGCGTGACCTTCGCGCTGATGCACAAGACCCAGGCCGATGCCGCCAAGGGCAAGGAAGTCCTGAGCTTCTTCGAATGGGCCTTCAAGAACGGCGCCGGCGCCGCCGAGCAGCTCGACTACGTGCCGATGCCGGCATCGGTGGTCAAGATGATCGAAGGCGCATGGAAGGCCCAGATCAAGGACGCATCGGGCAAGGCTGTCCTGTAATACGAGCCTGGCCAGACGCGCGGCCCCGTTCCGCGCGTTTGGCCGGCAGTTCACTCCCCAAGTTCACGCAACCGCATCAGGTGACTCCACATGAATCCGGCCGAAACGCTCGTGTTGATCGTCGAGGACGAACCCGCGATCGCCGAACTGGTCAGGTTCTCGCTGCGCGACGACAGCTGGACCTTCTGCCACGCCTCCACGGTCAACGAGGCCTGGGACATCATCCAGCAGCAGCAACCACAGCTGGTCCTGCTGGACTGGATGCTGCGTAACGAAAGCGGCCTGCGCCTGCTGACCCGCATTCGCGCCGAAAGCACCCTGCATGACATGCCGGTGATCCTGCTGACCGGCCGCACCCTTGACGAAGACTGGTCGGTCGCCATGGAACACGGCGCCGACGACTACATCACCAAACCGTTTTCACCGCGCGAGCTCGCGATCCGCGCCAGGTCGGCGCTGCGCCGCCGCGGCGAGACCCAGAGTGCGCGCCCGCTGCAGGTCGGCCCGCTGGCGCTCGATCCGCGCAGCTGCACGGTGCGCGTCGGCGCCGAGGCGGTGGAGGTGCGCCAGGCCGAATATCGCCTGCTCAAATTCCTGCTGTGCCACCCGGAAGAGGTGTTCTCGCGCGCCCAGCTGCTGGACCAGGTCTGGCATGCCAACGGCACCCTCGATGAACGCACCGTGGACGTGCACGTGCTGCGCCTGCGCAAAGCGCTGCGCGACGCCAAATCGCTGCTCAAGACCGTGCGCGGCTTCGGCTACAAGCTGACGGCCGGCTAGGGGCGATGGGACAGTTCACGGAACAGGGATTCATTCGCAGCCGCCGCTTCCTCGTCATCGTGTGGCCGGTGCTGGCGCTGCTCGCCTGCGCGGTGCTGTGGAGCGTGACGCTCGCGCGCGCCCACGGCGAGCGGGTGCGCGCCGATGCGCAGGCGCGCAAGGAGGCCAGCGCCTACGCGGCCGCCTACGAACAATACATCACGCGATCGGTCGGCCAGATGGACCAGATCGCGATGCAGCTCAAATACAGCTGGGAGCACGGCGCGCGCGGCGAGCTGCTGGAACAGCTGCGGCGCGACGGCATGTTCACCGACGCCGCGTTCAGCGTGGTCGCGCTGGTCGACCGCAGCGGCGTGGTGCGTTCCTCGACGCGGCCAACGCTGCGCGGACTGGACCTGTCCGCCACCTCCTTCTTCAGGCAGCACCAGAACGCGATCTCCACCGCGCTGCGGGTCGGCATGGTGCCGCCACAGCTAGCGCTGGGCGACGACGAGATCCTGTTCACGCGGCGCCTCGATACCATCGATGACGAATTCGACGGCGTGGTGCTGCTGGCCGTTGACGCGAGCTATTTCACTTCCTTCGTCGGACCCGAAACGCTGGGAGCCGACGGCTTGCTGGCGGTGGCCGCGAGCGAGTCGCCGCTGCGCCTGGAGCAGCATGCCAGCGGCGCGCCGCATCACATGTTGCCGCGCGATGCGGCGTGGACCGCGGATGCCGGCGTCGAGCTGGTGAAGGGTCCCGACGGCTTCGCCGACGGCCGCGCGCGCATCATGGGCTGGCGCCGTTCGCCGGTGTACCCGCTGGTCGCGACGGTGTCGCTGTCGCACGAGACGGCGCTGGCCGGTGCCGAAGGATATTGGCAGGAGAGCCGCAACCGCGCGCTGGCGGCGTCCACCTTGCTGCTGGTGCTGGGCGCGGTGGGCGCGCTGCTGTCGCGCCGCCTGGTGCTGCGCGAACGCGAGCAGGAACAAGTGCGGCGTGCCTACCGCACCGCCACCGAGAGCGGCAACGACGGTTTCTTCATGGCGGCTGCGGTGCGCAACCGCAAAGGAGAGATCGTCGATTTCACCATCGACGACTGCAATGAGCGCGGCGCTTCCTTCTTCGGCATGACGCGCCACGCGCTGGTCGGCAGCAGGGTGGCGCGCATCGACGACGGCCTGTTCGGGAGCGACTTGCTGGCCATCTACCGCAAGGCGATGGAGGCCGGTTTCCATGAGGACGAGCGCCCGCTGCCTGGCGACGGCCGGGCGCAGGCGCGCTGGGGAAGGCGGCGCCTGGTCCGGGTCGGCAACGGCCTCGCGGTCACGCTGCAGGACATCAGCGAGCGCAAGGCCCACGAGCATGCGCTGGAGCGCCTGGCCAACCAGGACGGGCTGACCGGGCTGGCGAGCCGCAGCGCCTTCCTCGAACAGCTGCCGGTGGCGCTGGACGTGGCGCGCGAGCGCCAGCGCGCGCTGGCCCTGTTGTTCATCGACCTCGACGAATTCAAGCACGTGAACGATGCGCATGGCCACGGCGCCGGCGACCAGCTGCTCAAGGCCGCGGCCCAGCGCCTGCAATCGTTGCTGCGGCCGTCCGACCGCGTGGCGCGTTTCGGCGGCGACGAGTTCCTGGTGCTGCTCGATCCCTGCGAAGGCGAGCGCGAAGTGGGCGCGGTGGCGCAGCGCATCGTGGACGCACTGGCCGCGCCGTTCGCCATCGGCGACGACCTGCACGCGGTGGGCGCATCGATCGGCGTCGCGCTGTTCCCGCGTGACGGGGCCGACGCCGAGACCCTGATCAAGCACAGCGACATGGCGATGTACGCCGGGAAGAACGACGGCAAGGGCCGCTACCGCTTCTTCGATCCGACGCTGTCGAACAGCCTGCGGGCGCGCTCGCGCCTCAAGCAGAACCTGATGGAGGCGATCGAGGACGACCAGTTCGTGCTGCACTACCAGCCGCGCGTGGATCCGCGCGATGGCCGTTTGCTGAGCATGGAGGCGCTGCTGCGCTGGCAGCATCCGGCGCTGGGCATGGTGCCGCCGGGCGAATTCATTCCGCTGGCCGAATCGACCGGCATGATCCTGCGCATCGGCGAGCTGGTGATGGACAAGGCCTGCGCCCAGGTGGCTGCATGGCGCTCGGAGGGCGCACCGCTGGTGCCGGTGTCGATCAATGTGTCGGCGCGCCAGTTCCAACGCGGCCTGGTGCCGCAGCAGCTGGCGGCGGCGCTGGCCCGCCACGGCGTGCCGGGCAGCCTGGTCGAAGTCGAGATCACGGAGTCGGCGATGATGAGCGACCAGGACGCGATCCTGGCCGAACTGGCCGAATTGCGCGCGCTCGGCATCAAGCTGCACGTGGACGATTTCGGCACCGGCTATTCCTCGCTGTCTCAACTGCAGCGTCTGCGCATGGACGTGCTCAAGGTCGACCGCGCGTTCACGGCGGAGCTGGGCAAGTCGAATGAGGGAACGGTGTTCTTCCAGGCGATCGTCTCGATGGCGCACGCGCTGGGCATGGGCGTGGTGGCGGAAGGCGTGGAGACGATGGAGCAGCTCGCGATCCTGCGCGGACTGGGGTGCAATGAGGTGCAGGGATTCTTGGTGGCGCGCCCGATGCCGGCGCGCGAGATGGCGCAGATGATGAAGCGGCGGTATCTGATCGATACAGCGGTGCGGGTGGCGTAAGAACCGCCATCCACCACCACGAACGTCGTTCCCGCGGAGGCGGGAACGACGTTCTCAATCAACAAAAACGGCGGCATCTCATCGATGCCGCCGTCCGGTCAGGCGAAGCGCGGGCTTACACGAACGCTGCCAGCGCGCCCTTCATCTTTTTGAGCGCGGCCGATTCGATCTGGCGAATGCGCTCTGCCGACACGCCGAATTCCTCGGCCAGGGTGTGCAGCGTGGCGCCTGAGCCGTCGTCATTGGCCAGCCAGCGCGCCTCGATGATGCGGCGCGAGCGCGGGTCGAGCTTGGACAGCGCGGTCTCCAGCCCTTCGGACTGCAGGCGCGTGACCTGTTCGGCTTCCAGCACCTTGGTCGGCTCGCTGTTCTCCGACGACAGGTAGGCGATCGGCGCGAACTTGTCGTCCTCGTCGTCGTTCGGCGCTTCGAGGGCGATGTCGTGGCCCGACAGGCGGGTTTCCATCTCGATCACTTCCTCGCGCTTGACGTCCAGCATGCGCGCCAGCTCGTCGACCTGTTGCGGCGACATCGTGTCCAGGCCCTGCTTGTTGGAGCGCAGGTTGAAGAACAGCTTGCGCTGGGCCTTGGTGGTGGCCACCTTGACCAGGCGCCAGTTCTTCAGGATGTACTCGTGCATCTCGGCCTTGATCCAGTGCATCGCGTACGAGACCAGGCGGACACCTTGCGTGGGGTCGAAGCGCTTCACCGCCTTCATCAGGCCGATATTGCCTTCCTGGATGAGGTCGGCATGCGGCAGGCCGTAGCCGAGGTAGCCGCGCGCGATCGACACCACCAGGCGCAGGTGCGACAGCACCAGCTTTTGCGCGGCGTCGAGGTCGTTTTGGTCCCGCAGGCGGGTGGCCAGCGAAACTTCTTCCTCATGGGAAAGCATCGGCAAACGGTTGACCGCGGAAATATACGCGTCGATGTTGCCGAGATTGCCGGTGAAACCCAGTCCCAGTGCACGAGTGCCAACTGGAACCAGTGCGGATTGTGCGGACATAGTCAATTCCCTCTTGAGTAATCGGTGCTGCGTCTTCAACTTACCGTTGACAGCGCCCCGAAGGCACGACTGTTACGGTCTGTTACTAGCTTGCATGATGGTCTGGCTTATGCTTGGGCCAGGTCGTCTTGGTCATATATTAGCACTCTCGCTCGGCGAGTGCCAATCGACGGAATTTATCGCTTCGATAGCGTAATTTGTTGCTCTACGGAATTTCTTGCGACGACGAACTTACTGTAGAGCAGGGGATTGCGGCGCGCTTGATTTACATCAACCGTGCGCGTTCTGGATTTGGATGGTGCACAGCTTACTTTTTCCTCCCTCGGCTATCTGTTGGATGCCGCACGTTTCAGAGTGTTCCATAAGCTGTTGATTTGGAAGCGATAACTATACCACGGTCAGCGTAAACATGCTGCCGCAATGCATGTTTTTAAGCCTCGTCTAAGTATTGATGCGATAGCGGAAATATCACCGACCTTGAGTAATCGGAGAACGTCGTTCCCGCGGCGTCGGGAACGACGGCAGTAATCAGGATAAGCGCGACAGGTGGCGCTGTACCGACAGCATGGCGCCCACCAGCCCAAGCCCGGCGCTGATCGCCAGCAGCGCGGCGATATCCAGCGGCGGCAGCGGTGTCAGCTGAAACTCGGAGGCGTACAGCCGCGCAAACTCGGCGATGGCGCCGTTCAGCGGATGCAGCGACAGGGCCACCGCGCCCAGCGCCACCGCGCCCGCGCACAGGCCGAGCAGGGCGCCGGTGTAATAGAAAGGCCGATGGATGAAGCCATCGGTCGCACCCAGCAGCTTGGACACCGCGATCTCCTCGCGCTGGGTCAGCACCTGCAGGCGGATCGTGTTGAACACCACTGCGATCACCACCGTGCCCAGCGTGATCGCGAGCAGGAGCAGCATCAGGCGCAGCACGCCGAGCAGCGCGGCCAGGCGCTTGACCCAGGCCGAGTCGACCTGCACGGTGTCCACTTCGGACAGCGCGCGCAGGTTGTCCGCGATCTGGTCGATGTGCGCGGCGGCCTTGGTGCTGGTCACGTCCTGCAGCTGCAGCACATAGCTGTCGGGGAGGGGATTCTCGCCCAGCGCGCCCAACACGTCGGTCAGGCCGCTCTTGTCCTTCAGCGTTTCCAGCGCCTTCTCGCGCGGGACGAACACGATCTTGGCGCTAGCGCCGGTAATCGAGCGCAGCTTGCCGGCCAGCGCCTGCGATTGCTCGCGCGCCGTCTCGGCTTTCATGAAGACGCTGATCTCGGGATCGACCGACAGCTGTTCGGACATCGGCCGCACGTTGTCGAGCAGGGTGACGCCGGCGAACGGCAGGGTGAGCGCAATCGCCACCACCAGCACGTTGAACAGGAAGCTGCCCGGCGCCGAGCGGATATGGCCTAGCGCGGCCTTGATGCCGAAGCGTTGTTGGCGCAGCCAGGTATTCATTGCGCGCCTCCCGCGATCTGTCCTTGTTCGAGCCGGATCACGCGGCCCGCCGCGCCCAGCACCGTGTCGTCGTGGGTCGAGATCATGCAGGTCACGCCGACTGAATTAAAGGCGCGCAGCGCATCGATCACGCGGTCGGCGGCGGCGCGGTCCAGGTTGGCCGTCGGTTCGTCGGCCAGGATGATTTGCGGGCGGTTGACGATCGCGCGTGCCACGGCCACGCGCTGCTGCTCGCCACCGGACAGCTCCATCGGGTGCGCATGCGCGCGGTCGAGCAGGCCGACCTTGTCGAGCGCCGCGCGGGCACGCTGCCCGGCTTCGGACGACGAGGCGCCCGTCACCAGCAGCGACAGCATCACGTTGGCGAGGATGCTGCGGTCGTTCAGGAGACGCTGCTGCTGGAAGATCAGGCCCAGGTTCCGGCGCAGGAACGGCACGCCGGCGCGTTTCAGCTTGCCGATGTCGTGGCCGTTGACGATCACGCGGCCGGATGTCGGCCGCTCGACCGCCGCGATCATCTTCAGCAGGGTCGATTTGCCGGCGCCGGACGGGCCGGCCAAAAAGACCAGCTCACCCTTGCCGATGTTGAGGGAGACGTCGCGCAGCGCGAAGGCGTCGGTGGAGTATTTTTTGGAGACGGCCGCAAATTCGATCATAGGTCCTTATCCGAGCAGCGCTTCGACGAATTCATCCGCGTTGAAAGGCTGCAGGTCGTCCAGCTTTTCGCCCACGCCAATGAAGTACACCGGCACCGGCCGCATGCGCGCGATCGCCGCCAGCACGCCGCCCTTGGCGGTGCCATCGAGCTTGGTGATCACCAGGCCGGTGAGCTGCAGCGCGTCGTCGAAGGCCTTCACCTGCGCCAGCGCGTTCTGGCCGGTGTTGCCGTCGATGACCAGCACCACCTCGTGCGGCGCGCCATCCATGCCTTTACCGATGACGCGCTTGATCTTGCGCAGTTCTTCCATCAGGTGCAGCTGGGTCGGCAGGCGGCCGGCGGTATCGACCATCACCACGTCCATGCCGCGCGCCTTGCCCGACTGGACCGCGTCGAAGGCCACCGCGGCCGGGTCGCCCGAGGCTTGCGAGACCACGGTCACGTTGTTACGCTGGCCCCAGACCTGCAGCTGCTCGCGCGCGGCGGCGCGGAAGGTGTCGCCCGCGGCCAGCAGCACCGCCTGCTCATAGCGCTGCATGTGTTTGGCCAGCTTGCCGATGGTGGTGGTCTTGCCGGCGCCGTTCACGCCCGAGATCATCATGACCATCGGCTCGTAGCGGCCCAGCTCCAGCGATTTTTCAAGAGGGCGCAGCAGCTCGATCATCAGCTCCTTGAGCGCGGCCTTCACCTGCACGGCTTCGAGCAGCTTCTCTTCCTTGACCTTGCGGCGCAGGTTCGACAGCAGGAATTCGGTCGCGTCCATGCCGGCGTCGGCCATCAGCAGCGCCGATTCGAGTTCCTCGTACAGGTCCTCGTCGATGCGCGCGCCGACGAACAGCAGCGACAGGTTGCTGGAGGTCTTGGCCAGGCCCGCCTTCAGGCGCGCCATCCAGGACTTCTTCTTTTCCGCTTCGGTGGTCGGGCGTTCGGCGGTTTCGGGGAACAGCTCGGCGACCGGCACGGCGGTCGGGACCGGGGGGGGCGCCGGAGTGGGGGCGGCCGTCGGTGCTGGAGTCGGGGCAGGAGTCGGGGCGACAGTCGGCGCGGGCGTCGGCGCTGCGGTAGGGGCAGGCGTCGCGACCGGCGCAGCGGTCGGAGCCGGCGTCGGCGCAGGAGTCGGCGCAGGAGTCGGCGCGAACGTCGGCGCCACGGTCGGAGCCGGGCTCGGTGCGGCAGTCGGTGCGACAGTCGGCGCAGGGCTTGGTGCAAAGGTCGGTGCGGCAGTTGGCGCCGGTGTCGGAGCAGCAGTCGGCGCAGCCGTTGGAGCAGCGGTCGGAGCGATCGTCGGCGCGGCAGTCGGTTCCGGCGTGGGCGCGGGTTCGGCGCCGCCACCAAACAGGCGACGAAGGAAAGAAGATTCGGCCGCAGCCGGCTCGGCGGGCGTTTCCGGGGCCGGTGTCGGCTCGACGGTTGGCTCTTCCGGTTTTTTACGTTTAAAGAAGCTGAACATTGGAATGTGAGAAGGCGGGTACTGCGCGCGCCACCAATCATGCCGGGGCGCCGGAACAGGGTCGCGCGTATTTTACCAGAGCAGGACTTTGATTCCTGTAGGCAGCAGGCCCGTCGTCCAGCAACTCAACCGTATCAAGGCTGGAATTTACGCTAGGAGTGGTATAGATTGGGAACTAACAAGACCAAAAACAGGCGAAAGAGGAACCGATCGTGAAACCTTCCGATTTTCTCAGACGGCTCATCCATGGAGACAACCCCGAGGGCGGCGGTGCGGCAACCTTGCGTAACCTCGTGGTCTGGCTGTTCATCGCCCTGGTGGCCACGTTCCTGACCATCCCAACCGACCCGCCCAGTATCTTCGACAAGCCTCTGCCGATGCCTGCGGAGATTGGGCTGAAGTAAGGTTCTCGCGCACTCGTTATAAAGTTGCGTGGTCCTCTCGAAAGCGGGGCCCGCATTTCTGCATGCGCCGACGAGGTGCCGGCAAAATGGGATCCCCGCTTTCGCGAGGACGACGTGCTCTTTCTATCGCGCGCTTTCTTAATTGGCCTTTTTTGCGGCCTCCGCTCCCTTGCGAATCGTCTCCAGCGTCGCATTCGGGGTAATCAGGTTGCCGTCGTAGCGCAATTCGATCAGCGCCGGCAGCTTCTGCTCACGGGCGAACGTCACGGCCCGCTCCAGCGCGCCCGCAAAATCGGCTGTCTTCTCGACCACTTCGCCATGTCCGCCATAGGCCCGGGCTAGCGCCGCAAAGTCCGGATTGTGCAGCCCGGTGCCCGATACGCGGCCTGGGTACTCGCGCTCCTGGTGCATGCGGATGGTGCCGAACATGTTGTTGTTGAACACAATCATCAGCACGCCGGCGCGATACTGCACCGCGGTCGCCAGTTCCTGACCGGTCATCATGAACTCGCCGTCGCCGGCAAAGGTCACCACGGTCCGCTCCGGATCGATGATCTTGGCCGCCACACCGGCCGGCACCGCGTACCCCATCGCCCCGCTGGTCGGTGCCAGCTGGGTACGCATGCCGCCGTAGCGGAAGAAGCGGTGCGCCCAGGTGGCGTAGTTGCCGGCGCCATTGGTGATGATGGTGTCATGCGGCAGCGTCGACATCAGCTGCTGCACCAGCTGCCACAGGTCGAGCGGCGCGTTGCCATCGCGGAAGATCGGCGGCTGGACTTGCCATTCCGCCAGCTCAGCCTTCGCTGCGGCAACCGTGTGCCGCCATGCGCTCGCGTCCACCGGCGCCATCGCGGCCAGCATTGCCGCCGCCTGCGGCGCGCCGCTATTGATCATCAGCTCGGCCTGGTAGACGCTGCCCAGTTCCTCGGCGTCGGTATGAATATGCACGAGTCGCTGGCGCGGCACCGGCGCCTCCAGCAGCGCGTAGCCGCTGGTCGTCATTTCGCCCAGGCGCGGGCCGAAGGCGATGACGAGGTCGGCTTCGCGCACACGCGCCGCCAGCTTGGGATTGATGCCGATGCCGACGTCGCCCACGTAATGCGGATGCTCATTGTCCAGCAGGTCCTGGAAACGGAAGGCGCAGGCCACCGGCAAGTGGTTGGCCTCGGCGAAGCGCTGCACGTCGGCGCAGGCCTGCGCATTCCAGGTCGCGCCGCCCAGCAGCAGGATCGGCTTCTTCGACTGCGCCAGCATGCCGCGCAAGGTGTCGACCTGCGCGGCGGAAGGCGAGGCCTGGACCGGCTGGTAGCGGCGCGTGTCGGCCACAGCGGCCTTGGCGACCAGCATGTCTTCCGGCAGGGCCAGCACCACCGGACCCGGCCGGCCGCTGGTCGCCACCTGGAAGGCGCGCGCCAGGTATTCGGGAATGCGGTCGGCGCGGTCGATCTGGGCCACCCACTTGGCCATCTGTCCATACATGCGGCGGTAGTCGATTTCCTGGAAAGCCTCGCGGTCCATGAAATCGGTGCCGACCTGGCCGATGAACAGGATCATCGGCGTCGAATCCTGGAACGCCGTGTGTACGCCGATCGACGCATTGGTCGCGCCCGGCCCGCGGGTGACGAAGCAGATGCCCGGCTTGCCCGTCATCTTGCCGTAGGCCTCGGCCATGAAGGCGGCGCCGCCTTCCTGGCGGTTGACGATGAAGCGGATGTCCGAGTCGTGCAGCGCATCCAGCACGTCCAGGTAGCTTTCGCCGGGCACGCCGAAGGCGATCTCGACGCCGTGGACTTGGAGCGCGTCGACCAGGATCTGGCCGCCGGAACGGGATGGGTGCGTCATGGTTCTGTCATCCTTGATGATTTGGCATCTGGCGATTCTATGCGAGCCGATCCATAGCGGCTTTTGAAATGGCGACACCAAATTACATAAAACGGGGCGGGGGCCCGGCCGCCCATCGGTTACAATGCCCGGGTGAAGCAGGCCAGGCAGCCGCTGGCTGGCGCCGCAAGGTGCTGGCGGGAGGAAGGTCCGGACTCCACAGAGCAGGGTGACGGTTAACGGCCGTCCGCTGAAATCCCTTCGGGGTATAAGGCGAGGAATAGGGCCACAGAGACGAGCGTATTAAGTTACGGTGAAACGCGGTAACCTCCACCTGGAGCAATTCCAAATAGGCACGCGTTGATGTTGCTCGCGGAGCGTGCGGGTAGGAAGCTTGAGCGCCGGAGTAATTCGGCGCCTAGAGGAATGGCTGTCATAGCGGGCAACCGCCGTAACAGAATCCGGCCTATCGGCCTGCTTTACATTGAATTCACGCCGGCGCGCCGGCGGCCCGGGAGGCATTGATGCGGCAATTCATCCTTGCCCTCGACCAGGGCACCACCAGTTCGCGCGCCATCCTGTTCGACCGCGACGGCCGCGTGGCCGGCTGTGCGCAACAGGAGTTTCCCCAGCATTTCCCGCAGCCCGGATGGGTCGAGCACGACGCGCTCGACATCTGGAACAGCCAGCTCGCCTGCGCGCGCGAGGTGCTGCGCACGGCCGGCATCGTTCCGCAGCAACTGGCCGCGATCGGCATCGCCAACCAGCGCGAGACCACCATCGTCTGGGACCGCGCCAGCGGCGCGCCCATCGCGCCCGCCATCGTCTGGCAGGACCGCCGCACCGCTGAGGCCTGCGAGCAAGTGCGCGCGCAGGGCAGGGCCGGCCTGATCCAGCAAAAGACCGGGCTCGAACTGGACGCCTATTTTTCCGCGACCAAGCTGCAGTGGCTGCTGGACCATGTACCCGGCGCACGGGCGCGTGCGGAAAGAGGCGAGCTGGCGTTCGGCACCGTCGACAGCTGGCTCGGGTTCAAGTTATGCGGCAGGCACGTCACCGACGTCAGCAACGCCTCCCGGACCATGCTGTTCAACATCCACACGATGCGCTGGGACGAGGAATTGCTCGACCTGTTTGGCGTTCCCGCCGCCTTGCTGCCCGAAGTCGTGTCCAGCTCCGGCCAGGTCGGCCTGACGCAAGCGGAATGGCTCGGCCACCCGGTCCCGATTGCCGGCATCGCCGGCGACCAGCAGGCCGCCACCTTCGGCCAGGCCTGCCACCGCAAGGGCATGGTCAAGAACACCTACGGCACCGGCTGCTTCATGCTGATGCACGCGGGCGAGCTGCCGCCGCAGTCGCGCAACCGCTTGCTGGCGACGGTCGGCTGGCGCATCGGCGGCCGCACCGACTATTTATTAGAGGGCAGCGTGTTCATGGGCGGCGCCACGGTGCAATGGCTGCGCGACGGGCTGGGCATTATCAGGCAATCGTCCGATGTCGAAGCGCTGGCCACCAGCGTGCCGGACAGCGGCGGCGTCATGCTGGTGCCGGCCTTCGCCGGACTCGGCGCGCCGTATTGGGATCCCTATGCGCGCGGCGCCATCGTCGGTATGACGCGCGGCACCACCGCGGCCCACATCGCGCGCGCCGCCGTGGAGGCGATTGCCTTCCAGAGCGCCGTGCTGCTGGAGGCCATGCAGAAAGATGCCGATTGCCCGGTCGCCGAAGTGCGCGCCGACGGCGGCGCGGCCCGCAACGACTTGCTGATGCAATTCCAGGCCGACCTGCTGGGTGTCCCGGTCGTGCGTCCGCAAGTCACCGAAACGACGGCGCTGGGCGCGGCTTACCTCGCCGGCCTGGCGGTCGGCTTCTGGCAGTCGCGCGAGGAAATCGCCGCGCAGTGGCACGTCGACCGGCGGTTCGAACCGTCGATGCCGCCCGAACGCAGCGCCGCGCTGATGGCCGGCTGGCGGCGTGCGGTCGAGACCGTCAAATCCTGGGCGGCCTGACCCCCTGGTCGCTGGAGCCCGCAAACTCTCCCGGCGTCACCGTGCCGGCCACGGTCGCACCCGCCGGCGCCGGTGGATACAGCCAGCCAAATAGCACCGTCGCCGCCGCCGCGCCCAATAGCTCCGCAATAATGAAGCCGGTCGCGTCTGCGGGCCGGATGCCTGCGACCGTGCTGGTGGCCATGCGCGCCAGCGTCACTGCCGGGTTTGCAAACGAACTGGAGGCCGTGAACCAGTATCCTGCCGTGATGTACGAGGCCACGGCGAACGGCGTTAGCGAAGGCCGGCTGCGCGAGCAGCCCATGATCACGCCGATCAGGCCGAAGGTCGCGACGAACTCGCTCCACCACATCGCCGGTCCGGCGCGCATGTGCGTCGAGGTTTCGAACGGCGCCAGGCCGAACATCAGGTGGGCCGCCGCCACGCCGGCAAAGGCGCCCAGCAGCTGCGCGGCGAGATAGGGCAGCACTTCGCGCCTTGGCACATTGCCTTGCCAGGCCTCCGACAGCGTGACGATGGAGTTGAAATGGGCGCCCGAAATGGTGCCGAACATCAGGATCAGCGCCAGCAGCCCGGCGCCGGTGGCGATCGTGTTCGCCAGCAGCGACAGCGCCTGGTTACCGCCGGCGAGCCGGTCGGCCATCGTCGCGGAGCCGACCACCACCGCCAGCAGCATCGCCGTGCCGACTCCCTCCGCCACCAGGCGGCGTGCGAGCGTCATACCGCGGTCTCCCCGATTCGGCGCACGGCTGCACGCGCCGCGGCGTCATCCATCGATTCCAGAGGCAGATCGACGAACATCCGCATGCGCGCCTGGATTTGCTGGAACACCTGTTCAAACGCGGCGCGCTTTTGAGCGTCGCTGCCTGCGACGGCGGCCGGGTCTTCGAAGCCCCAGTGCGCGGTGGCGGGGTGGCCCGGCCACACCGGGCACGCCTCGCCGGCCGCGTTGTCGCATACCGTGATGATGAAATCCATGCGCGAGGCGCCGGGGAGAGCGAACTCGTCCCAGCTCTTGCTGCGCAAATTGGCCGACGGGTAGCCAATCGCGTCCGTTTTTTCGATGGCGAACGGATTGACTTTGCCAGCCGGCTTGCTGCCCGCGCTAAAGCCCCTGAAGCGGCCGTGGCTCAGGGTGGTTGCCAGCGCCTCCGCCATCACGCTGCGCGCGGAGTTGCCGGTGCACAGGAACAGTACGTTATATGTCTTGTCGGTCATGGTCGATCAGCAGCTTTGCTCTTCGTGCCGCAGCTGGACGCGGCGGGTTTGATTGCAGGCGCGCAGCAGCGCGCTGCGTCTTCCGGACGCGCGCCGGAACCGGCGCCGTCGCCATACACCGGGATGCTGTCGAGGGTGTGGAAAGTCTCCCATGCGATGCCGGTCGGATCCTGCACCCAGTATTTATCGGACTTCGCGTAGCAGCATGCCGCTTCCGCCTGCTCGACCACATCCGTGCGCAGGCTCGACAGCCGCGCCTGCATCCCGGCCAGTTCCTCGGCCGAATCGACTTGCATGCCGAGGTGGTTGATCCCAACCGCGCGATCGCGCACTGAGATTGCGAAGTTGATGCGTGGATCGTCCAGCATCCATTTCGCGTAATCCTGTTTGACGACGCTGGGCTC
Source organism: Massilia terrae (assembly GCF_024753145.1). Taxonomy (GTDB): domain Bacteria; phylum Pseudomonadota; class Gammaproteobacteria; order Burkholderiales; family Burkholderiaceae_D; genus Telluria; species Telluria terrae. The sequence continues at coordinate 199,501 of NZ_JANUGU010000005.1, read as the reverse complement.
TGCGGCAAACATGCCGGAGTAAAACTTGATGCTGTCCGCCAGGTTGTCGACGGCGACGTGTACGTGAAAGCGTTTCATGAACATTCTCCTTGAGAGCAGGTGGAAAGGCCGGCGGTCGAGCAGGGCGCTCCGCCGCAGCAGTTTTCGGTGAGGAAGGAAAGCAGGCCATTCATCGTGGCGAAGTTGGCCGAGTAGATGAGCGAGCGCCCTGCCTTGTTCTGGTTGACGAGCTGGGCATGCGTCAGTTCCTTGAGGTGGAACGACAAGGAAGAGGGCGGGATGCCGAGCGCTTCCGCGATGCGGGTGGCGGCCATGCCTTCCGGCCCGGCCTGCACCAGCAAGCGGAACGCCGCCAGGCGCGATTCCTGTGCGAGGGCGGCAAGGGCTGAAACGACAGCGGGATTATCCATTCTTCGATAGTTCTGGAAGTATCGTTAGTTCGATAATATTCGAATATTCGAAGTATTGCAAGCGGTTTCCACATGCGACAATGGTGCGCAACACATCACGACGGAGGCTGGCAGTGATTCGGGAGGCGCAAGCGCAGGACGCGGAGGCCATTGCCGCGATCTACAACCATTATGTGTGCAACACGACCGTGTCCTTTGAACTTGAGCCGGTCGGCGCCGCCGAGATCGCCCGCAGGGTGGAGGCGGTGCGCTCGATCGGCCTGCCCTGGCTGGTGATCGAGCAGGACGGCAAGCTGGCCGGCTACGCCTACGCGACCAGGTGGCGCGAGCGCCTCGCCTATCGGTCTTCGGTCGAATGCTCGGTCTACCTGGATGCGGCCGCCCACGGCCGCGGTCTCGCCTCCGCCCTGTATGAAGAGTTGCTGCGCCGCCTGGCCGCGCTCGGCGTGCATGCGGCGATCGGCGGCATCGCCCAGCCCAACCCGGCGAGCGTGCGCCTGCACGAGAAATTCGGCTTCGAGCAGGTGGCGATGTTCCGCGAGGTCGGCCGCAAGTTCGACCGCTGGGTCGACGTCGGCTACTGGCAGCGCCTGCTGTAAGCCGGCCGGCGCCGGGCCAACGGTGCGAATGCCTCCCGTACGATCAGGCACAATCGCAGGGACAAGGACCTGCAATGGAGGCAGCTTGAGAGCCCTGATCCGCTTCTTCTCGACAGTACACGCACTGATCGCCGCGATGTTCACGCTGGTGTCCTTGCTGTTCCTGGTCGAAGCGGCGCGCACCGGCTGGGCCGCCGTCGGCCTGGAGCCGCTGGACAGCGCGAACCAGGCGATCGAGGCGATCGGCCTGCTGGCGATCGCCGTGGTGTCGCTGCAGATCGCGCAGACCATCACCGAGGAAGAGGTCATCCGCGACGCCCACATCAGCGCGCCGACGCGGCTGCGCCGTTACCTGTCGCGCTTTTTGGTGGTGCTGGTGGTGGCGCTGGCCGTGGAAGGGATGGTCGGCACCTTCAAGGCGCTGCACGAACATCCAGGGATGCTGCCGAGCGCCGCCGCCGTGCTCGCCGCGACCGCCTTGCTGCTCGCGGCCTGGGGCCTGTTTATCAAGCTCAACCGGTCCGCCGAGGAGCTCGAGCCGGAGGCGATGGAAGAGGCCAAGAAGGAGGATGCCAAGTTGGACAAAAGTTAAGCATCCGGGCAAGGGCCAACATCAACACAGGGGCCTTCGGGCCGAATCAGTCGGGGCTGGCATCGTTTGCCGGCCCTTTTGCTTTTTTAAGACTACTTCCGGTTTTTTTTGACGTGAAAACAACCGTTAAACCCATGTGTAAATATGAAGTAGCACTTTCAGAGTGTTTTCTAAGTACTTCATTTTCTTGATGTTTTTTCCTAAAGGCAATCTACGCAAAGTGCGCTAAGTCCTTGAGTTCATTGAAAAAAATCGCTTTTTACACGTGTGAATTCGCTTGACCGCAAAACTTGCTTCCACTAAAGTGGGAAACAGTGTGAAAAAGTGTCGTTTTGTGGGATGAATTTCGGAATCCCGGCGAACGAATTACCTAAACTGACCACTCTCCAAGACCAGGTACAACGTGTTCCAAGGCGCGTCAGCAATCAATCTCGATGCGAAAGGCAGGATGTCCATCCCTGCCAAGCACCGTGACGCCCTCTTGCAGCAATGCGAGGGCAAGCTGACCTTGACCCGCCACCCGCACGGTTGCCTGCTGTTCTTTCCGCGCCCGGTCTGGGAAAAGCACCGCGAGCAGATCGCTGCCTGGCCGATGTCGGCCCGCGCGTGGCAGCGCATTTTCCTTGGGAACGCCTGCGATGTCGAGCTTGACAGCGCCGGCCGCGTCCTGATTTCGCCCGAACTGCGCGCCGCCGTTGGACTCGAAAAAGAAGTGATGATGCTCGGCATGGGCACCCACTTCGAGATCTGGGACGCCGCCAAGCTGGCCCAGGACGAGGCCGAGGCGGTTGCCGGCGGCATGCCCGACGTTCTTTCCAATTTCAGTTTCTGAGAGGGCGCCGCAGATGATTTCCACGACGGTGCCCGGCCTGCAGCATCGCACGGTGCTGTTGGATGAAGCGGTCGATGCGCTCGCCATCGAGGGCGCGCGCGCCAGCGGTACTTATATAGATGGCACCTTCGGCCGTGGCGGCCACAGCCGCTTGATCCTGTCGCGTCTGGGCGACAAGGGGCGCCTGGTGGCGTTCGACAAGGACCCCCAGGCCATTGCCACCGCCGAACAGGTTGGCGATCCGCGTTTCGCGATCGTCCATGACAGCTTTGCCACGATGCAGGGCGCGCTCGCGGCGCGCGGCATCGACCGGGTCGACGGCGTGCTGCTCGACCTGGGGATCTCGTCGCCGCAGGTGGATGACGCGGCGCGCGGCTTCAGCTTCCGTCAGGATGGTCCGCTCGACATGCGGATGGATACCACGCGCGGCGTGTCCGCGGCCGAGTGGCTCGCAACCGTGCCCGAACAACAATTGGAAAAGGTGATAAGGGATTATGGGGAAGAACGGTTTGCTTTTCAGATTGCAAAGGCGATTGTTGCTCGCCGGGCAATCGAACCAATTTCAGGCACACGGCAGCTTGCCGGTATCGTGGCAGACGCGGTCAAGACTCGGGAAAAGGGCAAGGATCCGGCCACCCGTACATTTCAGGCTGTCCGGATTTTCGTCAATCAGGAGCTTGAGGACCTCGAAACAGGTCTGAACGCGGCCTACGCCATGCTGGCCGGCGGCGCCCGGATGGCGGTGATCAGCTTCCACTCGCTGGAAGACCGCATCGTCAAGCAGTTCCTGGCGTCCAAGGCCAAGGTCGCGCAGCCGGACCGCCGCCTGCCGATCAAGGCCGCCGACCTGCCGCAGCCGCAAATGAAACTGATTGCAAAGATCAAGCCGTCGGCGCAGGAAGTGGCGGACAATCCACGCGCGCGCTCGGCGGTGCTGCGCGTGGCCGAACGCATCGGAGGCGCGGCGTGAGCGGCAAGATCAACGCCGTGCTGGCCGCCGCGCTGGTTTGCTGCGCGCTGTCGGTGGTGAACGCGCGCTTCCACGCGCGCCACCTGGTGATCGACCTCGAACGCCTGCAGCAGCAGGCGCGCCAGCTCGACATCGACTGGGCCCAGCTCCAGCTCGACCAGTCCACGCTGGGCAAGAACGAGCGCATCGAGCAGATCGCGCGCTCGGAACTGAACATGGCGCCGCTGTCGCCGGCGCGCACTCAATATTTAACGGAAGGCGGCAAATGAAGCGCGGCGCACACACAGCGCGGGTAGCGGCATCGAAGGGGGTGGCGTTCTCCACCAGCCCGGTGCTCGCCGTGCGCGTGCCGAACTGGCGTTCGCGCCTGGTGCTGCTGGTGCTGTTCGCGGCCTTCCTGGCACTGGGCGCGCGCGCGATGTGGCTGCAGACCATGTCCACCGGCTTCCTGCAGAAGCAGGGCGCCAGCCGCTACGAACACCGCCTCGAACTGCCGGCGATCCGCGGCAAGATCTTCGACCGCAACGGCCAGGTGCTGGCGTCCTCGCTGCCGGTCAAGGCGGTGTGGGCGATCCCCGAGGACGTGCTGGCCTCGCCGCCGGAGAAGCTGCGCGAGCTGGCCAAGCTGCTCGACATGAGCGAGCCCGAGCTGCGCAAGAAGCTCGATTCCGACCGCACCTTCGTCTACCTGAAGCGCCAGGTCGAGCTGGACGTGGTCGACAAGATCAAGGCCCTGAAGATCGACGGCATCGACACCCGTCCCGAATACAAGCGTTTCTACCCGCAGGGCGAGGTGATGGCGCACATGGTCGGCTTCACCAACGTCGAGGACATCGGCCAGGAGGCGATGGAGCTGGCGCAGCAGAAGTCGCTGGCCGGCGTGGTCGGCAGCCGCCGCGTGATCAAGGACCGCCTGGGCCGCATCGTCGAGGACATGGGCATGTCGCGCGAGCCGCACGACGGCCGCGACCTGACCCTGTCGGTGGACAGCAAGCTGCAGTACATCGCCTTCAACAGCATCAAGAACGCGGTCGACAAATTCCACGCCAAGGCCGGCGCGGCGGTGGTCCTGGACGTGCACACCGGCGAGGTGCTGGCGCTGGCCAACTGGCCGAGCTACGACCCCAACGACCGCCGCGGCCTGACCGGCGAGCAGCTGCGCAACCGCGTCATCACCGACACTTTCGAGCCGGGTTCGACGCTCAAGCCGTTCACGGTGGCGCTGGGGCTCGATACCGGCCGCATCACGCCGGACACGCTATTCGACACCGGCAACGGCAGCATGAAGATCGGCCCGAACACCATCCACGACACCCACCCGCACGGCGTGATCAACGTCCAGCAGATCATCCAGAAGTCGTCGAACATCGGCGTGTCCAAGATCGCGCTGCCAATCCCGTCGCAGGAGATGTGGGAGATGTTCACCAAGTGCGGCTTCGGCCAGGCGCCGCGCTTCGGCTTCCCGGGCGCGGTGGCGGGCCGCGTGCGCCCGTACAAATCGTGGCGCCCGATCGAGCAGGCCAATATGGCGTTCGGCCAGGGCATCTCGGTGTCGCTGCTGCAGCTGGCGCGCTCCTACCTGCCGTTTGCGCGCAACGGCGACATCATCCCGCTCTCGTTTACCAAGGTGACCGAGCCGCCGGTCGGCCAGCAGGTGTTCTCGGCCCGCACCGCGGCGCAGATGCGCGGGATGCTCGAAATGGTGGTGCAGCCTGGCGGCACCGCGCCGCAGGCCCAGGTGCCCGGCTACCGCGTCGGCGGCAAGACCGGCACCGCGGAGAAGGTCATCAACGGGCGCTACTCGAAGACCGACTACGACGGCGTGTTCGCGGGCATCGCGCCGCTGTCCAACCCGCGCTTCGTCATCGCGGTGCTGATCAGCCACCCGCAAGGCGCCATCCACACCGGCGGCGGCGTGGCCGCGCCGACCTTCGCCGCGCTCGCCGCCAACGCGCTGCGCGCCGCCAACGTGGCGCCGGATTCCGACGTCACCGACATCATCATCCCCGCACATTCGGAGGAGGAGAACTGATGGCCGCGAGCGTGAACGACACCTGCAAATGGATCGGCGCCACCGCGCCGCAAGGCCGGCTGGTCTCCGATTCGCGCCTGGTGCGGCCGGGCGACGTTTTCTTTGCCTGGCCCGGCGAGGCCGGCGACGGCCGCGCCTACATCACGCAGGCGGTGCAGAACGGCGCCGCCGCCGTGGTCTACGAAGAGCGCGGCTACGCCTGGGACGCCGCGCTGGCGGTGCCGCACCTGGCCGTGAGCGACCTGAAAACGAAGGCCGGCCCGATCGCGCACGCCTGCCTGGGCATGCCGGATGCCGGCATGTTCACCGTCGGCGTCACAGGCACCAATGGCAAGACCTCGATCGCGGTCTGGCTCGGCCAGGCCTTCGCGAAGCTGGGCGAAACCGCCGCGGTGATCGGCACCCTCGGCGTGGGCCTGTTCCGCGGCCGCGCCGAACCGACGTTCGACCCGACCGGCTTCACCACGCCCGATCCGGTGCTGCTGGCCCGCAAGCTGGCCGAGGTCCGCGACGCGCGCGCCACCGCGCTGGCGATCGAGGTATCCTCCATTGGTTTGGACCAGCAGCGCGCCGCGGGCATGCATTTCGACGTAGCCATCTTCACCAACCTGACCCGCGACCACCTCGACTACCACGGCACCATGGAAGACTATGAGGCTTCCAAGCGCAAGCTGTTCGAGTGGCCGGGACTGAAGGCCGCCGTGGTCAACCTCGATGATCCGGCCGGGCTGCGGCTGGTTGCGCACCTGCGCGCCAACGTCGCGGCGCTGCCGGTCACCGGCTACACGGTGCGCGGCGAGGACGAGCAGCCGGCCATCGACGGCATCGCGATGCTGCGCGCCTCCAACCTGCGCAGCCGTAACGCCCTCACCGAATTCCATCTCGATTCGCCCAGCGGCGGCGCCAACCTCAAGACCCAGCTGGTCGGCCATTTCAACGTCAGCAATGCGCTGGCGGTGCTGGCCACCTTGCTGGCCAAGGGCGTCGCGCTCAAGCAGGCGGTCGATGCGGTCGAGTCGCTGACGCCGGCGCCGGGCCGCATGCAGCAGCTCGGCGGCCAGGATGCGCCGATGGTGGTGATCGACTACGCGCACACCCCGGACGCGCTGGAAAAGACATTGGAAGCGCTGCGCCAGGTGGCCACCGACCGCGGCGGCCAGCTGTGGTGCGTGTTCGGCTGCGGCGGCGACCGCGATCCGGGCAAGCGCCCGCAGATGGGCGCGATCTCGCAAGCCGCCGACCGCGTGCTGGTCACCAGCGACAATCCGCGCAGCGAGGAGCCGGGCGCGATCATCGCCCAGATCGTCGCCGGCATGGATGCCAACCGTCCGGATACGGATTACCAGGCCATCGAGGACCGCGCCGCCGCGATCCTGCTGGCCGTGAAGCAGGCCGGCAAGCAGGACGTGATCCTGGTGGCGGGGAAGGGCCACGAGCCGTACCAGGAAATCAAGGGCCGGAAGATGCCATTCTCCGACGCCGACCACGCGGCGCTGGCGCTGACCGCGCGCGTGACCATGTTGAGGACGAACTGAAATGCGCGCATCCCTGGCTCCCATGATCGCCTCCATCAGCGGCGCGCGCATGACGCAGAACGCGGCATTTATTGGCCTGTCGACCGACAGCCGCGTTGTTTCGGCCGGCCAGCTGTTCGTCGCGCTGCGCGGCGAGCATTTCGACGGCCACGACTACCTGGAGCAGGTGGCGGCCAAGGGCGTCGCCGCTGTCGTTGTCGAGAAGCTGCCGGCCGGCTGGACCCTGCCGGCCATCGTGGTGCCGAACACGCTCACCGCGTTGGGCCAGATCGCCAACTGGTGGCGCGGCCGCTTCGATATCCCGGTCATCGGCGTCACCGGCAGCAACGGCAAGACCACGGTCAAGGAGATGATCTCCGCCATCCTCGCCGCCGCCTACGGTGAAGGCGAGCGCCTGGCCACCCAGGGCAACCTGAATAACGAGATCGGCTTGCCGCTGACGCTGATGCGCCTCGAAGCGAACCATCGCGCCGCCGTGGTCGAAATGGGCATGAACCATCCCGGCGAGATCGGCCGCCTGGCCGTCATCGCCGCACCGACGGTCGGCATGGTCAACAACGCCCAGCGCGAGCACCAGGAATTCATGCACACCGTGGAAGCGGTGGCGCGCGAGAATGGCTCGGTGCTGCAAGGTCTGCCGAAAGGCGGCGTGGCCGTGTTCCCGGGCGACGACGAATACACCGCGCTGTGGCGGCAGATGGCCAATACGCGGCCGGACCGCCGCTGCCTCACCTTCGGCCTGTCCGGCGACTGCGACGTGCGCGGCGCCTACACCGCCGGCAGCTTCGGCAGCGTGGTCACGGTGAACATGATCGACGCGCAGTTCAGCATCAAGCTGGCCGCAGCCGGCGAACACAATGTGCGCAACGCGCTGGCCGCCGTGGCCTGCGCGGTGGCCGCCGGCATCGAACAGGACGCGATCGTGCGCGGCCTGGAAGCCTTCACGCCGGTCGGCGGCCGCCTGCAGCGCAAGCAGGCCGCCAATGGCGCGACCGTGATCGACGACAGCTACAACGCCAACCCGGATTCGGTGCGTGCCGCGATCGACGTGCTGGCGCAGGCCGCCGCGCCGCGCATCCTGGTGCTGGGCGACATGGGCGAAGTCGGCACGCAGGGACAGCAGTTTCATGAAGAGATCGGCGCCTACGCGAACAGCCGCGGCATCGAGACCGTGCTGGTGACCGGAGAACTGACCCGCCACATGGTCGGCTCCGGCGCGCGGTACTTTGGGCAGTTCGACGACTTATTGGCAGCACTGGATTCACAACTGGGCAGCGAATCAAACGCGACTGTGCTGGTGAAGGGCTCGCGCTTCATGAAGATGGAGCGCGTGGTCCAGCACCTCATCGGATCACAAAACACAGGGAAGGAAGCCCACTGACATGCTGCTTTGGCTGGCACAATATTTTCAGCAGGACGTTAGCGCACTGCGCGTCTTCAACTACATCACCTTCCGCGCGGTGTTCGCGATGGCGACGGCGATCACGCTCGGCCTCGTGTTCGGCCCGCCGGTGATCCGCAAGCTGACCGAGATGAAGGTCGGCCAGGCCGTGCGCACCTATGGCCCGCAGACCCACCTGCAAAAGCACGGCACCCCGACCATGGGCGGCGTGCTGATCCTGATCGCGATCGGCATCTCCACCTTCCTGTGGTGCGACCTGTCCAACCGCCTGATCTGGCCGGTCATCGTGGTCACCCTCGGCTTCGGCGCGATCGGCTGGGTCGACGACTACCGCAAGGTGGTCTACAAGGACCCGGAAGGCATGCGCTCGGGCGAGAAGTACTTCTGGATGTCCCTGATCGGCATCACCTCCGCGCTCTACCTGGCGTTCTCGGTGTCGGCCGCGACGCCGTTCCAGGTGTGGGAGCTGTTCTTCGCCTGGGTGCAGTCCGGCTTCTCGATGGACCTGCCGCCCAAGGCCGACCTGATCGTCCCCTTCTTCAAGACCGTCAGCTATCCGCTGGGCGTGTGGGGCTTCATCGCGCTGACCTACTGCGTGATCGTGGGCGCTTCCAACGCGGTCAACTTCACCGACGGCCTGGATGGCCTGGCGATCATGCCGACCGTGATGGTCGGCGGCGCGCTCGGCCTGTTCGCCTACCTGACCGGTAACGCGACTTATTCCAAATACCTGTTCATCCCGCACATCCCGGGCGCCGGCGAACTGCTGGTGTTCTGCGGCGCGATGGCGGGCGCGGGCCTGGCCTTCCTCTGGTATAACGCGCACCCCGCGCAGATGTTCATGGGCGACGTCGGCGCGCTGGCGCTGGGCGGCGCGCTCGGCACCATCGCCGTCATCGTGCGCCAGGAGATCGTCCTGTTCATCATGGGCGGCATCTTCGTGGCCGAGACGCTGTCGGTCATCATCCAGGTGAGCTGGTTCAAGTACACCAAGAAGCGCTACGGGCAGGGCCGCCGCGTGTTCCTGATGGCGCCGCTGCACCACCACTTCGAACAGAAGGGCTGGAAGGAAACCAAGGTCGTGGTCCGCTTCTGGATCGTGACCATGATGCTGGTACTGGTTGGCTTGTCGACGCTGAAGCTGCGCTAAGAAATGGACTATCAAGGCAAATTCGCACTGGTGCTGGGGCTCGGGGAATCCGGGCTCGCGATGGCGCAATGGCTCGCCCGTTGCGGCGCGCGCCTGCGCGTTGCCGACACGCGCAGCGCGCCCGACCGCCTGCCCACCCTGCAGGCGATTGCGCCGACCGCCGAATTCGTCGGCGGCGAGTTCGGCGCCGGCCTGCTCGACGGCGTCGATTTCGTCGCCGTCAGCCCGGGCCTCGCGCCCAACCGCGAGCTGGCAGGCATCATGCCGGCAGCTGCCGAACGCGGCATCCCGGTGTGGGGCGAGATCGAATTGTTCGCGCAGGCGCTGGCCGCCCTCAAGGCGGAACGCGGCTACGCGCCGAAAGTCATCGCCATCACCGGCACCAACGGCAAAACCACCGTCACCAGCCTGACCGGCCTGCTGTGCCGGCGTGCCGGACTGACGACCAAGGTCGCCGGGAACATCAGCCCGGCCGCGCTGGACGTGCTGCGCGAGGCGCTCAACCTCGAGGAGCTGCCGCAGGCCTGGGTGCTGGAGCTGTCCAGCTTCCAGCTGCACACCACCTTCAGCCTGGACGCCGACGCCGCCACGGTGCTCAACGTGACCCAGGACCACCTCGACTGGCACGGCAGCATGGCGGCCTACGCCGCCGACAAGGCGCGCATCTTCGGCGAGCACACCACGCGCGTGCTGAACCGCGACGACGCCATGGTGATGGGCATGCGTTCGCCGAACGCGGCGGCCGTCACCTTCGGTATCGGCGAGCCGGAAGCCGCCGGCGACTTCGGCCTGGTCAACGAGCGTAATGTCCTGTGGCTGTCCAACGCCGTGCCGCTGGACGACGAGCCCGAGAAAAAACGCAAGAAAAACGAGCCGGTAGCGCCGGTCGAGTTCAGCGTCAGCCGCCTGATGCCGGCCGACGCGCTGCGCATCCGCGGCATCCACAACGCCTCCAACGCGCTGGCCGCGCTGGCCCTGTGCCGCGCCGTCGGCCTGCCGCTGGCGCCGCTGCTGCACGGCCTGCGCGAATACGGCGGCGAGCCGCACCGCGTCGAGCTGGTCGCCACCATCGACGGCGTCGACTACTACGACGACAGCAAGGGCACCAATGTCGGCGCCACCGTGGCCGCGCTGCAGGGCCTGGGCAAGGCTTTCGCCGGCGAAGACCAGCAGATCGTGCTGGTCGCCGGCGGCGACGGCAAGGGACAGGACTTCTCGCCGCTGGCCGAGCCGTGCGCGCGCTACGTGCGCGCGGTGCTGCTGATCGGCCGCGACGCGCCGGCCGTGCGTGCCGGCATCGAGCCGTCCGGCGTACCCATGTTCGACCTGCCCGGTTTGGAAGAAGCCGTGCGCCGCGCCAGCGGCCTGGCGAAAGCGGGCGACGCCGTGCTGCTGTCGCCGGCCTGCGCCAGCCTGGACATGTTCAGGAATTACGCGCACCGCGCCCAGGTGTTTGTCGACGCCGTGCGCGAGATCGCGCTCGAGAAGGGGCAGGACATCTGATGGCCTTCCAGATCCCCTTCCTGTTCGGCGGTGACTCCAGCGATGCGGCGATCGCCGCGCGCGCACGCCCGTCCCGGATGATGGAGTACGACCAGCTGCTGGTCTGGGTCACGGTGCTGATGATGCTGTTCGGGATGGTGATGGTGTACTCGGCCTCGATCGCGCTGCCGGACGCGCCCAAGTTCTCCTACCTCGGCAACAAGAACTACTACTTCCTGGTGCGCCAGGCGATGTTCATCGCGATCTCGCTGGTCGCGGCCTGGATCACCTTCCGTGTGCCGATCGCGACCTGGCAGCGCCTGGCGCCGCTGATGTTCCTGGTGACCCTGGTGCTGCTGGCGATCGTGCTGGTCCCGGGTCTGGGCGTGGTGGTGAACGGCTCGCGGCGCTGGCTGTCGCTGAAGGTGTTCAACCTGCAGCCGTCCGAAATCATGAAGGTGGTGTCGGTGCTGTATGCCGCCGACTTCACCGTGCGCAAGCAGCAGTACATGCACAAGCTGACCAAGGGCTTCCTGCCGATGGCGGTGGCGATGGGCGTGGTCGGCCTGCTGCTGCTGTGGGAGCCCGACCTCGGCGCCTTCGGCGTCATCGTCTGCATCTCGATGGGCATCCTGTTCCTGGGCGGCTTCAATATGGTCTGGTTCAGCGGCATCGGCGCCGTGCTGGTGATGGTGTTCACCTCGATCATCGCGTTGTCGCCGTTCCGCCGCGCGCGCATGTTCGCCTACCTCGACCCGTGGCAGGAAGGGAATGCGCTGGACAAGGCCTACCAGCTGACCCACTCGCTGATCGCTTTCGGCCGCGGCGAGATCTTCGGCGTTGGCCTTGGCGGCAGCGTCGAGAAGCTGCACTACCTGCCGGAAGCGCACACCGACTTCATCATGGCCGTGATCGGCGAGGAGCTGGGCCTCATCGGCGTGCTGGTGGTGATCGGCCTGTTCTACTTCCTGGTCAAGCGCGCCTTCGACATCGGCCGCCAGGCCATCGCCCTCGACCAGACCTTCGCCGGCCTGGCCGCGAAGGGCATCGGCATCTGGATCGGCGTGCAGACCTTCATCAATATGGGCGTGAACCTGGGCCTGCTGCCGACCAAGGGGCTGACCTTGCCCCTGATGAGCTACGGCGGCTCGGGCGTGTTGTTCAACTGCGTCGGCCTGGCGATCCTGCTGCGCATCGATTACGAGAACCGCGTCCGCATGCGGGGAGGCCGCCAATGAAGCGCCTGATGATCATGGCGGCCGGCACCGGCGGCCACATTTTCCCCGGCATCGCGATCGCGCAGACCATGCGCGCGCGCGGCTGGGAAGTCAGCTGGCTCGGCACCGCGCACGGCATGGAACGCGACATCGTGCCGAAGCACGGCATCGAGATGGATACCATCGACTTCGCCGGCATGCGTGGCAAGGGCATCGGCCACACCATTTCGGGCGCGTTCAAGATGGCGGCCAGCTTCGGCCACGTGCTCGGCTTCCTCGGCAAGAGGAAGCCCGACGTGGTGCTCGGCATGGGCGGCTACGTCACGGTCCCGGGCGGCATGATGGCGCGCCTGAAGGGCATCCCGCTGGCGCTGGTCAATGCCGACGCCGCGCTGCTCCTGTCGAACAAGACGCTCACGCCGCTGGCGCAGCGCGTCCTGTTCGGCTTCCCGGCGGACTTCGGCAAGGCCGCCGGCAAGGCGGTCGTCACCGGCAACCCGGTGCGCAAGGAGATCCTCGCCATGCCGGCGCCGGCGCGCCGCTTCGCCAGCCGCGGCGGCCCGCTCAACATCCTGGTGGTGGGCGGCAGCCTGGGCGCCAAGGTGCTGAACGACGCGGTGCCGGCGGCGCTGGCCCTGATCCCGGCCGGCGAGCGCCCGGTGGTGACCCACCAGTCGGGCAAGAAGAACATCGAGGCGCTGCGCGCTGCGTACGCCCAGGCCGGCGTGCAGGCCAATGTGCTCGACTTCATCGACGACATGGCCGCCGAATACGCGAACGCCGACCTGGTGATCTGCCGCGCCGGCGCGATCACGGTGTCGGAACTGACCGCGGCCGGCGTGGCCAGCGTGCTGGTGCCTTTCGTAGCCAGCACCACCAGCCACCAGCGCGACAACGCGATCTGGATGGACAAGCAGAAAGCGGCGGTGCACTTGCCGCAGGGCGAACTGAACCCGCAGCGGCTCGCGAGCCTGCTGCAAGCGACGTCGCGCGACGATTGCCTGCGCATGGCGGAAGCCGCGATGGCGGTCGGCCAGCGCGACGCCAACGACGCCATCGCGGGCGTACTCGAACAACTGGCAGGGCAGCGTACATGAAGCACAAGATCAAACACATTCACTTCGTCGGCATCGGCGGCAGCGGCATGAGCGGCATCGCCGAGGTGCTGCTCAACCTCGGCTACAAGGTGTCGGGCTCCGACCTGTCGAACAACGCCGCCAGCCAGCGCCTGGCGCAGCTGGGCGCGCAAGTGATGATCGGCCACGCTGCCGCCAACGTCGCCGGCGCCGACGCCGTCGTGACCTCGACCGCGGTCAACGAATCCAATCCGGAAGTGGTGGCGGCGCGCGCCGCCAAGGTGCCGATCGTGCCGCGCGCGATCATGCTCGGTGAGCTGATGCGCCTGAAGCGGGGCATCGCCATCGCCGGCACCCACGGCAAGACCACCACCACCAGCCTGGTGGCCTCGGTGCTGGCCCAGGGCGGGCTGGACCCGACCTTCGTCATCGGCGGCCGCCTGAACAGCGCCGGCGCCAACGCCAAGCTGGGCACCGGCGACTATATCGTGGCCGAGGCCGACGAATCGGATGCCTCGTTCCTGAACCTGTCGCCGATGATCGAGGTGATCACCAACATCGACGCCGACCACATGGACACTTACGAGCACGATTTCGAGAAGCTCAAGGCGGCCTTCGTGCACTTCACCCACCGCCTGCCGTTCTACGGCCGCGCGATGATGTGCATCGACGACCCGCATGTGCGCGCGATCCTGCCGCAGGTGACCAAGCCCGTGACCACCTACGGCTTTTCGGAAGAAGCCGAAGTGCGCGCCCTGAACGCGCGCGCCGACGGCCTGCAAATGCGCTTCACCGTGCGCCAGGCCGGCTATCCGGACACCGAGTTCGTTCTCAACCAGCCCGGCATGCACAATGTGCTGAACGCCTGCTCGGCGATCGCGATCGCGCGCGAGATCGGCGTCGACGACGCTTCCACCGCGCAGGGTCTGGCCGAATTCCGCGGCGTCGGCCGCCGCTTCACCCGCTACGGCGAGATCCAGATCCCAGGCGGCGGCAGCTTCGCGCTGGTCGACGACTTCGGCCACCACCCGGTCGAGACCGAGGTGACGCTGGCCGCCGCGCGCGCCGCCTACCCGGGCCGGCGCCTGGTGCTGGCCTTCCAGCCGCACCGCTACACCCGCACCCGCGACCTGTTCGAGGACTTCGTGCGCGTGCTGTCCTCCGTCGACGTGCTGCTGCTGGCCGACGTGTACGCCGCCGGCGAGGCGCCGATCGTGGCCGCCGATGGCCGCGCCCTGGCGCGCGCGCTGCGCGCCGCCGGCAAGGTGGAACCGATTTTTGTGCAGGCGATTGCCGACATGCCGGCCGCGATTCAAAACGCGGCACGCGATGGCGACGTCGTCATCACCATGGGCGCAGGCTCGATCAGCGGCGTCCCCCATCAACTGACAACCCAAAAGGCTTCAACGTGAGCGCACTTTCTTCCACTGATGCCAAGGCCTTCGGCAAGGTCGGCGTGTTGTTCGGCGGCCGCTCCGCCGAGCGCGAGGTATCGATCATGTCCGGCACCGGCGTGCTGCAGGCATTGAAAAGCAAGGGCATCGACGCCCATGGCTTCGACCCGGCCGAACGCTCGATCGCCGAGCTGGCCGCCGAAAAATTCGACCGCGTGTTCATCGCGCTGCACGGCCGCTACGGCGAGGACGGCAGCCTGCAGGGCGTGCTCGAACAGCTCGGCATTCCCTACACCGGCAGCGGCGTGATGGCCTCGTCGGTCGCGATGGACAAGATCACCACCAAGAAGATCTGGCTGCACCATGGCCTGCCCACGCCGAACTACGCGGTGCTGATGGCCGACACCGACCTCGACAAGGTCGCCGCCGATCTGGGCCTGCCGCTGATCGTCAAGCCGCCGCATGAAGGCTCGACCATCGGCATCACCAAGGTCACCAAGGCCGATGAGCTGAAGGCCGCCTACGAGCTGGCCGCCGGCTTCGACGAGGAAGTGCTGGCCGAGGAATTCGTCAGCGGCCGCGAACTGACCGTGACCGTGCTTGGCCGCGGCAAGACCGCGCGCGCGCTGCCGATCGTCGAGATCGTGGCCCCGCAAGGCAATTACGACTACCAGAACAAGTACTTCACCGACGACACCAAGTACTACTGCCCGGCCGACGTGGACGCCGCGAGCACCGCCGCCATCCAGCGCATCGCCGTGGACGCCTTCAACGCGCTGGGCTGCGAAGGCTGGGCGCGTATCGACGTGCTGCTGCGCGCATCGGACAACAAGCCCTTCCTGCTGGAGGCGAACACCTCGCCCGGCATGACGGGGCACTCGCTGGTGCCGATGGCGGGCCGCGCGATCGGGCTGGAATACGCCGACCTGTGCGTCGAGATCCTGCGCGGCGCGCGGCTGAAGATCGGCCAACAGAAGAAGTAACGAGGAAAAGACAAACGGATTATGTGGCAAGACACCCGAACCCTGAATGCGACCGCCGGCGGCCTGATGGCCCTGACGGTGCTCGCCTGTATCGCATCGGGGGTGTGGTGGGTGTCGCAGCGTCCGATGTTCACGCTGCGCACGGTGAAGGTCGAGAGCATGTACGGCATCGGCCTGAAGCACGTGAACGAGCTGACGGTCCGTAACGGCATCGTGGGGAAGGTCAAGGGGAACTTCTTCACGGCCGACCTGGACCAGGTACGCGGCGTGTTCGAGTCGGTGCCGTGGGTGCGGCGCGCTTCGGTGCGGCGCGAGTGGCCGAATGAGCTGATCGTCGACGTCGAGGAACATGAAGCCCTCGGCACCTGGGGCGAGGATGGGCGCCTGCTGTCGGTGAAGGGCGATGTCTTCACCGCCAACCTGGCCGAGGCCGACGACGATCATCCGCTGCCGGCGTTCGAGGGGCCGCCGGGCAGCGAGAAGGACGTGCTGGCGCGCTTTGCGCAGCTGCGCAGCTGGTTCGCGCCGATCAAGCTGGCGCCGGAGTCGCTCAGCCTGTCGGACCGCTACGCGTGGACGGTCAAGCTGGACAACGGCATGAGCGTGGCGCTTGGCCGCGAGCAGGACAACAAGACGCTCAAGACGCGCGTGGACCGCCTGGTCGGCATCTACCCGCAACTGGTGGCGCGCCTGCAGGACGGGCATATCGACACGATCGACATGCGCTATCCGAACGGCCTGGCGCTGGCGTCGAGCGCGTTGTCGGTGCCGAGCGATGCAAGCAAGCCGGTGAAGCCGGCCAAGAAGAAAACCAATTCAAGCAAGACAACCAAGCATATCTAAAAACTGCAGGCGAATAATGACAAAAGACGCGAAGAACCTGATCGTCGGCCTCGATATCGGCACCTCCAAGGTGGTGGCGGTGGTGGCCGAAGTGATGCCCGACGGGCGCCACGAGGTCATCGGACTCGGGCAGCACGAGTCCAAGGGGTTGAAGAAGGGCGTTGTCGTCAACATCGAGGCGACCGTCGAATCGATCCAGCGCGCGCTCGAAGAAGCCGAGCTCATGGCCGACTGCAAGATCCGCAACGTCTACGCGGGCATCGCCGGCAGCCATATCCGTTCGTTCAATTCGAGCGGCATGGTGGCGATCAAGGACAAGGAAGTGACCGCGACCGACGTCGCGCGCGTCATCGAGACTGCCAAGGCGGTCAACATCCCGACCGACCAGCAGCTGCTGCACACGGTGCCGCAGGAATTCATCGTCGATAACCAGGAAGACGTGCGCGAGCCGATCGGCATGAGCGGCATCCGCCTCGAAGTGCGCGTGCACATCGTGACCGGTGCGGTGTCGGCGGTGCAGAACATCGTCAAGTGCGTGCGCCGCTGCGGCCTGGAGGTATCGGACCTGATCCTGCAGCCGATGGCCTCGGCCGACGCCGTGCTGACCCACGACGAGAAGGAACTGGGCGTGGTCCTGATCGACATCGGCGGCGGCACCACCGACATCGCCGTGTTCTCGGACGGGGCGATCCGCCACACCGCGGTGATCCCGATCGCCGGCGACCAGATCACCAGCGACATCGCGATGGCGCTGCGTACCCCGACCGCCGAAGCGGAAGAGATCAAGGTGCGTTACGGCGTGGCCAAGCAGGTGCTGGCCGACCCGGGCGAGACGCTGGAAGTGCCGGGCATCGGCGACCGCGGCCCGCGCGCGCTGTCGCGCCAGGCGCTGGCCGCCGTGATCGAGCCGCGCGTCGAGGAGCTGTTCGCGATGGTGCACCAGGTGGTGCGCGATTCCGGCTACGAGGGCGTGCTCTCGTCGGGCATCGTGCTCACCGGCGGCAGCTCGATCATGCCGGGCATGATCGAAATGGCGGAAGACATCTTCCTGAAGCCGGCGCGCCTGGGCACGCCGGATTACCGCGGCCAGTTGGCTGACGTCGTGCGCAGTCCGCGTTACGCGACCGTGCTCGGCCTGCTGCTGGAAGCGAAGAAGCAGTATTTGCGCGGGCACATCGTGACTCGTCAGGATGGCTCGATCAATGCGGTGTGGCAGCGGGTGAAGGAGTGGGTCCTGGGTAATTTCTGACGGCGGGTTTTTTTTTGCGGTTGCAGGCGGTTTTTAATTTATACGAAATAAAGCGTTTTTTAAAATAACACGCAGTTTTCAATCTCCAGGCCTGATAGAGGTCTTATGAGATCTGGCGATTGGAAACGGCACTTGATATCAGGAGCAAAACATGGAGTTTGACATGGTCGATAACGCAGCACTGGGAACCATCATCAAGGTCGTGGGTGTCGGCGGCGCTGGTGGTAACGCGGTTCAGCACATGATCAACAAGGGTGTGTCCGGCGTCGAGTTCATCGCCGCCAACACGGACGCGCAAGCATTGGCGGTGTCGACCGCGCACAACATCATCCAGATCGGCGAATCCGGCCTGGGCGCAGGCATGCGTCCGGACGTCGGCCGCCAGCTGGCCGAACAAAGCCGCACCCGCATCGAAGACGCGCTGCGCGGTTCGCACATGGTGTTCATCGCAGCCGGCATGGGCGGCGGCACCGGCACCGGCGCCGCGCCGGTGGTGGCCGAAGTGGCCAAGGCCCAGGGCGCGCTGACCGTGGCGGTGGTGTCCAAGCCGTTCTCGTACGAGGGCGGCAAGTGCATGGACATCGCCGAGACCGGCCTGGAAGAACTGTCCAAGCACGTCGACTCGCTGATCATCATCCTCAACGAGAAGCTCGAGGAGATCTACGAAGACGAGTCGATGCTGGAGTGGATGCAGCACGCCGACGATGTCCTGAACAACGCGGTGGCCGGTATCGCCGAGATCATCAACGTCCCGGGCCACATCAACGTCGACTTCAACGACGTCAAGACCATCATGAGCGAGCAGGGCAAGGCCATGATGGGCACCGCGACCGCGTCGGGCGTGGACCGTGCGCGCATCGCGGCCGAGCAGGCGATCGCTTCGCCGCTGCTCGACGGCGTCGACCTGTCGGGTGCGCGCGGCGTGCTGGTCAACGTGACCGCAAGCCGCAGCCTGAAGGGTAAGGAGATCAAGGAAGTCATGGCCGCGGTGCGCGCATTCGCCGCACCGGACGCCGCGATCGCACAAGGTATCGCCTATGACGACAAGATGGGCGACGACCTGCGCGTGACCGTGGTGGCGACCGGCCTGGGCAAGGGCAAGAAGAACATCCAGCTGGTGCAGACCCCGGTCCTGCGCACCGGCACCCACAACGCGCCGATCATGGCAGCCGCCACCCCGTCGTACGGCGGCGGCATGGCGATGGGCGCGGCCGAAACCATGGGCGGCATGAAGCAGCCGGCCGTGTGGCGCCGCGAGCAGGCATCGGAGCAGGTGCAGGCGATGCAGCGCAATGGCGTGGAAACCTACGACATCCCGGCCTTCCTGCGCAAACAGGCTGACTAATCGAGTTCGATGGGCAGTTGGATTGGCCGGGGGAGACCCCGGCCTTTTTTATTTTGGCGTGGCCCGCACCACAAAACAACGTCATCCCCGCGGAGGCGGGGATCCATAGACCGCGTGACTGCACGCTCAGCATGGGTTCCCGCCTGCGCGGGAACGACGGTATTTAAGCTAACTAAAAGTACTTATGCCGGCACTGACGCGTGCCGCAGCAGGATGCGCTCGATCGCGTTGAGCAGCTCGTACACCGGCTTGAAGTCGGCGAACAGCGCCGCATCATCCGGCGTGGCCGGACGCACGGCCGGGTCATTGCGAACAAGGTTGAAGATCTGCGCAAAACTGCGCTTGCCATCGATATGGCGCAGGATCTTGCCCGAATATTTGCCTGCATCGACCGCCGCCGTCAGCCCCAGGTGCGGATGCCGCAGCATGGTCAGCCCCTGCTTCGGCGCGAACATCGATTCCAGTCCGCGCGGATCGAGCGGTTCGTGGAAGTACATCGGCACATACTGCGCGTCGCCGTAGGCCGCTTTCGCTTCCGGCCCGCGCGTCAGGTACAAGGTGTGCCGCGTGATGTCCCCCATCAGCAGTTCGGACATCGCGTGCCGCGCGCGCTCGTCCATCTGTGGCAGGCGCGCGCGCACCCGCCGCGCCTCCAGCCCCAGCGTCAGCTCCGGCGAATACGGATAACGCCCGCGGCCGACGTCGCTCCATTCGATATGAAAGCCATTGCGGTCGGCCAGCCATTCATACAGCTGCGGCACCGTGTACGCCCGGTCCTGCGAGTGCAGCAGCGAATCGAAGATGCCGGCGTCGGTGTCATTGTCGTTGTAGATGTCGGCGCCGCGCCGATACCAGTTCCCCGGCGGGAGCGCGGCCAGCACCTCCTTCGCCTGCGCGATCCTGGACGCTTCATCGCAGCCCCGGTCCGACAGGCGCAGCAGCTCCTGCATGTGATAGACCCCCGTGCGGCCGATGGCGCCGTACACCATCAGCGCGATCGCGCCGTCCGGCTTGAGCACGCTCTTCAAGGCTTGCAGCCCCGCGTCCGGATCGGCCAGGTGGTGCAGCACGCCCGAGCAGTTGATGTAGTCGAACCGGCCCAGGTCCAGCGAGGGAATGTCGAGGATCGAGTCCTGCACCCAGCGGATGCTGGTGAGCTTGCGGATCGCCGCGCGCTCCTTGGCGATCGCGATGCTGGCGCTCGACAGGTCCAGGTGCACGATCTGCGCATTGGTGCCGCGCAGTTGCTCGGCCAGGAAGATGGTCGCGTCGCCGGTGCCGCCGCCCGCCACCAGCACGCGGAAACCCTTGCGAAAGCTCTCGCGCCCGCCGAAGCAGTAGTGGTTCATCATCGGCAGGTCTTCGGTCCAGGTGCGCTGCAGGCGCTTGTGCTCATCGCTCGGATCGCAGGGCGGGTAGGGCAGGTGTTCGTACTGCGCCTTCACCTCGGGCAGGTAGTTCTCGTTCTTCATGGCGTGGCATGCGGTTGGGGTGGCCAATGGTGCAATCATTTGGCGGCTGGCGCAAGCCCTGCAAGAAAGCCGCGGATGGGGCATACTGCCCGCCTTGGCAACTGATTAACAAGGAGATCCACCATGACCATCAAGATCGGCGACCGCCTGCCGGAAGGCACCCTGTCGGAATTCATCGAGACCGAAACCGAAGGCTGCAGCCTCGGCCCGAACACCTTCAACGTGGCGGACCTCGTCAAAGGCAAGAAGATCGTGATCTTCGGCCTGCCGGGCGCCTACACCCCGACCTGCTCGGCCAAGCATGTGCCAGGCTACGTCCAGCACGCCGCCGAACTGAAAGCCAAAGGCGTCGACGAAATCTGGTGCATCTCGGTCAACGACGCCTTCGTGATGGGCGCCTGGGGCCGCGACCAGCATGCCACCGGCATCGTGCGCATGATGGCCGACGGTAACGCCGCCTACAGCAAGGCGCTCGGCCTGGACGCCGACTTCTCCAAGCACGGCATGGGCACGCGCTCGCAGCGCTACTCGATGCTGGTCGAGGACGGCGTGGTCAAGCAGCTGAACGTGGAAACCAACGGCTTCGAAGTCTCGAACGCCGAAACCATGCTCAAGCAGCTGGGCTGATAACGCCCGCATGACCCGTGCATCGCAGGCGCTGACGCGCCGCCAGTCCAACCTGCGCAGCATCTACGCGATGCTGGTCGCCGTCGCCATGTTTTCGGTGATGGACACGACGATGAAGGTGCTGGCAGGGCAGTTCCCTGCGATGCAGGTGGCGTCGCTGCGTTCGCTCGCATCGCTGCCGCTGGTGCTGGCCTGGGTTGGCTGGCGCGGCGCCTTCCGCACCGCGCTGCAGGTCAACTGGCGCCTGCAGACACTGCGCGCCGGGCTGGGCATCATGATGCTCTCCCTGTTCGCCTTCGGGGTCAGGCAGCTCTCGCTGGCCTCGGCCTATTCGATTTTCTTCATCGGCCCGATCCTGATCACGGCGCTGTCGGTGTTCATCCTGAAAGAGAAGGTGAACGCGCAGCGCTGGGTGGCGATCGGCGTCGGCATGGGTGGCGTGCTGGTGGTGCTGCGGCCCGACGGCAGCGGCTTCCTCAGCATCGGCGGCCTGGCGATCCTGGCCGCCGCCGCGATGTATGCGGTGTCGGCGATCTCCGCGCGCGTGCTGGCGCGCACCGACCGCAGCGAGCACATGATGCTGTGGCTGATGATCATGATGGCAGCCGGCGCCACCGCGCTTGCCTGGGCCGACTGGCTGCCGGTCCGCCCATCCCATGTGCCGGTGCTGTGCACCCTCGCCATCAGCGGCTTCTTTGCACAATTGGCACTGAACGAAGCCTTCAGCCATGGCGAAGTTTCCGTGGTGGCGCCTTTCGAATATTCGGCGCTGGCCTGGGGCGTGGCGATCGACTGGATGCTCTGGCATACGCTGCCGGACCGCTACACGCTGATCGGCGCGGCCATCATCATCGGCAGCGGCCTGTACCTGATCCGCCACGAGCGCTTCCACGCCGAATCCGAGCATCCCTAGAAAACGTGGCATTCCCGCTACCACCCCGGGGAGGGTCGGGCGGCAACACGGCCCCTGGGCTATAATCGGCTGATGCTTAAACAAAGAACCGTCAAACAGGTGGTCCGCACCACAGGTGTCGGCCTGCACTCCGGCACCAAGGTCGAACTGACCCTGCGCCCGGCCGCGGCCAATACCGGCATCGTATTCCGCCGCGTGGACCTCGATCCTGTGGTCGAATTCGCGGCCAGCGCCGGCATCGTCGGCGATACCCGCATGGCATCGGTCCTCGTCAAGGACGGCGCGCGCGTGTCCACGGTCGAGCACCTGATGTCCGCCTGCGCGGGCCTCGGTATCGACAACCTGTACGTCGATGTGTCGGCCGAAGAGATCCCGATCATGGACGGTTCGGCATCGTCCTTCGTCTTCCTGCTGCAGCAGGCGGGCGTGCAGGAGCAGGGCGCCGCCAAGAAGTTCATCCGCGTACTCAAGGAAGTGGAAGTGCGGCAGGGCAGCGGCGCCAGCGAGAAGTGGGCCAAGCTGTCGCCGTACGACGGTTTCAAGCTCGACTTCTTCATCGAATTCAACCATCCCGCGGTCGACGGCACGGTGCAGCGCGCCAGCGTCGATTTCGGCGATGTCTCCTACGTGCACGACGTCGCGCGCGCCCGCACCTTCGGCTTCATGCAGGACGTGGAAAGCCTGCGCGGCATGGGCCTGGCGCGCGGCGGCTCGCTGGAAAACGCCATCGTGATGGACGAGTACCGCATCCTCAATGCGGACGGCCTGCGCTACGAGGACGAGTTCGTGCGCCACAAGATCCTGGATGCGATCGGCGACCTGTACCTGGTCGGGTATCCGCTGCTGGCCAGCTACACGGCCCACAAGTCGGGGCATGCGCTCAATAACGACCTGCTGCGCGCGCTGCTGGCGCGCGAGGACGCTTATGAAATCGTCAGCTTCGATGTGCCGAATTCGGCGCCGGCTTCCTACGTTCGCCAAATGGCACGGGAGTGGGCGCTGAACTGAGTCGGCGTCTCTCCTGATCACGCAAAAATGGGGTTCCCGCGCAGGCGGGAACCCCATTTGACTTTGAGTGACCTTTAACCCTGCCGCCGCTTAGCCGCCAGCGACCTGATCGCCGCAATCAGCTTTTCATTCTGCGGCGACTGCTCCAGCGTCTCCCCCAGCTGTTCGAACGCATCCACCGCCAGCGGCGGCAGCTCCAGCTTGCGCAGCAGCGGCTCCGGCGTCAACGCCCGCGTCACCTGCACCTTCAGCTTGATCGAATCCACCTGCCAGCCCCGCTGCTGCAGGGTCGCCTGCAGCTTCATCAGCTGCTGCTTGAGCCGCGCCGCCAGCGCCGAGCTGGGCACCGCCAGCACCAGCGCGCCGTCGCTGAACGAAATCACGTCGCAATGCTCGAACATCGCCGGCAAGGCCGCCGCGCAGTCGCCCTGCAGCCGCCCCATGCGCATCGCCGCCGGCAACAGGGCGGCCAGGCGCTCGTTCGCCCGCAGGAAATCGGTGGCGCCGTGGGAGGTCTGGTTGTTCCGCGTGCCAAAGATGTGCACCGGACGCTGATTGCGAGAGAGAAACTGCATGCCGCCAACATACCACAGGCAAGCACCGCCGTGCGGACCGCTTTTCCCTGAGGCCAAACTGATCAGTATCTTTGATCGGCAGTACTTGTTATCCGGTCTATTGCCCCCAAGTGTGGCCGGATCGCATGATAGAATCACCAGTTTGCGGCCATAGGCAGTATTCGAGTGATATCATTTTGATATCATCTGTGCGGCGTATATTTCAAGAATTCAAGCATGTCATTACTGACCCAGATTTTCGGTAGCCGCAACCAGCGGCTGCTCAAGCAATACCAAAAGACGGTGCGCCAGATTAACGGGCTCGAGCCGCAAATGGAGAAGCTGTCCGACGCCGAGCTGCAAGCAAAGACGCCCGAATTCAAAGACCGCGTGGCCAAGGGTGAATCGCTGGACGACATCCTGCCCGAAGCCTTCGCCGTGTGCCGCGAGGCCGCCAAGCGCGTGTTCAAGATGCGCCACTTCGACGTGCAGCTGATCGGTGGCATGGTGCTCCACCAGGGCAAAATCGCCGAGATGGGCACGGGCGAGGGCAAGACCCTGATGGCGACCCTGCCGGTGTACCTGAACGCGCTGTCCGGCAAGGGCGTGCACGTCGTCACCGTCAACGATTACCTGGCGCAGCGCGACGCCGAGTGGATGGGCCAGCTGTACGGCTGGCTGGGACTGACGACCGGCATCAACCTGTCGCAGATGGACCACGACACCAAGCAGCAAGCCTACGCTTCCGACATCACCTACGGCACCAACAACGAATACGGCTTCGACTACCTGCGCGACAATATGGTCTACGACGCGAGCGAACGTGTCCAGCGCAGCCTGAATTTCGCGGTGGTCGACGAGGTGGACTCGATCCTGATCGACGAGGCGCGCACCCCGCTGATCATCTCCGGCCAGGCCGAGAGCCACACCGACGTCTACTACAAGATGAACGAAGTGCCGCCGCTGCTGGAAGAGCAGATCGGCGAAGAGACCCCGGACGGCAAGGGCAAGGTCGAGAAGCCGGGCGACTACGTCAAGGACGAGAAGCAGCACACCGTGCTGCTGACCGAAGCCGGCCACGAGAAGGCCGAGCAGATCCTGACCCGCATGGGCCTGCTGCCGGAAGGCGCCTCGCTGTACGACGCCGCCAACATCACCCTGATCCACCACCTGTACGCAGCGCTGCGCGCGCACGTCCTGTACCACAAGGACCAGCACTACGTGGTGCAGAACGGCGAAGTGGTGATCGTCGACGAATTCACCGGCCGCCTGATGACGGGCCGCCGCTGGTCCGACGGCCTGCACCAGGCGGTCGAAGCCAAGGAAGGCGCGCGCATCCAGAACGAGAACCAGACCCTGGCCTCGATCACCTTCCAGAACTACTTCCGCATGTACACCAAGCTGTCCGGCATGACCGGTACGGCCGACACCGAAGCCTACGAATTCCAGGAGATCTACGGCCTCGAAACCGTGGTCGTGCCGCCGAACCGCCCGAGCCAGCGCAAGGACCGCCAGGACCAGGTCTACAAGTCGGCCGAGGAAAAGTACCAGGCGATGGTGAACGACATCCGCGACTGCTACGAGCGCGGCCAGCCGGTGCTGGTGGGTACCACCTCGATCGAGAACTCCGAGCTCCTGTCCGGCATCCTGACCAAGGCCAACCTGCCGCACAACGTCCTCAACGCCAAGCAGCACGCGCGCGAGGCCGAGATCGTGGCGCAGGCCGGCCGGCCGAAGATGATCACCATCGCGACCAATATGGCCGGCCGCGGCACCGACATCGTCCTGGGCGGTAACGTCGAAAAGCAGATCCAGTTCATCGAGGCCGACGAGGCCCTGGCGCCGGAGCAGAAGCAGGAACAGTCGCAGAAGCTGCGCGACGAATGGCAGTCGCTGCACGACCACGTGGTGGCGCAGGGCGGCCTGCACATCATCGGCACCGAGCGCCACGAGTCGCGCCGGGTGGACAACCAGTTGCGCGGCCGCGCCGGCCGCCAGGGCGACCCGGGCGCCTCGCGCTTCTACCTGTCGCTGGACGATCCGCTGCTGCGCATCTTCGCCGGCGACCGCGTGCGCGCGATCATGGAACGACTGAAGATGCCGGAAGGCGAACCGATCGAGGCCGGCATCGTGACCCGTTCGATCGAGACCGCTCAGCGCAAGGTGGAGGCCCGCAACTTCGACATCCGCAAACAGCTGCTCGAATACGACGACGTCGCCAACGACCAGCGCAAGGTGATCTACACCCAGCGTAACGAACTGCTGGAAGCGGCCGACATTTCGGAGCTGATCGCCTCGCTGCGCGTGGGCGTGTTCACCGACGTGGTGCGCGCCTTCGTCCCGGCCGAATCGGTCGAGGAGCAATGGGACATCAAGGGCCTGCAGGACACGCTGGCCAACGAGTGGGCGCTGGATGTGCCGCTGGCGCAGCTGCTGGAGGACGAGCCGAACCTGAACGACGACGACATCCTGGAGCGCGTGCTGGCCGCGGCCGACGAGTCCTACAACGCCAAGGTGGCGGTGGTGGGCAAGGAAGGCTTCGGCGGCTTCGAGCGCAACGTGATGCTGCAAAGCCTGGACAGCCACTGGCGCGAGCACCTGGCCGCGCTGGACCACCTGCGCCAGGGCATCCACCTGCGCGGCTATGCGCAGAAGAACCCGAAGCAGGAGTACAAGCGCGAAGCCTTCGAACTGTTCGGCGCCATGCTGGACATGATCAAGAACGAAGTGATCCGCACCGTGATGACGGTCCGCATCCAGACCCGCGAGGAAGTCGAAGCGGCGGAAGCAGCGGTGGCGGCGCAGGCGGCGCACCTGGAGAACATCAACTACCAGCACTCCGAGTTCAACCCGGCCGCCGCGCCGGAAGAGCTGATGGCGCCGGTGGCGGCGGGCGCGCCGGAACTGGCCGGGGCCGATCCGAGCACCACCTACATGGGCGTGAAGGTCGGCCGCAACGACCCGTGCCCTTGCGGCAGCGGCAAGAAGTTCAAGCAGTGCCACGGCAGGCTGGCGTAAGCGCTGCATAGTGGTAAAAAAACGGCAGGCTTGGGCCTGCCGTTTTTTATTTGTGCCTGCATCGACCGCGAAGGAACCGCGACTCTATTGCGCGTTCTGGATTGCCGACAGCGTCAAGGGGGATACACTTCTTCAATGAGGAGGGTGTTATGGATACCAAGATTTCGCGAACTGGTCAGGTGACAATCCCGAAGGCTGTAAGAGAAAAGCTTGGCATCAAACCGGGCGACCGCGTTGTGCTGACAGTTGCGCCGGACGGAGCAATTATTCTGCGCGTGAAGACCGGCAGCATTTTGGACCTCGGCGGTGTTTTGTACGAGAGGGGACGGGAGACAGTACCTATCGAGAAACTTTCGTTCTGACAAATGATCGGCCTGGACACGAATGTCGTGATTCGCTACCTCGTCAGGGATGACGAAGCTGCCTTCCAGATTACGAAGCACCTGCTCCAGTCCACACATAAAACCCAGGACAAATTGCTGATTTCATTTGCTGTGCTGCTCGAGTGCGAGTGGGTACTGCGCAGCAGCTATCGCGTTTCCAAACAGGGCGTGGCTCTTCTGTTGGGGGCGCTCCTCGCCTCAGGCGAAGTAAGCTTTGAAGATGAAGCAGTCGTCGAACTCGCGCTGCGCGATTGGCAAAATACGTCGGCCGATTTTGCAGACTGCGTCATCTTTCATGCCTACGTCAGGACTGGTTGTGCGTCGATTGCCACGTTCGACAGGAGGGCGGCCGTTCTCCCGAAGGCCAGGCTCTTGCGTTAATGCCCTCCGCGCCGGAACAGCTTCTCTTCATGCCACAGCGTGACGAACAGCGTGATCACCACCGGCCCCACGAACAGCCCGATCAGCCCCAGCATCTCGACCCCGCCCAGGATCCCCAGCAGCACCGCCAGGAAGGGCAGCTTGGTCGCGTTGCCGATGATGGTCGGCCGCACGAAGTGATCGGCCACGAACAGCACCACCGCACCGAAGGCGATGATGCCGGCCGCCGCTGCCGTGTGCCCGTGGAAGAACAGCACCGCCGCCACCACGCCGAACGCGAGCGGCGCGCCGAACGGGATGATGGCCAGCACGCCGGTCGCCGCCGCCCACAGCACCGCCGACGGCACGCCCGCGAATTCGTAGGCGATCCCGAGCAGCAGGCCCTCGGCCAGGCCCACCAGCACCAGCCCGTTGACAGTGGCGCGAATCGCGGTCGGCACCTTGGTCGAGTACAGCTGCCAGCGCGTGTTGCCGATCAGGTGGCGGCCGATCGCCTCCGTTTGCGACAGCAGCGCCGGGCCGTCCTTGTAGAAGAAGAACAGCGACAGGAAGGCGAACGCCACGTCGATCATCCGGTGCATCACCGCGCTGCCGAAGGTGCGCAGCACTTCGCTGGCGCTGTGCAGGTGTGGCCCGGGACCGCCGTCGGTGAACAGGTGGGCCAGGCCGTGCGGCTGGCTGAGCGTGGTCTGCCACCATTCCAGGATTGCGCCGCCTACCACCGGAAGCCGCTCCAGCCAGTCCGGCGCGGCCAGCCCTTCGTTGTTGGCGGTGGCGATGTACGCAGCCAGCGCAGGCGCCTGGTGCGCGGCCTGCATCAGGCCCAGCGCCAGCGGCGTCACCAGCGCGGCGGCGCATAGCAGGGTGACCGCCAGCGCCGCCAGGATGTCGTGCCCGCCGAGCGAACGGCGCGCCCGCACGAACAGCGGCCAGCTGGCGATCGCCAGGATCGCGGCCCACAGCAAAGGCAGGATGAAGCGCTGGGTGATGAAAACGGCGAACGCGATGATCGCCAGTGAAAACAGGGAGCTAAGCCAGGTGCGCTGGGTGTCGTTCATCAACTTCTCCACGTTGCAGTGCAGGCATTATAAAGTTTTCATCGCCGCCCGGGCTGACGGGCGCTGCGCGGCTGCCTTTGCCGGGCGGTGGCGGTACAATATCGAATTCGACAAAAAATTTTGAGAACGCCATGGCCGTCAATTCTCCCCTGCCAGTCGCAGCCGACCTGAAACCCGTCAACGGGATCGAACTGGGTTTCGCCGAAGCCGGCATCAAGAAGCCGAACCGCAAGGATGTGCTGGTGATGAAGCTCGCCGACAGCGCCACCGTCGCCGGCGTCTTCACCAAGAACCGCTTCTGCGCCGCGCCGGTGCAGGTGAGCCAGGCCAACCTGAAGTCGGGTAAACCGATCCGCGCACTGGTGGTCAACACGGGCAATGCCAACGCCGGCACCGGCGAGCCGGGCCTGGCCAACGCCCAGCGCACTTGTGCCGAAGTGGCCAAGCTGCTCGGCCTCGATGCCCAGCAGGTGCTGCCGTTCTCCACCGGCGTGATCCTGGAGCCGCTGCCGGTCGAGAAGATCGTCGCCGGCTTGCCGGCAGCCGTGGCCAACCTCAAGGCCGACAACTGGTTCAATGCCGCGGAAGCGATCATGACCACCGACACCCAGCCGAAGGCCGCATCGAACACGGTCACCATCGGCGGCCACCAGGTCACGATGACCGGCATCAGCAAGGGCGCCGGCATGATCCGCCCGAACATGGCCACCATGCTGGGCTACGTCGCGTTCGACGCCAAGGTCGCCCAGCCGGTGCTGGATGAACTGGTGCGCCACGCGGCCGACCGTTCGTTCAACTGCATCACCATCGACGGCGATACTTCGACCAACGACTCGTTCATCCTGATGGCGACCGGCGCCGGTGCGCTGGAAGTGAACAGCACCGACAGCCCGCACTATCCGGCCTTGCGCGATGCCGTCACCGGGCTCTCGCTGAACCTCGCGCAGCAGATCATCCGCGACGGCGAGGGCGCGACCAAGTTCATCACCGTGGCGGTGGAAGAGGGCCGCGACGAGGAAGAGTGCCGCAAGATCGCCTATTCGATCGCCCACTCGCCGCTGGTGAAGACCGCGTTCTTCGCGTCCGACCCGAACCTGGGCCGCATCCTGGCCGCGATCGGCTACGCCGGCGTCGACGATCTCGACACCACCAAGCTGGACCTGTACCTGGACGACGTGCTGGTGGCCAAGGCCGGCGGCCGCAATCCGGCCTACCAGGAAGAAGACGGCCAGCGCGTGATGAAGAAGGCGGAGATCCTGGTGCGCGTGAAGCTCGGCCGCGGCAATGCCAGCGGCACCGTGTGGACCTGCGACCTGTCGCACGACTACGTCAGCATCAACGCCGACTACCGCTCCTGATCCGATGTCGCCGCTCGAACAGTTCCTGCAACGCGCCGATGCCCTGCTGGCGCGCGTCGAAGCGATCCTGCCGCCAGCGGGCCAGCGCGAACCGGACTGGAAGCGCGGCTTCGCCTTCCGCTGGCGCCGCCATGCGAACGGCGCCGGCAAATACCTGCAGCCGGTGCTGCACGCGTCCTCCATCCGGCTGGACGACCTGCAGCACGTCGAGCCGCAGAAGCAGGCGATCGAGCAGAACACGCGCCAGTTCGTGGCGCGCCGCCCGGCCAACAATGTGCTGCTCACCGGCGCGCGCGGCACCGGCAAGTCCTCGCTGATCAAGGCGGTGCTGAACCAGTTCGCGGCCGAGGGCCTGCGCCTGATCGAGGTGGACAAGGCCGACCTCGCGGACTTGCCCGACATCGTCGACGTGGTCGCCGGGCGGCCGGAGCGCTTCATCATCTTCTGCGACGACCTCTCGTTCGAGGAAGGCGAGGCTGGCTACAAGGCGCTGAAGGTGGCGCTGGACGGCAGCATCGCCGCGCAGTCCGACAATGTGCTGATCTACGCGACCTCCAACCGGCGCCACCTGATGCCGGAGAAGATGTCCGATAACGCCAGCTACACCCATGGCGCCGACGGCGACCTGCATCCCGGCGAGACCGTCGAGGAGCGCATCTCCTTGTCCGAGCGCTTCGGCGTCTGGCTGTCGTTCTACTCGTTCAAGCAGGACGACTACCTCGACATCGCCGGGCACTGGCTGGCCAGTTTCGGCTGCACGCCCGAGCAGATCGAGGCCGCGCGGCCGGAGGCGCTGCGCTGGGTCCTGCAGCGCGGTTCGCGTTCGGGCCGGGTCGCCTGGCAGTTCGCCAAGGACTACGCCGGCAAACTCGAAGGCGGGCAGGGCGCATGAGCGAAGCGAAGCGGCCGATCGATGTCGCGGTCGGCATCCTGATGCGTCCGAACGGCGACGTGCTGCTGGGCCAGCGGCCGGAGGGCAAGCCCTACGCCGGCTACTGGGAGTTCCCGGGCGGGAAAGTGGAGCCGGACGAATCCATCCTCGCCGCGCTCAAGCGCGAATTCGTCGAGGAGCTGGGCGTCGAGATCGAGTCCGCCGAGGAGTGGTGCGGCGTCGAACACGTGTATCCGCACGCGCACGTGCGCCTGCATTTTTTCATCAGCCGCGACTGGCGCGGCGAGCCGCAAAGCCTGGAAGGCCAGGCCTTTGCGTGGCAGGGTTCAGTCGGCGTGACCCCGCTGCTGCCCGCAACCATCCCGCTGCTTGAGTGGCTCGATCAGTTGCGCTATGCGGGGTCGGGCCGTTAATCAAATCTGTTGAAGGGTCGCTGTGAAAATCATCGTTCTGGGTAGTGGCGTCATCGGCACGACTTCCGCGTACTTCCTCGCGCAGGCCGGCCACGACGTGACCGTCATCGACCGCCAGCCGGCCGCCGGCATGGAGACGAGTTATGGCAACGCCGGCGAAATCTCGCCCGGTTACGCGACGCCGTGGGCCGCGCCGGGCGTGCCGGCCAAGGCGCTCAAGTGGCTGACGATGAAACACAGCCCGCTGGTGATCCGTCCCAAGTTCGATCCGCACATGTGGAGCTGGATGCTGCAGATGCTCGCCAACTGCAATGCGCGCAGCTACGAGATCAACAAGAGCCGGATGGTGCGCATCGCCGAGTACAGCCGCGACGTGCTCAAGCAGCTGCGCGCCGACACCGGCATCAGCTACGACGAGCGCACCAAGGGCACGCTGCAGCTGTTCCGCACCCAGAAGCAGCTGGACATGGCGGCGCACGACATCGCGGTGCTGCAGCAGTCGGGCGTGCCGTACAACGTGCTCGATCCGAAAGGCTGCGAAAGCGCGGAGCCGGCGCTGGCGCGCGTGCGCGGCAACTTCGTCGGCGGCCTGCAGCTGCCGGGCGACGAGACCGGCGACTGCTTCAAGTTTACCCAGAAGCTGGCCGAGATGGCCAAGGCGCTGGGCGTCAAGTTCCGCCACAACGTCACCATCGAGCACCTGGTCATCGAGGGCGACAAGGTCACCGGCGTGAAGACCTCGCAGGGTGAGCTGAAGGCCGACAGCTACCTCGTCGCGATGGGCAGCTTCTCGCCCTTCCTGCTGCGCCAGATCGGCATCAAGATCCCGGTCTATCCGGTCAAGGGCTATTCGATCACGGTGCCGATCACCGACGCCGCCGGCGCGCCGGAATCGACGGTGATGGACGAGACCTACAAGGTGGCGATCACGCGCATGGGCGACCGCATCCGCGTGGGCGGCACCGCCGAGATCACCGGCTACGACCGCACGCTGCGCCAGTCGCGCCGCGAGACACTGGAGTTCTCGGTGAACAGCCTGTTCCCGAACGGCGGCGATGTGTCGAAGGCGGAGTTCTGGTGCGGCTTGCGCCCGAATACGCCGGATGGCACGCCGGTGATCGGGCCGACGCCGTACCGCAACCTGTTCCTCAACACCGGCCACGGTACGCTGGGCTGGACCATGTCCTGCGGCTCGGCGCGGGTGATGGCCGACATGCTGTCGGGACGCCAGCCGGAGATCGCGCTGGACGGCTTGTTCATGGACCGCTACGGGAACATCAACAAGCCGGTGCAGGTGCCGAGCGGGATTACGGTCGCGGCTTGACCGCCAAGATAAAACACGTCGTCCCCGCGCAGGCGGGGACCCATAGACAACTCGCTGAACCGGCATTGGTGACGCCGCCGGTTCGCTAGCTCAGCATGGGTCCCAGCCTTCGCGGGGACGACGGTTTTGGGGCAGGTGGTTTATTCGTGCTCCACCACCGCCGGCACGCGCATGATGGTCTCGCGCAGCCACCGGTGCACCGGATGGCGCATATCGCGCTCGTGCCACAGCATGTCCACGTACACGATCGGCAGCTGGAACGGCAGCGCCCTGATCACCAGCTGGTCCTTGAATTCGCTCGCTTCGATCAGGTGGTGCGGCACCACGGCGATCAGGTCGCTGGCCGCGACCATGTGGAAGGCGGTCGAGAACTGGTTCACGGTGAGCGCGATCCGGCGCGACTTGCCGAGCGTGGCCAGCATGTCGTCCGCCGGTCCCGACGGGCTCCCCGAAAAACTCACCAGCACGTGCAGCGCATCGCTGTAGCGGTCGATGGTCAGGTCCTGCTGCGCCAGCGGATGGTCCTTGCGCATGATGCACATCGGCTCGCCGCTGTACAGGCGCTGGTGGTGCAGGGTCACGTCGCGCTGCTGGCCTTCGCGCAGCTGCGCCACGATGCCGGGGAAGGAGCCGACCGCGAGGTCGGCGTCGGCGTTGAGCAGCTGCGGGCGCGGATCGCGGCCCGGCAGCGGCACCATGCGGATGTCGATTTCCGGCGCCTCCTTGCGGATCCGCTCCATCAGCTGCGGCAGCAGCAGGTTGGCGGTCGAATCGGCCATCGCGATGCGGAAGCTGGCCTTGGTGGTCGAGATGTCGAAGTGCTGCGGGCTGAGCGTGCCTTCCAGCGCGGCCAGCGCGGCGCGCACCGTCGGCCAGATCTCTTCGGCGCGCGCGGTCGGCTTCATGCCGCGCGCGGTGCGTACCAGGATCTCGTCGTTGACGGCTTCGCGCAGGCGCTTGAGCGCATTCGACACCGCCGGCTGGGTGGTCGCCAGGCGCTCGGCCGCGCGCGTGATGTTTTGCTCAGTCATGACCGCATCGAAGGTGCGGAGCAAGTTCAGGTCGAACGTTTGGAAATTCATCGCTAGGGATCCTGCGAGCGCTGTTCTTGTTCGTGAATTATTCGTCCGCCAGCGGATCGTCCTGCGGATCGGTCGGCGCGGCCGCCGGGATCGTGTACTTTTCCTCGGCCCAGGCGCCGAGATCGATTTGCTTGCAGCGTTCGGAACAGAAGGGGCGGAATTTGTTCTTCTCCGTCCACTCGACCTTCTTGCCGCATGTCGGGCAGGATACGACGGCCATGGAAAACCTCAGAAATTGCAGAGCGTGAGCTCGAACGGGACGTCTTCTTCCAGCGGCTTCGGCTTGCAGTCGCCGTCGTGGCTGGTGAAACGGACCCACAGCATGTATTTATTGGCCGAAATTTCCGGGATCGCGCCCAGGCTCTCGTCCAGTGTCAGGCGCAGCATCTGGTAGATCTTCCCTTGCAGCATCTGCTGGTAGCTGCCCGCCACCGCGATCATCTTCAGCGGCCGGCCGGAATCGCGCAGCAGGCGCAGCACCAGGCCGAGGGCGTCGAACAGGGGCATCAGCGGGGTGAACCAGTTCATGATGTCGTGGTAGCGCTGTTCGGCCGGACGTTTCTGCCACGCGTAGTACGAGGGCAGGTCGAATTCGCAGGCGCCGCCGGGGATGATGGTGCGGCCGCGGATGCTCATCAGCCATTCGTTGTCGCGCACGTTCTGGCCGGTCTTGCCCTGGGCGCTGACCAGCCGGCTGCTGACGCTGTCGAGCTCGGCCAGCACGGCATCGAGGGCGTCGCTGGCGACGTTGGGGTTGCTGCGGTAGCTCAGCAGGCTTTGCTTCTGGCGTTCCAGTTCTTGCAGCAGGTCGGACTTGAGGTCGGCGCGGCCGGCCACTTCCAGCATGTCGAAAATCGTGGACAGGGCCACGTGGTGTTGCATGGCGTGCTCTTGGTGCACGAAAAACTTGAACTTCTCGTGAAGGTCCTCCAGCCGCAACAACGTGCGTATGCGCTCGTTGAAAGGGTATTCGTAGACGATCAAAATAACATTCCTTTGAATGTAGGCTGGCGAGCAACCCCGTGATTCTGTACCAAGCGGAGCAAAATTACAAACGAAGCCCTTACATTATGTCATTCTGGTCGCATTATCCAAGTAGAAAGTATGCATGCGAGCAATTTGAGGGGCCAGAAGGTCGATTCCATCGTCGTTCAGGATGACATCGTCGGCCGCCGCCAGGCGCTGCTCGCGGCTGGCCTGGGCCGCCATGATGGCGAGCACCTGGGCTTCCGGCAGGCTATTGCGCGACATGACACGCTGGATTTGCAGGGCTTCGGGACAGTCGACCACGAGTACCCGGTTGACCCGTCCGGCCCAGCTGCCCGATTCGATGAGTAGCGGGACTACGAAGATGACGTAGGGGCCGGTGGCGATCGCGGCCGCGGCGGCGGTGGCTTCGCGGATCTTCGGGTGCAGGATGGCTTCGAGACGGGCGCGGGCGCCGGGATCGGTAAATACCAGCTCACGCATCCGGGCGCGGTCGAGGGCGCCGTCGGAAATGGCGAACTGGGGACCGAATTCGGCCAGCAGGGCCGGCATGGCGGCGCCGTGCGGGGCCGTCAGCGCATGGGCGATCTGGTCGGTGTCGATGACGGAGGCGCCGAGCGCCGCAAACTGGTCGGCGACGGTGCTCTTGCCGCTGCCGATGCCGCCGGTCAGGCCGACCGTGAATAATTTGCGCTGCTCAGGCTCCATGTCAGACCAGCAGGTTTTGCGTATAGCGCAGGATCGGGCCGCCGTACAGCAGGGCGATCATGCCGGCCGCGGCGAGATAGGGGCCGAAGGGGATCGGCTTGTCGCGCCCGCGGCGCGCCACCACGATCAGGCCGATGCCCACGACCGCGCCGACCACGGAGGACAGCAGGATGATGGACGGCAGCATCTTCCAGCCCAGCCAGGCGCCGAGGGCGGCCAGCAGCTTGAAGTCACCATAGCCCATTCCTTCCTTGCCGGTCGCGAGCTTGAACAGCCAGTACACCGCCCACAGCGCCAGGTAGCCGGCGGCGGCGCCGATCACGGCTTCCTGCAGCGGCACGAACATGCCGTTGATGTTGAGCAGCAGGCCGGCCCACAGCAGCGGATAGGTCAGGTCGTCCGGCAGCATCTGGGTGTCGTAGTCGATGAAGGTCATCGCCACCAGCAGCCAGGCGAACAGCAGCGTGGCCAGGCCCATCCAGCCGCTGCCGAAGGTCCACACCAGCAGGCCCGACAGCAGGCCGGTGAACAGTTCGATGGCCGGGTAGCGCAGGGGGATCGGCGCCTTGCATGCGCTGCATTTGCCGCGCAGGAAGAGCCAGCTGATCAGCGGGATATTTTCCAGCGCCGTGATCTGGTGCCCGCAGTGCGGACAGCGCGAGCGCGGCACCATCAGGTTGAAGCGGTCGGTGTGCGGCAGCTCCTTGCCCAGCTCGTTGGCGACGTAGTTGTCGGACTCGCGCTGCATCATCACCGGGATCCGGTAGATCACCACGTTCAGGAAGCTGCCGATCAGCAGGCCCAGCACGATGGCGGCGATGGTCGGGGCGAGCATGGCGGGCGCAGCAAAGAGAAGCGTGTCAGGTTGCATGGGCGTGGGTAAAAAGATTCTCTGGATCAATCTATTGTAGGGCTTTTCCGCGTTTTGGCGAAGCGGCTTCCGATGCCGCTGCCGATCCTGATCGTGGCTCAGCCGGCGCAGCGCGCGCGTTTGTCCGAGATCAGCCGTCCCGCCTGTGCGCTGGCTAAGCTGCGTTCATGCCAACCGCATCGGGCCTTTCATGACTACCTTCGCCGCGGACACGCTTGCCCCCGGGTTCGACACTGGCCAGTTCCGGTCGGCGCTCGCGCAGTTCGCCACCGGCGTCACCATCGTCATGACCCGCACGCCGGACGGGGCGCTGCATGGGCTTACCGTCAACTCGTTCAACTCGGTCTCGCTCGAGCCGCCGCTGGTGCTGTGGGGGCTGGCCGGCAAGGCGCGCAGCCTGCCGGCATTCAGCTGCGCATCGCATTACATCGTCAACGTGCTGGCCGCGCACCAGCTCGAACTGGCCCTGCGTTTCGCGCGCGGCCCCGGCGACCGTTTCGCCGCGCTCGACTACGCTGAATCGCCCGCCGGGCTGCCCATCCTGCCCGGCGTGGCGGCGTGGTTCGAATGCCGCGCGCGCAGCCGCTATCCGGAGGGCGACCACGTCATCTTCGTCGGGCAGGTCGAGCACTGCCACTTCAATCCGAGCAAGCCGCTGGGCTTTCACGGCGGCAAATTCGTCGTCATCTGATCCGGGCCATCCATGCGACTCAACCAACTCAGCTTCGTCAACCACGCCAGCTTCATCGTCGAGAACGACAGCGCCTTGCTGCTGGTCGATCCCTGGCTGGAAGGTTCGGCCTTCAACAACGGCTGGAACCTGCTCGACCAGTCGACCAGCAGCGAGGCCCTGATCGGGCGCCTGAACAAGTCCGGGCTGCCGGTGTTCATCTGGTTCTCGCACGAGCACCCGGACCATTTCTCGGTTCCCTTCCTCCGCAAGTTCAAGGACCAGTTTCGCGGCATCGCCACCTTCCTGTTCCAGCACACGCTGGACAAGCGCGTGGCCGGCTTCCTGCGCAAGAATGGTCTCGATGTGCGCGAGTGCAGGGCGGGAGTGCCGGTGGTGCTGGGGCCCGAATTGCGCATCACCGTGCATCCCTTCAGCGATGGCGATTCCTGGTGCCTGATCCAGAGCGGCGAGCGCAGCATCCTCAACCTGAACGACTGCGTGATCGCGACGGAACAGCAGTGCCGCGAGGTCAAGGCCAAGGTGGCGGCGGCCGCGCCGCGCATCGACTACCTGTTCACGCAGTTCGGCTACGCCAGCTGGGTCGGCAATCCGGGGCAACTGGCGGAGCATCGCGCCGCCGCGCGCGAGAAGATCCAGCGCATCGCGCAACAGGTCGCATGCCTGCGTCCCAAGGTCACGGTGCCGTTCGCCTCCTTCGTCTATTTCAGCAGCGAGGAAAACGCCTACCTGAACGAGGCGCAGAACACGCCGCAGGACATCGCACTGGCGCCGGAACTGGGCAAATGGGCGCCATCCATCCGCTTCCTGCGTCCCGGCAGCCGGCTCGACCTGGAAACGGACAGTGCCGCCAGCCTGACCCGCGAGCACGAACACGCGCTGGTGCACTGGCAGGGCCTGCTCGGGCAGCGCGGCAAGCTGCTGCCGCCGGCGCAGCAGGTGCCGCTGTCCGAGATCCGGTCCGCCTTCATGAAGTATCGCGCCCAGGTCGGCCAGACTTTGCACGGCTTGCCGCGGCTGCTCGAATCGGCGCGCCGGATCGAGCCGCTGGTGCTGTACCTGTCCGACCTGCGGTTGACGGTGGAAGTGTCGTACCGCCACGGCTGGAAAGTGCTGCAGGCGGACGCGCCCTATGCGGTGTCGATCACATCGAGCGACGCGCTGTTCCTGTTCAAGAACGAATACGGCTACGACACGACGCAGGTGAACGGACGCTTTCGCGTGTCGCGGCAGTCGGCGCTGGGGGTGTTCAGGCGCTTCTTCCTGCCGCAACGCATGACGAAGAACGGCTACGACCGCAAGCGTCCGCTGGTGATGGCGCGCTACCTCGCACGCAGCGCGATCGCGCGCGCCGGACGTGGCTTGCAGGCGAAGCTGAGGCTCACGGGCTGAGGCCGCCAGCGAAAGAGAAAGGTCCGGACGTGTAGTTTCGTGCAAACGAAAGATACTGGCCGGGTTTCGCGCATTTTTATTGACCGTTCCTGCTTTTGTTCCTACATTAGGCGATCAATCGAAACTTCTTTGTTTCGATATATAGAAATCGCCGAATGAGGGGACAGGAAATGAAAGCAATAACTCGACGCGATGCGCTGGCCGCGTGCATCGCGGTCCTTGGCGCGGGCATCGGCTTGCCAGCCGCGTCTGCGGCGTCCGCCGGCGGACGCGGGCAGCGTTTCGCGTTTGCCGACCCGTCCGTGCCGGAAGGATTCCTCCTCGACGGCAAACCGTACCAGATCCGCTCCGGCGAACTGCATCCCGCGCGCATCCCGCGCAGCCACTGGCTGCAGCGCATCCGCATGGCCAAGGCGATGGGGATGAATACGATCGCCATCTACGTGATGTGGAACCACCACGAAGTCCGGCCCGGCGAATTCGACTTCTCAACCGGCAACCGGGACCTCGTCCACTTCATCAAGCTGTGCGCCAGGGAAGGCCTGCACGTGTACCTGCGGCCGGGGCCGTATGTGTGCGCCGAGTGGGATCTCGGCGGCCTGCCAGCCTGGCTGCTGCGCCACCCGGACGTCCGCCTGCGCGACGCCAACGATTCGATCTACATGGAAGCCGCGCGCCGCTACATCGAGCGCCTCGCGCAATTGGTCCGTCCCTTGATGTTCGATCGCGGCGGTCCGGTCATCATGGTCCAGGTCGAGAACGAGTATGCGTCCTTCGGCGCCGATGCCAACTACCTGCCGGCCATCAGGAAAATCTGGGAGGATGCAGGCATCGCCGGTCCGTTCTCGATCTCGGACGGCCTGCAGCAGATCCAGAAGGCGCAAACCTATCTGCCGGGCGCGGCCCTGGGGCTGGACGGCGACACCGATTTCGCCGCTGCCCGGAAAGTGACCGGCGGCGCGCCGGTCTGGGTGGGCGAGGGCTATCCCGGCTGGCTGACCCATTGGGGCGAAAAGTTCGCCACGGGCGACTACCGCGACACCCTGCGCATGCTGATGCGCGAGCGGGTCTCCTTCAACTTGTACGTGATCCACGGCGGCACCAATTTCGGATGGAGCGCGGGCGCCAACGCGAAGGGCGACGGCTCCAACTTCGAGCCGTCCATCACCAGCTACGACTACGGCGCCCCGATCAATGAGCGCGGCGCGCCGACCGCCCAGTACCATGACCTGCGCCGGATGATCCAGGACGCGCTGGGCAAACCATTGCCGGCGATTCCCGCACCGCCGCCGACGCTGTCGTTCGAGCCGGTCAAGACCACGCCCACCGGTTCGGTGTGGAACGCGCTGCCCGCCGCGATCGCGACAGAACGGCCCCAGCCGATGGAGCTGCTGTCGGGCCAGACCACCGGTGTGATCCTGTACCGCAGCTCGCTTGCGCCTGACCAGGCTGGCAAGCTGCGCATCGACGGCCTGCATGATGAGGCGCTGGTGCTTGTCGACGGCCAGCGGCTCGGTTCGCTGTCGCGTGTCGCCGCGGCGAAGATGCCGGATTCGCTCGCGCTTCCTCCCGCGGCGGCCGCGCGCCGCCTCGATATCCTCGTGTTCCCTTACGGGCGGGTGAATTACGGGAAGTACATGAGCGATCGGAAAGGAATCGTCGGGAAGGTAACGCTTGAGGGACGCGAGATCCTGAACTGGGACGCCTTCGGCCTGCCGCTCGATGCAGCCAACCTTGGCCAGATACGCGCCGCGAAGCCAGGGCAGGACGGCTTGCTGCACAGCGCGTCCTTCACGATCAGCAAGCCGGCCGATACCTTCCTCGACATGTCCGCGTGGGGGCTGGGCCTGGTGTGGGTGAACGGGCAATTGCTCGGGCGGCACAGCAGCCTGGGGCCGCAGACACGCCTGTATTGCCCGGGCGAGTGGCTGCGCGCGGGCGAAAACCACATTGTCGTGTTCGACATGTATGCAAAGCCGGGACTCACGATTGCAGGCGTGAGCGAATCCGATACCGAGAAATACTCAAAAACTTAAGGGAGACCATGTCAACTTCACCGTTTTCGAATCGATTCAACCGCCGCGACTTCCTGGTCGGCAGCGCCCGCGTGGCCGGCGCCGCACTGGTCACGGGCGCGGCCGGGCAGGCCTTCGGCGCCGTGCGCGAGCGCCTTCGCATCGGGATGATCGGCACCGGCATGCGCGGCCAGGTGCACCTGCGCGAACTGCTGCGCCGCGACGATGTCGATGTCGTGGCGCTGTGCGACGTCGAGCCCATCATGCTCGACAAGGCGCTGGAAAAGGTGGCCAAGGCCGGCAAGCCGGTCCCGCGCACTTACGGCGCCGACCGGGACCCGGACGGCTGGCGTGCGATGCTGGCAGCGGGCGGCCTGGATGGCGTGATCATCGCCACGCCGTGGGAATGGCATGCGCCGATGGCGATCGAAGCGATGCGCGCGGGCGTGGCGGTGGGGTGCGAAGTGGTTGCCGGAATCACGCTGCAGGACCATTGGGACGTCCTGAACACCCAGCTGTCCACCGGCACCCCGTACATGCTGCTGGAGAATGTCTGCTACCGGCGCGACGTGCTGGCCGTGCTGCGCATGGTCCGCGCCGGCGTGTTCGGCGAGCTGGCGCACCTGCAGGGCGGCTACCAGCATGATTTGCGCGGCGTGAAGCTGAATGGCGGCGACCCGGCCCACCCCTACGGCGGCGGCGTCGAGTTCGGCCCCAAGGGCTGGTCGGAAGCGCGCTGGCGCACCGAGCATTCGGTGCGGCGCGACGGCGACCTGTACCCGAGCCACGGCATCGGACCGTGCGCGATGGCCACCAATATCAATCGCGGCAACCGCTTCACGCGCATCAATTCCTTTTCCACCGCGGCACGCGGCCTGCACGACTACATCGTGAAACAGGCGCCCGACCATCCCAACGCCAAGGCAACGTTCAAGCTGGGCGACATCGTGACCACCACGCTGGCCTGCGCGAACGGCGAGACCATCCTGCTGCAGCACGACACCTCGCTGCCGCGCCCGTATTCGCTGGGCTTCCGGGTCCAGGGCACCAAGGGCTTGTGGATGGACGTGAACCATTCGATCTACGTCGAGGGCGTGAGCAAGCCGGAACAGTGGGATGACTTCAAGCAATGGCAGGACAAGTACGACCACCCGCTGTGGCGCCGTTTCGGCGAGGACGCGGCCGGGGCAGGGCACGGCGGCATGGACTTCTTCGTGATGCACGCTTTCCTGGAAGCCCTGAAGAATGGAGAACCGATGCCGATCGACATCTACGACGCCGTGACCTGGAGCGCCATCACGCCGCTGTCCGAGCAGTCGGTGGCCCAGGGCTTCCAGACGCTGGACTTCCCGGACTTCACCAACGGCGCCTGCGCACGCGCAAGCCGAGGTTCGCGTTCGACGACCGCTACTAGGAGGCTGCCCCTTTTCCTTCCCGTGCGACTTCCCAATTGTTAAATTAATGCCAAAGCAATCTGTGGCTGGGCTCGTTGTCGCATGGGAGGGAAATGAAGGAG
This sequence comes from Massilia terrae, assembly GCF_024753145.1. Lineage (GTDB taxonomy): Bacteria > Pseudomonadota > Gammaproteobacteria > Burkholderiales > Burkholderiaceae_D > Telluria > Telluria terrae. Next base: position 157,727 of record NZ_JANUGU010000005.1, on the reverse strand, counting down.
TCACCGAACAAATTGGGACCGATGCTGCTGGCGCCCGCCCCCGGCGTGGTCCAGGCCGCACCGGCCGATCCGCCTGTCGAACCGGCGGCGCAGGTAGCGCGCGACTGGTGGCGCGAACCGGCGCCGGATACCGCGCCGGCAGTGGCCGGGGCAGAGGAAAGGCCCTACAAAAGTTAAGGCGCGGCGCGCTTGAGATCCTCGCCTTCCAGGTCCTGCTGAACCGCTTCGACCGGGCTTACGTCGGCAGCGATTACGCCGTCAGCATGGGCTCGACCTCGCGGCGCAGGTTTTCGTTCCCGGGGGCGACGGAAAGGCAGCAGCGGCTCGATACGGTCTGCCTCTACTACAGCTACCAGCTCACGCGCGGCAACGGCGCCGTGAACTGGTAGGAGAACGACGCTGTAGGAACTCACAATAGCCTGCAGTAGCTTCCTGCTCATACCAAGGCACTTCTCAGATATCTCGCAGTACTTTTTCTCATAAAACTTCGCAGTTTTTTATAGACAGCTTTGCGAGGAGTGCTATTTGACACTAAGGTTAGACGCACAGCTTTCCTGCGTACCAAGAGCGCAGAATCGGGCACAGGTGGTTGTGGTGTCGCTCACGACGCAACGTCCCGTGAGATCACGCAGCTGGATTTCCAGCGCCGGCAGTGCCCCGCATCTTCGGAAAGAAGTGCTTGGGCCATGGCATCAGTCTGTCTATGATAACGCCCGTCATCTAAATTCTCCGACGATGGCTGTGTACGTCTGCTACCGACCCGACAGCAGACTAGCACAGCAGTCCGCTTTCGACGCGAAGTAGAAGTTCGAGTGTTTGCCAACGGGTAGTCTGCTATCGAGAATACTGTGATCAGGTGGTTTGTGATCTGACTCGTTCGCACTTCATACTATCCAGCCAGTCCACAGCCGCACTTCTTGAACTTCTTACCTGAACCACAGGAACACGGATCATTGCGGCCGATTTTGACCCCCGAGGAAATCGGCTTGCTCTTTTGGATTCCCAGAGCCCCCTCTCCAGGGCGCCGCTGCGGTATCGGATTGGCCTTGATTTTCGCAACCAGCTGGCGTTGGTTCTCGAGGGTCATGCGGGCTTGGGGTGCCAAGCCCGCGGCGTAAGCCTGAAGCCTTGCCATCTCGCCTTCGGCCTCTGAGTACAAGCCACAGTAGGCCAGAACGACGGCGTACTGCGCGCGAACATCCAAGTGCCTATTCAGGAGCTGGTTGCCCACTACCACTGGGATGACGTGCTGCTCAAGAACTTCACGCGCGCCCACGAAATCATGTCGTGCGACGAACTCGTCGGCTAGGTCTTGCCCGACGCGTATAAGCGAGTCGATGGCGCCGGTGAGGGCGTAAAACTTCATCGCATGGAGTCGCGCGAAAGGCGCGGACAAGTGCAACTTGCCGGCCACTATGGCCTTGAGTTCGAGCGCATCCGCGAGTCGCTTGATGTCCCCCTGATCAAGTCCCGGCTTATTGATCAATGCCCAGAGCTCGCCCTGCTTCACGCCAAAGACTTGGTTAGGCCGAATGCCGAGGGCTGCGAACGTCTCGTCGACCACCTGTTCGACCACCCTCATCGCGCTTTTGTAGCGCCCAAGACCATAGAGCGCCGCCGCCGCGTTGTAGAGGAAGACGCGCCGATGCACAGGCTTGTCCAGCACTTGGCTGTCCAAATCGCGAATCGCGCGCTCAACGCCGGTCGCGTCACCTAGATGCGCGAGATGGAGCATGCGCTTCATCATAAAGGACTGAACTTCGTCCTCACCGAGCTCACCACTGTTGACCAATTGCTCCATCGCCTCCAACCTAGGCGCCACACGATCCATGTGTCCGAGCTTCATGTCAGAGAAGACAAGGCCATCCAGAGCCCAGTACTGCTGCTCCGGATCTGCCCCGTCTTTGGCGACCAGCTCCTCCAGCCCGTGCCAAATTTCTGTAGCCACGCCCATTTCGTGAAACATCTCTTCGCCGACGAGCGCTACTAGCGTCTTGACATCCCCAGTAGCCAGCAGCAGCCGGGTGTATTGCGAGAAGCGCGCCGTGGAACGGTCACGCTCAAAAGACTCAACCATCAGTTCCCTGAGGGCATTTCGAGCCCGCGACGCGATCTCCTTGGGCATGCTGGAAAGGTGCTGGCTTCCGATAATACGGATGGCGTCATGCAGCCGAATTTCCTTGTTACCATAAATCTCCACGACACCTGCAGGTCGCAATGTCCGGATCACACCGGCAACTGCTTTCCCATCCATTCCGAGGGCCTCCTCCAGCAGCTTTTTGACCTCGGCGGGGACCAGGCCAATATCGGACAGGCTCAGCACGGCGATCGTTTGTTGCGCAGCGAGGGGGAACGCGTCGAAGACCTTCGCCAGGATGACTTCTTGTGCGGTCTGAGTCACGTTGGTCAATGCGTCGACGGCGTCGCACATCTGGTCGATTCGACCGTCATAGTCTTCGCGGGCAATCGTGGCCGCGCTCCTAACGAACAGGGGCATGCCAGCCGTCAGTGCCTTCAAACGGCCCATCGTGGCTGCATCACCTCGACATTCCCACCCAACGGCCGCTGCTGCAACATCGTCAACACTCCACCCGTTCAGCGGTTCTCGCGTAAGACCTAGACGGGCTTCGATCTCGGGCAATGTCCCCAGCGGCTGCGCCAAGAGCACAAACTTCAAGGCTGACGTGACATCGACCATGCGCTTAAGGCTTTCAGCAGAAACACGATGCACGTTGTCCAGCACCACGATCGGCGACAGGCCCTCACTCTTGAGGTAGATGTCTAACTGGCGAAGCGACTCGATGCCAGTGGCGCCCGGCAGCAAGATCTTGCGCACCGCATCTGAGCCGGCGCCGGCCAACTTGGCGGCCAGCTCACGCACCAGCGATAGAGCGAGAGCCTCCCCTGGCGTCTCCGAACAGTCGAAGTACGCGCAGTTGTGGCTACTGAAGGTGGCCGCCTGAGAAGCCCAAGCGGTTTTCCCAGCGCCGGAGAAGCCCGAAACGATCCGAACCCGTGAATTCGAGTCGATCTGAGGCTCATTCTCCTGCGGGCGGTACTGCTCCGGTGGCGCAGGGAAATCCTGCAATTGAATCACGATCTGGTCGAACAGCGACGGCAAATCCGCGATCACGAAGGTGTGATCCGCATGGGGCGCCTCTCCGGCGGCCGCGGCCTGGACGCGTCCAGCCAGTTTCCACACGAGGGAGTCAGGCGCCAGCATAGCGAGGGGGACTGTCTCGGCTCGATTGACGCACCACGAGACTGCCTCTTCGATGCCCAACCAAGCAGGTGGAAGTTGATCAAGGGTGCCCGTACAGACGCGGCCTGGCCAAAGGATCTCGACGTCATCTGGTAGTTGCCCTGTCCGGACTTGATCAGCGAGCGTCGGTCCCAAAGCACGGTTGACCACCACCACGAACGTCGCTCGACCCGGCCGACGGCCCTGCGCGTGCTCTTGCCGCAACGCGTCAAAACGTTCCAGAGCCGATTTGATGTCTGCCGGCATGATTGCCTGGCCCCGCGTCTTAACCTGGATGTAGGTCCGCCCTGCCGGTGTGACTTGCTCGATATCCTCATCACGCTCGACCGTAACCGATATCGCGCCTGTCTGTCCGGAATTTAGAAGGCACGCGGCTGCATAAAGATGCTGATAGAGGAAACCGCGATGAACTGCTTCGATGCGGATCTCCTGAGCGGGGTCAAGCGTCGATGGAGAAATCATATATGCATGGAATTTGGTGTTTGGGACATATTGGGTGAAACTCACGAGCGGCATCTGACTGTGGTTCATAGACGTGTGCTGTCCGTCGGCTTCTGGCCCGATAGCGGTCGGTCGCAAGGTCAGTGTAGAGCTTGGGCTGTGTTTCTCGCAAGAAGCGGTCTCATTATCCTACTCTTCTGCTGTGGCAAGTGGCTGCTTCAGTTCACTAGACAACTGTTGATTGACGTAGCACGCGGTTGAGGTATCCTTGTCGCTTTTCCAATTGCACGGCAACATGCGTATCCTCGACGTCATTCGTCAGCTTCTGCCTGCGGGACCAGTTGCGGAGCCTTTCGGTGAACCGCTAGATAGCTTTAGCGCTCGTGTCTCCCCGACGTATCAGACCTGTCCAACTTGGCCGCCCGATGTCTTTGCGGTCGTGGGAACAATCATCGATCACAGCGGCTGCTACACCCAAGCCAGTCCCGACCGTACGGATCTTCCAGCGCACGAGACTTATCTGCAGGCGGTGCACGACATCGCAGCTTCCTGGGACAATCTTCTCGCGGTACCAGCCGAGGTTGCGGAGCTCTGGGCGTCATTAGTGGCGGTGTATGGCGAAATGGCATTGGAGGACATCAGAAACATTCCCGATGTTCAGGCCACCTTGTTCATGCTGTTCGCGATCGCCGACGAGGTCAGTCAGGGTATGGGCTGGGATACGGCCACGGACGGTGAGTTGAACGACTTCGCCACTGCGGTGCTGATCAGTGCAGCGCTTGAGCCGGGGCAAAAGCCATTGTACCGGCTGCCCGACTGGCCGAACTCTCTGTGCCGGATGGTTCCCGCGGACCAGGTCGTGGTACTGCCCAAGTCGATTACGACCGACAAGGGATGTACGATCCGCTCGCTCAGCCACAACCTGGCCTTGCTGCCGTGTCGAACAGTGCTCGATTCCGAATGGCGTCTGGTGTCGCGGGATGCCCACGGAGGTGGCTCGTCGGCGCTGCGGTTGCTGCTAGTACCTTTTCCGTACGTGATTCCGCCTGACAGCTTTGTTCTCTCGAGCGCACGCCGCAAGATGAAGAACGGCACCACGCATGCGGCGTTTTTCGGACTGGACCAGAAGTGGCTCGAGACGAAGGATGGCAAGCGGCTTACCGGCGAGGCGCTTGCCAAAGAGCTCATTCTGCCACTGATCGAGGCTGCAGCTGCTCAGGCCGACGGACAAAAGCCCAATGGGGTTGTCTTGCCCGAATGCGCACTCGACGAGGACACAACGATCGGCTTGATCGACGCGCTCCGGGGCAGCGGGATCGAGTTTTTGATCACAGGGGTGCTCGAGCATGATGAAGACTCTGGACGCTGGTTGAACCAGGCGTACACACTCTTCATGGATAGCCAGGTCGCGAAACCTCAGAACAAGCACCACCGTTGGCGGATCGACGGGCCGCAGGCAAAGTCGTATGGTCTTGACTTCGACCCGGACCCTGACAACGCGCAGTGGTGGGAGGATATCGATGTCAGCATGCGCCGGTTGCCCTTTTATGCGTTCCGCAAGGACACCTCGCTGGTAACGCTCATCTGTGAAGATCTGGCCCGGATGGAGCCAGCGATGAATGCAATCCGAGCGGTGGGGCCAAACCTCGTCGTCGCACTACTCATGGACGGGCCGCAGTTGGGATCACGATGGCCTGGTCGGTATGCCGGCGTCCTCGCTGACGAGCCTGGCTGCGCGGTACTATCGTTGACCTGCGCTGCGACGGTCGATCTGTCAAACGCCTACTATGTTACTACTGCAAATCCGGAGACGCCGCCGGAGCGCGTAATCGCTCGCTGGACGCAGGCGGGGGCATCGATAGACATCGTGTTGCCAGATCCTGCCAACGGCGTGCTTTTGACGCTGCAGAGCAATCCGCGGCACCAAACGACCTTAGATAACCGATCCGACCAATCGCATGCCCGGGCGCTGTCGTTTGTGTCACAACACGCTATCGTCGCGGGCACACGTCCGGACAACTGGACTTGATCTCGGCACTGGACAAGGCTAGACTGGCATAAAGGAGTTTCATAATGTCTAAAATCCAAGAGTTTTTCAGTGCAGGCGGCCGCCGTCTGTTCGACTCTGAAAAACCGGTAGTGGACGCCTTCAACGACAAATATGGTCGTGCTCTTGCCGGCGCCTCAGCACCGCAGCACCATGCTGAACGCGCCAATCCGAAGCCGAACCAGAACCCGCGCACGTTGGCAGGGCAAGTTATAACCAATGCCACGCGCTACAGCGAACAGACGCGTGTATTAGCCGGCAGTGTCCTGTCACAGAAGCCGTCTGGCTCTCACGTGCACCGCTTGGCAGCCAGCGTTCTTGGAAGCGACAAGGACGCCCGTGCGTCACAAAGCGTCAGCGCGAAGGCGAGGACGATCAAGCGACAGAGCATAGTGACTATGGTCACCAAAAGGCAGATTTCGACGAAAGCCAAGTAAGTGAAACACTAAACAACGGCCGCAAGGCCGTTTTTTTTATTGCCGCTTCCTTCCTTACATGGTTACCGATGTAGCAATGCACGCGTCTATTTTTTTTACCGAGATTCTAGCCATCAGCAAGTGGCTGAAAGAGGAATTGCAGAAGTAGATCTGCTGCTAGGACGGCAGATCTACCGCGAACTACGTGAGAACACTGCGAACTCACTGCAAATTTTTCTGAGACACCGTGAAGTATTCTGAAAATCTACAGCATGACGCCTTTTACACCACCGAACCCAGCTTGAAGATCGGCAGGTACATCGCGACCACCAGGCCGCCGATCAGCACGCCGAGGACCACCATGATCAGCGGTTCCATCAGCGAGGACAGGCCGGCCACGGCCTCGTCCACTTCTTCCTCGAAGAAGTCGGCCACCTTGCCGAGCATGCCGTCGAGCGCGCCGGATTCCTCGCCGATCGCGACCATCTGGGTGACCAGGTTCGGGAACACCTCGGTGTTCTGCATCGCGATGGTCAGGCTGGTGCCGGTCGACACCTCGGTCTGGATGCGCTTGGTGGCTTCCACGTACACGTAGTTGCCGGATGCGCCGCCGACGGAATCGAGCGCCTCGACCAGCGGCACGCCGGCCGCGAACATGGTCGACAGGGTGCGGGTCCAGCGGGCGATGGTCGCCTTGCGGATCACGCTGCCGAACACGGGCAGGCGCAGCAGGATGCGGTCCATCGCGTTCTGCACCTTGACCGAGCGCCGCCACGACTGGAAGAAGAAGTACAGCGCGCCGAACAGCCCGCCGAAGATCAGGTACCAGTAGGCGACGAAGAATTCGGAGATCGAAATCACGACCAGGGTCGGGGTCGGCAGGTCGGCGCCGAAGCTGGAGAACACAGATTTGAACGCCGGCACCACCCAGATCATGATGACCGAAGTGACCACGAAGGCGATCGCCATGATCGAACACGGATACATCAGGGCCGACTTGATCTTGGCCTTGACCGCGAGCGTCTTCTCTTTATAGATGGCCAGGCGCGCCAGCAGGTCTTCCAGGATACCGGCCTGTTCGCCGGCGCCCACCAGGTTGCAGAACAGGGCGTCGAAATACAGCGGATATTTGCGGAAGGCGTTGTTCAGCGCGGTACCGGTCTCGACGTCGGCGCGCAGGTCCATGATCAGCTTGGACATGGACGGGTTGGCATGGCCGCGGCCGACGATGTCGAACGATTGCAGCAGCGGCACGCCGGCCTTCATCATCGTCGCCAGCTGGCGGGTGAACATGGTCAGGTCCTTGTCCGTGATCTTCTTGCCGGCGCGGTAGACCTTCTTCTTGACCTTGGTGACCAGGATGCCCTGGCGGCGCAGCGTGACGTTGACGATCGCTTCGCCGCCGGCCCGCAGTTCGCCGCGTACGGTGCGGCCAGACTTGTCCTTGCCTTCCCAGGCATAGACAGTTTCCTTGCTGGCAGAAGCGCCCGCGCTGCGCGATGGTGCGGAAGTGGCCATGTGTTCCCTTATTCGTTGGTGCAGCCGAGCACTTCTTCAAGGCTCGTCATTCCTTGCTTCACTTTCATCAGGCCGGAGCGGCGCAGCGAGTTGATGCCCTCCGAGTCGGCCTGGGCGGCAATCTGCATCGAATTGCCGTTCGATAGAATCAGTTTTTCAATGGCCGGCGAAATCGGCATGACCTGGTAGATGCCGACCCGGCCCTTGTAGCCGCTGCCCATGCAGCGGTCGCAGCCGACCGGGCCGTAGGGCTTCCAGTCGCCTTCGAGGTCGGATTCGCGGTAGCCGGCCGCCAGCAGCGCTTCGCGTGTGGCCTCCAGCGGCTGCTTGCACGAGCACAGCCGGCGCGCCAGGCGCTGCGCGGTGATCAGGATGATCGACGAGGCGATGTTGAACGGCGCCACGCCCATATTCATCAGGCGCGTCAGCGTCGACGGGCCGTCGTTGGTGTGCAGGGTCGAGAACACCATGTGGCCGGTCTGGGCGGCCTTGATCGCAATGTCGGCGGTTTCCAGGTCGCGAATCTCACCGACCATGATCACGTCCGGATCCTGGCGCAGGAAGGACTTCAGCGCCGCCGCAAACGTGAGGCCGGCCTTGTCGTTGACGTTGACCTGGTTGACGCCCGGCAGGTTGATCTCGGCCGGGTCTTCCGCCGTCGAGATGTTGATGCCCGGCTTGTTGATCACGTTCAGGCAGGAGTACAGCGACACCGTTTTGCCGGAGCCGGTCGGGCCGGTGACCAGCACCATGCCGTAGGGGCGCTGGATCGCGTCCAGCAGCAATTCCTTCTGGTCCGGCTCGTAGCCGAGCGAATCGATGCCCATCTGCGCCTGGGTCGCGTCCAGGATACGCATCACGGTCTTTTCGCCGAACAGCGTGGGCAGGGTGCTGACGCGGAAGTCGACGGTCTTGGTCGGCGACACGATCAGGCGCAGGCGGCCGTCCTGCGGAATGCGCTTTTCGGAAATGTCGAGCTTGGACAGCACCTTGATGCGCGACACCAGCTTCTCGCGGATGGCCAGTGGCGGCGAGGCATGCTCGCGCAGCACGCCGTCGATGCGCATGCGGATGCGGTAGAACTTTTCGAAGGGTTCGAAATGGATGTCCGATGCGCCGAGCGTGATCGCGTCGGTCAGGATCTTGTTGAGGAAGCGGACGATCGGCGCGTCTTCGACCTCGCTGGGCGATTCCGCCGGCGCCGGCTGCTGCGCTTCTTCTTCGGCGAACTCGATGTCGTCTTCTTCGCCGGCCAGTTCATTGAGCGCGTCCTCGGCGCTCTTGGTCAGCTGCGCCAGCATAGTGAGCAAGGCGTCGTGGGCGACGATGACCGGCTCGACCGTGGCTTCGCTCTGGAACTTGATCTGGTCCAGCGCCTGGGTGTTGGTCGGGTCGGACAGCCCCACCGACATCTTGTTGCCGCGCTTGGCCAGCGCGATCACGCGCTGCGCCTGCATCAGCTTGGGATCGATCGGCGCGCCGCGCAGCATGTCGGCGTTGCAGGCCGACAGGTCGAGCAGGGGATAGCCGAAGGTCTCGGCGCAGAACACGGCCAGCGATCCGCTGTCCATGTCGCCGCTGCTCAGCAGGGCGTCGATGAACTGGGTCTTTTCGGCGCTGGCATTCTTCTGCAGCGTTTCCGCCTGCGCGGACGTCAGGCGCCCCGCCTGGACCAGCGCGCGTGCCAAACCGGACATCGGTGTGCCTGAAGTCGCGGTAGGTAGAACTGCTGCCATAGGTGCCGTTTTTAGGAGACCGGAAGACGGACGAAATCACCGGACAGCGCATGATCTGCCCCGGCGGACTTTCGGATGATGCCTCTGGGAAAAACTTTTGTAAAGCCTTGTGGCGTGGGAAAGATGCGCCTGCACCACGCAGCCGAAAATCGCATGGTGCGCCGGCGCCGCCCACTCGCTTTGTATAAAGTCAAGTGTACTGCCACTTCGATAATGGCAGGCGGTGCGCCGGCGAACCGGATCAGGCCGCGAGTTGCTGGCGGCGTCCGCTCGGCCGCAGCAGTTTGACGACCTTGATGGCCTGGTTCTGCACCTGCACCACTTCGATCACGCAGTTGCCGATCTTGAGCGCGATCGGCGCATCGGGGATGTCCTGCAGCTGCTCCAGCAGCAGGCCGTTGATGGTCTTGGGGCCGTCGGTCGGCAGGTTCAGGCCGAGGTGCTTGTTGATGTCGCGCAACGGCGTGGTCGCTTCCAGCAGGCATTCGCCCTGCGCATTCCAGCGCATGCTGTCGCTGCCGCCGGCGCCCGGCATCGAGGTGGTGAAGTCGCCGATCATTTCCTCGATGATGTCTTCCAGCGTCACCAGTCCCTGCACTTCGCCGTATTCGTCGACGATGATGCCGAGGCGTTCGCGGTTTTCCTGGAAATACTGGAGCTGAGTAAATACACCGGTGTCCTGGGGGATGTAGTAGGGCTCGGTCAGCAGTTCGCGGAAATGTTCGACGGTCAAGTCCTCGGTCTGGTTCAGCAGGCCGACCGCCTTGCGCACGTGCAGGATGCCGAGGATCTTGTTGATCTCGCCTTCGTAGACCGGCAGCTTGTTGTGATAACACGTCGCCAGCTCGTTCTTGATCTCTTCGATCGGCTGGGCCAGGTTCAGGGCCTCGATCTGGGCGCGCGGCGTCATCACGTCCTCGACCGAAATCTTTTCCAAGTCAAACAGGTTGAGCAGGATGCTCTTGTGTTTCTGCGGAATGAAGTTGCCGCCTTCGAGGACGATCGAGCGCAATTCCTCCGGCGACAGCCGGTGCTGGTGCCCGCTTTCGCCGGAGCGGATGCCGAAGGGCCGCAGGATGGTCGACACGAACAGGTTGACGAACCAGATCACCGGCTTGGCCACGCCCATCAGCCATTTCAGCAGGAAACTGGACGACAGCGAGATGTACTCCGGATGCGTGGCCCCGATCACCTTCGGCGAAATTTCCGCGAACACGATCAGCAGGAAGGCCACCACCGCGGTGGCGATGGTGATCACGCTTTCTTCGTGGCCGAAGAACAGGATCGCGATGGCGGTCACCAGCGCGGTGGCCATCGCATTGATCAGCGTGTTGGCGATCAGCACCAGCGACAGCAGCTTGTCGGTGCGGTCGAGCAGCCACAGCGTGGTGATCGCACGGCGGTTGCCGCGCTTGGCCAGGTGGCGCAGGCGGTACTTGTTGGCGGCCATCAGGGCCGTTTCGGCCATCGCGAAAAAGGCCGAGCAGAGAATCAACAGGACGAGTGCGAGGACGAGCGCCCAAAGCGGTACGGTATCCAAGGCTCACCGTGAAAGAAATGTGGGGTCTGGCTTGCGCGCGCGGCGTCTTGCCGCAGCGCTTGCGGTGCTCGGAAGCATGGCCGCAAAGGCCGATTCTATGCGAAGCTTATCAACGCTGCAAGTTGGGGGGCTGGCTTCAGTTCCACCAGTGCGAGGTGACGCCGGCTTCCGGCAAGCGCGCCTGCACCACGCTGTGGATGATGCCGGCTGCCAGTGCTTCGTCGGCATCGAAGATGCGCGCATTGCCGTACAGGTTGGCGCGGATATCGGAGGGGACGCCGGCATCGCTGGTGGCCTCGTCGAAGATGCGGGCATAGCGTTCGGCATCGAAATCGAGGCATTCGCGCCACTCGGACACGCGCGCGTGGTCGGCCGCCACCAGGTTGCCGAAGCCCCAGTGCAGCGGATGCACGAGGAAGCGGGTGCCGGGACAGGCATAGCGCTTGCCGGCGGCGAGGAAGATCGGCACGCCGACCGATTCGACGCTGCCGATGTTATGCGTGGTCAGCGGCAGCGGCAGCGACTTCAGGAAAAAATACAGCGCGAAGCCGGCCGTCATATTGCCGCCCTCGGTCGACATGTGCAGCTCGATCTCGCTGGCCCCGCTCTGTAGGGCCTGCAGGCACAAGTTGCGCACCGTGCACGCGGAATGCTGGTTGATCGGCCCGATGAAGTGGACGATGTGCAATGCCATGTTCTCTCCCGATGCTGTCAGGGAAAGGATAGCAAGTTTGGCTGTCGCCCAGCGTTCGGCTGGCGTCAGCTGCCGCGGTAGGTGGAATAGGACCAGGGCGTGACCACCAGCGGCACATGGTAGTTCTGCGACGGGTCGGCAATACCGAAGGCAATCGTGATGCGGTCGAGGAAGCGCGGCTCCGTCATCGGCGCGCCTTGGGCCGCGAAATAATCGCCGGCGTGGAAAACCAGTTCGTATTGCCCGGCAAGCAGGGCATCGCCTTCCAGCAGCGGGGCGTTGCAGCGGCCGTCCTTGTTGGTTTCATCCTGTTTGACCAGCCGGCGGTCGCCACCGTCGAGCCGGAACAGCTCGATCTTCACGCCCGCGCCGGGCCAGCCGTGCGCCGTGTCGAGCACGTGGGTGCTGAGTTTTCCCATTGTCGCTTCCTGTTACAAATGACAGGCGATGATATACGGATGTGCTTCTGACAATATAAGATCAGCGATATATACTTTTAGCTTGGGAACGATATTCGTGGCCATACGCGATATGGTATAAGCCAAATCAGAAGTTCGATATAAGCTCGACGGGGCCGGATGTTAACCTTGCAGCTTGGGTTAAAACCGAGACAACAATGTCAGATCCGATCCGTTTCTATTATCAGGGCGCCGTCCACGAAGTAGCCGGCGCGGCGCCCACGCGCACCATCCTGCAGCACCTGCGGGAGGATCTGCATTGCACCGGCACCAAGGAGGGCTGTGCCGAAGGCGACTGTGGCGCCTGTACGGTGGTGGTCGGCTCGCTGGAAGAAGGGCGGGTCGAACTGAAGGCCGTCAATTCCTGCATCCAGTTCCTGCCCACCCTCGACGGCAAGGCCCTGTTCTCGGTCGAAGACCTGCGGCAGCCCGATGGCGCCCTGCATCCGGTCCAGCAGGCGCTGGTCGAATGCCACGGCTCCCAGTGCGGCTTCTGCACGCCGGGCTTCGCGATGTCGCTGTGGGGACTCTATTTAAAACAGGACGGTGCGGCGCCGACGCGCGCGCAGGTGGACGACGCGCTCTCCGGCAACCTGTGCCGCTGCACCGGCTACCGCCCCATCATCGATGCGGCGCGCCGCATGTGCGAACTGCCGAAAGTGGAATTCGACGAGGCGGCGCTGGCCGGCCAGCTGGCGGCGCTGCAGCGTGGCGAGGGCTTCGACTACGCCGGCGACGGCAAACGCTTCTTCGCGCCGCGAACCATGGCGGAACTGGTCGCGCTGCGCAGCGCCCATCCGCAGGCCGTGCTGCTCGCCGGCTGCACCGACGTCGGCTTGTGGGTGACCAAGCAGATGCGCGAGCTGGGCGAAATCATCTACCTCGGCCAGGTGGCCGAACTGAAGACCATCGCCGAACGCGAAGGCATGATCGAGATCGGCGCCGGCGCCACCCTCAACGAAGCCTACGGCGCGGTTTGCCGCCACCATCCCCAGGAGTTGACCGAGATGTGGCGGCGTTTCGCCTCGCTCCCGATCCGCAACGCCGGCACGCTGGGCGGCAACGTCGCCAACGGCTCGCCGATCGGCGATTCGATGCCCTGGCTGATCGCGCTCGGCAGCCAGGTCGTGTTGCGCGGGCCGCAGGGCGAACGTGTGCTGGCGCTGGAAGACTTCTACCTCGGCTACCAGCAGAAAGACATGCGGCCGGACGAATTCGTGCAGGCCGTGCGGGTGCCGCTACCGCAACCGGGCCTGCGCTTCCGGACCTACAAGCTGTCCAAGCGCTTTGACCAGGATATCTCGGCGGTGTGCGCCGCGTTCGCGATCAGCTTCGATGGCGAGCGCATCGCCAGCGCCCGCATCGCCTTTGGCGGCATGGCGGCGACGCCCAAGCGCGCGGCCTTGGCCGAAAAGGTGCTGCTCGGCGCCAGCTGGACCGAAGACACGCTGCGGGCCGCGACGGCCGCGCTGGCGCAGGACTACGCGCCGCTGTCGGACATGCGCGCCTCGTCGGCCTACCGCATGCAGGCCGCGCAGAACCTCCTGCGCCGCTTCTGGCTGGAGACGCGCATCGATGACCCGCTGCCGCGCGAAGCGGTCAACGCTTTCGCGCTCGGCGCCTGAGGAGGCTGGACGATGAATGACGCAGGCACTCCGGTATTGAAGGCCGCCGAATGGACCGCGGTAGGCGTCGGCCGCGCGCACGAATCGGCCGCGCTGCACGTGCTGGGCCAGGCCAACTATACCGACGACGTGGCCGAGCTGCGCGGCACCTTGCACGCCGCGCTCGGCCTGTCGGCCAAGCCGCACGCGAAGATCATCGCGATCGACCTCGGGCCGGTGCGCGCCGGCCGCGGCGTGGTCGCGGTCTACACCGCCGCCGACATCCCCGGCGCCAACGACTGCGGACCGATCATCCACGACGACCCGATCCTCGCCGACGGCCTGGTGCAGTACGTCGGCCAACCGATCTTCATCGTGGTCGCCGACACCCACGACAACGCGCGCCGCGCCGCACGGCTGGCGCAAGTCAGCTACGAGGAGCTGCCGGCGATCCTGACGCCGCAGGCAGCGCGCGCCGCCCAGGCTTACGTGCTGCCGCCGATGCACTTGGCGCGCGGCGACGCCGAAGCTGCCTTCGCCGGCGCGCCGCGCAAGGTCAAGGGCGAGCTGTACGTCGGCGGCCAGGAACAGTTCTACCTCGAAGGCCAGATCGCCTACGCCATCCCGGCGGAGGACCGTGGCATGCAGGTGCTTTGCTCGACCCAGCACCCCAGCGAGATGCAGCACGTGGTCGCGCATGCGCTCGGGCTGCACTCGCACCACGTACGGGTCGAATGCCGGCGCATGGGCGGCGGCTTTGGCGGCAAGGAGTCGCAATCGGCGCTGTGGGCCGCGTCGGCGGCGATTGCGGCGGCCAAGCTCGGACGCCCGGTCAAGCTGCGCGCCGACCGCGACGACGACATGCTCGTCACCGGCAAGCGCCACTGCTTCCATTACGAATACGAAGTCGGCTTCGACGACGACGGCCGCATCCTCGCGGCCAAGGTCGACATGGTGTCGCGCGCCGGCTTTTCGGCCGACCTCTCCGGCCCCGTGGCCACGCGCGCCGTCTGCCACTTCGATAACACCTACTACCTGTCGGACGTCGACATTCGCGCCGCCTGCGGCAAGACCAACACCCAGTCCAACACCGCCTTCCGCGGCTTCGGCGGACCGCAGGGGGCGATCGCGATCGAATACGTGATCGACGAAATCGCCCGCGCGCTGGGCCGCGATGCGCTCGACATCCGGCGCCTGAATTTCTATGGCTGCGGCGAGCGTGACGTCACGCCCTACGGACAGGTGGTGCGCGATAACGTGATCCACGAGATCGCGGCGCAGCTGGAGGCGTCGAGCGAGTATCGAGCGCGCCGCGCCGCCATCGCTGCCTTCAACGAGACCAGCCCGGTGCTGAAGAAAGGGCTGGCGCTCACGCCGGTCAAGTTCGGCATCGCCTTCAACGTCACCCACCTGAACCAGGCCGGCGCGCTGGTGCACGTGTATGTCGACGGCTCTGTGCTGGTCAACCACGGCGGTACCGAGATGGGGCAGGGCGTCAACACCAAGGTGATGCAGGTGGTGGCGCATGAACTGGGCATCGACATGGCGCACGTGCGCATCAGCGCCACCGACACCAGCAAGGTCGCCAACACCTCGGCCACGGCGGCGTCCACCGGCGCGGACCTGAACGGCAAGGCGGCGCAGGACGCGGCGCGCCAGATCCGCGAGCGCCTCGCAGCGTTCGCGGCGACGCGCTTCGGCGGCATTGCTGCCGATGTGCGCTTCGCGGCGGATACCGTGTTCGTCAACGGCCAGGAGCTGCCCTTTGCGCAGCTGGCGCAGGCCGCCTACCTTGCGCGGGTGCAGCTGTGGTCGGACGGCTACTACGCCACCCCGGGGCTGTCCTGGGATGTGACGACCATGACCGGCAATCCCTTCCAGTATTTCGCGTACGGCGCGGCGGTGTCGGAAGTCGTGGTCGACACGCTGACCGGGGAATGGAAGCTGCTGCGTGCGGACTGCCTGTACGACGCCGGCAAGTCGCTCAATCCGGCGATCGACATCGGCCAGGTCGAAGGCGCCTTCATCCAGGGCATGGGTTGGCTCACCACCGAGGAACTGTGGTGGAACGCGGGCGGCAGGCTGATGACGCATGCACCGTCCACCTACAAGATCCCGGCGGTGTCGGACTGCCCGGCGGATTTCCGCGTGCGGCTGTTCGAGAACGCCAACGTGGCCGACAGTATCCACCGCTCGAAGGCGGTGGGCGAGCCGCCGCTGCTGCTGCCGTTCTCGGTGTTCTTCGCGATCCGCGACGCGATTTCTGCGGTGGGCGGCCACAAGGTCAACCCACCGCTGAACGCGCCCGCGACCAGCGAAGAGATCCTGAAGGCGGTCACCGCCGTGCAGGCGGCGAGGGCGGCGTGATGGACGCCTGGCTGGCACAGGCCGGCGAGCGGCCGGCGGTACTGGTGACCGTGGCGATCGTCGAGGGTTCCGGTCCACGCGAGCCGGGCGCGAAGATGCTGGTCGATGCGCAGGGGCTGTACGGAACGATCGGCGGCGGGCATCTCGAACTGCGCGCGGTGGAAATCGCGCGCGGGATGCTGGGCAGCGGAGAGGCGCGGAGGCTGGAGCGTTTTGCGCTGGGGCCGAGCCTGGGGCAGTGCTGCGGCGGGGTGGTGCACCTGGCGTTCGAACTGGCGGAAGCCGCGCAGATGGCGCTGCTGAAGGCGCGCACCGACGTCGACACCTGGCGTCTGACAGCGCTAGACGGCGCACCAGACAGCTTCATTTTTGACGCCAACCGAAATTCCGTCGTCCCCGCGCAGGCGGGGACCCATGCTGAGTATGCCCTGACGCTGCTCAACGGTTCTATGGGTCCCCGCCTGCGCGGGGACGACGGGCCAATATCGTTCGCGCTGCACCGCGGCACCCACGTGATGCAGGAACAGGACGGCCGCCGCTGGCTGGTCGACCTGGTCGCCGCACCGCGCGCGCGGCTGCTGCTGTTCGGCGCCGGCCACGTCGGTGCCGCCATCGTCCGCGCGCTCGCCGAGCTGCCATGCCGCGTCACCTGGATCGACGAGCGCGAGGACCTGTTCCCGCCGCAGCTGCCGTCCAACGTGACCGTCGAAGCCACCGACACCCCCGAATCCGTGGTCGCCACCGCACCCGCCGGCGCCAGCTACCTGGTCCTGACCCACAGCCACGCACTTGACCAGCGCCTCGCCGAAGCGATACTGTCGCGCCAGGGCGTGGGCTGGTTCGGC
This sequence comes from Massilia terrae, assembly GCF_024753145.1. GTDB lineage: Bacteria > Pseudomonadota > Gammaproteobacteria > Burkholderiales > Burkholderiaceae_D > Telluria > Telluria terrae. The sequence goes on along the minus strand of NZ_JANUGU010000005.1, from coordinate 140,799 downwards.
CTGATCGGCTCGCACACCAAGCGCAAGCAGTTCGAGCATCGCCTGCGCGCACGCGGCATCCCCGGCGATCGCATCGACGCGATGGCCTGCCCGATCGGCCTGCCCGGCATCACCGGCAAGCAGCCCGCCGTGATCGCCGCATCGGTGGCGGCCCAGCTGCTCGCGGTGTGGGAAGCGCAGGCCGCGCAAGCGGCCGCGCCCGCACCGGGCATGAAACTAGTCGCATCCTCAGAAAGATCCTGATGTCCAACGCACCGCAGACCCTGCAGGCCTACCGCGCGAGCCTGCTGTATTTTCGCGCCGACCCGGCATTCGACGAGCGCGCCCACGTGTGGCACGAGGACGGCCTGCTGGTCGTCGCCGATGGCCGCATCCAGGCCGCCGGCGACTACGCCTCGCTCGCGCCCACGCTGCCGACGGACGCGCTGGTGCACGACTACCGCGGGATGCTGATCACGCCCGGCTTCATCGACACCCACCTGCATTACCCGCAGACCGACATGATCGCCTCGCCCGCGCCGGGACTGCTGCCGTGGCTGGACACCTACACCTTCCCGACCGAGCGCCGCTTCGACGATCCCGCCCATGGCCGCGCGGTCGCCGAGTTCTTCCTCGACGAGTTGCTGCGCTGCGGGACCACCACGGCGATGGTCTACTGCACCGTGCACCGCGCCTCGGTCGACGCCTTCTTCGAGGCCAGCGAAGCGCGCGACTTGCGCATGGTGGCGGGCAAGGTGCTGATGGACCGCCACTGCCCGGACTTCCTGCGCGACAGCGCCGACATCGGCGGCCGCGAAAGCGCGGAGCTGATCGCGACATGGCACAAGCGCGAACGCAACCTGTACGCGATCACGCCGCGCTTCGCGCCCACCTCCAGCGACGAGCAGCTGCGCACGGCGGCGGAGCTGGCGCGTGCTTACCCTGACACCTTCATCCAGACCCACGTCTCGGAAAACGCGGACGAATGCGCCTGGGTGCGCGCGCTGTTCCCGTCTTCGCGCAGCTACCTGCACGTGTACGACCAGTTCGGGCTGATGCGCCCGCGCGCCATGTTCGGCCACTGCATCTGGCTGGACGAGCAGGATTTCGCGCGCATGGCCGACACCGGCGCGGCGGCGGCTGTGTGCCCGACCTCCAACCTGTTCCTCGGCAGCGGCCTGTTCGACTTCGAGAAGGCCGACGGTGCGCGCACGCTGCTTTCGCTCGGCACCGACGTCGGCGCCGGCACCTCCTTCTCGATGTTGCAAACGATGAATGAAGCGTATAAAGTTGCGCGACTAAAGGGCAGCTACCTGCCGGCCTTGCGCATGTTTTACCTGGCCACGCTGGGCGCCGCGCGCAGCATGCAGCTGGAGGGCGTGATCGGCAGCCTGGCAAGCGGGAACGAGGCCGATTTCATCGTGCTCGACCCCAAGGCGACGCCGCTGATGGCGCGCCGCACGGCGCATTGCGGCACGCTGGACGAGATGCTGTTTGCGCTGGCGCTGCTGGGCGACGACCGCGCCATCCGCGCCACCTATGCGGCAGGCCGCAAGGTGCACGAGCGCGCCGCTTAACGAAAGAGAGAACGATCGATGAAGAAGAATCTGTGCAGCGGCGCCCTGATCGTCGCGCTGGCCTTTGCCGGCGCCGCCCAGGCCGCGAGCCCGCAGGCCAACGAGGCCGCCACCGCCCGCCATTACGCGGCGCTGATCGCCGGCCCGGAGCCGAAGACGGCCGAGCTGACCATGTTCTTCACCCAGATGCCAAAGGGCGGCGACCTGCATCACCACTACTCGGGCGCGCTGTACGCCGAGCAGTACCTGGAATTCCTCGACAAGGACGGCTGGTGCGTCAACAAGTTCAACTACCAGATCGAGACCCGCAAGGACGTGATCGACGCCGAGCGCGCGCAGCCGCCGGCCCAGCGCGAATGCCTGTCCGCGGCCGAGGTCTACGCCGACGACTTCGTGCTGCGCGAGCTGCTGCAGCGCTGGTCGAGCAAGGACTTCGACAACCACGGCACCCTGCAGTCGCCGCCCGACCGCCAGTTCTTCCAGACCTTCGGCTACTTCGGGCCGGTCTCCAACACCAATTTCCATGATGGCCTGCAGCGCCTGAAGGAGCGCGCGATCGCCGAGAACGTCGGCTACATCGAGACCATGTTCAAGATGGCGCCATTCGTGGTCAACAAAGACTTCGACCAGCAGGCCTGGGCCGCCGCCGGCAACGACGCCGCCTTCGACAGCCTGATGCGCGGCTGGATGGAAACGCTCGACCACGACGCCGGCTTCAACAAGCAGATCGGCGATTTCGTGGCCAAGATCGACGATGCCGCCAAGGGCATCGACGACCAGAACTTCACGATGCGCTACCAGACCTACGTGTTGCGCCTCCTGAATCCCTCGCAAGTGTTCTCGTCGATGCTGGCCGGCTTCAAGGCGGCCAGCGGCAGCGAGAAGATCGTCGGCGTGAATATCGTCGGGCAGGAGAGCAATTCGGTGTCGATGCGCGATTATGCGCTGCACATGAAGATGTTCCGCTTCCTGGAAGCGCGCTACCCGAACGTGAAGGTGGCGCTGCACGCCGGCGAACTGGCGCTCGGCGACGTGCCGCCGGAAGGCCTGCAGGACCACATCGACCAGGCGGTCACGGTGGCCCATGCCAACCGCATCGGCCACGGCATCGACCTGGCCCACGAGCCGAACGCGCCGGCCATCATGAAGGCCATGCGCGAGAAGGACATCGCGGTCGAGATCAACCTGACCTCGAACAGCTTCATCAACGGCGTGCGCGGCGCCGACCATCCGGTCACCCTGTACCGCCGCTACAACGTGCCCTACGTGATCTCGACCGACGACGCCGGCGTCACCCGCCACAACCTGTCCAACGAATACGTACTGTTCGCCAGCCGCTACAAGCCCAGCTACGCCGAGGTCAAGCGCGCCTCGTACAACAGCATCCGCTATTCCTTCCTCCCGGCCGCCGACAAGGCGCGCCTGAAGCGCCAGCTCGACCAGCGTTTCGCCAGCTTCGAGGCCGGCGTGGCCAGCCTGGACCGCTCGGCCAGCGCCAAACGCTGAGCTTTTCCCCCGCGCCGGCCTGTCGTGCCGGCGCAACCTTCTGCCCGCATTTTTGATAGTCGAAGATGTCGCCTTCTTGCGACATTTTTGCACTGTAAATTCGCATAACTTGCCATTCGGGAAAAAAAACTTTCCTCCCGGGATAGCTCATCTATAAAATTGCGACCGGGGATAGCAGGGGAAGACGAAATCGCAATAAACATATATCGGATTCGTCTAAATCGCCCCGTTAAAACATATTTGTCATACATACCAGCCTCATGCAATATCGAAACGAGGATGACCTAATAGCAATCTTAGGGCTGTCAAAGTTTCCGAAAGCGATGCATTTGTTGTCACAAGCTTGACACATCCGCCTTCTAAACTGCCGAGCTGGACAAGGCTGCCATTCGAGCGGCTTCACGACGGGCCAGAAGCTTGATCGTTGTCGTTTTTCATATAAAAAACTTTAGGGAGTTAGTAATGCATTTGAAACAACAGCCGAAGCTGCGCTTGAGTTCGATCGCCCTGGCTTGCCAACTGGCATGCCTGGCCGTGACGGCCAATGCCCAGGTCAACGACTCGACCACCGTGCCGCCGACCGACAACAAGACCGTGATCATCACGGGCAAGAAGATTGGCATGGGCCTGATGGTTACCGAAGACGCACCGAAGGCGCGTTCGACCATCACCGCCGAGGAACTGGAAAAGCAGCGTCCGACTGGTAATGCATACGAGGCTCTCGAGATGCTGCCGTCCGTGAACAGCTACAACAACGACGCAACCGGCCTGTTCGGTGGCGGCCTGACCCTGCGCGGCTTCAACAGCGACCAGATCGGCGCCACCATCAACGGCGTGCCGGTCAACGACTCGGGCAACTTCGCGGTCTACCCGCAGGAATACGTCGACCAGGAAAACACCTGCTCCGAATTCGTGACCCAGGGTTCGACCGACGTCGACTCGCCGCAAGTGGGCGCCTCGGGCGGTAACTTCGGCATCGTCACCTGCAACCCGGAAAGCAACCGCCGCGTGCGCGTGATGCAGACCCTGGGCCAGCTGAACATGTACAAGACCTTCGTCCGCTACGACACCGGCCTGTTCGCGGACCAGCGTTCGAAAGCCTTCGTCTCGGTCTCGAACGCCCACGCCGACAAGTGGAAGGGCACCGGCGAAGCCAAGCGCCAGCACCTGGACGCCGGCTTCAACTACGACTGGGACCGCTTCAACTACATCCACGCGACCCTGCTGTGGAATGAGGCCCACAACAACAGCATCAACAACCTGACGCTGTCGGAAATCCAGAACAACGGCTACTACTACGACACCAGCTCGGTCTTCGCCGGCCACCTGACCCCGGTCAAGGGCACCGCGCAGAAGGAAGTCGTGAACACCCCGCCGTACTACGGCCTGTACCTGAACCCGTTCCGCAACGCGATCTTCTCGGCCACCGCCAAGTTCCGCCTGAATTCGGACACCGACCTGAAGATCGTGCCCTACTACTGGTATGGCTTCGGTAACGGCGGCATCCAGCAGAAGGCCGTGAACGAGAGCGGTTCCTTCCTGCCGTACGATCCGGTCAGCAAGAAGATGACCGGCGCGGTCGACCTGAACGGCGACGGCGACACCCTGGACACCATCATCATGGCCAACGCCAGCGTGACCCGCACCAACCGTCCGGGCGTGAGCATCTCGCTGACCCACACCATCGGCGACCACACCATCCTGGGCGGCCTGTGGTACGAGCGCGCTTCGCACAAGCAGACCGGCGAAATGGTGCCGGTGGACGCCAACGGCAACCCGACCGACGACTACCTGCAGAACGGCAAGATCATCGGCCCGACCGGCCAGGCATACGAAAGCCGCAACTCGAAGACCATTTCGACCGCCTACCAGGCGTTCCTGCAGGACACCTTCAACGTCGGCGACAAGGCGGTGTTCAACATCGGCCTGCGTACCCCGTTCGTCAAGCGCGACGTGACCAACTACGCCAACGAAGGCGCGTCAGCTTACGGCACCTTCAACATCAACCGCAGCTACCACATGTTGCTGCCGCAACTGGGCGCGCGTTACCGCATCACCAACGACGACCAGCTGTTCGCGTCGATCGCCCGCAATATGCGCGCACCGGCCAACTACGTGTTCACCAACACCGGTTCGAACGTGCAGCTCGTGAACGGCGTGCCGACCCTGATGCGCGACGTCAAGGCCGAGAGCTCGTGGAACACCGACATCGGCTACCGTCACCAGGACAAGAACTACATCGCCACCCTGACCGTGTTCGACGTGAACTTCACGAATCGCCAGGGCACCTCGTTCGACCCGGTCACCAGCGCAAGCACCTACACCAACATCGGTAAAGTGCGTAACCGCGGCTGGGAAGTCGAAGCGAACAACATGCCGATCCACGGCTGGTCGTTCTACACCTCGATCGGCTGGCAGAAGAGCGAAGTCCAGAATGACCTGCAGACGGCAAGCAGCGGCATCCTGCCGACCACCGGCAAAGAGATGATCAACACGCCGCGCTGGAAGGGCGGCCTGTCGGCCGAGTACCAGGACGGTCCGTTCTGGATCCGCGCCAAGGCCAAGGCCACCAGCCGCCAGATGGCTTCGCTGATGAACGACGAGATCGCCCCGGGCTTCACCACCTTCGGCATCGACGGTGGCTATACCTTCGCGAACTTCGGCATGTTCAAGCGTCCGAAGCTGAGCTTCAACCTCAGCAACATCACCAACAAGCACTACTTCAACCCGTCGAGCACCTCGGCAACGAACGCGCTGAAGTACCCGCAGTACGGCGTGAACTCGACTTCGGCGATCCGCTACTACCTCGGCGCCCCGCGCTTCGCGTCGGCAACCCTGTCGGTCGACTTCTAATCGACCGGGCCTGCCCGCGGCTGCAAGGCCGCGGGCAAGCGGGACCGTGTAACATCGAACAGGCCTTCGGGCCTGTTTTCACTTGTACTTTCGATGTATGGACAATATGCTGCGTCGCCTCCTCGTTTCCTCCCTCGCGCTGGCGCTGGCCGGCTGCGCCAGCGCGCCGCGCGGCCCGGTCGAGCTGAACCTCGTCGGCCTGAACGATTTCCATGGCAACCTTGAGCCGAGCAAGTACAGCTACAAGGACCTCAACGGCAAGATCCAGACCGTGCAGGCCGGCGGCATCGAAGCCCTGTCCGGCACCATGCGCGCGCTGCGGCGCGAGGACAAGGACCTGCTGTTCGTCGGCGCCGGCGACCTGGTCGGCGCCAGCCCGGCACTGTCGTCGATGTGGGCCGACGAGCCGAGCATCGAGGCGATGAACCTGCTCGGGCTGAACGACAGCTCGCTCGGCAACCATGAATTCGACGCCGGCCGCAAGGAACTGCTGCGCCAGCAGAACGGCGGCTGCGATTCGCCGATGCGCACCGAGAAGGCGTGCCAGCTGGAGCCCAATTTCGGAGGCGCCAAGTTCCACTACCTGGCCGCCAACGTCACCGACAGCGCCACCGGCCAGCTGCTGGTGCCGGGCTGGCGCATCGAGGACGTCAAGGGCGTCAAGGTCGGCGTGATCGGCGCGGTGCTGCAGGGCACGCCGTCGGTCGCGGTGAGCTGGTCGGTGCGCGGCCTGTCCTTCGGCGACGAGGCCACCGCGATCAACCAGGCGGTCGGGCAGGCCCGTGCCAAGGGTGCGCAGGTGTTCGTGGTGCTGATCCACGAGGGCGGCTTCGCCAAGGAGTCCTCGCCGTTCCAGCAGGACTGCGCGCACCTGGAAGGCCCCATCGTCGACATCGTCAGGAAGCTCGATCCGGCGGTGCGCGTGGTGTTCAGCGGCCATAGCCACACCGGCTACTTGTGCAAGGTGGACGGGCGTGTGGTGTCGCAGGCGGCATCGATGGGCCACCTGCTCACGCGGGTGCAGATGAAGGTGGACTCGCAAAGCGGCAAGGTCGAGGCGATCGATGCGCACAACGTGCTGGTCAAGCCGGGCGAATACGAAGCCGATCCCAAGGTGTCGGCATTGCTGGCCAAGGTGAAGGCGCGCAGCGCCGCACTGCTGGCCAAGCCGGTCTCGAACATCGGCGTGCCCGTGGTCTCGCGCAAGAACAGCGCCAGCGGCGAGTCACCGCTGGGTGACCTGATCGGCGATGCGATCGTGGCCGCGATGCGCGAACAAGGCGCGCAGATCGGCTTCATGAACCCGGGCGGCATCCGCAAGGACCTCGAAGCGGGCAGCGACAATGTGGTCAGCTTCGGCCAGGCCCAGGCCGTACTCCCGTTCGGGAACACGCTGGTGGTGATGGACATGAGCGGCGCCCAGCTGCGCGCGCTGCTGGAGCAGCAGTGGGACCGTCCGCCTGCGTCGGAGACTTCGATCCTGCAGGTGTCGGGCGCGCTGTCGTACCGCTGGGACGAGAGCAAGCCGAAAGGCAGCCGCATCGTGCCGGGCAGCGTCAAGGTGAACGGCGCGCCGCTGGATGACGCGAAGACCTACCGCGTGGTCGCCAACAACTTCCTGGCCGAAGGCGGGGACGAGTTCCCGGCCTTCAAACAAGCCACCAACAAGGTGGACACCCAGATGCGCGACCTCGATGCACTGATCGCGTACCTGAAGCAGCACCCTGGCGCAGGCGTGCCGGCGGCGTCGCTGGCGCCGTCCGCCCGCATCGAAAAGGTGAAACAATAAGCCGTCCAACCGAGGAACCTGAAATGAAAAAACTAGCTTGTGTACTGGCGCTGTCCGGCGCTTTCGTGTCCACCAATGCATTCGCCTGGGGTGCGGACGGCCACCGTGCGGTGGGCGCCATCGCCGACAAACTGCTGAAGGGCAGCACCGCCGAGAAGCACATCAAGGAGCTGCTGCAGCCGGGCGAATCGCTGGAGTCGATCGCCAACTGGCCGGACTGCGTGAAGGGCAATTACTGCGGCCCGCAGTCGCAGGAGATGATCGACTACGTCAACGCCAACCCGAAGCACAGCGAGTACCACTACACCGACGTGCCGTTCGAGCTGGATCACTACCATGACCACGCGGTCGGAACCGCCGACGACGATATCGTGCAGACGCTGAAGCAGGCGATCGCGGTGCTGCGCGGCCAGGACGACGAGCAGTCCAACCCGCACCACTTCACCAAGCGCCAGGCGCTGATCCTGCTGACCCACATGACCGGCGACATCCACCAGCCGCTGCACGTGGGCGCGGCCTACGTCGGTACCGACGGCAAGTTCGTGGTGCCGGCCAAGCAGGGCGATGTCGACACGGTCGGCTTCTACGATTCGCGCGGCGGGAACAACTTCCTGGTCGACGACGCCAAAATCGAAGCGGCCGCGGTGGCGGGCGGCGTGCCGGCTGCCGAGCCGAAACCGCAGCGCCCGGATGCGCCGAAGAACCTGGGCAAGCCCTTCCACTCGTACTGGGACAGCACCACCGTCAACTACGCCTTCCGCCGCCTGAGCACCAAGACCCCGGACAAGTTCGCGGACGTGGTCATCGCCAGCCACCCGGACGTGATCACGAACACCGGCGACGTGTCGACCTGGCCGTACCAGTGGGCCGACGATTCGCTGATCTACGCGAAGCAGGCCTATGCCGACGTCACCATCGGTCCGCTGACCAAGCAGGTGTCGAAGAAGGGCGATACCTACTACACCTGGACGATGGAAGTGCCGGCCAATTACCCGGTGCCGAGTTCCGCGATCGCCAAGAACCAGCTGATCAAGGGGGGGTACCACCTGGCGGCGGTGCTGGAAGCGATCTGGCCGACGAAGTAAAACTGCACGTCGTCCCCGCGCAGGCGGGCACCCATGCTGAGTGTGCAATCACGCGGTCCATGGGTTCCCGCCTCCGCGGGAACGACGGTTGCCGTTCCGGGCGCGCCCGTCGCCGCCCAGCTCATACAATACGGTTTCCGTCTCTCGACCGAACCATGAGCATGCATAAGGAACTCATCGGCTTCATGGCCGTCTGCCTCGCTGCTCCCGCCTTCGCGCAGGATGCGGCGCGCCAGCCCCTGTGGGAAGCCGGCATTGGCGCCGGCTGGGTCGACACGCCCGCCTACCCGGGCGCGAACATGCAGTCGCGGCGCGGCCTGGTGCTCCCTTTCCTGATCTACCGCGGCGAAGTGCTGCGCTCCGACCAGCAGGGCATCGGCGCGCGCCTCCTGCGCAGCGACAACGCCGAATTCGACGTCGGCTTCGCCGCATCGCTGCCCGCGCATTCCAACGACGTGCACACGCGCGCCGGCATGCCGGACCTCGGCACGCTGGTCGAATTCGGCCCGCGCCTGAAGCTCAGGTTGGCCGACATCGGCCCGCGTTCACGCCTGCGTTTCGAATTGCCGCTGCGCGCCGTGATGGAACTGAAGAGCGGCGTGCGGCGCCAGGGCTGGACCATCGAACCGCGGCTGGTCTATGCGACGCGCGATGACGGCGGCAAGTGGACCTGGGAAGGGCAGCTCGGCGTCGTGTTCGGCGACGCGCGCATCAACCGCTACTTCTACGCCGTGCCGCCGCAGTTGGCGACGGCCAGCCGTCCCGCCTACGATGCCAAGGGCGGCCTGATGCTGGTGCGCACCGGCCTGTTCGGCTACTACCGGATCGATCGCGACTTGCGCGCCTTCGGCTTCACGCGCTACGAGACCTATGCAGGCGCGGCGAACCGCGACAGCCCGCTGATGAAGCAGGCCACCGGCTTCTCGCTCGGCATCGGCCTGGCCTATACGCTGGGCCGCTCGGCGGCGCCGGCGCACGAGTAAAATCCTCAAGAACATTGCGCCGCCACAAGCCGGGCTCTTGTGTGCACACCAAGAATGAACACTTCGCGATTTTCAAACGGAGACACGATATGTTCATGCGGCGCTTATGCACCGGGCTTGGCGCAGCCCTTTTCGTGCTGTCGGCGCAGGCCGCCGACCCCTACGCCGACCACAACGGCATCCTCCCGCCAGGCTACCGCGGCCCGACATTCAAGCTGAGCTACCGCTATCCTGCCAACCTGCCGGCGCCCGCCATGCCATGGCGCAGCGCGATCGGCGGCCAGCCGATCAGCATCTACAACGCGCCCGGCTACGTGGCCGCGCTGAAGGACGCGGTGGCGCGCGACATGCGCGACCTGCTGCACGATTGCGGCTGCTGGAATGCGGAGCAGCGCGGCTGGTACAACGACATCTGGCTCGGCGCCGAGCGCGAAGCGATCCATGGCCTGTCGGTCGCGATCGGATCGGTGGACACGTCGCTGTTCCCGCGCACCCGGCTCGCCAAGCCATTCACCACCTACACCGTCACCTACTACAATCGCATCGCGGCCCAGACCCTTGGCAAGATCTGGAACCGCAGCGCGCTCGCGCCCAATCTCGATCCGGCGGCGACGCAGTATGCGGAGGGCTCGATCACGGTGAAGCTCGCGTTCACCACTGCCGACGCCAGCGTGTGGCCGGCGATGGAGGGCGCGCTGGCGTGGCAGGCGATGGTATCGGCCAACGCGACCACCGGCCAGCCCGACCAGCCAAGCCTGCAGAGGCTGCGGCTGTTGCAGGTGGACGTGGTAGTGAAGGACACGCAGTCGGCGCCGGACACCGGCTGGGTGTTCGCCACCTTCGTCTACGACAGGAACGCGCGCGAAGGCAGCTACGGCATCTGGGACAAGATGGTGCCGCTGGGCGCGCAGTGGGGCAACGATCCGCTCGTGAACAGCACGCACAATGCCGATGCGCCGCTGCGCGAATCGTGGATCAATCCGTATGCGCCGCGCTATGCGTTCGAGACGCTGGGCTGGGGCGGGCGCTTGTCGGGGCCTAACGACCACGGGCGGAACGACATCTCCTTCGTGGCGGGGCAGTCGCGCAGGCTGGTGCAGAACGCGCCGAATACGGCGTGCCTGTCGTGCCATGGAAGCTCGCAGTGGAACACGTCGAATCCGGCGATGGGGATGGCCTCGTTCATCATGCCGCTGGCGCCGTCGGCCAGCGGGGCAGGGGCGCCGTATCTCAATTCGCCGGCGCCGGGTTCAAGCGAGTGGATGCGCTGGTTCCAGAACCGGCGCGGGTTTGTGCCGATGGACCAGGGGAGCGTGGGCGGGGATTTCGACCTGGCGCTCACCTTCAGGGTGCTGCCGGCGTGGTTTGCTGCGACCAGTGGGCAGCGGCATGCTTTGCAGGGCTTGGACAAGAGCGGAAAGAAGATTGCGCAGTGACGGGTGCTGCATGAGAAATGGGGTTCCCGCGTTCGCGGGAACGACGGTCTGTTTATAGCTAGCGCTAGCTAAAGAAAGAACGTCGTTCCCGCGCAGGCGGGAACCCCATTTTGCGTGCGCAGCGTTAGCGCGACTTGACGAACGGCTGCCCGATCGCTTTCGGCGCCACCGACTTGGCCATCAGCCCCGCCAGCACCACCACGGTCACCACGTACGGAATCATCTGGATCAGCGACCCCGGAATGCGCCCCACCACCGGCAGGTCCACGCCTTCGATCTGGATCTGGATCGCCTGGAACATCGCGAACATCAGGCAGCCCAGCACCGTGTGCAGCGGACGCCAGTTACCGAACACCAGCGCGGTCAGCGCGAGGTAGCCGGCGCCGGCCGACATGTCGCGCAGGAAGAACCCGCTCTGCACGATCGCGAGATAGGAACCCGAGAACGAGCACAGCGTGCCCGCCACCAGCATCGCCATGTAGCGCGTCTTCGTCACCGACACGCCCGCCGCATCGGCCGCGTGCGGGTTCTCGCCGCAGGCGCGCAGGCGCAGGCCGAAACGGCTGTGGTAGACCACCCAGTGCACCACCGGCAGCAGCAGGAAGGCCAGGTAGACCAGGATCGATTGCCCGCCCAGCACCTGGGTGTACAGCCAGCCGATGAAGGGGATGTTGGCCAACGCGGCGGCGCCCGGCAGCACAATGTCGGTGAAGCGCGCGTCGCCCAGGTCCGGCGTGCGGCCGCCCTGCTGGAAGAAGTACTGCGCGATCACGAAGGTCAGCCCGCTCATCGCGATATTGATGGCGATGCCGGCCACCAGCTGGTTGCCCTTCTGCGTGATCGAGACGAAGGCCTGCGCCATCGCGATCGCGATCGACACGGCGATGGCGGCGACGACGCCCCACCACGGGTTCTGGGTGGCGTAGGCCACGGCGGCCGAGGCGAAGGCGGAGGCGAGGATCTTGCCCTCCAGTCCGATGTCCACCACGCCGCTGCGCTCCGCGAACAGGCCGGCCAGCGCGGCGAACATCAGCACCGGCGCGTTGCGGATGGTGGTGACGACGATACTGGCAATGTGAAGATCTTCCAGCATGGCTTATCCTTTGCGTTTCAGGTTCACGAGCTTGAGCATCGCGGGCGCGTACAGGTTCTCCATCGCGCCGCAGAACAGGATGATCAGGCCCTGGATGAAGATGATGGTCTCCTGCGGGATGTTCGGCTTTTCCAGCGACAGGTCGAAGCCGCCCTGGATCAGCGCGCCGAACAGCACCGAGGACAGGAAGATGCCGACCGGGTGCTGGCGTCCCATCAGCGCGATCGCGATGCCGATGAAGCCCGCACCCGCCGGGAAGTTGAGCGACAGGTAATGGGTCGAACCCATGATCGAGTTGACCGCACCGAGACCGGCCAGCGCGCCCGAGACCAGCATGGTGACGATGATCATGCGGCTGATCGACACACCGGCGTAGTGAGCCGCGCTGTGGTTCAGGCCCGTGGCGCGCAGCTTGTAGCCGAACGAGGAACGCCATACCACCACGCCGTAGATCGCCAGCGCGGCGATCGCGATCAGGAAGCTGATGTTGAGCGGAGCGTCGCCCAGCGGCGAAGTGCCGTCGGCGCCGGCGAACCAGGTCGACAGGCGCGGCATCTGGCCGGCTTCCGCGAACGCGCGGCTGGCCGGGTTCTGCTCGCCCTCGGGCACCAGGTACTTCACGATCACGAAGTTCATCAGGCTCGCGGCGATGAAGTTGAACATGATGGTCGTGACCACCACGTGGCTGCCGCGCTTGGCCTGCAGGTAGCCCGGGATGAAGGCCCACAGGCCGCCGAACACCGCGCTGCCCAGCATCGCCAGCGGCAGCAGCAGCCACGGCGACAGCGAATGGTCGAAGGCCAGCATCACCAGGGTCAGGCCCAGGCCGCCCACATACATCTGGCCTTCGGCGCCGATGTTGAACAGGCCCGCCTTCATCGCGATCGAGACCGCGAGGCCGGTGAAGATGAAGGTGCTGGCGTAGAACAGGGTGTAGGCCAGGCCTTCCGGATTCATCACCGCGCTGTTGAGCAGGATGCCGAGCGATTCGACCGGGCTTTCGCCGAGCAGCTTGATGACCAGCGCCGCGACCAGCAGCGCCGAAACGAGGTTCAGGATGGGCAGGACGAAGCCGGTGACCCAGCGTGGCAGTTCTGTTTTCATGATTTGTGCATCCCGCCCATCAAGAGGCCAATGCGGGTGGTGTCGAATTCTTCAACTTTGAGTTCGCCGGTGATGCGGCCGCCGGACATGACCACGATGCGGTCGGCCAGCGCGCGCACTTCCTCCAGTTCGACCGAGACCAGCAGGATCGCCACGCCTTCGTCGCGCAAGCGCAGCAGCTGGGTGTGGATCGATTCGATGGTGCCGATGTCCACGCCGCGGGTCGGCTGGCCGACCAGCATCAGCTTCGGGCAGGCCGACACTTCGCGCGCGATCACCACCTTCTGCTGGTTGCCGCCCGAGAGCAGGCCGATACGCAGGTCCGGGTTCTTCGGGCGCACGTCGAAGGCTTCGAGCAGGGTCGAGCAGCGCTTGCCGATGGCGTCGAGGTCGAGCAGGCCCCAACGGTTCTTGACGCGGTCCTGGTAGCCGAACACGGTGTTCTGCATGACCGAGAAATCCTTGATCACGCCGTCGCGCAGGCGGTCTTCCGGCACGTGGCCGATGCCCATCTCGCGGAACACGGCGGGCAGGCCGTCGGCGTTGGCGCGGCCGGCGATCGGCAGCTCCTTGCCGAGGAATTCGACGCTGCCGGAGGTCGGCAGGCGCATGCCGGCCAGGATTTCCATCAGTTCGCTCTGGCCGTTGCCGGACACGCCGGCGATAGCGACGATCTCGCCGGCGCGCACCGTCAGGTCGATATCGGCCAGCAGCTTGACCTTCTGCGCGTCTTCCAGCTGCAGCTTGGTCACGCGCAGCACTGGCGCGCCCGGATTGTAGGGCGCGCGCGGCAGCTCGCTCTGGATCGGGCGGCCCACCATCATGTTGGCCAGCTGCTCCTTGGAGGTCGCGGCGGTCGACACCGCCCCCACCACGCGGCCAGCGCGCATCACGGTCACCTGGTCGGTGATGTCCATGATCTCCTGCAGCTTGTGGGTGATCAGGATGATGGTCTTGCCCTGGTCCTTGAACAGCCGCAGGATCTCGAACAGCGCGGCGGTCTCCTGCGCGGTCAGCACGGCGGTCGGCTCGTCCAGGATCAGGATCTCGGCGCTGCGGTAGATCTGCTTGAGGATCTCGACGCGCTGCTGCGCGCCCACGGACAGGTCGGAGATGGTGGCGAGCGGATCGACGTCGAGGCGGTACTTGGCGCAGATCTCGCGCAGCCTGGATTCCACTTGCGCGCGCTGGGCCTTGAGCTTGAAGCCGCCCTCGGCGCCCAGCATCACGTTGTCGAGCACGGTCATGTTCTCGACCAGCATGAAGTGCTGGTGCACCATGCCGATGCCGAGCGCGATGGCGTCGTGGCTGGTGCGGATGTCGCGCGCCACGCCGTCGATCAGGACCTGGCCACTGTCGGCGTTGTAGTAGCCGTACAGGATGCTCATCAGGGTCGATTTGCCGGCCCCGTTCTCCCCGATCACGCCATGGATCGAACCCTTGGCGATCTGGAAGCTGACGTCGGCGTTCGCCTGCACCGGCCCGAAGGCCTTGCTTATATTGCGAAATTCTACGGCTGGCTGCATGTTCAGTGGCTTGCGTTATGCGTTCAAAAACGCGCCGCGCCGGACTGGGCCGGCGCGGAACGCTTTCGGGTTAAGTTGAAAGATCAGACCGGGCAGGAGCTGTTGGCGCGGTAGTCGATCACTTTGATCTTGCCGCTGATGATGTCGGCCTTGATCTCATTCACCTTCTTTTCCATCGCGGGGCTGACCACGGCGCGGTTGTCCTTGTCGACCACCCAGTCCACGCCGCCTTCCTTCAGGCCCAGATAGGTCACGCCCGGCTTCCAGGTGCCGTTCTTCACCTCGGTGAATTCGGTGTACACGGCGTTGTCCACGTGCTTGACCATCGAGGTCAGCATGCTGCCCGGATGCAGGTAGTTCTGGTTGGAGTCGACGCCGATCGCCAGCTTGCCTTTTTCCTTGGCCTGCTGCAGGGCGCCCATGCCGCTGCCGCCCGCCACCGCGAAGATCACGTCGGCGCCGCGCTCGAACTGGGCGCGTGCCAGCTCGCCGCCCTTGGCCGGGTCGTTCCACGCCGCGCTGGTGGTGCCGACCATGTTCTGCAGGATCTCGACCTTCGGCTTGGTGGCCTTGGCGCCCTGGCCGTAGCCGCAGGCGAAGGCGCGGATCAGCGGGATGTCCATGCCGCCGATGAAGCCGAGCTTGTTGGTCTTGGACGCCATCGCGGCGGCCACGCCGACCAGGTAGGAGCCTTCCTGCTCCTTGAACAGCACCGAGTTGACGTTGTTGCCTTGGGCGATGCCGTCGATCACGACGAAATGCACCGACGGGAATTCCTTGGCGACCTTCTGCACCGACTGGCTTTGCGAGAAGCCGACGGCCACGATCAGGTCGAGTTTTTTGCGCGCCAGTCCGCGCAGCACCTGCTCGGACTGGGTGTCGCTGTTGGCCTGCGCTTCGAGGTAGCCGATGCCGGTTTCCTTCTTGAAGCGCTCGGCGCCGACGTAGGCCGATTGGTTGAACGATTTGTCGAATTTGCCACCGGCGTCATACACGATGCCCAGTTTCGGGGCTGCCGCCGCAGCCGTGCCGGCGACGCAAAACGCCGCGATCGTCATGCAAAGATGCTTCATTTTCATGTTTGTTGGCTCCTGGAATTTCCTTATTGTACCCGGCGCAAGCCTTGCGTTGCGAGTGGCTACGCAAGCTTCATCGTCTCTGTGGGGTATTTCCTCGCGGGACAATGTCGTCTCCGGAAGCAAGCCGATTTGTCTCGGCCCGCTCGCGCCGGCAGGGGCATCGCATTGCCGCCACCGGGCGCGCAATGCTGTCAGATCATGCATCACCGCGATTATGAAAGGCAAATACGATTTTACTGCGCAATTTATTTGGTGCAAATATAAATGCGCCTTGGGCGGCCGTCAGGCGACCGGCGCCGGCAGTGCGATGGGGGCCGCGGTGGCGAAACGGGCGGCCAGGAAGCTGGCGATGCGCTGCTGGGTTTCCTCCAGATAGGGGATGTTCAGGTGATCGGAGCCGGGGATGACGTCGTCGCCACACAGCTGGGCCAGCTTTGAGACGAGCTGGTCGGTATGCGAGTGGGGAATGATGTCGTCGCGTTCCGCCCGCAGCACATAGGTGGGGGCGGTGAGGGCGGGCGCATGCTTGATCGACTCGAAGCGGTGGCGCAGCAGGTAATCGACGGGCATGCCGCGGAAGCGCCGCTTGGCGAGCGCGAGCACGGAATCGTAGGGCGTGATCAGCACCACGGAATGCACGGGGCGCGCCTTGGCGAGCTGGACCGCGACGCCGGAGCCGAGGCTGCGTCCGACCACGGCGATCCGGGTGGCGTCCACGAAACCGTGCTCGGCCAGCCAGTCGAACATGGTGCAGGCATCGTCGACCATGAAGTTTTCGGCCGGCTCGCCGTGCGAATCGCCGTAGCCGCGGTAGTTCATGGCCAGCACGGTCATATTGGGGAACAGGCGGCCGGCGTCGCGCGCGACCCAGGACACTTCCTCCGAGCGGCCGCCGAAATACATCACGGCCGGATGGGTGCCGGGCACGTGCGGGGTCATCAGGTAGCCGCTCAGGCGGGTGCCGTCCTTGGCGCGCAGCACCACCGGGCGGGTGCGGTGCCCGCTGCTGCGCGGGCTTTTCACCTCGCGCTCGGCCACGGGATTGAACACCAGTCGGCGCTGATTGGCAGCAACCGCAGCTGTCAGGCCCAGCCACAGGAAGCTGGCAAATCCGGCCATGCCGGCCGCGACTTTTTTCGACGTGGTGTTCATGCGGTCCAGCTTACCGCTGCGGACCGCAATTTTCTGTGCGCTACATATCAAATGCTGTGCTAGTTCAGTAGTTTCGACAAAAGCGTGGCGAAGCTACAACGCGCCGGCGCCCTTGGGTTCAGTGGAGCACCGGTCCGGCCGAGGGCATGTATTTTTCGACGGTGCCCATCGCGCGCTCGATCGGGCTCATGCCGCAGGCCAAATTTGCCGGGGGAGCCGGCTCGCGTCATTTCGGCGGCAGCAGCCGCAGCACCAGGTTGTGCGAGGTGAGCGCCACCGATGCGTCGGTATCCATGGTGATGCCGGTGGGCGCATCCAGCTCGCCCGGCAGCGGCCCGAGGACGATGCCTTTCTGCTGCGGCACGCCGGCGATGGTGGTGGTGACGTTGCCGACGTCGATGCGGCGGATGGTGTTGTTGCCGGTGTCAGCGACGTAGAGATTGTCGGTCGAATCCACCGTGATGCCGCTGGGCGCGCACAGGCGCGAGGCGCCGTTTGGCCCATCGGCCGACGCGCAGGAACCTGCCGCGCCGGCCAGCGTGGAGACGCGGCCCTGCGGGTCGATCATGCGGATCGTGTTGTTGCCGGTGTCGGCGACGTAGATATTGTCCCAGCGGTCGACCGTGATGTCGCCGGGCTGGCAGAAGGTGGCGACGGCCACGCCGCCATCGGCGCTGCCGCACACGCCCGGCTTGCCGGCGATGGTGATCACCTGGCCGGTCGGCGTGATGCGGCGGATCGTGTCGTTCCGCGTGTCCGCCACATACAGGACGCCCGAGCCGTCGACCGCAACGCCCTTCGGATTGCAGAACAGCGCCTGCGCGCCGCTGCCGTCGCCGCTGCCGCAGACGCCCGGCTGGCCGGCGAGGGTGACCACTGCGCCGTCCGCGCCGATCCTGCGGATGGTGGAGTTGCCGGTATCGGTGACGTAGATGTTGCCGCTGATGTCCACCGCCAGCCGGGTCGGATTGCGAAAGCGCGCCGCATTGCCGATGCCGTCCACGCCGCCCGGCTGGTTGACCAGGCCGGCCAGCGTGCTGACCACGCCCTGCGCGCTGATCTTGCGGATCGTGGAGCTGGCGTTTTCCGCGACGAAGAGATTGCCCTTGCCATCGGCGGCGATGCCTTCCGCGCCGTTGAAGCGCGCCAGCGAGCCGGTGCCATCGTGGCTGCCGCCGCAGGTATTGCACTGGTCGCCCGCGACCAGCGACAGGCCGGTGAACTGGGCCGGCGGCGGGTCCGGCTGGTTCCATTTGTCCTTGGGATCGCACCAGTCGCTCCCGCCGCCGCAAGCGGAGAGCACCGCGGCGCATACCGCCAATGGCAGCGCAATCGCCGCGCTCCCTGATCCAAAGCCTGACGCGGATGTCTTCATGGTTTTCACCTTGGCGTGGTCGTGTCGAGGCCAGATTAGCGGCCGGGTTCCACCAAGGTCTGAGGCCGATCAAGCGTGCAGGCGTGCGTATCACGGCATCAGGTAAGATGCCAGTTGCATCGAAACGACTAATCGGAGACCTGACGTGCACTATTTGCTGATCTACGACCTCGCACCCGACTATTTGGAGCGCCGCGCCGAGTTCCGAAGCGAGCACTTGAAGCTTGCGTGGGAAGCGCAACAACGCGGCGAAATCGTCATCGCCGGCGCCCTGTCCGACCCTGCGGATCACGCGATACTGATGTTTAAGTGCGACAGCGCGGAGACGGTCAGCGGATTTGCGGCGGTGGATCCGTATGTGCTCAATGGGCTGGTGAAGGCCTTTCATGTCAGGCCGTGGAATACGGTGGTTGGCGACGACGCGACCAATCCGGTGCGGCCATAGCCCCTGAGTTCAGCTCTTTATTAGTGGCCATCGCTATATAGATATCGTCGTTCCCGCCTTCGCGGAACACGTTCTCTATATTCCTAGCCCCACTGGCAGTGCTGTAGTCAGTCCCACAAAACTGTTTCCTCCCAGCCAACCCCTCGGTTAATATTGCCCCCGCCTTCACTGAGCCGGGAGTATTCATGCATGCAGCAGTTAACTTGTGGCCGCTTCTGGGCGTGGCCGTCATCATCGTCGGCTTCCTGCTGCGCGCCCATCCGGTGCTGGTGGTCGTGGCATCGTGCGCCGTCACCGGGCTGGCCGCCGCGATGCCGGTCCCGCACATCCTCGAATCGCTCGGCGCCGCCTTCCTCAAGACCCGCAACCTGCCGCTGATCTACCTGCTGCCGCTGGCCGCCATCGGCCTGCTCGAACGCCACGGCTTGCGCGAGCACGCCCAGAACTTCATCGCCAAGATCCGCTCGGCCACCGCGGGCCGCCTGCTGACGGTCTACCTGCTGGTGCGCGAACTGTCCGCCGCCGTTGGCATGACCAGCCTTGGCGGCCAGGCTTCGATGGTGCGCCCACTGATCGCGCCGATGGCCGAAGGCGCCGCCGAAGCACGCAGCGGCAAGCTGAGCGACGAACAGCGCCACGAGGTGCGCGCGATGGCCGCCGCCACCGACAACGTCGGCCTGTTCTTCGGCGAGGACATCTTCGTGGCCTTCGGCGCCATCGTGCTGATGCAGACCATCCTGCGCGCCGAAGGCATCGAGGTCGATCCGGTGCACATGGCGCTGTGGGGCATCCCGACAGCCGTCACCGCCTTCCTGATCCACAGCTGGAACCTGCGCCGCCTCGACGTGCGCCTCGCCCGCGGCGGGAGCGCGAGGTGATCCTCGCCGTCGACTATTTCTACCTGCTGGTCGGTGTGCTGCTGGCCGCGACCGCGCTGTTCACGCTGCGCGACGCCGACCATCCGCGCCGCTACAGCACCGCCGCGTTCTGGGCCATGTACGCGGCGGTCTACCTGCTCGGCGACCGGACGCCGCCGATGGCCGCCGGCGTCATCATGATCGCGATGGCGCTGATCGCCGGCTTCGGCGGCGTGCGCATGGGCCGCCACAACGCGCTGCCAGACCAGGAGCGCCGCAGCGAGGCCGGTCGTCTCGGCCACAAGCTCCTGATCCCGGCGCTGGCCATTCCCTTCGTGACCATCCTTGGCTCGACGTTGCTCAAGGACGTGAAGATCGGCGAGTTGTTCGTGTTCGACCCGAAGAACCTGACCCTGGTGGCGCTGGGCTGCGGCGCCATCGTGGCGCTGGCGCTGGCCTGCTGGCTGACGCGCTCGACCCCGGTGCAGGGCGTGCGCGAGTTCCGCCGCCTGCTCGACGCGATCGGTTGGGCGCTGGTGCTGCCGCACATGCTGGCGGTGCTCGGCCTGCTGTTCACCGAGGCTGGCGTCAGCAAGGCCGTGGCCCACATCGTTACTTCTTACGTGAACATGGACATCCGCTTCGTCGCGGTGGCGGTGTACTGCATCGGCATGGCGCTGTTCACGATCGTGATGGGGAACGGCTTCGCCGCCTTCCCGGTGATGGCCGGCGGCGTGGGGATTCCCGTGCTGGTGGGGATGTATCACGCCAATCCGGCCGTGATGGCGGCGATCGGGATGTTCAGCGCCTACTGCGGCACCCTGATGACACCGATGGCCGCGACGTTTAATATGGTGCCCGTTGCTCTGCTTGAACTGCCTGACCGGAACGCGGTCATCAAGGCGCAGACGCCGACTGCCTTGCCGCTTCTGGTTGCGAACATCTTCCTCCTCTACTTTTTGATGGGTCGGTAGCCATGATAAAAACTATTCTCCTGACAGGATTCGAGCCTTTTAACAAAGCCAAAATCAACCCCTCGTGGGAGGCGGTCAAGGAGCTGAAAGGCTGGAGGGGAGATGGTTTCGCGGTGGAGGTGCGCCAGCTGCCGTGCGTGTTCGGCATGGCCAACCGCGTGATGGCCGGGCTGCTGGACGAACTGAAGCCGGACGTCGTCATCGCCGTCGGCCAGGCCGGCGGGCGTCCGGAACTGTCGGTGGAGCGGGTGGCGATCAACGTCGACGATGCCTCGATCGCCGACAACGACGGCCAGCAGCCGGTGGACGAGGCGATCGTCGCGGGCGCACCCGACGCCTACTTCAGCACCTTGCCGATCAAGGCCATCGTGCAAGAGATGCGCGAGCGCGGCCTGCGCGCGGGCGTGTCGCAGACCGCCGGCACTTTCGTCTGCAACCATGTGTTCTACGGGCTGCTGCACAACACGCTCGGCACGAAAGTGCGCGCGGGCTTCATCCACGTGCCCTTCCTGCCGAAGCAGGCCAAGGATGGAACGCCCAGCATGCCGCTGGCGGAGATTATCGAAGGCTTGCGCGCGGCGGTGCAGGCGACGGTCGGCACCGAAACCGACCTCGCAGTCGCCGGCGGCGCCACTCACTAATTGAGCACAGCCGTCGTCCCCGCGAAGGCGGGGACCCATAGACACGATGCGCGGTCGCGAAAATGCCGCGAGACTGCAATCTCAGCATGGGTTCCCGCCTTCGCGGGAACGACGATATTTCTTATTATGCTTAACGCGGTTAGCGCTTTTTTGAGACGACCCTAGGCCTCGGCAGCGCCCTCGCTGGCGATCTTCAGGAAGGCGCGCACCACCGGCGCGTCGTCGTGGATCGGGTAGGTGATGTACAGGTTGCCCGATGGCGGATTGGTCTTGATCGGCACGAACACCACGCCCGGCCAGACCACGCGCGCCGTCGTTTCCGGCATCAGCGCCACGCCCAGGCCCGCGCCCACCATGGCAAGCACCGTCTGCGGCTCCAGCGCCTCCTGGAAGATCGCGGGCGTGAAGCCGGCGCTGGCGCAGGACTGCATCAGGTGGCGCGCGAACGCCGAACGGTCCAGCGCCAGGGTCAGGATCGGCTCGCCCGCCAGCTCTGACAGTTCGATCGCCTCCTGCGTGGCCAGCCGGTGATGCTCGTTCACGGCCACGCACACGTTCTCGCGGAAGCACAGCTCCTGGCGCAGGCCGGCCTGCTTCATCTCGTCGTCGTCGTTGCGCGGCTCGCGCCAGAAGCCGACGTCGATCTGCTTCGAGCGCAGCGCCTCGACCTGGTCGTGCGGCCCGAGTTCGTGCAGGGTCCAGGTCACGCGCGGGAAGCGGCGCTGGAATTCGTCCAGCAGCTTGGGCAGCGGCCCCCACATCGCCGAGCCGACGATGCCGATGCGCAGCCGTCCGAGCTCGCCGCGGTCGATCTGGCGCACCGTTTCGATGGTCACGCGCATGCGCGACATCAGGTCCGATGCCTCCGACATCAGCGCCTTGCCGGCCGCGGTCAGCTCGAAGCTGCGGGTGGTGCGGGCGAACAGGCGCACGCCCAGCTCGTTCTCCAGCTTCTGGATCTGCTGGGACAGCGGCGGCTGCGAGATGTGCAGGCGTTCGGCGGCGCGCGAAAAGCTCTTCTCTTCGGCGACCGCGAGGAAGTACTTGAGCTGCTTGAGATCGATCGACATCGCAGGTGTTCCGGTTCGGGGTTCAGGCGTGCGCGCCATGCAGGGCCACGGCCAGGCGCGCGCCAACCTGTGCATTATGCTTGACCAGCGCGATGTTGGTGGAAAGCGAGCGGCCGCCGGTCAGCTGCTTGATCCGGTCCAGCAGGAAGGGCGTGACGGCCTTGCCGGTGACGCCTTGCTGCCCAGCCTCGGCCAGGGCCTGCCCGGTGATGCGGTCGATTTCCTCTTTCGGCATCGCGGATTCCAGCGGCACCGGGTTCGACACCACCACGCCGCCCTTCAGGCCCAGGTCCCATTTGGTGCGGATGAAC
Organism: Massilia terrae; assembly: GCF_024753145.1. Lineage (GTDB taxonomy): Bacteria > Pseudomonadota > Gammaproteobacteria > Burkholderiales > Burkholderiaceae_D > Telluria > Telluria terrae. The sequence continues at coordinate 117,964 of NZ_JANUGU010000005.1, read as the reverse complement.
TGCGCCTGCTCGTGCGCGCCGTCGATCTGGAAGTCGGCCTTGAAGCCGCTGTCGCGCGTGAAGAAGGCCGGGAAGCCGGGCTGGCCGACGCTGATCACCGGCACGCCGTAGGTTTCGAGGTATTCCAGCGTCAGGCCAATGTCGAGGATCGACTTCACGCCCGCGCACACCACAGCGACGCTGGTGTGGGCCAGTTCCTGCAGGTCGGCCGAGATGTCGAAGCTGGTCTCGGCGCCGCGGTGCACGCCGCCGATGCCGCCGGTGACGAACACCTGGATACCGGCCAGCTCGGCGCAGATCATGGTGGCGGCCACGGTGGTCGCGCCCAGCTTGCGCAGCGCCAGCGCATAGGCCAGGTCGCGGCGGCTGACCTTCATCGCGTCCTTCGCGGTGCCGAGCAGTTCCAGCTGTTCGTTCGACAGGCCGATGCAGATGCGGCCGTCGATGATGGCGATGGTGGCCGGCACGGCGCCGGCGTCGCGGATCACCTGTTCGACCTCGCGCGCGGTCTGCACGTTCTGGGGATAGGGCATGCCGTGCGAGATGATGGTCGATTCGAGCGCCACGACCGGCTTGCCGGCGGCGCGCGCGGCGGCCACTTCGGGCGACAGCAGAAGATAAGAATGCATGGTCAGTCCTGTTGGTGAAGGCCGGCGAACAGCTCGTCCGGCAGGGTGGGGCAGACGGTGTGCGGGGATCCGAGCGTGAGCGCGGACAGGCACAGGCCGCGGCGGCAGGCCAGTTCGAGGTCGCCCGGATCCTGCTGCAGCGACCAGCAGACCGCGGCCGCGAAGGCGTCGCCGGCGCCGGTGACGTCGACCACTTCGGCTTTCGGCGCGGGCAGGTGCTTGATGCCGTCCGGGCTGGTGAACAGGACGCCGGCGGCGCCGCGCGTGATGACGAGGTCGCGCACGCCCTGGCCCTGCACTTCGGCGCAGGCGGCGGCGATGTCGGCGTCGCCGGGCAACGGGCGGCCCACGCGGGTACCCAGCTCGCCGGCATTAAGAATCATGAGCATGGCGCCGTCCAGGCGCGCGGGCAGGCGCGCCATCTTCGGCTCGGACGCGGCGACCAGCACCAGCGGCACGGCATCGAGCGCGGCATCGGCCAGCACCTGGGCCAGCGTGTCCTGCGGCAGGTTGAGGTCGGCCACCACCATCGCGGCGTTGGCGCGCTGCGGACGGCGCGTGGCGATGAGGTCGGGCGTGATGCGGTCGTACAGCGCCATGTCGGCCAGCGCCACCGTCATCTCGCCGTCGGCGTCGAGCACTGCGGTGTAGGTGCCGGTGACGGCATCGGCCAGGTGCAGCACGCCGCGAGTGTCGATGCCGGCGCCGTCGGCGTGCGCGAGCAGGGCGGCGCCGGCGGCGTCCTGGCCCAGCGCGGTGACCAGGCCGACCGCCGCGCCGAGGCGGGCCAGGTTCTCGGCCACGTTGCGCGCCACGCCGCCGAACGATTCGGACTGGGTGGCCGGATTCGAGGTGCCCGGCACCAGCCGCGCCAGCGAGCGCAGCTTGCGGTCGAGCGCGGCCGCGCCGATGCAGACGATGGCGCGCCGCTCCGGCAGCACGTAGGCGCGGCCGAGCAGGCGCCGCTCGCGGATCAGGGCCGCGATGTGGCCCGCCACGGCGGAGCGCGACAGGCCCAGCTGGTCGGCCAGTTCCTGTTGCGAGATGAAGGGATTGGCGCGGACCAGGTCGAGCAGCCGTTCTTTTTTCGAGACGTCGTTCACGGGACGGAAGGTATCAACATTTGTTTGCTATACTAAACAAAAGTTTGAAGAGGGTCAATCTGTGCATCCGATCATTTATTTGAGAGCCATATAAATCGGGAACAAAATCGGTATTTGCCATACGAATCGTCGATCATGCATAGTTATAATTATCTGGCCTATCGGCAGCCGCGCTCTCCCGCGGCGCTCGCACAACCGCGCCTCCCCAAGCCCGATACGCCCCCTCGAATACCGACACAAGAAGGAAACCTCATGCCCAGCAACACGCCGTTTGAAGCAGCCGACATCATCCGTGCCCGCAAACCGGGATTCGAGCCGCGCGTCGCGCTCATCCTCGGTTCCGGGCTCGGCGTGCTGGCCGAGCAGATGACGGATGCGGTGTCGATCAGCTTCGCCGACCTGCCGGGCTTCCCGATCAGCACCGTGCACGGCCATGCCGGCGAACTGGTGCTCGGCACCCTGGCCGGCGTGCCGGTCGCCTGCCTCAAGGGCCGCGGCCACTTCTACGAAGGCTACGGCCCGGGCGTGATGATCTCCGCCGTGCGCACCATGAAGCTGATCGGCTGCGAACTGCTGTTCGTGACCAACGCCGCCGGCTCGCTGCGTCCGGAAGTGGATGCCGGCTCGCTGGTCTCGATCACGGACCACATCAACGGCCTGCCGGGCAGCCCGATGACCGGCCCCAACGACGACCGCTTCGGTCCGCGCTTCTTCAGCATGAGCAATGCCTACGACCGCGACATGCGCGAACTGGTGAAAGCCACCGCGCAAGCGAAGGGCATCACGCTGCACGAAGGCGTGTACGTGTGCTACCCGGGCCCCAACTTCGAGACCGCCGCGGAAATCCGCGCCTTCAAGACGCTGGGCGCCGACATCGTCGGCATGTCGACCGTGCCGGAAGTGGTGGCCGCGCGCCACTGCGGCCTGAAGGTGGCCGGCGTCTCGGTCATCACCAACCTGGCTGAAGGCCTGTCGCCATTCCAGCTGTCGCACGAACAGACTTTAAAATACGCTGCGATCGGCGCGCGCGACCTGGTCGCGCTGATCCCGGCATTCCTGGAGCAGCTCGCGTCCACTCCGCGCGCCGCCTAACCATACAAGGGGAGCCACAATGTCCCGCGCTTTCATTCTCCTGCTCGATTCCTTCGGCCTCGGCGCGCTGCCCGATGCCGACAAATATGGCGACGCAGGCGCCAACACCTTCGGCCACATCGCCGCATGGGCGGCCCGCGAAGGCAAGCCGATGTCGCTGCCCAACCTGGAAAAGATCGGCCTGGCCGCCGCCGCGCACATCGCCTGCGGCGAATGGGCCGAGGGCTTCGACCGGCGCGACGGCTTCACCGGCGCATACGGCGTCGCGCGCGAGCAGTCCACCGGCAAGGACACGCAGAGCGGCCACTGGGAAATCGCCGGCGTGCCGGTGCTCTTCGACTGGGGCTACTTCCCGAAGACCGCGCCATCGTTCCCGAAAGAGCTGACCGACAAGCTGCAGGAGCTCACCAAGGTGCCGGGCTTCCTCGGCAACTGCCACGCTTCCGGCACCACCATCATCAACGAGCTGGGCGACGAGCACGTCGCCACCGGCAAGCCGATCCTGTACACCTCGGCCGATTCGGTGCTGCAGATCGCCGCGCACGAAGAGCACTTCGGCCTGGAGCGCCTGTACGAAGTGTGCGAAGTGGCCTACGAACTGGTCAAGCCCTACAACATCGGCCGCGTGATCGCGCGTCCCTTCGTCGGCGCCAACGGCGACTACAAGCGCACCGCCAACCGCCACGATTACGCGGTGCCGCCGCCGAGTCCCACCTTGCTGAACCATGTGAAGGACGCCGGCGGCGAGGTGATCGCGCTCGGCAAAATCAGCGACATCTTCGCGGCCCAGGGCGTGACCCAGCTGATCAAGGGTCCGGACAATATGGCCCTGTTCGACCGCCTGCTGGAAGTGGCCGACAGCGCCCCGGACAAGTCGCTGACCTTCGTGAACTTCGTCGACTTCGACATGATGTTCGGCCACCGCCGCGACCTGGCCGGCTACAACAACGCGCTGCACGAGCTGGACGCGCGCCTGCCCGAATTCATGGCCAAGATGAAGGAAGGCGACATCGCCGTCATCACCGCCGACCACGGCTGCGACCCGAGCTGGCCTGGCTCCGACCACACGCGCGAACACATCCCGGTGCTGTTCTTCGGCCCCGGCGTGGCGCCGCGCGCGCTGCCGGTCGCCGACACCTTCTCCAGCATTGGCGCAACGCTCGCCAAGCATCTTGGCGTCAAACCTCTTTCGAACGGAACTCCGCTGCTATGACCCAGAACCTCGATTTCAAACGCAATACCGCCGTCGGGCTCGACCTCGGCTGGGTCAACAGCCTGGAGGTCAACCGCAACGCCGCCGACCGCCGCGCCGCCAGCCTGGCCGCGCGCCGCACGGTGAAGAAGGAATACCAGGCCGCCTGGCTGGTCAAGGCGATCCAGTGCATCGACCTGACCACGCTGTCGGGCGACGACACCCCGGGCCGCGTGGAGCGCCTGTGCAAGAAGGCGATGCGCCCGTTGCGCGCGGACCTGATGCAGGCGCTGGGCCTGACCGAGCTGACCACCGGCGCGGTGTGCGTGTACCACGAGATGATACAGCCGGCGGTGCAGATCCTGCAGGGTCGCCTGCCGATCGCCGCGGTGTCGACCGCCTTCCCGGCCGGCCTGTCGTCGCTGGAGACCAAGTTGCGCGAGATCGAGCTGTCGGTGGCCGCGGGCGCGACCGAGATCGACATCGTGATCACGCGCCAGCATGTCCTGACCGGCAACTGGCAGGCGCTGTACGACGAGATGCTGGCCTACCGCCAGGCCTGCGGCGAAGCACACGTCAAGGCGATCCTCGCGACCGGCGACCTGGTCACGCTGGAAAACGTGGCCAAGGCCTCGTGGGTGTGCATGATGGCCGGCGCCGATTTCATCAAGACCTCGACCGGCAAGGAAGGCGTCAACGCCACCATCCCGGTGTCGCTGGTGATGGTGCGCGCGATCCGCGAATACTACGAGCGCACCGGCTTCATGGTCGGCTACAAGCCAGCGGGCGGCGTCTCGACCGCGAAGTCGGCGCTGCAGTACCTGACCGTGATGAAGGAAGAGCTGGGCAATGAATGGCTGCAGCCGCACCTGTTCCGCATCGGCGCGTCCAGCCTCCTGACCGACATCGAACGCCAGCTCGAACACTACGTGACCGGCAGCTACTCGGCAGCCCACCGCCACGCGCAACCATAAAAACAGAACGGACACGTCATGCCAACTATTCAAGAGATCCTTCAAACCATGGACTACGGCCCCGCACCTGAGAGCAGCAAAGAAGCGAACGCGTGGCTGGACCAGCATGGCCGCCGTTTTGGCCTGTTCATCGACAATGCGTGGACCGAACCGGGCGAAACCTTCGCGACCTACAATCCGGCCGACGGCAGCGAACTGGCCCAGCTGACCCAGGGCTCCGTCGCCGACGTCGAGCGCGCCGTGGAAGCCGCGCGCCGCGCGCAGCCGGGCTGGGTGGCGCTGGGCGGCCATGGCCGCGCCAAAGTGCTGTACTCGCTGGCGCGCCTGCTGCAGAAGCATTCGCGCCTGTTCGCCGTGCTCGAAACACTCGACAACGGCAAGACCATCCGCGAAACGCGCGACGCCGACATCCCGCTGGCCGCGCGCCACTTCTACCACCACGCCGGCTGGGCCCAGCTGCAGTCGGAAGAATTCGCGGACTACCGCGCCGTCGGCGTGGTCGGCCAGATCGTGCCGTGGAATTTCCCGCTGCTGATGTTGGCGTGGAAGATCGCTCCGGCGCTCGCGGCGGGCAATACCATCGTCTTCAAGCCGGCCGAATTCACTTCGCTGAGCGCGCTGCTGTTCGCCGAGATCTGCCAGCAGGCGGGCGTGCCGGCGGGCGTGGTCAATATGGTCACCGGCGACGGCCGCGTGGGCGAAGCCATCGTCAATCATCCGGGCATCGACAAGCTGGCCTTTACCGGCTCGACCGAAGTGGGCCGCATCATCCGCAAGGCCACCGCCGGCAGCGGCAAGAAGCTGTCGCTTGAACTGGGCGGCAAATCGCCATTCATCGTGTTCGAGAACGCCGACCTGGACGCGGCGGTCGAAGGCCTGGTCGATTCGATCTGGTTCAACCAGGGCCAGGTCTGCTGCGCCGGTTCGCGCCTGCTGGTGCAGGAATCGGTGTACGAGCGCTTCATCGACAAGGTCAAGGCGCGCATGCAGAACCTGCGCGTCGGCTCGCCGCTCGATAAATCGAACGACATCGGCGCGCTGGTCGACCCGGTGCAGCAGCAGCGCATCCACGGCCTGGTGGAATCGGCGCGCGCGGAAGGCTGCGAAGTGTGGCAGCCGGCATGCGATGTGCCGGGCAGCGGCTCGTGGTACCTGCCGACCCTGATCACCGGCGCCTCGACCACCGCGCAAGTGGCGCAGGCCGAGATCTTCGGGCCGGTGCTGGTGGCGAGCAGCTTCCGCACTCCGGGCGAAGCGGTGCAGCTGGCGAACAACACGGTGTACGGCCTGGCCGCCTGCGTGTGGTCGGAGTCGATCAGCCTGGCGCTGGACGTGGCGCCGCAGCTGAAGGCCGGCGTGGTGTGGATTAACACCGCCAACCAGTTCGACGCGGCCTGCGGCTTCGGCGGCTACAAGGAATCCGGCTACGGCCGCGAGGGCGGCAAGGAAGGCATGTACGAATACATGCTGCCGCTGTCGGAAGACGCACGCCCGGCCGCACCGGTGGTCGCGGACAAGGGCAAGGTCAAGCCGGCGCTTGAGGTCAGTCCGTTCGAGATCGATCGCACCGCCAAGCTGTACATCGGCGGCAAGCAGGCGCGCCCGGACGGCGGCTACAGCCGCGCGATCATGGGCGCCAGCGGCGCCTTCCTGGCCGACGTCGGCGAGGGCAACCGCAAGGACATCCGTAACGCCGTGGAAGCGGCGCACAAGGCCTCCGGCTGGTCAAAAGCCAGCGCGCACAACCGCGCCCAGGTGCTGTACTACATCGCAGAAAACTTGGCCGCGCGCGGCGAGGAGTTCGCGGCCCGCATCGCGGCGCAGACCGGCGCCAAGAACCCCGAGCGCGAAGTGCAGGCATCGATCGAGCGCCTGTTCTACTGGGCCGCGTGGGCCGACAAGTACGACGGCCTGGCGCACCAGCCTCCAATGCACGGCATCACCGTGGCGTTGAACGAGCCGGTCGGCGTGATCGGCATCGTCTGCCCGAACGAGAATCCGCTGCTTGGCTTCATCTCGCTGGTGGCGCCGGCGCTGGCGCTGGGGAACCGCGTGATCGCAGTGCCGTCGCAGGCGGCGCCGCTGTCGGCCACCGACCTGTACCAGGTGCTGGATACCTCGGACCTGCCGGGCGGCGCGCTGAACATCGTCACCGGCAGCGCGGACGAACTGGCGCGCACGCTGGCTTCGCACTTCGACGTGGATGCGGTGTGGCGCCACGACGGCTCGGCGGAAGGCTGCGCCGAAGTGGAGCGCCTGTCGGCCGAATCGCTCAAGCGCACCTGGACCAGCGGCGGCAAGGGGCGCGACTGGTTCAGCGCGCAGCAGGCCTGCGGCCGCACGGTGCTGCAGCATGCGAGCCAGGTGAAGAATGTCTGGATTCCGTACGGCGTTTAAGTACACCGCAAAAAGCTGTACCGTCGTCCCGGCGCAGGCCGGGACCCATGCTGAGTGCGCGATTACGCTGCTTGTCCATGGGTCCCGGCCTGCGCCGGGACGACGTTTTAGGGCTAACACAGAAAGTTTGAAAGCGAGTACCGAATGTACCTTCCCCAAGAGATCATCCGCAAAAAACGCGACGGCGGTGCGCTGAGCGCGGACGAGATCAGCTTCTTCGTGCGCGGCATCACCGACAACAGCGTCACCGAAGGCCAGATCGCCGCGTTGGCGATGGCCGTCTACTTCAACGACATGAACATGGATGAACGGGTCGCCTTCACGCTGGCGATGCGCGATTCCGGCCAGGTCATGGAGTGGAAGTCGCTGGACCTGCCGGGCCCCGTGCTGGACAAGCACTCGACCGGTGGCGTGGGCGACGTGGTCTCGCTGATGCTGGGCCCGATGATCGCGGCCTGCGGCGGCTTCGTGCCGATGATCTCGGGCCGCGGCCTGGGCCACACCGGCGGCACGCTCGACAAGTTCGATTCCATCCCCGGCTATTGCACGGTGCCCGACCCTGAACTGTTCCGCAAGGTGGTGCGCGAAGTCGGCGTCGCCATCATCGGCCAGACCGCGCAGCTGGCGCCGTCGGACAAGCGCTTCTACAGCATCCGCGACACCACGGCGACGGTCGAATCGATCGCCATGATCACCGGCTCGATCCTGTCCAAGAAGCTGTCGGCGGGCCTGGACGCGCTGGTGATGGACGTGAAGGCCGGCTCCGGCGCCTTCATGCCGACCTACGAGAAATCGGTCGCGCTGGCCGAGAGCATCGTCGCCGTCGGCAACGGCGCCGGCACCCGCACCTCGGCGCTCCTGACCGGCATGAACGAGTCGCTGTGCCCGTCGGCCGGCAACGCGCTGGAAGTGCGCATCGCGATCGACTACCTGAGCGGCGCGGCACGCCCGGCGCGCCTGCACGAAGTGACGATGGCGCTGTGCGCGGAGATGCTGGTCATCTCTGGCATCTGCCACACGCACGCGCAAGCCCAAGCGAAGCTGCAGGCGGCGCTGGAGTCCGGCGCGGCGGCCGAGCGTTTCGCGCGCATGGTCGCGGCGCTGGGCGGCCCGGCCGACCTGATGGAGCGTCCTGACGCCTACCTCGACAAAGCACCGATCGTGCTGCCGGCGCCCGCGCTGGGATCCGGCTATGCCGAGGCGACCGACTGCCGCGCGCTGGGCCTGGCCGTGGTTGGCCTGGGCGGCGGCCGCATTCGCCCGCAGGATCCGATCGACTTCGCGGTCGGCCTCACCGGCCTGGTGGAGCTGGGCCAGCAGGTCGAGGCAGGGCAGCCGATCGCCTTCGTGCACGCACGCACCCAGGACGCTGCAGAGCGCGCGGTCCGCGAAGTGCAGGCGGCTTACGTCATTGGCGAAGCGGAGCCGGTCGTGCAGCCGATGATTTCCCACACCATTCGTCCGTAAGAGGAAGCAGATGAAATACGAGAAGCTGATCGGCGAGGCGCGCGCCGCCCGCGAGCTGGCCTACACGCCGTACTCGAAGTTCAAGGTCGGCGCCGCGCTGGAATGCAAGGACGGCCGCGTGTTCCGCGGCTGTAATGTGGAGAACGCGTCCTACGGCCTGTGCAACTGCGCCGAGCGCACCGCCTTCTTCAGCGCGATCGCGCACGGCTACAAGCCGGGCGACTTCAGCGCGCTGGCCGTGATCGGCGATACCGACGGCCCGATCGCCCCCTGTGGCGCCTGCCGCCAGGTGGTGCTGGAACTGGGCGGGAACGAGCTGCCGGTGGTGCTGACCAACCTGAAGGGCGATCTGCTCGAAACCACCGCTGCCGGCCAGCTGCCGAACGCGTTTGGGGGCTGGGATTTGAAGCAGTAAGGAATCGCTCACGCGGCTCTCGCCTGGCGGGCGCCGCGTTCACCAGTTTTTCAAGATGCTCTCGTGAAACGCGAGAACTGGCGCCGCCAATGGCGCTAAATCACTTCGACTAACTCGGAATAGTCGCGCAACGTAGCGTCGGCTGTCAGGAAGCGCAGTGGACCACACAATGCCTGCGCAATAAGGATCCGATCAAACGGATCGCGATGGATATTCGGCAATCGGACAACCATCGCAGCATGCCTTGCCGAGACTGGCAGTTCGCGAAATCCGAGATTCGCAACCTCAGCAACGAGCCGGTCGATGTCGACATCCAGTTTGCCGGTGCTTATCTTGATCGCTGCCTCCCATATGGACGCACTGCTTACGTAAACTTCCGATGCCGCGACGATCATTTCGCGCGCCGATTTGTTCAGCTTGGCGTGGTCACCCAGCCACCACAGGTACACATGGGTATCCAGCAGCAGATGCATTACCGTCCTTCGAATGCTGCCTGGATGTCTTCTGGTAAAGGCGCATCAAAATCGTCGGCGATTCGGATTTCTCCCTTCATTGTCCCGGGACGCCGGGAAGGCTTGTGCTGTTGAATAGGCACGAGCATGGCTGTTGGCTTGCCAGCTTTCGCGATCACGATTTCTTCCCCTTGCGCGACTGCATCGATCAGTTTGGAGAATTGAGTTTTTGCCTCGTGAATGTTCACTGTCTTCATCGCGCACTCCTTTTGACTTAGTCCAGTCTAGTCCATTTGAGGGGCGAGTGCCATCTGTCGGCTCATATACGCAAGCTTGCTCCCAGCCTAATTTGACTGCAATTCATCAGACGTCTGACGAGTAGCCGTTTGATTTTGATGCTTAAATGACAAAATTACTCACATTTGCTTGGCTCGGGCGAGTGATTCGGGATGTGTGGAATTGCCGGCGTAGAGGCGGCGCTGATTCCAGTTAGTGTCCGGCGTTTTCGTTCTGTTCGAAGGCGCGGCGCAGCCGCTCGCGGCTGTTGGAAAGGTGGGTGCGCATGGCGGCGCGGGCGGAGTCCGCGTCGCGCTGGATGATGGCGCTGAGGATGTCCTCGTGTTCGCGCATGGTGCGCTCGATATGCACCGACGGCGCGTCGCGATGCAGCCTCGAGGTAAACATGCGGGTGCGCGGCAGGAAGTGGCTGCCGATGTGGTTCAGCGCGTCGTACAGGTAGCGGTTGTTGGCGGCCTGCGCGATCGCCAGGTGGAAGGCGCGGTCGGCATTGGTGGTGTCCATTCCGGCGCGGCAGCAATCGACGAATTCATCGAACGCCGCCTGTACCTGCGCCAGTTGTGCCTCGGTGCGGCGTGCGGCGGCGAGGCCTGCGGAGCCCGCCTCCAACATGATGCGCAGCTCCAGCACGGCCAATACATCGTGCATCGATTCGACCGAATTCGGGTCCATGCTCAGGTGCTGCGGCACGCCGCTTTTGGCGAAGGTGCCCTTGCCCTGGAAGGTCTCCACCATCCCGGCTGCCTGCATATGCGATACCGCCTCGCGCACCACCGAGCGGCTCACGCCCAGCTCGGCGATGATCTCCGCTTCCGATGGAATCTTCTCGCCCGGCTTGATGCGCCCATCGTTGATCATGCGCGAAACATGGTCGACGACAGTCTGGGCCAGCGATTGGCCGCGCTTGCGGGGGAGGTTGGAGCTGGGTGGCATCGATGCGACGGTTGGAAAATATTTGAACGTGCTGCTTGACTCGTCTTATTTCCGATAATTATACTACGACGCAAGTTGTCTGATGACTGGTAAGCCGACGCAAAGAGATCCGCAGGCCAGTCACCGATCGCAGCAGCATCCCAACGAAGGATGCAAAGGGCGATCCGGGCTCCGCGCCACCGCACGATGGCCGATGAGATGCAGGCACGCGACATTACCTACAAAAACGGAGACACGAGCATGGTTAAGCATCACGCGTTGCCCAGGAAGTTTGTCGTCACATCGATCGCGCTGGCCGTCATGACCCTCGCGAACGAAGCCGCCGCCCAGCAGGCGGCCGATGCCGCTGCGGCGGAACCGATCCAGAAAGTCGAGATCACCGGTTCCACCATCAAGCGCATCGCCAGCGAAAATGCGCTGCCGGTCACCAGCGTCAAGATCGAGGAAATCAACAACAGCGCACTGACCACCGTGGCCGACGTCATGACCACCATGCCGGTCGGCGCCACCAACGTGCCGTCGTCGGCCGGCGCGGGCACCAACGTCAATATGCGCGGCATCGGCATCAACCGCACCCTGGTGGTGCTGAACGGCCGCCGCCTGGCCAACGAGCCGATTTCGGACGGCTTCATCAACGTCGACATCATCCCGATGAGCGCCCTGAACCGCGTGGAAGTGCTGCGCGACGGCGCCTCGTCCACCTACGGCACCGACGCCATCGGCGGCGTGATCAACTTCATCACCAAACCGACCTACAAGGGCCTGGAGGTGACGGCGCAGGGCGTGGTGCCGGAACGCAGCGGCGGCGGGCGCGAGAACCGCCTGTCCGTACTCGGCGGCGTGGGCTCGCTGGCGGAAGATGGCTGGAACTGGTACGCCACGGTCGACACCCACCATCGCGGCGCGCTCAGCTCCCTCGATCGTCCGGAGCTGACCAACCCCGACCTGCTGGCCAGCCTGGGCATCGCACCGAAGGCCGGTACCGGCACTTACGCCTTCCCGGCGAACGTATTCTCGCCGTCGACCAATATCACCGCCAACCCCTATTATTCGGCCGGCTGCGTGGCGCCGTACTCGGTGCAGGCGCTGAAAAATACCTGCGCGCTGAACGACCGCTCGGTGCTGGCGTTGCCGGGCAACGCCCAGACCACCTTCTACACCAAGGGCAGCATCCGCCACGGCGACGACAAGCTGTTCACCGCCGAGCTGCTGTTCTCGAAGGAGCACATCACCACCCAGAAGCCGCCCAGCACCAGCGTCGGCTTCGACGGCGCCGTCATGCAGATCACGCCGAGCAGCCCGTACTACCCGGGAGGCAGCGCCGGCGTGCCGGCCATCGCCGGCCTGAACGGCTCGACCCTGAACGTGTCGTGGAGCCTGGACGAACTGGGCCCGGCGGTCGCCACCGACGTGCAGAAGAATATGCGCCTGTTGCTGGCGGAAGAGGGCAAGGCGCTCGGCTGGGACTATCGCCTCGGCTTCACCTACGCCACCAGCAAGCGCGATTCGTATTTCGAGCACGGCTACGTGAACGGTCCGAAGCTCAACGCGGGCGTCCTGAGCGGCGTGCTGAATCCTTTCGGCCTGCAGAACCAGGCCGGCCAGGATTACCTGAAGAGCATTTCGATGGACGGCAACCAGATCCGCCACACCACTGTCCTGTACACCGGCGTCGACAGCACCTTCACGCGTGAACTGATGCAGCTGGGCGGCGGCGCACTGACGCTGGCAACCGGCGCCGAGTTCCACCACGACGGCAACGAGGACCGTTCGCTCGATTCCGACATCCTGGTCCCGTACCAGAACCGCCGCCCGAACCACTCCTACGGCTACCGCAACATCGGCGCCGCCTTCGCTGAAGTCGACATGCCGTTCACGAAGGACCTCGACGTCGACTTCGCCGTGCGCGCCGACCGCTACAGCGATTTCGGCGGCACCGTGAACCCGAAGCTGAGCGTGCGCTGGCAGCCGGCCAAGATGATCATGTTCCGCGGTTCGGCCAGCACCGGCTTCCGCGCCCCCACCATCTTCGACCGCTACGGCTACCGCCTGCCTGGCGCCACCACGACCACCAGCGCGCGTTGGGACGATCCGGTGCTGTGCCCGGGCGGCGTGGTTGGCGTGCCGGGCACCGGCAAGGCCGTCGCAGGCGCCAACCCGCTGCTCGTGTGTAACGCCCGCCTGCCGATCCAGAACGGCAGCAACCCGGACGTGCAGCCTGAGAAGGCGCGCAACCTGACGCTGGGCACGGTGATCGAACCGTTCCGCAATGCCGCGCTGACCTTCGACTACTTCAACATCAAGATCAAGGACAGCATCGGCGTGCTGGCGCAGAACGCGATCTTCACCAATCCGGCCAAATACGCCTACCTTTTCGTGCGTAACCCGGACGGAAGCCTGAACTACGTGAAGGACACGACGATGAACCTGGGCGACCTGCGCACCAGCGGCATCGACGTCGGCATGTCGTACCAGATCCCGCGCACCGCTTACGGCACCTTCAAGTTCGGCCTGGACGGCACCTACGTCACCCGCTTCGAGTCGCAGGACGAGAAGGACGGTCCGTGGGTCTCCAACCTGGGCCGCTTCGGCTCGGCCGGTTCGGGTAACGTGTCGTCGGCGCCGACCTACATCTTCCGCTGGAAGCACACCGTGCGCCTGGGCTGGGAGCGCGGCGACTGGGGCGCCAACCTGACCAACTTCTACAACACCGGATACCACGACCTGAACAACGTGCTGCCGCAGTACTACCGCGACATCAAGCGTTATTCGATCTGGAACTTCACGGTGTCGTACAAGGGCATCCAGCACATGAACATCGTGGCGGGTGTCAGCAACCTGTTCGATACCAATCCGCCGGTGACGAACTCGAACGCGACTGCCTACGCCAACAATGTCTCCAGCCCGATCGGACGTGCGTATAACCTGAGGGCCACCTACAGCTTCTGAGCACGGCCCTGACCAGCGGGCGGGCAGCCCCCGTCCCCCCGCTGGCCGATTTACCTCATCAAAGAAAGCCGCATCACCATGAAAATTGAACGTGTACAGGGTACCGTCTTCGAATACCTGAGCAAGCGCTGCTCCGACAGCGCCGGCCACTCGCATCCGGGTCCGGAGCAGCGTGTAAAGATGGCCATGATCACGATCACCACCGACGAAGGCCACAGCGGCCACGCCTTCGCGGCGCCTGAAGTGATCCGCCCATTCGTACTGGAAGCGTTTGCGCGCAAGGTGCTGGTCGGCCAGGATCCGCTGGACCGCGAACGCCTGTGGCACGGACTGGAACACTGGCAGCGCGGCAGCGCCGGCCAGCTGACCGACCGCGCGCTGGCTGCCATCGAGCAGGCACTGTGGGACCTGGCCGGCCGCGCACTGGGCCAGCCGGTGTACAAGCTGCTGGGCGCTTACCGCGACAAGGTGCCGGCCTACGGCAGCACGATGTGCGGCGACCAGCTCGAAGGGGGCCTCGCCACGCCCGACGATTACGCGCGCTTCGCGGTCAAGCTGGTTGAGCGCGGCTACAAGGCGATCAAGCTGCACACCTGGATGCCGCCAGTGTCGTTCGCGCCCAGCGTGTCGATGGACATCAGGGCCTGCGCCGCCGTGCGCGAAGCCGTCGGCCCCGACATCGCCTTGATGCTGGACGGGTATCACTGGTACAGTCGTACCGAGGCGCTGACCATCGGCCGCGCCCTGGAAAAGCTGAACTTCGCGTGGTTCGAGGAGATGATGAACGAGCAGAGCATGGCGTCGTACGCCTGGCTGGCCGGCCAGCTCGACATCCCCATCGTCGGTCCCGAATCGCTGGGCGGCAAACACCACAGCCGCGCCGACTGGGCCAAGGCGGGCGCCTGCGACATCCTGCGCGCCGGCGTGCCTGGCGTCGGCGGCATCACCCCGACCATGAAAGTGGCGGCGCTGGCCGAGGCCTTCGGCATGAACTGCGAGGTGCATGGCAACGGCGCGGCCAACCTGGCCGTCACCGCGGCCATCAAGAACTGCGCGTGGTACGAGCGCGGCCTGCTGCATCCCTTCCTCGACTACGACGAAGTGCCGGCCTACCTCAACGCGCTGCCGGACCCGATGGACAAGGAAGGCTTCGTGCACCTGTCGCAGAAGCCGGGCCTGGGCGAGGACATCAACTTCGACTACATCGAAGCGAACACCGTGGCGAGCTATTGAGCGATGGCGAGCGTGATGACATGGCTGCGCCGCGCCGCGTTCTGCCTGCTGGCGGCGGCATCCGGCGCGGCGCCGGCCGCCACTCCGCGCGACCAGCTGGTGATCGGGATGAACATGAACAATGTGCTCTCGCTCGATCCGGCCGGCGCCACCGGCAATGACGTGCTGGGCGTGGTCGCCAACCTGTACGACTACCTGGTCGAACTCGATCCGCGCGACCTGACGAAGATCGAGCCGGCCCTGGCCGAGCGCTGGGAGATCGCGCCGGACCGCAACAGCATCACGCTCACCTTGCGCACAGGGGCGCGCTTCCAGTCCGGAGCGCCCGTCACCGCCGAAGACGCCGCCTGGTCGCTGCGGCGCGTCCTCAAGCTGAACCTGGCGATGGCTTCGCCTTGGAAGAGCTATGGCTTTTCGAAGTCGAATGTCGACCGCTTGATCCGCGCCACCGACGCGCGCACCCTGCGCATCGACCTGCCGCGCCCGACCGATCCGCTGATGGTGCTCTACACCCTCGGCACCTCGGTCAGCGCGGCCATCGTCGACCGCCAGGCCGTGCTGTCGCACCAGCAGGGCAATGACCTTGGCGCGGCATGGATGATCAACCACGCCGCCGGCTCCGGGCCGTTCTCGCTGACTGAGTGGCGCGCCAAGGACGCGATGCTGCTCGACCGTTTCGACGGATACTGGCGCGGCCCGGCCAAGCTGCGGCGCGTGGTGATGCGCCACGTGCCGGAATCGCTGTCGCTGCGCTTCATGATCGACCGCGGCGACGTCGACCTGGCCGACGGCATGTCCGGCCCCGACATCGAAGCGCTCAAGCGCCACGCCAACGTGGTGGTGCAGCCGGTGCTGCGCGGCGCTACCTACTACGTGGCGGTGAGCATGAAGGACCCGCGCTACGCGGACCGCCGCGTGCGCCTTGCCCTGCGCAATCTCATCGATTACAAAGGCATCAACCAGGCCATCATGCCCAACTACGGCGTCAGCCACCAGCGTCCGGTGATGCTGGGACTGGCCGCGACCTTGCCCGATCCCGGCTACCATCTCGACGTGGCCACCGCCAAGAAGCTGCTGGCGGAAGCGGGCTACCCGCACGGCTTTGCCACCACCATCCGCGTGCTGTCCGATCCGCCGATGATTAATATCGCGACCTCGCTGCAGGCCACGCTGGCGCTGGCCGGCATTCAGGCCCAGATCCTGTCCGGCACCGGCAACCAGGTGTACGGCGCGATGCGCGACCGCCGCTTCGAGATCGTGGTGGGGCGCGGCGGCGGCGGGGTCGAGCCGCACCCGCACGCCAACCTGCGCGCGATGGTCTACAACCCGGACAACCGCGACGAGGCCAAGCTGACCAACTTCCAGGGCTGGCGCACCAGCTTCTACGACCCGCGCATCAACCAGCTGATCGAGGAAGCCGTCACCGAACGCGATCCGGGACGGCAAACCGAGATGTACCGCGAGATCCAGCGCCTGTACGATGAAGAAGTCGGCGCGATCCAGCCGGTGTCGCAGATGCTCGAAACGGTCGTGCTGAGCAAGCGCGTCCACAACTACGTCGGCCATCCCTCGGCCACTACCCATTTGCGCGATGTTTACAAAGACTAGTCTGGCGCCCGCCGCCACCCCGGCCCCCGCGATGGCGGCATGGCTGGCCCGCGCGCGCGCATGGCGCTCCCGCCTGCTGACGGCGGCGCTGACCCTGCTCGGCCTGTTGGTGCTGACCTTCTTCATCGGCCGCGTGATGCCCGTGGACCCGGTGCTGGCCATCGTCGGCCCGGATGCCGACACCTCGACCTACAACCAGGTCGCGGCGCAGCTTGGCCTGAACAAGCCGCTGTACGTCCAGTTCGGCCACTACCTGGGCGAGCTGGCGCACGGGCGCCTGGGCATTTCTCTCCTGACCGGCAACGCGGTCAGCGCCGACATCGCGCGTGTGTTTCCGGCCACCGCCGAACTGGCCACGCTGGCCATCGTCATCGGCGTGCTGACCGGCGTGCCGCTCGGCGTGTTCGCCGCCACCCGCCACGGCGGCTGGGGCGATAACGTCGTGCGCATGATCAGCCTGTCCGGCTATTCGGTGCCGGTGTTCTGGTTCGCGATGATGGGCCTGCTGGTGTTCTACGCCTGGCTGGGCTGGGCCGGAGGATCGGGGCGCATCGACCTCGAATTCGACGGCGTGGTGCGCCCGCTGACCGGCTTCCTGCTGTTCGACTCCGCCGTCACCGGCAACTGGGCGGCCTGCGCCAGCGCGCTGCGCCACGTCCTGCTGCCGGCCTGCATCCTCGGCCTGCACACCATGGCCTACATCAGCCGCATGACGCGCAGTTTCATGCTGGCGCAGCTGTCGCAGGAATACATCCTGACGGCGCGCGTGAAAGGGCTGCCGGAGTGGCAGGTGGTGTGGCGCCACGCCTTCCGCAACATCCTGGTCCAGCTGCTGACCATCGTGGCGCTGGCCTACGGCGGCCTGCTGGAAGGCGCGGTGCTGGTCGAGACGGTGTTCGCCTGGCCGGGCTTCGGCCAGTACCTGACCAACAGCCTGCTGCTGGGCGACATGAACGCCGTGATGGGCTGCGTGCTGGTGGTCGGCATCATCTTCGTGTCGCTGAACCTGCTGTCCGACGCCCTCTACAACATCTTCGACCCCAGGATGCACTGATGAGCCATTCCCCGAACATCGCCGCCACGCCCGCGCAAGCGATGAACGAGCGGCTGCGGCGCACGGCGCGCCACCTGCTGCACAACCCGATGACGCTGGCCGGCCTGGTGGTGATCCTGCTGCTGGTGCTGGCGGCCCTGTGCGCGCCGCTGGTCGCGCCGCAGGATCCGCTGGCGCAGGACCTGCTGTCCGCGCTGCGCCCGCCCAGCGCGCAGCACTGGTTCGGCACCGACGAATACGGACGCGATGTGTTCAGCCGCGTGGTCTACGGCGCGCGCACCACGCTGTACATCGTCGGCCTGGTGGCGGCCGTGGTCGGCCCGGTCGGGCTGGCGGTGGGCACCGTCTCCGGCTACTTCGGCGGCGCGCTCGACAACGTCTTCATGCGCATCACCGACATTTTCATGTCCTTCCCCAGCCTGGTGCTGGCGCTGGCTTTCGTCGCCGCGCTCGGGCCGGGGCTGGAGCACGCCGTGATCGCGATCGCGCTGACCTCCTGGCCACCGATCGCGCGGCTGGCGCGCGCCGAGACGCGCTCGCTGCGCCACTCCGATTTCGTCGCGGCGGTGAAGCTGCAGGGCGCATCGCCGGCGCGCATCCTCGTCCATCACATCGCACCGCTGTGCATCTCGTCGGTGGTGGTGCGCCTGACCATGAATATGGCGGCGGTCATCCTCACGGCGGCCGGCCTGGGCTTCCTCGGCCTCGGCGCGCAGCCGCCGCTGCCGGAATGGGGCGCGATGATCTCGGCCGGGCGCCGCTACATGATGGAATGCTGGTGGCTGGTGGCGATGCCGGGCGCCGCGATCATGCTGGTGAGCCTGGCCTTCAACCTGCTGGGTGACGGCCTGCGCGACGTGTTCGATCCGCGCAGCTGAAGGAAAACGCATGGATGACGTAAAACTGGAAGTACAGGACCTGCGCATCAGCTTCGCCACCCGCAACGGGATGGTGGACGCGGTACGCGACGTGTCCTTTACGCTGGGCCGCGAAAAGCTGGCGATCGTCGGCGAGTCCGGCTCGGGCAAGTCGACCGTGGGCCGCAGCCTGCTCAAGCTGCACCCGGCCAGCGCCCGCATCGAGGCCGGCAAGCTGCGCTTCGGCGACACCGACCTGCTGACCGCCGACGAGCGCGCGATGCGGGCCATCCGCGGCCGCCGCATGTCGATGATCATGCAGGACCCGAAGTATTCGCTGAACCCGGTGATGCGGGTTGGCGACCAGGTGGCCGAGGCCCTGCAGGCGCACCGCAAGCTGCCGCGTGCCGAGGCGCGCGAGCGCGTGCTGGCGATGCTGGAAGCGGTGCAGATTCGCGATCCGCAGCGCGTCTACGACAGCTACCCGCACGAGATCTCGGGCGGTATGGGGCAGCGCGTGATGATCGCGATGATGCTGATTCCCGAGCCGGAAGTGGTGATCGCCGACGAGCCGACCTCCGCGCTGGATGTATCGGTGCGGCGCCAGGTGCTGGCGGTGCTGGACGAGCTGATCACCCAGCGTGGCCTGGGCCTGCTGTTCATCACCCACGACCTCAATCTGGTGCGCAGCTTCTGCGACCGGGTGCTGGTCATGTACGCGGGCCGCGTGGTCGAGACCATCGCCGCGGCCGATCTGGACAAGGCCCAGCACCCGTACACGCGCGGCCTGCTGGCGGCGCTGCCGGACATGGACCGGCGCCGCGCGGCGCTGCCGGTGCTGCAACGCGATCCGGCCTGGCTGGCAGGGTAGGGGACAACGATGATTTCAGTGGAAAAGCTGGGGCTGGCCTTCGGCAGTGGCGCGGACCTGCACAAGGTCCTGCACGAGGTGAGTTTTTCGGTGGCCGAGGGCGAGGCATTCGGACTGGTCGGCGAATCGGGATCGGGCAAGTCCACGGTCCTGCGCTGCATGGCGGGACTGTACCAGCACTGGCAAGGCCGTATCGAAATCGGCGGCAGGGCGCTGGGGCGCAAGATCTACCGCGAGCGCTGCCGGCTGGTGCAGATGGTGTTCCAGGATCCCTACGGTTCGCTACATCCGCGGCATACCGTCAACACGGCCTTGTCGGAACCGCTGCACATCCACGGGATTGGCGACGTGGACGCGCGCGTGGGGCAGATACTGAAGAAGGTCGGGCTGGATGCGTCGTTCCGCTACCGTTATCCGCACCAGATGTCGGGCGGCCAACGGCAGCGGGTGGCGATCGCGCGGGCGCTGATCCTGGAGCCGCGCATCCTGCTGCTGGACGAGCCGACGTCGGCGCTGGATGTGTCCGTGCAGGCCGAAATCCTCAACCTGCTGGCTGAGTTGCGGGAACGCGATGGGCTCACCTACATCATGGTCACCCATGACCTGGGCGTGGTGGTGCACCTGTGCGATAGGGTAGGGGTGATGCAGCACGGACGCATCGTGGACGTGCAGCCGAGCGAGGCGCTGGTTGTGGGGCATGGGCTGCATCCCTACACGCGCGGGCTGGTGGATGCGACGCGTGATGCGACTGGAAGAGCCGCCGCCTGACAGCTGACGCAAGATAGAGAACGACGGTTTCCTATATCTGGAACGATCTCTTTTGTTACGCGCACTTTGTCACGCGGCCTCAGGACGGCACCACCATGTTCGCATCCCGGTATAGCCGCCACTTCCCGTCCGCACCGCGCCGCAGGATGGACAGCGTATTCCCGCTGCGCCGCATCGGCAGCCCGTCGTGCTTGGAGATCACGGTGACGTCGAGGTGCGTGCGGCTGTAGGCGATGTCGCCACACACCGAGATCTCGTCGATGGTGCTGGTGGTTTGAATGGCGTGCTTGCCCAGCGCCGCGCGCAGCGCAGCGCCGAATGCTTCGCGCCCGGCCATCGGCGGCTTGTCCGGCACGAGGAAGATCACGTCCGGTTCCATCAGGCTGAGCACCGTGTCGACGTCGCCTTCACGCGTGGCGCGCAGCCACGATTCGATGAGGTTGCGGATTTCCTGCTCGTCCTTGGTCATGGCTCTGCCCCCGGTATGCGCCAGCTGTCAATTTATCACTCTTTCCAGGGATCGTAGGTTCCGATACTCCAGACGTGGCCTTCGAGATCGCGGCAGGTGAAGCCGCGCCCGCCGTAGTCCTCGTCCACCAGCCCGAGCACGATCGTCGCGCCCGCATCGACAGCCCGGCGGTACAGTGTTGTACTACATCTGCTGGAACAGGTGCGCGTGGTTGCGGCTGACTTCCAGCTCGCCCGGATAGCCGCGCAGCTTGAGCATCTGCCGCCCGCGCTCGTCGCGCGACACCGAGGCGATCGCGTCCACCCGCACCAAGGTCGAGCGGTGGATGCGCCAGAATTCGTCCGGATCCAGCTCGTCCACCAGCTCCTTGAGCGTCTTGCGGATCAGGAGCTCGGCGGTGGCGGTCTGCACCAGCGTGTATTTTTCGTCGGACTGGAAGAACAGCACCTCGCGCGTGCTGACCATGCGCAGGCTGCCGCCGACCTGGGCCTGGATCCAGCGCAGGTAGCTCTTCTTCTTTTCGCCGCCGCCCTTGAGCACTTCGGTGAGCTGGGCCAGCTGCGCGCCGATGTCCTTCGGCGCCGTCGCGATCCGCTGGCGCAGGCGCTCGCAGGTGGTGGCCAGGCGCTCCGGCGAGACCGGCTTGAGCAGGTAGTCCATCGCGCCCTGTTCGAAGGCGTCCAGCGCGTACTGGTCGTAGGCGGTGGCGAACACGATGTGGCAGCGGTTGTACAGTTCGCGCGCGGCCTCGATGCCGGTCATGCCGGGCATGCGGATGTCGAGGAAGGCGATGTCCGGCTGGTGCTCCTTCGCCAGCGCGACCGCTTCCACGCCGTTGGCGGCTTCGGCGACGATCTGCAGCTCGGGCCAGGCCGCGGCCAGGCGGGTGCGCAGCTGTGCGCGCATCGGCTCTTCGTCGTCGGCAATCAGCGCGGTCACCGGTTTGCTCCTCATGCGTCCTCCATCATCTTGTAGGGAATGCGCACCGAGGCGCAGGCGCCGCCGGCGGGCGGGGTCATCACCACCAGCTCCGCGCGGCTGCCGTACAGCAGCTGCAGGCGTTCGCGGATATTGGCCAGGCCGACGCCGTCGTCGGCATGCGGGTCGATGCCGACGCCATCATCGCACACGTCCACGTGCAGGGTCGCGCCTTCGACCCGCGCCGTCACCTCGATGGTGCCGCCCTCGATCTTCGGCTCCAGCCCGTGCTTGATCGAGTTCTCGATCAGGGTCTGCAGCATCATCGGCGGGAACGGCGAGGTGCCGAGAAAGTCCGGCACCTCGAAGCGCACCTTGAGGCGTTCCTTCATCCGTGCTTGCATGATCGCCAGGTAGGCCTTGGACAGCTCGACCTGCTTGCCGAGCGTGCCGGTGCCGCCGCTGCGCATCTGCGGCAGTGTCGAGCGCAGGTAGTCGATCAGGTGCTGGTGCACGCGCGCCGCTTCCGGCGGATCGGTCTCGATCAGCTGGCCGATCAGGGCGAGCGTGTTGAACAAGAAGTGCGGCTCGATCTGCGCCTGCAGCGCGGCCATCTGGGCTTCGGTCAGCTTGCGTTCGAGGTCGGCGACGTCGGCCTTGAGCGTGGCTTCCTTGGCTACCAGTTCGGCGCGGCGCTTGCCCTTGGCCAGGATCTTGACGCCGAACGAGATCAGGATGAACCAGGTGGCCGGCTCGGCCAGGTTGACCATGCCGCCGAAGACCAGCACGAGGAACCAGACCAGGTAGAGCTGGCGCCATTCGATCACCGCGAGCCAGTCGAAGAAGCGCCACCACAGCTCGCTCGCTTCCTTGACGGCGTCGCGCACGAAATCCATCACGCGGTTGAAGTGGCTGGCTTGCATATCAGTTCCTCCGGCTGCGCTGCTTGTCGACGACGATCAGGCCGACCGCAAGTTTGATTGCCAGGAACAGCACGAACAGGGTCAGCGCGACCGGGATCAGCGTGATCGCCAGCGCGAGGAAGAAGGCGCACACCAGCAGCGCCGGCCACGGCAGCGTCGCGATCTGCTTGGCGGCGCCCAGCAGCGTGGCGAACACGGTGGCGCAGGCGTCGCGGATATCGTCGAGCAGGGTATTGAAGTTTGCAGGTTTCACAACAGCTCCATCCATCACAGTAGATGGCGCCACTGTACGGCGCGGCCCGCGGCCGCTCCAGCGTGTTCCGATGAACTGCGCATCCGCAGGGCCAGCCGGTGTCATTGGCTGACGAACGGTGCCGTGTCCCAGTAGCTGCGCAGCAGGCCGTAGAACACGGTGTCGGCGGGCTGGCCGTTGACGATCCAGCGCTCCGGCATATAGCCTTCCTTGCGAAAACCGTAACGTTCCAGCAGCCGCGCCGAGGCCAGGTTGGCGGGATCGATGTCGGCTTCGATACGGTTCAGGTCAAGGTCGCGGAACCCGTATTCGAGCACGGCGCGCAGCGCTTCGCCGGCGTAGCGCTGGTTCCAGTAGGGCTGCGCCAGCGCGTAGCCAACTTCGCAACGGCGGCTGGCGTCCATGAAGTGGTGCAGCGTGACGTAGCCGATCAGTCCCGGCGTGTCGGCCAGCTCGATCACGAAGCGCACTCCGCTGCCGTCGGCGTAGTTGGCGAGCGAATCGGCGATCGATCTGTGGGCCTGATCGATCGAGGTCCACGGCCCGCCGCTCCAGTACTGGGTGACCAGCGGATCGGACAGCACCGCGTACAGCGCCTCGGCATCGGCGGGCGTGATCCAGCGCAGGCGCAGGCGCGGCGTCTCGAGGACAGTGGGAGTCAGTACCGGCATGTGGCCCTTTCAGTCGACCGCGATGGTGCGGGTGACCATGGTGGTGATGAGTTGTTCGGCGTGCTCGAAGTCGGCGTCGGTGAGTTCGTCTTGGCCCAGCACCAGCTTCATCTGCGCCGAGAAGTCCGCGTACGACTGGGTCATGGCCCACAGCGCGAACAGGAGGTGGGTGGCGTCGACAGCGGCGATGCGGCCCTGCGCGATCCACTGTTCGAAGATCTCGATGTCGCGGCGCAGCAGCGGCACCACGCGCCGCTTGATCTGCTCGCTGTAGATCTTGGCGCCGCCGATCATCTCCATCGCGTAGACCCGCGACGCCGCCGGCTGTTCGCGCGAGAAGCGCAGCTTGGCGTGCACATAGGCGCGCAGCACGTCGGCCGGTTCGCCAGCGGGATCGGCCAGGGTTTCCATGCGCGCCAGCCAGTCGTCCAGCACATCGTCCAGCACGCGCTCGTACAGCGCCTGCTTGGTCGGGAAGTAGTACATCAGGTTCTGCTTCGACAGGCCGGCCGCTTCGGCGATGGCGGCGACCGCCGTGCCTTCGTAGCCGCACTCGGCGAAAATGCGGACGGCGGTGGCGACGATGCCGGCTTCGACGCGGTCGCGTCCCGTATGGCGTTTGGTGACCTTGCTGTTATCAGCACTGTCCATGTGATTCTCCGTCAGATCGACTGCAGGAAGCGCAGCAGGCCGGGATCGGCCGCATACGCCACGTTGAAACGGAACCAGACGGCGTCTGGTTCGCCTAGTAAAAAGAATTCGCCCGGCGCCAGCTGGATGCCGGCCTTGAGCGCGGCCGCCGCGATGGTCCTGCCGCTGCGCGCGGGGCTTGGCGCGCCATCCAGCGCGGCGCTCACGAACATGCCGCCGCGCGGCGCCGCCAGCGGCGTCAGGCCGGCCTCGCGCAGCGCGTCGAGCGACTGCTGGCGCGCGCTGTCGAGCTGCTGCACCAGCCGCGCGATATTGCGCTTGTAGGGCCGCGCGGTGATCGCGTCGTGCACGGCGCGCTCGTTGATTTCGGAGGTCGTCAGGCCGGTCAGCATCTTCACGCGCAGCAGTTCCGGCATCAGCGAGCGCGAGGCGCACATCGAGCCCACGCGCAGCAGCGGCGACAGGGTCTTGGAAAAGCTGCCGACCCGGATCACG
Source organism: Massilia terrae (assembly GCF_024753145.1). GTDB lineage: Bacteria > Pseudomonadota > Gammaproteobacteria > Burkholderiales > Burkholderiaceae_D > Telluria > Telluria terrae. The sequence continues at coordinate 93,293 of NZ_JANUGU010000005.1, read as the reverse complement.
CGGCGCAGCCCGTCCATGGCCGCCAGCGAGGCATCGCCCGGCGCGGCCAGCTCGCGGTAGATGTCGTCTTCCACCAGCCAGAAATCGAACTGGTCCGCGAGCGCCAGCAGCCGGTGCGCCTGCGCCTGCGTGAGCGAGGTGCCGAGCGGGTTTTGCAGCACCGTGTTGACGAACATGAGCTTGGGCTGGGCCAGCGCGGCCTGGCGCGCCAGTTCGTCCATGTCCAGCCCGGCCTCGCCGCGCGGGATGCCGACCGGCACGCAGCCGTGGTGGCGCACCAGCGCGTGCAGGTTGCTGTAGCCGGGCTCCTCGACGAACACGGTGTCGCCGGGGCGGGTGAGGGTGCGCAGCACGAGGTCGAAGGCGTGGGTGGCGCCGTGGGTCAGCAGCACCTGGTCCGGCTCGACCGCGAACAGCTCGGCCGACAAGGTGCTGGCCAGGTGCTGGCGCAGCGCCGCGAAACCGAGCGGCTGGCCGTAGCCGCGCAGGCGCCCGGCCGGGATCTTCATCGCGTGGCGCACGGCGTCGGCCAGCATCGATTCGGCATACAGTTCGGGCGGCAGCCAGCCGGCGCCGACCGGCAGCAGGTCGGACTGGCCGGAATAGAGATCGGGCGCGAGCGCGTCGACGATGCCGCTGGCCGGCTCGCTGGCCTGCTGCTGCGGCGCTTCGCTGCTGTTGCGGGCGACAAAGAAACCGGAACCGCGGCGCGATGACAACAGTCCCAGGTGCAACAGGCGATCGTAGGATTCGACCACCGTGAAGGTGGATACGCCATTACACTTTGCGAATTGTCGAACCGAGGGCATCTTGGTGCCGGCGCGCAGCACGCGCTGGTTTACCATCTGCGCGATCGCCGCCACAATCTGATCGACAAGGCTGCCGCGCTTGCTGCGATCGATCGCCAGCACCGGCCATGCCGCTGCATCGGTGCCGCAGGAAACTTCCTCCATCCCATGCTCCTGGCATTAGCCAATAACTGTACAGTTCAATCGACCAATACGGTTGGACACGTTTGCCGATTCTGTATCTGTGCCTCAATTGTACTGCTGATTATTATCACATCAATGTTTTGCCAAATGGGAAAATTTGGCGCATAACCTCCAGGGAGATGCCTCATGAACGAATCGCGACCGACATCGATGTCCTCATTTTGGATGCCCTTTACCAATAACCGCGACTTCAAGGCGCACCCGCGCCTGCTGGTATCGGCGGAAGGGATGTATTACAAGGACGTCGACGGCAGGCAAGTGCTGGACGGCACCGCCGGCCTGTGGTGCGTGCCGTGCGGGCACGCGCAGCCGAAGATCGTGGCGGCGGTGCGCGAGATGGTCGGCCAGCTCGACTTCGCGCCCACCTTCCAGATGGGGCACCCGGCCGCCTTCGACCTGGCCGAGAAGCTGATGGAATACACCGGCCACAAATTCGGCCAGGTGTTCTATACCAACTCCGGTTCGGAATCGGTGGACACGGCGCTGAAGATGGCGCTGGCCTACCACCGCGCGCGCGGCCAGGGCAGCCGCACCCGCCTGATCGGGCGCGAGCGCGGCTACCACGGCGTCGGCTTCGGCGGCCTGTCGGTCGGCGGCATCGGGCCCAATCGCAAGAGCTTCGGCCCGCTGCTGCCGGGCGCCGACCATCTGCCGCACACGCACAACCTGCAGAAGAACGCCTTCACGCGCGGCGAGCCGGAACATGGCGCCGAGCTGGCCGACGAGCTGGAAAAGATCGTCGCGCTGCACGACCCGTCCACCATCGCCGCCGTCATCGTCGAGCCGGTGGCCGGATCGACCGGCGTGCTGATTCCGCCCAAGGGCTACCTCAAGAAGCTGCGCGAGATCTGCACCAAACACGGCATCCTGCTGATCTTCGACGAAGTCATCACCGGCTTCGGCCGCCTCGGCACACCCATGGCCGCCGACTTCTTCGACGTCGAGCCGGACATGATCACCACCGCCAAGGGCCTCACCAACGGCACCATCCCGATGGGCGCGGTGTTCACCAAGCAGTTCATCTACGACGCCTTCATGGATGCGCCGGCCGGCATCGAACTGTTCCACGGCTATACCTACTCGGGCCACCCGGTGGCGTGCGCGGCGTCGCTGGCGACGCTGGAAGTGTTCAAGGAACAGAAGATCCTGGAGCACGCGCAGGGCATGCAGGCCTATTGGGAAGACGCGGTGCACTCGCTGCGCGGGCTGCCGCACGTGATCGACATCCGCACGGTCGGCATCATCGCCGGCATCGAGCTTGAACCGATCGCGGGCAAGCCGGGGGCGCGCGCCTACGCCGCGTTCAAGCAGGCCTTCGCCGACGGCATCCTGATCCGCACCACCGGCGACATCATCGCGCTGTCGCCGCCGCTGGTGCTGGAGAAGCAGCACATCGACGAATTGTTCGGCAAGCTCGCCAAAGTCCTCAAGAACCTGGAATAAGCAGACATGGAAACCATCACCCATTACATCAAAGGCGAACCGGTCGACACCCGTGGCGGGCGCTATGCCGACGTATTCAACCCGGCGCTCGGCGAACCGTGCGCGCGCGTGGCGCTGGCCACAACGGATGAAGTCAACGCAGCCGTCGCCGCCGCCGCCGCGGCCTTCCCGGCTTGGGCCGCGACCCCGGCGCTGGCGCGCGCCCGCGTGCTGTTCCGCTACCTGCAGCTGTGCCAGCAGCACACCGATGAATTCGCGGCCATGGTCACGCGCGAACATGGCAAGACCCTGTCCGATGCGGCGGGCGAAGTCGCGCGCGGCATCGAGGTGGTCGAGTTCGCGGTCGGCATCCCGCAAATGCTCAAGGGCGAATTCACCGACCAGATCGCGCGCGGTATCGACGCCTGGTCGATGCGCCAGCCGCTGGGCGTGGTCGCGGGCATCACGCCGTTTAACTTCCCTGTCATGGTGCCGATGTGGATGTTTCCCATTGCGCTCGCGTGCGGCAACACCTTCGTGCTCAAGCCGTCGGAACGCGATCCTTCGGCCTCGCTGCTGCATGCGCGCCTGCTGAAGGAAGCGGGGCTGCCGGACGGCGTGTTCAATGTGGTCCAGGGCGACAAGGTGGCGGTCGATGCGCTGCTCGACCATCCGGAGGTGCAGGCCGTGAGCTTTGTCGGCTCGACCCCGATCGCGGAATACATCTACGCACGTGGAAGCGCCGGCGGCAAGCGCGTGCAGGCGCTGGGCGGCGCCAAGAACCACATGGTGGTGATGCCGGATGCCGACATGGGCATGGCGGTGGATGCCCTGATCGGCGCGGCCTACGGCTCTGCCGGCGAGCGCTGCATGGCGATCTCGGTCGCGGTGGCGATCGGCGATGCAGGCGACAAGCTGGTGGCGGAACTGGCCAAGCGTACCGCCGCACTCAAGATCGGCGACGGCACCACGCCGGGCGCCGAAATGGGTCCCGTGGTCACGAGCGCCGCCAAGCAGCGTATCGAGCACCTGATCGGGCAGGGCGTGGAGCAGGGAGCCACCCTGGTTGTGGACGGCCGCGGCCACAAGGTCGACGGGCGCGACAAGGGCTTCTTCATCGGCGGCACGCTGTTCGACCACGTCACGCCGGAGATGACCATTTATAAGGAAGAGATTTTCGGGCCGGTGCTGTGCGTGGTGCGCCTGCCGGACGTGGGCAGCGCGCTCGAACTCATCAACAAGAACGAGTACGGCAACGGCGTGGCGGTGTTCACCCGCGACGGCGGCGTGGCGCGCGAGTTCGTTCGCCAGGTGCAGGTGGGGATGGTCGGCGTGAACGTGCCGCTGCCGGTGCCGATGGCTTTCAACAGCTTCGGCGGGTGGAAGCGCAGCCTGTTTGGCGACCATCACGCTTACGGGCCGGAGGGTGTGCGCTTCTATACGCGGCACAAGGCTGTCATGCAGCGCTGGCCGAATACCGCCAGTTCGGGCGTGGAGTTCGCGTTCCCGCAAATGAAATAAATAGTTAAGCTCAAAACCGTCATTCCCGCGCAGGCGGGAACCCATACTGAGCGTCCTGGTACGCGGCCTATGGGGCCCCGCCTGCGCGGGGACGACGGCGTAGTTGGCAGTAGCACCGATTCCAGGCATTAAACAAAAAGGGATGCACATGATCGAGTCACTCCAGCACCTGCCGCCGGCCGCCGATTCAAATGCGGCGCTGGCCAAGCAGTTCACCGACCTCGCGCCGCCTTTGAGCCCGCGCCAGGCTGCCATCGAAGCGGCGCGCTGCCTGTACTGCTACGACGCGCCCTGCACCGTGGCCTGCCCCACCGACATCGACGTGGCCAGCTTCATCCGCAACATCCACGACCACAACGTGAACGGCGCGGCCTACGGCATCCTCAAGCAGAATATCCTCGGCGGCAGCTGCTCGCGCGTTTGCCCCACCGAGATCCTGTGCGAACAGTCTTGCGTGCGCAACAACGACGCCGAAGGCCAGCCGGTGAAGATCGGCCTGCTGCAGCGCTACGCCCTCGACACCGCGCGTTTCGAGACGCATCCGTTCCAGCGCGCCGCATCCACCGGCAAGACCATTGCCGTGGTCGGCGCGGGTCCCGCCGGCCTGTCGTGCGCCCACCGCCTCGCCATGCTCGGCAACGAGGTGGTGGTGTTCGAGTCGCACGCCAAGCCGGGCGGCCTGAATGAATACGGGATCGCCAAGTACAAGCTGACCGACGATTTCGCCCAGCGCGAAGTCGCCTTCCTATTGTCGATCGGCGGCATCGAGATCCAGTACGGCCGCAAGCTCGGCGACAACCTCGACCTGGGCGAACTGCAGGCCAAGTACGACGCCGTGTTCCTCGCCATCGGCCTGGGCGCCAGCCGTTCACTCGGCCTCGCCGGCGAAGACGCTCCCGGCATGCTCGCCGCGGTCGACTATATCGCCGAACTGCGCCAGGCCGCCGACCTGTCCAAGCTCCCGGTGCCGCGCAGTGCCGTCGTCATCGGTGCCGGCAATACCGCGATCGACATTGCCGTGCAATCGAAGCGCCTCGGCGCCGAGGAGGTCACGCTGGTGTATCGCCGCGGCGAGGACGCGATGAGCGCCACCGGCCACGAGATCGAGATCGCCCGCGCCAACGGCGTGCAGATCCGCACCTGGGCCGCGCCGCTGGAAGTGCTGCTGGACGACGCCGGCAAGGTGCGCGGCATGCGCTTCGAGCGCACCCGCATGGATGGCGAGCGCCTCGTGCGCACCGGCGAGACCTTCGATGTCGCGGCCAACGCCGTGTTCAAGGCCATCGGCCAGACCGCCGATGAAGCCGGCTTCGCCGGTCCTTTGGCGCGCGAGCTGGAACGCGAAGGAGACCGCATCCGCGTCGACGAGCAGTTCCGCACCGCGCTGCCGCGCGTGTACGCCGGCGGCGATTGCATCGCGCCCGGCCAGGACCTGACCGTGCAAGCCGTCCAGCACGGCAAGCTGGCGGCGCTCGCGATCCACAACGACATCCAGACCCAAGCGGAGGCAGCATGGCCGACCTGAGCATCGATTTCTGCGGCATCAAGTCGCCCAACCCGTTCTGGCTGGCGTCCGCGCCGCCGACCGACAAAGCCTATAACGTCGTGCGTGCCTTCGAGGCAGGGTGGGGCGGCGTGGTGTGGAAGACGCTGGGCGAGGATCCGCCGGCGGTCAACGTGTCCTCGCGCTATTCGGCCATCTACGGCAAGAACCGCGAAGTCATCGGCTTCAACAACATCGAGCTGATCACCGACCGCAGCCTGGAGATCAACCTGCGCGAGATCACGCAGGTGAAGAAGGATTGGCCCGATCGCGCGCTGATCGTGTCCCTGATGCTGCCGTGTGAAGAGAAACCGTGGGCCGATATCCTGCCGCTGGTGGAAGCCACCGGCGCCGACGGCATCGAGCTCAATTTCGGCTGCCCGCACGGCATGCCGGAGCGCGGCATGGGCGCGGCCGTGGGCCAGGTACCTGAATATGTCGAGATGGTCACGCGCTGGTGCAAGAAGCACTCGAAGCTGCCGGTGATCGTCAAGCTCACGCCGAACATCACCGACGTGCGCCATCCGGCCAGAGCCGCGCTGGCCGGCGGCGCCGACGCGGTCTCGCTGATCAACACCGTCAACTCGATCACCCACCTCGACCTGGACCGCATGGTCGCCTTCCCGATTGTCGGCGGCGCCAGCACCCACGGTGGCTACTGCGGCCAGGCGGTCAAGCCGATCGCGCTCAACATGGTGGCCGAAATCGCGCGCGATCCGGCCACCCGCAACCTGCCGATCTCCGGCATCGGCGGCATCTCCAACTGGCGCGACGCGGCCGAATTCATCGCGCTCGGCGCCGGCTCGGTGCAGGTCTGCACGGCCGCGATGCTGCATGGCTTCCGCATCGTCGAGGAGATGAAAGACGGGCTGTCGCGCTGGATGGACGAGAAGGGCTACGAGAACATCGCTGCGTTCTCGCGCAAGGCCGTGGCCAACACGACGGACTGGAAATACCTGGACATGAACTACCAGGTCATCGCCCGGATCGATCAGGACCAATGCATCAAGTGCGGCAAGTGCTACGCGGCCTGCGAGGACACCTCTCACCAGGCGATCGCGCAGCTGGTCAGCGACGCCGGCGTGCGCAGCTACGAGGTTATCAAGCAGGAATGCGTCGGCTGCAACCTGTGCGAGATCACCTGCCCGGTCGAAGGCTGCATCACCATGGTCCCACAGGATACCGGCAAGCCTTACATGAACTGGACGCAGGACCCGCGGAATCCGCGAGCGGAACTTGCTGGCTGAGGTGGCGCGGGTGTGTTCGGCCGGCCACTGTCCAGCCTCACCCCGCGGAATCCGCGAGCGGAACTTGCTGGCTGAGGTGGCGCGGGTGTGTTCGGCCGGCCACTGTCCAGCCTCACCCCGCGAAACCCGCGCGCGGAAATCGCCAAAGTTCCCGCCTAAGGTCTATTGCGCTACACTGGCCAGCATCGCTTGCTCGGGGAGGAAGACGTGACGACTGAAGCTTCACGCAGTACCGAACTCTGGAACGAAGACCTGGCGCCGACCAGCGCGCAGCAAAGGACCTGGCGCTGGTACCACTTCGCCGCGCTGTGGGTCGGGATGGTGATGTGCATCCCGGCCTACACACTGTCGGCCAGCCTGATCGAAAACGGCATGTCGGGCTGGCAGGCGGTGTTCACGGTCTTCCTCGCGAACGCCATTGTGCTGCTGCCGATGCTGCTGATCGGGCACGCGGGCACCAAGTACGGCATCCCGTATGCGGTGCTGGCGCGCTCCTCGTTCGGCACCTCGGGCGCGCGCCTGCCCGCGCTGATGCGCGCCATCGTCGCCTGCGGCTGGTACGGCATCCAGTCGTGGTTCGGCGGCGCCATGATCTACACGCTTCTCGGCGTGCTGATGGGGCACGAGATCGGCGGCGCCAAGCTCGATGGCCTCGGCATCAACCTCGGGCAGCTGCTGTGCTTCCTGGTGTTCTGGGCGATCCAGTTCTACTTCATCGTGCACGGCATGGACTCGATCCGCAAGCTGGAGACCTACACCGCGCCGCTCAAAATCGTCATCTGCTTCGTGCTGCTTGGCTGGGTGTACCAGAAGGCCGGCGGCTTCGGCGAGCTGCTGTCCAAGCCTTCGCAATTCGTCGAAGGCGGCAAGAAGGCAGGGCAGTTCTGGTCCGCCTTCTGGCCCTCGCTGACCGCGATGGTCGGGTTCTGGGCCACGCTCGCGCTCAACATCCCGGACTTCACGCGCTTCGCCAAAAGCCAGCGCGACCAGGTGGTCGGCCAGACCATCGGCCTGCCGGTGCCAATGGGCCTGCTCGCCGCGCTCGCGGTCATCGTCACCTCGGCCACCGTGGTCCTGTACGGCAAAGCGCTGTGGGATCCGGTCGATGTGGCCAGCCGCATGACCGGGGCGGCGGTGCTGATCGCGCTGATCATCCTTCTCATCGACACCATCAGCGTGAACCTCGCGGCCAATCTCGTCGGGCCGGCCTACGACTTCTCCGCGCTCGCGCCGAAGCACGTCAGCTACCGCATGGGCGGCTACATCACGGCCGGCATCGCGCTGGTCATGATGCCCTGGAAGATACTGGAGTCGACGCAGGGCTACATCTTCACCTGGCTGATCGGCTACTCGGCCCTGCTCGGGCCGATCGCGGGCGTGCTGATCATCGACTACTACTTCATCCGCAAGACCCAGCTCGACGTGGCGGAGCTGTACCGCGAAGGTGGCGCGTATTCGTATTCGAACGGATGGAATTTCGCCGCCGTCATCGCCTTCGTGGCCGGCGTGACGCCGAATATCCCGGGCTTCCTCAACACCGCATTCCCGGCGTCGTTCCCCGGCGTGGCCGATGGCTTCAAGACGATCTACACCTATGCGTGGTTCGTCGGCATGCTGATCTCGGCCGTCGTCTACGGCGCCATCATGAAAGGGCGGCCGCTGCCGGCGCTGCGGACCGCCTCCTAAATTACGCATCAGGAGACTTGTATGACCGTGATGATCCGAGGCGGCACTGTCGTCAACGCCGACCGTGCATTCCGCGCCGATGTGCTCTGCGAGGGCGACAAGATCGTCGCCGTGGGCGAGAACCTGGAGCTGCCCGCCAACGCCACCGTGATCGACGCCGGCGGCCAGTACGTGATGCCGGGCGGGATCGATACCCACACGCACATGCAGCTGCCCTTCATGGGCACCGTCACTGCCGACGACTTCTTCACCGGCACCGCGGCCGGCCTCGCGGGCGGCACCACGACCATCATGGACTTCGTGATCCCGAATCCGCAGCAGTCGCTGCTGGAGGCCTACCACACCTGGCGCGGCTGGGCCGAGAAGGCGGCGGGCGACTACACCTTCCACGTGGCCGTCACGTGGTGGGACGAATCGGTGCATCGCGACATGGGCACGCTGGTACAGCAGCACGGCGTGAACAGCTTCAAGCACTTCATGGCGTACAAGAACGCGATCATGGCCAACGATGAGACGCTGGTGAAGAGCTTCCGCCGCGCGCTGGAGCTGGGCGCGATCCCGACGGTGCACGCCGAGAACGGGGAGCTGGTGTTCCAGCTGCAGCGCGAGCTGGTGGCCAAGGGCATCACCGGGCCGCAGGCGCATCCGCTGTCGCGTCCTCCCGAGGTGGAGGCGGAGGCGGCCAATCGCGCCATCACCATCGCCGGGGTGCTTGGCACGCCGGTGTACATCGTCCACGTGTCCTGCGCGGAGGCGCTGGAGGCGATCACCCGCGCCCGCGCGCACGGCCAGCGGGTGTACGGCGAAGCGCTCGCCGGCCACCTTGTCATCGACGACAGCGTGTACCGCAGCGAGGATCTCGAATACGCGCGCGCCCACGTGATGAGCCCACCGTTCCGCAGCCATCACCACCAGGAAGCGCTGTGGCACGGCCTGCAGGGCGGGAACCTGCAGACTACCGCGACCGACCACTGCACCTTCTGCGCCGAGCAGAAGGCGGCGGGCAAGGATGACTTCACGAAGATCCCCAACGGCTGCGGCGGCGTGGAAGAGCGCATGGCCGTGGTGTGGGACGCGGGCGTGAACACGGGCCGCCTGACACCGTCCGAGTTCGTGCGCGTGACCTCGACCAATGCGGCGCAGATTTTCAATATGTACCCGCGCAAAGGGCTGATCGCGGCCGGGGCCGATGCGGACATCGTGGTGTGGGACCCGCAGGCCAGCCGCACGATTTCGGCGAAGACGCAGTTCAGCAAGGGCGGCTTCAATGTGTTCGAGGGGCGTACGGTGCGCGGCGTTCCGACGCATACGGTCGCCGCGGGCAAGGTCGTCTTCGACAAGGGCCAGCTGCGCGCGGAGCAGGGGGCCGGGCGCCACATCGACCGTCCCGCTTTCGCCACCGTTACCCGCTAACCCAAAAAGCACCTTCGTTCCCGCGCAGGCGGGAATCCATAGACCGCGTGACTGTACGCTCAGCATGGATCCCCGCCTTCGCGGGGACGACGGTAACTACATCGGATCATGTAGAGGTCAAAATGAAAGAACTGCGAATCAACGGCCAGCGCCTGTGGAACTCCCTGATGGACCTCGCCAAAATCGGCGCCACCGACAAGGGCGGCGTGAAGCGCCTCGCCCTGTCCGACCTTGACCGCCAGGGCCGCGACCTGGTGGTGCAATGGGCGCGCGAGGCCGGCCTCTCGATCACGGTCGACCAGATCGGCAACGTTTTCATGCGCCGCGAAGGCCGCGACAACGCGCTGCCGCCGGTCGTCACCGGCAGCCACATCGACACCCAGCCGACCGGCGGCAAATTCGACGGCAACTACGGCGTGCTCGCCGGACTCGAAGTGATCCGCACATTGAACGACCTGAAGATCACCACCGAAGCCCCGATCGAGGTCGCGTTCTGGACTAACGAAGAGGGCTCGCGCTTCGTCCCCGTGATGATGGGTTCGGGCGTATTCTGCGGCGCCTTCACGCTGGAGACCGCGTACGCCGCCAAGGACACCGAAGGCAAATCCGTCCGCGACGAGCTCGCGCGCATCGGCTACATGGGCGAGCAGGTGCCGGGCCGGCATCCGATCGGCGCCTACTTCGAAACCCACATCGAGCAAGGCCCGGTGCTGGAAGACGAGGGCAAGGTGATCGGCGTGGTGCCCGCCGTGATGGGCCTGTCGTGGTACGACTGCGTGGTCACGGGCATGGAAGCGCATGCAGGCCCGACGCCCATGCACCTGCGCCGCGATGCCATGCAGGTCTCGACCCGCATCATGCAGGAAGTGGTCGCCATCGCGAACCGCTACCCGCCGTACGGCCGCGGCACCGTCGGCATGGTGCAGGTCTTCCCGAACAGCCGCAACGTGATTCCGGGCCAGGTCAAGTTCAGCATCGACCTGCGCAACGTGAACGACGAGCTGCTCAACAAGATGCATGAGGAGATCCTGGCCTTCGTCGCCAGGACGCAGCAGGAGAGCGGGCTGTCGGTGTCGATCGAGCGCGTGTCCTACTACCCGCCGTGCCCCTTCCATCCGGACTGCGTCAACGCCGTGCGCGCCGCGACCGAGAAGCTGGGCTACTCGACCATGGACGTGGTGTCCGGGGCCGGCCACGACGCCATCTACACCGCGCGCGTCGCGCCGTCCGGCATGATCTTCGTGCCCTGCAAGGACGGCATCAGCCACAACGAGATCGAGGACGCGCAGCCGGTCCACCTGGAAGCCGGCTGCAACGTGCTGCTGCACGCGATGCTCGATCGCGCCAAGGTCGTCGCGAGCTGAGCCCAGGTGAGGAGGCTACCGCTTTTTCTCGTCATCCTTCGCGCCGCGCTGGCGCCGGTGCTGGTCCTGCTTGCGCTGTTTTACCCGTCCGGCGTCGCTTTCGGCGCCTGCCTGGTGGCGGCGCTGCTGTCGGACTATTTCGATGGCGTGATCGCGCGCCGCCTCGGCGTGGCGACAGTGGCGCTCCGTCGCATGGACAGCGCGGCCGACAGCCTTTTCTATCTTGCAGCGGCATTCGCGGTATGGCATTTGCAGCCGGAAGCGATCCTCGACAGGCAGGGCGCGCTGATGCTGCTGGCCGGCCTGGAGCTTGCCCGCTACGTGCTCGATCTTGCGAAGTTCGGACGTGAGGCGAGCTATCACATGTGGTCCTCGAAACTCTGGGGCCTGTTCCTCTTCGCCGGATTCATGTCGCTGCTGGCGTTTGGCGCGGACTCCATCTTCGCCAGCCTGATGGTCTACATCGGTATCGTGGCGGACCTCGAAGGCATCGCCATCTCGCTTGCGCTGCGCCGGTGGCAGGCCGACGTGCCGAGCTTCGTCCACGCAGTCAGGCTGCGCGCGCAACGCGATTGATTTGGCACAGCCGTTGTATCATTGGGTTCTTTAGCAGGAGGACGACCTCCCCCAATTCGGGTATTCAGTCGGGACGGCCCGGATTTCGTGGAGGTTTGCCATGTCCTGGATTTTGCTCGTAGTCGCCGGCCTGTTTGAAGTGGTCTGGGCTTATTCGATGAAGCTGTCGAACGGCTTTTCCAATTTCGCCGCGTCCGCGGTCACCATCGTCGCGATGATCGCGAGCGTCGTCCTGCTGTCGATGTCGATGCGCAGCCTGCCGCTCGGTACCGCTTACACCATCTGGACCGGCATCGGCGCCGTCGGCTCCTTCGTCGTCGGCATCCTGTTCCTCGGCGAGCAGTTCAATGTCGTGCGCGTCACCGCTGCGGTTCTCATCGTCGCCGGCCTCGTGCTGATGAAACTCTCAAGCCACTAGGCCAGTCCGGCCAGGCATTCCGCCAGGTCAGCCGCGAAGCATTCGGCCTGCCCATCCTGCAGTTTCGAGATCGTGATGCGGATCGCGCGCGAGCGCTCCTGCACGTCGAACGCGCTGCCAAGGCGGACCAGCCAGCCCTTTTTCGCCAGCGCGTAGGCGACATCCTTGGCTTCCGGCGCCACCGGTATCCAGACATTGAGTCCATCCGACGAGCGCGGTACGGCGATTCCCTGGGCGGCCAGCGCGCCATGCAGCTCGTCGCGGCGCCGCGCGTAGGACTTGCGTGCATTGTCGATCTTCTTGCGCGTTTCGGCCGATGCCAAGCCTGCGGCCACGATCACCTGCAGGATATGGCTGACCCATGCCGTTCCGGGCGCGAGGCGGGTGCGCACGCGCGCGGCGGTTTCGGCATCGCAGGCCAGGAAGGCGAGGCGCAGGTCCGGACCGAGGCCCTTGGACACTGAACGCAGCACGGCCCAGCGCGTGGTCGATGCCGGGATGATGGAGTGGTAGGGCGTGTCGGCGACGAAGGCGAAATGGTCGTCGACGATCACCAGCACATTCGGATGGTCCGCCAGCACCCGCTTGAGTTCCTGCGCGCGGCGCTTCGACAGGCTGTATCCGGTCGGGTTATGCGCGCGCGGCGTGATCAGTACTGCGCGTGCGCCGCCTTCCAGCGCATTCGCGAGGCCCTCGGGCCGCATTCCGTGCTCGTCGATGGGAACGCCGGTGGCGAGCATGCCGGCGATGCGCAGCGCCTTGATGGTGCCCATGAAGCAGGGGTCTTCCACGGCCACCTGGTCGCCGGACACCAGGGTCGCCGCCGTGACGCGCTCGATGCCGTCGACGGCGCCGTGGGTCAGTTCGAGCTCAAGACCGGCAGGGCAGTCGGGCGCGAGCAAAGTCTCGCCCAGGCTACGCAGCTCCGGAAGGACCGTCTGTTCGCCATACAGGAAGGGCTTGGGCATCCGGTCGGCCAGCAGCTTGGCCACGTCCGCCAGCCATTGCGGGTCCGGATTGCCGTCGGCGAGATCGATCAGTGGGCTGCCGGTGCTCAGTCCATCCTGCTCGCCGGCGCGTGGTGGCTCGCTGATGGTGGTGCCGTGCCGGCCATTGGTCACGGCGATGCCGGCTGCGGCCAGGCGTTGGTAAGCAGCGGCGACGGTGTTGCGGTTGACGCCAAGCGTGGCCGCCAGCTCGCGCACCGGGGGCAGCAGGTCGCCGGGGCGATAGTCGCCGTTTTGCGCCAGCGCGCGGATGCAGTCCGAAATCTCGATCGCCGTCGAGCCTGTGATTGTTTTCGACATTGTCCTATGACATAATTAATCAAGGTTTGGGACATTGTAGCCCATGCCCCAGTCCTTTTTTCTTCAACACTTCGACTTGGGAGTACCCATGAAGTTTTCCGGCCTGAGCGCATTTCCCCTGACTCCGATGACGGAGGAAGGCATCGACGTATCCTCTTTCGCAGTGCTGGTCCAGCGCCTCGCGGCCGCCGGCGTCGATTCGATCGGCGCGCTTGGGTCGACCGGCAGCTACGCGTACCTCACGCGTGAGGAAAGGGCGCGCGTCGCGCGGCTGGCCGTGGACAATGCCGGCGGGGTGCCGGTCATGGTCGGCATCGGCTCGCTGCGCACGCGCGACGTGCTGGCGCATGCTGAAGACGCCCAGCGGGCCGGCGCCAGCGCGGTCCTGCTCGCACCGGTGTCGTACCAGAAGCTGTCCGCCGACGAAGTGTATGGGCTGTTCGAGGCGGTCACGCGCAATCTGTCGGTTCCGCTGTGCGTGTACGACAATCCCGGCGCCACGCGCTTCGAGTTCAGCGACGAGCTGCACGGCCGCATCGCCGCGCTGCCGAACGTCCGCTCGATCAAGATCCCGGGCGTTCCGGCGGATCTCGAAGATGCCAAGGCCCGCGTGGAGCGTTTGCGTGCCCTGGTGCCGGAGCAGGTCACCATCGGGGTGAGTGGAGATGCATTCGGGGCGAGGGGACTGGCCGCCGGTTGCGGGGTCTGGTTTTCGGTGATCGGCGGGCTGTTCCCGAAGACGGCACTGGCGATCACGCGTGCGGCGCAGCGGGGCGACGTGGAAGAAGCGCTGCGTCTGAGCGCGCGGCTGCAGCCACTGTGGGATCTGTTCGCCAAGTGTGGCGGGAGCCTGCGCGCGGTAGCGGCGGCTGCGGAGATGCTTGGTTTGGTGAAGGGGCCTTGCCTGCCGTTGCCGCTCAAGGCGATCCAGGGCGCGGATCGCGAGCGGCTGGCGCAGCTGATTCGCGAACTCGAACTTGCGTGACCCTCAGAAACGTCCCGGCCTCCGCCGGGACAACGTTTGAAGGATATGGAGGGCGGTTTTAGAAGCTGGTCTCGCGCTCCGGCGTCGCCGTGATCTTGTGGATCGACAGGTCGGCGCCATCGAATTCCTGCTCGGCGTCCAGGCGCAGGCCGATGAATTTCTTCAGCACGCCGTAGACGATGGCGCTGCCGGCCGCCGCGATGACGATGCCGAGCAAGGTGCCGATCAGCTGCGACCACAGCGACACGCCGCCCAGGCCACCCAGCGTGCGCGAGCCGAAGATGCCCGCAGCGATGCCGCCCCAGGCGCCGCACAGGCCGTGCAGCGGCCACACACCGAGCACGTCGTCGATCTTCCACTTGTTCTGCGCCTGCGTGAACATGACCACGAAAATAGCGCCGGCGACGGCGCCGGTGATCAGCGCGCCCAGCGGATGCATCAGGTCCGAACCTGCGCAGACCGCAACCAGTCCGGCCAGCGGGCCGTTGTAGGCGAAGCCCGGGTCGTTTTTACCCATCACCAGCGCGATCAGGGTGCCGCCGACGAGGGCCATCAGCGAATTGACCGCCACCAGGCCGTTCATCTTGTCGAGCGTCTGCGCGCTCATCACGTTGAAGCCGAACCAGCCGACTGTCAGGATCCATGCGCCCAGCGCGAGGAAGGGGATGTTCGACGGCGGATGCGCGGCGACGCGGCCTTCCTTGGTGTAGCGCCCGCGGCGCGCGCCCAGCAGCAGCACGGCCGGCAGCGCCGCCCAGCCACCGACGGCGTGCACCACCACCGAGCCGGCGAAGTCGTGGAACTCGGCGCCGAAGGCGTGCAGCAGCCAGTCCTGGATGCCGAAGCGGTGGTTCCACGCGATCCCTTCGAAGAACGGATACACCAGCCCGACCAGCAGCGCGGTCGCCGCCATCTGCGGGTAGAAGCGCGCGCGCTCGGCGATGCCGCCCGAGATGATGGCGGGAATCGCGGCCGCGAAGGTCAGCAGGAAGAAGAACTTGACCAGCTCATAGCCGTTCTTCGCGACCATGGTGTCGGTACTGCCGAGGAAGTTGATGCCGTAGGCGATGGCGTAGCCGACGAAGAAGTAGGCGATGGTGGAGATGGCGAAGTCGGCGAGGATTTTGACCAGGGCGTTGACCTGGTTCTTCTTGCGCACGGTGCCAAGTTCGAGGAAGGCGAATCCCGCGTGCATCGCGAGGATCATGATCCCGCCGAGCAGGATGAACAGGGCGTCCGAGCCGGTTTTGTATGCGTCCATTATGGTGCTGTCTGTGACTGATGAGGTGCACAAAACAGTGCAAGAAGCGTGCCACGGCGGTGCGCTCGCACTGTGCTGAATCTCGCGGCGTGCATCAAGGAAGTGCGGCGCGCTGCAAAGGTGCAGCATGCACCGATTCGGTGCGGATGTGCTGCACGGTTGGGCGGCGTTGGTGCGTCAGCGTGGTGCGAGGGCGCGCGCGGCGGCGCTGATCTGGTCGCGCAGCCATTTGTGTTCCGGCGACTGGTGCACGCGTTCGTGCCACAGCTGGTAGAAGCGCATCGGCGGGAATTTGATCGGCACCTCGAAGATCTTGAGCGGCAGCGTCTTCTCGTAGAAGCGCAGGAACTGGCGGCCGGTGGTCAGCGCCAGGTCGCTCTGGGTCAGCATGTAGGGGATCAGGCCGAAGTAAGGCGACTCCACCGCGACGCGGCGCTGCATGCCGTGGCGGTCGAGGAAGGTGTCGATCACGCCCTGGTAGCCGGGCACCATCTGCGACGGCGCCACGTGCGGCAGGTTCAGGTAGTCCTCCACGGTCATCCCGTCGGTGCTGGTGCGGCGCGCGTAGGGGCTGTCGGCGCGCATCGCGCACACGATCGGGTCCTCGAACAGCTTGGATATGTGCAGGTGCGGCGGCGGCTCGTCCCAGTTGGCGATCACCAGGTCCATCTCGCCGTCGGACAGCATGCGCAGGTAGTCGGTGCCGGCGCCCAGGCTGTGGATCGCCACGCGGCTGTTGGGCGAGCCGCGCCGCAGCGCCGCGACGACGCCGGGCAGGAACTGCGTGTCGAGGTAGTCCGGCGCGGCGATGCGGAAGGTGCGCGCGGCCTGCTCGGGCACGAACGGCGTCTTTTTCACAAACAGGCTCTCGGCCTCGTCGAGGATGCGCTTGGCCGGCTTGAGCAGGCTTTCGCCATGCTCGGTCGGCACCATGCCGCGCGCGCCGCGCACCAGAAGCGGATCGCCGGTCAGCTCGCGCAGCTTGCGCAACGACGCCGAAATCGAGGGCTGCGGCTGGTTCAGCTTGAGGGCAACCCGCGACACGTTCTTCTCGACCAGCAGCAGGTAGAGGATGCGGATCAGGTGCAGGTCGAGGTTGCGGGGCAGGTTGGCCATTCGTATATATAATTTTTCGAGTATGTCGAATATACGGTATTTTTCATGTTGCAGAAATTGAAATCGGTTTATCGTCCAATAATTCAGCAACGAGGAAGCGCGCATGGAAGTATTTGGATACCTGGTCCCCTACGGGCTCGAATGGCTCAACCTGCTCGTGCGCTGGCTGCACATCATCACGGGCATTGCGTGGATCGGCGCGTCGTTCTACTTCGTCTGGCTCGACAATTCGCTGCGCGCGCCGGCGCCGGGATCGGAGCTGGCCAACAAGGGCGTGGCGGGCGAGCTGTGGGCGGTGCATGGCGGCGGCTTCTACAACCCGCAGAAGTACCTCGTCGCGCCGGCGCAGCTGCCCAAGGAGCTGCACTGGTTTAAGTGGGAGGCGTATTCGACCTGGCTGTCGGGCGTCGCGCTGCTCACTATCGTCTACTTCTTTAACGCGCAGGCGATGATGGTGGACCGCTCGGTGGCCGACCTGGCGAGCTGGCAGGCGGTGGGCATCGGCATCGGGAGCCTGGTGGTGGCCTGGGTCGTGTATGACCTTTTGTGCCGCTCGAAGCTCGGCAAGCACGATATTGCGTTCGGCGTGGTGATGTGGGCGCTGTTGAGCGGGGCGGCCTACGTGCTGACGCATTTGCTGTCGGGCCGCGCAGCCTATATCCAGGTGGGCGCGATGATCGGCACCATCATGGTGGCCAACGTGGCGATGGTGATCATCCCGGGCCAGCGCAAGATGGTGAATGCGATGATCGCGGGGCAGGAGCCGGACCCTGTCCATGGCCTGCGCGGCAAGCAGCGCAGCGTCCATAACAACTACTTCACGCTGCCGGTCCTGTTCATCATGATCAGCAACCACTACGCGATGACCTACCGGAACGAGCATGCGTGGGCGGTGCTGGCGGTGATCATGGCGGCTGGTGTGCTGATCCGGCACTTCTTCAACCTGAAGCACAAGGGACGGATCGAGTGGCGTTATCCGATCGCTGGCGTGGCGCTGCTGCTGGCGCTGGCCATCGCGATCGCGCCGCCGCGGCCGGCGGCGATTGCGCAAAGGGCTGATCCGGCTGCGCAATTCGCGCAGGTGCAGGCGATCGTCGCGCAGCGCTGCGTGGCATGCCATGCGGCGCATCCGACGCAGCCGGGATTTTCGACCGCGCCTTCGGGCGTGGTGCTGGATAACGCGCAGGGGATCAGCCAGAATGCGGCGCGCATCTATCAGCAGGCGGTGCAGCTGAAGGCTATGCCGCTCGGGAACCTGACCAATATGACGGATGCGGAACGGGCGCAGGTGGCGGCGTGGTTTGAGGGTGGGGCGAAGACGGGAAAATGACGCGCACTAAAAGCTGAACCCTCGTCCCCGCGAAGGGGGGGCCATAGACAAGCCGCGTAGCCGCACACTCAGCATGGGTCCCGGCCTTCGCCGGGACGACGGTTTTGGGCATGGAAGGGAGTCGAGTGTGCTGCTGCGCGTCCGCTCCATGGGTTCCCGCCTTCACGGGGACGACGGTGTTTGTGGGCGCGGCTAAGCTATTCGCGTGGCACGATGGCGAACTGCGGACCGTCGCCATAATCCGGCTTCACGCTGCGCGCCATGAACACCTTCCACGCTTTCTCCCCCGCCTCGCCGGCCACATCCGCCGCATATGCCAGCGCCGGCTGCATATTGGACGGGAAACCGGTCTCCGACGAGGAGTAGCCAGTCATCTCTCCCGCTTTCAGCTTCAGCACCGCCGCCATCTCCCCTCCGCCGCATGCCAGTCCGTCCAGCCCCGGCTTGCGGCTCGCGCGCCACGCCTGGCCGATATCGCCGTAGTACGCGCCGTTCGCGCTGTCTCGCACTTTCAGCGCATAGATCGCTCCATCGACCCAGCATGCGCCGGGACCGGTCATGCGTGCAATCGGGAAGCGCGCCTTCCACGCCAGCAGCGGCCTGGCCTTGTCGAAGCCGAGCTCCCACGCATGCCCAACCGCCGACGTGAACAAATCGTCCTGCCACGGCGCGACCCCGGTCTGGTCGAAGTAGGACAGCGCGTGCCCGTTCACCAGCGCTCCCAGCGCATTCGCGCGCGGGTTGTTCGCATACGCGGCGTTGTACCAATCGAGATTGGCCTCGACGATGCGTTTGAATTGCGGCTTGAGCGGATCGTCGTCCGGCGTGATGTAGGCAGCTTCCGCGAGCGTGCGCAAACCCCAGGCCTGCGCGCGCACCTCGTCGGCTTTCATCAGGCCCTTCGCGTATTCACGATAGCCGGGATTTGAATAGAAGGCGTCGAACATTGCCCAGAACTGCAGCTCCTCCAGATAGTAGTAGTCGCCGGTGACAAGGTAGGGCAGGTAGGCGAACGCGGGCTGGTGGGCGACGTCGGCGTGGAACGGCGTGTCGCATGCCTGGGGACCCGCGCAGGCGGGAAAGGCTTCGCGCTTGCCGGTGGCGGGATTGAAGGTGTCGCTCGCTTGCCCCAGCACCGTCATGTAGGGATGATCGATGACGCTGACCGGACGGCCGGTGCCGCGGTCGCGGTAGTGCATCGACCAGCTGCCGGCCAGGTCGGCCGTCCCGAGCGTCATCTGCTGCGCGTGGCGGTCCATCGACAGCAGGTACATCGCCGCCCACGCGGGCAGCAGGCCGATGTCGGGCCGACCGCCGGTCGTCGGCATCTCTGCCGCCGCCAGACCCGATCCCATCGGCTCGATCCGGTCGCCCTTCCAGTTGGCTTCGAATGCGCGCAGGCTCGACTGCTTCACCATCACGGAGCGGTCATAGTTGGGCAGGGCGCGCGTCGCGATCAGGTAGGCGGCATCGTGACGCACGCGCACGTCCGGCTCGCCACCCCACCAGAACACCTTGCGCCAGCGCGCGTGATGGAAATGCGTGAGCCCGGTTTTGGCGTACACCCGCGCACCGCCGACGGTGACCGTGGCGTCGTAGGTGAAGTTGCGCGGCGCAGGCTCGTAGGCCCAGTCATTCTCGACCGCGACGTCGACACGCGCCTTTTGCGCAGCCGGGTACCAGCGGATCGCGAAGCGCGCAGCCAGATGCGGATGGGCCGCGCCGTCACCAGCGCGCAGCGGCGCGTCGACCAGCCATTCGTGCACGATCGGGCCGGACAGCCACGCATGCGGCTTCGCCTGCGCCAGCAGCTTGTCCGCCGATGCGCTGTACGAGCGGCCGTCGATCACCGCCGTCACCGTCGCGCTGAAGCCTTTCGCCAGCAAGGCTGCGGGCGTCGTGTCGTCATGGCCCGCAACGCGCGCCGTCTTCACCAGCGCCATCGCCAGCGGACCCGAAGACTGCGGCAGGATCGCGGAGATGACGGCGTGCCGCACGGATCCGTCGGCATGGTGCGCCTTGACGTCGACCTGCAGTGGCACAGTGGCGCCGTCCGCCAGCTTGCCCGCCAGTCCATCCGATGGTTTCAGGTCGCCGCGCGTGAATACCTGGCCGAAGGTGACGGGCGCCGCGTCCCGTTTTCGTTCGCCGTCGAAGATGACGGTCGTGATGCCGCCTTCCGGCAGCTTGACCTTCTCCTCCGGCAGACTGGCCTTGGCGGGCGCGCTGCCGTAGCGCTCGGCGATCACGCGCTGCGCATCGAGCTGGCCGCCGGAAGGCAGTCCGACCGGCTTGCGCTGGCCCTCATCGGCACGCGCGAAGGTGGACAGGAAAACGCAGAGAACAAGAATGATACGAGGCGATGGCATCATCGATGGCGGCAGCAGTTGCTGGACAAACTGCCAGCCTAACGCGCGCCGCGTTTTGGTGGCGCGCCGTTGATGAGCTGCGCGGCGTTCAGCGCAAGTCCGGATCCGCCGCGAACAAGCCTGCCACCCATTCCGCAAACGCGCGCACCTTGGGCGCCCCCAGCCGGCTGTCGCGATACATCAGCGAGACCGGCATCGGGGTAGGGCGCCACTGCGCCAGCACTTCCACCAGCCGGCCTTGCGCCAGGTGGTCCCTGACCTGGTAAGCGCCCGCCTGCACCAGCCCGCAGCCGGCCAGGCCGCACAGCACGTTGGCGTCCGCATCGTTGACGCCGACCGTGCCCTTGGCATCGATCTTCACGACTTCTTTTCCTACGACGAAATCCCAGTCCAGCGGCCGCCCGGTCCGGCCCGAAAAATAGACCACCAGGTCATGGTCCGCCAGGTCCGCGATGCCGCGCGGCGTGCCGCGCCGGGCCAGGTAGTCCGGCGCGGCGCAGGTGACGAAGCGCATCTCGCCGATCCGGCGGCCGACCAGCGTCGAGTCCTGCAGCTGGCCGACGCGCAGCGCGCAATCGATGCCTTCCTGCGCGAGGTCGGCCACGCGGTTGGTGATGCTGACCATGAGTTCGATCTTCGGATAGGCCTGGCGGAACTCGCCCAGCCGCGGCAGCACCACATTGCGCGCGAGCGCGCCCGGCATGTCCACGCGCAGGAGTCCGCGCGGCTGCTGCGTTCCCAGCTCGCGCAGCGTTTCGTCGGCGCTGTCCACCGCCGCCATGATCTCGACGCAGCGCCGGTAGTATTCCTCGCCCTCGGGCGTGGGCGACACGCGGCGCGTGGTCCGCTGCAGCAGCTTGGTGTGCAGGTGCGATTCGAGGCGCTGCACGGTCGCGGTCACGGCCGAGCGGGGCAGGTTGAGGGTCTCGGCCGCCTTCGAGAAGCTTCGCGCTTCGACGACGCGGGCGAAGACGGTCATGGCGCGCAGGCGGTCCATCGGCATCCTTTGTTCACATAAAGTGAATTCTATTATCCGACTTTGGCTGATTATTTGCTATCGCGATTCCAATAGACTGGTCCTGTCGTCAACCAATGAGGAAGAAATCATGACCCAATGCATCGCCGCCGCGCGCCCAGCGGCCGTAGCCCAGCCGGGCATCACCAGGGGGATGGTGATGCTGCTCGCCGTCGCCGCCGGCATGATCGTCGCCAACCTGTATTACGCGCAGACGCTGGTCGGCCAGATCAGCGCTTCCACCGGCCTCGCGCCCGGCGCGGCGGGGCTGGTCGTCACGCTGACGCAGGTGGGGTACTGCATTGGCCTGCTGTTCATCGTGCCGCTGGGTGACCGGCTGGAGAACCGCCGGATGATCGTGACCGGCGTGCTGTTCACGTCCGCCGCGCTGGCCGTCGCCGCGCTGGCCCATTCGGCCACGGCCTTCCTGCTGGCGGCGCTCGGCATCGGCCTGGGCGCCGTGGTGGCGCAGGTGCTGGTGCCGTTCGCGGCCCACCTGGCGCCGGAGGCGAGCCGCGGCGAGATCGTCGGCAAGGTGGTCAGCGGACTGCTGCTGGGGATTATGATTTCGCGCCCGCTCGCCAGCCTGGTCGCCGACTACGGCGGCTGGCACGCCGTGTTCGCGGGCGCCGCTGTCGCGTTGGCCGGACTGGCCGCCGTCCTGCACCACAAGCTGCCGCAGCGCGTGCCGTCGGCCGGCCTGCGCTATCCGCAGCTGATCAAATCCTTGTGGGCGCTGTTCGCGACGACGCCGGTGCTGCGCCGCCGTTCGGCCTACCACGCCGCGCTGTTCGGTGCATTCAGCCTGTTCTGGACGACCGCGCCGATGATCCTGCAGCAGCCGCAATATCACCTGTCGCAGGTCGGCATCGCGCTGTTTGCGCTGGTGGGCATGGCGGGCGCGGTGGCGTCGCCGGTGGCGGGGCGCCTGGCCGACAGCGGGCACACCCGCATCGCGACCGGCGTTGCGCTCCTGCTGGGCGTCGCGGGCTTCGTGCTGCCGCTGCTGGCGCCGGCCTCGCGGACCGTGTCGCTGGTACTGATGGTGGCGGCGTCGATCGTGCTGGACATGGGCGTCGCGGCCAACCTGGTGCTCGGCCAGCGTGCGATCTATGCGTTGGGCGCCGAGGTGCGCAGCCGCTTGAACGGGATTTACTTCGCGCTGTTCTTCGCCGGCGGCGCGGCGGGATCGTCGCTCGGTGGATGGGTGTACGCGACGCATGGCGCGGCTGGTGCGATGGCTGCCGGGCTGGCCTTCTGCGTGATGGGGCTGGCGTACTGGCTGACCGAACGGTCGCCGGAATAGGCTAAAAGTGAACGTCGTTCCCGCCTTCGCGGGAACGACGGACCGTTTTACTGCTTGAGCGTACGCTCGAACAGTTGATAGATGCGGCGGTACTCGTCGTACCAGCTCTCCGGATGCACGAAGCCGTGGCGCTCCATCGGATAGCCGGCCAGCGACCAGTTGTCCTTCTTCAGTTCGATCAGGCGCTGCGACAGGCGCACCGAATCCTGGAAGAACACGTTATCGTCGATCATGCCGTGCGCGATCAGCAGGTTGCCGCGCAGGTTTTCGGCATATTCGATCGGCGACGAGGTCTTGTACGCTTCCGGATCGAGCTCCGGCGTGTTGAGGATGTTCGAGGTGTAGCCGTGGTTGTAGGTGGTCCAGTCGGTCACCGGACGCAGCGCCGCGCCCGACTTGAACACTTCCGGCGCGCGGAACATCGCCATCAGCGACATGAAGCCGCCGTAGCTGCCGCCGTAGACGCCCACGTTCGTCGCATCGCCCTGCGCGTTCGCGACCATATAGCCCACGCCGTCGATGTAGTCGTCCAGTTCCGGATGGCCCATGTTGCGGTAGATCGCGGTGCGCCACTTGCTGCCGTAGCCCTTCGAGCCGCGGTAGTCCATGTCGAGCACCACGAAGCCGCTCTGCACCAGCAGGTTGTTGAACATCTGCTCGCGGAAGTAGTTGGTGTAGCGGTGGTCGACTTCCTGCAGGTAGCCGGCGCCGTGCACGAACATCACGATCGGGTACTTCTTGCCCGGTTCGAGCTGCGCCGGGCGGTACATCTTGGCCCACACCGGCTCGCCGCCGTGGGTCGACGGCACCGCCACGAACTGCGGCATGATCCACTCGCGCGCCTTGAACTCGGCGGTGCGGGTGTCGGTCAGCCGGGTCGCTGCGCCGCCGTTGGCCGGCACGATCGACAGCTGCGCCGGCAGGTAGGCCGCCGAATGGCGCACCAACAGCTTGCGCTGGTCCGGCGAGATCGCGTAGTTCTCGACGCCGCCATCGAGCGCCGTGACTTCGCGCACGTCGCCGCCCTTGGCCGATGCCGTGCACACTTCGTAGGTGCCGGGCTGCTTGCGGTTGCAGAGGAACCAGGCGGTCGAACCGTCGGCCGACCACTTCACGCTCGACGCTTCCCACGCGCCCTGCGTGACCGCGTGCTGCTTGAACGGCGAATCGAGCGTGTACAGGTGCGAGTAGCCGCTTTCCTCGGACAGGAACCACAGGGTGCGGCTGTCCGGCAGCCAGCCGAATTCGCTGTTGTCGTAGTTGACCCAGGCGTTGTCGGTCAGCCGGTGCACCGGCACCAGCTTTGCCGCGCCGAAGTCGATGGTGGCGATCCAGCGGTCCTTGTTGTCGACCGAGCGGACCATGACCGCGGCGTGCTCGCCGTCGGCGGCGAACTGGATGCCCTGGCCTTCTTCGGACACCACGCGCACCGGGCGGCTGCCCTTCAATGCGGGCTGCTTGTTCTGCACGCGCAGCGCGGCCAGCGGATCGTCGCCGATGCCGGGCAGGGCGTCGAAGGACAGGTCCTGGACCTTATTGGTGGCCAGGTCGACCAGCTTGAGCGCCTGGCCGGACGGCGAACTGCGGCCGACGCGGGTGCGCTCGTCCTGGAAGTCCTCGTAGCCGGACTCGGTCACGAAATGGTCGATCTTGGCGGTCTTGCCGCGGTCCGCTTCCTTCGGCCCGGTGACCAGCAGCAGCCAGCGGCCGTCCGGCGACAGCGCGCTGCCGCGCAGGGTGATCTTGTCGCCGAGGTAGATCGGGTTCGGCGCGCGGGTCGGGTCGGCCGCGCGCTGGGCGTCGCCGTTGGCGCGCAGCTCGTCGCGCTCGTCCTTGCCGCGCTTGAGGGTGGTGAACAGGCGCAGCTGCATGTCGCGCAGCGCGTCGCTGTCGACCGCGTTCGGATCCTTGGCCGCGCGCGGCAGCGCCACCGGCGACACCAGGCGTTCGGCGCGGCTCCAGCTGAACCAGTCGTCGCCGATGCGGAACTGGACGCTGTTCTCGTCGGCCGAATACTGCACGCTCGACACCGGCGCCGGGCTCTTGATGATCTGGACCAGCGCGCCGTTCTTCAGGTCGCGCTCGAACAGGTCGCCGTTGCGCACCACGATGGCTCGGCTGCGCGCGCGGTTGAATTCCAGGCGCTGGCTGTCCAGCCTGGGCAGCTCGCTGTCTGCCACCAGGTGCGGCTTGGGCAGCGCGGCCCAGGTGTCGCGCACGGGCGAGCCGGTGCGCTTCTGCTTGTAATAAGCCTGCTTGCCATCCCAGCTCCACCAGGCCGCTTCGACCGGGTTGCCGATCCAGTCCGGGTTGGCCATGGCCTGGTCGAGGGTGATCGGGGTGCTCGCTGCCGCCGGCAGCGCGGTCGCGAGCGCGGCGAGAATGGTCAGTGCAGGTAGTCGCATCGGTTTATGCATGTCATGAGTGAACGGGAGCTTTCCTGTAAGAAAGCGAAAGCATTCTAGCTCAGCCGTCATGCCACCGGATGTATTGATACAAACAAAAAGCCCGGCGCATGGCCGGGCTCTCTTTCAGGACTGCGGCAGCTTGTTCAGGCTGCTTGTTTGGTGATGCTGTCCGCGACGCGCGGGATGAACAGTGCGATACGGGCAACGACGCCGACGATGGCGATGGCGATGGAAACGTATTCGATAGCGGTCATGATTTACCCCCTGGATGCAATGTAACGAAGTTCGATGGACAGGCTCGGCGAATGCGATTCGGCGCGGTTCGCCAGCGCGTGGATGCCGGCGGCGGTGGCTTCGATGCCGGCTTCCATTGCCGTCAGGCCCTTGCCGGCTTGCGGTTTGGCGCGCTGGAAGGCGGTCTTGGCGGCGGGAGCCAGCCAGCCGCCGTGTGCTGCGAACAGTTCGGTGGCGAAGCCGCGCACGTTCTCGACCAGTGCGCTGATGTGGTGGCGCAAGCCCTTGCTGTGCGCCTGGGTGATCGTTGCTGCAGACATGACGTCCTCCGATAAGAACTGCGATTTGTTGCGTTGCAGTATAAGTGCCTCACAGCTATAACGAAACTTTTGGTTTGTGATAGCCGCCATAAGAAAAACGTATGCTGCCGTAACGACATGAAAGTTTGTGACATTGCTATACTGAACAATATTGCTCTTTGTAGCTGGCGGCTTCCATGCAGAACGGCATCCCAACGCAAGCGGTCTCATCCGGCCTCAGCCGGGAGCAGCGCCGCACGCTGGGCTGGTTGCGCACCGGGGTGATCCTCGGTACGGCGCTACCGCTGCTGCTGTTCGCGCTGACCGCATCGCTCCATTACAGCGAGGTGTGGGAAGAGGCCACGACCGCCACCCAGCGCACCTCGCGCATCCTCAGCGAGCACGCGCTCAAGCTGTTCGACACCAGCGAGGTGCTGCTGCAGCAGCTTGACCACCTGGTGGCCGGGAGCAGCGATGCCGACATCGCCGCGCGCCAGGAGCTGCAGGCGCAGACGGCGCGCCTGGTGGCCGGCCTGCCGCAGGTGAATTCGGTCGGCGTGGTCGATGCGCGCGGCCACCCGCTGCTGACCAGCCTTGGCTTCCCGGCGCCGGGCCGCGTCGACCTGTCCGACCGCGACTTCTTCGTCGCGCTGCGCGATGGCTACCCCGGCGTGTACGTCAGCGGAGCGCTGATCGGCAAGCACTCGGGCGAGCCTTTCTTCAGCCTGGCGCATGCGCGGCGCAAGCCCGACGGCAGCTTTGGCGGCATCGTGCAGGTCAGCCTGGATCCGCAATACCTTGACGCCTTCTATCGCGAAGTCGCCACCTCCGAGGATGACATGGCGGTCACCATGCTGTCGGAAGAGGGCAGCCTGATCGCGCGCTTTCCGCACGCGGCGGCCGGCGCCAAGCTGGCGCCCTCCAGGCCAGTGCGCGAAGCGCTCGCAAAGGACAGCGGCAGCGCCACGCTGGTGCTCACTTCGCAGGTGGACAAGCAGCTGCGCCTGATCACCTTCCGCAAGGTAGGCGGCTATCCGGTGCAGGTGGCGGCCAGCGTGCGCGTGCCGGCGATTCTGGCCGGCTGGGCGCGCGACCTGCTGTGGTCCGCCGTGCTGACCGTGTGCGCATCCGCCGGGCTGGGCATGTTCGGTTGGTTTGCGCTGCGCAAGACACGGCGCGAGCTGGAGCTTGCCAACTGCCTGTATGAGGAAAGCCAGCAGCGCAAGCAGATCGAGCACGCGCTGCTGCACGCGCAGAAGCTGGAGGCGCTGGGCCACCTGACCGGCGGCGTCGCGCACGATTTCAACAACCTGCTGATGGTGATCGGCATGAACGCGCAGCTGATCGGCAGGACGGTGGACGGCATGCGCGAGCACCCGCGGCTGGAGGCGATTACGCGCTCGGTGTCCAACGGCGCCAAGCTGACGCGCCAGATGCTGAGCTTCTCGCGCCGCCAGCCGCTGCTGCCCGCCACGCTCGACCTGGCGCGCGAGCTGGACGCGATGGTGGAGCTGTGCGCGCCTGTGCTCGGGAAGACGGTCGAGATCACGGTCGACGTGGCGGAGGGCACGCCGCCGCTGTTGATCGACCGCGCCGAACTGGAGCTCTCGCTGATCAACCTGGCGATCAACGCGCGCCATGCGATGCCGGACGGCGGCGCGTTCGTCGTGAGGGCGCGGCCGCTGCCGGACCGGCAGCTCGAAATCGTCGTGCGCGATAATGGCTGCGGCATCCCGCCGGACATCCTGCCGCATGTGACCGAGCCCTTCTTCTCGACCCGGCCGCAGGGCGAAGGCACGGGCCTCGGGCTGTCGCAGGTGAACACGATGTGCCAGCGTGCAGGCGGCGTGCTGCGCATCGACAGCCGGTTGGGGGCGGGCACCACGGTGCACCTGCGTTTCCCGGCCGCCGCCGGCGTGGCTGGGGTGGTCGTGGATGAGCCGCAGGCCGAGCGCAGCTTCCCGCTGCGGATGCTGCTGGTGGAGGACAACAACGAGATCGCGGCGGCGGCGCAGCTCGTGCTCGAATCGCTGGGCTGCTCGGTGCGGCGCTGCGCGACCGCGGAAGAGGCGGCGGCGTTGCTGGAGCACGCGGACCCGCTGCCGCAGGCGGTGCTGTCAGATATTACGATGCCCGGTTCGATGGACGGCATCGCGCTGGCGCGCCACCTGCGCGCGCGCTACCCGCACCTGCCGGTGGCGCTGATGACCGGCTACGCCGAACGCCTGCACGACGCCGAAGCGCTGCACCTGCGCGTGCTGCCAAAGCCTTTCGACGAGCACACGCTCAAGGAAGTGCTGGCCTGGCTGTGGGCGCACCGTGAGGAGAGGGTGGATGCCTGATCGTTCCGTGAGGCGTCGGTAAAAATAGAGACCGTCGTGAGAGAGAACGACGTAAAAGAGAGAACGTCGTACCCGCGAAGGCGGGAACTACGGTATCTTTGTTTCTGACGATTCGGTATCGCTGCGTGCGCGGCGAGTGCTCAGCTAACCGCCTTCGCCGCCTTCACCATGCACTGCGACAGCTTGTCAAAGTGCTGCAGCGCCGCCTGCGTCAGCTCGACCTGCTTGCGTCGCCCGTCCTCGGTATCGGCCAGCATGATCCATCCCTTTTCGCGCATCGACTTGAGCCGCGTGTGCACCGTGGCCGGCGCCCCCAGCTCGTGCTTGGCCATCATGTCGCGCACCGACAGGCGCTGCTGGTCCTGTCCGGCGCGCGCGACCAGCATCAGGATGCGTTCCTCAAGCGGATCGAGCGCCGGCAGCGATGGCAGGCCGCGCACCGCTTCCGCAAGCTGCAGGAAGCGCAGGAAGATGTCTGCTGGGCGGTTTGGCATGTTCTTGGACAGTTGATGAATCGGTTGGGCGTGCGCTAAGCTGTGCCGCTTGGGCGGTCCCGCATTGTAGCGCAGCAGTTATGCATCATGAATCAATTCAAACTTCACCTGGCAATGGCCGCTGCCACGGTAATCCTGTTCTTCGCAGCGATCGCTGTCAATACGATGCTGTTCCAGCCGCTGGAGTACATGGCCGGCATCAACTGGATCTACCTGCCGGCCGGCGTGCGCCTGCTGTGCACCCTGCTGTTCGCCGAAGCCGGCGCGGTCGGCCTGCTGGCGGCATCGTGGCTGTCCTGTTTTTTCTATTTCTTCCCCGACGATCCGGTGCGCGCTTTCGCGGGCGGCATCCTGTCGACGGCGGCACCGTACGGCGTCTACGTCGCGGCGCGCCGCGTGTACGGGCTGCGCGCCTCGCTCGCCAACCTGTCGCCGGCGCGGCTGCTGCAATGCGCGCTGATGTTCTCGATCGCCAGCCCGCTGCTGCATCACCTGTGGTTCGCGTTCTACGAGCACAAGACCAATCTCGGCGCCAGCTTCGTGGCGATGGTGACCGGCGATCTGTCCGGCACCCTGATCGTGCTGTATGGCGCGCGCTGGCTGCTGCTCAGGTACCGGCCGGCTTAGCCGCGCGGCGGCGGCGCAGCGCCACCAGGGCCAGCGCGGCCACGGCGGCTGCGCCGGCCACGATGGCGGGATGATCGTGCAGCCAGCCGGTGACGGCGTCGAGCGCATAGCTTGCGACTTCGAGGTTCAGCACATCCTGCATGAGATGCTCGCTCCGAATCGTTCTAATTATTAGAACAGTTTAACCAATTCCGGCGCGCGCCGCCATCCCCGGCGCGGGCTGGTACGATGTTTGCTTCATACACCGTCATGAAACCTGCTCGTGCCTCGCCCAAGTTGCGCATCGTCGTTGTCAATCCCGGTCCCGGAGCGGGAGACGAATACGCGCAGGCGGCCCGCTCGCGGCGCGGCGCCACGTTGCGCATCGGGCTGCTGGAGTCCGGCTACGACATTGTGGCCTCGCTGCCGGCCGACGTCTTCCTGCCCGAGCGTATCGCCCAGCTGCAGCCGGACCTGATCATCGTCGACAGCGAATCGGACGCGCGCGACGTCCTTGAACATATCGTTTTGGCCACGCGCGAGGAGCCGCGCCCGATCGTGCTGTTCACCGACGACCAGGCGCCGTCGAGCGTGGAGGCGGCGATGGAGGCCGGGGTCTCGGCCTACATCGTGGCCGGGCTGCAGCCGGAACGCGTCAAGCCGGTGCTGGACGTGGCGCTGGCGCGCTTCCGGCACGAGCGCAAGCTGCTCGACGAATTGTCCGAGACGCGCCAGAAGCTGGCCGAGCGCAAGGTGGTCGAGCGCGCCAAGGGCCTGCTGATGGAGCGCTACCGGCTGAGCGAAGAGCAGGCATTCCAGAAGCTGCGCGGCATGGCGATGAACAAAAAACTCAAACTGGCGGAGATCGCCCAGCGCATCCTCGACGTCGAGGACCTGCTGGGCTGAGCGCCGCCACCGGACAAGGAACGGCAATGACAGGGATGGCAGGCGGCGGATATGTCGCCGGATCGGACAAACCGGAAATCGAAACACTGCGGCTCGGCTTCATGCCGCTCACCGATTGCGCCTCGCTGGTGATGGCCTCGGTGCTGGGGCTCGACCAGAAGTACGGCATCCGCATTGTGCTCAGCCGCGAGCAGTCGTGGTCCGGCATGCGCGACCGGCTGGCGCGCGGCGAGCTCGATTGCGCGCAGCTGCTGTACGCGATGGTGTACGCGGTGCAGCAGGGCATCGGCAGCTTGCGGATGGACATGGCGGTGCTGATGAACCTGAACCAGAACGGACAGTCGATCACCCTGTCGCGCAAGCTGGCCGGGCGCGGCGCGGTGGATGGCGCCTCGCTGGCGGCGCTGGTGGCGGCCGAGCCGCGCCGCTTCACTTTCGCGCACACCTTCCCGACCGGGAACCACGCGCTCTGGCTCTACTACTGGCTGGCTGCCGCCGGCATCGACCCGCTGGCCGACGCCAACCTCGCCACCGTCCCGCCCAGCCAGATGGCGCCGAGCCTGGCGGCGGGCCATGTGGACGGCTTCTGCGCCGGCGAGCCGTGGGGGGCGCGCGCGGTGCGCGAGGGCGTCGGCGTGACCGTGGCGACCAGCCAGCAGGTGTGGCCCGATCATCCCGGCAAGGCGCTGGCGGCCACCGCCGCCTTCGTGCGCAAGAATCCGAACACCTGCCGCGCGCTGGTCGCCGCGGTGCTGGAGGCGGGCCGCTGGATCGACGCCTCGGCCGCCAACCGCGACGCCGCGGCCGAGGCGATCGCCAGCCCGGCCTTCGTCAACGTGCCGCGCGAGCTGATACGCGAGCGCATGCTCGGCAGTTATGAGGATGGGCTGGGCCGCCGCTGGCACGACCGTCACCGCCTGCGCTTCTACGGCGACGGCGCCGCCACCTTCCCCTGGCTGTCGGACGGGATGTGGTTCATGACCCAGCACCGGCGCTGGGGGCTGCTGCAGTACGACCCGGATTACCGCGCGGTGGCCGCGCGCGTGAACCGCATCGCCCTCTACCGCGAGGCCGCGGAACTCAGCGGCACGCCGCTGCCGTCGAGCGACACGCGCAGCTCCATCCTGATCGACGGCAGCGTGTGGGACGGGCGCGACCCGGCGGCCTACGCGGCCTCGTTCGCGGCGCGTAAAAGCGCCTGAGCTCCCGCCGCTGGTGCGGCGCACCGCATCATTTTTGCGCATGTTGCACCGCAATGCGGCGTCCGGAGGCCCGGCGCCGGCCCGGCCCACCCTCCAAGCCGCTGGCACGGCTCTTGCAATGACTAGGGTGTAATCGGATCAACGGCGATCCCTGAAAACTCATCGGCGGCCCAACGACGGGCCGCCACCGGACAACGGCGTCCGCGCAGCCTGGCTTCGAATGGCCAGGGCGCGCGGGCGCCTTTTTGTTTTTTCGAAGGGATGACTCATGACCAACAAGGCACAAAGCATTGACCTGTTCTCGTTCCGCACACCGCAGATGCGCGCCTTCCATCTTTCGTGGTTTGCTTTCTTCGTCTGCTTTTTCGCCTGGTTTGCCTGCGCACCGCTGATGCCGGTGATTAAAGGCGACCTGCACCTGTCGCCGGAGCAGATCGCCAACATCAATATCGCGGCGGTCGCGATCACCATCCTGGTGCGGCTGGTGGTCGGCCCGCTGTGCGACCGCTTCGGCCCGCGCAAGACCTATACCGCACTGCTGCTGCTGGGCGCGATCCCCGTGTTCGGCGTCGGCCTGTCGCAGAGCTACGAGAGCTTCCTGATGTTCCGCCTCGGGATCGGCGCGATCGGCGCCAGCTTCGTGATCACCCAGTACCACACCTCGGTGATGTTCGCGCCGAAGATCGTCGGCACCGCCAACGCCGCCAGCGCCGGCTGGGGCAACGCCGGCGGCGGCACCGCGCAGGCCGTGATGCCGCTGCTGCTTGGCGCGCTGGTGATGCTGGGCGTGAGCGAGAGCTTCGGCTGGCGCCTCGCGCTGATGGTGCCGGGCGCGCTGATGCTGGTGGCAGGCGCGGCCTACTGGTTCCTGGCGCAGGACTGCCCCGAGGGGAATTACGCCGAGCTGCGCGCCGCCGGCAAAACCGTCGCCGGATCCGGCAAGGGCGGCTGGGCGAGCTTCAAGGCGGCCTGCGGCAGCCACCGCGCCTGGCTCCTGTTCGTTACCTACGGCGCCTGCTTCGGCATCGAACTGTTCATCCACAATATGGCGGCTTCCTACTACGTCGACCACTACGGACTTTCTCTGGGCAAGGCCGGCATGGCCGTCGGCGCCTTCGGCCTGCTGGCGCTGTTCGCCCGCGCCCTGGGCGGCTGGCTGTCGGACAAGGCCGCCGCGCGCGGTGACCTGAACAGCCGCGTGGTCCTGCTGTTCGCGCTGATGCTGGGCGAGGGCCTGGGCCTGCTGTGGTTCGCCAATGCCGGCGCGGTGCCGACCGCGATCTTCGCGATGCTGTGCTTCGGCCTGTTCACCCACATGGCCTGCGGCGCGACTTACGCACTGGTGCCCTTCGTCGAGCCGAAGGCCCTGGGCGGCGTGGCCGGCATCGTCGGCGCCGGCGGCAACCTGGGCGGCGTGCTGGCCGGCTTCCTGATGAAGGGCACCGGCGATGCGCACCGCACGCTGGTGATCCTGAGCGTGCTGGTGGCGGCCGCGAGCCTGTGCGCGCTGGCGGCCCGCTTCACGGTCAACGCCACCGATTCGGCTGCAGCAAGTGCAAGTGTTTGAGGAGTTAAGCATGAACATCGTCGTCATCGGCCACGGCATGGTTGGCCACAAATTCATCGAGACGCTGGCGGCATCCGCGCCGTCGGCCCGCATCACCGTGCTGTGCGAGGAGCCGCGCCCGGCCTACGATCGCGTGCACCTGTCCGAATTCTTCGCCGGGAAATCGGCGGATGAGCTGTCGCTGGTGCCCGCAGGCTTCTTCGAGCGCGATAACCTTGAACTGAAGCTGAACGCGCGCGCCGCCGCGATCGACCCGGCCGCGCACACCGTCACGCTGGACAGCGGCGAAGTGGTCGGCTACGACAAGCTGGTGCTGGCCACCGGTTCGGTCCCCTTCGTGCCGCCGATCCCCGGCCGCGAGCGCAAGGACTGCTTCGTGTACCGCACCATCGAAGACCTGGAAGCGATGCAGGAGTGCGGCAAGCGTGGCCGCAGCGGCGTGGTGATCGGCGGCGGCCTGCTGGGCCTCGAATGCGCCAAGGCGCTGCGCGACATGGGCCTGGCCACCCACGTGGTCGAATTCGCCCCACGCCTGATGGCGGTGCAAGTGGATGACCCGGGTGCGCGCGTGCTGCGCGGCCGCATCCAGGAACTCGGCGTGACAGTGCACACCCACAAGAACACCCAGGAGATCGTCGACGGCGAGGAGGGCACGCACCGCATGCGCTTCGCCGACGGCAGCCACCTGGACACCGATATGATCGTGTTCTCCGCCGGTATCCGCCCGCGTGACGAACTGGCGCGCGCCGCCGGCCTGGCGCTGGGCGCGCGCGGCGGCGTCGCCATCGACGACCAGTGCCGCACGTCCGATCCGGACATCTACGCGATCGGCGAGTGCGCGGCCTGGAACGGCATGGTGTACGGCCTGGTGGCGCCGGGCTACGACATGGCGCGCACCGCCGCGCGCCACCTGTGCGGCGAAGCCGGCGCCTTCCAGGGCGCGGACATGTCGACCAAACTGAAGCTGCTGGGCGTGGACGTGGCCAGCATCGGCGACGCCCATGGCGCGGCGCCCGGCGCGCGCAGCTACCAGTTCCTGGACGAGCGCAAGCAGGTGTACAAGAAGATCGTGGTCTCCGATTGCGGCAAGCAGCTGCTGGGCGCGGTGCTGGTTGGCGACGCCGGCGACTACGGCAGCCTGCTGCAGACTGTGCTGAACAAGATCGAGCTGCCGGAATCGCCCGAGTTCATGATCCTGCCGCAGTCCGACGGCAAGCCGCGCGCCGGCGTCGGCGTGGAAGCGCTGCCGGCCAGCGCCCAGGTCTGCTCGTGCAACGACGTCTCGAAAGGCGCGCTGTGCGCGGCGGTGGCGGACGGCGCGACCAGCATCGGCGCGCTCAAGTCGTGCACCGGCGCCGGCACCACCTGCGGCGGCTGCGTGCCGCTGGTGACGCAGGTGCTGAACGCGGAGCTGAAGAAGCAGGGCGTGGCCGTGTCCAACCACATCTGCGAGCACTTCGCGTATTCGCGCCAGGAGCTGCACCACCTGGTGCGCGTCGGTTCGATCCAGACCTTCGCCGAACTGCTGCACAAGCACGGCACGGGCCTGGGCTGCGACATCTGCAAGCCGACCGTCGGCAACATCCTGGCCTCGACCTGGAACGACTTCGTGCTCAAGCCCGAACACGCCGGCCTGCAGGACTCGAACGACTACTTCCTGGGGAATATCCAGAAGGACGGCACCTACTCGGTGGTGCCGCGCATGCCGGGTGGCGAAGTCACCGCCGACGGCCTGATCGCGGTCGGCCAGGTCGCCAAGAAGTACGGCCTGTACACCAAGATCACGGGCGGCCAGCGGGTCGACCTGTTCGGCGCGCGCCTGGAACAGCTGCCGCAGATCTGGGAAGAGCTGATCGCGGCCGGCTTCGAATCCGGCCACGCCTACGGCAAGGCGCTGCGCACGGTGAAGTCCTGCGTCGGCTCGACCTGGTGCCGCTACGGCGTCGGCGACAGCGTCGGCTTCGCGATCGCGCTGGAGAACCGCTACAAGGGCCTGCGCACGCCGCACAAGGTCAAGTTCGGCGTGTCCGGCTGCACCCGCGAGTGCGCCGAGGCGCAGGGCAAGGACGTCGGCCTGATCGCCACCGACAAGGGCTGGAACCTGTACGTCTGCGGCAACGGCGGCATGAAGCCGCGCCACGCCGAGCTGCTGGCCGCGAACCTGAGCGAAGAAGAAGTGATCCGCCTGACCGACCGCTTCCTGATGTTCTACGTGCGCACCGCCGACCGCCTGCAGCGCACCAGCACCTGGCGCGAGAACCTGGAGGGCGGCCTGGACTACCTGAAGCAGGTGATCGTCGACGACAAGCTGGCCATCGGCGCCGAACTGGAAGCCGACATGCAGCGCGTGGTGGACGCCTATGCCTGCGAATGGAAGAAGGCGGTCAGCGACCCCGAGACGCGCAAGCGCTTCCGCCATTTCGTCAACAGCGACGCGGGCGACGACAACGTCGTGTTCATGCCGGAGCGCGGGCAGATCCGCCCGGCCTCGCCCGACGAGCGTACCCGCCGCACCATTCCCATCGCCGTCCGTTCGGCTTGATCAAAGGAGAACCGCCATGCACCGTGATATCCAACTGAACCAATGGACCGCCGTCTGCGAACTGGACGATATCGTGCCCGATACCGGCGTGTGTGCGCTGCTGAACGGCGAGCAGGTGGCCGTGTTCCGCGTCGGCGCACGCGACCCGCGCGTGTTCGCGATCGGGAACGTGGACCCGAACTCGCGCGCCGCCGTGCTCTCGCGCGGCATCGTCGGCAGCCTCGGCGAGCGTGTGGTGGTGGCCTCGCCCATCTACAAGCAGCACTTCGACCTCGGCACCGGCGAATGCCTGGAAGCGCCCGAGCACGCGGTGCCCTGCTATCCGGCCCGCCTCGCGGAGGGCAAGGTGTGGGTGGCGGCATGAAACCGTCGCTGGTCGTGATCGGCAACGGCATGGCCGGCATGCGCACGGTCGAGGAGCTGCTCAAGCTCGCGCCCGACGCCTACGACATCACCGTGTTCGGCGCCGAGCCGCGCGGGAACTACAACCGCATCCTGCTTTCGCCCGTACTGGCGGGCGAAAAGACGGTGGGCGACATCATGCTGCACACGCGTGAATGGTATCGCGAGCAGGGCATCACGCTGCACGCGGGCGACCCGGTGACCCGCATCGACCGCTCGCGCCGCACCGTGCATGCCGCGTCCGGAGAGCAGGTGCGCTATGACCGCCTGCTGCTGGCGACCGGCTCGCGGCCTTTCATCCTGCCGGTGCCGGGCCACCAGCTGCCGGGCGTGATCGGCTTTCGCGACCTCGACGACGTCGACCTGATGCTGGCGGCGGCGCGCCGCGGCGGCCGCGCGGTGGTGATCGGCGGCGGCCTGCTCGGGCTGGAAGCCGCCAACGGCCTGCAGCGGCGCGGCATGGAGGTGACGGTGGTGCACGTGACCGACAGCCTGATGAACCAGCAGCTCGACCGCCAGGCCGGCGCCCTGCTCAGGGAATCGCTGGAGGCGAAGGGCATGCGCATCCTGCTCGGCAAGCAGACCGACGCGATCCTCGGCGAGGCGCGCGCGGAAGCGGTGCGCTTCGCCGACGGCGGCGAGATCCCGGCCGACCTGGTGGTGATGGCCGCCGGCGTACGCCCGAACATCACGCTGGCGCAGTCCGCCGGCCTGCATTGCGAGCGCGCCATCGTGGTGGACGACACGCTGCAGACTTACGACCCGCGCGTCTACGCCGTCGGCGAATGCGTGCAGCACCGCCGCGCCACTTTCGGGCTGGTAGCGCCGATCTGGGACCAGGCGCGCGTGTGCGCGGCCCACCTGGCCGGCGCCGGGCACCGGCGCTACGTGCAGCAGGCCACGGCGACGCGGCTGAAGGTCACCGGCATCGACCTGTTCTCGGCCGGCGACATTGTCGGCGGCGAAGGCAGCGAGGACCTGGTGCTGCGCGACCGCGGGGCCGGCGTCTACAAGCGCCTGGTCGTCAGCGGCAACCGGCTGGCCGGTGCGGTGCTGTACGGCGACGTGCAGGACGGACCGTGGTATTTCGATTTGATCCAGCAGCGCGCCGACATTTCGCGGATGCGCCAGCAGTTGTTGTTCGGGCCGGGCCTGTGCGCAGAGGCGGCCTGAGAAGGAGTTCGTTTTGAAGATGTCCATGCCTGCACTGGCGGTGCGCACCACTTGTCCCTACTGCGGCGTCGGCTGCGGCGTGACCGCAACCCCGCAGCCGGACGGCACCCTCGCCGTCGCCGGCGACGCGGCCCACCCGGCCAGTCTCGGGCGCCTGTGCGTGAAAGGCGCCGCGCTCGGCGAGACGGTCGACCTGCGCGGCCGCCTGCTGCAGCCCGCCATACGCGAACAGGGCGAGCTGCGCGACACGGACTGGGACGAGGCGCTCGGCCGCGTGGCGGGCGGTTTCCGGCGCATCATCGACGAGCACGGGCCGGACGCGGTGGCCCTGTACGTCTCGGGCCAGATGCTGACCGAGGACTACTACGTCGCCAACAAGCTGATGAAAGGCTTCATCGGCAGCGCCAACATCGACACCAATTCGCGCCTGTGCATGTCGTCCAGCGTGGCCGGGCACAAGCGCGCGTTCGGCGAGGACATCGTCCCCGGCTGCTACGAGGATTTCGAGCTGGCCGACCTGGTGGTGCTGGTGGGCTCGAACGCGGCCTGGTGCCACCCGACGCTGTACCAGCGCATCCTGGCGGCCAAGGCCGAGCGGCCGCAGATGAAGGTGGTGGTGATCGACCCGCGCCGCACCGCGACCGTGGAGCTGGCGGACCTGCACCTGCCGCTCAAGCCGGGCACCGACACCTGGCTGTTCAACGGCTTGCTGGCCTACCTTGCGCGCAGCGGGGCGGCGGATCCCGGTTTCGTCGAACGCCACACGGACGGCCTGGATGCCGCGCTGAAGGTCGCCGCCGATTGCGCCGATCCGGTGGCCGTGGCGCGCGCCTGCCGGGTCGATCCGGCGCTGCTGCTGGAATTCTTCGAACTGTTTGCTTCGAGCGAGAAAGTGGTGACCGCCTATTCGCAAGGCGTGAACCAGTCGTCCGCCGGCACCGACAAGGTCAACGGCATCATCAACTGCCATCTGCTGACCGGCCGCATCGGCCGCCCCGGCATGGGGCCGTTCTCGCTCACTGGCCAGCCGAACGCGATGGGTGGGCGCGAGGTCGGCGGCCTGGCCAATATGCTGGCCGCGCACATGGACCTGGACAAGCCTGCGCAGCGCGATGCGGTGCAAAGCTTCTGGGGCGCGCCGCGCATCGCCAGCAAGCCCGGGCTGAAGGCCGTCGACCTGTTCCGCGCGGTGGAAGAGGGCCGCGTGAAGGCTGTGTGGATCATTGCGACCAATCCGGTGGTCAGCCTGCCGGATGCGGACCAGGTGCGCCGCGCGCTCGACCGCTGCGAGCTGGTGGTAGTCTCCGATGTCGTCGCGAACACCGACACCAACGACTTCGCCGACGTGCTGCTGCCGGCGCTGGCCTGGGGCGAGAAGGACGGCACCGTCACCAATTCCGAGCGCCGCATCTCGCGCCAGCGCGCCTTCCTGCCGGCGCCCGGAGCCGCGCGCGCCGACTGGCAGGTGCTGTGCGAGGTGGCGCAGCGCATGGGCTTCGACGGTTTCGATTTCGCCAGCGCGCATGCGATCTTCGACGAGCACGCGCGCCTGTCCGCATGGCGCAATGAGGGCGAGCGCATGTTCCGCCTCGACGGCCTGGCTGGAATGAGCCGCCGTGAATACGACGAGCTGGAGCCGGTCCAGTGGCCGGTGATGAGCAAAGGCGAGGGCAGCACCCGCCTGTTTGGCGACGGGCGCTTCGCCTACGCCGACGGCAAAGCGCGCTTCGTGCCGATTGTTCCGCGCGCGCCCGCCAACGCGACGGACCAGGACTACCCGCTGGCGCTTAACACCGGCCGCGTGCGCGACCAGTGGCACACCATGACGCGCACCGGCAAGGCGCCGCGCCTGTCGAACCACGTGCCGGAGCCCTTCGTCGACATGCATCCGCAGGACGCGCTGGCGAGCGGCGTGCGCGAAGGCGAACTGGCGCGCGTGAGCAGCCGTTGGGGCGAAATGGTGGCGCGCGTGCAGCACGGCGGCGGCATCGCGCGCGGTAGCGTGTTCGTGCCGATCCATTGGAACGGCCAGACCGCATCGCATGCGCGGGTGGGAGCATTGGTCAACCCGGTGGTCGATCCCGTGTCGGGCGAGCCGGAATTCAAGCACACGCCGGTATGCGTGCAGCCGTTCGCGGTCGCGTGGCACGGCTTCATCCTGAGCCGCAGCGAACTCGCGCTGGACGACGCGGCCAACTGGACCCGCATCGAAGGCGGCACCCACCATCGCTATGAAGTGGCGGGGCGCTCGCACATCGCACGCGCCGCCGGCTGGGCGCGCAAGCTGCTGGAGGTGAGCGACGAGGACGCCGACTGGCTCGAATACGAGGACCAGGGCAGCGGAATGTTCCGCGCCGCGCACATCGTCGACGGACGGCTGGAATCCTGCCTGTTCGTGTCGCGCCTGCCGGACCTGCCGGCGCGCGAGTGGCTTGGCGGCTTGTTCGCGCCGGAGAAGCTGGACGCGGGCGACCGCGCCAGCCTGCTCGCCGGCCGCGCGCGCGAAGGTGGTGCGCCGGCTGGGCCGACCGTGTGCTCGTGCTTCGGCGTGGGCCGCGAAACCATCCGGATCGCGATCCGCGAGAAAAACCTGCCCGACGTCGCCGCCGTCACGGCGTGCGTCAAGGCCGGCGGCAACTGCGGCTCCTGCGTTCCCGAGATCCGCAAGCTGCTGGCGGAGACACACGTGACGCAATAGAATTGACGGCGGCGTTTCTTGTAAGATGAGCTACCAGCACATAGAGCTCATTCCAACAAGGAGAACCGCATATGACGGAGCAGGCACAGCCGACCTACACCTTGTGGCAGCTTGTCCTGTACATGCTGCGCCTGGGCGCGTCGGGCTTCGGCGGACCAGTCGCGCTGGTGGGCTATATGCAGCGCGACCTGGTCGAATCGCGCCGCTGGATCACGGTGGATGACTTCAAGGAAGGCCTGGCGCTGGCGCAGCTGGCGCCCGGGCCGCTGGCGGCACAACTCGGCATCTACCTCGGCTACGTTCACTACCGGCTGCGTGGCGCCACCCTGGCCGGCATCGCCTTCGTGCTGCCGTCCTTCCTGATGGTGGTGGCGCTGGGCTGGGCCTACGTGCGCTTCGGTGGCCTGGCGTGGATGCAGGCTGTGTTCTACGGCGTCGGCGCGGCCGTTATCGGCGTGATCGCGATCAGCGCCAAAAAGCTGACCGAAAAAACGCTCGGAAAGGACAAGCTGTTGTGGGCCTTGTGCCTCGGCCTGGCGGCGGTCACCATCGTCACCGAATCGGAAGTGGCCTGGCTGTTCATCGCCGCCGGGGTGCTGGTGTGGCTGCTGCGCGCACCGCCCAAATGGTTCAGCGGACGCGCGCTGGGCATCGCGGCCCTCGACTACGGCGCGCCTGCCAGCATGCTTGGCGGGCAGGACCTGCCGCTATTGAGCCAGCTCGCCGTCTTCTTCGCCAAGGCCGGCGCCTTCGTGTTCGGTTCCGGCCTGGCCATCGTGCCTTTCCTGTATGGCGGCGTGGTGACCGAGCACCACTGGCTCAACGACAAGCAGTTTGTC
This sequence comes from Massilia terrae, assembly GCF_024753145.1. GTDB lineage: Bacteria > Pseudomonadota > Gammaproteobacteria > Burkholderiales > Burkholderiaceae_D > Telluria > Telluria terrae. The sequence goes on along the minus strand of NZ_JANUGU010000005.1, from coordinate 52,710 downwards.
GATGCGGTCGCGGTGGCCATGATCACGCCCGGGCCGGTGGTCATCACGGTGGGCTTCGTCGGCTACCTGATCGCCGGCCTGCCTGGTGCGACGGTGGCCGCGCTCGCGACCTTCATCCCGTGCTACCTGTTCACCGTGATCCCGGCGCCGTATTTCAAGAAGTACGGGAAGCTGCCGGGTGTGGCGGCATTCGTCGACGGCATCACGGCGGCGGCGATCGGCGCCATCAGCGGCTCCGTGGTGGTGCTGGCAAAGCGCTCGATCAGCGACCTGCCGACGGTGCTGATCGCCGTGGCGGCCGCGCTGCTGCTGTGGCGCTTCAAGAAGGTCAAGGAGCCGCTGATCATCGCCGCCGCCGCCGCGATCGGGCTGGTACTCTATCCGCTCATGCATTCCTGACGGAGAGCGCATAACGAAAAAGCCAGACCATCTTGCGATTGGTCTGGCTTCAGAATTCGTGGTCGGGGTGAGAGGATTCGAACCTCCGGCCTCTACGTCCCGAACGTAGCGCTCTACCGGGCTAAGCTACACCCCGACTGTTTGAGATTCCGGCTGGGCCGTCATCTCGGGAAGGCATAACTATAGTGGCTCTAGTGGTTCCTGTCAACTGCAAAACTGCAGAGTTGGAGCAGGCTTTGCTTGTATTCGCTCTCCGGCAGGTCGGCGATCGCGGCGGCCGCGCGCTCGGCGGCGACGATGGCTTCGCGGCGCGTGTAATCGAGCGCGCCGCTTGAGGTGACGGCGGCCAGCACGGCGTCGAAGTGCTGCTCGTCGCCGTTCTCGATGCACGAGCGGATCAGTTCGCGTTGCTGCGGCGTGCCGCGCTCCATCAGGTAAATCAGCGGCAGCGTGGGCTTGCCTTCGCGCAGATCGTCGCCCACGTTTTTGCCGATTTCGGCGGCGTCGCCGGCGTAATCGAGCACGTCGTCGATCAGCTGGAAGGCGGTGCCGAGCGAGCGGCCGTATTCACCGGCTGCCGCGATCTGCGCGTCGGTGGCGCCGGCCACCAGCGCGCCCAGTTCGGCCGCGGCTTCGAACAGCTTGGCGGTCTTGGAGCGGATCACCTTCAGGTAGCTCTCCTGGGTGACGTCGGGGTCGTGCATGTTCAGCAACTGCAGGACTTCGCCTTCCGCGATCACGTTGGTGGCGTCGGACAGGATCTGCATCACGCGCATATTGTCCAGGCTGACCATCATCTGGAACGAGCGCGAATACAGGAAGTCGCCGACCAGCACCGAGGCCGCATTGCCGAACATGGCGTTGGCGGTCTGGCGTCCGCGCCGCATCGACGATTCATCGACCACGTCGTCGTGCAGCAGGGTAGCGGTGTGGATGAATTCGACCACCGCCGCCAGCTCATGGTGCGCAGTTCCCTGGTAGCCGTAGGCGTTTGCCAGCAGCAGCACCAGCACCGGACGGATGCGCTTGCCGCCCGCGCTGATGATGTATTCGGCAATCTGGTTCACCAGGCTCACTTCCGAGTGCAGGCGCTGGCGGATCACCCGGTTGACGGCCTCCATGTCGGTGGCGATGGCGTGGGTGATATTGTTTTGTTGGGCGGGAGTGGCGGCTGACAAGGCAAACCTGCAAGAATCGTTAGCGTTAAGTGGCGCGATTATACGACATGCAAGGGGGAGCCGTCCTGAGTCGCCGTCGCCCCGGCGGACGCGGGGACCCACCCGTTTCGTTGCCTCTTAGCCACGCCATTTCCCGGGAGAAGCGTGCTTTTGACCCGGCAGGTGGTTCCATGTATAATCGTGTGTTCCCCCGGATGTGCCCACGTCTCGACGCGCGTCGCCGAGGGATTCTTTCAAACAATTGATGAGGTTTCAAATCATGTACGCGGTCATAAAAACCGGTGGCAAGCAGTATAAAGTTGTCGCTGGCGAAAAACTCAAAGTAGAACAGATACCGGCAGACATTGGTTCCGAACTCACTATCGACCAGGTTCTCGCAGTAGGCGAGGGCGAGAGCATCAAGTTTGGTGCTCCGCTGGTGGAAGGTGCTTCGGTTCGCGTGACTGTTGTGTCGCACGGTCGTCACGACAAGGTTCGCATCTTCAAGATGCGCCGTCGTAAGCACTACCAGAAGCGTCAGGGCCATCGCCAGAACTACACCGAAATCCAAGTGGTTGCGATCAACGGCTAATCGCCGCCGGTCCCCCAGTCATTCAAAGGAGCATCTAAATGGCACACAAAAAAGGCGGCGGTACTACTCGCAACGGCCGTGACTCAGAAAGCAAACGCCTTGGCGTGAAGATGTACGGCGGCCAGGCTATCAACGCAGGCAGCATCATCGTGCGCCAGCGCGGCACCACCGTGCGTCCGGGCACCAACGTCGGCATGGGCAAGGATCACACCCTGTTCGCGCTGGTCAATGGCACCGTGAAATTCGTCAAGCAAGGCGTCGGTTCGAAGCAGTACGTGACCGTCATTGCCGACGAAGCAGTCGCGGCGTAAGCACGCAGGCGCTGCCCGGCAGCGCAATGTTGAAAGGCGGAAGCCTTTTGATCCAAGGCTCTGCCCTCACGCAGGGCCTTTAGTTTTTTTGGCGGTCACCACATGAAGTTTATTGACGAAGCAAGAATTGAAGTCATTGCCGGCGACGGTGGCAACGGCTGCGCGTCGTTCCGGCGCGAGAAGTTCCGGCCGTTTGGCGGACCGGACGGCGGCGACGGCGGCAAGGGCGGCTCGATCTTTGTCGTGGCGGACCGCAACATCAACACCCTGGTCGACTTCCGCTACTCGAAGACCCACCACGCCCGCAACGGCGAATCCGGCCGCGGCTCGGACTGCTATGGCAAGGGCGCCGAGGACGTGTACCTGCGCATGCCGGTCGGCACCCTGATCGTCGACAACGTCAACGGCGAGGTGATCGCCGACCTGACCGAGCACGGCCAGACCGAGCTGCTGGCCAAGGGCGGCGAGGGCGGCTGGGGCAACATCCACTTCAAGACCTCGACCAACCGCGCGCCGCGCCAGAAGACCGACGGCAAGGCCGGCGAGCGCCGCGAGCTGCGCCTGGAACTGAAGGTGCTGGCCGACGTCGGCCTGCTGGGCATGCCGAACGCCGGCAAGTCGACCTTCATCACGGCCGTGTCCAACGCGCGCCCGAAGATCGCCGACTACCCGTTCACGACGCTGCACCCGAACCTGGGCGTGGTGCGCGTGTCGCACGAGAAGAGCTTCGTGATCGCCGACATCCCGGGCCTGATCGAAGGCGCGGCCGAAGGCGCCGGGCTGGGCCACCAGTTCCTGCGCCACCTGTCGCGCACCGGCCTGCTGCTGCACATCGTCGACCTGGCGCCGTTCGAGGCGACCGTCGATCCGGTGAAGGAAGCCAAGGCGCTGGTCAAGGAGCTGCAGAAGTACGACGAAGAGCTGGTCAACAAGCCGCGCTGGCTGGTGCTGAACAAGCTGGACATGGTGCCGGAAGACGAACGCGCCAAGCGCGTGAAGGACTTCATCAAGCGCATGCAGTGGAAGGGCCCCGTGTTCGAGATTTCGGCGCTCAACCGCGAAGGCTGCCAGGACCTGGTCAACGCGATCTACAAGTACCTTGAAGAGACGCGCGCGCTGGAGCACCGCGCGCAAGAGACGCAGATGATCGAGGAGGCGCAGGGCATCCTGTCGATCGACCCGGACGATCCGCGCTTCAAGATCCTCGAAGACTAAGCAGGTGGCGGCCGTGATCCTGTCTCGTGCCGCGCTGCGCGGCCAGCTGCTCAAGCTGGTCGCGATCGCATCCTCGCTGGCCGCGCTCGCGGCCATGCTCGACCCTGACCGCTTCGCCGCGGGCATGGGCCTGTTCCTGGTCGGCGTGAACGGCTACAGCCAGTTCTACGCCATCTACGTGGGTATCCGACTGGCTACCGCGTATCTCGCACTGAAGGCGTCGGCACCCGATGCCCCGGCGGTGCTCGGCGACGTTACCGCGTTGTTCCTCCTCGCTCAACCTGCCGGTCGGCTGGTCGCGGCATTCGCGATCGGGCTGCCGTCCGGGTTATTATTGGCCGTGTGCGGAGTCGAACTGCTGGCGGGACTTTCCCTGTTGGCGTTGCGCCCGCGTGGGAAAATCGCGTCTCCATGAAATCAGTCATCCAGCAAGCTTCACGCATCATCGTCAAAGTCGGTTCCTCGCTCGTCACCAACGAGGGCAGGGGCCTCGATCATTCCGCCATCGCGCGCTGGGCCGCGCAAATCGCTTCGCTGCGCGCGCTCGGCAAGGAAGTCGTGCTGGTCTCGTCCGGCGCGATCGCCGAGGGCATGCTGCGGCTGCAGTTCAGCGCCCGCCCGACCGACATCCACGAGCTGCAGGCCTGCGCGGCGGTCGGCCAGATGGGCCTCGCGCAGATCTACGAAACCAGCTTCCGCGCGCACGGCATCGGCACCGCGCAGGTGCTGCTCACCCACGCCGACCTGGCCGACCGCGAGCGCTACCTCAACGCGCGCTCCACCCTCACCACGCTGCTGCGCCTGGGCGTGGTCCCGATCATCAACGAAAACGACACCGTGGTCACCGACGAGATCAAGTTCGGCGACAACGACACGCTGGGCGCGCTGGTGGCCAACCTGATCGAGGCCGACGCGCTGGTGATCCTGACCGACCAGCGCGGGCTGTATTCGGCCGATCCGCGCAAGGACCCGGCGGCCTACCTGATCGAGGAAGCGCAGGCCGGCGACGAGTCGCTGGAGGCGATGGCGGGCGGCGCCGGCAGCAGCATCGGGCGCGGCGGCATGCTGACCAAGGTGCTGGCGGCCAAGCGCGCGGCGCGTTCCGGCGCACATACCGTGATCGCCTGGGGCCGCGAGGAGGACGCGCTGGTGCGTCTGGCACAGGGCGAGCCGATCGGCACCCAGCTGACGGCGCCGACGGCGCGCCTGACCGCACGCCGCCAGTGGATGGTCGATCACCTGCATACTTCGGGCGAAGTGGTGCTGGACGCCGGCGCGGTGCAGAAGCTGACACAGGAAGGCAAGTCGCTGCTGCCGATCGGCGTGATCGCGGTGAATGGCAAGTTCCGGCGCGGCGAAGTGATCACCTGCCTCGACGAGAGCGGGAAGGCGATCGCGCGCGGCCTCACCAACTACACCGGCAGCGAAGTGCGCCGGATCATGCGCCACTCGTCGAGCGAGATCGAGGCCATCCTCGGCTACGTCGAGGGACCGGAGCTGATTCACAGGGATAACCTGGTTTTGTTATAAACTGTTTGGTTCCTTTATCAACCAGACGGTAAACGAACCATGACCAGTACTTCCCCGCTCGCCGTGGTGCAGGCCCAGCTCGACGCTTTCAACGCCAAGGACCTCGATGCGCTGATGCGCGCCTATGCGCCGGACGCCGAGCAGTTCACGCTGCACGGCGAGCGCATCGCCAAAGGGCACGAGGACCTGCGTGCCCGCTATACCATCCGCTTCGCCGAACCGGACCTGCACGCCAGGCTGCTGTCGCGCACCGTGATGGGCGGTTTCGTCACCGACCTCGAACTCATCACGCGCAACTTCCCGGAAGGTGTCGGCACGCTGGAGATGCTGTGCGTGTATGAGGTGAAGGATGGGCGTATCGCGCGCGCATCATTCGCGGCGGGCGCGACCACGATAATTAGTTCCGCTTGATGATGTGAGGGGCGTTGAACCGGGTGCTCCCGGGTGGCGATATACTGGGACAGTCAACTCCACTTATGACGGAGGAGAGCCCATGAACGAACTGGACGAGCGTGTCGCCAATCTGGAGGCATCGTCGGAGCACACGGGGAAGCGTCTTCTTACGCTGGAACATGACGTCGGTTTGATGAGGTCGCAGTGCGCCAGCAAACTGGATCTGGCAGAAGCAAAAGGCGAGATCCTGGTGAAGGTTGCCGAAACGAGGGCCGAGATTGAGGGTGTAGAGTACAGGCTGCGTACCGAGATCAATGGTACCGAGAACAAGCTGCGTACAGAGATCAACAGTTCCGAGAACAAACTCCGCACGGAGATCAGCGGGGTGGAAGCCAGGCTAACGATTGCGATCAACGGCGTGCGGCAGGAATTGAGGACGGAAATCGCGCAAGCGAAGAACTGGCTCCTCTTCTGGGTAGTGACCTCAGTATTCCTCGCTCAGTTTTTGCCTGGCATGCTAAAAAAGCTTGGGCTTTTTTAGCTCACACGTCCAGCCGCAGCACCATGTGCTCTTCGTCGTAGAAGTGCTCGCCCACGCGCATCGCGCGCGGCTCGATGCCGAAGGACTGGAAACCGAGTGAGCGGTACAGCGCTTGCGCGCCTTTGTTCTCGACCGCGACGGCGAGCTGGATCTGCAGCAGGCCTTCATCGCGCGCGTGGGTGATCAGGCGCTGCAGCACCTTCTTGCCGATGCCTTCCTTGCGCCGCTGCGGGTCGACCGCCACGCCCCATACGGTGCCGCGGTGCGAGATTTGTTCCAGCTTTTCACGGCGCAGGCCGGCGATGCCGACCAGCTTGCCGCCGTCGAAGGCGCCGAACACGATCTGGTAAGGGCCCGGCTCGATGCGCGCCTGCACCTGGTCCGCCGTCAGCGCGCTCTCTTCCTGGAATGTCGGCCACAGCGCGAACGGCGCGCTTTCGATTGCTTTCAGGCGCAATGCCTTGAATTGAGCCCAGTTTTCCCTGCCCAGCGTGCAAATTCCCAGTGCGCCCATCGATGTCGACTTTCGGTTGAATTAGCGGCCAATCTTTCTGATCGTACATGAACGCGGCAGCCGGCGCCAGCGCTCAGTACGGCATGTCGGGCAGGAGGCCGGGCGGCGGTGGCGTCTTCTGTTTGTATTCACACAGGTCGGCGATCAGGCAGTTCCAGCACTTCGGCGTGCGCGCGACGCAGGTGTAGCGGCCGTGCAGGATCAGCCAGTGGTGGGCGTCGTGCAGGTATTCCTTCGGCACGAATTTCAGCAGCTTCTGTTCGACCTCGTCGACGTTCTTGCCCGGTGCGATCCTGGTGCGGTTGGAGACGCGGAAGATGTGCGTATCGACGGCCATGGTCGGCTGGCCGAAGGCGGTATTGAGCACCACGTTGGCGGTCTTGCGGCCAACGCCTGGCAGCGCTTCCAGCGCTTCGCGCGACTCCGGCACTTCGCCGCCGTACTGGTCGACCAGGATCTGGCAGGTCGCCATCACGTTCTTGGCCTTGGTGTTGTACAGGCCGATGGTGGAGATATAGCTTTTCAGTTCGTCGATGCCGAGGTCGAGGATCTTCTGCGGCGTGTTCGCTACCGGGTACAGGCGGCGCGTCGCCTTGTTCACGCCGACGTCGGTGGATTGCGCGGACAGCAGCACCGCGATCAGCAGCTCGAACGGGGTCGTGTATTCCAGTTCGGTGGTGGGGTGCGGGTTCGCTTCGTGGAAGCGGCGGAAGATTTCGAGGCGTTTGGCGGGGTTCATGCGGCGGGATTCTTTTTATCTGCGCGGCTGCTCTCGCGAAATGGGGTTCCCGCCTGCGCGGGAACGACGTTCAGTCCTTTTTCTCGGGTGGCGGGCTTCCGGCGGCGCGTTGGCGGGCGCGTTCCATCGCGGCGGCGATGATGGCGCGCTTGCGCTCTTTTTCGGCCAGCTCTTCCGGCGTGTTGCTTTCTTCGGCCGTCACGGCGCGCATTTTCTCGATGGCCTTGGCGGCCAGGCGCGCCTCATTTTCGTCCTTCTCGCGTTTCAGGCGCTCGCTGCGGAAGTCGTGGCGCGCGCGCGCGGCGTCGGCATCTTGTTGCGACCACGCGGCCCAGCCGGTCAGTTCGCCGGTGATCGGAATCATGCTGATGCAATCGACCGGGCAGGGAGCCACGCACAGGTCGCAGCCGGTGCACAGGCTGGGCAGGATGGTGTGCATCTGCTTGGCGGCGCCGAGGATCGCGTCGACCGGGCAGGCCTGGATGCACAGGGTGCAGCCGATGCACAGCGCTTCGTCGATGAAGGCGACCGGGCGCGGGCGCTCGATGCCGTTGACGGGGTTGATCGGGATGACCGGCCGGCCAGTCAGGGCCGACAGCCGGCGCACGCCTTCCATTCCGCCCGGCGGACACTGGTTGATGCCGGCCTCGCCGGATGCGATCGCTTCCGCGTAGGGGCGGCAGGCCGCGTAGCCGCATTTGGTGCACTGGGTCTGCGGCAGCAGGTCTTCGATCTGGTCGGCGAGCGTCTTGGTCACGGCGAAACAAGGATGTGAAAGACATCATTATCCGTCAAAAGCGCTGCCGGGGCGAAGTCACCTTATCAGGAGTAAGTGTTCCATCGAACAGATTGGGAGGGCGTTCGATGGTCTACTGAAACAACACGAGCTTACCGACATGGGGAGGGCATCATGAACAAGAAGATTTTCGTTCCGGCACTGCTGGCGGCGGCACTGTCCGCGACGATTCCGGCACTGGCGCAGGATCGCAGCTACCAGGACCGCAATGACCGCAACGGCTATGTGCAGCGTGATGACCGTGGCGACGAGCGGTATCAGCAGGACGACCGGCGCGACAACCGGTATCGGGATGAACGGCGCGACAGCCGTTACCAAGGCGACCGGCGCGATGACCGGTATCGGAACGACCGCCGCGATGACCGCTACCGGGGCGATCGCACGCAGGGCAACTGGGGACGCACCTCGGATTTCAATTCGGGTTATGACGGCTATGGGCCGGACCATGACTTGCGGCGTGGCGGGCATTTGCCGGGGCGCTACCGGAATCACCAGTACGTGGTCGACAACTGGCGCTCGCATCACCTCAGGGCGCCAGGGCGCGGCGAGCATTGGGTGCAGGTGGGGGCGGATTATGTGCTGGTAGCGGCTGGGACGGGCTTGATTGTGCAGGCGGTGTCGGGGCAGTGAACCCGTGACCCCAAGACCGTCATCCCGGCCTTCGCCGGGACGACGGTGGGTGAAAAAAATGCCGCAGTGTCTGCGGCATTTTTCATTTCGATCAGGAGTACTTCTTGATGAAGGCCCCAATCCGCGGGCAGACCTGCTCGCGCCAGCGGCGTCCCGAGAAGATGCCGTAGTGGCCGCACTTCGGCGCCACGAAGTCCTGGTGCATCTCCGCCGGAATACCGCTGCACAGCTCGTGCGCGGCCTGGGTCTGGCCGGTGCCGGAAATGTCGTCGAGCTCGCCCTCGACGGTGAACAGCGCCACCGTCTTGATGTCCTGCGGGCGCACCAGCTGGCCGCCGACCTCCCACGTGCCTTTCGGCAGGCGGTGTTCCTGGAACACGGTCTTGATGGTGTCCAGGTAGTACTCGGCCGGCATGTCCAGCACGGCGTTGTACTCGTCGTAGAACTGGCGGTGGCTTTCCGCCGAGCTGTCGTCGCCGCGCACCAGGTGCTGGTAGAACTCGCGATGGCTTTGCGCATGGCGGCCCGGGTTCATCGCGATGAAGCCGGCATGCTGCAGGAAGCCCGGGTAGACCTTGCGTCCGAAGCCCGGGTAATTTCCCGGCACCGAGTAGATCACGGTGTTCTCGAACCACGAGTAGGGCTTTTCGACGGCCAGGTCGTTCACCGCCGTCGGCGATTTGCGTGGGTCGATCGGGCCGCCCATCATGGTCATGGTCTTGGGCAGCTTCGGATCGTTGTTGCTGGCCATGAGCGAGATCGCGGCCAGCACCGGCACGGTCGGCTGGCACACCGAGATCACGTGCAGGTCCGGCGCCAGCTGGCGCATGAAGTCCTGCACGTAGTAGATGTAGTCGTCCAGGTGGAACGGTCCGTCCGACAGCGGCACCATGCGGGCGTCGGTCCAGTCGGTGATGTAGACGTCATGCTCCGGCAGCAGGCCGCGTACGGTGTCGCGCAGCAGCGTGGCGTGGTGGCCGGACAGCGGCGCCACCAGCAGCACCTTGGGCTGCTTGAGGGCCTTGAACTTGGCGTCACCCAGGTCTTTCTTGAAGTGCAGCAGCTTGCAGAAGGGCTTGGTCGCGACGGTGCGCTCCATGATGCCGACCTGTTCGCCATTGATGGTGGTGGTGTCGATGCCGAATGCCGGCTTGTCGTATTCCTTGCCGAGGCGGTACATCAGTTCGTACCCTGCAGCGATCCTCTGCGAGAACGGCGTATGTGCGAAAGGCGAGACCGGATTCGAAAACAGCTTGGACGAAGCGTCAGCCCACTGCATCAACGGCGTCAAGAAGGAACGTTGCATCTCGTGCAGTTGGTAAAGCATAAATAATCCTTCGGTATGAACTGCGCGCGTGGTTTTTTTGCGCGAACTTATCTAGATCAATTATAGGGTTATTTGATTTCGGTTGGGAAAATCTCCTGATCCTTCGGGAAAAATTCGTGCCTCCTGACAGCTGTTGTACCACCATTTGGCGACCACCGTTGGTGCAGTGCGCCACACAAAAAGGAAAAGCGCCGCACCCGGCTGTCGGCGTGGCGCGCAACTTACGGAACGCACTGGGACAGGGCGATGGCACGCTGCCGGCCTGGCAATAAGCGAACTGGCAACGCAAAAAAAAATGCCTCGCAGAAGCGAGGCATTGTGCTGTGCGGAAAAGCCGGCACTCAGTCGAACACCGGGGTTTCGACGCCGAGGATCTTGTGCAGCTTCGGCGAGGTGGTGGTGTACTGCATGTGGATCTTCTTGTCCGGGAAGATGTAGGGCGCGGCGCCGAAAGCGGCCAGCGCGGCTTCGTGGAAGCCCGACAGGATCAGCTTTTTCTTGCCCGGGTAGGTGTTGATGTCGCCCACCGCGAAGATGCCCGGCACGTTGGTCTCGAACTTTTCGGTGTCCATGACCTTCAGCTGGCGGCGCTCGATGTCCAGGCCCCACTCGGCGATCGGGCCGAGCTTCGGCGACAGGCCGAAGAACACCAGCAGCATGTCCAGCGGCACGCGGCGGGTGACGCCGTCGGCGCCGGTGACCTTCACTTCGGACAGCGCGCCGTCCTTTTCGTCGAAGCCGGTGACCTGGCCGGTGATCAGCTGCATTTCGTATTCGTCGCACAGGGCCTTCATCTTGGCCACCGATGCCGGGGCGGCGCGGAAGTCCTCGCGGCGGTGCACCAGCACGACGGATTCGGCCTTGCCGACGAAGTTCAGGGCCCAGTCCAGCGCGGAGTCGCCGCCGCCGCAGATCACCAGGTTCTTGCCTTCGAACAGTGCCGGATCCTTGACGCGGTAGAACAGCTGGCTGTTGTCGAACTTGTCGATGCCGTCCACCTTGATGGTGCGCGCCTGGAACGAGCCGACGCCGGCCGCGATGAAGATGGTCTTGGTGATGAAGCGGGTGCCGATCGAGGTCTCGACGTTGAAGCGGCCGTCTTCGCGGCGCTGCACGGTGGTCACTTCCTGGCCGAGGTGGAAGGTCGGGTCGAACGGTTCGATCTGCTTGAGCAGGTTGTCGGTCAGCTCCTGGCCGGTGCAGACCGGCACCGCCGGGATGTCGTAGATCGGCTTGTCCGGATACAGTTCGACGCATTGGCCGCCGACGGCCGGCAGCGAGTCGATCACGTGGGCCTTGATTTCGAGCAGGCCGAGTTCGAACACCTGGAACAGGCCGACCGGACCCGCGCCGATGATCACGGCGTCGGCATCGATGGCGCCGGCAAACGAGCTGTTGGGGGCGATGCTGCCCGCATCGTGGGTGGCACTGATTGTCATGCTCTTACTTCCTGTTGTGTGAATTGGTGCGGCAGCTTGCGCCGCGCGGCGGCGGGGTCATGCACACTGCGGGTGCCGGGGCGCCGGCGCCGGTGGCAGGCTCAGCGCGCCAGCTGGTTCAGCTTGTCCTTGACGTCTTTCCACTCGTCCGCGTCGGGCAGGGCAGCCTTGGTCTTGGTGATCGACGGCCATCCGCGCGCCAGTTCGACGTTCAGCTTGATGAATTGCTGCTGGTCCGACGGCACGTCTTCCTCGGCGAAAATGGCGTTCACCGGGCACTCGGCCACGCAGACGGCGCAGTCGATGCATTCGTCCGGGTCAATCGCGAGGAAATTCGGGCCTTCCCGGAAACAATCTACCGGGCATACATCGACGCAGTCAGTGTAACGGCAGCGGATGCACGATTCGGTGACAACGTGGGTCATAACAGTCCTATCAGAGGTGAGGTGCCGCCGGCGTTTGTCGCAGCGAGTGCGGCCCGGCTATCTTCTTTTGCAAAGCACTGTATTTTAGGGCAATTCCGCCGTTCTCACAATTCAGCCTTATACACAATACACATAAGTAAATGAGGACTCTTCCGCATTGTTGATGACGAAATATCTGTTTTTCGTGGGGTTTTTCCCTATTTAACGCGGTCGGGGGAGCAGGGTTGCTCAGGCGCCGTTGCGCAAGTGTCGCAGCAGTTGTTGCCAGCCGGGGCCGCCCGAGGCGCCGTCCTCCAGCACGCTCACGGTGCGGCAACGGGCGCCGTCGTCGACCGTGATGTCCCAGCGCGGGATGTCGGCGCCGACGCCACAGGTGGGGGCGGCGCCGAAGAAATCGATGCGCCGCAGCAGGGATTCGAGGGCCGCACCGTTGGCGGCGCAGGCGGTGTCCAGTTCGAAGCAGCTCGCGCCGTCCGCCAGGCCGCCACGCGCCGTGGCCCGGATCTTCACGCCGGATCCTTGCCGCCGGGGGCGGGCAGGCTGCCGTCGAAGGGGCCGGGGCGGGACTGGGCCGCTGGGGCGTCCGCGCCGGCCGCGGCGCTGCGGCCATGTTCGGCGCACCAGCGCGCCAGCGCCTGGGTTTCGGCATCGAGCACGTGTTCGAGCTTGTAATACTCGGCCAGGTTCATGGTGCCGCAGCAGGCGCGCCGGTCCTGCACCGCGCCGGCCGCGTCCCGTACCTTGGCCGACAGGCGCAGCGATGGTTCATGGTCTTCGGTCAGGGGCACGGGCGATTCCAGCACTTCGCGCAGGACGAAGGCGTTGCGGATGCGGTTGGCATAGTCGATCGGCTTGCCGTCCTGGGCCACGATGCGCAGCATCTCGTTCGCCACGTCGGCGTAGCTGGCGGCGTTGTCGGGCGCGGCGATCAGGGCGCGCAGCACCACGCCGCGCAGGTAGGCGGCCACCCGGTGCAGCACGGCGGCGTCGTCCTCCAGCGCTGGGGCGCGCTCGAAGGCGAACAGCTCGGCCAGGATGTCGTACACCGCGCCGGTGAACACCTGCGAGATCGCGTGCACCTCGGTGCCGGCCTGCGACAAGGTCAGGTCGTTGTCGGCGTTGCGCAGGCCCGTGGTGCTGCCCAGGGCCAGGCCGAACTGTTCGGCGATGTCGGATAAAAAGGTCTTGTCGTGCAGCTTGGCCTTGGTCTGCGCGATCACCGCCTCGCACTGGTCGAGCTGGGACAGGGCCAGGAAGATCGCGGTCAGGTCGCCGAAGGATTCGTGCAGGCCGCCGGTCTGCGGCGGATTGTCGGACATCAGCCACAGCGGCTTGAGGCCGTCCAGCACCGCATGCCCGGTTTCGTGCGACACGATGTCGAGGGAACGGCAGGTGTAGATACGGTCCGGCTGGCCGGAGGGGACGAAGTCGCCGAACCTGAGGCAGGCCTGCGAGCGGCTGTAGAAAGCGTTCATCACGTTCGGCAGGCCGTAGGGGAAGACCTGCAGCGGCGTGGTGTCGGCGCTGCTGTTCCACTGCCAGGGCAGGGGCATGGCGGCGCCGGCGGAGGACAGGGCGCGCTGGTACATGGTCAGGGTCTGGCGCACCACGGCGAAGGTGTGGACGGCGTCGAACTGCGGCGTGTCCGGCTGGGTGACGAAATCGCCGAAGGCATTCGGGCTGACCGGCGGGATGCCGTCGCCCGAGACGATGCGGGCGTCGCGCGGGCCGGCCAGCACGATGCCGGGCAAGAAAGCCTTGCGCGTGCCGAGTTCGGTGACGGACGGATCCTGCTTCCACATCAGCACCCGCGCGCCGAAGGCATAGGGCAGGGGCACGTCGGCGGTCGGCTGGGCTTGCGGCGGGCCGGGCTGGTCGAGCAGCTTGGCGGCCTTGCGGTGGCGCCGGTAGGCCGCGCTCGGGGTGGGGACGAAGCCGACCGGCGGCTGCTCATGTTCGGCGGGGATATTATCGTGCGGCTGCGGGGCGCGTGCTTCCATATGCGGGTCCTCCAGATCGGTGGTTCGATAGGAAATACTCCGCCGCCTTACAAATCTGGCATTGATAGCGCTCAACGGGGCTGGCATCATTGCAGCTTTTCGTTTGCGAACAGGAAGGGCAGGGCCGATGGCGGACATCCATATCGTCCAGGAACACACGCTGGGCAAGGACGCGGCGCGCGCGGCGGCGCAGCAGGTGGCGGACAAGCTGGCAGGCGAATACGGACTGGGTTGCCGCTGGGACGGCGACGTGCTGCGGTTCACGCGCAGCGGCGTGGAGGGTGCGCTGACGCTGGACGATCAGCGGGCGGCGATGCGCATCAAGCTGGGGCTGTTCGCGATGCCCTTCGCCTCGGCAATCGAGGCGAAGGTGACGCAGAATATGCGCAAGGTGTTTGGCGCGGCTTGATCAGCCTTTCAGTTCTTCGATCAGGTCGACGTACTGCTGCATGGCGTCTTCCTGGCTGGTGCCCTTGAGCTGGTCCCAGGCGTCGAATTTGGCGCGGCCGATCATGTCGGTGAAGCCGGGGCGCTCGCCGCTGACGTCACCGTTTGCCGCCTGCTTGTACAGGGCGTAGATCTTCAGCAGGGTCATGTTGTCGGGGCGTTCGGACAGGTTCTTCGAATCGATTTGTGCCTGGGCGAACTGGTCCTGCAAACTCATAAGTGCTCCTGGGTGGTCGGGCAAAGAGTTGCATCTTAGCCCAGGGGGAGCGCTTGGCGGATGAAATTAGAGGAAACGCTCGATTTGCGGTCTGCACGCAAAATGGGGTTCCCGCGTTCGCGGGAACGACGGTATCTAATTTTGCTAGCTGTCAGCTTATGCAAACAAACTGTCCGTCGTTCCCGCGCACGCGGGAACCCCATTTGACTTTGACTTGCTGTTATTTCTTCTCGCCGTCCTTGTCGCTGCTGGAAAACGGATAGGTCGCCACATTGTAGGCGCCCTTGCCGACCGCAACGCCGGCATCCACCGCGGTCGAGGCCACGGTCACCGCGCCGCCGACCACCGCGCCGCCCACTGTCATCACCATGCAGCCATGCAGCATCGGTGCGACGGCAACGGCCACGCCCAGCTTGAACAAGGCGCGCATGGTCAGACGCCCAGCAGCTCGACGTCGAAGATCAGGGTGGCGTTCGGCGGGATGACGCCGCCGGCGCCGCGCGCGCCGTAGCCCAGGCTGGCCGGGATGACCAGGCGGCGCGAACCGCCCACCTTCATGCCCTGCACGCCTTCGTCCCAGCCCTTGATGACGTGGCCCGCGCCCAGCGGGAACTCGAATGGGTCGTTACGGTCCTTGCTCGAATCGAATTTGGCGCCCGGGGTGCCGTCGTCATTGCGCAGCCAGCCGGTGTAGTGCACGGTGACGTACTGGCCCGCCTTGGCCTCGGCGCCGGAGCCGACGACGGTGTCTTCATACTGCAGGCCGGAATTGGTGGTGGTAAGGGACATGATTTTCCTTCGATGCTGAGATTGAACGACGATTGTAGTGCATGACCTGCAAGGGGTCCATTGACGCTTTTTTCATTCTGTTGTGACGAAGCGGAGAATTGCGGCCCGGCCCCCTCGCAGTCCGCGATTTCCACGTAGAATATGTACTCTGATCCCTCGGGCCAACGAATCTTTTTATGCTGCGCAGTTTCCGTAAGCTTGTCCTTTCCAGTTTGTGCCTGATTGCCGCCATCCCGGCCGCCCAGGCAAATGTCGTCGTGGTCCTGAATTCGCGCGACGCCACCGTGCAGCTGCTGGACGAGGCCTCCGGCGCCGACAAGGGCACTTTTGCGGTCGGCAAGGAGCCGCACCACTTGATGGCTACCCCGGACAACAAGTCCCTGATCGTCGCCAGTTCGGTCGGCAACGAGCTGATCTTCCTTGATCCTGTCACCGGCAAGATCCAGCGCAAGCTGACCGACGTGCTCGATCCCTACCAGATCGGCTTCTCGCCCAACCAGAAATGGTTCGTGGCGGCCGCGCTGCGCCTGGACCGCGTGGACGTCTACAAGTACGACGGCGCCAACCTGACGCTGGCCAAGCGCATCGCGCTGCCGCGCCTGCCCAGCCACATCGCCTTCAACGCCGACAGCACGCTGGCCTTCATCACCCAGCAGGGCAGCGACCAGATCAGCGCGATCGACCTGAACACGCAGACCGTCAAGTGGACCATGTCGGTCGGCAAACTGCCGGCGGGGATCGTCATGACCCCGGATAACAAGTACCTGATGGTCGGCATCATGGGTTCGGACTACGTCGAGGTAATCGACTGGCGTACCCAGAAGTCGGTCAAGCGCATCAAGACCGGCGACGGCGCCCACAACTTCCGTTCGCTGGGCGACAAGCGCCACATGTTCGTCTCGAACCGCGTGTCGAACTCGATCAACATCATCGATACCGTCACGCTGGAAAACGTCGGCCAGATCAATGTGCCGGGCGGCCCCGACTGCATGGAGCTGACCTCCGACGGCAAGACCCTGTGGGCCACGCTGCGCTGGATTAAGAAGGTCGCCGTGATCGACGTCGCCACCCGCAAGGTGACCAAGCTGATCCCTGTGGGCCGGTCGCCGCACGGCGTGTTCTTCGCCAACGCGGCGCCGAGGCAGTGATGCAGGCGCGGCGCGCGGTCGCCGCCGTTCTGCTGGCGGCCTCAGGCAATGTAGCGCTGGCGGCCGCCCCGGCGGCTTGCCGCGGCACGATCTACCTGAGCTTCGATACCGGCAGCCAGTCGCAGGCGCAGTTCATCGCCAACACGCTGCGTCGCCACCACATCAAGGCCACCTTCTTCCTGGCGAATGAAAAGACGGTGAACGGCGACTGGTCGCTGGATCCGTCCTGGGCGCCGTTCTGGAAATCGCTGGTGGCCGACGGCCACGCCTTCGGCACCCATACCTTCGACCACGTCTACTGGCAGCGCGACCTGCCCGGCGGCAAGATGGTGGTCAAGCCGCAGTTCGGCGCCAACGGCGGCCACAAGCTGACCTGGACCGCGGCCGAGTATTGCGATGAGCTCAAGCGCGTCGATACTCGCTTCGCCGAGCTCACCGGCCGCCACCTCGATCCGCTGTTCCGCGCGCCCGGCGGCCACACGTCGCCGAATGTGCTGGCGGCCGCCGCATCCTGCGGCTACGCCCACGTCGGCTGGGCCAAGGCCGGCTTCTCGGGCGACGAGACCTCGTCCGACGCCTTCCCGAACACGGTGCTGCTCAAGCGCGCCCTCGATCATCTCAAGGATGGCGACATCTTCATGGCGCACCTGGGCATCTGGTCGCGCAAGGACCCGTGGGCGCCGGCTGACCTCGAGCCGCTGATCGACGGCCTCGAGCAGAAAGGCTTCTGTTTCGCTACCATGAGAGAACATCCCGCTTACCAGGAACACGCGACAAAATGATCCAGCATTTCCTCGATTGGTTCGGCATGGTCCAGGGCTGGCTGTTCCAGTCCGTGGTCGAGCCTGTCCTGTTCGTGACCGGCCTGGGCGAATGGACCGAGGACGCCTACGACGGCGTCGAGTGGTTCCTCGCCGGCCTGTGCGAGCTGGCGCTGCTGTTCATGGTGCTGCGCCCGCTCGAATCGATGATCCCGGTGCACCAGTTCGACGACCGGCGCGCCCGCTGGAACGACTTCATCTACACCGTGATCCGCCGCGCCGGCCTGTTCTCGGTAGCCGTGTTCTTCACGCTCGACCCGCTGATGGACCACATCGCGGGCATGCTGCGGCTGGAAGGCGTGCACCCCTTCAACCTGGAGCAGCTGGTGCCCGGCATGTCGCCGACGGTCAGCTTCCTGCTCTACCTTGTGGTGCTGGACTTTTTCGGCTACTGGTTCCACCGCGGCCAGCACAAGCTGCGCTGGTGGTGGGGCCTGCACAGCCTGCACCACAGCCAGCGCAATATGAACCTGTGGACCGACGATCGCAACCACCTGCTCGACGACCTGCTGAACGACACCTACACCGCCATCATCGCGCTCGCGATCGGCGTGGCGCCGGCCCAGTTCGTGCTGCTGGTGTCGGTGTCGCGCATGATCCAGAGCCTGCAGCACGCCAACGTGCGCATCCATTTCGGCTGGCTGGGCGAGCGGCTGCTGGTGTCGCCGCGCTTCCACCGCCTGCACCACGCGATCGGCATCGGCCACGAATCGAAGGGGCAGGGCTCGCTGGGCGGCTGCAATTTCGGCATCCTGCTGCCGTGGTGGGACATGCTGTTCCGCACCGCGCGCTTCAGCAATGAATTCGCCCACACCGGCGTGCGCGACCAGCTGCCGCGCCAGGACGCCGCCGGCCACACCGTGCCGGGCCGCGACTATGGCCGCGGCTTCTGGCGCCAGCAGTGGCTGGGCCTGGTGCGCATGGTCGAGTTCTCGCGGCGCAGGAAGGCCTGAGGGTGGGGGCGATCGCACGCGCCTGGGGGCGCGCCTTCCGGTCCCAGTTCAGCGGCAAGATCATGCTGCTGTCGCTGCTGCCGCTGCTGCTGTCGGTGGCCTTGTGGTTCGGCCTGCTGTACACCTTCATGCAGCCGCTGCTCGACTGGCTGCACGGCATGTTCGCCGAGTACGGCGCCTTCGGCATCTCCGGCAGCGTGCTGGCCTTCCTCGGCCTGGCCGCGCTGAAGGCGATGGTGGTGCCGCTGGCCGCGATGCTGCTGCTCCTGCCGCTGATGATCATCACGTCGCTGGTGTTCATGGGCGTGGTGGCGATGCCCTCGATCGCGCGCCACGTCGGCCAGCGCCAGTTCCCCACGCTGGAACGCAAGGAAGGCGGCAATATGATCGGCAGCCTGCTGGTGAGCGTGTTCGCGATCCTCGTGTTCGCCGTGCTGTGGCTGGTCTCGCTGCCGCTGCTGGCCTTCCCGCCGCTGGCGCTGGTGGTCCAGGCGCTGCTGTGGGGCTGGCTGACCGCCAAGGTGATGAGCTACGACGCGCTGGCCGCGCACGCCAGCCTTGAGGAGCGCCATGCGCTGCTGCGGCGCCACCGCGGCGCGCTGCTGGCGATCGGCACGCTGTCGGGCTTCGCCGGCGCGCTGCCGGGCATCGCCTGGGTCGGCGGCGCGGTGGCCTCGGTGGTGCTGTTCCCGGTGCTGGCGGTGCTGTCGATCTGGCTCTACATCGTGATCTTCATTTTCACCGGCCTGTGGTTCCAGTATTACTGCCTGGAAGCGCTGGCGCGGCTGCGCGAGGAAGCGCCCGCGCTGCCTTAATTCGGGGCCAGCCGGCCACCGCGTTTCGTGGCACACTGGACGCATGAACAATGTCCAGGAGCGCGCATGGCAATCGGCCTGATCATCATCGGCGACGAAATCCTTTCCGGCCGCCGCCGTGACCAGCACTTTCCCAAGGTGGTCGAACTGCTCGCCGAGCGCGGCCTGCAGCTGGGCTGGGCCGAGTTCATCGGCGACGACCGCGCGCGCATCACGGCCACCCTGCGCCGCACCTTCGACGGCAGCGATATCGTGTTCTCCTGCGGCGGCATCGGCGCCACCCCGGACGACCACACGCGCCAGTGCGCCGCCGCCGCGCTGGGCGTGCCGCTGGTGATGCATCCGGAGGGCCGCGCGCATATCGAGGAGCGCATCCGCGAAACCGCGCGCGAAGCGGGGCGCGAGGCCGACCTGCATGCGCCCGAAAACCTGCAGCGCCTGAAGATGGCGGAGTTCCCGCAGGGCGCGCGCCTGATCCCGAATCCCTACAACCGCATCGCCGGCTTCTCGGTCGAGCGCCACCATTTCGTGCCGGGCTTCCCGGTGATGGCGTGGCCGATGATCGCCTGGGTGCTGGACACCTGCTACGCCGACCTGTTCCACCAGGAGGCGCGCGCCGAGCTGGCCGTGATCGTCTACGAACAGGCCGAGGCCGCGCTGACGCCGCTGATGGAAGGACTTCAGGCCAGCTATCCCGGCGTGCGCGTGTTCAGCCTGCCCAGCGTGGGCGACGCCAACACCCGCCGCCACATCGAGCTGGGGGTGAAGGGCAGTCCCGAACAAGTCGAACGGGCGTTCGGCGCGATGTGTGATGAACTCGACCGTGTAGGTGCGGAATACCGACCTTTGTAGGCGCACATGCCGTACACCTTACGCTGCCGTTGTTTTTTTGCGAAAATTAAACATCAACAGCAATTTTGTTGAAGAGTGTTTCGTGCATGTCGTATTGGTGTGGTGGAATGGTGTCGAGTGGCATGCAGATTGTCGCCTCGCGCGACACTGCCGCCACAGCGAAACTTAGCGCGTCATCGATCAGTCGAACCGGTCAACAGAGCATGAACGGCGAGCAGTCGATGACAGCTTCGCAGGGATATTGATTCACACCGGTTGAGCCATCATGGAAAGTAACCGCCGTTCAGAACGGCCCAGCATGGTCGAGCGCGCTGCGCGCTTGTTCCGCCCACGCTTCGGCTTCCCCCAGCCCATGCCCGCCATGGCCGCGGCCGGCGTCGCCGCGCAAGGGGTTCCGCAAGAAAAATATCCCCAGCCCGAGCTGTCGGTGATTCCCGGTGGCGCCGAGGCGCCGCCGCCCGAGCCCACGCCGCCCAAGCCCGAGCGCAAGAAGCCGACCCGCTTCGGCCGCTATGTGCTGGCCGGCTTCCTGCTGTTGCTGCTGATTTTCGGCCTGCTGGTGTGGCAGGAGATGCGCAGCTCGGCGTTGCAGGCGCGTTTCTTTTCCGAGCTGGCCACGAAGCTGAGCTACCGGGTCGAGGCCGGCCCCAGCAAGGCGATCCGCTTCCCGTCCGGCAGCCCCTACGACGAACGGCTCGGCTACGCCAACCTGCCCGACTATCTCGGCAAGCTCAAGCTGCACCACTACGCGATCGAGGCCCAGGCGCGCATCTCGCCCCAGATGGTGGAGCTGGCCGACATGGGCCTGTTCGCCATCTATCCGGAAAAGACCCGCGTCGGCCTCGACATCCTCGACCGCAACGGCCAGATGCTGTTCCAGGCGCGCTACCCGGAGCGCATCTACAGCCACTTCAACGACGCGCCGCCGCTGCTGGTGCGCAGCCTGCTGTTCATCGAGAACCGCGAGCTGCTCAATACCGACTACCCGAAGCGCAATCCGGCGGTCGAGTGGGACCGTTTTTCGAAAGCGGTGTTCGACAAGATCGTCCACTCCGTCGGCCTGGGCGGCGGCGGACGCGTGGCCGGCGGCAGCACGCTGGCCACCCAGATCGAAAAATACCGCCACTCGTCGGAAGGGCGCACGGCCTCGCTGGGCGACAAGCTGCGCCAGATGGCCTCGGCCACCCTGCGCGCCTACCAGGGCGGCGAGGACACCACCGACGCGCGCCGCCGCATCGTGCTCGAATACCTGAACACGGTGCCGCTGTCGGCCAAGGTCGGCTACGGCGAAGTGAACGGCATCGGCGACGGCATGTGGGTCTGGTACGGCCGCGACTTCGCCGCGGTCAACCGCGAACTGCTGTCGCCGCGCTGGTCGCTGGACGCCGTGGCGGCCTACAAGGAAGCGCTGTCGCTGTTCATCGCCCAGCGCCGTCCGGCCTATTATCTTGGCGCCGGCCAGAACGATCTCGAAACCCTGACCGACGCCCACCTGCGCGTGCTGGCGCAGGCCGGCGTGATCTCGCCGCAGATCCGCGACGCCGCGCTCAAGATCAAACTGCATCCCTCGCAGGCCAGCGGCGTGGCGCCGATGCCGGCCAATGCCTTCGTCTCGCGCAAGGCCGCCAACGCGGTGCGCACCCACCTGGCGGGCCTGCTGGGCGATCCGCGCCTGTACAACGTCGACCGCCTCGACCTGTCGGTCAAGACCACGCTCGATTCCGATGCGCAGAAAGCGGTGACGGCGGCGCTGCGCAAGCTGTCGACGGCGGAAGCGGCGCTTGATGCCGGCCTCACCGGCAAGGGCATGCTCGGCGCCGGCGACCCGGCCAAAGTGGTGTACAGCTTCACCCTGATGGAGCGCGGCAAGGACGCCAACTACCTGCGCGTGCAGACCGATAACTTCGACCAGCCGCTCGACATCAACGAGGGCGCCAAGCTCGACCTCGGCTCGACCTCCAAGCTGCGCACCCTGGTGACCTATTTCGACATCTTCGACCAGCTGCACGAGCGCCTGGAGCCGCTGGACAAGGAGCAGCTGGCCAAGATCCACGTCGACCCGCGCGACCACCTGACGCAGTGGGCGATCGACTACTTCCGCACCTTGCCGCCGAACGCCGACCGCTCGCTGCCGCCGATGCTCAACGCCGCGATGGAGCGCAAGTATTCGGGCAGCCCGGGCGAAGCCTTCTTCACCGGCGGTGGCCTGCACGTGTTCCACAACTTCAGCAAGCTGGACGACAGCCGCATCCTGACCGTGCGCCAGGGCCTGCAGAACTCGACCAACCTGCTGTTCATCCGCCTGATGCGCGACGTCGTGCGCTACTACATGTTCCAGCTGCCCGGCTCCTCCGCGCAGCTGCTGGCCGATGCCGACGATCCGCGCCGCGCCGAATACCTGGCGCGCTTCGCCGACCGCGAGGGCCAGGTCTTCCTCGCCAAGTTCTGGAACAAGTACAAGGGCCACACCGCGGCCGAGGACGAGCAGATCCTCCTGTCCGGCATGCATCCGAAGCCCTCGCGGCTGGCGGCGGTGTACCGCACCATCCATCCGGAAGGCACGCTGCAGCAGTTCGGCGCCTTCATCAATTCCAATGTGCCGGACAAGAACGAGGTCGAGCAGGACAAGCTGGCCAAGATGTACGAAACCTACGACCCGGAGAACATGTCGCTGGCCGACCGCGGCTACGTGGCCTCGGTCCACCCGCTCGAACTGTGGCTGGTGCGTTATATGGCGACCCATCCGAAGGCCGGCTGGGACGAACTGGTCAAGGCTTCGGTCAAGGAGCGCCAGGAAGTCTATGCCTGGCTGTTCAAGACCCACCGCAAGCACGCGCAGGACAAGCGCATCGCGGGCCTGATCGAAGTCGAGGCCTTCCTCAAGATCCACGCCCAGTGGAAGAAGATGGGCTACCCGTTCGACTCGCTGGTGCCGTCGTACGCGACCACGCTGGGCGCCTCGGCCGACCGGCCGGCCGCGCTGGCCGAACTGATGGGCATCCTGGTCAACGGCGGCGTGAGGAAGCCGGTGGAGCGCATCGATTCGATGCATTTCGCGGCCGGCACGCCGTATGAAACGCTGGTCGGGCACGCGCCGCAAGGCGCCGGCGAACGCGTGCTGTCGGCCGACGTCGCGCGCGCCACGCTCGACGCGATCCGTGGCGTGGTATCGGACGGCACCGCGCGCCGCGCCAAGGAAGCGTTCAAGCTGGCCGACGGCAGCGTGATCGCGGTGGGCGGCAAGACCGGCACCGGCGACCAGCGCTTCGACGTGTTCGCGCCGGGCGGCCGCCTGATCGAGTCGCGCTACGTGAACCGCACCGCGACCTTCGTCTTCAACATCGGCGAGCGCTTCTTCGGCACCATGATCGCCTATGTGCACGGGCCGGAGTCGGAGAACTACGACTTCACCAGCGCGCTGCCGGTGCAACTGCTGGTGTCGCTGGCGCCGAGCCTGATGCCGATGATCGAGCCGCAGCACGCCAATGTGGTGCTGTCGGTGGTGGCGCCGCCGAAAGCGCCGGTGACGGCGGAGGCCGCGGCACAGTCTGCGTCGCCGGCTGACACGGCGGCGAAGGCAGCGCCTGCAGCGGCACCGGCGGCAAAGGCCGCTGCCGCCGACGTGACGGTGCCGCTCAAGCATCCAGCGGCTGCGCCGGTGGAAGCCGCGAAGAAGCCGTCGGGCGAAGCACCGAAACATGCCGCCGCGCGCGCCGAGGCGGAGCACCCGCTGGCCGACAGCGCGGCCGCGAAGGCCGCGGCCAAGCCGGCCAACGGAACCGCGCCCAAACGCGTCCCGCGCACCCGCCAGGGTTCCGAGGCCGAGCAGCCTGCCAAGCCTCCGGCCAATCCGCCGGAAGCACCGAAGAATGTGTTGTTTTGATTAGCGCGCGCCGATGCAGCCGATGCGGCGCGTGATCAGCAACGTGCGCAAATTCAGCACGCTGTCGCTGCGCGACCTGCTGGTGGCCCTCGGTCCGACCGTGGCGCTGGTGATCATCGCCTGCGTCGCGGCCTGGCTGCTGGTCGACCCCGCGCCGCCGCGCAAGGTGGTGCTGGCCACCGGCCAGGAAAACAGCGCCTACGAAGAGTTCGGCCGCCAGTACGCCAAGGCGCTGGCGAAGAACGACATCAAGGTCACGCTGGTGCCCTCGCTCGGCTCGCAGGACAACCTGCAGCGCCTGGTCGACGGCAAGGTCGACATCGCCTTCGTGCAAAGCGGCTCGACCAACGAGACCCAGGCCCAGCACCGCGGCCTGGTCTCATTGGGCAGCCTGTTCACCGAGCCGGTGTGGCTGTTCCTGCGCGACTCGGTCAAGGTCGACAATCTCACCCAGCTGCGCGGCCTGCGCATCAACCTCGGCCCGGAAGGCACCGGCGTGCCGCGCCTGTTCAAGCAGGTGCTGGACGTGAACGGCGTCGAGCCGAACGAACTGAAGATCAGCGCGCTGGAAAACACCCCGGCCACGATGGCGCTGCTGGACGGCAGCATCGACGGCCTCGTGTTCAGCTCCGCGCCCGAAGCGCCGCTGATCCAGATGCTGCTGCAGACGCCCGGCATCAAGCTGTTCGACTTCACCCAGGCCGAGGCCTACACGCGACGCCTGCCGTTCCTGACCCACGTGGTGCTGCCGCGCGGGATCGTCGACCTCGGGCGCGACATCCCGGCGCGCGACTACCAGCTGATCGCGCCGACCGCCACCCTGGTCGCGCGCGACGACCTGCATCCGGCCCTGATCGACCTGTTCGTGCAAGCCGCCACCGACATCCACGGCGGCGCCGGCTGGTTCCAGCAGCAGGGCCAGTTCCCGACGCCGCGCTACAGCGAGATCCCTGTGGCGCACGAGGCGGCGCGCTTCTATCGCGACGGCCCGCCATTCCTGCAGCGCTACATGCGCTTCTGGCTGGCCAACCTGTTCGAGCGCATGTGGGTGGTGCTGGTGCCGTTGCTGGCGCTGCTGATCCCGCTGTCGAAGGTGGTGCCGCCGGTGTACGTGTGGCGCATCCGTTCGCGCGTGTACCGCTGGTATGGGCAGCTGCGCGCGGTGGAGCAGGAGCTCGAGGCGCACCGCGGCGAGGAGGCCGTGCTGCCCAACCTGCTGCGCCGTCTCGACGACATCGAGCGGCGCGTCAACCAGACCTCGGTGCCTCTGGCCTTCGCCGACCAGCTGTACGAGCTGCGCAGCCACATCAACTTCGTGCGACAGCGCGTGCGCGCCGCCGCCGGCGCCTGAAGATCGTCTTATCACATGCAGTTACAGCTACTGGCATTATCGGGAAGTCAAAGAGCAAACTCCTGGAGTTCAGCACTTCTTCTGGCAGCGCAGGCACTTGCTCCACAAAGCGTCAATGTTCAGGTGTACGAGGGACATAAAAGCTGGCCGCTTTTCAATCCTGATCTGGATGCCAATCCGCCACAAGGTGTGCAGGAATTGCGCGACCTGATTACCGGGGCAGACGCGATCCTGATAGCCAGTCCGGAATATGCGCACGGCGTCACCGGGACGATCAAGAACACGCTGGATTGGCTCGTGAGCCATCCCGGCTTCGCCTATAAGCCGGTTGCGGTCTTCAATCCTTCCTATCAGTCCCACCACGCGGATGAGGCATTGAAGGAGACCTTGCGCACCATGGCAGCAGACCTGATTCCTGGTGCGTGCATTCGCATACCGGTCATCGGTTCAGGGATTGAGCAGAGCGCGATTGAAGAGAAGCCTGCGTTTCGTACGGCGATCACTGAAGCGCTTGATTGTGTCGTACAGCATGTGCAGGGACGAAAGCCGTAAGCATCTACGCTCAGCGAGGGACGTGCCAACGCTGTTATAGTTGAAGATTCCTCCGATTCTTCAACCATTCTGCGCCCCAATGTCCACATTCTGGAGTCCTCACCTCGGCAAGCTGACGCCCTATGTTCCCGGCGAGCAGCCGCGGATCGAGCGCCTGATCAAGCTGAACACCAACGAAAACCCGTATCCGCCGTCACCCAAGGTGATTCTGGCGCTGCAGGCCGAAGCCGACGAGCGGCTGCGCCTGTATCCCGATCCGCAGTCCACCCGGCTGACGCAGGCGCTCGCCGCCTATCATGACGTGGCGCCCAACGAGGTGTTTGTCGGTAACGGCTCCGACGAGGTCCTGGCCCACGCGTTCAACGCCTTCTTCATGCAGGATGCGCCGATCCTGATGCCGACCGTCAGCTACAGCTTCTACAAGGTGTACTGCCGCCTGTACGGCATCCAGGCCAATCTCGTGCCGCTGGACGAAGGCATGCGCATCGATCCGGCCAATTACACCGGTCCGTGCGGCGGCGTCGTGTTCGCCAATCCGAATGCGCCCACCGGTATCGCACTGTCGCTGGACGAGGTGGAACAGATCCTGCGCGCGCAGCCGGACCGCGTGGTGCTGGTCGACGAGGCCTATGTCGACTTTGGCGCGCAGTCCGCGGTCTCGCTGGTCCGCAAGTATCCGAACCTGCTGGTAGTGCACACCTTCTCGAAGTCGCGCGCGTTGGCCGGCTTGCGCGTCGGCTGCGCGTTCGGCCAGCGCCATCTGATCGAGGGCTTGGAACGGGTCAAGGACAGTTTCAATTCCTATCCGCTCGGCCGGCTCGCCATCGCCGGCGCGGTGGCGTCGCTGGAAGACGAGGACTATTTCCAGGAAAAGCGCCTGCAACTGATCGCGACGCGCGAGCATCTGGCGGAAGGCTTGCGCGCGCTCGGCTTCGAGGTGCTGCCGTCGGCCACCAACTTCCTGTTCGTGCGCCATCCGTCGCGCCGTGCGGACGAGCTGGCGCAGGCACTGCGTGAACGCGCGATCCTGGTCCGCCACCTGAAGGCGCCGGAAACCGAGAACCACCTGCGCATCAGCATCGGCACCGACGAGGAATGCGGGCAGCTGTGCAGTGCGTTGGCGGCGATCCTCGGGCAGTAAGCGGCTTGCAAGAGATGCTCATTTGGCCTGGCATCCCTGCTCATATGAGCACTGGCTCGTTGGAGGCGCGGCATGAAGAGGTCAAAAGAATCGGTGCTAAAGCGCCGGGACAAACGGCTGAAGTTGCGCGATTTTCGTGCCCTGTATGAATCCTCGCCAAACGATCGCATCGAGCTCATCCGTGCTGGCGTGGGTGCTATCGAATTGAAAGCATTCGCTGCCGACCTCGGCATTCCGCAGGACCGGTTTTTTCGAATGTTCGGGATCGCCCAGGCCACCGTAACGCGCAAGGCAAACGCCCGGCCGATTACATGGTCACGATCGAGGGGCAGGAGATGGTGTCGCGCTTGCTCTCGATGATGCAAACGGGAGCGTATGCGTGAAGCTCTGGCGAATCGCAAGCGACACTCCCGGCTGCCGGGCGGATGACATGGCGGGCGCCGGCGTCTGCTCAGTTTAGCCGCTGCTCCGGTATCATATCGGGATGAATACGATTACCACCCTTCCGTTTGTCATTGGCGTCGCTGGCGGAAGTGGCAGTGGCAAGTCAACGGTGACCCAGCAGGTACTGGCATCGTTCGGAACCGATATGGTCTCGGTCGTGATGCAGGACGATTACTACCGCGACCAGTCGGACCTCAGTCCTGAAGTGCGCCGGAAGCAGAACTACGACCATCCGCAGGCTTTCGACTGGCCGCTGCTGGTGCAGCACGTGCGCGCCTTGCGCAATGGCGAAACGATCGAGATGCCGGAGTACGATTTTACGATCGACAACCGCTCCGACAAGACCATTCCGGTCAAGCCGGCCCCGGTCATCGTGATCGAAGGCCTGTTCGCCTTGTATGACGCCGACTTGCGCAAAATGATGTCGCTGAAGATTTTTGTCGACACCGCACCCGACGTCCGCTTCATCCGCCGGATGCAAAGGGATATCGTGGAACGCGGCCGCACGGTGGAGAGCATCGTCGGCCAATACCTGGAAACGGTGCGCCCGATGCACAAGCAATTCATCGAGCCGACCAAGCGCCATGCCGATGTCATCTTGCCCCACGGCGCAAATGGTCCGGCAGTCGATGTCATCACCACCAAGGTGGCGAGCGTCATCGGTAAGCTGGAGCGGCCCTGATCTTAGCGGCTGGACGTCTCGCCGAAGATCAGGTCCGTGACGCCGCTGTGCGGCAGCAGCTCGGCCACGCCGCCGCTGAACTGGCGGCAGTCCTTCACCAGGTGGCTCTGGTCGTAGTAGCCGCACTCCGCGGCCAGCTCGGCGATCGAGCCGGCCTTGCCGATCTGCCCCACCATGCGATGAAAGCGCGCCAGCCGCGCATATTTTTTTGGCGTGATGCCGATCGCGCGCGTGAAGCGGCGTTCGAGCTGGCGCTCGCTGAGGTGGTGGGCGGCCGCCAGGCGCGCGATCGACACCTCGCCGCCGCGCTGCGCGATCATGGCCGCCGCGCGCCGCGCCAGCTGGTCTGCCTGCATGCCGGTGCGGATGCGCGCGAGGAAGCGCTCGACCTGCGCCACGCGCGCGCCGTCGTCCGGCGCCCCGGCCAGCGCTTCTTCGATACGTTCGCGTTCGCCCGCCGGCAGCAGGTCCGCCAGGTCGACGTTCAGGTGCAGCAGTTCGTCGGCGTCGAGGCGGAAGAACTGGCCGATGGCGCCGGCGCGAAAGGTCACCAGCACGATCCCGACCTTGCCATGCGTGGCGTAGGTGCGCGGGGCCGTGTGCATGCCGGTCAGCGCGCTGCCGACGGTCGCCAGTTCGCTGCGGTAGCCGGCGACAACTTGGCCGCCGTAGTGCAGGCACAGGGAGATCGACAGCGGCGGCAGCATGCGCAGCGGCTGCGCCACCGTGTGCTGGTCCATCTCGAGCAGCGTGTATGCCTCGACCGCGTCGTCGAACTGCTGTCCCGGCATGTAGCGTCGCACCTGCATGTCGCCTCCCTTCATCGACCAATTGTAGACGTTTTCACGGGGCGCCCGCCGTTTCCAGGCTGCCGTCCATGATCGCAGCCACGTGTGCCGGATCGAAGAAGGCCGGCAGTTCGAACGAGCCGGCCATGATGCCGAAGAAGCGCGCCAGCGCCTGCGGCTGGTGCTGCATGGCCTGCGCCAGCGCGCGCATCTCCGGCGGCGGGCTGCGCAGCTGGGCGAGGGCGCAGGTGTAGTCGAACAGGGGGCCGAGCATGCGGTTGCGCGCCGCCTCGTAGGTGCTGCTGGCGGGGTCCAGCGCGCTGCCGTCGGCCAGCGCGATCGCATCGGCCAGCAGTTCGGCGTCGCGCAGCGCGTCGGCCATGCCCTGCGCGGTGATCGGGTCCTTGTGGTAGCCGGCATCGCCGACCAGCGCCCAGCCCGGGCCCGCCGACTGGCGCACGAAGTTGGGGTTCTTGATGCAGCCCTGCAGCCGGTCCAGCCTGCGCGCGCCATCCAGCTTGTCGCCCAGCGGCAGGGCGCGCAGAGCGGCGTGGTAGGCGCCATCGAGGTCGCCGCGCAGGCGCTCGTGCTCCTCGGCCGGCCAGGCCACGCAGACGGTGGTGGCGCCATCGTTGGTCGGCACCGCCACCGCGAAGCGGCGCACGCCGTCGCCGCGCAGGTAGAGTTCCGCGCGGCCCAGGTCCAGCCCTTCCCAATAGGCGTAGTAGGCGCAGGCATACGAAGGCCGCAGGTCGGCCATGCGCGCGCCGGCCAGCCGCGCCACCGTGGACTGCATGCCGTCGGCGCCGACCACCAGCCGCGCCGGCCATTCCATCCGCGTGCCCGCGCGGCTGCGCGCGGCCACGCCGGCGACGCGCTCGTCCTCGTACAGCAAGCCGTCGACGCGCACGCCGGTGTGGATCTCCGCTCCCGCCGCGCGCGCCTCTTCGAGCAGCCACGCGTCGAAGGCGTAGCGCCGTGGGCAGTAGGCCAGGTGCTCGCCATTCACCGGCAGCGCGGATCCGGCCAGCTCGACGCCATCGAGGTCGAGCAGCATCGAAGGCAGGGCAGGGCAACCCAGCTGGTCGAGGCCGGCGCGCAGGCCCCAGCCGGCCAGCCGCGCGACCGCGGACTGGTGCAGGTAGTGGCCGGACAGGGTATCGCTCGGGAACTCGTCGCGGTCGAGCAGGGCGACCCGCATGCCGCGGCGCGCCAGCAGCAAGGCCAGGCCGGCGCCGGCGCAGCGCGCGCCGACGATGACAACGTCAAACATGGTGACCTCCAGTGGCGGTTTCAGTGAGCGCATCGTAGCGACGCAGGCCCGCCCGCCGCTTGTAAAAATCCGACGACTTTTCGATGTTGCCAATACACCATTTATTGCCGATTGGATTTAAACTGGCCGTTTTGCTCCCAACCAGAGGAAACGATGCCCCGCCTGCTCCCCATTCTCGCCGTCAGCCTTACCCTGGCTTTCGGCGCCGGCGCCACCCACGCGCTCGGGTTCGAAGCCAGCCACGCCGATGCCGCCGCCCCGGCCAAGCCGGGCGTGCGCGAGCGCTATACCAAGTACGAATACCGCATCCCGATGCGCGACGGCACGCGCCTGTTCACCGTGGTCTACGTGCCGAAGGACAGCAGCAAGCCCTATCCCTTCCTGATGAGCCGCACGCCCTACAGCGCCGGCGTGCACGCGGAAGGCGAACTGCGCTACGGCGAAGACTGGTATCCGCCCTCGCTGGGACCGTCGAAGGAATTCGAGGACGCCGGCTACATCTTCGTGCAGCAGGACGTGCGCGGCCGCTACATGTCGGAAGGGAAGTGGATCGAGGCGACGCCGGCCGTGAACGCGAACCTGCAAAAAGGCGAGGGCATCGAGAGCCAGGACATGTACGACACCGTCGAGTGGCTGCTCAAGCACGTCCCCAACAACAACGGCAAGGTCGGCATCTACGGCATCAGCTACCCGGGCTTCTACACCGCGGCCAGCATCATCGACTCGCACCCGGCGATCAAGGCCGCCTCCCCGCAGGCGCCGGTGACCGACCTGTTCATGGGCGACGACTCCTACCACGGCGGCGCCTTCATGCTGGCCGCGAACTTCGGCTTTTACGCCTCGTTCACGGTGGCCGAGAATCCGACGCCGCTGCCGAAGACCTGGTCGCGCTTCGAGTACGGCACCACCGACGCCTACGACTTCTTCCTGCAGAAGCTGACCATGCAGGACATCCTCGCCACGATGACCGACAAGCAGCGCACGCTGCTGGTGCCGACCATCGAGCACGACACCTATGACCAGTTCTGGCAGTCGCGCAACGTGGCGGCGCACATGAAGAACGTGAAGGCGGCGGTGCTGACCGTGGGCGGCTGGTTCGACGCCGAGGATCCGCAAGGCCCGTTCGGCATCTACAACGCGGTCAAGAAGAACAACCCGGCGACCTTCAGCGGCCTGGTGATGGGGCCGTGGGTGCATGGCGGCTGGGCGCGCGGCGACGGCAAGAGCCTGGGCTATGTGAACTTCGACAGCGCGACCTCGCAGTACTTCCGCACGCAGCTCCAGTTCCCCTTCTTCGAGGAGCACCTGAAGGGCGTGAAGCCGGCGAAGCAGATCGCCGAAGTGAATGCCTTCGAGACCGGCACCAACGTCTGGCGCCAGTACAGCGCATGGCCACCGGTGCAGGCCAAGGCGCGCACGCTGTATTTCGGCGCGGACGGCAAGCTGTCATGGCAGCAGCCGGCCGGCGGCGGCGCTTACGACGAGTACGTGTCGGATCCGAAGCATCCGGTGCCTTACGTCGGCTACCCGACCACTGGCGTGCCGCAGGAGTTCATGGTGTCGGACCAGCGCTTTGCGGCCAAGCGTCCGGACGTGCTGGTGTACCAGAGCGATGTGCTGGAAGAGGACGTGACCGTCGCTGGCCCGGTGAAGCCGAAGCTGTTCGTGTCGACCACCGGCACCGACGCCGACTGGGTGGTGAAGCTGATCGACGTGTATCCGCAGGATTACCCGGGCGGCGAGGAGCGCACGCGCGGCCGCGACGTGCCGCCGCCGTCACTGGAAATGGGCGGCTACCAGCAGCTGGTGCGCGGCAATCCGCTGCGCGGCAAATTCCGCCACAGCTTCGAGAAGCCCGAGCCGTTCACGCCCGGGAAGGTGGAGGAGATCGGCTACGACATCGGCAACGTGAACCACACCTTCCGCCGCGGCCACCGCATCATGGTGCAAGTGCAGAGTTCATGGTTCCCGCTGGTGGATTTGAATCCGCAGACCTTCGTCTCGATCCCGAAGGCCAAGGCGGAGGACTTCAGGAAAGCGACCCAGCGCGTCTACCACGCGGCGCAGACGCCATCGGGGCTGGAAGTGCTGGTGATGCCGCAGCATTAAAACCTGCAGCATAAGAAACGCAGCAAAAACTCGTCGTCCCGGCGCAGGCCCGGGACGACGAGCGGTTCGGGGTCAGGTCGTCCAATGACTCAAGATTGCATCCCAACCAGGGCGCCGTCGCAAAAGAGTTCCTGTTTCGCAAACTTGATTCATTGGACGACCTGACCCCAGGTGGTGCCGACGGTCGTATTTCAGGCGCCGACCCAGGGCAGGCCAGCCTTGCACCAGCCACTTACCGTCTTGCGGTGCCCCTCGGCATCTCGATCACCTTCGAAGCCTTCCAGGATATCGAAGGCATTCGGATAGCCGATCTCAGTCGCAACGCGCGCCGCGTTCCTTGAGCGCACTCCCGAACGGCACAGGAACAACAGCACATCGTCGCGCCCGGCCACGCTGGCCAGCTGGCTGGCAAAGTCGGGATTCGGCGCACCACCGGGATACAGGCTCCACTGCACCGCCGCGTGCTGCCCCTCCGGCAGTGCCGGCCGCCCGACCCAGTCGCGTTCCGCAGTGGTGCGTACGTCAACCAGCTTGACCCTGGGATCGGACTGCAGCAGCTTGAACGCTTCCGCCGGCGTCACCGCCCCGGCGTAGGGCTGCCCGGGCGCGCGGCTCCGCGCCTCGGCGAGGATCTCTTCAGTCGTGCTCATCTGTTCTATCCTCCAGGAATTGAATTGGCCGGCTTTCGCTGCAAAGCGGTGCATCGCGCACCACGACGGTGCTCCTTGCTCAAAATGCACCAAAATGGTGCATGCACCAAGCTGACGCACGAAACGCACTTTGCCGGCAGACCGATCGATTTTATGGGTAAACTGCACGGTTCCCAAAGACAGATTGTTCATTTGGACATACAGCGCGGCTGGCACGGAACCTGCTTTGAATCAACCGTCACCGTCGCACCGCAAGGCCCATCGAGGTCGACACCCGTTTTCAACTAGGAGAGATACGAATGGCAAAGACCGCCGCAGACGTAATGCAGTTGGTTAAAGACAATGAAGTGAAGTTCATTGATTTCCGCTTCGCGGATACCCGTGGCAAAGAACAGCACGTGACCGTGCCCGTGTCTCACTTCGACCTCGACAAATTCGAGTCGGGCCACGCCTTCGACGGTTCGTCGATCGCCGGCTGGAAGGGCATCGAAGCATCGGACATGCTCCTGATGCCGGACCCGAACACCGCCAACATCGACCCGTTCATGGAAGAGACCACCCTGTTCATGCAGTGCGACGTGATCGAACCGTCGGACGGCAAGGGCTACGACCGTGACCCGCGCTCGATCGCCAAGCGCGCCGAGGCTTACCTGAAGTCGTCGGGCATCGGCGACACCGCCTACTTCGGCCCGGAGCCGGAATTCTTCATCTTCGACAGCGTGCGCTGGAAGATCGACATGTCGGGCTGCTTCGTCAAGATCGACTCGGACGAGTCGTCGTGGGCTACCGACAAGGAAATCGAAGGCGGCAACAGCGGCCACCGTCCGACCGTCAAGGGCGGCTATTTCCCGGTTCCGCCGGTCGACAGCTTCCAGGACATGCGCTCGGAAATGAGCCTGATCCTCGAAGCCATGGGCATCCCGGTCGAAGTGCACCACCACGAAGTGGCCGGCGCCGGCCAGAATGAGCTGGGCACCAAGTTCTCGACCCTGGTCGAGCGCGCCGACTGGACCCAGAACCTGAAGTACGTGATCTGGAACGTGGCCCACAGCTACGGCAAGACCGCCACCTTCATGCCGAAGCCGGTCGTCGGCGACAACGGCTCGGGCATGCACGTGCACCAGTCGATCTGGAAAGACGGCAAGAACCTGTTCGCAGGCGACGGCTATGCCGGCCTGTCGGAAAACGCGCTGTTCTACATCGGCGGCATCATCAAGCACGCCCGCGCCCTGAACGCGATCACCAACCCGGGCACCAACTCGTACAAGCGCCTGGTGCCGGGCTACGAAGCCCCGGTCAAGCTGGCCTACTCGGCCCGCAACCGTTCGGCGTCGATCCGCATCCCGCACGTGGCGAACCCGAAAGGCCGCCGCATCGAGACCCGCTTCCCGGACCCGCTGGCCAACGTCTACCTGTGCTTCGCCGCGCTGCTGATGGCAGGCCTGGACGGCATCCAGAACAAGATCCACCCGGGCGAAGCCGCGACCAAGGACCTGTACCACCTGCCGCCGGAAGAGGACAAGCTGATCCCGACCGTCTGCTCGTCGCTGGAAGAGGCACTGGACGCACTGAACAAGGACCGCGAGTTCCTGACCCGCGGCGGCGTGTTCAGCGATTCGATGATCGACGCCTACATCGAACTGAAGATGCAGGAAGTGCAGCGCATGCGCATGACCACGCACCCGGTCGAGTTCGATATGTACTATTCGTCGTAATCTGCGCCAGGAGCGACGCGAAAACGGGGGAAGCCAAGCGGGCTTTCCCCGTTTTTTTTCGTGGATGCGGTATAGTCGGCTGGTCCGAATTCCGCACGGTTTTGCGTGCTACTCAACGATGCGAAAGACAACTGTGATCCGCCGTTCCCTGCGTGCCGCGCCGCTGCTGGTGCTGGGGGCGCTCGTTCACGCCCAGGCGCAGTCGACGGTCTACAAATGCGTCGACGCGCAGGGCAGGGTGGAGCTGACCGACACCGCCAAAACGGGCTGCAAGCCGCTCGACCTGCCCGGCTTTATCGCCGCGCCGCCACAGCACCGCACGGCGCCCGCCACGCGCCAGGGCAGCGCGCCATCGGCCGCCAATGTCGCCCCGGCCAGCTTCCCGAAGGTCGCCCCGGCCGAGCAGCGCGCGCGCGACGACGACCGCCGCGCCATCCTCGCCGACGAGCTGCGCAGCGAACAGGGCAAGCTCGATGAGCTCAAGCGCACCTTCAACAACGGCGAGCCGGAACGCGTCGGCGGCGAAAAGAACTACGCCAAATACCAGGCCCGCGTGGCCCAGATGCGCGACGACATCGCCCGCAGCGAACAGAATATCGAAGCGCTCAAGCGCGAGATGGCCACCATCAAATGACCGCATCTGCCCTCCCGGCGCGCTACGCCGGCCTTGAGCTCCTGGCGTCGAGCGTGCTGGTGGTCGACGCCGCCGGCAGCGTCCTGTACGCGAACCCGGCCGCCGAGAACCTGCTCGAAACCTCGGTCAAGCAGCTCGGGCGTTCGACCCTGGCCGCGCTGTTCGACAACGGCGGCGAACTGGCCGAGCTGTGCGCCGAGGCGCTGGCACAGCGCTGGTCCGACCGCCGCCAGGACCTGACCCTGCGCCGCCACGGGCGCGAGCCGCTGCATGTGCACAGCATCGTCACCGCCGCCGGCGAGGGCCAGGTGGTGGTCGAGCTGCGCGAGAACGTCCAGCAGCTCAAGCTCGACCGCGAGGAGCGCATGCTCGACCAGAGCCAGGCCAACAAGGAACTGATCCGTAACCTGGCGCACGAGATCAAGAATCCGCTGGGCGGCATCCGCGGCGCGGCCCAGCTGCTGGAACGCGAGCTGCCGCCGGCGCACGCGGCCGACCTGTCCGAGTACACCCAGGTCATCATCAAGGAGGCGGACCGGCTGCAGGTGCTGGTCGACCGCCTGCTGGCGCCGCACCGGCGCCCGCACATCGTCGGGGACGTCAACATCCACGAGGTGTGCGAGCGGGTGCGCAGCCTGATCCAGGCCGAATTCCCGGTCGGGCTCACCATCCGGCGCGACTACGACGCCTCGATTCCCGAATTCCGCGGCGACCGCGAGCAGCTGATCCAGACTGTGCTCAACATCGCCCACAACGCGGCCCAGGCCCTGCTTGATCGCATCGCGCAGGGCGACGCCGAGATCATTTTGCGCACCCGCGTGGCGCGCCAGGTCACCCTGGCCAAGGTCCGCTACGGGCTGGCATTAGACTTGCATATCATTGACAATGGACCGGGCATCGCACCCGAGATCCGCGACCGCATGTTCTACCCGCTGGTGTCGGGCAGGGCGGGCGGCAGCGGGCTCGGACTCACGCTGGCGCAGACTTTCGTGCAGCAGCACCTTGGCGTGATCGAGTGCGAGAGCCGGCCTGGGCTCACGGATTTCCGCATCCTGCTGCCGCTTCCATAAGCGGGGGCGTGCGGGCCGCGGGCTCAAGTCGAACCACAACGCGGGAAGCACGAACACATGAAACCAATCTGGATTGTCGACGACGACGCATCGATCCGCTGGGTGCTGGAAAAGGCGCTGGCGCGCGACGGGCTCGAGACGCGCAGCTTCTCCAGCGCGCGCGAGGCCCTGGCCGCGTTCGAGCGCGACACGCCACAGGTGCTGGTGTCGGATATCCGCATGCCGGGCGAATCGGGGCTCGACCTGCTGCAGGCGGTCAAGACGCGCCATCCGGGCCTGCCAGTCATCGTGATCACTGCGTTCTCCGACCTCGACTCGGCGGTCGCGTCGTTCCAGGGCGGCGCCTTCGACTACCTGGCCAAGCCCTTCGACATCGACCAGGCGGTGGCGCTGATCCGGCGCGCGCTGGAGGAGAGCCTGCGCGAGGAAGCCAGCGTGGAAAGCGCGCCGACCGAGACGCCCGAGATCCTCGGTCATGCGCCGGCGATGCAGGAAGTGTTCCGCGCGATCGGGCGGCTGTCGCAGTCGAATGTGACGGTGCTGATCACCGGCGAATCGGGCAGCGGCAAGGAGCTGGTGGCGCGCGCGCTGCACAAGCATAGCCCGCGTGCGAGCGAGCCTTTCATCGCGCTGAACACGGCGGCGATCCCGAAGGACCTGCTGGAATCGGAACTGTTCGGCCACGAGCGCGGCGCCTTCACCGGAGCGCAGGCGATGCGGCGCGGCCGCTTCGAACAGGCCGAAGGCGGCACCCTGTTCCTCGACGAGATCGGCGACATGCCGTTCGACCTGCAGACCCGCCTGTTGCGCGTGCTGTCGGACGGCCACTTCTACCGGGTCGGCGGGCACCAGCCGGTGAAGGCCAATGTGCGCGTGATCGCGGCCACCCACCAGAACCTGGAGCAGCGCGTGCGCGACGGCCTGTTCCGCGAAGACTTGTACCATCGCCTGAACGTGATCCGCCTGCGCCTGCCGGCGCTGCGTGAGCGGCGCGAGGACATTCCGCTGCTGGCGCGCCACTTCCTGGTGCAGAGCGCGCACCAGCTTGGGGTGGAGCCCAAGCGGCTGTCGGACGAGGCGGTGGCCTTCCTGTCGCGGCTCGACCTGCCGGGCAATGTGCGCCAGCTTGAAAACCTGTGCAACTGGATCACCGTGATGGCGCCCGGCCAGATGGTCGAGGTGAAGGACCTGCCGCGCGACCTGTCGCGCGAAACCGCGCCGGCATCGGTGGCGCCGGGCACGGCGGCCGCGGCGATGCTGGCGGCGGAGCCGGCGCATATCCCGATGACGGCGCCGCCGGCGGCGGACGGCTGGGCGGGACTGCTGGAACTGCAGGCCGCGAGCATGCTGAGCGCGGGCAGCCACGAGCTGATGGACGTGCTGGGGCGGCAGTTCGAAACGGCGCTGATCAAGGCGGCGCTGAAGTTCACGCACGGGCGCAAGAACGATGCGGCGCAGCGGTTGGGGATCGGGCGCAATACGATCACGCGCAAGATCGCAGAACTGGGGATCGACGGCGCGCGCGACGAGTAGTCAGCCACAAGCGTTTGCTAAGAGAGATCGTCGTTCCCGCGCGGGCGGGAACGACGTTCGTTCCTATGGTGACGATACAGGCCGCTCAGATGGTGTAAGCTCTACCACCATCATTGTCTTTGCCGTCCCCACATGCTGATCAACTGCGTCGCCTACCAGGAAGGAAAAAAACTCGCCGACATCCCGGTCGAGAACATCAGCGATTACCTGGCCAGGGCCGGCTGCTTCGTCTGGGTCGCGCTGCGCGATCCGCAGGAGGTCGAGCTGGTCCAGATGCAGCACGAATTCGGCCTGCACGAACTGGCCGTCGAGGACGCGATGCGCGGCCACCAGCGTCCCAAGATGGAGGAATACGGCGACTCCCTGTTCGCCGTGATGCACACCGTCGAGCAACGCGACGGCCAGCTGTGCACCGGCGAGGTCATGGTGTTCCTCGGCCCGAACTATGTGCTGTCGGTGCGGCGCGATACCGAACAGGGTTTCCTCGACGTGCGCGCGCGCGCCGAGCGCGAGCCGCAGCTGCTCAAGAAAGGCGCCGGCTTCGTGCTGTACGCGCTGATGGATGCGGTGGTCGACCGCTACTTCCCGGTCATCGAAAAGCTGGAGGAGGAGCTGGACGAAATCGAGGAGCGCATTTTCCGCGGCGGGGCACAGCGCAAAGCGGTCGAGCAGCTGTATGACCTCAAGCGCAAATCGCTGCGGCTGCGCCACGCGGTCACGCCGCTGCTGGAAGCGACCGGGCGGCTGCACGGCGGGCGCGTGCCGGCGCTGGCGCTCAAGGTGCAGGACTACTTCCGCGACGTCGAGGACCATCTCTTGCGCATCAACGGCCGCCTCGACACCATCCGCGACACCATCGCCACCGCGATCCAGGTCAACCTGTCGCTGGTCACCATCAGCGAGGGCGAGGTCAACAAGCGGCTGGCCTCATGGGCGGCAATCTTCGCCGTATTTACCGCCTTCGCTGGGTTGTGGGGCATGAATTTCCAGGACATGCCGGAGCTGCACTGGAAGTACGGCTACCCGATCGCGGTGCTGGTCATGGTGGCGGTGTGCGGCTACCTCTACTACCGCTTCCGCAAGTCCGGCTGGCTGTAGGGCCCGAACTTCCCCACAAGAAGCGGAACCGTCATTCCCGCGCAGGCGGGAATCCATGCTGAGCGCCCTGTCACGCGGTCTATGGGTCCCCGCCTGCGCGGGGACGACGGTAGCTTTAGTTCTTGGTAATGAAGATCTTCTTCGGGCACATCGCGTGCACGCCCACGTTGCCGTCGACCAGCTGGGTGATCTCCATATCCACCGCCACGCTGGCCAGCATGTAGGCGTCGTCACGCGAGAGGTGCTTCTCCTGCACCAGGAAGGCGATCATGTCCTTCAGCGCCAGCTCGGTCGCTTCCTTCAGGTCCTTTGAAAAGCCCATCGAGATGTAATGCGTCGGCGTCTCCGCGCGCGGCCACACGAGGCGCCGGTCCTTGTGCACGATGAAGCGGAAGGTGCCGGTCAAATAGGTCTCCAGCGCCGTGATGTCCACTTCGCCGTTGCCCTGCGCCGCGTGGCCGTCGCCAGCCTCGAACAGAGCTCCCTTGGCCGCGACCGGAATGTACAGCGTGGTGCCTTCCACCAGCTCCTTGTTGTCGAGGTTACCCGCGTGGACGAAGGGCGGCGCGCTGTCGATCTTGCCGCCGGCGGGCGCCACGCCCATGCTGCCGAAGAAGGGCCGCAGCGGGATCTCGATTCCCGGGCCGAAGTGGCCGATCATCTTCTTGCGGTCGAGCGGGATGATCTTGGAGCCGCTGTACGGATAGTCCATCGGCAGGAAGCCCTTGCCGACGCCGAAGCCGTTGCAGGCGAAGTCCGCGTCCAGTTCGACCTTCAGGATCTGCACCTCCAGCACGTCGCCCGGTTCCGCTTCCGCGATCGCCACCGGGCCGGTGAGGATGTGGCCACCCGGTCCCTTGTCCTTCACCTGCTCGTAGATCGCCTGCGTGTACGGCGGGATCTGCTCCGCCTTGACGCCGCGCGCAATCAGGCGCTCGGGCGAGCCGCAGGTCGACAGGGTCTGCATGCGCACCGTGTCGCCCGAGCGCACGGTCAGCACCGGCTTGGCCATGCCCGAGTAGTAGCCCCACGCGACCGTCGACGGCGTGGCGGGCAGGCTGTAGTCGGTGGCGAGGGAAGCGGAAGAAGCGAAGGCGAGGCAGGCGAGGGCGGTCAGGCGGCGCATTCGGAGCTTTCGTGGACAGGTTGGCAAACGGCCTAGTCTACGCAGCGGCGGCAGCGGTGTCTACGCCTGGCCCCGTCCCGCGTTCCATGCGCTGCCGGCGGAAGCGGCGATCACCAGTCCGATCGCGAGCCACTGGAGCGCCGCGAGGCGTTCGCCCAGCACCACGAAGCCGGCCAGCGCGCTGACCGCCGGCGAGGCGCTGACCAGGATGCCGAACACCTTCTGCGGCAAGCGGCGCAGCGCGATCATCTCCAGCGTGTAGGGCAGGGCCGAGGACAGCGCCGCCACCGCGAGGCCGCCCAGCAGCGGCGCCGGCGCCAGCAGCGCGCGCCCGGCATGCGCGGCGCCGACCGGCACCACGAACACGCTGGCGGCCAGCATGCCCCACGCGACCACATTGCCGCCGCTGGCGTTCGAGGCGCGCTTGCCGAACACGATGTACAGCGCCCAGCAGGCCGCCGCGCCGAAGGCACAGGCCACGCCCACGAGGTCGAGCGCGGGGGCGTTCGCGTGCAGCGGCAGCAGCAGCCACAGGCCGAGCACCGCGCAGGCGAGCCAGCCGAAATCGCGCGGCCGGTGCGAAGACAGCAGCACCAGCGTCAGCGGGCCGGTAACTTCGATCGCGACCGCGATGCCGATCGGGATCAGCGCGAAGGCGCGGTAGATCAGCAGGTTCATGCAGCCGATCGTCACGCCGTACAGCAGCAGGCGCCGGATGTCCGCACACGCCGGCGGCGTGCGCCAGGGCCGCAGGAAGCCGAGCAGCAGCAGCGCCGACAGGCCCACGCGCAGCGCGGTGACGCCGTCGCTGCCGACCAGCGGGAACAGCTGCTTGGCGAAGGCCGCGCCGGCGTACTGCGACACCATGGCCGCGGCGATCGCCAGCGCGGGCAGGAATGGATTGGACTGCTGGCCGGCCACGGCTTACGCGGCCATCGAGCGGGCTACCGCCTCCGCGGCCTTGATGCCGTCGATCGCGGCCGACATGATGCCGCCCGCGTAGCCCGCGCCTTCGCCGGCCGGGAACAGGCCGCGCGTGTTCAGGCTTTGCAGGGTGTCGTCGTCGCGCTTGATGCGGATCGGCGACGAAGTGCGGGTCTCGACCCCGGTCAGCACCGCGTCCTCGCGGAAGTAACCCTTGATCTGCTTGTCGAAGGCGACGAAGGCTTCGCGCAGCGCGCTGATCGCGTATTCCGGCAGCGAGGTGGCGAGGTCGGTCAGGTGCACGGCCGGGCGGAACGACGGCTTCACCGAGCCGAATTCCTTGGACGGCACGCCGCGCACGAAGTCGCCCATCAGCTGGCCCGGCGCGTCGTAGGTCGAGCCGCCCAGCACGAAGGCGCGCGACTCCAGCGCGCGCTGGAAATCGATGCCGGCCAGCGGGTGGCCGGGATAGTCCTCGGGCGTGATGCCGACCACGATCGCGCTGTTGGCGTTGCGCTCGGCGCGCGAGTACTGGCTCATGCCGTTGGTGACCACCCGGCCTTCTTCCGACGACGCGGCCACCACGGTGCCGCCCGGGCACATGCAGAAGCTGTACACCGAACGGCCGTTGGAGGCGTGGTGCACGATCTTGTAATCGGCGGCGCCGAGGATCTTGTTGCCGGCGTTGGGGCCGAAGCGGCACACGTCGATCAGCGACTGCGGGTGCTCGACCCGGAAGCCGATCGAGAACGGCTTGGCCTCGACGTAGACGCCGCGGTCGTACAGCATCTGGAAGGTGTCGCGCGCACTGTGGCCGACCGCCACCACCAGGTGCCGGGTCGGGATGGTCTCGCCGCTGGCCAGCACCACGCCGCGCACTTCGCGCGCCGCGCCTTCGCCCTCGACCAGGATGTCGTCGACCCGCGTTTCGAAACGGATCTCGCCGCCGAGGTCGATGATCTTCTGGCGCAGGTGCTCGACCATCTTGACGAGGCGGAAGGTGCCGATGTGCGGCTTGCTGACGTACATGATCTCTTCCGGCGCGCCGGCTTCGACGAACTCGGTCAGCACCTTGCGGCCGTAATGTTTCGGGTCCTTGACCTGGGTGTGCAGCTTGCCGTCCGAGAAGGTGCCGGCCCCGCCTTCGCCGAACTGCACGTTCGACTCCGTGTTCAGCTTGCGCTGGCGCCAGAAGCCGAAGGTGTCGACGGTGCGCTCGC
Organism: Massilia terrae; assembly: GCF_024753145.1. Classification (GTDB taxonomy): domain Bacteria; phylum Pseudomonadota; class Gammaproteobacteria; order Burkholderiales; family Burkholderiaceae_D; genus Telluria; species Telluria terrae. The sequence continues at coordinate 10,467 of NZ_JANUGU010000005.1, read as the reverse complement.
GCACCACCTTGCCGCGTTCCAGCACGATCGGGCGCATGCCCATCTGGGCCAGGATCAGGGCCGCGAACAGGCCGCAGGGGCCCATGCCGATCACCACCGGGCGCTCGGCGCCGGGCTTGATCGCGTCGGGTCCGGCCACGAAGCGGTAGGCCATGTCCGGCGCCGGCCCGACGTGCGGGTCGCGCTTCAGGCGCGCCAGCACCTGCGCTTCGTTGCGCACCTGGGCGTCGATCGTGTAGATCAGCGCGATGGCGCTCTTCTTTCGGGCGTCGTAGGCGCGCTTGTGGACCGTGAAATCGACCAGCTCGTCGTCGGGCACCTCCAGGCGCGCCAGCAAGGCAGCGCGCAGCGCGGACTCCGGATGGTCGAGGGGCAGTTTTAGTTCGGCGATTCGTAGCATGGGGGGAGCGGCGCGCGCGGCGCCGGGTCAATTCAACCCGCTATTTTACCCGGTTCACGCGGCCGCGGCAGTGCGCGCCCGGGCCATGCGACATCGGCACTTTTGCCCCGTGGTCAAGTATTTTTTTGTAGATGTTGTATTACGTAAATACATATGTTGACTGGGTAAATACCGCGTGATCTGATGCCGTGTTTCGGTAGGACAAGAGACAAGTTCAAGCGCCGAAAAACGCCATCCTGCGCGTCGCGCGGGCGGTGCACAACAACAGGGGACGAGCCCCTATCGCTGAGGAGAAAGACATGCAATGCAAGATGAAATCGCTGCCGCTTGCGGTGGTCGGTGCGTTGACGGTGCTGGCAGTGCCGGCCATGGCGCAGGATGCCACCGCCAACCAGCCGGCAGTGCAGCGCGTGGTCGTGACCGGCTCCCTGATCAGCCGTGCGGACAAGGAAACCCCGGCGCCGGTGCAGGTGCTGACCGCCGAAGACCTGGCCAAGAGCGGCCACACCTCGGTGGCCGAAGTGCTGTCGTCGCTGTCGGCCAACGGCCAGGGCACGCTGGGCACCGGTTTCGCCGGCGCCTTCGCCAACGGCGCCGCGGGCGTGTCGCTGCGCGGCCTGACCGTGGGCCTGACCCTGGTGCTGATCGACGGCCACCGCATGGCCCCGTATCCGCTGTCGGACGACGCCCAGCGCCAGTTCGTCGACATCACCTCGATCCCGTTTGACGCCGTCGAGCGCATCGAGGTGCTGAAGGATGGCGCATCGGACATCTACGGTTCGGACGCGGTGGCCGGCGTGGTCAACGTGATCCTGAAGAAAACCTACAAGGGCACCTCGGTGAAGGCCGACGTGGGCAACTCGCAGCACGGCGGCGGCAAGACCCACAAGGTGGGGATCATCAGCGGCTTCGGCGACCTCGTCGAGGACGGCTACAACGCCTTCGTCAGCGCCGAGTTCCGCCACGCGGACGCGATCAAGGTCTACCAGCGCGACAGCCAGTTCTGGGCCAGCGGCGACTGGCGCGCCCTGGGCGGCGTCTCGCAGCAGCGCGGCGTGCCGAGCGCGCTCAACAGCTTCCTGGCGCCGGGCAGCAGCCCGTTCTTCTACAACCCGACCGGCACCGGCGGCGTGAAGAACCCGGCCAACTTCCAGTTCCTCGACCCGAGCTGCAACTATGACAAGTACATGGCCGGCGGCTGCTGGGTGCGCGACACCGTCAGCAACCTGCAGCCGGAATCGCAGAACGTCAACCTGCTGGCCGGCTTCACCAAGAAGCTCGGCGAGGACTGGACGCTGGCGGTGAAGGCCTCGCAGTTCCGCCGCACCGGCATCAACGCGCGCGGACTGCCGACCACCTTCTCGGCCTCCAGCTTCACCGGCAACACCGCGCTGATCCCGGGCCAGGGTCCGAACATCGTCAACATCTACGGCTCGACCGTGTTCCCGGCGACCTACCCGCTGAACAAGCTGGGCGCGCCGGCCCGCCTGTACGGCCAGATCCCCGACATCGGCCCGGACCGTACCCAGGACAACACCTCCACCGCGCAACGCCTGGCGGTCGACCTGACCGGCAGCTGGATGGGCTGGGACATCGGCGCCGCCGGCGGCCTGACCAAGGTCGAGGTGAAGGACCGCTACAGCGGCTACGTCAACCGCTACGCCCTGTACCAGGCCCTGAACCGCGCCACCAATCCGTTCAACCCGCTGGGCGGCAACAGCCCGGCCGACATGGCCGTGATCTCGCCGCGCTTCGTCAACGTGACCGAGTCCAAGCTGCAGTTCGCCGAACTGCACGGCACCCGCGAGCTGATGCAGCTGCCGGGCGGCCCGCTGTCGATCGCGACCGGCCTGTCGTGGACCCACAAGGACCTGAACGCGCCGCCGGCCAGCCTGCTGTCGCAGGGTGTGGTCGGCAACGGCTCGGCCTATGCCTTCGGCAAGGAGACCGACACCGCCGCCTTCGCCGAGCTGGCCGGATCGCCGGTCAAGAACCTGGAAACCAGCGTCTCGGCCCGCTACGACCACTACGACACCTACGGCAACTCGTTCACCCCGGGCGCCAAGTTCAAGTGGACGGCCACCCCGATGCTGTCGATCCGCGGCACCTTCGCCAAGGGCTTCCGCGCGCCGAACGCGGCCGAAGTCGGCACCGCCAGCGCCTTCTTCTCGTTCCACGGCATCGACGATCCGATCCTGTGCAAGGACGGCAATCCTAAGACCGCCGGCAACGTGCCGTCGGCTTGCGGTTACACCCCGACCTTCGTGCAGCTGACCACCAAGGACCTGCAGCCGGAGACCTCGAAGTCGTACACCCTGGGCGCGATCCTGGAGCCGAGCCGCGATATCAACGCCTCGCTGGACTACTACAAGATCGACGTGCGCAACCAGATCAACACCGCCAGCGGCCTGCCGGGCTTCGTGCCGAGCTATGTGCGCAACCAGCCGTTCCCGGTTGACATTGCGGACGGCAAGGGCGGCACCGTGCAGGGCATCCCGTCGGTCGGCACCATCGCTTACGCCACCTCGGGCTACGTGAACGCCGGCCGCACGATGACCACTGGCGCCGAGCTGGACCTGCGTGCGCGTCATCGCTTCGGCGACCTCGGCACCGGCCGTGCGGAACTGGTCCTGACCCACATGATCAGCTACCAGATCACCAACGCCGGCACCACGGTCGAACTGGCCGGTACCCACGGTCCCGCAGTGATCGGCGGCGACACGGGCAGCCCCAAGAACCGCGCCAACCTGACGCTGGGCTGGGACCGCGGCCCGATGTCGCTGACCGCGACCGTGAACTGGGTCGATTCCTACTCGGCGCTGGACCCGGCGCAGGGAGCGGCCGCGATGGACTGCTCGCACGCGGCCAGCGTGGTGGGCAACCGCAACTACTTCTTCGGTAGCGTTACCCCGCCGCAGTTCTGCCGGATCTCGTCGTTCGCCACCACCGACCTGAACCTGAGCTACAAGCTGTCGCCGAACCTGACCCTGCGTGGTTCGATCCTGAACCTGTTCGACAAGCAGCCGCCGATCGACGTGGCCACCTACGGCAACTCGGGCGCACTGACGGCGTACAACGCGTCGCTGCACCAGTCGGGCGCTGTCGGCCGCTTCTTCAGCATGGGCTTGAACTACCAGTTCTGATCCAGCTCCACCGTGCGGGGCGTTGTGCCCCGCATACACATTACAGCGGAAAGCGAAAGCTTTCCGCTATTCTTTTGTGGGTTGTCATCTCGATCAGGGGAGGGTGCGCTGAAATGGCGGGCTGGCGCGCGGCAGGAGAGCGCGCTGAGACTTGCAGGTATGCAAGATCCATATCTGTATGACTGTAATTTTTTCTAACACAAATGTTTCATAAACAAGGCGGTGGGAGCTGCCAATTTTACAAAGTGTTGTTTTCTTTCATGGATTACAATTGCTTAATAGACCTTTAATTTTTCCTATGTTCCCATCTTGTGCACGCATTGGACCTGTATAGACGGGTGAAAAACCAATGACGCGAAGCCCATCCCATCCGGGGTGGGGCATTACCTAAAGGACTTAAAATGTTAAGAAAAACAGTTTTGGTACATGCTTTGTCGATCGCCTTCGGAGTGGCCGCTATCTCGGCTGCAGTCGTGCAGCCGGCGATGGCCCAGTCGAATGCTTCCGGTAATATCTTCGGCCGCGTGGACAATGCGGCCGGCGCTTCGATCGTGCTCAGCAATACCGAGACCGGCCTGCGCCGCACCGTTACCCCGGATGCGTCGGGCCGTTACACGGCGACTGCACTGCCGCCGGGTCACTACAAAGTCGAACTGATGCGCAATAACGCCGTCGCCAACACCACCGAGGTGGATGTGCTGGTCGGCCAGGGCGTGGACGCATCCTTCATCAGCGAAGCCGAAGCCGGCGTGACCAAGGTCCGCATCGTCGGCCACCACAGCCGCATCGACGTGTCCAACGCCAACAACGGCGCGACTTTCACCGCCAAGGAGCTGGCCCAGCTGCCGATCCAGCAGAGCGTGGACTCGATCATCCAGCTGGCCCCGAATACCACCCGCGCCGACCCGCGCTACGCGGCCGGCGCCTCGTTTGGCGGCGGCGGCGCTTCCGAGAACGCCTACTACATCAACGGCTTCCCGGTCACCAACCCGCTGACCCAGCTGGGCGCCTCCGAGCTGCCGTTCGGCGCGATCTCGCAGGCCCAGATCCTGACCGGCGGCTTCGGCGCCGAGTTCGGCCGTTCGATCGGCGGCGTGGTCAACATCACCACCAAGTCCGGTACCAACCGCTGGGAAGCAGGCGTCCAGGCCAGCACCGAGCCGTCGGGCATGCGCGCCAAGGCCCGCAACGTGTACTACGCCAACAACGGTTACCCGACCGACGGCAAGCTGTTCGCCAAGAACGACACCACCACCGAATCGGAAAACCGCGGCGGCTTCTACGTCGGCGGTCCGATCATCCAGGACAAGCTGTTCATGTTCGTGTCGGCCGAGCAGATCAACAAGAAGCGCGACGGCACCGCCGCTACCGCCGATTCGGCCGACAGCAAGGGCGACAACCCGGCAGGCTGGCTGCACCGCAAGGACAAGACCACCCGCTACCTGGCCAAGTTCGACTGGAACATCACCGACAACCACCGCCTGGAGTGGACCTCGATCGGCGACAAGCCGGAATCGGACCTGGCGTACTCGGGCTTCAACTACAGCACCTTCGCGCGTAACGGCATTGTCAGCTCGGGCGGCCACTTCGAGAGCGTGGCCAACGTCACCCCGACCATCGGCGCCAAGACCAATGTGCTGCGCTACACCGGCAACCTGACCGACAACCTGACGCTGCAGATCCTGCACGGCGAGAACAAGACCGACCACATCAACAACCGCCTGAACTACAACGCGGCGATCCCGGGCGTCACGTTCTCGGATCCGAGCGCCCAGGCGCCCGGCATCAACTACACCAACCCGCAGCCATTCGCCGGCCAGCGCATCAATTCCGCCTATTCGTCCGACAAGGTCAAGTCGAGCCGCGTCGACCTCGAATGGAAGCTGGGCGACCACACCCTGCGCGCCGGTATCGACGACAACAAGCTGTCGTCGTATGGCGCCGGCGACGAGACCGCGGGCGGCTTCACCTGGACCTACTACAAGACCAGCAACCCGAACGGCGTCAGCTCGCTGACCGGCTACCACACCACCATCAACAATGGTTCCGGTCCGCTGGCCGCGCAGGGCTACTACGTGCGCAAGCAGATCTTCAACGACATCACCTCGGCGTTCTCGGACCAGTCGGCGCAATACATCGAGGACAAGTGGCAAGTCACCAAGGACCTGCTGGTTACCCCGGGCATTCGCGTCGAGCAGTACAAGAACAAGAACGGTAACGGCGAATCCTTCCTGAGCATGAACAACCAGATCAATCCGCGCCTGTCGGCGGTCTGGGATACCTACGGCGACGCCAGCCTGAAGGTGTTCGGCTCGATCGGACGCTACTCGATCCAGATCCCGACCCACATCGCGATCCGTGGCGCCTCGATCTCGACCTACACCCGCCAGTACTACACCTACACCGGCGTAGGCGCCGACGGCCAGCCGACCGGCCTGACCGCGCTGACCCCGATCGTGTCCCCGGACAACGAGTTCGGGCAGCCCAAGCTGGCGCAGACGGTGGCCGCGCAGAACCTGAAGCCGTCCTACCAGGATGAGCTGACCCTGGGCTTCGAGCGTGCCTACTCGCCGGATATGAACTTCGGCGGTAAGTTCACCTATCGTACCCTGCGCACGACGATCGACGACTGGTGCGACGAGCGCCCGTTCGACAAGTACGCGGCGGCCCACAACATCAACACCGACAACTGGAGCGGCTTTGCCTGCGCCTCGATCAACCCGGGCCGGACCAACAACTTCCTGGTCGACTTCTCGGGCACCGGCAAGAACCTGACCCCGGTCTCGTTCACCATGGCCGACATGGGCTTTACCGAAAAGCCCAAGCGTACCTACACCGCGCTCGACCTGTACCTCGAGCACCCGTACCGCAACGGCTGGTACGGCCGCGTGAACTACACCTGGTCGAAGAACAAGGGTAATACCGAGGGCCAGACCCTGTCGGCGGTGGCGCAGACCGACGTCGCGGCGACCCAGACCTGGGACCACTACGAGATCATGCAGTACGCGAACGGCCTGCTGCCGAACGACCGCCAGCACCAGATCAAGGCCTTCGGCTACTGGGAAGTGGTGCCGCAGTGGATTCTGGGTGGCAACTTCCTGGCGGCGTCGGGCGAACCGATCACCTGCCTGGGCACCTACCCGATCGCCCTGCAGACCGCCGGCTTCCCCGACTACGGCGCGGCTTACCACTACTGCTTCGGCCCGAACGGCGCCAACCCGCCGTCGCCGGGCGGCTCGGCCGGTCGCCTGCCATGGGACGTGCGGTTCGACGCCTCGCTCACCTTCCGTCCGGCCGCTGTCAAGGGCCTGTCGCTCAAGGCGGACGTGTTCAACGTGTTCAACAAGCGGACCGTGCAGCAGATCGACCAGCTGTACAACAACGACGACGGTACCCGTTCGCCGACCTACGGCACTCCGGGCGCCTTCGTCGGCTACACCTCGCCGCGTACCGTCAAGTTCACGGTGCAATACGACCACGCGTTCTAATCGGACCTCTCCGATGTGTGTCGAAGCCGCCCTCCGGGGCGGCTTTTTTTTGGGGAAATTTTGGGGTTTCTATCGAATATTATTTTGTTCTTCTCAGCATGTGTTGTATCTATGCATACGATTAATTAGCAAAGTTGACACTCTGTTTCCCGCTATGGTTTTATGTCCGAATTCAATTTCTTTGACATTTCGCAAAGAGAATGAATGTTTCACCGCTGGGGTGAAAGGAAGAAAAAGTAGTGGGACCAAGAGAGCAGTACAGGTGAACAAGTAGCATGAACCTGGTCTGGGGCGGGGTGGTGCTGCCCGCCGCGGGATAAACAAAACAATAGGAAATCACATGTTAAGAAAAACTGTAGTAGCACGTGCTTTGTCGATCGCTTTCTCCACGGCAGCAATGACCGCCGCCGTGATGCATCCGGCTCACGCTCAGTCGAACGCGGCTGGTACCGTGTACGGCAAGGTTGCCCCCGGCGCCGCCACTTCGGTGCAAATCCGCAACACCGACACCAACCAGCAGCGTACCGTCCAGGTTGACGCATCGGGCGCGTTCACCGCGACCGCGCTGCTGCCGGGCCACTACCGCGCCACCCTGCAGGGCGGCAGCCTGAACGGCCGCACCTCGGATACCGACGTCATCGCCGGCCAGGGTTCGGAATTCGTGTTCGGCGAGCAAGCCGTGGCACGCGTCGAAGTGTCGGGCCGCCGCAGCCGCATCGACGTCACCAACGCCACCAACGGCGCCACCTTCACCTCCCGTGAACTGGAAAAGCTGCCGGTCGCCCACAACATCGACGCGATCATCCAGCTGGCCCCGAACACCACCCGCAGCGACCCGACCTATGCGGCCGGCCACTCGATCGGCGGCGGCTCGCCGTCGGAGAACGCCTACTACATCAACGGTTTCCCGGTCACCAACCCGCTGACCCAGCTGGGCGCGTCCGAGCTGCCGTTCGGCGCCATCGCCACCGCCGAGATCAAGACCGGCGGCTACGGTGTTGACTTCGGCCGTTCGATCGGCGGCGTCGTGAACGTCACCGGCAAGAGCGGTACCAACAACTGGGAAGCCGGCGCCCTGTACTCGACCATTCCGGCCAAGTGGCGCTCGAAGCCCAAGGATGCCTACTACCCGGTGATCGGCGTGGCCACCTCGGCCGCCACCGACGGCAAGCTGCGCATCCGCAACGAAGACAACACCCGTTCCCAGCAGCAATATGGCGCCTACGTCGGCGGCCCGATCATCAAGGACAAGCTGTTCATGTTCGTGGCGGGCGAGCGCACCAAGACCGACGTCGCCGACGTGATCGGCGGCAGCACCTCGACCACGCTGGCAGTGAACGGCTTCCGCCGCTATCACACCAACCTGGACCGCTACTACACCAAGTTCGACTGGAACATCACCGACGACCACCGCCTCGAGTACACCTCGTTCGGTGACACGCCGGACACCAATACGTCGTACTACAGCTACAACTACACGACGCGCGCCACCGGCACCACCCCGACGTCGAGCATCCACACCAAGAACAACGCTGCCAACGGCGCCGAAGTCCAGATGCTGCGCTATACCGGTACCCTGACCGAGGACTTCACCGTCAGCGGCCAGTACGGTGTCATGAAGTCCAAGCACATCTATGAGCCGGCCGGCTACAACCCGGCACTGGCCCTGATCAGCGCACCGAAGGAAGCGCAGGCCCCTGGCCTGAACTACAACAGCGGCCAGACCCTGACCGGCACCATCCCGTTCAGCGGCGCGAACGACCAGGTCAAGTCCTTCCGTCTCGACCTCGAGTACAAGCTCGGCTCGCACACCCTGCGCGGCGGTATCGACAACAACAAGATCGAATCGCTCAACGCCGGTGATGCCTATGCGGGCGGCGCGCTGTGGACCTACGGCCTGAACACTGACCCGACCAAGGCAGTCCCGGTCGCAGGCGGCACCATCCCGGCGATCGCCGGCTACGGTGGCCTGGCAGCCAAGGGCTTCTACGTCGGCAAGACGATCTACTCGACCGTCTCGAGCGCCTACGCCGGCCAGACCGCGCAGTACCTGGAAGACCGCTGGCAAGCCACCAAGAACGTCCTGGTGTCGATCGGCATTCGTAACGAAGGTTTCTACAACGCCAACCAGGACCACGCCAAGTACATCGACCAGAAGCACAGCTATCTGCCGCGCGCGAATGCGGTCTGGGACGTGAACGGCGACTCCAGCTTCAAGGTCTTCGGTAGCGCCGGCCGCTACTCGGTGCCGATCCCGACCCAGGTGGCACTGCGCGGCGCCAACGGCTCGCTCAACACCACCCAGTACTTCGTGTACACCGGTACCGACGCCAACGGCCAGCCGACCGGCCTGACCCAGATCACCAATCCGCTGTCGGCCAACAACGAGTTCGGCCAGGCGAAGGATCCGAAGACCCTGGCGGCAATCGACCTGAAGCCGTCCTACCAGGACGAGATCACCCTGGGCTTCGAGCGTGCCTGGTCGCCTGACCTGAACTTCGGCGCGAAGTTCACCTACCGTACCCTGAAGTCGACCATCGACGACTTCTGCGACCAGCGTCCGTTCGACAAGTACGCCGCCGCGCACAACATCAACGAGTCGAACTACGGCGGCTTCAACTGCGCCTCGTTCAACCCGGGCACGGACAACGACTTCTTGGTCGACTACGCCGGCACGATGTCGAACTACACCCGTGTGCACCTGAGCGCAGCGGACCTGGGCTTCGAGAAGGCAGAGCGCAAGTACACCGCGCTCGACCTGTTCCTGGAGCACCCGTACCGCAACGGCTGGTACGGCAAGGTGAACTACACCTGGAGCCGCGACAAGGGCAACACCGAAGGCCAGACCCTGTCGGATACCAACACCGGCCAGGCCGACGTGTCGGCAACGATGGCATGGGACTACCCGGAGATCATGAAGGGCGCGAACGGCCTGCTGCCGAACGACCGTACCCACCAGATCAAGGCCTACGGCTGGTATGACCTGACCACCGAGTGGACCGTTGGCGGCAACCTGGACATCGAGTCCGGCCGTCCGATGGGTTGCATCGGCAAGAACCCGAACCCGAACCCGGGCTCGCCGAACTACTCGGCCGAGCACTACTGCCTGGGCGCCGGCAACTACACCACCAACGTGTTCACCCCGCGTGGCAGCCTCGGCCGTTACGGCTGGACCAAGACGCTGGACATGAACATCGTGTACAAGCCGACCTTCTTCAAGGGCCTGAGCATCAAGCTGGACGCGTTCAACGTGACCAACTCGCAGCCGATGATCAAGCGCCTGGAGCAGTACAACTCGGGTACCAACCGTTCGTCGACCTACGGCGGCGTGCTGTACTACGCAGATCCGCGCAGCTTCAAGCTGACCGCAGAGTACAACCACAAGTTCTAATCTGGTGCTTGCATGAGAAAACCCCGGCTTGCCGGGGTTTTTTTT
>NZ_JANUGU010000004.1 GCF_024753145.1 Massilia terrae | reverse complement strand
CTCCACGTGCAGCTTGGCGGTGGCGGTGCCATCAACCGAGGCCACAGTGATCTCATCGGAAACCACTTTGCCGGCGTTCAGGGCCTGGACGTTGGCGTCGCCGTTGCGCAGGGTGTAGGTCCAGTCGCCGGTGGCGCTGTTGAAAGTAAAGTCGCCGTAGGCGCCGGCCAGCGAGGCGGGGGCCTGGAAGGCGGCCTGGTCGTGGTCGGCGTCGTGCGCGTTCAGCTTGCCGCTGGCGCCGAGCGTGCCGTCTTCGGCCACGCGGCCGGCGCCGTTGCCGTCGATCGAGGCGGTGTCGTTGGCGCCGGTCAGCTTGAAGTTGAGGGTGACCGGGGCCGAGGCCGCGCCGTGCTCGTCCTTGACCAACACGCTGAAGCTCGCGGTGGCGTTCTCGCCGGCGGCGAGTGAGTTGAACTTGGCGGCGTCGGCCACGAAGCTGTAGTTGCCGGTGGCGGCGTCGATGGTCAGGGTGCCGTAGCCGTTGGTCAGGCTCTGGCCGCCGCTGGCGATGCTGTAGCTGAGGACCGCGCCGTGGTCGATGTCGGCGCCGGCCACCTTGCCGTTGATGGCTGCCGGGGTGTCCCAGTTGGCGGTGTCGACCAGGGCGGCCGGGCTCAGCGGCGTCACGGCCGCCAGGGTCGGGGCATCGTTGACGCCGGCGATCAGGACCGGGACCTTGGCGGTGCTCAGCGCGCCGTTGGCCATGCGGATCGTGTAGACGAAGGTGTCGGTGTAGTTCTCGCCTTCGGCCAGGCTCTGCAGCGGAGTGTGCAGGGTGCTGGCGTCGTAGGCGATGGTGCCGTCGGGGTTGATGGAAATTTTGGCGCCGCTGGCCAGGGTGACGCTGTTGACCACTGGCAGGGTGGCGGTCGAGGCCAGCGCCGACGGGTCCTGGATCAGCGAATACAGCTTGGCCGAGCCCGGATCATTCAGAAGCACATTCAGGTTGCCGGTCAGCTTGTTTTGGGTCAAGCCGGTGATATCGGCGGTCAAGACATCGTCTTTGGCCGCGCCCGTCAGGTTCGCGACTTTTACAGAGGTTTGAGTTGCCATGGGCTTGCTTTCAGTATGCCGGTGCGCGGCGCGTTCGATGAAATGCAACCCGGCCGTCTCGCGTGAAGACCCGTTGGCTTTCCGGCCCCGCATCGCTGCGGGTGTGGCGGCTTTTTTATAATTTCTTGAGGAAAAGTAAATTTCCTTACGAAAATATAAACGACGAATTTTAAAAAAGCAAGGAACTGTTGGTCAAATCTATCAATGTGTAATTTTGCAATTAGGCATTGTCAAATCGTCGAAATTGGCGCCCCTGGGCTGCGTCGTATCGGATGTTTCGCCTGCAACTGCGGGCTTTCATCGGTGTTGGAATGTGCCGGGCGCGGATGGCTATGTAACATTCGCCGTGGGTATTCTTGCCGATTGGAAAGTGCATTTGTCCATAATTTGTATTTGTAACTTCCGGTAATATTTGGCGATGGCGGTGGCGGCTGGTTTTGCTGGCGCCGGGAGGGCGGGCCAAGCGTGCCGCGAGACTGTGGGAATGGTGCCGATATGGCACAATGCGCCATCCCCTGCAGAATGAAAAAACAGACATGACTCCATTCGAACCGAACCTGTCTTCCCTGTCGGTAGCGCGCGATGTGCTGCTCACGCCTTTCGGCCTGGACGAAGGCAAGCTGCTGACGGCGCTCGGCACGATGTTCACGCACAAGGTCGACTACGCCGACCTGTATTTCCAATTCACCAAGAGCGAGGGCTGGAGCCTGGAAGAAGGCATCGTCAAGTCCGGCAGCTTCTCGATCGACCAGGGCGTGGGCGTGCGCGCCATTTCCGGCGAAAAGACCGCCTTTGCCTATTCCGACGATATTTCCGAGGCCGCGCTGCTGGACGCGGCGGCCGCCACCCGCACCATCGCCCGCAGCGGCTCCGGCAAGGTCAAGGTTGCCGGCGGCACGCGGCCGACCGGCGGCCGTTCGCTGTACTTGCCGCACGACCCCCTCGGCTCGCTCGACGCCGCCGCCAAGGTGCGCCTGCTGGAACGGGTCGAGAAGATCGCCCGCGCCAAGGATCCGCGGGTGGTGCAGGTAATGGCCGGGCTGGCCGGCGAATACGATGTGGTGCTGGTGCTGCGCAGCGATGGCGTGCTGGCGGCGGACATCCGGCCGCTGGTGCGGGTGTCGGTCACGGTTATCGCCGAGCAGGACGGGCGGCGCGAGATCGGCTCGTCCGGCGGCGGCGGCCGCTACGATTACGGCTACTTCAGCGACGAAATCCTGGAGCGCTACGCGACCGAGGCGGTGCAGGCGGCCTGCGTCAACCTGGACGCGCGGCCGGCGCCGGCCGGTCCGATGACGGTCGTGCTGGGGCCGGGCTGGCCCGGCGTGCTGCTGCACGAGGCGGTCGGGCACGGGCTGGAGGGCGACTTCAACCGCAAGGGCTCGTCCACCTTCTCGGGCCGCATGGGCGAGCGGGTCGCGGCCAAGGGCGTGACCGTGGTCGACGACGGCACGCTGAAGGACCGCCGCGGCTCGCTGAACATGGATGACGAGGGCAACCCGACCCAGTGCACTACGCTGATCGAGGACGGCATCCTGAAGGGCTACATCCAGGACACGATGAACGCGCGCCTGATGAAGATGCCGGTGACGGGCAATGCGCGCCGCGAATCGTTCGCGCACCTGCCGATGCCGCGCATGACCAATACCTACATGCTGGCCGGCGACAAGGATCCGCGCGAGATCATCGAGTCGGTCAAGAACGGCCTGTTCGCGGTGAACTTCGGCGGCGGCCAGGTCGACATCACCAACGGCAAGTTCGTGTTCTCGGCCAGCGAGGCCTATATGATCGAGGACGGCAAGGTGACCTACCCGGTGAAGGGCGCGACCCTGATCGGCAACGGGCCGGACGTGATGAACCGCATCTCGATGATCGGCAACGATATGCGCCTGGATTCAGGCGTGGGCGTGTGCGGCAAGGAAGGGCAGAGCGTGCCGGTGGGCGTGGGCCAGCCGACCTTGCGCATCGATGGCGTGACGGTGGGCGGCACGGCTTAAGCAGACTGCGTTTGAATGCAAAGCCCGGTGCGTGCACCGGGCTTTTCTTTGCTCAGCTACCGGCGCTAGCTTTTATACAGAACGTCGTTCGCGCGGGAGCGGGAACCCCATTTCCAACGCGCGCCGCTAAATCAAACCGAAGTGGGCCGCAAATAAAATGGGGTTCCCGCTTTCGCGGGAACGACGGTATCTCGTTTCGCAAGTAACGCAGGCCGGGCCTTTCCTTTGCTCAGCTGACACGGAACTTCCGGGCCGGCTCAGAACGTGTACCGCGCCCCCAAGGTCAGCATCCGCCCGCGCGCCCCTTCGAAGTCCTGCGGGTTATACGACTGTGCGCCGTAGGTGAGCGGATCGAGCGGCGGTAGCTTGTCGAACAGGTTCTGGATCGAGCCGAACACTTCCCACTTGGGCGCCGGCTTCCAGCGCGCCGTCAGGTCGACCGTGGTGAAGGAATCGATCTCGCAGTCGCCATTCGGCGCCGGATTGCCGTTCGCGAAGGTGCTGGCGCAGCCGCTGGGATCGCCCTGGAACAGCAGGTTCTTGAACGGGCTGCGGTAATTGACGGTCGCCGTCACGCGCCACTGCTCGCGCTCCCAGTTCAGGTGCACATTGGCCTTGTTGCGCGGCGTGCCGGCGCAGTTGGTGACGTCGCAGTTGCCGTGGGTGCCGGCAAAGTCGATGGTGCCGCCGCCCCGTTCGGTGCGGGCCCAGCGGAACAGATGGGTCAGTTTGCCGTCGACCGAGACGTTGCCGAAACCCCGGGGCAGGGTGTAGCCGTAGCGGGCGTCGAAGTCGATGCCCTTGACCACCGACTGCGAGGAGTTGATGAAGTTGCCCTCGACCACGCTGATCGCGCCGGGGTCGTTGGGAATGCCCGGGATCGCCGTGCTCGGATCACGCACCACCGAGCCGGCCGCGATCGCGTCGGCCACCACCACCTGGTTGATCTCGTCGCGCCGCTTCAGCCGCCACAGGTCGACCGACAGGCTGGTGCGCGGCAGCGGATCCCAGATCACGCCGACGTCCCAGCTGCTGGAGTGTTCCGGCTGCAGGGCCGGGTTGCCGCGCGTGACCAGCGCCACCGAGGCCGGACTGCAGGCGAGTTGCACACCCAGCGCGCAGCGCACCGGATCGCTGGCGGTGGCGAACGCGGCCAGGCCGCCGACGCCGTTTTCCGCCGGGCTCGGCGCGCGGAAGCCGCGCGCATAGGTGCCACGCACCGCCACCGAACGCAGCGGCGTCCACTTGACAGCGGCTTTCGGCGTCCACGAGCTGCCCACGTCCGTGTAGCGGTCCCAGCGAATCGCGCCGGTCAGCTCGACCTTGTTCGGCAGCGGCACCAGGCCCTCCGAATACAGCGCGGAGACGTTGTGCGAGCCGCTGTAGGCCGAGAAGCCCAGGCCGATGATGTTGCCGGTCGGGGTGCCCGTGACCGGCAGCAGTTCGCTCTTTTCATGGCGGAATTCGCCGCCCACCGCCAGCCCGATCGCACCGGTCGGCAGGAGGCCGGCAAAGTCGCGGGTCGCCTTGAAGTCGATCAGGTCCATTTCCGTATCGGCGCGGCTGTGCAGCGTCGGCGACAGCGCCGCATACACCGCGGGCGAGTTGAGCCCTGCATTCTCACCGATCCGCCACAAGGTGCCCGGCGGCAGCGCTGCATAGTTGGGGTCGACCATCGCCGCCGCCACATTGGCCGGGGTGGGATTCAGCAGGGCGAAGGCGACATTGCGCTGCAGGTAGCCGTTCCGTTTCTGCCACACATTGTTATGCGAGAAAATGATCGCGGTGTCGTAGTCCCAGCCGAACAGGCTGCCTTTCATGCCCGCCGTCCAGCGGATGAAGTTGGAGTCGACGTGGGTGACGCGCTGGCCGACGTCGGCGGCCAGGTAGCGCAGGCGCGCGGCGGTGCCGAAGTAAGGGTTGTCCGGGTGGGTCGCGCCGAGCGCGACGCTGGCATTGCTGACCGCCCCCACCGGCGAGCCCTCGCTGGCCGACACGGTCGACGGCGTGGTCGAGGAGTCGGCCGAGCTGGTGTAGTAGATCAGTTCGGTGAAGGCCTGGTGGTTGGGATGGAACTGCCAGGTGCCGCGCCCGTACAGCGCCAGGCTTTCCTGCACCGGCTGGATCTGGGAAAACTGGAACGGCGCGTCGATCAGGCAGCCGCCGCCCGGATCGCCCTGCGGCTGCCTGGTGAAGTTGGCGCAGGCCGCGCCCGGGAAGAAGCGGGTGAACCCGGTGGCGGGCGCAAGGTTGCCGCGGTTGAAGTAGTCGAAGGTGGTCGGGTTGCGCACATTGCCGTTGATGGCGCTGCCGGCGGCGTTGTTACCCGTGATGGCGCCGGTGCCGCCCAGGCTTTCCTGGGCCGAGAAGCCGAACTTGCGCAGGTCGACACGGCACACCCAGTCGCGGTCGCGCCGGTCCTTGCACTGGATGTTGTCGACTTTTTTGTATTCGGCCGACAGCACCGCATTGTACTTCTGCGTGTCGAGGTCGCCGAAGCCGAAGGTGTAGGCAGCGGTGGTGGTCTCGCCGTCCCACTTGTCGCTGATGCCGTCGCTGACGCGCACGGTCTGGCCCTTGTACGAATTGCGCAGGATGACGTTGACCACGCCGGCGATTGCGTCCGAGCCGTAGATCGAGGACGCGCCTTCGAGCAGCACCTCGACGCGGTCGACGGCGTCGGCCGGAATCATGTTCAGGTCGGTGAACTGCTTCTGGCCGTCGTCGGACAAGCCGTAGGGCGCGACGCGGCGGCCGTTGATCAGCACCAGGGTCGAGGCCACGCCCAGCCCGCGCAGCGAGATGCCCGAGGCGCCCGGCGCGAAGCCGTTGCCGAAGGTGTTCGGCACCGCGCCCTGGCTGTTCACCGCCAGCGTCTGCAGCAGGTCGGCCACGGTCTGCTTGCCGGATTTTTCGATGTCGGCCCGGTTCACGGTCAGCACTTCCTGCGCGGTTTCGGCCTGGGTGCGGCGGATCAGCGAACCGGTCACGGTCACCCGCTGCGGCGCCTGCTGCTGCGCCTGTTCCGGCGCCTGCGCCGGCGCCTGCGCGCTCACCGGCGCGGCCTCCTGCGCGGCGGCGGCCAGGGGCAGGACGAGCAGGGCCAGCCCGGCCACGCCGCCGCCCGCAAACAGCCGGCGCACCGCGCGCGATATCAGTGTTTCGTTCATGTCCAGACTCCATGTGTGGTAGTGGATGATGCGACTCTTGCACCCGCGCCCCGTGGCGGTCTGATATCTCTCAAGCGTGAACAGTTCGCGTGGGATCGCTGTGGGCTTGTCGCAACCGGTCGCCGAAAGCTCGCTGCCGCTTCGGCGACGCACACCGCTAGCTGATCAGCCAGTTGACACAGTTAGTTGCCCTTGTAACAATTCTCTGAATGCCCATCCGGGCGATGGAGAACCTATGCGCCGCTTGCTCTACACGATGTCGCTGATGTTGTTGTGCGGGGCCGCCGTGGCCGCGCCGATGGTGCAGCAGTTCTCGCCGCAAGGCGTGGTCAAGCAGGTGCGGCAGGTGACCGCCCGTTTTTCAACGCAGATGGTGGCGTTCGGAGACCTGCGCGCGGCCGA
Source organism: Massilia terrae (assembly GCF_024753145.1). Classification (GTDB taxonomy): domain Bacteria; phylum Pseudomonadota; class Gammaproteobacteria; order Burkholderiales; family Burkholderiaceae_D; genus Telluria; species Telluria terrae. Next base: position 477,417 of record NZ_JANUGU010000004.1, on the reverse strand, counting down.
CCCGTTCTCGGTCGATTGCGCCGTGCCGGGTCACGGACGCTGGGTCGACGGCAGCATCTGGAGCTACGATTTCGATCGCGCGCTGCCGGGTGCGGTGGCATGCCGCTTCACGCTGAAGGAGGATGCGCATGACCTGGCCGGCGCGCCGCTGGCGGGCGAGCGCACGTTCTCCCTGTCCACCGGCGGCCCGCAGGTGGTGCAAAGCCTGCCGCGCGAGGGCGCCGGCAATATCGACGAGCAGCAGGTTTTCATGCTGATGCTCGACGCCGTGCCGCGCGCAGACACGGTGGCCGCCAACGCATGGTGCAGCGCCGACGGCGTCAACGAAAAGATCGGCGTGCGCGTGATCACGGGCGAGGAGCGCGAACGCTACCTCGCGCTGCGCCGCGACCTGCTCGACCGCTACCTGGAGGTCTATTTCAGGGCGCACGGCGTGGTCTGGCGCGCCAAAGCCACGATGCGCAACCACGCCAAGGACAAGCTGCCGGTGCAGGTCCTGCAATGCCGCCGCACCCTGCCGGCCGACCGCGACGTCACCCTGGTCTGGGGCGCCGGCATTGCGGCCGACAACGGCATGGCCACCGCGCGCGAGCACAAGCTGGCCTTCCACACGCGGCCCGACTTCAGCGCCAAGGCTAGCTGCGATCGCCTGCACGCCAAGGGCGGGTGCATTCCCTTCATGCCGATCCGGTTGACGTTCTCGGCACCGGTGGCGGCGCATGATGCGGCCGCAGCTTACGTACAGGCGCCCGGCGGCAAACGCTTCAAGGCCCAATTCGAGCGCTTTGAGAAGAACGAAGAATTCGTCAACATGGTGCGCTTCGAAGGCCCGTTCCCGGAACGCGCCAGCCTCAAGCTGCATCTGCCGCCGGGACTGAAGGACGACGCCGGCCGCACCCTCGTCAACGCGGCCCGCTTCCCGATGGAGATGCGCACCGATGAACAGCCGCCGCTGGTCAAGTTCGCGGCGCCGTTCGGCATCATCGAAGCGAAAGGCGACCGCATGCTGCCGGTCACGGTACGCAACGTCGAGCCGTCGCTGGCGGGCCGCATGCAAACGGCGGGATCGAGCCTGCGCCTGGGCGCCGGGCAGGACCAACAGGTGATTGACTGGCTCAAGAAAATGTCCGGCGAAGGCGGCGGCTGGACATTCGATTTCCCGCGCGAGAAGGAGCTGAAGACGCCGCTGCTGCAGGACGACGCCGGCGCCCAGCGCTTCCGCCTGCCCAAGCCGAACGGCAAGCGCGCCCTCGAAGTGGTCGGCATTCCGCTCAAGCGGCCCGGCTTCTACGTGGTCGAACTGGCCAGCCCGCGCCTGGGCGCGGCGCTCGACAAGCCCGGTACGACAGCCTATGTGCGCAGCGCCGCGCTGGTCACGAACATGACGGCGCATTTCGAACACGGCGCGCAATCCTCGCTGGTGTGGGTGACCTCGCTGGACAAGGGCCAGCCGGTCGGCGGCGCCGAGGTCGTCGTGCGCAATTGCCGGGGCCAGCAGGTCTGGAGCGGCGCCAGCGACGCCGAAGGCATCGCGCACATCGCGGCCGAGCTGCCCCCTTCGGTGTGCAAGTGGACCGACGAGTACTACATCAGCGCGCGCAAGGGCGATGACTTCACCTTCACGCTGTCGGATTGGAACCGCGGCATCGAGCCCTGGCGCTTCAACCTGCCCACCGGCAGTCCCTTCGACGACACCCGCATCGCCGCCACCGTGTTCGACCGCACGCTGCTGCGCGCCGGCGAAACGGTCCATATGAAGCACTTCCTGCGCCGCCACACCGGCGCTGGTTTCGCCTTCGTCACAGACGATATTCAGCAGCCCGGCACGGCCTACCTGGTCCACCAGGGCAGTGGCGAGAAGATCGAACAGGCGCTGCGCTGGGACGCTGCCGGCAATGCCTATGGCGAGTGGCAAATCCCGGCGGACGCCAAGCTGGGCGTGTACGAAGTGATGATTGGCGATCGTTCTTCCGGCCGGTTCCGCGTCGAGCAGTTCGGTGTGCCGACCATGCGCGCCGCGGTGTCCGGGCCCAAAGAGCCGCAGGTGGCGCCGGGCGCGGTCACGCTGGATGCGCAGGTGAGCTACCTGTCCGGCGGCCCGGCGGGTGGTGCGCCAGTCACCCTGCGCACCATGCAGGTCGAGCGCTCGGTCAATTTCAGCGGCTACGAGGATTTCGCGTTCGCCGCCGGCGACGTCAAGGAAGGCACGGTCAAGCCGGGCGCCACTTTCGACGACGAGGAAGGCGAGTGGAACGAGGATGGCGAGAAGGCCGGCAGCGAGACGCCGCGTGCGCGCCAGCTGGTGCTGGACCGCGCCGGCGGCGCCCGCGTGCTGGTGGACCAGCTGGCGCACAGCGACGAGCCGAAGGCGCTGCTGGCCGAGCTGTCCTACCAGGACGCCAACGGCGAGACGCAAACGGTGTCCGCCCGCGTGCCGCTGTGGCCTTCGCGCTACGTGGCTGGCATCCGCACCGACGGCTGGGTGCAGGCGCGCGACAAGCTCAAGTTCCAGGTCGCGGTGCTGGATGTGGCGGGCAAGCCGGTCAGCGGCGCCAAGGCCACCGTGGACGTGTTCAAGCGCTCCTATTTCTCGCACCGGCGGCGCCTGGTGGGCGGCTTCTACGCCTATGAAAACGTGACGAAGATCGAGCGCGTCGGCGAAGCCTGCGCCGGCCTCACCGACAGCCGTGGCCTGCTGCTGTGCGACGTGAAGGCGCCCGCCAGCGGCAACCTGATCCTGCGCGCGCGCGCCGAGGATGCGGACGGGCGCGCGTCCGTGACCAATGCCAGCGTATGGACCGGCACCCGCGAGGACAACTGGTTCGAGGTGACCGACAACGACCGCATCGACCTGCTGCCCGAGAAGAAGCGCTACGAGCCCGGCGAGCAGATGCGCTTCCAGGTGCGCAGCCCCTTCCGCGAGGCGACCGCGCTGGTCACGGTGCAGCGCGAAGGCATCCTCGACACTTACGTGCGCCGCATCAGCGCCAGGGATCCGGTGATCACGCTGCCGGTGAAGGGCAACTACGCGCCGAACGTGTTCGTGTCGGCACTGCTGGTGCGCGGCCGGGTCGCCGGCGTGGCGCCGACGGCGCTGGTCGATCTTGGCAAGCCTGCCTACAAGCTCGGCATCGCGCCGGTGAAGGTCGGATGGGGCGAGCATGAACTGAAGGTGCGCGTCGAGACGGACAAGCCGGTGTACAAGGTGCGCGAACGGGCGAGCGTGAGGATCAAGGTCGCGCGGCCAGACGGCAGCGCGCCGCCCGCCGGCGCGGCGGTGGCCATTGCCGCGGTGGATGCGGGCCTGCTTGAACTGATGCCCAACGAAAGCTGGAACCTGTTGTCGATCATGATGAATCCGCGCAGCCTGCAGGTGCAGACCGCCACCGCGCAGATGCAGGTGGTCGGCAAGCGCCACTTCGGCCGCAAGGCGGTGCCGCACGGCGGTGGCGGCGGCCGCGGCCAGGCGCGCGAACTGTTCGAGACATTGCTGCTGTGGCAGGGCAAGGTGACGTTGGACGCGAATGGCGAGGCCTCGGTGCAGGTGCCGCTGAACGATTCTCTCACGAGCTTCCGCATCGTCGCCATCGCCAGCGCCGGTAGCGGCATGTTCGGCACCGGCCAGGTGGATATCCGCAGCACGCAGGACCTGATGCTGATGGCCGGCCTGCCCAAGCTGGTGCGCGAAGGCGACCGCCTGCACGCCGGCTTCACGCTGCGCAATACCACCGACGCGGCCCTGCAGGTGCAGTTCGGCGCGCAGTTCAGTGCCGACAAGGGCCGCGCGCAGGTGCTGCCGGAACAGGCGATCACGCTGGCGCCGGGCCAGGCGCAGGAAGCCGGCTGGGACATCAGCGTGCCGCAGGCCTCGAGCTTGCAGTGGGACGTCACGGCGGTGGCCGGCGATGCGCGCGACCGCGTACGCATCACGCAGAAGGTCGAGGCGGCGGTGCCGACCCGCACCCTGCAGGCCACGCTGCTGCAGCTCGATGGCAAGCAGTCGATGACGGTGGAACGGCCCGCCGATGCGCTGCCGGGCCATGGCGGCATCGAGGCGAGCTTCAGCCCCAAGCTCGGCGGCGAGCTGCCTGGCGTGCGCGAGTACATGCAAGCGTATCCCTACATCTGCCTCGAACAGCGCGTGTCGCAGGCGGTCGCGCTGCGCGATCCAGAGCGCTGGGACGCGGTGATGGCGACCCTGCCGACGCTGCTCGATGGCGATGGGATGGCCAAGTACTTCTCCACCATGGACCAGGGCAGCGACAGTCTGACCGCCTACCTGCTGTCGGTGTCGAAGGAGGCCGGCTACGCGGTGCCGCCCGAGGCGCGGGCAAGGATGGAAGCGGCGCTGCTCGGTTTCGTGCAGGGCAGGATCACGCGCGGCTCGGGATTGGCGACCGGCGAACTATCGGTGCGCAAGCTCGCCGCGCTGGAAGCGTTGTCGCGCACGCGGCCGGTGCGGCCGGAGCTGGTCGAATCGTTCGAGATCGCGCCCGACTTGTGGCCGACGTCGGCGGTGATCGACTGGTATTTGGTCCTGCAACGCTCGCCCGCGATCCGCGACCGCGCGCAACGGCTGGCGCAGGCCGAGACCATCCTGCGTGCGCGCTTGAACCTGCAGGGCACGACCATGGGATTCTCGACCGAGCGCAGCGATGACTGGTGGTGGCTGATGGCCTCGCCCGACGTCAACGCCAACCGCTTGCTGCTGGCGCTGCTGGACAATCCTTCGTGGAAGACGGACATGGGCCGGCTGGCGCGTGGCGCGCTGGGACGCCAGCAGCATGGCCACTGGCGCACCACCGTCGCCAACGCCTGGGGTGTCCTGGCGCTGGAGAGGTTCTCGGACAAGTTCGAATCGGTGCCGGTGACCGGCAAGAGCAGCGCGGCCCTCGGCGGCCAGCAACGCAGCGTGCAGGTGCCCGGCGCAACGCTGCTGCCGTGGCCCGCGCGCGCGGCCGAACTCACGCTCAGCCACGAGGGCACGGGCAAGCCGTGGGTGACGGTGCAGAGCAGGGCGGCGATCCCTTTGAACGCGCCGTTGTCCTCGGGCTACCGCATCACGCGCACCGTCACGCCGGTCGAGCAGCAGTCCGCCGGCGTGTGGAAGCGCGGCGATATCTACCGTGTGCACCTGGATGTGGAAGCGCAGTCCGACATGAGCTGGGTGGTGGTGAGCGACCCGATCCCGGCCAGCGCCAGCATCCTCGGCACCGGTCTCGCGCGCGATGCGCAGATTGCCGTCAGCGGCGAGCGCCAGCGCGGCTGGGTGCAGCCGGACTTCATCGAGCGTAAGGCCGACGTGTTCCGCGCCTACTACGAGTTCGTCCCGAAGGGGAAGTGGAGCGTGGAGTACACGGTGCGCCTGAATAACGAAGGCCGTTTCAGCCTGCCGCCGACGCGCGTCGAGGCGATGTACAGCCCCGAGATGTTCGGCGAACTGCCCAACGCGGCGGTGGCGGTGGGACGCTGATGAAACGCTGGCTGCTCCTCGCGCTGCTGGTGGCGCGTGCCGCCTGTGCGGTGCTGCCCACGCCGGCCGAAGTGAAGGCCGCCTACCGCGCGTCCGATGCGCAGCTGCTCGACCGTCACGGCCAGCCGATCGAATCGGTGCGCATCGACCTGCACGCGCGGCGGACGGCTTGGGTGCCGCTGGCCGATATCTCGCCGGCGCTGGGCATGGCGGTGATGCAGGCCGAGGACCAGCGCTTCATGGAGCACGGCGGCATCGACCTCAAAGCCGCGGGCCAGGCCGCGTGGGACAACCTGTTCCGCAGCCGGCCGCGCGGCGCCTCGACCATCACCATGCAGCTGGCGGCCTTGCTCGATCCGTCCCTGCGCGCATCGGGCGACGGCCGCAGCATGGCCCAGAAACTGAAGCAGGCATTCGCCGCGCGCGAACTGGAGGCCGGCTGGAGCAAGCAGCAGATCCTCGAAGCGTATTTGAACCTGGTCGGCTGGCGCGGCGAGCTGGTCGGCATCGGCGCGGCCTCGCAAGGCCTGTTCGGCAAGGCGCCGTCCGGCCTGACGCGCAGCGAGGCCGCGATCCTTGCCAGCCTGCTGCGCGCGCCCGGCGCCCCGGTGCGTACCGTGGCGGCCCGCGCCTGCGCGCTGGCGCGCGAGATCCGGTCAGCCGACGACTGCGCCGCCGTCACCTGGCAGGCCGAGGTGGCGCTCGGCCGTCCGGGCGAGCAGGCGGTGCTGCAGCCTTCGCAGGCGATCGCGCGCAAGCTGCTGGGCACGGGCGCCGGCCCGGTGAAAAGCACGCTCGACGCCAGCCTGCAGCGTTTCGCCGGCGAGGCCCTGCACCGGCACCTGGCCGAACTGGCGGAGCGCAATGTGGGCCAGGGCGCGGTGCTGGTCATCGACAACGCCAGCGGCGAGATCCTGGCCTGGGTCGGCAATGCCGGCGGCAGCGAGGTCGATGGCGTGACCGCGCTGCGCCAGGCCGGCTCCACGCTCAAGCCCTTCCTGTACCAACTGGCGATCGAGCGCGGCCTGCTGACCGCCGCCTCGCTGCTGGACGACAGCCCGGTCGACATCGCGGCCGGCAGCGGCGGCCTGTACGTCCCGCAGAACTACGACAAGGGCTTCAAGGGCTACACCAGCGTGCGCACCAGCCTGGCCAGCTCGCTCAACGTGCCGGCGGTGCGCACGCTCATGCTGACGGGGCTGGACCGCTTCTACGAGCGCCTGCGCGAGCTGGGCATCGACAGCCTGACCGAATCCGCGAACTTCTACGGCTACTCGCTGGCGCTGGGCTCGGGCGACGTGTCGCTGCTGGCGCTGACCAATGCCTATCGCACGCTGGCCAACGGCGGCGCGGCCGGCAGCGTCACCCTGCGTTCGCGCGCGCCGGAAGCGAAGCGCCGCCTGCTTGATCCGCGCGCCAGCTTCATCGTGGCCGACATCCTTTCCGACCGCGGCGCGCGCAGCGTCACCTTCGGCCTGTCGAACGAACTGGCCACCGGCTTCTGGGCGGCGGTGAAGACCGGTACCAGCAAGGACATGCGCGACAATTGGTGCGTCGGCTTCTCGGACCGCTACACAGTCGGCGTCTGGGTCGGCAATTTTGACGGCCAGCCGATGTGGGACGTGTCCGGCGTGTCGGGCGCGGCGCCGGTGTGGCGCGACGTGATGGACTATCTGCATCGCGGCCGGCCGGGCAGGGCGCCCGCCGCGCCACCAGGCCTGCTGCGGCAAACCGTGGCCTTCCGCCCGGCGGTCGAGCCGGAGCGCGCCGAGTGGTTCGTGCGCGGCACCGAAATCGCCCGCGTCGAACTGGTGCCGCCCGGCGCGCGGCTGCCCGACATCGTCTACCCGGTCGACGGCAGCATCCTGGCGGTCGATCCCGATATCCCGGAGGCGCGCGAGCGCGTGCTGTTCCAGGCGCAGGCCGGGGCCGGGCTGTCGTTCCGCCTCGACGGCGAAGTACTCGGCGGGGCGGCCGAAAGCTATGCGTGGCGCCCGCGCATCGGCGAGCACAAACTGGAGCTGGTGGACGCCGCCGGCACGCCCGGCGCCACCGTGCGCTTCGAGGTGCGCGGCAGCGAACGCAGGGCCGCCCCTTGACAAATCGCGGTCCGGGCTTGCCAAGTTGCGCAACTTGGGGGTATAGTCGTTTGAACCATTGAGGAAACCCATGCGCGGCCTGTTCGTATTTACCTGGTATTTTCACTTTAGCCATTCCAGCCGTCAGGCGGTGGAGTAGCGGCAGGTTCACGCATCAGCAGAACGAGTCCGAACAAAATTCCAAAACCGCCAGCGATGGCGGTTTTTTCATTTTTACTGTCCAGAACACGGAGAACAGCAATGCCACGCACCGACGACTTACGCATCCGCGAAATGAAGGAACTGACACCGCCCGCGCACCTGATTCGCGAGTTTGCCGTGTCCCCGGCGGCGGAGCAGACCGCGGCCAATGCGCGCGTGGCGCTGCATCGCATCCTGCACGGCCAGGACGACCGCGTGATGGTGGTGATCGGCCCGTGCTCGATCCATGATCCGAAGGCCGCGATGGAATACGCGCGCCGCCTGGCCGAGCAGCGCACCCGCTTCGCCGGCGAGCTGGAAATCATCATGCGGGTGTACTTCGAAAAACCGCGCACCACGGTCGGCTGGAAGGGCCTGATCAACGACCCGTACATGGACAACAGCTTCCGCATCAACGACGGCCTGCGCATGGCACGCGAGCTGCTGCGCGACATTAACGAGCTGGGCCTGCCGGCCGGCACCGAGTTCCTCGACGTGATCAGCCCGCAGTACATCGCCGACCTGATCAGCTGGGGTGCAATCGGCGCCCGTACCACCGAGTCGCAGGTGCACCGCGAGCTGGCCTCCGGCCTGTCGTGCCCGGTCGGTTTCAAGAACGGCACCGACGGCAATATCAAGATCGCGGTGGAAGCGATCAAGGCCGCCTCGCAGCCGCACCACTTCCTGTCGGTGACCAAGGGCGGCCACTCGGCGATCGTGTCCACCTCCGGCAACGAGGACTGCCACATCATCCTGCGCGGCGGCAAGACGCCGAACTATGACGCCGCCAGCGTGGAGGCGGCCTGCCAGCAGATATCGGCCATGGGCCTGGCCTCGCGCCTGATGATCGACGCCTCGCACGCCAACAGCAGCAAGAAGCCGGAGAACCAGGTGCCGGTATGCGCCGACATCGGCCGCCAGATCGCGGCGGGCGACGAGCGCATCGTCGGCGTGATGGTCGAATCGCACCTGGTGGCCGGCCGCCAGGACCTGGTGCCCGGCAAGGAGCTGGTCTACGGGCAGTCGGTCACGGATGGCTGCATCGACTGGGACACCAGCGTGAAGGTGCTGGAAGACCTGGCCGCGTCGGTGCGCCAGCGCCGGCTGCGCGAAGAGGCGTAAGCTCAAGCGCAAAAAATCATAACGTCGTTCCCGCGCACGCGGGAACGACGGTATCTCTTTTGCACCGGATGCAGACAGCGCACAAAAAAAAGCCGCCGAACTAGTCGGCGGCAAATCATCCAGTCGATTCGCCGGCCCCGGAGCCAACGAACAACCTTGCGCGAGTCCAGGGTAGAACCGCGGCGACGGCCGGTTGGGCGCCGGATAAGCGCCTGGCCGGACATCGCAGTGCAGCAAAAAAATCATTTGCCACAATGTATCTCCGACATTGTGCATGATGTCTGTTGGTACATACAAGAGTTTTTGTTATCGACCAATTCCCGGCCCTAATGGGCTGTCGTCGTTCCCACTTTTTTGCTGTCAACTGACGAGCGATATCGGTTATTGTTACGCCTTTCCGACGGCGTATTCCTTCATGTTTGCTTATATCCTCCGGCGGCTCTGGCAGATGGTGCCGACCATGGCGGGCGTCGTGTTGCTGGTGTTCGTACTGTTCAACTGGGTGGGCGGCGACCCGGCCTATCTGTTGGCCGGCAAGATGGCCAACGCCGAGGCGATCGCCAATATCCGCCGCCAGCTCGGCATCGACGAGCCGTACTACGTGCAGCTGTGGATCTTCATCAAGCAGATCGCCACTTTCGACTTCGGCAATGCCTGGAGCACCGGCGAGCCGGTTGCCCACATCATCGCCAGCCGCCTCGGGCCGTCGCTGACGGTGCTGGTGCCGCTCACGGTGCTTGAAACCTTCTTCGGCATCGCGCTGGCGCTGGCCATCGCCTTCGTGCGCGGTTCGCTCACCGACCGCATGGTGATGGTGGCCTGCACGGTCGGCATGTCGATTTCGATCCTGGTCTACATCATCGTGTTCCAGTACTTGTTCGCCTACAAGCTGGGCCTGTTCCCGGTGCAGGGCTGGGGGGAGCACTTCACCGAGAACCTGCTGCGCTACGCCACGCTGCCGATCCTGATCGGCCTGGCGGTGTCGATCGCGCCGACCCTGCGCCTGTTCCGCAGCTTCGTGCTCGATGAAGTCAACCAGGACTATGTGCGCACCGCGCGCGCCAAGGGCCTGCCGGAACGGCGCGTGATGTGGGTGCACGTGCTGCGCAACGCCGCGATTCCCATCATTACCTACGTCATGTCGAACCTGCCGGCGCTGCTGATCGGCGCCTTCCTGCTCGAACGCTTCTTCGGCATTCCCGGCATCGGGCGCGAAGTGATCCTCGCGGTCGAGCGCAGCGACTTCCCGGTGATCAAGGCGATCACGGTCTACGTAGCCGTCGCGACCATGGTGTTCAACCTGCTGGCCGACCTGATGTACCAGGCGGTCGACCCGAGGGTGCAGCTGAAATGAGCGGAATGCCTGTCCTGAATGCCCACGCCGGCTCGCCCGGCCTGTGGACCCTGGCCTGGCGCCGCCTGCGCGCCGACCGGCTGGCGATGGCCGCGCTGGCGGTGGTGGTGGCCTTCATCCTGATGGCGACCTTGTCGGCCGCCGGCCTGGTCGCATCCGACTGGGAAAACGAAGTCGGCGTCAACTATGCGCCGCCCACCTTCATGGGCCCCGACGCCAGCCTGCAGGCCGCGCAAGCCGCGGCCGCCGCGCCGGTGCCGGACAACGCCTTCGACCCGCTGGCGCCGGAAATCCGCGAACTGCGCGCGCAGCTCGACAAGCTCGGCCCGGCGGCGCAGCACACGCGCCGCGCGACCTTGCCCTTCGGGGCCGACAAATGGGGCCACGACATCATCAAGAAGACCATCAAGGGCAGCCAGACCTCGCTGGTGGTCGGGCTGGTGGCGGCGCTGGTCGCGGTGTCGCTGGGGACGCTGTTCGGCGCCGTCTCCGGCTTCTACGGCGGCGTGGTGGACGACGTGTTCAATTGGTTCTACAGCGTGTTCACCTCGATCCCGTCGATCCTGATGATCCTGACCGTGGCCGCGGTGCTGCAGCAGAAGGGCGTGCTGACCATCGTGCTGATCCTGGGCCTGACCGGCTGGACCGGGCCGTACCGCCTGATCCGCGCCGAGTACATCAAGCACAAGGCGCGCGAATACGTGATGGCGGCCGACGCCATCGGCGCCTCCAGCTGGCGCAAGATGTTCGGCCACATCTTCCCCAATGTGTCGCACGTGGCGCTGGTGCAGATGTCGATCCTGGTGGTCGGCTTCATCAAGGCGGAAGTGATCTTGTCCTTCCTCGGCTTCGGCGTGCCGGTCGGCTCGGTCTCGTGGGGCACCATGCTCAACGAGGCGCAGAACGAACTCATACTCGGCAAATGGTGGCAGCTGGCCGCGGCCGCGAGCAGCATGGCGCTGCTGGTCACCGCGTTCTCGCTGTTCGCCGACGCCTTGCGCGACGCGCTCGACCCGAAGGTGAAGGCATGACGGCGCTGCTGCAGGTGCGCGATCTGCGCGTGTCGTTCAAGGTCGACAAGAAGACCACCTTCGAAGCGGTGAAGGGCATTTCGTTCGTGGTGCCGCGCAATGCGACGGTGGCGCTGGTGGGCGAATCGGGCAGCGGCAAGTCGGTCAGCTCGCTGGCGGTGATGGGCCTGCTGCCGCCGGAAACCACGATCATCGATCCGCGCTCCTCGATCCTGTTTGACGGCCGCGAAGTGCTCGGCCTGTCCACGCGCGAGCGCCGCGCGCTGTGCGGCAAGGACATCTCGATGATCTTCCAGGAGCCGATGTCTTCGCTGAACCCGGTGTTCACGGTCGGCTTCCAGATCGGCGAGGTGCTGCGCCGGCACATGGGCATGAGCGCGCGCCAGGCGCGCGCCCGTACGCTGGAGCTGCTGGAGGAGGTCGGCATCCCCGACCCGGCCGACAAGATCGACGCCTATCCGAGCCAGATGTCCGGCGGCCAGCAGCAACGCGTGATGATCGCGATGGCGATCGCCTGCGAGCCCAAGCTGCTGATCGCGGACGAGCCGACCACCGCGCTCGACGTCACCATCCAGAAGCAGATCATGGAGCTGATCGCGCGGCTGCAAAAGCGCCTGCAGATGTCGGTGCTGTTCATCACCCACGACCTCGGCCTGGTGGGCGAGATCGCCGACCGCGTGATCGTGATGCGCCACGGCGAGGTGCGCGAGGAGGGCGAGGCGGCGCAGGTGTTCGGCGAACCGCGCGACGCCTACACGCGTGCGCTGCTGCACTGCCGGCCGAAGCTGGACGAGCGTCCCGTGCGGCTGCCGGTGATCGACGACTACCTGAACGGCAGCGCGGCGCCGGGCATCGCGCTGCCGCAGCGCGAACGCGGCTACACGCCGGGCGACGACAAGGTGCTGGAGGTGCGCAACCTGGCCAAGAGCTTCTGGCTGCGCGAGGGCCTGTTCGGCAAGCGCGAATTCAAGGCGGTGAAGGACGTGTCGTTCACGCTCGCGCGCGGCAAGACGCTGGGCGTGGTCGGCGAATCGGGGTCGGGCAAGACCACGGTCGGCCTGACGCTGCTGCGCCTGCATCGCGCCACCGGCGGCAGCGCCCTGTTCGAGGGCCGCGACCTGCTGGCGATGGACGAGCGCGAATTCCAGGCTTACAAGCGGCGCATCCAGATCATCTTCCAGAACCCATACGCCTCGCTCAATCCGCGCTTCACGGTCGGGCAGATCCTGCTGGAGCCGATGCGCATCCACAAGATCGGCGCCAACGACCGCGAACGGGTCGAGATGGCGCACTACCTGCTCAAGCGGGTGGGGCTGCCGGAGCAGGCCTTCCACCGCTATCCGCACGAGTTTTCCGGCGGCCAGCGGCAGCGCATCGCGATCGCGCGCTGCCTGACCATGAAGCCGGAGATTTTGGTCTGCGACGAGTCGGTGTCGGCGCTGGACGTGTCGGTGCAGGCCCAGGTGCTCAACTTGCTGCAGGATTTGCAGGACGAGTACAAGATGAGCTACATCTTCATCTCGCACGACCTGTCGGTGGTGAAGTACATCTCCGACCAGGTGATGGTGATGCATCACGGCAGTGTGGTCGAGCTGAACGATTCGGACGAGCTGTATCGTAATCCGCAGCAGCCGTACACGCGCCAGCTGCTGGCTGCGATTCCGCGCGGGGCATAACAGTTTTTTTACCGTCGTTCCAGCCTGCGCGGGAACGGCGTTCTCTTTTTGGTGACGGACAGCGCTTACGGCGAGCGCGTGTTCGCCATTTCGGCTACCATTCTCCAATGTCCCACCTCGCCCACCTCGTCCAGACCTACGGCCTGCTGCTCGTGTTCGGCATCGTCCTGGTCGAACAGATCGGCTTGCCGATTCCCGCCTTCCCGGTGCTGATCGTCGCCGGCGCGCTGGCGCGGGACGGCCACGCCAACTGGGCGCTGTGCCTGCTGGCGAGCGTGCTGGCCTGCCTCGCCAGCGATTATTTCTGGTTCCGCGCCGGCCGCTACTACGGCAAGCGCATCCTGCGCCTGCTGTGCCGCATCTCGCTGTCGCCCGATTCCTGCGTCAGCCAGACCGAGGACAATTTCAACCGTTTCGGCCCCAAGTCGCTGGTGGTGGCCAAGTTCATTCCCGGCTTCAACACGGTCGCGCCGCCGATCGCCGGCGCCCTCGGCACCTCCACCGCGCGCTTCCTGTGGCTGTCAGTGGCCGGCGGCCTGCTATGGAGCGGCGTCGGCCTCGGCCTGGGCGCGGTCTTCCACAACAGCGTCGACGACGTGCTGGATATCTTCGAAAGCATGGGCTCCCGCGCGCTCCAGGTGCTGCTGGGCCTGCTCATCCTGTTCGTGCTGTACAAGTATCTCGAGCGCCGCCGCCTGCTGCGCCAGCTGGGCGTGCCGCGCATCAGCGTCGACGAGCTGAAGGCGCTGATCGACGGCGGCCACGACCCGGTGATCGTCGACGCCCGCGGCATCACGGCGCGCCAGCTCGATGCCTCTATCCCGGGCGCGCTGGTGTATTTCGACGGCAAGCAGGACGAGCTGATGGCCTCGCTCGACAAGGACCGCCACATCGTTGTGTATTGCAGCTGTCCGAACGACATCACGGCCGCCCAGGTCGCCAAAGAGTTCCTGGCCAACGGTTTCCACCGCGCCCGGCCGCTGAAGGGCGGCCTGGATGCCTGGAACGCGCATGCGGGCGCTCCGGCGGCTCAGCCCGGCAACTGCGGCTGCGTACAGGCTGGAACCCCGAATCAGGTAGCTTGACTACTTTTTCGCGGGCAAGCTTCAGACAATTTGCGACGTTTAGATACTAAACTCTGTACCTAAACTACAAATTACTTGCGTTTGGGTTAATCAATCCTTTAAAGTGGGAACCTGTTCCATATGCAGGTTTCCCATGATCGTCTCTACCCACAACGTTCCGTCCCAGCAATCCGCTTCCCCGCGTGCCGATGGCCCGCGACTGCTGGCCGACATCGGGGGGACCAATGCCCGTTTCGCGCTGCAACTGGCGTCCGGGCACATCGAGCAGATCGAAGTGCTGGCTTGCGAGGCCTATGCCACCCTGGCCGACGCCCTGCGCGCCTATCTGGCGCTGCCGCAGGTGGCGGCCGCCGGCGCCGTGCGCCATGCCGCGATCGCGATCGCCAACCCGGTCGATGGGGACATTGTCCGCATGACCAACCACCATTGGGAGTTCTCCGTAGCGGAACTACGCGCCGCCTGCGGGTTCGACACGCTGGTGGTGGTCAATGATTTCTACGCGCTGGCGCGCGCCTTGCCGCACCTGGCGCCGGAGCACAAGCACCAGGTCGGCGGCGGCACCGCGCGTCCCCAAGCCGCGCTCGGCCTGATCGGCGCCGGCACCGGCCTGGGCGTGTCGGGCCTGATCCCGAACGGCGCCGGCTACACCGCGCTGCAAAGCGAGGGCGGCCACGTGACCTTTTCGCCCGCCAACGCGCGCGAGCTCGCGATCCTGCAATACGCGTGGGGCGAATTCGAGCACGTCTCGGCCGAGCGCCTGCTGTCCGGCGCCGGCGTCGAGCTGATCTACCGCGCGCTGGCGCACGCCGCCGGCATGGAGCAGGCCGAGGCGCTGTCGGCGCCGGAAATCTCGCGCCGCGCGCTGGCCGGCGAGTGCGCGCTGTGCGACGAGGTGCTGGAAGTTTTCTGCGGCATGCTCGGCACCGTGGCCGCCAACCTGGCGGTGACGCTGGGTGCGCAGGGCGGCATCTATATCGGCGGCGGCATCGTGCCGCGCCTGGGCGAGCGCTTCGACCGCTCCTGCTTCCGCCAGCGCTTCGAGGCCAAGGGCCGCTTCGCCGACTACCTGGCGCAGGTGCCGACCTGGGTCATCACGGCGCCGTATCCGGCCTTCATCGGGGTCTCCGCGATCCTGGCCGAACAGCTGGGCGCCTGAGCCCGCGCGTTCCATCCGTGGCGCGCTTGTCCATTGGCGCGTTTTATCGGTTACAATGGCCGCCAGTTGGATGAAACGGTGTCGTTCGCTCGCACCCTGCGCCGTCGCAGCCTGGCCTGCCTGTCGCACCCGGGCCTCGTTTCACTTGAAAATCAAGGGCGTGCAGCCAGCCTGGCTGAACTGCCAAGTGGCCGGGGCCATATCCCGGCGCCAGCGTCCGGCGTCCAGGCCGGGCCAGGAAATCCAGTTTCAACGTGCAGCATCACTTCGCCGCGTGCCTGTCGCCAGGACCGCCGGTCGCCGTTAAGCTGGTTTTTGTTTGATATTTTCTTTGCACCTGTATTGCATTGACCCGCTGACGACACCGATGAATACTGATGAGGCCAAGAAGGTCCTCGAGACCGCCTTGCTGTGCGCGCGCGAGCCGATGTCCATCCCCGCGATGAAGAAGCTGTTCGCCGAGCCCGACGCGGGTGGCGAGCCGGTTTCCAGCGTCGGGTCGGACACGATCAAGATCCTGCTCGAGGAACTGCGCCAGGATTGGCAGGAGCGCGGCATCGAGCTGGTGAGCCTGGCCTCCGGCTGGCGCTTCCAGAGCCGGCCCGAAATGAAACCGTATCTCGACCGGCTGAGCAACGAGAAGCCGCCGAAGTATTCGCGCGCCACGCTGGAAACGCTGGCGATCATCGCCTACCGCCAGCCGGTCACGCGCGGCGACATCGAGGAAATCCGTGGCGTCGCGGTGAACTCGCAGACGATCAAGATGCTCGAAGATCGCGGCTGGATCGACGTGGTGGGCCACCGCGAGGTGGTGGGGCGGCCGGCGCTGCTCGGCACCACCCGCCAGTTCCTCGACGACCTCGGCCTGGCCTCGCTGGCGCAGCTGCCGCCCCTGCACCAGGTGGCTGATATGCCGGACGGCCGCAGCCTGGAAGCGCTGGAAGCGGCGCTGCAGCAGAATTTTGACCAGCCTGGCGAGGAGCCGCCGGCGCTGGAAACCGAACCCGATACTTCACCCGTTGAAGTCCCGATTCACGACAGCGCGCCCGAGCCGGCAACGGCGGCAGTGCTTGAACAGCAAAACCAAGAAATCGAATGATGAATCCAGAAATCACCGAGACCACTGGCGCGGACGCGGGCACGGAAGCCGCGGCCAAGCCGAAGCGCCGCCCGCGCGCGGCCAAGCCGGAAGGCGAGCAGGCGCAGGCCGCCGCGCAGCCCGAGGGCGAGCAGCCGGCCGCCAAGCCGAAGCGCACCCGCAAGGCCGCCGCGCCGAAGGCCGAAGCCGCCGAGCCGGCGCCGGCACCCGCGCCGGCCGTGGCAGCTCCGGCTCCTGCGGCAGCGCCCGCGGAAGCGGCTCCCGCGCCGGAAGGCCAGCGCAAGGCGCGCGGCCCGCGCCAGATGCGCGAGCAGCGCCAGGCCCGCGCCACGGCCCAACCGCGCGTGCAGCCGGCCGAAGCCGAGCAGCAGCCCGCCGCCATCGCCGCCGAGCCGGTCCGCGAAGCGATGCCCGAGCAGCCGCAGGGCAGGCAAAAGCAGGGCAAGCACAAGCACGGCAAACAAAAGCAGGGCAAGCACAAGCAAGGCAACCAGCAAGCTGCCAAGGGCGGCCAGCCGCAGGGCAAGGGCAATGCGGCCGACGCCGTGTTCTCGTTTGTCACCTCCGATGAATTCGACGCCAGCGAAGGCGGCCGTAGCCAGCAGAAGGCCAAGGCGCGCCGCGACCTGACCGCCGAGGACGACGCGCCCAAGCTGCACAAGGTGCTGGCCGAAGCCGGCCTCGGCTCGCGCCGCGACATGGAAGAACTGATCATCGCCGGCCGCGTGTCGGTCAATGGCGAGCCGGCCCACATCGGCCAGCGCATCCTGCCGACCGACGCCGTGCGCATCAACGGCAAGCTGGTGCAGCGCAAGGCCAGCAACAAGCCGCCGCGCGTCCTGGTGTACCACAAGCAGGCCGGCGAAATCGTCAGCCATGACGATCCGGAAGGCCGTCCGTCGGTGTTCGACCGCCTGCCGACCATGAAGACCGGCAAATGGCTGGCCGTCGGCCGCCTCGACTTCAACACCGAGGGACTGCTGCTGTTCACGACCTCCGGCGACCTCGCCAACCGCCTGATGCACCCGCGCTACAACATCGAGCGCGAATACGCGGTGCGCACCTTGGGCGAGCTGGAAGAAGGCATGCGCCAGAAACTGCTGGCCGGCGTCGAGCTGGATGACGGCCTGGCCGCCTTCAGCAAGGTGCAGGACGGCGGCGGCGAAGGCGTCAACCGGTGGTACCGCGTGGTGATCGGCGAAGGCCGCAACCGCGAGGTGCGCCGCATGTTCGAAGAAGTCGGCCTGACCGTGTCGCGCCTGATCCGTACCCGCTACGGCATGATGACCCTGCCGAGCGGCCTGAAACGCGGACGCTGGGACGAGCTCGACGAGCACGAGGTGCGCGCGCTGATGGGCGCGGTCGGCATCGAGAAGAAGGGTGGTTCGGCCGACAAGGGCAAGCAGGCCGGCAAGGGCGGCCCGAAGCCGGATCCGCGCCGCGCCGACGGCAACCGCATGGACCGCGCGGACGCCAACCGCAATGTGGATCCCTTCGGCCCGCAGGTGGTGCGCGCCGGGACGAACCAATCGTCGAACCTGCCGGGCGCGCGCAACGCGCCGGGCAAGGGCAATCGCAATGGCAACCCGTTCTCGGGACAGGGCGGCGGCCGCGGCCAGGGCGGCCAGCAACGCTCGGGTGGCGGTGGCGGCGATGGCGGTCGCCCGCGCCAGCCGGATCCGCTGCAGACCACCTTTGGTTTCGGCGGTGGCACCGGCGGCGGACGCCGTGGCGGCCAGGGTCCGCGCGGCTCCGAGCACGGCCTGCCGCGCCGCGGGCGCCGGGGCTAAGCGGCGCCGGGCTGCTCGAACGCCTTTAGCTGTAAACACATCGCCCCCCGCCTGCGCGGGGACGACGGTTTGGTGGTGTAGTTACACTGCACCGCACCATTCCACCCATGCGTGATAAAAACAACAAGCTTGCCCAAGCTGTTGATTTAGCAGTAGGTCGATTGCGGCTAATGAGGAATTTGGTTATAATTCACAGCCTAATCAAAGTTCTTCCCAGCGTTTTTGTGGTGCAAGTGCTTTCATCTGGTTGGGAATGTAAAAAGATGGGCAGATGCCCATTTTTTTTTTGTTGAACGGTTTTTTTCGCCCTGGAGAAGTGCGGTGCAGCAGTTTGAATTGATCGCCAAGACGGTCGCCGGCCTGGGCTATGAGCTCGTGGACGTCGAGCGCGGCGAACGCGGTATTTTGCGCGTGTACATTGATTTCCCGGCCGCGGACGCGGACGAGAAAGGTCCGATCACGGTCGAGGATTGCGCCACCGTGAGCCACCAATTGTCGCATGTGCTGACCGTGGAAAACGTCGATTACGAACGGCTCGAAATCTCTTCGCCCGGGCTGGACCGGCCGGTGCGCACGATGGCCGACTTCGCCCGGTTCGCCGGCTACGAAGCCACGGTCAAGCTGCGCGTGGCGGCCCCGGGCACGAACCGCAAGACCTTCACCGGCATCTTGCGCGCCCCCGAGGGCGACAAGGTCGGTCTGGAATTTGATAGCAAGGATGGTGCGGCGTTGTTGGAATTTACCCTCGCCGAATTGGACAAGGCACGTTTGGTGCCGCAGGTGGATTTTAGGAGCCGCAAAGCATGAGTCGCGAAGTTTTGTTATTGGTTGATGCGCTGGCGCGCGAAAAGAACGTCGATAAGGAAGTCGTGTTCGGGGCGCTCGAGTTCGCCCTGGCCCAGGCGACCAAAAAACGCTACGAAGGCGAAGTCGACATCCGTGTGTCCATCGACCGCGAAACCGGCGAGTTCGAGTCTTTCCGCCGCTGGCACGTCGTTCCCGACGAGGCCGGCCTGCAGCTGCCTGACCAGGAAATCCTGCACTTCGAAGCCAAAGAGCAGATCCCCGACATCGAAGTCGACGAGTACATCGAAGAGCCGATCGAGTCGGTGGAATTCGGCCGCCGCTTCGCCCAAGACACCAAACAGGTCGTGCTGCAGCGCGTGCGCGACGCCGAGCGCGAGCAGATCCTGCAAGACTTCCTCGAGCGCGGCGACGCCCTGGTGACCGGCACCATCAAGCGCATGGAGCGCGGCGACGCCATCGTCGAATCCGGCAAGATCGAAGCGCGCCTGCCGCGCGACCAGATGATCCCGAAGGAAAACCTGCGCATCGGCGACCGCGTGCGCGCCTTCATCCTGCGCGTCGACCGCAATATGCGCGGCCCGCAGGTCATCCTGTCGCGCACCGCGCCGGACTTCATCATGAAGCTGTTCGAGCTGGAAGTGCCCGAAATCGAGCAAGGCCTGCTGCAGATTAAATCGGCCGCCCGCGACCCGGGCGTGCGTGCCAAGATCGCCGTCTACACCTCCGACAAGCGCATCGACCCGATCGGCACCTGCGTCGGCATGCGCGGTTCGCGCGTGCAGGCCGTCACCGGCGAGCTGGGCGGCGAACGCGTGGACATCGTGCTGTGGTCGGAAGACCCGGCCCAGTTTGTCATCGGCGCGCTGGCCCCGGCCAACGTGTCCTCGATCATGGTCGACGAGGAAAAGCACGCGATGGACGTGGTGGTCGACGAAGAGAACCTGGCGATCGCGATCGGCCGTTCGGGCCAGAACGTGCGCCTGGCGTCCGAGCTGACCGGCTGGAAGATCAACATCATGACCGCCGAAGAATCGGCCAACAAGGTCGCCCAGGAAACCGCTGCCATCCGCACGCTGTTCATGGAACGCCTGGACGTCGACCAGGAAGTGGCCGACATCCTGGTCGAGGAAGGTTTCGCCAGCCTTGAAGAAATCGCCTACGTCCCCATTTCGGAAATGCTCGATATCGAGTCGTTCGACGAAGACACCGTCAACGAACTGCGCACTCGCGCCCGCGACGCGCTGGTGACCGAAGCGATCGCCTCCGAAGAAGGCCTGGAAGGCATGGAGGACGCGCTGGTCCACCTGGACGGCATGGACCGCACCACCGCCGGCAAGCTTGGCCTGGCAGGGATCAAGACCCTCGAACAATTCGCCGGCCTGGCCTATGACGAATTCGGCGCCATCCTGGCACTGCCGACCGACCGCGCGCGCGAACTGATCAAGAACGAGTTTAACGATGTGACCGACGACGAGATGAAACTGGTCGACGCCAAATACGACGACCGTGCCAAGGGGCTGCAGGCGAAAGCCTGGAGCCAGGTGGAAGCCACCGCCAAGGCGTAATTAGCATTTCTTATCATCTGTCGCGACACATAGAAAAGAGGACTGAATGGCGAGTAACAACGTAGCCCAATTTGCCACCGAACTGAAGATGCCTGCAGACCTGCTGCTGACGCAGCTGCGTTCTGCCGGCGTCGAGAAAAGTTCGACGTCAGATCCCTTGTCGAAGGATGATAAGGACAAGCTGCTCGACCACCTGCGCCGCACGCACGGCGCCGGTACGCAAACCGAAAAGAAGAAAATCACCATCACGCGCAAGGAAACCACCGAGATCAAGCAGGCTGATGCGACCGGCAAGTCGCGCACGATCCAGGTCGAAGTGCGCAAGAAGCGCACCTTCGTGCAGCGCGATGACCAGCTGGCCGCGCCCGCCGCCGCCCCGGCGGAAGCGGCCGCTCCGGCAGTCGATCCGGCCGACGTGGCGCGCCGTGAGGAAGAGGCGCTTCGCCAGCGCGAGCTGATCGCGCGCCAGGAAGCCGAGCTGCGCGAGAAGCAGGAGCGCCTGGCCAAGCTGGAAGCCGAGAAGGAAGCCCAGGCCAAGGCCGCCGAAGAACAAGCCAAGCGTGACGCCGCCGCCGCCGCCAAGCGCGACGCCGAGCGCAAGGCCGCCGAAACGGCCGGCGCCGCCGCCGCCAAGAGCGATGCCACGCGCAAGGCCGAAGACGAAGAAGCCAAGCGCAAGGCCGAAGCCGCCGCCAAGGAAGCCGCCGAACGCGCCGCCGAAACCGAGCGCGCGCGCAAGGCCGTGGCCGACGAGGTCGCACAGATCCGCCTGATGATGAGCCAGCCGCGCCGCGTGATCAAGGCGCCGGAGCCGACCCCGGCCCCGGTGGCCGCCAAGGCCAAGCCGGCCGAAGGCACGCTGCACAAGCCGGCCGACAAAAAGCCTGCGGAAGCCAAACCCGGCGACGCGGCCAAGAAGGGCGACAAGAAATCGATCAAGTCGGCCAATGTGGCCTCGACCTGGTCGGACGACAAGAAGCGCGGCGGCGCGGGCATCAAGACCCGTGGCGCGGCGCCGGTCGGCCGCGATGGCTGGCGCGGTGGCGCCAAGGGCCGTCGCTCGCATGGCGAAGACCGCGAATCGAATTTCCAGGCGCCGACCGAGGCGAAGGTGCATGACGTGTACGTGCCGGAAACCATCACCGTGGCCGAACTGGCGCACAAGATGGCGGTCAAGGCATCCGAGGTCATCAAGCAGCTGATGAAGCTGGGCCAGATGTGCACCATCAACCAGGTGCTGGACCAGGAAACCGCGATGATCGTGGTCGAGGAAATGGGCCACAAGGCGCACGCCGCCGCGGTGGACGATCCGGAAGCGATCCTGGCCGACCAGGGCGAGCAGACTCACTACGAGTCGAGCCCGCGCGCGCCGGTGGTCACGGTCATGGGCCACGTCGACCACGGCAAGACCTCGCTGCTGGACTACATCCGCCGCGCCAAGGTCGCCGCGGGCGAAGCCGGCGGCATTACCCAGCACATCGGTGCGTACCACGTGGACACCCCGCGCGGCACCATCACCTTCCTCGACACCCCGGGCCACGAGGCGTTCACCGCCATGCGTGCCCGCGGCGCCAAGGCGACCGACATCGTCATCCTGGTGGTGGCGGCGGACGACGGCGTGATGCCGCAGACCAAGGAAGCAATCGCCCACGCAAAAGCCGCCGGCGTGCCGCTGGTGGTCGCGATCAACAAGATCGACAAGCAGGGTGCCAACCCGGACCGCGTGACGCAGGAACTGGTGGCCGAAGGCGTGGTGCCGGAAGAGTACGGCGGCGATTCGCCGTTCGTCCCGGTGTCGGCCAAGACCGGCCAGAACATCGACACGCTGCTTGAGAACGTGTTGCTGCAGGCCGAAGTGCTGGAGCTGAAGGCCCCGGTCGAAGCCCCGGCCAAAGGCCTGGTCGTCGAAGCGCGCCTGGACAAGGGCCGCGGCCCGGTCGCCACCATCCTGGTGCAGGCCGGTACGCTCAAGCGCGGCGACGTCGTGCTGGCGGGCTCGTCCTACGGCCGCGTCCGCGCGATGCTGGACGAGAACGGCAAGGCGATCGCCGAAGCCGGTCCGTCGATCCCGGTCGAGATCCAGGGCCTGACCGAAGTGCCGGCCGCTGGTGAAGAAGTGATGGTGATGGCCGACGAGCGCAAGGCGCGTGAAATCGCGCTGTTCCGTCAAGGTAAGTTCCGCGACGTCAAACTGGCCAAGCAGCAAGCTGCCAAGCTGGAGAACATGTTCGACCAGATGGCCGAAGGCGAAGTCAAGAACGTGCCGCTCATCATCAAGGCCGACGTGCAGGGTTCGCAGGAAGCGCTGGTGGGCTCGCTGCAGAAGCTGTCGACCTCGGAAGTGCGGGTGCAGATCGTGCACGCGGCCGTGGGCGGCATCTCGGAATCGGACGTCAACCTGGCGGTCGCATCGAAGGCGGTCATCATCGGCTTCAACGCCCGTGCCGACGCGTCGGCGCGCAAGCTGGCCGAAGCCAATGGCGTCGACATCCGCTACTACAACATCATTTACGACGCGATCGACGACATCAAGGCAGCGATGTCGGGCATGCTGGCGCCGGAGAAGCGCGAGCACGTCACCGGCCAGGTCGAGATCCGCCAGGTCATCATGGTGTCGAAGGTGGGCGCGATCGCGGGCTGCCTGGTCACCGATGGCGTGGTCAAGCGTACCTCCTCGGTCCGCCTGCTGCGCAACAACCTGGTCGTGTGGACCGGCGAGATCGACTCGCTCAAGCGCTTCAAGGACGACGTCAAGGAAGTCCGTGCCGGCCTGGAGTGCGGTCTGTCGCTGAAGAACTACAACGACATCCAGGTGGGCGACCAGCTGGAAGTGTTCGAAATCCAGGAAGTGGCCCGTACGCTGTAAGAACGCGCGGGCGGCGAGCCTTGGTAGTACCATCGAGGGGTCAGGGAGTTTGCGCTCCCTGGCCCCAAGTTTTATTGAGTTACCCTAAACACCGTCGTCCCCGCGCAGGCGGGGACCCATGCTGAGTTTGCTGAAGAGGCCACCGCAGATGTGCTTCGCATCCAACATGGGACAGGATAAAAACAATGGCAAAACACAGCAAAAGCATCCCCCAGCGCGGCCAGCGCGTCGCCGACCAGATCCAGCGCGACCTGTCCGAGCTCATCAGCTTCGAGCTGAAGGACCCGCGCGTCGGCATGATCACGCTCACCGAAGTGCAGCTCACGCCCGACTACGCGCACGCGAAGGTCTATTTCACCCTGCTCAAGGACAGCCCGGAAGCGGTGCGCGACACCCTGGCCGGCCTGAACAAGGCCTCCGGCTTCCTGCGCAACCTGCTCGGCAAGCGCCTGCACATCCACACGCTGCCGCAGCTGCACTTCATCCACGACACCTCGACCATGCGCGGCATGGCGATGTCGGCGCTGATCGACCAGGCGATGGCGACCACCCGTCCGGCGGAAGAGGCCAACGCCGACGAAGACGCGGATTCCGAGTGAGCGAGCGTCCGATCAAGAAAGCGCGCGATCTGGTCGATGGCGTGCTACTGCTCGACAAGCCGGTTGGCCTGTCCTCGAATGACGCGCTGATCAAGGCCAAGCGCGTGCTCAACGCGAAGAAGGCCGGCCACACCGGCACGCTGGACCCGTTCGCGACCGGTCTCCTGCCGCTGTGCTTCGGCGAGGCGACCAAGTTCTCGCAGGACTTGCTGGAAGCCGACAAGACCTACGAGGCGACGGTCCACCTGGGCATCATGACCAATACCGGCGACACCGAAGGCGACGTCATCGAGCGGCGCGAGGTCGACGTGACGCTCGAGCAGATCGAAGCGGCGCTGGCGCGCTTTCGCGGGCCGATCATGCAGGTGCCGCCGATGTACTCGGCTTTGAAGCGTGACGGCAAGGCGCTGTACGAGTACGCGCGCGAAGGCGTGACGCTGGAGCGCGAGGCGCGGCCGGTGACGATCCACGGACTCGAATTCATCGCCTACGAAGCGCCGATGCTGAAGATCCGCGTTACCTGCAGCAAGGGCACCTATGTGCGCGTGCTGGGCGAGGACATCGGCGCCGCGCTCGGCTGCGGCGCGCACCTGAACGCGCTGCGCCGCACCGGCGTCGGCGGGCTGATGGCCGAGAATATGATCACGCTGGAAGACCTGCAAGCCCACCCCGATCCGCGCTCGCTGCTGGCGCCGGTGGATGCGCTGCTGTCATCCTTCCCGCGCGTCGACCTGACGCCGGAGCTAGCCAAGCGCTTCCTCAACGGCCAGCGGCTCGCGCTGGGCAAGGAACCGGTGACGGTGCCGGCGGAGCAGGGCAGGGTGCGCGTGTACGAGGCGGACAAGCTGCTCGGCACCGCGATCTTGCAGGAGTATTCGATTCTCGCGCCAGAGCGTCTGATCGCCAAACCGGATTGAGTTGCCATCGACCCGCGCTTACGATCGCTGGTCTGCATCCCACTGCCAGATCGTTTCCCCATATCCCGAGTTCACGCTCGGCATTTGCTCCCCTCTTGCAAAGTGCCGACGCGAACCCGGGGAAGACGGTGTGAAGTAGAAGCCGGACTCTGTGCATGCCTGGCCCGCCTTGAATTTCCTTATGCCCGGCGTTGGCGACGGCGTCGAACCACTTGGCACACTGAGGTCTTCGAATTCACCGGGAATTGGTTCGACAAGCATCCAAGTGCATTCTTTACTCGTGAAAGCGGATCGGGCGACGGCGGACGGAGCTAACGAGGCCTCAGGTTCTCCATCAGAAAGAACCTCATGCCGAATACCTCGGGCCAAAGGTTCTGACAGGACGAACCGAAGCATTTTCTCTTCATCGAACCAGAGGGTGTTACGTCCAACGGCTGCGAGCGCGGCCAAGCCCAGTTCATTGAAGGTGTTTGCAAGACGAAGCCTCACTCCCCCGTGCTCCGCCCAAGCGAATTGTAATGACGCATGAGGCTCGTCGGGTGAAAAATAAACACCGGTCCGAGCCGGAAGCGCTCCGGTCTCGACTTGGGAATCAGGCCTGACCCGGAACTTTGGGATTCGATGAGTGAGCGATTCGAACGCTGGATAGCTGTAAGCGAAGCAGAAATCATCCCATCTATTCTCATACTCGTTAACAGTATCGTCAAATTCGTTGGCCGTCTTGCTAATAGTGCTGAGCGCGACCTTTAACATTTCTTCTTCAGAGGGCGTAGTCCAGTCGAGTGAGTATTCGTAAATTCCCCGAAGGCATTCGTTTACGCCACTAACCTGGAAGCGATTTGTTGCACGACGAGCAACTGCTTGAGCAAGTGAAGCTTGCAGATCTTTGAGGAAAGGCCACGCATGATTGGACCAGTTTTCTGACGTATTTCTGTTGCCCCAAATTGGATCCCTGAAGAGACGGTCCCGGTCTTGTGCTTTTGCGAGTTCCAGCAGCGGATCGACTAATCCAGTAAGAAGATCGGATACCATCTTATGCAGTTTTCGCAGATACTCTTCTGACGTGAAAAAGTACAGCATGGCAGCCTGCTTTGTCTGCCATGCCGTTAGGCTGAAGCCATTGCATTGCGCAGTCGCTTTGATCATCGTTCACCTCGCCTTTGCTGTCACTTGTCCCGGTAGCGCCGGGAGGCCAATTTTCGAAGACGTGCCTGCGCCGTCGAATTCACTATATCCCCACCCTGTCTCGAACGGCCCATGTATATTGGGATGGCTGATCTGGGCCCTCAGGGATAGATGGGACTGAAAGAACGCCTGCTTTTGTTGTGGGGACAGGTGCGCAGTGGTCGCGTCAACTTCGGCCTGTGTCATTGGTTTGCCGAGCCGAGCTTGCTTACCTGCGATCACCGGATAGTAGAGCAATGTGTCATTCCGATGATCGGTGCGCGAAAGACTAAAAATGATCTGTTCAAAGCCACCCTCCAGCTCGTATCCTGGCAACGTACCGCGTTGCTGACTTGACGCAATCCCGCGCCATACATTCAGCGATTCTCCGGCTTTGATCTCGTAAATCACAAACTGACCGTCCGCATTCCAATCTGGCCATACTGCCAAATGCTTTCGCCACTCAGCCTTTGGATCAGACGAACGCTGGATCTTCTTGAATACTTCTTCGGATATCCAGCACTCACTCATCGCTCGACTATTCGGCGACAGGATTCTATACAGGCGCGCAGGTCCCTTGATTGTGTCGGCAGCTAGCGTATGAAACGATTGGATGTTCTGATCCGTAAGTTCAGGAAAAATCTCTTTGGGATCTCGCGGTGCTCCGGATGCGTCTTTTCGTTTGGTTTTTTTCTCAATGGTCCCCCGCGCCGACTTGGGGTTTAGCCCGGAATATGTCGATTTCTTTGCCGGTGTCAGCCACGACGGCTTCCGCTTCCGCATCAGCGCTACGGCCGCGCTCTCTGGCAGCGCGCCGCGGAAGTGGATGTTGGCGACGTCGATGATGCCGCGTTGCTCTTCCAGCGCTTGCATTTCTAGGCGATGCACGATGGTGTCGATGCAGTCCTGCACTGGCCTCAAGGCTTGTGCCAGTTTGGCGTCTGCCAGTGATCGGATTTTTTGTATCTCAACGACGCAAGCCTTGGCCTTTCCACCGAGGACGGGGACGAACTCGACTTTGGCGGCAAGTTCCTTGAGGACCGTAATGGCTCCATCGAAGGCGGCTATGAGCTCGCGAGGATTGATCTTGGACCTTATGAGCCTGATCTCCTCGGCCAACCACTTGAAGCAGTTGTCCGCGTTGTGCGCCTTGAGGTATTTTTGAACATCCTTTCGCCTGAGGAAGGAGATAACCCAGCTCATTGCCGCGTTTATCGCTTCGTGCGCCGCATGGCCCCCGGCGCGCCCGACAAAACCGAAAAAGATCTTGAGGACTCCTTTCGCCAAGGACCCCAAGGTTGGGAAAAGCCCGATCAGCGTAAGCGCCAACGCGATCCAGCCACTTGCCTCACCGGGCTCTTTTGAAAGCTTCCTGCAGTTTGCAATCAGGTCTCGTACATCGCAGACCTGATCAACCAGTGGGATCATTGAAATCCCTGCATCGACCAATAACTGTTTTGTCGACCGGTTTTCATTGAAATCGCCCTCGATCGCTTCCCACAGCCAAACGAAGGGATTCGAGCTCGGTTCTTGCGCTTGTTCCGCGGACTCGGTGGTCCACGCCAGCGCATCACGCATCTGGGTAGTATTTGCACTTGCCATGCAAACCCTCCGACTCAGCCGTTTATTTGAAGGAGCATCTCAAGTGGCGGATGAGGCTGCTCTTTGATCGGCTTTCGCGGCACGTACACGACCTTCTTTACCGGCTTGTTCGCCACGTTCTCGTGCAGTGCCTTGCCGTTCTTGTCGAGCGTTCCAGTCAGGACCGGGCCGCCAACGAAATGAATTTGATAGTCCACGTCCGGGATCCCCTCGGCTGACTCGGGATCGATGTAGTTCAGTGCGATCCAGTGCCTGGCTTGCGGAGCTAATTCGCCAGGCAGGTTGCGCAGGTTCGCCGAGTGGCGTGAGCCACCGTCGAAAAGATGCTGGCCGCTCTTGACCGAGAAATTCCCCGGACAGGCGAACCTGATGTCGCCGCCATCGAGCGTGATTGCCGATTGGCCGGCCTGGAGCACGATCTTCTGCTTTGCTGCGATTTCGATGCTGTCATTGACTGAGATGACGGTCACTTCGCCATCAGCGAGGATTTCCAGTTGATCCGTATGCGCCTGAAGCGACACGGGTCCATTCGCCGCAACGACCTTGATTCCTCCGGCGTGACTGAAGAAGCTTGCAGCGTTGCCGGCCACCGACGACAGGGTGTACCCGGCTGCGACATGCACGTCGGATTGCGAAGTCCAGTGCAGTTGCTGCCCGGCGTAGATCGCCGTGGATGCCGGCGTGGCCCAATTGATGTTGGCCGCCGAATCCATTAACACGAACGACGCGCCGAATTTTTCGACTGGGCTACCCGCATCCAGATCGCGGCTGCCGCTTTTCGCTTTCAAGGCCTGCTGGCCATTCACAGGCCCGACATATTTCCCCTTTGCCTTCGGATCGATCTGTTCGATGAAGTCGGCCTGCGCCTGCGAAGCGTCCTTGCTGAACAGGGCCTGCTGCTGGGCTGCCGCGCCGGACATCACCTGGTCCAAAGCCTGCGCCCCCTTCATTTGCGAGACGGCTTCCGCGACCTCCATCTGCGTGGATGTCACGCCGCTGCCGAGCGACGGCCTCGCGCGCGTAGACAACAGCACGCCTTCACCACCGCGCACGACCGCCCAGGCTTCGGTACGCAGCTCGAAGCCGCTACCGCGGTAGCATCCACGCTCAGCCGAACCGGGCAGCTGGTCGACGAGATAGCCCAGGTTCAGCTGCGTCGACGCCGTGCTGGTGGCCAGCCGGGTGCGTAACTGGGCGCGTGTGTCGTCTAGTTGCCATTGATTGAAACCACTGCCGTCGAAGCTGGTGCTGTGGATCCCGGATAGCACGCCAGCATGACCAATATTCGAATCGACGCCGGCCGAGAAGGGCGGCAAGTCCGAGCCCGTGTAGAGCTGCGCGACGATCAGCGGCCGGTCCATGTCGCCTTCGATGAAGTCGACCAGGACTTCGGTCCCGATGCGTGGCGTGAATTGCGTGCCCCAGTTGGGACCGGCAAGCGCCTCGGCAACGCGTACCCAGGTGCTGGAGCTGTCATCGCCAGGCGCGTTTCCATCGCGATCGGTGTCGTGGGCCTGTCCGCCCGGGTTTGGACGCGCGCCACGCTGCCACGCGAACTGGATCTTCACCTGGTGGTCACGCGTCGTCGTGGACATCGCATCGGGCAGGCCGACCACGAGCGCAGTCTGCGGGCCAAGTGCCGTGGAAGCATGCGGGGTCGAAGTCTGCGGCGGCACAATGGCGACGACATCGCGCACACAGGCAAACGTGTTGCGATAGGTTCCCTGTTCCGCCGCCCGAGGTGCGGCCGACGCGATCCCCGCAGCCTGCAGGTTGTTGCGCGCCTCATGCCGCACCCACAGCACGGTGAAGGCGTTCTCGCCGTCCGGATAGCGTTCGTGCTGCGTCAGTTCGAACGCATGGCCAGTGGCCATTCGCCGTACCGCACCGGCGCCTTCAAAGACCTTGTTTTCCAGCTCCAGCGCCTTCAGCATCAGGTCGCTGTGATGGCGCGCGCTGTCGCTCGCAATCCGCTCCCCGCTACCGTCGTAGACCTGCAGTTGCGGTAGCTCGCCCACGTTCAGGTGCGAACATTGCTCGGCCGCAGGCGCCGTCAGCTTCGACGGATCCCAGCTGCTGATCGAAACCGCGTTCGCCGCAACCTGGCGGCGCGCGCGAAATTCATCGATGGCGTCATCGGTTTCCGTGGCGCGCACGCCATGAAATCGAACGCCGCCTGAGACAGGCGCTTGCGCCATGCTGTCGAAGATGACCAGACGGTGGCACCCGCCGTCCTCCGGATCGTGCTCGAAGCGCCAGCTCAATCCTTCCAATGCCAGCAAGCGTACGAAGAATTCGAAATCGGTTTCCCGATACTGCGTGCAAATGGACCGCACCGCCAGCGCCTGCGTGATGTCGAACTCGAACCGCACCAGCGGATAATCCGACAACAGTTCCGTCACGATGCCGCGCGCATCCTTGTCCTGGAAGATGTGGCTATCGCGCCTCAAGCCCAGCAGCGACAGCGCCGGCTCCAGCCGCAGCCGGTAGCGCGCCACGCCGCCATCGGCGCCGAGCCACGAGGCGGCAGTGCAGATGCCGTGCCAAGCGCGCCGACTGCCATCCGGCTGCAGCAGGCCGATCGTCATCTCCTCACCGATAAACCGCGCCAGCTCAAGGTCGGTGGACACGCTCAGCGCGTCGACCTCGAAGCAGAACGGTTCGTTGACCGCTTCCCGCCCCGTGAACTGCTCGACCACCAGCGACTCGGGCAGTCCGCTGCGCTGGCTTGTTGCAATCGTGATCAGCCGGGCGTGCTGGGCGAGCCCCGTCCCGAACAGGCCGAGCGATGCAAATTCGGGTAGCGCCTTGGTCATCGGAACATTCCTTTCGCGTCGGCTTTGCCTATCGGAAGGATGTTACTGAAGGGCATGGGTACGGATATGACCCCGCGCAAGCATCGTCGCTGCCAGCGTTTTGAGACGGAAACGGCCGGCATCCGCCGCGAAAAGCGGAGCCGGAACCACAAGCCGTTGAAAATCCACGCGTTTTCGCCACACCGGGCTACAGGCCCATGTCGCAACCGTGTTATACTAGCCGGCTATGCTAAATCGGCAGTCCTGGCCCGTCCGTACTCCCGCCACTCTCTCACGCTGGATAGACAATGTCACAAACCAAACGCGCGATTCGTAATATCGCAATCATCGCCCACGTTGACCACGGTAAAACCACCCTGGTCGACCAGCTGCTGCGTCAGTCGGGCACCTTCCGCGAAAACCAGCAGGTCGATACCCGGGTCATGGACTCGAACGACCTCGAAAAGGAACGCGGTATTACCATCCTGTCGAAGAACTGCGCGGTCGAGTACGAAGGTACCCACATCAACATCGTCGACACCCCGGGCCACGCCGACTTCGGCGGTGAGGTCGAGCGCGTGCTGTCGATGGTCGACTCGGTCCTGCTGCTGGTCGACGCCCAGGAAGGCCCGATGCCGCAGACCCGCTTCGTGACCCGCAAGGCGCTGGCGCTGGGCCTGAAGCCGATCGTGGTGCTGAACAAGATCGACCGTCCGGGCGCACGCGCCGAGTGGGCGATCAACCAGACCTTCGAACTGTTCGACAAGCTCGGCGCAACCGACGAGCAGCTCGACTTCCCGGTCATCTACGCTTCGGGCCTGAACGGCTACGCCGGCCTGACCGAAGACGTGCGCGACGGCGACATGAAGCCGCTGTTCGAAGCGATCCTCAAATACGTGCCGGTGCGTGAAGACAATCCGGACGGCCCGCTGCAGATGCAGATCACCTCGCTGGACTACTCGTCCTACGTGGGCAAGATCGGCATCGGCCGCATCAGCCGCGGCCGTATCAAGGCCGGCCAGGACGTGGTCATCATGAACGGTCCGGACTCGACCCCGATCAAGGGCCGCATCAACCAGGTGTTGAACTTCAAGGGCCTGGAGCGCGTGCTGGTCGATGAAGCCGTTGCCGGCGACATCGTGCTGATCAACGGTATCGAAGATATCGGCATCGGTTCGACCGTGTGCGCACCGGACGTGCCGGAGGCGCTGCCGATGCTGACCGTCGACGAGCCGACCCTGACCATGAATTTCATGGTCAACAATTCGCCGCTGGCCGGCCGCGAAGGCAAGTTCGTGACCAGCCGCCAGCTGCGCGACCGCCTGGAACGCGAACTGAAGTCGAACGTTGCGCTGCGCGTGCTGCCGACCCCGGACGACACCGTGTTCGAAGTGTCGGGCCGTGGCGAGCTGCACCTGACCATCCTGCTGGAAAATATGCGCCGAGAAGGCTTCGAGCTGGCCGTGTCGCGTCCGCGCGTCGTGTTCAAGGAAATCGACGGCGTCAAGTGCGAGCCGTACGAGAACCTGACCGTCGACGTCGAAGAAGTCAACCAGGGCGGCGTGATGGAAGAACTGGGCCGCCGCCGTGGCGACCTGCAGAACATGGAACCGGACGGCAAGGGCCGCGTGCGCCTCGAGTACCGCATCCCGGCGCGTGGCCTGATCGGCTTCCAGGGCGACTTCATGACCCTGACCCGCGGCACCGGCCTGATGAGCCACGTGTTCGACGCCTACTCGCCGGTCGACAACGGCAAGGGCGAACTGGCCGGCCGCCGCAACGGCGTGCTGATCTCGCAGGATGACGGCCAGGCCGTCGCCTACGCACTGTGGAAGCTGCAGGACCGCGGCCGCATGTTCGTCGAGCACAACACCCCGGTGTACGAAGGCATGATCATCGGTATCCACTCGCGTGACAACGACCTGGTGGTCAACCCGATCAAGGGCAAGCAGCTGACTAACGTGCGCGCCTCGGGCACCGACGAAGCCGTGCGCCTGGTGCCGCCGATCGTGATGTCGCTGGAGTACGCGGTCGAGTTCATCGAGGACGACGAACTGGTCGAGATCACGCCGAAGAGCATCCGCCTGCGCAAGCGCTTCCTGAAGGAACACGAGCGCAAGAAGGCCAGCCGCGAAGCCGCGTAAGCGTTCGCTGCTCAATAAAAAACCCGCTGCCTGCGAAGGCCGCGGGTTTTTTTTCGTTGGCAGGTTTTATTCCGCGTGGACTTCCGAGGGGCGATGGGCGGAGGCGCATGACAGCACGCCGGCCACCAGCAGTACCATCGCCAGCGTTTCCAGCGCGGTCGGCCAGCGGGCTTCCCACAGGAAGCCGTACAGCAGCGCGAACAGGGTCTCGAACACGATCAA
Source organism: Massilia terrae (assembly GCF_024753145.1). Taxonomy (GTDB): domain Bacteria; phylum Pseudomonadota; class Gammaproteobacteria; order Burkholderiales; family Burkholderiaceae_D; genus Telluria; species Telluria terrae. Next base: position 444,671 of record NZ_JANUGU010000004.1, on the reverse strand, counting down.
CTGCCCGGACATGGTCAGTGGCAGCAGGCGGCTGGCGCGGTTCCACAGCGCGTTGCCGATCACCGAGCAGAACAGGGCCACCGCACTCATCACACCGGCAAAGTAGAGCCATTCGGACGACGTGTGCGCGATCGACGTCAGCAGGAAAGCGGGAACCGCCAGCAGCAGCGCTTGCGCGCCCGTCACGACGCCGGTCAGCAAGCTCCATTCGTGGGCCGTGACATGCGACAGGCGATCCAGCCAGCGGCTGTTGCCGACTGCGTAGGTGGTCCACGACACCAGCGAGCCGATCGCGCACAGCAGGCCGACGAATGAAGCTTTCGGCCCCGAGGACAGCGCAGGCCAGCTGATGCAGACCAGCCCGGCCGCACTCAGCACCAGCGATGGGAGCAGGCGCGCCAGCGGCACCGCGCCGTGGTCGCGGCTGCCGACCAGCGTCACGGTGACCGGCAGCATCCCGATCACCAGCGAGGTCATGGCCACCCCACCGAGGCGCACCGCGTTCGCCAGGAACACGTAGTAGATGATGTTGCCGGTAAAGCTGAGCCAGCACAGGGCGCGCCATTCCTTCCAGCTCAGGATGGCGATCACGCGTCGCCAGGAGGGTGCGAGCAGGGCCGCCGCGATGGCGCCGTAGGCCAGGTAGCGCCCGGCCGACAGCTGGATCGGCAGGAAGCCGCGCGTCAGTTCGGGCGTGAGGAAGACCAGCCCCCAGAAGGCGCCGGCCAGTACGCCCGCGCCAACGCCGAGCAAGATGTTCTGTGATGCGAATCGATGCATGAAATTAATTCCCCCGAGCCAGCGATGATGCCGTGGCCGCGCCGGGAAGTCTTGACCGGGTCTACTGCCGAGTTGACCCGTTCTCCCGGCTTTGGCGGCGGTACGCTGCCGGCGTCAGGCCGGAAGCCTTGCGCAAGGCGCGGGTGAGGGCACTTTGTTCCGAGAAGCCTGCGCGCAGGGCGAGCTCGGCTATCGGCAGCTCGGTGCTGGCCAGCCACTCGCGCACGCGGGCGAGCCGGTGCGCCTGCAGCCAGCCGTGCGGGGTGGTGTCGAGTTGTTCGCGAAACAGCGCGTGCAGCCGGCTGACGCTCAGGCCGACGGCGGCGGCCATCGACTCCGTCGTCCACGGCAGGCCGGGCTCCGCTTCGATGCGGGCCAGCAGCACGGCCAGGCGCGAAGCGGGGCGCGGAGCATCCAGCGCAAGCGCGTCCAGCAGCAGCGGCACCCAGCCATGCAGGACGCCGGGCGCGAGCCTGCCGCCATCGGCCATCAGGCCCATGAACTCGACCAGCTTGCGGGTCGCGGGGCCGATGTCGTGGAATTGCCGTTCGCGCAGGCGCTCCGACACCGCCGGGACGACAGTGCCGAGGTCGAGGTCGAGGATGATCGAGCGGTTGGGCGCATCGCCGAACGTGGAGTGCCAGGCGCCGGTATCGACGAAGGCAATGCGCAGCGGATCGGCGCGCCCGGCCCGGCCGTCGATGTCGAGCAGCAGCTCGCCGCTCAGCGGCAGCACCAGCTGGGCGAAGGCGTGGCGGTCCGGCGGGAGGCCGCGGCCGTAGCTGCGCAGGTGAAGATCGGCGGGTGGGATCAGGGACATGCTGCTTCGAAATGAATACCTCATATCAGTGTAGCATCAAGGGCGTGAGCGTACCGGGAGCGCCAAGCCCGCTGGGCCGGCTTGCGGTAAAATGGCCGGCTTTGCCGTCGCGCTTTCCGCAGTTTCCAGCCATGAACAAGATGTCCATCGAATCCCGCACCGTTCCCGCCGCTCCGGTCAGACCCGGCGCGCGCAGGCTGTCGGTTGCGCCCATGATGGACTGGACCGACCGCCACTGCCGCGTGTTCCACCGCCAGATCACGCGCCACACTTTCCTGTACACGGAAATGGTGACCACGGGGGCGCTGGTCCACGGCGACGTCGCGCGCCACCTGCGCTACAGCGAGATCGAGCATCCGGTCGCCCTGCAACTGGGCGGCAGCGATCCGGCCGAGCTGGCGCACAGCGCGCGCCTGGGCGAGCAGTGGGGCTACGACGAGATCAACCTGAACTGCGGCTGCCCGTCCGAGCGGGTGCAGAAGGGCGCGTTCGGCGCCTGCCTGATGTCCGAGCCGCAATTGGTGGCCGATTGCGTCAAGGCGATGCGCGACGCGGTGTCGATCGACGTGACGGTCAAGCACCGGATCGGCATCGACAATATCGAGGATGCGGGCTTCGTGCGCGATTTCGTCGGCACCGTGGCCGACGCCGGCTGCAAGACTTTCATCGTCCACGCCCGCAATGCCATCCTCAAGGGCCTGTCGCCGAAGGAAAACCGCGAGATCCCGCCGTTGAAATACGAGGTCGCCTACGACCTCAAGCGCCAGTTCCCCGACCTGGAAATCCTGATCAACGGCGGCATCAAGTCGGACGACGAGATCGCGCGCCACCTGGAGCACGTGGACGGCGTCATGCTGGGCCGCGAGGCCTATCACAACCCGTGGGTGATGGCCGGCTGGGACCAGCGCTTTTACGGGGATGCCGCGCCCGCGAAGACCCGCGAACAGGTGCTGGAGGCGATGATTCCCTACATCGCCCGCGAGCTGGCCGAGTACGGCAAGCACGGCCTGAAGCTGAACAGCATCACGCGCCACATGCTGGGCCTGATGTCCGGCCTGCCGGGTGCCCGCGCGTTCCGCCAGATGTTGTCCGATCCGAAGCGCCTGGCAGAAGGCAATCCGGAACTGCTGCTGGAAGCCGCCGCCCGCATGCCGCGCGCGGCCTGAACCGGCGCGGCCTGTCGGTCGCGCACCACAATTCTCTTGTCCTTACATTAATACGACAACATTTTGCTTGCCGTAAGGAAACACTCATCTCTATAATTCCGGTTCTGCCGCCGCGAATGGTCAATCCTGTAATGATTGTTGTGAACCCGTAACAAACTTACGGGGCTCTACTAAATCTTTCTACACGGCCAGTGTTTTGGATTATTCTCACACAAATACGCTAGTTGCTCTGCGGAAGCAAAATTGACAATACCATTGTCGATGCAGCAGCGGGCGATCAATCAAAAGTGAGAGAGAGAGAGAGAAGGGACCAAATGAATTTGACGAATATGAAGGTCGGAATGCGCCTGGGCCTCGGTTTTGCCCTGGTGCTGGTGCTGCTGGTCGTCGTGACCGTTGTCGGCATCCTGCGCATGGCGCAGATTCAGGACCGCCTCGACCACGTGGTCGGCGTGAACAACGTCGTGACCGGGCTCGTGGTCGATATGCGCAACAACGTCAGCGAACGCGTCACGTCCCTGCGCACCCTCACCCTGATGACCAGCGCGGACGACATGGAACCTGAACTGAACAAGTTCAAGGAACAGACCCGCAAATACGACGAAGTGCAGGCCAAGCTGGACGCCAAGTTCGCGGCCGAATCGTCGCAGCAGGAAAAGACCCTGCTGGCGGCCGTGAAGGAAGCCGAAGGCGTGGCGATGCCGGCGATCGGCAAGGCATCCGAGCTGTACCTGGCCAACAAGGCCGAGGACGCCACCCGCGTGATGATCAAGGAAATCCGTCCGGCCCAGAAGAAGTGGATGGATTCGCTGGAGCAGCTGGCCGCGCTCGAGCAGAAGCTCAATGCCCAGGCCCAGACCGACGCCGAAACCGCGTTCTCGAATGCCCGTAACTTCATGCTGGTGATGCTGGGGCTGGCCGTGGCCATGGGCGTGGCCGCCGCGTGGGTGATCTCGCGCAGCCTGCTCAAGCAACTGGGCGGCGAGCCTGGCTACACCGCCAGCATTGCCGGCAGCATCGCGCACGGCGACCTGTCGATCCGCATCGATACCCCGGTCAACGACCGCGGCAGCCTGCTGGTCGAGATGCGCGAGATGCGCAACAGCCTGGTCGACATCGTGGCCCAGGTGCGCCGCGGGACCGAGACCATCGGCACCGCCTCGCGCGAAATCGCCGCCGGCAACCTGGACCTGTCCTCGCGTACCGAACTGCAGGCCAGCTCGCTGGAGAAGACCGCATCGGCGATGGAAGAACTGACCACCACCGTGCGCCAGAACGCCGAGAACGCCCGCGAAGCGAACCAGCTGGCCGCCAGCGCCTCGGACGTCGCGCGCAAGGGTGGTGAAGTGGTGTCGCAGGTGGTCGGCACCATGGGCGAGATCAATAGCTCGGCTAACAAGATTGCAGACATCATCGGCGTGATCGACGGTATCGCCTTCCAGACCAACATCCTGGCGCTGAACGCGGCGGTGGAAGCCGCCCGCGCCGGCGAGCAGGGCCGCGGCTTCGCGGTGGTGGCATCCGAAGTGCGCAATCTGGCGCAACGCTCGGCTGCCGCGGCAAAAGAGATCAAGACCCTGATCGGCGATTCGGTCGAGAAGGTCGAACGCGGCAGCAAGCTGGTCGGCCAGGCCGGTGTGACGATGGAAGAAGTGGTGTCGAGCGTTAAGCGCGTGACCGACATCATGAGCGACATCGCCGCCGCCAGCGCCGAGCAGAGCGCCGGCATCGAACAGGTCAACCTGTCGATCATCGAGATGGACAGCATGACCCAGCAGAACGCATCGCTGGTGGAAGAGGCCGCTGCCGCCGCGCAGAGCCTGCAGGACCAGGCCGGCGAGCTGTCGCGCGTGGTCAGCATCTTCAAACTGGACGAGAACGACGCGCACCGCACTGAACCGTCGGTGGCCCTGGCCGCGCCGGTCGCCGCCAGCGTGCCGGCGGTGGTGCGCGCGCCGGCCCGCCGCGCCGGCAACCGCGCCGGGATCAAGAAGCCCGCCGCCGCCGCGCCGGCGGCCGCGCGCGCCGACAGCGCCGAGCCGCCGGCCCGGCCGAAAGCCCCCGCCACCGCCGCGACGGCAGGCGACGAGTGGGAAGAATTCTAAGCAGTACAGCAACAACCAATAAGCAAAAATTTAGAGGGAAATGGTATGTCTACGAAAAAGCCTTATGTGAATGTCTTTGCGGGCCTGGTCCTGGCCGGTGTGGCCGGCCTGGCCGCCGCCGGTGAAGTGCCCGCCAGCTTCGATGCGTCGAAGTGCAAGGTCGAGTATCCGAAGGCATCTCTGCTGAACGAAGAGCAAGGCACGACGTCGATGTCCTTCCTGATCAACACGGACGGCAGCGTGGCCGACTCGAAGCTGGAAAAGTCGAGCGGCTCGAAGAACCTGGACAAGGCAGCGCTGAAAGGCCTGGCCGCGTGCAAGTTCAAGCCGGGCACCAAGGACGGCGCGCCGGCCCAGACCTGGACCCGCGTCGACTACGCCTGGAAGCTGGACTGATCCAAACCCTTCGCGCGGCCGGCTGGCCGCGCAGCAATACCACAAGCGCTGGGATGGCAGCCTGACGGTTGCCGCTCAGCCTTTTTCTTTTTCCAGATTAATCGAGTAGCGCGGGATCTCGACCACGAGGTCCTGGTCGCCAATGATGGCCTGGCATGACAGGCGCGAGGCCGGCTCCAAGCCCCACGCGCGGTCGAGCATGTCCTCTTCGTCTTCTTCCGGCGGGTTCAGGGAATCGTAGCCTTCGCGCACGATCACGTGGCAGGTGGTGCAGGCGCCGACCTTCCCACAAGCATGTTCTATTTCCACGCCATGGTCGAGCAGGGCGTCGCACAGGGAGCTCGGGCCTTCGGCCTCGAAGCTGGCGCCGTCCGGCGCGAACTCGGGATGTGGCAGTACGGTAACGTTCGGCATCATCAATCACGCTGTGATATTTTGACCAGTGTAGTCCTTCCGACAGGGGCAAGGTCAAGGGATGAAATACTGAAATATTAGACCCCTGCGGCTATCTGTTTTCGTTCGAACTTCCGACCGTCAACCATGGCCCAGGCGTTTCACCCTGCTACCGTTCTTGCGCTCAAGCTCGGCTTCATCGCCTGCCTCTTTGCATTGCTGGGCGCGGTTTTCCTGGCGCGTTGGCGCATGAGCTCGCCGTCGGCGGGCGGCACCGTGGTGGAACAGCCGATTCCTTTCAGCCACCAGCACCACGTGAGCGACGACGGCATCGACTGCCGCTATTGCCACACCTCCGTTGAAAAATCGCGCTTCGCGGGCTTGCCGTCGACCGACATCTGCCTGAGCTGCCATGCGCAGCTGTACCGCGACGCGCCGATGCTGGCGCTGAGCTTGCGGCCCAGGCGCCGCTGGTTCTGACCGGAAGCGTACGCCGCGGCCCGGAAAACAGGACTACCATTTTGTTCAAATGTTCTTTCGGCCTGTGGACACCAGACGATGACTGCAACGCAACCCGGACCCGCGGAACGACTGGAAAGGCTGAGCTCGGCGATGCGCGAGCAGGGCATGTCGGCGCTGGTCTGCACGCGCAATCTCAACGTCCTGCTGGTCAGCGGATTCTGGCCGGTCACCGGCAACGCGATCGCGGTCGTCACCGACGAGCCGCGCGTGGCGCTGGTGGTGCCGGAGGACGCGCGCGAGCTGGCCGGCCGCGGCTGGGCCGACCGCATCGAGACCTACCAGCTCGGCTCGCTCGACAAGCTGGAAACGGTGCCCGCCGCGTTGTTCGGCACGGTCGAGGCGATCCTGAGGCCGCGCGCCGGCTCCCTGCAGAAGATCGGCATCGAAATGGGCCCGGCCCACCTGCCGGCCGGCTATCCCTCGCTGTACGTGTTCGGCAACGCCTTGCGCGCGCGGCTGGCGCAAACCTTTTCGCACGCGACGCTGGCCGCCGCCGATGACTTGCTGGCCGCCCAGCGCATGCGGCCCACGCCGCTGGAGCTCGATGGCATCCGCGCCTCCTGCGGCATCGCGGCCGAAGCCTACCGGCGCGGCGCCGCCGAGCTGCGTGCCGGCGTGCCGGAATCCGACACCGTGACCGGTTTCCGCCGCGCCTACACCGAGCGCGCCACGCGCCAGCCATCCGTGAGCAGGGCCGACAGTTTTTTCTACTGTATGTCCGGCGCGAACGCCGCCGGCGCCTGGGCCGCCTTCCAGCAGTCGCACGCGACACCGTTGGCGGAAGGCGTGCCTGTGCTGGTGCATTGCAACTCCTATGCGGACGGCTACTGGACCGACCTCACGCGCACCTATGTCATCGGCGAACCCGGTGAGCCGCTGCGCCGCATTTTCGACAGCCTGGCGCGGGCGCGCGACGCGGCGCTGGCCGAAATCAGGCCCGGTGTGCCAGCGCGCGAAGTGGACGGCGCCGCCCGTGGCGTGCTGGAGCAGGCCGGCTACGGCGCCGCCTTCAAGCATGCGCTCGGGCACGGAGTCGGCTTCGCGGCCATCGACCACAACGAGCCGCCGCGCATCCATCCCGCCTCGCACGAAGTGCTGGAGGAAGGCATGGTGTTCAACATCGAGCCCGGCGTCTACCTCGACGGCTGGGGTGGCGCGCGCGACTGCAATATGGTCGCCGTGACGGCCGCTGGCTGCGAACTGCTCTCCCCATTTCAACAATCACCGGACGAATGGTGCATTCGTCCCTGAACGGAAAGGAATCCTCATCATGGCCAAGACAGTCGGAGACTTCATCGTCGAGCGTTTATATGACTGGGGCGTGCGCCGCATCTTCGGCTACCCCGGCGACGGCATCAATGGCGTGCTCGGGGCGCTGCAGCGGTTCGGCAAGGACAAGATCACCTTCGTGCAAGTGCGCCACGAGGAAATGGCGGCCTTCATGGCCTGCGCCTACGCCAAGTTTACCGGCGAGCTGGGCGTGTGTCTGTCCACCGGCGGCCCCGGCGCCACCCACCTGCTCACCGGGCTGTACGACGCCAAGCTCGACCACATGCCGGTGCTGGCGATCACCGGCCAGGCCCCGCGCACGGCGCGCGGCGCGCACTACCAGCAGGAACTCAACCTCGACCGCGTGTTCTCGGACGTCGCCGAATACGTGCAGGAAGCCGAGGCGCCGTCGCAAGTGCGGCACCTGGTCGACTCCTGCCTGCGCATCGCGATGGCGCGGCGCGGCGTGTCGGTGCTGGTGCTGCCGGGCGACCTGCAGGACATGCCCTACGAGGACCCGCCGCGCCACCACGGCTCGGTGCAGTCCGGCATGGGCTATGTGCGCCCGACCGTGCTGCCGCACGACGCCGACCTGCGCCGCGCCGCCGACGTGCTCAATGCCGGCAGCAAGGTCGCGATGCTGGTCGGCGCCGGCGCCATCGGATCTTCCGACGAAGTGGAGACCATCGCGCGCAAGCTGAACGCGGGCGTGGCCAAGGCGCTGCTCGGCAAGTCCGTGCTGTCGGACGATTTGCCCTGGGTGACCGGCGCGATCGGCTACCTCGGCACCGAGCCCAGCTACGACATGATGATGCAATGCGACACCCTGCTGATGGTCGGCACCGGCTTCCCCTACAGCGAGTTCCTGCCGAAGCAGGGTAAGGTGCGCGGGGTGCAGATCGACATCGACCCGGCCATGCTCAGCATCCGCTTCCCCTGCGAAGTGAACCTGCACGGCGACGCCGGCGCCACCCTGCGCGCGCTGCTGCCGCTGCTGAAGGACAGGCCGGCCGGCGGGCCGTGGCGCGAACGCATCGAAAAGCACGTGCGCGAGTGGTGGAAGACGCTGGAGGAGCGGGCGCTGGCGAAGGCCGACCCGATCAATCCGCAGCGCGTGGCCTACGAGCTGTCGCCGCAGCTGCCGAAGGACGTGATCATCACGAGCGATTCCGGTTCCTGCGCCAACTGGTACGCGCGCGACCTGAAGATCCGGCCGGGCATGGAGTGTTCGCTGTCCGGCAGCCTGGCCTCGATGGGGGCGGCGGTGCCGTACGCGATCGCGGCCAAGTTCGCGCACCCGTCGCGGCCGGTGATCGCGATGGTGGGCGACGGCGCCATGCAGATGAATAACATGGCCGAGCTGATCACGATCGTGAAGTACTGGAAGACCTGGGCCAACCCGACCTGCGTGATCTGCGTGTTCAATAACGAGGACCTGAACCAGGTGACGTGGGAACAGCGCGTGATGCAGGGTGATCCGAAGTTCGAGGCGACCCAGCGGATTCCGGACGTGCCCTATCACCGCTTTGCCGAGCTGATCGGGCTGAAGGGCATCTTCTGCAATGATCCGGACAAGGTGGAAGGGGCGTGGAAGGAGGCGCTGGCGGCCAACTGCCCGGTGGTGATCGAGTTCAAGACCGACCCGGAAGTGCCGCCACTGCCGTCGCACATCACCTTCGAGAACGCGCGCAAGTTCGCGTCGGCCACGTTTAAGGGGGATCCAAACGAGTCGGGCATGCTGGGCGGGATGGTGCGGCAAGTCCTGAGCGGCATCCTGCCCGGGGACAAGCATGAGGGATGAGGCGGCCATCAGGCGTGCGCCCAGCGCAAGCTCGCCCACGGCCGTTGCGCTTGGCGCGGTGTGCCTTGGCGGGGCCGTGCTTGCCTTGCTGTTCTCGCGTCGAGCAGTCGTCGCTGCGCCGCAAAGTATTTCACCTAACCTGAAAACCGTCGTCCCGGCGGAGGCCGGGACCCATGCTGAGTACGCAAGCACACTGCCTGGCGCCGAAGGCCCACCTGCTCAAACGTTCCATGGGTCCCCGCCTGCGCGGGGACGACGTGCATGGGGTAGTGGTCCGAACGTTGAGGCCGCGAAGCAGTGCGCTCAGCGTGGGTCCCGGCCTGCGCCGGGACGACGTGTTGATGCTGGTGGCCTTTACCAAGCGGCTGCGCTGCTAGCCTTGTCCGTCCTCCTCGACAGCGCCGTCGAACACACGCGCGGCAGCTTCGAAAACCCCGGCATGTTCGCCCCGCTCGCAAGCTCCTTCGCGACCGCGCTCGCCGCCGCACGCTCCACCCCCGGCACCGCGATCTACAGCACCGCGCTCGCCATCGGCGCCGCCGGCAGCGCCTTCCATATCTACAACGTCGCGCGCCGTCCCGGCGGCTTCTGCTGGCAGAACCTGTTCTACGCGGCCCCGCTCGGCGCGCCCGCGGCGCTCGGCCTGGCCGGCATCCTCGGCCTCGCCGCGCAGCGCCTTCAGCTGCACCCGGGCAGCGCGCCGGGCCGCCGCGCCATCTGCGCCGTGGCAGGCATCGGCATGGCCGGCAGCGCCGCCGAAGCGGCGTTGCTGCATTTCCGCGGCGCCTATCACCGCCCGGCCATGTGGCTGCCCGTCACCGTGCCGCCCATCGGCGCCATCTTCCTGTTGCGCGCCGCCACCGGCGCCCGCGACCGCCTCGCCCGCGCCTGGCTCGGCCTGACCGCGCTGCTCGGCGTGATTGGCGTCGCCTTCCACGCCAACGGCATCGCGAAGCAGATGGGCGGCTGGTCCAACTGGCGCCAGAATGTGCTGAGCGGTCCGCCCTTGCCCGCACCGCCCAGCTTCCTCGCACTCGCGCTGGCCGGCCGCGCCGCCCTCGCCGCACGCTGAGGAGGAGGGCGATGGAGCCAGCCTACCCGAACTACAACGTCCTCGACAAATGGAATAGTCCTTCGTTCGACGACAAGACAAGGCGTGTGCTCCGCGAACGCCTGTCCAACGTTCCGCCGCGCCGCTTCTTCACCGAGCGTGAATGGCAGGTGCTCGACGCCCTGTGCGCCCGCGTGCTGCCCCAGCCCGACCGCGCCGAACCGATCCCGATCACACCCTGGATCGACGCCCAGCTCCACGACAATGTGCAGGAAGGCTTCCGCTACGCCCACATGCCGGACCAGCGCCGGGCCTGGCAGCGCGGCCTCGCCGCCATCGATGCCGAAGCGCGCTACCGCCACGACACCGGCTTCGCCGAGGTGGAGCCGCCAGAAGCCGATGCGCTACTGGCCGACCTCGAACAGGACCGCGCCAACGCCGACATCTGGAAGGACCTGAAGCCCGACTGGTTCTTCGTGACCGTGCTGGTGAAAACCATCGCAGGCTATTACTACTCGCATCCCGACGCCTGGAGCGAAATCGGCTTCGGCGGTCCCGCCAGCCCGCGCGGCTATGTGCGGCTCAACTTCAACCAGCGCGACGCCTGGGAAGGCAAGGAGGCCAAGTGGACGAAGAGGTGATCCGTGCCGCCGACGGCCGTGCCCCCGACGTGTTCACGCCCGGCGGCTGGGTGCCGATGCGCGAGTTTTCGCTGAACGAGCCGGTCGACTTCGCGATTGTCGGCGCCGGCGCCGGCGGCGCCACGCTGGCCTGCAAACTGGCCGAGCATGGTTTCTCGGTGGTGGTGCTGGAGGCCGGCCCATTCTGGCGCCCGCTCGACGACTTCGCGTCCGATGAACTGGAAATGCAAAAGCTCTACTGGACCGATGAACGCATCACCGGCGGCGACGACCCCATCGCACTGGGCGGCAATAACTGCGGCCGCGGCGTCGGCGGCTCCACCGTCCACTTCAGCATGATCTCGCTGCGCATGCGGCCCGAGTGGTTCCAATCCGAGGACCTGCTCGGCTACGGCATCGACTGGCCGATCACCTACGACGAACTCGCGCCTTACTATCGCGAAGCCGAGCTGGCCCTGCGCGTAGCCGGCCCGGTGCGCTATCCCTGGGGACCAGCGCGCGAGCGCTATCCCTACCGCGAGCACGAACTGAATGCCGCCGCGCTGGTGCTGGCGCGCGGCGCCGAACGGCTCGGCATCGGCTGGGCCGCGACCCCGCTGGCCACCTTGTCCGCACCCGGCGGCAAGTCGCCGCCCTGCGTCTACCGAGGCTTCTGCAATTTCGGCTGTTCGACCAACGCCAAGCAAAGCGCCCTGGTCACCTGGATCCCGCGCGCGCTGGCCGCCGGCGCCGAAGTGCGCGACCTCGCCATGGCCGGCAACATCGACATCGACGGGGAAGGGCGCTGCACCGGCATCCACTATATGCGCGAAGGCCGCTGGCGCTTCCAGCCCGCCCGCAACGTGGTGGTCTCCGGCTACGCGATCGAGACCCCGCGCCTGCTGCTCAACTCTGCCTGTCCGCGTTTCTCGCAAGGGCTGGCCAACAGCTCGGGCCTGGTCGGCACCCACCTGACCACGCACGCCGGGCCGGGCGTGTGGGCGACCTACGACGAGGAGATCCGCTGGTACAAGGCGCCGCCCAATATGGCCGTCACCGAGCACTGGAACTACAACGACGACGGCAAGGACTGCTACGGCGGCTACGCCTTCATGAGCCAGGGGCCATTGCCGCGCGCGTGGGCCCAGATCCAGGCCACCGAGCGTCACCTGTGGGGCGCCCGCCTGCGCGAGGAAATGCTCAAGTACAACCACATGGCCGGCTTCGTCGCGGTGGCGGAGACCGAGCCGCGCGAACAGAACCGGGTCGAGGTCGTGCCCGATGAAGTGGACCAGTACGGCCTGCCGATCCCGCGCGTGATCTTTTCGTATTCCGACAACGACCGGCGGCTGCAGCGCCATGCGGTGCAGTCGATGAGCGCGGTGCTGGAGGCGGCCGGCGGCTACGACCTGTGGACCAGCACCGACACCAGCCACCTGATGGGCACTTGCCGCATGGGCAGCGAACCGGAGGACAGCGTGGTCAACGCCGACGGCCGCAGCTGGGACATCCCCAACCTGTGGATCTGTGACGGCTCGCTGTTCCCGACCTGCGGCGGGGTCAATCCCTCGTTGACGATCCAGGCGCTGGCCTGCCGCATGGGCGACCGCATCCGCGCGCTGGCGGCGCGCGGCGAATTGTAGAGGAGGAACCATGAGCACCCCGATCTCCAGCGTATTCGACCTTGAGGCGCGCGCCCGCAAACGCCTGCCGGCCGTGATCTTCGACTACGTGCACGGCGGCGCGGGCATGGAGCTCACCCTGCAGCGCAACCAGGACGACCTGTGCGCGCTGGCCCTGCGCCAGCACGACATGCGCGACGTCTCGCATCGCCAGATGAGCGTGAAGATGGTCGGCGAACCGGCCACCATCCCGCTCGCGATCGGCCCCACCGGCCTGGCCGGCCTGACCTGGGCCAACGGCGAAGTGGAGGCGGCCAAGGCGGCGGAACACTTCGGCGTGCCGTTCTGCCTGTCCACCATGTCGATCTGCTCGATCGAGGACGTGGCCGACGCCACCAGCCGCCCGTTCTGGTTCCAGCTGTACTTGATGAAAGAGCACAAGGTCAACGAAAGCCTGATCCGGCGCGCGCACGAGGCCGGCTGCAGCGCCCTGATCCTGACCCTGGACCTGCACGTGCAGGGCAAGCGGTGGGCCGACGCCAGGAACGGCCTGTCGGTGCCGCCGCGGCTGACGCTGCACAACACCTGGGACATCCTGTCGCACCCGCGCTGGCTGGTCGGCATGGCGCGCAGCAAGCGGCGCACCTTCGGCAACCTGCAGGGCGAGCTGAAGCAGGCCAAGAACCTGTCCGCGCTGACGCAATGGATCGAGTCGCAGTTCGATCCGTCCTTCGACCTCGATACGGTGAAGTGGGTGCGCAAGATCTGGGACCGCAAGCTGATCCTCAAGGGCATCATGCACGTGGACGACGCGCGGCTGGCGGTGGACATCGGCGCCGACGCGATCATCGTCTCCAACCACGGCGGCCGCCAGCTGGATGGTGCGCCCTCATCGATCTCGGTGCTGCCCGAGATCGTCGAAGCGGTGGGCGACCGCATCGAGGTGTTCTTCGACGGCGGCATCCGCACCGGCGGCGACATCGTGAAAGCGATGGGCTATGGCGCGCGCGCCTGCCTGTCCGGCCGCGCCTGGCTGTACGGACTGGCGGCGGAAGGGATGGACGGCGTGCTGTGTGCGTTGCACTTGCTGGAACAGGAGCTGAGCGACTGCATGGCGCTGACCGGGCTGGATGATGTCGCCCACATCGACCCGGGCGTGGTCACCGCCCAGCCGGCCTTGCGACCGCCGGGAAGGCCGGGGAGCGGCGGACCGTCGCCGGAGCTTCGCAGCGCTTATCGCTGAGCTATTTCGTGTTTCGCGGGGCCGAAGCCTTTCGCTAGGTCTTTTTGCAGGTTCATCAGGTTGCCGTCGGCCGAACCATAGGCCGACACCATCTGGCCGAGCAAGCCCAGCAGGTCGCGCGCCTGCGCTTTGCCGAGCTGTACGTCGGCGAAGACGTTGATCATCTGGGGGCCGTTAAAGAACTTGTTGCCCGCGCCGTTTTCGATGGCGCTGACGTCGCGCATGTGGGCATAGACCGCGGCATAGCGCTCCAGCCGGGCCGGTTCGATATAGCTGGCGGCCTGGTTCGCCACGGCGACATCCCATGCTTCGTGCTGCAACGTAGGGGACTGGACGGCCAGCTCCAGCGCGTTCTTGTCCTGCGCCAGCATGCGATTGATGGCGACCTGCTCGGGCGTGCCGCTTCTCAGGTCGTCAAGGAAGGCGACGCGCAGGCGCTCGACGCGCTTTTGCATGTCCCGGTTGTGATCCAGGACCTCGTCGATGTCCTTGGCGTTGGCACGCAGTTCCACCTCGATGCGCTCGGTCGCGTCGTGCGCAAGATGGCGGTGGTGGTAGCTGGTGACGGCATGTTCGAGCCCCAGCGCGGTCACGATGCTGACGACGATCATCAGGTATTCGCTACCAAATTCCTTCCACTTCTTCGCCTTCGGTACTTCAACGTGCATGTCGGTCCCATTGGAGAAACGTAAAGTTTTGGCAATGTAGCTGATGTTGCAATCTCGTGCAATGCCGGCGGCGATCTGTCCGAACTTTTTGATGCTCCGTCCGTCTAACGTATGTCAAGCGACCATAGCCTGTGCTGCTGCGTAGCGCTGACATGATATCTCGCCCAGGGATAGAATCATGATCAAAAGCTTCGCGCACAAAGGGTTGGAGCGCTTTTATTCGACCGGAACGAAAGCTGGGATTGATCCCGGACACGTGGCTAAGCTCGGGCGGCAGTTGGAGCGTTTAAACGAAGCGAGGTCAGCAGATGATATGGATGTACCGGGCTGGCGGCTCCATTCGCTTTCTGGAAAACTGCGAGGTCACTGGGCAGTGAAGATCAGCGGCAACTGGCGGCTTACCTTTCGCTTCGATGGCCAAGATGCCTGGATGGTTGACTATCAAGATTATCACTAGGTGCTCTAATGGCTCGTATGCACAATCCGCCCCATCCGGGAGAAACGCTGAAAGAAGACGTACTTCCCGACTTGGGCTTGACGATCACCGAAGCCGCCCGTCAGCTGGGTGTCTCGCGGCAAGCACTATCTCGTGTACTTGATGGACGTGCTCCAATCACCGCAGAACTTGCTGTACGCCTTGCGAAATGGTTAGGTGGAGAGCCCGATATTTGGTTGAGGGTTCAAAATCACTATGACCTCTGGCATGCAGAGCAAGACAAAAGCATCGAGGTGATGCCCGTAGTGCGAACACTTGCCGCATAAGGGCGAAATGAAAAAGCCCAGCGCGAGGCTGGGCTTTTGAATTCTTGGGGTGGCTGATGGGACTCGAACCCACGACGACAGGAATCACAATCCTGGACTCTACCAACTGAGCTACAGCCACCACTGATGTTGCATTTTGCCTGCACTGGGTGCGGGACAGCTCGAAATTATACAAAGAACTGGCGAGTCAGGCAAATTTAAATGCGCAGCTGACCCAACCGTACCTCGTGCACCGGCGGCTCGATCCCGATCAGTCCATTGAAGGCCGCGCTCAATGCCGCCTCGCTGGCGGTGGTGAAGCCGGTGACGCTCCCATTGCCCGCAGTCCGCAAAGTCCCCGCCGCCGCCAGCAGGCGGGCCAGCTGGCGCGCGACCGCGTCGCCGGTGTCGACCAGCGTCACGTGACGGTCCGTGGCCTTCGCGATCACCTGTTCGATCGATGCCTGGACCAGCGGGTAGTGGGTGCAGCCAAGCACCAGCGTATCGGCGCCTTCGGCCAGCAAGGGCGCGATGTAGCGCTCCAGCATCGCCGCCGTCGTCTCGGAATCCAGTTCGCCCAGCTCGATCTGGTCGGCCAGGCCGACGCAAGGCTGCAGCAGGAACTGCGCACCGCTGGCCTGGCTGATCTGGTCGCGCAGCTGCAGGAATTTCTCTCCGCTGAGTGTGGCGTCGGTCGCCAGCACGCCGATCTTGCGGTTGTGACTAGCGGCCGCGGCCGGTTTCAGGCCCGGTTCCACACCGACGATCGGCAAATCCGGATAGCGCTTGCGCAGCAAGGCGATGGCGGCCACGGTCGCCGTGTTGCAGGCCACGACCATGGCCTTGACGCCGCGCTCAAGCAGGAAGGCGGTCACGGCCAGCGCGCGTTCGCCCAGCACTTCCTCGGACTTGTCGCCATAGGGCGCGAAACCGGAGTCGGCGAAATACAGCAAGTGCTCGTGCGGCAGTTGGGAGCGGATGTGGCGCAGCACCGAAAGGCCGCCCACGCCCGAGTCGAAGATGCCCACCGGAGCGTCGATGGACGAAGGGGCGAGATTCATGCAGGCATGGTAGCGCTCATCGATCACCTCGGCAAGGAGCTGATCCCGGCATGCATATAGAAAAATTCTTCTACTTTGTGACGGCCGGTGCTATCGTTGCCTGTCCATACACTGATGGGAAGTGCATATGCATCAACAAGTTAAGCGCCTGGCGGCCGTGGCCGTGATGCTGTTTGGCGCCGTTACCGGCAGCGCGCAGGCCGACCGCGTCGACGATTACATCGCGCGCCAGATGGCCATCAACCACGTTCCCGGTGTCGCGCTTGCCATCGTCCGCGACGGCAAGATCGCCAAGATGAAGGGTTACGGGATGGCAAATCTCGAATGGCGACAAGCGGTCACGGCTGATACGGCTTTTCAGTTGGCGTCCTCGACCAAGCCCTTCACCGGGATACTGCTGATGCGGCTGCAGGAGGAGGGCAGGCTGAACTTGTCCGACAGCGTCGCCAAATACCTGCCTGATGCGCCGGAGAGCTGGCGACCGGTCACGCTGCGCCACCTGGCCGATCACTCGTCAGGCATTCCGGACAATGTTCGGGGCGCGGGCAAGACGCTGGACGAGTTCGTCGCAGCGGCGAAGGCACTGCCGCTGGCGCACGCGCCGGGCGCGAGCGCGGAGTACGGGATTGCCGGCTACACCGTGCTGTCCAAGGTGATCGAAGTGGCGAGCGGGATGCCGTACACTCAGGCGCTCAGGCAGTACGTGACCGGGCCGCTTGGCCTGCACGCGGATTTCGAGTACAGCACGGGCACGGGCGACATGCGGGCGACCGAAGTCGTGCCGCAGCGAGCCGGCGTGTACGAGTGGTCGGACTCGCGCTTCCGGAACTTCAATTTCCACTACGGCCCTTTGAGCTACGACGCGGGCGGCTTGCTGGCGTCGGCCTCCGATCTGGCGAAGGTGGCCGCGGCGCTCGATGGCGGCGCCTTCCTGCGCAAGGAATCGGTGGCGGAGATGTGGCGGCCTGCGCGATTAGGCAATGGCGAGATGAATGGCTTTGGCGTCGGCTGGGTGGTGAAAGAGATCGACGGCCGCAGGACGGTGGGGCATTCGGGCGGGCCGGCGCTGGCGGACATCCTGCGCTATCCGGAGGAGCGCATGACCTTCGTCGTGCTCACCAATGGCAAGAGCTTGTATCCTTACCTGGCGCAGGGCGTGTCCGAGATTTACCTGCCGCCGGTGGCGGCGCCGATGCCGAAAGGGATCGCGGACGGGATGCCACAGGTGACGGCGGCGATGCGCAAGACGATTGCCGATGGCGTCGCCGGACGCGTCGACGAGGACTTGTTCAGCGAGCAGGCGCGCAAGGGCTTCGTGCCGGATTACCGGACTTTCCTGCTGCCGTATTTGCGGTCGCTGCCGCAGGTGGAGGAGTTGGTGCTGGTGGCGGAGAAGCCGGCCGATGAGGGCGTGCGCAGGACCTACCGGGCGCGCCACGGGAACAAGGACGTAACGTGGCAGGTGGATGTGGACAAGGAAGGAAAGCTGCTGGGGTTTGGGCCGAAATAGGGCGCGGGCGCACTGCGCTCGAATTGATACGCGCCATAAAAACGTCGTCCCCGCGGAGGCGGGGACCCATGCTGAGTTCGCGAGCCAGCAGCGCATAAAGTGCCACTGAGCGAACGTTCTATGGGTCCCCGCCTGCGCGGGGAGTCGTTTCCGGCAGTGCCGGGAACGACGGTTTTTAAGCTAGGGGATTAAGCGACAGTCACCGGAATATTCTTCAGCGACTCGATCTTCGCTGCCCACTCCTTCGGCCCGGTCTGGTGCACCGAGGTGCCGGTCGCATCCACCGCCACCGTCACCGGCATGTCCTTGACATCGAACTCGTAGATCGCTTCCATGCCCAGGTCCGCGAAGCCGACCACCTTGGCCGACTTGATCGCCTTCGACACCAGGTAGGCCGAGCCGCCCACCGCCATCAGGTAGGCCGACTTGTGCTTCTGGATCGACTCGATCGCCACCGGGCCGCGCTCGGCCTTGCCGATCATCGAGATCAGGCCGGTCTTCTCCAGCATCATGTCGGTGAACTTGTCCATGCGGGTCGCGGTCGTCGGGCCGGCCGGGCCCACCACTTCGTCACGCACCGGATCGACCGGGCCGACATAGTAGATCACGCGGTTGGTGAAGTCCACCGGCAGCGGCTCGCCCTTGGCCAGCATGTCCTGGATGCGCTTGTGCGCGGCGTCGCGGCCGGTCAGCATCTTGCCGTTCAGGAGCAGGGTCTGGCCCGGCTTCCACGATGCGACTTCTTCCTTGGTCAGCGTGTCCAGGTTGACGCGCTTGGATTTCTCGGTGTCCGGGGTCCAGTGCACTTCCGGCCAGGTCGACAGCGCCGGCGGTTCGATGTAGGCCGGGCCCGAGCCGTCCAGCACGAAGTGGGCGTGGCGGGTCGCGGCGCAGTTCGGGATCATCGCGACCGGCTTCGAGGCCGCGTGGGTCGGGTACATATTGATCTTCACGTCCAGCACGGTCGTCAGGCCGCCCAGGCCCTGCGCGCCGATGCCCAGCGCGTTGATCTTGTCGCACAGCTCGATGCGCAGCTCTTCCAGCTTGTTCTGCGGGCCGCGCTGCTTGAGCTCGTACATATCGATGTCTTCCATCAGCGACTCTTTCGCCATCAGCATCGCCTTCTCGGCCGAACCGCCGATGCCGATGCCCAGCATGCCTGGCGGGCACCAGCCGGCGCCCATCAGCGGCACGGTCTTGAGCACCCAGTCGACCAGCGAGTCGGACGGGTTGAGCATCACGAACTTGGTCTTGTTCTCCGAGCCGCCGCCCTTGGCCGCGACCTTGACGTCGACGGTGTCGCCCTCGACCAGCTCCATGTGCACCACGGCCGGGGTGTTGTCCTTGGTGTTCTTGCGGTCGAACTGCGGGTCGGCCACGATCGAGGCGCGCAGTTTGTTATCCGGGAAGTTGTAGGCGCGGCGCACGCCTTCGTTGATCGCATCGGTCACCGAGCCGGTGAAGCCTTCGAAGCGCACGTTCATGCCGATCTTCAGGAACACGTTGACGATGCCGGTATCCTGGCAGATCGGGCGCTTGCCTTCGGCGCACATGCGCGAGTTGGTCAGGATCTGCGCGATCGCGTCCTTGGCCGCCGGGCTCTGTTCCAGCTCGTAGGCGCGCGCCAGGTGCTGGATGTAGTCGGCCGGGTGGTAGTAGCTGATGTATTGAAGCGCGGCGGCGACCGATTCGATCAGGTCTTCCTGCTTGATGACTGTCATGGGTGATTCTCGCTGTGGAATGATAATGCGTGAGGATGGGTCAACACGGCATTTTACACCTGCCCGGACGGGCAAGCACGAGCACCGGCAAGCCCAAAGGGTTGGTAAAATCACAGCACCACCGGATGTTGCATGAGCTGTAAGGGCTCAGTAAGCGTGGCCGCTTAAGGTATCCGGCAAACTACTACTAATCCTATGGAGACTAGCATGGCCGAAAACGAGACCGTCCAGGAACAGGGCTTGCAGGAGCACCGCATCTTCAACCCTTCGTCCGCCTTCGCCGCCAATGCGGCCGTGTCCGGCATGGCCGCCTACGACAAGCTGTGCGCCGAGGCCGAAGCCGACTACGAAGGCTTCTGGGCGCGCCTGGCGCGCGAAAGCCTGTCCTGGCACAAGCCCTTCACCAAGGTGCTGGACGAATCCAACGCACCGTTCTTCACCTGGTTCGAGGATGGCGAGCTGAACGCTTCCTACAACTGCCTCGACCGCAACCTCGCCAACGGCAATGCCGACAAGACCGCCATCATCTTCGAGGCGGACGACGGCAAGGTCACCACCGCCACCTACCGCCAGCTGCACGAGCGCGTGTGCAAGTTCGCCAACGGCCTGAAGTCGCGCGGCATCAAGAAGGGCGACCGCGTCGTCATCTACATGCCGATGTCGATCGAAGGCATCGCCGCCATGCAGGCCTGCGCCCGCATCGGCGCCACCCACTCGGTGGTGTTCGGCGGATTCTCGGCCAAGTCGCTGCAGGAGCGCATCATCGACGCCGGCGCCGTGGCCGTCATCACGGCGGACGAGCAACTGCGCGGCGGCAAGCCGCTGCCGCTGAAATCCATCGTCGACGAGGCGCTGGCGATGGGCGGCTGCGAGACCGTGCGCGACGTCGTCGTCTACCAGCGCACCGGCGGCAGCATCAACTTCCAGCAGGGGCGCGACCTGTGGCTGCACGATCTCGTCGAAGGCCAGGCCACGGACTGCGAGCCGGAATGGGTCGGCGCCGAGCACCCGCTGTTCATCCTCTACACCTCGGGGTCGACCGGCACCCCGAAGGGCGTGCAGCACGCCACCGGCGGCTACCTGCTGTGGGCCGCGCAGACCATGAAGTGGACCTTCGACATCAAGCCGAACGACGTGTTCTGGTGCACCGCCGACATCGGCTGGGTCACGGGCCACACCTACATCACCTACGGCCCGCTGGCCGTGGGCGCGACCCAGGTCGTGTTCGAAGGCATCCCGACCTTCCCGCATGCCGGGCGCTTCTGGGAGACCATCGCCAAGCACAAGGTCACCATCTTCTACACCGCGCCGACCGCGATCCGCTCGCTGATCAAGATGTCCAACGCCGACGAGGCCGTGCATCCGAAGAGCTTCGACCTGTCCACGCTGCGCCTGCTGGGCTCGGTGGGCGAGCCGATCAACCCGGAAGCCTGGATGTGGTACTACCGCAATGTGGGCCGCGAGAACTGCCCGATCGTGGACACCTTCTGGCAGACCGAGACCGGCGGCCACATGATCACCCCGCTGCCGGGCGCGACGCCGATGGTGCCGGGCTCGTGCACGCTGCCGCTGCCGGGCATCATGGCCGCCATCGTCGACGAGGCCGGCCACGACGTGCCCAACGGACAGGGCGGCATCCTGGTGGTCAAGCGTCCGTGGCCGTCGATGCTGCGCACCATCTGGGGCAATCCGGCGCGCTTCAAGAGCGGCTACTTCCCAGATGAACTGGGCGGCAAGTACTACCTGGCCGGCGACGGCGCGATCCGCAACAAGGACACCGGCTACTTCACCATCACCGGCCGCATCGACGACGTGCTGAACGTGTCGGGGCACCGCATGGGCACCATGGAGATCGAATCGGCGCTGGTGGCCAATCCGCTGGTGGCCGAGGCCGCCGTGGTCGGCAAGCCGGACGAGACCACGGGCGAGGCGATCTGCGCCTTCGTCGTGCTCAAGCAGGCCCGTCCTACCGGCGAGGACGCCAAGAAGATCGCGGTCGAGCTGCGCAACTGGGTGGCCAAGGAGATCGGCCCGATCGCCAAGCCCAAGGAAATCCGCTTCGGCGACAACCTGCCCAAGACCCGCTCCGGCAAGATCATGCGCCGCCTGCTGCGCGTGCTGGCCAAGGGCGAGACCATCACCCAGGACGTGTCGACGCTGGAAAACCCGGCGATCCTGGAGCAGCTCAAACAGAGTTCCTGAGTTGCAACGTTGCGCTCCTAAAGCCGCCTAAGCTGGCGGCTTTTTTATTGCGACAGCGCGCAACAGCGTCTTGTGCCGAGTGATCGAAGAGCGCTAATCTGGAGTTAATCGGGGTTACAATTCCCTGAACGAAGGCTGGCCTGCATCCGCGTCCAAAGGAGACGTATCGTGTCGAGTGTTGTGGTAGAGGCAATTCTTGCACTGCTTGCGATCGCCGCCGCCATGCACGCATTCCTGCAGACGCGGCGCATGCGCGAGGCGCGCGCCGAGACCGCCGCCACCCGCGCCCAGCTGCAGGAAATGGAGATCGCCTACGACCAGGCCCCGCTCGGCATGACCGTGCTCGACCGCGACCTGCGCTACGTGCGCACCAACCGCATGCTGGCCGAGCAGAATGGCCTGGCCGCCGAGGAGCATCTGGGCAAGAGCATCCGCGAGGTGGTGCCGGACGTGGCAGACATGGCCGAACCGATTTTCCAGGACGTGATGCGCAGCGGCGTGCCGCTGATCGGCGTCGAATTCGAAGGGGCCACCAAGGCCCATCCCACCGCGGTGCGGGCCTACCGCGAAAGCGTGTATCCGGTGCGCGACCGGCACGGCCTGATCGTCGGCGTGTCGGTGGCGGTGGAGGACGTGACCGAGACCCGGCGCCTGCTGGCCGCGCTGCACGACAGCGAGCAGCGCGAGCGCATGCGCGCCACCGAGCTGCAAAGCGTGATGGACGCGACCCCCGCCGCGATCTTCATCGCGCACGACCGCGCCTGCCTGAACGTGACCTCGAACGCGGAAGCCGTGCGCCTGCTGCGCCTCGGCGCGGAGCAGAGCCCGTCGCTGAGCGACCCGGGGCCGCACAGCTATGCGGCGTATGCAGACGGGGTGGCGCTCAGGCCGGAAGAGCTGCCGTTGCAGCTGGCCGCCGCCACCGGGCGCGAGATCCGCGGGTGCGAGCTCGAGATGCATTTCCCGGACGGCGACGTGTTGCACGTGCTGGTCAACGCGGTGCCGCTGCGCGACCACACCGGCCAGGTGATCGGCTCGGTGGCCGCCTTCGTCGACATCACCGCCCAGAAGAACGCCAGCGAGGAGCTGAAGCGCCAGGCGCGCCACAAGGACGAGTTCCTGGCGGTGCTGGCGCACGAGCTGCGCAACCCGCTGGCGGCGATCCAGGCCGGCCTCGAGCTGCTCAAGATCGAGGCGGTCGGCAGCGCGCGGCTGGCGCGCACCCACCAGATCATGCAACGCCAGATGGCGCATGTGGTGCGCCTGATCGACGACCTCCTGGACGTCGCCCGGATCAGCTCCGGCAAGCTCGAACTCTCCCCGGAAACCGCCAGCGTGCGCGAGATCGTCGACGCCGCCATCGAGCTGTCCCGCGGCCACATCGAGCGCGGCGGACACCGCTTCCACGCCGAGCTGCCGCCCGAGCCGCTGTTCCTGCACGTCGACCGCGTGCGCCTGACCGAGGTGGTCAGCAACCTCCTGCACAACGCCGCCAAGTACACCCCGAGCGGCGGCGCGATCGACCTCACGGTGCTGCGCGAGCAGGGCGAGGTCGTGATCCGGGTTACCGACAACGGGGTCGGCATCGCGCCCGAGAACATGCCGCAGGTGTTCACCATGTTCGCCCAGGCCGAGGACGCGCGCGCCCAGCGCCGCGGCGGGCTCGGAGTGGGGCTGGCGCTGGCGCGGCGCATCGTCGAACTGCATGGCGGCCAGATCGGCGTCGCCAGCGCCGGTCCCGGCAAGGGCAGCACCTTCTCGGTACGCCTGCCGGTGGCGCCCGCGCCGGCGCCGGCCGCGGGCGAGGGACCGGCCGAGCGCGCGGCGGCCCAGGCCTCGCTGCGCATCCTGGTGCTGGACGATAACGCGGATGCCGCCAGCACCCTCGGCGCCATGCTGGAGGCCCACGGCCATATCGTGCGCCTGGCCTTCACCGGCGCCGGCGCGCTCGAGGTGCTCGATAAATTCAGCGCCGACCTGGCCTTCCTCGACATCGGCCTGCCCGACATCAGCGGCTACGAGGTGGCGCGCCGGGTGCGCCAGCGCTTCCCCGAACGCGACATCTTCCTGGCCGCGCTGAGCGGCTGGGGCAGCACCGCCGACCGCCGGCAAAGCGAGGAAGCCGGCATCGACGTCCACCTGACCAAGCCGGTGACGATGGCTACCATCGAGAACGTGATCCAGTCGCGCCAGCTGCGGGCCGGGCTGGCCGGGCAGCCGTCCTGAAGCCGCCGGTCAGGTCGAGGAGGACAGCACGAAGCTGTTGCCGTCCGGGTCGCGGAAGATCGCGCTGGTGCCCCAGGGCTCGGTCTTGGGCGGTTTGATGAATTCGACGCCGCGCGCGGACAGCTCGCGCCAGGTGGCCTCGACGTCGTCGCTGGCGAAGGCGCCGTTGAAGAAGCTGCCGATGCGGTCTTCCTGGCCGTCCGGCGTGAACAGCACCACGCGCGTGCCCGAACTGGCGATGCGCAGCTCGATCCAGCGCTTGCCCGGCCCCATCGGCTGGTCGGTGGCCACTTCGAAGCCGAGCTTTTCGGTGTAAAACGCGAGCGCGCGGTCCTGGTCCGATACCGGGATGCCGGCGAACTTGAGCTGGGTGATCATGCGTCCTCGCTGGTGTGATTGTCGAAACAGCCATTATTCACGCGAATGAGCGAATTTGGCATGCGAATATGAAGGCGTCAACAAAATGCGCCCGGCTTGCGTTAAGCTGACGGCGCTTTCGCCACGCTTTTGCCCACACTATGCCCGCACCACACCACCAGCCACCATCAGCCCACGAGGAGCACCCATGCGCCTGCTGCTGATCGAAGACGACCCCATGATCGGCGACAGCATCGCCGAGAGCCTGCGCAGCGAACGCTACGCGGTGGACTGGGTGCGCGACGGCCACAGCGCGCTGCTGGCGCTGGAGGACGACGTGTACGACCTGGTGCTGCTCGACCTCGGCCTGCCCAAGCGCGGGGGGCTGGAGGTGCTGCAGCGCTACCGCAACGAGGGTGGCGGCGCGCGGGTCCTGATCATCACCGCGCGCGACAGCACAGCCGAACGGGTCGAGGGCCTGGACAGCGGCGCCGACGACTACCTGGTCAAGCCCTTCGAGCTGGACGAGCTGTTCGCCCGCGTGCGCGCGCTGCTGCGGCGCCAGAGCGGGCGCGCCCAGCCCGACATCGTGCACCGCGGCGTGCGCCTGAAAATGGCCACCCATGAAGCCTTCCTCGGCAACGACCCGCTGCCGCTGTCGGTGCGCGAATTCGCGCTGCTGGCGGCGTTGCTCGATCCGCCCGGGCAGGTGATGTCCAAGTCCAAGCTGGAGCAGAAGCTGTACGGCTGGAACGAGGAAGTCGAGAGCAATACCGTCGACGTCTACGTGCACCGCCTGCGCAAGAAGCTCGGCGCGGACTTCATCCGCAACGTGCGCGGCGTCGGCTACCTCGTGGACGCATGAGGACGATCCGGCGCCAGCTGCTGGTCGGCCTGCTTGGCGGCGCCCTGTTCTGTACCCTGGTGGCGGGCGTGGGCACCTATTTCAAGGTGCTGGAAGAAGCCAGCCGCCTGTTCGACGAACAGCTGCGCCAGCTGGCGGCCACGGTGCCGACCCATGGCGCGCCCTCGCGCGCCCAGGGCGTCGAGACCGACGTCGTGGTGCAGGTGTGGAACCGCCAGGGCAAGCTGTCGTATGCCTCGGCCCCGTCGCAGCACCTGCCGGCCGCGCCCGAGCTGGGCTACGGCTTCGTCGATGCCGACGATGGCCGCTGGCGCGTGTTCGTCGCGATGCGCGAGGGCGAGCGGGTGCAGGTGGCCCAGGCCATCCTGGCGCGCGAGGAAGTGGCCGCCGGCCTGGCGCTGCGCTCGCTGCTGCCCTTCGTGCTGGTGACGCCGGTGCTGGGCCTGTTGATCTGGTTCGTGGTCGGGAACAGCCTGCGCCCGCTGCGCAACCTGGCCGAGGCGGTCGGCGCGCGTTCGCCGGTGGCGCTGCAGCCGCTGACGCCGGACGGCCAGCCGCCCGAGCTGCTGCCGGTGGTGAGCGCGCTCAACGAGCTGCTGCGCAAGCTGGACCAGGCCCTGTCGAGCCAGCGCGCCTTCGTCGCCGATGCCGCGCACGAGCTGCGCTCGCCGCTGACGGCGCTCAAGCTGCAGCTGGCGCTGGCGGAGCGCGCGGCCGGCGACGAGCAGCGCGCGCTGTCCTTCGCCAAGCTGCACGAACGGCTCGACCGCGCCACCCACGTGGTGCAGCAGCTGCTCACGTCCGCGCGCCAGGAAAGCGCGGCGGCCGGCCGCCCCGTCGCCCGCGTCGGCCTGCTCGACCTGGCGCAGCAGTGCGTGGCCGACCGCTTCGTCCATGCCGAAGGCCGCGGCATCGACCTCGGCGTGGCGCCGGGCGGCGGCGAGGCGGTGGCCGACGGCTATCCGGACGACCTGCGCATCCTGCTCGGCAACCTGATCGAAAACGCGCTGCGCTACACGCCGCCCGGCGGCCGGGTCGACGTCGCGGTCGGCGTCGGCGAGGCCGACGGCCGGCCCTTCCTGCAGGTGTCCGACACCGGTCCCGGCATCCCGCCGCAGGAGCGCGAACGGGTGTTCGACCGCTTCTACCGCGGCGAGGGCAACGACAGCTGGGGCAGTGGATTGGGGCTGTCGATCGTGCGCAGCATCGCCGATGCGCACGGCGCCAGCGTCACCCTGGGCGGGCGCGAACAGGGCTCCGGCCTGGTCGCCACCGTGCGCTTTCCGCCCGCCAGTACTGACGCCGCTGTTTAATGCGGATTTCATTGTCCCGCGTGTATTCTGCCCATCGATAAAGGCGCGGCAGGGGCTGGTCCCGCTGCCGCAGGCAGACAGCAGCGACCGACATGAACCTTGCAGAATCCGCGGTACTGGCCCGCGCCAGCGGCATCGAATTCACCGGCGACGACCGTCTCGTACGGCGTCAGATGCTGGACTACCTGGATGCGCTTGGCCTGCGCCGGCTGGTGGCGGCGAGTGCGCCGCATGAAGCCGCCGGCGTCGCGCTGGCGCCGGAATGGAGCGCCAGCTTCGTGGCCGACAGCGACACCACGGGCCTGTGCCGCTACCTGGGCCTGGACACCGAAGCCAGCGTCATCGACCTCGAACGCGAGATCGTGCTGGCCATGCTGGCGGCGCCGCGCCCGCTGCGCTTTCCCGGCTTCGCCGAATTCCTCTCAAGCGTGGCGATCCGCCGCAACATCGTGCACGCCGCGCGCCGCACCCAGCTCGCCTTCGGCACCAGCCACGCCGAGCGGCCTGAGACGCACTGGACCTACGACGAGGACCGCGGCTTCACCGTCCTGCCCGGCCAGTCCCTGATCGAGGCGCTGCGCCTGGCCACCCAGCCCGACGCCAACGGCGGCAAGCTGTATGCGTTCTCGTGCTACCGCGCCACCGAGTACGTGATCCTGCTCGGGATTGCGCAGGAACTGGAGCGCGTCAACCCGGCGCTGCTGGCCGACCTGCAGCGCCAGTGGGAGCGCAAGGCCATCATGTCCGGCCGCTACCACGACGTGTTCCTGACCGAGTTCGGCTCGATGGAAGAACCGCTGCCCGCGCGCTGGTACGTGCCGGGCGACCGGGTCTGGTTCCGCAATCCGGACGAAGCCTCGGCCGACGCCTCGGGTTACGAAGGTTCGTGGGTGATCTACCTCGGCAACGGGCTGTTCGCCAACTTCTGGAAGCGAAACGATCCATATAGTTTTGTCCGTAAATGCGTCGAGGTCTGGCACTGGCGCCATGGCACCTATGTCGATGCCGAGGGCGAGTTGCGCATGGACGAGGACGTGGTCGAGGCGCGCGTGAAAGCCACCATGTCGGCCCCGATCGAGCTGGCGCGCGTGCTGGAGCGCATGGCGCGCCCGCGCGATGGCCGCGGCGTGTATGCCGAAGGCGGCTGCATCGACGTCTCGCGCGAATTCCCGCGCCAGGTCTGCCCCGGCACCGCCGGCATCGTCCTGCCGCGCGACTGAGGCACCGCCCCGCAAGAATGGCCCGGGCACGCTACACTGGCGTGGTCGAAACCGGAGGAACGCCATGAGCTTGCAAACCTTGTTGGGAACCGCATTGCCGATCATCCAGGCGCCGATGGCGGGCGCGCAGGGCAGTGCGCTGGCCATCGCAGTATCGAATGCCGGCGGGCTCGGCTCGCTGCCGTGCGCGATGCTGGCGCCGGATGCGATGCGCAAGGAACTGGCCGCGATCCGCGCCGCTACCGACAAGCCCTTCAACGTCAACTTCTTCTGCCATACGCCGCCGGCGCCGCAGCCGGGCGTGGAGGCGCGCTGGCGCGAGGTGCTGGCACCGTACTACGCCGAATTCGGCATCGACCCGGCGACCATTCCTGCCGGTCCGGGGCGGCTGCCGTTTTCCAGCGAGGCGGCCGACATCCTCGACGAATTCCGCCCGCCCGTGGTCAGCTTCCACTTTGGCCTGCCGGAGGAGGCGCTGATGGAGCGCGTGCGCCGCATGGGCGCGCGCATCATCGCCTCGGCCACCACGGTTGACGAGGCGCTGTGGCTGGAGGAGCGCGGCGTGGACGCGATCATCGCCCAGGGGCTGGAAGCGGGCGGCCACCGCGGCATGTTCCTGACCGAGGACCTGAGCACCCAGATGGGCACTTTCGCGCTGCTGCGCCAGGTGGCCGCCGCGGTGAAGGTGCCGGTGATCGCGGCCGGCGGCATCGCCGATGCCCAGGGCGTGGCCGCGGCGATGGCGCTGGGGGCGGCCGGGGTGCAGGTGGGCACGGCTTACTTGTGCTGCCCGGAATCGACTATCAGCACGCCGTATCGCGCGGCCCTGATGTCACCCCGGGCGCGCCACACCGCGGTGACCAATCTGTTCTCGGGGCGGCCGGCGCGCGGCATCGTCAACCGGGTGATCCGCGAACTGGGGCCGGTCAATCCGCTGGCGCCCGCTTTCCCGTTGGCCACCTCCGCGATCGGGCCGCTGCGCGCGAAGGCGGAGGCGCAGGGACTGGGCGACTTCTCGCCCTTGTGGAGCGGCCAGAACGCCAGCGGCTGCGCCGCCGTGCCGGCCGCCGACATCACGCGCGCGCTCGCTGCCGGGCTCGGAAAGTAAGCGATTGCGTTGCTGGGCGGCACGCTCTTTACGTTTTTTAGCGCCTAAGGTGCGCTAGCAAACAATTTGCGCTAACGTAAATACGGTAGTCTGATCTGACGGAAGAAGTGTATCGTTTTCCCCAGATGAGGATTGCCGATGTTGATGTTCTACCTGGCCAGGCATAGCGTCGCCGCCCGCAAGTCGTACACTGTGTTTTCATGGGCCGCCAGCGTCGCCCGTTCCCTGCGCGTGTTGCGCTGGCCAGCCAAGCACCGCCAGCTGTGCGACCTGCCCGTGTACCAGCGCTACATCGCTCCCGACAGCGGCGGCGATGTGTTCCACCATTTGAGCCACCGCGATTACCTCTCGCGCCATTTCAAGCCGCGCCAGCGCGTCGCATGCGTGCTCAGCCATTATCGTTTCGAGAACGATACCTTCGACGACAACTACAAGAGCGCCATCTACGGCGGTCCGGGCCTGGCCTTGTGGGAGCACCGGCAGGACGGGCAGCTGTACTCGATCATCCTGCGTTCCCAGCAGCGCCACCTGGGCGAGGGCGACCTGCACCTGGCGCTGTATGTCGGCGACGAATTGCTGCACCGGATCGGCTTCAACTGGGTCGGCGGCGAGATCGCCGGCATCGGCTGCGAGATCGCGCCCTTCATCGCCCGCAACCAGGGGCGCTGGCGCGATGCCCATACCGAACGCCTGTTCACCCAGTTCGAGGAAATCTTCCCGCACAATTCGCCCGCCTATTTCTGCGCGGCGGCGATGCAGGGCCTGGCCCAGTTCGCGCGGGCCGACCATATCATTTGCGTGAAAGGCGAGCAAGCGCTGGCCTTCAAGGGCGGCGAAAGCAGCTATTCCCATGCCTACGACAAATTCTGGGATGCGTTCGGCGGTGTGCGTCCGGCCAGGGATTGCCATGTGATTCCGGTGCCGTTCCAGCTCAAGCCGCTGGCCGAAGTGGCGAGCAAGCACCGCAAGCGCGCCATTGCGCGGCGCACCCGCTGGCAGGAAATCTCCGATGCGGCCTATGCCGTGCTGATGCGGCACCGGGTGGCGCACAGCATGCATCCGGTCGGGCAGCAAAACCGGGCCCTGGTGACGGATGCCTCCTGATTGAATCCATTGAAGGTGGCCGGAAGGCGGTTCCGGCCACCGAACGCCTTATTTGGCGCTCATCTCGCATTTCTTCATGAACGATTTCTTGGCGGCGCCGGCCAGCGGCTTGCCGTTCTTGTCCATGGCTTTGCCTTCGCAGCTGGCGGCCGCCATCTCGTGCTCGCATTTCTTCATGAACGACTTCTTGGCGGCGCCGGCCAGGGCCTTGCCGTTCTTGTCCATGGCTTTCGCCTCGCAGCTGGCGCCGCTGTCGGACGCGGCCGGGGCCGGGGCCTGCGCGAGCGCGCTAAACGAAAGGACACATCCTGCAAGCAGTGCGATTACACGTTTCATGGCAGCCTCCTGGTGGAAAAGTCGCTGAGCGACGGAAATGTTCCGGCAAATCCTAGCAGAACTGCCGGAACCCGGCGCACTTATTGTCGAGCCAGGAATTTATCGATGACGGCAGGGGTGATCACCCCCGAATACGCGACCCGTTCGCCTTTCGCATTGAACCAGTAGCTGCGCGGCATTTCGCCATGCCAGCGGCGGTCGATGGTGAAGCGCAGGCGTTCCGGCGCCACGTCGCCAAATGCCCAGTTGTTCTTGTCCAGGCCAAGCCGGGCGAGGCGCTGGTTCATGACCGGTGCGGTTTCCGGATCGTTGACCCGGTCGGTGGAAATGGTGACCACGTTCAGGTCTTTGCGGCGGCGCATTTGCTTCGACAGGACGTCCAGGCTGGTCAGGCAATACTCGCAATCGAGCGACCATAGTACTAACACGAACGATTTTCCCTGCTGGGCATCGACGATGTGCTGCATGGTGGCCGGTTCGAAAGGCTGCATCGGGCCGGCGGCGGCGGCCGTAGCCAGCGCGGCGCAGGCCAGCCCGGCCAGGGCGCGGAAGAAGTGCTTGCTCATCATGGTTCCTCAAGTCGCGGGAAGGACGCGCACGCCTTCGTCCTGCGTGCGCCATACCAGCACGATGCCGGAAGGCGTGCGCAGCAGGTGAGGGTGGTCGGAATTGCCGGCGGTGTGCGCCAGGGTCTTTTCCTGCCAGGTCTTGCCGCCGTCGAGCGAGTTGCGCAGCAGGATCGCGGTTGCCTCGCCGTCGAATTGCTTCCACACGACGGCAATGTGGGCGCCATCGACGGCGACGTCGGCATGCTCGGCCTGGTCGGAGCCCAGCCGCACTGGCTTGCCCAGCTTGCCTGCGGGCGTTGCGCTGGCGTAGAACACGCCGCCCTGGTCCTTGGCGACGTCGAACCAGACCTGGTGGCGGCTGCCGTCGGGCGCGAAGGCCAGGCCGGGGCCGTGGTGCGGACAGGCATCGATGTGCCAGTCGTCGAAGCTGGCGCGTACGGGCTGGGTCGGCTTGCCGTCGGCGCTGAGGGCGGCGATGGCGTGGTCGCGCACATTCTTGCCGAACACGGCGCGGTACATTGCGACCGGCGCACCGGATTTGTCGAGCGCCAGCGCGATGCGGCAGCATTCGCAGCTGTGCTCGGCCAGCTTGTAGTCGCCCTTGAAGCTGGCCCCGGCATCGTCCGACACCGCGTAGTAGACGGCGGCGCCGGCGTAAGGCTGCTGGCGCGCGCGGGCCGCTTCGGCGTCGCGCTTGTCGATCCAGGCCACGAAGACGCGGCCCGCGCGGTCCACGATCAGCGAATCGAAGCGGTGCGTGATCGGCGCGCGGTCGGCGTGCACGGTGGCCGGCGCCGAGAAGCTCTTGCCGCCGTCGACCGAGCGCGCGAAGCGGATCTCGCCCGTGTAGGGCTTGCCGAGCGGATGGGTATAGCTGACGTAGACCTGCCCGGTGGGGCCGAAGGCGATCTTGGGCGCGCTTTCGCCGGCCGCCTCGATGGTTTCCGGGGCTTGCTGCACGCGCTGGAGCACCGACCAGGTCTTGCCCAGGTCGGCGGTCGATTGCAGCACGACATAGGCGCCCTGGGCGGCGGGCTCGGTGCGGGCGATCCACAGGCGGCCCTGCGGGTCGACCGCGGCCGAGGTGCCGAGGCTGGCGTCGCGGCCCGCGTGATGATGGCCCTGCGCCAGGACCGGGCCGCTGACGAGCGCGAGCGCGAGAAGGGTGTGATGGAAGTGCATGGCGATGTGCTCAGAAACGGGTGCGGACCCCGGCGTTGATGGTGCGCGGCGCCGACAGCACCTGATTGTAAGGCTGGCCGACGGCATACGCCGACTCGCCATACTGGCGGCCGCCCAGGTTGCTTGCGCTGAGGAACAGATTGCTGCGGGCATTCAGTGCGTAGTCGATGCTGGCGTTGACGACGGTCACGCTGCCCTGGCCGAAACGCGTGGTCGCGTTGTTGCTGGTGGTGTCGAGCAGCATCGCGCCGGTGTAGCGCGCTTCCAGGTAGGCGCGCAGCTTGCGGTCCGGCTTCCAGGTGGCCGACAGCAGGGCCGTGTTGCGCGGCACGCCCACCAGTTGCACGTGCAGCGGATCGGTGACCACCGCGCCGTGATGGGTGAGGACGCTGTCGGTGCGGGCATACCAGGCGTCGAAGGCCAACTGCTCGCTGACCCGCCAGCTGGCCACCGCCTCGACCCCGAAGGAGCGGCCATTCTGGTCGTTGGTGTAGTACTTGGCCGAGCCGCCGCAGCCCGGCAGGCCGGCGCCGCCGCAGATCGCCTGCACCTGGGCCGGCGCGTTGGGACCGGACGCGGTGTAGGTGGCGATCATGTTGCGGATGTTGTACATGAACCAGGTGAGCCCGGCCGTGAGCCCGCCGCGGCGCCAGTCGGTGCCGGCTTCCCACCCGCGCAGGTCTTCCGGCTTCAGGTCCGGATTGGCGATGGTGGTGCTGGTGCCGGTGCCGAAGGTGCGCGTGAGGTTGTTGAAGCCGGGCGCGCGGAAGGCCTTGTAAGCCGCGGCCCGCAGCGACCAGCTGTCGTTCACGGAATAGCGCGCCGACATGCTCGGGTCGAAGGCGGTGCGCGAGGCATCCGGCAGCGCGCCACCGGTCTGCGCGCCGCTGGCCAGGGTGCGGGTGTTGCTGCGATTACTAATATCATAGTGATCGACGCGCGCGCTGAAAGTGATGTCGAGCGGCTCGATCGGCAAGTACTTGGCCTGCGCGAACAGGCCGGTGAAGGTCTGGACACCGGTGCCGGCGGTGGAACTGTCGAAGCGGCCCTGCGGCGCAGCGGGCGAGACCGGGGTGCTGTAGAACCACTCGCCGTCAGTGGCCGACAGGCGGCGGATGTCGATGCCGCCCTGCAAAGCGTACACGGGCGAACCGGTGTGGGCTGAATACAGCAGCGACAGGCCACGCTCGCGATAGCGCAGCGCCCCTTGCTGGCTGAAGAACTGGACCACGTTGGCGTTGACCTTGTCCGGCGTCAGCGCGGCGCTGGTGCTGGTGAGGCAGTTGCTGCCGCCCTGGTAGTAGCAGCTGTTGCCGTTGAGCTTGTCGAAGCGGACGTACTGGGCCCAGGCACTGGCCTGCACGCGGTCGCGATTCGGCAGGGTTTGTTCGAGCTGGGCCGCGAAGTCCGGGCTCTTCTGCAGGTTGCGGCCGAAGCGGTAGCCGATCTGCTGGTCCTGGATGTGGTAGCCGGCGCGCACATAGCCTTTCAGCGTGGGCGACAGGGTCAGGTCGGCCTTCAGTTGCAGGTTGCGGTTGTCGGCGGCGGTGGGGCGCTTCTGCGGGAAGCGGTAGAGGAAGGCGTCCGGCGTGGCTTGGTAGCCGTCGGTATGCGAGGCATCCGCGAACAGGCTCAGGCCCAACATGTCCGAGACCGCGAACGACTTGCTCACGGTCAGGCGCGCCGTGCCATCACTGCCGCCGCTGGCACTCAGCTCGCCGGCATTGCTGCGCGCGCGCCGGGTCACGATGTTGACCACGCCGGCCACCGCCATATTGCCCCACAGGCTGGAACTGCCGCCGCGCACGATCTCGATGCGCTCGATGCTGGACAGGGGCACCTTGAACCATTGCGTGGTCAGGAAGAAGGGATCGTGGATCGGCACGCCGTCCAGCAACACCAGCACCTTGGCGTTGCCGAGTCCGCGCATCCTGGTCTGCTGGCCGGTCGGGTCCGAGAGGGCGGCCGGGGCGGCGGTGAAATTCATGCCGGGTACATCACGCAGCAACTGGTCGACGGTTTGGGCCGGCGACAGCTCGATGTCTTCACGCGACACCACGGTGGTGTGCAGTGGCATTTGTTGCAGCTGGGTCTCGCTGCGGCTGGCGCTGATGACCACGGTCGGCGTGGTGTCGTTGGGCGTATCGGCATGGGCCGGCGCGTTGGCCAGCATGGCGGCGGCGAGCGGCAGCAGCCGGAACGCGGTGGAGGTGTTGCTGATCTTGTTCATGTTCTTGCGAGCGATGGTCGAATGCGGCCCGCGGCGCGCGCGACCAGGTCGCCCGTGCGCAAAGCGGGAGATTCAAGCGGGACGGTGAGGTCCGCTTCATGGCGTGATCAGGCGAGGGCGGGCGGCGCGCGCGAGGAGGCAACCGTCCAGGCGAACAGCAGGCGCGGGGACTGGTAGAACAGGCGCGGCATCAGCGCGGCGCCGGAGGGAGCGAGCGGGGCGATGGGCGAGGGCGGGATGAAGGCATGCGAACCGGTGTGCAGGCCGCAGTAGCCGCAATGTCCGCCGCCGTCGTGCTGGGCGCCACCGGGCTGGCCGTCGTGATCGTGGCCGTCGTCGTCGACGGCGACCATGGCCATGCCTTCGCTGGTGCAGACTTCGACTTCGTGCTCGCTGGCCTGGGCCGCGGGCAGGTGGTTCAGGGCGGGTGCGAACACGCTCAGCAGGATCGCGAAGATCGCGATCCATGCCTGTGTTGCCCACGTTTTACGGTGTTTGCCCATGCGCCCATTATAAACTCACAGGCGGTCTTGACACTTAACCGGAGATAAGCAATCAGGCGAGGTGGCGGCTGCGCGCCTCGCGCACGATGTGCTGGATGCGGCGCAGGCAAGCGACGGTGGCGCGCCGCGTTTCCTGGTCGACACCATGCGCGTATTCGCGTGCGATCTGGGTCGCCACCGCGCTCGCGCCTTCCACGTGTTCGCGGAACACGCGGATCAGCGAGACCACGGCGTCGTCGAAGATGAAGCGCCAGGCCGCGCCGATGCTGCGCTCGGCCGGCGCGGCGGCGGCCGCGATCTGTTCCAGCTGCCGTTCGGCGCGCCCGACCATCATCCTGACCTGGGCCGGGGTGAAGTGGCGGTGGCGGGTGCCGGGATTCATGCCCCGGCCTTCCTGCCATAGCGCGTGCCGGGACGCACCCGCAGCGGCGCCGACGGCGGCACCAGCGAGCGGATCTGGGTCAGCGGCCCGATGTACGGCGCCGCCTCATCGTCGATGGGGCGGGTGCCGGCATCGTGCGCGCCGCTCAGGAACTGGGCGATCGCGATCCGCACCAGCGAGCGGTTGCTCAGCTCGTACTTCCGGGCGGCGTTGCGGTTGTGGTACTCGAAGCTCGCCACTTCGCCGCTGGGCCGCGTGATTTCCACTTTCTTCGGAAGCACGAAGCCGTAGCGGCCCGAGGCCCACAGCCTCACGGTGCAATAGCCAAATTGTGGTGACAAAAAGCTAAAGTTCATGTGCTCATCGTAAAAGGCGACGAGCACGCGCACGAAACAAAATTGTTCCAAACCGTTACCGGCGAAATGTTCGTTGACGCGCCGCAATCGCTAGCATTGCCCCGCGAGTGTGGCCAGCAGGCGCGCCCCGTCCGGCGAGCCCCAGCCGGTGCAGGCATCCCAGCCCGGCCCCGCCGCGTAGGCGCCGATGTTGCCGCTGGTGATGTCGTGGAAGGCGCCGCTGCCCGCGACAGTGCCGTACAGCAGCGGATTGAGCCAGCCTACCGGCTTGGGCAAGCTCGCATTCATCAGCGCCACCAGCCCGGCCCACAATGGCGACACCGCGCTGGTGCCGCCCACCACAAAGTTGAGGAAGTCCACGCGCACCTTGTAGCCGGTGGCGGGCGAGGCGTTGCCGGCCACGTCCGGCAGGCCGCGGCCCACGCGCGCGCCAGGGTTGGCGGAGGCCGGGACGCGGGCGTCCTTCTGGTAATCCGGCAGGGCGAACACATCGCTGACACCGCCGCCGCCGGCACTGGACGTGGGATCGTCGTTCCACACCACTTCGCTGGCGATAGCGCCGTTATTGGCGCTCAGCCGTGTGCCGCCGCAGGCCAGCACGTAGGGGCTGGACGCCGGGAAGTCGGCGTGCGCCTTGCCGTCCGGCTGTTCGTTCTGGGGATTCTGGTCGCCCGAGCCGGCGTCGCCCGCGGCGCAGCACACGGTGACACCGAGCGCGGCCGCGGCCTGGAAGGCCTGGTCGAAGGAACCGAGGCCCTGCGCGCTCCAGTCCGATTCCGGCGCGCCCCAGCTGATCGAGATCACGCTCGGCTTGTTGACATTGTCGTGGATCGCGGTGGTGATGGCGTCGAGGAAACCTTGCTCGGTGTTGGGCGCGAAGTAGACCACGATGCTGGCTTTGGGCGCCACCGCGCCGGCGATTTCGATATCGAGCATCACTTCGCCGTCGGCGCCGGTCGGCAGCCCCGGCGCATTCCTGGCGCCGTCCACCGACACCGCCATCACGTTCGGCACCGGCAGGCCCAGGCTGCGGAAATAGATTTGCAGGTCCAGCGTGCGGTAGCCGCCGCCCAGCTCGATGATGCCGATGCACTGGCCGCTGCCGTCGCCGCCGGGAAAATCATACAGCTTTGCCACTTCCACCGGGGTGAAGGCGCCGGCCGCCGCAGCTGCCGCCAGCGCCGCCTCGCCCCCTTGCCGGAACAGCTGGAAATGCGGGCGCGCGATCGGCGTGTCGTCGATGCCGAACACGCCTTCGACGATGCCGGCCAGCTCGGGCGGCAGTTGCAGCGGGGCGGTGCAGCGGCGCGAGATGCCGCCATCGTGCTCGATGCGTTCCAGGGTGGTGCCGAAGGCGGTGGCGATGCCGGCCGCGGTGCCGGACAGGAACACGCTGCGCCGCGCCGCGCTGCATTCGACCACCACCAGCCCGGCCTGCCTCGCGAAGCGGGCGACGGCATCCATGTCGGCGGCGCTGGCGCCGTGCCTGGCCTCGTACTGCTCGCGGGTGAGATAGTCGCGCTGGGCGAGGGTGGTGGCCAGCGTGTGGCCCGGCAGCTCGGCCTGGCGGCGCACCCGCACCGTGACCTCGATACGTTCGTCGGCCGGCACAGGGCCGATGGCGCGGGCGCCGGCGGGCGCGGCGGGAGCAATTCCTGGAAGTTTGACCATGCTGGGGACCTCGGCTGGAAACGGGACAGGCCCGGCCTGGGCAGGCCGGGAACAGGTCCAGTGTCGGCCATGGATCGCCCTGCAAGTTGAGATTGCTCAAGCAAGCGGCTTGCTGTGCCGGCTGCCTCAGGACACCAGCTGCGCGATCTGGGCGTGCAGGGCGTCGATGCTGACCGGCTTGGTCAGGTGCGCGTCGAAGCCGGCGGCGCGGGTCCGGCGGCGGTCCTGCTCGGTGCCCCAGCCGGTCAGCGCGATCAGCTTGACCTCGCCCAGCCCGGCCTCGCCGCGCAGCGCCTCGGCCAGCTGCAGGCCGTTCATGCCGGGCAGGCCGATGTCCAGCACCGCGACTTCGGGCTGGAAGCGCGCCGCGTGCGCCAGCGCGTCCCCGGCGTCGTAGGCGACCGTCACCTCGTGGCCCTCGAACTGCAGGATCTGGCCGAGCATGTCGGCGGCGTCGATATTGTCGTCGACCACCAGGATGCGGGCCGGGCGCGTGGCGGGCGGCGCGGGCGCCTCGCTGGGCGCGGCGCTTGCCGGCGGCGCCTCGCGCAGCGGCAGCAGCAGTGTGAAGGTGGCGCCCTGGCCGGCGCCGGCGCTCTCCAGGCGCACCGTGCCGCCGTGCTTCTCGGTCAGCCGCTTGACCAGGTTCAGGCCGATCCCGAGCCCGCCGTAGGCCAGCGCGCCGCCGGCGCCGGCCTGGCTGAACATCTCGAACACGTGCGGCTGCGCTTCCGGCGCGATGCCGATCCCGTTGTCGGCGACCTCGATCCGGGCGTGATCGCCTTCGCGCCTGGCGCTGAGGGTGACGGCCCCGTGTTCCGGCGTATATTTGGCGGCGTTGGTCAGCAGGTTGCTCACCACCTGCACCAGGCGGTTGGCGTCGCCCTCCATCCACATCGGCTCCTGGTCGACGTGCTGGCGGAAAGCATGGTGGCGCGCCCGGATCAGCGGCAGCGCCGCTTCGGCCGCACCCCGCAGCACATACTGCAGCAGCACCGGCGCCTTCTTCAGGACGATCTTGCCGGAGGTGATGCGGGCCAGGTCGAGCAGGTCGTCCACCAGGTGGACCATGTGGTCGACCTGGCGCGTCATGATCTCTTGCGCCTTGGCCACGGTGGCGCCGTCCGGCGACAGCCGCATCAGCTCGAGGCTGGCGCGGATCGGCGCCAGCGGGTTGCGCAGCTCATGGGCGAGGGTGGCGAGGAATTCGTGCTGGCGCAGGTTGGCGCGGGCCAGGTCCTCGGCCAGCGTCTGCAGCGCTTCGTCGTGGCGGCGGCGCTCGGTGACATCACTGAACACGAGCGCGAGCTGCCTGTGCTCGGCCGGTCCGACCCGCACCGCCGAGACATCGAGCCAGCCGTCCAGCGCCGCCGAGTAGTCGATCCGCTGCAGCGCCTCGCCGGTGCGTACCACGCGGCCGTATTCCGCGATCCAGTCGGGGTTGGGATTGGGGACCAACTCGCGCAGCGTCTTGCCCACCACCTCCTGCAGGCCGGTGATGCGGCCCAGCGCCGGGTTCACTTCGAGGAAGCGGAAGTCGTAGGGATTGCCGTCGGCATCGTCGATCATCTCGATCACGGCGAAGCCCTGTTCGATGGAGTTGAACAGGGCGCGATAGCGCTCCTCGCCGCGGCGCAGCGCCTCTTCGCGCCGCTTCATCTCGGTGATATCGCGCAGGAAGACCGCGACCTGGTCCGGCGAATCGTCGCCGATCTTGCAGATCGAGAAATCGATCCAGCGCTTCCGGCCATGGATCTCGGCGATGAAGCGCATCGTTTCCCCGCTGCGCAGCACCTGGGCGAACATTTCGTGCCAGGCCAGCGAATAGTCCGGGAACACTTCGCTGGCGAGCTTGCCCACCATGTCGCGGCGGCCGATGATGGCGGCCACCGCGTCGTTGGCCTCCAGGTAGCGGTGGTCGACGATCGCACCTTGTTCGCCGTACACCATCTCGAGCACGATGAAGCCTTCGTCGATCGCGTTGAACAGGGTGCGGTAGCGCGCCTCGCGCATGCGCAGTTCCTCTTGCGAGGCGCGCAGGGCGGTGATGTCGATCGCTGCGCCGGGGAACCACAGCGGGCTGCCGTCGGCGGCGTACTCGACCTTGCCGCGGGCATCGATGTGGCGTACCTGGCCGAAAGGCAGCGGCACCCGGTAATGTGCGCTGAACTGGTTGCCGCCCGAGATCGCGCGTTCGATGCATTCGCGGACCTCGGCGCGGTCGTCCTCGTGGATCGCGGCGAAGAACAATTCCGGCGCCAGGCCCTCGCCGCTATCGGCCCGGATGCCGTGCAGCTGCGCCATGTTGCGGTCGGCATGGACGCGGTCCTCGACCAGGTTGTAGTTCCAGGTGCCGATGCTGCCGGCGCTGAGCGTCGCCTCCAGCCGCTGGCGGGCGTCGCGCAGGCGGGCGTCGGCGATCTTCTGGTCGTGGATGTCGGTGCTGGTGCCCATCCAGCGCGTCACCGCGCCGTGCGCGTCCAGCACCGGTTCGGCGCGGCACAGTACCCAGCGGTAGCAGCCGCTGTGGTGGCGGAGGCGGAACCCGATCGCCAGCGAGGTGGCGCCGCGCACCGCCTGGTTCCAGGCCTCGCGGACCGCCGGCAGGTCCTCCGGATCGACGCTGGCGGCCCAGCCCTCGCCCATCAGCGCCTGCTGCGGCAGGCCGGTAAAGGCCAGCATCTTGTCGTTGAAGTAGTCGCACTGGCCGGCGGCGTCGGCCGACCACACCATATGCGGGGTGGCATTGATCATCGCGCGCAGGGTGGCTTCGCTCTGGCGCAAGGTGAGCGCCAGGCTGGCCTCGCGCACGCGCTTGGCGAAGCCCGCCAGCGTACCGTCCGGCAGCCGCAGCGCCACCAGCGCGCCCTGGACGAACACGTCGCTACCGTCCTTGCGCCGGTGCCAGCGGGTGTCGGCGGCGCTGCCGCGATCCGCCGCGCCCTGCATTTCGCGGGCCGGGACGCCGTCGGCAATGTCGGCTGGGGTGAAGATCAGGGTCAGGGGCTGGCCGGCCATCTCCTGCCCCGTCCAGCCGAACAGGGCCTCGGCGCCGGCGTTCCAGTCGACCACCAGGCCGTCCGGGCCAGTCGTGATCAGCGCCAGTTCGCGGTCCTGCCCGACGACCAGCTGCAGCCGCTGTTCGTACGAAAGCTGTTCGAGAACACCCATGCTGACCCCTTCCGATCTGGCGCGCCGACCCATCCTTAGGCTACAAGCCGCGGCTGGCGCCTACTGTTCGCTCGTACACATAGCGCGCACGCTGCTGTGTCACGCCGCCGGCGCGGCGCGCTCGCGCTGCAGCCTGGCCAGCAATTGTTGCAAGTCGTTCAGTACGAAGGGCTTGCCGAGGAAGTCGGCCTCGACCCCAAGTTGCTCGCCCGACAGGTCGCCGTAGCCCGAGGCGAACACCACGCGCAGTCGCGGCAACTGGGCCAGCAAGGCGCGCGCCAGCTCGACGCCGGACATGCCGGGCAGGCTGATGTCGGTGAACAGCACATTTATTTCAGACAAGTCCGGCGTGGCCAGCGCCGCTTCCGCGCTGGCCACGCTGCTGACCTGGCAGCCCAGCAGGCCGAGCAATTCGCCGGTGGTGGTGCGCGCGTCGGTGTCGTCTTCCACGAGCAGGATGTGCAGGCCGGCGGCCGCGTCCGGCGCCGGCGCCGCGGCAGGCACGTCAGGCGCCTCCAGCGCGGGCGCGCCGCGGCGGCGGTCGAGCATGGTGCGGATCTTGCGCGCCAGGTCCTCGCGGCGGTAGGGCTTGCTGATCAGTTCCACACCGGGGTCGAGGCGGCCATCGTGCACGATCGCGTTCTGGGTGTAGCCGGAGGTGTACAGCACCTCGATCTTCGGCAACAGCTGCTTGGCCTTGCGCGCCAGCTCCGGGCTGCGCACCGGGCCCGGCATCACCACGTCGGTGAACAGCAGGTCGGCCGCGACGCCGCTCTGCAGGATGGTCAGGGCCCCTTGGCCGTCGTTGGCCTTCAGTACCCGGTAGCCGAGGCCGGACAGGATGTCGACCGTGGTGGCCTGCACCGCCGGGTCGTCCTCGACCACCAGGATGGTCTCGTCTCCGCCGACCGCGCGCCCGGCGGCCGGCTCGGTGAGCTCGGCCTCCGGCTCGTGGCAGCGCGGCAGGTAGATCTTGATGGTGGTGCCGGACCCCACTTCGCTGTAGATGCGGATGTGGCCCTGGCTCTGCTTGACGAAGCCGTAGGCCATCGACAGGCCGAGGCCCGTGCCTTCGCCTTCGCGCTTGGTGGTGAAGAAGGGCTCGAAGGCGCGCTCGCGCACGGACGGCGGCATGCCGCAGCCGTTGTCCGAGATCGCCAGCATCACGTACTGCCCGGCCGGGACCTCGCGCTCGTTGGCCACGT
The DNA here is from genome assembly GCF_024753145.1 of Massilia terrae. Classification (GTDB taxonomy): domain Bacteria; phylum Pseudomonadota; class Gammaproteobacteria; order Burkholderiales; family Burkholderiaceae_D; genus Telluria; species Telluria terrae. The sequence goes on along the minus strand of NZ_JANUGU010000004.1, from coordinate 403,182 downwards.
ACTGGTCGTCCAGCAGCGCGTTGCCCAGCTCCAGCGTCAGGCGCCCGCTGCCCTTCATGGCGTCGCGCGCGTTGATCGCCAGGTTCAGGATCACGTTCTCCAGCTGGTGCGGATCGGCCAGGGTGGTCCACAGGCCGCCCGACACCACGGTCTCGATCTGGACCGCCTCGCCCAGCGAGCGGCGCAGCAGCTCGTCCATGCGGCGCAGCACCGAGGACAGGTTCACCGCCTGCGGCTGCAGCGGCTGGCGCCGCGCGAAGGCCAGCAGCTGCGACGACAGCTTGGCGCCGCGGTCGGCCGCGAACGCCGCCGCTTCCAGCCGGCGCTGCGCGGCCGGGTTGCCGGCCAGGGACATCTGCAGCATCTGCAGGTTGCTCATGATGACCTGCAGTACGTTGTTGAAGTCGTGCGCGACGCCGCCGGTCAGCTGGCCGACCGCCTCCAGCTTCTGCGACTGGTGCAGCTGCTCGTGCGCGCGTCCCAGCTCGGCGGTGCGCTGGGCGATGCGTTCTTCCAGCGTGGTGTTCAATTGCGACAGCGCATCCTGGCTGCGCTCCAGCGCCTCGGCGCGCTGCCCGACCTCGGCCAGCATCGAGTTGAAGGCATCGACCAGGGTGCCTACTTCGTCGTTGGTGGTCTTCTCGACCCGCGCAGAAAAGTCGCGCCGGAAGATCACCTGGCGCACCGCGTCGGTCAGGGCCAGGATCGGGCGCGTGACGGCCGACTGCAGCCAGGCCGACATCAGCAGCGCGACCAGCAGGCCGCACAGCATCGACCCGGCCAGCACCAGCAAGTAGCGCTGCACGCGCCGCAGCAGCGGATAGTCGGCGTTCAGGTAGACCGTGCCGAGCAGCTCGTTGCCGCGCTGGATGCGGCGGAACATGCTGATATGGTCGCTGTCGATGGCGAAGCCGGCCGCCTGCGGCGCGGGCGGCAAGGCCGGCGCGGCGCCGTCGCGCGCATAGCTGGCGAACAGCGCGCCGTTGGGCGCGTACAGGGCGGCGGCGGCGATGCCGGGCCGGGTGCGCAGTTGCGCGAGGTTGTCGCGCGCCACCGCGCGGTCGCCGAATTCCAGCGCTGGCGTGCTGACCTTGGCCAGGATGCCGGCCTGGGTGGTCAGGTCGTTGACGGCGCTGGCGCGGAAGGTCTTGATGTCGAGCCCCAGCACGGCGGCGCCGGAGGCCAGGAGCGCGATGAAGGTGGTGGCCAGGACGGCCAGCATGAATTTGGCCGAGACCGAGCGGCGCGCGCGTTTGATCATTGCCCTGTTCCTTTGTTGACTGCGATGGCGACGCTCAGCAGCCGGCTGTTGATCAGCAGGTCGGCGTTGCGCACCGGGCCGAGCGCCACCTCGAAGCGGACGCGGTCGTCGACCAGCCTGAAGTTGATCATGCTGCCCAGGTCGAGCGCGCCGGCGGCGTCGGTCACGACCAGTACCGGCGACCCATGCACCGCGCGCAGCAGGGGCTCGATGCGGGCGCGTTCGCCGATGAACAGCAGCTGCAGTCCGGCCGGGACTTCATCGCCCTCGACCGCGCGCACCACCACCGCGCGGTGGTTGAACCGGCGGCCGGCGCCCTGGCGCTGCAGCTCGGCCAGCACGGCGTCATCGCCCTGCACCCCGATGACGTAGGGCGCGCCGGGTGTGGCAAAGGCGGCGGCCGGCCACTCGACGTAGTTGAAGAACTTGAGGATGAAGGCCGCCTTCACGCGGTCCGCGCTGGGTCCGGGCGCTTGCAACGCCGAGGTCTGCGCCTGGGCCCAGCCCAGCGTCAAGGCCAGCGCCGCACCGGCCAACAGGCGCCGGCGGTTGCGCGGCAGGAGGCGGGAGGCTGGCATGCGCGGCTCCAGTTCAGTAGCTCCAGGCCAGTTTGGCGGCGAAGCTGCGTTCGACCTCGGTGGCCGCGCCGAACTCCGGGTGCTTGCGGTCGAACAGGTTCTGGCCGACCAGGGACAGCTCCAGGTTGCGGCCCAGGCGCAGGCCATAGCGCAGGTCCATGGTGGTGTAGGCCTTGACGTAGGGCGTGGCCAGGCTGCCGCTGTGGCGCAAGGTCAGGTCCAGCTCGCGGCCGGCGCCGAGATCGGTCGAGGAGCGCAGCAGCCAGTGGTTGGCCGGATCGCTGGTGGCCAGGCCGGATCTGCTCAGGATGTCCACCACGCCCGGATCGTAGCTGGTCACGATGTGCTGCACCGTGCCGCCGGCCGACAGGCGCCAGTTGGACAGCGCCTGCCAGGTGGCCCAGGCCTCGATGCCACGCGCGCGGCCATTGCCGCCGTTGTGGAAGCGGATCACACCGTCCGGATCGACCTGGCCGGTGCGCAGCTTGTCGTAGCGGCTCAGGAACCAGGTGGCCGAATACGACAGCGCGCCGGCCTGGGCGCGGTAACCCAGTTCGATATCCTTGGCGGTCTCGGAGTCGAAATCGGGTCCGCCGCCGATCACGTAGCGCGGCACGCCGCTGACCAGCGCCGGGTGGGTCGGGCTGTAGAAGTCGTGGTCGATGCGCGAGGGCGCCCGCACCGCGCGCGACACTGCGGCCCAGGCCAGCTTGCCGGCCGCCGGTTTCCACGCCAGGCGCACGGTCGGCAGGGTCTCGGCGCCGGTGTAGCTGTTGTGTTCGAGCTTGATGCCGCCGGTAAGCTTGAGCGTGTCGGCCAGCGCGACCTCGTCCTGCAGGAACAGGTTCGACCACACCATATTCAGGTCGCCCGGCAGGAAGGCGAAGGCGGCGTCGTTCTGCACCCGGTCGTAGGCGTGGCGGTAGCCGGCGCCCCACAGCAAGCGGTGGATGCCCAGCTGTCTGGCCTGCTGCAGCTGCAGGTCGAAGGTGTTCAGGTGCTCGATGAAGGCGCCCGGCTGCTTGCGCTCGGTGTAGTCCCAGTAGGCCTGCAGGCTCAGCTCCGAACCGCCGGCGCTCTGGCGCATCATCCGGCCCAGCAGGTTGGCGCCGCCGATGCGGATGTCGCGCGTGCCGGCCTGGTGCAGCCAGCCGCGGTAGGCGTCGCCCTGCAGGGTGGACTGTTCCAGCGCGCTACCCCAGTCGGCGCGAAAACCGGCCTGCTCGCGGCGCATGCCGAAGTCGTCCGGGCTGCCGTTGGCGCGCGTGAGGTCGTCGTTGTGGCTGGTCTTGGCGTACAGGCGGTAGCTGCCGCCGGCCGCGGTGGCGCCGTAGCGCAAGGCGCCGTTTTGCTGCTTCGCGCTGCCGGCTGCGGACAGCAGCGTGCCCTGGGTCTGGTCGGCGCGCTTGGTGATCACGTTGATCACGCCGTTGACCGCGTTCGCGCCCCACATGGTGCCGCCCGCGCCGCTGATCACTTCGATGCGCTCGACGTCGTCCAGCATCACGTCCTGCGCGTCCCAGAACACGCCGGAGAACAGCGGCGAATACACCACGCGGCCATCGACCAGCACCAGCAGCTTGTTCTCGAAAACGTTGTTGAAGCCACGCGCGGTGATCGCATAGTTACGCGCATCGTTCTGCGCCACCTGCAGGTTGGGCGCCAGCCGCAGCGCCTCGGGCAGGGTGGTGGCGCCGGCGCGCCGGATCTCGTCGCCGGTGATCACGAACACCGAGGCCGGCGCGTCCGACAACAGCTCGGGACGGCGCGACAGCGAGGTCACCTTGATGTTGGCGAGGTCTTCCAGCTGCAGGTCGTCGATGTCCGGAACCTGGTCGGCGGCGGCGGCGGCCGACAGCAGGACCAGCGCGCAGGCCGCGGCTGGCCGGCGCAACTGGCGAATGGAGAACGGGCGCGAAACGGTGTGCTGGATTGCCATGGAAATCGCAAGATGGGTCTGCAAGAGGTCACTGCCGGTCCGTCCGGCGGCGGCGGAGAGGACCATGATAATGCAAAACGTTGCTTAAAAGGAAGACACAATGTGACAATTTGTATTTTCGCTTGCGCTTTACAGGCCGGAGAGGAAAGGCAGGGCGGCGGCCAGCAAGGCATCCGGCGCCTCCTCGGCAATGTAGTGGCCGCAGGGCAGGGTGTGGCCGCTAACGTCATCCGCCACCTTGCGCCATTCGGCCAGCGGATCGAAGCAGCGTGCCACCACGCCATTCGCGCCCCATAGCACCAGCAGCGGCGTGGCCAGCTTGCGGCCGTGGGCGCGGTCGTCGCGGTCGTGTTCGAGGTCGATACTCGCGGCGGCGCGGTAGTCCTCGCACAAGCCATGCGCCGCGCCCGGGCTGGCCAGGCAGCGCGCATATTCGGCCAGGGCGCGCGGGTCGAACGCCGCCAGCGAGCCGTTGCGCGAGCCCATCACGTCGCGCACATAGGCGCCGGGATCGGCCTCGATCAGGCGTTCCGGCAGCGGCGCCGGCTGGATCAGGAAGAACCAGTGCCAGTACAGGCGGGCGAAGGTTTCGCTGGTCTGCGCATACATCGCCAGCGTGGGCGCGATGTCGAGCAGCACCGCGCGCTCGACCGCATCCGGGTAGTCGGCCATCAGCCGGTGCGCCACGCGCGCGCCGCGGTCGTGGGCCAGCGCGCGAAAGCGCGGATAGCCCAGCGACTGCATCACACGCAGCGCGTCGGTGGCCATGCTGCGCTTGCTGTAGGCGAGGTGGCCGGGGTCGCCCGCCGGCTTGGACGAGTCGCCGTAGCCGCGCAGGTCGCAGGCCACCACCGTGAAGCGTTCGGCGAGCGTGCCGGCCACCTTGTGCCAGATCGCGTGGGTCTGCGGATGGCCATGCAGGAGCAGCAGCGGCGCGCCGGCGCCGCCGACGATTGCGTTGATCGAGATGCCGGGCGCGGTTTCGATGGCGAGCTGGCGGAATCCGGGGAAGAGCGATGCATCCATGAGGTCGTGATGTCGTTGCGGGCGATCCCGCCACTGTATCGCAATGGCGGGTTGGCGGCTTGTCACGCTCCTGTCATGAAGCGCTTCTACACTCGGCAGTTAAGATGAACGCACCTGCCGCCGGCGACCTGTCGCACCTCGACCCCAACCTGAACCGCGAACTGTCGCTGCTCGCGTTCAACCGGCGCGTGCTCGCGCAGGCCGAGGACCCGGCGATCCCGCTGCTGGAGCGCTTGCGCTTCCTGTGCATCGTCAGCAGCAACCTGGACGAATTCTTCGAGGTGCGCATCGCCAGCCTGCTGGCCCAGCACCAGCTCAAGGGCAATGGCGCGCTGCCGCTCGACCTGTCCGCCACCATCGAGCGCGCCAGCCTCGATGCGCGCCGCCTGATCGAGCGCCAGTACGAACTGCTCAACACCGAGATCTTGCCCAGCCTGGCCGACGCCGGCATCCACCTGCTCAACCGCGGCAAGCGCAACGCCGCGCAGCGGGCCTGGGTCAAGCAGTACTTCGACAAGGAAGTGCGGCCGCTGCTCACGCCAGTCGGGCTGGACCCGGCGCATCCCTTCCCGCGGGTGATCAACAAGAGCCTGAACTTCATCGTCGAATTGTCCGGCAAGGACGCGTTCGGGCGCGGCACCGGCATCGCCATCATGAAGGCGCCGCGCGTGCTGCCGCGCGTGATCCGCCTGCCGGACGAGCTGTCGGACCTGCCCGGCGCCTGCTACTGCCTGCTGTCGTCCGTGATCCAGGCCCACATCGCCGACCTGTTCGCCGGACGCGAAGTGCTGTCGTACTCGCAGTTCCGCGTCACCCGCAACAGCGACCTGTGGGTCGACGAGGAAGAGGTCACCAACCTGCGCCAGGCCCTGCAGAGCGAACTGCACAGCCGCCAGTACGGCTTCGCGGTGCGGCTGGAAGTGGGGCGCGGCTGCCCGCCACATCTGCGCGATTTCCTGCTGCGCCAGTTCGAGATCGACCACACGCGCCTGTTCGCGGTCGACGGTCCGGTCAACGTGGTGCGCCTGCTTGAAATCGTCAACGGACCGGCGCGGCCGCAGCTCAAGTTCCCGCCCTTCACGCCGGGCCTGCCCGCGAAGCTGGCCGGGCACGACATCTTCGCCGCGCTCGACCGCCAGGACGTGCTGCTGCACCATCCCTTCCAGTCGTTCCAGCCGGTGGTCGACTTCATCCACCAGGCCGCGCTCGACCCGGACGTCCTCGCGATCAAGCAGACCGTGTACCGCGCCGGCATGAACTCCGAGTTGATGGAGGCGCTGATCGCGGCCGCCGTCAGCGGCAAGGAAGTGACCGTGATCGTGGAGCTGATGGCGCGCTTCGACGAAGAGGTCAACATCAACTGGGCCGAGCGGCTGGAACGCGCCGGCGCCCAGGTGGTGTACGGCGTGGTCGGGCTGAAAACGCACGCCAAGATGGCGCTGGTGATGCGGCGCGCGGGTGGCGTGCTGCGCAAGTACGCGCACCTCGGCACCGGCAACTACAACCCGGCCACTGCCAAGCATTACACCGACTTCGGCCTGCTGACCGCCGAACCCGGGCTCACCGAGGAGGTCAACGAGGTGTTCCTGCACCTGACCAGCCTGGGGCGCCCGAAGCAGCTGGAAAAGCTGTGGCTGGCCCCGTTCTCGTTGCACAAGCAGCTGATCCGCGCGATCCGGAGCGAGGCCGAGACCGCGCGCGCCGGCGGCCGCGGCCACATCGTCGCGAAGATGAATTCGCTGACCGACGAATCGGTGATCCAGGCGCTGTACGCGGCATCCGGCGATGGCGTGAAAATCGAGCTGGTGGTGCGCGGCGCCTGTTCGCTGCGGCCCGGCGTGAAGGGCCTGTCGGAGAACATCATGGTGCGCTCGGTGGTCGGCCGCTTCCTCGAGCACAGCCGCGTGTTCTACTTCCGCAGCGGCGGCGCGGGCGAGGTCTGGCTGTCCAGCGCCGACTGGATGAACCGCAACCTGTTCCGGCGGATCGAGGTGGCATTCCCGGTGCGCGCGCCGGCGCTCAAGCGGCGCGTGCTGCGCGAGGGCCTGCAGCCCTACCTGAAGGACAATGTGGACGCCTGGGACCTTGGCCCCGACGGCCAGTACCGGCTGCGCAAGCCGCGCGCCGGCCAGGCCCAGTACAGCGCCCAGCGCGCGCTGGCCACGCTGCTGGGACAGCCGGGCGCGACGCCGCCCTGAGCCCATGGACCTGGTCTTGTGGCGGCATGCGGAAGCGCACGCGGCGCGGCCAGGCGAAGACGATGGCGTGCGCGTGCTGACCTCGAAAGGCCGGCGCCACGCCGCCCGCGTCGGCGCCTGGCTCGACCGCCAACTGCCGGCGCAGTGCCGCATCGTGTCCAGTCCCGCGCTGCGCTGCCGCCAGACCGCCGAGGCGCTGGGCCGCAAATTTCATCTCGATGTCCGCCTCGCGCTGGACGCCAGCGCAGCGCGGATGCTGGACGCCGCCGGCTGGCCGGACGGGCGCGGCGCCGTGGTGCTGGTCGGGCACCAGCCTCTGCTGGGACAAGCCGCCGCGCTGGTGCTGTGCGGCCAGCCATTCGAGTGGAAGGTGCCCAAGGCCAGCGTGCTGTGGCTGGGCTGCAAAGGCGACGGCGGCGCGCCCTTCATCCGCCTCGCGGCCGGGCCGGACCTGGTCGCGCGCTTGCGCTAGGCTAGCTTCACCGCCATCGGGAAACCGGCCTGGGTCCAGGCGTCCGCTTCCTTGTCCAGCCATGCCGACAGCGTCGGATGACCCGCGATCCAGGCGCGCGGGACGTCGATCTCGATGCGCGACCTGACCCGGAGCGCCAGCCCGCCCAGTTCCGCCAGGCCGATCCCGGCATGCATGAACAGCACCGCCAGCCGCAGCGCCAGCACGGCGCGCGACAGGTCAGGGTCGGCCAGCACGTCGCGGATCTTGCGCAGGTTGCCCTTCTGGCCCAGCACGATGCCGGCCATCGCGCGCTGCTCGCCCTTGGTGAAGCCGGGCAGGTCGGCGTTTTCGACGATGTAGGCGGCGTGCTTGTGGGCGCCGGTGTGCGACACCGCCAGCCCGATCTCGTGCAGCATCGCCGACCACGCCAGCAGGCGCGCGGCCTGTTCGCCATCGGCGCCCAGCCGCAGGAACAGTTCGCGGGCGATTGTTGCGGTGCGCGCGGCGCGCTCCTCGTCGGCGCCGAAGCGGCGCAGGCAGGCCAGCACGGCATCGTCACGGCGGTCGTGGCGTTCGGCGCGCAGCTGCAGGTCCGACAGCACGCCCAGGCGCAGGCCGGCTTCCACCGCTTCGATGCGCTCCAGCCCCAGTTCGCGCATCGCGCCGGCCAGCACGGTCAGGCCGCCCAGCATGACCGGCACCCTTTCCTTCTTGATGCCGGGGAGGTCGAAGGCATCGACGCTGCCCAGGCCGATCATCACGTCGCACAGCGCGTCCAGGCTGGCCAGCGACAGCATGCCGTCGCCAATGCCGTTGCGCAGGATGACTTCGCCGATGGCGCGGATCGTGCCCGAGGAGCCGTAGGCCGCGTCCCAGCGCTGGGCGCGATACCACTGGGCGGCGTCGTCGAAGCGCGCGCGGGCGGCCATGATGGCGCTGTCGAAGCGCTCGCGCGTGATGCGGCCGTCGGCGAAGAAGCCAGCCGCCTGGCCATGGGTGCCGATGCCGAAGGATTCGACCGCGAACACTTCGCTGCCCGTGCCCAGCACCACCTCGGTGGAGCCGCCGCCGATGTCGATCACGAGGCGGCGCTGGCGCGGCAGGTCGAGCGCGCGCGCCACGCCCATATAGATCAGGCGGCCTTCCTCCTCGCCCGAGATGACTTCGATCGGGTAGCCGATCGCCTGTTCGAACAGCGGCAGCACGGCGCCGGCGTTGGCGGCGATGCGCAGGGTGTTGGTGGCGACCACCCGCACCGCGTCCAGCCGGTATTCGTCCAGCAGCGCGCGGAACTGCTCCAGGCAGCGCAGGCCGCGGTTGATCGCTTCCTGGCCGAGCACATTTTGCGCGTCCAGCCCGGCGGCGAGGCGGAGCGGGTCGCGCGCGGTGCGCACGATCCGGATCTGGCTGCCCTCGGGCTGGCCGATGTGGAGTCGAAAGCTGTTGGAACCCAGGTCTACCGCTGCGTACATAAATACAGGAGAAGGAAAGGCGGGATGACAGTATGACAGGGAAATATGACAGCGCGGCGACGCCGCCGTGACGCATAATATGGCATCCGCCGCCACCGACATCGCCGCATGCGCATCCTGATCATCGAAGACGACACCGCCATCGCCGCCAACCTGTACGACTACCTGGCCGGCGCGGGCTATGAGCCGGAACACGCGGCCGACGGCGTCACCGGCATGCACCGCGCGGCGAACGAGGAGTGGAGCGCGATCCTGCTCGACGTGGCGCTGCCCGGCATGGACGGCTTCACCCTGTGCCGCCGGCTGCGCGAGCAGGCGCGCCGCGACACCCCGGTCCTGATGCTGACCGCGAAGGACACGCTGGACGACAAGCTGGCCGGCTTCGGGCACGGCGCCGACGACTATCTGGTCAAGCCCTTTTCGCTGAAGGAAGTGCAGGCGCGGCTGGCCGCGCTGGTCAAGCGCTCCACCAGCCAGGTGGTGCCCAATGTGCTGCGCCACGGCGACATCAGCCTCGATCCCGGTACGCTGGCGGTGGAACGCGCGGGCCGCGCGATCCGGCTGCCGCGCAAATGCCTGCACCTGCTGCAGCTGCTGATGGCGTCGCCCGGCCGGGTGCAGCGCCGCGCCGAACTCGAAATCGCGGTATGGGGCGAGACCCTGCCCGACAGCGACACCCTGCGCGCGCACATCCACACGCTGCGCCGCGCGCTGACCGCCGAGGGCGAACCGAATCCGATCGAGACCGTGCACGGCATCGGCTACCGCATGGGCAGGAGCGATGCGCCGTAGCCTGCGCCTGAAGGTCGCGCTGGCCTTCTTTGCCACCGCCATCGTGCTGCTGGGCGCGCAGGCGCTGGGCGTGCGCGCGCTGGCCGAGGCGCAGGAGGAGCGCCTGATCCGCTCGGTGATCGCGGACGATATGCACGACCTGCTGGCCTCCTACCAGGCGGAACCCGCATCGCTGCCGCCGCTGGACCCGAGAGTGCGCGCGCACCGGTCGCAGGAGGGTGGGGCGCGCATGGCGCTGCCGCCATCGCTGGCCGGCCTGGCCGACGGCGTGCACGAGGTGATCGTCGAAGGCCGCGAAGTGCATGTGGCGGTGGCGGGCTTCAAGGGCGAGCGCATCTACCGGCTTTACGACTACAGCGCCTACGAGCGCCACTTCAGGGAGGGCATCAACCTGCTGATGGTGGGCACCGGCGTGTTCGTGCTGGCCGCTGTCTGGCTGGCCTACTGGGTGTCGGGGGTGCTGGTGCGGCAGGTGGCGGGGCTGGCGCAGCAGGTCAGGGCGATGCGTTCCGGCGCCGCCTCCTCGGTCAACCCGGGCCGCTACGACGAGCGCGAAGTGACCGAGCTGGCCGAAGCCGTCAACGACTATCACCGCCGCATGGCCGCCATGGTCGAGCGCGAAAAGGAATTCACGGCCAACGTCAGCCACGAACTGCGCACGCCGCTCACGGCGATCCGCACCAGCTGCGAACTGCTGGAGCAGGCCGACAGCGCGCTCGACGCCAAGGGCCGCCAGCGCCTGCGCCAGGTCGAGCAGGCCGCCGCCGACATGCAGGCCCTGGTCGAATGCCTGCTGGCGCTGGCGCGCGAGGACACGGCGCAGGAGACCGCGCCGGTGCCGCTGGCGGCCGCGGTCGACGCGGCGCTCGGGCGCTATGCCGAGCGGATGGCGCAGCGCGATGTGGCGTTTTCGATGTCCGTCCCGGAGGAGGCGCGGGTGCTGGCGAATCCATCCGCGCTGGCGGTGGTCCTGTCGAACCTGGTCGACAACGCCCACCGGCACACCCGGCACGGCAGCATCCGCGTGTCGTTCGCCGATGGCGTGCTGGCGGTCGAGGACACCGGTTCCGGCATCGCGCCGGATGCGCTGCCGCGCGTGTTCGAGCGCTTCTACCAGGCGCCGGGCGCGGCCGGGCAGGGCTTCGGCATCGGCCTGTCGATCGTCAAGCGGATCTGCGACCGCTACGGCTGGCCGGTGCGGGTCGACAGCACGCCGGGCGCGGGCACTTGCGTGACGATTGCCTTGCCGGTCGCCGCACTTCACGAAAACTTCACGAATACTTGACGCGGTCTTCACAGCGCCCGGCCTAAGATGCCGGCATGCGTTGTTCGTGGATTTTCGCCTTCTGCCTGCTGACTGGCTGCGCCGCCTACCAGCCCAAGCCGCTCGACCCGGCACGGCTGGCGCAGCGTTTCGACCAGCGTTCGCTGGCCGATCCCGCGTTGCGCGTCTATATTGAACGCGAATCCGGCCGGCCGCTGCCGGTGCAGTGGGATGCGCATATGCTCGCGCTGGCCGCCGGCTTCTACAATCCGGCGCTGGCCATCGCGCAGGCGCAGCAGCAGGCCGCGCAGGGCAGCCTGGAGACGGCTGGCGCGCGGCCCAACCCCACCCTCGCTTTCCCTTTCGAGTACGAACTCAATCACCACGACGGCGGCCATCCCTATACCACCGGACCGGCGCTGAGCTGGCCGATCGAGACCGCGGGCAAGCGCCCGGCGCGGATCGCGCTGGCGCAGGCCCAGGCCGACGCTGTCCGCATGAATACCCTGGGCACGGCGTGGAAGATACGCAGCCAGGTGCGTGCCGCTTTCCGCGCCGTGTTCGTTGCCACGCTCAGCGGCGAGCTGCTGGCCGCCAGGGTAGACTGGGCGCGGCGCAGCGTCGAGCTGCTGCAGCACCGGCTGCAGGCGGGCGCGGTCGGCGCGCCTGACCTGCGGCGTCAGCAGCTGGTGCTGGCACAGGCAGAGTCGGAACGCTCGTCCAACCGCATCGCACTGGCCTCGGCGCGCGCGCAGCTGGCCACCGCCATCGGCGTTCCGGTGGCCGCGCTGGACGCCGTAAAGCTGGACTTCGGCGAGCTGGCGCACCCGGTGCTGGCTCCGGCCCCGGCGGACGCACGCCGCGCCGCCATCGAACACCGCGCCGACCTGCGCGCCGCGCTGGCGGACTACGAGGCGGGGCAGGCCGCGCTGCGGCTGGAGATCGCGAAGCAGTACCCGGACGTCCAGATTGGCGCCGGCTACACCTACGATGTCGGCGCCAACAAGATCAGCTTCGGCCTCGGCGGGGTCACGCTGCCGCTGTTCGACCGCAACCAGGGCGGCATCGCGCAAGCCGAAGCGAAACGCAGCGAACTGGCGGCGCGCGTCGAGGCGCTGCAAGAGGCCGTGCTCAATGAGCTGGACAACAGCAGCGTGCGATATCGCGAATCCCGGGCCGCCGCGGAACGCGCCGCCTTGCAGCTGGCCACGGCGGGCCGCCAGCGCGATGCGGCGCAGGCCAGCTTTGCCACCGGCGGCGCCGACCGCCTGGAACTGAGCCAGGCGCAGCTCGACTACGAGAGCCATGCGATCGCGTACCTGAATGCGGTGGCCGCGATGCAGGATGCGGCCGCCCAGCTCGAAGACGCCATCCAGCAGCCGCTGCCGCCGGACGCCGTGGCCCTCAACCTCACCCCAAGCGGATCCGCCCCATGAGACGCCGTTCACCGATTGTCATTGTCGTGTTGATCCTCGCGGCGCTTGCCGGCGCGGTATGGTGGTATTGGCAGCACGCACACGTCCAGCCGCAACCGGCGCCCGTTGCGGCGCAAGGGCTGCGCGTCGAAACCGTCAACGGCGAGACCGTGGTGGTGGTGCCGTCCGACATGCAGCGCGCCAGCGGCATCGCCACGCAGGCGCTGGCCGCGGCCACGGTGCGGCCGGAGCAGGAGGTCTACGCCGGCGTGATCGACCTGCAGCCGCTGCTCGACTTTGGTGCGCGCCTCGCCGCCGCCCGCGCAGACCGCGCATCGGCGGCGGCGCTGGCCAGCGCTTCGCAGGCACAGGCGGCGCGCACGCAGGCGCTGTTCCAGGACGACCGCAACGCATCGCAAAAGGCGCTGCAGGACGCGCGCGCCGCGGCCCAGTCGGACCAGGCCAAACTTGCGGCCAGCGAGGCGGTGCTGGCCGGCATCCAGCAACAGGTGCGCCAGCAGTTCGGCGCCGCGCTGGCCGATGCCGCTTCGTCGCGCGGCGGAGCCATCTGGCAAAAGATCGAGACCGGCCGCGCCGCCGTGCTGCGGGTGGCCTTGCCCGCATCGATGCCCGCGCCGGCCAATATTTCGGTCGACGCACCGGCAGGCGGCACGCTGGCCGGGCAGCGCCTGTCGGCCGCGCCGCAGGTCGACCCGCTGCTGCAAGGCGCGCCGCATTTCTACCTGGTCGATGCGCCGCTTCCTGCCGCCGCCCGGCTCATCGCGCATGCCGGCGGCGCAGGCCAGGGCAAGGCCGGCGTGCTGGTGCCCGATTCCGCCGTCACCTGGTACGGCGACCAGCGCTGGACCTACCTGAAGCTGGCGCCGGAGCGTTTCGTGCGGCGCCTGCTGAATGTGGCGGCGCCGGCCGCGGGCGGCGTGCTCGTCACGGAAGGCTTGAACGCAGGCCAGCAAGTCGTGACGCAGGGCGCGGCCCTGCTGCTGTCCGAAGAGCAGCGCCCGCGCGGCGTCAGCACCCAATGCAAGGACCCGCCGGAATGCGACGACTGAGCCGGCGCCACGCACATGCTTGAATCCATGATCCGCTTCGCGCTGCGCTTTCGCGGCGTGATCTACGCGCTGGCCGTGCTGGCCGCGATCCAGGGCATCGACTCGGTGCTGCGGGCGCGGCTCGACGTGTTCCCGGAATTCGCGCCGCCGATGACCATGATCCAGGCCGAAGCGCCCGGACTGTCGAGCGAGCAGGTCGAAGCGCTGGTCACCCGGCCGATCGAGAACGCGCTTGCCGGGACGTCCGGCCTTCAGGCGCTGCGTTCGCGTTCGCTGCAAGGGCTGTCGGTGGTCACCGTCCTGTTCGACGAGGGCACCGACATCCTGCGGGCGCGCGAGCTGGTGGCCCAGCGCCTGGGCGCCATCGCGGCCGCGCTGCCGGCCGGCGTGGCGCCGCCCGCGATGCTGCCGCTGACCACCAGCACCAGCACAGTGCTGATGATCGGCCTGACTTCCGCCTCGCGTTCGCTGATGGACCTGCACGACAGCGCCGAGTGGGTGCTGCGCCCGCAGCTGCTGGCGGTGCCCGGCGTGGCCGAGGCGGTGGTGTTCGGCGGCGATACGCGCCAGCTGCAGGTGCAGGTCGACCCGGCGAAACTGGTGCGCTACGACCTGACCCTGCAGGACGTGCTGGCCGCCGCCCGCGCGGCCACGGGCGTGCGCGGCGCCGGCTTCATCGAAAGCGCCAACCAGCGCATCACCCTGCATCCGGACGGCCAGGTCGCGACGCCGGAAGCGCTGGCGCAGACGGTGCTGCGCTGGCGCGATGGCGCCGGTATCCGCCTGGGCGACGTGGCGACCGTGGCGTGGGGGCCCGCGCCCGCCAGCGGCGCCGCGTCGGTGATGGGCAAGCCGGGCGTGATCATGGTGCTGCAGGCCCTGTACGGCGGCAACACGATGGCCGTGACCAGGGGCCTGGAACAGGCGCTGGCCAGCCTGCGCCCCGAACTGGCGCGGCAAGGCATCCAGCTGCACGGCGATATCTTCCGCCCGGCGAACTTCATCGACCAGGCCACCCACCACCTCGGCCTGGTGCTGCTGGTCGGCGGCGCGCTGGTGATCGTGATACTGTTCCTGTTCCTGATGGATGCGCGCACCGCGCTGATCTCGGCGGTGGCGATCCCGCTGTCGCTGCTGGCGGCGGTGATCGTGCTGGGGCTGTTCGGCGTCAGCATGAACACGATGACGCTGGGCGGCCTCGCGATCGCGCTGGGCGAAGTCGTTGACGATGCCATCATCGACGTCGAGAACATCCACCGCCGCCTGCGCGAGAACCGGCTCAGGGAGCGCCCGCTGCCCGCGCTGCAGGTGGTGCTGGCCGCTTCGGTCGAGGTGCGTAGCGCGGTGGTCTACGCCACCTTCATCGTGATCCTCGTGTTCCTGCCGGTGCTGGCCTTGCCCGGCGTCGCCGGCAAGCTGTTCGCGCCGCTCGGCAGCGCCTACATCCTGGCCGTAGCGGCCTCGCTGATCGTGGCGCTGACCGTCACCCCGGCGATGTCGCTGGCCCTGCTCGCGCGCGAAGAGCGCTCAAGCGATGTGCCGCGCTGGGTGCGGCGCATGAAGGCGCGCTACCTGGCCTTGCTTGGCGGGGCCGAGCGCCGCTCCACGGCCGTGATGATCGCCGTGGGAATCTGCTGCGCCGCCGGACTGGCAATGCTGCCTTTCTTCAGCGGCAGCTTCATCCCCGAACTGCGCGAGGGCCACTACATCGCCCACCTCGGCCTGGCGCCGGGCACCTCGCTGCGCGAAACCATGCGGGTGGGGCAGCAAATATCCGGCGCTCTGCTGAAGGTCCCCGGCGTGCGGCTGGTCGCCCAGACCGCCGGGCGTGCCGGCGAGGTCGTGGACCCGGCCAACGTGCGCCTGAGCGAAATGGAAATCGACTTGCAGCCGATGGACGCCGCCGGGCAGGAGCGCAGCTTGCGCGAGGTGAGGAATGCCCTTGCGCGCTTCCCGGGCCTGACGTCCTCGGTCAATACCTTCCTCGTCGAGCGCATCGACGAGACCATCTCCGGCAGCACCGCGCCGGTGGTCTTGAGCCTGTACGGCCAGTCGCTCGATGAGCTGGACCGCAAGGCGGCGGAGGTGGCGCAGTGGCTCGGCACGCTGCGGGGTGCGGCCGGCGTGCGCGTCGGCGCCCCGGCCGGATCGCCTGAATGGTCGATCCGGCTGCGGCCGGAGCAGTTAAGCCGCTATGGCCTGCGCCCGGCGGAGGCGCTGGACGCGATCCAGGCCGCCATGCAGGGTGTGGCCGCGGCCCAGGTCTATCGTGGCAGCCAGGTGATCGACCTGACGGTGATGCTGGCGCCGTCGGCGCGGCAGACCATCGACGGCGTGCGCGCTCTGCTGGTCCGGAATCCCGACGGCCGCGTGATTCCCTTGCGCGCGCTGGCCGATATCCGCCAGGTGGCGGGCCGCGAGGAGATCAGCCACCGCCAGGGACAACGGGTGCAGACGGTCGAGGTCACGCTCGGCAGCCGCGCCGCCGCCGACTTCGTGCGCGAGGCGCGCTCGCGCATCGGCCGCGACATCGTGCTGCCGAAGGGGATGTTCGCGGTGTTCGCGGGCGAGAGCGAGGCGCGTTCGGAATCGCAGCGCGCGCTCGCCGTGCACGGCTTGATGGCGCTGGCCGGGATCATGCTCCTGCTGTTTTTGGCGCTGAAGAGCCGGCGCGCCATGGTGCTGGTGATGGCCAACCTGCCGTTCGCCCTGGTCGGCGGCGTGCTCGGCGTGGCGCTCACCGGCGGCGCGCTGTCGCTGGGCGCGATGGTCGGCTTCGTGACCCTGTTTGGCATCTCGCTGCGCAATGCGATCATGCTGGTCAGCCATTACGAACACCTGGTCCACGTCGAGCAGCAGCCGTGGAATCTCGACACCGCGCTGCACGGCGCGTCCGAACGTCTGGTGCCGATCCTGATGACCGCGCTGGTGACGGCGCTGGCGCTGCTGCCGCTGGCGCTGACCAGCGGTGCGCCGGGCAACGAGATCGAAGGCCCGATGGCGGTGGTGATCCTGGGCGGACTGGTGACGTCGACGATCCTGAACCTGATCGTGCTGCCCGTGCTGGCGGTGCGTTACGGGCGCTTCGACATGAAGCTGGCGGGTGAAGGCTGAGGGCACGGCGTAAGGTATAATGTTTGCATCAGCGCAATACGCATTGCGCGTTTGATAACGTCCGCAATGCTCAGTACCCAACTCGTCTTCCTGATTGGCGCGCTGCTGTGCGCATTGACTTTCTTCGTCCTCTACGGATTGGCGGCCAGCCGTGTCGCGGGCGCGGACTGCGTCCGTTGGGCGGCGCTGCTGGGCGCCGCCGGCAACCTGCTGTACGCCTTCGGCCGCGCCCTGCCGCCATTGCTGGCTTACGAAGCGGCCAACGCGGTATATGCCGCGGCCACCGCGGTGCTGGTGGCGGGCTTCCGGCTGTTGTTCAGGCGTTCCGTACATGCGAAGGGATTGTCGGCGTCCGTTCTGGTGCTGGCGGTGCTTGTGGCGTACTTCCACTATGTGCACGACTCCTTCTTCGGCCGCAGCGTGGTGGTGTCGCTGTACCAGGTGATGGCGATGGGCGTGATCGGCCACACCTTGCTGCGCGCGCGGCGCCAATGGCATAAACCGTATTACGTGAAGGCGTTCATCCTCGCGGTCTGCCTGCTGACGGCGGCCGGCCACCTGGGGCGCATCGGCTGGCAGTACGTTGCGCCCGGGCCGATCAATCCGACGTCCCTGCTGCAGCCGGCGCCTTCATCGATTTTCTTCCTCGGCGCATTCTGCGTTTCGCTGCCGGCGCTGGCCTTCGGCGGCCTGCTGCTGGTGCACCGGCGGATCGTGGCGACGGTGGAGGAGGCGGCCAACCGCGACTTCCTGACGGGAGCCTTGTCGCGCCGGGCCTTCTTCAAGCTGGGCGAGCGCGAGGTGGCCGTGGCTGGCCGCACCCACAGGCCGCTGGCACTGCTGCTGATCGACTTCGACAACTTCAAGCCGATCAACGACAAGCTGGGTCACGAGGCCGGCGACAAGGCGCTGATCGCCTTCGTGCGCCGCGCCGAGTCGGTGCTGCGCACCACCGACTTCCTCGGCCGCGTCGGCGGCGACGAGTTTGCCGTCCTGATGCCGGAAGCCGACCTGGCCGCGGCGGCGAATGCGGGCGAACGCCTCAAGAAGCGCATCGAAGCGACCAGGGAAGGCGATCCGCTGGCAGGGGTGACGCTGAGTATCGGCGCGGCGCTGTGGCAGGAACGCGACTCGTTGAAGGAGCTGATGAAGCGCGCCGACACGGCGCTCTACCGGGCCAAGGCAAACGGGCGCAATTGCGTGATGACCGAATCGGCCTTGGCGAACTAGGCTCGCATCAGCTGTCGCACTCGGCGTCGACGATCAAGCGCGGATCGAGCTCACGGATCCGCGGCTCGACGTAGTAGCCGCCGGCTTCGACGTAGCTGAGGTAGCAGCGGCCGCAGACCGTGCACTGGAGGAGACTGCAGCGGTTGTAGGGGAAGTGGCGCAGGGCGATGGGGGCGTCCACGGACCAGTAGTTCGTCCCGTTCGGGTGACACTCGGCGTAGGTCGCTTCGGTGTAGGGATCGTCGAGCAGCGTGCCGGCGACGCGCATCTGCTGGTTCGGGAACGAGACCGGGATGCGCGTCCACTCGCGGAAGGATTCAGCGGCGCAGGAGCAGCTGCGGGTGACCTCCGCCGACTCCCGCGCCAGCTGCATCAGTTCTTCGAAGTCCAATTTCTTATCGGTTTTCATGGAGCCATTATGCCGCGCTTTCCGCTTGCGGGCGGCACATGCTTTTTCTTGATGGCCCGGATATGAAAACGTGATTGGATCTCTTCGCGACGCGGCTTTATCCTTTAAATCGTCATCATCGCAACGGCAAAAAGGAAAGCCATGAACACTACCACTATCTCTGCTTACCGCCCGCATTCCGCCGGTACGTCGACCGGTCTGGTGCGTGCATTCCTGGCAAAAGTCCGCCGCGCCTTCGAACTGGCCGGTGCGCCTTACATCGACGGGGCGTTGCCGCTCTGAGCACCGGTGCAAACCGCCGCGCTCCTTTCCACCGGCTGCGGCGCGGCTAGCCGCTCCCTGACGATGCCGCGGTAGACGAGGAAGGTGGCGATGAGGCTCACCGCGCCCGCCGCCGCCATCCAGTAACCCGGCGCCGCCTTGTCGCCGGTAGTTTCGATAAGCCACGTGGACAGCAGCGGCGTCATCCCGCCGAACAGCGCGGTCGCGAGGCTGTAGGCCAGCGAGAATCCCGTCGTGCGCACCTGGACCGGAATAATCTCCGTCAGCGCGACGATGGTGGCGCCGTTGTAGCTCCCGTACAGGAAAGACAACCACAGTTCGATCAGCACCATGTGGCCGAAGCTCGGGTTCGCGATCAGCCACGATAACGCTGGATAGGCGGTGATCGCCGCCAGCGCCGAACAGGCGGCCATCACGGGCCAGCGCCCGATGCGGTCCGAGACCGCACCCATCACGGGCAGCCAGATAAAGTTCGACACCCCGACGCACAGCGTCACCAGCAGGCTCTCCTCGGTGCTCAGCTTGAGGACGCTCTTGCCGAATGTAGGCGTGTACACCGTGATCAGGTAGAACGCGACCGTCGTCATCACCACCAGCATGGCGCCGACCGCGACGAGGGGCCAGTTCAAGGCGACCGTGCGCATCATCTGGCGAAAGGTCGGATGCGTTTTCTGCGCCAGGTAAGCCTCCGTCTCTTGCAGCGAGCGGCGGATGTAGAACACCACCGGGATGATCGAGCAGCCGATGAAGAACGGGATGCGCCAGCCCCAGTCGGCGATCGCTTCCTTGGGCATGGCGTGGTTGAGTGCATAGCCCAGCGCCGCGGAGAAGATGACGGCGACCTGCTGGCTGGCCGATTGCCAGCTCACGTAGAAGCCCTTGTTCCCCGGAGTCGCCATCTCGGACAGGTAGACCGAAACCCCGCCCAGTTCCACCCCGGCCGAGAAGCCCTGCAGCAGGCGCCCGATCAGCACCAGCACTGGTGCCAGCATGCCGATGGTCGCATAGCCCGGGACGAATGCGATCAGCGCGGTCCCCGACGCCATGATCCCCAGCGTGAGCACGAGCCCCTTGCGGCGGCCGATACGGTCGACATAGCTGCCCAGGAATATCGCGCCCAGCGGACGCATGAAGAAGCCTGCGCCAAAGGTGGCGAAGGTCATCATCAGCGCGGCGTATTCGCTCGACGCCGGAAAGAACGCAGCGGCGATCTGGTGCGCGTAGAAGCCGAACAGGAAAAAATCATACATTTCGATGAAGTTCCCGCTCGTGACCTTGACGACGGTACCGAGCCTGGACGGCTTACGGTTCGCCTGTGCGGCGGAGTGGCTTGTCATGATGACCTCTCAGTAAAGACCGACGATGGTGTTCAGTGCAGCGCCGCTGCCGGCGCCAGCCCGGTGTTCTCGATTGCCCCGGCGTTGGCCGGCGACGCCAGGAAGCGCAGCAGTGCGCGCGCGGCTTCCGGATGGCCGGAACCGCGCACCACGGCGCCGGAAAACTGCGTCTGGAGCTGCACTTCCTGCGGCAGCAGGCCGACGATGTCGATGCCTTGCACCGGTTTCAGTTCGCTGCGCTGCTGGCAGCCGAAATCGGCTTCGCCGTGCGCGATGATCTCGCCGACCGGCGTGGCGGGAATCTGCGCCGCCCGGCCTTCCATCTGCTGTTTGATGCCGAGCTTTTCCAGCAGCTGGCCCTTGATGTATTCGCCGCTTGCGCTGTCCGAATAGGCCACGCGGGAAGCGTGCAGGAAGGCCTGGCGCAGGCCGTCGACGGTGTGGATGTCCGGCTTCGCGGCGCCTTGCCTGACCGCGCATGCGATGGGCGAGTTGGCGAGGACCACCTTGCTGCCCGGTTCCAGGCGGCCCTCGGCCATCAGCTTGTCGAGCGCGTCGCCCACCATGATGACGACGTCGATCTGTTCGCCACGAGCGAGGCGCGCCGGGATTGCGTTCTTGGTCGTGCCCATCGACGGGCCCCACTCGGAGATCAGGTGGTCGCCGCTGGCGTGTTCAAATGGGCCCGACAAGTCTTTGTAGGCCTGGGCGAAGCCGCCGGAGCTCACCACGCGGATGTCGGTGGCGTGGGCCGATGCGGCGGCGCCGAGTGCGAGTGCGGCGAGCGTTGCCAGTGCCTTGTTCTTCAGGTGATGTGGTCGCATACAGTCCTCTTTGTCTTTAAAACTTTTGCAGGAGGCCGAGCGTCAGGCCCGTGCCGTGGCGGTCGTTGGCGCGGGAAGCGGTCATGCCCGCAGCGTCGCCGCGCCAGACCGTGTAGTCGCCTTCGACATACGCGGTGGTGCGTGGGGACAGCGACTTTTCGACGAACAGGAAGCCGCGCTCGAAGCCGTCGTCGCGAAAGCCCGTGGCTTCGCGGCGGACGCTGTACAAGGCGGTGGTGACGAGCAGGCCGTGTCCCACCGGGCGGCTGACACCCGCGGAGAACACGCGCTGGTGCACGGTCTTGCCAGGGCCCGTATCGGCCTCGTTGCGCGCGACGTTGGCCTTGAACTGCCATGCGTCCAGGCGGACCGCCGCGCCGAGAGTCCAGGCGTCCAGCGGCAGGTCGTCGCGGCTGCGGAACTGCATCGTGGCGCCGGACACGACCCAGTTTTGTCCTTGATAGGCGAGGGCTGCGCCGTGGCTCGACGATGCAGCCGAGTCGCCCGGCACTTCGCCAAACGAATACGCGGCGCGCGCCTGCCACGGGCCGGCGTTCGCGGTGTACTTGACCGTGTTGTCGAGGCGGTAGAAATTATCCGAGTAGCCGCTGGGGCCATACTGGCGTCCGAATGCGTGCGTGCCGAAGGCCGTGTTGCTCAGGCCCGCCACGTTGATGTTCGGGTTGAAGCTCGCGTAGCGCTTGCCGAGCGGGTCGACCGGGATGAGGGCGTCGGACAGCAGGTTGGGCTGGCGTCCCGCGAGCAGCGAGCCGTACGGCGAATCGAGGCCGACCGAGGCCTGGCGGTCGAACAGGCGGTCGCTTTTGGCCGCGGCGCCGGTATCGACATTGATGCCGCCTTCGAGGCGGATCAGTGCCTTCCATCCGTCGCCCAGCGATTCCTGGCCCTTGATGCCCCAGCGGCTGGTGTTGTCGATGCCGCTGTTGACGGCGAAATTGGTGCCGGACGGGATGGGGGCATTGCTGGCACCAAGCCCGCTG
The DNA here is from genome assembly GCF_024753145.1 of Massilia terrae. Lineage (GTDB taxonomy): Bacteria > Pseudomonadota > Gammaproteobacteria > Burkholderiales > Burkholderiaceae_D > Telluria > Telluria terrae. The sequence goes on along the minus strand of NZ_JANUGU010000004.1, from coordinate 381,516 downwards.
GTGGATCGCAGCCCGGCATCGACGATGCCGTACAGGTCCACGCTGGCCTGGGCGAAGCAGCTTGTGCTCGAAACGAGCAATGCAGTGAGGGCGCATGTGTGGCGCACGTTGTCTCCTGGTGGGTGTTGGGCCTTCTTGGCGAGGCTGATGTGGGATTGGCTGAATGATCCACCAGAAGGCTTGATTTGATAACTGCATTTTTCCAGCGTATTATTGCGTCATGCGCATCAATTACGACATCCACGACCTGCAGGCTTTCATCGCCGTCGCCGAACGCGCCAGTTTCCGGCAGGCGGCGGCCGACCTGTTCCTGTCGCAATCCGCGCTCAGCCGGCGCATCGAAAAGCTGGAGGAGGCTTTAGGCGTCAGGCTGTTCGAACGCACCACGCGCCACGTGCAGCTGACCAACGTGGGCCAGACCTTCCTGGTGAATGTGCGCACTGCGCTCGACAGCCTGGAAGACGCGGTGCTCGGCGTGGCCGACCTCGCGGCGCATCGCACCGGCACGGTCACGTTTGCCTGTGTTCCGTCAGCGGTGTGGCACTTCCTGCCGGATGTGCTGACGCGTTTCAGCGAGCGCTTTCCGCGCATCCGCGTGCGCGTCCATGACGAGAGCGCCCAGGACGTGCTGAACCTGGTGCTGGCGGGAGAGGCGGACTTCGGGATCAACTTCACCGGCGCGGAAAACCCGGAGATCGTGTTCGAACCGATCTTTGTGGAGAACTACGTGCTCGCGATGCGGCACGATCATCGGCTGGCGAAGCGAAAGAAGCTGAGCTGGAAGGACACGGTCGGCGAGCGCTATATCTCGGTGGCCAAGTCGAGCGGCAACCGCAGCGTCATCGACGCCGCGCTGGCTGGAATCGAGAAGCACCCCCTGATCCTTTGTGAGGTGAACCACGTGTCCGGTGTGCTGGCGCTGGTGGAGGCGGGCATGGGCGTGGCCGCGGTGCCCGGCCTGTCGGTGCTGCCGGGCCGGCAGGATGGCATCGTCGGCGTGCCGCTGGTGAACCCGCAGATCAACCGGACGCTTGGATTGATCACCAAGCGCAATCACAGCATGGCGCCGGCGGCGAGGACCTTGTTCGAGATGCTCAGTGAATCGCTGGTGAAGCGCTCGCCAGCGAGATCGCGGGTCAGCTCTCGTCGCTAAGGTGGAATATCTGCTGCATCGGTGTCCATTTCTGACCCTCGGGCGTGAACGGCGTCGGCGCCTGGAAGCGCCACATCAGGGCCTCCCAGGCGGCGATGCGCGGATCCTCGTGCTCGGCCGCGGCCATGCGGGCGGGGTCAAACACGGCGTCGTCGGTCTCCATCAACATCACCATGCGGGTGCCGAGGCGGAAGATATCGAGCTTGAGTACGCCGTGCGCACGCAGGTGCGCGAGCACCTCGGGCCACACCGCGCGGTGGTGGGCCTCGTATTCCGCGATGAGCGCGGGGTCATCTTTCAGGTCAAGTGCAAGGCAATGGAGCATATCGGCAGAGAGTAGGGTGAGTTTGAGGGATGGCGTGTCGTTCAGCCGTTGCTCTCGATCGGCTTGGATTCTTCGTGGTACGGCTTGGCGGGGCCGTCGAGTTCCAGCGCAACGACGGTGAGGTCCGTGTCGAGCGCGTCCTGCGGCACCGTCACGAACAGCAGGCCGGGGTAGGGGCTCCAGTCGAACTTGTCCAGCACGCGCACTTGCGCCGTTGCGTTGCTGCCGACGACGCGAGCGCGCAGCACGCGGTTGGACAGCCCCTTGACCAGCAGGTCGCCGCTCGGTTTGCCGTGCACGAACAGGTAGAGTGTGCGGCCGTCTTTCGACAAGGTGCTGCCGCCGCCGTAATGTTCCAGAGGCAGCCCGGCGACCGTGCCGTAGATCGCTTCGGCATGCTTGGTGGTCCAGCGGCCGATGCCTTCGAGCCGCTCGACCTGGCGCGGGTCGATGCTGCCATCGGCGCGCGGGCCGATGTCCAGCAACAGGTTGCCGCCCATGGCTGCGGTCTGGGACAGGATCTGGATCAGTTGTTGCGTGCTCTTGTACTCGTCGTCGTGCGGCTGGTAGCCCCACGAGCGGTTCATCGTCATGCACAGCTCCCAGTACGGCGCGCTTGGCCGCAGCACTGGCAGGCCGTGCTCCGGCGTCGCGTAGTCGCCGTAGTTGTTCAGGCGCGAGTTGATGATGACACCGGACTTGTGCGCGAGCAGCTGCCGCCGCGTGTCGGCGGAGCGCCACTGCGCCGCGTCGTGCTCCCAGTCGCCGTCGAACCACAGCAGATCGGGGTTGTAGCGCTGCTGCAGGTCGGCAAGCTGCCCTTGGTAGTACGACACGTAGCGCTGCCAGCGCGCCGGGTCGGCCTGCACGTCGTAGCGCTTCTGCGTGCGGGTGTGCACGTCGTAGTCGGCGTACGACCAGTCGGGCAGCGAGTAGTACAGGCCGACTTTCAGCCCGTCGCGGCGCAGCCCGTCGACGAACGGCCCGACCAGATCGCGTTTGGCCGGGCTATCGCGCACGACATTCAGGCCCTGCCGGCTGTCCCACAGCGCCACGCCGTCGTGGTGCCGGGTGGTCAGCACCGCGTAACGTGCGCCGCTGCGACGGATCAGGTCGGCCCAGGCCTGCGGATCGTACTTGTCGGCGGTGAAACCGCGCAGCTGCTTCAGGTAGTCGGCGTGCGAGATCTTCCCGTTGAAGAAGGACCACGATTCGTCGATGCCGTCGACGGCGTAGATGCCCCAATGGATGAACACGCCGAACTTGGCATCCGCAAACCATTGCATCCGGGCGGCCTTTTGCGCCGGCGTCTCGGCGGCAGCCACGGTAACGGCCGGCGCGGGCGGTTCTGCGGCGGCGGCAAGGGCAAGCGGCGCGAGGGCCAGTTTCAGTGCCAGCGCTTGAGGCAGGCGGCGGAGCATGAATGTTTTCATCGATAGTCGGCGTCAATAAATTGATAAATGGAAACATTGAGTCTGAATTAACCCGCTCAGTCAAGAAGACGAGTTGTGGTAATTCCGACGCAACGTTGTTTACTAATCAAACGAAACTTGCTGGGTAAATCCTAAAGCTTGTTGAAGTTCTCATATTGCCGGTTCATTATAAATAGAGTACCAGCGGACTTCAAGTTGCAGATAGGGGAGGCACCGGTCGCACCATGACGCGCACCGGTTGCCTCAAAAATAATGCCCTGTAGGGCTCAATCAGGAGACATACATACATGACGTTTGGTAAACATCCGGGTTCGCGGCAGGACCGCTTCGCTGTACGGCAGCACGCGCGCTGGTCGCTGACGCCGCTCGCTGCGGCGATGAGCATGGCTATCTTTGGCATGGGCGCCGTTCAGGCGCAGACCTTGGACTCCGGGAAGGCGGAGGGAGTCGAAAAGGTCGTGGTGACGGGTTCGCGCATCGCCAGCACGGACCTCCAGGGACCGGCGCCGGTCACCGTCCTCAACGCCGAGCAGATCAAGTCCCAGGGTTTCACGACGGTGTTCGAGCTGATCGGCTCGCTCACGCAGTCGTTTCCAACCGAATCGCCGCCGTCCTGGGGCAGCACCTCGGTCAACGCGCGCCAAGCCGATTTACGCGGCCTGGGCTCCAACCGCACGCTGATCCTGGTCGACGGCCACCGTATCGATGACTACCCGCAGCCGGCTGGCGGCAGCCGCAGCTTCCAGAACCTCAATAACATCCCGACCGGCATGATCGATCGGGTGGAAATCCTCGCGACCGGCGCGTCCGCCATTTATGGCTCCGACGCGATCTCCGGCGTCATCAACGTCATCCTCAAGCACAATTTCCAGGGCTTTCAGCTGGACGCCACAGCAGGCGAGGCGACACGCGGCGGCCGCAAGTTTGGCGACCTAAATTTCCTCGGTGGCAACAGCGGTAACAATTGGAGCGTTGTTTACAATATACAAAAGACACACCGCAGCCCACTGTGGGGCCGCGATCGCCCGTGGACGGTAGACGAGTCGGACGCCGGCTATGGTACCTGGAATACCACTGCTCGCAAGTACGGCTATCAGGTGATGCCGGGGGCGCGTTTGACGGACATCTCAGGCAATTTCATCACGCCGCCGAATGGCGCCTGTGTGCAGGGTGCATTCAACGGCAGGTTCCGCGTGGTGAACGGCCCCAACGGCCAATACTGCGGGCAGAGCGCGTTCACGGACTGGGTGCTGACCCCGGGACGCGACGACACCAACGGCTACATCTATGGTTCCTACCAGTTCAGCAATAACCTGGAGGCCTACGGCTCCCTTGGCGTCTGGCACACCGTCGGCACCAGCAACACCCAACTGCCTGGCCTGTACCACTTCGATTCGCGGGTCTTGTACGACAAGTCCACCGGCCAGCTCATCAGGAGCTTCTACCGCCAGCTGACCCCTTCCGAGCTCGGTGGCTACGGTAATACCTACGACAAGGAACAGAACGTCGACTTCCGTCTTGGCTTGAAGGGAACGCTGGGCCGCTTCGACTGGGACGCCAGCTTTGGCCGTTCGACCTATGCCGTGCACGAGGACTACACGGCGTCGAACGAACTGGGCATGTTCAACCTGTTCTTTGGTCCGCAGCAGGGAACGATGGCAGTCAATGGCACCAACTACCCGGTGTACGACTCGACCAACTTCTGGAAGCCAACCACGCCAGCCCAGTATGCGGCGGCAGCAGGCGTCAACGGCAACAACAATTCGAATTCGGCAATGACCCAGGGGCAGCTCAGTCTGACCGGCGACCTGATCAACGGCTGGGCCGGTCCGATCGGTTTCGCCGGCCTGGTCGAAGCGAACAGGCAGCACTGGGCCCTGCACCCGGACCCACGGGGCAACGACAATTCCTTCCTCGATCCATTCGGCGACTACAACACGGGCGGCGGCGACCGCAACCGCTATTCGGCGGCGACGGAATTCCGCATTCCCCTGCTCAAGACCCTGACCGCGTCGATCGCCGGTCGCCTGGACCACTACAAGAGCGACGTCGGCAGCAACACCGCGCGCACCTGGGGTGCCAAGCTGGAGTTCCGTCCGGTCCAGGGCCTGCTGCTGCGCGGTACCTACGGGACCAACTTCCATGCGCCGGACATGGTGGCCTTGTACAAGAACCCGTCGATCAACGTGGTCGGCATCTATGACGATCCGTACAAGTGCATTATCGGTGGCACCAGCAGCACGTGGTGTAAAGCGGATGGGCGGCCGACGCTCTTCAACGTATATACCGCAGGCGGCCCGAACCTGCTGCCGGAAACGGGCAAGTCGTACACCTACGGCGTGGCGTGGGATGTGCCTTACGCCAAGGGCTTGACCGTGGCTGTCGACTACTGGCGCATGGGCATCGACAACGCGATCGACAACGTGGACTGGCACACGATCGCCGTCGACGAGGCCGGTTGCCGCACCGGCAAGGCGGTCGACGGCAGCCCCTACCTCGATCACGTGCCGGGCTCCGCCTATTGCTCCCAGGCGATTGCCAACGTCGTACGCAATGCCCAAGGGGACATCATTGCCGTTCACTCCGGGCCGATCAATCGCAGCCAGCTGTACGTGAGCGGCATCGACAGCAGCATCAACTACGCCAAGCGTACCGATGGCTGGGGCGACTTCAAGTTCGGACTTGAAGTCACGTACAACCTGAGGCACTACTCGCGCACGCTGGCCAGCGATCCGCTGATCGACGACAGCTACAACAACCCGAAGACCAAGATGCGCGGCTCTGTGAACTGGAAGAAGGGGCCATGGGATGCCACCTTGTTCGGCATTCGCTACGGCGCAATCCGCGTCGATGGCTATGGCTCATGTGAAGCGCTCGCGGACGGCACCCGGCCGTCGCCCGGCGACGCGAATTGCTCGATCATTAGCGGCAAGACCAGGCCGTGGATGACCTTCAACGGGTCGGTGCGGTATGCGATCGACGAGAAGAGCTCGATCGCCCTGACCGTCAACGACCTGGCCAACCGGGTCGGCAACATCGAAAATTACGCGGGCGGGTTCGAGTTCATCCGGACCAATGCCGGTGCGGACTACGTCGGCCGCGAAATTTTCTTGAACTACCGCGTCAAGTTCAACTGACGTAGGTTCAGCGCGTGGTCACGGCCCTGGGCGCTTTGCCCGGGGCCGCTGACCACGCCACGAGCGCGGGCCAGACTGATATGAACTCTTCCCATGAAAACTCCAGGCAGCGGCACCCATGAGCCAGGTCACTCTCCGCGATATTGCAGTGATTACCGGACTGTCGACTGGCACGGTGTCACGTGCCTTAAAGAACCAGGTGGGCATGACCGAAGCGACGCGCGATACAGTTCGTGAGGCCGCGCTGAGCTTGGGCTATAACTTTTCGCAACTGAGAAAGGGGCGAGTCCGGCGCATCGCATTTCTCCTGCAGAGCCAGCACAACACGCTGGCATCCAATCCCTTCTTTCCGACCGTATTGCATGGAGCCGAAGAGATTTGCAGGCGCGAGGGTATTGCTATGTCCTTCGTCGTGGTCGGCCCAGCGGAGCGGGCACTGGCACAAATTCGGCGGAACCAGCCCGATGCCATCTTGTGCGCCGGCTTTTTCGAGCCAGAGGTGTTAGCGGCACTGCAGCAGCTTGGTAAGCCAACCGTGTTGGTGGATATGTATCGACACGGCTTTACCTCGGTCAATCCCGATAACCTGCATGGCGGCTATCTCGCTACGCAGCATTTGCTTCGTTCCGGCCGCAAGCGTATCGCTATGCTATCCGGCCCATTGGACCACTACAGTATCCAGCAACGCAATCACGGCTTTCGCCAGGCGCTGTTCGACGCCAAGGCTTTCGCCGATCCCGATCTCGAAATCAACTTGCCTGCCATGGGCGACGGTGACGAAGGCGTGGCGGAAGCGATGCGTACACTGCTCAAGCTGGAACAGCCTGCCGATGCGGTCTTTTGCCACAACGATAGTACAGCGTTGGCGGTCATGAATTATTGCCTGGACATCGGCATGAAAATCCCGTCTGATATCGCCGTCGTCGGTTTCGACGACATCGCCGCGGCTGCGGCTGCGATTCCTCCGCTCAGCTCCGTACGCGTCGACAAAGAGGCATTGGTACGCACGGGCGTGGAATTGCTGCTCCACCCACCACACGAAAACCCATCCCAGATAACCCTGCCGGTCAAGATGATTGTGCGCGAAAGCAGCGAAACCAATATGCCAGATCTCCCAATGAGAATATTTTGATGCGAAAGTTAGCCCGACTTATATCCATCCTGTTGGCGATCGCGATTTCGTCGCCTGCCTGCGCGGCAGAAAGCGTCTGGAAAACTGCCGATACATTGCTGCCCATGCCGGCCTCGGTGCAAGAACTGCCTGGGAGTTACCTGCCGCATTCAACAACCGCCATCAGTCTAAGTGGCCCGGACAAGGCACAGTTGAAGGAACTCGGTGCGGACGCGGCGAGTATCTTGCGGGACGCGTGGCATGGCAAGGTGATTCTTGGGCATTCACCAGGCCAGGCTGATGTTCGGATCGCATTGGTAGCGGATGCGCAGGCGAACCCCGAATCATACGAACTGCAGATCGACCAGAGCGGCATTTCGCTGAAGGCTCCGGCGGCGGATGGCTTGTTCCATGGATTGCAGACGCTGCGCCAGCTCGTGCCGCCGGATTCGCAAGGCCGTGCCATTCCAGCCGTTCGCATTGCCGATGCGCCGCGTTTTCCTTATCGTGGGCTGATGCTCGATGTGGCAAGGCACATGATCCCGGTAGAGGACATCAAGCGCCAGCTCGACCTGATGGCGCGCTACAAGTTCAATGTCCTTCACTGGCACCTCACGGACGACCAAGGCTGGCGCCTGGAGATTAAGGGTTACCCGAAATTGACCACCGTGGGTGCTTGGCGCAAGGAGACCGTGCTTGAGCGCAAGTTGTCCCCCTACGTCGGCGATGGCAAGCCGTATGGCGGTTTTTATACCCAGGCACAAGCACGCGAGGTCGTCGAGTACGCGAAGCAGCGCCACATCACGGTCATTCCGGAGATCGACATGCCAGGACATATGGTCGCCGCGCTGGCTGCATACCCGGAACTTGGCTGCACCCCGGGACCGTTCGAGGTGCGCACGACCTGGGGCGTTGCCGACGATATCCTGTGTCCAAGCGAGGCTACCTTCAATTTCGTCATGGGCGTGCTCAGCGAAGTCATGGAAGTGTTCCCCTCAACCTACATCCACCTTGGGGGCGACGAGGCGCCGACCATACGATGGGAACAGAGTGCATTAGCCCAGGACATCATTCGCCGCGAAGGCTTGAAGAACGAACACGCACTGCAGGGTTGGTTCCTGCGCCGGGTGGAGCAGTTCGTTACTGATCACGGCCGCATGATTATCGGCTGGGACGAGATTCTCGACGGCGCCCCTTCGCCGACCGCCACGGTGATGTCGTGGCGTGGCATGGCTGGCGGCATCAAGGCCGCGCAGCTTGGCCACGATGTGATCATGTCCCCGACCGACAATGTCTATCTCGACTATTGTGAAGGCAAACCGCCGGAGGAGCCGGACTGCATGGTCGGCTATCTGCCGCTAAAGAAGGTGTATGCGTTCGAGCCTGTCACTGCCTCGCTGACGCCGGAGCAAGCGAAACATATTCTCGGCGGGCAGGCCAATCTCTGGACTGAATATTTACCGCGCATCGACCAGGTCGAGGCGAAATACTGGCCACGTGCGCTGGCGGTGGCAGATGTGCTGTGGGCGCCGCGGGCGGCGCGTGATTGGGACCGTTTCGTCAAACGGCTTGGGCCGCAATTGGTAGCCCTCGGCAAGGCTGGGGTTCATTACCGCATTCCCGAAGTCGAGGGGCTGGAATCGGATGTGGTGACGTCGCAGGCGCAGGCATCTTTGGTGCTGGCTACGCCTATCCCCGGGGCGAAGATTCGCTATACGCTCGATGGCACTTCCCCGACCGCGCAATCCACCGTCTACGATGGCCCGAAAACGCTGGATGTCTCAGCGCCAGTTATCGTCAATGCACGCGTGGAGCTAGGCGACGGCCGCCTTGGGCCGACCAGCCGCGCTACATTCAGGCTTGGAGACGATGGCCGCAGTGGGCAATAAAAAAGGCGCTGTCTGCGTCAGGCAGGACGCGCCTGACGCGCAGCGCTATCGATCAGTTGGCCAATCGTCTTTTCAGCATTGGTCAAGATGTTGTTAGCAGCGTCCTTTTCAACTGCCAATGCAGACACGGAAACCGCTCCTACCATGATCGAAACGACCGACGAGGCAAGGCCAAGGTAATCGTCGACATCCAGCCGCATCATGAACGAGGCAAGGAATTTGACCAGGCGAGAATAGCCATTCAGGATGACGGCCTTGACCTCATCGTTCGAATGGCGCAGCTCGCTGCTCAAGGTGGAGAGCGGGCACAGACGATTGTTATCCTCCGCCTGCAGCTGGAACAAATAATGGTGGACGATAATCGCAATCGCCTCGCGCGGGCTTTTTCCCGATACGGCTTGCTCGAATTCCGCCATGGTGTCGTCGAAGGCTGCTGCACTTGCTTCGGCGATCAGGTGCTCCTTCGAGCGGAAATGGCGATAAAAGCCGCCCTGTGTCAAACCTGCGGCAACCATGACGTCGGAAATGCCCGTCGCGTTAATCCCCTCGCGCAGGAATTTGTCGCTTGCGGTCGCCAGTACACGCTTCCGCGATTCGGCAGCTTCGATCTTTGATTTGCGCACGGCCTGCTCCACTGTTTAGAGTTCGATTGTACTCCAGCCGCCGCCCAGGGATTTGTACAGACCGATGCGGTTTTGCAGCTCGGCCAGACCGGTGCGGATGGTCTGCTGCTGGGCGCCGAACAAGGCGCGCTGGGCATCGAGGTATTCGAGGTAACTCGCCTCTCCGCTTTCGTAGCGCAGCTTGGCCAGGTCATGCCGGACCTGCTCGGCGTGTTCCTGCGCCCGCACGGCGCGCAGCTCTTCCCCAAGCGTCGCATGACCAGCCAGAGCGTCGGCCACTTCGCGAAATGCCGACTGGACCGTCTTTTCGTACTGGGCGACGGCGATGTCGCGCTCTGCGACGGCACCCTTCAGATTGGCGCGATTGCGCCCGCCATCGAAGATCGGCAGGACTCCTTGCCCTTGGAAGGTCCAGGCGCGGCTACCGGCGGCGAACAAGCCGCTCAGGGCGTTGCTTGCGGTGCCAAATGCGCTGGTCAAGCTGATGCGCGGGAAAAACGCCGCCCGCGCGGCACCGATATTGGCGTTCGCCGCACGCAAGAGTGCTTCCTGCTGACGAATATCGGGCCGCGCCGTCAGCAAGTCCGACGGCAGGCCTGCCGGCAAAGGCGCAATGGCTTCACCATCCCAGCGTTTGCCGGCACCCGGCACGGACGTGGGCGGCAAGGCGTGGCCAAGCAACAGGGCCAGCGCATTTTCATCGAGCGCGCGTTGGCGCTGCGCCTGCAGCACGGCGACTTTGGCCGACTCAAGCAGCGATTCCGATTGGCGCAGGTCGTACTCCGAGCTGGCGCCGCTGAGCTGGAGACGGATCTGGCGCTCATGGGCCGCAGCGCGGTTGCGCAAAGTCTGCTGGCTCAGCGCCAGGAGCTGCTCGTCCGCGGCCAAGGACTCGTAGCTGAAGGCCACCTGCGCGATCAGGCCGATCTGCGCGGCGCGCTGCGCTTCCTCGGTCGCTGCAAATTGTTGGAGCGCCGCGTCCGACAGGCTGCGCACGCGGCCGAACAGATCCAGCTCGAACGCCGTCAGTCCGATGCCGGCGGAGTAGCTGGAGGCGCGGCCACCGTTGCCACCCGGCGCTACCGCGTCCGGCACCTGCTGCCGCGCACCACCCACGGCCAGGTTCAGGTTAGGCACCCGATCAGCCGATTGCACGTCATACAGTGCCCGCGCGCGCTCGATGTTCAAGGTCGCCACGCGCAGGTCGCGATTGTGTTCCAGCGCCATGCCGATCAGTTGCTTCAGCTGCTCATCCCGGAAGAAGGCTTGCCAGGGCAGTTGCTGCGCCGGCGTCGCCTCCTTGCCTGCCGGCGCCGGTGCGGCCAGGCCGGCCGGCCATTCCTTGGCGACGGGCAGCACGGGGCGCTCATAGACCGGCGCCAGCGAACAACCGGCGAGCAGCGACGCCATCAGCACCGAGGCGCGGCCAATTTGTTTAACTGAGTTCATGCTGCCTCCTTGGAATCCATGTCGAACACTTCCGCCGCCGCCGCGCCTTGTTTGCTGACTTTGAACCACAAGGCATACAAGGCGGGCAGGAACAGCAGGGTCAGCACCGTCCCGACACCCACGCCACCAATCAGCACGTACGCCAGCGGGCCCCAGAAGCTGGAATGGGTCAGGGGGATGAACGCCAGCATCGCGGCCGCCGCCGTCAGGATCACCGGCCGGGCACGCCGCACGGTCGACTCGATTACCGCCTGGTAGGGGCTCAATCCGGCGGCGAGGTCGTGCTGGATCTGGTCGACCAGGATCAGCGTATTGCGCATCAAAATGCCGGCCAGGCCGATCAAGCCGAGAATCGCGTTGAAGCCGAACGGCTGGTGGAAGATCAGCAGCGTCGGCACCGCTCCAACCAGGCCCAGCGGCGCGGTCGCGAACACCATCCACATGGTCGCGAAGGAACGCACTTGCGCCATGATGATCGCCAGCATCAGGATGATCATCAGGGGGAATAGCTTGGCCAGCGCGAGATTGGCCTTGGCGCTTTCTTCGACTGCGCCGCCCGTGTCGATGCGATAGCCGGCCGGCAGCGCAGCCTTGATGTGCGCGAGCTTGGGCAGGATGGCCTTGGTCACGTCCGGCGGCTGGGTTCCATCGCGGATATCGCCCTGGACGGCAATATAGGTTTCGCGGTCATAGCGTTTCAATACCGCGCTTTCCATCCGCGTTTCCAGATGTGCCAGCTGAGACAGCGGAACGCTCGCGCCGCTTTCCGTCGTCAGGGTCAGATCGCGGAAGTTGGCCAGGTCGGCGCCTTCTGCGCGCGGACTGCGGATCAGCACGTCGACGGTGCGCAGTCCTTCACGTACCTGGGTGGCCGGAATACCGTTGAGCAGCGCCTGCAATTGGTTGGCGGCATCGCGCGGCGACAAGCCGACCTGGCGCAGGCGTTCCTGGTCCAGCGCCAGGTGCAGGGACGGCGTCAGATTGCCCCAGTCGAGGTGGACGTCGCGCATGTCGCGGTTTTGCTCCATCACGCCGCGCACCTGTTCAGCAATGCGGCGCACCTGATCCACATCGGGGCCGACGACCCGGAACAGGACAGGGTAGGGCACAGGCGGCCCAAACAGGAATTGGCTGACGCGAACACGCGCCTGTGGGAAGCGCCCGTCGGCGATCATGTGGCGGATCTTCTCTTTCAACACGTCACGCTCGTGCGGGCCGGCAGTCAGCACGATGATCTGGGCAAAGGCCGGGTTGGGCAATTCGGGATTGATCGACAAAAAGAAGCGCGGCGTGCCCTGGCCGATATAGCTCGACACGATCCTGGCTTGCTTTTCCTTGTGCAGCGCCTCTTCGATGTGATGCACGACCGCGTCGGTTGCGGCGAAGGAACTGCCCGGCGGCAGATTGACTTCCAGAGTCAGTTCGGGCCGCTCGGAATTCGGGAAGAACTGCTTTTGCACACCGCCCATGCCGACCACGGCCAGCGCGAAGACGCCAATCGTGATGGCGGCGGTCACACGCTTGTGGTCGACGCACCAGCGCACCAGATCCCGCAAACGCCGATAGTTGGGCGTGTTGTAGATGGCGTCGTGGCCGCCGGCTTTGACGGGGATATCCGGCAGCATTTTCACCCCCATGTAGGGAATGAACCAGACCGCCACCACCCACGACGTAATCAATGCAAAGGCCACCACCCAGAAGATATTGCCCGCGTATTCGCCGGCGGTCGAGCGCGCGAACCCGACGGGCAGAAAGCCAATGATGGTCAATAGTGTCCCGGAAAGCATCGGCGCCGCCGTCGCGGTCCAGGCGAAAGTTGCTGCCGCGACGCGGTTCAATCCCTCTTCCATTTTCACGACCATCATTTCGATGGCGATAATCGCGTCATCGACCAGCAAACCGAGCGATAAGATCAGGGCGCCGAGGGTGATGCGATCAAAATCGCGCCCCGTGACCAGCATGATCACAAACACTGCGCCCAAAGTCAGCGGGACCGCCGCGGCCACCACGATGCCCACGCGCCAGCCCAGCGTCACCAGGCTGACGGCAATGACGACGGCCAGCGCGACGACGAACTTGATCATGAATTCGTTGATCGCGGCCTTGATCGCTTTCGCCTGATCGGCGATCTGCTCCAATTCGATTCCGAGCGGTAGTTCTGCTCGTAACGCTTCTTGCGCTGCGCCGAGATCGTGTCCCAGCTGCAGGCCGTTATAGCCACGCTGCATGACCACACCGAGCACCAGCGACGCTTCGCCCTGCTGGCGAATGGCGAAACTGGCCGGGTCTTCGTAGCCGCGCCGGACCTCGGCGATGTCACCCAATTTGATCGTGCGGTCGGCGCCCACGATCGGAATCGCCTTGACGCTCTCGACGCCGTCGATCGCGCCATCCAGCCGCAATTGGACGCGGGGCCCCTGCGTTTCCACGAAACCCGCCGACGTCACATTGTTTTGCTTGCCGAGCGCGTCGACCACGGCCTGGGCCTTGATTCCCAGCGTGGCCAGGCGTTCGTGTGAAATCTCGACGAAGATGCGTTGTGGCTGCTCGCCCAGGATATTCACCTTTTGCACGCCCGGCACATGCAGCAAGCGTTGGCGCATGTCTTCCGCCTTCAGCACCAGCTGGCGCTGCGGCAGGTTTTTACTTGACAGCGAAAACAGGGAGAAATAGACGTCCGAGTATTCGTCATTGATGAAGGGGCCATTGACACCGCGCGGCAAATTGATCGCTTCATCGCCCAGCTTCTTGCGCACCTGGTAGAACTGGTCCTGCACCGTTTTTGCGCTGGAATTGTCCTTCAAGAAGAGTTTCATCGTAACCAGCCCGGGCCGGGCCGTGGTCTCGACGCGGTCGTAGGCTTCAAGTTCCTGAAGGCGCTTCTCCAGGCGGTCGGCCACTTGCTCTTGCATTTCCTGGGCCGTGGCGCCCGGCCAGCTGGCGGACACCGTCATCACTTTGACGACGAAGCTGGGATCTTCGGCCCGTCCAAGCCGAAAGAAGGCGAAGACGCCCGCACAGCTGATGGCGATGATGAGGAATAAAGTGATGGCCCGTTCGCGCACGCCGAAGGCCGAGAGATTAAAGCCGCTCATGATCCGCTTCCCGTCTTGGCGGGCGCCAGGAGCTGGACCTTCTGCCCGGGCTTCAACAAATGGCCACCGAGCGCGACCGCACGTTCGCCGCTCGCCAGGCCCTGCGAAAGCCGCGCTTGCTCTTCCCCGAGTTGAGCCACCGTCACCGGACGCAGCTGAACCGTGGACGTCTTGTTGTCGATGACCCAGACGCCGGGACCGCGGCCTTGATCGGTGATCGCGCTCACGGGCACATCCACACCCTGGACTGCGGCTCCGTCGACGCGGATCGTGACCGTCGCGCCCAGCGGCGCCTGGGCGGCGCTGCCTCCGAGGGTATAGCGCGCCAGATAAGTGCGCGTCTGCGGATCGGCGACGGCGGCCAGTTCGCGCAGGGTCGCCGGCGCGCTTTTGTCCGGTTCGCCGTACAAGGTGGCGTGTGCCGGACGCTTTGCGTAGGACAGGTCCCGTTCGGGCAAATAGACCACCGCTTCGCGCGCGCCCTGGCGCGCCAGCTTCACTACTGTCTGGCCAGCCGCTACCACTTGGCCGACGTCGCTCGGTACTTCCAGGACCACGCCCTCCATATCGGCGCGCAGGATCGCGTAATCGCGTTGATGTTCCGTTTCGCGCGCCCGCGCCAGTTCGGCCTTGGTCTGGGCGACGGCGGAATCAGCGGCCGCCTTGGCTTGTTCGTACGACTGGGTCGACGTGGCCCCGTTCGCCAGCAGTCCGCGCGACCGTGTTTCTTGCGCCTGGGCTTGCAACTGGCGTGCTTGCGCGGCATCGACGGCGGCATGGGCTGCGGCCAGCGCCAACTCGTAATCGCTGGAGTCGATGCGCATCAGCGGCTGGCCAGGGTGGACAGTCTGGCCTGGATCGACCAGGCGTTCGACGATCTTGCCGCCGACACGAAAGCCCAGATTGCTTTCAGTCCGGGCATGGACGACGCCGGTAAAGCTGGCCGTGCCACCAATGGCGGGTTGCGCCGTGAACCACGCGACCTTGGCGACCGGGTCGGGCGGCGGCGCAGGAGGGCTGCATGCGGCCAGTCCGAGCACAAGTGTAAGCGTCAGGGGGGCAAGTTGCGGCAGCTTGGGAGGCGCGGTTTTCATGAGGAACCCTTCCGGATGGATGAAAAATTAGATTTTGTACGAACTCTAAAAATAGAGTACACACGAAATCTAAAATATTCAAGTTATTTCGAGAGCTCTTCTTGGTAGGCGGCAATGCACGGTGAGCGGTTGCCATGTTTGGAGTTTTAACGTAATCTATAAATGGATTTTAACTAAACTCTAAAGGAGGGCCAGATGGCCAAGCCAATTGTTGTTGTTGTCACCGGCGTTTCCACCGGTATCGGTCGCGCGACGGCCCAGAGATTCGCCGCTTACGGCGCCAAGGTGTACGGCACCGTCCGCGCGAGCGCGCTGGCTTCGCCGATTCCCGGCGTCACCTTGCTGGATATGGATGTGCGCGACGCGGATTCGGTCAGGCGGGCCATTCAAGTCGTGATGGAGCGTGAACAGAGGATCGATGTCCTCGTCAATAATGCCGGCGTGTCGCTGGTCGGCGCCGTCGAGGAAACGGCGATTGCCGAGGCCCAGTCCTTGCTCGACGTAAACGTGCTCGGCCTGTTGCGCACGACGCAAGCGGTGCTCCCGCACATGCGCGATCAGGGCAGCGGCAAGATCATCAATGTCAGTTCGGTACTGGGCTTCCTGCCGGCGCCGTACATGGGTCTGTATGCGGCGTCGAAACACGCGGTCGAGGGACTGTCGGAGAGCCTGGACCACGAAGTGCGTCAGTTTGGCGTGCGCGTCGTGCTGGTCGAACCGGCTTACACGAAGACCAGTTTTGACGCCAATGCGCCGAAGGTGGCGACCAGGATTAGTGCCTACGACAGCGAACGCGATGCCGCTTCCGCCGCTGTGGCCAATCACGTCAATTCGGCGCCGGCTCCGGACAGCGTGGCCTCAACCATTCTCGCCGCAGCGCTGGAGCCGTGGACAATGCGGCGCACGCCGAAAGGACAGGCGTCCTTACTCAGCAAGCTGCGTCGCTTCTTGCCTGCGCGGCCGGTCGATACCGCGATCCGAAAAGGGCTGAATCTCCACGCATGACGAAAGAGCGTCGCGCAAAAAGCAAGAGCCGCTCATCGGCGGCTCTTTGCTTGGTGTTCCTCAGCATGGGGCAAGGAACTGATAGGCTTGGCGGAGAGAGGGGGATTCGAACCCCCGATAGGCTATGAACCTATACACGCTTTCCAGGCGTGCGACTTAAACCACTCATCCATCTCTCCTGATGGGTCTCCGCTTGCACGGAAGCCGCATATTATAGCAAGGATTCTCGACAGTACAAGCATCAATGCGGCCCCGTGCGTCCGTGCGAGCCCGGTTGGCCCTGCGTGCTAGCATCGCTTCTCCTCAATCCGACGAAAGCTCTCCCGTGCGCACCGGTATTTCGCATGCGCCATACGGCCAGTTGCCGAGTGGCGAACAGGTTGTCCAGTACACGCTCGCCAACGCCAATGGCATGGTGGTCAAGATTATCGATTTCGGCGGCATCGTGACCGAGATCCATGCGCCCGACCGCGAGGGCAAGGTCGCCGATGTGGTGCTCGGATGCGACACCCTCGACGATTACCGCAGCAAGAGCCCGTATTTCGGCGCCTTGATCGGGCGCTACGGCAACCGCATCGCGCGCGGGCGCTTCGAGCTGGACGGTGAAACGGTCCAGCTGGACACCAACGACGGCCGCAACCACCTGCACGGCGGCGCCCTCGGCTTTGACAAGGTCTTGTGGAAAGCCGGGTTCATGGGCGACACATTGGTGCTCAGTTACCACAGCCACGACGGCGAGCAGGGCTATCCCGGCAATCTTGAAGCAACGGTTGTGTACGAACTGAACGATTCGAACGAGCTGGTGGTTCGCTTTCGTGCCGTCACCGACCGCGCCACGCCGGTCAACCTGACCCAGCACAGCTATTTCAACCTGGCCGGGGAGGGCGACATCCTCGCCCACGAGCTCACCATCGACGCGGACCGCTTCGTGCCAATCGACGCCGAATCGATCCCGACCGGCGGACTGGCCGTGGTGGATGGCACGCCGTTCGATTTCCGAACCGCACGCCGCATTGGCAGCCGCATCGATGAGGTAGACCTGCAACTGCGCAACGGCAAGGGATACGACCACTGCTTCGTCCTCAACAAGCCAGCTGGAAAGGCGATGACGCGCGCGGTGCATGTGTGCGATCCGCGCTCCGGCCGGGTGCTGGAGCTGTTCACGCAGGAGCCGGGTGTGCAGTTCTACAGCGGCAATTTTCTCGATGGCTCGCTTTCCGGCAAGGGCCATGCCTGGGGCTATCGCAGCGGCTTTTGCATCGAGCCTGAGCATTTTCCGGATTCGCCGAATCATCCCGATTTTCCCAACACCATCCTGCGCCCCGGCGAGGTGTATGAAACCGAATCGCGCTTCCGCTTTTCGGTCGATAAGGGACGCTGATCTGCATTTGTCAGCCCTCAACGCCGCAGCCGCCAACGCTCGGTAGAGTCGGTCTGTCGCCTGTGTCCAACGGACCAGTGCTCACCGTCAATCTACCGAGGAGGTGGCCATGCCGGACGATTCACCGAGCCTGCAAGCATCTGCTAACGCGCTGTCGGATGACGCGGTCGAAGCGTGGCTGGCCTGCCAGCGCGAAGCCGAGGAGTGGATTGCGCCGGGCGGCGTGCTGCTCGACGATCCGGCGCTGCGCAACCGCCGCATCAGCGCCGCGTATGCGAGCTTGTGGCTGCGGGACGCGCGCTTCCAGTGGGCCGGGTTGGCTTCGTTCGCGTCCAGCCAGGTTGGAAGCGGCATGGCGCGGGCAGGGCGATCGATGCGCGCGCTCGGCCAGCGGATAGGCAGCAGCGAGACCGCCGACAGCTTCGAATGGCTGTACAAGGTGATGATCCCGGCGCTGGTCGGCACGGGCGAGGGCTACCTGCGCGGGCAGCTTTCGCTTGGCAACCTTACCGTGTTCCTCGATGTCTACCCGCTGCACCGCTTCTATTCGCGATACGGGCTGCAGCGATTGCGCGACACGCTCAAGGCGCGTGCGCTGGCCGCGGACCGCGTGCGCTGGCCGGTCGCCAGCGATGTGCTGCCGTTCGGGCAGCCGTTCCGCGAAATAGGCGATGGCTTCGCGCTGGTCGATGCGGGATGCGTGGCCGACAGCGTGATCAAGCTCGCATGGCACGAGCAGGTCAATGTGCTGCAGAGAGTGATCTACGACGATCCGAAGACGCGGCTGGCATTCGACGCCAACCAGATCGGCGCCGCGGCGGGAGGCAGGGCCGGGGCGTTCATGCCGATCGAGCTGCCGTTCGACGCGGAGCACAGCACCGTGTTTTCGGCGCGGGCGGATGCGCACTTGTACGACGTCGGCCAGCGGATGGATTTCGTGTCGCGCGCGGCGGCGCAGTTCGATGGGTTGCTGCGCACGCAGCGCTCGGCGGTGGAAGTTGCGCTGAGCGAGATCGCGGCTGCAGGAGTAATTGCGCCACGGGACAGGTAGCTCAGCATGGGGCCCCGCCTCCGCGGGAACTACGGCCTTAGTGTGTTTTCTTGAACCGGTTTAAGGCATCGTGCGTACCACAATTCGTATAGTTCTTCATCTGCAGCACATGTGAGCAAAGAAGGATGAATGCGAGTGTCCACCCGCCCGTCAAACCGGGCAAATCCAAGCCGATCGAACTGGTTTGCCCGGCCGGCAGCTTGCCCGCGCTGAAGGGCGCGGTCGATAATGGCGCCGATTGCGTCTACCTCGGCTTTCGCGACGCAACCAACGCGCGAAATTTCGCCGGCCTGAATTTCGACGACAAAGCCATCGCGCAGGGCATCCGCTACGCGCACGACGCCGGCCGCAAGGTGCTGCTGGCGCTGAATACCTATCCGCAAGCGGACAACACGGCGCTGTGGCGCAGCGCCGTCGACCGCGCGGCGGATGCCGGCATCGACGCGCTGATCATGGCCGATCCTGCCTTGATGGCCTACGCGTCCAAGCACCATCCGAACCTGCGCCTGCACCTGTCGGTCCAGGCCTCGGCCACCAACTACGATGCGATCAACTTCTATCATGAGAAGTTCGGCATCGCGCGCGCTGTGCTTCCGCGCGTGCTGTCGATGGCGCAGGTCGAGCAGCTGATCGCCAACACGCCGGTCGAGATCGAAGTGTTCGGCTTCGGCAGCCTGTGCGTGATGGTGGAGGGTCGCTGCTCGCTGTCGTCCTACTGCACCGGCGAATCGCCCAACACCCACGGTGTCTGCTCGCCGGCGAAATCGGTGCGCTGGTTCGAAGGGCCCAAAGGCTTGGAGGCGCGCCTGAACGGCGTGCTGATCGACCGTTACGCCGAGGGCGAGAGCGCCAGCTATCCGACACTGTGCAAGGGCCGCTTCGAGGTCGCGGGCGAGGAGTATTACGCGATCGAGGAGCCGACCAGCCTGAATACACTGGAGCTGCTGCCGCAACTGCTGCAGATGGGCGTGCGCGCGGTGAAGATCGAAGGCCGCCAGCGCAGCCCGGCCTACGTGGCTCAGGTGACGCGCGTGTGGCGTGACGCGATCGACGCGGCTTGCGATCCGAGCGGACGCTATTCGGTGCGCCCGGCATGGATGGCGGCGCTGGATGCGGTCGCGGAAGGCCAGCAGCATACGCTCGGCGCCTATCATCGCAAGTGGAAGTGAGGGACACCATGATGAAGTTATCGGTTGGCCCGATCCTCACCTACTGGCCGCGCGAGACCGTGTTCGAGTTCTACCAGATGGTGGCCGACAGCGCGGCCGACATCGTCTACATCGGCGAGACCGTGTGCAGCCGCCGTCACGAGCTGCGCGTGTCGGACTGGCTCGACGTGGCGGAGCTGTTGGCCGAACACGGCAAGGAGGTGGTGCTGTCGACCCAGGTGCTGATCGAATCGAACAGCGAGCTGGCTACGCAGCGCAAGATCACGTCGAACGAGCGCTACATGGTCGAGGCCAACGACATGGGCGCGGTGCAGCGGCTATCCAGCGACCGCGGCTTCGTCGCCGGCCCGCACCTGAACCTGTACAACGGCGGCTCGATCGAACTGATGGCCACGCTGGGCGCGCGCCGCTGGGTGATGCCGGTCGAGATCGGGCGCGACCGCCTGTCACAGCTGCGGGACGTTCTGCCTGCCGGCTTGGAGACCGAAGTCTTTGCGTATGGCCGCATGCCGCTGGCGTTCTCGGCGCGCTGCTTCACCGCGCGCAACCGCAACCTGCCGAAGGAAGACTGCCAGTTCAGCTGCATGCACCATCCCGACGGGCTGCTGCTGTCCACGCGCGAGGGCGAACCTTTCCTGGTCCTGAACGGCACGCAGACCCAGTCGGCGGCGGTCCAGAACCTTGTAGCGGAGCTGGACGACATGCGCGCGCTCGGTGTGCACGTGGCGCGAATCAGTCCGCAGTCCACCGATACCGACCGCGTGATCGACATTTTCGACCAGGTGCGGCGCGGCGCGCTTGATGGCCGCGTAGCGAGCCAGCAGCTGGAAGCGCTGATGCCGGGACGGCCGTGCAGCGGCTTCTGGCACGGCGATCCGGGCCAGGAATAAGAGGGAAGGGGAAGCAGATGAAGGGAAAGCAGACTTACACGGTGCCGACGCCGCTGGCCGGCGTGTTGGCCAAACTGCCTGCGTATCCGGGCGCATGGCTGTTCACGCGCGCGCTCAACCGCGTGCTGGCGCCGCAGCTTCCAAGCGACGTCAAGGCCGCGCTGGAAGGGCGCAGCCTGCGCCTGCGGGTGTCGGACGCGCGCATCGCCTTCGACTTCGCCTGGCAGCGCGGCGGCTTCGCGCCAATCCGCAGCGCGGGCGCGCCGGACCTGACCATCGGCGCCTGCGTGCACGATCTGGTGCGGCTCGCACGGCGCGAGGAAGATCCGGATACGCTGTTCTTCAGCCGCCGGCTGGCGCTGGAAGGCGACACGGAACTGGGGCTGCTGTTCAAAAATACGCTGGATGCGATCGACGCATCGGTGTTCGATCCCGCCGTGTTGCTCGGTGTGCGCCGCGCGCGCGCCTGACCCTTACCAGAGCTTCGCGAGCGGCACCACGAAGCCGGCAAACAGCGACCAGTGCGGCGTAGCGCTGGTGAGGCCGCGCGTGAAGCCGGCATCGAATTCGAGCCGCTTGCTGGGCATGTAGACGCCGGCCAGCAGCAGCTGCGCGGTCGATGGCGCACCCGGATTGGCAATGCCGGACAGCTCCCAGTTGGCCGTCCAGCGTTCTGTGACTGGCGTCGAAAACGAGGCCGACACGCCGGTCTGGATGCGCGCGGCGCCGGGCTGCGGCGCGCCGAGGCGGGTCTCGTTGACGTTGACGTCCATGTGCAGGTCGCCCGCATCGTGGCTGTAGATCGCGTTAATGGTCCAGTCGCTCTTGCCGCTGCCGATGGTGTCCTTCGCGGTGGGGATCTTGGTGGTCAGCTCCAGGCCATACGCCGTCGTATCGTTGACGATGAATGCGCGCTTGAGCGTGAGCGCGGTGTCGCCGATGCCGTTCGCATCCTGGCCGGCGCCGCGTTGGCGCACGTAGGCGCTCCCGCCCAGCAGCACGCCCCAGTCTTTGTCGATTGCCAGCTTGAAGGTGTAAGGCAGGCTGTCCGTGCGCGGATCCGTGCCGCGGCTGGACAGGTTGCCGAATTCGAATTCGAGCTGGCCCGGCGCCGGCAACTGCGCGGGCGTCGAGACCGATGGGCGGTAGGGCGTGATGGCCGGGCCTTCCTGCGCGTGCGCTGAGATGGCCAGTGCCGCGAGGGCGGGCAGGTAGCGTTTAAGTCTTGGCATATTTACAGTCTAGCTGATTTCGCGTCGCGATTTGCTTCGTTTCGCGCCGGTCGCTATGCTTGCATGATCCCAGCCTGCAATCTCTCATCGGAAGGACAAGCATGACCACCTATGCCATCACCCCGCCGCCCGTTCCATCGCTGGCAATCGCCGGCTCCAGCGAACGTTTCCCGCTGCGCCGTGTATTCTGCGTCGCCCGCAACTACGCGGCCCATGCGCGCGAGATGGGGGCCAATCCGGACCGCGAGCCGCCGTTCTTCTTCACCAAGCCGGCCGACGCGGTGGTGCCGGCCGCCGGCGTGGTGCCGTATCCGTCCGCGACCAATGATATGCACCACGAGGTCGAGCTGGTGGTCGCGATCGGCAAGCCGGGCGTGAACGTGAAGCCCGAGGATGCGATGTCGCTGGTGTGGGGTTATGGTGTCGGCCTGGACCTGACCCGGCGCGATTTGCAGGCGGCCGCCAAGGAAGCGGGCCGGCCGTGGGACATGGCCAAAGGTTTCGATGCGTCGGCGCCGTGCAGCGAGCTGCATCCGGTGTCGGCGGTCGGGCATCCGTCCCAGGGGCGGATCTGGCTGGAAGTGAACGGCGCCCTGGCGCAGGAAGGCGACCTTGGCGACATGATCTGGCGCGTGCCTGAAGTGATCGCCTACTTGTCGGGCTTCGTCGCGCTGCAGCCGGGGGACCTGATTTATTCGGGGACGCCGTCGGGCGTGGGGCCGTTGAAGCCAGGCGATCATGTCCGCGGTGGCGTGGACGGCGTGGCTGGGTTCCAGCTCGAAATCGGCGCGCAGCCTTAAGCGTCGCCACTAAACTAAGCTGTAAAGTTACCGTCGTTCCCGCGTTCGCGGAAACGACGGTATCTCTTAAGATCGCCGTGCGCTTGCAATAAGCACATGCATCTGAGCGGTCAGTGCAGCCCGCGTGGCGTCGAGTTGATCGCCATTGGTATTGTTCGACAGCGTGGCCTTGTCCTTCCTGCCGAGGAAATAAGCAACCCGTTCGGCGTTCGCGCCGGAAGGATGTGGCAAACCATGCAGAATGCGCTTCGGGTCGATCGCGCCGCGCGCTGCCAGCCAGTCCAGTCCTTCGCCGACCGTCCCGCCCATCGGGATGAACACCGCGCCGCGCAGCTGCCCGGCTTCCGGCGCAAACCACTCCAGCATCTGCTTCTGCAAAAACGCTGTCCGCGTCATGCTGGGAGCGCCGCTGTAATTTTTTCCGTTGACGAACACAGCGTGCCGCAGCACCGATGTCACCTGCACCATGCCTGCGTGGTCGCCGAAGATCGTGGCGCAGCTGTCGATGCCGAGCCAGCGCTGCACACCGATCGCATCCAGCAGCGCCACCAGGTTCGGCCGGATCGCGCCGGAGAAGGCGCCGGCCAGCCGCGACGCATGCAGCAGTTCCTGCGCTGACGCACCGCGCTGCAGCTGCCGCTTGGCCTCCGCCACGGCGTTCTTCCACTGATTGAAACCGGGCGTGATGCCGACGATGACAACCCTGGCCGCCGCGTTCACGGCTTCGAAAGGGATGTAGCAGGTGGCGAACTTGCCTTCGCGCGCGAGCACGAAGGCGTCCGGGATCTCGCCCGGCGCCGTGACCCGGGACAGGTCGACGGCGCCGATCGCATCGAGGTACTTCGGCAGGAGCAATTCGCTCACTTGGCCATGTTACGTGCGACGATCGCGTCGGTCGCGGCCTGCGCTTCCTGCAGCGGCTGGTTCAGCACATTGGTCTCGTACTTGATCGACGGCTGCGACACCGTGCCGAGCGCGCTGCCCTGCTTGTTGGTGATGTCCACGTCCACAGTGGCGGACAGGCCCACGCGCAGCGGATGCGCCTGCAGCTCTTTCGGGTCCAGCGAAATCCGCACCGGAACACGCTGCACCACTTTGATCCAGTTGCCGCTGGCGTTCTGCGCCGGCAGCAGCGAGAACGCGCTGCCGGTGCCGGCCGACAGGCCCTCGACGCGCCCGTGGTACTTGACGTCGCTGCCGTAGATGTCGGACTCGATCGTCACCGGCTGGCCGACGCGGATGTCGCGCAGTTCCGATTCTTTGAAGTTGGCGTCCACCCACAACTGGTTGAGCGGGACGATGGTCAGCAGCGCGGTGCCCGGCGCGATGCGCTGGCCCACTTGCACATTACGCTTGGCGACATAGCCCGTCACCGGCGCGACGATGGCATTGCGGCGTGCGGCCAGCCAG
This sequence comes from Massilia terrae, assembly GCF_024753145.1. Classification (GTDB taxonomy): domain Bacteria; phylum Pseudomonadota; class Gammaproteobacteria; order Burkholderiales; family Burkholderiaceae_D; genus Telluria; species Telluria terrae. The sequence continues at coordinate 357,269 of NZ_JANUGU010000004.1, read as the reverse complement.
GCCGACAGGTAGTCGGCTTTCGCGGCCTGCACGGCGGGCAGCTGCTGCGGCTGCACGCCTGCCACGGCGACGCGCGCGGCAGCGGCCTGCTGCTGGGCGACGTCCAGCGCGGCGCGCGCTTCCTGCACGTTCTGGCGCGCGTGGGCGATGTCTTCGCCCGACACGATCTGGCTGGCGGCCAGCGGCAGGCGGCGCGCCAGGTCGTCTTCGGCGGTCTTCAAGGCGACCTTGCGCTGCGCGACGGCGGCGTCGAACTGCTGCACGTTGGTGTAGCTCTGGCGCGCCTGGCGCACCACGGTGCCAAGCCGCGCTTCGGCCTGCGCCAGCGCGACCTGCGCGTCCGATGGATCGAGCCTGATGATCTCGGTGCCTGCCTGTACCAGCTGGGTCTCGTCGGCGCGGATCTCGATCACGCTGCCGGACACCTGCGAGGTGACGTTGACCAGGTTGCCGCCGACGTAGGCGTTGTCGGTCTGGACGCGCTTGGACAGCACCAGCACGTAATAGGCGGCGTAGGCCAGGCCGGCGATCACGAACAGGACGGTGATGCCGAGCAGGACGGCGCGGCGCTTCTTGGGATTGGGGGCGTTGTTCTCGGTACTCATTTGGCGATGGCTCGGGTGTTTTGTTGATCGTTGGCGGCTTGCAGCGGCTCGGCGCGGTACCCGCCGCCGAGCGCCTTGATGAGCGCGACCTGGGTCTGCAGGTCGGCGTCGAACAGCTGGATGCCGTTGTCGCGCTGGCGCAGCAAGGCCAGGCGCGCCTGCAGCACGGCGGCGCTTTCGGCCAGGCCCGCTTTCAAGCGCGCCTGCGCGTTGTATTCAAGCGTGGACGCGGCCTTGAACGCCTGCAGCTGCGCGTTGCGCTGTTTGGCGATGCCCTGCAGCGTGGCCGCTTCCTGCGAGACGTCGCGCACGGCGTTCACCACGGCCTGGTTGTAGTCTGCGATCAGTTCGTCGCGCTGGGCGCGCACGGTGGCGAGACCGGCTTCGAGACGGCCGCTGTCGAAGATCGGCAGGCTGAAGGCGGCTCCCACCAGGCCGGTGCGGCTGGCCCACTGCAGCAGCTTCGAGACGGAGACGGTGTCCAGACCGGCCGATGCGGAGAGGTTGAGGTCCGGGTAGAACGCGGTTTCGGCGGCCTTGGCGCGGCCCAGCGCGGCTTCGACGCGCCAGCGCGCGGCCTGCAGGTCGGGGCGGCGCGCCAGCAGTTCCATACCCAGCCGCGAGGGCAGGGCGGCGCTCGCTTCAACCGGAATCTGGCGGCGCGCGAGCTTCGGGAAGTCGTCGCCGTGTGCGCCGACCAGTGCGCGCAGCACCTCCTGCTCGCGCGCGGCCTGCGTCGCGTAGGACTCGGCTTGGGCGTTCAGGTTGGCCAGGTCCTGCTCGGCGCCTTGCACCATGTCGACGTTGACCAGGCCCTGTTTCAGGCGCAGCTGTCGTCCGGACAGCACGTCGCGCTGCACGGCGATCTGTTCGCGCGTGTTCTCTTCGCGCGCCCACAGCGACTGCAGGCGCAAATAGCTCTGCGCGACGCTGGCGGCAATCGTCTGCGCTGCCTGCGCGGCATCGGCGCGGGCGGCGTTGGCCTGGCCGATGGCCGATGCGATCTGGGCGCGATGCTTGCCCCACCAGTCGAAGTCGTAGCTGGCGCGCGCCTGCACGCTGACGTCGTTGAACCAGTTGCCGCCAATCGGTTCCGGGAACAGGCCGGTGCCCGAGTAGCGCTGGCGGTTGATGCCGCCGGCGAGATCGACCTGCGCGCCTTCCGCCGCGCGTTGGGTATTCACCGCGGCTTGGGCGGAGGCGATACGCGTTTGCGCCACCGCCATGGTCGGGTTGTCCTTGAGCGCGCGCGTGATCAGCGCGTCGAGCTGCGGTTCCTGATATTGCTTCCACCATTCCTGGTCGGGCCAGGCGTCGCGCGCGAGCGCCAGCGAGGCCGCGTGCTGGGCGCGCTCGAAGTCCGGCCCGGCCACCTGGCTCTTGTCGGCGGGGATGTGGGCGCATCCCGCAAGGAGCAGCGCCAGGATTGCGCCTGCCGCCTTCGTCAATCGTAAGTGTCGCACTGTGGTTCCTGCTTTCATGGTTATTCGAGGGCGGCGTGGTCGATTTCGACAGGCGCCGAACTGCGCTTGGGTGGGCGGATCAGCACCAGCATCGGGATCACGGCCGCGGTCAGGATCATCATCAGCCAGAAGTCGTCGACGTAGGCGATCATCGAGGCCTGGCGCGTGATCTCGCCGTTGAGCGAGGCGGCGCCGGCGCCGGCCAGCGCGGTGGCCGGGTCGCCCAGCGCCTGGTTGGCGATGGTGACGTGTTCGGTCAGCGAGGCGTGCGCGATCTGGGTGTTGCGCACCAGGAGCGTCTGCACCAGCGCGATGCCGATCGAGCTGCCGATGTTACGGATCAGGCTATACAGCGCCGTGCCTTCCGCGCGCATCTGCGGCGACAGGGTGGCGAAGGTAGCCGCCGACAGCGGCACGAACACGAGCCCGAGGCCGACGCCCTGCACCACGCCCGGCCACACGATGTCGCTTTGCGAGAGCACCAGCGTGTACTGGGTCATCTGCCACAGCGAGAAGCCGGTGATGGCGAAGCCCACGCCCAGCAGGATGCGGAAGTCGACCCGCCCGGTGAGGCGGCCGACGATCATCATCGACACCATGGTGCCGAGGCCGGAGGGAGCGGTGACCAGGCCGGCCAGCATCGCCGGATAGCCCATCAAGCCCTGCAGCATGGTTGGCATCAGCGCGCGGGTGGCGAACAGCACCATGCCGACGATGAAGATCAGGAGCAGGCCGGTGACGTAGTTCGAATTGAGCAGCAGGCGGTAGTCGATGAAGGACTGGCCGGCCGGGCGCGTGGCGGTGTGGGCGATGAAGTAGGCGAGGCTCATCGCCAGCAGCACCGCCTCGACCCAGGTTTCGGTGGAGCCGAACCAGTCGTTCTGTTCTCCGCGGTCGAGCAGCATCTGCAGCGAACCGATCGCGACCGACAGCGTGACGAAGCCGAAGGTATCGAACTTCACGCGGCGCGCCGCCGGGGTCGGGTGGATGTAGCGCCAGATGCCGTAGAACGCGATGGCGCCGATCGGTACGTTGATGAAGAACACCCAGCGCCAGTCATATTGATCGGTGAGCCAGCCGCCCAGCGTGGGGCCGAGGATCGGGCCGATCATCACGCCCATGCCCCATACTGCCATCGCGCTGCCGTGCTTCTCACGCGGGTTAATGTCGAGCAGGACGGCCTGCGACAGCGGCACCAAGGCGGCGCCGAACACGCCTTGCAGCATGCGGGCGATGACGATTTCGGTGAGCGTGGCCGAGATCCCGCACAGCACCGAGGCGCCGGTGAAGCCGGCCACCGAAACGAGGAACACGTTCTTCAGGCCGTAGCGGTCGACCAGCCAGCCGTTGAGCGGGGTGGCGATGGCGGCGGCCACGATGAAGGAGGTCAGCACCCAGGTGATCTGGTCGGACGAGGCGGACAGGCTGCCCTGCATGTGCGGCAGCGCGACGTTGGCGATGGTGCCGTCGAGCGCCTGGATCACGGTCGCGAGCATGATCGAGATCGTGATCATGGTGCGGTTGATCGGCGGCGCCTCCAGCGGTCCGTGGATGGCCCGTTCGGTCACAGCTCGTCCTCGATGCGGGCGCGCAGTTGTTCGAGCAGCTCGGTGGCGGCCGCCAGCCGGTCAGGCGGCACGTCGTCCAGCACCGAGGCGCGGAAGGCGTCGGCCTGCTTGCGCACCTTGGCGAACAGGGCGCGGCCGGCGTCGGTCAGGTGGACCAGCTTGACGCGGCGGTCGGTGGAGCAGGGCGCGCGCAGCACCAGGCCGGCCGCTTCGAGGCGGTCGAGCATGGACACGACGGACGGGCCTTCGACGCCCAGCTGGTCGGCCAGCGCGCGTTGCGACAGTTCGGTCTTGGACTTGGCGAGGATCGCGATCGTCATCCAGCCGGACTGGCCAACGCCGAGGTCCTTCAGGCGCGCGTCGAGCGCCAGCCGCCAGCTGCGCGCCGTGGAATGCAGCGCTGTGGAGAAGCGCTCTTGCGGCGTTGGATCAGATAGGATGGACATGATTAAGAAGCATATAGATAGGTATCTATCTAGTTTAGCGCAGGTAAGAAATGTTTGCAATTTGCGCGTCGATTGTGTGACAAGGGTGCGGGAATCGTCGCAGGGTTGCGGGCTCGGCAGTGCCGGGCACGACGTTCTCTACTTTGTTCTCTGCTTATTTCAAACCGCGCGATGGCGCTGCATATTGCATGCATACGGCGTCTGCGTGGCATGCGTATCGCGCGCCTCCGCATCGAAGAAAGCCCGTCAGTTCGGGCTGCGCGCTTGTCGCGCCTAATCGCATTTCATCCTGCGTTTTTGGCGTTTCGGTCAATACCCGATTGTCGCGAAATGGGCGATCGATACACTTTGATCATTCGCCAGGTAATTGAAAGCGCCCGGCGAAATTGAATCTACCCCTACATTTCGACCATGAGGATTTGAACCATGCGCACCGCACACGTACTGACCCTGATCGCCGCCGCCGCCGCTTCCTTCTCGGCCAGCGCCGCTCCTTCCGCCGCCAATAATATCGACACCAGCATGAACCAGGTGGCGGTGACCGCCAGCGCCTACCACAAGCCGACCGAGGGCGACATGGCCAGCCTGCAGGGCTCCTACCAGCTGGCCGATGGCCGCACGCTGCGCGTGTCGAGCATGGGCACGCGCCTGTACGCCGAAGTCGGCGACACCCGTACCGAGATCCTGTCGGTGGGCCCGAACAAATACGCGTCGCGCAACGATGCGCTGCGCCTCACCTTCGACAACGGCGATTTCCCGGTCAACGTCCTGGTCAGCACCGCGGCGGTGAAATGATGGCCCTACGGCGCGCCGCCAATCACCGTGGCGCGCCGAATTTTCCGGCCTGGTAGTCGTTGATCGCGTCGACGATTTCCTCGCGCGTGTTCATCACGAAGGGACCGTGCGCCACCACCGGCGCGTTGATCGCTTCCGCATGCCCGAGCGCCAGCAGGGCACCGGTCTCGGCGTAGATCTCGATCGCGTCGCCTTCGTCGTTCAGTTCGGCCAGGTGCATTTCGCCGATCTTGTCGCCTTCCACTTCGACCACGCCGCGCACCACGTACAGGAACACGGTGCGGCCGAGTAGTCCATCCACCCGCACATGTCCGCCGGCCGCGAGTTCGATCGTGCTCATGAACACACCGGTCAGCGACTGCACCGGTCCCGCCACGCCCTTGTAACTGCCGGCGATCAGGTTCAGCGTCACCTTGTCGTTGACCGCGATCGCGGGAATCTGCTCGCGCTGCAGCCCGGTGTAGGCCGGCGCGCTCATCTTCAGGTGCGGCGGCAGGTTCACCCATAGCTGCAGGATCTCCAGCGGTCCGCCGTCGCGCAAGAACTCGGGCGGCGAAATCTCCGCATGCACCAGGCCGCGTCCCGCCGTCATCCATTGCACGCCGCCGGCGCGGATGATGCTCTCGTGGCCGGCGCTGTCCTGGTGCGTCAGCAGGCCGGCGAGGATGAAGGTCACGGTTTCGAAGCCGCGGTGCGGATGCGGGCCGAAGGGCAGGCCGCGGTTGTGCGGCGGGTAGGTCTGCGGCCCGTGGTGGTTGAGGAACAGGAAAGGATCGAGCTGCGGCAGGTGCGGACTGGGCAGCGGCCGCTGCGTGATCAGGTCGCCGATGTCGTCGCGCACCGCCGGGTGCAGCCGCTTGATGGTGCGAAGGCTCATCTTGTTGTTCTCCGTTGCATGGGGTAGCCAATACGATAACCCAAGCCGCCATCCTTGCGCGCATTCAAGCTGGACGAACGCCGGGAACTCATCTTTAGAGGACATTCGGGCGTAGGCGTCCGCCTCATGGAACTGCGTAAAAAACCCCATACGTTTTGTAGGTCCGAACCTACATCGCCGCTTTATTGTCGGGCCCCGCGAGGGCGCGCATCGGCGCTTCCCTAGGAGCGTGGGAGGAAGCGGCGTGTTCCGTTCGCTGACTGGCAGGCAGGCAAATTGATGCTCAGAAATCGCACCGATTACCCCCCGGAAATTATGGCGAAAACTGCATGTTAGGATCGATTTCCAGCCGTGATGCAGAGGGGGCGCGGGCCCGTTGAATTGTTGCATCACGTCCATCCAATGCTCGCCATTCAGCATGCCATGCATATCAAAGAACTCATCAAACCGGACGGCCGACATCTCACCCTTTACAGCAACTTGCCGATACCGGACGGGCTCGTGGCGCCGAGTCCGTTCGCCGATCCCCAACACGCCAATCCGCACCTGCGCTGGCATCCGTTGCGCGGGGAGTGGGTGACCTACGCCGCCTATCGCCAGAACCGCACGTTCCAGCCGCCGCCGCAGTACAACCCGCTGGCGGTGACCATGGATCCGGCCAATCCGACCGAGCTGCCGCAGGGCGACTACGAGATCGCGGTGTTCGACAACCGCTTTCCCTCGCTGGCGCTGGACTCGCACGATCCGCCGGCGTCGACGGTGCCGACCGCGCCCGCCAACGGCCACTGCGAAGTGGTGGTGTTCACGCAGGACCCGGTGTCCTCGCTCTCCGCGCTGTCGCTGTCGCGCATCGAGCTGCTGCTGCAGGTATGGGGCGACCGCACCACCCGCATCGGCGGCCAGCACAACATCCATTACGTGCTGCCGTTCGAGAACCGCGGCGCGGAAGTCGGCGTGACGCTGCACCATCCGCACGGCCAGATCTACGCCTATCCCTTCGTCCCGCCGGTGCCGGCCAATATGCTGGCGCAGGAGCGCGAATACTTCTTGCAGCACGGCTCCAGCCTGCTGTGCGACATGGCCAGGCTGGAGGCGGAGGACGGCCAGCGCGTGCTGTACCAGGGACCGCACGCGATCGCCTTCGTGCCGCCGTGCGCGCGCTATCCCTACGAGGTGTGGCTGATGCCGAGCGCGCCGTGCAAGGACTTCGCCGCGCTCACGCCGGAGCAGCGCGCCGACCTGGCGCGCGCGCTCAAGACAGTGCTGCTCAAATTCGACGGGCTGTGGGACCGGCCCTTCCCATACTTGATGAGCTGGTACCAGGCGCCGACCGATGGCGCCAGCCATCCCGAGACCCAGCTGCACGCCGAGTTCTTCCCGCCCTATCGCAACCGCGATCGCCTGAAGTACCTGGCGGGCACCGAGATCGGCGCCGGCATGTTCGCGATGGACGTGCTGCCCGAGTCCACCGCCTACGAGCTGCAGCAGGTGCAGGTCAGCCTGGAAGAGAGGGTAGTCCAGTGAGCGAAGCATCCGTCGATCGCAGCGCGGAGGCGGCGGTGAAGCTGGCGCTGCTGCGCGATGTGCTGGAGAAGACCGGCGCCAGCGCGATCCGGCTGCGCGGCACCGACTGGTTCGCGTGGATCACGGCCGGCGGCTCGAACGCGGTGCTGCTGTCGCAGGAGACCGGCGCGGCCGAGGTGCTGGTGTCGCGCGAGGACGCCTGCATCCTGACCGACGACATCGAGGAAAAACGGCTGCGCGCGGAGGAGGCGCCGCCCGGTTTTTCCTACCACCCTACGCCGTGGACCGAGCTGGAGCTGCGCGAGCGCTATGTGTTCGAAATCGCGGGCGGACTGCCGGTGCTGTCGGACCGGCCGGCCAACGGCGAGCTGCCGCTGCCGCCGACGCTGCGCCAGCGCCGCATGGTGCTGGGCGGCGGCGAGATCGGGCGCTACCGCGCGCTGGGACGCGCCGCCGCCGAGGCGATGAGCGAGGCGTTGCGCCAGGCGCGCCCGGAATGGACCGAGGCCGAGCTGGCGGCGGCCGGGGCGCAGGCACTGGTGCGGCGCGGGCTGGAACCGGCGCTGGTGCTGGCGGCCGGCGAGCGGCGCCTGCCGCTGTACCGCCACCCGCCGCCGTCGCTGGAGCGCATCGGCGGGCGCGCCATGCTGCGCTGCTGCGCGCGCCGCCACGGCCTGCATGCGAGCCTGGCGCGCTGCGTCAGCTTTGGCCCGGCGCCGGCCGAGCAGCGCGAGCTGATGGCGGTCGAAGCCACCGGGCTGGCCGCGGTGCTGCCCGGCAGTTCGCTGTCGGCGGTGTACTTCGCGCTGGAGCAGGGCTACCGCCACGCCAACCGGCCGGATGCGATCCGCGAACACCACCAGGGCGGCATCACCGGCTACGCCTCGCGCGAGATCGTCGCCACGCCGGTCACCGCGACCGAACTGGAGACCGGCATGGCGTTCGCGTTCAACCCCAGCTTCAATGGGCTGACGATCGAGGACACCTTCATTCTCGGCCCGCAGGGGCTGGAGAACCTGACGTGCGACCCGGCCTGGCCGGCGCGCGACGACCACGGCCGCATGCGGCCCTTATGGCTGGAGGCGACATGACGAGCAGCGAATCCTTTTTCGGCGGCGCGCCCGATGTGGTGGCCTCGGCGCCCGGGCGCGTCAACCTGCTGGGCGAACACACCGACTACAACGACGGCTTCATGCTGCCGGTCGCGACACCGCAGCGCACCACCGTGGCGATGAGCCCGAGTGGCGACGGCCATTTCTACTTTCAATCGTCGACGCTGGACAGCAGCGTCGACTTCCCGGAGAACGGCAGCGCGCCGCAGGGCTTCGGCAGCTACATCGAGGGCTGCATCCGGCTGGTGCAGGCGGGCGGCCAGAAGGTGCCGGCGCTGCGGGTGTTCGTGTCGACCGAGCTGCCGGTGGGCTCCGGCCTGTCGTCGTCGGCGGCGCTGGAAGTGGCGACCTTGCGCGCGCTGCGCGAGCTGATCGGGGCCGAGCTCAACGACGTCCGGCTGGCGCGCCTGGCGCAGCGGGCCGAGATCGAATACGCCCGCGTGAATTGCGGGATCATGGACCAGATGGCGTCCAGCCTGGCCGACAGCGGCCACATGCTGTTCATCGACGCGCGCTCGCTGGAGCACCGGCTGGTGCCGCTGCCGCCCGATGCCGGCATCATCGTGATCGACAGCGGGGTGCCGCGCAAGCTCGCCGGCAGCAAGTACAACGAGCGCCGCGCCGAATGCGAGGAGGCGGCGCGCAAGCTGGGCGTGAAGTCGCTGCGCGACGTCGAGGACCCCGCGGCGGTCGAGCAGCTGCCCGAGCCGCTGCGCCGGCGCGCGCGCCACGTGGTGCGCGAGAACCTGCGCGTGCTGGAGGCGGTGCGCGGAGTGTCGGCGGAACGCTTCGGCCAGCTGATGAACGACTCGCACCAGAGCCTGGCCGACGACTATGAAGTGTCGATTCCCGAGCTGGATGCGCTGGTGGAGGCGCTGCGCGCCGCGCCCGGCGTGTACGGCGCGCGCCTGACCGGGGCCGGCTTCGGCGGCGCCACGGTGGCGCTGTGCCGCGCCGGCGAGGAACAGCAGGCCGCGCAGGCCGCGCTCACCCGCTACAACAAGAATGGACGGCACGGCCGGATCCTGATTCCGGTACAGGACGAAAAAACAAGCCAAGGAAAGGAAAACAATGAGCCAGTTTGAGTACCCCCGCCCGCAACTGGTCCGCGACCAGTGGATGAACCTGAACGGCAAGTGGCGCTTCCGCTACGACGACGAGCGCAAGTTCAGGCTGCCCGGCCAGGTGAACGGCTGGACCCACGAGATCAATGTCCCGTTCGCGCCCGAGACCGAGATGAGCGGCGTCCAGGACACGGGCTTCCACAGCGCCTGCTGGTACCAGCGCGAGTTCGAGCTAAAGCCCAGCAGCGGGCGCACCATCCTCCACTTCGGCGCGGTCGATTACCTGGCGCGGGTGTGGATCAACGGCCACGTGGTGGCGGAGCACATCGGCGGCCACACCTCGTTCTCCTGCGATATCACGATGGCGATGAACGCCGATGGGCGGCAACTGCTGACGGTGCTGGTCGAGGACGACCCGGCCGACCTTGAAAAACCGCGCGGCAAGCAGGACTGGCTGCTGGAGCCGCACTCGATCTGGTATCCGCGCACCACCGGCATCTGGCAGACCGTGTGGGTGGAGCAGGTCGCCAATACCTACATCGGCACGCTCAAGTGGACCCCGATCTTCGAGAACTTCGAGATCGGCTGCGAGGTGTTCGCGGCCGGCGACATCCCGTCCGACCTGTTCGTCGAGGTGAAGATCTGGCACGGCAAGCAGCTGCTGGCGGACGACCATTACAAGCTGGTCTCGGGCGAGGCCAACCGCAAGATCGCGCTGTCCGACCCCGGCATCGACGACTCGCGCAACGAGCTGCTGTGGAGCCCGGAGCGGCCGACGCTGCTGGACGCCGAAGTCACGCTGCGCCGGGACGGCCAGGTGCTGGACCGGGTACGTTCGTACACGGCGCTGCGCGCGTTCGCGATCAACCGCGACCGCCTGATGCTCAATGGCCGGCCTTACCAGCTGCGGCTGGTGCTGGACCAGGGTTACTGGCCGGAGTCCTTCCTCACCGCGCCATCCGATGACCACCTGAAGCGCGACGTCGAGCTGGCCAAGGAGATGGGCTTCAACGGCGTGCGCAAGCACCAGAAGATCGAGGATCCGCGCTACCTGTACTGGGCCGACAAGCTAGGCCTGCTGGTATGGGAGGAGATGCCGTCGGCCTACCGCTTCTCGCCGAAAGCGATCAAGCGCATGGTCAGTGAATGGACCGAGGCCATCCACCGCGATTACAGCCACCCGTGCATCGTGGTGTGGGTGGCGTTCAACGAGTCGTGGGGCGTGCCGAACCTGACGCTGACCCAGGCCCACCGCAACGCGGTCGAGGCGTTGTACCACCTGACGCGCACCCTCGATTCGACGCGCCCGGTGATCGGCAACGACGGCTGGGAGGCCTCGGCCACCGACATCCTCGGCATCCACGATTACGACTGCAATCCCGAGAAGCTGCGCGAACGCTATGCCGTCACCGATCCGGTGCGCACGCTGTTCGACCAGCGGCGTCCCGGCGGGCGCATTCTCACGCTCGACGGCTTCCCGCACCGCGGCCAGCCGATCGTGCTCACCGAATTCGGCGGCATCGCGTTCGATCCGAACGTGGCGCCGGACAGCAAGGCCTGGGGCTATACCCGGGCCCACACGGAGGAGAGCTACCTCTCGCTGTACCGCCGCTTGCTGGAGGTGGTCAACACCACCTTCATGTTCAGCGGTTTTTGCTATACCCAGTTCACCGACACCTTCCAGGAAGCGAACGGCCTGCTCAACGCGGACCGCACACCCAAGCTGCCGCTGGAGGTGATCAGCGCCGCCACACGCAACGTCTCGCTCGAGATCAAGGATGTGGAGGAGGGACCCGGGCCCGGCGCCTGAGCCACGTGTTCACGTTGGCGCGGGCGATCGGGCCGATGCAGGAAACCACCGATCAACCAACGCCCCGCCGCCGCGCGGGGCGATAAAGGAGTCGTCATGCCAACGATCGTCGTATTCAGCCACTTGCGCTGGGACTTTGTATTCCAGCGGCCGCAGCACCTGCTGACCCGGCTGGCGCAGCACTATCCGGTCCTGTTCGTCGAAGAGCCGGTCCATGATGACGGCAAGCCGTACATGCACACCACCAGCCCGGCGCCGAACGTGACGGTATGCCAGGCCCACACGCCGGTTCCGTCCGGCGGATTCCACGATGACCAGCTGCCGGTGCTGCAGCCCATGCTGGCGGACCTGGTACCGCCAGGGGAGCGGCCGATCGTCTGGTTCTACACGCCGATGGCGCTGCCGCTGCTGCAGGGACTGGATCCGAGCCTGGTGGTGTACGACTGCATGGACGAGCTGGCGTCGTTCAGGAATCCGCCCAAGCAGCTGCTGCAGCGCGAGACGGCGCTGCTCAACCTGGCCGACCTGGTGTTCGCGGGCGGTCCCAGCCTGTATGAAGCGAAGCGCATGCGCCACCCCAGCGTGCACTGCTTCCCGAGCAGTGTCGACGCCGCCCACTTCGGGCAGGCCACCGACCGTTCGCGCAGCCATCCGGCGCAGGCCGACATCCCGCATCCGCGCCTGGGCTTCTACGGCGTGATCGACGAGCGCTTCGATACCGCGCTGGTGGCGGCGCTGGCCGACGCCCATCCGGAATGGCAGGTGGTGCTGGCGGGGCCGGTGGCCAAGATCGGCCAGCATGAGCTGCCGCGGCGGCCCAACATCCATTACATGGGACAGCAGCCCTACGAGGCGCTGCCCGCTTTCCTGGCCGGCTGGGACGTGTGCCTGCTGCCGTTCGCGCTGAACGAGGCGACCCGCTTCATCAGCCCGACCAAGGTGCTCGAATACATGGCGGCCGAGCTGCCGATCGTGTCGACGCCGATCGCCGACGTGGCCACGCCCTACGGCGACGTGGTGGCGATCGCGGCAGGCCCGCGCGAGTTCATCGCGGCCTGCGAAGCGGCGCTGGCAATGGAGCCGGCGCAGCGCGCGGCGCTGGCCGAGGCGATGCGGGAAGTGGTGGCGCGTACTTCGTGGGATGCGACCGCCGCGCAGATGCGTGAGCTGCTCGGCAGCGCGCCGCAGCAGCCGCAGGCGCTGGCGCGCTTCGGCCAGGCAAGCGCTGGCGCCATCCACGGCGATGGCGCGAAGGTCAATCCGCTGCGCCGCCAGGGCGGCTCGCACGACACGGGCACCGTGATCATCGGCGCCGGGCCGACCGGGCTATCGGCGGCCTATCATCTCGGCCCGGATACGGTCCTGCTGGAGCGTAATGGCGCGATCGGCGGCTGGTGCCGCTCGGTGAACGACCATGGCTTCACTTTCGACTACGCCGGCCACATCATGTTCTCCAACGACCCGTATGTGCTGAAGCTGTACGAGGTGCTGTTGGGCGACAACCTGCACTGGCAGGACCGCGAGGCCTGGGTCTACAGCAAGAACGTGTACACGCGCTATCCCTTCCAGGGCGCGCTGTACGGACTGCCGCCGAAGGTGATCACGGAGTGCATCATGGGCGCGATCGAGGCGCGCTACGGCGAGGCCGCCGGCGAGGGACAGCCCTGCGCGGCGAAGCCGGTCGAGGACTGCTGCGGCGACGGCACGGCGGACGTGGCCAACACGGCGCACATCGCGCCGAAGAAGCGCGAGACGCCCAACTTCGAGGAGTTCATCTACAAGGTCTGGGGCAAGGGCATCGGCAAGCACTTCGCGATCCCCTACAACCGCAAGCTGTGGACGGTGCCGCTGACCGAGATGGAGACCTCGTGGCTGGGCGGGCGCGTGCCGCTGCCGAACCTGCAGGAGATCATTGAGGGCGCGCTGGAGCCGGTGGGCAAACCGATGGGACCCAACGCGCGCTTCGGCTATCCGCTGCGCGGTGGCTTCCAGGCGCTGATGAATGGCTTCCTTCCGCACATCAAGGGGCGCATCGAGCTGAATGCGCAAGTCGCGCAGGTGTTCCCGCGCGAGCACGTGGTGGTGCTGGCCGGTGGCAGCCGCTACCGCTACGACCATTTGGTGTCGACCATGCCGCTGCCCGAGCTGATCCGCGTGATCGGCGACGAGGCGCCGGCCGAGGTGAGGAAGGCGGCCAAGGGGCTCAAGCATATTTCGATCCGCTGCGTGAACCTGGGCGTGGCGCGTGAACACATCACCGACAAGCACTGGATCTACTACCCGGAAGACACGATTTTCCACCGCATCTTTGTGCAGGGGAACGCAAGCCCCTGGTGCAATCCGCCGGGCGGCTTCGGCCTGACTTGCGAAATTTCTTACTCGCCGTGGAAGCCGCTGCCCGTGGATGGGCAGGCGCTGATCGAGCGCTGCATCGAGGATTGCCGCAAGGTGGGCATGCTGCGCGAGGACGACGAGGTCATCGTCGCCAACAGTGTCGACATGCCGTATGCCTATGTGGTGTACGACCACGAGCGTGCGGCCAATGTGCAAACCATTCGCAGCTGGCTGGCGCGCTACGACATCGTGCTGGCCGGACGCTACAGCGAGTGGGAATACTACAATTCGGACCATGCCTTCATCGCGGGCAAGAAGGCGGCCGAGACAGTGCTGGCCGAGCGCGCGCGGGGCCAGCAGGTCGCCGAATAGGCCGGTGGCGCGGTGCGGTGGCGCGGTGCGGCCCCGGCTGGGGAATCGCACCGGGCCAGGAGCGCCCGCCTAGTGCGCGATCATTCCATTGGACAGATTGACACGGTCGCCGGCGCGGAAGTCGGGCGTGCTTTCTTGCGTGACCACCCGCGTGCTGCCGTCGTCCATGCGCAGGGTGACGCGGTAGACGCGGTCGCCGCCGGCCGACATGCCGGTGGCGCCGGTGCTGCTGCTGCCGGTGGACCCGGTCACGCCGCTTTCGGTTTCGGCGGTGCTGCCCTGGCGCGGTACGACGTCGACCGACACCACCGTTGCGTTCGGGCTGATGGAGGCCACCGCGGCGCTTTGCGAGCGGTCCTGGCTGCCGGAGCCCATGGCCGCGGCGCCGGCCTCGCCCATGCTGGCGGTGCTGCTGCCCGAGGTGCCGCTGGTGCCGGAACTGCCGCTTTGCTGGTCGTAGCCGCCCGAGCCGCCGGACTGCGAAGTGCCCGAGGTGCCCGTGGCCCCCGGGCTGCCGCTGCTGCCGGTGCCGGAACCACCGGAGGTCCAGCCGCGCATGGTGCTACACGCGGACAATGCCAGAACCAGCATGCCCGCCAGGGCCAAGTTGTGGGAGGTGTGCTTCATGATCGACTCCTTGGTGTCTGGAATGGTTGCAGAGTTTGGTGACGGTGCCGCGTGCCCCGCTTAGTAAGAGGCTGCAGCGATCTCTGCGTTCCAGTTGCCGAAGAGTTGACCTGAGCCAGATCAAGCCTGGCGCCGGCGCGGGAATTCCGGCCGGGATGGGTGGTCAGCGTTGCGCGGGGGCGCCGCTTTTCGGCATCACCGCGTAGAGCACGGCACTGGTCACGATCGCTGCGGCGCAATCGACCATCCAGTCATGCACGTCCGACCCGCGATAGGGAAAGAAGCTCTGCACGTACTCGTCGCCGGCGCCCATCAGCGCCACCGCCAGCACGGCCTTGGCGGCGCGCACCGCCGGGCTGCCGGCGCTGCCGGTGAACCACAGGAAGGCGAGCACCGCGTAGGCGATGGAATGCAGCACCAGCCCGGAGGCGACATGGCCGATTTCGGCCCGCGCGCCCGGTATCGATCCGGCAACGAGGATCGTCAGGTACATCAGGATCGCGCAGGCGCGGCGCACGGTACTTAGTTTGGGATCAAGGACGAGAGTCGACAGCAGTGCAGGCATGGGGCGGACGTTCACAACTGAAAACAACCACCATACCACGCACCGCACCGGCACGCGCACACGCATGAATTGCCGAGCCGCGGCCCGGGCCAGCTCAAGGCGTCAGCGCCGGCTTGCCGTTGGCGTAATGGGCGTCGAAGCAGCTGTCGCAGTCCGAGCACAGCAGGTGGGCGATGCGCACGCGCGCCTGGCGCAGCACCAGCTTGAGGTGCTGCTTGCACTTGGGGCAGACTTCGCGCACGTGGCCGAAGGTGATCAGGTTGAGGGGAACGCCTTCGTCCTGGCCTTGGTCGACGACGGCATCGGGATTGAGTTCGCTCAGAACCAGCCGCTCGCCCAGGCCGTGGTGGCGGCGGGCGGGCGGATTGTCGCGCGGACGCGGCATTGTGTCGGGCACTTGGTGTACGGTCATCGGTCCAGCTCCCTAGTGTGTTTTCCGGCGTCCGGCGCGATGCAAAAACGCGGGACGCAAGATTCATCATAGCGAATACTGAGCTGCCTTCAAGCATGCTCGACGGTTTTATTTTTCTGGCTTGCTGCTAGGAAAAAGATCTGAGCGGATAAAAAAATGCCCGCCTGGAACGGGGCGGGCACAACCCAAGATCGGGCCAAGAGACGCGAGAATTCAGTTGGTGTGCCGAGCATGGACAGGGCACACCTGGCTGCGATCGGGCATATCGGTTGCTCGTACCGCAGATGAATCCAGTATAGGCGTCGAATATGACGACAGAATGACTTCGCTCAAGCGTTTATCGATCGCTGCCGGGAACGTATCCGGCTCCACCGTGTCGCGCCGTCGGGGTGTGGCGCAAGCTATCAACATTATCAGTATTACAAGTTGTCAAAAAGGCACAGGATGTCTCCTCCAGTCGCAATGGAGGAAGGGCTTGCCTCCCTGAACAAGCCCGCAATCAGGGGAGACTGATATGCATACACTCGGAACTTATCTGGTGAACGGTGAATGCGGCAACGAAGGCGTTGCCGGCGCACCGATGCTGACTTTTTCGCTGTTGGTTGTTTCCGGCTCCGGCAAGGTGTCCGGCCATGCAATGATCACCCAGGCCATCGCGCCGCCGCACGGCGAGAAAATCATCAATAACGTTACCGGCCAGATCCATGCCGCCGGCTACGGCCCGGTCACCAAGCTGGTCGCCCTGGAAGGCACCTACTTCGAAACCCTGCAGCCGCCGGCCATCGGCACCCTGGAAGTGCCGTTCACGGCCCACTTCGCCATCGACGACGCCTGGAACGGCCGCGGCGGCTTCGAATGCGGCAACAGCCGCGCCGAGAACGTCCCGGTGAAGACCGTGGCGCGTTGAAGCAAAAAAAAGCCCGCTGTTTGGCGGGCTTAAACTATTTTCTTGGAGGAGAATAGTGGAGACAGGTGAGATTATGCTGCGGCGCAAAATATATGTCTAATTTCGTTTTCCGATATCAGACATGCGTTTTTCGTATATCACTGTCGAACCCGCTTTTCTCCCCGCTTATTCCCTGACCGGCACCGTGTAGTTGAGCGCCATGCGGCCGCCGTCCGCGTACAGCGTCTGGCCGGTGATGTAGGAGGCGTCGTCGCTGGCCAGGAAGGCGGCGATGGAGGCCACTTCTTCCGGTTCCCCGCAACGCCCCAGCGGCGTGCGCGACAGGATGGTGTGGCGCGCCTCCGGGCTGCCCAGCACGGCCTTTTTGGCCAGCTCCGTCAGGATGGTGCCAGGTCCAATCGCGTTGACGCGGATGCCGTACTGCGCCAGGGCGATCGATGCGACCCGCGTCAGCTGGTTCACGCCACCCTTGGACACCACGTAGGGAATCTGGTTCGGAATCGTCAGCTCGGCGTTCACGCTGGACATATTGATGATGCAGCCGCGCTGGCGCTTGACCATTTCCCTGGCCACGGCCTGGCTGCACAGGAACATCGATTTCAGGTTGATGCGCAGCACCCGGTCGAAGTCGTCCTCCGTCAGGTCGAGGAAATCGGCGGCGTGGGTGACGCCGGCATTGTTGACCAGGATGTCGATCTGGCCGAAGGCGGCCAGGGTCTCGGCGACCAGCGCGTCGACGTCGGCTTTCTGGCTCACGTCGGCACAAAAGAAGCGCGCGGCCTCGCCCAGCGTCTCGGCGGCGGCGCGGCCTTCGTGCTCGCGCACGTCGGCCAGCATCACGCGCGCACCTTCGCGCAGCAGGCGCTGTGCGCAAGCCAGGCCGATGCCCTGGCTGGCCCCGGTGACGATGGCGACTTGGTTTGCTAATCTCATTGGAATCTCTTGAAAGCGCTTACAGGATGACGGGATCGTCCGGCAGTTCGTTGGGGCGCGCGCCGTTCGACGGGAAATGTTCATGCAGCAGGGCGTTGACCTGGGCGATGGCGGCCAAGGTGCTGTCGTGGAATTCGCCGCGCGCGTAGCCGGCGGTGAGGGTATCGCAGACGCCGCGCCAGGTGGCGGGATCGATCTTGCGGTCGATGCCGCGGTCGGCCACGATCTCCACCTTGCGGTCAGCCAGGTTCACGTACAGCAGCACGCCGCAGTTTTCTTCCGTGTCCCACATGCCATAGTCGGCGAACAAGGACAGCGCGCGCTGGCGGGCGCTCATGCCGCCCCAGGCCGCATCCAGCGGCATGGCGCGCTCGACGATCAGGCGGACTTCGCCGCGGTGGGTTTGTTCGCCCGCCGTGATCGCGTCTGCGATGGCGTGCAGCGTTTCCGGCGGAAACGCGCGGCGCGCCGCCGCCGTGCCGCTGCGGGCGTGGCGCAGTGTGCGCTGCAGTCGATGTCCGAGTGCCATCACCAGTCTCCCGAGGCGCCGCCGCCGTCGAAGGAACCGCCGCCGCCGGAGAAGCCGCCGCCGGAGGACCCGCCGCCGCCGAAGCCGCCGCCGCCAAATCCACCACCACCGAAACCGCCGCGCCGGCTCGCTTCGCTCAGGATATTTCCGAGGATGAAGCCGGCCGCGCCGCTTTCCCAGTTGCTGTGTTGGCCGCCGGGCGTGAGCGGCGGCCCGCCGCGGCGCCGGAACAAGGTCATGACGATCACGAAGACGATGAAGATAAAAGGAATCAGGCCGAACAGGTTGACGCCTACATCGCCCTGCTGCTGCGGCTGCTTGGCCTGCGGCGCCGGGAATTGCTCCTGGTTCAGCAGCGTCGCGATCGCGCCGACGCCGGCGACCAGCCCTTCGTAATAATGCTCCTGCCGGAAGTAGGGCGCGATCACGTCTTGCAGGATGCGTTTCGATTGCGCATCGGTCAGCACGCCCTGGACGCCGCGTCCGGCTTCGATGCGCAGGCGCCGCAGCGCCTTCGGATTGTCGCGCGCCACCATCAGCAGCACGCCGTCGTCGACGCCCTTGCGCCCGAGCTTCCAGGCATCGGTGACGCGGATGCTATACTGCTCGATGGCCTCCGGCTCGGTCGACTTGACCAGCAGCACCACGATCTGGCTGCCGGTCTTGCTCTCGTAATCGGCCAGTACGTCTTCCAGGCGCTGGCGCTGGCTGGCGTCGAGCATGCCGGCCTGGTCGACCACGCGCCCCGTCAGCTCGGGCACCGGCTTGAGCTGGGCCTGCGCCGGCGCCGCCAGCGCGAACGCCAGGACCAGGCAGCACAGGTAGCGCAGCAGCTTCATCTGTTTACTTGCCGAAGTCGACTTTGGGGGCGGTGGAAATCGCGTGCTCGTTCTCGACCGTGAACGAAGGCTTGGGCTGGTAGCCGAAGATCTTCGCCGTGATATTGGTCGGGAAACTGCGCACGGTCACGTTGTAGTCCTGCACCGCCGCGATATAGCGCTGGCGGGCGACGGTGATGCGGTTCTCGGTGCCTTCCAGCTGCGATTGCAGGTCGCGGAAACTGGTGTCGGCCTTCAGGTTCGGATAATTCTCCGACACCGCCATGAGACGCGAGAGGGCGTTGGAGAGTTCGCCCTGCACTTGCTGGAACTTGGCGAACGCGGCCGGGTCGTTCAGCACCGCGGGCGTAATCTGGAAGCTGGTGGCGGCGGCGCGCGCCTTGGTGACCGCTTCCAGCGTCGACTGTTCGTGCGTGGCATAGCCTTTGACCGTGTTGACCAGGTTCGGGATCAGGTCGGAACGGCGCTGGTATTGGTTCACCACTTCGCTCCACGCGGCCTTGGTGGCCTCGTCCTTGGATTGGAATTCGTTATAGCCACATCCGGACAGCAAGGTTGAAGCGAGCATGGCGGCGGCGAGCAGGCGGAACCAGCGCGAGAACAGGGCAGAGGTCATGATGTTTGGGAGGCAAGGTTGTTGAATGACCAAAATATACCCGAAAACAGAAAGGTGGCGCACAGCCGCCGGTTACAATGGCGGGGTTTGCAGAATCAGAAAGGAATGCCATGAACTTCATCGACAAGCTGTCGGCCGCGTGGGCGAGCAACAATTCGCTGCTGTGCGTCGGCCTCGACCCCGACCTGTCGCGCTTCCCGCCGCAGCTGCGCGGGCAGCCGGATGGCATCTTTCAGTTCTGCAAGGCGATCGTCGACGCCACCGCCGACCTGGCCTGCGCCTTCAAGCCGCAGATCGCCTACTTCGCGGCGCTGGGGGCCGAGGCGCAGCTGGAGGCGGTGTGCCGCTATATCCGCGAGACCTATCCGCACATCCCGCTGGTACTGGACGCCAAGCGCGGCGACATCGGCGCCACCGCGCACCAGTACGCGCGCGAGGCCTACGACCGCTACGGCGCGGATGCGGTGACGGTCAATCCCTACATGGGCTCGGATTCGGTCGATCCCTACATGGACTGGGCCGACCGCGGCGTGATCGTGCTGTGCCGCACTTCGAATGCGGGCGGATCGGATTTGCAGTTCCTGCAGGTGGACGGCGAGCCGCTGTACCAGCGCGTGGCGCGGCTGGTGGCGGACAAGTGGAACCGCAATGGCCAGTCGGCGCTGGTGGTGGGCGCGACCTTCCCGCAAGAGCTGGCCCAGGTGCGGGCGCTGGTGGGCGACATGCCGCTGCTGGTGCCGGGGATCGGCGCGCAGGGCGGCGATATCGAGGCGACCGTGAAGGCGGGGCGCACGGCGGCGGGGACGGGCATGATGATCAATTCATCGCGTGCGATCCTGTACGCGACCCAGCAAGAGGGCGAGGATTTCGCGGCCGCCGCGCGGCGCGTGGCGATGGAGACGCGGGACGAGATCAATCGCTATCGTTGATCGCACCCCAGGGCATTATTAAGAAAGAACGTCGTTCCCGCGAACGCGGGAACCCCATTTTCCCAGCAGACCACTAGCGCAAAAGGTGGTGGCTACGTTGGCAAAATGGGGTTCCCGCTTTTGCGGGAACGACGTTCTCTTTTATAAGAGGCTCGCTTTTATAACGACGTTCTCTTTTCTTTCGGCCTTAGCGCCGCTCCGGCGCAATCGACTCGGCGTAATCGTACAGGGCACCAAGGATTTCCTCCCCGCGTTCGTCCGCCGTCTCCGACAGCAGGTCGATCTCGCCCATCAACTGTTCGATCGTGCGCGCCCCGCCGACGCCTTCGTACAAGCGCGCCACGCGGTGTTCTTCCCACTGCGTCATTTCCTGCTCAGACAGGGTCTGCGGGAAGTTGCGTGCGCGGTAGCGGAACAGCAGTTCGCCCAGCCGCGGGTCGTCGAACGATGGCCGCAGCTGCGCCAGCCGCTCCGGCGATTCCGCGCGCAGCGATTCCAGCTTGCGCCGGTCGCCGTTGCCGACGAAGCCGCCATACAAATCCTCATCCAGATCCGCGGGTTCCGCGCGCGGACGCTGGAACACCTGCGCCCACACCTCCGCCATCTGCGGCCCGCGCGCCGCCAGCGCCGCATTGGCCAGCCCTTGCTCGATATCGATGCCCCAGTGCGCCGCCTGCGCCGCGCTCAGGGTCTTGAGGTTGGCCACCAGCATTGGCGACTTGTTGATGTGCACGCTCTTGATCGGCAGCCGGGTCACGCCTTCCGGCAAGTCGGCGCTGCGCGTGAACATGCGCAGCCGGATCGTGTCCACGTCCAGCCCGAACAGCTCGGTCGGGTCATAGCAGCAATCCCACACCAGGATCTCGTTCTTGTTGGTCGGATGCTGTGCCAGCGGCCACACCAGCGCCAGGCAGCCGCGCTCGGCCGGGAACATGCCGGACACGTGCAGGAAGGGCTGGCGCTGGGCCGGTTCCAGGTGCAGGCCCATTTCCTGCGCGACCTTGTCCTTGTTGCGCAGGCTGAGGCAGAACTCGAACAGCCGCGGCTGCTTCTCGCGGATCAGGCGCGCCATCGCGATGGTCGCGCGCACGTCGGACAGCGCATCGTGCGCGGCTTCGTGCACCAGGCCGTTGGCGCGGGTCAGGTGCTCCAGCTTGAAGCTGGCCTTGCCCTCATCGTTGCGCGGCCATTCGATACCCTCGGGGCGCAGCGCGTAAGTCATGCGCACCACGTCCAGCAGGTCCCAGCGCCCGCAGTTGTTTTGCCACTCGCGCGCGTACGGATCGATCAGGTTGCGCCAGAACAGGTGGCGCGTGATCTCGTCGTCGAAGCGGATGGTGTTGTAGCCGACGCCGATCGTGCCCGGCTGGCTGAAGGCTTCGCAGATGGTCGCCGCGAACTGGTGCTCCGGCACGCCCCATTCCAGGCATTGCTGCGGCGTGATGCCAGTGATCAGGCATGACTGCGGATCGGGCAGGTAGTCCGGCGCCGGCTGGCAGTACAGCATGATCGGGTCGCCGATTTCCTTGAGTTCGGCGTCGGTGCGGATGGCGGCGAACTGGGCCGGCCGGTCGCGCCGCGTGACCGCGCCGAAGGTTTCGTAGTCGTGCCAGAGAAAGGTATGGTTGCTCATAAGGTTCGCATCTTGCCACGCAGCTTGGGCGGGGGCAGGGGATAGATCAATCGGCCGCCGCGTCGCTCACAGCGAAATCGTGTCGCGCCCGGCTTCCTTGGCGCGGTACAGCGCGGCATCGGCGGCCTCGACCAGCGCATCGTCGCTCAGGCCCGGCTCGAGCGAGGCGATGCCGAACGAGCCGGTGATGTGCGGCAGCGGCAGGCGCATGTCGTCGAACACGACGGTCTCGCGGATGCGCTTGCACAGGCGGTCGGCCACGCTGATGGCGATCTTGTTGGTGGTTTCCGGCAGCACCACCATCATTTCCTCGCCGCCGTAGCGCACCGCATAGTCGGTGGGGCGCAGGGCGTTGCGGATCACGTTGGCGGCGGCGCACAGGGCGCTGTCGCCAGCCGCGTGGCCGTGGGTGTCATTGAACTTCTTGAAATGGTCGAGGTCAATCATCACGAGCGACAGCGCGCGGCCGTCCTGGCGGGCGCGGCCGACCAATTTGGTCAGCATCTCGTTCAACCATGCGCGGTTGTACAGGCCGGTCAGCGGGTCATTCAGCGACAGCTGGCGGTAGAACTCGCCCAGCTTCTGGCGCCGGCGCAGCAAGGCGTTGGCGGCGCGCACGCGGAAGGACAGCAGGCGCAGCAGGTTGCGCGGCAGTACGCTGGATTCTTCGATCAGTTGCCACACCAGCTTGTGTTCAATGATGAGCAGCTCGCTGTCGTCGGTGGCGGTGATGCGCGACAGGTTGGGCGCCTCGTCCAGCACCGATTGCTCGCCCACGCTTTCGCCGGGGTGGATCATGGTGACGGTGCTGTCGTGGATGCCGACCGGAACGTCGGATTCCACCGCCAGCGCGCCGGACAGTACGATGTACAGCCGAGCAAGGAAGGGATCGGACACCAGCCCGCCTTTGGCAACGCGCACGACCTCGCAACCGGCAAGCGCCGCGACGACGCCCGGTTCATTGGATTCGCTGAACAGCTGCAGGTCGCGGATCGTGTAGCGGGAGGCACCAAACGTGCCGATCGGTTCCAAAGTTCTTCCCCAGTATTGCCTATAGCTGAACATCATACCTGATCAGGAGGGCCCGGCGCTTGCTGGCGTTTTATAAACAACAGTGTTCCAATAGCATCATGCAAGTACCTACTCATCGCCTCACGGATGCGCTCGGCCGCGTTCACCAAGCCGCGCCGGACGCGCGCATCGTCTCCCTGGTCCCCTCGATCACCGAATTGCTGTGCGAGCTGGGCCTCGCCGCCAAGCTGGTGGGCCGCACCGGCTTTTGCATCCACCCACGCGACATCGTTGCCGAGATCCCGAAGGTTGGCGGCACCAAGAGTGTGAATATCGACAAGATCCGCAAGCTGGCGCCGACCCATCTCGTGGTCAATATCGACGAGAACGAGAAGCCGACGGTGGACGAGCTGGCCGAGTTCGTGCCGAACATCGTGGTCACACATCCGCTGGCGCCGCGCGACAACCTTGGGCTGGCGCGGCTGATGGGCGGAATCTTCGGCGCCGAAGAGGCGGCCGAGCGCTGGTGCGCCGCGTTCGAAAGCAAGTATGCCGCGCTGCGCGCGTCAAAGCTGGGGCCGGCGCGGACGGTGCTTTACTGCATCTGGAAGGACCCGTGGATGAGCGTGTCGGCCGATACCTATATCGGTGCGATGCTGGCCGAGCTTGGCTGGAAGCTGCCGCGGTTGGCGCAGGACGACACGCGTTATCCGCGCTTTGCCTGGTCGGACGAGCTGGTGGCGGGGCTGGATGCGGTGTTGCTGTCGACCGAGCCTTATCGATTCACCGAAGAGCATGTGGATGCGCTCGAGCGGCAGATCGGGATTCCGGTGTTCCTGGTCGATGGGGAAATGATGTCGTGGTATGGGAGCAGGGCGCTGGCGGGGTTGCGCTATTTGCGGGAGCTGCGGGGAATGGTGGACGGCACCAAACAATCTCTACCTTAGTCGCCGTCGTCCCCGCGAAAGCGGGGACCCCATTTCCTATGGGTGCTGAGAACGCGAGCAGTACTGGTCTGCGGGGGAAATGGGGTTACCTTTTAAACGTTAGCAGTAAGATGACAATCACGAACTGCTAAGGTTCTTGTACGCCTCCGCCTCCACCGGCGGCGGTTCGTGCATTTTCTTGGCATTCAGCCGGCCCAGTGCGCTGTCGAGCGCTCGCTGCAGCTTGTTGCCGGCATTGGCGATGGCCTGGTGCAACTCGGCCGCATGGTCATGCACGACCACCGGCTCGTAGCCGGTCACGCGTGCTTCCATCATGCAGTGATTGCCGCCATCCGCGCGCTTCTGCTGGTTCTCGTTACTCAGGTGCACATCCACGCGCCGGATGTGCTCGCCGAATCTTCCGACCGCGTTTTCGACTTCGCTACGCACGTACTCGTCCAGGCCCTGGTGCCTGGTCTTGAAGCTGTTGTCAGTGTTGACGCTGATATCCATAAGATCACTCCTTTCGCGGTAACCGTCAGTGTGATCTTACGCCTTTCCCGCGCGTTTACGCGCGTCACTGGTTCAACATTCCCGCCGCGATATTGATGGACAGCCCGAGAATGGCCAGGTTGAAGAAGAATGACAGCACCGATTGCCCCAGTGCCAGCTTGCGCATCGGGCGGCTCTGCACCACCACGTCCGAGGTCTGGGCGGCGACCGCGATGGTGAAGGAAAAGTAGAGAAAGTCCCAGTAATCCGGCGTGTTCATGTCGGCCGGGAACTGCAGCGGACGGACGCGCTCGTCCGACTGGTAATACATGTGGGCGTAATGGAAGCAGAACAGCATGCCCACCACCAGCCATGACCCCAGCACGGTGAGCGCGGTGAAGGCATAGCGCAGCGGACGCTGGTCCGGCTTGAGGTGGGGAATGTCGCCCAGTTCCACGATGATGGCCGACATGCTCAGGACCGCGCACAGCACCAGGGCGACCAGGACGATGCCCGCGTTCTCGTCCTGCTTGTCGGCGATCTCGCGCACGCGGCGGTGGTCCGCATGCATGACCAACCACATCATCGTGATCAGGTACAGCCACACGGCTGCATTCCAGCCGAGCAGGGCGCGCGTCAGCGGCGATTCGAAGCTGGGCACCACCAGCCCGACCAGGATCCCGCAACCGATCGCGAGCGACAGGTGGGGACGCGAGCTGATGAATTGGTACCCGAGCTGGTTCTTACCGTGGTTCATGGAAGTGGCTGGAATGTTATCGGCCAGCCATTATTCCACATCGCTCAGGAAGCGCGCGCCGCTTCTTCTTTCTCGTGATGCGGGAAGCGGTCCATCTTCGACAGGACCGGGAACAACATCGACCAGATGCCGGTGACGGCCAGGGTGGCGGCGCCGCCGAGCAGGATCGCGCGCACCAGGCCGAACCAGCCGGCGGTGAGGCCGGACTCGAACTCGCCCAGCTCGTTGGATGCGCCGATGAACACCGAGTTGACGGCGGACACGCGGCCGCGGATTGCGTCTGGCGTTTCGTACTGCACCAGCAGGTGGCGCACGTAGACGCTGATCATGTCGCCGGCGCCGAGGACGGCGAGCGCGACGAGGGCCACCACGAAGCTGCTGGTCCAGCCGAGCACCATCGTGGCCACGCCGAACGCGGCCACGCCGCCGAACATCCAGACGCCGACGCGGCGGCGGATCGGGAAGAAGGCCAGCGCCACCGAGCACAGCGCCGCACCGGCTCCGGGCGCGGTACGCAACAGGCCGAGGCCGGTCGGGCCGGCGTGCAGCACGTCGTGGGCATAGGCGGGCAGCAGGGCGGTCGCGCCGCCGAACAGCACCGCGAACAGGTCCAGCGAAATCGCGCCCAGCACGATCGGGCGCGACCAGACGAAGCGCAGCCCCTCCAGCAGGGTGTTCCAGCTGACCGGGTTCTTGTTCATGGCCTGCGGCGCGCTCTTGGTGACGCCCATCAGGATGACGGCCAGCACCAGCAGCACCGACGAGGTCGCATACACGGCGGCCGCACCGAAGATGTACAGCACGCCGCCCAGCACCGGGCCGGCGATCACGGCCACGTGGAAGCTCGACGAGCTGAGCGCGACCGCTTCACTGAAGTCTTCATTGGGCACGATGTTGCGCAGCACCGCTTGTGAGGCCGGCATCATGAAGGCGCGCGCGCTGCCGAAGACGACGAGGATTGCGAACACGACGCCCACTGCTGAACTTCCGCTGAAGGTGAACATCAAAAGGAGCAGTGCGCACAGCAGCTGGGCGGCCTGGCACAGCTGGACGATGGTGCGGCGGTTATGGGTATCGGCAACGTGGCCGGCCCACAGGATCAGCAGCAGGAAAGGCGCGAACTGCGCCAGGCCGATCAGGCCGAGGTCGAACAGGCTGCCGGTAAGCTGGTACACCTGCCAGCCCACCGCCACGCTTTGCATCTGCACGGCAATCGTGCCGAGGAAACGGGAGGACAGGTATAACGAGAGATTGCGGTTGCGAAGGACGCCCAGGCCGCGGGACGACATGACTGACATAGATGCTTTCAAGACAATTGTTGGCGAACGCCAAAGGGTATTGTGCCTGAAAAGCGTGGGGGAAATCTGTACCTACGCTGGGATGGTGAGTAGCCCGAAGCGCTTGCCATAAAAGAGAACGTCGTTCCCGCGCAGGCGGGAACCCCATTTTTAAACCGACCACTAGCGCTTATTTCCGTGGCCACGCTGGCAAAACGGGGCCCCCGCTTTCGCGGGAACGACGGTCTGTATGAAGCGAGTGCTGCTTATTTCACAAACCGCACCGCAAACTTATCGTCCGGCTTGTCCTTCATCTCCCAAAACGGTTGCTCGCGCGGATCGGACGGTGCGCGCAGGTAGTCGCTCTTGGCGTCGACCTTGAAGCCGGCCTTGGTCACTTCGTCGATCACGCTGGTTTCGTCGATGCGGTGCAGGGTCTTGGTGTCGCTCAGCCCATGCCCGGCCTTGGCCGAGTTGTCGATCACGACGTACTTGCCGCCCGGCTTGAGCGCGTCGTAGATGCGCTTGTTCATCGCATTACGGTCAGCCGGCGTGTTGACCACGTCGTGGTAGTTCATGTTGATCACCACCAGGTCGAGCGGCGGCGTGCCTTTCGCGACCGGGTTGTCCATCGGCGTGACCACGGCGTGCAGGTTCGACTGCTTGCCCGATGCGATGCGCGCCTGCAGCTTGGGCGACTCCTTCTGCCCCTGCGCCCATACTTCGCCGTCCGGGCCCACCGCCGCCGCCAGCAACGCCGAGCTGGTGCCGCCGCCGGCGTCCAGGTCCATGACCTTCATGCCCGGCTTGGCTTCGACGAAGGCCAGGAACTCGGCCGGCTTGCGCTTGGCGTCGCTCTTGCGGTCGTCGTCGGTGCGCGCCGGGCTGTTGATGGCGCTCTGGTACTGGGATTGCGGCGATGCTTCGGCGGCCACGTGGCCGAAGACGGCGCAAGCGGCGAGGGCGAGCACGGCTTGTGCGAGTCGATGTTTTTGCATGTTGAGTGACCCTTCCAATGAGATTGATCGGCGCGCGGCCAGCGCTCGCGCGACTGCATAACATACCTGAAACCGTTATCAGAAGCACCAACATTCGCGTACATACGCCAATGTCCTCCCAAAATCGCAGAGAATGGGGGATGGGAGGAAGCAAGAGTATGCAGCAAGTAATGGCAGAGGATCGCCGGATTCAAACTGGACAGGGAAGCGTGCTGGCGCGCCGCTGGCACCTTGCCGATGGCGACGCGGCGCTGCCGCCGATCCTGCTATTCCACGATTCGCTGGGCAGCATCGGCCTGTGGCGCAATTTTCCGGAAGCCCTTGCGCGCGCGACCGGGCGCGAGGTGATTGCCTACGACCGGCTCGGCTTTGGCGAGTCGGATGCGCGCACGGAAACGCTCGACGCCGATTTCATCCGCACCGAAGCCGAGCACATCGTGCCGCTGCTGTGCAACGCGCTGGGCATCGACCGCTTTGTCGCCTTCGGCCACAGCGTGGGCGGCGGCATGGCGGTGCACTGCGCGGCCCTGCATCCGTCGCGCTGCGTGGCGCTGGTGACGGAGTCGGCCCAGGCTTTCGTCGAGGAGCGCACGCGCGAAGGCATCCGCGAGGCGCGCGAGCTGTTCCGCGATCCCGCGCAGTTCGCCAAGCTGGAGCGCTACCACGGCGACAAGACGCGCTGGGCGCTGTCGGCGTGGATCGATACCTGGCTGTCGCCCGGGTTTGCGGGATGGTCGCTGGACGCGGTGCTGCCGCTGGTCGTGTGTCCGACCCTGGTGATCCATGGCGCCGATGACGAATACGGATCGGCCGCACATCCGCAGCGGATCGCGGCCGGGGTGAGCGGCCCGTCGTTCATGGACATCCTGCCGGGCACCCGGCACGTGCCGCACCGCGAGCAGGAAGCGTGGGTGGCCGCGCGCGTGGCCAGCTTCCTGCAACTGGTTTAAGCGACCAGGTCTTTTTCGGTGGTGAAGGCGTCGGCGTAGAACTCGTCCGCCGGCAGCTTGCACTGCTCGACGTAATCCTTGCGCGCCGCATCGACCATCACCGGCGCGCCGCAGGCATACACCTGGAAGCCGGACAGGTCCGGGAAATCCTGCATCACGGCCTGGTGGACGAAGCCGCTGCGGCCCTGCCAGTTGTCTTCGGCAAGCGCGTCGGAAATCACCGGCACGTAGCGGAAATGGGGCAGGTCGCGCGCCCACTGCTCGCACAGTTCGTGCATGTACAGGTCCTGCGGGCGGCGGCCGCCCCAGTACAGCGATACCGGACGCGTCGATTTCAAGTGGATCATGTGCTCGACCAGCGCCTTGACCGGCGCGAAGCCGGTGCCCGAGGCCAGCAGGATGATCGGCTTGTCGGTATCCTCGCGCAGGAAGAAGGTGCCGAGCGGACCTTCGAAGCGCAGGATCTCGCGTTCCTTCATCGTGCCGAACACGTGGTCGGTGAACACGCCGCCAGGCATGTGGCGGATGTGCAGCTCGAGCGGGCCTTCGAACGAGGGCGCGCAGGCGATGCTATAGGCACGGCGCTTGCCGTCCTTGAGCATGAATTCGATGTACTGGCCGGCGCGGTAGGCCAGCGCTTCGTTGGCTGGCAGTTGCAGGGTGATGATCGCGACGTCCTCGGCGGCCTTGCGGATGGTGGTCACGCGGGTCGGCATCTTGCGGATCGGGTAGTCGCTGCTGCCGGCCACTTCGCGCGCCTCGATCACCAGGTCGCCCTGCGGCACGGCGCAGCAGAACAGCGAGATGCCGCGCGCTTCCTCGTCGGCGCTCAGGGCGCGTTCCTGGTGCGCCTTATGGGTCACGGCGCCTTCGACGACCTTGCCCTTGCACGAACCGCAGGCGCCGTTCTTGCACCCGTAGGGCAGGCCGATGCCGGCGCGGATCGCGGCGCCGAGGACGGTGTCGCCCTCCTCGCAAGCGAACTGGTGGCCGCTGGGCTGGACAGTGATCTGGAACGTCATACAATCCTCAACATGAAACTGAACAATAAACACATCTTCAAACGGCCGCGCCTGCTGATCATCGGCTGCGGCGACGTCGGCATGCGCCTGCTGCCGCTGGTGCGCGCGCGTTTTCGGGTATTCGCGGTGACCAGCAATCCGGAGCGCCGCGCCGCGCTGCGGGCGGCGGGCGCGGTGCCGGTCGTTGCCGACCTGGACCGCAAGGACAGCCTGCACCGGCTGGCCGGCCTGGCGCGGCATGTGGTGCACCTGGCGCCGCCGCAGCCGGAGGGCACGCGGGATTGCCGGACACGCAATTTGACCGCCATTCTACCCGACGGGGCGCAAGTGGTTTATGTGAGCACCAGCGGCGTCTATGGCGACTGCGGCGGCGCGCTGGTCGATGAAACGCGCACCGTCGCGCCGAAGAACGCCCGGGCGCGGCGCCGCGTCGATGCCGAAACCGTGCTGCGCGCCTGGGGGCGGCGCGCGCATGGACGCGTGTCCATCTTGCGCGCGCCCGGCATCTATGGCCACGACCGGCTGCCGCTGGAACGGCTGCGCGCGGGCACGCCGGCACTGGAGGCTGGGGACGACGTCTACACCAACCACATCCACGCCGACGACCTGGCGCGGCTGGTGGCGCTGGCGCTGGTGCGCGCTCTGCCGGGGCGGGTGTACCACGCCAGCGACGACACGCGCATGAAGATGGGCGAGTATTTCGACGCCGTCGCCGATGCCGTCGGCCTGCCGCGTCCGCCCCGGCTGCCGCGTGCGCAGCTGGCGCAGGCGGTGTCACCGGCGACGCTGTCCTTCATGTCCGAATCGCGCCAGCTTGCCAATCACAGGATCAAGCGCGAACTGGGCGCGCGGCTGCGCTACCCGAGCGTCGAGGCCACGCTGCGGTCGCTGCCGGGCGTCGCCGCATGATGCGGCGCGCGCGCCACAGCGATCGCGCGTTGACGGAACACGGTTGACGAGCCTCAACCCGCCTTGGGTTGACGGTCGTATCGTGGACTTCTCGCTGTCAACAGATGGCGGCTTTTGTGGCAGGGCTGGCTATGGACCAATGCGTAACCCATCCTTCGAAAGAACAAGTGCGCGCCTACATGCTCGCGCGCGAACACGCACGGCAACCGCCCCCGCCGCCTGAGGAAGTCCGGCGCCAGCTGGGCTGGCAACTTGCCCCGCCGTCGCCTTACAGTGCCTTGGTCGGGCTCTACCTGCTGCCCGCCACTTTCAGCCACCTGGCGGCACAGTCGATGCTGGATTGGTGCATGGTGTCGCTGCGGGCGCAGTTCGGCAGGCCAGAGCGCCCCAATTGACGAGGAACAGTTCGTCCTCAGCCCTCTGAACCGTCGTCCCGGCGCCGGGACCCATAGACCATGTGAATGGCCGCAAATGACCCGCGAACGGATCAAGCTCAGCATGGGTCACGGCGGGGGCGCCGAGCCCGGAGCCGGGAGGGCGGTTCTGCTCTGCACTTTTGGTTCTCAAAAAGATGCTCCACATGTTGACGTCGCTCAAACGCCCCGTCACGCCCCGTCGCGCGTTTGAGATACATCAACATTGCCACATATTCAGAAAATTCCTAATGAGCGGTAGGACCGGGCCTACGTATGATGTTGGCTGTAGCAAGTGACGACAAGTAAATGCGAGGGGATGGGATGGGCGATTTGTCGACGTACGGAACAAAAAAATGCCGTCCAGCGGCAACTGGACGGCATGCGCTTGGAGAGCGTAAAACTAAGCGGCGATGGGTTCCGGCAGGCGTGGGCGAATCGAAAACAGATCGTCGCTTGCTACCCTTTCACCGTCCGCATTGCCAAGCCGGTCAGACGATGCGGTGTCGCCGGGACGAGCTGCGGAGTCAGCGTCCGCCGGGTCGGTTTCCGCTTGTGCGGCTGGGCCAAAACGCGTCATGTACACGGGGCCGCTGGAAGCCGCCGGGATCGACATGCCGGTGCTGATGTCAGCGCGTTTGCCGGCGGGGCTCGCCGAGAACGCGATGTCCCTGCTCGCCGCCGCGCGCTTACCGCCAGGTGCGGCCGACAACGCGATGTCGCTGCCTGCAGCCAGGCGCTTGCTACCCGGCGCGGCCGAGAACGCAATGTCGCTGCTCGCCGAAGCGTGCCTGCCGCCCGGCGCGGCCGAGAACGCGATGTCGCTGCTTGCCGACGCCTGCCCGCTACCCGGCGCGGCAGAGAATGCGATATCGCTGCTAGCCGAGGCGCGTTTGCCACCCGGCGCAGCCGAGAACGCAATGTCGCTGCTTGCCGAGGCGTGCCTGCTACCTGGAGCCGCCGAGAACGCGATGTCATTGCCCGCTGCCGTGCGCACACCCACCGGGCTCGCCGAGAACGCGATGCCCTCGGCCTTTGCCGCATAGGCGCCACCAGTCTTCGGCGCCGACACCAGCCGTCCCCCCGGGCAGGTTTCACCAAAAGCCGCTTCGTAAATCGTCCGCATGCGCTGGCCCAGGCGTTCGTGGGCAAGCATATCCTCTTCGCCGCGCAGGCCGATGTAGGGGAAGTGGTGGACGAAATAGCCGAATATTTCCTGGCAATCGAGCGCGTACTTGGTGGTGTCGAGGATGTGGTAATGCCAGAACGTGTCCACGTCCGTCCCCGGCGCGAACGTTTCGTCTGGAAACGCTTTCATCAAATACAGGTAGCGCCGGTATTCCGCTTCGACGACGTTCGCCTGCTCCAGGGTCCACCCTTCGCCGGACTCCTTGTGCATCAGCTTCACCTTGATCGGATCCAGGTCCAACTCGACAATTTCTCTGCATTTGCCATACGAGTTCATGGTCCACTCCTGCTTGAATGTTGGTGAGTACTTTTACCTGTGGCGTGAAAGACGTTTATGTGCTGACGTGAGGGCCTCCCAAAACTGTTAGGTTGCGAAACTCGGAATTATTGATGCGGGCCAACCAGACAAATTCTTGTCTACAAGTACGGCCATGCAGTTGAGTTCAATCAAGGCCCGCGCGATTTCCTAACGAAAGCTGAGGCGAAGTCCGACACCCCGAGGCGAGTCGCGTCGGAGATCTTGTAGGAATCAGTGGATCAGGCGAGGGCTTGCGGGGAGTGGTCTTCCTCCAGCGAAGGCATGGGCGGGCCGGTGTTGGCCGCATCCTGGGGCAGCGGAATGGTGACATCGATGACGGTGCCGCCCTCCGGCGGGGTGCGCACGATGAAAGTGCCGCCCAGCGCCTTGACGCGTTCTTCCATGCCGATCAGGCCGAATTTGCCGGGCGCATGCTGTCCCGGCTTGACGCCGATGCCGTTGTCGCGGATGCGCATCCGCACGCGCTCGCCTTCCATCCGCAACTCGACGCGCACCCGTGTCGCCATCGCGTGGCGCCGCACATTGCTGAGCGATTCCTGCAGGATGCGGAACAAGGCGGTGGCGCACTGGTCGTTGGCGACGATGTCGACCGCATCCTCGACCAGTTCGCAGCGGATGCTGCTGCGGCGCCGGAACTCGGAGATCTGCCAGTCCACCGCCGCGTTCAGGCCGAGATCGAGCACGTTCGGACGCAGGTCGTTGATGATCTGGCGCACGCTCTGGATCGTCGAGTCGATGTGGCCGAGGGTTTCCGCCGCGCGTGCGTGCAGGATGCGGTGGCGCTCGTGCGTGCGTGCGAACAGCATCTGCGCATCGATCCGCAATGCCAGCAGGTTTTGTCCCAGGTCGTCGTGGATTTCGCGCGCGATGCGCTTGCGTTCCATTTCCTTGATGTGTTCCGTGTGCGCCGTCAGCTGGCGCAGCTTCTGGTGCGAGGCGATCAGCTTCGCTTCGCTGTCGCGCAATTCCTGGGTCATCGCGTCGGCCAGCTCGATCGCGTGCGAGCGCGACGCGGTCAGGATCAGGTAGGGCGCGTAGAGCAGGGCGGTGGTGGTGAAACCGGTCAGCAGGGCCAGCCACGGAAACGAGGTGTCGCTGGTGCGCCGCAGCGCCTGTCTCGGCACGCTGAAGTGGGCGCTCCACTTGCGGCCGTTGAAGTCGATCGGCAACCAGACATTGAAGCGATCCGGCCGCGGCAGGGTTTTTTCCGGCCCGCCGGCCTGGTCGCCGCTGTCGTAAATCATTTGCTCCGACTTTGGTTTTGCTGGATCGACACTCTCCGCCTGGTTGAACAAGGTCAGCCGTACCGCCTTGAGCGGCATTTCGTCGAGCACGCCATGCACCAGCTGGCCGACGCTGAAGGCGATGCCGACCGAACCGAGGTAGGCGGCGCGCCGCTGTTCGATGTTCTCCAGCGGAGCGCCGGGGCGATAGACCGGCAGCCTCATCGCCAGCCCGAACAGGTGCTTCTTGCGCATGATCTCGACTGGAATCCCGGAGGCGGACAGCTTGCCGGTGTCGCGCGCGTGCCCGAGCGTTTTCAGCATCACGGGCTGGACGAACAGGTCGGTGCCGATCGAATCCAGCCATTCGTGTTCCGGCTCGACGAAGGTGACCACGGCGTATTCCGGACGCCGGCCCGCCGGAACGATCCGGAACGCGGGGCGGCCATCCCTGGCCTCCTGTTCCTGCCGGATCATGTCCGCCACATAGGCATTGCGCTCGCTGTCGCGCACGTATTGCACGTAGTTGATGGTGACGATGGCCGGGTAGTTGCGTTCGGCGTCCAGGCCCGTGACGAAACGGTGGAACTGCTCGCGGGTGAGGAATGGATCGGCGCGGAACATGCTTTCCGCGGCGCGCACCACGTTGGTGTAGGACTGGATGCGGGCGTTGATCGTGTACTGGGCCGATTGCGCCATGGCGCGGAACCGGTCCTGGTTTTCCTTGTCGATCATGCGCGCGACCGAGAAGAATGCGAGCACGCCGACCGCGAGCGCCAGCCACAGCCCCAGCACCAGGCCGGGACTGAAGTTGATGATGAAGCGGGGCCGACGGATCAGCTTCACACGGTCACCTTCGCAACGGGAACAGCCAGGGACGGCGAAGTCTCCGGCGATTGTCGATCGGTTGTTATCAAAATTACCACGAACATCCAGGATCGCTACCTATCAGCTGTCACAGGTAGTGCTGGCGAAAGGGATGCAAGGATGCGCAGACGACGAGATAAGCAAAAGAGAGAACGTCGTTCCCGCGCAGGCGGGAACGACGTTCTCTCTGAGCTTGGCGCAGCTGTCGAGGCTTACTTGCCCCAGCTGTCCTTGAGCGTGACGATGCGGTTGAACACCGGCTTGCCCGGCTTCGAATCCACGCGGTCGGCGACGAAATAGCCGTGGCGCTCAAACTGGAAACGGTCCTCCGGATTCGCCTTGGCCAGTCCCGGCTCCAGGTAAGCCGTGATGGTCTCCAGCGCGTTCGGATTCAGCGCGGCGTGGAAGTCCTTGCCGCCGGCGTCAGGATGCGGATCGGTGAACAGGCGGTCGTACAGCCGCACCTCGGCCTGCAGCGCATCGCGCGCGCTGACCCAGGTGATGGTGCCCTTGACCTTGTAGTTGTCCGCCCCCGGCGTACCCGATTTCGAATCCGGGAAATAGTTCACGTGCACCGCGACGACCTTGCCGTTCTCGTCCTTGTCGTAGCCCACGCATTCGGCGATGAAGCCATACTTCAGGCGCACGCGGCTGCCCGGCTTGTCGTCCACCGGCGGCGTGAAGCGGAAGTAGCCCTTGGCGGGCACTTCCATGAAGTCTTCTTCCTCGATCCACAGCTCGCGCGTGAACGGGAAGCTGCGGGTGCCCCATTCCGGATGGTGCGGATGCACCGGCGCGCTGCACTCGACCGACTCGCCTTCGGGGAAATTATCCACGATCAGCTTCAACGGACGGAGCACGGCGACCGCGCGCGGCGCCTTCGGATCGAGGTCGTCGCGCAGGGCGATTTCCAGGTTGGCCATGTCGATCCAGCCGTCGGCCTTCGACACGCCGCTGCGCTCGCAGAACAGCTGGATCGATTCCGGCGTGAAGCCGCGGCGGCGCAGGCCGACCAGGGTGGGCATGCGCGGATCGTCCCAGCCATTGACGGTGCCATCCTCAACCAGCTCGCGCAGCTTGCGCTTGCTGGTGACGACGTAGGTCGTGTTCAGGCGCGCGAATTCGTACTGGCGCGGCACCGGCTGCTGGAAGAAGCCGCCTTCGGCCAGCGTCTCCACCAGCCAGTCGTACAGCGGGCGGTGGTCCTGGAATTCGAGCGTGCAGATCGAGTGCGTGATGTTCTCGAGCGCGTCCGAAATCGGGTGCGTGTAGTCGTACATCGGGTAGATGCACCAGTTGTCGCCGGTCCGGTGGTGATGCGCGTGGCGGATGCGATACAGGGCCGGGTCGCGCATATTCATGTTCGGCGACGACATCGCGTCTTCGCTGATCTTGGCGCGCAGGATGTGTTCGCCGTCCTTGTATTTGCCGGCCTTCATGTCGCGGAACAGCTGCAGCGATTCCTCCGCCGGGCGGTTGCGGAACGGCGAGTTGGTGCCGACCTGGCCGAAATTGCCGCGGTTCTTCGCCATTTCCTCGGCGCTCTGGCTGTCGACATAGGCCTTGCCGGTCTTGATCAGGTACTCGGCCATCTCGTACAGCTGGTCGAAGTAGTCGCTGGCGTAGTGCAGGTTGACTTCGCCGCCTTGCTCCCAGCTGAAGCCGAGCCACTTGACGCTGTCCATGATGGTGTCGACGTATTCCTGCTCTTCCTTCTCCGGATTGGTGTCGTCGAAGCGCAGGTGGCAGCGGCCGTCGTAATCGCGGGCCAGCCCGAAATTGACGCAGATCGACTTGGCGTGGCCCAGGTGCAGATAGCCGTTCGGCTCCGGCGGGAAGCGCGTGATGACGGACGGCAAGCCCGGGCGCTTGTGCTTGCCCGTGGCCATGTCGTTCTCGACGATCGTGCGCAGGAAATTGGGCGACGGCGTAGCGGCCGCGTTGTTATTGTCGTTGCTCATCAATACTTGAGGTGGAATAGTAAAGTTGCCGACATTTTACCGTAGGTGATGCGGGACAGGCCGCTGTGTGGCCAAACGCACGGTGTCGCGGCGCTGAACATTGGATACTGGGGACATCGCCACTTGTTTGCAAGGGCCACCCATGAAAACGCTTGCAACCGATCCCGTCCTGGTCCGCTCCTGGCTGCTGGCCCAGGCCGGCTTGCCGCAGCCCCAGCCGCCGGCGCCCACCGCCGCGCCGCTGCCGCCTCCGCTCCAGTAAATATTTCCCTGAAGTACGGTCATTCCAGGCGCGTTTCGCGACATCTTGTCGCTTTCTATAGGATAATCCCGGTCTTTCTCGTTTTGTCGGCCTTGGGCCGGAGAGTTCGAAGTGGAAAATCTATACGCGATCCTCGGCGTGGCGCCGAATGCGACCGACGACGAAATCAAGAAGGTGTACCGCTCGCTGGCGATGCGCTACCACCCGGACCGCAACCAGGCCCCGGGCGCGGAAGCGCGCTTCAAGGCGGTCACCAAGGCCTACGAAACCCTGTCCGACCCGGCCAGGCGCGCCGAGTACAACCAGAGCGTGAACCACCGCATTGTGCTGGATGCACAGGGCGAGGCGTTCGAGCTGTGGCGCTCGCTGTTCGCGCTGCACGGGGTGCACGTCACCCCCTGAGCCGCCGGTTCGGCAATATTATGCAATATTCAGTATAAAATCATGGCAAGAGTACATCCCGAATTCGCCTACCAGTCGCGTGAGCTGGAAGGCCAGATCGAAGGCGTGCTGGGCGATCCGCCCGACCGCAAGAACTATCAACGCATGGTGGACGCGCTGGTGTCCGAATACACCAATGGCGACGGCCTGGACGACGTCAACCTGATGAGTTTCGCGCTGGTCGACCGCATCCGCTTCCTCGACCCGAAAGGGCTGGTGCGCGAGGCTTCCGACTACGAGGGCGACGATCCGGAGCGGGTGTTCGCGATGGCGGCCTGCGACGGCGAGGACGGCGCGGCGATGTACGAGTCGGTCACGCGCGCCCATCCCGAGCTGGCGCGCAAGGCCATCATCACCGCCTTCCTGTACAAGCACCCGAACCGCTGGGAAGACGACGACCAGTCGCTCGACCAGCTGGCCGAAGGTGACGAAGGCGACGACGAGGAGGAACAGGGCTTCGCGTCCGACGACTTCACGCAGATGTTCGACCAAGAGGGAGACAATCAATGAGCGACGACGACAAGACCTACCTGCCGGCGCTGACCAGGCAGGTGAGTGAGCTGGTGCTCGCCGGCTCGCTGCAGCACGCGGAGGAAGCGCTGTCGCAGGCCGCCGACGAGCAGGGCGACTACGCGGTCGCCGAAGTGCTGTCGACGCTGCCGCCGCACGTGACCGCGCTGCACCTGTCCGGCTTCGACGGCGGCAAGACCTCGCTGGCGACCCTGCTGGTGCCGCCCAAGGCCTGGGCCGAGAGCCTGGCCTACCTGGCCGCGACCTGGCCCGACAACCTGATCGAGGACGATCCGGAGCGCATCGCCGAAGGCCTGTTCAACCAGGTGCACGGCGTGGTGTTCGGCACCGACGACATCGAGCGCCGCCACGAGCTGCTGCAGGAAGCGTCGGCCACCGACCACGGCGCGACCGTGTTCGCGATCATCTGGTCGCTGGCGCCGCGCGAGATCCACGAGCTGGCCGGCGAGATCATCGCCAAGGGCCCGTACACCACGGGCCAGACCAGCTCCGACAGCGACTTCGTGCCGCTGGCGCTGGAACTGGCGAAGGCCAGCGAGGATGGCTGGGAGCGTTCGCTGATCGAGCTGTTCCCGGAATTCCGCCACAGCGCCGACCTGGCCGACGCCGAGTTCTCGGACGATCCGGACGAGGAGCCGGCCCACATGCAGCGCAATACGCGCGAGCTGCTGTACCGCCTGCGCAAGCAGGTGCCGTCGGTGCGCTCGGCGCCGCGCCGTGGCGCCCGCAAGAGCATCGGCAAGGACATCTTCTCCTGACCATGCTGCCAGCGCTTGTCATTGAAAAGCTGCCGCGCCTGATCCGCGCGATCAAGGCCATTCCGGGGAACGCGGACGAGGAGGAGGCCGGGCTGCTGGCCGACGAACTGGCCGGGATCACCGCGATGGTGGCCGAGAAGTTCACCAACGACCGCACCGCCGAAGGCATCCAGCGCGCGCAGCTGCTGGCCATCGGCGGCGTGTCGCTGGGCCTGGAGCACGCGGTGCCGGGCGAGGACGACGTCGCCGCGCTCGACTACCTGCTCGAGCACGGCGCGGAGCAGGCCTTCCAGCAGGGCTTCCGCCTGATCCGCGAACTGGCGGCGCTGCCGGAAGATGCGCTGGTGGGCGAGTACGACAACGACCCGGTATATTCGCAGCGCCGGCTCAAGGAGCTGTTCGTCGACATCTGCACGGCCGATCCGGCCGAGAGCTGGACGGGCTACGAGCGCTACCTGGAACAGCTGAAGCAGCGGCACGAAGTGCTGGCGGTGGTCGACGCGGCCAAGTGGCTGCGGCGGCACAACAGCGAAGGGCCGGTCAAGGATCCGGACCTGAACGCGGAAGGCGTGATCGCGCTGGCCATCATCTTCGCGGTCGAAGGCGGCGGGCGCATCGTCGCGCGCGCGGGGCAGAAGGAGTTCGAGCGTTTCGTGGCGTCGGTCCGCAAGAACAAGCCGGACTTCGACGAAGGCTGGGACGCACTGATGGAGCAGATCCCGGCGCAGCACCAGGAAGTCATCGCCGAACGCATCGACAACTACGCCGAGCACTGCACGGTGCTGCAGCACCTGATGACCAAGGCGACGATCACACAGTTGTGGACCGAGCTCGAAAACTACGCGGGCTCCGAGATCGACGCGGACTACCCCTAAGCCCGCCCCCGGAGCCCGTCGTCCCCGAGCAGGCGGTGGCCCATAGACAGGGTCCGCAGCCGCAAAGCTCCAGCCGCAGGCCCGCAAACTCGGCATGGGTCCCGGCCTGCGCCGGGACGACGTGCTGTTGGCTTCGGGGGCAGCCCCAGCAGCATCAGTCCCTTCGGCGTATCATGCTCGTCATGCAGCACTCCGCAATCGCCTTCGGCACGCCCGAATACAAACGCATCAATCGCGCGATGGCCTTCGGCGGCTTCTCCACCTTCGCTCTCCTGTATTGCATCCAGCCGCTGATGCCGCTGCTGGCGCGCGACTTCGGCCTCACGCCCGCCCAGAGCAGCCTCGCGCTGTCCCTGTCCACCGGCACGCTCGCCGTCGCGTTGCTGATCTCCAGCGTGCTGTCCGACCGCTTCGGCCGCAAGCGCATGATGGCGGCCTCGATGTTCAGCGGCGGCGTACTGACGCTGCTGGCCGCCTTCGCGCACGGCTACGCCCAGCTGCTGGTCCTGCGCGCGCTGCTCGGCTTCATGCTGGCCGGAATGCCGGCCGTCGCCATGGCCTACCTGAGCGAGGAGATCGACCCCAAATCGCTGGGCAGCGCGATGGGCACCTACATCGGCGGCAGCGCCTTCGGCGGCATGATCGGCCGCGTGCTCGCCTCCTTCATCAGCGACTTCTTCGACTGGCGGATCGCGGTC
Source organism: Massilia terrae (assembly GCF_024753145.1). GTDB lineage: Bacteria > Pseudomonadota > Gammaproteobacteria > Burkholderiales > Burkholderiaceae_D > Telluria > Telluria terrae. The sequence goes on along the minus strand of NZ_JANUGU010000004.1, from coordinate 317,431 downwards.
GGCGCGATGGGCGTCGCCGGCCTGTACGCGGCCTCCGAGTTCTCGCGCAGCCTGCCGGCCTCGCGCAACTTCCGCCCCGGCGAGCGCGGCGCCGGCGCGCTGCTGGCCGGCCTGCGCGCCCACCTCACAGATAAAGGCCTGCCGTGGCTGTTCCTGCTGGCCTTCCTGCTGATGGGCGCCTTTGTCAGCATGTACAACTACATCGGCTACCGCCTGCTGGCGCCGCCCTTCGGCATGCGCCAGAGCGCGGTGGGCGCGCTGTCCATCCTTTACTTGCTTGGCATCTTCAGTTCGGTCTGGGCTGGCAAATTGGCCGACAGGTTTGGCCGCCGCAATGTATTGTGGGCGGTGATGTCGGTGATGCTGTCGGGCTTATTGATCACCTTACTCGACAATGTGCTCGCCATCGTCATCGGCATGGGACTGTTCACGTTCGGCTTTTTCGCGTCGCATTCGGTCGCGAGCAGCTGGGTCGGCCGCCGCGCGCGCGCACCGCAGGCGCTGGCCTCGGCGATTTATCTGTTCATGTATTACCTGGGGTCGAGCGTGATCGGCTGGGTGTCCGGCTACCTGTGGTCGCACGGGGGGTGGCCGGGCGTGGTGCTGCTGTTGGGAACGATCCTGGCGGTGGCGCTGGCGGTGGCATGGAGGTTGCGCGGGCTCGTGCCGCTCAATCCGCTGGAGGCGCAACGCTGAGAACTTCGGCTGCGCCTGCGGATCAAATTGGACTCATTGAACGGAGGTCAGCATGTTACAGCAGAACGAAATCCAGCAGCGGTACAACCACCTGCAGCAGACTATCAGCGAAGCGCAAAAGGAATGCCGGTCCGATTCCGACACGCCCAACGAGCTACGCGACTGTATCGAAAAGCTGGCACGCGAGTCGCGCCAGGCGCAAAGCGTGATGCAGTCGAACGACCAGCAGCGCATTACCGAGTGCGTGGACAGCCTGGAAGCGATGGGCGATGAAGCCAAGCGCGTGTCGCGCAGCGCCTCGCATATGCCCGCGCATCTTGAGGCGATGGTGACGAGGGTGCATAGCGAGCTGTCGGACTTCAAGCATAAATTGCATTAACAGGTCCGCAAAACAGATACCGTCGTTCCCGCGGAAGCGGGAACGACGGTCTGTTTGATTCGAGCGTTTCGTTTCGCTTGGCTTAAACGACGCCCTTGCCCCGCAGCGCCGCGATCTCGGCTTCGTCCTTTCCCAGCATCTCGCTCAGCACCTCGTCGGTATGCTCGCCCAGCATCGGCGGCGCCTTGTCGCTGGTGGCCGGCGTGGCCGACATCTTCATCGGGCTGCGCACCAGCTTGACCGTGCCCGCCGCCGCATGCGGCACCTCGATCTCGATCCCGCGCGAGCGCACCTGCGGATTGTCGAACACCTCGCCGACATCGTTGATCGGCCCGCAAGGCACGCCCACCGCCTCCAGCATCGCGATCCACTCATCACGGCGGCGCTCGCGCACCATCTCGGCCAGCAGCGGCACCAGCGTGTCGCGGTTCTTCACGCGCATCGGATTGGTCGCAAAGCGCGGGTCAAGCGCCAGCTCGCGCCGCCCGCCGGCCTCGACAAACTTCTGGTACTGCCCATCGTTCCCGGCCGCGACGATGATGTGCCCGTCCGCGCAGGCAAAGGTCTGGTACGGCACGATGTTCGGATGCGCATTGCCCCAGCGCTTGGGCGGCTTGCCGCTGTTGAGGTAATTGCTGCCCACATTGGCCAGCATCGCGACCTGGGTGTCGAGCAGCGCCATGTCGATGTACTGGCCTTCGCCGGTGCGGTCGCGGTGGGTGAGGGCGGCCAGCACCGCCACCGTCGCGTACATCCCGGTCATCAGGTCGGTCAGCGCCACGCCGACCTTCTGCGGACCGCCGCCCGGCAGCTCGTCGCGTTCGCCGGTGACGGACATCAGCCCGCCCATTCCCTGGATCAGGAAGTCGTAACCGGCGCGGTGCGCGTACGGCCCGTCCTGGCCGAAGCCAGTGATCGAGCAGTACACGATGTCCGGCTTGACCGCCTTCAGCGACTCGTAATCCAGGCCGTAGCGCTTGAGCTGTCCGACCTTGAAGTTCTCCAGCACCACGTCGGCATGCCGCGCCAGCTCGCGGACCAGCGCCTGGCCCTCCGGCGACGCGATGTCGACCGTGACCGAGCGCTTGCCGCGGTTGGCAGACAGGTAGTAAGCCGCCTCGCTGGTGTCGCGCCCTACGGCATCTTTCGCGTACGGCGGGCCCCAGGCGCGCGTGTCGTCGCCGCTGCCGGGGCGCTCGATCTTGATCACGTCCGCGCCAAGGTCGGCCAGGTTCTGCGAGCACCACGGACCGGCCAGCACGCGCGACAGGTCGAGAACGCGGATGTGGCCCAGCGCCTTGGGCAGCGGGGTGGAATTCGAAGTGCTCATGAAGATACCGTCCGGTGTGCGAAAACAGCGGCGATTATAGCTGTCCGCGCTCGACCGTCTTGACGTTTCGCGCAAGCGGCTGCAGCGCGGCGTCGATGATGCCGAGCGCGCGCTCCGGCTGGGCCGCGCCGCACATGAAGATGTCCACCGCCGCGAAGCCGTGCTCCGGCCAGGTGTGGATCGAGATGTGCGATTCCGCCAGCAGCAGCACGCCGGTCACGCCCATGCCGGCGCCGAAGTTGTGGAAGTGGCCGTGCAGGATGCGCGCGCCGGCCGCCAGCGCGGCCTCGCGCAGCAGCACATCGATGCGGGCGGGATCGGACAGCAGCGCTGCGTCGACCTGGTGAAGATCGGCCAGCAGGTGCACGCCGGCCGGGCGGAACGCGCCGGTCACTTGTGCCCGCCGCCGCCGGAGAAGCCGCCGCTATAGCCGCCGCGCGAGTTCGTGCTCCAGCTGCTGCCGCCGGTGCTGGCCTTGGACGACGCCGTCATCAGGTTCGACCAGCTCATCAAGGTGGAAAACGCGGTCACCAGGATCGCGTACAGGAAGAAGTTCTTGTTCATGAGTCGTCGCCCTTGACGAAGCCGGGCGGCACGAATAGCGCGATCAAGCCGAGGATCATCCACATGATCGTGCCCGAAAAATTCAGCAGCAGCGGGATCGCATTCAGGCCGAGCATCCACCACATGAAGGTTTGCGCCTGCGTGCGCGCCGAAGCGGCAGGCCGGGGCGCCGCAGCCACCCGCCGCAGCGACGGCACGTCGGCCTGGAACCACGCGCACACCTGGTCGAACGCGACCGGCGTCGAGCGCGACCAGGTCAGCTCTTCCGCCGTGCGCTCGCCTGCCAGCCGGCTCGGCGCGCGCTCGTATTCGGCCACGCGCACGGTGTCGCCGACCGCCACGCGCCAGTTGAAGGCGCCGGCCACGTAGTCCACGCGCGCCGTGTACGAATACAGCTTCTTGAATGGGACCTTGTCCACCACCACCGACTGGTCATCGAAGTGGCCGGCTTCCGGCCAGTTGTCCATCACCTTGGCGCGCGACCAGCCTTCATCCGTTTCGACCAGCCAGAAAAAGGACTCGCTGGTGCTGTACAAGAGGTATTCGGTCCAGCCGGTGCCTTCGTCGTCGCTGCGGCGCATGGCGCCCAGCACCTGCCAGGCCGCGCCGTTGATGCTGCCCTTCGCGCCGACCGGCAGCGTGAAGCTCACGCGTTCCATCTGCGCGCCCTTGGCCAGTACCTGCACCTTCGGGCTGGCCGCATCGAGCTGCGTGTGGCAGCTCTGGCAGACGATGTTGGAGGTCAGGCCGGGCAGGTAGCTGATCGCGGTGCCGCAGGCCGGGCACTCCAGCGACTGCACCTTGCCGCGGTACTTGCCGGAGCTCTCGCGGATCTGGTCGTCTTCGCGCAGCAGCTGGCACTGCATCTGTTCCAGCGTGACGGCGCTGCCGGCGTACAGCACCGGCTTGTCGCCGTCCGAATAATCGAGGGTCGCGAAACCGGCCCCGCTGCGCAGGTCCGCCACGCGCGCCTGCCAGCCCTGTCCGACACGGAACGGCAGCTCGCCCTGGCCGCCGATGCACTCGGCGATGCGCTTCTCGGCGGCGGTAAAGCGGCCCAGGCCGAATTCGTAGTCGCGCCCCGGCTCGATCTGTTCGAACGGCGGCCACGCCGCGCCGAGCGGGCGTTCAGTGGTGACTACGTACAGGCCCGAGGAATCGCCCAGCCAGCCGGTGCCGCCGTCATCGAACAGCAGGTACCACTCGTTCCACATGCCCGCCGAATAGCGCAGCTGGATGCGGCCCACGACGGTAAAATGGCGCGCCGCGAACACGCCCGCGGTGCCGATCTGGATGCGCGAATAATCTTCCAGCACCTGCGACAGCTTGCCGAAGTCCTTGACCGCATCGCCGTCCTTGACGACCACCGCGCGGCAGAAATCGCACACCGCCATGACGGAGGTGTGCGACTTGAATTCGACCGGTGCGCCGCAGCTCGGGCAGGAGACTGTTTGCATGCAGGCGCGCCTAGCCGATCAGTTTCTTGAGCAGCTCGGCCTTGGTGCCGTCGTAGTCGGCCTGCGAGATCAGTCCCTTGTCCAGCAGGCCCTTGAGCTTGGCCAGCCGGTCTTCGATCGATTCGGCGGCGGGAGCGGCAGCTGCGCCGGCAGCGGCAGGAGCCTGCGGCTGGGCGAACGCGCCGGACAAGCCCTGCGCCATCGCCTGGCCCACCGCCATGCCCGCGCCGACGCCGGCGCCCAGGCCCGCGATACCGCCTTCATTTTGCGCCGCCAGCGGGATGCTGCTCGCCACCTGGAACTGGGTGAAGCCGCCCATCTTCTCGGCCGACAGGCTGCCCTTCATGCCGGCCGAAATGCGCTCGTCCAGCGCGGCCTGCAGTTCTTCCGGCAGGCTGACGCTGGCGACGTTGAATTCATCCAGCCCGATGCCGTAGCGCGCGAACGCGGCGCCGAGGTCGCCCTTGACCTGCTGCGCCATCAGGGCCTGGTTGGCCGCCATGTCGAGGAAGGGCAGTTGCGACGCGCCCAGCGAGGTGGCCATGGTCGCCATCAGGATCCCGCGCAGCTGGTCTTCGACCTGGTCGCGGGTGTAGGCCTCGCGCGTGCCGCTGATCTCGGTGAAGAACTTGCGCGGATCGGCGACCCGGTACGAGTAGATGCCGAAGGCGCGCACGCGGATCATGTCGAAGTCCTTGTCGCGGATCGTGATCGGCTGCGGCGTGCCCCATTTGCGGCCGGTCTGCACGCGGGTGCTGAAGAAGTACACGTCCGACTTGAACGGCGACTGGAACAGCTTGTCCCAGTTCTTCAGGTTGGTCAGCACGGGCAGCGTCTGCGTGGTCAGCTTGTGCGTGCCGGGGCCGAACACGTCGGCCACCTGGCCTTCGTTGACGAACACCGCGACCTGCGACTCGCGCACGATCAGGATGCCGCCGTTCTGGATTTCGAAGTCCTGCATCGGAAAGCGCCACGCCAGCACGCCATCCACATCCTCGTTCCACTGGATGACGTCAATGAACTGCTTCTTGATGAATGAGCCTAGGGACATGATGGATCTCCCGGTGAGTAGAGGGTCAGGATATGCAGCCTGCGTTGACGACGCCGATCGACAGCGAAATCGCCCCGAGCAGGCCGCCGAATGCGCAGTTGTTCGCTTCGATCTGGTCCTTGGACATGTGCAGCAGCCTGGTTGCGATCGCGAACACCAGCACCTGCACCAGCATCGCACCCAGCGCCCAGCCGATGAACTGATAGTAGTCCGCCGTGTGCGCCAGCGCAGAGGCGACGGTTGCCGAAAAACCGAGCAGCGAGCCGCCCAGCGACAGCGCGGCGGCGCCATTACCCTGGCGGACCAGCAGGACTTCGTCGTAGGGGGTGATGCGAACGTAGACCACAAAAAATACCAAAACCAGCGCGGCAGCTGTAGCCAAGTGCAGCAGATAGTTTAGGATGACGGGCACGACGTTCTCCAAAGAAATAGTCGAAATGACAGCAAAGGCATCTTAGAGCAAAAGACGATTCATGACCAAAAGAATTCTGATCCTTTCAGTATTTGTTGTCGCTTCCTGCGGCCTGGCCTACGAGCTGATCGCCGGCGCCCTGTCCAGCTACCTGCTGGGCGATTCGATCCTGCAGTTCTCGACCATCATCGGCTGCTACCTATTCGCGATGGGCGTCGGCGCGCACTTCTCCAAATATGTGCGCGAGGAAGACGTGCTGGCGCGCTTCATCGACATCGAGCTGGCCGTGGGCCTGATCGGGGGCGTGTCGGCGGCGCTGCTGTTCATGACCTTCTCGTGGATGACGACGCCGTTCCGCACCATGCTGTATGTACTGGTCTTCATGATCGGCGCGCTGGTCGGCATGGAGGTGCCGCTGGTGATGCGGGCGCTGAACGCGCGCCGCACCGAATTCAACGAACTGGTGAGCCGCGTGCTGACCTTCGACTACCTGGGCGCGCTGGCGGTCTCGCTGCTATTCCCGCTGGTGCTGGCGCCGCATCTTGGCCTGGTGCGCACCGGCTTCCTGTTCGGGATGCTCAATGTCGGCGTCGCGTTCTGGACCCTGTACACCTTCCGCCACGAGCTGGCCCACGCCGGCGCACGCGTGACGCGGGCCAGCGTCGTGCTGTGCGCGCTGGTCGCGGGCTTCGCCGCGTCGGATCGCATGGTGGAGTGGGGCGAGCATGGCCTGTTCGGCGACGAGGTGGTGTTCTCGACCACCACGCCCTACCAGCGGCTGGTGATCACGCGCTGGAAGGACGACATGCGCCTCTACATCAACGGCAACCTGCAGTTCTCCTCGCGCGACGAATACCGCTACCACGAGGCGCTGGTGCACCCGATGCTTGGCTCGATGCCGTGGGCGCGCAGCGTGCTGGTGCTGGGCGGCGGCGACGGGCTGGCGCTGCGCGAGATCCTGCGCTACCCGAACATCAAGCACGTGACCCTGGTCGACCTCGACCCGGCCATGACCGGCGCCTTCAAGACCCGCGCCGAACTGGTCAAGCTCAATCACGGCTCGTTCTCCGACCCGCGCGTCACCGTCATCAATGCCGACGCGGCGATCTGGCTGCAGCACGCCGATGACATGTTCGACGCGGCCATCGTGGACTTCCCCGATCCTTCCAGCTTCGCGCTCGGCAAACTGTATTCGGTGCCGTTCTTCGGCATGCTGAAGAAGCACGTGTCGGCCAATGGCATGATCGTGGTGCAGTCGACGTCGCCGTTCTTCGCGCCGCACGCGTTCTGGACCATCGATGCGACACTGCGCGACGTCGGACTCGCAACCTGGCCCTACCACGCCTACGTGCCCTCGTTCGGCGAGTGGGGATTCATCCTCGCCTCGCCGCAACAGCGTTTCACGCCGCCGGAGAAGTACGCGCTGCCGATGCGCTACCTGAACGCCGACACCACGCGCGAGATGTTCAGCTTCCCGCCTGACATGCAGCGCATCGAGATGGCGCCCAACCGGCTGAACACGCAGTCGCTGGTGCGCGTGTTCGAGGAGGACTGGCGCAGGGTGATCCGCTGATGGACCGCCGTTCCTTCCTGGCCTGGGGCGGGGCGGCCGGCCTGTCCGCGCTTGGCGGAGCGGCCGTGTATTCGCGCTGGCAGGAGATCGGCTCCACCGTCAATTATGTCGGCCGCGCGGAAGGGCACTACCTGCGCGACCGGCGCGCATTGCCGCCGCCCGGCGCAACGGTGCAGACGGATGTGCTCATCCTCGGATCGGGCATCGGCGGGCTCTCGGCCGCGTGGAAACTGAACCGCGAAGGGCACGGCGATTTCCTGATGATCGACGGGCCGCAGCCTTTCGGGAACGCGGCGGGTGGCCACTTTGGCGACTACGCGTATCCGACCGGGGCGCACTACCTTCCGCTGCCGTCGGCCGAATCGGTCCACGTGCGCGAAATCCTCGCGGACCTGGGCATCATCCAGCGCGATCCCTTCGGCGAGAAGCCGTACTACGACGAGCGCTTCATCCTGCACGCGCCGGAAGAACGGCTGCTGCTCAATGGCCGCTGGCAGGATGGCTTCGTGCCTTTCGATGGCGTGCCGGCGTGGGAACTGGCGGAGCACAAGCGCTTCTTCGCCGAGGTGGAGCGCCTGCGCAAGTTGAAAGGATCGGACGGGCGGCGCATCTTCGTGTTCCCGACCGTGCTGTCGTCCACCGATCCGGCGTGGCAGGAACTCGACAAGATCACGCTCAGCCAGTGGCTGGAGCGCGAAGGCTACAAGTCGCCGACACTGCACTGGTATCTGAACTATTGCTGCCGCGACGACTACGGCACGCGCTACGACAAGGTGTCCGCGTGGGCCGGGCTGCATTACTACTGCAGCCGCTGGGGGCAGGCCGCTAACTCGGGCAATGGCGCCTGGCTGACGTGGCCGGGCGGTTTGTCGCCGCTGGCGGAAGCGATGGCCCAGCGGTCAGCGGCCAAGCGCAAGGCTGGAACGGCGGTGTCGCTGAAGCGGACGGCGGACGGCGTCGAAGCCATGTGCTTTACGCTGGAGGATGGGGTGGCCAAGACCTTCGTCGCCAAGGCGCGCAAGGCGATTTGTGCGATGCCGCTGTATGTGGCGTCGCGTGTGGTGGAGCGCATCGGCGACTATGGCTTCGATCCGAAGCGCCACATGCCGAGCTACGCGCCGTGGATGATCGCGAACTTCCTGATGAAGGACTTCCCGGCGGAGCGGCCGAATATGCCGCTGTGCTGGGACAACGTGGTGTATGACGAGCCGGGCCTGGGGTATGTCGTGTCGACGCACCAGGACATCCGCGTCGCGCCGCCGGAGAAGACGGTGTTCACGTCCTATGTCGCGCTGTCGGACCGGACGCCGGACGAGGCGCGCAAATGGCTGATGAAGGCGAGCGCGGACGAGCTGGTGGCGGTGGCAAGCCGTGACCTGAAGACGGCGTATGGGTGGAAGTTCGCGCCGTGTGTGGAGCGGGTGGACATCACTTTGCGCGGGCACGCGATGGCGGCGCCCTTGCCGGGGTTTCGGACCAATGCGGGCCTGCTGGCGCTGCGGGATGCGGACGGGCCGATCCTGTTTGCGCATGCGGATTTGTCGGGGTTTTCGGTGTTCGAGGAAGCCGCGTGGTGGGGCATTCAGGCAGCCCAGCGGGCGATGACCTAAGTGTTACACCGTCGTTCCCGGCACTGCCGGAAACGACTCCCGGCGAAGGCCGGGACCCATGCTGAGCGTGCGGGCCTGCGGCGACAAATGTTCGACCACTCAAGCGGTCTATGGGTCCCGGCCTTCGCCGGGACGACGGTATTACGGTTAGTGGTGATGATGCGGGTGCGCGTGGTGCGGCTCGCCGGGCATATCCAGCAGCGCGGCTTCGAACAAGCCCCGCTCATGCTCGACAATCGTATTCACCTGCCGCTCATCCAACCCGATCGACTCCAGCACGAACGCCGACAGCTGCAAGCTCGCCTCCAAGGTCTCCGGCACCACCACCGTCGCCCCGGCCATCTTCAGCGCCCGCGCATGCTTCTCATCGCGCGAGCGCACGAACAGCCGCACATGCGGGAATTCGCGCCGGATCCCGCGCACCGCCTGCAGCGCCGAACCCGGATGATCCATCGTCAGCACAATCGCCGGCGACTCGTCCGCATGCACGCGCTTGAGCAGCTCCGGCCGCGCCGCATTGCCGAAGTAGACCGGCACCCCTTGCGCGTGCAGGCGCGACACCACCTTCGCGTCATTCTCGAACGCGACGTACTCGATCCCCTGTTCGCTGAGCAGCTTGGCCAGCTGCTGCCCCACGCGCCCGAAGCCGGCGATGATGATGCGGCCGCGCTCCGATTCGAGCGCGCTTTCGTCGGCCTTGGCCGCATGCTCGCGCTGCTTGGATTCCCAGCGTTCGCCGATCGCGCGGCCGAGGCGTGCCAGAAGCGGCGTGATGAACAGCGACAGGCCGACAGCCAGCATCACGCGTCCGCCCAGCGCCCCATCCAGCAGCTTCGAGCTGATTGCATAGCCGATCACGATGAAGGCGAATTCGCCGCCCTGGCCCAGCAGCAGGCCGCCTTCGAGCGCGCGCGCCCACGGCAGGCGGCCGGCGCGGAAGATCAGCGTGACCACCACCGTCTTGATCAGTACCAGCCCCACCACGGCGCCGGCCAGCCACAGCGGCGCGCTGGCGATCTGGCGCACGTCCATGTTCATGCCGACGCTCATGAAGAACAGGCCCATGAGCAGGCCCTTGAAGGGCTCCACCATCAGCTCGACTTCGTGCTTGAACTCTGTCTCGGCCAGCAGCAGGCCGGCGATCAGCGCGCCCAGCGCCATCGACAGGCCGAACATCGCCGACAGGCTGGCGATGCCGAATGCCGATAGCAGGATCAGCGCCATGAATACGTCCGGCTGGCGATGCCGTGCGAACGCGCGGAACAGCGGATGGATGACGCGGCCGCCCGCCACGTAGATCAGCGTGATCGCGATCGCAGCCTTGAGCATCGCGCCCAGCGCCGCCATCAGCACGCCTTCGGTGCCGCCGCCCTTGAGCGCGCCGATCAGGATCAGGATCGGCACCACGGCCAGGTCCTGCAGCATCAGCACCGCGAACGCGGCCTGGCCGACGCGGGTGCCGGTGGCCTGCTGGTCGCTGAGCAGCTGCATGACGACTGCGGTCGACGACAGCGACAGGACCAGGCCAAGGATCATCGCCGGCGCGAGCGGCTGGCCGAGCAGCCATGCCGAGCCGCCGATGAGCAGGGCGCTCGCCGCCACCTGGGCGGCGCCGGCGCCGAACACCCAATGCCGCATCGCCCACAGGCGCGCGGCGGACAGTTCGAGGCCGATCATGAACATCAGGAACAGCACGCCGATCTCGGCGAGCATCGACACGCCTTCGCCGCTGGGGAAGGTGAGGTAGCCCAGCAGCGGCACCTGCGGCGCCAGCGAGCCGAGGCCGTAGGGGCCGACCAGTGCGCCCACCGCGAGGAATCCGAGCACCTGGTTGATGCGCAGGCGCTGCAGCGTCGGGATCAGGATCCCCGCCAGGGTCAGGAACAGAAGGAATTCGCGGATGAAGGGGAAGGCGTGTTGCTCTTGCACTGGGTGGGGCCTTTGCGGTCGCGTGATTCGTGATGCCATTTTATAACGGGCGCTTGCGGGCTCCGCGTTTTGCGGCCCCGCGCTACACTGGCCCGACCACGAAGCACTTGTCTCTTTGAGGAGGAAAGCGAATGCAAACCACATGGGTACTTGCCGCGGACTCAAGCCGCGCGCGCATTTTCGAGCTGTCGGCGAGCGACGGCCATTTGCAGGAAGTCGAGGACATGCTCAACCCGGAGGGGCGGATGGCGGAGCAGGACATCAATGCGGAGCCAAAGAGCCGGTTCTTCGGCACGGGGCCAATGGGTTCCACGGGCCAGAAGGCCGAGGAGCCGAAGCAGCATGCGGCAGAACTGTTCAGCAAGCAGGTGGCGCACTGGCTGGATGACGCGCGCAACGAGCACAAATTCGACAAGCTGTGCGTGGTGGCGCCTCCGCATATGCTCGGCTTGTTGCGCGAGAACCTGAGCAAGGAAGTGCAGAAGATGGTGGAGGAGGAGATTCCGAAGGATATTGCGGGGATGAAGGAGCATGAAATGGAGGAATACTTGCGGAAATATCCGCACTGATCGCTCCCGCCACCACCTTCAAGACCGTCGTCCCTGCGGGGACGACGGTGAGCTGGTTTAGAAATGGCTGACCTGGAATGCCGCCGCCGGCGCCTCCTCCTGCTGCCGGTGATCGCTTGCCACCGCCTGCCGGCTCTCGGCTGCCATCACCAGTTCCTCCAGCTCCGGGCCCGCCTCGTTGCGTAGCTCCAGGTAACGCCCCAGCGCATTGTCGAGCGTCGGCAGGATGAGCGCGCGTTCGCTGTGCAGTGCGCTGTAGCGTGGCCGTGCGGCGATGTAGTTGCACATCACGGCCGGCTGCGCCTCGATCCGGCTGCCGTCCACGCCCGCGCGCTCCGCCGCCATCGCGGCCAGTCCCGCCCAGGTCACCGCTTGCCCACTGGTCAGGTGCCAGACGCCACACTCGCGGTCCACCGCCAGGTCGAGGCAGGTATGCACCAGGTCCGGCACGTAGGTCGGCGATACCGTAATGTCGCTGGCCGCCAGGAACGACTCACCCCGTTCGAGCGCACCCAATGCCAGCGTGACGAAGTTGTACCTGTCCCACGGCCCGAAGAAGGAGCTGGTGCGCACCACCAGCGCGCCCGGATGCGCGTCCAGCACGCTGGATTCGGCCTGCGCCTTGCTCTTGCCGTAGACGTTGATCGGCGCCACGGGATCGGATTCGACGTAAGGCGCGCCGCGCTCACCGTCGAACACAAGGTCGCTGGAGAAAGTGGTCAGGTGCACGCCATGGCGCGCGCAGGCGGCGGCCAGCACGGCCGGGCCAAGCGTGTTTTCGCGGAAGCAGCGCTCGGCCTCGCGCTCGGCATCGTCGACGCGCACGTAGCCGCAGGCATTGACCACGGCCCAGGGCTGGTAGTGGGCCAGTGCGCGCTCCACCGAATCCGCGTCGGCGATGTCCATGTCGCGCCGCGACAGCAGGCGATAGGCCAGGTTGCGCTTCTGGCAGACGCGGGCGAAGGCACGGCCGAGCGTGCCGCTGGCGCCAAGGATCAGGATCGGCGCGGCGCCAGTGCCGACCAGCCGGTGCCCGTCGGCGGTGATCGAGGTGAGGGCGTCCGGCGTGGCGACCGGCTGGCACAGGAAGCGCCCAGGCCGCCGCCACCAGCCCTGTCCGCGCAACACCGGATGCGAGGGGGTGTCGTTTCGCGCGAGCTCTTGCATCATGTGCACGACGGCGGTCGCGCGCGGCGGCGTGAAGCGCACGTCGAAGGCGCCCGATTCGTAGTAGCCGCGCGACTCGGTCACCAGGCTGTTCCAGTCGAAGGCGCCGAGCAGCGACCACACCGTGACCGCGCGCACGTCCGCACCCAGGCCGCGTGCCTCGTGTGCCGCCTCCCAGATTTCGAGCAGCCAGCGCAGCTGGTCTTCGCGGTTGGCGTCGATGTGGGCCTCGGTGATGGCGAGCGTGCGGCCATAGCGTTCCCATGCCTCGCCAAGCAGCGGGGCGACGCCCGGTGTCGGGGTGGCTAGCGCACGCGAGGCGTCGATGTCGGCGCAAGGGCGGCCGCCGACTTCGCCGCGGTGGTGCGGCGGGTAGCGCTCGGGACGATGGTCGAGCCAGCGCTCGCTGGTCACGTAATAGTTGACGCCGATGATGTCGGGCGGGCAGGGGTTGTCGCGGAACCAGAGCAGCTCCCCTTCATCGGCCCAGCGCGACAGGTAGTCCCACATCGCGTGGCCGGGCACGACCGTGCCGCACAGCAGGTCCCAGGCGAGCCAGCGCCGCTCGTTGTAGAACTGGGCGACGTCGGCCATTTCGGGCGTGCTGTAGGTCTTGCCGAGGTCGTCGGTCTGCACCAGCTTGGCGGCCGGGTTCACGGCGCGGATGGCGCGCATGGACAGCACCACCGCGCGGCACTGCTTGAGCAGGGCCTGGATGAAGCTGCGGTCGTCGCGGCCGTGCGGATACCACAGGCCGTACAGGCCCGCGAAGCGTGCCGTGGTGCAGGGTTCGTTGACCGGCGTGTAGTACTCCAGCCAGGGATAGCGCGCGGCCACCGCGCCCGCGAATTCGGCCAGTTGTTCGGCAAAGCCGGGATCGAGCAGGCTGGTGTGGCGCGGGCCGCTGCCATGGTGCACCAGGCCGGCGATCGGCGTCACCCCGGCGGCGCGCAAGGCGGGCAGGCGCTCGTCAGGCCAGCTCCAGTCGGCGCTGGCCAGGCCGTCGGGCGCGGTGCGTTCCCACAGGATCGGATAGCGGATTGCCTTGATGCCGAGTTCGGCGAAGCGTGCGATATCGTCAAGCCGGCCGGCGTGGCCATTGCGGTCCAGTTGGCTGAAGTAATCGTCGCGGACGCGGTTGACGGTGCATTCGAGGCCGCCCCAGAGTTCGAGCGGGGCGGTGTTGTTGTTCGTATTCGTACTGTAAGTCATGCATCACCATTAATTTTGTTTCAAGTTCTTTCGCTGGCTGGCGGCGTCGGCGATGTTTGCCGAAAAAAACGGCAGCGCCGGCTGTGCAGGTTGACAGCGCGTCCTTGATTTGCCACCATGCCATACATGATTTCGATGAACCCACATGCAATCCTTCACGTTTGGTGGCGCCGCTGACAGCGCGCGGCCACTGCATAGCATGTGAATCTCAATGAACGCCGCCTCGATTCAGGTGGCGTTTTTTGTTGGCGCGGCGGAATCGGGGCATCAATAAGGAAGCTCGATGACCTCGCAACACAGCACCGCACCGGTAATCCTGACTGGCGATCGCCCGACCGGACCCCTCCATCTCGGCCACTTCGTGGGCAGCCTGCGCAACCGCGTGGCCTACCAGGACAGCTATCGCCAATTCGTCATGCTTGCAGACGCGCAAGCGTTGACGGACAACATGGATGACATCGGCAAGGTACACCGGAATGTCGTCGAAGTGGCGCTCGATTACCTTGCTGTCGGCCTCGACCCGGCCAAGACGACGATCCTGATCCAGTCGCAGATTCCCGAGCTGGCGGAGCTGACTTTCTACTACCTGAACCTGGTCACGGTGGCGCGGCTGGAGCGCAATCCGACCGTGAAGGAAGAGATCAAGCACCGCGGTTTCGAGCGCGACATCCCGGCCGGTTTCCTGACCTACCCGGCCAGCCAGGCGGCGGACATCACGGCGTTCAAGGCTTCGCTGGTGCCGGTCGGCGAGGACCAGATCCCGATGATCGAGCAGACCAACGAGATCGTGCGGCGTTTCAATCGCGTCGCGCAGAAAGACGTCCTGGTCGAAGCCAAGGCGCTGGTGCCGGAAGTGGGTCGCCTGCCGGGCATCGACGGCAAGGCCAAGATGAGCAAGTCGCTGGGCAATACCATCAACCTCGGCGCATCGGCGGCCGAGATCACGGCGGCGGTGAAGATGGTCTACACCGATCCCTTGCACCTGCGCGTGGCCGATCCGGGTCACCTCGAGGGCAACGTGGCCTTCATTTACCTCGATGCCTTCGATCCGGACCGGGAAGGCCTGCAGGCGATGAAGGAGCACTATGTGCGCGGCGGGCTGGGCGACAGCGTGGTCAAGAAGCGGCTGGAAGGGATCCTGCAGGACATGCTGGCGCCGATCCGCGCTCGCCGCGAGGAGTTCGCCAAGGACAAGGGGCAGGTGATGCAGATCCTGCGCGAAGGCACCGCAAAGGCGCGTGAGGTCGCGGCGCAGACGACGGATGAAGTGCGTCGTGCGCTGGGCTTGAGCTATTTCTAAAACCAAGACCGTCGTTCCCGCGAAGGCGGGAACCCATAGAACGCTTGAGCTGTGCTTGTGATCGCTACAGCAGTTGGCGCATGCTCTGCGAATATCCAGATGTTCTATGGTTCCCCGCCTGCGCGGGGAGTCGTTTCCGGCAGTGCCGGGAACGAGGGCGATTGGATCAACCCTTCAAATCCGTCGGCACCTTCCCGCCATTCTCGGCCAGCTTGTTCATCACCTGCTTGTGCAGCCAGATGTTCATGCTCGCCGAATCATTGGTATCCCCGGTGTAGTGCAGCTCCGACGCCAGCTCCTTGCGCGCCTGCAGGCTGCTGTCCAGGCCCAGCAGCTTGAGCAGGTCGACGATCGACGTGCGCCAATTGAGCTGCTGCCCCGACTGCTGCTGCATATTGTTCAGGATCTGCTCGACATCCACCGGCGGCTGCTGCGCGCTCGCCGGCGCGGCGGCCTGCGCTTGCGGCTGTTGCTGAGGCGCCTGCTGCGGCGTCGGCGCCTTCTGCTGCGCGCCCGGTGCGGCCGTTTGCGCCGAACCCGGCTGCGCCTGCGCCGTTGCCTGCGTTACCGCCGGATGCGATGGTGGAAAAATCTTGTGGAAGATATTGCTCAGAATTCCCATGCTTGCGTCCTCTTGTCTGGTTTATTGATCGTTCTGCTGCCGTGACTGCGCGATGTGTCCGAGCGCGATCGCCAGCGCCGCACCGCCGATGGCCTTGAACAGGTCGGGGTGCTGTGAGTAAAAGTCGCCCATGCGGTCAACGATGCCCGGGTTGTGCTGCTCGGCCTTCGCCGCGATTTCCTGAAACTGTTCCGGCGATACTTGCGATGCCTGCTCCGGCGTGACATGCGTCTGCCCGCCGCCCAGCAAGCCGCCGAGAACGCCGCCCAGCGAGCCGCCACCAAGCGAGCCCAGGATTTGCGGCCCGACGGTCGACAGGATCTGGTTCAACATGCCGGCGCGCTGCTGCGGATTTCCCTGGTCGAACATCTGGCTCGCCATTTGGGGAAAAGGCGGCGTCGCGTCCGATTTCAGCGCCTGCGTCACGCCCTGCGCCACCGTCTCGCGCGGGGCTGTCTCCGCCACGCGCTGGAAGTCGTCGGCAGCCTGTGCGCTGTCAGTGTTAGAGCTACCGCCGAGGTATTGGTTCAACAGGTTCCCTAGATCAAAGCCCATATTGGCCTCCGTCGCCAAAAATTTGTTAAGCATCGAGGGTAGGATGGATGGGCCCACCGCCTCCGTTCGTTAGCGAACCGATGGCGTCTAGCGGCAGACTTGCCGGATAGACAGCCTCCCGCGCACCGCGTAAGCTGTTTGCCCATGTTCTACCTACCGGTTCTGTTGTTTACCATGGCCTACGCCGCCGCGGCGCTCGCATGGCAGTTGCCCCAGTGGATCGGGATCGGCTACGTGTTGGCCAGCGTGCTGTGTTTCATCGCGTATGCGCTGGACAAGTCTGCCGCTCGTTCAACATCGCGCCGCACACCGGAGCGGACCTTGCTCCTGCTTGGCCTGGCCGGTGGCTGGCCCGGCGCTGTCCTGGCGCAGCAATGGCTCCGCCACAAATCGGCCAAAGCGTCGTTCCAGGCGAAGTTCTGGGTGACCGTGGTGCTGAATTGCGCGGCCTTCGTTGCCGGTGCGGCCTACCTGGGCGGACGACTTTGAGGAGAAGACATGTGGCGCTATCCGGCAACTGTATTGGCCCATCGCGGCGGCGGAACGCTGGCTCCTGAAAATACGCTGGCTGGCGTGCGCGAAGGCATGGCGCGCGGCTTTCGCGCCATCGAATACGATGTGATGCTGGCGCGCGATGGCGTGCCGGTGGTGATGCATGATCCCTATCTTGGCCGCACCGTCGTGGGCAGCGGCCATGTGTTCGATTACGACGCGCGGGAACTGGCCGCGATGGATGCGGGCGCGTGGTTCGGCAGGCAGTTCGCCGGCGAGCCGGTGCCCTTGTTCGTCGAATTCGCGCA
The DNA here is from genome assembly GCF_024753145.1 of Massilia terrae. Classification (GTDB taxonomy): domain Bacteria; phylum Pseudomonadota; class Gammaproteobacteria; order Burkholderiales; family Burkholderiaceae_D; genus Telluria; species Telluria terrae. The sequence goes on along the minus strand of NZ_JANUGU010000004.1, from coordinate 300,205 downwards.
GTTCTGCAAGGCGCATGGCGTGTGGATGAATATCGAGATCAAGCCGGCGCCGGGCTTCGATGTGCAGACTGGCGAGGTGGTCGCGAAGATTGCGGCGGCGATGTTTGCCGGTGAGGCATGGCAGCCCTTGCTGTCGTCGTTCAGCCATGAAGCGCTGAAGGCGGCGCTTGCGGTGGCGCCGGCGGTGCCGCGTGCGTACCTGTTTGACGAGCTGCCGCCGGATTGGGAAAGCCGCGCGCGGGAAGTGGATGCGGTGGCGATCCATGCGAACCAGCGGCACCTGACGCAAGAGCAGGCGAGGGCGGTCAAGTCAGCGGGCTTCGGCTTGTTTTGCTACACCGTCAATACGGCCGAGCGGGCGCGCGAGCTGCTCATCTGGGGCATCGACGCCTTCTGCACCGACCGCATCGACCTCATCGGCGCGAACTTCCGTTAGCTTGACCCGTCGTCCCCTCGAAGGAGGGACCCATGGACCGCGTGACCGGACGCTCAGCATGGATTCCCGCCTGCGCGGGAACGACGGTCTTTTGGCAGACAATCTTGTCATCCATTCCACCCGCCCAACCGTTCCCACCACACCGCGCCACTCTCAAAATTGACGCCCTGCATAATCAGATATAATCGGAAATTACCCATATACCGGCCTGACCAACCAGCACCTGCAGCCCACAGAACATGAAATCATCCGAAATCCGCGAAAAGTTCCTCAAGTTTTTTGAGTCCAAAGGCCATACCATCGTCCGCTCCAGCCCGCTCGTGCCGGGCAACGACCCGACCATGTTGCTGACCAATAGCGGGATGGTGCAGTTCAAGGACGTGTTCCTGGGCCTCGACACGCGCCCCTACAAGCGCGCCACGACGGTGCAGCGCTGCGTGCGCGCCGGCGGCAAGCACAACGACCTGGAAAACGTCGGCTACACCGCGCGCCACCACACCTTCTTCGAAATGCTGGGCAACTTCAGCTTCGGCGATTATTTCAAGCGCGATGCGATCCACTTTGCGTGGGAGCTGCTGACCCAGGTCTACAAGCTGCCGGCCGAAAAGCTGACCGTCACGGTCTACTTCGAGGACGACGAGGCCTATGGCATCTGGGCCAATGAAATCAAGGTCCCGGTCGAGCGCATCATCCGCATCGGCGACAACAAGGGCGCGCGCTACGCGTCGGACAACTTCTGGCAGATGGCCGACACCGGCCCCTGCGGTCCCTGCACCGAGATCTTCTACGACCACGGCGCCGACATCTGGGGCGGCCCCCCGGGCTCGGCCGAGGAAGACGGCGACCGCTTCATCGAGATCTGGAACCTGGTGTTCATGCAGTTCAACCGGGACGAAGCCGGCGTGCTGACCCCGCTGCCGAAGCCGTCGATCGACACCGGCATGGGCCTGGAGCGCCTGGCCGCCGTGCTGCAGCACGTGCACAGCAACTACGAGATCGACCTGTTCCAGAACCTGATCAAGGCCGCCGCGCGCGAAACCGGCGCCACCGACCTGTCGAACAACTCGCTGAAAGTCATCGCCGATCACATCCGCGCCTCCGCTTTCCTGATCGTCGACGGCATCATCCCGAGCAGCGAAGGCCACGGCTACGTCCTGCGCCGCATCATCCGCCGCGCGCTGCGCCACGGCTACAAGCTGGGCCAGACCAAGCCGTTCTTCTACAAGCTGGTCGAGGACCTGGACAAGGAAATGGGCCAGGCCTATCCGGAACTGAGCGAAGCCAAGCAGCGCGTGATGCAGGTGCTCAAGGCCGAGGAAGAGCGATTCGGCGAGACGCTGGAAAACGGCATGAAGATCCTGGAAGCGCAGCTGGCCAAGACCGACAAGGTGCTGGACGGCGCCACTGCCTTCACCCTGTACGACACCTACGGCTTCCCGCTCGACCTGACCGCCGACATCTGCCGCGAGCGCGGGCTGTCGCTGGACGAGGCCGGCTTTGCCGCCGCCATGGAGCAGCAGAAGGCCACGGCCCGCGCCGCCGGCAAGTTCAAGATGGCCGCCAATGTCGAGTACGCGGGCGACAAGAACAAGTTCGTCGGCTACGAGCAGCTGGATTCGAACGCCAGAGTCGTCGCGCTGTACGCGGACGGCACCTCGGTTCCTGAACTGAAGGCGGGCCAGGCCGGCATCGTCGTGCTCGACACCACCCCGTTCTACGCCGAATCCGGCGGCCAGGTAGGCGACCAGGGCGTGATCAAGTCCGGCGCCGCGCAGTTCGCGGTGGAAGATACCCTGAAGATCCAGGCAGACGTATTCGGCCACCACGGCGTGCTCAAGTCGGGCTCGCTGAAGGTGGGCGACGCCGTCGCCGCCGAAGTGGACAAGGCCAAGCGCGCCCGCACCATCCGCAACCACTCGGCCACCCACCTGATGCACAAGGCCCTGCGCGAAGTGCTGGGCGGCCACGTGCAGCAGAAGGGCTCGCTGGTCGATCCGGACAAGACCCGCTTCGACTTCAGCCACAACGCGCCGCTTACCGCGGACGAGATCGCCAAGGTCGAGCAGATCGTCAACGCCGAGATCCTGGAAAACCATCCGACCAAGGCGCAGCACATGTCGATGGATGACGCCATCAAGCATGGCGCGATGGCGCTGTTCGGCGAGAAGTACGGCGACACCGTGCGCGTGCTGGACATCGGCTCGTCGAAAGAGCTGTGCGGCGGTGTGCACGTCACCCGCACCGGCGACATCGGCCTGTTCAAGATCGTATCGGAAGGCGGCGTCGCCGCCGGCATCCGCCGTATCGAAGGCGTGACGGGCGAGGGCGCGCTGGCGTGGGTGCAGGCCACCAACCGCAAGCTGCAGGAAGCCGCCGCCGCGCTCAAGACCGCGCCGGAAGAACTGCCGTCGCGCATCGGCCAGGTGCAGGAACAGGTCAAGACGCTGGAGAAGGAAGTCGCCCAGCTCAAGTCGAAACTGGCTTCGGGCCAGGGCGACGAACTGGCCGGCCAGGCCGTCGAAGTGAACGGCATCAAGGTGCTGGCCGCAACGATGGAAGGCGCCGACGTCACCGCGCTGCGCGAGACCATGGACAAGCTGAAGGACAAGCTGAAGACCGCCGCCATCGTGCTGGCCAGCGTGGCCGACGGCAAGGTCAGCCTGATCGCGGGCGTCACGCCGGACACCACCGGCAAGGTCAAGGCCGGCGAGCTGGTCAACTTCGTCGCCAAGCAGGTCGGCGGCAAGGGCGGCGGCCGTCCGGACATGGCCCAGGCAGGCGGCACCGATGCTGCCGCGCTGCCGCAGGCGCTGGCTGGCGTGACTGGCTGGGTGGCCGAGCGCGCCTGATCGGCACGCTTACCAGCACCGCCACACGGAAAACCGTCGTCCCGGCGCAGGCCGGGACCCATAGAACGCTAGCTATTTCGCATAGTCAGCATGGGTCCCGGCCTGCGCCGGGACGACGTTTTTTAAACGGGGCGACATGCACCATGCTTATCCTTCTGCCAATGTCAATTGTCGTTGTTGCCATGCAACAATGTGTGAGATTCCCACGGTGACTATTTTGGTGCGCCGCGTCATAATCGCGTTTTGGAGTAGTATTGATCTAGACGAATTGCGGGCATCATGAGCGACATCATCTGCGACATTGAAACGATGGAATTCACCAAAGACCTGGACGCGCGCGGGCTGAATTGTCCCCTGCCGATCCTGAAAGCGAAGAAAGCACTGGCCGAGATGGAGAGCGGCGAGGTGCTGCGCATCGTGGCCACCGATTCCGGCTCCGTGCGCGACTTCCAGGCGTTCGCCAAGCAGACCGGCAACGCGCTCCTGTCGCACACCCAGCAGGACGGCGAATTCACCTTCCTCATGCGCCGCAAGTAAGCCGCGCCCGGCTGGCCCGACGTCTCTTCCGGCCAGCCCTCCCAGCCCTCATGACAGTGGTAAAAAATTAGAAGGAAAGCTCTGGAAGAAAAACGCACGATCGTGCTTTAATTCAGTCCTGGACGGCTTTTCACCTTATAATCTAGGCCATTTTGGTCCGTCACTATTTCTATTTTCCAAAGGCACACCTATGAAAGTCCTGGTACCGGTCAAGCGCGTGGTCGACTACAACGTCAAGGTCCGCGTCAAGTCCGATGGCAGCGGCGTGGATATCGCCAATGTCAAAATGTCGATGAACCCCTTCGACGAAATCGCACTTGAAGAGGCTACCCGCCTCAAAGAATCCGGCAAGGTTACCGAAGTTGTCGCAGTGTCGATCGGCGTGGCGCAGTGCCAGGAAACGATCCGTACCGGCCTGGCGATCGGCGCCGACCGCGGCGTGCTGGTCGAGACCTCGGTCGAGACCGAGCCGCTGGCCGTGGCCAAGGTGCTCAAGGCGCTGGCCGACAAGGAACAGCCGCAGCTGATCATCCTGGGCAAGCAAGCGATCGACGACGATTCCAACCAGACCGGCCAGATGCTGGCCTCGCTGCTGGGCTGGCCGCAGGCGACGTTCGCCTCCAAGGTCGTGCTGGAAGACGGCAAGGTCACCGTGACCCGCGAAGTGGACGGCGGCCTGGAAACCGTGGCGCTGTCGCTGCCGGCCGTCATCACCACCGACCTGCGCCTGAACGAGCCGCGCTACGTGACGCTGCCGAACATCATGAAGGCCAAGAAGAAGCCGATCGAGACGATCAAGCCGGAAGACCTGGGCGTGGACGTCACTCCGCGCCTGAAGACGCTGAAAGTCGTCGAGCCGCCGAAGCGTTCGGCCGGCATCAAGGTGCCCGACGTGGCGACCCTGGTGCAGAAGCTCCGCACCGAAGCCAAAGTCATCTGATCGCGTCTCACAGAATAAGGAATCATCATGGTCGCACTAGTTATCGCTGAACACGACAACGCCTCCATCAAGGGCAGCACCCTGCACACCGTCACCGCAGCCGCGCAATGCGGCGGCGAGGTCCACGTCCTGGTCGCCGGCGCCAATTGCGGCGCCGCAGCGGAGCAGGCCGCGCAGATCGCCGGCGTTTCCAAAGTGCTGGTCGCCGACGCGCCGTACTTCGCCGACGGCCTGGCCGAGAACGTCGCCGAGCAGGCGCTCGCCATCGCCGGCGCCTATTCGCACATCCTGGCCCCGGCTACCGCCTTCGGCAAGAACATCCTGCCGCGCGTGGCCGCCAAGCTGGACGTGGCCCAGATCTCCGAAATCACCAAGGTCGATGCGCCGGATACCTTCGAGCGCCCGATCTACGCCGGCAACGCCATCGCCACGGTGCAGTCGAGCGACAAGGTCAAGGTCATCACCGTGCGCGGCACCGGCTTCGATTCCGCTGCCGCTACCGGCGGTTCGGCGGTCATCGAGAAGCTGGGCGCTGTCGCTGACTCGGGCAAATCGTCCTTCGTCGGCCGCGAGCTGGCCAAGTCGGACCGTCCGGAACTGACCGCCGCCAAGGTGATCGTGTCCGGCGGCCGTGGCATGGGCTCGGGCGACAACTTCAAGATCCTCGAACCGCTGGCCGACAAGCTGGGCGCCGCCATGGGCGCATCGCGCGCGGCGGTGGACGCCGGCTTCGTGCCGAACGACTGGCAGGTTGGCCAGACCGGCAAGATCGTCGCGCCCCAGCTGTACATCGCGGTCGGCATCTCGGGCGCGATCCAGCACCTGGCCGGCATGAAGGACTCGAAGACCATCGTCGCCATCAACAAGGATCCGGAAGCGCCGATCTTCTCGGTGGCCGATTACGGCATCGTCGGCGACCTGTTCGAGGTCGTGCCGGCACTGGTCAAAGAACTGGGCTGATGATCATGCAGATGCCGCAACCGCCGCATCTGCAACAGAGTTACCGTCGTTCCCGCGCAGGCGGGAATCCATAGAACGCGTGAACGCACGCTCAGCATGGGTTCCCGCCTTCGCGGGAACGACGTTTTATTTTGTGGTTGAGAACTAGGAGATAACGGTGAGCTACAAAGCCCCCCTGAAAGACATGCAGTTCGTCATCAACGAGCTCGCTAATCTGTCCACCATCAGCAGCCTACCCGGCTGCGAGGACGCCACTCCCGACACGGTCGAAGCCGTACTCGAAGAAAACGCCAAGTTCTGCGGCGAAGTCATTGCCCCGCTGAACCACCCGAGCGACAAGGAGCCCAGCTTCTGGCACGACGGCAAGGTCACGACCTCCAAAGGCTTCAAGGAAGCGTTCAAGGGCTTCGTCGAAGCCGGCTGGCAAGGCGTACAGCACCCGGCCGAATTCGGCGGCCAGGGCCTGCCCAAGCTGGTCGCCACGCCCTGCATCGAGATGCTGCATGCGTCCAGCCTGTCGTTCGCGCTGGTCGCGCTGCTGACCGACGGCGCGATCGAGGCGCTGCTCACCGCCGGCTCCGACGAGCAGAAGGCGCGCTTCATCGAGCCGCTGATCTCCGGCAAGTGGACCGGCACCATGAACCTGACCGAGCCGCAGGCCGGCTCCGACCTGGCCGCCGTGCGCACCCGCGCCGAGCCGCAGGGCGACGGCAGCTACAAGGTGTTCGGCACCAAGATCTTCATCACCTACGGCGAGCACGACATGGCCGAGAACATCATCCACCTGGTGCTGGCGCGCACGCCGGACGCGCCGCCGGGGGTGAAGGGGATCTCGCTGTTCATCGTGCCCAAGTTCCTGATCAACGCAGACGGCTCGCTGGGCGCGCGCAATGACGCCCACTGCGTGTCGATCGAGCACAAGCTCGGCATCAAGGCCAGCCCGACCGCGGTGCTGCAGTTCGGCGACCACGGCGGCGCCACCGGCTACCTGGTCGGCGAGGAAAACCGTGGCCTGGAGTACATGTTCATCATGATGAACTCGGCCCGCTTCGGCGTCGGCATGCAGGGCGTGGCGGTGGCCGAACGCGCCTACCAGCAGGCGGTGGCCTTCGCCAAGGACCGCGTGCAGTCGCGCGACCTGGCCGGCTCGCCGGGCCCCGTCACCATCATCCACCACCCGGACGTGCGCCGCATGCTGATGTCGATGCGTGCCCAGACCGAGGCCGCGCGTGCGCTGGCCTACGTCGGCGCCAGCCTGTCGGACCTCGCGCATTTCCATCCGGACGAAGGCACGCGCCAGGCCAAGCTGGCCGTGTACGAATACCTGGTGCCGGTGATCAAGGGCTGGTCGACCGAGATGAGCGAGAACGTGGCGCGTGACGGCGTGCAGGTGCACGGCGGCATGGGCTTCATCGAGGAGACCGGTGCGGCGCAGCACTATCGCGACGCCAAGATCCTGACGATCTACGAAGGCACCACCGCGATCCAGGCCAATGACCTGATCGGCCGCAAGACGGTGCGCGACGGCGGCGCGGTCGCCAAGGCGATCCTCGCGCAGGTGCGCGCGACCGAGGCGGAACTGGCCGCGGTGCAGGGCGACGACTTCGCCGCGATCCGCCGCCAGCTGGCCGCGGGCAGCGAGGCGCTGGAAGCCGTAGTCGATTTCGTCGTGGCCAACGTGAAATCGGACATCAAGGGCGTGTTCGCCGGCAGCGTGCCGTACCTGAAGCTGGCCGGCATCGTGCTGGGTGGCTGGCAGATGGCGCGTGCGGCCTTGATCGCGCAGCGCAAGCTCGGCGCGGGCGAGGGCGATGCGGCCTTCATGCGCGCCAAGATCGCCACCGCGCGCTTCTTCGCGGACCACATCCTGTCGCAGGCTTGCAGCCTGCGCATCGCGATCGTGGAAGGCAGCGCGGGCGTGCTGGCGCTGCCGGAAGACCAGTTCTGATCCTTGCTTCTTGATGATGTAAAAGCGGCCTGCGGGCCGCTTTTTTATTGCGCTGCTCGCACCATAAGTGCCGTCGTTACCGCTATTGCGGGAACGATGGTATCGATGAGCAGTAGTTCCCGTTCCGGCCGAGCACTTGGTTGACGCAGCCTAAACGAGCTGTCGAGCTCCCGCCGCAGAATCATCCTAGTTCTCGTCCATTTGGTTCAAGCCCCGAAGGAGGACCAGCATGTTTTCGAACGACAGGAACACGCGGGCCGCGCAGCATCTCGCGCTATCGGCAATGCTGCTGCTGACCGCCTGTGGTGGCGACAACTCGTCGAACAATTCCGATCCCCCGCAGCCGACGCCCGCACCGACCGCGGCGCCCACGCCCGCGCCAACACCGGCGCCGACCCAGGCGCCCACTCCCGCGCCCACGCCCGCGCCGGTCGACGTCATGCTCGATACCAATCTCACGCCTTTCAGCAAGCTGTCCAACGCGCCGGCGCAATGGCCGGACGGTTCCGGCACCGGCAAGCCGATCGACGGCGTCGTGTGCGCATCCGGCGAGAGCTACCATGTGCACTCGCTGGTGTCCTTGTACAAAGACGGCGTGCGTCTCGGCCTGCCCGCTGAAATCGGGCTGAAAGGCTGTACCTACGAGCTGCATACGCACGACCACACCGGCGTGGTGCACAACGAAACCGACCTGAAGAAAACCTTCACCTTCGGCCAGTTCTTTTCGGTGTGGGGCAAGGAGCTGACGGCGACCAGCGTCGCCGGGCTGACCGGCAATATCCGCTTCTACCTGATTGAAAACGGCAAGCTCACGCCTTTCAGCGGCGACCCGTCGACGATCCAGATCGCCAGCCACCGCGAGCTGTTGATCATCATCGGCAAGTCGCCAGGCGTGGTGCCGAACTATGTGTGGCCGCAGACCCTTTAGGCGAGCGGAGCGGTGCGCGGCAGCTCAGCCGTAGGCGCCGCCCGTGTACAGCAGGTCGAACAGGCGCGAGATCGTGCCGATAAGCACGGTCGCGCCGACGACCATGGTGGCCACCAGCAGCACGACCACCAGCCAGCCGGAATCGGACTGCTTGCCGCTGCCGGCGTTGAATTTGGCGTCCCATTTTTCGTCGGGCATCAGGCCAAGCACCAGCGCTTCGATGAAGCCGACCGAGTAGGACAGCAGCAGCGGCAGCGCCACCCAGAAGGGATTGGGCGCGTGGCCGGCGCCGTACACCAGCCCGGCGGCCGGCACGCTGCACAGGTGCAGCAGGCCAAGGCGATCGGTGCCGCCCTTGAGGTAGAAACGGTGCACGCCCAGTCCGCCGAGCAGCAGGGCGAGCAGGGTGGCGAAGGTCTTGTTCTTGTGCGTGTGGGCCATGCGAGGTGTATCTCTATGGAAAGGACCAAGTATCGTTCAAATTCGGCAAGATGACCACAGCAGCCTGTCGTTCCCGTAGCGGCCCGGGGCAAAATCAGCGATAATGCTCAATTCGGCCGTGATGGTTCGCCTGTTGTCGTTCAGGCTTGCTGCTGCGCGACTTTTCGCGCTATAATCGTCGGCTTTCTCCGCCCAGCACAATTTTTCTGGAAATAATATGGTCGTTATTCGTTTAGCTCGTGGTGGCGCCAAGAAGCGCCCGTTCTTCAACATCGTTGCAACCGACTCGCGCAATCGTCGCGATGGCCGTTTCATCGAGCGCATCGGTTTCTACAACCCGATGGCTTCGGGCGCAGCAGAAGGCCTGAAGATCGCAGCAGATCGCCTGGCTCACTGGCAAGGCGTTGGCGCACAACTGTCGCCGACCGTTGCTCGCCTGGTCGCTTCGCAGAAAGCTGCCTAAGTAGCAAAGACCTGGTTTTGACCGAGCACGCCGCATCCGCAGTCCCCGCCGACCTGGCGCAAGTCGGGCACGTATCGGGCGCGTACGGCGTGTTAGGCGCGATCCGCGTTACGCCGTATTCGGATGACGCGGATTCGTTGTTGAAGGTGAAGACCTGGTGGCTGGATAAGCCAAGTCTGCGTCCGGTGCAAGTGCGCACCGTGCGTATGCATAGCGGGGATGTCGTCGCCACCTTGGTCGACGTGCAGGGCCGCGATGCGGCGGAAGCGCTCAAGGGCGCGGCCGTCAGCATCCCGCGCAGCGAGTTTCCCGCGCTGCCGGAAAATGAGTATTACTGGTCCGACCTGATCGGCATGGATGTCGTCAACCTGCAAGGCGAAGCCCTCGGCAAGGTGAGCGACATGATGCACAACGGCGCGCAGTCCATCCTGCGGATTATGCCGGCGGCCGGTTCGGATTCGGAAGGCAAGGCGCAAGAGCGCCTCGTGCCGTTTGTCGACCAGTTCGTCAAGACGGTCGACGTGGCCGCCCAAAAGATTACCCTGGACTGGGGACTGGATTATTAAGCCCGCCAGCCTGAAGCGAGGTCCCGATGCAATTTGACGTCGTGACGTTGTTTCCCGAGATGTTTGCAGCGTTGACGCAGTCGGGCGTGACCCGCCGCGCCTTCGAGCAGGAACGCTGGGGCCTGTCGCTGTGGAATCCGCGCGATTTCACCACCGACCGCCATCGTACCGTGGATGACCGCCCCTACGGCGGCGGCCCCGGGATGGTGATGCTGGCCCGCCCGCTCGAAGCGACCATCAACGCCGCCCAGGAAAGGCAAGTGGCGATGGGCCTGCCCAAGCCGCGCGTGGTGTTCATGTCCCCGCAAGGCAAGCCGCTGACCCACGAACGGGTCATGCAGCTGAAGGACGAGCCCGGCCTGGTCGTGCTGTGCGGCCGCTACGAAGCGGTCGACCAGCGCCTGCTGGACCGTTGCGTGGATGAGGAAATTTCGCTGGGCGACTTCGTGCTGTCCGGCGGCGAGCTCCCCGCGATGGCGCTGATGGATGCGGTGGTGCGGCAATTGCCCGGGGTGCTGGGCGATGATGCCTCGGCGGTCGAAGACAGCTTCGTCAACGGCCTGCTCGATTCACCGCATTACACGCGCCCGGAAGTGTACGAAGACGTGCCGGTGCCGCCAGTGCTGATGGGCGGCAACCACGCCGAGATCATGAAGTGGCGCCGCCAGCGCATGCTGGAGGCGACTGCGGCAAAGCGGCCGGACTTGCTGGACAAGGCGCGCAGCGCCGGTCTGCTGACGAAGGCCGATGAACAGTTTTTGGCAGGTTTGGCAAAGCCTGTGTGATAAGATTTGCACCATTTTGGTGCATATTTGCTGGCGCAAGCCGGCGTGTTTAACCCCATCCTCTACTGGGCACCTTGGAGCGCCAGCAAGATGGTTTTTGGAGTGATAAAAAGATGGATCTGATCCAGCAACTCGAGCAAGAAGAAATTGCGCGCCTCGGCCGCAACATCCCTGACTTCGCACCGGGCGACACCGTGGTCGTCAGCGTCAACGTCGTCGAAGGCAACCGCAAGCGCGCCCAGGCATACGAAGGCGTCGTCATCTCGCGTCGTAACCGCGGCCTGAACTCGAACTTCATCGTTCGCAAGATCTCGTCGGGCGAAGGCGTCGAGCGTACCTTCCAGCTGTACTCGCCGCTGATCGCTTCGATCGAAGTGAAGCGTCGTGGTGACGTGCGCCGCGCCAAGCTGTACTACCTGCGCGAGCGTTCGGGCAAATCGGCACGTATCAAGGAAAAACTGCCGAACCGCAAAGCCGCTGCTGCCGAGTAATCGCGTCTGCATGGCTGAAAAAGGCATCCCTCCGCGGGTGCCTTTTTCTTTTTGAGCTGGAGTTTCTGTTTGGCAAAGATTCATTTCGATCCCCAACTCTTGCCGGTGGAAGGCTACGCCGGCGAGGCCGCGCTCGTGCCCGAGCGGCTGTCGGCCAGCTGGCTGCGCCGGCGCTTTGTCGCGCCGCCGGCATGGAAGCCGGAGACGGTCGACGAGAGCTGGCTGCAGCAACATCCCAGCCTCAAGCGCGCCTCGGTGCTGATCCCGCTGGTGCAGCGCGACGGCGCCCTCAACGTGCTGCTGACCCAGCGCACCGAGCACCTGTCCAACCACGCCGGCCAGATCAGTTTCCCCGGCGGCCGCGCCGAAGAATACGATTCCTCACCGATCGAGACCGCGCTGCGCGAAACTGCGGAGGAAATCGGCCTGGAGCGCCGCCATATCGAGGTGCTGGGCCTGCTCCCCGAACACGTCACCGGCACCGGCTACCGCGTCACTCCGGTGGTCGCCCTGATCGCGCCGCCCTTCGAGCTGGCCGCCGACCCCAACGAAGTCGCCGAGATTTTCGAAGTGCCGCTGGCCTACCTGATGGACGGCATGCGGCACCAGCGCCTGTCCTACGAACTGCCGGAAGGAAAGGGTCGGCGCCGTTTCTACGCCATGCCCTACGAGCGCTACTTCATCTGGGGCGCCACCGCGGCCATGCTGCGCAACCTGTTTCATTTCCTGCGCGCCTGAGCCCGAACGCGCCTTGATTTGATTCTGGCGGCCCTCTGCGTTATCGTAGCGGGCAGCATGAAGTTGCCTTAAACAAAAACAAGGACGTTCGATGACTTTTTTCTCGATCCTGTGCGCACTGCTGATCGAGCAGCTGAAGCCCCTGCGCGCCGACAACCAGGTGTACGGCGCCATCAAGCGCCTGGCCACGCGGATCGAAGGTTGGTTCAACGCAGGCGAGCCCGGCAATGGCCGCCTGGGCTGGCTGCTGATGATGGCCACGCTGATGCTGCCGACCGCCATCATCTACGGCGTGTTGCTGCATTACAAGCTCGTGTTCGCGGTGTTCGCCTGGAACGTCCTGATCGTCTACCTGACGCTCGGTTTTCGCCACTACAGCCACTACTTCACCTCGATCCAGTTCGCCCTGAACGCCGGCGACGACGCCACCGCGCGCACCCTGCTGGCCGAGTGGGCCAAGATCGACACGGTGGGCATGGACAGCAGCGAGATCGCGCGCATCGCGGTCGAAAAGTCGCTGGTGACGACGCACCGCAATGTGTTCGGTGTGTTTTTCTGGTTCCTGATGCCGGTCGGGCCGGCCTGCGCCGTGATGTACCGCGTGGCCGAGTACCTGGCGCGCGCCTGGAACGAGCCCGAGCACATGAAGAACGAGGAGTTCGGCAGGTTCGCGGCCAGGGCCTTCTACTGGATCGACTGGATTCCGGTGCGCCTGACGGCGATCGCGTTCGCGGTGGTCGGCAATTTCGAGGACGCCGTGTACGCCTGGCGCAACTTCGCCAGCCGCTGGGATGACGAATCGAAGGGCATCATCTTGGCTGCGGGCGGCGGCGCGATGGGCGTGCGCTTGGGCACGCCGGCCGAGAACGCACCGCAACTGTTGCCGGCCGATGCCGCGATGGTCGACCTGAGCGAAGCCGAGGCCGACGTGCTGCCGGGCGAAGAGCCGAACGTGCGCGCACTGCAGAGCACGGTCGGCCTGGTCTGGCGCGCGTTGCTGCTGTGGATGCTGCTCCTGCTGCTGCTGTCGAGCGCGGTGTTGCTGGGCTAAACGCGCTTCCGAAATTCGCTTTCCCGCTACCCTCAGCACGTCGTCCCGGCGCAGGCCGGGATCCATGCTGAGTCTGCTGACGTGCGCTTTATACCGTTGCCACAGCAAGCAAACTTTTCGACAGCGCGCATTGTCCATGGGCCCCGGCCTTCGCCGGGGCGACGGCAATTGGCAACTATCCTGTTTCTTCTGCCAACTAAACTTCGCCATCTTCCTTCATCTCGCCATTGTTTTTCCTGGCCATCGCCCTCACACTTGCAACACCGGACCCCATAAACCTCGTCCGCAAGTCTTCTATAAGATATAATACTCAGGTTCTCCTCCACGCAGCATTCTTGTTTCAGCAAGCAGCACTATGGCCGAGTCACCATCGCAAAACAAAGAACTCGCCGGCGAGTTCTTTATTCTGGGCATGTCCAATAGCGGACGGCAGTTCCGTCCCAGCGACTGGGCCGAACGCCTCTGCGGCGCCATGTCCTGCTTTCGCCCCGAGGACGGGCGCAACGCCCACCTGAAGTACTCCCCCTACGTGCGTCCCACCGTGGTCAACGGGCTCAAGGCCGTGGTCGTCAGCCGCGCGCTGAAGGAACTCGAACCGCTGGCTTACCACTTCGTCGTCGACTTCGCCAAGGACAACGACCTGCAAGTGGTCGACGCCTGCTTCGTCCCGCTGCCGGGCGATCCCAAACACTGAGCACGCGCGCGGATGTGCGCGCGCCGGTCTGTTACCATCCTGTCATTTGCATCAGGCGCCGTGGGGCGCCAGCGTCATGACAGGGACAACATGAACTGGAAAAGCATAGCGCGCGGATTCGCCGCGCAGGTCGCGGTCGGCTGCGCCGCGTTCGTGGCATCCGGCGCCGCGTGGTCGCTCGCGCTGCCGAAGGGCGTGACGCAGGGGCCCGCGGTCGAAGGCATCACCGAATACCGCCTGCCCAACGGCCTGAAAGTGCTGCTGTTCCCGGACGCCTCCAAGCCCACCATCACCGTCAATGTCACCTACCTGGTCGGCTCGCGCATGGAGAACTACGGCGAGACCGGCATGGCCCACCTGCTCGAGCACCTGATGTTCAAGGGCTCGCCCAAGCACCCCGACATCACGCGCCAGTTCGCCGACCGCGGCATGCAGTTCAACGGCACCACCACCTTCGACCGCACCAACTACTTCGAAGTGTTCGACGCCTCGGGAGACAATCTCCAGTGGGCGCTGCAGATGGAAGCCGACCGCATGGTCCATTCCTTCATTGCGAAGAAGGACCTCGACTCCGAGATGACCGTGGTGCGCAACGAGTACGAGAGCGGCGAGAACTCGCCCGGCCAGGTGCTGATGAAGCGGATGCAGAGCCTGTCCTACGACTGGCACGCCTACGGCCGCCCGACCATCGGCGCCCGCAGCGACATCGAGAACGTGAAGATCGCGAACCTGCAGGCCTTCTACCACCAGTACTACCAGCCCGACAACGCGGTGCTGCTGGTGGCCGGCAAATTCGACCCGGCGGCCACGCTCACCAACATCAGCCGCCTGTTCGGCGCGATCCCGAAGCCGAAGCGCACGCTGCCCCAGTTCTGGACCGTGGAACCGACCCAGGACGGCGAGCGCACCTACGCCGTGCGGCGCCAGGGTGACGTGCAGATCGTCGCCCTCGGCTACAAGATTCCCTCCGGCCTGCACGCCGACAGCGACGCCATCGATGTCGCGTCCAGCATCATGGGTGACGTGCCGACCGGCCGCCTGCACAAGCTGCTGGTCGACAGCGGCATGGCGAGCGAGGTGTTCGCCTTCGCCCAGTCGAACTACGCGCCCGGCCTGCAGTTTTTCGGCGCGGTGGTGAAGAAGGGCGCCCCGATCGAGCCGGTGCGCGCCGCGCTGACTGACGCCGTCGAGAATTTCTACCAGCATCCGCCGACGCAGGAAGAGATGGACCGCGTGCGCCGCTCGTACCTCAACGATTTCGAGCGCAGCCTGGCGGATCCGCAGAAGGTCGGCGTCGCGCTGTCCGAGGCGATCTCACTTGGCGACTGGCGCCTGTATTTCGTCGGGCGCGACCGCATCAAGGCGATCACCGCGGACGAAGTGGCCAAGGCCGCCGGCAGCTACTTCAAGCGCGACAACCGCGTCACCGGCACCTTCATCCCGACCGACCAGCCCGAGCGCGCCGCGATCCCGGCCGCGCCGACGGTCGCCTCGGTGCTCAAGGACTTCAAGCCGCAGAACGGTAATTACACCTCCGAGGAATTCGCGCCGACGCAGGAGAACATCCTCAAGCGCACCACGCTGGTGACGGAAGGCGGCGTCAAGCTCGCGCTGCTGCCCAAGAAGAACCGCGGCGCGACCGTGTCGGTGGACATCCGCCAGCACATCGGCGACGAGAAGAACCTGTTCGGCAAAAACGCCGTGCCCGGCCTGACGGCGGCGATGCTGATGCGCGGGACCAGCAAGTACGACCGGATCCAGCTGGCCGACGCCTTCGAGAAGCTGAAGATCGCCGGTGGCCTGACCCACTTCGAGACCACGCGCGAGAACCTGGCCGAGGCGCTGCGCCTGGTCGCGCACGTGCTCAAGGAGCCGAGCTTCCCGCAGTCCGAGTTCGAGCAGCTGCGCCAGCAGGCCCTGGTCGGGCTGGAGGCCAGCAAGGGCGAGCCGCAGGAAGTGGCATCGCGCGCGCTGGGCACCCACTTCGACATCTACCCGCGCGGCGACGTGCGCCACGAGACCACGCTCGACGAAGACATCGCCGACATCAAGAACGCGACGCTGGACGAGGTCAAGGCGTTCCACCGCGACTACTACGGCTCCGTCCCCTCGCAGATCGCGGTCGTCGGCGACTTCGATCCCAAGGAAATCGCGCCGCTGGTCGACCAGCTGTTCGGACACTGGACCGCGAAGGAGCACGTGGCGCCGGTGCTGCGCCGCTACGCCGACATCGCGCCCTTCCAGAAGACGCTCGACACGCCGGACAAGGAGAACGGCTTCTACACCGCGCGCGAAAACCTCGACCTGAACGTCGACGATGCCGACTACCCGGCGCTGATGCTGGCCAATTACATCTTCGGCGAAGGCGGCCTGCGTTCGCGCCTGATGGACCGCATCCGCCAGAAGGAAGGGCTGTCCTACGGCGGCGGTTCCGAGCTGGCGGCGGGCGACCTCGATCGCGCCGGCCTGTTCGCGGTCAGCGCCATCGCCGCGCCGCAGAACCTGCGCCGGGTCGACAAGGCCGTGCGCGAGGAGCTGGCGCGCGCGCTCAAGGACGGCTTCACCGATGCCGAGCTGGCGGGCGCCAAGTCCGGCCTGATGCAGCAGCGGATCCAGAACCGCGCCCGCGACGGCGCGCTGGCGACCGGATGGACCTCCTATCTCTACCAGGGCAAGACCTACGCCTGGTCGGCCGAATTCGAGCGCAAGCTGATGGCGGTCACGCTGCCGCAGCTGAACGCGGCCTTCCGCAAGGCGATCGATCCGGCCAGGTTATCGGTCGTGATGGCGGGCGACCTGAAAAAAGCGGGCAATCCTTGACCCTGGGGGTTTGACGTATCGATGCGCGGACGCTATGGTGTATGGGTTTAGCATAGTGTCGGTGGAGACGGGATTTTGAAGGGCACAAACAAGCAGCAGGCCGCGGCCATTTCTTTCGCGGGCAAGGTGGTGCTGGTGACGGGCGCCGCGGCCGGCGTCGGCCGTGCGATCGCGATTGCGTTCGGGCGCGCCGGCGCATCGGTGGTGGTCGCCGACACCGCGGTCGACGGCGGCCACGCCACCGCGGCCATGATCGTGGAAGCGGGCGGCAAGGCGCTGTATGTCAACGCCAACGTGGCCCGCGCCGGCGATGTCGAAGCGCTGGTCGAGAAGGCCGTGAACTACTACGGACGCATCGACTGCGCCGTCAACAGCTCCACCATCGAAGAAGACGAGGCCTCGTTCGCGGATGGCGACGAAGCCCAGTTCGACCGCATGATGGCCGTGAACGTCAAGGGCGTCTGGCTGTGCATGAAGCACGAGCTGCGCCAGATGGCGAAGCAGGGCGGCGGCGCGATCGTCAACATGGCCTCGACCTCGGGGCTGGTCGGCGTGCCGGCGAGCCCGATCTACGCCGCCACCAAGCATGCGGTGGTGGGACTGACCAGGAGCGCGGCGACGGCGCATGCGGCCCAGGGAATCCGCGTCAACAGCCTGTGCCCGGGTGTGGTGCGCACGCCGCTGCTGGCGCGCGCCTTCGAGCGCGATCCGGAGCTGGAAGAAAAGCTCAACGCGGCGCACCCGATGGGGCGCATCGCGGAGGCGGCGGAAGTGGCCAATGCGGTGATGTGGCTGTGCTCGGAGCAGTCGTCCTTCGTTACGGGGCACCAGCTGGCGCTGGACGGTGGCTTGACCGCGCTGTAACGCTGCTCGCGCAAAATGGGGTTCCCGCGAAAGCGGGAACCCCATTTTGCTAGCAGCTATGCGGCGCTCAACTCGGCCACGAAATCATACATATCGCCCCTGAAGTAGGACCGGCAAAACTCCACCGCCTGCCCATCGCGCAGGAACCCCAACCGTTCAACGCACAAGCCCGCCGCGCCTTCCTGCGAGGCCAGCAGCCTGGCCTGCTCCGCATTGAGCAGCAATGCCGACAGCCGCTGCAGCGCGCGCACCGGCCGCTTGCCTGACGCCTCCAGCGCCTCATACATCGACGTCCCAACCGCATCCAGCGAGGGCAGGGCCGTCGCCGCGATGGTCGCGTACTCAAGGCACATCGGTACATCGTCGGCGTAGCGGATGCGGTTGAATCGGTACACGCGCGCACCCGGCGACAGGCGCAAGCGCAGCGCTTCCTCCGGCGTCACCAGTCCCTCCGAACGCTTGAGCCACACACTGGTGGGGTTGCGACCACGCGAACGCATGTCCTCGGAAAACGAGGTGAGCTTGGCGAAGTTCTTCTCGATGCGCGCATTGACGAAGTTGCCCGCGCCGGCACGCCGTACCAGCAAGCCTTCCTCGACCAGCGCATCGATCGCCTTGCGCACCGTGATGCGCGAGATCGCCAGTTCGGTCGCGAGCTGCCGCTCGGCGGGCAGCGCGCCGGCCGGGCCGAACAGGCCCTGGTCGATCGCCTGGCGCAGCGCGCGCTGCAGCTGCTGGTACAGCGGCAGCTTGCCGGCGCCGGCCGTGTCCTGCATGAGCTGTGCGAGCTGGTTCATCAAGGCGAAATGGGAAGCGGTTGGCGACAGCCGATCATACCAAAACAGGCAAAGAAAAAAGCCCGCATCGCTGCGGGCTTGTCGGGACGATCCGGACGGCTTACTTGGCCGCGTTGGTCGCCGCGGTCGGGTGGTTGATCAGCAGGATCCAGTATTTCGCCAGGTCGGCCAGGCCGCCCGCTGCCTTGATCTCCTGCAGGGTCTTGATCGCGTCTTCCTTGTGACCGGCGCGGAATTGCGCGATACCGAGGCGCAGCTTGCCTTCGTCCGGCTGCTTCAGGCCGCCCTTGGCGATACCTTGCTGGATGAAGCCGATGCCCTTGTCGTACTGGCCCATGGTGACGTACGCCCAGCCGATATTGACCAGGCCGGCGCCGTTCTTCGACTTGGCAGCCGACGCTTCGCCGGTGGCGATGTTCTTCGCGTCGTCAGCGGCGCCCTTGGTCGCCTTGTCGCGCAGCTGGCGCGCCTTGGCGTCGGTCAGCACGCCGTTGGCGAAGCCCGCGTCCATCACCTTCTTGGCTTCGGTCGGGAAGCCGTCGGTCAGCAGCAGTGTGGCGAAGTCGTTGTAGAAGTCAGGCGACATCTTCGATTCGGCGTTGAACGACAGGCGGTACACGTTGGCGTCGTTGGCCGGGTTGTAGCCCGGCTTGTTCAGCACGCCGCGGCTGATCACGTCGGTCCAGTAGTCGTCGGTCGGGTAGTAGGACGCCAGCAGCTCGAGCGACTTCAGGTAGGTCGCGTTGTCCTTGACCTTGTTGGCGGCCGAGGCCAGCAGCTTCAGGTCTTCCTCGGTCGGCTGCTTGCCGGCTTTTTCCAGACCTTCGACGTAGGGCAGCAGGTCGTTCTTGGCGCTCGCGAAGTCGTTGTTCAGGTACTCGGCGCGGATCAGGTAGTTGGTCACGCGCGACGGGTCGCTGCCTTCTTTCTGGTAGCGCTTGAACGTTTCCACCGCCTTCGGCCAGTTCTTCTGGTTGTAGTAGGTGGTGCCCAGCGAGATCAGGAAGTTGTCCTTTTCTTGCGGCGCGAGGAAGCCGGAGTCGATCGCGGCGCTCAGCCCCGAAATCAGGTCTGCTTCGTTATTGGTCGCGGCGGCCACCGACACCTTCATGCGCGTGATCGCGTATTGCTCGTACGGGGTCAGGTTCGGGAGCGCTTGCGCT
The DNA here is from genome assembly GCF_024753145.1 of Massilia terrae. Lineage (GTDB taxonomy): Bacteria > Pseudomonadota > Gammaproteobacteria > Burkholderiales > Burkholderiaceae_D > Telluria > Telluria terrae. The sequence goes on along the minus strand of NZ_JANUGU010000004.1, from coordinate 280,734 downwards.
TGCGTGATGCGGTTCTGGACTTCAGCGTAATTCTTCGCATCCATCAGCGGCTTGACCGCGTTCGGATCGATCAGTTTGAAGACTTCCGGGCGCACGCTCGGGCCTTTTTGCTCGGGAGCGGCTGCCGGCTTCGCGTTTTTGTCTTGGGCAACGGCATTGTTCATCAGGACCGGAGCGGCGCCGAGGGCGGCCAGCATCAGGGCAAGACGGGCGAGACGAAATTGGGACATGGAAAATCCTTCAATCAATAGCAAAAAGGTGAGCGGTACTTGTTCTCTGTTGGAAAAAGCAAGCTTGCCATTTCAAACAAAACACGCATTTTCCCACAAACCAAACAGTTGGGTCGGATAATTGTGCCGCAGAGCCTGGCCGGCGCGGCGTGTCGTTACATTGCGTTACCGGCGAAGCCCGGAACCGGACAAATGCCCTCTGCATTGGCCGCGCCGGCGAGCCAGGCGTTGACCGCCTCCAGCGCCGGCGGCGCGAAGCCGTAGGTCATCAGCGCGGGCGCATCGAAGTCGAGCGCCTGGTAGGGATTCCACAGCGCGAGGTGCAGGTCGGGCTTCCAGTTCGCGCGAGCGTTCGGGCCGTAGCGGCGGCGCGAAGTCGACGCCAGGATCGTGAAGCGGCCATCGTCCGGCAGCGCGCTCCAGTCGAAGCATTCGGCGTCGGCGAAGGTGACGAGGTCGACGTCGTACAGCTTGCCCAGCGATGCCGCGATGCCGGCGGCCGGCACGCCGGCTTCCGAGACGCCGTCACTGACCACGTCCTGGCGCGCGACCAGCCTCACTTTGCTGCCGGGCGCCGGGCGCGCGGGCGAGCGTAGCGCCGTCAGGCCGCGCTGCCATGCTTGCGCCATCAAGGCACGGTCCTGCTGCTCGGCTGCGTAATCGGGCTGGCCCCACGGGTGCGCCTGGGCCAGCGCGGACAGGCGCGCGAGGCGGGCCTCGACTTCATCCATCGGCAGCACGCCATCGCGGATCGCATCGGCGATCGCATCGATCGTGCGCTGCTGGGTTTCGCGGCTGCCGATCGCCATCACCATGTCGGCGCCCGCGACCAGCGCGTTCACCGCTGCCTGCCCGGCCTCGTAGCGCTGCGCGATGGCGTGCATGTCCATGCCGTCGGTGATGACTACGCCCCTGAATCCGAAGCGCTCGCGCAGGATGCCGGTCAGGATCGGGCGCGACATCGTGGCCGGCTGCTCGGCGTCGAGGGCGGGATAAACGATATGCGCCGTCATCATCGCCGACGCACTGGCCGAGGCCATGCGGAACGGCGCGAATTCGAAGCGCTCCAGTTCATCCAGCGATTTGTCGACGGTCGGCAGGTCGCGGTGAGAATCGACGTGGGTGTCGCCGTGGCCGGGGAAGTGCTTGACGCAGCAGGCCACGCCTTCGGACTCGCTGCCGGCCATCCACGCCAGCGCCAGTTCGCTGGTCTTGAGCGGATCGGCCCCGAACGAGCGCTCGGCGATGACCGGGTTGAGCGGGTTGTTGTTCAGGTCCAGCACCGGCGCGAAATTCCAGTTGAAGCCGAGCGAGCGCACCGCGCGCGCCACCGCCGCGCCGACCGCGTGCGCCAGCTTGGGATCGCCGGACGCGCCGAGCGACATCGCCGACGGCGGGGCGGGGACCCAGGTCGCGCGCACCACCGCGCCGCCTTCCTGGTCGAGCGCGATCAGCGCTTCATCGCCCATCGCATCGCGCAGCGCGCGCGTGAAGCGTTTGAGCTGGTTGGCGTCGGCCATGTTCTGCCGGAACAGGCAGGCGCCGCGCACCCGGTTCGCGCGCAGGAAGTCGGCGGTGTCGGCATCCAGCTCGGTGCCGAACAGGCGCACCATGATGAGCTGGCCGGCGAGCTGGTGGTAGTTCGCGCTCATGGCTTAGCTGGTCTTGGTGACTTTGGACAGGTGGCGCGGACGGTCCGGATCCAGGCCGCGCGCCTTGGACAGGTGCGCCGCCATCACGTAGAAGGACTGGATCGCGGCGATCGGGTCGAGGTCCGGCGTGGATGCGACCGGCAGCGTCAGGTCGCGCTCGGCGATGTCGGACGGCGCCGCCAGCAGCACGCGCGCGCCGCGGCCGCGCATCTCGGTCGCGAGCTGCACCAGCCCTGCCTGCGCCGGGCCGCGCGTCGCGTAGATCAGCAGCGGGTAGCCTTCGTCGATCAGCGCCATCGGGCCGTGCTTGATCTCGGCGCCGGAGAAGGCTTCGGCTTGCAGCGCCGAGGTTTCCTTGAACTTGAGCGCGGATTCGAGCGCGATGGGGAAGCTGATGCCGCGGCCGACCACCATCAGGTTCTCGGCCGGGGTCAAGACTTCCAGCGCGGCGGACCAGTCGGCCTGCGCGGCCTGCGCCAGCACCTCCGGCAGCGCCGCGATGCCTTCCTTCAGTTCGGGATCGTTCTGCCACTCCGCCACGAGGCGCGCGCCGGCGGCCAGGCTGGTGATGAAGCTCTTGGTCGCGGCCACGCTCTTCTCCTTGCCGGCGTGGAGCGGCATGGTCCACTCGGCAGCCTCGGCCAGCGGCGACGTATCGTCGTTGACCAGTGCGACGGTGGTGGCGCCGCCGCCGCGGAAGTAGCGGATCGGCTCGACCACGTCCGGGCTCTGGCCCGACTGCGAGATCGCCACCGCGAGCGTGTCGCGCGTCACCAGCGGCGACTTGTACAGCGTGATCAGCGACATCGGCAGCGAGGTCACCAGTCGGCCCATGCGCGACATGATCAGGTAGGCCAGGTAGGCCGAGGCATGGTCCGAACTGCCGCGCGCCACGGTGACCGCGCTGTGGAAGTTGGTGGACCTGAGCTTCTTGCCCAGCTCCGCGTAGCGGTCGGCGTCATGCGCCAATTGCAGGGCGACGCAGTCGGCTGCGGAAACGGCTTCTTCAAGCATCAGCGAGGTCACACACTTCTCCTTCGATATAAACGGTTTTGATATTCAGGTCGCGGTCGAGGACCACGATGTCGGCAAAGCAGCCCGGCGCCAGGCGGCCGCGCTGGGTTTCGCCGAGGTAGTCGGCGGCATTGGTCGAGACGCGCCGCGAAGCTTCGTCCAGCGGCAGGCCGATCTTCACCAGGTTGCGCAGCGCCTGGTCCATGGTCAGCGTGCTGCCGGCCAGCGTGCCATCGGCCAGGCGCACGCCGCCCATGCACTTGTGAACCACCTGGCGGCCCAGCATGTACTCGCCATCCGGCATGCCGGCGGCGGCGGTGGAGTCGGTCACGCAATACAGGTGCGGGATCGAGCGCAGCGCGACCTTGATCGCGCCCGGATGCACGTGCAGCAGGTCGGGGATGATCTCGGCGTACTGGGCATGTGCCAGGGCCGCGCCGACCATGCCGGGATCGCGGTGGTGCAGGCCCGGCATCGCGTTGAACAGGTGGGTGAAGCCGGCCGCGCCGTGTTCCAGCGCCTTGACGCCGTCTTCGTACGAGCCGGTGGTATGGCCGATCTGCACGCGGATGCCGGCATCGGCGAGCTGGCGCACCAGCTCCAGGTGGCCATCCATCTCGGGCGCCACGGTGATCAGTTTCATCGGCGCCAGCGTGCCGAAGCGCTCGACTTCAGCGAGCGTGGCTTCGCGCGCATACGGAGGCTGCGCGCCCAGCTTGCCGGGATTGATGTACGGACCTTCGAGGTGCACGCCGAGGATGCGCGCCTCCTGCTTGCCGCGTTCGCGGCAGGCCGCGCCGATCGCCGCCAGCGCCTTGTCGATGTCCTCGACCGGCGCGGTCATCGTCGTCGCGAGCAGGCTGGTGGTGCCGTGCTTTGCATGCAGCGCGGCGATCACGTGGGCGGCGTCGCCTCCTTCCATCATGTCGCGCCCGGCGCCGCCGTGCACGTGCAGGTCGATGAAACCGGGAAGGATGTAGTCTTCGCGGTTCGCGTCCGGGTTGATGGCTTCGCCTTCGATCGACAGGATGCGCGCACCGAATTCGATGTCGCCGACCACCCAGCCGTTCGGGGTGAGGATATTGCCCTTCATTGGAATGCCTTCTTCAGATGCTGTTCGATGAGGCGCAGCGCGCCCTGCGCCGAGTCGCCGCGCGGCGCGGTCACGCGCGCCAGCAGTTCTTGCGGCAGGTGGCGGCGCAGCGGTTCGCCCAGGCCGCCGCACAGTGCGACCGGCAGCGCGCCCGATGGATCGAGCGCGGCCGCCATGACGGCGACTTCGCGGCCCGCGTCTTCAAGGATGGTGCGCGCGACCGGGTCGGATTCGCCATGCGCGATCACGATGCGTGCCAGGCCCGCGTAGGTGGTCTGCGTGGCCTTGCCGAGCCAGGACTGCACCGCATCGCGGTTGCCGCCACAGGCGTCGATCACCGCATCGGCGAAGGCGCTGCGCGGCTTGCGGCCGTCGAGCACCTGCTCGATGTGGCCCACGGCGCGCAGCCCCATCCAGGCGCCGCTGGCCTCGTCGCCGGCCGGGAAGCCCCAGCCGCTCACTTCGCGCGTGCTGCCGTCCGCGAGCAGCGATTCGCCCACGCTGCCGGTGCCGATGGCCACGATCACGCCCGGTTCGCCGGCATGCGCGCCAATCAGCGTGGTGACGCCATCGTTGTTCAGCGCGAGCGCTGCATAACCGGGATTGGCGGCCTCGAATTGCGCGGCCCATTCCTTGTTGTGGACGCCGGCCATGCCGAGGCCGACGGCGGTGCGCGCGAACGGGATCGCATCGATGCCGATGGCCGCGAAGGCTTTGGCAGCCGCGTCGTTGACCGCGGCCCAGGCTTTGTCGATGCCGAGCGAAAGGCCGGACGGACCGCTGGCCGCCTGCGCAAGTTCAGTGCCGCCGACGCGCGCCAGCCGCACCCGCGTGCCGGTGCCGCCGCCATCGACGCCAAGGAGGAATTCGATCATGAGAATTACGAGTGCCGGGGAGGTGAGGGCACTATAGGGAGGGCATACCGGCTTGTCAACAGGTATTTAACTGGTATTCATATTTTTGTGCAGGGAATGCCGCAATAGCCGCAGGTTATAAAGCTAAGTTATTGATCTGTATGGATAATATACTGGTATTGCTTCGGTATTGAAAATGGCGCCGGTATGCTCAAAAAATGGGATTCCCGCTTTCGCGGGAATGACGGGTTCATTGAGATACCGGGCTCGCGGCTTCCACCACTGGCAGCTCGACAAAACTGCTGTGGTACACCCGCTGCGTCGCTTTTTTGTAATCGCCCGGCTTGGCCCAGAAGATGTTCTCGACGTAGGTCTGCGGATTGCGGTCGTACAGCGGGAACCAGCTTGACTGCACCTGCACCATGATGCGGTGACCGGGCAGGAAGACGTGGTTCGCGGTCGGCAGGCCGAAGCGGTAGGTCAGCGGTTTGTTCGGCGTGATCGGGTGCGGCTCCGCAAAGCTCTCGCGATAGCGCCCGCGGAAGATGTCGCCCGAGACCATCAGCTGGTAGCCGCCCATCGCCGGCTGGCTCGCCACCTGGTCCGGATACACGTCGATCACTTTCACCACCCAGTCCGAATCGGTGCCGCTGGTCGATGCGACCAGGTTGGCGACCGGCTCGCCGCTGATCTTTACCGGCGCGGTGAGCACGTCGGACGTGAAGGTCAGCACGTCGGTGCGGCCGGATGCCTCGCGCTGGTCGTCGACCAGCCAGCGCGGCCAGGTCTGGCCCTTGCTCTCGTCGTAGCCATATGGCGGGATCGGCCGCTGGCGGAACGGCACCGGCTTCGAAGGATCGGAAATGTACTCGGCGAAGCCGTGGTCCGCCGCGGTCCCGCCCAGCACCGCCTTGTCCCCGGCGGACAGGTGCAGCTGCATCGGCCTGATCGCGCAGCCGCTGTTGCAGCCGGCTGGCCAGGCGTTCAGGTGGCGCCATTTGTTGGTGCCGGTTTCGAATGCCGACACATTGGCGATCTGCGGCGCGGCGTTGTCGTCCTTCAGGTAGCGGTCCAGGAAGGGCCACAGGATCTCCTGCCGGAAGTGCAGGGCGGTGTCGCTGCCGAACTTGATCGCGCCGAGGTTGCTGCCGTCCTCGATGCCGCCGCCGTGCTGCCACGGCCCCAGCACCAGGTGCACCTTGTTGTCACGGTCGTTCGGCTTGATCGCCTTGTAGACCGCGATTGCGCCGTAGATGTCCTCGGCGTCCCACAGGCTATGCACCAGCAGCGTCGGTACCGTCACCGGCTGTTTCGCGAGGATCTTGTCCATCGCCTGCTGCTGCCAGAAGCTGTCGTAGGCCGGATGCGCCAGCACCTTGCGCCAGAAGCCGCTCTGCTCGACGCCGCGCGCATGCGCCAGTGCACCGGCGGAACCGGCGCGCATATACATGTCGTAGTCGTCGTAATTCGATGTAAACCATTTAGCTTCATTCCGCCGCGTGACCACCTGCTCCATGATGTAGGAGAGGTTGATCTGCCTGAATGCGCCGTTGTGGAACCAGTCGTCGCCGCGCCAGCCATCTACCATCGGGTTCATCGGCACCGACACCTTCAGCGCCGGGTGCGGATTCACCAGCGCCATCAGCGGCAGGAAGCCGTCGTAGGAGATGCCGATGATGCCGACCTTGCCGTTCGACTCCGGCAGGTTCTTCACCAGCCAGTCGATGCTGTCCCAGGTGTCGGTCGAATGGTCGACCGGCGTGGGGTTCAACGGCCCGCTCAGCGGACGGTTCGTCACGTAGTCGCCCTCGGAGCCGTATTTGCCGCGCACGTCCTGCACCACCCGGATGTAGCCGCCGTCGACGATCACGTCGGTCGCGTTGTCGTAGCCTTGCAGGATCGAGGCCATATCGCTGCTTTCGGCGTGGCCGGTCAGGTCGGATGCGCTGTACGGCGTGCGGGTGAGCAGGATCGGCGCGTTCTTCGCGCCCTTCGGCGTGATGATGACGGTGTTGAGCTTCACGCCGTCGCGCATCGGGATCATCACGCTGCGCTTGACGTAGTTGAAGCCGGCCGTCGGCGCATTGAAGTCGGCCGGGGTTTCGGAAGGCAGGGCGGGGTATTGCGGCTTGCCGTCCTGCGCGTGTGCGAGGACGGCGACGAGCAGCGCGCCGGCGAGCGGCGCGAGGCGGGCGATGGTTGACTTCATGGGCGTCCTTGGTCGGGTCTTCTAATGTCAAACGCGGCAGTCGTGCTGCCGCGCTACATTAGCACAAGGACAAATGGATGCTTACTCTGTCACCTGGCGCGTGCGGTTGCGCTCCACCGTCAGCAGCGAGGCGTGGGCGCCGCGCGCGGCGCCTTCCGGCAGCACGTAGACTTCGGCGCTGCCCGGTCCATCGACGTGGACGTCGGCGCGGCCGGCCACCAGCTTGCGTGCGTCCAGGCTGCCGGAGCCGGACAGCTGCGCGCGCACCAGGTCCGCCGTGCCGCTGATGGCGGCATCGGCTGGCCCATCCATCTGCAGCAGCAGGCGTTTGCCGGCCAGGGCTGCCTGCAGTCCGCCGCTGCTGTGCAGTTCGGCGTCGAGCGTGTCGGACACGGTCGACAGCTCCGTGCCGCCAGGGCCGTGGCTGCGGATCACGGCGGTCTTCACTTTCAGCGATTTCGCATGCAGGTCGCCGGAGCCGGTCACTTCGGCATTCAGTTCGCCGACTTCGCCCTGCAGCTTGACGCCGCCCGGACCGCTCATGCGCAGCCGCGCGCTCTGCGCCTGCAGGCCGCTGGCGGACAGGTCGCCCGAGCCATTCACCTCGGCGTCGAACTGGCTGATGGCGCCCGCCACGCAGGCGGAACCAGGGCCGTCCATCCGCGCGCGCACCGCCTCCACCGACAGCTTGCACGCGTCCAGGTCGCCCGAGCCGGACACCTCTCCGCTCAATTCGTGCGCAGTGCCGGACAAGGCCACGCTGCCCGGGCCGCTCAGCTGCGCGACCAGGCGGCCCACGTTCAGGTTCTCGGCGGCGAGGTCGCCGGAGCCGCTGACATTGGCCGACATCTCGCCTGACACGTCGGACACCAGCACGTCGCCGGGGCCGGACATGTTCAGTTCGAGCTTGGTGCTGGACAGGTGGCGCAGGTCGGCGTCGCCGCTGCCGCTGATGCTGACGCTCAGGTCGCGCACTGCGCCCGACGCGTGCAGGTCGCCGGGACCGTTGACCGTGAGCGTGACTTTGTCGCCGCCGAGCTGGTCGACCGTCACGTCGCCGCTGCCGGAGTTGTCCAGGCTCTTGAGCATGGGCGCCGAAATGGTCACCCGCGTTGGTTCACGATGGCTACGCCCGAAACTGAAGTAGAAGCCCACGCGCGGCTTGGAGCGCACCACCAGGGTGTCGCCGCGCACGAAGGTTTCGATGTCGTCCAGTTCGCGGCGCTGGCCCGACAGCTCGACGGCGTTGTTGGCGGCCTGGGCGTGCACCACTGCGTCGAACGGGCCATCCAGTTCGATCGCGGAGAACGCGCCGATCGGGCGCTGCTCGGTCGCGAAGTCGGCGCGTTGGGATTCGGCGCGCCGTTGCGGGAGGTTTTGTCCGGCGACGGCGAACACGGCGAGGCATGCGAGAAGGGTGATGACGAACGCGTTTTTCATATTGTTGTCGGGTCGTTGGGGCGGCGGCTGCCGGGAGACTGCACGATATGCCGCATCCGGCGCATCTGCACGTCGAAACCGACGAACGGCCGAAATCGCGGGATTAACGGTGCCCACGGGTGGACGAAGCGTGCGCGGGCCGGAGCTCGGCAGCAGGTATATTGGACGCATGTCTTCGATTACCGTTCGCAAGCTCGATGTTGATTTGTCCGGCGGCTTTCCGCGCCATTGGCTGAATGGCGATGCCTACCGCACCCACTTTTTCAATGCATTGTCGATGAGCTTCCCGATCGGCGAGCAGATGTTCATCGACAGCCTGCGCGCGGCCGCGCAATGGGTCGAACCGGAGCTGGCCGATTCGATCAGGGAGTTCGTCGGCCAGGAGGCCAGCCATCGCTTCGTCCACATCCAGTACAACGCGCAACTGGCCGGGCAGGGCTTCGACTACACGATCGAGAAGTCGCTGGCGGACCGCGTGCGGCTGGTCTCACGGCTCGACATCCGCAGCCGCGTGGCCGTCACCGCCGCGCTGGAACACTACACGGCGGTGCTGGCGGACGGCGTGCTGCGCTACCCGGAGTGGCTCGATGGCGCCGACCCGCAGTTGCGCCTGCTGTGGAACTGGCATGCGGCCGAGGAGACCGAGCACAAGGCGGTGGCCTTCGATGTGTACCAGGCGATCGGCGGCGGGTATGCACGGCGGGTGCTATGGTTCCTGCATGTGAGCTTGCTGTTCTGGCTGGATGCATTCAGGCAGACGGCGTATAACCTCAAGCATGACGGGACCTTGTGGCGGCGGTCGACCTGGGCGAGCGCGGGGCGGATGTGGTTCGGGCGGCGCGGCATGGCCTGGCATTTCCTGAGGCCGGGTTTGCAGTACCTGAAGCCGTCGTTTCATCCGTGGCAGCACGATAACCGGGCGCTGGCGGAGGGGGGGTTGTCACGTAATAGGACAGCGTTTCGGACCGTCGGACAGTGAAGCGTAAAGATATCGTCGTTCCCGCCGAGGCGGGAATGACGGTAACTATAATGGCGGAGTTCCAATGGAGCCCCATTGACACAGTTGCGCCCGCCCGAGCCGATTTCAAAATATACTGCGCGAGGTTCACAACGCTGCCGCCCCACGGTTTGCCATGTACAACAACTATTTCAGCCTGAAGCAAGCGCCGTTCTCGATCGCGCCCGATCCGCGTTACCTGTTCATGAGCGAACGCCACCGGGAAGCGCTCGCGCACCTGCTGTACGGGATCGACAGCGGCGGCGGCTTCGTCCTGCTGACCGGCGAGATCGGCGCCGGCAAGACCACCGTCTGCCGCTGCTTCATCGAACAGGTCCCCGACAACTGCCGCCTGGCCTATATCTTCAATCCGCGCCTGACGGTGGAAGAGCTGCTGCTGACCGTGTGCGACGAATTCGGCATCGAGCTGCCGCCGCGCGGCCCGGGCGCGACCGGCGCCAAGGTCTACGTGGACGCGATCAACGGCTACCTGCTCGACGCCCACGCGCGCGGCCTGAACAACGTGCTGGTGATCGACGAGGCGCAGAACCTGTCGGCCGACGTGCTGGAGCAGCTGCGCCTGCTCACCAACCTGGAAACCAGCGAGCGCAAGCTGCTGCAGATTATCCTCATCGGCCAGCCCGAGCTGCGCGAGATGGTCGAGCGCCCCGAGCTCGAACAGCTGGCCCAGCGCGTCATCGCGCGCTACCACCTCGGGCCTTTGTCCGAGTCCGAGACCGGCGCCTACGTCGCGCACCGGCTGGCGGTGGCAGGCGTCAACGGGCCGATCCCGATCCCGAGTTCGCTCACCACGCTGATCCACCGCCTGTCGCATGGCGTACCGCGCCGCATCAACCTGCTGTGCGATCGCGGGCTGCTCGGCGCCTATGTCGAGAACAGCCGCGAGGTCACGCGCCCGATCCTGCGCCGCGCCGCACAGGAGGTCTTTGGCGGCGAGAATGCCGATGTGCGCCGCTATCGCTGGCCGGTGATCGCGGGCGGCGTGCTGACCGTGGTCGCGCTGAGCGCCGCCGCGGCCTGGCAGATCCTGCCGCGCCAAAGCAGCGCGCCGGTGACCATCGCCAAGGTCGCGCCGGTGACCGCTGCCGTCGCTTCGCCGGCGCCCAAGCCGAGCGCATCGACGCAGAAGCCTGCCGCCCATGCCAGCCAGGATGCCGCGCTGCGCGAGCTGGCGGCGCTGTGGGGCGAGCCCCTGCCGGCGGGCGATGCGTGCCAGGCCGCGCTCAAGCTCAACCTGCGCTGCAACAAGGGCAAGGGCGGCCTGTACGAACTGCGCCTGCTGGACCGGCCCGCGATCATCACGCTGCACGACCAGGGCAAAACCGGTTACGCGGTGCTGACGCATATGGACGACACCAGCGCCACGCTGAGCGTCGACGGCAAGCGCCAGACCGTGAACCTGGCCGCGCTGGCGCCGCTGTTCGACGGCGAGTACACGACCTTCTGGCGCGTCGCGCGCGGCTTCCGCGACCAGGTCGGAGCAAGCGATCATGGGCCGGATGTGGACTGGATCGCCGAGCGCCTGGCGGAGATGAACAAGCTGGATGCGCCGCCGGTGGACCAGCCGCTGGGCCCGCGCATGCAGGGACTGCTGCGCGATTTCCAGTCGAAGCAGAACCTGAAGGCGGACGGCGTCGCCGGGCCGCGCACCTACATGCGCATGAACCAGCTGTCGGGGGTGGACGAACCGCGCCTGCTGTCGCTTAACCGGACCGATAAGTAAAACACGATGTCCTACATTCTCGAAGCCCTGAAAAAGGCACAGGCCGAGCGCCAGCTGGGCAGCGCGCCGACCATTCATGCGCCCGCCGCCAGCGTGGCGCCGGAGGCGGGGGCGAACCGCAGACCGCTGGTGATCGGCGTCGCGGCCGGCGTGGTGCTGGTCGTGGCGGCGCTGATGCTGTGGCGGCACCAGGCGACGCCGGTTCCCGCTGCTCCGGTTCCCGCTGCGCCGGTGGCGTCGCTGACGCCTGCACCGGTGCCGCCCGCAGCCGCGCAAGAACCGGCGCCGGTGAAGCAGGTCGCGAGCGCGCCGAGCCAGGTTGCGCTGGTCGGCAAGCCAGATGCCGCGCCGAAGCCTGATGCAGTCGCGGTCGCCAAGCCGCCGGAGCGCGAGCCTGCCGTGGTTGTCAAGCCTGCGGTGCCGGTAGCGGCGCCCGCGCACGTTGCGAGCCAGCCTGCACCGGTCGCTGCCACCGCTCCTGCGCCGATCCAGACGGCGGCTGCAGGCGAAGAGTCGCTGCCCGCCCTCGGCGCGCTGCCGGAGGCCACCCGCCGCGACATCCCGAAAGTGGCGTTTGGCGGCTACATGTACTCGCCGAACCCGGCGGACCGCCTGATCCTGATCGACAACGTCCTGCGCCACGAGGGCGAGGAAGTCGCGCCGGGGCTGGTGCTGGAGAAGCTGCTGCCGAAAGGCGCGGTGATGAACTATCGCGGCAGCCGCTACCGTGTCCCGTTCTGACATGGGCAAGGTACTCGGGGTCGTCGGCTGGTCGGGTAGCGGCAAGACCACGCTGCTGGAGCACCTGGTGGCCGGCCTCGCCGCGCGCGGGATGCGGGTCAATGTGATCAAGCATAGCCACCATGATGTCGTGCTGGAGCCGCCGCACAAGGACAGCGCGCGCCTGCGCAGCGCCGGCGCGGCCGAGGTGATGCTGGCGTCGCCGTACCGCATCGCCGTCGTGCGCGAGCTGCGCGCGGAGCCCGAACCCGGGCTGGCTGAACTGCTGTCGCAGCTGTCCCCGGCCGCACTGACCCTGGTGGAAGGCTATAAATGGGCCGCCATTCCCAAGCTGGAAGTGCACCGGCCGTCGATCGGCCAGCCGGCCGTCTACCCCGACGACGAGCTTATTGTCGCGGTGGCAAGCAACGTGCCGCGGCCGGAAGGGGCGCGCGCCGGGCTGGCCTGGCTGGACCTGGACGATCCCGCGTCGGTGCTGGCCTGGCTGGACGAATGGATGAAATTGTCGGTCACACCCTAAAGTTCCTCGAAAAGCAGCCGTAAATGGGGGATACGCCTTATTGGGAGCCGAATGATGGACGCCAGCAGCATCGCCCGGGCCGCGAGCACTATTGCGGACACCGGCACCAAGCAAGATGTCGATGTAGCCCTGCAAAAGCGCGCCGAAGAAATTGCATCCTCGACCGCAACCCAGCTGCTCGACGCGATCAAGTCGCCGCCACCGGTGCAGAATTTGCCGGACCACCTCGGCCAGACGATCAATACCACGGCCTGAACCTCGTTTTCCGGGCTGGATCAATGCAACCCGGGCGCCTCGGCCGAGGGCCCGGGTTGTTTTCGTTGGCGGTGCGGGTACAATCCACGAGTCCGACACATCAGGAGAACGACCATGAACAAGCGCCACGCTATGATCGCCGCCGCACTGGCCGGCGCGTGCGCCGCCAGCACCGCCTTCGCCAACGGCCAGGACAGCATGGCTGGGCAGGCTGACCAGGAAAAATGCTACGGCGTCGCCAAGGCCGGCCAGAACGACTGCGGCACCGCCACCCACGGCTGCGCCAGCCAGGCCACGGCCGACAATGACGCCAAAGAATGGAAATACGTCGCCAAGGGCACCTGCGAAAAGGTCGGCGGCAAGCTCGGCGCCAAACGCGGCGCCGAGAAGAAGTAAGGAGTCAATCCGATGGCGGGGCAGGCGCTGGCGGCCGGGGTCGGCCTGCGGGCGCCGCACTACCGCCGCTTCCTCGAGCAGAAATCGGCCGCCGGCTGGCTCGAAGTTCACACCGAAAATTTCCTCTCGCGCTCGGGCTGGGACTGGCACGTCCTGCGCACGCTGCGGCGTGACTATCCCATCAGCCTGCACGGCGTCGGCCTCGGCCTGGGTTCCGCGCGCGGCTTTCCTGAACATCATCTTGAACGCATCCGTCTGCTGGTCGAACAGATCGAGCCGATGCTGGTGTCCGAGCACCTGAGCTGGGGCGCCTTGCAGGGGCGCCAGTTGCACGACCTGTTGCCGTTGACGCTGGAGCGGACGGCCCTCGACCTGCTGGCCGAGCGCATTGGCCGCATGCAGGATGCGCTGCGGCGACAGGTGTTGCTGGAGAATGTGTCGGCCTACGTGCGCTTCCACGACGATGCGATGAGCGAGGCCGAATTCCTCGCCGAGCTGGTGCGGCGGACCGGCTGCGGCGTGCTGCTGGACGTGAACAATCTCTACGTCAACCAGCGCAACCACGGCGAGGATCCCCTGGCGGCCATCGCGGCGCTTCCGCTCGGCAGTGTCGGTGAGATCCACCTGGCCGGGCACCTGCAGGCGGAGCATGCCGTCATCGACCATCATGGCGCGGCAGTGGCCGAGCCGGTGTGGGTGCTGTATCGGGCCGCGCTGGCGCGCTTTGGCCGCGTGCCGACGCTGGTCGAATGGGATACGGATATTCCGGAGCTGGATGTGTTGCTGCGGGAGGCCGCCAAGGCCGACCGCATCGCGGCGGATTATGAGTCCGCTGCTGGTGCTGGCATGCGGCTTGCGCCGGTCTCGATCGCTTCCCCGGCGGATGTGCTGGCGGCGCGCCAGCAGGCCTTCGGCGAGGCGCTGCTGGATGGCGCGCTTGCGCTGCCAGCCGTGAAAGGAGAGGGCGCCGACGAACGGCTGGGCATTTATCGGGGCAATCTCACGGCGAACTGGGACAAGGCGCTGGCCGCGGCATATCCGGTCGTGCGGCAACTGGTCGGCGAGGAATTTTTCACCGGCCTTGCGCGCGCCTATGGCAAGGGTCTTGCGTCACAAGATCCGGACCTGAACGTGTTTGGTGAGCACTTCGCCGGGTTCCTTGCCGGGTTCGAGCATGTTGCGCGGTTTCCGTATCTGCCGGACATGGCCCGCCTGGAGTGGGAGCTGCACCGCTCGTATTACGCTTGCGATGCACCGGCGCTGACTGCATCGGACCTTGCAGGACTGGCGCCGGAGCAGGTGGAATCCCTGCGGCTGGCGCTGCATCCGGCGACGGCACTGGTGCGGAGTGGCTGGGCTGTAGGCGAGCTGTGGCTGGCGCACCAGCCGTCCGGAACGGGCTTCCCCAACGAGATGGCGCGGGAAAATTTCGTGTTGGTGACGCGGCCGAAGTGGCAGCCGCAACTGTCGAGGCTGACCGAAGCTGCCTTTGCGGCCTTGAATGCTTGCGAGCAGGGCAAGACCTTGGGTGAGGCCTTGGATGCGGCGTGCGAGCTTGATGACAATTTCGATGTGGCCACGCAGCTCAGGCAGTGGCTGGAAGGCGGCGTTTTCTTGGCGGCCGACGGCGGCGTGTTGGGTAAGCGCTAGCGGTGCGCGAGCGAAATGGGGTTCCCGCCCGCGCGGGCACGACAAGCTAATCAGTGGAAAGCGCGCAGGATGCGCTCTTCGCCGGTTTTGTCCTGGAAGCGTTCGTTGGCGTCGCGGGTGGCGTCGATCATGCGGGTCAGCTGTGCGTCTTCGAAGCGGGCGAGTTCCTCGTTGGCGGCGGTCAGTGCCATCGACAGCTTGGCGCGTGCGTTCTGGTACAGCACGCTGGTGTACTGGTCGGTGTTTTTCAGCAGCTCTTCCGCATTCTCGATGACCGCGCGCAGGTCGCCGATCAGCCGCTCTTGCGTGTGCGGGTTGTCCTCCGGGGTATCCATCGCCTTCACCTTCGTCCGGTTGATCACACTTAAAATATAAACAAGGGAGACCTGCCGCGCTTGTCTGGGCGCAAACGCGCCGCACAGGCCGCCGCCCTTGCTTTTATTTCACGCTGATCCGGACGTCGCCCACCTTCACCACCTGGCCGGAGCGGATCTTCGCGGTCTTGCGCAGCTCCTGCTTGCCATCGACCGACACCACGCCGCTCTCGACCATGTGCTTGCCGGCGCCGCCGCTGTCGACCAGGCCGGCCACTTTCAGCAGTTGGTTGAGTTCGATATATTCAGATGTCAATTCGATAACTGTTTGTTGCATTCTATCCCCGGGAAAAAAATGGCGGCGTACGGTTGGGTCCGCGCCTCAGATGGTGTCGGGCCGCGTCATTTCGATCGGCACGATCCATTGGTCGAACTGCTCTTCATTGACGAAGCCGGACTGCAGCGCGGCCTGGCGCAGGGTCAGGTCATTATGCTGTGCGGTTTTGGCAATTTGCGCCGCGCGATCATACCCGATGTGCGGCGCCAGCGCCGTCACCAGCATCAGCGATTGCTCCATCAGCTCGCCGATGCGCTTGCGGTTCGGCTCGATGCCGCGCGCGCAGTGCTCGTCGAAGGAGCGCATGCCGTCGGCCAGCAGGCGGCAGCTTTGCAGGAAATTGTGGGCGATCATCGGCTTGAACACGTTCAGCTCGAAGTTGCCCTGCGCGCCGCCCATGGTGAGCGCGACGTCGTTGCCGAACACCTGGCAGCACAGCATCGTCATCGCTTCGGCCTGGGTCGGGTTGACCTTGCCCGGCATGATCGAGCTGCCCGGCTCGTTCTCGGGGATGGTGATTTCGCCCAGGCCGGAGCGCGGGCCGGACGCCATCCAGCGCACGTCGTTGGCGATCTTCATCAGCGCGGTCGCGAGTGTCTTCAGGGCGCCATGCGCGGCCACCATCGGCTCGTGCCCGGCCAGCGCGGCGAATTTGTTGGGCGCGCTTTTGAAGGTCAGTCCGGTGCGCGAGGCGATCTCGGCGGCGATGCGCGGCGCGAAATCCGGATGCGCGTTGAGCCCGGTGCCGACCGCGGTGCCGCCGGCGGCCAGGAACAGCAAGCCGGGCAGGGCGGAGCGGATCGCTTGCTCCGCGATTTCGAGCTGGGCCACATAGCCGGAAAATTCCTGGCCCAGCGTCAGCGGGGTCGCGTCCTGCAAGTGGGTGCGGCCGATCTTGACGATGCCGGCGAAGTCGCGCGACTTCAGCTCCAGCGTGCCGCGCAGCCGGGCCAGCGCCGGCAGCACGGCCTGCGCCACCGCCGTCGCGGCCGCGACGTGCATGGCGGTTGGGAACATGTCGTTGGAGGACTGTCCCATGTTCACGTGGTCGTTCGGATGCAGCAGGCGTTTCTCGCCGCGTTCGCCGCCCAGCAGTTCGGAGGCGCGGTTGGCCAGCACCTCGTTCATGTTCATATTGCTCTGCGTGCCAGAGCCGGTTTGCCACACGGCGAGCGGAAACTCGTTGGGATGCTTGCCGTCGAGTACCTCGTCGGCAGCCTTGATGATGGCCTCGGCCTTGTCCTTGTCGAGCTTGCCGAGCGAGCGGTTGACCGCGGCCGCGGCACGCTTGACCTGGGCCAGCGCGGCCAACAGTTCCGGCGCCATGCGTTCGGTCGAGATATGGAAATGGTGCAGGGAACGCTGCGTTTGCGCGCCCCAGAGCTGGTCTGCCGGCACCTCGATCGGGCCGAAGCTGTCTTTTTCGATCCTCGTTTCCATTTAGGCCATCCTTGTTGTTTTTCAGATTAGGCTAAAGAGTTTACTCCAGCGCCCGTTAATTACGCTTAGGATCCAAATCGACCCGCCCGATGCCGCGCCACCCTTCGTTTCAACTTGCCAGTTTGCTGTTTGCCGGCGCCGTCCTCGCGGGTGCGGGCGCGCGCGCCGCCGAGCTGGGAGACGCCAAGGTCAATTCCTATCTCGGCCAACAATTATCCGCCGATATCGAACTGACCTCGCTCCATGATGCAAACGGAACGGTGCTGGCGCGCGTTGCCAGCCTGGATGTGTACCGCGGGGCCGGCCTTGAGCTGCCGCCGGTGCTGTCCAGCGTGAACCTGGCCGTGGTGCGGCGCGATGGCAGGCAATTCCTCCATGTGACGTCGACCCGGCCGATCGAGGCCGACCATTTGCACCTGTACCTGGAGCTGACCGACGGCGGGCAGCGCGGCGTGCGGCTGGCCACCCTATGGTTCACGCCGGACCCGGCGCCGCCTGCGCCGCGACTCGTTGCGTCGCCAGTTCCCGCGCCGCCTGTCGTGCAGGAGATTGCGCCCAAGCGGACTGTCCGCGCGCCATTCCGGGCCATGCCGGCGAGCCATCAGAAGCTGGTGCGGCCACTGCCTGAACCTGCAGCCGTTAAAGAGGCAAAACCCGCGCAGCCAGTTCCCGAACCGGCCCGTAAGCCTGCGGAGCCCGTGCCGGCCGTAACGAAACCGGCAAAGCTCGCAAGCGTGGCTGAAAAGACGCCGCCGCCACACCTTGCTCACGTGCCCGTCACGCTGGCGGTGGCAAGCAAGCCTGAGGCAAAGCCGGAGGCGCCTGAACCAGCGCTGCCAGTCAAGTCTGCGGCGAAAGTGAACGAGCCCAAGCCGGCGGTTTCAGGCAAACCAGTGACCAAGGCGGAGGAGCCCAAGCCGACCGTCGCCGCCAGGCCTGCGCCCAAGCCTGAGGAGCCCAAGCCGGCCCCGATCACATTGGCCGCCGCGAAGGCAAGCCAGGTGCACCCCGCAGTCATTCCGCAGCCAAAGCCTGTCCCGGCTTGCCCGAAAGAGCCTTCGAAGGCCGAGGCCACGTGTTCCGCGCTGGACGGCAAGAACGCGGAACTGCGCGCCGAACTCGTCAAGCTTGAAGAGCGCGTCAAGACCCTTCAGGCCGAGGCGAAAGCGCGCGCTGCCGCGGAAGCCAAGGCCGCGGCGGCGCCCAAGCCCGTTGAAGCGCCGAAGCCGGCGATGCCAGCCAAGCCGCCGCTGCCGGTCAAGAAAGAAGCCGCCGAGCGCCCGGCAGCCGACGAAAAATTCGGCCAGGTGATGGAGGAGCCGCCGGCGCGGCCTGTATTTAAACCGGTCAAGTTGAAAGCTGTGGTCCCGGTGGCGGCGCCAGCTCCGGCTGCGCCAGAGGAACTGCCGGCAGGCATGCCCTGGGGCTGGATCGCCGGGGCCGGCGGCGGGGTGTTCGCAACCGTCGGCGGCCTGCAGTTCTGGCGCCATCGCCGCAAGCAGGTGAAGGTCCACAGGGTGCACGCGCCGCTGCCTGACCACGATGTTGACGACGATGAGCTGATCGAACCGACCCTGATTTAGTACTTACAAGAAAAAATTAGCACGGATGTCATTTTTTGTTATACTGAGTTCAGTGGTGATTGAAACCACAAAGAACGGCTCAGGATCTGTCGCAGCCACCACCGATAGCGTGGCGCGGAAAGCAGATGAACGTTGAGGAAACGCCTGAGTCCGGAAGCAGTTCGCTAGCAACAGTGCGACGCGGACGCCGGAAGCAACCGGCAAGAGGCGACACCAGGAGATACCTGGTGCTCGCTCTCCGCACTACCCCAAAGCGCCCGTGTGGCGCTTTTTCATTTTCAGTACTCCACCAAAGACGAGCCGTCATTCCCGCGAAAGCGGGAATCCCATTTTGCGAGCGGGCCAAAACGGCGGAGCCATGTCGGCGCACTGGAAATGGGGTTCCCGCTTTCGCGGGAACGACGGCAACTCTTGGTTCACTCAGCGGATCGGCAACAAAAAAAGCGCCCGCAGGCGCTTTTTTATAAGGAAATCAGTGGCTTAGTGAGCGCAAGCCAGCCCGTCGACGCGGGCCATCCACGGCTCGGTGACCTCGCGGATCGCGCGGTCGTTGGCCATGATCTGCTTGAGCAGGTCGATCTTGCGCTGGCGCTGGGCGCCTTGCAGGGCAGGGACGCCGGTTGCCGCGGCGGCGCTTTCGATCACGCAACGAGTTTCCAGCTGCGCCAGGCGCTGCATGTCGCCTGCTTGCGCGGCGGCAGCCATCTGCCCCGTCAGGCCGGCAAGATTCTCGTACATCGACAGCACTTCGTTGGAGGTCATTGCGTTCTCCAGTCCCCAAAACTCCGGCCGGATTGCCGGTTCTCTAGACTTATCGGCGCCAATTTCGCGAACTTTAGGGTTCCCGGTAAATTTTTTAAAATATTTTTCGGTCGATAACTTTTTGTCATTACAGGATGATGATATGTCATCGTTCCTGCCCGGCTATTCCCGGAAAACGGCGTTCCAGCCCGGTTTTTTGCATCCTGTCGCATGGAGGCTGCGGGCCGGCCACGCTTTCCCTACAGTTCACGGCGAGCGCTCGCCACGAGCAGGGCGCCAACGACAAGAGAGGGGAGACCATGAAGCACCATCTGCTGCGTGCCGCGATCGCGGCCGCGTTTGCGCTGGATGCCGGCGCCGCGTTTGCCGAAGCACCGTTTTCGTTCGCCGCGACGCCGGGCAAGCTGCCCAAGGACGTGCTGCCGATCCAGTACGCAGCCCATATCGTGCCGGACATTGCCGCCAACACCTTCCGCGGCGAGGAGAGCGTCGAGATCGACGTCCTCAAGCCGACCTCGGCGATCATGCTCAACGCCGACAAGCTGCAGATCGCCAACGCGACCCTCAGCGGGAACGGCCTCGCCCCGATCACGCTCGTCCCGGCGGTCGACGCCAGGCAGCAAACCGTCAGCTTTTCCCTGCCCAAGCCGATCAAGCCGGGGCGCTACCGGCTGGCCATGCAATTCAGCGGCCAGATCAACCGCGAGGCGCGCGGCATGTTCTACATGAACTACAAGTCCGGCGCCGACAGCAAGAAGATGATCGCCACCACGATGGAGCCGACCGACGCGCGCCGCCTGCTGCCAAGCTGGGACGAGCCGTCCTTCCGCGCCCGCTACAAGCTGAGCATCGACGTTCCCGCCAGCTTCAGCGCCTATTCGAATACCCCGGTCGACAAGCGTCAGGTGCTGGCCGACGGCAAGCAGCGCATCTCGTTCGCGCTCACGCCCAAGATGCCGAGCTACCTGGTGGTGCTGGCCGCCGGTGAGCTGGAGCGCCTGTCCGGCAAGCAGGACGGCGTCGATATCGGCGTCGTCACGACCAAGGGCAAGCTCGGTTCCGCCGCCGCGCCGCTGGCCGATGCCAAGGAGATCATCCACTATTACAACGGCTACTTCGGCGTGCCGTATCCGCTGCCCAAGCTCGACCTGATCGCGATGCCCGGCGGCTTCAATGGCGCGATGGAGAACTGGGGCGGCATCACCTACAACGAGTCCGCGCTGCTGGTCGACCCGCAGCGCAGCGCGCCCGAGGTGCGCCAGGGCACCTTCATGGTCAACGCCCACGAGATCGCGCACCAGTGGTTCGGCAACCTGGTGACCATGGCCTGGTGGGACAACCTGTGGCTCAACGAAGGCTTTGCCTCGTGGATGTCGTCCAAGGCGACCGACCATTTCCATCCCGAATGGCGGCCCTACCTGAACGGCATCGCCGAGCGCGAAGGCGTGCTGAACCTGGACGCGCGCAAGACCACGCACCCGATCCAGACCCGCATCGACAACGAGTCGCAGGCCGCCAATGCGTTCGACGCCATCACCTACGAAAAAGGGCAGGGCTTCCTGCGCATGCTGGAGGACTATCTGGGCGAGGATGCTTTCCGCAAGGGCATCCGCAACTACATGGCCACGCACAAGTATTCCAACACCACCTCCCAGGACTTGTGGAACGCGCTGGAACAGGCGTCGGGCAAGCCGGTCGGCCAGCTTGCCTCGGACTGGACCACCCAGCCCGGCTTCCCGCTGATCAAAGTCGAGCAAGCCTGCGAGAACGGCAAGCGCATGGTCACGCTGTCGCAGCAGCAGTTCCGCGTGGACGAGCCGGCCGCCGAGCAACGCCTGTGGCATGTGCCGCTGCAGGTCGGCACCGTCAACGGCCGCGCCATCTACACGCTGCTGTCGACCGCATCGACCACCTTCGAGCAGGGCGGCTGCGAGGGCGCGCTGGTGGTCGATCCCTACAGCGTCGGCTTCTTCCGCATCCAGTACGACCCGCAAAGCTTCCAGGCCCTTTCGGCCCAGGCCGCCAAGCTGCCCGACCCGACCCGACTGAAGC
Organism: Massilia terrae; assembly: GCF_024753145.1. Classification (GTDB taxonomy): domain Bacteria; phylum Pseudomonadota; class Gammaproteobacteria; order Burkholderiales; family Burkholderiaceae_D; genus Telluria; species Telluria terrae. Next base: position 259,451 of record NZ_JANUGU010000004.1, on the reverse strand, counting down.
TGTTGACCGACACCTGGGCCCTCGTCAGCGCCGGCAGCCTGCCGCTGGACAGTTACCTGAAGCTGGTGCGCGCATACCAGCACGAGCCACGACTGGCCGTGTGGCAATCGATCGGCGGCAACCTGGGCGCGCTGTACAGGCTTGCGGACAAGGAACCGGAGCAAGCGCTGATCGCCCGTTTCATCAATGAATTCGCGACGCCGAAGATGCGCGAGCTGGGCTGGGACGAGCGGCCCGGCGAAAGCGCCGAGGACAAGCGCCTGCGCGCCTTGCTGGCAATGGCGCTGGCGCAGACTGGCGATGCCGACGCGATCGCGCAGGCGCGCCAGCGCTTCGCGCGCTACCTGGCCGACCCGGCCTCGGTCAGCCCGTCGATGCTGGAATTCGTGCTGCGCACCACTGGCCGCTACGCCGATGCGGCAACTTACGATGCGATCGCCAAGCGCACCCTGGAGGCCACCAATACCGAGGAGCGCAACCGCCTCGGCCGCGCGCTCACCAGCGTGCGCGATCCGGCGCTGGCCGCGCGCACGCTGGCGCTGGCCCTCTCGTCGGACCTGCCGCCCAGCCTGGCCGAACACATGGTGGCCGACGTCGGCCGCGAGCACACCCAGCAGGCTTGGGAATTCGCCGTCGAGCACCGCGAGGCGCTGCTCAAGAACCTGAACGCGCTGGCGGTCGACCATGCCTTCGCCGACGTGGTGGGCGGCTCGTCCAACGCGGCCGACGCCGACATGATGGAAGACTATGTCCGCAAGAACTTTGGCCCCGATGCGCTGGTCGAAGCCCAGCGGGTGGGCAATGGCATCCGAGTCCGCGCGGCGCAAAAAGCACGCCTGCTGCCGCAGGTCCGCGAGGCCTTGAAGTAAGAAACCATCCGCGTGGGCAATTTGTCTACATCGGCGGATAATAAATGGATTAACAACAGCTAAAACGAAGGGACACCCATGGATACTCGCTGGACTCCGATCAAAACCGCGCTGGCGCTGGCCGTGTGCGGCGCCGCGCTGGTCTTCACTCCCGGCCACGCACAGCAGGCACCTGCCGCGCAGGCGCCAAGCCAGGAAAAGGCGGCCACCATGCTGCCGGGCGACGACTTCTTCACCTGGGCCAACAACGAGTGGCTGGCGAAGACCGACATCCCGGCCGACAAGGCGGCGTGGGGCGCGATGGGGCAGCTGGCCGAGGAAACCAACCAGCGCATCGTCAAGATGATCGAAGGCCTGGCGGCCCAGAAGAACCTGAGCGCCGACGAGCGCCGGGTGTCCGATTACTACGGCGCCTACATGAACGAGTCCGCGATCGAGCAGAAGGGCCTGGCCCCGATCAAGCCGACCCTCGCGAAGATCGACGCGATCAAGGACAAGGCCGGCCTGACCCGCGCGCTGGGCGAAAGCCTGCGCGCCGACGTCGACGCCCTGAACGCCACCAACTTCTACACCGAAAACCTGCTCGGCCTGTGGATCGCGCCGGGCCTGCACGACCCCTCGCACAACATCGGCTACCTGATGCAGGGCGGCCTGGGCATGCCGGACCGCGCCTACTATCTCGACAAGAGCGATCGCATGGCTGGCCTGCGCGACAAGTACCAGGCGCACATTGCCGCGATGCTCAAGCTGGCAGGCTACGACAACGCCGACAAGCGCGCGCAGGGTGTGATGGCGCTGGAAACCGCGATCGCCCAGACCCACGCCACGCGCGAGGCATCGGCCGATGTCCACCTGGCGGACAATACCTGGACCATGAAGGAATTCGCGTCCAAGGCGCCGGGCATGGACTGGAAAGCATTCTTCAAGGCCGCCGGCCTGTCGGACCAGGGCAAATTCATGGTCTGGCACCCGACCGCGGTGAAGGGCGAGGCATCGCTGGTGGGCAGCACCGACCTGGCCACCTGGAAGGACTGGCTGGCCTTCCACCAGATCAACCACTTCGCCGGCGTGCTGCCGAAGGCGGTGGTGGACCAGAAATTCGATTTCTACGGCAAGGCCCTGTCCGGCACACCGCAGCAGTCGGCCCGCTGGAAACGCGCGCTGGCCGCGACCGACGGCGCGATGGATGAAGCCGTGGGCAAGATCTACGTCGCCAAGTATTTCCCGGCCGAGAGCAAGGCGCGCGTGCAGCAGATGGTGTCCAACATCATCGCCGCCTTCGGCAAGCGCATCGACAAGCTCGACTGGATGGCGCCGGCCACCCGCGCCCAGGCCAAGGAAAAGCTCAAGACCCTGTACGTGGGTGTGGGCTATCCGGACAAGTGGAAGTCGTATGAGGGCCTCGCTGTCTCGCCGACCGACGCCTTCGCCAATGCCATGAACGCCGAGAAGTTCCGCTACAAGCAGCAAGTCGCCAAGCTGCACCAGAAGCCGGACATGCGCGAGTGGGTGATGCCGCCGCAGCTGGTCAACGCGGTCAACCTGCCGCTGCAGAACGCGCTCAACTTTCCGGCCGCGATCCTGCAGCCGCCATTCTTCGATCCGAAGGCGTCGGAAGCCTCGAACTACGGCTCGATCGGCGCCATCATCGGCCACGAGATCAGCCACAGCTTCGACGACCAGGGTTCGCAGTTCGACGCCCGGGGCCGCCTGCGTGACTGGTGGACCAAGCAGGACGCCGAGCACTTCAAGGAAGCTTCGCAGAAGCTGGCCGCGCAGTACTCGACCTACAAGCCGTTCCCGGACCTGGCGGTCAATGGCCAGCAGACCTTGAGCGAGAACCTGGCCGACCTGGCCGGCCTGTCGGCGTCGCTGGACGCGCTGCATGCGGCGCTGGGCGACCAGGCGAACGAGGCAGCGGACCGCGAGTTCTTCATCGGCTTCGCACACAGCTGGCGCACCAAGGCCCGCGAAGCCGCCGAGCGCCGCCAGATCCTGACCGACGGCCACGCCCCGGCCGAGTACCGCGCCGCCACCGTGCGCAACATCGATGCCTGGTACAAGGCCTTCGAGGTCAAGCCGGGCGAGAAGCTGTACCTGGCGCCGGAGCAGCGCGTGAGGGTCTGGTAAACAGCCGCGCTAGAAAGCAGAGGTAGCAGCAGCTAAAGAGAGAACGTCGTTCCCGCGGAGGGGCTAGGCGCCCGGGTATCCCACTACGGTGATCGTAAGTGGTCAGCACGGGAAATGGGGTCCCCGCTTTCGCGAGGACGACGTTCTTTCTTACGCGATGGTTGTCCCAAGCGTCATCACCGCGTCCCGCTCGCCGCCGCCTCCGGCGCCTCCTGCTGCTGCTCCTTCAACTCCTCCAGCATCTGCTCGAACATCATCGGCTCCGCAAACAGCCAGCCCTGCGCATACTGCACCCCGCGGTCACGCAGGAACTGGGCCTGGGCCTTGGTCTCCACACCCTCCGCGATCATCTCCAGCCGCAGCGCCTTGGCCATCTCGATGATGTGATGGATCACCTGGCTGGTGGCCGCCCCGGTTTGCACGGTGTCGACAAAAGACTTGTCGATCTTCAGCAAATCGAAGTGCACGCTTTCCAGGAAGGACAGGCTGGAGTAGCCAGTGCCGAAGTCGTCGATGGCGATGCGGATACCCACCTTGCGCAACGCGTTGACGATGCCGCGCACGGTGGTGGGATCGGCGAAACTGCGCTCGGTCGCCTCCACCATCAGGTTGCCATGGCGCGCACCGGTCGCCGTCACCAGCTCCTGCAGCAGCGCCACCGTGTGTTCGGACTGTAAATCTTCCGCCGCCAGGTTGATCGCGATGTGGAAGTGCGGAAACTGGCTGAACAGGATCTCGGCGTGACGCCGCACCTGCTGCAGCACCACCTGGCGCGTCACCTGCGCGATCAGCCCGCTGTCTTCGGCGGCGACGATGAACACGTCCGGCCGCACCGCCTCGCCGCCCGGGCGGTTCCAGCGGATCAGGGCTTCCGCGCCGACCCATTTGCCGGTGCGCAGGTCCACCACCGGCTGGTAGACCATGAATAATTCCTTGCGCTTGAGGGCCGCCTTCAGCACCATCGGCAGCGCCAGCTGCGCGCGCGCCAGCGTAATCGCGGCCCAGGCCAGCAGCACACCCATCAGCAAGGCGCAGGGCACCAGCCAGCGTGCGATCGACCACGCCATCCCGTTCACCCGGCTGACCGGCAAGGCGGCGATGGCGGCCAGCGCATAGCGTTTCGAGACGGCGACGGCAACCACGTCCTCATTGTCGGAGAAGGTGGTCTCGGTGCCGGGATTCAGGCCGTTCAGCCAGCTGGTCTTGACGTCGCCGTGGCCGGTAATCACGACGCGCTCCGGCAAGGCTACCTCGGCCACGACCAGTTGCGGGTCCGCGCTGCTGACCGTGATCGGCGCGGTGCGGTGGACGATGGCGGCGTACTGCCCGCGGCCGATCACCACGAAGCGCACCCCGCGCGCAAACGGCAGCTCGGCGCCGCTCCAGATCCTGGCGCCGCTGGGGGTCACCACTTGCGGCTTGCCGAGTTCAACCGGCTGGTTGCGGTCGGTGAGCGAGGAGCACACGAGCGTGTTGTGTTCGAGGATGCCGATGGCCTGGATCATAGCCGAGGTCACGTCCAGCCGCCGCATCAGCTGCGTGTTGTAGGGCGAGCAGGGTTCGGGATCGGTGGTGTTGGCGAGGGAGGCGAAGGCGGCTTCGACTTCGTCGGTGCTGGCTTCTGAACGGACGAGTACTTCACGTGCGAACGCGAGGGCCCGCTGTTTCTCTTGGGCCAAGCTTTCATGCCGCGCCAGGAAAACGGCCAGTCCGACGGGTAAGGCTATCGCCAGGACAATTCCCAGCACCGCGAGCCATTTCGTGCGGCGCTCATCCATATGCTCAGCTTTGCGGGGCACAGGCCCCAAACCGTTTGATTGTCTCGCTAGCTGCACAGCGGTGCAACCGGCGTCTGATTACAGTATGTACGCGTTAAGTGTTACCTGGCGAACGGATCGATGTGACATCGCGGCCTAGAATACAAGCTCGTATCAACGACAGAGACGAGGTATTTCAGATGAACAAGGACCAGATCAAAGGCAAGGCCAAGGACATTGGCGGCAAGGTGCAGGAAGAAGTCGGCAAGGTGGTCGGCAGCAGCGAACAGCAAGCCAAGGGGCTCTCGAAGCAAGTCGAAGGCAAGGTGCAGGAAAAGTATGGCAACTTGAAGGAAAACGTGAAGGACAGCCTGGACAAGGGTGACCGTCCGCTGGACCGCGGTGGTAATCGCCAGGGTAGCTGATCAACATTCGCTTCAGTAAAGGCCGCGCCGTGGGCGCGGCTTTTTCATTGCATGCAGGGGCTATACTGCCAATAAGCCTGCCCGGGAATGAATCCTCTCTTGAACTGCAATGAGCGAATCCTACGACGACATCTCACGCCGCACGCTCGACCACTACGAGCACAACGCCCGCGCATTCTTCGCCGGCACCATCGACCACGACGTCAGCCAGAACGTCGATGCGCTGCTGGGCGCCATCGAGGCGGAGCCGCCATTCACCATTCTCGATCTCGGCTGCGGTCCGGGCCGTGACCTGAAGACTTTTTCCGCGCTTGGCCACAAGGCGATCGGGCTGGACGGCTGCGCGAAATTTGTCGAGATGGCGCGCGAGTTCAGCGGCTGCGAAGTCTGGCAGCAGGACCTGTTGCACCTGGACTTGCCGCCTGTGATGTTCGACGGCATCTTCGCCAACGCCGTCCTGTTCCACGTGCCCAGCGCGCAGCTGCCCAAGGTGCTTGGCGATTTGCATGCGGCGCTCAAGCCCGGCGGCGTGCTGTTCAGTTCGAATCCGCGCGGGCACAACCAGGAAGGCTGGAACGGCGAGCGCTACGGGAGCTATTACGATTACGAGACGTGGGAAGGCTACCTGACGGCAGCGGGGTTCCGGCCCTTGCACCACTACTATCGGCCGACAGGGCTGCCGCGCGAGCAGCAGCCTTGGCTGGCGAGTGTTTGGCGAAAGATCTAGAGGGTGATGAATTCCGCCGCGCTCAATGTCGGTCCTGTACGAACGCCAGGATGTCTGCGTTCAGCTCGCCGGCGTGGGTAGTCGGAATGCCGTGCGGTGCGTCCTTATAGGTCTTGAGTGTACCGTTCTGGACCAGCTTGGCCGATAGCGGTCCCGAATCCTTGTAAGGAACGACCTGGTCATCATCGCCGTGGACGACCAGGACCGGGACGGTGATTCCCCGGAGGTCAGCAGTGAAGTCGGTCTGGGAGAAGGCAACGATACCGTCGTAGTGTGCTTTCGCGCTCCCCATCATGCCCTGGCGCCACCAGTTGAGGATGACCGCTTCAGATGCCTCGGACGGCAGGCGGTTATAGCCGTAGAACGGCCCCGCCGGGATGTCGTGGTAAAACTTCGCGCGGTTCGCAGCGACCTGTGCCTGGAAATTGTCGAACACTTCTTTGGGCGTGCCGTCGGGATTGGCCTCGGTTTTCACCATCAATGGCGGAACAGCGCTGACGAGGACGGCCTTGGCGACGCGATCCTCCGGGTGCCGGGCGATATAGCGGACAACCTCGCCGCCACCCGTTGAGTGACCGACATGCACCGCGCCCCGAACGCCAAGATTATCGACGACCGCTGCTACGTCGTCGGCGTAGTGGTCCATATCATGCCCCTCCCACACCTGGCTGGACCGTCCGTGCCCGCGCCGATCATGCGCGACAACCCGGAAACCGTGATCAAGGAAGAAGAGCATCTGTGCATCCCAATCGTCCGCGCTGAGTGGCCATCCATGGTGGAAAAAGATCACCTGTGCATCCCTTGGGCCCCAGTCCTTGTAGAAAATCTCCACGCCATCCTTCGTTGTGACAAATCCCATGATCGATACTCCTCTAAGGTGGTAAGTCGTCAATCTCACTAGGTCACTTGCGATCTGTACTTTCTCCTGCCCTTTAACGATCAGCAGGCAAGGGCTGAGGCGCGTACAGTGCGCTCTGGAATTCAGGAACGTATTCGTATTTCAAGAGCTTACCCAACTTCAAGGACTTGATGTAGTTGGATAAAGCGCCGTCGCCAAGTCTCAACATCGCAGAATCCGGGTCTGTGCTTGTGGCGTGACTGAGCTGCCGTGAAATCGCATATCCATAAGTCAACTTCCCGTTTTGGTTGACATTGGTAAAGCTGTTGGTAATCAATTCGACGTCTTTCGAAAGATCTTTTAATTTTTTTCCTTCGAAGACCACATCGGACCTGTCAGACTCCTTGTCCATTATTTCAAACTTTATTGCAGTTTCATTTTCCTCAAAGTTAATCTCAGTCAACCATTTCGGCAGATTGTACCCGACTACACCTCTTACCCTTGCCAGTTCAGTATTTACAGGTAATTTCAAGATATAACCCCAAAATGACTTCGACATGGATTGGCCAAGCAAAGTCAATGGTCCAAAACTTGCCGAACCCGGCTTATTGGTGACGATGGAAAGCGAGATTTCAGTGTAGCTGTCATTGTCACAATAATGATAGGCGTAGGCAGTCAATGCGATGACGCCCCTGCCAGGCCATATTTGAAGCGGCTGGATTTGTTCGCCAATCTTGGGTGGAATGAGTTCTCTTAGCTTATTGATGTCGGCGGTAAATATCGCGGTAATTCTGCTGTCTTTGTAATAAAAATTTGGTGAATAAGTTTCAAAGCCGACATCCACCTTTGTCTTCTTCAAGGTTCGGAACCAGCTCAGATCCACATCCGGTGCTTCATTTTCGATAACGGAAAGCGGCGGATTGGAGCGGTAGCGGTCATAAAGTCCTCCCGACACAACCGGGACTTGATTGCCCGCAATTTCAATTATTTTGTTGGCCTGAACCTTGGTGATCGCTGGATTTTGTGCCATGGAGTCCATCGCCATTCCCCCTGAGAGTAAGCCCGTCAATATTCCAATATTTCTGATAGTCATGTTCCCATCTCGACGTTTTCGAATTCGACCATAGGAATACTAACTTTCAAGCCAACTTGAAGGTCAAGGGGAATGATTGTGGGAGCATGTATCGTGCACATGGTGATCAATCGGTTTTCTTGTTCGCATGTCTCCCCACGCTATCCATCACCCTGGCCGTGTTGTCTTTGCATTCCATTCCTTCCGGTTTCGAATTGATCAAGTCAATCAAGGACATGATATGTGTCCTGTTCTCCGCCAGACGGCGCTCCATCGACTCGATGTCATCAATCTTTTTTCTTAGTGTCGCGATCAATTGGTCGTGTTGCCAGCCTGCTGCATCCGCGGGCAAAATACTTCTTATCTCGTCCAAGGTAAATCCTGTTTGCTGTGCATTAATGATAATGGACAATATCGCTGCCGCTTCGGGAGGGTATTCCCTATAGCCGTTCGACAATCGGCTGCCGGATTTTAGCAGTCCTTTCGACTCATAAAAGCGAATTGCGGAAGCAGAGAGTCCGCTCCGTTTTGCAAGCTCACCAATTTTCATTTCTTCGTCCCCGCGTTTGTTATGTCGCGGCGCATTGTCCAATGCGCCTAGTCAATGGAATGTTGTGAAGCGATCACGCGGAGCGTTTCTTTTGCTACTTCGGAGCTGGAACCAGGATTTTGTCCCGTGACAATTCGCCCATCAGTTACGACATACGAGACGAAGGGAATCACAGCCTTTTGATAAGCGGCACCACGGCTCTTGAGTTCGTCCTGAAGCGAGAACGGAACCTGGTTCTGGACACCAGAGAGATATTCCTCCGAGTTTGAGAACCCGGTAATTTTCTTGCCAACGATTAATGGCCGCCCGTTGTCGCCGTCCAGATCCAGCAAGCCTGCTGCGCCATGGCAGACCGATGCGACTACACCACCGTCACGATAGATTTGTTCGGCCAGGGTTTTCAATTCGCCGTTGCCTCGAAAGTCCCACATGGTCCCGTGTCCGCCCGTGTAGAAAATTGCCATGTAGTTGCTGGCGTCGACCTGGGAGGGTGATAGCGTTTCCTGAAGACGCGCGCTGAATTGGGGATCCTTCAGCAGACTACGCGCTCCCTCATCCATGTACAGACGGCCCAGACTCCGCTGGTCCAACGGAACGGGGCCACCGTTTGGACTGACAAAATCCAAGTCGATTCCTGCGTCCCTGAAGACTTCGTAAAAATGAGTCAATTCCGTGAGCCACAGGCCAGTAGTGTCGCTCCGTGTCGGGTACTTGGAATGATTCGTCATCACAATCAGGACCTTCTTCGCCTTTGGTCGCGGTACTTCTTCCTTACCTGACGCTGCACCTGGCGTGAGCGGCCCGAAACTAGCCAGAAATATTCCGAGGTACAGCCATTTGCCGATCTTGGTAATCATGTTTGCTCCAATCTCATCGATATATCCGGAGCCCCGAATGGGTCTCACCGGAGCGCATCGCTCTTGTTCCGATGCGACGACCTCACAGCAACTCTACACATGAAGTTAACTTGAATGTCAATAGGGTACGTGGCGCTCCTTACTCCGCAGTAAAGGAAAAATCTGCATCTGCCTATTGACATTAAAGTGAACTTTAAGCTTACGATCCGCTCCATTCCCACCAAGGAGTCCTAAATGAGCCCGTTCTCCCCGTTGACCTTGCCGAATGGCACCACGCTGCCCAACCGCTTTGCGAAGGCTGCAATGGAAGAAAACCTTGCAGACGCCGATCACGCCCCCTCCGATGAGCTGATTCGTCTTTACCAAGCTTGGGCGGAAGGCGAGGCCGGATTAATGATCACTGGCAATGTCATGGTCGATCGCCGCGCCATGACCGGGCCCGGTGGCGTGGTCCTCGAGTCTGAGGGTAACAGGGAACGTTTCGAACAATGGGCACGCGCCGCGCGCGCCCGCGGGGCACAGATCTGGATGCAGCTTAACCACCCCGGCCGCCAGATGCCGGCTGCGCTGGGGCAGGAGACGATTGCTCCTTCAGCCGTGCCGATGGATATGGGGAGCTTTTCCAAACAGTTTACGGCCCCGAAAGAAATGTCGGAAGCGGAGATCGCCGACGTGAAGCGCCGCTTTGTCGACGCTGCCGTGTTGGCGGAAAAATTCGGTTTCAGCGGCGTGCAGATTCACGCCGCGCACGGGTACTTAATTAGTCAATTCCTGTCGCCGCTGACCAACAAGCGCAATGACCGCTGGGGCGGTGCAATCGAGAACCGGGCCCGCATCCTGCTCGATGTGGTGAAGGAAATCCGGACCCGCGTGGGTACCAGGTTTTCACTTTCGGTCAAGCTCAACTCTGCCGACTTTCAGCGCGGCGGCTTCAGCTCGGACGATGCCAAGCAAGTCGTGTCCATGCTGAACCCTTTGCGTGTCGACCTCCTTGAGCTTTCCGGCGGGAGTTACGAGGCACCGGCCATGCACGGGCAGGCCCGTGACGGCCGGACGCTGGCGCGCGAAGCGTACTTCCTCGAGTTTGCTCGCGATATTGGCACTGTCGCCGGAATGCCGATGATGGTGACCGGCGGCATTCGTCGCTTTCCTGTTGCTGAGCAAGTGCTGGATAGCGGTATCGATATGGTGGGCATCGGCACAGCCTTGGCGTTGAACCCCAGTCTCCCAAAGGAGTGGAAGGCGGGTAAAGCAAGTGCACCCATGCTCCGCGCCATCACGTGGAAGAACAAAGTGTTGGCCTCGATCGCTTATATGTCGATGGTCAAACATCAATTGCGCAGGGTGAGCGGCGGCAAAAAAACCAATCCGACCGTCATGCCGGCATTTGCCTTCCTGGAGCAGCAGCTTGACACGATGATCAAAACCCGGCGATATCGACGCTGGATGAGCCGACAGGCAGCCTGACAGCAAGAATCTCCTCGACGCGTTTCGATGAACCGATATCAGGACCATTCTAATGACTACTCCATTTGATATCCCATGCGAAGAACCGATGGCCGTCACGCTCTGTCAGCAGCGGACAGCTTTTCTCAACGAGGGTGCACCGGGCATTGGGGAGCGCAAGGATCGATTGAAGCGGCTTCGAGCGGTCGTCCTTGCCCATCGCATGGAACTGGAAAGTGCAATCCGCGCGGATTTCGGGAACCGGTCCAGGCACGAAACGGGCATCATGGAGTTGATGGGTGTCGTCCAGTCGATCGACTACCTCGTGCGCAACCTGTCACGCTTCATGAAACGCGAGCGCAGGCATGTCGGCATCCCGTATCGTTGGGGGAGCGCCTACGTGGAATACCAGCCCTTGGGCGTCATCGGGATCATGGCGCCATGGAACTATCCTTTATCGCTAACGATGATTCCCTTGGCGACGGCGTTCGCCGCTGGCAATCGGGCGATGATCAAACCATCCGAACTTACTCCACGTACGAGCGAACTGATCCAGCGAATGTTGGCATGCGTGTTTCGCGCAGAAGAGGTTTCGGTCGTGCTCGGCGGAGCGGAAGTTGGCGCAGCATTCAGTGCCTTGGCGTTCGATCACTTGCTGTTCACCGGCAGCACGCAGGTAGGACGCAAGGTGATGAAGGCAGCAAGCGATAATCTGGTGCCGGTGACGCTTGAACTGGGTGGCAAGAGCCCGGCAGTCTTCGCACCCGGGCACGTCAATACGCGAACCATGAAGAGTCTCGTGTACGGCAAGTTGTCAAATGCAGGGCAGACATGTGTTGCGCCCGATTACGCACTCGTTCACGCGGATGATTTGGAGCGATTTATTTCGCTCTACAAGGAGACCGCCTCCGCCTTCTATCCAAACGGACCGGCCGGTCCCGACTATACGTCCATCATCAGCGAGCGTCACTATGATCGACTGACCAGCCTTCTGATGGACGCCAGGCACAAAGGAGCGCAGGTGATTGTCGTCGGCGAATCGCCTGAAAACGCCTCCAAGCACATCCGTACATTCGCGCCGACATTGCTTGTCAACGTCGACGACAGCATGGCAGTCATGAAAGAAGAGATCTTCGGCCCAATCCTGCCGGTTTGCACGTACAGTAACTTATTGGAAGTCATCGAGTACGTGAACGCGCGGCCCCGGCCGCTTGCCCTGTATTACTTTGGGCCGAATGACGCCCGCTGCAAGCTGTTGTTGACGCGCACGACTTCAGGCAACGTGGGCATTAACAATACGCTGATGCACGTGGCACAAGACGATCTTCCATTCGGAGGGGTTGGTCCGAGCGGAATGGGGGCCTATCACGGCATCGAAGGATTCCGGGCGATGAGTCACGCCAAGGGGGTATATGTGCAAGGGAAGTGGAGTCTTCCACGATTACTGCATGCGCCTTTTGGCCGGTTTGCAGATCTCGTTCTCGCCTTGACACTAGGGCATTCGAGGGGCTTTCGTCCCTGAAGCGAGGCTCGAAATAAAAACGGCCGCGGAATCCGCGGCCGTTTTTCAGACCAGGCGATACTTACTTTTGCTCACCCAGTTTGGTCTGGAAGAAATTCGCAATCATCCCATACACGTGCCGCTGCCCGGCGCGCGACGAGATGCCATGCTTGGCGCCGGGGTAGGTCATCAGGTTGAACTGGATGTTGCGGTTGATGAGGGCGTCGATCATGCGCGTGCTGTTGGTGAACAGGACGTTGTCGTCCGCCATGCCGTGCACCAGCAGCAGCGGCGACTTCAGCCCGTCCAGGTGCGCGAACACGCCGCTTTGCGCATACGCTTCCGGCATCGCTTTCGGGCCGCCGCCCATGAACTGCTCGGTGTAGTGGGTGTCGTACAGCGCCCAGTCCGTCACCGGCGCGACCGACACGCCGGCGGCAATCTTGTCCGAACCGGCCGCCAGCAGGCGCAGTGTCATGAAGCCGCCATAGCTCCAGCCGAACACGCCGATGCGCTTCGGATCGACGAAGCCCTGCTTGCCGAGCCAGTCGACGCCGGTCAGCTGGTCTTCCACCTCGTGCTTGCCCAGTTCGCCGTAGATGGCGTCGGTGAAGGCGCGCTCGCGGCGGCTCGAGCCGCGGTTGTCCAGCGTGAACACGACGAAGCCTTGCTGCGCCATGTACTGCTTGAACGGCGAACCCCAGCCGCGCGTGACCTGCTGCGAGTGCGGGCCGCCGTACACGAACAGGAACACCGGGTAGCGCTTGTTCGGGTCGAAGTTGGCCGGCTTGATCATCGAGTAGTACATGGTCTGGCCGTCGTGCGCCTTGATCGTGCCGAACTCGGTCGGCAGGTGGCTCGACATGTACTTGTAGTACGGGTGATTTGCGTTGACTTCGTTGTGTTCGAGCCACTCGACCATGCTGCCGTCCGGACGGCGGATCGACACTTGCGGCGGCGTGTTCGGGTCCGAGAAGGTGTCCACGAACAGCGAGCCGTTGGCCGCGAACACGTCGTCGTGCATGCCGTCGGTCTTGGTGATGCGCACCGGCTGGTCGGCGGTGCTGCCGTCCAGGTTCAGCGCGTAGGTCTGCTTGTCGGTCACCGCGTCGCGGTTCGAGGACACGTACACCTTGCCGGCCTTTTCGTCCACCGCCAGCACGTTGTCGATGCCCCATTCGCCGCTGCTGATCGGATGCAGCAGCTTGCCGTTCAGGTCGTACAGGTAGAGGTGGTTGCGGCCGCTGCGCTCGCTTTCCCAGATGAAGGCCGGGCGGTTCTTCAGGAAGCGCGGGCTGTCCTGGATCGAGACCCAGGTCTTCGAGGTTTCGGTCAGCAGCGGGCGCTGGGCCAGCGTGGCGCCGTCCACGGCGATCAGGTCGAGGCGCTTCTGGTCGCGCGTCTGGCGCTGGTAGACCAGGGTCTTGCCGTCCGAGCTCCAGTCGGCGCGCACCAGGTAGATGTCCTTGTCCGGGCCGAGGTCGATCTTGCGCTGCACGCCGGTGGTCGGCGACACGACCATCAGGCCGATCTCGACGTTGGGGTCGCCCGCGGCCGGGTAACGCTGTTCGAAGCTCTCGATGCCGGTGGCGTTGATTTCGTAGCGCTTGACGTTCGGCACCGAAGCGTCGTCGTAGCGGCGGTAGGCGATGGCCGAATCGTCCGGCGCCCAGTAGTAGCCGGTGCGCTGCGACATTTCTTCCTGGGCGACGAATTCGGCCTCACCGTTGTGCACGGTGCCTTTGCCGTCGGTGGTCAGCTGGCGCTCCTTGCCGGTGGCGAGGTCGATCACATACAGGTTCTGGTCGCGCACGAAGGAGACGTAATGGCCCTTGGGCGAAATCTTCGGATCGCCGACATTGCCCGACGCGACCTTGCGCGCCTGGTCCGGCTTGGCGGCGTCGACCAGGTAGAGGTCGCCGGCGATCGGGACCAGCAGCTGCTTGCCATCCGGCGACCAGCTGTAGCTGATGATGCCCGACAGGCTGGCCGTGCGGGCGCGCTCGCGGCGGGCCTTTTCGGCGGCGGACAGGTGTTCTTCGGGAACCAGCTTCTTGGAGTCGACCAGGCGGTGCGTGGTCTTGTCCTTCATATTGTATTCCCACAGATCCATCTGGAACTGGTTGTCCGGACGGCCGCGCAGGAAGGTGACGCGCTCGCCGTCGGGCGACACGCGCAGGTTGCGCACACCGGGACCGGACAGGGCGGGGTCGGCGTAGATGCGGTCGAGCGTGAGTTGCTCGGCAGATGCAGGCAGGACCGCGATAGCGGCCAGCAAGGCGAAAATCAGGCGCATGAATCGTCTCTCTTTGGGGTAATTTTTGTAACCCCGAGACAATACCAGAGTCGTTCCTGAAAAGCTGTAAATATGCGCAGCCGGCGAGGCGGCCTCAGGCCATCGCCTTGTGGCGCGACAGGCGCTCCAGGAACCACGACAGGCCAACTGCCGCCACCGTCAGGCCGATGATCAGCGCGATCCAGAATCCGGTGGCTTCCATCGGCACGCGTGGCGCGAACGGCACCCATTGCGGGGCCAGCCCCAGCACGCAGCCGAGCGGCAGCGCGAACACCCAGAACGCCACCATGTGGATCAGCATCGGAGGGCGCGTGACCTTATAGCCGCGGATCGCCGAGGCCGCCGCGACCTGGGTCGAGTCGGACAGCTGGAACAGCGCCGCGAACAGCAGCAGCTTGACCGTGGTGGCCTGCACCGCCAGGTCTGACGTGTAGGCACGTGCAATATCCCAGCGGAAGATCGCGATGAAGGCGGCGGAGAAGAAGCCGAAGGCCAGGCACAGGCCGACGCCGACGTGGGCCACGAAGCGCGCGCGCTGCGGATTGCCTTCGCCCATCGCCTGGCCGACGCGGGTCAGCACGCCGATGCCGAAGCTGAGCGGCACCATGAACACGAGCGAGGTGAAGTTGAGCGCGATCTGGTGCGCCGACACCTGGACCACGCCGAAGCGCGCCACCAGCAAGCTGATCAGGCCGAAGGCGCTGACCTCGGCGAAGTAGGTGACGCCGATCGGCAGCCCGAGCTTGAACATGGCGCGGATTTCCGGCCAATCCGGGCCGTCCCATTGCGAGAAGGGAAAGGTCGAGCGATAGACCGGCGACGTGCGGACCCACCACACCATCGCGGCCAGCATCAGCCACATGCCGACCGCGGTCGACACCGCGCAGCCGACCGCGCCGAGCTTTGGCAAGCCGAAGTGGCCGAACACCAGCAGGTAGTTGAGCACGATGTTGAACAGCAGGCCGCCAATGGCGATCATCATCACCGGCTTGGTCTGGTTGATGCTGGTCGTGTAGCCGTACAGCGCGCGGTAGCAGGCGAAGGCAGGCATGCCGGCGCTGATCACGTGCAGGAAAGTGGCGGCGCGGTCGGCCACGTCCTGTTCCAGGCCGATGTGGTCGAACAGCAGGGTGCACAGGTTGGCCAGCAGGCAGGCGATGATGCCGACCAGCGCGCCTTTCCACAGGCTGGAGCGGACCGAGTGCGGGATCTTGTCATGGCGCGCGGCGCCGATCTCGTGCGCGACCACGGTGTTAATCGCCATCATCGTGCCCATCACGGTCACCAGCACGATCGACCACACCGAGGCGCCGAGCGACACGGCGGCCAGTTCGGCGGCGCTGACGTGGCCGGTCATCGCCACGTCCGCCACGCCCATGCCGACCGTGGCCACCTGGCCGACCAGCATCGGCCAGGACAGGCGCCACAGGGTGGCAATCTCGGTGCGGATCGGGGTGGGGGATGGGGTCAGGGCGGTGCTGGACGACATGGGCCGGGTGGAGTGGGGAAACCGGTCATTTTAGCGGTATTGATAAGGTTGATGTTAGCGGTGTGCTAGCAAAATGGGGTTCCCGCGTGCGGCGGAACGACGGTCTATAGCGCTCGCGCTACCACTGAGATTTCGTCGTGCCCGGCACTGCCGGGCCCGACTTCCCGCGCAGGCGGGCACCCCATTTCGCTTGATCGGCCGCTAGCGCCCGCCAGAATCGCGCGCCGGCACCGTCCGCAGATACGCATGCAAGGCCCGCAGCTCGGTTTCGTTCATCTTGCCCAGCGACCCAAACGGCATCACCGCGCTGATCACCTCGCCATCCGGCCGATGCCCGCTGCGCATCATCGCAATGAACAGCTCCGGCGTCGGATACCGCGCCATCGCGCTGCCCTTGCCAGGCGTCAGGTTCGCGGCCGCGGGCCAGGTCGGCGCGCCGCCCGGAATTTTGCCGCCGGACAGTTGCGGCCCATGGCAGCCGATGCAGGTGTTGGCCACATACGCGCCATACGCCACGCTGGCTTCCTGCGGCAGGGCCTGCGGCGGTGGCAGCTGGTGGTCGATCTGTTCGGCCGAGTCCTTGATCACGTCGAAACCGTACAGCACCGTGACCGGCATCGGCACCTCGATCCGCGCCTTTTCGCCCGCCACCGCCGGCATCCGCTGCAGATAGGAGACCAGCGCCGCCATGTCCTCGTCGCTCATCCGGTTGTAGTCGGCGCTCGGCATGATGAGCACCGGCCGCCCGTCGGGCTTGACGCCGTGGCGCACCGTGCGCACCCAGTCTTCGACGGTGTAGTGCCCGGTCACGCCATTGGCGCCGCCGGTGAGGTTGGGCGCCACCACGAACATGCCGCCGTCGCGAATGACGACCTTGCCGGCGCCCTTGCCGCCGTGGCATTCGGCGCAGCCGCGCGTGGCGTACAGGTAGCGGCCCTGTTCGATGCGCGAGGCATCCGGCGCCACCGTCAGCGGCGGCATGGTGAAGGCCACTTGCCGCATCATCTTGCGCTCGCCCAGCACCTTGCCGGCGACGGTCATCACGATGCCCAGCAAGACCAACCCAAGCAGCAAGATGCTGGTGCGTTTCACCCATTTGTTCATCTTGATTTCTCCGTCGTGGACGACATCTCGATGTTACAAATTTAGCACTGCTTGCCTGTTGAGCGAAACTGAAAGTCGGTCTGGACGCATTTTTGGTAGCTGGGCAGCAACACCATGTGCTCAGGAGTACAGTTCGGCGCTTGCAAGGGCGAGCCCGTCGGCGCCATGGCCGCCTGCGACGAGCACCATGCCGTTGGGCAGGGCGGTGGCGGTGTGGTTGTAGCGTGCGACCGCCATCGGCGGGCCGGCCTGCACCGAGTTCGGCATCAGCGCGACCAGCTCGGTGCTGGCGAGGGCGACCTGCGGCTTGGCCGGGTCGCCGGATGGATCGTCGATGGCGCCGCCGGTCAGCAGCGCGCGCCCGTCCGCCAGCGTCGCCCCGGCCAGCCCGCTGCGCGCCACCGTCATCGGCGCGAGCGCGTTGATGGCGATGCCGCCGACCGCAATCGCGGTGACCGAGGCCAGCGCCGAAAAATTCGGCAGGAGTGCGCCGCCGGCGACGAGGTAATCGCTGTCGGCCAGCTTGACCAGCGCCGGGTTCATCCGGGTGGCCGGGTCGGACGCGCGCGGCGCCAGGGCGGCCGCGCTGCGGCCCGGAATGTCGTACTGCTCGGGCGGCGCGTTGCCGCCGCCAGTCGTCGCGCCACCGTACAGCATGACGGCGCTGTCCGTCACCTTCACCGCCACGTGCCCGTAGCGCTTGAATGCCAGGCGCGCCGGCAGTCGCGTGAACTGGTCGGTGGCCGGATCGAACAGGTCCATGGTGTCGCTGTTGGCGTTGGCGCCGCTGGTGCGGCCGCCGGCGATCAGCACCTTGCCATCGGGCAGAAGGGTCGCGCTATGCTGCCAGCGGTTGTCGATCGGCTGGCCAGCGGTGGCGCGCGAGGTGCCGGTGCGCGGATCGAAGCGTTCGGCCAGCGGCGTGCCCGAGGTCGAGCGCGAACCGCCGACCACCAGGACGGTGCCATCGCCCAGCACGGTGGCCGTGTGTTCCGTCCTTCCGGTGCTGAGCTCGCCAATGGAGGAGAAGGCGCGGGTTTGCCAGTTGAAGGCGATGACCGAGGCCGGCGACGCGACGCCATTGCCTTCGCCGCCGATCAGGAGCACGCGGCCATCGGCCAGCAAGACCGCCTGGTGCATGGCGCGCGCGACGCCCATGGACAGGGTGGTGAAGGTGTGGCGATAGGCGACCGGCACGAGGATGTCCTGCTTGACCTCGACGGTCCCCGACGTGACGATAAGCTTGTAGGTGCTGGCCTTGGTGAGCGGGCCGATGGTCACGTCGGCACTATTCGTCACCGCGATCGCGCCCGGTTCCAGCCGAGCGCTGGTGCCGGTGAAGCGCACCGTGATGTTGGCCGAGTCGCCGACGAAGTAACCGGGCTTGTCCATGACCACGCTGTCGATCTTGGCGGCGACCGGATTGGGGCTGGGCGAGGAAGATGCGCCGCCACCGCCGCAGGCCGTCAGGCAGGCGGGTAGTCCAGCGGCGCCGAGGAGCAGGGTGCGGCGTTTCATGTTGTAGGATCATGGAGGTTGGGGAAACGACGAGTCTATGTAAATACGGCGCTGCTTGCTGTATTCGTTTGTCAGCGAACGCAAGGAAATGTCTTTATTTGTCAATCACTTGCCGAAGGGTGCGCTGCAAGGGGCAATGCAGGGTTACGATGACGAAAACCGCTTTCGGGAGATCGCGTGGAATACAAGGACTATTACCAGATCCTCGGCCTTGAACGGAGCGCCAGCGCCGACGAGATCAAGGCTGCGTACCGCAAGCTGGTGCGCAAGTACCATCCCGACGTCAGCAAGCACAAGGACGCCGACGAGAAGACCAAGGAAATCAACGAGGCCTACGGGGTGCTGGGCGATGCGGAAAAGCGCGCCGCCTACGACGAGCTCGGGCGCGGCTACCAGCAGGGGCAGCAGTTCCGCCCGCCGCCGGACTGGGGCGAGCAGCACGCCTACGCGGGCGCCGATGCCGAGGACCTGTTCGCCGACCTGTTCGCGCACATGGGACGCGGCCGGCGCGGCGCACGCGGTGGTGGCGGCGGGCACGCCTTCCAGATGCCCGGCGAGGACATCCACGCCGCGATCGCAATCGACCTGCGCGACGCCTACACCGGCACCGCGCGCCAGGTGGCGATGCGGGTGCCCCAGCACGACGAGCAGGGCCGCGTGCACATGCAGGAAAAGACCCTGAGCGTGAACATCCCGAAAGGCGTGACGCCGGGCCAGCAGCTGCGGCTGGCAGGGCAGGGCCATCCCGGCATCGGCGGCGGGCCGCCGGGCGACCTGTATCTCGAAATCCAGTTCAACCCCGACCCGCGTTTCCGGGTCGACGGATCGCAGGTGTACCAGAACGTGCCGGTGACGCCGTGGGAGGCGGCGCTCGGCGCCGGCATCGCGGTGCAGACGCCGTCGGGGCAGGTGGAGGTGACGGTGCCGTCCGGTTCGCAAGCCGGCCGCAAGCTGCGCCTGAAAGGACGCGGCATTCCGGCCAGCACGCCGGGCGACCTGTACCTGATCCTGGAAGTGGTGCTGCCGCCGGCGGACAGCGAACGTGCGCGCGAACTGTACCAGCAAATGGCGCGCGACCTGGCCTTCAATCCGCGCTAGGAGACGAACAGCGATGCAAGCAAACCAAGCAATCAGCGGGGTGCTGCTGGACGAGGTGGCCCTGAACCTGGACGAGCTGGCGCGCGCCGCCGGCGTCGAGCCGGAGTGGGTGGTGCGCCACGTGCAGGCCGGCACGCTCAACGGCGACGTCACGGTGCAGGTGACGAGCTGGCGCTTTCACAGCCGCGACCTCGACCGCGCGCGGCGCATGGTGCGCATCGAGCGCGACTTCGACGCCAACGAACAGCTGGCCGCGCTGGTGATCGACCTGGGCGACGAGATCCGCCGCCTGCGCGGCCGATTGCACGTGCTCGGCGGCGAATAAGCGCTCAACACAGGGCTTTCCGCGGCTTTTCTTGCCGCACACAAAACTATGTGTGATATCGTTATCCGATTGTGCACACATAGGATGCCTTCATGACGACGCGTTTTCCGATTCCGCCAAGCCCGACGACGACAGCACGCACGCAGGTGGCGGCATGAGGCGCCGTGATTTCCTGGCCGGCGCGGCGCTCGCCTGCGCCGGCAACGGATGGGGAATGGCGTACGCGCCGGCCGCGGTGGCGCCGCCTGCGCCTTGGGGCGCGACGCCGAATGCACGCCAGCTGCGCTGGCACGCGCTGCAGGCCTGCGCCTTCGTCCACTTCGGCATGAACACGATGACCGGGCGCGAGTGGGGCGACGGCAGCGACCCGGCCTCCACCTTCAATCCGTCAGGATTCGATGCCGACCAGATTGCCGCCTGCGCGCGCGATGCCGGCTTGCGCGGCCTGATCTTCACGGCCAAGCACCACGATGGCTTTTGCCTATGGCCCAGTGCCTACACGGATTACAGCATCCGCAACAGCCCGTTCCGGGACGGCAAGGCGGACCTGGTGCGCGAGATGTCCGATGCGTGCCGCCGGCATGGCCTGGCCTTCGGCGTCTACCTGTCGCCGTGGGACCGCCACCATGCGGAATATGGGCGTCCGGCCTACATCGAGTATTACCGCAATCAGTTGCGCGAGCTGCTCACTTCGTATGGCGAGATCTTCGAAATGTGGTTCGACGGCGCCAACGGCGGCGACGGCTGGTACGGCGGCGCGCGCGAGCGGCGCCAGATCGATGCGTCGCGCTATTACGACTGGCCGACGACCTGGAACCTGGTCCACGAGCTGCAGCCGCAGGCAGCTGTGTGGGGCTCGTCGGGGTCGGAGCTGCGCTGGGTCGGCAACGAGAAGGGATTTGCCGGCGATCCGTGCTGGGCGACCATGGATACCGGGACGTACTCGGAAGAGAAGAACATGCATGGCGTGCGTAACGGCGCGGTCTGGCGCCCGGCCGAAGCGGACGTCTCGATCCGGCCGGGCTGGTTCTGGAAAGCGCGCGAGGACAGCGAGGTCAAGACGCCCGCCGCCTTGCTGAAGATTTACCTGGAGTCGGTGGGCCGGGGCGCCGGGCTGCTGCTGAACATTCCACCCGATAGCAGCGGCCGGGTGCCGGAGCGGGATGCGGCCAGCCTGCGTACCTGGGGCGCATTGCTGCGCCAGACTTTCGCCGCCAACCTGGCGCGCGGCGCGAGGGTAAGCGCCAGCAGCGAATATCCGGGCTGCGGCGCGGCACAGCTGCTATCGGAGCAGGATGGCTACTGGTGCGCCGGCGAGGGTGCGACCGCTTCCAGCGTCGAACTGGCGCTGGCGGATGAACAGCGCTTCGACCTGGTCCGGCTGCGCGAATACCTGCCGCTCGGGCAGCGGGTCGGTGCGATTGCCGTCGACGCGTGGCAGGACGGCGGATGGCGTGAGGTCGCGCAGGCGCCGTCGGTGGGCAGCGAGCGTTTGCTACGGCTGGTGTCTCCGGTGCGCACAAGCCGCGTACGCCTGCGCGTGCTGGACGCTGCGGCCAGTCCCGCCTTGTGTGCCTTCGGCCTGTTCCTGCTGCCGCCGGCTGAAGCGTGGGAAGGCGCGGCCGGTGGCGCGCTGGCAGCGCGGACGCCGGCGCCACGGCTTCGCATCGACAGTGCCAGTTCGCCCGGCGCCGACAAGCTGCTGGACGGCGATCCGGACACGCTGTGGCTGGGGCGCGGCGCGCAGCCGCAGGTCACCCTGGCATTGGAAGAAGAGATGCGGCTGGCCGCCATCACGCTGTTGCCGGCCCGGCGCCTGCCGGCGGGCGCGGGCCATCCCTTGCGCTGCGTGGTGGAGGTCAGCGTCGACGGCCGGCACTGGGACAACGCCGCCGACACTGAGCTGGCCAACATCGCGGCCAACCCGATCGAGCAATACTTGTCCTTCGATCGCCCGCGCGCGGCGCGTTACGTGCGCGTGCGGATTTCCCGCAGCAGCGGCGATGCGACAGCGATTGCCGCGATCGGGGCGGTCGCCGCGTTGCCCTGAGCATGTCGGGCCCCACCGCGCATTGCCGTTGACCCGGCCGTGCGCGGCGGCGCAGGCTGGCAGCGCGCGGCCGCGGCCTCGTCCGCGCGCGATCAAGATGATGGCGGCACCAGCGACTCGCGGCCGCTGGCGCTGGCCTTTCAATGATAGGTCACATACAGCACCGGGCGGTTGGCGGCTGTAGCCTCGCGCGATCCGTAGTCGGTCCAGCCGGTGCTGCCGACGTTGGTCGGCGAATCGACCTTCAGCGGCAGCAGCTGGTCGCCCGCCATCGCATTGTTGAATGCCGCGGTCACGTCCAGCATCAGCGCCTGGCCCGCCGCGCC
Source organism: Massilia terrae (assembly GCF_024753145.1). Taxonomy (GTDB): domain Bacteria; phylum Pseudomonadota; class Gammaproteobacteria; order Burkholderiales; family Burkholderiaceae_D; genus Telluria; species Telluria terrae. Next base: position 237,073 of record NZ_JANUGU010000004.1, on the reverse strand, counting down.
GACCGTCCAGCTGCCGAGCACCGAGGACACGGCGGGCATGGTGTTCCAGGTGAGCCCCGTTTCGGTCCAGCTGTCCGACGCCAGCAGCGACACACGGTTGGTGAAGCTGTTGGCCGCGCCGGCGCTGGTTGGCATCATCGCGAAGGTGGCGCCGACCAGCGTGCCCGGCACCGTGGGCAGGCTGAACTTCAGCGCGGCCTGCCGTGCGTAGCCGACCGCATCGTTCTTGACCACCAGCGTGTTCGAGGTGCCGAAGTTGGTGTTGGCGTAGCTGCCGTCCTGCACATAGGTGTCGGCGATCGGGTTCACCGCGATGGTCGTCGCTTCCGCCAGTTTCACGCTGTAGCTGTGCCCGAGAGAGCCATTGACGTTGACGGTCAGCTTGATGGTCGGATACAGCTGGGTCACCGTCACGGCCGGATCGTTGGAGATGACTTGCCACGCGCTACGGTTCAGCTCCAGCGCGATGGTGCCGGTGTTGGCCTGGGTCGGGTCGGACACGCCGATGTGCAGCTCGGTTCCGGTATCGCGCACCGTGACCGAGGCCTTGTGGTTGCTGGTCAGGTAGGCGCCGTTCGCATCGCTGACGGTCTTCGAGATGTCGTTCCAGAAATTGACGCCGGTGACCCCGGCCGCGCTGTCCCGCGCCGCCTGGGCATCCGTGCTGTTCTCGAGGATTGTCACGGTCGGGGTGGCCGCGAACGAGGCCATGCCCGATGCCGTGTAATTCGGCAGGATCACGTAGGCGTACGAGGCATTGGCCGGGCCGGCGCCGTGCTGCAGGGACAGGCTCAGGTAGTTGTTGGTGACGGTGGTGCTTGGCCCGCCCGTGTTGATCTGCTGCCAGGTGCCGCTGCGGGTTTCGCGCAGTCCCGCCAGGTTGACGGCCGACGGGAACCAGTAGCCGATGTCGGCGCCGCTGACGCTGCCGGCCAGATGGGCCCACTGCACGCTGGTGGTGGTGGCCGACCAGCCGATCGTGGTGGGCATCGATAGCCCGTTGATGGTCAGCGCGTTGTCGCCCGCGGCGTTCAGCTTGCGGTTCTCGACGATGGTCTCGACACTGCGGCCATCGGTGTTGCTGATGCCTGCGCCGAGCGCGATGATCTTGTCGCCGAACAGGAACCACGACTTCTTGCCCTGCAGCGTAGTGCCGGTGACCGGGGTCATCGAGAACTGCATCCCCGCCGTGGCGTGCAGGTTGTCGATTTCCGATCCGCCGGCCCAGTTATAGGTGTTCAGGTAGCTGCCGAAGTTCTTCGGCGTGCCGCTGCCCGAGCCGTCGGTGGTGGTGCCGGGCAGGCGGTGCAGGTCGACCGTGGGCCAGTAACCGGCCGAGTACTGGGTGAGGTCGCTGTTGTACACATTGGTCATGCCGATGCCGGTCCACCAGCCCAGCAGGTTCTCGCCGTTGCCGTACTCGAAGGCCGAGATGCGGTTCGAGAACATCGACACCACGCTTGAGTAGCCGGCGTAGCTGTGCAGGGCGCGGGCCATGCCGCTGAACACGTGGGTCTGGATCTGCTCGGGATCGGGAGTGACGGTGCTGTCGCTCAGGATCGCCTTCAGGTTGCTGATGTCGTACACGGACATGCCCGAAAAATAGTTCGAGTACGTGGTGTCGCTCTGCATCCAGTGCTTGACCGTGCTCTTGATCGCGGCGGCAGTCGTAGCCGGGGCGCCCTGCGCCAGGCGGCCCAGCGACACCGCCAGCGAGCGGCCGGCGTCGTGGTCCGACGAGTTGTAGCGCGAGATCGCCCGGCCGCGCACCGCGTCCATCATCGCGCCCTGGTACACCAGCGGCTTGTAGCCGTTCGCGTACCAGTCGTACACATTGTTCGCGTTCGGATCCGTCACCGCCCAGCTGGAACCGCTCAGCAGGTAGTACAGGCGCGCGACGTCCGACATCTGCACCAGCCCGTAGCTGCCCGTGTAGGCAATGTTGGTGTGTTGGATGAAGGAATCGTCCGTGTAGAAGCCGTCGCCGCTGCTGACGTACAGGAGCGTCTGGCTGATGGCGTCGCGGCCCTGGCCGATCTTGGCCGAGGATTTGCCGATCACCCCGCGCACGGCCACGACGGACGCCTTGTCCAGCCGGTTCGCGCCGGTCTCGACAATGGTGGTGCCGGTGCGCAGCGTGGGGTCAGGCACGTAGTAGTCGATCGCGGCGATATAGTTGTTCAACTGCGTCGAGCCCAGCTGGTCGTACATCAGCACCATCAGGTCGTTCAGCGCCTGCGGCGAGCCGATTTCCCAATCCCACCAGTTGTCGTACTTGGTGATGCCGCTGCCGTAGTGGTTGGCGTTCATCCAGTCCAGCCCGGAAATGATGGCGGCGGCCAAGGAGGCATTGCCCTGCAGCGAAGAGCCGGCGGTGCCCCACGCCAGCGCCATCGCTTTCAGCCGGTTGTAGGTGTTGGTATTGGTGCTGGACTGGGTCCAGGTGGCCAGGTCGCTCCACAGGTAGGTGCGGCCGCTGGCGGTATTCATCGTGTCCCAGTCGTGTTGGGCTGTGCTGGTCAGCGATGTGACCTGGGCGGCGATGTCAGGATCGGCCGTGTTCACGCCGCTGCCGCCGGTGATCTGTACGCTCCACTTTGCGCGCAGGTTGTCGTATTCGTCGGCAGTGGTGGTGGTGCCAGTCACTGAGAGAAGTTTGGTCGAAGCGGGCTGCTCAGGCGCCACACCGCCGCATGCGCTCAGCGCCACTGCCAACAGCAGCGGCAACCATTGTCTATGCATCATTTTGTCTCCGTTGTGTGAACGTTATCATTTGGTGCACAGGCATATTAGCTCAAGCAGAAGCGCGTTCCTCCATGAAATTTTCAAATGTAAAGCGCGTGCCTTATAGTTCTTGCGGTATCGTTATCATTCGAGGCGCAAAGAAGAGGCCAGCTCGACGCGCGCCGAGCTGGCCTCCTGACTTGCCGCCTGCTTACTGGTTCTGGTTGCGGTTGGCGATCTCGTTGCCGAGCATGCCGCCACCGATGATGCCGGCCACCGTGGCCAGCTTGCGGCCGTTGCCGCTGCCGACCTGGTTACCGACCAGGCCGCCGATCAGCGCGCCGGTGCCCATCGCCACATAGTTCGGCTGGTGCGGCGCCGGTGCGGCCTGGCGCTGCTGGTAGCCGGGGTCGTCATAGCGGGCGACTTGGGTGTGGTGGTGCACGACCTTCTTGTGCACGGCCGGGGCGGGCTCGACCGGGGCCGGCTGCGCGTAGGCGGCGGCGTTCGGCACGGGCGCGGCGGCTGCCACTGCCGGCTGGTAGGGCTGCGCATACGGCTGGCCGTAGGGCTGCGGTGCGGGAGCCGGCACGGCGCCCGGAGCGCCCGGTGCGGCGGAGCCCGGCGCCGCGGCCAGTTGCTGGGCCGGGTTGGCTGCTGCATTCGACTGCGGTTCGGTCGCGCTGTGCGAGCTGGGCAGCAGGCCCGTGATCGCGGCGGTGCCCGCGGCGCAGGCGATGATGACGGAAACTGCGGCTGCGGCCATCAGGGGGTGAATGCGTTTGGCGGTGGTGGTGGTGGTAGTCGCGTCCATGTTTGGCTCCTTGTATGCATGTTGTTCGGTGAGGCAGGGCTAGATTACTGCGAGGCATTCCGGCGAACTAGACGTGTTGCTGTATCAATCGTAATCAGATGTAAGGACGAGCTGCAGGGCAGGGCAGCAAATCCCGCCAAAGTGCCGCCACATTTGTCATAATCGAGCACATTGCCTTGCAGGCATCACCGCACAGGCAGGATTTGATAACGCTACCAAGATTTTTGATGACCAAGACGCCCCCTGCAAAAACCCGTGCCACCGGACGCGCCACGCTTGCCGAGGTCGCCGCCCGTGCCGGCGTCGGCGCCATGACCGCGTCGCGCGCCGTCAACCAGCCCGACAAGGTGTCGCCCGAGCTGCGGGCGCGGGTGGCGCAGGCGGTGGCGGAGCTGGGCTACGTGCCCAACCGCGCCGCGCGCGCGCTGGCCTCGGCACGCTCGAAGGTCATCGTGGTGCTGGTGCCGTCGCTGTCGAACCTCGTCTTTACCGAGGTGCTGTCGGGCATCCAGAAGGCGCTGGAATCGGACGGCTACCAGATCCTGATCGGCAACACGCGCTACGACGACGCGGAAGAAGAAAAGCTGCTCGGCACCTACCTGCAATCGAGCCCGGACGGCATCCTGCTGTCCGGCCTGAAGCACAGCAAACAGGTCGAGCAGATGCTGGCGGCGGCCCACGTGCCGGTGGTGTCGATGATGGACCTGGCAGCTTCGCCGGATGTGTTCTCGGTCGGCTTCTCGCAGGAACTGGCCGGCTACACCATGACCCGCTACCTGCTGGACAAGGGGCGCAAGCGCATCGGCTTCATGGGCGCGCAGGGCGACGAGCGCATGCTCAAGCGCGCGGCCGGCTACCGGCGCGCCATGGAAGAGGCGGGGCTATACGATCCGGCACTGGTGACCATGGTTCCCGATCCCTCGACCATCGCGCTCGGCGCCGAACTGCTGGGGCGGATGCTGGCGGCGGCGCCCGATACCGACGCCATCTTCTGCTGCAACGACGATCTTGCCCACGGCGCCATCTACCAGTGCCAGCGCCGCGCCATTGCGGTGCCGCGGCAGATGGCGATCTGCGGTTTCAATGACCTGCCTGCTTCCGCCTGGATGAATCCTTCCGTCACCACCATCGCCACGCCGCGCTATAAGGTTGGCTTCGAAGCGGCCAGCCTGCTGCGCAAGGTGATCGATGGCGAGTCCCCGCCGGTGCGCCGTATCGACCTCGGCTTTACCCTGATGGCGCGCGAGAGCGCCTGATCCGGCGGCCTTTCCTGGCCGCTTTTCCCTCCTGTTGGTTTCGCTGCGCTGCAGCATCGATAGTCGTTTACAAATCCTGGAATGCGATTAGACTTGCGTTCACTTGGTAGCGCTACCAAGTTCTCAAGGAATCTAATCTCATATGCAACATTCATCAGTTGAACCCGTTCGCTGGGTCGTCATGGGCGTCTGCGGCTGCGGCAAAAGCGAGGTCGGGCGCGAACTTGCGGCCGCGCTGGGGGTGCGTTTCCTGGAAGGGGACGCCTACCACTCGACGGCCAACGTCGCGAAGATGGCGGCAGGCATTGCGCTGACCGACGCCGACCGCGCCGACTGGCTGCAGCGCCTGCAGGAAGAGATCGCTTCTGCCCGGGCCGCCGGCGTGGGCCTGGTGCTGGCCTGCTCGGCGCTGAAGCGGCGCTACCGCGACCTGCTGCGGGCCGGCGATCCCGGCCTGCGCTTCGCCCACCTGAGCGGGCCGCGCGAACTCATCGCCGAACGCATGCAGGCGCGCACCGCGCACTACATGCCGCTTTCCCTGCTCGACAGCCAGCTGCGCGACCTCGAACCGCTCGACGAAACCGAGGCCGGCGTGCTGCTGGACATCAGCAATTCCCCGGCAGTCCTGGCCGACCAGATACGTCGCCACCAGGACCGCTGAACTTTCATCATAATTACAATTCAGGAGACAACATGACATCCCCCACCATCCCGCGGCGCCGCTGGGGCATCGGCGCGCTGCTCGGCGTCGGCGTGCTGATCAATTACATCGACCGCATCGGCCTGTCGGTCGCCGCGCCGCAGATCCAGGATGTATTCAAGCTGACCCCGGTGCAGCTCGGGCTGCTGTTCAGCGCCTTCGCGTGGTCCTACTCGGTGCTGCAGATCCCGGTCGGCATGGTGCTCGACCGCTTTGGCCCGACCAAGGTCGGCCGCTGGGGCGCGCTGCTGTGGGGCATCGCCTCGACCATCACCGCCTTCTCCAGCGGCTTCGCCGGCATTTTCATCGCCCGCGTCCTGCTCGGGGTGGCGGAAGCGCCCGCATTCCCGGTCAGCTCGAAAGCGACCGGCTACTGGTTCCCACGCCGCGAGCGGGCAATGGCCACGGCGCTGTTCGATGCCGCCGCCAAATTTTCCAACGTGATCGGGGTGCCGCTGGTGGCGGTCACCGTGGTCGCCTTCGGCTGGCGCTGGGGCTTCGGGCTGACGGCTTTCCTGAGCTTCCTGTATTTCTTCGCCTTCCTGTTCATCTACCGCGACCCGAGCGCCGATCCGAAGCTGTCGACAGCGGAACACAAGTACATCAAGGATGGCGGCGGCGCGCCGGAAGGCCCGTCGGAGGCGGGCGCGCTGGGCATGCTGGGCTACCTGCTCACCAAGACCAAGGTCTGGGGCCTGACCATCGGCTTCGCCGCCTACGGTTATTCCTTCTACCTGTTCCTGACCTGGCTGCCGGGCTACCTGGTGCAGTCGATGCACATGAGCATCCTGAAGTCGGCCGGCTTCGCGGCCATCCCCTGGGCTTTCGCCACCGCCACCGACCTGTTCGTCGGCGGCTGGCTGATCGACCACCTGATTGCGCGCGGCAAGGATGAGTCCGTGGTGCGCAAGAGCGTGCTGGTGATCGGCATGCTGTTCGGCCTGGCCGTGTTCGGCGCCACCCAGACCACGGATCCGGTCTGGGCCATCTTCTGGATCTCGATCGCGCTGGGCGGCCTGGCCTCGGCGGCGCCGGTCGGCTGGTCGCTGCCGTCCCTGATCGCGCCGAAAGGCGGCGCGGGCACCATCGGCGGCATCATGAATTTCGCGAACAACCTGATGGGCGCGGCTGCCCCGATTATCACCGGCATGATCGTCGGCGCCACCAATTCCTTCACCAATGCCTTCTTCGTCGCGGGCGTCATTCTCGTGGTCGGCATCTTCTGCTTTGTCTTTGTGCTCGGAAAGATCGAGCCGGTTCCCGAACCGGAAGCACAAGCCGAACCTGTCACCGCAATCTGAGAATGGAAAGAAACATTGTGAAGAAAATTGTTATCGCAGCCTCGCTGCTCACCTTTGCCAGCGCAGTTGCACAGGCACAGTCCAACGTCACGTTTTATGGGGTGATGGATCTCGGCGTCTCGTCCGACCACGGCGGCATCGCCGGCACCTCGACCCGCGTCACCAGCGGCATGGCGACCCAGAGCCGCTGGGGTTTCCGCGGCACCGAACAGATCAGTGACGATCTCGCGGCCTTCTTCGTGCTCGAAGGCGGCATCCACGGCGACACCGGCAGCTCGACGCAGGGCAATACGCTGTTCGGGCGCAATACCGCGGTCGGCCTGCGCACGCGGCTGGGTTCGGTATCGGCGGGCTTGCAGGATACGCCGCTGTTCACCACGCTCAACGTCGTCGTCGATCCGCTGCGCAACGGCATCATCCGCTCGAACAACCTGATGTCCTCGACTGGCTTCCGTACTGGCAACTCAGTGCTGTTCCACAGCGCGGATTACCATGGCTGGAGCGGGGACGTGATGTATGTCGCAGGCGAAGTGCCGGGCAACAGCGCGGCCAACCGGGCCTTCGGCGGTTCGTTCGGCTACACCAGCGGGCCGCTGAATGCGCGCATCGCGTTCCATCACAAGAACAACGATACCGCCACGTTGCACGACACCGATCCGGCCCGCAACTGGCTGGCCGGCGCGAACTACGACTTCGGTCCGTTCCGCGCTTATGCGGGCTACCAAGTGAACAAGGGGCTGAACAGCAATCCGCTGCCGAATGGCACGGCCGTGTACGGCGGGCCGACGCCGGTCTCATCGACCGACAGCCGCGCCTTGCTGCTGGCCGCATCGGTGCCGATGGGGGTGAGCACCTGGACGCTCAGCTATGTGCGCCTGGATGACCGCACGACGCGCAAGCAGGACGCGCAGCAGATGGGCCTGGCTTATGCATATGCGTTCTCGAAACGTACCGATGTCTACACCTCGTATGCGCTGATCCGCAACCACAATGGCGCGGCCTACACCGAGGGCAACAGCGAGGAGCCGGGCACCGGCAACCGCCAGTTCACGGCGGGTTTGCGGCACCGCTTCTGATCTGAAAGGTAGGTGACGGGGCGCGGCCGGCCTGCCGCGTCCCGGTCGGCGTGGCGCAGCCGGAGGAGGCGGCGACGAGCGATTGATCGCGCTACGCTATTTCTTTTTCTTCCCGACTTCTCGCCAGTCGGCCTCGCTCATTTCCACGTTAAATTTTTTCGCCGCGCTGCGAATCCGCTTCCACGCCTCGTCCTTTTCCTGGTCCGTCACGCCATCGACCTGGTCGAAGCGGGCGATGGCATTGCGCACGTGGCTGGCGTCTTCCAGCGGTTCCTTGCGTTGCTTCGGGAAAGCGAAATGTTGGGTGGAGATGTCATTGCGGTCTTCCTGATCCAGCTTGCCCATGGGACCTCCTTGCGATTGATGTCAACGGGGAGGGCGCCCATCAGCGTCCTCAGCTCCGCGGACCATTATGCGCTTTCGAATGAGCGCACCAATGGACGGTTGGACGAGAAGACACGTGGTCGGATTGACAAGCCGCGCGCCGTTCCGACGCCGACGCTCCTACAATCTGTTGCAGGGACATCCGCAACCAAGGGACTGGCATGCCCGGCTTTAAGGACATCCGCAACAAGATCCGCAGCGTGGAGAACACGCGCAAGATCACCAAGGCGATGGAAATGGTCGCCGCGTCCAAGATGCGCAAGGCGCAAGAGCGCATGCGCGCCGCGCGTCCCTACGCCACCAAGGTCCGCAACATCGCCGGCCACCTGGCGCAGGCCAATCCCGAATACCGCCACCCCTTCATCGTCAAGCGCGACGAGGTCAGGAACGTCGGCCTGGTGCTGGTGACCACCGACAAGGGCCTGTGCGGCGGATTGAACACCAATGTGCTGCGCCTGCTCACGCTGCGCCTGCGCGAATACGAGGAGCGCCACGTCGGCATTTCGCTGGTCGCGATCGGCGGCAAGGGACTCAGCTTCCTCAACCGCATCGGCGCGCGGGTCGTGGCCCAGGCCGCGCACCTGGGCGACACGCCGCACCTGGACCGCCTGATCGGCCCGATCAAGGTGCTGCTCGACGCCCAGCTGGCCGGGGACATCGACGAAGTCCACGTGTTCTACACGCGCTTCGTCAACACCATGACCCAGCTGCCGGTGGCCGAACAGCTGATTCCGCTGGCCGCCGAGCACTTGCGCCCTGACATGATGGGCCATCGCTGGGAATACCTGTACGAGCCCGACCCGCAGACCGTGATCGACGACCTGCTGTCGCGCTACGTGGAATCGATGATCTACCGCGCCGTGGCCGAGAACATGGCGTCGGAGCAATCGGCGCGCCGGATGGCGATGAAGTCGGCCAGCGACAATGCGGGCAATGTCATCGACGAACTGAATCTCGTGTACAACAAGAGCCGCCAGGCCGCGATCACCAAGGAGATCTCGGAGATCGTGGCGGGCGCGGCGGCGGTGTGAGGAGGCGGTGATGGCGCAAGCGAAAACCATCCACGTGGACGTGGTCTCGGCCGAGGAGGAAATCTTTTCGGGCGAGGCGGAGTTCGTGGCGCTGCCCGGCGAATCGGGCGAACTGGGCATCTATCCGCTGCACACGCCGCTGATCACGCGCATCCGGCCCGGCTCGGTGCGGATCCGGCTGCCGGATGACGGCGGCGAGGAGCTGGTGTTCGTCGCCGGCGGCATCCTCGACGTGCAGCCGGACGTGGTGACGGTGCTGGCCGAAACCGCGATCCGCGGGCGCGACCTGGACGAGGCGAAAGCCAGCGAAGCGCGCAAGCAGGCCCAGGAAGCATTGGCCAACAGCACCGGCCGCATCGATTACGCGAAAGCGCAGGCCGAACTGGCCGAGGCGATCGCCCAGCTGCAGGCGATCAACCGCCTGCGCGAGCGCCACAGGGGGTAATTCAAGTGCGCGGCGACAAGGTACCGCTGCAAGGTCTACACTTTAGCCATCACGGGCGGTTTGCCCGGATTTCGACAGGAAGTTCATCATGAGCACGACAGTCATTGGGGTGTTCGGCGAGTTCCAACCCGCGTTCAGCGCCAAGAACGCGCTGCTGGCGGGCGAGTTCTCGTGGACCCAGGTCCAGCTGAACCCCGACCACGAAATCCCGCCGCGCGACCGCGCCGCGGCGCCGCACACCGACCCGAATTCGGTCAACTACAAGATCGGCGCACTGTTCACCGGCCTGCTCGGCGCCGGCAATTCCTCGACCCACAGCGACCTGTACGGCGACGTGGTGCGGCGCGGCGGCTATGTCGTCACGGTCGACGTCACCGACGATACACAGCGCGCCCATGCGCAGGAAATCATCGACCGCTTCGGACCGCTGAAGACGGTGGAGGAGATCCAGCACCACGTGGCTTCGCCGTCCGCCAGCGGCAGCGCGGAGACCGACCTTCCTCACAAGCGCGACCTGTCCTGAAGGCCGCGCGGGCGGCGCACGGCGGGCGCCGCTTCCGCACCTCATTTGCCCCGGTGCTCTTGCCTGCACGCTTGAGTAAGCTCGGCGTGCCTGCGGCCGGTGATCGTTCTAGAATGATCTCCTGACTTACCATCGGCCCGGTCGCATGCCGTCCCATCCGTAAGATGCCGAACGCTGCACGGGCCGCTGGCTGCGCCCGCACCGGCGCAGGCATCGTGCGGAGGCACTGATGAAGCTACTCGAGGCAATCAACGATCCGGCCCAGCTGCGCCAGCTGGCGCCGGAACAGCTGGTCCCGCTGGCGCACGAGCTGCGCCAGTTCCTGCTCGATTCGGTGTCGCGCACCGGCGGTCACCTGTCGTCCAACCTGGGCACGGTCGAACTCACCATCGCGCTGCACTACGTGTTCGACACGCCGCGCGACCGGCTGGTGTGGGATGTCGGCCACCAGACCTATCCCCACAAGATCCTCACCGGGCGGCGCGCGCGCATGCACACGCTGCGCCAGGCGAACGGCCTGTCCGGCTTCCCGCGGCGCGACGAAAGCCGGTATGACACCTTCGGCACGGCGCACTCGTCGACCTCGGTGTCGGCGGCGCTCGGCATGGCGCGCGCGGCGCGGCTGAAGGGCGAGAACCACAAGACGGTGGCGGTGATCGGCGACGGCGCGATGAGCGCGGGCATGGCCTTCGAGGCGCTCAACAATGCCGGCGTGGCGCACGACCTGGACCTGCTGGTGGTCCTGAACGACAACGACATGTCGATCTCGCCGCCGGTGGGCGCCCTCAACCGCTACCTGGCGCGGCTGATGTCGGGCCGCTTCCACGCGGCGGCGCGCAACGTCGGCCGCACCGTGCTGCCGGCCCCGGTGGTCGAGCTGGCGCGCCGGCTGGAAGGGCACGCCAAGGGCATGGTGGCGCCGCCGGCCACGCTGTTCGAGGAGTTCGGCTTCAATTACATCGGGCCCATCGACGGACACGACCTCGACGCGCTGGTGCCGACGCTGCAGAACATCCGCGCGCTGCATGGGCCGCAATTCCTGCACGTGGTGACGCGCAAAGGCTGCGGCTACGAGCTGGCCGAGGCCGATCCGATCCTGTACCACGGCACCGGCAAATTCAACCCCAGCGTGGGCATCGTGCCGGCGCCAGGCCGCACCACCTACACCGAGGTGTTCGGCGACTGGCTGTGCGACATGGCGGCAGCCGACCGCCGGCTGGTGGGCATCACGCCGGCCATGCGCGAAGGCTCGGGCATGGTGCGCTTCGCCCAGCAGTTCCCGGAGCGCTACGCGGACGTGGGCATCGCCGAGCAGCACGCGGTGACCTTCGGCGCGGGGCTGGCGACGGAAGGCATGAAGCCGGTGGTGGCGATCTACTCCACTTTTCTGCAGCGCGCCTACGACCAGCTGGTGCACGATGTGGCGCTGCAGAACCTGGACGTCACCTTCGCGCTCGACCGCGCCGGGCTGGTGGGGCCGGATGGCGCCACTCACGCCGGCAATTACGATGTCGCCTACATGCGCTGCCTGCCGAACCTGGTGCTGATGGCGGCGTCCGACGAGAACGAGTGCCGGCGGATGCTGACCACGGCCTTCCACTATCCCGGCCCGGCGGCAGTGCGCTATCCGCGTGGCGCGGGACCGGGCGTGGCGATCGGGCACGAGCTGTCCTCGATCGAGATCGGCACGGCGGAAGTGCGGCGCCGTGGCGAGGGCATCGCCATCCTTGCGTTCGGCTCGATGGTGGCGCCGAGCGTGGCCGCGGGCGCCGAGCTGGGCGCCACGGTAGTCAACATGCGCTTCGTGAAACCGCTGGACGTGGCGCTGGTCACGCGGCTGGCGCGCGAGCATGCGCGGCTGGTGACAGTGGAGGAGGGCAGCGTGATGGGCGGCGCCGGCGCGGCGGTGGCGGAGGCGCTGGCGGCGGCCGGGCTCACGCGGCCGCTCTTGATGCTCGGCCTGCCCGACCGCTTCATCCAGCATGGCGAGCGCGCCGCGCTGCTGGCGGACCTGGGGCTGGACGCCGGCGGCATCGTGGCGTCGATCCGGCAGCGCTTCGGTACGCAAGAGCCGCGGCTGGCGGTCAGTAACGGTTAAGGGTCGAGGAGTGCAGCCATGCGGCTTCCCGACCTGCCCACGCCCTGGCCCGCGCGCGCGGCGCAAGAAGAAGCGATCGCGCTGCGCGAGGCGGTCGAGCGCGCTCTCGATGCCGTGCTGGCCGACCAGCGGCCGGACGGCCACTGGCTGTACGAGCTCGAGGCCGACGCCACCATCCCGGCGGAGTACGTGCTGATGGTGCACTACCTCGGCGAACAAGCCGACCGCGCGCTGGAGGCCCGCATCGCGCGCTATCTGCGCCGCATCCAGGGCGCGGACGGCGGCTGGCCGCTGCTGAACGGCGGTCCGTACGACCCGAGCGCCAGCGTCAAGGCCTACTTCGCGCTGAAGATGACCGGTGACTCGCCGGCCGCGCCGCACATGGCGCGCGCGCGGATGGCGATCCGTGCCCATGGCGGTGCGGAGCGCTGTAACGTCTTCACGCGCATCCTGCTGGCGCTGTTCGGCCAGGTGCCGTGGGAGGCGGCGCCGGCGATGCCGGTGGAGCTGGTGCTGCTGCCGCGCTGGTCGCCGTTCCACCTGTCGAAGGTGTCGTACTGGACGCGCACGGTGCTGGTGCCGCTGCTGGTGCTGGCCGCGCTGCGTCCGCGCGCGCGAAACCCGCGCGGCGTGCGGATCGACGAGCTGTTCCTCGATTCGCCACAAGGCCTGCGCATGGCGCCGCGCGCGCCGCACCAGGGCCGCTTGTGGTTCACGCTGTTTCGCGCGGTGGACGCGCAGTTGCGGCGTCTTGAGCCGGTCTTGGCGCGGGCCTTGCGCCAGCGGGCGATCGAGGCGGCGTCCGCATTCGTGGCCGAACGCCTCAATGGCCAGCACGGGCTGGGCGGGATCTTCCCGGCGATGGTCAATGCGGCGCTGATGTTCGACGCGCTCGGCCAGCGCGAACAACTGGCGACGGCGCGCGGCGCAATCGACCGGCTGTTGGTCGAGCGCGGCGCGGAGGCCTACTGCCAGCCCTGCCTGTCGCCGGTATGGGATACGGCCCTGATGTGCCATGCGCTGCTGGAGGAGGGTAGTCCGCGCGCTTGTGCGGCGGCCGGACGCGCGCTGGTGTGGCTGCGCCCCCTGCAGGTGCTCGACCCGCCGGGCGACTGGCGGGTGCGGCGTCCGCGCCTGCGGCCGGGCGGCTGGGCCTTCCAGTACGCGAATCCGCACTACCCGGACGTGGACGATACCGCGGTGGTCGCGATGGCGATGGACCGCGCGGCCGCGCTCGGCCACTTCGACGATGCGGCGGCCATCGCGCGCGCCGACGAGTGGGTCGCGGGAATGCAGTGCCGGTGCGGCGGCTGGGGCGCGTTCGAGGCGGACAACACGCAGTACTACCTGAACAGCATCCCGTTCGCCGACCATGGCGCGCTGCTCGATCCGCCGACGGCCGACGTGTCGGCGCGCTGCCTGTCGATGCTGGCGCAGCTGCACGGCGCGCCGCGCCGGCGTTCCCACGCGGCGCGCGCGCTGGCGTGGCTGCTGGCCCAGCAGGAGCGCGACGGCAGCTGGTACGGGCGCTGGGGCATGAACTACGTGTACGGCACCTGGAGCGCGCTGTGCGCCCTCAACGCGGCTGGCCTGCGCCACGACAGCATGCCGGTGGCGCGTGCGCTGCGCTGGCTGGCGGAGGTGCGGAACGAGGACGGCGGCTGGGGCGAAGACGGCAGCAGCTATGCGCTCGACCATGTTGGCTATTGCGGCGCGCCGAGCACGCCGTCGCAGACCGCGTGGGCGGTACTCGGTCTGATGGCGGGCGGCGCGGCGGGGCAGGAAGCGGCAACGCGCGGCGTGCGCTGGCTGCTGGAGCATCAGCGCGCGGACGGGCTGTGGGACGAGCCTTACCACACAGCGACCGGCTTCGAGCGCGTGTTCTACCTGCGCTACCACGGCTACGCGCGCTATTTTCCGCTGTGGGCATTGGCGCGCTACCGCAATCTCAGGCAGCAGGGCAGCCGCCGGGTTGCCTTCGGCATGTGATGCGCGAGGCCGAGGTCATCGCGGTGTGCGGCTTGCCCTTCGAGGCCGCGATCGCCGCCGGGCCACGCGTGCGCGTGGTGCGTGCGCTGGGCTTGCCGGATGAGGCCTTGCGCAAGCTGGGCGTGTGCGCGGGGATCATCAGCTTCGGCTGCGCCGGTGGCCTGGACCCAGCGCTGCGGCCGGGCGACTGCCTGCTGCCGGATGCGGTGCAGACGCCCGCGGGCATCGTCGAGGCCGACCGGCAGTGGCTGGCGGCGCTGCGGCGGATGCTGCCGTATGCGCACGGCGGCGCACTGATCGGCGCGGCGCGGCCGTGCAGCGAAGCGGCCGACAAGGTGCGCTTGTGGCGGCTCGGTGCGCGCGCGGTGGACATGGAGTCGCACCGGGCGGCGCTGGCGGCGCGGAGCCTGGGCACGCCCTTTGTCGCGCTGCGCGCCATCGCCGATCCTGCGTGGCGCACAGTACCTTCCTGTGTTCTCGCGGGATTGAGCAGCGGGGAGGTCGCGCTGGCGCCGATGTTGCGCGCGTTGGCGGCGCATCCCACGCAGCTGCCTGCCTTGCTGATGCTGGCAGCGGACGCGCTGGTCGCCAAACGCACGCTGCAAGCGGCGCGTGCGCTCGCCGGCGATGCCTTCTCCGTTCCCCGCCGGGCTATCGATTAAATGAAAACGGTCTTCCCCGCGCAGGCCGGGACACATGGACAGCTTGCGCAGCCGCGCTGTTGCGCCGCAGGCCCGGCAGCTCAGCATGGGGCCCCGCCTGCGCTGGGACGTTATTGGTCTTTTTCGTAGTTGGGCAACTTCTCCTCCTTCTCGCCGCGCACCTTCGCCTCGCGCTGCCCAAGCCAGGCATCCCGCGTGAACAGGTATCTGTCCAGCGCCGCCTCCTCCAGCAGACTGGTCGCGTTCAGGTAACGCGCCCGCGTACTGACGAAGTCCACGCCCCACAGCGAATTGCGCCAGGCCGGATCCGCGTAGGTGATCGGCGACGCATACTGGTCCACCCCAAACCCGGCCGCATCGCGGAAGGTGCTGGGCCCGAACAAAGGCAGCACCAGGTAGGGCCCGGACGGCACGCCGTAGTGCGCCAGCGTGAGCCCGAAGTCCTGGACGTGCCGGGGCATCTTCAGCGCCGAGGCGATGTCGATCGTGCCGAGGACGCCGAAGGTCGTGTTGAATGCGACCCGTCCGAAATCGTTCATGCCGTCGGCGATGCGCAGCTGGGCGAAGTCGTTGGCCATCACCACCACGTCGCCGAGGTTGGCGAAGAAGTTGTCGACCGCCGTGCGCACCGGCTGCGGCACCAGCTTGTTGTACTGCCGTGCGACCGGCTGGGCGAAGTTGCGGTCGAGCGCGTCGTTGAACCGGTAGGTCATGCGGTTCAGCGGTTCGAGGGGATCCTGCGGATTGCGGTTCGGCCCGGTCGCGCAGCCGCCGGTGGCGAGCAGCACCACCATGGCGAGCGCATTGCGGCGCTGGTTCTCATTCATGACTGGCTCCACGTTGGTCCTGCTGCGGTGTGGCGCGCGGCTGCCCCATCAGGATGGGCTGGAAGAACACCGCGCCGATCAGGGTGCATCCGAGCGCGAGCACCAGTAGCTTGCCCATGCTCGCCGTGCCCGGGTGACTGGACAGCCACAGGCTGCCGAAGGCGGTGCCGGTGGTGGCCGCCGACAGGATGATGGCCTGGGTCAGGCCATGCTGCAGCAGCGCGGTGATGCCGCTGCGCCAGGCCATCACGTAATAGATCTTGAAGGCGACGCCGACGCCGAGCAGCAGCGGCAGGGCGATGATGTTGGCGAAGTTGAGCGAAATGCCGAACACCACGCACAGCTCCAGCGTGACCAGTCCGGACACCAGCAAGGGCACCATGGTCAGCAGCACATCCTCGATGCGGCGGAAGGTCAGCCAGAGCAGCGCGGTGATGGCGACGATGGCGAGCAGCGCCGCTTCGATGAAGGCGTGGGTGACGACGCCGGCCGCGTTGAGCACCGAGATCGTGCCGCCGCTGGCGTCGGGCGCGATGCGCTGGACCGCGGCGGCGAAGCGGCGCAGCTGGCGGTCGTCGCCCGGCTCCATGCCCGGCGCCTTGCGCGGCGCGATGTCGAGCAGGGCGCGGCCGTCGGCGGCGACCCAGTTGCTGCGCAAGTCCGCGGGAATCGTACGCAGGCTGACCGGCTCGGGGTGCAGCGCCATGCGCAGCGACGCCAGCGCGAACTTGAGCGGGCCGGCCAGCGCCTGCTCGGCACGGTTGCGCGCGCTGGCGTCGGCGCGCGCGAGCTTGCCCAGGCTGTCGGCCAGGCGCCGCGCCGGACCTTCGCCCGCGCCCGGATAATCGAGCGCCGCGTTGCGCAATCCACGTGCGGCATTGCGCAGCGCGTCGATGCGCTCGATGTCGCTGGCGGGCGGCGCCGGCTGCTGCGCCAGCACAGGGTCGAGGCGCGCGGCCAGGCCGCCGATGATGTGGAGCTTGCCGGCCTGCTGCTCCGGCACCAGGCTTTGCAGCGTCGTCGCACGCTCGACCTCGGGCAGGCGGCCCACGCGCTGGCCCAGCGCGGCGGCCTGCGCCAGCGAGGGCGCGAGCACCTGCACGTTGTCGATGCCGGCCTCGCCGCTGCCGGCCAGCGTGTGCAGCGCCTGCACCGATTCGCTGGACGGATCCTTCAGGTGCAAGGGGTTGAAGTCGAAACGCAGGTGCCACAGCAGCGGCACGCCGGCCGCTACTATCGCCACGGTGCCGAACAGGAGCACGGTGCGGTTGCGCTGGAACAGGTGGTCGACCGGCGCCAGCCAGCCGTAACCCGGCATCGACGAGGCCGCGTGTGGATGGGACTTGGCGATCAGCGCCGGCAGGATCGTGAAGCAGGTGGGGAAGGCAACGAACAGGATGCCGACGCCCGCGATCTGCCCCAGCTCGGCCACGCCACGGTAGGCCGTGGGCAGGAAGGCGAAGAAGCCGATCGCGGTGGCCACCGCGGCCAGCGTGACCGGCAGCGAGATCGTGCGCGACACGGCGAGCAGCGCCTCATAGGTGTCCGCCAGTTCCAGCAGCCGCGCCCGGAAGCGCATGCCGAACTGGATGCCGAAGTCGACTCCGATCCCGACGAACAGCATGGCGAAGGCCACAGAAATGATGTTGAGCGCGCCGACCATCAGCATGCCCAGCGCGGCGGTCAGGGCGAGGCCGCCGAGCATGGTGATGAACACGGCGCCGACCAGCTTCATGGAATGCAGCGCCATCCACAGGATCAGCAGGACAAAGCCGAAAGTGACCGCAGTGCTGAGCGCAGCGCCCTGCTGCACCGACGAGAATTCGTCGTCTGCCAGCGGCACCGCGCCGGTCAGCGCGACCGTGGCGCCGTAGCGCTGGCCGAGGTGCAGCCCGGCCGCCGCGGCGCGGATCGCGTCGGACGATGCAGCGCCCGGCTGAAGCTGGGTGTAGTCGAGTACCGGGATCACCTCGACCAGGCTGTGCACCGGTCCGGCGGGAGCGCCGCCCGCCAGCTCCCGCCATGACAGTGCGGCGGGCCGGTTGGCGAGCGCGGCGTCGACGGTATCGGCGCTGCGCCTGAGGAGCGGCGCCATGTCCGCCAGCGTGAGCTGCCCCGTCTGCAGCGGTGTGAGCAGGGTCACGGAGAGCAGGTCGGCCAGGCCGCGCAGCGAGGGATCGCGGGCGAGTGCGTTCAGCAGCGGTCGCGCGTCGGCCAGTTGCGCGCTGAGGGTATTCAGTTGATCGGGCGGCAGGAATAGCAGGCCATTGCGCGCGAAGAAATCGCTGTCGGTGCCGAGGCTGACGGAGCTGAATAGCCTGGGCTGGGCCCGCAGCCGCTGCGCCAGTTCGCGCGCGGCCTGGGTGGCGAACTCCGGCGCGGGCGCGCGCACCACCACCAGCGTCGAATCGGCGCGCTGGGGAAAGGCGGCCGTCACGGCGGCGTCGCGCCGCACCCAGGGCGCGTTCGGATCGATGAGCGAACTGACATCGGTGTTGATGGCGAAATGGCGCGCGACATACACGGTGCTGGCGGCCACGACCAGCGCGAACAGGCCGATCACGAACCACGCGTGCCTGACCGAAAATCGTATCGTCCTGCAGATGATGGATGTCAGCATGGGACTCGCGCTCGACCGATATACGTCTGTTAGACCAGCGAAGCGCGCGCACGACTGCGGCCGCGCGCATGCCGCGCGATCGCTATACTTGGGCCATGCCGCTCGCGGAGGGATCGTGATGAAATCTTGTCTCTTGCTACCGCTGGCCGTGCTGGCCGCCGCACCATACGCCTATTCACAACAGGCCCCTGACAAGGTCGTGCGCGCGACCATCGATGGGGTGATGTCGGCCATCCACACCGATCCGGCCGCGCGTAGTGGCGACGCCAACCGCATCTACCAGATCGTCGAGCAGAAGTTCTTGCCATCCACCGACTTCATGCGCACGACGCAGTACGCGGTCGGCAACGATACCTGGGCCAAGGCCTCGCCGGCGCAGCGCGATGCCTTGTTCAAGGAGTTCCAGACCCTGCTGGCCCACACTTACGCCACCCAGCTGATGCAGATCCGCGGGCAGAACACGCAGTTCAAATACCCGCCGATGGCGCCGCTGCCGGCCTCCGCTACCGATGCCGTGGTCCGCACCGAAGTCACCACGGGCGGCGACACGATGCTGATCGATTACCGCGTGCACAAGGTCGAGGCCGGCTGGAAGATTTACGACGTCAACATGATGGGTGCGTGGATGATCGTCGTGTACCGCCAGCAGTTTGCGGCCCAGCTGCAGCGTGGCGGAATCGATGGGCTGATCAAATTCTTGGCGGCGCACAACCAGGCCAACGCCTGAGCTCAGGCCGTGCGCAGGCGGCGCGCCTCGAACCACTGCCATGACAGCAGCGCCGGCACGCCGAACAGGATCTCGCGCATGCGCTTGACCAGTGCGAGCGACAGCGCGACGTCGCCGCCGATGCCGGCCACGTAGCCGAACAGGATCACGGCCGCTTCCTGCACGCCGACGCTGGCGGGCACGATGAAGGTGGCGTGGCGCGTGGCCTGGGTCAGCGCCTCGATGGCGACGGCGGCGCTGGCGCTGACCGGGTGGCCGAGCAGCAGGAGCGCGTACCAGGTTTCGAAGGCGCCGAGCAGGTAGCCGGGCAGTTGCCAGCACAGCGCATGGGCGATGCGCCGCCGCTGCGCCAGCAGGCGGCCGATCTCGGCATCGAGCCGGGCGCCGTCCAGCCGCAAGGCCCAGGGATGGCCTTCGCCGAGCAGGCGCAGCGCGAGCGCGTGCAGCTGGGTGAACAGCGCGCCGCGCCGCACCAGCCAGGCGAGCAGCAGCGGCAGCGGCAGCGACAGGAGGACGCCGGCCGCGATGATGCCGAGCTGGCCCTTGCCGTCGGCGAGGCGCGCCATCAGCAGCAGGCCGAGCGCGGTGAACAGGTACAGGACGGCGATCGTGACCAGCACTTCGAGCACGATGGTGGCGCTGATGGCGGTGGTGTCGGCCACGCGCAGGCGCACCAGGCGCACGCCCACCACTTCGCCGCCGATGCCCACCGAGGGCAGCAGGCGCGCCACCGCCTCGCGCACGGCGGCCACCCACAGCAGGAACAGCATCCCGGCGCGGCGCTCGCTGTCGGCCGGCGCCAGCAGGACGCGCCAGGCTTGTGTGTCGAACGCGAGCGGAACCAGGTGCAGCGGGACCAGCAGCAGCAAGGGCCAGCCGGCGCGGTCGAGGGCGCCGGCGACCTCCGGCAGCCCCTCGTAGACGATCAGCGCGGTGAGCAGCAGCAGGCCAGCGATGCCGCCGATGAGCACGAGCCGCTTCATCGCGGCGCGGCCAGGTCGGCGAAGCCGCCGAAGCGGAAGCCTTTGCCGCGCAACTGCTCGCGCGCGGCGCGTACCCGCGGCGAGATCAACGCGGCCAGTTCGTCGGCATGGCGGCAGCTCGCGGCGCTCGCTGTGATGACCGCGCCGGATTGGCGGGCCGGGTGCAGGTAGATTTCGCCCACGCCGCTGGCGGGAAGATGCTGGAGGGCGGCCAGCAGGCGCGGCTCGTCGAAGTGACCGGTCTGGCGCAGGCCGATCATGTAGTCGTTGTGCGCGATGCCGGCCGCATCCAGCCGGTGCTCGAGCAGGGCGAGCCAGGGACGCAGCCACGGCGGCAGGCCGGCTTCCCGCGGCAGGCGGACCGCGCGCAGGCCGAACTCGCGGCCGATCTGGATCATCAAGGCGAGCACGGTCGGGTGCAAGTGGAAGTGCTTGTGGGCGTTGGCGTGGTCGAGTGCGAGGCCGGTGGCGGCGAAGGCTTCGAACTGGGCGCGGATCTCGTTGGCCAGCTGACGGCGCACTTTGGGCAGGAAGAAGATGCGCACGCCGTCGCGCGCCATGCGGCTGCCGAATTGTCCCTTGCTGTCGACGAGGTCAGGAATCGCGCGTGGCGGCAGCATCGCACGGCCATCCGCCAGCACCAGGTGAAGGCCGACTCGCAGGCCCGGATTCGCGCGGGCGCGGGCCACCGCATCGGCGGCCGCGGGCCCCGCCACCATCAGGCTCGCCGCCGAGAGCACGCCTTCGCGATACCCTTGTTCCACGGCGGCGTTGACGCTGCCGTGCAATCCGAAATCGTCGGCGGTGATGATGAGGCCTGGTGCCCGCTGGTCCACGCCGTCCTCATGAATGCGATGCCCCGTGCGAGCGCAGGAAGTGGAAGAACTCGACGCCCTCGCGCAGGCGGCGCCGCGTCATGTCCCAGCTGCCGAGCATTTCGCCGACGATCTCGCAGATCTTCGATGGCCGGAAGTAGAAGCTGCGGTAGAAAGTCTCGAGGCCGTGGTAAATCTCTTCGCGCGACAGGTGCGGGTAGCTGATCGCGGCCAGCTGCACGCCGCTTTCGTTGACCAGGTTGATCGTCTTGTTCGGCGGGATCCATTCGTTCTCGACGGCCTGCTCGTACAACCTGGTGCCGGGGTAGGGCGCGGCCAGCGACACCTGGATCGTGTGCGGATTGATCTCCTTGGCGAAGGCGATCGACTTCGCGATGGTCTCGCGCGTTTCGCCCGGCAGGCCGAGGATGAAAGTGCCGTGCACGGTGATGCCGAGCGATTTGCAGTCGGCGGCGAAGCGCCGCGCGATGTCGGTGCGCAGGCCCTTCTTGATGTTGAGGAGGATCTGGTCGTCGCCGGACTCGTAGCCGACCAGCAGCAGGCGCAGGCCGTTCTCCTTCATGATCTTCAGCGTCGAATAGGGCACGTTGGCCTTGGCGTTGCACGACCACGTCACGCCCAGCTTGCCCAGTCCGCGCGCGATCTCTTCGGCGCGCGGCCGGAAGTCGGTGAAGGTGTCGTCGTCGAACATGACCTCCTTCACCTCGGGCATGTGCTGCTTGATCCAGCGGACTTCGTCGAGCACGTTGCCGGGCGAGCGCACGCGGTAGCGGTGCCCGCCCACGGTCTGCGGCCACAGGCAGAAGGTGCAGCGCGAGCGGCAGCCGCGGCCCGTGTACAGCGACACGTAGGGGTAGTTCAGGTAACCGATGAAGTAGTTGTGGATGTCCAGGTCGCGCTGGTAGACCGGCGCGACGAAGGGCAGCTCGTCCATGTTCTCGATGATGGCGCGCGGTGGGTTGTGGCGCACGCCGCCGGCATCGCGGTAGCTGATGCCGTCGACGCGTTCGAACGGCATGCCTTGTGCGATGTCGCGGCAGGTGTAGTCGAACTCTTCCCGTGCGACGAAGTCGATGGCGCTGCTGGCGCGCAGCGACCCTTCGGCATCGACCGCGACCTTGGCGCCGACCATGCCGACCGAGGCGTCCGGCCGCCGTTCCTTGAGCAGTTCGGCGAAGCGCGCGTCGGACGGGAACGAGGGCGTGCTGGTATGGATGATGACCAGTTCGTAGTCCTGCGCGATGGCGAGCGTCTGCTCCACGTCCAGGCCATCGGCCGGCGCATCGAGCAGTCGGCTGCCGGGGACCAGCGCGGCCGGCTGCGCCAGCCAGGTCGGGTACCAGAAGGAGCGGATCTCGCGCCTGGCCTGGTAGCGCGAGCCGGCGCCGCCGTCGAAGCCGTCGAAGGAGGGCGCTTGCAGGAACAGTGTTTTCATGGCGGTCCTTGTTGCAGGGCGTCGTCCACCGGGACGGTCTGCTGGCGCCAGCGTACGGTCGAGCCGGCGAAGGCGCTGGCCCAGACCAGCAGCAGCAGGCAGTCGCGCAAGGGCGCTTGCAGGACGTGGCCGCCGTCGCGCAGGTTCAGCGCGAGGCGGGCGGCTGCACCGGCGAGCGCGATCGGCGCGGCGCCTGGCGCCAGGTACAGGCCGATGGCGAGCATCGGGAAGGTGAAGGTGATGAAGCTGAACGCGTAACCGAGCGGGTTGACGGAGCGGATCGTGTGCATCCAGCGGCGCTCGTGGCGCCACAGGGCCGCGAAGCTGGCTTCGGCGACGTCGGTGCGGACGGTGAGATCGGCCACTACGGTGCGCATGCCGCGCTCGCGGGTCAGGCAGCCCAGCCAGTAGTCGTCCGCCAGCCGGTTACGCAGGGCGCCAAAGCCGCCGATGGCCGCCAGCGTGCCGGCCCGCAGCGCGATCGATGCGCCGAAGCCGAAGTCGCTGCTGCCGCAAGCGCTGGCGACGCGCACCGATGGCATGAACCAGGTGTCGATGAACTGTGCGCCGAGCCGGCTCCAGAAGCCCGCGAGCGCATGGCCCTGGTACAGGCAGGTGACGATGCCGGTGCGCGGATCGGCCAGCGGCGCGCACAGCTTTTCCAGATAGTCGTGCGGCACGGCGATGTCGCTGTCGGCGATCACCAGCCACGGGTGGCGCGCATGCGGCGCCATGTTGAGCAAGTTGCTGACCTTGTGATTGGTGCCGTGGACGCGCGCATCCACCACCAGTTCGATGTCGCGCTCCGGATGGCGTCGCATCAGTTCGCGCACCACGCCCACGGCCGGGTCGTCGCGATCGCGGACGCCGAAGACGATCTGGTAGAAACTCCAGCTCTGCGCGCACAGGCTGGACAGGTTCTCGTACAAGTTTGGCTCCATGCCACACAGCGGCTTGAGCACGGACACCGGCATCATCGCTGGTGATGACCTGCCGCGCCAGGTGCGGGGACGGCACAGCAGGGCCGCCAGCGCATACAGGCTGGCCGCGATCAGGATCAGGTAGCCGGCCGCCATTGTCGTCACCCCGCGCGGCGGCCGCGAATTTCGGCCAGTTTGATCGCTACTTGCCGCGTGTGGACGTATTGGGCCGGGCGCTGGCGGTCGAGCGGAATGTCTGGCGCCATGCCGCCGCTGGTGCGCACGCCGGCCAGCGCGACCCTGCCGGCCTTGAGCGGATGGCGCACCGTGTCCAGCACTGCTGTCGCCTCGTAGCCGCTGTGGACCATGCAGTTGGCGCACTTCTCGTAGTGGCCGGTGCCGTAGGCGTCCCAGTCCGTGTCTTCCATCAGCTCGCGGAAGGTGCGCGCGTAGCCTTCGCCCAGCAGGTAGCACGGGCGCTGCCAGCCGAATACGGTGCGGGTAGGATTGCCCCAGGGAGTGCAGTGGTAGGTCTGGTTCCCTGCCAGGAAATCGAGGAACAGGCCGGACTGGCTGAAGGCCCAGCGCCGGCCGCCATCGCCCTGGCGCAGGATGTCGCGGAACAGCTGCCTGGTGCGCTCGCGCGTGAGAAAGTGCTGCTGCTCCGGCGCGCGTTCGTAGGCGTAGCCCGGTGACACGGTGATGCCGTCGACGCCCATCGCCCTCACGTCGTCGAAGAAGCGCGCAACGCGGGACGCATCGGCGTCGTTGAACAGCGTGCAGTTGATATTGACGCGAAAACCGCGCGCCTTGGCGGTGCGGATCGCGGCCACGGCGCGTTCGTAGACGCCGGCCTGGCACACGGAGCGGTCGTGCGCTTCGCGGTCGCCGTCCAGGTGCACCGACCAGATGAAGAAGGGACTGGGGCGGTACTGCTCCAGCTTCTTCTTCATCAACAGGGCGTTGGTGCACAGGTAGACGAACTTGCGGCGCTTGACGATGCCGCGCACGATGGCCGGCATGTCCTTGTGCAGCAGCGGTTCGCCGCCGGCGATCGACACCACCGGCGCGCGGCATTCGTCCACGGCGCCCAGGCACTCGTCGATGGACAAGCGCTGGTCGAGGATCTCGTCCGGATAGTCGATCTTGCCGCAGCCCGCGCAGGCGAGGTTGCAGCGGAATAGCGGCTCCAGCATCAGCGCGAGCGGGTAGCGCGCCTGGCCGGACAGGTGCCGGCGCAGGATGTATGCGCCCACCAGTGCCTTCTGCAGCAGCGGGATGGCCATCGCTACTCCGCCTGGTTCGCGACGAGTTCTGGCGGCAGCCGGAACTCGATGTGTTCTTCCAGGCCGGCCATCGTGCTCACCTCGACCGGGGCCAGCCGGCGCAAGGTCCCGATCACGTGTTCGACCATCGCTTCCGGTGCGGACGCGCCCGCGGTGATGCCGACCGTGCGCGCGCCGCGGACCCAGTCCGGATCGAGCTCGCTGCCATCGGCCAGCAGGTGGCTGGGAATGCCGCTTTCGGTGCCGATCTCGTGCAGCCGGTTGGAGTTGGAGCTGTTGGTGGCGCCGACAATCAGCAGCACGTCCACCTGCCGGCACAGCGCCCGCACGGCGCGCTGGCGGTTCTGGGTGGCGTAGCAGATGTCGCGCACGTCCGGCCCGACGAGGTCGCGGAAGCGCCGCTGCAGCACCGCGATCACGTCGCGCGTGTCGTCCACGCTCAGGGTTGTCTGCGTGACGTAGGCCAGTGGCGTGTCCGGCGCCAGGTCGAGCTGTTCGGCCTCGCGCACGTTTTGGACCAGCACCACGCGGCCATCGATCTGGCCCATGGTGCCCTCGACTTCGGCATGGCCGGCGTGCCCGATCAGGACCACCACGCGTCCGGCCGCCGCATATTTCCGGCCCTGGATATGGACCTTGGTGACGAGCGGGCAGGTGGCGTTGAGCACGTGCAGCTCGCGCGCGGCGGCATCGGCCTCGACCTGGCGCGCGACGCCATGCGCACTGAACACCGTGACCGCGCCGGCCGGCACCGCATCGAGCTCGTCGACGAAGCGCGCGTCCTTGTCCTTGAGGCTGTCGACCACCGCCTTGTTGTGCACGATCTCGTGGCGCACATAGACCGGCGCGCCATACTTCTGCAGGGAGCGCTCGACGATCTCGATGGCGCGCACTACACCGGCGCAGAAGCCGCGCGGCTGTGCCAATATCACGCGCAGCGCCGGGGCGCGCGCAGTCATTCGCTGCGGCAGCATCGGAAATCTCCCGCCAAAATCGGTTTGATGCGTGCGCGGCGAAGTGGTTCGCTACAATCGTCCATAACCCAATGGAGAACGTGGCCATGAACAGCCAGGACCGTGTGCTGGTGACGGGTGCGAGCGGCTTCGTCGGCGCGGCGGTGGCGCACGCCTTGCAACAGCAAGGGACGCGCTTGCGCGTGCTGGTCCGTGAAAGCAGCGCGCGCCGCAACCTGGCCGGGCTCGATGCCGAAGTGGCGGTGGGGGACTTGCGCGACCCGGCCAGCCTGTCGCGCGCGCTGCAAGGCGTGCGCTACCTGTTTCACGTGGCCGCCGATTACCGCCTGTGGGTGCCCGAGCCTGCCGATATCGAACGCACCAACGTCGACGGCACACGCAATCTGATGCGCGCCGCGCTTGAAAACGGGGTCGAGCGTGTGGTCTACACCAGCAGCGTGGCGACCTTGCGCGTCGGGTCGGATACCGTCGCGGCCACCGAAGACGAGCCGCTTGCACCCAGCGAAGCCATCGGCGCGTACAAGCGCAGCAAGGTAGTGGCGGAGCGCCTGGTCGAGGGCATGGCGGCCGAAGGCCTGCCGGCCGTGATCGTCAACCCCTCCACGCCGATCGGCCCGCGCGACGTGCGGCCCACGCCGACCGGACGCATCATCGTCGAGGCGGCGCGCGGGCGCATGCCGGCGTATGTCGAGACCGGGCTGAATGTGGTCGACGTGGATGATGTCGCGCAGGGGCACCTGCTCGCGCTGGAACGCGGGCGCATCGGCGAGCGCTACATCCTCGGTGGCGACAATATCTCCTTGCGCGAGCTGCTGGCCGAGATCGCGGCGCTGACGGGACGCCGCGCACCGCGCGTGCGGCTGCCGGTTGCGCCCTTGGTGCCGTTGGCGAAGGCGGCTGAAGCGCTGGCGCGTATCACGGGGCGCGAGCCCTTCCTCACTTGCGATGGCTTGAAGATGTCGCGCAACCGCATGCACTTCTCGTCGCAGAAGGCGAGGAATGAGCTGGGTTATGCATCGCGGCCGCACGTGGAGGGACTGCAGGCTGCGCTGGACTGGTTCGCCCTCGAAGGCTACCTGGACTGACGCGTCATCGCATTAGCCTGAGCGCGAAGCGCACCAGCGCCGGCATCGTGGCAGGGCGCAGCAGCCGCTCGTCGTAGCCGGCGAAACGGCGGTCGTTCTCGCACAGGCACAGTTGCATCAGGTCGCGCGCGCTGATGCCGCCGCCAGTGACGGACTGCGCGCCGCTCACGGTGAAGTTGTTGTCCTGCGCGTGCCCGCGGCCATTCGCGTCGATGCTGCGCGCAAGGCCGATGCGCTCCCAGCCGAGAAAGCACCACACAGCCAGCACCTTCGCCTCGAAGCGCAGGCGGCGCCACCACGGCAGGCGCGCGCGGTGCCACGCGGCCCAGTTCGCGAATAGCAGGATGTGGCGGCACTCTTCCTGCATCACAGGCTCGAAGGTGTCGACCAGCGCCGGTGCGAACAGCCCGGAGCAGCGTGCGGCTTCGAACAAGCCGAAGGCGAAGAAGCTGTCGATGCATTCGCTGTAGCCGGTGACGAGGTAGGCCCACTCAGGATCGCGCGGCCATGCATACGGCGCCTCGGGCGCGAGCTTGATGCCGTAGGCCGCCGCCATCCGCGCCAGCACATCCTTGTGGCGGTTCTCCTCCCACGCGTTCAGGGCCAGCGCGGCGCGCATCTCGCTGTCTTCCAGCGCGCGGGCGTAGGCGGCCATGCGCAACCGGGCCTTGCCTTCGGTCTGCACGGCGATGTCCCAGATCGGCAGCGCGACGATGCGCCGCAGGCTTGCTTCGTCGAGGTCGGGCCAGGCGAGGACGGCGGGGCGGTAGGGGTTGAAGGTGTCGCGGAACATGCGGCAGACCGCTTGCCGGTGGCGTTCGGAACCGGGCCGCAGCGGGCCGAAGAGACGGCTGTTCCAGTGGCGTGCGCGGCGGTGGGCTTCGGCCAGCGCGGTGTCGTCCGGCGTCCCTTCCGGCTGCGGCGGCGCGCGGAAGCCCGGCACGATCGCGGCCAGGTCGAATTGGTTCGGTGGCTCGTGTTTCATCGCAGGTCTTGTCGCATTCGTACTCGACTTAGGAGTCTTTCGCGTCCCGCCAAGTTCCGCTTGACGAATCCATAACCATGTGGTTATATATTATCCATAGCCGACAAGTTATCGATCATCATGCAAACCAACTACGACCTGCTCTTCAGAACCCTCGCCGATCCCACGCGCCGGGCCATTTTCGAGCGCCTGTGTCGTGGCGGCGAGCAGACGGTCGGTGCGCTGACGGCCGAGGCCGGGGTTTCACAGCCGGCCGTGTCAAAGCATCTGGCGCTCCTCAAGCAGGCCGGGCTGGTGCGCGACCGGCATGAGGGGCGCCAGACGCATTACCTGGCCCAGCCGGCCGCGCTCGTGCCGCTGATGGACTGGACCAAGGAGATGAGCCGCTTCTGGGAGAAGCGCTTCGACGATCTCGAAGACCTCCTCAAACGAATGGACCAATAAACGAAGAAAGGATGAGACAAATGAATGCAGCATCCGAAGTGCTTTCCGTCGTCGTCGAACGCGAGCTGCCGTATCCCGCGGAGAAGATCTGGCGCGCACTGACCCAGCCGCACCTGATCGCGGAATGGCTGATGAAGAACGATTTCGCGCCGGTGGTGGACCAGCGGTTCACGCTGAGCGGGGATTGGGGCTCGGTCGATTGCCAGGTGCGCGAAGTGGAACCGAACAAGTCGCTGGCTTACACCTGGGAGGCGATGGGGCTGGACAGCGTCGTCACGTGGACCTTGACACCGAGCGGCAGCGGCACCCTGCTGCGCATGGAGCAGGTCGGCTTCCGTCCGGACCAGCAGCAGGCTTACCAAGGGGCCAAGTATGGCTGGCAGAAGTTCTTTGGCAACCTGGAGCAGGTGCTGGCGCGCGAGGAGTGAGTCGTGGGCGGAGCGCTGTCGTCAGACAATCTTGCTTCGGTCTGCCAGCAGCGCTTCGTAGGTGAGGTTTTGCAGCAGGGTGTAGTGCACCGGATCGAGGTCCACGAACTGGACGCCATGGCTGTGGATCGCGCGCGGCCCGCCGGTATCTTCGACCGTAATATTACGCACAAGCGCCTTGGTGTCGATCTGCGTTTCCTGGTTGGTGCCTGGGATCATGAAGCCAAACTGCAAGGCGATCGGCGTGTCCGACGGTAGCGGCACCGGCGAATCGATGCGCGCTCCGGTAACCGAAATATTCACCAGCCTGCAGTCGATCGGCGTACCCGCATGGCTGCGCGCGAGTGCCGGAATCTCGGTCTTCACCCGCATCGCGCCGCGCAAGCTGGTGCCAAGGATCTCGGTCGGGAAGGACAGGTGAACGTAAGACAGCGGCCGCCCGAACACGCGTTCGACCGTGCCGGCGAATGAACACACGTTCACGCCCGAGAACACGCGGATCGTCAGCCGTTCGCCTTCCGTCAGGCTGATGGGGGCGCCCTGGTCGATCGGGGTCTTGACGATGATGTATTCGTCCTTGACGTAGCCGATCAGCGTGGAAAAGTAGGGTACCGGCTTGACGCGCCGGTGCGTGATGAACTGCAGGCGCACACCGACCTGCATGTTCAGTGATTCGAAGCTGAATTCTTGCGGTTTCTGGTCTTGGGCTTGGGTCTGGTCCATCGCGCGCGCTGTGGCTCAAGCTGAAACGGTCTCGGTTTGCTCTAATGACTAGAGCGGCTCAGCGGTGATCATACGCCTGAGGTATGCATGAAGACTATCGGATTGTCACTTTTAGAGACAAAGGGGCGTCAGCTTGCGCCGACAGGCCCGGTGGAGGTGAAGCAAGAAATCGCTGCGCGATTTCCCTTGAACGGGCGAATTGGAGAGGCCCTGCGCTTGCAAGCGCAGGGCCGTTCGCCGGCTCGCCGCATGCGCGGCTCGAAACCCCGGCTCACCCCTCGTCCGTGCCGGACGAGGTTTCAATTCCCTCGGCCTGCAAGCGAACGATTCAAAGACAACGGGCCTGTCAGCTTGCGCCGACAGGCCCGTTGTCTTTGAATCGATGGTGGAGGCGGAGGGAATTGAACCCTCGTCCGCAAGCCCTCTACAGACAGTTCTACATACTTAGCATCGCCATTTAATTTAACCCCAACAACCCGGACGTGCGCGGTGTGTCAGAGCGAGTTACCTTAGATTTAGGAATTGACCAAGTAACCCGATCAATTCCGAGCCTCTGTAAATGACTCTTCAGCTTTTGACGGCCCACCCCAGAGGCGAAGTGTTGAAGAGCTAGCAGCGATTAAGCTGCGAGTGCGTACGAGTTATCGTTTGCAGTTATTACATTTCTGGTTGTATTTACGAGGTAGCCAGGCCTCGGTATGCCCTGCGCTGCTTTGTAACCCACGTCGAAACCAGGTCGCCCCCAGCGGAGTAAGGACATTCTACCGCAATCTACGCGATGGTGCAGCCGTCCTGCGCTGGCTCAAACCCTGCCCAATCGTGAACACGCGCTGACAAAAATGCAATATGATCTTGCGCTTGAGCGGCGCGACCGCGATCACTGGAATGGAAGCCTCAGCATGGTATGTATCGTTTGTGGAACGCAGCAAACGGCCGGCCTGGCCAGCTGGCACGCAACTTGTCCGTCATGCGCCTACGAGAGCGCGCGGCTTGAAGGCGCCATCAACCGGCAGGATGCCCATGCATCCCTGAACGAAGCCCAGCGCGAAGCCGGCCTCAAGGCGCTGCGCCAGGAGAATTTCGCCGACATCGTCGCCTGGGCCCGTCAATTCGCACCGCCGGGCGGACGCAGACTGCTCGACGTCGGCAGCGCCCACGGCTGGTTCCTGGAAGCGGCGCAGGGCAGTTTCGACGTGCTCGGCATCGAACCGGACCAGGCGGTGGGCAGCCGCGCCGCTGCCCGTGGACTGCCGGTACGCCTGGGCTTTTTCCCGGACGCCTTGAACGACGACGAACGCTTCGACGTCATCGTCTTCAACGACGTCATCGAACACATCCCGCCGATCGCCACAGCGCTGGAAGCATGTGCAGACAGGCTCGATCCCGATGGCATCCTGATCCTGAACCTGCCCAACAGCAAAGGCTTCTTCTACCGGCTGTCCAAGCTGTTCGCCAGGCTGGGCTGGAAGGCGCCGTTCGAGCGCCTGTGGCAGAAGGGCTTGCCTTCGCCGCACGTACATTATTTTCGGCCGGAGAACCTGAGCCGCCTGGTGGCCACGCAAGGATTCGAGCTGGTCCACAGCGCCGAGCTGCCGTCGCTGCGCGCCAAGGGCTTGCTGGACCGGCTGCGCTGCACCGGTGGGATGTCGACGCTGGCGCTATACCTGCAGTACGCCGCCATCCTCTGCGCGATCCCGCTGCTGCGGGCATTCCCGAGCGACATCATCGTCTGCATCTACCAAAAAAAACGCCACCGGGGATAAAGCCGGCGAAGGGGTTGCGGGAGAGACCGGCTGCGTCGGCTGGCGGAAGGTGCCGCCAGCTAAGCCTATGTCTTGCACGTTCAGATTAGGACGTAGCGATCCCGACAACCACTTGGTTTCTGTATCAAGCGTAAGAAGATGTAACGACGAAACGCTTCAGGCGACCGCGGCGCGGGGGCCGACGAGGCCGCGCAGGGTCGCCAGCAGCTCGGCCGGGGTTTCCAGCAGGTAGTCGGCGCCCCAGGTGGACGGGTCGATCGAACCGCAGTAACCCCAGGAGCAGGCCACCGTGACCATCCCGGCGGCACGGCCCGCCTCGACGTCGCGCTGGTCGTCGCCCACATACCAGCAAAGCTCTGGAGCAACGCCCAGCCGGCGCGCGCCTTCCAGCAGCGGGGCAGGGTGGGGCTTGGCGAAACCGGTGGTGTCGCCGGAAATGATGCAGCCGGCGTGCGCCAGCCCGATCTGCGGCACCAGCGGATCGGTGAAGCGGGCCGGCTTGTTGGTGACGATGCCCCATTCCATGCCGTCCGCGCGGATGCCGTCCAGCAGCTCGACCACGCCGCCGAACAGGGTGCTGTGCACCGCCATTGCCGACTGGTAGCGGTCGAACCAGGCCAAGCGCAATTCCTCATAGCCATCGTCGCCCGGCGCCAAGCCGAAAGCGGCGCCGATCATGCCGCGCGCGCCGGCCGATGCGGTCGGGCGCAGCACGGTGTACGGCGTCGGCTCCAGTCCGCGCTCGGTGCGCAGCCAGTTCACGGCGGCGGCCAGGTCGGGTGCGGTGTCGGCCAGCGTGCCGTCGAGATCGAACAGGATGGCACGCGGTGCCGGGATTTGGGCAGGAAAGGTCATGGATTTAAAGCGGTTTGCTGCAGGCCACCATGTAGTTCACGTCGGTATCGTTGTTGAGCGAGTAGAACTTGGTCAGCGGGTTGTAGCTCAGGCCCTTGAGGCCGTCGACCTGCAGGCCGGCACTGCGCACATATTGCGACAGCTCGGCCGGGGTGATGAATTTGCTGTAGTCGTGGGTGCCGCGCGGCAGCATGCGCAGCAGGTATTCTGCGCCGACCACCGCGAACAGGTAGGACTTCAGGTTGCGGTTCAGCGTGGAAAAGAACACCTTGCCGCCGGGCTTGGCCAGTGCGTAGGCGGCGCGCACCACCGACGCCGGATCGGGTACGTGCTCCAGCATTTCCATGCAGGTCACGACATCGAACTGGCCGGCTTCCTGCGCGGCCATTTCCTCCGCGGAGATGAGCTGGTAGCGCACCTCGATGCCCGATTCCAGGCTGTGCAAATCGGCCACCTTCAAGGCCTTCTTGGACAGGTCGATACCGGTCACCTTGGCGCCCTTGCGCGCCATCGATTCGGTCAGGATGCCGCCGCCGCAGCCGATGTCGATCACGTTTTTGCCGGCAAGAGGCGCCAGCGCGTTGATCCATTCCAGGCGCAGCGGGTTGATTTCATGCAGCGGGCGGAACTCGGAGGTGGGATCCCACCAGCGGTGCGCCAGTTCGCTGAATTTGTTGATTTCGAGTTGGTCGACGTTCGTAGTCATAGGTGCGAATGATAGCCGGAAAAAGATGGGCCGGAGAGTCGTTTCGGCTGAAAAACGCCGCAAAATGAAGAACGTCATTCCCGCGAACGCGGGAATCCCAGTCTGCCGCGCAGTGGTATAGCCGCGCTAACATTGTCGGCCAGGAAATGGGGCTCCCGCCTCCGCGGGAGCGACGGTCACTGTTTTGCCAACTTGCGCACTCAAGGCGCAAGGCACAGCCATAAAAAAACCCCGCCGAAGCGGGGTTGTTCAAGCGGCTGGCGGATTACTGTGCCGGCTTGTTGATGGTTTTGGTACCGACCACTTCGATTTCCACGCGGCGGTTCTTGGCGCGGCCTTCGGCGGTCTTGTTGCTGGCGACCGGCTGCTTCTCGCCTTTGCCTTCGGTGTAGATGCGGGCCGGGTCGACACCTTTCGACTTCAGGTAGTCCTTGACGGCTTCAGCGCGGCGCACCGACAGCTTCTGGTTGTAGGCATCGGTGCCGATCGAGTCGGTGTGGCCGACGGCGATGATGACTTCCAGGTTCATGTCGCCCAGCTTGCTTGCCAGGTCGTCCAGCGACTGCTTGCCGGCCGGCTTCAGCACAGCCTTGTCGAAGTCGAAGAACGCATCAGCCTGGTAGCTGACTTTTTCCGAGGTCGGGACCGGAGCCGGGGCCGGAGCCGGGGCAGGAGCCGGGGCCGGGGCTTCAACCGGCGGCGGCGGCGGCGGGGCCACGCACTTGCCGTTTTCCAGCTTTTCCGGCGGCGTGCAGATCGGGGCGTCGCAGCCCGGGACCGCGTCGGCCGGGGTCCAGTAGCCGGTACGCCAGCACAGGCCGAAAGGATCGCGGGCGATCACGCCGCGGGCGTCCTGCACGTAGGCGCTGTACGGGGTCGGTGCCATGATGTCGGTGGTCAGCGGCGCGTACGGGGGAGCGCTCTGCGCGAACGCGCTGCCGGCCAGGAGTGCCGACGCTGCGAGCATGAGGGTTGCAATCTTTTTCATCTTTTTCTTCCTTTCGGTGATATCCGTTGCGAAACCACACGCTTCAGGCGCGTACTTGAGTCGATCGTAGCACGCACCCTGACGTGCCTGTTTCGCATTGTGAAACAAGCAATTAACTTCCCTGCCATTTTGCCATATGCGTCACATCCGTACGAAAGCCGCCAAAGCAAACGGCGTGCATACCGAGGAGTCTCGTTGTTTCTCCACAACATCCTGTCGTGATCTGGGTCGCGGCTTGACAATTCATCATGCGGTCACGGCTGTGTGCTAAGGCCCTTCGAATTGCGCAGTTGCCATAGCGCGCGTGGTAGAATCGAACGCTTGTAACTCACAAACCACAGCCTGAAGGCAGTCGACCCTCCCAATGGATCAATTCGCAAAAGAAACAGTCCCCATTTCCCTAGAAGAAGAAATGCGCAAGAGCTATCTCGATTACGCGATGAGCGTGATCGTGGGCCGCGCACTTCCGGACGTGCGCGACGGATTGAAGCCGGTGCACCGGCGCGTGCTGTATTCGATGCATGAGAGTAGTTACTTCTTCAACCGCCCGTTCGTGAAGTGCGCGCGCGTGGTCGGCGACACCATGGGTAAGTACCACCCCCACGGCGACGCCTCGATCTACGACACGCTGGTGCGCATGGCGCAGGACTTCTCGCTGCGCTACACCCTGGTCGACGGCCAGGGCAACTTCGGCTCGATCGACGGCGACAGCGCTGCGGCGATGCGTTACACCGAGTGCCGCCTGGACCGGATCGCGAACGAGATCCTGGCCGACATCGACAAGGACACGGTCGACTTCCAGCCGAACTATGACGGCAAGGAAAAAGAGCCGACCGTCCTGCCGACCAAGATCCCCAACCTGCTGATCAACGGCTCGTCCGGCATCGCGGTGGGCATGGCCACCAACATTCCTCCGCACAACTTGTCGGAAGTCATCAATGGCGCGCTGCACGTGCTGCGCCAGCCGGAATGCTCGATCGACGAGCTGATCGAGCTGATCCCGGCGCCGGACTTCCCGACCGCCGGCATCATCTACGGCGTGTCCGGTGTGCGCGACGGCTACCGCACCGGCCGCGGCCGCGTGGTGATGCGCGCCAAGACCCACTTCGAGGAAGTCGGCCGCGACGGCGCCCGTACCGCCATCATCGTGGACGAGCTGCCGTATCAGGTGAACAAGAAATCGCTGCTGGAGCGCATCGCCGAAAACGTGCGCGACAAGAAGCTCGAAGGCATTTCCGACATCCGCGACGAGTCCGACAAGTCGGGCATGCGCGTGGTCATCGAGCTGAAGCGCGGCGAAGTGCCCGAGGTGGTGCTGAACAACCTCTACAAGCAGACCCAGCTGCAAGACACCTTCGGCATGAACATGGTGGCGCTGGTCAACGGCCAGCCGAAGCTGCTGAACCTGAAGCAGATGCTGGAGTGCTTCCTGTCGCACCGCCGCGAGGTGGTCACCCGCCGCACCGTGTTCGAGCTGCGCAAGGCGCGCGACCGCGGCCACATGCTGGAAGGCCTGGCGGTGGCGCTGGCCAATATCGACGACTTCATCGCGATCATCAAGGCCGCGCCGACGCCGCCGATCGCCAAGACCGAGCTGATGCAGCGCGCCTGGGATTCTTCCCTGGTGCGCAATATGCTGACCCGCACCGAGACCGGCGCCGCCGGCGGCATCGAAGCCTTCCGCCCGGAGCACCTGCCGAAGCACTACGGCATGCAGCCGGACGGCCTGTACAAGCTGTCCGACGAGCAGGCCCAGGAAATCCTGCAGATGCGCCTGCAGCGCCTGACCGGCCTGGAGCAGGACAAGATCGTCAACGAGTACCGCGAAGTGATGGAACACATCGCCGACCTGCTCGACATCCTGGCCAAGCCCGAGCGCGTCACCACGATCATCAGCGACGAGCTGACCCAGATCAAGACCGACTACACCGAAAACGGCAAGGACGTGCGCCGCTCGACTATCGAGCACAACGCGACCGACCTTGAGACCGAAGACCTGATCACGCCGCAGGACATGGTGGTCACGCTCTCGCACAGCGGCTACATGAAGGCGCAGCCGGTGTCCGAATACCGGGCCCAGAAGCGCGGCGGCCGCGGCAAGCAGGCCATGGCGACCAAGGAAGACGACTGGATCGACCAGCTGTTCATCGCCAACACGCACGACTACATCCTGTGCTTCTCGAACCGCGGCCGCATGTACTGGCTGAAGGTGTGGGAAGTGCCGCAGGGTTCGCGCAACTCGCGCGGCAAGCCGATCGTGAACATGTTCCCGCTGCAGGACAACGAGAAGATCACGGTGGTGCTGCCGCTGTCGGGCCCGAACAGCAAGTTCCCGGAAGATCACTACGTGTTCATGTCGACCTCGCTCGGCACGGTCAAGAAGACCCCGCTGAAGGACTTCAGCAATCCGCGCAAGGCCGGCATCATCGCGGTCGACCTGGACGAGGGCGACTTCCTGATCGGCGCCGCGCTGACCGACGGCCAGCACGACGTGATGCTGTTCTCGGACGCCGGCAAGGCCGTGCGCTTCGACGAGAACGACGTGCGCCCGATGGGCCGCAATGCGCGCGGCGTGCGCGGCATGAACCTGGAAGATGGCCAGCAGGTCATCGCGCTGCTGGTGGCGGAAAACGAGCAGCAGTCGGTGCTGACCGCGACCGAGAACGGCTTCGGCAAGCGTACCCCGATCACCGAGTACACCCGCCACGGCCGCGGCACCAAGGGCATGATCGCGATCCAGACCTCCGAGCGTAACGGCAAGGTGGTGGCGGCGACGCTGGTGCAGCCGAAGGACGAGATCATGTTGATCACGACCGGCGGCGTGCTGATTCGCACCCGCGTGGCCGAGATCCGCGAGATGGGCCGCGCGACCCAGGGCGTGACCCTGATCGCGGTGGAAGACGGCACCCGCCTGTCCGGCCTGCAGCGCGTGATGGAGAGCGACGTCGACGAAACCGTCGCCGAGGAAGCCGAAGGCGAAGCCGCCAGCGAGCCGACGTCGGGCGAGCAGGGCGACCAGTAATCCACCACTCCCGTCGTCCCCGCGAAGGCGGGGACCCATAGACAGCTCGAATATTCGCACGGTCCATGGGCCCCCGCCTCCGCGGGGGCGACGGTAGAAGTTGCTGGTTTTATGCGACAATCATCTGCATAGCCTGCCCCGTTACCGTAAAACTTCATGAACCGCACCCCCATCTTCAACTTCTCCGCCGGCCCCGCCGTGCTGCCGCGCGAAGTCCTCCAGCAAGCCGCCGCCGAAATGCTCGACTGGCACGGCAGCGGCATGTCGGTGATGGAGATGAGCCACCGTGGTCCCGAATTCATCTCCATCTACAAGCAGGCCGTCGCCGATTTCCGCGAGCTGCTGAACGTCCCCGCCAACTACCGCATCCTGTTCCTGCAGGGCGGCGGCCTGGGCGAAAACTCCATCGTCCCGCTGAACCTGGCCGGCCGCCGCGCGCAGCCCGCCACCATCGACTTCGTGCACACCGGCTCCTGGTCCGGCAAGTCGATCAAGGAAGCGGCGCGCTACGCGAACGTGAACGTGGCCGCCAGCGCCAAGGACATCGGCTTCACCGCCGTGCCGCCGCAGGAAATCTGGAAGCTCACGCCCGACGCGGCCTACCTGCACATCTGCACCAACGAGACCATCGACGGCGTCGAGTACAACTTCGTGCCCGAGGTATCGGCCGACGTGCCGATCGTGGCCGACATGTCTTCGCACATCCTGTCGCGCGCGGTCGACGTGTCCAAATATGGCGTGATCTTCGCCGGCGCGCAGAAGAACATCGGGCCCGCGGGCCTGACGCTGGTGATCGTGCGCGAAGACCTGCTGGAACACGCGCTGCCGATCTGCCCCGGCGCCTTCAACTGGAAGACGGTGGACGAACACGAATCGATGTTCAACACGCCGCCGACCTACGCGATCTACATCGCCGGCCTGGTGTTCGACTGGCTCAAGCGCCAGGGTGGCGTGGCGGCGATGGAGCAGCGCAATATCGAGAAAGCGCGCCTGCTGTACGAGGCGCTCGACGCCGACGACTTCTACCAGAACCGGGTGGCGAAGGAAAACCGCTCGCGCATGAACGTGCCGTTCTACCTGCGCGACGAATCCCTGAACGAGAAATTCCTGGCCGGCGCGAAGGCGCGCGGGCTGCTGCAACTGAAGGGCCACAAGTCCGTCGGCGGTATGCGGGCATCGATCTACAACGCGATGCCGGTCGAGGGGGTGCGTGCCCTCGTCGATTATTTGAACGAGTTTGCGGGGCGTTGAGCGGCGCTGAAAGTACCACTAGCATCAGCACGTCGTCCCGGCGCAGGCCGGGACCCATAGAACGTGTGAGGAGTGGCGCAGCTAACCCTTCGATAAACTCAGCATGGGTCCCGGCCTCCGCCGGGACGACGGGCTTAGTGCGCGTCTTAACCTGAGCAGATACAGCAGAACAATGACAGACAAACTCCTCCCCCTGCGCCAGCAGATCGACGA
Source organism: Massilia terrae (assembly GCF_024753145.1). GTDB lineage: Bacteria > Pseudomonadota > Gammaproteobacteria > Burkholderiales > Burkholderiaceae_D > Telluria > Telluria terrae. The sequence goes on along the minus strand of NZ_JANUGU010000004.1, from coordinate 198,999 downwards.
GATCGACGCGCAAATCCTGGAACTGCTCTCGCGCCGCGGCCGCGTGGCGCAGGAAGTCGGCCACGTCAAGGCCGAGACCAACGCCCCGGTGTTCCGCCCCGAGCGTGAAGCGCAGGTGCTGCGCGGCGTCGCCGACCGCAACCCCGGCCCGCTGAAGAACGGCGACGTCCAGACCATCTTCCGCGAGATCATGTCGGCCTGCCGCGCGCTCGAAAAGCGCGTCACCGTGGCCTTCCTCGGCCCGGCCGGCACCTTCAGCGAAGAAGCCGTGTACAAGCAGTTCGGCACCGCCATCGAGCCCATGCCCTGCGCCTCCATCGACGAGGTGTTCCGCGCCACCGAGGCCGGCACCGCCGACTTCGGCGTGGTCCCGGTCGAGAATTCCTCCGAGGGCGCGATCAACCGCACGCTCGACCTGCTGCTGGCCACCACCACCGTGATCAGCGGCGAAGTGTCGATCCCGGTCCACCACAGCCTGATGACCAAGACCGGCAGCATGGACGGCGTCACCGTGGTGTGTGCGCATTCGCAGGCGCTGGCGCAGTGCCAGGTCTGGCTCAACCTGCACCATCCGGACATCGAGCGCCGCGCCGTCGCATCCAACGCCGAAGCCGCGCGCATGGCCAGCGTCGACCCGACCATCGCCGCCATCGCCAGCGAGATGGCGGGCGAGCAGTACAAGCTCGGCGTGGTCGAGGCCCACATCCAGGACGACCCGCACAACCGCACGCGCTTCGTCGTGATCGGCAAGCTGCACACCAACCCGTCGGGCAAGGACCACACCTCGCTGGTGCTGGCCGTGCCGAACAAGGCCGGCGCGGTCTACGACCTGCTGGCGCCGGTGGCGCGCCACGGCGTGTCGATGACGCGCTTCGAATCGCGCCCGGCCCGCATCGGCACCTGGGAGTACTACTTCTACGTCGATGTCGAGGGCCATGTGCAGGATCCGCACGTCGCGCGCGCGCTCGAGGAGCTCAAGCAGAACGCCGCCTTCTACAAGGTGCTCGGCTCCTACCCGGTCAGTCTTTAATTTATCGTTGAGAGAACCATGTCGCAATTCGGTCCAGATTACGTCCGCGCCATCGCCCCTTACCAGGCCGGCAAACCCATCGCTGAAGTCGCCCGTGAGTTCGGGCTGGACGAAGCCAGCATCGTCAAGCTCGCATCGAACGAGAACCCGTTCGGCGTGCCGGAGTCGAGCAAGCGCGCGATGGCCGAAGCGGCGGCGGAACTGGGCCGCTACCCGGACGCCAACGGCTTCGAGCTGAAGGCCGCGCTGTCCAGGCGCTACGACGTGCCGGCCGACTGGATCACCCTCGGCAACGGCAGCAACGACATCCTCGAAATCGCCGCCCACGCCTTCGTGCAAAAGGGCGAGTCGGTGGTGTTCTCGGAATACTCGTTCGCGGTGTACGCGCTGGCCACGCAGGGCGTGGGCGGGCGCGGCATCGTGGTGCCGGCGCGCGACTACGGCCATGACCTCGACGCCATGCTGGCCGCGATCGCACCGGACACCAAACTGGTCTACATCGCCAATCCGAACAACCCGACCGGCACCTTCATCCCGGCCGCGACCATCGAAGCCTTCCTGGCCAAGGTGCCGGCCAATGTGGTGGTGGTGCTGGACGAGGCCTACAACGAATACCTGAAGCCGGAAGACCAGTTCGAGTCCGCCCAGTGGGTGCGCAAGTACCCGAACCTGATCGTTTCGCGCACCTTCTCCAAGGCTTACGGCCTGGCCGGCCTGCGCGTCGGCTTCGCGATCGCGCAGCCGGTGGTCACCGACCTGATGAACCGCATCCGCCAGCCCTTCAACGTCAACTCGCTGGCGCAGGCCGCCGCGATCGCCGCACTCAACGATAAGGAATTCCTGGCCAAGGGCGCGAAGAACAATTTTGAAGGCTATGCGCAGCTGACCGCCGCCTTCGATGAACTCGGCCTGGAATACGTGCCCTCGCACGGCAACTTCGTGCTGGTGCGCGTGGGCCAGGACGACGGCGCCGGCGCGCGCGTCAACCTCGCGCTGCTCAAGCAGGGCGTGATCGTGCGCCCGGTCGGCGCCTACGGCCTGCCGCAGTGGCTGCGCATCTCGATCGGCCTGCCGGAAGAGAACGCGGTCTTCGTCGAGGCCCTCAAGAAAGCGCTGGCCTGAATGTTCGATAAGGTCGTCATCGTTGGCGTCGGCCTGATCGGCGGCTCGTTCGCGCTGTCGCTCAAGGCCGCCGGCGCCGTCAAACACGTCGTCGGCATGGGCCGCTCGGCCGAGGTGATGGCGCGCGCGCTGGAGCTGGGCATCGTCGATGAAATCACCACCTCGGCGCAGGAAGCCATGCGCGGCGCCGACCTGGTGCTGATCGCCGCCCCGGTCGCGCAGACCGGCCGCATCCTGCAGTCGCTGCTGCCGTGGCTGGAGCCGCACACCGTGCTCACCGACGCCGGCAGCACCAAGAGCGACGTGGTCGCGGCCGCCCGCGAGGTGCTGGGCGAGCGCATCGCCCAGTTCGTCCCGGGCCACCCGATCGCCGGACGCGAGTCGAATGGCCCGGACGCGGCCATCCCCAATCTCTACCGCGGCAAGAAAACCGTGATCACCGCGCTGCCGGAAAACCCGGCCGCGCTGGTCGAGCGCGTCGAAAGCGCGTGGCGCCTGTGTGGTGCGATCATCCATCGCCTCACGCCTGGAGAACACGACAAGGTGTTCGCCGCCGTCAGTCACCTTCCGCATTTGCTGGCGTACGCGCTGGTGGACGACATCGCCGCCAAGCCGCACGCCGACCTGCTGTTCCAGTACGCCGCCAGCGGCTTTCGCGACTTCACCCGCATCGCCGGCTCCTCGCCCGAGATGTGGCGCGACATCAGCCTGGCCAACCGCGACGCCTTGCGCGTGGAGTTGGACGCGTATCTGGCACAATTGACCAAACTGCGGGCACTGCTCGATGCCGCCGATGGCGCCGGCCTGGAAGCCGTGTACGCCAATGCGCAGCGCGCCCGCCAGGCCTGGATCGGGGCGATCGAAGCCGCCGAGCCGCGCCCGAGCCAGGAATCAGGAAAGTAAATGACGCAGCAAAAACACTACCCCCAGCACCTCGACCTGGAACCTGTGATGCACGTGCAGGGCACGGTGCGCCTGCCGGGCTCGAAGAGCATCTCCAACCGCACGCTGCTGCTGGCCGCGCTGGCCGAGGGCGAGACCGTCATCCATGACCTCTTGGCCTCGGACGACACCATGGTGATGCTGGGCGCGCTGCGCTCGCTCGGCATCCAGTGGGACGAGATCGACGAGCGCACCACCCGCGTGCACGGCGGCGCCGGCGTGCTGCCGGTGCACGAGGCCGATCTCTTCATGGGCAACGCGGGCACCGCGATCCGTCCGCTGACGGCGGCGCTGGCCGTGATCGGTGGCGACTACAAGCTGCACGGCGTCTCGCGCATGCACGAGCGCCCGATCGGCGACCTGGTCGACGCGCTCAACGAAGTCGGCGCGCAGATCGACTACACGGGGCAGAAGGGCTACCCGCCGCTGCGCATCCGCCGCGGCCACATCCATGCCGACCGCCTGTCGGTGCGCGGCAATGTGTCGAGCCAGTTCCTGACCGCGCTCCTGATGGCGGCTCCGCTGATGGCCAAGGACCATGCGGTCACCATCGAGGTCGTCGGCGAGCTGATTTCCAAGCCCTACATCGAGATCACCCTGAACCTGATGCGCCGCTTCGGCGTGACGGTGGAGCAGGACGGCTGGCAGTCGTTCACGGTGCGGCCGGGGCAGCGCTACCAGAGCCCGGGCAGCATCCACGTCGAGGGCGATGCCTCGTCGGCGTCCTACTTCCTGGCGGCCGGCGCGATCGCCGGCGGCCCGGTGCGGGTCGAAGGCGTGGGCCGCGACAGCATCCAGGGCGACGTCCGTTTCGCCGAGGCGCTGGAGCAGATGGGGGCGACCATCACCCGCGGCGACAACTGGATCGAGGCGACGTCGAACGGCGTGCTGAAGGCGATCGACGCCGACTTCAACCACATCCCGGACGCGGCGATGACGATCGCGGTCGCCGCGCTGTACGCCGACGGCACCAGCACCCTGCGCAATATCGCCAGCTGGCGCGTGAAGGAAACCGACCGCCTGGCCGCCATGGCGACCGAGCTGCGCAAGCTGGGCGCGACGGTGGAGGAGGGGCCGGACTACATCCGCGTCACCCCGCCGGACGAGATCCGCGCGGCCACCATCGACACCTACGACGACCACCGGATGGCGATGTGCTTCTCGCTGGCCTCGCTGGACGGCAAGGCGCGGCGCGGCAACGCGATCCGCATCAACGATCCGAAATGCGTGGCCAAAACCTTCCCCGAGTACTTCGAAGCGTTTGCGGGAATCGCCACCAACGAGCTATTCTGACGGGCTGGACCCCAACAGCCCCGGAAACAAAAGAATGCAAGACAACATCATCCCCGTGATCACGATCGACGGCCCGACCGCTTCCGGCAAGGGCACGGTCGCGTCGCGGGTCGCCGAGCGGCTCGGCTTCCACCTGCTCGACTCGGGCGCACTGTACCGGCTGACGGCGCTGTCCGCGCTGCGCGCCGGGGCCAATCTGGCGGACGAGACGGCGGTGGCGCAGGTCGGCCACTACCTGGATTGCAGCTTTGTCGGCGACCAGGTGTTCCTCGGCAAGGAAGAGGTGACCGAGGCGATCCGCGCGGAGGAGGTGGGCAATTCCGCCTCGCGCATCGCGGCGCTGCCGGCGGTGCGCCAGGCTTTGTTCGACTTGCAATTGCGTTTCCGCACGGCACCGGGACTGGTGGCGGACGGCCGCGATATGGGAACGGTGATCTTTCCCGGCGCCCAGCTTAAAGTCTTCCTTACCGCAAGTGTTGCGGCGCGCGCCGAACGCCGGTATAAGCAATTGATTGGCAAAGGGTTTTCTGCTAATATGGACGGTCTGCTGGCGGATTTGCAGGCCCGCGACGCACGCGACATGAACCGCGCCGTCGCCCCGCTCGCCCCGGCAGCAGATGCGCATCTCCTCGATACCTCGAACATGACGGCGGATGAAGCGGTCGAACAGGTATTGGGCTGGTACGCGGAAAAATAAGATTTGGAGGTGGTTGAGCGGCAGGTAGCAGCGCCGCTCAACCACTTTCGTCGTCCCGGCGAAGGCCGGGATGACGCTGGTTCAGTTTGTTGTAAGTTTCGCGCTACGGCGCTGTTTGGTGCCTGCGATTTTTTGCAGGTGTGTGTAACCCTCTCCCAGTTCAGTCCGCACTATCGACGGCCTGCTGGCTAACCTTAAAGTACCCTTTTACATGTCTACTGCAACCACCCAAGCTTCTGGTATGGAAAGCTTTGCCGCCCTCTTCGAGGAATCCCTGTCCCGCCAGGACATGCGTTCGGGCGAAGTCATCTCCGCTGAAGTCGTTCGCCTCGACCACAACTTCGTGATCGTGAACGCCGGCCTGAAGTCGGAAGCATTCATCCCCATCGACGAATTCAAGAATGACCAGGGCGAACTGGAAGTCAAAGTAGGCGACTTCGTTTCCGTGGCCATCGAATCGCTGGAAAACGGTTTCGGCGATACCATCCTGTCGCGCGACAAGGCCAAGCGCCTGGCATCGTGGCTGGCACTGGAAAAAGCAATGGAATCCGGTGAAATCGTCACCGGTACCGTCAACGGTAAAGTCAAGGGCGGCCTGACCGTCCTGACCAACGGCATCCGCGCATTCCTGCCGGGCTCGCTGGTCGACACCCGTCCGGTCAAGGACACCACCCCGTTCGAGGGCAAGACCCTGGAATTCAAGGTCATCAAGCTGGACCGCAAGCGCAACAACGTGGTGCTGTCGCGCCGCGCCGTGATCGAAGCCTCGATGGGCGAAGAGCGCGCCAAGCTGATGGAAACCCTGAAGGAAGGCACCGTCGTCACCGGCGTCGTCAAGAACATCACCGACTACGGTGCGTTCGTTGACCTGGGCGGCATCGACGGCCTGCTGCACATCACCGACCTGGCATGGCGCCGCGTGCGTCACCCGTCGGAAGTCCTGTCGGTCGGTCAAGAGATCACCGCCAAGGTCCTCAAGTACGATCAGGAAAAGAACCGCGTCTCGCTGGGCGTCAAGCAACTGGGCGACGATCCGTGGACCGGCCTGTCGCGTCGCTACCCGCAAGGCACCCGCCTGTTCGGCAAGGTCACCAACCTGACCGACTACGGTGCGTTCGTGGAAGTCGAGCAGGGCATCGAAGGCCTGGTGCACGTCTCGGAAATGGACTGGACCAACAAGAACGTGGCCCCGAACAAAGTCGTGCAGCTGGGCGACGAAGTCGAAGTCATGGTTCTGGAGATCGACGAAGAGCGTCGCCGTATCTCGCTGGGCATGAAGCAGTGCAAGCCGAATCCTTGGGACGACTTCGGCGTCACCCACAAGAAGGGCGACAAGGTCAAGGGCCTGATCAAGTCGATCACCGACTTCGGCGTGTTCATCGGCCTGCCGGGCAACATCGACGGCCTGGTGCACCTGTCGGACCTGTCGTGGACCGAAGCCGGCGAAGAAGCCGTGCGCAAGTTCAAGAAGGGCGACGAGCTGGAAGCAGTCGTGCTGGCGATCGACGTCGAGCGCGAGCGTGTCTCGCTGGGCGTGAAGCAGCTGGAAGGCGACCCGTTCAACAACTTCGTGGCACTCAACGACAAGGGTTCGCTGGTGACCGGCACCGTCAAGTCGGTTGAGCCGAAAGGCGCTGTGATCGCCCTGAACGAAGAAGTCGAAGGCTACCTGCGCGCTTCGGAAATCTCGCGCGACCGCGTGGAAGATGCCGGCACCCACCTGAAAGTGGGCGACAAGGTCGAAGCCATGATCATCAACGTGGACCGCAAATCGCGCGGCATCCAGCTGTCGATCAAGGCCAAAGACAACGCCGACACCCACGAAGCCATGCAGAAGCTGGCAGCAGACAACAGCGCCGCATCGGGCACCACCAGCCTGGGCGCTCTGCTGAAAGCCAAGATGGATAACAAGGGCTAATCTGCCTTAAGGCGAACAGATGACCAAGTCCGAGCTGATTGCCCGCCTGGCTGAGCGTTATTCGCAGCTGGTGGCCAAGGATGCGGAATTTGCCGTCAAGACGATCCTCGATGCGATGACCAATGCTTTATCGACTGGTCAGCGCATCGAGATCCGCGGCTTCGGCAGCTTCGCGCTGAACAGCCGGCCCCCGCGGATCGGTCGCAACCCCAAGTCCGGCGACAAGGTGATGGTGCCCGAAAAACGGGTGCCCCACTTCAAGCCGGGCAAGCAGTTGCGCGAGCGGGTGGACGCAATGGTCGGGCAACCGATCATCAACGACTGAGTCGTCTGCCGCGTGCAGACCAAGAACGGCATCTATGGATGCCGTTTTTTTATTGTTCGATAATCCGTCGTTCCCGCGAAGGCGGGAATCCATGGAGCGTATGAGGTGTGGCGCCGTAACCGCCTTTGGCAGACTCAGTATGGATCCCCGCCTTCGCGGGGACGACGGCCGGGGAAAGGCGTTCCCGGCCATCGTTTTTGATATATCGTCACGGATATGCGACACTGCCATGTTTGCTGAACCACCCGACAGGACCCGTTGATGAAACTCGTCTCCACCATCGTTGGATTTATCCTGTTCGTGCTGTTTTTCGGGTTCGCCCTGAAGAACACGCAGGAAGTCGATCTGCACTTTTTCCTGAATTACGAATTGCGTGGTCCGCTGGTGCTGATGCTGCTGGTGTTTTTCGTGGCCGGCGCGGCCCTCGGCATCCTGGCGCTGACGCCGACCGTGTTCCGCCAGCGCCGCCAGACCTCGCAGCACAAGGACACCATCCAGGCCCTGCAGAGCGCCGCCGGCACCGCCAGCGCCCCGCCGCAGCCGGATGGCGTGACCACGCGCTGAATGCCCAAAACAAAAGAATAGGAACGCATGGAATTTGAAATCTGGTGGCTGCTCGGCATCCCCGTCTTTTTCGCCCTCGGCTGGATCGCGGCGCGCGTCGATATCAAGCAGCTGGTCTCGGAATCGCGCAGCTTGCCGCGGGGCTATTTCAAGGGCCTGAATTTCCTGCTCAACGAGCAGCCGGACAAGGCCATCGACGCCTTCATCGAAATCGTCAAGCTCGATCCGGAAACGGCCGACATGCACTTTGCGCTCGGTAACCTGTTCCGCCGCCGCGGCGAGACCGAGCGCGCGATCCGCGTCCACCAGAACCTGCTGTCGCGCCCGGACCTGCCGGTCGAGCAGCAGGTGCACGCCCAGTACGAGCTGGGCATGGACTACCTGAAGGCGGGCCTGCTGGACCGCGCCGAGGAAACCTTCAACCAGCTGGTCGACACCCAGTACGCGGTGCAGGCGCGTCGTGCGCTGCTGGAAATCTTCCAGCGCGAGAAGGAATGGCGCCGCGCGATCGAATCGGCGCTCGGCCTGCAGGAATCCGGCGCCGGCGCCATGCACAAGGAAATCGCCCAGTTCTATTGCGAGCTGGCCCAGGACGCGCTGGTGCACATGGACACCAAGGAAGCGATGGCGTTGCTGGACCATGCGCTGCAGGCCGACCGCAAGAGCGTGCGCGCCACCATCCTGTCGGGCGACGCGCTGCTGGCCCAGGGCGACGTCGAGGGCGCGCTCAAGACCTGGCGCCGCGTCGAGCAGCAGAGCGTGCCGCATGTGGCGCTGGTCGCCGGCCGCCTGATGGACGGCTACCGCAAGCTCGGCCGGGCGCAGGAAGGCGTCAACCTGCTGCGCTCCTATCTGGCCGAGGCCTCGTCGATCGACCTGGTCGAGGTCGTGTTCAAGGCGGTCATTGAACTCGACGGCGTCGAGGCTGCCAAAACACTGGTGGTCGAGGAATTGCGCCGCAATCCGACCCTGCTCGGCCTGGACAAGCTGCTGGAAGCGCGCCTGATGGACGCGCCGGCCCATGTCTGGGAAGAGCTGTCGATGGTCAAGAACCTCGTCCACGGCTACACGCAGAAGCTGGCACGCTACCAGTGCAGCCACTGCGGTTTCAAGGCGCGCCAGTTCTACTGGCACTGCCCGGGTTGCAGCAAGTGGGAAACCTACCCGCCGCGCCGCACCGAAGAACTTAACGTCATGAACTAAACAATGAAAATCACCATCATCGGCACAGGCTATGTGGGCCTGGTCACCGGCGCCTGCCTCGCCGAACTCGGCAACGACGTGTTCTGCCTCGACGTCGACCAGAAGAAAATCGACCTGCTCAACAACGGCGGCATCCCGATCCACGAGCCGGGCCTGGAAGAAGTGGTCGCGCGCAACCGCGCGGCCGGCCGCATCCGTTTCTCGACCGACGTCGCCGCCAGCGTGGCGCATGGCGTGCTGCAATTCATCGCGGTCGGCACCCCGCCGGACGAAGACGGCTCGGCCGACCTGCAGTACGTGCTGGCCGCGGCCCGCAACATCGGGCGCCACATGGACGGCTTCAAGGTCATCGTCGACAAGTCGACCGTGCCGGTGGGCACCGCCGACCGTGTCGCCGCCGCCATCCGCGAGGAGCTGTCGGCGCGCGGCGGCAATGGCGAGTTCTCGGTCGTGTCCAACCCCGAATTCCTGAAAGAGGGCGCGGCGGTCGAGGACTTCATGCGTCCGGACCGCATCGTCATCGGCCACGACGACAGCCCGGCCGGGCAGCGCGCGCGCGACATGATGAAGCTGCTGTACGCACCGTTCAACCGCAACCACGAGCGCACCTACTGGATGGACGTGCGCTCGGCCGAGTTCACCAAGTACGCAGCCAACGCGATGCTGGCGACCCGCATCTCCTTCATGAACGAGCTGGCCAACCTGGCCGACCAGGTGGGCGCCGACATCGAAGCGGTGCGCCAGGGCATCGGTTCCGACCCGCGCATCGGCTACAGCTTCCTGTACGCCGGCGCCGGCTACGGCGGTTCCTGCTTCCCGAAGGACGTGCAGGCGCTGGAGCGCACCGCGCGCCAGTACGACCGCGAACTGCTCATCCTGCAGGCGGTCGAGGCCGTCAACGACCGGCAAAAGCGCGTGCTGGGCGACAAGGTGGTATCGCGCTTTGGCGGCGACCTGAGCGGCAAGCATTTCGCCGTGTGGGGACTGGCGTTCAAGCCGAATACGGACGATATGCGCGAGGCGCCGTCGCGGGTGCTGCTGCAGGAGCTGATCGAGCGCGGCGCCACGGTATCGGTGTACGACCCGGTGGCGATGGCCGAGGCCAGGCGCGTGCTGGAGCTGGACCTGGGCGCCGACAAGATGTCGCGCATCCGCTTCGCCGAGGCGCCGATGGACACGCTGGACGGCGCGCAGGCGCTGGTGATCGTCACCGAGTGGAAGGCGTTCCGCAGCCCGGATTTCGAAGCCATTAAGGCGCGCTTGGTGAATCCGGTGATTATCGACGGGCGCAATTTGTATGAACCGGGGCTGATGACGCAGCAGGGCATCGAGTACCACGGTATCGGCCGGTCGATCCTCACCCGTAAATAAGCTGCTCGGCTCAGCACGCCAAATGGGGTTCGCGCGCAAGCGGGAACCCCCTTGCATGATTAGAGGCAAGCGCTCGCCTCACCCACCCCGCTTGAGCAAGCTCAACCCAACCGCGTCAACCCCCGCCGCGTTCGCCCCGTTAAAGCCAGAGGGACGGCACCCGCCGATCCACTAACCGGAGACGAACGATGATCAAGAAACTGATACTTGCAGTTGCCACCCTGGTCGCATCGATTAGCTTCGCTTTTGCCCAGGTCGACGTCAACAAGGGCGACGCCGCCGCGCTGGATTCGGTCAAGGGCATCGGCCCGGCCATGTCCAAGCGCATTATCGACGAGCGCACCAAGAACGGCGACTTCAAGGACTGGTCCGACCTGCAGAAACGCGTGAAGGGCATCGGCGACAAGCACGGCAGCAAGCTGTCCGAGGCCGGGCTGCAAGTGAACGGCAAGTCGAAGGACGGCGCGCCGATGAACGCAGCCGCCGCCGCCTCGACCAAGACCGAAAAGAACGCCAAGGCCGACAAGACCGACAAGACCCCCGGCGATATGAGCGACAAGGCCGCCAAGCCCGCCAAGGCCGACAAGAAAGCAATGAAGTCCTCGATGTAAGTCCTCCACGCCGGCGCGGCGGTTCTTCCATCCGGAAGGCGGCCGCAGCCGACGGCTCCCGCCATCCAGGGCCGCACCCAGAAGCGCGGCCCGCCATCCCCCACTTTTTTTGCATGTAATGACATCAATGTTCCTTCGGAGCATGAGAAGATATTGCGGCTTAATTGAAGCGTAATAATTCGAAGGGATACCCATGCCACCAGCCCGCCTTTCCAGGACGCTGCTCGCCGGCCTGATCGCCGCTGCGACGACCTCTGCCTTTGCGGCCCAGGCCGCCGCTCCCGATGTCAGCAAGCGCCAGCCGGAAATCGAGAAAGCCGTTTCCGAAATCTCGGCCAAGCGCATCGAAGCGTATATCCGCAAGCTGGTCAGCTTCGGCACCCGCCACACGATGTCGGACACCAGCTCGGACACGCGCGGCATCGGCGCGGCGCGGCGCTGGATCAAGAGCGAGCTGGAGCGCTGCGGCGCCGGCACCCGCATGCAGGTCACGTATGACAGCTACGTCGACCAGGGCGGCCCGCGCATCTCGCGTCCGACCGAAGTGGTGAACGTGGTGGCGACCCTGCCGGGCACCCAGCCGGAGTCGAAGGACCGCATGTACGTGGTCAGCGGCCACTACGATTCGCGCGTGACCGACGTCATGAACGACACCGCCGACGCCCCGGGCGCCAACGACGACGCCTCGGGCACCGCGGCCGTGATGGAAATGGCCTGCGTGATGGCCAGGCACAATTTCGACGCGACCCTGGTATTCATGACCGTGGCCGGCGAGGAGCAGGGCCTGCTGGGCGCCAAGCATTTCGCCGACCAAGCGAAGAAGAACGGCTGGAACATCGCCGGCATGTACGACAACGACATCATCGGCAGCTCGCACGCCGACGACGGCCGCAAGGATGACGGCCAGGTGCGCCTGTTCGCGCAGGGCGTCCCGCCGGGCAAGGAGATGAGCGAGGCGCTGCGCACGCTGGTCACCACCGGCGGCGAGAACGATTCGATCACGCGCCAGCTCGCGCGCCACACCAAGGAGCAGGGCGAGCGCTACGTGAAGGGCTTCAAGGTCAACGTCATTTACCGTACCGACCGCTACCTGCGCGGCGGCGACCACAGCCCCTTCCTGGCGAATGGCTACGCGGCGGTGCGCTTCACCGAGCCGAACGAGAACTTCGACCACCAGCACCAGGACCTGCGTACCGAAAACGGCAAGGTCTACGGCGACCTGCCGGAGTTCGACGACTTCAACTACATCGCCAAGGTCACCAAGGTCAACGTGGCCGGCCTGGCCTCGCTGGCGCTGGCCCCGGCCGCGCCGCAGAAGGTCGGCGCGCGCACCGACAAGCTGGAGAACGACACCACGCTGGTGTGGGAGGCCAACCAGGAGCCGGACCTGGCCGGCTACCGCATCGTGTGGCGCGAGACCACGGCGCCGTTCTGGCAGGGGGCCAAGTACGTGGGCAATGTCACCGAGGCGAGTGTGAAGCTGTCGAAGGACAATTACTTCTTTGGGGTGCAGGCGGTGGACAAGGACGGCAATGTGTCGCCGGCGACTTATCCGGTGCCGAAGCGGTAAGAGCTAACACTGCGCTTCTGAAATGGGGTTCCCACGTGCGCGGGAACCCCATTTGCTTTGCGCAGCCCGGAACGCTCAACCCGCTGACCCCTCTCATACGCCAACTTGCATCTCCGATTAGAATGTGACCTGGCAAACCTCGCTAGACATAGGAAGCAAGCAATGGCATACAAGACCATCGAAGACACGATCGGTAACACGCCGCTGGTGCAGCTGCAGCGGCTGCCCGGCCCCGAGATCGCCGAACGCAACAACGTCATCCTGGGCAAGCTGGAAGGCAACAACCCGGCCGGCTCGGTGAAGGACCGTGCGGCCATGTTCATGCTGCGGGGCGCGGAAGAGCGCGGCCAGATCAAGCCCGGCGATACCCTGATCGAGGCGACCAGCGGCAACACCGGCATCGCGCTGGCGATGGCAGCCGCGATCCGCGGCTACAAGATGATCCTGCTGATGCCGGACAACCTGTCGGTCGAGCGCCGCCAGAGCATGGCCGCTTACGGCGCCCAGATCATCCTCACGCCCAAGACCGGCGGCATGGAATACGCCCGCGACATGGCCGAGCAGATGCAGCGCGACGGCCAGGGCATCATCCTCGACCAGTTCGCCAACCAGGACAATCCGCGCGCCCACTACGAAACCACGGGCCCGGAAATCTGGCGCGATACCGAAGGCCGCATCACCCACTTCGTGTCGGCGATGGGCACCACCGGCACCATCATGGGCGTGTCGCGTTACCTGAAGGAGCAGAACCAGGACGTACGCATCATCGGCGCCCAGCCGGAAGAGGGATCGTCGATTCCCGGCATCCGCAAATGGCCCGAAGCGTACCTGCCGAAGATCTTCGACCGCTCGCGTGTCGACCAGGTGGAAAATGTCAGCCAGGCCGCAGCCGAGCAGATGGCGCGCCGCCTGGCGGCGGAAGAGGGAATTTTCAGCGGAATCTCGGCGGCCGGCGCCTGCGAAGTGGCGCTGCGCATCGCCCGCACAGTGGAAAACGCGACGATCGTGTTCGTCGTCTGCGATCGCGGCGACCGCTATCTCTCGACGGGCGTATTCCCGGCCTGATTCAATCGCGCCTGGCCAAGCGCCGGGCGCGTCACAACAGCGTCAACCGCGCCGCTGCGCCGCCATCGGGGGCAGCGCGACGCGTCGCTGCACGGCTCAGGACAGGTCTTCGCCGGAGCCCTTCGGCTCTTTCGGCTTGAACTGCTTGTCGCTGATGCGGAATTTGGCGCGGCGGTCACCCATCAGGTAACGCAGGTCGCGGATTGACAGGTCGCTCACTTCGTGCATGCGGATCAGCAGCGAAGCGCCCACCGGCAGGCGGTGGTGGCGGATTTTCGAAATCACCGGCGGCGCCACTTCCAAGGCACGCGACAGGGCGGCGTCGTTCTTCAGGCGCAGGTTCTCGATGAGCGTGTCGAGCAGGCGGTTCGGGTTGTATTGGAGCAGTTCATCCGATTCCGAATCGCTGTTCATGTCAATGCCGACTTGATTTGTCATGGTTCATTCCATCCTATTTTGGGGTTGCGGAACTCGCTGGCGGCGTTTTTCGATTTCCGGAAACACTTTTGATAATTTCTATTCAATTGTACAACTACTTCCAGTTTCCATTCCAACAACTGTATTTATTGGCGGAATCTTTGTCCCCTCTTGTTGTCTAAACGCAACAATAGCCGCAATGCAATTCTCTCACAAAGTCACTGAAAAAATAATTGTTTTTTTCTCAAATTGCAGTGTATGAGATTCCGCAGGAAACTGCCGCACAATTCAGCAAGTTCCTTCAAATCTGACAATATTGGCGGGGGTATGCGGAGAGCGCGGGAATTGGCGCTGTGGCACCGAGGGGGAATCTGAAGGATACTGGGGGGAGTATAACTTAATGCATGCTGGGTTTGCTACCCAAACAAGACAGTTGGTAGTTACAAATCATTACAAATCTTTCCGACTCAGCAATACTCATGCGCCCCTGGAAAGCTTGATCGCCTGCCCCAGATCAATGACGGACATAGCGTAGAAGTAACTGCGATTGTAATTTGTGATAGCAAAGAAGTTATCGTCAGCCACCCAGTATTCGGTGGGCTCGGCGCCGTTCTGCAAATCAACCAGGCCGTACAGCCGGTCGCTCGGCAAGGTGACCTGGGTGGTTACTCCGGCGGCCTGCAACTCGTCCGGCCGGTAACGCGCCGACAGCCCGCCGCCCAGCAGCCCCTCCCATGCGCGCGAGGGCGACACCTCGGCAGGGATGGCCCAGGGTCCGGCCAGCTTGCGGTTCCAGCCGAAGCGGGAAAGATAATTGGCCACGCTGCCAATGGCATCGGCTGCCGAGTTGGACAGGTCGATGCGGCCGTCGCCGTCGAAATCCACACCGTACTTCAGGATGTTACCCGGCATGAATTGGGTCATGCCGACCGCACCGGCAAAGGAGCCCGTCAGCGTCAGCGGATCGATGCCGGTATCGCGCGCCAGCAGCAGGGTGTTTTCCAGCTCGCTCCTGAAGAAGGCCATGCGATCGGCGCGGTTCGGCGTCTCGGGGTAAGCGAAGGCCAGGGTGGTCAGCGCGTCGAGCACGCGGAAGCGACCGGTGTCGCGGCCGTACAGGGTTTCGATGCCGAGCAGGCCGACGATGATCTCGGCCGGCACGCCATACTGCGATTCGGCGCGCGCCAGTGTGGCCGCGTTCTCGTCCCAGAAGCGCACGCCGGCGCGAATCCGGATCGGCTCGATGAAGCGGGCACGATAGGCTTGCCAGTTCTTCGGTTTGCCGGGCGGCGCCGGCTTGATCAGGTTGACCGCCGATTCGACGTAGCGCACCTGGCCGACCAGTCCTTCGAGCGCCGCACGGTCGAAGCCGTGCTTGGCCACCATGTCGTCCTCGAACTCGCGCACAGCCTGCCACTCGTTGAAGTTGACCTGTTCGCCTTCGACATCGATCGCCGGCTTGCGCGGCGGCGGGGCGGCCTTGCGCGGCTTGGCTTTGCCGGCCTTGGGTGCATGCGCGGGCTTGTGCTTCGGCGCCGCCTGAGCCTCCCCGATGGTACTGATGACGAACAGAGCGAGGCACAACGGAGCGAGCAATTTCATCGGAGCTGCGAGAGTAGTCGTTTGAGCTGCGTTACAAGATTGGCGTCATCGGCGCGCGGCCCGTAGCGGAACGCGCTGTAGCGGTGCAGGAATTCGGTGGCGGCGGCCTGGCGTTCGGGTGCAAGCGCGGAAGCGGACACACGTTCCGCAAACGCTTTTGGACCTTCGTCAATCGCGCGAGGCACGCCCAATTGACCGAGCCGCTTGCACAGCGCCGAGTATAGCGCATCGATCGGATCCAAACGACTGCGACGCCGCAACATCTCGCTTAAAAACAGGGCTGTGAACAAGATCGCAAGCGCGGCGCCGGTGCGCCAGTCGAACAGGCGCCGCTGCAGCGTGGCCAGCACGCTTTGCTGGCGTTCCGGCGTGTAGTTCAGCACCCACTGGTTCCAGCCGTTGTTGACCGCGTTCAGCGCGAAGCGCAGCTCCGCCAGCATGGGATTGTTGGACGATTCGAACTGCATCAGGCCGGCGATGCCGAACGGCGGCGATGGCGGCAGCGCGTGCGACAGGCCGCGCCGCACCCGCTCCGGCGCCACCGCCGCGGTCGGGTCGACCCGGGTCCAGCCGCGCCCGGCCAGCCAGACCTCGGCCCAGGCGTGGGCGTCGGACTGGCGCACCGTCAGGTAGCCGTCCAGCGGATTGAGCTCGCCGCCCTGGTAGCCGGTGACCACGCGCGCCGGGATGCCCGCCGCTCGCATCAGGAACACGAAGGCGCCGGCGTAGTGCTCGCAGAAGCCGGCGCGGGTCTGGTACAGGAATTCGTCGATCGAGTGCGCGCCCAGCGCCGGCGGGTCGAGCGTGTAGACGTAGTGCTCGTGCGCGAAACGGCGCAGCACGGTGGCGACACGCTGCGCCGGATCGGGCTCGGCGCGCAGCGCCACGCCGTCCGCCATCGCGCGCGGATTCAGGCCGGGCGGCAGCGCGAGCCAGTGGCCGGGCTGCTCCAGTTGCGGTCCCGCCTCCAGGCTGAATCGGGTGTACGAACTCACGTCGTAGCGCACCCGTTTGTCGAGCGGCTGAACCGTGGTCAGTTCGAACTCCGGCGTGACCAGTGCCCGGTTGTCCTCCAGCCGCGGCAGGCGGTCGGGCATCTCGAGTGCGAACAGCCAGTGCGCGCTGGACGGTTCCAGCGTGACCTGGTAGTGCAGCGGCTTGCCGTGCGCGGTCAGCGAGACCGCCTGCGGCTGGGTGGGTGGGAGCCGCGTGCGGGTCCAGTTCTGGCCGTCGAAAATGCTGAACACGGGGCCGCGCCAATACAGCAGCGTCTGGGCCGGCGGCGCGCCGTCGAACTTGACGCGGAACGCTACGTCGTCGGACTGGGCCAGGTGCGACATCAGGCCCGGCGCCATGTGGTCGGCCAGTCCGCCGTGGCCGCCGGCGCCGTCGGACGGCATGCCCCACAGCGGTCCCTGCACGCGCGGGAATACGATGAACAGCGCCAGCGCCACCGGCGCCGCCAGCATCAGCATGCGCGTGCCCAGCAGCAGGCGCGACTTCAAGGGCGGCACTTTGCCGGTGAACTGGAACGACACCAGCGCCGTGAGCAGCGCCAGCACCGAAGCCACCATCAGCAGCGCGGTGCCGATCGCTTGCGAGTAGAAGAAGTTGGTGAGCACCAGGAAGAAGCTCAGGAACACCACCACGAACAGGTCGCGCCGCGCGTGCATCTCCAGCGTCTTGAACGCGACCAGCAGCACCAGCATCGCCACCCCGGCATCGCGCCCGAGCAGGGTGTTGTAGCTGTGGACCACGCCCGCCATCGCCGCCGCCGCGACCGGCAGCAGCAACAGCGAGGAGGGCATGCGCCGCCCGAGCAGCGTGATCGTGGCGCGAAACAGCAGCGTGGCCGCGCACAGCAGCGTCACCCACAGCGGCAGGTGGGCCGCGTGCGGGGCCAGCACCAGCACGGTGGCCAGCAGCAGGAGCAGGGTGTCGGCCTTGTCGCGCGACAGCGGCGGCAGCGTCATCGCGGCGCTGTCCCGAACACGGCCAGCGCGCGCAGGCACTGGGCCTGGT
Organism: Massilia terrae; assembly: GCF_024753145.1. Classification (GTDB taxonomy): domain Bacteria; phylum Pseudomonadota; class Gammaproteobacteria; order Burkholderiales; family Burkholderiaceae_D; genus Telluria; species Telluria terrae. The sequence goes on along the minus strand of NZ_JANUGU010000004.1, from coordinate 181,247 downwards.
GCGCCGCGCCCAGGCCCATGTCGTAGTGCTGGGCGCCGAGGCGGAAGGCATAGGGCAGGGCGCGCTGCTCGGCGTCCAGCACCCAGCGCGTCATGCGCGACAGGCGCAGTTCGAGATCGAGCTGGGGCGCAATCGCGGCGAAATCGATGACCAGCTGCTCGGCCGAGCCGCCGTCGAAATGCTTGGTCGCCAGCTGCCCGCCCAGCTCCGGGTCGAGGCGCGCGATCTGGCGCCAGGCCAGGTGGCGCAGCTGGTCGCCGGGCTGGTAGCCGCGCACGCCGGCGAAATCGTCGTCGCCGCTGCGCGACGGGCCTTCGCCGCGGCCATCGCCCACCATCGGCAGCGGCGGCGCCACCGGCTCCGGCGTGGGATAGGCCAGCACCGCCAGGTCCGGCTGCCAGTAGCTCCAGGCGCGGAACAGGCCGAGCGGGAAGCGGGTCGACAGCTTCACGCGCGGCGCGCGCATCCAGCCGCGCCGCTCGGCCGGCACCGACAGGGTGACGCAGGTGCTGCCCTGCGCGCCTACGTCGGCCATGCGCGGCGTGGCGGCGCTGCCCGCGAATTCGACCGCGATGGCGTAGCGCTCGCGCCTTGCCTGGTTCACCAGGTGCAGTTCGAACTGGGCCTGGTCGCCCGCGAACACATCGTGCGCGCGGCCCGGTCGCAGCAGCAGGTGCGCGAGGTTACGCCAGGTGAAGAACATGTCGACCAGCGCGCAGGCGCCGGCGGTGAAGGTGAGCGCGAAGCCGAGCCCGAGGTTGTAGTTGATCGAGCCGATCAGCAGCACCAGCAGCAGGCCGCCGAAGCCGATCCCGGCGCCGGTGGGCACGATGTACACGCGGCGCTGGCTCAGCACCACTTCGGCGCCGTCCTCGCGCAGCGCGCGTTCGGCCCAGGCCTCGGCCTGCTTGCGCACCCAGCTGGGCAGTGCGGCGGTCATCGCGCTTCCTTACACCGGCACCGATTTCTGCAGCTGCAGCACCAGGTCGCGGCTGGCCAGCGCCATGCCGTGCGCCGACTTCAGCGGCCGCAGGCGGTGCGCGCACACCGGCACCAGCACAGCCTGGATGTCTTCCGGGATCACGTGGTCGCGACCTTCCAGCGCGGCCCAGGCGCGACCGGCCTGCAGCAGCGCGATCGCGGCGCGCGGCGACAGCCCTTCGGCGAACATGCCGTTCTGGCGCGAGGCCAGGGCCAGCGCCTGCACGTAATCGACCAGCGCGCTGGAGGTGTGCAGCTTGCGCAGCGACTGCTGGGCGTCGGCCAGTTCCCCGGGGCGCATCGCCGGCACGATGTTCTTCAACATGCTGCGCCGGTCCTCGCCCATCAGCAGTGCACGTTCGGCCTGCGCGTCGGGATAGCCCAGCGAGAGGCACATCAGGAAGCGGTCGAGCTGCGATTCGGGCAGCGGGAAGGTGCCGACCTGGTTGGCCGGGTTCTGGGTCGCGATCACGAAGAACGGCTCGGGCAGGGCGCGCGTGACGCCGTCGGCGGTGACCTGGTGTTCCTCCATCGCCTCCAGCAGGCCGGACTGGGTCTTGGGCGTGGCGCGGTTGATCTCGTCGGCCAGCAGCACCTGGGTGAAGATCGGGCCGGGGTGGAACACGAAGCCGTTCTTTTCGCGCTCGTAGACCGAGATGCCGGCCACGTCGGCGGGCAGCAGGTCGCTGGTGAACTGCACGCGGTTGAAGCGCAGGCCCAGCGACAGCGCCAGCGCGTGCGCCAGCGTGGTCTTGCCGACGCCCGGCAGGTCCTCGATCAGCAGGTGGCCGCCGGCCAGCAGGCAGGTCAGCGCGAGGCGCACCTGCTGGTCCTTGCCGACCACGATCTGGGTGACTTCGCGGGCGGCGGCGTGCAATTTATTGAGCATGTAAGTGTTCCGTGGATCGTGCGAGTCAGGAGGGTGGCGTGGTAGATTAACGCCATTGCCACTCCATTTAGCCTTTTCGTCATGGCCGTTCCACCAGATTCTATGCGAGATCGCTCGTTCCGGGGCACACATACGGATGAGCAGGCATGACCACCGCGATTTACAGCCACCCGGATTGCCTGCGTCACGAAATGGGCGAGTGGCATCCCGAGAGCCCGGCCCGGCTGCGGGCCATCGATGACCAGATCATCCTTGCGCGCCTGCCTGGGCTGGTCGAGCAGCGCAGCCCGCCGCTGGCGGAGCTGGACGCGATCCGTCGCAACCATACGGAAGCCGCCATCGCGATCGTGCGCGACCATCTGCCGGAGCCCGGCAGCTACTATCCGATCGACGGCGACACCTCGCTGTGCAGCCATAGCTGGCAGGCCGCGCTGCGCGCCGCCGGCGCGGCGGTGGCGGCGACGGATGCGGTGCTGGACGGCGAGATCGACAATGCCTTCTGCTCGGTGCGGCCGCCGGGCCACCATGCGCGGCCGTCCACGCCGATGGGCTTCTGCCTGTTTAATAACGTCGCGATCGCGGCGCGCCACGCGCTCGATGTGCGCAGGCTGGAGCGGGTGGCGATCATCGACTTCGATGTCCACCACGGGAATGGCACGGCGGAGTCGTTTCACGGCGATCCACGGGTGCTGATGGCGAGCTTCTTCCAGCATCCCTTCTATCCGTACGGCGAACCGGAGCCGCTGACCGCGACCAGCGTCAACGTGCCGGTGCCGGCGTACAGCAACGGCGAGGCGGTGCGCAAGATCGTGGAAGAGAAATGGCTGCCGGCGCTGCATGCGTTCAAGCCGCAGATGATCTTCGTCTCCGCAGGCTTCGACGCGCACCGCGACGACGATATGGGCGGGATGGCGCTGGTGGAGGCCGATTATGCGTGGATGACGCGGCAGATCATGGCGGTGGCCAAGCAGCATGCGCAGGGGCGGATCGTCAGCTGCCTGGAGGGTGGATACAACTTGTCGGCGCTGGGGCGCAGCGTCGTGGCGCACTTGAAGGTGCTGGCGGAGCTGGACTGATCGAAGCCGGCACACACGCGTTACCGATACCACAAACAAGGTCGTCCCCGCGCAGGCGGGGACCCATGGAACGCTTGATTGGTGGCGCTGCAGCGGCCGGCCCGCACACTCAGCATGGGTCCCCGCCTGCGCGGAGACGACGGTAATGAAGCTAATTAACCAGCTTCTTGCAATGCCTGCGCCTTCTCCGCCGCAGTCAAACGCTTCCCGATCACGACCACCACCGGCATCTCCCGCGCTTCCGCGCTCACAGGCCCCTGCATTTTCCCTGCCTGCGCCAGCAGGGCCGCCGCGCAGATGAGCCCGAAGCAGACCATCAGCACCACCTCCATATGCCTGAACATTGCCATGTTGCGCTCCCTGGAATAGCCTCGCCGGGCGATATTTCCAGTTTGCCTCCGCGCCCACACCGCTTCTTGCCAAATCGCAAGCAATGCCATTCCCGGGGGACAAGGGCCCCGCTCCAAGTAAAATAGCGGTTTGATCGAGATTTTGAGAGCACAGCATGCCGATACAATGGTTCCCAGGCCACATGAACGCCGCCAAGAAGCAGGCGGCGGAACAGATGGAGAACACCGACCTGGTGATCGAAGTGCTGGACGCGCGCCTGCCGCAGGCGAGCAGCAACCCGATGGTCGAGCAGCTGCGCAAGTTCCGCCAGCGCCCCTGCCTGAAGGTGCTCAACAAGTCCGACCTGGCCGACCCCGCCGTCACCAGCCAGTGGAGCGCCTTCTATGACGCCCAGCCCGGCGTGACGGCGTACGCGATGACGACCAAGAAGCCGGCCGACGTGGCCCGCATCCCCGACATGTGCCTGAAGCTGGCGCCGCACCGCGGCACCGCCGAGAAGCCGCTGCGCATCATGATCATGGGGATCCCCAACGTCGGCAAATCGACGCTGATGAACGCACTGCTGAAAAAGCGCGTGGCCAAGGTCGGCGACGAGCCGGCCGTGACCAAGTCGCAGCAGAAGCTCTACCTCGGCCAGAACATGGTGCTGGTCGATACCCCGGGCCTGATGTGGCCGAAAATCGAGATGGACAGCGACGGCTACATGCTGGCGGCCAGCCATGCGATCGGCACCAACGCCGTCATCGAGGAGGAAGTGGCCGAGGTGCTGGCGACCCTGCTGCTGCAGCGCTACCCGCAGCTGCTGACCGCGCGCTACGGCTTGAAGACCGAAGGCATGGATGGCGTGGCCGTGATCGAAGGCGTGGCGGCGCGGCGCGGCTTCCGGGTGCGCGGCGGCGAGTTCGATTACGAGAAGGCCGCGCACACGCTGCTGCTGGACTACCGCACCGGCGCCCTTGGCCGCATCAGCCTGGAATCGCCGGAAACCCGCGCCGCCGCCGTCGCCGCGCACCAGGTCGAGATGGCGGAAAAAGCCCGCATCGCCGAAGAGAAGGCTGCGCTGAAGGCGGAAGAAGCCGCGCGCGGCAAGCGCGGCACCTGATTACGCTGCCGCTGCCCCGAAGCGGAAGCTCGACACCGCCAGGCTGCCGAAGAAGTCGTCCTCATGATAGGCGAGGGCGGCCGGTTCGCGCTCGGCCGCGCCCAGCGCCACCATCAGCGGCATCAAGTGATCCTCGCGCGGATGCGCGGCGCGCGCGCCCGGCGCTTCGCTCCAGCGCAGCAGGGCGGCGCTGCGTTCCAGCGGATCGAGGTCGAGCATGGCGTGGCGCAGCCAGTCGTCGAACGCGTGCGAGGCTTCGCGCCCGGCGGCCCCGAATTGGCGCAGGTTGTGGTACGACAGACCGCTGCCGATGATCAGCACGCCCTCGTCCCTCAGCGGCGCCAGCGCGCGGCCGGCGAGGATGTGTTCGAGCGGATCGTAGCCCTGGCGGATCGACAGCTGCACCACCGGCATGTCGGCCTCCGGATAGACCGGGTACAGCATCGAGAAGGTGCCGTGGTCGAAGCCGCGCTGCGGATCGACGCCGCTGGTCAGCCCGCTGGCCGCGAGCAGCGCCGCCGTGCGTTCGGCCAGGGAAGGCTGGCCCGGCGCGGGATAGCTGATCTGGTAGGTGTGCGGCGGGAAGCCGCCGTAGTCGTAGATCATGCCCGGCGCCGCGCTGGACGAGGTGATGAAGCCGGGCGCCTCCCAATGGCTGGTCACGACCAGCACCGCCTTCGGCCGCTCGCCGACCTGGCGCCGCATGTCAACCAGCGAAGCCTCGAGCTTGTCGTAGGCCGGGCCGAACTGGTCCTTCATCCACGGCCACGGGCCGCCGCCATGCGAGACGAAATAGGTGGGAAAGCGGGCTGTCATGGTCGGCTCCTCGTGCGGCTAAGAAGTCTCATCTTAGCGGAATCGGTGACAGCCCGCCGGACGCGTCAGCGCATGGGACGGATCAGCTCAAGCATGGCGAACAGGCGTGCGCCGCGCATCCAGCCCAGCGCCACCACCGCCAGCTGGGTGAGCAGGAAGGCGCCGATGAAGCCCGCAACGCCGAGCGGGGCCACGTTCAGCCGCGCCACCGCCAGCAGGCCAGCAAGCACGAGGCCGGCGAGGGTGATGCCGAGGTAGATCCCGAGCGTGGCGAACGGCCGGCGCAGCACCAGCCTGAAGCCCTGCCACCATGCTTTCACCGCCGACTTGCGGCGGCGGTCGCTGGCCAGCACGGCGCGGCCGGCGTCCAGGCTGGCGTCGGCGATCACGAACAGCAGCGCGACGATGCAGGTGGCCAGCAGGCGCGCGTGGCTCGCGTCGGATTCGAGCACCGCCTTGGCGCCGTAGACTTTGGCGCCGGCGAAGGCGCCGGCCGCGATCCCGGCCACGATCCCGAGCGGCACGATGGCCCACAGCAGCATGCGCAGCAGGCGCGGATACTCCTGCACGCCACCGACGAACAGCGAGCCGAAGCCCGGCGTGCCGGCGGCGCGCGCGGCCTGGATCGTCATCCCCGCCAGCAGCGGCGACAGCAGCAGCGTGAACGCCAGCGCGAGCAGGCTGCCATTGCCGATGCCGGTGCCGGCGCGGCCGTTGGCTACGGTCAGGTCGCTGATGGTGTTCAGGTCGAGCGCGGTCGCGAGCTCCGGCGAGTGCACCGAAAAGTTCAGGCTCGCGGCCAGCAGCTGCATCACCGGCATCGTCGCGACGACGGTCGGCAGCAGCAGGAGCGCGGTCCACAGCAGCACCAGGCGCCACTGCAGCGCGGCGCGCACCGCGCGCAGCACGGCGGCAGCCTTGGCAGGCTTGGCCGGCGCGGCGGCCACCCCGGTTGCTGCCGGGGTCTCGGTTTGGATGGTGGCGTTCATCATACGGTCGCAATCAGGGAAAGGATCAGTTGGGCGAGGGCGGCGAAGTCGAAGCCCCAGCGGTGCGCGGCGCTGCCGTCGGCCTTGAGCGTGCGGCTGTTATCCAGCCGGCTGGCGTCGATGTAGTACAGGCCCTTCGGATCCAGTTCGGCCGATACCGCCTTGGCGGGCTTGAGCCAGGTGAACTTGTGGAAGCGCTCGTTGGCGGTCCACTGCACCGTCTCGCTGCTGCCGTCGTCGAACTTGACCAGCAGCGTCTGCGGCACGATCGCGGCGTAGTGGCGCACCGTCACCGTGGTCAGGAAGGGGTAGGGGCCGCCGCTCTTCGCTTTCGGGTGCGCCTTCTTCCACGCTTCGTGCGCCGCCTCCGCTTTCTTGTCGGCGTCCTTGCCCGTGGTCTCGACCCATTTGCCGCCCACCTCGGCGGTGCCGGGCTGCGGCGCCTGTTCCACGCTGGTCAGGGAGGTGAGGCGGTCGTCGACCTTGTTGGCGCTGTAGACGTGCAGGGCGAAGGCCTGCTCGACCACGTCGCGCTGGCCTGTCACTTCGGCCAGCGTTTCGCGCAAGTCGGCGCTGCTGGGGTGGCGGAACTTCCAGCGCCGGTAGTATTCCTTGAACGCGCGCTCCATCGCCGGCTTGCCGACCTTTTCCTCCAGGTCGCGCATCACGGTCGCGGTGCGCGTGTAGACCGGTCCGATGGTCTGCAGGCGGTCCCACGCATGCTGGCCGAGCGGGTCGGCCGGCTCTTCGCGCGCCGATCCGCCACGTTCGTAGTCGAACACCTTGAATTTCGGCGCGAAGCCGAGCGCCTTGAGCAGCGGGGTGGTGGCGTGGATCGGGCGGTTCTGGTCGCGCATCATGCGCATGTCCCAGTATTCGTTCAGGCCCTCGTCGAGCATCGGCTCCTCGAACTCGTTCGATGCCAGGATGCCGTAGAAGTAGCCGTGCCCGAACTCGTGGATGGTCACGAAGTCCAGCATGTCGGCGGTGAGCGTGCCCGGTTCCACCTTGGCATAGCCTTCGGCGGTGAAGAAGGTCGGGTACTCCATGCCGCCCGCCTCGGTCGCGTTATGTGGCGGGATCACCACCGTCAGCGTCTTGTACGGATACGGGCCGAGGGTGTTGGAGAAGTAGGTCAGCGAATCCTTGGCCGCCTTCAGCGCCGGCGCTGCGCTGGCCACGTACTCCTTCGGGTACAGCACGCGCAGCTTGACCTGCGGGCTGCCCGGATTGGTCCAGGTGTCCTCCAGCGGCGCGCCGCTGTTCTTGTCCGCGGTCCAGGCGAAGTCGTGGACGTCGTCCTGCACGTAGTGGTGGGTCAGCATGCCGTTCTTCTCCACCGGCGCGCCCTGCAGCTCGCCGACGGCGCCGACCACGTAGTCCTTGGGCGCGCTGATCTTCACGTCATAGCTGCCGAAGTCCGCGTAGAACTCGGAGTACAGGTGGAACTCGTGCGCATTCCAGCGCGGTGCGGTGGCGCCGCGTTCGCCCGGCAGTTCCAGCACGCCGATCTTCGGGAACCACTGCCCGACCAGGTGGAAGCTGTCGAAGTAGCCGGTGCGCGCGATCACGCGCGGCAGCTGGGTCAGGAAGTCGATGTCGAGCGTGGTCGACGCGCCCGGCGCGACGGCCTGCGGCAGGTCGAAGCGCACCACGGTGTGGTCGGTGGCCGGGCCGTTGTCGGGATGAACGAAGGTCCAGGGCACCTTGGCGCCGCCTTGCGCGACCTGGCTCAGCGCGATGTGGCCCCACTCGCCGTCCTTGATGTCCACGCCCGAGCGGAAGGCGGCCGCCTCGTTGCGCATTTCGGTGAAGAAGGTGCTTTGCTCGCCTTCGAAGGCGTTCATGTAGAGGTGCAGGTAGACGCTCTTCACCGGCTGCTGGCTGCGGTTGCGCCAGGTGAGCTTCTCCTTGCCGGTCACGGTGTGCTGCTTCGGATCGAGCGTGGCCTCGATCTCGTAGCGCACCACGCGGTCCGACAGCGTGGGCTCGTTGCCGCTGCGCGGGCCGCCCCAGGCGTCGGCGCTGCTTGGCGCCACGACCGCTGCGGCGCCTGGAGGCGCCAGCGCGATCGCATCGGGGCTGGCCACCGGCGCGGGCGGGGCCGCGCCCTGGTGCACTACTGCCGCTGCAAGGCCGGCGGCGAAGCATCCCGCCGCCAGCGACGTCTTCACGATACGTCTCATGCATCCTCCAGTTTGGGCTTGTCGTTTTTGTAAGCAATGCAATATAGCCCCGAAAGTGAAAAATAAGCAACGTATGCATGCTTGACCTGGGTCGCCAAAAACCACAGCCGCTCTTGGGCCAGGGTCTTGATAGGTTTATAATCGCCGGGTTCTGGTGCCCGCGCGCGTGACCACGCGTGCAGTTAAACGGGAAACACAAGGCCGCATGCGACCCTCGCGTCCGGCCAAGGTGTGCTGCCCCCGCAACGGTAAACAAGCGCCGCCCATCGGCGGCTGGCTGTCTCGACAACCACTGTGCATGCGCATAGGAAGGTGAGGCGGTCCGTCTTGCGAGCCCGGATACCGGCCAGGACAGGTGGAAGCGCCATCGAAGCGACTTCCGTTGAATCCGGCTCTGCGGGGACGCAGGGCGGATGCACACTTATCATTGATTGCCATGACTATTCGTGTTGTCCCGTGCGTCGCACCGGCCGCCAAGCCGCTCGCGCTCGCCCTCGCCGTCTCCCTGACCTTTGCCGCTTCGGCCGCCTTCGCGGACGAAGCCGATGTGCCCACCGTCGTCGTCAGCGGCGCGCGCTTCCCGGCTGACCCGGCGCTGGCGCCGATCGGCTCCACCGTGATCACCGCGGACGAGATCCGCCGCGCCGGCAGCGCCGATGTCAACGAAGCGATCCGCAAGATCGGCGGCGTGTTCGGTCGCCAGAGCCTGGACGGCTCGCCCGACTTCGCGCTCGACCTGCGCGGCTTCGGCTCCAACAGCAGCCAGAACCTGGTGGTGATGGTCGACGGCGTGCGCCTGTCGGAGAACGAGCTGTCCGGCGCCGTGCTGTCCACCATCCCGGTAGACAGCGTCGAGCGCATCGAGATCACGCGCGGCGGCAGCAGCGTGCTGTACGGCGACGGCGCCACCGGCGGCGTGATCGCGATCTTCACCAAGAGCGGCGCGGCGCGCGGCGTGCACGGTTCGGTGCTGGCTTCCTACGGCCAGTTCGAGGCGCGCGACCTGCGCGCCAACCTGTCGGCCGGCATCGGCCAGTGGGCGCTGGACGGCTCGATCGGCAACCAGGACACCGACAACTACCGCGCCAACAACCGCTTCAAGCAGACCAACTTCAACGGCGGCGCCGCCTACTCCTACGATGGCGGCCGCGCCGGCATCCGCGTCGACAGCGCGCGCCAGGATTCGCGCCTGCCGGGATCGCTGACCGAGGCCCAGTTCCAGGCCGACCCGCGCCAGAGCAAGACGCCGCACGACTTCGGCTCGCTGGACAGCGACCGTGTCACCGCCTTCGTCGAGCACCACCTGGGCGCCACCGAAATCGCGGCCGAGCTGTCGCACCGCGAGAAGACCGTCAAGGCGGCCTACGAATACAACTACGGCAGCGGCCCGTTCTACTCGCGCTCGAAGTACGACAGCCGCCAGACCCAGTTCTCGCCGCGCATGCGCAACCTGTCCGACATCGACGGCATGCGCAACGAGCTGGTGGCGGGCGCGGACCTGATCCGCTGGAACCGCAAGACCACCGCCGACTTCTCGCTGGCCGACGCCAGCCAGGATTCGAAAGCCATCTATGTGCGCGACGAGCTGCGCTGGGATGCGGCCCACAACGGCCGCGTGGCCGCCGGCGCGCGCCACGAAGTGTTCGACAAGGACTACGTCGACCCGCTCGGCATGTCGACCGCGCCGGAGCACAGCGTGCAGTCGCAGAACGCCTGGGACCTGCAGGCCAGCTATGACGTGGCGCCGGGCCTGGGCCTGCACGCCAAGGCGGGGCAGAGCTACCGCCTGCCGAACGCGGACGAGAACAGCTACCGCTCCAGCATCGGCGTGCTGAACGCGCAGACCTCGCACGACCTGGAACTGGGCGCGACCCTCGGCGGCGCGGTCAATAACGTCGCCGTGCGCGTGTTCCGCCACCGCCTGCGCAACGAGATCTTCTTCGACCCGACCATCAACGGCTGGGGCGCCAACACCAACCTCGACCCGACCCGCCGCCAGGGCGTGGAGATCGACGGCCAGGCCGCGCTGGCGCAGGATTGGCGCATCAGCGGCCACCTGCAGCACGTGGACGCCAGCTTCACCGCCGGCCCCAACGCCGGCCGCGAGATGGTGCTGGTGCCGCGCAATACGCTGTCGGCGCGCCTCGCCTGGGTGCCGGGTAATGGCCAGAGCGCGGACGTCGGCGCGCAGTGGGTGTCGAGCCAGCGCTACGGCAATGACTTCAGCAACAGCTGCGGCGCGCGCATCCCGTCCTACGCCACGCTGGATGCACGCTACGCGCGCCAGCTCGGCCCGTGGGAGCTGGCGGTGGCCGGCAACAACCTGACTGACCGCCAGTACTACAGCAACGCTTTCGGCTGCAAGTCGGGCATCTACCCGAGCGACGGCCGCCAGCTCAAGCTGTCGGCGCGCTACGCGTTCTGACGCCATGCATGCCTTTCGCAGCCCGCTCGATGCAGCCCGCCGCCAGCGCTGGGTGCTGGCGCTGCTGATCGGGTGCGCGCTGCTGGCGATGGCGGCGGCCGGGCTCGCGGGCTCGGTCGCGCTGCCCGCGGCGGAGCTGCCCGGCGCGCTGCGCGAGGTGCTGCTGGCCAGGCCGGAGGGCATGGCGGGAACCCTGCTCGACCTGCGGCTCGGCCGCGCCAGCAGCGCCTTCGTCACCGGCGCCAGCCTGTCGCTGGCCGGTGTGATGATGCAGGCGCTGGTGAGGAATCCGCTGGCCGATCCCTACGTGCTCGGGATCTCCAGCGGCGCGGCGGTGGGCGCGCTCACCGCGCTGTTCGTCGGCGCCGCGATGTGGATGGTGGACGCCGGCGCGCTGGCTGGCGCGGCCGGCGTCTCGCTGATGTTGTATGCGCTGGCGCGGCGTGACCTCGGCACCCGGCGCGAAGCCGCGTCCGACACCGGCACCTTGCTGCTGACCGGCGTGGTGCTGGCCTCGGCCTGCATGGCGCTGGTCACGCTGTTGCTGTCGATCGCGCCGGAATCGCGCCTGCGCAGCATGGTGTTCTGGATGATCGGCGACCTGGCCGGCACCAGCTGGCGCCTGCTGCCGTGGGTGGTGCTGGCTGCGGCGCTGGTGCTGGCCTTGCGCCGCGCCGGCGCGCTCAATGTGCTGGCGCTGCATGCCGACGCCGCCGCCGCGCTCGGCGTGGACGTGGGCGCGCTGCGCCGCTTCCTGTTTGCCTGCTCGGGCGTGCTGACCGCCTGCGCCGTCACGACCGGCGGCGCGATCGGCTTCGTCGGGCTGGTGGTGCCGCATGCCTGCCGCTTCGCTTTCGGCGCCGACCACCGGGTCCTGTTGCCGGCATCGGCGCTGGCGGGCGGCAGCCTGCTGGTGGTGGCCGACACGCTGGCGCGCACCGTGATCGCGCCGCAGCAGTTGCCGGTGGGCGTGCTGACCTCCCTGATCGGCGTGCCGGTCTTCCTGTTCCAGCTGCACCAGCTGCACCTGCGCCGGACATGATCACAACCACCCACCTCACTTTGAAAGCAGGGCAGCGGGTCCTGCTCGAGCGCCTGGACTGGCAGGCCCGCGCCGGCGAAAACTGGTGCGTGATCGGCGCCAACGGCGCGGGCAAGAGCACCTTGCTGCGCACCCTGGCCGGCGTGCGCGACGCCGACGGCGGCGAGGTGAAGCTCGACGGCCGTCCGCTTTCCAGCTGGCCGCTGGGCGAGCTGGCCCGCGCGCGCGCCTGGCTGCCGCAGGCGCGCGGCGACGCATTCGCCTACAGCGTCATCGATACCGTGCTGGCGGCGCGCCATCCCTACCAGGGCGGCCGCTACTGGGAAGGCGCCGAGGACGTGGAAGCCGCGCAGCGCGCGCTGGCGCTGCTCGACGCGGCCCACCTGGCCGGACGCGACGTACGCACCCTGTCCGGCGGCGAACGCCAGCGGGTGGCGCTGGCCGCGCTGCTGGCGCAGGACACGCCGCTGCTGCTGCTCGACGAGCCGACCAACGCGCTCGACCTTGGCCATGCGGTGGCCGTCACCGAACTGCTGGCGCGCCTGTGCCGCGAACAGGGCAAGCTGGCGGTGCAGGCCATCCATGACCTGAACCAGGCTTTCGCCGGCTCGACCCATGCGCTATTGTTGATGCCGGGCGGCGGCTGGCACGCCGGCCCCGTCCGCGAGGTGATGCGGCCGGACCTCCTCGGCGCCTGCCTCGGCCACCCGGTCGCGGCGATCGCGCATGGCGAACGCACCATCTTCATTCCCGAATCGAGGCATCCATGAACAAGCTCCTGCCTGCGCTCCTGCTGTCGGTGGCCACGGCCGCCAACGCCGCCGTCACCGTGGTGGACGACACCGGCGCGCGCGTCACGCTGGCGCGGCCGGCGCAGCGTGTGATCTCGATGGCGCCGCATGCGACCGAGCTGCTGTTCGCGGCCGGAGGCGGCAAGCGCATCGTCGGCGCCATGAACTGGAGCGACTATCCGCCGGAAGCGAAAGCGATCCCGCTGGTCGGCTCGAACAGCCAGATCGACATCGAGCGCGTGATCGCGCTGAAGCCGGACCTGATCGTGGTCTGGCAGAGCGGGAACACGGCGCGCCAGATCGAGCAGCTGGCGCGGCTCGGCATCCCGGTATTCCACAGCGAGCCGCGCAAGCTGGAGCAGGTGGCCAGCAGCATCGAGCGCTTCGGCGCGCTGCTCGGCACCGAACAGCAGGCGCAGGGCGCCGCGGCCGATTACCGCGCCACGGTCGCCAGGCTGGCAGCGCGCTACGCCCATGCCGCGCCGGTGCGTGTGTTCTACCAGGTGTGGGACAAGCCGATCTACACCCTCAACGACCAGCAGATCGTCAGCGATATGATCCGCACCTGCGGCGGCCAGAACGTGTTCGGCAAGCTGGCCGTGATCGCGCCCGAAGTCAGCCTGGAAGCGGTGCTGGCCAAGGACCCGGAAGTCATCCTCTCCGGCGACGAGCACGCGCCGGGCGACCGCGGCATCCATATCTGGAAGCCGTACAAGGCGGTCGCCGCCGTCCAGCGCGGCAACCTGTTCACGCTGGATGGCGAGCTCCTCACGCGCCCCGGCCCGCGCACCGCCGACGGCACGGCCAAACTGTGCGAGGTGCTGGATGTGGCGCGCGGCCGCCGTCCTTAAGCCAGGCTTAAACTGCGAAACAAAGCGTGAAAATTGGTTTCCGCCTTAGGCTGGCCGGGCAAAAAGTGGTAATCTCGCGTTCGTCTGTTTAACTCTTTCAATAAGGATACTTATGCGCGTCCTGCGTCTTGCCATTGTCGCCGCCAGCCTGGTTGTCAGTACAGCCTTCGCGTCGCCCACCGATCCCAAGCAGGGAGTCGAATACACGGTGCTGGCCCAGCCGCAGCCGTCGGCGACGGTCGGCAAGAAAATCGAGGTGATCGAGTTCTTCATGTACCACTGCCCGCACTGCCAGGCGCTGGAACCTACCCTCGAGCAGTGGGTCAAAAAGCAGGACGGGAACATCATCTTCAAGCGCGTCCACATGCCGTACCAGGGCGCCAGCGATCCCGAGGCGCACCTGTTCCTGACGCTGTCGGCCATGGGCAAGAACGAGGAGCTCCAGTCCAAGGCCATGGCTGGCGTGAAGGAAATCGTGATGCGCGACCGCAATGTGTCGGACAAGGCGATCCTGGACTGGGCCGCCAAGCAGCCGAGCCTGGACAAGGCCAAGTTCACCGACACCTGGAATTCCTTCGGCGTGATGACCAAGCTGCGCCGCCTGAACGCCATCGTCAGCCAGGATTACAAGGTCGACAGCGTGCCGACCATCATCGTCGATGGTAAATATGTCACCTCGCCGGCCCAGGTCGGCGGCTCGGTGAAAGCCAGCTCCGAGCAGGAGCTGTTCCAGGCCACCCTGCAGGTGGTCGATGCACTGATTGCGAAGGCCCAGAAGTCGAAATGAGTGACGCTGAACGGGACATCCTCAAGATCTACGAGGGCTCGCGCCCGCGCGAAGAGGACCTGTTTGAAACCAGTAATGTGAACCAGCTGGCGTGGACGCTGGTGGTCATCCTTGCTTTCCTGATCGTGTGGCTCAGCATCGCGATCGTGAATGCCGAGAACCAGCGTTATGCGCTGATGACCAACAAGTGTCCGGACCAGCTGTTCAAGGGCGAGATCGATCGCCAATGCCTGGTGCACGTGCATGCGCGCGACCATTGGTGGGAGAACTGGTGGTATGCGGTCACGCACGTGAATCCGCCGGAGCCGCCCAAGTACGGCAAGCAGAAGTAAGCAACATCCAAGTCCCGCCAAACGGCGGGATTTTTTTTGATTAGCTCACACCCCGTCGTCCCCGCGCAGGCGGGGACCCATAGACAAGGTGCGTAAAGCACACTCGGCATGGATTCCCGCCTTCGCGGGGGCGACGGTTTTTAGTATGACTTTCGCTTTGGCGTCAAAGCACCCGCTCCGGCGGCAACGCGATGATGAAGCGCGCGCCACCCAGCGTCGGCGACTCATCGATCTGCAGCGTCCCGCCGTGCAGCACTACCGCTTTCTGCGCGATCGACAGCCCCAGCCCGAAGCCGCCGGTCGCGCGGTCGCGGCTGCGGTCCAGCCGGTAGAAGGGCTCGAAGATGCGCGCGCGGTCCTCCGCCGGGATTCCCGGCCCATCATCCTCGATCGCGATCTCGACCCGGCCCGCCTCCGTGCGCGCCGCCGACAGCACGATGCGCTGGCCCGCATACTTCTGTGCATTGCGCAGCAGGTTGGAAATGGCGCGGCCGAGCAGGCGCCGGTCGGCCTCGACGCTGCCCAATTCATCGCCCAGCGCGCAACCGAGCGTGTGCGGGGAGGGCGGCAGCGCCTGCACGCAGTCGCGCAGCATCGGCCCCAGCGTGAACGGCGCCAGCTGCAACGATTGCGCGCTGTCCAGCCGCGCCATGCCGAGGAGCTCGTTGACCAGGTCGTTGAGCTCGGCGACGTCGCCTTCCATCGCCTTGATGCGCTTTTCCAGCGCCGGGTCGGCCGCCTTGGCCGACAGCAGCTCCAGCCCGAATTCCAGCCGCGCGATCGGCGTGCGCAGCTCGTGCGAGACCGAGTGCAGCAGGTTTTTCTGCGACTGCAGCAGGTTGGCGATGCGGTCGGCCATGTGGTTGATGCGTTCGGCCAGCGGATAGATGCTGGCCGAGGGCTGCATGTGGGCGCGCGCGTCCAGCTGGCCTGCGCCGAATTCGTCGGCCACGCGCGACAGCACCTGCAGGCCCTGCCAGTGCGAACGCGACCACAGCGCGATCGGCACCAGCAGCGCCAGCGCGACGATCACGAAGCGCACGATCTCCTTCTGCAGCGCCACCGCGAGGTCGATCGGCAGGTTGGTGGCGCGCAGCACGTCGTGCTCGCTGCCGATGTAGCGCTCGCCATTCAGGTCGACGCGCCGGTACAGGGTGCGCGTGGCCGGCACGATCACCACGTCGCCCCGTTCCAGCTCGGCCAGCGTGCCCACCGGCACCGCCTGGCGCGCTTCGTCGAGGTCGATCAGGTCGTAGCGCACCGGCGAGGTCTCGCGCGCCTTGTTCAGCCGCGTCAGCCATTCGTCCGGGCCGGCGCGATCGACGTAGTCCTGCAGCAGCACGATCGGCGCGGCGGCCTGGCGGCGTGCGATGTCCTCCACCGGATCGCCGAACAGCTGGCTGATCGCGAGGTAGATGACAAAGGTCGCCGCCGTGATCGAGAGCATGACGAGCACGAAGAAGCGGAAAAAAATCCGGTTCATGCGCGCGACCTGCCGCCAGCTGCGAAATTGGGTTGAAATGCGGACATGTTCGCATTGTATAGGAGCAATTAGCTGCAATGCGAGCAATACAAAGTCAGGACAATTCCTCGACATCCCGCGGAGGATTTCCCGGCCGCGGCTGCATAAGATTTGCAGCGTCGGGCCTTGTGAGGCCACCAACTCGGGAGAACCGGAATGATCAAACGAATCTTTAGCGCGGGCACGGTGCTGTTGGCACTGGTGCTGGCGGGTTGCGGCGGCGGTGGCGATGGCGTCGCGCCGACCACCAAAACCGCGGCCGACGTCGTGATAAACGATCCTGTGATCGACAGCGCCGCCTTCGTCAAGCTGGCGGTCGGCATGAGCTCTTGCGCGGACCGCAAGAATCGCCTGTGGGTCATCGACGGCAAGCAAGTGTTCTGGGACCGCGCCGGCTACGGCTGCCCGGACATGAACTGGTCGCAGAAGCTGTACGGCGCCACACCGGATGCGCTGCAGTGCTCGTCCGAGGATTCGATCGCCGGCCCGCAGACCCGCTGCGCCGACGACAGCAAGCGCGCGCTGTTCGACATCGTCTCCAAGAACGCCGACGCGGCCAACCTGGGCCTGGACAGCAGCCACAAGGTGGTGCCGATCATGATCCCGGAGCCGATGCAGACCGCGCTGCCGTTCATGTCGATCGCCAAGTTCGGCAATAACGGCGTCAAGGCCAGGCAGAACGTGGTGATCAAGGATGCCGACGCCTACGCCAAGCTGTGGAATTCCGTGGTGGTGGGGATGACCGGCGCGCCGCCGGCGCCGGCGGTGGATTTCTCGCGCCAGATGGTGGTGGGCGTGTTCGCCGGCGCCAATGCGCTGTCGTGCGGCAGCATGTTGGGGGTGTCCAAGGTGTCCCTGCGCGACGGCAATATCGTGGTCGACTATGAGATCCGCAAGCCGTCCGGTCCGATCGTCTGCATGGCCATCGTGGATGGCGCGCCGATGGAACTGGTGACCATCGACCGCAGCGATGCCCCGGTCCAGTTCGTGCGCCACGATGTCGAACTGATGATGGCGCTGGCGGTCGATGACAGCGCGGACTCGGGCATCCACACGGCGCGCGAGATCATCATCAACGACCAGTCCTCGTTCGAACAGCTGTGGACCGACCATGCCGGCAAGGACAAGCCCATGCCGTCGATCGACTTCAGCAAGAAGATGGTGATCGGCCTGTTCGCCGGCTGGGTCAGCTACTGCGACGGCCTGGTCCTGGACAGCATCACCAACGACGGCAAGCAAATTACCGTGAACTATTTCCGAACGGTGCCGCCAGCTGGCACGGCCTGCATTGCCATGGTGCGCAGTCCCGCCATCCTGGTCGCGATCGATCGCACTTTGCTGCCGATCTACTTCCACAAAGACACGATCACGCGCTGAGTTTTCTGTGTAGGGGCCGGCTCCCGCCGGTTGGGCTTGGCCGGCGTCGCGCTGCGGGCGCCGGTTTTTTTAACTTCCCGTGTAGCTACAAATTGAAGACAAATACCCGACATGTCGGGGGGGATTTCAAGCCGGGCGGCTCCTACCATGCATATCAACACCGATTCCGTTTGCCCACCTGGTGCGGCGCGTTCCAGCGTGGGCCTTTTTATTCCGGGCGCAGGCGGGCCACAAGCCGGCCTGCACCCTAGCCGGGCGTCATGATCAATGTTTAACCTCACCGCCTTCCATCGTGCTTTTTCCAGTTTTTGATAAGGTTTGCTTGCCTATGGGTAAAATTATGGGCAAACCAACTTTTATCACCCTGACATGAAGAAGCTTTCCGCCCTCGCGCTGCTGACAACCTGCTGCGCCGCCCATGCCCAGACGCCGGCCGACGACCCCATGCCCGACGGCAGCCGCGACATGTACGTCGGCCTCGGCCTGCAGTCGGCCCCGCGCTACGAGGGCGCGAGCCTGCGCCGTACGCGGCTGGTCCCGGCGCTCCAGATCCAGTGGAGCAATGGCATCTTCGTGTCCGGCATGAACGCGGGCATGCATCTGTCGAGCCAGCCAGGAATCGAGTACGGTCCGCTGCTGGCGCTGCAGCCGCGTCGCGACGAGAGCGGCGTGGGCAGCGGCGCCATCAATCCAGACGGGACCTGGGGCATGATCGGCGGCGCCGGCGTCGGTTCGCCGGGCACGGCCAAGGTGCTTACCGCCAACCGGCTGGTGGGCATGGAGCCGATCGGCACGCGCCTGCTGGGCGGCGGCTTCTTCAACTATTACCTGGGCACGCAGTGGCGCCTGACCAGCAGCGTGCTGTGGGGCGCCGGCAATGACCGCCATGGCGGCTTTGTCGACCTGGGCGTGCAAAGGCTGGCGGCGAATATTGCGGCCCATCACACGCTGTCGTTCTCGGCAGGGGCGATCGTCGCCAACCGCGACTACAACCAGTCCTACTTCGGGGTGAACGTGCCGAACGCCGTCCGCAGCGGCAACCGCTACTATGAGGCCCACGGCGGCCTGAAGGACGTGCATGCCGGCGTGCGCTGGAACTGGTCGATCTCGCCGTCGTGGATGGTGACCACCAATGTGCAGGCCACGCGCCTGCTGAACAGCGCGGCCGACAGCACCCTCGTCACGCGCCCGACCAACCTGACCGTTACCGCCGCCGTCGCTTACCGATTCTGATGATGCACAAGACCCGCCACCTGCTAGCGCTGCTCGTACTGCTCCAGGCCACCAGCCTGGCGGCAGCGGGCGCGCTCGTGGGCGACTGGGTCAGCTATCGCGACGCCTACCGGGTCATGGTGGTGTTCGAAAAATACGGCGGCGCCAAGAACCTGATCCAGAGCGAGCTGCAGGTGCTGGCCAAGGACGTGCCTTTCGACATGCCGCAGCAACTGACGCTGAACGGCAAGAACACGCATCTGTCGTTGCCGCTGGACGCGACCGGGCGCACCGTGTTTCCGCTACTGAAGGCGGCGTATGACGACAACGCGGTGCTGGCGCTCGGCCAGAAAGATGCGCAGTTCGCGCTGCTTCCGCGCGTGACCATCCAGGTGCGCCCGGACAGCACGTATGAAAGCTCGGAACTGCGCGCCGCCTGCGAACAGGCGCTCGGCTTTGCGCGCTACGTCAAGGCGCCGGTCACCGGCCGCCAGTGCGTGGGGGTGCGCTTCGTGTTCGACCGCAAGGCATCGGGCATGCTGGCGCGGGTGCGCCGGGCGGACGGCGGCAATGGGACTTTGCCGGTGACGGAAAGCCAGGCCTTCGACAGCGGCAATGTGCTGCCGACGGTGACCTATCGCTTCAATGGGTCGGAGCGGGCGCAGGTGCTGACCTCGACGGCCCCGCTGGCGATTGCGCCGGTGTTTGAGTGATTGCGACGAGCGCAAGCGCTTGCAATTTACAGTCCGTCGTTCCCGCCTGCGCGGGAAGCCGGGTCCGGCAGTGCCGGGCACGACGGTAACTTAATGCCAGGCCGCCGGCGAAAATAGATAGCCTTCGCCCCACACCGTCTTGATCTTCTCCGAATCGCTGTCCTCGAACTTGCGGCGCAGCTTGGAGATCGAATTGTCGATGCTGCGGTCCAGTCCGTCGAACTCGATCCCGCGCATTTTCTTGAGCAGCGCATCGCGCGACAGCACGCGGCCGGCCGATTCGGCCAGCACCAGCAGCAGCTTGTATTCGGTATTCGACAGCACGCAGGGCTGCCCGCGCCAGTTGACGGTGCGGTCGGTGGTGGAGATGCGCAGGGTGCCGAACTCCAGCACGCGGCTGTCCACCCCGGCCTTGCCCTGGGCGCGGCGGAGCAGGGCGCGCAGGCGCGCCAGCAGCACGCGCGGCTGCACCGGCTTGTTGACGAAATCGTCCGCGCCTTGCTCCAGGCCCGACACCTCGTCGTAGGAATCCTCGCGCGCGGTCAGGATGAGGATGGGCACGTCCGACATGTCGCGCAATTTGCGGCAGACCACCATGCCGTCGAGGCCCGGCAGCATGAGGTCGAGCACCACCACGTCCGGCGCCAGCGACTTGAAGCGCTCCAGCGCGACATCGCCGCGCGTGACCAGTTCAACCGAAAATTCGTAGCCCGACAGGTACTCGGTGACGAGCTCGGCCAGCCGGGCGTCGTCTTCGACCAACATCACTCGATACATGCTCTCCTCCTTGGACGCGTTATTGTATGCGAGCAGTTACCAAAAATCGCATTTGCCTTATTGACCAGACAAACCATTACACTTTTAAGACATTTTTAATGCTTGCGCCAGCGCCGCGTGCGCGCGCCTATGCGTGCCGGGTAATCTGTCTTTTTTGTGCATGATCTTGTGCTAATGTGAACGACAAGCCATCCGCCATCGCCGCCATGCCCCGTTTCCAGTTGCGCCAGCTCGACGATCACCTGCTTTCGCTGCGCTGGCGCGACGATCTGCACGGGGTGCGCCGGTTCGCGCTCGAATTCCTTTATTTCGGCATCAAGGAGGCGCGCGCCTGCCTGTTCGCCGGCCTGTTCTTTGCCGCCGTGTTCCTGGTGCCGCGCAGCGGCCTGTTCGGCATCGCCCGCTACGACGTGCTGTTCGTGTTCGCCGTCGCCGTGCAGCTGTGGATGGTGCGCGCCAGGCTGGAAACCGTGGACGAGCTGAAGGCGATCACGCTGTTCCACGTCATCGGCTTCGCACTGGAGGCGTTCAAGACCTCGAGCGGCATCCAGTCCTGGGTCTATCCGGAAGCCGGCGTGACCAAGCTGTTTGGCGTGCCATTGTTTTCCGGTTTCATGTATGCCGCCATTGGCAGCTATATCACGCAGGCGTGGAAGATGCTCGGGATGCGCATCGAGCACCATCCTCCGTACTGGATGGCGGGCCTGCTGGCCTGCCTCATCTACGTCAATTTCTTCACGCACCACTTCATCGGCGACTACCGCTGGTATCTGGCGGCCTGCGCGCTCGGGCTGTACGCGCGCTCGACCGTGGTGTTCCGGCCGCTTGACCGCGAGCGCCGCATGCCGCTGCTGCTGGGCTTCGTGCTGACCGGCTTCTTCATCTGGCTGGCCGAAAACATCGGCACCTTCTTCGGCGTGTGGAAGTACCCCAACCAGCTGGGTGCGTGGTCGGCGGTCCACGTGAGCAAATGGAGCGCCTGGTCGCTGCTGGTGATGATGACTTTTACGATCACCGCCAACCTGAAGCACATCAAGCAGCACGTGCACATTCCGGCGCAGCGGCCCGAACCGGCGGCGGTGCCGGTCAGGGAGCCTTGATCGCGCCGCGGTAGATGGCGTCCGTGATGCGTTCCTGGAAGCGCGCTTCCGACGAGAAGCTGCCGGGCTGCAGGTCCGGATTGGCGCCGACGCCGCTGCTCACATAGATCATGCCGTCCTTCGTGTCGCGGTTGAACACGAAGAGCGCGTTCAGTCCCCACGACCAGCCGAGGTGACCGACGCCGGTGAAGCCGCCGCCTTGCACCAGCCGGTCGCCGCCGGCGCGGCCTCTGGACACGATGCTGGTGTCGGTGAACTGCTGGTTGCCAAGACCCCAGGCGTGGTACAGGCCGTGGAAGTAATCGCTGTCGCCATTGCCGTTTTCGCCGTCACCGGTCAGCGTCCACTGGCGCGCGAACATCAGGTCGACCGTATGCGGTTGGAGGATGGCCTGTCCGTGGTAGTTCCCGCCATTCATCAGCATCAGCATGATCTGCGCCAAATCGTTCGTCGAAATGCGCAGGCTCCCTTGCGGTCCAAAGACAGTGCCATTGGTGCCGATCACGTACTTGTCCATGCCGGGCGGTGCGGTCGGGGCTTCCACGCCAAAGTCATCCGCCTGCGCGATCCACGGGCCCTGCGGGTCCCAGGTTTCGTTGCCGTCCTTTTCGCGCTTGCGGTAGAGCGTTGCCACGTCGTCGATGTTCGCGGGCGCGAAATCGGCGAGATAGAAGCCCGCCTTCAGGCGCATCGGGTCGAAGATCAAGCGGCGCATCAGGCGGTCGAAGCGCTCGCCGCCGTCGCGCTCCATGATCGTGGCGATCAGGCCCCAGTTGAAGTTGACGTACTCAAAGTAGCGCCCCGGCGCATGCGTTGCCGACCACGCGTCGCCCTTGCCGTAGAAGCGGCCACCGGGTACCAGCACGTCTTTCAGGTCGACGTCCGGCGCCCATTTGAAGCCGCCTTCGTCGCGCAGGGACGAGGTATGCGTCAGCAGCATGCGCAGGGTGATCGGCTGGTCCGGGAAGTGCGGGTTGCGCAGGCGGTAGCCGAGCACGTCGCTTATATCCATGTCGAGCGACAGCTTGCCTTGTTCGACCAGCTTCATCGTGCCCAGCGCGGTGACGAACTTGGAGACCGAGGCCACACGGAACATGGTGTTGCGGTCGACCGGCTGCGCGGGCGCGCCTGGCGTGGCGAGGCGCTTGCTGCCGAACTGGGCGCTGTAGACGATCTCGCCGTGGCGCAGCGCGACGACGGACAGGCCGGGCAGCGGCATCGCCGGGTCGTCGACGATGGCCTGCAGCTGCCTGGTCAGCGCGGCCGCCCGCGCTTCGGACAGGGGAGCGGACATCACGGAGGTGGAGAGCATGGACAGGGCTAGCATCGCGAGCAAGGGTTTCATGGACATCCCGGACGAGTTCTGGCGCTCGTCATCTTAAGCGCGCCCGCGCAAGCCCGCTAATGAAAAATCTTGGCCGGGCCATAAGCCGCTGGCATCAGGGCGATGGTTCGCTCAGCCACTGCTGGATTTCAGTGAGGGCCCGTTGAAGTGTTTTCTCTGTCAGCGTCAACGCAATGACTTTTTCCGTCACTGCGACGGGAAGCGCTTGTCCAGGACCTTGCAATTGAATCTCGCTTGTCCAGCTCAGGTAATTCTCGCCAAACTCAGCTGACAATTGCTGGATGATTCGAACGGCGTGCTGCTTACGCCAGTTGACCGCGCTGGCAATCGGATTGCCGTCGTAAAAGAGCTCGCCATTTGCGAATTGGTCATTGGCGTACGCTTCGCATGGCTCATCGGAGGGCATTGCCGCCAGCAGATGATGCGTCCAAAAGCCCCGCAATGCGGCGTACTCTTGTTTGTCGCGTAGAAAACCGGGATACAAAAACGTACTCATACAAATGCAAGCCCGCTTTGAACTTCCATCGACACGGCGGCCGGATGAATCGCCTCTCACTAGAAACGATTTTACGGTATGCGCTGCTACGCCACCGTGAATCGATGCATTTCTGATGAAACGGCGTGCGTCCTCGAATGCTTTCGCACGCGCGACCTGTTCACGCTGGCTGTGCCGCGCTTCGAGCCTGTTTGTCATGTCGATGGCAATTGGTGCCAGGAGCGGGGCATCTTGCGACCATCGTTCCGAGTCATTGACTGGACCTCCCTGTGATTGGATTCGACCACGGTGCAATTGATTAGTTGTCGGAGCCATCGTCGTCACATCCCGGGCTGTTGATGTCGTCAGTAGAAGCCGGGGCTACTCAAGTCTGCGGAACGGCGATCCGCAAACTTGAGTAGCCCCGTATGCCCTTTATGTTTGTATGAGACCTATTTTTTGATATTGGCGCCGCTCAACTGTGCGACAGCAGCCAGTGTCGTCTGCGCCGCATTCAAGCCCAGCATGAAGTCCTTGTCCGAGTAAGTGCTGAACACGTCCGTCGGCTGGTGCCAGTTCGGATCCCAACCGGCGCCGATCTGCATCCCGCGTTCGTTCTCGCGCACGGAAATCGACGGCACCAGGTCCATGAAGGGCGTCGAGTCCGTATTCGTCATGTGCGGGCCGACGAAGGCGGGATAGTTGCTCGCGTATTGGTTGTTCGCCGCATGCAGCACCCAGGCCAGCTTGGCGGACGCATCGGCCTGCTTGGAGTTCGACTGGAATTCGATATTCACGTCCGCTTCCAGGCGCTGTTCTTTCGAGATCACGAACACGGGATGACCCTTGGCGTCGAGCACCTGCTTGCCGCTGGCATCGAGCTTGGGCACCGGCATGCCGTGGTCCCACAGCAGCATGTCGTGCTGGATCATGCCCAGCCACTTGGGCTCCGGATAGTTGCCCGAACCCTTGGGCGATTCGATGCCCTGCAAGTCCTTGCGCTGCTCGACGTAGGCGCGGGCGCCGTTCAGGCCGGTCTCTTCGTTGTTCCACAGCGCGAAGCGGATCGAGCGTTCGGTCGTCACGCCGGGCGCGTTGAGGATGCGCGCCAGCTCCATCACCAGCGCGGTGCCGGAGCCATCGTCATTGGCCGCCTCGCCAAAACCGATGCCGTCCATGTGCGCGCTGACGATGTACATTTCTTCCGGATGGGTCGTGCCGACCTTGGTGCAGTACACGTTCTCACGCAGCGAGGCGCCGACCGGCGTCTGCTCGGCGTCGAGGGCGCGGATCTTCTCGTCCGGCTGCAGCATCGGATCGGTGTTCACGCCGGTCGCGATGCGGTTGCCGAACAGGATGCTGCCGCCCTGGCCAGCGGGTCCGCCGCGGCCGCCCGGAGGCGCCGTCCTCGCCTGCGCCGGCATCGCCGCGCCAGCCGGCTTCGGCGCCGCTTGCGTGTACTGGTATTGCAGCCGCTCGACATTCGTGCAGCCATAAGCCTTCAGCTGCGCCTCGATCCAGTCCAGCGCCTTGCGGTTGCGCTCGGTGCCCTGGCGGCGATCCCCGAAGTGCGTCAGCCCCTTGATGGTCGCTTTGTACTTTTCCAGGTCCAGCTGGCTGACCAGCGCGGCGACCGGATCTGCGCTGGGAGCGGACGCAGCCGGCGTTGCGGTTTGCGCGTAGGCGGCAGGTATCAGGAAGGCTAGCGCGCCGAAGGCCAGGGCCGGCGCGGGCAGGAGCGATGCAATCTTCATGGAGTGTCCTTGTCTCGTTGTTGTCGAACGGCTTATCTTGCCGAAGTTAAATATAAATCGTTTTCGACAAAAAGAGGAACATTTCCACCGCAACGCGTGTAAGGGAAGATTGCGCTTTCCTGCTACGCCATCATTTGGCGAACAGCTGAGTTGGATCGTCGAAGGCCTTGATCTCGATGGCGTTGCCGGACGGGTCGAGGAAAAACATGGTCGCCTGCTCGCCGATCTTGCCCTTGAAACGGATCTGCGGCTCCATCAGGAATTCCAGCTCCAGCCCGCGCAGGCGGTCGGCCAGCTTTTCCCATTCCGGCATCGGCAGGACCAGGCCGAAGTGCCGCACCGGCACCTGGTGCCCGTCGACCTCGCTGGTGCAGCGCGCGCCGCATTCCTCCGGCGACAGGTGGGCGACGATCTGGTGCCCAAAGAAATTAAAGTCGATCCAGCCGGGCGAACTGCGGCCCTCGGGGCAGCCCATGATCGTTCCGTAGAAATGACGCGCCTGCTCCAGGTCGTGGACGGGAAAGGCGAGGTGGAACGGAGGAATGACGGCTGCCATGGGACCCCTTTCTGTAAAGCGGGCGCCCACGAAGAGGCGCCCCTTGCTGGACAATTAGAACAGGTGGTTCAATCCTACCGAAATTCCGCGCTGCGTGGACTGTTTCGACGACGGCACCAGCGCGCCTTCGTAGTGGTTGACGTCGAACTCCGCGTACAGGTTGCTGCGTTTCGAAAACGCGTAGATGGCGCCGACGATGTCCAGCGTGCGCTCGCCCTTGGCTGCAAGGCTGCTGTAGTCGGAATGATAGACCGCCGCGGTCAGTTCCACCGGCTTGCTGAGCTGGTAGCTGGCGCCACCGAAGCGCGTTTCGTTCTGGTAGATGCCCGAGGTCGCCGTATCCTGGCGTTCACGCGACATTCCGGCCTTGACCGTGACGCCGTGCAGCTTGAACCCGCCGCCGCCCACCCAGGCCGTGTTGCCCAGGCCAGCCACGGTCTCCTTGTGGATGTAGGAGGCGGCCGCCAGCAGCGTGCTGCCGGTATAGCTGAACGCCACGCCGCGTGCCGTGCCTTTGTTGGCGTCGCCCGCGACTTCGCCCAGCGCATATTCGCCGCGTACGGTCAGGCCGCCGAAGGTGCCGGTGTATTGCACGTCATTGTTGAAGCGGGTGCCCGAATTCGACGATGCGGACAGGCCCGCGGTCTTGGCATCCGCCGGCAGCGACGTGCCCGCGCCCGAGGACAGCGGCACGATGCCGGTGTAGTGATGGTCGAAGGGATCGAGGAACTTCTCGGTGCGGAAACCGATCGTGTACTGGTGGCCCATGTCGATCGAGCCCCAGGCCCCGCCGATGCCGACTTCGGCGGTTCGGTTGAAGAGCACGTTGTTGGTGTTGTCGAGCGCGCCCGTCTTGCTGTTGAAGCCGCTTTCGAGCTGGAAGTGCACGTTCAGGCCGTTGTCGAGTTTTTCGATGCCGCGAAAGCCTAGCCGGTTCGAATAGTAATTGCCGGTGCCCATGGTCAGCTGGCTGTTCCCGGCGGCGTCGACCTTGGTCTGCTCGCGCAGGCCGGCGTCGATCGAGCCGTACACGGTCACGCTGGACTGGGCCAGGGCGGTGGCGGGCAGCGCGGCCGCCAGCATCAAGGTCAGGACGGTTTTTTTCATCGTGTGTCTCCGTTGTTGTGATGTGTTGTGGGAGGGCAGGGACGCGCCGCGCCCTCCGCGAATTACCGGTAGGTGAAGTACTTGGTGGACAGTGGCCAGCAGGCCGCTGGCGGAAGCGGCGCTAGACGGCCGCCCCGGACGCCGCGTTGCGGGCGGCGCGCTGCTGCTCACTGCTCAGCGAGAGCAAGGTCATGATGCTGGCCAGCGACAGCAGGGCGATCGGCAACAGCGCCAGCGCGTAGCTGCCGGTCGCCTGCTTGATCCAGCCGTAGACGTTGACCATCAGGCCGCCGCCGATCAGGTTGGAGACGGCATTGATCGAGGCCAGCCCGGCCGCGGCCGCCGATGGCGCCAGCCAGCTCGAGCTCAGCGCCCAGAACGGACCCTTGAACGAGTAGGCGCCGACCAGGATGCACGACAGCAGGAAGATGGTCGGGGCCAGCGAAGTCGTGGCCAGGGTCGACAGCATGCCGATGCCGATCAGCGCCAGCGGCACCACCGTGTGCCAGCGGCGCTCGCCGGTCTTGTCGGAGTGGCGGCCCCACAGCACCATCAGGACGGCGGCGATGATGTAGGGGACCGAGTTCAGCAGGCCGGTCTGCATCACCGTCAGGCCAAAGGACTTGATCAGCTGCGGCTGCCACACGCCGAGCACCGTGCCGGCGGCCGAGGCGGCCGAGCAGGTCAGCGCCATGCCCAGCACTTCCTTGCTGCGGAACAGTTTCCAGATCGACGGGCGGGTGACCGTCTTCTTGTCCTGGCGCTCGGCCGCGAGGCGGGCGCACAGCCACTCGCGCTGTTCCTTGCCCAGCCACCCGGCCTGTTCCGGCTTGTCGGTCAGGAAGAACAGGCAGACGAAGCCGAGCAGCACGGTCGGCAGCCCTTCGAGGATGAATAGCCAGTGCCAGCCGCGCAGGCCGCCGACGCCGTCCGCCTGCAGCAACAGGGCCGACAGCGGCGAGCCGATGAAGCTGGCCATCGGAATCGCCACCATGAAGATCGCCACGATGCGGGCGCGGTAGGCGGCCGGGAACCAGTAGGTCAGGTACAGCACCACGCCCGGGAAGAAGCCGGCCTCGGCTGCGCCGAGCAGGAAGCGCAGCGCGAACAGCGAGTTCTGGCCCTGCACGAAGGCGGTGCAGGCCGACACCAGGCCCCAGGTGATCATGATGCGGGCAATCCACTTGCGCGCGCCGAACTTCTGCAGCGCCAGGTTGCTCGGCACTTCGAAAAGGAAATACGAGAAGAAGAACAGGCTGCCGGCGAAGCCGAACGCGGCCTTGGACAGGCCGAGGTCGCCATTCATCTGCAAGGACGCCATGCCGATGTTGCCACGGTCGATGAAGGCCAGCAGGTAGCACACCATCAGGAAGGGCAGCAGGCGCCAGGTCACCTTGCGCATGGTCTCGGCTTCGAGCCGTGCGGATTTTTCGATATCGCTCATTGTTGTCTCCGTAAAGTGTAGCGTGGTCACGCGTCTTTGGTGCGCGTTTTCTTGGGTTGTTGTCAGGCTGGCTAGCCCAGCACGGCGAGTACGTTGCGGGCCGCCGCCACGCCCATGCCGACGTAGGCGTCGCTGGTCACGCCGCCGATGTGCGGCGACAGGATCACGTTGTCGATGCCGGTGAACGGGTGGCCGGGCTGGACGGGCTCGGACTGGAAACTGTCCAGCCCCGCCGCGCGCACGGCGCCGCTGCGCAGCGCATCGGCCAAGGCCGCCTCGTCGATCAATCCGCCGCGCGCGGTGTTGACCACGATCGCGCCCGGGCGCATGGTCGCCAGCGTGGCGGCGCCCAGCATATTGGCGTTGTCCTTGGTAAGCGGGCAGTGCAGCGACAGCACGTCGGACTGGGCGATCACCTCGGCCAGCGGCAGCAGCTCGATGCCGCTTGGTGCCGATGCCGCGAAGGGATCGTGGGCGATGACGCGCATGCCCAGCGCCACGCCGACGGCGGCGGTGCGGGCGCCGATCGCGCCCAGGCCGACCAGTCCCAGCGTGCGCCCGCGCAGCTCCAGGCTCTTGTGCGTCGCCTTGTCCCAATGGCCTTCGTGCATGCGGCGGTCCAGTTGCGGCACCGCCTTGGCGCACGCCAGGATCAGGGCCCAGCTGTGCTCGGCGACGGCGGCTGCATTCGCGCCGGTGGCGGCTTTGACTGCGATGCCGCGCTGTTTGGCGGCTTCGCTGTCGATGGTGTCGATGCCGGTGCCGTGCTTGGAAATCACGCGTAAGCGCGCGCTGGCCTCGATCACGCGCGCCGTGATGCGGCCGTAGCGCACGATGATCGCGACCGGCTGGTGCTGGCGCGCCAGCGCGACCAATTGCTCCTCGTCCGGCGCCTTGCCCGCGAAGACCAGCTCATAGCCGGACAGCAGTGCGACCGCCTGTTCGGCCAGGTCGGCGCCGGTCACGAGGATGACCTCGCGCGACGCCTGTTGCTGCGGCAGCGCGCTCACAGCGATTCCCCTTCGGCCAGCACGCCCGCCTTGCGCAGCGCGCCGTCCAGCCAGGTGGGACGCAGCTGGCTGCCGTTGCGGATGCCTTCGAGGCGCGCGGTTTCATCGGCCAGCTTTTTCGCGGCCGCCTCCAGCACCGCCGGCGCCTTGGCCGGTTCGACCACGACCACGCCATCGGCATCGGCTACCACCAGGTCGCCCGGCTGCACGCTCACGCCGCCGACCGAGATCGGCCAGTTGACGCGGCCCGGCACCAGCTTGGTCGGCCCATTCGGGTTGGCGCCGACCGCGTACACCGGGAAGCCGAGCGCGCGGATCGCTTCGGTGTCGCGCACCGCGCCATAGACGATGACGCCGGCGATGCCCGAGGCCATGCACTGCGACACCATGATCTCGCCCATCAGGGCGCAAGATTCGTCGCCCTTGCCGTCGATGACGAGCACGTCGCCGGGTTTAGCGATCGCCATCGCGGCGTGGATCATCAGGTTGTCGCCGGGCCGCACTTCGACGGTCAGGGCCGGGCCGGCCAGGCGCATGCTCGGCGCCAGCGGCGCGATCCGGCTGGACAGCGCGCCGCGGCGGCCGGCCACGTCGGCCAGGATGGAAGAGGGGAATTGGGCCGCGCGTGCGACCAGTTCGGCGCTCGTGCGCTCGATGTGGCGGATCACGTCCGGTGGGGTGGGAAAACTCATCATGTCTCCGGTTGCTGTGTGGTGATGTGAGCCGAGTATAGGAAGGGCAATCTATAATGTATATTCACTTATTTTTCGATTTATTAAACTTTTAGGAATGTGTTGTGGACTTCCGTGACCTGAAGTATTTCGAAGTGATCGCCACCGAAGGCAGCCTTGGCCGGGCCGCGGAGCGCCTGCACCGCACCCAGCCCGCGCTGACCAAATGCATTGACCGGCTCGAGGAGGACCTCGGCTCGCGGCTGTTCGAAAAAGACGGGCGCGGCATGCGCCTGACCGCCGCCGGCCACATCCTGCTCAAGCGCAGCCGCCAGATGGGGGTGATGGTCGAGGAGACCTCGCGCGAGATGAAGGAATACGCGGATGGCCTGAAGGGCGAGCTGCGGCTGGGCTTCGCGCCGGCGCTGGCCCAGCATCTGATGCCTGTGCTGTATGGACAATTGCTGGCGGAAGCGCCGGCCGTCAGTGTCAAGCAGACCGTGGCGGCCAACGACAGCCTGTTTGATGGCCTGCTCGACGGCAAACTGGACCTGCTGGTCGGCCCGATGCGTGAAAACGACGCCGATTTCGAGTGCGAGCAGATTGCCGAGGACACGGTGGTCGTGATGGCGCGCGAGGGACACCCGATTTTCGATGCGCCGTGCACCTTGGCCGGGCTGCTGGAACATAAATGGCTGCTGCCGCCGACCTCGGTCGCCTCGCGCCAATGGCTGGACCAGACCTTCGAACGGCACGGCCTGGCGCGCCCCGATGTGCAGGTCGAGTCGAACATGCTGAGCCTGACCTTGCCGGTGCTGGAGGCCTCGCCCCTCCTGTGCTTCGTGACGCGGCACCACCTCGCGAGCGGACGGATCAAGGTGAGGGAGGTGGACGTGCCCGAAGCGCGCCTGCACCGTCCCCTTGGCTTGACCTGGCGCCGCAATGGCTACCTGTCGCCGCTCGCGGCGCGGGTGGCCGCCATCTTGCGGGCGCACGGCAAGGACCTGCTCCTGCCCTGATTGTGCGTGACAAATGTTAGCGCAAACTCCTACAATGGAAGCCGGGTGAAAAAATGGAAAACTCAGGGACGACACAAGCGATGAGCAAAGCGAAAGACCACGACGAGCCGGAGCGCCGCGGCCAGGCGACCATGGCCGATGTCGCCAAGCTGGCCGGAGTCTCCGCGATGACGGTCTCGCGTGTGATGAACGGCAAGGGCCTGGTCGCGGAAAGCACGCGGCGCAAGGTCGCCGACGCCATCGCCGCCCTGAACTACACGCCCAACCAGGAAGCGCGCAACCTGGCCGGCAACAAGCCGATCCGGGTCGGTTTCTTGTACAGCAACCCCAGCGCGGCCTACCTCAGCGAATTCCTCGTCGGCCTGCTCAGCCAGTCGGGCTTGAACAATGTCCAGCTGTTCGTGGAGAAGTGCGAGGCCGGCGAACAGGCCGAGGAGCAGGCCCGGCGCCTGATCGAGAACGGCCTGGACGGCATCATCCTGCCGCCGCCCCTGTGCGACAACGAGGCGGTCATCGGCTGCGTCGCGCAGGCGGGCATACCGGCCATGCTGGTGGCCTGCGGCCTGCCCGACAAGCGCGCCGGCGCGGTCAGCATCGACGACTACCAGGCGGCGTACGAGATGACGCTGCACCTGATCGCGCTGGGTCACCAGCGCATCGGCTTCGTGGTGGGCCACCCGAACCAGACCGCCAGCGCCAAGCGCCTCGCCGGCTACCGCGCCGCCGTGGCCGAGAAGGGCGCCGATGCGTCCGAGGAGCTGGTAGTGCAGGGCATGTTCACCTACCGCTCCGGCCTCGACGCGGCCGAACAGCTGCTGGCGCTGGCCGAGCGCCCGACGGCGATCTTTGCCAGCAATGACGACATGGCGGCGGCCGCGGTGGCGGTCGCTCACCGCCTCGGGCTGGACGTGCCGGGCGACCTGACCGTCACCGGCTTTGACGACACCGCGCTCGCGACCACCATCTGGCCCGAGCTCACCACGGTTCGCCAGCCGATCGCCGGCATGGTGCGCGAGGCCGTGCAGTCGCTGGTGCGGCGCGTGCGCGCACTGCGCGAAGGCGAGCCGGCCGAGGCCGAGCAGATTACGGTCGACTTCGAACTGGTGCGCCGCCAGTCCGACGCCGCCCCGCGGGTGCGCCCGCCGGCGCGCCTGCGGCGGGCTGAAACACGCTAACATTTTTTAATCCGTAAAACAAAAACTTTCGTTGACAAGCCACGAGGGCCGCGCTTAGACTTTGAATGGTTGCGGTAACATTCATGTTTAAGGCAGTGCAGGAAAAGCGAGAGAAAAATGACAGCACCCCAGGTTGACATGCTTCCCCACGACGTCGAACGCGCGCTGCTGGTCGGCCGCATCTGGCGCGACGGCCCGCAGGCCGGGCCCGCCGTGGTCGCCGTGCGCGGCGGCCGCTTGTTCGACATCACGCGCCATGCGCCCACCGTGTCCGACCTGTTCGAGCGCGACGACCTGCTCGCGATCGTGCGCGACGCCGACGGCGAAGATCTCGGCGACGCCGCCGCGCTGCTGCAGGCCGCGCTGCGCGGCCAGGCCGGCGCCGGCGGTATCGAGCTGCTCGCGCCCTGCGACCTGCAAGCGATCAAGGCCTGCGGCGTGACCTTCGCCGTCAGCCTGCTCGAACGCGTGATCGAGGAGCAGGCCAAGGGCGACCCGGCGCGCGCCACCGAACTGCGCCAGCAGCTGCAAGCGTCGATCGGCACCAACCTCGCCGAGATGAAGCCCGGTTCCGACGCCGCGATGAAGCTCAAGTCCGAGCTGGTCGGGCGCGGCCTGTGGTCGCAGTACATGGAAGTGGGCATCGGCCCCGACGCCGAAGTGTTCACCAAGTCGCAGCCGATGTCCGCGGTGGGCCACGGCGCGGCGGTTGGCCTGCATCCGTCCTCGCACTGGAACAATCCCGAGCCGGAGATCGTGTTGGCCGTGAACAGCCAGGGCAAGGTGGTCGGCGCCACGCTCGGCAACGACGTCAACCTGCGCGACATCGAAGGCCGCAGCGCGCTCCTGCTCGGCAAGGCCAAGGACAACAACGGCTCCTGCGCGATCGGGCCCTTCATCCGCCTGTTCGACGGCGGCTTCAGCATCGACACGCTGCGCCAGGCCGAAGTGAGCATGCTGATCGAAGGCGAGGACGACGGCTTCGAACTGGCCGGCGCCAGCTTCATGCGCGAGATCAGCCGCGACCCGCTCGACCTCGTGGCGCAAACGCACGGCAAGCACCACCAGTACCCGGATGGCTTCATGCTCTTCCTCGGCACCATGTTCTCGCCGATCAAAGACCGCAACGCCGCAGGCGGCGGCTTCACCCATCATGCGGGCGACCGCGTCAGCATCTCGACGCCATCGCTCGGCACCCTGGTCAACCAGGTCCAGCGCAGCGATGAGATCGCGCCGTGGACCTTCGGCGTGCGCGCCCTGTACCGCAATCTCGCGCACCGCGGCCTGCTGGGCGCGTGACAGTATCCAACGAAAGAATTCATGTCTGACAGTGTGAAACAAAGCATGGTCTACGCGACCTATCCCGACCTCGCCGGCAAGCGTGTGGTGGTCACCGGCGGCGGCAGCGGCATCGGCGGCGAATTGGTGTCCGCGTTTGCGGGGCAGGGCGCGCGTGTCTACTTCCTCGACATCGCCGAGGAAGCCTCGCGCGAGCTGGAGACTGCGCTGAAGGGTTCGCGCCATGCGCCGCGCTTCATCCACTGCGACCTCACCAATATGGACGCGGTGTCGACGGCATTCGCCGCCATCGAGCAGGAGTGCGGCGGCGTCGACGTCCTGCTCAACAACGCCGCCAACGACGACCGCCACGACGTGTTCGAGGTGACCCCGGCGTATTGGGAAAACCGCATGAACGTCAACCTGCGCCACCAGTTCTTCTGCGCGCAGGCTGCGGCCAGCGGCATGCGCGATCGCCGCAGCGGCGCGATCCTCAACTTCGGCTCGATCTCCTGGCACGTGCCGCACACCGAGCTGGCGCTGTACATGACGGCCAAGGCCGCGATCGAGGGCATGAGCCGCGCACTGGCGCGCGACCTCGGTCCGCACGGCATCCGCGTCAACACCGTGGTGCCGGGCGCGGTGCGCACCCCGCGCCAGCAGGCACTGTGGCATAACCCGGACGAGGAACAGCGCATCCTGGCCGGCCAGTGCATCCCCGAGCGCGTCGAGATGCAGGACGTGGCCGCGCTGGCGCTGTTCCTGGCCTCCGATAACGCGCGCCACTGCACCGGCCGCGAATACTTCGTCGATTGCGGGTGGTACTGATGATGACGCCGACCAGCCTGTGGGAAGTCGAAGCGACGCTGGGCGAGGGCGTGCTGTGGCATGCCGCCACCGGCCGCGTGTGGTTCGTCGACATCAAGAAGAACCACATCCACAGCTGCGCGGCCGATGGCAGTGAGCGCCGCACCTGGACCGCGCCGTCGCAGGTCAGCGCCGTCGTGCCGGTGGAAGGCGGCGGCTGGGTCGTGTCGCTGGAAGATGGCCTGTACCGCTTCGATGAAGCCAGCGGCCAGTTCACGCTGCTGCGCGCGGTGGAAGCCGACCTGCCGGGCAACCGCTTCAACGACGCCTTCGTCGACGCCGCCGGCCGGTTGTGGTTCGGCTCGATGGACAACGGCGAGAAAAGCCCGACCGGCTCTCTCTACAGTTACAACGGCCGTGATGTGAAGCAGGCCGATTCCGGTTACATCATCACCAACGGCCCGGCCACCAGCCCGGACGGCCGCACCCTGTACCACACCGATACGCTCGACAAGCGCACCTACGCCTTCGACCTGGCCGCGGACGGCAGCCTGTCCAACAAGCGCCTGTTCGCGCACATCACCGAAGGCGGCCATCCGGACGGCATGGCGGTGGACGCCGAAGGCCACGTGTGGATCGCCGTATTCCGCGGCTGGCGCATCGACCGCTACGCGCCGGACGGCCGCAAGGTCGGCAGCGTGCGCTTCCCGTGCTCGAACATCACCAAGCTGGCCTTCGGCGGCGGCGACCTGCGCACCGTGTGGGTGACCACCGCGCGCAAGGGACTGTCCGAAGAAGAGCTGGCGCAGCAGCCGCTCGCGGGCGCACTGTTCACCTTCCGCGCCGACGTGCCGGGACTGGCGCAGCACGCGCTGCGCCTTGAGGAGCAAGCATGAGCAACACCAGCAAAAAGCGCTACCGCTCGCAGGACTGGTTCGACAACGAGGAGCGCATCGACATGACCGCGCTCTACCTCGAGCGCTTCATGAACTACGGGATCACGCCGGAAGAACTGCGCTCCGGGAAGCCGATCATCGGCATCGCCCAAAGCGGCAGCGACATCTCGCCTTGCAACCGCATCCACCTGGACCTGGCCAAGCGCGTGCGCGACGGCATCCGCGATGCGGGCGGCATCCCGATGGAATTCCCGCTGCACCCGATCTTCGAGAACTGCCGCCGGCCCACCGCCGCGCTGGACCGCAACCTGGCCTACCTCGGCCTGGTCGAGATCCTGCATGGCTACCCGATCGACGCCGTGGTGCTGACCACCGGCTGCGACAAGACCACGCCGTCGCAGCTGATGGCCGCGGCCACGGTCGACATCCCGGCCATCGTGCTGTCGGGCGGCCCGATGCTGGACGGCTGGTTCGAGGGTGAGCTGGTTGGCTCCGGCGCCGCGATCTGGAAAGGCCGCCGCCGTCTGGCCGCGGGCGAGATCGATGAAGAGAAATTCATCCAGATCGCGACCGCATCGGCGCCGTCGGCCGGCCACTGCAACACCATGGGCACCGCGTCGACCATGAACGCCATCGCCGAAGCGCTCGGCATGTCGCTGACCGGCTGCTCCGCGATTCCCGCGCCGTACCGCGAGCGCGGCCAGATGGCTTACGAGACCGGCCGCCGCATCGTCGAACTGGCGCAGCAGGACGTGCGCCCGTCCACCATCCTGACACGTGACGCCTTCCTCGACGCGATCGTGGTCAACGCCGCGATCGGCGGGTCCAGCAACGCCCAGCCGCACATCGTTGCGATGGCGCGCCACGCCGGCGTCGAGATCACGCCGGAAGACTGGATGCAGGTAGGTTACGACGTGCCGCTGCTGCTGAACATGCAGCCGGCCGGTAAATATCTTGGTGAGCGCTTCCATCGCGCCGGCGGCGTGCCGGCCGTGATGTGGGAGCTGGAGCAGCAGGGCCTGCTGCGCTCGAGGCGCCCGACGGTGACTGGCCGCAGCATGGCCGAAAACCTCGTCGGGCACGAAAGCGCGGACCGCGAGATGATCAGGCCCTTCGCTGAACCGCTCAAGCAAACCGCCGGCTTCATGGTCCTGAAGGGCAACCTGTTCGACTTCGCGATCATGAAGACCAGCGTGATCTCGGACGCCTTCCGCGCGCGCTACCTGTCGACGCCGGGCTCCAAGAATCGCTTCGAGTGCCGCGTCGTCGTATTCGACGGCTCCGACGATTACCACCACCGCATCAACGACCCGGCGCTGGACATCGACGAGAACACCATGCTGGTGATCCGAGGCGCCGGAGCGGTCGGCTGGCCCGGTTCGGCCGAAGTGGTGAACATGCAGCCGCCCGACGCGTTGATCAAGCGCGGCATCACGGCGCTGCCGACGCTGGGCGACGGCCGCCAGTCCGGCACTTCAGACAGCCCGTCGATCCTGAACGCGTCCCCGGAAAGCGCGGCCGGCGGCAACCTGGCGCTGCTGCGCACCGGCGACGTGGTGCGGGTCGACCTGAACACCGGCCGCTGCGACGTGCTGCTGTCCGACGAACAGCTGGAAGCGCGCCGTAAAGACGCGCCGCCGCCGATCCCGCCGAACCAGACGCCGTGGCAGGAAATCTACCGCGCGACCGTCGGCCAGCTGCACACCGGCGCCTGCATGGAACCGGCTCTCAAGTACCACGACGTGGGACACGATATGCCGCGGCATAACCACTGATCTGCAGCGCCAGAAGGATTTTTTGGACAGGATGGAACGCCTTGCTGCTAAGCTGGCGTGCGGTGAAAAAAATTATCAAGGAGACGTGAAATGAACAAGATGATCAAGGCCGTGGGCCTGGCGATGCTCATGATGGCAGGCGTGGCGCAAGCGGATCCGCAGCATCCGAAGATCGGCTTCTCGATCGACGACCTGCGCCTGGAGCGCTGGACCCGTGACCGCGACTACTTCGTGCAGTCGGCCGAGCAACTGGGCGCCAAAGTCTACGTGCAATCTGCCGACGCCAGCGAGCAGCGCCAGATCGCGCAGATCGAAAACCTGATCTCGCGCGGCGTCGACGTGCTGGTCATCGTGCCCTATAACGCGACCGTGCTGTCCAACGCGATCCGCGAAGCGAAGAAGGCCAAGATCAAGGTCGTCGCCTATGACCGCCTGATCCTCAACTCCGACATCGACGCCTACATCTCCTTCGACAACAAGGAAGTCGGCAAGATGCAGGCGCAGGGCCTGGTGAACGTCAAGCCGAAGGGCACCTACTACCTGCTGGGCGGCGCGCCGACCGACAACAACGCCAAGATCCTGCGCGAAGGCCAGATGGAAGTGCTCAAGCCGCTGGTGGACAAGGGCGCGATCAAGATCGCCGGCCAGCAGTGGGTGAAGGACTGGAGTCCGTCGGAAGCGATGGCGATCGTCGAGAACGCGCTGACCGCGAACAACAACAAGCTCGACGCCGTGGTCGCGTCCAACGACGCCACCGCCGGCGGCGCGATCCAGGCGCTGGCTGCGCAGAAGCTGGCCGGCAAGGTCGCCGTGTCGGGCCAGGATGCCGACCTCGCCGGCGTGCGCCGCGTGATCGCGGGCACCCAGACCATGACCGTCTACAAGCCGCTCAAGCAGATCGCATCGACCGCCGCGCAGCTCGCGGTGCAGCTGGTGCGCGGCCAGAAGCCGGCCTACAACGCGCAGATGGACAACGGCGCCAAGAAGGTCGACAGCCTGCTGCTCAAGCCGATCATGCTGACCAAGTCGAACGTCGACGTGCTGGTCAAGGACGGCTTCTACACCCAGGCCCAGCTGGCTGGCAAGTAAGCGCCGGGACGCCCACACCGCGGGTGTGGGCGCGTCCCCCTCATGCATCCAACGAGTCCTTGAATGTCCGGCTATCTGCTTGAAATGAAAGGCATCGCCAAGCACTTTGGCGGTGTCGCGGCGCTCGACGGGATCGATCTCGCGATCCGTCCCGGCGAGTGTATCGGCCTGTGCGGCGAGAACGGCGCCGGCAAGTCCACCCTGATGAAGGTCCTGTCGGCGGTCTACCCGCACGGCAGCTGGGATGGCGAAATCCTGCTGGACGGCCAGCCGCTGCGCGCGCGCTCGGTGCGCGAGACGGAGGAAGCCGGCATCATCATCATCCACCAGGAACTGATGCTCGTGCCCGAGCTGTCGGTGGCGGAGAACATCTTCCTCGGGAACGAGATCACGCTGCCGGGCGGGCGCCTGGACTATCCGGCCATGAACCGCCGCGCGGAAGAGATCCTGCGCGAGCTGAAGCTGCCGGACGTGAACGTGGTGCTGCCGGTGAAGAACTACGGCGGCGGCCACCAGCAGCTGATCGAGATCGGCAAGGCCCTCAACAAGAAGGCGCGCCTGCTGATCCTCGACGAACCGTCGGCATCGCTGACCGCCGCCGAGATCGAGGTGCTGCTGGCGATCGTCCGCGACCTCAAGGCCAAGGGCGTGGCCTGCGTCTACATCTCGCACAAGCTGGAAGAGGTGGCCGCGGTGTGCGACACCATCACCGTGATCCGCGACGGCAAGCATATCGCCACCACGCCGATGCACGACATGAACGTCGAGCGCATCATCGCGCAGATGGTCGGGCGCGAGATGAACCAGATGTACCCGTCGCTGCCGCATGAAGTCGGCGACGTGATCATGGAAGCGCGCCACATCAGCTGCTACGACGTCGACCAGCCGCAGCGCAAGCGCGTGGACGACGTGTCGTTCAAGCTGCGCCGCGGCGAGATCCTCGGCATCGCCGGCCTGGTGGGAGCCGGGCGCACCGAGCTGGTGTCCGCGCTGTTCGGCGCCTATCCCGGCGAGCACGAAGGCGAGGTCTGGCTCGAAGGCCGCAAGGTCGACACCTCCACGCCGCTGAAGGCCATCGGCGAAGGCTTTGCGATGGTGCCGGAAGACCGCAAGCACCACGGCATCGTGCGCGACCTGTCGGTAGGCCAGAACATCACGCTGTCGGTGCTGGAGCGCTTCTCCAGGCTGACGCGCGTCGACGACGGCGCCGAGTCGGTCGCAATCAACGAACAGATCAAGCGGCTGGCGTTGAAGACCGCCAGCCCGGCGTTGCCGATCACGGCGCTCTCCGGCGGCAACCAGCAGAAGGCGGTGCTGGCCAAGATGCTGCTGACCGGGCCGAAGGTGCTGATCCTGGACGAGCCCACGCGCGGCGTCGACGTCGGCGCCAAGTTCGAGATCTACAAGCTGATGCTCGAACTGGCCGCGCAGGGCATCTCCATCATCATGGTGTCGTCGGAACTGGCCGAGGTGCTGGGCGTGTCCGACCGCGTGCTGGTGATGGGCGAAGGCCAGCTGCGAGGTGAATTCGAAAACAAAGGCCTGACCCAGGAGATGGTGCTGGCCGCGGCGATCGGACAAACCGGCCGCCAGGGAAGCTGAAACCATGAACACGACCAAACTCAAACAGATCTTCACACAATACAAAATCCTGGCGCTGCTGCTCGCCACCGCCGCGATCTGGGCCTTCTTCAGCTTCAAGACCGACGGCGACTTCACTTCGGCGCGTAACCTGTCGAACCTGATGCGCCAGATGTCGATCACCGGCATCCTCGCCTGCGGCATGGTGTTCGTCATCGTCGCCGGCGAGATCGACCTGTCGATCGGCTCGCTACTTGGCCTGCTCGGCGGCGTGGCCGCGATCCTCGACGTGACCCATCATATGGCGCTGCCGCTCGGGATCGGGCTGGTGCTGCTGGCGGGCCTGGCCTTCGGCTTCCTCAACGGCTTCCTCACCGCCTACGCGGGCATCCCGTCCTTCATCGTCGGCCTGGGCGGCATGCTGGCCTACCGCGGCATCCTGCTCGGCGTGACGCACGGCGAGACCATCTCGCCCGTGTCCGACGACATGCAGGTGCTGGCCCAGGGCTACCTGCCGCCGGCGCTCGGCATCGCGCTCGGCGTTGGCCTGTTCGCGCTGGCCGCGGTGCTCGCGCTGCGCAGCCGCGCCGCGCTGGCGCGCCACAACCTGCCTGTGCCGGCCGCATGGCGCGGCATCGTGCGCGTGCTTGTCACCGGCGTCGTGCTGGCCGCATTCGTCAGCACCCTTAATGGCTACGAAGGCATCCCGTATCCGGTGCTGGTGCTGCTGGTGCTGCTCGGCGTATTCAGCTACATCGCCAACCAGACCGTGTTCGGCCGCCGCATTTACGCGGTGGGCAGCAATATGGAAGCGACGCGCCTGTCGGGCATCAACGTGCGCGCCGTGAAGCTCTGGATCTTCGGGATCATGGGCCTGATGTGCGCATTGGCTGGCCTGATCAACACCGCGCGCCTTGCGGCAGGTTCGCCATCGGCGGGCACCTCGGCCGAGCTGGATGTGATCGCGGCCTGCTTCATCGGCGGCACCTCGATGCGCGGGGGCGCCGGCACGGTGCATGGCGCGCTGGTCGGCGCACTGGTCATGGCCAGCCTGGACAACGGTATGTCGATGCTCGACGTCGACACCTACTGGCAGATGATCGTGAAGGGCCTGATCCTCACGCTCGCGGTCTGGATCGACGTGGCGACCCGCACGGGACGCCGGTAACACAAGGAAGTGAAACAAGATAGTGAGCAGTGAGATCACGGTAGTCCCGTTCGGCCAGGGCGCGAACCTGTACACCCTGGCCAATGCCAACGGCATGGTCGTCAGGATCACCAACTTCGGCGGCATCGTCACCGAAATCCATGCGCCCGACCGCGATGGACGGTTTGCGGATGTCGCGCTAGGCCTCGACAGCCTGGCCGCCTACCGCGCCGGCAGTCCGTTCTTCGGCGCCCTGATCGGCCGCTACGGCAACCGGATCAGTCAAGGGCGCTTCACGCTGGACGGCCAGGACTATCAGCTGGCGGTCAACGACGGCGCCAATCACCTTCACGGCGGCTCGCCCGGTTTCGATGGCGTGCTGTGGCAGGCGCACGCGGAAGGGCGCGAGCTGCACCTGTCCTACCGCAGCGTCGACGGCGAACAGGGCTACCCAGGCAATCTCGATGTCACTGCGGTGTACTCGCTCACCGATGACAACGAGCTGGTCGTGCGTTTCCGTGCGGTGGCCGACAAGGCGACGCCAGTGAACCTCACCCAGCACAGCTACTTCAACCTCGCCGGCGGCGGCGACATCCTCGGCCACGAGCTCACGATCGACGCCGGCGCCTTCCTGCCTGTGGACGACGGCCTGATTCCGACCGGCGAATTGGCCCGCGTGGCAGGCACTTCCTTCGATTTCTGCGCGCCGCAAGCCATCGGCACCCGGATCGATGATGCGGACGAGCAGCTGCGTCGTGGCGGCGGTTACGATCATTGCTACGTGCTGGACAAACCGGCGCCGAAAGCAATGAGTCGCGCCGTGCGCGTGGTCGAGCCGCGCTCGGGCCGCGTGCTGGAGCTGTTCACGCAGGAACCGGCTGTGCAGTTCTACAGCGGGAATGCGCTCGACGGATCGCTGCAGGGGAAAGGGCAGGCCTGGATTCGCCGCAGCGGCTTCTGCATCGAGCCGCAGCATTTTCCGGACGCGCCGAACCAGGCCTCGTTCCCGAATACGATCCTGCGCCCGGGCGAAATCTACGAGACCGAATCGCGCTTCGTGTTCTCCACCGACCGCGCGTCCTGAAATCCACCAAGCCGCATTTCAATTTCGCGCAAAGAGCGCTGCCCTGCCGCCCTTGCAGATAGCGCTCTGCTAGCATCCTTCGTCAATGAAATCGACAACGAAGGAGACAATAAAAATGAAGCGGTTAATCCTCGCATCCGCAATCGCGGCGATGATGAGCGCGGCCTGCGCGCAAACCACGGCCGAACAGCGCGCCGCGCAGCTGGTCTCGCAGATGACGCTGGAGGAAAAGGCGGCGCAGATCCAGCACCGCGCGCCGGCCATCCCGCGCCTTGGCATCCCCGCCTACAACTGGTGGAACGAGGGCCTGCACGGCGTGGCGCGAACCGGCGAAGCGACCGTCTTCCCGCAGGCGATCGGCATGGCGGCCAGCTGGGATACGCAGCTGGTCCACGATATCGCGGACACCACCGCGACTGAGTTCCGCGCCAAATACCTGGCGCACCGCCGTCCCGACGGCAGCATCTCGGGCGGTCCGGGCCTGACGGTATGGTCGCCGAACGTGAACATCTTCCGCGACCCGCGCTGGGGCCGCGGGCAGGAGACCTACGGCGAAGATCCCTTCCTGACCACGCGCATGGGCGTGGCCTTCATCCGCGGGCTGCAGGGCGACGATCCGGAGCATCCGAAGACGGTCGCCACCGTCAAGCATTTCGCCGTGCACAGCGGGCCGGAACCGGATCGCCACCACGAGGACGTGCACCCGTCGCAGCACGACGTGGTCGACACCTACCTGCCGGCTTTCTACGCCGCCGTCACCGAAGCGAAATCGCAAGCCGTCATGTGCGCGTACAACGCAGTGGACGGCGTGCCGGCCTGCGCGAATACCCGCTACCTGAAGGACACCCTGCGCGGCCAGTGGAAGTTCGATGGCCATGTCGTTTCGGACTGCGCGGCGATCGCCGACATCCATGTGGCCAAGTCGCATGCGTATGTGAAGTCGCCGGAAGAGGCGGCGGCGGTCGCGCTCAAGGCCGGCACCGACCTGTTCTGCTCATCCGGCGCGAAAGACACGTCCGATCCCGCTACCACCGTGCGGGCGGTCAGGCAGGGACTGGTCTCGGAGGCGGAGCTTGACGTAGCGGTGCGCCGCCTGATGGAGGCGCGCGTGCGACTGGGACTGCTCGATGCGCCCGGCGTTGGTCCGTACGCGGGCATCACAGCGAAGGATTTCGACACGCCGGCGCACAAGGCGCTGTCGACGCAGGCCGCGCGCGAATCGATGGTCCTGTTGAAGAACAGCGGCCTGCTGCCGTTCAAATCGGCGCCGCGCCGCATCGTTGTGGTCGGCCCGAATGCGAACAGCGTCGATTCCCTGGTCGGCAACTACAACGGCACGCCGTCGCAACCGATCACGGTCTACGCCGGCATCAAGGCACGTTTCGCGAACTCGGAGGTGAACTATGTCGAGGGCACGGGCTGGGTCGCGCCGCCGCTGGAGGATGTTCCTGACGCTGCCTTCTGCCAGGACGCAGCCTGCACGCAACCGGGATTGAAGGCGGAAGAGTTCAAGGGCGCCAAGCTGGCGGGAACGGCGGCCGTGGTGCGCACCGATTCCAACGCCAGGGTCGCCTGGGGCACGCCGACCCGCGAGGAGCGCGAAACCTCGATCCGCTGGACCGGCTACATCAAGCCGGGCGACAGCGGCGCGTTTCGCTTCCGCTACTCGGGCGAGAACGGCTATCGCATCTACGTGGACGACAAGATGGTGGCCGACGTGTGGGACATCGCCTGGCCGACGTCGGACACC
Source organism: Massilia terrae (assembly GCF_024753145.1). Classification (GTDB taxonomy): domain Bacteria; phylum Pseudomonadota; class Gammaproteobacteria; order Burkholderiales; family Burkholderiaceae_D; genus Telluria; species Telluria terrae. The sequence goes on along the minus strand of NZ_JANUGU010000004.1, from coordinate 137,965 downwards.
GACATCCAGCTCAAGGCCGGCCAGGTCTACAAGATCCGGATCGAGGCGATGCAGAAGGGCTCGCGCGGCGATCATCGGCTGCAGTGGAGCCGTCCTGGCTCCAGCGACGATGTCGCCATCAAGGCCGCGCAGGACGCCGACGTGGTGGTCTTCGTCGGCGGCCTGACGGCGCGGTTTGAAGGTGAGGCGATGAGCGTCAAGGCGCCGGGCTTTGCCGGAGGCGACCGCGTCACGATGGACCTGCCGGCGCCGCAGCAGAAATTGCTCGAACGCCTGCACGCGACCGGCAAGCCGGTGGTGCTCGTCATGATGAACGGCAGCGCGATGAGCCTGAACTGGGCCGAGGCCAATTTGCCCGCCATCGTCGAGGCCTGGTATCCGGGCGGCGAGGGCGGGCAGGCGGTGGCGGAACTGCTGGCGGGCGACTTCAGCCCGGCGGGTCGTCTGCCGGTCACCTTCTACAAATCGGTGGACCAGCTGCCGCCGTTCGGCGACTACGCGATGAAAGGCCGCACCTACCGCTACTTCAGCGGCGAGCCGCTGTACCCGTTCGGCTATGGCCTGAGCTATACCTCCTTCGCCTATGGCCAGCCAGTTGTGAGCAAGGCCTCGGTGCGCGCGGGCGATGCGGTCGAGGTCTCGGCGGAAGTGCGCAACAGCGGCAGCCGCGATGGCGATGAGGTGGTCCAGCTGTATGTGTCGCGCAAGGCGGATGGCGCGCCGCTGCGGGCGCTGCGCGGGTTCCAGCGCATTCACCTGAAGGCTGGGGAAGCGCGCAAGGTAACGTTCAAGGTGGAAGCGAAGGATATGAGCATCGTCGATGCCAAGGGCACGCGCGTGGTGCCGGCGGGGGCGGTGGATCTGTGGATTGGCGGAGGCCAGCCGGGTGGCGCGAAGCCTGCTGCAGGTGTCCCCGCAAGGATTACTGTCAGCGGTCAGCAAGTGCTAAACGCGTTCTGATAAGCTCAAAACCGTCGTCCCGTCGAAGGACGGGACCCATAGACAAGTCGCGTAATCGCAGACTCAGCATGGGTCCCCGGCCTTCGCCGGGACGAAGTTTATTGTTTGCTGGCGGGTTTGAGGATTGAGTCGGCCTTTGCACGATCCTGCGCCGTCAGCAGCGGCGCAACGGCTTTCAGCGCATTGGCCGCATCCGCATTCCCTGAAGCGCTGGCCAAAGTGAGCCAGACGTAGGCCCCGGCGCGATCCCGCGCGCCACCCTCGCCATTGGCCTCCATCGCGCCGAGGCTGAACATCGCATCCGATTGCCCCTGTTTAGCCGCCGCTTCGAACAGTTGGCGCGCCGTGCCCAGGTCCTTCGGCACGATGGCACCCTCGTAGAAGTAGGTCGCCAGCGCATAGCGCGCATCGCGGTTGCCTTTGACGGCCGCCTGCTTGTAGTAGAACGCCGCCTTCTTCTGATCCGCAGGGATGCCTTTGCCCAGGTCGAGCATGCGCCCGGCGGCGAACAGTGCGCCGGCATGGCCCGCATTCGCCGCCGCGCCGAACCAGGCCGCCGCCAGCTGCAGGTTCTGCGGCACGCCGTCGTCGCCGTTGTAATACAGCTTGGCGAGGTCGTACTCGGCCTGCACATAGCCTGCCTCCGCCGCCTGCTTGAAGTTTGAAAGTGCCTTCGAAGGGTTGCGCTCTCCCGCATAGCCCGCGAGCCAGGCCTGCCCCAGGATGTCGAAGGCCGGCACGAAGCCTGCGTCGGCGCTGGTTTCGTACCAGCGTTTGGCCTGCGCCGGATCCTTGGCGACCCCGATGCCACGTTCGTAGATCCGCGCCAGCATGAAGGCCGCTTCCGAACGTGGGCTCATCATGAGCGGATACGTCGGGTCGAACTGCTGCCGGCCGGTAGCGGGATCGAAGCGCCCCTCGGCCACTTCCCTGAGCCAGGAGATCGCCTGCTTCGGGTCCTTCGGCGAGCCCAGTCCGTACAGGCTCATTTTCGCCAGCGACAGTGCGGCTTCTTCGTAGCCGACCTTGTTCCAGGCAGTCTTGAACAGCGACGCGGCGCGCGCGTAATCCTTGTTGTCGAAGGCCTCGAAGGCGAGGGCGAGCGACTTGTCCTTGCGTTCGATGTGGTTGCGGCCGGCGGCGAAGCGGCGGTCCGCCGGGCCGCAGCCGACCGTCGGCGTGCCGGTGTCGGTGGGCGCGTCGGCTACGGCGTCGAGGGAGGACGGCGTGGACGTGTTGGACACGTCGCCTCCGGGGGCCACGTCGGTGAAGCGCTCGGCATCGTTCGTGCTGCTGTCGTCGAGGCCGAAGTCGCTCATGTAGGCCAGCGCCACTTCGTCTTCCGCCGCGCTGGGCGTGCCCATGAAGTTGCAGGACGACGCGCGGTGATGCGACATGACCTTGCTCTTCGCCGCGGTCACGTTGCCGGCCTGCCCGGCCGCGCCGCGCGTGCCTTGCACCGTCACCGTGGGCGCCGGCGCTGTCTGCGCGAACGCGCCCTGCAACAGCATCAGCAGAAGAACAGGCGCGGTGCGCCGCAGTCCGGATACCGGTATCGTCAACATCAATCGTCTCCCTCGTCTTGAATAAAAAAACGACGGCGGATTGGAATGCGCCGTCGTTTGGGTGGGGCCTGGCGGCCTTACAGATTGCGGAAGTTCAGGCCGACCATGATGCGGCGGCCTGCGTACGCGTAGTCGAGCAGGTTGGGCGTGCCGGCCGCGAAGCCGGCGTACTGCTGCTGGCTGTTCGAGGTCGTCGCGTTGCCCAGGTTGCGGCCCTCGATGAAGATCTCGACGTTGGGTTTCAGCTTGTACGAGATTTTCCCGTCGATGAACTTGGTTGCATCCTTGAAGTTCGGCGAGCCCGGGTTGTACGGGAAGCGGGTGAAGGTCACGCCGGAAGCCGCGTAGTTGTTGTTGTCGGTCGAACCGCAACCGGCGATGCAGTTGAAGTAGGACGCGACAGCCTGCACCGCCACGCGCGCCGACAGCTTGCCGTCGTCGTACCACAGCGCCCAGTTGTACTGGTAGGCCGATTCGCGCGCCGGCGGCAGCGGAGCGCCGGTCAGCAAGTCGACCACGTTCTCGGACGAGGTGGCCGAGCGCAGCTTGGTGTAGTTGGCGTCGAAGCCGGTGTAGCGCAGGAACCAGGGCAGGAAGGTGAAGGCGGTCTTGGTCCCGAACTCGACGCCCTTGCGGGTGGTCGTCGCACCGTTCAGCCACAGCGAGTAGTTGAAGTCGATGTCCGACAGCGCGATGTTGGTGACCGGGTCGACCAAGCTCTTGCCACCGGCCAGCGGGATGTTGTTCACGCCGCGGCTGACGGCCGGGCCGATCTTGCCTTCCTGTTTGAAGGCGGCGATCGAGAACATCGTGTCCTTGTTCGGGTAGTACTCGAAGCTCAGGTTCTGGTTGACGTTCATCTGGGCTTTCAGGCCCGGGTTGCCGATGGTGCCGCTGCAGCTCTGCGCCGCGTTCGGATCCTTGTCGACCAGCGTTGCGTCATAGGTGCAGGTCCCGGACGGCAGCAGGTAGGTCACCGGCGGACGCGCCACGGTCTTGGCGTGGTTGTAGCGTGCCACCAGCTTGTCCGGCACCATCCACATCGCCAGGTTATAGATCGGCAGGAAGTCGTGGCTGGTGTCGTTGATCTCGACCGGCTGCGAGATCGAGCTGGTGACCGTGCCGCCCTGCGCGGTCGGGTGGGTCGGGTCGTACACGCCCGCGACCGGGGTGATCGAGGTCAGGGTCATCATGCCGGTGCCATGGACTTTGGTGCGCACGTAGCGATAGCCCATATTCCCTTCAAGCTCCCAGCCGAAGGGCAGGGCGCGGTCGGTGAACGGGATGTGGTCCAGGCCGAAGTCGCCCATGATGTAGAACGCCTGGGTGCGCTCCGTCAGGTGCTGTTGCGGCTGGGCGTAGACTTTGCCGTCGCTTGCCGTGCATGACTTGACGCAGTCGAGATTCGTGTTCGGCGTGTTCACCATCGCGAAGGCCTTGTCGACGTCGATCCCGGTCCAGTTGTTCAGCAGGTCGGCCGGACGGCCTTTCGCGCCCGAGAAGAACTGGGTCGGCGTGGCCTGGCCCTTCATCGTTTGCGTGATCAGGTCCTGGAACTGCTGCACGGTCATCGTCGTATTGCCATCGAGCGCGTGGCGCGGATCGGCGCTGGGCAGGAAGCCGAATTGGCAGGCGTTGCCGCCTGCGCCGAGCGAGCCTGCGGTGTCCTGGCAGCCGTTGAAGGTGCTGCGGATGATCGGCGTCGGCAGCACCACGGCCGGCTGGTAGCCCGGTTGGCCAAAGGTGCCCACCGCCGCCTGCACGGTGTAGCCGCCGCTGTTGCCGCTATTCGGATCCCAGCTGTCCTTGATGGTGTCGCGCAGGTTGAAGCCGGTCTTGATGCGCTTGAAGAACGGGACCGATTCCGGCGTCGCATACGCCAGGTCGAACTTGGCCGTGCGTTCCTCGCTGTCCATCAGGCGCGGGTTGTAGTAGGTGCTCGGCTGCTGGGTCATCAGCGGCTGCTGGGCGGCGGTGTATGCCGGGATCGCGCGCGTCTGCGTCGGGCTGAGCTTGACCGCGCCGCTGGCCGAGCCGGGGTAGGCGATCGCATACTGCGACGGGTCGGCCTGGTTGAAACCGCTGCCGGACGGGACGCTGTAGCCCCACAGGCCGTTCGGCAGCACGGTCATGGTCGCCGGGCCGTAGTAGTTGTTGTAGCTCAGGCGCTTCTGCACGCGCTCGAAGTCGGACTTGGCGTCGCCGACGAAGAATTCGGTGCTGAGCGGCCCGCTCTTCCACGCGCCACCCAGCTGAAGGTAGGCCGCCGTGGTCTTCGCATACTCATGCACCTGGTCGGTGGTGGCCGCCGCGTCGGTGATCGTGAACTGGGTCAGGTGGTGGTTGGCGTCGGTGACGATCGAACCCGGCACGATGTTGGCCACCGAACTTTGCAGCAGGGTGTTGGTGGCCTGGGTCGGCGTGTCGTAGTTGTAGTAGCCGGAGCCTGGTACCGGGGTGCGCGTCCCGGCGGTCAGGTTGTCGACGTAGGCCGGGCCGGTATAGGTCGGGGTGACCACGCCTGTCGACGCCGATGGATTGACCTTCACGCTGCCCAGCGTATAAGTGAGCTGGTGCATGTCGTCGTAACGGCGGTTGTAGCTGCCCTTGGCATACACGGTCAGGTTGTTGTTGACCTTGAAGTCGGTGCGCAGGTCCAGGTTCTGGCGCTTGTCGAATTCGCGCTTGACGAAGTAGCGGATGTTGGACGGCGTGTAGTCGTTCCACTGGTTCAGGCAGCTGATCAATTCATTCGCGCGCTGCGACGACGCGGCGCCGCGTGCGCTCGAGGTGATCGCGTTGCTCTGGGTTGTCGTCAGCTTCGGGAAAGCGGCGTAGCAGTCGGCCTTGGTCTTCGCGGCCGCCGATTTGGTCAGCACTTCCAGCGGCGTCGCTGAGTTGAAGAAACCGCCCGCGGCCAGCGGCGACTGCAGCAGCGGTACATTGGCGTTGGCGTCCGCCGTCAGCGTGTTGGGCTGGAAGGTGAAGGTCTTGTCGGGCGAGTTGTCGAAGTCGGCCAGGCGGTAGTAGCCGGAACGCGCGGCGTTCGCTACCTGCACCGAATGCGCTTCGTTTGCCAGTACCGTGTGCGACGCATTCAGGATCACGCCGAGGCGGCCGTCGAGGAATTTGTCGGCCAGGATCAGGTTGGTGTCCGGCTCCCATTTTTTATTGAGTGAGCTTTGCGAACCGGCCACGCGCAGCGATATAAAGGGCTTCTTGAAATCGAGACCGGTGCGGGTCTTGATGACGATGCCGCCGCCGAGCGAACCTTCGGTCATGTCGGCGGTGGAGCCCTTGACCACGTCGACGCTCTTGATCAGGTCAGCCGAGAGCTGGCGGAATTCGGTGCCGCGGCCGCTGCCGCCGCCGTACATGTCGGTGCCGCCAGCGGACTGCACGCCCTGGCCGTCGATTTCGACCCGAGTCAGGTCCGGGCCGTTGCCGCGCACCGCCACGCTGACGCCTTCGCCGAAGTCGCCGCGGTCGAGCGCCACGCCGGACATGCGCGAGATCGCTTCGCCGACGTTGCGGTCGGGGAGCGAGCCGACGTCTTCGGCGACGATGGAATCGATCGCGGTGGCGGCGTTCTTCTTGCGTTCGATACTGGACTGCTGCGACAGGCGGGTGGCGACGACTTTCACCGTCGTGATCTTGGTGTCGTCGGTCGTGGCAGGGGCTGTGGGGGAATCGGTTTTCTGCTGTTCCTGCGCCAGCGCCATGTTGCCGGCGACCAGCGAGGCCAGGGCAAGCGATACAGCAAAGCTTAAGCGGGTGCGTCGAATTTCGCGAGTTGTGTTTCTCATTCTCTCCGTCTCCAATTGTAGTTGCCGCGTTCATTGCCGCGGTTTTTTTGCGTCTTAAAAAATAGTAGCAAGAGCAAATTGAGGACGAAATGACGATCAGCGGTTTTGCTAAGAATCGAATGTCGTGGTGGTGATTTTCATAATCGGAAACGACACAAAAAAAGAGACCGTCGTTCCTCCTGCTCGGGAACGACGGTCTCTTTTTTTGCTAGCGTGCTGCGGCTACTGCGCGTCGTCAGCGCTGGGCACCCATCCTTTGCCGTGATCAAACGCCGCGAACACGCTGGCGCGGCTGGCGAAGCGTGCGGCTTGCGTCGGGTTCAGCACCTGGCCATTGCTGCGCGCTGACAGGTCGAGCGGCCTGCCGTCCAGGTCCATGCTGTTGAATTCGTACCAGCCGATGCCTTCGCGCGGCGCGCCTTTCCAGCCTTTGGGCGAGATGTGTTCGTCCATGCGGCAGTTGATGTAGCTGACGTTGTCCCACGACGAGCCGGGACGCGCGAGGAAGCTCGATGCAGCCGGCACGTCGTTGCCGGCCGGGCCCGGGCCGTGCGTGAGGCGGCTGTTGAGGAAGACGAAGCCGGGATCGTCCTTGGCCAGGGTGCGCGCCTGCACGATGTAGCCGCCCTTGGCCGGCCCGCTGCTGTCCCCAAGCGAACGGATCTCGTCTTCTTCGAACAGCGCGGCGTGGTTGTAGCCCCAGATGAAATCGACATTGCCGGCGATGAGGCTGTGGTAGAACCACGACCAGCCGCGCACGAGGATGGTGTCCTGCTCGCTGATGAAGTTGCTGTTGGTCGCGACGAGGCGTCCTTCGCTATTGAAGTAAATCGTTTCCGCTTGTCCCCCGGTCGGCTTGTTGCGCCAGCCGGTGCTGACGATGCTCAGCTTATCGAGGCGCAGCATGTCCGCGTCCTCGACCAGGAACACCGAGCGCCCGCCGTTCACGTTCGTCGCCGCCTCGGCCTGGCCGCCGCCGGCGCCGGGATTCAGGCCGTTGCCGTTTTCGACGCTGATGACGGCGCCGTCGCGGCTTTGGCCGTGCAGCGTGACGTTGTCCTTGCCCCGCAGGTAGAGCAGGTCGCCGTAGCGCCCGTTGGCGATATTGATCGTGACGGCGTCTTCACGTGGCACGTTGCGCATCACGTGGTCCAGCGCGCCCTGCACGGTGCGAAAATCCGCCGCACCGTCGTCATCGACGGTGAAGCTGCGTCCCGTCGGCATGTGGGCGCGCGTGCGGAAGGCCCAGTCCTTTTTGCCAATGCCGGCGAACGGAGCGCCGCCGATGGTCGCGCCGGGGAACAGGCTGGCGTCGATCACCACGTAGTATTCGGTGCCGTAGGCGAGGCGCGCATCGTGCGGATGAATCGTCACGCTCGCGCCGGAGACTTCGATCGGCAGATAGCGCACCACACGCCGCATGCCGTCGCGCGCCGGGCCGATACGATTGATTTCATTGGTCGCGTGGATTTCGTCGACCAGCGCATCATCCGACGATCGATAGATGCGGATGGTCCCGCTGGCGCCGAGCTTCGGCGCGCTGTCGAAGCGCAGCTGCAGCGGCGTGTCGACCTGCACCTCGGCGGAATGCGAAGCCGGCGAGTAAGGGCCGTCAGCGGCGGTCGCGCACATCGAAAATGCCGCGCCCAGCACGGACGCGATCAACTTGGCTTTCATTTGATTTCCTGGTTTACGTCCTGCACATCCGGCCCGGTCATGTAGGCGTGGCCTTGCGCCGCCTTCACCGTAAAGCCCTTCGTCTCCATGTGCGCGTACTTGATCACCGCACCCTTGTCGCCCTTGATGTGGACGTTGGTCAGTTTGAGTCCTGATACCGGCGATTCCGGCAGGCCGACAATGACTGCGGCTTGCCTGGCGCCCGTCGCGCTGAGGTTCTCGATGGTGATGTCGGAGAAGCGTGGCGTCAGCCGGCCAACCGGCTGGGTGTCGATCACGTCCGGGATCTTCGGATAGAACTCGCTGATCAGGATCGGCGTGCCCACGTCTTCCATCGTCAGGTCGCGGTAGACGAGGTTCTTCAGCTCATTGCCACGGTCGCGGTTCGACTTGATGCGCACGCCGGTGCCGGTGCCCTTGAAGTGCACGCGCTCGGCCAGCACGTTGTAGACGCCGCCCGCGACTTCGCTGCCGACCGACAGGCCATGGCCATGCAGGAAGGTGCTGTCGCGGATGACGATGTCGTGGCTCGGTTCATCGCCGCCCGGCGAATTCGGCTGGCCGCTCTTGATGGCGACGTTGTCGTCGCCGGTATCGATGGTGACGTGGTCGATCAGCACATGGCTGGACGAGAACGGGTCGATGCCATCGGTGTTGTGCGACACGCGGTCGGGTGCGTAGATCTTCAAGTTCCGGAACACCAGGTCGGTGCTGTTGAAGGGGACGATCTGCCAGCTCGGCGAATTCTGGACGGTGACGTTCTCCATCAGGATGTGGCTGGAGTGGCGGAACACGATCAGGCGCGGGCGCTTGTTGGCGGCCGAACGGTCCGGCCACCACGACTGGCCGCGGCCGTCGATGGCGCCGCCGCCGTTGATGGTGATGTCGGTGGCGTGGTCCGAGGAGAGCAGCGGCTGGCGGCCGTGTTCGCGCAGTTCCTCGATCAACGGATAATCGTCATGGTTCTCGCTGCCGGCCAGCGTGGTGCCGGCGGCGATTGACAGCGTGATGTGGCTCTTCAGGGACAACGGGCCGGAGACAAACACCGGAGCGCCGGCGAGGACCACCGTGCCGCCACCCGCGGCGGCGCAATCGTCGATCGCCTTCTGGATGGCGGCAGTGTCCTTGGTCGCGCCGTCGCCAGTCGCGCCGTAGGCCTTGACGTCACAGGTCTTGGCGGCCGATGCCAGGCCGGGCGCGAAGGCCATGGCGATGACCGACAGCGCGGAAATCAGGCGTGCGTTCATGTGTATTGTCTCGATCTTATTGTGGGGTGACGCGGAAGTAATCGACGTCGAGGCTGGAGGGCTTGGCGCCGGCCTGTTCGCCGACAGTGAACACGCCGATTTGCGCGCCGACCCAGCGGCCCTTGCTGATCGCGAGCGGCTGGCCGACGCTCGTGAAGTTCGCGTTGTCGGCGCTGTAGGAGAAGCTGGCCAGTGCGCCTTCAGCCATGTTCATGCGCAGGTACAGCGCGTTCGGCGCTTGTGGCAGCACCACGGTGGTCTTCTCGGTGCAGCGCACCTTGGCCGGCGTGCAGGTCGTGTAGACCAGCTGCGTGGCGCCCGCGGTCTTGCGCAGGCCCAGCCAGGCGTACTGCATGGCGTTGACGATCAGGCCCGCGCGGTCGCCCTCGGCGGCATCGTTCAGCTGCACGTGGGTGTTGACGGCGAAGACCGGCGCCGGCGGCTTTTGGGCCAGCAGGGCAGGCGTGGCGCGCACATAGCCGTTCGCCTCCGGGACCACCTGGGTGTGCAGGCGCAGGTAGCCGGGACGCTCGGTCAGCGAATACCAGCGCGGGTCGCTGTTGGCGTTCCACTGCCACTGCAGGCCGAGCGTGGGGCCGTTGAATTCGTCGCTGGTGGGCGGCGCCTTGACCGGGAAGCCGGCCACCGGCTTCTTGTAGGCCAGCACCGGCTGGCCGACGCCGGCCTTGGCGCCGTCTTCGCCGATGATGGGCCAGCCGTCCACCCAGCGCATCGGCTGCAGGTGCAGCAAGCGGCCGTAGGCGCCCTTGTCCTGGAAGTGCAGGAACCAGTCGCTGCCGTCCTGCGCGCGCACCCACGCGCCCTGGTGCGGGCCGTTGATCGGGGTCTTGCCCTGGTCCATGACGGTGCGCACCTCGTAGGGGCCTTCGAGGCTGCGCGAGCGGAACACCGCCTGCCAGCCGTCCTCGACGCCGCCGGCGGGCGCGAACACGTAGTACCAGCCTTTTTCCTTGTAGAACTTCGGCCCTTCCAGCGTGCGGTAGCCGGCGATCTTGTTGCCGTCGATGATGGTCTTGCCTTCGGTGTCGAGCAGGCCGCTGGCGTCCGGCGCCATGCTGCGCAGGGTGAGCAGGTTGTTGATGCCGGCGCGGCTCTTGGCCCAGCCGTGCAGCAGCCAGGCCTTGCCGTCGTCGTCCCACAGCGGAGTCGGGTCGATGATGCCTTTGCCGGGCAGGAGCAGGTGCGGCTTGGTCCACGGGCCGGTGAACTTTTCGGCCGTGATCACGAAGATGCCGAAGTCGGGATCGGGGTAGAAGATCCAGAACTTGCCGTCGTGGTAGCGCAGGCAGGGCGCCCAGACGCCGTCGCCGTGGCGCGGCACCGCGAAGTGGTCTTCCGGGACCAGTTTCGGCAGCGCATGCCCGACCAGTTCCCAGTTGACCATGTCCTTCGACTGCAACAGCGGCAGACCCGGGGCGCTGTTGAAGCTCGACGAGGTCATGTAATAGGTGTCGCCGACCCGGATCGCGTCCGGGTCGGAGTAGTCGGCGTGCAGCACCGGGTTCTGGTAGCGGCCGTCGCCGAGGTCGGCCACCCAGGCGTCCTTGGTATTGGTTTGTTGCGGCGCCGCATGGACGGTCGCCATGGCCAGCGGCAGCAGGCAGGCGGCAACAGAGCGTTTTTTCATGATGTGCAATCAGGTCTGCAGAGTTGGCGAGATGCTAGCAGTTCGGCCCGCGCAGGAGGAATCGTCGTCAGAAATCGAATTGGGCCTTGGTGGAATTCGAAATTGCCGGGCTCGGCACCGGAATGCAGAATGGAGCTCCTCAGGAAGCTGACAAAGCGTGCTTTAGAATGCGCTGGTGGGGGGAGATATGTTGACAAAGAAAACGCATCGCATTGCGTTGTTGTTTAACGCGAACAAGATTTTTGACCGGGAAGTGATTGCGGGCATCGCATCCTATCTGTCGAGCCGGCGCAGCCAGTGGGAACTGTTCCTCGAAGAGGATTTCCGCTTGCGCCTGCCCGGTATCGACCGCTGGCAGGGCGACGGCATCATTGCCGATTTCGACGACCCGGCGGTGGCGGCGGCGCTGGAAAACAGCGCCATTCCGCTGGTCGCGGTGGGCGGCTCCTACGAGAATCCGGACGACTACCCGGCCGGCGTGCCCTACGTCGCCACCGACAATTTCAAGCTGATCCGCCTCGCCTACGAACAATTGATCGGCGCGGGCCTGAACAATTTCGCGCTGTTCAGCCTGCCCGAGGCGCAGACCAATCGCTGGGCGCAGGAGCGCGAGAAGGCCTTCTGCGCGCTGATGCGGCGCGACCGGCTCGAGCCGCAAGTGTTCCGCGGGCAGAGCACGAACGCGCCTTCGTGGGACGAAGCGGTGCAGCAGCAGATCGCCTGGTTGCGCAGCCTGCCCAAGCCGGTCGGCATCATCGCCGTCACCGACGCTAGAGCCCGCCAGCTGCTTCAGGCTTGCGCCGTGGCCGACATCGCGGTGCCGGAACAGGTCGCGCTGATCGGCATCGACAACGACCCGCTGGCGAATATGCTGACCCGCATTCCGATGAGCTCGGTGGTGCAGGGCGCCAACGAGATGGGGCGCACCGCGGCCCACTTGCTGGACCAGATGCTGCACGGTGTGCGGCTGCCGGCGTCGCGGATTCTGGTGCCGCCGGCCGGCATCAACGTGCGCGCATCGAGCCGGCACCAGGCGGCCAAGCATCCGCACGTGATGCGGGCGCGCCATTTCATCCGCCAGTACGCCTGCCAGGGCATCAAGACCGACCAGGTGGCCGAGTACGTGGGCATCTCGCGTTCCTCGCTGGAGGGCTATTTCCGCCAGGAGCTCGGTTGCAGCGTGCACGACGAGATCCTGCGCATGCGGCTGGAGGCGGCCACCACGATCCTGGAAAGCGGCGAATGCAATCTGGCCGACGTGGCGCGCCGCTGCGGCTTCACCTCCAGTCCATACATGCATTCCGTGTTCAAGCGCGAACTCGGATGTTCGCCGCGCGCCTACCAGAAGCGCGTGCTGGCGCCGCAGGACCAGCAAGAAGAGTTGCAGAAAGATGATGATGTTTTTGACGACCGCGAATCACTCTCGCGCTAGCGGCCCGTCCGGTCCCGGCCGCCTGTTCACGCTGCACAACGACCGCGACATGGCGGTCACCATCAGCGAGCACGGCGCCGCCCTGATGGCGTGGTGGGCGCCGGACCGCTACGGGCGCCTGGCCGATGTCGTCATGGCCGGCGCCGACAGCCTGGCGGAGCCCGGCCATCCGGGCAGCCTGCGCCGGCTGGCGCCCGCGGGCTGGCAGGGGACGATGGACGGACGCTGCGTGACGCTGCGCCATGCCTCGGAAGAACTTGCGGTGGAGCTGAGTTACCGGCTCGACGACGAGGGACGCCTGTCGATCGAGCACCACGTCGGCGCGCGCGAAGAGTCGACCGTCGACCTCGGCGCACACCCGCGCTTCAACCTGACCGGCGGGCGCGGCGACGTCGCCGACCACATGCTCCAGATCGAGGCCGACCATTACCTGAAGATCGACCGCGGCGGCATTCCCATGGACGTGGCGCCGGTGGAAGGCACGGCGTTCGACTTTCGCAAGCCGGCCGCCATCGGGCCACGGCTGGTCTGGCCGGACGTGCAGATCGGGCTGGCGGGCGGCTTCGGCCATTGTTTCCAGGTGGGCGCGGAGCGCGGGCAGCTGCGCGTCGTGGCCCGGGTCTACGATCCGCGCTCGGGCAGGCGGCTGCAGGTCGCCACGACCGAGGCGGGCCTGGGATTTTGCACCGACACCCAGGGCGGGTCGCCAGACGGGGCCGGCTTGCGGCTGCAGCCATGTTCGCATCCGGAGCACCTGGGCGTGGGGCTGGCAGCGGCAGTGATCGTCAGCCCGCGCAATGTGTTTCGCAGGACAACCGTGTACCAGCTGACGCTGCAGCTTTAGCGTGCGCATCGGCACGCACTTGCCAAGCCTTGCCCGCGCGAGGCCCCTCCAACCCTAACCCAAACACAATGTCTATCAAAATCACCCGCCGCGGCGCGCTCGGCGTCTCGGCAGCGCTCGGCCTGCTCACTAGCGTCAAGGCATTCGGACTGGATAACGCGTCGGCAGACCAGGCTGCGGTCGACGGCCGGCGCGCCATCGCCGACGAAGGCTGGAGCCTGTGGCTCGACCGCGCCGCCCAGTGGCAGGACGACGCCATCTACCTGCCGGAGCAAGTGCCGCCGATGGCCGACCTGCCGGTCAACCGGCCGACCGGCGGCTGGGATGCGCTGTACAAGGGGCAGGGACTGATGGTGACATTGCCGACGACGGTCGAGGAGCATTTCTGGGGCCAGTTCGGCGCGCGCTCCTACACCGCCGACGAATACCGCTACGCCGACGACGATCCCGTGCCGCAGAACGGCGCGCTACCGGGCGTGTCGTGGTGGTGGAAGAACATCGATATTCCCGCCTCGGCAGCCGGGCAGCAGGTGTGGCTGCACATCCGTGGCGCCCGCATGCGCGCCGAGGTCTTCCTGAACGAGGTGCTGGTCGGCTATTCGATCATGTCGGAACTGCCGATCGATTGCGACCTGACGGCCGCGATGAAGCCGGGGCAGCCGAACCGCCTGGCGATCCGCATCACCAATCCGGGCGGACGCTTCGACTGGAAGGATTCCAACAACACGCCGTGGGGCAAGGTCAGGCTGTATCACTCGCACGGCTTCGGCGGCATCGACCGCGGCATGACGCTGAGCGTGCACCCGATGGAAGGCCGGATCGCCGACGCCTGGGTGCTCAATACGCCGGATCCGCGCGTTGTCACCGCGCACGCCGAGATCGTGGCGAAACAGCCGGTCACCGCCGCCGACTTGAGCGCCACCGTGCTGGACGCATCGGGCGCACCGGTCGCGGCGCAGGTCAAGGTCGAACAGCTCGCCACAGGGGACGGTGTCACCCGGGTCCGCCTGCGGGTGAGCGCGCCGTCGGCGAAGCTGTGGGATCTCGACACGCCGAACCTGTACCGCCTGCGCTTGCAATGGAAGGGCGACTCGCGCATCGTCCGCTTCGGCTTCCGCTGGTTTGCCGCCGAAGGCATTAGCAAGAACGCGCTGTTCCGCCTGAATGGCCGCCGGATCAAGCTGTACACCGCGATCTCGTGGGGCTACTGGGGTTACAACGGCCTGTTCCCGACGACCGAACTGGCGCGGCGCGAAGTGACGGCGGCCAAGGCGCTGGGCCTGAACTCGCTCAGTTTCCACCGCAACGTCGGCAAGCCCGAAGTGCTGGACCTGCAGGACGAGCTGGGCCTGACCCGCACGATGGAGCCGGGCGCGGGGCGCATGGCGATCGGCAAGGCGCTCAAGGCGGGCGAACGGCTGTCGCCGGGCGATGCCTTCAGCCGCGACTTCATGGTATCCAAGTGCAGGGCCATGGTGCGCGCGCTGCGCTCGCATCCCTCGCTGGTGCACTACACGCTGCAGAACGAGGTGTCGGCCGACCTGAATAATCCGGACGTGGAAGCGGTGCTGCGTGCGATGCACGAGCTCGATCCCAGCCGCAGCGTGATCCTGAATGATGGTTTCGTCGGGCGCGGCGCGGCGCAGGCAATGTTCCTGCCGTATGACGATCACTACTATCGTTCCGATGTGGAAAAGGCGGGCGGCTGGTGGGTCAATCACCAGGGCGCGGGCGACCAGTGGTATGACAAATTCTATGTCGACCAGGAGCATTTCATTCACCGCCAGACGATGCCGGAAGCGATCGTCGAGTTCGGTGAAATGGAAGGCTGCGCCGTCGGCGACAACCATGTGAAGATGATCGCCGACATCGTGCGGCGTGGGGGCAAGAGCTACG
Source organism: Massilia terrae (assembly GCF_024753145.1). Lineage (GTDB taxonomy): Bacteria > Pseudomonadota > Gammaproteobacteria > Burkholderiales > Burkholderiaceae_D > Telluria > Telluria terrae. The sequence continues at coordinate 122,890 of NZ_JANUGU010000004.1, read as the reverse complement.
ACCTGGCGGACCACAAGGCGATCGTCAACGGCGCCGCCGCCTTCCTCGATCGATGGGGCTTCCGCACGGCCTTCCCGACCACCGAGAGCTATTTCCTCGCGGTCGGCAAGAAGCAGTACGACGCCTGGCAGAATTACCTGGAGAATATCCGCATCTGCGACCAGGTCGACATGGCCGCCATCAGCGGCTGGGAATCGACGGCGATCGAGAACCATTCGGGCATCGTCGACAACCTGCGCTACTTCCACGCCGATCCGGAGATCATCCGCTGCAGCCTGTTGCCGGTTCGGCCAGTGGCCAAGCAGCGCCGCTACACCTACGCGGCGGGCGAGGCGGCGGAGCTGGACGTCTGGCTGCTCAATGACACCGGCAAGCAGGTGCCGGGCAAGCTGAGCCTGAGCGTGATCGATCCGGACGGTAAAGCGATCAGGATCGCCGATTACCCGGCGCCGGCGAACGAGGCTGACCAGTTCAGCTATTTGTTGGCGGAGAAAGTCAGGACGCCGGCATTCGCCAAGGAGGGCAGGCACACCATTCGGCTGGAGTTACCCGGGAAACCCGAGGCGACATTCGTGCGCGACTTGTGGGTCACGCGCACCGATGTGAAGCCGGCCGCGAAGACCTTGCGCATTGCCGTGTCCGGCATTTCGCGCTCGCTGCGTGCGCGGCTGGTGGCATTGCCGGGTGTGGAGGTCGAGGATTTCAAGGCCGGTGCGGCGTATGACGGGCTGGTCGCTTCCGGCCTGAAGGCGGAGGAAATCGCGCGCCGCCAGGTCGGCGACCAGACCGGACTGGAAGCGGCGCCGAAGAAGGGCGCGAAGCCGAAGCTGGTGCCGGGCGAGTTGCCGCCTGAGGTGCTCGCCGCCGTCCAGGGCGGCCTGCCCTTGCTGGCGATGGTGCCGGAAGACGGCTTGTCGGATGGCGTTGCGACACAGCTGGCGGCGCTGGGATTGTTCCAATACGCCGGCGCGGCGGGCAATCTGCGCGCGCCGTGGATGGGCAACTGGAATATCCTGCGCGCGCATCCGCTGTTCGAGGGCATTCCGGCGGACATGGCGGCCGGCGTCTGGCACCAGGTCGAGGGCCAGCCGTCGAACGGCTTGCTGGTCGAGGGCGAGGGCATCGAGGTGATCGCCGCCTACAGCCGCGACCACGACCGTCGCCTGGGCGCGTCGAGCTTCACGGTGCGCAAGGCGGGCGCGCAAGTGCTGTTCCACCGCATGCCGGACATGGTGGCGCCTTTGCAGACGCGCTTCCTGCTGAACGCGCTGCGCTGGATGGCGGCCTGATGCGAGACCACGGGCCTAGTCCGGCAGGCGCGTGTCCTTCGACACCATCTGCCGCAGGCTGTCGCGCGGCACGGGCGGGCTGAAGTAGTAGCCCTGCATCTGGTCACAGTCGTAGTCGCGCAGGAAGGCGATCTGCTCGCGCGTTTCCACGCCTTCCGCGACCACCTTCATCCGCAGGCTGTGGCCGAGCCCGATGATGGCGCGGGTGATGACGCCGTTGCCCTCGATGCTGACGTCGCTGAGGAAGGAACGGTCGATCTTGATGAAGTCGACCGGGAATTTCCGCAGGTAGGACAAGCTTGAATAGCCGGTCCCGAAGTCGTCGATGGACAGGCGCACGCCCAGCCCCTTGAGCTGCTCCAGCACGTCGACAGCTTCCTCCGGCTGGTCCATCAGCTGGCTTTCCGTCACTTCCAGTTCGAGCGATCCGGGCTCGACCTGGTGCTGGGCGAGCATCTGGCCGAGCCGGGTCACGAATTGCCGCTGCCGCAGCTGGCGCGCCGACAGGTTGACCGAGATGACGAAGTCGGGCGCGCCGTCCGAGCGCATCTCCTTCAGGGTTGCGCACACCTTGGACAGGACCAGCTCGCCCAGCGGGACGATCAGGCCGGTGGCCTCGGCGACCGGAATGAAACGGTCGGGCGGGATGATGCCCTTGTCGGGATGGCGCCAGCGCACCAGCGCTTCCGCGCCGACGATCTTGCCGCTGCGTAGGTCCACCTTGGGCTGGTAGCCGACCACCATGTCGTCGTCACGAATGGCGCGGCTCAGGCTCGCTTCGAGCAGCAGCTGGTCGTGCACGGCCTGGTTCAGCTCCGGCGAGTAGAACTGGCAATTGTTCTTGCCCATGGTCTTGGCGTGGTACATGGCGGCGTCGGCCGCGCGCATCACGCGCTCGGCGCGTTCGCCGTCGCGCGGAAACAGGCTGACGCCGATGCTCACGCCCGGCAGGATGGCGTTGCCTTCTGCCGTCACCGGTGCGCTGACGCTGTGGCGCAGGCGCTCGACCAGTTCGGCCACGTGGGCGGGGCTGGGCTGGTCGTTGATGACCAGTACGAACTCGTCGCCGCCGACGCGCGCCACGGTGTCCTCGTCGCGCACGCCGGCGCGCAGGCGCTGGGCGATCTCGCGCAGGACTTCGTCGCCGGCGTCGTGGCCGAAGGTGTCGTTGATGTACTTGAAGTTGTCGAGGTCGAGGAAGGCGAGGGCGCCCAGCGTGTGTTCATGCACCGCCTGTTCGATGGCAGAGCCGAGCCGGTCGTGCAGGAGGGTGCGGTTGGCCAGGCCGGTCAAGGGGTCGTGGTGGGCCAGGTGCTGCAGGCGCCGCTCGTAATGCTTGGCCTCGGTGATGTCGTTGATGACGCCGACAAAGTGGGTCACTTCGCCTTCCTGGTTGACCACGGGGTCGATGCGCAGGTCGTTCCAGAAGATTTCGCCGTTCTTCCTGGCGTTGCGCACGATCGCGTGAACGCTTTCATGGCGCTGGAGCGCGTCGCGGATGCGCTCGTGTTCCTGCTCGTCGCAGCCTTCCACCCGCATGAAGCGCGGGTCGCGGCCCTTGATCTCGTCCAGCGTGTAGCCGGTGATCTGCTCGAAGGCGGGGTTGACGTACTCGATCGGGAATTCCTTGTTCTTGCAGCAGCTGATCAAGATCGCGTTGACGCTGCAGGAAATGGCGCGCTCGCGCAGCAGCAGGCTCAGTTCGGCTTCCTTGCGGGCGCTGATGTCGAGGCCGGTGCCGAAGACGCAGGGCACGTTGCCCAGGCTGGTGCGGGCGCAGTTGAACAGGCAGGCGGTGCGCTTGCCGAACTTGCCGATCAGTTCGGCCTCGTGGCTGGAGCTGCCGTGCTCGAAGGCGTCGAGGATGTTTTCGGTGCTGCGCAGCGCATCCTTCTCGTCGAAGAAGTTTTGCACATTGATGGTCGGCAGTTCTTCGCTCGTCCTTTCGAGCACGGCTTCGAGCTGGCGGTTCCACAGCAGCAGGTGGCCGCTCTGGTCGATCACATAGAACACGCAGGGCAGGCCCTCGATGATGTCGGTGACCGGCAGGTCCTGGATCAGCGCATAGCGGGGCGGCATCACACCGGGGCGCGGCGCCACGATGACGCTGAAGGAGTCGGGCTTGTCGGGGTCCAGCGCCTGCGGCGCGATGGTGACGCGGACCGGGATGCGGCGGCCGTCGTTGCTGGTCAGGTGTCCGGTGGCCTCGCATTCGCCGGTGAGCGGCAGCGACGGCGCCTTGCAGTTGCCGGACTCGTCGAAGCTGATGATGCGGTCCAGCCGGCTTCCGCGAATATCGGACGCGGTGTAGCCGGCCATCTTTTCGCAGGCCTTGTTCCAGCTTTCGATGTTGCCGGCCGCATCGACCACGAAGACGGCAATCGGCAGGGGGGCGGCCTCCAACTCATCCTCCTTGCGGACACGTGAGAAAAGTGGCGCTGAGGGAGCATGGTAGCGCGCCAATCGAAATACCGGCGCGAAATTGGTGCGGGTGGGGATGGAACGGACGCTGCTGGGAAAACAAAGGGAACGACGGTAAATCTTCGAACGTGCGCGAACCGCGAAAAAAAATCCGCCGCAGCGGATTTTTTTTTGCCGAGTCAGGCTCAGGCGAAGTTCTGGTTCACGAAGTCCCAGTTGACGATGTTCCACCAGCTCTCGACGAATTTCGGACGGGCGTTGCGGTAGTCGATGTAGTAGGCGTGCTCCCAGACGTCGACGGTCAGCAGCGGCTTGTTGTCGGTGGTCAGCGGGGTGGCGGCGTTCGAGGTGTTGACGATGTCCACGCTGCCGTCCGGCTTCTTCACCAGCCAGGTCCAGCCGGAACCGAAGTTGCCCACGGCCGATTTCTGGAACTCTTCCTTGAACTTGTCGAACGAGCCCCACTTGGCGTTGATCGCGTCAGCCACGGCACCGGTCGGTGCGCCGCCGCCGTTCGGCTTCATGCCGTTCCAGAAGAAGGTGTGGTTCCAGACCTGGGCCGAGTTGTTGAACACGCCGCCGGACGACTTCTTGATGATCTCTTCCAGCGACAGGTTTTCGAATTCGGTGCCCTTGATCAGGTTGTTCAGGTTGGTGACATATGCCTGATGATGCTTGCCGTAGTGGTATTCCAGCGTCTCTTCCGACATGGTCGGGGCGAGGGCGTTCTTGGCATAGGGCAGCGGCGGCAGAGTGTGTTCCATGTCTTGTCCTTGATTGGTTGGAAACGAGTCGGTCGGGCCATCATTCTAAACCGGTTGGCGAAAGGTTGCATATTTGCTTCCCGGCTTCCAAGACGGCCCGGTATTTACGGCCTTGTCATTCGAACAGGCTTTGTACGCTGGCCACGCCGACCTCGGCGCTGCCTTCGGCCAGCCGCAGCGCCAGGGTCTCGTGGACCTTGATCTTCGCTGGATTGCGCAGGATGTTTCCCTTGGCATCACACACGATGGCGTAACCGCGTTCCAGCGTGCGCTGCGGGTTCAATAATTCGAGTTGCGCGGCCAGCGCGGCCAGCGCTTCGCGCCGCTGCCTGAGCTGGTTGCAGATACTGGTGTCCAGGTGGCGCTGCTCGGAGACGATCTGCGCGCGAACGGCCCGCACGTCCGGCCGGTGGCGCGCCCAGCGCTGGCGCAGCTGGGCCAGCGCCATGCCCTGGCGGTTCAGCGGCTGGTGCAGCGCGTGCGTCATCGCGCCGGCCATCGAACGCAGCTTCAGGCGCTGGTGCGCGATCTGCGCCGTCGGGCTCAGCAGGCGGCGGCTGAGGTTGTCCAGGCCCTGGTTCGCTTCGGACAGGATGCGCTGCATGGCCCGGCGCACGTCGCCGGCATCGGCTGCCAGCGAGCCGAGCCAGTCGGCACGCGGCGTCGCCGCCAGTTCGGCGGCGGCGGTGGGCGTGGCGGCGCGCAGGTCGGCGGCGAAATCGGCGATGGTGAAATCGGTCTCGTGGCCGACACCGGAAATCACCGGCACCGCGCAGGCGGCGATCGCGCGCGCCACGCATTCTTCGTTGAAGCACCACAGGTCTTCGATCGAACCGCCGCCGCGGCACACCAGCAGCAGGTCGACTTCGGCGCGGCGCGAGGCGGTCATGATGGCCTCGGCGATCTTGTCCGCGGCGAACTGGCCCTGCACCGGCGCCGGGTACAGCACGATGCTCACGTGCGGCGCGCGGCGGCGCAGCGCGGTCAGCACGTCGCGCAGGGCGGCCGCTTGCGGGCTGGTGACGATGCCGATGCGGCGCGTGAACAGGGGCAGGGCGCGCTTGCGGTCCTGGTCGAACAGGCCTTGCGCGCCGAGCTTTTCCTTCAGGCGCAGGAAGCGTTCGTACAGCTCGCCGACGCCGGCGCGGCGGATCGCCTCGACATTGATCTGGTAGTCGCCGCGCGCGCCGTACAGCGTGACCAGCGCGCGCACCTCGACCTTGTCGCCCTCGCGCGGGATGAAGCCGGCGAACTGCGCGCGGCCGCGGAACATCACGGCGCGCACCTGGGCCGCGTCGTCCTTCAGCGTGAAGTACCAGTGGCCGGAGGAGGCGCGCGTGAAGTTGGAGATCTCGCCGCCGATCCAGACCAGCGGGAAGGAGCGCTCCAGCAGGCGCGCGACCTGCTGGTTGAGCGCGGTGACGGACAGCACCTGGGGTGCGGCGTAGGCCTGGTCGGCGGTGTCGGGTGGCTGCTGCATTTCCTGGACATGAAAACGGTTGACCCGATGCTTATGTCACATCAGGGAAAATTCGACAAGTGTTTTTGGCGCCGGCGGCCCGTCCTGGGCCGGCCGGCGTAGCTGCGCGCTAGTTTTGTGCGTCGTCGTCGCGGTCGTCGCCGGGGACCACGTCGAGCCTGCCGTACAGGCCGTCTGCTTCGCCGTTCGGTCCGGCCGCGAAGTAGAGGGTGTTGACGTGCTGCAGGCTGACCCCATTGCCGAAAGCAATGCCCCACAGGCCGTCGATGTGGATCGGCTTGTGGTCGCTGCCTTTCAACTGGCCGACCCACCTGCCGGTGGCGACGTCAAAGGCATTGATGGCGCCGTCGCCGAAATTGCCGACCAGGAGCCGTCCGCTGAAGCGGCCGAAGCCGTCCGGTGCCATCGCCACGCCCCACGGCGCGTTGAACATGCGGCCCCCGGCCAGGCGGCGCAGCAGCGTGCCGTCGGGGGCGAACACGTCGACGAAGCCGAAGCCGGCGCCCTTGACATCGTCATGGCGGGCGGCGTCCTGTTTGGCGAAGGTGACGACCAGGTCGCCGTGGATGGCCTGGATGCCGAAGGGCGCGTAGCCGGCGGGCAGGTGGGGATCCTGGAACGGCCGCCCCGGCAAGGTCACCGGTTTGAAGGTGGTGTCGAACACGTCGACCCTGCCATTGTGGAAGTCGGTCGCATACAGCAGATTGCCGGTGCCGGCGCCGCTGATCGCAATGCCCTTGTATACCGCGCCCGAACCGCTATTGTCGATGACGCGGATGGCATTGAGGCGGTCCACGGTCGGGGACCAGCCCGAGATGCCGCCATCCTCGGCCGCGAACAGGAACACGCTGGGTCCGGACGCCGTGCCCTTGGTGACCACGAAGCCGGAGCCGCCGTAGAACACGATGCCGGTCGGCGATCCGGCGCTGCCATTCGGCCCGGGGATGGTCACCACCAGGCTGGACGGCACGCCCTCGCCGTTGAACAGGGTGGAGACCCCGGTGCCGTTGTCGGCGACCCAGGACACGGCATAGGGATTGAATGCCACGCCCCAGGCGTTGACGACCTTGGCATCGAGTTGTTCGGCGTGCAGCGCCGGGTTGTTGGATACCAGGTTGCGCTGCTGGTAGAAGTCGCCCGCCAGGACTGGCACGGCGGCAGTAAGGGCCAGCGCGCTTGCGGCGACGGCCAGGGACATGCTCAGCTTCTTCATTGTTAGCTCCTATTCGCATATCGTCGACGTGGGTCCGATGATGCGCAGGGGTGCCAACAGAGTGCTTGAGGTTCGCCAAACAGCGACCCGGCACTTTTGTGCTCATCGGGAGTTCACTGCTCGGCCGCGCTGTCGCGTTGCTCACGTTTGGGCGTGGTCGTGGCATCATCATACTCGTCGCTTTGTGCGGCGCAATGAGCACACATTACGAGATTGAAAGGGACGACAAATGGACAACAGTTCACTGGAAGTGGTGGTGGTGCCGCCGGTGCATGAGCTTGGTGACGACTTCAAGGTGCGGCGTGCCTTGCCGAGCCGGAACAAGCGCATGGTCGGGCCCTTCGTCTTCCTCGACCAGATGGGGCCGCACGTGTTCGAGCCGGGGCGCGGACTTGATGTGCGGCCACATCCGCACATCAACCTGGCCACCGTCACCTATTTGTTCGATGGCGAAATCATGCACCGCGACAGCGTCGGCAGCGTGCAGGCCATCCGTCCGGGCGAGGTCAACTGGATGACGGCCGGCAGCGGCATCGTGCACTCGGAGCGCACGGCGCAGGAACAGCGCGCGGGCGGCTCGTCGCTGGCGGGCTTGCAGTGCTGGGTGGCCTTGCCGCAGGCACATGAGGAGACCGCGCCGTCCTTTGTCCATGTCGGCGCGGACGCCTTGCCCGAACTCGAGGGCGACGGCGCGCGGGCGCGCATCATTGCCGGCAGCTTCTTCGGCCAGCGTTCGCCGGTGCCGACCCTGTCCGAGATGTTCTACGTCGACCTGGTGCTGCAGCCCGGCGCGCGCATCGACATGCCGGCGCAGTACAGCGAGCAGGCCATCTACGTGGTCGACGGCGAGCTTGATCTTGGCCGCGACGGCATCTTCGCGGGCGGCCAGCTGCTGGTGCTCAAGCCCAAGACGAGCGTGACCCTGGCCGCGCGCGGCGCGACCCCGGCGCGCCTGATGCTGCTGGGCGGCGAGCCGATGGACGGGCCGCGTTTCCTTTCCTGGAATTTCGTGTCCAGCTCGGCGGACCGCATCGAGCAGGCGCGCGAGGATTGGCGAAAGCAGGCTTTCCCTTCTGTGCCGGGCGAAACCGAGTTCATCCCCCTGCCGGAAACCCTCGGCAAACCGGTGCGCTATCCCTGAGCGGGCCGGTTGTGCACAAGCCGGACTGCCTGCCTAAAAACAGGGCAGTCCGCGAATGTTTTTTGAAATCAAGCACTTGCTCATATGCATCGTCTGTTGCTAACAATCTTTTCCACAAAAGATGTGTAAAAGCGGGACGGCGACCGTGCCGACGAGGCCGGGCCTGCAGCTGCGCATTTTTTGAGCTGACCGGTTGTTTTCCTTAAGAATCAAAGGCTTGTCCCTCGAACTTCATCCTTGCTCACATCCTTTTCCACAGTTTGTGTGCAAAGCGGAGGTTTATCCCATCGGGCGTCTTGAACGGAGGAGAAAAAACCTCGCGGGAAGGGCTACCCCAGCCCCGCCATGTGGATATCATGGCTTTGATTACTTTTTAGGCGAGGAAACTTTTCCTTTGGGAATCAATGACTTTGCACGCTGTTGACGGCCTTGCTAACAATTTTGTCCACAAAAAATGTGAGGAAATGCGCGCGAGCCTTCATGCCTGGGCTGCTTAAAAATTGGGCGACGCTTCTTTCCTGCATGAAATCAACGAGATAGCGCGCATCCGGCGCCCTTGCTCACATTGTTTTCCACAAAATTTGTGAGAAACGGGGAATAAGTCATGCGCCGGCGGGATCGAAAAATCCTGCCATATTTTTGTGCTCGTGGGAAAAGTTAATAGAAATCAAAGGGATGGAACCGTGCGCGACCGCTTGCCAACAATTTTATCCACAGATTTTGTTTGCAACTCGGCAGTAGCCGCCGGCGCGGTGGGGCGGCCTGCGCAATCTTTGACGCAATGATTTTCACTCTTGTGCGCCCATGCCTTGTTTTTGCGCAAGAATATTTTCCCCTTTAAAATCAATATGCTTGGCGCATGGCAACGCTATTGCACACAGTTTTATCCACAAAAGATGTGCAGAACTGGTCTTGCCCGCGCGCGGGCAACACGTTACATTGCCGCATTGATTTTTCTTCGTTCAGGAGTCCGTTTTGCTCTCCATTCTCCAAGCCGCAGGCTGGCCCATCTGGCTCCTGTTGATTGCTTCCATCGTCGCCCTTGCCCTCATCATTGAACGCCTGATCTACCTCCGCCGCGACAAGATCCTGCCGCGCGCGCTGCTGGACGAAGTCATCCGCGTGTATCACAACGGCAAAGTGACGACCGAAGTCGTGCAGCGCCTGGAGCAGAACTCGCCGCTCGGTGGCGTCCTGGCCGCGGCGCTGCGCAATATCGACGCGCCACGCGACGTGATGAAGGAATCGATCGAGGAAGCCGGCCGCGGCGTGGCGCACACGCTGGAACGTTTCCTGACCACGCTGGGCACCATCGCCTCGCTGGCGCCGCTGCTGGGCCTGTTCGGCACGGTGGTCGGCATGATCGAGCTGTTCGGCGCGCAGAACGCGGTCGGCAGCACCAATCCGGGCCAGCTGGCGCACGGCATCTCGGTCGCGCTGTACAACACCGGTTTCGGCCTGGCGATCGCGATGCCGGCGCTGGTGTTCTACCGCCACTTCCGCGCGCTGGTCGACAGCTTCATCATCGACATGGAATTGCAGGCCGTGAAGTTCGTCGATGTCGTGCACGGTGCCCGCAAATGATGGACTTCCGCCGTGGCCGCAAGCGCGAAGATCCGGAGATCAACCTGATCCCCTTCATCGACGTGCTGCTGGTGGTGCTGATCTTCCTGATGGTCAGTACGACGTTCAGCAAGTTCACCGAGCTGCAGATCACCTTGCCGACGGCGGACGCCGAGAAGGCGATCGAGAAGCCGCTTGAGATCAATGTCACGGTGGACGCGAAGGGTAACTACACGGTCAACGGGCAGCCGGTTTCCTTCCACAGCGTGCAGGGGCTGGCGGAGGACCTGAAGAATGCGGCGCGCACCGGCCCGGATGGCCAGCCGCTGGCCCAGCCGGCGCAGAGCCCGGTCGTGATCGTCAATGCCGACCAGTTCGCGATGCACCAGATGGTGATCAACGTGCTGGAAGCGGCGCGCATCGCGGGCTACGACAAGCTGACGTTTGCGGCGCAGACGGGTGGCAAGCAGTAAGCGTGGGACTCCTTCCGCGTCCATTGATGAGATCGTCGTTCCCGCGCAGGCGGGAACCCCATTTCTTACGCACACCTGCCATGTTTGCAGTACCGTCTGCTCACGCAAAATGGAGTTCCCGCCTCCACGGGAACGACCTTCGTGGGGCTTGAGACGACACTGACGCGAGCCTGGCTGAAGCGCGGCCCGCTGGCCTGTGCCCTCTGGCCTGTCTCGTTGCTGTTCCGCGCGCTCGCCGCACTCCGTGCCGGCCTCTACCGCACAGCCATCCTCAAGGCTGAAAAGCTGCCGGTCCCCGTCATCGTCGTCGGCAACATCTTCATCGGCGGCACCGGCAAGACGCCGCTCACCATCTGGCTGGTCGAAGCCCTGCGCGCGGCCGGCTACACACCGGGCGTGGTCTCGCGCGGGCACGGCAGCAGCGGCGACGCGCCGCGTGAAGTCACCGATACATCCTCTCCCGCCGAGGTTGGCGACGAACCGCTGCTGATCGCCCGCCGCGCCAACTGTCCGGTGGTCGTGGGCCGCAAGCGGGCGGAAGCGGGCAGGGCGCTGCTGGCCGCCCATCCGCAAGTCGACGTGCTGGTCGCCGACGACGGCCTGCAGCACTATGCCCTGGCGCGCGACATCGAGATCATCCTGTTCGACGGCCGCGGCGTCGGCAACGGCTGGCTGCTGCCGGCCGGCCCGCTGCGCGAGCCGCCATCGCGCCGGCGCGACTTCACCGTCGTCAACGCGCCCGAGATCGGCCCGGCGCTGGCCAAGGCGGTCGGCGGCCAGCCCCATCGCATGCGCCTGCTTGGCGGGGTCGCCGAGCGCCTGGCCGCGCCCACGGAAAAAGTCCAGCTCGCCGAACTGGCCGGCAAGCGCATGGTCGCCGCCGCCGGGATCGGCAACCCGGGCCGCTTCTTCGCGATGCTGCGCGCCGCCGGCCTGGCGTTCGAGGAGCTGCCGCTGCCCGACCATCACGACTTCCTCGACGCGCCATTCGACGGACTGGACGCCGAAGTCATCCTGATCACGGAGAAGGATGCAGTAAAATGTGGGCAACTTGAAAACCTGAAGCACGATCCGCGCCTGTGGGTCGTGCCGGTCGCGGCCAGCATCGACGGGCCGCTGGCCGAACTCATTGTGGAGAAATGTCGTGGATGCCCGACTGCTTGATATCCTGGTTTGCCCGCTGTGCAAGGGACCGCTCGAATACGACAAGAAAGCGCAGGAACTGATCTGCAAGCCGGACCGCCTGGCCTACCCGATCCGCGACGGCATCCCCATCATGTGGGCTGACCAGGCGCGCCGGATCGAGGCGCAATGAGTTTTACCGTCATCATCCCGGCCCGCCTGGCCTCGACCCGGCTGCCGAACAAGCCGCTGGCGGACCTCGGCGGCAAGCCGATGATCGTGCGCGTGGCCGAGCGCGCGCGTGAATCCGGCGCGGCCCGCATCATCGTCGCCACCGACCACGCCGACATCGCCGCCGCCTGCGCGGCACACGGCATCGAAGCCTGCATGACGCGTGCCGACCACCAGTCCGGCAGCGACCGCATCGCCGAAGTCGCGCTGAAGATCGGCCTGGCGCCGGATGCCGTGGTGGTCAACCTGCAGGGCGACGAACCCCTGATCGACCCGGCGCTGCTGTCGGCCTGCGCCGCGCGCATCTCGGCCGAGGTGCCGATGGCGACTTGCGCGCACCCGATCGCCGACGCCGCCGACGTGTTCAATCCCAACGTGGTCAAGGTCGTGCTGGATAAGAATGGCCGCGCGCTGTACTTTTCGCGCGCGACGATCCCCTGGCACCGCGACGGCTTCGCTCAATCGCGTGACCATTTGCCGGCCGGGTACGCGCCGCTGCGCCATATTGGCCTGTATGCCTACCGCAACGATTTCCTGCAGTCCTACCCAAAGCTGGACGCCTCGCCGTTGGAGCAGGTGGAAGCGCTGGAGCAGCTGCGTGTGCTGTGGCACGGCCATGCGATCGCAGTGCACGTCACCGCCAGCGCGCCGCCGGCCGGGGTCGATACGCCGGAAGACCTCGCCAGGGTACGCGGGTTTTTTGCGAGCTGAGCCCGTCCAGTCAGGCCTGTGACAGGTCAAGGAGATAAAGTCCGGGCTGTGGTCTAGTGCTCAGTGGTTGACTTTTGTGGTAAGTTTCGCTATCAACTCTAGTCAGATATGCATCACGCTCGTTTGGCGACACGATAACAATTTTTCAAATCCGTTTTAGGAATCTTCAATGCGTCTCATTCTGTTAGGAGCGCCGGGTGCAGGCAAAGGCACGCAGGCGAACTTCATCAAGGAAAAGTACAACATCCCACAGATTTCCACCGGCGACATGCTGCGTGCCGCCATCAAGGCCGGCACCGAACTGGGCCTGGCCGCCAAGAAGGTCATGGATGCAGGCCAGCTGGTGTCGGACGACATCATCATCGGCCTGGTGAAGGCGCGCCTGCAGGAAGCGGATTGCGCCAACGGCTACCTGTTCGACGGCTTCCCGCGCACCATCGCCCAGGCTGACGCGATGAAGGAAAGCGGCATCGCCATCGACTACGTGCTCGAAATCGACGTGCCCGACGAAATGATCGTCGAGCGCATGAGCGGCCGCCGCTCGCACCCGGCTTCGGGCCGCGTGTACCACACCAAATTCAATCCGCCAAAAGTGGAAGGGGTCGACGACGTCTCCGGCGAACCGCTGGTGCAGCGCGACGACGACAAGGAAGACACCGTCAAGAAGCGCCTGCAGGTCTATCATGACCAGACCGAGGTGCTGCTTGGCTATTACAACAAATGGGCACAGTCGGGCCTGCCGGGCGCACCCAAGTACCGCAAGATCACGGGCGTCGGCCCGGTGGAGCAGGTACGCGACGCGGCGTTTGCCGCCCTGGCCGGCTAAGAGGCAAACAGCGGACCGCGTGTCCGCTTTTTTTTGCCCCGGATGACGCCCACGCCATCCGTCGCACCAGTTTTCGATATCAAAGTGTTGCAGTGCGCAGTTAGGTTGGCCGCCCAGATCCTGAAAGAGGACGCGGTCTTTCGAAGTGTGTTGTTGTGTTACTTGATTAAAGAACTAAGGGGACGAAATGGCAGCAAATCTATTAGGTTTCGCGGTAGCCTGTGGCGTGGTCGCCGTGCTCTATGGACTGTGGTCGCGCGCGTGGATCCTGCGCCAGGAGCCGGGCAACCAGCGCATGCAGGAGATCGCGCATGCGATCCAGGAGGGCGCATCGGCCTACCTGGCGCGGCAATACCGCACCATCGGCATCGTCGGCGTGGTGTTGCTGGTGGCGATCTACTTCCTGCTCGGCTGGCAGACTGCACTGGGCTTCCTGATCGGCGCCGTGCTGTCCGGCGCCTGCGGCTTCATCGGCATGAACGTGTCGGTGCGCGCCAATGTGCGCACCGCGCAGGCCGCGTCGAAAGGCATGAACGAAGCGCTCGACGTCGCGTTCAAGGGCGGCGCCATCACCGGCATGCTGGTGGTCGGCCTGGGTCTCCTGGGCGTCACGCTGTTCTACTGGATGCTCACCAGCCAGGCTGTCGGTTCCGGCCTGTCGACCCATGAAGTGATCAAGCCGCTGATCGGCCTGGCCTTCGGCGCATCCCTCATCTCCATCTTCGCCCGCCTCGGCGGCGGCATCTTCACCAAGGGCGCCGACGTCGGCGCCGACCTGGTCGGCAAAGTCGAGGCCGGCATCCCCGAGGACGACCCGCGCAACCCGGCCGTGATCGCCGACAACGTGGGCGACAACGTCGGCGACTGCGCCGGCATGGCGGCCGACCTGTTCGAAACCTATGTGGTCACGCTGATCGCCACCATGCTGCTGGGCGCGCTGATGGTCACCGGTTCCTCGAACGAGGCGATCCTGTATCCGATGCTGCTGGGGGCGGTGTCGATCATCGGTTCCATCGTCGGCTGCTCGCTGGTCAAGGCCAAGCCGGGCAAGAAGATCATGTCGGCCCTGTACACCGGCCTGTGGTGGGCCGCCGGCCTGTCGCTGATCGGCTTCGCGATCGTCACCTGGATGCTGTGGACCGACGAGGCGATGCGCATGCGCATGATGGGCTGCGCGGTGGTTGGCATCGTGCTGACCGGGCTGATGGTCTATATCACCGAGTACTACACCGGCACCGAATTCAAGCCGGTGCGCCATATCGCCGAGGCATCGACCACCGGCCACGGCACCAACATCATCGCCGGCCTGGGCGTGTCGATGAAGTCCACCGCCTATCCGGTGCTGGTGGTGTGCGCCGCGATCCTGGTGGCCTACCAGATGGGCGAGCTGTACGGCATCGCCGTGGCCGCCACCTCGATGCTGTCGATGGCCGGCATCATCGTCGCGCTCGACGCCTACGGTCCGATCACCGACAACGCCGGCGGCATCGCCGAGATGAGCGGCATGCCGGAATCGGTGCGCGCGATCACCGACCCGCTCGATGCCGTGGGCAACACCACCAAGGCCGTCACCAAGGGTTATGCGATCGGTTCGGCCGGCCTGGCCGCGCTGGTGCTGTTCGCCGACTACACGCACGCGCTGGAAACCTCGGGCAAGACCATCGTGTTCGAACTGGCCAACCCGATGGTGATCGTGGGCCTGTTCATCGGCGGCCTGATTCCCTACCTGTTCGGGGCGCTGGCGATGGAAGCCGTGGGCCGCGCGGCTGGTGCGGTGGTGATCGAGGTGCGGCGCCAGTTCCGCGACATCGTCGGCATCATGGCCGGCACCGGCAAGCCGGAGTACGACAAGGCGGTCGACATGCTGACCGCCTCCGCGATCAAGGAAATGGTGTTGCCGTCGCTGCTGCCGGTGGTGGTGCCGATCGCCGTCGGCATGCTGCTGGGGCCGGCTGCGCTGGGCGGCATGCTGATGGGGACCATCGTCACCGGGCTGTTCGTGGCGATCTCGATGACGACCGGCGGCGGGGCCTGGGATAATGCGAAGAAGTACATCGAAGATGGCAACTTCGGCGGCAAGGGTTCCGATTCGCACAAGGCCGCGGTGACCGGCGATACCGTGGGCGACCCGTACAAGGATACGGCGGGCCCGGCGGTGAATCCGCTGATCAAGATCATCAACATCGTGGCGCTGCTGCTGGTGCCGCTGCTGCCGGCGGCGGGTTGGATTGCCATCAAGGCGCCGCAGGTGGCGCACGCGCCGGCGCCGCTGCATGCTCAAGGCACGGTGGTACCGGCGCCGGTGCCGCCAACGTCGGTGGCGGTGTCGTCGCCTGAGCCGGCGCACTGAGCGGTTCGTAACAGCGAGCAACGTCGTCCCGGCGGAGGCCGGGACCCATCGACCGTTTGCCCGGCCGCGGATCAATGCCGCAGTCCAGCAAACTCAGCATGGGTCCCGGCGTGTAGGGACACTGCTAATCGCCATAGTCCACGACCTCGACCGGCGCATCGTCCGCCCCGCAGACATGGTCCATCGCTTCGATTCTTGCCGACATGTGTCCTCCGCGCCATCGCTTGAAGTCGCCGACCCCACGGATATACTGGTAGTGCGACCTGACAGGAGGTCATCATGGCACGCAAATATATTGACTGTCGCGAATTTCCAAGCGACACGAAATGCTCGGTGACGATCGCGGCCGACAGCGAAAACGAGCTGCTCGACGCCGCCGCCCAGCATGCGGAGAGGGTGCACGGGCACCAGGATTCACCAGAGTTGCGCGAGCAGCTCAAAACCGTGATGCACGAGGGCCGTCCGCCGGAATAGGAGCAGGCATGCCCAAGCGACGGACCATTCTGCTGGCGGGAAGCGCCGCGCTGGCCCTGGCGCCCGCGCGGGTGTGGCCAGCGGAAGGCGGCAAACAAGTTACCGCCAACGAAGACCTGATGCGCGAGCACGGCGTGCTGCGCCGCGCCCTGATGGTCTACACCGTCGCCGCCGAGCGCCTGAACGAGATCGGGCACGCCGACCTGCATCCCGAGCTGCTGGCGCGAACCGCGCGGCTATTCCGCAGCTTCGGCGAGGATTACCACGAGCGCAAGCTGGAGGAGCAGCACATCTTCCCGGCCGTGCGCAAGATCGCAGGCAAGGTCGCTGACTACCCCGACATCCTCCAGCAGCAGCACGAACGCGGGCGCGAGCTGACCGATTACGTCCTGCAGGTCACGCGCGGCGGCAACATCGCCTCGATCAATATGGACCCGCTGGCGCAGGCGCTGCAGGAATTCGTCAGCATGTACCGCATCCACGCCGCGCTGGAAGATACCGAGGTCTTCCCCGCCTGGAAGGAGTCGCTGTCGCCGCGCGCCTACGCTGAAATGGGCGAGCGCTTCGAGCAGATCGAACGGCAGGCCTTCGGCAAGGACGGTTTCGACGAGGCGCTCAAGCAGATCACCGCCATCGAGCAGCAGTTCGGCATGCCGACCCTGTCCGGCGTGACGATGCCGGCGCCGCCCAAGCCCGGCGCCTGACGCTCAGAACACGCTCATCCGGTCCGCCTCCTCGCGCAGCCAGTCGCGGAAATCGGGATGCGCGATGCCGATCAGCGCGCGCGCCCGTTCCTTGGCCGACTTGCCACGCAGCTGGGCCACGCCATATTCCGTGACCACGTAGTTGACGTCGTTCTTGCTGGTGGTCGCGTGCGTGCCCGGGCACAGCGTCGGCGCGATGCGCGATACGGTGCCGTTCCTGGCCGTCGACGGCAGCACGATGAAGGACTGGCCGCCGCGCGAACGGTTGGCCGCGCGCACGAAATCGGCCTGGCCGCCGGTGCCGGAGTAGGGCAGGTGGCCCAGGCTCTCGCTGCCGCACTGGCCCAGCAGGTCGATCTGCAGGCTGGCATTGATCGACACCAGCTGGTCGTTCTGGCCCGCGATGTACGGATCGTTGGTGAAATTGGACGGATGCATCTCCAGCATCGGGTTCTGGTGCATGAACTGGTAGAGCTTGCGCGAACCGAGCGCGAAGGTGGCTGCCATCTTGCCCGGCATGAAGTTCTTCTTGCGATTGGTGACGACGCCCGCTTCGACCAGGGTCAGGATGCCGTCGCCGATCATTTCGCTGTGGATGCCGAGGTCGCGCTTGCCGGTCAGCTGCATCACCACCGCATCCGGGATGCCGCCGTAGCCGATCTGCAAGGTCGAGCCGTCCTCGATCATGTCGGCGACGTATTTGCCGATCGCTTCCTGCACCGGGCCGATGGCGGGCAGGCCCACTTCCAGGATCGGGTCCTCGCTCTCGACCAGCGCCGTCACCTGCGACACGTGCACATGGCACTGGCCGTGGGCGAAAGGCACGTTGGGATTGACTTCAAGCACCACTGCGCGCGCCTTGGCCACCGCCGCCATCGTGTAGTCGCAGCCCAGGCTGAGCGAAAAGTAGCCATGCGCATCCATCGGCGAGGCCATCGCGAACACGACGTCGGACGGCATCAGGCCACGCTCGATCAGGACCGGGATCTCGGAGAAGTAGCAGGGGATGAAGTCGCACCAGCCGGCCTGCCCGCCGGGACGCGAGGCGCCGCCGAAGAACAGCGCGGCGTGGCGCACGCAATCGGCCGTTTCCGGATCGAAGTAGCCGTACTTGCGCACCGCCAGGATCTGCGCCACCCGCACTCCGCGAAAGCGCCGCCTTTCCTCTGACAGGGCGGTGAGCAGGGTGGGCGGCTCGCCGACGCCGGTCGGCACGATGATCATGTCGCCGTTGCGCACCTGGTTGAGCGCATCGGCCGCGCTGCCGCGTTTTGATTGGTACAGCTCCTGCACCGTCTGCATGTAGCGTCTCCTGATTGATTGTTATTGGATCAGTGTAGCCCTGAAAGCTGACTTGAAAATGACGCTGTCGATGTGCAAAAACTGACAGCTTGGCGTGCGCTTGCTCGCCTCGCCCCGGCGGATAATGGTTCCTTCCGAATACGAACTGCATGAGGTGGACCATGAAACGTGCAGCATGCCTGCTTGCGCTGGCGGTGCTGGCCGCCGGCGCCGGCGCACAAGCCGACAAGGCCGCCCAGCAGGCGCAGGAGCAGCGCCACGGCGATCCGCAGTCCCAGGAGGAACAGGCCGGCAATGCCGCCCTGCAAGCGGTGCGCAAGCCGGGCGAGCACGCGGTCGAAGGCCAGCCGCAGGGCCAGCCGGAGCAGCAGGCCAAGGACCGGCAGGCCAGGGACCGGGAAGCCAAGGACCAGCAAGCGCCCAAGCAGAAAGGCAGGCAGCCGCCGCGCCGGCGCGCCGTCCCGGCCATCATCGGCACCATGCCGGCCCCGTCCGCTCCGCAAGCCTATGGCCCGGTGCTCAACCCGAGCCCGATGCCGGCGCCCGCCCCGGGCGGATCGCCGCCGCCGGGCCAGATCAAGCAGTGCATTGGCAGCCAGTGCACCGATGCCTCCGGCAAGTCCTACCAGATCGGGGTGGGCAATGCCGGCACCGACAGCAATGGCCGCTTGTGCAATCGCTCCGGCGCAACAGTGCAATGCTTTTGAGCCGGACGTGGCTTTTTCCCCGAAAAGTTCGCTACAATCGCGCTGGTTGACGTTTACGTAAACGTTAGGCAAACCTACCTGGGGAAATCATGCAAATTCAGAACAATGTATTCATCGTCACCGGCGGCGCGTCGGGCCTCGGCGCGGCCACCGCGCGCATGCTGACCGCGGCCGGCGGCAAGGTCGTGCTGGCCGACGTGCAGGTCGAGGCGGGCGAGGCGCTGGCGAAGGAGCTGGGCGGCAAGTTCGTCAAGTGCGACGTCACCTCGGAAGCGGACGGCAAGGCCGTGGTCGACGCGGCGCTGGCGCTGGGCACGCTGCGCGGCCTGGTCAACTGCGCCGGCGTGGCGCCCGCGGTCAAGACCGTCGGCAAGGACGGCCCGCACCCGCTCGACCTGTTCCAGCGCACCGTCAACATCAACCTGGTCGGCACCTTCAATATGTGCCGCCTGGCGGCGGACGCGATGGGCAAGGCCGACGCGATCGAGCACGGCGAGCGCGGCGTGATCATCAACACCGCATCGGTGGCCGCTTTCGACGGCCAGATCGGCCAGGCTGCCTACGGCGCCTCCAAGGCCGCGGTGGCCGGCATGACGCTGCCGATGGCGCGCGACCTGTCGCGCAGCGGCATCCGCGTGATGACCATCGCGCCGGGCATCTTCGAGACCCCGATGCTGATGGGCATGCCGCAGGAAGTGCGCGATTCGCTCGGCAAGATGGTGCCGTTCCCCCCGCGCCTCGGCATGCCGTCCGAGTACGCCCACCTGGCCAAGGCCATCATCGAAAACGTGATGCTCAACGGCGAGACGATCCGCCTGGACGGCGCGATCCGCATGCAGCCGAAATAAACATGGCGTATTGACGCTAGGATTTGTTGTAGGATGCCAATAGGTATCGGGCGCGCGGCGCAGGCCGCGCGCCCTTTTCATATGTGGAGATCCTGGTGACGAACCTGAAACTGCTCGCCCTTTCCGGCGCCCTGGCGGGCGCCTTCCTCAGTCCTTGCGCATGGGCGCAGGATACCCTGCAAAAGTCGCCCGAAGCGTCGACCGGCTACCACGAAAAGGCCGGCTGGGCCGCGAGCAAGTTCATGGTGGCGGCCGCCAATCCGCTGGCGGTGGAGGCCGGTTACCAGATGCTGAAGAAGGGCGGCACCGCGATCGATGCCGCCATCGCCACCCAGCTGGTGCTGACCCTGGTCGAGCCGCAATCGTCCGGCATCGGCGGCGGCGCCTTCCTGATGTACTACGACGGCAAGAAGGTGCAGGCCTTCGACGGCCGCGAGACCGCGCCGGCCGCCGCCGACGAGCACCTGTTCCAGCACCCGGACGGCACGCCGATGTCGCGCGTCGAAGGCATCGTCGGCGGCCGCTCGACCGGCGCGCCGGGCGTGCTGCGCATGCTGGCGCTGGCCCACAAGCAGCATGGCCGGCTGCCGTGGAAGACCCTGTTCCAGCCTGCGATCGAGCTGTCCGCCAACGGCTTCGCGGTCAGCGAGCGCCTGCACCGCCTGCTGGCCTGGGATCCTTACATCCGCAAGGACGCCGAGGCGCGCGCCTACTTCTACGATCCCAGCGGCGAGCCGTGGCCGGTCGGGCACATCCTGAAGAATCCCAAGCTGGCAGCCACCCTGCGCGAACTGGCCGACGGCGGCGCCGAGGTGTTCTACACCGGCCACATCGCCAGCGATATCGCGGCCAAGGTGCACGCGCACCCGACCAACCCGGGCCTGCTGACGGCGCAGGACATCGCCAGCTACCGGCCGAAACTGCGCGAGCCGGTGTGCAGCGACTACCGCGTGTACACCGTGTGCGGCATGCCGCCGCCGTCCTCGGGCGGCATCGCGGTGGCGCAGATGCTGGGCATGTTCGAGACCATGGACATGAAGGCACTGGCGCCCGCCAACGGCGTGCCCGGCACGCAGGCGGTGCACGTGTTCTCGGAAGTGGGCCGCCTGGCCTACGCCGACCGCGACCGCTACGCCGCCGACACCGACTTCGTGCCGCTGCCCGGCCGCGGCATCCCGAGCCTGATCGACAAGGGCTACCTGGCCCAGCGCGCCAAGCTGGTGGGCGACAAGTCGATGGGCAAGGCGCCGGCCGGCCACCCGCCGGGCATGGACGTGGCCTGGGGCACCGACAACTCGATCGAGGCGCATTCGACCTCGCACATGTCGGTGGTCGACCAGTACGGCGCCGGCCTGGCCATGACCACCACCGTGGAAGACGCCTTCGGCTCGCGCCAGATGGTGGACGGCTTCATCCTCAACAACCAGCTGACCGACTTCTCCTTCGATTCGCGCGACGCCAACGGCCCGGTGGCCAACCGCGTCGAAGCCGGCAAGCGCCCGCGCAGCGCGATGTCGCCGACCGTGGTGTTCGACAAGAAGACCGGCAAGCTGGTGCTGACGGTCGGCTCGCCCGGCGGCCCGGCCATCATCAATTATGTGGCCAAGGTGCTGGTGGGTACGCTGGACTGGGGCCTGAACGTGCAGGAAGCGATCTCGCTGCCCAACTTCGGCAGCCGCAATGGCCCGACCCAGCTCGAGACGGGACGCTTCCCGGTGTCGGAGATCGAAGCGCTGAAGGCCAGGGGCCACGTGATCCGCACGGTGGACGAGAACTCGGGCCTGCACGGCATCGAGCGCATCAACATCCACGGTGTGCCGCTGTGGTTCGGCGGCGCGGATCCACGCCGTGAGGGCATCGCCAAAGGCGACTAGTTCAGAGGCCGTTTCAACACGGTCGCCTTGTCTCTTCCCCAAGCGTGACAGGTTTGTTACTCTTGGTGAATGGAAACTGAACAGAAGACCGGGCTGATCCTGACCGGAGGCGGCGCCCGCGCCGCCTACCAGGCCGGGGTGCTCGACGCGATCGGCGCCATCCTCGACGATGGCGGCCGGCCGCGCGGCCGCAGCCCGTTCGACATCATCTGCGGCACCTCGGCCGGCGCGCTCAACGCGACCGCGCTGGCCTGCCGTGCCGACAACTTCGAGGAAGGCGTCCACAAGCTGCTGCAGGTGTGGCAGGACATCAGCGCCGAGCAGGTCTACCGTGCCGACATGGTTGGCATCATGCGCTCCGGCGCGCGCTGGCTGTCGCTGCTGGCCTTCGGCTGGCTGCTGCGCAAATGGCAGGCCGCGCCACCCAATTCGCTGCTGGACAATACGCCGCTGTGCGGCCTGCTGCACCGCATCCTCGACCTCCCGCGCCTGGACCGCGCGCTGGCGTCCGGCCACCTGCACGCGCTGGCGGTCACGGCCTCCTCGTACACGATGGGGCACCACGTCACCTTCTACCAGAGCGCGCGCGAGGTGCTGCCGTGGGTGCGCACCCAGCGCCTGGCGCTGGCCGACCAGATCGGCGTCGAGCATCTGCTGGCCTCGTCCGCGATCCCCTTCATCTTCCCGGCCGTGCCGCTGTACCTGGACGGCCGCCTCGAATACTGCGGCGATGGCTCGATGCGCCAGCTGGCGCCGATCTCGCCCGCGATCCACCTCGGCGCCGACCGCTTGCTGGTGGTGGGCGCGGGCCGCGCCAACGAGGCGCCGCCGGGACCGCCGTCAACCCATTATCCGAGCCTGGCGCAGATCGCTGGCCATGCGCTGTCCTCGATCTTTTTCGACAGCCTGGCGGCCGACGTCGAGCGCGCCAACCGGATCAACCAGACGCTGTCGATGATGTCGGCCCGTGAGCGCGCGCGCATGCCGCTGCGGCCATTGAAGATGCTGGTGATCGCGCCGTCCGAACGGCTCGAGGAAATCGCCGCGCGCCATGCCCACAGCCTGCCGCGCCCGGTGCGCATGATGCTGGCCGCGGTCGGCGCGATGGAAAGCCGCGGCGCCGCGCTGGCGTCCTACCTGCTGTTCGAACGCAGCTTCACGCGCGAACTGGTCGATCTCGGCCGGCGCGACACCTTCGCCCGGCGCCACGAGGTGCAGGCCTTCTTCGCATGAGACCACTGTTCGCCCTGATCCTGCTGCTGGCGCTGGCCGGCATCGCCCCGGCCACGCGCGCAGCGCCGGCCGCCACGCTGCGCTTCGACCACCTGACCACCGAGGACGGCCTGGCGCAGGAGACCGTGCTCGCGATCGCCCAGGACGCGGACGGCTTCATGTGGTTCGGGACCCAGACCGGCCTGTCGCGCTACGACGGCTACCGCGTGACCAATTACCGCAACGTGGTGGGCGACGCCCGCACCGTGGCCCACAACTACATCCGCGCGCTGCACGTCGACCGCAGCGGCCAGCTGTGGGTCGGCACCGACGGCGGCCTCGATCGCTACGAACCGGACACCCAGTCGTTCACCCACTTCGTGCCGAAGGAGCCTTACCGGCTCGGCAACGGCAACCGGCGCGTGATGGCGATCCTTGACGACCGCAAGGGCGGCATGTGGATCGCCACCGGCGACGGCCTGCAGCACTTCGATCCGGCCAGCGGCAAGTTCCGCACCTGGCACCGGGTGCCGGGCGACGACGCCAGCCTGGTCGACGACCGCGTCAACGCGCTGGCGCTCGACAGCGCCGGGCGCCTGTGGATCGGCACCTCGACCGGCGTCGACAGCCTGGAGCCGGGCAGCGAGCGCTTCGAGCATTACCCGCGCGCCGCCAGCGCCCACAACGACGCCGTGCGCGCGCTGCTGGTGGACCGCGACGGCGCGTTGTGGGTCGGCACCCAGTCGGGACTGGAGCGCTGGTCGCGCGCGCCGCGCGGGGAGCGCCGCGTGTTCGGCCCTGACGATGGCCTGAAGCCGGGCGAAGTCACCAAGCTGTACGAGGGCCCGGATGGCGCGGTGTGGATCGGCTCGCGCGAGAATGGCCTGTACCGCTGGCGCGTGCGCAGCGGCCGTTTCGCCAACTATGCCCACGTCGCCATCGACGACCACAGCCTGGCCGACAACCAGGTCTCGGCGCTGTACAGCGACCGGGTCGGCACCTTCTGGGTGGGCACCTGGTATGCCGGCGCCTCGCGCGTGGACCTCGGCAGCGGCGGCTTCACCCGCATCGTGCGCGCGCCGGACCAGCAGGTCACGCTGGCCGACAACAAGGTGCACGCGCTGGCGCCGGACGGCAGCGGCAAGCTGTGGCTGGCCACCAACGCCGGCCTGAACCTGTTCGATCCGGCCACCGCCACCACCGTGCGCGTGTTCCGGCACGACCCGAAGAACCCGGACAGCCTGATCGACACCATGGGCACCGCGCTGGCGCGCGAACCGGGCGGCGCGCTGTGGATCGGCAGCAGCCGTGGCGTGACGCGCTTCGATCCCGCCACCGGCCATTTCACGCGGCGCCTGCTGGTGCCGGGCGACGGCGAAGCCAACGAGGTGCGCTACATGAGCATGGACCGCGCCGGCACGCTGTGGATCGCCAGTTCCGGCGGCCTGCACCGGCTCGAGACCGGCAGCGGCAAGCTGACCACCTACAAGCGCGACCCGGGCGACGCCAGCACCCTGACCGACAATATCGTGCGCCCGATTCTGGAAGACCGGCGCGGCCGCCTGTGGGTCGGCACCTTCGACGGCCTGAACCTGCTCGACCGCGCCACCGGCAAGTTCCGCCACTTCCACCACGACGAGCGCGACCCGTCCAGCCTGACGCACGACGAAGTCCACTACCTGCTGGAGGACAGCAAGGGCAACCTGTGGGTCGGCACCGCTGCCGGCATCAACCGCCTGGTCGAGGAAAAGAACGGCAGCATCCGCTTCCTGCGCTACACCACCCGCGACGGCCTGGGCAACGACGACGTGGCGGCGATGCAGGAGGACCGCGCCGGCCGCATCTGGGTGTCGACCAGCGCCGGCCTGTCCTGCCTCGACCCGGCCACCTCGACCTGGCGCAACTACGTCGCCGTCGACGGCACCATCGAGGGCGCCTACTACGACACCTCGGCCCTGCGCGCGGCCGACGGCACCCTGTACTTCGGCGGCTTCAACGGCATCACGGCGTTCAACCCGGACGCCATCCGCGACAACGGCATCGCGCCGCGCGCGGTCATCACCGGCTTCCAGATCTTCAACCGGCCGGTGGGCCAGATCCGGCGCGATGGCGCGCCGGGACCGATCGAGCACGCCAGGACGATCACCCTGAGCGCGGCGGAATCGGTGTTCACGCTGGAGTTCTCGGCGCTGCACTACGCGGCGCCCCAGCGCAACCGCTTCGCCTACAAGCTGGAAGGCTTCGACCGCGACTGGGTCAGCGCCGACGCCACCAAGCGCTTCGCCACCTACACCAACCTCGACCCCGGCCATTACGTGTTCAAGGTCCGGGCGGCCAACAAGGACGGCGTGTGGAGCAGCACCCCGGCCGAGCTGAATATCGTGATCGAGCCGCCGTACTGGAAGACCTGGTGGTTCCGTGTGCTGGGATTGCTGCTGCTGCTCGGCGCCGGCTACGGTGTGGTGGTGGCGCGCCTGTCCAACCTGCGCCGCCAGAAAGTGCTGCTGGAGCGCCAGGTGAGCGCCCGCACCGAGCGCATCGAACAGCAGAACCGCCTGCTCGAACTGCAGACCCACGAGCTGCGCGAGCGCGAGCGCGAGGTGAGCCGCAATACCGAGGACCTGGCCCAGGCCAACCGCGCGCTGCAGGACAATGAGGAGCGCCTGCGCCTGGCCAAGCAGCGCGCCGAGGACGCGACCCGCCAGAAGTCCGAATTCCTGGCCAATATGAGCCACGAGATGCGCACCCCGCTGGCCGGCGTGATCGGCATGCTCGGCTTCGCGCTGCGCGACCGCCAGCTGAAGAACACCACGCGCGAGCAGATCGAGCGCGGTCAGGCCAGTGCGCAGTCGCTGCTGGCCATCATCAACGACCTGCTCGACTTCTCCAAGATCGAGGCAGGCAAGCTCACCATCGAGAACATCGACTTCGCCCTGCACGCGGCAATCGACCACGTGGCCAGCCTGTTCGAGGAGCAGGCCGCGGCGCGCAGCGTCGGCTTCGCGATCGAGCTGGCGCCCGGCCTGCCGCGCTTCGTGGTGGGCGACCCGACCCGGCTGCGCCAGGTGCTGGTCAACCTGCTCGGCAACGCCTTCAAATTCACCAATGACGGCGCCATCACTCTCGCGGTGGAGCGACGGCCGGGCGACCAGCTGAACACCGAGCCCGGGGTGGAGCGGCCGAACATGATCCGCTTCTCGGTGCGCGACACCGGCATCGGCATCGCCGCCGCCGCCTTGCCGCGCCTGTTCCAGAAATTCGAGCAAGCCGACAGCACCACCACGCGGCGCTACGGCGGCACCGGGCTGGGACTGGCGATCTGCCGCCAGCTGGTCGAGCTGATGGGCGGCTGGATCACGGCCGAGAGTATCGAGGGCGTGGGGAGCACCTTCAGCTTCGTGCTGCCGCTGGCCGACGGCGTGCAGCCGCCGCAGCCGCTGCGCGAACGGCGCGAGCCGCACACGCATCGACTCGCGGTGCTGTGCGCGGAAGACTTCCCGACCAACCAGATCATCGTGCGCACCCTGCTGGAAGAGCTCGGCCACGAGGTCGACGTCGCGGGCAACGGCAAGCTGGCGCTGGCGGCCTGCGCGCGTCGCCGCTACGACCTGGTGCTGATGGATGGCCGCATGCCGGAGATGGATGGCGCCACCTGCGCGCGCCTGATCCGCGCCGGCGGCGAGGCGGATGCGCCGGTGCTCGACCCGCAGGTGATGATCGTCGCGCTCACCGCCAACGCCAGCGACGAGGATCGCGCGCGTTACCTTGCCTGCGGCATGGACGGCTTCCTGTCCAAGCCGATCGACGAGGAGGCGCTGCACTTCCAGCTGGTGCGCGCGATCGAACGCCAGCTGGCGCGCGGTGTCGCGCTCGAACTGCTGGCGCCGCGCAGGCCGGCCCGCAGCACGGCGGAACTGGATGAGATGTTCGGCGTGTTCACCGGCCCGGACCTGCAGGCCGATGCGGCGGCAAGCGGGGCAGAGCCGGGCGCCGACCTGCGCCAGCGCATGCGGGCCGCCTTCGCCGCCGACCTGCCGCGGCGCCGCGCGCAGCTGGAGCAAGCCTTGCAGGGCGCGGACCGCGAAGCCTGCGCCATGCTGCTGCACGGCCTGCGCGGCAGCGCCGGCTATCTCGGCGAGACCGAGCTGGCCGAGCTGTGCGGCCAGCTCGAAGCGCTGGCCGACGGCGGCGACTTCGATGCGCTGCGCGCCGGGCTGCCGCGCCTGGCCCAGATGCTGCGCGCGTTCGACTCCGCCTGGGCCTGAGCCGCAGCCCGCTATAATGCGGGAAAACGGAGACGCGATGAAGGAACGGACCAAGGTGCTGGTGGTGGATGACGACGTGGTGTCGCGCATGGTGCTGATGCACCTGGTCGACTCCAGCGGCAGCTACGACGTGCTCGAGGCCGAGGACGGCGAAGACGCATGGCGCCTGCTCGACGGCGGGCCGCGGCCGGCGATCGTGTTCTGCGACCTGCGCATGCCGCGCCTGTCCGGCATGGACCTGCTGCAGCGGATCCGCGCCGACGCGCGCTTTTCCAGGCTCCCTTTCGTGCTGGCCTCCGCCGCCGACGAGCGCGCGACGGTCGACCAGGCCAGCGTGCTGGGCGCCTCGGGCTACCTGGTCAAGCCCTTCGACCCGGACGCGGTGCGCGCGCTGCTGGCCAGCCTGGGCGCGGCCGAGGACGACGCCGAAGCTCCCGCGCAGACCTTGCGCCGGCTCGGCATCGACGCCGCCCGCCTGCTGCTCTACCTGGGCGGTCTGCACAAGCAGCTGGGCGAGGCCGGCGCCGCAATCGGGCAGTTGCTCGCGGCCGGCGACGCCGACGAGGCCCGTGCGCGCCTGCGGCGCCTGGGCGAGGGCTGCGCCACCCTCGGCCTGCATGCCGCATCGCGCGCGCTGTCCGGCGCCGCCGCCAAATCCGGGCTGCAGCTGTGCGATGCCGAGGATGCGCTCGATGCCGCGCGCAGCAGCGTGGTGCGCCAGAGCGACCTGGCGCGCGCAATGGGCTAGGCCAACAGCATATGCGAATCCGCTTGCTGAGCACATAGTTTAGGTCTAAAGTAAGCCCCGGTTCCGGTCCATCACTCACTCTTCCACGGGGCGTCCATGACACGCTTTACCGCTGCAGACCTGAGTCCTTCCGCCTACGTGGACGGCTTTGCGCGCGCCAGCCTGCCGCCGTTCGACGAGTGGCCCGATTTCCTGTTCGAGCTGCCCGAACTGCGCTACCCCGCGCGCATGAACTGCGTGGCCGAACTGGTGGACCGGGCGGTCGACCGCGGCTGGGGCGCGCGCATCGCGCTGATGAGCGCGGACGAACGCTGGACCTACCGCGAGCTGCAAGAGCGAATCGACCGCATCGCCCACGTGCTGCACCGCGACCTTGGCCTCGTCACCGGCAACCGCGTGCTGCTGCGCGGCGCCAACTGCCCGATGATGGCCGCGGCCATCCTGGCGGTGCAAAAGGCCGGCCTGATCGCCGTCCCCACCATGCCGCTGCTGCGCGCCGCCGAGCTGTCCAAGATCATCGGCAAGGCCAGGGTGGACGCGGTACTGTGCGCCGGCGCGCTGTGCGCCGAATTCGATGCGCTCTCGGTCCCGTGCCCGCCGCTGCTGCGCTTCGGCGACAAGGAGAGCCCGCACGGCCTGGAGGCGCGGATGCGGGCGCACGATGCGCCGTTCACCGCAGTCGACACCTCCGCCGACGACGTCTGCCTGATCAGCTTCACCTCCGGCACCACCGGCGTGCCGAAGGGGACCATGCACTTCCACCGGGACGTGCTGGCAATCTGCGACTGCTTTCCTCCGCACGTGCTGCGCTCGCGCATCGACGACGTCTTCATCGGCACGCCGCCGCTGGCCTTCACCTTCGGCCTGGGCGGGCTGCTGCTGTTTCCCCTGCGCGTGGGCGCGAGTGCGGTGCTGCTCGAAAAGCTCACGCCCGAGTCGCTGCTGGCCGCCATCGAACAATACCGCGCCACGGTGTGCTTCACCGCGCCCACCTTCTACCGCCAGATGGCGCCGCTGGCCGCGCGCTTCGACCTGTCCAGCCTCACGCGCACGGTGTCCGCCGGCGAGGCGCTGCCACTCGCCACGCGCGAAGCCTGGCGCGCCGCCACCTCGCTCGACATGATCGACGGGATCGGCGCCACCGAGATCCTGCACATCTTCATCTCGGCTTCCGGTCCCGACATCCGCCCCGGCGCCACCGGCAAGCCGGTGCCGGGCTACCGTGCCTGCATCCTCGACGAGCATGGCATCGAGCAGGGGCCGGGCGTGATCGGGCGGCTCGCGGTCAAGGGGCCGACCGGCTGCCGCTACCTGTCCGACCCGCGCCAGCGCGACTACGTCAAGAACGGCTGGAACCTCACCGGGGACGCCTATGAAATGGACGACGAAGGTTATTTCCACTATCGCTCGCGCACCGACGACATGATCATCTCGGCCGGTTACAACATCGCCGGCGTCGAGGTCGAGGAGGCGCTGCTGCGCCATCCGGCGGTGGCCGAATGCGGCGTGGTCGGCCTGCCCGATGCGGAGCGCGGCCAGCTGGTCGAAGCCCACGTCGTGCTCAAGCCGGGCATCGAGGCTGGCGAGGCGACCGCGCACGAGCTGCAGGAATTCGTCAAAGGCCAGATCGCGCCCTACAAATATCCACGCTCGGTAAAATTCCGTGACCGGCTGCCGCGCACCGAAACCGGCAAGCTGCAGCGCTTCAAACTCAAGGCCGATCCGGCCGGGCAGGAATGATGATGGCGGATCAGGCGCAAGACGGCGGCGGCGAAGCGCTCGACCTGGCGAGCCGACTGACCATCGATCACCACCAGTCGCTCAAGCTGTGGCTGCGCATGCTGTCGTGCACCGTGCGCATCGAGAACGAGATCCGCAGCCGGCTGCGCGAGACCTTCGACATCACCTTGCCGCGCTTCGACCTGATGGCGCAGCTGGAGCGCCATCCCGAGGGCCTGCGCATGGGCGAGCTCTCCAAGCGCATGATGGTCACCGGCGGCAATATCACCGGCATCACCGACCTGCTCGAACGTGAAAAGCTGGTGCTGCGCGTGCCCGATCCCAAGGACCGGCGTGCCTTTTCAGTCAAGCTGACCGACGCCGGCCGCGCCGCGTTTGCCGAGATGGCGGCGGTGCACGAGCGCTGGATCGAGGAGCTGCTGTGCGATGTCGCGGTCGATGACAAGGCGCGACTGATCGAGCTGCTGTCGCAGATGAAGCGCCATCTCGACGCCGGCTGAAGGCGGCGCCGAAGTTCAAGCGGACAGATTAGGGCTGCTCAAACGCGCGGTGCCAGTGCAGGTGTAAACTTGGCTGAATCGATTGGGGAGCGCATATGAGCAGTCCCAGCAGCGCGGAGGTTGACGCAAAGATTGCAACCGTGGAAGCCCGCCTTGAAGGGCATGTCGCGGCAATTCACGCGAGCATCGATGGGCTGGTGATGCGCATGGATGAACGCGACAAGCGCCTGGAGGAACGCGACAAACAAACGGATGAGCGTTTCGCGAGGCTCGAAAAGTTGTTTGAAAAAACGCAGGAATCGATCAGCAATCTCAAAACGACGACGATCGTCACGGGCCTCAGCGCGGTAATCGCGATTGTCCTCGGAGTCGGCGCAATCAACGCGACGCTGTTGTCCAATATGACCGCTGCCTTCCAGGCCGGAGCCAGTATGGGGGCAACCCAGGCAGAGATCAAACGGCAGGTGGAAGAAACCGCGGTTTTGCTCAAGCAGCTGCAGGCGGGCATGCCGCCAGTCCTTCCTGCGAAGCCCGCAGGCTCAACGCCGCCATCGCGCCGGCCGTAAGAGCCTCATCGCGCCGCCAGCTCCAGCAGGCGTGCCAGCAGCGGTTCGGCGGCGTCGGCGATGCGATCAAGGCTGGCGTTGCGCAGGGCGGCGCTGTCGACTTCCTGCGCGCCGTGCAGGCCTGCCCAGTCGAGCAAAGCGGCACAGGCTCGCGGGTTGTCGAACAGACCGTGCAAGTAGGTCCCAAGGATCTGCCCATCTGCGGACATGGCGCCGTCGCCGCGGCCATCGATGCAGAACGCGGGATGCGCCATCGCGACACCTTCCGAAACGCCCATATGGATCTCATAGCCGTCGATCGGGATGTCGTTTTGGCCGAACGCGAATTCGCCAGAGACTTGCGCCAGCCGCTTGGTGCCGGCCAGCGTCGTGCTCATGTCGAGCAAACCGAGAGCCTGCGATGTGCCGGGCGCTCCTTCGACGCCTTCGGGATCGGCCACGCTGGCCCCGAGCATCTGGAAGCCGCCGCAGATGCCGATCACCTTGCCGCCGTAGCGCAGGTGGCGGCGGATCGCGTCGAACCAGCCGTGCTCGCGCAGCCAGGCCAGGTCCGCGCGGGTGTTCTTGCTGCCCGGGAGGACGATCAGGTCGGCGCCGGGAATGGCCTCACCCTGGCGCACGTAGCGCAGGTTGATTTCGGGATGCACGCGCAGCGGATCGAAATCGGTGTGGTTGCTCATGCGCGGATAGCTCGGCACCACCACGCGGAACGCGCCCGCGCGCGGCGCCACCGGCTGCACCGCGTCCTCGGCATCGAGGTAGAGGCCGTGCAGGTAGGGCAGCACCGCCAGCACCGGCTTGCCGGTCTCGCGTTCGAGCCATTCCAGTCCCGGCTCCAGCAGCCCGATGTCGCCGCGGAAGCGGTTGATCACGAAGCCGATGATGCGCCCACGCTCGCTCGGGGACAGGCAGGAGAGGGTGCCGACGATGTGCGCGAACACACCGCCACGGTCGATGTCCGCGACCAGCACCACCGGGCAGTCGACCGCTTCGGCAAAGCCCATGTTGGCGATGTCGCGGTCGCGCAGGTTGATCTCGGCCGGGCTGCCCGCGCCCTCGACGATCACCGCATCGTATTGTTGCCGCAGCCGCGCGTGCGATTCCAGCACGGCCTGCATCGCCACGGTCTTGTACTGGTGGTAGTCGCGCGCATCCATCTCGGCGCGCACGCGGCCGTGGACGATCACCTGGGCGCCGATGTCGCTCGAAGGCTTGAGCAGCACCGGGTTGAAGTCGGTATGCGGCGCGACACCGGCGGCGATGGCCTGCAGCGCCTGGGCGCGGCCGATCTCGCCGCCGTCGCTGGTGACCGCGCTGTTCAGCGCCATGTTCTGCGGCTTGAAGGGCGCGACCTTGACGCCGGAGCGCCACAACAGGCGGCACAGGGCGGCGACCAGCGTGCTCTTGCCGGCGTCGGAGGTGGTGCCCTGCACCATCAGGGTGGGATAGGGGAAGCGTTTCATTTGTGGCGGTGGCTGCGTGCCAGTTCCAGTTTTTCGCACAGCTGGGCCGCGCCGTCAATCATGCGCGGGCCGGCGCGGTTGAGGAGATCGCCGTCGACCGTGAACAGGTTGTCGTTGCGGACCGCGGTGAGGGCGCCGTACCGCCGCCACATATCGATGCCGCCGTAGCTCTTTTCCGCTGAGCCGAAGATGGCTTCCGGATTCGCCTGCAGCACGCCTTCCACGCTGACCACCGGGGCCGTCACCGCCAGGCTGGCGAAGACGTTTTCGCCGCCGCACAGGCGCAGCGCGTCGCTGACGATGTGCTGGCCATTGAGCGTGTACAGCGGCTTGTCCCATACCTGGTAGAAGGTGCGTACCGGCGGGCGGTTCGCGTAGCGCGTGCGCAGGCCGGCCAGTGTGGCCGACAATGCCGCCGCGGCGCTGTTGGCCGCATCGCTCGTCCCCATCAGCTGTCCAAGCCTGAGCAGGTTGTCCGGGATGTCATCCAGCTTGCGCGGTTCGCTGTGAAAGACCGGCACGCCGAGCCTGCGCACCACGTCGATCTGCCGTTCCGAATTCCCGTGGCGCCAGACCACCAGCAGGTCGGGCTTGAGCGCGATGATGCGTTCGAGGTCGAGTTCGATGTTGGAGCCGATGCGCGGGATCTTCTTCGCCGCTTCCGGGAAGTCGCTGTACGAGACGGCGCCGACGATGTGGTCGCCGCCGCCGGCGGCAAACAGCAGCTCGGTGATGTGCGGGGCCAGCGAGATGACGCGCAGCGCCGGCTTTTGCAGGGTGACGGTGGCGCCGTCGTCATCCTTGACCGTGATGGCCGCGTGGGCCAGCAGGGGCGCCGCCAGCATGGCCGGCAGGAACAGTCGTTTCATCCTTGGTCCCAATCCCGTAGTGCTTGTTCGATCCGATTCCACTGCCACGCATGGGCCGGCAGGCCGATGCGGATACCGCGCCCGGCCTCGCGGAACAGGCGCACCCAGATCGCGCGGCGCGCCATATGCTCGTGAAATTCTTCCGGATGCACGCTGGCCCACCAATGAAACAGCGGCGTGCCGGACGCGTGGATCCCGTGGGCGGCCAGCAGCGCGCGCATGCGCATGCCGTCGCGCGCGAGCCGTGCCTGGGTGGCCTGCTGCCATGGGCGATCGCGCAGCGCCGCCAGCGCAACCAGCTGCGCCGGTCCGCTGACGGTCCAGGGGCCGAGCACGTCGGCCAGCGCCGCGAGCAGGCGTGGCTCGGCGCCGGCGAAGCCCAGCCGCAGGCCGGCGAGACCGAAGAACTTGCCCACCGAGCGCAGCACGATGAGGCCGGGTCGCCCAACGTGTGCGGCCACGCTCGATGCGGGCGCGGTATCGCCGAAAGCTTCGTCGACTACCAGCCAGCCGCCGCGTGCTGCCAAGGCATCGCACCATGCGATCAGCTGGGCGGGAGCGACGGTGTCGCCGGTCGGGTTGTTGGGATTGCAGACCACCAGCACGTCGCTGTCGCCGACCGCCGCACCGAGCGTGGCGTACGGGACCTGGCGCATGCTGTGCCCGTGCTGGGCCCAGTGATGGCTGTGTTCCGCGTAGCCCGGCGCGGCGACGGCGATGCGCGACGGCGCGCGCAAGCGTGGCAGGGCCTGGATCGCCGCCTGGGTGCCGGCCACCGGCAGCAAGTGCGGCGCGCCGTAGTAGTCGCAGGCCGCTTGCACCAGCGCGGGGTCGGGTTCCGGCAGGCGCTGCCACGCGTCGGGCGCCAGCGCCGGCGCCGGGTAGCCGATCGGATTGAGGCCGGTGGACAGGTCGATCCAGTCATCGCCGCCGAAGCGCTGCTGTGCGTCGCGCAGGTTGCCGCCGTGTTCAAGCATGCAGCGCTCCATGCACGAGTGCGGCCGTGGCCACTACGGCCAGCCAGAGCAGGGTGGTGTGCCAGACCAGCGTCCACGCGCGCGGGATGTCGTGTGCGGCCGCAGCCGGGCCGGCGCCGAGAACCGGACGCGTTTCGAGTTCGCCGTCATAAACTGCGGCGCCGCCAAGCGTGACGCCGAGCGCGCCGGCGCCGCTGGCCATGACCGGGCCGGCATTCGGGCTGCTCCACGCGCGCGCCTGGCTGCGCCAGCAGCGCCAGGCGCGCAGGCGTCCGCCCGGCGCCGCCAGCAAGACGTAGGACAGTGCGGTCAGGCGCGCCGGCAGGTAGTTCAGCACGTCGTCGATGCGCGCTGCGGCGCGACCGAAGAAGTTGAAGCGTTCGCTACGATAGCCCCACATCGCGTCCAGCGTGTTCGACAGGCGAAACAGCAGGGCGCCCGGCCCGCCCGCGACGATGAACCAGAACAGCGTGCCGAACACGGCGTCGTTGCCGTTCTCCAGCAGCGATTCGGCGCCGGCCCGGGCCAGCTCCGGCTCGCTGGCCTGTGTCGTGTCGCGGCTGACGATGCGCGAGGTGAGCCAGCGCGCGCGCGGCAGGTCGCCTTGCGCCAGCGCGGCGCGGATCGGCAGCGCGTGGTCGCGCAGGCTGCGCAGGCCAAGGCAGAGATACAGCACCAGCGCGTGCAGCGCCCAGCCTCGCAGCGCGCATGCGAGCGCCGTCAGCGGAACGACGGCGAGCAGCCACGCCGCCGCACCACGCGCGACGCGTGCGCGGCCGCGGTTCAGGCGCCGTTCGAGCCACTGGGCCAGCATGCCCAAGCCGACCAGCGGATGCCAGCGCCGCGCCTCGCCCAGCAGCAGGTCGAGGATGACGCCAGCCGCCAGCAGGATGGCGGTTTCGGCGAGCGATAGTCCGCTCAGCACGGAGGGCCTTTGAGGACAAGCGGCAGGCCGGCGGCGACGAACAGCACGCGCTCGCAGCGCGCGGCGACTTCCTGGTTCAGGCGGCCCGCTTCGTCAGCGAAGCAGCGCGAAACCGCGCCAAACGGCACGATGCCCATGCCGACTTCATTGGACACGAAGATGACTTCGCCCTCGGCATTGTCGAGCCAGTCGAGGAGCGCGGCGCGCTCCTGCGCGAACAGCGCCGGCAGCGTCACCGGCCCCAGTTCGGGATACACCTGGCCTTCGGCGAACATCAGGTTGGTGAGCCATAGGGTCAGGCAGTCGACCAGCACGATGCGCCCGGGCGCGCACAGTTCGCGCAGCCGGTCCGCCAGCGCGGTGGCTTCCTCGACCGTCTGCCATTCGGCCGGGCGGCGCGCGCGGTGGTGTTCGATGCGGGCCGCCATTTCGCCATCGCCGGCGTGCGCGGTGGCCAGGTAGACCACCTGCTTGCCGCATTCGCGAGCGAGGCGCTCGGCCAGCGCGCTCTTGCCGGAGCGCGCGCCGCCGAGCAGCAGGGTGCGGCTCACCATGCCCGCCCCGTCAGCAGCGCTGCCACGGCTTGCGGATTGGAGGCGAAGTAGGCGTGGAAGTAGGAAGCGGTCAGCGCCCCCTGCCGGTACACGGCTTCGCCCTCGGAGCCGCTTGGGTACTTGCTGGTGCAGGCCGCCGGCGCCAGCGTGGTGGCCATGCGCGAGTAATGGAAGGTATGGCCGCGCAGCGGGCCGGAGGCGGTCGGCATCGATTGCGGTCCGAGCCCGGCGAGGCGCGCCTGCATCGCCACCGCCCCCGGCAGCAGCCCGGCCATGGCCCAGGTATGGCCCTGCTGGTCGGTGATCGATTCGGCGATCGCCATCATGCCGCCGCATTCGGCCAGGATCGGAATGCCGGCGCGGTGCGCGGCGCGAATCGACACCTGCCAGCGTCCGGCCGTCGCCAGCGTGGCGCCATGCAGTTCGGGATAACCGCCAGGCAGGTAGACCGCGTCGGCATCCGCCGGCACCGGATCGTCGGCCAGCGGCGAGAAAAAGACGAGGCGCGCCCCGAGGGCGTGCAGGGTATCGAGGTTGGCGGGGTACAGGAAGCAAAAGGCAGCGTCGCGCGCGACCGCCACCGTCTTCCCGGCCAGCAGCGACGGAATCGGCTCCGGCGTCACCGCGTCGGGCAGGCGCGGCGCGAGCGTGCTCCAGGCGTCCTCGTCGAGCACCAGCTGGGCGGCCAACTGGTCCAGCAACGCGTCGAGGCCGCCGACTTCTTCCGGCGTCACCAGGCCGAGATGCCGCTCCGGCAGCGAGTGCGCCTGCGGCGGCAGGTTCGCCAGCAGCGGCACCTCGCGCAGCGATGCGGCCACCATGCGCGCGTGGCCTTCGCTGGCGACACGGTTGGCGATCACGCCGGCCAGCCGCACCGGCCCGTAGTCACGCAGTCCCAACACCACGGCGCCGGCGGTTTGCGCCATCGCGGCAGCATCGATCACGGCCAGCACCGGCAGGTCGAATTCGCGCGCCAGGTCTGCGGCCGAAGGCTGGCCGTCGTACAGGCCCATCACGCCCTCGATCAGCACCACGTCGGCCTCGCGCGCGGCTTGCGCCAGCTGCTGGCGGCATTGCTCGGGGCCGGTCATCCACAAGTCGAGGGTGTGCACCGGCGCGCCGCTGGCGCGTTCCAGCAACATCGGGTCGATGAAGTCAGGCCCGCACTTGAACACGCGCACTCGCTGACCCATGCGCGCCAGGCGCCGCGCCAGCGCCGCCGTCACGGTGGTCTTGCCCTGGCCGGACGCGATGGCGGCGACCAGCACCATGCGTGCACCCGGATGCGCGTTCACCATTCCGTGCCTGCCTGCGCCGCGATGCCGGCCGCAAATGCATGCTTGACCACGTTCATTTCGGTGACCGTGTCGGCAACCTCGATCAGCTCCGGCGGCGCGGCGCGCCCGGTCACCACCACGTGCTGCATGGCCGGACGGTCGAGCAGGTCGGCGATCACCTGGTGCACGTCGAGGTAGCGGTACTTGAGCGCGATGTTCAGTTCATCCAGCACCACCAGCCCGACGGCGGGATTTGACAGGAAGAGCTTTGCCTGTTCCCATGCCAGCTGCGCCCTGGCGATGTCGCGCTCGCGGTCCTGGGTCACCCAGGTGTAGCCTTCGCCCATCGCGTGGAAGCGCACTTGTTCGGGGAAGCGGCGCAGGAACAGCTCCTCACCGGTCGCCATCGCGCCCTTGATGAACTGGACCACGCCGACCTGCACGCCATGGCCCAGCGCGCGCACTGCCATGCCGAAGGCGCTCGAGCTCTTGCCCTTGCCGTTGCCGGTGTTGACGATGATGACACCGATGTTCTTATCGGCGGCAGCGATCTTCGCGTCGATGATCGCCTTCTTGCGTTCCATGCGCAGGCGGTGGCGCTCGTTCTGGTCGGTCATCATGTGCACTTTCCTCTGTTAGCGGATACCGTAGCGCAGGCCGGCGAACCAACTGCGGCCTGCGGTGCCATAGTAACGCGCCAGCTCGTAACGCTTGGCGGTGGCGTTGTCGAGCCGGACCAGCAGCGACCAGTCGGGGGCGAAGCGCCAGCTGGTGTACAGGTTCAGGAGGCCGTAGCCGCCCAGGCGCTTGGTGTTGGCGGCGTCGTCGAAGCGCTGGCCAGAGAGCTGCAATTCGGCGCCGGCCTCGTACTGGCCTGCGCTGTAGTCGGCGGTTGCGCTGGCGTGGCGGCGCGAACGGCGCGCCAGCTGCTTGCCGGTGGTCTGGTCGCGCGGGTCCTGGAGGTCGATATTGGCACGCAGGGCCAGCCCCGACAAGTGCGTGGCGGCCGACATCGTCAAGCCTTCGAGCAGCGCGCGGTTGACGTTGTAGGCGCAGCTGCTGCCGCCGGTCGGGCAGGGGACCGCAGTCACCAGCAGGTCGGTCAGGCGGTTGCGGTAGTAGTTCGCCTGCAGTTCGGCGCCCGCCACGTGGTAGCGCAGGCCCGCTTCGGCGTTGCGGCCTTTTTCCGGTTTGTTGGCCGGGAGGCCGTATCCCGGGTAGTACAGCTCGTTGAAGGTCGGTGCGCGGAAGCTGGTGCCGACGCTGGCGGTGGCGCGCAACGCGCGGCTGAAGCTGTAGCCGTAGCCGAGTGCGCCGGTCGTCTTCGAGCCGTATTCCGAGTCGTCGTTGCGCGCGCTGATGTCGAGCAGGTGGTCGCCGCGCTGCAGATCGTACGAGGCCGCGTACGAGTTGGTGATGCGGCTGCGGCCGAGTGCTGCGCTGGAGCTGGAGACGACTTGCTCCTTGCGGTGGCCGTATAGCAGCTGCAGCGTATCCGGGCCCACATTGATCGTGTTGTGCCAGGTGAAGTCGTCCTGGCGTGTGTCGATCTGGCTGGCGCTGCTTGCGCTGCCAAGACTGCCCAGCTTGTCCTCGGAGCGGCCAAGCTGCACGCTGCTGCGCCAGTTCGGCAGCATGCGGCCGTTGAGGAACACGGCATAGCTGTCGAGGTCCTGGATGTTGCGGGCGTCGAAGGTGGCGCTGCCGTTGTCGTACTGTGCCCTCAAGCGGCTGCGCAGGAACTGGGCGCCGGCCTCGACGCCGTCGGCCAGGGTGATAACTGCGCGGCCATTGACGCTGTTGCGGGTATAGCCGTCGTCGTCCGGGTTGTAGCCGAAGGCGCCCGGGTGGGTGGCCGAATAGCCGCGCGATTCCTCATGCGCCCCGCCGAACGCATAGCTGACGGCGTGCGCGCCGGCGGTCGATCCGTGCACGCTGGCGTCGTACTGGCGGGTGGCATAGGTGCCCGCGCCGGCGCCGGCGTCGAATTGCGGCGCGCCTTCGCTCTTCCTGGTGAAGATCTGGACCACGCCGCCAATCGCATCGGCGCCGTACAGGGAACTCAGGGGACCGTAGACGACTTCGATGTGGTCGATGATGGACAGCGGGATCGCATTCCAGCTGGCCGCGCCCGTGGTGGACGAGCCGATGCGCACCCCATCGACCAGCACCACCACCTGGTTGCTGTTGGCGCCGCGCAGGAACACGCTGGTGCTGGCACCGGCGCCGCCGTTGCGGACGATCTCGATGCCGCGCTGGCGGCCCAGCAGGTCGGCGACCGAGCCGGCGCCCGAGCGGGCGATTTCTTCGGCGCCGATCACGGTGGTGTCGGCGATGACCTGGGCGGCGCTCTGCGGAATGCGGGCCGCGGTGACGATCACGGTATCGGGAGTGGAATCGGCGAAGGCGCAAGGCGCGGCGACGGCGCATGCGACGGACAGCACGGCCGTAGGCCGCGTAATTGAAAATTTCATGGCAGTTTCGATGTCGCTGACAACCGGCCGGCGTCCCCGCCAACCAGATTGAACG
Source organism: Massilia terrae (assembly GCF_024753145.1). Classification (GTDB taxonomy): domain Bacteria; phylum Pseudomonadota; class Gammaproteobacteria; order Burkholderiales; family Burkholderiaceae_D; genus Telluria; species Telluria terrae. The sequence continues at coordinate 83,772 of NZ_JANUGU010000004.1, read as the reverse complement.
GAAGCGCACGCGCTTCCACCTTTTGGCCGGTATCCGGGCTGGCAAGTGTAGCCGTCTGACCTTCCCATGCAAAAGCACAGTGGTGTGAGAAGACGATTGCCGCGTACAGCGTGCGGCACTTGCTTACCGTTGCGGGGGCAGCACACGTTGGCCCGAGGGGCTCCGTGTTTCCCGTTTAACTGCACCTGTGAGCACAGGCGCGAGCACCAAAACGGGGCGATTATACCCTGTGTTGACGTTCGAGCACGACCAGTTCGCCGTAGCCGATGCGATGCGGCGTGGCTGCGGCTTGTTCCAGCGGCAGGCCGGCGCACAGGGCCGTGAGCAGGCGAATGGTGCCGGCATGGCAGACGATCAGCGCCGCGGCGTGACCTGCGCGGAGCAGGTCGTTGGCGAAGCCATTGACGCGCGCGGCCACCTCGCGCAGGTTTTCGCCACCGCCCGGCCGATAGTTGGACAGGTCCGCGGCCCAGGCGTCGACTTCGGCGCGCGGGATGTCGCTCCACGCACGCATCTCCCAGGCGCCGAAATCCATTTCGGCCAGCCGCGCGTCCAGCTGCGGGCCGTGCGGCTGCAAGCGCTGCGCCAGCTCGGCGCAGCGCCGCAGCGGGCTCGAAAAAACGGGGAGGGCGCCCGGCAGTCCTCGTGCGATCAGTTCGGCGTGCACGCGTTCGATCTCGTAATCGAGCGCAGGCATGTCGGTGGCGCCGTAGCACAGGCCCGGCGCAACGGCCGGCTGCGGATGGCGCAGCAGGTGCAGCTTCACACCCACGCCCCGTGCCCGAGCGTGGCCAGCAGCGCGATGTAGATCGCCACTTCGGCCAGCTGCTGCACGGCGCCGAGGCAGTCGCCGGTGTAGCCGCCGATGCGTCGCACGAGCTTGCGCCCGAGCCAGAGCGCGGCCAGCATCGCGGCCAGCGCGGCCGCCAGCACCGCAGCCGCCGGCACCCAGCCGCTTGCCAGGACCACGGCGGCAGGCAGCAGGCAAGTCGCGGCGGCGATGCCGAATTCGCCGCCCGTCATGTGCTGGGCCAGCGGCTTGGCCTTGCCTTCGCCGCGCACGTAGTCCAGCTTCCAGATCAACGCCGTGGCGGCGAGGCGCGACAGAGGATGGGCCAGCAGCAGCGCGGCAATCGCGACGCGTGGCGGCAGCATCGCCAGGGCCGACAGCTTGGCCGCCAGCATGCACACGATGCCGATGGCGCCGTAAGCGCCAACGCGCGAGTCCTTCATGATCTCCAGCACCCGCTCGCGGCTGGTGCCGCCGCCCAGCCCATCGCAGGTGTCGGCAAAGCCGTCCTCGTGGAAGGCCCCGGTCAGGTAGATCGAGGCCGCGCTCGACAGCACCGCCGCCACCGGCGCCGGCAGCACCAGCGAGGCGGCGAAGTAGGTGGCCGCGGCCAGCACGCCGACCACGCAGCCGACCAGCGGGAAGTAGCGCGAGGCGTGCTGCAGCCAGGCCGCTTCGAAGCCGACCCAGGCCGGGATCGGCAGCCGCGTGAAGAACTGCAGCGCGATGAAGAACAGGCGGATCTGCTGCATCACGCCGATTTTTCGCTGACGCTGGCCGACTCGAAGGTCGCCATCTGGCCCAGGAAGTTGGCGGCGGCATGCAGCAGCGGCAGGGCGAGCGCGGCGCCGGTGCCTTCGCCGAGGCGCAGGCCGAGCTGCAGCAGCGGCGTCGCGCCGAGCGCGTCCAGCATGCGGCGGTGGCCGGATTCGTCCGAGCAGTGCGCGAACACGCAGTAATCGAGCACGCCGGGTGCGATGCGGGCGGCGGCCAGCAGCGCGCTGGTGACGATGAAGCCGTCGATCAGCAGCACCTTGCGCATCGACGCGGCCTGCAGCATGGCGCCGGCCATCATCGCGATCTCCAGGCCGCCGAAGGTCGCCAGCACGTCGAGCGGTGCGTCGACGCCGGCATGGCGCTCCACCGCCGCCTCGATCACGCGCTGCTTGTGCAGCACGCCGTCCGGCGTCAAGCCAGTACCGGCGCCGACGCAAGCGGCCACGGGGATGCCGGTCAGCTTGTGCATCAGCGCCGCGGCCGCGGTGGTGTTCCCGATGCCCATTTCGCCGAAGCCGACCACATTGCCGGGCAGGCCGGCGACCAGCGCGGCGCCATGCACCATCGCGTCGGCGCACTGCGCCGCGCTCATCGCCGGCTCGATGGCGAAATTGCGGGTGCCGTTTGCGACCTTGCGGTCCAGCAGGCGCTCGCGGGGGCCGAAATCGTGGTCGACACCAGCGTCGACCACGTGCAGGGCGCAGCCGTTCTGGCGCGCGAACACGTTGATGGCGGCGCCGTCCGCGAGGAAGTTCTCGACCATCTGCCAGGTCACGTCCTTCGGATAGGCCGACACGCCCTCGGCCACGATGCCGTGGTCGCCGGCGAAGACGAGGATGGCCGGATGCTCGATGGTGACGACAGTTCGTCCCTGGATCAGGCCCAACTGGCGGGCCAGCCGCTCCAGCGCGCCGAGGCTTCCAAGCGGCTTGGTCTTGTTGTTGATGGCCTGGTCGAGCGCGGCGGCGAGGGTGGGGTTGGCGGTAGGAGTGATGTCGGGGAGTTTCATCGGATCGTGCCTTCAAGAAAGCGCGAACGATAGCACATCGTCATGACCGGACAGCCTGACGATCTTCGACGACCAGCCGCTCCCCCACGTAAATGCGGTAATCCCTGATCCGTCCCGTGACCTGTGGCGGCCCCTGGCGCGGCGTGTAGCGCATTCCGTGAATCTCCGTGCTCGCGCCAAGGTCGATCACGAGGCGATGCGGAAAACGTGGATGCTGCTCGCCGCTGTACGCGGTGTGCCAGAAGTCGGTGGCCTGGCCATTGATTGCATTGAGTGCCGAGCCATCTTCCCGGTTCATTTCCTCGCTGCTGGCATAGGCGATGGTCCAGGCGGACTGGTCGAGTGGCCGGCCCGCGGCATCGAGCAGGGACAGTTCGGCGATTGCGGCGGAGTCCTTGCCATCGAAAGCACTGAGCGCCTCAAGGCAGAACTGACGGCCGCTAGCTGGTTTGGCGAAGCGGACATCCTGGATCATGGCGCCCGGCGCGAATGCTCCTTCGGCGACCGGCGCGACGCCGTCAAGCATCAGGCGGCTAGCGTGCGATGCACGCGGCAGGTCCCGGTCCGGTTGCAGGCGGTCGAGGATCGGCGTCGTCAGTCCCTCGACCCGTGCGCTTTGTGGTCCGGTCAGGTCCAGGACGACGACCTCATTGCGGCCGCGCTTGATCCACGGCCCCGGCAAATACATCGTCTGCGTCGGTCCGATGCTCCAGTAGCGTCCCAGGCAGCGCCCGTTTATCCAGACGATGCCCTGTCCCCATGTCGACATATCGAGGAAGGTATCGCCGGTTTCCGATGCATCGAAACCGCCGCGCCAGAACGCCGGTCCGCGCGCCCGCCCTGGCTTCCAGTCCAGTGCAGGCAGCGAGCCGTCGGCGTCGAAGTCGATCGCACGAATGGTCCAGTCTTCGAGGACCTGCACCTCGCCTTCCCGCGGCCGGAAGCGAATCGGTCCGTGCATGCCTTTGCGGTCATGCACCTCGACGCCGAAGTTCACCCGCGCGATCGTGTACAGCAGCACCTCGAGCGTGGCCGGCTTGTCGCGGGCGGGGATCTCGACCCGGTAGCGGCGGTGGCGCGTGTCCATCGTGCCGACCGGCTCGCCATCGAGATAGACCCAGGCCAGGTCGCGCACCTTGGCCGCTTCGATGACGCCAGCCGGCCCGGCGGGCAGCGTGACCTGGTAGGCGACCAGCCCGCGGCTGATGTCGTACTGCTCGATTGGCCGCGGCGAGCGGTCCTTGATCACGCGCCCGGGCAGGTTGGCCATGACCTCGGCGCTATGCTTAAACGTGAACGGCGCGATGGCGATCACCGGATTGCGCGGCGGCGCGGAAGGCAGCGTTTCACCCGGCCCGAGGAATGGCTTGATGCCCTCGCGGTAGGCGTCGAATTTCTCGCCCACCCAGCCGGCCTCGCCGATGGGCGCGTCGTAGTCGTAGCTGCTGGTGTCGGGACGGAAGGGACGATCGCTGCCACCCCACAGGCCGAAGCTGGTGCCGCCGTGGGCCATGTACAGGCTGAACGAACCCCTGGCCTTGAGCATGGCCTGGATGTCCTTGACCGCATTGCCGGCGTCGCCGCGGCGGTGTGGCGCGCCCCAGGTGTCGAACCAGCCCGAATAGAATTCGCCGCACATCAGCGGTCCCTGCTGGACCGAGGCCAGCGCCCGGTAGCCCCGTTCGGGGTCGCTGCCGAAGTTCGCCACGGACAGCAACTCGGGGATATGGGTTTTCGCGACCGCATTGGTTGGGTTGCACTGGAATAGCGGCACGTCGAAGCGCGCGTCCAGCAGCGCCTGGCGCATCGCGCGCAGGTAGTCCAGGTCCTGGCCGAAAAAGCCGTATTCGTTCTCCACCTGCACCGTCAGGATCGGCCCGCCGTGCGTCACCTGCATCGGCGCCAGCACCCGGCCGACCTCCGCCAGCCAGCGGCGGGCCGGCTGCATGAACGCTTCGTCCCGGGTGCGCAGGAAGGCATCGCCCGGATGCTTGAGCAGCCACCAGGGCAGGCCGCCCATTTCCCACTCCGCGCAGGCGTAAGGCCCGGGGCGCAGGATCACCCACAGGCCAAGCTCTTGCGCCAGGCGGCAGAACTCGGCGGCGTCGCGCTGGCCGCCCCAGTCGTAGCGGCCTTCGCGCCACTCGTGGTAATTCCAGAACAGATAGGCGCACACGGTGTTCAGGCCCATCGCCTTCAGGGCCTTGAGCCGGTGCGCCCAGTATTCGCGCGGCACGCGGGCAAAGTGCATTTCGCCGCAGCGAATCTGCAGCGGTTTGCCGTCGAGCAGGAAATCGGTGGCGCCAACCGAAAAGCGCGGCGAAGCCACATCATGGGCGGCAGCCTGGACCTGCTTGCCAAAGGGGAGGCACAGGCTGGCGATGGCGGCAGCGCTGCCGTGCAGCAGGCCGCGACGGGAGAGAGGGGTGGTCATGAAAGCAATCTTACGGCCTGTCCAGATGCCTGACTCATCGATTATTTGTATAACTGCATGCCAAGTTCGTATAGCTAGCCTGAAATTGCCCGGATTATCATGCTCCATAACAATGGTTCAAAAATAAAAAGGAGACAAGATGGAACGACGCAATTTCATGCGGACCGTGATGGCCGGTTCCGCGGTGGGCGGCCTGCTCGGGGCCGGCGCCGCCGCTGCCGCGGTGCCGGATGCGCCCGCGCGGGGCAATGACCGCGCCTACATGGCCGGTCTCCTGCAAAAGATGGCCGAACCGGTGCTATCGAATATGTCGCGCGGCGAGCTCCAGAAAAACTTCCCGATCGAGGTGAGTCCGACCTGGGATGGCCGTGACCGCCGCGTCGCCTATCTCGAATGCTTTGGCCGCCTGATCGCTGGCGCCGCCCCGTGGCTGGCCCTGCCGGACGACGACAGCCAGGAAGGGCGCACCCGCAAGCGCCTGCGCGAGATGGCGCTGCAGAGCTATGTGAATTCGGTCGATCCGAAGAGTCCGGATTACCTGCTGTGGAAAAAGGAGGGCCAGCCGCTGGTCGACTCGGCCTACTTCACCAATGCGCTGATGCGCGCGCCGAAAGCGTTGTGGGAGCCGCTCGATGCCACCACCAAGCGCCGCATCGTCGCCGAGGTCAAGGGCCTGCGCCGGGTCGATCCGCCGTACTCCAACTGGATGCTGTTCGCGGCGATGAACGAGGCCTGGCTGCTGTCGATCGGCGAGGAATCGGATCCGCTGCGCCTGAACGTTGCGATCCGCAAGGTCAACGAATGGTATGCCGGGGACGGCTGGATCAAGGACGGCGAGTCCTTCCACTTCGATTACTACAACTCCTACGTGATGCACCCGATGATGCTCGAGGTGCTGGAGGTGCTCGACCAGCATCACGGGCCGTTCATGAACGCGAAGCCCGCCGAACTGTATGCGCAGGAATTGAAACGCACGCAGCGCTATTGCGCGCACCTGGAACGCTTCATTTCGCCGACCGGGACCTATCCGCCGATCGGGCGCTCGCTGACCTACCGCACGGCCGCGTTCCAGCCCCTGGCCTTGCTGGCGTGGCGCAAGCAGCTGCCGGAAGGCTTGCCGGAAGGGCAGGTGCGGGCGGCGCTGCAGGCCGTCCACGAAGCCGTCTGGAGCGAGCCGAGCAATTTCACCAATGACGGCTTCCTGACGATCGGCTTTGTCGGCCATCACCCGGAACTGGCCGACTGGTACTCCAACAACGGCAGCATGTACATCGCGTCGGCAAGCTTCCTCGCGCTGGGCCTGCCGGCGACGGATTCCTACTGGACGAGTCCCGCCCAGGACTGGACCCAGAAAAAGGCGTTCGCAGGCCGGCCGTTTCCGAAGGATTACGCGGTCACTTATTGAAAGGGGATGTCAGCTTTGGTCCCCCCGACTGGAATCGAACCAGTATCCCACGCTTAGGAGGCATGTGCACTATCCATTGTGCTACGGGGAGGACGCTGGCGCCGCAGGAAGCGGCGCCCGGTGGTTCGGCGAGCGGTCGCTGCAGTCGCAGCCCGGTATCGTGAACTGGCGCAATTATAGCCGAGGATGGCGCGCGCAATCGAGAATCGGCTGACTGCCGGTACAATGCTCGTTTCTTCGCATTCCAGCCGCGCCCTCGAATCCTTATGGCAGTCATCTCGCTCACCTCCGCCCAGCTCGCTTTCGGGCACGTCGCCCTGCTCGACCACGCAGATTTTTCGCTCGAAACCGGCGAGCGCGTCGGTCTCATCGGCCGCAACGGCACCGGCAAGTCGTCGCTGCTGAAGATCCTGTCCGGCCAGTCGCGCCTGGACGACGGCCTGCTGGTGATGCAGCAGGGCCTGAAGATCGCCTACGTCGAGCAGGAGCCCGTGTTCAATCCGGACGACAGCGTGTTCGACGCGGTCGCGGCCGGCATGGGCGGCCAGCAGGCGATGCTGGCCGAGTACGAAGCGCTGACCGGCCAGTTCGGCCAGGGCAATGACGAGGCGCTGATGGAGCGCATGCACGAGCTGCAGGTGAAGCTCGATGCCACCGATGCCTGGAACCTGGCCAACAAGGTCGACACGACGCTCGACCGCCTCGGCCTGAACCGCGACGCCAGGATGGGCACGCTGTCGGGCGGCATGCAGAAGCGCGTGGCGCTGGCCGTGGCGCTGGTGTCGGCGCCGGACGTGCTGCTGCTGGACGAGCCGACCAACCACCTGGACTTCACTTCGATCAAGTGGCTGGAGACGCTGCTGCGCGATTTTCGCGGCTCGGTGCTGTTCATCACCCACGACCGCAGCTTCCTCGACAACGTCGCCACCCGTATCATCGAGCTGGACCGCGGCCGCCTGCTTTCTTTCCCGGGCAATTTCTCCAAGTACCAGGAGCGCAAGCGCGACCTGTTGGCGGTCGAGGAAGTGGAGAACGCCAAGTTCGACAAGTTCCTGGCGCAGGAAGAAGTGTGGATCCGCAAGGGCGTGGAGGCGCGCCGTACCCGCAACGAGGGCCGCGTGCGGCGCCTCGAAGCGCTGCGCGAACAGCGCGTGGCGCGCCGCGACCTGCAGGGCCAGGTGCGGCTTGACCTCGCCACCGGCGAGCGCTCGGGCAAGATCGTGGCCGAGCTGGAGAACGTGTCCAAGTCCTTCGGCGAGAAAGTCATCGTCAAGGATTTCAGCACCATCATCATGCGTGGCGACAAGGTCGGCCTGATCGGGCCGAACGGCGCCGGCAAGACCACGCTGCTCAAGATCATCCTCGGCGAGGAAGCGGCCGACAGCGGCAAGGTCCAGCTCGGTACGCGCCTGAACGTGGCCTACTTCGACCAGATGCGCGCCCAGCTGAACGAGGACGCGTCGCTGGCCGACACCATTTCGCCGGGCAGCGACTGGGTCGAGATCAATGGCCAGAAGAAGCACGTGATGAGCTACCTGGGCGACTTCCTGTTCGCGCCGGAGCGGGCCCGCTCGCCGGTCAAGTCGCTGTCCGGCGGCGAGCGCAACCGCCTGCTGCTGGCGCGCCTGTTCGCCAAGCCGGCCAACTGCCTGGTGCTGGACGAGCCGACCAACGACCTCGACATCGACACCCTGGAACTGCTGGAGGAGCTGCTGGAGGATTACACCGGCACCGTGTTCCTGGTCAGCCACGACCGCACCTTCCTCGACAACGTGGTCACCCAGGTGATCGTGTCCGAAGGGCAGGGCAAGTGGCGCGACTACGTGGGCGGCTACAGCGACTGGGAGCGGGTGCGCAGCGAAGCACCCGCGCCAGCGGCGCCCAAGGCCGCGCCGAAGCCGGCCGAGGCGCCGTCTGCCGCGCCGGCCCCCGGAAAGAAGGTCAAGCTCAGCTTCAAGGAGCAGCGCGAGCTGGAGGAATTGCCCAAGCTGATCGCCAGCCTGGAGGACGAACAGTCCGCCATCACGGCCCAGCTGAACGGGCCGGACTTCTACAAGACCAACCCGGCCGATGCGCGCCGCATGACCGAGCGCTTCGCCGAGATCGAGGAGCAATTGCTCGAAGCGCTGGAGCGCTGGGAGCAGATCGAGGCGCGCGCCCGCGGCGACGCCTGAGCCAGCCTCGTCTCCCTAAAAACGCCGGTTACCCCGGCGTTTTTTTTCGAGCAGCCGGTTTTTCGCTCCCCCAACAGGCATTGAATCCGGTCAACCTGATGAGTCCGGCAAAGGGCTGGTTCTGTCATCTACCGCACAGAAGCCTGTCGGCATGCGCGTAAAGTTGAGTCGCAGTGCAGCGAAGCCGATGGCGTGCGTTCGCCGCTGATCTTGACTTTGAGCAACGCCGGCGCGGCATGCGCGGCCAGCCCATGGAGCGACATGACCGAGCCAGACGAAGCACAGACCGCCCCCACCGCCAGCCCGGCCGCGGCCGACGCGCCGCTGCTGAACCGGGCGGCGTGGCGGCGCATCCTGCCCTTCCTGGCCTACGTGTTCTTCATTTTCGCCGGCGACATGCTTGAAAGGATGGGCCACACGCCGGCCAGCTTGCTGTGGCTCTACCCGGTCAAGATCACGGTGGTAATTGTGCTGCTCGCCTTGTTCTGGCGGGACTACAATGAACTCGGCCGCCCCGCGCCGCGCCGGACAGTGGCGTTGGCGGCGGCGGCGGGCGCGGTGGTGCTGGTCCTGTGGATCAGCCTGGATGCGCCGTGGATGATCGTCGGCGCCGCCGCCGGCTACGATCCGCGGCTGGGCGGCGCGATCGACTGGCCGCTGGCGCTGGTGCGCCTGGCCGGTGCGGCGCTGGTGGTACCTGTCATGGAGGAATTGTTTTGGCGGTCGTTCCTGATGCGCTGGATCGAATCGGCCGAGTTCCAGTCGGTTGATCCGTCCCGGCTCGGGATCAAGAGTTTCGTCGTCACAGCCGTTCTTTTCGGTTTCGAACACAATTTGTGGCTGGCGGGCATCGTGGCAGGCGCGGTGTATGGTTGGCTGTACCACCGCTGCCGCACCTTGTGGGCGCCGATCGTGGCGCATGCGGTGACCAATGGCCTGCTAGGGGTCTGGGTGGTGGCGACTGGTAACTGGTCGTATTGGTAAACAAGTTCAACACATAGTGCTCAACAAAACAAACAATATGCAAACTTCCAAGACCCTGGCGCTCTTGATCGGCGCACTCTTCGCCCTTCCCGCCCTTGCCCAGCAGGACGAAGGCTTCCATCCCTACGCCGGCATCGGCTGGGGCCATGACGACAACCTGCTGCGGGTCCCGGACAACCTTCCGGGCTTCGACAATACCCGTTCCGATTCATGGAAGCAGGGCGTGGCCGGCTTTTATTACGACCACACCTGGAGCCGCCAGCGCGTGCTCCTGCAAACCCGGTTGGCGCGGGTGGACTACGACCATTTCAAGCAGCTGAACTACACGGGCAAGAACCTCGAGGGCACCTGGTACTGGCAGCTCGGCAACCACCTGTCGGGCAAGCTCGGTACGCTGTTCGACGAAACCCTCGCCCCCTACACCGACTTCTACTCCGACCAGCGCAACCTGCGTACGCGCCGCCGCAATTTTTTCGAGGGCGCCTGGCGCTTCCATCCCAGCTGGCAGGCGAAGACGGCCTTCGCCAAGGACAGCTGGACCTACGAGCTGAACAGTCAACGCTTCAACAACCGCACCGAATACGCGAGCGAGCTGGAAGGCGATTACGTGCCCGCCAACGGCAGCACCATCGGCCTGGTCTATCGCCACCTGAACGGGCGCTACCCGAACGGCTACCCGTTCGGCTTCCTGATCGTCAACAACGACTACAAGCAGGATGAACTGAAGGCGCGCATCGACTGGCTGCTCACCGGCACCACCACGCTGCAGGGCCTGGTCGGTTACGCGCGCCGCGACCAACCCTCCTTCGGCGGCACCACCTCCGGCGCCAACGGCCGCGTCTCGCTGCTGTATACCCCCCGCGGCAAGGTCACCTATACGGCGTCGGTATGGCAGGACTTCGCCCCGCTGGAGAGCACGGTGGTGTCGACTACCCTGAACAAGGGCGTCAGCCTGGGCGCGACCTGGAGCGCGAGCGCCAAGATCAAGGTCGACGCGCTGGCTACCTACGAGCGCCGCTCCTACGACGTGCGCGCCGGTTCCGCCCTGCAGGGAGCGTCCAACCTGCGCGACGCGCTGCGCACCGCCAGCCTGAACGCGGTGTGGCAGGTGACGCGCAAGGTCGAAGTCTCGACCGGCGTGGTGCACCAGTCGCGCAGCGGTTCGGCCGTGCTGGGCCTGGGCGCCTTCAAGTCGAACATGGTCACGCTGAACGCGAGCCTGGTCTTCTGAGGACCTGGAACAGGACAACGACATGACGGTCAACGATATCCCGATCATCTCGTTCTTCCAGCGCGTGCTCGATCCCCTGATCATCATGGGCACGCTGTACCTGTCGTCGCTGGTCTTCGGCGAGCCCTTCACCGGCTACACGCTGGTGCTGATGATCCTCGCCTTCTTCATTTCTTCGGCCGTCTACGAGCACATCGACCCCTACCGCACCTGGCGCAGCGGCCGCATGCTGGCCTATGCCCGCGACACGGTGTTCGGCTGGTGCCTGACCATCGCCGTGCTGTGGTTCCTCGGCAACTCCAGCGGCCTGCGCTACTACTACAACGACAATGTGGTGCTGGGCTGGTTCGTGGCGGTGCCGGTGATCCTGCTGACCTGCCATATCGCGGTGCGCAGCGCCGGCGCGCCTGAGCAACGCAAGGAGGTGCGCAGCGCCGTGGTGGTCGGCGCCAACGACCTCGGGCTGCGCTTTGCCCGCATCTGCGACGACCACCCCAACCTGTTCATGCAGGTGCACGGCTTCTTCGACGACCGCGCCGGGGAGCGCCAGCCGCTCGCGCTCCCCCATCCGATGCTGGGCAAGATGAACGAGATCGTGGCCTATGTGCGCCAGCACCACACCAAGATGATTTTCATCAGCCAGCCGATCTCGGCCCAGCCGCGCATCCGCAAGCTGATCGACGAATTGCAGGACACCACGGCCTCGGTCTACTTCCTGCCCGACGTGTACATCTTCGACCTGATGCAGGCGCGCTTCGACAATGTCGGCGGCATGCCGGTGATCGCGATCTGCGAAACCCCCTTCATGGGCTTGAACAGCATGATCAAGCGCGCCAGCGACATCGTGCTGGCCACCATCATCCTCATCTCGCTGGCGCCGCTGATGCTGGCCACCGCGCTGGCGGTGAAGCTGTCCTCCAACGGCCCGGTGATCTTCCGCCAGCGCCGCTACGGCCTGTATGGCGAGGAAATCATCGTCTACAAGTTCCGCTCGATGACGGTGGCGGAGGATGGCGAGCAGGTGGTACAGGCCAGCCGCGGCGACCAGCGCCTGACCCGGATCGGCGGCTTCCTGCGCCGCACCTCGCTCGACGAATTGCCGCAGTTCATCAACGTGTTGCAGGGGCGGATGAGCATCGTCGGCCCGCGCCCGCATGCGGTCGCGCACAACGAGCAGTACCGCAAGCTGATCAAGGGTTACATGCTGCGCCACAAGGTCAAGCCGGGCATCACCGGCTGGGCCCAGGTCAACGGCCTGCGCGGCGAAACCGCCACCCTGGACCGGATGGAGGCGCGCATCCAGTACGACCTGGACTACCTGCGCAACTGGTCGGTCTGGCTCGACCTCTGGATCATCCTGAAGACCGTCAAGGTGGTGTTGGCGCGCGAAAACGCGTTCTGACCGGATGGCGGCCGGCTTAAGTCCGGCTTAAACAGGCCGCGCACGATTGAATTTGCCTTGCAGAGCTCTCCGCGACGCGTAAAATATTGTTTAGTTTGCAACATTGTTAAGCGGTCTGCGGAATTGTTTCCCGGCCTAAACAAGGACAAGAAGATGAAGAAAGCGCTGATCACCGGGGTCACCGGGCAGGATGGTTCCTACCTGGCGGAACTGCTGCTGGAAAAGGGTTACGAGGTGCACGGCATCAAGCGCCGCGCCTCGCTGTTCAATACGGGACGCATCGACCACATCTACCAGTCGCCGCAGGCGGACAACAAGAACTTCTTCCTCCATTACGGCGACCTGAGCGACACCTCCAACTTGACCCGCATCATGCAGGAGGTGCAGCCGGACGAGGTCTACAACCTGGGCGCGATGAGCCACGTGGCGGTCTCGTTCGAGTCGCCCGAGTACACGGCCGACGTCGACGGCATGGGCGCCCTGCGCCTGCTGGAGGCGATCCGCTTCCTCGGCCTGGAGCAGAAGACCCGGTTCTACCAGGCCTCGACCTCCGAGCTCTACGGCCTGGTGCAGGAAACCCCGCAGCGCGAGAGCACGCCGTTCTATCCGCGCAGCCCGTATGCGGTGGCCAAGCTGTATGCCTACTGGATCACGGTCAATTACCGCGAGGCCTACGGCATGTATGCCTGCAACGGCATCCTGTTCAACCACGAGTCGCCGCGCCGCGGCGAAACCTTCGTCACGCGCAAGATCACGCGCGCGTTGGCGCACATCGCCCAGGGCCTGGAACCACAGCTGTTCCTCGGCAACCTCGATGCGCTGCGCGATTGGGGCCATGCCAAGGACTATGTCCAGATGCAGTGGCTGATGCTGCAGCAGGATGCGCCGGAAGACTTCGTGATCGCCACCGGCCGCCAGTATTCGGTGCGCCACTTCGTCGAGGTCGCCGCGCGCGAGCTCGGAATCGAGATCGGCTGGCAGGGCAGCGGCGTCGACGAACGCGGCGTGGTGGCCGCCGTCAGCGGCGACCAGGCGCCCGGGGTGGCGCTCGGGCAAACGATCGTCGCCGTCGATCCCCAGTACTTCCGCCCGACCGAGGTCGAGACCCTGCTGGGCGATCCCGGCAAGGCCCGCCGCCGGCTCGGCTGGGAACCCCGCATTTCCTTCGAGGCGATGGTGCAGGAAATGGTGCTGTGCGATCTGGACAAGGCGCGCCGCCACAAGCTGCTCAAATCGCATGGTTACGACATCGCAATCTCACTGGAGTAGAGGCTTGAACACGCAACCCCGCATCTACGTCGCCGGCCACCAGGGCCTGGTCGGCGCCGCCATCGTCCGCGCGCTGGCCGCGCGCGGCCTCACCAAGCTCGTGACCCGCAGCCATGCCGAGCTCGAGCTGACCAACCAGGCCCAGGTCCACGACTTTTTCAGAAACGAAAAGATCGACCAGGTCTACCTGGCCGCAGCCCGGGTCGGCGGCATCCATGCCAACAATACCTACCCGGCCGAATTCATCTACGACAACATGATGGTGCAGGCCAATGTGGTCCACGAAGCCTGGGGCGCGGGCGTGCAGAAGCTGCTGTTCCTCGGTTCGTCCTGCATCTACCCGCGCCTGGCGCCGCAGCCGATCCGCGAGGAATACCTGATGAGCGGCATGTTGGAGCCCACCAACGAGCCGTATGCGATGGCCAAGATCGCCGGCATCAAGTTGTGCGAGAGCTACAACCGCCAGTACGGCACCGACTTTCGCAGCGTGATGCCGACCAATCTGTACGGTCCCGGCGACAACTACCACCCGGAAAACAGCCACGTGATCCCGGCCCTGATGCGCCGCTTCCACGAAGCCAAGGAAACCGACGCCCCGGAAGTGGTGATCTGGGGCAGCGGCAAGCCGATGCGCGAATTTCTCTACGTCGACGACATGGCGGCCGCCTGCGTCCACGTGATGAACCTGGACCGTGCCACCTATGCGGCCCACACCGACCCGATGCATTCGCACCTGAACGTCGGCACCGGCGAGGACGTCACCATCGCCGAGCTGGCGCGGCTGGTGGGCGCGACCGTCGGCTACCGCGGCCGCATCGTGTTCGATACCAGCAAGCCGGACGGCACGCCGCGCAAGCTGCTCGACGTGTCCAAGCTCAAGGGGCTGGGCTGGCAGGCCAGCACGCCCTTGCCGGAGGGCTTGCGCCGCGCCTATGCGGCCTACCGCGGGCTGCAGCCGGCGCAGCTGGCGGGCTCGTCAGCGTGAAGTGACGTACAGAGCCGCTGCGCGGCGGCTCCCACAATGGATGTGCCTGACCAATCAACAAGCCGAGGAAACGATCTTGAAAACCTACCTGTCCACGATGCACCCGATGACCCTGTCGAAGCACAAGCGCGCCCTGGGTGCGGGCCTGGTGTTGCTGGCGGCGCTGCTGGCCGGCTGTTCCGAAAAGGCCAAGGAGACCCGCCCCGGGCAGGCGCTGGCGCGGGTGGACGGCAGCGAGATCACGGTGCTGCAGCTGAACGAGGAGCTGCAGCGCTCCGGTATTCCCGCCTCCCAGCAGCAGGCCGCCAGCAAGCAGCTGCTGCAGGCCCTGATCGACCGCCAGTTGCTCGACAACGCGGCGGAAAAGGACAAGCTCGACCGCGATCCGCGGGTGATGCAGGCGATCGACCGCGCGCGCGCGCTGATCCTGGCCCAGGCCTATATCCAGAAGCGCCTCGGCAATCCGGCGCCGCCCGCCCCGGCCGAGGTGGCGGACTATTTCGACAAGCATCCCGAGTTCTTCAGCAACCGCAAGGCGCTGGTGATGAACCAGCTGGTGGTGCAGTCGAGCGACCTGACGCCGCCGCTGCGGGCCGCCGCCGACGGCTCCAGATCGCTGGAAGAGGTCGCCGTCTGGCTGGACACCCACAAAGTCAAGTACGGGCGCAGCCAGGTGACCCGCACCACCTCCGACATGCCGGCGGAGATTTCGCGGAAGCTGCTGTCGATGCCCAAGGGCCAGATCTTCATCGTCAATGAGGGCGGCCGCGCCCTGATGATGTCGGTGGCCGAGGTGCGCAACGCGCCGGTGACGCTGGAGGTGGCCGGGCCGCAGATCGCCGAGGCCCTCGCGGCCGAACGCAACAAGGATGCCGCTTCGGCCGAGATCAAGCGCCTGCGCAGCGGCGCCAAGGTCGAGTACCTGAGCAAGGAACTGGCGCTGGAATCGAATGCGCCTGCCGCCAGTCCGGCGGCGGCGGTGCAAGGCGCGGCGGCTCCGGCCGCGGCGCCGGCGGTAGCGGCCGGCGCCACGGCGCCGGCTTCCGACAAGGCTGCGCTCGAGCGCGGTGTGGCCGGCCTGAAGTAAATCTCAACTGTAAGCAACCGGGAGGACAACATGAAGCGACTGATGCAATGGATGATGGCGGCCTGGCTGGCCGTGGCGGCCTGCGGCGCGAGCGCGGCCGATGTGCTGCTGGGACCGGGCGACGTGGTCAAGATGACTGTCTATGGCAGTCCCGACCTGGCGGTGGAGGCCCGCGTCTCCGAGAGCGGCAAGATGACCGTGCCGCTGCTCGGCCCGGTGCAGGTGGGCGGCCTGTCGACCTCCCAGGCCGAGAAGAAGATCGGCGACGCGCTGGAGAAGGGCGGCTACCTGAAGAAAGCCCAGGTCAACCTGCTGGTGACCACCATGGCCAGTGCCCAGGTGTCGGTGCTGGGCCAGGTCAACCGGCCCGGCCGCTACCCGGTGGACGGCCCGCGCAAGGTGCTTGACCTGCTGGCGCTGGCCGGCGGCATCGCGCCCGAGGGCGGCGACACCATCGACCTGGTGCGCACCCGCGACGGCAAGACCAGCCGCGAAACCATCGACGTGGTCGAGATGGTGCGCAAGGGCGAGCTGAACCGTGACTTCGAGGTCAACGGCGGCGACGTCATCTTCGTCGAGCGCGCCCCGCGCGCCTATGTGATGGGCGAAGTGCAGCGGCCCGGCGCCTTCCGCATCGAGCGCGGCATGACGGTCCAGCAGGCGGTGTCGGCCGGCGGCGGCCTGACCCAGCGCGGCAGCAACAGCGGCTGGCGCGTGACCCGCCGCGACGGCAATGGCGGCACCCGCACCATCGACGTCAAGGGCAGCGACCTGGTCCAGACCGATGACGTGATCACGGTCCGCGAAAGCTGGTTCTGAGCCGTTCTCATTTGCCCCCCGTCAAACGAGAACGCGCGATGAACATCCATCAATTCCTGCTGATCCTGAACGCCAGGAAGAAGACCATCCTGGCGACCCTGCTGGTCACGGTCGCCCTGGCGCTGGGCTGGAGCCTGGTGCAGCCCAAGACCTACAAGGCCACGGCCTCGGTCCTGCTCAACTACAAGGGCGTGGACCCGCTGACCGGCCTGGCGGTCCCGAGCCAGCTGATGCCGGGCTATATGGCGACCCAGATCGACATCATCGGCAGCAAGAACGTGGCGCGTCGCGTGGTCGAGACGCTGCACCTGGCCCAGAGCCCGGGCGTGGCGCAGCAGTTCAACGCCGCCACCGAGGGCCGCGGCGACGTGCGCGACTGGCTGGCCGATCTCCTGCTCAAGAAGCTGGAGATCCAGCCGTCGCGCGAATCGTCGGTGGTCGAGATCAGCTTCAAGGGCGCCGATCCGCAATTCGCGGCGGCGGTCGCCAACGCCTTCGCCGACGAGTACCAGCGCATCACGGTCCAGCTCAAGACCGACCCGATGAAAAAGACCTCGTCCTACTTCAACGAGCAGACCCGGCAGCTGCGCGACAACCTGGAGGCGGCCCAGGCGCGCCTGTCCAAGTACCAGCAGGAAAAGGGGATCGTCTCGCTCGACAACAACCGCGCCGACGTCGAGTTGCAGCGCCTGAACGACCTGTCGGCCCAGCTGGTGGCGGCCCAGGCGGCGGCGATGGAAGGCAGCTCGCGGGCCCAGGTCGCCGGCGGCGGCCTCAATTCCCCGGACGTCGCCAACAACGGACTGATCCAGAGCCTGCGGGTGGGCCTGTCCAGCGCCGAGGGCAAGCTGGCCGACACCGCCTCGCGCTACGGCCGCAACCATCCGCAGTACCAGGCCGCCCAGGCCGAGGTCAACAAGCTGCGCGGCGAGCTCAACGCGGCGCTGGCGAACGTCTCCAGGAGCGTCGGCAACAACGCCGCCGTGCTGCGCGCCCGCGAAAGCGAGCTGCGCCAGGCCGTGGCCGAGCAGAAGGCCAGGGTGCTGGAGCTGAACCGCGCCCGCGACGAGCTGGGCGTGCTGCTGAAGGACCTCGACTCGGCCCAGCGCGCCTTCGACGCCGCCAGCCAGCGCTTCTCGCAGACCCGCATTGAAGCCCAGTCCGAGCAGTCCGAGGTGGCGATCCTGAACCCGGCGGTGGCGCCGATCGATCCATCCGCCCCGCGCATCCTGCTCAACACCCTGGTGTCGATCCTGATCGGCACCGTGCTGGGCGTGGGCCTGGCGATGCTGCTGGAACTGCTGAACCGCCCGATCCGCTCCAGTGCCGACCTCAAGGACATGCTGGGCATCCCGGTGCTCGGCACCATCGACTGGAAGGCGGCGCCGCGCCCGCGCGGCTTGCGCGCCCTGATGGCGCCACGCCGGCTGCTGCGCCTGAACTAAGGAAGGACCTGCTCATGAATTCACCCGTGCTGTCGGCCCTGCATGCCGACCATACCGCCGCCGCATCGCGCATGGGCGCGCTGCTGCTCGATGCCGGCAAGCTGACCCCGGAGAACGCCGAGCGCGTGCTGCGCAGCCAGACGGAAACCGGGCTGCGCTTCGGCGAGGCCGCCGTGCGCCTCGGGCTGGTGTCGGAAGACGACATCCAGCAGGCGCTGGCGCGCCAGTTCGCCTATCCCTACCTGCAGCAGGGGCAGGCCAACCTGTCGCCTCGGCTGGTGGCGGCCTACGATCCGTTCGCGCCACAGGTGGAGGCGCTGCGCGCGGTGCGCAGCCAGTTGATGCTGCGCTGGTTCGCGCGCGGCCGGCGCGCGCTGGCCGTGGTCGGGATCGATGCCAACGATGGCGCCGCCCTGTTCGCCGCCAACCTGGCGGTGGTGTTCTCCCAGCTCGGCGAACAGACCTTGCTGGTGGACGCCAACCTGCGCCGGCCGCAGCAGGCCGATGCCTTCGGCCTGAAGCCGCGCCAGGGCCTGTCCGACCTGCTGGCCGGGCGCGCCGACCTCGACGTCATCGCGCGCATCCCCGGCTTTGCCGACCTGTCGGTGATGCCGGCCGGAACCCTGCCGCCCAACCCCCAGGAGCTGCTGGCGCGCGAATCCTTCCGCAACCTCAACACCCAGCTGGAAAGCCGCTACGACGTGGTGCTGTACGACCTGCCGCCGTTTGCCAGCGGCGCCGACGCGCTGGCGGTGGCCGGCCGCGCCGGCGGCGTGCTGCTGGTGGCGCGCAAGAATTACACCCGGGTCGCCAACCTGGCCCGCATGGTCGAGCAGCTGGTGGACGCCGGCGGCGAAGTGCTCGGCTCGGTGGTGGTGGAGTCCTGACATGCAGACCGGCGTGCGCCGCGCAGTTCCGCCCCAGCTGGCCCAGGTCCGCGCCGTGCTGCCCGAGTGGTGGCCGGTGATCGCCGGGCTCGCGGTCCTGCTGCTGCCGACCTTCTACGACCTGTTCACCGGCGCCTGGATCAGCGAGGAGCAGGGCCACGGCCCGATCATCTACGGCCTGGCCCTGTGGCTGATCTGGCGCAAGTGGCCGGAAGTGCTGGCCGTCCCCGCGCGCCAGAGCTGGAGCGGCTGGCCGGTGCTGGCCCTCGGCCTGGCCCTGCACCTGCTGGGCCGCTCGCAGCACATCCTGATGCTGGAAGTCGGCGCAATCATCGTCGTGATGGCGGCCGTGCTGCTGGTCAAGCGCGGGGCACGCGCGCTGGCCATCCTGTGGTTCCCGTTTTTCTTCATGCTGTTCATGGTGCCGCTGCCGAGCGAGTTCGTGGCCGCCGTCACCCTGCCGATGAAGATGGCGGTGTCGTGGGCCACCGAGCACCTGCTGTTCGCGCTCGGCTACCCGATCAGCCGCACCGGCGTGATCCTGCAGATCGGCCAGTACCAGCTGCTGGTGGCCGACGCCTGCGCAGGCCTGCAGACCCTGCTCACGCTGGAGGCGCTCGGCCTGTTCTACCTGAACTTCATGCGCCATCCCTCGGCCTTCCGCAACATCGGCCTGGCGCTGTTCATCATCCCGATTTCCTTCTCGGCCAACGTGATCCGCGTGATCGCCCTGACCCTGATCACCTATTACTTCGGCGACGCCGCCGGCCAGGGCTTCCTGCACGGCTTCGCCGGCATGGTGCTGTTCGTGACGGCGCTGCTGCTGATCCTGTCGGTCGACTCGGCCCTGCAGTGGTACCTGCGGCGCCGCGCGGCGCGGCCGAAGGAGGGCGCATGAACCGCCGCTTCGCGGCCAGCCTGGTGCTGGGCCTGGCGATGGCGCTGACCTCGGCCCTGACCGGCGCGCTGACGCCCAAGACCCGGATCGCGGCCGGCGCGCGCTTCACGCTGGAGGCGATGATCCCGGCCAGCTTCGGCGGCTGGACCGTGGACCAGGACATCGTGCCGCTGAAACCCGACCCCGACCAGGAAGCCATGCTGGCCCGCCTGTACGACCAGACCCTGGCCCGCACCTACGTCGACCGCGCCGGCAACCGGGTGATGCTGTCGATCGCCTACGGCGGCGACCAGAGCAAGTCGCTGGAGCTGCACCTGCCCGAGGTGTGCTATGTGGCCCAGGGCTTCCAGATGCTCAATAGCCGGCCCGACACGCTCGCCACCGGCTTCGGCCGCTTGCCGGTCCGGCGCCTGGTGGCGCGCCAGGACCGCCGCAACGAGCCGATCACCTACTGGATCACGATCGGCGACAAGGCCGTCAACTCCGGCCTCGACCAGAAGCTGCGGCGGCTGGCCTACGGCCTGTCCGGCAAGATCCCGGACGGCATGCTGGTGCGGGTCTCGACCATCCAGGTCAACGAGGACGAGGCCTACCGGGTGCAGGACCGCTTCGTGGCCGCCATGCTGGGCGCGATGGCGCCGCCCGACCGCGCCCGCCTGCTCGGGGCCGGCAAGGCCGGCTGAGGAAAGGACAGGCCGCGCGATGATGGAAACCCTGCTGATCTGGATGTACCAGGCGCTGCCGTGGATGGTGGTGGCGCTGCTGTCGCTGATGGCCGTGGCCGGCATCGGCATCGGCGCCGTGTGGCCGCGCTTTCTGTTGTACGGCTACCTGGCGATCTTCTTCTGGATGAACTCGACCAGCTACGGCAGCCTGGCGGTGTGGGCCACCGGCGGCGTGTATACCCGCGGCTCGGGCGTGCTGTTGTTCCCGCTGGTGCAATGGGCGCTGCTCGCCTTCTGGCTGTGCGCGCGGCTGTCGGCCAGCTACCGCCACTGGCAGGCCCCGGCCTGCAACCTGCGGCCCTGGTTCTGGGGCTGGTTCCTGCTGCTGTGCGCGCACCTGGCCGCGGCCAGCTTCCTCAACGTGACCATGAAGGACGCGCTGGCGCCGTCCGGCTTTTCCAACCTGGTGTGGATGGGCATCCTGGTCAGCGTGATGCTGCTGTCCTTCCGCACCCGCGCGCACGCGGTCGAGCTGGGCCGCTTCATCATGCTGGCCGGCCTCGGGCGCGCCTGCTTCGGCCTGGCGCGCTGGGCCTTCCTCGGCGGCGATCCGAACAATATCTACGCCAATATGAACGACATCCACATCAAGCTGACCTTCTTCGACATCAACGACGGCATGGTGTGCACCGCCGCCTTCGCCGTCGCCGCGGTCAGCCTGTTCCAGGTGAACAAGCGCAAGCAGGGCGGTTTCTGGTGGCTGGCCGAATGGGCCACCCTGGGCGCGACCACCCTGTGCGTGGTGCTGTCCTACCGCCGCTCGGCCTGGATCGGCTTCGTGCTGGCCGGCCTGATTGTGATGATGCGCTTCCCGCTGAAGCGGCGCATCCAGCTGGCCGTGCTGGGCACGCCGGTGGTCGGCGCCGGCCTGCTGTACGCGGGCATGAGGCGGCTCGGCCAGACCAAGGGCGCCGGCCACGGCCTGTCCAGTCTGGTGTACGACATGGAATCGAAGCGCATCGGCCCGGAGAGCGACCGCGTGATCGAGCTGAAGCTGGCGCTGGCCGACTTCCTGTCCAAGCCCTTCACCGGCATCGGCAGCTGGGGCCGCTACACGGGTTACCAGATGATCTCCTGGCAGGAGGGACCGGACGGCGGCAAATTCCTGCACAGCGGCGTGCTGCACATCGCGCTCAAGACCGGGCTGCCCGGGCTGGCGCTGCTGGCCGGCACCATCGCCGCCTTCGTGCTGGGCGCGCGGCGCGCCTTCCGCACCCTGCCGCCGGAGCTGCTGCCGCTGGCCACTGCCGGCGCCTGCGGCCTGGTCTTCATGCTGCCGGACTTGCTGGTCGGCACCCCGATCCCGCAGGTGCGCACCACCCAGATGCTGGCCATCTGCATGGCGCTGCCCTACGTGGGGCTGGGCGTGGCCCACCTGCCGGCCACCGAAGCGGCGCCGTCCGCGCGCCGCCTGAACCTGGTGCCGGCGACATGAACCTGCGCCTGCTCCGCAACGCGCTGTCCAACCTGGCCGGCGCGGCCATTCCCGCGCTCGTCGCGCTG
Source organism: Massilia terrae (assembly GCF_024753145.1). Taxonomy (GTDB): domain Bacteria; phylum Pseudomonadota; class Gammaproteobacteria; order Burkholderiales; family Burkholderiaceae_D; genus Telluria; species Telluria terrae. The sequence goes on along the minus strand of NZ_JANUGU010000004.1, from coordinate 61,948 downwards.
GCGACGGTGCCGCTGGTGGTCAAGGGCCTGGGCAACGCCGGCTACGGCGTGTATTCGCTGATCACGGCCATCGTCGGCTATTTCGCGGTACTGGATATCAACGTCACGGCCGGCTCGGTCAAGTTCATCGCCCAGTACAACGCCAGCGAGGACCGCGAGCGGATCAGCGAGACCGTGGTGTTCGGCCTGCTCGTGTACGGCGGCCTCGGCCTGGCCGGCGCGCTGGGCTTGTATGTCGGTGCGCACTGGTTCGTGCACAGCGTGTTCAGCGTGCCACCTGGCCTGGGCAACGAGGCGGTCGCCACGCTGAAACTGTCCGCGCTGGGTTTTTTGATCGGACAGCTGCAGGGCTACCTGCAAAGCGTGCCGCAGTCGCTGATGCGCTTCGACGTGTCCGGCCGCTACGAGGTCGTGTTCGGCATCGTGGTGCCGCTGCTGACGGTGCTGGTGCTGATGCTGGGCTATGGCCTGTTCGAAGTCATCCTGGTGCGCATCGTCGCCAGCGCGCTCAACTGCGTGGTGCTGTGGCTGGCGATCGGCAAGCTGCTGCCCGACCTGTCCTGGCGCACCCCGGGCGCCAGCATCCGCCGCGAGCTGCTGGGCTTTTCGGCCTATTCCTTCCTGTCGCGCTTTGCCAGCCTGTCGTATTCCTATGCCGACAAGCTGATCATCGGGGCCCTGGTCGGCGTCACCGGCCTGGCCTATTTCACGGTGGCCTCCAGCCTGGCCAACCGCGTGCTGAGCCTGACCTTCCGCCTGTCCGGCGTGCTGTTCCCGGCCGCCAGCAGCCTGGCCGCCACCGGCCAGCTCGAGCGCCTGGACCGGCTCTACCTCAAGGCCAGCCGCTACATCACCTTCGTCAACGCCGCCGCGCTGGTGCTGATCTCGGTGTTCGCCTACCCGATCCTGTACTTCTGGATGGACGCCCGGTTCGCCGCCAACGGCGCCGTGGTGCTGGCCGTGATGGCGCTGTCGCAGTTCGTCGATTCGCTGACCAACCTGCCGTCGCTGGTCAACGACGGCATGGGCCACCCGCACGTGTCCGGCATGTTCGCGCTGGCCAGGGCCCTGCTCGGCTTGCTCGCGGTCTGGCTCGGCGTGCTGTGGGCCGGCATCATTGGTGCCGCCTGGGGCCACCTGGCCGCCTCCAGCGTGCTGAGCGCCGCCTTCCTGCTGTGGGTGCACGGGCGCACGGTGCCGACCCGGCTGGGCCGCCTCGCCACCCACGCCTTCGGCCCCGGCCTGCTGCCGGTCGCCGCGGTCGCGCTGGCCGCCGCGCTGGCCCGCCCGCTGGCCGGTCCCGGCTTCCTCGACCAGCTGCTGCTGGTGCTGCTCACGGCCGCCGTGCTGGCCGTGTGCGGCCTGCTGTTCGTGGTCGAGAAGGACGACAAGACCCTGGCCTGGTCCAAGGTCAAATGCCTGCTGTCGGCGCGCTGAGGAGGGCAGGGCATGCGCATCCTGATGGTGTCCGAAGACCTGCCCGGCGAGCGCATCGGCGGCCTCGGCAAGCATGTGGTGACGCTCGCCAACGCCCTGGTCGAGTCCGGCCATTTCGTCGACATCCTGGGCCGCGCCGAGGACGTCAACCACGCCAGCGCGCGCCAGATCGGCTTTCGCGGCCGCGTGCTGCCGGGCTTCGGCTTCACCCACCTCGGCTGGAAGGAACTGCAGCTGGGCTTCTTCAATCCCTACAAGCGGCCCTTCTTCGCGCACCGCATCGCGCGCGCCATCGAGCGCCACGGCGGCGACTACGACGTGGTGCACTACCACGGCCACCTGCCGCTGGCCGGGCGCTACGTCGACCCGCAGCTGAACTTCGTGCAGACCCGCCACGACCAGGGCAGCGAATGCGTGATCCACCTGCGCATCAAGGATGGCCACCCCTGCGCCACGGTGCGCGCGGCTGACTGCGCCGGCTGCATCCACCGCGCGCCCGGCGCGCTGCGCAGCGCGCTGTCCGGCCACGCCGTCGAGCGCTACCGGCGCCTGACCGCCGACGCCTTCGCGCGCCACAAGACCATCTTCGTGTCCGACTTCCTGCGCCAGGCCTTCCTGCGTGCGGTGCCGGACGCCGACCTGCGGCGCAGCCGCGTGATCCACAATTTCATCAGCTACCCGAACCTGAAGGCGCAGGCCGAGTCCGCCGGCCCGGTGCGGCGCGGCGTGGCGCTGCTGGTCGGCCGCATCGACGCCGGCAAGGGCTTCGGCGAATTCCTGGCTGCCGCCGCGGGCCGCCTGCCGCCGGGTGCGCAAGTCACCATCATCGGCGACGGCCCCGAGCGCGCCGCGCTGGAGCAGCGCTACGGCAACGAACAGGTGCGCTTCCTCGGCTGGCGCCCGAATGACGAAGTGATCCGCCGCTCGGCCGAGGCCCACGTCTGCGTGGTGCCCTCGGTGTGCGAGGAACCCTGCGCCACCACCATCCTTGAAGCGCTGGCGCTGGGCAAGCCCTGCGTGGCGCTGGCCCACGGTGGCTCGGCCGAGCTGGCCGCCTACCAGTACTACGAGGGCCAGCTGCAGCTGGCGCAAGACATGCCGCGGCTGGTCGGCCTGCTGGCCGGCCTGCTGCAAACCGATCCGGTCGAGCCCAGCCTGCCGGACGCCTTCCCGATGGACGTCTACCACGCAATTCCCAAGATACTGGACTGTTATGCCGACTGAACCCACTTTCTCGATCGTCACCTGCACCTGGAACAGCGCCGCCACCCTGGCCGACACCCTGGCCTCGGTGCAACGCCAGACCTGCCGCGACGTCGAGCACATCTTCGTCGACGGCGGCTCGACCGACGGCACCCTCGACATGATCGCCGCCTATCCCGGCAATAAGCGCGTGCTGCACGACGTCGGCGGCGGCATCAGCCGCGCCATGAACCAGGGCATCGAGGCCGCCCGCGGCCGCTACATCGCCCACCTGCACTCGGACGACTACTACGCCAGCGACGACGTGCTGGCCACGGTCGCGGACCGTTTCGAGCAGGACCGGGTCGACTGGGTGTTCGGCAAGGTCCAGGTGCTCAAGGACGGCCGGCTGGTGCCGCCTTACCCGACGGTGCCTTACAGCTACCGTGCCTTCGCTTCCGGCCGCGCCTTCGTGGCCCACCCGGCCGTGTTCCTGCGCCGCGCGGTGTTCGAGCGGGTCGGCATGTTCGACGAGCAGCTCAAGTACGCGATGGACATCGACCTGTGGCTGCGCCTGGGCCGGGTGGCGCGCCCGGCCGCCATCGACCGTCCCCTGACCATCTTCCGCGACCACGCCGGCAGCGTGTCCTCGGCCAACAAGATCAAGGCCCGCATGGAGGAGTTCCAGGTGCGCCGCCGCTACCTGCGCCAGGCGCCGCTGGCCTTCGGCGTGTACTGCCTGCGCTACCTGAAACGGATGCGCGCGCTGCGGGCCGAGGCCGCAAATTGTTAAATTTCTAGTTTGGCATGCCTGACCGAAAACACGTATGGTCGAACTGAAAAGATTACCGTTATCAAGGAGGTTTCGGAACGTCGCTTTTGTGTGATATCTGTGAGAAATCTTTGATTTCTAAGGGTAAATTTCCCAAAGCCAAGAAGTTTCCGGTAGGATGCACTTCTGCGCGATCGGCATCGCCCGGCGTCCCCGGCGATTCGGGGAAATGCAAAATCGCCGCCCCGCGGTGCCGCCCTCGGTAGTCCAGTCAATCGATTCTCGGAGTATCCATACATGATGTTTCCTCGAAAAGGCCTCGCCCTTGCGCTTGCCGTGTCGTCGCTTCTGTTTGGCGCCAATGCGCGTGCCGATTGGGCCCAGTCGACCGATCCGCTGATCATCAAGGCCGCCCCCGCCAACGGCGATGTGCAGGTGCAAAACCCGCCCGGCCTGACCTGGGCCCGCTACCCGACCGGCCCGGCCTCCTATGAAGTCCAGATCACCCCGAACGGCGGCGTGCCGGTCAGCGCCACCGTGACCCGCAACTGGTACCTCCCGTCCAAGGCATTGCCGCCCGGCACCTACAGCTGGCGCGTGCGCCCGACCGGCAGCAGCGACTGGAGTGCCGCGCGTACCTTCCAGATCACCAGCCGTTCGACCACCTGGGCGGTGCCCGACAACGCCACCCTGCGCGCCACCATCGCGGCCAAGGCGCACCCGCGCGCGCTGCCGTCCTCGTTCACCAGCTATTCGACCTGGTCGAGCGCCAAGCTGGCCGACCTCGACGCCTACGCCAGCCGCATGGGGAACGAAGTCAAGTCGCAGATCGTCAACGAAATCAACCTGTCCGACGCGCTCTGGCCGCTGGCCATCAGCTCGCCCCTGACGGCCGCCATGAACTCCCAGCAGGCGGACATCCGCAACAAGATCGACGAAGCCAGCCGCCAGCTGGAGGCGGCCGCGCTGATGTGGCGCCTGAAAAAGGACCCGGTCTTCTTCAATGAAGCCATTCGCCGCGGCGACCAGCTGGCCGCGCTCAGCCCGACCGGCCCGACCAGTTACGTCAACCAGGACCAGGCCACCCGCCAGATCGCGCTCAGCCTGCTCAAGGCGATCGACTTCCTGGCCGCCGACCTCGACGCAAACCGCAAGGCCAACTGGCTGAACATCGTCAAGGTGCGCACCACCGAGATCTACAACGACCTGTCCGGCAGCAACGGCCGCCTCGACCAGTATCCGTTCGACTCGCACGGCAACACCGCGCTGTGCTACCTGACCCTGATCTCGACCCTGGCGCTGGGCGACATTCCCGACGCCCAGGCCTGGTTCGACTTCTCGTTCCGCGCCTATGCGCTGGCGCCGAACCCGTGGAGCGGCCCGGAAGGCGGCTACGCCAACGGCACCGCCTATGGTGAATACGCCGCCGCCATCCTGCTGTCGGTGTGGGATCCGCTGTCGGCCGCGTCCGGCATCAATTTCTATGCCAAGCCCTGGGCCAATGGCTTCATCGACTTCGCCACCGAGTTCGTGCCGGTCGGCGCCAAGCGCCACGCCTTCGGCGACGCCGAGGAAACCGGTCCCGACGCCCGCGTCTGGACCGCTTTCGCTTCGCGCATGAACTCGCCGCGCGCGGCCTGGTACATCACCAATATGAACAGCTTCGAGGACGCGCTGACCCGCCTGCAGGCGCCGTATCCGCTGCCGATCACCACGGTGCCGTACAAGATCGCGCCGTCCAACTCGGCCTACTTCCCCAGCATTGGCTGGGCCGCGATGCACAGCGACATGAGCAGCAGCAACCGGATTTCCATGTTCTTCAAGTCCAGCCCCTACGGCTCGTTCAACCACAGCCACGGCGACCAGAACGCGATCGAGCTGTCGATCGGCGGTACCCCGCTGCTGTCCAAGGCCGGCTGGTACGACTGGTACGGCTCGCCGATGTGGACCGACTGGTACCGCATCACCCGCTCGACCAACGGCATCACCTTTGACGGCGGTGTCGGCCAGAACGTGGCGGGCTATCGCGAGACCCTGCAGAACAACGGCCGCATCAGTGCCTTCTCGGCCACCTCGGCCTACGACTTCGTCGAAGGCGACGCCACCCCGGCCTATGCCGGCGCCCTGACCATGGCCAAGCGCCAGGTCTGGAACCTGCGTAACGCCGGCAATGCGATGCTGGTGCGCGACAAGCTGTCTGCTACCGTGGCCCACACCTACGAGTGGAACATGAACACCCCGGTGATCATGACCGTGGAAAGCCCGACCAGCGTCAAGGTCGTGAACGGCACCCAGTCGGTGTGCGTGCGCTCGCTGAACACCAACGTGAACTTCGCCAAGTGGACCGGCCCGGCCGCCAAGAGCGGCACCGTCGAAGACCACGGCGCCTTCTACCTGAAGGGCAGCGCCAACACGGTCAACGAGTTCCTGGTCCTGGTCGATCCGGGCTGCCTGCGCCCGGCCGTGAGCATCAGCACCAGCAACGGCGTCAGGACCGTGACCGTCGGCGGCCAGTCGCTTACCCTGAACTAAGCGCCCCCGCGCCGTGCGGACCGGCAAGACCGGCCCGCGCCACGATCCTCCCGCGGCCGCGCGCCCGGGAGGATTTTTTTTACGGCGATTTCCGGGGTGAACCTTTTTTTACGCTGTCGGCCCAGCCGCGGCAAGGCCTGTATCGGCTTGCGTTAAGCACCGCACATGGCGTTGAATTTCATGAAACGTGCGCCTTGGCGCGTAAGATAAAATCGGACACGGTATTTCGCTTCCAGGACCGTGCTCCATGCGCCAGGCGCCGACCAACATTGCCTTCATTATCCGCGACCCGTTGCCGCCGGCCCGGGCCGATGTGCTGACCCTGTTCGGCGACGAACTTCCGCGCTACGGCATCACGTCCGAACTGATCGGGCAGGCCGGCGCTGCGCCGGCGCAGCCGTGGCGCGCCGGCGCCATGCACGCGGTGGGCCGGCTGTCCTCGCGCCGCGCCAGCCTGCTGTCGGCCTGGTGGGACCTGCGCGGCCTGTGGCGCGCCTGCCGCCGCGCGCGGCCCGACATCATCCAGGTGCGCGACAAGATCGCCAGCGGCCTGCTGGGCCGCCTCGCCGCCGCCGTGCTGCGCGTCCCCTTCGTGTACTGGATGTCGTTCCCGATCGTCGAAGGCTTCGAGGCGCGGCGCGACGACCTGCGCCGCGCCGGCCGCCGCAGCTGGCCGGCCCACGCGCTGCGCGCGGCGCTGTCGCGCTTCGTCCTCTACCGGCTGGTGCTGCCGGGCGCGCGCCACATCTTCGTGCAGAGCGAGGCCATGGCCGCCTGGCTGGCGGACCGGGGCTTCGCGCGCGCGCGCATGACGCCGGTGCCGATGGGCGTCGATGGCGCGCGCTTCGACCGCGCCCGCATCGCACCCGCCGCCGATCCACGCCTCGACGGGCGCCGCGTGGTGCTGTACCTGGGCCGCGTGGCGCGCGCCCGCCGGTCCGATTTCCTGTTCGACGTCGCCGAACGGCTGCGCGCCGCCATGCCCGACAGCCTGCTGGTCATCGCCGGCGCCGCGGCGTCCAGCGACGAGATGGACTGGATGCGATCCGAGCTCGACCGCCGCGACCTGGCCGGCCACGTCCTGCTGACCGGCTGGCTGCCGCAGGAAGCCGCGCTCGGCTACGCGGTGCGCGCCGAGGTCGGCCTGTCGCCGATTCCGCGCGGCGCCCTGTTCGACGTGTCCTCGCCCACCAAGCTGGTCGAATACCTGGCGCTCGGCATCCCCAGCGTTGCCAACGACATCCCCGACCAGCGGCTGGTCATCGAGCAGAGCGGGGCAGGGCTGTGCGTGCCGATGGCGGCCGACGCCTTCGCCGACGCCACCTTGCGCCTGCTGCGCGACCGCGAACTGGCCGCCAGCCTGGCCGCGGGCGGCCCCGGCTGGGTGCGCAGCCACCGTAGCTACGCCATCCTCGGCAAGCGCGTGGCGCGCGCCTACCAGCGCCTGCGCGCCGCCGCGCCGCGGCCGGCCACGCCCCTCGACCGCCGCTCGCCGGCGGCCGCGCCCGGCCGCGAGGAATGCACCCTGACCCTGCCCGATGGCCGCCGCCTGGCGCGCCTGGACCGCGTCTTCCAGGGCCATGACCACGTCCTGGTCGCAGGCCAGGTGCGCTACCGCGGCGCCGCCCGCTTCGTGCTGCGCGTGGTCCCGACCGCGTGTTTTGCCGCCGCCGACGAGGCGGCCCTGATCGGCAGCTTCCTGCGGCGCGTGCCGGGCGCCGACGTCACGGTGGAGCGGGTGGACGCCATTCCCCGCGGCCCCAACGGCAAATTCGAGTTCATCGCCCCGGATATGTGAAGCGTGCGCCCTATCGGCGTAACAATAATGTACTATCAAAAATATTGTTTATTTTATAAGACCATGCGCATACAGAGACGGCAGCAAGCGGTAACGGGGGCGGACGCGTGAGCGGCAAGGCGCGCGTCCTGATGCTCGGCACCGCGCTCGACGGGCGCGGCGGTGTCGCCACCGTGGTATCGATGTTGCGCGCGGGCGGCCTGTTCGAGCGCGAGCAGGTGCGCTACGTCGCCACCCACGCCGATGGCGGCCGCGGCGCCAAGGCACGCGCCGCGCTGTCCGGCCTGTTGCGCACGCTGGGCATTTGCCTGTTCCGGCGGCCCCAGGTCGTGCACGTGCATGCGGCCTCCAACGCCAGCTTCCTGCGCAAGTCGCTGCTGCTGGCGGTGGCACGCGGCGCCGGCTGCCGCACCGTGTTCCACCTGCACGGGGCCTGCTTCGACCGCTACGCCGAACAGCAGGCCAGCCCGCTGCTGCGGCGCTGGATCCGCCACACCCTGCAGGCGACCTCGGTCGTGATCGCGCTGTCGCCGCACTGGGCCGATTTCCTGCGCCGCCTGGCGCCGGGCGCGCGCGTGATCGTGATCCCGAATTCGGTGCCGCTGCCGCCCGCCTCCCGCACCGAGGCCGAGCCGGGCCGCATCGTGTTCCTGGGCCAGATCGAGCCACGCAAGGGCATCTATGAATTGCTGGAAGCGCTGGCGCTGCTGGCGCCGCGCCATCCGCAGGCGGTGCTGGCCATTGGCGGCCAGGGCGAAGTCGAGGCGGTGCGCCGCCGCGCCGAAGCGCTCGGCATCGCCGACCGCGTGCAGTTCCTGGGCTGGCTCAGCGGCGCCGACAAGCAGGCCGAGCTGGCGCGCGCGGCGATGTTCTGCCTGCCTTCCCATGCGGAAGGCCTGCCGATGGCCATGCTGGAAGCGATGGCGGCCGGCAAGGCCGTCGTCGCCACCAGCGTCGGCGGGATCCCCCATGCCGTGCGGGATGGCGACAACGGCCTGCTGGTGGCGCCGGGCGATGTGGCCGGCCTGGCCGCGGCGCTCGGCAGCCTGCTCGACGACGACCAGCGCCGCCGCGAACTGGGCGCGCGGGCGCGCGCCACGATCGCGCGCGACTTCGAAGCCGGCGCGGTGATCGACCGGATCGCCGACCTCTACCACGAGCTGGAGGGAAGAACGAGTGGCTTGGCACGCGTGACCTGGCTGGTCAATCGCTTGCGCTGCATGTCGGTGGCCGAGATCGGCTACCGGGTGCAACAAGTGGCCGTCACCAAGCTGGCGCGCCGGCTCGACGGCAACGCGGCGCCGGCACCGCTGCCGCGCGCGCTCGCGCTCGCGCCGCGCGGGGCCCCGCCGCTGGACGAGGGCGAGCGCGCGGCGCTGCTGCGGGACGCCGAATGTATCCTGGCCGGCCGCGTCCTGCTGTTCGCCGACCGCCGCTACGACGTCGGCGCGCCGCCGCTGTGGAACCGCGACCCGGAAACCGGCATCGTGGCACCGTCGGTGTTCTCGGGCGACATCCCGATCACCTACCGCGACCGGGTCGGCGACATCAAGCATATCTGGGAGCTGAACCGCCACTTGCACCTGGTGCGCCTGGCGCAGGCCTGGGCCATCAGCGGCGACGCGCGCTGGACCGCGGCACTGGCGGCGCAGCTACGCAGCTGGCTCGACCAGTGCCCGCCGTCCATCGGCCCCAACTGGGCCAGCTCGCTCGAACTGGGGATCCGCCTGATCAACTGGCGCCTGATCTGGCAGCTGTGCGGCGGCGAGGCCGGGCCCTTGTTCGCGGGCGCGGACGGCGCGCGCCTCAAGGCCGACTGGCTGGCCAGCATCCACGCCCATTGCCGCAGCATCACGCGCCACCTGTCGCGCCATTCGTCGGCCAACAATCACCTGATCGGCGAACTGGCCGGCTTGTACGTGGCCGCCGTCACCTGGCCCTGCTGGCGCGCATCGCGCGGCTGGCAGGCGCTCGCCAAACGCGAGCTCGAAGCCGAGGCCCGGGCCCAGTTTTCGCGCGACGGCGTCAACCGCGAGCAGGCCCTTGCCTACCACGTGTTCGCCTGCGAATTCCTGTTCCTCGCCGGCCTGCTGGGGCAAGCCTGCGGCGATCCTTTCGCGCCCGGCTACTGGACGGTGCTGCAGCGCGCGCTGCGCTTCCTGCGCTCGGTGACGGACGCCGGCGGCCATGTGCCGCGCATCGGCGATGCCGACGACGGCGCCGTGTTTCGCCTCGACGCCGCCGGCAACGGCCGCGCGGCCCAGCTGCTGGCGCTGGGCGATGCGGTGTTTGGCGGCGGCACCGACGCCCCCGGCGTGCGCTGGCTGCTGCATACCTTGCCCGGCCCGCGCCCGGACACCGGCACCCGGGAAGCCGCGACCGGCTGGTGCTTCCCGGATGGCGGCTACCTGCTGTTCGGTTCCGGTTTCGGCACCCCGCGCGAGATCAAGGGCGTGCTCGACTGCGGCCCGCTGGGCTACCTCGGCATCGCCGCCCACGGCCATGCGGACGCGCTGGCGCTCACCTTGTCGGTGGCGGGGGAGGAATGCCTGATCGATCCCGGCACCTATTCCTATTGGCAGGCGAAGAAGTGGCGCGACTACTTCCGCGGCACCGCGGCCCACAACACGGTGCGCGTGGACCGGCTCGACCAGTCGGTGTCCGGCGGCCGCTTCATGTGGCTGCGCAAGGCGCTCGCCACGATCGAGCGCATGCCGCAATCGCCGCAGGATTTCGACTTTCGTGGCTCCCACGACGGCTACCGGCGCCTGGCCGACCCGGCGCGCCACGTGCGCAGCGTGCGCTTCGATGGCGCCGGCGGCACCCTCGTGGTGCGCGACGAGGTGACCGCGCGCCGTCCGCACCAGGTCGAGCTGTTCTGGCATTTTGCGCCCGCGCTGGACGTGCGCCTGGCCGGCAGCGAACTGGTGGCGCGCGGCAAGGCGTTCACCTTGCAACTGCAGGTCAGCGGCGCCGGCCTCCAGCTGGAACTGGTGCGCGGCGCCGAGCATCCGCCGCTCGGCTGGGCCTCGCGCAGCTACGAGTCGAAGGAACCGTGCGACGTACTTCGGATCACAGCGGTATCGTCGGCTGTGCCGGTCGAGTGCCGCTTCACCATCAACCTGTTGTGAAATATGAAAAACAATCGTCCGCTGCTCTACCTTATCGCCGGTGCCCGCCCGAATTTCATGAAGATCGCGCCCATCGTGCGCGCCCTGCAGGCGAGCGGCGCGCTGGCCTTCAAGATCATCCACACGGGACAGCACTACGACCGCGAAATGAACGACGTGTTCTTCGAGGAGCTGGGCATCCCGCAGCCGGATGTGTTCATGGCCGCCGGCGGCGGCAGCCATGCGGCCCAGACCGCCAAGATCATGCTCGGCTTCGAGGAACTGTGTACCACCGAGCGGCCCGATGCGGTACTGGTGGTGGGCGACGTCAATTCCACGCTGGCCTGCTCGATCGTCGCCAAGAAGCTCAACATCCGGGTGGCCCACGTCGAGGCCGGCCTGCGCAGCTTCGACATGGCCATGCCCGAGGAAATCAACCGGCTCGTTACCGACAGCATCTCGGACTGGTTCTTCGTCACCGAGCCATCCGCGGTGCAGCACCTGCGGCGCGAGGGCAAGTCGGACGACAAGATCCACTACGTCGGCCACGTGATGGTCGACAACGTGCTGTACCAGGCCGACAAGCTGTCGCGCACCGGCGCACCCGATGACGCCGAAGCCGCCGCGTTCAAGGCCGCGCAGAAGGAGAAGGGTGGCCGCTACGGCGTGGTCACCCTGCACCGCCCGAGCAATGTCGACGATCCCGCGACCTTCGCCCGCATCGCCGGCGCGCTCAAGGACATCGCGGTGGAACTGCCGCTGATCTTCCCGGTGCACCCGCGCACCCGCGCCAACATCGACAAGTTCGGCATCGACCTCGGCCCCAATGTCACGCTGGCCGGGCCGCAGGCCTACATGGCCTTCCTCAACCTGTGGAAGGACGCGGCCGTGGTGCTGACCGACAGCGGCGGCCTGCAGGAAGAAACCACCGCGCTCGGCGTGCCCTGCATCACGATCCGCGAAAACACGGAGCGGCCGGTGACGGTGGAAGAGGGCTCCAACGTCCTGGCCGGCACCGATCCGAAAAAAATCGTCGCGGAAGCGCACCGCGTGCTGCGCGGCCAGGGCAAGCAGGGCCGCCGCCCGCAGCTGTGGGACGGCAAGGCCGCCGAACGCATCGTCGCCATCCTCGCCGAGGAACTCCGGTGAGCGGGCGCATCACGCTGATGGGCTGCCAGGTCGACAATCTGTCGATGGAGGAAACGCTCGGCCGCATCGAGCAGTTCATCCAGTCGGGCCGGCCGCACCAGCACGTGGTGGTCAATGTCGACAAGCTCGTCAAGGCCAGCCGCGACGCGGAACTGCGGCAGATCATCAATGACTGCGCGCTGGTCAATGCCGACGGGATGCCGGTGGTGTGGGCCTCGCGCCTGCTCGGCAAGCCGCTCAAGGAGCGCGTGGCCGGTGTCGACCTGTTCGAGGCGCTGATGCAGCGCGCCGGCGAAAAGGGCTGGCGCGTGTTCCTGCTGGGCGCGCGCGAGGAAGTGGTGAGCAAGGTGGCCGAGACCTACCAGCGCAAGTATCCGCGCCTGGCGCTGGCCGGCTACCGCAACGGCTACTGGAAAGGCGAGGCGGAGGAAGCGGAGGTGGCGCGCCAGGTCCGCGACAGCCGCGCCGACCTCTTGTTCGTGGCGATCAGTTCGCCGAAGAAGGAACAGTTCCTTGGCAAATACCAGGCCGAGATGAAGATCCCGTTCGCGATGGGTGTGGGGGGCACCTTCGACGTCGCGATCGGCCGCGTGCGGCGCGCGCCGCTGTGGATGCAGAAGTCGGGGCTGGAGTGGTTCTACCGCTTCCTGCAAGAGCCGCGCCGCATGTTCCGGCGCTACTTCATCGACGACATGGCCTTCATCTGGCTGTTCATTAAGGAGGCGGCGCGGAGGTCTTAGCCGCAGGCTCCCATCCACCATCGTCGTTCCCGCGGAGGCGGGAACCCATAGACCGCGTGACGGGATGCTCAGCATGGGTTCCCGCCTGCGCGGGAACGACGAATCAAACTGTAGAGAAAAGAGAGCAACACATGAAAATCCTGGTCACCGGCGGCATGGGCTACATCGGCTCGCACACCGTCGTCGAACTCCTCAAGGTCGGCCACGAGGTGGTGGTGGTCGATAACCTTTGCAACGCGCAAGCTTCGGTCAAGCAGCGCATCGAACACATCGCCGGCAAGCCGATCGACTTCGAGCAGGTCGACATCCGCGACCGCGAAGGCATGGAAGGCGTCTTCGGCAAGCACCAGGTCGGCGCCGTGATCCACTTCGCCGGCCTGAAGGCGGTCGGCGAATCGGTCGCGCAGCCGCTGCGCTACTACGACAACAACGTCTCCGGCAGCGTAGTGCTGTTCGAGACCATGGCCAAGTTCCGCGTCCAGACCATCGTGTTCAGCTCGTCCGCCACGGTGTACGGCGACCCGGCCTCGGTGCCGATCCGCGAAGACTTCCCGCTGTCCGCCACCAACCCCTACGGCCGCAGCAAGCTGATGATCGAAGACATCCTGCGCGACCTCATCAAGGCGGAGCCGGACTGGCGCATCGCGCTGCTGCGCTACTTCAACCCGGTGGGCGCCCACGAGAGCGGCCTGATCGGCGAAGAGCCGAGCGGCATTCCCAACAACCTCGTGCCCTACATCGCCCAGGTGGCCACTGGCCAGCGCCAACAATTGTCGGTCTACGGCGGCGATTACCCGACCCCGGACGGCACCGGCATGCGCGACTATATCCACGTGGTCGACCTCGCGATCGGGCACGTCAAGACGCTCGACAAGCTGGCGACAGGCGCCGGCATAGTTACGTACAATTTGGGAACCGGGCGCGGCAACAGCGTGCTGGAAATGGTGCGCGCCTTCGAACAGGCGTCGGGGCGCAAGATTCCCTATCAAATCGTTGACCGCCGTCCGGGCGATATCGCGAAGTGCTATGCCGATCCCAGCAAGGCGCGCGACGAACTGGGCTGGACCGCCGAGCGCGATATCGCGCAAATGTGTGCCGACGTGTGGCACTACCAGACAACACCGAAGTAACGGTCATAAGGACGGTCTAATGAAAGCAATGATTCTTGCGGCAGGCAAGGGCACCCGTGTGCGCCCGCTTACGTACGACCTGCCGAAACCGATGATCCCCCTGCTGGGCAAGCCGGTGATGGCTTACCTCGTGGAGCATCTGCACAAATTCGGCATCACCGAGATCATGGTGAACGTCAGTCACCTGCATGAAAAGATCGAAGAGTATTTCGGCGAGGGGCACCAGTTCGGCGTACAGATCGGTTACTCCTTCGAAGGCTATACCACCGACGGCGGCGAAGTCGTGGCCCAGCCGATCGGCTCGGCCGGCGGCATGAAGAAAATCCAGGATTTCGGCGGCTTCTTCGACGACACCACCATCGTGCTGTGCGGCGACGCCCTGATCGACCTCGACCTCAAGGCCGCGCTGCTGGAACACCGGCGCAAGGGCGCGCTGGCCTCGGTCATCACGCGCGAAGTACCGTGGGACAAGGTGTCCTCCTACGGCGTGGTCGTCACTGATGACAACGGCCGCATCACCAAGTTCCAGGAAAAGCCCAGGCAGGAAGAAGCGCTGTCCAATTTCATCAGTACCGGCATCTATATTTTCGAACCCGAGGTGATCGACCTGATCCCGTCCGGGGTTCCCTTCGACATCGGCTCCGAGCTGTTCCCGCTGCTGGCCGAGAAGGGCATGCCCTTCTATGCGCAAAAGCGCCCGTTCAACTGGCTCGACATCGGCAGTGTCGGCGACTACTGGGAAGTGCTGCAGAACGTGCTGACCGGCGAAGTCAACAATATGGACGTGCCCGGCATCCAGATCGAGCCGGGGCTGTGGGTGGGCCTGAACACCAGCATCGAGTGGAACGGCACCAAGATCACCGGCCCGGTTTACATCGGCTCGGGCGTGCGCATCGAATCGGGCGTTTCCATCGTCGGCCCGACCTGGATCGGGCACGGCAGCCACATTTGTGAAGGCGCGGAAATCGTGCGGAGCGTATTGTTCGAATATACTCGCGTTCTAAATGATGTCTCATTGCACGAAATGATCGTGTTCAAGGACTACAGCGTCGACCGCGCAGGCCAGATGAAACATGCTTCGGAGTACAAGTCCGAGGAATGGCTCAATGCCCGCGACCGGCGCCACGCGAGCCGCAAGGAAGTCGCGAACGATTCCGCCAGTTTAGAGAAAGTAAGCGCATGAAAATCTATCCAGTCATCCTCTCCGGCGGTGCCGGAACCCGTTTGTGGCCGCTGTCGCGCGCCGCGCTGCCCAAGCAGCTGCTGCCGCTCGTGTCCGATCACACGATGCTGCAGGAAACCGCGTTGAGGGTGGCTGGCTGGCCCGGCCTGATGGCGCCGCTGGTGGTGTGCGGCAACGACCACCGCTTCATGGTGGCCGAGCAGATGCGCGAAGCCGGCATCACGCCGCTGGGCATCCTGCTCGAACCCGTCGGGCGCAATACCGCGCCGGCGGTGGCGGCCGCCGCCAACTACCTGCAGGCCATCGATCCGGATGCCGTGATGCTGGTGCTGCCGGCTGACCACGTCATCGAAGACCGCGACGCCTTCCAGGCCGCGGTCGGGCGCGCCTGGCCGCTGGTGCAGCGTGGCCAGCTCGCCACCTTCGGCATCGTGCCGAATGCGCCGGAAACCGGCTACGGCTACATCCGCCGCGGCGAACCGCTGCCGCTGGTGGACGACTGCTTCACCGTCGACCGCTTTGTCGAGAAGCCGGATGCGGCCACCGCCGAAGCCTTCCTCGCCGATGGCGGCTACTACTGGAACAGCGGCATGTTCATGTTCCAGGCATCCAAATACCTGACCGAGCTGGCGCACTTCAAGCCCGGGATCGCGGCCGCCGCCGAGGCCGCCGTGCGCACCGGCTACCGTGACCTCGACTTCTGCCGCCTGGACGAGGCCGCCTTCACCGGCAGCCCCTCGGATTCGATCGACTACGCCGTGATGGAGCGCACCCGCGACGCCGTGGTGGTGCCGGCCGACATCGGCTGGAACGACGTCGGCTCATGGTCGGCGCTGTGGGAAGTGCAGCAGCGCGACGCCAACGGCAATGCCAAGCGCGGCGACGTCTACCTGGACAATGTCTCCAACTCCCTGGTGCGCGCCGAGAGCCGCATCGTGGCCGTGGTCGGCGTCAAAGACCTGGTGGTGGTGGAAACCGGCGACGCGGTGCTGGTCGCGCACAAGGACCAGGTGCAGCGCGTCAAGCAGGTGGTCGACCACCTCAAGTCGCAAGCGCGCACCGAGCACCTGCACCACACCCGCGTCTATCGTCCGTGGGGCCACTACGAAGGCATCGATTCGGGCGAGCGCTTCCAGGTCAAGCGCATCACGGTCAAGCCGGGCGAGAAGCTGTCGCTGCAGATGCACCACCACCGTGCCGAGCACTGGGTGGTGGTGTCGGGCACCGCGCGCGTGACCTGCGGCGACAAGGTCAGCCTGCTGTCCGAAAACGAATCGACCTATATCCCGATCGGCATGAACCATCGCCTGGAAAACCCGGGCAAGCTGCCGCTGCATATCATCGAAGTGCAGTCGGGCAGCTACCTTGGCGAGGACGACATCGTCCGCTTCGAGGACATCTACCAGCGCGCCTGAGGCATCAGGCATGGCCCGCGCGCCGGCGCGGGCGTTGCCCTGTGTCCGTGCCGCCACGGTCCCGAGCAAGCGTGCGGGCGGCACCCAAGCGCGGCGCTACAATGAAGTCGTCGTTGCCTGATCGGAGTCCGATCATGAAGTTCTTGTTCATCAGCGCTGCGCTCGCGTGCACCTGCAGTCTCGCCGCGGCGCAAGGCAGTACCGGCCTCCTTGATCCTTTCCGCGAAGCCCAACTCGAAAGCTGGCTCGGCGCCGGCAACCAGAACTTCACCGAAATCTTCAGCGCCACGCGCGGCGCCAGCTCGCTCGATTTCCACGCCGCCGCCGACGGCAAAGGCGCCACCTTCGCGCTGCTCCAGGTGAGCGACCCGGCCGGCGCATCATGGCTGGTCGGCGCCTACAACCCGCAAAGCTGGTCCTCGACGGACGGCTGGCACCTGACGCCGACCGACGCCGAGCGCACCGCCTTTGTCTTCAACCTGACGGATTCGGTCGTGTACCGCCAGGTGCCGACCACCTACATGTTCCCCAGCCAGGGGCTGCACCAGACCTACAACGCGTCCAAGGTCGGGCCGGTGTTCGGCTCCGGGGCCGACCTGTACGTCAACGACAAGCTCGATACCGCGTTCTCCTGGCAGCTCAGCTACGGCGACCCGGCGGATGAAGGCAAGAGCATCATCGACCGCTCGCTCGGCGCGCAGTTGTTCCACATCGACGCGTTCCAGATGTACACCTTGTCGCCGGTGCCCGAGCTGCCGGCGCCAGCCATGTTCGCGGCCGGCCTCGGCTTGTTCGCGCTGCTGCGGCGCAAGCGAGGCGTGTAGGGGCTTTCAGCCGGGCTGTGGCATGATGGGGTGGAGTGTTACTTCATCCATTCGATGCCCATGACCCAGAGCTTGCGTCGCGTCCTGATCCTTTTGCTTGCCTTGTTTGCTTACGCTGGCGCTGCGCGCGCCCAGCTTCAGTTCGCGGCCGAAAGCGCACTGCAGCCGCGTCAGTTGGGCATCGTCATCAACGACGACGATCCGAACAGCGTGGAAGTAGGGGAGTATTACCGAAAGCGGCGCGCCATACCGCGGGCCAACGTGGTGCACGTGCGCATCCCGGGCAAGCCGCGCAAGCTGAGCGCGCCGCGCTTTCACGAGCTGAAGGAAGAGATCGACGCCAGGCTTGGCCCGCAGGTACAGGCGGTGCTGATGATCTGGACCGCGCCGTACGCGGTGGAGTGCAATTCGATCACGGGCGCGTACACCTCCGGCTTCGACCCGACCCTGTGCGCGCGTACCTGTGCGCGGAGCAGTCCGAGCCCGTATTTCAATTCGAAGTCTGCGCAGCCCTATACCGATTTCAAGATGCGCATCTCGATGCTGCTGCCGGCGGGTTCGGTGGAACTGGCCAAGGCCGTGATCGACCGCGGTGTCAGCAGTGGGTTTCGAATGGTGCCGGCCACCGCCTACTACCTGACCACGTCCGAGACGGCGCGCAATTCGCGCGCGCTGTTCTTCCCGCCGAACGGCAGGTTCGACGCGCGCAAGCTGGTCACCAAGCGCATGGCGGCCGACGTGCTGGAAGGCGCCAGCGACATCATGATCTACGAAACGGGAATGGCGCAGGTGGACAAGCTCGACACGCTCAAGTTCCGCCCGGGCGCGTTGGCGGACCATCTGACTTCCTTCGGCGGCGACCTGCTGGGTGACGGACAGATGAGCAGCCTGCGCTGGCTGGAGGCGGGCGCCACCGCCAGTTACGGCACCGTGAGCGAGCCCTGCAGCTTCTGGCAAAAATTCCCGAATCCAACCGTGCTGCTGCAGCACTACGTGCAAGGCGCAAGCGCTATCGAAGCCTACTGGAAGAGCGTGGCGTGGCCGACGCAGGGATTATTCATCGGCGAGCCGCTCGCCGCGCCATATCATCGGCGCTGAGCAGAGGGGCGCAGATAGCAAATGGCGTCGTCTTAAGTGAGAGCGTCGTTCCCGCGCACGCGGGAACCCCATTTCCTATGCACAATCGATACGCTTGAAGAGGCTTCAAGCGCCCGGCTGCCCCGCTTCCTGCGCGGCCGCACGACGCACCGCCGCCAGGTGCGCCACTTCCAGATTCTCATCGATCACCCGCACGGCGTGGCAACCATCTGCCGCACAATCCGGCTCCGGCATATTCGGCCCCATCACCGGCGGCTGCGGCGGACCGTAGGGATTCGGCGCCTGTGCCGCAGCGACCTGGGTCACCGGCTGGGCAGTAGCAGTGGTGTCGGCCTGCACGCCGACCGACTGGCTCACCACGACGGTGCGGGTGCTGCCGTCTTCCATATTGGCGCCACAGGCGCTCAGCAGGGTGGCGATGGCGATCGGGAGCAGGATGCGGATAGTTTTCATGGGACGTTCGCTAACTCAGCTATTCAACGTCCGGATTGTAGGCTGGAAACTTTCCGCAAATCAATCTGTTTTTTGTTGGTTACGTGTAAATATTGAACATTTGAAATACTGATGAGCGAAGATGCTGCACGTTAAGTGATGATGGTGGGAAATTGATTTCCAGCCGCAACCCCCTAATTGCTCGACAATGTGGCGCGACCGCGACGGATTTTGTGACAATTCGTTTAGCTCGCATCAGGATTCGTGTTCGCGCAACTAATTCCGCCCCCACGCTTGGGGTATCCCTTGCAGCTTCAACAGTTTCGAGCTGCTTTCGCATTCTCTAGGCTTGTTGGGCATGCTAGCCTTTTAAGTCTTTCAAAAAAGCAACATTCAGGAGTGTGCCATGTCCACGATCGTCACCCGCCGCCACGCGCAGCCGGGCTTCACCTTGCTCGAGCTGCTGGTGGTCATCGTGATCATTGGGCTGCTGGCGGCCTACGTCGGTCCGAAGTATTTTTCCCAGCTCGGCAAGTCGGAAGTGACGATCGCCAAGGCGCAGATCGAGGCGTTCGGGAAATCGCTCGACACTTACCGGCTGGACGTGGGCCGCTATCCGACCACGGAAGAGGGCTTGAACGCGCTGCTCAACGCGCCGCCTACCGCCGTCGGCAAGTGGAACGGACCGTACCTGAAGAAGGGTCTCCCGCTCGACCCGTGGGGCCATCCGTACCAGTACCGCGCACCGGGCAGCAAGGGTGATTACGAGGTTCTCTCGACCGGCAAGGACGGCCAGCCTGGCGGCTCCGGCGAAGACGCCGACATCAGCTCGCAATAGCCGCCGCAGCACCAATGCAGTTCGCAGTCCGCACCCTCGCGCCCGACATGACCATTGCCAGCGTCGTCGTCGATGCGCTCGACGAAGCCGATGCACGCCGCCAAGTGGAAGCGCGCGGCTTGTTTGTCAGCGCGATCGAGCCCGCGCGCGCGGCTGGCCTCGTGCGCCCGCGCGGCCGCAAGCTGTCGCTCGTGCTGTTCAGCCAGGAGTTGCTGGCGCTGCTGAATGCGGGCCTGGGCATCGTCGAAGGCCTGGAAGCACTGCTCGAAAAGGAAGCCAATCCCGCAACGCGCACGGTGCTCGAACGGCTGCTTGCCGGCCTGCGCGAAGGGAAGCGCTTTTCCACCATGCTGGGCGCGCAACCCGACCTGTTCCCGCCGCTGTATGTCGGCATCGTTCGCGCCGCCGAAGGCACCAGCGACCTGCCCCGCGCGCTGTCGCGCTACATCGACTACCAGCAGCGCATCGACCAGGTGCGCTCGAAGGTCGTCAGTGCGTCGATCTATCCAACGATCCTGCTGGGTGTGGGCGCAGCTGTGAGCGCCTTCCTGATCATGTACGTGGTGCCGCGCTTCGCCGAGGTGTACCAGGGTGCGGGCCGGGATCTGCCGTGGATGTCGCGGCTGATGCTCGACTGGGGCCAGTTCGCCGCGCGCCACGGAGCGGCGCTGGGGCTCGCCGTGTTGTGCGCGATGGGTGCCACCGCGCTGGGCCTGCGTCGCCTGTTGCGCAGCGGCGGCATCGGTCAACTGCTCGCACGCCTGCCCGGCATCGGCGAGCGTGTGCGCATCTACGAACTGTCGCGCCTCTATCTCACGCTCGGCATGTTGACCGAGGGCGGCATCACCATCGTCAACGCGATGGAGACTGTCGAACCGATGGTGTCGAAACCCGTGCGCCTGTCGCTGCTTGCCGCGCGCGCCGCGATCCGCGAGGGGCGGCCGTTGTCGGAGGCCTTCGAATCGAACGGCCTGACCACGCCGATTTCGCTGCGCATGCTGCGCGTGGGCGAGCGCACCGGCGAGATGGGTGCAATGCTGACGCAGTCGGCGGTCTTCTACGATGGCGAGATCAGTCGCTGGATCGATCGCTTCACGCGCACCTTCGAGCCGCTGCTGATGGCCGCGATCGGACTGGTAGTGGGCACCATCGTGATCCTGCTCTACATGCCGATCTTCGACCTCGCGGGAGACATGTCGTGAGCGCAGTCCTCGACGCGCTGATCGAGCGCGCCCGCGCGAGCCGGCGCCCGCTGGTGGCCGAACTGCTCGCCATCAGCGGCATGGAGCCGCGCCAACTGGTGCGCGCTCTGGCCGAGCCGTTCGGATTGAACGTGATGGAGACTGCCGAAATGTTCGGCCAGCAGCCGGCCTTTGACCTGCTGCCGCTGGCGCAGGCATTGGCGCGCCACTGCGTGCTGCTGCGCGACGCGCACGGCGCGCTCACCGGCGTGATTCCCGATCCCTTCGACCTGGACCTGCAGACCTGGCTGTCCGCGCATGCCGGCGCCACGCACGGCCGCCCGCTGCAGTTGCGCCTTGCGCTGCAGGCCGACATCCAGGCCTACCTGTCGAAACAGGAGGAAACCGCGCGCGCAGTCGATACGCTGGAAGGCGCCGCGATGGACGCTCGGCGCGACGGCAACGTGGCCCAGGTGCTGTCGTTCGCCTCCGTGTCCGAAGCCGCCAGCCCCGCGGTCAAGCTGGTCAACTCGACGCTGTATGATGCGCTCAAGGCCGGCGCCTCGGACATTCACCTCGAAAGCACGGCCGGCGGCATCGCTGTCAAGTACCGGGTCGACGGCGTGCTCGATCACGTGACCACGGTCGGCGGCATCGAGCTGGCGGAGCACATCATCTCGCGCCTGAAAGTGCTGGCGGAGCTCGACATCGCGGAGCGCCGCGTGCCGCAGGACGGCAGCTTCCGCGTCGAATCCGGCGGCCGCGAAATTGACCTGCGCGTGTCCGTCATGCCGAGCATCCACGGCGAGGACGCCGTCATACGCATCCTCGACAAGCGCGCCATGATCGAGGCCTACGGCGCCTTGACGCTTGAGGCGCTGGGCTTCGACGACGCCTCGCTCGCGAGCTTGCGAGCGCTGGCCGAGGAACCGTACGGCATGCTGCTCGTGACCGGCCCGACCGGCTCCGGCAAGACCACCACGCTGTACGCCGCGCTCACCGAAATTCACACCGGGCGCGAGAAGATCATCACCATCGAGGATCCGGTCGAGTACCAGCTGCCCGGCATCCTGCAGATCCCGGTCAACGAGAAAAAGGGGCTGACCTTCGCCAAGGGCCTGCGCTCTATCCTGCGCCACGATCCGGACAAGATCATGGTCGGCGAAATCCGCGACCGCGAGACCGCCGAGATCGCGGTGCAGTCGGCGCTCACCGGCCACCTCGTGCTGACGACCGTCCACGCCAACAATGTGTTCGACGTCTTCGGGCGCTTCACGCACATGGGCATCGATCCCTACGCCTTCGTCTCCGCGCTCAACGGCATCTGGGCCCAGCGCCTTGTGCGCATGAACTGTCCTCACTGCGCCCAGCGCTACACGCCGGGCGACGCCGAACTGGCCAGCGTACGGCTGCAGCGTCCGGAGGTTGAGGGCTACTTCTTCATGCGCGGCGCAGGCTGCGGCGACTGCCGCGGAACCGGCTACAAGGGCCGCCGCTCGATTGCCGAGATCCTGACACTGACCGACGAGATCCGCGAGCTGATCGTGGACAAGCAGCCGATCCGCCGCATCAAGGCGGCCGCACAGGCCAATGGCACGCGCAGCCTGCGCCTTGCCGCGCTCGACCTCGTGCGCCGCGGCGCGACCACGCTCGACGAAATCAAGCGAGTGACGCTTAATGCTTAAGCGCCTCGGCAAACAGTTCCGCATCGGGGTCGCGCCTGGCGGCGTGGCGCTGGCGCGCACCAGCGTCTGGCGCCGGGCCGGGATCGAGGTGCTGGCCGAGCGCGCGCTGCCCGCCGGAGCATCACACGAACAGCTCGCCGCCGCCGTTGGCGAGGCGCTCGACGGTGCGATACCGCGCAACGCGGCCGTATCGGTGGTGCTGGCGGACGATCTGGCCCGCATATGGCAGGTGACGCCGCCCGCCGGATGCACCCGCATGTCGGACCTGCAGGCCGCCGCCGGCATGCGCTTCCAAACGTTGTTCGGCGCAAGCACGACGGGGTGGCGCATCGCTGCGGACTGGGATGCATCCCGTCCATTCCTCGCCGCTGCGGCGCCGGAGCCATTGGTCGGCGCGATCGAGGAGGCAGTGCGAGGGCAGCGCGGCCAGGTGGTGGAGGTGGTGCCGCAATTTGTCGCGGCGCTGAATGAGTGGCGCGCCCAGATTCGTCCGGGCGCATGGTTCGGCATGATTCAGTCCGAGGTGCTCACGCTGGCCCTGTTCGACGGCGCCGCCTTTGCCGCCGTGCGCTCCGTTCCGGTCTCGCCGGACGCCGGTCCCGACTGGCTCGATGCGCATGTGGCGCGCGAGGCCCTGCGGGTGGGCGTAGCGCGGCCGGAGCGCTTGCTGGTTTGCGGCCCCGCGCCTGCCAGCTGGGCAGGTGGCGATGGATGTGAACTGCTCGCGAGCGCGCAATCGGGCCTGTCCGGCCTCGCAGCGGTGGCCTGCACCGGGAGTGCACGATGAGGAAGGTGCGGATCAACCTTGCCGTGCCAAGCCTGCGCCGCACGCTTCACGAGACGCCGATGACAGTTCGCGCGCTGGCGGTGGCGGCGGGGCTGATGCTGCTGGCGGCTGCCATCGGCGCGTACAGGTACGCCGGCCAGATGGCTGGCTACGAGCAGCAGCTGGCCGCACTGCGCGCTCGCGACCAGGCATTGGTTCCGCTGCCTCCTTCGCCGCGCACGCCGCAGGTAAGCCCGGCGCAGGCAGCGGCCATCAACGCCGCAGTCATACAGCTGAACTTGCCGTGGCGCGGTTTGCGCGATGCCGTGGCGGGCGCCACGCCACCGGCGATCGCCTTGCTGGCGCTGGAGCCGGACGCGAAAAACCGTGTGCTGCGCATCACCGCGGAAGCGAAGAATAGCGACGACATGGTCGGCTACGTCGAACAGATCCAGTCTCAGGAATGGTTCGAGGCCGCCGCGCTGACCCGTCATGAGATCAACGAGCAGGATCCGAACCGCCCGCTGCGCTTCCAGCTCGACGCCCGCTGGAGGCAGCCATGATGCTGCGCGCACGGATTCTGTTTGCAAGGGTGGG
The DNA here is from genome assembly GCF_024753145.1 of Massilia terrae. Classification (GTDB taxonomy): domain Bacteria; phylum Pseudomonadota; class Gammaproteobacteria; order Burkholderiales; family Burkholderiaceae_D; genus Telluria; species Telluria terrae. Next base: position 38,079 of record NZ_JANUGU010000004.1, on the reverse strand, counting down.
CGTGATCGGAGTGGTGTCCGCGCTGCTGCTCATCGCCGGCCTTGCCGTCATTGCGTGGCTGGAGCAGGTGGCCAAGGCGCTGGAACAAAGGCAGGAACTGGCCGTGCAGTCTGCCGCATTGCCGAAGGCCGTTCCCAAGTTGGACGTTCCTGCGGGCGATGACAACACCGCCCAGTTCTACCGTGCGCTGGGCGAACGTCGCTACGCTGGCGAACAAATCAAGACCATGTTCGCGCTGGCGTCGAAAGCCGGGCTTGTGCTGAGCAAGGGCGAGTACCGGGAGGCCTTCGACCCGAACGCGAAGGTGTGGACCTATCAGGTCACCCTGCCGGTCAGGGGCGGGTACGGGGCCATCTGGGCTTTCGCGCTGCAGTCGCTGCAGGCCATCCCATTCGCCTCGCTCGACGACATTGGCTTTCATCGCGATGCCATCGGCGACCCCGACGTCGAGGCACGCCTGCGCTTCACTGTCTACTTGCGCGACCGGCCTGCGGGGGAAGACCGATGAAGGCGCGCCACGTTGCGATGGCCTGTGCACTGGCGCTCGCGGCTTGGCTCGCCCTGTTCGGCGACAACAGCCCGGCAACGGAGGTGGTCGAGCCTGCGCGCCAGGCACCGGTGAGGGCGGCGAGCCAGACGGCCCCGCGCCCACAAGCGCCCGCGATCATGCGCCTGCAGCCGCGAGAGACATTGATTGGCGATGACGCCGATGCGTTCGGCGCCGGACCCGGTGACGGTTTCGCCGCGCACAACTGGACCCCGCCGCCGCCTCCGCCGCCGCCCGCGCCGGTTGTGCCGCCGGCCCCGCCGCAAGCGCCGCCGCTGCCGTTCACCGTGATCGGCAAGTCGCTGCAGGAAGGCAGGTGGGAAGTCTTCCTCGCGCGCGGCGAACAGACCTGGCTGGTCCACGAAAAGGATGTCATCGACGGTTCCTGGCGCGTGGACGCGATCAAGCCGCCGCTGATGATCCTGACTTACGTGCAGCTGGAGCAGGTCCGGCAGCTCAATATTGGAGTGTTTGACTAGATGACCCCTTATTCCGTTTTCCGCTGCCTTGCCGTGCTGTTCGCCGCGCTCGCGCTGGCAGGATGCGCCGCGCAGCGTGCCTACCGCGAGGGCAATGAGCTGATCGCGCACGACCAGGTCGAGGAAGCGCTGCTGAAGTATCGTGAAGCGGTGGCGGCCGATCCCGCCAACGCGGTGTACAAGGTGACCTACTTGCGCGCCCGCGACGCGGCCACTGTGCGCCTGCTGGAACAGGCCGGCCGCGACCTCGCCGCCGGCAAGGCCGAGCTGGCACAGCAGGCCTACCAGCGTGTGCTCTCGTTCGCACCTGACAACGCGCGCGCCCGTGCCGGTCTGCGCACGATCGAGGCCACACGGCGCCTGGATGCCAGCCTGGCCGGCGCCGCCGAAGCCTTCGGCAGGAAGGACTACGACAGCGCGCGCCGCAAGCTGGACGACATCCTGTCCGAGCAGCCCGCTCATCCCGGCGCGCTGGCGCTGATGGAGAAGGTGAGGGAGGCGACCGCCGCGCCGCCGGCCGAAGCCGCGCTGGCGGCGGCGTTCCGCAAGCCGGTCAGCCTCGAATTCCGCGAAGCCCCGCTGCGCCAGGTGTTCGAAGTCATCTCCCGCCAGTCGGGGCTGAACTTCGTGTTCGACAAGGACGTGCGCGCCGATGCCCGCACCTCGATCTTCCTGAGGAACAGCACGGTCGAAGCCGCGGTGTATTACCTCCTGATGACCAACCAGCTCGAACGCCAGGTCATGGACCGCAACACGATCCTGGTCTATCCGAACAATCCGGCCAAGCTGAAGGACTACCAGGAACTGGCGGTGAAGACCTTCTACCTGGCCTACGGCGACGCCAAGAGCGTTTCCGCCAGCCTGAAGGCGATCGTCAAGTCGCGCGACATCGTGGTCGACGAAAAGCTTAACTTGGTGATCGTGCGCGATACCCCGGATGCGATCCGCCTGGCTTCGCGGCTGGTGGCCTTGCTCGACGTGCCGGAGCCCGAGGTGATGCTCGATGTCGAGGTGCTCGAGGTCCAGCACAGCCGCATCGTGGACCTTGGCGTGACGTGGCCGGCCAGCGTGTCGTTCGCGCCCCTGACCACTGGCGACGGCCACGCGCTGACGGTCGACCAGCTGCGTGGGCTGAACGGGAGCACGATCGGCGTGGCCGGCGTCGCCGCGACGGTCACGGCGCGCAAGGATGACGGCGATTCGAATATCCTCGCCAATCCGCGCATCCGCGTGCGCAACAGGGAAAAGGCCAATGTGGTGATCGGCGAGAAGCTGCCGATCATAACCACGACGGTGTCGCCAGGCGTGGGCGGCTTCGCGTCCGAATCGGTCACCTACGCCGACGTCGGCCTGACGCTCAACGTCGAGCCGACCATCCACCTCGATAACGAAGTGGCGATCAAGGTCTCGCTCGAAGTGAGCAACGTGATCGATTCGTCGTCGACCAAATCCGGCAGCACCGTCTACCGCATCGGCAAGCGCTCCGCCGCCACGCTGCTGCAGCTGAAGGACGGCGAGAACCAGGTACTGGCTGGCCTGATCCGCAACGAGGACCGCAAGAGCGGCAGCAAGCTGCCCCTGCTGGGCGATGTGCCTCTGGTGGGGCGCCTGTTCGGGACCACCAACGATTCCAGCGACCGCACCGAGATCGTCCTGTCGATCACGCCCCACCTGGTGCGCAACCTCGCGCGGCCGTCGGCCGATGCGGCCTACTTCGCGGCCGGGACCGACGCCAGCTTGCGCAACCGTCCCGAGACGGTGCCCCCGCCCGTCCAGCCATCGCAGCCTGCGCCTGCGCGCGCGCCAACGCCGCAGATTCCGCAAATGCCGCAGCCGGCTTCCGCCGCCCAGCCGGCCCTGTCGCCGCCGCCCGAGATGCCGGCCTCCCAGCTGCCCGCGCCGCAGGGACTCGACGCCAAATGAATATGGCGCGCGCACATGGCTTCACGCTGATCGAATTGCTGGCGACGCTGGCGATCCTGGCGATGCTTGGCGCGCTGGTGGCGCCAGTGGCGCAGATCGCCGCGCAGCGCCGCCATGAAGCCCAGCTGCGCAGCAGCCTGCGCGAGATCCGGCAGGCGCTCGACGCCTACAAGCGCGCGAGCGACGAAGGCCGCATCGCGCGGCAGGCCGGGGCCACCGGCTATCCCGAGCGGCTGGAGCTGCTGGTCGAGGGGGTGCGCGACCTGCGCAGCCCGAAGGAATCGAAGATCTACTTCCTGCGCCGCCTGCCGCGCGACCCGTTCTCCGCCGATCCGGCGCTGGCGGATGCCCAGACCTGGGGCAAGCGCAGCTACGCCAGCGAACCGGACGCGCCGGAGGAGGGTGCGGATGTGTATGACGTGTACTCGCGCGCGCCGGGCACGGGCCTGAACGGCATCGCGTACCGGCGATGGTAGGGGAGATTCGAATGAGGGAACGCGGGTTCACGCTGATCGAGCTGCTGGTGGTGCTGGCCATCGTGGCCTTGCTGCTCACGCTCGCGCTGCCGCGCTACTTCCAGCACATCGACGGCGCGAAGGAGACCATCCTGGCGGACAACCTGCGCAGCACGCGCGCGGTGATCGACCAGTACCGCGCGGACACCGGCCGCTATCCGGATTCGCTGCAGCAGCTGGTGGACAAGAAGTATCTCGCGGCGCTGCCCGCCGACCCGATCACGGGCAGCAGCGAGACCTGGATCATCCAGCCGCCGCAGGAGGCGAGCCAGGGTGGCGTGCTTGACCTGCACAGCGGCGCGCCCGGCAACGGCCGCGACGGCCGGCCCTACCAGAAGTGGTGATGCGGCGCGAGGACGGCTTTACCTATCTTGGCCTGCTCGTGCTGGTGACGGTGGTCGGCCTGGTCGGCGCGCTCACGCTCAAGGCCGACGCACTGCTGCGCCGCGCCGCCGCCGAGGAGGAACTGCTCGCGACTGGCGCCGCCTTCAGCGCCGCCCTGCAAAGCTACGCCGCGGTCACGCCGCGTGGCCAGCCCACCCAGCCGCCGGCGCTCGACGATCTGCTGCGCGATCCGCGCTTTCCCGGCGTGCGCCGGCATCTGCGCAAGATCTTCATCGATCCGATGACCGGCAAGGCGCAGTGGGGCATCGTCTATGCGAATGGCGAAAAGGGCGTGGTGGCGGTCTACAGCCTGTCGGATGCCCGGCCGCTCAAGATCGGCAATTTCGATGCGCGCTTCGCCGGCTTCGAGAAAAAAGAGCATGTCTCGGACTGGAAGTTCACGGCGGCCGGGCAGGGGCTGCTGCAAGCTGGGCAGGCGGCCGCGCAGCAAGCAGCGCGCTAAAATTGACCCGTCGTTCCCGCGAAGGCGGGAATACCGTTTCGTGAGAGAGTTACTAACGCGAGCTGTATCGATACGCACGCAAAATGGGGTTCCCGCGTCCGCGGGAACGACGTCCAACCCTACGGTTCGCCCTTATTTCGCGGTCCGCTTGAAGTCCTTCAGCTTGAACCCGAGCGCAAGCAGCACCGCGAAGTAGGTGGCTCCCGCCAGACAGACGATCCCTCCCAGCGCCGCGATGCGCAGGAACTTGTGCGCGCGCAGCGCGGTCCAGTCCAGCTGTACCTGGCAGATCCAGGCCAGTGCGCCCATCACCGTCACCGCCACCGCCAGCCGCGCGAAAAAGCCGAGCCAGCCCGGCTGCGGCACGAACACGCCGCGTTTGCGCAGCCCGGTGTACAGGAAGGCCGCGTTCAGGCAAGCGCCGGCGCCGATCGACAGCGCCAGTCCGGCCACGTCCAGCAGCGGCACGAACACCAGGTTCATGAGCTGGGTGGCGATCAGCACACCGACCGCGATCTTCACCGGCGTGCGGATGTCCTGCCGCGCGTAGAAGGCGGGCGCCAGCGTCTTGACGAGGATGATGCCGACCAGCCCGGCGCCATACGCCGCCAGCGGCGCCGCCGAGCGCGCCACGTCCGCCGCGGTGAACTTGCCGTAGTTGAAGAGGGTCGCGATCAGCGGCTTGGACATCACGGCCAGTCCCACCGCCGCAGGCAGCGCCAGCAGGAAAGTCAGCCGCAGACCCCAGTTGAGCAGGGCCGAATATTCCTCGCGGTCGCCTTCGACATTGGCCTTGGACAGGTAGGGCAGCAGCACCGTGCTCAGCGCCACGCCCAGCAGGGCGGTCGGGAATTCCATCAGCCTGTCCGCATATTGCAGGGCCGACACGGCGCCTTCGCCCAACCCGACCGCGATGCTGGTGTTGATTAGCAGGCTGATCTGCGCGGCCGCCACGGCGAACACGGCCGGGCCCATCTTCAGCAGGATGCGGCGCACCCCCGGGTCATGCAGGCCGGCGAAGGGATTCAGCGACAGCCGCGGCAGCATGCCGATGCGCACCAGCGCCGGCACCAGCACCGCCACCTGCAAGATGCCGCCGATCATGACCGCCACCGCCATGCCGAAGATCGGGATCGCGAAGAAACGGCTCAGCACCACGGCGCCGAAGATCGAGGCCACGTTCAGCAGCACCGGGCTGAAGGCGGGGACGCGGAACTCGCGCCAGGTGTTGAGCACGCCGCTGCCCAGCGACACGAAGGCCATGCAAACGATATACGGGAACATCACGCGCGTCATCAGCACCCCGGCATCGAAGGCCGCCCGGTTCTGCTGCATCTCGGAGGCGATGATCCACATGATGACGGGGCTGCCGATGATGCCGATGACGCTGGTGGCCAGCGTCGCCCAGATCAGGGAATTGCCCACGTGGTCGACCAGGGTCTTGGTCGCCGTCTCGCCGTGCTGGTTTTTATATTCCGACAAGATCGGCACGAAGGCCTGGGAAAATGCGCCCTCGGCAAACAGCCGGCGCAGCAGGTTGGGGAGGCGGAACGCCACATTGAAGGCGTCGGTGAAGGCGGATTGGCCGAACGCGCCCGCAAACAGGCTATCGCGCAGCAGACCGGTGATTCGCGACAGCATGGTCATGCTGGAAATTGCCGCGAGCGTCTTAAGCAGGTTCATGGGCCGGAATTATAGCCCGGCAATATCGCCGCTAGGGGTAGTGGAGGGGGTAAACGTAAAACACCCCGCCGGGCAGACCGGCAGGGTGCTTTCAGATCACGTCGTGATGCTTACGGTGCAATCGGCGCTGCCAGCGGCTGCTTCGGCGTGCCGCCGCCACCGATGGTGGTCGCGGTGTTGTTGCTCACGACGGAGAGGGCCTTGACCAGGCGCTGGATGTCGCGCACCCAGGGCGTGTTGTTGTTGACACGCTGCTCCATCGCGAAGCCCCAGTCAGCCTGGAACTCGGCCGTCTTGGAACCGCTCGGACCATCTTCGACGTTCAGGTCGAAGCCCGGCGCATAGGTGTCGTCGACCACGTAGGCGCCATAGTTCTGCAGGGTCCACGCAAGCTGCATCGCGGGCTTGGTCTCCAGGCCCAGGGCGGCGATGTTGATCGACGGCGGAATCGCCAGCAGCGCACCCATCTTGGTCTGCACATTGCTGTTGTTGTTGGCGGTGCCGTACCAGCCCACGGCGTAGCTGTCGGCTTTCACCGCCGGCCAGCGGAAGCAGGCCGAGCTGGTGGTGCACTTGTACAGCACTTCCTTTGCATACACGTTCACCTTCAGGGCATGGCGCGGACCGGTGGTGGTGCCAGGACGCAGTTCGCCGAGACGGATGCTGCCGCCGATGGCCGACAGGCCCGAGCCGCCGTGGGCGCCGGTGATGCCGGTGCCAAACAGGTCGACGTTGGCAAATTTCGCCATTGCGGTGCCGGGGGCGCCCGCCGTGCAACGCGCCAGCGGCTGCGTCTGCACGATCGTGCGGCCGTCCGCGAGCAGGAAGGAAGCCGAGCTGTTCAGGGTCGAATTCGGGACCACGTAGTTGCTCGGCATCGGCACCTGCATCAGCAGGCCGCCGGTGGCCGAACAGCGGTTGGCGCCGGTCCAGCCAGCGCTGCTGGTGTTGAGGGTGGTCAAGGGGGCGGTCGGCGTCAACACGATTTTCTCGGTATCTGCGCCGGGCATCTTGGCCCAGATATTGTTGCCCGGGGTGGGCGAGATATTCGCCGGCGTAAACACTGCGCCGCTGCCGATCGGCATATTCCAGATGCTGTTGCTGGCGAACGGTTGCTTCAGGGGATCCCGGCTACCTGTGTAGGCACTTGCCGGGCCACAAGCGAGCAGGAGCGATGCGACGGGGGCAAGTACCAGAATGCTTGCCTTCAGTTTGGAGCGCTTATTGGCGTTCATGAGGAATCGTTGAGAAGTTTGCACCACGGGTTTTCCTTACGTTTCGGTGAAAAGGCACAGCGTTTGATTATTCCCAAAAGCATTTAGTTCCCAACGAAAAGAAAAAAATTTTTCAGATGCAATAATTTATAGAGTAAATATCAATGCCGGACTGAATCGATTTGGAGGTCATTTGCAAAAAATGGAAGAGAAATAGCGATAGCCAACATTGCATCGCGAAAATTTTTTTCTTTACGTTGGGAACTAATGAGCTTAGGAAATACTCCAACTTCTTTCCCATAGACACGTAAAGGAAAGACCGTTGACTATTTCGCAAAAGCTCTTACACAAGGCAAATAAGCGACGCGTTATCGCAAACGCGATCCTCATCGCGCCGATCTTCGCGCTTCTCTCGGCTTGTGGTGGTGGCGATGTTCCCTATGGGGATGCCTTGAACGTTCAGGCCGCAGAGCTGGATGCCCAGGTCCGCCCCGCGAATTACCAGGTTGACAGCGTTGAAGCGCCGAGCTCCGATACGAATCCGCCAGTGATTACCGATACTGCAACGGCTGCGGCAGACACCGTGGGGGCGGCGAGCACGATCGCGACGGCGACCCCGGCGACGCCGGCGAGCCCGGCGGCACCGGGTGGCGCATCGAACACCGGGACTCCTCCGGCAGACCCCGCGAGCCAGATGGCAGCGGACGCCCGCGTCGCCGCCGCCTCCGGCACGACGCCAGGGGACGCCGGCGCCAACGTGAATCCGGCGAATGCCCCGAGTGCGGGCGCCGTGGCGGCAGCTGCAGCCGGCTCAAGCCCGGCACAACAGGATGGCAGCAACAATGCAGCTGCCACACTGACGGCAAGTGCCGAGCCTGTCAAAACGCCGGATCCGACGACCATTGGAAGCGATCCGAAAGTGCCCGCTGTAAATCATTAAAGGGTAGGAAACGCCGGTGCGAGCAGTCACCGGCGGATTAATTATTGCAGGAGTGAAAATACCGCTCGGCTTAAACCGAATAGTAAAATGCTGACGAAGAAAAATTAATCAAGGGACAATAGTTTTCCCAGCAAAAACCTGCATCGCTGACTATACTGTGCTTGAGTGGAAAATGATGTGGTTTAGCCACATAGTTACTAAATAAATGAAACCGATGGGATAAAATAAGACCCAGACATCACGCTGCGATACCGTTGGCGATTATCAAAGGAAATCATTCGCAAAGACATTGCTTTTGATTGCCGACAAAGAACAAGAAGGGGAGGAATCATGACGCGCGTCGGACTTGCGAGCTCAATATCGCTATTGCGCGAGGGCATGAAAAGAATTATTTCATGGCACGACGATTTGACGGTGGCCGGAGAATATACTTGTTTTGAAGAACTATGTTTCCACGAGCCGAGCAATGGTGAAGAAGTACTGGTGATCGCCAATCCCTTTGGCGCCCTGAATGAAACAATCCTCGCTGCAATCCGTCACCGTCTTCCTGCTTGCCAACTCATCATGATCGGGCACAGGGATGCGATGAAACATGGTCTGAACGGGTTCGCAAGCGAAGTCCGAGGGCTGTTGACCAATGACTGTTCGCCGGAGTCGCTTCCCGACGCCATCAGGACTGTTGCCGCGGGTCGCGTTTATGTGAACGAGAGCGTATCGGAACTGTTTGCCAATGACGCGAAATTGCTGAAGACTGCCCGCCACCATGCGAATTTGACCAAGCGCGAGTTTGAAATCCTCGCCCAGCTTTGCCAGGGCAAGAAATGCACGAATATTGGCGCCGAATTGGGCATCAGCGTCAAAACAGTCAGCACCTATAAGGCGCGCATTTTGGAAAAAATCGGCATGAGTTCGGTGCCCGAGCTTATCCAGTATGCGATGTCGATTGGCCTCCTTGAAGACCCATCCCGGCAACTCGCTGCAGCCGACTGCACCGATCTGGCCCACTAGACCTTCCGGTCTTGTTCGCTAGGCAGCCGGCGTCAGGAAAGCGGGGTGGTGGTGGCGCGCATAATCGCAAAGATCGCCGACTGACCTGGCGCCAAGCTTTTGCATGAGTTTCGTGCGTCTCCAACGCAGCTGCCCAACGCTGAGGCCAACGATCTCCGACGCCTGGACAACGGTGCGGCCGCTGACAAGCAGGCGAAGAATTGCCAGTTCGAGCCCGGACAGCTTGTCGGATGGCGGGGAATTGGCACCTGCCGCGTGAATGAACAGCAGTTCGCAAAGCGCGTCGTCGACATATGGTATGCCGCTGGCCGCCTTGAACACCGCATTCACGAGATCCGATACTGAGCAGTTCTTCTGCAACATCCCCATGGCGCCAGCGCGAATGGCGATCAAGGCGTAGTCGCTGTTGCGAAAGTGGCTCAATACCAGGATGCCGGAATCCGGGCGAACCGCCCGCACACGCCGGATCGCATCCGTCCATCCATCGCCTGCTTCGTTGACCTCCAGTATCACTACATGAACGGCACCGTGATCGCCTTGCTCGGCCAAGGCGTAACTATCCCTTGCTTCGCCGACGACCAGCACCTCGCTCGCGGTCGACAGATAGCCCTTGAGTCCTTCAAGGATCAGGACGTCCTCGTCAATTAACTCCACCGTGATCATCTTTACGCATCCTGGTTTGGGACCGCCGCATTCCGTTTTATATTGCGTCCGGAAATTATATTTATAGAAATGATTACCTGAGACGTAAAAACAAATCTCTGCCGCGAATAAGGTAAAGCTTGATGTGTCTCAAACCGCGGCCGATCAAAACTACTAGCATTGATAAATATCAAGTGCTCCGCGGAGATATTTCCTATGACTAATGGTCGACCAAGCGAAACGCCGCGGACAATGCGAGAATTGGGACGACCGGCTATTGCCGCTTCAAGCGAAAATCACGTAGCGGAAATCATTTATAAGGATGAGATTCCCGCTTTCGTGGGCGCAACATTAGAGCGGCTCTACGCCTGTGTTTATTGTACGCTGACGCGCATCGCGGCGTACGATTCGCTGGAACGTATCAGCACCTATGTCCGGAAAGATGGTTGCACGATCACGGCCGTGATCCTGTTCCGGATCGACCATCACATCGTGTACGTTCTCAATCAGCAAATTAGCTTACCGGCTGAGAAAATACTCACATTTTGCGAGACAATTTTTCGGACATTTAAATCTGCCCAAGTGATCCGGTTTTATGGACTAGACGCCAGCCTGGAACGTTCTTCTTTGCCATGTCAGCAATTGCAGTCCATCGAGGAAAACATCATCCATTTACCTCCGAGCAAAGAAGCCTATCTTTCCAGCCTGCGTCCCCAATTCGCCAAACAGATCAGGGTGGGCGCCGCGAAGATTGCTGAGGATCATCCCTCGTTCCGCTTGCGCATGGTTGATCGGGGCGCCATTGAAGAGCATCAGGTCACGCAAATCCTGGCGCTGGCGAAGCAGCGCATGGACGCAAAAGGGTGTGCCGCTTATAGTGAGAAAGTCGACCGCGTTGCCCTCTTGAGCACATTGCAGAGGTACGGGCACCTCGTCATGGCGACGATCGACGACAGGATCTGTGCCGGGTCGATTTCCTTCAGTGTCGGAAGGAAACATTTTCACGCATTCATCGCGCACGACCCGGATTACGACCAGTACATGCTGGGCAACCAGATGTGGTTGGCGGCGATCCTGTATGCGATTGAGCTGCGTGCCGAAGAATGCTGGCTGATGGGGGGCGCCCGCGCGCACAAAGCCAGGTTCAGGGCCAAACCGTATACCTTCAATAGCATCACGCTCTATCGGTCCAGGATGCATGCCTTGCGACACGGGCGCCTGTTTGCCGAACAGTTGCTCCGACTGAAAAAAATCGCGCTCAAAGCGGCCTGCAAGGAACAGCTTGAGAAGAAGACCCTGCTTGGCCGTTTGATCGAAAAATCAATTATTGCCAGAAATGCGCTACAAGCAAAGAAAACCGAGATCTAGCACGCCCTATCGGAGGGCGAAGTGAAACTGGAAATGCTGGCACCAGCCGGGGAAGGGCGGCGCTCGTGGATTGCGCGCGCCCCCTTTTCACCGGATATCCAGCACGCGCTTGAGCGGATCTTCGAAAATGTATTTTGCTCGGCGGCGAGATTCGCGGACGCGAACCCGGGCGAGGCAGCCCACGCCTACGTTGTGGCGGTTGAGGACGATATCAGGCTCGTTATCATGTTTACGAAGCAAGGCACTGCCGTTAAGGTTTTGAACGAAATATTCTCCCTGTCCGGGGAAGATCTGGCCTGCTTTGCCAGGGACGTATTCCAGTACTTCAAGGACGTCGATCTGGTTTACCTGCCTGCGGTGTCGATCGGCGATACCGGACTGCCCTATCCCTTCCAGCGCTTCAATGCCACGGAAGACCTCGTAGCGCCGCTTCCGGAAACTGCCGAGCACTATTGGTCCATGTTGAGCAGGAATACCAAGGAGAGCATTCGCAGGTATCGCAAGCGGATAGCTCAACAATTCCCGGAAATAAAGTTCGACTTCTACGAGGGCGATCGAGTCAGCCTCGCGCAAATCCGCTCCATCGTCGATCTGAGCAGTGCCCGGATCGAACTGAAGCGTGAAACGCCGAACCACAGCGAGCAATCCATAGCACAGCTGGCGCGCCTGGTTGGGCGGTATGGGGTGACATTGATCGCAAGCTTGCACGGGAAAATCTGCGGCGGCGTCATTTGCACCCGCATCGGAGGGAATTTCTTCATGCACGTAATCGCGCATGATCCGGCGCTGGATGCGCTCCGGCTTGGGAAGGTGTGCTGCTACCTGAGCATTTGCGACGCGATCGGGCGTGGCGGGAGGGAGTACCACATGCTGTCAGGCCAATATGACTACAAATTCCGTTTTATGGGGCAGCAACGCGATTATGACCGCATTACCTTGTATCGCTCGTATCGGTCGATGCTGGCTCATTGGCCGCGTTATGTCCTGAACGGCGTGCGCGGGGAGGGGCGCATGATAAAAAAAATTATAAAAACCTGGAGGAGAAAATGGAGCAGATTGCAGACCGGCGGCGCCGGATAGGGAGCAACGAGGTCCTGGAGGTAGATGACGCTGTTCCGCCGCTGCCGTACCGCCAGGAAAAGCCAGGCAAAAGCGAGTGCAATGTGGCGGTGAGGACATCGGCCGGACCGCGCATGGCCGACCAAGCGCCGCCACTGAGGAAACATACTTCCATTTTGCAAGCCGAGCGCCAGGCAAAGATCATCGTGCTGACGACGGCGCTGGTGGCCTGGGCATATTTTTCCCAGGATTTTATTTCTATTCCAGAATTTATTTCTTCAATTAAACACCATATCGCGCTCCGCAACCCCGCAGTGTCCATCACCCTCACCGCGGAGCAGAATCCCGCCGCTCGTCCGTAAGCGGGCCCTCGGCCCGGGGGATTTCCAGCCTGTCCTTGGCGCCCTTCATGCACAAAATGCCAGCGCAGCGTGCTGGCGAGCATGATTCCGGCCTTTTCGTGCTTTCACGAAGCAAATTCAACAATCCGCCACAAGTTCAAAAAAATTGTTGGACGTTTGATCTTCGTCAAATCAATTGTTGACCGATCTCTCAATATGATTGCTGCATAAAGAAAATCTTGCCTGAGATAGCTCATCTTCTGGCGAAGAATACTCGTATAGCGCTTGAATCATGGTTAAAGAGAAACAAATCGTCATGCTTGGCACACGGAGCGACGCCTTCGGCGGAATAGCATCGGTCGTTGCGCTCTACGAAAAGCAGGACCTATTTGTTCGACAACACGTCGTTTATCTTCCGACCCATTCCACCGGCTCGTCCTTAACGAAATGCATCCTTTTCATCTCCTCTGTTGCGCGCTTCTATCATCTTCTATTACAGGGGGCAATTTCAATTGTGCATACTCACGTTGCTTGCGACATGAGTTTCTGGCGCAAAGCGGTTTTCCTCTTGCTCGCGCGGGCCTCCGGTATTCCCACGATCCTGCATATCCATGCCGGCCATTTTCCCGAGTTCTATGAGAAGCGTTGCAACCGGGCGGAGCGTGCCATCGTGCGGTATTTGCTGGACAAGGTCCAGCATGTCGTCGTCGTGTCGAATACGCTTAACGCCTGGGTTCGCTCTATTTCGACGCAGCGTTCGGTCCTCACCATCTTCAATCCCGCAGTCATTGAAGAAAAGGAAAATTCGCCCCTGCGTGACCAGGCCACCCTGCTGTTCCTGGGGCACCTCGGGAAAGCCAAAGGCACTTACGACCTCCTGCACGCGATGCCGAAGGTCATTTCGGCATTTCCCGACGTCAGGCTGGTGCTATGCGGCGACGGCGACACCGCCGGTGCGCAGAAGTCCATAGAGCTGCTCGGCCTGGCGGAGCACGTTCAGGTGGCAGGCTGGATCGATACCCAGTCGCGTGCGCGCTGGTTGTCGAAGGCAACCGTGCTGGTCTTGCCCTCGTATGCCGAAGGCTTGCCGATGAGTGTGCTGGAAGCCATGGCCGCCAGACTGCCGGTGATCGCGACCCGCGTGGGCGGAATCCCGGAAGCCATCAACAGCGGCAGCGAGGGTTTGCTGGTCGAGCCAGGCGATGTCCGCGCCCTCGCAAACGGCATCGTCCATTTGCTGGGCAATCCGGATCAACGCAGGATGTTCGCCGATTCCGCGCGCTCGAAAGTTGAACACGAGTTCAGCGTCGATAAGACCATCTCTTCATTGGAAAGACTGTACGACCAGATTCGCCGCAGCCAGGCGAGGGCACAGGCGCGGCCTGCGCTGGGCAGGGCGCCCGGCCACAGGCAGCCGGACACCGACAGGCAGTTTTGAGCGGAGCGCCGACATGGAGCGCCGCCTTGACTGGCCAACCCATCTTCATAGCCATCAGTCGCGGACAGGGCGCCTTGCGCCATGACTGGCGGGCTGAACAGCGGACAGGACTCGACTATGCGTAAACTTCGGATGGGCATTGTTCTCGACAGCCCCCTGACCAATGTGTATGTAGCCTCGTTTTTCCAGTGGGCCGCGCGGCAGGACGTGCTGGAGCTGGTGGTGGCGATACGGCTGCCTGCGCCGGCCGCCGCTGACGCGCGCGCGCCCCGCCGTTCGATCCGGGCATGGGCTTTCGAATGCGTCATGTGGAGTGAACAGCACTTGCTGAAATTCTATTCAGCGCATCGGCAACACCTGTCCGTCGTGGACCTGGAGCGTGGGAATGTCCTGGGCCCGGCCGGCCTTCCCATGATGACGCTGCAGCGCGACGGCGGTCCGGACGATGCCGGCTGGCGGCAGCTCACGGATCTCGGCATCGACATCCTGCTCAATTTCAGCTCGGCCGCGCTGCCTAGCGCCTTGCTCGCGCTGTCGCGCCTGGGCGCGCTCGGGATCGGCTATCACGAGAGGCCGATGTTGCCGACAGTGTGTGCAGGCTTTTGGGAGTCCTATCACCGGCAGGCGCGTACCCAGTTTTCGATCAGGTCCGCCGATGCCGCGGCTAGCGGTGAACGGCTGCTGTTACAGGGCGCGTTTCGCACCCAGTTTTCCTTCCTGCTGAACCAGGCGCACCTCTATCGGAAATCACTCGCCCAGTTGGAAAGGATCCTGCTTTCGGTCGCGCTCAGTGGCGCGCTGCCGCCACCACGCCCGGCGTTGCCTGAGACCGGACCATTCGCCACGCTGCCGCACGCGGGGCAAGCCTTGGTGTATCTGGCGAAGGTGGCTGCCAGGCTGTCCGGCAAAGCCATCGGCCGCGCGCTGAACATCCGGCAGACATGGGCGCTGCAGATCACCATCTCGGACTGGCGCAAGGCCAAGGCCGAGAACGGCATCAGGATATCGGCGCCGGTCGGGCACTTCTGGGCCGACCCGTTCTTGCTGGCGGATTCAGGGCGCACCTATTGTTTCGTGGAGGACTACCTATATTCGACCAAACGCGCCCACATTTCCGTGCTGGAGCTGATCGAGAAGAAGCTGGTCCCCATCGGCGTCGCCTTGCAGGAGACGTTTCATCTCTCGTTTCCCTTTCTGTTCAAGTACCGCGGCGAGATCTATATGTGCCCTGAGGCGTCGGAAAGCAGGCAGATCCGCGTGTACAAGGCCACCGCCTTCCCGCTGCAGTGGGAATTGTGTTCGATCGCCATGCGCGATATCTCCGCGGCCGATTCGATGTTCTTCGAACATGGCGGCAGATGGTGGCTGCTGACCAGCCTGGACCGGGCCGGCCTGAAGGACCATTGTTCGGAACTATGCCTTTTTTCCGCCAGTTCGCCGCTCGACACCACCTGGACCCCGCATCCCGCCAACCCCCTGTATGTCGACGCCTGTTGTGGCCGCAACGCGGGATTGATTCTCGACAAAGGCAAGATCTTCCGGGCCGCGCAGATGCAGGGATTCGATCAATACGGCGAGGCGGTCGGCCTGTATGAAATCATCCGCCTGGACGACACCCATTACGAGGAAGTGAAGGTCACGGATCTGAAACGGGTGCGGCCGTCCCGTGCCCTGGGCTCGCACCACATATCGACGACGGGAAGAGTGACGGTCGTCGATTACCTGACCCGGCGATTCGCGCCTTGACCGGGCGGCGCTACCATCATGGGAACGATCGCGCGCACCTCAGCAAAGCCCGGACCGCGGGTCGGATCGGCTGCGGTCTGGGCCTATGTGGCGTCGACCGGCATCGCCTTGGTGGCCGGGGTTCTGCTCGACCGTTTTGGGCCGAAGCCGGCCCTGGCCGCGACGATCCTGACGCCGTTGATTTTGATCGGAATCAACAATTTCAAAGTCGCCTGTGCCGGCGTGTTGCTGTTGCTGCCGCTGGTACCGACCTATTTGCTGTCGCAATCCGACAAGGGGATCTCCGGTCCGTTCGTGCTGGCCGGCGCCCTGGCATTCGCGGCACTGTCGCTGTTTTTTTCCTGCGCGCTCAGGCCCGGAAAAATCGCGCTGCCGCGCTTGCCCGTGATTTTCCTGTTGTATCTTGCCGTGGTGGTGGTGGAGGCCATCAACGGCGCCCAGTACACCGCGCAAACCCCGGACTACATGAAGGCGCTCGCGGTCGTCAAGGACACGACGGTGGGTGCCTATTTGCGGGTCTCGCTGGTGATTCCGATGCTGATCGTCTGCGCGGCCATGGTGGCGGCGGTACTGTCCGCGAACACGCGCAATGTGCGCTGGATCCTGCTGCCGACCCTCGGCGCCGCCTGCATCCTGTCCTGCCTCGTGATCCTCTTCACGCTGCAGGGCGGCGCCTCATTGTCCGAGATGGCCAGCGTCGACGCGCGCCGCTACTTGTCGGGTACCGGGCTGCATGCGAATGAAATCGGCCTGATGATGAACATGGCGCTGGCGATCACGGTGTCGGTCTCCTTTTGCGTCCGGGGATGGGGGAAGCGCCTGGCGATGGCCTGCCTGGTGCTGATGTTGGGCGCGACGATTTTCGTGACATTCTCGCGCGGTGCATTTGCCGGGCTTGCCACCACCCTGGTCTATTTCATCCTGACCTGGGGCGGGAAGAAGAAGATGCTGCTGCCCTTGCTGGTGCTGGCCGGCTGCGTCATTTTCCTCACGCCGGAGTCGATGATCAAGCGCTCCAGCTACGCATCCTCGGCCCAGAACCTGGATGACGTGAGCACCGGCCGCGTGGATGAGATCTGGAAGCCATTGATTCCCGATGTGCTGAAGAGTCCGGTCATCGGCAAGGGCCACGGCTCCCTGCTGTGGTCGGATGCGGCCAAAGACCGGACCATGCTGCCGGTCGGCCATCCGCACTCGGCCTACCTGTCCGCCTTGCTCGATCTTGGCGTGGTCGGGACCGCCGTGGTCCTGTTATTCCTGGTCCACGTATGGCGGACGTTGTGGGACCTGCGGACGCGGGTCCGCTCGGCCCTCACCTCGGCGTATTTCTATGGCGCCTCGGCCTGCGTTCCGATCTTGCTCGTCCAGGGCATGACCGACGACACCTTCATGCCACGCTACACCCATTCCTTTCTCTGGATTGCTTATGGCGCGGCGCTGGGCTGGCTGTCGCGCCGCGGCTTCCGGCTGGCGGCGCTGCGCCGTCGTTCTCCTTAATTCTCAAGCACGGGATCCGACATGAGAATCTGCTTCTTCGGAATGGACAATCTGCCGGTGCTGGCGCCGGAATTCAGTGCGCACGGCATCGGCGGGGAACAGGTACAGCAAACCCTGCTCGCGCGTTCGTTCGCCAGGCGCGGCTTCGAGGTCTCGATGATCGTGTATGACTATGGCCAGCCGAACCGGAAAGAGTGGGACGGGGTGATGACCTATCGGGCCTATCGGCCACGCGCGGGCATCCCGGTGTTTCGCTACATCCACCCGCGCTGGACCAGCACCTGGCGCGCCTTGTGCGAGGCGGACGCCGATGTGTATTACGTGAGCTGCGCGGGGATGCAGCTGGGCCTGGTCGCCTTGTTTTGCCAGCGCTATCGGCGCCGCTTCATTTTCCGCGTGGCGCACGACACGGACTGCCAGCCGGACGCGCTCCTGATCAAGTATTGGCGGGACAAGAAATTGTACGAATACGGCCTGCGGCGCGCCGACCTGGTGCTCGTGCAGAGCTGCCAGCAGCAGCAGGCGATGCTCGCCAATTACGGAATGCGGAGCACCGTCGCAAAAATGCTGGTGCAGCAGCCGGACCGCAGCGTCGGGCGTGATGTGGACGTCTTGTGGGTGAATAATCTGCGCGATTTCAAGCGGCCGGACCTGCTGCTCGCGCTGGCGCGCAAATGCCCGCACCTGAGCTTTTGCATGATCGGCGGCAAGCAAGAAGGATTCGCCGGCCTGTACGACGACATGGTCCGCGAAGCGGCCGGCATACCCAACCTCCAGTTCCTGGGCCGGGTACCGTATCACGCGATGTCGGGGCATTATGCGCGGGCCCGGGTCTTCGTCAATACCTCCGATAGCGAAGGCTTCCCCAACTCTTACCTGCAGGCCTGGGCGCATGGCACGCCGACGGTCGCGTTCTTTGATCCGGACGCCGTCATTGCCCGCCACCGGCTTGGATCGGCGGTGGCGTCGATCGAACAGATGGCGGAGCAGGTCGCGGCCTTGACCGGCGACGAACTGCTGTGGGCGGAATACAGCGAGCGCTGCCTGGAGTATATGCGCCGGACCTATTCCGAGCAGCAGGTATTGGCGCCTTACCTTGACGGCGTGCAGGAGGTGTGTCGTGTCTGAACAGGCGCCGGGCCGGCCCATCCATGTCCTGTTTCTCCTGGTCTCGCAAAGCATAGGCGGGGCCGAGATCCATGCGATTGCGCTGGCCAATGGCTTGCAGGCGGCGCGCTTCCGGGTGTCGCTGGCTTACCTGAAAGATGAAAGTGACGGCGCCGATCTTCCCCAGCAATTGAACGCGGGAATTGCGGTGTTCTGCCCCGGCGTCCGGCGCAAATTCGATGTGGCGGCATTGCGCAAGCTGCTGGTGTATTGCAAGCGCGAGGCGGTCGACCTGGTGGTCTGTGCGAATCCCTTTCCCCTGCTGTATGCATCGGCGCTGCGAAGCTTGTACGGCGGGCCCCTGAAGATCGTGGAAATACTGCATTCAACCGAACCGTTTACCGTGCACGCGCGGGTCCAGATGACGGTCCTTCGGCCGCTCTTCCGGATGACCGACCTGCTGGTGTATGTGTGCAATTACCAGCGCACTTTTTGGGAACGCAATTTTTTGTCGGCGCGCTGTTCGCGGGTCATCTACAACGGTGTCGACCTCGCCCGCTTCTCAAATAATTTCTCGGAAAACGATATTGCCGCCTTTCGTGCCCGCTTCGGTTTTGGCGACAAGCATTACCTGGTCGGCGTGTGCGGCTACATGCGCCCGGAAAAGGCCCACGGCGACCTGGTCGCGGCGATTGCGATGGCGCGCGCGCGCGGCACCGACGTCAAATGCCTGCTCATCGGCGACGGCCCCATGCGCAAGTCGGTGGAACTGTTGGTGCGCAACGGCGGGCTGGGCGAGCATGTGGCGATTACCGGCCTGCTGGGCGACGTCCGACTGGCGGTCGCCGCTTGCGACGTCATCGCCGTGCCGTCCAGGAATGAAACCTTTTCGATGGCGGCCCTGGAATCCATGGCGCTGGGCAAGCCCGTCATCATGTCGGACGTTGGCGGGGCCGCGGAAATGGTGGGCAGCGACGCCAACGGCTACCTCTATCCGAAGGGCGACATCGCGGCACTGTCGCAGCGGATCGAACTGCTGGCCGACGGCGCCCGGCGCGCGGCCCTGGGACGCCAGGCCTGGGAGACCGTGGCAACCAGATTCTCGGCGGCCACCATGGTGGCGATGTATGCGCAGGTCCTGTCCGGCCTGGTTGCCGAAGGAAAGGTGGCGTCGCATGTCCTTTCTTGAACGGCCAGTCAGCGTCGGACGCAGCGCGGCCCTGCTCGCAGCCTCGGGGTGCGTGGAGTTCGGCCTGCAATTCCTGATCCCCATGATCCTGGTGCGCAATCTGGCTGCCGACGATTTCGGCAAATACCGCATTTTCATGCTGACCGCCGGCACTGCCCTGGCGCTGGCGCCGGCCTTCATGCCGCAGTCCCTCTATTATTTTCTGCCGCGCGCTTCCACGCAGGGGCACGGGGTCGTGATCGGCACGGTGCTGGCCTATCTGGCCGGCGCCGGCATCGTGGTGGCCATCGTCGCCAGTCCCGCCAACCCCTACGTGGGCGCGGCCCTGCGCGAGGTCTTCGCGGCGTCGCGTGGCATGTCGGCACTGTTTCTGATGCTATGGATCGTGGTATCGATCTCGACGGTATTGCCGGTGGCGGAAGGGCGCGTCGCGTGGCGCGTCCTGTCCGACGTGTGCATCGCCGCCTTGCGGGTCGCGGCAATCGGCCTTGCCGCGGCCTATACCCATCAGCTGGCCTGGGTGGTCTGGGCGCTGGCGCTCGAAGCGCTGGTGCGGCTCGGCGTGCTGGCTGCCTATCTGGCGACCGGGACGGGCGGCGCAAGGCTGGCGTTCGATCCCGGCTTCCTGCTCACCCAGTTCCGCTATTGCCTGCCGTTCGCGGTGGGTGCGGCCCTGTTCGTGCTGCGTGCGCAGGCCGATCAGTGGATTGCGGCGACGATGTTGTCGCACGCGGCCTTCGCCGCTTTCACCATCGGTGCGGTGGTGCTTCCGGTGGCGTCGCTGATCCGCCAGCCGATCAACAGCGCGGTGCTCCCGCACATCAGCCAGGCCTTCGCTGCCGGCGATGCCGGGCGGATCGTGTACTTGCTCTCCAGGAGCAACCAGGTCACGGCTTTGATCCTGTTGCCGGCAGCCGGTGTGCTGTTTGCGGTGGCGCCCGAGCTGGTGAGCCTGGTGTTCACACCGAAGTACGAGGCGGCCACGCCGGTCATGCGGATTTATTTGCTCGGGATTATGTTCCAGTCGATTGCAACAGGCTATGCCTTCCCCAGCCTGAATCTGGGATCGCTGGCGATGCGGATCAACCTCGGCTGCCTCCTGTTTTCCATCGCCTGCAGCGTTGTGGGGGTGTATTACCTCGGGCTGGCAGGCGCCGCGATCGGCAGCGTGCTGGCGTTCGCGCTGGGCGAGGCATTGAATTTCCGGGTCATGGGCAAGCGGCTGGGAAGCGCCGCGACGGAAATGCTGCCCATCCCCACGATCTTTCGGATCGGGCTCGGCATCGCACTAGGGAATGTCGCCGCCTTCGCGCTAGGCGGGCATGTGAGCGAGAACTTGTTTGTGCTGGTAATGCTGAAGGCGATCGCCTGCACCGTCTGCACGGTGGGCCTGTATGTGGCCACCGGCGGGATGGCCGACCTCAGATTACTTCGATCAAGCTTTTAGATGTTCAGTTGAACAGGAAATGTCATGAGTGAACCTAGAATTGTTTCTTCGGCACCGAATCGCGTCGCCAAGCTGAGACCTGCTTCGGGGGTGGCACCGATTCCATTGGCCGAGCACGTCGACGTCGTCATTCACTACCGCGCCCTGGTGCTGATGGTGGCGGGCACGGTATCGCTGGGAGGCGCCTTCTATGCCTATTCCAAAGCGCCTGTGTACGAGGGAAATCTCCTGATCTCGGTTGCGGATGAGCGCGCCAGCGAGCAACGCAGTCTGCTTGGCGCTCCCGTGCTGTATTCCGACCGGCGAACACCCATGTCCGAGTCCGAGGTCCTGCGCTCGCGCGCGGTGCTGGGGACGGTGATCGACAATGTGCACATGGATATTGTTGCTTCACCAAAGTATTTTCCGCTGATCGGACGTGCGCTGGCCCACTGGAGTGATGGCGTGTTCCATTTGCCCTTCGGCGGCTATGCGTGGGGCGGCGAAAAAATCGATGTCGATACCTTTGTCGTCCCGCCGGCCTTGCTCGACACGCCCTTCGTCGTGACCAAACTGGATGGCGGGAAGTTCGAGCTCAGCGCTCGCGATGCCGGCATTCGCGCCATGGGGCGCGTCGGCCAGGCGCTACTGTTGAGTACGGAGCAAGGCGAGGTAAGGCTCGACATCGATGAACTCTATGCAAGGCGCGGTACCCAATTCAGGCTGAAAAAGAAGCCGCGCGCGGTCGCGCTGCAGGACCTGGGCAGCGCCATGTCGGTGCAAGAGTTGGGAAAAGACTCGGGCATGTTGAACGTCAGTTTTTCCGACAGCAATCCGGAAATGGTGCAAAAGGTCTTGAAGAATATCGGCGACACCTATACCGGCTTCGTCGGCAGTCAAAAACGCGAGCAATCGTCGGAGTCGGTCAGGGTATTGGAAGCGCAGATTCCCGGATTGAAAGCACGCGTGAGAAAAGCCGCAGCGGATTATGAGGCTTTCCGGCAGGCGCATAACACGGTGGACCTGGCGGAAGAAACAAAACTGAGGCTGGGACGTATTTCCGCCAATCGGGAACAGTTGGCGGAATTGCGGCAGAAGCGCGCCGAAATGAGTGATCGCCTCGGCGACCAGCACCCCTTGCTGCATGCGCTCGACCAGCAGATCCGGGCTGCGGAACGGGAAGGCGGGGCGGTTTCCTCGGAAATAAGAAGTTACCCGTCGGTTTCCAAGGAGCTCGACCGCCTGGCAAGAAACCTGCAGAACGAAACGGAAATCTACACCACGGTCGAGCGCAAATTGGCGGAAATGCAGGTGGTGGCCCAGGATCGCTCGAGTAACGTCAAGGTCGTCGACGAACCGATCGTTCCTTACACCCCGAAAGGATCGCGGGCGGCAATATTAGGCTTCTTTCTGGCGATAGGAGTATTTCTTGGCATATTTGCGGCGTTTTTGAAGAGGATGTTTTTCTACACCAGTAATCATTAAAAGGTCGCGGTCGGCGTCGACAGGCTGCCGAACGGAGGGCCGGAAGGGAGTCCTATGAAAGTCCTGCGGATGGTGATCGTGCTTGTCCTTGTGGCGGTGCTGTATGTCGTCAGGCTGGCGGTGTTGGCGCTGGGTTCGGTCGCCCGTGCCTATCTGTTGCCTGCCGTCATAGCGTCCCGGCGCAACTACCCCAAGGCCGGGCGCATTTATTGGGTATGTGGTCTCACTGGCTGGCTGCTTGTCCCCTGGCTGGCCTGTCTGTTCTTCGTGTTGTCGCACACCAAGTCACACAGCATGGACCATATGCTGTTCCATTGGAGTTGACGGCTGCGGATGTGGAAGAAGGGGGCAGGGCGTGCCTTGACCCCGGCGGCCACCGTGAAAGCTGGATGCGCCTTGGCGTTAGTCGAACTGGAGGGAAACCTTACCGAAGCGCACCTATGCTTAACAATAGCGAAAGTGATCAACTATTGGTTCGCCTTGCGCAGGATGGCAGCGGGCCGGCATTCGATACCCTTGTGTTGCGGTATCGGCGCCAACTCGTTCGTCAAGTGTTACCGCTCGTCAGGGACAATAGCGAAGCCGAGGATATTGTCCAGGATGCCTTGGTGTCGGCGTTCTCCTCGCTTCGAAATTTCCGGGGAGACTCCAGTTTCTTCACCTGGCTATATCGGATCGCCATCAACTCGGCAAAATACAGCCGGCTGCGCTCGAGCCGGCGCTTGCCGCTTATTTCCGATATTGCGGATCAGGACGACCAGGAAAGGCTCGTGTCCGAACAGTTTATCGAACTGGAGACGCCGGAGTCGATATTGGAGAGCCAGCAGCTGCTGCATTTGCTGAGTGTGGCGATCGACGAGCTGTCCGCCGATTACCGCGACGCCTTGTTGTTGCGGGAACTCGAAGGCCTGAGCTATGAAGAGATCGCGGAAAGAATGCACTGCCCGGTAGGTACCGTGCGCAGCCGCGTGCATCGCGCCCGGGAGTCGATCAGCTCGGCGTTGCGGGCGATCATTGAGGCGCCGGCAGCGAAACACTGAGGCCGGAGAGCGAACCCCGTGCCGGGCGCCGCGCGCGGCGCCCGCCGCAGCAGCGCAATCAGGACTGGATGTCTTCGGTCGACAGCTCGACCCTCACTTCGCCAATGCCAATCACCGGTCCGCTTGGGCTGTTTTCGCCGTTCACCCGGACGAAGGACACCGTCGCCATCCCAATCTGCATGCCTGAAAGTCCGGCCATTTTCCTGCCAATCGCAAACCTCAATTGCGCGTGTCCGCCCATATGGTGCATCGCGCCGTTGATCTGGAACGGGCCCAGGGTTCCGAGCAACAGGGAGGTCGGTTTATTCGGGCTGTTGCCGGCCTTCGGCCAGTTCAGGTAGACCTGGTAGTAGTAGCCGCCGTTTTTGCCGGCGTCCGCCAGTTCGACACCGTCCAGTACCAGGTGTACCGAGCGGTATTTCTTTGCGCTGCCCGGCACGGAGGCCGAATTGCCGCGCATGATTTCCTGCACTGCGGATGAGAACTCAGGCGAAATCGGGAGCTGTGCGCTGATCGAGCGTTCGTCCAGTCCGACATTGAGCGCGCCTGCGATCGACATTCCCGTCGCGCTGGTCTCGCGCGGTCCCGAGACCTGGAATGCGCCCACCGGCGGCATCGTCGACACGAGGTCGTCGCCGGTCGCCTGGACCAGGCGTGCCTGGGGCTGGGATGCCCGGGCAATCGGAATCGAGGTCGGCATCGTTTCGTTCTGGTAAAGATATGACAGTCTGGTCCGCGTATCGTAAGTGTAGGTACGCTGCATCGTCAGCAGGCTGGTGTAGCTATAGCTTCCGTACCAATAGGAACTGGTTTTCGACGGCATTTTGCGGCCACCACCTGCCGCGACCCACGCGACCCACAGGCGGTCGATGTTCGCGTGGTGCAGCCAGAAGATCGGGTCGGTTGGCGACTGCATGGTTGCCATGACATCGCCGATGATGTCGTGCACCGGGTTATGCGGCGCGCCTTCAACGCTTGGCTCGAAGGCATAGCTGTAACCACGGGGGAAATTGACGATGGTGGGCGCGAAAGGCGCGAGCGTGAGCGCCGCCCGGACATTCGTATTGACGCGGCTGACGTAAAGCGGATTCGAGGTGCCGGGGTTGGTGAATTCCGCCGGGAGCGTGGCGTAAGTATAGTAATCCCAATAAGGCAGGACCAGGCTGCTGTCACCGGATGCGGTCCGCAGCTGCTTCTCGAAATAGTAGAGGAAGCCGCGATGCCAGCCGAGGAAATACGGAATCCCGTGTGGACATTTGTTCTGGTGGATATTCACCCAATATGTCCAGCTATTGGGGTCGGCGGAATTGGTATTCGCCTTCATCTTGGTGATCGCGCTCAGCAGGGAATCGTATTGCGACGTCACTTTGAAATTCTGCCACTCCAGACGCTTGAACAAGGTGGTTTGCGCCAGGAGGTCGATTGGGAAAGTAGGGACGGTGAGTGCAATTGCCGAGTTTCGCAGGAATCGCCGTCGTCCACCCATTGTTTGGTTCATCTTGTCCTCCACCGTTAACTGTCGCGCCATTTCCCACGCCGGGCGCAGCTGAGCTAAATGTGGTATGCACCGTTTATGCGCTGGGCTTGGCTGTTTTGACGGTACGCTTATATTCCGCGATGCGATTGATGTATCTCATATGTTTATCGCCGCGATAATGCAACGAATTTCAAAATAATGAATTATCGATGAGTTAACAAGAGTTTTCTCGTGTAATGACAACCCAATAATGTTCAATATGCCATGATTATTGGGCATTAGTAAATAGTCTTGCTTCGTTTTGCTTGCCCTATATTGTAAAGCTAGAAATTAATATTCTCTATATAGATTATTGCATTCCGAGAATTTTTTTCTTTGACGTTGGGAACTAAATGCTTTTGGGAATACTCAAACGTTCTGTCTTTCACAGATACGTAAGGAAATTTAGTGCATACTTCTCAACGATTCGAAATGAATGCAAATACGCGAACCAAACTGAAGGCAACCATGCTGGTCGCCGCCCCGATGGTGTCGCTCCTTCTGGCCTGTGGCCCGGCAAATGCCTACACGGGCTCTCGCGATCCGTTGAAACAACCGTTCGCCAGTAACAGCATCTGGAATATGCCGATCGGCAGCGGCGCCGTGTTTACGCCGGCGAAAATCTCGCCCACCCCGGGCAACAATATCTGGGCCAAGATGCCCGGCGCGGATACCGAGAAAATCGTGCTGACGCCGACCGCCCCCCTGACCAGTCTGAACCTCAGCAACGCTGGCTGGACCGGCAAGAACCGTTGTTCGGCCACCGGCGGCCTGATGCTCCAAGTGCCGATGCCGAGCAGCTATGTGGTCCCGAATTCGACCCTGAACAGCTCGGCTTCCTTCCTGCTCAAGGACGGCCGCACGATCGTGCAGACGCAGCCGCTGGCGCGTTGCACGGCGGGCGCCCCCGGCACCGCGATGGCGAAATTTGCCAACGTCGACCTGTTCGGCACCGGCATCACCGGCGCCCACGGCGGCTCGGGCCTGTCGGCCATCGGCGGCAGCATCCGTCTCGGCGAACTGCGTCCTGGCACCACCACCGGCCCGCGCCATGCCCTGAAGGTGAACGTGTATGCCAAGGAAGTGCTGTACAAGTGCACCACCAGCTCGGCCTGCTATCGCTGGCCGGCGGTGAAAGCCGACAGCTACGCCGTGGGCTGGTACGGGACCGCCAACAACAACAGCAATGTGCAGACCAAGATGGGTGCGCTGCTGGCGATTCCGCCGTCGATCAACATCGCCGCCCTGGGCCTGGAGACCAAGCCCGCGCAGCAGCTTGCGTGGACCCTGCAGAACTATGGCGCCTACGTGGTCGACGACACCTATGCGCCGGGCTTCGACCTGAACGTCGAAGATGGTCCGAGCGGTTCCAAGACGGCCGAGTTCCAGCGTGACTGGGGCTTCGCGATGGAGCAGCGTGTCAACAACAACACGCCGTGGGTGCGCGACATCCAGCGCCTGGTCAAGGCCCTCTCCGTCGTGAGCAACAACACCGCGTCCACCATCGGTGGCGGCGGCACGCCGAAGCAGCCGCTGGCAGCCCCGATTGCACCGTAATACCGCGCGCGCCTGACGGCCGCGAAAAACCCTGCGAGCTCCGCGCTCCCAGGGTTTTTTTTATTGGCGGGCCATCGAGATCGATGGCGCCGCCGTGCGCGCGGAAATGGTCCGGATCAGGTATTGGGCCGCGCTGCGGCTATACCCGGGCCGCATGTGCATGGTGTCCGTATAGACCGGGGCGCCGTCGGGACCGAGTACCGGGCACAGATTGCGCTGGCATAGGAAGGCGGTCGGGTCGATCAGTTCGACGCCGGTCGCGCGCGCGATCTGCACCAGGCGGTCGTGCACTGCCGCGTTATTGTCGAGAAAGCGATCCAGCCTGACCGGCTCGATGCGCGCGAGCGGCCGGATGCTGGCGAAACGCGATCCGGTGATCATATTGCGCGGATCAAAAGACGAACCCATCGGCGGCTGCAGCAGCAGGTACACTTGCTTGCCGAGTTGTCTCAACTGCAGGAGGCTGGCCTCAAGCGTCCGGTAGGCCGCTTCCTGCGCGCGTTTGTCGGGGAACTGCAGCTGCACCTGGCCATCGTCGAACTGCAGGCCTGCGCCGCGGTCCTGGAAATAGCCGTACCAGGCGCCGCCGACCACGACGGCTTCCACCTCGGGGCGCCGGGCATAGTCGTAGCCATTCTCGACGGTCGCGGGACAACGCACGTAACGGATCTTTGGCAGTGGAAAAGTATGCAGGATCGGTGGACAATTGCCCGCCGTGGCAAAGACAACGGAGCGGACGCGATCCGGCCCGTTCGCGATCGCCTGTTCGACAAAGGGACCGTATTGTTCGACGACGGAATCGCCCAGGAAGACAGTGACCCCGGCAGCGCGGCTGCTCGCCTTCTGGAACAAGGAATTCTTGTAACGCAGCGGCGCCAGGGTCGGCCCCGGGAAGGCGCTGTCGTTGAGCGCGTTGAGGAAGGCTTCCGCGCCGCGCGCATCGATGCGCTGGCGCAGCAGGCCGGTATCGACCAGCACGCCAACCAGCAGGGCCGCCGCCATGCCGGCCGCCAGGTGCCGCACCACGCGGACGCGCGCACGCGATTTCCGCACGGGCAGTTCGACCAGGCGGTAGGTGAGGATGGCCAGCAGGAAGGTCAGCGCGATCAGGCCGACGCGGGCCAGGAACGCGGGTTTTTCGCCGATGACGATATAGGCATAGGACAGCAGCGGCCAGTGCCATAGGTAGAGCGGGTAGCTGATCAAGCCGATGCCGACCGCCAGCCGGCGGCCGAGGATCTGCCGGTTCACGAAGGCGGACGGCCCGCACATGATGAGCATGAACGTGCCGGCGACCGGCAGCACGGCCCACCAGCCCGGGAAAGGATCCTGCGGCCGGATGAGGAGGAAGCCGGCCGCCAGCAACACCACGCCGGCCAGCGATCCGGCCTGCGCCTGGCGTGCGGCCCAGTCGCGCCCGTGCAGCTGCAGGTAGGCGCCGATGCCCCCTGTCATCAATTCCCAGAAGCGCGTCGCCGGCGAATAGAAGGCGGCCGTGGCGTCGCGCGCCGTGACCACCAGGTTCAGCGCCATCGAGCACAGGAATACCGTCCCCAGCAGTAGCAGCACGCCCGTCTTGCGCTTGTAGGTGAGCCACAGCATCAGCGGCCACAGCGCATAGAATTGCTCCTCGATGCCGAGCGACCACAGGTGGAGCAGGGGCTTGGTCGCCGCGCTATTGTCGAAGTAGCCGGCCTCATGCCACAGCAGCAAATTGGAAACGAAGGCGCTGCCGGCCATGGTGTGGCGCCCGATCTGCTTGAACTCGGCCGGCAGCAGCACGATCCAGCCGAACCCGATGGTGGCGGCCAGCACCAGCAGCAGAGCCGGGAAAATGCGGCGGATGCGGCGCGCATAGAAGCCGAGGATGCTGAAGCGGCCTTGCTCAAGCTGGGACAGGATGATCGAGGTGATCAGGAAACCGGAGATGACGAAGAACACGTCGACGCCGATAAAGCCGCCAGGCACGTAGTTGGGCCAGGCGTGATACAGGATGACGGCGATGACGGCGACGGCCCGCAGTCCGTCGATGTCGGGACGATAGGTGGTGAGGCTTCGATGGGGCGGTGCTACATTCACGTTCCCTCCAGCGGTCGCGTTTGATGACGATCAAAAAGAAGCGAAATCGTTCCCAGTTCACTCGATAAATTGTGGGTTAGTATTGAGACGCGTCAAACGGGCAGCGATTAGCTCTGCGAGTGGTGTGGTCGATTTTTACATTGCCGTGTGCGGAATAATTCGCTATAATCGTGGGCTGTACTGATTTCTGTTAGCAGGCACCCAACGTCGACAGGCCACCCAGAGGGCCGGGTTGACACTGTTTGCAAACGCAACCTGACCCCGATTTAGGAAACTCCATGGCAAATACCGCACAGGCGCGCAAACGCGCTCGTCAAGCAGTCAAGCAAAACGCGCACAACTCGGCACAGCGTTCGACCCTGCGCACCGCGATCAAGGCTGTCCGCAAGGCCATCCAGGCCGGCGACAAGGCTGCCGCAACCCAGATCTTCCAGCAGTCCGTGTCGACCATCGACAGCATCGCTGACAAGAAAATCATTCACAAGAACAAGGCCGCTCGCCACAAGAGCCGCCTGGCTGCTGCCCTGAAGGCCCTGTCGGCCTAAGCGACCATCGTTGCGCGCGGCGTTCGCCGCGGGAAGCAGTACGTGAAGAAGACCCGCCCGACCTTTTGGTCCGGCGGGTTTTTTCGCTTGTGCGATCCGCTTTCGCGGCCCATTATTGCTATCCGAAGCTATGGCGTCATCCGAAATACTGGTGCATAATGTGAAAATCTGTCTTATGTCTTATAGAAGACTTAGGCAAGGCAGCGGCGACCATTTTGATTGATATCTCGCGAGCAGCTCGCGAACACCGAGGAAAAAGCGCATGAGCAGTGATCCGACCATCATCTATACCCTGACCGACGAAGCGCCCCTGCTGGCGACCTACGCCTTCCTGCCCGTCATCAGCACCTTCACCAAGCCGGCGGGTATCCGCGTGCAGGAGAGCGACATCTCGGTCGCCGCCCGCATCCTGGCCAACTTCCCGGAAAACCTGACGCCCGAGCAGCGCGTGCCGGACGCCCTGGGTGAACTGGGCAAGAAGACGCTGGAAGCGGACGCCAACATCATCAAGCTGCCGAACATCAGCGCCTCGGTGACCCAGCTGATCAACGCGATCAAGGAACTGCAGGCCAAGGGCTACAACATCCCCGACTACCCGGCCGATCCGAAGACCGACGAAGAAAAGGCGATCAAGGCCCGCTACGGCAAGTGCATCGGCTCGTCCGTGAACCCGGTGCTGCGCGAAGGTAACTCCGACCGCCGCGCGCCGAAGGCCGTCAAGGAATACGCCCGCAAGAACCCGCACTCGATGGGCGAATGGTCGCCGGCCTCGCGCACCCACGTGTCGCACATGACCGCTGGCGACTTCTACCACGGCGAAAAATCGCTGACCCTGGACCGCGCCCGCGACGTGCGCATGGAACTGGTGACCAAGAGCGGCCAGACCGTGGTGCTGAAACCGAAGACTTCGCTGCTGCAGGGCGAGATCATCGATTCCATGTACATGAGCAAGAAGGCCCTGATCGACTTCTACGAGAAGCAGATCGCCGACGCCAAGAAGACCGGCATGATGTTCTCGCTGCACGTGAAGGCGACCATGATGAAGGTCTCGCACCCGATCGTGTTCGGCCACTGCGTGCGCACCTTCTACAAGGAAGCGTTCGACAAGCACAGCGCCGTGCTCGACAGCCTGGGCGTGAACGTCAACAACGGCATGGCCGACCTGTACAGCAAGATCGAGAAGCTGCCGGATTCGCAGAAAGAAGAGATCATCCGCGACATCCACGCCTGCCAGGAACACCAGCCGGAACTGGCCATGGTCGACTCGGCCAAGGGCATCACCAATTTCCACTCGCCGAACGACGTGATCGTCGACGCGTCGATGCCGGCCATGATCCGCGCCGGCGGCAAGATGTACGGCGCCGATGGCCGCCTGAAGGAAGTCAAGGCCGTGCTGCCGGAATCGACCTTCGCCCGCATCTACCAGGAAGTGATCAACTTCTGCAAATGGCATGGCGCCTTCGATCCGCGCACCATGGGCACCGTTCCCAACGTCGGCCTGATGGCGCAGCAGGCCGAGGAATACGGCTCGCACGACAAGACCTTCGAGATCCAGGAAGACGGCGTGGCCAACATCGTCGACATCGCCACCGGCGAAGTGCTGCTGTCGGAGAACGTCGGGCAGGGCGACATCTGGCGCATGTGCCAGACCAAGGACGCCGCGGTGCGCGACTGGGTCAAGCTGGCCGTCACCCGCGCCCGCAACTCGGGCATGACCGCCGTGTTCTGGCTGGACCCGTACCGTCCGCACGAAAACGAGCTGATCAAGAAGGTCAACACCTACCTGAAGGATTACGACACCAGCGGCCTGGATATCCAGATCATGTCGCAGGTGCGCGCGATGCGCTTCACCCTGGAGCGCGTGTGGCGCGGCATCGACACCATCTCGGTGACCGGCAACATCCTGCGCGACTACCTGACCGACCTGTTCCCGATCCTGGAGCTGGGCACCAGCGCCAAGATGCTGTCGATCGTTCCGCTGATGGCGGGCGGCGGCATGTACGAAACCGGCGCCGGCGGTTCGGCGCCGAAGCACGTGCAGCAGCTGGTCGAAGAGAACCACCTGCGCTGGGACTCGCTGGGTGAATTCCTGGCGCTGGCCGTCAGCCTGGAAGACCTCGGCATCAAGACCGGCAACGCGCGCGCCAAGCTGCTGGCCAAGACGCTCGACGCCGCCACCGGCAAGCTGCTCGACAACCGCAAGTCGCCGTCGCCCAAGACCGGCGAGCTCGACAACCGCGGCAGCCAGTTCTACCTGGCCATGTACTGGGCCCAGGAACTGGCCGCGCAGACCGAAGACGCCGGCCTGGCCGCGCACTTCGCGCCGCTGGCCAAGTCGCTGGCCGAGAACGAGCAGAAGATCGTCGCCGAGCTGCTGGCCGTGCAGGGCAAGCACGTCGACATCGGCGGCTACTACAAGCCGGACGACGCCAAGGTCAAGGCCGTGATGCGCCCGAGCCCGACCTTCAACGCTGCGCTGGCTTCGGCCTGATCGCTTCCTCAGCATGAATAAAAAACCCGCCGCATGGCGGGTTTTTTCATGGCGGCGTTCGCTATATACCGACTGTCGTTTCCGGCACTGCCGAAAACGACTTCCCGCGCAGGCGGGGCCCCATTTCCCTCGCAGACCGACGCCCGTTTGAGCCCAATCAAGACAACCGCCCCGGTGGTCTGTACGATAACTTGCACAACTACTTGTACAGGTAACGAGGAGCAATCATGAGGGTGATCAACTTTTCCGAAGCCAGAGATAATCTGCGCCACGTCATCGACCAAGCCGTCGATGACGCCGACATCACCATCATCACCAGCCGCGACGCGGCCGACGCGGTGTTAATGTCCCTCGATTATTACAACGGCCTGATCGAAACCGTGCATTTACTCGGCTCGCCTGCCAATGCGGAACATCTAGCCAAGTCCATCGCCCAAGCGCGCGATGGCGAGGCCAGGCTCCGGGAACTGATCGACGTCGACAACGTCGTGGAACCGGATGCGTAGCCTGAAATTCACCGACGAAGCTTGGGCCGATTATCTCTACTGGCAAACCCAGGATAAAAAGACGCTCAGTCGGGTGAACAAATTAATTCAGGCGGCAGTACGGGACCCATTTAACGGAATGGGCAAGCCCGAGGCATTGAAAGGGAATTTGTCCGGCTGTTGGTCTCGTCGCATCGACGAACAGAATCGCCTGGTGCATCAGGTGAGCGATCCGGACCTGATCGTCATCTCATGCCGACACCATTACAGCTGACGACGCCCGTTTGGAAAACCCGGGGCGTAAAAAAAGGCAGGACGCGCCTGCCTTTGTCGCGAAACCAAAAACGGCTTACTTGGTAGCGGCCGGTGCAGCTTCGGCGGCCGGAGCAGCTTCCTTCTTGGCTTTCTTGGCGTGCTTGGCTTTCTTGTGCTTGGCCGGAGCAGCGGTGTCGGTAGCAGCGGCAGCAGCCGGAGCCGACGAAGCAGCCGGAGCGGCAGCCGGAGCCTGGGCGAAAGCGGAAACAGCGAACAGGGAAGCAACCAGGGCAGCGACGATCTTGGACATTTTGGTTTCCTTTCGGGTGGGGTAGCGATTCAAATGAATCTAATCCCTTAACGCTAGTCATTTTTGCTCGGTTGACAGAAATTTGCATCCGCCGCGAAAAATCTTGAACGTGGTTAAGACCGTCCCCCGACGTCTTCGGCGGCGACTTCCATCCATTCACCTGGCATCAACGGATGGCTGGCGAGCGAAAACGGCCCGATGCTGGTGCGCACCAGCCGCAAGGTCGGCAGCCCGACCGCCGCCGTCATCCGGCGCACCTGGCGGTTCTTGCCTTCTTCGAGCGTGATCGCGATCCAGCTGGTCGGCTTGTCCTTACGGGCGCGGATCGGCGGATTGCGCGGCCACAGCCATTCCGGCTCGGCGATGCGCACCGCGCGGCAGGGCTTGGTCACGAAGTCGCCCAGGTCGAGCGGCGCCTGCAGCCGCGCCAGCGACTCGGCATCGGGCACGCCGTCCACCTGCACCAGATAGGACTTGGCTTCCTTGTGGTCCGGGTGCGCGATCTTGTGCTGCAGGCGGCCGTCATCGGTCAGCAGCATCAGGCCTTCGCTGTCGGCGTCCAGGCGGCCGGCCGGATAGATGTTCGGGATGTCCAGGTAATCGGCGAGCGATTCGCGGCCTTCCTGCGGCGAGAACTGGCACAGGACCTGGAACGGTTTATTGAAAAGGATCAGGGGCATCAGGCGGCAATCGGGAACAGGGCAGGGCGGGCAGCGGCGTGGCGGCGGCCCTTTGACTGGTGCATAATGCAGAGCACTTATGTCTTGGGCAAGGCCAGTCGACCGCTATTGTAATGCAGCGGGCGCCTGGCCCAGCCCCGCGCCACTTTGGAGAACCCGATGTACCAACATATCAGCGTGCCCGCTGACGGCCAGAAGATCACGGTCAACCCGGACTTCACCCTGAACGTGCCGGACACCCCGGTGATCCCCTTCATCGAAGGCGATGGCACGGGCGCCGACATCACTCCGGTGATGCGCCGGGTGGTGGACGCGGCGGTCGAGAAAGCCTACGGCGGCCAGCGCCGCATCGCGTGGATGGAGATCTACGCCGGCGAGAAGGCCGCACGCGTCTACGGCCCCGGCGTGTCCTTGCCCGCCGAGACCTTTGATGCGGTGCGCGACTATGTGGTGTCGATCAAGGGCCCGCTGACCACGCCGGTCGGCGGCGGCATCCGCTCGCTCAACGTGACCCTGCGCCAGGAGCTCGACCTTTACGTCTGCCTGCGCCCGGTTCGCTACTTCCGCGGCGTGCCGTCGCCGCTCAAGCATCCGGAGAAAACCAATATGGTGATCTTCCGCGAGAACTCGGAAGACATCTATGCCGGCGTCGAATGGCCGGAAGGCTCGGACGGCGCGCGCAAGCTGATCGACTTCCTCGTCAACCAGATGGGCGTGAACTCGATCCGCTTCCCGCAGACCTCGGGCATCGGCGTCAAGCCGGTCTCGCGCGAAGGCAGCGAGCGCCTGGTGCGGCGCGCGATCCAGTACGCGATCGACCACGACAAGCCTTCGGTGACGCTGGTGCACAAGGGCAACATCATGAAATATACGGAAGGCGCCTTCCGCGACTGGGGCTATGCGCTGGCCCAGCGCGAGTTCGGCGCCAAGCTGGTCGATGGCGGTCCGTGGTGCAAGCTCACCAATCCGCGGACCGGGCGCGACATCATGATCAAGGATTCGATCGCTGATGCTTTCTTGCAACAAATTCTGATGCGCCCGGCCGAATATTCGGTCATCGCCACCCTCAACCTGAACGGCGAGTCGGACGCACTGGCGGCCCAGGTCGGCGGCATCGGCATCGCCCCCGGCGCCAATATGTCGGACACGGTCGCCATGTTCGAAGCCACCCATGGCACCTCGCCCAAATATGCCGGCAAGGATTATGTGAATCCCGGATCACTGATCCTGTCCGCCGACATGATGCTGCGCCATATGGGCTGGACCGAGGCCGCCCAGCTCATCATCAGCTCGATGGAAAAGGCGATCCGGTCCAAGCACGTCACCTACGACTTCGCGCGCCTGATGGAAGGGGCGACCCAGGTGTCGTGCTCGGGCTTCGGCCAGGTGATGATCGAGAACATGTGACGCACGCCCGCCGGTGCTACCATGTCCCTTCGAGTGAAGGGACGAAAAAAAACCCCGCCGCAGCGGGGTTTTTTGCTTCCCAGGCGGGTGATTACACGCCCTGGATGTTGGAAGCTTGCTTGCCTTTAGGGCCTTGCGTGACTTCGAATTGGACTTTTTGACCTTCTTTGAGGGTCTTAAAACCGGTCATATTGATTGCGGAGAAGTGTGCGAACAGATCCTCGCCGCCATCATCAGGAGTGATGAAGCCAAAACCTTTGGAATCATTGAACCACTTAACGGTACCAGTTGCCATAAAAGAACTTTCAATTAAAAACAAATCACACGAGCCATAAAAGCAAGAAGCTTCTTGCCCCCTCCTCAGCCTGCTCACTCTTATCAACAAGTACATAAGTACATGTCAATGAGAGCATTGTTGGTGCAACAATCTTCAAAGTCAAGCGGTTTTGAAACACACTGTTGCAAATTTTTCCACACCCCTTGCCAGCCTCTGAAAAAGGGACTCTTGATTTCAGCAAACGGGCCGCCATCTGCGCAGTAATTGGAAAACGCGTAAGATGGAAGCGAGCGAAAACGGCCTGTTTGTTTACGCATTGCATGATCCCTGAAAGCATTAGAATACGTCCATGGCAACCAAGCACGATACTGAACAACTGCTGGAGCGGCAGACGGTGAAACCGCCGCCTCTGTACCAGGTGGCGCTGCTAAACGACGACTACACACCGATGGAATTCGTGGTGGCGATCATTCAGGAATACTTCAATAAAGACCGAGAGACCGCAACGCAAATCATGCTGTCCGTCCACCGCCACGGCAAAGGCGTGTGTGGCGTGTTTTCCAAAGATGTGGCGTGTACCAAAGTGGAGTTTGTTTT
Organism: Massilia terrae; assembly: GCF_024753145.1. Taxonomy (GTDB): domain Bacteria; phylum Pseudomonadota; class Gammaproteobacteria; order Burkholderiales; family Burkholderiaceae_D; genus Telluria; species Telluria terrae. The sequence continues at coordinate 2,386 of NZ_JANUGU010000004.1, read as the reverse complement.
AACACATGCGCGCAAGGCCGGGCATCCCCTGCAGTGCGTGATGGAGGAAGTATGATTGCGCAGGAACTTGAAGTATCTCTACATATGGCCTTTGTCGAAGCAAGGCAGGCTCGGCACGAGTTCATTACCGTCGAGCACCTGCTGCTGGCCCTGCTCGACAATCCCTCGGCCGCCGAAGTCCTGCGTGCGTGCGCGGTGAATATTGAAGATCTGCGCAAGACCTTGACGAACTTTATCGGTGACAACACCCCGACCGTGCCTGGCACGGGCGAGGTCGACACCCAGCCGACGCTTGGTTTCCAGCGCGTGATCCAGCGCGCCATCATGCACGTGCAGTCGGCGTCCAACGGCAAGAAGGAAGTGACCGGCGCCAATGTGCTGGTGGCTATCTTCGGCGAGAAGGATTCGCATGCTGTTTACTACCTGCACCAGCAGGGCGTGACGCGCCTCGACGTCGTCAATTTCATTTCGCACGGCGTGCGCAAGGACCAGCAGCTCGACACCCAGAAAGCCTCGGAAGGCGTGGAAGAAGCGCAGGTCGAGGGGCAGACCAAGGAAAGCCCGCTCGACCAGTTCACGCAGAACCTGAACAAGGCTGCCGCCGACGGCAAGATCGACCCGCTGATCGGGCGCGAGGATGAAGTCGACCGCGTGATCCAGATCCTGTGCCGCCGCCGCAAGAACAACCCGCTGCTGGTGGGCGAGGCCGGGGTCGGCAAGACCGCGATCGCGGAAGGCCTGGCCTGGCGCATCGTGCAGGAAGACGTGCCCGACATCCTCGGCAATGCCGTCGTGTACTCGCTCGACATGGGCGCGCTGCTGGCCGGCACCAAGTACCGTGGCGATTTCGAGCAGCGCCTCAAGGCCGTGCTCAAGCAGCTGAAGGACACGCCGAACGGCATCCTGTTCATCGACGAGATCCACACGATCATCGGCGCCGGCTCGGCGTCGGGCGGCACGCTGGACGCTTCGAACCTGCTCAAGCCGGCGCTCGCCAACGGCCAGCTCAAGTGCATCGGCGCGACCACCTACACCGAGTTCCGTGGCGTGTTCGAGAAAGACCACGCGCTGTCGCGGCGCTTCCAGAAGGTCGACGTCAACGAGCCGTCGGTCGAGCAGACCGTCGCGATCCTGCGCGGCCTGAAGTCGCGCTTCGAAGAGCACCACGGCGTCAAGTACTCGTCGTCGGCGCTGTCGACCGCGGCCGAACTGGCGGCGCGCTTCATCAACGATCGCCACCTGCCGGACAAGGCCATCGACGTCATCGACGAAGCGGGCGCGGCCCAGCGCATCCTGCCGAAGTCCAAGCAGAAAAAGACTATCGGCAAGACCGAGATCGAGGACATCATCGCCAAGATCGCGCGGATTCCCCCGCAAACCGTCAACCAGGATGACCGCAGCAAGCTGCAGAACATCGACCGCGACCTGCGCAACGTCGTGTTCGGGCAAGACCCGGCGATCGATGCGCTGGCCTCGGCGATCAAGATGGCGCGCGCCGGCCTCGGCAAGACCGACAAGCCGATCGGCTCCTTCCTGTTCTCCGGCCCCACGGGCGTCGGCAAGACCGAGGTCGCCAAGCAGCTGGCCTTCATCCTCGGCATCGAGCTGGTGCGCTTCGACATGTCGGAATACATGGAGCGCCATGCGGTGTCGCGCCTGATCGGCGCGCCGCCGGGCTACGTCGGCTTCGACCAGGGCGGCCTGCTGACCGAGGCCATCACCAAGAAGCCGCACGCGGTGCTGCTGCTGGACGAGATTGAAAAAGCCCACCCGGACATTTTCAACATCCTGCTGCAGGTGATGGACCACGGCACGCTGACCGACAACAACGGCCGCAAGGCGGACTTCCGCAACGTGATCATCATCATGACCACCAACGCGGGCGCCGAAAGCCTGACCCGGCGCAGCGTGGGCTTCGTGGATGCGCGTGCGCAGGGCGACGAGATGGCCGACATCAAGCGCATGTTCACGCCGGAGTTCCGCAACCGCCTGGACGCGATCATCAGCTTCCGTGCGCTGGACGAGGACATCATCCTGCGCGTGGTCGACAAGTTCCTGATGCAGCTGGAAGAGCAGCTGCACGAGAAGAAAGTCGACGCCGTGTTCAGCGACAAGCTGCGCAAGTTCCTGGCGAAGAAGGGCTTCGACCCGCAGATGGGTGCACGGCCGATGGCCCGCCTGATCCAGGACATGATCCGCAAGGCGCTGGCCGACGAGCTGCTGTTCGGCCGCCTGGTCAGCGGCGGCCGCGTGACGGTCGAGTTGGACGACAAGGACAACGTGATCCTCGAGTTCCCGGAAGGCGACGAACTGCCGCCGCCGGCACCGGCCGAAACGGTCGAGATCGAGTAAGCCTCGCCGCTCCACAAAAACCGCGCCTCGTGCG
>NZ_JANUGU010000032.1 GCF_024753145.1 Massilia terrae | reverse complement strand
CTGTTCAAGGATCCGGCCTCGCTGCACGGCACCTACGGCGACTTCAGCTTCAACAGCACCACCGGCGACTGGACCTACACCCTGCGCAACGGCGACACCAACGTGCAGGCCCTGAACGCGGGCAAGGTCGTGTCGGACGAAATTACCGTCACCTCGGCCGACGGCACCGCCAGCGCCAAGCTGCACGTGGAAGTCACCGGCGCCAACGACGCCGCTTCCATCAGCGGCAACGGCAACGGCGCTGTCGGAGAAGACGGCACCCTGGGCGCTTCCGGCACCCTGACCGTGAGCGACGTCGACACCGGCGAAGCCGTGTTCAAGGATCCGGCCTCTCTGCACGGCACCTACGGCGACTTCAGCTTCAACAGCGCCACCGGCGCATGGTCGTACACC
>NZ_JANUGU010000031.1 GCF_024753145.1 Massilia terrae | reverse complement strand
AACGGCTTCGCCGGCGTCGACGTCGCTCACGGTCACCGTGCCGGCAGCGCCCAGGGTGCCGTCTTCGGTCACGCCGCCGTTGGAGTTGCCGTTGATGGAGGCGGCGTCGTTGGTGCCGGTGACGTCCACGTGCAGTTTGGCGCTGGCGGTGCCGTCGGCCGAGGTGACGGTGATTTCGTCCGACACGACCTTGCCCGCGTTCAGGGCCTGGACATTGGCGTCGCCGTTGCGCAGAGTGTACGACCATGCCCCAGTGGCCTTGTCGAAGCTGAAGTCGCCGTAGGTGCCGTGCAGCGAGCCCGGATCCTTGAACACGGCTTCGCCGGTGTCGACGTCGCTCACGGTCACTGCGCCAGCGGCGCCCAGGGTGCCGTCTTCGGTCACGCCGCCGTTGCCGTTGCCGCTGATGGAAGCGGCGTCGTTGGCGCCGGTGAC
>NZ_JANUGU010000030.1 GCF_024753145.1 Massilia terrae | reverse complement strand
TTAGTCGCAAGGAGCCAAAGTTATAGGGACAAGCGAATAAGTGCACATGGTGGATGCCTTGGCGATTACAGGCGATGAAGGACGTTGTAGCTTGCGATAAGCTGCGGGGAGTGAGCAAACACACATTGATCCGCAGATTTCCGAATGGGGAAACCCGGCCTTTTAGGTCATCACTCACTGAATACATAGGTGTGTGAAGCGAACGCGGCGAACTGAAACATCTAAGTAGCTGCAGGAAAAGAAATCAACCGAGATTCCCAAAGTAGTGGCGAGCGAAATGGGATGAGCCTTGTATGTGATAGTCGACTGGATAGTGGAATGCTCTGGAAATGGCAGCCATAGCGGGTGATAGCCCCGTACACGAAATCCGGACGGTGGTACTAAGCGTACGACAAGTAGGGCGGGACACGTGAAATCCTGTCTGAATATGGGGGGACCATCCTCCAAGGCTAAATACTCGTAATCGACCGATAGTGAACCAGTACCGTGAGGGAAAGGCGAAAAGAACCCCGGGAGGGGAGTGAAATAGATCCTGAAACCGTGTGCATACAAACAGTCGGAGCCTC
>NZ_JANUGU010000003.1 GCF_024753145.1 Massilia terrae | reverse complement strand
GCCCCGTAGGGCGGTTTTTTTGGCTGAGTGGAAAGTCTTACTTGACGGCGGCCGTCATGTAATTGACAGCGGCTTTGACATCATCATCCGAGGCGGTCGAGCCACCTTTCGGCGGCATCATCCCGGCCTTGCCCTGGAAGCCCTGGATCGCGTGTTGGTAGAGCACGTTGTCGCCCTGCTTCACGCGCGGCGCCCAGGCGGCCTTGTCGCCGAACTTCGGCGCGCCCGCGATGCCGGCGCCGTGGCAGGCCGAGCAGGTAGCGCTGTACAGGGCCTTGCCGGCATCGGTGGCGCCGGTGGTCTTCACCGGAGCGATGGCCGGTGCAGCCTCGGCCGTGGCAGCGACGGCGGCTGCCGGCGCTGCCGCAGCTGCGGCCGGTGCCGGTGCGCTGGCGGAAGCGGCTGCTGCCGCGGCCGGTGCCTCCGGCTCCTTGAACTTGGCGCCGGCCTTGTTGGCCATATAGACGACGGCGCGTTCGACTTCCACATTATCCAGGTCCGGATTGCCGCCCTTGGCCGGCATCGCGCGGATACCTTCGATGGCGTGCTTGGCCAGGGTGTCGTAGCCCTGCGCGAGGCGCGGGCCCCAGGCGGCGGCATCGCCGAACTTCGGTGCGCCGGCGGCGCCGCTGCCGTGGCAGGCGACACAGGTGGTGGTGTAGATGGCTTCGCCGGTCTGCAGGGTCTTCGGTGCGTTGACGTCCTTCAGGGTGTAGCCCTGTTCGGCCACCGGCTGCAAGCGCTGGGCGACCGCTTCCGCGCTCTGGCTGTCGGTGCCGGCGCCGGTCAGTTTGCCGCTGGTGGCGTACTGGACCAGAAGGATGATGCCGATGATGATAACGAGGAAGAAACCAGCAACCGCGGCGATGAGCTGCTTCGGGGTCCTGATCGGGGATTGGTGTTCGTTGTGTTCGTCGCTCATGATTTCCTTAATACTATTAAAAAAACCTTTTCCGACACCGACCGCCGAGAGCGGTGATGCCGTTCTGCAATTCCCGCAAAAGCCGAAAGATTATAGACCGTCCGACAATGATTGGGAAAGCAAATCGGTCTGTGCGCGGCGGTTTTCCATGGACGGGGAGGGACGATTTACTGTATGCTTCGCATCACTTCGCAGTTCCCCTCTGCGGCTGTAGCTCAATGGATAGAGTATTGGCCTCCGAAGCCAAGGGTTGTGGGTTCGATCCCCGCCAGCCGCACCATTAAATTCCCCCACAAATCAAGGACTTAATCTCAGCAGTATTCAGCACTGTTGAGCGTTTTTGCGCGTATTTTGACTCGCCATGCGCTGGGGTAGCGCAAGCGAGCGATCTAAGAGGATGCTTCAGCTAAAGTGAACAGCAGGCTTGCTGAGTTAGCGCGCGCTGCCCTCGATGTAGTCCTTTCAGTGCGTGCCCATGTGAGGCGACAACGCCGTTTTGAGTGACTGCTGCGGATGGCCGCGGTAGACGATGTCAGCGATTCGCCACTTGCCCTGTTGCATAGCCAGCTTGAATTCGATCACGGTCTTTTTGTCCGTGATGGGATCCTTGAACTGCACGAGCACGCTGCCTGTTGCCACCCTTTGAACGTCCAGATCGACCACACGCGGATCCTGTGAGTCGAACAAGACGTCGAAGTTCAAATTGCAGATCTCGCCAGTTCGCGCTTGACAGGCTGAATCAGCGAAGAGCAGCTGCGCCATCTCCGCAGAGAAGTACCTTTCGAGCTCAGCTTTGCTCGCACCAGCCAAACCCTCGCCGAAAAGGTCCGGTTGCGTGGCGATTGCTTGCCATGCGTAGTCCTTGTAGAGACGCGCAACGACCTTCGCCTCTGTCTCTCGCTGGGCGGCGTCTGCGGGCACCGCACCGAGGAGGATCATGGCAAGCGCCGCAATGAGGGTAAGACGGTTAGCGACGGTAGACGACATAGCTCGGTTTCTCCTTTTTGTACGCGGCCCCCGGCCAGAAATCCAGCTGGATAAAGTCAGACACCCAGTGTTTGCCGTCGTAACCAGCGATGTGCCCCGCCGGGTTGCCTCTTTTCGTCGGTTCCATCACCACGACATCGCCTTTGGCGAACACGAATTTGGCTGGATCAGCGACATCGATCGCGCGAAATCCGTTGCGAGTCAGCGTGCGCCCGTATTCCTTGGCAGGTATTGGATGTCCTTTGGTGTCGGCACCGCCGGCTTCCAAGGCAAGACGCACGAATTTCGCGCAATGGTGCTGGGCGTGCTTGGCCGCGTGCGTGGTCAGATAGGCGGCAAATTTGTCTTTGTCGAAAGGCATAGCGTCGTGGGCGGCGTGAGGGAGGTCTCATTTTTGCGAGCGGTCGTCGAACGCGAGTTGGCGCTTGTCAACTTTTGTGGTGAGCGCCGTCAAATGCGCGTGCGACCACAGCTGTGGCGCTGACGTTATTAACGGGGGCAGCAGTGCAGGGGAGAGGCGGCAATGGAAGCGCAGGCGGCCGCGCGGAGTATCAACGAAGCGCGACGTCGGATGTACCTCACCCACTACCTGCTCGCCTGGTGACAGGGCACATCTGTAGGGACCTGGCATGGAGCCCACGCAAAAACGCCCGGCTAGCTGCACCGGGCGTTTCTTATTTAGGCAAGCCCGCCCATGCACAGATACTTTGTCTGCATGTAGTCGTCCAGCCCGTAGCGTGAGCCTTCGCGCCCGTAGCCGGAATCCTTGATGCCGCCGAACGGAGCGGCCTCGGAGGAAATCGCGCCTTCGTTGATTCCGACCATACCGCTCTCGAAACGTTCCGATATGCGCCAAATTCGCGCGAGATCGCGGGTATAGAAGTAAGCGGCCAGGCCGAACGGAGTCTCGTTAGCCAGGCGCATTGCCTGTTCTTCGTTTTCGAATCGGAAAAGCGCGGCGACCGGGCCGAAGGTTTCTTCATGCGCCAGCAGCATCGTGTGGTCCGCCTCGGCCAGCACGGTGGGCGCGAAAAAGGTCGTGCCGCCGCTGCCTTCCACATGCAGCGGCTTACCGCCGGTGAGTACCTTGGCGCCGCGTGCGCATGCGTCCGCGATGTGCCGCGTGATCTTGTCGACAGCGCGCGCATTGATCATCGGTCCGACCTGCGCTGCCGGGTCGCTGGCGGGACCGACCTTCAGCGCTGAAACGCGGCGAACCAGCAGTTCCGAAAAGCGCTCATAGACCGCGGCATGCACGTAGATTCGATTTGGACTGACGCAAGTCTGGCCGCCATTCCGGAATTTCGCGGCCATCAGGCCATCGACTGCCGCATCCAGGTCCGCATCCTCGAACACCATGAAGGGCGCGTTACCGCCGAGTTCCAGCGAAAGGCGCTTCAGGGTTGCAGCGGACTGCCGCGCCAGGTGTTTTCCCACATCGGTCGATCCGGTAAAGCTGATCTTCCGGACGCGCGCATCGTCCAGCCAGACATCAACCACCTGCGCCGCCTGCGCGCGCGATGCCGTGACCACATTTAAGACCCCGGCCGGAATGCCCGCTTCGTGCGCCAGCCGAGCCAGCGCCAGCGCGCTGAGCGGCGTGTCTTCCGCGGGCTTGGCGACCACCGTGCACCCGGCGGCCAGCGCGGGCGCCAGCTTCCTTGCGATCATCGCGATTGGAAAATTCCAGGGAGTGATCGCGGCAACGACGCCAACCGCCTCTTTCACCACCATCATCTTCTTCCCAACGGCGGGGCCAGGGATGATATCTCCGTAACTACGTACCGCCTCTTCGGCGAACCATTCTATATAGGCAGCGCCGTAGATGACTTCCGCCCGTGCCTCGGCGGTCACCTTGCCTTGTTCCCTCGAAATCAGCTGCGCGAGTTCATCCAGATGCGCGATGACGAGTGCGTGCCAACGCTTGAGGTGCTGGGCGCGCACCTTCGCGGGCAAGGCACGCCAGGCCGGAAGCGCCGCCGCCGCCGCGTCCAACGCCGCCTGGGCATCGGCCTTCCCGCTGTCCGGAACGCTGGAAAGGGCGGCGCCGGTGGCCGGGTCGACTACATCGAATCGATGTGCGGCCGGACGCCATTGGCCGTCGATGTAGTTGTTTGAACGATCAATAATCGTACCGATCAGGTCAAAACTCATGCTGCGCACCCCGCATGTGCCTCATCACGCATAGCTTCGGCAAGCGTATCCAGCGCCTCGTCCATCAGCGCATCGCTAATGGTCAAGGGGAACAGGAAGCGGATGACATTGCCGTCGATGCCGCAAGTCAGGAGTATCAAGCCCTTGTCGAGCGCGGCCGTCTGCACGCGTTTGGTGAATTCCTGGTCGGGCCTGCCTGTGCCGGGGTGCATGAATTCGACTGCGACCATGGCGCCAGGGCCACGAATATCGGCAATCTGCGGTACATGCTCGCGCAATTCGAACAGTTTCTGCTTTAATCGTGCGCCCAGCACATTGCTCCGCTCGACCAGCGCTTCGTCCTCCATCACATCCAGCACCGCGTGCGCAGCGGCCAGTGCGACCGGGTTGCCGGCATAGGTGCCTCCCAGCCCGCCCGGCGCCGGCGCATCCATGATGTCCGCGCGGCCGCAAACGGCGGACAATGGCATGCCGCCCGCCAGGCTCTTGGCGATGGTCATCAGATCCGGGCACACGTCGTAATGCTCCATCGCGAAAAGCTTGCCGGTCCGGCCGATGCCGGTCTGGATTTCGTCGGCAATCAGCAGGATGCCATGCTCGTCGCACAGTGCCCGCAAGGCGACCATCAACTCGGCAGGCGCCTGATAGAAGCCACCTTCGCCCTGGACCGGCTCGATGATGATGGCCGCGACCCGGCGAGGATCGACATCGTTCTTGAACAGGGCGTGCAAGGCGCCGATCGCGTCGGCGGTGGACACGCCGCGCATCGCGTTCGGGAAGGGCACGTGATAGGTTTCGGCCGGAAACGGTCCGAAGCCGAGTTTGTATGGCGCGACCTTGCCCGTGAGCGCCATGCCCATCATCGTGCGCCCGTGGAATGCGCCCGCGAAAGCGATCACCGCGCTGCGGCCGGTGGCGGCCCGTGCGATCTTGATCGCGTTTTCGACCGCTTCGGCGCCGGTGGAGAAAAACGCGGTTTTCTTCGCATGGTCCCCGGGCGTCAGCGCGTTGAGACGCTCGGCCAGCGCGACATACGATTCATACGGCACCACCTGGTAGCAGGTGTGGACGAAGCGTTCCTGCTGTGCGGCGATGGCCGCCATCACCTTCGGGTGGCGGTGCCCCGTATTGAGCACGGCGATGCCGGACGCGAAATCGATATAGCGCCGGCCATCGACGTCCCACAATTCGGCATTGAGGGCGCGCTCGGCAAAGAAACGGCAGGCTACGCCGACGCCGCGCGGGGTCGCGGCATCCTTGCGTGCTTGTAGGGATTCATTACTCATGACTGTGCTTTCTGGGAGAGGTGGTCAGGGCTTGCGCAGCTCGTCTGCCAGGATGTACTGGCGCGTGTTGCGGATCGCCGATTTGTCCTTGCTCCAGCCTTCCCAGACCGGATCGCTGCCGGCCAGCTTCGCGCGCACCCGGGCCGTCAGTTTTTCGCGCTGGCCGATGCCTTCGTCGCCGTTGTACTCCAGCACCAGCAGCGAGGACCAATGACGGCTTACCGCATAGCGTCCGATGTAGAAGTTATAGTGGGACAGGGCGCCGTCCTGCAGCCAGCCGTTGACCTGCGGCAGCAGGTAGCCTTCGACATAGCTCACGTATTTTTCGGTGCTGACCAGGTAGTCGTAGGGAATGACGAGGTAGACGCCGTTGGATGTGCTTTTGCCGCCTTCGAACCACTGGTCGACCGGGTTGGTTTCGACCGAGGTCACCAGTGCGAGCGCTTGCGGGCCAAGCCCTGCCGGCATGGTCCGCTCGATCTCCTTCCAGCGGGCTGCCTGCGCCACGTCGGCGAAATCAAGCATCGTCATCATGTCCCACACTGGGCTGTCGGCGTAGCGGCCGAACAGCACTTTGTAGTTCTTCAGTTTGCCTTCACGCTTCCATTGTTCGAGCTGGTCCAGGCCTTGCTCGCGCATATAGGCATAGAGGGCGGGGCGGTTGGCCGGCGCGACCTTGTATTCGATGACGAGGCCTTTCATGCCGCTGTCAAACGGCGTGGCTTGCGCGACGCCGAAAAACGCCGTCCACAGCACCGCCGCCAACAGGAAAAATGCGCGCGTGCGCTTGAAAATCTGATTCATTTGGATCTCCATCGTTAAAATTATTGGTACTTCTGGCTCGGCCACATCCGGCGCAGCAGCTGGTCCTTGCGGATGAACTGATGCCAGAGCGCCGCAAGCGCGTGTACGGCGGCCAGCGCAAGGAGGCAGTTCGCAAGCAGACCATGCAGGTCGACGGCGTCGTGGCGCAGCGCGGTGTCGCCGGGACGGAAGGCCGGAACAGTGAACAGGCCGAAAATCGTGTCTCCGCGGATCCACACGCAGGCGAACCCGGCAATGACCACGGCGGCGAGCAGCAGATAAAGCAGCACGTGCACCGTGCGCGCGGCGACCGCATCGAATCCGGATTGGGAAGGCAGCCTGGCGCCGCCACGGATGCGCCAGGCGATGCGCACCGCGAGTAGCAGCGCGAGGCCGACGCCGACGCAGATGTGCATGCTGCGGGCACCGATCCGCGGCGCACCTTTCGGGAAAAAGTCGATGGTCTGGCCTGCCAGCCACATCAGGATGACCAGGATTGCGCTGGCCCAGTGCAGCACGATCGTGCGGCGGTCGTAAGTCGGGTTCATTGCTTGCCTCCTCAGTACATGGTGCTGATCGTTTTGCTGACCGAATAGGCGTCCAGCGCTTCCAGGCCGCCCTCGACTCCGTAACCGCTTTCCTTGACGCCACCGAAGGGCAGTTCGATGCCCGACACCTTGCAGGTATTGATGCCCACCATGCCCGCTTCGAGCTCCTCGCCGATGCGGTTGGCGGTGCGTTGGGATGCGGTGAATGCGTACGCGGCCAGGCCGTATGGCAAGCTGTTGGCGCGCGCGATGACTTCGTCGACGCTGGCGAATGGCGTGATTGCCGCCACCGGACCGAATGGCTCTTCGCGCATGATCGAAGCGCTGTCCGGCACGTCGCTGAGCACGGTCGGTGCGAGGAAACAGGATGCCGAAGCGAGCGGACCGAGGTCTGGGCGGGAGACGCGGGCATGCAATGCGGCCGCGTCGTCGATCATCTGTTCGATGGCGGCGCGGCGCCGTTGCGAGACGACCGGTCCCATTTCGGTTCCCGGCGCGCGCCCGTCGCCGACCTTGATCGAGGAAACGGCGTGGCTGAACATGGAAACGAACTCGTCGTAGCACTGTTCCTGCACGAAGAAACGCGTCGGCGCGATGCATTGCTGCCCTGCGTTGCGGAACTTGGCGGCAAGACTCTGGCGCACGGCGTGTTCGAGGTCCGCGTCTGCGCACACGATGACCGGCGCGTGGCCGCCCAATTCCAGCGTGAGCTTCTTGACGCCGTCGGCGGCGATACCGGCCAGGAGTTTGCCGACGCGCGTGGACCCGGTGAGCGATACCTTGCGCACGACCGGGCTGGCAATCAGCTGCTGTGAGATGGACGCCGGGTCGCCGTACACGACGTTGAGCGTGCCGGCGGGAAGACCGGCGTCGAGCAGCGCCTGGGCCAGCATCAGGCAAGTCATGGGCGTCTCTTCAGCCGGCTTGATGATGCAGCTGCAGCCTGCCGCGAGCGCCGCCGCCATCTTGAACCCGGGATTCCGCGCAGGGAAATTCCAGGCAGCGAAAGCGGCAACGGGACCGACCGGTTCCTTGAGCACCATGTGGCGCATGCCCGGCAGGCGCGCGGGGATCACGCGGCCGTAGGCGCGCAGTCCTTCTTCGGCGCACCAATCGAACATGTCGGAGGTGGCCGTGACCTCCGAACGGGCCTCGGCCAGCGGCTTGCCCTGTTCCATGGTGAGAACACGCGCGATCTGCTCGGTGCGCTCGCGGATCAGGCTGGCCGCAGCGTGCAGCACCAGCGCGCGGCGCTGCGCCGGCACGATGCGCCAGCGCGCGAACGCGGCGGCGGCAGAGGCCAGCACCTCATCGAGGTCCGCCGCGGACGGGGACGCGTAACTGCCGATACGCACGCCGGTCGCCGGATTGTGGATGTCGGTCTGGACCGCGCCGCGGCCGTTGCGCCAGCGGCCATCGATCAGGAATTGTGGGCGGGGAAGGGCTTCGCCATCCCGCATCTGCATCTCGAGTTGCATGGGCTGTTTTCCCCCGGCGGCTTAGTCGATCGAATTGAGGACATCGGCCAGCGTGCCGAACAGCTGGTCGATCTGCTGGCGCGAAATGATCAGCGGCGGCGAGATCACCGTGGCGTCGCCGGCGGAGCGCACCAGCACGCCCTTTTCGAAGGCGCCCAGGTGGCAGGCGTAGGAGCGCTTGCCCGGCATCCCTTCGACAGGCGCGAGGTCGAACGCTGCCAGCATGCCGGTGGTGCGGATGTCGAGCACGTGGCGAACGCCCTTGAGCGAGTGCGCGGCGTCTTCGAAGTACTGGATCAGTTCCGGATCGCCTTCGAACAGGCCTTCGCGCTCCATCACGTCGAGTGTCGCGAGGCCGGCCGCGCAGGCGATTGGGTGGCCGGAGCAGGTGTAGCCGTGCGGCAGTTCGATCGAGTTGATCGGTCCGTGCATCAGGGCGTCGTGGATGAACTCGCGCGCGACCACGGCGCCCATCGGAATGGCGCCATTATTGATGCCCTTGGCACAAGTGATGATGTCGGGCAGTACCTTGTAGTAGTTGGACGCGAAACCTTTGGTGACGCGGCCGAAACCGGTGATCACCTCATCGAAGATCAGGACGATGCCGTACTGGGTGCAGATCTCGCGCAGGCGCTCCAGGTAGCCGACCGGCGGCGGCAGCACGCCCGTCGATCCCGCGACCGGTTCCACGATGACGGCGGCGATGGTTTCGGCGCCTTGCTCCGCGATGATGCGCAACAGGTCGTCCGCCAGGTGGCCGCCCCAGGCGGGCTGGCCGCGGGTGAAGGCGGTCTGCTCGCGGTTATAGGTGTGCACGAGATGGTCGACGCTCGCGAGCAGGTTGCCGAACGGGCGGCGGTGGCCCGGGTTGCCACCCACCGAGGTGCCGCCGAAATTCATGCCGTGGTAGCCGCGTTGGCGCCCGACCACGCGCACGCGTTCCGTCTCGCCGCGCGCGTGCTGGTAGGCCAGCGCAATCTTCAATGCGGTGTCGACCGCTTCCGAACCGGAATTGGTGAAGAACACATGGTTGAGGTCCGCCGGCGCCAGCTGCGCGATGCGCTCCGCGAATTCAAACGCGCGCGGGTGGCCCAGCTGGAACGCGGAGCCATAGTCGAGTTCGCGCGCCTGGCGGGCGATGGCATCGCTGATTTCGGGGCGGCAGTGGCCGGCATTCACGCACCACAGGCCGGCGGTGCCGTCGAGGATGCGGCGGCCGTCCGGGGTGATGTAGTGCATCCCCTCGGCGGCGCTGAAGATGATCGGATTGGCTTTGAAGCGGCGGTTGGCGGTGAACGGCATCCAGAATGCGGCTGTATCTGGCGACTGGGCGCCGGCTGTGGAGAGTGGTGGCGAGCTGTGCATGTGTTGGTCCGATGTGAGGTTGGGAAGCGAGTTCCGGTCTTTTCGTTGTTCAGTATAGCATTGTACGAACTACGTTTTAATACATTTTTTTCGAAATAGCCACCATCTCGTGGATTTCGCCGGAAAATGCGACAAGACGAAGCATGGAAAGAAGGAGGAACGCGGAGTTAGATGCCGCCGCCAGGCTTCCTATGCGGGAATTTTGATTCTTTGGACGACCTGACCCCCGGTGGTGGTGGTTCGGTCGTTGGGAGGGGAGCTGCAGGCTGCTGAACGGTGTCGGCAGTGGCGGGATAGGGTGGAGATTTGGCGGCGGGCCCGGGCGGCCCGTCGCCGTCGGCGTCAGAAGGTGCTGGCCAGGGTCAGGTGGCGGCGCAGCAGGGCTTCCGCCCACTCCAGGTCGCCCCTGTCGATCGCGTTGATGATCTCGAGGTGCTCGCGGGCGGCTTCGTCGAGGCGGCCGATGCCGCGGTTGTAGGCGGCGAATTCCTCGAAACGGCGCAGTTTGCTCTGCTTGCTGATCACCTCGTGGAAAAAGCGGTTCCCCGAGAACAGGCCCAGCATTTCGTGGAAGGCGGCGCTCATTTCAAAGAACGCGAATGGATTCTGAGCCTCAGGCTTGAGCTTCAGGAAATTCTCGTGTGCCTCGCGCACGCGCCGCAACTCGGCCGGGTCGACGCGGAAAGTCGGCTCGCGCAAGGACGCGCATTCAAGGATCAGGCGGATCCGGTAGCTTTCGTTCTTGGCCGTTTCGGAATCCAGCCTGGGCAGGAATTGCCAGCCGCGGCCTTTCCGGCGCTCGACCAGCCCCTCGCGGTTCATCCTGAGCAAAACCCGGTGCAGGGGACGCTTGGTCGCCCCGTAGCGGCTCATCAGCTCGTTCTCCGACAAGGTGTCGCTTAGTGTGTCGTTGGCCCGGTCGGCGATGATCGAGCTATACAGTGTCTCTTCGTTGACGATGTCGTCGTCGCCCAGGAATTCCGCTGCCAGCGCGGCGGCGCCTTCGGTCACATACACGCCGGCGTTCGCCCGCTTTTCCACGATGCCGCGCTCTTCCAGCAGGCGCAAGGCGGCGCGGACGGGCGAGCGCGAGACCTCCAGCTGCTGGGCCAGCGCTTCCTCGGTCAGATGGGCGCCGCTGGTCGCGGCGCCATCGCGGATCATCGCGGAAATCTGTTGCGCCAGATCGAGCTGGAGCGGACTGGCCAGGCGCGCGCGGTCACTCATGAATCTGGTTGCTGCCGAAAGCAACGATAGCGGCTGGTTTTTGTATGAATTTCATCTTGGTACAAAGTTAGTGAGCGGGACTGGGTGTGTCCGCGCGCTTCGAGGTCTCATCCGAACTTGACTGATAGACAACCTTCCCCCCGAGAAAAGTATAAACGACTTCGGTCGTCAGCAGTCGTTCCGGGTCTGCCGTCACGATGTCGTTCGACAGCACGACCAGGTCCGCCAGCTTGCCGGGAGTGATGCTTCCCTTGATCGCCTCCTCATGCGAGGCATATGCCGGGTTGATCGTGTACGCTTGGATCGCTTCCTCGATCGTCATCGCTTGCTCGGGGTGGAAGGCCGGCCCGGCACTTCCATCGATGGGCTTGCGCGTGACAGCCATGTACATATTATGCAAGGGGTTGACCGTGGAGAGAATGGCGCGGTTGTAGGTTCCGGGAAGATCGGACACCAGGTCGACCCGGACGCCATGGTCGATCATGGTGCGCCATGCAAAGGCGGTCCGTGCGCGCTCCGGCCCCAGCGCGGCCTCCAGGCGGGAGACGTTCTGCATCAGGTGGTCCGGTGTGACGTCCGCGATCAGGTGCAGGCGGCCGGCGCGCTTGAGGTCGTCTGCGGTCGCGTACCAGGCATGGATCAAGCGCTCGCGCGGCGCGCGCCTGGCGCACGCGGGATCGGCCTCGGCCGCTTCGAACCAGTCGAGCAGCGAATGCAGCGCCTTGTCGCCGATGATGTGGACGCCGACGTCGAAGCCGCCCTTGCAAGAATCGACGATGCGCTGCTTGAGCAATTTTTCGCCCATCATTCGCCAGGCCCAGTCGTTTTGCAGGCCCAGGTCGATATGCAAAGGCTGGTACATGATGCCGGCATCGCCGAATGCTTTCAGCGCGCCGAAGCGGATCATGTCATCGCCCCCGTGCGGCCGGATGCCATATTTCCCCAGCCGGTCCCAGTAGTCAAGCGGAAGGAAGGCGTACACCCGCAGCGACAGTTGCTGGCGCGCTTTGAGGCGCTGGAAGATCGCGAGGTTGCTGTAGCTGCGTTCCACATACGTCGGGTACAGCTGCTGCTGGCTCAGCTCGTCCAGGCGGGCGATGTCGGCGATCGAGGTGATGCCGAGGCGGTTCAGGTCTTGCTGTACCGCGCGCGCTCCAATGACCTTCTGTTCCAGCGTCACCGGAGGCATCAATTTCTCGACAGCTTCGCCGGCTTTCCCGTACAGCATGCCGGTCAGCTCGCCGCGGCTGTCGCGGCCGTAGCTGCCGCCGCGCGGATCCGGCGACTCGCGCGAGATATGTGCGAGCTTCAGCGCCTTGCTGTTCGCGAAATATGCCCGGTCGAAGCGCCGCAGCAATACCGGGTTGTCCGGGGTGATGGCATCGACGGCTGCCAGGTCCGGCTGGAAGGTTTGGAAGTCTTTGCGGCCGGCCTTGCTGGCGGCGCCAGCGGCGAGATCTCCCCAGTCGCCGCCCGTGATCCAGATGCCGGCGGGCACGCGCGCGCGCACGTCGGCGAGCCGCCGCATCATCTCCTGTTTGCCGGCCTCGCCGTCCAGGTCGATCAGGCGGACCTGGAACAGCCAGTCCACCGCGTTTTCAAAATGGGTGTGGCCGTCGTTAAACGAAGGCATCACGAACTGGCCCTGCAGGTCGAGTAGTTTCGTGTGCTCATCCTTGAGCGCCAGCATGTCGTGCTTGCTGCCGGTCGACATGATGCGGTCGCCGCGGATCGCCAGTGCTTCCACCGTCGGCTTGCGGGCATCCACGGTCCAGATCCGGGCGTTGTAAATGATCAGGTCCGCGGAGTCGGCGGGCCGCGCCGCTCCCTCCAGCGACATGAGGCTAAGCAGTGCGAAAGCGGTTGCTGAAACGAGGTTGCGCATGGCTATCCTTGGATAAGTAAGGCACGGATTGTATCAAAACGCGTATAAGACGCAACGAAAATCTAAGGCATCGCTCAGGAAGCAGACAGCCCATCCTTTGGTTTCTCCACTGGTATAAGAGAGAAGATGTCTGTCGCGGCGAGGCTTTTTTGCGAAAAATCAAAAAAAAGCTATTGTTCTAAAAAATCCGTAGTACAATCATCTCATCGAAACATGCATTGGATGACACGAGATGAATGATGATGCAGTCTTTCCGAGGGTAGAGATCGAGGGTCCACCCCGGGAGCGCGGCCTGCAGTACGGACGGGCAGTGCCCGAACGCATTGCTGCTAGTGTTGCACTGTACCAAGGTGAAATGCTGCGGCGGGGCGTTTCGGTGCCACGGCAGCGCGAGCTGGCGGCCCGTTTTGTACCGGTCATCGGCGCGTTTGGTGCCGACTACCTGGACGAGATGCAGGGTATCGCCGACGGTGCCGGCGTGCCGCTGGAAGACATCGTGCTGATCAATGCGCGCACCGAGATGATGTACGGCAGCCACGACGCGCCTGAGGTGCAGTCCAAGCTGGTCGAGGGCTGTACCGGCGCGATCATCCTGCCGGAAGCCACTCGCGCTGGCCGCCTGCTGCACGCACATAACTGGGACTGGCGCGCCGAATGTGCCGATACCAGCATCGTGTTGTGCATCCGCCGCGATAACGCACCGGACATGCTGACCTTCGTCGAAGCCGGCGGCCTGGCGCGGCACGGTTTCAACAGCGCCGGCCTGGCCCTGACCGGCAACTTCCTGCAATCGGACCGCGACTTCAAGGCGCCCGGCGCGCCGCTGGGCCTGGTGCGCCGCAAGATGCTGGAAGCGCCGAACATGGCGGCGGCGCTCAAGGTCCTGTGGGCCCAGCCGCGCGCCTGTTCCAACAACCTGATGCTCAGCCATTCAGACGGCGAGGCGATCGACCTGGAGTGCGCGCCGGATGAAATCTTCTGGATCGCGCCGGAGCAGGGCTTGCTGGTGCACGCCAACCATTTCGTCAGCCCGGCGGCACGGGTCAAGCTGCGCGACACCGGCCTCGCGACCTTCCCGGACTCGCTGTACCGCGACCGGCGCGTGCGTTCGCTGCTGGCGCCGCACGTGGGCCACATCGCCAGGGAGCACGTCACCGCTGCGCTGTTCGACACGTTCGGCGCGCCCGATGCGGTGCTGCGCTCGCCCAAGCCGGCCGTGTTCGACGCGATCTCGGCGACGGTGGCGACGATCATCATGGAGCCGGCATCGGGGACCATGCAGGTGGCCCGCAAGCCGTACGAGGACCCACGTTTTAGCGAGTACCGGCTGTGAAAACGGGAATGCGCCGATCGATTTTCGCATGCGTCGCGTGGCTGTTCGCGCTGCATGCGCCAGCGGATGAAGTGCACACTTCAGCTGACGCCATCAACGTCGGCACCAACGCTGAAATCCGCAGCACCAATCCCGGCGTCAACCGCGACACCAATACCGACGCGGTGCTGATGCACATGGTCGAGGGGCTGGTGGCCTACCGCGAAGACGGCACGGTCGGCCCCATGCTCGCCGAAAAAATCGATGTGTCGTCCGACCTCAGGACCTATACCTTCACCCTGCGGTCCAATGTGCGCTTCCACAACGGCGCGCTGCTCACGTCCAGCGATGTGATCTGGAGCTGGAAGCGCTACCTGGATCCGAAAACCCAGTGGCTGTGCCGCTCCGAGTTCGACGGCGCCAAAGGCTTCAAGATCGAGTCGGTCGAGGCGCCCGGACCGCTGACCGTGGTGTTCCGCCTGAACCGTCCGCGCCCCCTGTTTTTGTCCGAGATGGCCGCTTTCCAGTGCGGCGCCTCGGCCATCCTGCACCGCGACTCGGTCTACCCGGACGGCAGCTGGCGCGCGCCGGTCGGCACCGGACCGTACCGTTTCAGCCGCTGGATACGCGGGCAAGTGGTCGAACTGCGGGCGTTCAAGAATTACTCCAGCCGCGGCGGTCCGTCCGATGGCTACACCGGCGGCAAGGTCGCGTATGCGCCGCTGGTGCGCTGGATCCTGATCAAGGACGAAGGCGCGCGGCGCGCCGCCTTGCTCAAGGGGCAGGTCGATGTCCTCCCCGGCGTGACGCCCGACCAGCTGGTCGAAATGGGTAGCCCGCGCGGCATCCGCGTGAGCAATGCGCCTTCGATGGCGGTCAATGTCTTGCTGATGCAGACCCGCGATCCCGTCCTCGCCAATCCGCTGCTGCGCCAGGCGCTGGCCCACAGTCTCGACACGCAGGCCATCGCCAGATATGCGTCGGGTGAGGCTGGCGTGGCAAACGCCTCGATGGTGCCGGTGCCCAGCGCTTTCCACACCGACGCCCACAAGCAGGGCTATGCCTTCGACCTCGCGCTGGCCCGCAAGCTGGTCGCGCGTTCCGGCTACAAGGGCGAACCGATCTCGATGCTGACGAACCGCCGCTATCCCGACATGTACGACCAGGCGATCCTGATCCAGGGCATGGCGAAGAAGGCCGGAATCAATATTCAGCTGGAGGTGCTGGAATGGGCCACCCAGCTCGATCGCTTCCAGACCGGCAAATACCAACTGATGTCCTTCGCGTATTCCTCGCGCCCCGATCCCTTCCTCAGTTACGAAGGGATCATCGGTGACAAGAACCGGAGCAAACGCAAGGTGTGGGATGACCCGAAGGCGATCGACCTGCTCGGCCGCGTCGCCGCCAGCGCCGATGCGGGCCAGCGCCAGGACCTGTTCAATCAATTGCATCGCCTGATGCTGGCTGACACACCGGTGGTGGTGCTGTTCAACCCCGGCGATTCCTATGCGCTGCGCGCCTCCGTCCAGGGCTTCGTTCCCTGGTCGCAGAACCGCGAGCGGCTGTGGGGCGTGCGCCTGAAAACACCTTAGCAGCTGAACACGAAATTCGATAAAGACCTGGAGACCGGAAATGAAAACGAAGCCACAACAGAAGCGCCTTGTCGTCCTGATCGCCGCGGCATGGGCGTTGACCTACCTCGGAACAGCTACCGCCGGCGATCCGCCCGCGCCGCCGGAACAGCAGGCGGCGGCCGACGAGCAGTCGTCCACCGCCGCGCCGGCCGACAGCAAGGAGTCGCATGGGCTCCAGGTCGTTACCGTCAATGCCGAACGCGCACGCGGCTTTCGCGCCAACGTGGTCCAGGTCGGCGCCTTTCGCGACACGCCCTTGCTCGACGTCCCCCTGACGATCAGCATCATTCCGCCGGCCCTGCTGGAAGAACAGAACGCCCAGAACCTGTTCGACGCCCTGAAAAACTCGGCCGGGGTGACGCGCTCCCAGACCTCCGGTTCGGTCGCCGACAACCTGGCGATTCGCGGCATCGACATCAACAACCGCACCAGCTACCGCCTCAATGGCTCGCTGCCGATCAATAACCTGATCGACCTGCCGCTCGAGAACAAGGAACGCGTCGAAGCGCTGAAAGGGTCGGCCGCGCTGTATTACGGCTTCACCAGCCCGGCCGGCGTGGTCAACCTGGTGACCAAGCGCGCCAAGGAAACGCCGATCACCACCGTGTCCCTGAGCGGGAACGAATTTGGCCAATGGCTGACCGCGGTCGACATCGGCCGCAAATTCGGCGCGAACAAGCAGTTTGGCCTGCGGGTGAACGCGGTCTACGGCGAGTTGCGCACGCCGGTCAAGGATACGCACGGCGACCGCAACCTGTTCTCGGTGGCGGCGGACTGGCACGTGACCGACGACCTGCTGCTCAAGCTCGACGTCGAGAAATTCCGCAAGAACGCAGTCGAGCAGGCGGCCATCGGCGTCCCGACGGCTGTGAAAGGCGTGCTGACCCTGCCGGGTGTGCCGGATCCGACCAAGCTCTTGTCCGGTCCCTGGGCCCGCTGGGAGGCCCGCGCCCAGAACACCCTGCTGCGCGCCGACTACCGCATCAACGACGACTGGGCCCTGACCGCCGAAGCCGGCCGCGCCGAAACCGACCGTGACGCTCGCTCCTCGACCACCCTGCGCAACTACGACGTGGTCACCGGCGCTGGCACCCTGCAATCGCAGCTGGTGCGCGGCCAGGTCTACCTGAACAAAAACTACCGCGCCGAGCTGGCGGGCCGGGTCGAAGCGTGGCTGGATCATGAGCTCACGCTGGGCGTCATGCAGAACAAGCGCTACCAGAACGCGCCGAGCCAGCAGACCTTCAGCAACCCGCAAAACCTGTACAACCCGGTCGTGATTCCGGCGCCGGTCTATACCCTCACGCCGGTCTACAGCCCGACCGACGTGACCGACAACGGCGTCTACTTCCTCGACCGCATCCGCCTCAGCCAGCAGTGGCAAGTGCTGGCCGGGGTGCGCAAGACCCGGTACACGAACGATTCGATCATCAACAAGGCGGCGGTGGAATCGCGCGTGAATAACAGCACGCCCTCGCTCGGCCTGATCTACAAGGTGCGCAAGGACACCAGCATCTACGCGACCTATATCGAAGGTTTGGAAGAGGGCGCGACGGCGCCGCTGACGACCAAGAACGCGTCGCAGATCCTGCCTCCCGGCGTCAGCAAGCAGAAGGAACTCGGGGTGCGCTCGGATGCCATCAGCGGCATGACCGCGACGGTGGCGGGATTCTCGATCGAGCGCGCGACCACCTATACCAATGCCGACAACTACTTCGTGCTCGACGGCCGTACCGAATACCGCGGCATCGAATATTCGATCAATGGCGACGTGGCGCCGGAATGGTCGGTCTATGTGTCCGGCCTGTTCCTCGACGCGAAGCAGAAGAATGCCGCGAATGCGACCCTGATCGGCAAGACGCCCGAAAACACGCCGAAACAGTCGCACAGCGTCTTCGCCGAGTACCACCCGCGCGCGCTGCAGGGACTGCACCTGAGCGCAGGCGCATACTACATCGCAAAACGTCCGGTGAACCCGGCCGATGAAGCCTACATTTCGGGCGTGACCCTGTACACGCTGGGCGCACGCTACGAGACCAGGATCGCCGGCCATGGCGCCACCTTCCAGGTCAATGTCGAGAACGCGGGCGACAAGCGATATTTCAACGCGGTCGGTTTCGGCTTCATGGGCGTGGGCCTGCCGCGCACGATCAAGTACAACGTCAAGATCGATCTGTGAGCGGAGCCGGGCTAGCGTTCGAAAGCATTTATGTTGAAATTTGCGATAAACCGCATCCTCATGGCGTTACCGACACTGCTGCTGGTGTCCATGATCGTGTTTGCCCTGATCCGGCTGGTTCCCGGCGATCCAGCCCAGCTCATGCTGGGTGACATCGAGAACCCGCAGGCGCTGGCGAGCATGCGTACCGAGCTGGGACTGGACCGGGCGCTGCCCCTGCAGTTCCTGTCCTGGCTGGGCAGGGTGGCGCAAGGGGACCTCGGCGTGTCGATCACCCAGCAGCAGGCGGTGCTGCCGATGCTGCTGTCCAGCCTTGCGGTGACCGCCTCGTTCGTGATCCCGGCCGTGCTGCTGGCCTCCCTGCTGGCGATTCCGGCCGGGATGCTGGCGGCGTGGCGCCAGGATACGCGCACCGACGTCGGGATCATGGCGCTGGCCATTGGTTTCCTGTCGATTCCCAGCTTCTGGCTGGGCCTGATGTTCCTTCTGGTGTTCGGCATCTGGCTGGATTGGTTGCCGGTGGTCGGTTATGTCTCGCCCGCCGATGACCTGGCCGAAGGCTTGCGCTACCTGATCATGCCGACGGTATCGCTGGCGCTGATCGAAACCGGTGTGATCATCCGGATGGCGCGCGCCAGCACCATCGAAGTGCTGCGGCTGGAGTACGTCACCCACGCACGCGCCAAGGGTCTCGGCGAGACCAGGGTGGCGCTGCGCCACGTGCTGAAAAACGCCATGGCGCCCACCTGGACCATGATCGGCCTCACGCTCGGTTCGCTGCTGGGTGGCGCGGTCGTCACCGAGACCGTCTTTTCGCTGCCGGGCATGGGACGACTGCTGGTGGAGAGCATCTTCGCCCGCGACTATCCGGTGGTGCAGGGCTGCCTGCTGTTCATCGGGACGGTCTACGTCGTGGTCAACCTGCTGGTCGACCTGTGCTACCCCCTGCTGGATCCGAGGGTGCGCCTGTGAAGGTCTCGCCCCGATCCTGGCGTGCCCTGATGCGCCGCCCGAACGCGCGCATCGGCGCTCCCTTGCTGGCGCTGATGGTGCTGATCGCGGTGGCCGGCTACCTGCACACGCCCTACGATCCGCTGGACATCGACCTCCCGCACCGGCTGCAGGCGCCCTCGCTGCTGCACTGGCTCGGCACCGACGAGTGGGGCCGCGATGTACTGAGCCGCCTGATGGCCGGCGCCAGCGCCACCATGTCGATCAGCAGCCTGACGGTGCTGCTGGCCGTGACGGGCGGAAGTATCGTCGGCGCGGCCATCGGCTTCTTCGGCGGCTGGACCGAACGCGTGGTCTCCACCGTGCTCGATGCGCTGCTGGCCTTTCCCTCCCTGATTATGGCGTTGGGCATCATGGCCGTGTTCGGGCCGTCGCGGGCCGGTGTGGTGGTCGCCCTGAGCCTGACCTACCTGCCCTCAGTGGCGCGGGTGGTGCGGGCGAGCGTGCTGTCGCTGCGTGAAAAGGAGTTTGTGCAGGCTTCTCGCGTGATGGGCAACTCCGACCTGTTCACGCTGTTCCGCCACATCCTGCCGAATTGCGTATCGTCGATCATCGTGCTGGGCACGGCCTTGTTCGGATGGGCCCTGCTGGCCGAAAGCGCGCTGTCCTTCCTCGGACTGGGCGTGCCGCCGCCGATGTCGAGCTGGGGCGGCATGCTGGCCGATAGCCGCAACCACATCTACCACGCTCCGTGGCTTGCGATCGCGCCGGGCGTGAGCATTTCGCTGTCGCTGCTCGCGGTGAACCTGCTGGGCGACGCGCTGCGCGACCAGTTCGATCCGCGCATGAATAATCTGTAGGAAAACGAAGCATGAATTCACTGTCAATCGCGCCGCTGCAGCAGAGTGCGCCGGTGCTCGCGATCGAACAGCTGTGCATCGGCGTGCGGCGTGCCGACCGGAGCCTGCGCCGGGTGGTCGACACGGTCGACCTGCATATCGACGCAGGCGAAATCGTCGCGCTGGTCGGGGAGTCCGGCAGCGGCAAGACCATGATCGGTCGCGCCGTCCTGCAACTGCTGCCGTCCGCGGTGCACGTGGAAAGCGGCAGCATCCGCCTGTGCGGGCGCGACCTGCTCCAGTGCGGCCCGGCGGCGATGCAGGCGGTACGCGGCAGCGAGGTCGGCATGGTGTTCCAGGAACCGCTGGTGTCGCTGAACCCGGCGCTGCGAATCGGCGTGCAGATGATGGAGTCCTTGCGCCAGCATCGCACGATGAGCGAAGAGGCGGCGCGGGCGGCATGCCTGGCGATGCTCGCGCGCGTCCGGATCGTTCGCCCCGAGGCCTGCTTCGACGCCTATCCGCACGAGTTTTCAGGCGGCATGCGCCAGCGCATCATGCTGGCATCGGTCATGCTGGCGCGGCCCAAATTATTGATCGCGGACGAGCCGACCACGGCGCTGGATGCACTCAGCCAGAAGGAGGTCATGGACATCATGGCCGAGCTGGCGTTCGAATTCGGCACGGCGGTGCTGTTGGTGAGCCACGATCTCGGCCTGGTGAGCCATTACGCCCAGCGTGTGGTCGTCATGCGGCTTGGCCAGCTGATCGAGACCGGGACGACCCGCGACATCCTGCTGGCGCCCACCCATGCCTATACCCGCGCGCTGCTGGATGCCTTGCCGAGCCGCCGGGACGTGGATCCGGACAAGCGGATCGGCGACAAGCTGATCGAGGTGCGCCGGCTTTGCGTGAGTTTCGCCGGCAAGGCCGAGCGCTTCTGGCGCAAGGCGGCGCGCACGATGGCGGTGAACTGCGTCGACCTCGACATCCGGAAAGGGGAAACCCTGGCCGTGGTGGGCGAGTCCGGATCCGGCAAGACCACCATCGGCCGCACGCTGACGCGGCTGGCGCGTGAAGCGGGCGGCACGATCCGCTTCAACGGGGAGGACGTAGCCGCTTTCGAAGGCCGCCGCCTGCAGGAGTACCGCCGCCAGATTCAAATGGTGTTCCAGGATCCGTTTTCCTCGCTCGACCCGCGCATGAACCTGACGCAGATCGTCGCTGAGGGACTGCGCAATGTGCCGGACTTGAATCGCCAGCAGCGCTTGGAGCGTGCGCGCCTGATGCTGCGCGAAGTCGGCATTACGGAAGAACAACTGGAGCGCTTTCCGCATGAGCTGTCGGGCGGCCAGCGGCAACGGGTCTGCATCGCACGGGCCATCGTCGGCGAGCCGCAGCTGGTCGTGGCGGACGAACCGGTTTCCGCGCTCGACCTCACCATCCAGAAGCAGGTGCTCGACCTGCTGGTCGGGCTGCAAGCGAAGTTCGGCTTTACCTACCTGTTCATCTCGCACGACCTGGGCGTAGTCGAACAGATCGCGGATCGCGTCGCGGTCATGTATCGCGGGCGAATTATCGAGATCGGCTCACGCCAGGCGATCTATGGTGACGCCCGCCACCCCTACACGCTCACCCTGCTGCGGTCGACACCGCGCCTGAAGCGCTCGCGCGACGGCGGCTACCACTTGTCGACCCCGGAGCTGGCGGCGCCGCCGGCGCCGGAGGGTTTCGATTATTTCAATGAGCACGCCACCGGGGACCTGGTCATGGTGACCGTCGGCGACGATCACGCGGTCGCTTGCGTTGCGCGCGGCTGACTGGCTCAACAAAATCAGGAGACTATATGCAGTTGTATTTCCGGGCGGCGCCGTGCAGGCGCTTGCTTTCCTCGCTGGTGCTGGCCTCGATTGGCGCACTGATCGCGCCATCCGCCAATGCCATGCGGCCCTTTGACGGGACCGATGCGGCAGTGGCTGAGAAGGGAATGTTCGAACTCGAACTGGGCGGCGGTTATCTGCGCCAGACCGGCGGCCGGATGCGCACCCTGCCATTCGCCGTCCTCAATTTCGGCCTCGGCGCCGATACCGAGTTCGTGGCCGAAGGCCGTGTCCAGACCGGCATCGATCGCACCGACACGCCTTACCGCACCGGCCTGAACGACACCCAGGTCTCCCTGAAGCACGTGCTCCGCCGGGGCAGCCTGCAGGATGGGGGATCGGGCATCAGCGTCGCGGTGGAATGCTCGGCCTTGTTGCCCGGCTATCACGGCGAGCACGGCAACGGTGGCGAGTGCGCTGCGATCGCATCGCAACGCTTCGAATGGGGCGCCGTGCACCTGAACGTGGCGAGTGAACGCGACCGCGAACACCATTGGGGCCAGTTCCATGGACTGATCTTCGAAGGCCCGGAAGACTGGACCGTGCATCCCGTCGTCGAGCTGACCCACGAGCATACCGCCGGCGAGCCGAGCGCGAACGGGAAGCTGGCCGGCCTGGTGTGGAAGATCGGCGAAGAGCTCGCGCTCGACGCCGCGGTGCGCCGGGTGCGCACCGACGGCGCGCACCTGACCGAACTGCGCTTCGGCCTGACCTGGGGCCTGGACATGAACGGCTCACACAACTGATAGCGAGAACGAGGAACACACCATGCATCAAGCAATTCACCACCGCCTGGCCGGCGCCGCCCTCATCCTGTGCACGAGCGCGAGCGCGAGCGCGGCCGATGCGCCTGGCTACCATCTGGAGAAGGTGGTGACGATCAAGAGCAGCGACACGGGCTGGGACTACAACGCCCTCGATGCGCAGCGCGGCCACCTGTTCATCGCGCACCGCGCGGATGGCTTGCACGTCTACGATACCCGCGCCGGCAAGATGATCAAGACACTGAAGCATAGCGAGGACACCAACACCGCCGCACTCGCGCTGGAGTTCGACCTGGGCATCGCCGGGACGACCGAGGGCGACGTCATCCTGTTCCGTCCCTCGTCGCTGAAGACCATCAAGCGCTTCAAGAGCAGCACCGGCGGCTTCGACGGCGCCACCTACGATCCGGCCAGCCGGCGTTTCGCGATGGTGGGCGAGGCCGATACCGACAAGGGAACGACACCGGTCCTGTTCTTCGACGCCCGCACCGGCCAGCAGGTGGGCGAGGTCGTCCTGCACAGCATCAAGGTGGATGCGCCGCGCCCCGATGGCCAGGGGAATATCTACCTGCCGCTGCGCGACCGCGCGCTGGTGGCGCGCATCGACGCCCGTGCGCTGAAGGAGGCCGGTGAGCTGAAGCTGGGAACCTGCCTCCAGCCGTCATCGCTGGATCTCGACCTGGCGAATCAGCGCCTGTTCGTGGGCTGCCGCGGTAAGGACAAGGTGGCGCCGCAGCTGGCTGTGCTCGACGCGCGCGACGGCCGCGCGATCGCCAGCCTGCCGATCGGCCGTGGCGTGGACGAGGTGATGTACGACGCGAAGAGCGCAACCATCCTGACCGCGAATGGCCAAGAAGCGACGATGAGCGTGATCGCCCAGGACAGTCCGGAGAAATACCGGCTCGCGCAGACCATCGGCACGCGGCCGATGGCGCGGACCGGCGTGCTGGATGAAGCCACCGGCAAGGTCTTCCTGGTCAATGCCCAGTACGTGGAAAGCTACAACGATGCGGGTGAGGCGAGCACGCGCTTCCTGCCCAATACCTTCAGCGTGCTGACCTACGCGCGCTAAATCTCGCAAGGGAACATAAGAAAATGGAGACCGATGTGAAAGCCGTCGACCTGAACCAGGCCGCAGCCGCGGCCACGCTTGTACACGAGGACCAAGGAACCAGCTGGCGTACCGTCTGGTGGCGCCTGATGGCGACACGCATCGGCGTCATTCCGCTGCCGGTGTACGTCCTGCTGCTTGCGCTGATTGCCGGTTTCGTCGTGCTGGACAAGGTGCCGACCGATATTTCGGTGTCCATCGCGATCCTCTGCGTCGGCGGCTTCACCTGCGGCGAAATCGGCAAGCGCCTGCCTGTGCTGCGCCACATCGGCGCGGCGGCGATCTTTGCGACCTTCGTGCCTTCGCTGCTGGTCTACCTGCACGCGATCCCGCCGGTCTTGCTCGACAATGTCGTCAAGTTCACCAAGGTCAGCAATTTCCTGTACCTGTTCATCGCCTCCATCATCGTCGGCAGTATTTTCAGCATGGACCGCGCCGTGCTGGTGAAAGGCTTCCTGAAGATCTTCGTGCCGCTCGCCTCCGGCACGGTGGTGGCGGCAATCGTTGGAACGCTTGTGGGCACGGCTTTGGGGCTGGGCTGGAAGCACGCACTGTTCTTCATCGTGGTACCGATCATGGCCGGCGGCGTGGGCGAGGGCGCGATTCCGCTCTCGATCGGCTATGCGGGCATCCTCGGCCAGGCGCAGGGCGACGTGTTCGCCCAGGTGCTGCCGCCCGTGATGCTGGGCAGCCTGAGCGCGATCCTGATGTCCGGCACCCTCAATTTCATCGGCAAGCGCAAGCCCCACCTGACCGGTAAAGGTCGGCTGCAGCCAGGTTCGGGTGATGAGCTGGCGGCCGAGGAAGAATGCCATGCCGGCGCGGTCGACGTGGCGGGCCTTGCGGCGGCCGGGCTCACGGCCATCTCGCTCTACATGCTGGGGCTGATGTGCTTCCGGCTGTTTGACTTCCCGGCGCCGGTGGCGATGCTGTTCATCGCCGTGTTGTTCAAGGTGGGGCGGCTGGTGTCGCCGCAACTGCAGCAATCGTCGCACATCGTCTACAAGTTCTTCTCGACCGCGGTGACCTATCCGCTGCTGTTCGCGATCGGCGCGGCGATGACGCCTTGGGAAAAGTTGATTGCATCGTTCACGGTGAGTAATCTGATCACCATTGTTTCCACGGTCGCGGCCCTGATGGCGACCGGCTTCGTGGTCGGCCGGCGCATGGGGATGTATCCGATCGAGACGGCCATCGTCAACGCTTGCCACAGCGGGCAGGGCGGCACCGGTGACGTGGCGATCCTCACCGCCGCCAACCGCATGCAGATGATGCCGTTCGCGCAGATCGCCACGCGGATCGGCGGGGCCATCGTGGTCACGCTATCCTTGTTTGTCCTGTCCCGGCTGGCCTGAGCCTGACGGGGAAAACGCTATAACATTATTTTATTAACGGAGAATGGCATGTCGAAGTTTCGCTGGTTTTTCAGGTCCGTCTGCGTGATGCTGGCGCTGGCTGTCGGAGGCAGTGTCCTGGCGAAGGACGATCAGCCGAAGGAAGGCGCGCTCGACAAGTACATCAATCGCGATGCGAAGGACGTCGGCACTCGCCTGGAAGTCTTGCAGACGACTGCCTACGAGGCGGACCAGAACGTCATCGCGCTCAGTTTCATGCAGGAATACGGCGACCGTATCCGCATGAAGCGGGTCTATTTCCCGACGCCTGACAAGCTGCTGATTCCGGGCTACGTGTTCAGTCCCGTGAAGCGTGAACCGGGCAAACGCTATCCTGCCGTGGTCATCGTCCACGGAGGCATCCATGAACATCTGGACTGGCCCTTCTTTCCGATGATCGAGGCGGCAATATCGCACGGCTTCGTCGTGATTTTCCCCGAATACCGCGGGAGCCGCGGTTATGGCGCCGAGCACTATCGCAACGATTACGGCGTGACCGATGCGGCCGACGTGATCGCCGCCGGCGACTATATCGCGCGCCAGGATTTTGTCGACAGCAGCGCGGTGTCCATCATGGGCCATAGCCGGGGAGGGATGGTCACCCTGAACGCCATCGAAAAGGCGCCGAAGCGCTTCAAGGCTGCCGTGGATATTGCGGGCTTGGCGGATTTTGTCGCGTATATGGCCTACAAGCCGGAATATCGTCGCCAGGAAGTGGCTAATGAAAGCCCCAGCTTCAACGGCAAGCTGCCATTTGAAAATCTTCCCGTGTACATGGATGTCTCGCCCATCAACCATGTCGACAAGATCCAGACACCGCTGCTCGTGATCGGCACCCTCGGCGACAAGATCGTGCCTTGGCAGCTGCATTCCGGACGCCTGATCGATGCACTGAAAGCACAGGGCAAGACCTTCGAGGTGAAGCTGTACGACGCCGCGCCCGGCGGCCACGTCTACATCTACGGCGACAGTGATGAGACGCGTGACACCTTCGACCGCGCCTTCAAATTCATCGCGAAATATTCCAGGAACTGATGAATACAGCAAGCATCCGGCGGATCGAGAATCTCCGCCGGCTCGTTGCCGCGCTTGCGGACCGCTCGATGGGGCCGGACGATGTTGTCGGCCTTCTTGGCGTCGCCGACCGCGCGGCCCGCAATTACATGAATGAACTCAAGCTGGCCGGGGTCGGGCGCGCCGATCCGACGCAGCGCGGCCATTTGCGCCTGAACGCTGATCCGTCTGCCATCCGGGATTTCCTGGAAGAGCTGGGAGCAGACGGAAGCGTTTGCGCCAAGCGCAAGCCGCCGGGTCCGCGCCGCGATCCGCTCGTTTCGGCCCTGTTTGGCCACGGGAAGATTTGAAGCATGCAGAAGAAAATCCTGGACATGTCGATTGCGGCGCTGGCTTTGGCTGCAGGGACAGCCGCGGCGGCGCCTGAAGAAATCCAGGTCTACATGAACGAGATGAGCAAGCCCGGCGAATTCGGGCTGGACGTGCACACGAATTACGTGCTGTCGGGAGCGCGCGAACCGGATTATCCAGGTGCGCAATTGTCGCGACATTCGCTGCGTGTGACCCCGGAGTTTTCATATGGGCTGAGCTCCAGCCTTGAACTGGGCGCCTACATTTTGGGTTCGCGCGATGGCGACGGCCGCTACAACGTCGGCGGCGAAAAGCTGCGCCTGAAATTCATCCCCAGCGCGGCGGACAGCCCGCTGTTTTATGGCGCGAACCTGGAAATTGGCCGGGTCGAGCACCGCTTCGACGAAAACCCGTGGAATGGCGAGCTGAAAGGAATCCTCGGCTACAAAGGCTCGCGCTGGACCGCGGCCCTCAACGTGAATGTCGATTTCAAGGTCTCCGGCCCCGCACCGGCGCCGACGACAATCGAGCTTGCGAGCAAATTCGGCTACGCCATCAGCGACACGACCCAGGTCGGCTTCGAAAGCTACAATGAGCTGGGTGAAGCGCGCCAGCTCGGCAATCCTGGCCGGCAGCCGCACACGACCTACGCCGTCCTCGACACCAATGTGAAAGGCTGGGACCTGAACCTTGGCATCGGCCGCGGCAACAGGCAGGCGTCCGATCGCTGGGTGCTGAAGGCGATCATTGGTGTGCCTTTCAATTAATCCGCCTTCTTAGCCTTCGGTCCGCCGCCGCGCCTCGGTGCATTCGGCCGCCAGGAAATCGAGGAAGGTCCGGATCGAAGGCAGCAGTCCCCGCCGCGATGGAAACACGGCATGCACGATGCCGGCGGGCGGTTGCCACTCGGGCAGCACACGGACCAGTTGCCCGGCTTCGACCTGGCGCCACACCATCATGGTGGGCAGCGCCGCAATCCCCACGCCGGCAATGGCCGCGTCGCACAGGGCGGCCATATCGTCGGTCACCAGCCGTGGCACATGGCTGATGTGCGCCGTCCGGCCGTCGGCGTGCTGGAGCTCCCATTGGTAGTCCCGCTTTGCCGGCCCCAGCGTCACGCTGGGCGTGCCGTGCAGGTCGGCGGGCGAGTTGATCGATCGCCCGGCCAGGAAGGTGGGGCTGGCCACCAGGCCCAGCGTGCTGATGTCGAGCTTGCGCATCACCAGCTCGCTGGATTCGAGGGGCGGGAAGCGCACCCGGATGGCGACGTCGAAACCTTCGCCGATCACGTCCACGCGCCGGTTCGAGCTTTCCAGATGGATGACCACGTCCGGGTACGCCTCAAGGAAGCGGGCGAACAGCGCGCCGAACTGGAAGTTGATGAGCGCGACCGGGCAGCTGACCCGGATGATGCCGCGCGGCGCGGCGCGCACCTGGGCGATGACCTGGTCGGCGGCTTCCGCCTCCACCAGCATGGCCACACAGCGGTCGTAGTAAGCACGGCCCAGCTCGGTGGTCGAAAACCGGCGCGAGGACCGGTTGAGCAGGCGTACCCCCATCCGTTCTTCCAGCTGCTGGATCCGCCGGCTGAGCCTGGACTTCTGCAATCCGGTGGCGCGCGCGGCCGCAGCGAAGCCGCCGTGGTCGACGACCTGGACGAAATAGTAGAGATCATTAAGGTCTTGCATCGTCCTATTATCAGGACGGATCGTCGAAAATCGCAATCTTTTTGAATGATCGTTGCGATGCTAAGCTGGTTTTGATGAGGCGGCAAATCTGCCGCCGCCAATGGAGAAGACATCATGCGCAAGACGATCGTCGGACGTTACGGCAACAACCGCAGCCACTGGGTGGGTGACGGCTTTCCGGTCCGTACAACGACCTGGGCCAGCATGTCAGCCCCTTCCTGCTGCTCGACTATGCCGGTCCGCACTATTTCGAGCCCACGACCAGCCGCCGCGGCGTCGGCCAGCACCCGCACCGCGGCTTCGAGACCGTGACCATCGTGTATGAGGGCCAGGTCGAGCACAAGGATTCGGCCGGCAATGGCGGCGTGATCGGCCCCGGGGACGTCCAGTGGATGACGGCCGGCGCCGGCATCCTGCACGAGGAATACCACGCCCCGGCGTTTGCCCGGACTGGCGGCCCGTTCCGGATGGTCCAGCTGTGGGTCAACCTGCCGGCCAAGGACAAGATGACGCCGGGTGGCTACCAGGGCATTGTCTCGGCCGACATTCCGGTCGTGGACCTGCCCAATGGCAGCGGCAAGGGGCGCGTGATCGCCGGTGAACTGCTCGGCGCCACCGGTCCGGCCAGGACATTCACACCCATCAACATCTGGGACCTGCGCCTGGCCGCGAATGCGGACCTGGAACTCAACTTGCCGGAGGGGCACACGGCGATGCTGGTGGTGTTGTCCGGACATGTCACCCTCAACGGCAGCCAGGAGGCCGGCACGGCGGAAATGGTGTTGCTGGGCCGCGAAGGCGGCGAGCTGGGCATCCGGGCCGATGGCGACGCGACGGTGCTGGTCCTGACCGGCGAGCCGATCGAGGAGCCGATCGTGGGCTACGGACCGTTCGTGATGAACACGCAGGAACAGATCCGCGAGGCCTTCGAGGATTTCAGCAGCGGCCGCTTCGCCCCGCCTGCGCAAGCCTAAACCGTCATCAGTATAAGGGGACGGGCAGGCCCGCGCCGTCCCCGCCAGCCCGGCGCACCCGGGCTGGATTCCGGCGGGCCTGTCAAAGAAAGGATGTCATCATGGCCAGCGAACCGATTCGTGACCCGAAAGCAGACCACCTCCTGACGCCGCAGAACGCGGCCTTCATCATCATCGATTACCAGCCGGTGCAGGTGAATTCGATTGCCTCGATGGACAGGCAACTGTTGCTGAACAACATCGTCGGCGTCTCGAAAGCCGCCGTCGCCTACGGGCTGCCGGTCGTGCACTCGACCGTCAACGTCCAGAGCGGCCTGAACAAGCCGCCAGTGCCCCATATCCGCAAGGTGCTGGGCGACTATCCGACCTACGACCGCACCACCATCAACAGCTGGGAGGACGTGGAATTCCGCAAGGCGGTGCAGGAGACCGGCCGCAAGAAGCTGATCATGACGGCCTTGTGGACCGAGGCATGCCTGACCTTCCCGGCGCTGGATGCGCTGGCGGAGGGCTACGAGGTCTACGTGCCGGTGGATGCGGTGGGCGGCACGTCGGTGGCCGCGCACGAAGCCGCACTGCGCCGTATCGAGCAGGCCGGCGGCAAGCTCATTTCTACCGTACAGCTGTTCTGTGAACTGCAGCGCGACTGGAAGCGCAGCGAGACCGTTCCCGCCTTCATCAAGCTGTTCATCGAGACCGGCGGCACGGCCGGCATCCAGTTCTCGTACGACCGCAGCGAGTAAGCCCCTGCCATCGGCGGCGGCCGGCCGCCGCTGCTTGTTCTTGCGCGTGTCGTGCGACAACGGCTGAGCAGCGGGTTTACGATCCGAATTGTTGTCTTGAAAACAATTCGGAGGAAGAAATGAAGAAATTGCTTGCGCTGAGCCTGCTCGCGGCCGCTGTCACCGGCTGCGCCACCAGTCCCGAACGTATCCAGCCGGCACTGGTCTCGCAAGACCAATACATGAGCATCGACTGCTTGCAGCTGGATACCTCGATGACGATGGCCAAGGCGGATCTGAAAAAGTTCTCGGACATGCAGGACGCCCAGGTCAAGAAAGACGCGGTCAGCGTGTTCTGGGTCCTGATCCCGGTCAGCTGGTTCACCGGCGACCACGAAAAGGACGTCGCCAAGTCGAAGGGCGAAGTCGCCGCGATCCAGATTGCCGCGGCCAAGAAAGGCTGCAAGGCGCTCCAGGCCTGAACTGGATTTCAACATCCGGCGCGGTCCGATTCCGGCGCCGCGCCTCCCTCCGCCCCATCCGGACAGTGCCGGATTTCCAAGTTTATTTCTAAAAAGCAATGCCGTAGCTCATCCAATCGTGCGCCATCTGCTTGGTTTCCGGAACTACGATTACTCAACAGTTCAAAGAGGGTG
The DNA here is from genome assembly GCF_024753145.1 of Massilia terrae. GTDB lineage: Bacteria > Pseudomonadota > Gammaproteobacteria > Burkholderiales > Burkholderiaceae_D > Telluria > Telluria terrae. The sequence continues at coordinate 458,906 of NZ_JANUGU010000003.1, read as the reverse complement.
CGCACGATTCAATTCACTCCGGAACTTGAAAATTAGAAAATGCTAATATTGCAGCACTGTTGCTTGGAAGATAAGTCTAATTTGACAAATGCCGATCAGCCCAAGCACAGGCCACCTGCTGAGCAAGTGGAAGAAATTTCTCGGTAACTGCGATTTTGGCAACGTTTCGTTGCGAACCAGAGACGACAAGCCTGGTTTTTGCTTGAACCGCCTCGTTTTGCGGTGGCTACGGCGGGTCGTCGATGCAGTGCCGGTTAGTATATTTTTGATATTAACCTGATGATTTGCGCAGTATCGTTTTGGCAATATCGGCCCGAACGAATGCTCGAAGCGAATTTGATTCTGAGAACGGAACCGATGATGAAAGCAGATGAGGTCGTCGCAGTAGTAGGTCTGGGCTATGTCGGCTTGCCGCTGGCAGTCGAATTTGGCAAAAAGGGCAGGACAATTGGCTTTGACCTGTCCTCGGCCAAAATTGAGAATTACAAGCGCTTTATCGATCCGACCGGCGAAGTGTCGACGGCGGAACTGAAGGAATCGCGCCACCTGGAAGTCACCAACGATCCGTCGCAGCTGTCGCAGGCCGACTACATCATCGTGGCCGTGCCGACCCCGGTCGATATCGCCCACAACCCCGATTTCACGCCGCTCGAAGGCGCCAGCAAGACCGTCGGCACCCACATGAAACAGGGCGCGATCGTGGTGTACGAATCTACCGTGTACCCGGGCGCCACCGAGGAAGTGTGCATTCCGCTGCTGGAAAAATACTCCGGCATGAAATGGAAACAGGATTTCCACGTCGGATTTTCGCCGGAGCGCATCAACCCGGGCGACAAGGAGCACCGCCTGACCACGATCCTGAAAGTGGTCTCCGGCGACGACGAGGAAACCCTGGAGCGCGTGGCGCAGCTGTATGAATCCGTGGTCGCCGCCGGCGTGCACCGTGCTTCCAGCGTCAAGGTGGCGGAAGCAGCAAAGGTCATCGAAAACACCCAGCGCGACCTGAATATCGCGCTGATGAACGAACTGGCCATCATTTTCGACAAAGTCGGCATCGACACGCTGGAAGTGCTGAAAGCGGCAGGCACCAAATGGAACTTCCTGCCGTTCCGTCCGGGCCTGGTCGGCGGCCACTGCATCGGTGTCGATCCGTATTACCTGACCCACAAGGCCGAAATGATCGGCTACCACCCGCAAGTGATCCTGGCCGGCCGCCGCATCAATGACGGCATGGCGAAATTCGTGGCCGAGAAAACGGTCAAGAACATGATCTCCTGCGGCTTTCACGTCAAGGGCTCGAAGGTCAACGTGATCGGCCTGACGTTCAAGGAAAACTGCCCGGACCTGCGCAATTCGAAAGTGGCCGACATCGTCCATGAGCTGGAAAGCTACGGCTGCGAAGTGCACGTGCACGATCCGGTCGCCGACGGCGCCGAATCCGAGCACGAATACGGCATCAAGCTGCAAAGCTGGGACAGCCTGCCGAAAGCCGACGCCCTGATCGTGGCGGTGCCGCACGAGGAAGTGCTGGCGCGTTCGCTGCTAGATTTCGAATCGAAGCTGAACGAAGGCGGCTGCTTCATCGACGTGAAATCGCATTTCGATCCGAAGGCGATCAGCGAAGCCGGCTTTTGCGTCTGGCGGCTGTAAGCATTACCGGTGGACCGGCTGCCGCATCGTCGCGGCGCCGGCCCGGAGCAAGGCATCACCTAGAAAAGTGTCCCTAAAGTGAAAAAGCTCAAAGACGTCGAACAGCATCTGCGCCAACACCGCTACCACTGGCTGGTGACGGGGGCGGCCGGTTTCATCGGCTCGAACCTGGTGGAAACCCTGCTCAAGCTGGACCAGCGCGTGACCGGCCTGGATAATTTCGCCACCGGTCACCAGCACAACCTGGACCAGGTGCGCGACCTGGTCGATGCCGCGCAATGGCGCAATTTCACCTTCATCGAAGGCGATATCCGCGAATTGAACGATTGCGTGCGTGCCTGTGAAGGCGTCGATTTCGTGCTGCACGAGGCTGCGCTGGGATCGGTGTCGCGCTCGATCGACAATCCGATCGGCACCAACGAAACCAATATCACCGGCTTCCTGAACATGCTGGTCGCCGCGCGCGACGCCAAAGTCAGGCGCTTCATCTACGCCGCATCGAGCTCCACTTATGGCGACCATCCGGCGCTGCCGAAAATCGAGCACCAGATCGGCAATCCGCTGTCGCCCTATGCAGTGACCAAATACGTGAACGAGCTGTATGCCAATGTCTTCGGCCGCACTTACGGCATGGAGACCATCGGCCTGCGCTATTTCAATGTGTTCGGTCCGCGCCAGGATCCCCACGGCGCTTATGCCGCGGTGATTCCGCAATGGATCGCGGCGCTGATTAAAAACCAGCCGCTGCGTATCAACGGAGATGGTGAAACCAGCCGCGATTTCTGCTACATCGATAACACGGTGCAGGCCAACCTGCTGGCGGCGCTGGCGGACAAGGAAGCGGTGAACCAGGTCTACAACGTGGCCCTGAACGACCGCACCTCGCTCAATGCGCTGTACCAGATGATGCATACGCTGCTGCGCGAGCGCTTTGCGCACGTGGCGGACCACAAGCCGCAATACGTCGACTTCCGGCCAGGCGACGTACGGCATTCGCAAGCTGATGTTTCCAAGGCCGCTGAGATGCTCGGCTACGAGCCGACGCACCGGATCGGGGATGGATTGAAGCAGGCAATGGATTGGTACATCAGCGACCTTGCACGGCAAGGGTGAACGCGTGGTACCAGGTAACAACAAGAATTCTGGAGGCTGACGTGCTTAGGATATCTAATCACTACGTTTCGAAGATCGTTTTCGGACTTTTATTCGTCGAACTGCTGGTGCTGATGGGGTCCGCCTATGCCGGTGCGGCCGTGCGCCACCTGGGCGCCGGCGAAGTATTCACGCCCGGGCACCTGCATCATTTCTTCACCTCGGCGATCGCCTTCACCACCGCGGTCGTGTTCAGCATGAGCGCGATGGGCATGTATCAGCTTAATTTCAGCGACGGCGGCAGCCGCAAGTCGATCTTCCTGCAGCTGATGCCGTCCTTCGTGATGGGCTTTTTCATCCTGACCCTGCTGTTCTACCTGGCGCCCGACCTGGCCTTCGGCCGCAGCATCCTGCTGATGGTGTTCGCGATCGCCGCCATCGGCATTTTCATCGCCCGCATCGTTTTCCTGAAAACCTCGGAACTGATCCAGTCGCGCATCATGTTCGTTGGTAATGGCCCGCTGGCCAAGGAGTGCAGCGACCTGGCGCTCAGCACCACCCGCTACCACCACTACAAGATCGCCGGCTTCGTGCCCAACGATTCGGAAGAAGTGTGCGTGCCGGCCGCCAGCCTGCTCAAGGTGCGCGAAGGCGAATCCCTGGCCAAGCTGGCCCGCAAGCATGGGGTAGAGGAAATCGTGGTGTCGGTGCAGAACCGCCGCACCAAATTCCCGATCAAGGAACTGCTCGACTGCAAACTGCAGGGCGTGAAGGTGACCGATGCCGCCACCTTCTTCGAGCGCGAAACCTGCCAGATCCGGGTCGACTCGCTGCAACCGAGCTGGCTGGTGTTTGGCGGCGGCTTCGACCAGAGCTTCGTGCGCACCTTCATGAAGCGTTCCTTCGACCTGGTGTGCAGCTCGATCATCATGGTGATGACCTTCCCGGTGATGCTGCTGGCCGCGCTGGCCGTGTGGCTGGAAGACCGCGGCCCGGTGTTCTATTCGCAGGAACGGGTGGGCAAGGACGGCAAGACCTTCCGCGTGCTCAAGTTCCGCAGCATGCGCGCCGACGCCGAGAAGCCCGGCAAGCCGCAGTGGGCCGCGCAGAACGATCCGCGCGTCACCCGCATCGGCGGCTTCATGCGCAAGACCCGCATCGACGAGCTGCCGCAGATCGTCAACGTGTTCAAGGGCGAGATGTCGTTCGTCGGCCCGCGCCCGGAGCGGCCCTACTTCGTCGAGCAGCTGATCGAGGTGGTCCCGTACTACAACGTCCGGCACAGCATCAAGCCGGGCATCACCGGCTGGGCCCAGGTGCGCTACGGCTACGGCTCCTCCGCCGAAGACGCGCTGCAGAAGCTGCAGTATGACCTGTACTACGTGAAGAACAACAGCCTGTTCCTGGACGTGCTGATCCTGATCGACACGCTCAAGGTGGTCCTGTTCCGCAGCGGCCGCTGAACGCTTTACCAGGCCGGGCCGCGAGGCCCTGCCGCTGATCCTTCGGGTGCATCGTGACGAGTATCGCCGCCTATAGCTACGCGCTGGCCGCCGTCTGTTTCCTGGTGCTCGGGATGCCGGTCCTGCTGCGCTGGAACGCCCGCCAGCACGGGCGCATGCTGGCCCTGGCCTGCGTGCTGTCGGCCGCCTGGGCCGGCGCGCACGCGTGGTGGGCCTCGCAGCTGGTGATCTGGTCCTCGGTCACGGGCGCGCTCGAGATCGTGCGCGACGCCGGCTGGACCGTGTTCCTGCTCGGCCTGCGAGGCCACTACCGCGACCCGTGCAGCAAGCTGCCCTTCGGCCTGCGCGGTTCGCTGTTCGCGATGGGCTGCCTGTACGCGCTGCTGCTGGGCGCGACGTTGGCGCACTACTGGGACCTGCCGCCGTTCTCCAGCCTCGGCCTGCTGCCGACGGTGGCCGCGCACGTGGTATTCGCGGTGTACGGCATGCAGCTGATCGAGCAGGTCTACCGCAACAAGTCGGTGCCGGAACGCTGGGCGATCAAGTTCGCCTGCCTCGGCATCGGCGGCATGTTCGCCTACGACTTCTATATGTACAGCCACACGATGCTGTTCCGCGAGGCGAACCCGGACATCTGGGCCGCGCGTGGCATCGTCAACGCGCTGACCGTGCCGCTGCTGGCGGTGTCGATGGGCCGCAGCAAATCGTGGACCTCGCCGCTGGCGCTGTCGCGCCGCGTGATGTTCCATTCGGCCGCGCTGTTCGGATCGGCCGCCTACCTGCTGGCGATGGGCCTGGCCGGCTACTACCTGCGCTTCTTCGGCGGCAGCTGGGGCACGGTGATGCAGGTGACCTTCCTGTTCGGCGCGATCGTGCTGCTGGCCGGGATCCTGTTCTCGGGGACCTTCCGCTCCTGGCTCAAGGTTTTCATCAGCAAGCACTTCTACCGCTACGACTACGATTACCGCGAGGAGTGGATGCGCTTCACGCGCACCCTGTCGGCGCCGGGGCCGAACCTGGCCGAGCGCGCGATCGAAGCGGTGGCGGCATTGGTCGAAAGCCCCGGCGGCGTGCTGTGGCAGCGGCGCGAGGGCGGCCGCTTCGAGCCGGTCGCCCACTGGCATGCGCCGGCCGCGCGGGCCTGCGAGTATGCGGATTCACCGTTCTGCCAGTTCCTCGCCTCGACACGCTGGGTGGTCGACCTCACCGAATGCGCGCGCCACCCCGACCGCTACGACGGTCTCGCGGTCCCGGACTGGATCGACAGCTTCCCGCGCAGCCGGCTGGTGGTGCCGCTGGTCCTGCAGGGCAGCCTGTTCGGCTTCGTGGTGCTGCAGAACTCGCGCAGCCCGCTCAAGCTCAATTGGGAAGTGATCGACCTGCTCGGCATCGCCGGCAGCCAGGCCGCCAGCTATCTCGCGCAGCAGGACGCCGCCAACGCGTTGATGGTGGCGCGCCAGTTCGAATCGTTCAACCGCATGTCGACCTTCGTGGTGCACGACCTGAAGAACCTGGTCGCGCAGCTGTCTCTGATGGCCTCCAACGCCGAGCGCCACCGCGACAATCCCGAATTCCAGCGCGATATGCAGGAGACGGTCAGCTACTCGGTCCAGAAAATGAAGCTTCTGCTGCAAAAACTGGGCCGCGCCGCGCGGCCCGAGAAACCGGTGCCGCTGGCGGTGGAGCAGGTGGTGCGCCAGGCGGTCGCGCTCAAGGCCGCGTTCGAGCCCAGGCCGCGGCTGGAGGTCAAGGCCGGCGGCCTGTACGTGGTGGCCGACAGCGAACGGCTGGAGCGCGTGCTCGGCCACCTGATCCAGAACGCGATCGAGGCCACCCCGCGCAGCGGCGAGGTGACGATCCGCGTCGGCGCCGCCGGCGGCCGGGTGTCGGTCGAGATCAGCGACACCGGCGCCGGCATGAGCGAACAGTTCATCCGCGAGCGCCTGTTCACGCCCTTCGAGTCGACCAAGTCGGCCGGCATGGGCATCGGCGTCTTCGAAAGCCGCGAATACATCCATGAGCTGGGCGGCGCGCTGGAAGTGAGCAGCGCGCCCGGCCTTGGCACCACGTTCAACGTCATCCTGCCCCTCTACCAGGAAGAGGCGCGGGCCATTCTGGAACAAGCCGCATGAAACAAGGAAGCACCGTGACCCAAGCAAAACCGAAACTGCTGATCATTGAAGACGATCCGGGCCTGCAGAAGCAGCTGCGCTGGAGCCTGGACGCCTACGACGTCGTGGTGGCCGGCGACCGCGAGAGCGCGCTGGCCCAGGTGCGCCGCCATGAACCGGCGGTGGTGACGATGGACCTCGGCCTGCCGCCCGACCCCGATGGCGCGACCGAAGGCATGGCGACCCTGCAGCAGATCCTGGCCATGGCGCCGGACACCCGCGTGATCGTCTTGACCGGCAACCAGGACCACGAACACGCGGTGCGCGCGATCGGCATGGGCGCCTACGATTTCCACCAGAAGCCCTGCGATCCGGTCATCCTGAACCTGGTGATCGAACGCGCCTTCTTCCTGAACGAGCTGCAGCGCGAGAACCGCCGCATGCAGACCGTGCAGGCCGACTCGCCGCTGGCCGGGGTGATCAGCCGCGACGCCGGCATGCTCAAGGTCTGCCGCAATATCGAGAAGGTGGCGCCGACCTCGGCCTCGGTGATGGTGCTGGGCGAAAGCGGCACCGGCAAGGAAGTGCTGGCGCGCGCGCTGCACCAGCTCAGCCCCCGCGCGGGCCAACGCTTCATGGCGATCAACTGCGCGGCGATTCCCGAGAACCTGCTCGAGAGTGAACTGTTCGGCTACGAGAGGGGCGCCTTCACCGGCGCCGCCAAGCAGACCAAGGGCAAGGTGGAGCTGGCCAACGGCGGCACCTTCTTCCTCGACGAAGTGGGCGACCTGCCGATGGCGCTGCAGGCCAAGCTGCTGCGCTTCCTGCAGGAGCGCGTGATCGAGCGCATCGGCGGCCACGAGGAGATCCCGGTGGACGTGCGCATCGTCTGCGCCACCCACCAGAAGCTCAAGGATTTGTGCGCGCAGGGCCGCTTCCGCGAGGACTTGTACTATCGCTTGTCCGAGATCGTGGTCAACATCCCGCCGTTGCGCGAGCGCGACGGCGACGCGGCGCTGCTGGCGCATCACTTCAAGAACAAGTTCTGCGCGCAGGAGTCGCGCGCGGCGCTGCACTTCTCGCCCGACGCCATCGCGGCCATCGAGGCCTACGCCTGGCCCGGCAATGTGCGCGAGATGGAGAACTGCATCAAGCGCGCGGTGATCATGGCGGACGGTCCCTCGATTGCCGCCGACGACCTCGGCCTGCCCGACACCGCGGCGGCGGAACAGCCGATCAACCTGCGCCAGGTGCGCGACGATGCCGAGTACAAGGCCATCGTCAAGGCGCTGGCCCGGGTCGACGGCAATATCGTCAAGGCCTCCGAACTGCTCGGCATCAGCCGCCCCACGATGTATGACCTCATGAGCCGGCACGCGATAAAAACTGCCGCGGCAGCCGCATGAACCCGCGCGCCCTGCGCTTGACATCGTTGCTGGCGCTGTTCGGCCTGACGATGATGAGCGGGGGCGCGCTTTACGTGCAGGGACTTGGCCTGGCGCCGCGCGCGCTCGGCCCCTACCTGGGGCCCGACGGCGCGGGGCTGGTGGCGGGGGCCGGCGCCTGGGTGCGCAAGGTGCTGCTGGCGCTGGACCGCGGCGAACGCCAGCCCTACCTGCTGCCGCCGCTGGCCGCCGGCGCGCAGCGTGAGCCGCTGCAGGTCCGCCAGCCCTTGCCTTGCCTTGACGATCCGGCGTGCCGGCGCGCACACCGTTTCGCCGGCAACGAGGCCGACGTGCGCGCGGTGCTGGCGGACGCGCAGCCGGGCGACATCATCACCCTGCTGCCGGGCACTTACCGCTTCAGCGAGACGCTGGCGGTGCGCGGCGAGGGCACGGAGGACGCGCCGATCACGCTGAAGGCGGAACGACCGGGCTCGGTGCTGATCGAGTTCGACGCGCGCGTCGGCTTCGCAGTGGAGCAGCCGTGGTGGCGCTTCGAGAACCTGTCGGTCCGAGGCGTGTGCCGCATCGATTCGGCCTGCGAGCAAGCGTTCCACGTGAGCGGCAACGGCCACCACTTCTCGGCGGTGAACAATACCATCCGCGACTTCAACACCCACCTGAAGATCAACGGCAGCGGCGGCCGCTTTCCCGACCGCGGCCTGGTCGACCACAATACGCTGGCCAACGGCGCGCCGCGCCATACCGCCGGGCCGGTGGCGCCGATCTACCTGGTCGCGGCCAGCGGCTGGACCATCCATGGCAACCTGATCGCGGACTTCGTCAAGGCCGGAGGCGACCGCACCAGCTACGGCGCGTTCGCGAAAGGCGGCGGCGCCGGCACCACTTTCGAGGACAATGCGGTGCTGTGCGAACAACGGCTGCAGGGCGAGCCGGGCCAGCGCATCGGCCTGTCCTTCGGCGGCGGCGGCACCGCCAGGTCCGAGTGCCGCGACGGCCGCTGCATCACCGAGCAGGATCACGGCCTGATCCGCAATAACCTCGTCGCCGGCTGCTCGGACGCCGGCATCTACGTCAACAGCGGCGCCGAAAGCCGCATCGTGCACAACACCCTGCTCGACACCGGCGGCATCGACGTGCGCTTTCCCGAGAGCGGCGCCGACGTCATCGGCAACCTGGTCGACGGCACGATCCGCGCCCGCGACGGCGCCCGCGTGCGCGCGCTCGACAACCTCGACACGCCGATCGCCTACCTGTACGCGGGCTACCATCCGGTGCGCAAGCTGTTCGCGGGCGTGCAGGGGCTGGACCTTGGCTGGAAGGGCGAGGCGCCGCGCCGTGCCCTGAGCGCGCCATCGGTGGACATGTGCGGCCGTCCGCGGCCGGTTTGGGCGCGCTACGGCGCCTTCGAGGATTTCGGCTACTGCGTGCGCTAGGCGCGCGCCCAGGCCATGGTCCAGGCCGCGAGCTGCTCGTGCCATTCGCGGCGCGAACAGGTATGGTCGGCCTTCGGCAGCGTGTGGCGCTCGAAGCGCTTCGCGGCCAGCAGCCCTTTCCACTTCGCCTGGTTCGACAGGTCCGAGAATTCCTGCGCAGTGAGGTCGGCGCCGCTCAGCATCAGCAGCACGCGGCCACGGAAAGTGCTGAGCGCATTGTGCATCCTGTCAGGCAGATCCTGGCTTTCCTGATGTCGCCGCGACGATCGCAGCAAGCCGGCGAAGGACCGAATGGCGCCGCGCGCATCGAAGCGGCCTGCGAGCAGCTTGTTCCAGAACTCGCGCTGCAGCAGGCGCGCGCCGTAGTAATGCTTGATGGTCGCGCGCGCCGCGCCTTCCTCGGTGCGCACCCAGGGATTGAGCAGGGCCAGGCCGGCCACGCGTGCATCGCGCGGCGCATACATCGCGGCGGCCGATGCGCCGTCGCACAGGCCCCACAGCAGCACTTCCGACATCCCGGGCGCCTCTTCGAAGAAACGGTCGATGGCGGCGCGGATGTCCTTGTTGACTTCGTCGAAACCGCGCATCGCGCCTTCGCTGTCGCCCATGCCACGGTAATCGAAGCGCATCGCCGGGATGCCGGCGCCGGCCAGGCTGCGCGCCAGCAGCGTGAACTGGCGGTGGCTGCCGGCCCGGTACTGCGGTCCGCCGACCACGATCAGCACGCCGCGCACGGATGGCTCGGGCGGCAGGCTGGCGACGCCGTACAGCCAGTCGCTGCCGCATTGGAAGGCGAGTGCGCGTTCCTCAGGCATCGGCCGTCTCGCGGCAGGCATTGACGGTGGCCTCGACCAGCGCCGGGCATTCGGTGATTTCCGGCGTGGCCCAGAATTGCTGGCCAGGCGCGATGTGCGCCTGCACGCTGGCGCCTGCTGCGCGCCAGCCGTCGATGGTGCGCGTGGCGGCCGGCGACAGCGTGCCCGCCACCTCGAACCAGTGGACCGGGCAGGGCGGCACGAGCACGGATGCGTCGAGCGCGTCGACTGGAAGCGCGAGCGCCGGTGACAGCGTGTAGCCCGCCACGTCCAGCGGTGCGCCTCCGAGCAATGCGGCTTTCAGTGCCGCCGTGTCAGCCTTGCTGCCCCCATCTTGCAGCAGCTCGCCCGCCAGGCGCAGGCGCAGCACTTGCGTCAGGTAGTTGGATCCCTTGGTGACCGGCTGCCACAGCAGCAGGCGATCGGCGCGGGTCCCGCGCGCACAATCGAGGGCGAGCAGGGCGCCCAGTCGCAGTCCCCACAAACCGACCGGGCAATCGAGGCGCGTACGCAGCCAGCCATGCGCCAGCGCCACGTCGGCCTTCCAGCTGTCCCAGCTCGCATCGCCGAAGTCGCCGCCGCTGTCGCCGCAGCCGTGCAGGTCCACCTGCAGCACCGCGATGCCGCCGGCGGCCAGTGCGCGCGAGGCCAGCGCGGCCATGCGGCGCGTGCGGTTCATCTCCTCGGCCAACGGATGGATGTAGACCAGCGCTCCGCGGCAGGCGCCGGCGGGACGGTGGAACAGGCAGAAGCGCGGCCCGGCGCCGCCTTCCAGGAAGAAGGGTTCAGCTGGCGCCGCAGTTGCCCGATGCTCGGGAGGCGCCATTGTTCATCCTGCTTTCTGCTCGACGAAGGCGGCCAGGCTGCCCAGCGTTTCGAAGGTGCTGGCGCTGATGTCGTCGTCGTCCACCTCGATGCCGAAGCGTTCTTCGAGCGCGCCGAGCAGGGTGACCACCGCCATCGAATCGAGTTCGGGCAGGCTGCCCAGCAGGGGCGAAGCGGCGGTCAGCTGTTCACCGGCGGGGCCGAGGTTGAGCACATCGATCAGGACTTGTTTGACATCGTTCAGGTACATAGCGGCTTTCATGGAGCGTTGTGCGCGGCCTGGCGGGAACGTGCGCGCGCTTCCAGCAGCGTGTGCAGGCGGCGCATCCCCGGCCATCGGTAACAGTTCACATGGTACATAGTGCGCGCCTCCTCCGTCCAGCGCAGGTGCCATTCCATCACGCGGCCGTAGAATTCCAGCCGCTCGAAGCGGCCCTCCCCGAACAAGCGGCGGCAGGCTTCCTCGCGCATCAGCAGCGTCGGCGACAGGCCGTTGGGGACGCGCTCGTCGTAGCTGGTCTTGAGCACCACGATGCTGTCGCGGTCTTCCACGCACAGGTCCATCGCGACCAGCTGCTCGTCGAAATGATAGCGGTAGACGCTGGCCGCGTCCCGGTCACAGAAACGCTCCAGCATCGCACGGTAGAAGCGGCCCTGCGCGTCGCGCGCCTGCACGGCGGTGCCGCGCGCGGCCTTCCAGCCGCCGCATTCCAGCCGGGCGAAGTCCTCGACCGCCTGCGCCATGGCGGCGGGATCGCGGCAGATTTCCAGCCGGGTCGCGACGCCATCCCTGGCCAGGCGCGCGCGCTGTTTCTTGAGGTTGGCGCGCAGGTTCTTGCCACGCGCGTTCCAGTACTCGTCGAAGCCGCCGGCGATGGTCACGCGCGCGGTGGAGATGTAGTCGAGCGTGCGCAGCGAAGGCGTGTCGGCGGGGCGCGGCAGCAGCATCGGGTCGAGCTGGGTCAGGCCGAACACCAGCGGAAAACCCGGCAGGCCGCGCATCAGGCCGAGCGCGAGCTGTTCGACATCTTCGCCGGGCTGCTGCAGCCATGGTCCGATGGGCGCCTGCGGCGGCTGGAAGGTCGACCAGCTGCCACGGCCGGCCGGCGCGACCAGCGCCATGGCAGTGGTGACGCCGTCGCGCTCATGCCACGCCAGTAGCTCGGCGCCAGTGCCGAACTGTGCGAGCAGCGGCTCGATAAAGTCCACCGCCAGCAGCGCCGGCGCGCCGCAGCGCATGTGCAGCTTGCGCCAGCGCGAGGCGTATTCGCCAAAGCGGCTCGCGGGAACGATGGTCCAGCTCATGGCGCCAGCGCCTCCCCGATGCGGTCGATCATCCACGACAGTTCCTGTTCGCGCAGCTCCTGGTGGCAGGGGAAGCCGAGCACGCGCCGCGACAGGTCTTCGCTGACCGCGCAGGCGCCGCCGTCCATGCCGGGCCACAGCTTTCGCCCGAAACCGACCACCGGCACGCCGGCCGCGCGCAGGCGTTCGCACAGGCGCTCCGCATCGTCGGCCACGAAGGGAAAGGCCCAGGGGCAGGCGCCGGCGGGCAGCGCGCCGTGCAGCGGATGTCCGCCGGGCTGGCCGCGCAGGGCTGCTTCGATGCGCACATAGTTGGCGCGGCGGCTTTCCGCGATGCGGGTGAGGGATGCGCGCCGCGTCATCACGCGTGCGAACCATGAGGAGCGCTTGTCCAGCCAGCGCGGATCGAAGTCGAAGCTGCTGTCGGATGAATCGGGCGACAGGCCGGGCGTGCCGGCCGGGCGGCGCGCCTTGAGCAGGCGCCAGGCGGCGTCCCTGGCCTTCATCGGCAGCCACAGCGCCGCGCGCGCCGCGCCCATGCGCCCGTGGGCAAAGCTCTTTTCCAGCGAGGCCAGCGCGATCTTGGTCTCGAAGGCCCAGCCGGCCGAGCGAAGTTCGACGGACCGCAGATCGTAGCGCTGCGACACCAGCAGGCCGCCCTCGTATATCGGCAGGAACTTCATGCTGCTGGCGATGGCGTAATCGCCCCAGGCGCCGACCGGGCGGCCCTGCTGCTCACCGATCAGGCAGTGCGCGCAATCCTCCAGCAGCCCGATCCCTCGCGCGTCGCAGAATGCGCGTATGGTGGACATCCCGGCCTGCGGGAAGCCGAAGTAGTGCGTCACGACGAGCACCTTGGTTGCCGGATCGAGCCGCGCCGCGATGTCGTCGAGGTCAACCGAGGTGTCCGCGCGCAGGCGGTAGAACACGGGCTGGGCGCCGCGCCACAGCACCGGCGGGATCATCGATGGACTGTGCCAGGCCGGCACCAGCACCTTGTCGCCGGGGCCCACGCCCATTTCGCGCAGCGCCAGCCCGATCGCGATGCGGCCGCTGGTCACGTAGCGCAGCTGGCCGACATCGAGCACCGAGCGCACGCGCGCGCCGCTGCCGCGCCGGAAGGCGGCGAGCGACAGCACGGGGCTGATCGGGATCGAGGGGACGGCTGAGCTGTGCATGGCCCGAGTATAGAACGAGTGTTAAAAAACTTGCCACGAGATATGTCCGGAACTAAACAATCGCCCGAGGCCTGTCGCCGCAAACTGATAAGATTGCGCCCAATTTGCTCATTTACGTATGCCAGTCCTGATCCACGACGTCATTCTTGACACCGCCCGCCGCACGCCGCAGGCCGAAGCGCTCGCCTATGGGCAGCAGCGCCTCGACTACGCCGCGCTGGCCGCCGCCGTGGGACGCGCCGCCGGCGCCCTGCTCGCGGTGGAGGTCGCACGCGCCGAGCGTGTCGCGGTCTACCTGGAAAAGCGCATCGAGAACGTGGCCGCGATGTTCGGCGCCAGCCTGGCTGGCGCCGTGTTCGTGCCGGTGAACCCGCTGCTCAAGGCCGAACAGGTGGCCCACATCCTCGCCGACTGCAATGTGCGGGTGCTGGTGACTTCGCCCGAGCGCCTGGCCCAGCTCGAAGGCGTGCTGGCGCGCTGCCCGGACCTGCGCACCGTGTTCGTCACCGGCGAGGACAGTGGTGCCGCCAGCGTCGGCCCGGTCGCCGTGCGCTCGTGGGAAGCGGCGCAGGCCGAGCCGCCCGCCGCCGGGCTGGCCGCGCGCCGCGCGATCGACGCCGACATGGCCGCCATCCTGTACACCTCCGGCAGCACCGGCAAGCCGAAAGGCGTGGTGCTCTCGCACCGGAACATGGTCGCGGGCGCCGAAAGCGTGGCCGGCTACCTCGCGCTGACGCCGCTCGACCGCGTGCTGTCGGTGCTGCCGCTCAGCTTCGACTATGGCCTGTCCCAGCTGACCACGGCCTTCCTGGCCGGCGCCAGCGTGGTGCTGATGAACCACCTGTTCGCGCGCGACATCGTGAAGATGGTCGCGGCCGAAGGAATCACCGGCCTGGCCGCGGTGCCGCCGCTGTGGATCCAGCTGGCCGCGCTCGAATGGCCGCTGCCGCATACCTTGCGCTACCTGACCAATTCCGGCGGCGCGATGCCGCTGGCCACCGTGGCCGCGCTGCGCGCGAAGCTGCCGGACGCCCAGCTGTTCCTGATGTACGGCCTGACCGAGGCCTTCCGCTCGACCTATTTGCCGCCGCCGGAGCTGGAGCGCCGACCCGATTCGATGGGCCGCGCGATCCCGAACGCGCAGGTGATGGTGGTGCGGCCGGACGGCACGCCCTGCGCGCCCAACGAGCCCGGTGAGCTGGTGCACCGCGGCGCGCTGGTCGCGCTGGGCTACTGGAACGATCCGGCCAAGACCGCCGAGCGCTTCAAGCCGGCGCCCGGCCAGGACCCGGCGCTGCCGATCACCGAGATGGCCGTCTGGTCCGGCGACACGGTGCGGATGGACGAGGAAGGCTACCTGTACTTCATCGGCCGGGGCGACGACATGATCAAGGTGTCCGGCTACCGCGTCAGCCCGACCGAGGTCGAGGAGGGCGTGCACGCGAGCGGCCTGGTGGCCGAGGCGGCGGCCTTCGGCGTGCCCCATCCGGCGCTGGGCCAGGCCATCGTGCTGCTGGCCGTGGCCCGCGAGCCTGGATTGGACGCGGCGGCCCTGCTCAAGGAGTGCCAGCGCCGCCTGCCGGCCTACATGGTGCCGGCGCACGTCGAGATCCGCGCCGGCCAGTTCCCGCGCAACCCGAACGGCAAGATCGACCGCAAGCTGCTGCGCGAGCCCTACCTGACCATGTTCGACGAGGCCAAGCCATGAGCACCAACAAACCAGTCCACGCGCCGCAGAGCCGATTCCCGGTCGTCGACGGCTGCCTGCACGTGGGCGGCCTGCCGCTCACGCGGCTGGCGCAGCGCGTCGGCAGCACGCCGTTCTACGCCTACGACCGCAAGGTCCTGTCCGACCGCGTGCGCCAGGTGCGCGACTGCCTGCCTGACGGCGTGCGCCTGCATTACTCGATGAAGGCCAACCCGATGCCGGCGCTGGTTCAGCATATGGCGGCACTCGTGGACGGCATTGACGTCGCTTCCGGCGGCGAGCTGAAAGTCGCGCTGGACGCGGGCATGGCGCCCGCCTGCATCAGCTTTGCCGGCCCCGGCAAGTCGATTGCGGAGCTGGCGCAGGCCGTGGCCGCCGGCGTGCAGGTCCACGCCGAATCCGAGCGCGAGCTGCGCCTGCTGGCGCGCATCGGCGCCGACCTCGGCATCGCGCCGCTGGTGGTCATCCGCGTCAATCCCGATTTCGAACTGAAGGGATCGGGCATGCGCATGGGCGGCGGCGCCAAGCAGTTCGGCATCGACGCCGAGGAGATGCCGCGCGTGCTGGCGCTGGCACGGGAGCTGGGGCTGGACGTGCTGGGCTTTCACATTTTCAGCGGCTCGCAGAGCCTGAAGGCCGAAGCCATTATCGAGGCCCAGACACAAACCTTCGCGCTGGCCCAGCAACTGGCGCAGCATCTTAGCCAACCGCTGCGCGTGCTGAACATCGGCGGCGGCTTCGGCATTCCCTACTTCCCCGGCGAGACGCCGCTGGACCTGGCGCCGGTCGCCGCGCACCTGCGCCAGTCGCTGCCGCGCGTGCGCCAGGCCCTGCCGCAGGCGGAGGTGGTCATCGAACTGGGACGTTACCTGGTGGGCGAAGCCGGGGTCTATGTCACGCGCGTGGTGGACCGCAAGGTCTCGCGAGGGCAGGTTTTCCTGATCACGGATGGCGGCCTGCACCACCACCTTGCGGCCTCCGGCAATTTCGGCCAGGTGATCCGCAAGAACTATCCGGTGGCAATCGCCAATCGCTTGGATTCAAGCGACACCGAAGTCGCGTCCGTGGTCGGCCCGCTGTGCACCCCGCTCGACCTCCTGGCCGACAAGATGGAGCTGCCGCGCGCGGACGTGGACGACCTGGTGGCCGTGTTCCAGTCCGGCGCCTACGGCCTGTCGGCCAGTCCGGGCGGCTTCCTGAGCCACCCGGACGCGCTCGAGGTACTGGTCTAGCCGATATTGCGCACCTTGTCGAACTGCTGCTCCAGCATCAGGCCGTCCATGAAGAACTTGGTGGCCCAGTTCGGATAGCGGTAGGTCAGGTAGTCGCCGTTGATCGGGTGCGATCCCTTCAGCGCGCCGCGCACATTGTCGTCGCTGGTCATGGTGTCCTGGATGCTCATGTTGAAGCGGTTGGCGCGGATGGCCGGCTCCTTGAGCGACATGTCGCCGGTGATCTGGGCCAGGCGCAGCCAGTTGATCGCCATTTGCGAATTGCCGGTCACGCAGGTCCAGCCGACCTGGGTCTTCCAGTCCGGCAGGTAGCGCGCGGGCAGGGCGCCATCTTCGCGCTGGCGCGCCGCCACCAGTCTGGCCATCTTCACCGCGCGCTCGACCAGGTCGTCGCGCCCGGACGCCACGCCGACTTCGAGGATGCCGCGGATCGAATAGGCGATGGTGTGCGTGAGCGCGCTGGAGTCGGGCATCTTCAGCAGGCAGTTATCGGGCAGCCAGCCGTTGGCGAAGGCGCGGCCGACCGTGACGTCGACGTTCTTCACCGCCGCGTCCAGCCAGCGCGCCTCGCCCAGCGCCTGGAATGCACGCACCAGGCCGAAGGCCGAGCGCGTGTTGTAGCTGTTCAGCTTCGAGGTGGTGAACGGCGACGCGAAACGGCGCCAGGTGCCGTCGTCGTCCTGCGCCTCCACCAGCCAGTCGGACGCACGGGTCAGCGAGATTTTGAAGCGCTCGTCGCGCGTCTCCAGATATGCGCGGGCCCAGCCGAACAGCACCTGTCCGGTGTTGAAGATGGTCGGCGCCACCACCTCGGCCGACATGGTCCCGGCGCGCACCGCGCCGTCGGCCAGCTGGATCTCGCTCTCCCACACGGCCATGCGGCGCGCCGCCTCCGCGTAGTGCGGCGCGTCGTACAGCTGCGCGTAGTCGTAGAGAGTCGGGATGGCGTAGCCGGTGGTTTCGGGATAGGACGCGTTCCAGGTCCGGTTGCGCACGTCGTAGCTGTGCGCCAGGCCATCGTCCGGCGTGGCGTCTTGCGCGACCAGCAGCCAGTCGGCCGCGCTCTTCAAATGGGCTTCGATGGGGCCGACCGGATACACCGCCGCGCCGATCTTGTCTTTAATGAGCTGTTTGATATGGTTCATTTTGTTTTCTCTCTACGGGGTCGGTTTGTGCGGCCGCCAGGGCGGACCTGAGCGCGCCGCAAATCTCTTCGATGTCGGAGGTGGCCATGGCGCCGCCGAAGGGCAGGCCGAGCAGGCGCCGCGCGCGCGCCAGCGCCGGATCGTCCGGCTGGCCGGCACGCACGGGTTCCTGGTAGCCGAGACGGGAGGCGATGCCGCGCCGTTTGAGCTCTTCGCGCAGCATGTCCAGGTGGGTATCGGGCGGCAGCGACAGCATGATGCGCGACAGGTAGCGGCCGTCGGCGAACTGCGGCACGCCGACGCCGGGGATGCGCGCCAGCGCGGCCTGGTAGTCCCGCGCCGCCTTGACCTTGCGCTCGCGGATGCGCGGCAGGCGCGCGAGCTGCGCCAGCGCGATCGCGGCGTCGAGGTTGGCGATGCGGCCCGGGCCAGGCGGCGCGGGATCGGGCCGGCCCAGCGTCTCGCCGATGCGCCGCAGGTAGTAGCCGCTGTTGCCGGTAAATCGCGCCCACTGGTAGTTCCACACGAAGTGGGCGAAGGCCGCCAGCCGTCCCCGCGGTGCGGGCAGGGCGGCCCAGGCGGTGCGCAGGAGCGTGTCGAGGTCGCGGTTGTTCACCACCAGCACGCCGCCGGAGCCGCGCACGCCCGTCACGACGGCCTTGGACTGGGCGAAGCTGACGACGCCGACGTCGCCGAAGGTGCCGAGCAGGCGGTTGTCGCAACGCTCGCCCACCACCTGGGCCGCGTCGTCGACAAGGAACACGCCGGCGGCGCGGCAGGCGCTTTCGATCTCGCCGATGCGCGCCGGGCAGCCGAACATATGCGGCGCGATCACGGCCAGCGTGGCCGGCGTGAGCGCGGCTTGGACGGCGGATGGCAGCAGGTTCAGGTCGGACCCCACCGCGGCCGGCACTGCGGTGAGTCCGGCCGCCGCGATGGTCTCGACCACGCTGGGGCAGATATAGGCCGGCACCACCACTTCGGTGCGCGCCGGTTCGATCGCGCGGAAGACGTCGAGCGCGAGGCGGATCGCGGTATGGCCGAAGTTGACCGGGTAGACGGTCGAGGATGCGTACAGTGCGGCCAGCCGCGTCGCCAGCCGGTCGGGATTGGGGCCGTTCCGAACGCGCCCGGTCAGGATGCAGCGGGCCGCGGCCGCGTATTCGCGCCACGACCAGTCGGCATACTTGAGCGGGTGGCGCATCACGCGGCCAGTCCCAGCTTGGCGCCGATGCGCCACAGGGTGCGGTCGAGCCACGGGCGCGGGTCGTTCCAGCGCCAGTAGGCGTCGCGCACCTGGTGCCCGCGCGAGCGCTCGTCGACGCGGATCTCGCCTTCCTGCGCTGACCAGCGGTCCAGCTGCGGTTCGCGCCAGATGCGCGGCACGATCGGGCGGCTGGTGGCGACCTGCGCCAGGCCGTTCTCGTAGCGGTACGCGGCCTGCGGGATGTTCACGCCGTTCAGCGACGCGACCTCCTCCTGGAAGTCGGTGCGCGCCACCGTCGGCTCGACCATGTAGAAGCGGTTGTCGCGCGTGTCGCGCTTGAATTCCATGCTGCCCATGCCGGTGAAGCCGACCTGCGCGAAGAATTCGGTGGTCATCCGGTTCAGTTCATCGGCCACTTCCCACGCTGCGGTGCAGCTTGCGGTGCCGCCGATGCGCGGCGGCCAGGCGCGGATCTTGCGGCCGGTGAAGGACGAGACCAGCTGACCATCCTCGCCGATGTACTGCAGGCAGAAGTAGACGTCGTTGTCGCCGCCTTCGATCCACTCCTGCACCACCATGTCGGCCAGAACAGGGCGAATCTCCGCGTACAGCGCGGCCACCTCCGCCGGCGAGCCCACCTTGTAGGCCTTCTTGAAGCGCGCGCCGTATTCGTAGCTCTTGCTGGCCGGCTTGAACACGCAGGGATAGGTGAGCGCTTCGATGCGCGGCAGGTCGGCGGGCGATTCGATCCGCACGGTGCGCGGCACCGGCGCGCCGACCGATTCGGCTAGCTCCTGGAAGCCCTGCTTGTGCATCAGCGCCATCAGCCGTTCATGGCCGGGCAGGCGCAGGTGGTAGTGCGGCGCCAGGCGCTTGCGCGAGGCCGAGACTTCGACCACGGTCTTTTCCTCGGTCACGAACAGCATCATGGGATTGGGATGGCGCTTGGCCAGCTTGACCAGGCAGGCCAGCAGCGCTTCGCCTTCGAGCGCGGCGCACACTACCTTGCGGCCGTAGCGCGAGCGCATGGCAGGCGAGCGCGGATCGGTATCGACCACGATCACGGGGATGTCGACGATGCCCAGGCTGCGCACGATG
The DNA here is from genome assembly GCF_024753145.1 of Massilia terrae. Classification (GTDB taxonomy): domain Bacteria; phylum Pseudomonadota; class Gammaproteobacteria; order Burkholderiales; family Burkholderiaceae_D; genus Telluria; species Telluria terrae. The sequence goes on along the minus strand of NZ_JANUGU010000003.1, from coordinate 439,238 downwards.
CCCAGCGCGTTCAGGCCACCGCCGACGACGACTGCGGGGAGGGTTTGATTACTGTTCATCTCGTTTTCTCAGGCGGATACAGCGCGGTTGAACGGCCAGCGCGCCAGCTTGTGTTCGGCGATTCCCATGTCGATCATGACCTGGCGGATTTCGCCGAGGCCGCGCTTGTCGAACTGGACGATCCAGAGCATGTAGGCGATCGCGCCGCTGGCCACTTCGGCCACCAGTGCGGGCAGGACCGGCGTGCCGGCAGCCTGCAGGCCCTCGCGCACCAGCAGCACGGCGGCCGCCATCGCGGCGGTTGCGGCCAGCACCGGCAGCAGGGTGCGGTAGTACTCCCCGAAGGTCAGGCCGGTGACCTGGCCGATGATGCGCAACAGGCGCAGGGTCAGCACCGGATACACCAGCATCCAAACCAGCGACACGCCTTGCAGGCCGTCGGCCAGCGCGCCCACCACCACCGATGCCGCCATCACCACGCCGCACAGCAGGGTGTAGCCGGACAGGCGCCTGGCGTGGCCGGTGGAGATCAGCACCTGCGACAGCAGCGGGTCGACCGACTTGAACAGGCCCATCACGCACAGCGCGCCGAACGGCACCAACATCTCGATCCATTTCTCGCCCAGCAGCACCGGCACCAGCTCGCGCGAAACCACCAGCATGCCGATCAGCGCAGGGTAGGTGACGTAGGCAACGCCGCGCGTGATGTGCAGGATGAAGGCGCGCAGCTGCGGCAGGTCGTGCTGCAGCTTGGCGAACAGCGGCGAGGCGACGTTGGTCGCCAGCGTGGTCACCTGGCTGGTGGGCAGCGTGGCCAGCGAGATCGCCATGTCGTAGATGCCCAGTGCGCGGTTGCCGAGCAGTTTGCCGATGATGAGCTTGTCGGAATTGCTGTAGACGAACCAGAACACGCGCGAGGTGGTCACGTGGATGCCGTAGCTGACCAGGCCGAACGCCGCGCGCATGCCGACCGGGCCTCGCGGGCGCCAGGAGGTCAGCCAGAACGCGCCGATCGACTGCACCACGCTCTCGGCGACGAAGGCTGCGACCAGCGCCCACGCGCCCATGCCGGACCATGCCAGCACCAGCGACAGCGCGGACTGGAACAGCACCGACAGCACGTTGATGCTCGCCACCGCCTTGAAATTCATCTCGCGCCGCAGGAAGGCCATCGGCACGGTGCCGACGGCGCCGAATACGAAGGCGCTGGCCAGCACCGCGATTATCGGCTGCAGCTGCTGGTTGCCGAAGAAGCTGGCGGCGGGCCAGGACAGCAGCACGGTCAAGGCGCACAGCAGCAGGCTGGCGAGGATCGAGAACACGAAGCAGCCATTGACTTCGGCCGTTTCGAGTTTGGGCTTCTGCACCACGGCGGCGCCGATGCCGACCTCGTTGAAGAAGTTGACGAAGCCGATCAGCACCATCGCCATCGCCATCAGGCCGTAGTCGGCGGGGCTCAGCAGGCGCGCGATGACCAGCGTCGAGGCGAGCGAGATCACCCGGCCCAGCGCACCGCCCAGGCCCAGGTGGCCCATCGCCTTGACGGTCTTGGAACGCAGTTCGTTACTCATCGTGTTGCAGCTTTCATACGGTGGTCTTGATGGCGGCGCCGGCGCGCGCCGGCAAGGTGGCCTGGTCCAGCACATGCGCCAGCTGGCCGGCGCGGTGCGTGCGCGAGGAAGCGGCCACCAGCTCGTCGCTGGCGACGTGGGCGCTGCCGGCCTGGATCGATTCGATGAACTTGGCCAGCACCGGCGCGATCGCTTCGCTGTGGTCCATGTCGGCCAGCGCGTGGAAGCCGCCTGCGCGCAGCACGCGCGCGGTCTCGCCGCCGGTGTCGACCAGGCCGAGGATGGGTTTGCGGGCCCTGAAGTATTCGTAGATCTTGGCCGGGATCTGGGTATTGAACGGCGTGCCCTGGAACACCATCAGGCCGTCGGCGTCTAGCATTTCGGCCAGCGCCTCGCGGTAGGGCACCGGCGGCTCGACTTCGACGATGTCGTCGACGCCGTGACGCCGCACGAGGGCGGTGACGGCCTCGATATCGTCGGGCGCGCGCAGCACCACGCGCAGGCTCGCGGCGCTGGCCTGGCCGGCTTCCTTGAGCATCGCCACGGCGGCGAGGAAGGCGGAAGGATCGCGCCCGGACTGGTACAGCGCGCCGCTGTGCAGCAGGGTGACGCGGCGCCGGCCGGTGCGCACCGGAGGCGGCGCGGGCTGCGCAAAGCCGTCCTCGTCGTAGCCGTTCTCGATCACCGTGAACTTGGCCGCATGCGCCGGGTAGCGCTCGCGGTAGGAGGCGTGCGCGCTGTGCGTCGTGAACACGGCGGTGGTGCAGCGCGCGATGGTCTGGCGTTCGATCCAGTGATAGAACCGGCGCTGCATGCGCGACTCGGGATAGGTCGGCTGGATCATCGGGTCGCGGAAGTCGGCCACCCACGGCAGCCCGGTCAGGCGCTGCAGCATCAGGCCGATCAGGTGCGCGGTCGCGATCGGGAAGGTCGACCAGATCACCCGCGGGCGGTGCGAGCGCACCAGCGACAGGCCGGCCGGCACCGCGCCCAGGCACCACGAGATCCAGCGGTCGGGCAGGGCCAGCAGCTCGGGGTAGCGGCCGGCGATGCCGAGGTGGAGCTTGGTGTCGAGCGCGAACACGCGCCGCACTTCCAGGTTGGCCGGCACGCTGGCCAGCTGCGAGGGGTTCTGGTCCTGGTAGGCGCGCGGATGGGCCGACAGCACCAGCGGTTCCCAGCCATGGCGGCCGAGGTGTTTGGAAAAGCTCAGGGTGCGCTGGATGCCGCTGCTGGCGGCCTGCGGCGGAAAGTGGAATGCGATCAGGAGTGCGCGTTTGTTCATGTTCATTTCCGTCCAAGGGGCAGGGTAGCCCCTGCTTTTTGCGGGGCCGCGATCGGCGCCGCCGGTTTCTTGTGGTGTTCTTGCGCCGGCAGCGCGGGCGCGCCCTGCGCCAGCCAGCGCAGCAGCCGCACGCCGAATAGCAGAGGGGTGCGGTCCCATGGCCGGCTACGCGGCAACTGGTAGCGGTCGTGGCCCGGGTCGGCGGCGCCGGCCGCGGTGGTGAAGGCGGCGTCGAAGCCGGCCTCGCGCACCATGGCGACGTGGCGCGCATCGAAGTCCTTGCCGGCCTTGCCGTTCGGGTAGGCGAACAGGCGCACCGGCCTGCCGGTCAGCGCTTCGAGCTGGCGCTTGCCGGCCGCGATCTCGCGTCGCGCGCTGTCGTCGTCCAGGCTGGTGAGGATCGGGTGGGTGACCGTGTGCGCGCCGATCTCGACGCCGTTGCGGTCGAGCGCCACCACCATTTCGGCGCTCAGCATCAGGTCCTGTCCGCCGCGGCTGCCGGCCATGGCCTCCAGCCGCCGCACCAGGGCGTCACGCGCGGCGGGCGGCAGGTATTTCGAGGCCTCGGTCAGGTCGCGCAGGCTGGCCTCGCGGTCGGCCGGCGTGCGCAGCGAAAAGTGTCCCAGCCCGGCCGCGCTCAGGTCGAGATCGCGTGGCGGAAGGTTCTGCAGCGCGTCCATGATCCGGTCGTTCCACATATTCCCGCTGCCGACATGGCCGCTGGTGACGAACACGGTGGCGGGCAGGCCGAATTCCTTCAGCACCGGCAGCGCCAGGTCGTACACCGAACGGTAGCCGTCGTCGAAGGTGATGCAGACGGCGCGCGGCGGCAGCCGGCCGGCGTCCAGCATCGCCAGCGCATCCGCCAGCGGCAGCACGTTGAAGCAGTCCGCCAGCAGTTCCATCTGCCAGCGGAAGGCGGTCAGGTCGGGCTCGGATTCGAGCATGGCGACGGGCCGCTCGAGGACGCGGTGGTAAGTCAGGATGCACAGGCGCCGGCGCGACGCGGCGCGCGCGACCAGGTCGCCTGCGGCTCGCAGCAAGCCTCGCGTGAGTGCGGAATGGGTCGATACGTTCATTGATGTCACGCTTCTGTCAGGTGAGATGCGCGGCGGCTGGACGACGTCCGGCGCCAGCCAGCGCTTGCGGGTTGCGTGGGAAGATGAAGCGCTGGGCCAGAGGCTGCGCGGCCATCCAGCGCGCCAGGGCCAGCGTGAGCAGGGCGGTCGCGCCGAGCGAGACGCCGAGTTGCACGGCGGCCGGCGCGTCCGGCGCAAACCGCAGCACGGCCTTGTACACGCCCAGCGCGATGAAGGCGTGGAACAGGTAGATCTGGATGCTGTAGCGGCCGAAGGCATCGAACACGGCGGCGATGCGCAGGCGGCACACCTGGAACAACATCAGCACCCCGGTCACGCATTCGGCGTCGTTGATGAAGAGCGCATACGGCTGGCGCCAGTCCGCCACTTCGGCGAAACCGACCTCGTTGTAGAAATGGGCGCGCACCTGGACGTATTTCACGGCGGCGAACACCGCGGCGGCCAGCAGCAACGCCGGGATAGCCGGGACGCGCGCCAGCAGCCTGCGCTGCAGCCAGACGCCGAGGTAGCCCAGCGGGATCACGTACAGCGCCGGCAACAGTCCGAGCGGAAGCCAGTCCTGGACCTGCGCCGCGTACTGGCCGATGAACAGGTGCAGCACGCACAGCAGGCCGATGGCGCCGGCCCTGGCCATGGCGCCGGCGCTGTCGATCGCCGCGCGCAGCGCCACCATCGAGACGAACGAGGGCAGGAACCACAGCAGGGCCATGTGGGTCGTGTCCTTCAGCACCGCCGAATTGCCGCTATAGAGCGACAGCGCCCACAGGCGCAGCTGGACAGGCGCCGTCACCGGCGTGGTCGCCAGCACCGCCAGCGCGGTCAGCGTGACCAGCACGACGAACGGCCAGTACAGGCGGAAGGCGTAATCGAGGAAGGCGCGGTCGAGCTTGGGCGCCGGCTTCAGGAAGGGGACCGTCATGAAGCCCATCACGTGGAAGCCGAAGCCGTACAGGAAGCCGGCGATGAGCAGGCGCGAGAAGTCGTTGTGGTCGAGGATGACCAGCAGGATCAGGATGCCCTTGAGCGCGTTGAGGTTCATGCTGGCGCCTTGTTGAGGGAGGCCGGCAGGATGCGCGACTCGAGCACGATCAGCAGGCCCATGATGGCGAAGGTCAGGTCGAAGTAGGCGAAGCTGAGCGCCGCGCCGCCGACGCAAAACGCGAACAGCGACAGCTGCAGGTCGGTCGCCAGCCGCGCGATCCACTCCGGCGCCTTGCGCGCCCGCGCCACCCGGACGATCTTGCGCGCCTTGGCGAAGCTGCCGAGCAGGATGCACAGGTACAGCGCCAGCCCGACGAAGCCGTGGTCGCCCAGCACCTGGAAATAGACGCTGTGGGCGGCGTGCGAGCCGCGCGTGTCGGGCACCGCGTCGCCGGTGTAGAACCAAGAAAAGCTGTTGAAGTCCTGGCTCAGCGAGGACCACACCGGGAAGTATTCGAGGGCCTTGAAGCCGCCGCCGAAGAAGGGGTGCTGGGTCGCCAGGATCAGGCTCAGCTTCCATGCCACCACGCGGCCCATGAAAGAGGCGTCGTTGTCGGCCGAGTCGATGGTGTTCATGCGGGCGACCCATTCGGTGGTCACCACCTGCGACAGCGCCAGCACCAGCACGCCGAGAGCGGCCGCCACCACCAGCTTGCGTTCGCTCTTCATGAAGAAGTAAGCGCCCAGCGCGAGCAGCGCGACGAAGCCGCCGCGCGAGCTGGTCCCGATCACGGCCGCAACCAGCAGTCCCATGGTGCCCAGCATCGCCCACCACAGCGCGCGCGACTGCTTGCCGTACTCGTGCAGCAGGTAGGCGCAGATCGGGATGATCATCACCAGGCCCAGCGCGAGGTCATTGCGGTCGCCCAGCACGTGGTCGGCCATGCCCGCAATCTTGTGGCCGCCGCCGCTGGCCAGGTACTTGAGCGCCTCGAGGTCGCCGTAGAAACCGACCGACAGCACGACGCACCACAGCATGAAGTCGACATGCAGCTTGTCGTCGACGATCGCCACCACGAAGGTGAACAGGAGGATGATCTTCCAGAAGCGGTTCCAGAAATTCCACTGGATGTCAGGATTCCCGCCGCCCAGCGCGGTGCTGAGCGTGGTCCAGACGAAGAACAGGATGATCAGCGTGCCGGTGACGCCGAGACGGAACTTGGGCTTTTTCGGCTGCACCAGGTAGCCGAAGATGGCGATGCCGGCGAACAGCAGGTTGTAGCGGATCGACTGCGCGGGACCGTAGACCCAGCCGTTCGGGAAGAACAGCGCGGTCCACAGCCACATGCCGAGGCCGATGAACGGCCGCTTGGCGATCGCATACAGCATCAGCGGCAGGACCGCCAGCAAAAACAGGTCGCGCATGCCTTACCTCGTGCCCTTGCCCTTGGGGTGCTTGCGCTTGTCCTGCGCCAGGCCCCAGCGGCACAACAGCAGCACCGCCACCAGGTCGAGCGCCCACAGCAGACTTTCCATTTGCTCCTCCTAGGTCAATGCGGCCGCGTCCTTGCGGCGCGCGCTGCTGCTCATGCGCTCGGCGAGGAGCTGGCGGAACAGGGCCACCACGCGGCGCGCGTTGGCGTCCCAGGTCAGCTGCTGCTCGGCGATGGTGGCGCGCGCGTTGGCGGCCAGCTTGCGGCGCAAGGCATCGTCCCGCGACAGGCGCGCGATCGCGTTCGCCAGGCCGGCCTTGTCGTCCGGCTCGAACAGCAGCGCGTTGTCCTCGTGGCGCAGGATCTCCTTCAGGTTCGGCTGGGCCGGGCCGACGATGGCCTTGCCCAGCGCGAGGTATTCGAACAGCTTGAGCGGCGAGGCGTAGGCCACCACCGCCGGCTGCAGCGCGATGTCGAAGGCGGCCACGTGGCGCGCGACCTCGTCGCGGCCGACGATGCCGGTGAAGGTGACGCGCTGCTCGATGCCCAGCTCGCGGGCCTGGCGCTCCAGCCCGGCGCGGGCCGGGCCGTCGCCCACCACCAGCAGGTGGCGGCGTGCGTTGGGCGGATCGCTCGCGATCAGGTCGAGCACCTTGTCCAGGCCGTGCCAGTCGCGCACGAAGCCGGTGAAGCCGAGCACCAGCCGGCCGTCCAGCCCGAGCGCGCGCTTGGCCGCTTCGGTGTCGGGCGCGCTGCCGAACCGCTCGCCGTTGATGCCGTTCGGGATGACGGCGATGTGGCGCTGCTCGACCCCGTAGGAGGCGACGATGTCGCCCAGTACCCGCGTCACCGGCAGCACCATGTCGGCGCGGCGCCACGCATAGGCCTGCGACCAGCGCGCCAGGCGCTTGAGCGACAGGCCGTCGTAGCGGCTGCGCTCTTCCAGGATCGGCGCGTTGATCTCCAGGAGGAGCGGCAGCTTGTATTTGCGCGCGGCCCAGATCCCGGCCGGCAGGAACAGGTTGTAGCGCTCGTAGATGCAGTCGGGCTGGTGCTGGTCGATGGCTTTCGCCAGGCGACGGTAGGCCACCAGCGAATACGACAGCTCGGCCAGTTCGTAGAACCACTTGGGCAGCCAGCGCTTGAGCAGCGCGACCGCGCCGGCGTCGGCGCCGAACGATTCCTGCTCCATGGCCGGCGGCGCGGTGACGATCACTTCGTGTCCCTGCGCGCGCAGCGCATTGATCATCTCTTCGATGTGGACGAACTGCCCGTCCTTGGAACGGGTGCGGTGGTGGTACAGGATGCGCATCAGGATCGCTCCATCAAGATGTGGCGGAACAGGTCGAGCTGTCCCTGTGTCGTGTGGCCCCAGTCGAAGCGCTCGGCGTAGCGGCGCGTGGCAGCGCGGTCGGGGGAGTGGGCGCGCAGCAGCCGGACGGCGTGGGCCAGGCTTTCCGGGGTGCGATCGGCCAGCAGGCGGCCGGCCTCCGGCGCGGCCACCACTTCCGGGGTGCCGCACACGCTGGTGGCCACCACCGGCGTCCCGCAGGCCATCGATTCGAGCAGCACATTGGCCCAGCCTTCGCGGCTGGACGCGAGCACCATCAGGTCGGCCGCGCTGTAGTAGGTGCGAAGTTCGGTTTGCGGCACCGGGCCGGCCATGCGCACGCGGTTGGCCACGCCCAGTTCAAGCGCCAATTCTTCGAGCCGGCGCTGGTCGGGACCCTGGCCGACCACCACCAGCGAGACATCCTTGAGCAGGGTGAGCGCCTTGATCGCCAGGTCGTGCCCCTTATGCGGCACCAGCTGGCCCACCGAAAGCAGGGTGAAGCCATCGAAGCCGAAGGCGGCGCGCACGGCGTTGCGCTCCATCGGCACGAAGCGCTCCAGGTCGACGCCGTTGCGCAGCGGGGTGATGCGCTCGGCACTCACGCCGAGGCGCACCATCTCGTCCTTCAGGTAGTTGCAGACCGTGATGACGGCGCGCGCGCGTTCGGCGGCCCACAAAATCATCCGGCGCGGCAGCGCGAATTGCGGCAGCAGGTTGATGTCGCTGCCGCGCGCCGTCACCACCACCGGCTTGTTGAAGTACTGGCCCAGCATGACCGCCGCCACGCCATCCGGATAGAAGTAGTGGGCGTCGATGGCGTCGAAGTCGTAGCCGCTGTCGATGATGCGGCCGATGGCCGGCTTCACCGCCTGCGCCATCAGCATCGGCGACACGTTCATGCCGATTTTCGGCAGCGCCAGGTAGCGCGGGTGCGCGATCTCCAGGCCCGAACGCACTTCGCTGCCCGGTACCTGCGCCAACCGGCCATAGTGGCCGAAACGCTCCTGGGGGAAGGGAAACCACGGCACCGGCGCCACCACCCGCGACTCGGCCTGGCCGGTTGCGACCAGGTGGCGCAGCCGCGTTTCGACGAACAGGCCATGGTTGGGCTGGGCGGCGTTCGGGTACAGGGTGGAGAAGGTGAGCAGTCTCATTTCTTTGCTTGCCGGGATGACATTTGTGAACTTCTGGAATGATCCTATCGGAAAAAAATTATTCGTGTAGCACGGTTTCGTGCGAGCAATAATTATCAAAATTTCTCTACTTTTGAACCGCGCGCACGATTGATTTGACTCGTTTGCAAGGCCGGAACTCGGCTGTTAGTCTTGCGTTTGTAACAATTTCTCTGCCAGCACAACGGTGCCCGGCCACACTGTCTCTTTCACGCAAAGCCTCTATGAAAATCTCCATCATCGGCACCGGCTACGTGGGTCTCGTTTCCGGCGCCTGTTTCGCGGACGTGGGCAATTCCGTGCTCTGCCTCGACGTCGACGAGCGCAAGATCGGCATGCTCAAGGCCGGCCGCATTCCCATCCATGAACCGGGGCTGGACGCCTTGGTTACGCGCAACACCCAGGCCGGCCGCCTGAGCTTTTCCACCAGTTACGATGTTGCAGTTGAGCACGCAGACATCATCTTTTTGGCGGTCGGCACGCCGCCGGATGAGGACGGCAGCGCCGACCTGAGCCACATCCTTGCGGCGGCGCGCAGCATCGGCCAGCGCATCACGCGGCCGGTGGTGGTGGTCGATAAGTCGACCGTCCCGGTGGGCACTGCCGACAAAGTGCGCGCGGCGATCCAGGGTGAACTGGACCGGCGCGGCGCGCAGGTCGAGTTCGCGGTGGTCAGCAATCCCGAGTTCCTGAAAGAGGGCGCGGCGATCGAGGACTTCACCCGCCCGGACCGCATCGTGATCGGCAGCGACAGCGCGCACGCGACGCAGCTGATGCGCCAGCTGTACACGCCGTTCAACCGCAACCACGAGAAGCTGGTGCAGATGGACGTGCGCAGCGCCGAGCTGACCAAGTACGCCTGCAACGCCATGCTCGCGACCCGCATCAGCTTCATGAACGAGGTGGCCAACCTGGCCGAGCTGCTGGGCGCGGACATCGAAGCGGTGCGCCTGGGGATGGGCATGGACCCGCGCATCGGGCCGCACTTCCTGTACGCCGGCATGGGCTATGGCGGCTCGTGCTTCCCGAAGGACGTGAAGGCGCTGGTGAAGACGGCGCAGGAACATGCGCGGCCGATGCGCCTGCTGGACGCGACCGAGCAGGTCAACGAGGCGCAGAAGAACGTCCTGTTCGAGAAGGTGGCGCGCCATTTCGGCGGCGCCGATAAGCTGCGCGGGCGCACGATCGCGCTGTGGGGGCTGTCGTTCAAGCCGAACACCGACGATATGCGCGAGGCGCCCAGCCTGGTGCTGATCCGCAGCCTGTTCGCGGCCGGATGCAAGGTCGCGGCTTACGATCCGGTGGCGAGCGAGGAGGCGGCGCGCGTGCTGCTGGCCGAGCACGGGCCGGAGCGCTGCGCGGGCATGCTGCGCATCGCGGCCACGGCGGCGGACGCGGTGCGCGGCGCGGATGCGCTGGTGCTGGTCACCGAGTGGAAGGAGTTCAAGTCGCCGGACTTCGGCATGCTGGCGCGGGAGCTGGCGGAGAAGGCGGTGTTCGATGGCCGCAATATCTATGCGCCGGAAGCGGTGGCGGAAGCGGGGCTGTATTACGAAGGAATCGGGCGCAGGGCGCGCGCCGCTTGATCAAAAAGCGGGCTTGCGAGCCCGCTTTAAGTTTTATAGGGAACGACGTTCACTATGAAGCCTACGCCGCCTCCATCTCCTTGCGCAGGAAGGCCTCGAACATCAGCGTCGACCAGATCGGCGCGCTGTAGTCGCGGCGGCCGGATTCGTGCATCTCCACGATCTCGGCCAGGAAGGCGGTGTTGAAGATGCCGGTGCTCGCCAGGATCGGGCCAAGCAGCGCTTCGCGCACGCGCTGGCGCAGCGGGCCGCGGAACCAGGCCGCCAGCGGCACCGCGAAGCCCTGCTTCTTGCGGTACAGGATGTCGTGCGGCAGGTAACGCTCCATGCTCTTCTTGAAGATGTACTTCCCTTCGCCGTTCTTCAGCTTGATCGACGAGGACAGCCCCGAGATCCATTCGACCAGCTCGTGGTCCAGCAGCGGCACCCGCACTTCCAGCGCATGCGCCATGCTGGCGCGGTCGACCTTGGTCAGGATGTCGCCCGGCAGATAAGTCTTCATGTCGAGGTACTGGATCAGCGACAGCGGATCGTCGGTCGGCGCGTCGGCGGCATGGCCGCGCATCACGTCGATCGCGCGGTGGCCCTGCAGGCGCTGGCGGAACTGCGGCGTGAACAGGCGTTCGCGCATGGCGTCCGACATGATCGACACGCCGTGGAAGTAGCCTTCGACGAGGTCGCGCGCCAGCGATTCGAAGGTGGTCTTGGCACGCAGCACGCGCGGCGCCCAGTCGGCCTTTGGGTAATAGCGGCCGAGCGGCCCGAACACGTTGCGGCGCAGCGCCGGCGGGATCTTCGAGCGCACCGCATCCTCGGCCATCGCCAGGCGATAGCGGCGATAGCCGGCCAGGTTCTCGTCCCCGCCGTCGCCGGACAAGGCCACCGTCACGCGCTTGCGCGCCAGTTGGCACACGCGGTAGGTCGGGATCGCCGAGCTGTCCGCGTAGGGCTCGTCGTACAGCCCCGCCAGGGTGTCGAGCAGGGCGTAGTCGTCGGTGTCGACGGTTTCGGTGTGGTGGTTGGTCTTGTATTGGCGCGCCACCTCTTCGGCGTACTCGGATTCGTCGTAGGCCTTGTCGTTGAAGGCGATCGAGCAGGTGTTGACCGGTTCGCTGCCCAGGCCCGCCATCATGGCAACCACCGCGCTCGAGTCGACGCCGCCCGACAGGAAGGCGCCGAGCGGCACGTCCGCCTTCAGCTGGCTCTGCACCGCCGCACGCACGCGCACCGCCAGTTCGCCGGCCGCATCGGACTCGGTCATTTTCTCGTGCTGGGTGAAGGGCACGTCCCAGTAGCGCCGCGGCCCCGGCACCGGCTGGCCGACGCGCACCGTCAGGCAGTAGCCCGGCGCGAGCTTGCAGGCGCCGGCGTAGATGGTCTTCGGTTCCGGCACATAGCCGAAGGCGAAATAATCCTCGACCGCGGTCGGGTCGATCTCGCGCGACAGGCCGGGATAGGAACGCAGCGATTTCAGTTCGGAGCCGAAGATGAACATGCCGTCCGGCAGATGGGCGTAGAAGAAGGGCTTGACGCCCATGTGGTCGCGCGCCATGAACATGGTCTGCTTGTTGCGGTCCCAGACCGCGATCGCGAACATGCCGCGCAGGCGGTGAACGCATTTCTCGCCCCAGGCTTCCCACGCATACACGATGACTTCGGTGTCGCTGCTGGTGCGGAAGGTGTAGCCGAGCTGCTTCAGTTCCGTTGTCAGCTCGCGGTAGTTGTAGATCTCGCCGTTGAACACCACGCCGACGTCGCCGGCGGCGTTGAACATCGGCTGCAGGCCGTTGGCCAGGTCGATCACGGACAGGCGGCGGTGGCCGAAGCCGACGCCCGGCTCGACATAGATATCGCCCTCGTCGGGGCCGCGGTGATGCTGGGTCTCGTTCATCCGCCTGAGCAGCACGGGATCGATCGGCCGTGCGCCGCGGGTGTCGAAAATGCCGACTATTCCACACATGATTTGATGCTCTTTCTGAAGGAGGTTTTGCGTTCGAGCAGACGGTCGTAGAGCGCCTGGTAATTGGCGACCATCGCCGTCATCGAATAATGGGAGACGACCCGCGCACGCCCGGCCGCGCCGTGCGCCGTCGCCAGTTCGGGTGCGAGCAGGTAGCGCGCCAGCGCATCGGCCATCGCGGCGGGGTCGCGCGGCGCGACCAGCTGGCCGGTGACGCCGTCGTCGATCAGCTCGGGCACGCCGCCCACCCGGGTGCCAACCACCGGCAGGGCGCTTGCCATCGCTTCCAGCACGCTGCCCGGCGTGCCTTCCGCGATCGAGGAGATTGCGTACACGTCGAAGCCGCGCAGGATATCGGGAATGTCGGCGCGCGCGCCAGGCAGCCACACGAGGTCCGCCAGGCCGAGTGCGCGCACCTTGTCGCGCAATGACGGCAGCAGCGGGCCGTCGCCGACGATGGCCAGCCTGAGCGTGCCGGCCATGCCGGGCAGGCGCGCGCGAAGCAGGGCGAAGGCGTCGACCAGGGCCGCGTGGTTCTTCACGTCCTGGATGCGGCCGACCGTGCCGATCACCCGGCAGCCGGGGCCGAAACCGACATCGGGACGCGGCTCGCCATCGGCCGGGGGACGGAAACGCTCGGCGTCGATGCCATTCGGGAGCAGGCAGCTCTTGTGCCCGGGGACGCCGATCACCTTGCGGTTCCAGGCCAGCATGTCGCCGGAGTTGGCGTAGCAGCAGTGGTAGAAGGGCAGCATCAGCCGGCGCAGCAAGTTGTGCTTCCAGTTGCGGCCTTCGGGGTCGGCGCCGTCGCGTCCGTGCAGGCCGTTGACGCGCACCGGCACGCCGGCCAGCAGCGCCGCCGGGGCGTACTCGATGCCGGCCAGGTTGTAGGTGTGCAGGATCGCGGGGCGCAGGCGGCGCAGCAGCTTGAACAGGTCGGCGTGGGTGCCTGGCGACAGGCCGGGCTGCTTGTCCAGCGCGCAGATGTCAACGCCTGGCTTGCTGATCCTGCGCGCGAACTCCGTCGAATATCCCGCCAGCGTCACCACCACATGGCGGTAGGCGCCAGCCGGCATCCGGTTGATGCGCTCGACCAGCAGGTTCTCCATGCCGCCGACATCGAGCCTGTAGATCAGGTGGACGATCAGGTTCTCGTTCATCGCAGCGCCTGCGCCTGCCGCGCCGTGTCCAGTGCGAGGCCGATCGGTTCGAGGTGGTCGTCGAGGAAGGCGCGCATTGCGGCGCGCGCGGCTTCCGGCTTGTCCGTGAGCGGCGCGTAGACCATCAGCGCGGCGCCGTCGTCGCCGTGCACCAGCAGCTTGGAGCGCGCCTGCAGCAGCTTGCCCATGTAGGTGCTGGCGGTGTACTCGCCGCCGGTCCACAGCCATTGCCACACCAGCAGCGCACCGCCCTCGCGCTGCAACGTGGTCTCGCGCAAGGCCAGCGTGCGTCCCGCGACCTGCTCGCTGCGCGCCGAGGATTCAAGCTCGTGCCAGGCGTCCTTCGGATCCGCCAGGCGGTTGATCGAGGTGACCAGCTTGTGGCCTTCGTTCTGGTTGCGGTAGTACAGGATGGTCATGCCGACCGGAGCCAGGCCGCGCGCCTGCCATGCGCCGGAGAAGCCGGCGTCGGGTTCGAGGTAGCGCGGCGTCCAGTTGGTGAAGCCCGGCGCCGGCGCCCAGCCGATCCTGACGCGCTGGAACTTGACCGGGTCCGGATTGAAGTTGGCCTGGTCGATGTAGTAGCCGTAGGCGGGCCATGCCGCGGCCAGCGCCAGCACGGCGGCGGCCATGGTGACAACGCGGCCGGGAGCGGGCACCTGCGCAGGCGCCACCACGGCGCGCGCGGGCGGCTCGACGGCGTCGTCGCGCCAGTAGCCGCCGATCCAGAACATGATGAACATGACGAGGCCGAAGAACAGCCAGCCGTAGATCAGGTGGTCGACGCCGGTCGCCAGCTTCATGCCCGACAGGTGGCCGATCATCACGATCATGAAGGCGCGCAGCCCGTTGGCGATGATCGGCACCACCACCGACAGCGCGATGAAGGCGGCGCGGCGCAGCGGCGAGCGGTAGGTGAGGTAGGCGTACAGGCAGCCCAGCGTCACCGACGAGATCAGGTAGCGGATGCCGCTGCAGGCCTCGACCACCGACCAGCTCCCGCTGGGCAGCTCGAAGCGCGCGCCGTTGCGCAGCACCGGGATGCCGACCGCGCGCACCGCGGCCACGGTGAAGTCGGCGGTGAAGCCGATCAGCGGGTTGACGAAGATTTCGCCGAAGGGCACCGCGAACAGCAGGAACAGCAGCGGGAAGGCGAGCGCGCCGGCCAGGCGCGGCCCGAGCAAGGCAAGCGCCGACAGCGGGATCATGGCGACGAAGGCGTACTGGCGCAGCACCTGCACTTCGGCGCTGCTGGCCAGCAGCCAGGCCGCGCCGCACAGTGCGAGCGGAACCAGGGCCGGCCACCACGGGGCCGGCGCCATGCGGCTGAACACCTCGCGGCGGCGCCACACCAGCCACAGGCTGATCGGCAGGATGGCGTAGCCGTGGGCGAAGGTCTCGGAGCTGTTCCAGATGGCGACGATCGATTGCGCCGTGCCGAGGTAGAGCGCGAACGGGACCAGCAGGCACAGCCCGATCAGCAGCAGGCTGCCGCGCGCGGCGGGCACCGTCGGGATGCTGATGACGCCGGGGGGAGCTTTCATCAGCATTCGAGGCGCTCCCCGACGCAGGCCAGGTTGTGGAGCCAGCTGTAGTTGCGCTCGACCTTCGCGCGCGCGGCCTTGCCGATGCCATGCGCCGGCACGTACAGCAGGGCCGACACGGCGTCGACGAAATCGGCTTCGTCCTCCGCCAGCACCAGTTCGGTGCCCGGCTCGGCGTCGATGCCTTCCAGCGCCTGCGGCGTCACCACGACCGGGGTCGCCATCGCCATCGCTTCCAGCACCTTGTTCTGGATGCCGCGCGCCACGCGCAGCGGCGCCACCGCGACCTTGGCGTGGGCGATGTAGGGCCGCACGTCGGGCACGGTGCCGGTCACGGTCACGCCGGGATGCTGGGCCAGCGCCTGCACCGCGGAGGTGGGACGGGCGCCGACGATGTAGAAGCGCAGGTCGGCGAAGCGCGCGCGCAGCTGCGGGAAGATCGATTCGGCGAACCACTGCACGGCGTCGACGTTGGGCCAGTAGTCCATGGCGCCGGTGAACACCAGCGCGCGCTCGCCGTCCGCGTAGGGGCTGGCGTGCACCAGCTCGGGCGAGAAGTAATCGGTGTCGACGCCGTTGTTGAAGAAGCCGATCTTGCTGCCGCATTCGGGCGCAAGGCGGCGGAACAGGTCGGCCTCGGGCGCGGACACGAACAGCGAAGCGTCGTATTCGCGCGCCACGCGGCGCTCGTAGGACAGCAGCTGGCGCGCCTCATGGCGGTACAGCCAGTTCATCGGCCAGCTTTTCTTGTCGGCGTACTGGCGCCACTTGTCGGAATCGACATCGACGAAATCGACCACGCGCTTCGCCTGCGGGTACTTGTCCGCGTACTGCGCCATGGCCGAGGAGAACACCAGGATGCGCTCGACGTTAAGCCCGGCCACGGTCTGGTCGACCCAGCGCTGCAGGCCGCCGTCGCGGTAGTAGTCGAGCGACAGCGAGCCGCCCTTGACCAGCGCGCCCAGGCTCTTCACGCGCGCCGCCAACGGATTGAGGCTGACGAAGTGGCTGCTGGCGCACAGCTTCTCGACCTGCGGCACGTGCTGCCAGTCGTCCGGGTCGTCGATGAAGGTGGCCAGGTGCACGCGGTAGTGCTGGGCCAGGTGCTTGAGCAGGTGGTAGGAGCGGATCTTGTCGCCCTTGTTGGGCGGGTAGGGGATCCGGTGCACGAGCAGCAGGAGGTCTTCCTTGTGTTCCATGATGCTTACCCCAGGTTGCGGACGATGTAGGGGCCGAGCGCGTTGGCGACCGGCAGCGGCAGCTTCTTCCACATCTTGATGAAGAGCTGGTACTTGGGATTGAGGGGGTTGTTGTCCGGGAGCGCGGAGGCGCGATACAGCTTGTATTCGTAGGGCAGGGCCTGCGCCTCGAAGCCCCAGTTCTTCTTGAAGTCGTAGGCGCCGGTGCCCAGTTTGCTGCGGCCGAAATCGAACAGGCGGCAGCCGCGCGCCGCCGCGGCCTGCATCAGGTTCCAGTACATGAAGTCGTTGCCGGCCACGCTGCGCGCCAGTTCGGTGCCGCCGCCGTAATAGGGCACCACTTCGTCGCGCCAGTAGAAGCTCAGCACCGCGGACACCAGTTCGCCTTGCACGGTGCGGATCACGCGCACCTCGCACTCGTCGCCGAACACCTGCTGCAGCAGCGCGAAATACTTTTTCGGGAACACCGGCGTGCCGAGGCGGTGCACGCTGGCGGCGTAGGCCTCGAACATGCGCTCGACATTGTCCTCGACTTCGCCCACCAGGCTGAGCTTGATCCCCTTGCGCACCATGGCGCGCTGCTTGCGCGGGATCGCGTTCAGGTTCGCCTCATCGTCTTCGGTAATCGCCTTGCGGAAGGTGACGTACAGCTCCTTGGTGTGCCAGGCCGGGTCGTGCGGATGGACGCGCTGCATGCCACGGTATTCGAGATGGCCGACGCCCAGGCTTTCGGCCAGGTCGTGCGCCGCCAGATCGAGCATCCTCCGCGCGCCCTCGTTGAGCGCGGCCGGACCGCCGTAGACGCAGAAGGGCATCGCGCCCAGCGAGTGGCCGAACAGGCGGCTCCTGATCTCGGCCAGCGGCAGCACGCCCTGGATCCGGCCGTCCTGCTGCACGTAGTAGAACCAGGTCTTGATGCCGAACGATTCCTCGATCACTTCCTGCCAGCCGGACAGGTGGAAGAAGGTGGCGTCGGGACAGGTGCGGACAAAAGCGTCCCAGCGGCGGCGCTCGTGCGGCTGCATCAGGTGCAGGGTTTGCGGGCCGCTGGCGAGGATGGGCGCGGCGCGCCGCGCGGCGGGCAGTTCAACGATAGAGTTCATGGCTTGTCCAGGAAAATGCGGTCCATACGGTCCCACGCGAAGTCGCGCGTGAGCTGCCGGAGGCGGTCTTCCATCCGGCCGATGTTGAGGTAGTGGCGGAAGCGCGCCTTGGCCGGCAAACCGTCTGGACGCGGCTGGCCGGGGTCGAGCTCCCAGGGGTGGAAATAGAAGATGGCGCTGTGGTCGTCGACGCGGTTGACGCGCTCCATCAGCCAGCGCGACAGCGTGTAGGGCAGCAGCCGGAAGTAGCCGCCGCCGCCGGCCGGCAGGTTGCGCCGCATCAGGCGCGCGGTGGTGATCGGCACTTCCAGCAGGCCGTCCGGGCCGGCCGGGTAGAAGGCAAAGCGCGGCGCATCGGGCATGCCGTAGTGGTCGTGCCGGATCGGGTAGATGCTGGAGCTGTAGCGGTAGCCGGCTTCCAGCAGCGTGTCGAGCGCCCACAGGTTGGCTTCGCCGATCGAGAAGCTGGGCGCGCGGTAACCGACCACCTCGTGGCCGCTGATGTCTTCCAGCAGGCGCTTGCTACGTCGGATGTCGAAGGCGAATTCGGTGCGGCCCTGGTCGCTGGCGCGCAGGTGGCTGTAGCCGTGGCTGGCCAGCTCGTGTCCGTTGTCGACGATCGCACGCACCACGCCGGGATAGCGCTCGCCGATCCAGCCGAGGGTGAAGAAGGTGGCTTTGACGCCGGCCTCGCCGAACAGCGCCAGGATGCGCTCCATGTTGGCTTCGACCCGGCATTCGCGGCTGTGCCACGATTCGCGCGGAATGAAGGGCGCGAAGGCCGAGACCTGGAAGTAGTCTTCCACGTCGCAGGTCATGGCGTTGACGATGCGGCCGCCGGCGCGCTGGCGCGGCAGGGCCGCCGGTTCGTTCATCCTCATTTGCCGCTGTCTCCCTGGGCGATCGCGCCGCGCGGGCCGCCGACCATGTGCTTGAGCGCGGCCAGCACCGACAGCACCGAATGCTCGATGCGGGTCATGCGTTCGTCGACCGAGCCTGCGGGCGGTTCCGGCGCGGCCGCCGGCGCCGGCGCCGCCATCGGCACGGCGGGAATCGCAGGCGCGGTGTCGGCCGGCAGCTCGAATTCCTCGGCGATGTCGCGCACCACCAGCTCGACCTCGGCGCCGGTGAAGGCGTGCAGCTCCTCGAGATAGCCCATCAGCAGGATGCGGTCGCACAGGGTGTTGGTCTTGCGCGGGATGCCGCCGCTGTAAGCGTAGATGGCAGCGTGGGCGTCGTCGGAGAACGCGGGATCGCCCTTCCAGCCGACGGTCTGCAGGCGGTGCTCGACGTAGGCGCGGGTCTCTTCCGCGTCCATCGGCCCCAGGTGGTAGCTGGCGGTGACGCGTTGGCGCAGCTGCTGCATGCTGGCGCTGTGCAGGGTGGCGCGGAATTCCGGCTGGCCGAGCAGGAAGGTCTGCAGCAGGCACTGGCTGTCGGTCTGGAAGTTGGACAGCATGCGCAGTTCCTCGACCGTGCCTTCATTCAGGTTCTGGGCCTCGTCGACCACCAGCAGCGCGCGCTTGCCCTGCTGGTCGGTGATGCGCAGGAAGCGTTCGATGCGAGCCAGCAGCTCGCCCTTGCTCGCGCCCTCGGTCTGGATGCCGAAGGCGGCGGCCACGCTGCGCAGCGCGTCTTCCGCTTCCAGTTTCGTGTTGACCACGTGGGCGGCGACGATGCGGTCCTTGGGCATGCGGTTGAACAGGTTGCGCACCAGGGTGGTCTTGCCGGCGCCGATGTCGCCGGTGATGACGATGAAGCCCTCGCCCTGCGACAGGCCGTATTCGAGATAGGCCATGGCCCGTTTGTGGCCTTTGCTGCCGAAGAAGAAGTGCGGGTCGGGCCGCAGCTGGAAGGGTTTGGCGGACAAGCCGTAATAGGTCTCGTACATCTCGTTCTCGCTTCGCTTAAAACCGCATGGAGAGGGTGGCCGACACCGCGTTCTCGGTGTAGGTCTGCGTATTCAGGTTGCTGGAGCCGCCGTGCGCGCGGCGCACCTCGATCGCGGCCTGCGAGCGGCGGCTCAGGTCGCGCGTCACGCGAAAGCGCAGCTGGCTCACGTCCTGGGTGATGCCGGTGGTGATCGAGGTGACGCGGCTGATGTTGGCGATCAGGAGCGCGTTGGTGCGCGCCGAGGCGCGGTAGTTGTAGGCCGACGAGAAGCCGCGCTGGTGCACGTTGTCGTTGAGCGCGGCGATGGCGCTGCCCAGCAGGTCGCTGTCGGTCCGGATGGCCGACAGGGCGGTGCGCTTGTCGTCGAACAGCGACAGCATCAGGGTGCCGTGGGCGCCGTTCAGGGCCAGGCCGAGCTGGGCGTTCTTCTCGCGCAGCCAGCGGTTGCTCAGGTAGTTGATGCTGTCGGTGAGCGTGGGCGGCAGGCCGGTGGCCACCATATACGCCTGCACGGTCGCGGCGCGCTGCACCGGGTCGGGGATCGAGGCCGTGAACATCTTGTCCAGCATGGCGCTGGTGTCGTACGAAGCCGGCAGGAACATCTGCTGGCGGCTGTTGGTGATGGTGTCGCTGTAGTGCGCGGTCCAGACGCTGTGGCGCATCCGGTGGCTGGCGTCGAGCGCGCCGGTCGGGCCGTAGAAGCGGTGCCCGGCCGAGATGCGGATGTCGGTGCGCACGGACGGCGTACAGATGAAGCCGGCCGACCAGCTGTGGCCCGAGGTGCGCCCGCCCAGCGACTGGTAGTCGTAGCTGTCGTAGCCGGTGCCGGCGGTCAGCGCAAAGGTGCGCGCCAGGCGCCAGCGCAGCGTGCCCTGCACGTTCTTGGCCGAGGATTCGCCGAACAGCTTGTTGTCCAGGTCCTGGCGGTTGTAGTCGAGGCTCCAGCCGAGCGTGTAGAACGAGGGCCCGCTGGCCACGTTGGCGGTCCACGAGCGGCCTTCGCCGGTGCCGACCTGGTTGCCGCTTTGTTCGAGCGAATCGCGGGCGTAGCGCACTTCCACCGTGGCGGTGCTGCCGAAGCGGTGGCGCAGGTAGGGGCTGATGCGCCAGCTGCGCACATTGACCAGGTTCCCGGTGGCCCACAGGTTGCCCTCGGCCTGCGGCCCGAACGCGGAAGCCGTGCGCGGGCCGCCGCCGGCGCTGGCGTCGACATAGAACCAGTCGTCGACCACGCGTGCCTGGCCGTTGGCGCCGTACACGAACTGGCTGTCGCGGGTGCCCGGCAGGCGGCTGCCGGAATAGCCGAACAGGTGTTCCTGCGCCATCGCCTGCAGCGTGTAGCGCGTGCCGCTGCCGGCCAGCTGGAAGCCCGGCACCGCCTCGGTGACCCACGCCGTGCGGCGCTGGTCGTCCGGCTGCAGGTTGACGTTGTCGGTCACGGTCTCGGTCATCCCTATGGTCGGCGTGAAGCGCCAGCCGGCGTGCGCCGCCGGCGCGATCGACAGCAGCGCCAGTGCGAGCGGGGCCAGGCGCGGCAGCTTAGCCGTGGTGATAGCCATACAATGCATCGATCCCCGGAATGTCCCTGGTCTTGTTGTAGACGAGGTTGACGTTGCTGCAGCCTTCCAGCTGGGACAGCGCTTCCAGCACCGCGTGCTGGGTGGTCTTCTCGGCTTCCACCACCAGCGCGATCTGGCCCATGTGGGTGGCCAGCACGCGCGCCTCGCTGGTCGGCAGCAGCGGTGGCGAATCGAAGATCACCACGCGGTCCGGGTAGCGGGTCGCGATCTCGGCCAGCAGGGAGCTCATCGCCGAACTGGCCAGGAGTTCGGTGGCGCGCGGGGTCGCGGTGCCGGCCGGGAGGATCGACAGCGTGTCGACGTTCGTGCGCAGCATGACGTCGGCCACGTCCAGGCGCGCGTCGACCAGCACGTCCATCAGGCCGCGCTGGTTGGGCAGGCCGAGGGTGCGCAGCACCGAAGGGCGGGCGACGTCGGCTTCGACCAGCAGCACGGTGTGGTCGAGCTCCATCGCGATGCTCATCGCCAGGTTGATCGAGCACCAGGTCTTGCCTTCGCCCGGCACCGAGCTGGTGACCATGATCAGGTTGGCCGGGCGCTCGCCGGGCGCGCGTCCGGCGAACGCGCGCTGCAGCAGCGGGCGCTTGATGATGCGGAAGTCTTCCAGCAACTGGGTGCGGCCGGCGGCGGCGGTGACCAGGCCGCTGGCGCGCATGCGCTCCAGGTCCAGTTCCACGGTCCTGGGCACCGGCGCGGCCAGTGGCGCCGGCGCGGCGGCCGGGATCTCCAGCGCGGGCAGCGGCAGGGCCGGCGGCGCCGGCGGCAGGCCGCTCGTTGCGGTGCCGGGGACCGCCACTTCGCTGTACTCGGGGGCGGCGGTGGCGGGCAGGGGTTGGGCTGCAGCGCGCTGCAGGTCGATGCGGCTGGCCGCTTTTTCGATAAGGCTCACGATGACTCCTCGGATGCGTTTGCGTTACAGCGTGGGGTGCGCCAGGATGGCGGCCATGCCCGCGCCGTAGGTACCGAACAGCACCAGCACGCAGGCGCCCAGCGCGGCCAGGCGGCGCTTGCGGCGGCGCAGCTGCGGCACGGTCCAGTTCATGCCGATGCTGCCGAGGACCGGCACGCCGGTCACTTCGCGCAGCGCCGACTGGCTCAGGAAGGTCGGCCGCACCTGGCTCATGAGGAAGGCGACGGCCAGGCCGGCGGCCAGCGCGCCCGCGAACACCATCGAGAACAGGGCCAGGCGATTCGGACCGCTCGGCTTGAGCGGCGCGGTCGGCGGGTCGATCACGCGGAAGGTCAGCATGTCGGTGGCCGACGACAGGTCGCCGGACAGGCGGGCCGACTGGCGGCGCTCGACCAGCTTCTGGTAGTTGTCGCGGTTGACCTGGTAGTCGCGGTTCAGCTGCGCCAGCTGGGCTTCGACTTCCGGCATCTCGGTGCTCTGGGCGCGCAGGCGCGCCACGCGACCGCTGTATTCGGCGACGCGGGCGCGCAGCGAGGCCACGCGCGCTTCGGCGTTGGACAGGCTCACGTTCAGCTGCTGCAGCATCGGGCTGTAGCCGGCGCCGGGGTCGATGCTGCGCTTCGGATGCGCGGCTTCGTCCTTCTTGCGGGCCTGCAGCTGCTCCAGCAGGTGCTTGTTGGCGACGATGTCCGGGTGCTGCTCGGTGTACTGCAGGCGCAGCGTGTCGAGGTTTTTGGTGACGACGGCGATGCGGTCGTCGAGTTCATGGTCGGCCAGCGCCGGATCGACCTTTTCGCCGGGCTTGCCGTCGCCGGCGATCTGGCGCTGGATCACGTCGCGCGCCTGCTCGGCCTCGGCCAGTTCCAGCTTGGCCTGGCTCAGCGCATCGGTGGCGTCGGCCAGCTTGACGCCATAGTCGGCGCCTTCCTTGGGCAGCAGGCCGACGTTCTTGATCTTGAATTCCTTGAGCGCGTTTTCGGCCGTGGCCAGCTTCACTTCGTAGGTCTTGATCTGGTCGTCGATGAACTGGACCGCCTTTTCGGAGTCCTGCTTCTTGCCGCCGAAGCTGCCCTCGACAAAGATGGTCAGCAGCGACTGCACCACGTCGCGTCCCAGCTTCGGATTCGGCGCGGTGTAGCTGATGGTGTAGATGTCGTCGCGCTCGGTGCCGGCGACCTTGATCTTGTCCATCAGCTCATTGACCAGCTTCTCGTGTTCCTTGGGGTCGGCGGCCTTGACGTCGAGGTCGACCATGCGCATCAGGCGCTCGATGTTCGGGCGGCTGATCAGGGTGCGGCGCATGAACATCACCTGCTGGTCCAGGTTGGGCAGGCTGGTCATCCCCGACAGCAGCGGCTTGAGGATGGTCTGGGTGTCGACGTACACGCGGGCCGTGGTCTCGTACTGGTTCGGGACCTTCAGTACGATGGCCCAGCCGATCAGCGCGACGGCCCAGGTGATCATCACCGCGTGCCAGCGGTATTTGCCGATCGCTTTGAGGAAGTTGTGGATTGCGGCCGTGATTTCTGCCATGTCAGTCTCGTCAAAAAGTGGCCCGGGGGCGGGCGGGTGGTGCTTTTCGGCGGTTCGAATGCCGCGGTGAAAGCTTTCCTATCGTGAATAGATAAGGTGTCGTTTCTACAAGCAAAGTTCCGTGCGCTAACGCACCAAGCTCATCATTAGCAACAGCAAAAACTTTTGTTTTAGCAAGCAAACAGATGTTCGCTCAGCAAAATTCCGTTTTGAATTGTTGCAAATAATTAAACTATTTGGATTGTAGTGAGAAAAGAATTTGGCCGGAGCACGGTTGAGCTGGCTTCGAACGCGCCCCGTGCTTACTGGAGAACTGGCGCGCGGGTGTCAAAGTTTCCAGCCGTGCGCGGCAACTTTTCCAAAAGCACTATAGTTGGGAAACAGATGGACAAATGGCAACTTTTTACGCGGCAAGTACGCCGCCTGCTTGGAGAAAAGACAATGAACTACCAGACCCTGCTGGCCCGTACGGCCACCGTCGCCGCCGCCACTTGCGCGCTGCTGCTGGGCGGCTGCGCGACGCCCCAGTTCCCGGCCGCCGAGAACCAGGCGGTCTCTGCCAATCCGGACTACCTGATCGGGCCGGGCGACTCGGTCAACATCGTCGTGTGGCGCAATCCGGAAGTGTCGATGGCGGTGCCGGTGCGGCCGGACGGCAAGATCACCACGCCGCTGGTGGAAGACCTGCAGGCCGCCGGCAAAACCTCCAGCCAGCTCGCGCGCGACATCGAGAAGGCGCTGTCCAAGTACATCCAGGAGCCCGTGGTGACGGTGGTGGTCACCAGTTTCGTCGGCAATTACGATGAGCAGGTGCGGGTGATCGGCCAGGCCGCCAAGCCGCAGGCGCTGCCCTACAAGCGCGACATGTCGCTGATGGACGTGCTGATCGCGGTCGGCGGCACCACCGAGTTCGCGGCCGGCAACCGCGCGATGATCATCCGCCGCGACAACGGCAAACAGCAGCGGCTGGCGGTGCGCGTGGATGACCTGATGCGCGAGGGCGATGTCAGCGCCAACGTGACGATGCGGCCCGGCGATGTGCTGGTGATCCCTGAAAGCTACTTCTGATTGGCCAGGCCGCGCGGCCCCATCGCGCGGCGGCTCGAAGCACCCCGACGGCTGGCATCCTGCCAGCCGGTTTTACATTCTGGCTTCGCAAAGGCGGCCCGACGTAGCGTCGGGAAATTTTACAGTTGGGATAGCACCGGCTGGACGGGCAGCGACAAGTCCTTGATTTGAAAGCCATCGCATGAGCTGGCACACCGATTGCTAAATGCTGGGTGTGTGTTGGCGAGAACTTATTAACTACATCGAGGACGACAAATCATGAAAATGCTGAACAAACTGGTTACCGCTGCGGCTGTTGCGATGGCGTTTGCAGGCTCCGCGCAGGCCGAAGTGGTGATGAACGACTGGGTGTTCAATCCGATCGGCGGCGGCTTCGCAAGCGGCCAGACCATCCATGAGAACCTGAACGTGGCAGGCAACTCGTTCATCCAACTGAGCCCGACCGGCGGCAGCGGCGCCTTCTCCTTCGTCGAGCACTCGGTCTTCAACATTCCGCAGGCGGACGCCAACGGCCAGCTGTTCCCGCTGAATTTCGCAGGCGGTAACATCACCGCGACCTTCGTCGCCAACGGCACCGGCACCCTGGGCGGCGGCTTCACCTTCGGCGGCGGTACGATCTCGATCTATCAGAACCCGGTCAACAACCAGTACGCCACCTCGGCCGGCATCTACGGCGCCAACCTGGGCAACCTGATCGCCACCTTCCATGTGACCCCGGGCGGCGGCGGCCAAGTGGACGCCTTCGGCAACCCGGTCGCCAACGGCCAGGTGACCGTCAACGCGATGGCCCAGGCCGGCGACCTGGTGCCGGGCTACTTCTTCGACAAGACCGGCGTTGACCTGTCGACCCAGTCGGTGCTGTCCTTCGCATTCACCAACGCCAACCCGCTGCAGTCGCCGACCTCGCTGCAGGTGTCGGAAATCATGTGCCAGTTCGCCGGCTACACCGGCTCGGGCTGCAACGGCACCGCGTACAACCCGGGCCCGGACAACCAGATTCGCACCACCCTGTTCCTGAACACCGATGGCCAGTTCAAGCTGGCCGAGGTGCCGGAGCCGGGCTCGCTGGCGCTGTTCGGCATCGCGATGCTGGGGGCCGGCGTGGTGACCCGCAAACGCGCTAAAAAAGCGTAATCTCGATCAGCCATGATCGTTCGGAGCGGGCTTGCCCGCTCTTTTTTTTTGCGCTGCCTATGCACATACAGACCGTCGTTCCCGCGTTCGCGGGAAGTCGTTTCCGGCAGTGCCGGGAACGACGGTAACAATTTATTTAGCCGTCAGTGGACCAGCAACTGCTCGAGCGGCAGACGCTCGGAGCGGGCGCGCGGGGCGGGGCCGGTGCCGATGCGGCCCATGTAGACCGGGGTCAGCGCGTCGGTGAATACCAGCGCCGATGACTCGCGTTCGAGCTGCTCGGCCAGTCCGTGCAGCTGCGCGGCCTGCGTGAACGCGCGGCGCTCGCGCACGTACTTGGTGAAGATCAGCGGCGTCATCTCGGGCTGCATGAACAGCCCAAGGTGCGTCAGCGTCAGCCACAGCCGCTGCACCGCGCGGCCGGCCTCGACCCAGTCGTCGATGCCTTGCGGCGCACGGCGCGCCTTGAGCACGAAGTGGGCGGCGCAGGCCACGCCCGGGATGAAGTCCATCTGCATGCGCGGCGCCCAGGTGCCGAGCGCGCGGTTCACACCGGACATGCGGCGCCAGCTGTGCATCGCCCATTTCATCAGCCGCAAGGTGGCGGCGTCGACGCCGAGCGCCTGGTCCGGGACGCGGTCAGGGCTGCGCTCCACGCCCCAGTGGATGATGCGGCGGTGGACTTCGAAAGCCTCCGGCATCGTCAGGCGCAGCCGCGCATTGTTGAACATCAGCCGCGCCGCGCGCATGCGCTCGCCGAAGCTTTCGAGCCAGGCGATCGCGTAGCCTGGCCCCACCGCCGCTTCCAGCGACTGCTTCTGCGCGGTGCTGAGCGGCTTGGCGCTCATCGGCCGGCGTTGCACGGTGCGGCGCGTGATCGCATCGACCAGCGGGCTGGGGACGAGCGCCGGATCGGGCAGCAGCCGCACGTCGAACACCGGCCGCTCCTGCGGGCTGTCGAGGCGGCGCTGCACGTCGGTGCGCAGGCCTTGTGCGCTGGCCGCGATCGCCATCGTCTCGAGCAGCGCACCCATCGAAATCTGGCTCGGATGGCCATCGAGGTCGTAGACGGTGTCGGCGCGCGTGTCCCAGGCGTGCACCAGCACGCGGTCCGCGCCCAGCACCTCGAAGCGCCACACCTGCGTGTTGTCGCCGCTCGGCGCCCAGCGCGCCAGCTCGAGGATCTCGCGCAGCGCGCCGGAGGGCATCATCGCTGTGCGTTCCGCGCGAACTGGCGGCGGCCGATGGCGATCATCAGCCGGTGCAGCGGATTGCCGTTGCCGCCCGGCCGCCAGGTGCGCGCCAGCTTGCCGCGGTAGGCGTCGAACTGCATGCCCCACGGCGCCGCCAGCACCTTGCCGCGCCGGAGCAGGATCTTGAGCGCTTCGGTGGCGGCCATGCCGGCGCACAGCTGGCAGGCCATGAAGGTCGATGGGCCGCGGCGCTCGCCGAAGTTGACCGCTTCCGGCACCACCAGGTAGGGCCGGTGCAGGCCGGCCGGCGCGAGGCCGACCACGAAGCGGATCGCTTTTTCGACCTCGTCGTGGCGGCCCCACTGGAAGTACTCCTCGAAGGTCATCCCGCCCGGCATGAAGGTCAGCACCGCCGCGCCCATGCCGAGCGGCGCGGCGGTGGTGGCCGGCACGCCCATCTCGGCGCACAGCGCGAAGGTGCGCTGGCGGATGTCGAAGGCGAAGAAGTCGAGCGAGTCGACGTACAGGTCGCAGCCGGACAGGAAGGCGCGCAGATTGGATTCGTCGACGCCTTCGCCGAAGATCTCGACCTCGATCTGCGGGTTGATGTCGCGCGCCATGCGTGCCATCACCTCGGCCTTGGACTGGCCGACGGTGGACATCATCGCGCCCACCTGGCGGTTGAAATTGGCGAGGTCGAAGTAGTCGAAGTCGGCGATGCGAAAGTGCGCCACGCCCAGCCGCGCCAGCGTCAGCAGGTGGTTGCCGCCGACCCCGCCCATGCCGGCGATCGCCACCCGCTTGCCGCGCAGCGCCTGCTGCTCGCTCGGCGTGACCCAGCCGATATTGCGCGCGAAGGCCTGCTGGTAGTCGAAGGCGGTCATGCCAGGTGCTGCTCGTCGATGCGCAACAGGCGGTTGATGATGCCCTGTTCCTCGCGCGGCGAAAAGAACCAGGGGTAGAAGGAGCGGCCTGCGCCCTGTTCGGTGAAGGTGCCGCCGTACTGCTTGATCTGCTCGGTGACGAACTCGAGGCCGACCCGCAGCAGGTAGGCCGGCGCGTTCACGCGCGGGCTGGTCTTCACGTCGCCCAGCTGCTCGAAGCCCAGCATCTGCTGGTAGAAGCGGCGGTGGCGCGGGTTCACCTCGATCACGATGTCGGTGCGGTGGTGGATGTCGCGCGCGTAGATCACGGCCAGGTGGAACAGGTTGGCCAGCGAAGCCTTCGACTTCACCGAAGGATCGAAGGCGAGCTTGGTGAACTCGCACAGGCGCCCGCCCTGGTCCCGCATGGCGTCCAGTTCTTCCTTGAAGACCTGGTCCGCGGCCAGGCCCACCGGCGCGTCGAGGCCGATCGTGAGCGTGCCCACCACCCTGCCATGGTCGGTGGCGGTGAGCGTGATGCGGTTGGGGTCATCGACCACCTGGTGCGTGCCGGCGTAGCCGCGCCAGGCGTACATCTTGTTGATGAGTAAGCTGGCTGAACTCCGGCCTTCCGCAGTATCGGTCAGACGGATACCGAAGGAATCCTGGGTCACAATTACGTCCTCTAATGCAGAGGGCGGTATGTTAGCCCGATCATCCAGGTCGGCAGCGCGCGATACGGCCTCGTCTGTCGCAGCCTGCCTGCGGGATTTATCGCTGTTTTCCATTGGCAATCTTTGCCGGCTCCGCGCACGCGCCGCGCGCGGCCGGCGCTCCTCAAGCCATCACAGCGTGCTGCGCAGCGAGCGCGCCGCGTCCAGTTGCGGGAACTGGGCGTTTTCCGCCAGCAGCTTGTCGAGTTCTTTCTTCGCTCCCGCCCGGTCGCCGGATTTCGACAGGCCGACCGCGAGGTGGTAGCGGATATCGCCCGCCTGCGGCGCCAGCGCCACCGCTTTCTGCAGCAGGGGCAGGCCGCGCTGGGTGTTGCCCTGCTCGACCAGCAGCCAGCCCAGGGTGTCCATCACCGACGGATTGTCGCCGGTCAGCTTCAGGGCCTGCTCGGCGGTGGCGAGCGCGCGCGGATCCTGTTCCTGCTGGTAGGCCCAGGCCAGGTTGTTGAGCGCGATGGCATTGTCCGGCTGGCTCTTCAGCACGGTCTGCAGCAGCGCGATCGCCCCCTTGTAGTCGCGCGCGGCGAGGCGGCCGTCGACCAGGTACATGGCCACCACCGGCTCATCCGGATAGGACTTGCGCCATTGCGCCAGCGCCTTGTCGGCCTCGGCCTGCTTGCCGTTCAGCTTCATGGCGTTGGCGGCCTTCACCAGCAGCTGCGGCGCCGGCGTCACCGCGTACGCCTTCTGGTAGGCGGCCTGGGCCAGGCCCGGCTTCTTGCGCGCCATCTGGATGTCGCCTTCCAGCGAATAGCCCAGCGTCTGCAGGCGCGGGCGTTTCTGGGTTTCGCGGGCATAGCCGAGCGCGGCGTCGGGCTGGCCGGCGCTCATCGCCAGCTCGACCTGGGCCATGCGCGCTTCCGGCTGGTCCGGCGCCAGCTCGACCGCGCGGCGCAGGTCGGACGAGGCTTCGTCGGGTTTGTGCAGCAGGGTGTGCACGCCGGCCAGGCGCAGCTGGGCCAGGGCCGACTTCGGCACCACGTTGACCAGCTTGCTGTAGGTTTCCAGCGCGCCCGCCGCGTCGCTGGTGGCGACCTGGGCCTGGCCCAGCAGGTCGAGCAGCTCCGGATTCTCCGGGTTGGCGGTCTGGGCTTTCCTGGCCAGGGTCAGCGCCTTCTGCGCCTGCTTGGTGCGCAGGTATTGCTTGCCCAGGCGCAGCGTGGCGACGATGGAGTCCGGGTTGGCGGCGGCGGCCTTTTCCAGCCAGCCGGTGGCGTCGTCCTGCTTGCCCTGCAGCGCGGCCAGGTCGGCCAGCGCGGCCATCGCGCCGAAATTTTTCGGCTGCTTGTCGAGCAAGGCGGAGAAGCGGGCGCGCGCGGCGTCGGGCTTCTTCGCGTGCATGTCGAGTTCGGCCAGGTTGGCGACTGGCGCGAAATAGCTCGGCTGCAGCGCCAGCGCTTTCTCGAAGGCGGCGCGGGCGCAGTCGAGGTCGCCCTTGGCCGAGCACACGCCGCCCTTCAGGTTGTAGACCTCGGCGTTGTCGGGCTGCTGTTTGGCGAGCGCGTCGACCGCGGCCAGCGCCTTGTCGTATTGCCTGTCCGCGAGCTGGGCCTGCACCAGCGCGAAGCCGGCGCGGGCCGATTTGGGGTCGAGCTCGGTGGCCAGCTGCAGTTCGCTCAGGCCCTTGGCGCGCTCGCCCTGGTGCAGGCGCGCCAGACCCAGCGAGGTGTGAACCGCCGCTTCCTTGGGCGCGATCGCGGCGGCCTGCTCGAAGTAGCCGCTGGCCTTGTCGTAGTCACGCGCGGCGAGATAGGACTCGCCGGCCAGCGCGAGCAGCTGGGCGTCGCGGGTCGGCTGCTGCAGGGCCGGAGCCAGGGTCGCGGCGGCATCCTGCGGCGCGGCGCGCTTGAGCTGGGCCTGGGCCAGCAGCTTGCGCGCGTACAGGTTGTTCGGGTTGGCTTCGAGCACCTTGCGCAGGTGCTGCTGGGCTTCCTCGTTGGCGCCGAGATTGAATTCGATGGCGCCGGCCAGCAGCATGGTCGGCAGGTGGTTGGGCGCGCTCTTGAGCACTTTCTGCGCCGATTCCAGCGCGCTCTTGTACTTGCCCTGGCTGAAGTCGAGCAGGCCCTGGGCGTAGGTCACCAGCATATTGCCGGGCGTGGTCGTGCGGGCCAGGTCGAGCTCGGACTGCGCCGCAGGGTACTGGCCGCGCGCGATTTCGATATTGGCTTTCTCGACGTGGGCGCTGCGGTGGTGCGGCTTGAGCGCGAGCACTTTGTCGAGTGCCGCCAGCGCGTCGTCCTGCTTGTTGGCGGCGCGCAGGATGATGCTCTGGAACATCCAGGCGTCGGCATTGTTCGGATCCTGGGCAACGGCTTCGGCCGCGTAGGTCTCGGCGGCCATGCGGTCCTGGGTGACCATGGCGTGGCGCGCCAGTCCGGCCAGCGCGTCGCCGGAATGCGGGTCGGCGGCCAGGGCCTGCTGGTAGGCATCCTTGGCGGCGGCGACCTCGCCGCTGGCCAGCAGGGCGTCGCCGCGGCGCGCCAGCAGGGGGGCGCTGCCCTTGGCCAGCTCGGGCGTGAGCTGCTCCAGCAGTTCCTTGTTCTGGCCCTGTTCCAGCATCGCCTTCGCCAGCAGCGGCAGGGTGCGCTGGGCCGGCACGCCGAGGCTGGCGGCCTTGCGCAGCTCCTTGTCGGCCGAGGGGAGGTCGCCCATCTCGAGCGCCAGCGTGCCCAGCCGCAGCCGCGCCTCGCCGTCGGCCGGGCTTTGCGCCACGGCGTTTTTCAGCTGGATCAGCGCGGCCTTCTGGTCGCCTTTCTGCTCATATTGTTGCGCTTCTTTTAATAGTTCGGTGGTCGGTTTGTTGCCATTACATCCACTCAGGCTGACCCCGAGTGCGACGAGCGCGCACATCACGGCGCTGCTGACTTTTCTCTTGGACAAATGCTGCGGCATGGCTGTTTCCTTTGTGTGGGGTAGGGCGTTGCGCGGTTGGCTTACCTTTGGCTAACTTTCCTTTTAGACAATCGTACGAAAGAAACTGTTTACACGGCGCACAAATGAAAACGGCAGGAAACAATGAAAATTTCTGGGCGGATTTCGCGCGACGTGCCTGTCTAAATTCGTGAAGAATTTGCGGTTTCGGCCGTCCCGGCCGCTGTTTTTTTCGGGAGACAATATGGAAAACAGGCAAGACCAGCCGCAGGCCCGGCGCGGCCCGCGCGTCCCCTACGATCCCAACCGGGCACTGACTTACGACGAGCGTTCCCGCCTGCCCCATGCCTATGCCGACGTGGTGTGGCAGGGCGGGCGCCAACATGCCGCGCGCGAAGCGACGCTGGGCACGGCGCTGGGCTGGATCAGCATCGCGCTCGGCGCCAGCCAGCTGTTGGCCCCCAAGGCCTTCGCGCGCGCCACCGGCCTGCCGCGGCTGGACAAGCTGTACCGCGTGATCGGCCTGCGCGAGCTGGCCTGCGGCATCGGCCTGCTGACCCAGCCGAAGTCGCCGGTGTGGAAATGGGCGCGGGTGGCCGGCGACACGATGGATGTGGCGGTGCTGGGCGCCGCCATGTTCTCGCCGCGCAGTGAACGCAGCCGCCTGGCCGCCACCGCCGCCATCGCCACCGGCATCACCGCGCTGGACGTGCGCGCCGGCGCCTGGCCGCGCCGCTCGCCGTCGTCGGAAACCCTGCCCGGCAGCGGCGGCAAGCGCCGCGTGCTCAAGGCCATCACGGTCAACCGATCGCCCGAGGAATGCTATGGCTTCTGGCGCGATTTCGGCCGCTTCCCGCAGTTCATGCGGCATATCGAGTCGATCGAGGTGATCGACGACATGCGCTCGCACTGGTGCGCCACGGGGCCGGCCGGCAGCCGTATCGAATGGGATGCCGAGGTCACCGCCGACCAGCCGGGCCGCTTGCTGGCCTGGCGTTCGAGCGACAACGCGGATGTGTACAACAGCGGCACCGTGCGTTTCGCGCCGGCGCCGGGCGGGCAGGGCACGCTGATGCAGGTGGAGATGGAATACCAGCCGCCCGGCGGCGCGGCCGGCGCCGCGGTGGCGATGCTGTTCGGCGGGGAGCCGTCGCAGCAGATCCGCAGCGACCTGCGGCGCTTCAAGCAGCTCATCGAATGCGGGGAGATTCCCACCACGCGCGGCCAGCCGCACGGCAAGCGCTCGCTCAAGTCGAGATGGTTCAACCGCGTGTTTGAACAGTAATGGAGGGCAAGGAATGAAAGCAAACTGCTGGCATGGCGTGAACGACGTACGGATCGAGCGGGTGCCCGATCCGACCATTCTCAACCAGACCGACGTGATCGTGAAGATCACCTCGACCGCGATCTGCGGTTCCGACCTGCACCTGTACGACGGCTACGTGCCGAGCATGGAAGCGGGCGACATCCTCGGCCACGAATTCATGGGCGAAGTGGTGGAGTGCGGCGCCGGCGTGAAGCGGCTCAAGGTGGGCGACCGCATCGTGGTGCCGTTCCCGATCGCCTGCGGCCACTGTTTCGCCTGCGAACAGAAGATGTTCTCGGTGTGCGAGAACTCCAACCCGAATGCGGAGATGGCCGAGAAAATGTGGGGCCATTCCACCGCCGGCATCTTCGGCTATTCGCACCTGACCGGCGGCTATGCGGGCGGCCAGGCCGAGTATGCGCGCGTGCCCTACGCGGACGTGGGGCCGCTGGTGGTGCCGGAAGGACTGTCGGACGACAAGGTGCTGTTCCTGTCCGATATCCTGCCGACCGGCTACATGGCGGCCGAGGCCTGCGACATCAAGCCGGGCGACGTGGTGGCGGTGTGGGGCTGCGGGCCGGTGGGCCAGTTCGCGATCCAGAGTGCTTTCCTGCTGGGGGCGGAGCGGGTGATCGCGATCGACCGCTTCCCCGAGCGGCTGGCGATGGCGCGCGATCTGTCGAAGGCCGAGGTGCTCAACTACGAGGAGGTGGACATCATCGATGCGCTCAAGCAGATGACGGGCGGGCGCGGGCCGGATGCCTGCATCGACGCGGTCGGCATGGAGGCTCACGGCACCGGCATCGCCTATGCGTATGACCGCATCAAGCAGGCGATGCGCATGGAGACCGAGCGGCCGACCGCGCTGCGCGAGGCGATGCTGGCTTGCCGCAATGGCGGGGTGGTGTCGGTGCCGGGCGTGTACGGCGGGTTCGCGGACAAGATCCCGATCGGCTCGGTGATGAACCGCTCGCTGACCATCCGCACCGGCCAGACCCACGTGCACCGCTACATGCAGCCGCTGCTGGAACGCATCCAGAAGGGCGAGCTGGACCCGGCCTGCATCATCACCCACCACATGGCGCTGGACGACGCGCCGCACGGGTACGAGATCTTCAAGCACAAGCAGGACCAGTGCGTGAAAGTGGTGCTGCATCCGGGGATGCAGTCGGTGCACTAGCCCAGAAACCGTCGTCCCGGCCTCCGCCGGGACGACCATGGTTTAAGGACTAATCAGGCTCTCGCCCGCGCAGCTTGTTGAGCAATGCCTCCACATTCTCCCCCACCGGCAGCCCATGCCGCCGCAGCAGCTGCACGTGCAGCACCAGGTTCTCCAGCACCAGCTTGGCCGACACAGCCAGCAGCGTGGTCAGCCTGTCCTCGGTGCTGAAACTCTCCATCGCTTCCGCCATCTCACACAGGTGGTTGGCCACCAGCAGGCGCATTTCGTCTTCGGCGAAAGGCAAATCGGCAAAGTCGATCGGGTCTTCCTGTTCGACTTCTTGCATCAATGCGGCCAGTTGTTCCGGTTGGATCGTCATGCGCGGCTCCGCTGGTGGACACGCTTCCATTCTAGGCCTGCGGCGCGCGTTCGTGGCAGGTGCAATTTTCCGATAGCTAAACACCAACAACACTACTAGAATCGGCGCATCCATATTCCACAGGTGTCCGATGGCGCACGTGTTTTTCACCCAGCAGCTGGCGCGTTTCACGACCTTGCCACAGGTCGAGACTGGCGCCGTCCAGCTGCGCGCTGCGCTGGAGAGCGCGTTCTCCGCCAATCCGCGCTTGCGCGGCTACGTGCTGGACGACCAGGGCCACCTGCGCGAAAACGTGGCGGTATTCATCGACGGCCGGCACTGCGCGGATCGCAGGCGCCTGGACGATCCACTCCAACCCGATAGCAAGGTCTACGTGCTGCAGGCACTTTCCGGAGGCTAAACATGAGCGATCGCGCGTACGTGTCCACCCGCAAGGGCCTGTTCGAACTGCACCGCGAGGACGGCCAGTGGAAATTCGGCCCCGTCCACTTTCTTGGCGAACCGGTGTCGATATCGCTGCCCGACAAGCGCGACGGCAGCCTGTACGCGGCGCTCAACCTCGGCCACTTCGGCGTCAAGCTGCACCGGCGCGATCCCGGCAGCGAGGTCTGGACCGAACTGGCGGCGCCGAGCTATCCCCCCAAGCCGGCGGACAGTAGCGACAAGATCGAGTGGACCAACAAGCTGATCTGGTCGCTGGAGCCGGGCGGCAAGGACCAGCCGGGCCATCTGTGGGCCGGCACCCTGCCGGGCGGCCTGTTCCGCTCGCGCGACCGTGGCGATTCGTGGGAGTTGGTGCGCGCGCTGTGGGACGTGCCGCAGCGCGCCGAGTGGATGGGCGGCGGCTACCCCGACCCGGGCATCCACAGCATCAGCGTCGACCCGCGCGACAGCAACAAAGTGCTGGTCGCGGTGTCGAGCGGCGGAGCGTGGCGCACCGAGGACGGCGGCGAAAGCTGGACCGTGAGCTCGACCGGCATGCGCGCCGACTACATGCCGCCGGAGATGAGCGAGAACGAGGCGATCCAGGATCCGCACCGCGTGGTGCGCTCGCGCGGCACCCCGGACGCGCTCTGGTGCCAGCATCACAACGGCATGTGGCGTTCGACCAACGGCGGGCGCAAGTGGGACGAGATCCGCGAAGCGCCGCTGTCGCGCTTCGGGTTCGCGGTGGCGGTGCACCCGGAGGATGGCGACACGGCCTGGTTCGTGCCGGCCGTGGCCGACCAGCAGCGCGTGCCGGTGGGCGCGGCGCTGGCGGTGAACCGCACCACCGACGGCGGCAAGACCTTCAAGGTGCAGCGCGCCGGGCTGCCGCAGGAGCGCTGCTACGACCTGGTGTACCGCCACGGCCTGGCGGTGGCCGACGACGGCCGCACCCTGCTGATGGGATCGACCACGGGTGGCCTGTGGCTGTCCGAGAATGGCGGCGACAGCTGGCATACGGTGTCGCTGAACCTGCCGCCGATTGCCGCCGTGTGCTTTGCGTGAGAGACCGCGGCACAATCGGCGAGTGCATCCTCATCCTCCTGAGCATCCTGATGCGGGTGATCGCGTGGATGGGCGGCCTGCTGACGATTGTCATTGGTGCGGGCTACGCGATGTTCTGCGTCCAGTGGTTGCACGCACCGGTCGGACAGGTGCTGATGTTGACTGCAGCGCTGATGGCCCTGCCGCTTGGCAGCTTCATCTTGCTGGGCCGTCTCGCGGCTAGCGTGCGCCGCTTTGTGACGGATTACATCGATGACGAGGCGGGGCTGAGCGGCGCACCGCCCGCCTGATCCTCTATCTGCAAAGTCGGGGTCAGGTCGTCCAATGAATCAAAATTCCGGCCCAACAACTTAAACTTCCCGCCGCAAGAGTTTTCGTACCGAAATTTTGATTCTTTGGACGACCTGACCCCATGTTACTGCGGGTGTCGCCGGGTAAAAACAGCAAGTAGGGACCAATTGTTCAATCACGCACAACGAGGAGGTGGGAATTTTTTTCCGTTAAGCGCATCGGAGCGTGTCGACAATAAAAAAGCCGAAGCGAACTTCGGCTTTTTGGGCACAAATGCGCGGTGTTACATATTGCGCCGGTACTGCCCGCCCACCTCGAACAGCGCGGTGGTGACCTGGCCGAGCGAGCACACGCGCACCGCGTCCATCAGCTTCTCGAACACGTTGGCGTTGTCGATCGCGGCTTGCTGCAGGGCGGCCAGCGCGGCCGGTGCTTCGGCCGCGTGGCGCTGGTGGAAGGCTTCCAGGCGCGTGAGCTGCGACTGCTTCTCGTCGTCGGTCGAGCGGGCCAGCTCGATGGTCGCCGGCACTGCCGCACCATTCGGGTTGCGGAAGGTGTTCACGCCGATGATCGGCAGCGAGCCGTCGTGCTTCTTGTGCTCGTACAGCATCGACTCTTCCTGGATCTTGCCGCGCTGGTAGCCGGTCTCCATCGCGCCCAGCACGCCGCCGCGCTCGGCGATGCGCTCGAACTCCTGCAGCACCGCTTCTTCCACGAGGTCCGTGAGTTCTTCCATGATGAACGAGCCCTGGTTCGGGTTCTCGTTCTTGGCCAGGCCCCACTCGCGGTTGATGATCAGCTGGATCGCCAGCGCGCGCCGCACCGATTCGTCGGTCGGCGTGGTGATCGCCTCGTCGTAGGCGTTGGTATGCAGCGAGTTGCAGTTGTCGTAGATCGCGATCAGCGCCTGCAGCGTGGTGCGGATGTCGTTGAAGTCGATCTCCTGCGCGTGCAGCGAGCGGCCCGAGGTCTGGATGTGGTACTTGAGCTTCTGCGAGCGGTCGTTGGCGCCGTACTTGTCGCGCATCGCCACCGCCCAGATGCGGCGCGCCACGCGGCCCAGCACCGTGTACTCCGGGTCCATCCCGTTCGAGAAGAAGAACGACAGGTTCGGCGCGAAGTCGTCGATGTGCATGCCGCGCGCGAGGTAGGCTTCAACAAACGTGAAGCCGTTCGACAGCGTGAACGCGAGCTGCGAAATCGGGTTCGCGCCGGCTTCGGCGATGTGGTAGCCCGAGATCGACACCGAGTAGAAGTTGCGCACCTGGTGGTGCACGAAGTATTCCTGGATGTCGCCCATCACCTTGAGCGAGAACTCGGTCGAGAAGATGCAGGTGTTCTGGCCCTGGTCTTCCTTGAGGATGTCGGCCTGCACGGTGCCGCGCACATTGGCCAGCACCCAGGCGCGGATCTTGGCCGCTTCGTCGTCGGTCGGCTGGCGGCCGTTGTCGGCCACGAATTTGTCGACCTGCTGGTCGATCGCGGTGTTCATGAACATCGCCAGGATCGCCGGCGCCGGGCCGTTGATGGTCATCGAGACCGAGGTGTTCGGGCTGCACAGGTCGAAGCCGTCGTACAGCACCTTCATGTCGTCCAGCGTGGCGATCGACACGCCCGAGTTGCCGACCTTGCCGTAGATGTCGGGACGCAGCGCCGGGTCGGCGCCGTACAGCGTGACCGAGTCGAAGGCGGTCGACAGGCGCTTGGCGTCCATGCCTTGCGAGACCAGCTTGAAGCGGCGGTTGGTGCGGAAGGCGTCGCCCTCGCCGGCGAACATGCGGGTCGGGTCTTCGCCCTCGCGCTTGAAGGCGAACACGCCGGCGGTGAAGGGGAAGGAGCCGGGGACGTTTTCCAGCATCAGGAAGCGCAGCACTTCGCCGTGGTCTTCGTAGCGCGGCAGCGCGACCTTGCGGATCGGGTTGCCGGACAGGGTCTTCTGAACCAGCTTGGTGCGGATCTCCTTGTCGCGGATCTTGACCACGTATTCGTCGCCCGAGTAGGCGGCCTGCATGTCGGGCCACATCGCCAGCAGCTTTTTAGCGCCGCCTTCCATCGCGTTGTCGCGGAGGGCGATCAGGTCGTCGAAGTCGGCGCCCTTGTTGGCGGCGGCCAGCATGCGCTTGGCTTCCGTAAGCTGCTGGCGCTCGCGCGCGAGCTTGACCTGCTTGCCGACGTGCTTGTGGTAGCCGCGCAGCGTGTCGGCGATTTCGGCCAGGTAGCGCGAGCGGCTTGGGGGCACGATCACGTTCTTGGCGCTGGATTGCTTCTGCGCCGGCACAGGCAGTTTCGACGCTTCGACCTTCAGTCCGAGCGATGCCAGCTTGGGCAGCAGGCCGTGGTACAGGGCGGTCACGCCGTCGTCGTTGAAGCGCGACGCTTGCGTGCCATAGACCGGCATCTGGTCCGGGCTCTGGCTGAACAGTTCGCGGTTGCGCTGGTACTGCTTGGCGACGTCGCGCAGTGCGTCCTGCGCGCCCTTGCGGTCGAATTTGTTGATGGCGACGACGTCGGCGAAATCGAGCATGTCGATTTTTTCGAGCTGCGAGGCGGCGCCGAATTCCGGGGTCATCACGTACATCGACAGGTCCACGTGCGGCACGATGGCGGCATCGCCCTGGCCGATGCCGGAGGTCTCGACGATCACGAGGTCGAAGCCGGCCACCTTGCAGGCTGCGATCACGTCGGGCAGCGCCTGCGAGATCTCGGAGCCGGCCTCGCGCGTGGCGAGCGAGCGCATGAACACGCGCGCCTGGCCGTTCCACGGGTTGATCGCGTTCATGCGGATGCGGTCGCCGAGCAGGGCGCCGCCCGATTTGCGGCGCGACGGGTCGATCGAGATCACGGCGATGTTGAGGCGGTCGCCCTGGTCGAGGCGGATGCGGCGGATCAGTTCATCGGTGAGCGAGGATTTGCCGGCGCCGCCGGTGCCGGTGATGCCGAGGGTCGGCACGTGCAGCCCTTCGGCGGCATCGTGGATCTGCTTGACCAGCGCGGCGTCGGCCTTGCCGTTTTCGAGTGCGGTGACGAGCTGCGCGAGCGGGCGGTGGTGGCTGGCGACCTCGCCTTCGGTCAGCGGCGCCAGCGTGGCGGGCGCGTAGGAGGACAGGTCGACGTCGCAGGTTTGCAGCATCGAGCGGATCATGCCCACCAGGCCCATGCGCTGGCCGTCTTCCGGGCTAAAGATGCGGGTGACGCCGTAGGCATGCAGTTCCTCGATCTCGGACGGCACGATCACGCCGCCGCCGCCGCCGAACACCTTGATGTGGGCGCCGCCGCGCTGGCGCAGCAGGTCGATCATGTACTTGAAGTATTCGACGTGGCCGCCCTGGTAGCTGGAGACGGCGATGCCTTGTGCGTCTTCGGCGAGGGCGGCGGTGACGACTTCGTCGACCGAGCGGTTGTGGCCGAGGTGGATCACTTCCGCGCCGTTCGATTGCAGGATGCGGCGCATGATGTTGATCGAGGCGTCGTGGCCGTCGAACAGCGAGGCGGCGGTGACGAAGCGCACCTTGTTGGCCAGCTTGAACTGTTCCGGCAGGTCGAGCTTGGTGGCGGGAGTGAGGTCGTTCATGGTGTTCCTTTGGCGGAAGCGGTGTCTCGTTTGCTTATTATATGACGTTAACGTAAACGTCAACAGCGGGGTGTGGGTGCCTTAAGTGTTGCCAAAAACCTACGTCGCCCCGGCGGAGGCCGGGGCCCATGCTGGGCGTGCTCCGCCTGCGGCGTTGATCATTCTGCGGCCGGGCGAGCGGTCCATGGGTCCCGGCCTTCGCCGGGACGACGGTTCAAAAGCTAACTAATCAGGCTGCTTTTTGCTGGTGGGTGAGCGATTCAAGCAGCGTGGCTTTTTTGCTGCGGAAGGCGGCGACGGCGTGTTCCTTCACATGCCCGAAGCCGCGGATCTGTTCGGGCAGGCTGGCCAGTTCCACGGCGGTGGCGTGGTTCGATGCATCCAGCTGCGCCAGCAGGCCCTCGACCATCTCGCGGTATTCGCCGATCAGCGTGCGCTCCATCTTGCGCTCCGCGGTGTAGCCGAAGACGTCGAAGGCGCCGCCGCGCAGGCCTTTCAGCTTGGCCAGCAGCTTCATCGCGCTCCACATCCATGAGCCGAATTCCGCTTTCATCATGCGGCCCTTGGCGTCCTTCTTCGCGAACAGCGGCGGCGCCATGTTGAATTTGAGCGTGAACTCGCCTTCGAACTGGGTCTTGAGCTGTTCGACGAAGCGGCCGTCGGTGTACAGGCGCGCGACTTCGTATTCGTCCTTGTAGGCCATCAGCTTGAAGTAGTACTTGGCGACCGCGGTGGACAGCTTGTTGCCCAGGCCGCGCGCGCTTTCCGCTTCGCGCACGCGCGCCACCAGCTGCTGGTAGACGCCGGCGTATGCGCTGTCCTGGTAGCCGGTCAGGAATTCGACGCGCTTGGCGATCACCGAGTCCAGTGACTGCGGCATCTGCACCACGATGGCCTGGGCCGGCGCCACCACGCGCTCGACGCGCTTGAAGTCGACCGCGGCGCGGCGGCCCCACAGGAAGCTCTTCTTGTTGGCGGCAACCGCCACGCCATTCAGCTCGATCGCGCGCAGCAGGGCCGCTTCCGACAGCGGGATCAGGCCTTTCTGCCAGGCGTAGCCCATCATGAACAGGTTGGCGGCGATCGAATCGCCCATCAGCGCGGTGGCCAGCTTGGTGGCGTCGATGAAGTCGGCGGACCGATGCTCGGTGGCGCCGACGGCTTCGTTGATCAGCGCGCGCACCTGTTCGGCCGGGTACTCCCAGTCGGCCTGCTGGGCGAAGGTGCCGGGCGGCTGCTCGTGCAGGTTGACGATGGCGCTGGTGCGGCCCGGGCGCATTTTCGAGATCGCATCGTGTGCGCCGGCGGTCAGCATGTCGCAGCCGAGCACCAGGTCCGCTTCGCCGGTGGCGATGCGCTGCGCGCGCAAGCGGTCCGGGCTGGCGGCGATCTTCACGTGCGAGGTCACCGAGCCGTTCTTCTGGCTCATGCCGGTCATGTCGAGCACCGAGGCGCCCTTGCCTTCGAGGTGGGCGGCCATGCCCATCAGCGCGCCGACCGTGATCACGCCGGTGCCGCCGATGCCGTTGATGAGGATGTTGTACGGCGCGTCCACCGAAGGCAGCGCCGGCGCGGGCAGCTCGTCCCAGCCGTCGTCGCCCTTGCCGGCGCCGGCTTTGCTCTTCTTGAGCGTGCCGCCTTCGACCGTGACGAAGCTCGGGCAGAAGCCCTTCACGCAGGAGTAGTCCTTGTTGCAAGCCGACTGGTCGATGCTGCGCTTGCGGCCGAACTCCGTTTCCTTCGGCAGGATCGACACGCAGTTGGACTGGACGCCGCAGTCGCCGCAGCCTTCGCACACGGCTTCGTTGATCACCATGCGCTTGTCCGGATCCGGGAACTGGTTCTTCTTGCGGCGGCGGCGCTTCTCGGCGGCGCAGGTCTGGTCGTAAATCAGGACCGTGGTGCCGGGAATCTCGCGCAGCTCGCGCTGGACGTCGTCGATGTGCTTGCGGTCGTGGATCGTGACCAGCTCCGGCAGCAACGAGCGGTCGGCGTAGCGCGACAGGTCTTCGGTGACCAGCGCGATGCGCTTGACGCCTTCGGCCGCCATCTGCTGCGCGATGTGCGGCACCGAGGTGGTGCCGTCGACCGGCTGGCCGCCGGTCATCGCGACCGCGTCGTTGTACAGGATCTTGTACGTGATATTGACCTTGGCCGCGACGGCGGCGCGGACCGCGAGGTAGCCGGAGTGGAAGTAGGTGCCGTCGCCCAGGTTCTGGAACACGTGCGGCACCTTGGAGAACGCGGCCTGGCCGATCCACGGCGCGCCTTCGCCGCCCATGTGGGTGGTGAGCTTGTTCATCTCCGGGTAGATCGAGGTCGCCATCACGTGGCAGCCGATGCCGGCCAGCGCGAACGAGCCTTCGGGCACCTTGGTCGAGGTGTTGTGCGGGCAGCCGGAGCAGTAGAAGGCGGGGCGGAACGGCGTCTCGATCGCCTTTTGCAGCACGGCGTCCTTGGCGTCGAGGAAGGCCAGGCGCGCCTTGATCAGGGCTTGCGTGGATTCGTCGAGGTCCAGGCGCGCCAGGCGCTTGGCGATCACGCGCGCCACCTGCGACACCGAGAAATCGGCCTTCGGCGGCAGCAGCCATTCGCCGCGCGGGGCCACCCATTCGCCCTTGTCGTCGAACTTGCCGACCACGTGCGGACGCACGTCGTCGCGCCAGTTGTACAGCTGTTCCTTGAGCTGGTATTCGACCAGCTGGCGCTTCTCTTCCACCACCAGGATCTCGTCCAGGCCCTGGGCGAACTCGCGCACGCCGTCCGGTTCCAGCGGCCAGATCATCGCGACCTTGAACAGGCGCAGTCCGACTTGCGCGGCCATCGCCTCGTCGATGCCCAGGTCCTCCAGCGCTTCGAGCACGTCGAGGTAGGATTTGCCGGAAGCGATGATGCCCAGCTTGGCGTTCGGGCTGTCGATGGTGACGCGATTGAGCTTGTTCTCGCGGGCGTAGGCCAGCGCGGCGTAGATCTTATAGTCCTGCATCAGCGCTTCCTGGTTGCGCGCCTGCAGGCCGAGCGGAACGGAGGACAGCTGCGTATTCAGGCCGCCTTCGGGCATCGCGAAATCCTGCGGCAGCTTGACTTCGACGCGGAACGGGTCGGCGTCCACCGAGGCGCTCGATTCCACCGTGTCGGCCAGCGCCTTGAATGCGACCGCGCAGCCGGAGAAGCGCGACATGGCCCAGCCGTGCACGCCGAGGTCCAGGTATTCCTGCACATTGCAGGGGTAGAGCACCGGGATCATGCAGGCCGAAAAGATGTGGTCGGACTGGTGCGGCAGGGTCGAGGAGTAGGCGCCGTGGTCGTCGCCGGCCACCAGCAGCACGCCGCCGGTGGCGGCGGTGCCGGCGTGGTTCATGTGCTTGAAGACGTCGCCGCAGCGGTCCACGCCCGGGCCCTTGCCATACCACATGGCGAACACGCCGTCGTACCTGGTCTCGCCGATCAGGCCCACGGTCTGGGTGCCCCACACGGCGGTCGCGGCCAGGTCTTCGTTGACGCCGGGGACGAACTGGATGTGGTTCGCTTCCAGGTGGCCCTTGGCCTTCCACAGGTTTTCGTCGAGGCCGCCGAGCGGGGAGCCGCGGTAGCCGGAGATGAAGCCGGCCGTGTCCAGGCCGGCGGCGGCGTCGCGCTCGCGCTGGATCATCGGCAGGCGGACCAGCGCCTGGATACCCGAGAGGAAAATTTTGCCGGACCTGGCGGTGTATTTGTCGTCGAGGCTGACGTTTGCGAGGCTGACGTTGGCAAGGCTGACGTTGGCAAGGCTGACGTTGGCAAGGCTGACGTTGGCAAGGCTGGGGGCGGCGAGCGTGGGCTCGGCTTGCTGCGCACGGGGCAGCGCTGCCGTGGTATCGGGCATGGCGGTCTCCAAAATTCGTGATCTGGTGTGGTCCCGTCTGGAGCGTGCCGGGTGGGCGCGCGCCGGGGCGGGCAGGCGTCGCGGTGGGCGACTGGCGCGCGGCGGAAAGCCGCGTTCTGGCGCGAGTGTAGAAGTTTCGCGCGCCGGGC
The DNA here is from genome assembly GCF_024753145.1 of Massilia terrae. Taxonomy (GTDB): domain Bacteria; phylum Pseudomonadota; class Gammaproteobacteria; order Burkholderiales; family Burkholderiaceae_D; genus Telluria; species Telluria terrae. The sequence goes on along the minus strand of NZ_JANUGU010000003.1, from coordinate 395,878 downwards.
TGGAAATACCGATGAACGATGGGGGTATAAGAAAAAATGATGGTTCGCCCAGCCTGGCGGCATCGCCGCGCCTGGCCGTCGTGAGCCCGCAACGCCGCACGCGGAGGCGGCCCACCCGCCCGAGTCGCTGCACTCAATGTGTCTATTTCGGCCTATTCATTGGGTCTCATCCTGTCTCTTTTTGTCGAATTTTCCGACGTCGGAAAAAATAGAAGGAATGAGACAGGAATAGATGCGATGGGCGGGGCGGAAGAGACGAGATGAGTGCAGGAGCTTCGGCGGAACTGCACGGGTCAGGCCGGGGCCGCCCGGCCGCCGTTCCAGCCCGAGGCCAGCCTAGTGTGCGAGGCGGGCGCCGGGCCAGTTGCCGGCGGCGCACAGCTCCTCGGTCACTTCGCGCACCAGGCGCCCGATCGCGCCCGCCGCGTTGGTCAGCGGAATATTCTTCGACGCACATAGCGTGACCTTGCGTGCCACTTGCGGGCTGTGCACCGGCCAGGCCCGCAGGGTGCCCGCCTGCACGTCGGCCAGCAGCGGCGCCAGCGGCAGCAGGGTGGCGCCGATGTCGGCCAGCAGGGCCGAACGCAGGATCGCGATCGAATTGATCTCGATGATGTTTTCGAGCGACAGTCCGGCCGCGCGCGCGACCTGCTCGATCTGCGGCCGCACCCCCTGTTGCTGGGCGGGCAGGATCAGGTGGCTGGCAAGGGCGTCGCGCAGGCTCACCGCGGCGCCGGCCGGGGCCAGCGCCGAGCCGCTGCGGCAGATGAACATCAGGTCTTCCTCGACCAGCGGCGTGGCCGCGAACTGGCCCGGCTGGCCGTCGTCGAACAGCACCGCCAGGTTCAGGCGGCCGGACTTGAGCTGCTCGATCAGGTTGCCGGATATTTCTTCCGTCAGCTGCAGGGTGATTTCCGGATAGCGCGCCCGCGCCGCGGTCAGCAGCGGCAGGGCCAGCGCGCCCGAAATGCTGTGCGGCAGGCCCAGCGTGACGCTGCCGGACGGCCGCCCGGTCGATTGCGCCACCGCCGCGCGCGCGTCCGCCACCTGCTTCAGGATCGCCAGCGCGTGCTGGTAGAACAGGCGCCCGGCGTCGGTCGCGCTCACGCCCTGGGCCGAGCGGTGCAGCAGCTGGGCGCCCAGTTCTTCCTCCAGCTGGCGCAGCTGCTGGGTCAGCGCCGGCTGCGCGACGTGCAGCACCAGGGCCGCGCGCGACAGCGAGCCGTGGTCCATGATGGCGACGAAATAGCGGAGTTGACGTAATTCCACGTTGTCAAATGGTAACGACCATAGGTATATTTGTCTTGCAAACTGTTATACTCAATGGAACAGTTTTTGCACGAGATTAACACAGCCGGAGTAGGCGGATGCTCAAGAAGATCGATTCATCGCAGTTGCGGGTCGGCATGTTTATCCATGATCTCGATTGCAGCTGGATTGAACACCCGTTCGTGCGCAATCGCTTCATGGTGAGCTCGGAAGACGAGATCCGCAAGATCCTCGCCGCCCAGATCCGCTCGGTCGTCATCGATTGCAGCAAGGGCGTGGGCGTGGAAGACGCGCCGACCCTGGCCGAAGTGCGCGCCCAGACCGAGAACGAGTTGCTGGACCTGGCGGCCCAGCCGGCCCCGGCGCCGCTGCGCAGCTCGATGGCCGAGGAGCTGCAGCGCGCCGCCAACATCCGCCGCCAGGCCGCCGGGCTGGTGCGCGAAGTGATGCAGGATGCGCGGCTCGGCAAGGCGATCGAACTGGAGCGCGTGGCGCCGGTGGTGGAAAACATCACCGCCTCGATCCTGCGCAATCCCGGCGCCTTGCTCGGCCTGTTGCGAATCAAGGGCAAGGACGACTACACCTTCCTCCATTCGGTCAGCGTGTGCACGCTGCTGGTCGCGTTCTGCCGCTCGCGCAACCTGAACGACGAGACCACTTACCAGGCCGGGCTCGGCGGCCTGCTGCACGATACCGGCAAGGCCTTCGTCCCCGACCACATCCTGAACAAGCCGGGCTCCCTGGACGACGAGGAATTCGCCATCATCCGGCGCCATCCGCAGGACGGCTACGAGATCCTGCGCAAGACGCCGGGCATCGGCCCGATCCCGCTCGACATCACCCTGCACCACCATGAGCGGCGCGACGGCAGCGGCTATCCCGACCGGCTGGCGGGCGACGATATCAGCGAGCTGGCCCAGATGACGGCGATTGTCGACGTCTACGACGCCATCACCGCCGACCGGGTCTACCACAAGGGCCTGCCGGCGGCCGATGCGCTGCGCAAGATCTACGAGTGGAGCAAATTTCATTTCAGCCCGGTGCTGGCGCAGGAGTTCGTGCGCTGCGTCGGCATCTATCCGGTGGGCACGCTGGTGCTGCTGGAGTCGGGGCGGCTGGCGGTGGTGGTCGAGCCGCACGAGAGCAGCCTGCTGACGCCCAAGGTCAACGCCTTCTTCGACGCGAAGCGCCAGGCGTATATCCGGACCGAGACGGTGGACCTGGCGCGCGCCGACAAGATCGTGCGCCACGAGCTGCCGGACAAGTGGAAGGTCGATCCGATGCAATTCATGGCGGCCGCGGCGGCCTAGAAAAACTCCACCGTGTCGTTGGGGGCGATGGTCTGCAGCAGGCCGTCCGCCACCAGCTGGTCGTAGTGGCACACCTGGTTGCGGCCGTGCGACTTGGCGTAGTACAGCGCCTGGTCCGCATGGCCCAAGGTCACCACCGGCGATTCGCTGGCCGTGATGCGGGTGAAGCCGATGCTGACCGTCACCTTGCCCACCTGCGGGAAGACGTGGCGCTCGACCGCCGAGCGGAAGCGGTCGATGATGCGGCCCACGTCCTGTTCGGTGACGGCGCGCAGCAGCACCACGAATTCCTCGCCGCCGAAGCGGAACACACGGTCGTGCGCACGGAAGGAATTCTGCAGCATGTTGGCGATCAGGATCAGCACTTCGTCGCCGTACAGGTGGCCGAAGCGGTCGTTGACCAGCTTGAAGTGGTCGACGTCGACCACGGCCAGCCATTGTTCGTGCTCGGCGGTGAGCTGGCGGCGCTCCGGCTGGCCCGGCAGCGGCGGCTCCGGGTTGGCCTGCAGCATGCGCGCCAGCTGGTCGTCGAAGGTCTTGCGGTTGAGCAGGCCGGTGAGCGAGTCGCGCTCGCTGTAGTCGAGCAGGTTGTAGAAGTTGCGGTAGACCCCGACGATGCCGTCGATCATGTGCACCGCTTCCGGGTCGAACGGCGCGGTGCGCACGATCTCCACGCAGGAAGCGGCATGTTCGCCGATCCAGATCGGCACCCACATGGTGCTGCGGCCATCCTCGTCCTGGGTGGCGTTCGCGCTGTGTTCGGCCAGGCAGCGCGCCAGCGCCGGGTACTGGTCCAGCGGCTCGCCGCGCCCGGTGCCGAGCTGGTCTTCGACACGCGCCGGGTGGTCGCCGCGCACGCTGGCGCGCGAGCGCACCCAGTCCTGGCCGGCGCTGCGCGACAGGCCCAGCATGCGCGTCTGGGCCGCGCCCGCCATCTCTTGAACGGCGGAGATGGTCGACATGTCGAGCATCGCGTGGTCGCGATGTCCGGTCATGTGGACCATGTGTTTCAGCAACGAATCCATGCGCTTCCTGTCCCGTGATGCGTGCGTTGCGTGAATTGCAAGTCACGCAGCATAAAGCCTTTTGTCAAATCCAGCAATCCGTCAATACAGCTTGTTGCGCTTTCGGCGCGTCCATCAGCCTGCGATCTGAATTGCCGCATACCAATAAAGATGCTCGCCGGAAAGCTTGCGTGCTGTCAACTTCCTTCTGGAGATCGTCTCCTATAGTGGACGCACTGGACCGGAACTGACGGCAGGAAACAACGCTGCCAAGGCCCAGTCTGTTGTTCTCCTTAACCACCATATGGAGTTTCACATGAATAAGTTCTCTCACGCAGTCAAGGACTTCCTCGCTGATGAAGCGGGGGTCACCGCGATCGAGTACGGCCTGATCGCGGCCCTGATCGGGGTCGCGCTGACGGCCGGGGCCACCGCCCTCGGGGGCGGCCTGAACACCGCCTTCAGCACCATCGCCACCAAGGTGACCAACGCCGTCGCCGGGATGTCGTAAGCCGCTTGCCCTCCGCCCGCCCCCGGGTGGAGGGCTTTTCCCTTTGGAGAACGTCATGCCCGTCCAGATGATCCTCGACCTCGCGCTGCTGGCGCTGGTGACGCTGGCCGGCGCCCAGGACCTGCTCAGCCGCCGGATCCCGAACCGCCTGTTGTTGGTGGCCTGGGCCGTGGCGCTGCCGTTGCAGGCCGGCCTGGGCGGGGCGGGCCTGCTCGACGGGCTGATTGGCGCCGGCGTCGGCCTGCTGCTGTTCCTGCCGCTCTACCTGCTGCGCGGCATGGCCGCCGGCGACGTCAAGCTGCTGGCCACGGTCGGCGCCTTCGCCGGTCCGGCCGCCACCTTCCAGATCGCCGTGCTGGCCTGGTGCGTGGGCGGCGTGATGGCCCTCGCCATCATCGTCGGCCGCGGCCACGTGCGGGCCGCGCTGCGCAACCTGCGCGACCTCTTGCGGCCGATCTGGCTGCGGCTGGCCGGCCTGCCGGCGCTGCCGGCCACGCTGTCCCGCCCCGGCGTCGGCGACATGCCCTACGGCCTGGCGATCGCGCTGGCCACCGTGGCGGTGGTGTGGGCCCGTCACGCCTGAGCCGGGGTTTCTTGCTCAAGCTCAAAAGTAGCCTGTAGGCCACTGGCTAGAATCAACTGTGTCCGTCGGAAAGTTGAACCGTCGAAAGGGGACTCCCGATGATTGAAACCCTGCCGCCACCGGCCGAACTGCGGGTCCGTCCCGCCACGGACGAGTTGGCGATTGCCTCGATCCTGCCGCGCCAGCCCAAGGGCGTGCGCGACACCGGCCTGGAGCCGCGCCTGGTGACCGAGCTGGTGGTCAAGGCCCTGCACGCGTCCGGCAAGACGCCGCTGCCGGCCCTGTCGGGCAAGCTCAAGCTGCCGGTCAGCGTGCTGCGCGAAGTGCTCAATGCCCTGATGGCCGAGCAGCAGGTCGAGGTGGCCTGGTGCGGCGACTCGGACATCGACGTCCAGTACCAGCTCACCGCGATCGGCCAGAAGACCGCGCTCGACTTCCTGGCACAGTCGCGCTACCTCGGCCCGGCCCCGGTGCCGCTTGCGGTCTACAAGAGCGTGGTCGAGCGCCAGTCGCTGCGCCAGCGCGGCGCCGAGCGCGTCGGGCGCGCCGAGCTGGCCGCCGCCCTGGCCGACGACGGCCTCGACCCCGCCCTGCGCGACATGCTCGGCGCGGCCCTCCATTCGGCGCGCGCGCTGCTGCTGTACGGCCCGTCCGGCAGCGGCAAGACCACGCTGGCGCGCAAGCTCGGGCGATTGCTGCTGGGCGCGGTGGCGGTGCCCTACGCGGTGGTGGTCGAGCGCCAGATCATCCAGATCCACGACCCGCTGCTGCATGCCGCCCCGCCGCCGCTGCCGCGCCAGCAGGAGGAGCGCCGCAGCACCGACATGCGCTGGGCGATCTGCCAGCGTCCGCTGGTCCAGGTCGGCGCCGGCCTCTCGCGCGACATGCTCGACCTGCGCCACGATCCCGCCGCCGGCGTGCTGCGCGCGCCGCCGCAGCTGTTGGCCAACAACGGCATGCTGGTGGTGGACGACGTCGGCCGCCAGCGCCTGCCGGTGGCCGAGATGCTCAACCGCTGGATCGGCCCGCTCGACCAGGGCGTCGACCAGCTGGCCCTGCCCGGCGGCCACACCGAGAGCGTGCCCTTCGACGCCGCCGTGGTGTTCGCGACCAGCCTGCCGCCGGCCGAGGTGTTCGACGACGCCTTCCTGCGCCGCATCGGCTACAAGGTGCCGCTCGGCGCGCTGCCGGAAGCGGCCTACCGCGCGCTGCTGCGCCGCCACGGCCGCCTGCGCGGCATCGACTGCGACGAGGCGGCCATCGAACACCTGGTGGCGCGCCTGCATCGCGCCAGCGGGCGACCGCTGCTGGCCGGTTATCCGCATGAACTGCTCGGCCGCATCGCCGATTTCGCCAGCTTCGCCGGGACCGAACCGCGCCTGACCGTCGCCGCGCTCGACCAGGCCTGGCACAGCATGTTCGCCACCTGCCGCACCGTCGCCACCGAAGGGGATCAACGATGAAAAACAAACGTGCACTGGCCGTCATGGCGGTCGCCATCCTGTTCGGCCTGGCCGCGGTGGTGCTGGCCTCGCGCTGGCTGCTGCAACAGCCGGGCAGCGGCGGCGGCCGCATCGTCGTCGCGGCGTCCGACATCAACCTCGGCCAGCGTCTCGCGCCGGAGATGTTCAAGCTGGTCGACTGGCCGGTCGACAGCGTGCCCAAGGGCGCCTTCTTCGATCCGCAAAAGCTGTCCGGCCGGGTCCTCAAGAGCAGCGTGCTGGTCGGCGAGCCGGTCAGCGAAGCCAAGCTGGCGCCGAGCGGCACCCTGGGCGGCCTGTCGGCCCTGATCGCCGAAGGCAAGCGCGCCATCACGGTGCGTGTCAACGACGTGGTCGGCGTGGCTGGCTTCGCGCTGCCCGGCAACTACGTCGACATCATCGTCAGCATGCAGAAGGACGCCGCGTCCGCCGCCGTGGTCCAGCGCGAGCAGAACATCTCGAAGATCGTGCTCGAGCGGATCCTGGTGCTGGCCGTGGCCCAGGAAGTCAGCCGCGACGAGACCAAGCCGAAGGTGGTCAACGCGGTCACGCTGGAGGTCACCCCGGAGCAGGCCGAGAAGCTCGACCTGGCGCGCAGCGTCGGCACCCTGTCGCTGGTGCTGCGCAACCAGGTCGACCCCGATCCGGTGCGCACCAGCGGCGCGACCAAGCTGACCCTGTTGCCGGAAGAAGCGGTGAAACCGGCGCCGAAGCCGGTCCCCGTGGCGCCGCGGCCGGCCCCGCCGCAGGTGCAGAAAGTCGCGGTCCAGGCCAAGCGCGACTGCATCGGCGTGATCAACGGCCTGCAGCCCGCCCAAGAGTGCTTCTGACCACTCCAACCATTAGCGTCAAGGTGAACCCATGAACGGATGCCCCATGAATGCGCGTTGCCTGCTGGGCGGCCTGCTGCTGTCGGCGGCGCTGCCGGCGCTGGCGGCGGAACGCCCCGCGGTCCAGGCCGAAACGCCGGCCGCTGTCGAACGCGGCGAGGCCAGCGCCCGCTGCAGCGGCGAAGCCGCGCGCCCGGCCCAGCTGGCGCTGCAGGTCGGGCGCTCCACCATGCTGCGCCTGCCCGAAGCGGTCGGCAACCGCAGCATCGGCAACCCGGGCGTGGTCCAGGCGCTGCTGGTGGCGCCCGACACGCTCTACCTCGCCGGCGTCGACGTCGGCACCACCAATATGATCGTGCAGGGCAGGAGCGGCGCCTGCAGCGTGGTCGACATCGTGGTCGCGATGGACCCCGCGGCGCTGCAGGCCACCCTGGCCGCCGTCATGCCGGACGAGCGCAATATCAAGGTCCTGGCCGCCGCCGATTCGCTGGTGCTGACCGGGAGCGTGAGCGACGCCGCCGCCGTGGCCCGTGCGGTCGAACTGGCCACCGCCTATGTGCGCCGCCCGCTGCGCGCGCTGCCGGCCGCGCGCAAGGACGACCCGCCCGCCCTGCAGCAGGGGCAGCAGCAGGCCACCAATAACAATCCCGCGGCGCGCGTGGTCAACCTGTTGTCGGTGAGCGCGCCGCAGCAGGTGCAGCTGGAAGTGAAGATCGCCGAGGTCTCCAAGACCCTGCTCGAAAGCCTGGAGGCCGGCGCCAGCCTGCGCTTCGGCGGCAGCGGCTGGGCCGCCTCCGTGCTGTCCAATTTCCTGAGCGGGAACCTGGGCGGCGCCGTCAACGCCAGCCATTCCAACGGCAAGCAGCAGTTCACGGCCGCGGCCCAGAAGACCGACGGCGTGGTGCGCGTGCTGGCCGAGCCGAGCGTGATGGCGATCAGCGGCCAGGAAGCCAGCTTCCTCGCCGGCGGCAAGTTCTACATTCCGGTCGCGCAGGACAACAACCGCGTCTCGCTCGAGGAGAAGGAATTCGGCGTCGGCGTGCGCTTCACCCCCACCGTGCTGGCCGGCGGCCGCATCAACCTGCGCGTCGCGCCGGAAGTGTCCGAGCTGTCGCGCGACGGCGTCGGCTTCACCGCGGGGAGCACCGGCGCCACTGCGGTCCTGCCGGTGGTCACCACCCGCAAGGCCAGCACCACGGTCCAGCTCTACGACGGCCAGAGCTTCGCCATCGGTGGCCTGATCAAGAACAACCTGACCACCAACCTGAAGGGCTTGCCGGTGCTGGGCGAGGTGCCGATCCTGGGCGCGCTGTTCCGCAGCTCCGAATACCAGGCCGACCGCACCGAGCTGGTGTTCGTGATCACCGCCCACCTGGTCAAGCCGCAGCCCTCGACCAGCTACGCCCTGCCGACCGACAAGGTGGGCGCGCCAGCGGTCGGCGCGGTGCTGCTCGGCGGCCGTCTCGAAGGGCCGGCGCCGGCCGTCACCAATGCGGCCGCGTCCACGCCCGCCGTCACCGCCCAGGTCGCGCAGAGCGCCGGCGGCTTCGAACTCAAATAAGGGAGGCAGCGATGGCAACCAGAATGACCGCAACCGCGTGTGTGCTGCTGGCGCTGGCCGGATGCAGCTCCAGCCCGCGCATCGACGACCATTTCGGCGAGGCGGTACGCGCCAACCTGTCGGCGCAGGTCGCCAATCCGGCGGCCTCGAACAACGCCAACCCGGCGCTCGGGATCGACGGCCACGCCGCGCGCGCCGCCCAGGAGCGCTACCAGAAATCGTTCGCCCAGCCGGAAGCCGAGACCAAGCCGGCGCTGATCCTCGGCAGCGGCCAGTAGCCCGCCGCCGCTTCGCTTCCCGTGACCACGCCGCCGAGGAACGCCGATGAAAGCTTTACTGATCAGCCGCGACAGCCAGCTTTACGCGGAAATCGCATCGCAGGGCGCGGCCCGCGTGCCGCCGCTGAACATGGCGGCCGGCCGCGCCAGCTTGCGCGATGCGCTTGAGCGGCCGGTGGCCGACCAGCCGGAACTGCTGATCGTCGACGCCAGCGAGACCGACGACGCCGATGCCGACCTGCTCGAACGCCTGGCGCGCCACTACGCCGGCGCCCACATCATGCTGCTGACCCGCCACCAGCAGCCCGAGCTCCTGATCCGCGCCATGCGCGTCGGCGTGCGCGAGGTGCTGCCGCTGCCGCTGGTGCACCGCGCCTTCCACGAGGCGATGGACCGGATCGCGGCCACCGCCGGCGTCGGCGCCAACCATGACGGCAAGGTGCTGGCCTTCATCGCCTGCAAGGGCGGCAGCGGCGCCACCTTCATCTCCACCAATTTCGGCTACGCGCTGGCCACCCTGGCCGACAAGAAGGTGCTGCTGGTCGACCTGCACGGCCAGTTCGGCGACGCCACGCTGTACGTGTCGGACCAGAAGCCGGCCATGACGCTGTCCGACGTGTGCAGCCAGATTGCCCGCATCGACGGCCCCTTCCTGCATTCCTGCCTGGTGCACGTGGCGCCCGGCTTCGGCGTGCTGGCCGCGGCCGACGATCCGGCCCAGGCCAAGGAGGCCAAGCCGGAGCACATCGACACCATCCTGCGCGTCGCCCGCCAGCACTACGACTACATTCTGCTCGACGTCGGCCGCCAGATCGACTCGGTGTCGCTGCGCGCGCTCGACAACACCGATTTCATCTACCCGGTGCTGCAGCTGGCGCTGCCCGACATCCGCGACGCCCGCCGCCTGCTCGACATCTTCCGCTCGCTCGGCTACCCGGTCGACAGCATCCGCCTGATCGTCAACCGCTACGAGAAGGGTGGCAAGCTGCGCCTGCAGGACCTGAACTCCGCGCTCGGCGCCGAAGTGGTGCACACCGTCCCCAACGACTACGTGGCGGTCACCGATTCGGTCAACCAGGGCGTGCCGGTGCTGCAGCTCACCCGCAGCAGCACCGCCGCGCGCAGCCTGGCCGAGCTGGTCGAGCTCGTGACCGCCCGCCGCGTCCCCGAGAACAAGGGCCTGTTCGACCGCCTGTTCGGGCGTAGCGAAAGCGAATACTGAAGACGGAGCCGCCATGTCACTACGCGAACGCCTGACCGGAACCGACGACGACCGTCCGCTCGGCGCCATGCCCGAGGCCGCGCACCAGGCCTACCAGGAGCTGAAGAAGACGATGCACCAGATGATCCTCGACCGGATCGACCTGGAGCGCCTGAAGCGCCTCACCACCGAGCAGTTCAAGCACGAGCTGGCGCTGCTCATCCAGCGCATCATCGAGGAAGAGCGCATCGTCCTCAACCAGCACGAGCGCCACAACCTGGTGCTCGACATCCAGCACGAGATGCTCGGCTTCGGCCCGCTGGAACCGCTGCTGAACGACCCGACCGTGTCCGACATCCTGGTCAACACCAGCAACAAGGTCTACGTCGAGCGCAAGGGCCGGCTGGAGCTGACCGACATCGCCTTCCACGACAACGCGCACCTGATGAAGATCATCGAGAAGATCGTCTCGCGCGTCGGCCGCCGCGTGGACGAGAGCAGCCCGATGGTCGACGCGCGCCTGCCGGACGGCTCGCGCGTGAACGCGATCATTCCGCCGCTGGCGGTCGACGGTCCGCTGCTGTCGATCCGCCGCTTCGGCGCGACCCCGCTGTCGGTGCAGAACCTGCTCGAGTACAAAAGCATGACGCCGCCGATGATCAAGGTGCTGCAGTCGCTCGGCGTTGCCAAGATCAACATCCTGATCTCGGGCGGCACCGGCAGCGGCAAGACCACCTTGCTCAACCTGCTGTCCGGCTTCATTCCCGGGAACGAGCGCATCGTCACGATCGAGGACGCGGCCGAGCTGCAGCTGCGCCAGCCGCACGTGGTGCGCCTGGAGACGCGCCCGCCGAACATCGAAGGCAAGGGCGAGGTGACGCAGCGCCAGCTGGTGCGCAACGCCCTGCGCATGCGCCCCGACCGCATCATCCTGGGCGAGGTGCGCGGCGCCGAGGCGCTCGACATGCTGCAGGCGATGAACACCGGCCACGAGGGCTCGCTCGCCACCATCCACTCCAACACCCCGCGCGACGCGCTGTCGCGGCTGGAGAACATGGTCAGCATGGCCGGCGTCACGCTGACCCCGCGCGCGATCCGCCAGCAGATCTGTTCCGCGGTGACCGTGGTGCTGCAGGTGTCGCGCCTGACCGACGGCTGCCGCAAGCTGGTCAGCATGCAGGAGCTGACCGGCATGGAAGGCGAGATCATCACCATGCAGGAGATCTTCCATTACGAGCAGACCGGGGTCGACGCCGACGGCAAGGTGCAGGGCCGTTTCAGCGCCACCGGTGTGCGGCCGCGCTTTGCCGACCGGCTCAAGATGTATGGCGTGCCGGCGCCGGACGACTCGTTCGACCCGGACCTGGTTTTCTAGACTGCGCGGGGCATCATGGACGCACTTTTCTACGGTTTTACGGTCTTCCTGTTCGCCGCGGTGATCCTCGGGATCGAGGCCGTCTACTTGTGGTGGATGGGCACCCACGGCAAGGCCGCGCAGCGCATCTCGCGGCGCCTGCAGATCATGTCCGGCGGCGTCGGACGCTCCGAGCGCATCTCCATTCTCAAGCAGCGCCGCTTCAGCGCCAACGAGGCGGCCGACCGCCTGCTGCACCAATGGCCGCTCGCGCACCGCGTCGACCGGCTGCTGGTGCAGTCCGGGTCGCGCTACGCGGTCGAACACTTCCTGCTCGCCAGCGGCTTCTGCTTCCTGCTCGGGCTCGGGCTGTCGGCGCGCTGGCCGCTGCCGCTGCCGGTGCGTCTCGCGTTCGCGCTGCTGTTCGGCGCCGCCCCGGTCATGCTGGCGCGCCGCGCGCGCGCCCGCCGCCTGGTCCGCATCGAGGAGCAGCTGCCCGAGGCCGCCGACTTCATCGCCCGCGCGCTGCGCGCCGGCCACTCCTTCACCAACGTGCTGCAGATCGTCGGCACCGAGCTGTCCGAGCCGCTGTCGGGCGAATTCCGCATCGCGCGCGAGGAGATCAACTACGGCGTGCCGATGAGCGAGGCGCTGCACAACATGGCCAACCGCATCCCCCTGACCGACCTGCGCTACCTGATCATCGCGGTGCTGATCCAGCGCGAGTCGGGCGGCAACCTGGCCGAAATCCTCGGCAATATCAGCCTGATCATCCGCGGCCGCCTGAAGCTGGCCGGCCAGGTGCGGGTGCTGTCGGCGGAAGGCCGGATGTCGGCCTGGATCCTGGGCGCGCTGCCGTTCGTGGTGGCGCTGATGATGACCATCCTGAACCCCAAGTACATCAGCCTCCTGTGGACCGACCCGGTCGGCACGAAGCTGCTGTGGGTAGCCAGCGGCATGATCGTGTTCGGCGTGCTCTGGCTGCGCAAGATCATCCACATCCGAGTCTGAGGAGGCGCGATGCACATCGGCGAACTGGCATTCCTGGTGATCGTCTTTGCCGTCGTCTGCGCGCTGGCGTGGCTCGGCATGATGCTGTTCGCGCCGGCGGCGCTGCGCGCGCGGCTCGGCAAGTTCCTGGCGCCGGATGAGGAAACCGCCCTGCAGAAGCACGGCTGGCTGGAGCGCATCGCCAAGGCGGTGCGGCCGCTGACCAAGCTGTCGATCCCGGAAGAGGGCTGGGAAAAATCCGCGCTGCGGATGAAGTTCATGAATGCCGGCTGGCGCAACCCGGCCGCGCCGACACTGTACTTCGCGTCCAAGACCGTGCTGGCGCTGCTGGCGCCCGCGCTGTCCGGCTTCGTGCTGGCGCTGACCGGCGCCGGGCTGGCGGGCAGCCGGCTGCTGCTGGTGCTGCTGCTGGCCGCCACCTTCGGCTACTACCTGCCGAACGTGATCCTGGCCCGCATCGCCGAGCGCCGCCGGCGCGAGATCTTCGAGAACGTGCCCGATGCGCTCGACCTGCTGACCGTCTGCGTGGAAGCCGGCCTGTCGCTGGAGCGCGCATTGGTCAAGGTGGCCAGCGAAATCCACATCAAGAGCGTGACGCTGGCGCAGGAGCTGCAACTGGTGCTGATGGAGACCCGCGCCGGCTTCTCGCGCGAGAAGGCGCTGCGCAATTTCGCGCTGCGCACCGGGGTGGACGATGTCGATACCCTGGTCGCGATGCTGATCCAGTCGGAGCGCTTCGGCACCAGCATCGGCGATTCGCTGCGCGTCCATTCCGAAAACCTGCGCAACAAGCGCCGCATGCTGGCCGAGGAGACCGCGGCCAAGATCGGCCTGAAGCTGCTGTTCCCGCTCATCTTCTGCATCTTCCCGACCCTGCTGATGGTGCTGATGGGTCCCGCCGCGATCCAGATCGTGCGCACGCTCGGTCCGGCCCTCGACAACCTTGTGAACTGACCCGTACGGAGCCTGCGATGCGAATCCCGTTCGAACGCCTGTCGATCCTGTGCGCCGGGCCGCTGCTCGTTGCCTGCGCCAGCCTGTCCGGCCGCTTCGCGCTGCCCGACCAGCCGCCGGCCGCGCGCAGCGCCGACGACGCCTACCAGATCGGCCGCAACTATCACCTGGCGCACCAGTACGACCGCGCGCTGCACGCCTACCGCGATGCGTTGGCGGCCGACCCGGCCCACGTCAACGCGCGCAACGGCATGGCGACGCTGTACGCGGAACGGCGCGCTTTCGAGCAGGCGATCCCGATCTGGCGCGAGCTCACCACCGGGCTCACCATGGCCTCAGGCCCGTCCAGCGCCTACCTGTTCACCAACCTGGGCTATGCCTACTTCCTCAACGGGCAGTACGGCGACGCCGTCACCGCGCTCGAAAAAGCCTGCCTGCTCGACCCGCTCAGCTACAGCGCCTGGTTCCATCTCGGCGAAAGCCTGCAGAAGCTGGGACAGGTCGAGCGCGCACAGGATATGTTCCGCCAGGCCGCGGCGCTGCAGTCGCACGACGCGCGGGCCGATTTCACCGCGGTCGGCGGCAGCGCCGTGCCGGCAGTGGATGCGGCGGTGAAGGAGGCACCGCGTCCGGGCGACGAATGGGCGGCGACCGACATCGTCACGCGCGCGGACGGCTTGCTGGAGCTGCGCCGCACGCCGGCGCCGCTGGCCCGCGTCCAGCACGTGCCGGCGCCGGAGACCGATGGGCAGGCCATTCCGGTGGCGCCGCCGCCGCGGCCCGCGCCGCTGCCGCCACTGGCTACGCTGTCTGCCGCGCTGCTCGAAATCCGCAATGGCAATGGCGTCACCGGCATGGCGAAGTCGCTGTCGCAAAAGATGGGCGACCCGGGCCTGAAGGTGGTCCGGCTGACCAACGAGAAGGGCTACGGCGTGCGCCAGACGCGCGTGGAATATGCGGCCGGCTACCGTCCCGTGGCCGAGCGTCTGGCGGCACGGTTTGGAGACGCCACCGTGGTCGAGGTCGGTAACTTCGAGCGCGCCAAGCTGCGGCTGGTGATCGGGCGCGACATCGCGCGCCCCGACTTTGCCTTGCGGCCGCTGCCGGCTGGCGAAGCGGCGCCCATGCTGGCCGACGCGCATGGCGGTGGTTGAATCTTGCCTAAGCGAACTGTCGCGCACACGCAAATACGCCAAGGCATCGATGCCGAAAAAGCGCTAGATTAGGGGTCTTTTCGGGAGCGATGCCATGAAAACACAGCACTTCACTACTGCCTGCGCCGCCCTGCTGATCGCGGCGCTGACCGCCTGCGCGCCGACCAAGACGCGCGAAGGGACCGGCGAATACATCGACGACAGCGTGATTACCGCCAAGGTCAAGGCCGTCTTCGCCGACGACCCGCAAGTGAAGGCCACGCAGGTCAAGGTCGAAACCTTCAAGGGCACGGTCCAGCTTTCCGGCTTCGTCGATTCACGCGCGGAAGAGGAGCGCGCCGTCCAGCTCGCGCGCGACGTGAAGGGCGTCAAGTCGGTCAAGGACGACATGGTCCTGCGCAAGACCGTGCCCTGAAGCCAGCGCCGTCGTCCCGGCGGCGGCCGGGACCCATGCTGAGCTTGCTGTAAGCCGGCTTTGATTACTTCCAGCTAACCTTCCCCATCCCGCTGGTCGCCGCGTTGCGCGTCGCCGGATTGCCATACACCGACGCCGAGCCCAGCCCGGACAGGTTCAGGTTGGCGGCGCTGCGGGCGAACACGTTCGCGCTGCCCATCCCGCTCATCCGCAACTCGACCGAATCGGCGCGCAGGTTGGTGGCGTCCAGGCTGCCCACGCCGCTCAGGGTGCCGTGCAGCACTTTGGTTTCCCCGGTGATGGTCATGCGTCCGGCGCCACGCAAGGACAGGTCGACACGGTCGGCGGTGCCGCCGTTGTTCAGGGTCACGCCGCCGACGCCGCCCAGCGCCGCATCGACCACGCGGTAACGGCTGTTCATCGTCAGCGAGCCGGCGCCATCCATCGAGACCCGCACCTTGTCGCCGGAAAAGCCGGTGACCGTGCTGTTGCCCACGCCGCTGGCCGAGAATTCCTGCAGGTTCGGCACCGTCAGGTCGGCGACCAGCTTGTCGCTGTCGCTGTGCCAGCTGAAGTGGGATTCGCTTTCGTTGCCGATGTCCAGCGTGTCGCCGTGCTGGGTCGTGGTGGTGCGTGCAACGAGGCTCTTGCCGCCCGAAATGACCAACGACGGCGTCGCGCCCTGGTGCACGTTCAGCGTCACCACCCCGCCCAGCCGGATGCGGGTGACCTTGGCGTCGACCGGACGGTTTTCGCGCACCTGGTCTTCCGCGAAGGCGGCATGGGTGGCGAGCGCGAGGGTGGTGGCGGCGAGGGTGGTGGTCAGCAATTTGTTCATGTCGGTCTCCGTCGGTTTTTCGATGGAATGAACTATAGACCCGGCCTTTTCCGGCACGCAGCGGATTGCGATGAATTGCAAAGATCGGGGGCCAAAGCGTAAAAAAGCCCGGAAATTCCGCGATCCGGAAAGGCCCGTATTGAATTGCGCCCAAATCGCAAGGATTTGATTTACCGCATTCCTGTTAGCCAATGATCAACAGTAGATTCGCTCACAAATCATCATCTACTTTAAGTATGCATCCGGGCCACCATGCGATTAAATCATCCTGTCACCACCACTGAATACGTCCTGGAAGACGCCGATACGATCGTTTCGAAGACGGACCTGAAAGGGCGGATTACCTACGTCAACGAGGATTTCGTCCGGATCAGCGGTTTCTCCCGGGCGGAATTGGTGAACAAGGCGCATAACATCGTGCGCCATCCGGACATGCCGGAAGCGGCCTTCGCCGACCTGTGGCGCACGCTCAAGCTGGGCAAGGCATGGAGCGGATTGGTCAAGAACCGCTGCAAGAACGGCGATTTCTATTGGGTGGAAGCGGACGTCGCGCCGCTCATCGAACATCACGAGGTGGTGGGCTATACCTCGATTCGCCGCAAGCCGTCGCGCGACGCGGTGCGCGCGGCCGAGGAGGCATATCGCGCAATTCATCGCGGCGACCGCAGCCTGCTGATTCGCGAGGGCGCCGCACTGAGCCGTTCCCTGCTTTATCGGCTGCGCTGCGTGCGCAATCTCCCGACTGCCGTGAAGTTATATGCCGCATTCGCGATCATGGCCGCGCTATTGGTGGCCGGCGCGGCGACGGCGCTGCTGGGCGCGACGCGGCCTGCCATCGTCCTGATCGAATCGGCGATTGCGGTTCTGGGACTGGTGCTGGCCGGTGCATTCTCGTTCATGGCATACCACAGCATCGTCAAACCGATGCGCGACGCATGGAAGGCGATGGAGCGCATGTCCTCCGGCGACCTGACCGGCGCAATCCGCCCGAATGGCAACGATGAAGTGGCGCTGGTGCTGAATGCGGCGAAGGTTTTGCAGATCAATATCAAGCTGCTGATCGGGCAAATTGCGCAGTCGAGCCAGCAGGTCAATGGCGACG
The DNA here is from genome assembly GCF_024753145.1 of Massilia terrae. Classification (GTDB taxonomy): domain Bacteria; phylum Pseudomonadota; class Gammaproteobacteria; order Burkholderiales; family Burkholderiaceae_D; genus Telluria; species Telluria terrae. Next base: position 379,022 of record NZ_JANUGU010000003.1, on the reverse strand, counting down.
CTGGCGATATCTCCAGCGGTGTCATGGATTTGTCGGCGCGCACCGAAGCCCAGGCCTCCAGTTTGCAGGAAACCGCGGCCGCGATGGAAGAGCTGACCTCCACCGTGGCGCAGAATGCCGAGAATGCGCAGCAGGCGACCGACCTGGTGATCGCCACCTCGAAGCTGGCGAGCGTCGGCGGCGAAGTGGTCAGCCAGGTGGTCAGCCAGATGGAATCCATCCGGGACAGCTCCGGCAGGATCACCGACATCATCACGGTGATCGACGGGATCGCGTTTCAAACGAATATTCTCGCCCTGAATGCGGCGGTGGAAGCCGCGCGGGCAGGGGAGCACGGCAAGGGATTCGCCGTGGTCGCGACCGAAGTGCGCATGCTCGCCCAGCGCAGCGCCAGCGCCGCGAAGGAAATCAAGAAGCTGATCGAGGCATCGGTAAGCACCGTGCAGGCAGGTAGCACGCAGGTGACGCAAGCGGGAATCACGATGGACGATATCGTCGCGTCGGTATCGAAGGCCGCGGACCTGATGCGGGATATTTCAGCCGCGGGGCGCGAGCAGAAATCGGGGCTTGAGCAGATTAACCTGGCGATCTCGCAAATGGATCGGATCACGCAGCAAAACGCGGTGCTGGTGGAACAGGCGGCTGCCGCGACCAACGGGATGAAGGAACAGGCCGGGCAGCTGTTGAATCTTGTCGGCGAATTCAAAATTGCCGCGCGGAGCGACAAGGCGGCAGCGCCGCAGACATCGCAAAAAAAACGGCCCGTTTCCAGGCCGCCAAAGGTAGAGACTTAAATGATGTTCAGGGACTCGCCGGCACCCCGCTGACGCTGCTCGCCTTGCCGACTTCAATCGGCACATCGCTGCGCAAGCGCAGATTGGCAAAGCGCCAGTCCTGCGCGTCATTGATATGCCCGCCCTTTTTGGCCTCGATATCGATCTGGTCGAAGCTGAACCGCTGGAGCGGCGCGTTGGCAAAGCCATCCACCTCGAACGCCGTCGCCGCAGCCTTTGCCTTGATATTCCAGATCTTCACGTCGTGAAAATGCGCGATGCCCTGCTGTTCCGGCACCGGCGTCGCCAGCACCTTCCAGTGCGCCGGATAATTTTTCTCGCTCTCGGGAATGCGCGCGTAGCTGTAGGCGGGATTCCAGTTCATATTCACCCGCATCACCACCGGCACGCCATCCATGTCGATATCGTGCAGGCGGATATCCTCACCCCAGCCGCCGCGCGTATGCGCCGACTTGAACATGATCCCCACCGGTACCTTCGCCAGCATCTGGATATTGTAGGCTTCGATATTGCGGAAGCCACCCGAGGTTTCGCTGCCGAACACAAAGCCCGCCTTCGCATCGCGCACGATCGAGTCGCGCACCACCACATCCTCGGTCGGGCGCGCCACGCGCAGGCCATCCGCATCGCGGCCGGCTTTCATCACGATCCCGTCGTCATTGGCCTCGATGTCGGCGTGCGCCACCAGCACCTTGCGCGACGAGTCGATGTCGATGCCGTCGGTGGAAGGACCGCGCCCGTCCACGTTGTTGCGGATCGTGACGCCGTCGACGGCCACGTCATGCGAGTAGCAGATGTGCACCGTCCAGAAGCCGGAGCGGCGCAGCAGCAGGCCGCCGCCGATCTGGACCTGCGACGAATCGAACACCTGCAGCAGGCGCGGGCGTCCGGCATCATAGTCCGACGCCCAGCGCAGGCCGCGCGCGTTGTAATCCTTGCGCAGGTCCCAGTAGGCTTGCCAGAACACCTTGCCGTCGCCATCGATGGTTCCCTCGCCAACGACGGCGGCGTTCTCCTGCTTGTAGACATTGACCAGCGCGGCAGGCCAGCTCATCTCGATGCCCGCGATCCGGCTCGGCATCACGGGATAGTCCTTGATGTTTTGCGAGCCGAGCAGGGTCACGCCCTTGTCGAGCCGCAGCGTCACGCCGGACTTCACGAACACCGAACCGGTCAGGTAGGTGCCGGCCGGGAAGACGACCGTGCCATGCTCCTTGGCCGCGGCATCGATCGCCTGCTGGATGGCGGCCGTGTTCATGGTCACGCCATCGCCCTTGGCTCCGTACTTTGCGGCATTGAAATCCGCCGCGAAGCCACGGCTGGCGCCGAGCGCAAGCGCCGCCGCCAGCATCCACCTTGTGGCTTGCTTCATCACAGGGTGCGGAAGTTCACACCGACCATGATGCGTCGGCCGGCGTAAGCGTAGTCGATCAGGCTTGGCGTGCCGTCCGCAAACGGCGCGAAACCGCCGGTGCTATGCGAGGTGGTCGCATTGCCCAGGTTGCGTCCTTCCACGAACACCTCCACCGCCGGCGTGATCTTGTACGAGATCTTGGCGTCGATGAAGCGGGTCGAGTCCGTGAAGATCGGCGAACCCGGGTTGTACGCACTGGAGAAGCGGCCGTAGTTGCCCACGTTCGGGTAGTTGTACATGCTGGTCGAACTGCCGCAGGAGGCGATGCAGTTGAAGTACGAGGCCACCGCCTGTACCGCGACGCGCGCCGACAGCCTGCCGTCGTCGTACCAGAGCGCTGCGTTGTAGGTGTACTTCTGCTCGTTCTGCGGCGGCAGCGGGGTGCCGGTCAACAGGTCGACCACATTGGCCGCCGTGGTGGCCGAGTGCTGCTTGGTGTAGTTGCCGTCGAAGCCGGTGTAGCGCAGGAAGGAGGGCAGGAAGGTGAACGCCGTCTTGGTGCTGAACTCGACGCCCTTGCGGCCGGTCGTGGTGCCATTGACCCAGGTCGAGTAGTTGAACAGCATGTCGGCCAGCGAAGCGCCCGTAGCCGGATCGACCAGGCTGGTGTTGGCGAACAGCTTCTGGTTGTTCACGCCTTGCGAGATCGCGGGGCCGACCCTGCCTTTCTGCGTGAAGCCGGCGATCGAGAACATCGTGTCCTTGTTCGGATAGTATTCCACCGACAGGTTCTGGTTCACGTTCTTCTGCGCCTGCAGGGCCGGGTTGCCGACGGTGCCGCTGCACTTCTGCGGCGAATCGATCCCGTCCACCTGCCGCTCGTCGTAGGTGCAGCTGCCGGAGGCCAGCAGGCGCGACACCGGCGGACGAGCCACCGTCTTGGCCACGCTATAGCGCAGCACCATCTTGTCCGGCATCACCCAGGTAGCCAGGTTCAGGCTCGGCAACACGTCCGTCGTCTTGGCCTCGGTTGCGGTGGGCTGCGTGACCGATTCAGTCAGCGTGCCGCCGATCGCATCCGGGAAGTTCGGGTCGTAGGACGGGGTCTTGGTGATCGAGGTGAAGGTCATCATGCCGGTACCGCTCACCTTGGTGCGCACGTAGCGCACGCCCACGTTGCCGTCCAGCTCCCAGCCAAACGGCAGGGCACGATCGGTGAACGGAATGTGGTCGAGGCCGAAGTCGCCCATCAGGTAGAACGCTTCGGTGCGTTCCTTCAGGTGCTGTGCCGGCTGGTCGTAGACCTTGCCGTCGTTGGCGGTGCACTTCTTGACGCAGTCGAAGTTCGTGTTCGGGATGCCCATGATGCTGAACAGCTTCTCGACGTCGATCTGGGTCCAGTTGTCGACCAGGCCGGCCGGACGGTCCTTGGCGCCGCTGAAGAACTGGGTCGGCGTGGCCTTCATGGTCATGGTCTGCCGCAGCATGTCCATGAATTGATCCACCGGCATGACCGAAGCCCCGGCCAGGCCCTGCTTGATGTTGCCTCCCGGGATCCAGCCGTACACGCACTTGTTGCCGCCTGGTCCAAGCGAGCCCGGCGAATCGGCGCAGCCGTACATCGTGCTGAGCACTTGCGGCGACGGCAGCACGACCGGCGGAATATAGCCCGGTTGTCCGAAGGTGCCGACCGATTCGGTCAGGGTGTAACCGCCATTGTTGATGTTCCAGTTATCGTTGCGCATGTCGCGCAGGTTGAAGCCGGTCTTGAAGCGCTTGAAGAAGGGGACCGACTCCGGCGTCGTCCAGGTCACGTCGGCCTTCGCCGTGCGCTCCTCGCTGAAGTAGATGGAAGGCTTCCAGGTCAGGTTTGGCGAGGAGGTGACCGCGTTTTGCTGGGCCGCCGTGTAGGCCGGCGTGGCGATGGTGATGTATTTGCTGATCGGGACGGCGGCACTGGCGCCGCGCGGGTACAGCGTGGCGAAGCGCGACAGGTCCGAATTATCGGTCGGGTTATAGCCCGGGAAGGTGTAGCCCCACAGGCCATTCGGCAGCACGCTCAGCGTGCCCGAGCCGTAGTAGTCGTTCAGGGTCAAGTTCTTTTCACCCCGGTTGAAGTCGGAACGCGCATCGCCGACGAAGAATTCCGCCAGCAGGCCGCGGTTCCGGTAGGTGCCGCCCAGCTGCAGGTAGCGCGCCGTCGTGTTGCCGATGCCGTGGCTCTGGCCGGTCTTGGCCACGCCATTGCTGTCGGTGTTGTTGAAGGTGTAGGACGTCAGGTGATGGCTGGCGTCGACCACCACCGAGCCTGGCTGGGTGTTGGGCGCGCCGTTTTTCACGGTGAAGTTACCCATCGAGAAGCTCAGGCTGTTGATGTCGTCGTGGCGGCGGTTGTAGCTGCCCTTGGCATACACGGTCAGGTTGTCGTTCACCTTGAAGTCTGCGCGCAGGTCCAGGTTCTGGCGGCGGTCGATCTCGCGGCGGACGTTGTACTGCGGGCCCGACGGCGAATAGTCGCTCCACTGGTTCAGGCAGGTGTTCAGCTCGTTGGTGCGCTGGCTTTGCGCTCCGCTGCGGCTGGACGACGAGATCGCGTTCAGCTGCGCCGTGGTCAGGGCCGGGAAGGCGGCCTGGCAATCGGCCTTGGTCTTGGCCGCGGCCGAACGCGTGACCAGGTCGAGCGGCGTGGCCGAATTGAAGTTGCCGCCGCCAATCAGGGGCGACGACAGGATCGGGGTGTTGGAGGCCGCATCCGCCGTGTTGACGGTGCTCGGCTGGAAGGTGAAGGTCTTGTCCGGCGAGTTGTCGAAATCATACAGGCGGAAATAGCCCTGGTTGGTGCCCGAGACTTTCGCCACGTGGCCTTCGTTGTCCAGCGTGGTGGTCGACGCGTTCAGCAGCAGGCCCAGGCGACCGTTCATGTATTTGTTCGCCAGGATCAGGTTGGCGTCCGGTTCCCACTTCTTGTTCAGGCTGGCCTGGGTGCCGGCCACGCGCAGCGAGGCGAAGGGCTTCTTGAAATCGAGACCGGTGCGGGTCTTGATCTGTATACCGCCGCCGAGCGAACCTTCGGTCATGTCGGCGGTCGAGCCCTTGATCACGTCCACGCTCTTGATCAGGTCGGACGACAGCTGGCGGAATTCCATGCCGCGGCCATCGCCACCGCCCGACATATCGCTGCCGCCGGCGGATTGGACAGCCTGGCCGTCAAGTTCCACTCGGGTCAGCTCGGGGCCGTTGCCGCGCACGGACACGGTCACGCCCTCGCCGAAGTCGCCACGGTCCAGCGCGATGCCCGCGATGCGCGAGATGGCCTCGCCGACGTTACGGTCCGGCAGCGAGCCGACGTCTTCCGCGACGATCGAGTCGATCGCCGTCGCTGCATTCTTCTTGCGTTCGATGCTGGATTGCTGCGAAGCGCGGGTGGCGACCACGGTGACGGTGGTGACCTTGTTGTCCGTGCTGCTCGTTTCAGTGGTATCGCCCGTGGCGCTCTTTTCCTGCGCCACCGCGACGTTGGTGGCAATCAGCGTCGCCAGCGCGATCGAGACCGCATACGTCAAACGGTGAAGGCGCATCTGCCCAATTCCGGTACAGCCCATTCTCTATCTCCTCGTTTTTTTAGAAGGCGATGTTTACGCACCGCATATCTGTTAAGACGAGCGCCTTGGGCTGATCCTCAGGAATCACCTGCTCGTGATCGTTTTAATCGAAAAGTTGAGCGATTCAGAGCGTGCGGAAAGTGACGCCGACCATGATGCGGCGTCCGGCGTAGGAGTAATCGAGGAGGTTGGGCGTGCCGTCGGCGAACGGGGCGAACTGGGCCTGGCTGTTCGACGTGGTCGCGTTGCCGAGGTTCCGTCCCTCGACGAAGAACTCGATGTTGCGCCGCCACTTGTACGAGATCTTGGCGTCGATGAAGCGGGTCGCGTCCTTGAAATCGGGCGAGCCCGGGTTGTAGGGGAAGCCGACGCGCACGTTGGAGGCCGCGCTCGGATAGTTGTTGACACCCGACTGGCCGCAGGACGCGATGCAGTTGAAGTAGGCGCCCACGGCCTGCACCGCGACCCGTGCCGCGAGCTTGCCGTCGTCGTACCACAGCGCCCAGTTATACGAATAGTCCGATTCGCGCGGCGGCGGCAGCGGCGTGCCAGTCAGCAGGTCGACCACGTTGTCGGTGCTGGTCCGCGAACGGATCTTGCTGTAGTTGGCGTCGAAGCCGGTGTAGCGCAGCAGCCCCGGCAGGATGGTGAACGCCGTCTTCAACCCCAGCTCCAGCCCTTGGCGGCTGGTCGCCGCGCCATTGGTCCAGGTCGAGTAATCGAACAGCATGTCGGCGAACGGAGCGCCACCGGACGGCGCGGCCAGCCCTTCGCGCGCGAACAGGGGCAGGTGGGTCACGCCCTCCGCGATCGACGGTCCCACCTTGCCCTTCTGTGTGAAGGTGGCGATGGAGAACATCGTGTCCTTGTTTGGATAGAACTCCGCGCTCAGGTCCTGGTTGACGTTTCGTTGCGCTTGCAGGGCAGGGTTGCCGATGGTGCCGGTGCAGGCCTGGAATACGTCGACGGCGTCCAGCCTGCGTTCGTCATAGGTGCAAGTGCCCGATGGCAGCAGGCGCGAGGCCGGCGGCCGCGCCACCGTTCTCGCGAGGCCGTAGCGCAGCACTAGCTTGTCAGGTACCAGCCAGGTCGCCAGGTTCAGGCTGGGCAGGAAATCATGGGTCACGGCGTCGACCGCGGTTGCCTGCGACACCTTGCTGGTAAGCGTGCCGCCGCCGGCGTAGGGATTCAGGGGATCGTAGCTGTCCGTCTTGGTGATCGAAATGAAGCTCATCATGCCGGTGCCGCGCACCTTGGTGCGGACGTAGCGCGCGCCGACATTCCCTTCGAGCTCCCATCCGAACGGCAGGCGAATTCCGGTGAAGGGAATGTGGTCGAGGCCGAACTCGCCCATCAGGTACACAGCCTGCGCCTGCTCTTTCAGTGAGGCGTGCGGCTGGTCGTACACCTTGCCGTCGTTCGCCGTGCATTGCTTGACGCAGTCGAAGTTCGCATTCGGGATGCCGGCGATGGCGAACACCTTTTCGACGTCGATCTGGGTCCAGTTATCGATCAGGCCGTCCGGCCGGCCCCTGGCGCCGCTGAAGAACTGGGTCGGCGTCGCCTTCAGCACCATCGTCTGCTGGAGCAAGTCCATGAACTGCGGGATCGTGAACACCGCCTTGCTGTCGAGCGCCTGGCGGGTGTCGTCCTTCATGATCAGGCCATATTGGCATTTGTTGCCGCCCGGCCCGAGCGAACCGGCCGTGTCCTGGCAACCGTAGAGCGTGCTGCGCAGCGAGGGCGAGGGCAGCACCAGCGGCGGCACGTAGCCGGGCGTGCCGTAGGTCCCCACCGCGTCGCGCAGGTTGTAGCCGCCGTTGTTGATGGTCCAGCTGTCGTTGGTGGTGTCGCGCAGGTTGAAGCCGCTCTTGATCCGCTTGAAGAAGGGAATCGATGACGGCAAGGCGTAGCTCAGGTCGAGCTTGGCCGTGCGCTCCGCGCTCTCGCGGATCTGCGGTGCCCACGTGACGTTGGGCGAGGAGGTCACGGCCTGTTGCTGGTCCGCGGTGTAGGCCGGGATCGCGTTGGCGTTGTAGATGCCGGGCGAGACCGCCTTGCTGGCATTGTTGGGATACAGCTTGGCGAAGCGTTCGAAGCTTTGCGAGGTGATCGGATTGACGTCCGGGAAGGTGTAGCCCCACAAGCCGTTGGACAGCAATGTCGCGGTCGCCGCGCCATAGTAATCCGTGAAGCTCAGCTGCTTGGCGCCGCGCTGGAAATCCGAGCGCGCGTCGCCCACGAAGAATTCGGCGGTCAGCCCGCCGCGCTTGAACACGCCGCCGGCCTGCAGGTAGCGCGCCGTGGTCAGCGCGATGTCGTGCATCTGGTCGGTCCGGGCGGCGCCGCCGGTGAAGGTGTATTGCGTCAGGTGATGGCTGGCGTCCACCACCACTGTGCCCGGCACCGTGTTTGGCACGCCGCCGCTGACGGCCAGGTTGCCGAGGCTGTAGGACAGCTGGTTGATGTCGTCGTGGCGCCGGTTGTAACTGCCCTTGGCGTAGACGGTCAAGGCATCGTTGACCTTGAAGTCCGCGCGCAGGTCGAGATTCTGGCGCCGGTCGATCTCGCGCTTGACGAGGTAGCGCGGGCCGGATGGCGTGTAATCGTTCCACTGGTTCAGGCAGGTCGTCAGCTCGTTGCTGCGCTGCGACTGGGCCGCGCTGCGGGCGGAGGAACCGGTGATCGCGTCGAGCTGGGCGCTAGTCAGCGCAGGAAAAGCGGCGTTGCAGTCGGCCTTGCTCTGGGCGGCGGCCGACCTGGTGATCACTTCCAGAGGCGTGGCGGAGTTGAAGTAGCCGCCGCCCGTCAGCGGCGATTGCAGCATCGGCGTCCGCGTGGACGCATCGGCCGTGTTGACCGTGCCCGGCTGGAAGCTGAACGTTTTCTGCGGCGAGTTGTCGAAGTCGTAGAGGCGGAAATAGCCCTGGTTGGCGCCGCCCGCGACCTGCGCCGAATGGCCTTCGTTGGCCAAGGTAGTGGTCGAGGCGTTGAGCAGCAGCCCAAGCCTGCCGTCGAGGTATTTGTCGGCCAGGATCAGGTTGCTGTCCGGCTCCCATTTCCTGTTCAGCGAATTCTGGCTGCCCGCCACCCGCAGCGAGGCATAGGGCTTCTTGAAATCGAGGGCGGTGCGCGTCTTGATCACGATACTGCCGCCGAGCGCGCCTTCGGTCATGTCCGCGGTCGATCCCTTCACCACGTCCACGCTCTTGATCAGGTCGGCGGACAACTGGCGGAACTCCACCGCGCGGCCATCGCCGCCGCCGTTCATGTCGCTGCCGCCGGCCGACTGCACGGCCTGGCCGTCAAGCTCCACGCGCGTCAGGTCGGGGCCGTTGCCGCGCACGGCGACGCTGACGCCTTCGCCAAAGTCGCCGCGGTCGAGCGCGATGCCGGCCATGCGCGAGATGGCCTCGCCGATGTTGCGGTCGGGGAGCGAGCCGACGTCTTCGGCGACGATGGAATCCATCGCGGTGGCCGCGTTTTTCTTGCGCTCGATGCCGGATTGCTGGGAAGCGCGGGTGCCGACGATCACCACGGTCTTGCGCACCGGCTGCTCCTCCACCAGAATTGGCGGGATGGCTTGGGCGATGGCCGGAACGTTGGGCTCGATGGGTGCGCTGACGGCTTGAGGCGCGTGGCGTCGCAGGATCACCACCGCGCCGCTCGCATTGATCTTGCCGACGAGGGCAGTGTCCTTCAACAAGCGCTCGATCGCCTCGGAGACCGTGAAGCTGCCGGTAAGCGGCTTGGTACTCACGCCCGCCAGGATGTCCGACGAGGTCAGGATATTGATGCCCGCCTGGCGCGCGAACTTCGACACCGATTCAGTGGCCGCGCCTGCGGGAATATTGAATGACCGCGGCAATTCCTGCGCGTGCGCCGTTCCCGCATGCGCTAGCGCGCACACGGCAAAAATGACGGCTACTCTACCTGCGCATTGATTTTCAAAAATCATGCGCGTCTCTCTCCCTGGCCTGATCTGTTATTCGGAACTATGCTGTTCCGTTTTGTTGTGCTTTACGTTTGGTTCTTGGTTCGGCGGGGCGCGGCTCCGATGAAAATCTTGTCGGCGGTGACGGACACCGGTACGTCCAGCACCATGCTCACGTCCTTGGCGAACAATTCCGGCGCATCGAGCTGGTACTCGCCGACCAGGCGCTTGCCTGCCAGCGCCGGGTCGGTGACGACGATCGCTTTCGTGCTGTAGCGGTTGAAATCGGCGACCGCCTCGCTCAAGGTCTGGTTCGCCAGGATCAGCTTGCCCTCGCGCCATGCCAGCATGCGGTTGACCTCGTTCGGTTGGTGGGTCACCGCAATGGCTTGCGCTTCCTTCGCCAGGAAGGCGCGCTCGCCGGCCGTCATCGAGCGCTTCTGCGCCGCACCGGTCTCGTTCCAGACTTCGACCGTTCCCTCGGTGACCAGCACTTCGGTGCCGTTGGCGAAACGCCGCACAGCAAACGCCGTACCGACTGCGCGCACCCGCGCGTCCCCGGCTTCGACGATGAAGGGCTTGGACTTGTCCTTGGCCACCTCGAACCACGCTTCGCCCTGGTGCAGCTTGATGCGGCGTTGCTGGCGCGTGAAGGCGACCTCGATCTGGCTGCCGCTGTTGATGTTGGCGATCGAGGTGTCCTGCAGTGGCACCTTGCGGAATTCGCCCTTGGCCGTGCTGAGCACCGTGCCTTTGTCGAACACGGTCATGCCGGTCTTGACCGCCGCGGCCCCGAGGCCGGCCGCCAGCGCGCCATAGATCAGGAATTTGCGGCGCGGCGCGGCGTAGCGCGGCGCCGCGTCTTCATCCGGCGCGGGATCATCCAGTTTGGACGAGGCGGATTCCGGCGCCGATGCCAGGTGCAGGGCGTTATAGATCGCCATGGCACGGGCGTGCGCGCCCTTGTGCCGGATGTCGGCCTCAAGCCAGGCATCCAGTTCCGCGGTTTCCTGATCGGACAGGCCGCGCGCGAATTTGCGCGCTACCCATCCGAAGGCTTGTTGATCAATCTCTGACATTACTTGCTTTATCCAGAATTCTTTTCCCGGCCATTTTGCGCTTGCCCGTTTCCTGATTGATTCCGTGTTTGGAGATCATCTCGGACATCAGGCGCATGCCCTTCATCATTTCGTGTTCGACGACGCTGTCGGTCAGGCCCAGGCTCTCGGCGGTCTCGATCTGCGACATGCCGTGGATCCTGCGCGCGCGGAATACCGTCCGGCAGCGGTCGGGCAGGGTGCCAATCAGGCCGATCACCCATTTCAGCTCGGCCCGCGCGAATGCCACCCGTTCCGGCGAGGGCGCGGTGTCCTCGATTTCCAGGTCGTCCAGGTTGGCCATCGCCTCGATGCTGACGACGGCGTCGCGCCGGATGCGGTCCAGCACAATGTTCTTCGCGGCGCGGAAAATGAAGGACTTCGGATGGTGGACGTGCTCCAGGCTCGGCATCGACAGGATTCTATAGTAGGTCTCCTGGATGACATCATCGACCTCGGCCGCACATGCGCAGACCCGGCGCAGCATTTTACGCAGCTCTGCCTCGTGAGGCAGGAAGTTCATTGTCAGCCAGTCAACAACTTCTGTTTCCATAAGCTCGCTCATGCCTGGGTCCCGGATCAGGCCAAGTATATGCCGCACCGGGCGTCCCAAGTTCCGAGGAGCAATCAATCTCGTGAGCGGTTCTTCAGGCCGACAGTGTCTGATTGATCATTTTTCCGTTAATTTGCACGTTTTTCAGCACCACTCCCTGCGCGTTGTGCAGGAAGACCGGCTTGGCCGCGTTGCGCACCGTGCCGAAGTCGGAATCGCTGATCGTGATGTTCGACACCGGCAGGATCGCCGTGCCGGCCGGCCCGTTGAAGTGGGCGGCGACCGGGCCGAGGATGAGCAAGGCCTGGTTGCAGGAGTACTCGCCGTCGGCCAGTTTCACGTTCGAGGCACGCAGGTTCGAGATGTGCACGTCGGACACCGCCGGCGGCCGGTTGCGCACCGCGTCGTCGCCGGCGGCGTAGTCGCAGTCGATGGTGATCACGGCGCCGCCGCTGGTCGACGGCTTGTCCTTGTTGCGTTGCTCCTGCGCGGCGACGCCGTTCGGCAGCGTCACGTCGCGCACGTAGAAGTGGCGCAGGAAGCCGCCGCGGTTCATGTTCGCCTTCAGCCGGATCGCAGTGTGCAGCGGCTCGGTGGCCCAGTGCACGTTGCGGAACTCGATCTTCTGCGCGTACACGTGCTCGATCCCGGCCGCCATTTCGCTGCCAAGCGTGATGCCGCCGTGGCCGCTGTTCATCACCGAATTCTGGATCACGACGTTGCGCGTCGGCCCGTACTGCGTGTCGCGGTTCTTGCCGGACTTGATGGCGATGCAGTCGTCGCCGGTGTTGAAGGTGCAGCCGTCCACCAGCACCGTGTCGCAGGATTCGGGATCGAAGCCGTCGTTGTTCGGCCCCATGCTCTCCATGTTCACCTTGCTGATGCGCAGGTTGCGGCAATCGACCGGGTGATGCTGCCAGAACGGCGAATCGTTGGTCTGGTAGCCTTCGAGCAGCACGTCGGTGCAGCCGATCAGCTCGATCAGGCAGGGCCGCAGGTAGTGGCCGATGCCGAACACGCGTTTGCCGATGGGGACGCCGGCTTCGGACAGCGCCGGCAGGTAGCGCGTGTCGCCGCGCCAGCGTGGGTGCTCGCCCTGCACCAGCGCGCGCTGTTCGGGCGTCAGCCATGGCGCAATTTCTTCGAGTTCCGGGTTGAGCGGGTTGTTGGTGGCGGCCGAGATGGCATCGCCCTTGCTGTCGACCCAGCCCCACCACGAGCCGTCGCCCGATTCGAAGGGCACGCCGGCCTGGCCATTGAGCACGCTGGTCCAGTCCTCGCCTGTGAGCGCGATGTTCGACTGCTTGTACGCGTACACCAGCGGCGAATAGTTCAGGAGATCGTTGCCTTGCCAGCGCGACAACACCAGCTTGCCGTTCTTGCCGCAGTCTATGTCGCCGTACTTCGCGTAATCGAGCGGATTGGCGCTGAAGTAGATTTGCGCGTTGGCCGCCAGGTGGACGTGCACGTTCGAGCGCAGCACGATTGGGCCTTTGCAATACCAGTTCCCGGCAGGGATCAGCACGCGGCCGCCACCGGCGCGGTTGGCGGCGGCAATGGCGGCGGCGATCGCGGGGTAGCAGTCGTGCGAACCGGGGGCCGGGGTCATCACCTTGCGCTGGGTCTTGCGCCAGGTGGAGATGGCGGGGACCAGGTCGCAGCTGCGCGCGCCGAAGTTGGTGATCGGGAAGTCCTCCTTGCGGAAGACGAGGGGCTTGCTGCAGCGGTCGATGATCTGCTGGGCGTGCTGCCACGGATCGGCGGGCATTTCCGCAGCGGCGGCGATCGAGCCGATGTCGCTGGCGAGCAGAATACCTGCGGCGGAGGCGCTACGCAGGAAGGTGCGGCGCTGGGGGTTTGTTTTGCTAGTCATGCGATTTCTCGATTAAGAGTGACCGTCGTTCCCGCGGAGGCGGGAACCCAAAATTTCTTTGTTAGCAGATGCCCGTCGTCCCGGCGCAGGCCGGGACCCATAGACCGTTAGAGAAGTCGAAGCGTCGACGCAGTTGGCCGGCAAACTCAGCATGGGTCCCGGCCTGCGCCGGGACGACGTGCTGAAGTTAGCGGCGTCAATCCGATAAGCTTGGCCTGTCTGCTGGAGAAATGGGGTTTCCGCTTTCGCGGGAACGACGTTATGTTTAAGGCACACATCACGGCAAGCGCTGGAAACCTTCGGCATGCACCACCCAGGTCCCATCGTTCGGGAACCCCGGCGCCGGCCGATCCGGCGCGCCATCCCAGCCGCCCGCCATCATCGCCACCGCCGCCAGCAACGCCCCATTCCCCGGCAGATAAACCGGCAGCTTGGTATTCACGTTATGCCCCGCCTGCGTGTAGCTGTTGTTCGGCCCGTCCGACTTGAGCAACACGTCCACGGCCGCTTTGGGCTCGCCCAGCCGCGCCGCGGTCATCGCGATCATCGGATAGTCCCAGCCCCAGATCTTGGTTTTCCAGTCCCAGCTGGACAACACGGCATGCAGCGTGCGGCGCATCACCTCGCGGTCGACACCATCGCCCGGCAGCTGGCCCAGCGCCATCAGGAAGGACGGGTGGTCGTGCCGGCTGTCCACGTTGTCCCAGGTGTCCGGATGCGACTCCAGCGCCACATATTTGCCGTCTTTCTGCGGCAGTGCCGACAAATGCGTGCGCTCCTTTTCCCAGGCCGGATCGCGTGCCATGCCGAGCCGCTCGCGCCATTCCTGCGCGATCTCCAGCCCGCGCGCCCAGTAGCTCAGCTCGTAGGTCGGGTTCATGCTGGTCGACTGGTCGTAGATCTCTTGCGCGATCCACAGCGGTGGGCCAAGCACATAACGCTGGCCCTTCTCGTCCCAGTGCAGCATCGAGGCCATGCACTGCGCCGTCTCGAACACCAGGTCACGGTAACGCTCCAGCGTTTCGCGCGACGGATTGGCGCGGTACATGAGTTCCGCGAGGTGGATGACGTGCGGCTGGTTCCAGACGATGAGCGGATTGCCGCCCGGGCTCTCGCGGCCGCCCGGCCCGGTCATTTTCATCCAGCGCGCGCCCTGCAAGCCACGCTCCGCGGCGATCGCGCGCGCGACCGGCAAGGTGCGCTGGAACCACGTGAGCGTTCGCGCCGTGAATTCCGGCCGGCCCCACAGCGCGAAGTGCGCCGTATGCCACCAGACCATTTCCGCATGGTGCTTGCCGTACCACGTGGACGTGGTGAGGCCGCTTTCCGATGCCGGCACCGTGTCGCCAAGCTGGATCGCCGTCAGGTACTGCGACAGCACCACGCGCCGTTCCAGTTCATTGGCGCGCGGATCGGTGCTGCCGGCAAAATCAACCGCCGCGCCGCTGCGCCAGAATCCGGCCCAATGCGCACTGCTGTCCGCGAACACGCGCGCGCTGTCCGTCGCCGGCGCGGTGCCGTCCTGGACGAAGCTGACGGTGATATCCAGCGTGTCGCCGGACTTGGGCGCGATCTCGAAGATGTGGGCCGAAGGATGGGTGATGGTCATCGGCGCGCTGCTGGCCAGCGTCATCGCGTAGCGCGCGTCATCGCGCGTGTGCTCGACCACGAGCTTGTTGCTGCCCTGTTCCAGCACCGTGCTCTTGTGCGCCTCCGGATGCGACCAGTCGAGCGGCGGGTTGTGGTGGTCGCGCATCTGGTAGCCGAAGGGCAGGGCGATGCGCACCGCTACGCGGCCGCTGGCCAGCAGCGGCGAGCGGATGCGCAGGGCGAGCGTGTCGCTGCCGGGGCTGACGGCGCTGCTCACGCTGACCGGCTGGCCCAGCAGCTGGACGTGGCTGTCCAGCTCGCCCTTCCACATATCAAGGCGCTGATCGATGCCGGTGACGTCGGCGGCTGTGATGGGCCGGGCGCCGCCGCCCGTGAGCACGAAGCCGATCTGCGGCAGCGGCTGGATGTGCGGGTTTTCGCGCAGCCACTGGCCAGCGGGAACTTTGGTATTGGTCGGATAGCCGACGGTGCGGCCGTGGGCCGTATAGTCGCGGTTGGCGTCCGACAGTTTGTAGCCGTTGGGATTGGCGTCCTCGTGCCAGGACCAGCGGGCCTGGGTCTCTTCCGGCGTGCCCTTGTCGTGGTACAGGTCCGGCAGCGTCTGCAGGCCGGTGACGTCGGCGGTGAACGCGAAGCGCCCGTTGCCGACACTAAGCGGCGACATCGGGTCGATGGCGGTGAGGTGCGGATTGTGCCGCGTCACGACGGCCTGGCGGTCGATCGGCGCTGCAACGCTGACCGTGGCGAAGGTGGCGAGCGCGAAGGCGCTGGCAAGATAAAGTCTTTTCATGGGGTGGCGCGCTTGCCCGTCATTTCGTTGTAGGCGTTGATTGATTTCTGCGGCATCGGGGTGTACCAGGCGTAGCCATTGCGGCGGCCCTTCGAGATATTGTTGACGTCGTCGTGGATCGACTTGTCCTTGTCGCCGAAGATCGGCTTGCCGGTCTGGAGGTCGTAATCGCGCGACCAGATCGGGCCCGCGCCCGGCTTGTCGACCAGCTTGCGGCCTTCCTCGTCGTTGATCTTGGTGAAGGCTTTGTCGTAGATGGCATGTGCCTTGAGCCAGGCGATGCCGGAATCGACGGCGGCCTTGATCTCCGGTGTCGGATTCGGCTGGCGCATTAGGAACAGCAGGATCTCAGTGGTCTCGGCGCTGGCCAGCGAGCGCATCTCGTAGTTGCGCGCCGAAATAGGCTGCAGCGTGATGGCGTCGACCTGCTGTGGCCAGACGGTCTTCTTGCCGTCGACCACGACCTGGGCGTCGAGGATCGGTCTGATCGCACGCGCGCTTGCGGCGCCGGCTTGCTTGCGCAGCTCCGGCGGCACGAAGGCAAATTCCGGACGGCCCTCGGCGATATCTTCCAGGATCATTGCGGCCTCGGCCACAGCGTTGTCGTTGAAGGTGATGCCGTCGTGGAAGCCGCCTTCCAGCGGATAAACTTGCGGCCAGCCGCCGTTCGGGTATTGCGCCATCAGCAAGTAGCCGATGGCCTTGGTGATGCTGGCGCGGTAGGCGTCGCCTTCCTTGCCGGGCAATTGTGCTTGCACGCGGCCGAGGAAGCGCATCTCGGTGGTGGTCGCGCCATTGTCGAGGGTGCCGACGAAGGTCCAGAAGCGGTCGTGCGGCGAGTCGAAATTGCCGGTGCCGACTTCCATCGTCTCGGCGTCGTTGGCATAACGCTGGCCGGGCAGGCGCGGCGCTTTGGTGCGGTCCTGGTTCTTGCTCCAGCCGCCGGACGGCGTCTGAAAGCTGACGATGGTATCGGCGATTGCGCGCGCTTCCGCCGACGCGTACCAGCTCGCATCCTTGTGGAGTGGCATCTTGCCGCTGCCCGCCACCGGCGGCGGAGGGGCGCTCTCGCCGGGTTTCAACTCGGCGGCCAGCGTGTCGTGGTCGAATTTCTGCTGTTTCTGCGAGCGCGCGATGTAGTCCGTCCACGCCGCGCGTTGCGCGACCGGTAGTTCGGTCAGGCGTGCCATCGTGATTTCGGGTGCCGGTGTATTTGCGCCGATGATGGCGCTGAAGGCCGGCGCGGCGAACACCAGTGCAAGGCCCCACACCCCTTTGGAAAATCTCATCGCTGTCTCCTCTTTACTTTTTTATCGGGACCTTGCGATGCCCCGTTAATGATAAGACGGACGAGGAGGGGATTTTCCTCAAGCGGAAAACAAATCACGCAGCTGCGTGATTAAACGGCGCTGGCGGGCCATTAATCCTTCAATCCCGCTGCCCGATATGGTTGAATTGTCCGATGGATACTATCCTCATTTCCCGCCGCCGCCTGATGCTCGCCGCCGCCGCGACCGGTGTCGCGATGGCCTTGCCCGCATCCGCGTCGGCCACCGCACGTATTGACCGCAAGGCGCTGGTCAGGCGCCACAATCCATTTCTCACCCAGGTCGATCCCACTTCGCCGCTGATGCTGGGGAACGGGAATATCGGCTTCACGGCGGACATCACCGGGCTTCAGACCTTCACCGAGCCGTACAGCAAGATTGCGCCGCTGTTGACCGAAGCGCAATGGGCCTGGCACAGCTTTCCGAATCCGCAGGGATTCACGGTGCGCGATACGCAGGTGGAAATCGACGTGCGTGGCGTGAAGCGGCGCTATGGCTATATCGAAAACTGGGCCGATGCCGAGAAGAACCCGGCGATGGCATGGATCCGCGAGAATCCGCATCGCTTCTCGCTGGGCCGCATGGCGCTGGACTTGCGCGCGAATGACGGATCGCCGGCGCGCTTCGCCGACATCCGCAACACGCGCCAGACGCTGGATATGTGGACGGGGACATTGACCAGCAGCTTCACCTACGATGGCGAGGCGGTGACGGTCGTGACGCGCGTCCTGCCGGAGCAGGATGCGGTGATGGCGGAGGTGACTTCCGCGCTGGTGGCGCAGGGGCGCCTCGGGGTCGCCGTGCGCTTCCCGGGCGTGGCGAAGGCGCTCAATCCGGATCCGTCGGACTGGAGCAATCCAGCCAGCCACAGCACGACCGAGCTGTCGCGCAAGGCCGGCGAAGTGCGGCTGAAGCGGCAGATTGATGCGACCGCGTATCACGTCGCGATCGCGGCGCCTGGTGCGGCGATCGAGAAGACGGAAGCGCATGCTTATCGCGTTGGCGCCAATGCCAGCAAACTGATCGTCACCACGCAATTTTCCGCGCAGGCTGGCGCGGCCGTGTCCAACCCTGCCGAAGCTGCGGCGGCGACCGCGCGCCACTGGATTCATTACTGGACCGATGGCGGCATGGTCGATTTTTCCGGCTCGACTGATCCGCGCGCCAAGGAGCTGGAGCGCCGCGTCGTACTGTCGCAATACTTGATGGCAGTGAACGCCGCGGGAGCTTTCCCGCCGCAGGAAGAGGGCCTGTTCTCCAACAGCTGGAACGGCAAGTCCCATCTGGAAATGCACCCGTGGCATTCGGCGCACTTCGCGTTGTGGGGCCGGCCGCAGCTGCTGGAGAAGAGTCTCGCATGGTACGTCGGTTTCCTGCCGAAAGCGAAGGCGCGTGCCGCGGAGCAGGGCTTGAAAGGCGCGTGGTGGCCGAAGATGATCGGGCCGGATGGCGCCGACAGTCCGTCCAAGGTCTCGCCCTTCATCATGTGGCAGCAACCGCACCCGATCTACATGAGCGAGCTGCTGTACCGCGCCGGCGGCGGCGAGCGCTTGCTGAAAGCCTACGGGGAACTGGTCGAGGAATGCGCGAACCTGCTGGCATCGTTCCCGTATCTGGACGAAGCGAGCGGCAAGTATCGCCTCGGTCCGCCGATCATCCCGGTCCAGGAAAATTTTGCGCCATTGAGCACCTTCGACCCGGCCTTCGAAGTCGCCTACTTCCGCTGGGGCATCGAAACCGCGCAAGCCTGGCGCGAGCGTGCCGGCAAATCCCGGCACGCCGATTGGGACGCGGTGCTGGCCAAGTGGCCGGACCTGCCGCAGAAAGACGGCCTGTACCTGCCGGTCCGCTCCGAACCGGGCTTCTGGGACAAGGCCGCTGGCGCCTGCAAGGCGAACGCGTTGGAGGAGACCTGCCAGAACCGCGACCACCCATCCTTCCTCATGCCGCTCGGCTTCCTGCCCGGCCGCGACGTTGACAAACCGACCATGCGCCGCACCCTCGACCGCGTCAAGCGCGACTGGGACCTGCGCCAGACCTGGGGCTGGGACTACCCGATGATGGCCTTGACCGCCGCCCGCCTGAACGCGCCGGAAGAGGCCATCGACTGGCTGTTCTTCGACGCCAAGAACAACAAGTTCGGCACCAGCGGCATGACGCCTCGTGTCCATCTCGACGCCCACGCCGCCGCCTTCGTACCAACCGCGACCGGCTCCACCAGCGCGCAAGCTGGTGTCGGGCCGGACGGGCCGGGCTACCAGCGGGCTGCCCAGACCTATTTCCCATCGAACGGCGGACTGCTGTTGGCGGTCGCCCTGATGGCGGGGGGATGGGACGGGCAGGGCGGCCTCGCTCCCGGCTTCCCCCGCAAGGGTTGGAAAGTCAGGGCCGAAGGACTGCTGAAATCGATCTAGAGTGCGGTTGCCTCATGGCATGAGTATTGCTTGATAAATGGTGGCGGTGCCAATGGCGTCACCGCTAATTGAAAGAGACAAGGGCGTCTCGTCGAATGCAGCAATGCATTTGGACGGGCGCCCTTTTGTTTTGTTTATCGGCGATGCACAACTCTGGTGCGTTTTCGGGAATGGGATGGAGCGAGGATGAATATAGCCAATATGAAAATCAGCGTCCGCTTGGCGACAGGCTTCGGGTTGCTCTTGATGCTGATGGTGGCCTTGATTGCGGCGGGGCTGGTTGGGATCGCCAACGTCGGAGGAATCACCAGCAGAATCGTCGAAAAAGACTGGGTGAGGGCGCAAGCTGCCAGCACCATCGACACCAACACGCGTGCAAACGCCCGCAACGTGATGGAGCTATTTCTGACGACGGATAAAGCGCGCATCGCCGATATCCACGAACGGATCGAAGCCAACAAAAAAATCATTACCGAGGCGATCCAGACGCTGAGCAAACTCGATAATTCGCCCGAAGGGAAGGCATTGGTCGAGAAGGTCCGGGACAATCGCGTCCGGTATGTCGCGTCCTTCAGCAAAGTGGACAAACTCATCGAGCAGAATCGGGACGAAGCCACTTCCATGATGCTGCTCGAGACACTTCCAACCCTCGGCACGCTGCAGGAATCCGTGAAGGAATTGTCGCAACTGCAGAATCAGGCGGTTGAATCCAGTGGAGCGGAAGCGCTGAGCGATATTCGTTCCTCTCGTGCTTTGATGATCGCGCTGGGATTGGTCACGGTATTCATCGGCATTGCTCTCGCCTATTGGATAACGAGATCGATTACCGGTCCGATGGGCGAGGCAGTGAAAGTCGCGCAGTCAGTGGCAGCCGGCGATCTGACCCGTCGCATCGAAGTCAAAACGACCGACGAGACTGGCCAGTTGCTGCAGGCGCTGAAAGAAATGAGCGGCAGCTTGCAAAACATCGTTGTACAAGTTCGCTCCGGTACCGATGCCATTGCCGCTTCCTCTGGCCAGATCGCCGCTGGCAATCTCGATTTGTCCTCACGCACCGACGAGCAGGCCAGCTCTCTGGAAGAAACCGCCGCATCCATGGACGAGCTGACCAAAGCCGTGAGAAAAAATGCAGACAATGCGCGGCAGGCTAACCAGATGACCTTATCGGCGTCTGAAGTTGCGGTTCAGGGCGGCGCTGTGGTTTCGCAAGTGGTCACCATGATGGGCTCGATCAATGCATCGTCGCGGAAGGTCGTCGACATCATCGGCGTGATCGATGGCATCGCTTTCCAGACCAATATCCTGGCGCTGAACGCTGCGGTTGAGGCGGCGCGGGCGGGAGAGCAGGGGCGCGGCTTTGCGGTGGTCGCCACCGAAGTGCGCAACCTTGCGCAGCGCTCGGCTGTCGCGGCCAGGGAAATCAAGGCGCTGATTACCGATTCGGTCGAGCAAATCGAGGTGGGCGCGAAACTGGTCGACGAAGCCGGCGGCACGATGCAGGCAATCGTTGACAGCGTCAAACGCGTGACCGATATCATGGGAGAAATCACCGAAGCCGGCCAGGAACAAAGCGCAGGCATCGAACAGGTCAATCAGGCGATCATGCACATGGATCAGGTCACCCAGCAAAACGCGGCGCTGGTCGAGGAAGCCGCGGCGGCGTCCGCGTCGCTGCAGGATCAGGCCGGCGACCTGGCGCGGTTGGTCAGCGTATTCAAGCTGGATGGCAAGGTGACGTCGTCACCGAACAAGCTGAGTGCGGCACAGGAACCGATGCCGCGCGTACCGCAGATCACTATCGCCGCCGCCAAGCCATCGAGAGAGCTGATTCGGGACCGCGCCTTAGTGACGAGTTGAACCAGGGCAGAAAGCAAAAAGCAAAAAGCAAAAAGCAAAAAGCCCAGCTATGAAGGCTGGGCTGCATAGTGTCAAGCAACGACCCGATTGAAATCCTCGGCCCAGGGGACCGGCGACCGTGATGGTGCCGATGACACGAGGCTACTGACGGTGTCGAGGCGATGGAGTTGTTCGGCCGATAGCGCGACCGTCAGCGCACCGAGGTTGTCGCTCAGTTGGGCAGGCGAACGCGGGCCGATGATCGGTACGGCTCCATGCGTTCCGGCCCAGGCAATGGCCACTTGGCCTGCGGTGACGCCCAGCTCGCTTGCAACGGCCAGCACGGTGTCCAGGATCTGCGTGCGCTGCGCCGAGTTCTCCGGCTGGAAAACTCGTCCGCCAAAGCCCTCGGCCCGGCCCTTTTCTCCCTGCCGGTACTTGCCGGTCAACATGCCCCCGCCCAGCGGCGACCAGGTCACCACACCCAGATCCAAGGCGCGTGCTGCTGGAAACAGGTCGGCCTCGGGTTCACGGCGCACCAGGCTGTGCTCGAACTGTGCCGCCGCTATGGGAACCGCGCGGGTCAGTTCAGCGAGGGTGACCGCACGGGCCAGGCGCCAGGCAGGAAAATTCGACAAGCCTGCATAGAGGATCTTGCCCGCACACGCCAAATCCTCGAAGCCGCGGACGATTTCCTCGATGGGGGTAACACCGTCGGGATGGTGTGCCCAGTAGATGTCGATCCTGTCGGTCCTGAGGCGCTTGAGGCTCGCCTCCACGGAAGCCACCAGCGCTTTGCGGCTGTTGCCGGTGAGCAGCCGGTTCGCGTTCGGCACGGCACCGTTGCTGAACTTGGTGGCCAGCACGAAGTCCTCGCGCCGGCCCCGCAGCAGGGTGCCGAGCAGTTCTTCCGATTGACCGAACTGATAGACGTCCGCCGTGTCGATGAAGTTGCCGCCCGCCTCGGCATAGGAATTGAAGACGGCCTCTGCGGCATCAGGGTCGGCGCCATACCCCCAGCCCGTGCCGAAGTTACCCGTGCCCAATGCGACTTGCGACACACGCAGGCCGGTTTTACCAAAGACGGTGTATTTCATGCTTCGCTCCTTTGAGAAATATCGTGCTGCGCCTCACCCGACGACGCCGACCGGCACAGAACCACCACATTGCCGACGGAGATCTGCACGACCTCCCCGTCCTGATTCAGGGTGTTCGTTCGCACCTTGACCAGCCCTTGCTCGGGCCTGGACTTGGACTGCCGAACTTCCAACACCTCGCTTTCCACGCGCAACTCGTCGCCTGGCCGCGTCGGCTGCGGCCAGCGCACCTCGTCGAAGCCCGCGCCGACGATGCCGCCTGCGGGCCGGAATTCGCTGTCCACGAGCAGGCGCATGGTCACCGCTGCGGTATGCCAGCCGCTGGCGGCCAAGCCTCGAAATATCGAGGCGCTAGCGGCGCCTTCGTCGAGGTGAAAGGGTTGGGGATCGAACTCCGATGCGAATGCCTTGAGTCGGGCTTCCTCGATGCGGATGCGCGTGCGGCCACCGAAGCGCTGACCCGGTGTGAAGTCTTCCAGGTAGAGGATGGTCATGAGAACACTCGTTGATCAGAGCGCTTCGAGCGCCAGTGCGATGCCTTGGCCGCCACCGATGCACAGCGTCACCACCCCGCGCTTGAGGCCGTCACGACGCATCGAATGCAGCAAGCGCGTGGTCAGCACGGCACCCGTGGCGCCGATCGCATGGCCGTGGGCGATGGAGCCGCCTTCGACGTTAACAATGTCTTCCGGCAGGCCCATCTCGCGCAGACAGGCCAGCGCGATCGCGGCGAAAGCCTCGTTGATCTCGATGCGCTCGATGTCGCCGTGCTTCCACCCAGCTCGCTCCAGGGCGAGCTTGACTGCCGGCACGGGGCCGATGCCGAACAGGCCCGGCTCGACCGCAGCCACGCCCTGCGCGACCAGTCGCGCCCAAGGCCGCAGCTCATGCTTGTCGGCAAAGTCGCGTTCCGCGACGATCAGCGCGGCTGCGCCGCTGTTGAGTCCAGGCGCGTTGCCGGCGGTGATGCTGCCGTCCTTGCGGAAAGCAGGCTTGAGCTTGGACAGCGTTTCGATGGTCGTCTCCGGACGGTTGGCTTCGTCGCGGTCGAATCGCACCGGTCCCTTGCGGCCAGCCAGGTCGATCGCAACGATTTCCTCGTCGAACTTGCCTGCCGCTTGTGCTGCGCTGAAACGCTGCTGCGAGCGCGCTGCCCAACGATCCTGGTCTTCGCGGGTGATCCCATACCGGCTGACCAAATCTTCGGTATGCCAGCCCGAGTGCTGTCCGCTGAAGGCATCGTTGAGACCATCGCGCAGCAAGCTGTCCAGCATTGCCGCGTCGCCCATTCGATTACCCCAGCGCCCACTGGGCACTAGGTACGGGGCCTGATCCATGTTCTCCATGCCGCCAGCGATTGCCACCTTGGCGTACCCGGCGGCTACTTCCAGCGCAGCGCTGGCGATGGCCTGCGCTCCCGACCCGCAGACCCGGTTGACGGTCACTGCGGGCACCTGCGCCGGGAGGCCGCCGCCAATGGCGGCTTGACGTGCAGGGTTCATTTTGGCCCCTGCCTGGATCACCTGACCCAGCACCACGGTATCGACAGCCTCGGGAGGCAGGCCGGCACGCCGGCAGGTGTCGCGCACCACAGCCGCGCCCAGAGCGGTTGCAGGGGTGTCCTTCAACGCTCCGCCAAAGGTGCCGATTGGTGTGCGCACGGGCGCACAAAGGACGATTTCAGGCTTGCTCATGGGAACTCCTTGTCGTGAGAGCGGGTTGGTCGAAGATCAGACAGGTCGTGGTCGCATGCGCGTAGATTTCACTGGATACGATTGCATATACAACGTTTGCATATACAATATATCACATGAAGAACACCTCCAAACCGCAAGGGTGTACGAACCTGAAGCTGCGCCAGCTCACTCGCATGGTGACGCGCCACTACGACCGCTACGTCAGCGAAACGGGACTGAAGAACACGCAGTACGCGCTGCTGTCATATGTCGTCGGGCTTGGGCCGATCCGTCCCGGCGACCTGGCCAAACGCATGCAGATGGATGCTTCGACGTTGACGCGCAACATGCAGCCTCTGGTGGCTCATGGATGGCTGAGGATTGGCGCGGGCAGCGATGCGCGCAGCCGTCTCGTCGATGCGACCGAGGCCGGTCAAGCAAAGCGAGCCGAGGGGCAGCGTGCCTGGCAGGCAGCGCAAACTGCGCTGAATGAGCGCTTGGGGGTGGAGCGCGTGGCTGCCCTGCATGAGCTGCTGGATGCTTGTATCGAACGCCTCGATGAAGGAGGCGACGATGCAGCCGACGAGTAATGCGCCCGCGCTGTCGGTGAGCCTGGTCATCGGCGCTCGCTACATGTTCTTCGCGATGGCACCTGCCATCCTGCTGGACGGATTCGGATTCTCGCCGTTCGGGCTGGCGCTGTTCTTTCGCATCCACCGTCCGGTCCTGCGTGGGGCATCCAGGACGTTACCGTTTCGGCAGTGCCGACGCGTTTGACTGGATCGCCGTGCGGCAGGTCTCCAGGATTTCGTTGGCAAGCGGAGAGTCGTCGGGGCAGGACCGCGACAACACGAGCGCTCCGACAGCATGCGCGATCGCGTTGATGGTCTTGGCGCGCGCCTCCCGCGACATGGCTGCATCCTCGATGACATCGGGACTCAGCGCCGCGAGCAAACGCTCCAGTCCAGCGGCAAAAACCTCTCTGACGGGCTCTGGCTGACGCGCCGCATCTGCGCACAACGCCGCCATCGTGCAACCCTGACCAGGGGCATCACGGTGCTGCCTGGATAGGTACTGCTGCAAAAACGCGGCGAGGTCGGAGCCTTCGGTCATTGCCACCGTTTGCGAGAAACCGCAAGCGGCCGATTCCGCCATCAGGTCGGCCTTGGAGCCGAAATGCTTGTAGAAGCCCCCATGGGTGAAGCCCGCAGCGGCCATCAGGTCGGCAACGCCCACGCCGTCGTAGCCACGCTCACGAAAGAGCGCAGACGCCGTTTCGACGATGTGCGCCCGGTTCGCCTGTGCTTGTGCTTTGGTGACCTTCATATCGTTGACTGATTTTTCTCTGTGCTAGGAGCTAACACTATACATTGATGTCGATCACCATCAAAGTCTTGACAGGTTAGATTATGATCGTCATCATTAAGGGGACATCACTTGAAAGGATCTTGATCATGAGCAACACGCACCTGACCGCACCCACCCAGTTCGTGGAGGTCGATGGCGACCAATTCGCCTACCGCCGCTGGGGCAACGCCTCCCGCTCGCATCCGCCGCTGTTCTTCGTGCAGCACTTCCGTGGTGGCATGGATCACTGGGATCCGCTGTTGACCGATGGCCTCGCCGAAGGCCGCGAGGTCATCCTCTTCAACGGCCGCGGCATCGCCTCGTCGAGCGGCACCCCGCGCAACCGCATCGAGGACATGGCCGACGACATTGCGCGGGTGATCCAGGCGCTGGGTCTGTCGCAGGTGGATCTGCTGGGCTTCTCTCTCGGTGGCTTCCAGGTGCAGGAGGTGGCGCTGCGCCATCCGCAACTCGTGCGCAAGTTGCTGCTGCTGGGCACAGGGCTGCGCGGCGGCGATCCGAACATGGAGCCCAAGGTGCTCGAAGTCGCCCCCCGTCCGGTGCCCACGGCGGAAGATTTCCTCTACCTGTTCTTCGGGCGCTCGGAAGCCGCCAAGCAGGCTGGACTGGCTTTCTGGGAGCGCCGCCACCAGCGCGCCGATCAAGACCCACCCAGTTCCGCTGCGGTCGCCCAGGCACAGGCCGAAGCCCATGCCGCCTACCTGACGCCGCTGGCTGCTGAGAACCCCTACGCCTACCTGAATGCCATCCAGCAGCCCACGCTGGTGCTCAACGGGGTCAAGGACGTGATGATTCCGACGATCAACTCCTGGCACTTGGCGCAGAACATCCCCAACGCTCAGTTGCTGATCTACCCGGACGCCGGCCACGGCGCGCAGTTCCAGTACCCCGGGCGCTTCCTCCAGCACGCCATCCAGTTCCTGGCGGAGTGACTGCGCGGGCGCAGCCATTGACCTTCTTCGGCGGCCGCATGCCGAGCATCGGCCGCACGTCCATCCATTCACGAGAACGAATACCAACATGAGCAAGAAAGCACTCTTCGAGCCGTACACACTGGGGCCTCTGACGCTCGCCAACCGCATTGTCATGGCGCCGCTGACCCGCAACCGTGCCGGTGCCGGCCTGGTGCCCAGCGAACTGGCCGCCATCTACTATGCCCAGCGCGCTTCTGCCGGCCTGATCATCACCGAGGCCACCCAGGTGTCGGCCCAGGCCCAG
The DNA here is from genome assembly GCF_024753145.1 of Massilia terrae. Taxonomy (GTDB): domain Bacteria; phylum Pseudomonadota; class Gammaproteobacteria; order Burkholderiales; family Burkholderiaceae_D; genus Telluria; species Telluria terrae. The sequence goes on along the minus strand of NZ_JANUGU010000003.1, from coordinate 352,477 downwards.
GGCTATCAGGACACTCCCGGTCTATACACGCCCGAGCAGATCGCCGGCTGGCGCCAAGTCACGGACGCTGTACATGCCAAGGGCGGGCGCATCGTCGTACAGCTCTGGCACGTGGGCCGCGTGTCGCACGTCGACGTCCAGCCGGGCAGTGCCGCGCCAGTCGCACCGTCGGCCATCCGTGCAGCGACCAAGACCTTCGTCCACAACCGCTTTGCCGACGTTTCCGAACCGCGCGCCCTCGAACTGAACGAGCTGCCGGGCATCGTGAACGACTTCCGCCAGGCTGCGGCAAACGCAATCGCCGCCGGCTTCGACGGCGTGGAGATCCACGGCGCCAATGGCTACCTGCTGGAGCAGTTCATCAAGGACGGGGCCAACCAGCGCACCGACGCCTACGGCGGTTCCATCGAGAACCGTGCCCGTCTGCTGCTGGAAGTCGTCGCCGCGGTAGCGAAGGAGATCGGCGCCGATCGCACCGGCGTGCGCATCTCGCCCGTGTCGCCGGCCAACGGCATCTTCAGCAGCGATCCGCAGCCGCAGTACGACTACATAGCCGAACAGCTCAACACGCTGGGCATCGTCTATCTGCATGTGGTCGAGGGTGCGACAGGCGGCCCGCGCGACGTGGCATCATTCGACTACGACGCGCTGCGCCGCCGCTTCAAGCAGACCTACCTCGCCAACAACGGCTACGACCTGGAATTCGCCGCCGCCCAGCTTGATGCGGGCAAGGCTGACCTGTTTGCCTTCGGCCGGCAGTTCATCAGCAACCCTGACCTGGTCGAACGGTTGAAGAGCGGCGCGCCGCTGGCACAGCTCAACCCGGCCACGCTCTACGGCGGCGGTGCGGCGGGCTACACCGACTACCCCACGCTGGCCGAGGCCAGGTAAGCAAACAGGCGCCGGGCCGAACGCTATGTCGTTGCGGCCCGGCGTCCCTGATCTACGGAGAACACTCACATGACCACTCACTCCAGCGCCCTGATTACCGGCGCTTCGACCGGCATCGGCGCAACCTATGCCGAGCGCCTCGCGCAGCGCGGCCACGATCTTGTTCTGGTCGCCCGCGACGAGGCGCGTCTGGACGCACTCGCGCAGCGCCTGCGCGGCGAACACAAGGTTGCCATCGACGTGCTGCCAGCCGATCTGACGAGGCAGGCCCACCTGGCTGCCGTCGAAACCCGACTGCGTGACGATGCCAGCATCAACATCCTGATCAACAACGCCGGCGTGGCCCAGGCGGGGGGGTTTGTAGAGCAGACGGCAGATAGCATCGAACGCCTGGTCATGCTCAACACCACCGCGCTGACCCGGCTTGCCGCTGCCGCTGCTCCGCGCTTCGTACAGGCGGGCGCCGGCTCGATCGTCAACATCGGTTCCGTAGTCGGCTTCGCTCCCGAGTTCGGCATGTCGATCTATGGCGCCACCAAGGCTTATGTGCTGTTCCTGTCACAGGGGCTGAATCACGAACTGTCGTCCAAAGGCGTGTATGTGCAAGCGGTGCTACCGGCGGCCACCCGCACCGAGATATGGGAGCGCGCCGGTATCGACGTCAACACGCTGACCGACGTGATGGAAGTCGGCGAACTGGTCGATGCGGCATTGGTCGGTTTCGACCGCCGCGAACTGGTCACGATCCCGCCGCTGCACATGGCCGAGCGCTGGACTGCGTTGGACGGTGCGCGTCAAGGGCTGCTTTCGGACATTCGACAAGCACATGTGGCCGAGCGTTACCGGGCATAGTCCTGACCGCTGCCGTGCAGTCATGGACTTTCACGCGCGAAGGCCGATTCCAAGGAATCAAAAAAATGAGCAGTTTCAACCCAACCCCGCAGTCGGCAATGCCCTATGCCAAAGCACAGACCCATCTGATCAAGGCAGATGGCACCACGTTCGCTTACCGCGAACTGGGTATGCAGGACGGCATTCCTTTGGTGCTGCTCAATCACTGGGGCGCTGTGCTCGATAACTTCGATCCGCGCATCGTGGATGGCTTGGCCCGCAAGCACCGCGTCATTGCCATCGACTACCGGGGAATCGGTGCCTCTGGCGGCACCGCGCCGGTGACCGTGGGCGAGATGGCCAGCGACACCATCGCGCTCATCCGGGCGATGGGTTTCGAGCACGTCGATCTACTGGGCTTCTCGCTCGGCGGTTTCGTGGCGCAGGACGTGGTGTTGAAAGCGCCGAACCTCGTGCGCAAGCTCATCCTCACGGGCACAGGCCCGGCAGGCGGCTCGGGCATCGACCGCGTGGGCGCCGTGTCCTGGCCGCTGATGCTCAAGGGCCTGCTGACGCTGCGCGATCCCAAGTCCTATCTGTTCTTCACCTCGACGGCGAACGGTCGGCAGGCAGCGAGCGCGTTTCTGAAGCGTCTGAAGGAACGCAAGGCCGACCGAGACAAGGGGCCAACACCTAGTGCATTCCTTCGCCAACTCAAGGCGATCAAGGACTGGGGACGGCAGGCGTCACAAGACCTATCCCGCCTGCGCCTGCCTGTCCTGATCGCCAATGGAGACAACGACATCATGGTGCCCTCCGCACTGAGCCGCGACATGGCGCGGCGGATTCCGAACGCGCGGCTCGTGATCTACGAAGACGCCGGGCATGGCGGCATCTTCCAGTACCACGAAGACTTCGTGGCGCAAGCCTTGGCCTTTCTTGCGCAATAACGCCACGTGCAACCGGCTCGAGCACTCAGAAAAAAGGAATGACCTTCTATGAAAGCCTTCACCATCGACCGCTACGGCAAGAAAGAAGTCGGCCGTATTGCCGAAGTACCGGAACCCGAATTACGGGATGACGATGTTCTGATCCAGATCCACGCGGCAAGCGTCAACCTGCTCGACGTCAAAATCAGGAACGGGGAGTTCAAGCCTATCCTGCCCTATCGCATGCCCCTGGTGCTGGGACACGACGTGGCCGGCACAGTCGTCAAGATCGGTCCGCGCGTGCGCAGGTTCAAATTGGGCGATGAAGTCTATGCGCGGCCGGACGATTTCCGGATCGGCACCTTCGCCGAATACATCGCCGTCAAGGAAGGGTCGCTGGCGCACAAGCCCGCCAACCTCAGCATGGAGGAAGCGGCCTCGATCCCGCTGGTCGCCCTGACGGCCTGGCAGCTGCTGGTCGAAACTGCCAAGCTCAAGAAGGGACAGAAGGTATTCATCCAGGCTGGCTCCGGCGGCGTGGGCACCATCGCCATCCAGTTGGCCAAGCATCTGGGCGCATTCGTCGCGACGACGACCAGCACCAGCAACGTTGAGTGGGTCAAGGCGTTGGGCGCGGATGTCGTCATCGACTACAAGAAGCAGGACTTCGCCACCGAGCTGCGCGACTACGACGTGGTGCTGAACAGCCTCGGCAGCGACGAACTGGAGAAATCGCTCCAAGTGCTCAAGCCGGGCGGCCACCTCATTTCCATCTCCGGCCCGCCCACGCCAGAGTTCGCGGCCGACCAGAAGCTCGCTTGGCCGCTCAAGCAGGTTCTACGCCTGTTGAGCCACGGCATCCGAAAAAAGGCAAAGCGGCGCGGCATCCAATACACCTTTGTCTTCATGCGGGCAAGCGGGAGTCAACTGGGTGAAATCAGTTCTCTGATTGAGTCCGGCGTCATCAAGCCAGCCGTGGATCGAATATTCCCATTTAACTCGGTAGCGGAGGCTTTGGCTTACGTTGAGACGGGGCGGGCGAAAGGCAAGGTGGTCATCAAAGTGAAGTGATGAAACCTAGTTGAACTGCGGAGGACAAAATGGAACTGAGGCATCTCCGGTGTTTTATTGCCGTTGCCGAAGAACTCAGCTTCGCTCGCGCTGCCGAGCGCCTGCACATTGACCAGTCGCCGCTGTCTCGCACTAACAAGGAGTTGGAGGAAGAACTCGGTTCGCGCCTATTCGTTCGCACCACCCGCCGCACGCAGTTGATCCGCGCGGGACGCCTGTTCCTGGAACACGTCCGACGTGTCTTCGTCGCATGGGATCAAGCCCGCGATAGCGTCAAGTCCGCTGCCAATGGTTGTCACGGACAGTTGCGCATCGCGCTGTCAGACGGCATCACACCATCGCGCCTACCGCTAGGGTATCGGTAGGGTATGGCCCACGGCCACCCATGTCGGGTGCGACGATATTACGCAGATCATCTTTTGTTGCGGGGCCACCTCTCTCGATAGTGGGAAGTCGCATTAGGAAGTCTGTAAGGAACTCTACGCGCCAGGCGGTTGGGATCGTGGCAATCTGCGAGTAGGTCTTCTCTCGCGAGGTCGTGGCCACGGCCATCCTAGCTGAGTTGTGGATGCAGAAAGACAAATGCCTTAGACCGACTAAGTCTAAGGCACTGTTTTCAAAGCTATTTTGTGGTGCCGGCTACCCGAATCGAACGGGTCACCTGATGATTACAAATTAGCTAAGAATTCAGTATGTCTTTGATTATTAGAAGAATTTTACCGTAATCGAGCGAAATGAAAAGTATTTTAATATCAGTAAGTTACCGTAAGTTGGCGGAAGAGGAAAGAACTGATGGATGTACTGAATGTGTAACTGAAGTATCAGGTCAGCGCATCGCAGCTGTTCGCGAAAAATACTATCTGGAACAGAGATCGGCATAGTTTCATAAAGGAAACTTTTGTCGTGAGGCAACTCAGTGGTTTTCTGAGGAAGTGGATCGAACTGTTCTTCGATGACCTAGCAAGCCACGCGCCAAAACCCTGAAGGTTGCTTAAAATACAACTATTGCATCCTTGACTACGTCTCTCTCTCTCAGATGTGCCATTGCTAGACGATTTCAGCTTGGCTTCGATGACGATAGGGTGGAAAATGACGCTCACTGTTGGGCTCCTTGATCAGTAGCAAATCGACTAGGAGCCTGTTAAGCGCCGTTGTGTGTATAGGCCTGAGTTAGTTCAAATAATGACCAAGAATCCCAAGAAGCCCTCCACCCTTCCATCTACACCGTTCCCAACCGAACCGGACACTCTGCATCAAGTCGGCAGTTGGCTTTGGATACCGCTCCGCAAAGAATGGCGAGATGTCAGTACAAAGCCTGAAGAGGTCGTACGTCAGAATTTTATACGTGTTTTAGTCGACCACTATGGTTACGATTTAGGGCAGATGGATCAAGAGCGTCGCACGCAACATGGCCATAAAAGTCCTCGTGCCGACATAGTCGTATGGCAATCCGTCGCTGATAAGAACGCTAAGCCGGTCAGGTCGCCAGTGCTCGTAGTCGAGTGCAAAACTGACAGTATTGAAATTCAACAAAGTGACTACTACCAAGGCGAGTCATACACTCGTGCCTCGGGCTGCGAGTTCTTTGTTGCCACCAATATCCGTCACACTTCAGTATTTCGGCTCTTACCAGGACTGCCAGGCGGCTTCGTGGCAATCAATGAGATACCGAAGGCCGCTGATTGGGGAGACGCCAAACGTCTAAAGGAAATCAAGGAATCATTACGTGCTTTTAGCCGCAAGGAATTCCAAGACCTCTTGTTTGTATGCCATAGCATCCTTCGGGATGTACACAAGATGGATCCTGGAAGAGCCTTCGACACCATCTCGAAGATCTTGTTTATCAAAATGTACGTCGAGCGTTCCGGTTTACATGGGACTTTTACAACGGATTACCTTGATAAACGGGCTGCATCGCGCATGCCCAATGACCCACAAGTTCATGATGGGTTATTTGAACTCACCAAGAATTTCTACAAGGCTGACGAGCTATTCACGGCTAACGATAAGCTTGACATCTCTGAAAGCACGTTCCGCCGTATCGTCAAAGAGTTGGAGCGTTTTGACCTTGCAAAGACTGGCGACGACATTAAGGGTTTGGCCTTCGAGCGTTTCCTCGGCACTACATTCCGCGGTGAACTTGGGCAGTATTTTACCCCGCGTCCCGTGGTTGAGTTCATGGTTGACCTCCTGAACCCTGCAGAAGGCGAACTGGTCTGTGATCCCGCATCTGGTTCCGGGGGCTTTCTCATTCGAACCTTTGAGCACGTTCGCGCGCTGATTATGGAGGATATAAAGGCGAAGAAAGACGCGGAGCGAGCACGTATAGAAGCTTTGAAACTTCATGAGGAAGAAGAAGAGCGGCAAATCGAGGAGGCGTTTGCCAAGCTCAATCTAGAATTGCTCCCTAGTGGACCCGACAACAAGCCGATTGATACTCGTGTAGGTCGTCTTGCGTGGAAATGCATCTATGGAACGGACGCAGAAGCCCGTGCAGCACGCACTGCCAAAATGAATATGGTAATGCATGGAGATGGGCATGGGGGTATCCACTATCATGACGGCCTAGTGGATATTAACGGTATATTTGACGGCCGGTTTGATGTAGTGCTTACGAATCCGCCCTTCGGCTCTAATGTTGGCAAAGATCAAAAGCTAGGGGGAAGCGAAGAAACCCGTATTCCGACTGACCCAACATATATCGCCGCATGCAAAGAGCGCTATGGAGAGACATGGGAAGAGAATCACAATCGTCTTTTACAGTTGGAAATTGAAGACACACCCATCCTCGACCTGTTTGACATTGGATACGGCAAGCCCAACCGACCGACTGAACTTATATTTGTCGAACGTTGCCTAAATCTTCTTAAGCCAGGTGGGCGCATGGGTATTGTGCTTCCAGACGGCAATTTGAATAATCCTTCGCTCGCTTGGCTGCGCCGTTATGCAGAAGGTCGGGCAAAGCTGATGGCTGTGGTTAGCCTGCCGGAAGAAACGTTCCGTTCTAGTGATGCGACGGTGAAGGCTTCGCTAGTATTCATGACAAAGTTTACTGAGGTTGAAGCAGCGGCTTGGGAATCTGCATGGGAAAAAGCTGAACAGGAATTTTACCCAGTATTTGATGAGCAGCGAAACGCGCTGCATGCTGCCTATGCGAAACGGATAGCAGCCTGCGACGACAAGGACATAGAAGAACTGTTGAGCAAACTGAGCAGTTTGGGCGTTACTAGGGTTCTGCCGACTTGGACACGTGGCGAGCCTCCTGCCTACCCTCGTGGTGTTGAGCCTACATTACAACCCAGGCCTATGTGGGAAGGCTCGGCGGCTGCCGAGAACAAAACGGCTGCGGCCCTACTTAAGCGCGAAGCTCAAGCCGCTTTAAATGTTGCTGCGAAAGCTGGTGAGGCATTGATGTCGCAGCTCAAGGTCAAGTACCGAGAAGTTGACTCTGCTCACACCGCAGCGCTCTGGGCCCGAGTTCGGGAGCTATTCGATTATCCAGTATTCGTGGGCGCACCCAAATCCGTCGGCATAACGTCCACAGGGGATACCGGCGACGGCGTGACCAACGACCTTCCCCAAGTTCTGGAGCAATTTCGTACCTTTGAAAAGTGGGTGACGGACGGTGCCGTTCAGGAGGCTATACCAAATTTTCCGGAGCCCTCCACTGCGTAATCCGGTGGTGGAGGGACATCGAACGTTGGATTGAAGATGGTGAAGTTTGGCACAAGAGCGCTTACGAAGAGCATCCATTAAGCGATTTTATCTGCCGTAAAATTGCTCCAGTTGACCGAGCAGCTACATCATTGGATGAGTTAAACGTTATAGCAAAAATAACGTTTGGCGGTGTCTTGCATGTTCGCACTGCTGAAGAGAAAAAAGGCTACAAAGGGCCTCTGTTCTATGCTCACCCCGGTGACTTGGTTATTTCGAAAATTCGAGTTGCTCAAGGATCGCTATGCGTCGTACCAGATCGCCTCGACCACTTAGCTGTCAGCGCAGAATATCCTGTTTACAACGTTGACCCTGCTAAGGTTTCTGCTGAATTTATACGGATGGTCATCAGAACCGATGCCTTTAAACATCGGGTTGGGCGATTGAGATCTGGCAACACAACGAAGGCTCGAGTCCGACCATCTGAATTTGAATCACTCACTATTCCGTTACCAGACGTGAGCGAGCAAAAAACTTTGCTCGATGGATACTACACTGCTTTAAATGACGCTGAAGTCCTCGAGACCGAAGCCGCAAAAATCGCGCAAGCCAGCCAACGTATTTTCGAAGACGAGCTCGGAATTGCTTCGCCTCCACCACTGCCTAATCGTCCAGTCTTCATTGCACGATTCAAAGATGTAGAGCGATGGAGTCATGAGGGTGTCTTGCGAGCAATAACACAGTCGGGCCACTCGATCGCAAAATGGCCAGTTATGGCACTAGATAGCTTAGTGGATGACCTCGAGAACGGATGGAGCCCAAAATGTCTCGACCATCCAGCTTCACCGAACAACTGGGGAGTGTTGAAAGTGGGAGCTGTATCTTACGGCTATTACGACGAGATGGAGAATAAGGAACTTCCCCCAAAATTAAAACCCTTACCTCATTACGAAGTAAAAGAAGGGGACGTAATCATTAGTCGTGCCAACGTAACAAGATACGTCGGCGCATGTGCATACGTTGAGAAAACACGTCCTAAACTGATGTTGTCCGATAAGCTCTTTCGGGTGATTTTCAAGGAAGATAGTCTCTTAGACGGTAGATTTCTAGCTGCTGTTATGAAGCTGCCGACAGTGCGAGAGCAAATCGAAACACAGTTGACTGGCACGTCGCCAACTATGAAAAATATCTCCAAACCATCCTTGCTCAGTCTGCGGTTTCCGGTGCCAGATATCGCAACTCAGCGTGACCTCATCGTAAAGCTCAACCAGGGTAGGCAAGAAGCTGAGATAAAGAACATGAAAGCGATTGAACTACGTCGCGTAGCTTGGGCCAAGTTCGAATCAGCTCTGTTTGAAACTACAGAATGAACGTATTCTGAGTGACAAAGTTATCGAAGAAAGCAAGAGCTTAGTCGACAGTTAGCTTTACACGGTTGGCAATGATGCCTCGAATTTACCAACCGTTAGAACGAAGGCAGAGAGTCCGCCTTAAGTTCATCTAGCCCAAGATTGTGACATGACAATATTATCGGATTGAGACCTGGGGAATGCACGCGAAGTCACCCTTCGGTCATGTTGCTAAGGAATAAAGCGAAGAAGGAAATTGATCGCAAACAGTGTATTTTAAAGAGAATGTCCGTTTGCGTATTGAACATGATGCATCTCTGGCTTGACGAAACAATCAGCTACATGCGATGTCTCGCCTCAGGAGCATTAAGGTGGGATCTCTTTTTGATCATTAGCAGAGGGCTCTTGGCGATGCAAAAAAATGGTGAGTCCAATTAAGCTAGGGAGTAGTGCGTTCCGCTTACCAGCTTATCTGTGCAAAAATGAACCGAAATTCAGGTAACTCGTTTATGTTTGATAAATAGAATGTGGGCGTTAAACTGAATATTCAGAAGACGGGATGAGTTATGAAACAAAACAATTTTGGGTCAGATGTCGAGGGAGTAGATGACGAATCGTCAGACGGGTGGGGCGATTATCCTCTTGATGCCGTTTTTGTCCGCACAGAGACGCGATCTGTAAGTGAAGTCGTCAAGCGCATACAAAATCAACGATATATTCTCGACCCAGAATTTCAAAGAGACTTTGTTTGGCCGGTTCCGAAACAATCAAAGTTGATTGAGAGTTGTGTTATGAGAATTCCGCTTCCCGTCTTTTATGTGGCAGAAGCAGCGGACGGAAGGATTATTGTCGTTGACGGACTGCAGCGCTTAACTACTTTATCTCGGTTCCTTTCTAATGATTTTCGCCTGACAGGGCTTGGAGGAAGCGGGACGGCCGTGCGTGCTAACGTGCTTGAGGGAAAGATATTTGGCGAACTGCCCCTGAATCTGCAAGAGAGAATTCTCGATACTCAATTAACGATGTATATTCTTGATGCCAAAGCACCTGAGCGAGCGAGATTGGATATATTTGAGCGAGTAAATAGCGGTGAGCCATTAACTAGGCAACAGATGCGAAATGCGCTTTACAACGGACCGGCTACGTTATGGCTGCGGGGCGCAGCAGAATCTGACGCGTTCCGCTCAGCGACAGGAGGTTCGCTTAACGCTAAAACTATGCGTGACCGTGAGGCGATTAACCGATTTTGCTCTTTTAAGCTTCTCGGATGGCAAAAGTACACAACCGGGGACATGGACAGCTTTTTGGCACAAGGGCTCAAGAGTCTTGACTCGATAGGTGAATTAAAGCGAAAACAGCTTCGAAGCTCTTTCGATAATGCGATGGCTTTAAATAGAAGACTGTTTAAAGACCATGCGTTTAGGAAGTCGCTGGCCTCTCAAAGCCTCGCAAGTGTTCGAAGCGTAATAAACATATCTCTATTTGAAGTGTGCGCTGTTCTCATGTCTGACTTTGAGGACAGCATTTCCGATTCGAACGAAATGGAGATTCGTAACGCTATTGTTGAATTAGTTCGAAATGAGCAATTCGCACGGGCAATCACATATTCAACCAACAGCACCGCTGCAGTACAATATAGGTTTGCTGCAATGGAAGAGAAACTGCAAGAGGTTATAAAAAAATGATTACGAGCTTAAGTGTCGAAAATTTCAAATGTTTTTCAAATTTGAAAATTAATTTCGGAAATCTAACTTTGCTCACGGGTGTTAATGCAGGTGGAAAATCGAGTGCAGTACAGCCGCTAGCGTTACTTACCCAATCGTTGAGGACTTCGTCTCTAAGAGAAAGAGTTGTGCTGAACGGACCACTTGTGAAACTAGGAACATTTGGCGATATATTGCCTGCAAACAGTTCGAACCCGTACGTTAGTTTCAGGATAACAAGCGACATAGAGGAAGTTAGCTGGATGCTGACTTCACGCTCTGGTGAGCGGCAATTAGAAATAGAAAATTTTCGTTCTCTCTGCCAACAAGATAAAGTTACAGAGGAGTCCAAATCCGTTGAAGGTACGTTAATTTCACTTTCATATTTGAGTTCCGTTCGAGAGGGAACCGCTGACTCTTTTCCCTTGCCCGAGCTCACTAAAGACGACGTGCCTGATGTAGGAGTTGATGGTCGTTTTGCTGCCTATTGGTACGAAAAGTGCGCGGACGACGAGATATCTCCTTCGCGAACTCATCCTTCTGAGACCGCGACTTCACTTCGTAAGCAGATGGATGCTTGGTTCTCGACTCTTTTCCCAGGCGCGGGGACAAACGCTCAACTTGTATCCACAGTTTTATTGGCAAGTTTGCAGTTTCGCACAGCAGAATTTGGTGAATGGCGTAGACCTGCAAACGTGGGCTATGGTTACACATATGCCTTCCCAATTCTAGTTGCGTTACTGACTGCTCGAGATGGACAAGTAGTGATAATTGACAGTCCAGAAGCTCATCTTCATCCTTTTGCGCAGTCGCAGATGGGTAGGTTAATTGCTCATATGTCTGCGGCCGGTGTACAAGTCATAGTTGAAACGCACAGCGACCATTTTTTGAATGGCGTCCGACTTGCGGTAAAAGAAGGGATACTACCCCCGGAAAACCTACGCATTCACTTCTTTTCAGGGCCGTCTGAGAACGATCATGGCGTTCGAGCTTTGAATGTTGATAACGCTGGAAACATCGATAGTTGGCCGAATGGGTTTTTTGATCAGTCGGAAAAGGATTTGGCTAAGCTTTCCGGGTGGTTTTGACAATGCGGATCTACCTCAATGATTCGTCACTTCAAGGGCAGTTTGAAAATGCAGCGAATTTTCTAGAGATCCTTCAAGGGTTTCTTGAAATTCGGGCACGCTATAACGTTTTGAGAGAATCTTTTTTTGTTGTGAAGTGTTTTGCGGATCGGCCGGTAAATGACCGTGAAACGGTCCGGCAAGCAATTGCATCAGCGAGCCGCGATCAACGAGCAGCAATATTTGCGTGGCTAGGGAAGGCCGGACCGTTTGTAGAGGATAGTAGACAACCTGAGGAACAAGATTATTTTGAATGTTTCGGTGTCGACGTAACAGATGGTGGTCTAGGAGAGGTAGGGCGACGGGTAAAGGCACAGTTAGATGGGCAGTCATTCAGTTTTTCCGGTGGTACTGTCAATTTCACCGTTACTCCTTTGCCAGTTGAGCATGGAATACCAGAGGATCGACTTGGTTCCTACAATGTAGAGAACTATTGGGATTTGGTCGAGTTGACGAATGCTGCACGCGCCCTAGCACCTGAAATCACTTCATGGCGAGAACTTATCATCGCGGCGCGTGAACGGTTCCCAAAGTTATGGATTCCTGATTCTGTTTTTGAAGATGCGCGTCTAGCACGTGAGCCTTTCGATGGTCCAATCCGCGATCGAACAATTGTTCTTCTTACTTATTTGAATGAATATATGGAAGGGCGGCAGGCTGATGGATCTGAAGGAGCTATTTCACGCAGTGTGGTCGAACGCTTTTTTACAGGCGATCGAGCGCTTTTTTCAGGTGAATCGGTAACAAACCAGCGAGACTTTGTGACCGAATTAAGCTTTGATGATCCAGAAAATCAAGGGCATAAAATATTTGCGCACTGGCACGGAAAGATTAGCCATCGATTTTTCAGAATGCATTTCGAATGGCCAGTTCCAAATGATGCATCACGTCTGAAAGTGCTTTATCTTGGGCCGAAACTGACGAAAAGCTAATTCATCTGATTGGACTGTAGTTCGACATTACTTTCATCGCAAGCCGGACTTTGATCTTCTGCGCTAAACAATTGAAGAACAATTTTAGGATCAAAAGTTTATAGCGCAGTCAACGCCTAGCTGCCATTTTTGTCAATGACAGTGAGTTACCTATTCGCAGTCGCTGCCAGCGTCTTTTATGCTGCCTGGGTGAGCGTTGGAAGAACTGATAGAGCTTATCTCACTAAGCGGCGAGCTGCTAGATTTTTGAGATCCATCATTAAATCTTGCAATTTCAGGCACTGTAAAATGTGTCTCAAATCCAATCCTAAGCAGTTCTTTAACTCGTCCATAAGGGCTGCCGAGCACTTTTGTGTTCTCGTCAATTTTCCCCACATATTTAAATTTTCGCATCATGTCCACCCATATGTATTTCGAATAACGCGCTGTGTTGGGTAACTATATCTCATTGAGTTGATGTTGATTTAGTAGAGGGAATTTCATGTCCGAGATAACTCTGCCGTACATTCTGGTACCTTGTACCTATCCTGCCCTAGTGCTCACCCGAGTCTTATCCTTAGAATTTCTAAGGGTCTTTCACCATTTCTTTGGGAAGAGCTGAGTACCAATGTCATGGCGGCACAGGACCAGAATGCCCACGCTTCGCTTCGACTACATCTTAGAATTTCTAAGACATCAAACTTAGAGTACGTACGCCGCTATCGACTCCTGGCAGTCGTACAAGCAATCAAAGTATTCTTCAACAGTATCCGAAGGCTAGCTCCAGCATGTATCTTTGAGGTTGTGTTGACTCTTTAGGGGCATTAGGAGGTTGTCGAAGGTCGTAAGACCAGTGCTCAGTGGCGCCTCTGCTGCGGCTGCCACCGATGCAAGAATCTGCTTTTCAAGACATACGACGCTGCCTTGTACGGTACTGCTTAACGCTGCCGCAGAACTTCATCCAATCTACGCATCTGTTCCTCGATCTTTAGGTTGGCTTCAGCCCTCTCGCGTCTGAGCTTCCAACGCCGCCAAGCAGCAATCGCTGCCAATAGCACAAGGGCAGCAGCAAGCACACCTTCTCCGAAGTAAGTTTGGACGAGGTAACAACCCAGCGCGAAGACCCAAATAAGGGATATCCAAAAAGGGTGGGTGAGTAATTCGTGGACCAGACATTTAACCTCTGTGCTTGTTGTTGCTTGCCTTTGCCCAAGCATACATGCATGGCGCTAGATAGAACCGTTCGCTTTACAAAAAAGCTTTGTCTGAACAGAAGGTAGGCGGATTTTGCTTCTTGTATCTCACGCAACGGTCCTGGGTAGTCTCGCCCATCCTAACGTGATGTAACACGTTAATAATTTGCAGATTTCGGTTCGTCGCCGGGAATAAATATGGTCAGTCATCGTGATCTTCCTTTGCTTTCGCGAGAACGGCCTTTGCGGTAGCAATGGCGGCGCGTGCAATCGCAATTGACGAAGATGAGGTCTCGGACGATACACGCTGATGAGTTATAGGCGGCTGAAATTGCTGACGCCTAGCTGCAACTGCTAAACCTCCCGTGGGCTCAAATTGCCCTTTCCGAGCTCGTTCAGCAACTGATCCGAGCCATTGAATTGGGGTTGTCTTGATTGCGCGTCGTTCCATTGTTGCCGAAAGTTCATCTAGGAGCGCTTGCGCTACCTCTTGGTCGATCCCAAGAACTATCGATCTGGCTGCCGTTCGTTCGTCCGTCGTGAGGGCCGGAGGAAAATGCAGTGAGCCACTGACTTCTGTACGCACATCTAGTGGTGGTTGTTCTGAAGATTTATATTTTGGTTCAAGGGGCGACATTATATTGTCACCCCCGTCTCTGACATCAAATGTCACCCCCGTCCCTGACAACCTGTCATCGTCGATTCGCATAATGGTAGGGGACGCTGACAATTTGTCATGGTAGGCTTTGTTGTCGAGTTGCAATTTATAGCCATTCGATTTCTGACGACCAGTCGCCGAGAATCTGCTAGTGACAATTAATAGGCCCTTAACAGTGAACTCTTGGATTGCTCGCTGAACTGTACGAGTCGAGACGCTGCATTGCCATGCGACCCGACGGATACTTGGCCAGCAAATACCGTCGTCGTCTGCCGCGTGAGCAAGCGCGATCATTATAAATTTTAGTGTAGGTGAAAGCTGCAAGCCCCAAGCCCAATCGGTTGCTTTATGGCTCATGACGGCGCGTGAGAATTGTCGAGAATCTTGGCTAAAACGCTGGCTTTGAAAAGAATCCGCCGACCAATTTTCACTTTGGCGGGTAACAATTGGCGAGCCAGATCAGTATTTCCGCTTAGCGCAACCCGAACACTATCAGCACTCTTTCTCTTAAGAAGTTCAGCGACTTGTGCTAAGTCGAGCAAAACCCCGAAACGCTCAACCAACATATCTTCAGTTGTCATGTGAAACCTTGCGTAATTAAACTGGAAGCAGTTTAATCTGACTAAAGTTTCGTAATCAACTAAGTGTTAGTGCAAGAATTTGCTAATCTATTGATTTTGCTGAGGAAATCTATGAATTTTGTCTTCGAGGTTAGTGAGTTCTGAGGTCGATAATCTGCGCATTTGAAATCGAAATATCATGTTTTTGTAAGCGATCTTAATCGGTTTTGCCTTATGAGAACTATATTGCTTTATAAGAATCAATCAGTTACGTAGCTCTTCGGGTGAAATGACTGGTTCTTGCTTAGAAGTGCGGCATACTAAGCTGACATTTTTTTCGAGATGTTGCGAGGGCGCAACAACGCTTTGAGCGCAACTCGGGATCTATTGTTTAGGTGTTAGCGCATCAGCATGCGCAGATTGCAAACACATTTACCGAGTTCGCCAAACAAAGCATTTCAAATCGCTAGTTTCCACTTTGTCACTGAGTTATTCAGCCACTTAGACGAGATCCAGTAGTCCGGTCAACGAAGAGATTTGTCCTTTCTTATCGACATTGCGATTCAACAATATTGACCTCATACCAAATATTTTCGGACCATCAACGTCAGCTTTCAAACTGTCGCCCGTCATCAAAATTTGATGAGGTTCACAGTCAAGCGCATCGCAGACGTGTTTGTAAATGGCTGGCTCAGGCTTCAGTGCGCCTATCTGAAAGCTCCAGACGTACGCATTTAAATCCATTGGCAGGATTGCCTGGACTGGTGATGCATAAGCAGCAGCTAAATTAGAACAGATGCCAACTTTGATGCCTCGGCTCTGTAAAGAACGGATCGTCGGGATCACCTCTGGGAACAAAGTGATGGATTCCAGCTCAGCATTAAGATCTGCCTCTAACGAATTAAGCTCGGCAGCAGTAAGGTCGATTTTTAGGAATGCTGCGGCTTGTGCTAGGGTGAACGACGAGGCCATTAGTACACGGCGGTCAGCCGAAGTTCTAGGACGACCCTGAGCCTCGCCTATCTGCAGTAGCTTTGCGAAAGGCATCCGTTTATCGCGGATCGACACAAGTGTGCCGTACACGTCAAAGACGACTGCCCGGGTCTTCTCGAGACCGTCCAGCTTCGAGACGAGATCTTCGGCACGAAGATGAGTGTATCTTCTGAGCATTTGCATAGATTTGTGTCCACTAATTGAGGCGACTTCCTGATCGCTTAGCCCATTCTCTACCAAACGGCTCACTGCCTCGTGGCGCAGATCGTGAAAGTGCAGATCACTAATCCCAACGGCCTCCTTGATGTCTTGCCAAATCTTCGCGAACTGATACGGCCGGCGCTTGCCATCTCTACCTGGCTCCCCGAAGAACACAAGGTGCGTTTCTTTGGGGCGAAGAGGGTTCTCCAGCGCGCTCTTGAATGTGGCGGTCGCAGCAGCATTCAGCGGCACCGTGCGCGCTGAATTGTTCTTGGTGTCCAGTAGCCGGACAACTCGGCTGTGCAAATCCACTTGGTTGAGCCGCAGTCCTAAGATTTCGGACTGCCGCATGCCTGTCTCGATAGCTACTTTAACGACCCACGCAAGCATCGGGTTGCTGTGGGCTTCTACCGCCTCAAGCAGCCGCCGCTCCTCGTCATCTGTAAGCCTGCGATCGCGTCCTTGCCCAGGGCTTGGCTTGCGGATCGCGGCAACAGGGTTGTGCGTGAGTCCCAAGCCCCATTCCTGAATCGCGATCGTGAAGAGATTGCTCAGCATAGCCAACTCGATGCGAACGGTGTTGTTGGACTTTCCTGCCGCGAGACGATGGTCCCGGTACGACGCCACGAGCTCACTGCTCAGTGCGGCCATTGAGTACTTGCCGAGGTATCCGATTAAGTGCTGGGCCGTGATCTTTTCACTGCGCTGTGTAGTTGGCTTCTTGGTTGGCGTTACTTCGGCCAGGTACCGCTGCAGCGCTTCCTGCAACGTCATGCGCTCGGAGCCGGTCCGCGAGATGTAGACGCCACGAACCATCTCATCTTCGGTTCTGCGAGCCCAATCGACTGCATCGCGTTTGAGTCGGAAAGTCTTTGAAGTGGTCGGCCAGCCTCGCATGCGAACGAGTGCTTTGTAGGTGCCGGAAGGGGTAAGAACGATGGTTGCCATGAGCCTCTGTGACTGCTGAGTGTACTGAAAGTGTACTTTTTGCGTTCCACAAAGACAAATGCCTTAGGTTGATAAAACCTAAGGCACTGTTTTCAAAGCTAAATTTTGGTGCCGGCTGCAGGACTCGAACCCGCCACCTGATGATTACAAATCAACTGCTCTACCAAATGAGCTAAGCCGGCGCGCGGTGGATTATACGCTATTTAACTCTACTTAACCCGCGTCAGCGTGGGCCGGCCGCCCTTCTTCGGGGGCTCGTCGCCACCATCCGGCTCGGTCGTTGCAGGCTCTTCGCTCGGCACCGCAGCCAAGGTCGGCGGCGCCATTTCGACCGGCGGACGCGCAGCCGGCGCGGGGGCCTCGGCCGGAGCCGCTTCCACCTCGAACGCCATGCCCTGGCCGTTCTCGTTGGCGTAGATCGCCAGCACATTGTTCACCGGGATATAGATCTCGCGCGAGACGCCGTTGAAGCGCGCCTTGAAGTGCACCGCGTCGTTGTCCATCTTCAGGCCCGACGTGGCGCCGTAGCTGATGTTCAGGACGATTTCGCCCTTGCGCACGTATTCCATCGGAACCGTGGTGGCGGCGTCGACCTTGACCGCGATGTGGGGCGTGTAGCCGCTATCCGTGCACCACTCGTAGATGGCGCGCAACAGGTAAGGCTTGGTGGAAATTTCAGACATGTGTGTTCGCAAGGACGGGTATTCACGCAGTGTACGCCCATTCGCTTTCGGGGCGCACGCTGCGAGCAAGACGCGGTGCCGCACGGCACCGCATGCACCATCAGCGGCGCATCACCTTCTCGGACGGGGTCAGCGCTTCGATGTAGGCCGGGCGCGAGAAGATGCGCTCGGCGTATTTCATCAGCGGCGCGGCCGTCTTCGACAGTTCGATGCCGTAGTGATCCAGGCGCCACAGCAGCGGCGCGATCGCCACGTCGAGCATCGAGAACTCGTCGCCCAGCATGTACTTGTTCTTCAGGAACAGCGGCGCCAGGGTGGTCAGGCGGTCGCGGATTTCCGAGCGGGCCTTGTCCTGCGCCTTGTCGTTGACCTTGTTGCGCTCGCCTTCGAGGGTGTGCACGTGCACGAACAGCTCTTTCTCGAAGTTGAACAGCATCAGGCGCGCGCGGGCGCGCATCAGCGGGTCGGCCGGCATCAGCTGCGGGTGCGGGAAACGCTCGTCGATGTACTCGTTGATGATGTTCGATTCGTACAGGATCAGCTCGCGCTCGACCAGGATCGGCACCTGGCCGTAGGGATTCATCGTCGAAATGTCTTCCGGCTTGTTGAACAGGTCGACGTCGCGCACTTCGAAGTCCATGCCTTTTTCGAACAGGACGAGGCGGCAGCGCTGCGAGAACGGGCACGTGGTGCCGGAGTAGAGAACCATCATGATGGGTAGTTCCTTATAAGAAACAAAAGGGGCGAAACGCGGTGTGCGCTTCACCCCAAGAATGCACATTGCCCAGATTATATCTAACCGGGCATGGCAAAAGAAAGCCTTGCTTACTTAACTTCTTTCCAATACGACTCGTTCAGGCGCCATGCAAGGAAGGCGAACAGGGCCAAAAACATGACCACGATCACGCCCAGTTTCTTGCGCGTGTTCTGGGCCGGCTCGGCCATCCAGTTCATGTAGGCGACCAGGTCGGCCACGTTGGAGTCGTACTCGGCGGCGGTCATCTGGCCCGGCTGCACCTGCTCGAAGCCGACGAACTTGTGCTCGGTGCGGCCGTGTTCGTGCTCGTCGGGCACGTCTTCGAACTTGGCCACCTGCACGCCCTGCAGCTGCCACAGCACGTGCGGCATTGCCACGTTCGGCAGGACCATATTGTTCCAGCCGGTCGGGCGCGTGTCGTCCTTGTAGAAGGTGCGCAGGTAAGTGTACAGGTAGTCGGCGCCGCTGCCGGCGCCGGAGGCCTTGGCGCGGGTGATCACCGACAGGTCCGGCGGCACTGCGCCGAACCAGGCCTTGGCGTCGTCGGGCTTGATCGCCACCGTCATCAGCGAACCGACCTTGTCTGCCGAGAACAGGAGGTTGTTCTTGATCTGGTCTTCGGTCAGGCCGAGATCGCGCAGGCGGTTGTAGCGCATCGAGCTGGCCGAGTGGCAGTTCAGGCAGTAGTTGACGAACAGCTTGGCGCCGTTCTGCAGCGAGGCCAGGCTGTCGCGTTCGGGCGCCTTGTCCAGCGGATAGCCGCCTTCGTTGGCGAATGCGAGTGCCGGCAGCAAGGCCAGGATCGCAATCAGTTTCTTATGCAATTTCATCTTGTTGTCCTTTTGCTTGGTTCCGGCGATCAGTGGGGCGTGAAGGTCACGCGAGTGGGCACGGGCTTGAAGGTGCCCATCGTGCTCCACCACGGCATCAGGAGGAAGAAGCTAAAGTACAGCAAGGTGCAGGCCTGGGCGATCATCGTGAAGGCCGGGGTCGGCATCTGGGTGCCAAGGTAGCCGAGCGCCAGGAAGGAAATGCCGAACACGATGTACACGTACTTGTGCCATTGCGGACGGTAGCGGATCGACTTGGCCGGCGACTTGTCCAGCCACGGCAGGCCGGCCAGGATCACCACGCTCGAACCGAACAGCACCACGCCCCAGAACTTGGCGTCGAGCACTTGCGGCAGCATGCCGATCTCGGCCAGCACGGCGACGATCGCGATCGCCAGCTTGGTCTTGGACGACAGGCGCGAGCGCAGGAAGATCAGCACCACGTAGGCCGCCAGGCCGATCATCACCACCCACATGAAGTCCGAGGTGGTGGCGCGCAGCACCGAGTAGAACGGGGTGAAGTACCACACCGGCGCGATGTGCGGCGGGGTCTTCATCGAGTCGGCCGGCAGGAAGTTGTTATATTCCAGGAAGTATCCGCCCATCTCCGGCGCGAAGAACACGACCGCCGAGAAGATCAGCAGGAACACCGACACGCCCATCAGGTCCTTGGTGGTGTAGTACGGGTGCGACGGAATGGCGTCGAGCGGATGGCCGTCCGGGCCGACGGTTTCCTTCACTTCCACGCCGTCCGGGTTGCTGGAACCGACTTCGTGCAGCGCGATCAGGTGCGCCGCCACCAGGCCCAGGAGGACCAGCGGGATCGCGATCACGTGGAAGGCGAAGAAGCGGTTCAGGGTCGCGTCCGACACCACGTAGTCACCGCGGATCCACAGCGACAGGTCCGGGCCGACGAAGGGAATGGCCGAGAACAGGTTGACGATCACCTGGGCGCCCCAGAACGACATCTGGCCCCACGGCAGCAGGTAGCCGAAGAAGGCTTCGGCCATCAGGCACAGGAACACGGCGAAGCCGAACAGCCAGATCAGCTCGCGCGGCTTGCGGTACGAGCCGTACAGCAGGCCGCGGGTCATGTGCAGGTACACGATGATGAAGAAGGACGAGGCGCCGGTCGAGTGCATGTAGCGCACCAGCCAGCCCCACGGGACTTCCCGCATGATGTATTCGACCGAACCGAAGGCCATGGTGGCGTCCGGCTTGTAATGCATGGTCAGGAAGATGCCGGTGACGATCTGCAGCACCAGCACCAGCATCGCCAGCGAACCGAAGATGTACCAGAGGTTGAAGTTCTTGGGGGCGTAGTACTTGCCCCACTGGTCATTCCACAGCTTGGTCAGCGGGAAGCGGTCGTCCACCCAGGCCAGCGCCTTGTCGGCTGCCGGTGCCTCGGCGGGCAGCTTGGTCTCCTTGAATGCGGTACCCATCTTTATGCCTCGCCTTTCTCGTCTTTGCCGATCAGGATCTTGTTATCCGACAGATACATGTACGGAGGGATGTCCAGGTTCAGCGGAGCGGGCTTGTTCTTGAAGACGCGGCCGGCCAGGTCGAAGGTCGAGCCGTGGCAGGGGCACAGGAAGCCGCCGTGCCAGTCGTCCGGCAGGTTGGGCTGGGCGCCCTCGGCAAAGCGTTGCGACGGCGAGCAGCCCAGGTGGGTGCAGATGCCGACCGCCACCAGCACTTCCTTGTGCTCGGTGCGCGAACGGGTTTCGTTCTTGCAGTACTCAGGCATGGGCATCTGGTACGGCTTGTCGGAGGTGGGATCGGCGACTTTGTCGTCGTTCTTGGGCAGGCTGGCGAGCATTTCCGGCGTGCGGCGCAGGATCCAAACCGGCTTGCCACGCCATTCGACCACTTTCAGTTCGCCTGGTTTCACGTCCGAGATGTCCACTTCCACCGGCGCACCGGCGGCCTTGGCCCGTTCGGACGGCTGGAAGGTACTTACCAGGACACCCGCTGTTGAGACACCGACGACCCCGCCCGCAGCACATGTAGCCGCGAGCAGGCCCCGCCGGCCTGAATCGACCTGCTTTTTATTACTCATACCAACTCCACTCCGTTAAATACGAACTTAAGAATCAATAAAGAGCTTCCAGCAACCTAAAATTATATGTGAATGGGCAACTTAACTAAAGAAAAAAGAATGGCGCAGTGCGGGGGAAGGAAAAACCGCCATTCGCGGCAGGCGGCAGGACCGCGAGAGGTCTTCCCTTGGTGATGGCTTGCGGTATTATCTGTACTGCAGAAATAACAACCTTGCCAACCTGAAGGAGAACGCATGGGCATGCTGCAGGAGTTCAAAACTTTCGCCGTCAAAGGCAATATGATCGACTTGGCGGTCGGCGTGATCATCGGCGCCGCGTTCAGCAAGATCGTCGATTCGCTGGTGCAGGACCTCATCATGCCGCCGATCGGGCTGCTGCTGGGCGGCCTGGATTTCTCCAACTACTACATCCCGCTCCATAACCAGGCCTATGGCTTGCCGCTGGCCGAGGTGAAGAAGGCGGGCGCGGTGCTGGCCTACGGTAATTTCCTCACGGTGCTGCTGAACTTCATTATCCTCGCCTTCATCATCTTCCAGATGGTGCGGGTGGTGAACCGCCTGCGCGCCGAGCCCAAGGTGGCCGAGGCGCCGACCCCGCCGAGCGAGGAAATCATGCTGCTGCGCGATATCCGCGACTCCCTGAAGAGATAAGTCCCGGCCCCCGCGGCCGTCCCCGATGAAACGTTATTGGCTGATTTTCGCGCAGACCGTCACGATCGCACTGGGCATTTACGCGGTGGTGGCGGCGATGCGGCCGGAGTGGCTGGGGCGGCAGGTGAGCCAGGTGCAGGTCGGCAGCGGCCCGGCCGCGGCCGGCGTGCTGCAGGCCGGCGCGGCGCCGGTGCTGGACAGCTACCGCCAGGCCGCCGGGCGCGCGATGCCGGCGGTGGTCAATATCCTGACCAGCAAGGCCCTGCGCGATGCGCATCCTTCGCTGAAGGATCCCTTCTTCAAGCGCTTTTTCGGCGACAAGCTGCCGCACGAGCAGATGTCGAGCCTCGGCTCGGGCGTGATCGTCAGCACCGACGGCTATATCCTGACCAACTACCACGTGGTGGAGGCCGCCGACGAGATCGAAGTCGTGCTGGCCGATGGCCGCAAGAGCGCCGCCAGGATCGTCGGCACCGATCCCGAAACCGACCTGGCCGTGGTCCGCATCCGCCTGGACAAGTTGCCCGTGATGGTGATGGGCCGCGTGGAAGACGCGCGGGTGGGCGATGTGGTGCTGGCGATCGGCAATCCCTTCGGTGTCGGCCAGACCGTGACCATGGGCATCATCTCCGCGCTGGGGCGCAACAACCTGCACATCAACCAGTACGAAAACTTCATCCAGACCGACGCCGCGATCAACTTCGGCAACTCGGGCGGGGCGCTGGTCGATTCGCGCGGCTACCTGCTCGGCATTAATTCGGCGATTTTTTCGCAGACCGGCGGTTCGGTCGGGATCGGGTTCGCGATCCCGGTGTCCACCGCCAGGATGGTGCTGGAGCAGATCATCCAGCATGGCCAGGTGGTGCGCGGCTGGATCGGCATCGAGTCGCAGGACATCACGCCCGAACTGGCCGACAGCTTCGGCCTGGCCCGGCAGAGCGGGGCGATCATCGCCGGCGTGGTGCGCGGCGGACCGGCCGAGAAAGCCGGCATGCGGCCGGGCGACATCCTGCTCGACGTCGACGGCAAGAAGGTCGCCAACACCAGCGATATGCTCAACCTCATCGCCCAGCTGAAACCGGGCGGCAAATCCCGGATGACCGTGATGCGCAAGAACCGCGAGGCAAAGATGGACGTGAACATCGGCCGCCGCCCGCGCCAGGTCGACGACGAGTAAACCAGAAAAGGACATCCATGCACCTGCGCGACCTGACGCAGTTCCTGAACGAACTCAACGAAAACAACAACCGCCCCTGGTTCCTGTGGAACAAGCCGCGCTACGACATCCTGCGGGCGGAATTCCTGCAGGTGGTGACCGACGTCATCCGCGAGCTGGGCAAGTTCGACAAGGAAGTGGCGGCTTGCGACCCGAAGAAGTCGATGTTCCGCATTTACCGCGACACCCGCTTCGCGCACGACAAGACGCCGTACAAGACCTATTTCTCGGCCGGCATCGCGCCCAACAACAAGCGCCGTCCCAGCCACGGCGCCGGCCCGACCTATTATTTCCACATCGAGCGCGACGGCAAGTTGCTGTTCGGCGCCGGCGAATACATTCCCCCTGCGCCGCGGCTGAAGGCGATCCGCGAACACATTGTCAACGATGCGCCGGGTTTCTCGAAGATGTTGAAGAATAAGCATCTGCGCGAGACCTACGGCAGCCTGCGCGAGGAAGACGGCAAACTCCAGCGGCCGCCGAAGGGCTTCGACCCGGACCACCCGCTCGTCGAGTTTCTCAAGCTCAAGAGCTATTTCGTGTGGGTCGAGGTGCCTTTGCAGCTGAACGCACCGGACAAGCTGGTGCCGCAGCTGGCGCAGGGATTCAAGGACGCCTTCGCGCTGGTCACCTGGCTGCGCGGGGTTCCAAATGTGGCGCAAGAAGAATAGACGGGGAGAGCGACATGGCTTTGCAGCATGCGGCATCGGGGGAACGAATCAAGCTCAGGCGCGACAGCGACGACATCGCGAATTTCACCTCGGTGGCGCTGATCAAGACGGAGCATATGGAACTGATCCGGCTGGTCATCCCCAAGGACAAGCCGCTGCCCGAGCATCGGGTGGAGGGGGAGATGACCTTGCTGTGCCTGGAGGGCGAGATCGCGTTTGATGCGCACGGGCGCACCACCATTTTGCAGCCGAGCGAGATGGTCTACCTGGCCGGTGGGGAGCCGCATTCGGTGCGGGCGAACAAGGATGCGGTGGGCTTGCTGACCATTTTGCTGCATCCGGGGGATAACAGTGGTGGGCCGACCAGGGATCCGCGGGGGGCGCCCAATTAGGTTTCGGT
Organism: Massilia terrae; assembly: GCF_024753145.1. GTDB lineage: Bacteria > Pseudomonadota > Gammaproteobacteria > Burkholderiales > Burkholderiaceae_D > Telluria > Telluria terrae. The sequence goes on along the minus strand of NZ_JANUGU010000003.1, from coordinate 328,188 downwards.
GCGCGGGTGTGCAGAGGAAATGGGGTTCCCACGTGCACGGGAACCCCATTTTGCATGAACAGAGTTAGCTTTAAGCGAGCTCGTTCCGCGGATCCCGCGCAATCAGCTGCTTCGCCATCACCGTCGCATTCACCCCATCGAACAATACCCCGGCCACCGCATTGGTGATCGGCATATCGACGCCGAGCTTGGCCGCCAGTTCGCGCACCGCCTTCGCACACGGCACGCCTTCCGCCACATGCCCCAGCTCCGCGATGATGGTGTCGAGCGCCTTGCCTTGCGCCAGCGCCAGGCCGACGCGCCGGTTGCGCGACAGGTCGCCGGTGCAGGTCAGGATCAGATCGCCCATCCCCGTCAGCCCCATGAAGGTGGCCGGCTTGGCGCCCAGCGCGATGCCGAGCCGGGTGATCTCGGCCAGCCCGCGCGTGATCAGGGCCGCACGCGCGTTCAGCCCCATCCCCAGCCCGTCGGACGCGCCGGTGGCGATCGCGAGGATGTTCTTGACCGCGCCGCCGACTTCCACGCCGACCATGTCGTCGCAGGCGTACACGCGGATGCTGCCGCCATGCACCGCCGCGACCACGCGCTCGCGCAGCGCGGGCGAATCGGAGGCCACCGACAGCGCGCACGGCAGGCCGCGCGCCACTTCCTGCGCGAACGAGGGGCCGGACAGCACCGCCGCCGGCACCGCAGCGCCCAGCACTTCGCGCACTACCTGGTGCGGCAGCAGGCCGGTGTCGTATTCGAAGCCCTTGCACAGCCAGACCACGTTCGGGATCGGATATGCCTTGAGCTTTTCCATCAGCGGCCGCAGGCCGGCCACCGGGCAGGCCGCGATCAGCAGCGTCGGCTCGTCGTCGGTGCCGTGCAGCACATGGCCGACGGCGGCATCGAAATCGGACGTGACGCGCAAGCCCGGCGGCAGCGGAAAGCCCGGCAGGTATTCCAGGTTCTCGCGGGCGCGCTCGGTGGCGGCCATGGCCTCGGCATGGCGGCCCCACATCAGCACGTCATGACGCGCGGCGAGGGCGATGGCAACGGCTGTCCCCCAGGCGCCAGCGCCGAGGACGGTAATCTTGTGTCGTTTGGTGTCGTGCATGAGTACCCGGCAAAAGGAGGGGCCGGATGGCGGGCGCGATCCGGCGCGAGGGGCAACAAGCCGCCCGGCGCCGGATGCGGGGTGGTTTACTGCTTCGGCTGGGCCGCTGCGGCCTCGGCCATTGCCTGCTGGCGCTGCTGGTAGAAGGCTTCGAAGTTGATCTCGGCCAGGTGCACCGGCGGGAAGCCTGCACGGGTGATCACGTCGGCGATGTTCGAACGCAGGTACGGGTACACGATGTTCGGGCAGCCGATGCCCAGCAGCGGATCCATCTGGTCAGCCGGGATGTTGCGGGCTTCGAAGATGCCTGCCTGCTTGCCTTCGACCAGGAACGCAACCTTGTCCTTGACCTTGGCGGTCACGGTGATGGTGACGGTGGATTCGTAGATGCCTTCGGCGATGCTCTCAGCGCCAACGTCCAGCGACACCTCGATGGTCGGGGCTTCCTGCTCCAGGAAGATCGACGGCGAGTTAGGTTGTTCCAGGGACATGTCCTTCAGGTAGACACGCTGGATTTGAAATACGGGTTGCAGGTTTTCGTCAGCCATGGAACGCTTTCGTTAAATTAAGAAGAACGGCAGTGCCGTTCATGTGTGCATTGGATAAACGCGACGGCAATTGTAGCAAAATCAATTTACGAACAATAGACGGTTTTGTCGCGCAGTCAATTCAACGATCAGCCGCCATTTAACAGCGGATCCAGGCGTCCGGCCTGATCGAGCGCATACAGGTCGTCGAAACCGCCGACGTGGGTCTCGCCCACGTAGATCTGCGGCACGGTGCGGCGGCCGGTGCGCTGCATCATGATCTGGCGCTGTTCCGGGTCGAGGTCGACGCGGATGCGCTCGATGTCTTTCACGCCCTTGGCTTCGAGCAGGCGCTCGGCGCGGACGCAATAGGGACAGGCGGCGGTGTGATAGAGAACGACGTGTGCAGACATAAGCTTTCCTTCCAAATCCTGGTTTATTTGATCACGGGCAGGCCGGCGGCTTGCCAGGCGGCGAGGCCGCCATCGAGGCTCCAGACCTCCGTGAAGCCGGCGGCGGCCAGCTGGCGCACCGCCTTGTCCGAGCGTGCGCCGCTCTGGCACACGACGATGACGGGACGGGCCTTGGCCTTTTCGAGTTCGGCCAGACGATTGCCCAAGTCTGCCAGCGGAATATGTTTGGCGTCGCGCATGTGCCCCGCAGCAAACTCGTCGGCGCTGCGCACGTCCAGTACCGTGGCTTTGCCGCGGTTCAGGATCTGGGTCGCTTGCAGCGGGGTGGCGCGCTTGCCGGCCGGACGCAGGCCGGGCCACAGCAGGCCCAGGCCCGAGACGACGGCGATGGCGACGACAAAAATATGGTCAAGGATAAATTTCACGTACAGTCCCGGTAGAAGTGAATCCGAGCATTATAAAATAGAAGACGATCCCAGATTTTTTGCACTCTTAATCTTTCCGACAGCTTATGTACAAAATCGTATTCATGCGCCATGGCGAATCCACCTGGAACCTCGAAAACCGCTTCACCGGCTGGACCGACGTCGACCTGACCGAGAAGGGCCGCGCCGAGGCCCGCATGGCCGGCCAGGTGCTGAAAGACGCCGGCTTCACCTTCGACCTGGCCTACACCTCGGTCCTGAAGCGCGCCGTGCGCACCCTGTGGCTGACGATGGACGAGATGGACCTGATGTGGCTGCCGGTAAAGAACGACTGGCGCCTGAACGAGCGCCACTACGGCGCACTGCAGGGCCTGGACAAGGGCGAGACCGCCGCCAAATACGGCGACCAGCAGGTGCTGGTCTGGCGCCGCAGCTACGACACCCCGCCGCCGGCGCTGGAAGCCGGCGATCCGCGCGCCTCGTTCGATGATCCGCGCTACGCCGGCCTGCCGAAGGACGCGATCCCCCTGACCGAATGCCTGAAGGATACGGTGGCGCGCGTGCTGCCGTGCTGGAACGAGGAACTGGCCCCGGCCATCCGGGCCGGCAAGAAGATCCTGATCTCGGCCCACGGCAACAGCCTGCGCGCCCTGATCAAGATGCTCGACGGCATCAGCGACCACGACATCGTCGGCCTGAACATCCCCAACGGCCAGCCGCTGGTCTACGAACTGGACAAGGACCTGAAGCCGATCCGCCACTACTACCTGGGCGACCCGGCCGCGATCGCCGCCGCGCAGGCGGCCGTGGCCAATCAAGGGAAGGCCAAGTAACTTGCGTTCGTTCGTCCCGAAGTCCGGCAGCGCGCTCCTGTGTGCGCTGCTGGCGCTGGCCTGCGCCGGCAATGCCCACGCGCGCGTCACCGAACGCGCCAAGCAGAAGGCCGCGGCCGAGGCGCGCCGGGCCGGCATCCAGCAGCAGCAACAGGCTTTGCAGAAAGAGATCGACCGCACCGAAAGCGCCAAGGACGACGCCAGCGACGCCCTGGCCGAATCGGAAAGCGCGATCTCGGACGCTAACCGCGCCCTGCACGACCTCAAGCAGGAGCAGCTGGACACCAATGCCAAGCTGCAGTCGCTGGCCGACGAGCAAGAGCGCCTGGCCAAGACCATCGAGACCCAGAAGCAGCAGCTGACCAAGCTGCTGCGCCAGCATTACGTGGCCGGCAACGAGGACCGCATCAAGCTGCTGCTGTCGGGCGACAACCCGAACCGCATCAACCGCGACCTGCAGATGATGGCCTACGTGTCCAAGGCACGCGCCAAGCTGCTGGAATCGCTGCGCGCCAACCTGGCCCAGGTCGAGGCCAACCGCGACAAGGTGCAGGAAGCCAAGGACGAGCTGGAAGAAATCGAGCAGGACAAGCGCGACGCCAAGTCCAAGCTGGAGCAGGAAAAAGGCCGCCGCGCGACCCTGCTGGCTTCGCTGTCGACCAAGCTGGCCAGCCAGCGCAAGCAGGCCAGCAAGCTGGAGCAGGACGACAAGCGCCTGGCCGGCATGGTCGACCAGCTGACCAAGATCATCCGCCAGCAGGAACTGGCCGCGGCCGCGGAACGCAAGCGCCAGGAAGCGCTGGCCGCCGCCCGCGCCAAGGCCGAGGCCGAAGCGAAAGCGGCCGCGCTGGCGCGCGCCAAGGCCGAACGCGAACGGCTGGCGCAGCAGGGCAAGCCGGGCGCCAAGCCGCTGCCGGAACCGGAACCGCCGAAAGTGGTCGAGGAAAAGCCGGCGCCGGTGAAGAGCGAGCCGGCGCCGAACATCCTGCCGCCGGTGCCGGACGGCGCCTTCGCCAGCCTGCGCGGCAAGCTGGCGGCGCCGATCGACGGCAAGATCGAGGCCCGCTTCGGCTCCAAGCGTCCCGAAGGCGGCCCGGCCTGGCAGGGCATGTTCATCAAGGCGCCGGAGGGCGCGGAGGTGCGCGCGACCGGCCCCGGACGGGTGGTGCATGCGGCCTGGATGCGCGGATACGGGAACATGATTATCATCGACCACGGCGGCGCCTATTTGTCGATTTACGGATATAACCAGTCCCTGCTGAAGCGCGAAGGTGATATGGTAAAGGCGGGCGAGCCGATCGCTACCGCCGGCAACACCGGCGGCGTGGAGGTATCCGGATTGTTTTTCTCGTTGCTGTACAAGGGCAAGCCCTTCGATCCGCAGACCTGGGTTCATTTTTGACGAGAAACGCCCGCAAGCTGGTGTAAGAAAGGGTAAAGACGATGGGTAAGAAACTGAAGAACTTCGGCCTGATCGGCTTCGGCGTGGTGGCTGGCGTGGCCGCCACTTTCCAGTTTTCCGCATTCGCGCAGAAAGACGTGGGCTCGCCGCTGCCGCTGGACGAGCTGCGCCAGCTGGCCGACGTGTACGGCCTGATCAAGACCGATTACGTCGAGCCGGTCGACGACAAGAAGCTGCTGTCCGACGCGATCGCCGGCATGGTGTCCTCGCTCGACCCGCACTCGGTCTACCTGGACAAGAAAGCCTTCCGCGAGATGCAGGAAACCATGGCCGGCAAGTTCGTCGGCCTGGGCATCGAGGTCGCGATGGAAGACGGCTACGTGAAAGTGGTGTCGCCGATCGAGGATTCGCCGGCCTGGCGCGCCGGCATCAAGGCGGGCGACCTGATCACCCGTATCGACAACACGCCGGTCAAGGGCCTGTCGCTGGACGAGGCGATCAACAAGATGCGCGGCGCGCCGCACACCAAGGTCACGGTCACCATCGCCCGCCGCGGCGACGACAAACCGTGGGTGGTGCCGGTCACGCGCGAGGAAATCCACGTCGCCAGCGTCAAGGCCAAGCTGCTTGAGCCCGGCTACGCCTGGGTGCGCATCAGCCAGTTCCAGGAAGAAACCGTGGACGAGCTGGTCAAGAAAACCAGCGCGCTGTACGCCCAGAACCCGAACATCAAGGGCCTGGTGCTGGACCTGCGCGACGACCCGGGCGGCCTGCTGCCGAGCGCGATCGGGGTCTCGACTGCCTTCCTGCCGAAGGACCAGGTGATCGTCTCGACCAAGGGCCAGCTGCCGGATTCCAACCAGACCTTCTACGGCCGCCGCGACTTCTACGCGGTGGGCGCGGGCGATCCGCTGGCCAAGCTGCCGGCGGCGCTCAAGCAGGTGCCGATGGTGGTGCTGGTCAACACCGGTTCGGCCTCGGCCTCCGAGATCGTGGCCGGCGCGCTGCAGGACTACAAGCGCGCCATCGTGATGGGCAGCCAGACCTTCGGCAAGGGCTCGGTGCAGACGCTGCGCCAGCTGTCGCCGGACACCGCGGTCAAGATCACCACTGCGCGCTACTACACGCCGAAAGGCCGCTCGATCCAGGCCACCGGCATCGTGCCGGACATGGCGGTGGACGAGTCGGCGGACGGCGATGGCCTGAACGCGCTGCGCGTGCGCGAGGCCGACCTCGACCATCACCTGCAGAACGACACCACGGGCAGCAACGTCAAGATGGTCAAGACCAGGCAGCGCGACGAGGTGGAGGAAGAGCAGCAGGCGCTGGCCTTGCTCAAGAATCACAAGCCGACCGAGTACGGCAGCAAGGACGACTTCCAGCTGGTGCAGGCGATCAACCACTTCAAGGGACTGCCGGTGAAGCTGGCCAAGGCCGATGATGCGGTCGAGGGGCCGGCGCCGAAAGAGCTGCCGGGGACGGAGCAGAAGCCGGTGGAGCTGAAGGGGGCGTCGGCCGCTCCGGTGAAGAAAAAATAAGCGGCTGATCTTGAACCGTCGTCCCCGCGACGGCGGGGACCCATAGAACCTTCGCGCTATCGATACGTTGAGAGCTGCAGGCCCGCCATCTCAGCATGGGTTCCCGCCTTCGCGGGAACGACGGCTGGCTGTGGTTATGCAATATTTTGCATAAATAGCACCATGAACGACAACCAACTGCTGCGCTACTCCCGCCACATCCTGCTGGACGAGATCGGCATCGAAGGCCAGCAGAAGCTGCTTGGCGCGCATGCGCTGGTGATCGGCGCCGGCGGCCTCGGTTCGCCGGCCGCGCTGTACCTGGCTTCCGGCGGCGTCGGCCACATCACCCTGGTCGACGACGACGAGGTCGACCTGACCAATCTGCAGCGCCAGATCATGCACACCAGCGCCCGCATCGGCCGCCCCAAAGCCGAGTCCGGCCGCGACGCCCTGCTGGCCATTAACCCCGAAGTGGAAGTGACCGCCCTGTGCGAACGCGTGGCGGGCGAACGCCTGGCCGCGCTGGTGAAAAGCGCCACCGTCGTGCTCGATTGCAGCGACAACTTCGCCACCCGCCACGCCGTCAACCGCGCCTGCTTCGCGGCCGGCGTGCCGCTGGTCTCGGGCGCCGTGATCCGCTTCGACGGCCAGCTGTCGGTGTACGACCCGCGCGCCGCCGCCAGCCCCTGCTACGCCTGCCTGTTCCCCGAAGACGGCAAGTTCGAGGACGTGGCCTGCAGCACCATGGGCGTGTTCGCGCCGCTGGTCGGCGTGGTCGGCGCGATGCAGGCGGCCGAAGCGATGAAGTTGATCATCGGCATCGGCGAATCGCTGGCGGGACGCCTGCTGCTGCTCGATGGCCGCTCGATGGAATGGACCAGCATCGCTGTCGCGCGTAATGACGCATGCCAGGTCTGCGCCGGGCGTCCATAGCACACTGTTAAGCAATGCACGGCTGTCACAGCTGACTTACAATTGGTGACCCGCCACCGATAGCTGCCTTGGCCGATCGGTCTTATACTACGTCGCTTGTACCGACCCATAATCCATCAATATGCGAAACGACTCCAAACGCAGTTTGCGCCAGCGCGGCTTCACCCTCGTCGAGATCATGGTTGTCGTGGTCATCATCGGCATCCTCGGCGCCCTAGTGGTGCCCAAGCTGCTGGGCCGCACCGGCGAATCGCGCCAGACCGCGGCGCGCGTGGACATCTCCACCATCATGCAGGCGCTCAAGCTGTACAAGCTGGACAACCAGCGCTACCCGACCACCGAACAGGGCCTGCAGGCGCTGGTGCAGAAGCCGACCTCCGGCCCGGCCGCCAACGGCTGGAAGGAAGGCGGCTATCTCGAACGCCTGCCGAAGGACCCGTGGGGTAACCAGTACCAGTACCTGTCGCCGGGCATCCACGGCGAAGTCGATGTGTTCTCCTACGGCGGCGACGGCCAGCCGGGCGGCACCGGCGAAGACGCCGACATCGGCTCCTGGGAAAGCAAGTAAGGAGCCCAATGCCGGACCAGCGGGCGGCACGCAAGCATTCCGGCTTCACCCTGGTGGAGCTGCTGGTCGTGATGGTCATCATTGGCATCACGCTGGGGCTGGCTACGCTGAACGCGCTTCCGAGTCCGCGCCAGGACCTGCAGAAGGAAGCTCAGCGCATCGCCCTGCTGCTGCAACTGGCGCGTGACGAGGCGATCGTGCGCAACCGCCTGGTCAGCTTCGAAGCCGATTCCGACCGCTATCACTTCCTCGTCCGCGGCGACAAGGGCTGGGCCCCGATCGTCAACGACGACCTGCTGCGCGAACGCGCCTTCAAGAATCCGCCGGTGAACCTGATGCTCGACCCGCCGCCCGGCAGCGGCAGCGGCAGCACCTTGCGCATCACCTTCGGCCGCGAGCCGGTCGACAAACCCTTCGTGCTGACCCTGGCCAGCGGCGACAACCGCGTCGCCATCCACGCCGACGGGGTCGGCCACTTCACGGTCGAATGACGATGGCGCGCTCCCACCAAGCCCAACGCGGCTTCACCCTGCTGGAGGTGCTGGTGGCGCTGGTCATCGTCGGCACCGCGCTCGGCGCCGGCCTGCGCGCGGTGGGCAGCCTGACGCAGAACAGCGCCGGCCTGCGCGCCGCCATGATGGCCACCTGGTCGGCCGAGAACCGCTTGGTGCAGATCCGCCTCGGCCAGGAATTCCCCGACGTCGGCAAGCGCGTGTTCGACTGCCCGCAAGGCGACCTCAAGCTGGTGTGCCAGGAAGACGTGTTCACCAGCCCGAACCCGCTGCTGCGGCGGGTCGAGGTGTCGGTGTTCGACGTCGAGAATCCCAACCGCCGCATCGTCAAGCTGGTGCAGCTGGTGCCGAGGCCGCGGCTATGAAGATGAGGATAAAGCAAATGGGATCACCGCCTTCGCGGGGACAGGGCTTCACGCTGGTCGAGTTGCTGGTCGCGATCGGCATCCTCGCCATGGTGGCCGTGCTCGGCTGGCGCGGGCTGGACGGCATCGTGCGCGCCCGCGTCGCCCTCACCGAGCAGATGGAGACCACGCGCGGCATGCAGCTCGCCTTCGCCCAGATGCAGAGCGACTGCGAGCACATCGCGGGCCAGGACATCATGGACCGCCGGCCCTACCTGCTGGTCGGCGCCGACCGCCTGACCCTGGTGCGGCTGGTGGCCAACGAGAACGAGCCGACCCGGCTGCAGGTGGTGGCCTATCGCGTGGCCGACGGCACCCTGACCCGGCGCGAATCGGTGGCCACGCGCGACCTGACCCAGCTCGATGCGAGCTGGCAGGCCATGACCGGCGATGGCGACAAGACCCAGCCGGTGGTGCTGCAGTCCGGCGTGACCGGGATGCAGGTGCTGCTGTGGCAGAACAACCAGTGGCGCTCCTCGCTGCAGACCCAGGCCACGGTCGGGCTGGCGCTGGCGCCGACCGGGGTGCAGGTCCAGCTGACCGTGCAACGCCAGGAAGTGCCGATGACCAAGTCCTTCCTGATGGGAGGCCGCATATGAGAATGCATGGGCGCGAGCGCGGCGTGGCGGTGGTCACGGCGCTGCTGCTGACCACGCTGGCGATCTCGATCGTGGCCAGCCTGTTCTGGCAGCAGCAGGTGCAGGTGCGCTCGATGGAGAACCAGCGCCTGCAGCTGCAGACGCAATGGATCGAACGCGGCGCGCTCGACTGGGCCGGGCTGGTGCTGCAGCAGGACCGCCAGGACAACTACCAGTACACCTCGCTCAACCAGATCTGGGCCACCCCGCTGGCCGAAACCCGGCTGGACCAGTATATCGAGCGCGAGCGGGTGCAAGGAGAGAGGTATGATGCGACCCTGTCCGGCAGCATGATCGACGCCAACTCACGTTATAATTTATTTAACTTGGCATCGGGCGGCGCGCCGGTCAAGGACGAGGTGGATGTGTTCGCGCGCCTGCTGAAAAACCTGCAGATCGATATCAACCTGGCGCAGCGGACGGCGCAGTTCGTCGCTGCCAGCCAAGGCCTGGCGCAAGTGGCCAATGGCCAGGTGAGCGCCGGCGGCGGAACCCCGGGACCGGGCGGCGTCGCGGGCGGCGGCGCGGCAGGGGGCGGCGATGCGGCAGGCGGCGGCGATGCGGGCGGCGCCGGCGGCGGTGCCGGTGGTGGCGCGGGCGGCGGCCCCGGCGGCGGTACGCCGGGCGGCGGCACCACGACCGGACAGCGCCAGAGCACGGTCATGAAATTGGTGCAGGTCGACGACCTGCTGGCGATTCCGGGCTGGACGCCGGAACTGGTGGAAAAGCTGCGCCCGTTCGCGATCGTGCTGCCGACGAATACGCCGGTGAACGTGAACACGGCCCCGGCCGAGGTGCTGTCGGCGCTGTCGCCGGCCTTGTCGCTGACGACCGCGAACTCGCTGGTGATGCGGCGCAAGCAGGCGCCGTACAAGGACATCCAGCAGTTCACGGCCGAGGCATTGCAGGGGCGGGGGACGCAATTGCCGACCCAGGCCAGCGTGCGCAGCGACTGGTTCCTGGTGGAGAGCCACATCAAGCTCGACCGCGCTACACTGAACGTCGAAGCGCTGGTGAGCAGGGTGACCGCGCCGGCCCAGAGACAGCTGGGGCCGCACGTGGTATGGATACGCCAAATCTAGAACAAGAAAGAGAGCGAGCTTGACTACACTCTACATCCGGCATCCGGCCCGGGCCGAAGGCGAAGGCGCCCTGTGCAGCTTCGCGCTGGCCGGGGACAACGGCGCCATCGAGCAGACCGGCGTGGGGGCGCTGCGCAACCTGTCCGACCTGGTGGCCGCCGCGCGCCGCGTGGTGCTGGTGGTCTCCGCTTCCGACGTGACCCTGCTGGCGGTGCAGGCGCCGCCGCTGTCCGGCGCGCGCCTGAGGGCGGCGTTGCCCGGCCTGGTCGAAGAACATATCCTGGGTGACCCGCTGGAGGCAGTGCTGGTCGCCGGCCCCGCATTGGCCGACGGCACGCGCCCGGTGGCGGTGGTGCAGCGCGACTGGTTCGAACCGCTGGTGCGCACCCTGCTGGCGCAAGGCGCGCGCGCGGTGACGGCCCTGCCGGCGCAGCTGTGCCTGCCGCTGCAGCCGGGCAGCGTCACGGCCGCCATCGGCGGCGGCGAACTGACCCTGCGCCAGAGCCAGTACCAGGGCCTCGGGCTGGCGCTGGACGGCACCGCGGCTTCCACCTTGCAGACGGTGCGCGCACTGGCCGGCGACTCGCCGCTGGTGCTGTACGTGCCGCACGAGCAGCTGGGCGAGTACCAGGCCATCGCTGCCGAGGCCGGTCCCGGCAGCGCGGTCGAACAGGACGATTGGGCACACTGGATCGCCGGCTCCAAGAGCACCGTGCTGGACCTGGTGCCGGGCCTGGGCGCGGCCGGCATGGCGCAGCGCGACTGGGCCCGCTGGCGCTGGCCGATCCGGCTGGCGCTGCTGGTGCTGGTGATTAACCTGGCCGCGCTGAACGTCGACTGGCTGCGCCAGCGCGGCGAGGCCAACGCGATCCGCCAGCAGATCACCCAGACCTTCAAGTCGGCCTACCCGAACACGCCGGCGATCGACCCGGTGGCCCAGATGCAGCAGAACATCGCCCGCGCCAAGGCCAGCAGCGGCGAGCTGGCGCATGACGAATTCAACTACCTGGTGGCGGCCTTCGGCGAAGCGGCCGGCAGCACCGGCCGCGCGCCCGGCATCACTTCGCTGGAATACCGGGAACGCGCGCTGCTGGTCAAGGTCAAAGCCGAGACCGTCGATCCGGGCCTGTTCAAGCAATTGCAATCGGCGCTGGGCGCACGCGGCCTGGCGCTGGAAGAAACCGGCGCCGCCACCTGGCGCATCGCCAACACCGGAGCCAAGCCATGACCCCGCAGGAACGGATCGGCCAGGCGCGCGCCCGCGCGCTGGCGTACTGGATGGCGCGCACCGAGCAGGAGCGGCGCACGCTGTCGATCGGCGCCGGCATATTGCTGCTGGCGCTGGCCTACCTGGTGCTGATCGCGCCGGCGATGGAAGGCCGCGCCGCGCTGCGCGCCCAGCTGCCGCAGCTGCGCCAGCAGGCGGCGCAGATGCACGCGCTGGCGGACCAGGCGCGCAGCCTGGCGGCGCAGCCGGTGCCGCAGGTGCCGCCGATGACGCGCGAGTCGCTGCAGCAAAGCCTGACGTCGCGCGGCATCACCCCGGGCTCGCTGGCGATGACCGGCGAGTACGCCAAGCTGCAGGTGAACAATGTGTCGTTCGCTAACCTGATGAGCTGGCTCGACGCCCAGCGGCGCGAGAACCGCATCCAGGCGCTGGAGGCGGCGGTCACGGCGCTGCCCACGGCCGGCCAGGTCGATGCCAGCCTGACCTTGCGCCAGGGCGGGGCGGCGAACCAATGAGGCGGGCGGTGCTGTGGCTGGCGCTGGTCGCGCTGGCGGTGCTGTTGACGGTGTTGGCTTTCCTGCCAGCCATGTGGCTCGGGCAATTGGTGGAGAAACAAACGGGCGGCCGTTTGACGCTCGGGGATGCGCAGGGTACGCTGTGGAACGGCTCTGCCTTCCTGGGCGGCGCGCCGGGCGAGGGCGGGGCGGTGACGCCGCTGCTGCCGGGCCGCTTCGCCTGGCATCTGTCGCCGCTGGTGCTGGTGGGCTCGGTCAATATGCGGATCGAGAATCCGCAGGCGCTGTCGCAGCCGGTGACGGTGACCGGCAGCTGGTCGCAGTGGCAGGTAAGCCCGGGCGAGCTGCTGTTGCCGGCGGAAGGACTGGCCGGGCTGGGCGCGCCGCTGAACACGCTGGCGCCGACCGGCACGATCAAGCTCGACTGGAATGCGCTGGAAGTGCAGCGCCAGGACCAGCTGGTGGCCGTCACCGGACGCACGGTGCTGGCCATGAGCGACATGGGTTCGCGCATGTCGCCCATCAAGCCGCTGGGCAGTTACGACATGGTGATGGACTGGCATGGGCAGGACGCCGTGCTGACCCTGCGCACGGTGCGCGGGGCGCTGCAATTGTCCGGCAACGGCAGCCTGAACCGCGGTCGGCTGCAGTTTTCCGGGCAGGCCACGGCCGCCGAAGGTTACGAAGACACGCTGGGCAACATGCTCAATCTGTTGGGCCAGCGCCGAATGGTGAACGGCAAGAAAGTTATCGCGCTAGAGTTCAGATAAATGAAAAATCAACTTGATCTGCCGGCCCTGCGCCGGACCGTGGCCGGCGCGATGCTGTGCTGCGCCCTGACGGCGGTTCCCGCTTTCGCCCAGAACGTTGCGCCGGGCGGTGCGGCCATGAACTTCGTGAACGCCGACATCGAGTCGGTGATCAAGGCGGTCGGGCACTACACCGGCATGACCTTCATCATCGATCCGCGCGTCAAGGGCACGCTGACCCTGGTGTCGGAGCGGCCGCTGACGAAGGCGCAAGCGTTCTCGCTGCTGACCAGCCAGCTGCGCCTGCAGGGTTACGCGGTGGTCACATCCGACGGCTTCGCCAAGGTGGTGCCGGAAGCGGAAGCCAAGCTGCAGGCGGCGCCGACCCAGGTCGGGGTGCGCGGCTCCAAGGCCCACGGCGACCAGATCGCGACCCAGGTCTACCGCCTGTCTTACGAGTCGGCGGCCAACCTGGTGGCGGTGCTGCGCCCGCTGGTGTCGCCGAACAACTCGATCATGGCCGATCCGGGCAACAACAGCCTGGTGATCACCGACTACGCCGACAACCTGCGGCGCCTGTCCAAGATCATCGCCTCGCTCGACGCGCCGGTGACTGGCGACCTCGACGTGATCCCGATCCGCAATGGCATCGCCAGCGACATCGCGACCATCGCCTCGCGCATGTTGGAGCCGGCGCCCGGTGGCGACGCCGGCCGCGTGAGCGTGATGGCCGACCCGCGCACCAACTCGGTGGTGGTCAAGGCGCCGTCGCCGGCCAAGGCCAACCTGGCGCGCGCGCTGATCGCCAAGCTCGACCAGCCGACCCAGGAGCTGGGCAACGTCCACGTGGTCTACCTGAAGAACGCTGACGCCGCCAAGGTCGCGCAGACGCTGCGCGCGGTGGTGACGGGCGACGTCTCGGCGGCGCCGCAGACTGGCCAGGGCACGCAGGGCGGCTCGATCCCGGCCGGCACCCTCACCGGCGGCGCGGCCGGCGCGGCCAGCGCCACCACCCCGGTGGGCCAGGGCTCCACCGGCCTGGGCGGGCCGACCAACACCTTCGCACAGCAGACCCAGCAGGGCGGCGGCGGTGCCGCGCAAGGCTCCGGCTACATCCAGGCCGACACCTCCACCAACAGCCTGATCATCACCGCCAACGACGCCATGTACCGCAACCTGCGCGGCGTCATCGACCAGCTCGACGTGCGCCGCGCCCAGGTCTATATCGAGGCGATGGTGGTCGAGGTGACCTCGAACAAGGCATCCGACTTCGGCGTCCAGTGGGTCGCCCTGTCCGGCGACCAGAGCAGCAATTACCGGGTCGGCGGCCTGCAGAACTTCGGCGTCGGCCAGCCCGGCAATATCGTCAACCTGGCGCTGGCCGCGCGCAACGGCCTGGGCGGCACCAGCACCACCGGCAGCACCGCGGCCTCCAGCGCCGCCTCGCTGCTGCCGGGCGGCTTCACGCTCGGCCTGTTCCACCAGAAGAACGGCCAGCTGGGCCTGGGCGCGGTGGCCAACGCGCTGGAAACCTCGGGCAACGCCAACATCCTGGCGACGCCGAACATGATCACGCTCGACAACGAGCTGGCCACCATCAAGGTCGGCCAGAACGTGCCGATCATCAGCGGCTCCTTCACCACCACCAGCGGCACCAACACCAACCCGTTCCAGACCATCGACCGCCGCGACGTCGGCCTGCTGCTGAAGGTGCGCCCGCAAATTTCCGAAGGCGGTACCATCAAGCTGGCGATCTACCATGAGAATTCGAGCGTGGACCAGTCCACCCTCACTTCTCCGTCCGGCATTACCACCAACGTGCGCGCAATCGAAAGCAATGTGCTGGCCGACGACGGCCAGATCATCGTCCTCGGCGGCCTGATCCAGGATACCGAAGGCGACAACGAGGAGCGCGTGCCCGGGCTGTCCAGCATCCCCGTGCTCGGCAACCTGTTCAAGAACCGCACCCGGAGCCGGGTCAAGACCAACCTGATGGTGTTCCTGCGCCCGATCGTGGTGCGCAGCAAGGAAGCCACCTCGAACATCACGATGGACCGCTACGACTGGATCCGCGCCGCCGGCCAGAACCAGTACCCGAGCGGCGGCGGACTGCTGCAAGACCTGGGCGCCCCCGTGCTGCCACAATTGAGCAATGGCCAGCCGCCGGCCGGCAGCGGCTTCGCACCGTCCCAGCCCTACCAGGCCCCGGCCCCGCGCAACGCGCCCGGCATCGTGCCGACGCCGGGCCAGCCGGCTGCGGCCGCTCCGGTGCCGCCGCTGGCGCCGAACCAGAGATAAGTGAGATGAACAACCTGTTGCCCTATGCCTTTGCGCGCGACCACGCGGTGCTGGCGCGTTCCAACGGCGACCCCGGCCAGAGCGTCGAAGTGCTGGTGTCGCCGGCCACCGCGCCGGCCGCGATCGCCGAGGTGTCGCGCCGCTTCGGGCGCATCGCCTTGCGCCGCATGGAGCGCAGCGAACTCGACGAAGCGATCGCGAATGCCTACGCCTCGGCCGGCGGCGACGCCTCGCAAATGGTGGACGAGTTCGACAGCGAGCTCGACCTGACCAAGCTGCTGCAGGACGTGCCGGCCATCGAGGACCTGCTCGAATCGTCCGACGACGCGCCGGTGATCCGGATGATCAACGCGCTGCTGACGCAAGCGCTGCGCGAGGGCGCGTCCGACATCCACATCGAACCCTTCGAGCAGACTTCCGTGGTGCGTTTCCGCATCGACGGCGCGCTGCGCGACATCGTGCGGCCGCGCAAGGCGATCCACGCCTCGCTGATCTCGCGCATCAAGATCATGTCGCAGCTCGACATCGCCGAGAAGCGCCTGCCGCAGGACGGCCGCATCACCCTGCGCGTGGGCGGCAAGCCGGTCGACGTGCGCGTCTCGACCCTGCCCACCGGCCACGGCGAGCGCGCGGTGCTGCGTCTGCTGGACAAGGAAGCCGGCCGCCTCGACCTCGGCCACCTCGGCATGAGCGACACCCTGCTGCCGCAGTTCGACAAGCTGATCAACCAGCCGCACGGCATCGTGCTGGTCACCGGCCCCACCGGTTCCGGCAAGACCACCACGCTGTACGCCGCGCTGTCGCGCCTGAACGCGACCGCCACCAACATCATGACGGTGGAAGACCCGATCGAGTACGACCTGCCCGGCATCGGCCAGACCCAGGTCAACGCCCGCATCGACATGACCTTCGCCAAGGCCCTGCGCGCGATCCTGCGCCAGGACCCGGACGTGATCATGATCGGCGAGATCCGCGACCTGGAAACCGCGCAGATCGCGGTGCAGGCCTCGCTCACCGGCCACCTGGTGCTGGCGACCCTGCACACCAACGACGCTGCTTCGGCCGTCACGCGCCTGCTGGACATGGGCATCGAGCCCTTCCTGCTGTCGTCTTCGCTGCTGGGCGTGATGGCGCAGCGCCTGGTGCGCAAGCTCTGCCCCTACTGCAAGAAGTTCGACGGCCAGAGCTGGCACGCGGTCGGCTGCGAGCGCTGCGGCCACACCGGCTACCAGGGCCGGGTCGGGGTCTACGAGCTGCTCGAGACCACCGACCAGATCCGCAGCCAGATCCACAACCAGGCGGCCGAGTCCGAGATCCGCGATACCGCGCTGAAGAGCGGCATGCAGACCATGCGCGAGGACGGCGAGCGCTGGATCCGCGAAGGCGTCACCACGCAGGCCGAGCTGCTGCGCGTGACCAAGGACTGACCCGATGCCGGCATTTCGCTACGAAGCCGTCGACGCCGGCGGCGCCACCCGCAAGGGCGTGGTCAACGCCGACAGCCCGCGCTCGGCGCGCGCCGACCTGCGCACCCAGGGCCTGACCCCGATCACGGTCGAGGCCATCGCGGCCCAGGTGGATGCGGCCGGCGCGGCGAGGAGCCGCGGCTTCGGCGAGCGGCTGTCGCAGAACGAGCTGGCGCTGTTCACGCGCCAGCTGGCCAGCCTGCTGGAAGCGGGCCTGCCGCTGGAGCAGGCTTTCACCGCGCTGCTGGAACAGGCCGAGCGGCCCTACCTGCGCGACCTGATCGCCTCGATCCGTTCGGAAGTGATCGGCGGCGCCTCGTTCTCGGCCGCGCTGTCGCGCCACCCGCGCGACTTCGCCGAGATCTACCGCGCGCTGGTCGCCTCGGGCGAACAGATCGGCCAACTGGCGCGGGTGCTGTCGCGCCTCGCCGACTACATCGAACGCCGCAACGCGCTGGTGCAGAAGGTGCGCCTGGCCTTCACCTATCCGGCCATCGTCACCTTCGTCGCGTTTGCGATCGTGATCTTCCTGCTCACCTACGTGGTGCCGCAGATCGTGTCGGTGTTCGCCAACACCAAGCAGAAGCTGCCCTTCCTGACCATCGTGATGCTGTCGGTGTCGAACTTCGTGCGCGCCTACGGTATCTACGTCGGCATCCTGATCGCGGGCGCCTTCTGGCTGTGGCGGCGCGCGCTGCGCAACCCGGCGCTCAAGCTGCGCTGGCATACCTGGCTGCTGGACGCGCCGATCTACGGCAAGTTCGAGCGCAGCATGAACACGGCGCGCTTCGCCAGCACGCTGGCGATCACCACCGGCTCCGGCGTGCCGATCCTGCGCGCGCTCGACACCAGCCGCGACACCCTGTCCAACGTCGCCATGCGCAACCTGGTCGAGCAGGCCACCGGCAGCGTGCGCGAAGGCGTCAGCCTGGCGCGCGCGCTGTCGGCGCAGAAGCACTTCCCGCCGATGCTGGTGCACATGATCCGCGCCGGCGAGATCACCGGCGAACTGCCGCAGATGCTGGAGCGGGCCGCCAACGCCCAGCAGGCCGACCTCGAACGGCGCACCCTCACCATCGCTGGCCTGCTCGAGCCGGTGCTGATCCTGGCCATGGGCCTGGTGGTGCTGCTGATCGTGCTGGCCGTGCTCATGCCCATCATCGAAATCAACCAGCTCGTGCGCTAACGAGGAACCTAATGAAGCGTCTGCCCATCGTCCTGACCCTGGTTGCCCTGATCGCGCTGGCCGCCTCGATCGCCTACTGGGTTCTGCAGTTCTACAAACCGCCGCAGCGTCCGCTGGCGGCGGCGCCGGTGGCGGCGCTGCCCGATCCCGGCATGGACGCCGCCGCCACCCTGTTCGGCGGCCAGGCTGCGACCGAGGTCGCGGCCAATTACACGCTGACCGGCGTGATCGCCGACGGCGCGCGCAGCGTGGCGATCATCTCGGCCAATGGCGCGCCGGCCAAGGCGCTGGCGATCGGCAAGGAGCTGGCGCCGGGCGTGTCGGTGACCGAGGTGCACCCGCGCTTCGTGATGCTGTCCGACGGCGGCGTCATGAAGCGCATCGAGCTGGCGCCGGACACCAAGGCCGCCACCCCGATGGGCGGCGCTGCCGCCGCGGCGGCCCCGGCTCCCATGACTTCGGTGCCGGAACCGCAGATGGACGCCGGCGTCGAAGCCGGCCATGGCGAGGTCGGCGCGCACGACCAGGCGCCGCCGCCGCCGTCGGCCACCAATCCGCCGCTGAACATGGGGCCGGTGCCGCAGGTCGCGCGGCCGGCCACCACCGCACCGGTGTCGCCGCCTGCCGCCATCACCCCGGGCGCCCCCGTCAATCCGCCCGGTTCCTCGGTCACGCCGGTCGGGACGCCGTCGGCGCCGGTGCAGATGCCGCAGCCGATCCGCTCGCCCAACGTCCAGCCGCCGACGTCGCGCTGACGCCTTGACGCGCCATTCCCGGCGCCGCCAGCGCCAGCGCCTGCTGGCGGCGTGCGCGGTCTTCTTCCTCTCGTTTTCAGCTTTCGCCGCGCCCGATGCGGCGCCGCCGCGGCCGCGCGTCGCGCTGGTGCTGTCCGGCGGCGGCGCGCGCGGCTTCGCCCACATCGGCGTGCTGCGCGTGCTGCAGGAGATGCGGGTGCCGATCGACATCGTGGTCGGCACCAGCATGGGCGGCGTGATCGGCGGCGCCTACGCGGCCGGCACGCCGGTCGCGCAGATCGAGGACCTGGCCCGCAACACCGACTGGGAAGACGTGATCGCCGACCGGCCCTCGCGCGACACGCTGGTGTTCCGGCGCCGCGAGGAAGACCAGCTGCTGCCGTCCCGGATCGAGTTCGGCGTGCACCATGATGAGGGCGTCACCTCGCCGCCTTCCGCCGCCAGCAATGCCACGCTGGAGCAGGCCATGGGCCGGCTACTGCCGCCGGGCACGCGCGAGACCCCGGTCGACCAGCTGGCGCTGCCGTTCCGCACGGTGGCCTCGGACCTCGTCACCGGCCAGCTGGTCGAGCTGGCGAAGGCGCCGCTGTTCACCGCGATGCGCGCCTCGCTGGCGGTGCCGGGGGTGTTCGCGCCGGTGCGGGTCGCCGGCCACCTCGTCGCCGACGGCGGCCTGGTGCGCAACCTGCCGGTCGACATGGCACACGAGATGGGCGCCGACATCGTCATCGCGGTCAACGTCGGTACCCCGCTGGCGCCCGAGAAGTCGCTCGGCACCGCGGTCGGCGTGGCCCAGCAGATGCTCAACATCCTGACCGAGCAGAACGTGCAGCGCTCGCTCAAGGAGCTCAAGCCGCAGGACGTGCTGATTGCGCCCAAGCTGGACGGCACCGGCTTCCTCGACTTCGCGCGCGCCGGCCAGGCCATCGCCGCCGGCGAGCAGGCCGCGCGCCAGCTGGCCGCGCGCCTGCTGCCGCTGGCGGTGACGCCGGAGCAGTACGCGCAGTTCGAACACCACCGGCTGGCGGCGCCGTCGGCCTTCGATCCCGCGCTGCCGCTGCGCCGGGTCGAGGTCGAGAGCGTCGGCCGCATCAATCCGAAGGCGCTGGAAAAGCAGTCGGGCCTGAAGGAGGGCGAGGCGCTGAGCCAGGCCGAGATCGTGCGCCGCGCCGACCGCCTGTACGGGCGCGGCGACGTCGAGCGGGTCGAGACCGACATCCGCGAAGCCGATGGCCAGCGCGACGTCACCGTGCGCGCGACCGAGGCCAGCTGGGCCAACAGCCGCGTGCGGGTCGGGCTGGAGCTGGGCAGCGACTTCAACGACGCCAACAGTTTCGCGCTCAAGCTGATGCACGTGCGCTCGTCGATCAACGATTCCGGCGCGGAGCTGCGCAGCGTGCTGCGGGTGGGCGACCAGCGCGCGCTCGGCACCCAGTTCTGGCAGCCGCTGTCGCCGGGTTCGACATGGTATGTGGCGCCGTCGCTGCAGTACGGCTCGCAGTCGAGCGACCTGTTTTCGGAAGGGCGGCGGGTGGCGCGCACGGGTCTCGACAGCTTTGGCGCGACCGCGGTGCTGGGGCGCGAGCTGGGCGACTGGGGCGACCTGCAGCTGGGCGCGACGCGCCAGCGCGCGCGGGTGCAGACCCTGATCCCGCAGGCCGACCAGCCGGCTGCCTACGTGTACGACACCACGCACTTCGTCCGCTACCGGGTCGACACGCTCGATTCGCTGGCCTTCCCGACCCGCGGCGTGCTGCTGGATGCGACGGTCGAGCGCTCGCCGGCCAGCCGGTCGCAACCGACGTCGCTGGCGCGGTCCTCGGTGGCGGCGATGGCGGCGGTGCACACCACCAACTGGGCCGGGCACGTGTACGCGGAGTGGGCGCGCGCGCAGCGCGGCTCGGCGCCGCTCAGCCTGGGCGGCTTCCTGCGCATCTCCGGCACCCCGGCCGATTCGGTCGAGGGGCAGGGCATCGCATTCGGGCGGGTGGTGCTGGCGCGGCGCATCGGCGCGCTGCCGCTCACCATCGGCGGCACCGTGCACCTGGGCTTTTCGCTGGAGGCGGGCGGCGCGTACAACGGTGTGCATCCGCTGCGCGCGAATACGGTCAAACAGGCGGGGAGTGCGTTCCTGTCGCTGGATACGCGGTTTGGGCCGGCGTATTTCGGGGCAGGGGCGACGAAAGATGGGGACCGGACCTTGTATCTGTATCTCGGCCCGATCTGGTAGCGCTGCCCACATGTCGTTCTAAGAGAGATCGTCATTCCCGCGCACGCGGGAATCCCATTTTGCACGCGTACCGCTACGTTAAATCGCGGTGGCCTGCTCGCAAAATGGGGTTCCCGCCTGCGCGGGAACGACGGTCTGTCTGGAGCGCGCGCTGCGCCATTAGCGCCGCAGCGCCGTGAACGCCGCAAACTCCCACGACCGGAACCCGAGCAGCAAGGTGAACCCATCGCGCTCCTCCGGCGCCAGGCGCCGGTCGTTGCGGTGCATGCGGGCGAGGTCGCCGGCCAGCTGGTGCAGCTTGTGCGCCAGCTCGTGCGCGCTCGACAGGGACAGCCGCGCCGGCAGGCACATCAAGGCTTCCCCCTGGCCGTCGAAACGGCCGCTGAAATAATCCGCCACCACATGCTCGCGGAAGAACTGCTGCACCGGCCCGTCCGGCAGCCAGCGGAAGGCGTTCGAGACGCGCATGCTGTAGCGGTTGAGCGGCTTCAGCTCGATCAGGCCCAGCCGGTCCAGCTCGGCCAGGTAACGGATGCACTCGGTGGTGCTGATGCGGTAGGTCTCGACCATCTGCTCCAGGCTCCAGTGGCCGAGGCAGCAGATCGCCACCAGCAGCAGCTGCGGCTGCGCGACCAGCGATTTTTCCTGCAGCAGGGTGAGGGTGTCGGCGGCGGCGCGCGAGTCGGCGGCGCGGCGCAGCACGTCCTCCAGCGCGATGCCGCAGGCGGTGCAGATCTGCGCCAGCCGGGTCAGCGCCATATCCTTTTGCCCGAACATGCGCTTGACCGAGGACTCGCTCATGCCGATGCGCTCGGCCAGGGCCTTGTAGGTGATGCCGGCGCCGCGCAGTTCGGCGCGCAGCACGTCCAGGATTAGTTCGGGAGAGCTCATGGGACCTCGTTGAAGGGAATCGGTACTGTCAGGCTGTACCGAATGTACAACGAGGCGGTACTTCGCACAAGCCGCTGGCGCAAGCCGGCTGAACTGTGGAGACTGCATCCATGCGCTGGACAGGACATGGGCTGTCCCAGCGCGGTGGGCACAGGACGTGCCCACTCTCCCGATTCCGCCGCCAGCCGGGCGCTGGCGCGCAGCAAGAATGGCCTGATCGCGGGCGCCCGGTGTGGGCGTCCGCAGGCGGCCAAGCTAAAAGTCACCAATCACTTCAACTGTCGTCCCGGCCTGCGCCGGGACGACGTGCGGACAATAGCCTTACTCGTCGTCCTCGGCCTTGAGCGGCACCTTCTTCAGCGCCCGCTTGGCCTCGGCACGCTGGGCGGCCTCGGTCTTCACGTGCGCGCCAGCCGAACGGTTCTTGGCGAAGCCGGCAAACGGATTGCGCGGCTTGCCGATGGGCGTGGGCGGGCCGGGCTTGGCGAGCAAGCGCATCTTCTGCCGGGTGGCCAGAGCCTTGTTCGCCATGCCTTCGCCTCGCTACAGCCCCGAATTACAGCACATAACGCGACAGGTCTTCGTTCACCGCCAGCTTGTCCAGGCGCTCGTTGACGTAGGCCGTGTCGACGGTGACCGTCTTGCCGCTCGCGCCCGCCGCGGTGAAGGAGATCTCTTCGAGCAGCTTTTCCATCACCGTGTACAGGCGCCGCGCGCCGATGTTCTCGGTGCGCTCGTTGACCGAGAACGCGATCTCGGCCAGGCGATGGATGCCGTCTTGCGCGAACTCCAGCTGCACGCCTTCGGTCGCCAGCAAGGCCTGGTATTGCTTGGTCAGGCTGGCGTCGGTCGAGGTCAGGATGCTGACGAAATCATCGATCGACAGCGATTCGAGCTCGACCCGGATCGGGAAACGCCCCTGCAGCTCCGGAATCAGGTCCGAGGGCTTGGACAGGTGGAAGGCGCCCGAGGCGATGAACAGGATGTGGTCGGTGCGGATCATGCCGTACTTGGTGTTGACCGTGGTGCCCTCGACCAGCGGCAGCAGGTCGCGCTGCACGCCGGCGCGCGAGACGTCGGCCCCGCCATGCTCGGCGCGTGCGGCGATCTTGTCGATCTCGTCGAGGAACACGATGCCGTTCTGCTCGACGTTGGCGATCGCCTTCTGCTTGAGCTCCTCGTCGTTGATCAGGCGCGCCGCTTCCTCCTCGGCCAGCACCTTGAGCGCTTCCCTGATCTTCATCTTGCGCGGCTTCTTGCGGCCGGCGCCGACCCCGGCGAACATGCTCTTGATCTGCTCGGTCATCTCTTCCATGCCGGGCGGCGCCATGATCTCCATGTTGGGGCCGGCCTCGGCCACTTCGATCTCGATGTCGCGCTCGTCCAGCAGGCCCTCGCGCAGGCGCTTGCGGAAGGTCTGGCGCGTGGTGTCGGCTTCCTTGGCGCCGTCGGCGGCGACGTTGAAGCCGAAGTCGCGCGGCGGCGGCACCAGGATGTCGATCACGCGGTCCTCGGCGGCGTCCTCGGCGCGCTGGCGCACCTTCTTCATCTCGGTGGCGCGGGTCTGCTTGATGCCGATGTCGATCAGGTCGCGCACGATGGTGTCGACGTCGCGCCCGACGTAGCCCACTTCGGTGAACTTGGTCGCTTCGATCTTGATGAAGGGGGCGTCGGCCAGCTTGGCCAGGCGGCGCGCGATCTCGGTCTTGCCGACCCCGGTCGGGCCGATCATCAGGATGTTCTTGGGCGTGATCTCGTGGCGCAGCGGCTCCTCGACCTGCTGGCGGCGCCAGCGGTTGCGCAGGGCGATCGAGACGGCGCGCTTGGCCTTGGCCTGGCCGACCACGTGCTTGTCCAGTTCGGAAACGATTTCCTGGGGTGTCATGTTCATGGTGCGGGCCGCTTACTCGAGCGTTTCGATGATGTGGGACAGGTTGGTGTAGATGCACAGCTCGCCGGCGATGGTCAGGGCTTTCTTGACCACCTCGGCCGGCGCCATCTCGGTGTTCTCCAGCAGCGCCTTGGCCGCCGACTGCGCGTACACGCCGCCGGAGCCGATGGCGCCGATGCCGTCCTCGGGTTCGAGCACGTCGCCGTTGCCGGTCAGGATCAGGGTCTTCTCGCGGTCGGCGACCAGCAGCATCGCTTCCAGCTTGCGCAGCATGCGGTCGGTGCGCCAGTCCTTGGCCAGCTCGACCGAGGCGCGCAGCAGGTTGCCCTGGTGTTTTTCCAGCTTGGCCTCGAAACGGTCGAGCAGGGTGAAGGCGTCGGCGGTGGCGCCGGCGAAGCCGCACAGGACCTTGCCCTGGTACAGGGTGCGCACCTTGCGCGCCGAGCCCTTCATGACGACGTTGCCGAGAGTCACCTGACCGTCGCCGCCGAGGGCGACCTGGGCGCCGCGGCGCACGCTCACGATGGTGGTGCCGTGAAATTGTTCCATTCTTTGCCTCTTGGTTGTTCAGCCATCCGCAGGTGGGGATGGCCGCGCCAAATGCAAGACGGTCGGGCGGATTTGTCGAGCTGCCCGGGCTCGTCAGTACTTGTTGGCGTACAGGCGCGCGCTGTCGCCCGCGCCGAGCAGGCGCAGCAGCGGCGCCACGAGGTGGTTCACGTCGCGCAGCTCGATCTGGCGGCCTGCGGTCTTGAGCGCACGCAACTTTCCTTGCAGGGCTTCGGCGCCCTTGTAGTCGAGGCGCGCCAGCCGCGAACAGTCGAGCAGGGCCGGGGTGGCGCTGCGCGCATAGGTTTCGATCGAGGCCAGCAGCTCGGCGGATTCGCCTTCGACCGTGACCGGCAGCATGAAGCGGTCGCCGGCCACGGTGCTGGTGGCGGCGGTGGCGACCCGCAGGCGCGCGGTGAACGGCGGCGGCTCGGCTTCGAAGGTGACGCGGAAATCCATCGCCGTTTCTTCGAATTCCTTGGCGCGGTCGGTCAGCTGCAGCAGTTCCAGCACCAGCAGCCAGGGGATCTGGCTGGCGCCGCGGTTGCCGATGGTGAGCATCGGGCGCAGCACGGCGAGCAGGGTGTCGGCGCTGCCCAGCACCAGTTCGCTGCGGGTGGCGCGCAGGGCGCGCAGGCCGTCGAGCAGGGCGGCGCAGCCTTCCGGCGCGACGCCGCGCACGCCGCCGAATTCCAGGCGCAGCACGGGGCTGCTGGCGCTGCAGTCGCGCAGGCGCTGCAGCTGGGGCTGGATGGTGGCGCCGAGCATGCCGGCGAAGGCTTCGGTCGGGGTGACGCCGGCGAACTGCTGGGGCGCGCTGGCCGCTTCCTTCTTCCACACCGGGGGCGAGGTCTCGAAGTGGATCGCGTAGTCGATCGCGATGCTTTCGAAATCCTGCTCGCGGCCGCCGGCCTGGTACAGGTCGAGCAGCATCCACCAGGTCATGCGCTGGTTGCGGCCGTCGCCGATCAGGCTGCCGCGCAGGGTGCGCTCGGCGGTCTGGCTGTCGCCGTTGGCGTAGATCACGGCGGCCGCTTCCGCCACCGGCGGGATCGGCGGCAGGCCGGCGCCCTGGGTCCCGAATTCATAGGATTGCGGTCCGGCCACCGGAGTCGGCGCGCGGCGCGCGGTGTTGCTTTTCCAGGTCGGCAGGTCGTTGAACATATCGGCCGCCATTTCCATTTCGATGGCGTCGATCTTGGCGGCGGTGGCGCGCGCGATCTCGCGCTGGCGCGCACGCGCTTCCTCGCTGTCGTAGCGGCTGGCGCCGCCGGCGCGCTCGCGCGGGGCGGCGCCACGCTGGGTGGCGGGGCCGTGCGCGGGCGGACGCTGGCCGGCCGGCGCGGCGTGGCGCGACCCGGCCGGGCGCGGGGCCACGCTGTTCGGCGCGACGGTGTTCGGGGCCACCGTATTCGGGGCGACCGTATTGGGCGACACGGTACGCGGCCCGGGCGCCACGCGCGCGCCGGCGTCGGCCGTGCGGCGCGGCACCGGCGCGCTGGCCGATGGCTCCGGATTTTTCTTCAGGAAGTCGAAAAGGCCCAAATCTTGTCCCGTTAATTAAGCCCGGCATGTGCATGCACAGGCTGCCCCGCTAAGTGTATCTGATAGGCAAGAATTTCGCATGCTTGGCCCGCGGGCGGCGACAAAAAAAGCATGCGGCGCCGGCCGCATGCTTTCGGTGCGGGATGCCCTGGCGGCTCAGTCGCCGTACAGCTTCTGCTTCAGTTCGCGGCGCTGCTGCGCTTCCAGCGACAGGGTGGCGGTCGGGCGCGCGATCAGGCGCGGGATGCCGATCGGCTCGCCGGTCTCTTCGCACCAGCCGTATTCGCCCGATTCGATCGAGGCCAGCGACTGCTGCACCTTCTTGAGCAGCTTGCGCTCGCGGTCGCGGGTGCGCAGTTCCAGCGCGTGTTCTTCCTCGATGGTGGCGCGGTCGGCCGGATCCGGCACGAGCACGGTTTCGCGCAGGTGTTCGGTGGTTTCCCCGGCGTTCTTGAGCAGTTCTTTTTCCAGCGCCTGCAGCCTGGCCTTGAAGAAGGCGAGCTGGGCCGGGTTCATGTAGTCATTGTCGCTCATGGCCCGAATCTCGTCTTCCGTCAAGATGCGATCTTCGGCCTGGGCGGCAGTATTCGGTTTGGTGGTTTTAGTCATGACTTCACTTACCTTTGATACGACAGGGGTTTCCATTTTATCAGCTAACTCGGCCTTGCCCCCCGGCGCCACGCTCTTGCGTGCGCTGGTGGCGGCCGCGTTGCCGCTGCCTGCCTTGGCCGTTGGCGATACGGCCGCGGCCTTCTGTTTGGTGCTGCGCGGCTTGTCCGCCGCCGGGGCGGTTTTGGCCGGCGCCTTGACTGCTTTTACTGCCGCGGCCGATGCCTTGGCCGGTGCCGCTTTCGCTGCCGGCGCCGCTTTTGGAGCGCTGGCCGTGGCGGCGCGAGTCTTGGTGCTGGTCTTGGCCGGCGCTTTTGGCGCGGCGGCCTTGACCGCTTTCGTTGCAGCCGTCTTGGCCGCAGCTGCGTTCGGTGCCGCCGCCCTGCTGGTGGCCGGGCGGGAAGCCGGCTTGGCTTTGGCTTTGCTCGTGGCCGCAGGCGCCGCCTTGGCCGTCAGGGCCGTCTTGCGGGGGGCGGGGCTTGCTCCACCAGTTTTTTTTGCGGTCTTGCTTACGGTTTCCTTCATGTTGGCATCCCGATGTCTTATCCTCGCCCCGCCGGCGAGTCGGCATTTCAGTCGTCAAACAAAGGCGATGCGCTCGGTCCCGGTCATGGCTGCGATGATGCGCGCACCGCAAAACCGGGATAGTTTATACCAAACATTGTTCCAATCCGGAGATAAATACGTCCTTTGGTAAATTTTTGCCAATGAAGACCATCTTGCTGCCGCGCGGCTCGCCGTCGGACCACTTGGCGCCAAGGTCGCTGCCCATCATCTGGTGCACGCCCTGGAACACCACCTTGCGGTCGGCGCCCTCCATCCACAGCACGCCCTTGTAGCGCAGCATGCGCGGGCCGAACACATTGACCAGGCCGCCAAGGAACTCGTCCAGGCGCGCCGGGTCGAACGGCCGGTCGCTCTTGTACACGAAGGCGGCGATGTCGTCGCTGTGGTGGGCGTGGTGGTGGTCATGGCGATGGTGCGCATGATCGCAATGCGCGCCGTGCTCATGGTCGTGGCCGCAGTGGGGGCCGTGTTCGTGCTCGTCCTCTTCTTCCTTGAGGAAGGCGGGATCGATCTCCAGCTTGTCGTTCAGGTTGAAGCCGCGCAGGTCGAGCACGTCCGAAATGGGGGCGCGGCCAAAGTCCGAGGTGGAGATCGGGGCGCGCGGGTTGATGCGGCGGATGCGCGCCTTGAGCGCTTCCTGCTGTTCCGGCGTCACCAGGTCGAGCTTGGACAGCAGGATCTTGTCGGCGAAGCCCACCTGGCGCTGGGCTTCCTCGTGCTCGTCCAGCTGCTGCATGCCGTGGCGCGCGTCGACCACGGTCACCACCGCGTCCAGCAGGTAGGCGCTGCCGACGCCTTCATCGACGAAGAAGGTCTGGGCCACGGGGCCGGGATTGGCCAGGCCGGTGGTCTCGATCACCACGTGGTCGAAGTTGAGCTCGCCGCGCAGGCGCTTGTCGGCCAGGGTGCCCAGGGCCACGATCAGGTCGCCGCGCACCGTGCAGCAGATGCAGCCGTTGTTCATTTCCACGATCTGCTCGCCGCTGTCCTGCACCAGGATTTCGTTGTCGATGTTCTCCTGCCCGAATTCGTTCTCGATGACGGCGATGCGCAGGCCGTGCTGCTCGCGCAGGATGCGGTTGAGCAGGGTGGTCTTGCCGGCGCCGAGGAAGCCGGTGAGGATGGTGGTGGGGATCAATTCCATGTTTCGCTAACTCTTCAATTGCAGCCGTCCGCGGCCAGGGTAATCGAGCGATTATGCCGCAAAACCTGCCACCCTACCATCAACACTACATCAGCTTGATGCAGGTCAAGCGCACTGCTTACTTCGGCTTGGCGCGCGGGTGGGCGCGGTCATACACGGCGGCCAGGTGCTGGAAGTCGAGCGCGGTATAGACCTGGGTGGAGGTGATGCTGGCGTGGCCCAGCAGTTCCTGCACGGCGCGCAGGTCGCCGGACGATTGCAGCACGTGCGAGGCGAAGGAGTGGCGCAGCACGTGCGGGTGCACGTGCACCGGGCTGCCGGCGCGGATCGCATGCTGCTTCAGGCGCTGCTGCACCACGCGCGGCGTGATGCGGGTGGCGCGCGCCGACAGGAACAGGGCGGCGCTGCCGTCGCGCGCCGGCGGGCGCACCGCCAGCCAGGCCGCGATCGCGGCCAGCGCCGGCTCGCCCACCGGCACGCGGCGCTGCTTGTTGCCCTTGCCGGTGACCACCACCTCCTGCGCGGCGCGGTCGAGCCAGCCGAGCGAGGCGGCGCGGCCGCGCGCGGCGGGGGCGAATTCGAGGTCGAGGCCGGCCAGCTCGGACACCCGCAGGCCGCTGGAATACAGCAGTTCGAACATGGCCTGGTTGCACAGCTCGAAGGGTTCCGGATGGGCCTGCTTGTTCGCTTCCATCAGCTGCACGGCGTCGTCGACCGACAGCGCCTTCGGCAAAGTCTTGGCGCGCTTGGGCGCGCGCACGCCCTGTACCGGATTGGCGGCCAGCGCGGCGCGCGGCGCCAGCCAGTCGAAGAAGCCGCGCCAGCCGGACAGCTTGCGCGCGATGGTGCGCGGTTGCTGGCCGCCGGCGTGCAGTTTGGCGGCGCAGCGGCGGATGTCGAAATGGGTCAGGCGGGCCCAGTCATGGTGGCCGGCCAGCACGGCCAGCACGGCCAGCTCGGCCAGGTCGCGGCGGTAGGCCGCCACCGTGTGCGCGGACAGCTGGCGCTGCGTGGCCAGCTCGCCCAGGTAGCGTTGCACCCAGTCCGGCTGGCCCGCGGGCGTGTCCATCTCAGGCCACGAGCGGCGCCAGCGCGGCGCTGGCGGTTTCGCCGATGTGGACCAGGAAGTCGGTGCCCATCTGCGCGCTGAATCGGTCGGGGTCGGGCGAGCCGAGGATCAGCAGGCCGAAGGTACTGTCGCCGCTGGCCAGCGGCAGGATCACGACCGAGCGCACGGCCGCGGCGTCACCGAGCCAGCGCACGGCTTCGAAATCCCGGTTCGGGCCGCAGTAGGGCGCGCGCAGGCTGCCGGCGAAGATGCGGGCGTCGTCCGACACGTCTTCGGTGAACCAGGCGCCTGCATGTTCCGGTTTGGTGTTCCACAGGCGCAAGGTGACCTGCGGGACGTTGAACTTGCTGGCCAGGCCGTCGGCCAGCGCGCGCGGCAGCGTGGCCAGGTCGCGCGAGGTGAGCAGGATCTGGTTCCAGGCGTGGAAGCGGTTGGCGATCGCCGCGTTGTCCTGCGCGACCCGGACCAGCTCGGCCAGGCGCAGCTCCAGCGCGCGGTATTTGTCGCGCATGACTTCCATCTGGCGCTCCTGCAGCGACACCGCGCGTCCGGTGACCGGACTGGCCAGCCGCACTTCGCCCAGCAGGCCGGCGTAGTCGTCGAAAAAGTGCGGATGGTCGGCCAGGTATTGGGCGACGGCGTTGGCGTCCAGTGCGGTCATTGGATAAGGCGGCGAGTATGAGATGTCCGCAATTCTAACCGACTGCCTGCTCCGGGCGGGCAGAAAAATGGCGGCCGGGAAAGATGTCATGGCGCGCTCAGAAGCGGTGCCGGATGCCCACCTGCAGCGCCCCGCCGTTGTCGCCCGGATGGCGCGTGAAGCCGCCTGGCACGCCGCCGCTGGCGGGCGAGAACTGGGCCCACTTGCGGTTGTCGATGAAGGCGCCGACGGCGTACAGGTCGGTGCGGCGCGAGACGAAATAATCGTAGCCGAGCGCGTACAGGGTGGCGTCGGAATCGCCTGAGGTGCGGTCGTTCTGGTGCGCGACCGAGGCCAGGATCTTGCCCGGGCCATAGCGGTACTGCACGCCGGCCTGGACGCTGATCGCGTTCTGCTCGGTGTTGGCGAAGATGTTGCGAATGAAGACATTGCGCAGGAAGCCGGCGGTGGCCGCGCCGAGCGGCGCCAGCTGGGGCGCGACCAGGCTGTCCCAGCCGAGGATGTAGTCCTGCATCAGCGGCGAGTTGGTGTTGCGCTCGTAGTGCACGCCGGCGAAGAAGCGGTAGTCGCCCCAGCTCCAGGAGCCGCCGGCGGTGGCCGTGCGCAGGCTGGGCGCGTCCTGCTGGTCGTAGCCGTGGTTGTAGCCGATGCCGACGTCCCAGCCCCGGTTCTTGTAGGTGACGTTAACGCCGTAGAACTTGTTGTAGCGTTCGAGGTAGCCGGAACCCTTGCTGGACACCATCAGCACGGCGCCGAAGCCGCTCGGGTGCACGATCCGGTATTCGAGCGAGCGCGAGGAGCGGATGTCGGACGGGATCACGGTGTAGCCGCCGGTGCCGTACAGGATGCCGCCCCAGGTGCCGGCGGTGCCGGCCTCGAAGGTGTCGGCGGCGGCGAACACCTCGTATTCCGGCGTGTACAGGCGCCCCAGCAGGAAGGCGCCGTAGGGGGTGATCATGCCGACCATCGAGGTGCGGTCGAACAGCGCCTTCTGCGGGTTGACGGCGAGCCCGCCGGGCGGCTGGGTGGCGCCGCGCACGGCCTGCAGGACGGCGGGCGGCAGCAGGTCCATGCCGCGCGTCAGGTACAGGCCCTGCTTGTCGTTGAGGATGGTCGGGAACTGCAGGCCGGTATCGAGCTCGACCCGGGCCTCGATGTTGAACACGGCCTTGTAGCCGCCGCCCAGCTCCTCGCTGCCCTTGAAGCCGAGGCGCGAGCCGTCGGCGCCGCCGCTGATGATCTTGGTGGTGCCGCCGCGCTGCCACATGACGCCGGCGTCGGCGACGCCGTAGATCTGGACGGTGGACTGGGCCAGCGCGGCGCCGCTGCAGCCGGCGCCCAGCAGGGCGGCGAGGGCTATCTGTTTCATGGCATCTCCCGAATTGCGTTCATTGGAACCGCCGCGCACGCTCCTTTGAGCGGCGTCAGCAGCTTGTCTCGACAGTCCGCACCAGCCGGCAAGCTGGTTGCGCAAATCACACAGGGCCCAGAAACGCCAAGGGCGGGCACGGTTTCCCGTGCCCGCCCTTGCGGTGGTCTTCGCTGCCGGGGGCGCTGCCCCGGCGGTCTAAGTCAACTTAGAACGAGTGGTTCACGCCCACGTCGTAGTGGTTGACGGTCGACGGATTCGACAGCAGGTGGGTCGCGCCGGTGATGTCTTTCTTGCGCGATGCGTCCACGTACACGTAGGTACGCTTCGACAGGCTGTACTCGTAGCCCAGCGAGAACTGCTTGGTCTTCGGCGCGCCGTCCGGGTTCTTCGAACCGATACCAGCCAGCACCTTGCCCGGGCCGACCGAGTACTGTGCACCCAGCACCCATGCCTTGGTGCGCGGGTTGAAGGCGAAGGTGTGGCCCTGGTCTTGACGAGCGTAGGTTGCCATCAGCTTCAGGTCCGGGGTGGCGTTGATCGCGCCGCCCAGCGACCAGAACTTGGTCTCGACAGCGTTACGCTCGTAGGCGGCCATCGCCGACACCGGGCCGTTGTTGTAGGTTGCCGACAGCGAGAACGGGTTGGCCGAAGCTTCGCTGTTGGCCGGGTATTGCGGCGCGGTCGAGGTGCCGGTGCCGACCAGGGCGGCGCCACCGTTGGCTTCCTTGGTTGCCACGGCTGCGTTGACCTGGAAACCGCCCCACAGGTTGGCCGGGCTGTTGTACCAGAAGCCGTTCGACCAGCGGTTGTTCGACGAACCGGCCGGATCCAGCGGCTGCGAGGTGTAGCCGGCGACTTCGACGTCGGTGTAGAAACCGGCCGAGGTCGGCAGGCCGTGCCACGGCTCGAACGCGCCGATGGTTTCCTGCATCGGGGTCAGGCCACGGCCCAGGCGGACCATACCGAAGTCACCCTGCAGGCCGACGCGGCTCTGGCCCTGGAACAGCGGACGCGAGTTCGACTCGACGGTGCCGGTGTCCGGCTCGTAGCGGATTTCCAGCTGGAACAGTGCTTTCAGGCCGTTGCCCAGGTCTTCGGTGCCTTTGAAGCCCAGGGTGTTGGCGGCGCGCTTGCCGATGCTCAGGGTCTTGTCGGTGTCCTTGATGAAGCCTGCGTCCAGGTTGCCGTAGATCTGCACTGCGGTCTGTGCATGTGCCACACCGGCGAATGCGCCCAGGAAGGCCAGTGCCATCAGTGATTTTTTCATGTATTCGTGTCCTTGTTAAGAAAAAAGCGGTAATCCTCTGTGCATTGCGGGCATCCCGGTGAAGACCAAATTCGTCCCTGCACCTTAAATGCTCCGTGCATCAAGATTGTCGGATTTGTCAATTATGGCCTGTGCACTTGGTGGAAAGCCAATAAAACGAATCGTGCTGTTGTATTTTCGAAACGCACGTCGATGCGGAAAAGGCCGGAATCTGCCCGTTTTCGGTGCAGTTGAGGCCGTTTTTCGGGCTTGCGCGGACGCCGCGTGCACCGCTCCGGGGTTTGTGCGAAATCAAGCGCGCCCGGGCTTTCAATCGAATCGCCGGCAGGCGGGGCTTAGACTTGCGCCCATCCAGAAAGCCCTGCCGGCGGCGCCCGATTGTTAAATCCGCGCGCCGCTGTTTCCCACAGACACTGAAGCGAGTTGATGCGATGGCGAATCGTGAGGAACTTGCGGTGATCCGTAGTGCGCGTGCCGGTCGGGCCGGCGCGCAGTTGGAGTTGGGCAAGCTGTACCTGTTCGGCAGCGCCGGGCTGCCGAAGAGCCTGCCCACGGCCCTGCACTGGCTTGACCGTGCCGCGCAGCAAGATTGCGCCGAGGCATGGCAACTCATCGGCAGCCACATCCCGCTCGAGCTGGCGCAGCAAAGCCAGCGTCCGGTCGCCGCCTGGTACGAGCGGGCCTGGGACGACGGCAGCGCGCGCGCCGCGCTGGTGTATGCGCAGCTGGTATTGGCCCAGCCGGTGCCGCCGCGGCCGGCGGTGCGGGCCCGCGCCGCCCGCGCGCTGGAAGACGCGGCGCGCGCCGGCTTCGCCGAGGCCCAGTGGCTGCTGGCGCGCCAGCATGGCGCGGCCGAGGGGGCGCCTGGTCCAGGCGCCGCGCCCGCCGTCGCCGCCGGGTTGCCGGCCCAGCCGGCCGCGGCCCAGGGCTGGCTGCGGCGCGCGGCCGACTCCGGCGTGGCGCAAGCCCGGTTTGCCGTGCTGGAACAGGATTGGGCCCAGGGCAAGCACGCCGCCTATCTTGCCCGCGCCCTGCCGTTGGCGCGGGCGGTGCTGCAGGCGGTGGAGGCGCGCGGCCGGGCCGGGCCGCGGCTGGCCCCGGACGAAGTGCGGCTGCTGTCGCGCTGCGCACGGGCGGCCGCCGGCAGCGCCGCGCACCAGCTGTCGCCGGGCGAACTGCAGCGTTTCTGGGAACTGGCCGGCGCCGAGCACGACCGCCATGCCCAGCTCGCGCTGGGGCTGTGGTACGCCCGCATGCAGGTCGATGGCAAACGGGTGGCGGCGGGCGCCGGCTCGGCCAACTTCAAAAAAGCCATCCGCTGGCTGCTGCTGGCCGGCGAGCAAAACTTGCCGGAAGCCTGGTACGCGCTCGCGCGTATCTACCTCAAGCCGGAGTTTTCCCAGCGCAACGTGGCCGATGCCCAGAAATACCTGCAGCAGGCGGCCGAAATGGGCTACCGGGCAGCCCAGCTCGAATGCGGGCTGCATGCCTGGCGGGCGCGCCGCGAAAACGAAAACAACGACGTGCGCGCCATTTATTGGTTGCAGAAGGCGGCCGGCCAGGGCTGTGCGGATGCCGCCGCCGCGCTGCGCAAGATCGCGCCGCGCCTTCCGGCCGGCATCGGCACCGGCCAGCTGGCCGCCGCTCCGCCGGGGCTGGCCGAGACCCACCCGCTGCTGGCGGCGCGGCTCGAACTGGCGGCGCTGTTCGGGCTGAGCCGGGCCGAGGCTTTGTTGCTGGACGTGAAGGCGGCGGACCACGGCCATTGCCTGGTGATCGACATCCGCGCCAGCTACGGCCGCAGCAAGCGGCGCCTGGTGGTGGTCGAGACGGCACCGGAGCGCCAGGCGCTGGACCGGATCGCCGGCATTTTCGACAACATCGACTGTGGTCCGGCCGGGCCGGAAGGCAACTACCGCCAGCGCCTGTACCGCCTGCGCACGCTGCTCGGCGCGGCCATCGGCGAAGGCGAGGGGCTCGACTATGATATTGCCGCCTGAGAACGACCGGCCGCGCGGGGATGGGCGCCGTTGCGATATCCAACAGCGCTCGCTACACTGGGCGCCGTCCCCACCCCAACTGGCCGCCCGTGCCCATCACCCGACGCAGCGCGCTGGCTGCCCTCGCCACCTTGCCGTCGGTGATGGCGCACACGATGGCCGCCAACCGCGAAGGTTCGCCCATGTATGGATTGATCGGAAAAATACGCTGCGTGCCCGGCAAGCGCGACGCCCTGGCTGGCCTGCTGGCCCGGGCCACCGGCGCAATGCCCGGCTGCATCAGTTATATCGTCGCCAAGGATGCCGCGGACGCCGATGCGCTGTGGGTGACGGAAGTGTGGGACAGCCCGGCCAGCCACAAGGCCTCGCTGTCCTTGCCGGCCGTGCGAGCCGCAATCGCCGAAGGGCGGCCGATGATTGCCGGCTTCGGCGAGCGCTTCGAGACCGAGCCGGTCGGCGGAGTGGGGCTGGCGCCGCCTGCGGGCTGACCGCGGCCGTCGGCATCGATCCTCGCATTCGACGGCACCGCCAGCCGCCAGAATGCCGTCGTCCCGGCGCCGGGACCCATGCTGCGTATCCTGTCACGCGGTCCATGGACAATGCCGGGGCATTGATCCGCCCGCGCCGGGACGACGTGTTTGGGTTTGTGGTTCTGCCAGATCGGCGAGCCTGCGCCGGACGACGTGCTGTAGATAGCGCTGCTTTATTTCAGCTCAAGGAGCCGGCGCCGTGACGACGTGCTGAAAGCGCATCTGAACAGGGAATCTGCCGCGGCTGCCCCGCACCGCTCAGATCTCGATCTCGCCCTCGAACACGGTGACCGCCGGCCCGCTCAGGTACACCGGCTCGCCTTCGCCGGCCCAGGCGATGGACAGCTCGCCGCCGCGCGCCGAGACCCGCACCGGCGATTCGAGCAGTCCGCGGCGGATGCCCGCCACCACCGCCGCGCACGATCCGGTGCCGCAGGCCAGCGTCTCGCCGGCGCCGCGCTCGAACACGCGCAGCCGGATGTGATGGCGGTCCACCAGCTGCATATAGCCGGCGTTGACCCGCTTCGGGAAGCGCGGATGGTGCTCGATCAGCGGCCCGGTCTCGGCCACCGGCGCCGTATCGACGTCGCCGACCACCTGCACCGCGTGCGGATTGCCCATCGAAACCACCGACACCATCACCTCTCCGTCCGCGCCCAGCGCCAGCGGCCACAGGGTATCGCGCCCCTGCGCCTGGCCCGCGAGGCCGCTGCTGTCGAACGGCACCTCGGCCGGCTCCAGCCGCGGCGCGCCCATGTCGACCGTGATATTGCCGTCGGCTTCCAGGCGCGGCGCGATCACGCCGGACATGGTCTGCACCCGGATGCTGCGCTCGCGCGTCAGCCCCTTGTCGAACACGAAACGCACGAAGGCGCGCGAACCGTTGCCGCACTGTTCCACTTCGCCGCCATCATTATTAAAGATGCGGTAGCGGAAATCGACGCCTGGCTCGCCCGACTTCTCGACCACCAGAATCTGGTCGGCGCCGACGCCGAAGCGGCGGTCGGCCAGGCGCCGCCATTGTTCCGGCCCCAGGTCGAGCTGCTGGTTGATCGCGTCGATGACAACGAAATCGTTGCCGGCGCCATGCATCTTGGTGAATTTCAGTTTCATTTTGAGAGATCGTAAAACGACGGCTCGCCCGGCGGGCGGGTCTTGAAGCGTTTGTGGGTCCAGAAGTATTGCGAAGGCGCTTCGCGCACGCGCTCCTCGATGAAGGTATTCATGCGCCGCGTTGCCTCGATCATATCGTCACCCGGGTAATTATCCCACTTCGGGTAGAACACGATGCGCCAGCCCTTGTAATTGGGCATGAAGGTCGCGACCACGGGGATCACCTTGGCGCGCGCGGTGGCGGCCAGCCGCGGCAGGGCGGTCAGGGTCGCCGCCGGAATCCCGAAGAAGGGCACGAAGGCGGCGTCCTTCTCGCCGAAATCCATGTCCGGCAGCATGAAATAGGGCAGGCCCTCGCGCAGCGCGCGCAGGATCGGCTTGATGCCCTCGCGCCGCGTGATCAGGCGCACCGGCCCGAAGCGCTCGCGCCCTTGCCGCAGCATGGCGTCGAACAGTTCGTTCGACTGCGGCGCGTAGATGGTCGACACCGGGATCACGCGCGCGGCCACGCCGGCGATGTCCAGGCACACGAAATGCGGGCACAGCAGGATGGTCGGGCCGCTCTCCATCTCCGCCTGCGGCACCGCCGGCTCGATGTGCATCAGGCGCTTCAGGCGCGGGATCGGCGCCCACCACAGGATCGAGCGCTCCAGGATGCTGCGCGCATAGTCCTGGAAATGCTGGTGCGCGATGCGGCGCCGCTCCTGCTCCGACAGCTCAGGCATGCACAGGCGCAGGTTGATCAGGGCGATCTTGCGCCGTTTCGGGATCGCCACATACATCAGGCTGCCGATGGCGGCGCCGATCCGGCCGAGGATGGGCAAGGGCAGCCAATGCAGCAGCCACATGAACGCGATCAGGATCCTCATGCCGCCACCTCGCCCTCGGGCGCGGCCACGCCCTGCGGGCGCTTGTAGCGGTTGTAGCTCCAGAAGTACTGGGCCGGGCAACGCGCGATCAATTGCTCCATCGCCCGGTTGATCGCCGCCGCCTGCTCGGCCTGGGTGCCGGACAGCTCGCCCTCGAAGGGCACGAAGCGGATCACCCAGCCGCGTCCGCGCGGCAGGCGTTCGGCATAGGTCAGCAGGATCACGCCTTTGCTCAACAGTGCGAGCTTGGCCGGCAGCGTCATGGTATAAGCAGGACGACCGAAGAACGGCGCCCACACGCCTTCGCCTTCCTGCGGCACCTGGTCCGGGAGAATGCCGATCGGCTCGCCGCCCTTCAGGCACTTCACCAGTTGCCGCACGCCGGACAGGTTGGCCGGCGCCAGGCGCAGGTTCTGGCGCGCGCGCGCGCCTTCCACCAGCGGCTTCAGGGCGGCCTGGCGCGGCGGCCGGTACATCACCGTCAGCGCCTGCCGGTGCGAGACCTGCTGCGCGGTCAGCTCGAAGCAACCGAGGTGCGGGGTCAGGAACACGATGCCCTGGCCGGCGTCGAGGGTGCGCTGGACCAGTTCGTAGTTCTCCATGCGGCAATGGCGGTCCACGCGCTGCTGCTTGGCGCACCAGACGAAGGCCAGTTCGGTGATCGCCTTGCCCGATTCGGCGATGGCGGCATGCAGGTGCTGGCCGTAGCCGGCTTGTTCAAGATTGGCGCGCATGCGCCGGCGATACGAGGGGGAAGCGAGGTAGACCAGCCAGCCCAGTGCCGCCCCCATGGCGTGTAGCACAGGCAGAGGGAGGACGGAAATGATGCGGAATAAGAGAACGAGCATTCGATTGATCGGGATACAAGCCGAGGGTGACCGGCTCAACAAAATTTCAAAACAGCGTAAAATACCACTTCCAGCAGGATCCGCGGAGTTAATAGACAACTTGCGAAGCGGAATATAAATATCGCTAAAGCGTCGCAGGCACCCGTGGCTGCGGCATGTTTATTCTGACCAGTATCCGGAGCCTTACATGTCTAACGACTACCTCTTTACTTCCGAGTCCGTCTCGGAGGGCCATCCCGACAAAGTCGCGGACCAGATTTCCGATTCCATCCTCGACGCCATCCTGGAACAGGACCCGCGCGCCCGCGTGGCCGCCGAAACCCTGTGCAACACCGGCCTGGTGGTGCTGGCGGGCGAAATCACCACCCACGCCAACGTCGATTATATTCAGGTCGCGCGCAACACCATCAAGCGCATCGGCTACGACAACACCGATTTCGGCATCGACTACAAGGGCTGCGCGGTCATGGTCTGCTATGACAAGCAGTCGCCGGACATCGCCCAGGGCGTCGATGAAGGCGCCGGCATCGACCTCGACCAGGGCGCCGGCGACCAGGGCCTGATGTTCGGCTACGCCTGCGACGAGACGGCGGAACTGATGCCGGCCGCCATCCACTACGCGCACCGCCTGGTGGAACGCCAGTCGCAGCTGCGCAAGGACGGCCGCCTGCCGTGGCTGCGCCCGGACGCCAAGTCGCAGGTCACGCTGCGCTACGTCGAAGGCCGCCCGGTCGCGGTCGACACCGTGGTGCTGTCGACCCAGCACGCGCCGGAAGTGTCGCACTCGCAGATCGAGGAAGCCGTGATCGAGGAGATCATCAAGCCGATCCTGCCGCGCGAATGGCTGAACGGCACCCGCTACCTGGTCAACCCGACCGGCCGCTTCGTCATCGGCGGCCCGCAGGGCGACTGCGGCCTGACCGGCCGCAAGATCATCGTCGACACCTACGGCGGCGCCGCGCCGCACGGCGGTGGCGCCTTCTCCGGCAAGGATCCGTCCAAGGTCGACCGCTCGGCCGCCTACGCCGCCCGCTACGTCGCCAAGAACGTCGTCGCCGCCGGCCTCGCGCGCCAGTGCCAGGTGCAGGTCAGCTACGCGATCGGCGTGGCCAAGCCGATCAACATCACGGTGTACACCGAAGGCACCGGCGTGATCCCGGACGAGCAGATCGCCCGCCTGGTGATGGAGCATTTCGACCTGCGCCCGAAAGGCATCGTCCAGATGCTCGACCTGCTGCGCCCGATCTACGCCAAGTCGGCTGCCTACGGCCACTTCGGCCGCGAAGAGCCGGAGTTCACCTGGGAGCGCACCGACAAGGCCGCGCTGCTGCGCGCCGAGGCCGGGCTGTCCTAAAGTCCCGGTGGTCCCTCGCCGCTTTCAAAGGCGGGGGATTCTTCCTCGAATTGGGACGGGTCAAATTCCAGGCTGCCCTCGTGCACTTCGGTTGAGGACCCGTCCTCGAATTCGATCGTGTAGACAACGCCGGGCGGGAATTTGTTGAAGTAGTCACCTTCGCGTTCATCAATGACCCCGACTACCCAGGCCCTGCCGCGTTGCAGGGTTGGCTCGCAGTCTTGCCTGATCCTGACGATGTCGTTGTAAGTGAACTTGGACACGGTTACCTCCACTTCGGTTCAATTGGCAAGTGAGGATTGCCCTTGGATGTCGTAAAACCCGGCCTGTGCGCATGGGGGCGCCTCGCCGCAGGGTCCCTTTGCCCACGGTGGCCGGCCCGATCCATCCGGTCCCCAGTTGCCCTTCCATCAAGACCGATCAGTTGCTGGAAATCGCTGTTCGGTGAAGCCCGCAGGCGCTGCCCCTGATAGACGGGAATGGCGTTTCCGAATCGGTCGATCACGATTACATCTTCCGTCACCGGACCCTTGTATGGGTTAAGTCGCCTGAATGGCAGTACCTTAGGTTCAATCATAGCCCTGATGTTCCGCGTCCGATGCTTTGCAAAGAGAGCATTCTGGACGCCGGCGTTCAAGGCGCTTTGATCGCGGCCAGCCGCGGCAGCATCGGCGCTGGGCTATGGCCAGACCCGCGCCAAAGCTGTTAAACTACTCGTTCCGAGGAGCGTTGCGACGAAGTTTCCCCACTTCGCCAGGCTCGGATACTCACCAACCGCGCTCACGTTACTTTTTTCAACCATTGAAAGGAGGGCGTGATGAGCGCCGTACTAAAAGACATCAAAGACTTCCACGTTGCCGACATCTCCCTGGCCAGCTGGGGCGAGAAGGAAATCCGCATTGCCGAAACCGAAATGCCGGGCCTGATGGCAATCCGCGAGGAATTTGCCGCCGCCCAGCCGCTGAAGGGCGCGCGCATTGCCGGTTCGCTGCACATGACGATCCAGACCGCGGTCCTGATCCGCACCCTGGAAGCCCTCGGCGCCCAAGTGCGCTGGGCCTCATGCAATATCTACTCGACCCAGGACCACGCTGCCGCCGCCATCGCCGGCGCCGGCACCCCGGTGTTCGCGGTCAAGGGCGAAACCCTGGACGAATACTGGGAATACACCCACCGCATCTTCGAATGGCCGGCTGACGAGCATGCCAACATGATCCTCGACGACGGCGGCGACGCCACCCTGCTGCTGCACCTGGGCGTGCGCGCCGAGTCCGACATCTCGGTGCTCGACAAGCCGGGTTCGGAAGAAGAGATCTGCCTGTTCAACGCCATCAAGGGCCGCCTCGCGCGCGATCCGAAGTGGTATTCCAAGCGCCTGCCGTGCATCAAGGGCGTCACTGAGGAAACCACCACCGGCGTGCACCGCCTGTACCAGATGCACAAGGACGGCAAGCTGGCCTTCCCGGCGATCAACGTCAACGACTCGGTCACCAAGTCCAAGTTCGACAACCTGTACGGCTGCCGCGAATCGCTGGTGGACGGCATCAAGCGCGCCACCGACGTCATGGTCGCCGGCAAGATCGCCGTCATCGCCGGCTATGGCGACGTCGGCAAGGGCTCGGCGCAAGCCATGCGCGCGCTGTCGGCCCAGGTCTGGGTCACCGAGATCGACCCGATCTGCGCCCTGCAGGCCGCGATGGAAGGCTACCGCGTCGTCACCATGGACTACGCCGCCGAACACGGCGACATCTTCGTCACCTGCACCGGCAACTACCACGTGATCACCGAGCAGCACATGCTCAAGATGAAGGACCAGGCGATCGTCTGCAATATCGGCCACTTCGACAACGAGATCGAAGTCGCCGCGCTGCGCAAGTACCAGTGGGAGAACATCAAGCCGCAGGTCGACCACGTGATCTTCCCGAACGGCCGCCGCATCATCCTGCTGGCCGAAGGCCGCCTGGTCAACCTGGGCTGCGGCACCGGCCACCCGTCCTACGTGATGAGCTCGTCGTTCGCGAACCAGACCATCGCCCAGATCGAACTGTTCAGCAATACCAAGGAATACCCGGTCGGCGTCTACACCCTGCCCAAGAAGCTGGATGAGAAAGTGGCGCGCCTGCAGCTCAAGAAGCTCAACGCCCAGCTGACCACCCTGACCGCGGAACAGGCCGCCTACATCAGCGTGAGCCAGGACGGCCCCTACAAGCCGGACCACTATCGCTACTGATCGAACCCAGGCACGGCGCGCGCCGTGCCTTTTTTTTCGACAATAGAATAACAACACAGCAATCACGAAAGCCTTGCCATGCGCCTGCTAATTACCTGGCTGATCAATGCGCTTGCCCTGCTGGCGCTGCCCTACCTGATGCATTCCGTGACCGTGAGCGACTTCCCGACCGCACTGGTCGCCGCGCTCTTCCTCGGGCTGGTCAATACCCTGATCCGCCCCGTGCTCGTCCTGCTGACCCTGCCGGTGACGCTGGTGACGATGGGCCTGTTCATCCTGGTGATCAATGCGATTTTGTTTTATGCCGTGGCGCACGTCGTCGAGGGCTTCCATGTGGCGAGCTTCGGCTCCGCCTTCGTGGCGGCCATCCTCTACAGCATCATTTCGTGGGCGCTGTCTACCCTCATTTTGAAGAATGACTGACACTCCAAACTTCAGCATCGAGTTCTTCCCGCCCAAGACCGCCGAGGGCGTGGAAAAACTGCGTGTGGCCCGCCGCAAGCTGGCCGAGCTGCATCCCAAATACTTCTCGGTGACCTTCGGCGCCGGTGGCAGCACCCAGCAGGGCACGCTCGACACCGTGCTCGAGATCATGCAGGACGGCCAGGCCGCCGCGCCCCACCTGTCGTGCGTGGGCGGCACGCGCGAGTCGATCCGCGCGGTGCTCGCCAACTACAAGTCGCACGGCATCCGCCGCCTGGTGGCGCTGCGCGGCGACCTGCCGAGCGGCTATGGCGGCACCGGCGAGCTGCGTTACGCCAACGAGCTGGTGGAATTCATCCGCGCCGAGACCGGCGACTGGTTCCACATCGAGGTGGCGGCCTATCCCGAGATGCACCCGCAGGCCCGCTCGCCGCAGGACGACCTGCAGAACTTCGCGCGCAAGGTGAAGGCGGGCGCGAATGCCGCCATCACCCAGTACTTCTTCAACGCCGACGCCTACTTCCATTTCGTCGACAATGCCCGCAAGCTCGGCGTGGAAGTGCCGATCGTGCCGGGCATCATGCCGATTACGAATCACATGCAGCTGGCGCGCTTTTCGGACATGTGCGGAGCCGAGATTCCGCGCTGGGTGCGGCTCAAGCTGGCCAGCTTCGGCGACGACAGCGCGTCGATCAAGGCATTCGGGCTGGACGTGGTGACGGAACTGTGCGAACGCCTGCTGGCAGGCGGCGCGCCGGGGCTGCACTTCTACAGCATGAACCAGGCCGGGCCGACCAGCGCGATTTGGGAGCGCCTGGTCAAAGCCTGATCTCAGTGAGAACGTCGTCCTCGCGAAAGCGGGGACCCCATTTTGCAAGCAGTACGGTTGCGCTTAACGTCGCGGTAGCGGATGAGAGGAGGTTCCCGCCTGCGCGGGAACGACGTTCTCTTTTTTTCTCGCAGCCGCCCTCATCGCACCTGCGACACCTCCGTCACCACCACATCCAGCGGCACATCATGCGCCGCATGCGAAAACACCGCCTCCTGGCTGGCATACGCAATCCCCAGCGTCGCCGGCCGCGGATGCGCCTCCAGCGTACGGTCATAAAACCCGCCGCCATACCCCAGCCGGTAGCCCTCGGCATTGAACCCCAGGCAAGGCACCAGCATCGCCGGCGGCCGCTCGACGAAATGCGGATCGCGCGGCACCGCCACGCCCATATCGTCGGTGTGCATCGGATCGCCCGGCGTCCACGCAGCGAACGCCAGCGGCGCATCGCGCGCCACCACCATCGGCAGGGCCAGCTTCGCGCCCGCATGCACCAGCTCGGCATACGCGGCCTGCAGGTCGGGCTCGCCGAACAGCGGCCAGTACACGCCCAGCACCGCCGGCTGGCGGCGCCGCCACCAGGCCACCACCTGGGCCCCGATGTAGGCGTCCCACTGCACCCGCTTCTCCATGCCGAGCTCGCGCCGCACCGCCTTGAGCGCCGTGCGCAAGGCCCGCTTTGCATCGTCGCCATTGCCCGCGGACACGCCGGCGCCGGAGGGTGGCAGGCCTGACGAGCCACATGGTATTCTTGATGCGCCGGTCATGGTTTGAACACGCCGAATTGTGAGAGCTGCATATTTGATGTTTCCGTCGAAATTGTTAACCGGCGCGCTGCTCGCCGCTGCCAGTGTCGCCGCCCTCGCGGCGCAGGCGCCGCAGGCCGCACCCGGCGCGGCCGCCCAGTCGCCGCAATCCGCATTGGCGCCCGCCGCCTCGGCCGCGGCCAGCTTCGTGCCGCAGGCGCCCGAGGGCGCCGAGCCTGCGGTGCCCGGCCCGACCCCGCCCGGCATCAGCCAGAACGCCGAGGACGACACCTTCATGCTGCTGCGCGAGGCCGCGCGCCAGGACGACGCGGCCAGGGCCAACGCCATCGCCTCGCGCCTGCCCAGCTACGCCATCCCCTCGTATGTCGACTATTATCGTCTGAAACCGCGCCTGCGCGA
Organism: Massilia terrae; assembly: GCF_024753145.1. Lineage (GTDB taxonomy): Bacteria > Pseudomonadota > Gammaproteobacteria > Burkholderiales > Burkholderiaceae_D > Telluria > Telluria terrae. Next base: position 284,478 of record NZ_JANUGU010000003.1, on the reverse strand, counting down.
TGCCGGCGAGGATGAGGTCCGCGCCTTCCTCAAGCGCTGGAACGGCAGCGCCATCGCCGACCGCCTGCGCAATGACTGGCTGCTCGAACTCGGGCGCCGGCGCGACTGGGCCAATTTCGACCGCGAGCTGCCGCTGTTCGTCAGGAACGACGACTACCAGGTCAAATGCTACGCGCTGCTCTCGCGCCTGGCCAAGGGCGAGAAGATCGGCAAGGAAGCGCGCGCGCTGCTGGTCAATCCCTCCGGCTACGGCGAGGCCTGCAACGCGCTGCTGGTGGCGGCCGCGCAGGCCGGCCAGCTGACCCAGGAAGACCTGAAGGCGCAGCTGCGCCTGGCCGGCGAGACCAACTCCACCGGCCCCGCGCGCCGCGCCGCCAGCCTGCTGGGCGCCTCCGACACACGCGCCGCGCAAGCGGTCGACCTGCCGGCGCTGGCCATGGCGCGCGGTATCGGCAAGACCGCGGCCGAGCACGAAATCTACCTGGTCGCCGTCGGCCGCATGGCCCGTACCAGCATCAAGCTCGCGACCGTCGCGCTGAAGAAGAACGCACACAAGCTGTCGGCAGAAGAACGCGCGGTGGGCTGGGCCAATATCGCGCTGGCCGCCTCGATCGCGCTGTCGCCCGACGCCTGGGAAGACTGGAAGCTGGCCGCGGGCGCGCCGCTGTCGCAGGACCAGATGGCCTGGAAGACCCGCATCGCGCTGCGCCAGGGCGACTGGAAGACCGTGAAAGCCACCATCGAAGCGATGCCGTCCGCGCAGCGCGACGATCCCACCTGGGTGTATTGGCTCGGCCGCGCGCTGCAGGCGCAGGACCGGCGCACCGAAGCCAGGCGCCTGTTCGAGCAGATCGCGGAGCAGAACAGTTTCTACGGCCAGCTCGCGATGGAAGAGTTGGGCCAGCTGGTGACGATCCCGCCTGCGGCGAAAGCGCCCAGCGCGGCCGAAGTCGCGCAGGTCGCCGCCAACCCCGACCTGCAGCGCGCCCTCAAGTTCTTCGCGCTGCGCCTGCGCTTCGAAGGCACGCGCGAATGGAACTGGGGCCTGCGCGGCTACACCGAGCGCCAGCTGCTGGCAACCGCCGAATTCGCGCGCCAGAACAACATCCTGGACCGCATGATCAACACCTCGGAGCGCACCCGCACCGAGCTCGATTACACCCAGCGCTTCCCGGCGCCGCACGATGAGCTGATGCAGCCGACCGCGCAGGCACTGGGCCTGGACCGCGCCTGGGCCTATGGCCTGATCCGGCAGGAGTCGCGCTTCATCGTCGACGCCCGCTCCGGCGTCGGCGCGGCCGGCCTGATGCAGGTGATGCCCTCGACCGCCAAGTGGGTCGCGTCCAAGGTCGGCATCGGCGACTACGTGCACGACATGATCAGCGACCTGCGCACCAACATCACGCTCGGCGCCAACTACATGAACATGGTGCTGGCCAATGCCGACGGCTCGCAGGTGCTGGCCACCGCCGCGTATAACGCCGGCCCGAGCCGCGCGCGCGCCTGGCGTTCCACGCTCAGCGCGCCGATGGAAGGCGCCATCTTCATCGAGACGATCCCGTTCCCCGAGACCCGCGCCTACGTGCGCAACGTGATGGCGAACGCGACCAACTACGCAGCCATGTTCGAAAAGCGCCCGCAGTCGCTCAAGGCGCGGATCGGAACCATCGCGCCGAGAGGCGCCAGCATTCTTCCCTGATTGCGAGGTCCCCATGCGAGACACAAAGGTGGTGGTGTTCGGCGGCTCCGGCTTCATCGGCAGCCACCTGGTGGCCCGGTTGGCCGCGCGCGGCGTGCGCGTGCTGGTGCCGACCCGGCGTTTCGAAACCGGCAAGCACCTGATCCCGCTGCCCGGCGTGGACGTGGTGGAGGCCGATGTCCATGACCCCGGCGAGCTGCGCGAACTGGTGCGCGGGCGCGACGCCGCCATCAACCTGGTCGGCCTGCTGCACTCTCGCCGCGGCACGCCCTGGGGCCCCGACTTCCAGCGCGCCCACGTCGAGCTGCCGAAGAAGATCGTCGACGCCTGCGCGCTCGAAGGCGTGCCGCGCTACCTGCACATGAGCGCATTGGGCGCAAACCGCGACGGTCCCTCCATGTACCAGCGCTCCAAGGCCGAGGGCGAGATGATGGCGCGCGGCCATCCCGAAGTCGCGGCCACCATCTTCCGGCCATCGGTCGTGTTCGGGCCGGAGGACAAGTTCCTCAATATGTTCGCGCGCCTGCAGCGCTGGCTGCCGCTGATGCCGCTGGCCGGCGCCAACGCCACCTTCCAGCCGGTGTACGTGGGCGACGTCGCCGCCGCGTTCTGCCGCGCGCTGGCCGAGCCCAAGACGCGCCACCTCGTGTTCCACCTCGGCGGCCCGCAGATCTACACCCTGGCCGAACTGGTGCGCCTGGCCGGGCGCTACTCGCACCACGAACGTCCCATCGTCGAGCTGCCCGACTGGGCCGGCTACCTGCAGGCGGGCCTGCTGGAACTCATGCCGGGCAAGACCCTGATGAGCCGCGACAACCTCGACTCGATGAAGGTCGATAATGTGATCGACCCCGCGATCCAGGCCTTGACAGCGGACACGCTGGGAATCAAGCTCACAGCCCTCGAAGCGGTCGCCCCGCACTATCTCGCGCCGGTCGGCGAGCGCTTCGACAAATTCCGCGCCCGCGCCGGGCGCTAATCCACGACCGACATCACAATGCAGACCACCGAACTCGATCCCACCCTGTCGCAAACGCTCGACCAGGCGCGCCAGCCCGGCCTGACGCTCGTCATCGGCAACAAGAACTACTCGTCGTGGTCGATGCGGCCGTGGGTCGCGGCCACCGCCTTCGGCATCCCTTTCACCGAGGTGCGGGTCCTGCTCGACCAGGCCGACACCGCCGCCAACATCTCGCGCTACTCGGCATCGGGCCGGGTGCCGGTGCTGGTCGCGGGCGAGATCACGATCTGGGACAGCCTGGCCATCTGCGAATACCTGGCCGAGCAGTTCCCCGACAAGCATATGTGGCCGCAGGACGTGGCAGCGCGCGCGATGGCCCGTTCGGTGACGGCCGAGATGCACTCAGGCTTCATGGGCCTGCGCACCTCGATGTCGATGAATATCAAGGCCAGGCTGCCGGGCCGCGGCCGCACCGCCGACACCCAGGCCGACATCGGCCGCGTCTGCGAAATCTGGGAAGAGTGCCTGTCGCGCTTTGGCCACCATAACTTCCTGTTCGGCGACTTCAGCATCGCCGACGCCTTCTACGCGCCGGTGGTCATGCGCTTCAACAGCTATGGCGTGGCGCTGGCGCCGGCCCTGCAGGCCTACTGCGAGCGCGTGAAGGCGCATCCGGCCGTCGCGCGCTGGGTGGCGGAGGCGCTGGCCGAAACCGAGATCGCGGCCAAGCACGAAGAAGAGCTGCCGGACTGAGATGAAGACCTATGTCGTCGGCGGCGCCGTGCGCGACGAGCTGCTTGGGCTGCCGGTGTCCGACCGCGACCACGTCGTGGTAGGCGCCACGCCGGAGCAGATGATCGCGGCCGGCTTCCGCCCGGTCGGCAAGGACTTCCCGGTGTTCCTGCATCCGAAGACGCAGGAGGAATACGCGCTGGCCCGCACCGAGCGCAAGACCGCGCCCGGCTACCACGGCTTCGTGTTCCACACCGAACCCAGCGTCACGCTCGAGGATGACCTGGTGCGGCGCGACCTGACCATCAACGCGATGGCGCGCGCCGAGGATGGCAGCGTGATCGATCCCTGCCACGGCCAGCGCGACCTGCAGGCGCGCCTGTTTCGCCACGTGTCGCCGGCCTTTGCCGAAGACCCGGTGCGCATCCTGCGCGTGGCCCGCTTCGCCGCGCGCTTCCCCGAGTTCCGCGTGGCCGACGAGACCCGCGCCCTGATGCGCCACATGGTCGACCAGGGCGAGGCCGACGCGCTGGTGCCCGAACGCGTGTGGCAGGAGATCGCGCGCGGCCTGATGGAGCAGAAACCCTCGCGCATGTTCGAAGTGCTGCGGGATTGCGGCGCGCTGGAGCGCATCATGCCCGAGCTGGACGCGCTGTGGGGCGTGCCGCAGCCGCCGCGGCACCATCCGGAGGTCGACACCGGCGTGCACACGCTGCTGGTGATCGACTACGCCGCCGAACGCGGCTTCGAGCTGCCGGTGCGCTTCGCCGCCCTGGTGCACGACCTGGGCAAGGGCGCCACCCCGGACGCGGCCTGGCCCAGCCACCACGGCCATGAAGGCATGGGCGCCGAACTGGTGGCCGCGCTGTCCAAGCGCCTGCGCGTGCCCAACGATTGCCGCGACCTGGCCCTGATGGCCGCCCGCGAGCACGGCGACGTCCACCGCGCGCTGGAGCTGCGCGCCAACACCATGGTCAGCCTGTTCGAGCGTTGCGACGGCTTCCGCAAGCCCGATCGCTTCAAGCAGCTGCTGCTGGCCGCCGAGTGCGACTACCGCGGCCGCGGCGGTGACGGGCACGAGATGCGCAGCCGCGACTATCCCCAGGGCCCGCACCTGCTCAAGGCGCTGGCCGCCGCGCGCGCGGTCGACGCCGGCGCGGTCGCGGCCCGCTGCGGCGAGGACAGAGCCCGCATCCCGGAGGCGGTCCATGCCGCCCGCGTCTCCGCCGTCAAGGCTGCCCTTCACGAGTCCTGATGTGGAACGCAACTGCTCTGTTATCCTCTGCTGGCTGAAGCCGTCATGACGGAGGATCCGATGTTTGCCGTTCTGGCGCGGCGCCTGAAAAGGCTGTCCCCGCGCCGCCGCCTGCAGCTGGGCCTTGCGGGGGTGCTCGTCCTGGTCCTGCTGTTTGCCTTCCTGTTCATCCGCACCGCCGCGGTCGACATCGACGCGCAAAGCAGCGTCACGCTGAACCTGCGCGAACTGCAGAAGATGGACGCCGAGTGGGATACCGCCATCCTGCGCGCGCACGTCGGCCCGCGCTCCAGCAACCGCGCGCTGACCGCGCCGCTGCCGCGCATGCGCGAACTGATGGAGCGCCTGCACGACGCGCTGCCGATGAACCGCGGCCCGGCCGCCGGCGCCGCCTACGATCGCCTGGCGCTCGCCTTCAAATACAAGGAACAGCTGGTGGACGCCTTCGGCCGCCGCAACCAGCCGCTGCGTTCCGCATTGCTCTATCTGCCGCCGGCGGTGGCCAGCCTCAAGACCGAGCTGGCCGGCATCGGCGGCGCGCTGGCGCCGGCCCGTATCGTGCTGCGGCTGGACGCCTCGCTCAACGACCTGCTCAGCCAGATCCTGCGCTACAACCTGTCGCCCAGCGACAAGCTGGCCGCGCGCATCCGCGACACCCTGGGCGACATCGAGGCGCAGGAGATCGCCTTTTCTCCCGCCATTGTCGAGGCCATCGACGCCATCGCGCGCCAGAGCCGCATCATCCTCGTCAACCGGCCGCTGGAAAACGCGCTGGAAACCAGCATCGCCGCCACCAACACCGGCGAAGCGATGGACGAGCTGGGACGCCAGTTCGACCGCGCCTTCGACGGCGTGCTGCTGGAGCGCCAGCGCTACCGCGGCTGGCTGGTGGCCTACTCGGCGGTGCTGCTCGCGCTGTTGGCCTGGGCCGGCCAGCGCCTGCGCCGCAGCTACCGCATCATCGGCGAAGTGAACCAGCGCCTGGTCGCCGCCAACGAGAACCTCGAGCACCGCGTGGCCGAGCGCACCGCCGAGCTGCAGGCGCAATCGGAGCAGCTCGAACTGCTGGCCCAGCACGACGGCCTCACGGGGCTGGTCAATATGCGCCAGCTCACCCGCCTCATGGAACACGCGCTGGTGCGCTCCAGCCGGCGCGGCACCGTGGTGGTGGTGATGTTCATCGACCTCGATGGCTTCAAGGCCGTCAACGACACCTGGGGCCACGCCACCGGCGACGTGGTGCTGCAGGAGGTCGCGCGCCGCGTGCAGGCGCGGCTGCGCGCGGAAGATGCGCTGGCGCGCCTTGGCGGCGACGAGTTCGTGATCCTGCTGGAGGAAGTCGGTTCGGCCGACGGCGCGTTGCGCGTGGCGCAGGCCGCGCTGGACGCGATCCGCAGCGTGGACCAGGCCAACGGCCATCCGGTGGTCATCTCGGCCAGCATCGGCATCGCCAGCGTGCGCGGGCGCGAAGGCCTCACGCACGACCCGGAACAACTGCTGGCGGCGGCGGACAAGGCCATGTACCAGGCCAAGCAGGCCGGCAAGGGCGTGTTCGTCATCAGTCGCGAAGCCGAATGGGCGCCTTCTTGATCCCGTGCGCGGCCCGGATCGGCGCGACTCCGCTAGAATGCCTGATGTCGCGGTAGACAAAGGGGCAGGAACATGCAGAACAATCCCTTCCGACGGCTGCTGGCAAGGCTGCGCCAGCGGCACGTGCCGGTCAAGGAGCTCGGCGAGCGCGATCGCAGGCGCATGCTGCGGCATTTCCTTGCACTCAACGACAACGACCGCCTGCTGCGCTTCGGCATCCGCCTCAAGGACGAGCAGATCGAGGCCTATGTGCGCAAGATCGACTTCACGCGCGACATCGTGTTCGGTGTGCTCAACCGGCGCTTCCAGCTGATGGGCGTCGGCCACCTGGCCTTCCTCGACAAGCACGGCGAGCGCGAGAAAGCCACCACCAAGGACCGCGTGGCGGAATTCGGCGTGTCGGTGTCCGGCTCGGCGCGCGGCAAGGGCGTGGGCACCGCGCTGTTCGAACGCGCCGCCATCCACTGCCGCAATTCGGACATCGACACCTTGTACATGCAGTGCCTGTCGTCGAACCGGACCATGATGCACATCGCGAAAAAGGCCGGCATGGAGATCAAGCGCGAGTACGGCGAGGCCGACGCTTACCTGCACCTGCCGCCCCCGAGTCCCGGCAGCGTGCTGCAGGAGGCCTTCCACGAGCAGTTCGCGCTGATCGACTACGCCGTGAAAGCCAACGCCCGCGCCGCGATCAAGTGGCTGACGCCGAAAAAATAACCGCCACCCCCGTCGTTCCCGCGCAGGCGGGAACCCATGCTGTGCGTGCGCGGCGCCTGCTCGCTCCTTGCCACAACACCCGCAACCGTCGTCCCGGCGCAGGCCGGGACCCATGCTGAGTGTGCGTGAACGCGGCTGCTTTTCGACGGCTCGAACGGTCCATGGGTCCCGGCCTGCGCCGGGACGACGGTTCATCTGTTAACCATCAAACCAGCGGCAGCGCCGTGGTTTCCTTGATCCTCTGCAGCGCAAAACTCGACTTCACATCCAGCACCGCCGGATGCCGCAGCAGCGTCGCCATCATGAAGCGCGAGAAGTGGTCCATGTCCTCCACATGCACCCGCAGCAGGAAATCCATCTCCCCGGTCATCGCATAGCACGCCACCACCTCCGGCCAGGTCGACACGGCCTGCGCGAAGTCGGTGCGCGGCGAGTGCGCCGGCAGGCGTCCGCCGGACGAGCCTTCGCTGTGCTTTTCCAGCCGCACGTTCACATACGCCAGCAGCCCGAGCCCGATCTTGTCCGGATCCAGCAGCGCCACGTATTGCCGGATCACGCCCGCTTCCTCCAGCCGCTTGATCCGGCGCAGGCAGGGCGAGGGCGACAGGCTCACCCGCTCGGCAATATCCTGGTTCGACAGCCGTCCGTCGGATTGCAAGATTTCCAGGATTTTGCGGTCGGTTTTGTCGAGCTCGATTTTTGACATGAATCCTCCGGATGTGGTGGTCGCAGCGGCATTTTATTGCGCATTCAGAGCGCACGGGGGAATTATTTGAAATTTACTGCCGGTAGCTCGCGTCTATACTGTCGCCATCAAATGGAGGAGACCACCATGCAATTCACGACCTGGGAAAATCCCATGGGCACCGACGGCTTCGAATTCGTCGAGTTCGCCGCACCCGATCCCAGAGCGATGGGCGAACTGTTCGAAAAAATGGGCTTCGTGGCCATTGCCCGCCACCGCCACAAGAACGTGACTTTGTACCGCCAGGGTGAGATCAACTTCATCATCAATGCCGAGCCGGATTCGTTCGCGCAGCGCTTCGCGCGCTCGCACGGCCCGTCGGTGTGCGCGATCGCGATCCGCGTGCAGGACGCCGCCTTCGCCTACAAGCGCGCGCTGGAACTGGGCGCGTGGGGCTTCGACACCCACAACGGACCGATGGAACTGAACATCCCCGCCATCAAGGGCGTGGGCGATTCGCTGCTGTACCTGGTCGACCGCTGGCGCGGCAAGACCACCAAGGGCGCGATCGGCGACATCAGCATCTACGACGTAGACTTCGTGCCCATCGAGGGCGCCGAGCCGAACCCGGTCGGCCACGGCCTGACTTACATCGACCACCTGACCCACAACGTCTACCGTGGCCACATGAAGGAAGTCGCCGAGTTCTACGAGAAGCTGTTCAACTTCCGCGAGATCCGCTATTTCGACATCAAGGGCAAGCTCACCGGCCTGACCTCGAAGGCCATGACTTCCCCGTGCGGCAAGGTGCGCATCCCGATCAACGAGTCGGCCGACGACAAATCGCAGATCGCCGAATACCTCGACGAATACCGCGGCGAGGGCATCCAGCACATCGCGCTCGGCACCGACAACGCCTACGCCTCGGTGGACGCGATGAAGAAGACCGGCATCCCGTTCCAGGACACGATCGACACCTACTACGAGCTGGTCGACCGCCGCCTGCCGGGCCATGGCGAGGACGTCGCGGAGCTCAAGCGCCTGCGCCTGCTGATCGACGGCAGCACGCCGGAGAACGGCAGCAAGGAGCTGCTGCTGCAGATCTTCACCCAGAACGTGATCGGGCCGATCTTCTTCGAGATCATCCAGCGCAAGGGCGACCAGGGCTTCGGCGAGGGTAACTTCCGCGCGCTGTTCGAGTCGATCGAGCTGGACCAGATCCGCCGCGGCGTGCTGAAGGATCCCACCGCGACCGCCTGAGTCGCTGCAAGAGGTGCGGGAAAACGCGCCCACAGGAATAACGGAGACAACAAATGAACGCACCCCAGGATCGCGCCGCCTTCGCGTCCGCCCACGAGATCACGCTCGACGACAAATGGACGCTCGAGCGCGGCAAGGCCTTCATGACCGGCACCCAGGCCCTGATCCGCCTGCCGATGCTGCAGCGCGAGCGCGACGAGAAGGCCGGCCTGAACACGGCCGGCTACATCACCGGCTACCGCGGCTCGCCGGTCACGCAGATCGACCAGACTGCGATGAAGACCAGGAAGTACCTCGACGCCCACCACGTCAAGTTCCATCCCGGGATGAACGAAGACCTGGCGGCGACCGCAGTCTGGGGCTCGCAGCAGACCAACCTGTTCGAAGGCGCGCAGTACGACGGCGTGTTCGCCATGTGGTACGGCAAAGGGCCGGGCGTGGACCGCTGCGGCGACGTCTTCAAGCACGGTAACAATGCCGGCAGCGCGAAAAACGGCGGCGTGCTGGTGCTGGCCGGCGACGACCACGCGGCCAAGTCCTCCTCCACCGCGCACCAGTCCGACCACATCCTGCACCACTGCGGCATCCCGGTGCTGTACCCGTCGTCGGTGCAGGAGATGATCGACTACGGCCTGCACGCCTGGGCGATGAGCCGCTACACCGGCCTGTGGGTGTCGATGAAGTGCGTCACCGACATCATCGAATCGGGCGCCGTGGTCGACCTCGACCCGGACCGCGTGCAGATCGCGATCCCGACCGACTTCGACATGCCGCCCGGTGGCCTGAACATCCGCTGGCCCGATCCGGTGCTGGACCAGGAAGTGCGGATGACCAACCAGAAGTGGTACGCCGCGCTGGCCTACGCCCGCGCCAACAAGCTCAATCGCGTCATCTGGGACAGCCCGATGCCCAAGATCGGCATCATCACCGCCGGCAAATCGTACATGGACACGCGCCAGGCGCTGGCCGACCTCGGCATCGACGAGCAGGCGGCCGCCGACATCGGCCTGCGCCTGTACAAGGTCGGCATGACCTGGCCGCTCGAAGCGGAAGGCATCCAGGACTTCGCGCGCGGCCTCGACGAAATCCTGGTGGTGGAAGAGAAGCGCCAGGTGCTCGAATACGCGCTCAAGGAAGAGCTGTACAACCTGCCGGACGGCGAGCGTCCGCGCGTGGTCGGCAAGTTCGACGACACCGGCGAATGGCACAACAAGAACCGCATGGGCCACGGCGACTGGCTGCTGCCCGCGACCTATGAGCTGAACCCGGCGCAGATCGCGCGCGCCATCGCCTCGCGCATCTCGCACTACTGCGCCGGCCACCCGGTCGAGCAGCGCGTCAAGGAGCGCATCGCCTTCCTCGAAGCGAAGGAGCTGGTCCTCAAGAACATCCCGTCCAAGGCCAATCCGGAGACCGACCGCATTCCGTATTTCTGCTCCGGCTGCCCGCACAACAGCTCGACCAAGGTGCCGGAAGGCTCGCGCGCGACCGCCGGCATCGGCTGCCACTACATGGCGTTGTGGATGGACCGCGAGACCTCGACCTTCACCCACATGGGCGGCGAGGGCGTGCCCTGGATCGGCCAGGCGCCGTTCACCAGCGAAGGCCACATCTTCTCCAACCTCGGCGACGGCACCTACTTCCACTCGGGCAGCCTGGCGATCCGCGCGGCGGTGGCGGCCAAGGTCAACATGACCTACAAGATCCTGTACAACGACGCGGTGGCGATGACCGGCGGCCAGACCGTCGACGGCCCGCTCGACCCGGGCAAGATCTCGCGCCAGCTGGCGGCCGAAGGCGTCACGCCGATCATCGTGGTCACCGACGAGCCGGAAAAATACCCGGACGATTATCCCTGGGCCGCCGGCGTCACCGTGCGCCACCGCGCCGAGCTGATGGACGTGCAGCGCGAACTGCGCGAGGTGAAGGGCGTGTCGGCCATGATCTACGACCAGACCTGCGCCTCCGAAAAACGCCGCCGCCGGAAGAAAGGCGCGTACCCCGATCCGGCCAAGCGCGCCGTCATCAACGAGGCAGTGTGCGAAGGCTGCGGTGACTGCTCCAAGCAGTCCAACTGCCTGTCGGTCGAGCCGCTCGAAACGGAGCTGGGCCGCAAGCGCCAGATCAACCAGTCCAGCTGCAACAAGGACTTCTCCTGCGTGACCGGTTTCTGCCCGAGCTTTGTCACCGTCGAAGGCGGCGGCTTGAAGAAGCCGAAGAAGGCCGCGGCCGGCGACAGCGCCACCGCGCCGCAGCTGCCGATGCCGGCGATCCCGGCCACCACGGCGCCGTTCGGCATCCTCGTCACGGGTATCGGCGGCACCGGCGTGGTCACGGTCGGCCAGATCCTGGCGGTGGCCGCGCACGTCGAAGGCAAGGGCGCGCTGGTGCTCGACATGAGCGGCCTGGCGCAGAAGGGCGGCCCGGTGATGTCGCACGTGAAGCTGGCCGACACCCAGGCCGACCTGTACTCGACCCGCGTCGGCACCGGCAACGCCGACCTCGTGATCGGTTGCGACCAGATCGTCACCGCCAGCCGCGACGCGCTGTCGCGCATGGGCGAGGGCCGCAGCTGGGCCGTGGTCAACTCCACCGGCGCCACCACCGCCGCCTTCATCCGCGACCCGAACTGGCAGTTCCCGGCCGAAGGCTCGAAAGGCGCCATCGTGCAGGCCTGCGGCGCCGGCAATGTCGATTTCGTCGACGCCGGACAGGTTGCGACCGCGCTGCTGGGCGACTCGATCGCGACCAATATGTTCATGCTGGGCTACGCCTTCCAGAAGGGCCATGTGCCGCTGCTGGAAGCGTCGCTGATGAAGGCCGTCGAGCTCAATGGCGTGTCGGTCGCGTTCAACAAGGCCGCCTTCAACTGGGGCCGCGCCGCCGCGCACGACCTGGCCAGCGTGACCAGGCTGGCGCTGCCGGCCAAGGTCATCGAGTTCAAGCGCTCGCAGAGCGTGGACGACATCATCGCGCGCCGCGTCGAGCTGCTGGCGGCCTACCAGGACGCGCCCTATGCGGAACAATATAAATCGTTTGTCGAAAAAGTCCGCGCGGTCGAAGCGCCGCTTGGCAAGGGCTCGCGCCTGACCGAAGCCGTCGCCAAGTACCTGTACAAGCTGATGGCCTACAAGGACGAGTACGAAGTCGCGCGCCTGTACACCGACCCGGCCTTCATGCAGAAGATCGGCGCCATGTTCGAAGGCGACATCAAGCTCAAGTTCCACCTCGCGCCGCCGCTGCTGGCCAAGCGCGACAAGGAAGGCCACCTGCAGAAGCAGGAATACGGCCCGTGGATGCTGAAGGCCTTCGGCGTTCTGGCCAAGCTCAAGGGCCTGCGCGGCACGCCGTTCGACGTGTTCGGCTACACGGAAGAACGCAAGACCGAACGCGCCCTGATCGGCCAGTACCGCGGCACGGTGGACACGCTGCTGTCGAAGCTCGCCGCCGAGAACCTGGCGCAGGCGGTGGCGATTGCCAGCATCCCGGAAGAAATCCGCGGCTTCGGCCACGTCAAGGAGCGCAACCTGGCGGCGGCCAAGAAGAAGGAAGCCGAACTGCTGGCCGCCTTCAACTCGCCAGTCGGTACCCCCGCCGCCGCGTAAGCTGGATTAAGCAGCAAAAACAGAACGCCGTTCCCGCCCCTGCGGGCACGGCGTTTTTTTCACCTGGGGTCAGGTCGTCCAAAGAATCAAAATTGCGAAACAGTAAGCACTTTAGGCCGCCCAAATTTCGCTGTTGAAATTTTGATTGATTGGACGACCTGACCCCGGTTTGGGATTTTTTTGGGGTGGGCTGTCACAGCGAGCCGCCGCGTTTCGTCTTATGCTTATGCGACCCTTCCAGGAATTCTCATGAGCCCATCCACGGGGACCGACCCCGACGTCATCTTTGCCGAGCTGCGACCGCGGCTGTTCTCGATCGCCTACCGCATGCTCGGCATCCGTGCCGAAGCCGAGGACGTCGTGCAGGACGCCTGGCTGCGCTGGAACGCCAGCAGTAAAGACGACTTGCAGTCGCCCGAAGCCTGGTTGGTCACCATCGTCACCCGCCTGTCGATCGACCGCCTGCGCGCGGCCCGGTCCGAGCGCGAAGCCTACACCGGCTTCTGGCTGCCGGAGCCGCTGGTCGACGTCGATGAGCAGACCCCGGAACGGCTGGCCGAGCAGGCCAGCGACCTGTCGCTCGCGCTGATGTGGGTGCTGGAGCGGCTGAGCCCCGAGGAGCGCGCCGCCTTCGTGCTGCGCCAGGCCTTCGATGAAGATTACGCCGACGTCGCCGCCACCCTCGGCAAGAGCGAAGCGGCCTGCCGCCAGCTGGTGCATCGCGCCGCCGAGCGCGTGCGCCAGGAGCGGACGCGCTTCGAAGTTCCGCGCGCCGCCCACAAAGCCCTGGTGGACAAGTTCATCCACGCGGCGCGCGCCGGCGACCGGCCCGCGATGATGGCGCTGTTCGCCGATGACGTGCACATGGTCAGCGACGGCGGCGGCAAGGTGCCGTCCTTCGGAAAGCTCATCAGCGGCGCCCTGCGCCTGGCCAATCTGTACTACGTCACCTGGCGCCGCAACGGCCCGACCATCAGCTACCGCGCCGCCACCATCAACGGCGAACCGGGCCTGCTGCGCTACGTCGACGGCGTGCTGGAGTCGGCGCAGGCCTTTGCCTTCGACGGCGGCCGCATCGCCGCCATCTACTCGGTGCGCAATCCTGACAAGCTGGCGCGCATCGCCGCCGGCTGATTTTTTTCGCGCGCCTGTCACAAGCGCGCGCGCCGCTGCGTCTAATGGACATGGGCAGCCGCAAGGAGCGGCCGCCGCTGACCAAAGGAGAACTCCATGACGCACCAAGCCCGCCTGCCGTATTTCAAGCTCGCCCCCAAGGCTTTCCAGGCCATGTACAACCTGTCCAATTCGATCCGCAAGGACTTGCTGGGCGCGCGCCTCACGGAGCTCGTGTTCATGCGCGTCTCGCAGATCAACGGCTGCGCCTACTGCATGGACATGCACTGGAAGGACCTCGTCAAGCTGGGCATGGATCCGCGCCACATCAACGCGGTGGCCGGCTGGCGCGAGGCGCCGTACTTTACGGAGCGCGAGTGCGCGGCCCTGCGCTGGGCCGAGATCGTGAGCAATATCCCCCAGCGCGACCCGTCCGACGAGGAATTCGCTATGCTGCAGCAGCACTTCACCGACGAGGAAATCGCCGAGCTCGGCTTTGCGATCACCACCATCAACGGCTGGAACCTGCTCAGCGTGAGCTTCCGCAACCCCGTGCCGGCTGACTGAAGCGGCGTATGCAAGACGGGCAAATCCTGTCCGTTTCGCGCCACATTGCTCCATGAAAACCTGAGCCGGATCGAAGCCGGTTCAGGTTTTTTTCCTCACGTTACAGTTCGTTTCACTGCGGCAGGCGGGCACGTCTATAATCGGCTGCATGACATACCTACGCCCTGGTCGTACGACCGCACTTGCCCGACTGTTCACGTCCGCGCTGGCCGCGGCCCTGCTGCTGGCTGCATGCGGCGGCGGCGGTGGCGCGCCGAATATCGGCGGCAACTCCGGAAACTCCAGCTCCAACGGCGGCACCACGACGCCGCCGCCGGACACCAGCGGCGGCGTCACGGCCGACCCGATCCCGACCGAGAGCACGCTCTGGAACTACTGGAACTCGTGCGCCAAGCCGCGCACGGGTTTCGATGCCAGCGGCAAGGCCTTCCCGGACCGCCAGGGCACGCTGCAGGACGAGATGCTGTTCCTGCGCGGCTGGGCCAACGCCTACTACCTGTGGTACAGCGAGATCCCGACCAACCTGCACATGGCCGACTACAGCACGGCGATCGATTACTTCGCCAAACTGAAGACGAATGCGCTGACCGCAGCCGGCAAACCCAAGGACAAGTACCACTTCACCTATTCCACCGCCGACTGGGACGCGATGAACGCTGGCCTGAACCTCGGCTACGGCATCACCTGGGCGTCCAACAGCTCGACCGCGCCGCGTAACTGGCTGGCTACCGTCATCGAGCCGGGTTCGCCGGCCGCCACCGCCGGCCTGCAGCGCGGCGACCTGCTGCTGTACGTGGATGGCGTCGACTTCGTCAATGCCTCGGACAAGGCATCGGTCGACAAGATCAACGCCGGCCTGTTCCCGGTGGCCGAAGGCGAATCCCATACGCTGACGCTGCGCCGCAACGGCGCCAACTACGACGCGACCATGAAGGCGATCACGGTCAGCGTGGCGCCGGTGAAGAACGTGAAGGTGATCGACACCCCGGCCGGCAAGGTCGGCTACATGGACTTCGAAAGCCACAACAACGTCTCCGAGAAGCAGCTGGTCGACGCGATCACGCAGCTCAAGGCGGCCAACGTCACCGACCTGATCATCGACATGCGCTACAACGGCGGCGGCCTGCTGTACGTCGCCAGCGAGCTGGCCTACATGATCGCCGGCCCCGGCGCGACCTCGGGCAAGACCTTCGAACGCCTGCAGTACAACGACAAGTCGCCAAGCCAGGCCCCGATCGAGTTCCGTTCGACCGCCTACGGTTTCACCGCGTCCAGCCCGATCGCGGCCGGCACCGCGCTGCCTTACCTCGGGCTCAAGCGCGTGACCGTGCTGACCACCAAGGGCACCTGCTCGGCCAGCGAGTCGGTCATCAATGGCTTGCGCGGCGTCGACGTCGAGGTCAACATCATCGGCGCCACCACCTGCGGCAAGCCGTATGGATTCACGCCGACGCCGAACTGCGGCACGACCTACTTCTCGATCGAGTTCATGGGCGTGAACAACAAGGGTTTCGGCGACTACCCGGACGGCCTGGCGCCGACCTGCAGCGTGTCCGACGACATGAGCCACGCCCAGGGCGACACCGCCGAAGGCATGCTTGCCGCGGCGCTGTCCTACAACCAGACCCGGACCTGCCCGGTCACAGCCAACGCCGGCGCGCGCATGCAGGCGCTCGACCTGGTGCGGCCCGAGGCCGCCTCCGTCAAAGTGCTGCCGCAACGCCGGCACTGACGACGCCGCAGGGGAACGGTATAAACCTTATAAACCGTTCCCCTTGACAGTTCGTCGTTCCCGCGAACGCGGGAACCCCATTTCGTGGCGACGCCCGCAGCGTCGAACGCAGTCGCAGCCGTCACGAACGCGACTATAATCTCCGGCTTCCAATTAGCCGGAGTTTTCGATGATTCGTGCCGCCGTATTGACCGCGCTGCTGGCCGCCGTGCCGCTGGCGCACGCTGCCCCCGACCTCGCCACATTCTCCGAACGCTCCGGCTTCGAGCAGACCGGCCGCTACGACGAAGTCGTCAAGCTCTGCGCCGCCTTCCAGCAAGCCTGGCCGAAGCAGGTGAAGTGCGTCCAGTACGGCGTGACGCCGGAAGGCCGGCCGATGCTGGCGCTGGTCGTCAACGGCAGCGGCGCGCTGACCCCGCAGGCGGCGAAGAAGCAGGGCCTGCCGGTCACGCTGATCCAGGGCGGCATCCACGCCGGCGAGATCGACGGCAAGGACGCCGGCTTCCTCGCGCTGCGCGAACTGCTGGAAGGCCGCGTCGGCAAGGGCGCGCTCGACAAGCAGGTGCTGGTCTTCGTCCCCGTCTTCAACGTCGACGGCCACGAACGCTTCGCCAAGTGGAACCGCCCCAACCAGCGTGGCCCGCTCGAAATGGGCTGGCGCACCACTGCGCAGAACTTCAACCTGAACCGCGACTACGTGAAGGGCGACGCGCCCGAGATGCAGGCCATGCTGGCGCTGATCAACGCCTGGGACCCGCTGGTCCAGGTCGACCTGCACGTGACCGACGGCGCCAAGTTCCAGCACGACGTCTCGATCCAGGCCGAACCGGTCAACTCGGGCGATGCGGAATTCCGCAAGGCCGGCCTGGCGCTGCGCAGCGGAATCATCGCCTACATCAGCAAGCAGGGATCGAGCCCGCAGTCCTACTACATGTCCTTCCTGAAGACCGACGATCCGTCCTCCGGTTTCTCGGACATGGTGTACGAGCCCCGTTTCTCGACCGGCTACTTCCAGCTGCGTAACCGGATCAGCGTGCTGGTCGAGACCCACTCGTGGAAGGACTACCCGACCCGCGTGCGCATCACCCGCAACACAGTGCTTTCGATCCTGCAGCAGGTGGCGCAGCACGGCCGCCAGTGGCAGCAGGAGGCGGCGGCCGCCGACCAGCGCGCGCGCCAGCTCGCCGGCCAGCCGGTCGCGCTGTCGTACAAGACCACCGAGCGCTCGCACATGGTCGACTTCAACGGCTATGCCTACACGCGCACCCAGTCGGACGTGTCGGGCGCCGTCATGATCCATTACGATGAGACGAAGCCACAGGTGTGGCGCGTTCCGCTGCGCGACGAAGTGGTGCCGGATGTGCAGGCGACCGCTCCCGGCGCGGGCTACATCGTGCCGGCCGCGTTCGCCCAGCTGGTCGGCGACAAGCTCAAGCT
Source organism: Massilia terrae (assembly GCF_024753145.1). Taxonomy (GTDB): domain Bacteria; phylum Pseudomonadota; class Gammaproteobacteria; order Burkholderiales; family Burkholderiaceae_D; genus Telluria; species Telluria terrae. The sequence goes on along the minus strand of NZ_JANUGU010000003.1, from coordinate 267,125 downwards.
GCACGGCATCGCCTACCGGGTGCTGGACAAGGCGCGCGATCGCGCCGAGGTCGAGACCTATCGCGCCGACCAGGTCAGCTTTGCCAAGACCTCGTTCGAATCGCACCAGCGGCTGTCGCTGCAGGGCAGCTGGAAGAACGAGGCCCGCGCGATCGCGAAGGGTTCGCTGTTCGTGCCGATCGCGCAGCCGAAGGCGCGGCTGGTGATGGCCATCCTGGAGCCGCAGGCGCCGGACTCCCTGCTGCAGTGGGGCTTCTTCAATAATGCCTACGAGCGCAAGGAGTACATGGAAGCCTATGTGGCCGAGGACGTGGCGCGCGAGCAGATGGCGGCCGATCCGGCGTTGGCGGCGGAGTTCAAGCGCAAGGTCGAGACGGATGAGGCATTCGCCAAGAACCCGCGCGCGCGGCTGGAGTTCTTCGCGCACCGCCATGCGTCGTGGGACGAGCGCTTGGATTTGTATCCGGTGATGCGCACGAACACGGTACTGTAAGCGCTAGCGTTTCGCTTGCAAAATGGGGTTCCCGCGAAAGCGGGAACCCCCATTTGCCTTCGAAAGCTCAGCTCAGCAAAGCTTCCCACCAAACGGATCGCTGATCCTCTGATTGGCGTAATCAATCCCCGACATCTCGCTGTACTGCTTCAGCGTGCGCACGCTGCCCAGCCCATACGCGCCCGGGAGGCCGTCGCCCATCAGCAGCCGGTTCAGTCGTTTGCGCGCGCGCTCCAGCAGGTAGCTGGACCGGAAGGCGCGCCTGGCCTCGTTCTCGCCATGCCAGTGGTGCGTCTGGTAAGCCGTCCCTTCGCTCTTGTACAAGTGGTAGACCGGGATCAGCAGCGGATGGAAGATGTCCCACCCGCGCGTGAACGCGCGCACCGCAAGGCTCTGCTCCTCGCCATGGAAGTAGAGGTAGGGATCGTAAGGCACCTCCTCGACGAAGCTCCCGCCCGCGAACAGGAAGCCGGCGGACACGTGGCAGCCCAGCACCGGCTCGTCGGTGAACAGGTGGCGGGCCATGAAGCGCAGCACCGCGTCCTCCTGCGTCGGGTTCTTCTCCGGATGCGGGCGCAGCACCAGAGCCGTGCGGCCCTCGTTCTTCATCGGCTGCGGCACGCCGTCGACAAAGTCGAAGCGGTAGGGATAAGTGCTGACGATCGGCTTGGCCGAGCGCAGCCTGAGCTTCGCGTGCTGCGCCAGCAGCTTCTGGTCCCAATCCTCCTCGAACAGCATGTGCGAATCGATCTGCAGGATGTAGTCCTCGCCGTCGTACAGCGAAAACGCGGTCGCGCGCGCCCAGCAGACGCCGAGCGTGTCCTGCGGATGCACGTGCACGTAGCGCACCTGCTGCGCGAAGGGCAGGCCGCCGATCGCTTCGCGCTGGTCCTCGACGCTCTGGTCGACGACCGCGAACGACAGCCGTTCCGGATGGCGCGCCTTGGCAACTGCGTCGTTGAGGGTGAAGAACAGCATCGGGTCGAGGTAGGACGCGATGCTGACGAAAATCGTCTCTTTCATGTTGTCGTGTCTGGACTTGTCTCGCGGGATGCTAGCCGGGCAGCGTTCCCGCATTTCGCGCTGGATCAAGCGTGCGCCATGCCGCGGCGGCGCACCAAAAGTACGGCGGTCCAAGCGTATCACGGTTACATGAAATTGATGAAAGGAAGTTTGCTCCAAAGAATGACTGCCGCGTCCCGCCAACAACGTCCATACCCCAAATGGGGAATTGCTCCTGTTTAATAATTCTCATAGTCTCGATCCGGCCTGCGCGTACTGACAAATAACACCAAACCGCGGGCGGGGAGAGTCACGAAAAGGGAGCCGTTCCGTCTCACGCCGGAGCGTCAGGCGCAGCCTTGCCGAGGGCCGGGTGCGCCGCTGCCTGTCTGTTCTTCTCGCCTCGCGCACGACGCGCGCGATCAGATTTCACGAGAGAAGACCATGACCATCAAACACCGTGCACCCCAACCCAGCACTCTCGCGCTGGCGATCACCCTGGCCCTGACCGGATGCGGAGGCGGAGGCGGCGACCCGGCCCCCAATCCCGGCAGCGGCTCGAACAACCCGCCACCGCCACCCGTCAGCACCACGCTCACCGGCATCGTCGCCGATGGCTACGTCAGCGGCGCCACGGTCTGGCTCGACCTGAACAACAATAACGTCAAGGACGCCGACGAACCGGGCGCGGTGACGGACAGCGCCGGCCGCTACTCGCTGGCCGCCAGCCTGTCGGTGGCGCAGATCAACGGCCAGCGCCTGCGCGCGACCGGCGGCACCGACAATTCGACCGGAAAACCCTTCACCGGCGCCATGAGCGCGCTGGTCGAGGACGCGGCCAGCAAGCCGTCGGTGCCGGTGTCCCCGGTCAGCTCGATCATCGCCGGCATGGTCGCTTCAGGCGCCGTGCCGTCGCTGGCGCAGGCGCGCGACACGATGGCCAAGGCGCTCGGCCTGTCGTCGGTGGCGGCGCTGGACAAGGATCCGCTGAGCATCGCCGGCACCGAGAAGGCGCTGCTGCAGAAGATGGTCGCGCTGCAGAAGGCGATGGAAGTGCTGGCCGCGAGCGACAAGGCCGGCACCGAAAGCAACAGCGCGGCGTCGATGGCGCGCGTGGCGCAGGCCGTCGGCGCCGAAATCGTGCGCCAGGTGGCCGCGATGGGAACGGGCGCGGCGCTGCCCAGCGCCGCATCGATCATCAGCGGCGCGGTTGCCAACCAGGACCGCTTCTTCACCAACCGTCCGGCCGCGCACGCCGCGGGTCCGCTGGCGGCCGACATCGGCAGCCTGGCCGAAGCCACGGTCGCGGTCGCGCTCAGCCAGCTGCTGCAGATGGCCCCGGACGCGAGCGGCTCGACCCTGCAGGCGGGCCTCGTCACCTACGTCGATTCGCGCCTGGCGGTGATCCAGTCGGCGCAGGTCGCCGCGTCCCAGCGTGCCGCCCAGGTGGCGCAGTCGCCGGCCGGCGACCCGCCGCGGCTCGAAGCCGTGGTGCGCGATGCGGGCGTCGCGCCGTCGGTGATGGCGCTGGCGGCGGCGACCGCCAACATGCCGTCCATCCCGTCGGCATCTTCGCAGGCGCAGCCCATTCTTGAAAGCGTGCAGCGCGCAGTGGACCAGCTGCCGGTGAGCGGCTTGCCGACGCCGGCTCCGACGGCTGCGCCGACCCCGGCGCCGACGCAAGCCCCGACGCCGGCTCCGACCTGGCCTCCGACCCAGGCGCCGACGCCCGCGCCGACGCAAGCACCGACTCCCGCGCCGACGCAAGCACCGACCCCGGCTCCGACGCAAGCGCCGACGCAGGCCCCAACACCGGCTCCAACGCAGGCACCAACACCGGCGCCGACCGTAGCTCCGACCCCGGCGCCGACCCAGGCTCCGACCCAGGCTCCGACCCAGGCTCCAACCCAAGCACCGACCCCTGCCCCGACACAAGCACCGACGCCGACCGTGTCGCCGACTCCCGCCCCGACCGACGCACCGACACCGGCACCGACACAGGCGCCGACGCTTGCGCCGACGCTCGCGCCGACCCAGGCTCCGACCGCGGCCCCGACCCAGGCTCCCACGCCGGCGCCGACTCCGACGCCGACGGAGGCACCGACTGCAGCGCCGACGCAGGCGCCGACTTTGCCCCCGAACACCTTCCCCGGTACCTGAGCCGGCAATAACAAACGCACCTGACACGGACGCACCGAGGACACCGACATGACCACTTCGAACACTGTCATCATCAACGAGATTCCGGTCGACCCGACCGACAACACCAAGACCGCCTGGGGTCCCACGCTGGCCAGCCAGTACTTCTTCGTCATCGCCAACGGCACGGCCGCCGCCGAGACCTTCGACGCCGCCGACATCAGCGCGGCCACCAGGACCCTGATGGCCACCTACGGCCGTGGCATCACGGTCAATATGGGTGCGGGTAACGACACCGTCATCGGCTCGGCCTATGGCGATACGTTCAACCTCGGCGACGGCACCAACTACGCCGACGGCGGCGATAACCAGGGCACCTTGCCCGGTGGCGCACGCGCGCGCGACGTTCTCAATGTGTTCGCGGCCAGCCAGGCCGCCGCCGATGCGCTGACCGTGGTGGCGATCGACGCCGCCGCGACCGGAGCCGATGGCGAAGCCTATGCGGCCGGCTACCGGATCAAGGTCAGCAACGGCACCGAGATCGACTACCTGAAGAACGTCGAGCAGGTGAACGTGTTCGTCTCCTCGGGCAGCAGCTATGCCTTCGCGAAGACCGTGCAGCTGGCGATCAATGTCATGGAGGCGGACGGCAGCACCGACGTCTCGAACAACCTGGACCTCGCGTGGGTGCAGGGCTCGCAATTCAACGACAGCTTCGACGCCAACACCGACATCTCGGCAGCGACGCGAACGCTGATGGACCAGCATAAGCGTGGTGTCTGGGTCGATCTTGGCGCGGGCGACGACACCGTCGTCGGCAGTGCGTACGGCGATGACATCAGCGTTGGCGCCGGCACCAACTACGTCGACGGCGGCGGCAACGCCGGTTCGCCGCCGTGGGGCGGCAAGGCGCAGGACGTGCTGCACGTGACCGTCGCGACCCAGGCGGCAGCGGACGCTGTGCAGGTGGTCCAGCTCACCGCCGGCATGACCGGCGCGGACGCGCAAGCCTTCACCAACGGCTACACGCACAAGGTGATGGCGGGCGCGGAGACCGACTATATCAAGGGCATCGAGCGCGTGAGCGTGCAGGTCGCGGCCGCCAATGGCGGCTCGACCTGGGCCCGTGACATTCCGCTGACCGTGGTGGTGCAGGAAGCGAACCTGGCCGACACCAGCGCCAACTACTACCACCTGGCCTGGGTCAATGGCACGGCGGGCGCCGACACCATCGACCTGTCGAGCGGTTCGACGCTGCTGTCGAGCGAGCTGCAGGCGGCGCTGGTCGCGCGCGGGCACGGCGTGTGGGTCGACGGCGGCGCCGGCAACGACACCATCACCGGCACCGCGTTCGCGGACAACTTCCGCAACGGTGCGGGCAACTCGAAGATCGACGGCGGCGCCAACGCCGGCGGCATGGACGTGTTCGAGATTACCGTGGCCTCCACCGCCGAGATGAGCGCCGTGCAGGTCAGCGCCTCGGACGATCCTGCCTGGCAGTACATGGTCACCTACGGTTCCGGAAGCACGCAGAAGGACTACCTGAAGAACATCGAGGCGATCACCATCAACGTCGCCGGCACCACGACCGGCAAGTGGATCCCGCTGGCGGTCAACGTCAACGAAATCGCCGCCAGTGGCGACCTCGCCAATTCGATGCACTACGCGTGGGCGCAGGGCACCACGCAGGACGACCACTTCGACGCCACGACCGACGTGTCGGCCGCCACGCGCACGCTGATGGACCAGCACAAGCGCGGGGTCTGGGTCGACCTCGGCGCGGGCAATGACACCGTGACCGGCAGCGCTTACGGCGACGACATCAATGTGGGCGCCGGCACCAATTACGTCGACGGCGGCGGCAACGCCGGCTCGCCGCCGTGGGGCGGCAAGGCCCAGGACGTGCTGCACGTGACCGTGGCCGACCAGGCTGCGGCCGCCGCGGTGCAGGTCACCCAGCTGACGGCCGGCATGAGCGGCGCCGACGCGCAGGCTTTCACCAACGGCTACACGCACAAGGTGGTGGCGGGCGCCGAGACCGACTACATCAAGGGCATCGAGCGCGTGAGCATCGAGGTCGCCGCGAATGGCGGCGGCAGCACGTGGGCGCGCGACGTGCCGCTGACCGTGGTGGTGCAGGAAGCGAACCTGGCCGACCCGGCCAGCGTCAACTACTACCACCTGGCCTGGGTCAACGGCACCGCGGGCAACGACAGCATCGACCTGTCCAGCGGCAGCACGCTGCTGTCGAGCGAGTTGCAGGCGGCGATGGCGGCGCGCGGGCGCGGCGTTTGGGTCGATGCCGGGGCCGGCAACGACACCATCACTGGCACCGCATTTGCCGACAACTTCCGCAACGGCCCCGGTAACTCGAAGATCGATGGCGGCGCCAACGCCGGCCCCGGTGGCGCCAAGGGCAACGACGTGTTCGAGATCGCGGTGGCCTCTACCGCGGAGCTGAACGCGATCCAGGTCAGCCTGTCCGACGACCCGGCCTACCAGTGGATGGTCACCTACGGCAGCGGGAGCACGCAGAAGGACTACCTGAAGAACATCGAGGCGGTCAGCATCAACGTCACCGGCACCAGCACCGGCAAGTGGATCGCGCTGGCGCAGACCGTGTATGAGATTCCATCCAGCGGCGACCTCGCCAATTCGCTGGACTACGCCTGGGCGCAAGGCACGGCGCTGGACGAGACCTTCAACGCCGCCACCGACATCTCGGCCGCTACGCGCACCCTGATGGATCAGCACCAGCGCGGCGTGTGGGTCGACATGGGCGCGGGGAACGACACCGTGACCGGTAGCGGCTACGGCGACGACATCAACGCCGGCGCCGGCACCAACTACGTCGACGGCGGCGCCAACGCAGGCTCGCCGCCGTGGGGCGGCAAGGCCATCGACGTGCTGCGCGTGACGGTCGCCGACCAGGCCGCAGCGGACGCGGTTCAGGTCACCCAGCTGGCCGCCGGCATGAGCGGCGCGGACGCACAGGCCTTCACCAACGGTTACACGTACAAGGTGGTGGCGGGTGGCGAGACCGACTACATCAAGAACATCGAGCGCGTGACGGTGCAGGTCGCGGGCGCCAACGGCAGCACGACCTGGGCGCGCGACATCCCGCTCACGGTGCTGGTACAGGAGGTGAACACCTCCGATCCGAACGCGGTCAAGGGCAGCACGCTGGCCTGGGTCACAGGCACCGCCGGCGCCGACACCATCGACCTGTCCGGCGACACGCCGCTGCTGAGCAGCGCCCTGAAGGCGGCGATGGCCACCAACAAGCACGGTGTCTACGTCGACGGTGGCGCCGGCAACGACGTCATCACCGGCACCGCTTATGCCGACTACTTCCGCAACGGTCAGGGCAATTCGAAGATCGACGGCGGCACCGAAATCGCTCCCGACGGGCAGCAGGGCCGCGACGTGTTCGACATCACCGTTGGCGGCGCCGCCGAGATGGCTGCCATCACCGTCGCTGTGTCCGACGATCCGGCTTACGCCTTCATGGTCACCTACGGCAGCGGCAGCACCCAGAAGGACTACCTGAAGAATATCGAAGGCATCTGGCTGCACGAGTCCGCGACCGGCACCAGCAAGTGGATCGACCTGGCGCCGCCGCCCGTGCCTGTTCCGAACACCGCGCCTACCTTCACCGGCGTGCCTGCCGGCGTGGCGGTCAGCGATTTCGGCGCCGACTACGGCGCGCTGGGCGGCATCGCGCTCGCCAGCGGCAAGCTGCTGACGGTCTCCTATGGCGCGACCCCGGGCGCCGACTACATGCTCTACCTGACCCGCGCCAACGCCGACGGCAGCATCGACACTAGCTTCGGCGGCGGCACCGGCCGTGTGCTGGTCCCGACCTCGTTCGGCACCACGGCGACAGCGCTCGAACTCTCCGGCGGCAAGCTGCTGGTCGGCGTCTCGACCTATGGCAGCACGGGCGATTTCCGTGTCCTGCGCTTGAGTGCCGACGGCGGCGTCGACACCACCTTCGGCACCAATGGCTCGACCACGGTCTCGTTCGGCAGCGGCGCGGATTCTCTGCGCAAGATCCTGGTCGACGGCAGCGGCAAGATCCTGATGGTCGGGAACACCGAATCGGCCACCGGCCGTGACCTCGCGGTAGTGCGCCTGAACGCGGACGGTTCGCTCGATAATACCTTCAACGGCAGCGGCAAGTTCACCCTGTCGCTCGGCAGCGGCAATGCCGTCGCCAACGCGGTCGCGGTGCAGGCGGACGGCAAGCTGGTGCTGGCGGGTTATGCACCCAACGGCAGCCTCAATGAGGTCGCGGTGGTGCGCCTGAACGCCGACGGCACGCTCGACACGACCTTTGGCAGCGGCGGCAAGGTGCTGATGCCGATCGGCCCTGGCGCCAACCTCGCCACCACGGTCGAAGTGCTCGCGAGCGGCAAGATCCTGCTGGGCGGGTATGCCAGGACCGGCGCCGATGCCAGCACCGACTGGGATGCGGCGCTGGTGCGCCTGAATGCCGACGGCAGCGCCGATGCCAGCTTCGGCACCGGCGGCGTGGTCAAGACCCACCTGAGCGACTTCAACGACAACGTGCTGGCGATGAAGGTGCAGGCCGACGGCAAGATCGTCATGCTGTCCGACACCGGCTACAACGCGTCGAGCATGAACGGCAAGGTGGCGGTCCTGCGCTACAACGCCGACGGCACTCTGGACACCAGCTTCGGCAACAACGGAGTCGCCAAGATAACGATCCACGGCATTGCGGAACAGCCCAATTCGCTGGCCCTGGTCGGCGACAAGATCGTGGTGTTCGGCAGCAGCGTCAATGACACCAATTTCGACACCAGCAATGTGATCGTCCGCCTGAACGCGAACGGAACGCCTGACACGACCTTTGGCGTGAACAATCCGACTTCGCTCGGCGGCACCATCAAGGTCGATGGCATCCACCCGGTGGCGCTGGACGCCAACGCGGCCATCTACGACTATGAGCTGGCCTCGGGCGACAACTATGCGGGGGCCACGCTGACCCTGGCGCGCCATGGCGGCGCCAATGCCGAAGACGTGTTCCGCCCGGTGGGCGAGGTTACTGTCGACGCTACCGGCAACGTGATCATCGGGACCATCGTGATCGGCACCGTGACCCAGTCCGCAGGCACGCTGACCGTCACCTTCAACACCAACGCCACCCAGGGCCTGGTCAACCGCGCTTTGCATGGCATCGGCTATACCAACGCCAGCAGCACGCCGCCGTCGTCGGTCACGATCGACTGGGCATTCTCCGACGGGACTGCAAGCCACCCCTTGTCGGCTACCGGCAGTACGACCGTGCAGATCGGGATGCAGGTGTACGAGAAGCTGCACTCGGTCACCAACCCCGACACCGCGCCGGACGGTACCCTCCTCGCAAACCTCAACTATCCCGGCGTCGTGAACGGCACCGCCGCAGCCGATACCTTCGACAGCGCTACCGGCTTCTCCGCGGCCCAGCGCGCGGTGATGGACCAGTACAAGCACGGTGCGTTCTTCGATATGGGGCCGGGCGACGACACCGTCACCGGCACCGGCTACAGCGACCTGTTCATCCTCGGCGGCGGCACCAACAAGGTCGATGGCGGCGCCAACGCCGGCACGCTGAACGGCGCGGCGGGCAAGGACATCGTCAACGTCTACGCGACCAGCAAGGCCGCGGCCGATGCGGTCAGCGTGGTCAAGCTGGATGCCAGCGCGACCGGCGCCGACAAGGCCGCGTTCGACGCCGGCTACGACGTCAAAGTGGTCAACGGCGGCGAGATCGACTACCTGAAGAACGTCGAGCAGGTCAACATCTTCCAATGGACCGACGCCAACGGCGACGGCCTGCGCCAGTCGAACGAGTCCACCTTCTCGCGCGGCGTGCAGCTGGTGCTGGGCGTGAACGAGATCGTCCAGAGCGCCACCGATCCGACCAAGGATAACGGCGGCACGCCGCTCTCGACCTACTCTGCCTTTGCCTGGGCCAATGGCTGGAACGGCAACGACAGCTTCAACGCCGCCACCGACGTCAGCGCCGCGACCCGCGCGCTGATGGACCAGTACGGCCGCGGTGTATGGGTGAACACGGGCGCGGGGAACGACACCGCGGTCGGCTCGGCCTACGCCGACTGGTTTGACATGGGCACCGGCACCAACTACGTGGACGGCGGCGCCAACGGCGGCAGCAATCCGTGGGGTGGCCAGCCGCGCGACCAGCTCAACGTGACCGTGGCGGCAGCCGACGCCGGCAAGGTCAGCGTGGTCGCGCTGACCGCCGGGATGAGCGACGCCACCGACGCCGCCGCCTATTCGGCCGGCTACACCTGGAAGGTCATGGCTGGCGCCGAGATCGACTACGTGAAGGGCATCGAGGTCGTCAACGTCAACGCCTGGACCGACGCCAACAGCAACGGCGTGCGCGACAACGGCGAGGTCCAGTACCACCATCGCATCGCGCTGTCGATGCTGGTGGACGAGGTCAGCGTCAGCACCACCGACCCGACGCGCGACAGCGGCGGCAACCTCCTGTCCACCTACGGCCAGCTGGCCTGGGGCGAGGGCACAAACGGCAACGACACCTTCAACGCCGCGACCGACGTCACCGCCGCCACCCGCGCGCTGATGGCGCAGGTGGGCCGTGGCGTGTTCGTCGACACCCGCGCCGGCAACGACACCGTCGTCGGCTCCAACTGGGGCGACTATATCCGCGCCGGCGCCGGCGTGAAGCACATCGACGGCGGCGCCAACCAGGGCACCGACACCACCGGCCACGCCGCGCGCGACACGCTCGAGCTGCTGGTAGCCGACCAGGCCGCGGCCGACGCGGTCGCCGTCACCAAGCTGACCGCCGACATGACCGGCGCCGATGGCCAGGCCTATGCCGACGGCTACACGCACAAGGTGGTCAACGGCAGCGTCTCGACCGACTACGTGAAGAACATCGAGCAGGTCAACATCCAGATCTGGACCGACAAGAACGGCAACGGACTGCCCGACTTCGCATCCAGCACGGATCCGGCCAACGAGGTCACCTTCGCGCGTTCGATCGACCTCACCACGCCGCCGGTCGCGCCCAACACCGCGCCGACCTTCACCGGCGTGCCTGCCGGCGTCGCGGTCAGCGATTTCGGCGCCGATTACGGCGCGCTGGGCGGCATCGCGCTCGCCAGCGGCAAGCTGCTGACGGTGTCCTACGGCACCACGCCCGGCGCCGACTACATGATCTACCTGACCCGCGCCAACGCCGACGGCAGCGTCGACACCAGCTTCGGCGGCGGCAGCGGGCGCGTGCAGATCCCGACCTCGTACGGCAGCGTCGCGGCGCCGCTCGAACTCTCCGGCGGCAAGCTGCTGGTCGGCGTCTCGACCTATGGCGCCACGGCCGACTTCCGCGTGCTGCGTATGAATGCGGACGGCAGCGTCGACACCACCTTCGGCGCCAGTGGCTCGACCACGGTCTCGCTGGGCAGCGGCGCCGAGTCGCTGCGCAAGATCCTGGTCGACGGCAGCGGCAAGATCGTCATGGTCGGGAACACCGAATCGGCCACCGGCCGCGACCTCGCCGTGGTGCGCCTGAACGCGGACGGTTCGCTCGACACCTCCTTCAACAGCAGCGGCAAATTCACCCTGTCGCTCGGCGCCGGCAACGCCGCCGCCAACGCGGTCGCGGTGCAGGCCGACGGCAAACTGGTGCTGGCGGGCTTCGCGCCGAACGGCAGCGTCAACGAAGTCGCGGTGGTGCGCATGAATGCCGACGGCACGCTCGACACCACCTTCGGCAGCGGCGGCAAGGTGCTGATGCCGATCGGCCCCGGCGCCAACCTGGCGACCACCGTCGAGGTACTCGCGAGCGGCAAGATCCTGCTGGGCGGGTACGCCAGGACCGGCGCCGACTCGACCACCGATTGGGATCCGGCGCTGGTGCGCCTGAACGCCGACGGCAGCGCCGACACCACCTTCGGCACGGCCGGCGTGGTCAAGACCCACCTGAGCAATTTCAACGACAACCTGGTGGCGATGAAGGTGCAGGCCGACGGCAAGATCCTCGTACTGTCCGACAGCGGCTTCAATTCGTCGAGCATGAATGGCCAGGTCGCGGTGCTGCGCTACAACGCCGACGGCACGCTCGACACCAGCTTCGGCAGCGGCGGCGTCGCCAAGACGACGGTGCACGGCATCTCCGAGCAGCCCAATTCGCTGGCGCTGGTAGGCGACAAGATTGTGGTGTTCGGCAGCAGCGTCAATGACGGCAAATACGACACCAGTAATTTCATCCTGCGCCTGAACGCGGACGGCACGCCGGACGCCACCTTCGGCGTGAGCAACCCGTCCTCGCTGGGCGGGACGGTGAAGGGCGACGGCATCCATCCGGTCGCGCTGGACGCCAACGTATCGATCTTCGATGCCGAGCTTTCCAAGGCCGGCAGCTACGCCGGCGCCACGCTGACCTTCGCGCGCCACGGCGGCGCCAGCGCGGACGACACTTACTTCCCGGTCAACGAGCTGACCGCCGACGACAATGGCAACCTGATGATCGGGACCGTCATTGTCGCCACGGGCACGGAAAACGCCGGCACGCTGACGCTGACCTTCACCGCCGCCGCCACCCAGGGCCTGGTCAATCGCGTCATGCACGGCATCGGCTACGCCAACACCAGCGCCACGCCGCCGTCCTCGGTCATCATGGACTGGACCTTCTCGGACGGGAACAGCGGCGCGCAGGGCACCGGCGGCGCATTGTCGGCCACCGGCAGCACCACCGTGCAGATCGGGATGCGCGTGTACGAGAAGGTCGCTTCGGTCAACAATCCGGCCAACGCGCCTGATGGCACGCCGCTGGCGACGCTGACCTATCCGGGCGTGGTGAACGGCACCGCGGCAGCCGACAGCTTCGACAGCGCGACCGGCTTCTCGGCCGCGCAGCTCGCGGTGATGGACCAGTACAAGCACGGCGGCTACTACGACATGGGGCCGGGCGACAACAACGTCACCGGCACCGGCTACAGCGACCTGTTCGTCCTCGGCGCCGGCACCAACAAGGTCGATGGCGGCGCGCAGGCCGGCACACTGAACGGCACGGCCGGCAAGGACATCGTCAATGTCTACGCCACTAGCCAGGCCGCGGCCGATGCGGTCACCGTGGTCAAGCTGGACGCGACTGCGACCGGCGCCGATAAGACCGCCTTCGACGCCGGCTACGACGTCAAGGTGACCAATGGCGCCGAGATCGACTACCTGAAGAATATCGAGCAGGTCAACATCTTCACCTGGACCGACTCCAACGACGACGGCCTGCGCCAGAGCGGCGAGACGGTCTACGCCCGCGGCGAGTCGCTGGTGCTGTCGGTGAACGAGCTCCCGGTCAGCCCGACCGACGCCACCAAGGACACCGCCGGCCACCCGCTGAAGGACGCATGGAACTTCGCCTGGGCCAACGGCTGGTACGGCAACGACAGCTTCAACGTCGCCACCGACGTCAGCGCCGCGACGCGTACGCTGATGGACCAGTACGGACGCGGCGTGTGGGCCAGCCTGGGCGACGGCAACGACACCTTCGTCGGCTCGGCCTGGGGCGATACCGTCGAACTTGGGCGCGGCACCAACTACGCCGACGGCGGCGCCAACGGCGGCACCAACCCGAACGGCGTGATGGCGCGCGATGAACTCGACATCTACGTCGCGCCGGGCACCACGGTGAGCTCGCTCAAGCTCACCACCGGCATGAGCGACGCCACCGACGCCGCCGCCTTCGCGGCAGGCTACACGTACAAGATCATGGCCGGCGCCGAGATCGACTACGTGAAGAACATCGAGGTGGCCAACATCTGGAACTGGACCGACGCCAACCACAACGGCCAGCGCGAAGGCAGCGAGATGAGCTGGTACGGCCGCATCCCGTTCTCGCTGGTCGTGGACGAAGTGACGCCGAATTCGACCTTGAACACGCTCCCGCAGATGGCCTGGGCCTACGGTGGTCCCGGCGACGACAGCTTCAGCGTCAGCGCCAACGTGTCGGCGGCCACCCGCGCGTTGATGGGGCAGTACAAGGCCGGCGCCTGGATCGATATGGGCGACGGCAACGACGTCGTGGTCGGCAGCGACTACGCCGACAACATCAACCTGGGCAAGGGCGTCAACAAGGCCGATGGCGGCGCCAACCTGCCGGGCAACGCGTCCGGCAACCAGGCGCGCGATGTGCTCGAGATGATGGTGTCCAGCCAGGCCGAAGCCGATGCCGTCACGTCGACAGCACTGACCGCGGACATGAGCGGCGCAGACGGCGCTGCCTACGCCGAGGGCTACCGCTTCAAGATCGCCAACGGGACCAGCGAGATCGACTACGTCAAGAACATCGAGGACGTGCGCGTGATGATCTGGAATGACCTGAACCACAACGGTCAGCGCGACTATGGAACCGATGCAAACGAAGTGACCTTCGGCCGCATGATCACGCTGGTGCCGGACAGCCCGCCGAGCTTCGCCGGTGCGCCGGCGGGCGTGGCGCTGATCCGGGCCGGCTTCGACTTCACGCCGACCGGCCTGGCCACGATGGCGGATGGCCGCATGCTGACACTGTCGCTGATGGACATGGTCGCGAACGGCGACAACTACACCACCGCGCTGGCGCGTCACAATCCGGACGGTTCGCTTGACACCAGCTTCGGCTCGGGCGGCATGGTGCTGCTGCCGGTCAGCTTCGGCTCGGTGATCGCACCGCCGGTGGTGCTCGCGGACGGCAAGGTACTGATGGCGGTGTCGTCGACGTGGGCGCCGGGCGCCGACTTCAAGGTGGTGCGCCTGAACGCCGACGGCACGGTCGACGGCAGCTTCGGCACCAACGGCGCGGCCATCGTCTCGCTCGGCGCGGGCAGCGATACGCCGACCAAGCTGATGGTGCAGGCCGACGGCAAGATTGTCGTTGCCGGTAACGCCGGCAGCGCCAGCGGCGGCGACATGGCGGCCGTGCGCCTCACCGCCAGCGGCCAGCTCGATACGGCCTTCAACGGCACCGGTACGCTGGTGGTGGCGGCGTCCGCCGGCATCGACCGCGCTTCCGCCGCCGTGCTGCAGGGCGACGGCAAGCTGCTGCTGGCCGGGACCGCGGCCGGCGCGTCCGACCTCGACTTCGCCCTGGTACGCGTGAACGCCGACGGCTCGCTCGACACCAGCTTCGGCAGCGGCGGCAAGGTGCTGCTGCCGGTGGGGACGGGCGACGACCGTGCCTACTCGGTGGTGGTGCAAGGCGACGGCAAAATCCTGCTTGCCGGCGACGCGTTCAACGGCGCCGCCGCCGACCTGGCGCTGGCGCGCTTCAACGCCGACGGCAGCGTCGACACCAGCTTCGGCAGCGGCGGCAAGGTGGTGCTGCACCAGAGCGGCGCGGTGGATCGCGGCCAGTACATGCTGGTGCAGGACGACGGAAAGATCGTCACCGCCGGCTGGAGCGGCGGCACCGCCAACGGCGGCGCGCTGACCGTCACCCGCCTGAACGCCGACGGCTCGCTCGACAGCGGTTTCGGCAACCACGGCGTGGTGGCGCTCGCGCTGCAAGGAATGGACAACCGCGCCGCCGGTCTCGCGCTGGTCAACGGCAAGCTGGTGGTGCTGGGCATATCGAGCTTCAATGTCGACGCCGACGCCAGCATGGCGCTGGTGCGCCTGAACATGGACGGCAGCCTGGACTCGACCTTCGGCACGCCGTATGCCAACTCGCTGCCCTTCAACGTCCAGGCCGACGGGCTGCATCCGGCACTGCTGGCCTTTAACGGCGCGCTGTACGACGCCGAGCTGGCGGGGCAGGGCAACTACGCCTACGCCTCGCTGAACATCGCCCGCCAGGGCGGCGCCAGTGCGGACGACGTGTTCGTGGCCAGCGGTGAAGTCAGCTTCGCCAACCACGTGCTGAGCGTGGGCGGCACCGCGATCGGCACGGTCGACCAATCGGGCGGCAGCCTGGTGATCCATTTCAGCGACGCCGCGACGCAGGGCCTGGTCAACCGCGCGCTGCATGGCATCGCTTACACCAATGCCGGCGCGGCGCCCGGCGCATCTGTGACGCTGCAGTGGAAGCTCGCCGATGAGCAGAACATCGCGAGCTATATGAGCACCACGGTGCAGATCGGCGTCACGGTTGCCGAGACGGTGCGCGCCTTCGTCGACCCGACCCTCGACACCACCGGCGCCAAGCTGTCCACGCTGCCATGGCTGGCGACGGTGAGCGGCAGCCTGCACGGCGAGACCTTCAGCGCCGATGCGGCCTTGTCGAACCAGGTGAAAGCGCTGATGGCCGAACTGGGACGCGGCGCCGACATCCAGACCCATGGCGGCGGCGACACCGTCAGCGGCACCGCGTTCGGCGACCACTTCGTGACCGGCGCCGGCGTCAACTACATCGACGGCGGCGCGAACGGCGGCACCGATCCTTCGGGCGCGGCGGCGGTGGACGTGCTGGAAGTGTTCGTCGCCAGCCAGGCGGCGGCCGATGCGGTGCAGCTGGTGGCCCTGAACGCGCAGTCGACCGGCGCCGACCTGGCGGCATACAACGCGGGCTACCTGTTCAAGGTGAACGCTGGCAGCGAGACCGACTACCTGAAGAACGTGGAGAAGGTCCAGGTCACGATCTGGACTGACCTGAACGGCAACCACCTGCAGGAGACGGCCGAACTGACGGCGGCCAAGCTGATCGGCGTGCCGGCGGCGTAAGCGAAATACCGTCGTTCCGGCCTGCGCGGGAACGGCGGTCTATTTTCTCAGGCGCGCCGGCCCGGCAGCGCGATGGGCTGGACCGCCGGCGGCAGCGGCGCCGAGGGCAGGCGCAGCAGCAGGCGCACCAGTTCCGGCTGGCGGTTGGTGGCGGTCTTCTGGTAGATCGACGCCAGCTGTTTGCGCACGGTGTCGTACTGCACGCCGAGCGTATCGGCGATGGACTTGAGCGGCATGCCGTCGGCCAGCAGCAGCGCGACCCGGCATTCGGCCTGCGACAGTCCGAACGCGGCCGACAGCAGCGTGCTGTCCACGTGTTCGGCCGACTGCGGATGGTACAGGAACAGGATCACCAGCGGGCGGATGCCGAAGCTGCTCATCACCTGTTCCGGCAGCAGCGTGGTGAAGAAGCCGTACATGCTGTCCGCCGGCGCGCCCGGCTCGCTCGCCAGGTGCAGCGCGCTGTAGCCCGGGTCGCAGCCCGGCGCGCCGGCAAAGCGCACCTCGTCTTCGAGTTCGGCGCAGCGGTCGTAAAAGGCGCGCTGGTAGGGCTCGGGCAGCTTCAGGTGCCCGTCCACCACCCGCAGCAGCTTGCTTGATTCCAGCAGCCGGCGCGCGGCGGCGTTCTGGTGCGCGACCTTGCCCTCCGGCGTGATCAGCAGCACCGGCTGGTTCATCTTGTCGACCAGCGCATGGCCGACCAGCGCCTGGGTCGAATACACGAAATGCCGCATGCCGATGCGGCAGGCGCGCGTCAGGTGCGGCCGCAGGCGGTCGAGGAAGTCGATCGCCTCGCGCGGCAGCGGGCCGTCCTTTGGCCGCCGCAGCAGGGCCATCAGCACCGACGCGTCGTCGTTCGCCACCAGCTTGAACGCGGACAGGTAGCGCGCGTCGTTCGGCAGCAGGAACTCCTGGTAGAAGGGATCGTTGGCGACGAAGGCCTCGTCGAAATGCTCGTGGCAGTGCATCCACTCGTTTTCGCCCTGCGCGTGCATCCTCTGCACGCGCGGATCGATGTACTGGTAGCGGCGGATGTAGTCCATGTCGATCTGCGCCGCCATGTCCGCGCCCTCGCTGTACGACAGCGCGCCCTGCGCCTTGTCGAAGGCGAGCAGGTGCACGGCGCGGGTGTCCAGCGCCTCGTTCAGGCACGCGATCAGGGCGCTCCACGCCTGCTTGTTGTCCAGCGTGTCGTAGGTGAGGTTGACGAGTCGGTCAAAGCGCTGCTGGGACAGGTCCATTTGTCAATTTGTCTATTCGCGTTAACGGATTTTTCACAAATCTACCCGAGTTGCATGCTTCTGTGAACTAAAGGTTGCGCGTCAACAACGACTGCGGATCGCTTACCCATGCTTACGGCAGGGACGTCAGCCTGACCGTGCGCATCTGGCCGTCCGGCCCGGGCGTCAGTTGGTACAGGCGGCTGTATTCACTGTCCGGAATTTCCTTGTCGGCCTCGGCGCCGCCGAACAGGCGCACCAGGTCCGGCACGGTATTCGAATGGCCGACCACCAGCACCGCGCCGTCGAGCGCGCGCACCTGGTCCACCAGCGCCTGCGGATTGCGCGGGTCGTAAGCGGCCAATGCCACGTGGCTGTCGACGGCCACCGGCTCGGCGGTTTGGCGGGTGCGCGCGGTCGGCGTGCTGAACACGTGGCTGATGCCGGCCTTGCGCAGCATGGTGGCGAGATTCAGGGCGCGCTGGCGGCCGGTCGCGGTCAGGTCCGGGTCTTTGCTTTCAAGCCCTTTCTCCGCATGGCGGACGATGTAGATCGCGCTCGGTTCGGCCAGCGCCCAGGCAGGGGCCAGCAGGGCGGCGGCCAGCGGCAGCGCGCGCATCAACTTGGTGGTCATGCTCATCCTTACCGTGACAAGATGGCACGGATGTTATCACAAGGATAATGCTCAGATGCCGGCATACCACTCGTAGCCGAGGTCTTCCCAGTAGCCGCCCTTGCCGCCGCGGATGCCGTCGAGGCGATCCACCAGCTCGATGCGCATCAGGTACTTGGCCTGCTTGTAGCCCAGCTGGCGCTCGACCCGCAGGCGCAGCGGCGCCCCGTTGGCGACCGGCAGCGGCGCGTCGTTCAACCCGTAGGCGAGGATGGTTTGCGGATGGTAGGCCTCGGCCAGGTCGATGCTTTCGTAGTAGGTCGACAGCGGCGCGGTCTGGTCCGAACCGTCCATCGGATCGGCGCAGTGGAACACGACGAAGCGGGCGCGGGGCAGCGGCCCGGCCAGGTTCAGCACGCGCGCCAGCTGCACGCCGGTCCACTTGCCGATCACGCTCCAGCCTTCCACGCAGTCGTGGCGCGTGACCTGGGTGCGCGGCGGCAGCATCTTCAGCTGCGCGAGATTCAGCTGCAAGGGCTGGCGCACCGCGCCGTCCACCTGCAGCAACCAGTCGTGAAAGCCGTTCGCCACCAGGCCGCGGTAGATCGCGCTGTCGGGCATGCTGGTGCCGTTGCTGCGGAATTCGCCGCTGACTTCGTCCTCGCCGAATTCCTGCGCCAGCGCGCCGGCTCCGGTCACGTGGTTCTGGGCCCAGCGGCTGAGGAACTGCGCCTGGCGCAGCATCGCGGTGAACGAGGCGCTGTCGGACAGGCGGTCGCAGCCGCCCAGCAAGCCGGCGCCGGCAAGGAGAAAAGCGCGGCGGCCGATGCTCATGATCCGGCCTCGTGGCGGTCGGCCGGCAGCCGGTACTTCCCGGTCACCATCGAACGCAGGTTGTTCCAGAGGCCCGTGACGATCACCTCGAACACATGGACCAGCACGAAGGCGAGCAGGCTGAACGCCGCGATGAAATGCAGCGTGCGCGCCGACTGCCGGCCACCCAGCCAGTCCACCCAGCCCACGCCGAACAGCGCATCCATGTGCGGCGACATCGCCAGCCCGGCCACCACGATCAGCGGCAGCAGCACGAAGATCACCAGCAGGTAGGTCAGGTTCTGCAGCACGTTGTAGCGGCGCGCCGACTCGCCGCCGGGATGGCGCAGCAGCAGGTGCTCGCGCAGCGACGTACCGATGCCGCGCAGCTCGGGCCTGGTCGGCACCAGGTCGCGCCGCAGGTGACCGCTCCCGATCGTGTAGCCGATGTAGGCGATGCCGTTGATGACGAACACCCAGGCGAAGAACAGGTGCCAGTTGCGCGCCGTCGCCAGGTACTGCGGGCCGGGAATCGTGGCCCAGGCCGGGAACGCGCGTTCCATCTTCCGGCCGCCGACGCGCGAGGCGCCAAGGACGCCATCGGTCGCAAATTCGTGTTCGCCGACCTGGGTGACGCCGTGGGGCATGCCGTCCGCCCCGTCCACCGCCGTGATCGACAGCAGCGGCGCGTCGAAATCGGATTCGCGCCCCCAGTACAGGTGCGGGTGCGCGTTGAAGATGCCGAGCCCGCTCATCAGCATGATGAAGAAGCAGATTACGTTGATCCAGTGCATCACTCGCACCGGCAAGCGATGTCGATAGAACATCTGCGGAGCAGTGGTTTGGTCACGGCGCATGGGGAGCACCTCGCACTTATGCATCGGCGATTTGGAGTATGCGCCTTTTCCTTGAGCGTGGCTGGCGAAATCGTTTTCCCAGCCGTGCCTGCCGCAGAAATCGGGCGGCCCCTAGAGTGGCTGCCGCGCAGCTACAGTAGTTTTTTACAAAAGGCAAGCCCATTTTCCCCTAAGAATCAGTTTTCCAAAGATTTGTGGTTAATAGAAAACAATCATTAAAAACTACTTAAATCTTGGCAGATATCAATTAGTATGTACGGGCGTAAATTTCCGTAAAGTTGATCAATTTACGTAGTCAATAATTCCAAGCAAAGGGAGAGAGAACCTTGCAATACAATAAATTGAACAAGACCGCGCTCGCCGCGGCACTGAGCCTGGCATTCTCGAATGCCGCGGTGGCCCAACTCCAGATCGACCCGGATGCCAAGATCCAGCGCGTCGAAATCACCGGTTCGAGCATCAAGCGTACCGACATCGAAGCCGCCGGCTCGGTGCAAGTGATGACCCGTGACGACATCGACCGCACCGGCGCCACCACCGCGCTGGAAATCCTGCGTACCTCGGTTGCGACCTACACCGGCATCAACTCGGCCACCGCCAGCTCGGGCAGCTTCGCGACCGGTTCGTCCGGCGTCGACATGCGCCAGCTCGGCAAGGTCTCGACCCTGGTGCTGGTCAACGGCCGCCGCATCGCCCAGTACGGCCTGTCCGACGGCGCGCAAGAGAACTTCACCAACCTCGACGCCATCGCTTCGGACGCCATCGAGCGCATCGAGATCCTGAAGGACGGCGCCTCGGCAATCTACGGTTCGGACGCGGTTGCCGGCGTGGTCAACATCATCCTGCGCAAGGAATTCGTCGGCGCGCGCCTGAAGGCCAATTACAACACGGCCGACGGCTTCAGCGACTACCGCAACCGCAACGCCTCGGGCCTGTTCGGCTACGGTGACGTCGACCGCGACGGCTTCAACACCTACCTGAGCATCGAAGGCTACAAGCGCGACGGCTACAGCCAGGGCGACCTGGCCAGCCTCTACCCGGACTGGCACCGCCTGACCCCGGGCCGTTCGACCTACGACGCGCTGAGCGCCTACTCGCCGACCGGTAACTACTTCCTGAGCAGCACCAACATCGTCGCCGCGCCGGGCTGCCCGGCAGCCAACATCGACCCGGCCGACAAGCAGTGCAAATTCGACCAGTACCCGTATGCCGGCATCACCACCAACAACAAGCGTTGGGCAGCGGTCAGCAACACCCACTTCCGCATCGGCCAGTCGATCGACGCCAACTTCGAAATCACTGCCGCCGGCGCCATCAACGATTACATCGTGGCGCCGATGACCACGCCGTCCACCACGTCCAGCAGCACCTGGTACAACGTGTTCGACGGCAAGATGGTCGGACCGTTCTTCTACCCGAAACTCCCGGTGGGCCATCCGTACAACCCGTACTCGACCCCGGTCGAACTGCGTGCGCGCCTGATGGACACCGGTAACGGGTTCAACTTCAACAGCACGAACTCGAGCCAGTCGCGCGTGATGCTGGCCCTGACCGGCCAGCTCGGCGACTGGGACTGGAAATCGGCCGCCGGCTTCATGGACTCGAAGGCCGTCAAGGCCACTCGCGCCACCAGCATGAAGGGCTATAGCGACGCGATCACCAACGGCACCTACAAGTTCAACCAGACCAACGATCCGGCCCTGCTGAACACCATGTTCCCGGTCCGTACCACCATCGGCAATGCGCGCATCGCTTTCATCGACGGCACCATTTCCGGTGAAGTGGCCAAGCTGCCGGCCGGTCCGCTGAACGTCGCGTTCGGTACCGACATCCGCCGCGAACACTACGACATGAAGAGCTCGGACAACGTGCTGCGTGGCGACCTGGTCGGCATCTTCGGCCTGCAGGTGAACGACACCGTCAGCCATTACGCGCTGTTCTCGGAAGCGACCATCCCGGTGGTGAAGAAGCTGGAAGCGAGCGTCGCGCTGCGCGCCGACAAGAGCGACAACGCGAAAGCCCACCTGTCGCCGAAGCTGGGCCTGCGCTACAACGTGCTCGACAGCCTGCTGTTGCGCGCTACCGCGGCGGGCGGCTTCCGCGCGCCGAACATCGTCGAATCCGGTAACGGCCTGGGCCGCAGCTCGGTGGCCAACGGCGTCAACGACCTGCGTCGCTGCCCGATCGCCACCACGCTGAACAACCTGGTGCAGAACGCGCCGGGCGTCACCGCCAGCGACAAGGCGCTGGCCAACGGCTACCGCAACGCCGACTGCTCCAGCTCGCTGCCGAGCTTCGTCGCGTCGAACCCGGGCCTGAAGCCGGAAACCTCGACCTCGCTGACCCTGGGCGCCGTGTTCGAGCCGATCAAGAACACCACGTTCGCGCTCGACTACTACCGCATCGAGCGCAAGGACGAAATCGGCACCCGTTCGGTGACCGACATCCTGAAAGGCGAAGCCTCGCTGCCGGCTGGCCAGCTGATCCGTACGGACAACAGCGCGGTCGACAACGAGTTCCTGGCCCTGGTCAAGAAATACGTGCCGAACAACACCGTCAACTACGGCGGCGTCGGCAAGCTGGGCCTGGTGTACAACCCTTACGTCAACAGCAACAAGACCAAGGTCTCGGGCTTCGACTTCGACGCTTCGACCCGCTTCAACCTGAAAGAGTGGGGCGACCTGCGCCTGCGCCTGGAAGGCAACTACACGCTGAAATACCAGACCTTCAGCCAGGCGGACGGCGCCTACACCGCCGACCAGTCGGGCACCTACGACTTCGGTTCGAAGCTGCGCGTGAAGATCCGTGGCTCGTGGAAGAAGGGCGACTGGGACAACGGCATGACCCTGAACTACCTGAGCGGTTACAGCACCAACAGCATCTCGTCGCCGACCTACTGCACCACGCAGAAAGTCGCGGCGGAATGGTTTGCGACCTGCGACCGCGTCAAGCCGCGCCACACCCTGGACTACAACCTGGCCTACCGTGGCATCAAGCACGTCAGCCTGAGCCTGTACATCAACAACATCCTGAAAGAGGGTGGTCCGATCACCTGGCGTGACGGCTGGTCGCCGCAGTTCCGCACCATCGGCGTGACCGGCGCTTACACCTTCTAAGTTCGAAGGGTAAAAGCAAAAAGACCAGGCTGCGTGCCTGGTCTTTTTTTTGGGGGGGCAGCGTTGCTTGCGTTAAGTGTTAGCTGTAAACCGTCATTCCCGCGCAGGCGGGAATCCCATTTCGTGTGCCGGCCACTTCGTCAGATTGCCGCGGTGCGCGTCGAAAATGGGGTTCCCGCTTCCGCGGGAACGACGGTCATGGTTAACTCAAGCGCTGCAGCGAAATGGTATTTGTCTCCGGCGTCGAGCACGGCTCCTCGTCGAAGGCGATATCGCCCGCCGGATCGGCCACGCCGGTCGCCTGCAGGCCCGTGAAGCCGAACAGCGAGCGGTCCATCAGGTGCGACGGCACCACCGTCGACAGCGAGGAGAAGATGTTCTCCACCCGCCCCGGATGCTTCTTCTCCCACTCGCGCATCAGGTTCTTGATCTGCTTGCGCTGCAGGTTTTCCTGCGAGCCGCACAGGTCGCACGGGATGATCGGGAACTGCTTGACCTCGGCGTAGCGCTCGGTGTCCGCTTCCTTCACATAGGCCATCGGCCGGATCACGATGTGCTTGCCATCATCCGACACCAGCTTGGCCGGCATGCCCTTCAGCTTCCCGCCGAAGAACATGTTCAGGAAGAAGGTTTCGAGGATGTCGTCGCGGTGGTGGCCCAGCGCGATCTTGTTGCAACCGAGCTCATCGGCCACGCGGTACAGGATGCCGCGGCGCAGGCGCGAGCACAGCGAGCAGGTGGTCTTGCCTTCCGGGATCAGGCGCTTGACGATGCTGTAGGTGTCCTGGTTCTCGATGTGGAAGGGAATGCCGAGCTTTTCCAGGTAGGCCGGCAGGATCTCGGCCGGGAAGCCGGGCTGCTTCTGGTCGAGGTTGACGGCGACGATGTCGAAATGGATCGGCGCGCGCTCGCGCAGCGTCATCAGGATGTCGAGCAGGGCGTAGCTGTCCTTGCCGCCGGACAGGCAGACCATCACCTTGTCGCCGTCCTCGATCATGTTGAAGTCGCCGATGGCCTGGCCCACCTGGCGGCAAAGGCGCTTGTGCAGCTTGTTGTTCTCGTGCGCGATCTTGTCGAGCTGCTTCGCGCTCGGCGCCTCGGAGATGGCCGCCGCGCTCATGCTGCGTCCTTGATCTGGAACACTTCCACGCCCACGCCTTCGCAGTCGGGATAGACGTCCGGCTTCATGGTCGACACCCGCACCGCGCGCACCAGCGGGTGCGACAGCATCGAGCGGGCGACGTCGTCGCACAGGGTTTCCTGCAGATGCACGTGGCCCTCGGCCATGCGGCGCGCGATGGTCTCGCGCATGAAGTCGTAGTCCACCACTTCCGACAGCTGGTCGGCCTTGGGCGTCGATTGCGCCAGCGGAATGTACAGGTCAACATTGATCAGCACCCGCTGCTCGCCCTTCTTTTCGAAGTCGTGCACGCCGATGTTGATCATGACTTCGTAGTTGCGCAGGAACAGCCGGCGGCAGTCGAGCAGGCTCGGGTGGTACAGGGCGGACATCATAGTGGTATCGGTTTGATTAGTTAGTCAGGAACATCACGTCGCGCGCCAGCGGCATCAGGTGCTGGCCGCCATCGACCAGCAGGGTGGTGCCGGTCAGGGCGCGCGCGGTGGCGGCGTACACGACGGCATCGGCGATGTCGTCCGGCGTCGACGAGCGTTGCAGCGGGGTCAGCTGGTGCGCCTTGGCGAAGCCTTCTGCGGTCTGCTCGCCCGACACCAGCGTGATGCCGGGCGCCACGCCGACCACGCGCACCGCCGGCGCGAGCGCCTGGGCCAGCATCGTGGTCGCGGTGTGCAAGGCGGCCTTGGACAAGGTGTACGACAGGAAATCGGGGTTGAGATTGTACAGCTTCTGGTCGAGCAGGTTGATGACCACGGCCTGGCGGCCGGCCGGCGTCGCGGCATGCAGGGCCTGGGCCAGCAGCAGCGGCGCGGCCAGGTTGGCCTGCATATGGGACGCCAGCAGCTGCGGGGAGAAGGTGGTCGCGCTGTCGTATTCGAACAGCGAGGCATTGTTGACCACGCAGGCCAC
This sequence comes from Massilia terrae, assembly GCF_024753145.1. Classification (GTDB taxonomy): domain Bacteria; phylum Pseudomonadota; class Gammaproteobacteria; order Burkholderiales; family Burkholderiaceae_D; genus Telluria; species Telluria terrae. The sequence goes on along the minus strand of NZ_JANUGU010000003.1, from coordinate 242,129 downwards.
ATGGCCCAGCGCCGCCGCCGCGCGCGCGGGCAGGGCGCGCACTTCGGCTTCGACGGCGAGGTCGGCCTTGAGCGCGCAGGCGCGCCGGCCCAGCGCGTGGATCGCCTCGACCGTGTCCAGCGCTTCCGCTTCCGAGGCGCGGTAATGCACCGCCACGTCCCAGCCAGCGCGCGCCAGCCCGAGCGCGATCGCGCGCCCGATGCGCTTGCCGCCGCCGGTCACCAGCGCCACTTGTGCTTTGTCTGTGTTGTTCATGTTGTATGCAATATCTTGCATAGTTCGCCAATCGGCGGCTGCTACAATGCCGCCATGTCTCTCCCCGCACCAGATCCGGACGCGCTGGCCGCGTCGCAAGCCCTGCAGCAGCACATCGCCGCCGACATCGCGCACCACGGCGGCGCCATCCCGTTTTCGCGCTTCATGGAGCTGGTGCTGTACGCGCCGCGCCTCGGCTACTACAGCGGCGGCGCGGCCAAGCTCGGCGCGGAAGGAGATTTCACCACCGCGCCCGAAACCACGCCGCTGTTCGGCGCCAGCCTGGCGCGCGTGGCAGCCGCTATTATCGCCCAAAGCGCGCCCCATCTCATCGAATTCGGCGCCGGCACCGGCAAGCTGGCGCGCGACGTGCTGACCGCACTGGCCGACCTGGGCGTCGAAGTTGCCACTTACACCATCATCGACCTGTCCGGCGAGCTGCGCGCGCGCCAGCAGGAATTGCTGGCCGGTTTCCCGATGGTGCGCTGGTCCGACACCCTGCCGGAAGACTTCAGCGGCGTGGTGCTGGCCAACGAGGTGCTGGACGCGATGCCGGTCGAGCTGGTGGTCAAGACCGAACCGGGCTGGCGCCGCCGCATGGTCAGCGTGGAAGACGGCGCCTTCGCCTGGACCGACGCCGCGCCGGACGCGGCCCTGGTGGACCACATCGCGCGCCAGGTGCCGGATGCCGACGCCCTGCCGGACGGCTACCTGAGCGAGGTGCACCCGGTGGCCTGCGGCTTCATGGCCTCGCTCGCCAGGCTGTTCGGGCAGGGCAGGGGCGCGGCGCTGCTGATCGACTACGGCTTCCCGGCGCACGAGTACTACCACCCGCAGCGCGACACCGGCACCCTGATGTGCCACTACCGCCACCACGCCCATCCCGAGCCTTTTTTCCTGCCCGGCCTGCAGGACGTGACGGCCCACGTCGATTTCACCGCGATGGCGCTGGCGGCCCAGGACGCCGGGCTCGACGTGCTGGCCTATATGAGCCAGGCCCAGTTCCTGCTGTCGGCCGGCATCGGCGAGCTCTTGACGCGCACCGACCCGCTTGACGCCCTGCGCTACCTGCCGCAGGCGCGCGCCGTGCAAAAGCTGGTCTCGCCCAGCGAAATGGGCGAGCTGTTCAAGGTGCTGGCGGTCGGCCGCGGCGTCGCCTTGCCGGATGAGATCGCGCGCGCCGACCGCAGCCACAAATTGTAGGCTTGATAATTAATTGCGCGAAAAGCAGGATCGGCTATCATAAGTTCAACGTGAAGGGCGCACGGGGCGCCCCACGCCCGCAAAACCATGGCCAAGATCCACACCCACTATGACAACCTGAAGGTAGCGCGCCAGGCGCCGCAGGAAGTCATTCGTGCGGCATACAAGGCCCTGAGCCAGAAATACCATCCCGACAAGAATCCCGGCGACGAGAAGGCCGCGCGCATCATGGCCATCGTCAATACCGCCTACAACACCTTGTCCGACCCGGTGCGCCGCAAGGAGCACGACGAGTGGATCGCGGCCGAGGAATGGGAAATCGACTGGCTGGAAAGCACCCACGGCGAGGACGGCCGCGAGCGCCACGGGCGCGACTGGGAAGCGCGGCCGGTGCCGCTGCCGCGCGCGCGCATGCTGCGCGACCCGCGCTGGTGGCTGGGCATGGCGGTCTGCTTCGTGGCCGGCGCCGCCTGCGCGCTGCTGCTGGCGCCGCCCTCGCACCTGCTGCCCTCGGCGCTGGCCTGGGGCGCCAAGACCAACGCCGCCATGCGCGCCGACGCCGCCAATCCGGCCCGCGACAGCTGGGCCATTCCCTACGGCGCCGAACCGCAGGCCAGCGCGCCCGACATCAAGGCCCTGGCCGTGACCCAGCTGGTGGTGCCGGCGCGGGCGCCCGACTGCGATACCGACCTGCAGAGCCTGGTCGCGCCGAACGGCGACCCGTGGCCGGTCCAGTCCGGCTACCTGACGGGCTACCCGGTCGGCAATATGGGCGACGAGATGCAGGTGGTGGTCGACAACAGCGCCAATCCCTCGCCGGTGTTCGTCAAGATCTACGACCTCGACCGCGGCTCGAACGTGCGCCACGCCTACGTCCAGCCGCGCGGGCGCCTCGTCATCGACAAGCTGGCGGCCGGCAAATACGAAGTGCGCTACCAGAACATCCTGGCCGGCGCCAGCCACGGCGACTGCGTCGACGGCCGCCGCACCGCGCTGCGCCGGGCATCCGCCGGCTCGTCCTGATTGCCGCTCTGGCAAGAGTGTCGCTTTTCCGCCGCGAAATATGACGGCCGGGTGAAGGCGCACTCATCAAAAGTTTTCCTCTGCCGTAATATACTTTACTCCGCCGTAATATCTGTTGCGTATAAATCAGGCGCCCAGGCAGCGCCCTTCACGGCGGTGGAGACAACACGGAACCCCTGATATGGAAAATCTGGATGGACTGACAGCGCTCATCGTCGAGCCTCATGCGGGGATGCGCACCAGCATCCAGAACATGCTGACGATGTGCGGCCTGGCCAATATCCAAGGCGTCGGCAGCTCGAACCAGGCCGTCAAGCAGCTGGCCGGCAAGCAGATCGACATGGTGTTCTGCGAATACGAGCTGGGCGACGGCCAGGACGGCCAGCAGCTGCTCGAGGACCTGCGCCACCACAAGCTGATCTCGCTGTCGACCATGTTCTTCATGGTCACCGCCGAGGGCAACCACAGCAAGGTGGTCAGCGCCGCCGAGCTGGCGCCGACCGACTACATCCTCAAGCCCTTCACCGCCGACCGCCTGATGGAACGGATCTCGCGCGCGCTGGAGCGGCGCCGGGTGTTCATGAACGTGCACGCGCTGATGGACGCCGGCCACCAGCGCGAGGCGATCGAGGCCCTGCGCGAGGTCGAGCAGGCCTTCCCGCGCTATGCGCTGGATGCGCTGCGCCTGCGCGCCGAGCTGCACATGTTCCTGTCCGAGCCGGAACAGGCCGAACCGATCTACCGCGCGCTGGCCGACGCCAAGGCGATCCCGTGGGCGCGCCTGGGCCTGGCCAAGACCCTGTTCGTGCGCGAGCGCTTCGACGAGGCGCACGACATCCTGCAGAACCTGGTCGGCACCAACAAGAACTTCGTCGACGCCTACGACTGGCTGGCGCGCACCCACGCCGCCCTCGGGGAGCTGGACAAGTCGCAGGCGGTGCTGGCCGATGCGGTGGCGGTGTCGCCGCACATGGTGCGCCGCCTGCGCACCCTGGGCGAGACCGCGCTCGCCGCCGGCGACGCCGACACCGCCGAGAAGACCCTGCGCCAGGTGGTCAGCAAGGCCAAGTATTCCGAGTTCCGCGACCCCGAGGACCACGTCAAGCTGGTGCGCGCGCTGGTCAACAAGGGCGACGCCGAGCAGGCCGCGGCCGTGATCCGCGACCTCGACCGCTCGATGGGCAACCAGAAGAACGCCAAGGCTTGCAGCGCGATTTCGTCGATGATCCTGCACCAGCACACCGGCAATACCGAACGCCTCGGCCAGGCCCTGCAGGCCGCGGCGGACGCCTGCCGCGACGCCCCCGGCCTGTCGTCCGATCTCAAGCTGGAGCTGGCCCACAGCTGCCTGGCCAACGGCCTGGAAGAGCTGGCGGCCGAGGTGGTGCAGGAAGTGATGCGCAACGCCAGCGACGACGCGGCGATGGACAAGGCCATGGGCGTGCTGCAGGAAGCCGGCCACGGCGAACTGGCCGCGCGACTGGCGCAGGAGAGCCGCCAGCAGGTGATCGACCTGGTCTCGAGCGGCGCCGCGCGCGCCCGCGCCGGCGACTACAGCGGCGCGGTCGAGATGATGCAGGAAGCGGCCGAGAAGATGCCGAACAATCCCTCGGTGCTGTTCAACGCCGCGCTGGCGCTGCTGCGCTGCCTCGAGCACGCCGGCTGGGACGAGCGGCTGGCGGCCAAGGTGCCGCCGCTGGTCGACAGCGTGCGCCGGCTCGACCCGCGCAACCCCAAGCTGCCGGCCCTGGTCGCACTGCACCAGGTCGTGCTGCGCAAGTACCACAAGGGTCCGCGGATCAAGAAGGCAGGCTAAATGGTGGATGGATTCGAGGCGGAGCAGGCCGAACGCGCGGCCCGCGACGTACGCAGCAAGCTGATGGCCAAGGCCAGCGGCGACGAGGAGATGTTCGCGCTCGGCAGTTCGGTGGCGCGGGTGGTGCAGATGGCGACCTCGGACGACCAGGGCACCCAGGACCTGGCCTACTACGTGCTGTCCGACCCGGCGCTGACCCAGCGCATCCTGCGCCTGTCGAACACGGTGTGCTACCGCACCGCTTCCGGCATGCAGGTCACCACGGTCACGCGCGCCATTTCGCTGCTCGGCTTCGACAATGTCAAGACCGCGGCGCTGGCGATGATGCTGGTCGACGCGCTCGGCACCAGCGCCCACGCCAACAGCGTGCGCATCGAGTTGGAAGCCTCGCTGTGCGCCAGCCTGGTGGGGCGCGAGCTGGGCCGCCGCAGCAGCCACGCGGGCGCCGAGGAAGCCTCGATCGCGGCCCTGTTCAAGAATCTGGGGCCGCTGCTGGTCGCGTCCCACGAGCACGAGCGCTACCGCGAGATCAACAAGCTGGTCGCCACCGGCAAGCATAGCGTCGCGCAGGCGGCCCAGAAGGTGCTGGGCTGCAGCTACGACACCCTGTCCGAGGCCGTGCTGGGCGAGTGGAACATGCCGGACCCGATCGTGCGCGCGCTGCAGGCGCCGCCGGCCGGCGCGCTCAAGCCGGCCGCCAACCGCGGCGAGTGGATGCGCCAGGTGGCGGCGCTGTCGATGGACGTGGCGCGCCTGGTCGGGCGCGAGGCCGAGCCGGCCGACGGCGCCGGCGCCCAGGCCCTGCTGGCGCGCTACGGCAAGGCGCTGGCGCTCGACAAGGACGCCTTCGACGGCCTGTTCGCCACCGTGCGCGAGGAGATGAACGGCCTGCTCGAATCGATGCACCTGGCGCCGCCGCGGCTGGAAGAGCCGGAACCGGACGGCCTGCCCGGCGTGCTGCAGCAGGCCGCGCTGGACGGCGGCGCCGTCGCCGACGAGAAGCACGCCAGCGGCAAGCCGAAGAACGCGCGCGAGCAGCTGCTGGCCGGCCTGCAGGACGTGATCCAGCTGCGCGCCGGCGGCCACGCCCGGGTCAACGAAGTGGTGTCGGCGGTGCTCGAAACCCTGTACCAGGCGATGGGCTTCCGCTTCGCCACCGTGGCGCTGCGCGACCTGAAGAGCGGCCAGTACCGCGCCCGCGCCTCGTTCGGCGCCGAGCACGCGGCGCTGCAGGCCGGCTTCATCTTCCCGGCCGAGGCGCGGCGCGACCTGTTCCACCTGGCGATGGAGAACGACGCCGACCTGATGATCGCCGACGCCGGCACCGCCAAGATGCGCGAGCTGCTGCCGTCCTGGCACCGCGCGCTGCTGCCGGACGCGAAGAGCTTCATCGTGCTGCCGCTGGTGGTGAACAAGGTGCAGCTCGGCCTGTTCTACGCCGACCGCACCCGCACCGCGCCGGAAGGCGTGCCGCCCGACGAGACCTCGCTGATCAAGGCGCTCAAGAGCCAGGTACTGGCTGCGCTCGGGTCCGGATGAATTCGGCGAACTCGGGCACCGGCATCGGCCGCGCGAACAGGAAGCCCTGCGCCTCGTCGCCGCGCTTGTCGCGCAGGAAGCCGTACTGGGCCTCGGTCTCCACCCCTTCCGCCACCACCGTCAGCCCGAGCGAATGGGCCAGCGCGATGGTGGCCGCCACGATCACCGCGTCGTTCGGGTTGGTCTCGATGTCCTGCACGAAGCCGCGGTCGATTTTGATGCGGTCGATCGAGAACAGCTTCAGGTAGGCCAGCGAGGAGTAGCCGGTGCCGAAGTCGTCGATCGCCAGCTTGAAGCCGCGGTCGCGCAGCTGGCGCAGCAGGGCGCGCGTGGTTTCCGGGTCGCGCATGGCGGCGGTCTCGGTGATCTCCAGCTCCAGCCGCGAAGGATCGATGCGGTGCTGGGCCAGCAGCGCGTCGAGGCGTTCCAGCAGGGCCTCGCCGGCCACCTGGCGCGCCGACAGGTTGACCGCCAGCCGCAGCGCGCCCAGGCCGTTGGCCTGCCACTCGGCCAGCAGCTGCATGGCGCGCGCCAGCACCCAGTCGCCCAGCGGCAGGATCAGGCCGGACTCCTCGGCGATCGGGATGAAGCGGCTCGGCTCGACCGTGCCCAGCTCGTCGTCGTGCCAGCGCAGCAGCAGCTCGGCGCCGATCACGCGCCCGGTGGCCAGCTCGACCTGGGCCTGCAGGTGCACCTCGAAGGCTTCGCGCTCGAGCGTGTTCCACATGCGGCTCTCGAGCAGCAGGTGCTCGTGGGCGGCGGCGTTCATCGCCGGCGAGAAGAACTGGAAGTTGCCGCGGCCCTCGCGCTTGGCCGCGTACATCGCGGTGTCGGCGTGGCGCAGCAGGGTGGCGCCGTCCGCGCCGTCGCCGGGGAACAGCGCGACCCCGACGCTGGCGCCGCTGTGCACCGAACCGCCGCCCAGGTGGTAGGGCGCGGACAGCGACTCGACCAGCCGCACCGCCACCGCCGACACGCTGTCCGGGGTCAGCGGCCCGGCCAGCACGATCACGAACTCGTCGCCGCCCAGCCGGCCCAGGGTGTCGACGTCGCGCAGCAGCTCCTTCATGCGCGCCGAGGCCGCCGTCAGCAGCTGGTCGCCGACGTGGTGGCCGAACGAGTCGTTGATCTTCTTGAAGTGGTCGAGGTCGATGAACAGCACCGCCAGCGGCGTGTGCGCGCGGCGCGCCTGGGCCAGCAGCTCGTCCAGGCGCTTCCGCAGCGCGAAGCGGTTCTCCAGCCCGGTCAGCACGTCGTAGTGGGCCAGCCGGTAGATCCGCTCCTGCGAGCGGAACTGCTCGGACAGGTCGTGCAGGATGCACACGAACAGGTGCTCGGTGGGCAGCAGCACGCGCGCCACCGACACCGCCAGCGGGAACAGTTCGCCGCTGGCGTTCATGCCCTTCAGGTCGTGCTCCTCGGCCTTGGCATGGGCCAGCCGCGCCAGCAGCGCGATGCCGCTTTCGCCGGCCGCGGGCGGCACCAGCGCGTCGAAGCGCAGGCCCGGCAGGCGCGCCAGCGGATAGCCGAACAGGCGCGCGGTGGCGGCATTGCCCGACACCAGCAGGCCGCCGCGGTCGACCGTGACGATGGCGTCGGCGGCGTTGTCGAGGATCGCCTGCAGGCGCGCCTCGCGGTCGCGCAGGCGCGCGGTGCGGTCGCTGACCATGCCCTCGATGCGCGCGCGCTCGCCGCTGATCAGCAGCATCAGCGCGCCCAGCAGGCCGGTCATCAGCAGGCCGGCCGTGATCACGGTCCAGCTGGCCAGGCCGTGGCGCAGGGCCATCACCACCGGCGAGAAGCGCAGGCTGTAGGTGCGCCCGCCGAACGACAGCGTGGTCTCGAAATCGTCGGCGGTCTGGCGCGGGCCGGGCGCCACCAGCGCGGTGGCGCCGCCGTCGGTGACGTCGAGCAGGGTCGGCACGTAGCCGCCGAAGCCGGCTTCCTCGCCGGCGCGCCTGAGCATCAGGCCGGTGTTGATGACCAGCACCACCAGGCCCTCGGGCGGCCCCGCGGCCGGGCCCACGCAGCGGAACAGCACCACGCCCGGCACGCGGGTCACGGCCAGCATGACCGGGGCCGAGGCCACCGGGCTGCGGGTTGCGACGGCGCGGCGCACGGCGGCCGCGCGCGCCGGATCGCTCATGTAATCGACCCCGAGCGCGACCACATTGGCCGGCGGCGTGGTGTACAGGGCCGCGAAGTAGACCGGACGCGCGCCGGCGCGGCGCAGGCTGCCGCCGGGGCCGATGTCGCGGATCTCGAAATCGGGCGCGATGCTGCGCCGCGCCCACGCTTCGAACAGGGGGCGCTGGCCCAGCGGCACGCGCGCGGCCCAGTTCACGGCCTGCAGCTCGGGACGGTGGCCGACGTAGCCGCCCGCCACCCGCAGGAACTTTTCGCGCGACAGCATGGTCGGCTCGTCGGCGAGGGCGCGCGCGAAGGTCTCCACGAAACGCCCGTGCTCGTTGAATTGCGACTGCATCAGGTCGCCCACCTGCTGGGCCTTCAGGCGGAACGCGTGCAGCATCTGCTCGCGTTCCCAGCCCACCGCCTGCTCGTACATCACCAGCACCGCGCAGGCCGCCACCAGCAGCGGGATCGCCACCACGCCGGCGCGCCGCCGCCACAGCGGGCGCGGTGCTGCGCACAAGATCCAGGTCAGCGGCGCCGCCAGCAGCACGCCGATGGTGTCGCCGGCCCACCAGTTGACCCAGGCTTCGGCCTCGGCCGGCGGCGCGATCAGCCCCAGCGCCGCCAGGTTGGCGACGTTGATGCTGGCGCTGACCAGGCACGCGACCGGCGCCAGCAGCAGGAAGTACAGCACGTCGCGGCCGGCGTCGATGGCGGGGTGGATCCAGCGCCGGAATGCAAGCGCGCCCAGCCAGGCCTGCAGCGTGGTGCCGGTCATGGAGCCGCCCACCGCGAGCGCGAAGGCGAGGCCGTGCGTGGCCGAGCCGGGCCAGGAGCCGGCCATGGCGCCGAGCAAGGGGCCCAGAGCAATGCCAGGCAGCACGCGCCAGCCGAACACGGCCGCCAACGCGAGGTAGATCCCGGACTGCGGGAACACCGGGCTGGGGTAGTCCGGCGCCAGCGCGATCAGGGCCGCCAGGCGGGTCAGCACGGGGTAGGCGAGGGCGGCCGCGAGATTGGCCACCAGCAGCTGGCGCCCGCTCGCCTCGCGGTCGCGTGCGCTGTTCATGCACGGGCTCCGTTGTTGCTGAAACCGCACACCCGGCGGCGGCCGCGAAAACGCGCGAAAAAATCGTCGGCGAACAGCCCTTGCACTCTTGCAGGGCGAGCGGTTACAATCACGGCCCGAAGCGCAGCCACTGTTTGAACCGGTTCAAAACCGGCAAAAATGGTTGACAGCATTTTGTGCTTGCTTCATACTCTGCGGTTCTTCGCGGTGGGGTGGCCGAGTGGTTAAAGGCAGCAGACTGTAAATCTGCCCTCTTACGAGTACGCTGGTTCGAATCCAGCCCCCACCACCAAAGTTACGCAGGAATCGCGAAAGCGGTTGCAGGAAATACCTCGAAGCGGGTGTAGCTCAATGGTAGAGCTGAAGCCTTCCAAGCTTAAGACGAGGGTTCGATTCCCTTCACCCGCTCCAGTGATTCATGCTTGCAACGAATTAAAAGCCCTTGTAGCTCAGTGGTAGAGCACTCCCTTGGTAAGGGAGAGGCCACGTGTTCAATCCACGTCAAGGGCACCAGAATTTGGCAGTATATTGAAAATCGACGGCGGGGCGCGCGCCCGGCTTCTTGTAAATCGTTAGGACGTTAGGAGTCTAAAATGGCAAAGGAAAAATTCGAACGGACCAAGCCGCACGTGAACGTCGGCACCATTGGCCACGTTGACCACGGCAAGACCACCCTGACGGCGGCGATCGCAACCGTTCTGTCGAAGAAATTCGGCGGCGAAGCCAAAGCCTACGACCAGATCGATGCAGCGCCGGAAGAAAAGGCACGCGGCATCACCATCAACACCGCGCACGTCGAGTACGAGACCGCCAACCGTCACTACGCTCACGTTGACTGCCCGGGCCACGCCGACTACATCAAGAACATGATCACCGGTGCCGCCCAGATGGACGGCGCGATCCTGGTGTGCTCCGCTGCCGACGGCCCGATGCCGCAGACCCGCGAGCACATCCTGCTGGCTCGCCAGGTGGGTGTCCCGTACATCATCGTGTTCCTGAACAAGTGCGACCTGGTCGACGACGCGGAACTGCTGGAACTGGTCGAAATGGAAGTGCGCGAACTCCTGTCGAAGTACGAGTTCCCGGGCGACGACCTGCCGATCATCAAGGGTTCGGCACGTATGGCGCTGGAAGGCCAGGCTGGCGAAATGGGCGAAGACGCGATCATGCGCCTGGCCGACGCGCTGGACACCTATATCCCGACCCCGGAGCGTGCCGTTGACGGCGCCTTCCTGATGCCGGTGGAAGACGTGTTCTCGATCTCGGGCCGCGGTACCGTGGTGACCGGTCGTGTCGAGCGCGGCATCATCAAGGTCGGCGAAGAGATCGAAATCGTCGGCATCGTCGACACCGTCAAGACCACCGTCACCGGCGTCGAAATGTTCCGCAAGCTGCTGGACCAGGGCCAGGCTGGCGACAACGTCGGTCTGCTGCTGCGCGGCACCAAGCGTGAAGACGTCCAGCGCGGCCAGGTCCTGGCCAAGCCGGGCTCGATCAAGCCGCACACCAACTTCACTGGCGAAGTGTACGTCCTGTCGAAGGAAGAAGGCGGTCGTCACACCCCGTTCTTCAACAACTACCGTCCGCAGTTCTACTTCCGTACGACTGACGTGACCGGCTCGATCGAGCTGCCGGCCGACAAGGAAATGGTCATGCCGGGCGACAACGTGTCGATCACCGTCAAGCTGATCGCCCCGATCGCGATGGAAGAAGGCCTGCGTTTCGCAATCCGCGAAGGTGGCCGTACCGTCGGCGCCGGCGTGGTTGCCAAAATCCTCGCCTAAGCCTTTCCGGCTGCAGCGCCGGGGCAGGGTCGCAACCACCCTGCCCCGTCAACAAAGGCTTCCACCAAGTGTGTGCTTGGTGATACAATAGCCGATTCAACTGAGAAGTTTTCGTAGGGGCGTAGCTCAATTGGCAGAGCGTCGGTCTCCAAAACCGAAGGTTGGGGGTTCGATGCCCTCCGCCCCTGCCACCGAATCTGGTGCAGGGCACCGAAAGTAAAACTAGTATGTCTAATCAATCCGTGCAGACCGTCGGCAACCCGGGCGACAAGCTGAAGGTTGTGCTGGCGGTGGTTGCCACGATTGCAGGCGTCGTTGGCTTCTTCATCCTGAAGGGCCAGAACAAACCAGCCCTGGTCGCCGCCGGCGCCCTCGTGGCTGGTTTGGCTTTTGCCGTCCTGCTGCTGTGGACCTCCACCTCCGGCCGCGAATTCCTGGGCTTTGCCAAGGAAGCCGTTCGCGAAACCAAGAAGGTCGTGTGGCCGACCCGCAAGGAAGCCACCCAGATCACTGGCATCGTGTTTGCCTTCGTGCTGATGATGGCGATTTTCCTGTGGGGCACGGACAAGATCCTCGAATTTGTGCTGTACGACGTCATACTGGGCTGGAAACAATAATGAGCGAAAACGTGCAAGACAATGTGCCGGGCGATGTCCCGGCATCTGACGCTGGTGCTCACCCGGCGGGCGCTGGGGTAAGTGTTCCGGTCAGCAACAAGCGCTGGTACGTCGTCCACGTCTATTCCGGCATGGAAAAGAGCGTGATGCGCGCCCTCAACGAGCGCATCGCCCGTGGCGGCATGACCGAGCAGTTCGGCCAGATCCTGGTCCCGACCGAGGAAGTGGTCGAGGTCAAGAACGGCCAGAAGTCCGTGTCCGAGCGCCGTTTCTTCCCTGGCTACGTGCTGGTCGAGATGGAAATGACCGACGAGACCTGGCACCTGGTGAAGAACACGCCCAAGGTCACCGGCTTCATCGGCGGCAAGAGCAACAAGCCGACCCCGATCCCGGCGCGCGAAATCGACAAGATCATGCAGCAGGTGCAGGAGGGCGTGGAAAAGCCCCGGCCCAAGGTGCTGTACGAAGTGGGCGAGCAGGTCCGCATCAAGGACGGCCCCTTCACCGACTTCAACGGCAACGTCGAGGAAGTCAACTACGAGAAATCGAAAGTGCGCGTCTCGGTCACCATCTTCGGACGCGCCACACCGGTCGAACTGGAGTTCGGCCAGGTCGAAAAAGTGTAATCGGCAGCGCCGATTACATCCCCGCGCAGGCGGGGATCCCATGTTTACTAACGCCAATCGGAGCGTCGCAGCAGTCAGGCGGAATCCGGTAAGAGGAGCCCCGCTTGCGGCGTAGTAGCACGGCGGGGCGCTACTACTCAGATCCAACATAGGAGCCATCATGGCCAAGAAAATCGTTGGTTTTATCAAGCTGCAAGTGCCGGCTGGTAAAGCAAACCCGTCCCCCCCGATCGGCCCGGCGCTCGGTCAGCGCGGCCTGAACATCATGGAATTCTGCAAGGCGTTCAACGCCAAGACCCAGGGCATGGAACCTGGCATGCCGATTCCGGTGGTGATCACCGCCTTCGCCGACAAGTCCTTCACCTTCGAGATGAAGACCCCGCCGGCGACCTACCTGATCAAGAAATTCGCCGCCGTCACCAAAGGCTCGGCCAAGCCGCACACCGACAAGGTGGGCTCGCTGACCCGCGCCCAGGCTGAAGAAATCGCGAAGATCAAACAGCCCGACCTGACCGCCGCCGACGTCGACGCCGCTGTGCGCGTCATCGCTGGCTCGGCCCGTTCGATGGGCATCACGGTGGAGGGTATCTAATGGCTAAGCTGTCCAAACGCGTCAAGGCCATGAAGGCCAAGGTTGACCGCAACAAGGTGTTCGGCTTCGACGAAGCCGTCGGCATCATCAAGGAATTCGCAACCGCCAAGTTCAACGAGTCGATCGACGTCGCTGTCCAGCTGGGCGTGGACCCGAAGAAGTCGGACCAGGTGGTCCGCGGTTCGGTGGTCCTGCCGGCAGGCACTGGCAAGACCGTGCGCGTGGCCGTGTTCGCCCAGGGCGAAAAAGCTGAGCAGGCGAAAGCCGCCGGCGCCGACATCGTCGGCATGGAAGACCTGGCAGAGCGCGTCAAGGCCGGCGACATGCCGTTCGACATCGTGATCGCTTCGCCGGACACCATGCGTATCGTCGGTACCCTGGGCCAGATCCTGGGCCCGCGCGGCCTGATGCCGAACCCGAAAGTCGGCACCGTGACCCCGGACGTCGCTGGCGCCGTCAAGAACGCCAAGGCCGGCCAGGTCCAGTACCGCACCGACAAGGCAGGTATCGTGCACGCGACCATCGGCCGCAAGTCGTTCAGCGACGAGCAGCTCAAGTCCAACCTGGTCGCACTGATCGACGCCCTGAACCGCGCCAAGCCGGCAACGTCGAAGGGTATCTACCTGCGCAAGGTGGCGATCTCGTCGACCATGGGCGCCGGCGTCCGCGTCGACCACGCCACCCTGGGCGGCGCGGCTGCTGCTTAAGCGACGCGAAGCGTCGTCCCGGCGCAGGCCGGGATCCAGGTGTAAAGGTTTTTAGTATCAAGACCTCGCCCGCAAGGGCGGGGCGCATCTTTGGGCTGGCGGGATTTCCCGCCAGGTTATCAAAGACCGTTGGGCCGAATGCAGCAGGCAGGCAGGAGGTTAATACGCCACCCAACGCAGATGGCGAACCCGAACAAGTTTTGTAGTTATGCTGCGTAGTCTCACCGCGTAAGTTTGACTTCTAAACTTCGGACGCCGTGTTCGAACCGGTGGAAGGCATCAGCCGACCATCATTTTAGGAGGTTGACCGTGGGTCTTAATCTGAATGACAAAAAGGCCGTCGTCGCCGAAGTTTCCGCAAAAGTAGCAACTGCGCAAACGATCGTCGTGGCCGAGTACCGTGGCATTCAGGTGTCTCACTTGACGCAACTCCGTGCAAAAGCCCGCTCCCAGGGCGTGTACCTGCGTGTTCTGAAGAACACCCTGGCACGTCGCGCTGTGGAAGGCACGCAATTTGCCCCGCTGGCAGATTCCATGACCGGCCCGCTGATCTACTCGATCTCGGACGACGCCGTTGCCGCCGCAAAAGTCATCGCTGACTTTGCGAAAACCAACGACAAGCTGGTCCTGAAAGCTGGTAACTACGCAGGCAAACAGCTCGACGTAGCTGGCGTGACCGCGTTGGCAAGCATCCCGAGCCGTGAAGTCCTCATCGCCCAGCTGCTGGGCGTCATGCAGGCACCGGTGTCGGGCTTTGCACGTGTTCTGGCTGCAGTTGCAGCGAAAAAAGGCGAAACCGAAGCCGCGTAATCGGCTCGACGTCTTTTTCTCAAGTACACATCTGAACTACATTCAATAAAATCTGGAGTTACAAATGGCAATTAGCAAAGAAGAGTTCCTGGACGCAGTTGGCGCAATGTCGGTCATGGAACTGAACGACCTGGTCAAGGCATTCGAAGAGAAATTCGGCGTGTCGGCCGCTGCAATGGCAGCGCCGGCAGCTGGCGGTGCCGCTGGCGCCGGCGCAGCTGCTGCTGAAGAGCAGACCGAGTTCAACCTGGTGCTGGCTGAAGTCGGCGCGAACAAGGTCGGCGTCATCAAGGCCGTCCGCGAAATCACCGGCCTGGGCCTGAAGGAAGCCAAGGACCTGGTCGACGGCGCACCGAAGACCGTCAAGGAAGCCCTGCCGAAAGCAGACGCTGAAGCCGGCAAGAAGAAGCTGGAAGAAGCTGGCGCGAAAGCCGAGCTCAAGTAATAGCAGTACGCGATGGGCGGTCCACGGATCGCCCGGTCGCCGGAGTCAAAGCCTGCGAAACCCCGCCGGAAGGTGGGGCGTGCGGCTTTGGCTCTTTTGTCGTCTCTGTTGCAGAAGTAGTGTTGGTGGGGCAGCAGGGCGCGTTGGAAGCCATTTTAAGCTGGACAGCACGGTCAGTGAAATGGAATCCCGCGCGGAAACAACAACGGCAAGGCAGCACGGAAGTATTGGTAGCACCGCAGCACGCAGTCTTTTTAATTGGCGGGCAGTGCGAGACTTGAGGACTTGGTTGTGGGCACAAGCCACTGGCAAATCCTGAATTCTCATCCTTTCTGTCACTCACGGAGTGTCCATGCACTACTCATTCACTGAGAAGAAACGCATTCGCAAGTCCTTCGCGAAGCGCGCCAACGTTCACAACGTTCCCTATCTTCTGGCTACCCAGCTCGAGTCCTACGAGCAGTTCTTGCAGGAGACTGCCGCTCCGGTCGAACGCAAGAACGAGGGCCTGCAGTCGGCCTTCTCTTCGATCTTCCCGATCGTGTCGCACAACGGCTTTGCACGCCTCGAGTTCCTGTCCTATGTGCTGGGCGACCCCGCCTTCGACGTCAAAGAATGCCAGCAGCGCGGCCTGACCTTTGCCTCGCCGCTGCGCGCCAAGGTGCGCCTGGTGATCCTGGACAAGGAATCGCCGACCAAGCCGGTCGTCAAGGAAATGAAAGAGCAGGAAGTGTACATGGGCGAAATTCCGCTCATGACCGCCAACGGTTCCTTCATCATCAACGGCACCGAGCGCGTGATCGTGTCGCAGCTGCACCGTTCGCCGGGCGTGTTCTTCGAGCACGACCGCGGCAAGACGCACTCCTCGGGCAAGCTGCTGTTCTCGGCCCGCATCATTCCTTACCGCGGCTCGTGGCTGGACTTCGAGTTCGACCCGAAGGACATCCTGTTCTTCCGCGTCGACCGCCGCCGCAAGATGCCGGTGACGATCCTGCTGAAGGCCATCGGCATGACGCCGGAACAGATCCTGGCCAACTTCTTCGTGTTCGACAACTTCCTGCTGCGCCAGGAAGGCGGCGAGATGGAATTCGTGGCCGAGCGCCTGCGCGGTGAAGTCGCGCGCTTCGACATCGTTGACCCGAAGACCGGCAAGACCATCGTCACCAAGGACAAGCGCATCAACGCCAAGCACGTGCGCGACATCGAAAGCGCCGGCATCAAGCACATCTCGGTGCCGGAAGACTACCTGGTCGGCCGCGTGCTGGCCAAGAACATCGTCGACCAGGACACCGGCGAGATCATCGCCAGCGCCAACGACGAGCTGACCGATGAGCTGCTGGGCAAGCTGCGCGACGCCGGCATCAACGAGATCCAGACCCTGTACACCAACGACCTGGACCAGGGCGCCTACATCTCGTCGACCCTGCGCACCGACGACACCACCGACCAGATGGCCGCGCGCATCGCGATCTACCGCATGATGCGTCCGGGCGAACCGCCGACCGAAGAGTCGGTGGAAGCGCTGTTCAACGGCCTGTTCTACAGCCCGGAGCGCTACGACCTGTCGGCCGTCGGCCGCATGAAGTTCAACCGCCGCATCGGCCGCGACGAGCTGACCGGCGCGATGACGCTGTCGAACGAAGACATCCTGGCCGTCATCAAGATCCTGGTCGAACTGCGTAACGGCCGTGGCGAAGTGGACGACATCGACCACCTCGGCAACCGCCGCGTGCGCTGCGTGGGCGAACTGGCGGAGAACCAGTTCCGCGCCGGCCTGGTGCGCGTCGAGCGCGCCGTCAAGGAACGCCTCGGCCAGGCCGAAGCGGACAACCTGATGCCGCACGACCTGATCAACAGCAAGCCGATCTCGGCCGCGATCCGCGAATTCTTCGGCTCCTCGCAGCTGTCGCAGTTCATGGACCAGACCAACCCGCTGTCGGAAATCACCCACAAGCGCCGCGTTTCGGCCCTGGGCCCGGGCGGCCTGACCCGCGAACGCGCCGGCTTCGAGGTGCGCGACGTGCACCCGACCCACTACGGCCGCGTGTGCCCGATCGAAACGCCGGAAGGCCCGAACATCGGCCTGATCAACTCGCTGGCACTGCATGCCCGCCTGAACGAGTACGGCTTCCTGGAAACCCCGTACCGCCGCGTGGAAAACAGCGTCGCGACCGACAAGATCGACTACCTGTCGGCGATCGAAGAGGGCCGCTACATCATCGCCCAGGCCAATGCGACCCTGGACGAGAACGGCACGCTGCTCGACGAGCTGGTGTCGGCCCGTGAAGCGGGCGACCCGATCCTGGTGTCGCCGGAGCGCATCCAGTACATGGACGTGGCCCCGGGCCAGATCGTGTCGGTGGCGGCATCGCTGATCCCGTTCCTGGAGCACGACGACGCGAACCGCGCGCTGATGGGCGCCAACATGCAGCGCCAGGCCGTGCCTTGCCTGCGTCCGGAGAAGCCGTTCGTCGGCACCGGCATCGAGCGCACCGTGGCGGTCGACTCCGGCACCACCGTGCAGGCGACCCGTGGCGGCGTGGTGGACTACGTCGACGCCGGCCGTGTCGTGATTCGCGTCAATGACGACGAAGCGCAGGCCGGCGAGATCGGTGTCGACATCTACAACCTGATCAAGTACACCCGTTCCAACCAGAACACCAACATCAACCAGCGTCCGATCGTCAAGGTCGGCGACCGCGTGGCGCGCGGCGACGTCATCGCCGACGGCGCCTCGACCGACCTGGGCGAGCTGGCACTGGGCCAGAACATGCTGGTGGCGTTCATGCCGTGGAACGGCCTGAACTTCGAGGACTCGATCCTGATCTCGGAAAACGTCGTCAAGGATGACCGCTACACCTCGATCCACATCGAGGAACTGTCGGTGGTCGCACGCGACACCAAGCTCGGGCCGGAGGAAATCACCCGCGACATCTCGAACCTGGCCGAGAACCAACTGGCTCGCCTGGACGAGTCGGGCATCGTCTACATCGGCGCCGAAGTGCAAGCCGGCGACGTGCTGGTCGGTAAGGTCACGCCGAAGGGCGAGACCCAGCTGACCCCGGAAGAGAAGCTGCTGCGCGCGATCTTCGGCGAGAAGGCCTCGGACGTGAAGGACACCTCGCTGCGCGTGCCCTCGGGCATGGTCGGCACCGTGATCGACGTCCAGGTGTTCACCCGCGAAGGCATCCAGCGCGACAAGCGCGCCCAGCAGATCATCGACGACGAGCTGAAGCGTTTCCGCCTGGACCTGAACGACCAGCTGCGCATCGTCGAAGGCGACGCCTTCCAGCGTCTCGAGCGCATGCTCGTTGGCAAGATCGTCAACGGCGGTCCGAAGAAGCTGGCCAAGGGCGCCGCGATCACCAAGGACTACCTGGCTGACCTCGACCGCTTCCACTGGTTCGACATCCGCCCGGCCGACGACGACACCGCCAACGCCCTGGAGGCGATCAAGGAGTCGATCAACGAGAAGCGCCACCAGTTCGACCTGGCCTTCGAAGAGAAGCGCAAGAAGCTGACCCAGGGCGACGAGTTGCAGCCGGGCGTGCAGAAGATGGTCAAGGTCTACCTGGCCGTCAAGCGCCGCCTGCAATCGGGCGACAAGATGGCGGGCCGCCACGGTAACAAGGGTGTGGTGTCGCGCATCGTGCCGGTGGAAGACATGCCGTTCATGGCCGATGGTACCCCGGCCGACGTCGTGCTGAACCCGCTGGGCGTGCCGTCGCGTATGAACGTCGGCCAGATCCTCGAAACCCACCTCGGCTGGGCGGCGAAGGGCCTGGGCCTGCGCATCGGCGAGCTGCTGCGCGCCAAGGCGCAAGCGGACGACGTGCGCGCCTTCCTGCAGAAGATCTACAACGAGACCGGCAAGTCGGAAGACCTGGACAGCCTGTCGGACGACGAGATCCTGTCGCTGGCCAACAACCTGAAGAACGGCGTGCCGTTCGCGACCCCGGTGTTCGACGGTGCGCACGAGGAAGAAATCCGCCGCATGCTGGACCTGGCCTTCCCGGACCAGATCGCCAAGCACCTGGGCATGACCCCGTCGAAGAACCAGGTGACGATGCACGACGGCCGCACCGGCGAAGCGTTCGAGCGCAAGGTCACCGTGGGCTACATGCACATGCTGAAGCTGCACCACCTGGTCGACGACAAGATGCACGCCCGTTCGACCGGCCCGTACTCGCTGGTGACGCAGCAGCCGCTGGGTGGTAAAGCCCAGTTCGGCGGCCAGCGCTTCGGTGAGATGGAGGTGTGGGCGCTGGAAGCCTACGGCGCGTCCTACGTGCTGCAGGAAATGCTGACCGTGAAGTCGGACGACGTGAATGGCCGTACCAAGGTGTACGAGAACCTGGTCAAGGGCGACCACGTGATCGACGCCGGCATGCCGGAATCGTTCAACGTGCTGGTGAAGGAAATCCGTTCGCTGGGCATCGATATCGACCTGGAACGTACCTGATCGACATAGCCAGCGCGCACCGCTAGCGTAAAGACGTCGTCCCGGCGCAGGCCGGGACCCATGCTGAGTTTGCTACTTCGGACACTCAGCATGGGCTCCGGCCTCCGCCGGAGCGACGAGCTTAGCGGGTAGTAGTAAGTAAAGAATTCAATCACCTGGAGTGATCAATGAAAGCACTGCTCGATCTATTCAAGCAAGTTCAGCAAAACGAGAGCTTCGACGCCATCAAGATTGGCCTGGCGTCGCCCGATAAAATCCGTTCGTGGTCGTTCGGCGAAGTCAAGAAGCCGGAAACCATCAACTACCGCACCTTCAAGCCGGAGCGTGACGGCCTGTTCTGCGCCAAGATCTTTGGCCCGATCAAGGACTACGAGTGCCTGTGCGGCAAGTACAAGCGCCTGAAGCACCGCGGCGTGATCTGCGAGAAGTGCGGCGTCGAAGTTACCCTGGCCAAGGTGCGCCGTGAGCGCATGGGCCACATCGAGCTGGCCTCGCCGGTCGCCCACATCTGGTTCCTGAAGTCGCTGCCGTCGCGCCTGGGCATGGTGCTGGACATGACCCTGCGCGACATCGAGCGCGTCCTGTACTTCGAAGCATACGTCGTGACCGATCCGGGCATGACCCCGCTGAAGAAGTGCCAGATCATGTCGGAAGACGACTACGCCGCCAAGTACGAAGAGTACGGCGACGACTTCACCGCATTCATGGGCGCCGAGGGCATCCGTGAACTGCTGCGCTCGATCGACATCGACCGCGAAGCCGAAGCCCTGCGCGTCGAACTGAAAGAGTCGAAGTCGGAAGCCAAGATCAAGAAATACGCCAAGCGCCTGAAGGTGCTGGAGGCGTTCCAGCGCTCGGGCATCAAGCCGGACTGGATGATCATGGAAGTGCTGCCGGTGCTGCCGCCGGAACTGCGTCCGCTGGTGCCGCTGGATGGCGGCCGCTTCGCGACCTCCGACCTGAACGACCTGTACCGCCGCGTCATCAACCGCAACAACCGCCTGAAGCGCCTGATGGAGCTGCGCGCGCCGGAAATCATCACGCGCAACGAAAAGCGCATGCTGCAGGAAGCGGTCGACTCGCTGCTGGACAACGGCCGTCGCGGCAAGGCGATGACCGGCGCCAACAAGCGTCCGCTGAAGTCGCTGGCTGAAATGATCAAGGGTAAGGGCGGCCGTTTCCGCCAGAACCTGCTGGGCAAGCGCGTCGACTACTCGGGCCGTTCGGTCATCGTGGTCGGTCCGCAGCTGAAACTGCACCAGTGCGGCCTGCCGAAGCTGATGGCGCTGGAACTGTTCAAGCCCTTCATCTTCAACAAGCTGGAACTGATGGGTCTCGCGACCACCATCAAGGCCGCCAAGAAGCTGGTCGAACAGCAGGAGCCGGTGGTGTGGGACATCCTGGAAGATGTCATCCGCGAACACCCGGTCATGCTGAACCGTGCGCCGACCCTGCACCGTCTCGGTATCCAGGCCTTCGAGCCGGTCCTGATCGAAGGCAAGGCTATCCAGCTGCACCCGCTGGTCTGCGCCGCGTTCAACGCCGACTTCGACGGTGACCAGATGGCAGTCCACGTCCCGCTGTCGATCGAGGCACAGATGGAAGCCCGCACCCTGATGCTGGCTTCGAACAACATCCTGTTCCCGTCGAACGGCGAGCCGTCGATCGTGCCGTCGCAGGATATCGTGCTGGGCCTGTACTACGCGACCCGCGAGGCGATCAACGCCAAGGGCGAAGGCATGCTGTTCCCGGACGTGTCGGAAGTGATCCGCGCCTACGACAACAAGGAAGTCGAGCTGGCGACCCGCATCACCGTCCGTATCGTCGAGCATCCGAAGAACGAGCAGGGCGGCTTCGACCGCACCCTGACCCGCTACGAGACCACGGTCGGCCGTGCGATCCTGTCCGAGATCCTGCCGCAAGGCCTGCCGTTCTCGGTGCTGAACCGCGCGCTGAAGAAGAAGGAAATCTCGAAGCTGATCAACACCTCGTTCCGCAAGTGCGGCCTGCGCGCGACCGTCGTGTTCGCCGACAAGCTGATGCAGTCGGGCTTCCGCCTCGCGACCCGCGCCGGCATCTCGATCGCGGTCGACGACATGCTGATCCCGGACGTGAAGAAGACCTTGATCTCGACCGCCGAATCGGAAGTCAAGCAGATCGAGCAGCAGTACGCATCGGGTCTCGTCACCGCCGGCGAGCGCTACAACAAGGTGGTCGACATCTGGGGCAAGACCTCGGACGAAGTCGGCAAGGCCATGATGGACCAGCTGAAAGTCGAGCCGGTCACCAAGCGCGACGGCAGCCAGGGCACCCAGGAATCGTTCAACGCGATTTACATGATGGCCGACTCGGGCGCCCGTGGTTCGGCTGCCCAGATCCGCCAGCTGGCCGGTATGCGCGGCCTGATGGCGAAGCCGGACGGCTCGATCATCGAAACGCCGATTACCGCGAACTTCCGCGAAGGCCTGAACGTGCTGCAGTACTTCATCTCGACGCACGGCGCCCGTAAGGGTCTGGCCGACACCGCGCTGAAGACCGCGAACTCGGGTTACCTGACCCGCCGCCTGGTCGACGTGACCCAGGACCTGGTGGTGACCGAAGACGATTGCGGCACCAGCAACGGCACCCTGATGAAGGCGATGGTCGAAGGTGGTGAAGTGATCGAAGCCCTGCGCGACCGTATCCTCGGCCGCGTGGCAGGCACCGACATCGTCAATCCGGAGACGCAAGAAACCGTGTACGAAGCCGGCACCCTGCTGGACGAGGACATGGTCGAAGAGATCGAGCGCCTGGGCATCGACGAAGTCAAGGTCCGCACCCCGCTGAACTGCGAAACCCGCTACGGCCTGTGCGCCAAGTGCTACGGCCGCGACCTCGGCCGCGGCATGCTGGTCAACAGCGGCGAAGCAGTCGGTGTGGTGGCAGCGCAGTCGATCGGTGAGCCGGGTACCCAGCTGACCATGCGTACCTTCCACATCGGTGGTGCGGCATCGCGTGCGGCAGTGGCGTCGTCGGTGGAAGCCAAGTCGAACGGCACCATCCGCTTCACCGCGACCATGCGTTACGTCACCAACGGCAAGGGCGCGCTGATCGTCATTTCGCGTTCGGGCGAAGTGCTGATCACCGACGACCACGGCCGCGAGCGCGAGCGCCACAAGGTGCCGTACGGTGCGACCCTGGTGGTCAAGGACGGCATGGCGGTCAAGGCCGGCACCGTGCTGGCAACCTGGGACCCGCTGACCCGTCCGATCATTACCGAGTACGCCGGTACGATCAAGTTCGAAAACGTGGAAGAGGGCGTGACCGTCGCCCGCCAGGTGGACGAAGTGACCGGCCTGTCGACCCTGGTGGCGATCGACGCCAAGCGCCGCGGTTCGGGCAAGACCCTGCGTCCGCAGGTCAAGCTGCTGAACGACGAAGGCCAGGAAGTGAAGATCGCCGGCACCGAGCACGCCGTGACGATCGGCTTCCAGGTCGGCGCGCTGATCATGGTGAAAGACGGCCAGCAAGTGTCGGTGGGTGAAGTGCTTGCACGTATCCCGACCGAATCGCAGAAGACCCGTGACATTACCGGTGGTCTGCCGCGCGTTGCCGAGCTGTTCGAAGCCCGTTCGCCGAAAGATGCCGGCATGCTGGCGGAAGTCACCGGTACGGTCGCCTTCGGTAAAGAAACCAAGGGCAAGCAGCGCCTGGAAATCACCGACATGGACGGCAACAAGCACGAGTTCCTGATCACCAAGGACAAGCAAGTGCTGGTGCACGACGGCCAGGTGGTGAACAAGGGCGAGATGATTGTGGACGGCCCGGCCGATCCGCAAGACATCCTGCGCCTGCTGGGTATCGAAGCGTTGGCCCGCTACATCGTGGACGAAGTGCAGGACGTGTACCGTCTGCAGGGTGTGAAGATCAACGACAAGCACATCGAGGTGATCGTGCGCCAGATGCTGCGTCGTGTGCAGATCACCGATGCCGGCGACACCGACTACATCGTCGGCGAGCAGGTGGAGCGTTCGGAGCTGCTGGAAGAGAACGACCGCGTCAACGCCGTCAACAAGCTGCCGGCGCAGTACGAAAACGTGCTGCTGGGTATTACCAAGGCTTCGCTGTCGACCGACTCGTTCATCTCGGCCGCATCGTTCCAGGAAACCACCCGCGTGCTGACCGAAGCGGCGATCATGGGCAAGCGCGATGGTCTGCGCGGCCTGAAGGAAAACGTGATCGTTGGCCGCCTGATCCCGGGCGGTACCGGTCTCGCGTTCCACCGTGCGCGTAAGGAGAAGGAGCAGTGGGAGGCGGAAGAGCGCGCCCAGCTGCTGGCTCAGGAAAAAGCCAATATGGCTGCCGAGCTGCAGGCGATGGAAGACCAGGCCAACGCCACCCAGCACGAAACCGAAGCGCATCCGGGCGACGGCGAGTAATCGTCAGCTACCCCAGCAAAAACGGCACCCGCGGGTGCCGTTTTTTTTCGATATCGCCAACGTAAAGCGCGCGCTCTCCTTCACGCGCACCGTCGTCCCGGCGCAGGCAGGGATCGATGCCGAGTGTGCGGCTACGCGGCGGGTCCATGGGGCCCGGCCTTCGCCGGGACGACATGCTGAGTTATCAGGTGCCCGATGGTGGCAGAACTTCGCGGACCATGTAGAACGGCGAGCCCGGATATGTCTGAAGATTCTCGCGCTCGACCTCGTCGAGCTCGTCACGGCGTCGATAGCCCATACGTTCCCAGAACATCGACGATTCTTGAACGGCGACCAGCGCCGCATGCGCAAAACCCTGCGCGGCGGCACTGGCGAGTGCGACGTCCACCAGGTCGGAACCGAGCCCGGTTCCCGCCACGCGTTTGAGCACCGCCAGATCATGGAAGTACAGCGTATCGCCATCCGGCGCGATGCGAAAGGCGCCGTCGAGCGGCGTGATCTTTCCCAGCGTCGAAGGATAGGCGAACAGGTAGGCCGCGATGCCGTGCTCGTCCTCCGCCACCCAGCAATATTCAGCCGCGACCGCCATGCGTTCCTCGATGGTCAGCCGGTCTTCGCGCAGCACGGGCGGATAGCATTCGCGCTGGATCGCCATGATGGCGGCCAGGTCGGTGACGCGCGGCTGGCGGAAATCGCGTGTCATTGGCCCGCTCCAGCCGTTGCTTCCGCGTGGCTTAATACTTCAAGCACGCGCACATTCAGGCGCCCGGTCGGACCCGGCCAGTCGATGCGCGCGCCGGCTGACAATCCGAGCAGCGCGCTGCCCACCGGCGACAGAATGGAAATGCGATCCGGCCCGTCGGCCAGTTGCGCAGGGTAGGACAATGTCAGCGAAAACTCGTCCGAGGTGTTTTCCACGGCAAAGCGCACCTTGGAATTCATCGTGACGACGTCCGCCGGCATCTCGTCCGGCTCGCGGATGTCGGCCCGCTCCAGCTCCTCGGCCAAAGCATCCTTGATTGCGTTCATCGACATCGGCAGGTGGGCGAGCAATTGCTCGATCTGTTCGAGATCGCGCGAGGAAATAATCAGGTCTGGTTTCATATCGTCTTTCAAATTCGTTTGCGGCGGCTGCGCCGCGGCATGGCGGAGCCGCCGGATTGGTCGTGTCTTGGAGATGGGAGGCTCGGCGGGGCGGGGGGATCCGAAGATCCTCTCTCAAGCCCTCACCGAGCCAAAGAGAGCCAGGCGTAGCCTCGCGTGCGGGAGGGGCAGGCGATCGCCAGCGCGAGCGCGCACGCATCCACCGCCGCTCCGATGGAGGGCGCGCATGCCTGCTGCCGCGATGTGCGATATGTGCTCACTTTGACGATGCGGTGAATTTGTCTAGACGAGTATAGACCGTATGCCTGTGGTGTCAACACAGGCTCAATAGCCGGCAAAAGTTGACATTTTGACCTGTAAAGATCAGTATTCGGTAAATCTCTTTCTTGTAATCAACATTCCTCGTGTCGCGTAAAAAGAATAGCCGTCAATGGGCGCGCTTGCGGGTGCTGTGCTCGACCGGCCTGCCGCTGATGACGATCGTGCCCGATGCGTTCGCGCTGGTGCGGGAGCTGATCCCGAACACCGCCGCGACGCTGTTCCTGCGCGCCGACAGCCCGGATGCGCGCGAACAGCAGGCGCTGGACGACACCGTCGTCGCCGCGCTGCCGCCGCCCAATGGCTATTACTTCAGCGACTCCAGCAGCTTCGCCGCGGTGCGCGAAGACGATTACGAGCACGTGATCGACCAACCCCTCGAGCACGGCGCCGAAGCGCTGGGCACGGTGACCCTGCTGCGCAACGGCCCGGCCTTCGATGCCGACGACGAGGAAGACCTGGGCCGCGTCGCCACCTATTTTGAATTCGCGCTGCGCAACGCATCGGCGCCGGCCACCGGCCTGTCGGGCGTGATCGAGGACGAGGCCATGCTGCTCGCGACCACAGGCGGCCACATCCTGTTCCTGAGCGATTCCGCGGGCGCCATGCTGGACCAGCTCGCCTTGCAGGAGCGCGCCGCGTTCGACCGCCTGAAGCTGCCCCCGTTCGGCCTGCGCCTGGTCGAGTCCGTGATGTATGGCGACCGCTACCCGTGGCGCCTGCCCTCCAGCACGCTGGCGATGGCGGGCGGGGTGCTGGAGGCGCGCGCCCAGTGGATGAGCTCGGGCGGCCTGTCGCTGGCGTCCTCGCTGCAAGCCGACCACAGCCGTACCATCGGCATCTTCCTCAAGTACGTCGTGCCGATGCCCCTGCGGATCTGGCGCGCGCTAAGCACGGTAGAACTGTCGCCGCAACAGATGGAAGTGGCATACTGGATGGGCGTGGGTGGCGGGCGCGAGGCTGCGCGCGCACGGATGGATGTGAGTGATGCCGTGCTGCGTGACTGTGTGAAAGCGGTCTACGAAAAATTCGGCTGCACATCGGAGGCGGGTCTCCTCGCCATCCTGCGCCCGGCCGTCTCGCGTATGTGAAGCACATGCTCATCGATGTCCCCCATGGATGGGGATAGCTTACACAAAGTTGAGAAAGTACTATTTTCGCTTCAATTGGGAGGGGAGAAATAGCATGAAGAAACAATTCTTTGTGGCTGCTTGCCTGTGCTGCGCGGCAATCTCAGCCGGGGCTGCGGAGCTGCAGGTGAAGATGAACGTGCTGTCGGAGACGGGCATCGGCGCGTCTGCGGGCACGGTCACCATTTCGGAATCGCCGTACGGGCTGGTGTTCACGCCGGCGCTGTCCGGCATCGCGCCGGGACTGCATGGTTTCCACGTGCATGAAACCGGTAACTGCGGTCCGGCGCAGAAGGACGGCAAGGCAGTGGCAGGGGGCATGGCGGGCGGGCATTACGATCCGGCCGGGAGCAAGCATCACGGCCTGCCCTGGGGTGATGGGCATCTCGGCGACCTGCCTGCGTTGTTCGTGGATATGAACGGTAACGCCAGCAATCCCGTGCTCGCGCCGCGCCTGAAACTGGCTGACGTGAAGGGGCGGGCGCTGATGGTACACGTGGGCGGGGATAATCACTCGGATCATCCGGCGCCGCTGGGTGGCGGGGGCGCGCGGCTGGTGTGCGGCGTTATTGAGTAAGCCACTGAGCTAGCAAGATGGGGTTCCCGCGAACGCGGGAACCCCATTTCGCATTTTAGTTCGACGTCGCGCGCGCCTTGCCAAACGGATCGCCCGCCTTCCACGCCGGCATCTTCGGCGCATTGGCGATCGCCTGCCCCAGGTTCAGCGTGAACTGCGCCTGCTGCACCATGCCCGACAGATCCCACGCCGGATCGTACTCGTCCGTCACCTGGTGGTAGCGCGGCCCGTAGGCCTTGGACTTGGCGTTGTTGGCCTCCACGTCCTTCACCCACGCATGGCCGCCGCCAACCGAGAACGCCGGGATGCCCGCTTTCGCGAAGCTGAAGTGGTCGCTGCGGAAGTAGCCGCCGGACAGGTCCGGATGCGCCGGCGCCGGCACCAGCTTCATCTTCTTGGCGGTGGCCACGGCCATTGCGTTCAGTTCGGTACGCTCGCTGCCCTGGATGCCGACGTCCTCGACCAGGCCGATCCAGTTCAGGCTGTCCAGGTTCAGGTCGGCGGCGGTCTTCGCGGCCGGCCACAGCGGGCTCGATGCATAGGCCGCGCTGCCCAGCAGCCCCTGTTCTTCGGCCGCCACCCACAGGAACATCTGCGAGCGCTTGGCCGGCGCGCGCACCGCTTCCTGTGCCATCGCCAGCAGCGCCGCGCTGCCGGACGCGTTGTCCACCGCGCCGTTGTAGATATTGTCCTTGCCGTCGCCGTTCTTGCCCAGGTGGTCCCAGTGCGCGCTGTAGATTACCAGCTCGTCCTTCAGCTTGGGATCGGTCCCGGGCACGATGCCGGCCACGTTGAATTCGTCCAGCTTGCGCACTTCGGCGCGGGTCTCGCCCTTGATGCGCGCGCCCAGCGGCACCGGCTTGAACGATTTGTCCTCGGCCGCGGCGCGCAGCTTGTCGAGGTCGAAGCCGCTGGCGGCGAACAGCTTCTTCGCCGTGTCATCGGTGATCCAGCCCTGCAGGCCGGTGCCCAGCTCGCGCTCGGATAGCTGGAAACGCTCGCCCATCCAGCTGTTCTGCACCACGCTCCAGCCGTAGGATGCGGACGGCGTGGTGTGGATCAGCAGCACGCCGGCGCAATTGCGGCGCGCGGCTTCCTCGAACTTGTAGGTCCAGCGGCCGTAGTAGGTCAGCCCTTTGCCGTTGAAGCGGTTCGGCTCGGCCTCGGTCGGCATCGGGTCGTTGACCATCACCACCAGCACCTTGTCCTTGCAGTCCAGGCCCTTGAAGTCGTCCCAGCCGCCTTCTTCCGGCGCCGTGATGCCGTAGCCGGCGAATACCAGCTCGTAATCCAGCTCGTGCACCGGCTGCGCGTCGCCCGGCGCCCACACCCAGTCGGTGCCGAAGGCCAGCGGCAGCGGCTGGCCGCCCGCGACCACGGTCACGCTACTTTGCGCCGGCAGCGCCTTCACGCCGGCGATCTTCACCGGCTGCAGGAAGCTGTTGCCGTTCGCCGGCTTCAAGCCGATCGCCAGCGCCTGGGTTTCGAGGTATTTCACCGCGAGCTGGCCGCCGCGCTGGCCGGTGCCGCGGCCCTCGACCAGGTCGGACGACAGGAAATCGAGGTGGGCGCGCAGCGGCGCCTCTTGGACGACCGGGCCGACCACGACTTTGGTGGCGGCCTGCGCCGGGTACGCCATTGCCAGGCTGGTGGCCAGGATGGTGGCGGTGGTGAGCTTCTTCATGGGTTCGAGCGGGAAGTTGAACATGTCGGCACACCGGTTGGGGTGCGCCAGCGATTAAAGCATTTCCCTAGCGAAACCACAACATGTCGGCGGCGACGGTCTCGCCGCTCATCGGGATGTAGGCGCCGGCCGGTTCGGGCACTGCCAGCGACCTGTCGGGCAGGCCGGGGATGTGCTCCTCGACGCCCACCCCGACGATCCCGCCGAACATCTCCAAATCGAAGTGCATCCGCTGGTCGCGTATGCCGTAGATCGACATCGACCAGTTGCGGATCTCCGGGTCGTACGACAGGAGTTGCTCATTCATGCGCGCGCGCCACGGCTTGCCGCCGCCGACGTGCAGCTCGATGCGCGGCGCGCTGTTCTTCGATGTCAGGTCGAACACGATCCGGCGCGCCGGCTCCTTATCGTTCACCAGCATGATCGCGTGCGGGAAGACGATCTCGTTGCGCGGCGCCTTTGCGTACCAGACCTCGTGGCTGTTCCAGCCCAGCACGTCCACCAGCTTCACCGCTCGCACCTGGTCAGGGAACAGCTGGCGGGTCCATTGGTCCGGCTGCGATTGGCGCGACAACCACCATTCGCTCCACGTCGGCATGTCCTTGTAGTAGACCAGCGGGTTGGGGCCGGGCGGCGCCTTGTCCGGCACGCTGGCGCTGCCGGGAATCGCGAGCAGCGCCGCGCCCACGATGACGGTGGCGCGCACCGCGAGCCTGCGTGCCGCCACGCCGAGCAGCGCAACCGCCGTGCCCATCACGAGCATCAGCAGCCACAGGGGAATGTGGATGCGAAACCGCGTCGGCATCGCGAAGATGTCGCGCGCGGCCGGCATGGCCAGCGCAATGGCGGGCAGCACGCCGGCCAGCAGCAGCGAGAAGCGCATCCATCCGGTCAGCGCCTGCACCCGCGGCGACAGCTGCGCCGCCAGCGCGATGGTCGCAGCAATCAGCGGCCAGGCCAGCAGGTAGCTGATGCCGGGTGCGAGCCAGGTCACCGCCGCGAGGCCGGCGGCCAGACAGGCCAGCGCGCCCAGCGCCGCCGCCAGTGCGCCGATGCGCGCGCACAGCATGCGCTGGCCCAGCACGAACAGCCCGGCGATCAGCAGCGCCACGCCCTGTTCGTAGTGCAGGCCTGACGCGTCGGGCGCGATTACGTGGGAGAACGCGCCGTGCAGTCCGTCCAGGTAAAGCACCGCCAGCGGCCCACCCGCGATCAGCGCGTAGCCGAAGGCGCCCTTCACGATGCCGGTCAGTTCGAGCCGGTCCCCTTCGATGGCGGCGGCGCAGACGCAGGCCAGCAGCAGGCAAGCAATGCTGGTGATGGTCCAGGTGGCGCTGGCAGGGTAGTGGACCATGCCCAGCGCCGGCGCGGTGAAGTAGACCTGGTCGCCGCTGGCGGCCGCGTGGCCGAGCGGCCGTGCGCCAAGTGCCTGCGCCAGCGAGAGCATCGTGTCGCCTTCGTGCTGCAGCGTGGCGCGCGCAAAGCGTTGCGGCGTGTCCCAGCTCCCGAGCCGGCCCTCGACGGCGCCGAATTGCAGCAGCGGCGCCCGCAGCGACGCCAGCGGACCGCTGCCGCGCGCCTGCGGCATCAGGCTCGTGGCCTCGCTCACCAGCGAAGAGCCGCGCGGTGAAGGCCCGCGCGCCCACGCGCTGATCGCGGCGCCGGCCGCGCCGTGCGCCCGTTGCAGCACCACCGGCCCGTCGTTGCCAAGATGCTGGAAGCGCAGCGTGAGTCCGACGCGCTGCGCCAGCGGGTGCTGCTCCGCGAAGGCCTGCTCGCCCATCGCGCCCACGCGGTCGCCGTCCGCGAACAGGAACATCACGTCGCCGGCTGGCGGCGGGCCTGACTGCATCGCGCGCGCTGTTTCGAGCATGGCCGCGGCCGATGCCGCATCGGATGCGCCTTGTGTGGCCGGGTCGCTGTCGTAGTGCGATGCGAGCAGCAGCGCCGGACGGCGCGCGTGGTCCAGCGCGGCGCCCGGCTTGCGCGCGACGATGTTATGCACGACGGCCAGCGTCACGTGCACGTTGTGGTAGTTGTCGACCGACTGGCGCACGGCGGTCGCGACCTGCACTTCGGGCTGCAGGCCCATGCCGCGCAGCTGGGCGACGATGTATTCGCGCGCCTGTTCGTTCATGCTGCTGGCGATCGGGCGCGGCGTGCGCGCGAGCGCCTGCAGGTGCACCGCCGCGCGTTCGGCGGAGAAGGCATCGGCGGGCGCGCCGGCGCCGCTAGGCGGTGGCAGCGCGGTGGTGGCAAGGCTGGCCCACGCAAGCGCGCACACGGCGGCAAGGGCCGCGGCGCATCCTGCCAGGCCGGGAAAACCCGGTAAGGCTGATCGGTTTGTCACGTTCTTCTCTCACTCTTGTTTTGTTTGCTACTTTTTTTGTGAACGTCGTTCCCGCCTGCGTGTGAATGACGCTCTCACTTAAAAAAAATGCCCGCCAGGAGGGGGAAGGCGGGCAAAAAGGGGAAAGCGAGTACAGGGAATCAGTCGATCTTCCAGTCGTAGGCAAGCTGGGCCCAGCCGGCTTCCGGCACGCCGTTGTTCATCGCCGGTTTGAAGGTGCACAGGCTCAGCGCGTTGACGGCGGCTTTGTCCAGGTCGCGATAGCCGCTCGAATGCTGGATGCGCGAGGCTGTCACCTTGCCGTCCGCGCCCACCAGCAGGGCCAGCGTCACGGTGCCGGTTTCTTCATTGCGCAGCGACGACGGCGGGTAGGCTGGTTTCGCGCAGCCGTTGGCGTCGGCCAGCACCGCGCTGCGCATGGCGCCGCTGTTGCTGTTCGTAGGCTGGCCCGGCGCATTGGTCGATTGCGTTTGTACCGGCGGCGCGGGCGTCGGGTCAGCCTGCGTGGTGGCCTGCACCGGCGGCGGTTCCTGCGGCGGCGGGGTCTGCACTTCGACCTTCGGCACCACGATATCCGGCATGGTGGGTTTCACCATTTGTTTCGGCGGCTCGGGTGGAGGCGGCGGGGGCGGCGGCACGTCCGGCGTGAGCATCACCAAGATGTCCTCGGGGACCTTGGGCAGCGTGATCTGCCGCGTGTTGATGCTGTGGATGAAAGCAGTGGCGACCAGGACGTGCAAACCGGCGACGACAGCGAACTTGCCCGCTTTGGATGCGCCGTCATTGTTCACGTGCGAAAAATGCATGGTGATCTCCTTTTTCTCGTCCGCGGAATGCTTCGTATAATTCCTTTTGTGGGAATCAATATATGCTATGTGCTAGCAATTCGCAACAGCAGTAAGTAGAAATATTGTTGCCAGTCGTGTGTGCCGTGATGTGCTGGGATGTTCACTCGCCAGAAGCAGCGTTGTGTGGAATAATCCTTCTGGCTTTCCATGAAATGGCACACACAGTTGCCAGGGACTGGTAGGCGCGTTCCGCAACAGGAGAGAAAACGTGCAAGCGAAAAAAGCAATCCGCGTGATGCTGGCCGACGATCACCCGATCGTGATGACCGGCTTTGCCATGTCACTGACCGGCCACGGCATGGAAGTGGTGGGGCAGGCCCGGACGCCCGACGAGGCGGTGGCGATGGCAGAGCGCGAGCAGCCGGACGTGATCGTGCTCGACATCCGCTTCGGCACCGAACTGACCGGGCTGGACGCCGCCCAGCAGATCCTGCGCGCGCATCCGGACGCCAGGATCGTCTTCCTCAGCCAGTTCGACCAGGACAGCCTGATCAAGGAAACCTACCGCCTCGGCGCGCACGCCTTCATCACCAAGGATTGCGACCCGGCCGACCTGGCCACCGCGGTGCGTCTCGCGCACGAGGGCAAGCTGTATTTCATGCCGCAGATTGCCGAGCGGCTGGCCAGCCTCGCGGTGCGGGGCGACATCTCGCCGCAGTCGCAGCTGGACGAGCGCAGCCTCGAAATCTTCAAGCTGATGGCCGAAGGCCTGACCAACGCGGAGATCGCCGAGAAGCTCAACCTGTCGACCAAGACCATCAGTAACATCAGCCAGGCGGTCAAGGAAAAGCTGGGCGTGCACCGCCAGGCCTACATCACCAAGCTGGCCGTCAAGCACGGCCTGATCGAACCCTAAGCGCATGGCCGGCGCGGCGAACCGCATGCGCTGCGTGCTTGCTGCCTTGGCGGCCGCGTTCGCGCTGGTGGCGCGTGCCGAACCGGTGGACGCGGTCAAGGGCTACAGCTTCCAGATCGTGACCGCCGATGACAGCGCCCTCACGCGGCGCATCGTCGACGACTTGTCCAAGCGCCTGATCCCCATCTTCGCCGCGTTCCGCACCGAACTCGCGCAGCGGCGCCGCATGCTGGTGGTGGCGGTGGGCCCGGCCGCGCTGCACGAGGTTGCGAACAAGCGCTGCGACTGCGCGGTGATCTCGTCCTTCACGTCGAGCCAGGTGTTGCGGGCAGTGGCGGCGGGCCTGCCGCCGGCGCGCGCGTCGACGCTGACGGCGGTGTACGCGGAACCGGCGCCCGCGGACCAGCTGCGGCTGGTGTCGCTGCTGTATGGCCGTCCGGTGCGCATCGCCGCCATCCTTGGGCACGACACCCAGTTCCTCAAGCCCGCGCTGCAAGGCCCGGTGGAGGTGCAGGACTTCGGCGGCGGCGACGACATCAACCGCATCCTGTCGCGCATCGCGCAGACCGAGGTGCTGCTGGCGCTGCCCGACAGCGCCGTCTACAACACCGAGAACATCCGCAACATCCTGCTCTCCACCTACCGCCACAAGCAGGCGGTGATCGGCTTCTCGGCCGATATGGTGAAGGCCGGCGCGCTCGCCACAACCTATTCCGACATCGAGGACATCAACGCCCAGGTGGCCGAGATGGCGTCGGAGTATGTGGGTAGCGGCGTGCTGCCGGCGCCGCAGTTCCCGCGCTACTTCCGCACCGTGGTCAACGAAGGCGTGGCCAAATCGCTCGACGTGCACGTATCCGACGCCGTGCGTAACTTCGCGCGGCCAGCGCCCCCGCCGCCATGACGCTCCGCTTCTGGCGCAGCTGGAGCATCGGCCGGCGCATGGCCTTCATCACCATGCTGCCGGTGGCACTTCTGTTCACGTCCTTCGTCTGGTACTCGTGGTATTCGCACCGCGCCCAGGTGGCCGAGGAGCTGACCGAGCGTGGCCGCATCCTGGCCACCGCGCTGGCCGAGACCAGCGAGTACAACCTCATCTCCGGCAACCTGTCCGACTTGCGCCTGACCATTAATGGGCTGGTCCAGTCGGACAAGAGCATCTACCGTATCGACGTGGTCGACGCCAGCGGCAAGGCGGCAGTCGGCGTCGTGTCCGATACGGCGGTCGACTCGGAAGGCCATTACTACGAGGCGCCGATCAAGAAGCAGATCCTGTGGATCAACCTGTTCTCGGACAACGGCACGCCGCACGTGTCGGCATCCAGCGATTCGCGTCCGCCGACCATGACCACCGAAGTGGTGGGCTGGGTGCGGGTCCAGATGTCTCCCGCGGTGATGATGGCCAAGCAGGCGCACCGCTTCCGGGTCGAGCTGGCGATGGCCGCGCTCGGGCTGGCGGCGGCCGGCGCGCTGGCCTGGATCCTGGCGCGCAGCCTGACCGTGCCGCTGAAGGACGCGATCGACGCGCTCCGCCAGATCCGCGGCGGCGACTACCACGTCAACCTTCCGGTCGCCACCGGCGGCGAGGTCGGCGAGCTGCAGGCATCGATCGGCGAGATGTCGCTGGCGCTGGACGAATCGAAGAAGGACCTGGAGAACAAGGTGGCCGAGCGCACGCGCGACCTGGTCGCCTCGCGCAACGAGGCGCTGCGCGCCAACGACGACAAGCGCAAGCTGATCCAGAAGGTCAACAGCATCATCGAGGAAGAACGCAAGGGCATCGCGATCGAGATCCACGACGAGTTGAATGCGTCGCTGATCGCGGTGCGGCTGGAAGCGCAGGCGATCGGCGCGCTTGCGGCCAAGGCGCCGCCGGGGCCGGAAGTCGAGCAGGTGCAGCAGAAGGCGCAGTCCATCACCAAGCTGGCGCTGGACCTCTACGCCAGCGGGCGGCGGCTGGTGCGTCGACTGCGGCCGGAGGTGCTGGAGATGCTCGGCCTGCACGGCGCGGTGGAAGAGATGCTGCGCCATTACGACAGCGGCTCGCGCATCGATTTCTCCTTCCACTCCGAGGGCGACTTTTCGAAGCTTGGCAGCGAGCTCGCGATCTCCGCTTACCGCATCGTGCAGGAGGCGCTGTCGAACGTGATGAAGCATTCCGGCGCGACTTCGGCGGAGGTGTCGCTGATCCTGTCGGACGCCGACCGCGTGCTGTCCATCGAGGTGGCCGACAATGGCCAGGGCTTCGATACCGGCACCGCGTCCGAAGGCATCGGC
Organism: Massilia terrae; assembly: GCF_024753145.1. Lineage (GTDB taxonomy): Bacteria > Pseudomonadota > Gammaproteobacteria > Burkholderiales > Burkholderiaceae_D > Telluria > Telluria terrae. The sequence continues at coordinate 207,486 of NZ_JANUGU010000003.1, read as the reverse complement.
ATCATCGGCATGCGCGAGCGGGTGGATGCGCTGGGCGGCAGCATCGAGGTGCATTCGGAACCGGGCAAGGGCACCACCGTCGTCATCGCGCTGCCACTGTCGGGGGCAACTGCTGTATCGTAGCGGCTTCGATCAACCCATCGAGTCCAATCATGTCCCTCGAATTGAAGACACCTTTCGAAAAAGGCAACCAGAACCAGACCACCACCTGGGCCGAATGCATCGCCTGGTACGAAGAGCTCGCACGCCAATACCCCGGCGTGCTGCGCTTCGGCGCGATCGGCACCTCGGACGCCGGCGTGCCGATCCACGCCGGTGTGATCAGCGCCGACGGCGTGTTCGACCGCGCGCAGATCAAACAGTCCGGCCGCACGGTCTTCTTCAATAATAACGGCATCCACCCCGGCGAGCCGGAAGGCGTGGACGCCTGCATGGCGCTGGTGCGCGACTTTTGCACGCAGCCGGAACGCCTGGCTGCGCTGGGCGAAACGGTGTTCCTGTTCATCCCGCTGTACAACGTGGACGGCAGCCTGAATCGCAACAACACCTCGCGCGTGAACCAGGACGGGCCCGAGCAGTTCGGCTTCCGCGGCAACAGCCGCCACCTGGACCTGAACCGCGACTTCGTCAAGTGCGACACCCTGGCCGCCCAGGTCTTCAACAAATTCTTCACGTCGTGGGATCCGGACGTGATGGTCGATACCCACACATCCAACGGCGCCGACTACAGCTACACCATGACGCTGATTCACACCCAGGCCGACAAGCTTGGCGGTGAACTCGGCGGCTTCCTGCGCGGGACCATGCTGCCTTTCATGTTCAGCGAAATGGAGCGCCGCGGCTGGCCGACCTGCCCCTACGTCAATCCGGTCAAGGATAGCCCGGACCACGGCATCGCCGAATTCCTCGAAACGCCGCGCTTCTCGACCGGCTACGCGGCGCTGCATCACACGATTGGCTTCATGCCCGAGACGCACATGCTCAAGCCCTTCGCTGACCGCTACCACTCGATGCGCGCGCTGGTCGAGACCGCGCTCGACTTCACCATCAGGCACGGCGCGCAGGTCAAGGCGCTGCGCCGCGCCGCGAAGGAGGCAGGACGCACGCGCCGCGAGTGGCCGGTGCACTGGGCGATGGACGAGGCGCATCCGTCCAGCTTCCGTTTCAAGGGTTTTGAGGCGAAGTACAAGCCGAGCGTGCTGGGCGATTACACGCGCCTGCACTACGACCGCAACAGCCCGTGGGAGCGCGACATCGCCTACTTCAACAGCTTCCCGCCCGACGTGACGGTGCAGGCGCCGCGTGCCTACGTGGTGCCGCAGGCCTGGCGCGAGGTGATCGAGCGCTTGCAGTGGAATGGCGTGCGGATGGAACGCGTGGAGAGCGAGCGCACGGTGGAGGCGTCGTACTACCACCTGGCGTCGGTGAGTTCGCGCGCGACCGCGTACGAAGGCCACATGTTCCACGACGAAGTGCAGCTTGAGAAGCGCCGCGGCCAGGTGCTGCTGCGCGCGGGCGACTACATCGTGCCGCTCGACCAGGACAACGCGCGCTACGCGGTCGAGACGCTGGAGCCGCAGGCGCACGACAGCTTCTTCCGCTGGGGCTTCTTCAACAGCGTGCTGGAGAAGAAGGAAGCGTATTCGGATTATGTGTTCGAAGACGAGGCGGAGCGGCTGCTGCGCGAGGAGCCGGAGCTGGCCACCAGGTTCGCCGCGTGGAAGCAGGCCAATCCGGCGCTGCTGAAGGACCAGTCGGCGGTGCTCGATTTCCTGTTCGCGAACTGCGCGTGTTATCGAGAGCCGGAGTGGCGGCGGTATCCGGTGTTCATGCTCGATTAACTCGCTAAATAGTTAATGCCAATAGCAGTAACCCGTCGTCCCGGCGAAGGCCGTGACCCATGCTGAGTTTGCAGGCACGCGGCCAGAGCGCCATAGCTCAGGCGGTCTATGGGTCCCGGCCTTCGCCGGGACGACGGTTTGAAGTTAGTGGCCGCGCTTACTTGTTTGCCGCAATCCACCGATCCACTTTCGCCTCCAGCAGCGACAGCGGCAGCGTCCCCTCATCCAGCACCACCTCATGGAACTTCGGCAGGCTGAACTTCGGTCCCAACGCCTTCTCCGCCTTGGCCCTCAGCGCCTGGATCTTCAGCGCGCCGATCTTGTAGCCCAGCGCCTGACCCGGCCATGCCATGTAGCGTTCCGTCTCGCTGCGCGCGACCGACTCCGGATAGCCCAGCGTCTCGCGCATGTACTTGATCGACTGTTCGCGCGTCCAGCCCTTCGCGTGCATGCCGGTGTCCACCACCAGCCGCACCGCGCGCAGCATCTCGTCGTTCAGGTGGCCGAACCAGTCTTCCGGCGCATCGTACAGCTTCATCTCGGTGCCCAGCGTTTCGGCATACAGCGCCCAGCCCTCGGTGAATGCATTGTTCCCGCCGAACTTGCGGAAATTCGGCAGGTTCATCTCCTGCATCAGCGCGATGTGGAAGTGGTGGCCCGGCTGGCCCTCATGCAGGAACAGCGTCACCATGCCCGGCTTGCCGTATTCCTTCGCATCGTTCACCACCGACCAGAACACGCCCGGACGCGTGCCGTCCGCCGCCGGCGGCGTGTAGTGGTCCGATGCGGTCGCGCGCGACAGCTCGGGCTCGAGGCGCAGGTCGAGCGGCGTTTTCGGCCGCAGCGAGAATAGCGCCGGCAGCTTCTGGCGCAGCGTCTCGTCCAGCTTGCGGTAGGCCGCGATCACTTCCTTGTCGGTCTTGAAGGGCTTGTACCTGGCCTGCTGCGACACCCAGGCCGGCAGCCCGCTGGCAGGGCCGTGGTAGCCCATCTTCGGGCCGATGCGCGCGTACTCGCCCTGGATGCGCGCCACTTCCTTCAAGCCGATCTGGTGGATCTGCTCCGGTGTCAGATCGGTCGTGGTCTGGCTCTGCACGCGCGCCAGGTACCAGTTCATCCCGTTGGGCAGCGCGCTCCAGCCGGTGCTGGCGCGGCAGTGCGGCAGGTAGTCTTTCTCGACGAAGGTGGCCAGCCGTGCCAGCGCCGGGTTGAGCGTCTTCTCGATCGTCGCGCGGTAGGCCTCGGCCAGCGCGCGCTTGTCGGCGTCGGAGAAGCTCTTCGGGAAGTTCTTCACCGGCGTGTAGAAGATATTCGTTTCCGGCGTCTTCGACACCAGCTGCTTGAACTGGGGCAGGGCGGATTGCATGATCGCGCGCGGCTGCACGATGCCGGCCTTGATCCCTTCGCGCATGTCGGCGATGGCCAAGTCGATCCACGGGCCGAGCTGCTGCAGGCGGTTCAGGTAGGCCTTGTAGTCGCGCACCGTGTTCAGCGGCTGCGCGCCCTGGCCGCTGGCGTAGTTGGCCAGCGTGACCGGCATGGCGTCCATCTGGTTCAGCGGCAGCAGGTGCTCGGGGAAGGCTTCGAAGCGCAGCGCGGACTTCAGCTCGTAGTCGAGGATGTCGTAGCTGGTCTGGTCGCGCGCCGACAGCTGCTCGCGTGCGATTTCGTGCAGGCGCTTGAGATAGTCGCGGTACAGCGCGAACTGCTTCGCACGTTCGGCCGCCGAAATCGTCATGCCGATCTGGTCGGCGAAACGGTTGTCGCCGGCTTCGCCCGCCATCACCGGGTCGAAGCGTGCTTCGGCGTCCCAGTATTCATTGGCCAGCGCGCCGAGCTTTTTGGCGGTCTCGCTGCTCGCGATGGATTTGGCGGCGGCTGGCGCGGCAGCCGCCGCGATGTCGGCCGATGCGCTCGCACAGGCCAGCGCGGCGGCGATCGCGAGCGCGCCAAGCTTGATGGTGTGTTTCATGTGTCGGATCCGTCGGGTTGGATGTGCTTCAGGCGGCGCCGGGCTTGTGGCCCGCGCCGCCGGGATGCCGGAATGCGGCGTATCAGTAGCTGGCCAGCGGCGCCAGCGCGCCGTTCTTGAAGGTGTAGACCGTGACCGCGGTCTTCTTCAAGTTGCCGGCGGCGTCGTAGCCGTAGTTGCCGACCACGCCCTGGTAGCTCATCGAATGCAGCGCCGCGTTGACCTTGGCCGGATCGACCGAGCTGGTCTCTTTCATGGCCTGTGCGATGAACATGGTCTGGTCGTAGAAGGTGGGCGCGTACACGTCCGGATCGCGCTTGAAGCGCGCCTTGTAGCGCGCGATGAAGGCCGGTCCGGCGGCCTGCTTTTCGAGGATCGCGCCGGCTTGAGCGCAGCGCACATTGTCGCCGACCGCGTCGCCGCCCAGCTTGGCCATCTCAGGGCTGCACAGCGTGTCGCCGCCGAGCAGCTTGGCCGTCATGCCGAACTGTTTCATCTGCCGCGCCATCGGCGCGCCCTGCGGCGCATAGCCGCCGTAGAAGATCGCGTCCACGCCCTTGGCTTTGAGCGCGGTGAGGATCGAGGCGAAGTCGCTGGCGGTATCGCGCGTGAATTCGCGTCCGGCGACGGTGATGCCGGCAGCCTTTGCGCGGCGCGCGAATTCATCGGCGACGCCCTGGCCGAAAGCGGTGCGGTCGTCGATCACGCCGACCTTCCTGATCTTCAGTTCCTTGGCCGCGTAATCGGCCATGGTGCCGCCGACCTGCGTGTCGCTGGCGACCATGCGGAACACGGTGCCGTAGCCGGACTGCGTAATCTTGGGATTGGTGCCCACGGTGGACATCAGCACGCCGGCGCTGTTGAAGACGCGCGAAGCGGGAATCGCCACGCCCGAGTTGTACGGGCCGAGCACGAACTTGACGCCGGCATCGACCAGCTTCTGCGCGACGTTGGTGCCGGCGGTCGGGTTGCCCTGGTCGTCTTCCGACACCAGCTCGAAGCGCAACTGCTTGCCGCCGACCTTGATCTTCTGCGCGTTCAGCTCCTCGACCGCGAGCCGCACGCCGTTCTCGTCGTCCTTGCCGGCGAAAGCATTGGGGCCGGACAGCGGTCCGGTCACGCCGATCTTCACTACCTGTTCATCCGCCGCGTAGGCGTTCGATGCGAGCAGCAGCGCGGCGATCAGCGGCGCGGCCTTCATGGTCGATGGCATTGATTGTCTCCGTTGTTATCGAACGGGCGACATCATCGCATGATTCCTGCCGCCGCGGTATCGCAGCTCAGGCGGGCATGCCGTGCGAGATCAGTTCCAGCGGCAGCGAGGTGGTCGACTTGATCTGCTCCATCGAGAACGCGGACGACACGCCGGTCAGCTGCGCGCACTTGATCAGCTTTTTGTAGAAGCGGTCGTAGCCTTCGATGTCGGTGGTGACCACCTTGAGCAGGTAGTCGACGTCGCCGCTCATGCGGTGGAACTCCAGCACCTCGGGCAGGGCGATGACGGCGGAGGCGAAGCGCTCCAGCCACTTCTCATCGTGCTCGCTGGTGCGCACGCTGACGAACACCGTCACCGGCAGGCCGACCTTGGCCCGGTTGACGATGCTCACGCGGCTTTCGATATAGCCCTCCTCTTCCAGGCGCTTGACGCGCTTCCAGCAGGGGGTGCTGGAGAGGCCGACTTTCTCGGACAGGCCGGAAATGGAGAGGGTGGCGTCGGCTTGTAGCGCAGCCAGGATTGCGCAATCAAACTTATCGAGTGAATTCATTTTCCGTTATTGGTAGTTATGAGAACACTTATACTGCATTTTGACCATAAAACGAAAACTTTGGAACGTCTTCTCGCGCGCAACTTTGTAACATATTGCTTAACGATAGCATGAAGTCTGTGCCTTTTTGTAAGTTTTTAGTAATTTTATTTTTATGACTCCTGAGATCTACCTCGACGCCAACGCTACCTGCCCGGTCCTGCCCGCCGCCATCGATGCCGCACTCGACGCGCTGGGCCCGCGCTTCGGCAATCCGAGCAGCAGCCACGCGGCCGGACTGCGCGCCAAGGCGATCCTGGACGAGGCCCGCGCCTGCGCGCGGCGCGTGATCGGCGCCGGCGACGGCCGCCTGATGTTCACCAGCGGCGCCACCGAAGGCATCCAGACCGCGGTGCTGTCGGTGCTGTGGTCGGTGCGCGAACGCCAGCTTGCGGGCCAGCCCTGCGGCCGCCTGCTGGTGTATGGCGCGACCGAACACAAGGCGGTGCCGGAAAGCCTGGCGCACTGGAACCGGCTGCTGGGGACGAATCTCGAACTGGCCGTGCTGCCGGTCGATGGCGAGGGCCGCCACCGCCTCGACGTCCTGCGCGAACTGGCGCCGGATGCGGCGATGGTGTGCACGATGGCGGCCAACAACGAGACCGGCACCGTGTCCGACCTCGAGGGAATCGCGCGCGTGCTCGGCGAGACCGGCAGCGGCGCCTACTGGATGGTCGATTGCGTGCAGGCGCTGGGCAAGCTGCCGCTGGCGCTGGCGTCCACGCGCATCGACTACGCGCCGTTCTCCGGCCACAAGCTGTGCGCGCCGAAAGGCATCGGCATGCTGTACGTGCGGGCCGGCGCGCCGTTCACGCCGCTGGTTGCCGGCGGCGGCCAGGAAGCCGGGCAGCGTTCCGGCACCGAGAACATGGCCGGCATCGCCGCGTTCGGCGCCGTGCTCAAGGCCCTGGAACAGGGACAGGTATTCCGCGGCCACGACGCCCTGGTGGAATCGCGCGATCGCGTCGTGCAGGCGCTGCGCGAGGCCTTCCCCGGCATCGTTTTCAATTCGCCGCTGGAGCATGCGCTGCCGACCACCATCAATTTTTCCGTGCCCGGCCTGTCGAGCCGCGACGTGCTCGATGTGTTCGACGCGGCCGCGATCCGCGTGAGCGCGGGTTCGGCCTGTTCGGCGTCGAAGGCGCAGCCGAGCTATGTGCTGCAGGCGATGGGCCTGCCTTTGTGGCGCGCGGCATCGGCGGTGCGGCTGTCGTTCGGGCCGCAGGCCGATGAAGCCTTCATCGATGCGGCCTGCGAGCGCATTCGCCGCTGCAGCCAGGCGCTGCGCGCGGATCCGCTGGTGCTGGCGCCTTCCGCACATCACGGCCTGCTGCAGGTGAACGCGGAAGGCTGCGCCGGCTGGCTGGTGTTCGACGCGGACGAAAAATCATGCGTGGCGATCGACATTCCTGCGCCGATGGCCGCGCGTATCGCATCGCTGGCCAAGGCCCGCCGCTACACGGTGCGCGCGATCCTCGGCGATGCCGCGTGCAGCAGCGCCTTGTGTTCGGCGCTGGCGGAGCTGGGCGTGCCCTTCCACGCGGGCTGGCCGGCCGCGACGGCGGAAGTGGCGCTGGCCGGCGGCCTTCGCGCACCCGCGATCCGTATCGGCGCGCAGTGGCTGGCGAACGCCGATGGCGGCTACCTGCTGGGCGCTGTGCACGGCGAGACGCTGCCGCGCGTCGAGTACGCCTTCATCGGCGCATCGCAGGCGGCATGCGAATGCGCCTGTGCCGACACCATCTTGTGCCGGAATGCGGATGACGATGCGCTGGGCTGGTCGGCGATCGGCGCCGAGGCGGCATTCGACGAGCACGAGATGCACCTGGCGCCCGCCGCGCTGGAGGACTTCCTGCAGGCGCATCCCGACGCGGTGCTGGTCGACGTGCGCGAGGCATCGGAGCATGCGGCCGGTCCGGTCACGCTGCATGGACGCGTGGCGCAAAGCGTGCCGCTGTCGCGCATGGCCGAGCATGCGGCAAGCTGGCTGCGCGAAGGCGATACGCCGCGGGTCTTCCTCTGCCGCAGCGGCAACCGCAGCGCAAAGGCGGCCCGCCAGTTGCGCCGCTTCGGCTTTGCGCAGGCCTGGCACGTGGCCGGCGGCGTCGCCCTCGCCGTGTAGTGGTCCGGCGGGGCCGCATCCCGCGACGGTATGGCGCACATGAGACAATACGGCCGCGATTGGCGCCGCCAATCGCTACACTAGTTCATGTGCCCGTCCCCCGGAATTTCTCTCATGCGTAGAACAACAAGCCTGGCGGCGTTTGCCGCCTTCCTGCTCGCCGCCGGCGCGAGCCATGCCGCCGAATGGAGCGACGCCGCGATCAGCTGGCGCCACGGCGACGCTTTCCGCGAGCCTTTCAATCCCAAGCGTATCAGCAAGGACATCTTCGCGCTGACCTATGCGAGCGGCTACAAATACGGCAGCAACTTCTTCAATATCGACCTGCTGCAGTCGGACCATAACGACCCGGCCTCCCTGACGCAGAAGTCGGGCGCGCAGGAAGCCTATGTGGTGTACCGCAACACCACCGATATCGGCAAGGTGCTGGACCGCGAGCTGTCCTATGGCTACGTCAAGGGCGTCGGCGCCACCATCGGCTTCGACTGGAACACCAAGAACGACGTCGGCTACAACTCGCGCAAGCGCATGCTGGTGCTCGGCCCCACGCTGATGTGGGATGTGCCGGGCTTCCTCAACACCAGCATCCTGCTGCTCCGCGAAAGCAATGCGCCAAGTGGCGCCTTCCCGCCGATCTCGCAGGTCACGGGCCGCTATACCTACGACACCCACCCGATGCTGTCGGCCAGCTGGGGCGTGCCGGTGGCGGACGGCTGGTCGTTCGAGGGCTATCTCAACTTCATCGCCGCCAAGGGGCGCGACGAGGTCGGCAATGGCACCGGCGCCGAGACCCACCTCGACATGGAACTCATGTACGACATCGGGCGCCATTTCAACCAGCCAAAGAACCGCTTCCGGCTGGGCGTCGAGTACGAGTTCTGGAACAACAAGTTCGGCAATACCGAGCGGACCACCGGAAACCAGGGCCAGCGCGCGAGCACGCCGATGGTGCGGGCGGAGTACCACTTCTAAACGCGCTGTCCACGATAGCGTTTATCGAGATATCGTCGTTCCCGCCATCGTGGGAACGACGGTGATAACTTAAACTTTCCAGCAGGCAGGGCGATCTTTCGGGAATTGTCCTTTCGTCAATCGTTGCTGTTGAATTAGCAATTCCCCGCCCGCCCAGCGCAAGGCCAGCATCGATGCAATTGCAAAAATTGCATCATGCATACCTCATACATCCCCCACCTCTCCGCCGCGATCCTGTTCGCCTGCTGCGCCATCCCGGCCGCCGCCGAAATCGAGCATCGCGAATTCGAAGCCACCTTGTTCGCGCCCTTCCACGGCGATCCCAAGGCGCCGCCCGCGCGGCCGGACGCGCGCCATTTCACGCTCATCTTCGACTACCCGGGCATGGCCCAGCCCAAGGTGGTCGACTGGCGCGTCGACCTGATCGATCCGGCAAAGCACTCGCTCATCAACTGGCGCGGCACACGCACCATGCGCACCGTCCCGGTGACGGAGACCATCGCGTGGGACGGCCGCGTGAAAGGGAGGGCGCCGGCGCCGGGCGTGTACACGGTGCGCATGCGCGCCAGCGTGCGCGGCGATCCGCCCGAGGACGCGGTCGAGCAGGCATGGGACGTGGACGTGGGCCCGGCCGCCGCAGCGCCGATGCCGCGCTTGGAGCCGCTGCCGTCCGCGCACAAGGCCCTGGCGCCGCGCGCCGCGCCATCGACGGGGGCGCTGCCCTACACGGTCTACTACGGCAACCTGCACAGCCAGACCAACCACAGCGACGGCGGCGCCGATCTCGCCTCCTGCAACGGCGCGCAGCAGCCGCAGACCGGGCGCTATGGCCCGGCCGACGCCTACGCCTTCGCGCGCGGCCGCGGCCTGGACATCCTGATGACGTCGGAGCACAACCACATGTTCGACGGCTCCGACGTCACCAACCTCGACGCCGACGCCGGCCACACGAAGGGTCTGTACCAGCAGGGGCTGGCGGCCGCGCGCGACTTCAACGCCGCCAATCCCGGCTTCCTCGCCATCTACGGCATGGAGTGGGGCGTGATCGCCAACGGCGGCCACCTGAACATCTTCAATTCCAACGAGCTGCTGGGATGGGAGAAAAACGCCAAGGGCGAGCTGCTGGCCGATACCCTGTCTGCGCGCAGCGACTACGCGGGCCTGTACACGCTGATGAAGCAGCGCGGCTGGATCGGCCAGTTCAACCACCCGTCGATCTCCGGCCAGTTCATCGTCAACGGCGTGCCGCTGGCCTATACGCCCGATGGCGACGAGGTGATGGCCATGTGCGAGGTCCTGAACAGCACCGCGTTCTCCGCCAACGACAGCGAGACCGAAACCCGCCGCAGCAATTTCGAGATGGCCTGCAACCGGCTGCTTGAGGCGGGCTACCACGTCGCCTTCAGCAGCGACCAGGACAACCACTGCGCCAACTGGGGCGTTTCGTACACCAACCGCACCGGCGTGCTGATCCCCGCCGGCACCGCGCTCACGCTGGACAGCTTCCTCGAGGCGGTGCGCGCGCGGCGCGTGTTCGCGACCATGGACAAGGAATCGCAGCTGGTGCTGACCGCGAACGGCCGCCTGATGGGCGAACGTTTCGCCAACAGCGGGCCACTGGCGCTGGTGGCCAATTTCGCAAGCAGCGCCGGCAAGACGGTGGCGGCGGTGGCGATCATGGAGGGCGTCCCGGGCCGCAACGGGACGGTCACGCAGCTGGCAAGCAGCGGCACGGCGACCATCACGCCCGCACCCGGCGAGCATTTCTACTACGCGAAAGTGACGCAGTCGGATGGCAACCTGCTGTGGTCCGCGCCGGTGTGGGTGACGCAGTCGGCGCCGCTGGCCGCGAAGGGGCGCTAGCCGGCGGCTCTTGCTTTCGCCGTCCAACGGGAAGTGCTATCCTGCTCGCGCCCGGCAGGGCTGTGCCGGTGGCCCCAACAAAAGGACGACGCATGAACCGCATCGCAGCAGCACTTCTTCTCGCTTTCTCCGCCGCCGGCGCGTTCGCGCAGGGCGGCGCCGCTCCCGCCGCAGCGCCGGCCGTCGCCAGTGCGTGGAGCCTCGAATCCGAAGTCAATCGCACCATGAAATCCTTCGACGTGCCGGGCATCGCGATCGCCGTGGTCAAGGACGGCAAGGTGGTGGCGGCGCAGGGCTTCGGGGTGCGCAAGCTGGGCGAGCCGGCCAAGGTGGATGGCAAGACGCTGTTCGAGATCGCCTCCAACTCCAAGGCTTTCACCGCCGCCGCGCTGGCGATGCTGGTCGACGAAGGCAAGCTGAAATGGGACGACCCGGTCACCAAGCACCTGCCGGACTTCCAGATGTTCGACGCCTACGTCACGCACGAGATGACGGTGCGCGACCTGCTCACCCACCGCAGCGGCCTTGGCCTCGGCGCCGGCGACCTGCTGTGGTGGCCGACCACCAATTTCAGCACCGACGAGATCATCCACAAGCTGCGCTACATCGCGCCCGCGACCAGCTTCCGCAGCAGCTATGCCTACGACAACCTGCTGTACATCGTGGCCGGCAAGATCATCGCCACCAAGTCCGGCAAGAGCTGGGGCGAGACCGTGCGTGAGCGCATCCTGAACCCGGTCGGCATGACCGGCACCACCACCAGCGTGGCCGACAACGCCGGCAATCCGGACGTGTCCAGCCCGCACAGCAAAATCAACGGCAAGATCGCCGCGGTGAAGGACATGCCGGTGCCGAATGCGGTGGGCGCGGTGGGCATCAACACCAATGCCGACGACATCGCCAAGTGGATGCGCGTGCTGCTCGACGGCGGCCGTGTGGGCGTGGATGCAAACGGCAAGGAAGTGCGCCTGTTCAGCGCCAAGCAGGCGCGCGAACTCTGGACCGCGCAGACGCCGATGCGCATCGGCGAATCGACCGGCGCGATGGCCGCGACCAGGCCGAACTTCATGGCATACGGCCTGGGCTTCCAGCTGCGCGACTACCAGGGCAAGCTGGTGGCGATGCACGGCGGCGCGCTGCAAGGCTTCTACTCGAAAGTGGTGCTGGTGCCGGAGGCGAAGCTGGGCATCGCGATCCTGACCAATGCCGAAAGCGGCGGCTCCCTGAACGCGCTGCAGTATGCGCTGCTCGATCACTACCTCGGCGTGAGCGGCCCGGACTGGATCAAGGTCGTGGCCGATGCGGAAGAGGAGCAGCACGCGAAGGAGATGGCGCGCCTGAAGGAGGCGACTGCCGCGCGCGCGGCCAGGTCGCAGCCCTCGCTGGCGCTGGCCGCCTACGATGGCGAGTACGAGGATGCCTGGTATGGCAAGGCCACCATCAGCCAGGTTGGCGGCAAGCAGGTGCTGACCTTGAGCCGCACGCCGGACCTGGCCGGCGAACTCGAACACTTCCAGCACGACACCTTCATCGTGCGCTGGAAGGAGCGCAACTTCAACGCCGACGCCTACGTCACCTTCTCGCTCAACCCCGACGGCAGCATCGAGCGCATGAAGATGCAGCCGATCTCGAAAGAGACCGACTTCAGCTACGACTTCCAGGACTTGACCTTCAAGCCGGTGAAGAAGGCTGGCTGAGCGAACGATCGGACGTAAGTAAAAAAGAGAACGTCGTTCCCGCGGAAGCGGGAACCACGTTCTCTCTTCTACCTGGTCAGTTGGCGGCGATCAGGCCGACTTCCCGTTCCACACCGCCATCATGTCCGGCGAACCCTGGCTGCGGATATCGTTGTCCTGCAAGATCCCATCGGTCGCTTCCAGCATCGCCTTGCGCGGAAGGACCATGGTCTCGCCGTAGCGCTGGTCGAAACGCAGCACCACATTATCGTCCTTCAGGTCGCGCAGCACCTGCACCAAGTGCTTCAGGCTGCGAATGTGCACGCCGTTCACCGACTCCAGCACATTGCCGAAATGCGAACCGTAGCCCGTCACCAGCTTGTGCGGGAAGAAGGGCGCGGCCACCACCACCAGCTCGTCGTTTTGCGCATCCGGCAGGTCGCCGCGGCGCGTGACCAGCGGGTTGGCGTTGAAGCTGTAGATGTTGAGCGCCTGCGCGTTCGCGCTGATGAAGGACAGATACTCGACGGTGGCGCGCGTGAACACGATCGGGCCATACACGAAGTAGGACGGATAGCCGCCGTTCAGGTCCGGGATCAGCAACTTGCGGGTGCTGGTGGCCGGCACCTGCACCTGCATCGGCTTGCCGCTGCGGATCACCGTCATCGGCACCTTGCCGTCCTTGGCCACGTGCTGCAGGTGGTATTGGAAGCGCACCCGCAGCGTCGGCCCCAGCCTCACCATGCCCTGGTTGTCCACCGGGTACTGGCCGATGTGGGTGATCACGTCCCATTCCTTGAGCGGATACGAGGCGTCCTTGCTGGCCGGGTGGGCCACCACCATGCCTTCGACCGAGCGGTCGAGCTTGAGGTATTGGCGCAGCACCGGGTTCTCCAGTGTCTGCAGGTCGTCCCAGACCGACAGCTTGTAGTCCTCGCGCCCGTCGGCCACGCTCTTCAGGAACAGTTCGATCTCCTCGTCCGGAATGATGTAGCCGATGTTCTGCGCGTTGGCCACGCCCGAGAACGCGAGGCCGACCAGTTTGTCGCCGGCGACCACCGCGCCGCCGCTGTTGCCCGGATTGATCGGTGCGTCGACCTGGATGCGCAGGCCCGAATTACCGTAGCTGTAGGAGACGAATTCGACTCGCGAGATCACGCCCTTGGTGGTCGACAGCGAGTTGCCGCCGATCGGATAGCCATATGCGAACACCGCTTCTCCCACGTCCGGCAGCGCCTTCGCGCGCGGCACCGGCGGATGCGTGTCGAAGAAGGATTCGTCATCGAGCTTGAGCAGGGCCAGGTCCATGCCGCGCGCGATCGCCACCACCTTGGCCGTCATCTTGTCGCCCGACTGGCTGGCCTGGATCTCGACCTGGCTGGCGTAGTTGACCACGTGGGCATTGGTGAGGATGCGCTTGCCGTCGATGACCACGCCCGAACCGGTGACGTTCTGCGGAGCCGACTTGGCCCAGGGCTTGAGCGGATCCGGGCGCCGGATCGTGGAGAAGACCTTGACCACCGAATTGCTGACGGCGGTGGCGACGGCGGGCGCCGGCGGCGGCGTGGTGCTGTCCCCGGCATGGGCGGAAACGGCGGCCGCGGCGAGGAGGACGATGGCGGAAATGCGAGCGAAGTTCATGTGTCCCTGTCGTTGTCGTATGGCTGAGAGTGCTGACGCAATATACACGTGCTTGTCAGTTTGAAATGCGCAGATTCTCACGCTACGGCTGGGCTGCCGCAAGAGGCGCCGCGTATCGGCTTGTTGCCACTCATACAGACCATATGCATACATCTCACAAGCTTGCTGCGGCGCGCCATCGAAATAGGCGAAAAACAGCCTGCGTGGACGGGGTCATTGCCTATCCAAAATGGTGAGTTGCTGCTATGGTTTTAGAGTTTGCCGACCAGCAAAGATGGACGGCGGAACCCCATCAAGAACAATGTAAATACGAGGTGGCAGTCCCTACCGGGGCGGCCGACAAACGTGGGTTGATCACAGGAGAGAGAATGGAACGTCGCACCTTCCTTAACATCAGTGGCCTGGCTTTCGGGTCGATGCTGATCCCGGTTGTGGGCCGCGCGATCACGGCCGAAGAACTGCTTACGCCGATGGCTGCGGGCCTGAAGAAAACACTGGCGGACGTCGCGCTGAACGCGGCGACCAAGGCCGGCGCCAGCTACTGCGACGTGCGCATCGGCCGCTACCTCAACCAGTTCATCACCACGCGCGACCTGAACGTCGAGAACGTGGCCAACACCGAATCGGCCGGCGTCGGCGTGCGCGTGATCTGCAACGGCGCCTACGGCTTCGCCGCGACCAACGACATGACGCCGGACGGCGTGGCCGGCGCGGCGCGCCAGGCGGTCGCGATCGCCAAGGCCAACGCCAAGCTGCAGTCCGAGCCGGTGCAGCTGGCGCCGGTGAAAGGCGTGGGCGAGGTGTCGTGGGCGACGCCGGTGAAGAAGGACTGGCGCGCGGTGCCGATCAAGGAGAAGGCCGAGATGCTGCTGGCCGCGAACAAGGCCGGCATGGAAGGCGGCGCCAACTTCATGCAGTCGATGCTGTTCCAGGTGAACCAACAGAAGTACTTCGCGTCCACCGACGGTTCCTACATCGACCAGGACATCCAGCGCCTGTGGTCCCCGCTATCGGCCACCGCGGTGGACAAGGCCACCGGCAAGTTCCGCTCGCGCGGCGGCTTGTCGGCCCCGGTGGGCATGGGCTACGAGTACTTCGACGCGCGGCCGGAACACAAGATCAAGGCGGCGGGCGGTGTCGCCACGCTGTACACCGGCTCCTACGACATCATCGAGGACGCGCGCGCCGCGGGCCGCGATGCCAAGGCCAAGCTGACCGCGAAGTCGGTCCTGCCGGGCAAATACGACCTGATGCTGTCGCCGGAGCACATCTGGCTGACCATCCACGAATCGGTCGGCCACCCCACCGAGCTCGATCGCGTCCTCGGCTATGAAGCCAACTACGCCGGCACCAGCTTCGCCACACTCGACAAGTGGAAGAGCGGCAGCTTCAAGTACGGTTCGCCGCACGTGAACATCGTGGCCGACAAGACCACGCCGGGTTCGCTGGGCTGCGTCGGCTACGACGACGAAGGCGTCAGGACCAAGCGCTGGGACATCATCAAGGATGGTGTGCTGGTCAGCTACCAGGCCACGCGCGACCAGGCCCACATCATCGGCAAGAAGGAGTCGGACGGTTGCTCGTACGCCGACAGCTGGAGCAATGTGCAGTTCCAGCGCATGCCCAACGTGTCGCTCCAGGCGGGCAAAACACAGCTCACGCCGGACCAGATGGTCAAGGACATCAAGCACGGTATCTACATTGTCGGCGATGGCTCGTTCTCGATCGACCAGCAGCGCTACAACTTCCAGTTCGGCGGCCAGCTGTTCTACGAAATCAAGGACGGCAAGATCGGCCAGATGCTGGAAGACGTAGCCTACCAGGCCAACACCCAGGAATTCTGGAATGCCTGCGCCGGCGTGTGCGACGAGCGCGACTGGCGCATGGGCGGCTCCTTCTTCGACGGCAAGGGCCAGCCTTCGCAGGTCTCGATCGTGTCGCATGGCGCGTCGACCGCGCGTTTCAATGGCATCAATGTGATCAACACCGCTCGCAAGATCGGCTAAGGCGAGAGGACCAGACATGACTATCTTGACCCAGGACCAAACCAAAAAAATCTGCGACCGCATCCTGTCCCTGACCAAGGCCGACGAGTGCGAAGTGAGCGTCGGCGGCGGCCGCGAGGGCAATATCCGCTTCGCGCGCAATGCCGTGTCCACCGCGGGCCTCGCGGACAACGTCGGCATCTCGGTGCAGGTCGCCTTCGGCAAGAAGGTGGGCTCCGCCAGCATCAACGAGTACGACGACAAGTCGCTGGAAAAAGTGGTGCGCCGCGCCGAAGAACTGGCGCGCCTGGCTCCGGATAATCCGGAGTTCATGCCGACTTCCGGCAAGCAGGAATTCAAGGCCTCGCAGACCTTCGCCAGGAGCACCGCCGACATCGACCCGGAATACCGCGCGCAAGTGGCGGCCTACAGTATCGAGGCCTGCAAGAAGAACAAGCTGGTCGCCGCCGGCTTCTTCACCGACGGCGCCGGCTTCCAGACCGTGGCAAACTCGAACGGCGTGTTCGGCCACCAGGAACGCAGCCACCTGGACTACACCTGCACCGTGCGCACCGAAGACGGCCGCGGTTCCGGCTGGGTCAAGCGCACGGGCCGCGATGCCGGTCGCTTCGACGCGCGCGAAGCGATCGAGGTCGCCGTCGAGAAGGCGATGCGCTCGGTGGACGCCAAGGCGCTGGAGCCAGGCCGCTACACCGTGATCCTTGAGCCGGCCGCCACCAGCGACCTGCTCAACTACATGTTCTTCGGCTTCGATGCGCGTAGCGCCGACGAGGGCCGCAGCTTCCTGTCGAAGAAGGGCGGCGCCAACCGCCTGGGCGACAAGCTGTTCGACGAGCAGGTGAATATCTGGGCCGATCCGTGGAACCCAGAAGTGGCGGTGACGCCGTGGGATGCGGGCTCGCTGCTGCCGCGCGAACGCCAGGACCTGATCAAGAATGGCAAGGTCGCCTCGCTCAACTATTCCAAGTACTGGGCGGCCAAGAAGGGTGTGCGTGCTGTCGGCAGGCCGGGTAACATCATCATGGCCGGCACCGACAAGTCGACCGCCGAGCTGATCGCCAACACCAAGAAGGGCGTGCTGGTCACCCGTACCTGGTACATCCGCATGGTGGATCCGCAGTCGGTGCTGCTCACCGGCCTCACGCGCGACGGCACCTTCTACATCGAGAACGGCAAGATCAAATACCCGATCAAGAACTTCCGTTTCAACGAGAGCCCGGTCACGCTGCTCAACAACATCGAGGAGATCGGCAAGCCGGTGGACATCGGTGGCGAAGAGTCCTCGCTCGGCATGCTGCTGCCGGCGATGAAAGTGCGCGACTTCAACTTCACCTCCTTGTCGGACGCGGTGTAAACGGAATAAACGATTATGGAACGACGTAGATTTCTGCAACTGGGCGCCGGCGCGGCCGGCGCCATGCTGGTGCCCGTATTCGGCAATGCCATTGCCGCCGAGGAGCTGCTCAACCCGATGGCCGCGAGCTTCAAGAAGTCGCTCGCGGACACCGCCATGAACGCGGCCACCAAAGCCGGCGCCAGCTACTGCGACGTGCGCATCGGGCGCTACCTCAACCAGTTCCTCACCACGCGCGACCTGCACGTGGAGAGCATCACCAACACCGAATCGACCGGCATCGGCATCCGCGTGATCGCCAAGGGCGCCTACGGCTTCGCGGCGACCAATTCGCTGACCCCAGACGCCGTGGCCAACGCGGCGCGCCAGGCCGTCGCCATCGCCAAGGCCAACGCCAAGCTGCAGAGCGAGCCGCTGCAGCTGGCGCCGCTCAAGGGCGTGGGCGAGGTGAGCTGGGCCACGCCGTTCAAGAAGGATTGGCGCGCGGTCCCGATCAAGGACAAGGCCGAGATGCTGCTGGCCGCGAACAAGGCGGGCATGGACGCGGGCGCCAGCTTCATGCGCTCGCAGCTGTTCCAGGTCAACCAGCAGAAGTACTTCGCTTCGACCGACGGCTCCTACATCGACCAGGACATCCATCGCCTGTGGGCGCCGCTGACCGCTACCGCCATCGACAAGGCCAGCGGCAAGTTCCGTTCGCGCGACGGCCTCGGCTCGCCGGTCGGCATGGGCTACGAATACTTCGACGCGCGCAAGGAAGACCAGGTGCAGGCGGCTGGTGGCGTGACCACGCTGTACACCAAGTCCTACGACATCGTCGGCGAGGCCCGCCTGGCCGGCAGGCAGGCGCGCGAGAAGCTGACCGCCAAGTCGATCGAGCCGGGCAAATACGACCTGGTGCTGGCGCCGGAAAACCTGTTCCTGACCATCCACGAGTCGGTGGGCCACCCGACCGAGCTCGATCGCGTGCTCGGCTACGAAGCCAACTACGCCGGCACCAGCTTCTGCACGCTGGACAAGTGGGAGAGCAAGCGCTTCAACTTCGGCTCGAAGAACGTCAACATCGTCGCCGACAAGACCACGCCCGGTTCGCTCGGCGCGGTCGGCTACGACGACGAAGGCGTGGCCTGCAAGGGCTGGGACATCATCAAGGACGGCATCCTGGTCAACTACCAGGCCACGCGCGACCAGGCCCACATCATCGGCGAGAAGGAGTCGCACGGTTGCTCGTACGCGGACAGCTGGAGCACGGTGCAGTTCCAGCGCATGCCGAACGTGTCGCTGGCGCCGGGCAAGAAGCGCCTGACGCCGGACGAGATGGTCAAGGACGTCAAGCGCGGCATCTACATCCTCGGCCGCGGTTCTTACTCGATCGACCAGCAGCGCTACAACTTCCAGTTCGGCGGCCAGCTGTACTACGAGATCAAGGACGGCAAGATCACCGGTCCGGTCGAAGACGCGGCCTACCAGGCCAATACCCAGGAATTCTGGAATGCCTGCGTGGCCACCTGCGATGAGCGCGACTGGCGCATGAGCGGCTCGTTCTTCGATGGCAAAGGCCAGCCGAGCCAGGTGAGCGCGGTGTCGCACGGTTCGAGCACCACGCGCTTCAACGGCATCAATGTGATCAACACTGCTCGCAAGATCGGATAAGGGACAGCATGAAACAGCTCAACCAGGAAGAAGCAAAACGCATCTGCGACCGCGTGATCGGCTTGTCCAGGGCCGACGAGTGCAGTGTGCGCATCGATGGCAGCCGCGTCGGCAATATCCGCTTTGCGCGCAACGGCGTCTCCACTTCCGGCGTGACCGAGGACACCAGCCTGGCGGTGACGGTCTCCTTCGGCAAGCGCCAGGGTACGGCCACCGTCAACGAGTTCGACGACAAGGCGCTGGAGCGCGCGGTGCGGCGCGCCGAGGACATCGCCCGCCTCGCGCCCGAGAATCCCGAGTTCATGCCGGCGCCGGGCAAGCAGGAATTCAAGCCCTCGCAGACCTTCATCTCGCAGACCGCCGCGATCGATCCCGACTACCGCGCTGAGGTGGCGTCGCAGGCCATCCTTGCCTGCCGCAAGAAGAACCTGGTCGCCGCCGGCTTCTTCACCGATACCGCCGGCTTCCAGGCCATCGCCAACTCCAAGGGCGTGTTCGGCCACCAGGACTACACCGGCCTGGATTACACCTGCACCGTACGCACCGAAGACGGGCGCGGTTCCGGCTGGGTGACGCGCACCGCCGCCGACGCCCGCCACTTCGACCCGCGCGAGGCATCCGACGTGGCGATCGAAAAGGCGCTGCGCTCGGTGGACGCGCGCGCGCTGGAGCCGGGCCGCTACACCGTGATCCTGGAGCCGGCCGCGACGTCGGAAATCGTGGGCCGCATGTTCGGCGCTTTCGGGGCGCGCCAGGCCGACGAGGGCCGCAGCTTCCTCGCCAGGAAGGGCGGCGGCAACCGCCTCGGCGAGAAGCTGTTCGACGAGCAGGTCAACGTGTGGTCCGACCCGTGGGACAAGGACGTGCCGGTGCTGCCGTGGGACAGCGGCTCGATGCTGGCGCGCGAACGCCAGAACCTGATCAAGGACGGCAAGGTCGCCTCGCTCGACTATTCGCGCTTCTGGGCGCAGAAGAAGGGCGAGCGCGCGGTGGGCCGTCCCGGCAATATGATCATGGCCGGCGGTACCAAGTCGCTGGAGGAGCTGATTGCATCGACCAAGAAAGGCGTGGTGGTCACGCGAACCTGGTACATCCGCATGGTCGATCCGCAGTCGCTGCTGCTCACCGGCCTGACGCGCGACGGCACCTTCTACGTCGAGAACGGCAAGATCAAGTACCCGATCAAGAACTTCCGCTTCAACGAGAGCCCGGTCTCGATGCTCAACAACGTCGACGAACTGGGCAAGCCGGTGGTGATCGGCCCGGATGAAGTGCGGTTCCAGATGGTGATCCCGCCGATGCGCCTGCGCGACTTCAACTTCACGTCACTGTCCGACGCGGTCTGATGTAAATGGCGCAGTACGATTTCTACTTCACGCGCCTGACCTACGAGTCGGGCGACTGGGACGTGGATATCCGCATGCCCAGCAACGTGCTCAATTCGCTGGTCGAATATACGACGTTGCGGGTCGATCCGGCGGAGCGGCTGGTGGCGCTGTCGGATCCGAAGATGCTCGAAGCGCCGTTCTGCTACCTGGCGGGGCACAAGCTGGTGCAGTTCACCCCGAGCGAGCGGCGCAACTTCGAGCGCTACGTGAAAGGCGGCGGCTTCGTGTTCGTGGATGACTGCAACCACGACGTCGACGGCCTGTTCGCCAAATCGTTCGAGGGAGAGATGGCACGCATCTTCGGGCCGAAAGCCTTGAAGAAGATCCCGAATACGCACCGGCTGTATTCGTGCTTTTTCAAGTTCGACGGCCCGCCCAATACGGCGGTGGAGCTGAACGGCTGGGGCGACGACCTGGTGCACGAATACCTGAAGGCGATCGAGATCGACGGCAGGATACGCGTGCTGTACTCGAACAAGGACTACGGTTGCGAGTGGGACTACGACTTTCGCAACAAGCGCTGGCTGGCGGTGGACAACACCCGCTTCGCCATCAACATCATTCAATACGCATTGGGAGCCTGAGCTGTGTCGGAACGTGACGCGATAGCATGGAACGAGAACGAGGTCGCGGAGCTGGCGGCGAAAGTGGATGCGCTCAAGCGCAGCATGGGCCGCGTGATCATCGGCCAGGAAAACGTGATCGAGCTGCTGATCACCTGCCTGCTGGCGGGCGGCCACGCGCTGGTCGAGGGCGTACCGGGGCTGGGCAAGACCCTGCTGGTGAAGTCGCTGGCGCAGGCCACGGACATGGAATTCCGGCGCGTCCAGTTCACGCCCGACCTGATGCCATCGGATATCGTGGGCACCGAGATCCTTGAGGAAGACGTCGAATCGCACCAGCGCGTATTCCGCTTCCAGCAAGGGCCAGTGTTCACCCAGGTGCTGCTGGCCGACGAGATCAACCGCGCTCCGCCCAAGACCCAGTCGGCGCTGCTAGAGGCGATGCAGGAGCGCGCCGTCACCTTCGCCGGCACCACGCACCGCCTGCCCAAGCCCTTCTTCGTGCTGGCGACGCAGAACCCGATAGAGCAGGCCGGCACTTATCCGCTGCCGGAGGCGCAGCTGGACCGCTTCCTGCTGCGCATCGACGTCGGCTACCCGACCGAGGAAGAAGAAGTACTGATGGTTTCGCGCACCACCCATGCGGGGCTGGACGATGCCGAGCCGGCGATGGACGTGGCGACCCTGCTGCGCCTGCAGCTGCTGGTGCGCGACATCGAGATTGGCGAACACCTGCTGCGCTACGCCACCCGCCTGGTGCGCGCCACGCGGCCGGGCGAGACCAGTGTGCCGGCGGTGCAGAAGCATATCGGCTGGGGCGCCGGTCCGCGCGCCGGCCAGGCGCTGGTGCTGGCGTCGAAGGCGCGCGCGCTGATGCATGGCCGGCTGGCGGTCACCCGCGAAGACATCGGCGCCATGCTGCTGCCGGTGCTGGCGCATCGCGTGCTGCGCAACTTCGAGGCGGAAGCCGACGGCATCGAGATCGCCGACATCCTGCAGTCACTGCGCCGCGAGATCAAGGTCGACTGAGTTGGCGCTGGCAAGTTCGGCGCTGATCGCGCACACGAAAGACCTCGACCTCGTGATCCGTCACGTGCTGGCGGGGCTCGGCCATGGCATCCATGCCGGGCGTGAGCGCGGGGCGGGCGTCGAATTCTCCGAGTACCGCGCCTATGCGCCCGGCGACGAGTGGCGGCGCGTGGACTGGAAGCTGCTCGCGCGCGCCGACCGCTATTACGTGCGCGAGGCCGAGCGCGACAGCCATGTCGCGGTGTGGCTGGTGCTCGACGCGAGCGCCTCGATGGGGGAGCAGAGCCGCGCGGTCGAGGGACTGGACAAGCTGACGTATGCGCGTGCGCTGCTGGGCTGTGTGGCGGCGATCGCGCAGCGCCAGGGCGACGCCTTTGGCCTGCTCGTGCTGCGCGACGGCGCGGTGCAGTTCACGCCGGCGTCGCGCGGGCCGCGTCAGCTGCAGCGTGTGCTGGCGCAGATGGCGCGCGCCGATGCCGCCGGTAGCCTGCCCGAAGGTGAGGCGCTGCGCAGCGCCCTGCATTTCGTGCGCTCGCCCAGCGTGCTGTTCGCCGCCGGCGACATGCTCGACTGGCCGTCGCCGCTGTCCGAGGCGCTGGTGCGCCTGCGCCACATGCGCCACGACGTGCGCGCGCTGTGCCTGCAGACGCAGGCCGAGTGCGATGCCGGTTTCGACGCCGGCCCGGCGTATCGCGACCCCGAGCAGGAAGAGGGCGTGTTCAGCTTCGATGCCGCGGCGCGCGAGACCTACCGGCGCAATCGAGACGCGCACTTCGCCGCCGTAAAGGCCGAGTGCCGCAAGCATGACATTCCACTGACCTCAGCCCGGATCGAGCAGCCGCCGGGTGAAGTGCTGCGCATGTGGCTGCGCCAGCCGGGGCGCGCATGAACAGCTTGTGGTGGCTGGCGCTCCCGGTCCTCCTGCTGCCCATCTGGTGGCACCGGAAGAAAAGCGAGCAGACGCGCGCGCTGCCGCTCGCGACCGCGCGCTTCGTGCCGCGCGTGGAACCGAACCAGGTGCGCGTCTGGCGCTGGGTCGACGTCGTCCTGCTGATCGTGCGCTGCCTGCTGCTGGCGGCCGTCATTGCGTGGCTGGCCGATCCGGTACTGCCGTGGCGGCCGGATTCGGTCGTGGTGGCGAAGGGCACCGATGCAGGGTGGACGGACAAGCAGATCACGGCGGCGGGCTTGAAGGAGGCGCAGCGGATCGAGCTGCCGGCCGCGCAGGTGCTGGACTGGCTGCTCAGCCACGAGCGCGAGTGGCGCCCGCATTCGCGCGTGCTGGTGCTGGGCGACGTGCCGATGCCGGCTTCCGAGCCGAAGTTCAGCCGCCGCTTCGAGCTGCACACTGTCAGTGCGCCGCGCGAGGCCGTCGTGCGCCACGTCGCGATCGTGAGCGCGCGTGCGCAGGAGTGGCGCCGGCTGTTCGACGCGCTGGACGGAGGCGACCGCTACGTGATCGACGCAGAGGCGGGCTCAAAGGCCGACCTGGTCATCTGGGACGTGCCGCAAGCGCCCGCCGCAAGCCTGCACGCGCCACTGTGGTGGGTGGCCGATACCAGCGCCTTCCCCGAGCTGCGCGACGCAAAGCAGGTCGACGGTATGCGCTACGCCGACAGCGCGCACGGCCGCCTGTGGAGCGATGCCGCCTGGCCGCCGAAAGACCCCGACAGTGCGCGCCGCCTGTTCGCCGACTGGCAGCGGCTGCACTACGAACCCGTGCCGTACACCACGCCTTCGTACTCCACCGCGGCCAGCCGCGTGTGGCAGTCCGGCGAGGCCGAAGGCGAGCTGCGCACCATGCTGGCCTGGCTGATCGTTGGCCTGTTTGCCCTCGAAAGGATCCTGGCACATGCGCGCCGCCGCTGACATCGCAGCGCGCATCGGCCGCGCTGCCTTGCTGCGGCGTGCGCCCGTGTGGGCTGCCGGGCTGCTGCCATGGATCGTCGTGCGCATGCCCGCCGGCGTTGCCGCATGGGCCGCCTGGTGTGCATGGGACGCTTACCAGGTTCATCGTAAGGCAGCGGCACATTGGCCGCGCTGGCTGGACGATGCGCTGCCCGAGCTGGAAGACAGCAGCGGCCTGCTGGTCGAGGCGCAGACTCCGGTCGCGCGCATGCAGCGCGCACGCCTGCTCAAGCGTCTCGATGCGAACCTCGATGGGGCCGCCGTGCGCGAGATCGCCGCCGCACGCATCGCGCCCGGCCTTCCCTGGCTGGGACTGAGCGTGCTCGCGGCTGCGGCCGTGTGGCTGGCATCGTCCCATCCACTCGCCACCGCCGCCAGGCAGGCGCCGGGCCCGCGCGCGGTGCCGCCCAAGGCCGTGCCGCGCCAGGAGCTGGTGCTGAAGGTGACGCCGCCAGCCTACACCGGCGCCGCCGCCAGCCAGGGCGCTTTGCGCGACCTGCAAGTGCCGGAATACAGCGAGGTCGAATGGTGCGAGAAGAGCGGCGCGCCGCTCGATGCGCCGGTCGAAATGAGTGGCGGACAGTCGCTGCCGGCCGGCCAGCCCTGCGTGCGCTGGACTGCGAACGAGTCCGTTTTCTGGCGCTGGCACGGGGCGCGCTACAACATCAAGGTGACGCTGGACCAGCCGCCGGAAATCACCGTCACCGCGCCGTCCGAGATGGTGCACGAGCTGCGCAAGGACGCGAAGACGGCGGTGGTGGCGGTCTCGGTACGCGACGACTACCGCGTGCAGCGCTCCACCCTGCACCTGACGCTGGCGCGCGGCAGCGGCGAGAACATCCGCTTCTCGGACCGCGAGATGCCGCTGCCGGAATCGAGCGATCCGCGCCGGCGCGACTGGTCGAAGCAGTGGACGCTGGCCGAGCTGGGAATGGAGCCGGGCGATGAGCTGTATTTCTTCGTGCGCGCCAGCGACAACGCGCCGCGGCCGCACACGGTGCAGTCGCCGACCTACACGCTGCGCCTGCCCGCGCCGGTGCAGGAAGACGACAACCAGACCTCGGCGCTGCCGATGCTGGTCAAGCCGGAGAGCCTGCGCAGCCAACGCCAGATCATCATCGACACCGAGCAGCTGGTGGCGGATATGAAGGCGAAGCATAT
This sequence comes from Massilia terrae, assembly GCF_024753145.1. Lineage (GTDB taxonomy): Bacteria > Pseudomonadota > Gammaproteobacteria > Burkholderiales > Burkholderiaceae_D > Telluria > Telluria terrae. Next base: position 182,532 of record NZ_JANUGU010000003.1, on the reverse strand, counting down.
GAGCGAGGGAACGGTGCGCGACCGCAGCGAGAGGATTGCCTCTGACCAGGGCCAGCTGCGGCGCCGCTACGGCCAGTTCCTCGGCGAAGAATCGACGCTGTTCGGCGGCGACGACCACGACGAAGACCATCCGGGCGAGAAGAAAGACGTGCTGCATGAATTCGGCCACGCGCACGACCAGCCGGAGAACGCCACGCTGTTCGACGACGCTACCAAGAAGATCCTGCGGCGCGCGCTGTCCGCCATGTGGGACGCCGAGAAGGCGCTGCGCGCGATCACCCCCAAGACCGCGCTGCCGCCCGAATACAAGGCGCTCGATGCGGTCAAGGAACTGCAGCAGGCTGACCGCATCTACCTGCACAAGACCGCCTTCGTGCCGCCGCCGATCAAGGAAGACAAGCGCATGACCGGCGACATGGCCGGCAGCGCAAGCAGCAAGCGCACGCAGGACGAGGCGCCCGACAAGGTGCCACAGCAGATGCGCGAGCTATTGCAGGCGCTGTCCGCCGACGGCCCGCTGCCGGCGCTGTGGACTCGCACCGCGCACGACTGGGTGCGCGAACGCATCGACAACGATGCGCAGCGACTGGCGGCGCAGCGTTCGATCCAGGACGTGGAGGACGGCTGCGCACCGTGCCGCACCGCCTTGCGCGCCTGGCTGCGTGGCGGCGTCGGTACGCCGCAGGTGAGGCTGCAGGCGAAACCGGCGGTGGAGACCGCATTTACCAAAGCCTGGCGCGCGGAGGAGAAGAAGTGATCCTGGCGATTGCATGCATCGGCCTGCTGGCGCTTGCCGCCAGCCTGTGGCGCCGCAAATGGATCGACGCTGCGCTGGTCGCCGTGGCGGCGGTCGCGCTGGTACTGCTGTGCGGCGAGATTGCGCTGCCGGTGCAACCGCCCGCGACACTGGCCATCGACGCGCGCAAGCCGCCGCATTCGCTGGATGGCGTCGGCGCGCTGAGGCTCAAGGGCGACGGCCTGCGCGCCGCGCAATGGGACGACCTGCCGGCGCGCCCGCTGGCATGGGATGATGCCGGCAAGGGCGGCATCGAGCTCGATTTCCCGCGCCAGATCTCGCTCGGCCGCATGTTCGTGCTGACCGTGCGCCGTCCCGCGCATACGCAGGCGCGCCTGCAGCTGGTCGCCGAAAACGGCTGGGTGCTGTCCGAGGCGCACGGCGACGGCGACCTGACCGTGCAATGGCTGCCCTCGGTGGCGGAGCGGATGGTGCTGCGGGCGCGCCTGTTTGGCGCCGACCGCAGCCTGATCGTCGAGGGGCCGGTGCCGTTCAGCGTCAGCGAGGCGGAGCCGCTGCGTGTGCAAGGCCGTTTTGGCGCGCCGTCGTTCGACCTGCGTGCGCTGGACTCACTGCTCGCCAACAGCAATGCGCTGTTGGACTGGCAGATCACGCTGGGCAAATCGCTCACCCGCAGCGAGACCCCGGCCGAAGCGCTTGGGGACCCCAACCTGCTGCTGGTCGATGCCGCGTGGTTCGAACACGCGGCGCCGGCCCAGCGCAGCGCCATGCTGGCGCAGGTCGAGCGCGGCGCCTCGCTGCTGATCCTGGGCGAGAACGCCGCCGATCCGGGCGCGTGGTCGCGCGTGCTGGAGCTGGATCTCAAACCGCAGCCCGACAATGCCACCGAAGGCGCGCCGCTGGCGATGTCGGTGGCGCCTTTCAATCCGGTGGAGCGCGGCCCGTGGCACAAGGCCGGCAGCCTCCTGTGGACCCGGGAATGGCACGCTGGGCGAATCGGCTGGCTCGGCGCCGCCAACTGGCACCACTACGCGATCAGCGATCCAATGCCGCTCGCGCTGTGGTGGCAGTCCACGCTCGACGCGCTCGGCGTGACGCGGCCGCAAGCGGTCGAGTGGCTGGATCCCCAGGAGATGCCGCTGCCGGGGCAACGCCTGGAGGCCTGCGCGCGCGGCGTGAAAGGCTCCGCTGTATTCCCGAGCCTGCACCAGACATTGGCATGGCAACGCCGGCCCGATCGCATCGATGCCTCATGCGTGGCGGTGTGGCCGGCGAAACCCGGCTGGCTCGACATCGAGAGCCCCGACAGCGGCGCGAAGACGGCGATTTACGTGTACTCGGAACGCGAGTGGCCGCAATGGCAGGCGGCCCAGCGCCGCGCAGCCACGGCGCGCTACGCGGCCCGCACGCCGGTCGCGACGCGGGGGCGTCCCGGCGCGCTTCCGCGCTGGCCCTTCGCCATCGTGTTCGCGCTCGCGATGCTGGCGCTGTGGTGGCGCGAGCGGCGCTGAGGCATCAGAAGCGGCAATCCACGCGCAGGTACATCGAGCGCCCATTGATGCCGAACGGGCAGGTCTCCCAGCAGTAGGCGAAGCCAAGCTGCGGGAAGGGCGCAGCCTTCACCGTGTCCCAGCGTGTCGGATAAGTGTCGAACACATTGCTGATGCCACCCGACAGCCTGAACTGCCGGGTGAAGGCATAGCGTGACGGATGGCGCCGTGATCTGGAAGTGTGCGCCGGAAGGGATCCGCGAGCAGGTGCTGCCGCCGGACTGCCGCTAGCCCGCGTGGTCGCGCATCCACTCCTTCAGGCCGTTGACCCAGCGCTTGGCGTCGAGGTTGTGGCGGCGCTTGATGTCGGCCGCGCGGTCGTACAGCAGCGCGAAGTCGATCTGCGGCGCGTGCTTGAAGGCGATCACGATCACGTTCGCATCGTGTACCTCGGGCAGCCAGGCCACGGCGTCGAACTCCTGTTCCATTGCGAGCAGGTTCTTGTCGTAGTTGGAGAAGTCGTCGCCGAACACATTGGCGGTCATGATGCCGTCCGGCGCAAGGCAGTCGGCGCAGGCCTGGTAGAACTCCGGCGTGTCGAGCACCGGGCCGCGCGCGTGTTCGTCGTACAGGTCGACCTGCAGCACGTCGACCTTGCCATGATTGGCCGGGTCGTTCACGAAATCGAGCGCGTTCATTTCGCGCACCTGCAGGCTTGCGTCGTCCGGCGGCAGGCCGAACAGCGCGCGGCAGATCTCGATCACGTTCGGGTTCAGCTCGACCGCGGTCACCTGCGCCTCCGGAAAGCGCGCGTGGCAGAACTTGGTCAGCGCGGCGCTGCCCAGGCCCAGCTGCACGATCCGGCGCGGCGCCGGCTGGAACAGCATCCACATCATCATCATGCGCACGTATTCGAGCTCGATGGTGTCCGGGCGCGACAGGCGCATCGCGCCCTGCACCCAGGAGGTGCCAAGGTGGAGCGAACGCACGCCTTCGAATTCGGTGACGGTGGCGGGAGGATGGCCCGGCTGGGCGAAGCGCGGATCGGCGCGCGGCGGGATGGACGACATGATGCAGGGGCTCGGGAACGGCGCAAAGGCCGATCTTAGCAGATTGCCCGTCAGGCCGGCAGCGGCAGCCCGGGCAGGATCAGGCTGACGGCCAGGCCGCCGCCTTCGCGGTTGGCCAGCAGGATGCGCCCGCCGTGCGCTTCGGCGATCTCGCGCGCCAGCGCCAGGCCCAGGCCGGTGCCGCTGCGCTTGGTGGAGTAGAACGGCACCAGGGCGTTGGTCAGCACCGCTTCGTTCATGCCGCTGCCGCGGTCGAACACGTCGATGCGCACCATGTCCTGGACGCGCCGCACGTGCAGCTCGACCTGTTCCGGGCGCGAGCCGGATTCGTGCGCATTCTTGAGCAGGTTCAGGAGCGCCTGCTCCATCTGCGCGGCGTCGATTTGCGCGGGTTCGGGCGGCAGTTCGCCCACCAGCCTGAAGCGCACCTGCGACGCCAGCCGATCGACGAAGGCGTCCCAGGCGCACGGCTCCAGCTGCGGCGAGGGCAGCTTCGCAAAGCGCGCGTAGCCGAGAATGAAGCTCTCCAGGTGACGGGTGCGCTCGCCGATGGTCTCCAGGATCTGCGGCAGGCGCTCCGGCTGGCCGCGCCGCACCAGCTCCGCGCCGGAATGCGCGAGCGATGCCAGCGGCGCCAGCGAATTGTTCAGCTCATGGCTGATCACGCGGATCACCTTCTTCCAGGTCTGCACTTCCTGGCGGCGCAGCTCGGAGGTCAGGTGGCGCAGCAGCAGCAGCTCGTGCTTGCGGCCGTTCAGGGTGAAGCTGCTGCGCGCCAGGTGGTACACGTTTTCCTCCTCGCCGTCGCCGACCGAAAACAGGCCGTCGCCGCCGCGCGCGATGGCGTCGCGCAGCGCGGTGGAGGCCTGGGCCAGCAGCTCGTCCAGCTGCAGTCCCTCGAGCTTGCGGCCCTTGGCCAGCAGCTGGCGCGCGGCGCTGTTGGCGTACACGATCAGGCCGTTGCGGCTGGCCGAACCGGCCACCAGCAGCATCGCCACCGGCGTGTTCTGGACCATCGTATCGAGCAGCAGCTCGCGCTGCACCAGGTCGAGGCGCTGGTCGCGCAGCACGTGGCCCAGCTCATTGTGGGCGGCGATCAGGTCGGCCAGCTCGTCGTTCTGCGGCCAGTGCAGGCTGAACGAAAAGTCGCCGTCGCGGTAGCTGGCCACCGTCCCCTCGAGCGCGCGGAACAGCGACAGCATCGGCCTGATCTCGGCGCGGATGGTAATGATCGCCATCGGCACCACGGCCACCAGGCAGATCCCGAATACCAGCAGCGGCTGGCCGGGCAGATACCAGTCGAGGGTGAGGGCGATGGCGATGCCGGCGGTGAGCAGGGTGCCGGCCAGCGCCGACCAGCGCGCCACCAGTGAAAGGCGGCGTCCGCGCGGCCGGCTGCGCGGCTTGCTCATGCGGCGCGGCCAATGCCCAGCCGTTCCATGCGCCGGTACAGCGACTGGCGCGACAGCCCCAGTTCCGCCGCGGCCTGGGCGATGACGCCGCCGGCGCGCGCGAGCGCCTGGGTGATCGCTTCGCGGTCCGGTTCATTGTCGGCCGCGGCCTGGGGCGCCGGCAGGCCGAGGTCATCGAGCCGGATCACGTCGCCCGCGGCCAGCAGGCTGGCGCGCGCCATCACGTTCTTCAGCTCGCGCACATTGCCGGGCCAGGCGTGGGCCAGCAGCGCCGCCTCGGCCGAGGCGTGCAAGGTCTTGCCATTGCCGAGGAAGCTGTGCGCCAGCGGCACGATGTCGCCCGGACGCGCGGCCAGCGGCGGCAGGCGCAGTTCGATCACGTTCAGGCGGTAGTACAGGTCTTCGCGGAAGGCGCCGGCGCGGATCATGGCCTGCAGGTCGGCATTGGTGGCGCTGACCACGCGCACCTTGACCTGGCGCTCGCGGTTCGAGCCAAGCCGTTCGAAGCGGCCGGTCTCCAGCACCCGCAGCAGTTTCATCTGCCCGGCCAGCGGCAGGTTGCCGATCTCGTCGAGGAACAGGGTGCCGCCGTCGGCCGCCTCGAACTTGCCCTCGCGGGCGCGCGAGGCGCCGGTGTAGGCGCCCGCTTCGGCGCCGAACAGCTCGGCCTCGATCAGTTCGGCGGGCAGGGCCCCGCAGTTGAGCACCACGAAGGGCCCGTCCGCGACGTGCGAATTGCGCTGGATGACCTCGGCGATGCGTTCCTTGCCGGTGCCATTGGGACCGGTGACCAGCACCGGCACGTCCGAGCGCGCGACCTGGCAGGCCAGGTGCAGCACGCGTTCGGTGGCCGGATCGGCCCACACGATGCCGCGCAAATCGAACTGCGTTTCCAGTTCGCGCCTTGCGCGGCGTTCGCGCTGCAGGTGCTCGCGCAGCGCGCGGTTGGCCTGGCCCAGCTCGACCAGGTTGGTGACGGTGGCCAGCAGGCGGTCGTCGTTCCAGGGCTTGGACAGGTAGTCGGCCGCGCCCGACTTGACCAGCTCCACCGCCGCGTCGAGGTGGGTCCATGCGGTCAGCAGGATCACCGGCAGGTCCGGATGGCGCTTGCGGATCTCGCGGAACAGCGCCGTGCCTTCCTCGCCCGAAGTGGTGTCGGCCGTGAAGTTCATGTCCTGGATGACCAGGTCGACCGGCTGGCGCGCGAGCACCGCCAGCCCTTCCTCGGGTGAGGCGGCGCGCAGGGCGGCGATGTCGTGCAGCGAGAACAGCACTTCCAGCGCCATCGCCACGGCGGCGTTGTCGTCGATGATCAGTACGGTCGGCATGGGCGCAAGCATACCATCGGACTGCTGGGCTCAGGCGGTGCGGGTGGCCAGCGCCGGCGAAATCGAGGCCGCGCGCCACGCCGGGCCGTACACCGCCAGCAGGCCGAGCGCCCAGAACAGGCCGGCGCCGGCGCCCAGGTAGCCCAGCGGCAGGCGCACCATTTCGAGCTTCGACACCATCAGGTTGTTCAGGCCGATCGCCAGCAGCACGCCCGCCACCACGCCGGTCGACGTGATCATCAGGTTCTCGGTGATGAAGTAGCGCAGGATGTCGATGCGCCGGGCGCCCAGCGCGCGCCGCACGCCGATCTGCTTGCGGCGCTGGGTCACCCACAGGCTGGCCATGCCGACGATGCCGCTGGCGGTGACCAGGAGCAGCAGGCCGGACACCGTGATCAGGGTCCACGACAGCGCGCGGTCGCTGGCGTAGCGCTTGGTGCGCGCCTCATCCAGCGATTCGGTGGTGATCACCTTCGGCGTCGGCGACGATTTGCGGATCGCCTCTTCGGCCTCGCGCATCACGCGGTCGCGCTGGCCCGGCTCGGCGCGCACGCTGTAGCTGGCGCCGCCAAAGGCGAAGCGCAGCGGCCGGATGACCGACCATTCGGCTTTCTCGTCGGTCGGTGCCCACGGCGACTGCAGGCGCTCGACCACGCCGATGATGTGCAGGGTGCGCGCATCTTCGCCGGTGCCGTTGTACAGCGACTTGCCGACCGCCGACTGGCCCGGGAAGGCCTTCTGCGCGATGGCGCTGGTGATGATGACCTGGTCCGCGGTCGTGCTGGCATCCTTGTTCGGGTCGAAGTTGACCAGGTCGTCCGGCCTGAAGTCGCGGCCTTCGACCAGCTTCAGGCCCCAGGTCTTGATCAGGTTCCCGGTGGTGTCGTAGGTGGCGGCATTGCCGGTTGGGCGCAGCTGGTTGCGGTCCACCGACCAGCCGTTGCTGTTGCCGCTGTTGGACAGCGGGATCTGGTTCACTTCGGCGACCGACACCACGCCCGGGACCGCGCGCAATGTGGCCAGTTCGTGTTCGCGCGTCGCGATGACCTGCTCGAAGCCGGCGGTATCGAGGTTACGCACCCGCATATAGAACACCGAGTGCTCGTCGGCCACGCCGCTCGGGCGCGCGCTGGTTTGCTGGCGCAGGTTCACCACGTGCAGGGCATTGGCCAGGATCGCGAGGCTGAGCGCGACCTGGACGGCGACCAGGACCGGGCCGGTCTTGTTGCGCATGAGCGCGGAAAGAATGGGACGCAGTTCCATGATCGCTCCTTTATTGGGATTTGAGTTGCAGCGCCGGCGTGACCTGGCAGGCGCGCCAGGTCGGCAGCAGGCCGGCGAGGATCGCGGCGGCGATCGACAGCACCAGGGTTAGCGCCAGCATCGAGGCGTCCATGTGCGCCAGGTTCTTCATGCTCTCCGAGCCCATCGACAGCAGGCCGAGCGTGCCGTAGGCCAGTGTCAGGCCGATGGCGCCGCCGACCAGGCCGACGACGGCGGTCTCGATCAGGAACTGGGTGAAGATCTCGCGGCGCGAGGCGCCCAGCGCGCGGCGGATGCCGACTTCGGGCGCGCGCACCGAGAATTTCGCCAGCAGCAGGCCGATGGTGTTCACCAGGCACAGCGCGAGGAAGCCGAAGGCCAGCCACACGGCGAGGCGGTTGTCGTTGCCGACCACCTTGTTCAGGTCCAGCCATTCCATCACGTTGTACAGCTTGGCCGGCTGGTTGCGCGGGAAGCGGCCCATGCGGTTCTGCTCGTGCACGTAGTTGTCGAGATAGCTGGAGACGTCGCCACGGTCGCCGGCGGATGCGGCCTCGATCCAGAACTGGATCCAGGTGCAGTTACTTTGCAGGATGCCGTTGAAGCCCGGGATGGCGTTGCGCTCGTTGCAGTTCATGCTGCCGCTGTGCTGGGTCTCGTGGCGGATGGCGGTCGCGAACGGCACATAGAAGCCTTCTTCCTCGCCGTACTCGCCGTTGCCGGAGATGATGTGGTAGTAGCGCGGCAGCGGCTTCCAGTGGTCGGCCACGCCCACCACCTGCCACGACACGCCCTTCATGCGCACGCGCTTGCCGACCGGGTTGACGTTGCCGAACAGGCGCTCGGCCAGGCCGGTGGACAGCACCACCACGTCGGCCGCGCCCTTGTCCTCGGCCGCGGTCCACGGCTGGCCGTACTTGAACGGCACCTCGAACATCTGGAAGATGTCGTGGGTCGCGGCCAGGCCCTGCTCGGAGAACGCGCCCAGGTCCTTGCGCTCCGGCTCCACCGCCATGCTCACGCCGTAGATGATGGCGCGGCGCTCGCCGACCTTGCCGGCGTCGTACAGGTTGGTCGCATCGCGGTAGGTCATCTGGATATCGTCCGGATCCTGGCCCGGGCTCCAGCCTTCCTTGGGGCCGGAGTCCAGCACCGGCACGAACAGGCGCTGGCTCTTCTGCGGGATCGGGTCGCCCGACATCATGTGCAGGATGGTCAGCGTCGACATCGACGCCGCCACGCCGACCGCCAGCGTGATCACCATCAGCGCGGTCAGCGCCGGGTTGCGGCGCAGGCTGCGCACGCCGAGTTTGAAGTAGTAGCCGAACATGGCAGCTCCTTACGCGACCAGGGTCGGGGTGGCGCGCACCAGGTCCGACACGCGGCCGTCGATGATGTGCACATTGCGCTGGGTGCGCACCGCCAGCTCGGGGTCGTGGGTGACCATCAGGATGGTGGTGCCCTGCGCGTTGATCTCCTCCAGCAGATCCATCACGCCGCGCGCCATCTGCGTGTCCAGGTTGCCGGTCGGTTCGTCGGCCAGCAGCAGCTTGGGCGAACCTGCCAGCGCACGCGCGATCGCGACGCGCTGCTGCTGGCCGCCGGACAGCTCGGCCGGGAAGTGCTTCATGCGCGAGGCCAGGCCGACCTTGGTCAGCGCGTCCTCGATGCGCTCCTTGCGCTCGGTGGCGTTGAAGCCGCGGTAGCGCAGCGGCACGTCGACGTTGTCGAACAGGTTCAGGTCGGGGATCAGGTTGAAGCCCTGGAAGATGAAGCCCAGCTTCTCGTTGCGCAGCTTGGAGCGCGCGTTGTCGTCCAGGCCCCTGACGTTGACGCCGTCGAGCACATACTCGCCGCCGTCGAAGGTTTCGAGCAGGCCGGCGATGTTCAGGAAGCTGGTCTTGCCCGAGCCGGACGGGCCGGTCACGGTCACGAATTCGCCCTGCTTGACGTCGATCTCGAAGCCGCGCAGCGCGTGGGTCTCGATCATGTGGGTGCGGTACACCTTGGACAGGTTTTTCATGCGCAGCATGGAGGACTCCTTTGGAATGTGCATTGGGACTTCGGTCAATTGTTGATGGCCACGCGCTGGGCGTTCTTGAAGGTGTCGGTGCCGGAGATGACGACGCGGTCGCCCGGCTTGGCGCCGGACAGGATCTCGACCGACGAGATCGAGGTGGCGCCGACCTGCACCGGGGTACGCACCGCGATGCCGTTGTTGACGATGTAGGCGAAGCGCCCGCCCTCGCTTTCGAGGAAGGGGCCGCGCTGCACCATCACCACGTTCGGCTTCTCCTCGATCAGCAGGCGCGCCGACACGCGCTGGCTCTGGCGCAGGCCGTCCGGCTGCTTGCCGTCGAAGCGCAGGCGCGCCAGCACGATGTTCTTCACCACTTCCGGCGACAGCGCCGACAGCTTGCCCTTGACGGTGCTGTTCCCGATCGTGATCTCGGCCGGCATGCCGATGCCCAGGTCGGCCGCGTAGTTTTCCGGCACCTCGATCTCGACCTCGAGGCGCGACAGGTCGACCAGCGTCATCAAGGGCGCGTTGGGCGGGACCACCGCGCGGTCCTGCACGTTGAGGGTGCCGATGAAACCGTCGACGGGGGCGCGCACGGTCAGCTCGTCGACCTTGCGCTGGGCCTCGCCCAGCGACAGGCGCTCGCTCTCGAGCTGGCTCTTCTTGGTCTTGAGCGCGAGCGCGACGTCATCCTTTTCCAGCACCGCAGCGGCGGCGGCGTGGTGCGCCCGGATCTCGGCCGAGTTGAGCGCGTCCTTGGCCTTCTGGTAGTCGATCTTGGCGATGATGCCGTCGTTGGCCACGCCCTGGTAACGCTCCAGCGTGCGCTGGGCCGACAGGCGCTCGATCTCGGCGGTGTCTGCTTCGCGCTGGGCCAGCAGCTTCTGCTTCTTGGACAGGATCTCCTGGCGCGCCACTTCGGCCTGCAGCTGTTCGAACGCGGTCTGCTCGCGCTTGAGCGCATCGGACAGGTCGGGCGAGGTGAGCACGGCCAGCACCTGGCCCTTCTTGACGGTGTCGCCGGCCTGCACCTTCAGCGAGACGGTGGCGCTGGCGGTGGAGAACAGGGTCGGGCTGACGGCGGCCACCACGCGGCCGTTGACGGCGGCGTCGCGCACCAGCGTGCCGCGGCCGACTTCGGCGATGCGGATGCGCGCCGCGCTCACCGATTCGTCGCTGCTGCGCCAGGCCGACAGCAGCATGGCGCCCAGCGCGACGATGGCGACCGCGCCGCCGATCAGCAGCGCGGGTTTCTTGTAGTTGTGCGACCGTGCCGGGATCAGCACGGCGTCTTGGGCGGAGGTATCGCGAATCATGGTTTTCGTTCCAGGTATCGATGGCGCACATCCAATGCAGGAAGCGTGCCAACGCCAAGTGCTTGATTTTTAAGGTCCATGCATGTGTCCGCGGCGTCCGGACACCGGCACGCGCGGACAGCGTCCGGACGGACGGCGGCGCTCCTCTACTGGGGTCAGGTCGTCCAATGAGTCAAAGTTCCAATTCAACTACTTCACGCCGAGTTCCTCTGCTGCAATCATGATTCTTTGGACGACCTGACCCCAGGTGGGCACTTGAATATTGTCGGGCTGGCCATACATCGGCGGCTGTCCCACTACCGAAAGGCAGCATGAGCGCCATCGCCGGCAAGCTGCGTCACCTTGGCCTGCACCTGCGGGCCGCATTCGCCGGTCCCGCACGGCCGCCGCTGGACTACCCCTTCGTCCCGGGCGACGTCGCGCAGCTGCACCGCGTGCGGCCGCGCGAAGGCGTGCCCGCGCTCGATGGGCAGACCTGGAACGACCTGCTGCTGCAGCCCTGGCTGGACGAGCTCACGCGCGAGACCAGCATCTTCGGCAAGCAGGAGCTGTACCGTCGCCTGCGCGCGGGCGCGGCGCAGCCGGGGCGCGACGCGCAGTGCGGCCGGGTGCGCGCACTGCTGGCCGATCCCGCGCGCCTCGAGGACCTGCAGCGCCGCCTGCGCCCGCTGCGCGACGCCGACACCGAAGTGGCCGCGCTGCTGTACGAGGGCGATTGCGCGCCGGTTCCCGCGTGGGCCGGCCGCACCTGGCCGCTGCCACTGGCGCTGGCCGCCTCGATCGCGGCGGTGGCGCTGACGCCGTTCGCGTGGCTGGGCGTGGCCTTCGTCCTGTACGTGCTGATCGCGCTGCAGATGCGCTACCACGAACGGGTCCAGAAATGGAAGCAGTCGGTGGCCACGCTGCGCATGCTGCTGGCGACATGCTGGGTGCTGGGCGAGGACGAGGCGCTGGCCGATGGCGGATTCGCGCTTGGCCGCGAGCAGGCCGGGCGCCTTGACCGAGCGCTGTCGCGCGGCGCCGCATGGCTGCCCGGCGCGCAGGAATACGGTGACTGGTTCGCGCTGGCCAACGTCAACCACTACTTCAAGAGCATGCGACGGGTGTTCGCCGAGCGCGACTTCCTGGCCGCTTGCTACGAGCGCTGCGCGGTGCTGGAGGCGGATGTCGCGCTGGCCCGCCACCTGCAGGCGGCGCCGCGCTGGTGCTGGGCCGCGGCATCAGCGCCGGACGCGCTGGCGCTGGATGGCGCCGTGCATCCGCTGCTGGCCGGCGCGGCCCCGCTGTCGATCGCGCTTGACGGCAAGGGCGCCTTCATCTCGGGCCAGAACGGCGTGGGCAAGAGCACCTTCCTGCGCACGCTGGGCCTGTCGCTGGCCACCGCGCGCGCCTTCGGCTTCGCCTATGCGCACGCGGCGCGGTTGCCGGACCTGCCGCTGTACGCCAGCATGCAGAACGAGGATTCGCTGCTGGGCGGCGAAAGCCTGTACATCGCGGAGCTGCGGCGGGCACGCGAGCTGCTGCAGGCGGCCGACAGCGGCGGCGCGGCGGTGTTCCTGATCGACGAGATCTTCCGCGGGACCAATCACGTGGAATCGGTGTCGGCCGCCGCCGCGGTGCTCGACACGCTGGCCGCACGCGGACTGGTGCTGGTCTCGTCGCACAACGTGGTGCTGGCGTCGCTGCTGGCGCGCTGGCTCGACCCGTACCGCATCGCGCGCGACGCCGGCGGGCTGACGCTGCGGCCGGGCGTGCTGGTGGAGACCAACGGGGTGGCGCTGCTGGCCGGGCAGGGTTTCGCGCCGGAGATCAGCGACAAGGCGGCGCGCTTTGCGCAATGGCTCGGTCAGCGCTTATCGGAGCCGATCGCAATCCCGGCTTTATAGAGATCGTCGTTCCCGCGAAGGCGGGAACCCCATTTCTCATCCGAAGTCGGCACCGGCGGCGCTAACGCGCCTTCGCGGGAATGACGTTCTCTTGTTGGTCAGCGCCGCAGCGGCTTGCCCTTCGCAATGACTTCATGGCAGTCGCCCTTCAGCACCGCGTTGTCGTAGTCGGTCCAGCCATAGCTGTCGACATAGCGCGTGTGCTGCCTGAAGCGGCTGTTCACGAAGCTCCAATCCAGGCGGTCGTCCGGGTAGCGGATGTCGCCCAGGTCGAGCAGGGTGTGGAACATGTTCTCGGTCGCCAGGTGCGCGCGTCGGTGGCGCAGCAGTTGGTCGACCTTGCCGGGGAACTGCTCGCGGTAGGCGTCCGAATACCAGACGAAGGCCGGCACGTGGAATTCATATTGGGTGTTATGGCCGTGGAAGGCGATACGGCAGCTGCCGTCGTACAGGGTCTGGCCATGGTCGGCCACGTAGACCATCGAGGCCGATACGTCGCTGTCCTTGAGCGTGCCGATCACGTGGTCGAGGAACCAGTCGGTGTACAGGATCGAGCTGTCGTAGCTGTTGTTCAGCTGCGGCTTGATCTTCAGGTCGGTGTACACCGGCTTGTCGACCCCGAACAGCGAGGGTTGCCACTTGTCGAATCTGGCCGGGTAGCGGTGGCTGTAGTTCCAGTGGCTGCCCAGCGAGTGGATCACCACCAGCTTCCTCTGCGCCGGATCGTTCACCGCGTTCTTCAGGGGACCGAGCAGGATCTCGTCGAAGCTCGACTCGTCGTTGTAGGTGCCCAGGTTCATGAACTCGACCACGTCGGCCTCCTTGGCGAACACCGACACCGGGGTGTCGAACTTGCCGAACGAGATCTGGTTCGACAGCCAGAAGGTCTTGAAACCGGCTTCCTTGTAGGCCGTGATGAAGGACTTCTCGGCGAAGCCGTCGCGCAGGCTCTGGGTTGCGCGCTTGCGCGAGATGATCACCGGGACCGACAGGCGAGTGGCCGAGACCGAGGTGATCACGTCCGGCAGGGTGACCAGGTTGGCTTCCTTCGACAGCAGCGGGTTGGTCTCGCGGGCGTAGCCGTTCAGGCTCCAGCGGTCGTAGCGCGACGATTCGCCGATCACCAGCACCACCAGCTGCGGGCTGTCGCCGGGCGTGGCCGGGTGGGCCTGGAAACGGAAATTGGCCGACAGCCGGTTCAGTTCGGCCAGGTACATCCGGTCGCGGTAGAAATCGTAGTAGCGCGATCCCAGCCCGAACGGCCAGGACTGGGCGAAGCTGTCCTTGTCGAACGGCGCCTTGGCCCAGTGCGGCAGCAGCGGCAGCGGGTACGAACCGAACTGGACCGGCCCCGAGGGTGGCGGCGCCGGCTGCGTTGACGGGCTGGCCTCCACCTTGATGTGGTAGCCGGAAGAAACAGGCGCCGGCGCGGCCGCCACCTTGGGCGGCGCCACGCCGACCGTGGCGCCATAGATCACCAGCGCCACCGCCAGGCCCAGCGCCGCCAGCACCACCCGGCGCGATACGTCGGTCCAGTCGAGGTCGCGGCTGTTCCAGGCCGCGCGCCAGCTGCTGGCCCACCATGCCAGCACGCCGATGAAGATCGCCGCCACCAGCCAGATCTTGCTGCCGAGGAACTCGATCGCTTCGGCCGGACTGGTCTCCAGCACCACCCCCAGCTGGTGCGAGGAGATGCCTTTTCCATAAAACGCGAACAGGTACAGCTCCATCGGCAGCGACAGGAAGGCCGGCAGCAGCAGCCAGTGGAAACGGGCCGGCCGCCCGAACAGGGCCCAGGCCGTCACCCAGCACAGGAATTCGATGGCGACCACCTGGCCCGGATGCTCGACCACGTGCCCGTACAGCCAGGGCGCGAAGGGCACCAGCGACAGGGCCAGGTAGGTCAGCAGCACGTACAGGTTGGCGGGACGGAGCAGCGAGCGCATCGGTGAAGGGCAGGGCGGGCGAAAGTCCGCTATTATCCGCATTGCCAAGGGAAAAGCCATCCCCGTCACGCCGCCCAGGTTTGTGTCGACTTTGCCACATCCTGGCCCAAAACCGGCGCGCCACCTCCCGTCCTGCCCCGGCAGGAAGGCAAAGCGGTTGACCGCTTGTCGTATCGGGTCTATACTCGCGAGTTCTCGAATTTATTCTGCACATCGTATACGCATTCGCAGCCGCTTCTTCGGAGGGCGGCTTTCGTCGCCTCTACGGTACTTAATCGAAACGGGACTAGGTTTCAGTCCCCGGGTTACCGGCCCGGGTCATTCATGTAGCAGTAATTTTGTTGGATAAAGAACGATGCCAACCATCAATCAACTGATTCGCAAGCCGCGCGTTGCCGCGGTTGTGAAGAGCAAGTCGCCGGCACTGGAGAACTGCCCGCAGAAGCGCGGCGTGTGCACCCGTGTCTACACGACGACCCCGAAGAAGCCGAACTCGGCACTGCGTAAGGTCGCCAAGGTGCGCCTGACCAACGGTTTCGAAGTCATTTCGTACATCGGCGGCGAAGGCCACAACCTGCAGGAACACTCGGTCGTGCTGATCCGCGGCGGTCGTGTCAAAGACCTCCCGGGTGTGCGTTACCACATGGTCCGCGGCGCGCTGGATACCCAGGGCGTGAAAGACCGTAAGCAGGCCCGTTCGAAGTACGGTGCCAAGCGCGCTAAGGCTGCCAAGAAGTAATCTGCCAATTTTGGCTTAATTGAGTTGAGCCGGCCGCGAGGCCGAGTAAGTGAAGGGCCATGATGGCCGTTCGCGAGTGCGCAACCAGCACTCAACTGAAGACAGGAAGGAATTGAAATGCCACGTCGTCGTGAAGTCCCCAAGCGCGAGATTCTGCCGGATCCGAAGTTCGGCAGCACTGATGTCGCTAAGTTCGTCAACGTTCTGATGCTGTCCGGCAAGAAGTCGGTCGCAGAGAACATCATCTATGGTGCGTTCGATCACATCCAGAGCAAGTCGGGCAAGGACCCGCTGGAAGTGTTCACGGCCGCGATCAACAACGCCAAGCCGATGGTCGAGGTGAAATCCCGCCGCGTCGGCGGCGCCAACTACCAGGTGCCAGTGGAAGTTCGTCCGGTCCGTCGTATGGCGCTGTCCATGCGTTGGTTGCGCGAAGCCGCAAACAAGCGCAGCGAAAAATCCATGCCGCAGCGCCTCGGTGGCGAGCTGATGGAAGCCGCGGAAGGCCGTGGCGGCGCCATGAAGCGCCGTGACGAAGTCCACCGCATGGCTGAAGCGAACAAGGCGTTCTCGCACTTCCGCTTCTAAGCATTCGACCGTTCCCCCAGGAGCGGTCCAGCAGTATCCGTTGATTAAGCCGGGCACATTTTGGCTCTCAAAATGCTGCTCGGTTTTGTCCATTCAAAGATTTAGGAAAATTTATGGCACGCACTACCCCCATCGAGCGCTACCGTAATATCGGTATTTCCGCTCACATTGACGCCGGTAAGACGACCACCACCGAGCGCATCCTGTTCTACACCGGTGTGAACCACAAGATCGGTGAAGTGCACGACGGCGCCGCCACCATGGACTGGATGGAGCAGGAGCAAGAGCGCGGCATCACCATTACCTCGGCAGCGACGACCTGCTTCTGGAAGGGCATGGCCAACAACTTCCAGCCGCACCGCTTCAACATCATCGACACCCCGGGCCACGTCGACTTCACCATCGAGGTGGAGCGTTCGATGCGCGTGCTGGACGGCGCCTGCATGGTGTACTGTGCAGTCGGCGGCGTGCAGCCGCAGTCGGAAACCGTGTGGCGCCAGGCTAACAAGTACAAGGTGCCCCGTCTCGCGTTCGTCAACAAGATGGACCGTACCGGCGCGAACTTCTTCAAGGTGTACGAGCAGATGCGCGCGCGCCTGAAGGCCAACCCGATCCCGCTGCAGATCCCGATCGGCGCCGAAGACAACTTCCAGGGCGTGGTCGACCTCGTCAAGATGAAGGCGATCTACTGGGACGACGCGTCGCAGGGCATGAAGTTCGACTACCGCGACGTGCCGGCCGAGCTGCTCGAGCAAGCCAAGGAATGGCGCGAGAAGCTGGTCGAGACCGCCGCCGAGGCGACCGAAGACCTGATGAACAAGTATCTCGAAGAAGGCGACCTGTCCGAAGAAGAGATCAAGAAAGCGCTGCGCGCGCGCACCATCAACGGCGAAATCGTGCCGATGATGTGCGGCACCGCCTTCAAGAACAAGGGCGTGCAGGCCATGCTGGACGCGGTCATCGAGTACCTGCCGTCGCCGGTCGACATCCCGCCGGTCGGTGGCCATGACGAGGACGACCAGCCGGTCACCCGCAAGGCATCGGACGACGAGAAGTTCGCCGCGCTGGCATTCAAGATCATGACCGACCCGTTCGTCGGCCAGCTGATCTTCTTCCGCGTGTATTCGGGCGTCATCAACTCGGGCGACACCGTGTACAACCCGATCAAGGGCAAGAAGGAACGCGTCGGCCGTATCCTGCAGATGCACGCCAACCAGCGCGAAGAGATCAAGGAAGTGCGCGCGGGCGACATCGCCGCAGCCGTCGGCCTGAAGGAAGCGACCACCGGTGAAACCCTGTGCGACCCGGCCGCCCCGATCATCCTGGAAAAGATGGTGTTCCCGGAGCCGGTGATCCAGCAGGCCGTCGAGCCGAAGACCAAGGCCGACCAGGAAAAAATGGGCCTGGCGCTGAACCGCCTGGCACAGGAAGACCCGTCGTTCCGCGTGCGCACCGACGAAGAGTCGGGCCAGACCATCATCGGTGGTATGGGCGAGCTGCACCTGGAGATCATCGTCGACCGCATGAAGCGTGAATTCGGCGTGGAAGCGACCGTCGGCAAGCCGCAGGTGGCGTACCGCGAGACCATCCGCAAGGCCGTCACCGACGTCGAAGGCAAGTTCGTCAAGCAGTCCGGTGGTCGCGGCCAGTACGGCCACGCCGTGCTGTCGATCGAGCCGCAGGAGCCGGGCAAGGGCTTCGAGTTCGTCGACGCCATCAAGGGCGGCGTGGTTCCGCGCGAGTACATCCCGGCAGTCGAGAAGGGTGTGCGCGAGACCCTGTCGACCGGCGTGCTGGCAGGCTACCCGGTGGTCGACGTGAAAGTCACGCTGACCTTCGGTTCCTACCACGACGTGGACTCGAACGAGAACGCGTTCCGCATGGCAGGTTCGATGGCGTTCAAGGAAGGCTGCCGTAAAGCCAGCCCGGTCATCCTCGAGCCGATGATGGCCGTGGAAGTGGAGACGCCGGAAGACTACGCCGGTACCGTGATGGGCGACCTGTCGTCCCGCCGCGGCATGGTGCAGGGCATGGACGAGATCCCGGGCGGCGGCGGCAAGATCATCAAGGCCGAAGTCCCGCTGTCGGAAATGTTCGGTTACTCGACCTCGCTGCGTTCGGCAACCCAGGGTCGCGCAACCTACACCATGGAGTTCAAGCACTACTCCGAGGCTCCGAAGCACGTGATCGACGCGATCGTCACCGCGAAAGCCAAGTAATTATTGATCGGGAGGCAGGCGATCCCTGCCTCCCTTGAAAACACTCTCAAAGGAAGATTCAAAATGGCAAAAGAGAAATTCGAGCGGACCAAGCCGCACGTCAACGTCGGTACCATCGGCCACGTCGACCACGGCAAGACCACCCTGACCGCTGCAATCGCCACCGTCCTGTCGAAGAAATTCGGCGGCGAAGCCAAAGCCTACGACCAGATCGACGCAGCGCCGGAAGAAAAGGCACGCGGCATCACCATCAACACCGCGCACGTCGAGTACGAGACCGCCAACCGTCACTACGCTCACGTTGACTGCCCGGGCCACGCCGACTACATCAAGAACATGATCACCGGTGCCGCCCAGATGGACGGCGCGATCCTGGTGTGCTCCGCTGCCGACGGCCCGATGCCGCAGACCCGCGAGCACATCCTGCTGGCTCGCCAGGTGGGTGTCCCGTACATCATCGTGTTCCTGAACAAGTGCGACCTGGTCGACGACGCGGAACTGCTGGAACTGGTCGAAATGGAAGTGCGCGAACTCCTGTCGAAGTACGAGTTCCCGGGCGACGACCTGCCGATCATCAAGGGTTCGGCACGTATGGCGCTGGAAGGCCAGGCTGGCGAAATGGGCGAAGACGCGATCATGCGCCTGGCCGACGCGCTGGACACCTATATCCCGACCCCGGAGCGTGCCGTTGACGGCGCCTTCCTGATGCCGGTGGAAGACGTGTTCTCGATCTCGGGCCGCGGTACCGTGGTGACCGGTCGTGTCGAGCGCGGCATCATCAAGGTCGGCGAAGAGATCGAAATCGTCGGCATCGTCGACACCGTCAAGACCACCGTCACCGGCGTCGAAATGTTCCGCAAGCTGCTGGACCAGGGCCAGGCTGGCGACAACGTCGGTCTGCTGCTGCGCGGCACCAAGCGTGAAGACGTCCAGCGCGGCCAGGTCCTGGCCAAGCCGGGCTCGATCAAGCCGCACACCGAGTTCACCGGCGAAGTGTACGTCCTGTCGAAGGAAGAAGGCGGCCGTCACACCCCGTTCTTCAACAACTACCGTCCGCAGTTCTACTTCCGTACCACTGACGTGACCGGTTCGATCGTGCTGCCGGCCGACAAAGAAATGGTCATGCCGGGCGACAACGTGTCGATCACCGTCAAGCTGATCGCCCCGATCGCGATGGAAGAAGGCCTGCGCTTCGCAATCCGCGAAGGCGGCCGTACCGTCGGCGCCGGCGTGG
This sequence comes from Massilia terrae, assembly GCF_024753145.1. Taxonomy (GTDB): domain Bacteria; phylum Pseudomonadota; class Gammaproteobacteria; order Burkholderiales; family Burkholderiaceae_D; genus Telluria; species Telluria terrae. The sequence continues at coordinate 163,264 of NZ_JANUGU010000003.1, read as the reverse complement.
TTGCCAAGATCATCGCCTAATTAGCGTGATCGACGGGCAGGGCGAACGTCCTGCCTTAGCAACAAAACGGGGCGGGACTGCGGTCCTGCCCCGCGTTTTGAGCGGGAACAGTGCTATACTCCCGCTTCTTTGCTGTACCGAAGTACCAGACACTCATTGCCGGCCAGGTGCCGGTTCGCTCTTTTTTAAGGAAATAGCATGTCCGCTCCGAATCAAAAAATCCGCATTCGCCTGAAAGCCTTCGACTACAAGCTGATCGACCAGTCCGCACTGGAAATCGTCGACACCGCGAAGCGCACCGGCGCAGTGGTCAAGGGCCCGGTCCCGCTGCCGACCCGCATCGAGCGTTACGACGTCCTGCGTTCGCCGCACGTCAACAAGACCTCGCGCGACCAGTTCGAAATCCGTACGCACCAGCGTCTGATGGACATCGTGGATCCGACCGACAAGACCGTTGACGCACTGATGAAGCTGGACCTGCCGGCTGGCGTCGACGTCGAAATCAAGCTGCAGTAATTCCTGGCCGCGGAACTCGTTCCGCGTTCAAGCAAAAAGCCGGAGCCGCCGATGGGTGCTCCGGCTTTTTCATTATGCCTGTCCGTCGTTTCCGGCAGTGCCGGAAACGACGGGAAATATCAGGGCCGCAGCCCGTTGCTGACCACGAAGGCCCGGATCCCGTCCGGATGCGCCTTCTTCCACGCTTCGAGCTCGGGCCGATAGGCTTCGCGGTACATCAGCAGCAGGATCGCCGGCTCCAGCTGCCCCGCCTGCGCCAGCCTTTGCAGCGAGACCAGCGCGGGATCGGCCGGCACTGCCTCGCCTTTCTCCTTCATCTGCGCCACCATGTTCAGCGCCGCCTGCCACGACCGCAGCTCGATCTCGAAAGGCGAGGCCTTGCCCGCCGCGGTCGCATTGCCGACCGCCGCCGCCTGCATCATCCAGAACGCGAGGTCCGGCGTCTGCTGCAGGTCTTGCTGCACCTCGACAGTCGGCTTGCCATCCTTTCCGGCGGGGATGTAGCGCGCCTTGCGCACCAGTGCCAGCCGCTTCAGCGCCAGGCCATCCTGCCGCATCATCAATTCCAGCTTGTCCCAGTTCGGTCCTTGGCTCGGCTGCGCCGCGATGCCGCCGTACAGCGCCGCCTCGGCGCCGCGGCGGTTGCCTTGCAGGATCAGCGAATCGGCCAGGAAGCGCCAGGCCTGTCCATTCAACGGCTCGATCTCGGTGGCTTTGCGAAAGCGCGCTTCGGCCTCGTGCCATTGCTTCTGCGAGAAATAGCAATCGCCGGCGTTGACCCAGGCCGCCGAGTACAGCGGATCGCGCTGGGCCGCCAGTTCATATTTCGCCAGCGCTTCCGGGTAGCGCTTCTGCATGAACAGCGCTTCGCCTTCTTCCAGCGCCGCGATTGCCTCCGGCGTTGGCTTGTGCAGCGGCACCGGCTGCGTATCGACCAGCATCCGCAAGATCTCCTGCGCCAGCGGGTCCTGGGCGTCGATACGCAACGCATCGCGCGCCATCGATTCGGCCTGCTTCAGCATCGCCGCCGCCTTGTCGGCCGGCGCCTGGCCCGCCGCGACCTGCAGCATATGGGCCATCGACGAGATCGGCATCGATGCGCTGGGGTCGGCCTGGCGCGCGCGGTTGTAGGCATCCCACGCCTCGCGGAATTTCCCTTGGCCGTAGAGCGATTGGCCCTCGGCCACCAGCGCCTTGCAGGCATCGTTGCCGAGGACTTCGGCATGGGCCGCACCAAGGTGAAGAGCGGCAAGGAACAGAACTGCTCGAACCAGACTTTTTCTCATGGGTCATCCGCGCAATGAAGGTCGGCTGATCTTAGCACGCAGGAAATGTTCGTTGTCGAGCCGCGTAGTTCCACTCAGATAGCTGATCGGGATCAGGCGCGCGCGCTATGCGGCTGGCATCAGGCGAGCGCGGCATCTATCTTTCAGCACGATAGTCAGCAGCCCGGGACCGCCTCGGGCGCCAAATCGATGGACCTTGTTGGAGGATCGCTGCAATGAAGAAACTGCACATGCTCTGCGGGCTGCTCTTGCCAGTGGCCCTGTCCGCCTGCTGCAATCCACCGCTGGTGGCGACGGTTGACGTCGGGACCTTGCCGCAGCAGGCGTCGAACTGGTGCTGGGCCGCGAGCGGCCAGATGACGATGCGCTACTTCGGCCACGATGTCGCCCAGTGCACCGAAGCCAACAACCGCTTTGGCTTGAGCACCTGTTGCCGCGACAACTCCGGCAGCTGCAATAACGGTGGCTGGCCCGAGTACGAGAAATACGGCTTCACCGCAGACCAGACCTCCAACGCGGCGCTGACTTGGGCACAGGTGCGTTCGCAGATCTATTGCGCCAGGAAGCCGTTCGCCTTCAGCTGGCATTGGCCGGGTGGCGGCGGCCACATGATGGTGGTGAAGGGCTACGTGACTGTCGGCGGTGTCCAGTACGTGGATGTCAACGATCCCGAGCCCTTCACCAATCTCGCGACGATCACGGGCGGCACGGAAACGATCATGACCTACAGCCGTTACGTCAGCGACACCGACCATACGCACTGGAACGACTACTACAACATCACGTTCAAAGGTGAATAACATGCGCAAGTTTGCATTCGTCTTGATCGCCGCGATGGCCTACCTCTTGAGTGGCTGCCAGACCGCGCGCACCCAGCCGCCGGCGAACAGCAAGCCCGCCGCGGCCGCGCAAGAAGGGCTGGCGACGCTGAAGGTGGTCGTCAACGCCAACAACTATGCGGCCCTCGGCTTCACCTCGGTGGAGGAGGTGCGCCAGGCCACGCTCGGCGAGCCGCTGCAGATTTTCAGTGTCCGCCTCGACGCGCTTCGCAAGTTCACGGACAAGGCCAGCCCGGACAAGCTGCTGGTCGACGCCCGCCGCAAGCTGTATCCGGTCAGTGTCGGAACGCGGGTCGCGACCTCGATCTTTGTGGGCCACGCGCATGACGGCTGGCGCGCGAACGAACTGGGCAATGCAGCAGTGGCCCAGCTGGTCGCGCGTTATCGCCACGGCCCGGACGACTTCCTCGTCCACGTGCCGGCGCTCAAGTCCTGGCTTGTCGCCGAGCGCATCGAAGGGCAGCTGTTCCTGACGCCGGTGATGGACGACCCGCGCACCGGCTTCCAGGCCGGCGAGCGCCTGCCGGCCACCGCGGCCTTCCTGAAACTGCAGGCCGCCGCCGAGGGCTACAACGGCCTGCCGCAGTAGCGCAGGAGTTTCAACAGGCGCAAACAGGTCAGCGCAAAACGGGGTCAGCGCAAAACGGGGTCAGGTCGTCCAAAGAATCAAAAGTGGGGTCAGGAACGCTTGGCAAAACGGGGTCAGGTCGTCCAAAGAATCAAAAGTGCGGTACAGGAACGCTTGTTTCAAGCTAAGCGATTGTTCGGACGAAATTTTGATTCATTGGACGACCTGACCCCGCAGGCCAGGCGGCGAGCGCCTGTCGGCCACTGCGGCCTTCCTGAAACTGCAGGCCGCCGCCGAGGGCTACAACGGGCTGCCGCAGTAGCGGAGCGAGGCGGGCGGCTCGCCCGCTTGCGCGTCCCGGCGCCGCTGCGCCTGGTAGGCTTGCCCCAGCTTCCCTTCCAGCACCTGCGCCATCACTTGGGCGCGCAGCACATCCTTCGTCGTCATCTCGAGCACTCTCCCGTCCCCCCTTGGAAAGCATCCTAGGGGACATTTCTATTTAGCGGAGAGGGGACATTACTACTTAGCGCTAACAATTTCTCGGCCGGCAGTTGCAAATTCTAGGGATCCCTATATATAATGCCGGTCCCCGGGCGGTTAGTTCAGCTGGTTAGAATACTTGGTCGACATCCAAGGGGTCGCAGGTTCGAATCCTGCACCGCCCACCAGAATTCCTCAAAGCCGGCCTCGTGCCGGCTTTTGTTTTGCCTGCTGCGGCGGCTCACGCACCGCGCCTCTTTCGGGTCTACAATGGGCTTCGACTTCCGCACGGAGGCTGCCATGCGATACCGCGTCCTGTTGCATCGTTCTGAAGAAGGGTTCGACGTATCCGTCCCCGGCTTGCCCGGTTGCGTTTCTCAAGGCGCGACAGGGATAGAGGCTTTGGAGAACATCAGAAGCGCGATCAAAGAGTATCTCGCCGTGGTTGAAGAATTAAGCAGCGGCGAGATCGCGCGTGATGTTGACCTGCGTGATTAGCCTTGGTCCGCATCCCCGTGACCGACCGGCCTATTTCGCCGCCGGCAGCCCCATCTTCTGGCGGCAGCGGTTGCGCATCGCCAGTTCGCGCTGGGCAGCCTGGTCCGGCGTCGGCGGCTTGGCCTTGGGGTCGGCGTTGATCGCCTGGGCCGCGAAGGCGGCGCCGAAGCAGCCGCAGTACTCGTCCAGCCGGGCATTGCCCTTGAGGTCGTATTCGCCGTAGGGCTTGGGCATGGCGGCCGCCTGCACGCACATCTGCTTGTAGCTGGCGGCGGCCTGCTGCTGGTCCTGGGCCAGCGCCGGCACGCAGGCGCAGGCGGCGAGCAGCGGGAAGAGGGAAGCTCTCATGGTGAAGTCCGTTCGATTCAGGTTGGGCGCCTGCGCAATCTAACATCGAAACAATATCTTCCAGTCATCACCGTGACCCGTGGAGCAACACTCCCCACCCCGGTGGGGGCATTCCCGCCGCCGCCGTGCGGGAACCCGACATACCCCCAAATTACTTGTTGCGTCAAGCCCCTGAGCGGGCTATACTAGCCGGCTTCGGTATGGATTCGTCTTTTTTGAACCCATACGTTTTTAGTAGTTGAACTAGCCCCGCCCAATCGTAGGTGGGAATGGAGAAAAAATGAGCCTTGGCCTTCTCGGTCGCAAGGTTGGCATGATGCGCATCTTCACGGATGACGGGGATTCGATCCCGGTCACCGTGCTGGACGTGTCGAACAACCGTGTTGCGCAAATCAAAACTCCTGAAACTGACGGCTATGCCGCTGTTCAGGTCGCATTCGGTCAGCGTCGCGCCTCGCGCGTGAACAAGGCCGCTGCCGGTCACTTCGCCAAAGCTGGCGTCGAAGCCGGCACGATGCTGAAGGAATTCCGCATCGATGCAGCCAAAGCCGCCGAATTCAAAACCGGCGACGCCATCAACGTCTCGATGTTCGAAGTCGGCCAGAAAATCGACGTGCAAGGCACCTCGATCGGTAAAGGCTACGCCGGTACCATCAAGCGTTACAACTTCTCGTCCGGCCGTGCCACCCACGGTAACTCGCGCTCGCACAATGTGCCGGGCTCGATCGGTATGGCGCAGGATCCGGGCCGCGTGTTCCCGGGTAAGCGCATGACCGGCCACATGGGTGACGTCACCGTGACCACCCAGAACCTGGAAATCGCCCGCATCGACGCCGACCGCCAGCTGCTGCTGGTCAAGGGTGCCGTGCCTGGCGCCAAGAACGGCCAAGTGGTCGTGTCGCCGGCCGTCAAGGTCAAAGCCAAGAAGGGAGCGTAAAGAATGGAACTGAAGCTCCTGAATGAGCAAGGCCAGGCCGGCGCAGCTGTTGCTGCCGCCGATACCGTGTTCGGCCGTGATTACAACGAAGCGCTGATCCACCAGGTGGTGGTCGCCTACGCTGCCAACGCACGTAGCGGCAACCGCAAGCAGAAGGATCGCGAAGAAGTCTCGCACACCACCAAGAAGCCGTGGCGCCAGAAGGGCACCGGCCGTGCACGTGCCGGTATGTCGTCGTCGCCGCTGTGGCGTGGCGGCGGCCGCATCTTCCCGAACTCGCCGGAAGAAAACTTCTCGCACAAGGTCAACAAGAAGATGTATCGCGCAGGTATCTGCTCGATCTTCTCGCAGCTGGCCCGCGAAGGCCGCCTGAGCGTGGTGGAAAACATCTCGGTCGAAGCACCGAAGACCAAGCTGCTGTCGCAAAAGCTGCAGGGCATGGGTCTGGACTCGGTCCTGGTGATCACCGACGCCCTCGACGAGAACCTGCTGCTGGCCTCGCGCAACCTGCCGAACGTGCTGGTGGTCGAGCCGAAGGCGGCTGATCCGATGTCGCTGGTGTTCTACAAGAAAGTCCTGGTCACCAAAGCTGCACTGGCCAAGATCGAGGAGATGTACGCATGAGCGCCGCAATCAAATTTAGCGAAGAGCGCCTGATGAAGGTGCTGGTGGCTCCGGTCATTTCCGAAAAAGCGACCTTCGTCGCGGAAAAGAACGAGCAAATCGTGTTCAAGGTCCTGCCGGACGCAACCAAGCCGGAAATCAAGGCGGCCGTCGAACTGCTGTTCAAGGTCGAAGTGGAATCGGTGCAGACCGTCAACCGCGAAGGCAAGGTCAAGCGCGCAGGCCGTTTCATCGGTCGCCGCAACCACACCAAGCGCGCCTTCGTCTGCCTGAAGCCGGGCCAGGAAATCAATTTCGTCGAGGAGGCTAAATAATGGCACTCGTTAAGATGAAGCCGACCTCGCCAGGCCGCCGCGGCATGGTCAAGGTGGTCAACGCCGACCTGTACAAGGGTCGTCCGTTCGCCGCCCTGGTCGAGAAGAAATCGAAAACTGCTGGCCGTAACAACAACGGCCACATCACCACCCGCCATATCGGCGGTGGCCACAAGCACCACTACCGCGTGGTCGACTTCAAGCGCAACAAGGACGGCATCGCCGCCAAGGTCGAGCGCATCGAGTACGACCCGAACCGCAGCGCGCACATCGCCCTGCTGTGCTACGCCGACGGCGAGCGCAAGTACATCATCGCCACCAAGGGCATGGCCGTCGGTGACAGCGTGATGAACGGCGCGGAAGCGCCGATCAAGTCGGGCAACTGCCTGCCGATCCGCAACATCCCGGTCGGCACCACGATGCACTGCGTCGAGATGCTGCCTGGCAAGGGCGCGCAGATGGCGCGTACCGCCGGCGCCGGCGTCGTGCTGATGGCACGTGAAGGCACCTACGCCCAGGTCCGCCTGCGTTCGGGTGAAGTGCGCCGCGTGCACATCGAGTGCCGCGCCACGGTTGGCGAAGTCGGCAACGGCGAGCACAACCTGCGCAAGATTGGTAAGGCTGGTGCGATGCGCTGGCGCGGTGTCCGCCCGACCGTTCGCGGTGTGGTGATGAACCCGATCGACCACCCGCACGGTGGTGGTGAGGGTCGTACGGCTGCCGGTCGTCATCCGGTGTCGCCTTGGGGTCAACAGACGAAGGGTAAGAAGACGCGTTCGAACAAGCGCACTTCTTCGATGATCGTCTCGCGCCGTGGCAAGAAATAAGGGGAACTAGATGACTCGTTCACTGAAAAAAGGGCCGTTCTGCGACGCCCACCTGATGAAGAAGGTCGAAGCAGCACAGGCCACCAAGGACAAGAAGCCCATCAAGACCTGGTCGCGTCGTTCGACCGTCATGCCGGACTTCATTGGCCTGACGATCGCTGTCCACAACGGCAAGGTGCACGTGCCCGTGTACGTCTCCGAGAACATGGTCGGTCACAAGCTCGGCGAGTTCGCGCTGACCCGCACGTTCAAGGGCCACGCCGCTGACAAGAAGGCGAAGAAATAATGGAAACTAAAGCTATCCTCAAAGGCGTGCGCCTGTCGGAACAGAAGGGCCGCCTGGTTGCAGACCTGATCCGTGGCAAGAAAGTCGACGCCGCGCTGAACATCCTCGCGTTCAGCCCGAAGAAAGGCGCCGCCATCGTCAAGAAAGTGCTGGAGTCCGCGATCGCGAACGCCGAGCACAACGACGGCGCCGACATCGACGAGCTGAAAGTCACCCAGATCTACGTCGAAAAGGGCCCGATCCTGAAGCGCTTTACGGCACGTGCCAAAGGCCGCGGTGATCGCATTTCGAAACAATCCTGTCACATCTTCGTGACTGTCGGTAACTAAGGAGTCACACGATGGGACAGAAGATTCATCCGACCGGCTTTCGCCTGGCAGTAACCCGTAACTGGGCCTCGCGCTGGTACGCTGGCAACAGCAACTTCGCCGAGATGCTCGCCGAAGACCTGAAGGCACGCGCCTTCCTCAAGAAGAAGCTGAAGAACGCTTCGGTGGGCCGCATCGTCATCGAGCGTCCGGCCAAGAACGCGCGCTTCACCGTGTACAGCTCGCGTCCGGGCGTCGTGATCGGCAAGAAGGGCGAAGACATCGAAGTGCTGAAGTCGTCGCTGACCAAGATCATGGGCGTGCCGGTGCACGTGAACATCGAAGAAATCCGCAAGCCGGAAATCGATGCCCAGCTGATCGCCGACTCGATCTCGCAGCAGCTCGAAAAACGCATCATGTTCCGCCGCGCCATGAAGCGCGCCATGCAGAACGCGATGCGCCTGGGCGCGCTCGGCATCAAGATCATGTCGTCGGGCCGCCTGAACGGCATCGAGATCGCCCGTACCGAATGGTACCGCGAAGGCCGTGTGCCGCTGCACACCCTGCGCGCCGATATCGACTACGGCACCAGCGAAGCGGAAACCACCTACGGCATCATCGGTGTCAAGGTCTGGGTCTACAAGGGCGACCGTTCGGCAACGGGCGAAGCTCCGGTAATCGAGACCCCGGCCGAAGAGAAGAAGCCGCGCGGCCCGCGTCGTGAAGACGGCAAGCCGGCCGGCCGTGGCCGCCCGGGCGCCAAGCCAGGTACCGCACCCGCTGGCCGCCGTGCCGCCAAGCCGGTTGCTGACAAAGCAGGAGAATAAAGATGCTGCAGCCATCCCGCAGAAAGTATCGTAAAGAGCAGAAAGGCCGTAACACCGGCATTTCGCACGACCGTGGCACCGCGGTGTCGTTCGGTGAGTTCGGCCTGAAGGCGACCGTCCGCGGCCGCATCACCGCCCGCCAGATCGAAGCTGCCCGTCGCGCCATGACCCGTCACATCAAGCGTGGCGGCCGTATCTGGATCCGTATCTTCCCGGACAAGCCGATCTCGAACAAGCCGGCCGAAGTCCGTATGGGTAACGGTAAAGGTAACCCGGAGTACTACGTCGCCGAAATCCAGCCAGGCAAGGTCCTGTACGAGATGGACGGTGTCGCCGAAGAACTGGCGCGCGAAGCATTCCGCCTGGCCGCTGCCAAACTGCCGCTGGCTACCACCTTCGTGGTGCGCCAGGTTGGCCAATAACAGGAGTTGAATATGAAAGCTAGTGAACTCCGCGGCAAAGGTGCAGACGAGCTGCAAAAGGAACTGTCCGACCTGCTGAAGGCCCAGTTCGGCCTGCGCATGCAGATCGCGACCCAGCAGCTGACCAATACCGCGCAGCTCAAGAAGGTTCGCCGCGACATCGCGCGTGTGAAGACCGTGATCAACCAGAAGGAAGCCAAATGAACGACACCACTAAAACGGCGCTGAAGCGCACGCTGGTCGGCAAAGTCGTGTCCGACAAAATGGACAAGACGGTGACCGTGCTGATTGAGCGTCACGTCAAGCACCCGCTGTACGGCAAGATCATCGTGCGTTCGAACAAGTATCACGCGCACGACGAGACCAACCAGGCCAAGACCGGCGACACGGTCGAGATCCAGGAAGGTCGCCCGATCTCGAAGACGAAGGCGTGGACCGTGACCCGTGTTGTGCAAGTCGCACAGGTTCTGTAAAGCGCTGACAAATTAGTCTTGCGGGGCCCGCTGGTATGTGTAATACTAGCGGGCTTCGTTCATGTGTTGCCGCAGTGGTCCCCGCGTCCGCCGCGGCCTGCAACGAAGTATTGGAAAGTCCAATCACCCAAACGTTCGCTTCTGCAATGGAGGCGGGCGGCGGGACCAAGACTGACCGCAGGCCCACGAGTGTTCGTGGGGTTTCTTCGGCTTAAGTTGGGAAAGAAAATATCATGATTCAAACTGAAAGCCGGCTCGAAGTGGCCGACAACACCGGTGCCAAGGAAGTCTTGTGCATCAAGGTGTTGGGCGGTTCCAAGCGCCGTTATGCCAGCATTGGCGACGTGATCAAGGTCACCGTAAAGCAGGCTGCCCCGCGCGGCCGCGTCAAGAAAGGTGAAATCTACAACGCCGTGGTTGTGCGTACCGCCAAGGGTGTGCGCCGCCAGGACGGTTCCCTGGTGAAGTTCGACGGCAACGCCGCTGTCCTGCTGAACGCCAAGCTGGAGCCGATCGGTACCCGCATCTTCGGGCCGGTGACGCGCGAACTGCGCACCGAGAAGTTCATGAAGATCGTGTCCCTGGCACCGGAAGTTCTGTAAGAGGATCGCAATGGATAAGATTCGTAAAAACGACGAAGTCGTCGTCCTGACTGGCAAGGACAAGGGCAAGCGCGGTGTCGTGACCGCCCGCGTCGATGCCGAGCACGTGGTCGTCGAAGGCGTGAACGTGGCCAAGAAGGCCGTCAAGCCGAACCCGATGACCGGTGTGACTGGTGGCATCGTCGACAAGACCATGCCGATCCACGTGTCGAACGTCGCGCTGTTCAATGCAGCGAGCGGCAAGGCCGACCGCGTGGGCTTCAAGACTGTCGACGGCAAGAAGGTTCGCGTCTTCAAGTCGAACGGCGAAGCAGTGAAAGGGTAATACAACATGGCCCGTCTCCAACAACTCTATAAAGACAAAGTCGTCGGCGAGCTGACCGAGAAGTTCGGTTACAAGTCGGTGATGGAAGTGCCGCGCCTGACCAAGATCACCCTGAACATGGGTCTGGGTGAAGCCGTGGCGGACAAGAAGATCATCGAGCACGCTACTGGCGACCTGACCAAGATCGCCGGCCAGAAGCCGGTCACCACCAAGGCCCGCAAGGCAATCGCCGGTTTCAAGATCCGCGAAGGCTACCCGATCGGCGCCATGGTGACCCTGCGTGGCAACCGCATGTACGAGTTCCTGGACCGCTTCATCACCGTGGCCCTGCCGCGCGTGCGTGACTTCCGCGGTGTCAACGGCCGTTCCTTCGATGGCCGCGGCAACTACAACATCGGCGTGAAAGAGCAGATCATTTTCCCGGAAATCGATTACGACAAGATCGATGCGCTGCGTGGCCTGAACATCTCGATCACCACCACCGCCAAGACCGACGAAGAAGCCAAAGCGCTGCTCGCCGCATTCAAATTCCCGTTCCGGAACTAAGAACATGGCAAAACTTTCCCTGATTAACCGCGAACAGAAGCGTGCAGACCTGGTGGAGAAATTCGCCGCAAAGCGTGCCGCCCTGAAAGCGATCATCGACGACCAGACCAAGTCGGATGAAGAGCGTTACGAAGCCCGCCTGAAGCTGCAGGCGCTGCCGCGTAACAGCAACCCGACCCGCCAGCGCAACCGCTGCGCGATCACCGGCCGTCCCCGTGGCACTTTCCGTAAATTCGGTCTGGGCCGTATCAAACTCCGTGAATTCGCCATGCGTGGCGAGATCCCGGGCATGACCAAAGCCAGCTGGTAATAGGAGAACAAGCAATGAGTATGAGCGATCCTATCGCCGATATGCTGACCCGTATCCGCAACGCGCAAGGCGTGCAGAAGACCGCCGTGTCGATGCCGTCGTCGAAGCTGAAAGTCGCGATTGCCAATGTCCTGAAGGACGAGGGTTATATCGAGGACTTCGCCGTGACCAGCGAGTCGGGCAAGTCGGAACTGAAAATCGGTCTGAAGTACTACACCGGCCGTCCGGTGATCGAGCGCCTCGAGCGCGTGTCCCGTCCGGGCCTGCGCATCTACAAGGGCAAGGATGACATCCCCCAGGTCATGAACGGCCTCGGCGTTGCCATCGTCTCGACCCCGCAGGGCGTGATGACCGACCGCAAAGCACGCGCAACCGGTGTCGGTGGCGAAGTGCTGTGCTACGTGGCTTAAGGAGTTAGACGATGTCTCGAGTAGCTAAGATGCCAATCGCCGTCCCGGCTGGCGCCGAAGTGGCGATCAGCGCGGCAGCGATCACGGTCAAGGGCCCGCTGGGCTCGCTGACCCAGCCGCTGAACGGCCTGGTCAAGGTAGAAAACAACAACGGTTCGCTGACGTTCGACGTGGTCGACGAGTCGCGCGAATCGAATGCGATGTCGGGCACCCTGCGCGCCCTGGTCAACAATATGGTGACCGGCGTGACCAAGGGTTTCGAGAAGAAACTGACCCTGGTCGGCGTGGGCTACAAGGCCGCCGTCCAAGGCAAGGCGCTGAACCTGGCGCTGGGCTTCTCGCACCCGGTGCTGCATGAAATGCCGGAAGGCGTGACCGCCCTGACCCCGACTCCGACCGAGATCGTGATCAAGGGGATCGACCGTCAAAAGGTCGGCCAGGTCGCCGCTGAAGTGCGTGCTTACCGCTCGCCGGAGCCCTACAAGGGCAAGGGCGTCCGCTATGCGGACGAAGTGGTCAAGCTGAAAGAAACCAAGAAGAAATAATCGGAGCTGACGATGGACAAGAAAGAATCGCGTCTGCGTCGTGGACGCCAAACCCGCATCAAGATTGCGCAGCTGGGCGTGAACCGCCTGCAGGTGCACCGCACCAACCTGCACATCTATGCGAACCTGATCAGCCCGGATGCGAAGGTGCTGGTGTCGGCCTCGACGCTGGAAGCCGAAGTGCGCACCCAGCTGGCAGGCCAGTCGGGCGCCGGCGGCAACGCTGCCGCCGCGGCCCTGGTGGGCAAGCGCGTCGCAGAAAAAGCACTGAAAGCAGGAATCACCGAAGTTGCGTTCGACCGCTCCGGTTTCCGTTATCACGGCCGTGTCAAGGCGCTGGCGGAAGCCGCCCGTGAAGCCGGTCTGAAGTTCTAAGGAAGAATCGTCATGGCAAAAATGCAAGCGAAAATGGCAAGCGACAAGCCGGATGATGGCATGCGCGAAAAGATGATCGCGATCAACCGCGTGACCAAAGTGGTCAAGGGTGGTCGCATCATGGGCTTCGCCGCACTGACCGTTGTCGGTGACGGCGATGGCCGCATCGGCATGGGCAAGGGCAAGTCGAAGGAAGTTCCGGTCGGCGTGCAGAAGGCAATGGAAGAAGCCCGTCGCAACATGATCAAGGTGTCGCTCAAGAACGGCACGCTGCAGCACACGGTCACCGGCCGTCACGGCGCCTCGCGCGTCCTGATGTCGCCGGCCAAGCCGGGTACCGGCGTGATCGCGGGCGGTGCAATGCGCGCGATCTTCGAAGTGATGGGCGTGACCGACGTGGTCGCCAAGTCGACCGGTTCGTCGAACCCGTACAACCTGGTGCGCGCCACCCTCGACGGCCTGGCGAAAATGAGCACTCCGGCCGAGATCGCCGCCAAACGCGGCAAATCGATCGAAGAGATCCTGGGCTAAGGAAAACATCATGGCAAACACCGTTAAAGTCAAACTGGTCAAGGGCCTGATCGGCACCCGCCAAGACCACCGCGCCACCGTGCGTGGTCTGGGCCTGCGTCGCGTGAACTCGGTTTCCGAGCTGCAGGACACCCCGTCCGTGCGTGGCATGATCAACAAGGTCGCCTACCTGGTCAAGGTAATCGACTAAGCCGCGCGCATAAGGAGAAATCAATGGAACTCAATACCATTCAACCGGCAGATGGCGCCAAGCACGCCAAGCGCCGCGTCGGCCGTGGCATCGGCTCCGGCCTGGGCAAGACCGCCGGCCGTGGTCACAAAGGCCAGAAGTCGCGTTCGGGCGGCTTCCACAAGGTCGGTTTCGAAGGCGGCCAGATGCCGCTGCAGCGCCGCCTGCCGAAGCGTGGCTTCAAGTCGCTGAACGCGACCTTCAAGGCCGAAGTGCGGCTGTCGGACCTGAACGGCCTGGCCGTCGGCGATGTCGACATCCTGGTGCTGAAGCAGGCCGGCGTGCTGTCGACGCTGGCACGTGACGTGCGCGTGATCCTGTCGGGCGACATCACCAAGGCGGTGAACCTGAAGGGCATCAAGGCGACCGCGGGCGCGAAAGCGGCGATCGAAGCTGCGGGCGGTTCGGTCGCGTAATGCGGCCAGCTGCCTGATCGGAGCAAAAATTGGCGACTAATACACAACTTGGCAAAAGCGCCGCCGCCGGCTTCCCCTGGAACCGGCTGTGGTTCTTGCTTGGCGCGTTGGTCGTGTACCGCATCGGAGCGCACATCCCGGTCCCCGGGATCGATCCGGCAAGGCTGGCTGCCCTGTTCAAGCAGAACGAGGGTGGCCTGCTCGGCATGTTCAACATGTTCTCGGGCGGCGCCATGTCGCGTTTCGCCGTGTTCGCGCTGGGTATCACGCCCTATATTTCGGCTTCGATCATCATGCAGCTGGTGTCGATCGTCTCGCCGCAAATGGAAGCGCTGAAGAAGGAAGGCGAATCCGGCCGCCGCAAGATCACCCAGTACACCCGGTATTTCACGGTGGCGCTGGCGTTGTTCCAGGCGTTCGGCATCGCGGTCGCACTCGAAGCGCAGCAGGGCCTGGTCTTGAACCCGGGCTTCGGCTTCCGCTTCGTGACCGTGGTGACGCTCCTGACCGGTACCATGTTCCTGATGTGGCTGGGCGAGCAGATCACCGAACGCGGCCTCGGCAACGGTATTTCGATCATCATCTTCGCCGGTATCGCAGCCGGTCTGCCGAACGCACTGAGTGGCTTGTTCACGCTGGTGTCGAACGGTTCGATCAGCAGCATCGCCGCGATCATCATCGTGGCGCTGGTGGCCGCGGTGACGTATGCGGTGGTGTTCGTGGAACGTGGCCAGCGCAAGATCCTCGTGAACTACGCCAAGCGCCAGGTCGGCAACAAGGTGTACGGTGGCCAGTCGAGCCACCTGCCCCTGAAGCTGAACATGGCCGGCGTGATCCCGCCGATCTTCGCCTCGTCGATCATCCTGTTCCCGGCAACCATCGTCGACTGGTTCACGCGCGGCAAGGACACCAACAACGCGTTCATCCGGTTCCTCAAGGACCTGGCCGCGTCGCTGGCCCCGGGCGAGCCGATCCAGGCGCTGCTGTACGCCGTGGCCATCGTGTTCTTCTGCTTCTTCTACACGGCCCTGGTGTTCAACAGCCGGGAAACCGCGGACAACCTGAAGAAGAGCGGCGCGTTCGTGCCGGGCATCCGTCCGGGCGAGCAGACCGCGCGCTACATCGACAAGATCCTGATGCGCCTGACCCTGGCCGGCGCGGTGTACATCACGCTGGTGTGCCTGCTGCCGCAGTTCCTGCAATCGCAGTGGAAAGTGCCTTTCTACTTCGGCGGCACGTCGCTCCTGATTATCGTGGTGGTGACGATGGACTTCATGGCCCAGGTGCAGAACTACGTGATGTCGCAGCAATATGAATCGCTGCTGCGCAAGGCAAACTTCAAGGGCGGTCTTCCGACCCGCTAGGGCGGGGAAGCGAACGAATGGCAAAAGACGACGTCATCCAAATGCAAGGGGAGATTCTCGAAAATCTCCCGAACGCGACGTTTCGCGTGAAGCTGGAAAACGGCCACGTGGTGTTGGGACATATCTCGGGTAAAATGCGCATGAATTACATTCGCATTCTCCCGGGCGACAAGGTAACGGTGGAACTCACGCCGTACGACCTGTCGCGCGCACGCATTGTGTTCCGCACCAAGTAAGACATTAAGTAATCGAACCGAAAGAGAGTGCAAAATGAAAGTTAACGCTTCAGTTAAGCGCATTTGCCGTAACTGCAAAATCATCAAGCGCAAGGGTGTGGTCCGCGTCATCTGCGTGGAACCGCGTCACAAGCAGCGTCAAGGTTAATTTCGAGGAATAACGAATGGCACGTATTGCAGGGGTCAACATCCCCAACCACAAGCACGCCGTGATCGGCCTGACCGAGATCTATGGCATCGGCCGTCCGCGCTCGCAGAAGATCTGCGACGCTGCTGGCGTTCCGACCAACAAGAAGGTCAAGGACCTGGACGACAACGAACTCGAGAAGCTGCGTGACGAGATCGGCAAGTTCGTCGTCGAAGGCGACCTGCGCCGTGAGCTGTCGATGAACATCAAGCGCCTGATGGACCTGGGTTGCTACCGCGGCATGCGTCACCGCAAGGGCCTGCCGGTTCGTGGCCAGCGCACCCGTACCAACGCACGTACCCGCAAGGGCCCGCGCAAGGCAGCACAAGCCCTCAAGAAATAATCTAGGAACCTGACATGGCCAAGCAACAAAGCAGCGCAGCAGCAGCTCGCGTACGCAAGAAAGTCAAGAAGAACGTGGCTGAGGGCATCGCCCACGTCCACGCTTCGTTCAACAACACCATCATCACCATCACCGACCGCCAGGGCAATGCCCTGTCGTGGGCGACCTCGGGTGGTGCTGGCTTCAAGGGCTCGCGTAAATCGACCCCGTTCGCGGCACAGGTCGCTGCTGAAGCAGCCGGCAAGGTGGCGCAAGAGCAGGGCGTGAAGAACCTGGAAGTGCGGATCAAGGGCCCGGGCCCGGGCCGCGAGTCGGCGGTGCGCGCACTGAACAACCTGGGCATCAAGATCACCGAGATCCAGGACGTGACCCCGGTTCCGCACAACGGCTGCCGTCCGCCGAAGCGTCGCCGCATCTAAGCAAGCCTGGCCGGCCCGTCCGGCAGCTTGTGGATGCACCCCGGTTTCCCCGCGAAGCCGGTTAATTGTGAGAGATTGCCGGTGCAGTGCCCTGCGAAATGGGATATACTGCCCGGCTGTTGTCGCCTGCGGTTCATCCGTGGGGGACTTTGTTAGCCACCGTCCGGTCTCAAGCAGAACTGGACTAGCGCCTGTCGTACAGCTCGGCTGTCTTCCGGGGCGTCATTTCATTTTAAAAGGTAATCAACGTGGCACGTTATATCGGACCAAAAGCAAAGCTGGCTCGCCGTGAAGGCACCGACCTGTTCCTGAAGAGCGCACGCCGCTCGCTCGACTCCAAGTGCAAACTGGACGTCAAGCCGGGCCAGCACGGCGTCAAGTCGGGCGCCCGTACTTCGGACTACGGCAACCAGCTGCGCGAAAAGCAGAAAGTCAAGCGCATCTACGGCGTGCTGGAGCGTCAGTTCCGCCGCTACTTCGCAGAAGCATCGCGCCGCAAGGGCAACACCGGCGAGACCCTGCTGAAGCTGCTGGAAGCGCGTCTCGACAACGTCGCCTACCGCATGGGCTTCGGCTCGACTCGCGCCGAAGCGCGCCAGCTGGTCAGCCACAAGGCCTTCACCGTGAACGGCCAGGTCGTGAACATCGCTTCCTACGCGGTCAAGACCGGTGACGTCGTCGCCGTCCGCGAAAAGGCCAAGAAGCAGACCCGCATCGTCGAGGCGCTGTCGCTGGCCGAGCAGGTTGGCTTCCCGAGCTGGGTCTCGGTCGACGCCAAGAAGATGGAAGGCACCTTCAAGTCGTTCCCGGAGCGTAACGAGATCGCTGCCGACGTCAACGAAGCCCTGATCGTCGAACTGTACTCGCGTTAAAAAATCGCTGTACACCGCCGCTCCCGTCCGCGGGGGCGGCGGCAGAAGTAATGCCTGCCCTCGCGGCGGGCTTTTCACATTAATGCCATCAGCCTTATCGGTGTAACGAGCCGAGGGTATTGAAAAGGACATTTCATGCAAAATAGTTTGTTGAAGCCCCGTATCATCGATGTTGAAGCCATCGCTCCCGGCCACGCCAAAGTCGTGATGGAGCCGTTCGAGCGCGGCTACGGCCACACGCTCGGCAACGCCCTGCGCCGCGTGCTGCTGTCGTCGATGGTGGGCTACGCCCCGACCGAAGTGACCATCGCCGGTGTCGTGCACGAGTACTCGTCGCTGGACGGCGTGCAGGAAGACGTGGTCGACCTGCTGCTGAACCTGAAGGGCGTGGTGTTCAAGGTCCACAACCGCGACTCCGTCACCCTGTCGCTCAAGAAGGAAGGCGAAGGCCCGGTGCTGGCGTCGGACATCGACCTGCCGCATGACGTGGAACTGATCAACCCGGATCACGTGATCGCCCACCTGACCGCCGGTGGCAAGCTCGACATGCAGATCAAGGTCGAGAAGGGCCGCGGCTATGTGCCGGGCAACGTGCGCCGCCTGTCGGAAGACACCAACAAGACCATCGGCCGCATCATCCTGGACGCTTCGTTCTCGCCGGTGCGCCGCGTGTCCTATGCAGTCGAGTCCGCTCGCGTCGAGCAGCGTACCGACCTGGACAAGCTGATCATCAACATCGAGACCAACGGCGTCATCACCCCGGAAGAAGCGATTCGCCAATCGGCCCGCGTGCTGGTTGACCAGCTGAACGTGTTCGCCGCGCTGGAAGGCACGGAAGCCGCTGCGGAAGCCCCGTCGCGCGCACCGCTGGTCGATCCGATCCTGCTGCGTCCGGTCGACGACCTGGAGCTCACGGTCCGTTCGGCAAACTGCCTGAAGGCCGAGAACATCTACTACATCGGCGACCTGATCCAGCGTTCGGAAAACGAGCTGCTGAAGACCCCGAACCTGGGCCGCAAGTCGCTCAACGAAATCAAGGAAGTCCTCGCTTCGCGTGGCCTGACCTTGGGTATGAAGCTCGAGAACTGGCCGCCGGCTGGTTTGGAAAAATAAACAAGCGAAAGTACAACCCTACTTTCGCTTGGGTCCAGCCAAAAAGGACTGGCAAAGCCAGCGCCTTTTTGGAGGGACAAGCGGTAAAAGCAGTAACTGGCCGTGCAATCCTGCCCGGCCAGCTTTAACGTTGAACCGGTCCGCGATTATGCGAAATATTGCATAATCGATCGAAGAACTGGAATTAAAACATTCGAAAGGAAATACCATGCGTCACCGTCACGGCCTTCGCAAGCTGAACCGTACTTCGTCCCACCGCCTGGCCATGCTGCGCAACATGACCGTTTCGCTGCTGCGTCACGAAGCGATCAAGACCACCGTTCCGAAAGCCAAGGAACTGCGCCGCGTCGTCGAGCCGATCATCACCCTGGGCAAGAACGACACCCTGGCCAACAAGCGCCTGGCCTTCTCGCGCCTGCGCGACCGCGAAATCGTGCAGAAGCTGTTCGCCGAAATCGGCCCGCGTTACGCCCAGCGTAACGGCGGCTACCTGCGCATCCTGAAGATGGGTTTCCGCGTCGGCGACAACGCCCCGATGGCATTCGTCGAGCTGCTCGACCGTCCGGAAGTCAGCGAAGAAGAAGTCCCGACCGCTGAGTAATTCGCAGCGATCTAAAAAGAAACCAGGCCGTGTGCCTGGTTTTTTTTCGTCCGGTGTTTCACCTCGTTCTTGGTAATTGCCCGGTGGCTCAGGATAGATGCGGCTGCATCACATCGGCCAGCCAGTCCATGAAGCGGCGCACCCGCTTGCTCAGGTGGCGGCGGCTCGGATACAGCAGCGTGACCGGCATCGGCGGCGCCTGGAACTCAGGCAGCACCTGCACCAGCCGTCCCTCGGCCAGCTGGTCGGCCATGCCCGCGCGCGGCGCCTGGATGATGCCCAGCCCGGCGAGACAGGCGGCCTGGTAGGCATCGCTGTTGTTGACCGCGATCGCCGCCGGCGCCGCGCAGGTCCGCCTCACACCACCCTCCACGTATTCGAACAGCGCCGGCCGGCCCGCCATCACCGGCGCGTAATCGACCAGCCAGTGCGCGTGCAGGTCCGCCGGCGTGTGCGGCACGCCATGGCGCGCCAGATAGTCGGGGCTGGCGCAATTGACCAGCTCGAAATGCCCGAGCGGCCGCGCCACCAGCGACGAGTTTTCCAGCGTGCCGACCCGCAGCACGCAATCGAAACCTTCGCGCACCGCGTCGACCCGGCGGTCGGTGCTGGACAGCTCCAGTTGCAGGCGCGGATGCGCGCGCAGGAAGGCCGGCAGCGCCGGGATGACGATATTGCGCGCCGCCCCGATCGGCAGGTCGACCCGCAGCCGGCCCGCCAGCGCCGCGTCATCCTGCTGGAACATGGCCTGCAGCTCATCCAGCTCGGCCAGCATGTCGCGGCAGCGCTCGTAGAACAGCAAGCCGTCCGGCGTCATCTGCACCTTGCGCGTGGTGCGCTGGAGCAGGCGCGCGCCCAACCCCGCCTCCAGCTCGCGAATCGCGGAAGACACACTGGCCTTCGACAGGCCGAGGCTGTCCGCCGCCTGCGTGAAGCTCGCCAGCTCCGCCACGCGCACAAAGATGCGCATGCCATCGGTTCTATCCATTGTTAGGTTCTCGTGAACAGTCCTGCCGGGGATTCTATCTTTATCCGGCGCCGCTTCAACAATAAACTTTGTTCTCCGATCACCAACCAGAGGAACAACACCATGAACCAGAAGATTGCACTGATCACCGGCGGCAGCCGCGGCCTTGGCAAGAACGCGGCGCTCAAGCTGGCGCGGCAAGGCGTCGACATCATCCTGACCTACCACAGCCGCGCCGACGAGGCACTGGCCGTGGTCGCCGCCATCACCGCGATGGGAGGGCGCGCCATCGCCCTGCAGCTGGACGCCGGCGCCATTTCCACCTTCGGCGCGTTCGCTGGCGCGGTGAGCGCCGCACTCAAGGAACACTGGCAGCGCGAGCGCTTCGACTACCTCCTCAACAACGCCGGCACCGGCATCGACGCCCGTTTCGCCGACACCACCGAGGCCCAGTTCGACGAAATGTGCAACATCCACTTGAAGGGCGTGTTCTTCCTGACGCAAGAGCTGTTGCCCTTGCTTGAGGATGGCGGCCGCATCCTGAACGTGTCGTCCGGACTGGCGCGTTTCACTTTGCCCGGCAAATCGGCCTACGCGGCGATGAAGGGCGCAGTCGAAGTGCTGACGCGCTACCTCGCCAAGGAGCTTGGACCGCGCCGCATCGCCGTCAACGTGATCGCACCGGGCGCCATCGAAACCGATTTCAGCGGTGGCGAAGTGCGCGACAACGCCCAGGTCAATGCTCACATCGCGGCGCAAACCGCGCTCGGCCGCGTCGGCCTGGCGGACGATATCGGCGACGCCATCGCCATGCTGCTGAGCGAACAGGGCCGCTGGATCAATGCCCAGCGGATTGAAGCCTCGGGCGGCATGTTTATCTGATGAAAGGGCCGTGAGGATAATCCAGGCCGCAGAATGTTGTCCGGCGGTGGTGTAAGATTCTGGATGCACCCCGCCGGTGCGGCTCTGAAAAATAAGGAATCATGTCCTCCCGTACCCGCTCGATCCCACTGCTTCTGCGCCTGCAACAAGCCCTGCTGTTGCTGCTGCTCGCCGCAGCTTGCCTGTTCACGGCGAACGCCGCGCGCGCCGACGACGAATTCCTCGACCCGCAAGTGGCGTTCAAGTTCTCCGCGCACATGGAGGGGCCGAAGACGGCGGTGGTCAGCTACCAGATCGCCGACGGCTACTACATGTACCGCGAGCGCTTCAAGTTCACGGCGACCGGCGCCAAGCTGGGCGAACCGCAGTTCCCGCCGGGGAAAGTGCACTTCGACGAGAACTTCGGCAAGAACGTCGAGACCTATCACAAGGGCGTGACGGTGCGCATCCCGGTCGAGGGCAATGGCCCGTTCACGCTGACCGCGGTGGGCCAGGGCTGCGCCGACAAGGGCCTGTGCTATCCGCCGCAGGAAGCGAGCGCGCAGCTGGTCGCGGGCGGCGGTGCGCCGGTCGCCACGATTCCGCTGGGCGGGCAGGGCGCCAGCCCGGCCGCGAGCCCGGTGCCGGGCGCAAGCGTCGTGCCCGCAGCGCAGGCTGATCTTCCCCCGGCAGACAAGGCCGCGCCCGCGCCGGCGCCTGCCGCCACGACGAGCGCCCCGTCCGCCGCAACGCCGGCGCCGGCCGCACCGGCGCCGCAATCCGACCTGTCCGGCATTGCCGCCATCCTCAAGGGCGGCAGCCTGCTGGCGATCGTGCCTGCCTTCATGCTGCTTGGCCTGGGCCTCGCCTTCACCCCCTGCGTGCTGCCGATGGTCCCGATCCTGTCTTCGATCATCGTGGGCGAGGGCGGCCAGGTGCGCCGCTCGCGCGGCTTCATCCTGTCGCTGTCCTACTCGCTGGGCATGGCGATCGTCTACACCGCGCTCGGCGTTGCCGCCGGCCTGATCGGCGAAGGCCTGTCGGCCGCGCTGCAGAATCCGTGGGTGCTGGGCGGCTTCGCGCTGCTGATCGTGCTGATGGCGCTGTCGATGTTTGGTTTCTATGAACTCCAGATGCCCGGCTCGGTCCAAACCAGGCTGGCCGATGCGTCGGGCCGCCAGAAGTCCGGCAAGCTGGCCGGCGTGTTCGCGATGGGCGCGCTGTCGGCGCTCATCGTCGGGCCGTGCGTGGCCGCGCCGCTGGCCGGCGCGCTGGTCTACATCAGCCAGACCCGTGATGTGTTCATCGGCGGCGCCGCGCTGTTCGCGATGGCAATCGGCATGAGCGTGCCGCTGCTGCTGGTGGGCGTGTCGGCCGGTTCGCTGCTGCCGCGCGCCGGCGTGTGGATGGATGCGGTCAAGCACTTCTTCGGCGTGCTGATGCTGGCGATGGCGCTGTGGCTGGTCTCGCCCGTGTTGCCGGGACTGGTGCAGATGCTGCTGTGGATCGCCCTGCTGATCGGCTACGCCGCCTACCTGCTGCGCAGCATGAAAGGCTGGATCAGCATGGCCGGCGGCATCGTGCTGGCGGTGCTGGGCGCGATCCTCGTGGTCGGCCTGGTCAGCGGTAGCCGCGACCCGCTCGACCCGCTGGGCCAGCTGCGCGGCGGCGGCGCGGCGCCGGAGCGCCTGGCGTTCACCCGCATCAAGACCGTCGATCAGCTCGACGCCGTGCTCGCCAACACCGGCGGCAAGACCGTGCTGCTGGACTTCTACGCCGACTGGTGCGTGTCGTGCAAGGAAATGGAACGGCTGACCTTCCCGGTGGCCTCCGTAAAGGCCAAGCTCGCCAACACCATCCTGCTGCAGGCCGACGTCACCGCCAACGACGATGCCGACAAGGCCATGCTCAAGCGCTTCGGCCTGTTCGGTCCGCCGGGCATCATCCTGTTCGACCACAACGGCAAGGAAATCCCCGACGGCCGCGTGATCGGCTACCAGGACGCCAACAAATTCCTCGGTTCGCTGCAACGGCTGAACTGATCGCGCCACGCCTGAGCGGCCCGCTTGACACCCTCCGGTGCGCGCCGGAGGATGGGGTATGGACACCGAAACCACAAGGATCGAAGAGCGGCTGGCAGCGCTGGAGCGCGACGTCGCGGTGATCAAGTCCAATTACGTGACGAAAGAGGATTTGCAACGTGAACTGAACGCACAAACCTGGCGATTCATGACTTTCGTTGCCGCCCTCAATAGCTTCCTTGTGGGCGCGATCTATTTTTTAGCCGCTCACTTCAGGTGACAAAAAAAGGGACGCCGCAGCGTCCCTTCTCCTACCCCCAAGCGCAGTCCGATCAGCCGCGCATCCCGCCCTGGCGATGCTCGCCCATGCCGTGCCCGCCCATGCCGCGGCTGGTCTGTTCGTCGAACACTTTCTTCTGCTGCGGCGTGAGGGTCGCGTAGAAGGTGTTCAGCGCGGCCAGGCGCGATTCCATCCGCGCGGTGCGCTGCTTGGACAGTTCGATCATCTTCTGCATGCGCTGCGGGGCCGGCAGCTGGGCCAGGCCGCGGAACTCGCCGCGCTTGGCCTCCGGATGGGCCGGGTGCATCGCGCCCACGAAGGTGGTCCAGGCCGGTTCCTGCGCGGCGGAGAGCTGCAGCGCGTCGTGCAGCTTCTGGGCGCGCTCCTTCATGTGCTGGGCCATTTTGGCCTGGAATTCGGCGCGGTGGGCCTCGCGTTCCTGCTGGGTCCACTGGTGGCGTTGCTGGGCTTGCGGCGCCTGGGCGTCAGCCTGGGCGGCCATCGCTGCGCCACCCAGCGACAGGGCGGCAAGGGCGATCATCACTTGCTTGCGTACGGTGCTCATGGTTGTTCCTTTGTCTGGATGTCTGGTGGGTTGCGCCTCCGGCGTCCCGGCTGCACGGTTCCCATGATGTCCCAAAGCTGTATCCCGGACATTTCACGGCATTTCTGGTGAACCGTTCTTTGTATCAATTTGTTTCGACCGCCGGTGGATATACATGGCGATACAATCCCGCTGTTCATGCCCTTGTTTAATAAGGATAATTGAACCCATGGACACTCCCTCTACCATCCTGATCGTCGACGATGACCGCGACATCCGCACGCTCCTGGCCGACTACCTGGAGTCGAACGGTTACCGCGCCCTGGCCGCCGGCGACGGCAGCGCCATGTGGAAAATCCTGGACGAGGCGCGGCCCGACCTGATCGTGCTCGACCTGAACCTGCCGGGCGACGACGGCCTGACCCTGTGCCGCAAGCTGCGCGCGCACTCGACCCTGCCGGTGATCATGCTGACCGCCCGCAACGAGCCGCTCGACCGCATTCTCGGCCTCGAGATGGGCGCCGACGACTACCTGCCCAAGCCCTTCGAGCCGCGCGAGCTGCTGGCGCGCATCCGCAGCGTGCTGCGCCGCTCGCACGCGATGCCGCCCAACGCCGCCGCCGAAAATGTCCAGCAGATGAAGTTTTCCGGCTGGACCCTGGACCTGACCGCGCGCCACCTGGTCAACCCGCAGGGCGTGATCATCATGCTGTCGGGCGCCGAGTTCCGCCTGCTGCGCGTGTTCCTGGAGCATCCCAACCGCGTGCTCAACCGCGACCAGCTGCTCAACCTCACCCAGGGCCGCGACGCCGATCCCTTCGACCGTTCGATCGACATCCAGATCAGCCGCCTGCGCCAGAAGCTGGGCGAGGACGCGCGCATGCCGCAGATCATCAAGACCGTCCGCAATGGTGGCTACGTGCTGGCCGGCCAGGTGACGGTGGAGCCGGCTGCGTGAAGCTGCGGGCCTTCCTGGGCTCGATGACGGGCCGGGTCTTCATCACGCTGCTGTTGGGCGTGCTGATCTCGGCCACCCTGACGCAGCTGGCGGCCGACAATGAGCGCCAGCGCGTGATCGACCAGTACCGCAACAACAACCAGCTGGAACGCGCCGAACAATTGATCATGGCCACGGAGATCGTGCCCGCCTCCGCGCGCCCGGCCTACCTCGCGGTCGCCAACCGCCCGGGCCTGAAGCTGGACGTCGGCGCGCCGCTGCCGGCGGTCGCCACCCGCAGCGAATTCGCGACCATCCTGTCCGGCCGCCTGGGCCCCGGCTACCGGATCGAATCGACCGCCGAGCGCCCGCCGAGCTGCGGCCAGCCGCACCACCAGGCGGCCCTTTTCGGCGTGCTGCGGCTCGAATGGCACGGGTATTGCGAAACCATCAACGTGCGCCTGCGCGACGGCGAGGAGCTTCGCCTGCAGATGCTGCCGCCGCGCCCGAACACCGGCCCTGCCCAGCCGGGCTTCGGCTGGGTCATCATCCTGTTCCTGGTGTTGATCGCCTTCCTCGCCTACCTGGTCGCGCGCATGACCACCCGCCCCCTCAAGCGGCTGGCGCAGGCCGCCAAGGACCTCGGCCAGGACATCAACCACGCGCCGCTGGAACTGGCCGGGGCCAGCGAGATCCGCCAGGCCAGCGCCGCCTTCAACGCGATGCAGGCGCGCATCCGCCAGTACATCTTCCAGCGCACCCAGATGCTGGCCGCGATCACCCACGACCTGCAGACCCCGCTCACCCGCATGCGCCTGCGCCTGGAAAAGGTCGGCGACCGCGAGTTGCAGGAGCGCCTGATCGGCGACCTGTCGGCGATGCAGGAAATGGTGCGCGAGGGCCTGGACCTGGCGCGCAGCATGGACACCACCGAGACCATGCAGATGCTGGACCTCGATTCGCTGCTCGATTCGGTGTGCGCCGACGCGGTCGACGCGCGCCAGCACGTGGAACTGGCCGGGCGCGCCAACATGGCGCTGCTGGGCCGGCCGATGGACTTGCGCCGCTGCCTGGTCAACCTGATCGACAACGCCGTCAAATACGGACACGAGGCCAGCGTCATGGTCGACCGTGTCGGCGGCGCGGCGCGCATCCGCATCCGCGACCGCGGCCCGGGGATCGCCGGCGCCGAACTGGCCAAGGTATTCGATCCCTTCTACCGGATCGAAAGCTCGCGTTCGCGCGAGTCGGGCGGCACCGGCCTGGGCCTGACCATCGCCCGCAATATCGCGGAGCAGCACGGCGGCAGCATCACGCTCGCCAACCATCCCGGGGGCGGCCTGGAAGCCACCCTGCAATTGCCGGAGTACTATCCGGGCAAGTGACACACACATGACACCATAGTGCGCGACAATACGCCGGGGGAGAGAGCGTGTCGCGCGCTCAATATAATAATCAAGAGAGAATGGCGCCGCCGCGCAAGCGGTGGCCAGAGAATGGCATGAAAAAGAAAAACTTCGCACTCGTCGCCGGCGCAGCGCTGGTCGTCGCCTTCACCGGTTTCTATTTCAACCAGGAAGGCGGCGCCCACGCGCAGGGCAACAACGGCCCGGCGGCCAAGGGCGGCGCCCAGCCGCCGACCACTGTCAACGTGGTCGCCGTCAGGCGCCAGGACGTGGGCATCACGGTCGGCTCCAATGGCACCGTGACGCCGTTGCGCACGGTCGACCTGCACCCGCAGACCACCAGCACCATCCGCACCGTGCACATCAAGGAAGGCCAGTTCGTCAAGGCCGGCCAGCTGATGTTCTCGCTGGACGACCGCGCCGACCGCGCCAATGTCGACAAGGCCAAGGCCCAGGTCGCGCGCGACCAGGCCACGCTGGCCGACCTCGAACGCCAGTACAAGCGCAGCCAGGACCTGTTCGCGCAGAAATTCATTGCCCAGAGCGCGGTCGATACGCTCAAGAGCCAGGTCGACGCCGCGCGCGCGCTGCTGCAGGCGGATGCCGCCGCCGCGCGCGCCAACCACGTGTCCGCCAGCTACAACGAGATCCGCGCCCCGATGCCGGGCCGGGTCGGCGGCATCAATGTGTTCCCGGGCAGCCTGGTCCAGCCCGCCACCTCGCTGACCACCATCACCCAGCTCGACCCGATCACGGTCGCGTTCACCTTGCCGGAATCGTCGCTGGCCTCGCTGCTGCAGGCGCAGAAGGCCGGCAAGGTCGAGGTCGAGGCGCGCACCGGCGCCGACGGCAAGCCGGTCACCGGCTACCTGTCCTTCATCGACAATATGGTCGACCCCAGCTCGGGCACGATCCGCGTCAAGGCTGAATTCAGCAACGCCGACAACGGCTTGTGGCCGGGCCAGTACGTCAACACCCGCGTCACCGTGCGCACCCTGAAGGACGCCACCGTGATCCCGCAGAACGCGATCGTCACCAATGCCAAGGGCAACTACGTGTACGTGGTGGACCAGGACAAGACCGCGCGCATGGTGCCGGTGGCCACCGTCTATTCCTTCGGCGTGAACGCGGCCGTCACCGGCCTCACCGGCAGCGAGCAGGTCATCACCGAAGGCAAGCAGAACCTGCGCCCGGGCGGCAAGGTGCGCATGGCCGATGGCGTCAAGCGCGGCGGCGCGCTGGCCGAGGAAGCGAAGAAGGGCGGCGCGGCATGAACCTGTCCGAACTGTGCATCCGCCGGCCGGTGATGGTGATCCTGCTGTCGATCAGCCTGATCCTGGTCGGCATCCTGGCCTACACCCACATCCCGGTCGCGGCGCTGCCGAGCTATAACACGCCGGTCATCAACGTCAACGCCAACCTGGCCGGCGCCAGCCCGGAGGCGATGGCCTCGTCGGTGGCGCTGCCGCTCGAGAAGCAGTTCTCGACCATCGCCGGCATCAACCTGATCACCTCCACCAGCACCCAGGGCAATACCAGCCTGACGCTGGAATTCGATCCGTCGATCGACATCAACGCCGCCGCGGTGGACGTGCAGGCCGCGCTGCTCGGCGCGCAACGCCAACTGCCGCAGGAGATGACCGACCTGCCGTCCTACCGCAAGGTCAACCCGGCCGACGCGCCGGTGCTGTTCATGACCATGACCTCGCCGTCGATGAACCTGTCGGAGCTCGACGACTACGCCGAGAACCTGGTGTCGCCGGCGCTGTCGACCCTGCCTGGCGTGGCCCAGGTGTCGGTCAACGGCGGCAAGAAGTTCGCGGTGCGGGTGCGCGCCAAGATCGAGCTGATGAACCAGCGCAATATCACGATGGACGAGCTGGCCACCGCGCTGCGCTCGGCCAACTCGAACACGCCGCTCGGCATCCTCGACGGCCCCGACCAGAGCCTGACCATCCAGGGCAATGCCCAGCTGATGCGCGCGGCCGACTTCCAGGACCTGATCGTCGCCACCCGCGACGGCCAGCCGGTGCGCCTGAAGGACGTCGCCGAGGTGCAGGACAGCTACCAGTCGGTCAAGGCCTACGGCGCCTACAACGGCGAGCGCTCGATCGTGCTGCTGGTGCAGCGCCAGCCGAACGCCAACACGGTGCAGGTGGTCGACGAAGTGCGCCAACTGCTGCCGCGCTTCCAGTCGCAGCTGCCGGCCTCGATCAAGATCAACCTGGTCAACGACCGCTCGGTCTCGATCCGCGAGGCGATCCACGACGTCAACACCACGCTGGCGCTGACCGTGGGGCTGGTGGTGCTGGTGATCTTCCTGTTCCTGCACCGCGCCTCGGCCACCTTCATCCCGGCGATCACGATGCCGATCTCGCTGCTGGGCGCGCTGGCGCTGCTGTTCTGGCTCGGCTACAGCCTGGACAACATCTCCCTGCTCGGCATCACGCTGGCGGTCGGCCTGGTGGTGGACGACGCCATCGTGGTCCTCGAAAACATCGTGCGCCACATCGAGCTGGGCAAGAAACCGCTGCGCGCCGCGCTGGAAGGCGCGCGCGAGATGGGCTTCACCATCGTCTCGATCTCGGTGTCGCTGGTGGCGGTGTTCATCCCGATCTTCTTCATGCCGGGCGTGATCGGCCTCTTGTTCCACGAATTCGCGGTGATCGTCGGCCTGTCGATCCTGGTGTCGGCGGCGGTGTCGCTGACCCTGGTGCCGATGCTGGCCTCGCGCCTGCTGCCGGAGCACAGCGGCCACGACGAGCCGCAGCTGTCGGTGGTGGCGCGCTGGTTCGAAGCCGGCTTCCACCGCCTGCGCAACGGCTACGCCAAAACGCTCGACGTCGCGCTCGCGCACCGCTACATCGTGCTGCTGATCGCATTGGGCACCTTCGCGCTCACCGTGGTGCTGTACACCACCATCCCCAAAGGCTTCTTCCCGGAAGAGGACATCGGCCAGATCCGCGTGTCCACCGAGGCTTCCGAGGACATCTCCTCGTTCGCCATGGTCAAGCTGCAGGAGCAGGTGGCGGCCATCATCAAGGCCGACCCCGCGGTGCAGGACGTGACCTCGTTCTCCGGCGGCGGCAACGGCGGCCGCATGTTCCTGGTGCTCAAGCCGCGCGACCAGCGGCCCAAGATGCCGGAAGTGCTGGACCGCCTGCGCAAGGCGGTGCGCAAGGTGCCCGGCATCGCGGTCTACCTGTCGCCGGTGCAGAACCTGCAGCTGGGCGGGCGCCAGTCCAAGAGCCGCTTCCAGTACACGCTGCAGAGCGTGTCCGGCGGCGACATCAGCGGCTGGTCGAAGCAGTTCATGGAGCGCATGCGCGCCAACCCGCTGTTCCGCGACGTCACCAGCGATTCGCAGGACAAGGGCTTGCAGGCGCGCCTCGACATCGACCGCGACAAGGCCAACCTCCTGGGCGTGTCGATGGCCGACGTGCGCACCGCGCTGTACGGCTCCTTCGGCGAGCGCCAGGTCTCGACTATCTACTCGACCGCCGCCAGCTACTACGTGATCCTGGAAGCGGCCGACGCCGACCGCCAGTTCGAGGACGCGCTGGCGCGCATTTCGGTGCGCTCGAAGAACGGCCAGCTGGTGCAGCTGTCGTCGATCGCGTCGATCAAGCGCACGGTCGGGCCGCTGGCGGTCAACCACCAGGGCCAGCTGCAGGCGATCACGCTGTCGTTCAACCTGGCGCCGGGCGTGCCGCTGGGCGAAGCCACCAAGGCCATCGACCAGATGGGCGTGGACATGAAGCTGCCGGCCTCGATCATCACCAAGTACGGCGGCGACGCCGCGGTGTTCCAGGATTCGCAGTCGAGCCAGGTGATCCTGATCATCGCCGCGGTGGCCGTGATCTACGTGCTGCTGGGCGTGCTGTACGAGAGTTTCATCCACCCGATCACCATCCTCGCCGGCCTGCCGTCGGCGGCGGTGGGCGCGCTGCTGACGCTGCGCCTGTTCGGGCTGGACCTGACCATGATCGCCATTATCGGCATCCTGATGCTGATCGGTATCGTGAAGAAGAACGCGATCATGATGATCGACTTCGCGCTGGAGGCCCAGCGCTCGCACGGCATGACGCCGGCTGCGGCGATCCGCGAGGCCTGCATCCTGCGCTTCCGCCCGATCCTGATGACCACCATGGCCGCGCTGATGGGCGCGCTGCCGATCGCGCTCGGCCTGGGCGCCGGCGCCGAGCTGCGCCAGCCGCTGGGCCTGGCGGTATGCGGCGGACTGATCTTCTCGCAGGTGATCACGCTGTACATCACGCCGGTGATCTACCTGTTGCTCGACCGATTCAGCGGCACCGGCCCGATGACGGATGTGCAACTGGCCGAGCGTGAAGGCGAGCCGGAACCGCGTCCGGTGCTGCACGCCGTCGTGTAAGCAGGCACGCAGCGGTCCCGTCAAGCGCGACGGGACCGCCCAGCAACAGCGAAGAGAAACATTCTGTAACAGGCGTCAAGACCGACAAACGGTAAGCTGTGCGCTGCAACACAGCCGTGCACACTCAGTCTAAAGCGTATAGACTGCCGCATTGGCTGCGGCACCTTGTTTTATGCCCATTTACAGACTGTAACCATCTTGCGCGATCACTCCCACCACTCGGTAGACAACAGCGAGTTCTGCGCCCTCTGCGGCCAGCCGTTGCACGCGCCCGAGCCGCACTACGACAGGAAGGGCTCCAAGCGGACCGGCCTGGTCGTCACGATCGTGCTGCACCTTTTGCTGGTCGCCATCTACCTGCTGCAGCCGAAGACCTTCCTCAAGCGCGTCGCCGGGGGCGGCCAGCCGGAGATCATGTATATCGCGCCGCTGCCGGGCAAGGCCAAGCCCAAGCCGCAGGAGCAGGCGCCGAAGAAAGTGCATACGCCCAAGAAGAGCGCGCCGGAACGGGTGCAGGTCCAGCGCTTGCCCAACACCATCACGATCCCGAACGAAAAGCCGGTCGAGACCACCAAGGTCGAGCCGAAGAAGGAGCAGCCGCAGGAAGTCGACATGCAGGCCTATATCGAGGCGCGCCGCAAGCAGCGCGGCGCCCGCAGCCCGGTCGACAACACCGGCGAGAGCGAGGAAGCGCGCGCCAACCGCCAGGCCTTGGCCAACGTGGCCTCGGTCAACAAGAGCGCCAACGACGACAAGAACGACACCGGCGGCGTGTTCTCGGTCACCGACAAGACCTTCTCCAGCGCCACCGTCAAGTTCCGCGGCTGGAACCCGAACTTCAAGCGCCGCTGGCTGACCCAGGTGACGGTGGAGCTCGGCGGCGAGCGCGACATCGAGACCGCGATCGTCAAGAAGATGATCGAGCTGATCCGCAAGGAGAAGAAGGGCGACTTCGAATGGGAATCGCACCGGCTGAACAAGGTGGTTACCCTGAGTGCACGGCCGGAGGATACGCAGCAGTTGATGGACTTCCTGTACAAGGAAATGTTCAAGGACTACACGCCGCCGCGGTCGTAATCGTCAGCTTCAAGACCGTCGTCCCGGCGCAGGCCGGGACCCATAGAACGGTAGCGCTATCGAAAAGCCGCCGACGCCGCAGGCGGAGCAAACTCAGCATGGGTCCCGGCCTCCGCCGGGACGACGAGCCAACTATAAAAAACCGCGCCTCGGCGCAGCGCCGTGGCGCGGTTTTTCTTTTGCGTCAGCAGCGGCTCAAGCCTTCAGCTTGCGCGCAATATCCAGCGCGAAGTAAGTCAGCACGCCATCCGCGCCCGCACGCTTGAACGCCATCATCGACTCCATCATCACCTTGTCGTGATCCAGCCAGCCATTCTGGGCGGCCGCCTTCAGCATCGCGTACTCGCCGCTGACCTGGTAGGCGAAGGTCGGCACCCGGAACTCGTCCTTCACGCGGCGCACCACGTCCAGGTAGGGCATGCCCGGCTTGACCATCACCATGTCCGCGCCTTCGGCCAGGTCGAGCGCCACTTCGCGCAGCGCCTCGTCGGTATTGGCCGGGTCCATCTGGTAGGTGTTCTTGTCGGCCTTGCCGAGGTTGGCGCTCGATCCCACCGCGTCGCGGAACGGGCCGTAGAAGGCGGAAGCGTACTTGGCCGAGTAGGCCATGATGCGGGTGTGGATGAAGCCGCGCTCTTCCAGCGCGCCGCGGATGGTGCCGATGCGGCCGTCCATCATGTCCGACGGCGCCACCACGTCCACGCTGGCCTCGGCCTGGGTCAGTGCCTGGCGCGTCAGCATCTCGACCGTGCGCTCGTTGACGATGTAGCCGGTTTCCTCGTCCGGAATGCCGTCCTGGCCGTGGGTGGTGTAGGGGTCCAGCGCGACGTCGGTCAGGATGCCCAGTTCCGGGAAGCGGCGCTTCAGCTCGCGCACCGCGCGCGGCACCAGCCCGTCGGGATTGGTCGCTTCCACGCCGTCGTAGGTCTTGAGCGACTGGTCGATCACCGGGAACAGCGCCAGCACCGGAATCCCCAGCGCCACGCATTCCTCGGCCACCTTCATCAAGAGGTCGACCGAGACCCGCTCCACGCCCGGCATCGAGGCCACCTGCTGGCGCTGGTTCACGCCGTCGAGAATGAACACCGGATAGATCAGGTCGTGCGCGGTGATGACGTTTTCGCGCATCAGGTTGCGCGAGAAGGGATCGCGGCGCATGCGGCGCATGCGGGCGGTGGGGAATTGCACAGGGGTGATGATGGGCATGTTCTTGTCCTGGATAAGTGGATCAGTCGGCGCCCGGCGCGTCGTCTTCTTGATCTTGCAGGCCGAGCAGTTCGCAAATCTTCGCATCCGCCTCTTCCAGCCCGATGCGCTTCAGGCTGGAGAACAGCTGGACGGTGAACGGGAAACCTTCGCCTTCCTCGTCGACGTAGCTGTCGAGAATCTTCTGGGCCTGGCGCAGCACATTGGCCTGGTCGTTGCGGTTGAGCTTGTCCGCCTTGGTCAGCAGGCAGTGGATCGGCTTGCCGGTGGGGGCGAACCATTCCAGCATCTGCACGTCGAGGTCGGTGAAGGGGCGGCGCGCATCCATGATCAGCACCAGCGCCGCCAGCTGCTCGCGCTGCTGCACGTAGTCGCCCAGCAGGCGCTGCCAGTGCAGCTTGGCCGTGCCCGACACTTCCGCGTAGCCATAGCCCGGCAGGTCGACCAGCATCGCCTCGATTTCGTCGACCTTGACCGGATCGTGCCGGTGCTGGGCCACATGGGCGCCGCCGATCGAGAAGTAGTTGATGTGCTGGGTCCGGCCCGGCGTCTTCGAGGCGAAGGCCAGCCGGTTCTGGTTGGTCAGCAGGTTGATTGCGGTCGATTTGCCGGCGTTCGAGCGGCCGGCGAAGGCGATCTCGGGCACCTGTGTGGTGGGCAAGTCGCGCAAATGATTGACCGTGTTAAAGAAGCGGGCTTGCCAGAGCTTGGACATGGAGGAAGGAGCAACAAAATGAAGCTATGAGGAAACAAGCTATTGTACAATAAGGGGTTACCGATTGTTGCGACGCCCCCGCGGGACGCCACAGCAAGGCCCATCGAACAGTTTCTGTTTATTTGACTCTACAAGGGTGCTTGAATGAATCGTGTGTCGTTATCGTTGTTGAAATCCCTGCTTGTTGCATCGTTTGCTGTGTCCGGCCTCGCGAGCGCGGCGGCACCGGCCCCGGCCGCCAAGGCCGATCCCGCGAAAGGCGCGACCCTGTACGATGCGGGCGATGCCGCCAAGGGCGTTCCGGCCTGCGCATCCTGCCACGGCGCGGCGGGCAACTCGACCATCGCGACCAACCCCAAGCTGGGCGGCCAGGCGGAAGCCTACATCCACAAGCAGCTGGTGGACTTTACCACCCCGCAGCGTAACCAGCCGATCATGACCACCTACGCCAAGGCCCTGTCGGACGACGACAAGAAGAACATCGCCGCCTACCTGGCCGCGCAGAAGCCGGGCGCCGGTGCCGCGCGCAACAAGGACACCGTGGAGCTGGGCCGCAAGATCTATCGCGGCGGCATCGCCGAGAAGGGCGTCGCGGCCTGCGCCAGCTGCCACGGCGCCACCGGCGGCGGCATCCCGGCCAAGTATCCGCGCCTGGCCGGCCAGCACCAGGACTACGCCGTGGCCCAGCTCGAAGCCTTCAAGAGCGGCGCGCGCAGCAACAGTGTGGAAATGACCACGCTGGCCAAGCGCCTCACCACCGACGAGATGAAGGCCGTGGCCGACTACGTCGCTGGCCTCAAGTAAGCTGGAGCACATGCAGTAGAAAGCAAGGGGCAGCGGCGCAAGCGGCTGCCCTTTTTGTTGTATGCTCGGCTGATCAGGCCGCGCGCCCGGGAAGTTTCGACCATGAGCATCACCACAAGCAGTATCACCACAGAAACAACGACCACCGGCATCGAACTCAAGACGCGCCGCCGCGGCCTGGCCGAGGCGGTCGAGCTGGTGTCGTCGATGCGCTTCGCGATCAGCCTGCTGGTGATCATTGCGATCGCCTCGATCATCGGCACGGTCATGAAGCAGAACGAGGCGATGCCGAACTACATCAACCAGTTCGGTCCCTTCTGGTACGAGATCTTCGCCCGGCTCGGCCTGTATGCCGTGTATTCGGCCTGGTGGTTCCTCGCGATCCTGAGCGTGCTGATCGTCTCGACCAGCCTGTGCATCTTCCGCAATACGCCGAAGATGCTGAAAGATATGCGCAGCTGGCGCGAGCACGTGCGCGAGGAATCGCTGCGCAATTTCCACCACAAGGCCGAGTGGACCGTGGCGGCGCAGGCCCCGGCCGCGCTGGCGCCGGTGCTGGCGGCGCGGCTCAAGCATGCGGGCTACGGCGTCAAGATCGTCGAGAAGGAGAAGGGCTTGCTGGTGGCCGCCAAGAAGGGCGCCGGCAACAAGTTCGGCTATATCTTCGCGCACACCGCCATCATCGTGATCCTGCTGGGCGGCATGCTCGATTCGGAGCTGCCCATCCGCATGCAGGAATGGCTCTTCGGCAAGACGCCTTTCAGCGGCAGCGGCGTGCTGATTTCCGATGTGCCGGCCAAACACCGCCTGGGCCTGGGCAATCCTACCTTCCGCGGCAATACCCTGATCGCCGAAGGGCAGACCAGCGCCACCGCCATCCTGCCGCAGGCATCGGGCGTGCTGATCCAGGACCTGCCCTTCAGCATCCACCTGAACAAATTCATCATCGACTTCTACTCGACCGGCATGCCCAAGCTGTTCGCCAGTGAAGTGGTGATCCGCGATAACGAAACCGGCAAGACCTTCCCCGGCACCATCAAGGTCAACCAGCCCCTGATCTACAAGGGCATCGCCATCTACCAGTCCAGCTTCGAGGATGGCGGCAGCAAGCTCAAGCTGACCGGCTTCCCGATGAGCGGGCCGGACGCGAAGCCCTTCCAGATCAATGGCGAAGTCGGCAGCTCGACCGAGCTCAAGCGTGGCGACCGCGCCTATGCCGTCGAATGGTCGGGCTTCCGGCCCTTCAACGTCGAGAACATGGGCAGCAACGATGCCCGCGCCGTGGCCAAGGGCAAGTCGCTGGAAGAGCAGCTGGCGGCCAGCCTCGACAAGCATTCCGGTTCGGCCGCCAAGAACGCCAACAACAAGGACCTGAAGAACGTCGGTCCGTCGGTGCAGTACAAGCTGCGCGACGCCACCGGCCAGGCGCGCGAATTCATGAACTACATGCAGCCGGTGACGCTGGACGGTGCGGAGGTGTTCCTGTCCGGCGTGCGCGCCAACCCGGACGACGCCTTCAGCTTCCTGCGCATCCCGGCCGATGACCAGCACACGGTGCATGAGTGGATGCTGCTGCGCGCCGCGCTGGCCGATCCGGCCCTGAGCAGCGAAGCCGCGCGCCGCTACGCCCAGCGCGCCATGCCCAAGGGCGAATCCAGCTCGGCGCTGGCGGGACAGCTGGAGGAATCGGCCCAGCGCTCGCTCGCCATCTTTGCCGGCGACGGCAAGCAGGGCGGCTTCGTGGCGGTCTCGCGCTTCCTCGAAAAGATCCCCCCGGCCGAGCAGGAAAAGGCCGCCACCATCTTCATGAAAATGCTCAACGGAACCATGTGGGAACTGTGGCAAGTGGCGCACCAGCACGCCGGCCTGGCGCCGGTCGAGCCCAGCGAGGCGCACGGCCATTTCCTGCAGGTCGCCACCAATGCGCTGTCGGACAGCTTTTTCTACGGCGCCCCGGTCTACCTGCAGCTCGATGATTTCCTTGAAGTGAAGGCGTCCGTGCTGCAGCTGACCCGCTCGCCCGGCAAGAAATTCGTCTACCTGGGCTGCCTGCTGCTGGTGGCCGGCGTGTTCTCGATGTTCTACATCCGCGAACGGCGCCTGTGGATCTGGCTGCGCGGCACGGATGACGGCAGCCACGCGATGATGGCGATGAGCACCCAGCGCAAGACGCTCGATTTTGAACGCGAGTTCAGCGAACTGAAGACAAAGCTGCCGCAATCGGCGTAAGCTCTCAGGCGCGAACCGAGGAGGAAACGATGGAAATTTCGCAATCCCAAGCAGGAACTTATATCGAAGAGCCGGGCTATTTCAAGCGCCTGACGGCGATCGACTGGCTGTACGGCATCGGGCTGCTGGCGGCGGCGCTGTTCGCGCTGAACCGTTTCGGCGCCTATATGGACGTGTACGAGCAAGGCATCCTGCTGGCCGCCGCGCCGACCTTCGCCGCGCTGGGCTGGCACTTCAAGCCGGTGCGCTGGCTGATCCCGCTGGTGGCGCTGCTGGCGCTGGCCGCGATCGGCCAGTACGGCGGCACGCTCGATGCGGCCAATCAAAAATTCCTCCTCAAATACATGCTGTCGAGCCAGTCCGCGATCCTGTGGATGAGCGCCTTCTTCGTGTTCTCGACCGGCTTCTATTGGCTCGGCCTGGCCACCCGCTCGCCGTTCGGCTTCTCGGTCGGCTCCAAGCTGTGCTGGGCCGCGGTGGTGATCGGCTTCACCGGCATGATGGTGCGCTGGTACGAGTCCTACCTGATCGGCGCCGACGTCGGCCACATCCCGGTGTCGAACCTGTACGAAGTGTTCATCCTGTTCTCGATGATCACGGCCATGTTCTACCTGTACTACGAACAGCGCTACGCCACCCGCCAGCTGGGCCCCTTCGTGCTGCTGGTGATCTCGGCCGCGGTCGGCTTCCTGCTGTGGTACACGGTGTCGCGCGACGCCGCCGACATCCAGCCGCTGGTGCCGGCCCTGCAAAGCTGGTGGATGAAGATCCACGTGCCGGCCAACTTCATCGGCTACGGCACCTTCGCGCTGGCCGCGATGGTCGGCGCAGCCTACCTGCTGAAGTCGCACGGGATCCTGGCCGACCGCCTGCCTTCGCTGGAAGTGCTGGACGACGTGATGTACAAGGCGATCTCGGTCGGTTTCGCCTTCTTCACCGTGGCCACCATCCTCGGCGCGCTGTGGGCCGCCGAAGCCTGGGGCGGCTACTGGTCGTGGGACCCGAAGGAGACCTGGGCGCTGATCGTCTGGCTCAACTACGCGGCCTGGCTGCACATGCGCCTGATGTCGGGCCTGCGCGGCCGCGCGGCGGCGTGGTGGGCGCTGGTCGGCCTGGTGGTCACCACCTTCGCCTTCCTCGGCGTGAACATGTTCCTGTCGGGCCTGCATTCCTACGGCAAACTCTGACCGGCGCCGGCGTAGTGGTGTAAAGTGGACATTGTTCCCCTGATCATCTCTGCCGGAGCCAGCCATGCTGATCAAACGTAGTCACAGCGGCAGCGCGCCGCTGCCTTCCGAAATCACGCCGCGCGAAGTGTACGAGCAGCGGCGCCAGTTCATCGCCCGCATCGCCGCCGGCGCCGTGGCCGGCAGCGCGCTGTGGGAAATGGCCAACCGCGAAGCCTTCGCCCAGGGCACGGGCGCGCGCCTGGCGGCCAAGCCGAATCCGGCCTACGCGACCAACGAGAAGCAGACCGCGTTCAAGGACGCGACCGAGTACAACAACTTCTACGAATTCGGCACCGACAAGTCCGACCCCGGCCGCAACGCAGGCACGCTGCGCCCGCGGCCGTGGACGGTGTCGATCGAAGGCGAGGTCAAGAAACCGTTCACGCTCGATCTCGACAGCCTGCTCAAGCTCGCACCGCTGGAGGAGCGCATCTACCGGCTGCGCTGCGTCGAAGGCTGGTCGATGGTGATCCCGTGGATCGGCTATCCGCTGTCGAACCTGATCAAGAAGGCCGAGCCGCTGAGCAGCGCCAAGTACGTCGAATTCGTGACCTTGGCCGATCCGCGCCAGATGCCGGGCGTGCGCAGCGGCGTGCTCGACTGGCCCTACCGCGAAGGCTTGCGCATGGACGAGGCGATGCAGCCGCTGGCCTTGCTGACCTTCGGCATGTACGGCCAGGTGCTGCCCAACCAGAACGGCGCCCCGGTGCGGGTGGTGGCGCCGTGGAAGTACGGCTTCAAGTCGGCCAAGTCGATCGTCAAGATCCGCTTCGTCAAGGACCAGCCAGTCACCTCGTGGATGGCGGCCGGCCCGGACGAGTATGGCTTTTACTCGAACGTGAACCCGAACGTGGACCACCCGCGCTGGTCGCAGGCCAGCGAGCGCCGCATCGGCGAGGACGGCTTCTTCAAGCCCAAGCGCAAGACGCTGATGTTCAACGGCTACAACGAGGTCGCGCCCCTGTACGCGGGCATGGACCTGAAAAAATATTTCTGACGATGGCATTCAATCCGACGCCCAAACAGCTCACGATCGTCAAAGTTGTCGTTTTCCTGCTGGCGCTGCTGCCCATCACACGCATCGCGCTGGCAACGGGCGAGCAGACCAATCCGCTTGAATTCCTGACCCACGGCACCGGCGACTGGGCGCTGTACCTGCTCTGCACCACGCTGGCGGTGACCCCGCTGCGCAAGCTGACCGGGCTGAACTGGCTGGTCAGGCTGCGCCGCATGCTGGGCCTGTTCACCTTCTTCTACGCCTTCCTGCACTTCACCTGCTTCATCTGGTTCGACCATTTCTTCGACCTGCACGAGATCTGGAAGGACGTGCTCAAGCGGCCCTTCATCACGGTCGGCTTCGCCGCCTTCCTGCTGCTGGTGCCGCTGGCCGCCACCAGCAGCAACGCGATGGTGCGCCGGCTCGGCGGCAAGCGCTGGCAGGGGCTGCACCGCATGATCTACCTGATCGCGCCGCTCGCGGTGCTGCACTACTGGTGGATGAAGGCGGGCAAGCACAACACCGGCACGCCGATGCTGTTCGCCTTCATCGTCGCGGGCCTGCTGCTGATCCGCGTGTTCCTGAATCGTTCAAAAGTGCAGGCCGCGCGCGTTTGATGCAGCGCTGAGGTGTGGTCGCGCGCCCCGGTAGAGTGGGGTGATGAGCGCAAACCACGACCTTGTTTATAAAGAGATGTTCGGGCACCCGCAAATGGTGCGCGACCTGCTTGCGGGCTTCACCGATCTTTCATGCTTCCGGAATCTGCCGCCTTCCGCATTCGAGCGCGTGAACGCGAGCTATGTCAGTGACCAGTTCATTGAGCGACATGGCGATATGGTCTGGAAGGTGAAGATCGGCACCGGGCTGATCTTCGTTTATTTCCTGCTGGAGTTCCAGTCGCGGTCCGAGCGCTGGATGGCCCTTCGTATGCAGGTTTATATTGGGCTGCTGTACCAGGATCTCGTGAAACGTGGAGCACTGGAGAATGCAGGCCGATTGCCTCCGGTCTTTCCCGTCGTGTTTTACAACGGAAGGTCGCCGTGGACCGCCACCGATGAATTGCGCGCGCTCGTTGCCCAAGGCCCCGATGAACTGGCGAGTTACCAGGCGAATCAGCGCTATTTGTTGATCGACCAGAATCGTATCGATCCCGCGCTGTTGGCCAACGCACGGGATCTCGTCAGCATCATGTTCAAGGTCGAACTCTCGGATTCTCCCAATGTCTAATTTGAAGTACGTTCGTCGCTGCTGGCATGGCTTGCCGGCGAGGAGCGAGCGTCACTGAGGCGGAGTGTTGCAGCGTGGATTGAGAGAGTCCTCAAGCGCGAGTCGCGCGGTCCAGGCCTCGATAGCATCGAAAAATTTCTGGAGGGTGAAGCGATGGGCGAACGATTTGCACAGCGCAAGTACGATACTTGGGACGACTATGTGGAGGACCAAGGCCGGAAAAAAGGACTGGAGCAAGGCAGGGTACAGGCCTTGCGCGACATGCTGAAACGGCAACTGCAGCATCGCTTTGGCGCTATTCCGCAGGCGCTTACCGCACACGTCGACCAAGCCGGTTCAGCGGAGCTGGAGTGCTGGATTGACCGGGTGATTGATGCAGCCAGCGCCGATGCTGTTTTCTCGGATTGAGTTGCCCGCGTTGCGTGGCGCAGCAAGCTTTCCGCAAGCGGTATCGCCCGGATCGAGTTCACTTCCCAGCCGGCTGCGGCGGACATGTCATGATGGGCGGGCGCGCCGATTCGAAGTGGATGCGCTGCCCCGCGATTTCCACATCGTTCAGCGTCGGCGCCAGCACCTGCAGATGGCCCGCCTTGAGGGCT
Organism: Massilia terrae; assembly: GCF_024753145.1. Classification (GTDB taxonomy): domain Bacteria; phylum Pseudomonadota; class Gammaproteobacteria; order Burkholderiales; family Burkholderiaceae_D; genus Telluria; species Telluria terrae. The sequence goes on along the minus strand of NZ_JANUGU010000003.1, from coordinate 122,795 downwards.
TCGTGCAGCGAACAACCGGCCAGTTCCATCGGCACGTTGCCCAGCAAGCGCCAGTGGCCTTGTTCATCTTCGCCGAACACGGCGCCGCCCGAGAACGGCTTTTCGCCCACCACCATGATCTCCACCTTGCCATCGCCGGTCAGGTCCAGCATGACTGCGTCGCAGGCCTGGCCGGCCTGCCACAGGCAAACAGGGTAATTGGGCCCGCGCTGCTGGTCTTGCCATTTCTCGTGCAGGAAGCTGTCCGGCAGCTTCGCACCTTTCGGCCACACCCGCACATTGGCCGCGACATCGACTGGCGTGGCAGGTTCGGTACGGGAGAAGCGGTTCTTCAGCGCGCGTGCCTCGGCGATCCGCGAACGCAGCAACGCCGCTTCGGCGCCGCTGGCGTTGGCGTCCAGCCGCGCCAGCGCGGCCTGTCCGTAGCGCTGGCCACTGAAGCGCAGCCAGGCGAAGTCGAACTGGTCGACCGCGACCTTGCCCGATTCGAGCCGCGCCACCTGGCTGTTGACGGCCAGGCGCACCGGGTCGGCCAGCGGCGACAGCAGGGCCAGCACGGTCGCCAGCACCACCAGCGCGGTCGCGATATTGACCCGGGCGATGCCGGTGAGCCCGCGATCGCGCAGCGCCGCGCCCGCATAGCCGAGGCTGTAGCAGGCGGCGACCAGCACGCAGGCCGCGGCGATCACGCGGTCGCTGGTCCAGCCGTAGGCGCCCACGCGCAGCGCCAGCGCGTAGCCCGCGATCGCGGTCACCGGCACCAGCAGCAGCGAAGCGATGCGCATGCTCAGGCGGATCGCCAGCGGCGCTTCCACCACCGCCATGCCGCCTTCCTGCCACGCGGCGTTGATCAGCACGACGAAGGCGCCGGCAGCGGCCAGCAGTTCGGCGCTCGCATGGCGTGTCGCCCACAGCGGCGCCAGTCCGGTGAAGGGCAGGGTGAGCAGGAAGGCGCCGACCAGCAAGGTCATCACCGGCAGGATCCAGGACAGCAAGGTCAGCAGCAGGTTGCGGATGCCGCGTACGATCGCCGGCCGCACGTCGGTGACGTGCATCGCGCAGGTCCAGGCGGTGACGGTGACGGGCAGCGCGAACCACGGCTTGTGCAGCAGTTCGGCCAGGAAGGACAGCTGCACCAGCAGGAACAGCTGGCTGCCCAGCAGCAGGATCAGCCACAGCGCGCCGACGAAGCCGGCGCTGAACGCCAGCTGCACGATGAGCTTCCAGGCGGTCTCGAAATAGCTGGGGTAGCTGGCGATGCGGCGGCGGTCCGCCACCCCGGCCATCACCAGCGCGTGCGCGATGAAGCACCACGGCACCAGCACGGCGGCCAGCGGCGCCCAGGGCAGCGCCGAATCCGTCTGCGGAGGCGGTGCGGCCGGCTCGCCCATGCGCCACACCGCGTACACGCCGAGCGCGGCGACGGTCACGGCGACCGTGGCGGCCCACAGCTGCAGCTGGCGGCGGCTGAGGCTGCCAAGGCTGGAGACCACCACCGCTGGTTTAAACAGGCCCACCAGCACAAGCGGCGTGAACAGCAGGGGGTGGGTCGAGGGCCAGCGCTGCGCCTGCGCGGCGTCAAGCAGGAAGTAGAGGAAGACGCCCTGCGCCAGGCCGACGGCAAGGCGCAGCGCGCCGACATTGACGGCGGCGCCGTGCGCGGGTGATGGTGCGGCGATGCGGTCCTGGATTTCCATGCGGCTCCCCTGGTGTATGCCCCTTTTCGGTGCATATTAACAGGAGAGCAACGCTGCCGGCCAGCGCCGGCTTACTTGACCAGCGACTCCAGCGCGAACAGTTCTTGCGGCTGCTCGCGGCGGCGCACCAGGTGCACCTGGTCGCCGTCGACGATCACCTCGGCCGGGCGGCCACGGGTGTTGTAGTTGGACGCCATGGTGAAGCCGTAGGCGCCGGCCGTCATCATGGCCAGCAGGTCGCCCGGCTGCACCGCCAGCTCGCGCCCGTGGGCCAGCCAGTCGCCGGATTCGCACACGGGTCCGACCAGGTCGTAGGTGAGCGCCTTGCCCTCGCGCGGCGTGACCGGCTGCACTGCCATCCAGGCTTCGTACAGGGTCGGGCGCATCATGTCGTTCATCGCGGCGTCGACCACGCAGAAATTCTTTTCCTCGCCCGGCTTCAGGTATTCGACCGACATCAGCAGCACGCCGGCGTTGCCGACGATCGAGCGGCCCGGTTCGAAGATGACCTTGATCGGCTTGCCTTCATACTTTTCGGCGCGCCAGGCGTCGATGCGTTCGAACACGCGCGCCAGGTAGTCGCCGACCTGCACCGGTGCGTCCTCGCCCGAGTAGTTGATGCCGATGCCGCCGCCCATGTCGAGGTGGTGCAGCACGATGCCTTCGCCGGCCAGGGTGTCGATCAGGGCGATCAGCTTGTCCAGCGCTTCCAGCAGCGGAGCGTCGTCCAGCAGCTGCGAGCCGATATGGCAATCGATGCCGACCACTTCCAGATGCGGCAGGCTGGCCGCGGCGCGGTAGGTGTCGAGCGCGTCGTCGTAGGCCACGCCGAACTTGTTGGCTTTCAGGCCGGTGGCGATGTAGGGGTGGGTCTTGGCGTCGACGTTCGGGTTCACGCGCAGCGAGACCGGCGCGCGCTTGCCCATCTGGCCGGCCACCTCGTTCAGGCGGTGCAGCTCGGGGATCGATTCGACGTTAAAGCACAGCACGCCCTTGTCGAGCGCCAGGCGCATTTCCTCGACCGTCTTGCCGACGCCGGAGAAAATCACCTTGCGCGGGTCGCCGCCGGCCGCGATCACGCGCAGCAGCTCTCCGCCGGAGACGATGTCGAAGCCCGCGCCCTGGCGCGCCAGCAGGTCCAGCACGGCCAGGTTGGAATTGGCCTTCATCGCGTAGCAGACCAGCGCGTCGCGGCCGGCGCAGGCCTTGGCGTAGCCGTTGAAATTGTCGAGCAAGGTGGCCTTCGAATAGACGTAGGCCGGGGTGCCGAATTCCTCGGCGATGGCGGACAGGGCGACGTTCTCGGCGTGCAGCACGCCGTTTTGGTACGAAAAATGCGACATGTTATGGTTGGGTCGGGACGGGGGACGAGGTGACGGGAGTCGCGAGGCTGCCGGGCGCGGGCTGGCCGCTGGTCGGCACGGCGGATGCCGGCGTGGTGGCGGGCGGGGTGGCCGGCGCCTTTTGGGCGGCGGCGCCTTTCAGCGGCGGCGGCATGTACAGGGGGCCGGTCTGGCCGCAGCCGGCGAGCAGCGCGGCCAACATGGCCGCGGCGGGGAGCGCAAATGCGGGCTTCACGATTAGAATCACGGTTTGATTAGCGGATCTTGGAGTGTAGCATGAGCGAAACCGAATTTTTGGACCTGGTCGACCAGACCCTGGACACGATCGAAGCGGCGATGGACCGTTTCAACGACGACGATGTGCTGGACGTCGAGTGCAAGCGCAGCGGCAATGTGCTTGAGATCGAGTTCCTCGACAATGGTTCGAAGATCATCGTCAACAGCCAGGCGCCGCTGCAGGAGATGTGGGTGGCGGCGCGCTCCGGCGGCTACCACTACAAGCGCGTCGGCGGCGAATGGCGCAATACGCGCGACGAATCCGAGTTCTATGCCTCGCTGTCGAAGATGGCCAGCGAGCAGGGCGGGGCGGCGATTTCGATTGCCTGAGCGGCCTTGGCAAGCAGTGTGATGTCCAACGACGCGGCCGCGCGCAAGCTGGCGCGCGAACAGCGCGACGCCCGCGTGCGCGGCGTAAGCTCGATTGACGCCATGCGCGCCGCGATCAAGGACGCTGCCCGGCATCTTCCCCACATCGATGCGATTGCGCGCCTGCCGGTGCTGGACGCCGCCGGCTTCGCGCGGCAGGCGGCCGCCGGCCTGCCCTTCCTGATTCCCGGCCTCGCGCGCCGCTGGCCAATCTCCGGGCTCACCGTGCACAGCCTGCGCGAGCGCTTCAGCGAGCTGCCGGTGCGGGCGCGGGTCGGCGATTACGTCAATACCGCATTCGCTCCCGACCGGGCCATGCGGGACATGCCGATGCTGGCCTACCTCGAACTGGTCGAGGCCGACACTGAAGGGTTGCCGCCCTACGTCGGCAACCTGGAACTGCGGGCCTTGAACCGGTTCTGCCACTGGCCGGCCTACCTGGCGCGGCCCGGTCCGCCGCGCTTCTGGCTTGGCCCGGCGGGAACGGTGACGCCGCTGCACGCGGATTATGACGACAATATCTTCGTCCAGCTGTGGGGCGCCAAGCGCATCTTCTTGGCCCCGCCGCACCACGATGAATTCCTCTACCCGCGCGAGGCGAACGCGTTGCTGTTCGGTTCGCCGTTCGACCCTGCGGCGCCGGATTTCGAGCGTTTTCCGCTGGCACGCCAGGCTTCGATCATCGAATTCGTCGTTGAGCCCGGCGACATGCTGTATGTGCCGGCCGGCTGGTATCACCAGGTGCAGTCGCTGGCGTTTTCACTGTCCGCCAATCGCTGGTCGCGGGCCATCCCGCTGGCGCTCGGTGGCGCCCCGGGTCTGCGGGTTTTGTAAATCGGATTGCAAAGACAGGTGCCCGGCCTACACTGGAAGCATTGCTTGTGTGGGAAATGCAATGGACACTCGACATCAGGCTATGCTGCGGCGCGTGCTCGCCGTGATCTTGCTCGGCTGCGGGCTGGGCGGTTGCGCGGTCTACGGGCCGCCGTACGCGGGTTACGACCCGTATTACTACCCTGCATATGGCTATCCGACCTACGTCGGTCCGCCGATTTCTCTGGACTTGGGATTCGGCTTCTACGATGGCGGCTACCGCGGGCGCGGTGGACGGGGCTGGGGCGGCTGGGGACGCGGCTACGGCCGGCGGTGAACACCGGACTTCAAACAACGTCGTCCCGGCGCACGCCGGGACCCATGCTGAGTTTCCGAATTCGGACGCGTTCCATGGGTTCCGGCCTGCCTGCGCCGGGACGACGGTTTTAAAGCTAACAACATTTTTTGCGGGCACTCAGAACAGCTCGTTGCGCACCGCATCCTTCGACTTCTGCTCGGCCGGCGTCGGCTGCGGCCCCACATCCAGCGTCTGCACACCCGATCCCGGCGGGTTCTCGGCGTAGTAGTACTCGTCGCCCACCTGCACCAGCCCGGCCGGCAGCGGCCGGTCTTCCACCGGCACGTTCTTCAGCGCCTTCTGCATGTAGCCGATCCAGATCGGCAGCGCCAGGCCGCCGCCGGTTTCCTTGTTGCCCAGGTTCTTGGGCTGGTCGTAGCCGATCCAGGCGATGCCCACCAGGTGCGCCTGGTAGCCGGCGAACCAGGCGTCGATCGAGTCGTTGGTGGTGCCGGTCTTGCCGGCCAGGTCGGTGCGCTTGAGGATCTGGTCGGCCTTGGCCGCCGTGCCCGCGCGCGCGACGTCGCGCAGCATGCTGTCCATCAGCCAGGCATTGCGCTCGTCGATGACGCGGTTGCCTTCCACGCCGGCGCGTTCCGGGCGCGCTTCCGACAGCACCTTGCCGTCGGCATCGGTCACCTTGGCGATGATGTAGGGATTGGTGCGGTAGCCGCCGTTGGCGAACACCGAGTACGCGCCCGCCATCTGCAGCGGATTGGTCGCGCCCGCGCCCAGCGCCAGGGTCAGGTAGGCCGGGTTCTTGTCGGCGTCGAAGCCGAAGCGGGTCGCGTATTCCTGGCCGTAGCGCGCGCCGATCTTGTTCAGGATGCGGATCGAGACCATGTTCTTCGACTTCATCAGCGCGTGGCGCATCGTCATCGGGCCGTCGTACTTGTTGTCGTAGTTCTTCGGCTCCCAGGCCTGGCCGCCGGTCTGGCCGGCGTCGAACGAGATCGGGGCGTCGTTGATGATGGTGGCCGGCGACAGCCCGCGTTCCAGCGAGGCGGAGTAGATGAAGGGCTTGAACGAGGAGCCCGGCTGGCGCCAGGCCTGGGTCACGTGGTTGAACTTGCTGCGGTTGTAGTCGAAGCCGCCCACCAGCGAGCGGATCGCGCCGTCGGCCGGGTCGACCGAGACGAAGGCCGATTCCACTTCCGGCATCTGGGTGATGCTCCAGCTCGAATCGCTGTCCTGCATCACGCGGATCACGGCGCCGCGCTTGATGCGGCGGTTGGGCGCCGCCTTCTCCGACAGCCAGCCCTGGGCGAACGACAGGCCCGGCCCGGTGATCGTGATCTCGTCGCCGGACGCGATCACGGCGCGCACCTGCTTGGGCGAGGCCGACAGCACCATCGCGGCGTGGATGTCGTCGCTGTCCGGATGCTCGGCCAGCTCGGCCTCGACCGCTTCGTCGGCCTCGGTCTTGTTGCCCGGGATGTCGATGTAGGCTTCCGGCCCGCGGTAGCTGTGGCGGCGCTCGTATTCCAGCACGCCGCGCCGCAGCGCCAGGTAGGCCGCGTCCTGGTCGGCCTTGGTGATGGTGGTGAACACGTTAAGGCCGCGGGTGTAGGTGTCTTCCTTGAACTGCTCGTACACCAGCTGGCGCGCCATCTCGGCCACGTACTCGGCGTGCACGCCGAAGGCATTGCTGTCGGACTTGATGTGCAGCTGCTCGTTCTTCGCCTGCTCGTACTGGGCGTCGGTGATGTACTTCAGCGAATGCATGCGCTGCAGGATGTACTGCTGGCGGGTTTTGGCGCGGGTCGGGTTGACCACCGGGTTGTAGGCCGACGGCGCCTTCGGCAGGCCGGCCAGCATCGCGGCCTCGGCGATGCTGATGTCCTTCAGGTCCTTGCCGAAATAGATCTGGGCCGCCGACTGGAAGCCGAAGGCGCGCTGGCCGAGGTAGATCTGGTTCATGTACAGCTCCAGGATCTGGTCCTTGGACAGGTTCTTCTCGATCTTCCACGCCAAGAGCGCCTCGTAGGCCTTGCGCTTGAGGGTCTGCTCGGAGGACAGGAAGAAATTGCGCGCCACCTGCTGGGTGATGGTGGAGGCGCCCTGGCGCGCGCCGCCGGTCGCGTTGTGCAGCGCGGCGCGCAGGATGCCCCAGTAGTCGATGCCGCCGTGCTCGTAGAAGCGATCGTCCTCGATCGCCAGCACGGCCTTCTTCATGACGTCGGGAATGTCCTTGAAGCGGACCAAGGTGCGGCGTTCTTCGCCGAACTCGCCGATCAGGACATTGTCAGCTGTAAAAATCCGCAGCGGCATCTTGGGCCGGTAGTCGGTGATCGTGTCCAGCGACGGCAGGTTGGGGTAGGCCATCGCCAGCGCGAACACCACCACCAGCGCGGCGACCGCGGCCAGGCCGGCCAGGGCGGCGCCGATGGCCAGGAGGATGCGCTTGGGGCTGGCGCGCCTCGGTTCGCCCGGCGCTGGCGCCGGCGGGGCCGAATCGTTTGCTTTCATGCGTGGGAGTCTCTTTCAGGTAGATGCGGACGATTATAAGTCACGCTTATCGGCAGGAGCACCTACCCAGCTGTTACGAGGTGTTACCCCGGCTGTTGTCCCGAGTCCGCACACTGACTGTTCCACAGAAGAAATTTCTTGTGCACATGCAACCTTGTTGCTAGGATCTAATGTGATGTCTGACAAATGCGTACTAAATGCCGGTTTTTTAACGAACAATGCCGACTTTGCAACGCTTGAAAAACCCGCTTCCGGGCGGTCAAAACGATAACGTTCTGAAAAGAACTTGAAGCAGCTGGAGGGGTAAAAGCTCGTGATCAATCTAGGTTCCTTGTTTGGACAGGCCAATCCGCCCCTGGCCGGGGTGGATATCAGCACGTCCGGGGTACGCCTGGTCGAGCTGGCCGAAGCCGGGAAGGGCGAGCTGCTGCTGGCGCGCTACGGTTTCGAGCCGCTGCCGCGCGGCGCCGTGGTCGATGGCAACATCGATAATATCGAGACCGTTGCCGAGGCCGTGCGCCGGCTGTGGAAGAAGACCGGCAGCAAGGCCAAGCACGTGGCGCTGGGCATGCCGCCCGCCGCCGTCATCACCAAGAAGATCATCCTGCCCGCCGGCATGTCGGAAGACCAGCTGGAAGTACAGGTCGAATCCGAAGCCAGCCAGTACATCCCGTTCGCGCTGGACGAAGTCAGCCTGGACTTCGACGTCATCGGCGCGGCCCCGAATGCGCCCGACGACGTCGAGGTGATGCTGGCCGCCGCGCGCCGCGAAAAGGTCGAGGACCGGGTCGCGATCGTCGAGGCCGCCGGCCTGAGCGCCACCGTGATGGACGTCGAGTCGTATGCCGCCCGCGCCGCCCTCGAACGCGTCGTCGCCGGCCTGCCGCAGGCCGGCAAGGATAAGATCGTGGCGCTGTTCCAGATCGGCTCGCAGGCCACCCATATTTCGATGCTGCTCGACGGCGACACCATCTACGAGCGCGAGCAGCCCTTTGGTGGCAACCAGCTGACCCAGGACATCGTGCGCGCCTACGGCATGGCGTTCGAGGAAGCGGAAACCCGCAAGCGCTCGGGCGACCTGCCGGAAAACTACCAGGCCGACCTGCTCGGCCCCTTCCTCGAGAATGCGGCGCTCGAAGTGACGCGCGCGATCCAGTTCTTCTATACCTCGACCCCGTACACCCGCATCGACCAGCTGTACCTGGCCGGCGGCTGCGCCCAGCTGCCCGGGCTGCTCGACATCATCGCCAACCGCACCCGCATCGCCTGCGTGCAGGCGTCGCCGTTCACCGGCATGCAGCTGGGGCCGGAAGTGCGCGAGGCGCAGTTGCGCCATGAGGCGCCGGCCTACCTGGTGGCATGCGGCCTGGCATTGCGGAGGTTCGGCTGATGATCAGGATTAACCTGCTTCCCCACCGGGAAGCCAAACGCAAGCAGAAACAGGCCGCCTTCTACGCCATGCTGGCGCTGGGTGGCATCATCGGGGTGGTGGTGGTGCTGGTGGTTGGCGGTTACAACGCGACCCGGATCTCGGTCCAGAACCAGCGCAACCAGCTGCTGCAGAACGCCAACAACGACCTCGACAAGAAGATCAAGGAAATCGCCAACCTCAAGCAGGAAATCGAATCCCTGCAGGCGCGCCAGCAGGCGGTCGAGGACTTGCAGGGCGACCGCAACCAGCCGGTCTACCTGCTGGACGAACTGGTCAAGCAGACCCCGGACGGCGTCTACCTGAAGACCATCAAGCAGGAAGGCCAGAAGGTCATGATGGACGGCTACGCCCAATCGCAGGAACGGGTCGCCGAGCTGCTGCGCAACCTGTCCAACAATTCGCCCTGGCTGGAGCGTCCCGACCTGTCGGAAGTGAAGGCGGTGGTCCTCACCAGCAGCAAGGTCGGAAAGAAAGTGGTCGAGTTCACGCTGTCGGTGAACATCAAGCGCCCGCGTGAGGAAGAAGACCCGGCCAAGCCGGGCAAGGGCGCCAAGGGGGCGAGAAGCGCCGCCGCGGCGAAGCCGGGGGCACAAGCATGAACATCGATCTGAAGCAGATATTTAGCGACCTGGCGGCCCAGTTCCAGGGCCTGAAGGGACGCCAGCCCGGCCAGTGGCCGCTGGCGCCGCGCGTGTTGTGCGCGCTCGCGGTCGGCGGCGCCGTGGCCGTGGCCGGCTATTTCCTGTACTGGAGCGGCCAGTTCGAGGAAGAGGACGCGCTGGCCCAGAAAGAGCAGAAGCTGCGCTCCGACTACCAGAGCAAGATGGCGCAGGCGATCAACCTGGACGCGCTCAAGCGCCAGAAGAACCAGGTCGACCAGTACGTGGCCCGCCTCGAGAAGCAATTGCCGAGCAAGGCCGAAATGGACGCGCTGCTGTCGGACATCACCCATGCCGGCACCGGCCGCGGGCTGCAGTTCGAATCGTTCAAGCCGGGCCAGGTGGTGGTCAAGGATTACTACGCCGAGCTGCCGATCGCGCTCAAGCTCACCGGCCGCTACCACGACCTGGGCGCGTTCGCGGCCGACATGGCGCATATGCCGCGTATCGTCACGCTCAACAATATCTCGCTGGCGGCCGGCAAGGACAATGTGCTGACGCTGGACGCCACCGCCAAGACCTTCCGCTACCTCGATCCGGAAGAGGCCGCGTCGCAGCGCAAATCGCGCGCCGACAAGAACAAGAAGGGAGGCGCCAAATGAGCCGTGCTCGCCTCTTGATGCTGGCCCTGCCGCTGCTGCTGTCGGCCTGCGGCGACGGCGACGTGCGCGAGGTGCGCGACTGGATGGCCCAGGTGCAGCGCGACACCCACCCGACCGTCAAGCCGCTGCCGGCGCCCAAGGATTTCGTGCCCTTCGCCTACGACGGCAAGGACGCCATCGACCCGTTCAACCAGGTCAAGCTGCTGGGCGAACTGGCGCGCGTGGCCGAGACCTCGAACGATCCCAACCGCCCGGACACCAACCGCGCCAAGGAACTGCTGGAGACCTTCCCGCTCGACACGATGAAGATGGTGGGCGCAATCCAGAAGGGCGGCGTGATCTATGCGCTGGTGGCGATCGACAAGAACGTGTACCAGGTGAAGACCGGCATGCGGCTGGGACAAAACTTTGGCCTGGTCACCCGGGTGACCGACAGTGTGATCGATATTCGCGAAGTGGTACAGGACGCCGGTGGCGACTGGACCGCGCGCATGTCGCACCTGGAACTGCAAGAGAAGTAAGTGAGGAGACTGGGAATGACCCAAGCAACCTATGGCCTGCCCGCGTGGCTGGCACGGCTGGCCGCGGCGCTGGTGATGCTGCTGGGCGCAAGCGCCGCGCTGGCGCAGGGCAACGCGATCGAGTCGATCACGGCGAGCCAGCAAGGCTCGAACGTGGTGATCAACATCGCGCTGAAAAACGCCCCGGCCAAGCCTCCGATCGGCTTCTCGATCACCAATCCGGCCCGCATCGCGCTCGATTTCGCAGAGACCGGCAATGCCACCGGCAAGAGCAACCAGGACATCAACCTGGGTGACGTGCGCGGCGCCAACGTGGTGCAGGCCGACGAGCGCACCCGCGTGGTGCTCAACCTGAAGCGCGCCCTCAACTATGCCACCGCGGTCGACGGCAAGTCGGTGATCGTGACGGTGGAAGGCTCGGGCGGCGTAGCCCAGGCGGTCAACGCTTCCGGCCTGCCCGTGGCCCGTGCGGCCGCGCCGGCCGACGCGAGCAGCGCCCCAGTGCCTGCCGCGGGCCGGCAGTTGCTGCGCGACCTCGACTTCCGCCGCGGCCCGAACGGCGAAGGCCGCGTCGTGGTCGACCTGCCGAACAGCCAGGTCGCGGTCGACGTGCGCCAGTCCGGCAACAAGGTGCTGGTCGACTTCCTGCACACCGGCCTGCCGCCGACCCTGCGCAAGCGCCTCGACGTGACCGACTTCGGCACACCGGTGTCGCGCGTGACCACGGTGCCGCAGGGCGACAACGTGCACATGACCATCGAGGCCAGCGGCCTCTGGGAGCAGAGCGTGTACCAGAGCGACACCCAGCTGGTGGTGGACGTGCGCCCGATCAAGGAAGACCCGAACAAGCTGGCCCAGGGCAACGGCGGCTACCGCGGCGAGAAGGTCAGCTTCAATTTCCAGAACGTGGAAGTGCGCGCGGTGCTGCAGGCGATCGCCGACATCTCCGGCATCAACATCATCACCGGCGACTCGGTCAACGGCACGCTCACCCTGCGCCTGAAGGAAGTGCCGTGGGACCAGGCGCTGGACATGATCCTGCAGTACAAGGGCCTGGACATGCGCAAGAACGGCAACGTGATGTGGATCGCGCCCAAGGATGAGATCCTGACCAAGGAGAAGCTCGAACTCGAGCAGCGCGCGCAGATCGCCGAACTCGAACCGCTGCGCTCGGAAGTGTTCCAGCTGAATTACCAGAAGGTCGACCTGGTGCGCGCCATGATCAGCGGCGCCTCGGCCGGCGCTGCGGGCGGCGCCGGTGGGGCGGCTGCCCCCGCGCCGGCCCCGGGCGGTGCCGCTGGCGCCAACAACAACAGCCTGCTGTCCAAGCGCGGCAGCGCGATCGCCGACAGCCGCACCAACCAGCTGTTCGTCACCGACATCGCGTCGCGCATCGAGGACATTCGCAAGCTGATCGCGAAAGTCGACGTGGCCACCAAGCAGGTGCTGGTCGAGGCCCGCATCGTCGAGGCCAACGACGGCTTCTCGCGCAACCTCGGCGCCAAGCTGGGCTTCTCCGACATGCGCACCATCCGCGGCGGCGATTCGGGCTACCAGATCGGCAATACCAACAACCGGGTCGCGGTGGCCGGCAACATCAACGGCGTCGGCCAGGTCACCGGCCAGCTCGCCAACTCTGCCGATTCCTTCAACAACATGCAGTTCGTGAACCTGCCGGCGCTGCCGATCAACGGCGTGGCCGCACCCTCGCTGGCGTTCTCGCTGTTCTCGGCCGCGGCCAACCGCTTCCTGAACCTGGAACTGTCGGCGCTGGAAGCCGACGGCAAGGGCCAGATCGTGTCCAGCCCGCGCGTGGTCACCGAAGACAAGCACGTGGCCGTGATCGAGCAGGGCATCGAACTGCCTTACCAGACCGCGACCTCCAGCGGCGCTACCGCCATCACCTTCAAGAAGGCCAACCTGCGCCTGGAAGTGACGCCGCAGATCACGCCGGACGGCAATGTGGTGCTGGATGTGGACGTGAGCAAGGATTCCAAGGGCGACTCGACGCCGGCCGGTTTCGCGATCAACAACCAGCACGTGAACACCCGCACGATGATCGAGAACGGTGGCACGGTGGTGTTGGGCGGCATCTACCAGCAAAGTGAAAACAGCACCAAGAACAAGGTGCCGCTGCTGGGCGACGTGCCGCTGTTCGGCTACCTGTTCCAGAACAATACGCGCGAGACCAGCAAGACCGAGCTGCTGATCTTCCTGACGCCGAAGATCGTGACCGACAAGCTGGCGACGGCGCACTAAAAATCAACAAGACTGCAAAACTTATGAACCACCATTCACATGACCTGAAGCGCGCCGGAGCAGGCGCGCTCACGCTGGCCCTGGCGCTGGCTCTCTCGGCCTGCGGCGGCGGTGGCGGCAGCCCCGGCGCCACGGTCGGCACCGGCACGCCCAGCGGCAATACCGGCGGCACGGGCGGCACCGGCGGCACCACGACGCCGGCCACACCGACGCTGACGCTGTCCCTGGTCAACGCGAGCGGCCAGGCCACCAACAGCCTGTCCGGCACCAACCAGCTGACGGTCAAGGCCACGGTTCTCGACAAGACCGGCAAGCCGGTCCCGAACGCCATCGTCGCCTTCGCCACCGACAACAACCTGGCGCTGCTGACGCCCGCGGCCGGCACCGCGTTGACCGACGCCAACGGCGTGGCCAGCGTCACCATGCGCCCGGCCAGCCTGGCCACGGGCGGCGCCGGCACGATCACCGCGACCAGCAACGTGGCCGGCACCGCCACCTCCGGCAGCGTCAACTATTCGGTCGGCTCGACCACGCTGACCTTCGGCACGCTGAGCGCCAACCCGACCAGCCTGCAGGCCTATGGCTCGACCGTGCTGTCGGTCGACGTGCTGGCCGGCAGCACCAAGTACACCGACCAGCAGGTCAACGTCGCCTTCAGCTCGGCTTGCGTGACCGCCGGCAAGGCTACCCTCGCACCGGTCGTCGCGACCAATGGCGGCACCGCCCAGGTCGTGTACCGCGACCAAGGCTGCGGCAACAACGACACCGTCACGGCCAGCGCCACCGGCATCGCCAAGCCGGCCACCGTGGCGCTGACGATCGCGCCGCCGGCCGCAGCCTCGGTGCAGTTCACGCTAGCCACCCCGACCAACCAGTCGATCGTGATCAAGGGCCAGGGCGGCAATGGCCGCACCGAGACCGCGGCCTTGACCTTCAAGGTGGTCGACATCTTCAACAACCCGCTGCCGGGCGCGGCGGTGGACTTCACGTCCTCGACTAGCCTGGTCACGGTCAACAAGGCCAGCGACACCACCGACCAGAACGGCCAGGTGATCACCACCGTCAACTCGGGCAGCGCGCCGACCTCGTTCCGCGTGAAGGCCGCGCTGCACAGCAATCCGAACGTGTACACCTGGTCCGACTCGATCGTGGTCACCAGCGGCCTCCCGGTGCAGCAGGCGTTTTCTCTCTCCGCCGGCAAGTTCCAGCTCGACGCCAGCGCCGACAGCTCGCCGACCACGCCCGCCACCAACATCAATGTGATGATCGCGGATGCCTTCGGCAACCCGGTGCCGGACGGCACGCCGGTCGTGTTCCAGACCAATATGGGCTCGGTCGGCTCGTCGTCCAAGGGTGGCTGCCTGACCGCCAACGGCGGCTGCACGGTCGATTTCCGCATGCAGAACCCGCGCGTGGCGATTCCCGGCCAGCCGGCAACGCCGTGTAACGCCGCGACCCCGGACAATACGCGTCCCGGCGTCGCCACGGTGTGCTCCAGCACCACCGACGGCACCAACACGGTATTCAAGAAGACTGAGCTGTATTTCTCGGGTAACGCCATCGCGCATGCCTACCTGAACGGTGACCCGAGCAAGGAAATCACCAATACACCGTATGATCTCGGCTCGACACCTTCGGCCACGCCATTCGTGTTCAGCCTGCTGCTCAGCGACTACCAGCACAACCCCTTGCCTACCGGAACCACCATCACGGTGGCAAACGTGGTCAACGCCACGGCGCAGGCGCCGCTGCCGGCTACCGTACCGAATATCGCGCCGGTCTCGGACAGCTCGGTACAGGGCTCGATCCACGCCTTCACGTTCTCGAGCAGCCAGCAGGCCTCGTGCACCGCGCCGGCGACCGCGACCTTCAACGTGGTCGCCACCACGCCAAACGGCAACGCGACCTACATTCCGTTTAAACTGACGTTCAGCTGCCCATAAAACGGGTTTTTGAGCAAGTTACACGGCGGCCAGTTATCATACTGGCCGTTTTTTCATCTTTAACGGATCAGGCAAGTGCCGGACGCTAAGAACCACAATATCTTCCTGGTTGGCCTGATGGGGGCCGGCAAGACCACCATCGGCCGCCTGCTCGCGCGCAAGCTCGGCATGCGGTTTGTCGATACCGACCACGAAATCGAGGCGCGCACCGGGGCCACGATCCCGTGGATCTTCGAGATCGAGGGCGAGGCCAGCTTCCGGCGGCGCGAGGCGGACATGATCCGCGAGCTCACCGGCCAGCACGGCATCGTGCTCGCGACCGGCGGCGGCGCCGTGCTCGACCCGGTCAACCGGGCCTTGCTGGCCGAACGCGGCACGGTGGTCTACCTGCGAGCCGGCATCAGCAGCATCCTGCAGCGCACCGCGCACGACAAGAACCGGCCGCTGCTGCAGACGCCCGATCCGCGCAGGAAGCTCGAAGAACTGACGGCGCAGCGCGAGCCGCTGTACCGCGAAGTGGCCCACCTGGTGATCGACACCGGCCGGCCTAACGTACAATCGATGGTCAATTCCATCCTCGACCAGATCGCCGCCCTCGACGCCGCACGCGCGCGGACGCGGCCCGCCAGCCCCATGAACGAACAAAAGCGCATCAACCTCGACGTCTCCCTCGGCAGCCGCAGCTACCCCATCGTGATCGGCCGCGGGGTGCTGGACGACGCCGGACTGCTCCAGCAGCACATCAAAGGCAGCAAGGTGGCGATCGTCACCAACACCACGGTCGCCCCGCTGTACCTGGAACGGGTCGCGGCGCCGCTGCGCGCGGCCGGGCGCGAGGTGGTCGAGATCGTGCTGCCGGACGGCGAGGAGTACAAGAACTGGGAATCGCTCAACCTCGTGTACGACGCCCTGCTGGCCAACAAATGCGACCGCAAGACCACCCTGGTGGCGCTGGGCGGCGGCGTGATCGGCGACATGACCGGCTTCGCCGCCGCGACCTATATGCGCGGCGTGCCCTTCGTGCAGCTGCCGACCACGCTGCTGGCCCAGGTCGACTCTTCGGTGGGCGGCAAGACCGGCATCAACCACCCGCGTGGCAAGAACATGATCGGGGCCTTCTACCAGCCGCTCGCGGTGCTGGCCGATACCGCCACCCTCGACACGCTGCCTTCGCGCGAACTGTCCGCTGGCCTGGCCGAAGTGATCAAGCACGGCGCCATCCTCGACGCCGACTTCTTCGACTGGATCGAGCAGAACATCGGCAGCCTGGTCGCGCGCGACGAGGACGCACTGGCGCACGCGGTGGCGCGTTCCTGCGAGATCAAGGCCGACGTGGTGCGCAAGGACGAGCGCGAAGGCGGGCTGCGCGCGGTTCTCAATTTCGGCCACACCTTCGGCCACGCGATCGAAGCGGGCATGGGCTACGGGAACTGGCTGCATGGCGAGGCCGTCGGCTGCGGCATGGTGATGGCGGCCGACCTGTCGCAGCGCCTCGGCTACATCGATGCACACACGGTGCAGCGCGTGCGCGCGCTGGCGCAGGCAGCCGGGCTGCCGGTGGCCGCGCCTGACCTCGGCGCCGAACGCTGGATCGAGCTGATGGAAGTCGACAAGAAGAACGAGGGCGGCGCGATCAAGTTCATCCTGCTCAAGCCGCTCGGTGCGCCGGTGATCACCAGCGTGCCCCATGAAACGCTGCTGGCCACGCTGGCCGCCTGCGTGGAATGATCGACTTCGACGCCCACCTGGCGCCGTACGCGGCGCACTCCGCCAAGTCGCGCGGACGCCGCCACGTCGAACCCGGGCCGGGCTCGCGCAGCGAATTCCAGCGCGACCGCGACCGCATCATCCACTCCACCGCCTTCCGCCGGCTGGAGTACAAGACCCAGGTCTTCCTCAACCACGAGGGCGACCTGTTCCGCACCCGCCTGACGCACTCGATCGAGGTGGCGCAGATCGGCCGCACGCTGGCGCGCAGCCTGCGCCTGAACGAGGACCTGGTGGAGGCGACCGCGCTGGCGCACGACCTGGGTCACACGCCGTTCGGGCACGTGGGCCAGGACGTGCTCAACGAATGCATGAAGGACTACGGCGGCTTCGAGCACAACCTGCAAAGCCTGCGCGTGGTCGATCACCTGGAAGAGCACTACGGCGCCTTCGACGGCCTGAACCTCACTTTCGAAACGCGCGAGGGCATCCTCAAGCACTGCTCGCTGGCGAATGCGCGCCAGTTGGGCGAGCTGGGGCAGCGCTTCATCGACCGCAGCCAGCCCAGCCTGGAGGCCCAGCTGACCAATCTGGCCGACGAGATCGCGTACAACAACCACGACATCGACGACGGCCTGAGATCGGGCTTGCTGACGATGGCGCAGATGGAGCAAGTGGCCTTGTTCGCGCGCCACCGGCAGGCGGTGGAGGCGCAGTATCCGGGTCTTGCGGGACGGCGTGCGCTGTACGAGACGATCCGCATGATGATCACCTCGATGACCGCCGATCTGGTGGCGACGTCGGCGCAGCTGATCGCCGATGCGGCGCCGGAATCGATCGACGCGGTGCGCACGTCGCCACCGCTGATCCGGTTCTCGGATGCGATGCGGGCCGAGACCACGGAGCTGAAGCGCTTCCTGCATGCGAACCTGTACCGGCACTTCCAGGTGAACCGCACGCGGGTGAAGGCAAGCCGCATCGTACGCGAGCTGTTCGAGGCCTTCATGGCCGATCCGGTGCTGTTGCCTCCCGATTACCAGGTCGCGGGGCAGGACACGCTGCGCCAGGCGCGCAAGATCGCGGATTACATTGCGGGGATGACGGATCGGTATGCGATCCGTGAACACCGGCGCATTTATTCGATCGAGGAGCTCTAAGCACCGCCACACCAAAAACCGTCGTCCCCGCCTGCGCGGGGACGACGGCTTTTTTGGGGGGGATGTTAGAAAAGCTTTGGTACTGCGAGCTCTGTGAGGAGCTTTTTCACGGGTGCGGGCAGGGGAGCATCGGCAATTTGCGAGAGCTTCCACCACTGGCAACCATCAGGCAGCGCACCACGCTTCACCAGCCCCACCCGATACGGCAGGATATGTAGCTTGTAGTGCGTGAACACATGCACCAGCGGCAGCAGCGCCTCGACTTCCTCGACATCGCCATACAGCGCCGCAAACGCGGCCACTGCGTCGGCATCCGGCGCATCCACATCGGCCGCCAAATGCCCATCGATCTCCGGCAACGAACACAGTCCGCCCCAGATCCCGGTCGCAGGCCGCTGCTGCAGGAGCACCTCGCCGCCATCGATCACGGCCACCAGCGCCGCGCGCTTTTCGGGCGTCGCCTTCTTCGGCTTGCGCACCGGTAGCTCCGCCGTGCGTCCGGTCGCGAATGCCACGCAGCGCGCCTGCAGCGGGCAGCGCGCGCAGTCCGGGCTCGAACGCGTGCACAGCGTCGCGCCCAAGTCCATCAAGCCCTGCGTATAAGCCTCGATCCCTTCGCCCGCGGGCAGCAAAGCTTCCGCGCGGCGCCACAGTGCGTCCTCGGTCTTCTTCTCGCCCGGATAGGCATCGATGCCGAACACGCGCGCGAACACGCGCTTGACGTTCCCGTCCAGGATGGCGGCGCGCACGCCCGAGGAAAACGCGGCGATGGCGGCCGCGGTCGAACGCCCGATGCCGGGCAGCTCCGCCAGCAGCGCCGGATCGGAGGGGAACACGCCGCCGTATACCTCGACGACGCGTTTGGCACAGGCGTGCAGGTTGCGCGCCCGCGTGTAGTAGCCAAGCCCGCTCCAGTGCGCCATCACGTCTTCGGATGGCGCGCTGGCCAGCGCCTGCACGGTGGGGAAGCGTTCAAGGAAGCGTGCGTAGTAGCCCAGCACGGCCGCGACCTGGGTCTGCTGCAGCATGATCTCCGACAGCCACACGCGGTAGGCATCGCGCGTGTTCTGCCACGGCAGCGCGTGCCTTCCGTGCGCGCGCTGCCAGTCGATCACCGCCTGCGAAAACGAAGGATCGGCCAGCGCCTCGAACTCGGTCAGGCGCTTCACACCGATGCGGGATCGGCTTCCAGCGCCGCCGTCACCCTGCCCGCGATCTTGGCAAGCGCCGCGTCGAGCGCGTCGACCTCGTTGCGCAGCGTCTCGAACGCGCGGATCTTCTGCTCCAGCGTGTCGGTCGCATCGTGGATGCGCTGGATCGACCCCTGGCGGTGCTTGAGCTGGTCCTTGTGCTGGCGGATCTGGGCCTCGATCGGCGCCATGATCACCTTCAGCCAGGCTTCGACGTCGGCGTTCACGGCGCGGAAGGTGCGCCGCACGCGCGAGGCGATCGAGTCGAAGAAGCGCTGCAGCAGCGCGCCGCGGCTGGTGATCAGGAGGGTCGCGGTGCCGAACTGCTTCAGGTAGATGCCTTCGATGCGGTCGATCTCGGCCAGGTAGCGGTCCAGCGAGAGCGTCATCGGCGGCGCCAGCGCCAGCCCGTGCTCGTCGGCGAAGCGCTTGTACATGGTGTCCATCATCGCCGCGATCTCGCCGACCTTGATGTTGGCCTGGTTCAGGTTGTCGCGGGCCTGGTCGAAGAAGGCGCGCACCGGGGCGCGCACGCCGGTGCCGAAGCGCACCGCTTCCATCGATGCGCGCACGTCTTCGATCTGCACGTGCACCATTTCCATGCCGATGGTGGTCTGCAGCTCGGCCGACAGGGTCGAGAACACGGCGCGCGTGCCCTGCAGCTTCTGCACGCTGGAGTCGAACTCGCGCTTCTCGTGCTCGATGCGCGAGACCATGTGCGAGACCACGCCCTGGTTCTTGCCGCGCAGGCTGAGCAATTCGTCGAGCTGTTCGTTCAGGCGGCTGCGGCGGCTGTCGGTGCCGGTCTGGCGTGCCGTGGCCAGCACCTCGAGCTCGCCGCTGAGCTGGTTGCGGATGATGCTGGCGCGCTCGGGGATCAGTTCGCCGTACAGCGCCGCTTCCAGCGCCGGGATGCGGCTCTTGCCGAGCAGGGTCTGGTCGTTGTTGATGCGCGCCACCAGCGCCTTCTTGGCCGACACCGGGAACACCTTGTTCTCGTCGACCCCGAGGTCGCGCGCGACGCTGGCCTGCTGGCGCTTGATGTCGGCGTTGTTGGCGGCGTCGCTCTTGAGCTCATCCCAGATCGTGTCGATCTTGTTGAGCACCACGATGCGGCCGCTGCCGGCGCCGATGTGGTTGCGCCAGACGTCGATGTCGCTCTTGGTCACGCCGGTCTCGGCGCCCAGGATGAACAGCACCGCGTGCGCGTTCGGGATCAGGTTCAGGGTCAGCTCGGGCTCGGTGCCGATCGCGTTCAGGCCCGGGGTGTCGAGGATCACCAGGCCCTGCTTGAGCAGCGGGTGCGGGAAGTTGATGATCGCGTGGCGCCACATCGGGATCTCGATCATGCCGTCTTCCTCCGGCGAGGCGGCCACGGCCGGGTCTTCCGGATCGTACAGGCCATATTCCTGGGCCTTGGCGACCGGCACCCGGCGCGTCTTGCTGACCTGGCTGAAGGTCTCGTGCATGCGGCCCGGATCGGACAGGTCGAGCGGGAACACGGTCCACGCGTTGGGGTCGTCGCGGAAGTCGCTGGTGGACAGGTGCTGGGCCCGGGTTTCGATCGGCAGCAGGCGCACGCTCGGCACGAAGGCGGCGTCGTACATCAGCTCGGTCGGGCACATGGTGGTGCGGCCGGCGGCCGAGGGCAGGATGCGCTGGCCGTAGTCGGAGAAGAAGATCGAGTTGATCAGCTCCGATTTGCCGCGCGAGAATTCAGCCACGAAGGCGATCGACAGGCGGTCGTCGGCCAGCCGGTTGAGCGCGCGCGTCAGCTGTTGTTCGCTGGCGGCATCGAGCAGGTCGGCTTCTTGCAGCGCCGCGCGGTAGGCCTTCAGTGCATCGTTCACGCGGGTACGCCACGCGCCGTAATGTTGAAAATCGTGATCCATGGTTATGTGCGGTCCTTGTCCTGTGCCTTAGCGCTGGCATTTGACGCAATAAAACGTCGAGCGTTGTCCCTGTTTGATCTGCCGGATAGGGGTGCCGCAGTTGCGGCAAGGCAATTCTGTACGATCATAGACGAAATATGTCTGTTGGAAATAGCCAGATTGACCATTTACTGCAATAAAGTCGCGCAAAGTGCTGCCACCTTGCACAATCGCAGCGGCCAGCACTTCCCGGATCGCTGTTGCCAATTTGTCATAACGGGCGCGGCTGATGCGGCTGGCGGGCGTTTTTGGGTTGATCCCGGCGCGGAACAGGCTCTCGCAGGCGTAGATGTTGCCGACGCCGACCACAATGTCGCCGGCCAGCAGCACCTGCTTGATCGGGGCGCTGCGCTTGCGGGTTTCGCGGTGCAGCAGGGCGCCGTTGAAGGCGTCTTCGAGCGGCTCGACGCCGAGGCCGCGCAGGAGGATGTGCTGTTGCAAATCACCGTCATCGACGCCATGCCACAGCACGGCGCCAAAGCGGCGCGGGTCGTGCATGCGCAAGACCTGGCGGCCCTCCGGCCCGCTGACCACCAGGTCGACGTGGTCGTGCTTCTTGAGCGGCACGCCCGGCGGCAGCACGCGCAGGTGGCCCGACATGCCGAGATGGATGATCAGGGTGCCGTGCGCAAACTCCAGCAGCAGGTATTTGCCGCGCCGTCCGGTCTTGAGGATGCGCTGCCCGACCAGGCGCTCGGCCAAGCCTTCCGGGAACGGCCAGCGCAGGCCTTCGCGGCGCAGCACGAGCTCTTCCACCACGCGGCCTTCCAGGTGGGGCGCGACCCCGCGGCGCGTGACTTCGACTTCCGGCAGTTCAGGCATCGATGTTGATATTTTTGTAAATTGGTGTTGCAGCGGCGTACGCGCTGAAGGGCTTGAGCGTAAAATCGGGCTTCACCCGAGAACCTGGAACAGCCTTGAAAAACGCTTTCGCCATTGTAACCCTCTCCGGGCTGTTGTCGGCATGCGCTGTGGCACCGCAGCAGCAGGCCGGGGCACCCGCTCCCAAGCCGGAACTGGCCGATGCTGCACAAGCCAGGCCGGCGCAGGACGAAGCGAGCGCGGCGGCGCCAGAGGAGCACCTGCCGAACGTCAACATGACGAGCCAGATGCTGTACCAGCTGATGAAGGCCGAGCTTGATTTTCGTCGTGGCGACTACCAGGGGCCCTATCTGACGATGCTGAGCCTGGCCCAGCAGACCAAGGATCCGCGCCTGGCCCGGCGCGCCGCCGAGATGGCGGTGGCGGCCAAGCAAGCCGATGACGCGCTGGCCGCGATCAAGCTGTGGCGCGAGCTGGATCCCGCGTCGGAAGAGGCCAGCCAGTACTACCTGGGCCTGGTGGTCATGTCCGACAACATCGCGCCGGCCGAGGACATCCTCAAGCGCAAGCTGGCCGAAGCGCCGCCGGCCGCGCGCGGCCTCGTGATGTTCCAGGCCGAACAGTTGCTGATGCGCGCGCAGGACAAGGAGGCCGCGGGCGCCATGCTTGAGCGCCTGATCGAGCCTTACCGCAACACCATGGAAGCCCATGTCGTGCTGGCGCAGCTGGCGATGGCGCGCGGCGACAAGCCGGGCGCGCTGGCCGAGGCGAATGCCGCGATCAAGATGAAGCCGGATTCCGAGATCGCCGCGCTGACCCTGGCGCAGGTGCTGGAAGACGACCAGAAGGTGGCGACCGTGCTGGCGCAGTTCCTCACCGAACATCCGGACGCCAAGGACGTGCGCATGGCGTATGCACGCGTGCTGGTCAACCAGAAACAGTTCGAGCTCGCGCGCGGGCAATTCGTGATTCTCTTGAAGGCGCAGCCGGACAATCCGGCCACGCTCTACGCGCTGGGCATCCTGTCGACGCAACTGAACGACAACAAGGGCGCGGAGCAGTACCTCACGCGTTTCGTCGACGTCCTGGGCAACGACCCCAACGACGAGCGCGATCCCTCGCGCGCGCTGCTGATGCTGTCGCAGCTGGCGGAAGACCGCGGCGACCTCGACACGGCGATGGGCTGGCTCGACAAGATCCAGACCGAGGATCCCCAGGTCCAGCTGAGCGCCCAGCTGCGCCACGCCCAGCTGCTGGGCAAGCAGGGCGACGTCGAGGGCGCACGCAAATTCCTCGCCACGCTCAAGACCGACGATGCGGGCGCGCAGGCGCAGATCGCCATGACCGAGGCCGAAATCCTGCAGCGCGCGGGCCGCGTGCTCGAGGCCTACCAGCTGATGCAGGGCGTGGCGCAGCGCTATCCCAACAATACCGACCTGCTATACGACTTCGCGCTGATGGCGGAAAAGGCCGGGCAGACCGAGGTGATGGAAAAGGCACTGCGTGCGGTGATCGCGCAGGCGCCGGACAACCAGCATGCCTACAACGCGCTGGGGTATTCCTTCGCCGAGCGCAACGTCCGCTTGCAGGAAGCCTACCAGCTGGTCGACAAGGCACTGCAGATCGCGCCGGGCGACCCCTTCATCATGGACAGCATGGGCTGGGTCCAGTATCGCATGGGTAACCTCCAGGAAGCCGAGGCCCAGTTGCGCAAGGCCTACGCCTTGCGCAGCGATCCGGAGATCGCGGTGCACCTGGGCGAAGTGCTGTGGCAGCAGGGGCGCAAGGACGATGCCCAGCAGCTGTGGCGCGAAGCCAAGGCCAAAGATCCGCAGAACGACGCGCTCAAGCAGACCCTGCAGCGCTTTAAAGTCGCGCTGTGAGTCCACCAGGAGCGTCGTTCCCGCCTGCGCGGGAACGACGTTTCGTACCTAGATAAAATTTGCGACAACCCCATCGAATGCAAGCAAAACGCCTCCTCGCCATCCTCGCCATCGCTGCCTTGCTGGGCGGCTGCGCCACCACCAGCGCCAATCTCTCGCAGGCCCCGGTCGCGGCCTATCGCGACAGCATCGAACTGAGCGGCCGACTGTTCGTGAGCTACCAGAAAGACGGCCAGCCGCAGAACCTGAACGGCAATTTCGACTGGGTGCAGCAACCGGGCCGGGTCGAGGTGAGCCTGTCGTCGCAGCTGGGCACGACCATGGCCAGGATCAGCGTCACACCGCAACAGGCCACGCTGACGCAAGCCGGCCAGCAGCCGGTGGTCGCTGCCGACATCGATACGCTGACCGCGCGCACGCTCGGCTGGACCTTGCCGGTGTCCGGCCTGCGCGAGTGGATGCAGGGCTATGCGACTGACGCCGGCGGCAAACGCTTCGCCGCTTCGCCGGCCAACAACACGGTGACCACGAAAGACGGCTGGCGCCTGCGTTTCGTCAGCTGGCAGGACGAAAACGCCGCGCACCCTGTGCCCAAGCGCATCGACGCCGAGCGCAGTGCCACGCCGACCAGCGACGAGCTGTCGATCAAGATCATCATCGACCAGGCGGCCTGACCCTATGACCGTTTCGCTGCACCACTGCCCGGCGCCGGCAAAGCTCAACCTGTTTCTGCACGTCATCGGGCGCCGCCCGGATGGCTACCACCTGCTGCAATCCGTGTTCCAGCTGATCGACCGCTGCGACATGCTGCACTTCGACCTGCGCGCCGACGGCCGCATCGTGCGCACCACCGATGTGCCCGGCGTGCCCGAAGAGCAGGACCTGATCGTGCGCGCGCTGCGCCTGCTGGCCGATGAATTCCAGCGCCGCCACGGCCGCGCGGTGCCCGGCATCGACGTCGCCGTCGACAAGATCCTGCCGATGGGCGGCGGACTCGGCGGCGGCTCCTCCGACGCGGCCACGGCGCTGATGGCGGCCAACCAGCTGTGGCAGGCCGGCCTGTCGGCGGACGAGCTGATGGCGCTCGGCTTGCCGCTGGGCGCGGACATTCCCTTCTTCATCTTCGGCCAGACCGCTTTCGTCGAGGGCGTGGGCGAAGCCATGCAGCCGGTGGCGGGGCCGGATTGCTGGTACGTGGTGATCGAGCCGGGCGTGTCAGTGCCGACCCCAGCCATATTTGGCGCCGTCGATTTGACAAGGGATACGAAACCGGTCACAATATCGGACTTTTCCAGAGATCAGTCAGCTCAGAACGAGCTGGGCGGTTTCGGAAAAAACGATTTGCAAGCAGTGGCAGTCCGCTTGTTCCCGCCGGTAGCGCAGGCGGTCGAATGGCTGGGCAGTTACGGGCAGGCCAGGATGACTGGCTCGGGGGCGTGTGTGTTCTGCGCGGTTTCCAGCGAAAGCAAAGCCGACGAGGTGGTGGCCCAAGTGCCAGCAGCCTGGAAGGCCTGGAAAGCCAAGGCGCTGGCGCGGCATCCGCTGAAATCGCTCTTGCAAAATCGTGCTGTTGTAGAATAAAATTTTGCCTGTCGTCGCAACCGTCGAGATTCTCGCGGACTGTAACGGCAAGCAGCAAGTTAGCGTAGGGGAATCGCCAAGCTGGTTAAGGCACCGGATTTTGATTCCGGCATACCAAGGTTCGAATCCTTGTTCCCCTGCCACCGTTTAGCCTGACTGTCGATGCATGTAGCGTCCAGCAGGCGGAACATGATGGAGCTGCGAAAGTTACCATCCTTTTACAGCGTCAGCCGGTTCGCCGGCTGATGGCTTTTCAAGTCTCAATAAAGATCTCTTAGGACTCCCAATGGCTTACGAAAACCTGATGGTTTTTACCGGCAACGCCAACCCGGCGCTCGCAGAGGGGGTCGCAAAAAACCTCGGTATCCCGCTTGGCAAGGCTGTCGTGTCGAAATTCTCGGACGGCGAAGTGATGGTCGAGATCAACGAGAACGTCCGCGGCAAGGACGTGTTCGTTCTGCAATCGACCTGCGCGCCGACCAATGACAACCTGATGGAAATCATGCTGATGGTCGACGCTCTCAAGCGCGCATCGGCAGGCCGCATCACCGCCGCCATCCCGTATTTCGGCTACGCCCGCCAGGATCGCCGCCCGCGTTCGGCGCGTGTCGCGATCTCCGCCAAAGTCGTGGCCAACATGCTGCAGGAAGCCGGCGTCGAGCGTGTCCTGATCATGGACCTGCACGCGGACCAGATCCAGGGTTTCTTTGACATCCCGGTCGACAATATCTACGCTTCGCCGCTGCTGCTGGGCGACCTGCAGCGCCGCAACTACGAAGACCTGCTGGTCGTGTCGCCGGACGTCGGCGGCGTGGTGCGCGCCCGCGCCCTGGCCAAGCGCCTCGGCTGCGACCTGGCGATCATCGACAAGCGTCGTCCGAAAGCCAACGTCTCCGAAGTGATGAACATCATCGGTGAAGTGGCCGGCCGCAACTGCGTGATCATGGACGACATGGTCGACACCGCCGGCACCCTGACCAAGGCCGCCGAAGTGCTGAAAGAGCGCGGCGCCAAGAAGGTGGTGGCGTACTGCACGCACCCGGTGCTGTCGGGGCCGGCAATCGACCGCATCGCCAATTCGCCGCTGGATGAACTGGTGGTCACGGACACCATCCCGCTGACCTCGGCAGCCCAGGCCTGCAGCAAGATCCGCCAGCTCACCTGCGCACCGCTGCTGGCCGAGACCTTCAAGCGGATCGTGAAGGGCGACTCGGTGATGTCGCTGTTCTCCGACTAATGTAGGGTGGGCGGGTCTTCCGCCCACGCGTAAACGGCGCGCTGTGGCTGCTTGGCCTTGCGCGCCGTTGTAGTTTCCGGATTTTCTTGAGCGCGTCTTGCTCAAGCCTGGCAGTCCCTGGTCGCGGGGGCTGCTGCAACCTGGGCCACGGGCCGGGGACACGGTGTCCCCGGCAGTCGAGCCCGATATTTTTTGGAGTTTTCCATGAAAGTAGTCGCATTTGCACGTACCCAGCAGGGCACCGGAGCGAGCCGCCGCCTGCGCAACGCTGGCCAGACCCCTGGCATCATCTACGGTGGCAAGGAAGAGCCGCAGCTGATCACCCTGGATGGCAACGCGTTGTTCCACGCGCTCAAGAAAGAAGCTTTCCACGGTTCGATCCTGGACATGGAAGTGGACGGCAAGGTCCAGCAAGTCCTGCTGCGCGATTTCCAGATGCACGCATTCAAGGCCATGGTCATGCACGCTGACTTCCAGCGCATCGACGCTTCGCAGAAGCTGCACACCAAGGTCGCACTGCACTTCGTCAACGCCGAAGTCTCGCCGGGCGTGAAGTTCGGTGGCGCGATCGTGTCGCACGTGCTGAACGAACTGGAAATCGAATGCCTGCCGGGCCAGCTGCCGGAGTTCATCACCGTTGACCTGTCGAAGATGGAAGCCGGTGGCTCGATCCACACCGACGACCTGCAACTGCCGGCCGGCGTGAAAGCGCTGACCCACGGCCAGAACCTGACCGTCGCCACCGCATCGGTGCCGGCTGGTGCTGCCGCCGCCGCCGACGCTGCTGCCGCAGAAGAGAAGAAGTAATCTGCCGCCGCAGCGATGCGGCCCGCAGCCAGAACCCGCCGCGGCTTGCCCGGCGGGTTTTTTGTTGTAGAGCCGCTTTTGCGATAATGCCGTTTTTACCAAACTCACCCGTACTCATGTCCATCCGCCTGATCGTCGGCCTTGGCAACCCAGGCCCGGAATACGAACAAACCCGCCACAACGCCGGCTTCTGGCTGGTCGACAACCTGGCCAATACGCTGCCGGGCTGCCGCCTGCAACGCGAATCCAGATACAACGCGATGCTGGCCAAGACCACCATCTCCGGCAAGGAAGTGTGGCTGCTGGAGCCGCTCACCTTCATGAACCGCTCCGGCCAGTCGGTCGGCGCACTGGCGCGCTTCTTCAAGATCAAGCCGGAGGAGGTGCTGGTGGTGCACGACGAGCTGGACCTCGCGCCCGGCGTCGCCAAGCTGAAGAAAGGCGGCTCCTCCGGCGGGCACAATGGCCTGAAGGACATCACGGCCGCGCTCGGCACCCAGGACTACTGGCGCCTGCGCCTCGGCATCGGCCACCCGCGCAACCTGCAGTCGCAGCAGGCGGTGGCGGACTTCGTGCTGCATCGTCCGCGCAAGGAAGAGCAGCCGCTGATCGACGAGTCGATCGACAAAAGCCTGCGCATCATTCCGCAGGTGGTCGAAGGCAAGTTCGACGTGGCGATGATGCAGCTGCATACGGCCTGAACAGCGATATAAAAATCGCCGACCAAACTTCGAACGTCGTTGCCGCGGAAGCGGGAACCCCGGTTTGCTTGCGTGGCCGATACTGTTCGTGTGAGCGCATTGCTTGAGAAATGGGGTTCCCGCCAAGGCGGCCGGCGAGGTCGAGGACGACATTCTCTTTTTGCGGGTCGGCGCTCAAGCGCCACTGATCACGAGCTGGCTGCGCAGGTCACGCATCATCCGCTCCAGCAGGGGCGCCATTTTCTTGTATTCCTCAGCCGCGCACACCGCGCCCTCGTGCGTGAAGCGCAGCGTGCGTTTCACCATGACCGTATCGCCTTTCTTGCTGTATGCGGCGTGGTAGCTGAAGTGACGGTCGGCGAGCGCAAGGTCCTTCGGCAGCGCGAGCACGTGCACGCTGCGCGGCAAGCGGATGCCCAGCTCGTCCTGCACGTCGACTGCGGGACAGATAAAGTCCTGCCGCCTTTCTTTTTCCTGCGCCAGCTCCGCCACCATCTCGCTGAGCCCGCCCCAATAGCTGTAACTGGTCGCCAGTCCCACCGGTCCGGGCAGGCTGGCGAAGTTCTCGCTGGTTCCGGCAAACGACAGGTGGTACTCATCCCCGCTGCCATCGGTACTGCCAGGATCGAAGAGACCGGATCCTGCCTGGCCCACGCCTTGCAGCATGCGCGCGACGAACTGTTCGCGGTCCGCCGGCCCCGTATCGCGTACGGCTTGCCGGTACGGTTCCGCGATGGCGCCAGACATGGTCTTGCTGACCTGAAAGCGACTTCGGCCATCCGGCTGCACGTCGAACCAGGCGCTGGTGCGCTCACGCTGGGGCTGCGCCGCCGGCGTCGTAACGAGCTTGCCGCTATCCAGCCGCAGCGCCGGTTTGCCAAGCTCGCTGGCGGGCAAGTAGCCGGCCGATACTGAGCGCGCCGTTGAATCCAGGTACAGGTTCAAGGCCGGCACGAAATTGATCATGTGATTCAGGATGCCGAACGTCGGCGTGCGCGGCAGTCGGTAGGCCTTACCGTTGTTGACGAGGACTTCGGTGCTGTCGATGCCGGCTGCCGCCAGCAATGCGTGCAACAGCACCGCGTGATCCTTGCAATCACCGTAGCGCTGGCGCAGGACCGTGGCCGCCGGATGCGGAACGACCCCGCCCGGTCCGATATACACCGCCACGTAGCGGATGTGGCGCCGCACCCATTCCGACAAGGCCAGCGCCTTGGCGCGCGGGTCGGCCAGCCCGGCCGTCAGCTGGTAGGCCAGCGCCGCGATGTCCGCGTCACCCTGCGTGGCGCCGCTGCCGGCGGCGCGAAAGGCGCTAGCGAAGGCCGCGTAGTCGGGATAAGTGGACACCGATAGCCGCTTTCCATAGTCGAAGTAGCTGACCGAGTTGGCCTCGATGCGCTGGTTGTCGCCCGCAACGTAGCGCCAGTGGTAGCGCTTGTGGTGCGGCGGATCCTCCGCCGGCAGCGGCAGGAAGCCGACCGCGTCCGCATACAGCGTCATGGATGGCGGGACATCGTAGATCAATTCAAATTGCGCGTTTTGATAAAAGCCGCTGGCGGACAGGTCGTCGAACTGCCCGGGCAGCAGCGGCGTGTGCCGGTGGATGACGTAGTGGAGCACCAGGCGGTCACCCACCGCGACCTGCGGGAACACGACGACTTTCGTGCGCGTGTCCGTGAACAGCGGCGCGTCGCTGGAAGCAAGCTCTTCCTGATCCCTGATCTGGCCCGCCTCGACCGGGAAGCGCGCCCCATCCGTTTTTTGGGTGTAGGCGTCGACCGCCAGTACCTCGTCCAGCGTGCGCTTGTAGCTGATGTAATACTGGCTTTCGGCGACGATGGCGCGCGGCTCGGCAATGGTGCGCGCGATGTCCACCGTGACCGTGTAGCCGCCATCCGGCTCGACCACGAAATGCTGGACGGACTTGTTGATGACCATGGAGGTATCGGTGCCGGTGTCGCGCGCCGCCGCGCCCGCGCACAGCGCGAACAGGAACAGCAGCAGCGCGACGCAAGGAACCTGCATGGGCGACCTCCGAAGCCAGAATCGATGAGCACAGCGCAGACGATGTTACGCAGCGCGGATGCCTGGCGCTTGAGCCTGCGCAAGCGTGCGGCACCTGCGATAATTTCACGCATGAGTGCACTTTCCTTTCACGCCGGACCGCGGGCGCTGGCCCGGCTGCGCAGCCACGGCTTGCGGGCCGAAGACATCGCGATCATCCCGGCCGCCGCCGGCGGGCCGAAGGGACTGATCTTCCAGCACCTGGACCAATGGCTGTTCGGTGATTGGCTGGCGCAGTCGCCGCGCGAGCGCATGCTGATCGGCTCGTCCATCGGCGCCTGGCGCATGGCCGCGGCCTGCCAGCGCGATCCGGTCAAGGGTTGCGCGCGCCTTGGCGAGCTGTACAGCGGCCAGCGCTATTCCAGCGCCAAGCCCGGGCAGGACGAGATCGACCAGGTGGTGCAGGAACTGCTGCGCGAGTTCGTCCGGGGGCACGAAGGCGACATCGTCAACCACCCGCACCATCGGCTGCACCTGATCACGGTGCGCGGCAAGGGATCGCTCGCCGCCGCGCACCAGCCGCGCGCGCAGCAGCTCGGCTTCGCGCAAGCGGCCTTGCACAACCTGGCCTCGCGCGAACGGCTGGGCAGGGTGCTGGAGCGCGTGGTCATTGGCGACAGCCGCGCCGACGCGCCCTGGCTGCGCGAACGCTTCGACACCTTCACGACGCATTTTTCAACGCTGACCGCGCACAACCTCGCATCCGGGCTGCTCGCCTCCGGCACGCTGCCGCTGGTCATGAAACCGGTGTGCGACATCGCCGGCCTGCCGCCCGGCTGCTATTGGGACGGCGGCATCATCGATTACCAGCTGGCGCTGCCGTACTCGCGCGCCGGCGGGATCGTCCTTTATCCGCATTTCAACGAGCACATCGTACCCGGCTGGCTCGACAAGGCCCTGCCATGGCGCCGCGCCGCGCGCGGGCCGAACCGTGGCTGGCTCGACAACGTGCTGATCGCGTCGCCTTCGGCCGAATTCAAGGCCAGGCTGCCGCGCGGGAAATTGCCCGACCGAAGCGACTTCAAGTTCTATGGCCTCAGGCAGGACGAGCGCATCCGCACCTGGCGCCAGGCCATGGCCGAAGGCGAACGCCTGCGCGACGACCTGGCCGAATTCGCGGCCCGGCCGGACCTGTCGCGCATCCGCCCGCTTTGAACGACGATGCGGGGCGGATGAGGCGGGATTTGCGGCATTTGGCGCCGGACCGGGTTACAATACGAGGTTTCGTCATTCGAACCTGAAAGTCTTCCCATGAGTCTCAAATGCGGCATCGTCGGCCTGCCCAACGTCGGCAAGTCCACCCTGTTCAACGCCCTGACCAAGGCCGGCATCCCGGCTGAAAACTATCCGTTCTGCACGATCGAGCCGAACGTCGGCGTGGTCGAGGTGCCTGATCCGCGCATGGCCAAGCTGGCCGAGATCGTCAAGCCGGAGCGCATGGTGCCCGCCATCGTCGAGTTCGTCGACATCGCGGGCCTGGTGGCCGGCGCGTCGAAGGGCGAGGGCCTGGGCAACCAGTTCCTGTCGCACATCCGCGAGACGGACGCGATCGTCAACGTGGTGCGCTGCTTCGACGACCCGAACGTGATCCACGTGGCCGGCAAGGTCAGCCCGATCGACGACATCGAAGTGATCCAGACCGAGCTGGCGCTGGCCGATATGGGCACCGTCGAGAAGGCGATCCATCGCGAGCAGAAGAAGGCGCGTTCCGGCGACAAGGACGCGGCCAAGCTGGTCGCCATCCTCGAACAAATCATGCCGCAGCTGGACGAGGGCAAGCCGGTGCGCGCCATGGGCTTCGACGCGGAACAGATGGAGCTGATCAAGCCGCTGTGCCTGATCACCTCGAAGCCGGCGATGTACGTGGCGAACGTTTCCGACAACGGCTTTACCAATAATCCGTACCTGGACAAGCTCAGCGAGTACGCGAAGTCGCAGAACGCGCCGATCGTCGCGATCTGCGCTGCCATCGAGTCGGAAATCGCGGACCTCGAAGAGGAAGACAAGGAAGCCTTCCTGGCCGACATGGGCATGGATGAGCCGGGCCTGGACCGCCTGATCCGCGCTGCTTACAAGCTGCTCGGCCTGCAGACCTACTTCACCGCCGGCGTCAAGGAAGTGCGCGCCTGGACCATTCACATCGGCGACACCGCGCCGCAAGCGGCCGGCGTGATCCACACCGACTTCGAACGCGGCTTCATTCGCGCGCAGACGATTTCGTTCGACGACTACATCACCTACAAGGGTGAGTCGGGCGCCAAGGAAGCGGGCAAGATGCGCGCCGAAGGCAAGGAATACGTGGTCAAGGATGGCGACGTGCTGAACTTCCTGTTCAACGTCTGATTCGGCCAGTAAAAAAAAAAGAAGCCCCGGCTTGCGAAAGCAGCCGGGGATTTTTTTATCCACTCCAATCAAACGTCGTCCCGGCGCCGGCCGGACGACGTTGTTCTGGTTTATCGACCCAAGCTCGGCCGCTTCGGATCGTAGGTCCAGCCCGGCACCAGGTAGCGCATCGCGATGGCGTCGTCACGCGCACCGCCGGCCACGCGCTTGTACAGCTCGTGCGCCTGGGCGAT
Source organism: Massilia terrae (assembly GCF_024753145.1). Classification (GTDB taxonomy): domain Bacteria; phylum Pseudomonadota; class Gammaproteobacteria; order Burkholderiales; family Burkholderiaceae_D; genus Telluria; species Telluria terrae. Next base: position 90,398 of record NZ_JANUGU010000003.1, on the reverse strand, counting down.
GCGGTCCATGTCGGGCTCGATGCCCAGGCCCGGTCTGTCCGGCACCGCCACCTGGCCGCCGACAATCCGTAGTGGCTCGCGCGTCAGGCGTTCCTGGCCTTCCTGCCAGATCCAGTGCGTGTCGATCGCCGTGATGTTGCCCGGCGCTGCCGCCGCGGCGTGGGTGAACATCGCCAGCGATACGTCGAAGTGGTTGTTCGAATGCGAGCCCCAGGTCAGGCCCCAATCGTGGCACAGCTGGGCCAGGCGAACCGCGCCCTGCATGGTCCAGAAGTGCGGGTCCGCCAGCGGGATGTCGACCGCGTTCAGCAGGTGCGAGTGTCCCATCTGGCGCCAGTCGGTGGCGACCATATTGGTGGCGGTCGGGATGCCGGTGGCGCGCTTGAATTCGGCCATGATCTCGCGGCCCGAGTAGCCGTTCTCCGGCCCGCACGGATCTTCGGCATACGCCAGGATGTGCCCCTTGCCGCGGCAGGCGTCGATGGCCTGCGCCAGCGACCACGCGGCGTTCGGATCGAGCGTCGCGCGTGCATCCGGAAAGCGCGCCTTGATCGCCGCCACCGCCTCGATTTCCTCCTCCGGCCGCATCACGCCGCCCTTGAGCTTGAAGTCCTTGAAGCCGTAGCGCTCGACGCTTGCGGCCGCCAGCTCCGCAATCGCCTCGGGCGTCAGTGCTTCCTCGTGGCGCAGCCGATACCAGCCGTCCTTGCCGTCGGACGCCAGGTAGGGCAGGTCGGTACGCTTGCGGTCGCCGATGTAGAACAGGTAGGCGAGCATCGGCACATGGCTGCGCTGCTGGCCGGCGCCGAGCAGCTCGCACACCGGCACCCCGAGGTGCTGGCCGAGCAGGTCGAGCAGCGCCGCTTCGACCGCGGTCACCACGTTTTCCAGGCGCAGGTTGATCTCGTGCGGCTGCTTGAGCACCGCCGCCTCGGCGGCATTGGTCACCTGGTGGCTGTCCTTGCCCGCGACCGCGGCGCGCATCGCATTGAGCGTGTGGTTGGAGCGCGCGATCCCGGTACCGGTCACGAGCGGCGCCGCCATCTCCAGCGCGCGCAGGATGCCGGTCGAGCCGGGCACCTCGCCCATGCCGGTATTGCCGGCGCTGTCCTTGAGCAGCACCAGGATGCGGGTGAAATAAGGCGCATGCGCCCCGCACAGGTTCAGCAGCATGCTGTCGTGGCCCGCAACGGGGATCACCTGCATGTCAACAATAATCGGGGAGGAGTTCATTTTGCGCTGGGATCCTAGTATTTTTGTTGAGTGTAGACGATCCTGGCCTAATGCGCCATCGACATCCGCTCAAGATGGTGACGGAAACGTTCGACAACTCCGCGCCTGGCATGGATGCTAGAATCAACAATCCGCCTTGTCACTTTTTCACTTGTCCCATGAGTCTGGAGCGCCTGTCCGCCTCGTTCCGCCTTGACCGCACGCGCAGCGCGGCTTCGCAGGTCTATGAATTCCTGCGCGAGCTGATCGTGACGCTGGCGCTGGAGCCCGGCGCCACCCTGTCGCGGACCCAGGTCGCCGAATGCCTCGACCTGTCGCCGATGCCGGTGCGCGACGCGTTGTCGCGGCTGGAGAAGGAAGGGCTGGTCGAAATCTTCCCGCAGCACCTGACGCGGGTGCGCGCCATCGACCTCGATTCGGCGCGCCAGATGCACGTGCTGCGCCTGTCCGTCGAGCTGGAAATCGTGCACGGGCTGGCCACGTCGCCCGATCCGGCAGTAGCCAAGGCCCTGCAGGCGGCGCTGACCAAGCAGCGCGCCTGCCTCGCAGCGGGCGACCTCGGCGGCTTCATCCTGTTCGACCAGGAATTCCACAAAACCATGTACGGCGCGGCGCAGCTGCTGGGCGTATGGGACATGATCCGCAGCGCCAGCGGCAACCTCGACCGGCTGCGCCGCCTGCACGTGCCGATCAATGGCAAAGCCAAGTCGGTGCTGGAGGAGCACGCCGGCATCGCACGCGCGATCAGCGAAGGCGACGCGGCCGGCGCCCAGGCCTGGGTGCGGCGCCACCTGTCCGGTACCCTGGCAGAGCTGGACAACCTGCGCGAGCGCTATCCGGACTTCATGCTGCCGATGTCCGACTTCACCGATCGCGCCACCGCCTGAAGCGGGCCGTCCGCGTTACATTGGAACTCGCGCGAGGAGGGCGCCTGGCGCATCGCGGCCCAGGCGTGGGACGTCGAAACCGGCGCGCAAAAAATTCCCGACGATCTCGGCAAGCCGGGCCGGCATCGCCTATGATGTCAGCCTCTCGACAATTAGCAGGAGCAGCGATGAAACGATGGGCGGCATTCTTGCTGGGGATGGCGGCAGCGGCCGGCGCGGCGCACGCGCAGGAGGGCGCGGTGCATTGCGATGCATGCGATGACTGGAACAAGCCGCAGGCCCCGTTCCAGGTCTATGGCAATACCTGGTATGTCGGCGTGCACGGCCTGTCCGCGCTGCTGGTGACCGGGCCGCAGGGCCACATCCTGCTCGACGGCGGCTTGCCCCAATCGGCGCCGCAGATCCGCAAGAACATCGAAGCGCTCGGCTTTCGCATCGAGGACGTCAAGCTGATCCTCAACTCGCATTCGCACTGGGACCATTCCGGCGGTATCCCGGCGCTGCAGCGCGCCAGCGGGGCGCAGGTCGCGGCCAGCGCCTGGAGCGCGAAAGAGATGGCGGCCGGCGCCAACATCGAGGGCGACCCGCAGTACGATCCGGCCGCCGCCATCCACGTCGAGAAGATCGCCAAGGTGAAGATCGTGGCCGATGGCGAGACCGTCAGCGTCGGCCCGCTCAAGCTCACCGCGCACCTGACGCCGGGCCATACGCCGGGTTCCACCGCCTGGACCTGGCAGTCGTGCGAGCAGGGCGCCTGCCGCAACATCGTCTACGCCGACAGCCTGACGCCGGTGTCCAGCGACGGCTTTTACTTCACCGGCGACGCCACCCATCCCGACATCACCGCCTCGTTCCGCGCCAGCGTGGCTAAGCTGGGGGCGCTGCCCTGCGATGTGATCGTGTCGACCCACCCGGGTTTCACCGACACCTTCGACAAGCTCGCAAAGCGCACGCCGTCGCACAACACCTTCGTCGAACCCGGCGGCTGCAAGGCGCTGGCGGAAGAATCCAGCCGCAATCTCGACAAACGCATCGCCACCGAGCGCGCCGACAAGGCCAAGCGCCGCTGACGCGCGCCAGCACAGATGGCCATCCTCACCGAACTCGTCCTGTATCCGATCAAGTCCTGCGCCGGCATGCCGGTCGACGCGGCGACCGTGACCAGCGCCGGCCTATCCGCGCACGGCATCCATGACCGCGAATGGATGCTGGTGACGGAGGACGGCCAGTTCCTCACCCAGCGCGAGCATCCGCGCATGGCGCGCATCGTGCCGCGTCCGGAAGGCGGGGCGCTGGTGGTGCAGGGGCCGGGCATGGCGCCGCTCGCGCTGCCGCTGGACGCCGAAGACGGCGCGCCGCGCATGGTGCGCATCTGGGACGACGTGGTGCCCGCGGCGGATTGCGGCGACCAGGCCGCGGCCTGGTTCAGCGCGGTGCTGGACAGCCCTTGCCGGCTGGTGCGCTTCCGCCGCGACGTGGTGCGCCCGACCAGCACCAAGTGGACCGGCGGCGTGCCCGCCGACACCCGCTTCGCCGACGGCTACCCGCTGCTGCTGATCGGCGCCGCCTCGCTGGCCGACCTCAACCGGCGCCTGGCCGCGGCCGGCCGTGCGCCGCTGCCGATGGACCGCTTCCGTCCCAACCTCGTGGTCGACGGCATCGACGCCTACGAAGAAGACTTCCTCGCATCGCTGGCGGCCGATGGCCTCGTGCTGAAACCGGTGAAGCCATGCGCGCGCTGCCCGATCCCCTCGATCGACCAGGCCACCGGCAGTGCCGGCCCCGATCCGCTCGACATCATGCTGAGCTACCGCGCCAACCCGCGCATGGATGGCGCGGTGTGTTTCGGCATGAACTGCATCGTGGTGGCCGGCGCCCCGGCCGTGCTGCGCCGCGGCCAGCCCATCGATACCAGCATCGCTTTCTGACGCGTTCGCTTGCCGACGGCCGCGTTTGACACGGGCCGGCGGCAGGGGCAAAGTTGAGCCTTCACAGGTGCCGCAATGGGGTCGGCACCAGGGGAGGCAACATGAGCCAGCAAGTGGTTCCCGACATCGCGCTCGGCAGCGCGCTGTCGGCCGTCGCGCCGGTGTCGCTGGGCATGGCCGTGATCGGCGCGGACCTCGCCTTGCGCTCGGCCAACCAGGCCTTCCTTGACCTGTCCGAGCACAAGGGCGATGGCAGCGGCCAGCCCATCATTGCCTTCCTACACGAATCCGCCGACAGCGCCTGTGCCCGCAGCGTGGTCGAGGCCTTGGCCGCGCACCGCGAGTTCACCGGCAGCGTGCGCTGGCGTGGCCCGGACGGCGCCTTCCCGGCCGAGCTGGCTGTGGTCCCGGTCAGCGAGCACGGCGTGCTTCAGCATTTCCTCGCCGTGCTGCGCCCGCGCGCGCCAGGCGACGAGGTCGAGGCCCTGCTCGACGCCACCACCCAGCGCCTGCAGCGCCTGCTCGACCACCTGCCGGCGGGCGTGATTGTCCATGGCCGCGACTCGCGCATCATCGCCGTCAACGCGCGCGCGGCCGAGCTGCTCGGCTCCAGTCCGGAAGCCCTGCTGGGCAAGGGCGCGCATGGCGGCTGGCGCTTCCTGAACGACGACGGCAGCCCGATGGACAGCAGCGGCTACCCGGTGTGCCGCACGCTGTCGGAGCGGCGCAACCTGTCCAACCTGGTGGTCGGCGTGGTCGGCAGCCAGCGCGGCGAGGCCGCCTGGGTGCTGTGCAATACCTACCTCGTGTGCGACGACGGCGGCGAGATCTCGGAAGCGGTGGTCTGCTTCACCGACTTTTCCGAACTGAAGCGCGCCCAGCAGTCGTTGCAGAAGTCGGAAGAGCGCCTGCGCCTGGTGCTGCAGGGCTCGACCGACGCCCCGTGGGACTGGAACCTGCGCACTGGCGAGCTGTATTATTCGCCGCGCTGGTGGGAGATGGTCGGGCTGGAACCGGGCGAGCTGCCGACCAATGCCGAGCTGTGGCTGCGCCTCGCGCATCCGGACGACGCGGCGCGGGCACGCGAAGTGTTCGAGCAGGCCCTGTCCGGCGACGCCCATTCCTACGAGGTCGAGTTCCAGCTGCGCCACAAGGAAGGGCATTGGGTGCCGGTGCTGGCGCGCGGCCTGATCCTGCGCGACGAGCAGGGCCGGCCGGTGCGCATCTGCGGCACCAACACCGACCTCACCGAGCGCAAGCGCGCCGAACAGAACATCCACCAGCTGGCCTATTTCGATTACCTGACCGAGCTGCCCAACCGGCGCATGCTGATGGACCAGCTGCACCGCCAGATCAGCCGCGCCAGCCGCAGCGGCCAGTGGGGCGCGCTGCTGTTCATCGACCTCGACAACTTCAAGCTGCTCAACGATACGCTGGGCCACGACATCGGCGACATGCTGCTGCGCCAGGTCGCGTGGCGGCTGCGCCATGCGGTGCGCGACACCGACGTGGTCGCGCGCCTGGGCGGCGACGAATTCGTGATCCTGCTCGACAGCCTGGGCAAGGACCGCAACGCGGCGGGAGCCGAGGCGGGGCAGGTGGCCAGCAAGATCCTGGCCGTGTGCGACGAGCCCTACGTGCTGCCGGCGCGGATGTACCGCAGCACGCCCAGCATCGGCGTGGTGATGTTCGACGGCGCCCACCCGGCCGATGTGGTGATGCGGCGCGCCGACCTCGCGATGTACCAGGCCAAGGCCGCCGGGCGCAACACGCTGCGCTTCTTCGACCCGGCAATGCAGGCCGCGATCGACCGCCGCTACGCGCTCGAACACGACCTGCGCGAGGGCCTGCTGCGCGACGAGTTCCTGCTGTACTGCCAGCCCCAGTTCGACGCCGATGGCGCGCTCGCCGGCGGCGAAGTCCTGCTGCGCTGGCGCCGACCCGACGGGGAGCTGGTCAGCCCGAACGAATTCATCGAGCTGGCCGAAGGCACCGGGCTGGTGCTGCCGCTCGGGCGATGGGTGCTGCGCGAGACCTGCAAGCGGCTGGCCGGATGGCGCCACAATCCGCGCCTGGCGCAGGTGCCGCTGTCGGTCAATGTCAGCGCCCAACAGCTGCGCTGCACCGATTTTCCCGAGCAGGTGCTGGGCGCCGTGCGCGACACCGGCGCCGACGCGCACCTGCTGGCGCTCGAGTTGACCGAAAGCGTGATGGCCGAGAACCTGGAGGAGGTGATCGCCAAGATGGAGCGCCTGCGGCGCGGCGGCGTCACGTTTTCGATCGACGATTTCGGCACCGGCTATTCCTCGCTCAGCTACCTGAAGCGCTTTCCGCTGGAGACGCTCAAGATCGACCGCTCCTTCGTGCACGACATCCACATCGATCCCGACGCCGCCGCCATCGTCGAGGTGATCATCACGCTGGCGCGCAAGCTGGGGCTGAAGGTGGTGGCCGAGGGCGTCGAGGAGGAGGCGCAGCGGCGCTTCCTGTCCGACGAGGGCTGCGACCGGTTCCAGGGCTATCTGTTCGGGCGGCCGCTCGCCATCGACGAGTTCGAGCGCCAGTTCGGCCACGCTTGAGGCTTCGAAAAGGTCAAGAAAAAATTAAACATTAACCAACAGTAATGTCTTTTTGTTTCCAATCGGGCGAAGTTGGCGTAATGTATCGTCTATTGCAGAACGGGAACATGATATGGAAGGCGCTGCCAAGCGCGAGCTGATTGCCGAGAATGAAGCCTTGCGCGCGCGCCTGGCCGACTTGCTCGAACAGGCCTCGCGCAACCAGGAAATCATGTCCCGGCACCAGGCTTTCGACCTCGAGATCGTGGCCGCGTCCAGCTTCGCGCAGCTGGTCGGCACCATCTTCCGCGCGCTGCCCGCCATCTGCGGCCTCGACGTGGTCACCCTGACCCTGGTCGATCCCGGCGCCGACATCTACATGGTGATGGAGCGGCTGGGCGTGGATTTCGGCGGCTTCCCCAATTTGATCTGGACCGAGGACGGCGCCGGGCTGGCGCTGGGCGAACCGCCGCGGCCCGTGCTGGGACCGTTCGACCCTGCGCGCCACGGCGCCGCCTTCCCCGACCAGCCGCAGCGGCCGGCCAGCGTGGGGCTGGTGCCGCTGCTGCGCAACCGGCGCCTGATCGGCAGCCTGAACCTCGGGAGCAGCGATCCGCAGCGCTTCACGGCCGGCATGGGCACCGACTTCATCGAGCACATGGCCTCGATCATCGCGATCTGCCTGGAGAACGTGATCAGCAACGAGATGCTGAAGTACATCGGCCTGACCGACGCCCTGACCGGCGCCTACAACCGGCGCTACATCGACCGCCGGCTGGCCGAGGAGATCTCGCGGGCGCGGCGCGCGGGCGGCGCGCTGTCGCTGATGTTCATCGATCTCGACCACTTCAAGCGGGTCAACGACAGCGTCGGGCACCAGGGCGGCGACGAGGTGCTGCGCGAGGCCGCGGCGCGCATCAAGGCCGAGCTGCGCTTGTCGGACGCGCTGGCCCGCTTCGGCGGCGAGGAATTCGTGGTGCTGCTGGTCGATGCCGACCAGCGCAGCGCGGCGGTGGTGGCGGAGCGCATCCGGGCGCGGATGGCGCATACGGCAGTGGAGCTGGCCGACGGGACGCCGGTGAATGTCACGGTGTCGATCGGGGTGGCGGGGCTGGAGCACGTCGACGTCAAGCGCCCGGTCGAGGACCTCGCCCTGCAGCTGCTGGCGCTGGCCGACAGCGCACTGTACCGCGCGAAGCAGGCGGGGCGGAACCGGGTGGTGACGTGTACGGCTTAAGTGTGTGCGCTGCGCGCGCAGCTTGACTCCACCACCAAGCTACAAACCGTCGTCCCCGCGCAGGCGGGGACCCATAGGCCGTGTGAGCAGTCGAAGCGATAGCCGCAAGCCTGTTAGCTCAGCATGGGTTCCCGCCTGCGCGGGAACGACGGCGGTTTTAATATTTCAAAATGTGGCAAATTTTGAAATATTATTTCACGCCAGCCTTCCCTCCGCCTTGCCCACCGCATCCGCCGACCCCCTGAGCACCACCACATCTCCCGCCTGCATCACGGTCTCCGGCTTCGCTTCCACCCGCTCGCGCCCGCGCCGGATGATGGTCACCTCGGCCCCGACCTCGCCCAGCGCAAACTCCGCCAGCGCCTTGCCGACGGCGGCCGCATCCTCGCGCAGGGTCACCGAATGCAGCCGCACGAAGGTGTGCTCGGGATCCTCCGACACATCCCCCGCGCCCGGGAAGTAGCCGCGCAGCGAGGCGTAGCGCTCGTCGCGCGCGCTCTGCACCCGGTGCACCACGCGCCGCAGCGGCACGCCGACCACCACCAGCGCGTGCGATGCCAGCATCAGGCTGCTCTCGAGCGCCTCCGGCACCACCTCGGTCGCGCCGGCCCGCTTGAGGATGTCGAGGTCGGTGTCGTCGTGGCTGCGCACGATCACCGGCAGCGTCGGCGCCAGCTCGTGCACCAGCGCGAGCACCTTCAGCGCCGCGCGCGTGTCGGCAAACGTGATCACCAGCGCGCTGGCGCGCTTGATGCCGGCCGCGATCAGCGCCTCGCGCCGCCCGGCGTCGCCATACGACACGCTGGAGCCGGCCGACTGCGCCTCCTGCACCCGCTCCGGATCGAGGTCCAGCGCGTACCACGGCAGCTTCTCGTCCGACAGCAGCGTGCCCAGGCTCTGGCCGCTGCGCCCGAAGCCGGCGATCACCACGTGCTTCTGCGCCGCCATCGTGCGGCTGGCCAGCTGGGTCAGCTGCAGCGACTGCTGCATCCATTCGTTGGACGCGACCTTCATCACGATCTGGTCCGACTTGGCGATCACGAACGGCGCCACCAGCATCGACAGCACCATCGCGGCCAGCACCAGCTGGATCAGGAACGGATCGATCAGTTTCGATTGCGAGGCCAGCGTCAGCAGCACGAAGCCGAATTCGCCGGCCTGCGCCAGCGCCAGGCCGGTGCGCATCGCCACGCCGTCGGACGAGCCGAACACCTTGGCCAGGAGCGCGATCAGCGCGAATTTCAGCAGCACCGGCAGCACCAGCAGGAGCAGCACCAGCCACCAGTTGGCGATCACCAGCGGCACGTTGAGCAGCATGCCGACCGTGATGAAGAACAGTCCCAGCAGCACGTCGCGGAAGGGCTTGATGTCCTCTTCCACCTGGTGCTTGTACTGGGTCTCGGAGATCAGCATGCCGGCCACGAACGCGCCCAGCGCCAGCGACAGCCCGGCGCGCTCGGTGATCCAGGCCGCGCCCAGCGTCACCAGCAGCAGGTTGAGCATGAACAGTTCCTGCGAGCGCCGCTTGGCCACCACGTTGAACCAGTTGCGCATCAGCTTCTGGCCGAGGAACAGCAGCAGCACCAGCACCGCCGCGGCCTTGACCCCGGCCCAGGCCAGGTTGCCGGCCAGGTCCTCGGGATTGGCCAGCGAGGGAATCAGGATCAGCAGCGGCACCACCGCCAGGTCCTGGAACAGCAGGATGCCGATGATCAGGCGCCCGTGCGCGCTTTCCAGCTCCAGCCGCTCGGTGAGCAGCTTGACCACGATCGCGGTGGAGGACATGGCCAGCGCGCCGCCCAGCGCGAACGCGGCCTGCCAGCCGATGTGCAGCTTCGGCGCGACGTGCGCGACCACCATCCCGAAGGCCACGGTGGCGGCCACCGTCAGCACCACCTGCGCCATCCCGAGCCCGAACACGATGCGCCGCATCGCCTTGAGCTGGGCCAGCGAGAATTCGAGGCCGATCGAGAACATCAGGAATACCACGCCGAATTCGGCCAGCGAGTGGGTGGCCGGGCTGTCCTCGGCCAGGCCGAGGGCGTGCGGGCCGATCAATACGCCGACCGCCAGGTAGCCCAGCATCGGCGGCAGGTGCAGGAGGCGGAACGCAACCACGCCCAGCACGGCGCTCCCGAGAAGTAATAGTGTCAGCTCAAGTCCCGATTCCATGCAGTGTGGCTAGTTCCTTATCGTCGATACGTTTCTGTGTCTGGCAAGTTTCTTGCTTTCCCAATTCGGCTATACTTCCGGCATTGAGTGTAACCCATGAAAAATCAATGCTGAAAGTTTTCGATGACAAGCAGGCACGGCGCGTGATGGAGCTGGCCCGCGAGACCCTCGATATCGAGGCCGACGCGATCCGCGCGCTGCACACCCGGCTGGAATCGGACGACAGCGTCGCCCGCGCCGCCGCCATCCTGTTCGCGTGCACCGGCCGCGTGGTGGTTTCGGGCATGGGCAAGTCCGGCCACATCGCGCGCAAGATCGCGGCCACGCTGGCCTCGACCGGCACCCCGGCCATGTTCGTGCATCCGGGCGAAGCCGCGCACGGCGACCTCGGCATGGTGACGGCGCAGGACGCCTTCATCGCGATCTCGTACTCGGGCGAGTCGTCCGAGCTGCTGGAGATCCTGCCGGTGGTCAAGCGCATGGGCACGCCGCTGATCGCCATGACCGGCAAGCCGCAATCGCGCCTGGCCCAGCTGGCCGACGTTCACCTCGACATTTCGGTGGCCAAGGAAGCCTGCCCGCTGAACCTGGCGCCGACCGCCAGCACCACCGTGACGCTGGCGCTGGGCGACGCCCTGGCCGTGGCGCTGCTGGATGCGCGCGGCTTCCGCGAGGAAGACTTCGCGCGCTCGCACCCGGGCGGGGCGCTCGGCCGCCGCCTGCTGACCCATGTGCGCGACGTGATGCGCAGCGGCGACGCGATCCCCGCCGTGTCGCCTGGCGTGCCGCTGGCGAAGGCGCTGCTGGAGATCACCCAGAAGGGCATGGGCATGACCGCCGTGGTCGACGAGGAGCGCCGCCCGGTCGGCGTGTTCACCGACGGCGACCTGCGCCGCCTGATCGAGCGCGTGCAGGACTTCTCCAGGCTGACCATCAGCGACGTGATGCATCCGAATCCGCGCCGCGTGCATCCGGACCAGCTGGCGGTGGACGCCGTCGCCGTCATGGAGGAATTCCGCATCAACCAGATGCTGGTGACCGACGCCGACGATAAACTGGTCGGCGCGCTGCACATCCACGACCTGACCCGCGCCAAGGTGATCTGATGACGCCCTACGACCACATGCAGCGCGCCTCGCGCGTGAAGGTGATGATCTTCGACGTCGACGGCGTGCTGACCGACGGCAGCCTGACCTACGGCGCCGACGGCGAGATCACCAAGACCTTCTTCGTGCTCGACGGCCTGGGCATCCAGCTGCTGCAGAAGACCGGCGTGCAGACCGCGATCATCAGCGCGCGCCAGTCGCCGATCGTGGTCAGGCGCGCGGCCGACCTGGGCATCAACCACGTCTACCAGGGCATCCACGACAAGCGCGTGGCCTTCGCCAAGCTGCTGGACGCGACCGGCGCCACGATCGAGCAGTGCGGCTACATCGGCGACGATGTCATCGACCTGCCGCTCCTGATGAAGGTCGGCTTCGCGGTCACCGTGCCGAGCGGCCACCCCGACGTGCAGCATCGCGCCCACTACGTGACCAAGGCGCCCGGCGGCCGCGGCGCGGTGCGCGAGGTGTGCGATATGGTGATGCGCGCGCAGGGCACTTACGAAAAGGCGCTCGCGCCTTACTTCGGCTGATCGACGGATCCAATGGCCACTCACGTCTACAAGCGAACCGCGCACCGCTGGCGCCTGCTGGCGATCATGCTGGGCGGCCTGTTCGCGGCGTCCGGCAGCTTCTGGCTGCTGCAGCTGGTGAACGAACAGGGCCTGCAGGTGCAGCTGGAGCGCAGCAACGAGCCGGACTACATCGTCGACAACTTCAGCTTTGTGCGCATGGACAAGGCGGGGCAGCCGAAGTACGTGGTGTCGGGCGACCGCCTGACGCACCGGCCGATCGAGGACGTCTCGTATGTCGACAAGCCGGTGGTGCAGGGCATGACCACCGAGCATCCGCGCATGACCATGCACGCCGACCGCGCCCGCATCCTGCACGAGCAGGACCAGGTCGAGTTGATCGGCAATGTCGACGTCGAGCGGCCCGGCAATGCGACCACCAAGGCGCTGTCGCTCAAGACCCAGCGCATGACCGTGCTGCCGGACGAGGAAATCATGAAGACCGACCTGCCGGTCGAGATGAAGCTGGGCGGCATGCTGGTTCGCGGCACCGGCATGGTCGCCAACAACGCGACGCAGCAGGTGCACCTGTCCAGCCAGTCGTACATCGAGTTCCCGCCGCGCGACAAGCGCTGACGGCCACCCACAGAGGACGAGCAAAATATGAAAACAATTATCGCTGCCGCCATGCTGTCGCTGATCGCGCTGGCGGCCCATGCCGAGCGGGCCGACTCGCTCAAGCAGGCCAAGGTGTCGGCCGTGACGGTCGATTCCGATCAAGTCTCCGGCAACACCGTCGCGGTGGGCGACGTGGTGATCACCCGCGGCACGCTCTTGATCAAGTCCGACAAGGCGGTGGTGTCGCAAACGCCGGAAGGCTATATGGCCGTGGTGCTGACCTCGGCGCCCGGCAAGTTCGCCACCTTCCGCCAGAAGCGCGACGGCGGTCCCGACCTGTGGGTCGAGGGGCAGGCCTCGCGCATCGAATACGACGAGCGCACCGAGATCGTCAAGCTGTTCAACAACGCCGTGGTCAAGCAGCTCGAGAACGGCAAGCTGACCAACGAGATGGACGGCCAGTTCATCTCCTACGACAACCGCAAGGAAGTGGCGGCGCTGCGCAATGACGCCAGCGGCGAATCGAAACAGGGCAACGGCCGTACCACGGTGATCTTTGAACCGCGCCGCACCGCGGCGGCAGCCGCGCCGGCGCCGGCAGGGAAGCAATAATGGAAGTGTGCGCAAACGCCAGCACCCTGGTCGTCAAGGGACTGCAAAAGAGCTACGGCAAGCGCCTGGTGGTGCGCGACGTGTCGCTGCACGTGGACTGCGGCGAGGTGGTCGGCCTGCTCGGCCCCAACGGCGCCGGCAAGACCACCTCGTTCTACATGATCGTCGGCCTGGTGCCGTCGGACGCGGGCGAGATCGACATCGACGGCACCGACATCTCCAGCCTGCCGATCCACCGGCGCGCCGTGCTGGGCCTGTCCTACCTGCCGCAGGAAGCCTCGGTGTTCCGCAAGCTGACGGTGGAAGAGAACATCCGCGCCGTGCTCGAACTGCAGCACAACGAGCAGGGCAAGCCGCTGTCCAGGAACGAGATCAACGAACGCCTCGACACCCTGCTGGCCGAGCTGCAGATCGAGAAGCTGCGCGAGAACCCGGCGCTGTCGCTGTCGGGCGGCGAGCGCCGCCGCGTGGAGATCGCGCGCGCGCTGGCCACCAACCCGCGCTTCGTGCTGCTGGACGAGCCCTTCGCCGGCGTCGACCCGATCGCGGTGATCGAGATCCAGCGCATCGTGCGCTTCCTGAAGGAGCGCGGCATCGGCGTGCTGATCACCGACCACAATGTGCGCGAGACGCTCGGCATCTGCGACCGCGCCTACATCATCAACCAGGGCGCGGTGCTCGCGTCCGGCCGCCCGGACGACATCATCGCCAACGAGTCGGTGCGCCGCGTCTACCTTGGTGAACACTTCCGCATGTAAGCGGCGGCCATGAAGCAATCGCTCCAACTTCGCACGTCGCAGCACCTGGCGCTCACGCCGCAGCTGCAGCAGTCGATCCGGCTGCTGCAGCTGTCGACGCTCGAGCTGCATCAGGAGCTGGAGCAGATCCTGACCGACAACCCGCTGCTGGAACGGCTCGACGATCCGCTCGACCGCTCGGTGCGGCTGCTGGCCGATGGCGCCATCAACAGCGCGCCCGGCCAGCCGTCGGAGACGCCCGCCGCGCCCGCGGAAGAGGGCGGCGAGCCGGAACCGTTCGAGCCTGCCGACGAGCGCGGCGAGGTGCAGGCCGACGCCGACTGGGGCGAGGGCGGCGGCGCGCGCCAGGGCGAGGAAGGCGAGGACGGCCGTCCGCAGCTGGAAGCCTGCGGCGCCACCCTGCGCGAGCATCTGATGGAGCAGGTGCGCATGACCAGCCTGTCGGCGCGCGACCGCGCCCTGGCCGAGCTGGTGATCGACGCGCTGGACGACAACGGCTATCTGGAAGAGCCGCTGGAAGAGATCCACGCGCGCCTGCCGGAAGAGCTGGAGATCGAGGAGGACGAGATGCGCTGCGCGCTGGCGCTGGTACGGAGCCTGGAGCCGGCCGGCGTGGGCGCGCGCAGCGCCTCCGAATGCCTGGCGCTGCAGCTGCGCCGCCTGCCGGGGGTGCCGCTGGTGACGCGGCGGCTGGCGCTGACCATCGTCGAGCACCACCTGGCCTGGTTCGCCCAGCGCGAATTCAACAAGCTCAAGAAGACGCTCGACTGCGACGACGAGGACCTGCGCGAGGCCCAGGCCGCGATCCGGCGCTGCAATCCGCATCCCGGCGCGGCGTTCGCCACCAACGCGTCGGACTACGTGGTGCCGGACGTGATCGTGCGGCGCGCCAAGGGCGGCTGGAGCGTGAGCCTGAACCAGGAAGTGATCCCCAAGCTTCGTATAAACAGTTTATACAGTTCCATGCTGAAGCAGTCGAAGGGCGAGGCCGGCATGGGAAGCCAGCTGCAGGAAGCCAAGTGGCTCATCAAGAATATGCGCCAGCGCTTCGACACCATCCTGCGCGTGTCCCAGGCCATCGTGGAACGGCAGCGCAATTTTTTCTCCCACGGCGCGGTTGCCATGCGACCCCTTGTTTTGCGCGAGATTGCTGATACACTAGGTCTACACGAGAGCACAATTTCTCGTGTTACAACGCAGAAGTTCATGCTGACCCCGCACGGCATGTTCGAGCTGAAGTACTTTTTCGGTAGCCACGTCGCGACGGAAGCGGGAGGAGAAGCATCGTCGACGGCGATCCGGGCACTGATAGCGCAACTGACAGGAGCAGAAGACCCTAAGAATCCATTATCCGACAGCAAGATCGCGGAAATGCTAGGGGAACAAGGAATGGTTGTTGCGCGTCGCACCGTTGCGAAATACCGCGAAGCACTCAAAATCCCCCCCGTCGCCCTCCGCAAATCCTTGTAACAGCACCGTTCCCCTCCGCATTGCGTGAGAACGTGTCGCAATTGACTTAAGGAGTGTGTATGAATCTCACAATCAGTGGACATCATCTCGATGTAACTCCCTCCATCCGTGACTACGTACAGAACAAGCTCGAACGCATTACCCGCCATTTCGACCAGGTGATTGCCACCCACGTCATCCTCGCCATCGACAACCTCACAGAAAAAGAGAAACGGCAGAAAGCTGAAATCAATATTCAGGTGCCGGGCAAGACTTTGCATCTCGAAAGTGTCGCGCAAGACCTGTACGCTGCCATCGACCTACTGATGGACCGGCTGGACCGCCAGGTTGTGAAACACAAGACGATTGTGCGCAGTCACGCGCACGAAGGCCACAAGCGAATGCCTGAGGGCGGAGCCACCGCTACCGCATAAGGCTGCAAGGCCGGACCAAGCTGAGGGCGCTTTTGGCGCCCTTTTCAATTGGCGGGCCGGGTGGCGGGCGCGGTAGAATGGATGTCTTTTCTACACTCGTTTTCATCATGAGCGACCACGTCCAGACTCGCGTATCGAACCGCACCGGCATCATCACGCTCGACCGTCCCAAGGCCCTCAATTCGCTGTCGCTCGACATGGTGCGCACGCTCACCCGTACCCTGCTGGCATGGCGCGACGATGCGGGCGTGGCCGCGGTGCTCATCCGCAGCAGCAGCGAGAAGGCATTGTGCGCAGGCGGCGACATCCGCTTCTTCTACGACGTCGGCCGCGCGACCCCGACCGGCGGCAGCGCGCTGCTGGAAGACTTCTTCACCGAAGAATACGCGCTCAACCACCTGATCCATTTCTACCCGAAGCCCTACATCGCGCTGATGGATGGCGTGGTGATGGGCGGCGGCATGGGCATCGCGCAGGGCGGCCCGGAATGCGGGCTGCGCATCGTCACGGACCGCACCAAGATGGCCATGCCGGAGGTGAACATCGGCCTGTTCCCGGACGTCGGCGGCAGCCATTTCCTGTCGCACGCGCCGGGGCAGCTGGGCCGCTACCTCGGCTTGACCGGGCTGACCATCGGGGCTGCCGATGCGCTGTACGCGGGACTGGCCGATGTGTTCGTGCCGGCCGACCAGCTGGAAGCGCTCAACCGCGTGATCGACAATTCGCCGGGCGATACGCTGGACGAATCGGTCCGTGGTTTCGCGCAGCCCTACATGGACCGGGTGGGGGAGAGCGACCTGGCGGAGAACCGCGAGGCGATCGATACGCACTTCGTGTTACCCACCGTGGCTGAGGTGATGGCATCGCTGGAGAAGGACGACAGCGTGTTCGCGCAGAAGGCGCTGTCGGCGATGCGCCAGCGTTCGCCCCTGATGATGTGCGTGACCGGCGAGCTGCTGGCACGCGGCGCGAAGCTGGGCGTGGCGGACTGCCTGCGCATGGAGCGTTCGGTGGTGCGGCGCAATTTCGAGAATGGCGAAGTGCTGGAGGGCGTGCGCGCGCTGGTGATCGACAAGGACAATGCGCCGAAGTGGAATCCGGCGACCGTGGAGGAGGTGACGCCGGAGATGGTGGAGCGCTTCTTCGAGCCGGTGTGGCCGGACTACGCGCATCCGCTGCGCCATCTCGCTTAAGGTAAAAGAGGGGCGGTAGCGATGCTGGAAGGGATTATGCCTGCTCGCGATGCCGCACCACCACCCGCTCCGTCGCGCTGAAGTAGGACGCCAGCCGCTCCGCCATATATACCGACCGGTGCTGCCCGCCCGTGCACCCGACCGCCACGGTCAGGTAACTCCGGTTATCCGTCTTGAATGAGGGCAGCCACTTCGCGATGAAGTTGCGGATATCCTGCAGCATCTCGTTCGCGCTAGGCTGCGCTTCGAGGAAGGCGATCACCGGCGCATCCTTGCCCGTCAGCGGGCGCAGGGTCAGGTCGTAGTAGGGATTCGGAATCGCGCGCACGTCGAACACGAAGTCCGCATCCAGCGGCACGCCCACCTTGAACGCGAACGATTCGAAGTACAAGGTCAGCGGCGCGCGCTCGACTTCCGCCAGCTCGCGCACCCAGGAGCGCAGCTTGTTGGCCGACAGCTCGGAGGTGTCGATCAGATGCCCGAGGTTCTCGATCTCCGACAGCCGCTCGCGTTCTTCCGCGATGCATTCGATCAGGGTGCGGCGCGAGGCCGGGTTCTCGCCCGGATGCAGCTCGTGCGACAGCGGATGGCTGCGCCGGGTCTCCGAAAAACGCGCCACCAGCGAATGGGTGTTCGACGTCAGGAACATGACGCGCACGTCGTGCCCTTGCTCCTTGAGCTTGGCGATATTGCCCGGCAGGTCGACCAGCGACTCGGCGCTGCGGGCGTCGACCGCGACCGCCAGCTTGTCGGTGCCGTCGCGGTCGACGGCCTGGACCAGCGGTGGCAGCAGGGGCGGGGGGAGGTTGTCGACGCAGTAATAGCCTGCGTCTTCCAGGACGTTCAGGGCGACCGATTTACCGGAGCCCGAAATGCCGGTGATAAGGACAATGCGCATGATGCGGCGATGATACCGCATCAATACGCGATTTGTCGCTTAGCTACCACTCATTGTTCTGCGTTATTGAACTTTAGTCACCGGAGATTCGCCCGGCGGAGCAGGGGGCCACGCCTAGTCTCCAAACATTGCCTGCGGAACGGTTCGCCTTGCAAGGGCGAACTCCTGATTCAGGCCTAGTCTCCTGACATTGCCTGACGTTGGCGCTCGGTGAACTCCTGCAGCGTGTCGATACCGCGCAGCTGCAGGATGGTGTTACGCACCGCGGCCTCCAGCAGCACCGCGATGTTGCGGCCGGCCGCGACCGGGATCACGACCTTGCGGATCGGCAGTCCCAGCACTTCCTGGGTCGGCACGTGGAAGGGCAGGCGCTCCACTTCCTCTTCCATCGCGCCGCGCCGCACGAGGTGGACGATCAGTTTCAGGCGCATCTTGCGGCGCACCGCGGTCTCGCCGAAGATCGCCTTGATGTCCAGCAGGCCCAGGCCGCGCACTTCGAGCAGGTTCTGCAGCAGCGGCGGGCAGCGGCCCTCGATCATGTTGGGCGCGATGCGCGAGAATTCGACGGCGTCGTCGGCCACCAGGCCGTGCGAGCGCGAGATCAGTT
Source organism: Massilia terrae (assembly GCF_024753145.1). GTDB lineage: Bacteria > Pseudomonadota > Gammaproteobacteria > Burkholderiales > Burkholderiaceae_D > Telluria > Telluria terrae. The sequence continues at coordinate 72,199 of NZ_JANUGU010000003.1, read as the reverse complement.
CCAGGCCCAGCTCGCTCTTGCCGAGGCCCGAGTCGCCGGTGATCAGCACGCCCACGCCCAGCACGTCCATGAACACGCCATGCATGATCACGCGCTGCGCCAGCTTCTTGGACAGGTAGACGCGCAGGAAGTCGATCACCTGCGCCGCCGGCAGCGGGGTCGAGAACAGCGGGATGTTCTGCTCGTCGCAGATGGCGAGGATGTCGGGCGGCGTCTCCAGCCCCTGCGCGATGATCAGCGCCGGCGGGCCGCCCGCGATCAGCTCGCCGATGACGTGGCTGCGCGTGCTCGACTTGAGCCGGTGGTAATAGTTCAGCTCCTGGTGGCCGAACACCTGGATGCGGCCCGGGTGGATCAGGTTCAGGTGGCCGACCTGGTCGGCGGCCGAGACGGCGTCGCCGGAAATCAGCCGCTCCCCGCCGGGAAAGCCTGCGAACCATCCCAGTTGCAGGGACTCGCGGTTGTCGTCGAACAGGCGTTGTATCGTCAGCGGGGTCTGGAGCATGTTTGTCTGGAGGTGGCGGCTGCCGGCTTGGCAGCCTGCCAAGTTTATCCCAAGGCCTGCAGGCTGGGTTGCCAGTTGATGATGCGCTCGTGCACCGACTTCGGATCCGGGTCGGTGGCCAACGCCGTGCGGACCGCTTCGTCGGAGAACAGTTCGGCAATCTCGGACAGGATTTCGAGGTGCTGCTGGGTGACGTGGTCCGGGATCAGCAGGAAGAACAGCAGGCTGACCGGCTCGCCGTCGGGCGACTCGAACGGGATCGGGTCCTTCAGGCGCACGAAGGCGGCCAGCGGCGCTTTCAGGCTCTTGCTGCCCTTGATGCGCCCGTGCGGGACGGCGACGCCGTGACCGAGGCCGGTCGAACCGAGGCGCTCGCGCGCGAACAGGTTGTCCGAGACCGTGGAACGGGCGATGCCGCAGTTGTTCTCGAAGATCAGACCCGCTTGTTCGAAGGCGCGCTTCTTGCTGGACACCTCGATGTCGAGGAGTACGTTCTCGGGTGCCAGGATTTTGCTTAAGTTCGTCATTTTACTGATGGTGCGGTGCACAACGGTCCTTGCGAGCCAGAATTATAGGCCGGTTTTTCGCCTGTGTAATTCGATTTCGATGCGCCCGCATCGCGCCGGCGAGCGGGTGTTTCGGAACCGACAAAACTGTTCGACTCCCCCAGGGGGCGAGCCCGTCGCGGCCGACGCAATTTACCTCACATAAATCAATGTCCCACGCACGAAAGACCATGAGTGGCGCTGTTTGGCCATGTTTTACACCAGTTCTGCCAAAACTTTAGTCAATCATCGCACGGATGCGGCTTGTTGTTTTCGCGCCCGCGCGACCGATGTCGACACGCTTCGGCAGCAGGTGGGCATCGTGCGCCGCGCCACAGTATTCCCCTATGGAAACACCCGTCAAGCGCGGCGCGGCCGGGCTTTGCGCGAGATCAAGGCTTACTGGCGCGCGGTGCGCAAGTTGCGCGGCGGCGGGCCGCTGTAGTTGCTGCGCCAGGGATTGATGTCAAGGCCGCCGCGGCGGGTGTAGCGGGCGTAGACGGCGAGCTTGGTCGGTTTGCACTGGCGCAGCACGTCCATGAAGATGCGCTCGACACATTGCTCGTGGAATTCGTTGTGTTCGCGGAAGCCGATCAGGTAGCGCAGCAGGCCTTCCTGGTCGATCTGGGGACCGGCGTAGTGGATCTGCACGCTGGCCCAGTCCGGCTGGCCGGTGACCAGGCAGTTCGACTTGAGCAGGTGCGACACCAGGGTCTCCTCGATTATCGCCTCGTCAAAATTGGCCTTCAGCAGTTGCGGCGCCGGGGTATAGCTGTCGACCTCGATGTCGAGGCGGTCCAGCAGCAGGCCGTCGAGCTCGCCCATTTTCACCTGGCCGAAGGCTTCCGGCGTGGACAGCGCGATGTGCACCGGCGCGCCGACCGCGGTGGACAGGTCCTCGCGCAGCAGGGCCAGCAGGGCATCGGTGTTGGCGAGGCGGGTCTGGTTGAAGGAGTTCAGGTAGAGCTTGAAGGATTTCGATTCGATGATGTTGGGCGAATCGGCCGGCACCGACATCGTCGCGATCGCCACCTGCGGCTTGCCGCGCATGTTCAGCCACGAGATTTCGTAGGCGTTCCAGAGGTCGACGCCGAAAAAGGGCAGGGTGCCGGCAATGCCCAGCTCCTCGCGCTTTTGCTGGCGCGGGATCGGGAACAGCAGCTCTGGCGCGTAATCGGTGCGGTAGGCGGAGCTCTTGCCGAGCGGGGATTGGTCAGGTGTGTTGGTCATCATCGTCATCAAAAATATCCGCCCCTTCAAAACGTCGTCCCCGCGCAGGCGGGGACCCATGCTGAGCTTGCAGTACTGCGGCTAGCGCCACTTGCAAGCGTTCTATGGGTCCCCGCCTGCGCGGGGACGACGGGGTTAGGCGGACTTTAACCTAAAAACAGCTTGTACACCGGATTCGCGCTCTCATCCCAGTGGCGGTAGCCCAGCCCCGCGAGGAAGGCGCGGAACTCGTCCATCTCGTCCTTCGGTACCTGCAAGCCGACCAGGATGCGGCCCACGTCGCCGCCCTGGTTCCGGTAGTGGAACAGGGAGATATTCCAGTTTGGCGCCATGCTGTCGAGGAAGCGCATCAGAGCGCCCGGGCGCTCGGGGAACTCGAAACGATACAGCAATTCATCATGCGCCAGCGTGCTCTTGCCGCCGACCAGGTGGCGGATGTGCAGCTTGGCCAGCTCGTCATGCGTCAGGTCGAGCGCGGCGAAGCCATTGCTCTCGAACTCGCGCACCAGCTGCACCGGCTCGTCGCGGCTGCCCACCTGCACGCCCACGAACACGTGGGCCTGGCGTTCGTCGCTGACGCGGTAGTTGAACTCGGTGACGTTGCGCGGGCCGACCACCGCGCAGAAGCGCTTGAAGCTGCCGCGCTGCTCGGGGATCGTCACCGCAAGCACCGCCTCGCGCGATTCGCCCACTTCGGCGCGCTCGGCCACGAAGCGCAGGCGGTCGAAGTTCATGTTGGCGCCGCAGGCCACCGCCACCAGGGTCTCGCCCTTGATCGGCTCGCGCGTCAGCTGCGAACGCTCGACGTAGGCCTTGGCGCCCGCGATCGCCAGCGCGCCAGCCGGTTCGAGGATGCTGCGGGTGTCCTGGAACACGTCCTGGATCGCGGCGCAGATCGCGTCGGTGTCGACGATCACGATCTCGTCCACCACCTTCTGGGCGACGCGGAAGGTCTCGGCGCCCACCAGCTTGACCGCGGTGCCGTCCGAGAACAGGCCGACGTCGGACAGCGCCACGCGCTCGCCCGCCTTCAGGCTCCTCGCCATCGCGTCCGAATCGACGGTCTGCACGCCGATCACCTTGATGTCCGGGCGCACCGCCTTGATGTAGGCGCCGATGCCGGCCACCAGGCCGCCGCCGCCGATCGCCACGAACACCGCGTGGATCGGGCCCGAATGCTGGCGCAGGATCTCCATGCCGATCGTGCCCTGGCCGGCGATCACGTCCGGGTCGTCGAAGGGATGCACGAAGGTCAGGCGCTGTTCCTGTTCCAGCGTCAGCGCATGGTTGTAGGCGTCGGTGTAGGACTCGCCATGCAGCACCACTTCCACCGCCGCGCCGCCGCGCGCCTTGACCGCCTCGATCTTCACCAGCGGGGTGGTGGTCGGCATCACGATCAGCGCCCGGCAGCCGAGCTTGGCCGCGGACAGCGCGACGCCTTGCGCGTGGTTGCCGGCCGAGGCGCAAATCACGCCGCGCTTCAGTTGTTCCGGGGACAGGTTCGCCATCTTGTTGTAGGCCCCGCGCAGCTTGAAGCTGAACACGCTTTGCATGTCCTCGCGCTTGAAATAGATGTGGTTGTCCATCCGTTGCGACAGGGTGGGAGCCAGGTCCAGCGGGGTTTCCTGGGCCACGTCGTAGACGCGGGCGGTCAGGATTTTCTTGAGGTAGTCGGTAGTCATGGTCTGCAACAAGGTATGCTGGACAAATGCCCAGAGAGATTGCGGGGACGACGCGAGACTGTCCTGCTTGGCTGTTGGCCGAGGCGTGCAGTGCGGTAGAGCCGGGCTGGGTTGCAGCCAGCTGAACCGTGTCGAGGCCTGATGCGTTGGATCATTATAATGGAGGCCTCGCGCCTCTGCCTGCATTGCTTTCCCCATGATCGAAACCGCCATCGTCTGGCTCCTGAAGATCCTTGCCGCGCCCGCCGTCGGCCTGACCTCGGTGTTCATCGTCAGTTTTGTTTCCGCGACCTTGCTGCCCTTGGGATCGGAGCCGGCCGTGTTCGCGGTGGTGAAGGCGAATCCGGCCATGTTCTGGCCGGTGATCCTGGTCGGCACGCTGGGCAACACCCTGGGCGGCGCCTTCGACTATGTGCTGGGGCACCGCGCCAAGACCACCTTCGCCAAGGAACGCAAGACCCGCTGGTTCCACTGGCTAGAGCGCTTCGGGCCGAAGACCATGCTGCTGTCCTGGGTGCCGGGGATCGGCGATCCGCTGTGCACGCTGGCGGGCTGGCTGCACCTGCCGTTCTGGCCGAGCATCACGTATATGGCGATTGGCAAGTTCGCAAGGTATGTGACCATGACGGCGGCCTTGCTCTACGTCCCGGACGGCATCTGGCAAAGCATCGGCCAGTTCCTCTCCCAGGCCACCGGCTAACGGTAGAGTCTTTGCTTGTGGCTATTTGCTGCCAGATAAAAGCCGAAATAAACCCATGCTTGTCGAATGGTATTCGCTCAGGCCGTTCAGTTGCATGATTTTATTGCGCCAACCCTTCCAATGAAATAACTATAGCCATGCGTGGTGCAGCGCAATAAGCTAGAATGGACGGTCTCACCGGGCCTGTCCGACTGTCGATTCCCATTCATGAACGCCCCCGCAAACCTCAACGCCCTGCTCGAAGACACCGCCAATCCCGCGCGTCTGCGCGAGATCCCGTACAACTACACCTCTTTTTCCGACCGCGAGATCGTGATCCGCCTGCTGGGCGAGCCCTCGTGGCGCCTGCTCGACGAACTGCGCGACGCACGCCAGACCGGCCGCTCCGCGCGCATGCTGTACGAGGTGCTGGGCGATATCTGGGTGGTGCGGCGTAATCCCTACCTGCAGGATGACCTGCTGGACAATCCCAAGCGCCGCCAGAAGCTGATCGACGCCCTGCACCACCGCCTCGGCGAAGTGGACAAGCGGCGCCTGATGGTCGATGCCGGCGAGGCCGACCCGGCGGCCGCCAGCGCCCGCAGCGCCGCGGTCGAGCAGCTGCTCACCGCCGCACGCCGCGCCGTCGACGATTTCGCGCGCGAGTTCCAGTCGACCTATGACCTGCGCAAGCGCGCGCTCAAGGTGCTGGGCCGCTACACCGACAAGCACAACATCCGTTTCGACGGCATGCACCGCACCTCGCACGTGACCGACGCCACCGACTGGCGCGTCGAGTATCCCTTCGTGGTGCTGATGCCGGACGGCGAGGACGAAATGGCCGGCCTGGTGAAGGGCTGCATCGAGCTTGGGCTGACCATCATCCCGCGCGGCGGCGGCACCGGCTACACCGGCGGCGCGATCCCGCTCACGCCGCTGTCGGCCGTGATCAACACCGAAAAGCTGATCGACCTCGGCGACGTCGAGATGTCGCGTCTGCCCGGCGTGGAGCGTGACTACGCGACCATCTTCACCGGCGCCGGCGTGGTCACCCAGCGCGTGTCGCAGGCCGCCGAAAAAGCCGGCTTCGTGTTCGCGGTCGACCCGACCTCGGCGCACGCCTCCTGCATCGGCGGGAACATCGCGATGAACGCCGGCGGCAAGAAGGCCGTGTTGTGGGGCACCGCGCTCGACAACCTGGCCTCGTGGCGCATGGTCGACCCGAACGGCGACTGGCTCGAAGTGACCCGCATCGACCACAACCTCGGCAAGATCCACGATACGCCGGTGGCCGTGTTCCAGCTCGAATGGACGCACCCGACGCCGAAAGGCGCCGCCAAGGACGCGCCGTTCCGCACCGAGACCCTGAGCATCGAGGGGCGCCGCTTCCGCAAGGAGGGCCTGGGCAAGGACGTCACCGACAAATTCCTGGCCGGCCTGCCGGGCATCCAGAAAGAAGGCACGGACGGCCTGATCACCTCCGCGCGCTGGATCCTGCACAAGATGCCCAAGCACACCCGCACCGTGGCGCTGGAATTCTTCGGCCAGGCGCGCGATGCGATTCCCTCGATCGTCGAGATCAAGGACTACCTCGACAGCCTGCCGGCCAGCGGCAAGCCGGGCTTCGAGACCCTGCGCCTGGCGGGCCTGGAGCACCTCGACGAACGCTACCTGCGCGCGGTCGGCTACGCCACCAAATCGAAGCGCGGCACGCTGCCCAAGATGGCGTTGTTCGGCGACATCGTCGGCGACGACGAGAACGCGGTCGCGCAGGCCGCCTCCGAAGTGGTGCGCCTCGCGAACACCCGCGTGGGCGAGGGCTTCATCGCCGTCTCGGCCGAAGCGCGCAAGAAGTTCTGGCTCGACCGCGCCCGCACCGCCGCCATCGCCAAGCACACCAACGCCTTCAAGATCAACGAGGACGTGGTCATCCCGCTGAACCGCATGGGCGAGTACACCGACGGCATCGAGCGCATCAACATCGAGCTGTCGATCAAGAACAAGCTGCAGCTGCTGGACGAGCTGCACGCCTGGTTCACCGCCGGCGCGCTGCCGGTCGCGAAGAGCGACGACACCGGCAGCGAAGGCGTGGACGCCGACGAGATCCTGGGCGACCGCCCGGCGCAGGCGCTCGACCTGCTGGCCGGCGTGGCCGCGCGCTGGCGCTGGCTGCGCGACAACCTGGACCTGCCGCTGGCCGCCGCCCGCGCCCAGCTCGAACAATTCGGGCTGGCGCAGCACGACGCCGCCTTCGCCGCGCGCCTCGACAAGCAGCCGGATGCGAAGCTGTTCGACGTCGTGCAGGACCACACCGTGCGCGTCTCGTGGAAGCAGGAACTGCGCGCGCCGCTGCGCCAGCTGTTCTCCGGCGCCGCGTTCACGCCGATCCTGGAAGCCTGCACCGAGATCCACAAGCAGATACTGCGTTCGCGCGTGTTTGTCGCGCTGCACATGCACGCCGGCGACGGCAACGTCCACACCAACATCCCGGTGAACTCGGACGACTACGCGATGCTGCAGGACGCGCACAAGGCCGTCGAGCGCATCATGAAGCTGGCGCGTTCGCTGGACGGCGTGATCTCGGGCGAGCACGGCATCGGCATCACCAAGCTCGAATTCCTGACCGAAGACGAGATCCGCGATTTCCGCGAATACAAGCTGCGCATCGACCCGGAAGGGCGCTTCAACAAGGGCAAGCTGCTCAACAGCGAGACTTCCTACGCCGACCTGCGCAACGCCTATACGCCGTCGTTCGGCCTGATGGGCCACGAATCGCTGATCATGCAGCAGAGCGACATCGGCGCCATCGCCAACAGCGTCAAGGATTGCCTGCGCTGCGGGAAGTGCAAGCCGGTGTGCACCACCCACGTGCCGCGCGCGAACCTGCTGTACTCGCCGCGCGACAAGATCCTCGCCACCTCGGCGCTGATCGAAGCCTTCCTGTACGAAGAGCAGACCCGCCGCGGCGTGTCGATCCGCCACTGGGAAGAGTTCGAGGACGTGTCCGACCACTGCACCGTGTGCCACAAGTGCGTGACGCCGTGCCCGGTCAACATCGACTTCGGCGACGTCTCGATGAACATGCGTAACCTGCTGCGCAAGATGGACAAGCGCAGCTTCAAGCCGGCCAACCGCGCCGCCATGTTCTTCCTGAACGCGACCGACCCGACCACCATCAACGCGACGCGCAAGACGATGATCGACTGGGGCTTCAAGGCCCAGCGCCTCGGCGCCAGCGTGCTCAAGAAAGTGGCCGCGCCGCAGAAGAAGGCGCCGCCGCCGACCACCGGCAAGGCGCCGGTGCGCGAGCAGGTGATCCACTTCATCAACCGCAAGATGCCGGGCAACCTGCCCAAGAAAACGGCGCGCGCGCTGCTGGATATCGAGGACGACAAGGTCATCCCGATCATCCGCAACCCGAAGACCACCAACGCCGATACGGAAGCGGTGTTCTACTTCCCGGGCTGCGGCTCCGAGCGCCTGTTCTCGCAGGTCGGCCTCGCGACCCAGGCGATGCTGTGGGAAGTGGGCGTGCAGACCGTGCTGCCGCCGGGCTACCTGTGCTGCGGCTATCCGCAACGCGGCGCCGGCCAGTACGACAAGGCCGACAAGATGATGACGGATAACCGCGTGCTGTTCCACCGCATGGCCAACACGCTGAACTACCTCGACATCAAGACCGTGCTGGTCTCCTGCGGCACCTGCTACGACCAGCTCGCGACCTATGAATTCGAAAAGATCTTCCCGGGCTGCCGCATCATGGACATCCATGAGTACCTGCTCGAGAAGGGCGTCAAGCTCGAAGGCGTGACCGGCACCCGTTACATGTACCACGAGCCGTGCCACAATCCGATGAAGCTGCAGGACTCGGTCAAGACCGTCAACGCGCTGGTGACCACGGTCGACAACGTGAAGATCGAGAAGAATGACCGCTGCTGCGGCGAGTCGGGCACCTTCGCGGTGTCGCGCCCGGATATCTCGACCCAGGTCAAGTTCCGCAAGGCGCAGGAGATGGAGAAGGGCGCGGACAAGCTGCGCGAGGACGGCTTCGACGGCAAGGTCAAGATCCTGACCAGCTGCCCGTCCTGCCTGCAGGGCCTGCACCGCTACAATGAAGATGCTGGCACGGATGCGGACTACATCGTGGTCGAGATTGCGCGGCACCTGCTGGGCGAGGACTGGATGCCCGAGTACGTGGCGCGCGCCAACAACGGCGGCATCGAAAGGGTGCTGGTATGACGGTGTGCGAACTGTGCGGCCTGACCGGGCCGGCGCTGTACCGCGATGCCAAGCTGTCGGTGATCGCGGTGAACGATGCGAATTACCCGGGCTTCTGCCGGGTGATCTGGAACGAGCATGTGCGCGAGATGAGCGATTTGTCGGCGCAAGACCGCGCGCTGCTGAACGAAACGGTGCACCAGGTCGAGATGGCGGTGCGCGAAGTGATGGACCCGGACAAGGTCAATCTCGCCAGCCTGGGCAATGTGGTGCCGCACCTGCACTGGCACGTCATTCCGCGCTATGTGGATGATGTGCACTTCCCGAATCCGGTGTGGGCTGCGGCCGTGCGCGAGCCGGACGAGGAGTCGCTGGCGCCGCGGCGCGAGAAGTTGCCACGGCTTGCGCAGCTGATCGCAGAGCGCTTGAATAGCCGCTAACCCCAATACCGTCGTCCCCGCGCTGGCGGGGACCCATGCTGAGCGTGCAGTCACGCGGTCCATGGGCTCCCGCCTGCGCGGGAACGACGGGGAAACTAAACGGTATAAACAGTATGGCTAACCCAACCTCCCTGACCGTCCACCAGAAATCCCGCCTGCTCGACATCGCCTTCGACGACGGCGCCGCCTTCTCGATCCCCTTCGAACTGATGCGCGTCTACTCGCCCTCGGCCGAAGTGAAGGGCCACGGCCCCGGCCAGGAAGTGCTCCAGGTCGGCAAGCGCGAGGTCACCATCGACGGCATCGAACCGGTCGGTAACTACGCCGTGCGCCCGCTGTTCACCGACGGCCACACCACCGGCATCTTCACCTGGGACTACCTGTACAAGCTGGGCAGCGAACAGCAAGCCCTGTGGCAGGATTATGTGCGCCGCCTGCAGGCCGCCGGCTTTGATGAAGAAACCGGCCGCGCGACCGGCACCGTGCTTCCCGGCGCACCCGCACCAAAAGGCTGCGGCCACCACCACTGATCAAGAGCGGCTAGCGCAGCAGCTCCACCACCTGCTCGATCGCATACGGCTTGGCCAGCACCCGCACGCCGGGGATCGCGGCCTGCCGTTCGGTGTAGCCGCTTGCCAGCACCACCCGCAAACCGGGGAAGCGTTCGCGCACGATGCCGGCCAGTTCGATCCCGCCGACCGTGCCCGGCATGACGATGTCCGAGAACACCACATCCGGCCGCGCGCCCTGTTCCAGCATGCGCAGCGCCGTATCGCCATCCTCCGCCACCAGCACCTCGAAGCCGCAACTGCGCAGGGCCGGCGCGACCGCTTCGCGCACCAGCGGGTCGTCTTCCACGAACAGCACCGTGCCGCCGCCCTTGGCCGGCACCGCGTGCGCGTCGTCGGCCTGGCGCGGCGCCACGGCGTCCAGTGCGCGCGGCAGGAAGATGTCGACGCGGGTACCTGCGCCCGGCGCGCTGTCGAGCTGCAGCCGTCCCTGTGACTGGGTCGCGAAAGCATAGGCCTGCGCGAGGCCAAGGCCGCTGCCCTGGCCCTGCGGCTTGGTGGTGAAGAAGGGATCGAGCGCGCGCGCCAGCACCTCCGGCGCCATGCCGGCGCCGCTGTCCGCCACGCGGATGCGCACCTCCCCGCGCCCGGCCCCATCAAAGGGTGCGACATTCTGCGCCTCGATGCGCAGCAGGCCGCCGCCGGGCATCGCGTCGCGCGCATTGATGGCCAGGTTCAGCAGCGCGAGGTCGAACTGGAGCGGCTCTGTGGTGACCGGCCACAGTCCCGGCGCGCACGCCACCTCCAGCCGGATGCCCGGACCGAGCGCCCCTTGTATCAGCTGCGCGGCGCTGCCGATCTGCGCCTCCACGTCGATCGTGACCAGCCGCGCCTCCTGCAGCCGGCCGAAGGAGCCGAGCTGGCCGGTCAGCGCGGCGGCGCGGCGCACGGTGCGCATGCTGGTCTGGACCAGGTTCTTGATCGGCGCCTGCGTGGACATCAGCTCGATCGCCTGCAGCGCCGTGGTCAGCGTTTGCAGCAGGTTGTTGAACTCGTGCGCGATGCCGCCGGTGAGCCGCCCCAGCGCTTCCAGCTTCTGGCTCTTGAGCAGGGCGCCCTGCGCGTGTTCGGTGGCGGCCACCGCTTCGGCCACGCGCTGTTCCAGGTCGTGCTTGGCGTGGCGGATCAGGGTGCTGGCGTGGGCCATCTGTTGCGCCACCGTGTCGATTTCGGGCAGGCCTTGCGGCTCGTGCAGCAGTTCCTCGCCCTGGCCCAGCTTGCGCGCGGCGCGGCCCAGGTAGTCGATCGGTTCCAGCGCGCGGTTTGACAGCCAGCGCGCCGCCAGCGTGCCGAGCGCCAGCAGCACGGCCATCGCCACGCCGAGCATCGCGGCCGCATGGGCCGGCGCGCGCTGGATGTCGCGCTTGGGCACGCTGATCAGGACCTTCCAGCCGGAACTGGGCACGGTGTTGAAGAACACCTGCACCGGCACGTTTTCCATATTGACGATGTCGTAGCTGCCTTCAGTCGCGGCGCGGACCGCCCGGCGGGTCCGTTCGCGCGCCAGCGTGCCGGTGTATCTGGCGCCGTTGACCGAGCGCGCGACCACCATGCCGTTGCGGTCCAGGATCGTGATGACGGGATCGTCGCGCAGGTGCTGGCGCGTGATCAGCCGCTCCATCATGCCTGCATCCAGCCCCAGTGCGAGGTGATAGCGGACCTGCACGCCATCGGTCACCGGCACCTGGATCGAGAATTCGTGCTTGTGCGTGACCGGCGCCAGGAACAGGTCGGACACCAGCGCGTCCTCATCGCCGCTCTCGCGCATCAGGTCGGCCAGGTTCGAGTAGTGGCGCAGCGGCAGCGGGCTGCCTAGCGGCAAGCGCGTGTTGAGCAGCTGCCTGCCCTCCAGGCTGAACAGCACGACGGCTTCGTCGGAGGTCGGCGTGACCTGGCGCGCGTGCACGTAGAACTCGGCCAGGTCGGTGCGCGCCAGCGCGGGCGCCGCCGCCAGCGCCCGCAGCAGCGCGGCCTTGCTCTGCAGCTCGCTGTCGACCAGCAGGGCGAAGGCCCGCGTGGTTTCCGCCACGCTGCTGGCCTGGGCCTGCCGCTGTTCTTCGAACACGAACAGGATCGCCAGCCCCGCCGCGATGAAGGACGGGACCAGCACGGACAGCACCAGGATCAGGAGGCGGGTGCGAATGCGCATCGGGCGACAGGCCGGAAGATACGGAAAGACAACAATATTACACAGATTGAAACTTAATTTCGCCCGATTTCGTCCTGGGTCGCGTCCTCCGCTCAATTTGATGAGTATTGACAGTGCACGGGCCGGCGTTATGTCTTTCGTAATTGACAGATATGTACATTTTTCCTGTTGTCCCACCCACAGGAGGAGCTATGTTGAAGTCGATTTGGAAGACTGTTTCAGGTAGCGCATTGATCTTGGCAGGATTGACGGCATGCGGAGGCGGCGGCTCGACGAGCGCGTCGTCGGCGCCGCAGCTGTTGGCAACGAGCACCGCAACATCATGTACGACGCCCGCGTTCGGCGTGACGGCGGCAAGCGGTTATCTCACCGTATCGAGCGGCGCGGGGCTGGTGTTCAAGGTGAACCAGTCGAGCGGGGACATCACCTCGATCACCTACAACTGCGGACCGGAACTGCAGGCCCAGGACAAGTTCTCGCAGATCAGTTCCGGCCTCGGCGCGGCGGCCAGCTACTCGGTGAACGGCACGGTGGCCAAGATCACCATCCCGACCTCGACGCTGACCCACTACATGCTGGTGCGCCAGAACGACAACGCCATCTACATGGGCACCTACATTTCGGCCGAGCCCACGGTCGGCGAACTGCGCTGGGTAACCCGCCTGGCCAAGTCGGTCTTCACCGGCGTGCCGGCCGAATCCAACCTGACCGGCAACACCGGCGCCATCGAAAGCACCGACATCTATGGCATGGCCGACGGCACCACGCGTTCCAAGTACTACGGCAACCAGGCAGCCAAGGACCTGGCCATCCGCGGCGTGACCGGGAGCGGCATCGGCGTCTTCATGGCCTACGGCAACCGCGAGAGCAGTTCCGGCGGCCCCTTCTTCCACGACATCCAGAACCAGACCGGCTTCCCGGAAACCAACAATCCGGGCGGGGACGTCCACGTCTACAACTACATGAATTCCGGCCACAACCAGACCGAAGCCTTCCGCACCGGCTTCCACGGCCCGTATGCGCTGGTCTTCAATGACGGCAGCACGACGCCGGCGGTGCCCGACATGAGCTGGATGAGCACGCAGGGCCTGCAGGGCTGGGTCGATGCGACTGGCCGCGGCGGCGCCAGCGGCGCCGGGCTGACCGGCATGGACGCGAGCTACAGCTACACGGTCGGCTTCGCCAACTCGGCCGCGCAATACTGGGCCACGGCCACGTCGAGCGGCGCGTTCTCGCTGTCGGACATGAAGGCGGGCACGTACACGATGACCGTGTACAAGGGCCAGCTGGCGGTCTATACGGAGCAGGTCACGGTGACCGCCGGCTCGACCACTTCGCTGCCGTCGCGCGCCATCAATAACGATCCGTCGGCCACGACCGCCCTGTGGCGCATCGGCGATTGGGACGGCACGCCGCTCGAGTTCATGAACGGAACCAGCATCAACGTCATGCACCCGTCCGACGTGCGCAATGCAGCGTGGGGACCGGTCAGCTACAGCGTCGGCTCGGCCTTCACCACCTTCCCGGCCGCCCAGTGGAAGACCGGGGTCAACAACCCGACCACGGTGACCTTCAACCTGACCGCGGCCCAGATCGCCGCCCACACGATCCGCATCGGCATCACCGCCGCGTATGCCAGCGGCCGGCCGCAGATCCAGGTCAACAGCTGGAGCTCGTCCAACCCGGCCGCGTCCACCCAGCCGAGTTCGCGCAGCCTGACCATCGGCACCTACCGCGGCAACAACACGACCTTCACCTTCCCGGTGCCCTCGACCGCCTTTGTCGTCGGGACCAATACCCTGACGATCAATGCGATCTCCGGCTCGTCCGGGACGGCTTTCCTGAGCCCGGGCTTCTCGTACGACGCACTCGACATGCTGTAAGGAAGTCTCACAGGCCGGGCCCGCGCCAGCGCGGACGCCCGGCTTGTATAATGCGGCAACATCAATCCGGCTTGCCGCATCATGACCAACACCACCCATTTCGGCTACAAGACCGTTTCCGAGGACCAGAAGGTCCACGAGGTCGCCAAGGTCTTCCACTCCGTGGCCGCCAAGTACGACATCATGAACGACCTGATGTCGGCCGGCCTGCACCGCGTCTGGAAGATGTTCACCATCGCCCAGGCCGGCATTCGTCCCGGCTTCAAGGTGCTCGACATCGCCGGCGGCACCGGCGACCTGGCCAAGGCCTTCGCCAGGCAGGCCGGCCCCAGCGGCGAAGTGTGGCTCACCGACATCAACGAGTCGATGCTGCGGGTTGGCCGCGACCGCCTCTTGAACAAGGGCCTTGTCACCCCAACATTGCTGTGTGACGCGGAAAAGTTGCCGTTCCCTGACAACTATTTCGACCGGGTAAGCGTGGCCTTTGGCCTGCGCAACATGACGCACAAGGACCAGGCACTGGCGGAAATGCGCCGCGTGCTGAAGCCGGGCGGCAAGTTGCTGGTGCTGGAGTTCTCGAAGGTGGCCGCGCCGCTGCAGAAGCCGTATGACGTGTATTCGTTCTCGGTGCTGCCGTGGCTGGGCAAGCAGATCGCCGACGATGCCGACAGCTATCGCTACCTGGCCGAATCGATCCGGATGCATCCGGACCAGGAAACGCTGAAGGGGATGATGGAAACGGCGGGGCTGGAACGCGTGCAGTACTTTAACCTGACCGCTGGTGTGGCGGCACTGCATACCGGCATCAAACTCTAGGAAGATCGATGAAAAAATTCTTGGTCACGCTGATGTTGGCGATCACCGCGCTGTCGATGATGGCGGATGTGCTGGCGCGCCCGATGGGCGGTGGCCGCTCGTTCGGCCGCCAGTCGCAATCGGTGCGCCAGATGCCGCGCCCGGCCCCGGCCCCGGCGCCTGCCCAGACGCCGCAGCAGAGCCCGCAATACCGTCCGGCGCCGGCGCCGCAGCAGCAGATTCCCCAGCCGCGTCCGAGCATGTGGAAAAACGTGCTTGGCGGCGCGCTGCTTGGCCTGGGCCTGGGCGCCCTGTTCAGCCACTTCGGAATCGGCGGCGCGCTGGCCAGCGGCCTGTCCTCGCTGCTGATGATCGGCCTGCTGGTGCTGGCGGTGGTGTTCATCGTGCGCATGTTCCGCCGCAAGGACACCCCGGCCAATACCCCGTTCCAGGGCTACAGCTCGGAGCCGTATCCGGCCTCGGCCACGCCCGAGATCGGCTCCGGCATGAACCGCGAACCGGCATGGCAGCAGCCAAACGCCTTCCAGGGCGGCGGCACGCCTGACATCGGCTCCGGCCTGAACCAGGGCGCCGCGCCCGCCGTGGCGCACCAGCCCTGGGGCGTGCCGGCCGATTTCGATACCCACGGCTTCCTGCGCGAGGCGAAGGCCATGTTCATCCGCCTGCAGGCGGCCTGGGACAAGGGCGACGTGCAGGACCTGCGCGAATTCGCCACGCCGGAAGTGTTCGCCGAACTCAAGACCCAGATCCTGGAACGCAACGCCAACGACTTCACCGACGTGGTGTCGATCGATGCCCAGCTGCTCGGCATCGAGACCAGCGAGCGCGACTACCTGGCCAGCGTGCAGTTCAACGGCACGATCCGCACCGCGCCGGGCGCCGCGCCGGAACCGTTCACCGAGGTGTGGAACCTGTCCAAGCCGCTGTCCGGCGCGGGCGGCTGGGTGCTGGCGGGTCTCCAGCAGCTGCAGTAATTTGTCGCCAGCTGTGCCGGGCGCACGTAATTGCGCTCGGCAAACTGGTAAGATCGAGACCGCCCGCCACCCGCCGGGCGGTTTTTATTTGAGAAGCGATCCAGATGGCCCCGAGTTCTCCGTTCCCGTCGCCGCAGCGTGCCCTGGCGGCGCCGGCGATTGCCGCGATCAACCACCTGCTGGCCCAGGAGGCCTGGGCGCGCGACGCGCTCGCCCTGCATGCGGGCAAGGAAGCCTGCTTCGACACCGGCCACCTGCAACTGCGCATGCGGGTCGCGCGCGACGGCATGCTGGAGAACAGCAATAGCGAAGATCCGGCCAAGGTCACCATCCACCTCAAGCTGGCCGACCTGCCGCTGATCGCGCAGAACCGCGACCGCGCCTTCTCGTATGTGCGGATCGAGGGTGACGCCGAATTCGCCAACACCATCTCGACCCTGTCCAAGGGCCTGCGCTGGGACGCCGAGCACGACGCCGAGCGCCTGTTCGGCCCGATCGGCGCGTCCCGCCTCGTCGGCGGCGCCAGGAGCGCCTTCGGCGGCGCCGCCGCCACCGGCCGCCGCCTGGCCGAGAACGTCGCCGAGTACCTGCTGGAAGAGAACCCGGTGCTGGTGCGTCCGGCCGTGGTCGAACAATTCACCGACGACGTGACGCGCACCCGCGACGACGTCGAGCGCCTCGACAAGCGCATCGCCCGGCTGGAGCAGAAGCTGGCCGCCGCCACCCGCCCCGACGGCGCCACCACCCCGGACCGCTGATGATCCTGAAATTCCTGCGCCTGCTGAAAATCCTCACCGTCGCCACCCGCTACGGCCTCGACGAGATCGCCATCTCCGGCCTGCCGGTGCCGCGCACCGCCAAGCTGATCGACAAGCTGTTCTTCTGGCGGAACATCTCGGCCCCGCGCGGCGTGCGCCTGCGCATGGCGCTGGAGGAACTGGGCCCGATCTTCGTCAAGTTCGGCCAGGTGCTGTCGACCCGGCGTGACCTGATGCCGCCCGATATCGCCGACGAGCTGGCCCTGCTGCAGGACCGCGTGCCGCCCTTCGATTCCGACATCGCGATCGCCCAGATCACGCGGGCCCTCGGCGCCCACCCGGATCAATTGTTCGCACGCTTCGACCGGGTGCCGGTGGCCTCGGCCTCGATCGCCCAGGTCCACTTCGCCACGCTGAAGAACGGCAAGGAAGTCGCCGTCAAGGTGCTGCGCCCGGGCATGAAGAAGTCGATCGACGAAGACGTCGCGCTGATGCACATCGCCGCCGGCCTGATCGAGCGCGTGTGGTCCGAGAGCCGCCGGCTGAAGCCGCGCGAAGTGGTGGCCGAGTTCGACAAATACCTGCACGACGAACTGGACCTGATGCGCGAGGCCGCCAACGCCAGCCAGCTGCGCCGCAACTTCGCCAACTCCGACCTGCTGATGGTGCCGGAGATGTACTGGGACTATTGCTCCAACAGCGTGATCGTGATGGAGCGCATGGACGGCATCCCGGTGTCGCAGATCGACCGGCTGGCCGAGGCCGGCGTCGACCTGAAGAAATTGTCCTCGGACGGGGTGGAGATCTTCTTCACCCAGGTGTTCCGTGACGGCTTCTTCCACGCGGACATGCACCCCGGGAATATCCTGGTGTCGACCGACCCCGCCACCTTCGGCCGCTACATCGCGCTCGACTTCGGCATCGTCGGCACCCTGAACGATTTCGACAAGGACTACCTGGCGCAGAACTTCATCGCCTTCTTCCGCCGCGACTACAAGCGCGTGGCCGAGGCCCACATCGAATCGGGCTGGGCGCCGAAGGACACCCGCGTGGATGAGCTGGAATCGGCGGTGCGCGCCTGCTGCGAGCCGATCTTCGACCGGCCGCTGAAGGACATCTCCTTCGGCCAGGTGCTGCTGCGCCTGTTCCAGACCTCGCGCCGCTTCAACGTCGAGGTGCAGCCGCAACTGGTGCTGCTGCAAAAGACCATGCTCAATATCGAGGGCCTGGGCCGCCAGCTCGACCCCGACCTCGACCTGTGGAAGACTGCCAAGCCCTATCTGGAGCGCTGGATGAACGAGCAGGTCGGCTGGCGCGGCGCGCTGGAACGCCTGCGCGCCGAGGCGCCGCGCTTCGCCCACATCTTCCCGCAGCTGCCCCGCCTCGTATACCAGGCGCTGCAGCAGACCACGGATATGGAAGTGGCCGACTCGGCCCTGATCATGGAGTTGCTGCACCACCAGAAGCGCACCAACCGCGTGCTGGTCTTCGTGGCGAGCTTGCTCGGCCTGCTGTTCTCGGCGGTGGCGATCACCTACCTGTACGGCTCGTGGTGGATGCGGGGCTGAGCATGCCCGCTTTCTCCAACCGCGACCCGCGCGCGCCCGCATTCTGGGACGAGCGCTTCCAGCATGGCTTCACGCCGTGGGACCGGGGCGGCGTGCCACAGGCGCTGCGCGCCTTTGTCGACACGGCGCCGCGGCCGCTCGTCACCTTGATCCCCGGCTGCGGCAGCGCCTTCGAGCTGGCCTGCATGTGCGAGGCCGGCTGGGACGCGCTGGCCATCGATTTTTCGCCGGCCGCCGTCGAGGCGGGCAAGGTGGTGGCCGGCAAGTGGCGCGAGCGCGTCGAACTCGCCGACTTTTTCGCCTGGCAGCCGCCGCGTCCGCTCGAATGCATCTACGAACGGGCCTTCCTGTGCGCGATGCCGCGCGCAATGTGGCCGCAGGTCGCGGCGCGCTGGGCGGAACTGTTGCCGCCGGGCGGGCTGCTGGCCGGCTTCTTCTATGTCGACGATGCGCCCAAGGGGCCGCCGTTCGGTACCACCATCGCGGAACTGGACGCCTTGCTGGCGCCGCATTTCGACTGCATCGCGGATGCCGCCGTCACCGATTCCATTCCCGTGTTCGCGGGCAAGGAACGCTGGATGACCTGGCGCCGGCGCTGATCAGGCCGGCGTCTCCGGCGTCAGGTAAGCCAGCAGCTGGCGCGCGTGCACCGACAGCGCATTCCAGCTGTGGATGCAGATGCGCAGCTCGCGCTTGGCCCAATTGTCGGCCAGCAGCACCTGGCGCACCGGCAGCCCGACGCCGTAGCGGCGCGTGGCCGTCTCCGGCAGCATCGCGATGCCCGCCTGTTGCGCCACCAGTTCGATGATGGCGTCGAAGCTGGGCGCACGCACCCGGATCTGCAAAGGCCGTTCATTGCGGATCGCCATGTTCTCGATGAAGCGCTGCATGGCCCGCTCGGGCGGCAGGCAGACGAAGGGATAGACCAGCGCGTCCTTCAGCCTGACCTGGCCGCGCTCGGCCAGCGGATGGCCGTCCGGCACCAGCAGTACCAGCCGGTCGTCGCGGAAGGGCAGGGTGATGACCTCGCGGTTCGCTGCCGTGCCGTCGAGCACGCCGATATCGATTTCCCGCGCCTGCACCGCCTCCAGCACCTGCGGGCTGTTGCGCTCGATGAGCTGCAGGTCGACTTGCGGGTAGTCGGCCAGGAAGGGGCCCAGCGCGGCGGGCAGGAACGTGCTGTTGGCCACGGTCGTGCCGGCAAGGCGCAGGGCCACGCGGCGCTGCCCGGTCAGCTCGCGCAGGGTTTCGTTCAGGTGCTCGGCCTCGGCCAGCACCTTGCGCGCGCGGTCCAGCACCAGGCGTCCGGGCGGCGTCAGGGTCATGCCGTCGGCGCCGCGCGCGAACACGGCCACGCCGCACTGCTCCTCGAAGCGGCGCAGGCGGTTGCTGGCTGCCGACAGGGCGATCGGGAAGGCAGCTGCCGCCTTGCTCAGGCTGCCCGCATCGGCAATCGCCACTATCAGGCGCAAATCCACGAGATCGAAATGCAAAGCCTTCTCCTGACGCGAAGGGTGAGTCCACAAAATAGGCATTCTAGCGAAGATTGCTTCGCGCCAGAATAAGGCTCAAGCTTTTCTTCAGGAATATCATGGAATTCTTGCGTTCAACGATGGGCAAGTGGGCAGGGGATGGCCGCCTGTACGCGATTCTTTCCGCCGCCGGCTTCAGCCTCAAGGCGGTGTTCGTCAAGCTGGGCTACGCCGCCGGTCCGGTCGACGCGCTGACCCTGCTGGCCCTGCGCATGGGCATCGCGCTGCCGCTGTTCGGCTGGCTGGTCTGGATGGCGCGCGGCAATGGCCACGGCCGGCTGACGTGGAAGGACGGCGCGGCCATCGCGGCGCTGGGCGCGGTCGGCTACTATCTGTCGAGCCTGTTCGATTTCTATGGGCTGGAAACCATCAGCTCCGGGCTGGAGCGCCTGATCCTGTACACCTACCCGACCCTGGTGCTGGTGTTCCAGACTTTCATCGTGCGCAAGCTGCCGCCATCGGCCACCGTGCAGGCGATGGTGATTTGCTACGTGGGCCTGGGCATCGGTTTCATGCACGACCTGAGCCAGGCCGGGCATGGGCATGCGGTCTGGGTCGGCGCGGCCTGGGTGTTCGCCAGCGCGGTGACCTATGCCTGCTACTACCTCGGCACCGGCGCGATGATCGTCCGCATCGGCTCGATGCGGCTGTCGGGACTGGCCGGCGCGGCCTCGGCGCTGATGGTGCTCGCGCATTTCCTGCTGGCCGGGCATCCGGCGGCGCTGGCCGCGCTGCCGAAGGCGGTGTGGTGGAACGCCGGCCTGATGGCGGTGCTGTCCACGGTGCTGCCCGTGTACTGGATGGCGCTGGCGATCCAGCGCATGGGCGCGGCGCAGGCGGCGGCCATCGGAAGCCTGGGGCCGGCATTAACCATGCTAGCTTCATGGGTATTGTTGAAGGAGCCGATGTCGGTGGCCCAGATCGGCGGCCTGGCGCTGGTGATGTTCGGCGTCTCGCGGCTCAAGCCGAAGCCCAGGGCCGCGGTGCCTGCGGCCGAGCCGGCCAAGCCCGCGAAATTGTTTGCCTAAAACCGTCGTCCCTGCGCAGGCGGGGACCTATGCTGAGCGTCCAGACACGCGGTCCATGGATTCCCGCCTGCGCGGGAACGACGTTGTTTGAAGACGCGGAACAAAAAAAAGCCCGCGGTCCGCGGGCTTTCAATTCGGTCGTTTTTGTACGACATGCGTCGATGTCCAGCATCGCGCAACGCTTCTGTTTCTTCACTCTTGGCCGCGTTTGGGTTGCCCCTCGCTGCGTGCGTCGAATCATGCTATTTAAGCATGCGCGTTGACCTGCGGCAAATGGATCGTACGATCGTGCGGTCGAAAAACAACAGATGGGCACAAACCCCGAAGTCTGTTGAACTCGGGAATTCGCCCCCATATCGGCAACTGAAGCTGTAAAGGCTTTATAATTCAGGGTTTTTGAAGATTTTTGCGGAGTACCTGCCATGCCGATTTACGCCTACCGCTGCGCTGAATGCGGGTTTTCCAAAGATGTGCTGCAAAAAATCTCGGACGCGCCTTTGACCGCCTGCCCCTCGTGCGGCAAACCGGCTTTCCAGAAGCAGATCACCGCGGCCGGCTTCCAGCTCAAGGGCACCGGTTGGTACGTGACCGATTTCCGTGGCGGCTCTTCGTCGTCCGGCGGCGGCTCGTCCGAACAGTCGGCCAAGACCGGCGCCAGCAGTGACTAAAACGCCGGCCGCGCAGTGCGGCCGCCGAACATAACGAGAACACGATGCGCAAATATTTCATCACCGGCCTGCTGGTCGTGGTTCCCCTGGCGATCACCGCCTGGGTGCTGAACCTCGTCATCGGCACCCTGGACCAGTCGCTGCTGCTGGTGCCGGAAGCCTGGCAGCCACGCCACCTGATCGGCTTCGACCTGCCGGGCGTGGGCGCGGTGCTGACCATCGCCGTCGTGTTCCTGATCGGCCTGTTCACCAACAACCTGATCGGCAACTTCGTGCTGCGCCAGTGGGAGCGCCTGCTGGCCCGCATCCCGGTGATCAGCTCGCTGTACGGCAGCGTCAAGCAAGTGTCGGACACGCTGTTCTCGTCAAACGGCAACGCCTTCCGCAAGGCCGTGCTGATCCCGTATCCGCACGCCGAATCGCACACCATCGCCTTCCTGACCGGCACCCCCGGCGGCGACGTCAAGAACCACCTGCAGGGCGACTACGTCAGCGTGTACGTGCCGACGACGCCGAACCCGACCTCCGGCTTCTTCCTGATGATGGAGCGCAGCAAGGTCGTCGAGCTGGACATGACGGTGGACGCGGCGCTCAAGTACATCGTCTCGATGGGCGTCGTCGCCCCCGAATGAATTCAACGAATCAACCAACCTGGATAGAAAATAATATGTCCTCCATGCGTACCACCTATTGCGGCCTCGTGACCGAAGAACTGCTGGGCCAAACTGTCAGCCTGTGCGGCTGGGTGCACCGTCGCCGCGACCACGGCGGCGTGATCTTCATCGACCTGCGCGACCGCGAGGGTCTGGTGCAGGTGGTCTGCCATCCGGACAACGCCGAGGTGTTCAAGGCCGCCGAGCACGTGCGCAACGAATACTGCCTGCGCGTGACCGGCACCGTGAACCCGCGCCTGGAGGGCACGATCAACGCCAACCTCAAGTCGGGCAAGATCGAAGTCGTGGCCACCGGCCTGGAAGTGCTGAACCCTTCGGTGCCGGTGCCGTTCCAGCTGGACGACGACAACCTGTCCGAGACCACCCGCCTGACCCACCGCGTGCTCGACCTGCGCCGCCAGCAGATGCAGGACAACCTGCGCCTGCGCTACAAGGTCTCGATGGCCGTCCGCAACTACCTCGACGCGCTCGGTTTCATCGACATCGAGACCCCGATGCTGACCAAGTCGACCCCGGAAGGCGCGCGCGACTACCTGGTGCCGTCGCGCGTGAACGCCGGCCACTTCTTCGCGCTGCCACAGTCGCCGCAGCTGTTCAAGCAGATGCTGATGGTGTCCGGCTTCGACCGCTACTACCAGATCACCAAGTGCTTCCGCGACGAAGACCTGCGCGCCGACCGCCAGCCGGAATTCACCCAGATCGACTGCGAGACCTCGTTCCTGACCGAGCAGGAGATCCGCGACCTGTTCGAAGACATGATGCGCCACGTGTTCAAGACCACGCGCGGCATCGACCTGCCGAACCCGTTCCCGGTGATGGACTACGCCACCGCGATGGGCAAGTACGGCTCGGACAAGCCGGACATGCGGGTCAAGCTCGAATTCACCGAACTGACCGAGGTGATGAAGTCGGTCGAGTTCAAGGTCTTCAACAGCGCCGCCAACATGGCCGGCGGCCGCGTGGTCGGCCTGCGCGTGCCGCAGGGCGGTGCGATGCCGCGTTCGGAGATCGACGCCTACACCCAGTTCGTGGCGATCTACGGCGCCAAGGGCCTGGCCTACATCAAGGTCAACGAGAAGGCCAAGGGCCGTGACGGCCTGCAGTCGCCGATCGTGAAGAACCTGTCGGATGACGCCCTGGCCCAGGTGCTGGAACTGACCGGCGCCCAGGACGGCGACCTGATCTTCTTCGGCGCCGACAAGGCGAAGGTCGTCAACGACGCGCTCGGCGCGCTGCGCGTGAAGATCGGCCACTCCGAGTTCGGCAAGAAGGCCGGCCTGTTCGACGACGTGTGGGCGCCGCTGTGGGTGATCGACTTCCCGATGTTCGAGTACGACGAGGAAGACGACCGCTGGACCGCGACCCACCACCCGTTCACCGCGCCGAAGGACGGCCACGAGGACATGCTGGAGACGAATCCGGGCGCCTGCATCGCCAAGGCCTACGACATGGTGCTGAACGGCTGGGAGCTGGGCGGCGGTTCGATCCGTATCCACCGCGAGGAAGTGCAGAGCAAGGTGTTCCGCGCGCTGAAGATCAATGCCGAGGAAGCGCGCGCCAAGTTCGGCTTCCTGCTCGACGCGCTGCAGTACGGCGCGCCGCCGCACGGCGGCCTCGCGTTCGGCCTGGACCGCCTGATCACGCTGATGACCGGCTCCGAGTCGATCCGCGACGTGATCGCGTTCCCGAAAACCCAGCGCGCCCAGTGCCTGCTGACCAGCGCGCCGTCGGAAGTCGACGAGAAGCAGCTGCGCGAGCTGCACATCCGCCTGCGCACTGAGCAGAAAGTTGCTTGAATCGCTGTGAGTTGAAAAAGAAAAGGGCCGGGTTGAACAAACGCGGCCCTTTTTGCATGTAACGACAAGATGCACAAAATCCCCGAATCCGTCCTCGTCGTAATCCACACCTCGGACCTCGAAGTGCTGCTGATCGAACGCGCCGACCGGCCCGGCTTCTGGCAGTCGGTGACCGGCTCCCTGGACCGCCCGGACGAGCCGCTGATCGAGACTGCGACCCGCGAACTGTTCGAGGAAACCGGCATCGTCGCCGACGGCGAGCGCATCCGCCTCATCGACTGGCACCTGTCCAACATCTACGAGATCTACCAGACCTGGCGCCACCGTTACGCGCCCGGTGTCACCCACAACACCGAGCACGTGTTCTCGGTCTGCGTGCCGCGCGACATCCCGGTCATCCTCAGTCCGCGCGAACACACGCAATACGCCTGGCTGCCCCTGCTGGAAGCGGCCGACCGCTGCTTCTCGTCCTCCAACGCGGAAGCCGTCCTGCAATTGCCCCGGCACTACCCGCCGAAGGCCGACTGAGCCGGCCCGCTCATCTCGCACGATTGCCCGGTGATTCCGGCCCGACACGGACTGATGGGGTTAGAATATTCCCATGAAGATTCGGGTTGCCACCTACAACATCCACAAAGGCGTGACTTCGCTGCGCAGCCAGCCACGGGTCATTGCCCTGAAAAAAGCCATCGCGCAGTTCGACGCCGACATCGTGTTTTTGCAGGAGGTGCAGGGCCGCCATGACCGCATCCAGGCGCGCTATGGCACCAACGACCAGGCGCACCGTCGCCACTGGCCGGAATCGGCCCAGCATGAATTCTTCGCCGGCGAGTCGCACCATTCGGCCTACGGCATGAACGCGGTGTACGACCATGGCCACCACGGCAACGCGCTGCTCAGCGCGTTCCCGATCGAAAACACGCGCAACACCGACATCTCGGACCACGCCTACGAGCAGCGCGGCATCCTGCACTGCGTGCTCGACACGCCCTCCGGCCAGGTCCACTGCTACGTGGTGCACCTCGGTCTGTTCGAAGGCAGCCGCGGACGCCAGGCGCAGGCGCTGATCGATGCGGTGCACGAATCGGCGCCCAAGGGCGAACCGGTCATCATCGCCGGCGACTTCAACGACTGGCGCAACACGCTATCGGACCGCCTGCGCCGCGAGCTCGGTGTGACCGAAGTGTTCGACTCGCTCTCGCCGCGCAATGCGCTGGGTGACCTGGTGCGCAGCCTGGCGGGGCGCGAAACGCGGCTGCGGCCGGCCCGCACCTTCCCGGCCGCGCTGCCCTGGTTCCGCCTCGACCGCATCTACGTGCGCGGCTTCAAGGTCGCGGAAGCGCAGGTCCTGCACGGCACGCTGTGGGCCAGGCTGTCCGACCACGCGCCGATCGTCGCCAACCTGGAATTGTCATAGCCCCATGCGTTCATTGACGTATGTAGCCGCCAATGACATCACCCTTCTCGAAAGCGGCATCGCCTTTTTTCCGGCGCTGATCGCGGCGATCGATGCGGCGCGCTACGATATCTTCTTCGAGACCTATATCTGGGCCGAGGACAAGGTCGGCAACGCGGTGCGCGACGCGCTGCTGCGGGCCGCGGCCCGCGGCGTCAAGGTGCGCGTGATCGTGGACTGGTTCGGCAGTGGCAGCCGGGTCGCGTCGCGGCTCGGCATGGCGCTGCTGGAAGGCGGCGTCCACTACCGCATCTTCAACCCTTGGTTCCGGCGCGGCGTGGCGCGCAGCCACCGCAAGATCGCCGTGATCGACCGCGAGCTGGCCTTCGTCGGCGGCATCAACGTCAACGACGACTGGTTCTGCGACTACGATCCGAAGAAGCCGCTGCCGGCGCCGCGCTGGGATTTCGCGGTCGAGGTGCGCGGGCCGCTGGTGGCCCACGTCCACCGCGAGGCGCAGGCCCAGTGGGCACGCGTCGGCCACATGAACCTGGTGCGCCGGATCGGCCTGTTCCGCGAGATGCGGCGCCAGCCGATCGGGACGGGCGAGCGGCCGATGCTGGCCGCGTTCGTGGTACGCGACAACCTGCGCCACCGCCGCACGATCCAGCGCGCTTACCTGCAGGCGATCGGCCGCGCGCGCCGCAGCGTGCTGCTGGCGAACCCCTACTTCGCGCCGGGCCGCAAGTTGCGCGAAGCGCTGATGCAGGCGGCGCGCCGCGGTGTCGACGTGCGGCTGGTGATCGGCGTCGGCGAATTCAGGTTGCAGGACATGGTCGCGCACTCGTTCTATCCGCGCCTCCTGATGGCGGGCGTGAAGATCTACGAGTACCGCAAGACCCAGCTGCACGGCAAGGTGGCGGTGGTGGACGAGGCTTGGGCCACGGTTGGATCGAGCAATTGCGACGGGCTGTCGCTGTTCGTGAACCAGGAGGCGAACGTGGTGGTGCGCGATCCCGTGTTCGCTGCTACCGTGCGCAAGCACGTGGAGCGCGGCCTGCTGGACGCGGTGCCGGTCGCGCTGGAAGACATGAGGCAACTGGGCTGGTGCCGCCGCACGAGTTATGGCGTGGCGTACCGGCTGTACAAGCTGGCGATGCGGCTGTTCGCGGTCGGCTACGCTTGAAGGAAGAAGGAAATGGATAACGTCAGGATCGACAAATGGCTGTGGGCGGCGCGCTTCTTCAAGACGCGCTCGCTGGCGGCGGACGCGGTGGACCGCGGCCGGGTGCGCATCGGCGGTGAGCCGGTGAAGCCGGCGCGCGCGGTGAAGGTGAACGACAAGATCGCCATCGACAATGGCGCGGACCGCTGGGAGGTGGTGGTGCAGGCGCTGTCGGACGTGCGCGGCCCGGCGCCGGTGGCGCGCACCTTGTATAGCGAAACCGAGGAAAGCGTGGTGCGGCGCGAGCGCGACCAGGAGGCGCGGCGGCTGTTCCCGGAGCCGGGCACCAGTATCAAGGGCCGGCCGACCAAGCGTGATAGAAGAGCGATCGACCGCGCCGGCGGTGAATAATGCGCGGCGGCGTTAAATAGTCACCGTCGTTGCCGCGAAAGCGGGAACCTCATTTCTCACGCAAACCGCTACGTTTGATTGATGCGGTGCGCGTGCAAAATGGGATTCCCGCGTGCGCGGGAACGACGTTCTCTATTATCTGAAATGCGCTTAGCTGTAGTGCAGCAGCTTCCTGAACGACCAGCCGTCGCATTCGACGCCGCCTTCGTGGAAGGAATCGTCCAGCGTGACTGCCAGCGATGGCAGGATCAGCAGCCCGGTGGCGACGCCTTCCGCGATGGAGAGGCGGTCCTTGCCGGTCACCTTATCGAGCTCGTAGCCTTTCCACTCGCAGCCGCGGCGTTGCTGGGCGGCGGCCAGCTCGGTCGCGACCACCGTGCCATACGGATCCAGCTTCACGATCGCGCCGTACCGCACCTTCCAGTCCTTCGGCACGAACACCCAGCCCGACACCATCCGGGTGCTGTTCAACACGGCGACCCGCGCCTGGTCATAGTTGGCCGGACTATTGCACACCGGCGCGAACGACGGATGCGGCATGCTGGCGCACTGCCCGGCGATATCGGCCGGCTTGACGGCCACCACGGCGCCGTAGGCGACGCGGCTTTGCTGATATTCCGCCTCCGCCTTCCGCACAGTGGCAGAGGTGCATGCGGTTAAAGCCACTGCGCAAAGCAGGGCGGCAAGGGTTTGTCTGGTCATGTTTTTCTCCTGCCGGGATGTTACCACGCAGTAATTGCTGTCGCGCCGGCAACGCGCCGTACCAAGATGTTTTCATGTTATCTTGAGTCGATGCAAGACCGTCCCACCTAGTAGAACCTCAGCTCTAAAGTTCTCGTTTGACATTTCACGGCTGGTAGATAATAGTACGAGCGTTCGGATTTTTTTCGATCCTTAAAAACGGGTACTGCTATTAGCACTTCGACCAAATTCATGCGCAAGGGCGAGATGACGCGGGCCGCCATCCTCGACGTGGCGCTGCAGCTCGCCAGCCGCGACGGCCTGGAAGGGCTGACCATCGGCGTGCTCGCCGACCGGATGAACATGTCCAAATCCGGCGTGTTCGCGCATTTCGGCTCGCGCGAAGACCTGCAGATGGAAGTCATCAAGCTCTATCACCAGCGCTTCGAGCAGGAGGTGTTCTATCCCAGCATCCAGGAGCCACGCGGCCTGCCGCGCCTGGAGGCGATGTACGAACGCTGGGTCAAACGGGTGTCGGTGGAGATCGCATCCGGCTGCATCTACATCAGCGGCGCGGTGGAATACGACGACCGCCCGGGCCCGATCCGCGAGCAGCTGGTGGCGATGGTGCAGGCCTGGCAAAGCGCGCTGCTGCGCGGCGTGCAGCAATCGATCGACAGCGGCGACCTGAAAGCCGGCACCGATGCCCAGCAACTGGTGTACGAGATGTATGGCCTGATCCTCGCCCTGCACCATGACGCGCGCTTCCTGCGCATCCCCGGCGCGATCGAGCGCGCCCGCCGCGGCTTCGAGCGGCTGATCGAAAATTACCGCAATCCCAACCAGGGCGGCTGAGCGCCGCGCCAGTCAACAAAACATCAGGAGATCAACATGGGTCAGTACGTCGCGCCAATCCGGGACATGCAGTTCGTGCTGCATGAACTGCTCAACGTGGGCGAGGAATTCAAGAACCTGCCGCGTTACCAGGAAATCGACGCCGACATCATCAACCAGGTGCTGGAAGAGGGTGCGAAGTTCACGCAGGAAGTGCTGTTCCCGCTGAATCACAGCGGCGACCGCGAAGGCTGCCACTACGACAAGGAGACCAGGAAGGTCGCCACGCCGAAGGGTTTCAAGGAAGCGTATAAACAGTATGTCGAAGGCGGCTGGGCCGCGCTGGCGTGCGATCCCGAGTACGGCGGCCAGGGCCTGCCGGTGGCGCTCAATAACTCCTTCTACGAGATGCTCAATTCGGCCAACCAGGCCTGGTCGATGTATCCCGGCCTGTCGCACGGCGCCTACGAGTGCCTGAAGGAGCACGGCTCGGACGAGCAGAAGAAGGTCTACCTGCCCAAGCTGGTGTCGGGCGAATGGACCGGCACCATGTGCCTGACCGAGGCGCACTGCGGCACCGACCTGGGCCTGCTGCGCACCAAGGCCGAGCCGCAGGCCGACGGCTCGTACAGCATCACCGGCTCCAAGATCTTCATCTCGGCCGGCGAACACGATATGTCCGAGAACATCGTGCACCTGGTGCTGGCCCGCCTGCCGGGCGCGCCCGAAGGCTCGAAGGGCATCTCGCTGTTCATCGTGCCGAAGTTCCTGCCCAACGCGGACGGCCAGCCGGGCGAGCGCAATGGCATCACCTGCGGCGCAATCGAAGAGAAAATGGGCATTCACGGCAACGCCACCTGCCAGATGAACCTGGACGGCGCCAAGGGTTGGCTGATCGGCCAGCCGAACAAGGGCCTGCAAGCGATGTTCGTTTTCATGAACGCGGCGCGCCTCGGCGTCGGCATGCAGTCGCTCGGCCTGACCGAAGTCGCGTACCAGAACGCGCTGGTGTACGCCAAGGACCGCATCCAGATGCGCAGCCTGTCCGGCCCGAAGGCGCCGGACCGCCCGGCCGACCCGATCATCGTGCACCCGGACGTGCGCCGCATGCTGCTGACCGCGAAAGCCTATGCCGAAGGCGCGCGCGCCATGACCTCCTACGTGGCGCTGCAAATCGATCGCGAGCTGTCGCACCCGGACGAAGACGCGCGCAAGGATGCCGCCGATGAAGTCGCGCTGCTCACGCCGATCGTGAAGGCCTTCATCACCGACAATGGCTGGATCGCGACCTCGGAAGCGCTGCAGGTCTACGGCGGCCACGGCTACATCGCCGAGTGGGGCATGGAGCAGTATGTGCGCGATGCCCGCATCAACATGATCTACGAAGGCACCAACACCGTGCAGTCGCTGGACCTGTTGGGCCGCAAGGTCCTGCTCGACAACGGCGCCAAGCTGCGCAAGTTCGGCGAGAAGATCCGCGCCTTCGTCGAGGACAACGGCCTGTCCGAAGAACTGTCGGAGTTCATCACGCCGCTGGGCGAACTGGGCGAGAAGGTCACCAAGCTGTCGATGGAAATCGGCATGAAGGCCTTCCAGAACCCGGACGAAGTGGGCGCGGCGGCCGTGCCTTACCTGCGCGTGGTGGGTCACCTGGTATTCAGCTACTTCTTTGCGCAGATGGCGAAGATCGCGCTGGAGAAGAAGGATTCGGGCGACCGCTTCTACGAAGCCAAGCTGGCCACGGCGCGCTTCTATTTCGGCCGCCTGTACCCTGAGACCGCGATGCTGATCCGCCAGGCGCGCTCCGGCGCATCCAACCTGCTGGCGCTTGACGCAGAGCTGTTCTAACACCATCACGTCGTCCCCGCGCAGGCGGGGACCCATGCTGAGCGTCTGGTAACGCGACGTATGGGTTCCCGCCTGCGCGGGAACGACGGCTACCTGAGGAAGACAAACTATGTCCAATTTCATCGTCAAGAAAGTCGCCGTGCTGGGTGCCGGCGTGATGGGCGCGCAGATTGCCGCGCATTGCGTCAACGCCAAGGTGCCGGTCGTGCTGTTCGATTTGCCGGCCAAGCCGGAGCAAGGCTCCGGCGGCGCCGCTCAAAAGAATTCCATCGTCCTCCGCGCCATCGACAACCTGAAGAAGCTGTCCCCGGCCCCGCTGGGCAACAAGGATGACGCGGACCTGATCCAGGCCGCCAACTACGAAGACAACCTGGACCTGCTGGCCGGCTGCGACCTCGTGATCGAGGCGATCGCCGAGCGCATGGACTGGAAGCACGACCTGTACAAGAAGGTATCGCCGCACCTGGCTCCGCACGCGATCTTCGCGTCGAACACCTCGGGCCTGTCGATCAACACGCTGGCCGATGGCTTCGACGACGAGCTCAAGTCGCGCTTCTGCGGCGTCCACTTCTTCAACCCGCCGCGCTACATGCACCTGGTGGAGCTGATCCCGACCGCGGCCACGCGCCCGGAGATCCTCGACCAGCTCGAAACCTTCCTGACCACTACCCTGGGCAAGGGCGTGGTGCGCGCCAAGGACACGCCGAACTTCATCGCCAACCGCGTCGGCATCTTCGGCATGCTGGCGACGATGCACGAAGCCGAGAAGTTCGGCCTGTCGGTCGACGTGGTCGATGACCTGACCGGCGCCAAGCTGGGCCGCGCCAAGTCCGGCACCTTCCGCACCGCCGACGTGGTCGGCCTGGACACCATGGGCCACGTGATCAAGACCATGCAGGACAACCTGCAGGACGATCCCTTCTTCGGCATCTACAAGACCCCGGCCGTGCTGGCGCAACTGATCGAGAAGGGCGCGCTGGGCCAGAAATCCAAGGCCGGCTTCTACAAGAAGGTCGGCAAGGACATCATGCGCCTCGACTTCGCCACCGGCGAGTACGTGGCGGGCGGCGCCAAGGCGGCGGACATCGTCGGCCGCATCCTGAAGGAGAGGGACCCGGTCAAGAAATTCAAGGCGATGCGCGAGTCGACCAACCCCCAGGCGCAGTTCCTGTGGGCGATCTTCCGCGACGCCTTCCACTACATCGCCGTGCACCTCGAATCGATCGCCGACAACGCGCGCGACGTCGACTTCGCGATGCGCTGGGGCTTCGGCTGGAGCACCGGTCCGTTCGAGAGCTGGCAGGCGGCCGGCTGGAGCACCGTCGCGCAGTGGGTGAAGGAAGACATCGACGCCGGCAAGGCCCTGTGCAATGCGCCGCTGCCGGCCTGGGTGTTCGAAGCGCCGGTCAGCGAGAAGGGCGTGCACACGCCTGAAGGCTCGTACTCGCCGAGCCGCAAGACCTATGTGCCGAGGTCAAGCCTGCCGGTGTACCAGCGCCAGGAATTCCGCGCGAAGGTAGCGGGCGGCGGCGGCGCCGATCCCAAGACCTTCGGCACAACCGTGTTCGAAGACGAATCGGTGCGCCTGTGGCATACCGGCGACGACGTGCTGATCTTCTCGTCGAAGACCAAGCTGCACGTGATCGGCGATGGCGTCACCAAGGGCCTGCGCCGCGCGATCGCGGAGGCCGAGCAGAACTTCAAGGGCCTGGTGATCTGGCAGCCGGACTCGATGGAAGGCGGCGCCTTCTCGGCCGGCGCCGACCTGCAATCGGCCCTGCCGGCCTTCATGACCGGCGGCGCGAAAGCGATGGAGCCGCTGGTGCGCGAGCTGCAGGACACGTACATGGCGATGAAGTACGCGAACATCCCGGTGGTCGCCGCGGTGGCCGGGCTGGCGCTGGGCGGCGGCTGCGAGATGTCGCTGCATGCGTCCAAACGCGTGGCAGCGCTGGAATCCTACATCGGCCTGGTCGAAGTGGGCGTGGGACTGGTCCCCGCTGGCGGCGGCCTGAAGGAATGCGCGGTGCGCGCCTTCGCTGAAGCCAAGGGCAACGACATCCTGCAGTTCCTGAAGGTCGGCTTCACCAATGCCGCGATGGCCAATGTGTCGAAGTCGGCGCTGGAAGCGAAGGCGATGGGCTACCTGAAGGAAGACGACGTCATCGTCTTCAACGTGTACGAACTGCTGCACGTGGCGAAGACCACCGCGCGCTCGATGTTCGACGCCGGCTACCGTCCGCCGCTGCGCCGTCCGGTGCAGGTGACCGGCCGCTACGGCTGGGCAACCATCCGCGGCCAGCTGGTCAATATGCGCGACGGCGGCTTCATCTCCGCCTACGACTACCACCTGGGCGACACCATCGCCGAGATCGTGACCGGCGGCGACATCGACCAGGGCAGCTATGTGTCCGAGCAGTGGCTGCTCGACATGGAGCGCCGCGCCTTCATCGCGCTGCTGGCGAATCCGAAGACGCAGGAGCGGATCATGGGCATGATGCAGAACGGGAAACCGGTGCGCAACTAACAGGACGACCAACATGAGCAAACAACTTCAAGACGCATACATCGTCGCGGCGACCCGCACCCCGATCGGCAAGGCGCCGCGCGGCATGTTCAACAGGACCCGCCCGGATGACCTGCTGGTGGGCGCGATCCGCGGCGCGATGGCCCAGGTGCCGAACCTGGACCCGAACGTGATCGTCGACGCCATCGTCGGCTGCTCCTTCCCCGAGGCGGAGCAGGGCTTCAACGTGGCGCGCCAGGCCGTCGTGCTGGCCGGCCTGCCCAAGACCGTGGGCGGCGTCACCGTCAACCGCTACTGCGCATCGGGCATCACCGCGCTGGCGATGGCCGCCGACCGCATCCGCGTGGGCGAAGCCGACGTCATGATCGCCGGCGGCGTCGAGTCGATGTCGATGGTGCCGATGATGGGCCACCACCCGTCGATCAATATGCGCGTGTTCGAGGACGACAACGTCGGCCTGGCCTACGGCATGGGCCTGACCGCTGAGAAGGTGGCCGAGCAGTGGAAGGTGTCGCGCGAAGACCAGGACGCATTCGGCCTGGAGTCGCACCGCCGCGCCATCGCCGCGCAGCAGGCCGGCTTCTTCAAGGACGAGATCACGCCGTTCGAGATCGTCACCCGCACGCCGGACCTGGGCAGCGGCGAGATCAGTGTCAAGCGCCGCACCGTGGACCTGGACGAAGGCCCGCGCGCCGACGCCAGCATCGAATCGATGGCCAAACTCAAGCCGGTATTCGCGGCCAAGGGCAGCGTCACCGCCGCGACTTCCTCGCAGATGTCGGACGGCGCCGGTGCGCTGATCGTCGTCAGCGAGAAGATCCTCAAGGAGCACAACCTGACCCCGCTGGCGAAGTTCTCCTCGTTCGCGGTGCGCGGCGTGCCGCCCGAGATCATGGGCATCGGCCCGAAGTTCGCGATTCCCGCAGCGCTGGCCGCGGCCGGCCTGACGCTGGACCAGATGGACTGGATCGAGCTGAACGAAGCCTTCGCCGCGCAGGCGCTGGCCGTGATCCGCGACCTCGGCCTCGATACGTCCAAGGTCAACCCGATGGGCGGCGCGATCGCGCTGGGCCATCCGCTGGGCGCGACCGGAGCGATTCGCGCGGCCACCGTGGTGCACGCACTGCGCCGCAATCATCTCAAGTACGGCATGGTGACGATGTGCGTCGGCGCCGGCATGGGCGCGGCAGGCATCATCGAACGCGTGTAATCAAGACGCGACAAGGACGAAGGGTGGGGCGGGCAACCGTACCCACCCTTCGTCGCAACTGAACAAGAAACGGAGAAGCGCATGGAGATCCTGAGCACCAAGGCCGACGGCATCCTGGCCATCGAATTCAATCGCGCCGAGCGCAAGAACGCCATCACCTCGGCGATGTACCAGGCGATGGCCGATGCGCTATTCGAAGCCGATCGCGACACGGCGGTGCGTGCGGTGCTCATCACCGGCAAGCCGGAGATTTTCACGGCCGGGAACGACCTGGAGGACTTCCTGAAATCCGCCGCGCTGCCGATGAGCGAAGACCGTCCGGTGTTCCAGTTCATGCGCGCGCTCTCCGGCATCAGCAAGCCGGTGGTGGCCGCGGTGTCGGGCGCCGCGATCGGCATCGGCACCACGCTGCTCTTGCACTGCGACCTGGTCTACTGCGCCGACAATGCGAAGTTCTCGCTGCCGTTCTCGCAGCTCGGCCTGTGCCCGGAGTTCGCATCCTCGCTGCTGCTGCCGCAACTGGCGGGCTATCCGCGTGCGGCCGAGAAGCTGCTGCTCGGCGAAGCATTCGGCGCGCAGGAAGCGTACGAGATGGGGCTGGTGTCGAAAGTGCTTCCGGTGGCCGAGCTGCCCGCCTTTGCGCGCCAGCAGGCGGCCAAGCTGGTGGCGCTGCCGGCGGCCTCGATCCGCATGACAAAATCGCTGATGAAGCGACCGCGCCAGCAGGCCATCGACGACACGCTGGCGTTTGAAAGCAAGCAGTTCGCCGCGATGCTGCAGGGCGCGGAAGCGAAGGAGGCATTCACCGCCTTCTTCGAAAAGCGCAAGCCGGACTTTTCGAAATTCGACTGAGCCGATCTTAAAAAAAGGAGGGCGCGTCCATGGCCACACAGCTGAAGACACCGGGTGTTTACGTCGTGGAGGAGAACGCCTTTCCCAATTCGGTCGTGGAGGTGGCGACGGCGGTGCCGGCCTTCATCGGCTACACTGAAAAGGCCCAATCCGGCCAGCAGAACCTGACTGGCGTGCCGACCCCGATCTCATCGCTCGCCGAGTACGAGCTTTACTTCGGCGGCGCGCCGGACACCCGGATCACCTTCAACGAGGACGGGACGCTGGGCGCCCCGGTTGGCCAGTTCTTCCTCTACCTGAGCCTGCGCCTGTTTTTCGACAACGGCGGCGGGCCTTGCTACATCGTCTCGGCCGGCGATTACAGCGCAGCGGCCAATGCGGAACAACTGACAGCACCGCTGCTTGCGCTCGAAAAGTTCCTTGATCCGACCATGGTCGTGATCCCGGACGCCATGCTGCTGGCCGATGGCGCGGCCGCCAACAGCGTGGCGGAGGCGGTGCTGGCGCACTGCGGCAAGATGCAGAGCCGAATCGGCATCTTCGATGTCTTCGATGGCTTCAAGCCGCGCACCAATGGCCCTGACGACGTCATCTCGGGCGACAAGGGTTTCTGGAGCCTGAGCAGCGGCTTCCTCAACTACGGCGTGGCTTATTACCCGTGGCTCAATACCAGTTTGCTGGCGGATGGCGCCATCGACTACACCCGGGTGAGCGATGAGAGCAAGCCGGCGCTGGCCACATGGCTGAAGCGTCAGGCCAGCGCCGCCGGCTTGACCGGTCTTGAGGATTTGATCGGCAAGATATCGCAGCCTTCCATGGTGCCGGACACGCACAGGGCGCTGGCGGCCGCGCTGCCCGCCTACCGGGCCGCGATGAACGCGATCAGGCAGGCGCTGAACCTCCTGCCGCCGTCCGGCGCCATGGCCGGCGTCTACACGCGGATCGACAACAACATGGGTGTGTACCGGGCACCCGCGAACACCGGAATCAACTCGGCGGTCTCGCCGGCCGTGAACATCGACAACGTGCAGCAGGGAGAATTGAACGTTCCGCTCAACGGCATGGCGATCAACGCGATCCGCGTGCTGCCCGGCCGCGGGATGGTGGTCTGGGGTGCGCGTACACTCGACGGCAACAGCGACGACTGGCGCTATGTGAACGTACGCCGCACCGCGATCATGCTGGAGCAGTCGATCAAGACAGCGCTGCAAGCCTACGTGTTCGCACCGAACGACGTGCATACATGGGCGACGGTGAACAGCATGATCAGGAACTTCCTGACCGTGCAGTGGCAACAGGGTGCGCTGATGGGCGCCAAACCAGAAGATGCCTTCAGCGTCGCTGTCGGCCTGGGCTCGACCATGAGCGGGAACGAGCTGCTGGACGGCTACATGAACGTCTCGGTCAAGGTCGCCCTCGTGCGTCCGGCCGAATTCATTGTGATGACCTTCCAGCAGCAAATGGCCGTGTCCTGAGCTCCCCGAACCAGCAGAATCGTGGCAACCCCGCCACATGCTATTGCTCCAATGTTTATCTTAAATTAGAATCATTCTCATTTAGATTTTCGTTCTTAATAAACATGAAACCTGTCCGGATTGGGAAGCTGCTGGCCGCGCTTGCTGCCGTGCTGCTCGCCGGATGCGGCGGCGGTGGCGGCGGTACGGCGGCCTCGCCGCAGCCTGAGCTCCTGTCGTCCTTGTCGCAAGGCGCGGCGCTGGGCGAGAAGATTTTCAACGATGTGTCGCTGTCGGCCTCCGGCAAGCAGTCCTGCGCCAGCTGCCACAATCCGGACAATGCGCACGGCCCCAGCGATGGCCTGGCGATCCCGCTGGGCGGGCCGGACGGCATCGTGGCGGGTTTCCGCGCCTCGCCCTCGCTGCGCTACATGCAACAGACGCCGGCCTTCCATTTCGAAGCGGACGGCACGCCGGTCGGCGGCTTCAACCGCGACGGCCGCGCTGCCACGCTGCAGGACCAGGCCGAGCGCCCCCTGCTGGCGCCGCACGAGATGGCCAACGCCAGCAAGGCCGACGCGGTCGCTCGCCTGAGCAAGGCGGCCTACGCGGACCAGTTCCGCAGCGTGTTCGGCGCGGCCATCTTCGACAATGCGGAGCAGGCCTTCAGCCGCATGCAGTTCGCGCTGCAGCAGTTCGAGAAGGAAGACCCGCGCTTCCATCCTTTCGATTCCAAGTACGACCTGTTCCTGGCCGGGAAGGTGATGCTGAACGACGCCGAGCTGCGCGGGCTGGCGCTGTTCAACAATCCGGCCAAGGGCAACTGCGCGGCCTGCCATCCAGGCGCGCGCGGTAGCGACGGCAGCGCTCCCCTGTTCACCGACTTCAGCTTCGACGCGCTGGGCGTGCCGCGCAACCCGCGCATTCCGGCCACCGCCGATCCCGCCTACTTCGACCTCGGCCTGTGCGGCCCCGATCGCACGGACTTGAGCGCGCGCCAGGACCTTTGCGGAGCGTTCAAGGTGCCGACCTTGCGCAACGTCGCGACCAGAAAGTCCTTTTTCCACAACGGCTACTTCACCAATTTGACCGATGTCGTGCGCTTCTACGTGCGGCGCGATACCAATCCTGAGGAGTGGTACCCGGTCGGCGCGAACGGCGTGGCCGAGAAATTCAACGACCTGCCGCCGCAGTTGCGCAAGAACGTGAACACCGCCGAAGGCCCGTACAACCGCCAGCCCGGCATGATGCCGGCGTTGGATGAAACCGAGATTGCCGACCTTGTCCAATTCCTGGGCTCGCTCACCGACGGCTACAAACTTTAACTATCGAACGGAGAAGAACAATGCAAAGAAAACTGATCAGCGTCGCACTGGCCGCCGCCTTCCTGGCCGCCCCGGCCTCGGTGCTCGCGCAGGAAACCGACCTGGCCAAGCGTGTCGAGCAGCTGGCCGCGGAACTGGCGCAGCTGAAGGCCGAGCTGGCGGCGCAGAAGGCGCAGGCGGCATCGGCACAAACCGCGCCGGCGCCCGCAGCACCGGCTCCTGGCGCACCGGCGCCGGCGCCGGTCGCGACCAGCGCACCGGCAGCCGTGGCCGCCGCCGCGCCCGCGAGCGAGCAGCCGTCCACCGTGCTGATCGGCTACGGCGAGATCAACTACAACCGCCCGGTGCGTAACGCGAGCGGCGCGCA
This sequence comes from Massilia terrae, assembly GCF_024753145.1. GTDB lineage: Bacteria > Pseudomonadota > Gammaproteobacteria > Burkholderiales > Burkholderiaceae_D > Telluria > Telluria terrae. The sequence goes on along the minus strand of NZ_JANUGU010000003.1, from coordinate 34,415 downwards.
GGCCGATGTGCGGCGCGCCGTGATCGGCTTCCAGCACCGCTTCGACGAGCGCACCAAGATCGTGTCCGAATTCGAATGGGAACACGCGGTGGTGTCGGCCAGCGACCAGGGCGAATCCGAAGTCGAGCAGCTGTACGTGGAGCGTGAATTCGGCGGCGGCCTGCGCGCCCGCGCCGGCCTGTTCCTGATGCCGGTGGGCCTGCTGAACCAGACCCACGAGCCAACCGCCTACTACGGCGTCGAGCGCAATTTCGTCGAGACCGCGATCATCCCCACCACCTGGCGCGAGGCCGGCATCGGCCTGACCGGTGAATTCGGCGAAGGCTACACCTGGGACGCGGGCGTGACCACCGGCTTCGACCTCACCAAGTGGGACCCGGCTTCGGAAGAAGGCCGCGAGTCGCCGCTCGGTTCGATCCACCAGGAAGGCCAGGTCGCCAAGGCGCGCAACCTGGCGCTGCACGGCGCGCTGAACTGGCGCGGCTATCCGGGCCTGCTGGTGGGCGGCTCGGTCTTCACCGGCAAGGCCGGCCACGCCACCGAAGGCTTCGCGGCGCAGGACGCCCGCGTCAGCCTGGTGGACCTGCATACCCGCTACACGCCGGGTGCGTGGGACCTGTCGGCGCTGTGGGCCTACGGCCGCATCAGCGACACCGGCGCACTCAACGCCACCTTCGTCGGCAACCCGACCCCGGTGCCGAGCAGCTTCGCGGGCTGGTACCTGCAGGCCGCCTACCAGCTGTGGCAGTCAGGCGACTACGTGCTCAGTCCTTTCGCCCGCTACGAAAGCTTCAATACCGCACGCAGCTACGGTGCGATGCCGGCGGGGCTGGGCGTCGCGACCGGGCCGAACCAGCGCGTGTCCACCGTTGGCGCCAATTTCAAGGTCGGGCAGGGCGTGGTGCTGAAGGCCGATTACCAGAAATTCGCCGACGATAAATCGCGCGACCGGGTCAACCTCGGCGTCGGCTTTGCTTATTGAGGTGGAGCGATGCGCTACGTACCGCTGACAGTGTTGATCGCAGGCGCCGCCAGCGCACCCGCGTTTGCAACGCAGTACCTGAGCGCCGAGGAAGCGCAGAAGCTGATCTTCCCCGACGCTGACGCCTTCCGTCCGCACCCGCTGGCGCTGGACGCGGCGCAGATGAAGCAGGTCGAGCAGCTGGCCGGTCTGCCGGCGCGCTCGGTGCAGTGGCGCGTGGTGGCCGCGATGAAGGGCGCCACGGTGCTCGGCTACGTGGTGCTGGACGACGTGGTCGGCAAGTTCGAGCTGATCTCGTACGCGGTCGGCGTCAATCCGGACGCCAGCATCCGCCAGGTCGAAATCCTGGCTTACCGCGAAAGCCACGGCGCGGAAGTGCGGCTGCCCGCGTGGCGCCGCCAGTTCGTGGGCAAGAGCGCGAAAAGCGGCGGGCTCGCGATCGGCGGCGGCATCGCCAATATCAGCGGCGCCACGCTGTCGTGCACCCATATCACGGACGGCGTGCGCCGCATCGCCGCGGTGGCGCAGGTGGCGCTGGCAAAATGATCCGGCGCGCGCAGCCCTGGCTGGGCACCATGGTCGAGATCAGCGCGGAGGGCAGCCATGATGCGCTGACCGACGCGTTCGCGGCCATCGCGCGCGTGCACGGGCTGATGAGTTTTCACGATGCGCACAGCGACGTCTCGCGCATCAACCGCGCCGCGCCGGGCGACACGGTGCACATCGACCGCGATACCTGGGAAGTGTTGCGCATCGCGGCCGATATCGGGCGGCTGTCCGGCGGCGCTTTCGACATCGCCTGCGCGCCGCGGCTGGTGGCGTGGCAGGTGCTGCCGGCGCCGCAAGCCACGTCGCCCGCGGTCCTGAAATTCGAGCGGGTGCTGGCGCTGGAGCGGGAGGGCGTGGTGCGCAAGCTGGCCGCCGGATGGATCGACCTCGGCGGCATCGCCAAGGGCTATGCGGTCGACCTCGCGGTAGAATGCCTGCAGCGGGCCGGCGTGCGCTCCGGCTGCGTGAATGCGGGCGGCGACCTGCGCGTGTTCGGCGAGCTGCGCCTGCCGGTGTCGATCCGCTCGCCGCGCAATCCGGGCGTGGCCGCCGCGGTGCTGGAGCTGGAAGACTGCGCGCTCGCCACCTCCGGCAGCTATTTTTCGTCGCGCGAAGTCGATGGCCGCGTGATGGTCAGCGCACTGGTCGACGCCCGCGACGGCACGGCCATCGTGAACGATCGCAGCGCCTCGGTGCGCGCGCCGCGCTGCGTGCTGGCCGACGCGCTGACCAAGGTCGTGCTGGCCACCGGCGACGTGCGCCACCCCGCGCTGTCCGCATGCGAGGCCAGCGCTTTTTTGATTTGATGCGATGAACAGGACTCCTCCCGCCGCCGCCAGCAAGCGCTTCGGCTTCCGGCTCGAACGCTGGCACCGCCGCACGGTCTACGTGACCGGCGCGGTGCTGTTCCTGTCCGGCGTGGCCTGGCTGGTGCTGCGCTACTTCATGCGGCCGGTGAGCGAATTCGGCGAGACCGTCAACCCGCTTGAGCCATGGGCGATGAAGCTGCACGGCGCTGCCGCGATGGCCACGCTGTTCTTCACCGGCAGCCTGCTGCACCTGCATGTCCGGCGCGCGGTCAAGGCGGGCCGCAATCTGCTGGTCGGCTGGTCCCTGGTGGCGATCCTGCTGTTCCTGCTCGTGACCGGCTACGGCCTGTACTACCTCGCCGGCGAGGCCGATCGCCCGCTGTGGTCGGTGCTGCACTGGGCGGCCGGCTTGGCGGTCGCGCTGCTGTTCGTGCTGCACATCGTGGTCGGCCGCAAGAGCGTGGCCGAGTAGTGTTTGGTGCCGGTATATTTCCCGACCGCCGGCGCCGGTAGGGCAGCTCGCGCTGCCGATGTTGCCGCTCTTTCCCCAGGAGCGAAACGGATTGTGCAGGCCGGATGTGACAGGCGTGCGACGCGGTTTTAGATTTTTGCCTTCGGGAAAAAAAGAAGGATAATTACGGCTCCCCGGCGGTTTCCGCCAGCCTTCCCAGGAGAGAACGTGCAAGACCTCGATCACGACCAGCGCGACGACGCCGACCTTCCCGAGAACCCGGCGCGCCGCCGCATCTTCCAGGCGGCTGCGGCGGTCGGCTTGTCGACCACGCTGCCGCACGCGCCAGCCGAAGCCGCCGTCGCCGCCACCTCGCTCGACGCCAAGCTCCGGGCGCATGTGAAGAACGTGGTTGTGATCTATCTTGAGAACCGCAGCTTCAACAACCTGTTCGCGAACTTCCCGGGCACGGCGCTGCCGCTGTCAGCGGTAGCGCCCGCCGCGGCGGCCCAGCGCGACCGCGACGGCTCGGTGCTGCCGACGCTGCCCAAGGTGTGGGGCGGCATGGTGCCGGCGCGCCAGAACATCGGCGGCAAGGACTACCTGATCAAGGAAGAGCAGATCAGCGGCCTGCCCAATGCACCGTTCACGCTCAAGGATGCGGAAGGCAATCCGCTGCCGGAAGGCCTGGTGACGCGCGACCTGTGGCACCGCTTCTACCAGAACCAGATGCAGATCAACGGCGGCAAGAACGATGGCTTCGCGGCCTGGGGCAATGCCGGCGGCCTGGTGATGGGCTACTACGGCGAGACGCACAAGAACCTCGGCCTGTGGCAGATCGCGCGCGAGTTCACGCTGTGCGACAACTTCTTCATGGCGGCCTTCGGCGGCTCCTACCTGAACCACCAGTTCCTCGTCGCGGCGCGGCCGCCCGCGTATCCCGATGCGGCCAACTCGCCGGCCAAAAAACTCATTGCCGCGCTGGACGACGGCCCGACCGGCGTGCAGCTCACGCTTGCGCACGACAGCCCGCGCTCGGCGCTCGAAGGCAAGCCGAAGTTCGTCAGCGACGGCGACATCACGCCCGACGGCTACACGATCAACACGATGGCGCCGCCGTATCAGCCGAGCTGGGTGCGGCCGGCGCCGGGTGGCGATGCGTCGGCCGCCGATCCGCAGAATCCTTCCGTGCTGCCGCCGCAGGCTTACGACACGATCGGCGACCTGCTGTCGGCACGCGGCGTGTCCTGGGCCTGGTACGCCGGCGCCTGGCAAGCGGCGCTGGAGCATCGCGGCGAGGGCAGCCGGCCGAATTTCCAGTACCACCACCAGCCGCTCAATTACTTCAAGCAGTTTGCACCGGGCACCGCCGCGCGCGCCAAACATCTGCGCGATGCCGGCCTGGGCGACAGCCCGATCTCCAATAAGTTCATCGCCGACGCGATTGCGGGGCGCCTGCCGGCCGTCGCGTTCTACAAGCCGCAAGGCAACCTGAACCTGCATGCCGGCTATTCCGACATCGAGTCGGGCGACGCCCACGTGGCCAATGTGATCGAGCACCTGAAGAAATCGCCGCAGTGGAAGGACATGGTGGTCGTGATCACCTTCGACGAGAACGGCGGCTGGTGGGACAACGTGGCGCCGCCCAAGGGCGACCGCTGGGGTCCTGGCTCGCGCATCCCGGCGATCATCGTGTCGCCGCATGCGAAGCGGGGCAATGTGGACCACAACTTCTACGACACGACCTCGATCCTGCGCTTCATCACGCGCCTGCACGGCCTGCCGCTGCTGGAAGGCATCGCGGCCCGCAACGCCGCGTTCGCCGCGCGCGGCGCGCGTCCGCCGGGCGATCTGACTGCGGCGCTCAGCTTCCGCTGAAGCGCGCCTTACCTCGGCAAAGCCAGGCTGCGCGCCTGGCTTTTTTTGTGCCTTGCTCGGGGGCTACCGGGCGCTGCCCAAAAAAGGGCGGCGATACACTCGCAGCCTGATCCGGTCCATGTATAAATTTAATAACAGGAGAGCAAGATGCATAAGAAAAAGGTGTTGAAGAAACTGCTAGCAGTAACAGCTGTGGCGGCAATGTTCAGTGCATTCGGCGTGCAGGCGCAGACCGGCGGATCGAGCAATGCTTCCGGCACCGGCCAGGACGCCACCGCCCAGACCGGCCAGACGACGCGTGAGGGCACGGCCGGCAACACGAATAGCGTCGGCAAGGACGAGAAAGCGGGCAGCAGCAGCATGCAGAGCACGCGCAGCGGCAGCGGCAGCGGCAATACCTTGCACAATGTCCAGGACACGACGGGCGCCGGCAATCCCAACACCACCGGCAAGACCATGGCGGGCGGCACCATGGGCAATACCAATAGCATGGGCATGGAAAAGCGCCGCGACCACACCAGCGGCGCGAGCGGCGCCAGCGGCAGCACCGGCTCTTCTTCGCTGAGCAAGGCCGACGAAAAAATCCTCAAGGATATGGCGCAGGCGAACATCGACGAGATCGAGGCCGCCAAGCTGGCGCAAAGCAAGAGCCAGAACGACCAGGTCAAGACCTTCGCGCAGCAGATGATCGATGACCACAGCAAGGCGCTGAACGACGTGCAGCAGGTCGCGCAGCAGAAGGGCGTCACCCTGCCGACGGAGCCGGACGCCAAGCACAAGGCCATGTCCGCCAAGCTGGAAGCGATGAGCGGCACGGCCTTCGACAAGGCCTATATGTCGCAGGCCGGCGTGTCCGACCACAAGGCCGTGCATGGCAAGCTGATGAGCGATTCGAAGAAGGCCAGGGACAGTGACGTCAAGGGCCTGGCGGACAAGATGCTGCCGGTGGTGGAGCAACACCTGAAGTCGGCCGAGCAGGACAAGTCGGCAATGGCCAACACCAAGTCCGGCAAGTAGGCGCGTAGTCTGCGTTACCCGCGGACGGTATCTCTCTCAACAGGCGTCGCGTGCAAGGTTTCGCTGCGCGCCCGGCTGACCTTCCATTTTGCTTCGATCCGTCCGATCGGGATCTCGATGCCGACGATGGCCTTGAGCATCTCCTCGTAGCGGTACGACAGGCGCTCGACCAGATCCCGCAACCAGGCGGGATCATCCATCACGCGCAGGCGGCCGTGTGCGTGCACGACCGCGTAATTCCACGCCGGGCCGGGCGAAACATAGCTGGACGGTGAGGCGAACATCACCATCACTTCGGAACCGGCTTCCCGCGCGACCGGATTGGCGCGGGCGACATGCGCGCGCAAGGTGCCGCGCGGCGACTCGTCGCATGGCGCGACGATGTCGAAGCGAAGGTGATCGGTATCCATGCCGTTGGGGCCGACGCGCACCAGCGCGCCGAATGGATGGGCGGCGATCAGCGCGTGCATCACGTCCAGCCGCGTTTCCTCGAAATGGCGTGGCGTGTACATCAGCCGTGCTCCGGATGCCGTGCTTGAGCTGCGGTGCGCATGATTCGTCCTCCGCAAAAAATCATCCGCCATCTTAACCGCGCTTGGCCAGGAGTGGTGATTTATACTCTCAGCCATGACAAAAATTCGCTGCAGCTGGGCCAATCCGGCCAACCCGCGCTACCTCGATTACCACGACACGGAATGGGGCGTGCCATGCCACGATGAGCTGCGCCTGTTCGAGATGCTCAACCTCGAAGGCGCGCAGGCCGGCTTGTCGTGGGAGACCATCCTCAACAAGCGCGAGAACTACCGCGCGGCCTTCTGCGGCTGGGATGTGGACAAGATCGCGGCCTACGGCGAGGCCAAGGTAGCCGAGCTGCTGGCCAATCCCGGCATCGTGCGCAACCGGCTCAAGGTGGCGGCGGCGATCAGCAATGCGCAAGCCTACCTGCGCATGCGCGCCGATGGGCTCACGCTCGACCACTACCTGTGGTCGCAGGTGGACGGCAAGCCGATCGTGAACCGCTGGGCCAGGGGCGAGCGCCCGGCGCGCACCGATCTGTCGGACCGCATCTCGAAGGACCTCGGCAAGCGCGGCTTCAAGTTCGTCGGCTCGACCATCATCTACGCCTACATGCAGGGCATCGGCATGGTCGACGACCATGATCCCGAGTGCTTCTGCCATTCAGGGCGCTGAACATGCTGGCGCATTGGCGCGGCCGCGAGCGCTACACGGTTTTCGACAGCGCTTACGGCGACGGCAGCGGCGTGCGTGCGCTACTGCAGGCGTGGCGCGACGATCCGCAGCGGCCGGCGCGCCTGCACGTGGTCGCCATCGCGCGCGACCGCATGCCGGGCTTCCATCGCATTCCCCAAGCTGATGCCGGCCTCACGCTGGACCTGTTGAGCGCACCGCTCGACACCGCGCTGGCACAGCTGTCGGCGCGACTCGACTTCATCCGCCTGCACGGCATCGCGGACGAGGGCGCGGCTTTCGCGCGGCCGCTGGCGCGCATTGCCGCCGCCGATGCGCTGCTCGCGGAAGATGGGTTGGCAGCGGAACAGCTTGATGCGCTGGCCGCGCAAGGCTTCGTGTTCGACGGCGCCGGCCGCGCGCACTTCGCCAGCCGCAAGCCGCGCCTGCCGGTGGCGCCGGCGCCGCCGCGCCGCGCGATCGTCATCGGTGCCGGGATCGCCGGCGCGGCCGCGTGCGAGCGCCTGTGCGCGCGCGGCTGGCAGGTCACGCTCGTCGAGCGGCACGGACGGCCCGCGATGGAAGCGTCCGGCAACCACGCCGGCATCTTCATGCCGCTGGTGTCGCGGGACGACAATATCCCGACGCGGCTGGTGCGCGCGGCCTATCTGTACGCGCTGCAGTATTGGGACACCATTGGCGGCATCGGCCGCGCGATCGAAGGCGCGGCCTGCGGCGTGCTGCAACTGGCGCGCGACGCGGCCCATGCGCAGGCCGCGCGCGCGATCGCGGCCGAGGGCCGCTACCCGCCCGAATTCGCGCGCTGGCTCGAAGCGGGAGAGGCGGGCGCCATGCTCGGGCTGCCCGCGCTTGAGGGAGGCTGGCTGTTCCCGCAGGGCGGCTGGGCGCGCCCCGGCAGCGTCTGCGACGCCATGCTCGCTGCCTGCGGCGGTCGGCTCGACGCGCGTTTCGGCGCCGGCAGCGTGCGGCTCGAGCGCGCGGATGGCGAATGGCAGGTGGTTGATGCCGGCGGCGCCGTGCTGGGCCAGGCGCCGACCGTGATCCTCGCCAGCGGCGCCGGCGCCAGGGACTTCCCGCAAACGGCGCCGTTGCCGCTGGACGTGCTGCGCGGCCAGGTCTCGCACATCGTGGCCGATACCCTGCCGGCGCTGCCGCTGGTGCTGTGCCGCGAAGCCTACGTGACGCCGGCCTCGCATGGCATCTGCTGCGCCGGCGCGACCTACGACCTCGATCCCGATCCCGCGCTGCGCCAGTCCAGCCATGACGACAACCTGGCCAAGCTGCGCGCGCTGCTGTCCGACCCGCTCGCCGCCGCCGATGCCCCGCTCGCGGGCCGCGTCGGCTTTCGCACCGTGGCGCCGGACCGGCTGCCGCTCATCGGACGCCTGCCCGACTTCGACGCCGCCGGCGGCACCGAGCGCCTGCGCGACGTGCCGCGCCACCCCGGCCTGTATGGCCTGCTCGGCTACGCCTCGCGCGGCCTGACCTGGGCGCCGCTGGCGGCCGAGCTGCTGGCGGCATCGCTGGAGGGCGAACCGCTGCCGCTGGAAGCAAACCTTGTCGACGCCCTCGATCCGGCGCGCTTTGTGTTGCGTGCACGCCGCGCCCCACGGGGGCCCAATCCCGTGTACGACTGACAAATCGCAATACCAAAACGACATCCGCGCTATAATTTTCCGCAAGGAAACTTTTTATGGCCTGGCCCGTCCAGGTTAAGCGATGGAAGACCAATCCCGCGCACACGAGCTGTTCCTGTTCCTGGCGTCGACTGCGCACGACATGAAGAATTCGATCAGCATCCTGTCCGGGACGCTGGAGCAGCTGCTGGTCGACGCGCCGCAGGCGGCGCCGGCCTATCCGCGCATGGCGCACATGCTGCACCAGACGCGCCGCCTGAACAACCAGCTGATGCAGCTGCTGGCCCTGTACAAGCAGGTCGGCACGCCCGAGTACCCCTTCGACATGCAGCCGCTGGAAGTGGGCGAGCTGGCCGAGCAAGTGGCGGCGAGCGAGCGGGTGCTGCTGCAGTCGCGCGGCGTCACGCTGGAGATCGACTGCGATCCGCACCTGGTCTGGCATTTCGACGAAGACCTGATCATCGGCGTGATGTCGCATGCGATCCACAACGCCACCAACTACACGCGCGACCGAATCCTGCTCGTCATCCGCGAGGTCGACGGCTTCCTCGAACTGCGGCTGGAGGATAACGGCATGGGCTATCCGCAGTCGATGCTGGACGCCGGCGTCGCCGCCATGCACGGCGCTTCCAACGGCGTGAACTTCCTGACCAACAGCGCGGGCCTGGGCCTGTATTTTTCGAGCGAAGTGGCGAAGATGCACCGCCACCGCGGCCGCCACGGCGACCTGCGGCTCGAAAACGGTGGCCGCTACGGGGGCGGCTGCTTCATCCTCAGGCTGCCATGAACGCGGTCCCGCTCCTCTCCACCACAGGTCCCGAGAATCAGGTCGACTGGGCCTCGAAGAACTACCTGGTCGTCGACGACTTCGCCGGTATGCGCCAGCTGCTGCGCGAAAGCCTGCGCAGCCTTGGCGCGAGGAGCATCGACCAGGCCACCAGCGGCGGCGAGGCGATGGCGCTGCTGACGCGCACGCGCTACGACGTGGTCCTGTGCGACTACTACCTGGGCGAGGGGAAGAACGGCCAGCAGGTGCTGGAGGAATCGCGGGTGCGCAACCTGGTCAACCCGAGCACGGTGTGGATCATGGTCACGGCCGAGAAGAGCGTCGAATCGGTGGTGGGCGCGGCCGAGCACCAGCCGGATGCGTATCTCATCAAGCCGATCACGGAAGGCGTGCTGCTCACGCGCCTGAACCGCGTGTGGCACAAGAAGCAGGTGTTCCGCGCCATCGACCAGGCCTATGCCGAACGCGCCTACCTGCATGCGGCGCGCCTGTGCGACGAGCAGATCGCGGCGCACAAGGCGCACGAGATCGAACTGCTGCGCATGAAGGCGCGGCTGATGGAGAAGAGCGGCCAGCCGGACAAGGCGCGCGCCGCCTACGAGCAGGTGCTGGCGCAGCGCGAATACCAGTGGGCGCGCATCGGGCTGGCCAAGATCCGCCTGGCCAACGGCGAATTCGAGCAGGCGCGCCAGATGTTCCAGGGCGTGATCGCGGAGAACAGCTGGTACCTCGACGCCTACGACAACCTGGCCAAGTCCTTCGAAGGGATGGGACAGCTGGACGAGGCCTGCGCGGTGCTGGAGCGCGCCGCAAAGCTGTCGCCCAATTCCGTGACGCGCCAGCGCAACCTCGGCAACGTCAGCCTGAAGATCGGGAACATGGCGCTGGCCGAGAAGGCCTACCGCAAGTGCATCTCGGTGGGAGAGTACTCGGTCAACAAGACGCCGGATGCCTATCTCGGGCTGGCGCGCGTGTGCGGCCTGAAGAACGACACCAAGGAGGCGCTGCAGCTGCTGTCGCAGGCGCAGCGCGATTTCGCCGGCGAGCACCTGGACATCCAGCTGCGCGCCAAGATCACCGAGGGCCTGGTGTACCACGAGAGCGGCGACTACCGGCGTGCGCGCAAGTCCGGCGACGAGCTTGAGCAGATGCTGCGCGAAACCGCCGAGCGGCCCGACATCCCGACCTGCATGGAGATGGCGACCTTGCTGTTCGCGGTCGGCGTGAAGGACGCGCCGGTGGAGCTGCTGTCCTACGTCATCCGCAACAACCATGATCATCCGGTGCTGTTGGAGCAGGTGCGCAAGCTGTTCGAACGTGCGCGCATGGGCGAGGAGGGCGAGGCCATCATCCGGGCGTCGCGCAAGGAAGCGTCGGACCTGATGAACCAGGGCGTCCTGCTGTGGAAGACCGGCAGGCTGCACGAAGCGGTCGAGTGGATGCGCAACGCGCGGCGCGCGGTGCCCAACAACCAGCGCATCCTGTTCAACGCGGCGCAGGTGCTGATCTCGCACCTGGAGCAGCACGGCTACGACGAGGCGATGGCGCAGGAGGCCTACGAGGTGCTGTCGCACGTCGACCACTTGCAGCCGGGGCAGCAGCGTTTCGCGCAGTTGATGGAGCACTTGGCGGCGCTGGCGCCGCAGGTGGAGGCGGTGGTTCCTGGACTGCTGGATCCAGCGCAGCCGGCTGCGGAGCCGGTGCCGCCGGACGCGCATCCTCTCGATTTGCTGGACGACGAGCAGCCGGCTGCAATACAGTTATCCTGAAAGCCGTCGTCCCCGCGCAGGCGGAGACCCATGGACAGCTTGAGTTGCCGCATCGCAGATCGCCGCAGGCCCTCTGACTCAGCATGGGTCCCCGTCTCGACGTGCCTTGTTATTGGTGAGATCAGGCGCCCGTAGCCGCCCCCGCACCGGCTGGCGAAGGCGCCAGCCTCCCCGCGTGCTGGCGCATCAGCTCCGCGCATAACTGGTCCACGTCCCTGCGCATCCCCGGCACCTTTGATACCTCCGCTGCCCGCGACAGCGCCTCCTTCGCGATGTGATACCCCAGCGCGCGATAGCTTTCGAACTGCGCCTCGTCGAACCACTGATCCGCCGTGCTCTGGTGCGGATAGTCGGGATGGGCCTTGCGGTAGTTGAGCACATCAGCGTTCTCGTTACCGACGATGGCCGGCTTGATGTACAGGAGCGTGCCGTCCACGCCTCCCTCATCCACATGGCTGTAGCAGATCGTGCCCGCCGCGCAGCTCGCGCCGCACAGGTCCGTGCCCTTCACCAGCTCCATGCGCGAGACGTCGAGGTCGATCGTCACATGCAAATCGGTGGCGCATTTGCGGATCGCATTGCCGAGGTCTTCGAAGGCCAGCGTCCGGTCGCTGGCCACGTCCACCGCCACGATCAGCCGGCAGCGCCGCCGTACCAGCTCGTAGATGCCGAGGTTCTCGAAGTGGCCGCCATCCGACAGGTACACGTAACTGGCGTCCGCATTGGTCATCCCGAACAGCTCCGCCAGGAGGCTGAACAGCCCGATCGGCGGCGACGAGCGCTTCCACGCCGCCTTGCGCGGATTGGGACACCAGCGCCCGAGCCGCACGTTAAACATCGTCATCAGGAAGTTCAGCGGCGGCGACGAGTGCGATCCCATGTTCGGGCTGGCCGCCGCGCCGGACAGCGCCACCGCCATCCCCAACCGCACCTTGGCGTCGTCGTCCACGCCCTTGCCGGCGCGCGAGGCGTACTGGCGCGTCGGCCGGAAGGTGCCGCGTTGCGCTTCATGCAGCGCCAGGTTCGCGCCTTGCGCCGGCATCAGCGGCATCTCGAATCCGCAGTAGCGCGGCGTGAAGGCGAATGACGCGGCCTTGCGCGTCTGCCAGGCCAGCTCCTCGCCACTGACCAGGTTCAGCGAGGTGTTGATGATGTGGTAGGGCAGCTGGTCCTGCAGGTCGGCCAGCTGCGGGTCGTCGTTGGGGTCGAAGCCGGTGAAGGGATGTGGCTTGCGGTGCATGCTGCTGGCGCCGAAATAGGCGCGCACCACGCGGTTCCGGTACAGCATGTAGAGCGAGAATTTGTTGATGTCGACGCGCCAGCCCAGCACCACGGCCGCGAACAGGCACAGGCCGAAGGCGACGGCCAGCGTGGCGCCGTCGGTTTGCAGGCTGGCGCTGGCGTGCGAGGCGTAGACGCAGGCCAGCGTCGGCGCCGGGCAGGCCAGCTCCGGCGCGGCCACCGACAGCTGCACCAGCGTCGCCAGCAGCGCGAAGATCCCGAATGAGAACACGTAGGGCGCGACGCGTGCGGCCAGCTCCAGCCGCGTCATGCCGATGCCGGGCAGCTGGCCGCCCATGCTGCCAGCCTTCAGGCCGAACCACGTCATCGCCAGCCAGCCGATGGCGGCGCCGAGATTGGCCAGCGGATGCCAGGTCAGCCAGGCCCAGTGCACCAGCGGCGGCAGGAAGAAGGCGGCGCCGAACATCATCATCCAGGTGATGGTGAAGATGGTGGTCCAGGCGCCCTGGCGGCTCCACCATTCGCGGCTGGCGTCGCTGTAGAGGGGGCCGATCAGGCCGATCATCAGCGTTGTGGTGACCGAGAACAGCGTCATCATCAGCGGCATGCCGAAGGTGGTCAGGGCGACCGCGTTATTGAGGATCGGGTGCTGCGCGGGATTCGGCAGCAGCGCCAGCCCGCCGAGCAGCAGCAGGGTGCCGATGGTGAGTGCGAACATCGCGCTCAGGAAGTGGGACAGGGCCTCGTGGACGTCGGTGCGCGTGATGTCCGGCGCGGCGCGCTTGCGGCGCCAGCCCGGCACCGCGAGGGCGGCGGCGGCCAGCAGCAGCGCGATCGCCGCGGCCGGGATCCAGCAGCGCGCCAGCATGTAGGCGCTGTCGTGCGCGATCGCGTGCTCGGCCACGCCGGGCGCGAATTCGAGCGTCCCGCCCAGCATGACGGCCACCACCAGTGCCAGCGCCGCGGCGCACGTCGCATAGCCGGCACGCCGGTAGGGACTGAGGCGGTCGTGCGCGAGATACCAGCCGCAGGCCCACACGATGAAGTAGACCGCGCCCGGCGCCAATAGCCAGGCCAGGCGCCATTCGAGCTGGCGCGCCAGCAGGCGGTTCAGCATCCAGGGCATGGTGCCGCCGTGGCGCCACAGCCCGATGCTGACCAGGAAGCCGGACAGCAGCAGCGGGAAGTTGATGTACCAGAGGACCGCGCCCTGGTTGACCGGGAACCAGCGCTGGCCGTCCGCGCTTTCCGGCCTGCTGGAGATCGACAGCGCGATGCAGAACACCGCGAACAGGAAGGCGCCGGTGCCGAGCATCCACGCCGGATCGGACCACGCGGCCCACGGCGCGCTGGCGCCGACGATGCCGTTGACGGCCCACACCGCAAAGCGCGGCAGCAGGAGCAGGGCGCACAGCCAGGCCAGCAGCATCGCGAGGTTCAGGCCCGTGTTGCGCACGTAGATGCCGATCAGGGTCCAGGCATCGGCGCTGAACATGCCGGAGCGCGGCGACAGGTAGTTGCTGTACTGGCGCAGGAACTGGATCTCGGCCGGTTCGGCTTCCACCGCTTCGCCGGCGGCGCCGGGCGTGAGCATGGCTTCGACCGCGCGCACGTCGCCATGCTTTTCGCGGATGCACTTGGACAGCCAGCCGCCGATGAAGCCGCCGCCGGACACGGTGGACAGGTAGTCGAAGTCGCGCAGCAGCTGCTGTTCGCCGAGCGCCTGCAGCACGCCGAGGTTGAAGGTGGCGCTGCGCACGCCGCCGCCGGACAGCGCGAGCCCCGTGAGCCCGGCCGCGTGTGCGCGCCGCAGCACTTCGGTGCGGCAGGCCGGGGCCACCTGGTCGGGACCGGCGCCGCCATCGGGACGGGGGCGCAGCAGGTCGAGTTCGTTCTGGAAGACTTCGGTGAACACGCAGCCGGACAGGGCGTTCAGGCGGCGCCAGGTGGCCTGGTCGAGCGGGCCGTCGGCGGTGATGCCTTCGCGGGCGCGGAAGGCGGCGAGCGCATCATCGAGCTGGGCGAGCGTGGCCGCGGTCGGGGGCACGTCGATACCGGCGCTTTCCAGCTTGCGCCGCACGTCGGCCACCTGGTCGGGCGTGAGGCTGGTGTAGTCGATGTACGGCACGCACCCTCCACGGCTCAATCGAGCGCGGCGGGGACGAGCGGGCAGGCGCGAACCGCGGCTGTCCCGGCCGCTACTGGTCAGTGGAGCATGTTTTCGGAAGTGGGGATTGCTGTCAGATCAATGAAGCTGCGCGTGGGCATGGCAAGAGGAGAAGAGATTCAGGTCTTGGCCGCGCCATCCTTCGGCGGTTCGGCCGGCCCCGGCCCGGGTTTGGCCGCCGTGGCCGCGCTGTTGGCAGCCATCGCGCCAGTGACTGCCTGCGTGAACTGATCCTGCAGCAGATTCCACCAAGCCATTGCCGCCGGCAAGCCCGGCATGCCCGGTGGCACAGCCTCGCCGGCTGGCCCGCCCTGCGCACCCTGGCTGCCCGCCTGCGCGCCCGCTTGATCGGCGGACTTGGCGCCGCCTTCGCCATTGGACTTGGCAGACCCTGCCTTGCCCTTGGCCTGCGTACCATCTTGGCCTTTGCCCGTCGACGCACCAGTGCCCGGCGTCGTCGCGCCCGCCATGAAAGGATTGAGTGCCGCCGCGGCCGCTGCCTGCTCGCTGGCCTGGCTCATGGCCTGCGCCATGGTCGCACTCATCGACTTGAGCGCGCCGAGCGTGCCGCGCTGAACCTCCAGTCCCTGGATGGTCGCGCGCAGCATCGACGTGTTCATATTGAGCCAGGCTTCGATGGCCTTGAGGTCCGCGATCTTCTTGTCGAGGGCATCGGTGGACAGCGTGGCGTCGGCCATGCCCGGCATGCCGACGCCCGGGACGTTCATGCCGCTCCACAGGTTCTTGACGAACTCGAGCGTGTCCGTCATTCCGGGAATGGGCGGCACTGGTGGCTTGAGCATGGCGGTCTCCTGATGTGTGGGCCTAGCGTAGCAGATTACGCACGGCGCCACAAAAAACCGCGTGCGTGCATACGCGGGCCCGCTGTGCGAACAGGCTACACTACGGGGATGAGCTCCGCATTCTTCCGACTCCACCGGCGGCGCGCGCTGGTGCTTGGCGCGCTCATCGTGCTGTTGCATTGGACTGTGCTCACGTGGTTCAGTGGCCAGCTCGGTCATCGCCGCGTGCACATATTGGACGAGCCGGAACTGCTGGCGGAACTGCTGCCGACGCCTCCCAAGCCGCTGCCGCCGCCGGAGCCGCTGCCGCTGCCGCTGCGCAGCGAACCCTTGCCGCCGCGCCGTCCACCACCGCCCCCGGTACAGGTCACGTTGGCCCCCACGGATCCCGCGCCGCCGCCCGCGGCCGAACCCGGTGATCAGGTGCAAGGCGGCGCCGGGCCCGCCGCGCCCGTCGTACAATCGGCGCCACAAGCGGCGCCCGCTCCGGCGCCCGCGCCCGCCGCGCCGCCGGTGCCCGGCTACCGCGTCGATCTGCCGCCCTCGGCCGAAATGACGATGGACGTCGACCGCATCGATGCCGATGGCACGCACTGGACCGGCGACGCCGATTTCATCTGGAAGCTGGGCGTGGGCAGCTACCGTATGCAGTTCAATGTCGGCATCCGCCTGCTGTTCGCGCACGTGAACCTGCTCGAACTCACCAGCGAAGGCAAGCTGGTCGACAGCGGCTTCGCGCCGGTGCTGATGACGGAAAAGCGGCGCGGCCGCTCGATGACGGCGACGCATTTCAACCGTCCTGAAAGTACGATCACCTTCTCGGCGTCGCAAAATAAATACGCTTTGGTGGCCGGGGCGCAGGACAAGGCCAGTGTGCCGTTGCAACTGGCCGCGATCGCGCGCGCCGATCCGGGCCAATTGAAGGGCGGCCTCGACATTCTTGTCGGCGAAGATCGCGACGCAACCGTTTACCACTTCATGCTGGTGGGCGAAGAGGATATCGACACCAAGCTGGGCAAGCTGCATGTCTGGCATTTGTCGCGCCCGCCGAAGCCGGGGTCGTACAATTCGCGGCTGGACATCTGGCTGGCGCCGGAGCGGGGCTGGTACCCTGTCCGGATCCGCAACACCGAAGCGAGCGGGGCAGTGACGAGCCAGACCACAAGCAAGATTTTGATGACAGGAAGTTGATATGCGACGTAATTTGTTGAAACAGGCTGGCGCGGTCCTCGTGCTGGCGGCAGTGCTGGCAGGCGCGTGGGCTCAGGACGATCATCCGGTCCAGAAGCGGGCATTCGAACTGCCGCCCAATGCCGACCTGAGCTACAACCTGAGCGCACGCCAGGGTGGGTTTTCGCTCAGCGGAAAGGCGCTGATCACCTGGCGCGCCGGCGATGGCAAGTACGCCACGACGGCGGAATCGCGCGTGTCCCTCCTGGGCAAGATCACGGAGAACCGCAGCGAGGGCGCGATCGACAGCTATGGCCTGGCGCCGGCGGAGTTCTATGAAAAACGCTTCCGGCATGATGCGACCACCAGCAAGTTCGACCGTGGTAGCAAGACCCTGAGCTTTTCGGATGGGGACCAGACCTATCCGCTGAAGGGCGGCGAGCAGGATCGCACCTCCGTCACCTGGCAGCTGGTCGCGCAGGCGCGGGCGGCGGGGGACAAGCTCAAGCCCGGCACGCGCTGGGCGTATTTCGTCGCGGGGCGGCATGATGCGGATCCGTGGATCTTCCGCTTCATCAAGCGAGAGAAAGTGAGCACGCCGGCCGGCGAATTCGACGCGTGGCACGTGATCCGCGAGGAGACCGAGGCGGTCAAGGGACAGAAGCTCGATATCTGGCTGGCGCCGGCGCAGGATTGGTATCCCGTCAAGCTGCTGTTCAACGACGACGGGAAGGATTACGTAGAGCAGTCGGTGGAGAAGATCACGAAGAAGTAGCGGCGATTGCTTCGATCGCGACTGCTTGATTTGCAAGCGGCCATGACCATGGTTCGATTCGGTGGGTTTCCGTGCATTTGTCAGGCTTGGTGGTCTGCTACTCTTCCGTGAAAACGGCTTTCAACGGGAGGGCGGCATGCAGGTGAAGCGATTGCGGTTTCTGGGCTTGAGCGCCATTGGGCTTTGCCTGGTGATGCACGCTGTGTTCGTTTCGGCAAATCCCGGAGCGGCGAGCGAACGCTGCGGGCTCGGCGTGCCGCCGGGCACCCGCGGCTTTGCCGAGGACCGGGCCCGTCAGGCAGAGGAAGTGCGTCGGGACGGCTTCTTACGTGTGTGCGAAGCAAATCTGAAACGCTACGACATGTCGTTCAGCCCAAGCGCGGCGGCTGTAAAGAGCCTGGCCTTTCAACCAGTCGACCTGTCGAAAACACCCTTTGCAAAACTCAAGAGCCTCGGGGCCACAGCTGAAGCGGTCAACCGTACCAAATCTCGTCTCTACCGAGGGTTTCGAATGCCCGACGGGCGCAAGCTGACACTGTTCGAGCACGACATGTCAGCCGATGGCACTCGTATGTGGCGCGACCCGAAGGACGAAACAGAGAGAGTCGGCAAGCTCCCAGCCCACTTGAGCGTTTTTCAGGCCGGATCCGGCAACGCTATTTCTGCCTTGTCATGGATGCGGGGCCGGCGGTACTACGAGCTTTGGATAGACGCGAATGTCGCGCTAACGCCACTGCGCCAACAATTATTCGCATTGGCCGCCTCGTTGCCAGCCTCGGTGCCGGCCTGCCCAAATGAAGCTGCTCCTGAACCTTTTCACTTTGGTCCAGACGGGATGCCGGTCCTTCCCTCGGCCCCGGACGTGCTGACAGTCGAGCAGGTCAAAGAAAGCTTGGAGAAAGAAACCCGTCGGTGCAGATGAAGCCTTCGACCAGGCCATGCTCCGATCGTAACTAGGTTGATCACAAGCGCGGCTTCCCGGCCATTCAGCAGAGCAACACGGGCCGTACCCTGAGCATTGCAAACGGCCGGGTTCGGCCAGGAGCCGACAGTCACAGCCGAAAAAACCGCAGCGTGAGAATTACCCATTGCTGCCATCGGCCAGCCCCCACTCAACGCAGCATCGGCGCAATGTCCACGATGTGGACGTCGTGCATCTGGTTCAGGTAGGCCTGCAGATACCACTTGTGCGAGGCGCCCACGATGACCAGCGTGCGTCTGCCTGGATGCGCCCCGATCGCTTCACGGATGTTCGCAGCCATGCGCAGGTTGCGCGTTTCCCAGTAACCGACGTAGACGCGGCCGTAGCCTTGCCCGGACGGCTCTTCCAATGCCGCGCCGAAGTCGGCGTCAAAGACCGTCCTCGCTAGTGAGCGATCGTTCAGGGCGCGGTACAGTGCCATGACCCCTGCAGCGCTGCCCACCCCGGCGTCAAGCTCCGTGCCGACACGCGTGCGCTTGGCGTTGGCAGGATTGTCCCAGGCCTTCGCGATCGCGTCACCGTAGGCCTTTTCGTCATCGACCGGCAGATTCTCTGACTGGTCATCCATCGGCACCACACGCTCCAGGCCGAGTCTGGCGGCTAGCGGGGCGGCGATCAGCCCGTCTTCTTTGTGCCAAGTGTGGAATTTTTCAAGCAAGGCTACGAGTGAGGCGTCGAGGCCGTCGCCGGCATGACGTTCGGCCTCCGGCAGGCGCAGCCATTGCACCAGCGCCGACGCTGGTTCGCCGCCAGCGAGGAAGTGCGAGGCTAGCTTGCGCCGCTGCGCCGAGGTCGGCGCGACTGGCCAGTGCGCAAGCATGGCGTCGATCTCACGCGTTGCGGCCGGCACGTCCAGTCCGGTCGCGGCGCGCGCCGGCGTCGGGTCCCAGCAATAGGTCTTGACCGTGTCCGCATAGCGATCCGGATACTGGCGCATGGATGCGCACAGCGTACCGGACATCGACTCGATCGCGATGATCTGCGGATGCCAGTTGGCCAGCCGATCGAGCAGGCCATCTAGCGA
Organism: Massilia terrae; assembly: GCF_024753145.1. Classification (GTDB taxonomy): domain Bacteria; phylum Pseudomonadota; class Gammaproteobacteria; order Burkholderiales; family Burkholderiaceae_D; genus Telluria; species Telluria terrae. Next base: position 15,164 of record NZ_JANUGU010000003.1, on the reverse strand, counting down.
GGCCGGATCGAAGACCCTGGGCAGTTGCGACAGGTGGGCCGTGCCCAGCACCATCACCTCATTCGGCGTACCGCGCGCAGGACCTTTGAGCTTACTGGGATCGAACACGCTGGCGGTGTCGTAGGTGCTGGTCTGGGCGTTGGCCGCGCAGAAGGTGGCAACCAGTAGTAGGCCGAGCAATGGGCGCATCATGTCAATCGTCCTTTCTTCTTCGATGGGTCGATAAATCACCGCAAGGTGACGATGACATGATGTTACGCGGGCCCCCTGGCGCCAGCACGGCGGATGCGACCGGCGGTCAATTCAGCGGTATCAAGCGCAGCGGCGGAGGATAGGCGATATCCGACTTGCGCACCTCTTTGCTCGGTATGAGCGCCTCCATCATCGCCAGGGCCTCGCGCTGCCACGGCAGATCGTCGTCCGCATGCTGGACGATCAGCCACGCTCCCTGGGCCGCATCGTCGCCCACGGCCGACAGCCTGGGCCAGCCACGCGCGCGCAGGATCGCCTGCAGGCGGGCCTTATTCAAATGTTGTATTGCACGCAACTTTGTGGCGTCCAGGTTCTGCCTGAGCGCGCCCTGGTCCAGTTCGCGCAACTCCAGCAATTGCTTCTGCAGGGCAGGATCGGCCGGCGCTTGGGCGGCAGCGGCCGCCGACAGCACGAGCCCGGCGAATACCAGGGAAGCCTTTCGCATCGACCACATACGCCCTCTAAGTTGTCTGGTGTGCAATATTCGATTGTAATCGAGAAAATGTTGCGTATCCCCCGCATTGCCCGCCGGCCCCGGCTTTTCGGTATTTTGCCCGGCTGTAACTGGTATACTGGCGCCCCCGCGGACGAGTCTGGCCCGCCCTTACGGCGCGGCGGCACGTCGCCCCAGCAACTACCGGAACACGATGATCGACACACTGGCAGGCGCGGCCTTGGCCGCAGAACAAATACCAGCATTGGACGAAGCGGATCCGCTGCAGGCGCACTTCCACGCCGGGCTCAATCCCGAGGAGATCGAACAGGTCTACCACCTGAAGCGCGCGCAGCCGATGCTGCAGGCTTTCACCGCGCTGTTCCACGGCGGCCAGGACAGCGTGACCCTGCGCCTGCTAGTGCTGCGCGAACTCGCCGCCGACACGGCGACGGCCGCCTTCTCGCGTGCCGACATCAACCAGAAGTTCGCCTACCTGATCCCGGAAAGCCTGGAGACGGTGCTGAACCGCCTGCGCACGCACGGCCTGCTGGCCTGGGACGCGCCCGCCGCCGTGTACCGCATCACGCCGATGGCGCGCAATGTGCTGGCCGCGCTGGACACCCTGTTCTCGCTCGGCCAGAACGACGCGGAAGACGCCGACATGGGCTTCCTGCTGTCGCAGGTGGCCGGCGCGCAGGCGGTCGGCGGCGTCACCGTCGACCAGCTCAAGCACCTGCTGGGCCGCCTGACCGAGCTGACCGACGAGTTCCGCGACGCGATCGCCTCCGGTTCCGAATTCCAGCTGCGCACCTCGCAGGACAAGTGGCACACTGCTTGCGACTGGGTCGAGAAGGGCTCGCAGATCCTGCGCGCGATCACCGGCGACGAACGCGCCGACTCGGCCACCCACCGAGCCGCGCAGGCGATCGGCCGCGCCCAGAGTGCGCTGCTGAACATGCAGGGCATGTTCTCGCGCGCCCTCAACCAGATCGAGCGCCAGCGCGTGCACCTGGGCCAGTCCGGCCTGTCGACCACCGACGTCAAACTGTGGCTGCTGGCGCATGAAGACCTGGCCAGCCTGGCCGACGGCGCGATCGACCGCCCGGTGGTCCCGATCTTCATCACCCCGGCCGAGATGATCGACGTGGCCGAGACCGAGCTGCTGTCCGAACGCGCCGTCAGCGTCGGCCCGGCCGGCCTGCCGAGCGGCGAGGACGCGCCGCTGACCATCAACGACAACCCGCAGATCCAGATGGAGCTCGATACCTGGATCTCGCGCCTGTCCGACTTCGCCAACCTCGGCACCTTCCCCGAGTTCACCGACGAGAGCCCGAAGCAGGTGCCGATCCAGGACTCGCTGCTGCCGGCCAGCTTCGCCGTCGCCTCGTACCGCGCCTCGCTGCTGCCGCTGCTGGGCGACGCCGCCGAGGCCAGCCTGCAGGGCGCGACCGCGCAGCTGGCGCGCCTGCCGATCAGCTTCGACGCCACCGACGCGATGATCGAACTGGACGACCCTGAAGTGGCCGCGATGTCGGTCGCCACTCTCTCACTCAATTTAGAAAGCGGCTCGCAACAAGATGAATGACGACGCACAAATCCTGATCGCGCGCCTGCTTACGCACCAGACCCTGCGCCGCGACGACAAGCTGGTCAAGCGCGCGCTGTCGGACGACCAGTTCCGCGCCGAACTCGATAAACGCCTGCTCGAATCGGGCCTGAAGCTGCTCGACAACGTGTACGCCGACCACGTCACGCTGGCGCTGCACCGCGCGGTCGAGCCGAAGATCTTCGGCGCCAAGGACATCTGGCAGAACAATAACTTCGGCCTCACGCGCGACGGCGTGGCGCTGCTGGTGGTGCTGTGGGCGCAGATCATCCTGCCCAAGCGCGAACGCCAGGAGACCCACCACGTCGACGATTCGCAGAGCGACATGTTCGACAAGGACAACCCGATCCCGCGTGCGGAAGACGCCTCGATCGGCATCTCGTACACCGCGCTGCTGGCCGACTTCGGCGACAAGCTGGGCAAGAAGACGCGCATGGACATGAACCTCGGCGTGCTGTCCAAACTCGGCTTCATCGAGCGCCGCGGCGACGTCATCCTGGAAGGCCCGCTGCTGGACCTGATGATGGACACCGACGTGCTCAAGGAACGCATCATCAACGGCGCGCTGGCCGACGTGTTCAAGCGCGCGCCGCTGGCGATCGCGCCGGCGCGCCGCAGCGCCAATGATCCACAGATCGAGCCTGCCGCCGACGCCGCGCCTGTCGCTGCCGACGCCGAAGCGGCCATCGATGCCGCAACGGTGACCGATGCCGCGGCTGATCCTACCGATATCCAGAACTGAGGGCACCGATGTTCCACATTAAATCACTCGAACTGGTCCACTGGGATTACTGGCAGCGGATCAAGAACATCCCGCTGGACGCGAAGATCATCACCATCGCCGGCCAGAACGGCTCCGGCAAGACCACGCTGCTGGACGCGCTGCGCACCCTGTTCGGCCTCGATTGCTCGATGGGCCGCACCTACAAGCACTACGCGCGCCACTCCGGCCAGCAGAGCGCCTGGATCCGCGCCGTGGTCGACAACAAGCCGGCCGGACGCCAGCTGTCGAACCGCCCGTTCCGCAACTCCGGCTTCTTTAGCGACGATGAAGTGACGCTGTTCTGCCAGGTGCAGAAGAACGGCGGCGACTGGAAGCGCATGTACCTCATGCGACCCGGGAATATCGAGATCGAGGAAGTGACCGAGGCGACCGACTGGCTCGGCGTCGAGAACTACAAGAAGCGCCTGGCGCAGGCCGGCCTGTCGCCGGCGATGGCCAAGGTGCTGGCGCTGGAGCAGGGCGAGACCGACAAGCTGTGCGAATATGCGCCGCGCCAGCTGCTCGACCTGGTGTTCCAGGTCTTCGGCGACAAGGAAGTGCTGGATGCCTACGACGAGGCCAAGCGCCATCAGCGCGACACCGAGACGGAACTGAAGCGCTTCGAAGCCGAGCTGGAAGCGTCGCGCACCAACCTCGAAGGCCTGCGCCTGCGGGTGGCCAATTACCACCAGTGGGAAGACCTGCACAAGGAGCGCCGCAACCTGACGGAAGAAGTGCTGCCGAGCCTCGAATACCACGAGGTGCGCGAGAAGGCCGCCGTCGTCAGCCGCCAGCTGCGCGAAGCGCGCAAGCCGATGGCGCAGGCCGACACCCAGTTGGAGGAGAAGCGCAAGGCGCTGGCCGCGCAGCAGCGCGCGCTGACCGAGGCGCAGCAGCAGGAAGCGCTGCTGGAGCAGGAAGCGACCAACCTCGCCAGCCGCCTGTCGGCCATCAACGCCAAGCTCAAGCCGCTGGAAAGCCTGCTGGAACAGAAGGAGCGCCTGCAGAAGCTGTCGGCGGACGCCGGCGCCGACCTGGCCGACGTCGCCAGGCAGATCGAAGAAAAGGACATCGAGCTGGCGCGCCTGCGCCAGTCGCGCGACAGCATCTCGGCCAAGATCATGGGCGAACGCGCCACCATCTCGGCCCTGCAGGGCAAGAGCGCGATGCCGGAACCCGAGGCGCAGCGCCTGATGCGCCGTGCGCTCAACGACGAAGGCATTCCGCACGCGATGCTGTCGGATATCGTCGAGGTGACGGATCCGAAGTGGCAGGGCGCGGTCGAGGGTGTGCTGGGCGGTTACGCATCGGTGGTGCTGCTGGAGCGTTCGAAGGATGCCCCGGCCGCGTACAAGCTGGCCGAGAAGGAGCGCTATCGCCACTTCATCGTCCCCGACTGCATCGAGGCGCCGAGCATCAAGGATTCGAGCCTGTTGTCGGTGGTCAAATTCAGCGCCAAGGCGCCGTCGTGGCTGATCGACCAGCTGGCGCGCATCGAGCGCGTGGACTCGGTCGACGACGGTTTCAAGTCCCGCTCGGACGAGTGGATCACGCCGGACGCCTACCACCGCGAACGCCGCGGCGGCCGCTCGCTGTTCGTGGAACCGTCGCGCTACCGCTTCGGTTCGGCCGGGCGCATCCAGCGTCTCGAGGCGATCCAGAAATCGCTGCCGGGCCTGGAGGAGCAGGAAGACAAGCTCACGCTGCAGGTCAGCCGCCTGGCATCGGAAGTCAGCGGCCTGCGCGCGCGGATCGCGGGCGTCGACGCGGCCAAGGAACTGGACGCGCGCCACGCCGAGTTCGAGGAAGCCGCGCGCAACCTGGGCCCGCTCAAGACCGAGCGCCTGGAAGTGGGCGCGCGACTGGGCGAGCTGCAGGCCCTGACCAAGAACGCGACCGTCGCCCGCACGCGCGCCGACACCGTGTGGCAGAACGCGCGCATGGCGCTGTCGGAAGCGGAAGCGGGCCTGCGCCTGAACCATCGCCGCCAGATCGAGCAGCGCGGGGAGCATGCCGAGGAGCTGCGCGCCCTGCGCCGCGCATGGCGCCACCTGCCGCTGTCGTGGCGTCGCGCCGCACGTCGCGCCGCGCTGGTGGCCGAGCACCAGAACGTGCACCAGGTGAAGCTGCGCACCCACTGGCTGGAAAACGCGCTGGCGCGCGACGACTGGGAACTGGACGCAACCGTGATCGACCAGTACCAGCGTCTGAACGACCAGCTGCATAACCGCCAGTCCGAGACCGACGAGCGGCGCTACCAGAACAACCGCGCGATCGAAGCCACCGCCAATGCGCGCGGCGCCTACATCGAGCGGCTGCGCTACACGATCAAGACCTACTCCAAGAACATCAAGGAGCTGGGCGAGCTGGCCAACATCGAAGTCCATGCCGACCCGGTGCGCCTGGAGAACGACGACGTGCAGCTGGCGCAGGCCGGCCTGCACGTGCGCTTCAAGTTCGACGGCAAGGACCAGATCGGGATGAACGACGGCGAGGCCTCGGGCGGCCAGCAGGTGATGAAGTCGCTGGTGCTGCTGATTGGCCTGTTGAAGTCGGAGGATGGCTCGGGCGGCTTCGTGTTCATCGACGAACCGTTCGCCCACCTGGACATCCGCAATATCCAGCTGGTCGGCGAGTTCCTGAAGAATACGGACGCGCAGTACCTGATGACCACGCCGCTGACGCACAATACCGACGTGTACGATCCTTCGGAGCTGACGCTCATCACGAGCAAAAAGAAGAAGGACACGCAGTGGGCGCAGCCGATTTTCGTGCTGCAGCGGAGGCAGGCGAAAGCCGCATAAAAAGAAAAGGGGCCGCGGCCCCTTTTTCTTTGAGAGAACGTCGTTCCCGCGTGCGCGGGAACGACGTTCTTCCTTACGGCTTGAAGGTCCCGATCTCATTGCGCACCTTCATCCGCCACCGCAGCAGCCCCAGCGAATACATCCAGAAGTACCCGGCCGCCAGCCCGACCGTCAGCATGGTCAGCGGACTGTCCGTGATGCGCGGCGTAGGCATATTGCTGCCCTTGTTCGCATAAATCAGCACGCCGAGGTAGAGCACACGCGCCACCAGCGCCATCGCGATCAGGACGCCGAGCCGCGCATTGGGCGTGAAGAAGTAGCCTTCCTCGGTCTCTTCGAAGCGCGTGAGGCGCAGCCCGTAGGCGCCGAGCGCCAGTCCGGCCACGGTGCCGGCCGCCAGCGCGGCGATCGCCAGCGGGTCGCTCATCTCGCTGGCGGGCACCGCCACCATCCCGAAGAACACCAGCAGGCCCGTGTAGTGCCGCGACACGATGGAACGCTGGCGCTCCATGCGCGACTTGACGCGCGTGTAGATGCGCCAGGCCAGCACCGGCACCAGGATCAGGAGCGCGATCGTTGTCAGGTCCATCGTCACCCTTGCTGCAGCGCCGGCAGCGCGCTGCGCTTACGCCAGCGCAGCAGGCCGACCGCGTAGGTCATGTAGTAGCCGGCCAGGATGCCGAATACGCCCAGCGTCAGCGGGCTGCGCGCGAAATCCTGGTGCGCGATCGCGCCGTCGCTCATGTACCACTCCCAGGCGCGCCAGCCCATGCGGCCGATGAACAGCAGCGCCACCACCGCGCCGATGCGCGCGTGCGGGGTGAAGTAGAACTCCTCGCCGACCTGTTCGAAGGTGGTCTTGCGGATGCCGATATTGCCGAGGCCAACGCCGGCCGCCAGCCCAACGGCCAGCGCGAGCAGCGCCATCGGGCTGAAGAGCGCGCCCAGGCCCAGCATCAGCACCAGCAGCGGGAAGAACACCAGCGTGGTCCGGTGGCGCCACGTGCGCGAGCGCTGGCGCGTGGTCAGGCGCCGGATGCGGCTGTAGACGCGCCATGCGACCAGCGGAGCGAGGGCGATGGCGACGATCGGTGCGTTTACCATGTATGGGGACTCCTAGTTTGGAATCCGCCATTGTAATCCAGCCGGGCGGCGGGTCGGACCAGCCCGTGGTATGTTGATGCATCGACTATCCAGAGGAGATTCGCGCCATGAAGCCCTTGCCTGTCGAGGCGCACCGCGCCCCGGATCCGGAGCCGATCGAGGAACCCAGCCCTGACTCCTTCGACAACCCGCACCCGCACCATCCGCCAGTGCAGATTCCGGGCGACGATGAGCAGGTGCCGCCGGATCATAATCCCAGCATCGTCGCTCGGCCGAAGATGTCGCTATAAGCCGCTATAAACGGACCGTCGCTCCCGCCTGCGCGGGAACGACGGTCGGGTGATTAATCAAACGCCCACGAATACAGCACGTCCAGCGCGGTGTTGGTACCGGTCTGCAGCTGCAGCGTGATGCGCGGGTTCAGCTTGTAACGCAAGCGCACCACGCTCGACGCCGTGCTGGCTCCCTGCTCGAAGCTGAGGTAGGCCCGCGAGGACAGCCGCTTGCCGACCGTGACCACGGTGCTCTCCAGGCCCTTGGCCGCGCCCGACACGCCGATCTCGTCCAGCCCCAGCGATCCCGCGATCTTGTTCTGGAAGCCGCCGCCCGAGCCGGACAGCAGTGCACTCGCTGCCGCGCCCAGCACGTCGGACTCGTTCGCATTCGTGCCCTGCATGCCGTGGCCGAGCACCAGCCATGACAGTTTCTCGCTGTCCGGCACCGTCGGCGTCGACACCAGCTTCGCGACCGGATACTGCGCCGTCCCGCGCACCTCCACGCCGGCTTCGACATTGGTCTCGCTAGGCTGCTCGCCATTGGTAGTCTTGCGTACCGCGAGGATGTCGAGCGAGGGATTGTCGTACGGGCCGCTGAAAGTCAGCATACCGTGCTCGATGCTGAGCTTCTGGCCGTAGGCCGAATAGGTGCCGCTGTCGACACGGATGCTGCCATTCACCCGCGGCGACTTCTGGCCGACGCGCTGCAGGCGCAGCTTGCCGCCGAGCGTCGCGTCGATGCCCTTGCCGCGCAGGCGGAAGTCGTCGCCCAGGTCGGCGGTCAGGTCGATGGTCAGCGGCGTAGCGGATTCCTGTTTCGTCTTCGCTTCCGGCGGCGTGCGGCCGATCACGACCACGTCGTCCGAGATGGTCGGGCGGCCCTGCGGCGGCATGTCGATCAGCGCGCGGTCGGCGCGGAAATCGCCTTCGAGTGCGAAGTGCTGGGCGTCGCGCACCAGCGTGGCCTGGCCGCTCACGACCACGGTGCGGTCGGGCAGGGACAGCGCCTCCAGCTTGTTGGCGACCAGCTTCAGGTCGATGCCGGCGGCGCCGCCGCCAAAACGCATCGCGCCCTGCGCCGTCACGTTGCCGCTCGGGCCGTTGAATGACAGCTGCTGCAGCTTCAGTTGCTCGCCGCCGAGCTGTGCGCGCAGCACGCCGCCGCGCAGGTTGACGCCCTGGTCGGTCCAGCGCACCAGCAGGTTGTCGCCATTGATGCTGCCGTCGAGCGCCGGCGCACCGATGGTGCCGCTGCCCGTGAGCGCCAGGTGCAGCGTGCCGTCGAGGTTCATGCCGGGCTGCCCGGTCAGCGGCGCCAGCCACGCGATCGACGGCATGTCGGCGTTGGCCGCGAAGCGCACCGGGCTGTCGTCGGCCACCAGGCCATTCAGCAGCTGGACGTTGGCCTCGGCATGGGTGCGGCCGGCGCGGGCGCCATCCATGTCCAGCCGCGCCTTGAGCACGCCCGCAACGACCTCGGCGCGCGCGTCGAGCGTGCGCAGGCCCAGCGCCACCGGGATATCGGCGCCGGCGTTGACGTCGCCGCCTTCGCGGAACACACGCACCATGCCGTCCAGCGCCGGCGCCGAACCGCCAGTGGCGGCGGCGGTGCGCAGGTCGAGCGCCCATTGCGCTCCCAGCACCAGGTCGCCGCTGACGGACTGCGCGAGGTTGGGCGAGAACTGGGTCAGGTAGTTGAGCGTGACGCCGGTGGCGCTGCCGCGGCTGTTCCAGCGCGGCCCGAGCTTGACCAGCGAGTCGATCGTCACGCTGCCCGCCGGCAGGCGGATCACCGCGCCGTTCAAGGCGATCTGGTCCGGGTGCAGCAGGCCGCCCACGCCGGAGCCGGGCAGGGTGGCCACGCGCAGCGGGATCGGGGCCTGCAGCTCGAAGGCGTACTGGCCGCGGTTGCGTAGCACGCCGACGGTGCCGTTCCACGAGTCGCCGGTCCAGCCGCCGCTGACCTGCGCGGCGGCGTCGAAGTTGGCGCCGCGCGCCGCGAAGGCGATAGTGTGCGCGCCACGCGTGCCACTGGTCTGCAGGCGCAGCGCCGCGACCTTGGTGTCGCCGCTGGCGAAGTCGCTCACCTGCACGTCGGCCACCAGCGGATCCCGGGCGCCGTGGCCGGAACCGAGGCTGGCGCTGGCCGACAGCGCGCGTACCGAGTAGCGGCCGAGGAAGGCCAGCCCTTGTCCGTCCAGACGCGCCGAGAGCGACGGCGCCTCCATGCTGCCGGACAGCCTGCCTTCGCCGCGCAATTGGCCCGCGTAGCCGGCGCCGAGGGCAGCCAGTTTGGGCGCGTCGATGCGCCAGTCCAGCTTGTCGCCGGCGCGGCCGAAGGCGCCGCGCGCGCTCGCCATGTTCGGTCCAAGCTGCAGCTGGATGTCAGTGTTCGACACGTGCGCGCGGTCGGCCTCGACGTTTGCGTGGCCCGACAGCGGCGCGCCGGACAGCGTCGATTGCGGCTGCAGCGTGAGCTTGATCGCGCCGCGCCAGTCCTTGCCGGCGCGGCCACTGGCGTCGAAGCTGGCGTTGATGCTGCCGGACAGTGGTGAACCGAATGCGGCCGGATTGAATTGTTGGGCACTGCCGCTGGCCTTGAGCACCGCCACGCGCTGGCTGCCTTCGCTCACCAGCCGCGCATCGCCGCTCGCGTGCAGCGTGCCATTCGCCGGGCGCGGCTTGGCCGTGGACCAGCCCATGCCGCTGGCGTCGAGCGTGAAGCTGGTGCGCGGCTCGGCCATCGTGCCGGTGATTTCGCCGCTGGCGATGACGCTGCCGTACAGGCCCGCGCGCAGGGCGTCGAGCTGGCGGCCGTCCAGGCGCCAGCGCAGCCGTTCGCCGGGCGCGCCGAAAGCGCCGCGCAGTTCCGCCGTGTTGCGGCCTAGCGCGAGCTGCGCATCGACACGGCTGACATGCTTCGCGTCCGCATCCAGCTTGCCCTTGCCCGACAGCGTCTGCCCGAACAGGCGGCTGGGCGCGACCGTGAAGTCGAGCGTGGTGGCCCATTCCGGCGCCAGCCTGCCGCTCGCGGCGAGCGTCGCGTTCAGGTCAGCGGCGGGCAGCGCGCCCAGCGCCGCCGGGTTGAAATGCGCGACGCTGCCATTCGCCTTGAACGGCTTGTCGCCATCCAGCCTGCCGCTGCCGCGCAGCGTGATCACGCCGTTACCGGCCCTGAGCTGCGCTTCCTGTACCTGCACCGCGTTGCCGGACAGCGTAGCCTGCACGGCCAGCCGCAGATTCTTCTCGGCGAAGTTCGCGCGCAGGGTCTGCGTGTCTTTTTCGCTGCCTACCCGCAGCTCGCCCGCGATGGCGGTCGGGTTCAATTTGCCGTGCAGCTCGTGCAGGTCGAGCCGCTTCGTTTGCAGCGTGAAGTCGGCCACACCCAGGCCTTGCGTGCCGGCTGGCCGCTGCACGCTGCCGCTGCCGGTGAATGCGCCGGCCTTGCCGAAGTCGAGCAGCACGCCGGAAATCGTCATCGATGTCAGGCTGCCGCCCAGCCGCGCCTGCAGCGCGCGCAGGGGCAGGCGCTGCTGGTCGATGGTGCCGGCCGGGCCGTCGTTGGCCAGGTCGACGCTGCCGTTCACCGACTGGTCGCGCCCGATACGGGCCGCCACCGCCACCGTCAGGTCGGCGGTCGGCAGTCCGGGACTGAAAAAGCCGGGATCGAGGTTGCGGCCCTTGAGCGTGAACGCGTGCAGAGGAATGGTTTCGTACGGCGCCAGCTCAAGGTGGCCACTGCCGGTGGCGCGGCCGGCCTGCCCGGTGGCGTCGACGATGGTTGTGGCGAGGTCGCCGCCCGCGTGCAGGCTCAGGCGCGCCGGATGCGGCGATTGCGATGCGCTCTGCGCCAGGCCAACGTTGAAATTGAGCTTGTAGGGCTTGGCGCTGTCGATGCTGCCGTCGGCGGCCAGCTGGCCCCAGGGCGTGGCGGCGCCGGCCCCATTCACGCGCCAGCCGCGCCGGTCGCCCTGCACGCCGAAGTGAATGCGGTCGATCTCGGTGGCCGCACCCTTGCTGACGAAGACCGCCTTGTCCAGCTTTGCATCGCGGATCGTGACCGCGAACGGCGGCGTGATCGACGCCGGCATCGGCTGCGGCGGCGTTTCACGCAAGGTCTCGGAGCGCAGGCTGGCCGCGCGCAGGGTATCGATGTACATCACCCCGCCGAACACGCGTGACACCGACCACACCACGTCCACATTGTCGATGGTGAGCAGCTGGTCTTCGGTGCGATAAACGATATGGTCGACGTGCATCGGCCCGTACAGCGATCCGGTGATGCCGGTCATCTTGATCCGGCCACCGGTCTTGTTCGACACCTTCTCGGCGAACCACTGCAGGGTCGACTGGCGGCCGGCGTACCACAGGCCACCGGCCAGCAGCGCGAACAGGATGGCGATGCCGAGCGCGAGCCGGCGCGGCCAGCGCCGTGGCTTGCGTGGAGCGGGAGTGGGAGTGCTTGCGGTGCTATCCATCAGAACGTGAACCCCAGCGAGAAGTGCAGGCGCACCTTGCGCACCGCCTGGCCATAGGCGACGTCGACGTTGATCGGGCCGGCCGGGCTGCGCCAGCGCGCGCCGACGCCATAGCCGACCTTGGGCCGCAGGTCGGCCACGCGGTCGGCCGCATTGCCCGCATCATAGAACACCGCGGCGCCCCAGGTCGGCTTGAACCAGTACTGCAGCTCGGCGCTGCCGGTGGCGATGTAGCGGCCGCCGGCGACCGCGCCGTCTTCGCGCACGCCCAGCTCCTGGTAGCCGTAGCCGCGCACCGACTGGTCGCCGCCGGCGCGGAACAGGAAGGTGGCCGGCACGCCGGCCTTGGATTTGGAGGCGACCGCACCTGCCTCCGCGCGCAGCACCAGCGTGAAGTCGGTGCCGAGAGGGCGCAGCAGGAAGGCGCGGGCGTAGGCGCGCACGAACTGGCGGTCGGTCAGCACCGGCAGCAGCGCGCCGCCCAGCTGTCCCGACAGCACGTAGCCGCGCTTGGGCGTGACCAGGTTGTCCAGCTCGCGCTTGGTAATGCTGTAGGTGAGCGGCAGGCTCTTGCTGCGGATGCCCGGCTCGTCGTCCAGGGTGCGCAATTCGGTCAGCGCTTCCAGCGTCAGGCTTTGCTGCAGCCGCGGCGTGCCCCAGGCGCGCGTGCCCGACACGCTGGCCACGTTCAGCACCTGGCCCTCGACGTCGGTGCGGTCGATGCCGCCGCCGACGCTGTACTCGTAGCCTTGGGCGGTGGTCGGCCAGTAGAAGTCGGCGCGTCCGGTCTGCTGGCGCTGCTGCAGAAGCAGGCGGCTTTTCAGGCGCGTGCCGGCCACATTCAGGTCGTTGTAGGCGACCTGGCCGCGCATGCCGGTGTTGGTCGAGTAGCCGACGCCCGACTCGACGTTGCGCTGCTTGTTCTCGGTGACGCGCACCAGCACCGGCAGCGTCAGCGCGGCACTGTTGGGCGCCTCCGCGGTTGCCGCTTCCTGGCCGCTGCTGTCCAGGCTCACCTCGACGCTGCTGAAATAGCCGGTGTCCTGCAGCCGCGTCTGGAAGGCCTGCAGGTCGGCCTCGCTGTACGGGTCGCCCGGGGTGATCTTGTTCAGGTTGGTGACCACGGTGCGCGGATAGCGATTCAGGCCGACCAGGTTGAGCTGGCCGAAGTGCACGTCCGGCCCGCTGTCGACCACGATCCGCAGCGCCGCCGTGTGCGCGGCCGGATCGACCGTGGCGCGCGATTCGGCCAGCTGGGCGCGCGCGAAGCGGCTGCGGTTCACCTGGCGCAGCAGGTCGCGCTTGGCGGTTTCCCAGTCGGCGTTGCGGAAGCGCCGGCCGGAGGGCAGGGCCCAGTCCTTGCGCAGCGCGGCCGGGTCGAAGGGTTCGCCGGCGCCTTCGGTGGCGAAGCCGTGCAGCTCGATCTCGACCGTGCTGACGGTGGTCGGCGTGCCGGGATCGACGCTGATGCGCGCCACCGGGGTGGCGCCGCTGGTGTCGAGCCTGGCCTCGATCTGCGGGCTGTAGTAGCCCTCGGTCTCGACCAGGGTGCGTACCTGTTCCGGCGCGTCCTTGACCATGCGGGCCAGCTGCGCCATGTCGATGCGCGGGTTGCCGCGCCAGCGTTCGAGGTCGAGGTTATCGCGCAGCAGGGTGGCCAGCGCGCGCGGCGCGTTCACCTGCACGTCGTAGCGCACGGCGGCCGGCGCCGCCTTTGGCGCCTCCTGTGCATATGGGGTGTGCATGCCCAGCAGGAAATACACGGCCAACACGATTTGTGCCAAAATTCGTGCTTGCCGCGCCCTTGCTATCGACTGATTCAGGCCTGCGCAGGACATATCTCTCCATTCTTACCGATCTCAGCTCATCTTAACGGATTGGCAAAGCGGCAGGCGAACGTTAAACCCCGGAAACTTCTGATGCAAGCACACGACAGCGCGCTGGTTCTCTTCAGCGGCGGACAAGACTCCACTACCTGCCTCGCGTGGGCGCTGCAGCGCTTCGGGCGCGTCGAGACCATCGGCTTCGATTATGGCCAGCGCCACGCGATCGAGCTGGCGGTGCGGCCGGCGGTGCTGTCGGGGATGCGCGCCCTGTCGCCGGAGTGGGACGCGCGCCTCGGCCACGACCACATGATCGACCTGTCGCTGATCTCGAAGATCTCCGACACCGCGCTGACCAGCAATGTCGAGATCCAGATGCAGGCCAACGGGCTGCCCAACACCTTCGTCCCGGGCCGCAACCTGCTGTTCATGACGGTGGCCGCCACCGTGGCCTACCGCCGCGGCCTGACGGTGCTGGTGGGCGGCATGTGCGAGACCGATTTCTCCGGCTATCCCGACTGCCGCGACGACACCATGAAGGCGCTGCAGGTCGCGCTCAATCTCGGCATGGACACGCGCCAGCGCGTCGAGACGCCGCTGATGTGGATCGATAAAAAGCAGACTTGGGAACTGGCCTTCGAGGCCGGCGGCCAGCCGCTGGTGGACCTGATCCGCTTCGAGACCCATACCTGCTACCTGGGCGAGCGCGGCGAACGCCACGAATGGGGCTATGGCTGCGGCCACTGCCCGGCCTGCGAGCTGCGCGCGCGCGGCTACGAACAGTTTGCCGCCAGCCGCGGCGCCTGATCCACGAGGAGCGACATGCGCCTGGCCCTGCTCACCGACCTGCATGCGAACCGCGAAGCGCTGACCGCCTGCCTCGAACACGCCGGCCAGCAGGGCGCCGATCAATATGCCTTCCTGGGCGACCTGGTCGGCTACGGCGGCGACCCGGCCTGGGTGGTGGACACGGTGATGGCCTACGTCGCGCGCGGCGCGGTGGCGGTGCAGGGCAACCACGACTACACGATCGCCAGTGTGGCGCGGCCCAAGATGCATCCCGAGACCCTGGCGACCATCGAATGGACCCGCAGCCAGATGTCGCCGGCGCACGTGGAATTCCTCGGCCAGCTGCCGCTCACGCGCCAGCTCGACGGCATGCTGTTCGTGCATGCCAGCGCCGAGGATCCGATCCAGTGGGAATACGTGAAGAAGCCGGAGCAGGCGGAGCGGTCGCTGCGCGCGACCGCCAGCAAGGTGGTGTTCTCGGGCCACGTGCACGCGCCGGCGCTGTACCGCCGCACGGCGGACGGCCGGATGGGCACGCACCAGCCGCAGTCGGGCACGCGCATCGTGCTCGATCCGGAGCACCAGTACCTCGCGATTCCGGGGGCGGTGGGCCAGCCGCGCGACGGCAACAACGCGGCCTGCTATGCGATGTACGACGATGCGACGCGGGAGCTGAGCTACTTCAGGGTCCCCTACGACCACGGCGCTGCGGCGCGGCGGGTGATCGGGGTGGGCTTGCCGATGATCTTTGCAATGCGGCTGGTGGAAGGGATCTGAGGCGGAGGGGATTCGCGTTACCGTCGTTCCCGCCCCCCCGCCTCCGCGGGGGCAGGC
>NZ_JANUGU010000029.1 GCF_024753145.1 Massilia terrae | reverse complement strand
GTTTTCAAGGATCCGGCATCGCTGCACGGCACCTACGGCGACTTCAGCTTCAACAGCGCCACCGGCGACTGGACCTACACGCTGCGCAACGGCGACGCCAACGTCCAGGCCCTGAACGCGGGCAAGGTCGTGTCGGACGAAATCACCGTCACCTCGGCCGACGGCACCGCCAGCGCCAAGCTGCACGTGGACGTCACCGGCGCTAACGACGCCGCCAGCATCAGCGGCAACGGCAACGGCGCTGTCGGCGAAGACGGCGTGCAAAGCGCCAGCGGCACCCTGACCGTGAGCGACGTCGACACCGGCGAAGCCCTGTTCAAGGATCCGGCCTCGCTGCACGGCACCTACGGCGACTTCAGCTTCAACAGCACCACCGGCGACTGGGCCTACACGCTGCGCAACGGCGACACCAACGTGCAGGCCCTGAACGCGGGCAAGGTCGTGTCGGACGAAATTACCGTCACCTCGGCCGACGGCACCGCCAGCGCCAAGCTGCACGTGGACGTCACCGGCACCAACGACGCCGCCAGCATCAGCGGCAACGGCAACGGCGCTGTCGGCGAAGACGGCGTGCAAAACGCCAGCGGCACCCTGACCGTGAGCGACGTCGACGCCGGCGAAGCCGTG
>NZ_JANUGU010000028.1 GCF_024753145.1 Massilia terrae | reverse complement strand
TGCCAGCGCCCTGGCCGATGGCAGCCATACCGTCAGCGTCACGGATACGGATGGCGCCGGAAACACGGGCACCGCATCGGTCAGCTTCACCCTTGACACCAAATTGACGGCGCCGACCGTGTCGCTGACGACCGATAGCGGCAAGCCCGGCGATGGCCTGACGAACAACGCCGGCCTCACCTTCAACACTGCCGACAGCGACGCGACCCGCGTCATCACCGTCGATGGCAAGGTCGTGAACAGCTACGATGCCAGCGCCCTGGCCGACGGCAGCCACACCGTCAGCGTCACCGATACGGACGGTGCCGGCAATACCGGTACCGCATCGGTCAGCTTCGTTCTCGATACCAAACTGACCGCGCCGACCGTGTCGCTGACGACCGATAGCGGCAAGCCAGGCGACGGCCTGACGAACAACGCCGGCCTCAACTTCAACACCGCTGACAGCGATGCGACCCGCGTCATCACCGTCGACGGTAAGGTCGTGAACAGCTACGATGCCAGCGCCCTGGCCGACGGCAGCCACACCGTCAGTGTCACCGATACGGACGGCGCAGGCAACACGGGCACAGCATCGGTCAGCTTCACTCTCGATACAAAACTGACCGCGCCGAGCGTGTCGCTGACGACGGACAGCGGCAAGCCAGGCGATGGCCTGACGAACAACGCTGGCCTCACCTTCAACACTGCCGACAGCGACGCCACCCGCGTCATCACCGTCGACGGCAAGGTCGTGAACAGCTACGA
>NZ_JANUGU010000027.1 GCF_024753145.1 Massilia terrae | reverse complement strand
TTCCTAGGTCTGGTGCGCTACCTGTCCAAGCGGCAGCGCGCCAAGCTTTCCGCCACACTTAATCAAGCGAATGAAGCCGACCAGGCCTTGGCGCTGGTCGAGAGTGCGGCTGCCCAACACTTAAGCTGCCCGCGGTGCTCTTCCGGTGCATACCATCGGCATGGCCACGCGCACGGCCTTCAACGCTTCCGCTGTACTGAATGCGGCAAAACGTTCAATTCGCTCAGTAGTACGCCTATGGCTTGGCTGCATTACAAGTTCAAGTGGCTCGACTACTCGGATTGCCTGCTTTGTTCGTACACCGTGAGGAAGGCCGCGGCGCGCTGCGAGATTCACAAGAACACGAGCTTCCGCTGGCGCCACCGCTTCCTCTCCTTGCCGAAGACGGACCGTCCCCACCGCCTTCACGGGATTACCGAAGCTGACGAAATGTATTTGCTCGAGTCCGAGAAGGGCGCCAGGAATCTAGGCCGACCACCTCGAAAGCGTGGCGGAGCTGCGAGCCAGCGCGGCACTTCGTTCGAACAGGTTTGCATACTTGTGGCGCGCGATCGCACAGGACAGACGCTTGACTTCATAACCGGCAAAGGACCGGTCACCAAAGCCCAACTCAAGCGCTACCTACCTGAAGTTATCGACAAAGACGTGCTGCTGGTGACTGATTCGAATGCCAGCTACCGCTATTTCGCCCGTGACATCGGGTTGAGTCACCGTGCGATCAACCTAAGCGCCGGAGTGAGAGTCGATGGCGCCATTCATATCCAGAACGTGAATGCTTACCACAGCAGGTTCCGCGAATGGATGACACGTTTTCATGGAGTGGCGACCCACCATCTGCCCACCTACCTCGGATGGCGCTGGATCCTTGACGCTAAGCGTGTTCGCTCGCCGGAAGCTTTGCTACGGTCGGCCGTTGGCGCGTTCCCACACTTTTCGGTGACATAGCCT
>NZ_JANUGU010000026.1 GCF_024753145.1 Massilia terrae | reverse complement strand
TTCGCAGATACTGTGTTCGCTAGCCCTTTGCAAGTGCCAGTGTTGGATCGAATTGGATGCCTGACTTCAGGACACCCAACATCCAATGCACCAGCTTGCGCATCACCGCGACAACTGCGACCTTGGGCCGCTTCCCGCCCGCCTTGAGACGATTGGCCATCGCCTTGGCGGCGGGATTACACCGTATCGCCGCCAGAGCCGGCAGATAAAGAATTTTTCTCAGCCTCGCATGACCTAGCTTGCTTAGCCGGGAGGCTCCTCGAACCGAGTCGCCAGACTCGTGATGGCGAGGCGAAAGTCCTATGAAGGCGACTGCTTGCCGGACGCTATCAAAGCGTTCGGGGCGGAGCCACGCCAAGAAATAGCTACTCAACTGGTCACCAACGCCAGGGATACTGCACAGCAGTTCCTTCTGCTCGCGCAGACCGGGGTGGCGGTCGATGTGATCCTTGATCATGCGCTTGAGGCGGTCTTCTTCCGCCTTCAGACTCGCTATCATGCGCTCGACAGACTCCAGCGCAATGCCCTCGGCTTCGTGACGGCGGTTTTGCTCTTGGACGTGCATCTGCTGGACGGCTTCCAAGCGTGCCAGCAGCCGTTGCAACACACGTATCTCGGTCGGCGCGGGAGTCCACTGCTCGGGTTGGTTCTGAGCGCAGAACCGCGCTATCAGCTCGGCATCAGCACGGTCCGTCTTTTGCCTGCGCAGCAGCGATTCGCCAAATGCCTTGATGCGTAATGGATTGACGACACTGACTTTGTAGCCAGCGTCGTGCAGGATGAAAGCCAGCGCTTCGTAATATTGGCTGGTCGCCTCCATGGCTATATGGCAGTCAGCCGGTGTGATGCCTTGCTTCTTCAACCATTCCAACAGCTGCCTAAACCCTGTCGGCGCATTATCGAATACCTTGCTGCGCAGCTTGCCGCTGTCAGCCTGTAGCCAGGCCAAGTCGAATTTGCGCTTGGCCACATCAATTCCCACAACTTCCATCGATCCCTCTCGTACTAGATTCCGCCGGACCTTTCCCAGTGCATCCTTACTAACACAGGCTCGTGGCCTCAGATACTGTTCGCACTCGATTCGGGTAAGGGGGAGTACATACGGCTTATCTGCGAAACAGGCTCGAAGCCTTGGGAACGACTCAGCCTGTATGCACTCCGGTTTCCAAGCGTCCT
>NZ_JANUGU010000025.1 GCF_024753145.1 Massilia terrae | reverse complement strand
TGTCCCGTCCTACAATCGGTTGTCATGAGTTCGCCTTATTTTGAGGAGAGCAAGATGGCAGTTGAGGGAAAACGTACCCAGCGCGACTACACGGTGGCCTTTAAACTGGGTGTTGTGAGCGCCGTCGAAAAAGGCGAGATGACCTACAAGCAGGCCCAGAGGAAATACGGCATCCAGGGGCGAAGTACGGTGCTAGCATGGTTGCGCAAGCACGGGCAACTGGATTGGAGTCCATTAGCCTTGCAACTCGTGCCCGGCAAGCCGACGCCACCCCATATGTCCAAACCCCTCACGCCAGAGCAACGCATCAAGCAGCTGGAAGCCGAGCTGGAAGAATCGCGTCAGCGCTCCCTGGTCTACAAGACCATGCTGGATGTGCTTGCCAAGGAACATGGGGTGGCCTTGGTAAAAAAGCCTTCGCCCGAACAACGCAAATCCTCCAAGAAAAGGAAGGCCTGAGCGTAAGCCGGGTCTGCGCGTTGTTCGGGATTAGCCGGCAGGCGTACTACAAGCGGATACATGCGGAGATCAACCGTGCCTCGCGTAACAGTATCGCCCAGGCGATGGTGCAACAGGTGCGGCTCAAGCAGCCGAAGATCGGCACGCGCAAACTGCATTTCCTGCTGAAGGAACAATTTACCGAGGCCGGGCTGAAGCTCGGCCGTGATGGGCTGTTTGACGCCTTGCGGCGGGCGCATATGCTGGTTCAGCCCAAGCGCTGCTATCGTAAGACCACGGATTCAAAGCACTGGCTGTACAAACACCCCAACCTGGTCAAGAATCGGCCGAAGCCTGTCATGGCCGAGCAACTCTGGGTGGCCGACATCACGTACATCGAGACCGTGCAAACGACTGGCTACCTTAGCCTGATCACCGACGCTTACTCGCGCCGCATCATGGGGCACCACTTGCACGCCAGTCTACACACCGACGGGGTATTGAAGGCCTTGAACATGGCGCTGCGGCAGCGGAAGACCGATCGGGCTTTGGTGCACCACTCGGACCGTGGGCTGCAATATTGCGCCGAGGCGTATCAGCAGGTTCACCGCAGACATGGCGTTGCATGCTCAATGACCGACGGCTACGATTGCTATCAAAATGCACTGGCGGAGCGGGTCAACGGCATTCTGAAGAATGAGCTGTTGACAGCCAAACCGCAGGATCTGGAGCAGGCCGCCACCATGATTGACCAGGCAATCAGCATCTACAATCAACAGCGGCCACACCTGGCCCTGAAATACAAAACGCCCGATGAGGTACACCGGGCGTCTGTAGAGTCTGATTTATGCGTCGCGAAAAAGGCGGCGGCGCGTCAACCTATTTAAGGACGAGACA
>NZ_JANUGU010000024.1 GCF_024753145.1 Massilia terrae | reverse complement strand
TAATGCCGTTCAGTTAAGCCTGAACGGCATTTTTATTTTCTGGTTGTAAACGTACGCGTAGGCTGTTAACCTGCGCGTCAATGTTCGATGACGCCCTCCACTTTTTAGCGGAAATGCTCGAAGCGCCCGATTGGGGGCGCTTGGGCCAGCATCTCCCGTTCGAGTGGGTTGAGGAGGCGATCGCTTGCACTGGTGCGGCGAGCATCCGCAAGCGGCGCCTGCCTGCTGAGCAGGTGGTCTGGCTGGTCGTCGCGTTGGCGCTCTACCGGCACAAATCCGTAGGCGAAGTGTTGGATGACCTGGAACTAGCGCTTCCCGATGCGTGCGTACGGCATGTGAGCAAGAGCGCGGCGGCGCAGGCACGCCAGCGACTTGGTGCACAACCTCTGCATTGGCTGTTCCAGAAATCGGCATTGGCTTGGAGCGAGCAGGACCGTCAAGCTTACGCGTTCAAAGGCCTGCAATTGCTGGCAATGGACGGGACAACCTTGCGCACCCACGACCTTCCCGAGTTGCGCGATCACTTCGGCGCTCAAAACTATGTCGGCGCGACCGTGGCCAGCTACCCGCAAGTGCGCGGCGTGACCTTGACGACGCTACCCACCCATGTGATCCGCGATGCCGTTTTCGGCCCCTACGGCATTAACGAAATGCTGTACGCGAAACAGCTCTTGCCGAGCATTCCAGACAATTCGATTACGGTCTTCGACCGCGGCTTCCTGTCTGCCGAAATCCTTTGCGGGCTCGTGGCTGGCGGTGCCAGCCGCCACTTCGTCATTCCCGCCAAGTCAAACACCAAATGGGAAGTCATCGGCGGTGAGCCACATGACGCGATGGTACGCATGCGCGTGTCGCCGCAGGCGCGAGCCAAGTGCCCCGAGCTGCCGGAATTCTGGGAAGCACGCGCCATCACCGCCATCGATCCACAAGCGCGCCAGCGCATCTTGCTGACCTCACTGACTGACCGCCGGCGCTTCAAACCTGCCGATGTGGTGGCCTGCTACGACAAGCGGTGGAGCATCGAGACCAGTTATCGGGAGCTAAAGCAAAGCATGCTGGGGATGGCCCTGACGCTGCGCTCCAAAACCGTCAGTGGTGTCTACCAGGAGATATGGGGGACGCTGACCGCCTATAACCTTGTGCGGCTAGAGATCGCCAAGGCGGCGCTCACCGCCAAATGTGCACCGACCCAGGTCAGCTTTGTCCGTGCTTTCCACATCATCCAGTTTGAACTGCACTGGGCTGCCGTGGTTCGCGCCTATGGAAAACTGCCTGCCTACATGAAGCATCTGCGTGCACGGCTAGTCAACGTCTTAAACGAAGAACGGCCCGGTCGTTCGTATGACCGGGCCGTCAAGGCCAAACCCAAGCGCTATGCCGTTCGTGTCCTGAAACGCGACCTTAACTGAACGGCATTAG
>NZ_JANUGU010000023.1 GCF_024753145.1 Massilia terrae | reverse complement strand
ACGGTCAGTATTTTGAGTGAGCGACACCATCTTCGGATGGTTGCCCGAAAGGGCGAAACAGAGATTGAACTGAAGAGTTTGATCCTGGCTCAGATTGAACGCTGGCGGCATGCTTTACACATGCAAGTCGAACGGCAGCGCGGGCTTCGGCCTGGCGGCGAGTGGCGAACGGGTGAGTAATATATCGGAACGTACCCAGAAGTGGGGGATAACGTAGCGAAAGTTACGCTAATACCGCATACGATCTACGGATGAAAGCAGGGGATCGCAAGACCTTGTGCTTTTGGAGCGGCCGATATCTGATTAGCTAGTTGGTGAGGTAAAGGCTCACCAAGGCGACGATCAGTAGCTGGTCTGAGAGGACGACCAGCCACACTGGAACTGAGACACGGTCCAGACTCCTACGGGAGGCAGCAGTGGGGAATTTTGGACAATGGGGGCAACCCTGATCCAGCAATGCCGCGTGAGTGAAGAAGGCCTTCGGGTTGTAAAGCTCTTTTGTCAGGGAAGAAACGGGAGTGGCTAATATCCATTCCTAATGACGGTACCTGAAGAATAAGCACCGGCTAACTACGTGCCAGCAGCCGCGGTAATACGTAGGGTGCAAGCGTTAATCGGAATTACTGGGCGTAAAGCGTGCGCAGGCGGTTTTGTAAGTCTGACGTGAAATCCCCGGGCTTAACCTGGGAATTGCGTTGGAGACTGCAAGGCTGGAGTCTGGCAGAGGGGGGTAGAATTCCACGTGTAGCAGTGAAATGCGTAGAGATGTGGAGGAACACCGATGGCGAAGGCAGCCCCCTGGGTCAAGACTGACGCTCATGCACGAAAGCGTGGGGAGCAAACAGGATTAGATACCCTGGTAGTCCACGCCCTAAACGATGTCTACTAGTTGTCGGGTTTTAATTAACTTGGTAACGCAGCTAACGCGTGAAGTAGACCGCCTGGGGAGTACGGTCGCAAGATTAAAACTCAAAGGAATTGACGGGGACCCGCACAAGCGGTGGATGATGTGGATTAATTCGATGCAACGCGAAAAACCTTACCTACCCTTGACATGTCAGGAACCTTGGAGAGATCTGAGGGTGCCCGAAAGGGAGCCTGAACACAGGTGCTGCATGGCTGTCGTCAGCTCGTGTCGTGAGATGTTGGGTTAAGTCCCGCAACGAGCGCAACCCTTGTCATTAGTTGCTACGAAAGGGCACTCTAATGAGACTGCCGGTGACAAACCGGAGGAAGGTGGGGATGACGTCAAGTCCTCATGGCCCTTATGGGTAGGGCTTCACACGTCATACAATGGTACATACAGAGGGCCGCCAACCCGCGAGGGGGAGCTAATCCCAGAAAGTGTATCGTAGTCCGGATCGTAGTCTGCAACTCGACTACGTGAAGTTGGAATCGCTAGTAATCGCGGATCAGCATGCCGCGGTGAATACGTTCCCGGGTCTTGTACACACCGCCCGTCACACCATGGGAGCGGGTTTTACCAGAAGTAGGTAGCTTAACCGCAAGGGGGGCGCTTACCACGGTAGGATTCGTGACTGGGGTGAAGTCGTAACAAGGTAGCCGTATCGGAAGGTGCGGCTGGATCACCTCCTTTCTAGAGTAGCACCAGGAGCTAG
>NZ_JANUGU010000022.1 GCF_024753145.1 Massilia terrae | reverse complement strand
AGCGGTGGCTGTCAAGCTAGTTGTCGCCTAAACTGCTAAGCAGCTCTTCGTTCCTGGCGCCGCAATGCGGCGTCAGATTTCGATGGATTCAAATGCACCGCGTCGATGCGGTCCCAGTCGCGGATGCCAGCGCTCCATCGGTTAGGGTTGCGCAAGCGTGCGGCGGCGTATACCTGTTTTCGATTCTTCAAGATGTCTACATCCAGTCCGGCGTGGCGCTGTGCGGGTGTGACAAAACCGATGCCACTGTGCCGGTGTTCTTCGTTGTACCAATGCACAAATTCTCCGACCCACGCGCGGGCCTGCGTCAGGTCCGCAAACGGTTTGCGTGGATACGTTGGATGACACTTGAGTGTCCTGAATTGCGACTCCGAAAACGGGTTGTCATTGCTGACGGCAGGTCGACTTAAGGAGCGCGCGACGCCTAGCTCTTGCATCATGGCGAGCATTGATGCGCCCTTCATTGGGTTACCGTTGTCAGAGTGGAGCACCACCTGGCCACGTTGGATCTTTTCGCGCGCGCAAACATCGCGCAGGACGTCGGCCGCCAGGTCGCTTAATTCGTTCTCGTAGACAGCCCAGCCGACAGCCTTGCGACTGAAAATGTCGAGGAAAAGGTACAGATAATAGTGACGTCCTCGCACAGTCGTCGGCAGATAGGTGATGTCCCAGCTATAGAGCTGGTTCGGTGCCGTGGCACACAAGGGCTCGGGCTTTTTCCAGACAGGTGCGCTTGAGCGCGCCCGATGCTTGATTTGGCCAGCGCTTCTCAGGACGCGGTAGAAGGTCGACTCGCTGGCGATGTACTGCCCACGATCGGCCAGCTGGGGCACGATCTGGCATGGCGACTGGTGGCCAAACTCTGCGGAATTGGCAAGCTTCAGGATGCGCTGACGCTCAAGATCCGATAACCGGTTCGGTGGCGACTGCACGCGCAGCGGCCTGCGGTCACCTTGATCCGGGGAATTACGCCAGCGCTGCACTGTTCGCTCCGGCAAGCCAATGATTTCACATGCGCGCGACTGGCGCGCACCTGCGTCAACGGCCTCTTTGATCAAGTTCAGCGTTTCGATGCGCACTGCAAGCGGGATCAATCTTCCCCGTCCGCCCACAGTGCTTGGAACTTTTTTTGCAGCACCAGCAAGGCAGCCGCTTCCGCCAGCGCCCTCTCTTTGCGCTGCAGTTCCTTCTTAAGCTTTGCATTTTCTTTGGTCAAAGCGAGCGCCGACGGCGCTTTCGACGGTGCCTTGTCGGTAGCACAAAACGCTGCCCGCCATTCCTCAAGATGGTGCGGGAACAAGCCGCGCTCGCGGCACCACGCACGCAACTCTTCCTCGTTCAACCCATGCGTTTCCAGCAGCGCTTGAAACTGCTCCTCGCGCCGCCATTCGTGCGCACGTCTCTCTTTATCGACCACGTCAGACCTGATTACTGTATGAACTTTCAACCATCGCTTCACAGTCTCGAACTTCACGTCGAGCTCTTCGGCGACCGAACGTATTGTCCGGCCGCCGCGTGAGTGGACCTTTACCAAGGCTTGTTCGATGAATTCTGCAGAATACTTCACTTGTGCGCCTCCTGTTAAAAAAGGAGGCGACAACTAGTCTGACACAGGGGGG
>NZ_JANUGU010000021.1 GCF_024753145.1 Massilia terrae | reverse complement strand
ATAGGGGAGCCGTAGAGAAATCGAGTCCGAACAGGGCGACAGTCGCTGGGTGTAGACCCGAAACCAGATGATCTATCCATGGCCAGGATGAAGGTGCGGTAACACGCCCTGGAGGTCCGAACCCACTAGTGTTGAAAAACTAGGGGATGAGCTGTGGATAGGGGTGAAAGGCTAAACAAATCTGGAAATAGCTGGTTCTCTCCGAAAACTATTTAGGTAGTGCCTCAAGTATCACCATCGGGGGTAGAGCACTGTTATGGCTAGGGGGTCATTGCGACTTACCAAACCATTGCAAACTCCGAATACCGATGAGTGCGAGCTTGGGAGACAGACGTCGGGTGCTAACGTCCGGCGTCAAGAGGGAAACAACCCAGACCGCCAGCTAAGGTCCCAAAGATTGGCTAAGTGGAAAACGAAGTGGGAAGGCTAAAACAGTCAGGATGTTGGCTTAGAAGCAGCCATCATTTAAAGAAAGCGTAATAGCTCACTGATCGAGTCGTCCTGCGCGGAAGATGTAACGGGGCTAAGCCAGTCACCGAAGCTGCGGATATCCGCAAGGATATGGTAGGAGAGCGTTCTGTAAGCCTGCGAAGGTGTCTTGTAAAGGATGCTGGAGGTATCAGAAGTGCGAATGCTGACATGAGTAGCGATAATGGGGGTGAAAAGCCTCCACGCCGTAAGCCCAAGGTTTCCTGTTCAACGTTCATCGGAGCAGGGTGAGTCGGCCCCTAAGGCGAGGCAGAGATGCGTAGCTGATGGGAAGCAGGTTAATATTCCTGCACCGTCGTATGATGCGATGGGGGGACGGATCGCGGAAGGTTGTCTGACTGTTGGAATAGTCAGTTCCTGGTTCATAGGAGGTACTTAGGCAAATCCGGGTACATAATCCAAGGGATTGGGACGAGGGACTTAGGTCCTGAAGCAATCGGAAGTGGTTCCAAGAAAAGCCTCTAAGCTTCAGTCATACGAGACCGTACCGCAAACCGACACAGGTGGGCGAGATGAGTATTCTAAGGCGCTTGAGAGAACTCGGGAGAAGGAACTCGGCAAATTGGTACCGTAACTTCGGGAAAAGGTACGCCCCGGTAGCTTGACTGCTTTACTGCAGAAGGGTGAAAGGGTTGCAATAAACTGGTGGCTGCGACTGTTTAATAAAAACACAGCACTCTGCAAACACGAAAGTGGACGTATAGGGTGTGACGCCTGCCCGGTGCTGGAAGATTAAATGATGGGGTGCAAGCTCTTGATTGAAGTCCCAGTAAACGGCGGCCGTAACTATAACGGTCCTAAGGTAGCGAAATTCCTTGTCGGGTAAGTTCCGACCTGCACGAATGGCGTAACGATGGCCACACTGTCTCCTCCCGAGACTCAGCGAAGTTGAAATGTTTGTGATGATGCAATCTACCCGCGGCTAGACGGAAAGACCCCATGAACCTTTACTGTAGCTTTGCATTGGACTTTGAACCAATCTGTGTAGGATAGGTGGGAGGCTTTGAAACCGGGACGCCAGTTCCGGTGGAGCCAACCTTGAAATACCACCCTGGTTCGTTTGAGGTTCTAACCTTGGCCCGTGATCCGGGTCGGGGACAGTGCATGGTAGGCAGTTTGACTGGGGCGGTCTCCTCCTAAAGTGTAACGGAGGAGTTCGAAGGTACGCTAGGTACGGTCGGACATCGTGCTAATAGTGCAATGGCATAAGCGTGCTTAACTGCGAGACCGACAAGTCGAGCAGGTACGAAAGTAGGACATAGTGATCCGGTGGTTCTGTATGGAAGGGCCATCGCTCAACGGATAAAAGGTACTCTGGGGATAACAGGCTGATTCCTCCCAAGAGTTCATATCGACGGGGGAGTTTGGCACCTCGATGTCGGCTCATCACATCCTGGGGCTGTAGCCGGTCCCAAGGGTATGGCTGTTCGCCATTTAAAGTGGTACGTGAGCTGGGTTTAAAACGTCGTGAGACAGTTTGGTCCCTATCTGCCGTGGGCGTTGGAAATTTGAAGGGGGCTGCTCCTAGTACGAGAGGACCGGAGTGGACGAACCTCTGGTGTACCGGTTGTCACGCCAGTGGCATTGCCGGGTAGCTAAGTTCGGAAGAGATAACCGCTGAAAGCATCTAAGCGGGAAACTCGCCTTGAGATGAGATTTCCCGGAGCCTTGAGCTCCTTGAAGGGTCGTTCGAGACCAGGACGTTGATAGGTCGGGTGTGGAAGTGCAGTAATGCATTAAGCTAACCGATACTAATTGCCCGTACGGCTTGTCCCTATAACTTTGGTGGTTATAGACGAGTACAGTGCTTGTTTGTTGTGACAGATTCAAAATACTTCTTCCAGATTTCAGAGTGGCGCTGACCAAAGCGACGCTCGTACAAGTTATGCCTGATGACCATAGCAAGTCGGTCCCACCCCTTCCCATCCCGAACAGGACCGTGAAACGACTTTGCGCCGATGATAGTGCTGCAACCAGTGTGAAAGTAGGTT
>NZ_JANUGU010000020.1 GCF_024753145.1 Massilia terrae | reverse complement strand
CTACGTTTCTACGCCAGCCCGGCAGATACCGCCGGCGCTTCCGCTGGCCTGTGAAAAGCCGGCCTTGGCGGTTGGTTCGGCCAGAACGCATACATTCCGCGTTCGTTCATTCCGGTGTTGAGGTTCCAGTCGCCGATCACCGCCTCGCGGACTACGCAGTCTTCAAACACCGCCTGTCCGATTGCGCGCCACATGGCGCCGATATTCGCCAGCGCCTTGTCGAAAAGCTCGTCGTAATCCATCCGCCCGTCAGGCGTGTCGAGCTTCCTGATGAATGATGCGTCAATGCTGTCGATGGTCGGATAGGCCAGTCCGCAATTGACCGCGACGCTTCGTGCAAGGCGCGGCATCCTGCTACCGGTTTCCGCGGCATCCACTGCCCACTTGAAACCGGAATGCCAGGCGTCGATGTCCGGACGGTTGCGGCGATATTCTTCGGGATGGCATTCGGACAGGATCCGGTGCCAGGAATTGATGATCGTCCGGTCCAGAACACCGCTGCCCAGATGCCTGGCCCGCGCGCTTTCATCGGGATGCAAGCGTTGGAAAATATAGGCATCCTGGTGCAGCTCGCAGCGCCGGTGTGCCATCGCATTGAAGGCCGAAGCACTCACGCGCATCTCAATAACCGGATGAATCGTGAGGTCCGCGACGATGTGCGCGGCATACCCCATCAGCCACGCGACGAGCGCCGCTTGCTGCTCGGATTGCATCGTGCGCGCCAGGCGTATTCCAAGCCGAATGGGCTCGCCGGTTTGCTCGCAGTGAAATAGATCCGCCCAGCGTTTCGACTGGGCGCTGCGCAGCTGCAAATATGGATAGTCGGGACTGAGGGCACCCAATTCACAACATCGAAAGTGAGACCGTATGGCGTCGACGGCGGCGACGGGAACGCTTGCGGCCTCTAATCGTTCAGGTTCTTTCGCGAGATTGACTAAGGTAATGTGTGCGTAGGCGCCCGGCATATTCGATGGAGAAAAGTGTTGGGAACTTCCCTTCTCGACTGCTGGCGCCAATGCTAGACAGGATTTTTGACAGGTGAGTGACAAGCCGGGGCGGCGGGCGCAGAAGTAACAAAAACCTCGGCAGAACACGATATCTGCCGAGGTTTTTCCGTCCCGCCTGCGGCTGGGACGCACCTCCACGCTTGCTGGTAGAGCCATTTCGTCCAGCACCACGTGTTGGACTGAGCGGCACTCGCCGGCGGGCGCCCCCCCCAATAACGGCGCCTTGTCAGCTAATGCCGCCCAGTTCGATAAAACTGCGGCTCGACAGGACTGTACCGCGGGCAATGGTCGTCTTCTGTTCGGCGTCACACATTGCGCATTTCGATTGTACGATCGCGTCACTGCCCCGGATTGTGCTTGCCTTCCGTCGCCGGCACGGCGCACCACAGTCCGGCAAGCTGGAGCAGTGTCGCTGCCGCGGCGCAAATGCTGAGCACCACGCTCTTGCTCACCACAAACAGGACCGTGAACATGTCGAGCGACAGGCCGAGCGCGAGCGGCACCAGGCAGCCCCGAATCATCAGCGAAGCTACCCGGGCCATGCGGCGCGACGGGTGGCCGGCGCAGGCGCGGTAGTCGATTGGCGGCGTCATCAGCATCGCGATCGCGATCACCACCATACCCAGCCCGAGCGTATGGCGGGCCCTGGCAAAGGTTTCGAGATCGGCGAAGCGGTCGTTGAAGACGGCGATGGTCTGGAAGCCGAACCGGGCTTGTATGCCGGGAACGATGACGCGCGCTTCCTCGACGATGTTTCGCATTTCTTCGTCGAGTTTTTCGAGCTCGGTCTTTTGTTTTTCCATGCTGGCACGGTATGCAAAAACAATGGCTCCTTCAATAGCGCACAGTTGAAATCGCTCGGCGGCGTGGCGAGCTCGGTTGAGCACCGTCAAAAGCTCCGGGGCCGGCGGCGGGCATCATCGCGGGATGTTTGACATCTTCCTTTCACTTTCCGCAGGAGCCCGCTTGATGAAGCACGCAACCCCCTTCGCCGCCATATGCAGGCTGCTCGCCGCATCGATGCTCTTGTCGATAACCGCCGTGCTGTCGGCCTGCTCGCAACAGGCGGAAGGCAGCCCGGCCATGCCGGCGCGGCACGCCGTCAACGTCGAGCTTGCGCGCACATCGCATGGCGTCGTGCACGTCCGCGCGGATGACTTCGGCGCGTTGGGCTATGGCATCGCGTACGCGTATGCGGAGGACAACCTGTGCATGTTTGCCGACAGCCTGCTGACCGTGCAGGGCGAGCGTTCGCGCTTTTTCGGCGGCGATGCACACGCAACGCAGCGGGTTGGCGACGAATACGGCGCGGCCAGCGACTTCATTCATTTACGTAACGAGGACAGCGACTTCTTCTTCAAGGGCTATCTCGACCTGGCCGAGTTAAAGGCCGGCTACGCGGCCGCATCACAAGAAGCGCGCGACCTGCTCGCGGGCTACGCGGCCGGCTACAACCGCTTCCTGAAAGATAACGCCGGCCATTACCCGGCGGCGTGCAATAAGGCGGCATGGGTGCGGCCCATCACTGCCGAAGATCTCTACCTCGTCATTGCAGAAAAGGCTCTGCATGCATCCGGCGAGGTATTCGCTGCGGAGATTGTCGCCGGCGCGGTCGACGGGGCGGTGAAACCGGAAGCGGCCAGCGGGACCGGGAGCCGCCTGGCCGATACCACCTTCATGCGCCAGCGACTCGACGAACTGAGCAGTTCCAAGCTCGGCAGCAATGCGCTCGCGCTCGGCAAGGAGCTCACCGACAGCGGGCGCGGCATCCTGCTTGGCAATCCGCACTACCCCTGGACCAGCACCGACCGTTTCTACCAGGCGCACATGACGGTGCCGGGCCGGTACGACGCGATGGGCGTGATCCTGGGTGGCATACCGCTGGTCGTGATTGGCTTCAACCATGATGTGGCGTGGACGCATACGGTAACCACCGCCGTGCACTTCACCAGCTTCCGCCTCAAGCTCGATCCCGCCGATCCGACGCGCACGACTTACTTCATGGACGGCAAGCCCGTGAAGATGACGTCGCGGAAAGTCACGGTCGACGTCCTGCAGCCGGACGGCACATACGCGTCGCGGAGTAAGACCTTCTACTTCAGCAAGCAGGGCGCGGTGATGGTCAAGCCGGATGCGGGCATGGTGTGGAGCGCAAGCGCCGTCACCGTGCTGGCCGATCCGAACCGCAACAACACTCGCCTGATCGATCAATGGATTGGCATCGGCAGCGCGCACAGCGTGCACGAGCTCAAGGCCTCGCTGGACAAGATAGTCGGCCTGCCCTGGGTGAACACGATTGCCGCTGATCGGAGCGGCGACACGCTCTACGCGGATGCGAGTGTTGTGCCGCGTGTGGGCGCTGACAAATTCAAGTCCGATTGCATGCTGGTGCCGCCCCTGCTGACCTTCGATGGGTCACGCAGCGAGTGTGGCTGGGGCAGGGACGGCGGCGCGCCGGAAGGGATACAGGCGCCGGATGGCGGGCCCTGGATGATCCGGTCGGACTACGTCGGCAATTCCAACGACAGCTATTGGCTCACCAATGCGCGCGCGCTGATGGCCGGGCCGGCGCCGTATGGTTTTTCTCCGCTGTACGGAAAGACTGGGGTCGAGCAAAAACTGCGGACGCGTGTCGGCTTCAGCCAGCTGCAGGACGAGTTGGCGCAACACCGGCGATTCAAGATCGACGATGTGCAGCGCCTGGCCTTTGCGAACCGCGTGCATGCGGCCGAGCTTGTATTGCCGCAGCTGCTGCTGGCGTGCAAAGGGCAAGGTGACGCCGCGGTGCAGTCGGCCTGCAAGGCTTTGGCGGTCTGGGACCGTCACGCCGAGCTGGACAGCCGGGGTGCGGTGCTGTTCCGCGAGTTCTGGAATATCGCCAGCAAGATTCCAAACAAGTGGGGCAAGCCCTTCGATCCCACTGATCCCGTGAATACGCCAAGCGGGGTGGCGCCCACCGCGATGCCGGCCATGTTCGCCGCGCTCAAGCAGGCGACGAAAGAGCTGCAGGGCATGAAGGTTCCGCTGAACGCGCGGCTGGGCGATTTCCAAGGAGATATCCGCAATGGCGTGCGCGTGCCCGTGCACGGCGCGATCGGTGATATCGATGGCTCCTACAATTCCATCCATATGGTCAGCCAACTAGGCGCCGCGGGTTATCGCAATGTTGCATGGGGCACGAGCTATGTGCAGGCGGTGACCTTCAATGATGACGGGCCGGTGGCGCATGCGATGCTGGTCTACGGACAATCGACGGATCCGAAGTCGCCCTGGTACGCCGACCAGGTGAAGCTGTTCTCGGATAAGCAATGGCCGGTGTTGCCCTTCAGCCGCGAGGCGATCAAGCGGGATGCGCATTACGCCGTGCGCATACTCAGCGAATAGGTCGCGCGAGCACAACAGTACTCCTTGCGGGGAAGCCCTGCGTTTGCTATAGTTCTGGTCCCTCGCAGCGACGCAGTTCAACAAGAAGAAGCAGCGGGGGACGCAAGAAAAAGAAGTTGACGAGTTCTGCGAAATCTAGCATAATCTCA
>NZ_JANUGU010000002.1 GCF_024753145.1 Massilia terrae | reverse complement strand
AAGGCGGGGACCCATGCTGAGCATGCCGGCTGGCGGCTGATGTTCGACAACGCAGCGCGTCCATGGGTCCCCGCCTGAGCGGGGACGACGTTGGGGGGTAACTATATAGATAGCGTCGCCGTCTTCGCACTCATCAAAATGGCGTCCCGCCCCCTGACCCAGCCATGTCCGATGGTGTAGACTTGGCGCCTATGCAGACCTATCTTTTCTTCGCCGCAGCCCTGCTGTACGCGATATGCGCCGTGTTGCCCTCGCGGCGCGGCGCGCTCATCTCGGGAGTGACCGCGCTGGCCTGGGTGTGCCACGGCGCCGCCATGTGGCATGACACGCTCGCGCCCGGCGCGGTGCGGGTCGGCTTCGCCGTCATGCTGTCGGCCGCCCTGTGGATCTCAGTCGCGGCCTACTGGATCGAAAACCGCAACTTCTCGCTCGACGGCCTGCGCCGGCTGGTGATGCCGTCCGCCTGCGCCTCGGCGCTGCTGCCGGTCCTGTTCCCCGGCACCCTGGTGGTACTGCAGAACCAGTCGCCCGCCTTCGGCTGGCATCTTGCGGTCGCGGTGCTGGCCTACAGCACCATGACCATCGCCGCCTTCCATGCGGTGCTGATGGCGCTGCAGGAATCGCGCCTGCACGCGCGCACCGGCGGCAGCGGCTGGCTGGGCAGCGCGCTCGACCAGCTGCCGGCCCTGCTGACCATGGAAAAGCTGCTGTTCCGCCTGATCTGGATCGGCTTCGTGCTGCTCAGTTTTACGGTGCTGTCCGGGATCGTGTTTTCCGAGGAGCTGTTCGGCCAGGCCATGCGCTTCACCCACAAGATCGTGTTCGCGCTGCTGTCCTGGGTGCTGTTCGCGGCGCTGCTGGCCGGACGCCGCTGGCGCGGCTGGCGCGGCAAGACCGCGCTGCGCTTCACCCTGGCCGGCTTCGCCACGCTGGCCCTGGCCTATATCGGCAGCCGCTTCGTGTTCGAGGTGGTGCTGCACAGGAGTTTCGTATGACCCGCCTGCTGTTCTGGATTGGCTTCATCGTGCTGGTTGTGATGGCCTTGCGCAGCAAGTTCCGCGAGGCCGCGCCGCGCCCGCCGGCGCGGCGCGCACCCGGCCCGGCCCCGGCCGCGCAGGCCGAGGCCGAAAGCATGGCCTGCTGCGCGCACTGCGGCATGTACTTCCCCGCCTCCGAAGCGGTGCGCGCCGACGGGCGCGATTTCTGCAGCCCGGCTCACGCGCGCCTGCCCTCGCACTGACCGATGACCCGGCTGGCGCTGTCCGAGGAGTCGCGCGAGGCCTTGTGGCGTTCGCTGCAGACGATGAACGTCACGCGCGTGGTGATCGCGCTGGTGCTGCTGGCCTGGATCGGCCTGTCCTCCAACGCCGAACGCCCGCCCACCGGCGCGCTGTTCGCCAAGACCGGCGCCGCCTACCTCGCTTGCGCGCTCGGGTTCACGGCGCTGACCAGCTACTGGCGGCGGCGCTTCCTGGTCCAGGTCAGCGTCCAGATCGCGGTCGACCTGGCCGGCATCTCGCTGCTTTACCTGGCCGCCGGCAGCGCGCGCGGCGGCCTGGCCATCCTGTACCTGTTCCCGCTGGCCGGCGCCGCCATCCTCGCGCCGCTGGTGCTGGCCCTGTTCTCGGCCTCGATCGCGACCCTGTTCCTGCTCGGTGAATCGACCTGGAACGTGCTCACCTCCGATGGCGACGCGACCATCCGCCAGGCCGGCATGTACGGCGCCGGCTTCTTCGCGGTGGTGCTGGTGGTGGGCCGGCTGGCGGCGCGCCTGATCAAGCAGGAAGAACTGGCGGCCCAGCGCGGCGCCGACCTCAAGATCCAGCAGGCGATCAACCAGATCGTGATCGCCGACGTCGGCGACGGCATCCTGGTGGTCGGGCGCGACGGCACGGTCTTCGCCGGCAATCCGGCGGCGCGCCGCATGCTGGGGCTGGACGATGATGCGACCGACTTCAAGCTGGCCGAGGTGAGCGCGCTGGCCCCGCTGGCGCAGGCTTTCTCGGCCTGGCTGAACGAGGCGCGCGACGGCGCGGTGTACGTGAACGTCAAGCCCTGGAACGAGGAGGGCTCGCCGCACGGGCGCGGACGCCTGGGCCGGGCCTCGCACCTGAAGCTGCGCTTCGCGCGCGTCGAGACGCCGGACCAGGCGGCCGGCCGCAGCGTGGTGTTCATGCAGGACGTGAGCGCGATCGAGAACCAGGCGCAGGACCTGAAGCTGGCCTCGATGGGCCGCCTGACCGCCAGCATCGCCCACGAAGTGCGCAACCCGCTGTCGGCGATCGGCCACGCCACCGCGCTGCTGGCCGAGGACCTGCACGGCCCGGCCGAGGTGCGCCTGCTGAAGATCGTCGGCGACAACGTGGCGCGCGTGAACCGCATGGTGGAGGACATCCTGCAGCTGTCGCGCAAGGCGCAACCGAACGGCGATCCGGTGCTGCTGGGCGGCTTCCTGTCCGAGCTGAAGGCGGAATTCTCCGAGACCCATGGCCTGGCCGAGGACATGTTGTGGATCAGCGCGGCGCCCGATGCGGCGGTGCGCTTCGATCCCCTGCACCTGCGCGAAGTGCTGCTCAACCTGCTCAATAACGCGATCCGCTACGCCAGCGGCAAGCCGGCGAGCATCCGCCTGTTCACCGTGCTCGATCCGGTCGGGCGGCGCGAGCTGCATGTGCAGGACGACGGCCCCGGCATCACGCCCGAAGTGCGGGCCCACCTGTTCGAACCCTTCTACACCACGTCCAGCAAGGGCACCGGCCTGGGCCTGTACCTGGCGCGCGAGCTGTGCCTGAACAACGAGGCGATGCTCGACTACGAATACCGCTTCGAGAACACCGGGCTGGGGCCGCGCCGCGCCACCGGCCGCTTCGTCATCACCTTCGCGCAGCCGGTGCCAAACCCGGCGCGCGCCGACAACGGAGAATCCATCCAATGAGTTCACCCCGCATCCTGGTCGTCGACGATGAGGCCGACCTGCGCGAGCTGCTCGAGATCACGCTGCTGAAGATGGGGATGGACGTGGACAGCGCGGCCACGGTGGCCGAGGCGCGCGCGCGGCTCGCCCAGCACCAGTACGCGCTGGTGCTGACCGACATGCGGCTGCCGGACGGCCTGGGCCTGGAGCTGGTGCGCGAGGTGAACACCAACCACAAGAACACGCCGATCGCGGTGGTCACCGCCTACGGCAGCGCCGAGAACGCGGTGGTCGCGCTCAAGGCCGGCGCCTTCGACTACGTCACCAAGCCGGTGGTGCTGGAAGACCTGCGCATCATGGTGCGCTCGGCGCTGCGCCTGTCCGAGGCCGAGGCGCCGGGCGCGGGGCAGGACGCCGCCGAAGCGTCGCGCCTGATCGGCGAGTCGCCCGCGATGCAGGGCCTGCGCGCCCAGATCGGCCGGCTGGCGCGCTCGATGGCGCCGATCTCGATCACCGGCGAATCGGGCAGCGGCAAGGAGCTGGCAGCGCGCGAGATCCACGCGCAAAGCTCGCGCGCGGCCAAGCCCTTCGTCGCGGTGAATTGCGGCGCGATTCCCGAGGCGCTGATGGAGGCCGAGTTCTTCGGCTACCGCAAGGGCGCCTTCACCGGCGCGGCCGAGGAGCGCGAGGGCTTCTTCCAGGCCGCGAACGGCGGCACGCTGATGCTGGACGAGGTGGCGGACCTGCCGCTGCCGATGCAGGTCAAGCTGCTGCGCGCGATCCAGGAGCGGCGCGTGCGCAAGATCGGCGCCACCAGCGAGGAGCCGGTCGACGTGCGCATCGTCAGCGCCACCCACCAGGACCTGGCGCGCTGCGTCGAGCAGGGCCGCTTCCGGCAGGACCTGTTCTATCGCCTGAACGTGATCGAGCTGCGCCTGCCGCCGCTGCGCGAACGGCTGGACGACCTGCCGCTGCTGTGCGCGGCGATCCTGGCGCGCCTGGCCGGGCCGGGCCAGCACGCGGCGCTGGGTCCTGGCGTGCTCGATGCGCTGCGCGCCTATTCCTTCCCCGGCAATGTGCGCGAACTGGAGAACGTGCTGGAACGCGCGCTGGCCTTCGCCAACGATGGCGTGATCGAAGTGCAGGACCTGCAGCTGAAGGCTGCGCGCCCGGCCGACCCGGCGCCGGCGGCCGTGGCGCCGCCGCCCCCCGCCGCCCCCGCTGTCATGACACCCGTGCCCGAACCGGCCGCGCCCGCACCGGCCGCCGACACCGGTCCGCTGCCCGGCAACCTGCCCGAGTACCTGAGCCAGATCGAGCGCGACATCATCCAGCGCGCGCTGAACCAGACCCAGTTCAACCGCACCCAGGCCGCCAGCCTGCTCGGCATCAGCGTGCGCCAGCTGCGCTACCAGATCCAGAAGCTCGGGATCCAGGCGCCGGAAGGCTAGTCAAACTGTTGTCGCAAAGTGTAGGCAAAATGTGTTGCCTTTTCGCCAGCGCACACAGGATCCATCCCCGCTTGTCAATGCAAATGCCCACCAGAAATTGAACTGCATGTTAGTACTCACTCACCGGCCATCGGGCATCGTTTCCGGCTTGAAGAATGTCAAGCATTAAGTCCAAAAAAATTTGATTTCTGGAATCAAGACACCGCTTGCGGCTGCCTCGGGCAGGTACTACAATTAGTCTCAACTTAAGGCTCCTCACTAGATATAGTAGAACGAGCAGCAGCCAGACTAGGACACCGGAAACGTTTTATGACAACGGGATGGGTGGCCCGGCTGGCGGCGAAGCTTGCGAAATCAATCCACATACTTATCGTTTTGCCAACCCGGCTCAAACGGTTGGATGGGGTATTTTTTGCTTTTTAATTTGTCGACGGGTTGCCCTGGCGGGCGCCCGACTGAAAAACAAAACGGCGGCAGACCACTGCAAGCCCTTCGTGGAGGTTCAATGCAAACAGCAGATATTTCGACCAATGCCCAGCAGGTCCAGGGGAACGACGCCGCGGCGCTCGTGGCCAGCGGCGACTACCGCATCATCCGCCGCAACGGCGCCGTGGTGGCCTTCGAGCCGTCGAAGATCTCGGTCGCGATGACCAAGGCCTTCCTGGCCGTCGGTCCGGAGCAGGGCCAGGTGTCGGCGCGCGTGCGCGACCTGGTCGAGCAGCTGACCCACAACGTGGTCGCTGCGCTGGTGCGCCGCCAGCCGAACGGCGGCACCTTCCACATCGAGGACGTGCAGGACCAGGTCGAACTGTCGCTGATGCGCTCGGGCGAGCATGAAGTCGCGCGCGAGTACGTGCTGTACCGCGCCAAGCGCATCGAAGAACGCCGCGCCGCCAAGGAAGCCGCCGGCACCGCCGCGCCGCAAGCGCCGCAGATCCACGTGATCGACGGCGGCGTGAAGAAGCCGCTGAACATGAATGACGTGGTGGGCCTGATCGGCGCCGCCTGCGCCGGCCTGGAAAAGCATGTCGACGCCGACGCCATCCTGTCCGAGACCCTGAAGAACCTGTACGACGGCGTGCCGGTCGAAGAGCTGCACAAGTCGGCCGTGCTGGCCGCGCGCGCGCTGATGGAAAAAGACCCGGCCTACAGCCAGGTCACCGCGCGCATCCTGCTGCACTCGATCCGCAAGGAGATCTTCGAGAAGGAAGTCGCGCAGGCCGAAGCCGCCGCCGAATACATCAGCTACTTCCCGAAGTACATCGCCAAGGGCATCGACGCCGAGCTGCTGGACGAAGAGCTGGGCAAGTACGACCTGCAGCGCCTGGCCAAGGCCATCGTCGCCGACCGCGACCTGCAGTTCGGCTACATCGGCCTGCAGACCCTGTATGACCGCTACTTCCTGCACATCCGCGAGACCCGCATCGAGATGCCGCAGGCCTTCTACATGCGCGTCGCGATGGGCCTGGCCCTGCGCGAGGAAGACCGCGAAGCGCGCGCGATCGAGTTCTACAACCTGCTGTCGACCTTCGACTTCATGAGCTCGACCCCGACCCTGTTCAACTCGGGCACCCGCCGCTCGCAGCTGTCCTCGTGCTACCTGACCACCGTCAGCGACGACCTGGAAGGCATCTACGACGCGATCAAGGAAAACGCGCTGCTGTCGAAATTCGCCGGCGGCCTCGGTAACGACTGGACCCCGGTGCGCGCGCTCGGCTCGCGCATCAAGGGCACCAACGGCAAATCGCAGGGCGTGGTGCCGTTCCTGAAGGTGGTGAACGACACCGCGGTCGCGGTCAACCAGGGCGGCAAGCGCAAGGGCGCGGTGTGCGCCTACCTGGAAACCTGGCACATGGACATCGAGGAATTCCTCGACCTGCGCAAGAACACCGGCGACGACCGCCGCCGCACCCACGACATGAACACCGCGAACTGGATTCCGGACCTGTTCATGAAGCGCGTGATGGAGAAGGGCGAGTGGACCCTGTTCACTCCGTCCGAGTGCCCGGACCTGCACGACCTGGTCGGCAAGGCCTTCGAGCAGGCCTACACCGCGTACGAAGCCAAGGCGGCACGCGGCGAACTGCGCGTCTTCAAGAAGGTGCAGGCGCTGGACCTGTGGCGCAAGATGCTGTCGATGCTGTTCGAAACCGGCCACCCGTGGATCACCTTCAAGGATCCGTGCAACATCCGCTCGCCGCAGCAGCACGTCGGCGTGGTGCACTCGTCGAACCTGTGCACCGAGATCACGCTGAACACCAACGATGAAGAGATCGCGGTCTGCAACCTGGGTTCGGTCAACCTGCCGGCCCACATGAAGGGCGATGGCCTGGACCTGGCCAAGCTGCAGAAGACCGTGCGCACCGCGATGCGCATGCTGGACAACGTCATCGACATCAACTACTACGCCGTCGACAAGGCGAAGAACTCGAACCTGCGCCACCGTCCGGTCGGCCTGGGCATCATGGGCCACCAGGACTGCCTGCACATGATGCGCGTGCCGTTCGCGTCGGAAAAAGCGGTGCAGTTCGCCGACCAGTCGATGGAAGCGGTGTGCTACTACGCCTACCTGGCCTCGACCGAGCTGGCCGAAGAACGTGGCCGCTACCAGTCGTACGAAGGTTCGCTGTGGGATCGCGGCATCCTGCCGCTGGACTCGATCAAGCTGCTGGCGGAAGAGCGCGGCGGCTACCTGGAGCAG
Organism: Massilia terrae; assembly: GCF_024753145.1. Lineage (GTDB taxonomy): Bacteria > Pseudomonadota > Gammaproteobacteria > Burkholderiales > Burkholderiaceae_D > Telluria > Telluria terrae. The sequence goes on along the minus strand of NZ_JANUGU010000002.1, from coordinate 811,778 downwards.
GACACCAGCGAGACCATGAACTGGAACCTGGTTCGCGAGCGTATCAGGAAGTTCGGCATGCGCAACTCGAACTGCGTGGCGATCGCGCCGACCGCGACCATCTCGAACATCATCGGGGTCTCGGCCTGCATCGAGCCGACCTTCCAGAACCTGTACGTGAAGTCGAACCTGTCGGGCGAATTCACCGAGATCAACGCCTTCCTGGTGCGCGACCTGAAAGCGCGCGGCCTGTGGGACGAGGTGATGATCGCCGACCTGAAATACTTCGACGGCACCCTGTCCAAGATCGACCGCGTGCCGGACGACCTGCGCGACCTGTACGCGACCGCGTTCGAAATCGAGCCGAAGTGGCTGGTGGACGCCGCCTCGCGCCGCCAGAAGTGGATCGACCAGGCCCAGTCGCTGAACATCTACATGGCCGGCGCATCGGGCAAGAAGCTGGACGAGACCTATAAGCACGCATGGCTGCGCGGCCTGAAGACCACCTACTACCTGCGTACCATCGCGGCGACGCACATGGAGAAGTCGACCGTGCGCACCGGCGCGCTGAACGCGGTGCCGGTGTCGGGCGGGCTGTCTGCCGCTCCTGCGGCGCCGGCAGCGCCTGCGGCTCCGGCAGCGGAAGCGGCGATCGTGGAAGGCGCGGCCTGCTACCTGCGTCCGGGCGACGCCGGCTTCGACGAGTGCGAAGCCTGCCAGTAAAACATCAGTTACAGATAGCACGTCGTTCCCGCGCAGGCGGGAACCCATGCTGAGCCAATATTCACGCGGCCTATGGGTCCCCGCCTGCGCGGGGACGACGATTCAAACGCTAACAATAAAGAGGAAACCAGTATGTCGTTGTCATGGGATGATGAAGTAACGAGCACGCCGGCCGCGCCGGCATCCGAAACCGCCAGCGCCGCCGATATCGCCAAGCGCGTGAACGCCGACGACAAGCGCATCATCAACGCGAAGACCGACGTCAACCAGCTGGTGCCGTTCAAGTACAAGTGGGCCTGGGACAAATACCTGGCCGGCTGCGCCAACCACTGGATGCCGCAGGAAGTGAACATGCAGCGCGACATCGAGCTGTGGAAGAGCCCCAACGGCCTGAGCGAAGACGAGCGCCGCCTCGTCAAGCGCAACCTGGGCTTCTTCGTGACCGCCGACTCGCTGGCCGCCAACAACATCGTGCTGGGCACCTACCGCCACATCACGGCGCCGGAGTGCCGCCAGTACCTGCTGCGCCAGGCCTTCGAGGAGGCGATCCACACCCACGCCTACCAGTACATCGTCGAGTCGCTCGGCCTGGACGAGAAGGAGATCTTCAACGCCTACAACGAGATCCCGTCGATCCGCGACAAGGACCAGTTCCTGATCCCGTTCATCGAGGTCATCAACGACCCCGAGTTCAAGACCGGCACCATCGAAAACGACCAGAAGCTGCTGCGTTCGGTGATCGTGTTCGCCTGCCTGATGGAAGGCCTGTTCTTCTACGTCGGCTTCACCCAGATCCTGGCGCTGGGCCGCCAGAACAAGATGACCGGCGCCGCCGAGCAGTACCAGTACATCCTGCGCGACGAGTCGATGCACTGCAATTTCGGCATCGACCTGATCAACACGATCAAGATGGAAAATCCGCAGCTGTGGACCGCGGAATTCCGCGAAGAGATCAAGCAGCTGTTCCTGCAGGCCGTCGAACTCGAATACCGCTACGCCGAAGACACCATGCCGCGCGGCGTGCTGGGCCTGAACGCGCCGATGTTCAAGAGCTACCTGCGCTTCATCGCCAACCGCCGCGCCGTCCAGATCGGCCTCGATCCGCTGTTCCCGAACGAGGAAAACCCGTTCCCGTGGATGAGCGAGATGATCGACCTGAAGAAGGAGCGCAATTTCTTCGAGACGCGCGTGACCGAATACCAGACGGGCGGTGCGCTGAACTGGGATTGAGCTGCATTTGCAAGGAACGGAAAAAGAGCCTCCGCGGAGGTTCTTTTTTTTTTTTGCTCAGTGGGTCTGTCCCCGACGGGCGCCCATGTTGGGATGCATCGATCCGGGCGCGGACAGGTAGTTCTTCAACAGATAGAGCGGCCGGTGCTTGCTCTCGTCGAACATGCGGGCGAGATATTCACCGATAATCCCGATGCTGAGCAGTTGCACGCCACCGAGAAACAGGATGATCACGACCAGCGATGGATAGCCGGGCACTGGATTCCCGAACAGCAGGGTTCGTATCATCATGTAAAAGCCGTACCCGAAGGCGCCAAACGCGGTCAACAAGCCGATGTAGGTGGCAACTTTGAGCGGCCCGCAGCTGAACGACGTGATCCCTTCCAGCGCGAAGTTCCACAGGTTCCAGTAATTCCATTTGCTCTTGCCCGCGAACCGTGGGTCGCGCCGATAGGGCACGGGCTTTTGCGGAAATCCGATCCAGGCGAACAAGCCTTTCATGAAGCGATGCTGTTCCCGTAGCTGGCGCATTGCCTCGACGGCGCGCCGGCTCAGCAAGCGAAAGTCGCCTGTGTCCTCGGGTACTCGGACCCGGCATACTTTCTGTAGCAGCCTGTAGAACAGGTAGGCGGTGGTTTTCTTGGCGATACTTTCGCCATCGCGGCAAATACGCTGGGCGTACACGACGTCATAACCGGCCCGCCAGTGTGAAACAAGTTCCGGGATCAGTTCCGGCGGATCCTGCAGATCGGCGTCGATCACGATCACGGCATCCCCGTCAGCATGATCGAGGCCGGCGGCAAGCGCAATCTCCTTGCCGAAGTTCCTGCTGAGATCGACCAGGCTCACGCGAGCATCGCAACGGTATAGGCCGCTAATGATTTCAAGCGTGCGGTCGGTGCTGCCGTCGTTGACGAAGATGACCTCGCACTTCATGTCCAGACCGGCGAACACCTCACAGAGGCGGCGATAAAATTCAGGCAGCACTTCCTGCTCGTTGTACGCCGGCACGATCACCGATAGCGACTGGATGGGCGCGGGAGTACTCCTTGTTTCAGTTTCGTCGAGCGGCATGGTTCGCTCCTTGGCCATCAGTGCTCAGCAGCATGACGCTGCACGGGCGATGTAATATTGGGTCCACAACAATCCGCCGGCGACGCCGCCTCGCAGGCGGCGCTCCAGCAGCCGTTCGAGGCGCAAGGCCAATGCGCCGCCGAACTCGGCGAGCAGCGGGACATACAGGCCGGACTGGTGCTGTTGCTCGACGCTGAAGCCGGCATCGCTGAGCTGGCGCCGTACGGTGGCTGCGGTCATCAGGTTGATGTGCCCAGTTTCCAAAATCGGCTCGCGGTAGATGCGCCGCACCAGCTGGATCACGCCGGGAAGGAATGCGATCCTGGCAGTGAGCTCGAGGGGGCTGTAGCGCTGCGGCGTCGACAGCAGCAGCACGCCGCCAGGCTTGAGCAGGCGGCGCATCCCGGCCAGGGCCGCCGCCGAATCGCGAATGTGTTCGATCACTTCGGTACACAGGATCAGGTCGAAGCTGTGGGGCGGCATGGTGGAGTTGCAGATATCGTCTTCCAGCAATTGCAAATTCGGTTGTCGCGTACGCATCGGGGCGGCGTGCTTCAGGTAAGCGGACTCGATATCGCTTGCGACGACTTCGGCAAACATGGTTGCCAGCGTCGGCAGGTAGACTCCGGAGCCAGGGCCAACTTCCAGCGCACGCTGTCGTGCCGGGGCCGCGTTGTGGCGCAGCGCATCGATGATCCAGTCTCGGCGCGTACAGTGCAGCCAGCGCCGGGTCGGATTGGCGGAGCGGTAGAGGGTTTCTTGCAGTGCGACCAGTTCGAGTTCGGAAGCCATGACGTTCCCTTCTGACTTGGAATCAAGGCGCTGCGGAATCCCGCGCCGCTGGGTTGCGCAGCAAGACCGAAAAGTGCTGGTCGAAAAAAACTTCTTTGAAAGCGGAATCGGCTTTCAGCAGCTGCCTGATCGGCGCGTCCTTGCCAAGGATGGCGTAATCGATCGCCAGCTTGTCGAATTTTTCTTTCCAGTTGGCCCTTCCATTGTAGATATCGAGAAAATCGGCAATGAACTGGTCTCCGTAGACGTCGGCGCGGCCATCAATCAGGACCTTCCGCGCGGGGGCGAGCCGGTAGATCAGGTAGCCGCCGTTGTCATAGTTATTGAACATTTTCCCCGTGATCCCGTGTGCCAGCACAAAATCCGCGGCGCCAATCGGCAGCACCTGTTTCGCCCGCGCTTGCTCCCTTGCCTGGAAGGTCGGCGCGTAGCTGGCAAGGACAGCCAGCACCGCCAGCAGTACCAGCCAGTTCAACGCAAATTCGGTGCGCCCCAGTTCCCGGGCGAGCCCGCGTTTGCGATACCAGCGTGCCAGCCGCGAGCGCTCCCATGCGGCGGCGATCGCCGGGATGGCGCCACTGGCAAGCGCCCGCGCGGCGAACGGCGTGAGGGCGAGCGCCGCCAGCGGCGTGTGGCGCGAGGCCAGGAAGCCGGCGAACATGAAACAGCACGGCACGATCAACTCCGTCGCATCGGGGCGGCGTCCGGCGTAGGCATAGGCCGCGAAAAAGACCAGGACGAGCAGGAGGTAGACGGTGTTGCCGAGATCATGGAAATTGGGGCTCTGCCATTCCGAGATCACCTGATTGGCCGTCATGCCGAGCACCTGGAAGGGGTACAGCCAGTGCGAGAATAATCCGGGGCTGGCGAGGCTCGCGAGGACGGTGGCGATCCCTACTGTTGTCAGTCGTAGCAGGCGCAGCCGCTGCACCGGATCATCCGCCCCTGCCATCCAGTACGTCAGCCATTCACACGTCGTGAATAGGCCAAGCAGGGCGATCCCGATGGCAAAACCGCCATGGGCATTGACCCACACGATCATGAGGGCCGGCATGATGAACAGAGAAATTTTCGCTTGGCAGTATTTGAAGCTCAACAAACCGGACAGATAGACGGTGAACAGTGCGTAGGTGAGGAGCTGGGGCCGTGGTGAAATACCGCCCAGCAACGGGATCAAGGCGAGCATCGCCACCCCCATCGCGGCGCCGGCATGGCGCGAGACGCGCTGCGCGATGGCAATGAGTAAGCCGAGCGGAACAATCAACAGCGCGGCGGTCAGGAGCTTGACGCCGACTGTGCCCCAGGCGGAAAAGACGCCATACAGCAGCACTTCAAACAGCCATTCATGCAGCGTCCAATGCTGGCCCAGGCGGGTGTACGAAAAGATGTCGCCCGACGGCAGTGCTCGGTTGGCGACAATGTACTCGCCGGTCTTGAGGTGCCAGAAGTAGTCGGGGTCGACCAGTGGCAGCGACGCCAGCACCAGCAGGAAGATCAGGCAAAGGATCAGGCGCGTCTTGTCGAGCAGCGCGATAACGGTCATCCGTGTCGGAGCCGTGCCCACGCCCTGGTCCGGCATCCCCGAATACCATTTCTTGGCCCGGTCCGTGATCATTCTCAAGCGCTCCCCGATCATGTTCTCAAGAACGACTATAAATCGGCCATCACCTCAAATGCATCATCCAGATGCCCTGCTTCGGCTAGTACAAACGGACTGTTTTGACGGTCCCGCGGACCGGACATTCTGCCTGAGCGAAATATCCGAAACTTTTTCTCGATGCTTCCTTTTTGAAATAAATAGCTGAAATGAAATAATGCTAATTCAGAATATATCGGGCGGCAGCATTCTATTCTTTAAGGAAATAGAAGGATAAAGTCGAGCAAAAATGCAACTCATCCAATCGTGTTCATCTACCGGAAATTACCAACCTCACCTATAATCAGAATCAGCATCCCTCGGCAATATCCAGAAAAGTTCCAATTTCTGGTGTTCAATTAATTAATAGAAATTTCGCCGAACATTATGCCTGCCTTCTGGATCCGCCACGAGAGCGTTACGGCTGCCACGCAGTCGGACGCAGCCGATGAGAAAATCATCGCGCGCATCCGCCTCGTACTGGGCTTGGCAGCCTTTCTGTCCGCTACCGCCGCGGTGGTACGGCCGGGTCTTCCCTTGATGGTCATGCTGGGGGCCTACACGGCCTCGGCGCTGGCCCTGTTGATGGCGGCCGAGGCGGATGCTCACTTGCCATTCCAGCGCGCCATGCATTGGGCCGATCTGCTGTGGTGTTTTCTTTTTTTGAATCTCGGTAATTTCGATACCGGTTTATTTTTCCTTTTCTTTTTCTTCGTGATTCTCGCGGCGGGATTGCGCCATGGTTTTGACGAAGGAGCAAAAGCCGCCGTCATTGCCGCCATTGCCTATGTTTTCTCTACGTTAAACGATTACACGACGGTCGACCTGCCGCTGATATTTGTGCAGACGGTCTTTATTTGCGCACTTGGCTACCTGATTGCGCAATTGGGAGAGCAGCGCCTGCAAATGCGGCGCCGCATCGGCCTGCTGCGGGCCCTCGCGCAACCGGCCAATCCGCGCCTCGGCGTCGAGCATACGATTACCTCGATGATGGAGCGTACCCGCAACTACTTCGCGGCTGACCGATGCGTGCTGGTGGTCGGGTCCGCCGACGACGGCTGGTGCCTGCGCACGGTGCAGGGCGGCAGCCCGCTGTCGGTGCCGCCCGAGCCGATCAGCGCCGAGGCGGCGGCGCCCTTCCTGACCGTGCCGCAGGATTGCACCGTGCTTTACCGCCGAAGGCGCATGGCCATGCCGCTGGCGTCCTATCCGAACGAGCGCCGCCATTGGCAGACCCTGGCCGTGATGCCGTGCGCGCGGATCGCCGACCTGCTGGAGACCGACAGCTTCATCAGCGCGCCGGTCCTCCTGTCCGACAAATCCGGCCGCATCTACGTGAGCCGCTCGCATCAGCCCTTCGCCCGCGGCGATGCGCTGTTCCTGACCCAGGCCGTGGCGCAGGCATTGCCGGTCGTTGAGAACGTTGCGCTGCTGGACAGGATCGCGTCCGAAGCCGTCAATGACGAACGCCAGCGCCTGGCCCTGAACCTGCACGACACCGCGATCCAGCCCTATATCGGCCTGGCGCTTGGACTGGCGGCGCTGCGCTGCAAGGCCGCACCGGACAATCCGCTGGGTCCTGAACTGGAGTCGTTGGCGGCCATGGTGCAGTCGGTGATCGCCGAACTGCGCGACTTCGCCGGCAGTGTGGCGCGGCGCGACCAGGGCGCGCCGCCGCAATCCATGTGCGGTAGCGCGCTGGCGCGGCTGGCCGTGCAGATGCGCGAACGGTATGGCATGGACGTGCGGCTCGACGTTCAGAATCGGATGGAGCTGGGCGACCGGCTGGCAGCGGAGGTGGTACAGATCGTGCGCGAGGGACTGAACAATATTGGCAAGCATACCGGGGCGCGCGAAGGCGTCGTCAAGGTGTGGCTGGCCGACCGCATGCTGCACATCGATATCGACAATGCGGCGGCGAAGGAGCCGGTTGCATCCTTCGTTCCGCATTCGATCAGGCAGCGTGCGGCCGTGCTGGGGGGACAGGTAAGGGTGCACCGCGAAAGCAGCGCGACAGCGGTGCGTGTGGAGATACCAATATGAATACCGTGACTGAAAGAACTATACCCATCAGGGTGATGCTGGTCGACGATCACCAGACTTTGTTGTGGGGCCTGGAGCGCCTGATCGACACGGCAACACCGCACATGCAGGTGGTGGGCGCGGCCAGCACACCGGCCGAGGCCGTCGAGAAGGCGGCGGCACTGGTGCCGGACGTGATCCTGCTCGACCTCGACCTGGCCGGCGAGAACGCCGCCGAATATCTGCCGGCGATGCTCGACAATGGCGTGTCGCGTGCGCTGGTCCTGACCGGCGAGCGGCGCCAGCCCGTGCTCGATGCGGCCGTGCGTGCGGGCGCCCGCGGGGTGCTGGGCAAGGACGTCTCGGCCGACGTGCTGATCAAGGCCATCGAAAAAACCTACGACGGCGAACTGTGGCTGGACCGCGAGGCCATGAGCCGCGTATTCGCCAGCCTGACCGCGCCGCGCACCCGCGATCCGCTGGAGCTCGTGCATGCTTCGCTGACGGGACGCGAACGGGTCGTGATCGATGCCGTGGTGGCCTACGCCGATTGCCTGAACAAGACGATTGCGCAGCGCCTGTTCATGTCCGACCATACGCTGCGCAACCACCTGACCACCATCTACCACAAGCTGGACGTGAAGACCCGGCTCGAACTCTACGTGTATGCGACGCGCCACAATCTGGCGCGTCCCTTGGGTACAGCGGAGACCGGGGTGCCTAATTAATACCGAGCATGGCCGGGATCGAGCGGATAATGGTGATGATGGCGGGCCCCAGAATCACCATGATCACGGACGGGAACACCAGGATCACCAGCGGTAGCAACATCTTGGTCGGCACTTTTGCTGCCAGCTCTTCGGCGCGCACGAGGCGTTTGTGGCGCAGGTCGTCGGAAAATACACGCAGCGAGTCGCCGATGCTGGTGCCGAAGCGGTCTGCCTGGATCAGCATGGCGGCGAACGCACCGACTTCCTCGATGCCGGTACGCCGTGCCAAATTGCGCAAGGCTTGATCGCGCCCGGCGCCGGCGCGCAGCTCGAGGTTGGTCAGGTAGAGCTCTTCCGCCAGGGCCAGGCTGCGGTGCCGGATTTCCTCCGCAATGCGCTGCATGGCGCCGTCCAGCCCGTGCCCGGCCTCCACGCACACCAGCATCAGGTCGGCCGCGTCCGGGAAGGCTTCGAACAGCTCGCGCCGGCGTACGCGAACCCACCAGGCCAGCACCAGGTTGGGCGTATACACCCCGATCAGTGCCGCCAGCAACATGCCGAACAGCGCGTCAAGCGAGTTGCTGCCTGATTCGCGCAGCGCCAGCCAGGCAATCACGCCGGCGAACAGGGGCAATACGGTTTTCAGCCCGAAGTAGATGGCCTTGGCGTCCGGATGGCGGATTCCGGCATGGATGAAGCGCAGGCGGAGCGGCGAGGTTTCCCAGTCTTCGCCAGGCAGCGACAGGCGGGCGAAGGGGCCCACCAACTGAGCCATGGTATTGGTCCAACCGGGACTGGCCGACGGCTGGTAAAGCACGCTCATGCGCTGATGGATGCGCGGCTGGCGTGCCAGCATGAAGACGCCCGCGAGTGCTGCTGTCACGGAAATGGTAATGAGGAAGGCGAAAATCATCATGGCGATCTCCTCAAACGCGGACATGGGTTATGCGGCGCAGCCAGAGTACCCCGAGCAACATCATGGTGAGCAGGACGCGCACCATGGAGATGCCGATCGGATCCTGCCAAAGCGGCTCCATGAACGGGCGGTTGAACGTGAATATCAGGAGGAACAGCGCAAAAGGCATCAGTGACAGGAACCAGGCCGACAGGCGGCCTTCGGCGGTGAGCACGCGGACCCGCGAATGCAGTTTCAGCCGCTCGCGCGTGAGCCGAGCCAGGTTCGTCAGCGCCTCGGTCAGGTTGCCGCCTGCTTCGCGCTGCACCAGCACCGCGACTACGAAATAGCGCAGGTCCATCAGCGGGACGCGTTGTTCCAGACCCACCAGTGCCCGATCGAGCGGCACGCCGAAATTTGCTTCCTCGTGTGTCAGGCGCAGCTCGCCGGCGAGCGGGTCGCTCAGTTCCTCGCCTGCCATTTGCAGTGCTGACGAAAACGCGTGCCCGGCCTTGAGGGCGCGAACGATCAGGTCGAGCGCATCCGGCAGCTGGCGCTCGATGGCGCGCAAACGGCGCACCCGCTGCCGGGCTGTCCAGGCAATCGGGACGCCGCCTGCGAGGAGGGCTGCCAGCAATGCCATCCACGTCGGTGCGTGCATCAGGACCTGCGTGGCCAGCAGCGCGAGGGAGCCGGTCATCACGGTCGCGGCAAGCAAATGCGAGGGGTGCCAACCGGTGCCGCTTTGTTGCATCCACAAGGTGAATCTGCCGGCGCCTTGCCACCGCGACAGCATTGATTCGATCAATGGGAAGCGCGATGCTTTACGTTGCCGGAGCAGTTTGGGGTTATTTTCGCTGGCGTGCCCGCTCAAGCGGCCGGCGATATGGCCGGCCTCCGGCCCGCGGTAGGTGCGCCAGACCAGGTATAGCCCTTCGAGCAGCAGCAGTACGGCAACCAGGACCAGGAGGGCAAGCAGTTGGGGCGAGTTAGGTTGGAACATGATGGCCTCTCAGCTTGAACGGCGTTGCGGATCGAAGGTATTCTCGGGCAGCTGCAAGCCGAAGGTCTGCAGCCGTTCCACGAAGCGCGGCCGCACACCGGTGGCGCAGAAATAGCCTTCCACCATGCCGCTGACCGCCACCCCGGTCTGGCGGAACGCAAAGATCTCCTGCATCGTGATGATGTCCCCCTCCATGCCGGTCACCTCCTGGATGCTGGTGACCTTGCGCCGGCCGTCGGTCAGGCGCAGCACCTGCACCACCACCGTGATCGCCGACGCGATCTGCTGGCGCGTGGCTTTCAGCGACAGGTTCAGGTTGGCCATGCCCACCATGTTTTCCAGGCGCGCCATGGCGTCGCGCGGGGTGTTGGCGTGGATCGTGGTGAGCGAGCCTTCGTGGCCGGTGTTCATTGCCTGCAGCATGTCGATCGCCTCGGCGCCGCGCACCTCGCCAATGATGATGCGGTCCGGGCGCATCCGCAGGGCGTTGCGCACCAGCGCGCGCGAGGAGATCTCGCCGCGGCCCTCGATGTTCATCGGGCGGGTCTCGAGCCGCACCACGTGCGGCTGCTGCAGCTGGAGTTCGGCCGCGTCCTCGATCGTCACCAGGCGTTCCTCGGGTGGAATGTAGCCGGACATGATGTTGAGCAGGGTGGTCTTGCCGGCGCCGGTGCCGCCGGAAATGATCATGTTGACCTTGGCCTTGCACAGGGCTTCCAGCACGTTCGCCATTTCCGGCGTCAGGGTGCGCAGCTCATCGCCGACGAGATTATTCATCTTGAGCGGGATGCGGGCGAAGCGCCGGATCGACATCATCGGCCCGTCGATCGCGATCGGCGGAATGATCGCGTTGACGCGCGAGCCGTCCGGCAGGCGGGCGTCGACCATCGGGCTGGACTCGTCGATGCGGCGGCCGACCAGCGAGACGATCTTGTCGATGATGCGCAGCAGGTGCTTCTCGTCCGAGAACGTGACGGGAGTACGTTCCAGCCGCCCGCGGCGCTCGACGAAGATGTTGTCGTAGCCATTGACCAGGATGTCCGAGACTGCGGGATCGGCCATCAGCAGTTCCAGTGGGCCGAAGCCGAGCATCTCGTTCTGGATGTCGCGGATCAGCCAGCGCCGTTCAAGATCGTTGACCGGGGTGGGCTCGGTTTCCAGCGCGCGTTCGATGGCGGCAGCGATTTCCGACCGGCGCACCTCGGGCGCGGCGCCCTCAAGGGCGGTAAGGTCGAATTCGTCAAGCAGGCTGAGGTGGATACGCGCCTTGAGCGCCTGGTAGCGGTCCGCCTGGACGCCTGGTTCGGCGCTGATGGTGTGCGTAGCGCTGCTGAGTTTGTCGCGAATGGACATGGTGGCCTCCGGTTCAGGCGCTGGCGCGGCCGAGCAGGCGGCCGAACAGGCTGCGGGCGTCCTGCTGCGGCACCGGCGACAGGTTGCGGGCGAAGTCGGCCAGGTTGCGGCTGACCGGGTTGTTGCGTGCGCTGTTCAGAAGCGGGTCGCCATGGTTGATCGCTGCCGACACCTGCTTGTACGAGTTGGGCACCGTGTGGATCGCCAGCTTGCCCAGGGCACGTTCGATCTCGGCCACGCCGATCTCGCCGCCGCGCTCGAAGCGGTTGACGATCACTTCGATCCGTTCGCCGCCATAGCCCAGCGAGCGGAACACGGTCAGCAGCTTCTGGGCGTTGCGCACACCCGGCACCGAGGCCTGCATCACCGTGAAGATGGTGCTGGTGCGGTCCAGCGCCTTGACGCTGACGCTGTCGATGTTGCGGCCCAGGTCGAGCAGGACGAAGTCGTAGCGCGACGAGGCCAGCGCGATGATGGCGTCCACGTGTTCGGGCTTGATCTCCATTGCCTGCGCCGGATCCTCCGGCGCCGCCAGCACGCTGAAGTTGGGAGCCACTTTTACGGCGCTGGACGACAGGAAGGTCGCGTCCAGCCGTTCGATCTCGCGTGCCATGTCGGACAGGGTTGTGACGGGGTGGCCGTCATGGACGAATGACAGGGCGTCGCCGAATTGCAGGTTGAGGTCGATCAGCAGCACCGAATGCTGGGCGGCCAATTGGGCGCCGAGATTGGTGGCCAGGAAGGTCGAGCCGCTGCCGCCCTTGCAGCCGATGAAGGCCAGCACCCGGCCATGCGTGCTGCCGCGGCTCACGCGCAGGCGGTTGGCGATGCGTTCGATCGCGGCCTGCAGCAGGGTAGGGCTGATCGGCGCGGTCAGCACTTCGCGGACGCCGGCGCGCATCGAGTTGAGCAGGAATTCCGGCGTGGTGGAGGGGCACAGCAGCACCACCGCCACTTGCGGATGGTGGGTGGTCACGTATTCGACCGGCGACAGTTCCGCCGGATCGCAGCACATGCCTTCCACCAGCAGGATGTCGGGCTGGTCGCGCTCAACCACCTCGCGCATCTTGCTCTTGCCGCCTTCGACCAGGATCGCCTGGTGCGAAAAGCCGTGCAGCACCTGGCCGAGTTCGTGCAGGTGTTCCTTGCTGGGAGAGATGAGTGCGACTTTCATGATGTCCTCGCTCCGGTTAATTACAGATGGTTGCCGAGTTGGGATCCTGTCGAAGGATTTCACGCGGCAGGTAGGTGGTGAAGGCGCTGGCGGGAATCACCATGGTCGGCTTGACCGCCTTGGGTATGGGCGCCAGCCATTTGAAGGAGAGGTCGGTAATGGTGACGGACACGCCCTGGCACGTGGACGCGGTGCAGCCACTTGGGTTCCAGGTCACGGTATAGCCTGATACCTGCGGCAGCACGCCCTGCATCTTGGTGAGTAGGTTTCCGTAGGATCCGTTGGGATCGGCACAGACCACGGCATAGCGCGCCCCGGTCCGGCTTGCCTCGGTTGCGCCGTTCCACATATATAAGAGGCGGGCGAAATCCATCAGGCCCAGCGCAAAGGACAGGAACAGGATCAGCACCAGCGCAAACTCGACGATGGTCGCGCCTCGTTGATGGCGGTTCATAGCGGGCACCTCATCGTGGCGGTAATGTCGCTGAAGGTCATGGTCGGAAGCGCCATGCCGAATACCGACGACGTGATCGGCTTGAATTTGTAGCCGGTGACCTTGATCGTGACGGTGTTGATCAGAGGATTGCTTCCGACGGTGCTCCAGGTCGGCGTCGCCACCTGGGCCAGGGTCAGGCTGGGGTCGAGCGGATTGCCGGTACCGGCGGTGTTGCCATAAACGACCAGGTTGCGCGCTTCGGTCTGGTGAGTGTTCTGGCGCTGCATCGCCAGGTAGCGCGTGGCGTCGCGTACCGCCTTTGTCACGCCGTTGTAGTGCTGGACGGCGCGCCCGAACTCAACCACCGTAAAGGTGATCATCAGGATGAGCGGCACGATGAGCGCGAATTCGACCAGCGCCGTGCCTCGTTGTGTACGCATGGCTCACCTCACGAGGACAGGCACCAGTGGTCCCGCACTGCCACCGGCAATGCCATTGGTCGTGCATGGCGACGAAGTGGCGCTGGCGTTGCCACGGTACTCCATTTGGACGTCGTCGCTCGGGCCGGTCATCGGCGCCAGCATCAGCATGCAGGCAAAATCCGCTACCGCGCTGGAAGAGGTCAACACCGGCACGATGACGAGGCGGCGGCTGAAGCCATATTTGGCGTGGTCACCTGTACTGCCGGGCGTCGCGATGGATTTGAAGCTGTTCAGCTTGTTCGTGACGCCGTAGACAATATTTGATCCGTCCGTCAGGCTGGTGCCCGTATTGTCGAAGGATGCGAAACTGGCGCGCTTGGCCAGGAAGTTTTCGGCCGATGTTGCAGAGCCAGCCGCCGCCGTGCCGCTGTAGGCATTCTGCGGCACAGTGTTCTTCCAGTTGTAAGCGGTGTACGCATAGCCGGTTAGATCTGGATGGCTGAGCGCGGCGCTGTCGCTGTTCTTATAGATCCCAAAACGCTGATTCCACGCCGTGTCGACACTGTTTTGCGCTCCCGGTGTCCCCAATACGTCGCCAACCTTGACCCCACAGACGCCGGGCGTGCCTAATTCGGCGGTGGTTTCGCTGGCGTTCGTGCTGCCATCCAGGTTGTACCAACCTAATTCGCCGGGGCCAGCCCCAATATTTTTGCCGTAGATGGTGACCCATTCGCCGACCGTGAAGCCATAGTCTGGCGGCGTACTGTTGCGGCCACGCAGGCCGACCGGCACCGGGCAGGCGCTTTGTGCGCTGGCCCGCGTTGCTACCGCGGTGCCGGACACCGAGTTCGGCGTTGCGAATCCTCCGACGACGGCCAAGGCAGGCAGCAGCCAGGTCTTCACGCTGGGCTGGGTGTGCTGGCATTGGGCGTAGCGGGCAGCGAGCGGGTCGGTGGTCGCGGTGTAGCTTGCACTCTTGAAGCTGATGTCGCCCGCAGCCAGCTTGGACTGGCCATCCCAGGTGGACGATTGCAGGTTGACGTTGTTCAGGTTGCCCGCGGTGACACCAGCATTCAAGGCGCGCGTGATGGAGGTGCTCTGTCCATCGAGCTCCTGGGCCGCCGCCAGGGCACAGCTGTCGAGTGCCGTTTGCAGTTCTGTGCGGACGATGAACAGGCGACCCAGGTCCATCGCGATCGCGGCGAACCCGAGCAGGAACAACAACATCATGGCGAAAGTCAGGATGATCGCGCCGCGTTCGCGTGCTGCCGGTGTCGAAATGCGAGTGATCGGTGACATTTTTTTCTCCTGCTGTGAGGCGGGCCGCGATAGCCGGCGGCCTCGGTAAGGTCAGGTGCAAGTCGTGGTCGTGAGGCAGTTGGTGACCCTTGCGATGAAATTCGTAAATGAACCATTGTTCAGCGACGACAAGGCGATCACCAGCGCAATCGACACGACAGCGATGATCAATGCGTATTCAACGACCTGTGCACCCTCGTCTTCCTTGGCGAATGCGCGCAGCGCCCGAAAAGTCTTGTTCATTTTTTTCTCCTGTTGGTTGGCCGGATGGTTTTTCCGTCAGGAGGGGCGGGACCACCTGGCCCGCACCTCCTTTCTGGTCGCTCAGGTGCAGGTGGTGGTGGTGAGGCAGTTGGTCACCCTGGCGATGAAGGTATTCATGTTCGTACCCCCGATTTTCGACAGTGCGATGACCAGCGCGATCGACACCACGGCGATGATCAGTGCGTACTCGACGACCTGGGCGCCTTCCTCGTCTTGAGCGAAAGAGCGCAATGCTTTTTTGATGGTTTCCATTTCAATTTCCTTTCAGTTGCGTTGAAGAGTATTGCCAAGTGCTGCTCTCCCCAGTCTGTGCCGGGTTCAATCATTTGGATGGGTTGCTCCCATTACCGCCTGTCATGCCACCAATATTGATGACGTTGGTAACCGGCGGCGGTTCTTTGAAGCTGTCGTGGTAGCGCTTCTGCGCTTCCAGCGCGGCCTGGGTGTCGATGCCCGCCGCTTGGTCGGGATTGCTGCCGGCCTTTGGGTTGAGGGTCTGGGCCAGGCGGGCCTGGCGCACGGCGTCGCCGAAATGGGCGTCGTAGACGGGTGAGCTGCTGCAACCTGCAAGCAGGATGACGGCGGCGAGCGGAATGTTCGGTCGCATGGTTGGGCTCCTCATTTGGCCGGCTGGGCTGTCTTCGCTTCGGTGGTACCCATGATCATGGCGTCGGTGCGCGACGGCTCGGCGTGGATGTCGGTGGGCAGGACGGCCGCGGTGGCAGTCGGCTTGACCAGCCGCGGGGTGATGACGAACAGCAGTTCGGTCTGATCTTTCTGGAACTCGGACGAGCGGAACAGAGTGCCAAGCACCGGGATGTCACCTAGGCCGGGGAACTTCTTCAGGGTCTCCGTCACGTTGTTGCGGATCAGGCCGGCGATCGCGAAACTCTGGCCGTCGTTCAGCTGGACCGTAGTGTCAACCCGGCGCGTGGTCATCGAGGGCAGTACGGCCGTGAAGTTGCCGATCGTGGTGAAGGGCGAACCGGTCTGCGACAGCTCGGACACTTCCGACACCACCTTCAGGTTGACGCGGCTACCGTCCAGCACGGTGGGCGAAAATTTCAGGCCGACGCCGAACTCCTTTTCTTCCAGCGTGATCGTGGTGAGGCCTTGCTGGTTCTGGGAGACCGGAATGAAGATCTTGCCGCCCGACAGGAAGCTGGCGGACTGGCCGCTGATGGCCATGATGTTCGGTTCGGCCAGCACACGCACCACGCCGTCCTGCTTCTGGGCGTCGATGCCGAACAGGCTGGTGTTGCCGGTAGCGTTGAGGCTGGAGGCGACGCCCGCTTTGGCGGCGCTGACCCCGACCGATGCCGCGCCGGTCACGGTGCCGCGGCCTAATTTACCTGCGACAATGGGAACGCCGCCGAACAAGCCGGACAGCACCTTCGACGTCATACCGTCGGCCGACACGAACATGCGCGAGTAGTCGATATTGAGGTGGTCGAGGATGGATTTGCTAACCTCCGCGATTTTCACCTCCAGCATGACCTGTTGCGGCGAGCTCACGCGTAGCAGGTTTACCACCCGTTTGCCGTCGCCGTAGGCGGTGGCGATGCGCATCACCTCGTCCAGCTTGGCCGGATCATTGACGCGGCCGGTCAGAACCAGTGCGTTCTCGGCCGACTTGACGTGGATGTCTGCTTCCTCCGGCATCACCTCCGCCAGTTTCGATTGCAGGATGCCCGGATCGATCGAGACCACAATGTCCTGCAGGTAGCAGGCGCCCTTGGCGTCCTGCAGGATCACGTTCATCGAACCAGCGCGACGGCCGCGCACGAACAGGTCGGTCGGGCTGAGCAGCAGCACGTCGGCGTCGGCGATGCCGGTGTAGGCGTCCATTTGGGGCGCGGGTGCCGCACCAGGCGTCGTTGGCCCTGCCGCCGCGCCTGGGGGAGGCTTGCTGGTGACCGGGGCATCCACCACCACGCGTGTCACCGCCACCTTCAGCGGGATCACCCGCGATTTGCCGAGCATGACCATGGCGGTCGGTCGTTCGGTGACGCCAGTACATTGGTGTGCGTTGCGTTCGGCGGCCGTCGGGGCGACCGGCTTTGCCAGTTTGGCGGCGCCGGCGCCGCAGGACATGGTCGCGCACACCAGCAATACGCCGGTCTGAAGGGTTCGGTTCACGATGGTCTCCCGGTGGGATGTTCTAATTAGAAGCAGCTGACATAGCGGCCGCTGTCACGCAGCACTTCGACGCAGGGGCCGGTGGCGGCGACCGCCCGCACAACCTTGGGACGGGGCGGCGGCGCCACGACCGCAAGCGGCTTTTGCGGGACGTTGCCGAACAATTCGTCCTTCGTGATGCCTTTCGTGTCGACTTCCGCCTTGTCGACCTGGTTGCGCAGGACCAGCGACAGGGTGCCGACGTTGCGCGCCAGGTCGAGTTTTTCGGCATCCTGCGGTGTGAGTTCCAGGGTTACGGCGTTGACCACCATCGGCTTGGTCGCGTCCCGGCCTGCCTCCTGGGCCACGGCCAGCACCAGCACCTGCTCCAGCACCGTCTTGCTGACCGGTCGCGGCGCCTCGTTCTTGCCGCGGTCCTGCTGGGTGTTGACCATTACGTCGACGTAGGTGCCGGGCAGGGCGAAGCCGGCCACGCCGACCACGTCGTTGACGCGCACCGTCATCGCGCGCTTGCCTTCGGAGATCACTGCCGACAGGCCGCCCAGGGTGCCGACCGGCGCCAGCTTGCGCTCGATGATGGGCTCGCCGCGCGTGATGCTCGTCTTTAGCGTGCGTTGCTGGACGTCCTTGATGTCGGCGAAGGCGCCCGGGGGTACCGAGCCGGCCGGCCAGTCGGTCAGCTTCACCATCTCCGGCGTGATGCGCGAACCGAGCTCGATGTCGACCGCGGCCACCACCACCTTGTTGGCCGAGACGGCAGCGCGCTGCGCGACCCAGCCGGTGGCATACGCCGCCGCCGCCAGGCCCGTGAGCAGCGCAAGCGCGATCAGCAGCAGTCCCTTGAAGTTTTTCATGGCACTTTCTCCTTCCGATCAAATGAAACCGAGCTGGCGCGCGACCACCTCGCCAATCGTGGCCGCGGCAATGCTGACGCCGAACGCGAGCTTGCCCGCCGACTGCGAGGGCGCCAGCTGCACGGTCGGGCGCTGCCCGCCAATTGCCGACAGCGTGAGGTAACACAGCAGCATGCGGGTGTTGTCCAGCAGGCGACGCATCAAGCCGTGGTACGCGGCGAACGCCAGTGCGGCCACGCCGCCCACCACGAAACTGAATAGAAGGGCATACAAGGTGTCGTTCCAGCCGAGGAAAGCGCCGGCCATCGCCAGCAGCTTGACGTCGCCGGCGCCGACCGCGCGCATCAAATAAAAGGGAAACATCAGGCCGAAGCCGGTGGCGATGCCGCTGGCCGGGAACATCCAGCCGGCGCCGTGCACCGGCGGCTCCAGGATGTTGTACACGGTGCCGAACACCAGGCCGCCCACGGTCAGCCAGTTGGGGATGCGGAAGCTGCGGTAGTCGGACACCGCGGCCGCCAGCAGCAGCGCGATCAGCACGCCGGTGCGCGGGTCGGTGAACAGCATCCCGATCAGTTCGAGCAGAGCGCGCAGTTCGCTGTGATCCATGGCGTCCTCACGTGGTTGTCCAGTTCAGCCTGCGCAGTGCGAGAAACACGAGGGCCGCGAGCGCCGCGATGATCGCGGCCAGCAGCACGAACTCCATGCGCGCCCCGCCGTCGTCCTTCAACAGCCACCGGACGGTGTTCCAGCAATCGGACATTGAGCGCGACATGGAATCCTTCGGTTGCGTTGATTTGCACAGGCATGGACGCAGTGTAGGCAGCGGCGCCTGCCGCCGCATGGGACGCGCCGCCGTTTTTTGGGATGGTTGTTTGTACCGGCGCGCGCGCCGGCGGGGCAGGACAGATGTACCGGCGGCGCGTGACGCGCGTCCCGATTTTTTGCGCGTTTGCGTTAGCGCGCGAACCGATGGCGCGCGCGAATTCGGTGATAAGAAAAGCGCGAATCACGCATGCTCAACACGCACCTTGTGGCATCGATGCAAACGTTGGGAGTTTGAATATCAAAAAAGCCCACGAAAAAGCTGTGTGGCAGTTGCGCACTGACAAGGTTTTCGTGTACTTTACGTGATTGAATTTGTCAAATAGTGAACACGCTGATTTTTTCGCGTGTGACGACGACAAAAAACCGATTGAAAATGGGACGCTGACCTCATCAGTATGCACGTAAATTTATCGAAAAGAACAAGCCGCACTGCCTGATCAGTTCAGGCATGGCGGCTTTTTCTTTTCGGCGCGCGATGCGGGCTGCGGTGTGAACAGCGTCACTTGATGTACCAGTGTCGCCGGTCGCGAGATCGGCGGCGACGGCTGAAGTGCTCCAATCGTGAGGAGTTGGAGCAGTTCAGCTGGTGCCGAATTCATTAGCATAAACATTGGTTCGCGTTTGTGCCGATGAATAATTCGCCTGGCCATGTTGGCCGGACGGGTTTAAACCTTGTTGGTATCTCTCATCGCAGACGAAGGAGAACAAAAATGGCAACAGCCGCTAAGAAACCCGCAGCAAAGAAACCGGCAGCGAAAGCAGCCGCCAAGCCGGCAGCTAAAGCAGCCGAAAAACCGGTGAAGAAAGCCGCCGCCGCCAAGCCGGCCGCCAAGGCCGCCGCTAAACCGGCAGCGAAGAAAGCCGCCGCTGCAAAGCCGGCAGCGAAGAAAGCCGCCGTCAAGCCGGCAGCAAAACCGGCAGCAAAGAAAGCAGCAGCCAAGCCGGTAGCAAAGAAAGCAGCAGCAAAACCGGCAGCAAAGAAAGCAGCAGCAAAACCGGCAGCAAAGAAGGCAGCAGCCAAGCCGGTAGCAAAGAAAGCAGCAGCAAAACCGGCAGCGAAGAAAGCCGCCGCTAAACCGGCAGCGAAGAAAGCCGCCGCTAAACCGGCAGCAAAGAAAGCAGCAGCTTCGAAGGCAGCCGTAAAGCCGGCAGCAAAGAAAGCCGCAGCAAAACCGGCAGCGAAGAAAGCAGCAGCCAAGCCGGCAGCGAAGAAAGCCGCCGCTAAACCGGCAGCAAAGAAAGCAGCAGCTAAGCCGGCGGCCAAGAAAGCCACCGCCAAAGCCGCCGCCAAACCGGCTGCCAAGAAAGCCGCTGCAAAGCCGGCCGCCAAGAAAGCCGCTGCGAAGCCGGCTGCGAAAAAAGCCGCCGCCAAGCCGGCTGCAAAAGCAGCAGCCAAGCCTGCAGCTAAAAAGGCAGCCGCCAAACCGGCAGCTAAAAAGGCAGCCGCAAAGCCTGCAGCTAAAAAAGCAGCCGCAAAACCGGCAGCCAAGAAAGCAGCCGCCAAGCCGGCCGTAAAAGCAGCCGCCAAGCCGGCAGCCGCGGCAAAACCGGCAGCAGCCGCCAAACCGGCAGCCAAGAAAGCGGCAAGCAAGAAGCCGGCTGCCAAGAAGGCCGCTCCGGCCGCTTCGGCTCCAGCCCAGGCAGCAGCTCCGTCGGTCGCTCCGAGCCCGGCTCCGACCCAGGCTCCGGCCAAGACCGTGCTGGCTCCGGCAGCAGCATGGCCGTTCCCGACCAGCAGCCGTCCGTAATAGCCGGCTCTGCCTGAATTCAGGCACAATACCGCTGTGTGTTCGGTCACACAGCGGTTTTTTTTTGAGGAGTCGTCGTGCTGAGTATTCTCCAGTTGATCGTCGATGCGGTGGCCAGCGTCTTGGGCGGCGTGTTGCTGCTGCGTTTCTGGATGCAGGCCACGCGCGTGCGCCCGCCGATGCAGGTGGCGCAGTTCACGTACACCTTGTCGGACTGGCTGGTGAAGCCCTTGCGCCGCATCTTGCCGGGTGTCGGCGGCTATGACTGGGCGAGCCTGATCGGCGCCTTCCTGGTGGTGCTGGCGGCGACCGCGCTGATGGCATTGTCGGGCTGGGAAGCGCAGGCCATCTTCATCGGCGCGCTGTACCGCTTCATCAGCTGGATCATCTACGGTTTCATGGCGCTGTTGATCATCGACGCCATCTTCAGCTGGGTGAATCCGCACGCGCCGCTGGCGCCCTTCGTCAGCGCGCTCAATTATCCCTTGCTGCGCCCGATCCGGCGCGTGGTGCCGCCGATCGGCGGAGTGGATCTGTCGGTGCTGGTGGCGCTGATCTTGCTGCAGATCGTGCAGGCGATCCTGGCGCGGATTTTCTGATTTGTTAGCGTAAGAACGTCGCCCCGGCGCAGGCCGGGACCCATGCTGAGCGGGCTAACACCGTTCACGCTCAGCATGGGTCCCGGCCTGCGCCGGGACGACGTGCTGAAAGTGGTGGTCGGCTAAAAGCGGTAGCCAAACGCGCGCTCGAACTGGTCGGCGATGCCGGCCGGGGTGAAGCTGTGGTTCTGGCCGCCCTGGTGCGCGATCTTGATCGAACCGAGCAGGCTGGCGATGCGGCCGCTGGTCGGCCAGTCGTAGCCCTTGGTGATGCCGAACAACAGACCCGCGCGATAGGCGTCGCCGCAACCGGTCGGATCCACCACGCTCGAAGCCGGCACCGCCGGAATGTCATGGCGCTCGCCGCCGGCATAAATCTCCGAACCCTTTTCGCCGCGCGTGATGATCAGCGCATCCAGTCGCGCCGCGATGTCGGCCAGGGTCAGGCCGGTGCGGTCCATCACCATCTCGAATTCGTAATCGTTGGCCGCCAGGTAGCTGGCCTGGCCGATGAAGGTGATCAGCTCCTCTCCCGAGAACATCGGCAGCTGCTGGCCCGGGTCGAACATGAAGGGGATGCCCAGCGCCGCGCAGTCGCGCGCGTGCTTGATCATGCCGTCGCGGCCGTCCGGCGCGATGATCGCCACCGCCAGCGGGCCGCAGTCGCCGACGCTGTTCTCGTGCGAGAACTGCATCGCGCCCGGATGGAAGGCGTTGATCTGGTTGTTGTCCAGGTCCGCGGTGACGAAGCACTGCGCGGTGTAGGCGTGGCCGATGGTGCGGATCGCGCGCGTGGCGATGCCGAGCTTGTCGAAGCGCTGCAGGTATTCGCCGCCGTCCTGGCCGATGGTGGCCATGATCAGCGGGTCGCCGCCCAGCAGCTTGAGGTTGTAGGCGATGTTGGCGGAGCAGCCGCCGTATTCGGTGCGCAGGGTCGGCACCAGGAACGATACGTTCACCCGGTGCAGGTGGTCGGCCAGCAGCGTTTCGCCGAAGCGGCCGTGGTACTGCATGATCTTGTCGAATGCGAGCGATCCGCAGATCAGCGCGGTGTTGGTCATGGGATGAAGCCTTATGGGTAGAAGACGGCGATGTGGTAGCCGGAAGGTTTCAGCTGGTCGAGCTGGAAATAGAGCTTGACCGGCTGCTCGCCACGCGGCGCGAAGCCGGCGGCGCCGGCGTCCTTCGGCAGGTAGTCGGCGGGCGCGAACACGCGCCGCACCAGCGCCTTGTCGTTGGCGTCGGTGAGCGCCAGCTCGATGTCGGGCCAGGCCTGGGCCACGCCGGCCTGGTTGTGCAGCAGCGTGGTCAGCACGTAGGTGTCCGGCGCGAGCGTCTGCAGGTCGCCGGTTTCGATGGTCAGGTTGTCGATTCGCGCCGGCAGCTCGACCCGGCAATGCAGCAGCGTGCAGGCGGACGCCAGCGCCGGACGCAGCGCCGGTGCGCGCACGGCGATATCGTTGCGGAAGATGTAGGCAGCCTGCGCCAGCAGCACCAGCAGCAGGAGCGCCGCGCCGCCCGCCCACAGCGCCACGAGGCGCTTGCCGGACTGTTCGCGCTGGCGGCCGCGCCGGACGAATTCCGGCTCGTCGATCTCGGGCACGCGCAGCTTGGGAGGCTCGATCCGGGTCGGCGTCAGTTTGGAGCGGCGCGCCTGCTGGCGTGCACGCGCGGACCTCGGCGGCTCCGGCGCCGCGACGGGAGCCGCGCCCGCCGTATCGGTCGATGCGCGCTGCGGCAGCGGGGTGTGGACTGGGGCGCTGGGCGCGAAGCTCACCCGCGGCGCCGGCTCGGCCTCGACAACGGGCAGCGGCGCGACCATGGTTTCCTCGTCCACGTCATGCAGCGAGGGCTCGACGCGATTGTCGTAGGCGTTGGGCGGCGGCGTTTCCGCGGCCCGCTCCGGCGCCGGTTCGGCGGCGGGGACGGCGGCAGGCGCCGCCGCGGCTTCGTCCGCCACCTCATCTTCTTCCGGCTTGGGCAGGATCCCGAGCGGGTCGAGCGCGTGCCCGAGGTCGAGCGTGTAGACGGGGATCTCTTCGTGCGCGCCGGCTGCCGGCGCTTCGATCGCCGGTGCGGGCGCGGGAGCAGCGGAAGGAAGCCCGGCCGGCGCGGCCGAGAGGTCGACCAGGCTGGCGTTGCCGTCGAAGATTTCGTGGCAGGCGCCGCAGCGCACGATGCCCCCACGGAGTTTCAACTGGTCCTGGGCGACCCGGAACGTGGTTTTACAGTGGGGGCATTGGGTGGCGAGCGCCATGGGCCTTTACTCCGCGCGGGGCGTGCGCGGCGGCGGTGCTGTCTCGCTGCCGAGTTGCCCGTGAAGGGCGACCCAGCCGTCCTGCTCGGCCCAGACGCCCAGCTTGATGAATGGTGCGTAGGCCGCGGCCACTTCCTCGGCCTGGCGTTCCAGCACCCCCGACAGGATCAGCGAACCGCCCGGCGCCACCCGGCCCGACAGCATCGGCGCCATCAGCTTCAGTGGGCTCGACAGGATGTTGGCGACCACGGTGTCGTAGCGCTGCTGCGCATGCGACGATTGCGCGAACTGGTCGGGCAGGAAGTACTCGATCTGCGCGCAGTCGTTGCGCACCGCGTTCGCGCGCGCCGATTCGATGGCTTGCGGGTCGATGTCGACGCCGGCGATTTCGCCCGCGCCCAGCTTGCTGGCGACCATGGCCAGGATGCCGGAGCCGCAGCCGTAATCGAGCACGGTCTTGCCCGGCGCGGGATGCGCTTCCAGCCATTCCATGCACAGGCGCGTGGTCGGGTGGCTGCCGGTGCCGAAGGCGAGACCGGGGTCCAGCTCCAGCACCAGCGCGGAAGGGTCGGGGGCGTCGTGCCAGCTCGGCACCACCCAGATGTTTTTACCGATGTGGATCGGCTCGAACTGCGACTGCGTCAGGCGTACCCAGTCCGCATCGTCCACCGCGCGGGTGGTGAAGGCGGGCGCGGAGGGCAGCTTGATGGCGGCGGCCGCTTCGGCCACGATCGCGGCCTGGTCGGCGTCGACGTCGGTCAGCGCGACCACGCGCGAGCGGTCCCAGGCGGCTTCGGTGGGCGTCATGCCCGGTTCGCCGAACAGCGGTTTTTCGTCCGCCGTGCCTTCGTCCGCGTCTTCCACCGAGACCGACAGCGCGCCCGCTTCCATCAAGGCGTCCGACAGGGCCTCGGCATGGTCGCGCGCGATCTCGATGACGACTTCGGTCCAGCTCATGCTTCTACCTTGGCTTCCGATTTGGCGCCGATGGCGCCTTCCTTGTCCAGGTCCGGCTTGTGGGCCAGCTTGTGTTCGAGGTAGTGGATGTTGGTGCCGCCTTCGATGAAGCGCGCGTCCACCATCAGCTCGCGGTGCAGCGGGATATTGGTCATGATACCCTCAACCACCATCTCCGACAGCGCAATCTGCATGCGGCGGATGGCCTGATCGCGGGTGGCGCCGTAAGCGATCACCTTGCCGATCATCGAGTCGTAGTGCGGCGGCACGTAGTAGCCGGCGTACGAGTGCGAGTCGACGCGGATGCCGGGGCCGCCCGGCGGGTGCCAGGCGGTGATGCGGCCCGGCGACGGGGTGAACTTGAACGGATCCTCGGCGTTGATGCGGCACTCGATCGCGTGGCCCGACAGCATGATGTCGCGCTGGCGGAAGCGCAGCTTCTCGCCGCAGGCGATGCGGATCTGCTCCTGCACGATGTCGATCCCGGTGATCATCTCGGTGACCGGGTGTTCGACCTGGACGCGGGTGTTCATCTCGATGAAGTAGAACTCGCCGTTCTCGTACAGGAATTCGAAGGTGCCCGCGCCGCGGTAGCCGATCTTGCGGCAGGCTTCGGCGCAACGGTCGCCGATCTTCTCGATCAGCTTGCGCGGGATGCCCGGCGCCGGCGCTTCCTCGATCACTTTCTGGTGGCGGCGCTGCATCGAGCAGTCGCGCTCGCCGAGCCAGACGGCATTCTTGTGCTCGTCGGCCAGCACCTGGATCTCGATATGGCGCGGGTTCTCCAGGAACTTCTCCATATAGACTTCCGGGTTGCCGAAGGCCGCGCCGGCCTCCTGCTTGGTCATCGCCACCGCGTTCAGCAGCGCCGCTTCGGTATGCACCACGCGCATGCCGCGACCGCCACCGCCGCCGGCGGCCTTGATGATGACCGGGTAGCCGATGCGGCGCGCGACCTGGATGATCTCCTTGGGGTCGTCGGGCAGGGCGCCGTCCGAGCCCGGCACGCAGGGCACGCCGGCCTTGATCATCGCCTGCTTGGCCGAGACCTTGTCGCCCATCAGGCGGATCGAGTCGGAACGCGGGCCGATGAACACGAAGCCCGATTTCTCGACGCGCTCGGCGAAGTCCGCGTTCTCCGACAGGAAGCCGTAGCCGGGGTGGATCGCCTCGGCGTCGGTCACTTCGGCCGCGCTGATAATCGCCGGCATGTTCAGGTAGCTGAGCGCCGACTGTGCCGGGCCGATGCACACCGACTCGTCGGCCAGCTTCACGTACTTGGCGTCCTTGTCCGCTTCCGAGTGCACGACGACGGTCTTGATGCCCATTTCGCGGCAGGCGCGCTGGATACGCAGCGCGATTTCACCACGATTGGCGATAAGGATTTTTTCAAACATGGTTTCGGGTTCTCTGATGACCGGCCTGGGCGGCCGGGAGGGCGACATTCGAAAGGGCCTCGTCGAGGCCCGCGCCGCAGCAGGCGTTTAGCCGATCACGAACAGTGGTTGGCCGAATTCGACCGGTTGGCCGTTCTCCACCAGGATCTTGGTGATGGTGCCGGACACGTCGGCGTCGATCTCGTTCAGGAGCTTCATCGCTTCGATGATGCACAGGGTGTCGCCTTCCTTCACATTGGCGCCGACTTCGACGAAGGCCGGGGCGCCCGGTGCGGACGAGCGGTAGAAGGTGCCGACCATCGGCGACTTGACCACGTGGCCGGTCTCGGCGGCCGGTACGGCCGGGGCCGGTGCGGCGGCAGGGGCGGCCACCGCGTGCGCGGCCGGCGCCGCCGAATACTGCTGGACGCTGCCCGGCGGCATCATGACGACCTGGTTCTGCGGAATCCCGGACGATTTGACGATGCGAACTTTGCTTTCGCCTTCGGTCACTTCGAGTTCAGCAATGTCGGACTCCGCGACCAGATCGATCAAAGTCTTGAGTTTTCGTAGATCCATGTGAAACCCCTTGGAATTATTTATATTGTTGAGTATGCAGTGCAGAAAGCACTCAGAATACGTGAAGTTACCGTAGATTAACGCTATTTAAGGGCGAAGTCGATGGCAAGACGATATCCATCGGCCCCCAGCCCGCAGATCACCCCGCGCGCGATCGCCGACAAAAACGAATGGTGGCGAAACTCCTCGCGCTGGTGGATGTTCGAGAGGTGCACTTCGATGAATGGGATGGCCACCCCCGCCAGCGCATCGCGCAAGGCCACGCTGGTGTGGGTCAGGCCGCCCGGGTTGATGACGATGGCGTCGATGCCTTCGCCGCGGGCGGCGTGGATCCGGTCAATCAGCGCTCCTTCATGGTTGCTCTGAAAGCAGGCCAGGGTGGCGCCGGCGGCCGCGGCCTGTGCTTGCGCTGCCTGTTCGATGTCGGCCAGCGTGGTGCTGCCGTACACCGCAGGCTCTCGTGTCCCCAATAAGTTCAGGTTGGGGCCGTTGAGCAGCAGGAGCGATTTCGCCATATTCAGAGGTCTGGTTGCCCGAAAGTCAGGCATTTTGACGCCAACATCGCCTATTGGCAAGCGATATTGTATTCGTTTGTAAAGCCTGATAAATAAACGAACGACCGTTCGCGCTGAGGGAATTACCGTTACTCAGAGCAACGTAGAACATCGTCGTCCCGGCGTAGGCCGGGACCCATAGACCGCCGGCGCCGTCGAAAATATGAGGGCCGCAGGCCGGTTTGCTCAGCATGGGTCCCGGCCTTCGCCGGGACGACGTGCTGGAGCAAACACTAGAGTTTCGCCAGGTCGGTCCGCAACTGGTCGAACTTCAGGGTGCCCAGATAGGTCTTCTTCACCTGCCCATCCGCCCCGATCAATACGGTGAACGGCAAGCCGCCCGCCTCATTGCCGAAGTCGCGCGCCAGGTCGGTGCCGCCCATGCCGGCCACGTAGAGCGGATAGGAAATCTTCAACTTCCCCGCAAACTGGGCGATGTTCGACGGCGAATCGATGCCGATCCCGATGACATTGATGTGCTTCGCCTTCATCTCCTTGGCGAAGGCGTCCAGCTCCGGCATCTCGCGCACGCAGGGCGCGCACCACGGCGCCCAGAAATTGACCACCAGGGGCTTGCCTTGCCATTGCGACAAAGCTTGTTGCTTTCCGGTAGAGTCATTGAAGGACTGCCCGAACAGATGGGTGGTCGCGGTGTGCGGCTTGCCGCCGGTGTCGGCGTAGGCGGTGGTGATCGGCCCATCATTCTGGAAATGGCCGGCAAGGGCGCCGAAGATGCCGAAGGCGGAGGCCACGACCGCGTAGCCCAGCAGGTTTTTCTTGTTCATTCGTCCTGTTCCAAAGTTACGTCTTGAGTCATCAGCTTGCGCAGGCCGGCCGCATCGACGCGCTGCAGGCGGCCATCCGGACGCGGCTTGAGCGCGCCGCGCAGGTCCTCGAATTCATACAGTTGCGCGTGCACCGCCTCGTTATGCCACAGGAAGCTCACCGTTTCAACCGGCTCATGGCGGGCGCCCTTGAAATGCGCGGTTTCCGAGAGCTCGATATTGATGTTCTTATTTAATAGGAAGATCTCGACTTCCTTGGCGCTGTCGGCGAACAATTGCAGGTGGATGTCGTCGTGGGCCGTCGCCGTGCCGTTGAGCACGGGGCCGGTGAGATAGGGGCGGAACTCGGCCAGCGCGTCCATCACTTCCAGCGCCAGGTTACGCAGCGTGAACAGGCGGGCGGCCTGCTGCGGTCCCTGGAACAGGGCCTGGTAGCGCCGCACCTCGTCTTCGATCTGCAGATTGTCCGGCAAGACATTCGGGGCGGGCTGGTCCACGCCGAGCACCTTGCGGGCCGCCTTGCGGCGGGCCGTGTCGTAATCGGCGCCATCCTCGGCGATCAAGCGGGCCGCCGCGGCGGCGATCTGGGACCGCAGCGCCTGCGGGTCATTGGTTTGGCTCGGATTCATGGGCTCGATGATACTCCCGAACGGAAATCGGCTGCACGTCGGGTAAAATCGCGTCTTCGCCATTTCCTCCCTTCTACCCATGCACATTCATATTCTCGGTATTTGCGGCACCTTCATGGGTGGCCTTGCAGTCCTGGCCAAGGAAGCGGGACATCGCGTCACCGGCTGCGATGCCAATGTCTATCCGCCGATGAGCACGCAGCTCGAGGCGCAGGGGATCGAACTGATCCAGGGCTACAGCCCGGACCAGGTCTCGCTGAACCCGGATCTGTATGTGATCGGCAACGTGATGACGCGCGGGAATCCCCTGATCGAGGAAATACTTAACCGCGGGCTTAAGTATGTGTCCGGCCCGCAGTGGATCGGCGACCATATCCTGCGCGACAAGTGGGTGCTGGCCGTGGCCGGCACCCACGGCAAGACCACGACCACCTCGATGCTGGCGTGGATCCTGGAAGATGCCGGCTATGCGCCGGGCTTCCTGATCGGCGGCGTGCCGATGAACTTTGGCATCTCGGCGCGCCTGCGCGGTGGTAAGGAATCGGCATTCTTCGTCATCGAGGCGGACGAGTACGACACCGCCTTCTTCGACAAGCGCAGCAAGTTCGTGCACTACCACGCGCGCACCGCCGTGCTCAACAACCTGGAATACGACCACGCCGACATCTTCCCCGACATCGGCGCCATCGAGACCCAGTTCCACCACCTGGTCCGCACGGTGCCGGGCGTGGGCCGCATCATCGCCAACGGCGACGAGGCCTCGATCGGACGCGTGCTCAAGCGCGGCTGCTGGAGCGAGAAGGAAAGCTTCGGTTCGTCCGAAGGCGTGAACTGGACCCTGGTCGAGCATCCGGGCGGCGCCAGCTTCGACGTCGTGTTCAATGGCGAGACCCAGGGCACGGTCCACTGGGAATTGACCGGCAAGCACAATCGCTACAACGCGCTGGCCGCGATCGCCGCCGCCCGCAGCGTCGGCGTGCCTCCGGCACAGGCGGCCGAGTCGCTGTCGCGCTTCCAGAGCGTCAAGCGGCGCATGGAGGTGCGCGGCGTGGTCAAGGGCGTGACCGTGTACGACGACTTCGCCCACCACCCGACCGCGATCGCCACCACGGTAGGCGGGCTGCGCCAGAAGATCGGCAGCACCGGCCGCATCCTGGCCGTGCTCGAGCCGCGCTCCAACACCATGAAGCTGGGCGCGATGAAGGATGCGCTGCCGGGCAGCCTGAAGGATGCCGACCTGGTGTTCGGCTTCGGCAGCCAGCAGGCGCTGGGCTGGTCGCTGGGCGATGCGCTCAAGCCCATGGGTTCGATCGCGCACACCTTTGACCAGCTCGACTACATGGTGCAGGCGATTGTGCAGAATGCCCAGCCGGGCGATCACATCCTCGTGATGAGCAATGGCGGCTTTGGCGGCATCCACCAGAAACTGCTTGAGGCGCTGGCCAAGTGAAACCAGTTGAGAGCAACGGTAACGATATGTGCCGGGTTGTCGAATGATTTTGTATTTGCACGGCTTCCGCTCGTCCCCGCGCTCGTTCAAGACGCGGGTGGTGGCCGACCGGATGAAAGCGCTGGGCCGCGGCAATGAACTCATTTGCCCGCAGTTGCCTGCTTCGCCGAAGCAAGCGATGGAACTTGCCCTCAGCCTGGTCGAGCGCTACCCGGCAAACGAGCTGGCCGTCATCGGCTCCTCGCTCGGCGGCTTCTATGCGACCTGGCTGGCCGAGCGCCTCGGCTGCCGCGCGGCGCTGCTGAACCCGGCGGTCAACCCGCTCAAGGACCTGGAAAAGCACGTCGGCGTCACCACCGCCTGGCACTCCGACGAGCCGTTCGAGTTCAAGCGTGAATACATCGATGAGCTGGCCGCACTGCGCATCGCGCGCATCACCCGGCCCGAACGCTACTACCTGCTGGCCGCGACCGGCGACGAAGTGCTCGATTACCGCGACATGGTGGCCCACTACCAGGGCGCGCAGCAGCACGTGATCGAAGGCAGCGACCACGCGATCCCGGAATTTGCGCAGTATGTGGACGAGGTGCTGGCGTTTTGCGGAATGGAAGCGCCGCGGTGAGGGGCGCGTCGCTGCGCCAGGCCCGCTGGCTGCCCCACGCGAACGGCGTGCAGGCGCCGCCGCGCATGCGCGACTGGCTGACCTCGCCCGGCTCGCTGACCGCGAAGCTGATCGCGCACAGCCGCCAGTTCCGGGTCCAGCGCCTGCACCAGGCGGCGGCCACCTGCCTGCCCGACGAAGCGGCCGCGATCGGCCTGGCGCGTCCGGGGCGCGCGTTGGAGCGCGAGGTGCTGCTGCGCTGCGACGGCGAGCCGGTGGTGTTCGCGCACACCGTGGTCAACGCCGCCAGCACCGCCACCGACTGGCCGCTGTTCTCGGCGCTGGGCGAGCGCTCGCTGGGCTCGACCCTGTTTTATGATCCGCTGGTGAAGCGCGGCCAGCTTGAATTTGCGCGCATCCGCGCCGGCCATCCGCTGTACGCGCGCGCCAACGCCGCGCTCGGCGGTTCCCTGCGCGAGCGGATTTATTACGCGCGGCGCTGTGTCTACCGCCGCCATCAAGGCCTGCTGCTGGTCACCGAGGTATTCTTGCCTTCCGTGCTAGCGCTGGCGGCAGCCGAACCCAACACGAACACACGATAACGATGAACCTCTTTTTCGAAGAATCCGGCGATTTCAAGGTCGGCGCCGTGCTGCAGCAGCAGGGCGAGGCCTACCAGGTCGAAATGCCATCCGGTAAGCGCACCAAGGTCAAGTCCAAGGACGTGCTGCTGCAATTCGACAAGCCGAATCCGGCCGACCTGCTGGAGCAGGCCAAGGCCATCGCGGCCGAGGTCGATCTCGATTTTCTGTGGGAAGTGGCGGGCCAGGAAGAATTCGGCTTTGCCGAGCTGGGCGCGGAATACTTCGGCCACCAGCCCTTGCCGGCGGAAGCGGCCGGCCTGGTGCTGGCGCTGCACAACGCGCCGATCTTCTTCTATAAAAAGGGGCGCGGCCGCTACAAGGCCGCGCCGGAACAATCGCTGCGCGCGGCCCAGGCCGGCATCGAGCGCAAGAAGCAACAGGCCATCGTGCAGGCCGCCTGGGTCGATGAGCTGAAGGCCGGCAAGCTGCCCGAGGCCCTGGCGCCGATCGTGCAGCAGCTGCTGTTCAAGCCGGACAAGAATTCGATCGAGTACAAGGCGCTGGAAACCGCCGCCGACGAGCTGCAGACCACGGCGCCGCGCCTGATGCTGCGCACCGGCGGCATCGCCTCGGCCAAGGACCTGCATATGTCGCGCTTCCTGTTCGAGAACTTCCCGCGCGGCGCCGGCTTCCCGCAGGTGGCGGTGCCGCCGGCCCCGGCCGGCTTGCCGCTGGCCAAGGTCCAGGCCTTCTCGATCGACGACGTCACCACCACCGAGATCGACGATGCGCTGTCGGTCGAGCACCTGGACAATGGCATGGTGCGGGTCGGCATCCACATCGCCGCGCCGGGCCTGGGCATCAAGCCGGACGACGCGCTCGACAAGATCGCGCGCGCCCGCATGTCCACCGTCTACATGCCCGGCGACAAGATCACGATGCTGCCGGACGAGGTCGTCGACGCCTACACCTTGGCCGAGGGCAAGGACTGCCCGGCACTGTCGCTGTACGCCACCCTGAACACGGCGGACTGGACCGTCGTGTCGACCGAGACCCGCGCCGAGCGCGTGCCGATCAAGAGCAACCTGCGCCACAACGACCTCGACGACGTGGTCAACGAGCAGACCCTGGAATCGGGCGAGGGCGACTATCCGCACAAGGCCGAGCTGGGCCTGCTGTGGAAATGGGCGCTGAAGCTGGAAGCGGGCCGCATGCAAAAGCGCGAAGCCTTCGGCCTGAAGCCGGAGCAGGCCAACCGGGTCGACTTCAACTTTTACGTCGACGACGACGTGGTCAGCATCGTGCGCCGCAAGCGTGGCGCACCGCTCGACAAGATCGTGGCCGAGCTGATGATCTTCGCCAACAGCACCTGGGGCAAGCTGCTGCACGACTCCGGCGTGCCGGGCATCTACCGTTCGCAGGGCGCCGGCAGCGGCGCCGGCTGGAACGCCAAGATGCAGGTGCGCATGGTCACCCATGCAGCGCCGCACCAGGGGCTGGGCGTGGACCAGTACGCGTGGAGCACCTCGCCGCTGCGCCGCTACACCGACCTCGTCAACCAGTGGCAGATTCTGGCCTGCGCCGGGCACGGCGTGACCGCGCCGCTGGTGGCGCCGTTCAAGCCGCGCGACGCGACCCTGTTCTCGATCGTGTCGGCCTTCGATGCGGCCTACTCGGCATACAACGACTTCCAGCAGGTCATGGAGCGCTACTGGTGCCTGCGCTGGCTGGGCCAGGAGCAGGCCAAGGTGGTGGACGCCGTGGTGCTCAAGGACGAGGTGCTGCGCCTGGTCGAGATCCCGCTCATCATCCGACTGCCGGGCATGCCGCAGGTGGCGCGCGGCGCGCAGGTGAAGATGGACATCATCGGCTGGGACGAGGTCGACCTGTCGCTGGAAGCACGCATGCTGGAGGTGTCGGGCGTGGCGTCGGAGGCGGACCTGCCGGTGGATGAGGAAGAGGACAGCGGCCAGGCCGCCGCCGAAGAGGCGGTCGAAGCCGAAGGCGCGGTGGCCGTGGTCGAACCTTCCGCAGCGGCGGTCGAGCCGGCACCGGAAGCATGAGGGCAGGGCTGGCGCGCGGCCTCGCCGCGCTCGCCGCGGCCGCGCTGCTGTCCACGGCCAGCGCGCAGCAGCCCGCGTCCAGCTGGGTCGGCACCTGGGGCACGGCGGCCGGCGGTCCGGCGCTGCCGGCGCAGCAGCATGTCTTCGACGGCCAGACCGTGCGCCTGGTCGTCCACACCAGCATCGGCGGCGCCCGCGTGCGCATCCGCCTGTCGAATGAACTCGGCGCCCAGCCGCTGCGGATCGGCGCGGCCCATATCGCACTGCGCAAGCATGGCGCGGATACCGTGCCCGGCACCGATCGCGTGCTGACCTTCGGCGGCCTCGCGTCCGCCACCATTCCTCCGGGCGCCCCGTTGCTGTCGGACCCGGTCGAGCTGGACGTGCCCGCGCTGGCCGACCTCGCCGTCAGCCTGTACCTGCCGGGGCGCGCCGAAGCCGCCACCGTGCACGAGTGGGCGGCGCAGACGAGCTACGTGTCCGGCCCGGGCGACTTTACCGGCACGGCCTCGCTGCCGCGCAGCCAGGCGATCGGCTACTGGCCCTTCCTGACCGAAGTCGACGTCGAGGCGCCGGGCGCCGGCGCCGTCGTCGCGCTGGGCGATTCGATCACCGAGGCGTCCCTGACCGCGCGCGACGCGAACCACCGCTGGACCGACCTGCTGGCGCTGCGCCTGCAGCGCGCGCCCGGCGATCGCATCGGGGTGGTGAACCGTGGCGTCAGCGGCAACCGCATGCTGCGCGACCCCGGCGAGCAGCCCTTGTTCGGCAAGGCCCTGCTGGCGCGCTTCGACCGCGACGCGCTCGCCAGCGCCGGCGCGCGCTACCTGGTGGTCCTCATCGGCATCAACGACATCGGCCACCCGGGCATGGGCGCGATCCCGCTGGCGGAAACGCCGGCGCCGCAGGACCTGATCGCGGGCTACCGCCAGCTCATCGCCCGCGCCCACGCCAAGGGACTGGCGGTGTACGGCGCCACGCTGCCGCCATTCGAAGGCACCACTTTCGCGAAGTTCTACACGCGGGACAAGGCCGCGGTGCGCGACGCCGTCAACCAGTGGATACGCGGCAGCGGCGAATTCGATGGCGTCATCGACTTCGACCGGGCGCTGCGCGATCCCGATCACCCGACGCGCCTGCTGTCGAAGTACGATTCCGGCGACCACCTGCATCCCAACGACGCCGGCAACCAGGCCATGGCCGATGCGATTCCGCTGGAGCTGTTCCACTCCGCAGCCGCGCCGCGACCGTAAGCGGAGCCGGTGAGGCTCGCCGCCCACCACATGCGGCCCGGCGCACGGTAGAATGGACGATTCCGTGCATCAACAGCCGCCAGGCCCGCTTACTGCGTGAATTTTTCGCAACACAACCGTCCCCTGATGATCGCCATCGCCGTTTCGGTGCTGGCCCACGCGGCACTGCTGGCGGTGCGCTTCGTGGCGCCGGACGCGTTTCGCATGGCGCCCGCCGACCCCGGCATCGAAGTCATCCTCGTCAACGCCAAGCACGCGCAGGCGCCGTCCAAAGCCGACGCCCTGGCCCAGGCCAATCTCGACGGCGGCGGCATGGCCGAGCAGGGCCGCAGCAAGTCGCCCCTGCCTGACCTGCGCAAGACCGAGGATGGCGACAGCCTGAAGGCGGTCCAGCGCCGCGTCGCCGAACTGGAGGAAGTCCAGCGCAAGCTGCTGACCAAGTCCAGGTCGTCCGCCTTCAATGCCGCCCCGGTCACCGAAAAGGACAAGCCCGACCCGAACCGCAACGGCGCCGAGCTGGTCGAAACCAGCAAGGCCATCGCCCGCGCCGCGGCCGAAATCGCGGACCGCATCGAGGACCAGAACCGCCGCCCGAAGAAGACCTTCATCAGTCCGTCCACCCGCGAAGTCGGCTACGCGATCTATTACAAGCAGCTGCAAAAGCGCGTCGAGGAAACCGGCACGCTGAATTTCCCCCAGCAGGCCGGCAAGAAGCTGTACGGCGAACTGGTGATGACCATCCCGGTCTTCGAGGACGGCACGCTGTACATGAAGGAAGGTGGGCCGCATATCGAAAGCAGCTCGCGCAATCCGGCGCTGGACAAGGCCGCGCTGGCGATCGTGCGCCGCGCCGCGCCGTTCGGCAAATTCCCGCGCAATATGCGCAGCGCCGGCCGCAGCGACGTGTGGGTGGTCGTCACCCGCTTCCGGTTCACCCACCAGCAGAAGGTGGTAGCAGAAGGCGTCAAGGACGTGAAACATGACTGATAAATACTGCGTGATCGGCAACCCGATCGCGCAAAGCCGCTCCCCGCAGATCCACGCCGTGTTCGCGGCGCAGACCGGGCAGGACATCTCGTACGAACGCTGCCTGGCGCCGGTCGACGACTTCGCCGGCACCATCGGCCGCCTGGTCGCCGAAGGCTACAAGGGCGCCAACGTGACCGTGCCATTCAAGATCGAGGCGGCGCAGATCGCGACCCGCCTGTCGGAGCGCGGCCGCGCCGCCGGCGCCGTCAACACGCTGGCCTTCCGCGACGGCGAGATCTACGCCGACAACACCGATGGCGCCGGCCTGATCGCCGACATCGTGCGCAACGCCGGCGTGCCGCTGGCCGGCAAGCGCGTGCTGATGCTGGGCGCCGGCGGCGCCGCGCGTGGCGCCGTGCTGCCGATCCTGACCGAAGGCCCGCGCGAGCTGGTGATCGCCAACCGCACCCGCGCCACCGCCGAGGCGCTGGCCGCGCAGTTCGAGGGACGCGTCGCGGTCTGCGACTTCGCCGACATCGACGCGCCGTTCGACGTGATCATCAACGCCACCTCGGCCAGCCTTGCTGCCGCCGTGCCGCCGCTGCCGCCGCTGGCTTTTTGCCCGGACACGCTGGCTTTCGATATGATGTACGCAAAAGATCCGACCGTCTTCATGGAATTCGCGGCGGCGCATGGCGCCAAGGTCCGCGACGGCCTGGGGATGCTGGTCGAGCAGGCGGCGGAAGCCTTCGCGCTGTGGCGTGGCGTGCGGCCTGGGACAGAACAACTCCTGAAAGAACTGCGCAGCAAACTATGACGAAAGCACGCAAGCCGGGCCGGCGCTGGGTGAAGTGGATCTTCCTTGGACCGATCCTGGCCGTGCTGCTGCTTCAGTTGTACTTCTTCGTGCAGATCTGCTGGTGGACGCGCTTCGATCCGTCGTCGACCAGCATGCAGCGCGCGCAGCTGGCGGAGCTGCGCAAGACCAATCCCAATGCGAAGCTGGAAAAGCAGTGGGTGCCGTACAACCGTATCTCCGACAACCTGAAACGCGCGGTGATCGCCTCCGAGGACGCCAACTTCACCGAGCATGACGGCGTGGATTGGCAGGCGCTGGAAAAGGCCTACTCGCGCAACAACCAGCGCCACAAGGTGGTGGGCGGCGGGTCGACCATCACGCAGCAGCTGGCCAAGAACCTGTTCCTGTCCGGCTCGCGCAACTACCTGCGCAAGGGCCAGGAGCTGGTCATCGCCTACATGCTGGAGGCGGTGATGAGCAAGGAGCGGATCCTTGAGCTCTACCTGAACGTGGTCGAATTCGGGCGCGGCGTGTTCGGCGCCGAAGCGGCGGCGCGCCACTATTTCCATACCAGCGCCGCGGGGCTGAACGGGGCGCAGGCCGCGCGCATGGCGGTGATGCTGCCCAATCCCCGCTACTACGACCGGCACCGCGAGACCAACTACCTCGCGCGCCGCACCAGCATCATCGAGCACCGCATGAGCTACGCGGACCTGCCGTGAGCGCGCGTACGGTAATGCGCCAGCGCGGCGCTATCAGCCTGCTCTGGGTGATCGTCCTGTCGGCCTTGCTGGCGCTGGCCGCCATGGCCGCGCTGTTCTCGATGCGCTACGAGCGCAACCTGTTCGCGGAAGCCTGGCACAAGGTCGCCGGCGGCGACGCCGCCCGCCACGCGCTCGATGCCGCCGCCTGGGCCACCGGCGCCACGGCCGACCCGGTGCTGCGCAAATGCCTCATCGGCGGCAAGCAGGTCGTGTCCAACGTCGACTGCGCAGCCGACAACACGACCACCAAAACCATCGAGATCCACGACAGCCACGGCTTCGCGCCGCTGGCGCCGCCGCCCGCGCCACGGAAGGAGGAGCCGACCTCCAACCCCGCCATCGACAAAATGATCGAAAAACAGCTGCGCTAGCGGCAAAACTGTTGTTTCGGGGTGGCCGGGCACAGTCCTTACAGGTACACTTGCGCTGATTTCGATACCGGCCCGGAAATGCGCGCATGATCAATGTCTTTGTTCTCCAAAATGGTCGCCTGAACCAAGTCCCCATCGCTTCCCGCGAGGATCTGGAGAACATTGCCCCGGTCTGGGTCGACCTGACCGATCCCACCGACGAAGAACGCGCCTGGGTCAAGACGATCTACGGCGTGCTGCTGCCGGGCGAGGACGAAGTGTCCGACATCGAGGCCTCCGCCCGCTACTACGAAGCCGAAAACGGCGACCTGCACCTGCGCACCGACTTCCTGCTGGAAGAAGACGACGGCCCGTCGCGCATCGTCACGGTCGCCTTCATCCTGGCGCACAAGATGCTGTTCTCGGTGCACACGGACGACCTGCCGGTGTTCCGCCTGGTGCGGCTGCGCGCGCGTTCGCGTCCCGGCTCGATCGAAGACTACATGGACGTGCTGCTCGACCTGTACGCGACCGACGCCGAGTATTCGGCCGACGCGCTCGAAGGCATCTACGAGAGCCTGGAAACGGTCAGCCAGCGCGTGCTGCAGAAGGAATTCACCGACCAGGACGCGGCCTCCGCGCTGAATGCGATCGCCCACGAGGAAGACCTGAACGGCCGCATCCGCCGCAACATGATGGACACGCGGCGCGCGGTCAGCTTCCTGATGCGCGGGCGCCTGCTCAACACCGACCAGTTCGAGGAAGCGCGCCAGATCCTGCGCGACATCGAGTCGATCGACGGCCACACGTCCTTCCTGTTCGACAAGATCAACTTCCTGATGGACGCCACCGTCGGCTTCATCAACATCAACCAGAACAAGATCATCAAGATCTTCTCGGTGGCCTCGGTCGCCTTCCTGCCGCCGACCCTGATCGCCAGCGTCTACGGCATGAATTTCAAGTTCATGCCGGAGCTCGACTGGCACTTAGGCTACGGCTGGGCATGGGCGCTGATGGTGGCCAGCGCCTTCGCACCGTTCTGGTACTTCCGCAAGCGCGGCTGGCTGAAGTAAGGCCGGTCGAGCCAGTCAGCGTGCCGCCGAGCGCGCCGGCGCGTAGGCTTCCATTTCTTCATCCGCTACCTCGACCGTCTTGCCGACGTTCAGGTAGATGTTGGCCGCGAACGCCGCGATGCCGATGGCCGCGACAATCTCCGACAGCGCCAGCACAGGCTCGATCGCCGGATTGCCGAGCAGCAGCACGGCGAGCGAACCCAGCATCACCGGCACCGACAGATTGATGAGCCAGAAATGGATCTTGGCCAGCCGGCTGGCGCCCGCCACCGGGAACACGGTGTAGACCAGGCCGGCCAGCGCCATCGTGGTCCAGCCGAGCAGGTTGATGTGGGCGTGGACCGGCGCCAGCGCGAAGTTGCGGCTTGCGCCCATGGCGATGCCGAGGCCGACGCCGATGATGAGATAGGTGATGGCCAGCTTGAGCCAGATGACGCCGGCGCGCGAGAACTGCGGGGCGGCGTAGGAAGCGGTGGTGTGCATGTGCGACTCCTTGATGCGGTGCGGGTGAATGAGCCGTTGTTCGCCACGCGGGAACGACGGAAAGGCTGCATTCTAGGTCGCACCGGCGCACGAAATCTCACCGATTGTTCGATTAAGGTTTTTTTAGGATTTGCTGAACCAAGTTTTAAGAAACCAGCCGCAAGGGCCGTTTGGAGTGCAGGCGGAAACGACCGCGCCCCGTCTTTTCGATATGTATGCCGACGTCGCGCTCGGCCAGGCGGCGCGCCAGCAGCAGAAGGCGCGCTTCGAGATTGTCGGACAGGTCGGGCAGGCGGATGCGCGGGTCCAGGCGCAGCTCGCGGTTGGAAAATTCGTTGCGGCCCAGCGCGACCGCGTCGGTCACCAGCGCCACGAAAATCGAGCCGGCCACGCCCTTGATGAGGTAGTCGTCGCCGAGGAACACGCTGTCGTTCTCGGGATAGTGGCGCACCAGCAGCGGCTCGCCGAGCGGGCAGTCGCGGTGGCCGCCGGGCGCCGTCACTTCCTCGGCAGTAGCGTCGCTCGACGATTGCAGCATGTGGATCGCCATCGCCAGCTGGTTGCCCAGCGCGACCAGCGCGTCTTCGTCGTCGTAGCTGAAGCGCATGTCCTGCGGGCTTTCGACGAACAGCACGCCGATCAGGCGCTGCGCGGCCAGCATCGGCACCGCCAGCTGGCTGCGCGAGGCGGCCAGGCCGGGAAAGGGAATCGCGGTCTCCAGCGCGCCGGTGCCGCCGTCCAGCGCATTGTCGCGGATCGCGCGGTTGTACGAATACTCGGCGCTCATGTGGCCGATGCGGATCGGCGTATGCTCGCGCGCCGCCACGCCGATCACGCCGTCGCCCAGCGAGATCTCGGAGCCGACCCCGGATTCCTCGTAGCCGCGGCTGGCCACGGTGTACAGGCGCTGGCCCGGCTGGTCGTACAGCAGCGCCATCGAATGGGCGATGTCGAATTCGCGCGCCAGGCTGTCGAGCGTGTCGGACAGCAGGGTTTCGAGGTCGCCGCCGGGGCCGATGCGGGCGGTGGCGCGGCGCAGCGCGGCCAGCAGGTTGCGCCGGGGCGGCGGCGGCAGCATCTCGCCCGGCACCTGCTCGACCTCGTGGACGCGGAACACGTCGGAGCCCAGCAGCTTGAACACCTGGCTCATGCCCATGTGCGAGGCGATGCCGGCGATCTTGGCCTTCATGCTCTCGAACAGGGCGCCGGCGGTTTCGGTGCGCAGGAACTCCAGCCGCAGGCGATACTGCAGGCCGCTGGTCGGGTCGATCACGACCAGCATCGCGCGCGGATTTTCCAGCAGGTTGGCGCGGGTCTTGTTGAAGAACTGGTAGGACAGGGCGACGTGGTCGCTGTCGACGAACTGCACCTGCGACAGGTAGGCCACGTTGGGCGTGCCGTCCAGGCTCACCGTGGTCATGGTCGAGGGGATGACGCCTTCGAAGCAGGCGCGGATGGCGTCGACCCTCATGCGCCCACCTGCAGGGCGCGGCCGGCGTTGGGGCCCGGCGTGGCCGAATAGGCTTCCAGCGGGGTGAAGCTGACCACGGCCAGGTCTTCGTCCGGGAAGGCGAGCAGGGTGCGGATCAGGGAGTGCGGGTAGCCCAGCGGTTCCAGCGCGGCGGCGAAGGCGTCGCGGTAGCGGGCGACGAGGGCCCGGTCTTCCGGCGGGCAAGGTTCGATGCGCCCGTCGCGGCCCTTGAGCTGCAGGGTGCGGTGGGTGGCCGGGCTGCTGAAGACGGCGGCGATACGGCCGGTCTCGCGCACGTGGGCCAGTAAAGCTGCGATCTGCACCTGCGACACGAACATCTGCACGGTCAGGCGGTCGGCCGACACCCGGCACCCGGCCGCACGCCCGATGCTGGGCTGCAGGTCGGCGCTGCAGGAACCGAGGGTGAGCGAGATCCCGTCCTGCTGCATGAAGGCGGCAAGTTCGGCATCGAGTAGCGGAGTGGTCGTGTTGGGCATGTTATTGTTAGTAGGGCCGTAGCCGGAATGATACTACTCAATGCCGATGTCGAGAGGGAGATCGCAACCGATGAGATATGTTCGCAACGCTTTGCTGGCAGCCTGCCTGCTGGCCTGCCTTCCGGCCCGGGCCGCCGAGCCGTGGGTGGTGGGTTTCGACGGTGTCGGACCGTTGCGTTACGGAATGACATTTGACCAGGTCAATGCCCGGCTGGGGCACGGCCTCAGGCATACGCCGCCCGAGCTGCGGGCCAACAAGCGCTGCGAACAGCTCGGACTGGACGCGGTCGGCCGGGATGGCATCTGGCTCATGTTCGTCGACGATGTGTTCAAGCGCGTCGATGTCCAGGGCGGGGCCCGCACCGCGGCCGGCATCGCGGTGGGCGACCAGGCGGCGCGCGTGTATGCGTCCTACTCCAAGGTTGCGTCGGAGCCGCGCCCCTACGTGCCCGAGGAGCGCTCGCTGACGGTGACGGCGCCCGATGGCCGGCATGCGATCCGCTTCGAGACCGAAAACGGCGCCATCGTGGTGTTCTTCGCCGGCGACGCGGTGCCGGTGCAGTGGATCGAGGGCTGCCTTTGAGCGAGCGCTGTTATGATGCCGGGATCACTTCTCCCGGCCCGGTCCATGTGCGTTAATTTCCGTCCTCCCTTGCCCGAACAACTCGACGCCGTGCTCGGCGTGCTGGTCGACATTTACAAGGATTGGGACTGGCCGACCGAAACCTGGAAGGACTACCTGGCGCCGATCGTGCGGGCCGGCGCCGACGGCCGGCGCGAGCTGGCGCTGGCGAGCTACGGCATGGTCCCGCGCCGCCATATCCCGCCGGGCGTGCGCGTGTTCGACACCATGAACGCGCGCGCCGAGTCGATCGGCGAAAAGCGCTCGTTCGCGCCGGCATGGCGCAAGGCGCAGCTGTGCGCGGTGCCGATGAGCTGTTTCTACGAACCGAATTACGAGAGTGGCAAGCCGGTGCGCTACGGGATCGCCATGCACGACGAGTCGCTGTTCTACGTCGCCGGCCTGTGGCGCGAGTGGCAGGAGGCGGACGGCAATCTGCACACCTCGTTCACCCAGATCACCATCAACGCCGACGAGCATCCGCTGATGAAGCGCTTCCACAAGCCCGGCGACGAAAAGCGCTCGCTGGTGGTGGTGCCGCATGACGAGCTGGATTCCTGGCTGGGCTGCCGCGACCCGGAACTGGCGCGCAGCTTCCTGCGCCATTATCCGGCCGAGGCCATGAAGGCATGGCCGGCGCCGATGCCGCCGCGCCGGCTGACCACGGCCCCGGGCTCGGAGTCGCTGTTCTAGTTACATCGTCACGAACATCGCCACCACGGCGACCAGCATGATCGCCACGCCGAACCAGCCGATCAGGGTGTGGCGGGTGGACAGGGTGAACTGGCCCATGATCTTGCTGTTATGGGCCAGCATCATCATCACGGTCATGATCGGCACCGCGATCACGCCGTTGATCTGGGCCGACAGCACCAGCGCCTTGATCGGGTCCAGCGGCGCGAAGTCGAGCAGGATGCCGCCCAGCGTGGCCAGCGCGATGATGCCGTAGAACTCGCGCGCCTCGACCACCTTCAGGTCCAGTCCATTACGCCAGCGGAAGCTCTCGGTGACCGCGTAGGCGGCCGAACCGGCCAGCACCGGCACCGCCAGCATGCCGGTGCCGATGATCCCCAGCGCGAACAGCATGAAGGCGAATTCGCCGGCCACCGGGCGCAGCGCTTCGGCGGCCTGCGCCGAAGTCTGGATATTGGTGATGCCGTGCGCGCCCAGCGTGACGGCGGTGGTGAGGATGATGAAGTAGGCGACCAGGTTGGAGAAGCCCATGCCGAGGATGGTGTCGGTCTTGATGCGGCGTAGCTGCTTGCCGGCGTCCTTGCCGCCGATGCGCAGTGCGCGCGCGGCGCGGTCGGCGCGGATCTCCTCCACCTCCTGCGAGGACTGCCAGAAGAACAGGTAGGGGCTGATGGTGGTGCCGAACACGGCGACCACCAGCGCGACCGAATCCTTGGTGAACTGGAAGTGCGGCCACACGGTGCGCGCGATCACCTCGGTCCACGGCATATTGATGGCGAAGGCCGTGGCCACGTAGGCCAGCAGCCCGAGCGTGAGCCACTTCAGGTAGCGCACGTAGCTGCTGTAGGGGAGCAGCACCTGCAGCACCAGGCACAGCACGCCGAAGCCGAGCGAATACAGGTGCACCGGGCCGGCGCCGACCACCAGGCGCATCGCTTCGCCCATGGCGGCGATGTCGGCCGCGATGTTGATCACGTTCGCGATCAGCAGCAGCAGCACGGTCACGTACAGCAACCAGGGCGAGTAGGCGCGCCGGATATTGGCCGCCAGTCCCTTGCCGGTGACGCGGCCGATACGCGCCGAGACCAGCTGGATGCCGACCATGAAGGGGTAGGTCAGGACCAGGGTCCACAGGGTGTTGAAGCCGAACTGGGCGCCGGCCTGGGAGTAGGTCGCGATGCCGGATGGGTCGTCGTCCGCGGCGCCCGTGATCAGTCCGGGGCCCAGCGCTTTCAGGGTCGCGTTGTTGGTAAGGCGGCGGAAGAATTTCATCAATGGCCTGCGCAAATGCACGGCGCGGCCAACGGGCAACGTCAGCGT
The DNA here is from genome assembly GCF_024753145.1 of Massilia terrae. Lineage (GTDB taxonomy): Bacteria > Pseudomonadota > Gammaproteobacteria > Burkholderiales > Burkholderiaceae_D > Telluria > Telluria terrae. The sequence continues at coordinate 768,469 of NZ_JANUGU010000002.1, read as the reverse complement.
GCCGAGGGTGGGAAAGCGCGATTATGCGAACGATTCATAGTCGAGGCGAAGTTTAGCACGGTGGAAAGCTCGACAATGTGCGGCGGGTAACAGAAGGCAATGAACGTCGTTCCTGCGGAGGCGGGAACCCCATTCCGTAGCGCAGCCACTCACGCAAAATGGGATTCCCGCGTTCGCGGGAATGACGTTCTCCTGGTGAGCGGCTTAAGCAAGCCGCGCAAACACGCGGCGGGCGGCGTCGATGGTCTGCCCAATGATGGCGTCGTCGTGCGTGGCCGAGACGAAGCCCGCCTCGAACATCGCCGGCGCGAAGTACACGCCTTCCTCCAGCATTCCGTGGAAGAAGCTGTTGAAGCGCGTCTTGTCGCCCGCCATCATCTGGCCGTAAGTGGACGGAATCTGCGCCGAGAAGTACATGCCGAACATGCCGCCCACCGAATCCGCGCAGAACTCGATGCCGGCTTCCTTCGCCGCCGCCGCGAGGCCGTCGACCAGCTTGCGCGTTTGCACGGCCAGCTTGTCGTAGAAGCCCGGCTGCTGCACCAGCTTCAGCGTGGTCATGCCGGCAGCCACCGCGACCGGATTGCCCGACAGGGTCCCTGCCTGGTACACCGGGCCGATCGGCGCCATATTGTGCATCAGGTCCGCGCGGCCGCCGAAGGCCGCGACCGGCATGCCGCCGCCGATCACCTTGCCCAGGCAGGTCAGGTCCGGGGTGATGCCGTACAGCGCCTGGGCGCCGCCGAGGCCGACGCGGAAGCCCGACATCACTTCGTCGAAGATCAGCACGGCGCCATGCTCGGTGCACAGCTCGCGCATGCGGCGCAGGAACTCCGGCGTGGCGCGGATCAGGTTCATATTGCCGGCCACTGCCTCGACGATCACGCAGGCGATGGTGTCGCCCATCGACTCGAACGCGTCCTCCAGCTGCGGGATGTTGTTGTAATCGAGGACCAGGGTGTGCTTGACGAAGTCTTCCGGCACGCCGGCGGAAGTCGGGTTGCCGAAGGTGAGCAGGCCGCTGCCGGCCTTGACCAGCAGCGAGTCGGCGTGGCCGTGGTAGCAGCCTTCGAACTTGATGATCTTGTCGCGGCCGGTGGCGCCGCGCGCCAGGCGCAGCGCGCTCATGGTGGCTTCGGTGCCCGACGAAACCAGGCGCACCTGCTCGATCGACGGCACCAGGCGGCAGATTTCTTCAGCGATCTCGATTTCCGCTTCGGTCGGCGCGCCGAAGGACAGGCCGGCGCTGGCCGCGTCCTGCACCGCCTTGATCACTTGCGGGTGCGCGTGGCCGAGGATGGCCGGGCCCCACGAGCCGACATAGTCGATGTAGCGCTTGCCGTCGGCATCCCAGATGTAGGGGCCATCGGCGCGCGTGATGAAGCGCGGGGTGCCGCCCACCGAGCGGAAGGCGCGCACCGGCGAGTTGACGCCGCCCGGCGTGGTCTGCTGGGCGCGGGCGAACAGGATGTCGTTTTTCGAAGTTTGCTGGTCAGTAGTCATGGTCCGTTTCTTAGTCCTTGTCCTGGGCCGCGCCGCCAAACGGGACGCGGTAAAACCTGTCGGGCACGAGCTTGCCCATGCCGAAGCGCTGCGCATTGGCCAGCGCGCCGGTGGTGTATTCCTGTGCGCGCCGCATCGCTTCCTCGGCCTCGAAACCGAGCGCCATCAGCGCCGTGAGCGCGCCCGACAGCGTGGTGCCGGCGCCGATGAAGGTGCCCGGCAGGTGCTGGAACTCGTACTGCGCGACCACGCCCTCGGCGTTGAACAGGGTGTTCGAGCGCGCGCCCTTGGCCCCGGTGGTGCCGGTGACGAGCACGAATTCGCAGCCGCTGCCAGTCAGCTCGGCCACGTGTTCTTCCAGCGGGACGGTGTCGGCCCCCTCGCGCCACGTTTCGGCCATGCGCGCCAGCTCCACCTGCGATACCATCAGCAGGGTCGACTGCGGCACCAGGATCTGGTGGATGGCGGACACCATGTCCTCGTCGAGCAGGCCGGAATCCGGAAGGCTCGACAGGAAGGGGTCGAGGATCAGCGGCACGTCCGTGTAGTCGGATACGATCTCCGCGATCGCCGAGGCTTGTTCGATGCTGGCCAGCGCGCCGACCTTGAAACCGGCGACCGGCATATCTTCCAGCAGGACGCGGGCCTGGTCCATGACCCAGTCCGGGTCGATTTCCTGCATGTCCTCGACGCGCGCGGAATCGGCGACCAGGATGCCGGTGGCGACCGTCAGCGCATGGCAGCGGTGGGCCGCAAATGCCGCCTGGTCCGCCTGGATGCCGAGTGCGCCTACCGGGTCGGACATGCCGAAGGTGAGCACGAGTGGCGAAGTTTGGTTTTGCACGGCGGGTAGATTAAGATGCGTGGTTCCCCCCATTTTACTAGATAGAAGGAATGAAAACGTGAGTAGTAGTGAAACAACGGCCCCGGCGTACCAGACCTGGATGTGCATGATCTGCGGCTGGGTCTACGACGAAGCCGTCGGCGCGCCCGAAGAGGGCATCGCGCCCGGCACCCGCTGGGCCGACGTGCCGATGAACTGGACTTGCCCGGAGTGCGGCGCGCGCAAGGATGATTTCGAGATGACGGTCATCTGACGCGTCGTCCTTCTGCAAACAAAATGGGGTCCCGCGTGCGCGGGAACCCCATTTTGCATGCAGACCGCTAACGCCTAGAGCTGCTCCAACTGCTGCCGCGCATACCCCGCGCCCGACCCATTCGGCGCCAGCTCCAGGTAGGTCTTGTACGCCGCCTTCGCCTTGTCCTTGTCGCCCGCGTGCCCGTGCGCATCGGCCAAATTGAGGTACGCAATCGCCCGCGACGGATCCATCTTGATCGCGTTCTCGAACCAGCGCGCCGCTTCCGCGAACTTGTCCTGCTTGTAGTAGACGAAGCCGAGGTTGTTCGCGGCCAGCGCAAAGTCTGGACGCAGCTTGAGCGCTTCGGTGAACTGCGCTTCGGCCGCCGCGTACTGCTTCTCCTTGTACAGCTGCAGGCCGCGGTCGTTGGCGCGCTGCGCCTGCTGGCGCGCCGACACCGGGACCGGCGCCGGCGTGGCGATCGTGCGCTCGCCGCCTTGCAGGTCCTTGACCACCACCGGCTCGGCCGGCGCGCTGGCCTTGGCGTCCAGCTTGTTATTGAGCGCGATGGCGTCGTTGGACAGCTGCGCGGTCTGGGTATTCAGGAACTCGTTCTCGGGCGGCAGTTCGAACACGAAGTCGCCGCCTTCCGAACCGGGCAGGCTGCCGAATGCCGGCGTCTGGTGCGACACGCTGGCCACCGCCGGCGCTACATAGGCGGCCAGTTCGGTCGCCGTGATCAGGCCGTCGCCGTTCAGGTCGGCCTTGCCGCCCAGGCCTTGCAGCAGCGTCCATGTGAATACCGAGTGGCCGTTCGGCCCGCCGTCCGCGACCATCTGGTCGGCGCCGCCGGCGGTGAGCATCTGGCGTCCGAGCCGCCTGGCGTTGTCGCGCAAGAAGGACGAGTCCGATCGCCCGCGCGTGAGACCGAGGCCGCTGTAGCAGGCATCCATCACGAATAGCTCGTGCTTGGCCGACAGGCTTTCGGCGATGTTCTGGATTTCGGTCATCGGGATCGCGTCGGTGTCGAAGCTGTCCGGGTCCGAATCGTAGGGGATGATGTAGCCCAGTTCGCGGCCCGAGCTCAGTTTGCGCGTGGCGCCGTGGCCGGCGAAGAAGACGAACAGCCGGTCGTTGGCTTGCATGCCGCCGTGCGCCAGCCGGTCGTGGAAGGCGGCCAGGATGCCGGCGCGGGTCGCCTGTTCGTTCGACAGGGTGAAGACGTGGTCGGCCGCGAAGCCGAACTTCTGGATCAGCATCTCGGACACGCCCCTGGCATCGCGCACCGCGTATTGCAGGCGCGGCCACTTGGGATAGCTGTCGATGCCGACCACGATCGCCCACGAGCTGGCGTAGCCGGTCGCCGCCGCGCGCGGGACCGGCGCGGTCTCGGTGCTCGGGACCTTGAAGGTGCTGCCGTCCCAGCCGGCGAAGCGATAGCCTTCCGCCACCAGCCGGTCGAGCACCGCCGGCAGCGCCTTGACGGTGCGCTCGTGGATGTCGTGGAACAGGATGATGCCGCGGCCTTCCTTGTTCACGGTGTTCAGCACCCGGTCCGCGATCGAGGACGGCACCGGATCGGCCCAGTCGAGCGAGTCGATATTCCACATCACCGAGGTCAGGTGCGCGCTGGCCAGGTAGCCCATGCCTTCCTTGCTGCGCGCGCCGTACGGGAAGCGGAACAGCTGCGCGCGGTGCGGGTCCATGGCCTTGAGCAGCGCGTCGGTGTTGAAAATCTCGGCCTTGAGCGCATCGCCCGAGGCTTTCGACAACTGCGCGTGCGTGAAGCTGTGGTTGCCGACCGCGTAGCCGTCGGCCATCAGCTTGCGGCTGACTTGCGCCCCGGCGTTCAGGCGCGGCTGGCCGGCCTTGTCGATCTCGCCCAGGTTGCGGCCGACGTTGAAGAAGACGGCCGGCGCGCCGTACTGCTTGAGGATCGCCGCGATCTCGGCGCTGTAGCGGCGGTGCGGGCCGTCGTCGAAGGTCAGCACCACGGTCTTTTTCGGCAAAGCGGTACCGAAAATCTCCGCCTCGTCCTTCTGCTGCGGCGCCGGCGGTTCCGCGGGTTCGGGGCGCGGCGGGTAGGGCAGCACCACGCCGTAGTCCTTGAGGATGCGCTCGCGCTGGTACAGCGTCTGCAGGTGCGCGACGTAGGCGTCCCATTTCTCGCGCTTGAGCTGGATGGCGCGCGTGTCGAAGCGGCCGAACACCGCGCGGATCTCCTTGTCGTAGTTGCGCTCGATCTCGGCCAGCGCGTCCAGGTCTTCCGACACGCGCTTGTGCAGCTTGATCGCGCGCAGCGAGGAATCCTTGGCCAGTTCGCCCTGCAGCCCGGCCAGCAGTTCGCGGTAGGCGAGGCGGTCGGCATCGAACAGCGACGGGTCGGATTCGACCTGGTCCAGCAGGCTGTCGAGCGCTTCATGGCGGCGCGGATTGTTCGATGCCGCCAGCCGCGCCAGTGCGCCATCGAGTTTGGCTTGCCGCTCCTGGTTTTCGTGGAACAGTTCGCGCCCGACCAGGTTGGCCTGTTCGCGCTCGTTCGCGCCCGGCGTCGCCTCGCCGGCGGTGAGCACGATGATCTTGCGGTAGGTCGCCAGCAGGTCCTTCATGCCGGCGGCGATCGGCGCGGTGTCCACGGCCGGTCCTTGCTGGCGCAGCGCGGCCGGAGGGGCTTCATGCAAGACGTAGACGGCGGTCGCGCTGGAGGCGACGACGGCGAAACCGGCAAGGAACAGGGCTTTGCGACTCACGATGCGATGTGGAAAGTGATATTGATTCTAGAACAATATCATTTTCGCGCGGCGCGGACTATGCCTCCCTCTCAGTCCTGATGGCTTCGAAGCGGGCGAGGGTGCGCTTGCGCGCCTGCTCGTGGTCGACCAGCGGCCATGGGTAGTCGCGTCCAAGCTGCACACCCTGCGCTTGCAGCAGCGCCGGATCGGCCAGCCACGGCGCATGAATCTCGCGGGCTCCCAGCGCGGCCAGTTGCGGCAGCCAGCGCCGGATGAAGGCGCCGTCCGGGTCGAATTTGCGCGACTGTGTCAACGGATTGAAGATGCGGAACCACGGCTGGGCATCGCAGCCGGTGGACGCGGCCCACTGCCAGCCGCCGTTGTTCGAGGCCAGTTCGTAATCATTGAGCTTGAGCGCGAAGTAGCGTTCGCCGCGGCGCCAGTCGATGCCGAGGTCCTTGGTGAGGAAGCTGGCGGTCAGCATGCGCAGGCGGTTGTGCATGAAGCCCGTCTGGTTCAGCTGCGCCATCGCCGCGTCCACCAGCGGATAGCCGGTGCGGCCCGCGCACCAGGCGGCGAAGTCCTCGTCGGCTTGCGGTCCCTGTTCCCAGGCGACGCCGTCGAACGCGGGCCGGAAGGCCTGTGTGGCCACGTGCGGATTCTGGGCCAGGATCATCGCGTAGAAGTCGCGCCAGATCAGCTCCGACAGCCATACCGTGGCGCCGGCCGCACCATGCGCACCGACCTGCTGCGCGGTGCGCACCAGGTGGCGGATCGAGGTGGTGCCGAAGCGCAGGTGCACCGACAGGTGCGAAGTCGCATCCAGCGCGGGGAAGTCGCGCGTGCCGCCGTAGCCGCCGATGCGGTCGAGGAAGTGGTCGAACAAGGCGGCGGCGCCGGACATGCCGGCCGGTTCGACCGGCGCTGGCGGCGCGATGAAGCCGATGTCGGCCAGGCCGGGCAGGGCGGTGCCGGCCGGCGGCGGGGCGAGGGCGCCGGCGCGGCTCTCGACGTCGTGCGGCGCCAGCGCCTGCGGCTCGGCCGCGAGCCGCTTCAGCCATGCGTTCTTGTATGGCGTGAAGACCGAAAACGGCGTGCCGCCCTGCGTCAGGACCTCGCCGCGCTCGAATATGACCTGGTCCTTGAAGCTGGCGAGCCGCCGCCCATCGGCCTCCAGCCGCGCCGCCACGCCGGCATCGCGTGCGATCGCCTGCGGCTCGTAGTCGCGATTGGTATAAACAGTATGTACGCCGAGCCTTGCGGCGAGCCGCGGGATCTCGTCCCGTGGATCGCCATGCAGCACGATCAGCCCGCCGCCCATGCGGCGCAGGTCGGCATCCAGTGCGGCCAGGCTGGCGTGGATGAAGTGGACGCGGCGGTCGTCGCGCGGCAGCCCGGCCAGGATGCCGGTGTCGAACACGAAGGCGCACCAGGCCTGGGCGCCGGACTCATCCAGCGCGGCGCCCAAGGCGGCGTTGTCGAAGCTGCGCAGGTCGCGCCGGAACCAGACGAGTTTCTTGCTTTTCGGCATCTTTTGATGTGCGTGGTCAATGCGGCAGGGGATTTTACTGTCTAGTATTGAAGCCAGAGCGCGCGCCACGGCGCCCCCCGGGAAGGCTCGCGGCGCAAATCAGTGTAAACTATCGAAAAGTCCAATGTTGTTTTAGGGATACTGGCGGTAGTCCAACGAGAGTGAGCCCAAGAGGAAGTCAGCGTATGAAAAAAAGCAAAGTCGGCCCTGCTCTGGCAATGCCTGGGATGCCGCAGGAACAGCTTATGACGCTCGGCGGCAAGCACGCGGCCCTTACCTCCTCCGGCCTGAACCTCGCCAACCACTTCCTGATCGCGATGCCGTCGATGCAGGACCCGGTGTTCGGCGGCACGGTGGTGTACGTGTGCGAACACAATGACAAGGGCGTGCTCGGGGTGGTGATCAACAAGCCCACCGACATGACGATGGACGTGCTGTTCGAGCGCATCGACCTGAAGCTGGCCGACAGCCTGCGCAGCTCGGTCAAGTCCTCGCCGATCATGTTCGGCGGCCCGGTGCAGGATGACCGCGGCTTCGTGCTGCATTCCCCGGGCGGGCGCTATTCGTCCTCGCTGTCGGTGACCGACGAAGTGGCGTTCACCACCTCCATCGACGTGCTCGAAGCCGTGGCCAGCGGCGCCGGCCCGCAGCGCATGCTGGTGTCGATCGGCTACGCGGGCTGGAGCCCCGGCCAGCTGGAGGAAGAAATCGCGAAGAACGGCTGGCTCACGGTGGGCGCCGATGCCCACGTGCTGTTCGACCTGCCGGTCGAGGAGCGCTACAACGCCGCCATCAAACTCCTGGGAATCGACCCGCTGATGCTCGCAACTGAGGCCGGCCATGCGTAAGAATGGTTGATATCGTCCTCGGCTTCGACTTCGGCATCAAGCGCATTGGCATCGCGATGGGGAACACCCTGACGGGCCAGGCGCAACCGCTTTCCGTCATCAAGGCGGTCGACAACGCGACCCGCTTCAAGGTCATCGGCGACCTGATCGAACAATGGCGCCCGGCGCGCCTGGTGGTGGGCGAGCCGCGCCACCCCGACGGCGCGGAACACGACATGACGCTGCGCGCGCGCCGCTTCGCCAATCAACTTACCGGCAGGTTCAAGCTGCCAGTCACGCTCGTCGACGAACGCTATTCGTCGGCCGTGATCCAGGCCAGACGCGGCGAGATCATCGACGCCAAGGCCGCTGCAATCATTCTTCAACAATACTTAGACGACCATGTCCAACACTAGCAACTTCGACGCCGAAGCGCTGTACCGCGTCCTGCTCGAGCAGGTGCGGGCCGGCCTTGCCGGCGTCAACGATGCCGCGATCGTCGGCATCCATTCGGGCGGCGCCTGGCTCGCCGAGCGCCTCGCGCGCGACCTCGACCTGCAGGCGCGCCTCGGCTCGATCGACGTCTCCTTCTACCGCGACGACTACGCGAAGAAGGGCCTGCACCCCGACGTCAAGCCGACCCACATCCCGTTCAACGTCGACGGCGCCACCATCGTGCTGGTCGACGACGTGCTGTTCACCGGCCGCACCACGCGCGCCGCGATCAACGTGTTGTTCGACTACGGCCGCCCGCAGCGCATCAAGCTGGCGGCGCTGGCCGACCGCGGCGGCCGCGAACTGCCGGTGGCGGCCGATTTCGTCGGCACCCGCGCCGAGCTGGCGCCGGGCCAGTCGCTGTCGCTGCAGAAGGACGCCGGCGGCCAACTCTCGCTCACCATCGAAGACGACAATGTTTAATCCCCAGCTGAATAAAAACGGCGAGCTGCAGCACCTGCTGACCATCGAGGGCCTGCCCAAGCCGATCCTGAACCATATCCTCGACACCGCGTCGAGCTTCGTGAGCATCTCCGACCGCGAGGTCAAGAAGGTGCCGCTCATGCGCGGCAAGAGCGTGTTCAACCTGTTCTTCGAGAACTCGACACGCACCCGCACCACCTTCGAGATCGCGTCCAAGCGCCTGTCGGCCGACGTGATCAACCTGAACATCGCGGCGTCGTCCACGACCAAGGGCGAATCGCTGCTCGACACGATCGACAACCTGGCAGCCATGCATGCCGATATGTTCGTGGTGCGCCACTCGCAGTCGGGCGCGCCGTTCCTGATCGCCAAGCACCTCGACGACCACGGCCAGAAGGACATCCACGTGGTGAACGCCGGCGACGGCCGCCACGCGCACCCGACCCAGGGCCTGCTGGACATGTACACGATCCGGCACTACAAGAAGGACTTCTCGAACCTGACGGTGGCGATCGTCGGCGACATCCTGCACAGCCGCGTCGCGCGCTCGGACATCCACGCGCTGACCACGCTGGGCGTGCCGGAAATCCGCGCGATCGGCCCGGCGACGCTGCTGCCCGGCGGCCTGGAACAGATGGGCGTGCGCCTGTTCTCCAATATCGACGAAGGCCTGAAGGGCGTCGACGTGATCATCATGCTGCGCCTGCAGAACGAGCGCATGAGCGGCGCGCTGCTGCCGTCGGCACAGGAGTATTTCAAGAGCTACGGACTGACGCCGGAACGGCTGGCGCTGGCCAAGCCGGATGCGATCGTGATGCACCCGGGCCCGATGAACCGCGGCGTCGAGATCGATTCGGCGGTGGCGGACGGCGCGCAGGCGGTGATCCTGCCGCAGGTGACCTTCGGCATTGCGGTGCGCATGGCGGTGATGAGTATTTTGGCGGGAACCCACGGATGAAACTGCATATCAAGAACGGGCGAGTGATCGACCCGGCAAATGGCATCGACAAGATCGGCGACCTGTTCATCGCCGACGGCAAAGTGGCGGCGGTCGGCAGCGCCCCAGGCGGCTTCGCGGCCGATTGCACCATCGACGCGACCGGGATGGTGGTGGCGCCCGGCCTGGTGGACCTGTCCGCGCGCCTGCGCGAGCCGGGTTACGAATACAAGGCCACGCTGGAATCGGAAGTCCGCGCGGCGATGCACGGCGGCGTGACCACGCTGGTCTGCCCGCCCGACACCGAGCCGGTGCTGGACGAGCCCGGACTGGTCGAGATGCTCAAGCACCGCGCGCGCGGCCTGGACCAGGCCCATGTGCATCCGCTGGGCGCGCTCACCGTCGGCCTGAAAGGGCAGGCGCTGACCGAGATGGCGGAGCTGACCGAGGCGGGCTGCATCGGCTTCGCGCAGGCCGAGGTGCCGGTGACCGACACCGTGGTCCTGATGCGCGCGCTGCAGTACGCGCAGACCTTCGGCTTCACGGTCTGGCTGCGGCCGCAGGACGCCTATATCGGGCGTGGCGGCGTCGCGCACAGCGGGCCGCTGGCCTCGCGCCTGGGCCTGTCCGGCGTGCCGGTGATGGCAGAGACCATCGCGCTGCACACGATCTTCGAGCTGGTGCGCGCCACCGGCGCGCGCGTGCACCTGTGCCGGATCTCGTCGGCCGCCGGCCTTGAGCTGGTGCGGGCGGCGAAGAAGGAAGGGCTGCCGGTCACTTGCGACATCGGCATCCACCACCTGCACATGACGGACGCCGACATCGGCTTCTTCGATCCCAACGCCCGCCTCGACCCGCCGCTGCGCAGCCAGCGCGACCGCGATGCGCTGCGCGCCGGCGTGGTGGACGGGACGGTGGACGCGGTCTGCTCGGACCACACGCCGGTGGACGACGACGAGAAGCTGCTGCCCTTCGGCGAAGCCTCGCCGGGCGCGACCGGGCTGGAACTGCTGCTCGCGTTGATGCTCAAGTGGGCCGCGGACGACCGCAATGCCGGCAAGGACGGCTTGTCGCGCGCGCTCGCCAAAGTCACGTCGGATGCGGCGCGGGTGGCGGGGCTGCCGGCCGGCGACCTGTCGGTGGGCGCCTGCGCGGACGTGGTGCTGTTCGATCCGGACGCGCGCTGGACCGTCAATGCGGCGGCGCTGGCGAGCCAGGGCAAGCATACGCCCTTCCTGGGCTATGAGCTGGCGGGGCAGGTGAAGGCGACCATTGTGTCGGGGCGGGTCGCGTACCAGCGCTAGCCTGCGAGGCTGCTCACGCAAAATGGGGTTCCCGCCTGCGCGGGAACGACGTCTCTTAATTTAAAGACAACTCTGCTAACTCGTCGCTCCCGGCACTGCCGGGAACGACTTCCCGCGGACGCGGGAACCCCATTTGGTGAGCGTCGCGTTAACGCCAATCGCGGCCCAGACCCTCGCGCCGCTCATACATATACCTGTACAATTTGCCCCTGCCAGCGCCCGACCACGAGCGCGCGCGGCGATTTTGACCTGTACACCTTGAATATCACGCTCGCCTGGCGCCTTGCGCGCGCCATCGTCCATCTGCTTGCTGGCCTGGCCATCTGCGCCTTCGTGTTCCCGTGGGCGGGTGCGCCTGCGCGCGCGCGGCTGACGCGGCGCTGGTCGCGCCAGCTGCTGGTGCTGTGCCGCGTGCAGCTCGAACCATGCGACCGCGCGCCCGCGCTGGAGCACGCCATGATCGTGGCCAACCACGTCTCCTGGCTCGACATCTTCGTCATCAATTCGGTCCACCCGTGCCGCTTCGTGGCCAAGGCCGAGATCCGCGCCTGGCCGGTGCTCGGCTGGCTGGTCGAACGGGCCGGCACGGTGTTCATCGCGCGCGGCAACCGGCGCGACCTGCGCGGCATCTTCAAGGGCATGGTCGACGTGCTGCGCCAGGGCCAGCGCGTGGCCTTCTTCCCCGAGGGGACAACGGCGATGCAAGGGCAGGTGCTGCCCTTCCACGCCAACCTGTTCGAGGCCGCGATCGATGCCGGCGTCGCCGTGCAGCCGTATGCGATCGAATACGTCGATGCCGGCGGCGCGCACCACACCTCGGTCGACTACATCGGCGAGACCACCTTCGTGCGCAGCTTCATCGCGATCCTGTCCGGGCCACCGGTGCGGGTGCGCCTGAGCTGCCTGGCGCCGATCGGCAGCGCGGGCGCACAGCGGCGCGAGCTCGCGCAGCAGGCGCGCGATGCCGTCGCCAGTGCGCTGACCGCGCATGCTCCCGCGCCGGCTGCCGGCATCGCCACGCCGGCGCGCGCCTGAGCCTTCAGTTCTTCTTGCCGCCGTGTTCCCGGTACTCCGGGCAGTCCACCTGGAGCAGCGAGCGGTCGTCCAGGCACACCGCCGACAGCTTGCCGCCCCAGACGCAGCCGCTGTCCAGGCCAATCACGTTCGGCTGCATCACCAGGCCCAGCGCCGACCAGTGGCCGAACACCACCGTCACGTTCTCCGTCATCCGGTTCGGCACCTCGAACCACGGCTCCAGGCCGGAGCCGGCCGGGCCGATATCGCTTTCCTTGTGCGTGAAGTCCATGGTCCCGTCGGGCAGGCACAGGCGCATACGCGTGAGCGCGTTGACGATGCAGCGCAGGCGCGCAATGCCGGTCAGCGCGTCGTCCCAGCGGTTCGGCTCGTTGCCGTACATTTGCTGGAGGAAGTCGATCCAGCCGTCGCCGCGCAGCACCGCCTCGACTTCGGCGGCCAGCGCCAGGGTTTTCTCGGCGCTCCATTGCGGCGCCACGCCGGCGTGCACCAGCAGGTGCGCGTCGACCAGCAGCGCGAGCGGGCGATGGCGCAGCCAGGCGATCAGCTCATCGCGGTCGGGTGCGGCCAGGATCTCGTCCAGCGTGTCCGATTTGCTGGCCTTTTGCGCACCCACCGCGACTGCCAAAAGGTGCAGGTCGTGGTTGCCGAGCAGGGCCTCGACCCGGCCGCCGCTGCGCTCGGACAGTTCCTTCATGCGGCGCAGCGCGGCCAGCGACTCCGGCCCGCGGTTGATCAGGTCACCGACCAACAGGATGCGTGAGTCGCCGCGGGCGTCCTGTTGGATATGATCGAGCAGTACCTGGGCCTCGTGGGCGCAGCCCTGCAAGTCGCCAATGGCGTATGTTCTCATGCTGTGGAAATGGTCTGGACTTCTTGATAGCCTCCGCTTTCACATAGAATGCGGCTTTGGCCTCGGGCTTTTGACAGGATACTAAATGATTTTGGTGACGGGCGCTGCCGGCTTCATCGGTTCCAATTTCGTGCTCGACTGGCTGGCCCGCTCCGACGAGCCGGTCGTGAACTGCGACAAGCTGAGCTACGCGGGCAATTTGGATAATCTCGCACCGCTGGTGGGCGATGCACGCCATGTGTTCGTGCGTGCCGACATTCTTGACCGTGCACAGATGGCGAGCCTGCTGCGAACTTATCGCCCGCGCGCCGTGATTCATTTTGCCGCCGAGACCCACGTCGACCGATCGATCCACGCCCCCGCCGATTTCATCGCCAATAATGTCGATGGCACGTTCGCGCTGCTGGCGGAAACGCAGGCTTGGTGGTCGACATTGGGCGATACAGAGCGCGCATCTTTCCGAGTTTTGCATGTGTCGACCGACGAAGTATTCGGTTCGCTCGGTCCCGGCGATGCGCCATTCACCGAGCAATCGCGCTACGCACCGAACAGCCCCTACGCGGCATCGAAAGCGGCATCGGACCATCTGGTGCGCGCCTGGCATCATACCTACGGCCTGCCTACGCTGGTGACGAACTGCTCGAATAATTATGGCCCATTCCAGTTTCCTGAAAAGCTGATTCCCTTGATGATTGCGAATGCACTGTCCGGGGCGGAATTGCCGGTTTATGGGGACGGCAGGCAGGTGCGCGACTGGCTTTACGTAGGCGACCATTGCACCGCATTGCGGCGTGTATTGGAGGCGGGCACGCCCGGTGAGAGTTATGTGATCGGTGGCGCGAGCGAAATGACCAATCTCGACGTGGTCCGCGCCGTGTGTGACGTACTCGGCGAACTGGTGCCGAAAGAGGGCGGCTATCACGGCCAGATCAGTCATGTGGCCGACCGGCCTGGCCATGATCGCCGCTATGCGATCGATTTTTCAAAACTTGCGGGCGAACTGGGGTGGGCGCCGCAGGAAAGCTTCGCCGGTGGATTGCGTAAAACGGTGCAGTGGTATCGCGACCATGCCGATTGGACCGCGCGGGTGCAGTCCGGGGCCTATCGTGAGTGGATTCAGCGGAATTACGTGGGACGCGAGGTGCAGCCATGAACATGCAAAGGCGCGGCATTATCCTTGCCGGCGGTTCGGGCACCCGCCTTTATCCGATGACGCTGAGCTTGTCCAAGCAGCTGATGCCGGTGTATGACAAGCCGATGATTTATTACCCGCTGTCCACGCTGATGGAAGCCGGTATTCGCGAGATCCTGATCATTTCGACGCCGCAGGATATGCCGCGCTTCCAGGAATTGCTGGGTGATGGCGCGCATTGGGGCCTCAGCCTGGAATATGCGGTACAGCCTTCACCGGAAGGCATCGCTCAGGCGCTGGTCATCGGCCGCGATTTCCTCGCAGGCGGCCCGTCCGCGCTGATTCTGGGCGATAACATCTTCTATGGCCACGGCCTGGAAGCGCAGCTTGCTCGCGCCAGCCAGCGGGTGTCCGGGGCGACCCTGTTCGCTTATCACGTGCATGACCCAGAGCGTTATGGTGTCATCGAATTTGGTCCGGACCAGGCCGCGCTGTCGATCGACGAAAAGCCGGCGGTGCCGAAATCGTCGTACGCGGTCACCGGCCTGTATTTCTACGATGGTTCGGCAAGCGATATCGCGGCTTCGATCAGCCCGTCCGCGCGCGGCGAACTTGAAATCACGGACGTCAACCGGGCCTATCTTGCCAAGGGCCAATTGCAGGTTGAAGTGATGGGGCGCGGGATGGCATGGCTCGATACCGGCACCCACGACTCCCTGCTGGACGCGGCTCAATTCATTTCTACTATCGAGAAGCGTCAGGGGCTGAAAGTGGCGGTGCCCGAGGAAATCGCTTATCGCAAGGGTTATATCGGCGCCGAGGCGCTTGAACGGCTGGCCGTGCCTTTGCAAAGCAGCGGCTATGGCCAGTACCTGATGCAAATCCTTCATGGCAGGGTGTTCCGATGAAAATAAGCCCAAGCGCGATTCCCGATGTGCTGGTCATCGAGCCGCAAGTGTTCAGGGATGAACGCGGCTTTTTCTACGAGAGTTTCAACGAACGGCGCTTTGCCGAACTGACGGGATTGCGTCCGCAATTCGTGCAGGATAATCACTCGAAATCGCTGCACAATGTGGTGCGCGGCCTGCATTACCAGGTCGGCTGCGCGCAGGGCAAACTGGTGCGCGTCACCACCGGGGCGATTTTCGATGTGGTGGTCGACATGCGGCGCGGTTCGCCCACCTTCGGCCGTTCCGGCACCATCGAGCTGTCCGCCGACAACCACCTGCAGCTGTGGATTCCGCCGGGCTTTGCGCACGGCTTCCTGGTCACCTCCGACGTCGCAGAATGCGTGTACAAGACCACCGATTACTGGTCGCCGCAGCACGAACGCACGCTGCTGTGGAACGATCCGGCGCTGGGCATTGACTGGCCCGTGGATGGCGAGCCTATCGTGTCCGCCAAGGACAAGGCCGGGGTGCCGCTGGCACAGGCTGAGGCGGTCGCATGAACATCCTCCTGCTCGGGGCCAGCGGTCAGGTCGGCTACGAACTGCAGCGCAGCCTGCAGGGCTTGGGCGACATCGCTGCGCCGACCCGGGAGCAGCTCGACCTGACCGACCTCGACCGCCTCGCCGATGGCGTGCGCGCGCTCAAGCCGGCGCTGATCGTCAATGCGGCCGCTTATACGGCGGTGGAGCAGGCGGAATCCGAACCCGGACTGGCATTTCGCATCAATGCCGAGGCGCCGGCCGTGCTGGCGCGGGAAGCGCGCGCGCTGGGTGCGGCCATGGTCCATTATTCGACCGATTATGTATTCGACGGCGGCAAAAACGCTCCTTACACCGAAGATGACCTGGCCGCGCCATTGAATGTCTACGGGCGCAGCAAGCTGGCCGGTGAAAATGCGGTGACGGAATCCGGCATTTCGCACCTGATCCTGAGGACCAGCTGGGTTTATGGAATGCGCGGCAATAACTTTTTGCTGGCGATGCTGAAGCGCGCACGCGAGCAGGGCGAATTGCGGGTGGTGGCCGACCAGTTCGGCGCGCCCACATGGTGCCGCACCGTGGCGGAAATAAGCGCTCATCTGCTCGCCGATGCAAACGTGGCGGGCAATGAATGGTGGCGCTGCCACTCCGGCATATATCACCTGGCGTGCGCGGGACAAACCAGCTGGCATGGTTTTGCCGAGGCCATCATGGCCGCAGCGCATATCGATTGCCGGGTCGTGCCGATCGCGACGAGCGAATATCCCAGCCGCGCGCAGCGGCCGCCCAATAGCGTGCTCGATTGCCGCAAACTTGCCAATATTTCTGGAGAACTTCCGAATTGGCAAGATGCACTACAACTGTGCATGAGTTAAAGATACTTTCACGCGGGAATATTAATTGCTACAAATATTAGAGCGATCGTGCTGTGGATAATGAACGATTTCGCTCAATTCGATTTGATAATGCAGCGATAAACTGTCCCCGCCGAGCCCGAGCGCGGCAATTCTGTAGAATAAAGCCAGCGCTCGCGGCGCGGGCCTTCAGCCTGGCTTCCTTGTCGAAGCCGGCATCTTAAGAAGAATAAATGTTTTCATTTCTCGTGAGTTTTGTCGCGTCTGCCTTGCTGACCTTGCTGGTCGTGAAGCACGCGCGCTTGCATGGGCCGGCGCTGGACAGTGATTTCGGCGCCGTCCAGAAGGTGCATACCCACGCGGTCGCGCGCATCGGCGGACTGCCGATTTTCCTCGCGGTCGGGATCAGCGCCGGCATTACCGTATGGCGGGTGCCGGCGCTGTCGCCCTGGCTCCTGTCTTTGCTGATGTGCTCGATTCTCGCCTTTGTGGGTGGGATCGCCGAAGATTATACGGGCCGGGTCCAGCCTTCGCGGCGTTTATTGCTGACCATGGCGGCGGCCCTGCTGGCATATTTTCTGGTGGACGCCCGTATCGGCCGCATCGACCTGCCTTTCAGCAGCATGGCGCTGAGCACCGGATGGGTGGTATTGCCGCTCACCGTGCTGGCAGTGGCAGGCATCGCCAATGCCGTCAATATCATCGACGGCTTCAATGGCCTGGCCAGCGTGGTGACGATATTCATGCTGGTGTCGCTGGCCTATGTGGGGGCGCAGGTGGGCGATATGTTCATCGTGGTCACCGCGCTGATGGTGGCCGGCGCCACTGCCGGTTTCCTGCTCTGGAATTACCCGGTCGGCCTGATATTCCTCGGCGATGGCGGCGCTTACTTCATCGGTTTCATGCTGGGCGAATTGGCGCTGCTGCTGGTGATGCGCAATCCCCAGGTATCCACCTGGTATGCGGCACTGCTGCTGATTTACCCTGCATTTGAAACGCTGTTTTCCGCGTATCGCCGCATGTTCTTGCGCGGGAAATCTCCCGCAATGCCGGACGGTATTCACCTGCACAGCCTGATCTTTCGACGGATCGTGCAATGGACCGTCGGCCCGAAGGAAGCGCGCGCGCTGATGAAGCGCAATGCGCGCACTTCGCCCTACCTCTGGTTGTTTTCACTGACCGCCGTGATCCCGGCCACCGTGTTCTGGAAGAATACCGATGTACTTGTAATCTTCTGCTTATTGTTTATTATCAGTTACGTGTGGTTGTATGCGCGTATCGTTCGATTTAAGTCTCCGCGCTGGCTGATTTGGCGCAAAAAAGGCTAGCAATAAACTTTTGTTGTAGTATATTGCGACATTTGGTGAGATTTCATTTAAACTGTTTCACCCACTACCACAGAGGAAAATGATGGATCTTTCGAATATGTCCCTGGGAGACTTGCGGAATTTGCAAGAGCAAATTAAGCAGGAAATGAAAAAGCGCGAACAGCAGGAAGTGCAGAAAGCGCGCGAACAGATCATGGCTATCGCGCAAAGCGTTGGCGTGCCGCTGAAAGACCTGATGACGGCCAGCCGCGGCAAATCGGGCTCGGTCGCCGTGCGTTACCGCCATCCCGACAATGCGAGCCATCAATGGACTGGCCGCGGCCGCCAGCCGAAATGGGTCAAGGAATGGGTCGAAAGCGGCAAGTCGCTGGACAAGCTGCGCGTCTGATTGATTCCCCGGCCGGCGCATTCGCGCCGCGCCTCTCTTGCGGCAAACGCGGCGGACCTATCTCTGGGGTCCGCTTGCCGCTACAATACCGTCTGATTTTGTCATCCCTCCAACATCGGCGGTGAGTCCGCCATGCCTGGTTCCGCCATGCCGGCCGGGCACGTCAAGGAACAACATGGTCGCTCTCTCGAAAACCATCTTCAAGGCCTACGATATCCGCGGGGTCATCGGCAGCACACTGGATGCCGGGATCGCCTTCCAGATCGGCCAGGCGTTCGGCCGCGCGGCATTGGCCAAGGGTGAGCGCACGGTGGCCATCGGCCGCGACGGCCGCCTGTCCGGCCCCGAGCTGGCCGCGGCGCTGTCGGATGGCTTGCGCGCTGCGGGCGTGAACGTGATCGACCTGGGCATGGTCGCCACGCCGATGGTTTATTTTGCGACCAATGTGCTGGACACCCGTTCGGGCATCATGGTCACCGGCAGCCACAATCCGCCCGACTACAACGGCTTCAAGATGGTGCTGGCGGGCGAGGCGATCCACGGCGAGGCCATCACCGGCCTGTACGACAGCATCGCCGCGCACGACGGCAGCAAGGCGGCGCAGCAGGGCGGCTACAGCACCCACGACATCAAGGACGCCTACATCGCGCGCATCGCCGGCGACGTCAAGCTGGCGCGCCCGATCAAGATCGCGGTCGACTGCGGCAACGGCGTGGCGGGGGCTTTCGCGCCGGAGCTGTTCCGCGCCATGGGCGCCGAGGTGCTCGAACTGTTCTGCGAAGTGGACGGCCGCTTCCCGAACCACCATCCGGACCCCGCGCATCCGGAAAACCTGCAGGACCTGATTGCCGCGCTGCGCGATACCGACGCCGAGCTTGGCCTGGCCTTCGACGGCGACGGCGACCGTCTCGGCATCGTCACCAAGGACGGCCAGATCATCTACCCGGACCGCCAGATGATGCTGTTCGCGGCCGAAGTCCTGGCGCGCAATCCGGGCGCGCAGATCCTGTACGACGTGAAGTGCACGCGCCACCTGGCGCCGTGGATCATGCAGCACGGCGGCCTGCCGCTGATGTGGAAGACCGGCCACTCGCTGGTCAAGGCCAAGCTGCGCGAAACCGGCGCTCCGCTGGGCGGCGAAATGAGCGGCCACATCTTCTTCAAGGACCGCTGGTACGGCTTCGACGACGGCCTGTACGCCGGCGCGCGCATGCTGGAACTGCTCACCCGTGAAGCCGATCCGTCGGCGGTGCTCAATGCCCTGCCGATCGCGACCAGCACCCCGGAGCTGCACCTGCACCTGAAGGAAGGCGAGAACTTCGCCCTCATCGACAAGCTGCGCAGCGACGCCAGCTTCCCGACCGCGGAAGGCGTGAATGGCATCGACGGCCTGCGTGTCGAATACGCGGACGGCTTCGGCCTGGCGCGTTCGTCCAACACCACGCCGGTGGTGGTGCTGCGCTTCGAAGGCGAATCGCCGGCCGCGCTGGCCCGCATCCAGGGTGAATTCCGCCAGGTGATCCTGGCGGCGAAACCGGACGCACAACTGCCGTTCTGAGCGCGAGACCGACTTGAATATCCTGCTGGTGCGGGTGTCGTCGCTGGGCGACGTGCTGCACAACCTGCCGATGGTGGCCGACATCCTGCGCCACCATCCCGATGCCAAGATCGACTGGGTGGTGGAAGAGGGGTACACCAGCCTGGTGCGCCTGAATCCGCGCGTGCGCCGCGTGATCCCGTTCGCGCTGCGGCGCTGGCGGCGCGGCCTGCTCGATCCGGCGATCCGGGCCGAGGTGCGCGGCTTCTTCCGCACCCTGCGCGAAGAGCAGTACGACTACGTGTTCGATACCCAGGGCCTGATCAAGACCGGCATCATCATGGGCGCCGCGCGGGTCAAGCCGGGCGGCCGCAAGGTGGGCCTGGCCAACGGCACCGAAGGCTCGGGCTACGAGCCGGTCTCGCGCGTGTTCCATGACCAGAGCGTGAAAGTGGAGCGGCGTGCGCATGCGGTCGCGCGCGGGCGCGAGGTGGCGGCGCAGGCGCTCGGCTACGCGATCGACACGCCGCCGGATTTCGGCCTGCCCGCGCCATCCGAGCTGGCCACACGCCCGGCCTGGATGCCGCGCGAAGACTACGCGGTGTTCTTCCACGGGACCGCGCGCGCGGCCAAGAAGTGGGATACCGCCAACTGGATCGCGCTGGGCCGCGCGTTGGCGCCGATGGCGGTGCTGCTGCCCTGGGGCTCGCCGGCCGAACAGGCCGAAGCCGGGACCATCGCGGCCAGCCTGCCGAACGCGCGCGTGCTGCCGAAGCTATCGATGATGGAAGCGGTGGAGCTGGCGCGCGACGCCGCGCTGGCGGTCGGCGTCGACACCGGCCTGACCCACATCGCCGCCGCCTTCGTGCGCCCGACGGTGGAAATCTACTGCGACTCGCCGCGCTGGAAGACCGAGGGCAACTGGTCGCCGCGCATCATCAACCTCGGCGACACCGCCCAGCCGCCATCGGTGGACGAGGTGGTGGCCGCCGCGCGCGGCCTGCTGGCGGCGGCATGAAACGCGGCCTGTATTCGGCGCTGTGGCGGCTGGCGCTGCCGGTGGCGCTGGCAAGGCTGTGGTGGCGCGGACGCAAGGAGCCGGGCTACCGCCAGCACTGGGCGGAACGCCTCGGTCTCAACGGCGCGCCCTTGCCGCCGCGGCTCACCATCATGGTGCACGCGGTGTCGGTGGGCGAGACCCGCGCGGCGGAGCCGCTGGTCGAGGCGCTGCTGGCCGGCTGGCCCGGCTGCCGCATCCTGCTCACCCACATGACGCCTACCGGCCGCGCCACCGGCGCAGCCCTGTTCAAGCAGCACGGCGAGCGCATCGTGCAGTCCTACCTGCCTTACGACACTCCGGGCATGGTGCGCCGCTTCTTGCGCCATTTCGCGCCGCGCGTCTGCATCCTGATGGAGACCGAGGTCTGGCCGAACCTGATCGCGGCCTGCGCCGAAGCCGGCGTGCCGGTGGCGCTGGTGAACGCGCGGCTGTCGGAGCGCTCGCTGCGGCGCGGCCGGCGCGCGGGACCGGTGATGCTCGATGCGGCGCGCATGATCACGCTGGCGGCCGCGCAGACCGAGGCCGATGCAGAACGCATCAAATCGCTGGGCACGCCGGAGGTCGCGGTCACCGGCAGCATCAAGTTCGACGTGACGCCGCCGCAAGCGGCGCTGGACAAGGGCGCCTGGCTGCGCGCGCGCTGCGGCGCCCGGCCAATACTGCTGTGCGCCAGCACGCGCGAGGGCGAGGAAGCGCTGATCCTCGACGCCTTCCTGCGTTTGCCATCGCGGCCGCCCGGCATGCTGCTGGCGATCGTGCCGCGTCATCCCCAGCGTTTCGACGAGGTGGCGCGCATGATCGAATCGCGCGGCCTGTCGCTGCAGCGCCGCTCCAGCCTCGGCGACGGCGACACCGTGCAGGCCGACGTCCTGCTGGGCGATTCGATGGGCGAGATGTTCGCTTACTTCGCGTCCTGCGACTGCGCCTTCATCGGCGGCAGCCTGCTGCCGTTGGGCGGCCAGAACCTGATCGAGGCGGCCGCCGTCGGCAAGCCGGTGCTGGTCGGCGAGCACACCTTCAACTTCCTGCAGGCGACCGAGGAGGCCGTGGCGATGGGCGCCGCGCTGCGCGTGCGTGACGCGGATGAACTGCTGGCGCAGGCGTCAGCGCTGCTGGCTGACCCCGCAGCGCGCGCGCGCATGGGCGAGCTGGCGCTGGCCTTCGCCGGCCATCACCGTGGCGCAACCCTGCGCACAGTTGAACTATTACGGCGACTTATTGCGTAGGTTTTGCTAACATGCGCATCTGAGTTCGTCAAATAAGGGGATGCGCATGTGGTCAGATCGCCCACGGTCGGCCGGTGGCGCCGATGCGGCAGGAGCGCTGGTCCAGCAGGATGACGACGCGGTTGTGTTTCCGTCCACCGCGCCAGCGCCGTCCGCGCACGCCGCCCCCGCAACTCCAGCTTTAACCGAACTGCATTTCTCGGTGCGCTACCGGCTCATCGAATATGCGAGCTTCATGTGGCAGCACAGCCGCAACCTCATTCGCCGCCGCCGTGTCGGCTTCCCTGCTGGGTGGTACCTGCTGCTCAAGAGCACCGCCACCGCCGTCCTCAATTTCATCCTGCTCGGGCGTTCGCGCCGCACCTACGATTTCACCCTCGACGAGCATGGCATCGTGCGCAGCAGCGGCACCGGGGTCACACTCATCGAGTGGCCGGACGTCACGGCGGTGCGCCTGTACTCGCGCGGCATCATGCTGGTGCTGAGGCATGGCACGCTGCCCATTCCCTCGCGCTGCCTGACGCCGGCGCAGCTGGCCGCTTTGCGGCGGCTGGTGGACGTGCGCAAGGAAGACTGATTCCGATAGAAACGTCGTTCCCGCGCACGCGGGAACCCCATTTTGTGTGCATTTAGTGAACGCAGGCGCTAGTGGCGGAGCGGCGCAATGGGATTCCCGCGTGCACGGGAATGACGATTTTGACGTTGGCGGCGAGTCTCAGTCGTCAAACAACACCGGCATCTCATGCGAGCGCTTGCGCAGCGCCAGGCGCGCGCCGTCGTAGTCCGGATACACCTCGCCCACCGTCGCCCAGAACGCCGCGCTGTGGTTCATCTCGCGCAGGTGCGCCAGCTCGTGCGCGACCACGTAGTCGATCAGCGCGAGCGGGTAGTGGATCAGGCGCCAGTTGAGGCGGATATTGCCCTCCACTGTGCATGAACCCCAGCGCGTGCCCGCCGACGACAGCGCGAAGGTGTTATATGACAGCGCCATGCGCGCGGCATAGTGATCGAGCCGTTCGCCGAACACGCGCGTGGCTTCGTCGTGATACCACAAGCGCACGCGCTCCTTGAGCTGCCATTCCGACAAGCCTTCCACCACGCCGACGGACAGCGTGCGCGCGTCGGCGTCGAAGCGGCAGTGGCTGCGCGGCGCCGGCTCCAGGCGCAAGGTGATCTCGCCGCCCATGTAGGGCAGCTGCGCGCCGTCTTCCCAGCGCAGCGGAGGCTTTTGCAGGCGCTGCTGGCGCCGTTCGCCGCGTTCGTGCAGCTTGGAGAGGATCCAGCGCTGCTTGGCGCGCAGGGCGTTGTCCACTTCGGCCAGGGTGACGCGCTTGGGCGCGGTCACGCGCAGTCCGTCGTCGTCGATCATGAAGCCGATCGAGCGGCGCGCGGAGCGGCGCAGCTCGAATTCCACCGCATGGGTGCCGAGCACGATCTTGCGCAGCGGAGGATCGTCCGGCCCGCGCGGAGGAACAGGGAAGGTGACGCGCTGCGGCGCGGGCGGCGCCTTGAACAGCGGCTGCGGCGCCGCTGCCGGTTTGGTGGATGGTTCGAGTGAAGCGAAAAAATCTTGTGCAAACAGTTCCAGCTGGTTCCCGTCGATCTTTGAAGAGGTCATGGTGTGCTGCGGGGAGGAGGCTCTGATCAGGGCGCCAACTTCGCTTAGCCACCTTTGTAGACGTGGGGCGAAATGACGCGCATTTCCGATTCTATCCAATTTTCGACCTCATGCATCAGGCTGTCGGCACTGTGGTTTTCTGGCGATATCGGTTTGCCAATCGATACCGTGATCGTGCCTGGCTTCTTGATGAAGGAGCCCTTCGGCCAGCACTCACCTGCATTATGCGCGATCGGCACGACAACGCTCTGAGTTTCCACAGCCAGGCGTGTGCCACCGCTTTTGTACTTGCCTTTCTGGCCAACCGGGATGCGGGTCCCTTCCGGGAACATGATGATCCACTGGCCGTCCGCCAGCCTGCGCTTGCCGATCTTGACCACTTGCGCGAACGAGTTCTTGCCCTGCTTGCGGTCGATCGGGATCATGCGCAGCAGCGCCATGCCCCAGCCAAAAAACGGTATATACAGTATTTCCTTTTTAAACACGAACACCAGCGGGCGCTTCATGTTCGGCAGCAGGAAGATGGTCTCCCAGGCCGACTGGTGCTTCGACAGCAGGATCGCCGGCGCGTCCGGCAGGTTGTCGTAGCCCTTGATCTGGTAGTTAATGCCGCAGATGGTCTTGGCGCACCAGATGACGAACACGTTCCAGCGCGAGGTGACCCAGAAGCGCTGGTTGTAGGGCAGGGGCGCGCACAGCAGGCACACGCACGACCAGACGACGGTGGCGACCATCATCACGGTCGTGAACAGCAGCGAGCGCAGGAACAAGGCAAATTGGCGCAAGGAGATCGGCTCCGGCAGGTATGTTGAATGGATCAGGCGGCGGCGACGGGCGCCGGCGCCTTGAGCAGGGCGTTGACCACCGCGGCAAGGTCGGGGAACACCTGGGTGCCCGGCGGCAGTCCGCCGGTGGCCTGGGTCTTCTCGCCCTTGCCGGTCAGGACCAGGTAGGGCACGCAGCCGCTGATGAAGCCGGCCTGCAGGTCGCGCAGCGAGTCGCCGACCGTCGGCACGCCCTTCAGGCTGACCTTGAAGCGCTTGGCGATCTCCTCGAACATGCCGGCCTTGGGCTTGCGGCAGTCGCAGTTGTCGATCGCCGCGTGCGGGCAGAAGAAGATGGCGTCGATGTCGGCGCCGACCTGCTGCGCCGACTGGTGCATCTTGCGGTGGATGGCGTTGAGGGTGGCGATGTCGAACAGTTCGCGCGCGATGCCGGACTGGTTGGACGCGATGATCACGCGGTAACCGGCCTGGTTCAGCCTCGCGATCGCCTCCAGCGAGCCGGGGATCGGGATCCATTCGTCGGGGGATTTGATGAACTCCGGCGAGTCATGGTTGATGACGCCGTCGCGGTCGAGGATGATCAGCTTCATCGCTTTCCCTTTATGCCGCCAGCTTGGAGATGTCGGCCACGCGGTTCATCATGCCGTGCAGCGAAGACAGCAGCGCCAGGCGGTTGTTGCGCAGGGCGGCATCCTCGGCCATCACCATCACGTCGTTGAAGAAGGCGTCGACGTCGTCGCGCAGCTGGGCCAGGGTCTTGAGCGTGCCGGTGAAGTCGCCGCGCGCGAACGCCGCATCGACGTCCGGGCGCACGCGCTGCACGCTGGCGGCCAGCTTGCGCTCGGCCTCTTCCTGCAGCAGCTTCTCCTGCACGCCGCCGGCCGGGGCCTCGGTCTTCTTCAGGATGTTGGTGATGCGCTTGTTGGCCGCGGCCAGCGAGGCGCTTTCCGGCAGCGCGGCAAAGGCCTGCACAGCTTCCAGGCGCTGCACCACGTCGTCCACGCGGTCCGGGTTCTGGGCCAGCACCGCTTCCACCTCGTTCGGCGAGAAGCCGCGCTCGCGCAGCATGCCGCGCACGCGGTCCAGCATGAATTCCTTCACTTCCACGCTCGGGTCCTTGAAGCCCGGCTGGTATTCGAACACGGATGCGGCATCGGCCAGCAGCTGCGACAGCGGCAGCGGCAGGCGCTTCTCGACCAGCATGCGCATCACGCCCAGCGCATGGCGGCGCAGCGCGAACGGATCCTTCTCGCCGGTCGGCTGCAGGCCGATCGACCAGATGCCGACCAGGGTCTCCAGCTTGTCGGCCAGCGCCACCGTGAGGCCGGTATTGGTCGAGGGCAGGGCGTCGCCGGCGAAGCGCGGCTGGTAGTGCTCGGACGCGGCCAGCGCCACTTCTTCCGGCTCGCCGTCGTGGCGCGCGTAGTAGGTGCCCATGATGCCTTGCAGCTCGGGGAACTCGCCCACCATATCGGTCAGCAGGTCGGCCTTGGCCAGCTGCGCGCCGCGTTCGGCCAGCAGCACGTCGTAGCCGAGATGCCTGGCGATCGCGCCGGCAAGGCGGGTGACGCGGCCGGTGCGCGCGGCCTGCGTGCCCAGCTTGTTGTGGTAGACCACGTTCTCCAGCAGCGGCAGGCGCGATTCCAGCGTCTTCTTCTTGTCCTGCTCGAAGAAGAACTTGGCGTCGGACAGGCGCGGGCGCACCACGCGCTCGTTGCCGCCGACGATGGCCGAGGGATCGTCGGTCGCCAGGTTGGAGACGATCAGGAAGCGCGAGCGCAGCTTGCCGGCGGCGTCGGTCAGCGCGAAGTACTTCTGGTTGGTCTGCATGGTCAGGATCAGGCATTCCTGCGGCACGGCCAGGAAAGCGTCCTCGAAATGGCATTCGTACACCACCGGCCATTCGACCAGAGCGGCCACTTCGTCGAGCAGCGACTCGGGCATCAGCACCTGGTCGGCGCCGGCTTTCTCCAGCAGCTGCTTGCGGATCGATTCCTTGCGTGCGGCGGTCGAGGCGACCACCTTGCCTTCGTTTTCCAGCACCGGCGCATATTGTTCGGCGCTGGCGATGGCGATGGTGCCGCCGTGCGACAGGAAGCGGTGGCCGAGCGTCTCGCGGCCGCTGGAAAGGCCCAGCAGCGTGAGCGGCACCACCTGTTCGCCGTGCAGGGCCAGCAGCGAATGCACCGGGCGCACGAACTGCACGGTCTCGCCGTCGGGGCGCTGGTAGCTCATCACCTTCGGGATCGGCAGCTTGGCCACGGTCTCCTGCAGCACCGCCTGCAGCTCGCCGGCCAGTTCCGTGCCGGCCGCGGTGTAGGTGTAGAAGAAGCTCTCGGCCTTGCCGTCGGAGGCGCGCTCGAGCTGGTCGACGGTCAGGTCGGGGAAGCCCAGCGCGGCCAGCTTCTTGGCCAGCGGCGCGCTTGGTTTGCCTTCCTTGTCCAGCGCGACCGCGACCGGCAGCACCTTCTCGCGGATGGTCTTGTCCGGCGACTTGGCGCGCACATGGGTGATCGAGACCGCCAGGCGGCGCGGGGTGGTGTAGGGCGTGGCGACGCTGCCGTCTTCCAGGAAGCCGCGCGCCTTCAGGCCGCCTTCGATGCCGGCGGCAAAAGCCGCGCCCAGTTTGACCAGCGCCTTCGGTGGCAGTTCTTCGGTCTGCAGTTCGACGAGTAGGGTTTGATTCATGGTTCTGTTCTTGTCAGTTCAGGCGGCGGCTTCATTCGAGGCGCCCCCTCGGCGGGAGCCCGCCATCGGGAAGCCCAGCTTCTCGCGCGAGTCGTAGTAGGCCTGCGCGACCAGGCGCGACAGGTTGCGCACGCGGCCGATGTAGGCGGCGCGCTCGGTGACCGAAATCGCGCCGCGCGCGTCCAGCAGGTTGAAGCTGTGCGAGGCGCGCATGATCTGTTCGTAGGCCGGCAGCGTGAGCTGCAGCTCGATCAGGCGCTTGGCTTCGCTCTCGTGGTTGGCGAAGGCCTGGAACAGCAGCTCGGTGTTGGAGTGCTCGAAGTTGTAGGTCGACTGCTCGACTTCGTTCTGATGGTAGACGTCGCCGTAGGTCAGGTGCTTCTTGACACCGTTCTCTTCCCACTCGGTCCAGACCAGGTCATACACATTCTCCACGCCCTGCAGGTACATCGCGAGGCGCTCGATGCCGTAGGTGATCTCGCCCAGCACCGGCTTGCAATCAAGGCCGCCGACCTGCTGGAAATAGGTGAACTGCGTCACTTCCATCCCGTTCAGCCAGACTTCCCAGCCCAGGCCCCAGGCGCCCAGGGTCGGGCTTTCCCAGTCGTCCTCGACGAAGCGCACGTCGTTCTTCTTCAGGTCCAGGCCCAGCGCCTGCAGCGAACCGAGGTACAGGTCGAGGATGTTTTCCGGCGCCGGCTTGAGCACCACCTGGTACTGGTAGTAGTGCTGCAGGCGGTTCGGGTTCTCGCCGTAGCGGCCATCCTTGGGGCGGCGCGACGGTTGCACATAGGCGGCGCGCCACGGCTCCGGGCCGATCGCGCGCAGGAAAGTCGCGGTGTGGAAAGTACCGGCGCCCACTTCCATATCGTAGGGCTGGAGCAGGGCGCAACCCTGCTTGTCCCAATAGGATTGCAAGGTCAGGATGATTTGTTGGAATGTGAGCATCTTGTAGGCTTCGCGGCCAACAGGGCCGCGAACACGGTGGGTTTGCTAAATGACCAATTTTAGCGGGTTTTGGCGCCCGGCTGGGCGCGGATTTCAGGCAACTATTGAACTTTAGCTTTTTTCTGCCGGTAACGTCGTCCCGTCAGCCAGGCGCCCGCGAGGGCCAGCGCGGACAAGGCGAGGAAGGTCGCGTTGCCGAAACGGATATAGGGCGTGCTGCCTTGCATGCCCTGCACTTGCGCCTCCAGCACCCCTTGCTTGTAGTAGGGGATGAGGGCCTGCACCCGGCCCTTGCCGTCGATAACGGCGGTGGCGCCATTGTTGGTGGCGCGCAGCATCGGGCGGCCCGTCTCCAGCGAGCGCATGCGCGAAATCTGCAGGTGCTGCGGGATCGCGACCGATTCGCCGTACCAGGCCAGGTTCGACACGTTCAGCAGCAGCGTGGCCGGATGGGCCGCATCGCGCAGCTGCTTGGCGATCTCCTCGCCGAACACGTCTTCGTAGCAGACGTTGGGCTGCACGAACTGGTCCTTGACCGCGAACGGCGCCTGCACCGCGCCGCCGCGCGTGAAGTCGCCCAGCGGGATGCGCATCATGTCGACGAACCAGCGGAAGCCGGTGGGGATGAATTCGCCGAAGGGCACCAGGTGGTGCTTGTCGTAGCGGTAGGTCTGGCCTTGCGGGCCGATGCCGGCCACGCTGTTCGAATAGGTGTTGGGGCCGTCCGAGAACGGGATGCCGAACATCAGCCAGCTGCCGCTGCGCGAAGCGAAGCCGCGCAAGTCGTCGATGTAGCCGGGCGGGAGCTGGTAGGGGAACACGGGGATCGCGGTTTCCGGCGCGGCCACCAGGTCGGCCGGCTTGGCGGTGATCAGGTCGCGGTAGCGCGTCAGGATGCCGAGCAGGTGCTCGCTGCTGAACTTCTCGTCTTGCGCGATATCGCCCTGCACCAGGCGCACGCTGATCGGTTTGCCGTTCGGCTGGGTCCAGTCGATGAGGCGCAGCAGGCCGCCGCAGGCCAGCAGCACGGCCAGCAGCACGATGGCCTGCACGCGCCGGCGCGGCTGCGTCAGGTGCGCGAGGCAGCCGGCGCACACCGCCGCCAGCACGCCGATGCCATACACGCCGATCAACGGCGCGTAGCCGCCCAGCGGCGCATCGATGTGGGCGTAGCCGGAGGCGGCCCAGGGGAAGCCGGTAAACACCCAGCCGCGCATCCATTCCGATACGCCCCACATCACCGGCAGCACCACCAGCAGGTAGGCCCACACGGGCGGCGTGAAGCGCTTGCGCAACCATGCGGAAGCGCCGGCGGCGAAGGCGCCGAACAAGCCCATATACAGCCCGAGCAGCGCGATCGCGATCGCCGACAGCACCGCCGGCAGGCCGCCGAAGCGGTTCAGCGCGATGTACAGCCAGTGCATGCCGCCCATCGACCAGCCGAAGCCGAAGGCCCAGCCGAGCAGGGTCGCGCGGCGCACCGAGCTGCCCACGCCGACCTGGTAGAACAGGTAAGCCAGCGACAGGAACTGCAGCGGCCACCAGCCGAGTGGCGCGAACGACAGCAGCGACGAGGCGCCCGCGAGCGCGGCGACGACCGTGCCCACCAGGGTGGGACGGGTGCCGCGTTCGGCCGGGACGGGAGGAGTGGTGGTCTGGCGCCGGAACCGCATCAGTCGTGTTCGTTCTCGACGATGACCGGCAGCTTCTCGACCAGCAGCACGTGGATCTGGCGTGCGTCGGAGCGCAGCACTTCGAAACGCAGGTTGTCGAGGTCGAACACCTCGCCCTTGTGCGGCATGCGCCCCAGGTGGCTGGCCACCAGGCCGCCGATGGTGTCGACGTCGTCGTCGGGCAGGCTTGCTCCGACCTCCTCGTTGAATTGGTCGATCTCGGTCAGCGCCTTGACGCGCCAGCGCGGGCCGTACTGGCCTTCCTTGAGCGACAGGACATTGTCTTCTTCCTCGTCGAAGTCGTACTCGTCCTCGATGTCGCCGACGATCTGTTCGAGCACGTCCTCGATGGTGATCAGGCCGGCCACGCCGCTGTATTCGTCGACCACGATGGCCATGTGGTTGTGGTTGGCGCGGAAGTCGCGCAGCAGCACGTTCAGGCGCTTCGATTCGGGGATGAAGATGGCCGGGCGCAGCATGTCGCGCACGTCGAAGGACTCTTCGGCGTAGTAGCGCAGCAGGTCCTTGGCCAGCAGGATCCCGACCACCTTGTCGCGTTCACCCTCGATGGCCGGGAAGCGCGAGTGCGCGGTTTCCAGCACCGTGGGCAGCCACTCCTCGATCGGCTTGGTGATGTCGATGACGTCCATTTGCGAACGCGGCACCATGATGTCGCGCACCGACAGGTCGGACACCTGGAACACGCCTTCGATCATCGACAGCGCGTCGGCGTCGATGAGGTTGCGCTCATGGGCGTCGTGCAGCACGTCGAGCAGCTCGGCGCGGTTTTCGGGCTCGGGGGAGATCAGGGCGGTCAGCCGTTCAAACAGCGACCGGTGCGGTTTGGCGTCCGAACGGACGTCACTAGGGTGCTCGGGCATAGTTGGCATGGAAGCCGTTGTTGCGATGGGCATTAGGATACACCAAAAGCGCTTTTGCCCGTTTTTTGGGCACGCCGCGCGCGCCGCGACGTGTGCGCCGCCTGCGGCCCCGCTGCCCTATAGTTGGCGAGTTGATATCGAAGGAGCCGCACCATGCCCGCATTGACCATCAATGGCACCAGCACCAACCTCGACGTCCCCGACGACATGCCCCTGCTGTGGGCGCTGCGCGATGTCGCCGGCCTGACCGGCACCAAGTTCGGCTGCGGCGTCGCGCTGTGCGGCGCCTGCACCGTGCACCTGGACGGCCAGCCGATCCGCTCCTGCGTGACGCCGGTGTCGAGCGCGGTCGGCAAGCAGATCACCACCATCGAGGCGATCGGCAACGATCCGGTCGGCCAGAAGGTGCAGGCCGCGTGGACCCAGATCGACGTGGTCCAGTGCGGCTACTGCCAGTCGGGCCAGATCATGTCGGCCACCGCGCTGCTCAAGTCGAACCCGCAGCCCAGCGACGCCGACATCGACGGCGCCATGTCGGGCAATATCTGCCGCTGCGGCACCTATCCACGCATCCGCCACGCGATCAAGATCGCGGCCGGCGGCAAATAAGGAGGCGCGCATGGACATGAAGACCACACCGGCCTCGCCGGAACGGCGCCGTTTCATGCAGCTGTCGGCGGCGGCCGGCGGCGGCCTGCTGTTCGGCTTCGCGCTGTTCGGCTGCCAGAAGAAAGAGGAGCCGCGCGACAAGCCGCCGGCCGAGCGTGCAGTGGGCCAGGCCACCAGCGCCAACAACGCGCAGGCGCCGGGACTGGCGCGCGACGCCTTCATCCGCATCGACCGCGACGGCCAGGTGACTTTCATCTGCCCGAAGGTCGAGATGGGGCAGGGCACCTTCACGGCCATCCCGATGCTGCTGGCCGAGGAGCTGGGCGCCGACCTGTCGAAGGTGAAGCTGGAGCAGGCGCCGGCCAATAACGCGCTGTACGCCGATCCGCTGCTGGGCGGCCAGGTCACCGGCGGCTCGACGTCCGTGCGCGGCGCGTGGAAGCCGCTGCGCCAGGCCGGGGCGACGGTGCGCGCGGTGCTGGTCACGGCGGCGGCGCAGCAGTGGAAGGTGGATCCTGGCTTGGTGAAGGTGGTGGACGGCCGTATCGTGCACCCCGACGGCAAACAGTCGCTCGGCTTCGGCGACGTGGCCGACGCGGCGGCGCGCTTGCCGCTGCCGGACAAGGTCGAGCTCAAGAAGCCCGACGGTTTCACCCTGATCGGCAAGCCGCACCATCGGCTCGATTCCGCCATCAAGTGCAATGGCCAGGCCCTGTTCGGCCTCGATGCGCGCCTGCCGAATATGGGCATCGCGGCGGTGGCGATCTCGCCGGTCACCGGCGGCACGCTGGCCAGCGCGGACGAGCAGAAGGCGATGGCGATCAAGGGTGTGCGCCAGGTGGTCAAGCTGGACAACGCGGTGGCCGTCATCGGCGACCACTTCTGGGCCGCGCGCCAGGGGCTGGAAGCGGCGGCGCCGGCCTGGAACGACGGGCCCAACGCCAGCGTGAGCTCGGCCTCGATCCTGGCCGACATGATGAAGGCCTCGCAGCAGGCCGGCGCGGTGGCCGCCAACAAGGGCGATGCCGCCAAACGGCTGGCCGACAAGGGCGGGCGCCGCATCGATGCCGTCTACGAAGTGCCCTTCCTCGCGCACGCGACGATGGAGCCGATGAACTGCACGGTCGACCTCAAGCCGGACGGCTGCGACATCTACTGCGGCACCCAGGTCCCGGCTCTGGCGCAAGCGGCGGCGGCCAAGATCACCGGGCTGGCGCAGGACAAGGTCAGGGTGCACAACCACTACCTGGGCGGCGGCTTCGGACGCCGGCTGGAGGTGGATTACGTGGTGCAAGCGGTGGCGATCGCCAAGGCCGCGGGCAAGGGGCCGGTCAAGCTGGTGTGGACGCGCGAGAACGACATCCAGCACGATATGTACCGGCCTTACTACCTCGATCACATGTCCGCGAAGCTGGACGACAAGGGCATGCCGGTGGCGTGGTTCCACCGTATCACCGGCTCGTCGATCATGGCGCGCTTCGCGCCGCCGGCGGTGAAGAACGGCGTCGACCCGGATGCGGTGGAAGCGGCGGCCGACATCCAGTATGCGATTCCCGATTTCCACGTCGAGTACGTGCGCCACGAGCCGCCGATCGCCACCGCCTTCTGGCGCGGCGTGGGGCCGACCCACAATGTGTTCGTGGTCGAGAGCTTCATCGACGAGCTGGCGGCTGCCGGGCGGCACGATCCGGTCGAGTTCCGGCGCGCGCTGCTCAATGATTCGCCGCGCAAGCTGGGTGTGCTCAACCTGGCGGCGGAGAAGGCCGGCTGGGGCAAGCCGGTCGCCAGGATGGCGGGGCGGCGCATGGGCCGCGGGGTGTCGTGCCAGTTCGCGTTCGGGTCCTACCTGGCGCAGGTCGCGGACGTGTCGGTGGGGCCGGACGGCGACGTCAAGGTGCACCGGGTGGTGTGTGCGGTGGACTGCGGGCAGACCGTCAACCCGGACACCATCGCGGCGCAGATGGAAGGCGGGATCATCTTCGGCATCACGGCGGCGCTGTGGGGCGAGATCACGCTCGACAAGGGGCGCGTGCAGCAGTCGAATTTCGGCGACTACCGCATCATGCGCATGAGCGAGGCGCCGCAGATCGAGGTGTATATCGTGAACAGCAAGGACGATCCGGGCGGGATCGGCGAGCCGGGGACCTCGGGCTCGATGCCGGCGCTGGCCAACGCGGTGTTTGCGGCGACCGGGAAGCGGATTCGCAAGCTGCCGATCGGGGATCAGCTCAAGAAGGCGTAGATTTGCTCTTTACTGTTTGCGTAAAAGCCGTCGTCCGCGCGCAGGCGGGGACCCATAGACCGCCAGCATTGCCGCATTGTTTGAAGCAGCCGGTGCGCATGCTCGGCATGGGTCCCTGCCTGCGCGGGGACGACGAAGTTCAGTCGTCCTCCGGATACGGATCCGGATACCCCAGCGCCTCCATGATGTCGCGCTCCAGCTGCTCCATCTCCTCGGCTTCCTCGTCATGCTCGTGGTCAAAGCCCTGCGCGTGCAGCACACCGTGCACCACCAGGTGCGCCGCGTGCTCTTCCACCGTCTTGCCCTGTTCCTCCGCCTCCTTCACCAGCACATCGGTGCACAGGATGATGTCGGCCTGGGTCGGCTCGTCCTCGTCGATCTCCGCGCCTTCGTTGTAGGCGAAGGTCAGCACATTGGTCGCGTAGTCCTTGCCGCGGTAGTCGTGGTTCAGCTGCTTGCCTTCCTCGGCATCGACGAAACGCACGGTCAGCTCGGCGGGACCGAGCAGGGTCGCCTGCACCCAGCCCTCGATCAGCGCCGGCGTCAGGGCCGGCTCAAGGCGGGTGTCCGGGTATTGGACCTCAAGTTCCAGCTTATGTTTTTTTTCTTGCATGTTTGACGGCTACCGGTTTGGGTAAAGCAGCGATATCTTCGCGCGCAGTCGATTTCTCGTAAGCGTCGACGATGCGCGCCACCAGCGGATGGCGCACCACGTCGGCGCTGGAGAACTGGGTGAAGGCGATGCCGCGAACATCCTTCAGAACGTGCGTGGCGTCGACCAGGCCGCTCCTCATGGTCTTGTGCAGGTCCACCTGCGTGACGTCGCCGGTGACCACGGCCTTGCTGCCGAAGCCAATCCGGGTCAGGAACATCTTCATCTGCTCGACCGTCGTGTTCTGCGCCTCGTCGAGGATCACGAAGGCGTGGTTGAGCGTGCGGCCACGCATATAGGCCAGCGGCGCGATCTCGATCACCTGCTTCTCGAACAGCTTCTGGGTACGGTCGAAGCCGAGCAGGTCGTACAGCGCGTCGTACAGCGGGCGCAGGTAGGGATCCACTTTCTGGTTCAGGTCCCCCGGCAGGAAGCCGAGGCGTTCGCCCGCTTCCACCGCCGGGCGCGTGAGCACGATGCGCTTGACCGCGTCGCGTTCGAGCGCATCGACCGCGCAGGCCACCGCGAGGTAGGTCTTGCCGGTGCCGGCCGGGCCGATGCCGAAACTGATGTCGTGTTCGAGGATCGCGCGCAGGTACTGGATCTGGTGCGGCGTGCGTCCGCGCAGGTCGCTGCGGCGGGTCTTGAGCGTCGGCGTGA
Source organism: Massilia terrae (assembly GCF_024753145.1). Taxonomy (GTDB): domain Bacteria; phylum Pseudomonadota; class Gammaproteobacteria; order Burkholderiales; family Burkholderiaceae_D; genus Telluria; species Telluria terrae. The sequence goes on along the minus strand of NZ_JANUGU010000002.1, from coordinate 734,040 downwards.
CGTGTTCCTGCGCGGGCTCGGCCTCGCCGTCTTCGCCGGCTTCGGGCTCCGCCTCGGCCGCGCCGGCATTCAGGCCGGCGCGCTGCTCGACCAGGGCGAGCTGCACCTCCTCAATCGGCACCACCTTGTTGGCCACCGCGTAGAAGCGTTCGAGCAGCTCGACCGCGCGGTCGGCGTTGGCGCCGCTGACGATGAATTTTTCGCCGCGCCGGAAAATGGTGACGTCCAGCGCCGCCGAGATCTGGCGCAGGTTCTCGTCGAGCGGGCCGCACAGGTGGGCGAGCCGGCTGTTATCGAGCGGCTCTGGAACGAAGTACGAAGGCGGGGTCGGATTCTTCAACTGGCTTTGGCAATCGTGTCGGTGTTGGGGACGAGTTCGCCTCGCAGCGTGTATCCCAGGCTGTCGGTGATGCGCACATCGACCAGCTGGCCGACGAGGGTGGCGCCGGCCGCGCCGGGCGCGAACGAGACCACGCGGTTGTTTTCCGAGCGCCCGGCCAGTTCGCCGTTGCCGCTCTTGGCTTCGCCCTCGACCAGCACGCGCTGCACGGTGCCGACCATCGCGGCGCTGTTCTTGCGCGTGTTCTCGTCGATGAGGGCTTGCAGGCGCTGCAGGCGCGCGAGCTTGGCCTCGTGCGGGGTGTCGTCCTCCAGGTTGGCGGCCGGGGTGCCGGGCCGCTTGCTGAAGATGAAGGAGAAGCTGTTGTCGAAGCCGACGTCCTGCACCAGCTTCATCATCGCTTCGAAATCGGCCTCGGTCTCGCCAGGGAAGCCGACGATGAAGTCCGACGAGATCGAGATGTCGGGCCGCACCGCCTTCATGCGGCGGATGATCGACTTGTATTCGAGCGCGGTATAGCCGCGCTTCATGGCCTGCAGGATGCGGTCGGAACCGTGCTGCACCGGCAGGTACAGGTGGTTCACCAGCTGCGGGATCTTGGCATAGGCGTCGATCAGGCGCTGGGTGAATTCCTTCGGGTGGCTGGTCACGAAGCGCAGGCGCTCGATGCCGGGGATCGCGGCCACGTATTCGAGCAGCAGCGCGAAGTCGGCGACCTGGCCATCCGCCATCTCACCGCGATAAGCGTTCACGTTCTGGCCGAGCAGGGTGATCTCCTTCACGCCCTGCGCCGCGAGGCCCGCCACTTCGGTCAGCACGTCATCGAAACGGCGCGAGACTTCCTCGCCGCGGGTGTAGGGCACCACGCAGTAGCTGCAGTACTTGCTGCAGCCTTCCATGATCGACACGTACGCGGCCGCGCCCTCGACCCGGGCCGGCGGCAGGTGGTCGAACTTCTCGATCTCGGGGAAGCTGATGTCGACTTGCGCCGAACCGGTGGCGCGGCGGGTCGCGATCATCTGCGGCAGGCGATGCAGGGTCTGCGGGCCGAACACCACATCCACATAGGGCGCGCGCTTGACGATCGCCGCGCCTTCCTGCGAGGCCACGCAGCCGCCCACGCCGATCACCAGGTCCGGTTTGTCGCGCTTCAGTTCGCGGATGCGGCCCAGGTCCGAGAACACCTTTTCCTGCGCCTTCTCGCGCACCGAGCAGGTGTTGAACAGGATGACGTCGGCGTCCTCCGGCTTGTCGGTCCGCACCAGGCCCTCGGCGGCGCCCAGCACGTCGGCCATCTTGTCCGAGTCGTACTCGTTCATCTGGCAGCCGAAGGTCTTGATGAATACTTTTTTCTGCATTTGGAGTGAATGTGGCGAGAGAAATGCTCGCTTTGGCAAGGGGAGCCAGTTTACCGTAAATCTCTTGGCCGGGCCAAAAGCGCGTCCGTGGCGAACGGCCGTTTTGATGCCCGCTGGAATCATTAGTTCCGCGGCGCTTACAAATTGACGAAATATTTAGATTGTTAAATATTGATTTTGCCTAGGCCAGTGTTACATTGCACAAAGACCGCCGCTTGTTCCAGATATTTCCTGTTGTAAATCAATGGTTTCCGGAAGAAGTCACGCGCGCAAATTCAATCCAAGAAAACTCTTGCGTGCGCCACAAATTGTCACCATGTGCTGAAATGCCTCTGTGACAAGCTTTCCACGCGATAGCTTGATTTCGAACAATTGGATATGTGCTCAGGTCGGCTGTACTTTCGTTGCATGGGTCTGATAATTGGTCGAAAGACAAGGTGTCGTGAGGGGAGGCGGGAAACGCTGGGGCATGCGATCCGGCAGCGTTCTGAAGCGGATTCAAGTTTTTTCCGTGCGAACGCTTTCTGGGAACTTATGTAGATGAAAGATAGTCTTTAACAAAGTTCATCACGGAATTACTTAACTACTCTGACGAGGTAAATCATGGCACATCATGCATTGGCATCACAGGAAAGTTATAACCCGAACCACCTGCTGGACATTTTGCTGGGCAAAATGCAGTTGAAGAATGACGCGGCCCTGTCGCGCATGCTCGAGGTGGCCCCGCCGGTGATCAGCAAGATCCGTCACCACCGCCTGCCGGTCGGCGCTTCGCTGCTGATCCGCATGCACGAAGTGACCGGCATGAGCATCCGCGACCTGCGCGACTTGATGGGCGACCGCCGGACCAAGTACCGTCTGTCCGACGCCCAGGGCCGCCCGAAGCCTGAGGAGAAAGCCGCCCAGCAGGCAGCGGCCGCCCAGCAGCAACAGGGACAGCAGCAGTCGGAGACGGCCACGTCGACCGGCTCGTCGTCCGGCAACTATGCGCACTGATGCTGCTGGCGTGACAGCCCCCACTGTCATGCCTGGCGGTCGTCGGCGGCAACTGCGCGGCGCCAAGGCGGGCGTCGTGCGCTGCTAGCGCAAGCTGTTCCGGCCATCCGCTGGGGCGTTTACGCCATCGGCATTGGTCGCGATTCCTGTTGTGGTTCTACTGCTCAGCCAGCCCGATCGTCGGCCCACAAGGCCGTGGGCGCCGGTGGCACGTCGTGCCCGTCATCGTTCAGTTCGAGGGCGTGCACGACGGTATCGCCGGATGGCTGAATCTCAACGCTTTCCCTTCGCCTGTTCAATGAGCGCGTCGACGACTTCGAGCGTCGCCGCGCCTCTTCCCTGATTGCGCTGGTCAACACCGTTCGAACGGTTGAACTCCGCGCCTCCAATAAAGTGCGGCGTGCCCAGTTGAGCAGCGCCAAGCAAGCGGCAAAAGAATCTTGTATTCTCGCCATTTCGCCCGGCCCTGATGGGCTATCTCGTCGTTTGTCTAAAAAAGGAACCGACTCAATGAAACTGTTTTACAGCCCTGGCGCCTGCTCGCTCGCAACCCACATCGCCCTGTTCGAAACCAGCATGGAATTTTCCGCCGAACGCGTGGACCTCAAGACCAAGCTGACCGCCGGCGGCGCCGATTTCCGCGCCATCAACCCCAAGGGCTATGTGCCGGCGCTGCAGCTGGATGACGGCACCGTGCTGACCGAAGGCCCGGCGCTGCTGCAATTCGTGGCCGACCAGGCCCCGGAAGCGCAACTGGCGCCGGCGTTCGGCGAAATCGCGCGCTACCAGCTGATGGGCTGGCTGAACTTCATCGGCACCGAAGTGCACAAGCAGTTCTCGCCGCTGTTCAACCCGGCCGCGAGTGAGGAAGCGAAGGGCAATGCGCGCCAGGCCATCACCAACCGCCTGGGCTATCTGTCCAGCACGCTGGAAAGCCGTGACTACCTGATGGGCAACTTCACGGTCGCCGACATCTACCTGTTCGTCGTGCTGAGCTGGTCCGGCCACGTCAACCTGTCGCTGGCCGACTGGCCGGTGCTGCAGGCTTATCTCGGCCGCATCGCCGCGCGCCCGGCCGTGCAGCAGGCGCTGCGCGCGGAAGGCCTTGTCAAGTAAGCGAAATCCGCGCTGCCGCAGCCGGACTGGGTTACCATCGCGCGATGGCTAAAAAACACTACATCGCGCTGCTCCGTGGTATCAACGTTGGCAGGGCAAAGCGGGTGCCGATGGCGGACCTGTGCCAGCTGGTCGCCGAACTCGGGTTCGGCGACGTGCGCAGCATCCTCAACAGCGGCAATGTCGTCTTCAGCGGACCGGCCAAAAAGCCGGCCGCCGTCGCCACCGCCATCGAAGAGGCGCTGGTGCTGCGCCTGGGCGTGGCATCGCGCGTCATCGTGCTCGACCACGACGAGCTGGCCGGCATCATCGACGCCAATACCCTGGTGGAACACGCGACCGACTTTTCCCGCCTGCTGGTGTTCGTGCTGGAACAGCCCGAGCTGCGGGCGCTGCTCGTGCCCCTGGCCGAGCGCGACTGGGGCAAGGAAGCGCTGGCGCTGGGCGACCGCGCCGCCTATGTCTGGTGTCCTGCGGGCGTGCTCGACAGCGCCGTGGCAGCCGCCGTCGGCAAGCAGCTGGGCGACAAGACCACCTCGCGCAACTGGAACACCCTCTCCAAACTGCACGTCCTGTGCAGTGAACGCGCCAAAATGTAGTTGTCATTGGGCAACAACTGTAGACTTTGCGTCCACGTTCCGGCCGAAGCGGCTTAGAATTGCTGCTCTGGAGAAACAGGTCGGGAGAACAGGATGGACAAGGACCTGCTGAAAGGACTGGCGATCATTGCTGGGGTCGTCATCGCCGTCAGCGCGGTGTTCTGGTTTGGCTCACGCTCGGGCCCGCAAAAGGCCGAATGCATTGCACGTGCGCTCAAGGACGGCGTACCGTACGCCAGGATCGACAGCATGTGCCAGCTGAGCCAGCGCTCGTATTAAGAGGCTGCGGCCTCGAGGGCGCCGGATGGCCGCGCGCCGGCCATCGGGATTACTTGAACTTCTCGCTGCTTTCGCGCCGCGCGCGGTAGCCGATCAGGATCAGCCCAACCAGCATCATCGCGAACACTTCCGGCTCCGGCAGTTCCGACATCAGGCCTGCCGACAGCAGCGGCTGGACACCCGGCGTGATGGCCAGGTCGGGCACGCGTTGCGTCACGGACTGGGCTGTGGCTGTGCTGACGGGAACGATATCGACGGCGGCGGCCTGGGCGCCGCCGAATGCGAACGCGGCGGCTGCTGCGAGTACAAATTTCTTCACGGTCGTACCTCCATGCTCCGGTCGGCAGTGCTTGTCGCGGCGTGCGCTGAACGCAGCCAACGGCACTGTCCGATTCAGGCAAAGCATATCAAAAAGTGCCAACGCGTCGCGCCCAATTGAACTGTTGTCGACTGATGCGGAAACGCAACTGCCAACTTTGCATAAGCTTAACAACGACGGGCCGTATTTGATAAACGCACATCATAAACAGCGTGTTTTTTGACCGTGCGATAAGAAAATTTGGCAGCTCGCTAACGAAAAGTTTTAACGCTTTTACCATCAATGAAAGCGATAAAAATTTTTTCGGAAAAGAGGGTTCACCGCGGTTTTCTTTGCGGGTATAGTCTCCATATCCCCATTGCCTTCGGGCATCAAAACAATGTCAAACGCACCAGTTTGACGCCACCCCGCGGCTTCGCTGCCGCCGCCTTTCAGCTGGTCCAAAGTTTCGGAAGGCAACGCTGTTTTGCAATTTCGCATCACGCGTCACCACATTTGTAGAGTACCGATAATGCCCAACTTTGCCCGACTCCGGATTGCCTTTAAAAACGTTTATGTCCGCATCTTCACCGCCGTGGTGCTTGGCATCTGCGTAGGCTTGTTCGTCTATAAGTCCAACGTGCCGCAGGACCCGAGCCCGGTGGTGTATTCGCAAAACATCGCCGAGATCACCCAGCTCGCCGCGCAGAAGGACCGCCTCGACTACCTGCTGGTCGCCCAGCCGCTGTCGGATGCGCCGCGCTACATCATCAAGTTCAAGGGCGCCCCGCAACTGCACGTGGTCAAGGTGCCCAGCACTTCCTACGTCGCACTCGAGCGCGAAGTCCTGCTCAAGAACGGCATCCCGTATTCGATCGCGAAAGAGGATTACCTGGCCGCGCACAAAGCCGTGTTCGAAGAAGGCGGCAGCGTCAACCTGGCCACCGGCATTTTCAACCTGATCAAGGCCTACGGCTTCAATATCGCCCTGTTCGCGCTGATCATCTACAGCCTGAAGTTCGGCATCCCGGGCATGGGCATGAGCGCATCGCTGATCACCCCGGACAAGCTCAAGGGCAGCCTGGACGACCTGATCGGCATGGAAGACATCAAGCAGGAAGTGCTGCACCTGGAAGACATGATCCGCAACCGCGATCTCTACCAGCAGCACAATATCGACAAGCCGTTCAACGTGATGCTGACCGGTCCCGCCGGCACCGGCAAGACCAAGCTGGTCGGCTACCTGGCCAAGCGCCTCGACATCCCGATGATCTCGGCGTCCGGTTCGGCGCTCGAGTCGGGCTACGTCGGCGGCGGTTCCAAGACGCTGAACGCGCTGTACCGCAAGGCCGCCGCGAAAGGCCGCTGCATTATCTTCCTGGACGAGGCGCAGAGCCTGTTCATGCCGCGCGGCCGCAGCGAGAAGAAGTGGGAAGACGACACCGCCAACACCCTGCTCGGCCTGCTGGACGGCGTGAAGAGCGACAAGGGCCAGGGCGTGATCTGGGTGGTCGCCTCCAACTTCGACGATGCCTCGACCGAGATGGACGAAGCGATGCTGCGCCGCTTCTCGGTGAAGATCAACTTCCGCCTGCCGAACAAGGCCGAGCGCCGCGACCTGCTGAAGAGCTTCCTGTCGCGCAAGAAGGACGGCCTGGTCGATTGGAACGACCTCGACCTGGAGCAGGTCGCCGAGATCACCACCAACCTGTCGCCGGCGCTGCTGGAGAGCGTGGTCGAACGTGCGAGCATGCTGTCGATCCAGGAAAAGAAGATCATCAATACCGACCTGATGTTCCGCGCTTTCGAGCGCGCCACCATCGGCCTGACCGACCGCGCCACCACCGCCGAGAAGCACAAGCAGCGCGAGCGCATCGCCCTGCACGAACTGGGTCACTTCTTCATGCAGGTCGATCCCTACCTGCGCGCCGGCCTGCCGCTGGCCGAAGTGAAGGAGAAGTCGCACCTGATCAAGATCAGCACCGAGGCGGTGTCGAAGATCGGCGCGCTGGGCTACGTGCTGCAGTCGAACGACGACATGAGCCTGCGCACGCTGGAAGAGCTGGAGCGCGACGTCGTCGGCCTGTACGGCGGCGTGGCGGCCGAGGAACTGTTCTACGGCGCGCGCGGCATCTCGGTCGGCAGCCAGAACGACATCGAGAAAGTCACCAAGATGCTCAACCTGATGGTGAGCCGCCTGTCGATGTATTCGCGCTCGAAGCTCGACTACAGCCAGCTGAAGAACGAAGGTGCCGCCGAGCACACGCTGCGCCAGGTGGAGGAGAAGTCGGATGAGCTGTACAACTACACGCTGGCGGCGATGCGCGATTACAAGGACGTGATCGAATCGCTGAAGGACACGCTGCTCGACCAGTACGTGCTGTCCAAGGACGCCGTGTTCGAGCTGCTTGAGCAGCGCAGCGACATGCTGCCGCATGGCCCGGTGGTGCACCGCCCGGCCGCGCTCAAGCTGTGCGAGGAAGAAGCAGAAGTCGCCTGATCAATCACACATGATCTGGACCCGCCCGCAGCGCACGCTGCCGGCGGGTTTTTTATATTATTTATCCAGTTTTTCGCGCCATGCCGCGAACGCGCGCCCGACCAGCAGAGCTGATGTTTAGATTGTCTCCTCGACAAATGCCTGTGCGCGCTGCCTATAATCGGGCAAAGGCCGGACCGGCCGGTCCTCAAGGAGAAGACAATGAGCCGCAGAGCTTTTGTGACTGGTGTCGGCATGATCCCGTTCGCCAAGCCGGGCGCCAGCGCCCCGTACCACGAGATGGGCGCCCAGGCCGCGCGTGAAGCGCTGGCGGATGCCGGCCTGGCGTACGAGGACATCGAGCAGGCCTACGCCGGCTACGTCTACGGCGACTCGACCTGCGGCCAGAAAGCGCTGTACCGGGTCGGCATGAGCGGCATCCCCATCGTCAACGTCAACAACAACTGCTCGACCGGATCGACCGCCTTGTACCTCGCGCGCCAGGCCGTGGCCAGCGGCGCGGCCGACTGCGTGCTGGTGCTCGGCTTCGAGCAGATGAGCCCCGGCGCGCTGGCCTCGGTATTCACCGACCGGCCCGCGCCGTTCGACGACTTCGACACCGTCACCGACCGCCTGGTCGGCAAGCCGGAGATCCCGCTGGCGCTGCGCTACTTCGGCGGCGCGGGCCTGGCGCACATGGAAAAATACGGCACGCCGCTGGAAGCCTTCGCGCGCATCCGCGCCAAGGCCAGCCGCCACGCCGTCAACAATCCGCTGGCGCTGTTCCGCAAGGAGCTGAGCGCGCAGGACGTGCTCGACGCGCCCGTGATCTGGCCCGGCGTGATGACGCGCCTGATGGCATGCGCGCCGACCTGCGGCGCGGCAGCCGCGGTGCTGGTGTCCGAAGACTTCGCGGCCCGGCGCGGCTTGCAGCGCAACGTGGTCATCGCAGCCCAGGCGATGACCACCGACCGCCCCGGCACCTTCGACTCCGGCGACATGATGCGCCTGGTCGGCTACGACATGAGCCGCGAGGCCGCCGCCAAAGTGTACGAGCAGGCCGGCATCGCACCGGATGACGTCGACGTGGCCGAGCTACACGACTGCTTCGCCCACAACGAGTTGATCACCTACGAAGCGCTTGGCCTGTGCCCGGAAGGCGGCGCCGACAAATTCATCCGCGATGGCGACAACACTTACGGCGGCAAGGTCGTGACCAATCCCTCCGGCGGCCTGCTGTCGAAAGGCCATCCGCTCGGCGCGACCGGACTGGCGCAGTGCTACGAGCTGACACACCAGCTGCGCGGCAGCGCCGGCGCGCGCCAGGTCGAGGGCGCGCGCGTCGCCTTGCAGCACAACCTGGGACTCGGCGGCGCCTGCGTCGTCACGCTGTACCAACGCGCCTGAGCGCCGCCTGCGCCACGTTCAGCCGGCCTCGGATAGCATAGCCGGCAGGAGGACGGCGGATGGACAAGCAAGGCGAACTGCGCGAAGCGAAGAATCTGGCGCTGCTGTTTTTTGCGGGCGCCGCGGCGCTGTTCGTGCTGTCGCTGCTGCTGCCGGTGGCGTGGTGGTCGGGCCTCCTCAAGGCCTTCGCCGAAGCGGCGATGGTGGGCGCGCTGGCCGACTGGTTCGCCGTCGTGGCGCTGTTCCGGCGCGTGCCGATTCCCTTCGTGTCGCGCCACACCGAGATCATCCCCGCCAACAAGGACAAGATCGCCGATAACCTGGCGGTCTTCGTGCGCGACAAATTCCTCGACACCGAATCGATCGTCGGCCTGATCCAGCGCCACGACCCGGCGCAGAAGGTCGCGGACTGGCTGGCGGCGCCCGCCAACAGCGAGCGCATCGGCGCTTACGTGGCCAAGGCCGCGTCCTGGGTGCTCGACTTCACCGAGGACGCCGCGGTGCAGAACTTCATCGGCAAGGCGGTGCACACGATGGTCGGGCAGGTCGACCTGTCGCGCTCCGCCGGCACGGTGCTGGAGAGCCTGACGCGCGACGGCCGCCACCAGCAGCTGCTGGACGAGGTCATCGGCCAGCTTGCCGGCATGCTGCGCAACGAGGAAACGCAGGCCTACATCGCGCAGGGCATCGTCGACTGGCTGCGCGAGGAGTACGCCTTCATCGAGCGCATGCTGCCGTCCGAGCTGATCGGCAAGCACGGCGCCGACATCGCGGTGCGCCTCGCCTCGGGCATCCTGAATCGCGTCGCGGCCGACCGCGAGCACCCGCTGCGCCAGCGCTTCGACGTCTTCGCGCATGACTTCATCGAACGGCTCAAGACCGATCCGGCCTTCCTGGAGAAGGGCGAGGAGATCAAGCGCTACCTGCTGGAAGACGACACGCTCAACGCTTACCTGAAGTCGCTGTGGCATGACCTGAAGGCCTGGCTGAAGCGCGACCTGGACAGCGCGGACTCCGAGATCGCGCGGCGCGTGGCCGCGACCGGCGCCTGGGTCGGCCGCACGCTGAGCGAGGATCCGGCCTTGCGCCGCTCGCTGAACGAGAACCTGGAGGCGGCCTCGCGCGGCGCGGCGCCCGAATTCGCGGGCTTCCTGACCCGCCATATCGCCGACACCGTGAAAAACTGGGACAGCCGCGCGATGTCGGCGCAGGTCGAACTCAATATCGGCAAGGACCTGCAGTACATCCGCATCAACGGCACCGTGGTCGGCGGCTTGATCGGCGTGCTGTTGTACGCGGTGTCGAACCTGCCGCACCTGTTCGGCTAGCGCCGGACGCCTTCAAAGTGTCACCAGATGTGGCAAAACCACATCAATAATTAAATGTTTGCAACAATTGTTAACTATCGGTAAACTCCCGCCATAGCTAAACTTGCAGCGATGCAAGGACGGAAAGCCCACGGATCTCCTTGAGATGGCCGGGTTGCACGGTCTTCACCGACCAGCAACCCGGCCATTTGCGTTTCCAACGGTTGTGCGGAGGCGCGACGGTCTTGTTGCCAAATTTTAATAATTCTGCACAGACCATTAGGGGAACCGACGATGTCGATCAGCAACTTCGAGGACCAACAGTACACCGAACAGCAGGGCACGATTCAACTGTCGTCACTGGGCAGCTTTGCCAATGGCGTCAACTACGGCACCGGTTATGTCGAGTTTGCAGTCAGCCAGGGCGCCGACAGCGGCGACTACCTGAGCCTGTCCAGCGCCGCCAATCCCACCGCCAGCGGCGCCATCTCGGTCAGCGGCAATGTTGTCTATCTCGGCACCGGCACCGCGAAGCTGCAGATCGGCACGGTCGATGCGACCGAGAACGGCCAGGCCGGCAAACCATTGAAGATCAATTTCGACAACGTCACCGTGGCCGGCACCTCGCCCGTCGCGAACGGCGATTTCTCCGCCGGGCTGACCGGCTGGACTGCGGTGCTCCCAACCGTCGACCTCGGCGTGACCAAGATCGCCGGCTGGCTGACCCCGGAAGCGCCCTTGATCAAGTACCCGGCACAGACGCCGGGCGGTGACGACAATGACCTCACCGCCGGCTATGACAATCCGGTGGTGACGGTCACCGGCGGCCGCCTGCTGCTGCAGGAAACCAGCCTCACGTCGACGTCCTTCGGCGTGGTGCACGGCCCGTCCGCCTACAGCGACGTATTCCATGCCAGCGGCGGAATGGTCCTCAAGTTCGACTGGAGCGCCAATTACGTCAGCGACGATTACCACGTGGTCGGCTACCTGCTCAACAGCGACACAGGCGCGATCACCGTTGCGCTGCAAGGCTGGGGCATGACCGGTTCCGGTATCGCATCGGTGGCCGTGCCGGCCGAGGGCAATTACCGCTTCGTGTTCGTGTCCGGCAGTTTCGACGCGACGGGCGGTCGGGCGCTGGGCGCGTCGATGTACATCGATAACATCCGGGTCGAAGCCGGCGTCGTCACCGACGACGTGGTGCAGGCCCTCTCGCACCAGGTGCTCTACCAGAATACCTCGGACGCGCCGGCGGCCAGCAAGACCGTAACCGTTGCGGCCAAGGACATTTCTGGGGTGGTCGCGACCGACGACCTGCATATCAGCGTCACCCAGGTCAATGACGCGCCGGTCAAGGCCGCGACGGTAGCGCTGCCGGGCGGTACCGAGGACATCGCCTACACCGTCAGCGCGGCCACGCTGCTGGCCGGCTACAGCGATCCGGACCACGACACGCTGTCGGTGGCCAACCTGACCGCCAGCCAGGGCACCGTCAGTGCCAACGCCGACGGCTCGTACACCATCACCCAGGCCGCCAATTTCAATGGCGCGGTGACGCTGCAATTTGACGTCGTGGACGGCCACGGCGGCTCGATCGCCGCCACCAAGGGCTATGCCGTCGCCGCCGTCAACGACGCGCCGGTGGCAAACGCCGACAGCGCCTCCACCAGCCAGGCCGGCCCGGCGCTGACGATCGATGTGCTGGCCAACGACACCGATGTCGACACCGGCGACACCAAGGCCATCGCCTCGGTCGACAGCCACGGCACCGTGGGAACGGTCAGCATCGTCGACGGCAAGCTGTCGTATGATCCGGGCACCCATTTCGTGTCGCTCGGCGCAGGGGCGACCGTCACCGATACTTTCGCTTACACGGTCAAGGACAGCGGCGGCCTCACGAGCATCGCCACGGTCACCGTCACCGTCAGCGGCGCCAACGATGCGCCGGTCGCGCACGCCGACACCGCCGCCGCCAGCCAGGACGGCGCGGTGCTGATCGACGTGCTGGCCAACGACACCGACGTCGACGCCGGCGACAGCAAGGCGCTGGTCTCGCTGGACGCCACCGGCACCATCGGCGCGGTCAGCATCGTCGACGGCAAGGTATCGTATGATCCGGGCCGCCACTTCAAATCGCTCGGCGCGGGCGCCACCGCCAGCGACAGCTTCAGCTATACGATGAAGGACAGCGGCGGCATCGAGAGCAGCGCGACCGTGACCGTCAACATCACCGGCGTGAACGACGCGCCGGTGGCCCATGCCGACAGCGGCGCCGCTCTGGAAGACGGCGGTCCGGTGGCCGTCAACGTGCTGGCCAACGACACCGATGTCGATACCGGCGACACGCAAACCCTGGTGTCGGTCGACGCTTCCCGCGCGATCGGTTCGGTCAGCATCGTCGACGGCAAGGTTTCGTATAATCCGGGCGCGCACTTCCAGTCGCTCGGCGCCGGCGCCACTACCACCGACACTTTCAGCTACACGATGAAGGACAGCGGCGGCCTCACGAGCACAGCGACGGTCACCATGAGCATCACTGGCGTGAACGACGCACCGGTTGCGACTGCCGACAAGGCCGCCACCACGCAGGACAGCGCGGTGCTGGTCGACGTGTTGGCCAACGACACCGACGCCGACGCCGGCGATACGCAGGCGCTGGTCTCGGTGGACACGACCGGGACCGTCGGCACGGTCAGCATCGTCGGCGGCAAGCTGTCATACGACCCGGGCAGCCACTTCAAATCGCTGGGTGCGGGCGCCAGCGCGACCGACAGCTTCAGCTACACCATGAAGGACGGGGCCGGCGCCGAAAGCACCGCCACGGTCACAGTTTCGATCGCCGGCGTGAACGACGCGCCGGTCGCCCATGCCGATACCGGCGCCGTGCTGGAAGACGGCGGCGCGGTGATCGTCAACGTGCTGGCCAACGACACCGACGTCGATGCCGGCGACACCCAGGCCCTGGTCTCGGTGGACTCCACCGGCACCGTGGGTTCGGTCAACATCGTCGACGGCAAGGTCGTGTACGACCCGGGCGCGCACTTCCAGTCGCTCGGCGCCGGCGCCACCACCACCGACACCTTCAGCTACACGATGAAGGATAGCGGCGGCCTCACGAGCACCGGGACTGTCACCATGACCATCACCGGCGTCAACGACGCGCCGGTCGCGGTCGCCGACAGCGGCAAGGCGATCGAGGATGGCGGCCCGGTGGTCGTCGATGTTCTGGCCAACGATACCGATGTCGACGCCGGCGATACCAAGACCCTGGTCTCGGTCGACGCCACCGGCACCGTGGGTTCGGTCAGCATCGTCGACGGCAAGGTCAAGTACGACCCAGGCTCGCACTTCCAGGAGCTGGGCGCGGGCGCGACCGCGACCGACACCTTCAGCTACACGATAAAGGACAGCGCCGGGGTGACGCAGACGGCCAAGGTCACCATGACCATCGACGGCGCCAACGACGCGCCGGTCGCACAGCCCGACAGCGCCATGGTGAACGAGAAAGCGGCAGTCGTGATCGACACGCTGGCCAACGACACCGATGTCGATGCCGGCGACGTCAAGACCATTACCAGCGTCGACAAGGCATCGGCGCTCGGCGCAAGCATCGCGATTGTCGATGGCAAGGTGCAGTACACCGCGAATGCCGACAGCATGGACTTGCTGACCCAGGGCCAGTCGCTCACCGACAGCTTCAGCTACACCGTGAAGGACGCCGCCGGCGCCACGTCGAGCGCGACTGTCACGGTCAAGGTCATGGGCATCGCTGACGGCGCTGCGATCCAGGGCACCGTGCATGACGACGTGCTGACCGGCACCTCGCTGGATGAGTACATCTACGGCAGCAACGGCAACGACCAGCTGTTCGGCATGGGCGGCTCCGACCACCTGTTCGGCGAAAACGGCGACGACATCCTGAATGGCGGCGACGGCATCGACTACCTCGACGGCGGCAACGGCAAGGACATCCTGATCGGCGGCAAAGGCAGCGACGTGCTCACCGGCGGCAATGGCAACGATGTGTTCGTGTTTGGCAAAGAGGGCAGCAGCAAGGATTTCGACGTGATCACTGACTTCAAGGTCGGCAACGACGTGATCCAGTTGCTGGACGGCCTGAGCATCGCGACGATGACCAAGGTCGACTACAACCATGACGGCGTGATGGACACCGAACTCGTGCTCAGCAACGGCAACCACATCGAGCTGCTGGGCGTGTCGAACGTCAGCAATCCGAATACGCTGCTGTAAGCTGAAGCGGGCGCGACGAAGCCGCGGACAGCGATGCCTGCGGCTTTTTTTGTGCGGAGTTCGCGCCAGGATGGCGCAATGCGGCCAGAACAGCGGGCCTTGCGGCATGCTGTCCTGAAGGCTTAGCGCCGCTCGGGCTGCGGCGGCGGGACGACAACGGTGGTGCCGCCATTCTTGCCCGGTTCACCTTTTTCACCGGGTTCGCCTGGCGCACCGGTCGCGCCAGGAGCGCCAGGCTCCCCTTTCTCACCAGCCGGCCCCGGCGGCCCCGGTACCGGGACAACTTCTTTCTGCACCGGAGCCGGCGTGACGACTGCGGGTGGGTTGACGGTGGTCTTTTCGGTCTTTTCGCATGCTGTCAGGCCGGCCATCGCCAGCACGGCAGCAATCAAAACTGACATCTTCATGTTGTTGCCTCCTCTTGAAGGGTGACTCGGTGCGCAACGCAGGATGCGCGCGAACGAAGTCAGGATATGAGCTGGCAGCCACGACGGTCTGTACGCTCGATCACAGATGAGGGGGCGGGACATTGCAACAGATGTTTCGAGAGGTGACGGCCTGAGCGCCGTTTTGGGAACTTTTTGACCGCATTTCGGGAATAGCATGAGGGCGTCCGATGTGGACCCAGGATTCGGGAGAAGCAATGCGGAAAAGTTCAGTTCTATTATGCGTGGCTGTGCTCGTGTTTTTCGCTGGCATCGCTGACGCGGCCGCTGCTTCGCTCGACCAATTGGTGCGCGCCTACGCCGAACGCCGTGGCTTCAGCGGCGTTGTTCTGGTCGCGCGAAATGGCCAGCCGCTCTATCGGGCCGCGTTCGGCCTGGCACAACCGGCGTCGAAGGTGCCCATCGGTGTAGATGCCGTGTTCCGGGTCGGCTCGCTCAGCAAGCCATTTACTGCAACGTTGGTGATGCAGCTCGCCGAGGCTGGCCAAATCGACCTCGACGGCACGGTCGGCCACTACCTGCCGGCGCTTTACGCGGACAGCGAGGCAGGGCGGATCACCGTTCGTCAACTGTTGACTCATACGTCTGGCCTGGCCGACGTGCCGTCGCGTTACACCGATCCGTTCTGGCGCAGCGAAGCACGTCGCCATTACACGCCCGAGCAGTTCGCGCGCGAATGGATACCCAGGGCCTTGGCAAGTGACCCGGGCGCTTTTCGCTACAACAACAACGGCTATTTCCTGCTCGGCCTGATCGTCGAAGCGGTCACGGGCAAGAGCTATGCCGAGAATCTTAAGCAACACATCTTTAGGCCAGCTGGCATGCGGGATAGTGGGGTCTTCGACGGTCGCACCGTGCTGCCGAAGTTCGCACAGGGCACGGTGCGGGCCGATGATGGCACGCGTGAATTGCCGCCCTACATCGACCCATCGGTATCCTATTCCGCTTCTGGCCTGTACTCGACGGTGCGTGACTTGCTCCTTTTCGATACGGCGCTCCTTGACGGCCGCCTGCTGGGACAGGCGGCGCAGCGCGAAATGTTTGCCGACAGGGGTAAGCATTATGGCTACGGCTGGGGTGTCGAGGATTGGGCGGTAGGCCCCGGCGCGGCGCTGCCCGTCGTGCTGCATACCGGGAGCGTGCCCGGCTACCAGAGCATGCTGGTGCGTTCGCTGTCGGACCGCGTGACCATCATTATTCTCGACAACGCGTGGCGAGGAGCAACCGTGGTCGCGATGGCGCGTGATATTTCCGATCTCGTGCACGGCAAGCCGGTGGCGCTGCCGCGGCGGAGTCTGGAGGACGCGCTCACCCCGGTCTTATACCGGCAGGGCCTGGATGCGATGCGCGCTGCATTCGTCCGGGTGCGCAGCAACCAGTTCACGATCTACGATATGAGCGAACCCGCCTTGAACGGCTTCGGCTACGCCCTGTTGCGTAACGGACAAGTTGAAGCCGCGGTCCAAGTGTTCCGGTGGAATGCCGAGGCCCATCCCGCTAGCCCGAATGTCCACGACAGCCTGGCCGAAGGCTTGCTCGCGGCGGGCAACCGCGACGGGGCGCGCGCCGGCTATGCCAAGGTCCTGGAGCTGGACCCGAACAACCGCCATGCTGCCGAGGAGCTGGAAAAACTCGGTCGGGCTGGGCCCTAGCCACGTTGGAATACAAGTGCCAGCGGCCTGCTGGGCGTCTTTCCCTCAGGCTTCGGCGCCCCTCAGTGTCGGACAAAACGGAACTTGGTGCGGCGGCCGCCCACGTAGCAAACGCTGCGCAACAAAGGATGCGCGTGAACGAAGTCAGGATGGCTGGCGGTCATGACGATCTGTAGGCTGGACCATTGATGAGATGTCGCGCTTTCCAGCGTTTCGAAAGGAGCCCGTCTTCGTGAGGACATCAATAGCGTGTCTCTGCGAAGTCGCCACCCGGCATTTCAAAAATCGACACGTCCCCTAACGGGGCTGTACGTTCGATATCCCAGCCGAACAACACACCGTCTGGCTTGAGGCGTAGTTTCAGGCGCAGGTTCCCACGCGGGTGCACACGGAGTTCGTGCAGGACGGCGTCCGGAATGCGTTCGGCAACAGGGATCGTGTAATCGCCAAGAATGGTCCCACCGTACCACGCAGCGTGGCCGAAGTCATAATGTCTGTCTCGTCCCCAGATGGCATGCGCGCTCAGTGGTATGCGCCCGCTGCTCAGCGCCAAGATGCCGCGTTGGTGCCGAGCGACTGTCGCAGAGCTATAGATTATGAGACCGCGGTCATCATAAATGACCACTTGGCCCATCTTCGCGCCTTCGACGGCATCAACCACCAGCGTCATTCCGATTCCGTCGGATTTGCTGAGCCGCGAATTGTCCGACGCCTGGGACGCCTTGCTGCATCCAGCCATCCAAGGAAGCACTGCCATCCATGCGAGTAGCAGACGTTTTCGTGATTGGAGTATGGAATGAGTCATCACTACTGTATCCTCATGTCGATGTTGTAACCGTGCCGATTCAGCAAGTGTATTGGCGGTCAACGATGATGACGTATTCGGTCATCCCTTGGCCTAGCTGTTTCAATTTTCCGGTATCGCGTTTCACGAGCTGCACCTCTCAAAGTGGAGTCGTCGGACCTGCTTGATATCCAGAGTATATTTACATCCGGAAAATCGACTTTTGCCACTGATTAATTGCGCGGTCCGAGACGTTTCTTTTCAGCGACACTTTGGTTGGTAGAGGCGCTGGCTTGTGGAATTTAAAAACGAGAGAACGCGCGTGAGCGCTTCGGAAAACGTGCGGCACCGACGGTGATCACCCAGAGGTAGCAAAGATGTGGTCGTCCAGCCGCGCCGACTGTAAAAATGTCGAGCGTGGGATGGCGAAGCACATGGTGGGAACAAAGTTACAGCCCAAAAGCAAACGACCCAACTCGCAAGAGCTGGGCCGTTCTTTATTCTGTGGTGGTGATAGTTGGAGTTGACGCTCCTGAAGTTTTCTCGGCTAAGTCATTGACGCGAAAGGGAGTGCTGCGTCGCGCGGTGTCAATTTAGGAACCTTGTACATCACCTTTGGGATGCACAAGCCTGCCTTCAGTTTAGCCTCTTTCACCACTAATTTGGACGCATCATAGTGAAGTCTGGGCGTAAAGAAAAAGCGCTGGTAATTGGACCGCTGTTTGTTTCGGTGTAAAGCTGTGCGCCCTCCGGGTTCGAAATGGTCGCAATGCACCAAGTGTCGCTAATGCCGTCCACATCCGGCAACCCTGGACCGGTTTTAAACTCAGCCACCTGCTCTGCGATCGCGTCCTTTGCGGCTGTCGCAAACGCAACCAGGGGGCTTAGCTGATGAACGCGGTTGCCCGACTGAAGCTGCTCCCGGTAGTGCTGCCGCAAGACCTTTCGGAATGTGCCGTCCCGTGGTCCGGAGGAATCCAAAATTAAAGCCTGTCGTTCATGCGGGCGCCTCACTCCACGAGCAGTCAAGTCCGAGTAGATCGGTGTGTCGGGTGGTGGCGTGAACGTACTGGGCTGCACTCGAATTACCAGCCCGCGTTGCTCTAAACGCCCGAGGTTGTATGCGGCTGTGTTCCCTAGGAACGCTCGAGTTCCTGGTGCGGTACCTATCGCGACCCAGCCAAGATCGCGGGGCGGGACGTGTCGGTCTAAGTATGCGGTGCCTTCGCCGTTAGCTCTCAGTTCGAGACGTACCAGCCGGGCACGACTGCCTGATCGGTGTCGGCGCGTGTCGCCATAAATTATTGCAAACCCCTCTCTCTGAAGCGACTGTTCTGTTAAACCTCTGAGGGACGGAAGTTGCTCGCAACGACGGTCGAGAAAGCGGATAAGCTGATCCATGCGGTCGCGCTCATGCACGGACATAAGGCGCTCAGATATTCCGGTCAGCATTGCCTCAAGATTCGCCACGTTACCGGCGACCGCTACGAACGAGTAGGGCGTGGGGAAAAACACCTTTTGCTGTCCGTCATATATTCTGGTGGAGGTAGTTACCCGCGTGTCTGAGATTACCGCTAGGCCATCTGGATTGAGCGAAAACGCAAAGCAATAGGTCATGATCGGGGAGGACGAGTGGAAACGCGCGAACTTAGGGGTGTTCAGCCTTCTAAAAGGCCGGTACTTGTTCTTTGGGAGCCTGTCGCGGGGCAACGCCGCTTTCAGCCGAGTAGTGTAGCGGATTGTGCACCTATTTTGGGCAGGCCGATGTAGCCGAAGTAGTCGACGAGCGAGGTCGACCGGCGGGGACAAAACGGTAAGATAAGAGTGCGGACCTGATTCGGACCTAATGCGGACCGAAACGGAAAAATGCCAGACATGACTTCCGCTAACCGTTGAACCGGTGACGCATTTCAGTACAATGTACGTACCGGTCTTGTTGTGTCCGGTACTTGCAGATAGGTCGTAACCTCCAATTCCATATTGGAGGACCATGCAAGACAAAAATCGCTGCTTCGGGAAATACGCAAAACTTCTCCTGGGGCACCTCTTCGCCAACGGTTACACCTATTACGAACTCACGGAGGCTTTATCGAATAACGATACCGCGAAAGTCAAATCCCTAATTATCAAACTTTGCATTTATACGTTTGGTCAGCTGGTTCTTAGACATTTCAAGTCAGGGAAAGACGATGAGAACAACCGTAAGTAACCTCTCCGTAATTTAACCCCCTATCTCGCACCGGAGGTTCTTCCCTCCACACCCGTGGAAGGCGCGCAGGGCGTCCCCGACGGGTAACACAACTAGGGCTTAAAGCAACGGCAACCCAAGACCATCGTGCAAAGCACTGACAACGAAAACGCTCCCGCCAAACTCATTTCGCTTCGAATTGAGGAGCTGGCTTATCTGCGTTACATGGAGGCTTGTATAGTAGGCATCGGCGACTACCGGATAATCCGGCGCGCGCCTTTCCGCGAACAGCTACGCAAGATGTCTCCGGCGGAGCATTTTTCAGTTGCCGCTAAGGTTGCTTGTTTCGTTGCAATGTTGTCGACGCCAGTCCGCCCGTCGCAACATCCCGCCTCAAGGCAAAGTCCGATATCCTGCCTGACACCCAGGCGCGGGCCTCAAGCAAGAGCGCCACCGTCGAAATGCGAGGCCCCAAAAAATAAAAGTCCTAGAAAAAAACCGCTTGCGCCATGCCATATCGTTCATCGTTTGGGACCAATTTCCAATCGAACCTTATACATTGAAGACGCATAGGATAACATCCAGGCGTTCTACACACGGCAGCCAGCTTGCGTCTCGCCACCATCAGCCGCTAGTCAGCACGGTCTTCAAATACCCTAGCCATGTCATCCGGGCCGGGTGGGTTTAGGAGACGTTAGGAAGCCGATAGCGCTGCGTTCGCCAACGCACTGAGACCAGCTTGAATGCCGTCGCGATACAGGCGCGCATAGTCGCTCTTGAGATGCTCGTAGCGTTCGGCGTCGGCCCCGCCGTACTGTCGTCCGGACAGCGCCGCAGATATCTCGCTGGATATCTTGGCGTTGCCCAAGACCTGCATGAAGGTGTGTCGCATCGAGTGGAAGTAACCGAGCTTCTGCACGTCGAGTTGGTGCTGCTCGCCGAGCTTCGCAAATTCGCGCCCGCCCCACTTGGAGATGTACTGCGACTACTTGCAGATTTTCACTCTTCGTGGTGATCTGCGGCAGGTAAGCGCGAATCCGATGCCAGTTCAAGAACGTCGCGACGGTGGCGATGTAGAGCTGTTGCGTCGTCACGTTCGTGATCGTGCTGGTGACGTGTTCGCAATACCTGACGAACGCAACCTGATCAATCTGAAGGACGTTCACGGCGTCGCTGAAGAACGCCTTCGCGCCTTCCAGCTTGGCCCGGTGTGTCGCCTTCGACTGCGGTTTTATTTGCGATTTGGCAAAATGCGCAGCAATGGCGTCACTGAATGTGACGATTCTCTGCACCACCGGGGCTCGTGAGGCTCGGCCTTCACCTTGACCGCTTCGGCCGACCAGTTATCTCATGCAGCGGCATTTCAAACTCGAAGTGAAAAGTGTTATCGGATGAGTCCGCTTTTTCCTGGCCATGATCTCTTGAAATATCGAATCCGTGTGCACCGCGACGGCGCGGCTTCGGATAATAGCTGAGCGCCGGTCCGATGTCTGCAAGGACTGGACGAGCACCTTGCGGCCGATGATGGATTGAAGATGGAGCGGGACGCGGCGACAGAAGTAGTAAACCGTGCCGTGTCGGGATCGAACGAGAAAATTTCCAGCCATGTGTAGCACCTGTGTGCAACACCAAGCGGGCAGGGCGGTAATGAAAAAGCCGCTGATCCTTTCGGAATCAACGGCTTATCAGAAATCTTGGTGGTGATAGTTGGACTTGAACCAACGACCCTAGCATTATGAATGCTATGCTCTAACCAACTGAGCTATATCACCTGCAACGACGAGCATTATCCAGATTCGTGCCCGCGGTGTCAAGGCTGGCGGAACCAGCCGAGCCAAAGATTTTACACCAATTTATCTGCCGAGGGCCGAAATCTGCTGGAGCAGGGCGCCCGACGGGTCCTTGCCAAGGCAGTCCACCACAATCCGCTCCGGCATCGAACGAAGCCAGGTCAGCTGCCGCTTGGCCAGCTGGCGCGTCGCGATGATGCCCGCTTCGCGCAGCTCGGCGCGCGTGATCCGCCCGTCCAGGTAGTCCCAGGTCTGGCGATAGCCGACACAGCGCATCGACGGCAGCGTCGGCGACAGGTCGCCGCGCGCGCGCAGCTGCGCGACTTCGGCCACGATGCCTTCGTCGTCGCGCCGGCCCAGCATCTGGTCGAAGCGCAGTGCGATCCGCGCGTGCAGCACGCCGCGGTCGGATGGCTCCAGCGCGTACGACACCAGGTCGAACGGCAGCTCCAGCTTGCCGCGGCCGGTCAGCAGTTCGGACATCGGCCGCCCCGACAGTTGGTAGATTTCGAGCGCGCGGTTGATGCGCTGCGCGTCGTTCGGCTTCAGGCGTTCGGCGGTGACCGGATCGACCTGCCGCAGCTTCTCGTGCATCCCCGGCCAGCCGATGCGCGCAGCCTCGGCGTCGAGCGCGGCGCGGACCTCCGCGTCGGCGGTCGGCAAATCATCAAGCCCTTCGGTCAGCCCCTTAAAGTACATCATCGTCCCGCCGACCAGCAGCGGCAGCTTGCCTCGGGCGCTGATCTCGTCCACCAGCCGCAAGGTATCGGCGCGAAACTGTGCGACCGAATAGGCTTCCAGCGGATCGATGATGTCGATGAGATGGTGCGGCACGGCCGCCAGTTCTTCGGCCGTCGGCTTGGCGGTGCCGATGTCCATGCCGCGGTAGACCAGCGCCGAATCGACCGAGATGATCTCGACCGGCCGCTCGCGCGCGATCGCCAGCGCGGCCGCGGTCTTGCCGGACGCGGTCGGGCCCATGATGGCCACCGCCAGCGGTTTGCTGCTCGAGGTGTTCATTGGCCGCGCAGGAAAAGCTTGTCCAGTGCCGAGATGTCGAGTTGGACCCAGGTCGGGCGGCCGTGGTTGCATTGGTCGGCGCGCTCGGTCGCTTCCATCTGGCGCAGCAGCGCATTCATCTCCGGCACCGTCAGGATGCGGTTGGCGCGCACCGCCGTGTGGCAGGCGAGGGTGCCGAGCAGTTCGTTGCGGCGCTCGATCAGCACGCGCGATCCACCGTACTCGCGCACGTCGCGCAGCACGTCGCGCGCCAGCGTCTGTGCGTCGGCGTTCTTGAGCAGCGTCGGCACTGCACGCACCGCCACCGTGGTGGGCGAGATCGCGGCGATGTCGAAGCCCAGCGCTTTCAGCGTTTCCTGGTGCTCCTGCACCGTGCCGACTTCGACCGCGTCGGCGAAGAAGGTCACCGGGATCAGCATCTGCTGCACTTGCATCTCGCGCCCTTCGATCTGGGCGTCGAGCGCGTTCTTGAGCTGTTCGTACAGGATGCGCTCGTGCGCGGCGTGCATGTCCACCAGCACCAGGCCCTTGCGGTTCTGCGCCAGCACGTAGATGCCGTGCAGCTGGGCGAGCGCGAAGCCGAGCGGGTACTCGTCTTCATCCGGCATCGGGCGCGCCGATGCGGCCAGCGCCGTTACAGGCGCGGCATCCACCGATGCGGTCGATGTGGGGTTCGCGGCGAACAGGGCGCCGTAGCTCTCGGTGCGCTGCGCCACGCCGCCGTTAGGCGCATCCCAGCGGCTGCCGGGCGGGAAGGGCGAGGGCGAGAAGGTCGGCGACAGCTGGGCGCCGAACGAGATCTGCTCGTGCGGACGCTGCCAGCTTTGCGCCGACGGCGTCACTTCGCTGGCGGTGATCGGCGCCGGCACGCTGCCGTGCGCGGTGGCCGAGGTATGCGCCAGCGCGCGCTGCACGGCGTGGAATACGAACTGGTGCACCGCGCGGCTGTCGCGGAAGCGAACTTCGATTTTCGACGGGTGCACGTTGACGTCGACCAGCGACGGGTCGAGGTCGAGCGACAGCACGTAGGACGGATAGCGGTCGCCGTGAAGCACATCCTGGTAGGCCGAGCGCACCGCGTGCAGCAGCAGCTTGTCGCGCACGAAGCGGCCGTTCACGTAGAAGAACTGGCCGTCGGCGCGCGCCTTAGACGCGGTGGGCAGGCCGATGAAGCCGTGCAGGTGGAGCGGACCGGCCGCTTCGTCGACCGGCAGGCGCGCGTCGGCGAATTCGCTGCCGACGATCTGGCCGCTGCGCTTGGCCATGTCGCTGACATTCCAGTGGTCGATCGCCTTGCCGTTATGCGACAGCGTGAACGACACGTCCGGCCGCGCCAGCGCGATGCGGCGCACGACTTCGGCGCAATGACCATATTCGGTCTGCTCCGACTTCAGGAATTTGCGACGCGCCGGGGTGTTGAAGTACAGGTCCTGCACGTCGATGGTGGTGCCGAACGCGCCGGACGATGGCGTCACCGTACCCTGGTGCGAGCCGACGATCTGCCAGGCATGCGCCGCGTCGGGCGTGCGCGAGGTGATCGACACCGCGGCGACCGATGCGATCGAGGCCAGCGCTTCGCCACGGAAGCCGAGCGTGCCCACGTTTTCGAGGTCGGTGAGCGAGGCGATTTTCGAGGTGGCGTGGCGCGCGAGCGCCAGCGGCAGCTCGTCGGGCGCGATGCCGCGGCCGTTGTCGGTGATCGCGATGCGCTTGACGCCGCCTTCCTCCAGCCGCACGGTGATTTGCGTCGAGCCGGCGTCGAGCGCGTTTTCGAGCAGCTCCTTGACCACGGCCGACGGCCGCTCGACCACCTCGCCGGCGGCGATTTGCGAAATCAGCTGATCCGACAGCTGCTGGATCGGGCGATGGGTGGGGACGGGGGCGTTCATCGGCGGGATTATAGCTTGCGGGGAAGGAAGATAACCGAGGTGTGGTTTAGCCACTACCCTCAAAACCGTCGTCCCTCCGGAGGCCGGGACGACGTACTGAGGCTAACTTGCTAACTAAATAAACAGTTTTCTCACTTACGCTCGCGCACCGGAATCGGCGCGTTGCAAAGGTCGATATAGCCGGCCGGCACCTTGGTCCACGGGCCGCCGCGGTTGCGCTGCGCCTCGATCACCGCCTGGTAGATCGGCGCTTCGCTGCGCATCACTTCAAGGTGGCTGCGCTCCGCTTCCGGCACATCCGCCGCGACCTTGATCGACTTGATCGGCACATACTGCTCCGGCTTGTCATAGAAGCCCATCGGCCCGGTCCCGCGCGGCAGCACCGACAGCAGCGGCATGCCCGCCACCACCCGCCCGACGACGGTGATATTGCGGTCCAGGTGGCGCGGCGCGTGCCCGATCACGGCATACAGCGAGGTGCCGCCGCCGCTGTCGGCGTCGTTGTCGCGGCCCACGCCGACCATGCCGTAGCAGTGCGCCAGCCATGCTTCGCCGGTCTTCGGATCATGCCCGACCGGGAATCCATCCGAATGCCCGACCTGCGGCGCGTAGCCGTCCTTGTCCTTCAACTGGACGAAGTGCTTGTCGTTCGCGCGCGGCACCGTGAACTCGGCCTTCAGCGTCTGCTGCGCGGTCTTGATCGGGCGCGGGGTTTTCACGTCGTCCGGTTCGCCCCATTGCACCACCCAGTTGTCCTGCGAGCGGATGATCGCCAGGCCATCGAAGTAGTGCTCGCGCACCAGCGCCTTGATGTTCTTCGCGTGATTCGGCGCGAACACCGGCGCCAGCTCGATCACCACGCGACCGGTCGGGATCTCCATGTACAAGGTGTTGTCCGGGTCGAGCGGCCGCCAGTCGGATGGCTTGGACATTTTGAGCACGTCGGCCACGCTCGGCTTGGGCGGCGGATCGGCGGACCACGCCGCGCCGCTTGCCAACAATGCCGCCAACGCCGCCGCCAGCGCCCGCTTGCCCGATCTCGTCATCTCCATTCCGGTCTCCTTTGATTGTTTGTTATCCCAGCGGCACCGATTGTAATGGGATTGCTGTCACCGAGGAAACGATTCCTTGTGGCAATAAAAAAGTCGCGGAAAGACTGTGCCCAGCCGTTATTTTTACAGCCGGACTGATGGTATGATTCGACGCTACCATTTAGGAATATTATGGATCTGATGCAATTTTTCGACATGATTCTTCATGTCGATAAGACGCTGGGCACGCTGCTGGCCGAGTATGGAGTCTATGTTTATGCGGTCCTGTTCGCGATCGTGTTCTGCGAAACGGGCCTGGTAGTGCTGTTTTTCTTCCCCGGCGACACCCTGCTGTTCATTGCCGGCGCCTTCTGCGCCACCGGCCAGATGAGCCTTCCCCTGTTGCTGGTCCTGCTGATCGTGGCCGCGGTCACGGGCAACACGCTCAATTACTGGATCGGCGAGGCGATCGGGCAACGGGTCTTCACCCACGATTACCGCTGGATCAACAAGGATGCGCTGCGCCGCACCCACGAATTCTTCGAACGGCATGGCGGCAAGACCATCATCCTGGCGCGCTTCGTGCCGGTGGTGCGCACCTTTGCGCCCTTCGTGGCCGGCGTGTCGGACATGACGCATGCGCGCTTCCAGCTGTTCAACTTCACCGGCGCCGCCGCCTGGGTGCTGACCCTTGTCACCGGCGGCTACTTCTTCGGCAACATCCCCGTGGTGCGCGACCACCTGACCGCGATCGTGCTGGTCGGCGTCGGCGCGGCCGTGGTGCCGCTGGCGCTGGGCGGCCTGTACAAGGTCGGGCGCCGCATGCTCAGCCGCTGATTTCGCACAGACCGCTCAAGTTTTCCCGGCTTTCTCCGATAAGGATGAGGTAATGCGTTAAAAGCACACCTCATGCGCAATTGGATTGCCCTGTTCGCGGGCTGCTCCGTCATGCTGACGGCAAGTGCGAACAATCCGGCTCCGCCGGCCGGCAAGACTGCCGCGCCGGTCAAGGCCGACACTCCCGCGCCGGCAGCCACGCCGGGGCGCACGTCCGCCTATACGCCCCCCGCGCCACAGCGCAGCAAAGAGGAAGAAGCCGAGCTCGAACTGTCGCAGAAAATCGCCCAGCGCCTGGCCGAGATGCGCGAGAAGCAGAAGCAGCGCGTGGTGACCGCCGCCCGCGCGCAAAAGGCGGCCGAAGCGAAGCGGCTGCAGGATCAGAAGGCCGCCGCCATCGCGGCGGAAGCCAAGCGCCACCGCACCGACTGGAGCTACGAGGGCGAGACCGGCCCGGCCAACTGGGCGCAGATGAACGTCGAGTGGGCGAAGTGCGGCGCCGGGCAGCGCCAGTCGCCGATCGACATCCGCGACGGCATGAAGGTCGACCTGGAGCAGGTCGGCTTCGACTACCATCCTTCCACCTTCAGCGAAGTCGACACCGGCCATACGATCGAAGTGACGGTCGAAGGCGGCAATTTCATCAACGTCGGCAACGAGATGTACGAGCTGCAGAACATCCACTTCCATCGCCCGTCGGAAGAGCGCATCAACGGCCGCGGGACGGAGATGGTGATGCACCTCGTGCACAAGGGCCCGGGCGGGCGGCTGGCGGTTGTGGCCGTGCTGCTCGAACGCGGCGAACAGCATCGCCTGATCCAGACCATCTGGAACAACCTGCCGCTGGAGAAGCGGGCGACGGTGTCGCCGGCGATCGTCATCAATCCGCTCGACGCGCTGCCGGAGCGGCGCGAGTACTACACCTACATGGGATCGCTGACCACGCCGCCGTGCACCGAGGACGTGCTGTGGCTGGTGATGAAGCAGAAGATGCAGGCCTCGCCGGAGCAGATGGCCCTGTATTCGCGCCTGTACCCGCTGAACGCGCGGCCGGTGCAGCCGACGTTCGGGCGGGTGATCAAGGAGTCGAACTGACGCTCAGCTGCAGCTGACGTTGTAGCGGCCGTGCCAGGCCTGCCCCGGCTCCAGCGTCGCAGGTCCGAGCAGGGCCGGCTCGATGCAGACGAAGCGCTTGTACTCGTCGGCTTCCATGTCCGACATCGCCGCCGTATCGGCCGCGCCGGGATTCCACACCACCGCATCGGTAAAGCCGGCCTGCTCCAGCCGCAGGGCGCCCGCCCCGCTGGCCAGCGTGACCAGGTGGATTCCTTCGAAAACCTCGTCCAGCTTGTCGCCCAGCGTCAGCGTCGACGGCTGGACACCATCGATCCGCACTGCCGACAGATCGTCGACGAGATGGTAGGTGTGCAGGGCCGCGGCAAACGGGAAGGGCGCGTCGCCGTCGTTGCGCACGTTGAGCGACATCGAGATCGAACTGCCCTTCATGACAATGTAGAGCGTCAGCGTGAATTTGTGCGGCCACGACGTGGCGACGGTCGCGGGCAGGTCGCTATCGGCCAGTGTGAAGATGGCGAAGGCGGCGCCGTCTTCGACGCCGCTGGCCGTCACGCGCCACGGCAGCACGCGCGCAAAGCCGTGCCGCATGCCGGCGCCACGGGTGGCGAACTGGGGGAAGATCACGGGGATGCCGCCGCGGATGGCCTTGGTTCCGTCCAGCGCCGATTTCGCGCTGAGGAACATGCGTTCGCGGCCGTCGGCAGTCTTCCATGACACGAGGTGGGCGCCGTACAGCGTGATGATGGCTTCGGCGCCGTCCGGTGCTTTCAGGTGGACGGCGTCCAGCTCTGCGAACTTGCTGCTGACTTCAAGACCGTCGTCCCGGCGCAGGCCGGGATCCATGGAACGCGTGACGGGATGCTCAGTATGGGCCCCGGCCTGCGCCGGGGCGACGGTGTTTTCTTCCATCGCTTATCTTAAATAGGATTACGCCATCCGGCTCTTCGCCATCGGCGGATTGGCGGCGAAGTAGCGGCGGATGCCCTTGGTGATGGCATCGGCCAGCTGGTCCTTGTAGCCATCATCCTTGAGCCGCGCCTCTTCCTCGGGATTCGAGATGAACGCCGTCTCCACCAGGATCGACGGAATGTCCGGCGCCTTCAGCACCGCGAAGCCGGCCTGCTCGACGATCCCGCGGTGCAGCTTGTTGATGCCGCCGATTTCGCTCAGCACCGCCTTGCCCAGCTTGAGGCTGTCGCTGATCTGCGCCGTGGTCGACAGGTCGAGCAGCACGCTGGCCAGCTGGCGGTCGTGGTTGGCGAGGTTGACGCCGCCGATCAGGTCGGCCTTGTTCTGGTCGTTCGCGAGCCAGCGCGCCGCGCTCGAGGTGGCGCCTTTTTCGGATAGCACGAACACCGACGATCCGCGCGCGGTGCGCTCGACGAAGGCATCGGCGTGGATCGACACGAACAGGTCGGCCTGCACCTTGCGCGCCTTGTCGACGCGGGTGCCGAGCGGGACGAAGTAGTCGGCGTCGCGCGTCAGCAGCACGCGGGTATTCGGCATCCCTTCGAGCTTGGCCTTCAGGCGCCGCGCGATTTCGAGCACGATGTCCTTCTCGTGCACGCCGGTGCCGCCGGTCGCGCCCGGGTCCTCGCCGCCGTGGCCGGGGTCGAGCGCGATGGTCACCATGCGCGTCACTTTCGGCAGGCCGGCCGGTGCGGCGCTGGGCGCGGGCGTCGGCGCCAGCGTCGGCCGCGGCGCCTGCGTCATCGGCGGGACCGGCATCGCCGGCGCCTCGCCGCCATCCTGTCTGGCGATCGTGCCCAGCGCATCGGGCGCGGGCGGCGCATCGCCGGTGGTCCAGTCGCGCTGCTGGATCAGGGCCGCCAGCGGATCGGCCGGCGTCAGCGGATACAGGTCGAAGATCAGGCGGTTGTGGTAGCCCGCCACCGGCGGCAGCGTGAACACCTGCGGCTTGACCTCTTCCTTCAGGTCGAACACCAGGCGCACCACATTCGGCCGGTTCTGGCCCACGCGCACCTGCTTGATGTAGGGGTCGTTCGATTCGATCTTCGCTACCAGGCCCTTGAGCGTGTCGTTGAGCGCCAGGCCGTCGATGTCCACAACCAGCCGCGGCGGATTGGGCACCATGAAATGCGTGGCCTTCAGGTCGCCGTCGTTTTCGAGCGTGACGCGGGTGTAGTCGTCGGCCGGCCACACGCGCACGGCGAGGATTTGCGCGGCCTGCGCCGGCAGCGGGCCGAGCACGGACAGCAGGAGCGTGCCGCCGGCCTTGAGGATGGTGCGGCGCCTGGCGGAACCTAGCGGGGTGGTGCGAAGGAGAGGCGGTCGAGGCATAGCAGGCCCAGTGGGGACAACGCCTGCAATTCTAGCGCACGGCCGGGCTCGCGCACACTCAGCGATATCGCCACGTCGGGCCGCGGCAACACCGGCGCGCCTTTCTCCGGCCACTCGACGATACATACATTGTGGCCGTCGAAGTCTTCGCGGAAGCCGGCATCGAGGAATTCCTCCGGGCTGGACATGCGGTACAGGTCGTAGTGGATCACCTGCAGCGGCGCACCGTCGAGCGTGACGCGGTAGGGCTCGGCCAGCGTGTAGGTCGGGCTCTTGACGGTGCCGGCGTAGCCGCAGGCCTGGATCAGCGCGCGGGTGAGCGCGGTCTTGCCGGCGCCGAGGTCGCCGTGCAGGTAGATCACCAGGCCCGGCACCAGCGCCCGCGCGAGCGCGGCGCCGAAGGCCGCGGTGGCCGATTCGTCCCGCAGGTAGGCTGTGAAATGCTGCATCGAATAGAATGTCGTGTTGATCTTTGCCGCTTCCGTCCCGACCATGCCGTCCCTGCCACCCGACCTTGCCGAACTCGCGCGCGCCATCAAGGCGTGGGGCGCGGAGCTGGGCTTTGCCGAAGTGCGCATCGCGGACGTCGACCTGTCGGATGCGGAGGAAGGATTGAAGGCGTGGCTGGCGGCGGGCAACCACGGCGAGATGGATTATATGGCAAGCCACGGCATGAAGCGCGCCCGGCCGGCCGAACTGGTGCCGGGCACGGTGCGCGCGATCATGGCGCGCATGGATTACCTGCCGCGCGCAACAGGCGATGGCTGGCGCGAGCGCGAGCTGGCGCGCCAGCAGGATCCGCGCGCGGCGGTGGTCTCGGTGTACGCGCGCGGCCGCGACTACCACAAGGTGCTGCGCAACCGGCTGCAGCAGCTGGCCGAGCGCGTGAAGCATGAAATCGGCGAGTACGGCTATCGCGTGTTCACCGACTCGGCGCCGGTGATGGAGCTGCCGCTGGCGCGCAAGGCCGGCCTGGGCTGGCGCGGCAAGCACACGCTGCTGCTGTCGCGCGAGGCCGGTTCCACCTTCTTCATCGGCGAGATCCTGGTCGACCTGCCGCTGCCGGTGGACGAGCCGACCGGCGCCCACTGCGGACAGTGCACGGCCTGCATCGACGCCTGCCCCACCGGCGCCATCCTCGGCCCGGGCCGGCTGGACGCGCGGCGCTGCATTTCCTACCTGACCATCGAACTCAAGGGCCCGATCCCGCTTGAGCTGCGCCCGCTGATCGGCAACCGCATCTACGGCTGCGACGACTGCCAGCTGGTCTGCCCGTGGAACAAGTTCGCGCAGCGCGCCAGCCTGCCGGATTTCGACGAGCGCAACGGCCTGGCCAGCAGCGGCATGATCGAATTGTTCGCGTGGGACGAGGAAGAGTTCAACCGGCGGATGGAGGGCAGCCCGATCCGGCGGATCGGACATGAGCGCTGGCTGCGCAACCTGGCGGTCGGCTTGGGCAACGCGGTCGCCGGCGCCAAAGGGGACGCGGCCATCGTGGCCGCGCTGCGCGCCCGTGCCGGCCATCCGTCAGCGCTGGTGCGCGAACATGTGGCCTGGGCGCTGGCGCGCCACGGTTTAGATTTCGATCCGCTTCAGGCGTAAGGCCGACCAGTCGCCATCGATGGAAATGATGGCGACGCCTGTGATACCGTTTTCCTTCGCAAAGTCGTTGATCGAGTCGCGATTGATATCAGTGGCCTTGGAAGCGGTCTGCTTGAGATAGGCGATCCACAGGGAACCTTTCTCGCCCAGCGCCTGCTTGGCGGTCGGCAAGTAATGTTCGAGTTCCTTGCGGTTCATGGCAAACATGAGGACCACGTCGGCCGGGCCCTTGTCGACCTGGATCTCCTTCGGCATCTGCGTCACCATGCCGGGGTGCACCCCGCCGTTCAAGATCATCATCGACTTTGCGGTCTTCAGGAACATCTTGTCTGCGACTGTTCTTTCGTTCATCTGCATTCCCTAAAGTAAGGCATCAGCCGGCGCGCGGCGATGCATCGCGTTGATTGGATTTTACAAGCGCCCCGCCGCGCACGGCTCACGGGAGCGGCCGTGCGCATGTCAACTTGGCCAGATTAGCCGTTCATGACGGCAGGCGGCGCGCGGGCGGAAGGTCTGCGGCAGCGCCGAGGCCGCCGTTCCCTGTTCACGTAAGGGCGGTCTCGCGGATCGCAAGGCCTTGCGGAAACAAAATGAACGAGCCAGATGCAGAATGATTATTTCAACAATCCCGCCAGCTCGACCGCGGTCTTGACCTGCATCTTGTCGAAGATGTGGGCGCGGTGGACTTCGACGGTGCGCATGCTGATCCCGAGCTCATCCGCGACGACCTTGTTCATTTTGCCGGCCAGAATCAAATCGAGCACTTCGCGTTCGCGCGCGGACAAGGTGGCGAGGCGGGCGCGCACGGCGGCGGTGTGGCCGGCGCGCAGCGAGGCGGCCAGGGCTTGCTCGACGCGGTCCATCAGGTCGTTGTCGTTGAAGGGCTTTTCGAAGAAGTCGAAGGCGCCGCGTTTCAGCGAGTCGACCGCCATCGGCACGTCGCCGTGGCCGGTCAGGAAAATCACGGGCAGGCGCGGCAGCAGGCCGCGGGCGACCAGCTGGTCGAACACGGCGATGCCGTTCATGCCGGGCATGCGCACGTCGAGCAGCACGCAATCGCCGACCGGGTCGGTGCCGAGGCCGGCGGCGGCGAGGAAGTCCTCGCCACTGGCGTAGCCCTGCGCCGCCAGCCCGCGCGACTGGGCCAGCCAGGCGAGGGCGTCGCGGATTACGTCTTCGTCGTCTACGATGTGGAGCATTGATTTCCTTCGATAGCGTCAGAGCGCTTACCGAAGCCGCGTTGCGAAAAGCAGTCGTGACTTCCGGAGGCGGTCCATGGGTCCCCGCCTGCGCGGGGACGACGTTGTTTTGGGGGTGGGTAAATTCTAGCCTACGCCGCCTCCGCCTGCGCCTGCTGCGGCAAGGTGAAGGTGAACACGGTTCCGCCGCCCGGATTGGCGGCATGGGTCAGCGTCCCGCCGTGGAACTCGATCGCCGTGCGGCAGATCGACAAGCCCATGCCCATGCCCTCGGCCTTGGTCGAGAAGAACGGCGAGAACAGCCGCGCCGCCACCTCGGGCGCAATGCCGTGTCCGTTGTCGATCACCGCCACCGCCACCTGGCCGCCCTCGGCGTGCGCCTCGATGCGCAGCACGCGCCGCTCGGGCGGCTCGCCCTGCATCGATTCGATCCCGTTGCGCGCCAGGTTCAGCAGCACCTGCTCCAGCATGATGCGGTCGGCCAGCACTGGCGGCAGCTGGCCCGGCACCTGCACGCGCAGCACCACGTAGCCCTGGCGCGCCTGCAGCTCGATCAGGGCGCGCACGCCTTCGACCACGCTGCCGATCTCCACCCGCTGCCGCTCCGGCTCGCGTTTCTTCACGAACTCGTGCACGCTCTTGATGATCTGGCCGGCGCGCTGGGCCTGCTGGCGCGCCTGCTCCAGCGCGCGCCGCAGCAGGCCGGCGTCGACCGGCTGCGCCGCGTCCTCGCCGCGCGCCAGCACGTTCAGCGCGCCCGCCGTGTAGCTCGAAATGGCCGCCAGCGGCTGGTTCAGTTCGTGCGCCAGCATCGACGACATCTCGCCCATCGTCGCCAGGCGCGCGCTTTCCTGCAGCTTTTCTTCTTGCTTGCGGTTCAGTTCTTCGACGCGCTTGCGGTCGGTGATGTCGAGGATCGAGCTCATCCATCCGGTCTGCCGCCCGCGGCTGTCCACCAGTGGCGCCTCGAACACCAGCACCGGCACCCGCGCGCCATCCGAGCGCTGGAACACGGTCTCGAACTGCGGCGTGGCTTCGCCCGACAGCACCAGCTGGAAGCGCTCTTCGTAGTCGGCCATCGCTTCCGGCGCCCAGTAGGGCATCGGCGGGACCTTGCCCACCAACTCCTCGGCCGGCAGCCCGACCATCGCGCAGAACGCCGGGTTGACGTAGGTGACGCGGCCTTCGAGATCGCGCGCGCGCAGGCCGGTGACCAGCGAGTTTTCCATCGCGGTGCGAAACGCCATCTGCTGGCGCAGCGCGGCCTCGGCCGCCAGCGTGCGCGCGATGTGGCGCCACAGCGCGGCCAGCGACAGCAGCAGGCCCAGCGCCAGGACGATCACCGAGCCGACCAGCAAATTCGGCAGCAGGCGCGGCGCGCCCTTGGTGCTGTCGGTGGCCAGCGTGATCAGGCCGCCCGGCAGGTCGAGCGCGTGCTTGTGGGTGTAGACGCCGCGGCCCGGGCCGCCGGCACTGCGGATCGCGACCACCTTGTCGTCCTTGTCCAGCAGCTCCAGCATATTGTCCTGCGCGAACCACCACGGCACGGTCTCGTCGAGCAGCACCTTGAGCTTGTAGGTCGCGACCAGGCTGCCGGCGTAGGCGCCCTCGTGGTACAGCGGCAGGTGATAGTCGAGCAGGCCGTGGGCGAGGGCGGTGCTGCCGTAGGGATCGCTGTAGCGGCCGCCGTGGGTCTTGCGCGCCACCTCACCCGTCGCGCGCGACGCTTCGGCCAGGCCGCTGGCCGGCAGTTCGGCGCCATGGATCGCGAGCACCTTGCCGTCGGCGCCGAACCAGACCAGGCGCTCCAGCTCGTGCCCGCTCTTGAACATCTGCGCCATCCGGGCCTGCAGCATCTCGTTCGGCGGTGGCTTGACGACCAGATCGGCGCCGAGGTTGGCCAGCGCCTCCTCGTTGCGCGCCAGCTCGAAGCGCAGGGTCTGTTCGACCCACAGCGTATCGGCGATCAATTGCTCCTGGCGTTCGTTGCTTTCCATCTCGCGCGCCTGCCAGGGCAGCCAGATCAGCACGGCGAGGAACAAGAGCACCAGCAGCACCGGCACCAGCCAGCGCCAGCGGCTGGCGGGACCGGATGCAGTGCTGGGCGGCAATGGTGGAAGACTGATGCTTTTCATGCAATACAATGGTGAGAAAACAACGAAGTCGGCTATTGTGGAATTCCACAATTGCGTAGCAGAATTAGCTAAATCAGACTCGCCAAAATAATAATTACCAAAATAACTATTTTCACAAGAGAGAAGAGGAGACACACATGAAATTCAAGGCACTGGTCGTGGCCTTCGCCGCGGCCGCCAGCTTCAACGCCGCCTGGGCCCAGGCTCCCATCGTCATCAAGTTCAGCCACGTGGTCGCCACCGACACGCCGAAAGGGCGCGCCGCCGACCGCTTCAAGGAACTGGCCGAGAAGATGACCAAGGGCCGGGTCAAGGTCGAAGTCTATCCGAACAGCCAGCTCTACAAGGACAAGGAAGAGATGGAAGCGCTCCAGCTCGGCGCGGTCCAGATGCTGGCGCCTTCGCTGGCCAAGTTCGGTCCGCTGGGCGTGAAAGAATTCGAGGTGTTCGACCTGCCTTACATCTTCCCCAACAAGACTTCGCTGTACGCGGTCACCGAAGGCCCGGTCGGCAAGAGCCTGATGCAGAAGCTGGAGCCGAAAGGCATCACCGGCCTGGCCTACTGGGACAATGGTTTCAAGGACATGTCGGCCAACAAGCCGCTGCACGAGCCGGCCGATTTCCGCGGCCTGAAGATGCGCATCCAGGCCTCCAAGGTGCTCGACGCGCAGATGCGCGCGCTGGGCGCGAACCCGCAGGTGCTGGCGTTCTCTGAAGTGTATCAGGCCTTGCAGACCGGCGTGGTCGACGGCACCGAGAACCCGCCGTCGAATATGTACACGCAGAAGATGCATGAAGTGCAAAAGCACCTGACGCTGTCGAACCACGGCTACCTGGGCTATGCGGTGATCGTCAACAAGAAGTTCTGGGACGGCCTGCCGGCCGACATCCGCGCCGCGCTGGAGCAGGCGATGCGCGATGCCACCACCTACGAAAAGGCGATCGCCCAGCGCGACAACGACGAGGCACTGGCCGCAATTCGCAAGGCCGGCAAGACCACCATCTACGAGCTGACCCCGAAGCAGCAGGCCGACTGGCGCAAGGCGCTGCTGCCGGTGCATAAGCAGATGGAAGGGCGCATTGGCAAGGACCTGATCCAGGCGATCTATAAAGAGACGGCCAAGTACCAATAAAGTATAGGCTGCTCATCTAGAAATGGGGTTCCCGCGTGCGCGGGAAGTCGTTCCCGGCAGTGCCGGGAATGACGAATGAGCTTAGTTAGCTTTTCTTCGTCCTCGCGAAAGCGGGGACCCCCTCGCACGCGCACCCCAAGCGTTTCCTTACCCCTAGGACACCCCCATGAAATTCCTCGATCGCCTCGAAGAGTGGATCATCGCGTCCCTGATGGCCGCGGCCACTGTCGTGATCTTCGTAGCGGTGGTGCACCGCTACCTGTCCGGCTTGCCGATTCCCGGCCTGCAGGACTTCCTCATCGGCCTGAACCTGAGCTGGGCCCAGGAGCTGTGCATCTTCATGTTCGTCTGGATGGCCAAGTTCGGCGCCGCCTACGGCGTGCGGACCGGCATCCACGTCGGCGTCGACGTGCTGGTCAACCGCCTGTCGGAAAAATGGCGCCAGAAAGTTGTCGTGCTCAGCCTGCTGGCGGGCGCCTTCTTCACCGGCGTCATCGGCACCCTGGGCGCGATCTTCGTCGCCCGCATGAGCCAGACCGACTCCACCTCGTCCGACCTCGAACTGCCGATGTGGATCGTGTACCTGGCGGTGCCGCTCGGCTCCTACCTGATGTGCTTCCGTTTCCTGCAGGTGACCTGGCACTTCCTCAAGAACGGCGAACTGCCGCGCCATGACCACGGCTATGTCGAAGGCCTGGAAGACGAAATCGACGAAGCCCGGGAGCACGCCGTATGAACGCCACCATCATTTTTGTCCTGCTGATCCTGCTGATGCTGACCGGCATGCCGGTCTCGATCGCGCTCGGCCTGACCGTGCTGACCTTCCTGTTCACGATGACCACGGTGCCGATCGAATCGGTGGCGATGAAGCTGTTCACCGGCATCGAGAACTTCGAGATCATGGCGATCCCGTTCTTCATCTTGGCTGGTAACTTCTTGACCCACGGCGGGGTCGCGCGACGGATGATCAACTTCGCGACCTCGATGGTCGGCCACTGGCCGGGCGGCCTGGCGCTGGCCGGCGTGCTGGCCTGCGCGCTGTTCGCGGCGGTGTCCGGCTCCAGCCCGGCGACGGTGGTGGCGATCGGTTCGATCATCCTGCCAGCCATGGTCAAGCAGGGCTACCCGAAACGCTTCGGCGCCGGCGTGATCACCACGTCGGGCGCGCTCGGCATCCTGATCCCGCCGTCGGTGGTGATGGTGCTGTATTCGGTCACCACCAACACCTCGGTCGGCAAGCTGTTCATGGCCGGCGTGATCCCGGGCATCCTGCTCGCGACCTTCCTCGGCATCACCACCTGGTTCATCGCCCGCAAGCGCGACTATCCGCGCATGCCGAAGGCCACCTGGGGCGAGCGCTTCGCCGCCTTCCGCAAGAGCATCTGGGGCCTGATGCTGATCGTGATCGTGATGGGCGGCATCTACACCGGCATCTTCACCCCGACCGAGGCCGCCGCCATGGCCGCCGTGTACGCTTTCTTCATCGCCGTGTACGTGTACAAGGACCTGAAGCTCAAGCAGGTCGGCAAGGTGCTGCTGGACTCGGCCGCGATGTCGGCGATGCTGCTCTACATCATCACCAACGCGGTGTTGTTCTCGTTCCTGATGACGAGCGAAAATATCCCGCAGGCCATGGCCAGCTGGCTCACCAGCCAGGGCCTGGGCCCGATCGCCTTCCTGCTGGTGGTGAACGTGCTGCTGCTGGTGGCCGGCAATGTGATGGAGCCGTCGTCGATCGTGCTGATCATGGCGCCGATCCTGTTCCCGGTCGCGACCACGCTGGGCATCGACCCGATCCACTTCGGCGTGCTGATCGTGGTGAACATGGAAGTCGGCATGTGCCACCCGCCGGTGGGCCTGAATCTGTACGTGGCGTCCGGCATCACCAAGATGGGCATTTCGGAGCTGACGATGGCCGTGATGCCCTGGCTGATCACCATGCTGGTTTTCCTCGGGCTCATCACTTACGTACCACAAATTTCTCTGTTTCTACCAAATTTGGTATACGGATGAAAATAATTTTATCAACGTTGCAAATATGCCGCGCTCATATGGTGCAAGCTGGGCTATGATGTGACACCTTCAGGCGGCATGATGCGCTCGCCTGGTGCAAGAGAAGCAAGGTTTTTTTGGGGAGTAGAGAAAAGTACCGGTAGTCCATACCGGAGAAATCGAGGAGACCCTGCGTTTTACAGTATGCCGACGCTCGACGATCGGCCGGAAACGTGGAACAGAATTTGGAGCGCACCTACGGGTGCGCTTTTTTTATGCGCCTGCATGGCGCGCACTGCCCATCGACAGCGCGCGCCATGCCAGCACTGCGCTCATTACAGAAAAATAGATCCACACCAGCACCGGCGTGCCGAAGGTGCGCGGATTGTCGAGCCAGCCCGCGCGCAGCAGCGCGTTGAGCAGGCCCAGCTTGAACACCAGCGCGACCGGCAGCGGCAGGAAGGACAGGCCCAGGAGCCAGCGCCAGCGCCGCTGCGGCAGCGAGCGCAGGGCCGCCAGCACCAGCGGCGCGCACAGCGCCGCCAGCACGGTCACCGTCGCCAGGTCCAGCAGCACGGCAGGCACGCCGGGCGCCAGCCGGTGCGCGAACGCGATCTCGTCGCCCTGGCCGCGCACCGCATCGAACAGGCGCGCGAACGGGATCGGCGCCAGCATCAGGGCCAGTCCCCAGCCGCGCAAGCGCTCGCCGCCCGCACGCAGCAGGAGCAGGCAGCCGCAGTAGCTGGCCGCGAAGCTGAACACCGGCCCGGCCAGCGCCGCCAGCGGGGCCAGCGGATGCGCCGCGCTGCAGCCGCGCGCCAGGCCCCACACGTTGAAGTCGCGCGCGCCGTAGTCGCCGCACAGCAGGCGCCCGAACTGGATGTGGGCCTGCTCGTGCAGCTCCCAGATGACTTCGACCAGCGCCATATAGCCCAGCGCGAACGGCCACGAAAAGCGCAGATGCAGCGGGGCGCGCGCCAGGCGGTTGTCCTTGTCATCCATGTCGGTCGGTGGGTTCGCGTTGTGATGCCGGGATTATCCCGAAACGCGCGCGAATAAAATCTCCACCTCGGTGGGGGAATCTTCATTTTCGGCGGCCGGGGCGCTACACTGTGCCGATGAACACACAGCAAGGCAGCGAGATATTCAGCGCCATCGTCGCGGCGCCCTTCGGCGCGATGGGGATCCGGACCGAGGACGGCCGCGTGCGCGAGCTGGTCTACCTGCCGCCGCACTTCCACGAGAAGGACGCGCAGGACCCGGTGGCCGAGCAAGCCTGCGCCCAGGTGCTGCGCTACTTCGACGATGCCGACTTCGTCTTCACCCTGCCGCTGATGGAGCGCGGCAGCGACTTCCAGCGCCGCGTGTGGGAGGCGATTTGCGCCATCCCGCGCGGGGCGGTGCGCACCTACGGCCACCTGGCCAAGGAGATCGGCTCGGCGCCGCGCGCGGTGGGGCAGGCTTGCGGCGCCAACTGGTTCCCGCTGATCATCCCCTGCCACCGCGTCACCTCCGCTTCCGGGCTGGGCGGCTTTTCCAACCACGACGACGAGAACGGCTTCCACCTGTCGGTCAAGCGCTGGCTGCTCAAGCACGAAGGCGTATCGCAATCCCCATGGCGGCAGCAGTCGATCTGGGACTGATCGACGAGTTCTGCGACACCCTCTGGCTGGAGCAGGGGCTGGCGAAGAATTCGCTCGACGCCTACCGGCGCGACATGAAGCTGTTCGCGCGCTGGCTGGACGTCAAGCGGCCCGGCCGCGGCCTGCTGGAGGCCGGTGGCGAGGACATTGCTGCCTATTTCGCCGAGCGCCACGCAGACACCAAGCCCAGCTCGGCCAACCGCCGCCTGTCGGTGCTCAAGCGCTTCTACCAGCTGGCCCTGCGCCAGAACCGGATCCCGGCCGACCCTTGCCTGCAGATGGCGTCGGCCCGGCAGCCGGCGCGCATGGTCAGCACGCTGACCGAGGCCCAGGTCGAAGCCCTGCTGGAGGCGCCCGACGTGTCGACCCCGCTCGGGCTGCGCGAGCGCACCATGCTGGAACTGATGTACGCGAGTGGGCTGCGGGTGTCGGAACTGGTCACGCTCAAGCTGGTCGAGCTGAGCCTGAACGATGGCGTGCTGCGCATCACCGGCAAGGGCAGCAAGACCCGGCTGGTGCCCTTCGGTGCGCAGGCG
The DNA here is from genome assembly GCF_024753145.1 of Massilia terrae. Taxonomy (GTDB): domain Bacteria; phylum Pseudomonadota; class Gammaproteobacteria; order Burkholderiales; family Burkholderiaceae_D; genus Telluria; species Telluria terrae. The sequence continues at coordinate 694,355 of NZ_JANUGU010000002.1, read as the reverse complement.
CGCCTGTGGCTGGAGCGCTACCTGAAGGACGCGCGCGGCATCATCCTCAACGGCCAGGTCGACGACGCCCTGTTCGTGACCGGCCGCGGTGCGCCCATGACGCGCCAGATGTTCTGGGTGATCATCAAGAAGCACGCGGCCAGGGCCGGGATCAAGGGACCGCTGTCGCCGCACACCCTGCGCCATGCCTTCGCCACCCACTTGCTGAACCACGGCGCCGACCTGCGCGTGGTGCAATTGCTGCTGGGCCACTCCGATATTTCCACCACGCAGATCTACACCCACGTGGCGCGCGAACGGCTCAAACGCCTGCATGCGCAGCACCATCCGCGGAGTGGCTCAAACGGCTGACCTTTATTCGGTTCATAATAGAGGTGTTGCGTCCCATTCGAAGACCGAGAGGTGAATATGGCCCGGACGAATTTCCAGTACGAAAAGCGCCAGCGTGAGCTGGAGAAGAAGCGCAAGGCCGAGGAGAAGGCCAAGCGCAAGGCGGAGGCCAAGACCCACAAGCCCGGCGAGCCGGGCGAGGTGGAAGATGGCGCCGATGAGGTGGAGGTGGTGGCGCCGGAAGGGGATGAGCAGGCGGGCTAGCCTGCCTGCTTGAGCTTGAGTATCAACCGTCGTTCCCGGCATTGCCGGGACGACGGGATCATGCTTCTGCTGCGGCCGGCGCCTCCTCCTGCCCCTTCTGGAACCAGCGCTTGACCCGCCTGCCCAGGCTGTCGAGATAGGTGTACGCCACCGGCACCACCACCAGGGTCAGCAGGGTCGACGTGATCACCCCGCCGATCACCGCGCGCCCCATTGGCGCCTGGGTCGCGCCGCCGTCGCCCGCGCCGATCGCCATCGGCAGCATGCCGAACACCATCGCCATGGTCGTCATCAGGATCGGCCGCAGGCGCACCTGGCCCGCCTGCTTGACCGCCTCGCACTGGCGCAAGCCTTCGCGCTGGCCGTGGTTGGCGAAGTCCACCAGCAGGATCGCGTTCTTGGTCACCAGCCCCATCAGCATGACGATGCCGATGAAGGAGAAGATGTTGAGCGTGCTGCCCGTCGCCAGCAGCGCCAGCAGCACCCCCACCAGCGACAGCGGCAGCGACATCATGATCGCAATCGGCTGCAGGAAGCTGCCGAACTGCGAGGCCAGCACCAGGTAGATGAAGATCACCGCGATCGCGATCGCCGTCATGAAGCCGACCAGCGTCTCGTCCATCATCTGCTGCTGGCCGCCGATGTCGAAGCGCACACCGGCCGGCAGCTTCATCGCCTTCATCGCCTTCTGCACATCGCCCATCACGTCGCCGCCCGGACGGCCCTGCACGCCGGCATAGATCGCGACCCGCCGCTGCAGCGCCTGGCGCTTGAGCACCTGCGGACTGAACGAGGGCACGAAGTCGACCACCTGGCGCAGCGGCACCATGATCGGGTTGCCCTGCGCGTCCAGCTTGGACGAGGCCACCGCCAGGTCGGCCAGGTCCGACACTTTCTGCCGACCGGAGCGGGGCAGCTGCACGTTGACGTCGTAGTTCTGGCCGTCCGGCGCCAGCCAGCGGCTGGTCTGGTCGCCACCCACGAAGGGCCGCAGCGCCGCGCCGACCTGGGCCACGTTCAGCCCGAGGTCGTTGGCCATCTCGTTATTGATCTTGACGATGGTGGCCGGGCTGCCGCCTTCCTGGCTGTACTCGATGTCGACCACGCCTTTCACCTGGCGCATCTTGTCCATCAGCTCGTGCGCGGTCTTGTCGAGCGCGGCTTCATCGGTGCCGAGGATGGCGATGAAGATCGGGCGGTCGCCCACCATCAGCGTGATGCCGGCGATCGGCGCCAGCCGGTCGCGCACCACCTTTTCCAGCTCCTGCTGCGAGCGGCGATGGGTCTGGCGGACGTCGGTCAGCTTCAGGTTGACCGTCGCGTAGTTCTTGCCCTCGGCCGCACCGACATCGGCGCTCATGCTCTCGATTTCCGTGAGCGGGGCGAGCGCGGCCTCGACCTGCCTGACCTTGCTGTCGGTGTAGTCGAGGCTGGAGCCGAGCGGCGTCTTGAAGCGGATCTGGATGAAGCCGTGGTCGGTCTGCGGCACGAATTCGCCGCCGACCAGCGGCACCAGCATCAGGCTGCCGGCGAAAATCGCCACCGCGATCGCGAGGGTGCTCTTGCGCCAGGCCAGGGCCAGCGCCAGCACCCGGTCGTACCAGCCGTGCACCCGTTCGATGCCGTGTTCGACGCGCTCCATCAGGCGCCCCAGCCAGGGCAGGTACTTGAAGCGGTCCTTCACCGGATCGGGCCAGACCGAGGACAGCATCGGGTCGAGCGTGAAGCTGACGAACAGCGAGACCAGCACCGCCACCGCGACCGTGATGCCGAACTGCAGGAAGTAGCGCCCGATCAGGCCCTTCATGAAGGCGATCGGCACGAACACGGCGACGATGGCGAAGGTGGTGGCCATCACCGCCAGGCCGATCTCGCTGGTGCCGTCCTCGGCGGCCTTCAGGTGGCGCTTGCCCAGGCCCAGGTGGCGCACGATGTTTTCGCGCACCACGATGGCGTCGTCGATCAGCAGGCCGATGCACAGCGACAGCGCCATCAAGGTCATGAAATTCAGGGTGAAACCGAAGGCCTTGACCGCGATGAAGCTGGCCAGTACCGCGATCGGCAAGGTCAGCCCGGTGATGATCGTGCTGCGCCAGGAATGCAGGAAGAAGAACACGATCAGCATGGTCAACAGGGCGCCCTCGACGATGGTTTCCTTCACGTTGTCGAGCTGGCTCTTGACGTCCTTGGCCACGTCCTGCAGGTTGCTGAACTGCACGTCCGGCGGCAGCGTCTTCTTCATCTCCTCGATGGCTTGCTTGACGCCGTCGCCCACCTGCACGGTGTTGGCGTCCTGCACCTTGCCGATCTGGAGCGAAATGGCGCGCACACCATTGACGCGCGACAGGGACTGCTCTTCCTGCTCGCCGTCGACCACCTCCGCCACCTGGCTCAGGTAGACCGGGCCGCCGGCGCGGCGCGCCACGATGATGTTGTTGAAGTCGCGCGCGGTCTTCATCATGCCTTCGATGCGCACCATGCGCTCGCTGCGGCCGTGGATGATGCTGCCGGCAGGGAGGTTGGCATTGGTGGCCTGGATCGCGCGCACCACCTCGTCCACGCCGACGTTCAGGCTGCGCAGCTGCGCGGGACGGATCTGCACCAGCACCTGGCGGTTGGTCTTGCCGTTCACGTAGATCTGGCCCACGCCGGCGACCGCCTGCAGGCGCTTGACGATCACCTGGTCGGTCAGCGTGGACAGGTCGCGCATGCTGTGGTCCTTGGCCGTGACGGCGTAGATCGCGACCGTGGTGTTGTCCTCGCCGTTCTGGCGGATCACGACCGGGTCGCGCACCTCGCGCGGGAAGCGGCCGCGCACCTGCGCGATCTTGTCGCGCAGGTCCTGGATCGCGCGGTTGGTGTCGGTGTCGAGGGTGAACTCGAGGCCGACGCCGCTGCGGCCCTCCCACGAATTGCTGCGCACGGTCTTGATGCCGCTGACGGTGTTGGCCACTTCCTCGATCGGGCGGGTGACGTCGTTCTCGACCTGCTCGGGCGAGGCGCCCGGATAGATGGTCTCGACCCATGCTGCCGGCACATCGATGTTGGGCATGCTTTCCACGCCCAGGCTCTTGTACGAGAACAGGCCGAGCACCATCAGCCCGACCATCACCATGGTCGCGAAGACCGGGTGGCGGATACTGGTCCTGGTGATCCACATGGCTCAGCCTTTCCTGGCGGCTGGCGCAGGCGCGGCCGCCAGCTTGACGCTGCTGCCCGGCTTGACGCCGTCCAGCCTGGTGGCGATCACGGTCTGGCCCGGCGCCAGCCCTTCGGTGACCTGCACCGTGCCATCGTCCTCATTGCGCAGGCCGAGCTTGACCGGCTGCGCCACCACCTTGCCGGCGTCGACGCGATAGACCAGGTCCTGGCCGCCGTCGTGGCGCACGGCCGCCAGCGGCGCCAGCGCGCCGGGCGCCGATTTTGCGGTGGTGAGATTGCCCTTGGCGAACATGCCGCCCTTGAGCACGCCGTCGGCGTTGTCCACGCTGATATAGACGATCATGGCGCGCGAGCCGGTTTCGGTGGTCGGGCTGATGCGCGCCACCTTGCCGCTGAAGTCGCGTCCGGCGAAACCGTCGACCTGGAAGCGCGCTTCCTGGCCCACTTTCACGCGCGGGATGTCGGAAGCGGGCACTTGCGCCTCCAGCATCAGCTGGCGCAGGTCGACGATGGAGAACGCCGGCGCATCCGGCGCCAGCTTGTCGCCGGCCTGGACGAAGCGCTTGCTGACCACGCCCGCCAGCGGCGCGCGGATCACGGTGTCGCCCAAGGCGATGCGGGCCATCTCCAGCTGGGCCTTGGCGGCGTCCACTGCGGCCTGCGCCAGCTCGACGCTGTTCTGGCTGGTGTCGAAGGAGTTCTGGGAAATGTAATTCTGCTTGAGCAAGGCCGCGCTATTGGCCTTGTTCTTGGCCGCCAGCGCCAGCCGGGCATTGGCCTCGTCCAGTGCGGCTTGCTGCTGGGCTACACGGGCGCGCGCATCGGCGCCGTCGAGCCGCGCGATCACCTGGCCCGCGGCCACGCTCGTGCCTTCCTGCACGCTGCTCTCCAGCACCACGCCTGACACCTTCGATTTGATGGTGGCTTGCCGGAGCGGCGCGAGGGCGCCGGACAGCGGCAGGCCGACCCGCAATTCGCCTGATGCAACCGTGGCGACATCACCCGGCGAGAGTTCGTAGACTGTTGGTTTCAGGGCGGAAGCGCCTGCTTGGGTTGGCTCCGCCTTGGATTTGTGCAACACGGTCCAGCTGGCGGCGGAGGCGATCACGGCAAGCGCAATCACGATCGCGCTCTTGCGCCAGCGGCGCCTGCGGGTGGGAAAGTGCGCGGCGGCGTGGGGCAGCGGGGGAGCTTCGAGTTTCATCGTGAACCTCTTGTTATGCGTGCGAGCGGGATGGCGCCGGTGCTCCTTCCTGGCGGCAGGATGGAGCAAGCCGGCGCATGGTGGCAACTATAGGAAAGGACCAGCCGCGCCGCCACGGGAATGCGACGAGCGGTGGTTTCCGCGAGTTGGAATGCGCGAAAAACTGGATAAAGTGTCAGATGCGAGCCAAAGCGTGTTCCCGCTGTGATGGCGCAAATCCGTCCTGGAAGTGGCGCATAAAAATGTGCTTTTGCCCGATCATCCCGGTCATTCTGGAAAGAGGTCTACCGTGAACGCCGATTTGCCCGCACTGACCCTCCCGGAACGCGATAATCCGGGATGGGCCGCGCTCGACTGGCTGTACCGCTACGTGGCCGCGCTCGAACTGTCGCCGGCGGTCGCCATCTACAGCCAGGACTACGACGGCACGGTGCGCTTCTGGAACCACGCCGCGGCCGGGCTGTTCGGCTGGCCGGTCGAGGCCGCGCTCGGGCGGCCGTTCCGCGAACTGGTGTCGCACCTCGACCGCCAGGCCGAGTTCGACGCGATGATGGCCGACATCTGGCGCACCGGCCAGGCGCCCGCGCCGCTCGACTGGAAAGTGCAGGCGGCGGACGGTTTCAGCCGCTGGGTGCACGCGAGCCATTTCCCCATCTTCCGCGGTGACCAGGTACAGCAGGTGTTTTGCATGGCGATCGACATTACGCTGCGCGCCGAGGCCGAGCTCAGCCTGCACCGCGCGGCCCAGGTCTTCGAGAACTGCCGCGACGCCATCATCATCATGGACACCGAATACCGGGTGATCTCGGTCAACCAGGCCTTCGCCGATATTTCCGGTTTCACCGCCAGCGACATCGTCGGCAAGAAGCTGCCCAGCCTGCGCTTCGGCGTGCACGACGTCGGTTTCTACGACGAGATCCGCGAACGGGTGTTGGCCGAGGGCCACTGGGAAGGCGAGATCACCAGCGTGCGCGCCAACGGCATCGAGTATCCGGCGTGGGTCGCGGTCACCGCCATTCGCGACGATGGCGGCAAGGTAATCAACTATATGTCGATGCTCACCGACATCACCGAGCGCAAGCGGGCCGAGGAAAACGCGCGCCACCAGGCCGAGCACGACGGCTTGACGGGCCTGCCCAACCGGGTGCTGTTCCTCGACCGCATCCAGCAGGCCCTGGCCACCTGGCGGCGCGAGCGCAAGTGTTTCGCCGTGATGTTCATCGACCTCGACCGCTTCAAGCAGATCAACGACACGCTCGGGCACAAGGCCGGCGACATCGTCCTGCGCGAAGTGGCGCAGCGCCTGCGCCACAGCGTGCGCGGGGTGGACACCGTCAGCCGCCTTGGCGGCGACGAGTTCGTGGTGCTGCTGGCCGACATCCACGGCGCCGAACAAGCCGCCCACGTGGCCGGCAACGTGATGCAGGCGCTGGCGCGCCCCATCGAGCTGGAGCGCCAGGAGATCGTGCAGTCGGTCTCGATCGGCATCGCCATCTGCCCCGGCGACGGCGAGGAATCGGTCACCCTGCTGCACCACGCGGACGTCGCCATGTACCACGCCAAGCAGGAGGGACGCAACGCGTACCGCTTCTTCAGCCCGGCCATGAACGACCACGTGGTCGAACGCGTGCAGATGGAAAACATGCTGCGCCGGGCGCTGGAAAACCGCGAGTTCGTGCTCGAGTACCAGCCGGAAATCGAGATCGAGACCGGCCGCACCATCGGCGTCGAGGCGCTGCTGCGCTGGCGCCATCCGGAGCGCGGCCTGTTGATGCCGCAGGAATTCATCCCGGTGGCGGAGGAGTCCGGGCTGATGGTGCCGATCGGCGAATGGGTGCTGTGCGAAGCCTGCCGCCAGGCCCGCGTGTGGCGCGACCAGGGCTTCCCGATGGTGGTCGCGGTCAACCTGTCGGGCGCCCAGTTCATCCATCCCAACCTGCTGCAGGCGGTCGACAATGCGCTGGCCAACTCGGGGCTCGACCCGCGCTTCCTCGACCTCGAGGTCACGGAAGGCGTCATCATGCAGGGCAACGCCACCGCCGACGACACCGTGGAGGCGCTGCGCCAGCGCGGCGTGCAGCTGACCATCGACGACTTCGGCACCGGCTATTCCAGCCTGTCCTGCCTGCGCCGCTTTCCGCTGTCCAAGCTCAAGATCGACCGCTCCTTCATCGAAGGCATCACCACCCCTGAGGGCGCGGAGCTGATCCCGGCCATCATCGCGGTCGCGCGCAGCCTGGGCCTGAAGGTGATCGCGGAAGGCGTGGAAACGGCCGAGCAGCTGCGCTTCCTGCGCGAGCACGGCTGCGACGAATACCAGGGGCATTACGCCAGCAAGGGCCGGCGCGAGGGCGATCCTACAAGCCAGCGTCCATGAGGCCGTGCGCCTCGTCGAAAAGGCGCAGGCGCGCCACCACCTGGCCATGGTCGGACGCTTCCGGCAGGTTCAGCTCCAGGTGGTCGTTCAGGTACAGCACCTCGACCACTTCGCCGATCGCGTTGGGCAGGGCGGTGTTGAACTCCTCCGACACCAGGATGTGATCGATGGTGGTGTAGTGGCCGTCGTGGACCACCGAGAAGCCGACGTGGCGCAGGTGGTCCTGGCGCCGCTGCAGCTGGCAGGCATCGTACATGCGCGCCGCTGCGCAGCCGCCGTTGCCCAGCACGATGCCGGTGGTGACCGAATCGGCCACGTCGTTGAAGTCGCCCAGCACGATGCGCGGACGGCCGCTGGCGCGCGCCAGCCCGGTCAGCAGCACGCGCAAGGCGGCGGCCTCGGTGCCGCGCCGGATCAGCGAGCGCAGGCAGGCCAGGGCGTACAGCGCCGGGTCCTCGCTGCTGTCGCCGTTGCGGTAGTCGGGGCGGCGCGATTTCAGGTGCACCACCAGCACGTCGACGACGACGTCGGGCGCCAGCAGGATCGGCACGTGCAGCGGGGCGCGGGTAAAGCGGTGCGGGTCGCGCATGCCGGGCGGCGCTTCGATCCCGGCCGGGAAATCGCGCAGCGGCGTGGCGGGCCCGGCCAGCGGCAGGCGCGACACCAGCGCCACACTGGGCGTCAGGCGATCGGCATCCGGATCCGGATCGAAGCCATGCAGGGTGGCGTCGCGGTAGCGGCGGGTGCGCGCCAGCACCGCGCGCAGCGTGGCCTGGCAAAAGATCTCCTGGAAGCCGATCACGTCGGCATCGAGCATGTCGAGCTGGCGCGCGGTCCAGTCGACTTTCGCCTCGTACAATTCCTCGCAACAGGGCTCGAGGTTGTCGTACAGCTTGGCGCCGGGGGGAGCCAGGTTAAACGCGTTAAACGTGGCAAAGCGGATTTCTTGCTGCATAATAAGCAACTCCTCCGTAGCACTTAAGCGTAACACGCATGGCGAAGAAAGAGCACGTATCCGAAACGCCGGCCACCCAATTCCTGCGCAAGCATGGCGTGGCCTTCTCGGAACACCCCTACGAATACGAAGAACACGGCGGCACCGCGGTATCGTCGCAGGCCCTTGGCGTGCCCGAGCACGATGTGGTCAAGACCCTGGTGATGCAGGATGAAGCGGCGCGGCCGCTGATCGTGCTGATGCATGGGGATTGCAAGGTGTCGACCAAAAACCTGGCGCGTGCGATCGGCTGCAAGTCGGTCGAGCCGTGCAAGCCGGAGGTGGCGAACCGGCACACCGGCTTCCTGGTGGGCGGGACGAGTCCGTTCGGCACGCGCAAGCAGATGCCCGTGTACGTGGAAAAGTCCATCCTCGACCTGCCGCGCATCTACATCAACGGCGGACGGCGCGGCTACCTGGTGAGCATCGAGCCGAAGGAGCTGCTGCGGGTGCTGGGGCCGAAGCCGGTCGAGGTGGCGCTGCCGCAATAGGTCGTCACCGCCGCTTACTTAGTTAAAGTCTGCACCGTCGTCCCGGCGCAGGCCGGGACCCATGCTGAGCTTACTGGCCTGCGGCTGCATTTCGACAACTCAAGCGGTCTATGGGTCCCGGCCTGCGCCGGGACGACGGTGGTGAATTGAGGTATCGCCGCCGCTGAGGGATGGTGTATATTCACGAACCAGTTTTCCAGCCGACAATAAATAAGATGAATACACTGATCTTTACCGTGGCCGCCTACCTGATCGGCTCGATCTCGTTCGCGGTGGTGATGAGCCGTGCCTTCGGCCTGTCCGACCCGCGCACCTACGGCTCGAAGAATCCCGGCGCCACCAATGTGCTGCGCAGCGGCAGCAAGAAGGCGGCGATCGCGACCCTGGTCGGCGACGGCGCCAAGGGCTGGCTGGCGGTGTGGCTGGCGCAATACCTGGGGCCGCAGTATGGCGTCGAGGATGGCGGCGTGGCGCTGGTGGCGGTCGCGGTGTTCCTGGGGCACTTGTATCCGGTGTTCTTCCGCTTCGTCGGCGGCAAGGGCGTGGCGACCGCGCTCGGCGTGCTGCTGGGCCTGAACGTCTGGCTGGGCCTGGCGACGCTGGCGACCTGGCTGGTGGTGGCCTACGCCTTCCGCTATTCGTCGCTGGCGGCCCTGATCGCGGCGCTGTTTGCGCCGTTCTACTACGGCCTGCTGTTCGGCGCGGACGAGAAATTGTTCGCCGTGATCGTCATGAGCATGCTGCTGATGTTCCGTCACAGCAAAAACATCTCGAACCTGCTGGCGGGGAAAGAATCGAAGATCGGCGGCAAGGCGGCCGCTGCCGCGCCTGCGGTGAAGGCGAAGAAGAAAAAGTAGGCTGTCCTGCCTCGTCTTTCCAAACCGGCTATCATTGCGACGATCAGATAGCCACAAGCGAAAGGATGAGGGCATGAGCAAGCAACTGAGAATCGATTTCGTGTCCGACGTATCGTGCCCGTGGTGCGCGATCGGGCTGGCGTCTTTGGAAACGGCGCTCGAACACGCCAGCGACGCGGTCTCCGCCGACCTTCACTTCCAGCCCTTCGAGCTGAACCCAAACATGGGCAAGGAAGGCCAGGACATTGGCGAGCACATCGCTCAGAAATACGGCGCGACGGAAGAGCAGCAACAGCATTCGCGCGAGATGATCCGCCAGCGCGGCGCCGACGTCGGCTTCACCTTCGATATGAACAAGCGCGGCCGCATCTACAACACCTTCGACGCGCACCGCCTGCTGCATTGGGCGGAAGACCAAGGCAAGCAGCGCGACCTGAAGCGGGCCCTGTTCGAAGCCTATTTCACGCGCGGGGAAGATCCCAGCTCGCACGAGGTGCTGCTGGAGGTGGCGGACAGTGTCGGGCTCGACAAGGGCGAGGCGGCGCGGATTCTCGAATCGAATGAATACGCCGACGAGGTGCGCGAGACGGAGCAGTTCTTCCAGCGCGCCGGGATCCATTCGGTGCCTGCGGTCATCATCAACCAGAAGCACCTGATTTCCGGCGGCCAGCCGCCGGAGGTGTTCGAGCGCGCACTGCGCGAGATTGCGGCGCAGGCCTAGGCGAAGCCGCTGGCAGCGTTAATTGCGGAATCGTTTTTATACGAGAACGTCATCCCCGCGAAAGCGGGAATGACGGCTCTACTTTTAAATCTTGCGACTGCATCAAGCCAGGTCCAGCACAATCGGCTGGTGATCCGACGCCGCCGTTTCCGACAGCACCTCAGTATTGCTCAGCCGCGGCGCGAGGTCGTTTGTGACGAAGAAAAAGTCATAGCATTCCGGCTTGTCCGGCCAGGGAAACCCGTGCAGTCCGGTGGTCGGCGGCCGTGCCTGGTGGGGATGCAGGTGACGCCACGCGTCCACCAGCGGCAGCGAACCTTCCGCGCCCGGCGACAGCAATTCCCGGTACTCATGCGAGTCCTGCAGGAAGTTGAAATCGCCGCAGATGATCGCCGTTTCCGGCCGCAGCCCGAACTGGTAGGGCGCGTCCAGCGTGGGATCGGGCTGGAACAGGCGCGCCCGTTCGCAGGCTTCCCAATGCAGGTACTTGAGCTGTCGCACCTGCGCCATGCGCTGCGTCTGCGACTGGTATTCCAGATGCGTGTTCAGCACGCGCAATTTGCCGTTCGGCGTATCGAGCACGGCTTCGAGCGCGCCGCGCGGCATGCCCGCGCGCCCCGCCGGATCCGGCGGCCACGGCAGCACATGGCGATGCACCTGGGTGAGCCGGAAGCGCGATAGCAACAGGTTGCCGAACAGGCGAGGCATATTGCTCTTGTAGAGCTCGCTCGGTGCGTGCTCGACGCTGTGGTAGCCACCGAAGGCGCCGGCCAGTTGCCGGAACTGGTTCGAGGACGCACTGCCTTCGAGTTCCGGATGATTGGCAGCTACTTCCTGCAGGCAGATGATGTCCGCATTCAGCCTGCGCAGCACGTCGATGATGGCGTGGATGCGGATCCGCCCGTCTCTTCCGCAGCCCCAGCGTATGTTCCAACTGACCACCCGCATGTGGCGCACCTCCTACTGACAACGAGACCGGGTGAGTGTGCCATTGATGGCGCTCGACGGTCGCACCGTAGGATTCTGTTACATAAAGCTCAAGCTGCTTCGAGTTCGTCCAGCGGCCAGCGCGGACGCACGTTGAAGGAGTAGTCGTGCTGGGCCGCATCCGGCTTGGCTTTCAGGCGCAGCGCGCCGGCGAAGGCGATCATGGCGCCGTTGTCGGTGCAGAACTCCAGCTCCGGATAGTAGACGCGGAATTTCCTTTTCGCCGCCGCCGCGTTGAGCGAAGCGCGCAGCTGCGCGTTGGCGCCGACGCCGCCGGCGATCACCAGTCGCTTCAGGCCGGTGTGGCGCAGCGCGTTCACGCATTTGGCGGTCAACACGTCGACGATCGCGTCGACGAAACCGCGCGCGATATTGGCCTTGTCCTGCTCGCAGATATTGGTCTGCTGGCTCTTCACCACCGTCAGCACGGCGGTCTTCAGGCCAGAGAAGCTGAAGTTGAAATCCTTCGTGTGCAGCATCGGGCGCGGCAGCGTGTAGGCGGTGGGATCGCCAAATTCCGCCAGGCGCGAGATCGCCGGACCGCCCGGGTAGCCCAGGCCGAGCAGCTTGGCCGATTTGTCGAAGGCCTCGCCGGCGGCGTCGTCCAGCGTTTCGCCCAGCAGCGTGTAGCGGCCGACGCCATCCACGCGCATCAGCTGGGTGTGGCCGCCGGAGACCAGCAGGGCGATGAAGGGAAACTCGGGCGGATCGCTGGCCAGCAAGGGCGACAGCAGGTGGCCTTCCAGGTGGTGCACGCCCAGCACCGGCTTGTCCAGCGCCAGCGCGAGGCTGCATGCCACCGACGAGCCGACCAGCAGCGCGCCGGCCAGGCCGGGCCCCTGCGTGTAGGCGATGGCGTCAATGTCGGTCTTGGCGATGCCGGCCGAGGACAGCGCCTGTTCCAGCAGCGGCAGCGCGCGCCGGATGTGGTCGCGCGAAGCCAGTTCCGGCACCACGCCGCCGTACTCCTCGTGCATCGCGACTTGCGAGTGCAGGGCATGGGACAGCAGGCCGCGCTCGGTGTCGTACAGAGCCAGGCCGGTTTCATCGCAGGAAGATTCGACGCCGAGGACAATCATGGGTGGTGTGGAAAAGATGGCATGCGCGGTGCGCGCGTAATCGACTATTGTAAAGCAGGCGCGGGTCGCTTGCTGTTCGGGTCGGTCGGCAAGTAAGATCAGTGCATGACCTCAGCCGAATCCCTGTTCCACGAAGCCGGCGCCCACTTCGCCACCCGCGACTTCCCCGCCGCCGCCGAAAAACTGCGCGCCGCGCTCGCGCTGGAACCCGATTTCATCGAAGCCATCGGCAACCTGGCCTACGCGCTGGACAAGGACGGCCAGCACGACCTGGCCGAAGCGCACTACCTGCGCGCCATCGCTTCCGCTCCCGAACAGCTGCAGCCGCGCCTGAACCTTGGCGTGATGCTCACCGGCCAGCGCCGCTTCGACGAGGCCGAGGCGCTGTACCGCAAGGCGATGACTGATTTCCCCGCCACCCCATCGGTCCTGTCGAATTTCGGCGTGATGCTGGCCTGCGCCGGCCGCGAAGCCGAAGCGGAAGCCTGCCACCGCCAGGCGATCCTGCTCGATCCAAGCTATCGCAAGGCGGCGTTCAACCTGGCCTATCTGTTGCTGCGCCAGGGACGCTGGGAAGAAGGCTGGCAGCGTCTCGAAGCGCGCGACTGGGCCGACGTGCTGCAGCCCCACTTGAACCTGCCGCGCTGGCAGGGCGAAGCGCTGACCGGCACGGCGATCCTGGTCGGCATCGAGGCCGGCCACGGTGACATGATCCAGTTCGGCCGTTACTGCGAGCAGCTCAAGCAGGCCGGCGCCGCGCGCGTCGGCGTGCTGTGCCATCCGGGACTGGTCGCCCTGTTCGGCGGCCTGCGCGGCGCCGACGAGGCGATCGGGCTGGACCAGCCGCTGACTCCGGGTTGGGACTGCTGGGTGCCCGCGCTGAGCTTGCCGTTTTTCTTCCGCACGACAGTGGACTCCGTTCCGGCCGCGCTGCCTTACATCGCGCCCGATCCGGCGCGCATCGCGCGCTCGGCATCGCTGCTGGCAGCGGCGCCGGGCGCACTCAAAGTTGGACTGGTGTGGAAGGGCGGCGCCGGTTTCGAAAACGATAGCGAGCGTTCGCTGCCGTCGCTCGCCACGCTGGCGCCGCTCGCCCAGGTGCCCGGCGTGCGCTTCTTCAGTTTGCAGAAAGGCGCGGGTGAAGGGGACACTGGCGAATTCCCGCTGGTCGACCTGGCCGGCGCGATCGATGACTTCGCCGACACCGCGGCGCTGATCGCGGGACTCGACCTGGTGATCAGCGTGGATACCGCCGTCGCCCATCTCGCGGGCGTGCTCGGCAAGCCGTGCTGGGTGCTGCTGCCGGCCTACCTGGCCGACTGGCGCTGGCTCACCGAACGCAGCGACACGCCCTGGTACCCGGGTGTGATGCGCCTGTTCCGCCAGCGCCGCAGCGGCGATTGGGATGAAACGGTGGCCGAACTGGCGCGCGCGCTCAAGACCTTTCGCGCCGGGCCATGAGAGTGCTCAGGGACGCTGCAGCAGGTCTGCGTGCGCGGCGCGCAGCATCTCCTCGGTCTCTTCCCAGCCGATGCAGCCGTCGGTGACCGAGCAGCCGTATTTCAGCTGGGTCAGGTCGGCCGGGATCGGCTGGTTGCCGCCGACGATGTTCGATTCGATCATCACGCCCACCAGCGACTGGTTGCCGTGGCGGATCTGGCGGGTCACGTCCGACATCACCAGCGGCTGCAGGTCCGGCTTCTTGTAGCTGTTGGCGTGCGAGCAGTCGACCACCAGGTTGGGCGCGAGGCCGGACTTCTTCATGGCCTGCTCCGCGATCGCGACCGACACCGAATCGTAGTTCGGACGGCCGCCGCCGCCACGCAGCACCACGTGGCCGTAGCCGTTGCCCTTGGTGCGCACCACCGACACCGAGCCTTGCTCGTTGATGCCGAGGAAGGAGTGCGGCTTGGACGAGGACAGCACGGCGTTGACCGCGATGTCGACGTCGCCGTCGGTGCCGTTCTTGAAGCCGACCGGGGTCGACAGGCCGCTCGCCATCTCGCGGTGGGTCTGCGATTCGGTGGTGCGGGCGCCGATCGCGGTCCAGGCGATCAGGTCGCCAAGGTACTGAGGCGAAATCGGGTCGAGCGCTTCGGTCGCGGTGGGCAGGCCCAGCTCGCACACGTCCAGCAGGAAGCGGCGCGCGCGTTCCATGCCGATGTCGACGCGGAAGGAATCGTCCATGAACGGATCGTTGATGAAGCCCTTCCAGCCGGTGGTGGTGCGCGGCTTCTCGAAATACACGCGCATCACCAGCACCATCGTGCCGGCCACCTTGGCCTGCAGCTTCTGCAGCCGGCGCGCGTAATCCAGGCCCGCTTCCGGGTCATGGATCGAGCACGGGCCGACCACGACGAACATGCGCTTGTCCTTGCGGTCGAGGATGTCGCGCAGGGTTTCGCGGGCATGCATCACGTTCGCATGGGCGGTGGGGGTGATGGGCAGCTTGGCGTGCAGCTCGTCCGGGGTCGGCATGGCCGCGAACGAGAGGACGTTGGTATTTTCGAGATCGGGCGTGGTAGTCATCTTGGCGCGTCGGTTTGCTAGGTAACAGCCAGTGTAGCTGACATTTCGGTGCACTGCACCATCTCGACAAAAACGATCATGGCCATGGTGTAAGCTGTCGGCATGCAAAGCGATCAACAGCCGTTCCACACGGCCCACTTCATCAAGGAAATCGGACGCGGGCAGAAGGGCGCCCGCTCGATCACGCGCGAGGATGCGCGCCAACTTTACGAGGCCATGCTGGATGGCCGCGTGCCCGACATCGAGCTGGGCGCGCTGCTGCTGGCCATGCGCATCAAGGGCGAGTCGGTCGAGGAACTGGCCGGCTTCATGGATGCGGCCCGCGCCTCGCTGCGCCTGCTGCCGGCGCCGAGCGGTGCGTTCGCGCCGGTGGTGCTGCCGAGCTACAACGGCTCGCGCAAGCTGCCGAACCTGACGCCCTTGCTGGCCGGCTTGCTGGCGCGCGAGGGTGTGCCGGTGCTGGTGCACGGCGTGAGCAGCGACCCCGGCCGTATCACCACCGCCGAAATCTTCGCCGAGCTGGGCTGGGTGCGCGTCTCTTCCGCTGCGCAGATGCTGGGGCAATTTTCCCAGCACAAGCCGTGCTTCATGCCGATCGAGGCGCTGGCCCCGCGTATGGCCGCGCAGTTGGCACTGCGCCGGGTGCTGGGCGTGCGCAATTCGACGCATACGCTGGTCAAGATCCTGCAGCCATTTGATGGGCCCGCGCTGCGGCTGGTGTCGTACACGCACCCCGAATATCTTGAATTGCTCGGACAATATTTCTCGACGGCGGCGCCGGCGGGGCAGGGCGATGCCTTCCTGATGCGCGGCACCGAAGGAGAGACGGTGGCCAATCCGCACCGCGCCCAGCAGATCGATTGGTTCCACGAGGGCGAGCGCACCGTACTGGCGGAGCGCGATGCGCCTACCGATGAGCTTTCCGCGCTGCCGGAAGGGCGCGACGCGGCGTCGACCGCGCAGTGGATCGCGCTGGCGCTGCAAGGCGCGGCACCGGTGCCGGCCTCGATTGCCGCGCAGGCGGCGCATTGCATCCGCGTGGCCCGCGCATTGGCTTCCGGCTGAGCCGACCGGTACAATCTACCCTTTGGTCTCATTCGTCGTTCCCGCGGAGGCGGGAACCCCATCTCTTCCGCAGCACTGTTGCGTTTGGATGGCTGGATCCCGCATCCCATGACAAAACATTACGACGTAGCAGTAATCGGCGCCGGCGCCGCCGGCATGATGTGCGCTGCCGTGGCCGGCCAGCGCGGCAAGCGGGTCGTGCTGCTCGACCACGCGACCCGGCTCGCCGAAAAGATCCGCATCTCCGGCGGCGGGCGCTGCAATTTCACCAACATCGGTGCCGGCCCGCAGAACTTCCTGTCCGAAAACCCGCACTTCTGCAAGAGCGCGCTGTCGCGCTACACGCCGCAGGATTTCCTCGGCCTCATCAAGAAACACCGCATCGCCTGGCACGAGAAGCACAAGGGCCAGCTGTTCTGCGACGATTCCTCCGAGCAGATCATCCAGATGCTGCGTGCCGAATGCGCCGCCGGCGACGTCACTTGGCGCATGCCGTGCAAGATCGCATTCTTGCGCAAGGAAGGCGAGGGCTTCGTGCTGGCCACCGACGGCGGTGACGTGCACGCGCGCAATGTCGTGGTGGCGACGGGCGGCCTGTCGATTCCCAAGATCGGCGCGACCGACCTCGGCTATCGCATCGCGAAGCAGTTCGACCTGAAGGTGATCGAGCCACGGCCGGGCCTGGTGCCGCTGACCTTTGACGGCCCCAGTTGGCAGCCCTTCGTGCCGCTGGCGGGAATCGCGCTGGAGGTCGATGTGTCCACCGAGTCGGGCAAGGGCCGGGCGGCCAAGCGGGGCCACTTCCGCGAGGATCTCTTGTTTACGCACCGGGGCCTGTCCGGCCCGGCCATCCTGCAGATTTCCAGTTTCTGGACGCCGGGGACGCCGATCATGCTCGACCTGTTGCCGGAAATGGATGTGGCGGAGGAGCTGATCTCCACCAAAACCACGCAGAAGAAGCAGTTGGGCAATGTGCTGGGGCAGTGGCTGCCGGCGCGGCTGGCCGAGGGGCTGCTGGCCGCCAATGGTTTGGCTTTGGACGCGCGCCTGGCCGACCTGCCCGATGCAAAATTGCGCAAGCTGGGCGACGCGATCAACCGCTGGGCGATCGTGCCGAATGGTTCGGAAGGCTACAAAAAGGCCGAGGTGACGCTGGGCGGCGTCGACACCCGCGAGCTGTCGCAGCAGTCGATGATGACCAACAAGGTGCCCGGACTCTACTTCATCGGCGAAACCGTCGACGTGACCGGCTGGCTGGGCGGCTACAACTTCCAATGGGCCTGGGCGTCCGGCTATGCCGCCGGCAACGCCATCGAATAAGTTTGCTGTTAGAGGCGATATCTCATCAGTTGTAGCAATTCCGGCACATCCGTTTAAACGCTTCCACTGCTGACAAAATGCTGCTAGAATCTCCTTCTTCCCTAAATCTAACGGTTTGATTTTTACATGACCACTATCCGCCTTAAAGAGAACGAGCCGTTCGAAGTCGCAATGCGTCGCTTCAAGCGCACCATCGAAAAAACCGGTCTGCTGACCGAACTGCGTGCGCGCGAGTTCTACGAGAAGCCGACTGCAGAGCGCAAGCGTAAGCTGGCGGCCGCTGTCAAGCGTCACTACAAGCGTATCCGCAGCCAGCAGCTGCCGAAGAAGCTGTACTAATTCCAGACTCGGCACTGGTTCCCGTGACGGCGTGTGCCGCGCGGCGCGGACCTGCTGAACAGTCGTGAAACCCGCTCCGGTAGCTGCCGCAGCGGGTTTTGCCTTTTTCTTAAGACACTCGAGGACCCCATGAGCCTGAAAGACCAGATCACCGACGACATGAAAGCCGCGATGCGCGCCAAGGAAAGCGGCAAGCTCGCCACCATCCGCCTGATCCTTGCCGACATCAAGCGCAAGGAAGTTGACGAGCGCATCGAGCTGAACGATGCGCAGGTGCTGGCCGTGGTGGAAAAGATGATCAAGCAGCGCAAGGACTCGATCACCCAGTTCGAAGCCGGCGGCCGTCAGGACCTGGCGGACATCGAGCGGGCCGAGCTGGTCGTGTTGTCGGCCTACATGCCGGCCGGGCTGTCGGACGAAGAAGTGGCGGCGGAAGTGCAAGCTGCCGTGGCTGCCTCCGGCGCCGCGGGGCCGCAGGACATGGGCAAGGTCATGGCGATCCTCAAGCCGAAGCTGGTTGGGCGCGCCGATATGACGGCTGTGTCCGCGCAGGTCAAGAAAGCCCTGACCGGCACTTGAGTTTATGTGGGGGTGAGTGCTCGCTCAGGTGAGCTGTTTGTCTAATTCTCAACACTCAAAACCGTCGTCTCCGGCACTGCCGGAGCCGGCTCCCGGCGAAGGCCGCGACCCATAGACCGGCTCCGCTGTCGAGATCTATCAGGAACTCCGATAAAAGCCCGTCTTTATTAATTGTTAACGATAAATCCGGATTCGGGCTTCGTTATCTGTTCTATGGGTCCCGGCCTCCGCCGGGACGACGGGCTTGTATAAGCCTTGCTGCACCTCAACCCGCAGCAGCCGCTGCGGTATAGTCTGACCTGAGACAAAACACTGCACTTTCAAGTGATACCGCAAACCTTCATCACCGATTTGCTCAACCGGGTCGATATCGTCGATGTGGTAGGGCGCTACGTTCAGCTGAAAAAGGGCGGGGCCAATTTCATGGGCCTGTGCCCGTTTCACAACGAAAAGTCGCCCAGCTTCACGGTCAGCCCGACCAAGCAGTTCTACCATTGCTTCGGCTGCGGCGCGCACGGCACCGCCATCGGCTTCCTGATCGAATACTCCGGCATGGGCTTCGTCGACGCCGTCAAGGACCTGGCCCAGAACGTCGGCATGATCGTCCCCGACAACGACGACAAGATTCCTCCCGCCCAGCGCGCTGCCCAGCAGGCCCAGTCGCTGGCCCTGTCCGACGCCCTCCAGCGCGCCTGCGACTTTTACCGCGCACAATTGCGCCAGGCCCCGAACGCGATCGCCTACCTGAAAGGCCGCGGCCTGACGGGCGAAATCGCGGCCCGCTTCGGCATGGGCTACGCCCCCGCCGGCTGGACCAGCCTGAAGTCCGTGTTCCCCGACTACGAGGCGCTGGCGCTGGTCGAATCCGGCCTCGTGATCGACCACGTCGACGAAGACGGCGGCAACAAGAAGCGCTACGACCGTTTCCGCGAACGCGTGATGTTCCCAATCCGCAATGCCAAGGGCCAGGTGATCGGCTTCGGCGGCCGCGTGATGGATGGCGGCGAGCCGAAATACCTGAACTCGCCGGAAACGCCCCTGTTCAGCAAGGGCACCGAGCTCTACGGCTTGTGGGAAGCGCGCCAGGCCATCCGCGATGCCGGCTACGTGCTGGTGACGGAAGGTTATATGGACGTCGTCGCCTTGGCCCAGCTCGGCTTCCCGCAAGCGGTGGCCACGCTCGGCACCGCCTGCACCAGTACCCACGTGCAAAAGCTGCTGCGCCAGACCGACATGGTCATCTTCAGCTTCGACGGCGACAAGGCCGGCCGCCGCGCCGCCCGCCGCGCGCTGGAAGCTTGCCTGCCGCACTTGTCTGACGATAAGACCGTCAAGTTCCTGTTCTTGCCGCAAGAACACGACCCGGACAGCTATGTGCGCGCATACGGCGCCGAAGCTTTCGACCAGGAAATCGAAAGCGCCATGCCGCTGTCCCAATTCCTGCTGCGTGAAGTTTCTGGAGAGCACGATCTTTCCACGCCGGAAGGCCGCGCCCGCATCCAGTTCGACGCCAAGCCGCTGCTGGCCTCGATGGCGCCGTCCAGCCTGCGCCTGCAGATCGTGCGCGGCTTGGCCAGCCTGACCGAATCGACGCCGGCCGAAATCGAAAGCCTGTTCGACCTGTCCAAGCCGGTAGCTGCGGTCAAGCGTGCGCCGCCGCGCCAGGGCCGGCCCCAGCCGGTGGGGCTGGAACTGAAGATCATTCGCATGATCGTCACCCAGCCCTCGCTGGCGCATGCGCTCGACGAGTCGGCGCTGGCCGCCTTCAGCTTTTTCGGCGAGGAAGCGGCCGAAGGCCTGTGCCACCTGGTGACCACGGCCCAGTCGCTGGGACCGAACGGAAACTTCGCGGCGTTGTCTGAGCAATTGAAAGAGGTCACCACGGAATACGACCACCTCATCGCCATGATCGCCGCCGAGCCGGAACCGGACATCGACGCCGAACGCATTGTTTTGCTCAGCGCTGTGCGCGAGATCAAAAAGGAGATGTTAAAAAAAGAGCTTAACCAGTTGTTTTCCAGCGGTTTGACCCAAGATCAGGTGAGCGCGCGCTATCGCGAAATTACTGCGCAACAAAACTTGCTGGCCAAGGAAGAGCAGGCCTGAAATCGGCACCCCGATAAGCTCAAATACACGTTCCGCTAGGGAAGTGTGCGAACTGGAAAAGACGGGGGTGCGTGCTATAATAAAACGCTAACTATTGCAAGGGTTGAAACGATTTTTCGTCTCAATCGTAGCGTGGCGTTTCAGTTAGTAGGCGGGGGAGTTTGTTCCTGCACGATAGACGTAAGGTAACATTACTTTATCTTTAACCATCGTAGGTAGGTTGTTGTGACATCGAAAGCGCCTGTGCCAACCAAGAAACCCCAACCCAAAGTGGCTGCCAAAACCACCCGTTCCGTCAAGGCGGACAAAGCGCAAGACAAGGCAGTGACCGCGAGTGCGGCGCCTGTCGTGAGCCAGACGACCGATGCGGCCGCCCTGGCTGCGATCGACACGTCCGGCTACGTGCTGCCCACGGTCAAGGTACCGGGGCGGCGGGGTCGCAAGCCCAAGGAATTCACGCCTGAGAACGACGAAGTCGCCGCGCTCAACACCATCGAACGTGCCGAAATGAAGGCCGCGGACAAGGCCAAGGCCAAGGACCGCAAGGCCAAGGAAAAAGCGCTGCTCAAGGACGCGTTCGCGTCGGACAGCGAAGCGAGCGAAGAAGAGCTCGAAAACCGCCGCCAGAAACTGAAGGCGTTGATCAAGTCCGGCAAGGAACGCGGCTTCCTCACCTACGCCGAGATCAACGACCACCTGCCCGACAACATCGTCGATCCGGAAGCGATCGAAGGCATCATCGGCACTTTCAACGACATGGGCATTGCCGTGTACGAACACGCGCCCGATGCCGAGACGCTGCTGCTGTCCGACAATGTCGCCTCCGCCGCCTCCGACGACGAAGCCGAGGCTGCCGCTGAAGCGGCGCTGTCCACCGTCGACTCCGAATTCGGCCGCACCACCGACCCGGTCCGCATGTATATGCGTGAAATGGGCTCGGTCGAGCTGCTCACGCGCGAAGGCGAAATCGAAATCGCCAAGCGCATCGAAGACGGCCTGAAGGACATGATCCAGGCCATCTCGGCTTGCCCGGTGACCATCGCCGAAATCCTCTCGGTGGCCCAGCGCATCGATACCGACGAGATCAAGATCGACGAAATCGTCGACGGCCTGGTCGACCCGTACGAGGTCGAGAACGCCGCCGTCGCGCCCGCGACCGACGATGACGAGGACGAGGACGAAGAAGACGAGGAAGAAGAGGAAGAGGAAGAAGAAGCCTCGGCCAGCCCCGGTGCGGCCGGCTACTCGGCCGAGCAGCTGGAAGCGCTGAAGGTCGCCTCGCTCGGCAAGTTCGACGCCATCGCCCAGCAATTCGACAAGATGCGCAAGGCCTTCGAAAAGGACGGCTACAACTCCAAGGCCTACGTCAAGGCGCAGGAGTCGATCTCCGACGAACTGCTCGGCATCCGCTTCACCGCCAAGGTCGTCGAAAAGCTGTGCGATACGCTGCGCGGCCAGGTCGACGAAGTGCGCCACATCGAGAAGCAGATCCTGGACGTCGCCGTGAACCGCTGCGGCATGCCGCGCGCCCACTTCATCAAGGTGTTCCCGGGTAACGAGACCAACCTGGAATGGGTCGACGGCGAAGTCGCCGCGGGCCATGCCTACAGCGCCATCCTCAGCCGCAACATCCCGACGATCAAGGAACTGCAGCAACGCCTGATCGACCTGCAAGCCCGCGTGGTGCTGCCGCTGCACGACCTTCGCAACATCAACCGCCAGATGGCGGCCGGTGAGATGAAGGCGCGCAAGGCCAAGCGCGAAATGACCGAGGCTAACCTGCGTCTTGTGATTTCGATCGCCAAGAAGTACACCAACCGCGGCCTGCAATTCCTCGACCTGATCCAGGAAGGCAATATCGGCCTGATGAAGGCGGTGGACAAGTTCGAATACCGCCGCGGCTACAAGTTCTCGACCTATGCGACGTGGTGGATCCGTCAGGCCATCACCCGTTCCATCGCGGACCAGGCGCGCACGATCCGTATCCCGGTCCACATGATCGAGACCATCAACAAGATGAACCGCATCTCGCGGCAAATCTTGCAAGAAACGGGCGCCGAGCCGGATCCGGCGACGCTCGCGGTCAAGATGGAAATGCCGGAAGACAAAATCCGGAAGATCATGAAGATCGCGAAAGAGCCGATCTCGATGGAAACGCCGATCGGTGACGACGACGATTCGCATCTGGGCGACTTCATCGAGGACAACAACACGCTGGCGCCGTCGGATGCCGCGCTGCATGCCTCGATGCGTGGTGTCGTGAAGGACGTGCTCGACTCGCTGACGCCGCGCGAAGCCAAGGTGCTGCGCATGCGCTTCGGCATCGAAATGTCGACCGACCACACGCTGGAAGAAGTCGGCAAGCAATTCGACGTCACCCGCGAGCGTATCCGCCAGATCGAAGCGAAGGCGCTGCGCAAGCTGCGCCACCCGTCGCGCTCGGACAAGCTGAAGAGCTTCCTCGAAGGCAGCAGCTAAGTTTGCCTTGACGGGGCCGCGCTAAAAGCAATATCCTCTCGCCACTTCGTTTGGGACGGCCGCAAGGGCCTCCCCGGGTGGCGAGCGTTTTTAGCGCCGCGCGATTGAAACGATTTTTCTTGGGCCTCTAGCTCATGCCTGGTTAGAGCAGCGGACTCATAATCCGTTGGTGCCCGGTTCGACTCCGGGGAGGCCTACCAATTATTCCAAGAAATTCAGGCGCCGCCGCGCTTCCTCGTGCATGTTGACTGGCGTGGCGTCGAGTACGCGCAGGATCATCGCCTTGAGGAAGCGGCCCGGGTCGAGCCCAAGGGGAGTGCGTTCGCTCACGATGCGCACGCTTGGGAGTAGCGCCAGATCGCGGTCAACGTTTGACGTGGGCTCGTCTGCTGGAGCATCTTCTTCGCTGTCAATCTCAAGCCCCGGTTCCGGCACGCCGCGCGCGGCAGGCTCTTCACCAGCATTAGCGATCGCAACCTCGTCCGCGTATTCCATCAACACCAGGCAGGTGGCGTGATAAGCGTCGTCCTCGCGTCCCAGCTTACCGAGCAGATCGCATAACCATGCCGCGACGCGCGGCTCTTTTTCCAGGATGTCGGAGCGCAGGCCAAACACGAAGCCCAGCGCAGCGAGCGGATGCCGCAAGCGCAGGTTCTTCGCGTCGCCATACGATTCCTCGACGCGGTTCGGCGCGTTCTTGCCGTACGAAGAATCCATGCGCTTCGTTGAGATCAGCAGCTCCGGACCGGTGACCCAGTCCGTCATAATGACGTCCACTTGCTTGACGTAGTTCTTGCCGAGGATGGATGCGCTGGATGAGGTGACGCCAGGGATCGACGCCGCCGTGTTCACATAGTTCGCCGCGCGCTCGCGCATGTCCCGCGGCAGCGCCTTCAACAGGGCCGCGACAGGGGCGGGCAGAATCCGCGGATGGGTGGACCGCGGCCATACCTGGTCATTGTCGAAGCCGGCACGCCGCAGTTAGTAACTCAGCCACACATCCAGCGCAAGCGCCGGCACGCCCGATTGCGTCCCGGCCTTGAGATACAGCGGTACTCCCAGCAGTTTGACGAGCGTGTCGTAGTCTGGCTCGTAACGTACTTCACCATCTGGCGCTTTGACCCACGGATTGCTGTGCTGGCGCCTGGGTGCCGCGCGCGCGACGATTTGGTCGAACAGGATCCAGGCTTTCGCCTTGGCGGATGGTGGTTTAGCGGCCACTGGCAGCCCTCGTTGTGCGGCGCTGGGCAAGCGCTGCTCGCGCCTGCCGGATGCGCTCGATCTGGTTCTTCTGTAGTCGATGCAGGACGATTTGATCCACTCGCTCTACCGCATCGAGCAGCCTGCCTTCGTCCAGCAGTTTGGCGACGTCGTCCTTGATTGCACGGAGCGCGTCGGCACAGGCCAGCACGAGCGCATGCGATGGCATCGCCCACACGTCCGCTTCTTTCGGTTCGATCTTCAGGATGCCGCCGCCGTAGGATCGGCCCACGATCTCGGCGTGCAGCAGCGTGACGGAGTTCAGGCTCGCGAGCGGCAACAGCTCGCGACCGAGCGTGCGGTGTTCGTCCTTGAAGTAGATGCCATGCACCGAATTGAGGTGGATGGCGCCGGCATCGTTGGCGGTGAGGCGCGGCGTGTCCGCGTTCATGCAGGTCAGGAACAGGTCCGCGACGGCGACGAGTGGAACCTTGTACCAGGTCTTGCGGACGCGGCACTTGTACGCGGTGTCGACGCCAGTACGGTGGCCATCCGCGATGTAGGCGGCTGCTGCTGCAGAAGGCCGTTCGCCCGGATAAAAGAGATGGGTAGCCTGGCCCTCGCGGCCAAGCTTGGTGAGCATGGCTTCGGACAGCGACAGGCCGCGCAGATGCGAACTGCCGGGCGGGGAGAGCCGTAGAAGCTCATTACGGCGCAGGCCGAGTTCCTTCGCGCGTTGCGGTGAGAGCGTGAAGTATTTGTTGTTGCCGGTGACGACGCCGAGGGTTGTGTCACCCCAGGTCTCCAGGCTGGTGAACAGCTCCCGCCGCAGCAGCTCATTCACTGGCGCGATCGCTTCAGGATCGATCAGGCTGCTCGTCCACTTCGCAGCTGGGTCCACTGGCGTCCAAACCTGACCCGCACTGAGCGACGCGAGCGATGCAGCGTTCTTTGCCTGGCGAATCGTGGCAGATTGTGTGGGCCCTTCAAGATAGCCATCGGCCAGCAGCAACACGACGTCGGCTTCCGCTTCCGGAAACACTTGCTGCTCGAACAGCACGAGCTCCACATGACGGAAGCGATTGAAGAGGAATTGACGCACCGGCGCGGCGTAATTCACCGACAGCAACTCGGCCGGGAGAACAAGGCCGAGCCGCCCGCCCGGCCTGAGGAACATTGCGGAGTGGATCGTGAACGCGGCCCAGCTGGAGGCGAGGCCCGTCAGCGCAACGCCACCGCGAAGGGCGGCCTCGCGCGAGCGGGCACGCGCCGCGCCGGAGAAATCCTGATAGCGGATGTAAGGCGGATTGCCGATCACCGCGTCATACACGGGATTCGGCGCCACCTCAAAGAAGTCGCTAGTCGAAATACGCGCTTTGCCGCCGGCTTCCTGCACACGTTGCCGGGCGAGCCGCGCGCTGTACGGGTGGATCTCGACCCCGTGAACCGCCGGAGCCGCTGACCTGATTTTCGAAAGGCCGCGGAGGCGCTCCACGGCGGCGACCAGGAATGCCGCGTCGCCCGCCGAAGGTTCCATCACAAGATCCGCCGGCGCGCGAATGGCCCAGTCAGCGATGAACCGGGTGATCTCGTCAGGCGTGAAGAATGCGCCGCGCTCCTTGCGCAGGGCAGGCGTATCGTCGAGATCGATGTGGCGTGAAAGGGCCAATTTCAAACCTTGTGGTGCGCGCAGGAAACGCCCGGATTTTAGCCCGTTTGCAAGCCTACCGTCGAGGTGGAAATACTGTATATTTATTCAGTATAGCCCATGCGCCAGCCTGCAGAGGTATCGAATCGCGATCTTTGTAAGAAGCCGACAGTTTCAGCTTAGGGCTGCATTTGATCCGGAGAGATGCGATACGCTTCCCCGACCAGTCCCCAGCCCTTGTCGCTTGAACGGGAGCCGTTACCACCGATCGCTTGTTTGGCAAGGTCCTGGACCGCGCTTGCAGCGCGTTCAGCACCCGGCTTGCTGATCCTCTCTGCCAGCAGTGCCGCGACGATGGGCGCCGCGAACGAGGTCCCACGGACCACTCGAAAATCCGGAGCGCCAGGACTGGCGGCAAGCATCTTGCTGCCCGGTGCAATGAAGGCAACCTGCGGCCCCCGCGCTGCCTCGGGCAAAACGCGGCGCCTGTCGTCCACGGCGCTGACACCGATAACACCGGGATAGCTCGCGGGGTAAAGAGGCGGCGCGGCCGGGCCATCGTTACCGACTGCCGCCGTGAGGACATGTCCTCGTCGGATCATTGCGAGCACGGCCTGCTCCAGGATCCGGTTGCTCGGGCCAACCAGGCTGATATTGATGACCGGAACCTCATTCTTCGCGAGCCACGCCAGCGCCAGGGCAATTTCACTGGCTGAACCACCGGTCGAAAGGCCGCAATACACATCGGCCGCGAACAAGGTGCCGCCGGGCGCCACGCCTTTGAATTGATCCGCTTCACCCACCATGAGCGAGCCGACGGCCGTTCCGTGCTCACTGGGGATGCGTTTTTCCTGGCAACCCCAGTGCACGATCTTCGCTTTCCGAAACACGGCGTGGCTTGCGTCGACACCGCCATCGATCAGCCCCAGCCGCACATTACCCGCGCCAGTACGAGACGCGACCGGAGTGCTTGCGCGCCCTGGGGCGTCTTCCGCTTCGCTCATCGTATAAAGATGGTCGAAATCCATGATCACGTTCGGCGAAATTTCCCGCAGCCGGAGCAAGGCATCGCCGGTGAACGACGCCGCCGGCACAACGAGTGTCGTTAATTGCAGGTCGAGGTCACGCAGCGTGTGCGTGCCGGCGACGGTGAATCCGCTTGCCAGGAATTTGGCGAGATCTTCTTTCGATGGCGAGACGACCAGGATTTGCCGCTTGAGAATGGGATCGCCGTGCGGATCGGCTTCGATGACGTCCTCGTGTAGACGGATGAGCTCGTGCGCCTGCTTTCCCCGTGCCTGCCGCAATGCGGCGACGTCGGGAATCCTCTCGTTATCCTGACCATTATTTTGACGCAGCAAGCTGGCGTCGGGCCGCATCCCATCGAGGCCGTGCAGGCCGCCCATGTTCTGGAAGCTCTGGGGCGGGCGACGCCCCTGCGCGTGGGTCACGCCGGGCAATAGGAGGGCAGCCGCCAGCAGTGCGTTCAGTGCAGCCCAAGCTCCATGTACCGAAGTGCGCATGGTGAAGTCGGTAGTCGATCTCACGCGCAAGTGTAGTTGAATTTCCGCCGAGACAGCGCTGCCTTGCATGCAAAAGACTCCTGGCGTCTAGCTGTTCACTAGAGGCCAGGAGGAGCAAGGCCGGCAGATGCCGCGGCGTGTTACGGCGTCAGCGTGAAGTTGACGTTGGTCTGGTCGGCGGTGCCAATATCGATCGCGGTCACCGACTTGGTGGTGTAGCCAGTCGCCGAAGCATCGACACGGTATTGGCCAGCCAACGGTACGGTCGTTGCAGCGGCAAACGTCAGTGGCAGGCTTGTGCTGTAGGCGACATAGCGCGGTGCGAGAACCGGCAGGTTCGTCAAGCTATAAGCGCCGCCACCGACCGGAGTCATGGCGAACTTGAGCGTGACGGTCGGGCCGCCGGTAATGGCTTGAATGGCCGAAACCTCGGCCGGTTCCGTGGCGCTGGCCGGCGTCTGGGTCACGTTGCCGCTGATGTTGCGGTTCTGCCCGGCGACCGGCGTGATAGGCGCGGCCGAGGTGCTGACCTGGGTCATCGCGCTGGCGGTCACGGGGACGGCGCCGATGACGTTGGCGGCATAACCGTCAGCCGTGATCACCACGTCGTAATTGCCGGCAGGCAGACGAGTCAGGTCGAATTCGCCGGTGCTGCTCGGGGTCGTGGACGCCTTGATGACGCCGTTTTGCTGCGCCGACACGGCGACGTGGCTGCCCAACGTCCCGGTGGCGACGAAGCCGCTGATGCCGTTCAGGGCCAGCGGCACGACCTTAACGACCGGCTTCAGGATATAGCCACCGCTATTGCCTTTGGTGACGATGGATTTGCAGGCATCGAAGTCCAGCACGAGGTCCACGCGCTGGCCAGCCGTCACATCGAAATCGTTGATCAGCTTGATGCCGCTTTGCACGGCGCTCGGCGTATCGATCGGGACTTCCGTCGTTGTGCCGGTCTTGACCACCGTGTTGCTGTTGGCGCCGCTATCCAGCACCAGACGCAGCTGGCTGTAGTGGCCGGCGCCTAGCGATGTCGTGCCCAGAGCCTGCAATGTGCCGTTATTCAAATCGAGGAGATTGATTTTCTTGGCCGGCGACAAGGTGATGTCGGTCCAGCCGCTGTCGGTGTCGCTGGCGGTGGAACTGGAATTGATGCGGACCTTGGATACCGTAACGTTGACCGCGTCGAAACCGCAGGCCGGTGCGTCGGTCATCGACACGCTCACCGTGCCCAGCAGGGCGGTCGGTTGCGAGCCACCGTCACCACCACCGCCGCCGCATGCAACCATCGCGGTAGAAAGCGCGGCAATGGCGGCCGCTTTCGCTAATATGTTTTTGTTCAACATGATTTTTCTCCTGGTGGGAAAATTTCAAAGCCCCTGCGCAGTGCATGTACAAATTCTTACCACGGACAGCCGAACCGAGGCGCATATTCATACAACGTTCGGACAGCCGGATTTCTTCCGGCTGTCCGAATTCTTTTTACTGGCCGTCGCCCGAACCGCTGGCCGAACCCTGGCCGCTGGCGGCCGCGGAACCCGACGCGGTGGTCTTCGATGCCGATCCCAGCGCGTGCTTGGCGCCTTGGCCCGATGCATGGGCGGTCTGTTTGGAATTGGCCGTGCTGGACGCGGCATACGAGCGCGTGTTGGCAGCCTGCGTGCTGGCGCCCTGGTGCACAGGCGATGCCACATCGCGGCCCGCGCCGGCCAGGCCGAGGCCCTGGCCATTGTTCACACTGCCGTTCGCCGACGTATCGCCTTTGCCTTGCGCGCTGCCGTTCGCGTTCACGCCGTGCCCGCGGCGGGCGCCGGTTGCGGAAGCGGTATCGCTGGACTTGTTGCCGCCGGCATTGGCGCTCGCCGCTTGCGAGTGTGCGTCGGACAGTGCGCCGCCGAGATTCAGGGCGCGATTGGCGGGCTGGCTTTCATGGCTGGCTTGCGTGGTGCCGGCGGGCGCCGCCGATGCCAGCGTCGACACGGCCTGTCCATGGCTGGCGGCGCCACCCGATTTGGAGGCGCCTTGCGCCGCGCCCGAAGCAGGCGGCTGGTTCTTCGCCGGCACGGCGGCGCCAGCGTTGCCAGCGCCAGCAGCTGACTGCCCCGCATTCGCAAGGCTGCCCTGAAGGTCGGCGGTGCCGCTGCCTGTGCCCGAGGCGGCCGCTTGCGCCGTATTCGCGCCAAGCGAGCCGGCCGACGATGCCTTGCCCTGGACCTCGGCCGCGCCGCGCGAAGCGACGTCGCCCAGCGATGCCGCGCCGGCGCCGGCCTTGTCCTGCGCACCCTGCAGCGCGGTAGCCGCCATCGATTTGCCTGCATCGCCTGCGCCGCCCGCCGCTCCCGCCAGCGATGCCGCATTCGGCGCCGGCACCGCGGGCTTCGCGCCACTCAGGCTGATGTTGCCGCTGCCCTGGCCGGACGCGCTGCCGTCGGCCGATGCGCTCTTGTGCAATTCAGCGGCGCGTTCGGCGCGCAGCTCGCTCAGCGAAGACGAGCCGCGGACGATCTCCGGCCCCATGCCGCCGCCAATCTGGCCCATCCCGCCCATCATGCCGCCGAGCGAGCCACCGAGGCCGCGGCCGCCGCCAAGCAGTTGGGCATGCGCCGATGCGGCCACGCCGCAGGAAAAAATGAGAGCGATCTGGGCGACGAGTTTGCTGTTCATGGGGTTCTCCTTGAATGGTTGGCGCGGACAATCCGTCGCCGTTGAAAGGAGAACGAAGCAGCTCAGCGGTTTCTTCCATCCACCGCGAAATTTTTTTTCAGGTCAGCGCAACCACGCCGGATCCGTGCGCACATCAGCGCCCACGATCCCGTACCCGAGGCTGTTGCTGATCGCGCCCTTGTCCACGCCGGACGCGCTGCGCGCCAGCGCATCGACGGCGTCATGGGCACGGTTGCGGTCCGGACGCACCAGCTTCGGCGCCAGCAGCCCCGCGACGATCGGCGCCGCGAACGAGGTGCCGCGCATCGTGCGATACGGCGGATCACCCGGCACCGCGCTGACCATATTGTTACCGGGCGCCGCAAACATCACCTGCGGTCCGCGCGCCGCTTCCGGCAGCGGATCGCCGTTGCGGCTAATGCCGGTCACGCCAACCACGCCGGGATAGCTGGCCGGGTACAAGGGCGGCGCCGCCGGCCCGTCGTTGCCGACCGCGGCGACCAGCAGGTGCCCGCGCTTGACCATCGCCGCGACCACGCGCTCCAGCGCCTGGTTCGGCGGTCCTACCAGACTCAGATTGATCACACCCACCTGTTCATGCGCCAGCCACGCCAGCGCGGCCGCGATGCGCTCGGCCGAGCCGCCCGCGGGGTCGTCGCAGTAGATATCGGCCGCATACAGCTGCATGCCCGGCGCCGCGCCGCGAAAGCGTCCGTCGCGGCCCACCATCAGCGCGGCGACCGCGGTGCCGTGCGTGCTTGGATGCGCCGTGCCGCCACAGCCCCACGATTGGATTCTCGAATCGTGCAGCGAACGATGCGACCGGTCCACGCCGCTGTCGACCAGGCCGACGCCGGGCGTGCCCTGATCCGCGGGCGCGGATGCCGCGTCTCCCGCCGACGCCGAAGCCGGCGCCGTGCCGCTGCCTGTATAAATATGGTTGAAGTCGTAGTGTCCGTCCGGATCCCGCGCGCGCAAGCGATCCAGCACCTGCGCTGTGCCCGCGCCCTCGGGCACGCGCAGCGTAACCAGTATCTGGTCGAGTTCCTCGAAGCGTTCCTCGCGCGCCACGCGCAGGCCCGCGCCACGGGCCGCGTCCAGCGCGGCCGGCGACGGATTCCACGCCAGGATCTCGCCGCGCAGCACCGGCTCGCCGCGCGGATCGGCTTCCAGCACATCGGGATGGCGGCGCAGCAGCTGCCCCACCTGGTCCAGCCGCAGCGTGCGCAGGTCGGGCAGGTCAACGCGATCGACCAGCTGCTGTGCGGGCCGGCGCAGCTCGTCAAGCGCGCCGAGTCCTTGCGGCAGATTCAGCGAGGGCAAGCGCAGCTGGGCCGCAGCGCCGCCTGCCGCGGCCAGCGCCGCCAGTAAAAGTAAAAGTTTTCGCATGGTCGAATGTTAATATGCACGAGTCAGACGTAACAATAAAACGAATGAGACGGGGAAGAAAATCCCTCGCTCGAACGTTCTACCTACAAGACCATGAGTTCCGTGCTTGAAAACGACATCGCCGCCCTGCTGCCGCGTTTGCGCCGCTTCGCGCGTTCGATCACCTTTCATCGCGAGGACGCCGACGACCTGGTGCAGGTCGCGGTGGAGCGCGCGCTCACCCGTTCCGAGCAGTGGGAAGCGGGCACGCGCCTGGACAGCTGGATGTTCAGGATCGTGAAGAACGCGTGGATCGACGAGGTGCGTTCGCGCACCCGCCGTGCCGAGCTGTTCGCGCCGGAAGAGGAGGGCGAGCACGTGGGCGACGACGCTGCCGAAGCGCACCAGCAGCGCATGGCGATCGAAAAGGCGATCAGCCTGCTGTCCGAGGACCACCGCATGGTTATCGGCCTGGTGCTGGTCGACGGGCTGCCTTACAAGGAGGCGGCGGAAGTGCTGGAAGTACCGATGGGGACACTGACCAGCAGGCTGGCGCGAGCGCGCGAGGCCCTGCAGGAGCTGCTGTCCGACCGAGCGAGGATGAAGGGATGAACATTTCTGACGATGTCTTGATGGCCTACGCCGACGGCGAGCTGGAAGCGCCGCAGCGCGCCGAGGTCGAGCAGGCGATGCGCGCCGACCCGAAGGTGGCCGCGGCGGTCGAGCGCCACCGCGCGCTGCGTGCCGACGTGTTCGCGGCCTTCGCCGGCGTGCTGGACGAGCCGGTGCCGGAGCGCCTGCAGCCGCGCGCCGCGAGCGCAACGAGCCACGTGCGCGTCGATGCGCTACAAGCCGCCGGCGCGCGTGCGTTGCCGGCGCGCTGGTCGTGGGCGCAGTGGGGCGGCATGGCGGCCTCGCTGGCGGTCGGCATCCTTGTCGGCGCGCTGGGCTGGCAGGGCGCGCACGGCGGCGGTTCGGAAGCCACGGTGGCGCGCGTGGATGGCGCGCTGGTAGCGCAAGGAGCCCTGGACAAGGCGCTGTCGCGGCAGCTCGCGAGCGAACAGGTGCAAGGCGCGGGAGTGAAGGTCGGCGTCAGCTTCCAGGCGAAGGACGGCGGCTACTGCCGCAGTTTCACCATGGGTTCTACCGGCGGGCTGGCCTGCCGCAGCGGCGGCGCGTGGC
Organism: Massilia terrae; assembly: GCF_024753145.1. Classification (GTDB taxonomy): domain Bacteria; phylum Pseudomonadota; class Gammaproteobacteria; order Burkholderiales; family Burkholderiaceae_D; genus Telluria; species Telluria terrae. The sequence goes on along the minus strand of NZ_JANUGU010000002.1, from coordinate 661,891 downwards.
GGGTCCCGGTATTGGCCGAAGGCGAGAAGGAGGAAGGCGCGTATCGCCAGGCCGGCAGCGCGATGCCGCCGGCCGTGCTGGATGCGATCGACGGGCGTATCGCCGGCAGCACGCTGGATGCGGCTGCTGAACGCAGCGCGCGAGAACAGGGCTGGAAGCGCCGTTGAGGCGCTCCGTTATTTGGACTTTTTGGACGACGAGTTCAGCGCCGCAGCCGCGCGAATCAGGCCGGCGAACGCTTTCTCGTCGATCTGCGCGCCTTCCGGAAAATCGATCGCGCGCCGCACCTTGCCCTCAAGGCTGGAGTTGAACAGCCGCGCCGGATCCTCCACCGACGCGCCTTTCGGGAAGGTCAGCTTCACCGCCTTCTTGTAGGCCTCGCCGGTGCAGATGATGCCGTCGTGCGACCACACCGGCACCTCCCACTTCCACTCCTCGACGACCTCCGGCACGGCCTTGTGAATCAGCGCGCGGATCCGCGCGAGCGTCTGCCCGCGCCAGTCGCCCAGGTCTTCGATGCGCTTGTCGATCAGTTGGGAAGGCGTCATTTGGCGCTCGCGATCCACTTGTCGACCTGCTTTTCAAGGATCGGCAGCGGCAGCGTGCCATCGCCCAGCACCACCGCGTGGAATTTCTGGTAGCTGAACTTCGGCCCCAGCGCCTTCTGCGCCTTGGCGCGCAGCTCCAGGATCTTCAGCGCGCCGACCTTGTACGCCAGCGCCTGGCCCGGCCACACCATGTAGCGCTCGATCTGGTTGGTCGCGCGCGCCTGGCTGTAGCCCAGCTGGTCCATCGCATACTTGACCGCCTGCGCCTCGCTCCAGCCCTGCGCGTGCATGCCGGTGTCGACCACCAGGCGCACCGCGCGCAGCAGTTCGTCGTTCAGGTGGCCGAAGTAGGCGGCCGGATCGTCATAGAAGCCGAACTCGCGGCCCAGCGTCTCGCAGTACAGCGCCCAGCCTTCGCCGTACGCGGCGGCGCTCGGATGCTCGGTGAAGAAGCGCCGGAAGTCCGGCAGCGGCAGTTCCTTGAGCAGGGCCGCGTGCAGGTGGTGCCCCGGCACGCCTTCGTGCAGGAACAGGGTGGTCATGCCGACCGTGCTGTAATCCCGGGGATTATTCACTACCGCCCAGAACACGCCCGGATGCGAGCCGTCCGCCGCCACCGGCGTGTAGTGGTCCGATGCGGTTTCGCGGGTCAGCTCCGGTTCCAGCTGGATCTCGAGCTTCGCCTTCGGCAGCAGGCTGAAATAGGCCGGCAGCTTGGCCTGCACCGTCGCGTAGATCTTGCGGTAGGCGTCCAGCACCTGGGTGTCGGTGGTGAAGGGCTTGAACTTGTCCTGCTTCTCGACCCACTCGGCAAAACCATTGGCCGGGCCGCTGTAGCCCAGCTTCGGCGCCAACCCGGCCATCTGCTGCTGGATGCGCGCGACTTCCTTCAGGCCAAGCTGGTGGATCTCGCCTGGGGTCAGCGGCAGGTTGGTGTTGTTCTTGATGCGCGCCATGTACCACGCGGCGCCGTTCGGCAGGGCGCCGTAACCGGCGGTCTCGCGCGCGGCGCGCATGTAGTCGGTCTCGATGAACTGGCACAGGCGGTCCAGCGCCGGCCCGATGCGCTCCACGGCCTGGCGGTAGGCCGCTGCCAGCTGCTGCTTTTCCTTGTCCGGGAAGGAAGCAGGCATGTTCTTCACCGGCGTGTAGAAGATGCTGGCTTCCGGCGAGGCTGCGCGCAGCGCCTGGAACTGCGGCAGCATCTTGGCCACGATCGCCTTCGGCTGCACCACGCCGGCGCGGATCCCTTCCTTCATGTTGACGATGGCCTGGTCGATCCAGCCCGGCAGTTGGTTCAGGCGGCTCAGGTAGGCGCGGTACTGGGCCGGCGTGTTGAGCGGCTGCGAGCCGGTGCCGCTGGCGTAGTTGGCCAGGGTGCTGGGCACGTTGTCGAACTGGTTCAGCGGCAGCAGGTGCTCGGGGAAGCGCTCCAGGTCGAGCTGGGCGTTGATTTCGAATTCCAGGATCTCGTAGTCCAGCCGCGCCTTTTCCGGGAGCGTGGTGCGGTCGACCAGGTGCAGCTTGCGCAGCAGGTCGTGGTAGAGCGCGAAGGTCTGCGCCCGTACCACCGGCGAAATCGCCATCCCGAGCTGGTCGTCGTAGCGGCTGTCGCCGTTGGCGGTGGCGTACAGCAGCGGGTCGAATTTGGCGCGCGCCACGTAGAAGGCGTCGCCGATGCGGTCGACCTGGCGCGAGGCCTGGGTCGAGCTGCCGGCAGCGAGGACGGGGGCGGCGCACAGCGCGCCAGTCACGAGCGCGGCCGCGAGGGCGGTGGCGCGCAGCAGGGGAAAAGTGCGGGACATCCGGGCATCCTTGATGTTGAGTTTGCAAAGGATACAACAGTCCACCCGCGATTTAATACTAAACTACTTGCTTAACTAATTCAGGCTGCTATACTTAAGCCCATGCTTAACCATCAAGACCCACTCGACCTGGCGTTCCAGGCTTTGGCGGACGGCACCCGCCGCACGATGCTCGAACGGCTGGCCGCCGGCCCCGTCTCGGTCAGCGCGCTGGCGCAGCCGCTGCAGATGTCGCTGCCCGCCGTGATGCAGCACCTGTCCGTGCTGGAGCACGCGGGCCTGGTGCGCTCGGAAAAAATGGGGCGCGTGCGCACCTGCCGTATCGAGCCGGCCGGCCTGTCGCTGGCCGAACAGTGGATCAATGCGCGGCGCGCGGAGTGGGAAGACCGCTTCGACCGCCTCGGAGACTTCCTGAATAACCTTAACGATCAAGGAGAAGGCAATGGCAAATGACACCGTAGCGATCCGGCAGCACCACCTCAATGTATCCCGCGTCTTCGCGGCCCCGCGCGAGCAGGTGTTCGCGGCCTGGAGTTCGGCGGAACACGTGAAGCTGTGGTTCTGCCCGCGCATGTTCACCGTGCCCGACGCGAAGGTCGAATTCCGCGTCGGCGGCGCTTTCGAGGTGTGCATGCGCGCCCCGGACGGCTCGGACCACTGGACCCGCGGCCACTTCACCGAGATCATCCCGAACACCCGTCTCGCGCTCGAAATGGGCGTGGCCGACGCCGACGGCGACATGCTGTTCACGGCCAGCACCGTGGTCGACTTCGAGAACGACTGCGGCGGCACCCGCATGAGCGTCGAGCAGCACTACCTGCTGCTGCAGCCGGCCGCCGAGATGATGGTCAAGGGCGCACAGCAGGGCTGGGCCGAGACGCTGGACAACCTGGGCCGCGCGCTGTCGTACCAGGCCGAGCAATCCGCCGCCGCGCGCAACATCGTGCACGGCAGTTTCCGCATCGAGCGCCACTTCAATGCGCCGCGCGAGCGCGTCTGGCAGGCCTTCGCCGACCGCGCCGCCAAGGACAAGTGGTTCTCGGGCGGGAAGGGCTACACCTCGATCAAGCGCGAGATGGACGTGCGCCCCGGCGGCCGCGAGATCGCGCAGGGACGCTGGGACAGCGGCATGGTCTCGTCCTTCGACGCCGTGTATTTCGACGTGCTGCCGAACGAGCGCCTGGTGTACAGCTACGAGATGCATCTCGATGAGCGCAAGATCTCGGTGTCGCTGGCCACCATCGAATTGCGCGGCGACGGCGCCACCACCACCGTGGTGGTCAACGAGCACGGCGCCTTCCTCGATGGCTACGACGACGCCGGCTCGCGCGAGCGCGGCACCCGTTCCCTGCTCGACGCGATCGCCGCCTCGCTCGAACACTGACGGCGGGGCGGGCTGCGCGCCCCGGCCATCGACTGTAGGTAAGGCATGGTGCGAAACAGGCGGGCGATGTTATTATCGCTGCATCGCTTGCCAGAGTGAGACCAGCACCGCTCCATGCCCTTGTTTACGTCGCCACGCTTGCGCGCCGCCATCGACTTCGCGGCCTATTTCCGCCGCGGCGTGCTGGTGCGCCTTGTCGTGTTCATGGCACTGGTGCTGCCGATCGTCTGGGGCGGCACCACCTTCGAACGCGTCCAGCTCGCACATATCGCCCAGCGCGAGAGCGGCCGCGAGCTGCAGAACCTGGCGCACGCCTTCGCCGAGGAGGTCAACGCCACCGTCAGCACCATCGACATGTCGCTGCTGCACCTGCGCACGCACTGGGGCGGCAACCGGGCCGAATTCGCGCAGATGGTCGAGCGCCTGAACCGTGAGCTGCATGGCCGCGTGATCCTGGCGATCTCGGTGGCCGACGCCGACGGCCGCCTCGCTTTCACCACGGTCGACGTCAAGCCCGGCATGGACCTGCGCGACCGCGACTTCGTCCGCTACCACCACGAAGGCCATGGCGACACGCTGTTCGTCAGCTATCCGCAGTTCGCGCCGATCGCCGGCGAATGGCTGGTGCAGTTCAGCCGGCCGATGCTGGACGCGCAGGGCCGCCTGCAGGGCGTGATCATCGCCTCGGTCGAGCCTTCCTACTTCAAGCGCTTCTACCACGCCATCGATCTCGGTCCTTCCACCTCGGTCGCGCTGGTGCGGCGCGATGGCCGCATCATCACGCGCACCTCGCGCCTGCCCGGCGGCGGCGAGGCGATGGGCGAGCTGCTCCAAGGCCTGCCCTACGACGGCGCGCACCCCACCGATGCCACTTCCGGCATGTTCAGCCGCATGAGCCGGCTCGACGGCATCGACCGCAATTACGCCTGGCGCGACTTGCCGGACTATCCGCTGGTGGTGACGGTCGGCCAGTCGGTGGCGGACGCCGGCGCGCGCTACACCAAGCAGGAGACCATGCTGATCCGGAAGGCGATCGTGGCCTCGGTGCTGCTCACGCTGCTCGGCTGGATTGCGATCGCTGCCCTCGACAACCGCCGCCGTGTGGCCGAGGCGCTGGCGACGGCGGAGGCGCGCTGGAAGCTGGCGCTGAGCGCGTCCGGCGACGGCGTGTGGGACTGCGACCTGGTCACCGGCATGGCGACGCTGTCGCCGCGCGCCCAGGACATCCTCGACAGCGACGAGCCCTGCATCCGACTCGACGCCACCGGCCTGCAGGAGCTGGTGCACCCGGAAGACATGGCGCGCGTGCGCTACGCGCTGGCCGAGCACTTCGCCGGCCGCGCCCAGGATTACGCCGCCGAGCACCGCATCCGCCGCCGCAACGGCGAGTGGACCTGGGTGCTGGCGCGCGGCACGGTGGCCGAGCGCGACGAGGAGGGCCGCCCGCTGCGCATGGTCGGCACCTTCGCCGACATCGGCCTGCGCAAGACCAGGGAGGCGCACATGCGCCACCAGGCCACCCACGACGCGCTGACCGGGCTGCCGAACCGCATACTGCTGGCCGACCGCCTGCGCCAGGCCGTGCGCATCGCCCAGCGCGAGAAGACGCGGCTGGCGGTGCTGTTCTTCGACCTCGACAAGTTCAAGCCGGTCAACGACAGCTACGGCCATGCGGTGGGCGATGCGCTGCTGGTGGCGGTGGGCCAGCGCGTGGCGTCCTGCCTGCGCGAGTCGGACACGCTGGCGCGCGTGGGCGGCGACGAATTCGTGGTGCTGCTGCCGCGCTGCGCCAACATGGAGGACGCGCGCACGGTGGGCGAGAACATCCTGTCCCAGCTGAACCGGCCGTTCACGGTCGAGCAGCACGTGCTGCAGATCTCGGGCAGCATCGGCTGCGCGATGTTCCCCGATCATGGCCTCGACGGCGAAAGCCTGCTGCGCGGCGCCGACCGCGCCATGTACGAGGCCAAGAACCATGGCCGCAACCGGGTCAGGGTCGCGCGGCGCCCGGCGCGCCACATACCGCTGTGAGCTTGAAGGCTTACTGAACAGTTACATCCGCTTGCAACTGAAACCTTTTTTGGTCTTTCCGAGTTGCACTTGGCCAAGTAATCTGTGGCCATCTCATCATTGCAACCAGGAGCACACCATGAACGCACACCTCTTCTCCAGCGCACGCAAGGGCCTGGCCGCAGGCGCCCTCGGCCTCGCATTCCTCTCCAGCCCGATGGGCGCGCAGGCGGCCCCGCACAAGGTCGAATGCCAGAGCTGCGGCGTGGTGGTGTCGAGCCACAGCTATGAGCGCGCGGCGGAACACGGCAGCGGCCTGGGCATCGCGACCGGCGCGCTGGTGGGCGGCTTCCTCGGCAACCGCGTGGGCGGCGGCAATGGCCGCAAGCTGGCGACGGTGGCCGGTGCGGTGGGCGGCGGCTATGCCGGCAACCAGATCGAAAAGAACGCGCGCTCGCGCACGGTGACCGAGACCAAGGTGCGCATGGATAACGGTGCTGTGCGCCATGTCACGGAAGAGGGGGCGCATCGCTACTACAACGGCGAGCACGTGCGCGTGGAGCGCAATGGTCTGGTGCCGCTGCGTTAAGCGCTAACGGTACCCGCGGAAAATGGGGTTCCCGCGCAGGCGGGAGCCCCATTTTGCGTGCAGATCCCTACCGCCCCGGCGTCATTACCCCCTCCGCAATCTCCCGCAAACACCGCGGCAGGTAGATGCTCACCGTCGTCCCCCGCCCGACCTCGCTCGCGAGCTGGATATGCCCGCCGCTCTGTTTCACGAAGCCGTGCGCCATCGATAGCCCCAGCCCGGTTCCCTTGCCCTCCGGCTTGGTGGTGAAGAAGGGCTCGAACGCGCGCTCCATCACCTCCGGCGCCATGCCGCGGCCTGTATCGGACACCGTCGCCAGCACATACTGCCCCGGCGCCATCTCCGGATCCGGCAGCGCATCACCGTCGAGGTCCGCGTTGGACAGCGCGATCGTGATGCTGCCCCGTCCCTCGATCGCGTCGCGTGCGTTGATCACCAAATTCAGCAGCACGTTTTCCAGCTGGTTCGGATCGACCAGCGTGTTCCACAGGCCCGGCTGCACGGTGTGGCGTAGCTCCACGCCTTCGCCGGCGGCGCGGTGCAGCAGGCTGTCCATCCGCTCGATCAGCCGCGCGGTATCGACCACCTGCGGATGCAGCGGCTGGCGCCGTGCAAAGGCCAGCAGCTGCGCCGACAGCTTCGATCCGCGCTCCACCGCGTCGAGGATGCTCTGCAGCCGCTGCTGCTGCTTGTTCGGCGAGCGCAGCACCAGCTGCACGTTGGCGCTGATGATGTGCAGCAGGTTGTTGAAGTCGTGCGCGACCCCGCCGGTGAGCTTGCCCACCGCCTCCAGCTTCTGCGCGCGCTGCAGCGCCTCGCGCGTTTCGTCCAGCCGCTGCTGGCGCTGGCGCTCGCGTTCCTCGGCCTCCTTGCGCGGCGTGATGTCGCGCACGAAGGCGCTGGCGCCGTAGCCGTCCGGCGTCGGTAGCGCCGCCACCGCCACCTCGACCTGCACCAGGCTGCCGTCGTTGCGTTGCGCCGTGACCTCGGTCGGCGCCGACATCACCGGCCCGCTGCCGCAGTTGGCGAAGCGGCGAAAGCCGCGCACATGGCGTTCGCGCTGGTCCGGCGGCACCAGCAGGTCGCTGATCGGGCGGCCCAGCGCCTCGCGCTCGGTCCAGCCGAACAGCTGGGTGGCCTTGATGTTCCAGTCGGTGATGCGGCCCTTGGCGTCGCTCGCGACAAAGGCGTCGTAGGCGTTCTGCAGGATCACGCGCATGCGGCGCTGCTCGGCCTCGATGCGGATGTACGACTGGCGCAGCTCCAGCGTCATCTTCTCGGCCAGCTTGAGCGCGCGCCCGCGTTCGCTGGCGAGCAGCCATACCACCACGCCCAGCAGGAAGCCGACGCCGATGCCCGTCAGGCCGATCACCAGCGGCCGCACGGTGTCGCGCTGCGCCTCCAGCGCCGGGGTCGAGCTGAACACCACCGTCCACGGCCGCCCGCGCATCTCGATCACGTCGGTCCGCTGGAACATCGGCCGCCGCCCGGGCGCGGTGCCGGGTGACAGGTAGAGCAGGTCTTCGGCGCCGGGCTGGGCGCCGTCGTAGATGCGCAGTTCGACCTCGCCCGAATGCTCGCCCAGCAGGCCGCGCATCAGGTCGTTCATGCGAAACGGCGAATAGACCCAGCCGAAGATCGCGGCGCGGCGCTGCTCCACGGTCTGCGCCGGCAGGCCGGCGCGGTACACCGGCAGGTACATCAGCACGCCTGGCTTGTTGTCCCAGCCGCTCTCCTGCACCAGCACCACCTTGCCGGTGACGGCCGCCTGGCCGGTGTCGCGCGCGGCTTCCATCGCGGCGCGCCGCACCGGCTCGCTGAACATGTCGAAGCCGAAGGCGCGCAGGTTGCGGCCATTGAACGGCTCGATATGGGTGACCGAGGTGTAGACCGGGCGCGGGCCGGGCGGGTGCACCGTGTAGCTGGCATAGCCCTCGCGCCGCACGGCCTGCTCATGGCGCTCCAGCTGTCCCGGCGGGATGATCGACGCGATGCCGAGCGCCTCGATGCCGGGAAAGCTCTCGTCCAGCCGCAGCACCGAGAAGTAGTCGGCGAATTCCTTGCGGCTGATGTTCACCGAGCCGCGCAGGTAGCCCTGCACGCCGCGCAGCACTTCCTCGTACACTGCCATGCGCCGCACCAGGGCCAGGTGGGCGTCGCGGGACCGGTACTCGAAGGTGTTCTGCAGGTTGGCCTGGGCGACGTGGCGCGCGCTGTTGTAGGCGCCCAGCGTCAGCAGCGCGGTGATGGCGAAGGCCAGCGCCGCCAGCAGCAGCGGGGTGAGGCCGGTGCCGGGCGACGGCATGCGGCGGCGAGGTGCGCTTGGACGGGGTGGTCTCTGCATGAGTAAGCGGTCTGGACGAGCGTTGTCATCCCGTGGCCCAGGCAGGGATGTCGGCAATGTGTTTAGGATACGCATCTAAACGCCGCGAAGGCGCACGGCATGTGACCGGAAATGACTATTGCGGTGATACAATCCTTTGGCTCAGATCACCGCCGGAAGCCCCTGATGATTGCCACGCCCCGCATCGCCACACGACGCCGCCAGCTGCTGCGGGCCGCCGCCGCGCTGCCGCTGGCGGGCCTGGCGCCGGCCTGGGCCCAGCCGGAAAAACTGGTGATCGGCGGCCTGCCGGTGACTTGCAACCTGACCCTGCCGGTCGCCTGCGAGGCCGCGGGCCGCAACGGCCGTTTCGCGTTCAGTAAATACGGCGGCTGGGCCGAGCTGAAGGAATCGCTGATGACCGGCCGCATCCAGGCCGCCTACATGCTGGCGCCGCTGGTGATGGACCTGGCCGACAGCCGCATTCCGCTCAAGATCGTCTCGCTCGGCCACCGCTCCGGCGCCGTGATCATGGTGCGCACCGATGCGCCGATCCGGCGCTTCTCCGACCTCAAGGGACGGCGCGTGGCGATCCCGAGCCGTTTCGCGGTCGACTACATCTTCCTGCGCAAGATGCTGGCGCGCGAAGGCATGAACGTGCGCGACATCGAGATCATCGAGATGGCGCCGCCCGACATGCCGGCCGCGCTGTACGCCAAGGCGGTGGACGCCTACTGCACCGGCGAGCCGTTCGGCGCCGCGGCCCAGAACGCCGGCTACGCGCGCCCGCTGGCGCTCACGCGCGACGAGTGGCGCAACTACATCTGCTGCGTGCTGACCGTGCGCGAAGACCTGATCCGCAACCAGCCGGGCCTGGTGCAGGAGCTGGTCAACTACGTGCAGGCGTCCGGCCACTGGCTCGACGCCGCCCCCGCCAACCGCGAGAAGGCGGTGCAGATCGCCTCGCGCCGCGACTACTTCAACCAGGACCCGAAGATCATCCGCTTCGTGATGAACAACCCGGCCGACCGCGTCACTTACGGCGACCTGCGCATGATCCGCGCCGAGTTCGAGGACCTGATGCAGCTGTCGCTGCAGGCCGGGACGCTGCGCCGCCCGGTGGCCTACGAACGCTACGTCGACGAGCGCTTCGTGCGCGCCATCTCGCCAGTCCCGATCACGCTGTAATCATGCGAAAACACTGCATATCGTTTTTACTGTTTGCGCTGCTCGCCGGCCAGGCGCTGGCCGCGCCGCAACTCAAGGCCGGCGTGTTCGAGCCGCCGCGCGCGGCGCCGGCGCTGGCGCTGGTCGCCGGATCCGGGCAGCAGTTCAAGCTCGACGAATACCGCGGCAAGGTGGTGCTGCTGGCCTTCGGCTACACCCACTGCGAGGCGGTGTGCCCGGTGACGCTGGCGATGCTGGCCCAGGCCATGCAGCAGCTCGGCCCGGACGCGGCGCGGGTGCAGGTGGTGTTCGCCAGCGTCGACCCCGAACGCGACGATCCCGCCCGCATGGGCGCCTGGGTGCGCCAGTTCGACCAGCGCTTCGCGGGCCTGACCGGCGGCCGCCAGCAGGTCGACGCGGTGCTGCAGGCCTACGGCATCACCGTGCAGAAGCACCCGATGGGCGCCAATGGCTACGTGCTGTCGCACTCGTCCTATATCTACTACATCGACCGCAAGGGCATGCTGCGCGCGCTGCTGCCCTTCGGCCGGCCGGCCGCCGACGTGGTGCACGACGTGCGGGCCTTGCTCAAGGAGCCTGCATGATCCATGTCTTGCCGCGCCGCTGGTGGCCGCATGCCGCGCTGGCGGCGGCGCTGCTGCTTGCGCTGCTGTGGGGCGCCTTCGCCCCGCTGCGCTACGCCAGCCGCGACCAGCTGTTCGAGATCCCGAGCGGCACCTACGACCGCCGCATGCATGGTGAGCAGATCGAGATTCTGCCGGCGCTGGTCACGCTGACGATGGGCGTGCAGGACGTGCTCCTGCTGCGCAACCGCGACCGCGTGCCGCAGGTGTTCGGCCCGGTGCTGGTGATGCCGGGCCAGGATTTCCGCCTGCCGTTCGAGCAGGCCGGCGACTACCAGTTCAACTGCAGCGCCCACGCCAGCGGCCAGATGACGGTGCGCGTGGTGGCCGAGCCGGTGCCGGGCTGGGACCGGCTGCGCTGGCGCACGCAGAAGCTGGTGCACGACCTGCACTACCTGCCGCTGGTGGGGCCGGCATGAGGCGCGCGCTCCCCGCCCTCGTGCTGATCGCGCTGGTGGTCGCCATCTGGTGGGCCTCCGTGGCGCTGTCGGGCAGCGTGATCTTCCCCGATCCGGCGCGCGTGGTGGCCGGCATGTGGAAGCTGGCGCTGGACGGCAGCCTGTGGCGCCACATCACGGCCTCGCTGCTGCGCGTGGCCACCGGCTTCCTGCTGGCCGCGGTGATCGCGCTGCCGCTGGGCCTGTGGATGGGCCGCGTGCCGGCCGTGTGGCGCGCGCTCAATCCGCTGTTCCAGATCCTGCGGCCGATTTCGCCGATCGCCTGGATCCCGCTCACCATCCTGTGGTTCGGCGTGGGCGACGCCTCGCCGGTGTTCCTCATCTTCCTGGCCTCGGTGTTCCCGATGATCGTGCAGACCTCCGCCGGCGTGCAGGCGATCGAGCGGCGCTACTTGGACGCCGCCGCCAACTTCGGCGTGCCGCGCTCGGTGCTGCTGCGCCAGGTGATCGTGCCGGCCGTGCTGCCCGAGGTGGTGGTGGGCATGCGCATCGGCCTGGGCATCGCCTGGCTGGTGGTGGTGGCGGCCGAAATGATCGCGCCGCGCTCCGGCCTGGGCTACCTGATCATCGACGCCCGCAACGCCGGCAACCGCTACGACCTGGTGGTGGCCGGGATGATCGTGATCGGCCTGATCGGCCTCCTGCTCGACTGGCTGATGCGCCAGCTCGAGCGCTTACCCGCGGTGAGGTGGCGCTATGTCCGCTAAGATCGTGCTGGACAAAGTCACGCGCCGGTTCGACACCGGCCGCGCCTCGCTGGACGTGTTGGGTGGCGTCAGCCTGGAAGTGGAGGACGGCGAGTTCGTCGCCATCGTCGGCCCGTCCGGCGCCGGCAAGTCGACCCTGATGAAAATCGTTTCCGGCTTCGACAAGCCGAGCAGCGGGGCGGTGCTGGTGGACGGCCAGCCGCTGGCGAAGCCGGGGCCGAAAGGCGTGGTGATCTCGCAGCACGGCTCAGTGTTCCCGTGGCTGACGGTGCGCGAGAACCTGATGTTCGGCCTGACCGCGCTGCCGGCCGACGAGCGCGCGCGCACCGCCGACCATTACGCGGCGCTGGTCGGGCTGGAAGGCTTCGAGCACAGCTACCCGCGCGAACTGTCGGGCGGGATGGTCAAGCGGGTCGAGATCGCGCGGGCGCTGGCGGTCAAGCCCGAGATCCTTTATATGGACGAGCCGTTCTCGGCGCTCGACGCGCTGATGAACCTGAAGATGCGCAACGAGCTGCTGCGCATCCTGGCGGTCGAGCGGCACACGGTGGTGCTGATCACGCACGACGTCGAGGAAGCGCTGTACCTGGCCGACCGGGTGCTGGTGCTGTCGCCGCGCCCGGCCACGATCCAGGCCACCTTCGAAATCCACGAGCCGCATCCGCGCCGGCTGTCGACGCCAGTGCTGCAGCAGATGAAGGACACCATCCTGGCGGAGCTGGGCGTGACCGAAGAGCCGCATGAGCTCAGGCAGATGGCGTAAATACAATTAGCGTCCCGTCGGCCCCGCGCAGGCGGGGACCCATGGACACGCTGATGGGTCGAAAAGTGGCCGCCAGTCCGCACGCTCACCATGGGTGCCCGCCGGCGCGGGGCGACGACGGTGGTGTCGGGAATTTCGCCTCAATCCACCCCCGCAATCGTGCTTCGCCCGGCGCCCCGATTCTGTCATGATGAAGCCATGGCCACGTTTTCGCTTCCCCTGTTCCCGCTCAGTACGGTGTTGTTCCCAGACGGCGTGCTGCCGCTGCAGATTTTCGAGGTGCGCTATCTCGACATGATCAGCCGCTGCCTGACCGAGGACACCGACTTCGGCGTGGTCCTGCTCACCCACGGGCACGAGGTGCGCACGGCGCAGGCGCACGAGCGCTTTGTCGCTTCCGGCACGCTGGCCTCGGTGCACGACACCACCGCCTCCGCGCCCGGCCTGCTGCAGGTGGTGTGCCGCGGCGGCGCCCGTTTCGACGTGCTGTCGGCCGAGCGCCGCGCCAGCGGCTTGTGGATGGGCGAGGTCGAACTGATCGAGGACGACCACGAAGTGCGCATCCCGTCCGACCTGCGCGGCGCCGCCGACGCCCTGGACCGCGTGCTGGCCTCGCTGCACGATGTCCCCCAACACCGCTGGCCGATCCAGCCGCCGTTCAAACTGGACGATTGCGGCTGGGTGGCCAACCGCTGGTGCGAGCTGCTGCCGCTGCCGAACCAGCAAAAGCACAACATGCTCATGCTCGACAATCCGGTGATCAGGCTGGAGCTGCTGCATGATGTGCTGGACGAACATGGCCTGATCACCTCGTGAACGGCGCCGCCGCACGCAAGCGTTGCGTGCACGCGTCTCGCCGGGCACACGCTAGCCTGGCTGGCGGCATGGGACCTTCCGCCGGTGCTAAGATGAGCTGTCGGACCGGCTTGCCGCAAGGCCGCCAGCGATGGCACCGCGTCGCCGGGCCCGACGGAGCGAGGACCGGATCATGAATTATTCCGATGAAGTACTGATGGCGTACGCACGCGGCCAGCTCGACCAGCCGCTGCGCGCCGAGGTGGAACGGGCGATGCGGGCCGATCCGGCGCTCGCGGCGCGGGTGGCGCGGCATCGGGCCGTACGGGCGCGCGCTTACCAGACCTACGGCGCCATCCTCAACGACGATCCGGCGCCGCCGCCGCGCGTGCCGACCAACGGCAAGGTGGTGCAGCTGGACGCGGTGCGCGCCGCGCGCCAGCAGGCGGCCCAGCCGCCGCCGGGCAAGCGGCGCTGGTCATGGCGCCAGTGGGCGGTGCTGGCCGCGGCGCTGGCGATCGGCGCCTTCGAGGGCGTGTTCGCGTACAGCCTGATGCAGGGCGAATCCGGCCTGGCGGCGGTCGAGCCGAAGGGCGGGGCGCTGGTGGCGCAGGGCAACCTGGCCCAGGCGCTGGCGCGGCAACTGTCGGGCAGCGAGGGCAATGTGCTGATCGGCCAGAGTTTCCTGGCGAAGGACGGCAGCTATTGCCGCAGCTTCGTGATGGGCGGCGCCGGCGGACTGGCGTGCAAGACCGGCGAGCGCTGGCATATCGCGGTGCTGGCCGAGACCACGCAGGCGGGCGGCATGCCGCGCACCGTCAACGACGAGATTACCCAGCGAATTGCAGGTGCGCCGCTGGATGAGGCGGGCGAAAGGGCGGCGCTGGCGCGGGGCTGGAAGTTGTAGGCTGGGCGTTTCCTTTTGCCAATGAATTAGCACGTCGTCCCGGCGCAGGCCGGGACCCATAGACCGCGTGCTTACTGAACCGATTGAAAAAAACCACTTTTGGCACGTCGTCCCCGCGCAGGCGGGGACCCATAGATACTTTGCGTCATCGAAAAGTTGGCCCCGGCCCTGCAAATTCAGCATGGGTCCGCGCCTGCCCGGGGACGACGGTTTAGAGGTGGTGGATAAAACCACGCCGCGTGGCGTCAAACCCAGCATGGGTCCCGGCCTTCGCCGGGAGTCGTTCCCGGCAGTGCCGGGAACGACGGCGCTCTGCTGTATTTACGCTGCGACGATCGCCTTGCTTTCACCGCAGAGCCAAACCAAGCGCCAAATCACGAATCCATATACACTGTCAAGGATTTAGGGTATCGTTTAGGGCGCTGAAAAGTGCATCTACGTCCGCACGCCGTCCAGCCGGCGGCCCATCCCTGTCCATCCCGGAATTCCCCGCGTTGGCCCGTCCTGACAGGCCTCGCCGCCCAGGCGCGGCCGTAGAGCAGATCGATTTAATGCCCGAAAAACAATATGTCTGATACACCGAACAATAATGAGCAAGTGCGCTTCGCCGATTTCGGCCTCGCACCGGAAATCCTGCGCGCGCTCACGGACCAGGGCTATGTCCACCCGACCCCGATCCAGGCCCAGGCCATCCCCATCGTCCTGCAAGGGCGCGATGTCATGGGCGCGGCCCAGACCGGCACCGGCAAGACCGCCGGCTTCTCGCTGCCCATCATCCAGCTGCTGCTGGCGCACGCCAGCACCAGCATGTCGCCGGCGCGCCACCCGGTGCGCGCCCTGATCCTGACCCCGACCCGCGAACTGGCGGTGCAGGTGGCCGACAACGTCAAGGCCTACGCCGCGCACACCGCGCTGCGCTCCACCGTCGTGTTCGGTGGCATGGACATGAAGCCGCAGACCGAAACCCTGCGCCGCGGCGTCGAAGTCGTCATCGCCACCCCGGGCCGCCTGCTCGACCACGTCGAACAGAAGAACATCAGCCTGGCCCAGGTGCAGATGCTGGTCATGGACGAAGCCGACCGCATGCTGGACATGGGCTTCCTGCCCGACCTGCAGCGCATCATCAACCTGCTGCCGAAGAAGCGCCAGAACCTGATGTTCTCGGCCACCTTCTCGCCGGAAATCAAAAAGCTGGCGGGCAGTTTCCTCACCGATCCGGTCACCATCGAAGTGGCGCGCAGCAACGCTACCGCCGACAAGGTCACCCAGGTGGTGTACAAGGTGCCGGAAGAGCAGAAGCGCGACGTGGTGGAATTCCTGATCCGCTCGCGCGAGCTCAAGCAGGTGATCATTTTCTCGAACACCAAGATCGGCGCCTCGCGCCTGTCGCGCTCGCTGGAGCAGGCCGGCATCAAGGCCTCCGCGATCCACGGCGACAAGACCCAGCAGGAACGCATGGCCGCGCTGGACGCGTTCAAGAAGGGCGAGATCGAGGTGCTGGTGGCGACCGACGTCGCCGCGCGCGGCCTGGACATTTCGGATCTGCCGTGCGTCATTAACTACGACCTGCCGTACAACGCCGAGGACTACGTTCACCGCATTGGCCGCACGGGCCGCGCGGGTGCGTCGGGCGATGCGATTTCGGTGTTTTCGGACAAGGACGAGCGCCTGCTGGCCGACATCGAAAAGCTGATCAAGCAGACCGTCACCCGTGCCGAACTGGCCGGCTTCGCGCCGTCGTCGCGCGGCTTCGGCCGGGAGCGTCCGGCACGCCGCAGCGGCGAGAGCGAGGCGCGGCCGGAGCGTTCGCCGCGTCCGTCGAGCCCGCCGCCGCGCCGGGAGAAGGTGGATCCGTGGTTCCTCAAGCCCTACGAGCCGTCGGTGGCGCCGCGCAAGGAAGCCGTCAATACCGTGGCGACCGGAGGGGCGTCGAAGCCGAAACCCAAGGTGGCGGCGTTGCTGGGTGGGTTGCCGAAGCAGTAAGTTCCTCAGCGTTCGCACAAATCGAACTCATCCCACTAATTTCAGCACGTCATCCCGGCGAAGGCCGGGATCCATGCTGAGCCAACTGGCCTGCGGCGCGTCATGTCGACGACGCACGGGGTCTATGGGTCCCGGCCTTCGCCGGGACGACGGTGTCAAAGATGGGTGGTGTCCTCAGGCCCTCTGTCCTAGCGCCTGCCTGATCCGCCCCAGCAAGTCCGAGTGCTTGTACGGCTTCGCCAGCACATCCAGCCGTTCGCCCGGCCTGTCCTTGGCCGGCAGCTCGTCCATGTAGCCCGTGGTCAACAGCACCGGCAAGCCCGGCCGCTGTTTCCTCACCCGTTCCGCCAGCTGCAGCCCGTTCATCCCGCCCGGCATGATGACGTCGGTGAACAGCAGGTCCACGTCCGGATGCTGCTCCAGCATCGCCAGCGCGCTTTCGCCGCTGGCCGCGCCCAGCACCCTGAAGCCCGACAGCCCGAGCACTTTCACCGCCAGGTCGCGCACATCCTCATTGTCCTCGACCACCAGGATGCAGTGCTGCTCGCCGTCCGAAGCGGACTGCTCCGGCGGCTCCGGCTGTCCGGCGTCGGCGTCCGGGCTTGCAACCGGAAAGATCAACCGTACCTGCGTGCCCTGGCCCGGCGTGCTGTCGATCTCCAGCTTGCCGCTCGATTGCTGCACGAAGCCATGCACCATCGCCAGGCCCAGCCCCGTGCCCGGTCCTTTCGTCGTGAAGAACGGTTCGGTGGCGCGACGCAGCACCTCGGGCGGCATGCCGTGCCCGGTATCGCTCACGCAGACCTGCACGTATTGGCCCGGCGGCAGCGCGTGCGCCTCAACATCTTCCGTCTTCGCCAGTTCCGCCGTCGACACCGTCACTTCGCCGCCATCGTCCATCGCGTCGCGCGCGTTGATCAGCACATTGAGCAAGGCCATTTCGAGGTGGGTCGGGTCGAGCCTGCACGGGGGCAGTCCGGGATGCAGGTCGAGGCGCAATTCGACCCTGTCGCCCAGCGTCTTGACCAGCAGCTCGGAAAATTCCACCACCAGCGTGTTCAGGTTGATGCGGCGCGGCTCCAGCCTTTGCTTGCGCGCGAAGGTCAGCAATTGCTCGGTCAGTTTGGCGGCCCGGGTGCACGCCTGCTGTGCGCGCAGGATCGGCGCGATTGCCGCATGTTCGCCGGAGATCGACTTCATCGTCAGCTCCAGGTTGCCGCTGATGACCTGGAGCAGGTTGTTGAAGTCGTGGGCCATGCCCGCCGTCAGCTGGCCGATCGCTTCCATCTTCTGCGCCTGCATCATCGACGCCTGCGACACGTGGCGCTCCGTGATGTCCATTTGCGAGGCAAAAAAATAGAGCAGCTTGCCGTTCTGGTCGAAGATCGGGCCGATGAACAGGGCATTCCAGAACGGCCGCCCGTCAGCCTTGTAGTTCAGCACGTCAACCGCGACCGCGCGCTGCTCCTCGACCGCCTTGCGCACTTCGTCGATCGCGCGACGGTCCGTGTCCGGTCCCTGCAGCATGCGGCAGTTGCGGCCGATCAGCTGGTCCTCGCGGTAGCCGGTCAGGTCGAGGAAGGCGCGGTTGGTGAACACGATCGGGTTGTCGTGCTGGTTGGGATCGGTGACGACCATCGGCATGCGCGTCATCTCGACCGCGGCGAAGAAGATGTTGCCGCGCTCGTTCAGGCCTGCCTCGTCGATGAAGCTGGCCTGCCAGTGCTGCATGCCGGGGTTGCCGAGCGGGTTGAAGGAATTGCCGTCCAGTTCACCTGACGCGGGCACGCCGCTGCTCTGGCCGCCGGCGCTGTCGTCCAGCGGCTTGCTCAGGTTCTCTTCCTTCTCCGCGCCCATTACCATCGGCTCCACCTCGCGCTGTCGATCAGAGGCTACAGCCTAGCGGCGCGGTTGCGGCGCCACCGTTCGCGCGCGCACCGAACGCGCGCCGGTGTCAGCGGGCGTCGGTGGCGATTTCGATTTCGGCCAGCGCGATGCCGAGCAGGCGGTGGTCGCCCGGCACGCCCGGCGCCGATGGCGCGACCGGATGCGGCACGTCGATGACCAGGGTGCGCTGCTGGCCATCGGTATCGAGCCACAGGCCGATTTCCTGCATGCTCGGTCCCATGATGAATTGCGTGGTGAGCGCGCCCACGTGCAGCGTGAACGGCTGGGTGGCATTGTCGCCGTAGGACATGCCCTTGAGGATCAGGAAGGCGTGCGGCGGCAATGGCTCGGCCAGGTGCAGCACCACCTGCTTGCCGTAGGACCAGCGGCCCCAGTGCTCGATGTAGGACAGGCCCTCGGCGGATGCGATCGCGCCCTTGCCGAGCGGCTCGGCCAGCAGGACGCGCGCCAGCACCTTGCGCTGCGCGGACAGCTTGTACAAGGCGTAGTCGGCGGTCGCTTCCACCGGCGTGTGGCCCGGCGGCAGCGGATGGTGGCCGATGACCAGGAACCATTTGCCGCGCGGCGGGATCTGGTAGGGCTGCACCGGCTGGTCCTTCTGCACCTGCACCGAGGTGCTGTCCTTGTCGTCGACGTGGAACTGGGTGCGCATGATTTCCTGGTCGTCGATGGCGGCCACCGTCAGCAGCTTGCGCTCCGCCGGCGGCACGATACGGTGCGCGGCGCGGCCGCCGCGGTCGGCGGACCAGGACGGGATCAGCTGCGCCAGATAGTCGCGGTTGGACTGGTAGCCATTGAACAGGAACCAGGGCATGGCCGCCAGCAGGAACAGGGGAGCGGCAAGGCTGGGGCCGAATCCCCACAGCGCGAGCAGCACCAGCCCGGCCGCGGCCAGGATCTGTCCGGCCAGCTGGTCCGGCGGCAAGCCGGCGATTTCCGGGCCGTCCACCATGCTGAGCGAATACTGCGGCAGGTTGAAGTAGCCGACCACGACGATGGCCGCGACGAGCAGCGCCACCGTGCCCCGCAAGGCCCTCGGCCCGCCGCGCTGCGCCTGGCCCGCGGCCGCCGCAGCCACCGCGAGCAGCAGCGGGAATACGAAGGAG
This sequence comes from Massilia terrae, assembly GCF_024753145.1. Taxonomy (GTDB): domain Bacteria; phylum Pseudomonadota; class Gammaproteobacteria; order Burkholderiales; family Burkholderiaceae_D; genus Telluria; species Telluria terrae. Next base: position 642,794 of record NZ_JANUGU010000002.1, on the reverse strand, counting down.
TAATAGCGCACGTGCAGGCGGATCATTTCGAGCGGCCCGAAATGCGCGATCGAGGCGGTGTACATCACCGTCATGCCGAGGGCGGCGCCCAGCATCAGCAGGCTGTACAGCTGCAGCCGCGTGACGGCGGCGCCGGCCGCTTCGCGCGCCGCGCGGCTCGGCAGGGTGGACAGGATGATGGCCAGCGGCAGCCCGAACAGCAGCGCGAGCACTTCCAGATGGCCGCGCGCATTGACGAGCGCGGGGCCGAGCAGCGCCGCCAGCGAGTGGTCCTGGCCGGCCGTTCCGCCATAGAACGTGCCGAACAGGGTGAGCCCGGCCTTGCCCGCAAACACCCAGGCGAGGCCGAATTTGACGCCGAAGGTGGCGCCCACCGCCAGTACGCAGGACAGCAGCGCATCGCGCAGCCAGTGCGCGCCGCCTTGCACGTATGCCAGCCAGCAAAGGTAGAGCAGCAGCGCCGGCACCAGGAACAGCGCGTGCACCTTCACCAGGCTCATCAGGCCGAGCACGATGCCCAGCGCCAGACCATGCGCCGCGCGGTTCCAGGCGCTGCGGTTCAGCGCGAGCCAGCTCAGCACGCAGAAGCCGAAGTAGTAGGTCGACTCCGGCATGAACATCGCCGTGTATAAATTGAGCGGCGCCATCAGCGACAGCGCAAGTACCACGCAGGACCAGACGCGGCCGGCCACCCGGCGTGTGATCGCGTACAGGAAGGGTGCGGCGCCAATCCAGAAGCCGACGTTGCCGATGCGGACGCAGTCGAGGAAGCCGTCGCCGCAGGCATTGGTGGCGCGGAAGATCCACAGGTAAAGCCAGGACGGCAGCACCGAATCGGCCAGCGGCTGCAGGCGTGACATCTTGCTGTAGTACCACTCGTCGGCGAACAGCACCGGATTCAGGCCGAGGTTACGCGCCAGCAGGTACCAGCCCACCAGCAGCATCGTGGCCACTACGATGGCCGGCGCGAGGCGGGACGAGATGGCGGCGCCGTCGCGGTCCACGCGAGAAGGAGCGAAACGCATCATTTGAAGATCCAGAATTTGCCGAGCGCAAAACCGTTGAGGGCAACCAGGGGCAGCGACACGATCTTGCCGAGCAGGGGCGCGGCGCCCAGTTGCACGGCGAGGGCGACGCAGCACAGGGTCAAGCCGTAGTTCATGCCCACCAGGCACATGTAGCGCACGAAATTGACCGGGGACGCCTCCGTCTCGAAGGTGATCCGGCTGTGGAAGGCGTAATTGACCAGCAGGCCGGCGCCGAAGCCGGCCGTTGCGGCGCCGGCGTAGTGGGCGCCGCCGGCAATCAGCAATTGCATCAGGCCGATGTCGACCAGCGCGCTCAGCACACCGCCGGCGACGAACACGGCGAACTGGCGCCGGTGGGCGAGCAGTCTACGCATGGCGCTTGGAGAAGGAAATCTTGCGGTGCAGCGGACGCCGCGGCACCGCCGCGATGTCGTAGGCGAGGAAGGCCAGCACCAGTTGCACGCCCATGATCAGCGGCAGCGCCGCCACCATCACGGTGCCGGCCGGCGTGGCCACGCCGTGGCGCGCCGATTCGATCCAGTGCGTGGCGCCGTAGACGATGCCGAACAGCAGCAACAGCACGCCCAGCGGCAGCTCGATCGAGGCCAGCGACATATTGCGCAGGTAGTAGTTGTAGAACAGGCGCTTGAAAAAATTGCGCAGGTGCTTGGCCGCGAACTCGGTGACCACCTTCGAAATCTTCAGGTTGCTCACCTCGTCGGCGTAGACCGCATCCATCGGCACGTCCACCACCACCGCGCCCAGCGTGTTCAGGCGGAACAGCATGTCGCTCTCGAAGAAATAGCGGCGGCTGATTTTGTCGAAGGGCAGGAAGCGCGCGGCGTCGGCGTGGATGGCGGTGTAGCCATTGGTCGGGTCGAACACGTCCCAGTAGCCGGACGACAGCTTGGTCATGAAGGACAGCATGGCGTTGCCGAACAGGCGCATCGGCGGCATCGCGCGGATGCGTTCCAGGTTGAAGAAGCGGTTGCCCTTGGTGTAGTCGGCCTCGCCGGCCAGGATCGGCGCGATGAAGCCGGGGATGAGGGCAGTGTTCATCTGCCCGTCGCCATCGATCTTGACGATGATGCGGGCGCCGTCGTCCATCGCGGCGCGGTAGCCGGTGAGCACGGCGCCGCCCACGCCCTGGTTCTTCTCATGCTCGATTACCCGCACGCGCGGGTCGCCGCAGTGCGCGCGCACATGGGCGCCCGATTTGTCCGGGCAGCAGTCGTCGACCACGTAGATGTGGCTGACTTCCGCGCCGATGCCCGCGATCACATCCAGGATGTGGCGCGTGACCTTGTAGCTCGGAATGACGACAGCGATCTGATCGGGTGCGTGCATAGGGCTTGAATGGAAGAGCAAGGTGGGATGTTAGCCGATGAGTTTGTGCATGTCCAAACCTCAGCGCACGCAAGGCAGCGGTGCCTCAACATAGGCCCAGCCGCGCTCGCTGGGGACGATGGTGCTGCCGGCCAGATTCATGCCGGGTCCGCACAGCTGTTGTCCCGCGTTCGGATTGCCGGTGTTTAGCAGCGCTTTGAGCGGCCGGCCGGCGGCATCGCGCAGCATGTACACCTGCTCCGGCTCGATGTAGTTGTCGTTGTGGCCGGCGCGCTCGGCAAAGATTTCCGGTTCCGGATGGTAGCTGGCCGCTGCGTGGTCGAGCACCCAGCGCGCGAGCGGGCTGAATTCGATGTACTCGTAGCTGGAGGCGTGCGCCATCGCGCCGGCCTGCACTAGCACCACTGCGGCCGCCATCGGCAGCGGCCAGCGGCCAAGCTGGCGCAGGAGCAGCAGGAAGGCGAACAGGACAGGCATCGCGGCCCAGAACGCGTAGCGCATGATGCCGGCCGCCGCCGAGTTCCAGTTCAGCACGGCCAGCGCGGGCAGGGCCAGGGCCAGCGTGAACAGCAGGCACAGCGCCGCCACCGCTGCCGCTGCGCGCTGGCGTAGGGAGAAGAGCAGCGCCGCCAGCACGGCCGGGATGCCGAGAATCATGCCCTGGTTCAGGTCGAAGTAGAAGGACTGCAGCCGCACGATGCCGATGAGCCTGGAATCGGAGAACAATTGGGCGATCGGGTTCAGTGCGCCGAACTGAACCAGGTTGAACAGCGGCGGGATGGCGGCCACGGCGATGCCTGCCGCCAGTCCAAGGAAATGGCGGCGGGTGAGCCGCGACCCGGCCGCGACCGCCATCAGCGGCGCGAACACGAAGAAGAATACGATGGTCGGATTTTGCTGCGCGGCCAGGCCCGCCAGCAGTGCGCCGGCGACCGGGGCGCCGCTGCAGAACAGCAGCAGGCCGGACAGGAGCGCGGCCGCGCCCACGCATTCCGGGCTGCTCCAGGTCCAGTACAGCCAGCCGCCGCACAGCATGAACAGCGTCACGCCGGCCAGCGCCCTGGCGCCGGATCCGAAGAAGTGCCGCAGCGCCAGGCCCAGCACGAACACGAAGGCGAGATTGACGACCTGGAAGGCCTTGAACGGCGGCAGTCCCGCGCGCTGCAGCATGGCGAAGGGCAGGGCGGCCATCATCGGGTAGCCGAAGAAATGGATCGGATACACCTTGCCGTTGGCGCCGCGGATAAAGGCGGGGAACACTTTCGGCCTGTTGGCCAGCATGTCGGTTTCCAGCAGCTCGTAGCCGCCGGCAAGGCTGGGCGCCAGCTGCCTGGCGCGCGCGATGTCGTCGAGCGTGATGTCGGGCGTGCCGTGGGTAGCGATGGCCAGGGTGTCGAGCGTGTATTCGAGGCGGTCGCCGGACAGGCTGACCGGCTTCCACGCGATCAGCGCCGCCAGCAGCAGCGCCAGCGCCAGCGGGAAGCGCCAGCCGGCCAGCCAGCGGTCGACCCGCCCGCTGGTCACGCGGCGGCCGCCGCCAGCGCGGCGCACAGCACCAGCACCACCAGGCTGGCCTTGTCGTGGCTCACGTACAGCACCGGGTCCTCGTTCACCTGGCCGCGGAATCCGAGCACCCACAGCCGGCCGAGCCAGAACACCATCAGCGGCACGATCCCCAGCAGCCAGTCGGGATGGCGGTACAGCTGCACCACGTTGTGCGAGTTGAAGTACAGGAGGAACACCAGCACCGAGATGAAGGCCGCGTTGACGCCCATGATGCCGACCGGGATCCGGTCCGCCGTCGTGTAGCCACGCCCGCGCGTCTTTTCCTTGCCGTCGCGGTGCAGGTTGAACAGTTCGCTGTGGCGCTTGAGCAGGGCCAGGCTCAGGAACAGGAAGAAGGAGAACGCGAGCAGCCAGAACGACGGCTCGATGGCGGTCGCCGCGCTGCCGCCCAGCACGCGCAGGCTGTACAGGATCGCCAGCGTCACGATGTCGATCATCACCAGCCGCTTGAGCACCAGCGAGTAGGCCAGCGTGGTGACGTAGTAGACGCCGAGCGGCAGCAGCAGGAGTGGCTTGACGGCGGCGCAGGCGGCCAGCCCGGCCAGCGCGAGCAGCGGGCTGGCAAACAGCGCGACCGGCAGCGGCAGGGCGCCGCTTGCGATCGGGCGTTTGTGCTTGGTGCGGTGCAGGCGGTCGTCCTGCGCGTCCAGCGTATCGTTGAGCAGGTAGGCGCTGGAGGCGCAGGCACAGAAGGCGGCGAAGGCCAGCGCCGATTCCAGCAGCACGTCGATGCGCAGCGCGTGCCCGGCCAGCATCGGTACGAACACCAGCACGTTCTTGAGCCACTGGCGCGGGCGCATCGCCTTGAGCAGGGCGGCGGCGACGCTGGCGTGCGGACGGCCGGCGTGCGTGGTGCTGCGGCCATCGCGCAGCGTGAAGCACTTCCCGGCCACGCAGAAGGCATGGCGGCTGCGCAGCCACACCGGCAGGTCGGCGCGAGCGTTGCCGATGTAGTCGTAGCCACGCTCGCCGTACAGCGCGACCAGGCGCTCGGCCTTGTTGTGCGAGGTCAGGTTGACGTCCTCGGTGGCCAGCACCATGTCGAACAGCCCGGTGTGTTCCGCCACCTGTTCGGCCAGGCGGCGCTGGGCCCCGGTGGCGAGCACGATGCTACGGCCGGCTTCGCGCTCGCGCCGCACCAGTTCCAGCACCTGCGCATCGTAGGGCAGGGCGGCCGGGTCGATCTCGACTTCGCGCGCGACGCGCTCCTTGAAGCCGGCCTTGCCGAGGAAGAGCCAGAACGGCAGCAGCCAGGCGCGCAGCACGTGCTTGCGCAGGAATTGGGCCAGCGTCTCCCACAGCAGGTCGGAGCGGATCAGGGTGCCGTCGAGGTCGACGACCAGCGGCAGCGCGGCGGCGATGTTTTGTTCTTGGTGCATGGTGTGTTCGGTCATCGCATCGTTACCTCATGCAGGAAGAAGCCGAGGTGACGCTGGTCGGCGTCGCCGGCGGCCGGTGCGGTGGTGGTATCGAACTGCAGCTCGACGGCGAGCGTGTCTGCGCCGCCGGAACGCGGCGGCACCGCCAGTTCCGGATGTTTGTCGAGCGGCAGCCAGCCGAGATCCGCGCCGTCGATCGTCACGCGGGTGCGACTGCCTGCGGCGTATTGGCCGTTCAGGACGATGTGCGTGGGCCGGTAGCGCGGCTCGATGCGCACCGACAGCCGCGCGCGCGGACCGTCGGACCAGGCGCCGTTCCAGTTTCCGCCGCCGTGTTCGAGCTTGCTCCAGCCAGCGTCCAGGACGAGGCCGGGCTTGCCGGGCGCAGTCGAATTCGGTGCGCAGGCAATGTCGCCGTTGATGTATCGCCAGCCGAATCCGGCATCCACTTCGTGATAGCCGGCCGCCGGCGCCGCATCTGGGCCGCACAAGCTTGCCAGCGCGGTACGGCTGTCGGCCTGGTACAGCAGCTTGGACGGCCTGGCGGCGCTTGGCCACGCATAGATCCGGTCGCGGTCGTTGACGCCATCCTTGTGCATGACGCGCTCGAAGAAAATCTCCGGCTCCGGATTGATCCAGCCCGGCGCAATCGTCATCGCGGCCTTCGCCAGCGGACTGAATTCGAGGTAGTTGTAGCGGCGGATATGCAGCGTTGCCGCGAGCTGCGCCAGCATCACGGCCGCCAGCAGGGCGACCGGCCAGCGCGGCGCGAGGCGTGCCCGCCACGCGAACGCGAACAGCAGCGGCATCGATGTCCACAGGGCGTAGCGCATGATGCCGTCGGCGCCGGAGTTCCAGTTGGTCGCCACCAAGGCGGGCAGGGCCATCGCGACCGCGAACGCAACGGCGGCCAGCGTGACGCGCCATGCGGCCGGGCTGCGCTTGCCCCACAGGAGGAGCGCCGCCGCGACGGCCGGCATGCCCACCATGACGCCCTGGTTCAGGTCGAAGAAAAAGGACACAAGGCGGCGGCCGGTGACCAGGCGCGGATCGGTGGCCAGCTTTCCGATGATGCTGGGCGTGCCGAACACGACCAGGTCGAACACGGCGGGCGTAACGGCCAGTGCGCCGCACAGCACGACGCCGCCGATCTCGCGCCAGCCGAACAGGCTGCGCAGGCCGTCCCTGCGCCAGTCGAGACTGAGGCGCAGCAGCGGCGCGAACAGGCAGAACGCGATGATCGGCGGATTCTGCATGGCCCCAAGGCCGGCCAGCAGGCCGCCCACGATCGGGGCGCCAGTGGTATACAAGATCAGGCCGGCCAGCAGTCCGGCTGCGCTCATGGTTTCGGGGCTGCTCCACTGCCAGTACAGCAGGCCGCCGCACAGCAGGTAGCACAGCATGAACAGTCCGGCGCGGCGTCCGCTCCCGAACAGGCGCCACAGCGACATGCCGAGGATGAACAGCGCCGCGCTGTTCACCAGCTGGAAGCACCTGAACGGATCGGCGCCGACCGCCTGGAGCGCCTTGAACGGCAGCGCCGCCAGCGCCGGGTAGGCGAAGAAATGGATCGCGAAGATGCCGTGGTCCGTGCGCACCAGGCCCGAGAGGGGATAGAGCGCGCCGTCGCGCATGCCTTCGGCGGTCACGCGCAGCGCCGACGCGAAGCCCGGCACCAGCGCGGCGGTGTCGGCCACGTCGCCGGGTCGGATGTCGGGCGTGGCATGGTTGGCCAGTGCGACGGTGGTCAGCATGTATTCGAGGATGTCGCCGTAGTGCTTGGGCGGCCTGAGCGCGCAGAATGCGATCAGCACGGCCGCCAGCACGGCGGCAAAGTGCCACGCATTGCGGCGGCTCGATTGCGCCGGGGGCGATTGCAGCGTCACTTGTGCTTCATGTTTCATCGTTCAGACGCTCCTGTACCATTGCTGGCCGATCAGCGCGGACATCACCTGCCGCGCGCTGTGGTCCCAGGTCATCCACGGCAGGCCGGAAGATGGCGGCGCCTTGCCTTCCTTGTGCAGCGCCAGCCATGCGCTCACCGCGTCTGCCAGATCGGCCGGGGCCAGGCCCTCGAAGTAGTAGGCGTGTTCGCCCGCTACCTCCTGGAATACCGGCAGATTGCGCGCCAGGATAGGAATGTCGTGCTGCGCCGCCTCGATCAGCGGCAGGCCGAAGCCTTCGCCTTCCGACGGCGCCAGCAGGCAGCTGGACTTGGCGTACAGCTTGAGCAGCATCTCGTCCGAGATCCCGGCCAGCCAGAACAGGCGCTTGCCTTTCTCCGGATGATTCTGCATGTGCGCGGCCAGCTGGTCGACCATCCAGCCCTGCTTGCCGACGATGACGAGGTTGACGTCGACGCCGCGCTCCCACAGCAGCTCGAACGCGGCCATCGCCTGCGTGTGGCCCTTGCGCGGTTCTACCGTGCCCACCATCAGGAAGCTCGGGCGTTCGCGCAGCGCGGCGAAGATCTTGCCGGCTTCCGGCGGCAGGCCGGAGGAGGGCGCGCTGGCGTCGATGTCGGCGCCGAGGTGGAACCAGCCGAGATCCAGCGGGGCCGGGCGTTCCAGCTTCTCTTTCTCGACCCAGCCCGCCAGTTCATCCGCCACCGCGCGCGAGATGCACACCACGCCGTCGGACACCTTGTGCACGGTGCGCAGGAAGTCGCCGAAGTACTGCTCGGTCCCGAACGGGAACACGTCCGGGCGCAGCATCGGCAGCAGGTCGAACACGCAGAAGTAGATGTGAACGCCGCGCGCGCGCATCGCCTGCAGCAGTTCCTCGTTCTGGCTGGTGCCGTTGGTGAACAGGTCCAGGCCGAAGAAGATGTCGCCGGGGCGCAGGTCGGCCGGCGCATCCTCCAGCGCGATGCCGGTCTCGCCGATCATGCCCAGCGCCCAGTTGCGGGCGTACTGGTAGCTGCGGTTGGAACCGGTCGAGAACACCGGCTCGACCCGGTAACCGGGCGGCGGGTCCGCGATCAGCGCCAGCAGGATGCTGCGCACCACGCGCTGGATGCCGGTCTTGAGGTCCGACTGCACCATCGCCGAGACGTCCACCAGCAGCTGGCGCGGTGGCGCCGGCGGCTTGTTGAAGGCGATGCGCGCGGCAAGCGCCGGCAGGCCGGACGGGCGGCATTGCGGCGCCGCGGCCTTGATCACGGCGCGGTAATGGGCGTCGTCGCTGTCGAGTGCGAAGTGCTCGATGGCGTCGCGGTACAGCGCGCCCACGTGGCGCGGCGTGTGCTCGGCTTCCATGTGCGCGCTGGCGCTGCGCGACAGGCGGGTGCGCAATTCGGCGTCGCCACGCAGCTGTTCGAGCGCGCGCGCCAGCTCCGCCACCGCGAACTGGTCGGGCAGCTTGAGCAGCAGTTGGTCCGGCAGCGAGGCGGTCGAGCCGTGCGCGTTGACGATGGTCGGCACGCCATACAGCAGGCAGTCCAGCACTGAGGCCGAGGTCTCGCCACGCGTCGAGGCGCGCAGCTGCACCGCCGTGTCGCAGGCGGCCAGGTGATCGGCATAGGTGGCGGCGTCGACGAAGCCCGTGATGCGGATGCGGCCCGCTGCGGCGCTGTCGGCGATCTTTTTCGCCACGCCGGCGCCGTACAGGCCCGGTTCGTTCTCGCCGACGAACACCAGCCGGCAGCGCGGGTCCTGCGCGAGACTCGATGCGAGGAAGGCGTCGAGCAGTTCTTCATTGAGCTTGGTCCGGCCCAGCATGCCGAAGGTGCAGACCACGAAGTCGCCGTCGCCGAAGCCGAGCCGCGCGCGGGCGGCCTGGCGCGCATCCGGCCCGGCTGCGCCTTCCGGCTTGCCGCGCAGGAGCGGAATGGTGCGCCAGTCGTCGGCCGCGTGCTCGCCGTACCACTGGCGCGCCAGCTCCTTCGAGAATTCCGAGTGCACGATCACGCCGCTGGCGGCATCGAGCACACCCTTGTTGAGCGGGTACTTCCAGATCGACGGATGGCGGCCTTGCTTGCGGTGGTCCGAGAGGCCGGTGAAACCGTGCGATTCGTACAGCGCGCCGAGGAAGGCCTGCGGCAGGTAGCCCTCGCGTTCGAGGTTGTCCAGCACGCCGGACAGGAAGAAGTCGTGCAGCACCACCGCGCCCGGCACCTCGCGCAGCAGCTCGAACATATGCTTGTGCGCGTGCGAATTGCCGAAGTGGTAGAGCACGCGGTCGTAGCTGCCCGCGTGCGTGCGCAGCCAGTCGGCATCGCGCAGCGGAAAGCCGTCCAGGCGCGCATCCTCGACCGTGTCCTGGCCGATCACCAGATCGATGTCGTAGTAGTGCGCCAGCTCGGGGACCAGCTCGGCGCTGTAGTCGGCGATGCCGGATTTCTCGGGCGGCAGCGGCGACACGTAAGCCAGTTTCGGCTTGCGCTCGTGCGCGGGCCGGAGGCGCTTTTCGGCCGCGGTCGCGGCCAATTCGTTCCACAGCACCCCGGCACTTGCGGTGGCCGCATCGGCCACCAGCAGCGGGTAGGGCGCATGGGCTCCGGGCAGCTTCGCGAACGCCAGCACCACGTCCGGCCGCAAGCCGGCCAGCGCGTGATGGCGCAAGGGGATGCGCAACTCGCCGGTGCGCGGCAGGTCGAAGGCGCGCACGCGGTCGCGTCCGAAGGCCAGGCGCAGGTTCTCGACGATGGCGGGCGCGCCCAGCGGCCCGGCGATCCACACCTCGTGCGCGCCGGCCTGGCCGGCCAGCTCGCGCGCCAGCCGCAGCGCGGCGTGCTCGATGCCGGTTTCATGGTCGAGGAAATCGATGACGAGTCGCATGCTTACTTTTCCGTTTCGGCCGCTTGGGCGCGTTTCAGGTCGGCCAGCACGGCACGCACCGAGGCGGGCAGGCCGCGCAGTTCTTCCGGCACCATCACTCCGCCCGGCGCCGCATCGGGCGCCTGCTTGAGCGCCTGCAGCGAGGCCGAGACGCGCTTGCCCAGTGCCGGGTAGCGCAGCAGGATCGGGATGAGGGCGCTGCGCAGGCGCTGGTTGGCGGTCACACGTTTCAGCAGGCGGCCCACGAGGCCAGGCCGGCGCACCGATTTCCAAATGCGTCCCATGCCGCGCAGCGGCCGCGTGATGCGCCACGAGGTGCTGGCCTGCATCGCATTCAGCTGCGCTTCCAGACCGTGCGCCCACACGCTGGTTTGCTGGTTGGCGTCATGCAGCGCCGCCAGTTCGGCGCGCACGTCTTCCAGCTGCTCATCGAGGAACTGGGCGCGCGTCAGGGCATCGTGGTGTTCGACCCGCACGATGGCGGCGTGGGCTTCGGATTCGCGCAGCGCCTTCACCACCGCCTTGTGCTCGGCCCAGGCCTCGGCCAGGTGGTAGTCGATGAAATCGTCGAACACGTTCGGCTGGATGCCGAAGGCCTCGCGCAACTCGGCGTGTTCGTCCGCCACGTACCAGCGGTTCAGGCCATCGAACCACACGAAGCGGTAGCCCTGGCCGGTCACCAGGTGTTCCCAGCTCTCGTGGTTGGTGACGCGGCTGTTCGGCAGGGTTGCCTCGATCACGAGGATCCACGGCCGCCAGCGCTTGAAGTCCATGCCGCGCAGGACTTCGCCTTCGAAGCCTTCGACGTCGATCTTCAGGAAATGGATCTCGCCACGCACGTGCTCTTCGCATACCGATGCCAGGCTGCGCACCGGCACCGTGAGCTCGGCGACCTGGTAGCCTTCGGACTGGTGCAGGTCGGCCACGCCGCGCTCGGGCGAGGCCCAGCCGCGCACCGCCGGCACGTCGTACAGGGTCAGCTCGCCGTCGGCGGCGCCGGCCGCGATTGCGAGGTTGATGTCGTCCGGACGCTGCTCGACGAAAGCCTGATGGTAGGCCGGCAGCGGCTCGATCGAGATGCCGCGCCAGCCGCGATCGTACAGCGCCTTGGTGACCGAGTGCTCGACCGGGTCGTTGGCGCCGACGTCGATGTAGAAGCCGTCCTTGACGTGGCCGAGCGCGCGCCACAGCAGCACGTCCTCGCAGTTTTGTGAGTAGGTGATGAAACTCATGTGCGCTCTATTTCAATGGCGGGGTCGAGCCAGGCCGAGCCCTCGAAGTGCGGACGGCGCATGTTCATCACGGTGAACACCAGCGCCAGGTCGCGCCATTCGTAATTGTTCACGAGGTGGGTCTCGGTGCTGACGATGGCGGTGGCCACCGAGTAGGTGCCGGGACCGAGGTTCATCGGGAACGCGAAGCGGTAGACCACCTCTTCGCCGGCGGCGATGTCGGCCAGCGGCAGCTCCTTCAGGTGGGTGTTGGTGCCGTACATCGGCTGGCCGAGGCGGTCCTTGATCATATAGCCCAGCACCATGCGCGGGATCGCGGCGCGCGCGCGCACCTTCACTTCCAGCGTCACCGGGGCGCCGACGTCGACCACTTCGACGCGCTGGCCATCCTCGTCCAGCAGCGCGATGTCGGCCACGGTCGCTTCGCCGGTGCCGGAGGTGGTCTGCACCTTGCCCTGTTCGGTTTCCTTCAGCTGCACGGTGGCGTTTTCGCGCTCGGCGATCAGGGCGTTGTAGTAGTCCATGATCTCTTCCGGCTTGCCCTGTTTCGCGAGGCGCCCGCCGTCGAGCAGGATGGCGCGGTCACACACCGACTGGATCGCCTGCTTGTCGTGCGAGACCAGCAGCAGCGTGGTGCCCTGTTCGCGGTACTTGCGGATGCGGTCGAAGGACTTGTGCTGGAAGTAGGCGTCGCCCACCGACAGCGCTTCGTCGACGATCAGGATGTCCGGGCGGCGCGCGGTGGCGACCGAGAACGCCACCCGCATCTGCATCCCGCTCGAATACACGCGCACCGGCTGGTCCATGTAGTCGCCGATTTCGGCGAAGGCCTCGATCTCCGGCATCAGGGCGGTGATCTCGTCGACGCTCATGCCGAGCAGCTGGCCGGCCATGTACACGTTCTGGCGGCCGGTGAAGTCCGGGTGGAAGCCCATGCCCAGCTCCAGCAGCGCGGCCACGCGGCCTTCCATCCAGACGCTGCCGGTGGTCGGCTGGGCGGTGCCGGTGATCAGCTTGAGCAGGGTGCTCTTGCCGGCGCCGTTGATGCCGATCAGGCCCACCGCTTCGCCGGGCGCGACTTCGAAGCCGATCTCGCGCAGCACCCATTTGAGCTTGTGGCGCGGGCCGGCCCACGGCAGCATCCATTCGGCCAGCCGCGACCAGCGCGTCGGGTACTGCTTGTAGGCCTTGCCCAGGCCGGTGACGACGATCGCGCCCATCAGAGTTCGTCCACCATTTCGCCGGCGCGCTTGCGGAACAGGCGCAGGCCGAACACGCACAGCAGCAGCGCCAGCACGGCGGCCGGCAGCAGCGTGTGCCACGCGGGCATGCGGCCCTCGACCAGGATCGCCTGGTAGGACTGGATTACCGCCGCCATCGGGTTCCACGCCAGCAGCGGGCGCACGCCCTCGGGCAGGATCGAGGCCGGGTAGACGATGGGCGTGAGCCAGAACCAGAACTGCATCGCGATCGTCATGAACTGGCCGACGTCGCGGAAGAACACATTGAGCACGCCGGCGACCATGCCGATGCCGAGCGCCAGCAGCACCTGCACCGCCAGCACCGGCAGCAGGGCGAAGAACACCCATCCGGGGAAGTTGTGCGAGGCCACCAGGAACACGATGAACAGGCCGAAGATGATGCCGAAGTTGACCAATGCACTCGCCACCGCGATCAGCGGCAGGCAGATGCGCGGGAAGCTGACCTTCTTGATCAGGTTGGCCTGCTCGATGAACATGTTCTGCCCGCGCGTGACGATCTCTGCGAACAGGCCCCAGGTGAGGATCCCGGCGCACAGGTAGATGCTGTAGGCGAACTGCGAGGACACGCCGGGCAGCTTGCTGTGCATGACCTCGGCGAAGATGACCGTGTACACCACGATCATCGCCAGCGGCGACAGCAGCGACCACAGGGCGCCGAGGATGGCGTTGCTGTATTTGGCCTGGAATTCCCGCTTGACGCTGCCCAGCACGAAGCCGCGGTACGACCACAGGCCGCGCAGCATTTGCGGCGCGATCATGGTGCGGGCGCGCCCTCAGCGGCGCGGGTGAACGAAGGGGAAGTCGTCATGAAACTGGCTGGGCCGTGTGAACCCGGCATTATAGCCTACGGTCCTGTCACAACCTTGCACCAATTGTAACGACTTGTCCTGCCTCAGCCGGCTTGCACGAGCTTCTTCAGCGCCTCGGGGTCGCGGATGATCAGGTTGTGCGCATCTTTCTCGATGATGCCTTGCTGCACCAGCGCGAGCAGCGCGCGGGTCACGGTCTCGCGGCTGGTGTTGACCATGTTGGCAATGTCCTGGTGGGTCGGCAGGTTCTCGACCACCGCCGGCGCGCCGGGATCGGTGGCCGGCTTCTGCTGCATCACCAGGAAGGCGTAGATGCGCTTGGAGGTATTGTTAATGCTGAGTAGCGCGCGGATTTCGGAATCGCGCTGGATCTTCTGGGCCAGGTGCCTGAGCATCTGGTTGGCCACGGTCGGCGAGTGCGACATCAGGTGCATCGCGGCCAGCGCCGGCAGGAAGCCGACCAGCACCTCGGTCATTGCAATCACCGAGGCCGAGCGGGTCGAGCTGTTGATCAGCGCGATCTCGCCGAAGAAGTCGCCGGCCGACAGCAAGCGCAGGCCGATCGCGCGGCCGTCCTCGGTCACGTCGATCACCTGGGCCTGGCCCGACAGCAAGAACATCAGGCCGTCGCCGTGGCCGCCTTTCTGCAGCACGATGTCGCGCTTGCCGTACTGGCGGATGCGGATCTCCTGTTTGACGAAGGTAATTTCCTCGTCATTCAGCTGGGCCAGCAGCGGAATCTTGCGCAGATGGATATGGATCTGGCGTTCTTCCGCGGCGGCAGCCGGTTCTTGCGTTTGCGGTGCGATTAGCGTCATCAGTTCTGGTTTGTTCAATCAATCTTCACGCGAGTCCGGCATACAGGCCGGTGCAGGCGGCGGCAAAGGCGATCCCGGCTGCATTGGCGCCAATGTCGCGCCAGCAAAACTTGCGGTCGGGGACCAGAGCTTGCAAACACTCAATTGCCCAGCCTGCAAGCAACAGGCCCAGCAGCCACAGCGCTGCCTCGACGCGCCCGTGTGCGATGCGCAGCGCCAGCGCGGCCAGCACGGCGAAGGCGGCAAAGTGCAGGAACTTATCGTTCGGCATCGCGCGCGGCAGGTAGCGGTTAGGAACCAGGCATCCGGCCACCACGGCCACGCCGCCCAAGCAAATCAGCAAAACCTCCCACACCATCGCACTCCCGGCTCAACCGGAAAGATTTCCGACAGCCGAGATTGTAGCCGCTTGCGCCGAGTTCGCGTCAATCGCGGCCGCCGGATGAGGCTTTTTGGCCGCATCGCCTGGTGGCAGGCGCATCAGGAACCCTGCCACTGCCAGCTCAGCTGCAGCTGGCGGTCGTTGTACTGGAAGATCGAAATGTTCTCGCGGTTACGCACGATCCGGCCCTCGAGCTGGATCGACTGGTGCTTGTCGAGCAGCCAGGTCAGGTTGCCGCGCAGTACACGGGTACGCTGCGCGCGCACCTCCTCGATCACGCCGGGCGCATAGGCGCTGCTGCTGTTCCAGTCCTGGCGCGTGAAGCCCAGCTCGCCGCCGAGCGGGCCGACGAGGTGCTGGCGCAGGGTGGCGCTGGCGATCCAGCCGTCGCGGTCCCCGCCGGGGCGCTGCGCCAGCGCGCGGTCGCGCAAGTGGCCGAGCGTCACGCTGGCAGAACGGCTCGGCTGGCGCCAGGTGAGCAGGCCGCGCTCCTCCCAGACGTTGGAATTGAAATTGTTCAGGGTCAGGAAGCCGTTGTAGGTCCCGCCCAGCAGCAGGTTGAACTGGATCCCGGCGGGCAGCGGCAGGGGCGGCTGGATCCGCAGCTGGCCCTGCACCTGGCGCTGGTACAGGCTGCCGCCGAGGGTGACCAGGCCGCCGGTCAGGGTGCCGCGTAGGCCCCAGTGGCCAAGGCGCCACGGATTGTCGATGCCGGCAAACGCGGCCCCGCTGTCGTACTGGTGCAGGCGGTCGTTGCGCCTCACCGCATACTGGACGAAACCGATCGCGCCATTTGCCGAGAGGTCGCGCGTGTAGTCGCCGGACAGCTGGGTGTACTGGTCGTGCATCGGCAGGAAGTCGCTGGTCAGCTCGTGCTGGGTGACGCCATCCGGGCCGCTGGTCACGTACATCGAACTGAGCGCGCCCTGGTTGACGTTCTGGTCGACCCCGCGGCCGGCCGCCACCGACCAGGCACTGGAAGGATGCCAGTGGTTGCAGCCGTTCTCGCGCGCTTCGGCGATCAGGCGCAGCATCTCGTACCAGCCCGGCGTCATCTCCTTCGGCGCGAAGCGGGTCTCGATGGTGGCGAACATGCGCTCGGCTTCGTCGGAGTGGCCGAGCGAGCACTGGGTCATGGCCAGGTCGAGCCAGGCGCCGGCGTGCTCCGGTTCCTTCTCGATCTGCTCGCGCAGCTCGCGCGAGGCGTCGTCGCGGCGTCCCTCGGCGATCGACTGCAGTGCATCCTGGTACAGGTCCTGCTGCACGCGCGCGTCCTGCGTCTGCGCGCAGCCTTGCGCCAGGGCGGCCACGGCGAGTACGGCACACACGTTCCTTAGCCTCATGCGCGCGCCTCCGCGGCGGCGGGCTGCGGCAGCGGCGCCGCGCCGGCCGCGCCCTGGTCGAGCGTGTACAGCGTGGTGCTGCGGCCCTTGCCGCGCAGCTGGCGCTCGCCCAGCAGCAGGAAGCGGTGGCGGCGCGCGCGCTCGACCGCGCCGGCGCCGATGATCACGTCATGCGGGAAGTCGCGCGCGGCCTGCTCCAGCCGCGAAGCGGTGTTCACGCTGTCGCCGACGGCGGTGTAGATGCTGCGGAACGAGGTGCCGAAATCGCCCGCCATCGCGGGGCCGCTTTCGATCCCGATGCGCACCCGCAGGCGCGGCAGGCCGGCACGCTCGCGCTGGCGCGACAGCTGGCGCACGCGGTGCACGATCTGCAGCGCGGCGTCGAGCGCGAGGTCGGCGTGCTGCTCCATCGGCAGCGGTGCGCCCCAGAACGCGACCAGGCCGTCGCCGGTGTATTTGTCGAGCGTGCCGCCGAGCGCGATCACGGGGCCGGTCAGGCAGTCGAGGAAGGCGCGCGTCAGCTCGGCCGCGTCTTCCATCGACAGTGTCTCGACCTGGCTGGTGTAGCCCTCCATGTCGGCGATCAGCGTGGTCACGTCGAGCTGGCGCGGGGCCAGCGGGTCTTCCATATCGCTGCGCAGCAGCTCGGCCACCACGCCGGGCGCGACGTACTGGCGCAGGGTGTCGAGCAGGCGGCGCGACTTGCGCTGAGTGAGCTGCCACTGGTAGGGCACCGCCACCGCCAGCAGGAACAGGTTGGTGGCCAGCGGCGCGGTGGTCGAGAACAGCGGGTCGTGCGGGGCGGCGGCGAACGCCACCAGCAGCCACAGCACCGAGACAGCGCCCAGCAGGCCGACGCTGGCCGCGGCCGACAGGCGCGGGAAGGCGAAGGTGGCCAGCAGCACCGCGCCCAGTGCGCACAGGCAGGCCAGCACGCGGCCCGGCCACGGCGCGGGCGTCTTGCCCTGCTGGCGGTCGAGCAGGGTGGACAGCATCGCGGCCTGCACGCCCAGGCCGGGGCGGCTGGCGGCGAACGGGGTGGCGACTCGGTCCGACAGGCCGAGCGAGGACGAGCCGACGATCACCAGCCGTCCGCTGGCGCTGGCCGGCACGATCGCCTGATCGAGGATGTCGGCAGCGCTGGCCAGGGTGTAGGCGGTCCAGTCGCGCTTGAAGTCGATGCGCTGCAGCGGATCGGCCGGCAGGGCGGGCAGGGACTGGCCGCTGCAGCACTGCAGCAGCGCGAGCGCCAGGGCCGGATACTGGCGCCCTTCATAGCTGGTCACCAGCGGCACGCGGCGCAGCACGCCGTCGGGGTCGGGAATGAAGCCGATATTGCCGGCGTGGCGGGCCTGCGCGAGGCCGGGATGGCTGGCGATGTAGCCGGTGGCCGGCACGCCCGGCGGCAGGGCCGGCACGGCGCCCGACAGCACGCCGGCGCGCACCGGTTCCGGACGCTTGTGTTCGAAGTCGTAGTCGAAGGCCTGGGCCAGCACCAGCGGTCCGTGTCCGGCCAGCGCGGCAAGACGGGCATCGCCCAGCGCGTCGCTGGCTTCCGGCAGCAGGATGTCGAGGGCGACGCCGCGCGCCTGGTAGCGCGTCAGCAGGATTTCCACCAGGTCGGCGATGCGTTCGTGCGGCCAGGGCCAGGGACCGAGGCGCTTCAGGCTGGCCTCGTCGATGTCGACCACCAGCACGCGTGGATCCGGCGCATCGGTTGCGTGCAGCCGCACGAAAGCGTCGCGCAGCAATTCGTTGCCGAAAAACGACGGTCGGGCGGAAGGATTCCACTCCAGCGCCACGGTCAAGGCGAGCGCGAGCAGGGCGATCACCGCCCGTGCCAGGGGCGCGGTCAGGCGCGAGGCGGGGCGTGCTGCAGGAGAGAGATTCGTCGCTGTACCCAACTCAGTCTGGGAAATTATTGTTGCTATAGAAACTGAAACCTAAAGTATATCGCCTCGCAACCATTACCGAGGAGGAAATGCCTCCAAGCCACAGCTCGTCGAAGCGGGCTCGACTTTAGACTAAAATGTGATGGCCGTCACGGAATTGCCGACAGGCGACCCGCATAATCGCGGAGAAAAGGGGAAAGAACAAAAAATGTTGCGTCGACTAATTCTTGTCTGCAGCGTGGCCGTGGCCGCGCAGGTGCATGCCGCCGAGGCAGGCAAAGTCATCTTTACGGCCGGCGCATCCCATATTGCCGATCGCGCGGCCGCCGAGGGCGCGCCGGTGAACGAGGGCGACCTGCTGACCACCGGCGATGACGGGTATTTATATGTGAAGACGGTCGACAACGGCCTGTTCGTCCTGCGCCCGAACACCAAGGCCAAGATCGTCACCTACCAGGTCGACAGCAAGAATCCCGCGAACACCCACGTCAAGCTTGAACTCATCAGCGGCGTGGCCCGTAGCAAATCGGGTGACGCGGTCAAGCTGGCGCGCCAGAACTTCCGTTTCAACACCCCGGTGGCGGCCATCGGCGTGCGCGGCACCGATTTCACTGTTCATACGGATGCCGACACCTCGCGCGTGTCGGTGCTGACCGGCCGCGTGATCGTCACCGGCTTCGGCGGCGCTTGCACGCCGGAAGGCGGCGGCCCGTGCGAGGGCGCGACCAGCCGCGAACTGTCGGCGGCCCAGCGCGGCCAGCTGCTGCAGATCAAGCGCGGCCAGCCGGCTCCCCAGCTCATGTCGAGCGTGACCAATTCGCCGGACCAGGTCTCGCCGCCGCGCGGCGACGAGCCGCTGGCCAAGGCCAGCACCAATTCGGATCCTGCAATTGACGCCAAGAAAACCGATTCGCTCGACAAGATCGTGGCGCGGCCACCGGTGACCGCGCCGCCGGTGGTGGATAACGTCCCGCCACCGATCACCACGCCGTCGGCGCCGCAGCGCGAAATCCAGTGGGGACGCTGGGTCCAGGTGCTCAACCAGCCGGCCAATATCGCGTTCAGCGTGCCGGATGGCGCAGAGCGGCTGTTCCAGGGTCCGTTCATGATCGTGCGCACCGCCGGCGAAGACTACGTGACGCCGGAGCGCGGCAGCGTGGCCTTCAACCTGAAGGGCAGCGAAGCCTATATATTTAGTGACGACCCGACCAAGTCGGCCGTTGCGGCCGCGGTCAAGAATGGCACGCTGAGTTTCGATTTCGACAAGGCCACGTTCAACACTGGCTTCGACCTCGTCAGCGGCAGCGAGACCTTCAAGATGACCTCCACCGGAACGGTGACCAGCGACGGCCACTTCAATACCTCGAACGATTCGCTGTTCACGCTCAAGAGTAATACCGACGTCTCGGGCGTGCTGAGCAACCAGAACGGCGGCAGCGCGGCCTACCTGTTCCAGCGCCGGCTGGACGATACGCGCACCACCCAAGGCGTCACCTTCTGGTCGCGCTGAAGCTTGTTGCTTGCACACCACGAAGCCCCGCGGATTGCGGGGCTTTCTTTTTAGCTTCCATCAGCCTGAGGCTAAGTGGCAAAAATGTGTCATTTCCTACGCGCAAATTTCTGCGTTGTAAGAGAAAGTTGATAGCAGCTTGCTACTGTTGTTTGTTTGCAATTGGCAGAAAACGATGGCAGAACAGGGTTATCGTGGAAGGTCCTGCCCATGACTCGCCGTGGGTATGGGCAGGATCTTGCTCAGCCGTTCCTTATGCCAGATAATGCATGACCGACAAAAGGTGATGAACACATACAAGTTCGAGACAATATTTCTTTGAGGATGTGATCGCCATCACATTAACTGAGTAGTAGCGTCTGTCATGATTCGCACCGTTGGATTGTAGGGCGCTTTGCGCAGCTGCAAATTTAACCTTGATCGCAAATATCTTAGGAGCATTGAATGGCAACTTATACCGCCCAAATCCAGGCCCTGTACGTGGCGTACTTCAACCGCCCGGCTGACGCCGCTGGCCTGTCCTACTGGGACGGCGTCATCACCGCCAACAAAGGCAGCACCGCCGCTGTGTCGGCAGCGTTCGCCGCTTCGGCTGAATACAAAGCAGCCTACGCTGGCATGGATGCATACCATGTCATCGCTACCGTTTACCAAAACCTGTTCGGCCACCAGCCGGACACCCCGGGCCTGAACTACTGGGGCCAACTGCTGCTGAACGGCAAGATCACCGTTGACAACGCAGTTACCCAAATCGCTGCCGGCGCTCAAGGCACCGACCTGAAGGCATACAACGACAAAGTTGCTGCTGCGACTGCGTTCACCAACGGCCTGACCACCACCGCTCAGCAACTGGGCTACAGCGGCGACTACGCCAACCAGCAAGCTAAAGGCTGGATGGCAACCATCGTCGACGACGCTACGCTGGCCGCAGCAATCGACCCGGCAGCCCTGGCAGCCACCATCACCAAGGTCACCACCCCGGTCGTTCCTCCGGTCACCTTCCAGCTGACCGGCGCAATCGATACCCCGGTCCTGACCGGCGGTGACGACGTCATCCTGGCGACCTCGCCGGACGGCACCAAGAACAACCTGACCACCTTCGACAACATCGATGGTGGCGCAGGCGTCGATACGATCCGTTTCGCTGACGTTGCTACCGCAGCAACCAATCAGTTCAACGTCATCGGCCCGACCGTAAGCGCCAATTCCGTTACCGTTACCAACGTCGAGAAAGTCTCGGTCCTGACCACCGGCGGCGTTAACTTCAGCACCACCGGCTGGACCGGCGTCACCGACGTGAACGTCGCAGCAGCAGGTACCGCAGCTGACCAGATCACCGTGTCGGACACCACCAACGTGACCCTGACCAGCGCAGCGAACACCGCCGTTGGCGGCGTGGGCACCTACGCTTCGGATTCCGTTGTTGTGCTGGGCGGTAAGGCTGTTACCATCACTCAGAGCGATGCAACCGCTAAAGACGTCGCAGTTGTCGGCGCTGGCCTGACCAACGTGTCGATCACCGGCGGCGCAAACGTCACCGTTGACAACCAGGACTCGAAGGCAGTCACCGCCAAGGGCACCACCCTGACCGCCGTGACCCTGAACGGCGTGACCGGCACCACCGCTTCGCTGAGCGGCGCATCGCTGACCAACGTCACCCTGAAGAACATCGCCCAGGCTGACACCGTCACCATCAACAACGCCACCGCTTCGCACGCACTGAACCTGACCGTTGACGGCGCAGGCAAGGCTGCTACCCCGGTCGTGGTCACCGTTGTCGACGGCGTCGCTACCACCGTGAACGTGACCGCTGCTGGCGCAAGCGACATCGCTATCAACGCTGCCAAGGCAACCAAAGTCACCATCGCCGGCGCTGCTGCCCTGACCGCCGACGTGTCGAACGCTGGCAACACCAAGCTGACCACCGTGGACGGCTCGGCTGCCACCGGCGCACTGACCCTGACCACCGGTTCCGCTGTGAACAGCATCACCACCGGTACGGGCAACGACGTTGTCACCGTCACCACCGCAACGCTGAAGGATGACACCACCACCACCACCGTCGACGAAACCAACAATGCAGTGGTCTCGACCGGCGCTGGCAACGACAAAGTCACCGTCGCAACCACCGGCACCGGCGCGACCTCGGTCGACACCGGCGCAGGCAACGACACCGTCACCATCACCACCCGCGGTTCGGGCATCCTGACCGTGACCATGGGCGATGGCAACGACACCTTCACCTCGGCTGTGGCGATCAACGGCACCGACGTCATCGACGCCGGCGCTGGCGTCGACACCCTGGCACTGAGCCTGGTTGGTTCGGCTAACATCGGCGCGTTCTCGAACTTCGACGTGTTCGATGCTAAAGCCATGGCTAAGACCCTGGACGTGGACATCCTGGCATCGAAGAACACCGTGACCGAGTTCGTCGCTTCGGGCGACGTCGGTGCCGGCGCTTCGCTGATCAACGTTGGTGCGAACATCGGCTTCCGCGCAACCGGCGACATGGGCAACACCGACGCACTGACGCTGACCCAGAAGACCGCTGGCGCGCTGACCGTCACCCTGGACGTTGACCAGACCGACGCTACGCTGACCAACAACAACACCGCTGACGTGGTCGCCGCTAACGCTACCTCGCTGACCGCTGTGTTCGATGCTTCGTCGGCCAACACCAAGGTCACCAACACCGAGACCATCATCCTGTCGTCGGGCACCGCTACCACCCTGACCGTCGTGTCGGGCGGTTCGAACGCCTACAACGTCCTGAACTACACCGACACCGGCGCCAAGCTGACCAAGGTTGTGGCTTCGGGCGCCAGCGAACTGGACGTGACCGGCTCGGCCTTCTCGAAGGTCACCAGCCTGGACGCATCGGCAATGACCGGCAAGCTGGACGTGAACCTGGCCAAGCTGGCTGCTCACGCTGCTACCGTGTCGCTGGGTTCGGGCGCTGACACCGTCACCCTGACGGCTGCCGCATCGGACGCAGTGAGCGCATCGGCCAACACCCCGGCAATCGACTCGCTGGTTGGCTTCGCCAAGGCATCGGCAACCGCAGTCAGCACCACCGCTGCTGCTGCTGACGTGACCAAGGCAATCGCTGCTGCTGACCAGATCGTGTTCGCCGGCGGTAGCTCTGTTGCTGCAAACGCTGCAGATAACGGCACCTTCTCGGTCAAGAACGGCGTGATGACTTTCTCGGGCACTGGCCCGTCGACCCTGGCTGCTGCTATCGTCGACGCTGACGCTGCAACCGCAACCCTGGGCAAGTCGGCCGTCGTGTTCGAATACCTGGGTAACAGCTACCTGTTCGTCCAGGGCGATGCAGTTGCTGGTGGCGTGACCGCCAATGACGCAATCGTCAAACTGACCGGCGTGACCGGCGTGACCAACCTGGGTCTGGGCACCACCGACCACTTCTTCCTGGTGTAATTCCAGACTGTCCCCGCCTCGGCGGGGACACGAAGTGTTCCAAAACCCCGCTGCTTCGGCAGCGGGGTTTTTTCATTGGTGCGACCAAAAAGCATCAAAAATCCCCCTCCGCGAGGGGAAAGCATTGCAAGAATGTGATGTACGTCACATTTTTGAATAGAAATGAGGGATAATGTCTCGCTCGCTTGATCCAGTCGAGTTCGCTTGACGGGACAACACAAAAAGCCGTTGCAACCGGAGCCACGACGCCACATGAAAAATTTGCTGAACAAGAAAAACGAGATCGAGAAGGTCCTGATGACCTTCAAGAGCACTTTCTGGACGGTGGGGGCGTTCAGCGCGATCACCAACCTGCTGATGCTGGTGCCTTCGCTTTACATGCTGCAGGTCTACGACCGCGTCCTGCAGAGCCGCAATGACATCACGCTGCTGATGCTGACCCTGCTGATGCTGGGCGCGTACGCGCTGATGGGTCTGCTGGAACTGGTGCGTTCCTTCGTGCTAATCCGGGTTGGCGCCCGCTTCGACATGGCGCTCAACAAGCGCATCTACAGCGCGGCCTTCGAGCAGAACCTGAAGGCCGCCGGCGGCAACGCGGGCCAGGCCCTGAACGACCTGACCAACCTGCGCCAGTTCCTGACCGGTAACGCACTATTCGCCTTCTTCGACGCGCCCTGGTTCCCGATCTACCTGATCGTCATCTTCTTTTTCGAGCCCTCGCTGGGCATCTTCGCGCTGCTCGGCACCGCGATCCTCGTGATCCTGGCGATCGTCAACGAGCGCGTCACCAAGCAGCCGCTGGCGGAAGCCAACATGATGGCGATTAACGCCTCGACCATGGCCACCAACAACCTGCGCAATGCCGAAGTCATCGAATCGATGGGCATGCTGCCGAACCTGATGCATCGCTGGTTCAAGAGCCACGGCCTGTTCCTCAAGCTGCAGGCGGAAGCCAGCGAAAAGGCCGGCAAGATCAGCGCTGCCACCAAGTTCGTGCAAGTCTCGCTGCAGTCGCTGGTGCTGGGCCTGGGTGCGCTGCTGGTGCTGGAAAATAAGATTACCGCCGGCATGATGATCGCCGCCTCGATCCTGGTCGGCCGCGCGCTGGCTCCGGTGCAGCAGCTGATCGCCGTGTGGAAGGGCTGGGCCAGCACCCGCAGCTCCTTCGAGCGCCTGTCCAAGCTGCTGGAAAACAACCCGGCCCGTGAAGCCGGCATGGAACTGCCCAAGCCGACTGGCGCCCTGGTGGTGGAAGGCGTGACCGCCGCGCCGCCGGGCGTGAAGAGCGCCGTCATCAAGGGCCTGACCTTCGGCGTCGTGCCGGGCGACGTGCTCGGCATCGTCGGCCCGTCGGGCTCGGGCAAGTCGACGCTGGCGCGCCTGCTGGTGGGCGTGTGGCCGTCGGCAATGGGCAAGGTGCGCCTGGACGGCGCCGACATCTATGCCTGGAACAAAGGCGAGCTGGGCCCGAACATCGGCTACCTGCCGCAAGACATCGAACTGTTCGCCGGCACCGTGGCCGAGAACATCGCCCGCTTCGGCGACGTGGATGCAGAGAAAGTGGTGCTGGCGGCCAAGCGCGCCGGCGTGCACGACATGATCTTGCACATGCCGGAAGGCTATGACACCAAGCTGGGCGACGGCGGCGCCGGCCTGTCCGGCGGCCAGAAGCAGCGCCTGGGCCTGGCCCGCGCGATGTATGGCGACCCGGCCCTGATCGTGCTGGACGAGCCGAACTCGAACCTGGACGACGTCGGCGAGCAGGCCCTGGTGCAAGCCGTGGTGGACCTGCGCCAGCGCGGCAAGACCATCATCCTGATCACCCACCGCACCAATGTGATCGGCGTGACCAACAAGCTGCTCCTGCTGCGCGACGGCATGGCCCAGATGTTCGGCCCGACCCAGGAAGTGCTGAACCAGCTGCAGGAAGCGAACCAGAAAGCGATGCAGGCGCAGCAGCAGGCGCAGGCTCAAGCACAGGCACAAGCCCAGGCTCAGGCTCAGGCGCAAGCCCAAGCGCAGGCGCAGGCCCAAGCCGCGCGCCAGCAGCAAACCGCCGCAGAGACGACCGGAGAAAACAAGTAAATGAAACTCATCGAGAACAAGCAGATGACGTCGGACGTGGTGTCGCACGACGTCGAGCCGATGGAAGTGAACACCGACGCGCGCGCTTATTCGCGCCTGGGCTGGATCATCGTGCTGCTGGGCTTTGGCGGTTTCCTGCTGTGGGCCCTGCTGGCGCCGCTCGACAAGGGCGTGCCGATGAACGGCTTCGTGGCCAAGGAGTCGAACCGCAAGGCGGTCCAGCACCTGACCGGCGGAACCGTGCAGGAAATCCTGGTCAAGGATGGCGACGTGGTCAAGGCTGGCCAGGTGCTGGTGCGCATGAATCCGGTGATCGCCCGTTCGGCCTATGACGTCACCAACGCCCAGTACATGACTTCGCTCGCGACCGAGGCGCGCCTCGAAGCCGAGCGCGACGGCAAGTCGACCATCACCTTCCCGAAAGAGCTGCTGGACCATAAGAGCGACCCGCGCGTGGCGGAAGTGACCGCGCTGCAGAACCAGCTGCTGCTGTCGCGCCAGGGCTCGCTGCGCAATGAACTGGGTAGCGTGGATGAGAGCATCGCCGGCCTCAAGGTGCAGATCAAGGGGCTGCAGGAATCGAAGGCGGCCAAGCAGGAGCAGGTGGTGCTGCTGAAGGAACAGCTGTCCGGCATGCGCGACCTGGCCAAGGAAGGCTATGTGGCGCGCAACCGCCTGCTCGACCTGGAGCGCACCTATGCCCAGCTGAACGGCGCGATCTCCGAAGACATCGGCAATATCGGCCGCGCCCAGAGCCAGGTGCTCGAACTGTCGCTGCGCAAGGCCCAGCGCCAGCAGGACTACCAGAAGGAAGTCCGCACCATGCTGTCGGACACGCAGAAGGAAGCGGAAGCCCTCGGCGCGCGCCTGCAGGGCCAGCGTTTCGAGCTGAATAACGTCGAGGTCAAGGCGCCGGTCGACGGCACCGTGATGAACCTGGCCGTGTTCACCAACGGCGGCGTGGTCGGTCCGGGCGCGCGCCTGATGGACCTGGTGCCGGCTGACGATCCGCTGATCGTCGAGGGCCAGCTGCCGGTCAACCTGGTGGACAAGGTGCACGCCGGCATGCCGGTGGAGCTGATGTTCTCCGCGTTTAACACCAACCGCACGCCGCACATCCCCGGCCAGGTCGAGCAGGTGGCGGCCGACCGCACCGTGGACGAGAAGACCGGCGCCGCGTTCTACCGTGTGCGCGTGAAGGTCACGCCGGAAGGCCACAAGCTGATCGCCGCGCACCACCTGAACATCATCCCCGGCATGCCGGTGGAGGTATTCGTCAAGGCTGGCGAGCGCACCATGATGAACTACCTGCTCAAGCCGGTGTTCGATCGCGCCAAATCGTCGCTGAGCGAGGACTGATCCGGATGCGAGCAATCATCAACCGCGGCGGCGCCGGACTGCGCCGCACCGCCTGCGCGCTGGCCGTGCTGCTAGCCAGCGGCAGCGCGGGCGCCGTGACCCTGCAGGGCGCTTACCAGGCGGCGCTGAAGAACGACCCGACCTTCCGCATGAACTTCTACGAGAACGAAGCGGGCAAGGAGAATGCTGTCCTCGGCCGTTCGAACCTGCTGCCGAGTGTGTCGGCGTCGTTCTCGACCAGCCGCAACATTGCGGACCAGGAAGTGTACTACCCGCCGAACCCGCCTCTGTTTGCAGGTGGTTGGATTCCGAGCCAGCCGCGCTACATGAGCCGGTCTTCTGTCGTCCAGCTGCGCCAGCCGATCCTGAACCTGGATGGCGTCGCGCGCTATCGCCAGGGCAAGGTGATGGCCAAGCAGAGCCAGGCGCAGTTCGAGGCCAACACCAACGAGGTGGCCATTCGCGTGGTCGGCGCCTACTTCGACGCGCTGTTCGCGGACGACCAGGCGGCGCTGGCGCGTGTCAACCGCGACATGTACGCCGAGCAGCAGAAGGTCAACCAGCGCCTGTTTGAAAAAGGCGAGGGCACCAAGACCGACATGCTGGAGACCCGCGCCCGCATGGACCTGGCCGAGGCCCAGCTGGTCGAAGCGCAGGACAACGCGGTGGCGGCGCGCGATTCGCTGGCCGGCATCATCGGCGGCGAGCCCGGTTCGCTCGACCAACTTCGTGACGACTTCCGTGTCGGCGACCTCGACGTCGGTCCGTTCGAGAAGTGGCAGAAGCTGGCGCTGGCAAACAACCGGGAACTGGCGACGGCGCGCCTAGCAATCGAGAACGCGCGGCTGGAGATCAGCAAGGACCGCGCCGGACACTATCCGCGCGTGGACATGATCGCCACCTACAGCAAGGGTCAGGCCGAATCGCTCAACACCTACAACCAGAACTCAGTCAATCGCGCGATCGGCCTGCAGGTCAACATCCCGATCTATTCGGGCGGCGCTGTGAATGCCACGGTGCGCCAGGCGGCGGCCGGTTACGAGCGCGCCCAGGCCGACCTCGACGCACGCACGGCCAAGGCGATGGTCGACCTGCGCAAGGCTTACGACGTGGTCCAAAGCAGCGTGCACAAGATCGAGGCGCTGGTGAAGGCGGTGGAATCGGGCACGGAGCTGATGAAGGCGACCGAGCAGAGCATCAAGGGCGGGGTACGCATCAACCTCGACCTGCTCAACGCCCAGCAGCAGCTGTACACCAGCCGCCGCGACCTGGCGCAGGCGCGCTACTCCTACCTGCTGGGAGTGCTTCGATTGCATGCGCTGTCGGGTCAGATTGGCAATGACGACGTCAGGTTGATCGCCGCTTATCTGAAGTCCTGAACACTAAAAATACCGTCGTTCCCGCGAAAGCGGGAACCCCATTTTTGCGCACGCCACTTAGTTCGATTTAAGTGGTGCGCATGGAAAATGGGGTTCCCGCGTTCGCGGGAACGACGGTTTTTTTACGTCCTTGGTTTGTTAAGCCAACTGTTGAGTGCAGACTTCCCGTGCCCCTGTCCGTGCGATATTTAACACTTCTCGCACCTCTTTAAACTGCAATAACTATCTGTAAATAAAGGAAATTCTATCCGGAAATGACCCGCGTCCCGTAGAGTCCGTTGCGCCCATGATTTTGCAATTCATGTAGGATTTGCATCACCTTAACAAGGAGATAATCATGGCAGACAACACCAACGCAGTTGAGAAACTCTACATTGCTTACTTCAGCCGTCCGGCTGATTTTGCGGGCCTGCAATACTGGTCGAACGTGCTGGCCACCAATCCCAGCGGCTACCAGGTCATTTCCTCCAATTTCGCCGCTTCCGCCGAGTACAAGGCCGCGTATGCCAACCAGACCAATGCGCAGATCGTCAGCACCGTGTACCAGCACCTGTTCGGGCGCGCGGCGGAGCAGGCGGGGGTGGATTACTGGGCCAAGCTGCTGGACGCGAAAACGATCACCATCGACAACGTGGTGACCCAGATCGCGAACGGCGCACAAAGTACCGACCTGTTCGCCTACAACGCCAAGGTGTCGGTGGCGACCACCTTCACGGCCCACCTCGACACGTCGCAGGAGCAGGCCGCGTATTCCGGCAATGCCGCCAATGCGATCGCGATCAATTTTATCGCCACCATCAAGGACCTGGCATCGGCCGCGGCAGCGAGCGACCCGGGCACCATCGATGGCGTGATCGCGCAGATCGTCGGAGGCGGCACCACGACCGGTGCGGACTTCGCGCACCTGCCGGTGTACTGAAAGACCACAGCAAGGCGGGCAGTGCAGCCGGCAAGACGCCGGTGCGGGAGATCGCTCGTCTGAAATATTATTTCAGCCAAGCCGCTTAGATGAAATTTTATTTCGCGGCTGTCGCGCCCTCAGGCAGGCGCGCCGGCGGCGGCTTTGGCCCCAGCTTCCTTCTGGCCTGCGCAATGCGGGCACGATTCCCCGTACACGTATTCCGGCGACAATTGCTGGCGCGGCGTGACCACGGCGCGGCAGGCGAAGCACTGCACGGTTTCGGTCGGCTCCAGCTTGGGATTGAGCGCGGTGCGGTAGTCGAAGACGAAGCAATCGCCGGTGTAATGGTCGCCGCCGACGTCCTCGAAATACTGGAGGATGCCGCCTTCGAGCTGGTAGACGCGGTCATAGCCGATGTTCTGCATGTGGATAGCGGCTTTTTCGCAACGGATGCCGCCGGTGCAGAAGGTCACCACGGTCTTGCCCTGCAGCTCGTCCTTGTGCTCCGCGACCACGGCCGGGAACTCGGTGAACTTGTCGATGCGGTAGTCGAGCGTGTTGCTGAAGGTGCCAACGTCGACCTCGAAAGCGTTGCGCGTATCCATCATCACCACTGGCACGCCGTCGTCGTCCACGCCCTGGTCGAGCCAGCGCTTGAGCGTTTTGGCGTCGACCGAGGGAGCGCGGCCGAGTTCCGGCTTAATCAGCGGCATGCGCATGGTGATGATCTCCTTCTTGATCTTCACCAGCATGCGCTTGTGCGACTGCTCCGACGACAGCGACTCTTTCCAGGTCAGGTCCGCCAGGCGACTATCGCTTTTGACCCACGCCAGGTACTGGTCGATGTGCTCGCGGGTGCCGGACAGGAACATATTGATGCCTTCCGGGGTGAGCAGGACCGTGCCCTTCAGGCCGAGTTCGTTGCATTTGGCCTGGTACTGGGCGCGCAGCTCTTCGAGGTTCTCGAGCGTGACGAATTTATAAGCGGCGATGTTGACTTGCATGGCGGGATGAAGCGGAAAGTAAGGCCGATATTATAGAGCGTTTGGGATCAAATGGCTTCAGTTCGCCGCATTGCGCTTCACACCACGAACGTCGTTCCCGCGCAGGCGGGAACCCCATTTTGCTTGCTGAGCGTATGTTTAAAACGTTAGTGGCAACGGTTAGGAAATGGGGTTCCCGCGTGCGCGGGAACGACGTTCTCATTGATGTTCAGCGTAGTTTTTGCGCTTACAATGTTGCTTTCCCAAAAAGCCAGCCCGCACCGTCCATGCAATCGCTGAACATCCAGTACAACCCACGCATCGACCAGTTGCGCTGGCTTGCGGCCACGATCGTCTTCCTGTTCCATTTTCACCTGGAGTACCACGGCCTGACCGGCGCCAGCCTCAGCGGCCCCTGGACTGCGCTGATCACGGAAGGCCACACCGGCGTCGGCCTGTTCTTCACCCTGTCGGGCTTCCTGTTCATGCAGATCGCACTGGTGCAGAAGCAGATCGTCTACCGCGACTTCCTGCGCAACCGCGTGCTGCGCATCGTGCCGCTGTTCCTGACGATCTTCCTGGTCGCCACCTCGATCGGCCGCGACAAGTTCCAGCCGCAGGACCTGCTGTACTTCTTCGCGACCAACCTCGGCCTTGCGCCCACCTCCGGCACCGTGATCACCGGCGCCGCCTGGACCATCTCGGTCGAATTCATGTTCTACATGGTGTTCCCCTTCCTCGCGCGCTTCGCGATGGAGCGCGGGGTCGTCTACCTCGGGCGCCTGCTGGTGCTGATGGTGTTCTTCAAGCTGGCCGCGTACACCGTCAACGACAACAGCACGCTGATGTACTTCAGCACCTTCGTCGGCCGCTTCGACCAGTTCCTCGTCGGGATGGCCGCCGCGATGCTGTTGCAGTCGCGGCGCGCGCTGATCGAACGGCACGCGCCCTGGCTGCTGCTGGTGGCCGCCGCCGTGGTGGTCGCCGCCACCGGCTGGATGCACACCGTGGCGCCGTTCGGCGCAACGCCCAAGTCCTCGTTCTGGATTTTCTGGTCGCTGCTCGAAAGCGCCGGCTGGGCCTTCTTCATCGTGGCCTGGGTGTCGTTCGGCCCGCGCCTGCCGTCGCTGCTGCAACGCGCGCTTTGCCAGGGCGGCAAAGTCAGCTTCTCGTTCTACCTGCTGCACATGGGCGTGCTGCATCTGCTGGCGACCAAGGTGGGGCTGTTGCACCCGACCGGCATGCCGTGGGTCGATGCCGCCATCATGCTGGTTGCCGCCTACGGCCTCACCTGGGCCCTCGCGACGATCAGCTACAGCAGCATCGAAGAGCCTTTCCTGCGCATGCGCCGCAGCTACGGCGCCAAGGCCGCGCCGCAAGCGGCTGCTCAGCCCTTGTAGCGGATCGCGTCGATTACCACGCCGAGCGCGCGCGAGGAATTGCGCCGGCTGGGGTAGTAGGCGTGCAGGCCGGGGAAGCTCGGGCACCAGTCTTCCATCACGCTGACCAGGCGGCCCGCCTGCATGTGCGGCCCGGCCATGTCTTCAGGGATGAAGGCAATCGCATTGCCGCTGAGCGCGGCGTTGAGGATCTGGTAGGCGCTGTTGAAGGTGTACTGGCCGCGCACCCGCGTCTCCATCATGCGGCCCTCGTGCTGCAGCTCCCACGCATACAGGCCGCCGCTGCTGGCCAGCCGCAGCTGGATGCAGTTGTGCTGCATGAGGTCCTGCGCGCTGGCGGGCACCGGATGCCGGGCGAAGTAGGCGGGTGAGCCGACGATCACCATGCGCACGTCGGCGGTGAGACGCACCGCGATCATGTCCTTCTCTACCTGGTCGCCCCAGCGCACGCCGATGTCGTAGCGTTCGGCCGCGATGTCCACCATGCGGTAATCGGAGCTGATCTCGACGTGAATGTCCGGGTATTGCGGAAGCACCGGCGCGAGGCGCGGCCACAGCACGCTGTCGATCACGTGGTCGATCGCGGTGATGCGGATGGTGCCGGCCGGCTTGTCGCCAAGGTCGCTGACGGCGGCGATTTCGGCCTCGATCTCTTCCAGCCGCGGCGCCACGTTCTGCATCAGGCGTTCGCCGGCTTCGGTGGGCGAGACGCTGCGCGTGGTGCGCGTCAGCAGGCGCACGCCGAGCCGCGTTTCGAGCGCGCGGATGGTGTGGCTGAGGGCCGACTGCGTCATCCCCAGCTTGGCGGCCGCGCGCGTGAAGCTGCGCTCGCGGGCGACCGCAAGAAAGACCAGGATGTCGCTGATATTGTCGCGTGCCATGGCACCGATTGTATCAAGCCGCGCGCGCCGCAAGCAGCGTCACGTATGCGGCGCCGGCCAGCACCAGCGCGCTGGCGCCGAAGGTCGCCACATAACCATGCGCGTCGTACAGCAGGCCGCCCAGCGTCGCGCCGGCGGTGATCGCCAGCTGGACTACCGCGACAATCAGGCCGCCGCCAGCTTCGGCCTCATGCGGGAGCGTGCGAGCCAGCCAGGTCCACCAGCCGACCGGCGCCGCCGTGGCGACCAGTCCCCATACCGCCAGCAGCACCGCCACCACAGGCGCGGCGCCGCCGAATGCGACCAGCGCGAGAGCCAGCCCCGCCATCAGCAGGGGAATCGCGGCCAGCGTGCGATACAGGCCGTTTTCGAGGAAGCGGCCGATCGCGGTGGTGCCGGCGAAACCGGCGACGCCGACGACGAGGAGCATCAGCGACAGGGTGGACACGCCGACCCGGGTGACCGACTCCAGGAAGGGGCGCAGGTAGGTGAACAGCGTGAACTGGCCCATGAAGAACAGGCCCGCCGCGGCGACGCCGAGCGCGACCTTGCGGCGCTTGAGCAGGGCGAGCACGTTGCCGGAGCCGCCCGCGCGCGGGGCCCGCATCGGCGGCAGGCGCGCCAGCTTCCAGCCGAACGCGATCGCCGCCACCGGCACCACGCAGAAGAACGCGCCGCGCCAGCCGATCAGCGAACCGAGAAAGCTGCCGGCCGGTGCCGCGATCACGGTCGCCAACGCGTTGCCGCCGTTGAGGATCGCCAGCGCGCGCGGCACCTGGTGGTCCGGCACCAGCCGCATCGCGGTGGCGGCGGACAGCGACCAGAAGCCCCCGATGGCGATGCCGATGAAGGCGCGGCCCAGCATGAACACCAGGTAGTTCGGCGCAAACGCGACGATGGTGCCGGAGACGATCATCATCAGGGTCAGCGCCAGCAGCAGCACCTTGCGGTCGAGCTGTCCGGCGAGGGATGGGATGACCAGGCTGGTGAGCAGCGCGAACGCGCCGGACACCGCGATCGCCTGGCCGGCCTGGCCCTCGCTGATCCGCAGGCCGGCCGCGATCGGGGTCAGCAGGCTGACCGGCATGAACTCGGACGCGACCAGCGCGAACGCGGCCAGCGACATCGCCAGCACCGCGCCCCACGAGGCGGCGTTTTCCAGCGCCGGCGCGGCGCCGGTGGATGCTTGTGGGTTCATCTGCTTAGGCCAGGGTGGAGTTGTCGATCACGAAGCGGTACTTGACGTCGCCCTTGAGCATGCGCTCGTACGCTGCGTTGATCTCGTCGGCACGGATCATCTCGATGTCCGCGACGATGCCGTGCTGCGCGCAGAAGTCGAGCATCTCCTGCGTCTCCGGGATCCCGCCGATCATCGAGCCGGCCAGCGCGCGGCGCTTCATGATCAGCTTGAACACCTGCGGCGACGGGTGCGGCGAGGCCGGGGCGCCCACCAGCACCATGGTGCCGTCGCGCTTGAGCAGGGTGAGGTAGGCGTCGAGGTCGTGCGGTGCGGCGACGGTGTTGACGATCAGGTCCAGGCTCTTGGCCTGCGCCGCCATCGCCGCCGGATCGCGCGAGACCACCACTTCGTGCGCGCCCAGGCTCTCGGCATCCTTGCGCTTCGATTCGGAGGTCGTGAACGCGACCACGTGGGCGCCCATCGCGCGGGCCAGCTTGATGCCCATGTGGCCAAGGCCGCCGATGCCGACGATGCCGACCTTCTTGCCCGGGCCGGCCTGCCAGTGGCGCAGCGGCGAATACGTGGTAATGCCGGCGCACAGCAGCGGCGCGACGGCGGCCAGCTGCTGTTCCGGATGGCGGATACGCAGCACGAAGCGCTCGTGCACCACGATGCGCTGCGAGTAGCCTCCCAAGGTGTGGCCGGGCGCGTCCGCGGTCGGGCCGTTGTAGGTGCCGACCATGCCGTCGCAGTAGTTTTCAAGGCCGGCTTCGCAATCGTCGCAATGCTGGCAGCTGTCGACCATGCAGCCGACGCCGACAAGGTCGCCGGGCTGCATGCCTTTCACGTGGGCGCCGACGGCGGAGACGCGGCCGACGATCTCGTGGCCGGGTACGCAGGGGAAGAGGGTGCCGGCCCATTCGGCGCGCGCCGTGTGCAGGTCGGAGTGGCAAACGCCGCAGAAGGCGATCTCGATCTGGACGTCGTGCGGGCCGGGTGCGCGGCGGGTGATATCCAGCGGTTCGAGCGGTTTGTCGGCGGCTTGGGCGCCGTAGGCTTTGACGGACATGCGGATTCCTTTCGTGGGGAGGGGTGAATCTTAGGCGGGAATCCGCAAGAGAAAAATGGGGTGGGATTGCTTGGGCTTATGAATTTTGTTCATTAATCATCAATCTAATCCTGTTCCGCGACTCATGAAATTGTACGCACCGTCGTCCCGGCGCAGGCCGGGACCCATGCTGAGTT
This sequence comes from Massilia terrae, assembly GCF_024753145.1. Taxonomy (GTDB): domain Bacteria; phylum Pseudomonadota; class Gammaproteobacteria; order Burkholderiales; family Burkholderiaceae_D; genus Telluria; species Telluria terrae. Next base: position 608,597 of record NZ_JANUGU010000002.1, on the reverse strand, counting down.
TGCGTTTCGACTGCTTACGCGTTCTATGGGTCCCGGCCTGCGCCGGGACGACGGGGTGGGAGAGGAAGCTTGCGCGTTTTGCGTACAACAGACCCCCTCCGATCCGCGTCGCGACAAGGTAAAATGCCCGGATGACTTCCCCGACCTTCACCCACCTGCGCGTTCACACCGAGTATTCGATCGTCGACGGCCTGGTGCGGCTGGACGACCTTGTCGCCGCCGCCGCCAAGGACCAACAGCCGGCGCTCGCGGTCACCGACCTGGCCAATATGTTCTGCATGGTCCGGTTCTACAAGGCGGCGCGTGGCAAAGGCATCAAGCCGGTGGTCGGGGTCGATGCGTGGATCACCAACGACGACAACCGCGACAAGCCGTTCCGCCTGCTGATCCTGGCGAAGAACCGCACCGGCTACCTGCAGCTGTGCGAGCTGCTGTCCAAGGCCTGGCTCACCAACCAGTACAAAGGCCGCGCCGAGATCCGCGTCGAATGGCTGGAGGCGCTCGCCACCAGCACCTCGACCCTGGAGCCGGAAGTCGACCAGGCCAACGCCCTGATCGTGCTGTCGGGCGCGCACTTCGGCGACGTCGGCCAGGCCATCGACAACGGCGACATCGAGAAAGCGGAACGCGCGGCCCAGCGCTGGGCGCAGATCTTTCCGCGCCACTTCTACATCGAGATCCAGCGCGCCGGCCAGCCGAACCAGGAGCAGCAAGTGCGCCAGTCGGTCGCACTGGCCGGGCGTCTCGGCCTGCCGGTGGTCGCCACCCATCCGATCGAATTCATCAAGAAGGAAGAATTCATCGCCCACGAGGCGCGCGTCTGCATCGCGGAAGGCGAAATGCTGGCCAACGCCAAGCGCGTGCGCCGCTTCAACGAGGGCATGTGCTTCAAGACCCAGGCCGAGATGGCCGAGCTGTTCGCCGACCTGCCGGGCGCGCTCGCCAACTCGGTCGAAATCGCCAAGCGCTGCAACGTCGAGCTGGTGCTGGGCAAGCCGCAGCTGCCGAACTTCCCGACCCCGGGCATGACCATCGACGAGTTCCTGGTCGCTGAAACGAAGAAGGGCCTGGAGGAGCGCCTGCTGCAGCTGTTCCCCGATCCGGCCAAGCGCGAGGCCGAGCGCCCGCGCTACGAAGCCCGCCTCGAGTTCGAGAACCAGACCATCATCAAGATGAAGTTCCCGGGCTACTTCCTGATCGTGGCGGAGTTCATCCAGTGGGGTAAGAACAACGGCGTGCCGATCGGCCCGGGCCGCGGCTCGGGCGCGGGCTCGCTGGTGGCGTATGCGCTGAAGATCACCGACCTCGACCCGCTGCGCTACAACCTGCTGTTCGAGCGCTTCCTGAATCCGGAGCGCGTGTCGATGCCTGACTTCGACATCGACTTCTGCCAGGAGAAGCGCGAACTGGTGATCCAGCACGTGAAGGACCTGTACGGCCGCGACGCGGTGTCGCAGATCGCCACCTTCGGCACCATGGCGGCGAAAGGCGCGATCCGCGACGTTGGCCGCGTGCTCGATTTCGGCTACAACTTCTGCGATGGCATCTCCAAGCTGATCCCGTTCAAGCCGGGCAAACAGGTCTCGATCGCCGAGGCCATCGAAGAGGAACCGCAGCTCAAGGAGCGCCTGGAGAACGAGGAAGAGGTCAAGACCCTGCTCGACCTCGCGCAGCAGGTCGAGGGCATCACCCGCAACATCGGCATGCACGCCGGCGGCGTGCTGATCGCGCCGGGCAAGCTGACCGACTTCTGCCCGCTGTACACGCAGTCCGGCGATTCGGGCGTCGTGTCGCAGTACGACAAGGACGACGTCGAAGCCGTCGGCCTGGTGAAGTTCGACTTCCTGGGCCTGACCACGCTGACCATCCTCGACCGCGCGGTCAACTACATCAAGGCGCTGGACCCGGTTGATGCCGACTTCGACCTGGCCAAGCTGCCGCTTGACGACCGCGCCTCGTACAAGCTGCTGACCGACGCCAAGACCGTCGCGATCTTCCAGCTTGAATCGCGCGGCATGCAGGGCATGCTGAAGGATGCGCGTCCCGACCGCTTCGAGGACATCATCGCGCTGGTGGCGCTGTACCGTCCGGGCCCGATGGACCTGATCCCCGACTTCTGCAAGCGCAAGCACGGCGAAAAGTTCGACTACCCGGACCCGCGCACCGAGGGCATCCTGTCCGAGACCTACGGCATCATGGTCTACCAGGAGCAGGTGATGCAGATGGCGCAGATCATCGGCGGCTACTCGCTCGGCGGCGCGGACATGCTGCGCCGCGCGATGGGCAAGAAGAAGGCCGAAGAGATGGCCGAGCACCGCGAGATCTTCCGCAAGGGCGCGGCCGAAGGCGGCCTGACGACCGAGAAGGCCGACGAGATTTTCGACTTGATGGAGAAGTTCGCGGGCTACGGCTTCAACAAGTCGCACGCGGCCGCGTACGCGCTGCTGTCGTACCACACGGCTTATCTCAAGGTCCACCACACCGCCGCGTTCATGGCAGCCAACATGTCGCTGGCCATGGAAGACACGGACAAGATCAAGATCCTGGTCGAGGATTCGACCGGCGTGTGCGGCCTGACGATCCTGCCGCCGGACGTGAACGAATCGCAGTTCCGCTTCACGCCGGAAGGCCCGCCGAAGTCCGTCACCGGCAAGCAGGTGAAGAACATCCGCTACGGCCTGGGCGGCGTGAAGGGCGCGGGGCAGGGCGCGATCGAAGCGATCATCGCGGCGCGCGAATCCGGCGGCAAGTTCAAGGACCTGTTCGACTTCTGCAAGCGGGTGGACCGCAAGCAGATCAACCGCCGCACCATCGAATCCCTGATCCGCGCCGGCGCCATGGACTGCTTCGGGGTCGACCGCGCGGTGCTGATCGCGTCGGTGGCGTTCGCGGTGGAAGTGGCGGACCAGGCGGCGGCGTCAGCCAACCAGGTCAGCCTGTTCGGCGGCGACGACAGCGACCTGGTGGCGCCGCCGGAGTACGTGAAGGCGATTCCCTGGACCGACCGCCAGAAGCTGTCGGAAGAGAAGACCGCGCTCGGCTACTACTTGTCGGGCCATATGTTCGACTCTTACGAGGCCGAGGTGCGGCGCTTCGCCAAGACCAAGCTGTCGTCGCTGGAGCCCTCGCGCGAGCCGCGCATGCTGTGCGGCGTGATCACCGGCCTGCGCCCGCAGATGACCCAGCGCGGCAAGATCCTGATCGTCACGCTGGACGACAAGACGGCGGTGCAGGAAGTGACCGTGTACAGCGAGCTGTTCGAGCAGTGCAAGCACATGTTCAAGGAAGACGAGTTCCTGCTCGTGGTGGGCAAGGTGTCGGAAGACCGCTTCAATGGCGGCGTGCGCGTCACGGTGGAGAAGGCCTACGGCATCGCGGAGGCGCGCATCCAGTACGGGCACAAGCTGGAGATGGATATCGACTGCGGTGTCAGCCCGGCCAAGCTGGCGGAGGTGCTGCAGCCTTACCGCGTGGAGGATGGGCTGCCGGTCAGCCTGCGCGTGAAGCCGCAGGGGATCGAGTGCACGCTGCAGCTGGGCGACGAATGGCGCGTGGCGCCGGGCGATGCGCTCAAGCTGGCGCTGGAGCAGAACCTCGGGGCGAAGAGTGTGGCGGTCGAGTACTGAGCGCACCCCAACTTATCTGACGATGACAATGAACGTCGTTCCCGCGCACGCGGGAACCCCATTTCATGTGCGCGCAAGCTCCGTGTGCTTGATGCGTTTTCGCTGATCGACAAAATGGGGTTCCCGCCTGCGCGGGAACGACGGCAACTTATACTGATGTGGTAATGCCTTGATCAGGCCAGCGCCATTTGCTGGCGCCTCACATCCGCCGCCATCAGCAGCGCGATCAGCAGTCCCGATAGCGCCAGCATCCCCGCCACCCACTGCGGCGCCACATACGAATACCCCAGCGTCAGCGGTATCCCGCCCAGGAACGCGCCGGTCGCGTTGCCGATGTTGAAACCCGATTGTCCCAGCGAGGACCCCAGCATCTCGGCCTCTTCCGCGTGCCCGATCAGCAGCACCTGGATCGGCGGCCCCATGGCCAGCGCGTTGGCGCCGGTGGCGAAGGCGAGCAGCACCATCATCGGCTGCGACCACGCCATCACGCCGTTCGCAAACAGCAGCAGTGCCATCGTCACCAGCAAAATCGTCACCGCCGGCAGCGGCGCCACGCGGTCCGCCAGCCGCCCGCCGAGCACCACGCCGACCGTCATGCCGACACCCACCACGGTCATGATCATCGGGATCGCGCCCGGGGAAAAATGCGTCACGTCGGTCAGCAGCGGCGCGATGTAGCTGAACCAGGCGAAGAAGCCGCCGGTGCCGATCGAAGTGATCGCGAGCGCCAGCCACAGGCCGCGGCGGCGGAAGATCTTCAGGTCCTGCACGAAGCTGCCCGACTGGCGCGCCTCGAACAGCGGCACCAGCTTGTGCAGCGACAGCGCGGTCGCAAGGCCGATCAGCGCCACGACCAGGAACACCAGGCGCCAGCTCAGCGTGTGGCCAAGCCAGGTCCCGAGCGGCACGCCCAGCACGTTGGCGACCGTGAGACCGGTGAACATGGTCGCCACCGCGGCCGCCGATTTGCCTTCGTCGGCGAGCCGGCTGGCGACCACCGCGCCGACGCCGAAGAAGGCGCCGTGCGGCAGCCCGGCCAGGAAGCGGCACAGCAGCATCACGTGGAAGTTGGGCGAGAACGCGGACAGCGCGTTGAACAGGGCAAACATCAGCATGAACGCCACCAGCACCTGCTTGGGCGGACGCCGCGCGCACAGGCTGACCAGGGTCGGCGCGCCGACCACCACGCCGAGCGCGTAGGCGGTGATCAGGTAGCCGGCTTGCGGGATGCTGATCCGCAGGCCGGTGGCGATATCGGGGAGGATGCCCATCATGACGAATTCGGTCATGCCGATGCCGAACCCGCCAAGGGCGAGGGGGACGAGGCTCTTCTTGATCAATCTGTTCTTCCGGTGAGGCGCGGCGAAGACCGCAATGGGAAACCGGACACTATAGCCCGGCCAGCGGATGCTGTCCGCTTTCGAGCGGTGATGACGGCTATTCGTGCGGCTGATTGCTAGGTTGACAGCGCCGACACCTTGGCCAGCAGCGCGTTCATCGGGAAGGGCTTGGTCAGGAGCTCCATCTGCGCCGGCAGCGATTCATTCTTCATCACGGTGCTCTCGGCGTAGCCAGTCACCAGCAACACCGGCAATTCGGGCAGCTGGCTGCGCATGATGTCGGCCAGCTGGCGTCCGCTCATCCCGCCCGGCAGGCCGATGTCGGTCACCAGCAGGTCCGGCGCCGGGCCGCACTGCAGCTGGCGCAGCGCGGCATGGGCGTCGGCGGCCTGCTGCACGGTGTAGCCATGCATTTCCAGCACCTCGGCCATCACGCCGCGGATGCTGTCCTCGTCGTCCACCACCATCACCAGTCCCTTGCCGTCGCCATCGCCGGCAGGCGGCGGCGCTTGCCGCGCTTGCGAGGCGCAGCGCGGCAGCGTGATGCGCACCACGGTGCCGCTCCCCGCTTCGGACTGGATGCGCACGTGGCCATGCGACTGGGTGGCGAAGCCGTACACCATCGACAGCCCGAGGCCGGTGCCCTGGCCCAGCGGCTTGGTGGTGAAGAAGGGATCGAAGGCGCGCGCCACCACGTCCGGCGTCATCCCGGCGCCGCTGTCGCTGACGGTGATCACCACGTGCTCGCCCGGCGCCAGGCCGGGATGCTGGGCTGCGGCCGCCGCGTCGAGCGTGGCGTTGGCCGTCTCGATGCGCAGGATGCCGCCGTCCGGCATGGCGTCGCGCGCGTTGTTGGTCAGGTTGAGCAGGGCGTTCTCCAGCTGGACAGGATCGCAGAACACGGGCCACAGCTCGGGCGCAAGCCTGGTGTCGAGGCGGATCGCCGGGCCTGCGCTGCGCTCCAATAGGCCGCGCATCGACAGCACCAGTTCGTTGACGCCGGTCGGCTTGGGATCGAGCGCCTGGCGGCGCGAGAAGGCCAGCAGCCGGTGTGTCAGCGCCGCCGCGCGGCGGGTCGCGCCGAGCGCGGTCTCGATGCGCTCGACCAGTCCCGTGGTCTGGCCCATCTTCAGGCGCAGCTTCATCAGCTCCAGGTGCCCGGCGACGCCGGCCAGCATATTGTTGAAGTCGTGCGCCAGGCCGCCGGTTAGCTGGCCCACCGCTTCCATCTTCTGCGACTGGCGCAGCGCGTCCTCGGCCAGGCGCGCCTGTTCGCGCTCGCGCAAGTCCGCCATCGCCTGCACCTTGGCGGTGGTTTCATGCACGGTGCACAGGATGCCTCCCACCGCGCCGCACTCGTCGCGCACCGGGCTGTAGGAGAAGGTGTACCAGGTCTGCTCGGCGTAACCGTGGCGCTGCAGGACGATCGGCAGGTCCTCGACGTAGCTGGCTTCGCCCGCGAAGGCGCGGTGCGCGATCGGCCCGACCGTGTCCCAGGCCTCGGGCCAGACCTCGCGGAACGGCCGCCCGAGCGCTTCCTTGTCGCCCAGGATAGGCGCGTAGGCATCGTTGTAAAAAGAGATGAAGCCCGAACCCCAGCAGAAATAGCAGGGGAAGCGCGAGTTGAGTACCATCGACAGCGCCGTGCGCAGCCAGGCCGGCCATGCCTCGATCGGCCCGAGCGGGGTGGCCGACCAGTCGTGTGCGGCGATGCGCGCCGCCATTGTCCCGCCGCCTGTCAGAAATTGCAGGCTTGACTTCACAGCTTCCATCTAAATCCTGTCCAGCAAAAACGGGCCGGGCTAACGCCTGTTCGATAGCTCCGATCGCCCCAAACCTGCCAGTATCAGGAATTCCAGACGTGCAAGGCGCACGATTGATGTCAATACAGCTAGTTCGCCATGCGTTGCCACAGCTTGAGCTTGCGGCTGGCGGCCTTGGCCAGGGCGAAGGTGAAGCTTTCGCGCAGCGACTGGCGCACCTGGCCGGCGGCCACGCGGTCCTGGGCCCGGTTGCGCGAGGGCAGGGCGCCTTGCTCCATCGCCGCCAGCACGCGCTCCGGCGCGTGGAACAGGCTGTCGAGGAACATGGCCTTGACCTGTTCGCGCGCGCAGCGGCCTTCGCTCCAGCCCAGCTGGTAGGAGTTCTTGACGATGCCGATGTAGAAATAGCAGGCCGCGACGTCGATCTGCAGGCGCAGCGCCTCGCTCATCGGGCGCTGGGCAAAGGCGGTGCGCACCTGGCGCAACGCCGCGGCAAAGTCGGTGCACCAGCGCGGCGACACCGACTTGGTGATGCTGGCCGGATGCTGGCGGTAAGCGATGGTGGGGATCGCCAGCCGGTACAGGCTGGCGCATTGCGACAGCAGGCAGGACAGCACCGCGACGTCCTCGTACACGCGGCCCGGCGGGAACACCGGCTGCGGCAGGCGGAAGTAGATCGCGCGCTTGATGACGTTGGCCCACACGTACATGTGGCGGTCGGAAAAGAAGGTCTGGAGGATGGCGTCGCCGTCGGTGAGCAGCTGGGCGCGCGGGTAGCCCAGCTCCGCGGTACAGGTCTTGCGTTCCTTGTTCGGGCACCACCACTGGAAATCGCAGGCGATGACGTCCGGCTGGTGTTCGGCGATGGCGCTGCCCAGCGCCGCCAGCGATCCCGGCAGCAGGAGGTCGTCGGCGTCGACGAAGGCGATGTAGTCGCCGCGCGCTTGCTGCAAGCCGGTATTGCGGGCGCCGGACACGCCCTGGTTCGCCTGGCGCACCACGCGGATCGCGTGTTGCGGGTGGCGTTGCGCCATGGCGTCGGCAATGGCGGCGGTGGCGTCGCGCGAACCGTCGTCGATGACCAGCAGCTCGTGCGCCGGGCCCATCTGGGCCACGATCGCTTTCAGGCAGGGTTCGATGAAGTCCTGGGCGTCATAGGCGGGGACGATAATCGACAGTACCGGATGCGCCGGCGAATTCGTGTTCATGTTCTTTCAGTCCCTTGACCGCTTGCGTCGTTTTGTTGGCGGCGCGTTCAAGCACCACGCGCCGGTTGCTCGACTCCTGGTCGCGCTGGGCTTCGCGGTGCCAGAGGTGGAATACCTCGGTGGCAAACGCGCCGTCCTTGCGCAGCACGCCAGCATGAAACAGGCGCACCACCAGGTCCGAATCTTCATGTCCCCAGCCGGTGAAGCTTTCGTCGAAGCCGTTCACCAGTTCGAGGTCGGCGCGCCAGACGCCGAGGTTGCAGCTCTTGATGCGGCGCCAGGAAAAGCGCCGCCGCACGCGGCCCGCGTCGGGCCAGCGCACCAGCAGCTGCAGCACTTTATTGAGGTCGCCCTTGAAGCGGTAGCGCAGCTTGTCGGCCAGCGACAGGCTGCCAAGATCGATGTGTTCGGCCAGCACGCGCGCCGTGAGCGCCTGGCTCAGCAGGATGCGGCTGCCGGACACCAGGAAGCCAGGCTGCATCAGCGCGCGGTGGCGCGCGATGAAGTCGCGCTGCGGCACGCAATCGCCATCCAGGAACACGATGTAGTCGCCGTTCGCTGCAAGCGTGCCACGGTTTCGTGCCATCGCGGCGCGGAATCCGTCGTCCGGCTGCCAGACATGTTTGAGCGGCACCGTCGAGCGCGCGGCCAGGGCGGCGATGCAGTCGCGCGTGTTGGCAGTCGAGCCATCATCAGCGATAATGATTTCGAACCCCTTGTCGTCCTGCTCGAACAATCCTTCCACTACCGCGGCCAGCGCGTCCGGCCGGTTGTAGGTAGTGATGACGACAGAGATGGTTTTCGCGTGATGCATGTGAAGCCGTTTCGATTGTGTAGTGACAGTGCGCCAAGCATATCTACAAAAATATGAATGAACAATAAGTTGACGCATTCGACGGGGCCGCTGCAGGCTTGGACAGCCGCGCTGGTCTTTTTACTCCCGTTCCTCAGCCTCGTCACTTTGTTCGGCGTCAGCGCCACGAGCTTCCTGTTCCTGTTGTCGGCCATGCCACTCTACCTGCGCGGTCGCGCGGCGGTAGGGTACAGCTGGCCCGAGGTGCGGTGGGTCGTTTTTGCATTCTTTTACTACTTCGCCTTCGCCGCCCTGTGCTACATGGTGCGGCCGGTGGCGCCGCTGTCCAATCTCGAAAAGCCGGCCCGCATGTTCTTCGCCATCAGCGCGCTGATGCTGGTGCTGGTGGCGCGGCCTTCGCGGCGCGCCCTGTGGTGGGGGGTGATCGCCGGGGCGCTGGTGGCGCTGCCGCAGGTGGCCTGGCAGCGCATCGTGCTGGACATCGAGCGTCCGGGCGGGCTGCTGAACGCGATCACCTTCGGCGACCTGTCTCTGTGCCTGGCCCTGCTGGCGCTGGCGGCCGCCGTCGATTTCCGTTCCAGCACGCGGCAGGCCGTGTGGCCGGCGCTGGGCGCGCTGGCCGGGCTGGCGGGCTCGGTGCTGTCCGGCACGCGCGGCGGCTGGATCGCGCTGGCGCTGGCGCTGGTGGTGTTCGTGCGCCATGGACACTTGGTGCCGAGCCGGCGCGTGCGCGCGCTGCTGGCGGCCAGCTTCGCGCTGTTCGCGGTGGCGTGGTTCGTGCCGGCGCTGGGCATGCAGGAACGGGTGCTGCAGGGCGTGTCCGACGTGCGCACCTGGATGGACGGCGGCAGCGCGTTTTCCAACGTCGGCATCCGGCTCGAACTGTGGAAGGGCGCCGCCATGCTGGTGTCCGAGCACCCGTGGTTCGGGCTCGATCCGGCCGAATACAAGGCCCAACTGGCGCAGTGGGCGGTGGCCGGAAAAATCGACCGGGTGGTGCTTACCATGCCGCACATGCATAATGACGCCTTGCAGGCGCTCGTGACCGGCGGCTTGCCGGGCCTCCTGGCCTGGTTCGGCATCATGGCCGCGCCCTTTGCCTTTTTCGCAAAGGCGATGCGCAGCGGCGCCGGCGGCGCGTTCGCGCCGGCACTGGCCGGCATGCTGCTGGTGGTCTGCTACTTCAGCTTCGGCCTGACCGAAGTGATTTTCTGGTCTGTCAAAGGCAGCCTGTTCTACGCGCTCATGGTCTTTCTGCTCATGGGCTTCTGCCTGATCGAGAAGGAACGAATTGGAAAATAGTGTAATCGTCAAGCGCCTGTGGGGCTACATCAAGCCATACAAGATGCGCGGGCTGATGTCGATGCTCGCGATGGCGCTGACCGCGGCGACCCAGCCGCTGCTCGGCAAGGCGCTCGAGCTGCTGATGGATAAGGGCTTCAAGGAGAAGGTGCCGTTCAGCCTGTGGCTGATCCCGGCGGTGCTGGTCTCGATCTTCATCCTGCGCGGCATCGGCACCTTCGCCACCGCCTACCTGAACAACTGGGTGATCAGCCGCGTGCTCAACGACATGCGCGCGCAGGTGTTCGAACGCCTGCTGCGGCTGCCGGTAGCGCGCTTCCACGAGGAGTCCACCGGCCGCATCATCAACACCGTGGTCAACGACGTGCGCCAGGTGGTGGACATGATCAGTTCCGTGTTCGTGGCCGCGATCCGCGACACGCTGGTCGTCATCGGCCTGATCGCGGGCCTGTTGTACCTGAACTGGAAGCTGACCCTGGTGGCGGTGATCATCCTGCCGCTGACGGCGGCGATCGTGCGCACCACGACCGGCCGCCTGCGCCGCCTGAACCGCGAGAACCAGCGCGTGACCGCCGAGATGACCCAGGTGGTGGACGAGGCCGCGCGCGGGCACCAGGTGATTCGCGTATTCTCCGGCGAGGCTTACGAGCGGCGCCGCTTCCACCAGCGCAGCCAGGCGCTGCTTGGGTTCTCGCAGCGGATGACGGTGGCCTTCGCGGCCACCACGCCGGTGACCCAGATCGCCACCGCGGTGGCGCTGTCGGTGGTGGTGGTGCTGGCGGTGCAGTCGAAGATGACGGCCGGCGAGTTCACCAACTTCGTGACCCTGATGCTGATGCTGCTCACGCCGATGAAGGCGCTGGCCGAGATCAACGGCCCGATCCAGCGCGGCATCGCGGCCGCCGAAAGCGTGTTCGAGATGATCGACGCGCCGGTCGAGGAAGACACGGGCAGCCGCGTGCTGGGCCGCGCGCGCGGCCACCTGCAATTCGAGAACGTGTCGTTCCGCTATCCGGCCGCGCACGCGCAGGCACTGTCCGGCGTCACGCTCGACATCCAGCCCGGCACCACGCTGGCGCTGGTCGGCGTGTCCGGCGGCGGCAAGTCCACGTTCGTGAATCTCGTCACCCGTTTCTACGAGCCGGAGGCCGGGCGCATCCTGCTCGACGGCGTGCCCTACCGCGACCTGGCGCTGACCAGCCTGCGCGGGCAGCTGGCGATGGTGAGCCAGAACGTGGTGCTGTTCGACGACACGCTGGCCGCCAACGTGGCCTACGGCGTCGAGAAAATCGACGAGGCGCGGCTGGATGCGGCGATCCGGGCCGCCCACCTGGCGGACGTGGTGGACAAGCTGCCGGAAGGCGTGCGCACCATGATCGGCGAGAACGGCATGCGCCTGTCGGGCGGGCAGCGCCAGCGGGTCGCGATCGCGCGCGCCATCTACAAGGACGCGCCGATCCTCATCCTCGACGAGGCCACCTCGGCGCTCGACAACGAATCCGAACGCGCGGTGCAGGCCGCGCTCGACACCCTGATGGCGGGCCGCACCACGATCGTCATCGCGCACCGCCTGTCGACCATCGAGCGCGCCGACAGTATCGCGGTCATGGAACATGGCCGGGTGGTGGAGCAAGGCACGCACGACGAGCTGCTGGCCTTTGACGGCATGTACGCCAACCTGTACCGCCTGCAGTTCGCGGCCGCGGTGACCGAAAAATGAGCCAGTTGCGCACCCTCGTCATTTCGCCCAACTGGATCGGCGACGCGGTGATGGCGCAACCGCTGCTGGCGCTGCTCAAGGCCCGGCATCCGGAACGCCCGATCGACGTGCTGGCGCCGCCGGCGGTGGCGCCGGTGTGGCGCGCGGTGGCCGAGGTGGACACCGTGCTGGAGACGCCGTTCCGCCACAAGGCGCTGCAGCTGAAGGAACGCTGGCGCTACGCGCGCCTGCTGCGTGCGCGCGGCTACGCGGACGCCTACGTGCTGCCTAATACGATCAAGTACGCGCTGATTCCCTGGCTGGCCGGGATCCGGCGCCGGGTCGGCTACAAGGGCGAGATGCGATATGGCCTGCTCAATGTGGTGCATCACGATGACAAGCCGGCGCGGCCGATGATGCCGTTCTATGCGGCGCTGGCGCAGCCGCCATCGCTGCCGGCGCCGCGCGATGTGACACGGCCAAGTTTGGCGGTGCCGGAGGAGCGTGTGCGGGAGACCTGCGCGCGCCACGGGATCGACATCGCGCGAAAGCTGGTTGTGTATGCGCCGGGCGCGGAATTCGGCCGCGCCAAGCGCTGGCCGCCGCGCCATTTCGGCGAGCTGGCGCGCAAGATCGTGGCGGATGATCCGCAGGCGCAGATCGCGCTGCTCGGTTCGCCCAAGGACCGCGAGACTTGCGACGAGGTGGTGGCCGCGGCCGGGGAGGCGGCGTCGAACATGCTGAATCTGGCCGGGGCGACCAAGCTGGATGAGGCGGCGGCGCTGATCGCGCAGGCCGATGCGGTGGTGACCAATGATTCGGGGCTGATGCACATTGCGTCGGGGCTGAACAAGCCGCTGGTGGCCTTGTATGGGCCGACGGATCCGCGCCATACGCCGCCGTCGTCGGAGTTCGCGCGCTGGATCTGGCTGCACATCGAGTGCGCGCCGTGCCAGCAGCGGGAGTGCCCGCTGGGGCATCACAATTGCATGGAAAAGTTGGGAGCTGATATGGCTTGGCAAGAGCTCAGGCCGATGCTCAAGTAGCGGGTCTGCTTGCAAAATGGGGTTCCCGCGCAGGCGGGAACCCCATTTTGCAAGATCAGTGTGAACGTTTGATCTGGCCCGCAGCTCAGACCGAAGCCAGCGCCAGGCGCTGGCGCCGGATCCCCATCCGCTGATTGACCCCAGCCGCCATCGCCATCATCAGCTCATGGCGCTTCCTGGCCTCCGACCGCTTCTTTGACGGGATCGATTCAAGATCAAGCTCCGCCAGCGGCGCGCACGGCAGGCAGAAGTCGCCGTCGTCCATGCGCTGGGCGCCCATCTCTTCCCACACCTGATCGTAATCCGACAGCACGCGGCCCTTGCGCATCGCGCTCTGTACCACGCGGTTCTGATTCGACACCAGCAGCATTCGCCCGCAACCGAATTCGTAGCCGAGCTGGCGCACCAGCGCGACCAGGGTCTGCTTGGGCCGCAGCCCGTGCAGGTCGCGCGTGGCGGCGCGGATCGCGTCCATCGTGCCTTCGGCTTTCCCACCCTGCATGCAGCCGATGCTGACCGCATGGCCTTCGCCGCGCCAGCCGAAGGTGAACGCCACCGCGTACAGCATGGTGTCGCCCTGCCACAGCTGCAGCACCATCTCGCCTTCGCGCTCCAGGCAGGTGCCGACCGCGCGCAGCGTGATCTGGTAAGGCAGGCCGCTCTTGCCTTCGAAGGCGGCGAGGCGCACGCCGGTGGCGCTGGCCTGCATCAGCAGCGGGCCGAGGCCGCGCTCGAACACGAACTGGTAGTGCGAGGCCAGCAGCGAGATGCGCGCCTCCATCGGCACGGTCGCGCTCAGGTAGGGGCGGTAGATCTTATACAGGAAGCGCGGCCAGTTGCGCACGTATTCCGAGAACGCCGGGTGCGAATTGAGCAGCTGCAGCCAGCGCCGGGTCGCGCGCCGGTGCGCCATCGCGCGCGCTTTCAGCTTGAGCAGCTCGCGCCAGTACGCCAGCGGCTTGAGCTCGCGCGAAACGCCGGAGCTGATCGAGATCGAGGGCCGCGCATTGGCGACCATGTGTTCGGCCCAGCCGGGCGCGCTGGAATACAGCTTCATGGCAGTACGCTCCCGCCGGTGGCGAAGACAGGTCCAAGCGACATTTGAGCGACAAACAGCGACATACCAGTGACAAATGTAAAGTTAGGTAAGCGTCAAGTAACGCTATGTAACTCAGTGTATCCACAAAAATTCGCCTCGTAAATATTTTTTATGTCTGGACAAAATATCTGCTCAAGTTTGTGCGCGAAACCCATGAGCGCTGTCCACTTTCTGCTACGAAATCGTCAATTTGGAGTGAAATGTTCTTGTAAGCAATTGTTTCAATGCAATTGATGCCCTGCAGCATGGCTGCGGCAAGCATGCCGCGGGCATGCCCCCGGCGGGCGCCGGGGCGGTGGGGAATTGACATTTGGACGCCGCTCAGCTTGCGTAGCTGGCCGTGTCCTCGCCCTGCAGGTCGTTGGCGCGTTCGGCCACCGCTCGTACGAAGCGGGCCAGCGCATCGTCGAGCGGCGGCATGATGATGCCCCGTTCGCTGGCCAGCGCGCTGTTGCGTGGACGCGCCGCCGGCTGGCCGAAGCTGTCCCAGGTGCGCGGCTCGACCGCGGCCGGCTCCAGGCCGGCGGCGGCAACCGCGCGCCGCGCCAGTTCGGCCCAGCTCAGCGCCTCGCCGTTGGACAGGTGCCAGATGCCGCGCTCGCGGTCGATCAGCAGGTCGAGCGTGGCGTCGACCAGGTCCGGCACGTAAGTCGGCGTGACCACCAGGTCGGCCGCCGCCGCGAAGCGCTCGCCGCCATCGATGGTGTTGAGCGCCTGCGTGACGAAGTTGTGCGCGTCCCACGGGCCGAAGAAGGCGCTGCTGCGGATCACCAGCGCCTGCGGGTCGGCGTCCAGCACCCGGCGTTCGGCTTCCAGCTTGCTGCGGCCGTAGACGTTCAGCGGCGCGGCCTGGTCCGATTCGACGTAGGGCGCGTCCTTGGCGCCGTCGAACACCAGGTCGCTGGAGAAGGTGACGAAGCGCAGCGCGTGGCGCAGGCAGGCCAGGGCCAGCACGGTCGGGCCGTGCGTGTTCTCGCGCATGCAGCGTTCGGCATCGTGTTCGGCGGCGTCGACCCGCACGTAGCCGCCGGCGTTGATGATGGCCCACGGCTTGAAGCGCACGATCGCCGCTTCCACCGAGGCCGGGTCGGCGATGTCCATCTCCTGCCGCGTCAGCACGTGGCAGGCCAGGTTGCGCTGTTCGCAGATGCGCGCGAAGGCCGAGCCCAGTGTGCCGCTGGCGCCGGCGATCAGGATCGGCTGGACCAGGGCGGTGCGGGCCTGGCTGTGCACCGCGAAGTCGGCCACCGCGGTGCGCGTGGCCACCGGCTTGCACAGGAAGCGGCCGGGCCGGCGCCACCAGCCCTGGCCCTGCAGCACCGGGTTCGACAAGGGCCGGCTGGTGGCCAGCTCGCGCATCATGGTCGCCAGCGCGGTGGCGCGCGGTTCGGGCCCGCGCACGTCGAACGGCCCCGGCTCGTAATAGCCGCGGCATTCGGTAACGAGGCAGTTCCAGTCGTAGGAACCGAGCAGCGCCCACACCGTCACCGCGCGCACGTCGGCGCCTTGCCGGCGCACCTTGTGCGCCGCGCTCCAGATCTCCAGCAGCCAGCGCAGCTGGTCCTCGCGGTTGGCGTCGATGTGGGCCTCGGTCACCACCAGCGGCAGGCCGTAGCGGTCCCAGGTCTCCTGCAGCAGCGGGCCGATGCCGGGCGTCGGCGTCGCCAGCGCACGCGCGGTCTCGATGTCGGCCAGGTCGATGCCGCGGACGGTGTGGCGGTGCGCGGGCGGATAGCGCTCCGGCCGGTGGTCGAGCCAGCGCTCGCTGGTGATGTAGTAGTTGACACCGATGACGTCGGGCGGGCAGGGGTTCTGCGCGAACCAGCGCAGTTCATCTGCGCCGGCGTTCGATGCGAGCAGGTAGTCCCACAGCGCGTGGCCGGGCGCCACCTTCCCGCACAACAGGTCCCAGGCCAGCCAGCGGCGCTCGTTGTAGAAGGTGGCCAGCTCCGCCAGCTCGGGCGTGCTGTAGGTTCGCGACAGGTCGTCGGTCTGCACCAGCTTCGCATTCGGGTTCACCGCGCGGATCGCCTGCATCGACAGCACCACCGCGCGGCACTGGTTGAGCAGGGCGCGCACGAAGGTCGCGTCGTCCGAGCCGTGCGGATACCACACCCCATTCAGGCCCGAGAAGCGCGCTGTCGTCAGCGGCTCGTTGACCGGCGTGTAGTATTCGACCCAGGGATAGCGCCGCGCCACCGCGCCCGCGAATTCGGCCAGCTGTTCGGCGAAGCGCGGGTCGACCAGGCTGGTATGGCGCGGGCCGCTGCCGTGGTGGACCAGGCCGACGATCGGGTTCACGCCGAGGTCGCGCAGCGCGGGCAGGCGCTCGTCCGGCCAGCTCCAGTCGGCAGTGTCGATGCCGTCGGGCGCGGTGCGCTCCCACAGCACCGGGTAGCGGATCGCCTTGATGCCGAGCGAAGCGAAACGTTCGATGTCCTGCAGGCGCCCGGCGTGGCCGTTGCGGTCCATCTGGCTGAAGTAATTGTCGCGCACGCGGTTGACCGTACACTCCAGGCCGCCCCAAAGCTCCAGGTGCGAAGCGGGTGCCGGGAGGGTCGTAGGGATCTCGTTCATGTAGCATCCTGAGTTTGTTGGCCAGGCATTAGCCTAGTCGGCGGCAACTATCGCTTGTGTTGGCCAGCGAACATAGTGAGGCGATTTCGGACTAGTCCTACTTTTCGGGGGATCAAGATGTATATGGTGTACTGGACCATCGTGGACGAAGACCGGCACACGCCGCACCAGCGTCCGTTCGACACCAGCGAGATGGTGCCCGCGATGCAGTTCATGGAAGAGCTGCGCGCGCGCCAGCGCGGCGGCGAGGGCGTGCGTTTCGTGACGATGTGTTCCGAGCACCCGGACCTGGTGGGCCATCCCGGCGTCGACGTGACCGGGCCCGGATACAACTGGAAGAAGCGGCGCCGCTAGGCCTGGCGCGCCGGCTCGGGGAAGGCTTCGCCCATGCTTTCGATGATGCCGGTGTCGCGCGCGTCGTAGCCGGGCAGCGCGTCGACCATCGCGTGGTAGGTCTCCTGGCGCAGGATGGCGAGCAGTTCGCGCATCAGCGGCTCGTCCAGCGCGTCGCTGCGCAGCGCGAAGAAGTAGCGCTCCTCGCTCAGCGGGATGAAGTCGAGGTTGAAGCGCGCGGCGGCTGGCCGCACGCCCAGGCCGACGTCGCCCATGCCACTGGCGATGTAGGCCGCCACCGCCGAGTGCGTGAACTCGGCGCTGTTGTAGCCGTTGACCGATCCGGGCGCGATGTTCGCCTCGCTCAGCATCATCTCCATCAACAGCCGCGTGCCCGAGCCCACCTGGCGGTTCACGAAGCGCACGCCGGCGCGCGTCAGGTCGCGCAAGCCTTCGATGTGAAGCGGATTGCCGCGCGCGACCATCAGGCCCTGCTCGCGGCGCGCGATGTGCACCAGGCAGTGCTGGGCCGGATCGAGCCAGCGCAGGTAATGGGCCAGGGTGCGCTGTTCGAAGCGCCCCACCGGCACGTGGAAACCGGCGAGATCGCAGTCGCGCTGGGCCAGCGCCGCCAGCGCATCGCCGCAGGCGCGGTAGCGCAGTTCCACCGGCAGTTCGATCCGGTTCAGGAAGCCGGTCAGCGCGGCCACCGCGAAACCGTGGCTGGCGTCCATCCGCACTTTCTGCAGGCCGCCCTGCATCACCTTCGACAGTTCGTTCTCGAGTTCCGACGCCAGGCTGTCGAGCGTGGGCGACAGCCGCGCCGCGATCCGGTGGTCGGCCCACACCAGCTTCTGCGCCAGCGGCGTCAGTTGGGTCCCGCGTCCACGGCCGCTGTCGATCAGCTGCTGGCCGAACAGGCGCTCGGCCTCGCGCAGCAGTCCCCAGGCGTAGCGGTAGGACAGTTTGACGTTCTTGGCCGCGTGCGCGATCGAGCCCGTCTCGTGGATCCCCACCAGCAAACCAAGCAGCGCCGCCGTGTCGAGCGGCGGTTCGTTATGGAAACTGATTTCCCAATGAGGGCGGATGTGGACGCGAAGCATATGCTGAAAATAGCCTATTTTTAGTTGATTTGCATCATGTTAGTCTCGCAAAAAACAAAAATAGTTGTCGGGAAAATATGCTTTTAAAAGCATATTTAGTGTCATATAACGATAAATGGAGGAGCAATGGCATTACTCGATTTTTTGAACAAAGAGCATACGGTCGCGGGGCCGTCCTTCAACCGCTGGCTGGTGCCGCCGGCCGCGCTGGCGATCCACCTGTGCATCGGCATGGCCTACGGGTTTTCGGTGTTCTGGCTGCCGCTGTCGAAGGCGATCGGCATCAAGGAATCGGTGGCCTGCCCGGCCGACATGAGCTTCATGGCCGAAGTGTTTTCCACCACCTGCGACTGGAAGATCTCGATGCTGGGCTGGATGTACTCGATGTATTTCGTGTTCCTCGGCCTGGCCGCGGCGCTGTGGGGCGGCTGGCTCGAACACGCGGGTCCGCGCAAGGCCGGCGTGGTGTCCGCGCTGTGCTGGTGCGGCGGCCTGGTGATCTCGGCGCTAGGCATCTACACGCACCAGATCTGGCTGATGTGGGTCGGCTCCGGCGTCATCGGCGGCATCGGCCTCGGCTTGGGCTACATCTCGCCGGTGTCGACGCTGATCAAGTGGTTCCCGGACCGGCGCGGCATGGCGACCGGCATGGCGATCATGGGCTTCGGCGGCGGCGCCATGGTCGGCGCCCCGCTGGCGGACAAGCTGATGAAGCACTTCGCGACCCCGACCTCGGTCGGCGTGTGGGAGACCTTCCTCGCGCTGGCCGCGATCTACTTCGTGTTCATGATGGCCGGCGCGCTCGGCTATCGCGTGCCCGCCGCCGGCTGGAAACCGGCAGGCTGGAACCCGCCGGCCGCCAAGGCCGAGAACAAGATGATCACCACGCGCCATGTGCACGTGAGCCGGGTGTGGGGCATCCCGCAGTTCTGGCTGGTGTGGGGCGTACTGTTCCTGAACGTCTCGGCCGGCATCGGCATCCTCGCGATGGCCTCGCCGCTGCTGCAGGAAGTGTTCGGCGGCCGGCTGATCGGCGTGAACCTGACGTACAACGAACTGGACACCGCGCAGAAGGCCCAGATCGCCGCGATCGCGGCCGGCTTCACCGGGCTGCTGTCGCTATTTAATATCGGTGGCCGCTTCGCCTGGGCCTCGTGCTCGGACTACATCGGCCGCAAGGCGACCTACTTCGTCTTCCTGGTGCTGGGGCTTATACTTTACGCGTCGATCCCGACGCTGGCGCACGCGGGCAACAAGGCCCTGTTCGCAGGCTTCTTCTGCATCATCCTGTCGATGTACGGCGGCGGTTTCTCGACCGTGCCGGCCTATCTGGCGGACCTGTTCGGCACGCAGAACGTCGGTGCGATCCACGGCCGCCTGCTGACCGCATGGTCGGCCGCCGGCGTGCTCGGCCCGACGCTGGTGAACTATGTGCGCGAGTACCAGCTGGCGCACGGCGTGCCGAAGTCGGAGGCTTACGACATGGCGATGTACATGCTGGTCGGGCTGCTGGTGCTGGGCCTGGTCTGCAACCTGATGGTGCGGCCGATCGCGGACAAGTACTTCATGACCGACGATGAGCTGGCCACCGAAAAACGGCTGGCGCGCGAGCGCGAGGTGCAGGTGTCGGCCGGCGCCGGCGGCGCGGCGGTGGGCACGGTGCGTAGCAACCCGGCGGTGGCCGTGTTGGCCTGGGCTGCTGTGGGCATTCCCATCATTTACGGCGTGTCGGTGACCTTGCAGAAGGCGGCTGTACTGTTTAAATAAGCGATACCGCCGTTCCCGCGCTTGCGGGGACGGCAGAGTTAATTTCAGAGATTCCAATGATGAACCACCCCGTCATCCCGATCGCCTTGCAAGGCGCATCACGCCAACGCAAGCGCGAGGCGCCCAAGGGCCGCCGCGTCGATCCGCAGGCGCTGCAGGAAGTGCGCGAACTGCTGGGCGAGTCCTCGCGCCAGCGCGACCTGCTGATCGAGCACCTGCACAAGATCCAGGACCGCTTCGGCTGCCTGTCGAGCGCGCACCTGGCCGTGCTGGCACAGGAGATGCGCCTCGCGCAATCCGAGGTGTACGAGGTGGCGACCTTCTACCATCACTTCGACGTCGTCAAGGAAGGCGAGGCCGCACCCGCCGCGCTGACGGTGCGCGTGTGCAGCGGCCTGTCCTGCGAGATGGCCGGCGCCAGCGCGCTGCTGGAGCGCCTGCCCGCGATCCTCGGCCGCGAAGTGCGCGTGCTGGCGGCGCCCTGCATCGGCCGCTGCGAGCAGGCGCCCGCCGCCGTGGTGGGCCAGAACCCGGTGCCGTATGCCAGCGAGCAGGCCATCGTCGCCGCCGTCGCGGCAGGACACATCAAGCACGAACCGGCGGGCTACGCCGGCTACGACGAATACAAGGCGCAGGGCGGCTACGCGCTGTTGCGCGCTTGCGTGGACGGCCAACGCAGTGCCGACGACGTGATCGCGACGCTGGAAGCATCGAGCCTGCGCGGCCTCGGCGGCGCCGGCTTCCCGACCGGGCGCAAATGGCGCATCGTGCGCGCCGAAACCGGTCCGCGCCTCATGGCGATCAACCTCGACGAGGGCGAGCCGGGCACCTTCAAGGACCGCGTCTACCTGGAACGCGACCCGCACCGCTTCATCGAAGGCGCGCTGATCGCCGCCTGGGCGGTCGGCATCGAGTCCATCTACATCTACCTGCGCGACGAATACCACGGCTGCCGCACGCTGCTCGAGCAGGAGCTCGGCCGCTTGCGCGCCGACCCGCCGATCCCCAACATGCCGCAGATCGAGCTGCGGCGCGGCGCCGGCGCCTATATCTGCGGCGAAGAGTCGGCCATGATCGAATCGATCGAAGGCAAGCGCGGCATGCCGCGCCTGCGCCCGCCCTACGTCGCGCAGGTCGGCCTGTTCGGCCGGCCCACGCTGGAGCACAACTTCGAAACCCTGCACTGGGTGCGCGAGATCCTGGAGAAGGGCGCCGACTGGTTCGCCGGCCACGGCCGCAACGGGCGGCGCGGCCTGCGTTCGTTCTCGGTCTCGGGCCGCGTGCGCGAGCCCGGCGTGAAGCTGGCGCCGGCCGGCATCACGGTGCGCGAGCTGATCGACGAATACTGCGGCGGCATGCTGGACGGGCACGCCTTCTACGGCTACCTGCCTGGCGGCGCCTCCGGCGGCATCCTGCCCGCGTCGATGGGCGATATCCCGCTCGACTTCGATACGCTGCAACCCTACGGCTGCTTCATCGGCTCGGCCGCGGTGGTGATCCTGTCCGACCAGGACAGCGCCACGGCGGCGGCGCGCAACACGCTGCGCTTCTTCAAGGACGAATCCTGCGGCCAGTGCACCCCGTGCCGCGCCGGCACCGCCAAGGCGCTGGCGATCATCGAGCAGCCGCGCTGGGATACGGCGCTGCTGGCCGAACTGTCGCAACTGATGCGCGACGCCTCGATCTGCGGCCTGGGCCAGGCGGCCCCGAACCCGTTCGACTGCGTCATCAAGTACTTCCCGCAGGAGCTGGCATGAATGCGATTACCCGAACCGTGCGCTTTGAGCTGAACGGCCGCGAGGTCGAGGCGATGGAGCACGAGACCATCATCGAAGTGGCGAAGCGCGAAGGCGTCGAGGTGCCGCACCTGTGCTACAAGGAAGGCATGGAGGCTGTCGGCAACTGCCGTTCCTGCATGGTGGAGATCAACGGCGAGCGCGTCCTCGCGCCGTCCTGCTGCCGCCATCCCTCGCAGGGCATGAAGGTGAGCACCGACAGCCCGCGCGCCGTCTCGGCGCAGAAGCTGGTGCTGGAGCTGCTGCTGTCGGATATGCCGGAAACCGAATACACGCGCCACAACGAAGTGGACCAGTGGGCCGGCAAGCTCGGCGTCGGCAAGCCGCGCTTCGCGCCGACCCGCGCGGAGCCGGTGGAAGACCTGACCCACGCCGCGATCGCGGTCAATCTCGACGCCTGCATCCAGTGCACGCGCTGCGTGCGCGCCTGCCGCGACGAGCAGGTGAACGACGTCATCGGCCTGGCCTTCCGCGGCGAGGGCGCGAAGATCGTGTTCGACCAGGACGACCCGATGGGCGCGTCCACCTGCGTGGCCTGCGGCGAATGCGTCCAGGCTTGCCCGACTGGCGCCCTGATGCCGGCGCGCGGCGTAGCGCTCGACCTTCCGGACAAGCGGGTCGATTCCGTGTGCCCTTACTGCGGTGTCGGCTGCCAGCTGACCTACAACGTCAAGGACAACAAGATACTGTTCGTCGAGGGGCGAGACGGCCCGGCCAACCACGGCCGCCTGTGCGTCAAGGGCCGCTACGGCTTCGACTACGCGCACCATCCGCAGCGCCTGCGGACGCCGCTGATCCGCCGCGAAGGCATGCCCAAGACCGGCGACTTCACCATGGACCCGGACCGCGTGCTGGAAGTATTCCGCGAAGCGACGTGGGACGAGGCGCTGGCGCTGGCCGGCGGCTCGCTCAAGCGGATCCGCGACACGCGGGGCAAGCATGCGCTGGCCGGCTTCGGCTCGGCCAAGGGCAGTAACGAGGAAGCCTACCTGTTCCAGAAGCTGGTGCGCACTGGCTTCGGCAGCAACAACGTCGACCACTGCACACGCCTGTGCCACGCCTCGTCGGTGGCGGCGCTGCTGGAAGGGATCGGCTCCGGCGCGGTGTCGAATCCGGTGATGGACGTGACCCAAGCCGAGGTAGTGATCGTCATCGGCGCCAACCCGACCGTCAACCACCCGGTGGCCGCCACCTGGATCAAGAACGCCGTGCGCGCCGGGACCAAGCTGATCGTGTGCGACCCGCGCCGCTCCGACCTTGAGCGCCACGCGCACCGCTACCTGCAGTTCAAGCCCGACACCGACGTCGCCATGCTCAACGCGATGATGCACGTGATCGTGACCGAGCGCCTGGTGGACCAGGACTTCATCGCCAGCCGCACCATCGGCTACGAGGAGCTGGAGAAGAACGTGGCCGGCTACAGCCCGGAGGCGATGGCGCCGATCTGCGGCATCGATGCGGAGACGCTGCGCTACGTGGCGCGCCTGTACGCCACGTCGAAGGGCTCGATGATCCTGTGGGGCATGGGCGTGTCGCAGCACGTCCACGGCACCGACAACGCGCGCTGCCTGATCGCGCTGGCGCTGATGACGGGGCAGGTGGGCCGTCCCGGCACCGGCCTGCATCCGCTGCGCGGCCAGAACAATGTGCAGGGCGCGTCCGACGCCGGCCTGATCCCGATGATGTACCCGGACTACCAGCGTGTCGACAACCCGGCCGCGCAGGCCAAGTTCGAACAGGCCTGGGGCGTCAAGCTCGATCCCAAGCCCGGCCTGACCGTGGTCGAGATCATGGACGCGATCGACGCCGGCGCGATCCGCGGCATGTACATCATGGGCGAGAACCCGGCCATGTCCGACCCCGACGCCAACCACGCGCGCGCCGCGCTGGCCTCGCTCGAGCACCTGGTGGTGCAGGATATCTTCCTGACCGAGACCGCCTACCTGGCCGACGTGATCCTGCCCGCGTCCGCGTTCGCCGAAAAGACCGGCACCTTCACCAACACCGACCGGCTGGTGCAGCTCGGCCGCCAGGCCATCGACCCGCCGGGCGAAGCGAGGCAGGACCTGTGGATCATCCAGCAGATGGCGTGCCAGCTCGGCCTGGAATGGAACTACGGGCATGTGTCCGAGGTCTTCGACGAGATGCGCCGCACCATGCACAGCATTGGCGGCATCACCTGGGACCGTCTGGAGCGCGACGGCGCCGTGGTCTACCCCTGCGTGAACGAGGGCGACGCTGGCCAGCCGGTGGTCTTCACCGACGACTTCCCGCGCGAAGACGGCCGCGCGCGCTTCGTCCCGGCCGACATTATCCCGGCCAATGAGCGCCCCGATGCCGACTACCCGTTGGTCCTGATCACGGGCCGCCAGCTCGAACACTGGCACACCGGCAGCATGACCCGCCGCACCGCGGTGCTGGACGCGCTGGAGCCCGATCCCGTGGCGCTGGTGCACCCGCTGGACCTGGAGCGCATGGGCGTCAAGCCGGGCGAGGTGATCACCATCGAATCGCGGCGCGGCAAGGTGGCGCTGTATGCACGCGCCGACGACAGCTCGCCGGCGGGCGCGATCTTCGTCCCGTTCTGCTACTACGAAGCGGCCATCAACCGCCTGACCAACGCGGCGCTCGACCCCTTCGGTAAAATCCCCGAATTCAAGTACTGCGCCATCCGCGCCACCCCGGGAGGGGAGGTCGCACCGCAGGGTTCCTACGGTGGCGGCCGGGTTTTGGAGGGCATGGCACAATAATAAGCATGAGCTTCCAACAACCCCCCCGCTACCGTCCGCAGCTCTCGCATGCGCAGGCCAGCCTGACGCATGAAGTGCTCGCCATCGACGAGCGCGGGCGCGAATCGACCATTTCGATTCCCGCCGAGCGCCCGCTGACGGTGTACGTGGACAAGCGCGAGCTGGTCACGCTGATGACCCTCGGCGGCGCGCCCGAGGCCCTCACGCTGGGCTACCTGCGCAACCAGCGCCTGGTACGCTCGATCGACGAGGTGGTGTCGGTGCAGGTGGACTGGTCGGTCGACGCGGTGGCGGTGGTCACGCGCAACGGCATTGCCGACGTCGAGGAGCGCACCGCCAAGAAGGTGGTCACCACCGGCTGCGGGCAGGGCTCGGTGTTCGGTGGCCTGATGGACGAAGTCGACCGCATCACGCTGCCGGCCGACGCGCGGCTCGCGCAATCGGTCGTGTACCGCATCGTCGACACCATCCGCACGCAGCAGTCGATCTACAAACAGGCCGGCTCGGTGCACGGCTGCGCGCTGTTCTCCAACAGCGGCGAGCTGCTGTACTTCATCGAGGACGTCGGCCGCCACAACGCGGTCGATGCCATCGCCGGCCTGATGTGGCTTGAGGGGATGGAAGGCGCGGACAAGGTGTTCTACACCACCGGCCGCCTCACCTCCGAGATGGTCATCAAGGGCGCGCAGATGGGCATCCCCTTCCTGCTGTCACGCTCCGGCACCACGCAGATGGGGCATATGGTGGCGCAGAAGGTCGGCATGTCGCTGCTGGCGCGCTGCACCGGCAAGCACTTCCTGCTGCTGGCCGGGCACGAGCGGCTGGTGTTCGAACCCGAACTGGTGGAAGCGGCGCGCCTCGCGTAATGGGCCTGCTCGACGCCACCCTCAACGCCTTCGTCCTGCTGTTCACCGGCGACGCGGCCCTGTGGAACATCGTCTGGGTCTCGCTCAAGACCAGCGTGATCGGACTGGCGCTGGCCACGCCGCCGGCGGTCGCCCTCGGCTACCTCATCGCCATGCACCGCTTTCCGGGCCGCCGCATCGCGGTCTGGCTGGCGCAGGCTTCGCTGTCGCTGCCGACGGTGCTGGTCGGGCTGCTGCTGTACCTGCTGCTGTCGCGCCATGGCGTGCTGGGCGGGCTGCAATGGCTGTTCACGCAGCCGGGCATCGTGCTTGGCCAGTTCGTGATTGCGATCCCGGTGCTGCTGGCCTTTACGCTGGCGGCGGTGCAGGCGGCCGATCCGCGCTACGCCGAGACCGCGATCACGCTCGGCGCCTCGCGCTGGCGCATGATGGCCACGCTGCTGTACGAAGTGCGCTACGGCGTGATGGCGGCGGTGATCAGCGGCTTTGGCCGCGTGATCTCTGAAGTCGGCTGCGCGCTGATGGTCGGCGGGAACATCGAAAGCCAGACGCGCACCATCACCACGGCGATCGCGCTGGAGACCAGCAAGGGCGAGTTCGCGCAGGGTATCGCACTGGGCATCGTGCTGGTGACGCTGGCGCTGCTGATGAACGGCGCGCTGATGCTGCTGCAGGGCGAAGCGCACATGGCGCGGGGGCACGCGTGAGCGCGCTGCTGCTGGTGCGGGGCCTGCGCAAGCGGCATGGGGAGCGCCAGCTGCTCGATATCGGCGAACTTTCGCTCGACGAATCCAGCGCCTACGTGCTGACCGGCGTGAACGGCGCCGGCAAGAGCACCTTGCTGCGCATCCTGGCGGGACTGGAGCGCGGTGACTGCGACCACGCCGAGTACGAAGGCCGCACTGTCAGCCTGCACCCGTATCCCGCCGCGATGCGGCGCGAAATCGTCTACGTGCACCAGCACCCGATCATGTTCTCGACCACGGTCGCGGACAATATCGCCTACGGCCTGCGCGCACGCGGCCTGGACAAGGCGGCTGTGGCGGCACAGGTCGACCGCGCGATCGCCTGGGCGGGCGTGGAGCACGCGCGCGACACCCATCCATCGAAACTGTCGGGCGGCGAAAAGCAGCGCGTGGCGCTGGCGCGGGCCAAGGTGCTGCGGCCCAAGCTGTTGCTGCTGGATGAACCGACAGCGAATCTTGACGGACCGGCGCGGGAGCAGGTCATCGCGCTGATTCCGACTTTGCTGGAGGCGGGGACCACCGTGGTGATGGCCTGCCACGACCGCGACCTGATCGGACTTCCAGGCGTACGGCGGCTGAAGCTGCGCGACGGGCGTATCGAATACCGACTACAAAAAGGAGAACATGATGAAGCGACGTAGTCTGCTCGCAGTACTGCTGTGCGCAACGCTTGCCAGCCCTCTGGCCCTGGCCCAGCAGGTGATTCGCATGTCCACCACCACCAGCACCGAGAATTCCGGCCTGCTCAAGTACCTGATCCCGAATTTCGAAGCCAAGATGGGGACCAAAGTAAACATCATCGCCGTCGGCACCGGCAAGGCGCTCGAACTGGGCAAGAACGGCGACGTGGACGTGTGCCTGGTCCACGCGCGCAAGCTGGAAGACCAGTTTGTGGCCGAAGGCTGGGGCATCGACCGGCGCGACGTCATGTACAACGACTTCATCGTCGTCGGCCCGGCGTCCGATCCGGCGCATGTGAGCGGCATGACCGACGTGATGGCGGCCTTCAGGAAGATCGCGGCGTCGAACGTGAAGTTCATCTCGCGCGGCGACAATTCGGGCACCGATGTGATGGAGAAGGCGTACTGGAAGGACGTCGGCGCCAAGCCGCAGGGCACGAACTATGTGTCGGCAGGCCTGGGCATGGGCGAAGTGCTGAACATGGCAGCCGAGATGAACGCCTACACGCTGACCGACCGCGCGACTTACGGCGCCTACAAGGCCAAGACCGGCCTCGCGATCCTGGTGCAAGGCGACAAGCGGATGTTCAACCCCTACGGCATCATCGCGGTGAACCCGGCCAAGCACCAGGGCGTCAACTACAAGGGCGCGACGATGCTGATCAACTGGATCACGTCACCGGAGGGGCAGGCCAGGATCGCCGCGTTCAAACCGGATGGAGAGCAGCTGTTCTTCCCGGATGCGCATTGACGCCAGCGTGTAATATGCGCTCATCGAAACGGATGAGGAACCCCGAGTGAATGTACTGATCTTCGGCGCCACCGGCATGGTCGGCCAGGGCGTGCTGCGCGAATGCCTGGCCGCGCCGGACGTGGCGATGGTGAAGACCATCGGCCGCACGCCCACCGGCCAGCGCAACCTGAAGCTGCGCGAGCTTGTCCACGCCGACATGTGGGACTACGACACCATCGATGAGGAGCTGACGGGCTTTGACGCCTGCTTCTTCTGCATCGGCTCCAGCTCGGCCGGCATGGACGAAAAGAAGTACACGCGCCTGACTTACGACCTGACGCTGGCCGCGGCGCGCAAGCTCGCCGGGCTGAATCCGGAGATGGTCTTCATTTATGTATCGGGCTTCGGCGCGGACAGCACCGAAAAGAGCCGCGTGATGTGGGAACGCGTGCGCGGCAAGACGGAGAACGCCTTGCGCGCGCTGCGGTTCAAGTCGGTCTACATTTTCCGCCCCGGGATGATCCAGCCGCTGGATGGCATCAAGTCGAAGACCGCTTCGTACCGGATCTTCTACACGCTGACCAAGCCGATCCTGCCGCTGCTGCGCAAGGCGCTGCCGAACCTGATCCTCACCACCGTTCAAGTTGGCCAGGCGATGCTCAACGCTGTGCGCCGCGGCGCGCCGATGCCAGTCCTTGAGTCGCCCGACATCGTGGAACTTAGCCGGCCGCAGAAAACCTGAACGCGCCCGGTTTCCATACCAAGTCAGCACGTCGTCCCGGCGAAGGCAGGGACCCATGTTGAGCTTGGAGCACGGCTGCCTGGCATGATTCGGCCGCGCCAGCGGTCTATGGGGTCCCGGCCTTCGCCGGGACGACGGCTCATGTGTTGTGCGCTGAAATGATTTGCAGCAGCGCACCCGAATTGAGCACCCAATCGGAATACTCCTGCTGGCTCATGCCCAGATACTCGGACAATTCCTGACCCTTACCCGCCTGTCCAGCATGCCAGCGTTCAACGTAGTCGTCGATCTCGTCGGGTTTGGCCAGGCCGGCAACGCACAGCGAAATGAAGCTTCGCTTATCCATGAAGTGATCTCCCTTTCACGGCTTGCTTGACCAGCTTGCCTGTCAGTGGATCAAAGCACCCAAATGATGACCACGTTTATCAAAGACTTCGATTTCACCGTGGAGACTATCTCACGTGAAAAAGCGGTCTCGCCGAACATTTGTCCAGACTTGCTTGCCGTTGATTACCTTGAATTTTTCGAAGCGGTCCAGGTAGCACGGCGAGGGTGGGCTTTTGGGCATCCTTTGTCACCAGTTTAGCGGAAATGTGGGCGTGGTCGCGCGTTGGATGCGCAACTCGCACAGTCTGCCTTGGCCCGGCGAAGGTGCTTTGAGCGAGATCTTGTTACATCAGGATGACGTCGTACTGCTCCTGGTGATATCCCTTTTCGACCTGCAGCGAAATCCGTTTGCCGATGAAGTCCCCCAGCATCGCCAGGTGCTGCGACTCTTCTTCAAGGAACAGGTCGATCACCTCCTGCGACGCGACGATGCGGAACTCGCGCGGGTTGAACTGCTTCGCTTCGCGCAGCAGCTCGCGCAGGATCTCGTAGCAGATGGTGCGCGAGGTCTTCACCTGGCCCTTGCCGTTGCAGGCGGGGCAGGGCTCGCACAGGATGTGGGCCAGCGACTCGCGCGTGCGCTTGCGGGTCATCTCCACCAGCCCCAGCGCCGAGAAGCCGCTGACCGACACCTTGGTGCGGTCGCGCGCCAGCGCTTTCTTCAACTCGGCCAGCACCGCGTTGCGATGCTCGGTGTTCTCCATGTCGATGAAGTCGAGGATGATGATGCCGCCAAGGTTGCGCAACCGGAGCTGGCGCGCGATCGCGTGCGCCGCTTCCAGGTTGGTCTTGAAGATGGTGTCGGCGAAGTTGCGCCCGCCGACGAAGCCGCCGGTGTTCACGTCGATGGTGGTCATCGCCTCGGTCTGGTCGACGATCAGGTAGCCGCCCGACTTGAGGTCCACGCGGCGCCCCAGCGCGCGCAGGATCTCTTCCTCGACGCCGTACAGGTCGAACAGCGGACGCTCGCCGGTGTAGTGCTGCAGTCGCGACAGCACCGACGGCGTGTACACCTGCGCGAACTCGACCAGCTTGAGGTAGTTCTCGCGCGAGTCGACCTGGATGGTCGCGGTCTCGTCGTGCACGAAGTCGCGCAGCACGCGCTGCGACAGGCTCAGGTCCTGGTACAGCAGGCTGGTGGGCGGACGGGTGCGCGCGCCCTGCAGGATGGCGTTCCAGGTCTTG
The DNA here is from genome assembly GCF_024753145.1 of Massilia terrae. Taxonomy (GTDB): domain Bacteria; phylum Pseudomonadota; class Gammaproteobacteria; order Burkholderiales; family Burkholderiaceae_D; genus Telluria; species Telluria terrae. The sequence continues at coordinate 579,035 of NZ_JANUGU010000002.1, read as the reverse complement.
CGCAGGTAGTCGACGTCGGCCAGCAGGTCGGTGTCCGACGCCTCTTCGGCCATGGTGCGCACGATGTAGCCGCCTTTTTCCTCCGGCGGCAGCAGGCCTTGCAGGCGCGCGCGCAGGGCGTCGCGGTCGGCTTCCTTCTCGATCTTCTGCGAGATGCCGATGTGGTTGTCCTGCGGGAGGTAGACCAGCATGCGGCCGGCGATGGAGATCTGGGTGGACAGGCGCGCGCCCTTGGTGCCGATGGGGTCCTTGATCACCTGGACGGTGAGCACCTGGCCGTCGAACAGCAGCTTTTCGATCGGGGTCGGCGGGGCGTTGCCGCCGTTCTCGTGGCTGCGCGCTTCCCAGATGTCGGCCACGTGCAGGAAGGCGGCGCGTTCGAGGCCGATATCGATGAAGGCCGACTGCATCCCGGGCAGCACCCGCACCACCTTGCCGAGGTAGACGTTGCCGGCCAGGCCGCGCGTGAGGGTGCGCTCGATGTGCAGTTCCTGAACGGCGCCCTGCAGGACCAGCGCGACGCGGGTCTCTTGCGGGGTGATGTTGATGAGGATGTCTTCGTTCATGGATCAGCGGCCGCAATTGTACAAACTGTCATCATACACGGCAGTGCGGAGCCGCGGGCACCCGTTTGCAAAGCGCGAAAAAGGCGCGTACACTGCGCAGCGTCATCGCCAGATGACACCTCGCTAGGGGTCCTGCACGTCGTACAGCGGCGGCGCGGGTGAGACATACCCTCCGAACCTGATCTGGATAATGCCAGCGAAGGGAAGCGACGAGAGCCACCCGCCACTGCGCGCACCCCCGGCTTTCCCTCTCCCCCCGTTGGCCCGAGCTGAACGACCACGGGAGTGAAATGAAAGCCGAGCCTACCTTCTTGTCCGCCACCGCCGCCGTCGATGCGGCCGCCGTGGCGCCCCTGCCCAACTCGCGCAAGGTATTCGTCGAGGGCAGCCGCCCCGACATCCGCGTGCCGATGCGCGAGATCCGCCAGTCCGACACGCCGGCCGCCTTCGGCGCCGAGCCCAATCCCCCGGTGTACGTGTACGACACCTCCGGTCCTTACACGGATCCTGCGGCGCGGATCGACATCCGCTCCGGCCTCGAATGCCCGCGCGCGCCGTGGATCGCGGAGCGCGGCGACACCGAGGTGCTGTCGGGCCCCAGCTCGGCCTACGGCGTCGAGCGCTTGCACGACGCCAAACTGGCCGAGCTGCGCTTCAACCTGCAGCGCAAGCCGCGCCGCGCGCGCGAGGGCCGCAACGTCTCGCAGATGCATTACGCGCGCCAGGGCATCATCACGCCCGAGATGGAATTCATCGCGCTGCGCGAGAACCAGCACCGCGCCGAATACCTGGCCAGCCTGGTAGAGGCCGGCCCGACCGGCAAGCGTATGGCCGCGCTGCTCGGCCGCCAGCACCCGGGCATGAATTTCGGCGCCTCGATCCCGAACGAGATCACACCGGAATTCGTGCGCTCGGAAGTGGCGCGCGGCCGCGCCGTGATCCCGGCCAACATCAACCACCCGGAAGTGGAACCGATGATCATCGGCCGTAATTTCCTGGTCAAGGTGAACGCCAATATCGGCAATTCGGCCGTCACCTCGTCGATCGGCGAAGAGGTCGAGAAGATGACCTGGGCGACCCGCTGGGGCGCCGACACCGTGATGGACCTGTCGACCGGTAAGCACATCCACGAGACGCGCGAATGGATCATCCGGAACAGCCCGGTTCCGATCGGCACCGTGCCGATCTACCAGGCGCTGGAAAAGGTCAACGGCAAGGCCGAGGACCTGACCTGGGAAATCTACCGCGACACGCTGATCGAACAGGCGGAGCAGGGCGTCGACTACTTCACCATCCACGCCGGCGTGCTGCTGCGCTACGTGCCGATGACCGCGAACCGGATGACCGGCATCGTCTCGCGCGGCGGCTCCATCATGGCCAAGTGGTGCCTGGCGCATCACAAGGAATCCTTCCTGTACACGCACTTCGAAGACATCTGCGAAATCATGAAAGCCTACGACGTGTCGTTCAGCCTTGGCGACGGCCTGCGTCCCGGCTCGATCTACGACGCCAACGACGAAGCCCAACTGGCCGAGCTGCGCACGCTGGGCGAGCTGACCAAGATCGCGTGGAAGCACGACGTGCAGGTGATGATCGAAGGTCCCGGCCACGTGCCGCTGCACCTGATCAAGGAGAACATGGACCTGCAGCTGGAACAGTGCCACGAAGCGCCGTTCTACACGCTCGGGCCGCTGACGACGGACATCGCGCCGGGCTACGACCACATCACCTCCGGCATCGGCGCCGCCACCATCGGCTGGTACGGCACCGCGATGCTGTGCTACGTGACGCCGAAGGAGCACCTGGGCCTGCCGGACAAGGCGGACGTCAAGGACGGCATCATCACCTACAAGCTGGCGGCGCACGCGGCCGACCTGGCCAAGGGCCATCCGGGCGCGCAGATCCGCGACAACGCGCTGTCCAAGGCGCGCTTCGAGTTCCGCTGGGAGGACCAGTTCAACCTCGGCCTCGATCCGGACAAGGCGCGCGAATTCCACGACGAGACGCTGCCGAAGGAATCGGCCAAGGTGGCGCACTTCTGCTCGATGTGCGGACCGCATTTCTGCTCGATGAAGATCACCCAGGAAGTGCGCGAGTACGCGGCGCGCGAGGGCATTGCCGACAACGCTGCGCTGCAGCAGGGGATGGAAGTGAAGGCAGTCGAATTCGTCAAGCGCGGCGCCGAGCTGTATCACAAGCAGTGACGGGATACGGCCATGCCTGACATCGAACTGAATGGCGAAGCGCACCGCTTCGAAGGGCGCACCGTGTACGAGCTGGCTGATTCGCTCGGCGTGGCCGACCACATGGTGGCGCTGGCGGTCAACCGCCAGGTGGTGCCGCGCCCGCGCTGGCGCGAGCACCAGCTCAACGCGGGTGACAAGGTGGAACTGGTGCGCGCAATCGGCGGCGGCTGAGGCCTTCGCCCAACACATTGAATGGACACTGGAATGACAACCGAACGTGAAGACCGCCCGCTCATCATCGCGGGCACCGAATATCAATCGCGCCTGCTGGTGGGCAGCGGCAAATACCGCGACCTCGAACAGACCCGCGAAGCCACCGTGGCGGCTGCCGCGGAAATCGTCACCGTGGCGATCCGCCGCGTGAACATCGGCCAGGACCCGAACGCGCCCAGCCTGCTGGACGTGCTGCCGCCGGACCGCTACACCATCCTGCCGAACACCGCGGGCTGCTACAACGCCAAGGATGCGGTCTACACCCTGCAGCTGGCGCGCGAGCTGCTGGGCGGGCGCAAGCTGGTCAAGCTCGAAGTGCTGGGCGACGAGCGCACCCTGTTCCCGAACATGCCGGAGACGCTGGCCGCCGCCGAGACGCTGGTGCGCGATGGTTTCGACGTGATGGTCTACTGCAGCGACGACCCGATCCAGGCCAAGATGCTGGAGGAGATCGGCTGCGTGGCCGTGATGCCGCTGGCCTCGCTGATCGGCTCGGGCATGGGCATCCTGAATCCGTGGAACCTGTCGCTGATCATCGAGCAGGCCAAGGTGCCGGTGCTGGTGGATGCCGGCGTGGGCACCGCGTCGGACGCCGCCATCGCGATGGAACTGGGCTGCGACGGCGTGCTGATGAACAGCGCGATCGCGCACGCGCAGGATCCGGTGCGGATGGCGCGTGCGATGCGCCTCGCGGTGCAGGCGGGCCGCGAAGCCTGGCTGGCCGGGCGCATGCCGCGCAAGTTCGCGGCCTCGCCGTCGTCGCCGATGGCCGGACGGTTGGCCTGATGGAGCAGGTTCGCCCGGCAGTGCTGGTGTTCGCCGGGCTGGATCCGTCGGGCGGGGCCGGCATCAGCGCCGACATCGAGGCGATCGCCGCGCAGGGCGCGCATGCGCTGCCGGTGGTCACCGCCTTGACGGTGCAGGACAACAACCGGGTGCATGAGGTCGTGCCGGTGGACGCGGCCCTGCTCGAACGGCAGGCGGCGCTGCTGGCGGCCGCCATCCCGGTACGCGCGGTGAAGCTGGGGATTCCCGGCAGCCGCGCCAACGCCGCCGCCATCGCGCGGGTGATCGGCCGCCTGCGCGAACAGCTTCCCGGCCTGCCCGTGGTGCTGGACCCGGTGCTGGCCAGCGGGCATGGCGACCCGCTGGCGCGCGGCAATGCGCTGTCCGCGCTGGAGCCCTTGCTGCCGCTGGCCACCGTGCTGGCGCCGAACCTGCCGGAAACGGCGGCGCTGGGCGCCAGCGGCTGTCCGCATGTGCTGGTCACAGGCGGCCATGCCGACGGCGCCACCGTCGTCAACCGCTGGCACAGCGCGCAAGGGATGCGCGAGTGGAGCTGGCCGCGCCTGCCGGGACAGTTCCATGGCAGCGGCTGCACCCTGGCTTCGGCGATCGCCGCCCGGCTCGCGCTGGGCGAAGCCATGGCCGACGCGCTGGAGAATGCGCAGCGCTACACCCATGCCGCGCTGGCGCAGTCGTATGCGATCGCGACAGGCCAGCGCATCCCGATGCGCCAACCCATACTCACGAAGGAATCATGATGCGAGGTCTTTATCTGGTCACGCCCAACTGGGACGACACGGAGAAGCTGCTGGTGTGCACGGGGCGCGCGCTGCAGGCGGGCGCCGCGCTGGTGCAGTACCGCCACAAGGATGCGTCGCTGGCGCTGCGCCGCGAGCAGGCCAGCGCGCTGCTGGCCCTGTGCCGCCTGCATGACACGCCGCTGGTCATCAATGACCACGTCGCGCTGTGCCAGGACATCGATGCCGACGGCGTGCACGTCGGCGCCACCGATGATGGAGTCGCGAACGTGCGGCGCACCCTTGGCGCGGGAAAAATCGTCGGCGCCTCCTGCTATGGCGACATCGAACTGGCGCGCGCGGCCCAGCGCAGCGGCGCGAGCTACGTGGCTTTCGGCGGCTTCTACCCGTCGGTGGTCAAGAAGTACCCGGTCACGACCCCGCACGACATCGTCACGCAGGCGAAGGCCGAACTGCCGGTGTCGGTGGTGGTGATCGGCGGGATGACCGCGCCGAATGCGGCGCCGCTGGTGGCGCGTGGCGCCGACATGGTGGCCGCGATCAGCAGCGTCTACCTGGCGCCGGACGTGGCGGAAGCAGTGGCCGGTTTCGGCGCGCTGTTCCGGGACTGAAGGATTACAGCGGCAGCCCGGCCTTGCGCAGCAGGGCCGCGGTTTCGAACAGGGGCAGGCCCATGATGCCCGAGTGGCTGCCTTCGATGTGTTCGACGAACAGCGCCGCCAGGCCCTGGATGCCGTAGCCGCCGGCCTTGTCGTAGGGTTCGGGCGAGGCGCAGTAGGCCTTGATCTGCGCCGGCGAGAGCTGCGCGAAGCGCACGTTCGAGACTTGCGTGACCTGTTCGGCCATGTGGTTGTGGTGCACCGCCACCGAGGTCAGCACCTGGTGGGTACGGCCGGACAGGCGGCCCAGCATCTCGAACGCTTCGTCCGGATTGGCCGGCTTGCCGAGGATGATGCCGTCGATGGTGACGGTGGTGTCCGCCGACAGCACGGGCCGCAGCGGTGCGCGGCGCATCTGCAGGACGTTCCACGCGAACGCGCCTTTTTCCATGGCCACGCGCGCCACATATTCGTGCGGATTCTCGCCCGGACGCTCATCCTCGCTGACGTCCACGCAGCGCGCCGGATCGTTGCGCAGCATGAGCAGTTCGAACTCCACGCCGACCTGGCGCAGCAGTTCGCGCCGGCGCGGGCTCTTGGAGGCGAGGTAGATTTTCTTGTCGTGCGGTTTGGTGGGCATGGCGTCAGACGCGGTGGTAGGGATGGTTCTGCGTGATCGACCAGGCGCGGTACAGCTGCTCGGCGAGCATCACGCGCACGATCCCGTGCGGCAGGGTCATGCTCGAGATGCGGACCAGCCCTTCCGCGCGGGCCTTGAGTTCGGGATCGAGGCCATCGGCGCCCCCGATCAGGAATACGGTGTCGCGCCCGTCCTGCTGCCACTGCTGCAGCATGGCAGAGAGGCCGACACTGGTGACGTCCTTGCCGCGCTCGTCGAGCGCGATGATGCGGGCGCCCTTGGGCAGCACGGCTTCGATGCGCTCGCGTTCGAGCGCCATCGCGGTGGCCGCGGTCTTGCTGCCCGAGCGCTCAACCGGCTTGATCTCCTTGAGCACGATGCGCAGCTCGGGCGGCATGCGCTTGGCGTACTCGGTGAAACCGGTCTCGATCCAGGCCGGCATCTTGTGGCCGACCGCGGCGATGATGAGCTGCATCGAGGGCTTACTCGGCAGCGGCCTTCTTCACGATGCGGCGGATGACTTTCTTCGGCGGTTCCGCTTCCGAAGCGGCGGCTTTCGCGGCACGCTTGGCCTTCACTTCGGCCTGCGCGGTCTTGGACGGCGCAACCTTCACGGTCTTGCCGACGGCGACTTTCGGCGCGGCCGGTTTCTTCGCGGCGGTGGTTTTGGTGGCCGCGGCTTTGCGCGCAGCGGGCTTGCGCTCGTTGACCGGCTTCGCTTCCGGCTCGTCCTTGTTGGCCGCCATGTGCTTGGACTTGGCCTTCGGCTCGGCCGCTTCCTTGCCTTCGGCGGTCGACTTGCGCTTGGCCGCGCCCAGCTTGACCGGCTTGTCGCCCCAGATTTCTTCGAGGCGGTAGTACTGGCGGATGGCCGGCTGCATGATGTGGACGATCATGTCGCCGAGGTCGACCAGCACCCATTCGCCGGTGTCTTCGCCTTCGAGGCCGACCACGTCGCCGCCGCTTTCCTTGACCTTGTCGCGCACCGATGCGGCGAGCGCCTTGGTCTGGCGGTTCGAGGTGCCCGAGACGACGGCGATGCGGTCGAACAGGCTGGTGAGGTGGGTGGTGTCGAACAGGACGATGTCCTGGCCCTTGACGTCTTCGAGTGCGTCAACCACCAGCGTCTGCAGTTTTTTGATGTCCATTAGCTCTTGTATAAATGATGTTGTTGAATATAGTCTAGCACCACCGGTGCCACCAGATCGTTCGCGCTATCCCCGTGGCGAATCGCGTCGCGCACCGCGGTGGCCGAGATATCGACCGCCAGCGTGTGCGCGAGGCAGACCCGTCCCGCCGGGCTGGCGCGCACCTCGGCGGGGCTGGCCAGGCGCGGCGCCAGTTCGCGCGTCACGTTCGCAGGCAGCTTGTCGGCCGCCAGTTCGTAGCCCGGCCGCGCGGCGACGCCGATGTTCGCGATCCCGAACAGGGCCTGCCACTCGCGCCAGGTGTCCAGCTTCTGCAGCTGGTCGGCGCCCATCAGGAACACGATCGACGCTTCCGGCCCCAGCTCGCCGCGCACCTTGCGCAGCGTGTCGATGGTGTAGGTGGCGCCCTTGCGCTCCACTTCCTGCAGGTCGATCGTCACCGGGAAGGGCGCGCCGCGAAACGCGCACTCCAGCATGGCGACGCGGTCGGCGTCGGAAGCCTCGAGCTTCGACTTCTGCCACGGCCGTCCGGCGGGGACGATGCGCAGCTGGTCCGGTTGGAGCAAATCGGCGAACAGCTCGGCCAGTGCGACGTGGCCGATGTGTACCGGGTCAAAGCTGCCACCCAGCAGGGCGATGCAAAGGCTCACTTCTCCAGCCAGTCCCGGTGCACCAGGAAATCGGAATACAGCCTGGCCTCTTCGCTGCCGGGCTGCGGATGCCAGTCGTAGCGCCATTTGACGATTGGCGGCAGCGACATCAGGATCGCTTCAGTGCGCCCGCCCGACTGCAGGCCGAAGTGCGTGCCGCGGTCCCACACGAGGTTGAACTCGACATAGCGTCCGCGCCGGTAGGCCTGGAAGTCGCGTTCGCGCTCGCCGTAGGCGGTGTCGATGCGGCGCTTCAGGATCGGCAGGTAGGCGTCGATGAAGCTGTCGCCGACGCTTCGCACCATCGCGTACGACTGCTCGAAGCCAAGCTCGTTGAAGTCGTCAAAGAAGATGCCGCCCACGCCGCGCGGTTCCTTGCGGTGCTTGAGGAAGAAGTACTCGTCGCACCACTTCTTGAAGCGCGGATGCAGCTCATCGCCGTAGGGTGCGACAGCGTCGAAGCAGGTCTGGTGGAAGTGGCGCGCGTCTTCCTCGAAACCGTAGTGCGGGGTCAGGTCCATGCCGCCGCCGAACCACCACACCGGTTCCTGGCCTTCGGCCGTGGCTTCGAAGAAGCGCACGTTCATGTGGACCGTCGGTGCGTAGGGATTGCGCGGGTGGATCACCAGCGACACGCCCATCGCTTCCCAGGCGCGGCCGGCCAGTTCCGGACGCGAGGCCATCGCCGATGGCGGCAGGCTCTTGCCGGTGACGTGGGAGAAGTTGACGCCGCCGCGTTCCAGCACATTGCCTTCTTCGATCAGGCGCGAAATGCCGCCGCCACCCTCCGGCCGTTCCCAGCTGTCGCGCAGGAAGGGGTTGCCGTCGACTTCCTCAAGCGCGGCAACGATGCGCGCTTGCAGGTCGAGCAGCCAGGCCTTGATGGCGGCAGGGTTGGGGGTGGACATCGGGTGTTTGTGCAAAGGGAAATGAGGGCAGATTGTACACTGCGCCGCCAGTGGGTTACAAAAACAAGAGGAGAGAACGTCGTTCCCGCGCACGCGGGAACCCCATTTCTCATGAGCAGCCGAGCTGCGTGCAAAAAATGGGATTCCCGCGTGCGCGGGAATGACGTTCTCTTTCTTTTACAGGTATCGGGCCGCGCTTACTTCGTCGCGCGCCAGCCGATGTCGCGGCGGAACTGGGCGCCGTTGAAGTGGATCTGGTCGACCGCGTCGTAGGCTTGCTTCTGGGCCATCTTGACGTTGTCGCCCAGCCCCACCACGCACAGCACGCGGCCGCCGCTGGTGACCAGCTTGCCATCCGCCACCGTGGTGCCGGCGTGGAAGGTGACCGACTCCGGCGTTTCGGCCGGAATGCCGTCGATCACGTCGCCCTTGCGCGGGCGGTCCGGATAGCCTTCGGCCGCCATCACCACGCCCACCGCCGTGCGGCGGTCCCATTCGAGCTCGACCGCGTCGAGGGTGGCGTTGACGGCGTGTTCCATCACGCTCACCAGGTCGCTCTTGAGGCGGGCCATGATCGGCTGCGTCTCCGGATCGCCCATGCGGCAGTTGAATTCCAGCGTCTTCGGGTTGCCGTGGGCGTCGATCATCAGGCCGGCATACAGGAAGCCGGTGTACTGGATGCCGTCCTTGAGCATGCCCTGGATGGTCGGGTTGATGATCTCGCGCATCACGCGGGCGTGCATCGACGGCGTCACGATCGGCGCCGGCGAATACGCGCCCATGCCGCCGGTGTTCGGGCCCTGGTCGTGGTCCTTCAGGCGCTTGTGGTCCTGCGAGGTGGCCAGCGGCAGCACGTTCTTGCCGTCGCACATGACGATGAAGCTGGCTTCCTCGCCGTCCAGGAATTCTTCGATCACGATGCGCGCGCCGGCGTCGCCGAAGCGGTTATCCGACAGCATGTGGTCGACCGCCTGGTGCGCTTCTTCCAGCGTCATCGCCACCACCACGCCCTTGCCGGCGGCCAGGCCGTCGGCCTTGATCACGATCGGCGCGCCGTTGGCGTCGACGTAGGCGTGGGCCTGGGCGGCGTCCGTGAAGCTCTGGTACTTCGCGGTCGGGATGCCGTGGCGCTCCATGAAGGCCTTGGCGAAGTCCTTCGAGCTTTCCAGCTGCGCCGCTTCCTTGGTGGCGCCGAAAATCTTCAGGCCGCGCGCGCGGAACAGGTTGACGATGCCGGCCGCCAGCGGGGCTTCCGGCCCGACCACGGTCAGGCCGATGTGCTCGGCCACCACGAAGTCGGCCAGCGCGGCCGGGTCGGTGATGTCGATGTTCTTCAGGCGCGCGTCGCGCGCGGTGCCGCCATTGCCCGGTGCGACGTACACCATCTGGATACGCTCGGATTGGGCAAGTTTCCACGCCAGTGCGTGTTCGCGGCCGCCCGAGCCGACTACCAAAATCTTCATACGATGCTTTCGCTTGCTGCTTACTCTTCGATCACGGCGTTGGTATAGACTTCCTGCACGTCGTCGAGGTTTTCGATCGCGTCCAGGAGTTTTTGCATCTTCTGCGCGTCTTCGCCGGTAAAGACGGTCTCGACGTCCGGTTTCATGATCACTTCGGCGGAATCGGCCTTGAAGCCGGCTTTTTCCAGCGCGTCCTTCACGTGCGCGAAGTCGTTCGGCGGGCACAGCACCTCGAAGCCGCCTTCCTCGTCCGCCACCACGTCTTCGGCGCCGGCTTCGAGCGCCGCTTCCATCAGCGCGTCTTCGTTCGCGCCGGGCGCGAACAGGAACTGGCCGGTGTGCTTGAACATGAAGGAGACCGAACCCTCGGTGCCCATATTACCGCCGAACTTGCTGAACGCGTGGCGCACTTCGGCCACGGTGCGGACCCGGTTGTCGGTCATGCAGTCGACGATGATCGCCGCGCCGCCGATGCCGTAGCCTTCGTAGCGGACTTCCTCGTAGTTGACGCCTTCCAGGCCGCCGGCGCCGCGCTGGATTGCGCGCTGCACGTTGTCTTTCGGCATGTTGGCGTCGGCCGCCTTGTCGACCGCCAGGCGCAGGCGCGGATTCGAGGTGATGTCGCCGCCGCCCATGCGGGCCGCCACGGTGATTTCCTTGATCAGGCGCGTCCAGATCTTGCCACGCTTGGCGTCGGTAGCGGCTTTTTTATGCTTGATATTGGCCCATTTGCTGTGTCCAGCCATGTTCGGGATTCCTTAGACGGTATTACAGAAGTGGCCGACATTCTAACATAGCCGCCCTCTTGCAAAACCGCCGGGAAAGGTTTATAGGTCGTTTCAAAATGACCGCAGCGTCGTTGCAGCTCCTCGCCGTGCAGGTGCACTGTCTTCGTCGCTGCGCCTCGCTGCACTCATTTTGAAACTACCTCTTAGGGAAACAGCAGCAAGGTGCCCCACGCGACCAGCGCGAGGCCGCCCAGCGTCGCGATCCAGGCCCCGCCGGGCGCCAGCTTTTCGGCCATCGCGAGCAGCGCGAGGCCGGCCGCGGCGGCCAGGTTGGTGAGGCCGGCGGCGAACAGCAGCACCATCAGCAGCCAGCAGCAGCCGACGCAATAGCGGCCGTGCGTGACGCCCATGCGGAACGCGCCCCAGGGGCCGCGCCGCCAGTTGGTGAGCACGAAGGCGAGCGGGGCGCGGCAATGCGCCAGGCTCTCCTGCTTGGCCGGGGTCCACTGGTAGACGCCGGCCGCCACCAGCGCCAGCCCGGCGACGGTGGAGTTGGTGACGGCCAGCGCGTTGTCCAGCGCCCCGGCATCGTGCAGGGCCCACTGGGCCAGGGTGGAGGCGGCGCCGAACACGGTCCAGGAGAACAGGTAGCCGAACATGAACAGCGCGGTGGCGAGATAGGGCCGGCGGACCGCGTGGTACAGGCGGTTGACGCGCGCGAACAGCACCACCGAGGGCGTGGTGGCGGGCAGCATGGTGGCCCACACGGTGGCGACCCACATGCCGAACAACAGGGCCAGCTCGGCGCGGCGGTAGGGCGGCGGCAGGGGCGCGTCCAGCGCCGCCGGCATGGCGCCCATGCGCGCCGTGCGGAACAGCAGACAGGTCCAGCACAGGGCGACCAGCACGGCGACCCAGACGGTGACGACGGGACGTTCGGCGCCGGGGCGGCGTGGCCTGGCGGGCGCGGGGGTGAGGGTGGTCATGTGCGCGGTCCCGGCGCAGTTGGGTGGCCGCGCGGGCAAAATGGGGTTCTCCGGGGGGCGCCTGGCCCCTGCGCGGGAACGACGGTCTGTGTATTACCGAATGTAGTTGCGAATCCCACGTTCTCGGGAACGGCGGTGACACTGGCATGTTCGGGGCGGCGGTTCATGTGTTGTTCTCCTCGATCTGGACGAGTGCCCAGGTTGGACACGCCAGAGCGGGGCGCGTTCAGGCCCGCCTCCGACGGGCTCTGCCGTTTCCGAATACAATCGTTGGATGACTACCACGCAAGCCGCCGTACCTGCTGTTTCCTTGCCACGTTCCGCGCTTGTCGCCGGTCTCGCCATCGCGGTTGCCGGCGCCGTCCTGTTTTCGACGAAGGCCGTTCTCGCCAAACTGCTGTATCGCTACCACATGGACGCGGTCACTTTGATCGCGTTCAGGATGCTGTTCTCGCTGCCGGTGTTTGCGGCGGTCGCGCTGTGGAAGATGCGCACCGCGGCGCCGCTGTCGTGGAGCGACCGCTGGCGCCTCGTCGGCCTCGGCCTGGTCGGCTACTACCTGTCGAGTTTCCTCGATTTCCTCGGCCTGCAATACATCTCGGTTGGCCTCGAACGGCTGATCCTGTTCCTGACGCCGACCTTCGTCCTCCTGATCACCGGATTTTTCTTCAAGCGCCGCATCAGCCGCGCCGAGTGGCTGGCGCTGGCCCTGTCCTACTGCGGCATCGTGCTGGTGTTCGTGCACGACCTGAACGGCGGCGCGGGCAGCACCGTGATCGGCTCGCTGCTGGTGCTCGGTTCGGCGTCGAGCTATGCGGTGTACCTGCTGGGATCGGGCGAAATGGTCAGGCGCATCGGATCGCTGCGCCTGGTGTCGTATGCGATGTGCGTGTCGAGCGTGGCCTGCATCGCGCAATTCTTCCTGCTGCGCCCGGCCGCCATGCTGGTGCAGCCGATGCCGGTTTACTGGCTCTCGCTCGCCAATGGTATTTTTTGTACTATTCTCCCAGTCTTCATGACCATGGTGTCAGTCCAGCGCATCGGTGCGGCCACGGCCTCGCAGGCTGGCATGATCGGTCCGGTGTCGACCCTGTTCCTCGGGGCCATCGTGCTGGGCGAAGCGATCACCGCGGTGCAGCTGGCGGGCACGGCGTTGGTGCTTGGGGGAATTTATATGCTGTCGTTAAAAAAATAAGGACCAAAGATGAAACCTCGTATTGCGCTGATTGCGCACGACCAAAAGAAGGACGACATGATCACGCTGGCAGCCGAGTACATCGACTTCCTGCGCGGCTGTCAGCTGTCCGCCACCGGCACCACCGGCGGCCGCCTGGCCAACGAGCTGGGACTGACGGTCGACCGCAAGCATTCGGGGCCGTTCGGTGGCGACCTGCAGATCGGCGCCCAGCTCGTCAACGGCCTGATCGATGCCGTGATCTTCCTGCGCGACCCGATGACGCCGCAGCCGCACGAACCGGACATCAACGCGCTGGTGCGCGCCTGCGACGTGCACAATGTGGCATGCGCGACCAACCTCGCCAGCGCCCACCTGGTGCTGTCCCAGCTGCAGGCGCAGGCGCGGAAAGATCATTCGAAGGGAGCTTGAGATGCACACCAAGGCAATCCGCCTCAGCAAGAATGGCGGCCCGGAAGTACTGGAATACGTCGACGTCGAGGTCGGCGAGCCGGGCCCGGGCGAGGCGCGCGTGCGCCAGCATGCGATCGGCGTGAACTTCATCGACGTCTACTTCCGCACCGGCCTGTACCCGATGCCGCTGCCGTCCGGGCTGGGCCAGGAAGGCGCGGGCGTGGTCGAGGCGGTGGGCGAGGGCGTCAGCCACGTCAAGCCGGGCGACCGCGTGGCCTATGCCGGCCGTCCCAACGGCGCCTACAGCCAGCTGCGTGTGATGCCGGCCGACATCCTGGTGAAGCTGCCGGACGACATCTCGTACGAGACCGCGGCCGCCGGCATGTTGCAAGGCATGACCGTCTGGTACCTGTTCAACCGCACCCACCAGCTCAAGGCCGGTGAGACGGTGCTGTTCCACGCGGCCGCCGGCGGCGTCGGCCTGATCGCCTGCCAGTGGGCGCGCGCCATCGGCGCGAACCTGATCGGCACCGCGGGGTCCAATGAAAAAGTGGAACTGGCGAAGGCGCACGGCGCGGCGCACGTGATCAACTACAACACCGAGGACATCGTCCAGCGCGTGATGGAAATTACCAACGGCGCAAAAGTGCCCGTCGTCTACGACTCGGTCGGCAAGGACACCTTCACCCGTTCGCTCGACTGCCTGCAGCCGCTGGGGCTGATGGTCAGCTTCGGCAATTCCTCGGGCGCGGTGCCGCCGTTCTCGCTGGGCGAGCTGGCCTCGCGCGGCTCGCTGTTCATCACCCGGCCCTCGCTTGGCGCCTACGTCGCCACGCGGACGGAGCTGGAGGCGGCGGCGGGAGACCTGTTCCAGATGATCTCCAGCGGCAAGGTGAAGATCGAGGTCAACCAGCGGTTTGCGCTGGCGGACGCGGCGCAGGCGCACATCGCGCTGGAGTCGCGCAAGACCACCGGGTCGACGGTGCTGCTGCCATGAGAGAGTTCAGCGACGATAACAACGACCTGCCGTCCGAGCCCGAGGTCGGCACGCCGAAGTTCGGCCGCCTGCTGATCGTGCTGGCGCTGGCGGTGCTGGCCATCGTGGCGGTGACGTTCCTGTCCGAAGCCTACCTGGCGTAAGGCGGGGGCGGCGCAAGAGCAGCGGCGCCGCTCCGTCATTGTTATCGCCAAACCGTCATTCCCGCGAAGGCGGGAACCCATAGACCATCAGCTCCGTCGAAAGGCAGCGCCGCAGGCCTGCTAACTCAGCATGGGTCCCCGCCTGCGCGGGGACGACGGTTTTAGGGCAAACAATAAAAAAATGGGGTCCGCGCAAGCTGGACCCCACCAAGCGAAACCGACCTTCAGCCTTGGCTTTGCTGTTTCAACTCGATCACCCTCGACCCACCGTTCGGCCCCGGGAAATTCTGGAACGCGCTCTGCACCATGGCCGGCATGATGGCCGGGGTCGACTCCTCGTCGCTGGTGTTCTTCACCGTCACTTCAAACAAGCGCTTGCCATCGGCAGCCGAGCGGATCGTCACATGCAGCACCCGGTGGTACTGGTGATCGATGCGGGTCGAGTACGGCGGCCCCCACAGCGGGTCATACGGGCCATACCAGCCGCCCCAGTAGCGCCGATACGGCGAGTAGAAGCGGGGGTAGGGACCGGTCCAGAACGGATCGGCCGCCTGCAGCACGCGCACCGGCACGTCGGTCGTCATGAAACGCATCGACACCAGCAGCGCCGGCTTGTCGGCGCCGGAGTCGTGAAAGCCGAGCTGGGCCAGTTGTGCCCGCACCAGTTCCTGGTAGCTGTGCAGTTCCAGCGAATCCTGCTGCGGCGCCACGCGCTCGAAGGCGTAGCTCTTGTCCGAAAGCTGGGCCGGCCACTGGTTGAAGGTGGTCACATGGCTGCTCACCGTGGTGGCGCAGCCTGCCAGCAGCAGCGTCATGCTGGCTGCAACAAGGATGAGTAAGCGTTTCATTTTGTGTTCTCCAAATACCATCTGTACTTGTTCAATATGCAGCATAGGCCGCGGTTTGTCTGTTCGCAGGTACATTTACCGCCAGTTACAGCCCGATTACATTGCGATACACGGTATCAAACAATGTTGAGAAAACGGCTGTTGGTAAAATAAGCGCCTCACTCCCACCACTTGTTCAAGCGGACACTACCATGCGCACCGATACGCCCCTGACCATTTACCGGAAGGACTATACCGCACCGAGTTACCTTGTTGACACAGTGGAACTCGGCTTCGACCTCGACCCTGCCCGAACCATCGTCGCCAACCGGATGACCATGCGGCGCAATCCCGCGAGCGGTCAGCGCGAGATTGAATTGTACGGCGAGGAAATTGATCTTGTAGCACTTCGTGTGAATGGCAAGACACTCGGCAAGCGCGATTACCGTATTGACGGCAACCTGCTGCGCATCCCGAATGCGCCCGAAGACGTGGTGCTGGAAATCGAAACCATCTGCGCCCCGGAAAAGAATACGGCCTTATCCGGCCTATACGTATCCAACGGTAACTTCATCACCCAATGCGAGGCCGAAGGCTTCCGCCGCATCACCTATTTCCCGGACCGCCCGGATGTGATGGCGAAATATACGGTAATGTTGCGTGCCGAAAAGCAACGCTACCCGGTGCTGCTGTCCAACGGTAACCTGGTCGAGGAGGGCGAACTGCCCGGCGGCCGTCATTACGCCAAGTGGGAAGATCCTTTCCCCAAACCGTCCTATCTGTTCGCGCTGGTCGCGTCCAACCTGGTCTGCCAGGAAGAAAAGTTCAAGCTGGCCGACGGCCGCACCGCGCTGCTGCAGGTGTGGGTGGAGGAGGGCAACCTCGACAAGACCGACTACGCGATGCAGTCGCTCAAGCGCAGCATCCGCTGGGACGAGGAGCGCTTCGGCCTGGAGCTGGACCTGGACCGCTTCATGATCGTCGCCACCGGCGACTTCAATATGGGCGCGATGGAGAACAAGGGCCTGAACATCTTCAACACCAAGTACGTGCTGGCCAATCCGCGCGTCGCGACCGACCTCGACTTCCAGGGGATCGAAGCGGTGGTGGGCCACGAATATTTCCACAACTGGACCGGCAACCGCGTGACCTGCCGCGACTGGTTCCAGCTGTCGCTGAAGGAAGGCCTGACCGTGTTCCGCGACCAGGAATTCTCGGGCGACATGGTCGGCACCGACAGCGGCCGCGCGGTCAACCGCATCGACCAGGTGCGCACGCTGCGCCAGGTCCAGTTCCCAGAGGACGCGGGCCCGATGGCGCATCCGGTGCGCCCGGACAGCTTCGTCGAGATCAACAACTTCTACACGGTGACGGTGTACGAAAAAGGCGCCGAAGTGGTGCGCATGTACCAGACCCTGCTGGGCCGCGAGGGCTTCCGCAAGGGCATGGATCTGTACTTCGAGCGCCACGACGGCCAGGCGGTGGAGTGCGACGATTTCCGCCGCGCGATGGCCGACGCCAACGGCCGCGACCTGGCCCAGTTCGAGCGCTGGTACAGCCAGGCCGGCACCCCGCGCGTGCGCGCCGCGATGCGCTACGACGCCGCTGCGAAGACGGTCGAACTGACCCTGTCGCAATCCTGCCCGCCGACCCCTGGCCAGCCGGACAAGCTGCCCTTCCACATCCCGGTCGCGGTGGGCCTGGTCGGCCGGGACGGGCGCGACATCCCGCTCGTGATCGACGGCGAACCGCGCGGCAACACGGCCGTGCTGGAGCTGACCGCAGCGGAGCAGAGCTGGCGCTTCACGAACGTGCCGGAGCTGCCGGTGCCGTCGCTGCTGCGCGACTTTTCGGCGCCCGTGGTGCTGGAATACGACTACCGCGACGAAGACCTGCTGCATCTGTTCAGCCACGACAGCGACCCGGTCAACCGCTGGGAAGCCGGCCAGCGGCTGGCGATGGAGCGCCTGCTCAAGCTGACCGCCGACGTTACCGCCGGCAGCCGCATGCAGCTGGACGACACCTTCGTCGACGCGATGCGCAAGGTGCTGACCGACGACGCGCTCGATCCCGCCTTCCGCGAGCAGGCCCTGCTGCTGCCGACCGAGAACATGATCGCCGAGCAGACCGAGGTGGTGCACCCGCTATCGATCCACATGGCGCGCCAGTTCGTGCGCGCCACCATCGGCACCCGCCTGCGCAAGGAGCTGATGGCCGCGATCGACGCCAACCAGACCCCGGGCGAGTACAGCCCGGATGCCGAAGCGATCGGCAAGCGCGCGCTGAAGAACCTGGCGCTGTCCTACCTGGCTGCGGCCACCGACGACAACGAAGCCATCGACCTGGCCGGCCAGCAGTTCGAGCAGGCCGACAATATGACGGACAAGGCCGCTGCGCTGGGCGCGCTGATCCACGCCCGCGCACAGTCCGCCGCCGGCGCGCTGCAGGACTTCTACGACGAATTCCAGGGCGAGGCCCTGGTCGTCGACAAGTGGTTCGCGCTGCAGGCGTCGGCGCCATCCACCGACGTGGGCGCCGTGCGTGCGCTGATGCAGCATCCGGCCTTCAACATCCGCAACCCGAACCGCGCGCGCAGCCTGGTCGCCACCTTCTGCATGGCGAACCACGTGCAGTTCCACGTGCCGGACGGCAGCGGCTACCAGTTCTGGGCCGAGCAGGTGATCGCGCTCGACGCGCTCAACCCGCAGGTGGCCAGCCGCCTGGCGCGCGCGATGGACCGCTGGCGCCGCTATGCCCCGGTGCTGCAGGCCCATATGAAGAAAGCACTGCAGCAGGTCAATGGCCAGAAAAAACTGTCCAACGACGTGCGCGAAGTGATCAGCAAGGCGCTCGCCAACTAATTCATCATTGCAAAGGAAGTACATGAAACGCATCAGTCTCACGCAGTATCTCGTTGAACAGCAGCGCCAGAGCAATGCCCTCACGGCCGAGCTGCGCCTGCTGATCGAAGTCGTCGCGCGCGCCTGCAAGACCATCAGCCACTCGGTGGGCAAGGGCGCCCTCGGCGACATCCTGGGCAGCGCGGACACCGAAAACATCCAGGGCGAAGTGCAGAAGAAGCTGGACGTCATTTCCAACGAGATCCTGCTTGAAGCAAACGAATGGGGCGGTCACCTGGCCGCGATGGCCTCCGAGGAAATGGAGACCATCCACCCGATCCCGAACCGCTACCCGATGGGCGAATACCTGCTGATGTTCGACCCGCTGGACGGCTCGTCCAATATCGACGTCAACGTCTCGATCGGCACCATCTTCTCGGTGCTGAAGGCGCCCGAAGGCATGGGCCAGCCGACCGAGCAGGCTTTCCTGCAGCCGGGCACGGCGCAGGTGGCGGCGGGCTACGCGGTCTATGGGCCCCAGACCATGCTGGTGCTGACCACCGGCAACGGCGTCAACTGCTTCACGCTGGACCGCGAGATGGGTTCGTGGGTGCTGACCCAGCGCGACATGAAGATTCCGGAAGACACCAAGGAATTCGCGATCAATATGTCGAACAAGCGCCACTGGCATCCGCCGGTGCAGCGCTACGTCGACGAAATGCTGGAAGGCAAAACCGGCCCGCGCGGCAAGGATTTCAATATGCGCTGGATCGCGTCGATGGTGGCGGACGTGCACCGCATCCTCAACCGCGGCGGCATCTTCATGTACCCGGCCGACCTGCGCGACCCGGCATCGCCGGGCAAGCTGCGCCTGATGTATGAAGCGAACCCGATGGCGATGATCGTCGAGCAGGCCGGCGGCGCCGCCACCGACGGCCACGGCCGCATCCTCGACATTCCGCCGACCAAGCTGCACCAGCGGGTGCCGGTGTTCCTGGGGTCGAAGAATGAGGTGGAGGTTGTGACGCGCTATCACGGCGAGTGAGCTGCACTGCACCGTTGGCTTTCCACCCTTAACCTTAAAACCGTCGTCCCGGCGAAGGCCGGGATCCATGCTGACTAACCGAAGTAGCTAGCGTTCTATGGATCCCGGCCTGCGCCGGGACGACGGTTTGAGGGCAGGTGGTGGAAGCAAAATTCAAACCAATACAGTCGGGCTAGCAACTTCCCCGAATTGTTTGCTACAATATTCGCTTTCGCCGCTGTAGCTCAGTCGGTAGAGCAGCGCATTCGTAATGCGAAGGTCACCAGTTCGATTCCGGTCAGCGGCACCAGAATGCACAACCCGCGTCTCTCACGAGGCGCGGGTTGTTTGTTTTGCGCCCGCCTTTTTCGCATAACGCCCTCAACCACGGCCTCTGTTATCCAACGCACGGTGCTGCTGTCCCGTTCCTTGTATTTTTTCTACTGCGGCGACGACATCTCGTTTCCGCCTCGCTACGCCGGGCGGCGTGCGAGCTTACAACGGCAAAAAGGCGGGGTGATCTGCCACCGTCGATGGAACTTTTTGAGCAGTCTTGGTCTCGCCAACACACACTTCTTGAGCCAAGGCAGCACTGAGTCGACCCATTGATGTAGCGCAGGTCACTCTCGTGCCTTCGTTTTGTTTCTCGCGGAATCGAGGAAGAATGGCGTGATGGTCGAAGTTCGGTCTACTCCGCGTTGGTCTACATTTTTACGAGGATTACATCATGGATAATCAGAAGTCGAACGAGGGAAAGCCACGCGACACCAGTGTCGGCTCCGGCAGCAGCTTGGGTAAGGATCAAAACGGCTTGCGCAGCAGCGCCGCCGGCAGCTCCAGCGGAACCAGCGTCGGCAGCAGCGCCGCGGGCAGCACCGGTTCGATGGGTGGCAGCAGCGCCGCCGGCAGCTCGGGCTCCATGGGCAGCAGCAGCGCCGGCCACGGTTCCATGGGTGGCAGCAGCGCTTCGAGCACGTCGGGCAGCACCAGCGGTATGGGTAGCAGCTCGTCCAGCCTTTCGTCGGGCAGCAACACCGGCTCGCACACGGGCATGGGCTCGTCGGGCGGCATGAGCGCGTCGGGCAGCAGCGGCGGCTCGATGAGCGCCGGCAACGGCAGCGACACCGTGGCACGCGCCAGCGGCGAGGTCCACAACAAGATCGACCAGGCCGCTTCGGCTGCGCGGCCGATGGTGGATCGCCTGGCCAACAGCGCGCATGCGGGTGTCGACCGCATGTCCGGCATGCTGAGCGGCGCATCGCAATCGATGAGCGAGCGTTCGCGCCAGCTCAACGCCACCTATCAGGACGTCATGGAGCAAAGCCGTGAATACGTCCGCAACAACCCGGGCGCTTCGATCGCGATGGCGGTCGGCGCCGGCTTCATCCTGGCCAAGCTGTTCAGCAGCAGCCGCGATTGAGCAGAAGTGGCAGTAGAAAAGCCCGGCTGCGCGTGCAGGCCGGGCTTTTTGTTTGGGCAGACTGTAACGCTAAACTCATACAGAACGTTGTTCCCGCGGAGGCGCGAACCCCATTTTGTGTGCGCTCCACCAGATCAAAACGGAAATGGTTTGTGTAAAAATGGGATTCCCGCCTGCGCGGGAATGACGAGTCGGATTTTGCGGTGAAGGTAAGCAGCGCCGTTTGCTCGACCGCTCAATGCGTCAGCTCCGGCTCTTTCGGCTTGGCATGGTCCTTCGCATGCCGCAGCCCGCGCACCTTGCGCACAAACCAGTGCTCGATATCATCCACGTAGGTAAACACCGCCGGCACCACCAGCAAGCTCAGCAGCGTTGACGTGATCAGCCCGCCGATCACCGCGATCGCCATCGGCGAGCGGAAGCTGGGGTCGCCCGCCCAGCCCATCGCCAGCGGCAGCATGCCCGCGCCCATCGCGATGGTGGTCATCACGATCGGGCGGCTGCGCTTGTGGCAGGCGTCCACCAGCGCCTCGAAGCGCGTCATGCCGGCCTTGCGCGCGAGGATCGCATAGTCGACCAGCAGGATCGAATTCTTGGTCACGATCCCCATCAGCATGATCAGGCCGATCAGCGAAGGCATCGACAGCGCGCGGCCGGTCAGCAGCAGGGCGACGAAGGCGCCGCCGATCGACAGCGGCAGCGCGGCTAAAATCGTCACCGGCTGCATGAAGTCGGTGAACAGCAGCACCAGCACGCCGTAGATGCACAGCACCCCGATCAGCATCGCCACGCCGAAGCTGTTGAACAAGCCCTCCATCTCCTGCGCGTCGCCGAGGTCCGCCGCTTCCACCTGCGGCGGCAGGTGCTGCATGATGGGCAGCTTGGCCGCCGCCGCATTGGCTTCGCCGAGCGATGCGCCGGACAGCTCCACCTCCATGCGCACGTCGCGCGCGCGGTTCAGGCGGTCGATCTGCGCCGGGCCGCTTTCGAGCGTGATCGTGGCCACGTTCGCCAGCATGACCGGCCCGGCCTTGCCCGGCACCGTCAGGCGGCCGATCGCATCGAGGTCGGCGCGCACCGCGTCCGGCAGCTTGACCCGGATCGGCACCTGACGGTCCGACAGGTTCATCTTCGCCAGCGCGAGGTCGTAGTCGCCGGCGGTCGCCACGCGCACCGTCTCGCCGATCGCGGCTGCGGTCACGCCCAGGTCGGCGGCGCGCGCGAAATCGGGACGCACGATGATCTCCGGCCGCACCAGCGCCGCGCTGGAATGGATGTTGCCGACGCCCTTGAGCGTGCGCAGCTGGCGTTCCAGCTCGCGCGCGGTCGCTTCCAGCGCCACCGGATCTTCGCTGCGCAGCACCATCTCCATCTTGGTGCCGGTGTCGGCCGCGCCGACCGTGAAGCGCGCGCCCGGCAGCTCTGTCATCTTCGCACGCAGCATGGATTCGATGTCCTCCAGCGCTTCGCTGCGATCCTTGCGCGGCACCGTGCTGATCGTGAGGACCGCGCGCCGCGCCTCGGCCGCGGCGCCGGGCTGGAAGGCCTCGCCGCTGGAGCCGCCGCCGATGGAACTGAACACGTGGGTCACGCCCTTGACCTGCATCGCGGCCAGGCGCGTGCGCTCGGCCAGCGCGCGCGTTTCGGCCAGCGTGGACCCCGGCGGCAGCTCGACCTGGATCTGGGTCTGCGAGCGGTCGGCGGCCGGCACGAAGCCGGTCGGCAGCAGGGCGACCAGCGAGACCGACCCGATGAAGAACAAGGCCGCGGCGATCGCGGTGAGGTGGCGGTGGCGCAGGCACCAGCGCATCAGGCCCAGGTAGCGCGTCATCAGCGCGCCGTCGGCCGTGACCTTGTGCGCGCGCGGCTTGAGCAGGTAAGCCGCCATCATCGGCGTGAGCAGGCGCGCCACCAGCAGCGAGGCGAGGATGGCCAGCGTCGCGGTCCAGCCGAACTGCTTGAAGAATTTGCCGGGAATGCCGCCCATGAAGGCGGTCGGCAGGAACACGGCCACCAGCGAGAAGGTCGTCGCGATCACCGCCATGCCGATTTCGTCGGCCGCCTCCAGCGCGGCCTGCATGGGGCTCTTGCCCATGTTGAGGTGGCGCGCGATGTTCTCGATCTCGACGATGGCGTCGTCGACCAGCACCCCGACCACCAGCGCGAGCGACAGCAGGGTCACGCCGTTGAGCGTGTAGCCGAACAGGTACTGGCCGAGGAAGGCCGGGATGGCCGACAGCGGCAGGGCGGCTGCCGCCACCAGCGTGGCGCGCCAGTCGCGCAGGAACCACCACACGACCAGCACCGCCAGGATCGCGCCCTCGTACAGCATGTCCATCGATGCCACGAAGTCTTCCTGCACCGGCGCGGCGTTGTCGATCACTTCGCGCAGCACCACCTCCGGATGGGCCTTCTGCAGCGCGGCCACCGCCGCGCGCGCGCCGTCCGCCACCTCGATCTCGCTGGCGCCGCGCGTGCGGAACACCTGGAATCCGACCACCTTGCGCCCGTCCTCCTCGGCGATGGCGCGCGGTTCGGCGACCGTGTCGCTCACCTTCGCCACCTGGTCCAGCCGCACGTGGCGGCCGTCGCCCAGCGGGATCTCCATCGCCGCCAGATCCTGCGCCGTGCGCACGGTGGCGATGGTGCGCACCGACTGCTCGGCGCCGCCGACGTCGCCGCGCCCGCCCGGTTCCTCGCGCTGCACCGCGCGCAGCTGCTGCGACACGTCGCGCGCCGAGACCTTCAGCGCCGCCATCCTGGCGTCGTCGAGTTCGACCCGCACCTCGCGGTTGACGCCGCCCACGCGCGTGACCTGGCCCACGCCAGGCACGCTGAGCAGGCGCTTGGACACCTGGTTGTCGACGAACCAGCTCAGGTCCTGGTCATCCGGCCCCGCGCCATCCGGCGCCTTGCGCGCTTCCGCGGCGAAGGTCAGCACCACGCGGCCGGCGGTCATCGACTTGGCGATGGTCGGCTCGCGCATCTCCGGCGGCAGGTCGGCGCGCACCCGCGACACCGCGTCGCGCACATCGTTGACCGCTTCCGAGGTGTCCTTCTCGAGAATGAATTCGACGGTGACGGTGGCCACGCCGTCGAGCACCGTGGTGTAAATATTCTTTACGCCCTGCAGGGTGGCGACCGAATCCTCGATCTTGCGGGCGACCTCGGTCTCCAGCTGCGCCGGCGCGGCGCCGTCCAGCGTGGCCGTGATGGTCACGATAGGCAGTTCGATGTCGGGGAAGTCCTGCACCTTGTTGGCCTTGTAGGCAAGCAGGCCGGCGATGGTGAGCAGGGCGAACAGCATGATCGCCGGGATCGGGTTCCTGATCGAGAGCGCGGAAAAATTCATCGCTGCCCTTTCAACGGCGCGCCAGTGCGGCCGGCGCCGGCGCGGCCACGCTGCGTACCAGGTCGCCGTCGTTGAGGAAGCCGGCGCCGCTGACCACGATCTGCGCGTCCGGCGCCAGGCCCGAAGTTACTTCGATACGATCGCCGATGCGGCGCCCGGTGGCCACTTTCAACTGGCTGACGTGCTGGTCGCGGTTCAGGCGGAACACGTAAGAGAAGCCGTCGCGCACCGCCACCGCCTGTTGCGGCACGGTCAGCGCGTGCGATGTGCCCAGCTCGAACTGGCCGCTGGCGAACATGCCGGCCTTGAACGGCGCATTCGCCGCCAGCGACACCGGCAGGTCGACATAGACCAGCGCGTTGCGGGTCTGGGTATCGATGGTGGGGCCGATGGCACGTACGCGACCGGCCAGCTCGCTGCCGCCGGCCGACTTCACCATCACCTGCGTGCCCGGCGCGATGCGCGCCAGCTCGGACGCGGTGACTTCGGCGCGCCACTCGAGACGGCCCTGGCGGATCAGGCGGAACAGCTCCGTGCCCACCCCTACCACCGCACCCACCGTGGCGCTGCGCGAGGAGATGATGCCGCTGTCCGGCGCCGCCACCTGCGTGTATTTCAGGCGCAGCAGCTGCTGCGCCAGCGCCGCCTGCGCGGCCGCCACCCGCGCGCTCGCGGTGCGCTCGGTGGTCTCGTACTGCATGATCTGCTGCGCGCTGAATGCGCCGCTGTCCTTCAAGGCCCGCGCGCGTTCGGCATCCGCCTTGGCCGCTGCCGCGTTGGCCTGCGCTTCCTGCAGGCTGGCGCGCGCCTGCGCGACGTCGGCGTCCACCGCCTCGGCCGCGAACACCGCCAGCACCTGGCCCTTCTTCACGACGTCGCCCACGTTGACCCGCACCTCGGCCAGGCGCAATCCGCCCGATTCGCTGCCGACCACCGCCTCCTGCCATGCCGCGACATTGCCGTTGGCCGCGAAGCGGATCGGCAGCGCCATCTGCTGCGGTGCACCAGTCGTCACTGTCAACGCCGGCTTGGCTGGCGCGTTCTTGCTGTTGTCGGCAGCGATGGCGGAAGCCAGGGGCGGCAGCGCGCACAAGGCGCTGAGCAGGCCGAGTACCGCAAGGGCCGCAGGTTTCAGTCGGGACGATGTCATGTGTATGGACGTCAAAGTAGGTTGATGCCGAAGCGCCGCACCAGCAGCGCGAACAGGCCGAAGCAGATCACCGTCAGCAGCGCGCACGCCAGCAGGGTCGGCCAGAAGCCGATCCGCGCCAGCAGCGCCGGGAAGGCCGCGAACATCGGCAGCGTAGGAATCACGTACCACAGCGTGTACCAGGCATGGTTCGCGATCTTGGACTCGGGCTGCTTTTCAACGTGCAGCCAGATCAGCGCCAGGAAGGTCACCATGGGCAGTGCGGCGATGAAGCCGCCCAGCCGGTCGCTGCGTTTGGCGATTTCGGAGACCAGCACGACGACGCCGGCTGTGATGAGGTATTTGGTGACGAGCCAGGGCATGCTGTAGACGAGGAAAACAAAGCAAACAGTTTATCAAATTAGGATGTTTACGCTTTAGTTACATTTGCTTACAGTTGAAACAAGCCATACCCTAGAAGCATTATTTGCCTGATGTATAAATATTCAACACCCCCAACTAAAGGACCCGGCATCATGAAAAGAACCGCCGCCTTGATCGTCGTATCGCTGCTGTGCGCCAGTTCGCCCTTATTGGCGGCGGATCTCGCGACCGACCAGCAGGCTGTCCACGTGCTCAATCGCCTCGGCTATGGTCCCCGCCCGGGCGATGTCGAACGCGTCAAGCAGATGGGCGTCGAGCGCTACATCGACAGCCAGCTGCATCCCGAATCGATCCCCATGCCGCAAGACCTGGAAGCGCGACTGAAGTCGCTGGAGACCGTCAGCTGGTCGGCTGGCGACGCGCTCCGCCAATTCAACGAGCTGCGCAAGGAAGTGCGCAACGAGGACGAGGGCGCGAAGCAGAAGCGGCGCCTGGTCCTGGGCAAGATGAACCGCGAGGCGGCCGATGCCCGCCTGCTGCGCGCGATCGACAGCCCGCGCCAGCTGCAGGAAGTGATGGTGGAATTCTGGTTTAACCACTTCAACGTCTTCGCCGGCAAAGGCGTCGACCGCGCACTGATCACCAGCTACGAACGCGACGCGATCCGCCCCTTCGCGATGGGTTCCTTCCGCGAGCTGCTGGGCGCCACCGCCCATCACCCGGCCATGCTGTACTACCTCGACAACGTGGTGTCGACCTCCAGCGCCTACGGCGAGCAGCTGGCCAGGCGCGGCAACAAGGGACCGCGCGGCCTGAACGAAAATTATGCGCGTGAGCTGATGGAGCTGCACACGCTGGGCGTTGACGGCGGCTACACGCAGAAGGACGTGACCGAGCTGGCGCGCATGCTGACCGGCTGGACCTACCAGCCGCAGCGCATGGTGCGCTTCAACGAGAACTTCAGCTTCGATCCGCGCCGCCACGACCAGGGCGTCAAGACCTGGCTCGGCCGCACCGTGCAGCCGTCCGGCCAGCGTGAAGGCGAGATGGCGCTCGACGTGCTGGCCGTGCATCCGGCCACCGCCCACCACATCAGCTTCCAGCTGGCGCAGTACTTCGTCAGCGACAATCCGCCGCCGGCGTTGGTCGACCGCATGGCCAAGACCTGGCTGGCGACCAACGGCGATATCCGCTCGGTGCTGAAAACCCTGTTCACCAGCGACGAGTTCATGGCGCCGCAAACGGCCGGCGCCAAGTTCAAGACGCCGTACCAGTTCGTGATCTCGGCGGTGCGCGCCAGCGGCGTCGAAGTCACCAATGTGCAGCCGCTGCTGGGCGCGATGACCCAACTCGGCATGCCCTTGTATGGCTGCCAGACGCCAGACGGCTACAAGAACACGCAGGAAGCCTGGCTCAATCCGGACGCGCTGACCCGCCGCATCACGTTCGCCACCGCGCTCGGCTCCGGCCGCATGGCGCTGTCCGGGCCCTTGGCTGACCAGCAGCAGCGGCAGGCGATGAGCGCATCGGCCGCGCTGCCGGCGCGCGCGATGGCCGACGGCGAGATGATGCCGCCGGCGGGCGCGGTGGCGCCGGCCGCCAATCCGCCGATGGTGACCAACACCGTGGCCGCCAACGCGATGGCCGCCGCCGCGGCAGCCCAGCCGCTCGACCCGGCGCGCCTGCAGGCCACGCTCGATGGCAGCCTGTCGCCGCGCACCCTCGGCCTGGTGGCCTCCAATCCGCCGGACCTGCGCGCAGCCATGCTGCTTGGCAGCCCGGACTTCATGCAGCACTGATCGGGAGAACAAGATGAAACGAAGAGACTTCCTGAACGCGCTTGGCGCCGCCGGCCTGATGATCCCGGTCGGCCGCAGCGCATGGGCCGCCACCGGCGACAATCCCACCGGCGCCAAGCTGATCGTGGTGATGCTGCGCGGCGCGGTCGACGGCCTGAACGTGGTGGCGCCGGTCGGCGACGAAAACTACCTGCGCCTGCGCCCCACCATCGGCCTGTCCAAGCCCGGCACGGAGAACGGCGCAATCGACCTCGATGGCTACTTCGGCATGCATCCGGCGCTGGCCAGCCTGCAGCCGCTGTGGCAGGAGAAGAAGCTGGCCTTCGTGCACGCCAGCGGCTCGCCCGACATCACCCGTTCGCACTTCGACGCCCAGGATTACATGGAGTCGGCCACGCCCGGTAACAAAGGCACGCCGGACGGCTGGATGAACCGCCTGGTGCAGCAGCTGCCGGGCCAGTCCACGCCCAGCCGCCTGCTCGGCATCGGTCCGGTCATGCCGCGCATCCTGTCCGGCAGCGCCGCCGCGATCAACCTGCCCAACGGCGCCGCCGGCACCAAGGCCAACATCCTCGACCGTCCGAAGATCGGCGCCGCCTTCGACCAGATGTATGCCAACGACCCGCGCTTCGGCCGCGCCTACGCGGACGGCAAGGACGCGCACAAGGAAGTGATGGAGGCCGCCGAAAGCCACGAGATGCAGGCGGCGGACCGCGGCGCGCCGCTGCCCAACGGCTTCCCTGACGACGCCGCGCGCCTGGCGACGCTGATGCGCAACGACCCCAAGATCCAGATGGCTTTCGTGGCGCTGGGAGGTTGGGACACCCACACCAACGAGGGCGCGGGCACCGGCCAGCTGGCCAATCGCCTGCGGCCGCTGGGGCAGGGCCTGGCGGTGCTGGCGCAGCGTCTGGGGCCGGTGTTCGACAACACCACCATCATCGTCATGTCCGAGTTCGGCCGCACCGCGAAAGAGAACGGCAACGGCGGCACCGACCATGGCCACGGCAATGCGATGTGGGTGCTGGGCGGCGGCGTCAATGGCGGCAAGGTGTATGGCGAGTGGCCGGGCATCACGGATTCCACGCTGAACGAGGGCCGTGACCTGGCGATCACCACCGACTTCCGCTGGGTGCTGGCGCAGACCGCCGAACGCCATATGCGCCTTGGCGACAAGGCGCTCGCGCGGATCTTTCCCGCAATGCCGCAAAAGAGCGCCGGCTTCCAGCTGCTGCGGGCGTGAGGACGTAGGAGACGTCCGGCAAAAATATAGTAGTTCTACCGTATTGCACTGCACAATAAATCGGACTATATTGGAACCGTCTCCTCCAGTTTTCTCCGAAAACCTGGATTCTCGCCCGCCAACCGCAAGGTTCGCGGGCGGTTTTTTTTGTGCCAGATGATTTGCTAAAGAGAGATCGTCATTCCCGCGAACGCGGGAATGACGGTTCAACTGTAGAGGGAAATGCACCAAGTTGGTGCATTTTTCTATTGAGCGTCCGCGCCCTGGAAAGCCCCGGCCCGCCACGTCAGGACCAGGGTATCCCGATGCCCGTTCGGCCCCGTCGGCTGGATCGGCGTGGACTCGTGGATCACGGCCGCATCATCGAGCAGCAGCATGGTCCACGGCTCCAGCATCGTGAAGCGCTTGCCGTCCGGGCCGTCGGCCTCGAACACGCGCGTCTCGCCGCCCTTGATATTGTGGCGGTCCACCAGCAGCACGGCCACGAAGTCGACGCCGTCGCGGTGCGCGCCTTCCGGCGTCGGCCGGCCGATGCCCTCGGTGGTATCGATGCGGAACTGGTGCGCCTCCACGTACCACGGCTGCCGTCCCTTGACCGCGGAGCAGACTTCCCCCAGCGCGCGCAGCAGCTTGCTCCACACCGGCCGCACCACCGTCTTGCCTTCGATCGGCTCGAACAGCCGGTGCATCCCGCCGTGCAGAGCGTTGTACTCGACCGGCTGCCAGTGCGCGCGGTGCGGCGCCTGCGCCAGCACGCCGCCGTGGTCGACGAAGCAGGAATGCCGGCGGCGCCGGTAATGGCCGCCATCCTTGAGATAGAGATCGGGCTCGAGCTGGTCCCAGCTCGGCGCCAGCGCGTACAGGTCGTCAAGCCGGCAGCCGGCCAGGCGCGCCACGTCCTGCGGGCGCACCAGCGCATAGCCCAGAGTGCGCAGTGCATCGGCGAGGTGGGGCAGGTCGGTGAAGGGTTGTGCGGTAGTGCTCATCCAACTAGCGTAGCACTTTTCCCAACGCGTCGTTCGAGCCTTACCAGTTTTTGACCAGAGCGATCCGCAGCGAGCGCGGCTCGATCGGGTGGAAGTGCACGTCCTGGTGCGCCGCCGCTTCGCCGCGCAGCCGCGATTCGTAGTAATAGTCGATGGCCGACGCGCGGCGGTTGGCCAGGTTGAAGCCTTCCAGCTCGACGCGCATGGTCTTGTCGATGCGGTAGCCGACGCGCCCGTTCAGCGTCAGGCTGCCGCGCGAGCGCACGCTGTTGTCGGCGGTGAGCGGACGCGGGCCGAAGTAGCGCAGCCGCAGCCCACCCGACCACGGTCCCAACTGGTCCACGGTCAGCGCGAACTGGCCCACGCCTTCCACCGCGCCCTCGATATGGTCGCCTTCCGGCGTGTGCCCGCGCGAGCGCGCATGCGCGAACGCGGCGTCGAGGTCGATCGACAGCCACTTCAGCGGCTTGTAGTAGTTCGAGAACTCGATCCCGTAGCGGCGGCTCGGCGGGCCGGCCTCGGTGCCGCCTTCGTCGCCGACATAGCCCAGCTCCGAATCGAAGTCGAGCCGGTACAGCGACAGCGCGGTCTGGTTGCGCGGGATGGCTTCGGTGCGCATGCCCAGCTCCAGCCCGCGCGAGCGCACCAGGCCGGGCGCGCTGCCGACCGCGTCCAGCGTCTTCGGGTCGAACTTCGCGACCGTGCCGCGCGCGTCGTTGCTGTGGAAGCCGTCGCCGGCATTGAAGTAGAACTCGGTGGACGACAGCGGCGCATACACGACCGCCAGCGACGGGCTGGCCAGACTGGCGGTGGTTCGGCCCGTGTTCGCGGCCAGGCTGCTGTTCACGTCGAAGCGGTAGCTGTCGGCGCGCACGCCCACCACGGTGCGCCAGCGCTCGTTCCAGCGCGTGGCGTTCTCGATCCAGGCCGCCGCGCTGCCCTCGACAATGTGGTCCTGCCGCGTGGTCGACAGCCACTGCCGCGCGCGCGTGGCGTACAGGCCGTTGAAGATATTGTCGTTCTGCGCCTGCATGCCCACCGTGACGTCGCTGGTCATGGTCTCGCTGCGGTGCGCATGCCAGGTGTGCAGCGCATCCACGCCGCTGGTCACGCGCTTGTCCGGCTGCGCGAACTGGTCGCCGTTGACCGGATCGTTCAGGAAGTAGCTGAAGTTCGAGAACAGTTCCAGCTCGTTGCGGATCAGGTAGGCGCTGACCTTGGACGCCGAATCCGCCGTGGTCCGGCGCCAGATGCCGGACAGGCTCGCGCGCCGCGCCGCACCGCCGTCGCTCGGATCGACCGCGTCGAAGCGCCCGATGCGGCCATCGTCCACCGCGCGCTCGGGAATCTGGTCGGTCGAGTTCCACCTGCCGCGATAGGCCATCGCCGTCACGCTCCAGCCGTTGTTGGCGTAGCCGCGGCTGTAGCGCAGCACGCCGTTGGCCTTGCGGTAGTCGTCACCGTGCGTGAAGGGGCCATCGCTGTGCAGTAGTTCGACTGCATACAGCAGGCTGCCGCCGTAGAGCGCGCGCGACGCGGCCAGCGCGCTGCGCACGAAGCCATTTTCACCGGCGCCGACCGTCGCGACATCCTGCACCAGCCGGTTGGCGTAAGTGATCGAGGCGCTGCCGGCCGATGCGAAGTCGCCGTTGCGCGCGGAGGAGGGACCCTTGGTGTAGTCGAGCCGGGTGGTGATCTCGGGGATCAGGAAGTTCAGGTCGGTCCAGCCCTGGCCATGCGCGTGGCTGCGCTGGTTGACCGGCATGCCGTCGACCCAGGTGGCGAGGTCGGTGCCGTGGTCGAGGTTGAAGCCGCGCAGGTAGAACTGGTTGGCCTTGCCTTCGCCGCTGTGCTGGCTCACCACCAGCCCCGGCGTCGCCTCCAGCAGCGCGCCCGGGGTGTAGGCGATCTGCTGCGCCAGCTCCTTCGCGCCGATGCTGCCGGCGCTGGCCGCGTCGACGATGCCGAGCTGGCTGGCGCGCGCGCCTTCCACCAGCACGCGCTGGATCACGAAATCGTCGGCCCGCGCGGCGTGCGCGAACAGCGCGCCCAGCGCCACCGCCAGGATCGTCAAGCGCGGGGAGTGCATCAGCGGATCGGCTGCTCGGTCTTGCGGCCGTCGAAGGAGAGCGTGTGCACGCTGCCGCCTTCGTTGATGTTCACCGTGTTCACCTGGTCAGGCAAAAAGTCGATCATCACCGCATCGTGGATCGCGGCGGCCTTCGACAGCGGCGTCGCCGGCACTTCCTGGTACACCATCACGTTGGTCACGTCGGCCGCCATGCCGACCCAGTTCAGCGGCAGCTTGCGCTGGTCCGCGCCCAGCACCCAGAACTGCTGCTCCACGTATTTGCGGAACACTTCCTGGTCCTCGGGCGTGGACAGGTCGAACTGGCGCTGGTACAGGTTGGTGAGAAGCGCCTCGACATCGTGCGCCATATAGGTGTGCACGATCTCGGTGCTGCCGCTGCGCGGGTTGAAACTCACGTCGGTGATCCCGGCGTGGAAGTTGTGCGCCCCCGCGATCGTCGCCGCGGCTGCAAACGCAGCCGCCAGCGCTCCTTTCAACCATGCTTGCTTCATTCCGCTGCCTTGTTCGCGTCCGCCTTTTTCAGCGGCTCCTTAAAGTCCTTCATCATGTCGCCGGCTTGCTCGCGCTGGGCCTTGAACAGCTCCAGGCGCGTCGGCTTCACCCTGCGCGGCCACGCGTTGTTGCTGGTGTCGACGTCCGCCGTTTCGAGGTAGGGGTCCTGCACCAGGCTCACCATCGGCTCGTCGGTGACGATCAGTTTGGTGAGCTTCTTCGGATTGCGGCGCCATACCTCGGCCGGCACGCGCTCGATGTACTTCTTGCCGCTGGCGAGCTGGATCTCCAGGATCAGCGGCGTCACCAGCCCGCCGATGTTGGAGAAATCGGCAAGGTACAGGTGCTTGCCTTCCTTGAGCAGCGCCTTCTCCCAATCCTCCAGCCCGGCCACCGATTCATTGTACTTGTTGCGGTCGCGGTTGGTCACGGTGAAGTCGTCGTGCTCGTTGTAGAAATCCTTCAGCTCCGGATGCTGGTCGACATAGGTCTGCTTGCCCTTGTTGCGCTGGTCGCTGAGCGAGACCGGTTCAAGGTCGTGCTGCGCCTTCTGCCACTTCTTCTCGACTTCAGGATCCTTGCTGCTGATCTGGTATTCGGTGATGCCGTCGACGCTGACATCCACCGGATCGGTGCCGTAGAACCAGCCGCGCCAGAACCAGTCGAGGTCCGTGCCGGACGCGTCTTCCATCGTGCGGAAGAAGTCGGCCGGGGTCGGGCGCTTGAACTTCCAGCGCTGCGCATATTCCTTGAACGCGAAGTCGAACAGATCGCGTCCCAGCACGGTCTCGCGCAGCACGTTGAGCGCGGTGGCCGGCTTGGCATAGGCGTTGTTCCCGCGCGAGAGCACCGACTCCGAGTTGGTCATGATCGGCGTCTGGCCGCGGCTGGCCATGTAGTCGACGATGGCGCGCGGCTCGCCGCGGTTGGACGGATAGTTCGGTTCCCATGCCTGCTCGGCCAGGAACTGCATGAAGGTGTTCAGGCCCTCATCCATCCAGGTCCACTGGCGCTCGTCCGAGTTGACGATCATCGGGAAGTAGTTGTGGCCGACCTCGTGGATGATCACGCTGATCAGGCCATACTTGGTGCGCTTGGCGTAGGTCAGCTCGCCGGTCTTCTTGTCCTTGGTCGGGCGGCCGCCGTTAAACGACAGCATCGGGTACTCCATGCCGCCTACCGGGCCGTTCACGGAGATCGCGACCGGATAGGGATAGTCGAAGGTGTACTTGCTGTAGTTCTGGATGGTGTGGATGATCGCCGGGGTCGAGTAGTGCTCCCACAGCGGGTTGGCTTCCTTCGGATAGAAAGACATCGCGAGCACGTCGGTGCCGCCCTGCTGGAAGCCCTGCGCGTCCCAGATGAACTTGCGGCTGGTGGCCCATGCGAAGTCGCGCACATTGCTGGCCTTGAAGCGCCAGGTCTTGGTGCCCGTCGCGCGTGTCTTCTCGGCGGCGGTGGCTTCGTCCTGCGTCACGATCACCACCGGCCTGGTCGCGCCGCGCGCCTGCTCCAGGCGTTTCTGCTGGGCTGCGGTCAGCACGCTGGACGCGTTCTGCAGCACGCCGGTGGCGGCCACCACGTGGTC
This sequence comes from Massilia terrae, assembly GCF_024753145.1. GTDB lineage: Bacteria > Pseudomonadota > Gammaproteobacteria > Burkholderiales > Burkholderiaceae_D > Telluria > Telluria terrae. Next base: position 545,440 of record NZ_JANUGU010000002.1, on the reverse strand, counting down.
TGCCGGGACGGTCAGCTCGACGTCGTAGTCGCCGAATTCCAGCGTGAATTCGCCGTCGCCGATGTACTGCTTGTTCTGCCAGCCGTGCGCGTCGTAGTAGGCGGCCATGCGCGGGTACCACTGCGCGATCTCGAAGATGTCGTTCTTGTCTTCCTTGTCGAAGCGCTCGAAGCCCATGCGCCGGCCCAGCACCTTCGTCTCCGGCACGTTGAAGCTGAATGCCATCTTGAGCGACAGGCGCGAGCCCGGCTTCATCGGTTGCGGCAGGTCGATCCGCATCATGGTCTGGTTGATGGCGTAGTGCAGCGGCTTGCCGTCGGCGTCGGTTACGCTTGCGATCTTGAAGCCGCCGTCGAATTCGCGGCTGGCGAAGATGTAGCGCGCCGTGTCGAAGTTGGCGCCGCTGGGGCCGGAGCCGGTGCGGCCGCTGACCCAGGCGTCGCGCGACGGGTAGGTCACCGTGCTGCGGTTGTCCGAGCCGGCCGCGAACATGTTCTGGTCCAGCTGGATCCACAGGTAGGACAGGGTGTCCGGCGAGTTGTTGTGGTAGGTGATGGTTTCGGTGCCGCTGACCGCGCGTTTCGCTTCGTCGAGCGAGGCCCGGATCGTGTAGTCCGCGCGCTGCTGCCAGTAGGCGTGGCCCGGCGCGCCGGAGGCGGTGCGGGTGTCGGTCGGCGTCGGCAGGATTTCCTCGAGCTGGCGGAACTTGTCGTCGAACTGCTGGGCGGAGGCGGAGAACGAGGCGATCAGGGCGAGGGCGGCGAGGCTGGCGGGGAGGCGGGTCATAAGGTCACCGGAAAAGGTATAAACGATATGGACGTCGTCCCGGCGCAGGCCGGGACCCATGGACCGCGTGTACGCACGCTCAGCATGGGTCCCGGCCTGCGCCGGGACGACGATTGTGGCTAGTGGATTTACTCGGCCTTCTTGGCTTCGTCAGCCTTGGCCGGCTTCAGCTTCTCGTTGAAGTCCTTCATCATGTCCGACTGCGGCATCTGCATCTTGAACAGCTCCAGGCGCGACGGCGTCACCTTGCGCGGCCACGAGTTGTTCGAGGTGTCGGTGTCGGCGGTCTCCCAGTACGGGTCCTGGGTCAGGCCGACCATCGGCTCGTCGGTGACGATCAGCTTGGTCACCTTCTTCGGGTTGTGGCGCCAGATTTCAGCCGGGATGCGCTCGATGTACTTCTTGCCGCTCGCGAGCTGGATCTCCAGCACCAGCGGGCTGACCAGGCCGCCCACGTTGCTGAAGTCGACCAGGTACATGTGCTTGCCTTCCTTGAGCAGCGCCTTCTCCCAGTCTTCCAGGCCGGCCACCGTCTCGTTGTACTTGTTGCGGTCGCGGTTGGTGACGGTGAAGTCGTCGTGCTCGTTGTAGAAGTCCTTCATCTCCGGATGCTGGTCGACGAAGGTCTGCGCGCCCTTGTTGCGCTGGTCGCTGATCGAAACCGGCTCGGCGTCATGCTGCGCCTTCTGCCACTTCTTCTCGACTTCCGGATCCTTGCTGCTGATCTGGTACTCGCTGATGCCGTCCACGCTCACGTCCACGTGGTCGGTGGTGTAGAACCAGCCGCGCCAGAACCAGTCGAGGTCCGTGCCCGAAGCGTCTTCCATGGTGCGGAAGAAGTCGGCCGGGGTCGGGCGCTTGAACTTCCAGCGCTGCGCGTACTGCTTGAACGCGAAGTCGAACAGGTCGCGGCCGAGGATGGTCTCGCGCAGCACGTTCAGCGCCGCGGTCGGCTTGGCGTAGGCGTTCGGGCCCAGCGCCGAAATCGACTCCGAGTTGGTCATGATCGGCTGCTGGCCGGCGCTCTTCATGTAGTCGACGATGTTGCGCGGCTCGCCGCGCGAGGTCGGGTAGGTGTCTTCCCACGACTTCTCGGCCAGGTATTGCACGAAGCTGTTGATGCCCTCGTCCATCCAGGTCCACTGGCGCTCGTCCGAGTTGACGATCATCGGGAAGTAGTTGTGGCCCACTTCGTGGATGATCACGCCGATCAGGCCGTACTTGGTGCGCTTGGAGTAGGTGATCTCGCCGGTCTTCTTGTCCTTGGTCGGACGCGGGCCGTTAAAGGAGATCATCGGGTATTCCATGCCTCCCACCGGGCCGTTCACCGAGATCGCGACCGGGTACGGGAAGTCGAACGAATACTTGCTGTATTCGTTGATGGTGTGGATGATCGCCTTGGTCGAGTACTTGCCCCACAGCGGATTGCCTTCCTTCGGGTAGTAGGACATCGCCACCACCTCGTGGCCGTTCTGCTTGAAGCCCTGCGCGTCCCAGATGAACTTGCGGCTCGACGCCCATGCGAAGTCGCGCACGTTCCTGGCCTTGAAGTGCCAGGTCTTGCTGCCGCTGGCGCGGGTCTTTTCCTTCGCCTCGGCTTCGTCCTGGGTGACGATGACCACCGGGTTGGACGCGCTCTTCGCCTGCTTCAGGCGGTCGCGCTGGGCGCCGGTCAGCACCGCGTCGGCGTTCTGCAGTTCGCCGGTCGAGGCCACGATGTGGTCAGCCGGGACGGTGACCTGGACGTCGTAATCGCCGAATTCGAGCGTGAACTCGCCCTGGCCGAGGAACTGCTTGTGCTGCCAGCCGTAGACGTCGTAGTAGGCCGCCATGCGCGGGAACCACTGGGCCACTTCGAACAGGTCGTTCTTGTCGTCGAACTTCTCATAGCCCGAGCGGCCGCCGATGACTTTCTGTTCGGGGATGTTGAAGCTCCACTCGATCGAGAACGCCACCTGGCCGCCGGCCTTCACCGGCTGCGGCAGGTCGATGCGCATCATGGTGCGGTTGATGGTGAAGTTCAGCGGGCGGCCGCCGGCGTCCTTCACGCTGGCGATCTTGAAGCCGCCGTCGAAGCTGCGCTGCGCGAGCAGGTTGCGCATCGAGTCGAACTTCATGCCGTCTTCCGGACCGCGCGGCTTGCCCCAGGCGTCGCGCGAGGCCACGGTCGCGGTGGTGCGCGCGTCCGAGTCGGGCTTGAAGATGTTCTGGTCGAGCTGGACCCACAGGTAGTTCAGCGAGTCCGGCGAGTTGTTGTGGTAGGTGATGGTCTCGGCGCCGCTGATCGCGCGCTTGGCTTCGTCCAGGGTGGCGCGGATCGTGTAATCGGCGCGTTGCTGCCAGTAGGCGTGGCCGGGGGCGCCGGAAGCGGTGCGCACCGTGGTCGGCGTCGGGAGCAGCTCGTCGAGCTGGCGGAACTTGTCGTCGAATCCGCTGGAAGGCGGATCAGCCGCAATTGCGGACATGGACAGGCATAGCAGAGCTACCCCGAACGGCAAACGCATCATGTTTTCCCCACATGTTGTAGTTAATTTAGGGAAAATATTCTAGCCCTGGCTCATCTGTAAGTGATCGTTTGATTTGTAACAGGGCTGTTACATGATGCATATGTATGTAGCTAAAAGCCGACAATCCTCACGGGCAGGGCATCGATCCGAGCGTGTAGCCGAGGCTGCCGGCGGGCACGATCGTCTCGGCGGGCGGGATCTGCATTCCCGACAGATCAAGCAAGGGGAACAGCATCTGGTAGGACAGCGGTTCGCAATTTCCGCTGCTGTCCATCGATGCGCACACCCGCGCCCTGACAAAGCGGATGCAGTTATCGGCGTAGGGATCGGTGACGCAGTTCAGGTGATTTTTTGCGGGACAGGACGGCAATGCGGTCACGTGATTCAGGGCCAGCGTACCTTGCGAGACCGACAAATAGTCGATCTTCACGTTGGCGGCGGTGACCGGGTCGCCCAATACCAGCGGCCCGGATGATGTGCGAAACACGGCGTCCGCCTGTACGTTTTGCAGCGCGGTGGCATTGTTGAAGCTAACGTTGGAGGCTGCAGCGGCAGCACGCCGTGTGACCTCTCTCAGGGTATTCAGCAAGAACTCCGCCCGTGCCAATTCAAGCGTCGCAAAAACGAAGAAAAAGAATGAGATCGCAACCAGCGAGAATTCAACCGCCGCGACGCCGGCCTGGGCTTTTCGCGATCTCCGTCCGGTGAGCCGTTTCATCTTAGTTCCCCACATAGCGCACCGGCGCATAAGCTGAAATCACCCAGCCGCTGTCGCTGCCGGTCAGCGGGTCCACGAAATTCATGTCTACCGACACGGCGAGCTGGATCAAGGGCTGGTTGTTCGTGGTCGTGCATTGCTTCCACGCGACACTGGTCGGGGTTTGCTGATACGCGCAAACAATACTTGGATCAATGGGGATGCCGCCCGAGCTGAGTCCGACCATTTCCCTGGCGATGATCGTTTTTGCCAAGGTGAGCGCAGCCGGTCCGCCATCGGGACCCACCGTCGTCATTTCCAGTTTTGGTGCGGTGGCCAGATAAAGCCCGGCGTCGTGCACCGCTTTTTGCGCAGTCGAATATTCGAAAAAATAAAAAGACATGAAGATGGACGGCATGAGGAAAAACGCCGCGAGGAAGCTGAACACGAGCGCCGCCTCGACCGCAACGGATCCACGTTGAAGCCGCGACTTCATCCTGTTGAGTGTGCGTTTCATTGGTATAGCCTCGCATTCCCGCCGCTTGCCAGCTCGGTGTCCAGCCCCGCAAATTCTCCGTTCAAGGCCGACGGCGTCGCCGGCACCGTCATGAAGAATTTGCCGATCCCCAGGACGGTCGCCGCCACTTTCGACCCTGCCGCCACCGGGCACTGCAGCAGCGCAATGCGCAGCACGCGGGTATTGCGGAAGGTTTTGTATGCCGTCACGCCGCCGGTAGTCTGGTAGGGCGTGGTGCCTGGATACGATTGGGCGACGGGGGCTCCCGGGTTGTATATCGTGGCCCAGTCCGAAGTGGCGAAGGTTGCATAGCCCGACGAAGGTTCCACGCCGCTGTTTGCCAGGTAAGAGGCATACCGTGCCGCTTTCGCATACGACCACAAGGGGCCGTAGACGGTCCCCGCCATGCCGGTGGTCTGTTTTTCCGCGACGGTCAGCAAAGGGTCCGGCGAGGACAGCGGATTCGCATATTGATGGTCGGGCTTGTTCTTCATCCACGTCGCGTTGCTCAGGTCGAAGCTGCGGGTATTCGGATCGGCCGGCGCCGAGTTGGCCGTGCATGGCGAGGTGTAGCTCCCAAACCGGGAATTGAACATCTGGTATAGCGAGGCGATCGGGAATGACCGTTCAACCGTGATCTGGCCGCCCAGCAGGGTTGGAATCGCCATCCTGCCCGTGCAGATAAAAGGCGAGACGACGTCCATCCTGCCCATCATGGAGACACCCACCGTACCGGCCGGCGCAATCGGATTCACCAAAAAGTTTTCAGGGGTCTGCCCGCCCGGATTCAGGTTCATCAGGTTGTAGTCGACCCCGCGCCTGAAGCCATATTCGACCAGTTCACCGGAAGCAAGCGAGGCGGCCCTGGTATTCGAGTTGGCGCAGATCGCGAAGGGCAGGACGTTCAGCGAATCCCTGCCCGCCACCGCTGCCGCGTAGACGTTTGTTCTGGTCGGGGCGTTCGGCAAAATGGGGATCAGCACATTGCTGACTTCGCCAAGGCTGGCATCGAGCTTCGATGTATCCACGCGCGCGAAAAAGACAGTTGCCGCATTGACCTTTGCCGCGCTCGGATCCATCCAGCCAGCCGAGCCGCCGTTCAAGGCCGTGCCGAAGGTCAGTGCCGAACTCGACCACGTGACGCTGCCGTTGTTGTAGGAATAGCCGAAGCCGGCGGCGGTATCGGCAGCGGCGGTGGCGGCCTTGTCGATACCGGCCGTGGTGCCGTCCAGCGCGTTCGCGGCGGCGAGCGCAGCAGCGTCGGCCACGCTTTGCAGCTCGACTTTCCGGTTGTAGGTCCGGCTCAGGTCGAGCGCCATGCCGAACATGGCAATCATGATCACGATCACAAATGCTGCCATCACAGCGATTGCGCCATCCTGTGATCCGCTCTTTCGGTTTGCTGCCCGCATACGCATTGGCGCACCCTCCTGCTGAGTTTCCGAGAGAACTCTTGCAGTTAGGAATCGTAGTCGGCTGAGGGGAGTGTGGTTTGATCCTTCTCAAATGCCGAGCCCGATCAGCTTGCTCGCAAGCGTGCGCTCCGACACAGTCCGGGTAAGGAAATTTTTTGCGTCCGAGCAATGGGGAGACGGCGATGTTCGACGACAAAACCAGGCGCTTTGCGGCCAGCAGCATTTTTCCCTCGCTGTTCTTTGCGGGCTTCGGCGTGGTGCTGGGGCAGCGCTGGGCGATGCAGGCCGGCGGATCGTGGAAGCTGCACCTCTTGCTTGGACTTCCCGGGCTGGTCTTGACGGGGCTCGCCATGTACCGCGCCAGCCTGCACTGGACTGCCGGGCATGCCGCGAACCGCGCCCGCATCGCCCGGCCGCGATGGCAAGCGCATGCACTCGATGCCGCTTCTTACCTGGCGCTGCTCGGACTAGGCATGATGACCGCCAGGCTTGGCTCCAGCGGTTCGGTGCTGTCGCTCGGGCTGCTCGCGATTCTGGTGTACCTGATCCCATGGGCCAGGGTTCCGGCCTGCCGGGCCCACTTCATGATGTCATCCATCGTCACGCTCGCCGGCGCCGCCGGATGGCTGATTCTCCTTGGACGCCCGGTCAACCTGCTCCAGTTCGTGGTCTCGGCATGGATATTCTCGGCGCCGCCGATCATGACGCTGCTGGTGGTGCTTGCCTCGCTCGACCGCGAATACCGGCTCCGCTAGACGCGGGTGGCGCCGCGAAGCTGCGCGGGGCCGCTGCGGCGGGTCAGCAGCGCCAGCCCGGCGGCGCCGGCGGCGATGAGGGCGACGGCGATCATCTCGGCCTGGGTGCCGTGGATGAAGCCGACCTGCAGCACGGGATTCACGCGGATCTGCTCGATCAGCAGGCGCTCGGCGCCGGCCAGCAGCAGGTACAGCGAGAACAGCCAGCCGGCCTGGAAGGGATGCCGGCGCAGCATCCACAGCAGCGCGAAGCAGGCGCTCGCCATGATGGTCTCGTACATTGGCGTCGGATACACGCCCGGCGCGGCGATGACCGCGCCGAAGATGTTGTTGTCATAGGTCTGCGCCCACAGCCACGCCGGCAGCCACGCCGGCTTCAAGGCCAGGTTGGCCGCGATGCCCCAGTCGCCGTCGCCCGCAACCTGGCAGCCGATGCGGCCGATGGCGTAGCCCAGCATCAGGGCCGGCGCGACGGCGTCGAGCAGCGGCCGTGGCGGCAGCTTGTAGCGGCGCACGAACAGGATGCCGCCCAGCGTGCCGAAGATCAGGCCGCCGAACACCGACAGGCCGGAGCGGTTGAAGATCATGGCCGCCGGATCGGCCATGAATTCGCCGGTGTGTTCGAGGATGTGGAACAGGCGCGCGCCGATCACGCCGAGGATCATCACGACGATCACCATGTCGCTGACGATCTCCTGCGGCGCGACTTGGGCCGCGCCTTTGCGCACCGTGCCGACGAGGCCATCCTGGTGCAGGCGCCGCAGTTCCGCGCCGAAGCGGGCCGCCGCCGCCAGCGCGGCGATGCCGACCAGCAGGCCGAAGGTCGCGAACGGCAGCGGCAGCCGGTAGCCGGTCAGGGCGGCGATGATGTCGCTCACGTAGGGATAGGATTGCATGCGCTCTCTCGCGGTTCAGGCGCCGGCGGTCCAGGCCCCGTTTTCGTAGACGCGCTCGTCGCCGAGGTAGACCGCATCGGTCACCGCGAACACGTCGATGTGGTAGCGCGCGTCCTTGCGCTTAAAGCCCGGCTTGGGGTACACGCCGTGCTTGGCGCCGAGCGACAGGTGGATGCCGCACATGCGCTCGTAGGTGCCGATGTCGTCGACGCGGCGCTCGCGCGTGAAGGCGCGGTTCAGGCCGAAGCCCAGTTCGCGGATCCAGACTTCGCCTTCGTCGCGCCGGATGTTGGCCAGGACTTCGTCGAACTCCGGCGTGGAATCGATGGCCTCGACCACGCGCCCGCGCTCCACCACCAGCGTGATCGGATGCTGCGGGCGGTTCGAGCGGTACGAGGTATCGCCGAACACGTGCACCCGCACTTGCCCGTGCACGGCTTCCAGGTCGAGCGCCTCGGTGAACACTTCGCCGATCGGGAACTGGCCGCCGACATTGTGCATGCCGCTGTAGTCGCCCACGTTCAGCTTGGCCGGTTCCAGCCGCGATGCGAATACCAGCTCGGCGCCATCGCCGACCACTCGTGCGCCGGGTGCGGCATCGATGCGCGCCTTGAGCGCGCGGCCGACGCCGCGGAAGTAGGCCGGATCGTAGGCCAGCGCCTCGATGTAATGGCTGGCCTGGGCGCCGGGCATGCGCGACAGGTGCACGTGTTCGATCACCTTCAGGCCCAGCTTGAACAGCTCGACCCGGATGCGGAAGGCTTCGAGCCGGAAGTTGGTCGACTGGACCAGCACCACCAGGTCGCCCGCCGCCATGCGCTTGAACGCGGCCAGCACCTCATCGGGCGCGACGCTGTCGAAATCGAGGAAGGCGGCATCGGGCAGGTTGCGGCGGTAGCCCTCGGTGAGCGCGCGCGCCAGCCCGGTGCGGGTATCGTGCACCACCAGCGCGGCATGCGGCGCAGCGTGTTCGACCGCGATGTGCAGGATGTCGCGCAAGTGCGCCTGTGCGGCGTCGACCGCGGCGGCGGACAGGTCGGGGGAGGGCGGGAGATCGGTGGAACTCATGGCTTGGCTGGAGAGGTGACCTGACATTATACGTCGCGCCCGCCGGGCTTCCTGCAGCGGCGGCGCGCGTGTATGCTAGCGACAGCTCAACCACAGGAGACGCAGATGCAGGTGAAACCGATGGCCGTCGTGCTGGCCGCTTTGCTGATTGCCGCGTGCAGCAAGCACGCCGAGGACATGGGGCCGGCGCAGCGCGCGGGCAAGGCGGTGGACGACGCCGGCGAGAAGGTGGCGGCGCAGCTGCACGAACCGATCGACAAGGCCAGCGAGGCGGCGAAATCGCTGCAGCAGTCGGCCGGCCAGGCGCAAGACCAGATCAAGGAGGCGACTGCGGAGGTGGGCAAGAAGGTCGAACAGGCGGGTGAGAAGATCCAGGACGCCGCCAAGTAGGAGGAGTCGGTTTCGCCAGATTTGGAGCGAACGTCATCCTCGCGAACGCGGGGATCCCATGTGCGTGCGTACTGGTTACGCGAAACGAAAATGGGGTTCCCGCCTGCGCGGGAACGACGATCCGCATGAAACTGGAGTTAGCTGCCAGTAGCCCGCAACTCCGGCCACCCGCCGCCCAGCACGATCGACAGGTCGACATGCCCGTCGCGCCAGGCGTGTTCGAGGTCGCGCTCGACATCGTCCAGCGTGGTCTGTTCGAAGCTGGACAGGCTGCGCACGCCGTAGGCGCGGTTGCGGCCGTGGCCCTTGGCCAGGTAGAGCGCCATGTCGACCAGGTTCACCGCGCGCTCCCAGGTCAGCGGCTCCTGTCCCGGCGACGCGATCGGATATGGCGCGAAGCCGATCGATACGTTGGCCGACAGCGTCTTGCCCTGGTGTTCGATCACGGCTGAGGAAATCCCCACCAGCAGGCGCCGCGCGATTTCGTCCAGGCCGCTGCGCGGGATCGCCGGCAGGAAGGCCAGGAATTCCTCGCCGCCCCAGCGCACGATCATGTCGGTGCCGCGCAGGATCTCGTGCATGCAGGTCGCGATCCGCTTGAGCACCGCATCGCCGGCCGCGTGGCCGCAGGTGTCGTTGATGTGCTTGAAGTGGTCGACGTCGAGCAGGAACAGCGCACCCACCACGTCCTCGCCCGACGTGCCGGCGCCGCGCTTTTCGGTGGGCTGGAAGTTGCGCATGTATTCCTGGAAGTGGCGCCGGTTGTACAGGCCGGTGAGCGGGTCGCGCACGCTCTGCGCCTTCAGCTCGAGGTTCTTTTCCTCCAGCTTGACGTTCGCGCTGCGCACCTTGCGGTACAGGATGGTGACGATCACCGAGGACAGCGCGAACACCACCGCCAGCAACCACCACACGCGCTGCTGCAGCCGCCGGTTGCTCAGCTCCGTCGATTTCACCTGGTTCTCGCGGCGCAGCAGCTCGATCTGCTGCTGCTTCTTGTCGGTCTCGTATTTGGTCTGCAGTTCCAGCGTGAGCTTGTGGCGGCGTTCCTCGAACAGCTGGTTGGACAGGTCCCGTTCGCGGTGGTAGGCGGTGACCGCGCCGGCGAAGTCGCCGGCCTTTTCCAGCAACTCGCCATACTCGGCCAGCACCTGCTGCATCACCGGCTTGTCGCCGGTGCGCTCGATCTGGCGGATCGCATCCTCGACGGTGCGCTTGCCCTCGGCCAGCCGGCCCATGCCGATCAGGGCCTCGCCCTGGTTGACCTGCGCCACCGTCATCGGCTGGCGGTCCTTCAGCAGGCGGCTGGCCTCGTGGGCCTGGTTGGCGTACGAGAGCGCGGTGGCGAAGTCGCCCAGCTTCAGGTAGCTGTCGGACAGGTTGACCAGGGTGCGCGCGACGTCGGCATTGGCGCCGATGCGGCGCTGCGCGCCGAGCGCCGCCAGCAGCGCCTCGCGTGCGCGGCGCGGCTGGCCCGAGTGCATGGACAGGATGTATTCGCTCTGCTTGAGCACCGCAATGCGTCCCGGCGACTGGCCCCTGCTGGCCCATGGCGCTGCTTCTTCCAGCGCCGCGAAGCCCTTGTCGTACTCGCGCATCCTGTCGTACAGGACCGCCAGCGCATTCAGCGCGATCGTGACCTGGAACGCGACGTCGTTCTGGCGCGCGAGCGAGGCCGCGGCCTGCAGCTTTTCCAGCGCGCGCGGGAAGTTGCCTTCCTCGCTGAACGATTCGCCCGACGAGACCATCGTGCGCAGCTTCAGTTCGGCGTCGTCGGTCTGGGCCGCGAGCTTCTCCGCTTCCCAGATCGCCTGGTGGGCTTCGGACAGCTGGTTGCGCGTGAACAGGACATAGCCCTTGATGAGCATGCCCTTGGCGGTGGCGACGTCCAGATTGTGTTCGCGGCCGAGGGCGATCAGCTGGTCGCACAGGGTGTCGGCCTCGTCCGGCTTGCCCAAGCCGATGTAGCCGTTCGCGAGCAAGGCCAGGTATTCGGCGCGGTCGCTGAGGTCGGCCTTGCCCAGCTCACCCTGCAGGGCGACCAGCATCGGCACGGCGCGTTCGGGCACGAAGCGGATCGGCTCGCGCAGCTCGGCCAGCCGCTCGGTCAGCGAGGCCCCCGGCTGGGCGCAGGCGAGGGTCACCGCCAGGCACAGCGCTGCCAGTAGCGCGCTGCTGCGCACGTGTCGCGGGCGGATGGTGAAAGCTGCCAGCATGCATCCCTCATCTGAGTGGCGAGCGCCCGCAAGCCGTGGGCAAGCTCGTCTACCGATTATAACTTTGTTGCAAAGAGGAAATTGATCTTTTCAAAAAATAAGGTATAAAAACAACTAATGTATCAAAAATTGCAAGTTATAGGGCAAGTTGCTGCAGCAGGTAGAGCCGCTGGTACAGGCCGCCCTCGATCCGCATCAGCGCCTCGTGCGAGCCGGTTTCCGCGATGCGGCCGTGGTTCAGCACGATGATGCGGTCGGCGTCGCGGATAGTCGACAGGCGGTGCGCGATGGCGATGATGGTCACCTTGCCGCGCAACTCGTCCAGCGCCTGCTGCACGATCTGTTCGGTCTGGCTGTCGATGTGCGAGGTCGCTTCGTCCAGCAGCAGGATGCGGGGCCGGCCGGCCAGCGCGCGGGCGATCGCGATCAGCTGCTTCTGGCCGGTGGACAGGCGCGAGCCGCCTTCGCCGAGCGGCGTGTCGTAGCCCTGTTCGAGCGCCGCGATGAAGCCGTGCGCGTGGGCCGCGCGCGCCGCTTCCTCGATGCGCGCGCGCGGCAGGCCGCGGCCCATGTCGATGTTCTCGCGCGCCGACGCGGCCAGCAAGAATGGATCCTGCGGCACCAGCCCGACCTCGGCGCGGAAGCGCTCGTTGCCGATCGCGGCCAGCGCTTCGCCATGGATCTCGATGCGGCCGCGCTCCGGCGCGTAGTAGCGCAGCATCAGCGACAGCAGGGTCGACTTGCCGCTGCCGGTGTGGCCGACGATGCCGAAGAAGGCGCCCTGCGGGATCTCCAGCGACAGGTCGTGCAGCACCGGCGTGCCCGGCACGTAGCCGAAAGTGAGGTGCTCGACGCGCACCGCCGGCACGCCTTCCCTGCTGGCGGCGCGGGCCGGCGCGGCCTGGGCGGCTGCGTGTTCCGGCGCGTTCGCCTCCTCCAGCAACGCCGCCACGCGCGAGGTCGCGACCACCGCCTGCTGCAGGCCGCTGAACTGCATCGTGATCTGGATCAGCGGCTCGACCACGCGCGCGATGTAGCTGATGAAGGCATACAGCACGCCGACTTCCACCGCGTTCATGCTGCGCTGGCCGAAGCTGAAGATGACCACCGCCAGCAGCACCACGTTGAGGAAGTCGAGCGCGGGACGCAGCAGCAGGGCGTTGGCGCGCAGCTCGGACAGGCGCGCCTTGTAGTGGGCGCGGTTGGTGGTGGCGAAGCGCGCGCCGAAGCGCTCCTGCGCATTATTCGCCTGCAGCACGCTCATGCCGCCGATCGACTCGGCCATCTGGCCGTTGATGTCGCTGCGCAGCGCGCGCGCCCGCGTCACGGCCGGCGCCGACAGGCGCTGGTACAGCCACACGATGCCCAGCACCGCCGGCACCAGCGCCAGCACGATCAGCATCAGGCGCCAGTCCAGCCAGGCCATCGCCGCCGTCGTGCCGACCAGGACGATGCCGCTGTCGAGGATCACGAACAGGACCTGGATGTACAGCGTCTTGACCGCTTCGGTATCGTTGGTGACGCGGCTGACCAGCTGGCCGGTGATGGCGCGGTCGAAGAAGGCCATCGGCAGCCGCAGCACGTGGCCATAGACCCACTCCCGCAGCCGCTGCACCGAGCGCATCGCAAGGCCGGACAGGCGCACCAGCTGCAGGTAGCGCAGCCACGACGCGCTCCAGCCGAACACCAGCACGCCGCCCAGCAGCAGCGCCATGCGCGGCCAGTCCAGCCGGTGCGGCAGCAGGTGCTCGTCGATCAGCTTCTTGCCGAGCAGGGGGCCGAGCACTTCGAGGCCGGCGGCGATGACCAGCCACAGGACCGCCCACCACAGGTGCGCGCGGTCGGGCCAGGCGGCGCGGCGCAGCAGGTGCGCGGCTTGCCCGGCCTGGCGGCGGACCTGGCCGGACGAGGTTTCAGGTTGCATCGAGGCTGGCCTCCAGTTGTTGATAGCGCCACTGGCTGGCATACCAGCCATCCAGCGCGAGCAGTTGTTCGTGGGTGCCCGATTCGACGATCCGGCCATCCTTGAGCACCACGATCTGGTCGGCGTTGACCACGCCCGACAAGCGGTGGCTGGCGATGATCGCGGCCAGTTCGGGGCGCGTGCGGCGCACTTCGGCCAGGTGCTCGAGGATGCGGGTCTCGGTGCCGGTGTCCACCGCCGACAGCGCGTCGTCGAGCAGCAGCAGCGAGCTTTCCGCCAGCAGCGAGCGCGCGATCGCGACCCGCTGGCGCTGGCCGCCCGACAGGGTGATGCCCTTTTCGCCGACCGGGGTGTCGTAGCCCTGCGGGAAGCGCAGGATGTCGTCGTGGATCGCGGCCATCTGCGCCGCGTGTTCGATCTCCGCGCGCGATGCCGAGGGGCGGCCCAGCGCGATGTTGTCGGCGATGCTGGCCGAGAACAGGAAGGACTCCTGCGGCACCCAGCTGATCGCGGAGCGCAACGCCGAGAGGCGGTACTCGTCGAGCTTGTGGCCGCCCCAGCTCACCATGCCTTGCTGCGGCGTGGCCTGGCGCAGCAGCACGCGCAGCAGGGTCGACTTGCCGGCGCCGGTGGCGCCCACCAGGCCGAGCGTCTTGCCCGGCTCGAGCGCCAGCGACAGGTGGTCGAGCGCGGGCTTGCCGCCGTCGCCGTAGGCAAAGCGCACGTTCGACAGCACCAGCGCGCCGCGCCCGACCTGGTCGAGCGTGCCTTCGTCGGCGACGGTGAGCGGCGCGTCCAGCATCGGCTGCACGCGCGCCAGCGCCGCCTTGCCGCGCTGGATCAGCGACAGCACCCAGCCGGCCGCGAACATCGGCCAGATCAGCTGGCCGAGGTACATGCTGAAGCTGGTCAGCGAACCGATGGTGAGCTGGCTGTTCCAGACCAGGTAGCCGCCCAGGCCCAGCGTGAGGGCGCTGGCCGCGGTCAGGGTCAGGCCGACCGCCGGTTCGTAGGCCGCTTCCCATTTCTGCGCGGTGAGGCTGGCGTCGGAAGCGCGCGCGGCCAGTTCGCCGAACTGGCTGGCGCTGCGCTGCTCCAGGCCCAGCGCGCGCAGGGTGCGCACGCCGGACAGGGTCTCCTGCACGTGGTCGTTCAGCGCGGAGAAGCGCTTGAGCGAATCGCTGGACGCGGTGTGGATGTGGCCCGAAATGTACCAGAAGGCCAGCGCCATCAGCGGGAAGGGCAGCAGTGCCACCAGCGTCAGGCGCCAGTCCACGCCCAGCACCATGATCCCGAGGACCATCACCAGCGTCAGCGAGCCGTCGAAGCCGGCCAGCATCGCCTCGCCGGCCGCCATCTCGATCGCGTCGATGTCGTTGGTGGCGAGCGCCATCAGGTCGCCGGTGCGCTGGCGCTGGTAGAACGCCGGGCCCTGGGCCGCCAGGCGCGTGTACAGGCGGGTGCGCAGCTCGACGCCGAGCCGGTAGGCGGCCGAGTACAACACGACGCGCCAGCCGACCCGCAGCACATAGATGGCCAGGCCGAGCGCGAGCAGTTGCGCGATCTCGACCAGCAGGTCATGGTTGGTCATGCGGTGCGCGGCCAGGCCATCGATCATCGCGCCTACCTTGCGCGGGATCCAGACCGTGCACGCGGCCACGCCGAATAGCATGAACGCCGACGACACGTAGTTCCGCCAGTGGCGGCGCACGAAGCCGCCGACCAGCCTTGCTAGACTCATTGTTCTTCCTTGTCTGGGTGGCCCGTAAAAAAAGAAAGCGGGCCGAAGCCCGCTAATTTACTATTTTTGACACGGCCGCGCAGGCCTGTGCCGTGCTACTTCTTGCGTTGTGCTTTCGCTGCGCGCGGCTGGCGCGGCTTCACTTCGATCACGCCTTCGGAAGTCGTGCCCACTTCCTCGATGATCGGTGCGGCGGACGGATGCGGCAGCTCGGCGGGAGCGTAGACCACCTTGCCGACTGCGCGCGCGATCGGCTTGGCCTTGGCGCGCGGCGGTGCGGGCTGGGTCTGCGCGACTTCCGGCTGCTCCTCTTCCACCACAGGGGCGACGGTTTCCGGCGCGGCTTCGGCTGCCGGCGCGCTGGCCTGTGCGGCCGCCGGCTCCGCTGCGGGCGCCACGGCTTGCGCCGGTTTGGCCTGCGGCTGCGGCGCGGCGTGTGCGGCGATGCGGCGGCCCAGGTCCAGGCGCGCATCGGCCGCGATGTTGAACAGTTCGCGCCCGTAGTTGTACAGCGACGACAGCTGTTCCTGGGTTTGCGCGCCCAGCGTGAACAGGTCGCGCGGATCGGTGATCGCGCACAGCTGGCGCACCGTGTTGGCGGTGCGGGTGACGGATTCGCGCGAGGCGTTGATGTTCAGGGCCAGCACCTGCTCGGCGGTGGCGACCGCCCGCGCCGTCAGCGCGCGCATGAACTCGATCTGGCTGTCGACCTGGGCCTTGCGTGCTGCGGAGAACTGTTCAGGGAGTGAAATCATAAGTTCCTCGTCGTAAGGTTATGATGCGCTGCAATATTTTCTAGTGTATCGATGTTTTCGTGGCTTGAAAAGCACGATTTGTCGTCTTCTTGCAATCAAATCTTGCGGCGCAACATTTGTTTTGTGTTCCTGGCGGGGTGTTGTCGTGCTTACAATGGCCTATCGGAACCAACCGGAGCGCAAGATGGACCTCGTGATTCGCAACGCGACCCTGCCCGATGGGCGGCATGGCATCGACATCGGCATCAGGGACGGGCGCATCGCCGCGCTTGAGACGCGGCTGGAAGCGCGCGGACGGTCCGAGATCGACGCCGGCGGCGACCTGGTCTCGCCGCCCTTCGTCGACGCCCACTTCCACATGGACTCCGCGCTCAGTTACGGCCAGCCGCGCGTGAACGCGTCCGGCACCCTGCTCGAAGGGATCGCGCTATGGGGTGAGCTCAAGCCGCAGCTCACGCAGGACGCGCTGGTCGAGCGCGCGCTGCGCTACTGCGACTGGGCGGTGGCGCGCGGCCTGCTGGCGATCCGTTCGCACGTGGACGTGTGCGACGACCGCTTGCTGGCGGTGGAAGCGCTGCTCGACGTGAAGCGCCGCGTCGCGCCCTACCTCGACCTGCAACTGGTCGCCTTTCCGCAGGACGGGCTGCTCAGGAGTCCTTCGGCCCTCGATAACCTGAAGCGCGCGATCGCGATGGGCGTGGACGTGGTGGGCGGCATCCCGCACTTCGAGCGTACGATGGCGCAGGGCGCGGAATCGGTGCGCATCCTGTGCGAGTTCGCCGCCGACAAGGGCCTGCGGGTGGACATGCATTGCGACGAGACCGACGACCCGCTGTCGCGCCATGTCGAAACGCTGGCCTGCGAAACCCAGCGCCTCGGGCTGCAGGGCAGGGTGGCCGGATCGCACCTGACCTCGATGCATTCGATGGACAACTACTACGTCAGCAAGCTGCTGCCGCTGATGGCGGAGAGCGGCATGGCCGCCATCGCCAACCCGCTGATCAATATCACGCTGCAGGGCCGGCACGACAGCTATCCCAAGCGGCGCGGCATGACCCGCGTGCCCGAGCTGCTGGCGGCCGGCGTGCCGGTGGCGTTCGGCCACGACTGCGTGCTCGACCCCTGGTACGGCCTGGGCTCGGGCGACATGCTCGAAGTGGCGCATATGGGATTGCATGTGGCGCAGATGACCGGGCAGGAGGCGATGCGCCAGTGCTTCCTGGCGGTGACGGAGACGCCCGCGCGCATCCTGGGGCTGGAAGGCTACGGCATCGCGCCCGGCTGCAATGCGGACCTCGTGCTGCTCGACGCCGGCAGTCCGGTCGAGGCGATCCGGCTGCGCGCGGCGCGCCGGGCCGTGATCCGGCGCGGGCAGGTGGTGGCCGAATCGCCGCCCGCGCGGGCGCGCCTGAAGCTGCCGGGGCGGCCCGGCGAGGCGAGCTTCAAGATTGGCCTCTGAACCTCCGCGATGCTATAGAATCGCGGGATCACCTCCCCGGACAGGACAGGAATGAACATCGTAGAGACCGCGCGGCTGCGGCTGCGCACCATCACGCTGGACGACGCCGACGTCGAATTCCATCTCGCGCTGCTGAACGACCCGGCATTCATCGAGAACATCGGTGACCGCGGCGTGCGCACGCTGGACGACTCGCGCCGCTACATCGCGGACGGGCCGGTAGCGATGCAGGGCCGCTACGGGCATTCGATGTACGTGGTGGAGCTGAAGGACAGCGGCGTCCCGATCGGCATGTGCGGCCTGATCAAGCGCGAGACCCTGGTCGACGTCGACATCGGCTACGCGTTCCTGCCGGAGTACCGCGGCGCCGGCTATGCCTACGAAGCGGCGCGCGCCACGGTGGAGCACGCGCGCGAACTCGGTATCGAGCGGCTGGCTGGCATCACCTCGCCGGACAATGTGGCGTCCAACGCGCTGCTGCAGAAGCTCGGGCTGCGCTTCAAGTGCGTGATGCACCTGACGCCGGACGACACCGGCACGAATTTCTACATCGCCCTCCTCAACAACAGCAGCAGCGCCGCGGCCTGATCGCTTAGGGCAGTCGCTGCAGGCGCACGCCATAGATATCGAAGCGGTTCGACGGACCCTCGACGCCGCCGGCGGCGCTGAAGCTGCTGTTACTTTGCAGGTAGCCCATATTGAAGAAGTCCGACAGCGCCAGGCGGTAGCTGCCCGGCTTCAGCCGCGCGTACAAGGGCGTCGACAGTGCGGTCGGCGTATCCTGTTTCGCGATCGGCGCATGCGGCAGCTGCACCACGCCTTGCGCGACCACGCGGCCACGCTGGTCCTTCACCGCCAGCCATTTGACGCCGCCGCTGATACCCAGGTTGATCTGGTTCGCGCCGTTGTGATACCGGACCTGCACCGCGTAGCGGCCGGGCTGCGCGACGCTCACCGCATCGACGCCGAAGCGGTCGTCCGGCTTGCCCCAGCCGCCCAGGTGCGGCAGCGGGAAGCGCTCGCTGGACTGGGCCAGCGCCACGTTCGACCGCACGCGCGGATCGGTTACCGCGACCTCGATGCCCTTGTCCAGGCAGCGCGGCATGCTGTGGTGGCTGCGGTTGCCGTTGGGGTAGGTGGCTTCCACGGCGTAGCACGATGCCGGGCCGGCGTGATTATCGGTCCATTGCGAGCCTGATACTCCGCTCGCTACGCGCTTGCCGTCGCGGTAGACATTGATCGCCGGGCCGCCGTCGAAACCAAGGACGACGCGCGCGCCGGCGCGCTCCAGCGTAGTGATCGCCGGTTCGCGTGGGCCAAACACGGCCGGCGATTCCTCGTACGGATTGGCGTTCACACGGCGGATCGACTGCTCGCCCTTCGCCAGCGTGGAAAGTTCGATGTCGATGCGGTTGTCGTCCTTCAGCGCCGGCCAGGCGATCGCCGTATTCGCGGCGGCGCCATTCAGTTTTACGCCGCCGATCCGGTAGTAGCCGTCCGCTTCGGTCGCTGCGGGCAGGTGCAGGTGGACGGTGATCCGTTTGCCCCGCAAGCGCAGGTTCTCCAGCACGGCATCGTTCGATCCCGCGAATGCCTCGCGCCGCAGCCTGGCCGTGACAAAGGGCTTGAGCTCGATGCCGGTTGCGGCCGGGGTCACGCCAAACACGTCCTCGATCACCATGCCGAGATAGGCGCCGACGGACCACAGCTGACGCCGCGAGCTGATGACGGGGCCGATCAGGGTTGGATGCGCCTCGTCCAGCAGCAGCGGCTGGCCGCTCAGCCATTCCAGGTTTTCCATGTTCGACAGGTTGAGCGCGGCGCCACGCACCAGGGTGTCGTAGGCGGCATCGGCCACGCTCACATTGCCGGTGCGGGCCGCCGCGCGCAGGCCATAGGCGGTGACGAAGGGCCAGATCGCGCGGTTGTGATAGACCGGCATGCCCTGCTGCTGCGGCCAGATCACCGGCGCGCCCATCGGGCCGTGCGGGTAGTGGGCGAGGATGCTGTGCGCGCGGGCCGCGTCGGCGATGCCGGTATCGATCGCCAGCGCCTGTCCGAGCCAGTCGAACTTGTGCATCGGCGCGCCATCGAAGTGGCCGGCGGTGAGGCTGCTGTACATGCCTTCGTCTTCAAGCCATAGCTGCTTGTTGATCGCAAGCTTGAGCGCTTTGGCCCAGCCCTCGTAGCGGGAAGCGCGGGCGGCATCGCCCGATTCGCGCGCCAGTTGCGCTGCCAGCGTCAGCGCCTTGTAGTGGCCGACGTTGGTCGATAGTGCTTTCGAGCTGGCCATCCACGACAGGTGGTTCGGGATCCACGCCGCGTAGCTCTGGTCGCGCCAGTCGAGGAAGGACTCCTCGCCCGTGTACAAGCCGGTAGCCGCGTCGAAGGCGGCGATGCGGTCGTTCTCGACGGTGTTGGACAAGGCCTTCAGCGCGGTCGCGGCGAAGGTGGCGCATTCGGCTGGCGGCAAGGTGCGCAGCACATCTTCCGCCGCGTAGGCCCATGCGATGCGGTCGGTGCTCACCGGCCAGCTGCCGCCGCTGCCGGTGTCCTGCACGATCTGCAGGCCGTCATCCGTTCCGGCCGCTCGCGCAGGTTTGGAGATGCCGCTGCGCCAGCCGGACAGCTTGAACAGCAGTGAATTGCGCACGCGCTGAGGGTCGAGCATCGCCAGGCCAAGGTCGGCGGCGTAGGACAGGTCGCGCGTCCACACGTAGTGCCACTTCTCGCCAGTCTCGAAGCACTCGCACGGGATTGCGGCGCCGCCGTTGTAATTGCCGTCCCTGATCTCGTGCACCGAGTCCTGCCGCATCTCGCTGCCTGCCAGCGCGAACAGGGCGTCGAAGGCGAGGTTCCCGCTGCGCACGCGCGGCAGGTCGGCCGATTCGCGGTAGCGCACGAACTGCGGGCCGGTGTCGCGCAGCTGCATGGTGGTCGACTGGGTGTAGCTGCGAAGCGTTGCGGCTGCATCGTCTGTGGAGAAGCGGGCAGCTTCCTGCTTGCCGTCCCACGTCCGGAAACGGAGCTCGGAGGCGGCCTGCGCGCCCGCGTGCGGATCGGTGCTTGCGGTGGCGGCGGGCGTCTCCAGCCGCGTCACGGACAGCTTGGGCGCGGCCGGGTCGCTGGCGTCGACGGTGAAGCGCCAGGTCGCGGTCTGCTTCACGAACAGATAGTCTTCCGGCCCGGGATGGGTGTCCATGCGGTAGGCCGTGCCAGCGGCGACGTTCACGCTGGCGGCGGGATCGATCACCCATTCCGCGCTCCAGTCGCGGCTGCCGACCTTGAACGGGTGGTAGCCGGGACTGAGCAGGATGTCGGCCTGGTACACGCCGCTGCCCTGAGCGACCAGCGGGTTGTCGATGCCCCAGCCATTGAAACCGCCGCGCACATAAAGTTCGGCTGGTCCCGCGGCCATCGCCGTCCCGCAGATGAGGGCCGCACCAAGCAGCCAGCGTGATACGTTCATGTTCAGTACCTCTACACTTAAAACCGTCGTCCCGGCGGAGGCCGGGACCCATAGGCCGCTTGCGACTTCGGGAAGTCAGCATGGGTCTCGGCCTGCGCCGGGACGACGGGGGCTTTAACGATATTCGCTTCGTTCGATGATGCCCTTCAGGACATCCTTCCCTCGCAGCATTGGGAAGTCCTCGGGGCGATAGAACTTCGGCGTCACGAAGCGCAGCTCGCCGATCTGTGCCGAGTACGATGCCTGCACCTTCACGCCGGCCGGCTTGTCTTCGTCGAACTCCACGGCGACAGGATGCCCCGGTGTGACTTCCACGGCTTGCCGATGCCGGCTCTTGTCCCCAGCCAGCTGCGCGATGCTGATCCGGTACGGCTTCGGCGACGACAGTGAAAAGACCCAGCGCTGCTTGCTGCCGCTGCGCGCAAACTCCACCGACAGCGACTCGTCCCGGCCGAACGGCAGCACCGCCGAGAAGCTGCTCCACGCGTGCGGAATCGCCGGCGTGAATGCGAGCACGCCCTCGACCAGGTCAGGACGGAAGCCGACATAATCCTGGTAGCCGTTGCGCGCGAATTCAGCCACGCTCCACGACTGCGCGAAGGTGCCGGACGGCTTGAGTTTGCCGCCCTCATGCGGCAGCGCGTCCAGCAGCTCGCTCATATTGCCGAGCGTGCCGAGGTGGAGGATCTGCTCGCCCAGGTTCTGGCTGAGCCGGAACGCGAGGTCCTGGTAGCCGAACTTGTCGAGCGCGGTGACGGTGAAGCCCGCGTTCCAGCCCCACACCGTGCCCTGGTGGTAGGCGGCGTCCTTGTGATGGTAAGCCGGGTTCTCGTGGCGCGGATGGAAGTAGGCCTCGTCCTGACCCAGCGATGCGATGCCGTAGGGGTAGAGCAGGCCACCGACCGCATTCTTCAGCACCACGGCCTGCACGTTTGGCGGCACGAAGTCGCCGAAGGGGATCGAGTCGAGCATCAGCTGGTTCGGGCGCAGCCTGGTGTCGCGGCTGCCGTCCGCGCGCAGTCGGTCGGCCATCGTGCGGCCGTCCCAGAATTTGCGCAGGAAGCCCGCCTGCGCCTTGTGCGCCAGTGCATCCCACTCGCGGGCATGCTGTTCGTCGCCGGCCTGCCGCGCAAACCACGCGCCGGACTGCAGCGCCGTGTACCACAGGGCCTGGATCTCGACCGCCTTCGGCCCGCGCGCCGACCACGGCTCTTTGCCTTCGATGCGGGCGTCCATCCAGGTGTCGGCCGAGTCGTGCTTCAACAGGCCGTCGCTGTCGAGGTAGTTCGCGATCGCGCCGTCGAAGTAGGGTACGGCCAGCTTGTACATCTGTGCCGCGAACTCGCGGTCGCCCGTGTAGCGCACATATTCGAGCGCCTCGCGCAGCATCCACGGCGTGCCATCCACCGTGTTGTAGATGATTTCGCCGGGCTTCACGCGGTTGGGGATGCGGCCGTACTCCAGCCCGTGCGGCTCGGCCAGGTTCTGGTAGCGCGCGAAATTGGACAGCACCGCGCGCGCCTCCTCGAACTGGCCAGACACCAGCAGCGTGCCGGGCAGGGCGATGAAGGTGTCGCGGCCCCAGTTCTCGCGGAACCATGGCAGGCCGGCCCAGATGCCGGCGCCGTATTCCTCGACCACGAACAGGTGCGAGGCGGCCTTGGCCCAGTTGAGCGCCCGGTTGTACTGCGCGTCGCTGGTCTGCAGCCAGCTGCGCGTGAGGATGCGGTGCAGCTTGCGCTTCTCGTCGCCGATCGGATCACCGTGCGCCAGCGCTGCAGCGCGCCGCACAGCCTCGTCGGCGGAAGATGCAAACGCGGCCACGACGGTCAGCTTGCGCGCCTTGGTGGCGCTCTGGATAGTGAGTGCGTCGAAAGTCACAGGCTGGTCCGCCGCCAGCGCCATGAACAGCGTAGCGCCAACGCCGGGCGCCACGACCAGCACCCCGCCGCGATCCTCGACGGCGCCCGCAGTAGAGAGCAGGGGCCGCACCGCGAGTTGCGCCGCAGCCGGGCTGGCGATGGTGATCGCCAGCGCCTGCTGCTTCGACAGCACCGCCATCTCCTCGGTCGCGCCGCTGGCGAAGCGCAGGCGGTGCCCGTACGGCAGCACCTGTTCGGACGCCTGTGCGCGGTCCTGCGCGGCGCCGTCGACCAGCCCCGCGTAGTCGCGCCAGATGGTGCCGCTCTTGAAGACATAGCCTTCGCCCTTGCCCTGGCTGTGCGTGAAGCCCTCGTAGTAGCCGGCGAGATTGTCGCCGGCGACGAAGCGAGACACCTGCCCCGCCGGCACCGCGATCGCCATCTGGTCGAACAAGGCATCGACGCCCGGCACGTCGGCCGCCTGCACAGGCAGGCACGCGGCCAGAGCGAGCGCTATCACGCTGCGCTTCATGGCGCGGCTTTCAGCTTCAAGATCACGGACGATTTCGGCGCCAATGTCAGCGTGCGCGACAGGTCATACGCCTTCCCGCTCAGGACATCGACGCCCGAAGCCACACCGGACAGCATCTCGTGGAAGCGCGCAACCGGCAGCGCCGTCTCCTTGTCGCCTGCGTTCAGCGCGACCAGCACCTTGTCATGGTCGTCGTAGCGGAAGTAAACATAGGTATTGTTCTCGGGCGCATAGTGCATCAGCTTCCCGTGGTGGATCACGTTCGCGGTGCGGCGCCAGTTGACCAGCTTGCGCACGAATTGCTGCGCCTCGCGCTGGCGTGGCGGGAGGTTCGCTCCGGTGAAGGCATTGACCTTGTCGCCCGCCCAGCCGCCCGGGAAGTCCTGGCGATAGCTGGAATCGTCGCGGCCCTTGGTGGTGCTCGTCATCAGGATCTCGTCGCCGCCATAGAATTGCGGGATGCGCGGCATCGTCATGACGAACACCAGGTCCATCTTCCATTTGTCGACGTCCTCGCCGACCACGCTGAACATGCGCGGCATGTCGTGGTTGCCGTCGAACAGAACGAGCTTGGACGGATCCGGATACAGATAGTCCAGCGACAGCGTCTCGTACACGTCGTTGAAGGTATCGTAGATTTCCTTGGTTCCCGACAGCGCGGTGCGCATCGCGTCGGTCAGCGGGAAATCCATCATGCTCGGCATCGACGTGGCGTAGCCGTCGAAGTTGATTTTGCCGCGCTGCCAGTGCGAGACCACCGGCGGCAGCATGCTCCATTCCTCGCCCACCATGTTCAGGTGCGGATACTCGGCCATCAGGCGGCGCGTGTACTCGCTCAGGAAGCGGCCGTCGGAATAGCTGAAGGTATCGATGCGCAGGCCCGACAGCCCGGCGTATTCGATCCACCAGATGCTGTTCTGTATAAGGTAGTTGGCCACCATCGGGTCGGACTGGTTCAGGTCCGGCATCCCCTCGCTGAACCAGCCGCGCGTGAAGTTATCCGCGTCTTCCTGCGACGCGTACTTGTCCTGCACCGCGACGCGGTGGTGGCGGGTCGCCACAAACTTGCCACCGTAATTGATCCAGTCCGGGGAGGGCAGGTCCTTCATCCACCAGTGCCCGGCGCCGATATGGTTCAACACCACGTCCTGGATCAGGCCGATGCCATGCTTGCGCGCCTCGCGCGACAGGCGCAGGTAGTCGTCGTTGCTGCCGTAGCGCGGGTCGATCTTGTAGTGGTCTGTGGCCGCGTAGCCGTGATACGACGCCTGCGGCATGTCGTTCTCGACCAGCGGCGTCGGCCACAGCTGGGTAAAGCCCAGGCCCGCGATGTAGTCGAGATGCTCGATGATGCCCTGGATGTCGCCGCCGTGGCGGCCGAAGCCGCTGCCGCGCTTGGCCTTGTCGGCCAGCGCCGGCACGCTGTCGTTGGACGGATCGCCGTTGGCGAAGCGGTCCGGCATCACTTGGTAGATCGCGTCCGCGCCGCTGAAGCCCTGGCGCTGGGCCGAGCCGGGCGCGCGCGGCAGCAGGCGGTAGGTGTAGCGCACCTTGTCGCGGCCCGCGCCGCTGAAATCGATAACGAAGCTGCCCGGCTTCGCATCCGGCTCCACCACCAGGTCGATGAACAGGTAATTGTGGTTGGCCACCCGCGTCACTGACGCGATCCGCACGCCGGGATAGGCCAGCTTCGGTTCCAGCTCGGCGATGCGCTCGCCGTGGACCATCAGCTGCAGATTCTTGTCATGCATACCCGCCCACCAGAACGGCGGTTCGAGGTGGTCGATGGCCGGCGTGGGAGCGGCCTGGACAGTGGTAAAGACGAACGCCAGCGCGAGGCCGGCCAGGTTTTTGTGTATGCAAAACATCAATGTCTCCCGTTCACCATGCACCATCTTGGCGTACATGCATACTTTTGTGGCAAAACGCACGATTTGTAGTACGACTACATGATCGAATACGGCTCATTGTAGCTGGAATACAACGCTTCTCCAACTGTCCCCTAGAGGCGTGTGCCACAATTAACACGTGCGATGTTATCTGAGAACATGTCGCGTTGACAGTGGATCTAGTTTTAGTACAGAATCGGTGCGAGCGTTGAAATTGACGTTTGCATCGGGCTCCCGTGTTGTTGGCCGCGCCGGCTGTAGTTTCGGGAAAATAATCCGTTTCTGATGAATTTGAGGGGACAAATGAAAATTCTAAAAAGCAAGCGCGTCGCCACCGTCGACGGCAAGCTTGTATTCAAGCTGAGCCCGGTCGCTGCCGGCTGTGCGGTATTCCTGGCGATGAGCGCCAACGTGTACGCACAAGACAGCACCGCTACCGCCACGACCGCTGCGCCGCAAACCGACACCGCGCCGCAAGCGCTGGATTCGAACGGCCAGCCGATCGCCAAAGTCACCGTGACCGGCATCCGCCGCGGTATCGAAGCGGCGATCTCGATCAAGAAGAATTCCAACTCGATCGTCGAGGCCATTTCGGCCGAAGACATCGGCAAGCTGCCTGACGCCACCGTGGCCGAGTCGATCTCGCGCCTGGCCGGCGTGACCGCGCAGCGCAACAAGAACACCGGCCGCGCGTCGGACATCAGCGTGCGCGGCCTGTCGCCGGACTTCAACGGCGCGCTGTTGAACGGCCGCGAGCAGGCATCGTCGGGCGACAGCCGCGGCGTGCAGTTCGACCTGTACCCGGCCGAGATGCTCGGTTCGATCACCATTTATAAGTCGCCGGACGCATCGCTGGTGGGCCAGGGCATCGCCTCGACCATCGACCAGCGCACCGTGATGCCGCTGGACTTCGCCAAGCGCACCATGGCCGCCAGCTACAAGCGCGAGAAGACCGGCATGCACAACGGCGAGCAGGCCACCGGCAGCGGCTACCGCTCCTCGCTGACCTATATCGACCAGTTCGCCGACCGCACCATCGGCCTGGCCCTCGGCGCCGTCAAGTTCACCGACAGCGGCGCGGAACAGTCGCAGATGGACGGCTGGGGTGGCTGGACGCCGAAGCTGACCGACGCCGGCGCTCCGCTGTACAACGGCCAGAACGTGATCGTGCCGGGCGGCTTCAAGACCGACATCCAGCGCATTCCGAAGAAGCAGCAAGGCGTGATGGGCATCCTGCAGTTCCGCCCGAACAAGGACTTCCTGACCACCGTCGACCTGTTCCACTCCAAGAACCAGGACCACATCAAGCTGACCGGCCTGGAAGGCGCGATCTGCGGCAGCACCGGCCCGTACGACCCGTCCGGCGTGCTGAGCAACGCCACCATCGTGAATGGCGTGGCCACCGCCGGCACCTGCTCGAACTTCAAGGGCGACGCCCGCAACCACGTCGACGACATCAAGGACACCCTGGATTCGTGGGGCCTGAACAGCCAGTACCGCAACAGCGGCTGGACCTTCACCGGCGACGTCGCCGGCTCCAAGGTGACGCACGATTCGAGCCGCTACGAAACCACCGCCGGCCAGCCGGGCAACGCCACCAACCTGGGCACCATCTCGTGGACCGGCTTCGACGGCAAGAGCAATCTGTCGCCGACCTACACCTCGTCGATCAACTACTCCGACCGCAACCAGGTCGTGCTGACCGACCAGGACGGCTGGGGCGGCGGCCTGACCGGCAATCCGCAAGCGGGCTACGTCGCGATCGGCGTGACCACCGACAAGGTGAAGTCGGGCCGCCTGTCGGCCAAGCATGATGTCGAGTGGGGCCCGGTCAGCTCGGTCGAGTTCGGCTTCAACCAGACCAACCGCGACAAGTCGCGCGACCAGAACGAAGGCAACCTGATCATCCCGGGTGGCAATCCTTACGGCTCCGCCGCCGTGCCGGGCACCGGCGTCGTCGTGACCCCGCAGTCGGGCCTGCCGGTCGTCGCATGGGATCCGCAGGGTTCGCTGGGCACCATCTACGCGCTGCTGCCGAAGGTCGACCAGCCGATCCAGACCGACAAGAACTGGGCGGTGTCGGAAAAGGTCTCCACGCTGTACGCGATGGGCAACCTCGATGGCGAACTGTTTGGCCTGACCTACCGCGGCAACTTCGGCGGCCAGTACATCCGCACCAAGCAGAGCTCGCAAGGCTTCGTGGTCGATACCAGCAACTGCGCCGGTTCCGCCGGCAAGCCTTGCCCGGCCTACACCATCAACGGCGAGCATAAGTACAACGACTTCCTGCCGAGCATGAACCTCGTGTTCGAGCTGCCGTATGACCAGGTGTTCCGTTTCGGCCTGGCCAAGACCCTGTCGCGCGGCAAGATGAGCGATATGCGTCCGGGCGGCGGCGTCTCGCTGAATTCGAGCGCACCGGGCGGCGCCATCCTGTCGGGCGGCGCGGGTAACCCGAACCTGGAGCCGTTCCGCGCCAAGGCGCTGGACCTGTCGTGGGAGAAGTACTTCACCGTCAACGGCGCCAAGGGCTATGTCGCTGCCGCAGCGTTCTACAAGAAGCTCGACACCTACATCCTGACCGTGCCGAAGGTCGTCGACTTCGCCACCCTGGGCCTGCTGTCGGCCAAGACCCCGCTGCCGGCGAGCGGCCCGAACAAGGGCTCGACCGTGGGTATCCTGACCACGCCGGAGAACGGTACTGGCGGCAACATCCACGGTATCGAGCTGTCCGCGTCGCTGCCGTTCGGCATGTTCTCGTCCTACCTGAACGGCTTTGGCCTGGCGGTCAACCACTCGGTGACCCTGTCGTCGGTGAACCTGCTGACCACCGGCCTGACCGTGGAAGACACCGGCGGCGTCTCGACCATCCCGCTGCCGGGCCTGTCGCGCCAGGTGACCAACGCCCGCCTGTTCTATGAGGCACACGGCTTCCAGGCATCGGTCGCGGCGCGTCACCGCGGCAACTTCCTGGGTTCGGTCAGCGACTTCCAGGACAACGAGCAGCTCACCTTCATCAAGGCGAGCACGACCGTGGACTTCCAGGCCGGCTACGAATTCAGCAGCGGCGCCCTGAAAGGCCTGTCGATCATCGGCACCGTGCAGAACTGGACCAACGCCCCGTTCGTGCGCTACGCAGCTGATCCGAGCAACGTGGTGGAGAACATCAAGTTCGGCCGCGTCTATGGACTGCAGGCAAGCTACAAGTTCTGAGTTATCCTGTAGCTGACTAACGGCAACGACAACCCCTGCTGGCCTAGGTCTGCAGGGGTTGTGTTTTTTGCGAGGCATCACATGCAACCACTGAACACCATCGTGATCGTCGGCGGCGGCACCGCCGGCTGGATGACCGCCACCGCCTTGTCCACCGCGCTGCGCGGGCGCTACAAGATCCGCCTGGTCGAGTCGGACGAAATCGGCATCGTCGGCGTCGGCGAGGCCACGATCCCGATGATCCAGCGCTTCAACCACGTGGCCGGGATCGACGAGGTCGAGTTCATGAAGGCCACCAACGGCACCTTCAAGCTCGGCGTCGAATTCGTCAATTGGGGCAAGAACGGCGACCGCTACATGCACGGCTTCGGCCGCCTCGGCCAGGACCTGTGGATGGTCGGCTTCGAGCAGTACTTCCACAAGATGCGCGCGCTGGGCAAGGCGCGCGACCTGGCCGACTACTCGATCATGCGCTCCGCTTCGCGCGCCAACAAGTTCATGCACCCGCGGACGGATCTTCCGAATTCGCCGCTGGCCGAGATCACCTACGCCTACCATTTCGACGCCAGCCTGTATGCGCGCCACCTGCGCAAGCTGTCCGAGGGCCGCGGCGTCGAGCGCATCGAGGGCAAGATCACCCAAGTGAGCCAGCGTCCATCCGACGGCCACGTCGACGCGGTGGTGCTGGAGAGCGGCCGGCGCATCGAGGGCGAACTGTTCATCGACTGCTCGGGCTTCCGTGGCCTGCTGATCGAACAGACCCTGCAAACCGGCTTCGAAGACTGGACCCACTGGCTGCCGTGCGACCGCGCGATGGCGGTGCCCTGCGAATCGGTGCCGGTGTGGACGCCGTACACGCGCGCCACCGCGCACAAATCGGGCTGGCAGTGGCGCATCCCGCTGCAGAACCGCATCGGCAACGGCCACGTCTATTGCAGCCAGTACATCAGCGACGACGAGGCGACCGCCGTGCTGCTGTCGAACCTGGACGGCAGGCCGCTGGCCGACCCGCGCCCGATCCGCTTCAAGACCGGCATGCGCAAGAAGAGCTGGAACAAGAACGTGATCGCGATCGGCCTGGCCTCGGGCTTCCTGGAGCCGATCGAATCGACCAGCATCCACATGGTGCAGGCGGCGGTGTCGATGGTGCTCGACTTCTTCCCGGACCAGGGCTTCAGCCAGAAGGACATCGACGCCTTCAACGCGCTGTCGCGCTTCCAGTACGAGCGGATCCGCGACTTCATCATCCTGCACTACAAGCTGAACCAGCGCGACGATGCCGCGTTCTGGCAGGCCTGCGCGGCCATGGACATTCCTGGCACGCTGCGCGAGAAGATGGACCTGTTCCGCACCCACGGCCGGATCCAGCGCTACAACAACGAGCTGTTCACCGAAGTCGCGTGGATGCAGGTGTTCACGGGGCAGAACCTGTACCCGGAGAGCTATCACCCGCTGGTCGACGTGCAGAGCGAGGGCGGCATCGAGGAGTACATGGGCAGCGTGGCGCACGTGGTGGAGCAGTGCGTGAACGTGATGCCGGATCATGCGGAGTATGTGAAACAGTATTGTCCGTCGAATGTGATGTAAGTGTTTGAGGGGGAGGTGGCCACGAAAGCGGCCTCACATAGCGCCAGAAGCGAGTAAGATGTCGATCTTTTCGCAACAAGAAGCACATCATGTCAGACACCTCCCTCACGTTCGCAGACCTTGAGCTGCCCGCGCCCGTACTGAAATCGCTGAAGGAACTCGGTTACGAGGCGCCATCGCCGATCCAGGCGGCCACCATTCCCTTGCTGCTGGAGGGACGCGACGTGCTGGGCCAGGCGCAGACCGGCACCGGCAAGACCGCTGCCTTCGCGCTGCCGATCGTCGCAACGCTCGACCTGAAGAAGGCCACGCCGCAGGCGCTGGTGCTGGCGCCGACGCGCGAGCTGGCGATCCAGGTGGCCGAGGCCTTCCAGACCTACGCCTCGCACGTGAAGGGCTTCCATGTGATGCCGATCTACGGCGGCCAGGCCTACGGCCCGCAGCTGTCGGCGCTGCGCCGCGGCGTCCATGTGGTGGTCGGCACGCCGGGCCGCATCATCGATCACATCGAAAAAGGCTCGCTCGACCTGTCGCAGCTGAAGACGCTGGTGCTGGACGAGGCCGACGAGATGCTGCGCATGGGCTTCATCGACGAGGTCGAGCAAATCCTGCAGCAGACCCCGCAGGAGCGCCAGACCGCGCTGTTCTCGGCCACCATGCCGCCGCAGATCAAGCGCATCGCGCGCACCTACCTGCGCGATCCGCAGGAAGTGACGGTGGCCGCCAAGACCACCACCGCCGCCAACATCACCCAGCGCTACTGGCTGGTGGCCGGCCTGCAGAAGCTCGAAGCGCTGACCCGCATCCTGGAAGCGGAGCCGTTCGACGGCATGATCATCTTTGCCCGCACCAAGCTCGGTACCGAGGAGCTGGCATCCAGGCTGCAGGCGCGCGGCTTCGCGGCCGCCGCCATCAATGGCGACATGGCGCAGCAGCAGCGCGAGCGCACCATCGAACAGCTCAAGAGCGGCAAGATCGACATCCTGGTCGCGACCGACGTCGCCGCGCGCGGGCTGGACGTGGAGCGCATCAGCCACGTGATCAACTACGACGTGCCATCGGACCCCGAGAGCTACACCCACCGCATCGGCCGCACCGGCCGTGCGGGACGCAGCGGGCAGGCGATCCTGTTCGTCACGCCGCGCGAGCGCGGGCTGCTGAAGGCGATCGAACGCGCCACGCGCCAGCCGGTATCGCCGCTGTCGCTGCCGACCGTGAAGGCGGTGAACGAGGTGCGCATCGCGCGCTTCAAGGACCAGATCACCGAGACGCTGGCGGCCGGCGGCCTGGACGTGTTCCGTTCGCTGATCGAGGAATACGAGCGCGAGCACAATGTGCCGGCGGTAGACATCGCGTCGGCGCTGGCAAAGCTGGCGCGCGGCGACGAGCCGCTGCTGCTGGAAAAGCCGGAACGCGACGCCAGCCCGCAGCCGACCTGGGAGGAACGCAACCAGCGCGCACCGCGCGGCGAAGCGGCGCCGGGCTACAAGCGCGAGCGCGTCGCGCACACGCCGGAGCAGGGCATGGGAACGTACCGGATCGAAGTCGGCCGCTTCCACGGCGTCAAGCCGGGCAATATCGTCGGCGCGATCGCGAACGAGGCGGGGATCGATGCGAAGTTCATCGGCCGCATCGAGATCTATGACGATTACACGATGCTGGACCTGCCGGCAGACCTGCCCAATGATCTGATCGCGCACCTGAAGAAGGTGTGGGTCGCGGGACAGACCTTGAACATCACGCGCGATGGCGAACCGCCTGAAGTCAAGAAAGGTGGCCCGGCGAAGAACGGCGCCCAGCGGCGCCTGAACGAAAAGCCCGTCGGCAAAAAGCCCCGTCAAAAATTCGAGTAATCGAATACCGCTGGCGCCTTCTTAGTTAGCAAAAAACCGTCGTCCCGGCGAAGGCCGGGACCCATAGAACGTTTGCGTCGTCGAATCGCTAAGGGCAGTCGCTCTGCTAGCTCAGCATGGGTCCCGGCCTGCGCCGGGACGACGTTTTCAGGTTGGTGAATTAGCGCGCAGCGGTGACTACTTTCTTCCCCTCCGGCGCAAACAACCACTGCACCGCCTCCCCGAACTGCGTGCTCCAGAACCCCTCATTGTGGTGCTCCCCCGGCACGATCTTGAGCACGAAGTGATCCTTCGGCAGCCCGGTGCGCAGCACCGTCTGCGCCATCACCTTCACATCCGGCACCATGCTGTCGCCTTCATCCCCGCCCATCAGCATGTAGACCCGCGCATCCTTCGGCAGCGGCTTGGCCGCAACGTAGGCGTACGACATCGGCGCCGTCCAGTACGCCGGCGAAAACACCCCGGCTTTGCTGAACACCTGCGGATACTGCACGATCGCGAAGTGCGTGATCAGCCCGCCCATCGAGCTGCCCATGATCGCCGTGTGCGCGCGGTCGGGCAGGGTGCGGTAAGTATGATCGACCAGCGGCTTCACCACTTTCACGATGAAGTCCATGTACTGCCGCCCCTCGCCCGCGCCGAAGCGCGGATTGTCCCAGGGATTGAGCTCGTTGATCCGCTTGTCCGGGCTGTTGTCGATGCCGACCACGATCAATTCAAGCTTGCCCTCGCTCGCCAGCTGGTCGAGCGTCTCGTCGACCTTCCACTCTCCCGCGAACGAGGTCGCATTGTCGAACAGGTTCTGCGCATCGTGCATGTACAGCACCGGATAGCGCTTGCGCGAAGTCTCGTACCCCGGCGGCAGGTAGATGCGGACCTGGCGCTGCCGGTCGAGTCCCGGAATCACGAGCTTGGTCTTCAGGAGCGAAACGCCGGGACCGGCGGTCGACTGGCGCGCCGGCGCATCGGCCGCGCCGGCAGTGGAGCAGAACAGGGCGGCGAGGCCGAGGATGGCGAGGATCTTCTTCATCTTTTCTCTCGTATCAGTGGGTGGCAAGCGCCTGCGCGGCGTTGGGGCAGGCGGACTTCTTGTCGCTGACCGCGCACCACAACAGCGCCGAAACGGCGAGGCAGGCTGCGCAGATATAAAACAGGATGCTCTTGTCGGCGGCGCCGGCCAACACGAAGCCGACCTTGGTCGAGACCAGCTGCGGCAGCACTACCGACAGGTTGAACAGGCCCATGAAGAATCCCATGCGGCTCTTGTCGACCTTCTCGCTCATCACGGCGAATGGCAGCGACACCACCGCCGCCCAGCCGATGCCCACAAAGGCCATCAGCAGGTACAGCATCGCCGGGGTGCGCGCGGCCAGCGCGATCGCGAGGTAGGCCGCGGCCATCACGCCGACGCACAGCACATGCACGCGCACGCGCCCGAAACGGGTCACCAGCGGCGCCAGCACCAGCGCGGGCAGCACGAAGCCAACCACATTCATCACCGCGAAGGAGATCGCGATCACCTGTCCCGAACGGGCCGCCGCATCGACGGCGCCGGCGACGATGTGCTGCTGGATGAAGGCGATGATGTACACGAACATCGACTGCACGCCCAGCCAGGTGAAGGCGTGCGCGACGAAGATGCGCCACAGCTGGCCCCAGTCGGTGGCGGTGGCGGCTTCGCGTTCGGCCGGCGCCAGCGTGCGCGGCTCCTCGACAAAGAACATCGGCAGCACCGAGAACGCCAGCACCAGCACCACGCCGACCGAGATCAGCGCGTAGTTGTCGATAAAGGCGCCGATCAGGTAGGCCATCACGCCCCAGAAGCCGGAGATGGTCTGCATCCAGGTGTAGCCTCGCGTGCGCGGCTCGCCTTCGGGCGTGACGTCGGCGATCAGGGAACGAGTCGGGTTGAAGCTGATGTTGATCGAGATGTCGAGCGTAAGCGCGATCATCACCGCCACCACGAGCAGGTTGCTGGTGCCGAGCAGGCTGGCCACCGAATCGATCCGCGGCAGCAGGAAAACGGAGAGCGCCGCCAGCGCGCCGCCGATCAGGATGAAGGGCCGGCGCCGCCCGCCCCAGAACCAGGTCCCGTCCGAGATCAGGCCGATGATCATCTGCCCGAGGATGCCGGCAGTCGGCCCGGCCGCCCACACGATGCCGATTTCGTCGATGTGCAGGTGGTATCTGGTCGAGAGCAGCCAGGACAGCGCCGAAATCTGGATGCACAGCGCGAAGCCCATGGCCGTCGCGGGCAGGCTCAGGATCGCGTAGAAGGGGTTGCTCAGGCGCCTTTGCATGGGCAGCATGATTGTGTCTCCGTCGTGTTGTCGTTTTAATGCTGCAGTCTGTTGTTTGACTACAAATTCACAGTCCGCCGCCGTTGTTTTCTCGATTCTACTATGGAAAGCGCTCAATTGACACTTAGAAAGCGCCATGTTATTTTGCTACAAACAATCGGGGACACTCATGGAAATGCAAACCAAGGCGCTCAAGCCTCGCCTGTCGTTCTGGCAGCTGTGGAATATGAGCTTCGGCTTCTTCGGCATCCAGTTCGGCTTCGCGCTGCAGAATGCGAACACCAGCCGGATCTTCACGACGCTGGGCGCCAATCCGGACAACCTGTCCCTGTTCTGGCTGGCCGCGCCGGTCACTGGCCTGCTGGTCCAGCCGGTCATCGGCTACCTCTCCGACAATACCTGGCACCCGCGCTGGGGCCGCCGCCGCCCGTTCTTCTTCGGCGGCGCGGTGCTGGCCGCGCTGGCGTTGTTCCTGATGCCGAATTCGGTCGCGCTGTGGATGGCGGTGTCGGTGCTGTGGATGATGGACGCGGCGATCAACGTGTCGATGGAGCCGTTCCGGGCCTTCGTCGGCGACAAGCTGGACGAATCGCAGCATACCGCCGGCTTCGCGATGCAGACCTTCTTCATCGGCGTCGGCGCGGTGATCGCATCCATGCTGCCGACGATCTTCACGGAGTACCTGCACGTGTCGAACGCGTCCGTGAACGGCTCGATCCCGGACAGCGTGCGCTACTCTTTCTATGTGGGCGCGGCGGTATTCCTGTTCGCGGTGAGCTGGACCGTGCTGACGGCGGACGAGCTGCCGCCTGAAGATGTCGAAAGCTTCGACGCACAGCGCAAGCACGCGCGCAGCTTCGGCGTCGCGCTGCGCGAAATCTTCGGCGGCTTCGCACGCATGCCGCGCACCATGGTGCAGCTGGCCTTCGTGCAGTTCTTCACGTGGATCGCGCTGTTCGCGATGTGGATCTACACCACCAACGGCATCGCCGAAAACGTGTACCACACCACCGATCCGCATTCGGCCGCGTTCCAGGACGCGGGCAACTGGGTCGGCGTCTTGTTCGCGGTCTACAGCGGCGTGTCGGCGCTAGGCGCCTTCATCCTGCCGGTGTTCGCGCGCGCCACCAGCCGCAAGACGGTGCATGCGGTGTGCCTGGCGATCGGCGGCGCCAGCCTGGCCAGCCTGTTCTTCATCACCACCAAACAGGCGCTGCTGGTGCCGATGATCGGCGTCGGCCTGGCATGGGCCAGCATCCTGTCGATGCCGTACGCGATCCTGGCCGGTTCGCTGCCGGCCAAGCGCATGGGCTACTACATGGGCCTGTTTAACTTCTTCGTCGTGATCCCGCAGATCTGCAGCGGCACGCTGCTCGGCTTCGCCAACAAATACCTGTTCGACGGCCACTCGATCCGCATCCTGGTGCTGGGTGGCGCGAGCATGGCGCTGGCGGCGGCATTGACGCTGTTCGTCACCGACAAATCCGGGCGCGGCGCGGCGGACCGCTAAGCCAGCCCTGCGCCGCCGTTTTCGCTCCTGTCGTATCGTCAAGGTTCGACAGCAAACCATCACGACCGGAGCGACACATGACGATACAGACGGTAGCGACCCGCCCGTTCAATGGCCAGCGGCCAGGCACCTCGGGCCTGCGCAAGAAGGTCACCGAATTCCAGACGCCGGGCTATCTCGAAAACTTCGTCGAAGCGATCTTCACCACCCTTGGCGACTGCGCCGGCATGACGCTGGTGCTCGGCGGCGACGGCCGCTTCTTCAACCGAACGGCCATCCAGACCATCCTGCGCATGGCCGCCGCGCACGGCGTGCGCAAGGTATTCGTTGGACGTGGCGGCCTGTTGTCCACGCCGGCCGTGAGCTGCGTGATTCGCAAGCGCCACGCCAACGGCGGCATCGTGCTCTCGGCCAGCCATAATCCCGGCGGCCCGCACGGCGACTTCGGCATCAAGTTCAATATCGAGAACGGCGGCCCGGCGCCGGAGAAGATCACCGAGGCGATCTACGCCAATACCCAGACCCTGCACAGCTACCACATCAGCGATGCGCCCGAGGTGGACATCGACCGCATCGGCGCCGCGCGGGTCGAGCAGATGGAAGTGGAGGTGATCGATCCGGTGGCCGACTACGCCGGACTGATGGCCCGGCTGTTCGACTTCGACGCCATCCGCGGCCTGTTCGCGCGCGGTTTCACCATGCGTTTCGACGGCATGCACGCGGCTTCCGGTCCATACGCCAGGGCGATCATCGAGGGCATGCTCGGTGCGCCGGCGGGCACCGTCATCAACGGCGAACCGCTGGAAGACTTTGGCGGCCACCATCCGGACCCGAATCCCGTCAACGCGGCCGAACTGATCGCGCTGATGTCCGGGCCGGATGCGCCGGACTTTGGCGCCGCCTCCGATGGCGACGGCGACCGCAACATGATCCTCGGCCGCCAGCTTGCGGTCACACCATCGGACAGCCTGGCGATCATCGCCGCCAACGCGTCAGTGGCGCCGGGCTACCGCGACGGCCTGGCCGGCATCGCGCGTTCGATGCCCACGTCGACCGCCGCCGACCGCGTGGCCGAGGCGCTCGGCATCGCCTGCTACGAGACGCCGACCGGCTGGAAGTACTTCGGCAACCTGATGGATGCGGGCCTGGCCACGCTGTGCGGCGAGGAGAGCTATGGCACCGGCTCCAGCCATATCCGCGAAAAGGACGGGGTGTGGGCGGTGCTGTTCTGGCTGAACATCCTTGCCGCGACCGGCAAGAGCGTGAATGAACTGGTGCGCGAACACTGGGCGCGCTTCGGCCGCAACTACTACTCGCGCCACGATTACGAGGCAGTGGAAGTCATGGCGGCGGAGGATGTGATGATGGCGCTGCGCCGCAGGCTACCGGCCTTCACCCGCCAGGCGTTCGACGGCTACCGTGTCGCGCTGGCGGACGACTTCAGCTATTCCGATCCGGTCGACCAGTCGGTCGCCTCGCACCAGGGCGTGCGCATCATCATGGACGACGGCTCGCGCATCGTGTTCCGCCTGTCCGGCACCGGGACCGAGGGCGCGACGGTGCGGCTCTACCTGGAGCGCTACGAGTCCAATCCGGCGCGCCTCGATCTCGATACGCAGGAAGCGCTGGCGGCCCTGGTCGCAATCGCGGAGCAGGTATCCGGACTTAAACGGCGAACGGGCAGGGAAGGCCCGAGCGTCATCACATGAAAAACCATAAGGGACCCTGAATGAAACGACTCGCTCTCGCCGCCTCGCTCATCCTCGCCTTCGGCAGCGCCACGGCGGCCACGCCGTTCTCGTGGCGGAACGCGACCGTCTATCTCGTGATGACGGATCGCTTCAACAACGCCAACACCGCG
This sequence comes from Massilia terrae, assembly GCF_024753145.1. Classification (GTDB taxonomy): domain Bacteria; phylum Pseudomonadota; class Gammaproteobacteria; order Burkholderiales; family Burkholderiaceae_D; genus Telluria; species Telluria terrae. The sequence continues at coordinate 508,238 of NZ_JANUGU010000002.1, read as the reverse complement.
AACGACCACGCCTATGGGCGCAAGGACGATGCCGCAAAGCTGCGCGGATTCATGGGCGGCGACCTGGCCGGGGTGACGGCGAAGATCAGGGAAGGCTACTTCAACGACCTGGGCGTGGACGCGATCTGGATCACGCCGCCGGTCGAGCAGATCCACGGCAGCACCGACGAGGGCACGGGCCGGAGCTATGGCTTCCACGGCTACTGGGCGCGCGATTTCACGGCGCTCGACGCCAACCTCGGCACCGAACAGGATATGCATGATCTCGTCGATGCGGCCCACGCCAAGGGACTGCGCGTGCTGCTCGACGTCGTGATGAACCACACCGGCCCGGTCACGCCGCAGGACCCGGTGTGGCCCGCCAGCTGGGTGCGCACCGGACCGAAGTGCACCTACAAGGACGTCAAGACCACGCGCGACTGCACGCTGGTCGAAAACCTGCCGGACATCCGCACCGACAGCAAGGCCAAGGTCGCGCTGCCGCCGGCGCTGGTGGCCAAGTGGAAGAAGGAGGGGCGCTATGAGCGCGAGGTGAAGGAGCTCGACGACTTCTTCAAGCGCACCGGCTATCCGCGCGCGCCGCGCTACTACCTGATCAAGTGGCACGCGGACTGGGTGCGCAAATACGGTTTCGACGGCTTCCGCGCCGACACCGTCAAGCATACGGAGCCCAAAGTATGGAAGGAGCTGAAGCAGCAGGCCAGCCTGGCGTACGAGGACTGGAAGCGCGCCCACCCCGGGAATGCCGTCGGCAACCAGCCATTCTTCATGACGTCCGAAGTGTATGGCTACGCGGTCGAAAGCGGCCGCAAGTTCGATGCCGGCGGCGAGATGGTCGACTATTACGACAATGGCTTCGACAGCATGATCAATTTCGCGATGCCGGGCGATGCAAAGCAGGGCTACGAGAAGCTGTTCTCGACCTATTCGGACCTGCTCAACGGGCCGCTGGCGGGCAAGACGGTGCTCAATTATCTCAGTTCGCACGACGACGGCGCGCCGTTCGACGCGCTGCGAGAGCGGCCGTTCGAGGCCGCCAACAAGCTGCTGCTGGCGCCGGGCGAGGCGCAGATCTACTACGGCAGCGAGACCGCGCGCGTGCTCAAGGTCGACGGGGCCGAGGGTGACGCCAACCTGCGCTCGTTCATGAACTGGGACGAACTGGCCGCCAACACGGCGCGCAAGGGCTACCGCGTCGGGGACGTGCACGACTACTGGGCGCGGCTGGGCCGCTTCCGCCATGACCACATCGCGGTCGGCGCAGGTGTGCACCAGATGATCGCGGCCAGTCCGTACACCTTCAAGCGCACTTATGACAAGGACGGTGTGCGCGACCGCGTGGTGATCGCGCTCGACCTGCCGCGTGACCGCGCGCTGCCGATTTCGGTGGCCGCGGTGTTCATGGACGGGCAGACGGTGTACGAGCGCTTCTCCGGCCAGAGCGCTGTGGTCGCGAACGGGAAGGTGCAGTTCGCGGCGCCGGTGCCGGTGGCACTAATCTCCTTGGAATAATAGTTGCGGTCGTTTCCGGCACTGCCGGAAACGACTTCCCGCTTTCGCGGGACCGACGCTCTTTTGGTCACTTTGGCATGGTATCCTACGCGCCATTCGTGGCGCCGTTGCGCCGCATGAGGGTGCGATGAGTACTGAACAGGATAACGAACCGAAGCAAACACGCGGCGCATACGCCGACGGCCCGCGCCTGTTGGCCGACATCGGTGCAACGCACGCGCGCTTTGCGCTTGAGACCGCGCCCGGCGCGCTGCGCGAGGCCGAGGTTCTGCGCTGCGACGACTTCTCCGGCATCGTCCCGCTGCTGCGCGCCTACCTGTCGCGTCATCCGGTCGGCCAGATCAAGCACGCAGCGTTCGCGCTTGCCAACCCGATCAGCGGTGACCTGATCCGCATGACCAATCGCGACTGGCAGTTCTCGACCGAGGAAGTGCGCCGCGCGCTGGGCCTGCAGACGCTCCTGATCGTCAACGACTTCACCGCGCTGGCGATGGCGCTGCCCGGCTTCGGACCGAAGGACCTGATGCAGATCGGCGGCGGCGTCGCGCAATCGAATGCGGTGGCCGGCGTGCTTGGCCCGGGCACCGGCCTTGGCGTGTCGGGCGTGATCCCGACCGTCGACGGTTACATCACGCTGGGCAGCGAAGGCGGCCACGTCAACTTCGCTCCCGCTGACGAGCGCGAATTCGCGATCCTGCAGTACGCCTGGCGCGAGTGGCCGCACGTATCGAACGAACGCCTGATCTCCGGTCCGGGCCTCGAACTGATCCACCGCGCGCTGGCGCAGCGCAACGACGTCTCGGCGCCGCCGCGCACCGCCGCGGAAATCGTCAGCGCCGCGCTGGAGCACAAGGACCCGTTGTGCCTCGAAGTGCTGGAGTGCTTCGCCGGCATGCTGGGCGGCGCGGCCGCGAACTTGGCGGTGACCCTCGGCGCATTCGGCGGCATCTTCATCGGCGGCGGCATCGTGCCGCGCATCGCGGATTGGTTTGCCACCTCGCCGTTCCGCGCGCGTTTCGAAGCCAAGGGCCGCTTCACCGAGTACCTGGCGCAGATCCCGACTTTCGTGATCATGACGCCTAGCCCGACGATCTACGGCGTAGGGACCATCCTGTCCGAACACCTGCGCGGGCGCAGCGGCGCGGGCACGCTGATGGAGCGCGTGCAGCACCTGCAGAACGAGCTGTCGCCGGCAGAGCAGCGCGTCGCGGCGCTGGTGCTGGAGCACCCGCGCAAGGTGCTGTCCGAGCCGATCGCTGAAATCGCGCGCCTGGCCGACGTCAGCCAGCCGACCGTGATCCGCTTCTGCCGTTCGCTCGGTTTCTCCGGCCTGGCCGATTTCAAGCTCAAGTTCGCGGGCAGCCTGACCGGCACGATTCCGGTGCGCCACAGCCAGGTGCGCATGACCGACAGCACGCACGACCTGTCGGCCAAGGTGATCGATAACACCGTGTCGGCGATCCTCCGGTTCCGCGACCAGATGGACGTGAACTCGATCGATCGCGCGATCGAAGTCCTGCGCCGCGCCAAGCGGGTCGAGTTCTATGCGATGGGCAATTCGCGCGTGGTGGCGCTGGATGGACAGCACAAGTTCTTCCGTTTCCGGATCCCGGCGTCGTCGTATGGCGATTCGCACCTGTTCACGCTGGCGGCAGAGCTGTTGGGGCCGGGCGATGTGGTGATTGCGATTTCGACCTCTGGCCAGCTCCCGGAACTGCTTGCGGCGGTGGACAAGGCGCGCGCGGCCGGAGCCGAGGTGATCGCGATCACGAGCAGCAAATCGTCGCTGGCGAAGAAGGCGACGGTTTGCCTGGCGGTGGATCACAGCGAAGACAGCACGACTTTCCTGTCGATGATCTCGCGGATTCTGCAGCTGCTGCTCATCGATATCATGGCGGTGGGGATTTCGCTGGGCGCGCATGGTGAAGCGGCGCTGGGGCCGGAGGCGGAGCGCAAGCGGATGCTGATTTCGCACCTCGATATCTGAGGCGGTTCGACAGCTCAGCGTGTCTATGGGTCCCGGCCTTCGCCGGGACGACGTTGTTTAAATTAAGTGGTTAACTCAAGACCGTCGTCCCGGCGAAGGCCGGGACCCATAGACCGCGTGAACAGCCGCGCGGCACCCCTCAGCCCTCGACAAACACCACCGCCGTCCTCGCCGGCACCGTGAACGCCCCGCTCGCGCTGTCAAACTTCGCCCCCATTGCCCGCTTATCCGCAGTATGCCCCGGATGCACCCGCATCCGCTTCCCGCGCGCCTGCGGGTCGGCGACGGTATGCGCCACCTTGTCCACGTTGATCAGGTAAGTGATCCCCGCAAACCGCGCCCCCGCATAACCACGCCCATCCAGATGCGCCGCAATCACCGTCGGCTCTTGTGCCGATCCGGTATTGAAGAACCTCAGCCGCCGCGAGATATCCGCGGCTGTCCGCATCCTGAACAAGGTCGAGCTGGCGCGAATCCGCAGCAAATCCCGAAACCCATCCCGCGCAAACGCGATGTCTGAAGGCGAGGGCTTGATCGCCGCATTGCCCAGCAGCGGCTTTAACAAAGGCCAGTCCTTGCCATTGTCATCCGCCGGCGGCAGCCCGCTGCCAAAGTAGTTATCCCGATAGCTCCAGTCGATGCGATTGAACCAGTCGCCGGAATTGAAGCTGTTCCGGTCGAGCGACTTCGAGCGCAGGATATCGATCCCCGCATGGAAGTAGGCGACGCCCTGGCTGAACGCATCGATCGCCATCGCCAGCACCTGCACCCGCGCGCGGTCGTCGCTGCTGGTGGCGATGGGCAGCTTGAGCACGTCGATGTCGAACAGGGTCTGGTTGTCGTGGTTCTCGACGTAGTTCACCGTCTCTCCGGATTCGCTCGCATAGCCTGCAGGCTGGCCGCCGTAATCGATGCCGGCCAAGGGAACGATGCGGTCATCCGCCGTCATCAGGCGATAGCTGCGCACCGAGCCGGCAAGTCCCGCACGCACCATGTCGGCGCTGCGCATCAGGTCGACCTTGGTGCCCGACGCCTGCGCGTTCGGATCGTAGTACAAGCCGTTGACGTAACCCTGGCGCCGGAACATGTCGATGCCGGAGTCTCCCGCCGATCCGCCGCGCACCGCATCGCGCTCGCGGTCGTTGAAAGTGCCGATGCCGCTGCCGTTCAGCGACAGCTGCGACGCCTGCACAAAGCGCGCGCCGTTGGCGACTTCGCCGAAATTCCAGCCCTCGCCGATCAGCGGGATCGCACGCTTGGCCGCCGTATCGACGCGCTTCTTCAGCAGTTCCATCACGGCGCGCGGCTGGTGGCCCATCAGGTCGAAGCGGAAGGAATCGATCTTGTATTGCGTTGCCCACTGCGTCACCGAATCGATCATGAGCTTGCCCATCATGAGGTTTTCGGTGGCCGTGTTGTCGCAGCAGGTCGACTGTTCGACCTTGCCCGTGGCATCGAGCCGGTGGTAGTAGCCGGGCACGATGCGATCGAGGACCGACTTCGCTTTCTCGCCCGCGGCGAAGGTGTGGTTGAAGACGACGTCCATGCCAACGCGCAGCCCGGCGCGGTGCAGGCTCTGGACCATCTGGCGGAACTCGATGATGCGGCGCGCGCCATCCGATGGATCGGTCGCGTAGCTGCCCTCGGGCGCGTTGTAGTGGACCGGGTCATAGCCCCAGTTGAAGCAGTCGGTTTCGGCGGTCCTGCGCACCAGCGCCTGCTGCGTTTCGCCGTCCGGCTCGCCGGATGGGGATGGCGCCGCGCAAGCGCTTTCGGGCACGCTGCCGAAGTCGTACACGGGCAGCAGGTGCACGTCGGTGAGCCCGGCCCTCGCCAGCGCTTCGAGGTGGCGCATGCCGTTCGATTGCGTCTCGGTGAAGGCCATGTACCTGCCCCGGTGCGCAGCGCTCACGGTCGGGTCGTTGATCGAGAAGTCGCGCACATGAAGTTCGTAGACCGTCATGTCGGTCTGCGCCTTGACGCTTGCAGGGCTGGGCGTACTGTCCCAGCCTTTCGGCTTCAGTGCGGGCGAGGCCAGGTCCGCGATGTAGCTGCGCTTCGAATCGGTGTTCAGGCTTACCGAGTAGGGATCGGTGACCAGGTTGGTGACCACGCCCATGCCATCGACGACGACATCGACGGCGTAGCGATAGTAGCGGCCCGACAGGTCGCCCGGCAGGCTCGCGCTCCAGGCGCCGGTGACCGGATCGAACTTCATCTGGGCGATGGACGACGCACTGCCTTCCGCGCCGTCGTACACGCAGACGGCTGCCTGTTGCGCGGTCGGCGCCCACACCTCGAACCGCGTCGCGCTACGGGTCGGCGTGACGCCCAGGCCTGTCATGCTGCCGGCGGCGGCGTAGATGTCGTCCAGCGCGCCCGCTGCCTGCAGCCGTGTCGCCGCGCGCACCCTGCCGTCGCTGTCTTCCTCGACCAGCACCGCCTGGCCGCGCAGCACCTCGGGCACGCGCGCGAGATCGTCGGCCCGCAGCGACAGCACCGGCCCGTCGCCGACGTACTTGAAGCGCTGAGCGACATCGGCGCGGAGGCTGCCGGTGAACGCCTCCAGCGCTATCGAACTCGCGTAAGGAATATAGCCGCCGACGGACGGCCAGACGATGCCGCTTGCCGAGTAGTACAGCTTGTAGCTTGCCTTTGGATCGGCGCCGGGCCACTTGATGTGGCCACGATCGAGCCACACGGCGCGCGCGTCCAGCGCAGGCGGCAGCGCGCGGTACTCGCGCATCGACTGGTTGGGAACCGCGCAGGCGCTGATGGCGATCTCGGCGTGGACGAAGTCGCAGGCGCAGGCGCAGGCGAGGGCGAGCAGGGTGGCGAGGCGGGCGTGGTTCATGGCTTGGGATGCTATGCCCAGCCTGAGTATCTTGGCAACAGAAAATTGCCATGAACGCGAAAAATTTATGTAGTTTGACTACCGCGCGGCGGCCAGTGCAAGCATAAAAATAACACTAAGTGCCTGAATATAAATGGTAAATTGCGAAATCCACGTTCTCTGCGGATATTTGTAAAACGGATTCTGCTGCTGTATATTCTCTACAATTCAGTAACAGCCGGACAATCCCATGCAGAGCACCCAGACTCCATGGTGGCGCGAAGCCATCATCTACCAGGTTTATCCCCGCAGCTATCTCGACACCAACGGTGACGGCGTCGGCGACCTGCCCGGCATCACCGAGAAGCTCGACTACATCGCGAGCCTGGGTGTGGACATCGTGTGGCTGTCGCCGTTCTTCAAATCACCGATGAAGGACTTCGGCTACGACATCTCGGATTACTGCGACGTCGACCCATTGTTCGGCGCCCTGGCCGACTTCGACAAGCTGGTCGCGAAGGCGCATGGCCTGGGCCTGAAGATCATGATCGACCAGGTGCAATCGCACACGGCCGAAGCGCATCCGTGGTTCGTGGAGAGCCGCAAGAGCCGCGACAATCCCAAGGCCGACTGGTATGTGTGGGCCGACCCGCTCCCGGACGGGAATCCGCCCAACAACTGGCTGTCCGTGTTCGGCGGCTCGTCGTGGCAGTGGGATAGCCGGCGCCGCCAGTACTACCTGCACAACTTCCTCACCAGCCAGCCGGACCTCAACTTCCATAACCCGGAAGTCCAGCAGGCCATGTTGGACAGCATGCGTTTCTGGCTGGAGCGCGGCGTCGACGGCGTGCGCATGGACGCGTGTAACTTCCACTTCCACGACCGCCAGCTGCGCAGCAACCCGCCGGCCACCAAGCGCGATACCGCGACCGTCACCGACGTCAACCCGTACGGCATGCAGAGCCACGTGTACGACAAGACCCAGCCCGAGAACATCGGCTACCTGCGCCGCATTCGCGCGCTGCTCAACGAATTCGGCGCGATCGCGATCGGCGAAGTGGGCGCTGACGATTCGCTGGCCGTGATGGCCGACTACACCTCGGGCGGCGACAAGCTGCACATGGCCTACAGCTTCAACCTGCTCACGCCCGAGTTCTCGGCCGCCTACATCCGCAAGCAGGTCGAGGATTTCGAGGCGCGCGTGAAGGGCGGCTGGGCCTCCTGGTCGGTCGGTAACCACGACAGCATCCGCGTGATGACGCGCTGGGGCGGCGCCAATCCGCCGGCTTCGTTCGCGAAGATGATCCTGGCGATGCAGTCCTCGCTGAAGGGCACGCCCTGCCTGTACCAGGGCGACGAGCTGGCGCTGACCGAAGCGGACGTGCCTTACGAACTGCTGCAGGACCCGTACGGCATCACCTTCTGGCCCGAGTTCAAGGGCCGCGATGGCTGCCGCACGCCGATGCCGTGGACCAGCGAGGCGCCCGACGCCGGCTTCACCACCGGCACGCCGTGGCTCCCGGTCGACAAGTCGCACCTGCCCAAGGCCGCGGCGGTGCAGGACCAGGATCCGGATTCGGCGCTGAATTTCGCGCGCCGCTTCATCGCCTGGCGCCGCCAGCAGCCGCAGCTAACGCGCGGCGAGATCGCGTTCTTCGACGCGCCGGAACCAGTGCTGGCGCTGCGCCGCGACCTCGATGGCGAGAAACCGGTGCTGGCCGCTTTCAACTTCGGCGACAAGGAAGTGAGCTTCGACTGGCCCGAGGCCGCGCAAGCGGATGACCTGGCCGGTCATGGCCTGCCGGGGTCCGCCGGTGCTGGCCGCGTGACGCTGCCGCCGTACGGCGCCTGGTTCGGCAAGGCCCGCTGATGGCGCGCGCGGCGGAGGCGGCTGAACAGCAGGCGTTCGCCGATGGCCCGCGCCTGGTCGCGGACATCGGGGCCACGCACGCGCGCCTGGCGCTGCAGGTCGCGCCGCGCACGTTCCGCCACGTCGCCGTGCTCAAATGCGCGGAGTTCGACGGCATCGTCGAGCTGCTGCGTTTTTACCTCGCCGACCACGCGGAGATCAAGTTGCAGCACGCGGCGCTGGCGATTGCCTATCCCGTCAGCGGCGACCAGGTGCGCATGACCAACCGCGCCTGGGAGTTCTCCACCGACGCGGTGCGCCGCGAGCTGGGGCTGGCCACGCTCCTGATCGTGAATGACTTCACGGCGCTGGCGATGGCGATTCCGTCTTTGGCTCCATCGGACCTGATGCAGGTAGGCGGCGGGTTGCCCGCGCAGAACGCGGTGGTGGGCCTGCTCGGTCCCGGCACCGGCCTCGGCGTGTCGGCCGTGATCCCGACCGAGGACGGTTTCGTCACGCTGGGCAGCGAAGGCGGCCACGTGAACTTCGCGCCCGCCGACGAACGCGAGTTCGCGATCCTGCAATATGCCTGGCGCGAGTGGCGCCACGTGTCGAACGAACGCATCATCTCCGGACCGGGCATGGAGCTGATTTACGAAGCGCTCGCGCGGCGCAACGGCGTGTCCGCCCCGCCGCGCAGCGCCGCCGACATCATCAGCGGCGCGCTGGAGCAGAATGACCCGCTGTGCCTGGAGGTGCTGGAGTGCTTCTGTGGCATGCTGGGCGGCGCCGCCGCCAACCTGGGGGTGACGCTGGGCGCCTTCGGCGGCATCTTCATCGGCGGCGGCATCGTGCCGCGCATGGGCGAGTGGTTCGCGCGCTCGCCGTTCCGCGCGCGCTTCGAAGCCAAGGGCCGCTTCTCCACCTACCTGTCGGACATCCCGACCTTCGTCATCACCACACCCAACCCTGCCTTCCATGGCGTGGCTTCGATCCTGGCCGAGCACCTGCGCGGCCGCACCGGCGCCAACACGCTGATGGAGCGCGTGCGCCAGATGCGCGCAACCCTGACCCCGGCCGAACAGCGCGTGGCGGCGCTGGTGCTGGAACAGCCGCGCCTCGTGCTGAACGAGCCGATCGCCGACATCGCGCGCACGGCCGAAGTGAGCCAGCCGACCGTGATCCGCTTCTGCCGCTCGCTCGGCTTCTCGGGCCTGGCGGAGTTCAAGCTCAAGTTCGCGAGCAGCCTGACGGGCGCGATCCCGGTGCGCCACAGCCAGGTGCGCGGCAGCGACAGCACGCACGACCTGTCGGCCAAGGTGATCGACAATACTGTTTCCGCCATTTTGAAATTCCGCGACCAGCTCGACGTGCGCGCGGTCGACCGCGCCATCGAACTGGTAAGCCGCGCCAACCGCGTCGAGTTCTACGCGATGGGCGACGCCAGCGTGGTGGCGCTGGATGGCCAGCACAAGTTCTTCCGTTTCCGCATTCCGACCACCGTGTACGGCGACGGCCACCTGCTCAAGATGGCGGCCGAATTGCTGCGGCCCGGCGACGTGGTGATTGCCGTATCCAATTCCGGCACTGCGCCGGAACTGCTGGCGGCGATGGATGCGGCGCGCGCCGCCGGCGCTGACATCATCGCGATCGGCAATGGCCACTCGGCCATGGCGCGCAAGGCCGGCGTGGTACTGGCGGTGGAACATGCCGAAGACAGCTCGACCTTCCTGTCGATGATTTCGCGGATATTGCAGCTGCTGCTGATCGACATTGTGTCGGTGGGTATTTCGGTGGATGAGCACAATGCGAACGACGCCGAGGCGCGCGAACGGCGCCTGCTGATTTCGCACCTGGATAGCTAGCGAACGAAGGCGCCGCTGGCCGAGGGAGGAGTGGTCACCACCGCCTTATGGCGAAGCGGTAGCGGAGTCGGTCAGCGGCTGGGTCTCACGATACGGCGCACCGCTGTTCGCCATTTGTGCTGTCTCAATCGTGCGCGGCTGGATTAGTGGGCTTCGATCCGGCGCACGGTGCGCCGCCATTCGGGCACGGTCAGCAGCTTGCCGGTCTGCGTGTCGTCGACCAGGATCTCCTTGCCCGATTTCGCGACCAGGAAGCTGGCGCGGCGATGCACCGCGTCGGGCGCATTCTCGACGAAGCTGAACTGCCAATAGGGCTTGCCGTCGACCATGCGCGGCTGCGGATCGTCCTCGATCACCGCGCCGTGGGTCTTGCCTTGCGACTTCTTCTCGATCTGCTCGGACATGGTCTTCAACTCCGGCACCTCCATCAGCGACGCCATCGCTTCCTCGCGCGTCGGCTCCTTCGCCACCGGGGCCGCGGGTGGCGCAACAGGTTTGGGCGCCTCCTGTTTCTGGCAGGCGACCAGCGCGCAGGCGAGGGCAAGGGTGGTCAGCAGGCGCGAAGTGGTCATGGGCAAGGATCCAGAGGGAAGGTCGGCGCCCAATATAACGAAGAACGGGGCGGGCGGCAACAGCCGACCCGTCTGGCATCAAGCGAGGACCGGCCGGGGGGCCGTTGCCGCCTGCGCCTGTGTCTGCCGGACGGGACGTGGCTGCAGCGCCATCAGGCTGAACAGGGCGGGAAGGCCGGCCACGACGCAGGCGACGATCCAGGCCACCTTGGCGCGCACGGGCAGCGTGCTCGAATGCAGCCAGCGGCCCGCACCGAGACCGGACAGCACGGCCAGCAGCAGGGCCACGGCGATCACGATGGGCGGGCGCGGGTAGCGCAGCTCGGCGGTATGCCAGGGATCGCCCTGGTCAGGCACGATGCCGCGGTCGAACACGATGTCCTTGAGGGAGACCACCGCGTGCAGTAGCGGGGATGTCCACCAGTCCACATGTTCGTACAGCGCCGGATAGTCGTGCGCCAGCAGGCGGCGCGCGAGCGGTTCCGCTTTGCCGTCGGGGGAGACGAACATCACGATCTGTGCCGATCCAGGGGCGCCGCGCACCATCGCGCGTCCGAAGTTGAAGGAGACCAGGGTGCCGTCCTTGAGGTTGGCAACGTCAACCCGGTCGAGATCGCTCGCGGCTCCTGGCAGCGCAATGCTCCATGCGGCCGGCACCAGGCCCGCGCCGTCATCCGGGGTGGGCGGATGAGCGATCAGGCGCTGGTTGGTGATCGAGAAATCGAATGTGCCCGGCACCTTGCGCATCGGCGACAGGAATTTTTCGTTACCGGACAGGGCGAGCAGCTGGCGCGTCGTCTGGGTCTTGAAGTCGATCAGGTACAGCTGTTGCGGCGCCTGGATCACGGCCGGGCCCCGCGTGACGGGCACCGCGGGGAAAGCCTGGGTGTCGCCGGCGCCGTGCAGGCCGAACCAGCCGCGGTCTTCGCCGGTTTGCCCATCACGTCCATGGAAGCGCATGGTGTCGTGACTGAAGTTCCAGATGATCGAGCGGCCTGGGTCGTGCCAGCTGGGTTTGTCGAGATTGCTGGCCTGGCCGTGCACCGGGTACTGGCGGCCAAACGGGATGATGAAGGTAGGCTGGCGGCCCGGTAGCTCGGCGCGCCATTGCGGGATGCGCGGGTCGTTGGAGAGAGCCAGGCCGCTGTCCAGGGCCTGCTGGCTGGTCTGGTGCGACAGCGCGTATACGCCGCCGGGGTTGAGCGAGGGCCGGTTCGCCGGATTCATGCCGGTCGCCGTCAGCGCGGCCATGTAGAGCATCGACGCGCCCAAGCCAAGTGCGACATAAAAGCCGACCTGCAGCGGCAGCGCGGTCATGATGGCCATGACCGCACCGGCCGGAGGCGACTGGCGGTCGGGCTTGAACGATGCGTATGCCACCACCGCGAGAATCGCGATGCATGCGAAGGCCGGGAGCAGCATCGTGAAACCCGACGCGAGGTAGTTCAGCATCACCAGCGGCAGTGCGAGCACGCCGAAGGCCCAGCGTGTGCGGCTCAGGATGATGATGGTGCCGGCCAGCCAGCCGGTCACCGTCAGCAGAACGAGGTGCGCGACCAGCGTGTAGTGGCGCAGGTCGACCACGCGCGCGGTGTAGTGTTCCGTGCAGAGCAGTGCGACGATCGCAGGCAGGCCGACCGCCAGCACGAACAGCAGCACCGACGCGCCACCTATCGCACCGAACACGCGGGCCAGCGGCATCGGGCGGTGCAGCAGCCAGATGCAGCGGCCAGGCTGGCGATAGACGCCGAACTGGTAGAGGCCCAGCGCCAGTCCGCACGCCATGAACAGGCCCATGCCGAAAACATGGGACACGATGAACATTTCCAGGACGTTTTGCGTGCGTCCGAACAGCAGTTGCAGCACCAGGTGCACGGCGGCGAAGATCAGGGCCGCGCGGCGAAAGCGGCGCAGCTCGGCGAAGAACAGTTCTTTCATCGGGTGTCCTCAGGCTGCCTTTGGCAGTGGTTGGTTCGAGATGTGGCCGCGCGAGAGCATGCCGTCGATGGCGTTGCCGAGCGTGGTGTCCATCGCCTGCACATTGGCCGCGCCCAGCCGGCGCAGCTCGTCGCCGAATGCGGCGCCGCGGTCGAATACCGTCAGGTGCAACAAGCCCTCTATCAGGGTCGTGCGCAGCACGCCGGGCTGCTCGCGCACATCGGGCACGGCGCCGCCGAAATCGGCGACCCACATCTGCACGCGCGCGCACAGCTCGTGTGGCGGGGCGGCGAAGCGCAGCACGCCACGCTCCATGATCACGAGCTTGTCGGCCAGGCGCTCGATCTCGTCCATCTGGTGCGAGCAGTAGACAATGGTCATCCGCTCCGACAGGTTGGCCAGCATCAGCGACTCCATGAAAGCGCGTTTGGCGACGATGTCCAGGCCGAGGGTGGGCTCGTCGAGCATCAGCAATTCCGGACTTTGCGCCAGCGCCAGCGCGAGGCTGATGCCGGCCCGCTCGCCGCGCGACAGGCTGCCGACTTTCTGCTTCGGCTCGACGTTGAAGTTGCGGATCACTTCATCGAAGCGCGCATCGTTCCAGCGCTGGTACTGGCGGCGCTGCAGCGCGGTGAGTTCGTCGACGCGCATCCAGCCGGGCAGTCTATGTTCTTCGTTCACGAAGCCGATCCGGCCGCGCAGCGCGGGCGTGAGCGCGCGGCTGTCGCAGCCGAGTATCGTGGCGCTGCCGGCGTCCGCGGTCTGGAAGCCGAGCAGCACGCGGAACAGCGAGGATTTACCGGCCCCGTTGGCGCCGACGACCGCGTGCACGCAACCTGCTTCCAGCGCGAGGCTCAGCTTGTCGAGTGCCTGCTTGCGCTGGTAGCGCACGCTCAGGCCTTCAATGTGGATCGCGTAGTCGCTCATGCGGTTTTCCTCGGCTGGCATTGGTCGAGTTCATCGGACACGCGGCGCACCAGCTGGGCCTTGGTGTAGCCCAGCCCCACGACGTCGCCGACGAAGCGCTGCACGGCGTCGTCCAGGCGGCGGCCGCGCTCTTCGTCGGACAGGCGCTGGCGCGGCGGCGCGACGAACAGGCCGAGGCCGGCGCGCGCATCGAGCCAGCCTTCGGCGGTCAGCTCGGCATAGGCTTTGGCGATGGTGTTGGGATTGACGGTAAGCTGCTGGGCCAGGCCGCGCACGCTGGGCAGCATGGCGCCGACCGGCAGCGAGCCGCTGGCGATCAGGCGGCGCACACCATCGACGATCTGGCGGGCGATGGGACGCGGGTCGCCGGTAGCGATCTGGAGCATCAAGGGAGCGCGAGAGGTCATGTGGGTGTTTAACTGTACTATAACGGTTAGTACAGTAAACCGAAATTATTGATGAGTCAACAGAATCTGGAGCGGATCAGTAAAAGCCAACGTCAGTGCCGCGGGCGCGGGAATCCCATTTCCTGGCCAGGCCGCGACGTTTGAGTCCACGGGCCAGCGTGCAAAATGGGGTGCCCGCTTTCGCGAGAACGACGTTCATGGTGGATGCACGTAGCTCCAACTATTTGGTGGCTAACCCGTGCTCTGCGCACCATGCGCGCAGAGCGGCTTTTGTTTCGTCATCGCGGAACCGATGCCACTTGTCGCGCAGGTTGCGACGATCGACCAGGTCGCTGAAGCGCCGATACGCTCCCTTCTTGTGGAACATCTCCCGAACCGCGTCATAGTCGCGCGGCATGTCGCGCTCGACGAAGCGGAAGACCAGGGGTGTGCCAAGGTCGAGATCACGCGAGCCCGGCACTTCGATATAGCGGTCCGATTCGGCAATATCGTCAGGCAGTGGCGGGGCGCCTGGTGGATCGCATTCGGTTCGTAGCAACACTTCGCCGGTGTCACGACTGACCCAGGCTTCCGCTTCGCCCCAATCATCGCCCACCAGCGTGACGGCATCTTCAAGATCATTCAGGTTGACTGTCGGCATGATTGTTCTCCAAAGGCTGAGATGAGCGGTTTGCTTGGCTCTGGCGATCGAAGCCTAGGGCCGGGCATCCAACAGAAATGCGCGCAGTGCAACGGCGTCGTTGTGGAGCTCATCCTTGGCGGCATACACCAGCGTGACCGTCCCCTTGCGCGCCAGTGTGCGAATCCGCTCCACCGCCTCGGCGTGCTGGCGCAGCTCGCCGGCGTAGCGGATCTGGAACTCGTCCCAGCGGGAAGGCTCGTGATTGAACCATTGGCGCAGCTCGGTACTCGGCGCCAATTCCTTTTCCCACAGGTCGAGCGCCGCGTCGGCTTTGGCAACGCCGCGCGGCCATAAACGGTCGACCAGGATGCGGGTACCGTCGTCCGGGCCCGGTGCTTCGTAGGCCCGCTTCAGCCGGACCTTGCCGGCGCTGATTCGGTTGCTCACGTCTCGCTCCTTTCTTGCAGTGGCCCGCGATGGCTGCGTTCCCTGATTCTGCCACCAAGCGGCCGGAGCGCGGGATGAAAAAAAGCCTGCAAGGCGCAAACCCTGCAGGCTTTTTCGTGGAGCAGCGCACCGGCGCGTGGCCGGCGCAGCGGTCCGGCTTGATTACATCATGCCGTCCATGCCCATGCCGCCCATGCCACCCATGCCGCCCATGCCGCCGGCCGGTTTGTCTTCGACGACTTCCGAAACCATGCAGTCGGTGGTCAGCATCAGGCCGGCGATCGACGCTGCGTTCTGCAGTGCCGAGCGGGTGACCTTGGCCGGATCCAGCACGCCCATTTCGACCATGTCGCCGTAGGTGCCGTTGGCGGCGTTGTAGCCGTAGTTGCCCTTGCCAGCCAGGACGGCTGCGACCACGACCGACGGCTCGTCGCCGGCGTTCTGGACGATCATGCGCAGCGGCTCTTCCATTGCGCGCAGGACGATCTTGATGCCTGCTTCCTGGTCCGCGTTGTCGCCCTTGACGGTCAGCGAAGCGCGAGCGCGCAGCAGGGCCACGCCGCCGCCAGCCACGATGCCTTCTTCGACGGCAGCGCGGGTAGCGTGCAGCGCGTCTTCCACGCGTGCTTTCTTCTCTTTCATCTCGACTTCGGTGGCAGCGCCGACCTTGATCACGGCAACGCCGCCGGCCAGCTTGGCCACGCGCTCTTGCAGCTTCTCGCGGTCGTAGTCGGAGGTCGCTTCTTCGATCTGGGTGCGGATCTGCTTGACGCGGCTTTCAATGCCGTCAGCGGCGCCGGCGCCATCGATGATGATGGTGTTTTCCTTGCCCACTTCGACACGCTTGGCCTGGCCGAGTTCCTGCAGCGTGACCTTTTCCAGGGTCAGGCCGACTTCTTCCGAAATCACCTGGCCGCCGGTCAGGATGGCGATGTCTTCCAGCATGGCCTTGCGGCGGTCGCCGAAGCCCGGCGCCTTGACTGCGACAGTCTTCAGGATGCCGCGGATGTTGTTGACCACCAGGGTTGCCAGCGCTTCGCCTTCCAGGTCTTCAGCGATGATGACCAGCGGACGGCCCGACTTGGCGACTTGCTCCAGCACCGGCAGCAGATCGCGGATGTTCGAGATCTTCTTGTCGCACAGCAGGATGAACGGGTTCTCGTGGATCGCGACTTGCTTGTCCGGGTTGTTGATGAAGTACGGCGACAGGTAGCCGCGGTCGAACTGCATGCCCTCGACGATGTCCAGTTCGTCGGTCAGCGACTTGCCGTCTTCGACGGTGATGACGCCTTCCTTGCCGACTTTTTCCATCGCTTCAGCGATGCGCTCGCCAACGGACGAATCCGAGTTGGCCGAGATGGTGCCGACTTGCGCGATCTCTTTCGAGGTGGTGGTCGGCTTGGCGATTTTCTTCAGCTCTTCGACGGTGGCGGCGACGGCCTTGTCGATGCCGCGCTTCAGGTCCATCGGGTTCATGCCGGCGGCAACGTACTTCATGCCTTCGCGCACGATGGCTTGCGCCAGCACGGTCGCGGTGGTGGTGCCGTCACCAGCGTTGTCGCTGGTCTTGGAAGCGACTTCCTTGACCATCTGCGCGCCCATGTTCATCAGCTTGTCTTTCAGCTCGATCTCTTTCGCGACCGAGACGCCGTCCTTGGTGACGGTCGGGGCGCCGAAGGAGCGCTCCAGCACGACGTTGCGGCCTTTCGGGCCCAGGGTGACTTTGACGGCGTTGGCCAGGATGTTGACGCCTTCGACCATCTTGTTGCGGGCGATATCGCCAAACACGACTTCTTTAGCTGCCATTGTTATTTCTCCGTGATTTTCGTGGAATTTTGGACTGGATTAGTCGACCAGGACGGCCATGATGTCTTCTTCGCGCATGACGAGCAGTTCCTCTCCCTTGACCTTGACGCTCTGGCCCGAGTATTTGCCGAACAGGACGCGGTCGCCGACCTTCACTTCCAGCGGACGAACCTGGCCGTTTTCCTGCACTTTGCCGTTGCCCACGGCGAGGATTTCGCCCTGGTCCGGTTTCTCAGCGGCGGCATCCGGGATGATCAGGCCGGATGCAGTCTTGGTTTCCTGGTCGAGACGCTTCACGATAACGCGATCGTGCAGAGGACGAAGGTTCATGCAAAACTCCTTTAAATTCAGTGGTTTGACTGGCATTGAGCAGCTGTTAAGGGAAGCTGCCGGTCCGGAAAGTGTTGTTAGCACTCACCGCTAACGAGTGCTAATTATAGGGACGATAATTCAGCATTTCAAGCAGGGGTGTTGCGGGTTTGAAGCTTATTTTTTGAGCGCGGTCAATCAGACGGGCCAGCTTGTGTCAATAAAAGGGCGGCGTCCATCGTCGCATGCTTCAGTGACCGCTCGATGAAATGGGTTCCGGCCTGCGCACAAAACCCGGAGCCTACCACCGCTCGGCGCCTGCCCGCCGCACGATCCGCAGCCCGCGATGCGCGCCGGCGCGCGCGCGGCAGTGGTGTACTATGCGGCGTGCCGCCCAATCTGTTGACGGACTTTCCTTTCCAGTCCTATAGTTACGAATGATTTCCGAATTCCAAGACCTATCCGACAAAATCTCTCGGCTTGCCGAGATGACCGAGTCCCTGCGTCGCGAGAATGCGCAACTGCGCCAGTCCAACAAACTGCTCAGCGAAGAAAACGCCGCCTACCTGCAGCGCCTGGCCGAAGCGCAGCAGCGTGTCGAGGCGCTGCTCGCCCAGTTGCCCGCGCCGGAAGACGAAACCGCCACCGACGAAGCCGAGGCCATCGAATGATCCACCTGGATGTCAACATCATGGGCCAGCCGTATCGCCTGGCTTGCAAGGAAGGCGAGGAGAGCACGCTGCGTGAAGCCGTGCACTATCTCGACGCCAAGATGAGCGCCTTGCGCGACTCCGGCAAGGTGAAAGGCACCGACCGCATCGCGGTGATGGCCGCGCTCAGCGTGGCCGCCGAATTCCTGTCGGTGAAGTCGCCGCAAGGTCCGCTGTCGGACATGTCGATTTTGGAAGTCAAGCAGAAACTCGAGGCCATGCATGGCGTGTTGGACAACGCGCTTATGCCGCAGGAAAACCTGTTTTAAAGGCCAATTTCGTTTGACATGCCGGTTCAAGGGAGTAAACTGCGTCTGACCCTGCGGTGTTCGAACTTGCCATATACTCCTTGAACCATTCTGTTGCAAAGGTTGTGGAATATGTTCGATGGGCGTGAGCGTCGCTCGTTCGATGAACCCGAAATTGAACTGACTACGACCACCTGAGCCATTTCGGTTCGGGATGCCGGCAAAAAACGGCACAGGCGGGGCACAAATCCGAAAGCGGTTGCGTTTCAAAAGCGCAGCCGCTTTTTTATGCGCGCTGCAATCGCGCGCGATGCGACCGACGAAGAAAGCGGAAAAAATGCGCTATTGGTTGATGAAGTCCGAACCGGACGAAGTCAGTTTCGATGACGTCCTCGCCTCGCCCAGGCACACCACCGCGTGGTTCGGCGTGCGCAACTACCAGGCCCGCAATTTCATGCGCGACCAGATGCAGCCGGGCGACGGCGTCCTGTTCTATCACTCCAGCTGCGCGGTGCCGGGCGTGGCCGGTATTGCCGAGGTGGCCAGCGGCCCGTATCCGGACGAATCGCAATTCGACCCGGCGAGCAAATACTTCGACCCCAAGGCCACGCGCGAACAGCCGCGCTGGATGTCGATCGACGTGACAGCGGTGGAGCAGGGCCGCTATCTCCCGCTCACTGAAATGCGCGAGTTGCCCGCGCTTGAAGACATGGTCCTGCTGCGCAAGGGCAGCCGCCTGTCCATTTCGCCGGTCACTGCGGACGAATGGAAGGCCGTCGTGAAACGCGTGCGCGCAAAGGCCTGATGGACGTCGGAATGATTGTGGCGCTGCTCGCGATGGGCAGCTTCGGCGGATTCGCGGCCGGCCTGCTTGGCATCGGCGGCGGCATGATCCTGGTTCCCTTCATCACCATGATTTTCACGGCGCGCCATATCGCGCCGGAGCTGATCGTGCACATGGCGATCGCGACTTCGCTGGCGACCATCATGTTCACGTCGCTGTCCTCGGTGCGCGCGCATCACCTCCATGGCGCGGTGCTGTGGAAGGTGGTCGCGATGCTGGCGCCGGGCATCCTGATCGGATCGTGGATCGGCCCCTGGATCGGCAAGCAAATGAATACGCACCTGCTGTCGGTCGTGTTCGGCCTGTTCGTCGCATTTTCGGCCACGCAAATGCTGCTGCCGAAAAGGCCGTCCGCGGCGCGCGAGTTGCCGAAGGAGCCGGGCATGCTGGCCATGGGCGGATTGATCGGCGTCGTGGCAGGGCTGGTCGGCGCCGGCGGCGGCTTCATCTCGGTGCCGTTCATGACATGGTGTAACGTCCGGATCCACAACGCCGTCGGCACCAGCGCGGCGCTCGGCTTCCCGATCGCGTTTGCGGGGACGATGTCGAATATTTATTTCGGCTGGGGCGAGCCGGGATTGCCGCAGTATTCGCTGGGCTTTATCTATTTGCCGGCACTGCTCTTGATTGCGCTGGCGAGTGTCACGCTGGCGCCGGTCGGCGCGCGGCTGGCGCACCGCATGCCGGTGCGCCGCCTGCAGAAAATCTTTGCGTTCATTTTGTACGCCCTGGCCGCGTACATGCTGGCGAAAGCGTTTTAAGCGGTGGCCGTGCGGCGGCCTTCCGGGCGGTAGGCCCAGACCAGCATGATGATGCCGGCCACAATCATCGGCACCGACAGGATCTGGCCGGACGACAGCGTCACGCCGGCAATGGTCGTTTGCCAATCCGGCACGCGGAAGTATTCGGTGAAGAAGCGCGCGCAGCCGTACAGCAAGGTGTACAGGGCGCCGACGGCGAGGCGCGGCCGCGGCTTGCGCGCGAACAGCCACACGATGATGAAGCACAGCAGGCCATCGACCAGCGCCTGGTAGAGCGGCGACGGATGGACCGGCGCCGGCAGCCAGAGCGGATGGGCCGCGGTCGACTCCGGGGCCGGCCACCACATCGCCCACGGCAGGGAGGGATCGGCCGGACGGCCCGGCAGCTCATGGTTGATGAAGTTGCCGAGGCGGCCGAAGGCATAGCCGAGCGGGACCATCGGCGCGATGAAATCGTAGACGTCGAGCAGATTGCGTCCGCGCTTGCGGGCCCACAGCGCCATCGCGATCAGCACGCCGATGAAGCCGCCGTGGTAGGACATGCCGCCGTTCCAGACTTTGATGATGTCGAGCGGGTGTGAAAAGTAGAAGGCCGGCTCGTAGAACAGCACTTCGCCCAGCCGTCCGCCGAGGATCACGCCGAGCATGCCATAAAACAGCATGTCGTCGAGGTCTTCGTATTTCCAGCCCTGGGCGGCGACGTGCGGCTGGGTCTTGATGCGCACGCGGCCCAGGATCAGGAACAGCGCGAAGGCCAGCACATACATCAGTCCGTACCAATGGACCTGGACGGGGCCGATCGAAAATGCGATCGGGTTCGGCTGCGGGTGGACCAGCATGTCAGTTCTTCCTTAGTAATTCGATGAAGCCGCGCAGCACGGGCGAGGCATTGTCGCGGCGCCAGGCCAGGCCGGTCTCGACCAGCGGCGTGGGATCGGCCAGGGCGCGGTATTCGACGCCCGGGCGCATCAGGTTCGACACCGATTGTGGCACAAGCGCGAGGCCCATGCCAGCCGACACCAGGCTGACGATGGTCTGCATCTGGATGGCTTCCTGGCCGATGACCGGGGTAATGCCGGCCGCGCGGAAGCAGGACAGGATGGCGTCGTGCAGGGCCGGCGAGATGGGGCGCGGGAAGATCACCAGCGGCAGGCGCGGCACGTCCTGCAGGCGCACCGGGCCGGGCTTGGCGAGCAGGCCGGCGGGGGCGCACAGGATCAGCGGTTCTTCCAGCACTTTCAGGTAATCGAGCTCGGCCTGGGCCTTGTCGGGCAGCGGCGGGATCAGCAGGCCGGCGTCGACGCGCTGGTGCAGGAGATCGTCGACCTGCACGTCGGAGGTCGCTTCCTGCAGCACCAGCTGGACGTGCGGATAGGCCTCGCGGTAGCGCAGCAGGAAGTTGGGCAGCACGCTGTAGTCGGCCGAGGTGACGAAGGCGAGGGCGATGCGGCCGGTTTCGCCGGCAGCGGCGCGGCGCACCAGCTCGGGCAGGTCGGAGGCTTGGGCCAGCATGCGGCGCGCTTCGGGCAGCAGGGCGGCGCCGGCGGCGGTCAGCGTGACGTGGCGGCGGCTGCGCAGGAACAGGGGCGCGCCCAGCTGCTCTTCCAGCGCGGCGATGGCCTGCGACAGCGGCGGCTGGGTCATGTGCAGCTTCTCCGCGGCACGGCCGAAGTGCAGCTCGTCGGCGACGGTGGCGAAGTAGCGGAGCTGGCGGAGTTCGATGTTCATGGGCTTGACCACAACCCTTAAAACCGTCGTCCCCGCGCAGGCGGGGACCCATGGACCATATGAGTCATTGAAACTAGGGCATGGGCCGCGTTGTGCTCAAGCTCAGCATGGGTCCCCGCCTGCGCGGGAACGACGGTTGCACGGGGTGATATGTTTTGCGACTGGAAATGGCATTATTGATATGCCAAGCATATCACAGCCTTCCCGCCAGCCCCTGCGCCAGCTCAGCGCTTATTGAAGGTATCGTTGATGCGCTTCTTGCGCCGTTTTTCATCCTCGGCGTGTTCCTTGCGCTTGTCGAGGCCCAGCATCTTCTCGATGAATTCGAACCAGATGAAGGCCGCCACCATCAGCCCGACGATGTACCACCAGGACAGTTCGGCAAACTTCCACACCTCGAAGTAACGCAGGACGACCAGGGCGAGGATCAAGAGAATCAGTGGCATGTGCAGCTCCTTTAACTCCCAGAATATTACTTGCGGGAATCGTTTCTGGCAAAATCCTGTTACACAATATGTGGTCAACGGCTGCACTGGCTGGCCCGTTTTGTGTAGCATGCGTCACAGTCGTGTGGCGAAAACACGCTAGAATGCCCGAACATTCCTTTTGGAGAGTCAAGATGAAACGGTCCCTGATGTTAATCGCCGCTGTCGCGGCCCTGGCATCGAGCAGCGCCTTCGCCCAGGATGCAGCGGCGCTGGCCAAGTCCAAGAACTGCATGTCGTGCCACGCCGTCGCAACCAAGCTGGTCGGCCCGGCCTACAAGGACGTGGCGGCCAAGTACGCCGGTCAAAAGGGCGCGGAAGACAAGCTGGTGCAAAAGGTCATGAAGGGCGGCTCTGGCGTCTGGGGCTCGGTGCCGATGCCGGCCAACCCGCAAGTCAGCGATGCCGAGGCGCACGAGCTGGTGAAGTGGGTACTGTCGCAGAAATAATCGCGAAGCTTGAATGAAAGACGCGCCTCGATGGGCGCGTTTTTTATTAGCGCTTGAAATAAGAAAGAACGTCGTTCCCGCCTTCGGGGGAACGACGTTCTCTCTTCATCAAATTAGTGCAGCACTTCCATCTTGGTCTTCTTGCCGCCCTTGTAGGTGAACAGGGTCAGCGGCGCATCCTTCAAATCGCCGTTCTGGTCGAACTGGATGGTCCCGGTCACGCCTTCGTACTTGATCTTCTTGAGCTCGGGCAGGTACTTGGCCGGCTGGGCTGACTTCGCGTTCTGCATCGCCTGCGCCAACACCATTACCGCATCATAGACGTAGGGCGCATACAGCTGCACGCCGACCGGGTAGCGCTTCTGGAAGCGCGCGCGGAAGTCTTCCATCACCTTTTCCTGCGGCCCGCTCACGCCGCCAGCTTCCGCGCAGATCACGCGGCCTTCACCGATCGCATCGCCCGCCAGGCGCGGCAGCGCTTCCGTGCACATGCCGTCGCCGCCCATCATGATCGCGTTGACGCCCAGCGCCTTCATCTGCTTGAGCATCGGCCCGGCCACCGAGTCCATGCCGCCGAAGAAGATCACGTCAGGCTTGGTTGCGCGGATCTTGGTCAGGATCGCGGTGTAGTCGGTGTTGGTCGCTTGCGTGAACTCCTTCGCCACGACCTTGGTGTGCGTGCCGCGCAGGCCCTTCACGAATTCGCTGGCGACGCCCTGGCCGTAGGTGGTGCGGTCGTCGATGATGGCGATGTTCTTCGCCTTCAGGTTATTGGCCGCGTACTTCGCGACCACGCTGCCGAGCTTTTCATCGCTGGCGACCACGCGGAACGCGCCCGGGAAGTGCTGCCTGGTGTACTGCGGCGCGGTGGTGGCCGGCGAGATTTCGGGAATGCCCGCATCGTTGTAGATCTTCGAGGCCGGCACGGTGGTGCCCGAGTTGAGGTGCCCGATCACGCCATTGACCTTGGCGTCCACCAGCTTTTGCGCGACCGCGGTGCCCTGCTTGGGATCGGCGCCGTCGTCCTCCAGCAGCAGCTGCAAGGTGACCTTCTTGCCGTTGATCGTGAACGGCTTGGCATTGAGCTCGTCGATCGCCATGCGCGCGGCATTTTCCATGTCCTTGCCCAGGTGGGCGCTGGGGCCGGAGACCGGCGACACGTGGCCGATCTTGACGACTTCCTGCGCGGATGCGCTGCCGGCGAAGGCCATGGCGATGGCAATGGGGATGAGCTTGATGGTGGACTGCATGGACGATCTCCGATGAAGTAGGCGACTGGGATTTGCGCTTCAAAAGGTACAACAAATTGCCAGCTTCGCATAGGGGAATGCGGAGGCCGGCAAGCGGCGGGAGGAATCGTCAGTGGTTGACGCTTTTCAGGTGCGCCAGCTCCTGCGCCACGGCGCGGGTGACGATCTGCTCGATGGTCTGGGCGAGGCCGCCGCGAATCTCGTCGGTCAGGCCGGCCAGCGCGTGCTGCAGCACGTCGGCCATGCTGTCGCGCAGGCGCTGCTGCAGGACGAAGTCGACGCGGCCTTGCAGCTGCTGCAGGATGCGTTCGGACAGGCGCAGTTCGAGTGCGGCCCAGTCGTCGTCGGATAGCTGGGTGGCGGCGCGGTGTTCGAGATCAGGCGCGGGCGTGGCTTCGGTGGGGGACTCCGGGGGGAGCCGAGCCCCTGCGCCGGAACGACGATCACGATCTGAGTCGCTATCGGTCGATGCCGTCTCCGCCGCATCGGGCAGCACCACTTCGGCCACGGCGGCGTCGGCGGTGGCCGGTGCGGGCGCGGTTTCGCGCACGACTTCGGTCAGGACGGGAATACTCGAATCGTCGAATGCATCCTGGCTCATGTCTGCCCCGCGACAAAGTGGGTGAGGGGGTATTCCTGCTTCTTGTAGGCGACGTAGCGCTGGCGGCCCGCGGCCGCGTCCTGCTCGTCGGTGGAGATGATCTCGAACACGCGCGTGAACTGCGCGAAGTGCGCCGGCGTGCGCTGGGTCAGGTTGACCAGCATGTCGTGGTGCGGCAGCGGCGCATCGTCGCTGTCGGCCACGATCACCGGCGTCTCGCCCGCCAGCGGATCGCCCGCCATGACGTGCGGGATGAAATCGGTGTCGCCGATCGTCCACAGCGCTTCGTTCAGCTGCGCGGCTTGTTGCGGGCCGTCGGCCAGCAGCACCACCTTGCCGCGCGATGCGTAGGCCTTGCGCGCCAGCCGGCAGGCGTAGGCCAGCTTGTCCGGGATATTGGTGTGGAAGTCGATACGGGTCATGGTCAGAACTGGAAGTCCTTGCTGCCGTTCTTCGGCGGTGGCTTGGGCGTGAACTTGGCCTTCTCTTCGGCTTCGCTCGCCGCCTCGGCCTGGCGTTTTGCGGCTTCCGTCGCCGCGACATCCTGCGTTGAAGGCTTGGGCGGCGCGGCCGGCGTGGCCTTCGCGAACTGGTAGCCGCGCGGGAGCGCCGATTGCGCTGGATATGACGCCGCATCGAGCGCATCGTTCCAGCCGCCCGCGTCGAAACCGGCGAGCTTGCGGCGTCCGACCACCAGCAGCGGCACCTGGCCGTCGCTGCCGGCTTCCTTCAGCTTTTGCTGGTCGTCGGCGCTGCTGACGGTTTTTTCGGCAAAGGGGATGCCGCGCTGCTTCAGGAATTTGCGCCCCAGGTCACACGGTGCGCACGCGCTGCTGGTGTACAGCGTGACCGGGTTGTTGCGAACTGCCTGCGCGAGCTCGTAGGGCAAGGCCGGACCGGTTTCCTCGCCGGACGGGGTTTTCACCTCGGCCTTGTTGAGGACCGAGGCGGGCGGCCGGTCGCCGAGATGGGTGACGCCATTCGCGTCCTTCCATTTGTACACCTGTGCGCTTGCGCTGGCCGCGCACAGCAGTGCGGCCAGGGCAAGGAGTTTGGCATTGTTCGATCCGTCTCGATTCATCCCGATACTATCTAAACCGTTCAGCTTTTAATGTCCGCCATCGTGCTGCTCGTGCATGCCGCTGTGGCGCATCAGCGCGTCGATCGAGGGCTCGCGGCCGCGGAAGGCCTTGAACGACTCCAGCGCCGGACGCGAACCGCCCACCGCCAGGATCTCGCGCTGGAAGCGCTTGCCCGTCTCGGAGGTCAGCTCGCCGCCACCGGCTTCCACTGCCTCCTCGAAAGCGGCATAGGCGTCCGCCGACAGCACCTCGGCCCACTTGTAGCTATAGTAACCCGCGGCATAGCCCCCGGCAAAGATATGGCCGAAGGAGTGCTGGAAGCGGTTGAAGGCCGGCGGGATCAGCACCGAGAACTTGCCGCGCACGTCGTCGATCAGCTGCTGCACCGTCTGCTGGCTGTTTGGATCGAAGTCGTAGTGCAAGTGCATGTCGATCAGCGAGAACTCCACCTGGCGCAACATCTGCATCCCGGACTGGAAGTTTTTCGCGGCCAGCATCTTGTCGTACAGCGCGCGCGGCAGCGGCTCGCCCGTCTTCACGTTCGAGGTCAGGTGCTGCAGCACTTCCCACTCCCAGCAGAAGTTCTCCATGAACTGCGAGGGCAGCTCCACCGCGTCCCATTCCACGCCCGAGATGCCGGACACCGACAGCTCGTCCACCTCGGTCAGCATGTGATGCAGGCCGTGCCCGAATTCGTGGAACAGGGTGATCACTTCGTCGTGCGTGAACAGCGAGGGCTGCAGCTTGCCGTCCACCGTGGCCGGCGGCGTGAAATTGCAGGTCAGGTAGGCGACCGGGGTCTGGACGACGCCGCCGGTGGCCATGCGGCGTCCGCGCGCGTCGTCCATCCACGCGCCCTGGCCTTTGCCCGGCCGCGCATACAGGTCGAGGTAGAACTGGCCGACCAGCTGGCCGTCGCGCTCGATGCGGAAGAAGCGCACGTCCGGATGCCAGACCGGCGCGTCGTCCGGCTTGATGGCCACAGAAAACAGCGAGGACACCAGCTTGAACAGGCCGTCGACCACCTTCGGCTCCGGGAAGTACTGCTTCACTTCCTGTGCCGAGAAGGCATAGCGCTTCTCGCGCAGCTTCTCGGAAGCGTAGGTCACGTCCCAGGCCTGCATGTCGGCGATTCCCAGTTCCGCCTTGGCGAAGTCGCGCAGCCCGGCCAGGTCCTTCTCGGCGAAGGGGCGGGCGCGGCGCGCGAGGTCTTCCAGGAATTCGATCACGTGCTCGGGATTCGGCGCCATCTTCGGCACCAGCGACACTTCCGCGAAGTTGCGGTAGTCGAGCAGGCGGGCTTCCTCGTCGCGCAGTTTGAGCAGTTGGGCGATGTTGGAGGTGTTGTCCCATTTTTCCAGCTCGCTGAACACCGCGCCCATCTCGGACGCCTTGGTGGCGTTGGCGCGGTAGATGGTCTCGCGCAGCTGGCGGTTGTCGGCGAACTGCAGCACCGGGAAGTAGGACGGGAAGTGCAGCGTGAACTGCCAGCCCTGCTTGCCGTCGGCTTCGGCGGAGGCGCGTGCGGCCTGCTTCACGTCGTCCGGGATGCCGGCCAGTTCGGGCTCGGACGCGACCACCAGCTTGTAGTCGTTGGTCGCGTCCAGCACGTTCTCGGAAAAGCGGGTCGAGATGGCGGCGTGCTGCTCCTGGATCTCGGCGAAGCGCTGCTTTTTATCTTCCGGCAGTTCGGCGCCGCCGAGGCGGAAGTCGCGCAGCGCGTTTTCGACGATGCGCTTGCGCGCCGGCGCCAGGTTGGCGAACTCCGGACTCGCGCGCAGCGCCTTGTATTTGTCGAACAGCGCTTCGTTCTGGCCCAGCGCGGTCCAGAACTCGGTCACCTTCGGCTGGTTCTGGTTGTAGGTCGCGCGCAGTTCCGGCGTGTCCATCACGTTGTTGAGATGGTTGACCACGCCCCACGCGCGGCCCAGCCGCTCGGTCGCTTCTTCGAGCGGGACCACGAAATTGTCCCAGCTGACGCTGTCCATCGGCGCTTCCAGCCGCTGCACGACGGCGCGCGCATCGGCGATCAGCTGTTCAATGGCCGGCGTGACGTACTCCGGCTTGAACTGGTCGAAGTGGAACAGGCCCGAAAAATCGAGCAGGGGATTGCCGGTCTCCATATTCATACGATTCCTTCCATGTCTTGTGGTTGCAGCCATCCCCGCGGGGCCTGGCCGCGCTCAGCCGCGTTCGGCGGCTTCGAGCGTATTCATCAGCAGCATCGTGATCGTCATCGGGCCGACGCCGCCCGGCACCGGGGTGATGTGCGAGGCGACCTCGCTCACCGGGCCGAAGTCGACGTCCCCGCACAGCTTGCCGTTGTCGTCGCGATTGATGCCGACGTCGATCACGATGGCGCCGGGCTTGACCATATCAGCGGTCACGGTATTGCGGCGCCCGACCGCGGCCACCACCACGTCCGCCTGGCGGGTGTGGTAGCCGATATCGGCGGTCGCGCTGTGGCAGATGGTGACGGTGGCGTTGGCTTGCAAGAGCAGCAAGGCCATCGGCTTGCCGACGGTGTTGCTGCGGCCGATCACGACGGCGTGCTTGCCGCGCAGGTCGACGCCGGTGCTCTCGATCAGCTTCATGCAGCCGTACGGGGTGCACGGGCGCAGGCCCGGCAGGTTGGCCATCAGTTCGCCGGCCGACATGACGGAGTAGCCGTCGACGTCCTTGGCCACCGCGATCGCTTCGATCACGCGCAGCGGGTTGATGTGGCGCGGCAGCGGCATCTGGACCAGGATGCCGTGGATCGCCGGGTCCTTGTTCAGCGCATCGATGCGGGCCAGCAGCGTGGCTTCGGTCAGGTCCGCCTCGTACTTTTCCAGCACGGAGTGGAAGCCGACGTCGTTGCAGGCCTTGACCTTGTTGCGTACGTACACCTGGCTGGCCGGGTCCTCGCCGACCAGGATCACGGCCAGGCCGGGCTGTTGGCCCTTGGCGGTGAGGGCGGCGGCGCGCTGGGCGATGTCGGCACGCAGTTGTTGGGAAAGTTTGACTCCGTCGATCAGTTGGGCGGGCATGTTATGGGCTCTTGGCTGGGCAAAAATGAAATTATAAAGCCGCCACCTATTGCGCGCCGCGCCCGGGGGAAGCGCGTCATATTCATGATCGGTGCGCAGCTCAGCTTTTCTCGGGAGCGGCCTGCAGCCCTTCCATTCGCCCATCGTCGTTCGCGCGCACGCGGGAACCCCATTTTCCAGAACTTTGCACCACGGTCGAGTTTTGTTGGTTTTGTGCGACTGCAGCAATTATTTGGCACGTCAAGACGTGGCCATCATTGTGCAATCGCAGCATGCGTTTTCGCATTATGAAATCGCATATCGTAATTTGAAAAATAAAAGACCTGCTGATAGAATCCAGCCACCTTTTCAAGTGTCAAAGTATTTACTGAAATCCGCAATTCGCCGCCAGCCACGGACGGATGGGGCGCCTTACCTAGGAGACGCATCAATGTCAGCTCAACTCGACCAGTTGACGGCCCTTGCCGCCAACGACCCGGATACGCTCGAGACCAAGGAATGGCTCGACGCGCTGGAAGCGGTCATCGAAAAAGAAGGGCCTGAGCGCGCCCACTACCTGATGGAGCGCCTGGTTGACCTGGCGCGCCGCAGCGGCGCCTCCATTCCGTTCTCCAGCAACACGGCGTACGTGAACACGATCCCGGCGGCCCAGGAAGCGCACTGCCCCGGCAATCTCGAATACGAAGAGCGCCTGCGCTCGTGGATGCGCTGGAACGCGATGGCGATGGTGGTCAAGGCCAACCGCGCCGACGGCGACCTCGGCGGCCACCTGGCCTCGTTCGCCTCGCTGGCCAACATGCTCGGCATCGGCTTCAACCACTTCTGGCACGCCCCGACCGAAGACCACGGCGGCGACCTGCTGTACATCCAGGGCCACAGCTCGCCCGGCATCTACGCGCGCGCCTTCCTCGAAGGCCGCCTGACCGAAGAGCAGCTGATCAACTTCCGCCGCGAAGTCGACGGCCACGGCCTGTCGTCCTACCCGCACCCGAAGCTGATGCCGGAATTCTGGCAGTTCCCGACCGTGTCGATGGGCCTGGGCCCGCTGATGGCGATCTACCAGGCGCGCTTCCTGAAGTACCTGCACGCACGCGGCATCGCCAATACCGAGAACCGCAAGGTCTGGGTGTTCTGCGGCGACGGCGAGATGGACGAGCCGGAATCGATGGGCGCGATCGGCATGGCCGCGCGCGAGCACCTCGACAACCTGGTCATGGTCGTCAACTGCAACCTGCAGCGCCTGGACGGCCCGGTGCGCGGCAACGGCAAGATCATCCAGGAACTGGAAGCGGACTTCCGCGGCGCCGGCTGGAATGTGGTCAAGGTCATCTGGGGTTCGAACTGGGACCCGCTGCTGGCCAAGGACAAGGACGGCATCCTCATGAAGGTCATGATGGAAACCGTCGACGGCGAATACCAGAACTACAAGGCGAAAGACGGCGCCTACGTCCGCAAGCACTTCTTCGGCAAGCATCCGAAGCTGCTGGAGATGGTCGCCAACATGAGCGACGACGACATCTGGCGCCTGACCCGCGGCGGCCACGATCCGCACAAGATCTACGCCGCGTTCAAGAACGCGCAGGATAACAA
This sequence comes from Massilia terrae, assembly GCF_024753145.1. Classification (GTDB taxonomy): domain Bacteria; phylum Pseudomonadota; class Gammaproteobacteria; order Burkholderiales; family Burkholderiaceae_D; genus Telluria; species Telluria terrae. The sequence goes on along the minus strand of NZ_JANUGU010000002.1, from coordinate 478,387 downwards.
AGGCTCGCCGACCGTCATCCTGGCCAAGACCGTCAAGGGCTTCGGCATGGGCTCCTCGGGCGAGGCGCGCAACACCGCGCACCAGACCAAGAAGCTGACCGACCCGGCGGTGCGCGAAATGCGCGACCGCTTCAACCTCCCGATTTCGGACGAAGCGCTGCCGGATATCCCGTTCTTCAAGCCGTCCGAAGATTCGCCGGAGATGCAGTACCTGCACGAGCGCCGCAAGGCCCTGGGCGGCTACCTGCCGTCGCGCCGTCCGCAAGCCGACGAGCACCTGCCGGTGCCGCCGCTGGAGACCTTCAAGGCGGTGCTGGAGCCGACCGCTTCCGGCCGCGAGATCTCGACCACCCAGGCCTATGTGCGCGTGCTGACCACGCTCCTGAAGGACAAGGAAATCGGCCAGCGCGTGGTGCCGATCCTGGTCGACGAATCGCGTACCTTCGGCATGGAAGGCCTGTTCCGCCAGATCGGCATCTTCAACCAGCAGGGCCAGTTGTACGAGCCGGTCGACAAGGACCAGGTGATGTACTACCGCGAAGACAAGGCCGGCCAGATCCTGCAAGAGGGCATCAACGAAGCGGGCGGCATGTGCTCGTGGCTGGCGGCGGCGACCTCGTACTCGTCGAACAACCGCGTGATGATCCCCTTCTTCACCTACTACTCGATGTTCGGCCTGCAGCGCGTGGGCGACCTGGCCTGGCTGGCCGGCGACATCCGTGCGCGCGGCTTCCTGATGGGCGGCACCGCCGGCCGCACCACGCTGAACGGCGAGGGCCTGCAGCACGAAGATGGCCACAGCCACGTGTTCGCGGCAGCCATCCCGAACTGCGTGCCGTACGACCCGACCTTCGCGCACGAAGTGGCGGTGATCATCCATGACGGCCTGCGCCGCATGGTGGCGGAACAGGAAGACGTGTTCTACTACATCACCATCATGAACGAGAACTACGAGCAGCCGGGCCTGAAGGAAGGCCAGGAAGAGGGCATCCTGAAGGGCATGTACCTGTTCCAGGAAGGCGACAAGGACGCCAAGCAGCGCGTGCAGCTCATGGGCTCGGGCACGATCCTGCGCGAGTCGATCTTCGCCGCCGAACTGCTCAAGAACGACTGGGGCGTCGCCGCCGACATCTGGTCCTGCCCGTCGTTCACGCTGCTGGCCCGCGACGGCCAGGACGCCGAGCGCTGGAACATGGTCAATGTCGACAAGGACGCCCGCGTGCCGTACTTCACTCAGCAGCTGGCCGGCACCTCGGGCCCGATCGTGGCGACCACCGACTATATGCGCCTGTTCGCCGAACAGGTCCGCGCCTACGTGCCGAAGGGCCGCAACTACAAGGTGCTCGGCACCGACGGCTTCGGCCGCTCGGATTCGCGCGCCAAGCTGCGCGAGTTCTTCGAAGTGAACCGCTACTACATCACCGTGGCCGCGCTGAAGGCGCTGGCGGAAGACGGCGCGGTGCCGCAGTCGCTGGTGGCGCAGGCGGTGGCCAAGTACGGCATCGATCCGAACAAGCCGAATCCGGTGACCCAGTAATGCTCAAGGCATCGTCCCCGCACGCGCGGGGACGATGGCGCTTGGCTGAACAAAAAATACGGAGCTAAAAAACATGAGCATTGTTGAAGTCAAAGTCCCGGACATCGGCGACTTCAAGGACGTTGAAGTCATCGAACTGATGGTCAAGCCTGGCGACACGATCAAGGTCGACCAGTCGCTGGTCACGGTGGAATCGGACAAGGCCAGCATGGAGATCCCGTCGAGCCATGCCGGCGTGGTCAAGGAAATGAAGGTCAAGGTCGGCGACAAGATCAATCAGGGCGATATCGTGCTGGTCGTGGAAGCCGCCGAAGGCGCGGCCGCACCGGCTCCCGCAGAGGCAGCGCCGGTTCCGGCCGCAGCTGCTCCGGCCGCCGCCGCCCCGGCGCCCGCCGCGACGCCCGCGCCGACCGCGGCACCGGCGCCCGCCGCCGCGCCGGCAGCCGCGGCACCCGTCGCGACCGCGGCCGCCGGCAAGGCCCACGCTTCGCCGTCGATCCGCAAATTCGCCCGTGAACTGGGCGTGGACCTGGCACGCGTGCCGGGCAGCGGTCCGAAAGGCCGCATCACCCAGCAGGACGTGCAGAACTTCGTCAAGGGCGTGATGGCAGGCGGCGCAGCACCGGCAGCAGCCGGCGCGGCTGCAGGCGGCAGCGGCTTCAGCGTGCTGGCATGGCCGTCGCTCGACTTCTCCAAGTTCGGCCCGACCGAAACCGTGGCGCTGTCGCGCATCAAGAAGATCAGCGGCCCGAACCTGCACCGCAACTGGGTGATGATCCCGCACGTGACGCAGTTCGACGAAGCCGACGTGACCGACCTGGAGCAGTTCCGCGTCGACTCCAACGCCGCCTACGCCAAAGCCAAGTCCACCAACAAGCTGACCATGCTGGCGTTCGTGATCAAGGCCAGCGTCGCCGCGCTGAAGAAGTACCCGACCTTCAATTCCTCCCTGGACGAAGGCGGCGCCAACCTGATCGTCAAGCAGTACTACAACATCGGCTTCGCGGCCGACACGCCGAACGGCCTGGTGGTCCCGGTGATCAAGGACGCCGACAAGAAGTCGATCTCGCAGATCGCCGCCGAGATGACCGAGCTGTCCGCGCAGGCGCGCGACGGCAAGCTGTCGCCGACCGCGATGCAGGGCGCGACCTTCACCATCTCGTCGCTGGGCGGCATCGGCGGCACCGCGTTCACCCCGATCATCAACGCGCCGGAAGTGGCCATCCTCGGCCTGTCCAAGTCCGCGATGAAGCCGGTGTGGGACGGTTCGGCCTTCCAGCCGCGCCTGATGCTGCCGCTGTCGCTGTCGTACGACCACCGCGTGATCGACGGCGCCATGGCCGCGCGCTTCACCGCCTACCTGGCCGAAGTGCTGGCCGACCTGCGCAAGACCCTGCTGTAAGGAGCGCCGAATGAGCACAGTCGAAGTAAAAGTCCCTAATATCGGCGACTTCAAGGACGTCGAAGTCATCGAGCTGCTGGTCAAGCCGGGCGACACCATCAAGGTCGACCAGTCGCTGGTCACCGTCGAATCGGACAAGGCCAGCATGGAGATCCCCTCCAGCCACGCGGGCGTGGTCAAGGAGCTGAAGGTCAAGGTCGGCGACAAGATCAATGAAGGCAACGTCGTGCTGCTGATTGAAGAGGGCGCCGGCGCAGCCGCCGCTCCGGCCGCGGCCGCACCGGCGCCAGCCGCGCAGGCTCCGGCCCCGTCGGCCGCACCGGCGCCGGCGCCCGCCGCCGCTGCCCCGGCAGCGCCGGCTCCTGCAGCATCCAGCTACGCCGGCAAGGTCGACGTCGAATGCGAAATGATGGTGCTCGGCGCCGGGCCCGGCGGCTATTCGGCCGCCTTCCGCTCGGCCGACCTGGGCATGAACACGGTGCTGGTCGAGAAGTACGCGACCCTTGGCGGCGTGTGCCTGAACGTGGGCTGCATCCCGTCCAAGGCGCTGCTGCACGTGGCCGCCGTGATCGACGAGACGGCGCACATGGGCGACCACGGCGTTACCTTCGCCAAGCCGGACGTCGACATCGACAAGCTGCGCGGCTACAAGGACAGCGTCATCAAGAAAATGACCGGCGGCCTGGCCGGCATGGCCAAGGCGCGCAAGGTCAACGTGGTGCAGGGCGTCGGCCAGTTCGTCAGCCCGAACCACATCGAGGTGACCGCGGCAGACGGCAGCAAGAAAGTGGTCCAGTTCCAGAAGGCGATCATCGCCGCCGGCTCGGCCGTGGTGAAGCTGCCGTTCGTGCCGGAAGATCCGCGCATCGTCGACTCCACCGGCGCGCTCGAACTGCGCCAGGTGCCGAAGAAGATGCTGGTCATCGGCGGCGGCATCATCGGCCTGGAGATGGCGACCGTGTACTCCACGCTCGGCTCGCGCATCGACGTGGTCGAGATGATGGACGGCCTGATGCAGGGCGCCGACCGCGAGGCCGTCAAGGTCTGGCAGAAGCGTAACGAGTACCGCTTCGACCGCATCATGCTCAAGACGAAAACGGTCGGCGTGGAAGCGCTGCCGGAGGGGATCAAGGTCACCTTCGAAGCCGCCGAAGCCGGCGCCACCGCACCGGAACCGCAGCTGTACGACATGGTGCTGGTGGCCGTGGGCCGCTCGCCGAACGGCAAGAAGATCGCCGCCGACAAAGCCGGCGTGGCGGTGACCGACCGCGGCTTCATCAACGTCGACGGCCAGATGCGCACCAACGTCCCGCACATCTTCGCGATCGGCGACGTGGTCGGCCAGCCGATGCTGGCGCACAAGGCGGTGCATGAGGCCCACGTCGCGGCCGAAGCGGCGCATGGCGAGAAGGCCTGGTTCGACGCCAAGGTGATCCCGTCGGTGGCCTACACCGATCCGGAAGTGGCATGGGTCGGCATCACCGAAGACGAAGCCAAGGCCAAGGGCATCGCGGTCGAGAAGGGCCACTTCCCGTGGGCCGCGAGCGGCCGCGCGACGGCGAACGACCGCACTGAAGGTTTCACCAAGCTGCTGTTCGACGCCGAGACCCACCGCATCGTCGGCGGCACCATCGTCGGCACCGGCGCCGGCGACATGATCGGCGAGGTCGCGCTGGCGATCGAGATGGGCGCGGATGGTACCGACATCGGCAAGACCATCCACCCGCACCCGACGCTGGGCGAGTCGATCGGCATGGCGGCGGAAGCCTACGAAGGCGTCTGCACCGACCTGCCGCCGCCGCGCAAGCGTTGATCGGCGAAAGCAGTCAATACAAAACCGGGGCCAGGTGCCCCGGTTTTTTTGCTGTCTATGTAAAGTTTTGAAAAAGTTACCGTCGTTCCCGCGCAGGCGGAACGACGTAGCGATTTGCTCACGGCGTGCCCGCAAAAGGATGTGAATTTTCACCTGATGCAGAACGGCGACAGTCGCAATTATCACGGCACCAACAAACTTTACACGCTGCAATTTCTACTGCTAAGCTGGCCTAAGCTTTTGAGCAACAATTCACGGCCAAACATCAGTAGAGAGGGGAACGATGACGACCAGCGCAGCCAACAACCCGCAAGCGCATTTCGTCCGCGCAGACAAGATGTTCGTGCCGGTCTTATGGGCGCTCTTCCTGTTCACGATGGCGCTGGGTTTCAGCTTCGATTCGCTGGCCCTCGCCACGCTTCTTGGCGGGGCGATCGCCGCCGTGCCGACCGTCCTTGTCCTCGTCGCGCCGGGAAGCGTCGCCAGCCGCTACGCGGTCGGCATCGCGCTGATGCTGTTCTGCGCGCTGAACATCCAGCAGACCCACGGCCAGATCGAACTACACTTCGGTATCTTCGTGCTGCTCGCCTTCCTCGTGTGCTACCAGGACTGGGGCGTGGTCATTGCCGCGGCCGGCGTCGTCGCGGTGCACCACCTGTCCTTCAACTACCTGCAGCAGTGGGGCTATCCCACCATCTGCTTCGCCCACCCGGGGCTGGACCGTGTGCTGATCCACGCCGCCTACGTGGTGGTCGAGGCGGGCGTGCTGTCCTACCTGGCGGTACGCATGAAGCACGATTCGACGGCGGTGGTCGACAGCAGCGCGGCCTTGCAGGAGACCCTGGATACGATGCGCCACACCGCCGACAAGATCGCGCACGGCATGCAGCTGATCACGTCGGCCTCGGGCGATGTCGCCTCGGGCAATGCCACGGTGTCGTCCAGTGCCACGGCGCAGGCATCGAGCCTGGAGCACGCCACGGTCGCCATGAAAAGCCTGACCGACACCGTCAAGCAAAATGCCGATCACGCCGCGCTGGCCAATGAGCTGGTGTCGTCGGCATCGTCGGTGGCGCTGGCCGGCGGCGACGTCGTGTCGAACGTGGTCACCACCATGGCCTCGATCCGCGCGAGTTCGCGCAAGATCGAAGACATCATCGGGGTGATCGACGGGATCGCGTTCCAGACCAATATCCTCGCGTTGAACGCCGCCGTGGAAGCGGCGCGCGCCGGCGAGCAGGGGCGCGGATTCGCGGTCGTGGCGACCGAAGTGCGCAGCCTCGCGCACCGCAGCGCCCAGGCCGCGAAGGAAATCAAGCAGCTGATCGGCGACTCGGTCGGGCAGGTCGATGCCGGCAGCGAACTGGTGGACAAGGCCGGCCGCACCATGGAGCAGATCGTGCAGTCGGTGAAGCAGGTGGCCGAGATCATGGCCGCGATTTCGGTCGCCAGCCGCGACCAGCGCGACGGCATCGAGACCGTCAACCAGACCATCGTCGACGTCGAGCGGACCAACCGCCAGACTGTCGAGCTGGTGGAACAGAGTTCGCACGCCGCCGGCACCATGCACGCGCATGCGACTTCGGTGGCGCAAATCGTCAACGCGCTGCGCGGGGACAAGGCGGCGCTGCCCGCGCCTTGACGCCACCGCCGGCGCAACGAGGAACCGGGACCGCGTGTCCCGGTTTTTTATTTGCGTTGCCATGGTCCGCCCAATCCTGCTCTAATCCTGCGGAAGCGGCGTCGCCGCGCGGAGGATGACATGACGATTGGATTTATCGGGCTTGGCGGGATGGGGCGCGGCATGGCCGCCAACCTGCTGCGTGCGGGCGAGCCGCTGCTTGTGTGGAACCGCGGCCAGCAGCCGGTGCAGGAACTGGTCGCCAAGGGCGCGCAGGCTGCCGCAAGCCCGGCCGAAGCGGCGCGCGTCGACGTGCTGTTCACCATGCTGGCGGACGATGCGGCCACGCGCGCCGTGCTGTACGACGGCGGCGCGCTCGCTGCGATGCCGGCCGGCGCCATCCACGTGAACATGGCCACCGTATCGGTCGAGTTTGCGCGTGAGATGGAAAAGGCGCACGCCGAGCGCGGCATCGGCTACCTGGCTGCGCCGGTGCTGGGCCGGGTGGACGTGGCCGAAGCGGGCAAGCTGAATATCGTGGCCGCGGGGCCGGCACAGCTGATCGAGCGCGTGCAGCCGTATTTCGACCTGATGGGGCAGAAGACCTGGCGCTTCGGCGACACACCGGAGCAGGCCAACGCGGTCAAGCTTGGCGTCAATCTGGCGTTGATTTGTGCAATCGAAGCGATGGGCGAATCGTCGGCGCTGGCGGGCGCGTACGGCATCCCGTCCGGCGACTTTCTCGACCTGCTGACCAACACCCTGTTCGCCGGCTCGCCCGTGTACAAGGGCTATGGCGCGATGATCGGGCAGCAGCGCTACAGCCCGGCCGGGTTCAAGCTGACGCTGGGGCTCAAGGACGTGAACCTCGCGCTGGACGCCGCGCGGCCGAAGGGCGTGCTGGCGGCGTCCGGCCAGGCGGTACGCGACAACCTTCTGCGCGCGGTGGAGCAGGGGGACGGCGACCTCGACCTGGCTGCGCTTGCGAAGCAGTCGCTTGGCAAGCCGGCTGGCGCTTCATAAAACTTTACACGGCACACATCAGCCGGAAAAACGCCGGCCCTACAGTGGGAACACACCAACTCACTGAGGGTCAGCGATGAACACGAAGAACGAGACGAACACGAACCAATCTGCCGCACCGCGCTCGAAGCGCCGCTGGGCTGCGGCGGCGCTTGCCGTGGCGGCTGGCGCCGTCCTGACCGGCGTCGCTTTTGGCGGACAGGCCATGCATGGGCATCGCGGCCACATGCCGATGAGCCCAGCGGCCATGGATGCCCACATCAACCAGATGATCGAGCAGTGCGCCGCCGACGCCAGTGCGGACCAGAAGACGCGCCTGTCCGCCATCGCCAAGGCGGCCATGGCCGACGTGCGGGCCGCGCACGAGCAGCTGGACCAGGGCCACGCCCGCGCGCACGAGCTTCTGACGGCGGCGGTCATCGACCGCGGCGCGCTCGAACAAGTCCGCGCCGAGCAGATGCAGCGCATGGACTTCATCAGCCGGCGCGTGCTGGCGGCGGCCGAAGACGGGGCCGAGCTGCTCACCCCTGCCCAGCGGGCGAGCTGCGGCCAGCAGATGGGCAAGCTCATGCACTGAGGTATGATGCGCGCATGCTCCATCATGTCCTGATGATCGAAGACGACGAGCGGCTGGCCGGCATGGTGGCCGCTTACCTCGTGCCGCACGGTTTCGAGGTGCGGCACGCCGCCACCGCGCAAGCCGGCCTGGCCGCGCTGCAGCGTGATGGCGAGGGCGTCGAGCTGGTGCTGCTCGACCTGATGCTGCCGGATGCGGACGGACTGGACGTATGCCGCCAGATCCGCGCGCTCGCCGCGCCGCTGCGTTCGATCCCTGTCGTGATGTTGACCGCCAAGGGCGATCCCTTCGACCGCGTCGTCGGCCTCGAGATCGGCGCCGACGACTACCTCCCCAAGCCTTTCGAGCCGCGCGAACTGCTGGCGCGCCTGCGCGCCGTGCTGCGCCGTCCTCCGCTGGCGGTCGCAAGCCAGGAAGGACTGCTGCGCTTCGGCCGTCTTGAAATCGACCTCGGCGCGCGGCTGGTGCGCCTCGACGGCAGCGTGCGGCCGCTGACGGCCTACCAGTTCGACTTGCTGGTCGCGCTGGCCGAGCGGGCCGGCCGCGTGCTGTCGCGCGAACAGCTCATGGACGCCGTCAAAGGCGAGGCCTGCGATCCCTTCGACCGCTCGATCGACGTCCACATCGGCCGCCTGCGCGCCGCTATCGAGGACGACGCCAAACAGCCGCGCCGTATCGTGACCGTGCGCGGCGCCGGCTACGTGTTCGCCAAGGTGCAGGATGCCTGAAGCCGCGCCGCGCGGGCGCCTGCACGTCCGCATCTACCTCGCGCTGTTGGCCAGCCTGTTCGTGGCTACCCTCATGTTCGCGCTGGCACACCTGCGTTTCGATCCCATCAAGGCCGGCTATGCCGTGGTCGGCCCGCGCATGCATTTGATGGGGCTGGTGATGATGTTGAGCGTGATCGCACTGGTGGTCGCGATCGGCGCCTATCCCGTCATCCGCCGCCTGACCTCGCGCCTGGAGCGGCTGGAGCGCAGCGTCGACGCCTGGGGCAAGGGAGAGCTGTCGACCCGCGTCGCGGTGGAGGGTGACGACGAAGTGGCGCGGCTGGCGACCAGCTTCAATGATGCGGCGGCGCGGATCGAGACGCTGATGACGGCGCAGAAGTCGCTGCTGGCGAATGCCTCGCACGAGCTGCGCTCGCCGCTGGCGCGCATCCGCATGGCGGCCGAGCTGATGGCCGAAAAGGCGCCGCCCGCGATCGGCGCCGAACTGCGGCGCAACGTCGCGGAGCTCGACCAGTTGATCGACGAAGTGCTGCTCGCCAGCCGCCTCGATGCCGGCGGGCTTCCGGCGCCGTGCCGGGAAGAGGTCGACCTGGCCGGCCTGGTGGCCGAGGAGTGCGCGCGCGTGAATGCCGCGCTGGAGGCGCAGCCGCTGGTCCTCGATGGCGAGCCTAAGCTGCTGCGCCGGATGATCCGCAACCTGCTGGAAAACGCGGCGCGCTACGGCGGCGGTTCCGAAATCGAAGCCAGGCTGTCAGCTTCGGAAGGGATGGCGGTGCTGGACGTGTGCGATAGCGGCCCCGGGATCCCGGAAGCGGAACGCGAGCGGATCTTCGAGCCCTTCTACCGGATCGCCGGCGCCAGCGAAGCGGCCGGCGGCGTCGGCCTCGGCCTCGCCCTGGTGCGCCAGGTGGCGCGCCGTCACGGCGGCGACGCGCGATGTCTGCCAAATGGCGCGCGCGGCTGCTGCTTCAGGGTGACGCTGCCGCGTAAGCTCGCAAATACAGACTGACCGTCGTTCCGCGCAGGCGGGAACCCCATTACTCATGCAGACCACTGCGTTCGTTTTTCTCGCTGCGCGGGGAAAATGGGGGGGCCCGCCTGCGCGGGAACGACGGTATCTCAAAAAAAGCCGCCCGGCTTGCGCGGGGCGGCTCTTTTCCGACTCTGCTATTCAACTGTAACTGACAAACCGCTGCGGTATCTCGATATTGCCCGCCTGGGCCGCCGCCGCGTAGGCGCGCATCTCGGCCACCACCGCATCCAACTGCTCATTGCCCGGATTTTCCAGGAAACCTTTCATGCGCTCATGCAGGGCTGCCTGCTGATCGCGCCATTCGTAACGTGCCGATTTGCTCATGCTGCTTCCCCCCGGCGCACCGCTGTGATCTTGTTGTTGGTGTACATGACATCCTCCTCGAAAGAAACACAGTTTGCGCGCGCCGAGCTAAACGCTCCGTGCGATGCCTAACACAATTTCCGGCGCTCAAGCCTCGCGCAGCACCGCGCGGTAAAACAGGGACAGGCGTTCGTCCAGCGCACGCTGCAGTTCTTCCTTGCTCTGGGTGGGCGCCGGCGTGAGGAAGCGGATCAGGGGATCGCCATTGATGCAGGTGAGCAGGAAACCGGGCAGCATGTGGAAGGGCAGGTCTTCACGCAGCTGCGCGCGGATCTCCGAGCGGGCAAAATAACGGCTGAGCATGTCGCGCGTCGCGCCCGGGCCCGCATCCTGGAAAGCCTTGGCCAGTTCCGGGTTGGACGCCGCTTCCGCGATGACCACCCGCTGCAGGCTGATCGCTTCCGGCGCCTGCAGCAAGGTATGGAACTGGCGTGCGAAATCGTCAATCACCTCCTTGAAAGGACGCGGATCGGTGTCCATGTCCTGCACTTTGAAGAAGCGGTCCCGGCGGGACTGGATGACGGCGTTGAGCAGCCCGGCCTTGCCGCCGAACTTGACGTAGATGGTGCGCACCGCCACGTGGGCTTCGCGCGCGATGGCCTCCAGGCTGGTCTTGGTGTAGCCGTATTTGAGGAACAATGCGCCGGCGCACTCGATCAGGTCGTGCATGCGCGCAACGAGCTCGCAGGCCTTGGGCCGGCCGGCGGCCTTGGACGGGGAAATTTCTGGCGTAGAAGTACTCATGGCTCCAACTTTAGACCAAGCTCGAATGAAATGCAACCGTTTCATTTCTTGACTTCTGCCGAATCCTGTCCAATAATGCGCATAAACCATTTCATTTTTCGGAGTCGTTCCATGGCACAGACCCAAGCCGCAGGCGAGCACAAGAATCTTTCGGCGGTCCCGCCCGCTGCCCCTGGCGCAGCGCCGGCGGCGGCCGGCAAGACCCCGCCCAACATGCGGGTGCTGGGCGTGGTGGCCGTGATCGCGCTGGCCGCGCTGTTCGCGGGCGGCCGCATGTGGTATCGCAGCCACTATTTCGTCGAGACCGACAATGCTTACGTCACCGGCCACGTGCACCCGGTGTCCGCCCGCATCGGCGGGGTGGTCACGCGCGTGCTGGTGGAAGATAACCAGCTCGTCAAGGAAGGCGACACCATCGCCGAACTCGACCCGGCTGACCAGCACGTGCGCGTCGAACAGATCGAAGCGCAGATCGCCAGCGCCCAGCAGCAGGTGCTGCAGGCGGAAGCCCAGATCGCGCAGACCCGCGCCCAGGCCCAGGCCGCAGCCGCCCAGGTGACGCAGTCGCAGGCCCAGGCCCTGCGCGCACGCCAGGACGCCGAGCGTTTCAGCCAGTTGTACACCGACCAGATGAAGGCCGTGTCGAAGGCCGAAGTGGACGCCGCCATCGCCGCGCGCACCAGCGCCGCCGCCGACGTCGCTGCGCGCAAGGATGCTGCCGCGGCCGCGCAGGCCCAGGTGGGCGCTGCCGGTTCGGCGCGCGATGTGCTCAAGGCGCAAATCAAGGTGCTGCAGGCGCAGCTGAAGGACGCCCAGCAGCAGCTCGGCTACAACAAGATCGTGGCGCCGGTGGCGGGCCGCATCGGCAAGCGCAGCGTGGAAGTGGGCGCGCGCGTGCAGCCGGGCCAACAGCTGGCCGCGATCGTGCAGAACAATGTGTGGGTGGTCGCCAACTTCAAGGAGACCCAGCTTGCCGGCCTGAAGCCGGGCCAGGCCGTGAACCTGGAAGTGGACGCGCTCCCGGGCCAGAAGCTGGTCGGCCACGTCGACAGCTTCTCGCCGGCGTCGGGCAACCAGTTCGCGCTGCTCCCGGCCGATAACGCCACCGGCAACTTCACCAAGATCGTGCAGCGCGTGCCGGTCAAGATCACGCTCGACCCGGCCGACATCCAGCGCTTCGACGGCCGCCTGGTGCCGGGTGAATCGGTCGTGGCCGAAGTGCCGCTCAAGTAAGGACTTCCATGGCCTCCGACAAGCAGCCGACGCCGGTCCCGGGCGCGCCGCCCAACGGCGCCAAGGTCCCCGCGCGCACCTGGATCGCGGTCGCCGCCGGCATGCTCGGCGCGTTCATGGCGGTGCTCGACATCCAGATCACCAACTCCTCGCTCAAGGACATCCTGGGCACCCTGGCGGCGACGCAGGAAGAGGGCTCGTGGATCTCCACCGCCTACCTGTGCGCGGAGATCGTGGTGATCCCGATGACCGCGCTGTTCACCCGCGCATTCGGCGCGCGCCGCTACCTGATCGGCACCACCGCGCTGTTCCTGCTGTTCTCGACGCTGTGCGGCGCGGCCTGGAACCTGCCGAGCATGATCGTGTTCCGCATGCTGCAGGGTTTCACCGGCGGCGCGCTGATCCCGATGGCGATGACGCTGGTGATGACGCGCCTGCCGGCTAGCAAGCGCGCCGTGGGATTCGCGATCTTCGGCCTGACCGCGACGCTGGCGCCGGCCATGGGCCCGACGCTGGGCGGCTACTTGACCGATCTCTACGGCTGGCCGTCGATCTTCTACATCAACTGGGTGCCCGGAGTGCTGCTCATCGCCGGCATGGTGTGGGGAATGGACCCGGAGCCGACCGACATCCCCTCGCTGGTCACCGCCGACTGGCTCGGCATCAGCATGATGGCGATCGGCCTGGGCAGCCTGACCATCTTCCTGGAAGAGGGCAACAGCAAGGACTGGTTCGATTCGCAGTTCATCATCACTTTCGCGGCGCTGGCGCTGTTCGGCATCCTGGCTTGGGTGGCGCTGAGCTTTTCGCGGCAAAAATCGTTCGTGAACCTGAACCTGTATGGCCAGCGCAACTTCCTGGTCGCGACCGCGCTGTCGGCGGTGATCGGCATGGGCTTGTACGGCTCGTCCTTCCTGCTGCCGCTGTACCTTGGCCAGATCGCCAACTACACGCCGATGCAGATCGGCGAGGTGATCGCCTGGATGGGCTTTCCGCAGCTGTTCGTAATGCCGATTGCGGCGGCGCTGTCGTCGAAGGTGGACAACCGCATCATGTGCACTTTCGGCCTGCTGCTGTTTGGCGGCTCGTGCGTGATGAACGCTTTCATGGATGCGTCCACCGGCTACGACCAGCTGATCGTGACGCAGGTGATCCGCGCGATCGGCCAGCCCTTCGTGATGCTGACGCTGTCGAACTTCGCGATGCAGGGCGTGCAGCCCAAGGACATGTCGTCGGCCTCGAGCCTGTTCAACATGACCCGTAACCTCGGCGGCTCGATCGGCATCGCGCTGCTGGCCACCGCGCTGACCAACCGCGAGCACTTCCATTCGGCGCGCCTCGGCGAGTCGGTGTCGAACTACGCGCTGCCCACGCAGCAGCGGCTGGACCAGCTGACCCAGGCATTCATCAGCAACGGCATCGACCCGGCCGGCGCGGCCGACAAGGCGCTGCGCGTGGTCGACAACCTGGTGCGGCGCGAATCGTATGTGATGGCGTACAACGACGGCTTCCTGATCGTTGGGCTGGTGCTGATCGGTTCGATCGCAGCGGTCTGGCTGGCGGACAAAGTGAAGTCGCCGGGCGGCGCTTCGGGCGCGCATTGATTTGGAGTGAAGAAGACATGATCAAACCTTTTGTTCAAGGCGCACTCGCGCTGGCGGTAGCGGCGGCGCTCACCGGTTGCGGCACGGTCGGCAAGGACTTCGTCGCACCGCAGGGCATCGACAACCCGGCCTGGCGCCACGCCGCTGCGCAAAGCGATACTGCGCGCCTGCCCGCCGCTTGGTGGACCGTGTTCGGCGACGACACGCTCAACACCCTGGAACAGCGCGCACTGCGCGACAATCCCGGCGTCCTGGCCAGCGCCCAGCGGCTGCTGCAGGCGCAGTCGCAGCTCGGCGTGACGCGCGCCTCCGCGCTGCCGCAGGTGTCGGTGGGTGCAGGCGTGTCGAACTCGCGCACCTCGGCGGAGACGCCGCAGGGGGCCGCGCTCGGCCACCGTTCGATCACCGGTAACCAGTACACGGCCGGCGCTTCGCTGTCGTGGGAACTGGACCTGTGGGGCCGTGTGCGGCGCGTGGTCGAGGCGGCGGATGCGCAGGCGCTGGCGGCGCAATATGACCGTGACGGCGTGCTGCTGATGTTGTCCGGCCAGGTCGCCAGCGCCTACTGGCAGCTGCGCGGGCTGGATGCAGAAATGGCGGTCCTGCGCGATGCGCTGGGCAGCCGCAAGGAGGCGCAGCAATTGGTCGAGGCGCGCTTCAACGCCGGCCTGACCAACGAGCTGGATGTGTCGCGGGCGCGGGTCGAACGGGCTAACGCGGAAGCGGATTTGCAGGAAGTGCAGCGCCAGCGCAACCAGGTCGAGCACGGTCTGGCGGTACTGGTCGGCGCATCGCCGAGCGTGCCTCTGGTGGCGGCGCTCGACAGCGTGAAGCTGCCGCAACCGCCGGCGATCCCGGTCGGCGTGCCGGCGACGGTACTGTCGCAGCGTCCTGACCTGGCCGAAAGCGTGGCGGGGCTGCGCGCATCGAATGCGCAGATCGGCGTGGCGGAGGGCGCCTTCTATCCGTCGGTCTCGCTGACCGGTAATTTTGGCTACGCTTCGGAGAGCCTGCGCGATATCACCTCGGCGGGCGCGCGCCAGTTCTCGGTGGGGCCGCTGGCCTTGTCGCTGCCGATCTTCGATGGCGGGCGCAATCGCGCCAACCTGGCGCTGGCCAAGTCGCGCTACGACGAAGCGGTGGCGAACCACAAAGGCCGCCTGCTGACGGCGCTGCGTGAAGTGGAAGATGCGTTGTCCGACGTGGAGCAGCGCCAGAAGCAGGGTGCGGTGCAGGACGAAGCGCGCCAGGCCGCGGAACGCGCGCTGCTGGTGGCGCAGACGCGATACCAGCGCGGCGTGTCGACCTATCTGGACGTGACGGATGCGCAGCGCAGCGCGCTGCAGGCGGAACGTGCGGGAGCGCAGATTGCGACGCAGCGCTTGCTGGCCGCGGTGGCGGTGGCGCGCTCGCTGGGTGGTGGCTGGACGGCGCAGGCGTCCTCGCCGGCGGTGGCGCAGGCTGACGCCAAATAAAAGTAACCGTCGTCCCCGCGCAGGCGGATCAATGCCCCGGTATTGATCCCCCATAGACCGCGTGATCGGTCGAAGAAGCGCCGGTATCCGGCACGCTCAGTATGGGTCCCCGCCTCCCGCGGGGACGACGTTTTGGCGAGAGCGGCAACGCTCCGCATACAGACGTTGTCATGACGTTTATTTGCCTCGTGGTTGGGATTACAATTCCACCGTTCTCACCCACCCGAGGCCCCATGAACAAACTCTTCGCTCCCGTCGTGCTGGCAGCAGCCGCCAGCACCGCCTTCGCCGCCACGCCGGACGTCCAGCAGCTGAACACGATGGCCAGCCGCTTCGCGCCGATCAACTTGAACGCCGATACCTCGGCCCTGTCCCCTGGCGACCGCACCGCCATCGAGAAGCTGATCGAAGCGGCGAAGATCGTCGACACCCTCCAGCTGCGCCAGCGCTGGTCCGGGAACGAGACTGTCTGGGCCGCGCTGCAGAAGGAAGCGTCCCCGCTCGGCGCCGCGCGCAAGAACTACTTCTGGATCAACAAGGGGCCGTGGTCGATCATCGACGATAACAAGTCCTTCATGCCGGCCGAGTACGCGGGCATCCAGATCCCGGCCGCCAAGCCGCCCGGCGCCAATTTCTACCCGGCCGGCGCGACCAAACAGGAACTGGAAGCGTGGATGAACTCCCTGCCGCCGAAGGACAAGGAGCAGGCCGAGTGGTTCTACACCGTGATCCGCAAGGGCCAGGACGGCAAGTTCAAGGTCGTGAAGTACTCCGACGAATACAAGCCGGAGCTGGAGAAGCTGGCCAAGCTGCTGCGCGAAGCCGCATCCGCAACCGGAAACGCCTCGCTCAAGAAATTCCTCAACCTGCGCGCGGATGCCTTCCTGTCCAACGACTACCGCGCCTCGGATTTCGCGTGGATGGACCTGGACTCGCCGGTGGACGTCACCATTGGCCCGTACGAGACCTATAACGACGAGCTGTTCGGCTACAAGGCTGCGTTCGAGGCCTACGTGAACATCCGCGACGCCAAGGAAACCGCGAAGCTCAACTTCTTCGGCAAGCATATGCAGGAGCTGGAGAACAACCTGCCGCTCGATCCCAAGTACCGCAATCCGAAGGTGGGCGCGCTGGCGCCGATGGTGGTGGTGAACGAGGTGTATGGCGCCGGCGACGGCAATATGGGCGTGCAGACCGCCGCCTACAACCTGCCCAACGATGAGGTGGTGATCAGCAAGCGCGGCTCCAAGCGCGTGATGCTGAAGAACGTGCAGGAGGCAAAGTTCGATTCCACGCTCAAGCCGATCACCAGGCTGGTGCTGCGTCCGCAGGACCAGAAGGACCTCGACTTCAATTCCTTCTTCACCCACATCCTCGCGCACGAGATCACGCACGGCCTCGGGCCGCACATCACGCACCACGGCGACAAGGCATCGACGCCGCGCCAGGATTTGAAGGATGCGTATTCGACCATCGAGGAAGCGAAAGCCGACATCACCGGCCTGTGGGCGCTGACCTATATGATGGACAAGGGCCAGCTGAAGGACACGCTGGGGCAGGGCGAGGCGGCCGAGCGTAAACTGTTTAACACGTTTCTGGCCTCGGCCTTCCGCACGCTGCATTTCGGCCTGACCGACTCGCACGCGCGCGGCATGGCGATTCAGATGAACTTCCTGCTCGATCACGGCGGCTTCGTGTCGCACGGGGACGGGACGTTCTCGGTGGACTTCAAGAAGATCAAGCAGGCGGTGGCGGATCTCGACCGTGAGTTCCTGACGATCGAGGCGACCGGCGATTACGCGCGGGCGCAGGCGCTGATGAGCAAGTACGTGGTGATCCGGCCGGATGTGCAGAAGGCGCTGGACAAGATGAACAAGGTGCCGAACGATATCAAGCCGGCGTTCACGACTGCGGCTTCCTTGAAATAAGCAAACTCCGTCGTTCCCGCGCAGGCGGGGACCCAAGCTGAGCTAGTGGGCCTGCGGTGATCGTAGATTCGACTTCTCACAGTGTCTATGGGTCCCCGCCTGCGCGGGAACGACGGTTTTTAAGCTAGCTAAAGAACTAGCGTGCATTCCTGACACACTTGCCCTCTTTTCCACAACGAAAAATATACCTGCTCGCAGGGTCCTCCGCGACCGTAGAATTGCCAATAGGCATTCAGTACCATCCCGGAGACCTACGATGTACAAGTACTTCCTCGTCCCGCTGCTACTGGCGGCGTCCACCGTCTCCGCCGCCGAACTGACCGAGCAGGAAACCATCTGGCTGCGCGCCGCCGGCCCGGTCCTGTCCTACGCGCAGCAGCTGAACCTTCCCATCGATATCGTGGTCCAACCGCAGGCCAAGGCAGGCGACGTGCCGCTGGCGATGGGCTTCGCGGATCAGCGCTGCAAGCTGGTGCTGTCGCTGCGCGGCAATCCCGGTGCGGAGAAGGTACTGTCCGGCGTGCCGGCCGAAGCGCGCGGCGAACTGATCGAAGCAATGGCCGCGCACGAGATCGGCCACTGCTGGCGCTACGCGCAAGGCGCCTGGCATTCGCTGCCGGCCGGTTTCGTCGAGGTTGGCGTGCAGACCGCGTCCGACCCGTCGCTGCTGGTCGCCGCCAAACAGATGCGCGAGACCCGGCGCGAAGAAGGCTATGCCGATCTCGTCGCCCTGGCCTGGACCCGGCACCGCCATCCGCAAGACTATGGCCGCATCTACGGCTGGCTGGAATCGGTCCGCTGCGACCAGGCTGTGCCGGGGGGCAGCCACGATACCCGCGCCTGGGTGGCCCTGGCGCGCAACGGCGCCATCTTCGGCCCGGACAGTGCGCCGTTCGAGGACGCGCTGCCGCTGTGGCGCAAAGGACTGCTTACCGACAACTGAGCAGTCCGGCCACGCGGAGTGGTTTCTTCGACAAGTGTTCGGTGTCGCACAGATGGTACTGAGCGGCGGGCGTTAAATCTTGCTACCAACAACATTGACGCAGGGGACCCGCACATGAAACCGTTCATTGCAGCTCTGCTGGCGACCGCCGCCGGCTCCAGTTTTGCATTTGCACCGACCGCAGCGCTGAATCACGACCCGGCCGCTTACCGCGCCATGACCCAAAAGGCTGCCGCCGAGTACAAGATTGCTTCTGCCAAATGCAACAGCATGAGCGGCAATGACAAGGACGTCTGCATGGCCGAAGCAAAGGCGGAGCGCACCCGCACCGAGGCCGACGCGCTGGCCAAGTACAGCCGCACCGAGGAAAGCCAGTCGAAGGCCCGCGCCCGCGTGGCCGACGCCGACTTCGCGGTGGCCAAGGCAAAGTGCGGCGCGATGAGCGGCGCCGACAAGGACAACTGCATCAACAACGCGCGCTCGGTGCACACGGCCGCGCTGGCGGATGCGAAGTCGAAGGTCGGCGCGACCGGCGCGAGCGGTAGCGGCCAGACCGCCAGCGGCGGCGATACCACCGCACGAGCGGCGGACAAGTGCGCGCAAGCGGGCGGCGATGCGCGCACGGGTTGCCTGGTCCAGACCAAACCGTCGCCGGTTGCCGATGCCGCCGCCAGCGCCGGCGAGCGCACCCGCGAAGCCACCGCCGACGCCGCCGACAAATCGCACGAAGCCGGCGAGCGCGCCCGCGTTGCCACTGCCAACGCCACCGAGAAGACCAAGGTGGCCGCCGCCAACGTTGCCGAGAAGACGAAGGAGCTGGCACAGGCCACGGTGGAAAAGACCAAGGAGGTAGCCCATACCGTCGCCCGCAAGACGGAGAACGCAATGGACCGGGCCGGCGAGAAGAGCCGCGAGGTTGCCTCGAATGCGGCACAAAAGACGGAGCGCACGATGGACACGGCGGGCGACAAGACCCGCCACGCCGCCTCGACTGCGGCTCGCAAGACCGAAAACGCGATGGACAGGGCTGGCGAGAAGACGCGCGACACCGCGTCTACCGCTGCGGACAAAGCTGACAACGCCAAGGACAAGGCGGCCCGCGACAGCCGCGTGGCGGCCAACGAAACCGGCCGCGTCGCGTCCGACAGCGCCATCACCACCAAGGTCAAGGCTGAGCTGTTCGTCGAGCCGAACCTGAAATCGATGGGCATCCACGTCAAAACCGAGGAGGGCGTGGTGATGCTGAGCGGCTTCGTCGATTCCAAGGCCGACGCCGACCGGGCGGTCGAAGTGGCGAAAGACGTGGAGGGTGTCACCAGCGTGAAAAGCGCGATCAAGGTCAAGTGAGCGGCGCGCGGCCGGCGCGGTCGCGCGAGTATGTCACCGCGTGACACATATTGTCGTGCAGCGCCCACGGTTCCGATTTTTTTTGCGTCGCAGCGCGACTTCGCGCCGCGCCGGTTAGCTCAAGCGTTCGCTGGCACCGTATAATTTGCCACGTGAACAGAATAGAAGCTTTTGGATATATCGCCGCCCAGGCCGCCCGCGGCGATATCATCTTCCCGACCAGCGTGAACGCTGTCCTGCGCCTGCAACTGGCGCTGGAGGACCCTGATTGCCATCTCGAAGATGCGATCCGGCTGGTGCTGGGCGAACCGCAACTTGCCGCCCGCACCGTGGCGCTGGCCAATACCGCTGCCTATAACCGCGGCGGCGGCCCGGCCATTACGAACGTTCGTGCTGCAGTGTCGCGCATCGGCTACCGCCGCCTGCAGGCGCTGGTCGCCAGCCTGGTGGTGCGCCAGTTCGGCAGCCGCATCGTCGATCCGCGCCTGCGCGCCAAGGTCGAGCAGCTGTGGGAGCACACCGCCCACGTGGCCGCGCTGGCCGAGGCATTCGCGCGCCGCGTCACCTTCGTCAATCCCGATACCGCGCTGTTCTCCGGCATCGTGCATGAAGTCGGCGGCTTCTACCTGCTGTCGCGCGCCGACGAATTCCCTGGCCTGCTGGATGACGATCCCGAGAAATGGGCCGAGCTGTGCGAGGACGTGGTCAGCCGCGAGGTGCTGCGCAAGCTGGCGGTGCCGGAGCCGGTGGCCGAAGCCATCGTCCAGGTGCGCGGCGCCTGGCTGAACATGCCGCCTGACAGCCTCACCGACACCCTGCTGCTGGCGAACCAGTATTCGCCGGTGCCGTCCCCGCTCGGCACGCCGATGCCACCGCCGCCGGCGCACGCCGACAGCGCGCTCGACTTCGTGCTCGACGAAGAAACCCTGCGCGAGATCCAGGAAGAGGCGGCTGAAGTCTACCAGTCGATGGACGGGCCGTCGCTGGCCTGACGGCGTCAGGTTTCCCTTCAAAGAAGATCCACGGTCGCCCCGGCGCAGGCGGATCAATGCCCCCGGCATTGATCCCCCATGCTGAGCCTCCTGGCACGCGCCCTATGGGGCCCGGCCTGCGCCGGGAGTCGTTTCCGGCAGTGCCGGGAAGTCGTTTCCAGCAGTGCTGGAAACGACGGTCTTCAAACATATCCTTTGCCAATTCGACAGCCTTGTCCTAATCTGCATGGTGACGCCTCCGCGTTGGGGCGTCCATCCCATTGTGGAGAGGGCGAATGATCCGATCGGCTTCGTCCAGACTGGCGTTGACACTGCTTGCCGCGCTCGCTGCGGCATGCCTGTGTGTGCTCGCGCCCGCCGCGCCAGCGCCGGCCATACATCCCGCGCCGGTCGTCACGCTCACCGTGGACGGCGCCATCGGTCCCGCCAACGCCAGCTATCTTGCGACTGGCATCTCCAATGCCGCGCGCGCCGGCGCCCAACTGGTCGTGATCGAAATCGACACCCCCGGCGGCCTGGACACCTCCATGCGCGCCATCATCCGCGCCATTCTCACCGCGCCGATGCCGGTCGCCTGCTACGTCGCGCCGAGCGGCGCGCGCGCGGCCAGCGCCGGCACCTACATCCTCTACGCCTGCCACATCGCGGCCATGGCCCCCGGCACCAACCTGGGTGCGGCGACGCCGGTGGCGGTCGGCCCGGGCGGCGTCGCCGACAAGCAGGCCACGCCGTCCGCGATGGAGCACAAGCAGATGAACGACGCCGCCGCCTACATCCGCGGCCTGGCCCAGCTACGCGGCCGCAATGCCGACTGGGCTGAACGCGCCGTGCGCGAGGCGGTGAGCCTGTCGGCGGACGAGGCGCTGAAGGAACACGTGGTCGATTACGTGGCGCCCGACCTGCCACGGCTGCTGGCGCTGCTCGACGGCCGCAGCGTCGCCGTGTCCGGCCAGGCGCGGGTGCTGCACACCGCCGGCGCTCCGGTCGAGAACGAGCCGCCCAACTGGCGCACCCGGCTGCTGGCCGCGATCACCACCCCCAGCCTCGCGCTGATCCTGGTGACGGTCGGGGTCTATGGCCTGATCTTCGAATTCATGAGCCCCGGCGCGATCGCGCCCGGCGTCACCGGCACCATCTGCCTGCTGCTCGGGCTCTACGGCCTGCAGCTGCTGCCGGTGAACTACTCGGGGCTGGCGCTGATCATGCTCGGGATCGCGTTCATGGTCGCGGAAGCCTTCCTGCCCACCTTCGGCGCCATCGGCGTGGGCGGCGTGATCGCCTTCGTCATCGGCGCGCTGCTGCTGTTCGATACCGGCGCGCCCGGCTTCGGTATCCCGCTGGCGGTGGTGGCGACAGTCGGCGTGCTGGCCGCGCTGCTGGTGTTCGGCACCGTCAGCGTCGCCCTGCGTTCGCGCCGCAGGAAGCCTGTCACCGGGGCCGAAGCGCTGGTCGGCAGCACCGGCGAGATGCTCGACGACGCCGCCCGCGATGGCTGGGCCAACATTGGCGGCGAGACCTGGCGCGTGACCACGGCCACGCCGCTCCTGCGTTCACAGCGCATTCGCGTGCTGGCCCGGCGCGGAGCGGTGCTGGAGGTCGCACCGGAAGACAACCCTGCACAAGGAGCATGACCATGCTGTTCCAGTTCGGCTTTTCATTCGGCTTTTTGGTGATCATCCTGGCGGTGCTGCTGGCGTCGTCGGTGCGCATCCTGCGCGAGTATGAGCGCGGCGTCGTGTTCCAGCTCGGCCGCTTCTGGGCCGTGAAGGGGCCCGGGCTGTTCATCCTGATCCCGGTGCTGCAGCAGATGGTGCGGGTCGACCTGCGCACCATCGTGCACGACGTGCCCAAGCAGGACGTCATCTCGCGCGACAACGTGTCCGTGCGCGTGAGCGCGGTGCTGTACTTCCGCGTGATCGATCCGGCCAAGGCCATCATCCAGGTCGCGAACTTCTTCGAAGCCACCAGCCAGCTGGCGCAGACCACGCTGCGCTCGGTGCTGGGCAAGCACGAACTGGACGAAATGCTGGCCGAGCGCGAACGGCTGAACATCGATATCCAGCACGTGCTGGACGCGCAGACCGACGCCTGGGGCATCAAGGTCGCCAATGTCGAGATCAAGCATGTCGACCTGGACGAATCGATGGTGCGCGCCATCGCGCGCCAGGCCGAGGCCGAGCGCGAGCGGCGCGCCAAGGTGATCCATGCTGAAGGCGAACTGCAGGCGTCGGAAAAGCTGATGCAGGCGGCGCAGGTGCTGGCGCGGCAGGGCGGGGCGATGCAGCTGCGCTACCTGCAGACGCTATCCGCCATCGCGAGCGACAAGACCGCAACCATCGTGTTCCCGCTGCCGCTGGAGATGCTGCAGTCGTTCGTGCGCAGCGAGGGTGGCGACAGCAAAGCCTAGCGCGTCGTTCCGAGGCTATCCCCAGTCGACGATCCCGCGCTGAAAAGCCCGGGTTCTCGCGACGATACGCTTGTCGCGCAAAAAGCGCACCACGGCCTTGACGGCGGGGGCGCGCATCGTTTCGGCCAGGCCGGTGATGGCGAACTCGCGCCTCGCGGGAATCGGCAGCGCCAGCACCTGAACGTCGTCAGCCTTGGGGAACACCGACAGCTCGGGCAGGATCGAGTAACCCATGCCACGCCCGACCAGGGCGGCGATGCTGGTCTCGTTGGCAAGCAGCCGGTCGGGTTGCGCAGCGAAGCCGGCGGCGCGGCAGCGTTCGAGCACCGCCTGCGCGCCCGAGCAGGCCAGCTGCAGGAAGGGGAGCTTGCGCGTGTCCGGCCAGCCGGCCGATCCGGCCAGCTTCAGCGAGGCCGGCAGCACCATCACATAGCTGTCGTGCAGGTAGCTGCGCCGCACCAGCTCCGGTTCCACCGGCAGTTGGGCGATGCCGATGTGCGCGCGCCCTTGCAGGACCGCCTGGGTGACATCGCCGCGCTCGTCGCAGCCGTCGTCGATGTCGACGCGGATGCCGGGATATTCGTGCGCGAGCGCTTCCAGCGTGTGTGGCAGCAGGTGCGTGCCCACGCTGCGAAAGCAAGCGATGCGAACCCGCCCGGCGAGCTCATGCCCTTCGCGCACGGCGTCGAGCAGGCTCGCCTCAAGGCGTACCATCTGGCGCGCTTTCTCCAGGACGCGGCGGCCGGCATCGGTCGGCGTCGAGCCGTCGCGCGTCCGCGCCAGCAGGCGCGTGCCGAGCGTGCGTTCCAATTCACCGATGCCGTGGCTGATGCGCGATTGCGTGCAGTCGAGCTGCTGGGCGGCCGCACTGAAGCTGCCGGCGTCCGCGACCGCGAGCAGCATCTTGAGTTGGCTGAGCTTCATTCGGCCATCGAAATCCTTCATGTATGAGCCGCCAATTATTCCCCATTTCGGTTGGGGCTGCAGGCCCCGGGATCGGAAGATGGCGGCATCGATTCACTACCCACTGGAGAAGCAGATGAAGCAGTTACCCGCAGGCGCCGCGCTGATCGTGATCGATGTGCAGCAGGCCTTCGAGGACCCCAGCTGGGGCGCGCGCAACAACCAGCAGGCCGAGGACAACATCGCCATGCTGCTGTCCGCATGGCGGCGCGCCAGGCAGCCGCTGTACCACGTGCAGCACCGTTCGCAGCGCGCCGGCAGCCTGTTCCATCCGGATGTGCCGGGGTTTCGGGTGAAACCGCAGGCGGAGCCGCTGCCGGGCGAGCCGGTCATCTACAAGAACGTGAACAGTTCCTTCATCGGCACCGATCTCGAACAGCGCCTGCACGCGGCAGGGATCACGGCCCTGGTCACCTGCGGTATCACGACCGATCACTGCGTGTCGACGACCGCGCGCATGGCCGGTAATTTCGGGTTCGACACCTATATCGTGTCCGATGCCACCGCCACCTTCGAGCGCGTCGGTCCGGACGGACGGCATTACACGGCGCAGCAGATGCACGATACCGCGCTGGCGAGCCTGCACGGTGAATTCGCGACCGTCATGACAGCAGCTGCCATCATCGCCGCTCTTGGTCAGTCCTCCAGCGGCCCGAACGGCTTGCCGTTGGCGAGGTCGTAGATCGTCACGCCGGCCGGCGTTTTGACCATGCGCTTGCCGTGGCGTGGGAAGTCGGCGATGTCGGTATCGCGATTCTCGCCGCCCATCAGGTACACCAGGTCTTCGCTGAACGGATTGCGCAGGTGGTGTGCGACAGACGGGGTGGGGAAGGCGATGAAATCGCCAGCGCCCACTTCGTATTCCTTGTCGTCGATCTCCGCCACGGCGCGGCCCGACAGGATGTACACCCACTCCTCTTCGCATTGGTGCGAATGGTAGGTGAACGATTCGTGCCCGGCCGGAATGCGAGCGAGGCTCACGCCGGTGCGCGCCAAGCCGCCCAGCTTGCTCAGGTGACTGCCGACCAGCAGCGATTTCGGATTCCACGGATGCGAGAACTGGCCTTCGGCGGCCTTTACCTGGTCGGCGCGAACCAGGTGTGGGTAGCTTGGGGCTTCGGGCATGGCGCGGCTCCGTGGTCTGTTGTGGATACCGTCGAGTGTAGCATCACCTCGTGCCTTCTCATCAATCCTGATCCAACCACCGCAGCCGGCCGTGGCCGGCCTCGCCCAGGCGTGCGGCGAAGGCACTGGCTGCGCTTTCCGCCAGCGCGAATTCGAACGCCACGTCATCGCCGTGCGCCACGCCGAGCAGCGTGGCGCCGGCGGCTTCGAGCTCGCGGCGCACCATGCCCTCCATCGCATACGGCACCGCGCAGCGCAGGGTGCGCAGGCGGATAATCTCGACCTTCTCGGCTTTGAGCAAAGCTTGTGCGACGCTGTCCGTGTAAGCGCGCACCAGGCCGCCGGCGCCCAGCTTCACGCCGCCGAAGTAGCGCACCACCGTCGCCAGCACGCCTTCCAGGTCCTGGTGGCGCAGCACATCGAGCATCGGCCGGCCGGCGGTGCCGCTTGGCTCGCCATCGTCGACCGCCGCCGACTGGCCGCCGGCCAGCAGCGCCCAGCACACGTGGGCGGCGCCGGGATGCCCGGCGCGCAGCCCGGCCACCACCGCCTGCGCCTGCGCGCGGTCCGCCATCGGCTGCACACACGCGATGAAGCGGCTCTTCTTGATGATCAGTTCGTGGTCGACGGGAGCAGCGATTGTTTGCGGCATGGCTTGGGACGGCGAAGGCAAGCATGCATTTTCTCACAGCGCGCGTTTCCTGCCGAGGAAGAGCACCGCCAGCGCGCCCGCGATCGCCCCGCACACGTGGGCCTGCCACGCGACGTCGACGCCGTCGGGCAGGATGCTGCTGGACGGCGCCGCCGACAGCGCATCGACCAGGGTCTTGAGCACGTAGGCGGCCGCGATCAGCATGACGAAAGCGTGGCTGCGTTCATCGTTCCACACCGAGGTCACCGCCATCACGGCTACCAGCACCGCGAGGGCGGAAGCGCCCCGGTACTCGAACAGCGAGGGCACGAACGCCAGCAGCACCAGCGAGATGACGAGTGCCGCCAGCGCCAGTGCGCACGCCAGCGAGCGGCTGCCGAACTCCCGCTCCGCCAGGCTCGCCATCGCGTACAGCACGATGCCGTCGACCAGCGCGTGCATGTGCGAGAAGTGGACCAGGTGGCCGGTCCACAGGCGCCACGCTTCGCCCGCGAGAATCGCGCTACGGTCGTACGCCAGCAGGCGCTGCGCGGTCTCGGGGGCGAACGCCAGCGCGATGCAGGCGAATGCCAGCAGCAGGCTTACCGGGGCGCGCTTATCCTGCACGGCGCAAGGTCCAGCGGGCCATGATCAGCAACCAGATGGCGATGGCCGCGTCGGCCCAGCCGAATGCGCCGCCGCCGCGATAGCCATCCTTGTTGACGACTTGGTAGCCGGGATCGGACTTGATCCGCTCCTTGAAGGTGACCAGCTCGTTTTGCAGGCGCGGGATCAGCTGGTCCACCGCGAGGCGATAGCCATCGAGCTGCGCGGCGCGCGAGCGTTCGCCGAAATTCGCCATCGTCGCGCTTCCTTTCACCTGGCTGGTGCCGGGCGCGCGGAACAGCAGCTTGCGGCTCTTCACGTCGAACACAGCGGCGTCCAGCAGCGTCTGCACGTCGTACTGGTCGCCGTTGACCAGGTAGGCGCCGACGATGGTCCAGTACAGCACCGCGAGGCGGTTCGGATCGTCGAAGCGGATCTGGTCGTAGGAGACCAGCGCCATCACCTCGACGTTGAACATGCGCGCGACCATGTCCAGGTTGTCGAAACCGCCGCGCGGGCGCAGGTAGCCGCTCGGGATGATTTCGATATGGCCGATGTACTGGTACTGCGAGAACGCGTCGCGCACGCGCTCCAGCAGGCGCGTCTTCTCGGCTTCCGGCAGGTCGGTATGGCCGGCGTCGGGGACGAATGCGATGCCGACGCGGACGGGCGGCCGCAACTGCGTCACCATCGGTTGCATCGCCGGGGCGTCGCTGGCGTTCGGGTAGAGGTAGTCGACGATGCTGCCGGTCTGGCGCGCGCCGTGGTGGCTGAACATGGACGCGCAGCCGGCCAGCACGGCCAGGAGCGCGCAGAGTAGCAGGGGGCGGAGCAATCGCATGGGAACCTCGTCGGAAAACGGCAGCGGGCCGAGAAGGCGAGGATGGTGTCATGCATTTGTGGCAACGCAAAGCGCTGGGTGTGAGGTATCGGGAATCGATACCTTGCGGAGCGTTTGGCGATGCTATTTGTTGGGCCTCCTCGGCGCACCGCCAGGGCGCCGGTCCGGCTCCTTGCCTGCCCTTTTACCTGCGCAGGATAGTAATCCGCCCTCGGAAGAACTATCATGATTTGGTAAGCGTGCGTATATGGCGCCGCGAAAGTCGAACCCGCCGTGTGCCCGGAAACGCTTCAATAGCAGGTATCCAGACGAGGAATTGTCATGGCTAAATATCTGGTGGAAGCAAGCTATCTCAGCAAGGGTATCAACGGCCTGATGAAGGAAGGCGGTACGCGCCGGCGCGAGGCGGTTGACGAGCTGTTCGCGTCGCTCGGCGGGCGGGTCGAGGCGTTCTATTTCGTGTTGGGCGACAGGGACGTCATCGTCATCGGCGAACTTCCCGACAATACCAGCGCGGCTGCGCTTGCCCTCAAAGTGAATGCCTCGGGCGTTACCACATGCAAGACGACGGTCTTGCTTACGCCGCAGGAAATCGACAATGCGGTGATGAAGAGCGGCACGTACCGGCCGCCGGGCTTCGACGAGCCTTACGAAGTCGAGAATTGGGAAGGAGAGGGCGGGCACTTGGCTGAGGATTGACCGATGCGAACGCGGCAATATGGAAAGGCCGAGGGGCGGAAACGGCCGGCCGCCTTTCAAAGCGACCAGAGAGGGACCAGAAAGCAAAAAGCCCACGAACCGAAATTCGTGGGCTTCCTGCTTGTATCTGGTAGGCCGTGCGGGGCTCGAACCTGCGACCAACGGATTAAAAGTCCGCTGCTCTACCAACTGAGCTAACGACCCGATGAGCCCGCTATTATAGCGACAGTTTTATGGTTGCGCCAGTGCCATTTGTCGCATGCCGTCTCACAGCGCCCGGTCGAGGTGCACGTACCCTCCATCCACATGGATCAGCTGCCCGGTCGTATGGCTGGAACGTGGGCTGAGCAGGAAAGCGACGGTGTCGGCGATTTCCTCCGCCTTGGTCATGCGGCGCCCCAGCGGGATGCGCTCGCAGATGTGCTGCAATGCCTCTTCCGGCTTGTCGAAACCCTGGATCCACTGCTGGTACAGCGGCGTATAGCATTCGGCCACGATCACGGCGTTGACGCGGATGCCGAATTCGAGCAGCTCCACCGCCCATTCGCGCGTCAGCGCATTACGTCCGCCGTTCGCTGCGGCATAGGCCGAGGTGCCGCCCTGGCCGGTATCGGCCGTCTTGCTGCCGATGTTCACGATGCTGCCGCCGCTTTGCTTGAGGGCGGGCAGGCAGTGCTGGGCCATCAGGTAGTAGTGGATCAGGTTCTTGTGCAGGCTGTCGACGAACTGCCGGTAGGTCCCGCGCGCCAGGCTGACGCCATCGTTGACGCCGGCGTTGTTGACCAGGCCATCCACGCGGCCGTAGCGCCGCAGCACTTCGGCCACCGCCGTTTCGCAGTCTTCCGGCCGGCTGAGTTCCGCCACCACGCCGGCCGCACGTCCGCCGGCAGCTTCGATCGCGGCCACCGCCGCTTCGTTGTCGGCCTGGTTGCGGCCGACGATCACGGGGATCGCGCCTTCCGCAGCCAACGCCCGGCTGATGCCTTCGCCGATGCCTTTCGCGCCGCCGGTCACGACCACGACCTTGTCCTTCAGTTGAAGATCCATGCAGAAGCCTCGCGCGTCAGCTGTTCAGGGTGATGAAGCCACCGTCGATCGGGAAATCGGTGCCGGTGATGAAGGACGCCTGCTCGCTGCACAGGTAGAGCGCCAGCGCGGCGACTTCCTCGGGCTTGGCCATGCGGCCGATCGGCTGGGTCTTGGCCAGCTTCTCGAACATCTCGCTTTCCTGTCCCGGATAGTTCTTCGCCAGGAAGCCGTCGACGAAGGGCGTGTGCACGCGGCCCGGCGAGATCGAATTGCAGCGAATGCCATCCTTGATGTAGTCCTTGGCGACCGACAGGGTCATCGCCATCACCGCACCCTTGGCGGTGGAGTAGGCGAAGCGGTCCGCAATGCCGACCCAGGCCGCGACCGAGGCCATGTTGATGATCACGCCGCCGCCGTTCTTGCGCAGCTGCGGGATGGCGGCGTGCAGGCAGTGGTACACGCCCTTCACGTTTACGCTCATGACGCGGTCGAAGTCGGCTTCGCTGGTGGTGTCCGCCTTGCCGATGTGGGCGATGCCGGCGTTGTTGACCAGGATGTCGATGGCGCCGATGCGGTCGAATGTAGCCATCACTTCGTCGTAGTCGGCGACATTGCAGGCATGGGCGCGGGCGTGTCCGCCGCCGGCCCGGATATCTTCCACGACGCCTGCCGCTGCCGATTCGCTGACGTCGAGGACGTGCACGAACGCGCCCTGTTGGGCGAACAGGATTGCCATCGCGCGGCCGATGCCGCTGCCGGCGCCGGTGATCAGGGCTGTTTTTTCATTCAGCGCAAACATGTTGAGCGGTACTCCCTTGTGGGTGGATGGTGGAGGGCACGGGCAGGGCCGCGTGGCGCAGTGCGCCGCGGGCGAACCAGCCGATGACCAGGAAGCAGAGCAGCGGCACGGCGTAGCCGATCTGGATGTTACCGCTCCAGTCGCTGAGCGCGCCGAACAGCGGCGGCAGGAGCGCGCCGCCGACGATGGACATGACCAGCAGGCTGCTGCCCATCTCGGTATCCGCTCCCGCATCCTGGATCCCGAGCGAGAAAATAGTCGGGAACATGATCGACATGAAGAACGCGATGCCGATCACCGCGAACACGGTCGGCATGCCGTGGCCGAGCATCGCTACCAGCGACAGGGTGCTGGTGGCGAGCGCGTAGAGCAGCAGCAGGCGGGCCGGTTCGATGAAGCGCATGAACCAGGTGCCGGCGAAGCGCCCGGCCATGAAGGCGGCGCCGCAGCCCCAGCCGAGATAGTCGGCGGCGGCGACGTGCGAGATGCCTGCCGCGCGCGAGGCGTACAGGATGAAGAAGCTGAAGACGCAGACCTGGGCGCCGACGTAGAAGAACTGGGCGATCACCGCGCGCCGGATCGGGCCGCGCCGCCATGCGCTGGCGATGGTCGGGCGCGCGGCGCCGCCGTCCGGTTCTTGTGCGGCGGGCGTGGGCAGTTCCAGTTTTCGGAAGATCGCGGCGATGACCAGGATGGTGAGGCCCAGCACGAGATAGGGCGTCTTGACGCTGGACGCTTCCGCGGCCAGCGCGACCTGGCGCGCCGCGGCGGGCATCGCCTGCAGTTCGGCGTCGCTGGCGCCGTGCACCAGGATCAGGCGCGCGCCGATGATGGGCGCCAGGGTGGCCGCCATGCCATTGAAGGCCTGCGCCAGGTTCAAGCGGCGTGCCGCGCGCTCGGGCGCGCCCAGCAAAACGGCGTAGGGATTCGCGGCGGTTTCCAGCGTCGCCAGCCCGCAGGCGATGATGAAGAGCGCGCCCAGGAAGAAGATATATTGCTGGGTATTGGCGGCCGGGATGAACAGCAGGGCGCCGGTGGCGAACATCAGCAGGCCGGCGACGATCGTGTGCTTGTAGCCGATCCTGCGGATCAGGAAGCCGGCCGGCAGCGCCATCACGAAGTAGGCGATGAACACGGCCGAATCGACCAGCGAGGACTGCAGGACCGACAGGCTGAACGAACGCTTCAGGTGCGGGATCAGGATCGGATCCAGGTTATGCACGAATCCCCACATGAAGAACAGTGTGGCGATCATCGCAAAGGCGAACCGGTGGCGGGACTTGCTCATTGAAGGGTCTCCTGGTTGTACAGCTTATAAATTTCTCTTCAACGCAGGAATGGTACTCTATATATTCTGTACTTTCATTCATTTTTTGATCACGTTGTCGATCAGTGTGGGTTTGGAGCCATTCACGGCATTGACGGTCTTTTATATATCAGATACGATCAATCCACTTCTCTTTAGGAATCTGATGTTTAGCTCCCACCATCCAGCAGCAATGCGGTATCGCGCGGCCCCGTCACGCGGACGGCGGCGTGCTGCCGCGCGATGGGCGGGCGCGGTTGCGGGCTGGATGGGCAAGGGCGGACGAGGTTTTTCGCGCACGACCGCCGGTATAATGTTTGCATTCGTATCAAGTGCCGTACAACGGACGGCGCACTCAAGCCATGGCGAAACCGCCCCTCATCTTCAAGCGCAGCACCAACGCCCTGTTGAACTACCTCGATGCCAGCGTCGCGGTGGGCGACTTGCTGCCGTCGGAGAGCCGGATGGCCGAGCTGACCCAGGGCAGCCGCACGGCGGTGCGCAGTGCGCTGGCCTACCTGCACAACCGCGGCCTGATCGCCGGCCTGGACGACCGGCGCCTGCTGCGCAAGCCGCAGGACGACGATTATTTCGAGGAGACCGAGCTGCAGTCGGGCGCCGTGCGCATCCAGGAAGTGCTGATGGAGCGCATCTACCGCAACGACCTGCCGCCGGGCGCCGCCTTCTCCGAAGCCGAACTGGCGCGGGCCGCGGGCGCCAGCACGATCAGCGTGCGCGAATTCCTGATCGGCTTTTCGCGCTTCGGGCTGATCGAGAAGAAGCCGCAGGGCGGATGGCGCCTGTGCGCCTTCGACCGCACCTTTGCGATGGAGCTGGAGCAGGTGCGGCGCATGTTCGAAATGGCCGCGGTGGAGCAGCTGCTCAGCCTGCCGCCGGGGCATCCGGCCTTCGACCAGGTGACCGAATTGGTCGCGCGCCACGAGCAGCTCAAGGCGGGCCTGCCGGACAACTACGAACAATTCCCAGCGCTCGACCGCGAGCTGCACACCTTCCTGATCGGGCTGTTGAACAATCGCTTCGCGTTCAGCCTGAACGACGTGGTGTCGCTGGTGTTCCACTACCACTACCAGTGGGACAAGGAATTGGAGAAGCCACGCATCGAACAGGCGGTGCTGGAGCACCTGGCCCTGTTGCGCGCCCTGGCCAAGCGCGACCGCGCGGCCGCCCAGGCCGCGATGAACAAACACCTGGATTCGGCCCGCAGCACGATGCTCGACGCAGTGCTCAACCGCAGTCCGGACGCAGCGCAGCACCAGAGCGCGCACTAGCCCCCGTCGTTGCGGCAGGGGTGAGCGGGCCTGGTCCACGTTCAACCCAGCAAGGACTCACCCATGTCTAATGAAAGCGCGGCGGCTGCGGCCGGCCGCCTCCTGCTCATGTCGCCCGAAGATAACTGCATGATCGCCCGCACGCAGCTGCCGGCGGGCCTGCTCGTCGAGATCGATGGCGTGCCCGTCGTCCTGCCCGAGGCGGTCCAGCTCGGCCACAAGGTGGCGCGCCACGCGCTCGTCCCTGGCGACCGGGTGCTGCGTTACGGCGCGCCGATCGGCACCATCACGGCGCCGGTGGCCGCGGGGGCGCACATCCACACGCATAACCTGGCTAGCGACTATATGCCCACCTACACCCTGGCCGGCGATGGCCAGCATTTCATTGGAGACGGCCCTTCATCATGAGTCCATCGACAAGCCAAGTCCCGGTCCTTTCCGGTTATCCGCGCGCGGACGGCCGCAAGGGCATTCGCAATGTCGTCGCCGTCGCCTACACGGTCGAATGCGCGCACCACGTGGCGCGGCTGGTGGTGAATGCCTTCGCCGGCCAGCCGGTGCACCTGATCGGCTTCCCCGGCTGTTATCCGAACGCCTACGCCGACACGATGATGAAGCAGCTGGCGACCCATCCGAACGTGGGCGCGGTGCTGGTCGTCTCGCTGGGCTGCGAAGGCTTCAACCGCAACAGCCTGCACGATACCGTCGCGGCCAGCGGGCGTCCGGTGCACACCATCACCATCCAGCAAAATCGCGGCACGCGCACCAGCGTCTCCAGCGGCGTGGAGTGGGTGAGCTGGGCGCTGGACATGCTCGCGGCCCAGGAGAAGGTGCCGATGGGCCTCGACGAACTGGTGGTCGCCACCATCTGCGGCGGCTCGGACAGCACCAGCGGCATCACCGCCAACCCGGCCGTCGGGCTGGCCTTCGACAGTTTGATCGAGTCGGGCAGCGCCTGCATCTTCGAAGAGACTGGTGAACTGGTGGGCTGCGAGTTCCACATGAAGCGGCGCGCGCTGACGCCCGAACTGGGCGACGAGATCGTCAAGTGCGTGGAAAAGGCGGCGCGCTACTACACAATCATGGGTCACGGCAGCTTCGCGCCCGGGAACGCGGATGGCGGCCTCACCACACAGGAGGAGAAGTCGCTGGGCGCTTATGCCAAGAGCGGGGCCTCGCCGATCAGCGGCATCATCAAGCCCGGCGACCGGACCTGGGGCCCCGGCCTGTACCTGCTGGATGTGGTGCCGGACGGCGAGCCGCGCTTCGGCTTCCCGAACATCTCGGACAACGCCGAGATCGTCGAACTCATCGCCTGCGGCGCCCACCTGACGCTGTTCACCACCGGGCGCGGATCGGTGGTCGGTTCGGCGATTTCGCCGGTGATCAAGGTGTGCGCCAATCCCGATACCTACGAGCGCCTGGCCGAGGACATGGACGTCAACGCCGGCCGCGTGCTGACGGGCGAGGCTACGCTGGAGCAAGTCGGGCAGGAGATCGTCGACCTGGTGGTGAAAGTCGCGAACGGTGAAGCGAGCCGTTCGGAAGACCTCGGCCACCAGGAATTCATCCTCACCTACAAGCAGTTCGAGCCGGCGGGACCGGGCTGCTTTCCCTTGAAGGCCGCCTGAGGAGCAGGGCATGAAGGTCGACGCTCACCAGCATTTCTGGCGCCTCGACGATCCGGGGCGCGACTGGCCGCCGCCCGCGCTGGCCGCGCTGTACCGTGATTTCGGCCCGGCCGACCTGGCGCCGCTGCTGCAGGCCCATGGCATCGAAAGCTGTGTGCTGGTGCAGTCGCTGCCCGACGATGCCGACACGCTGGCCTTGCTCGACCTGGCCGACCAACACGAGTTCATCGGCGCGGTGGTCGGCTGGACTGACCTCAAGGCGCCCGCCGCGCCGCAGCGGATCGCCGCGCTGGCGGCCAGGCCCAAGATGCGCGGCCTGCGTCCGATGCTGCAGGATCTGCCGGATGGCACCTGGCTGCTCGACCCCGCGCTGGAACCGGCGGTGCGGGCGATGATCGCCT
Organism: Massilia terrae; assembly: GCF_024753145.1. Lineage (GTDB taxonomy): Bacteria > Pseudomonadota > Gammaproteobacteria > Burkholderiales > Burkholderiaceae_D > Telluria > Telluria terrae. Next base: position 444,294 of record NZ_JANUGU010000002.1, on the reverse strand, counting down.
ATGGCCTGAGTTTTGACGCGCTGGTGCGCCCGGGCCAGCTGCCCGCGCTGCTGCACTTCGCACGACGCTTCACCGAGCTGGCGATCGTGATCGACCATGCCGCCAAGCCGGACCTTGCCTCCGGCCAGATCGAACAGTGGGGCCGCGACATGCAGGCGCTGGCGCAGCTTCCCAACGTGGCCTGCAAGTTGTCGGGTCTTGTAACCGAGGCGGCGCCGCACTGGCAATTGGACGACCTCCAGCCTTGCGTCGCCGGCCTGCTGGACTGGTTCGGACCCGAACGGCTGATGTGGGGCAGCGATTGGCCAGTGCTGAACCTGGCCGCCGATTACGGCCGCTGGCTGGCCGCCTGCGAGGCCATGCTTGACCATCTTGACCATGACGCGCGCGCGGCCGTGTTTGGGCTTAACGCCTGCCGCTTTTACCAAATCGAATTGAAAAGGAAACCATGAAACTGCTGCGATTCGGCCCCAAGGGCAATGAGAAACCAGGCTTGCGCGACCAGGACGGCGTGCTGCGCGATCTGTCCGGCTTTCTGCCCGACCTGACTTCGGCCACCTTGGGCAAGGCCACGCTGGCGCGCCTCGCGGAGCTCGACCCGAAACAGCTGCCGGCGGTGGCCGAGCCGGTGCGCATGGCGCCGATCGTCGCCGATATCGGCAAGCTGATTTGCGTCGGCCTGAATTATTCGGACCACGCGGCGGAATCGGGCATGGCAGTTCCGGCCGAGCCGGTGCTGTTCACCAAGGCCACCAGTTCCATCATCGGCTGCAATGACCCGGTGGTGCTGCCGCGCGGTTCGGTCAAGAGCGACTGGGAAGTGGAGCTCGGGGTCGTGATCGGCGCCCGCGCGCGCTACGTCGAGATCGAGGACGCGCTCGATTACGTGGCCGGCTACTGCGTGGTCAACGACCTGTCCGAACGCGAATACCAGCTCGAGCGCGGCGGCCAGTGGGACAAGGGCAAGGGCTGCGATACCTTCGGCCCGGTCGGACCTTATCTGGTCACCGCCGACGAAGTGCCCGATCCGCAGAACCTCGACATGTGGCTGGAGGTGAACGGCAAGCGCTTCCAGGCCGGCAACACGCGCACGATGGTGTTCGGCGTTGCGCACCTGGTCAGCTACATCAGCCGTTTCATGACCTTGAATCCGGGCGACGTGATCAGCACGGGCACGCCGCCGGGCGTCGGCTTGGGGCAGAAGCCGGAACCGGTCTACCTCAAGCCGGGCGACCAGATGCGCCTGGGGATCGATGGTCTGGGCGAGCAGCGGCAGACGGTGCATGCCTGGAATCCGGAACTGATCGACGGTTAAAAGAGACCCAAGAGAGAACGTCGTTCGCGCCTGCGCGCACTGCTGTCCGGGATAATTTGCTTGACTATTGCAGGAGGGGTTGCAGGTATTGGTTAAGGGGCGTATACCCCTAGTCGCCAAACTCAAAAACCAACCTGCAACCATGTTTAGCATAACCAGCTTTCAAGAATTAATGAAGGGCTTGCCACGATCGACGTTCGACCGCCTGGTCGAGCGTCGCAACGCGGACAAATACTGCAAGGGATTTCGTCATTGGGACCATGTGGTGGCGATGATCTACGCGCAGCTAAGCGAGGCGCCGGGGTTGCGGTCGCTGGAGACGGGCTTTAACAGCCACCGCAACCATCACTACCATCTCGGCACTGATTGCATCAAGCGATCCACCGTGGCTGATGCGAACAGGCTGCGCTCCGACGTGGTGTTCAGCGATGCCGCCATGTGGCTTATGGGACAGGTGTCGCGTCAACTACGCCGCGATACCCAGGAACTGATGTATCTGCTGGATTCGACCTCGCTCACTCTCAAAGGACGTGAATTCGACCGTTGGACGCGGGAGAACCGGACCCGCAATACCCAAGGCATCAAGCTGCATGTACTGCTGGATACCGCGACCGAGATCCCCAACTGGTACAGCTTTAGCGCTGCCAACGTCAATGACGTCGAACTGGCGCGCTTGGTGCCATTGAAGAAGAACGCCCTGTACGTCTTCGACAAGGGCTACACCGACTTCCGCTGGTGGCACAGCATCGACCAGGCCGGATCGCACTTCGTCACACGCTTCAAACGCAACGCCGGTTTGCGTATCGAAAGCGAACGGCCAATTCCGGCCGAGGCAAACGGTGTTGTGCTCCAAGATCAGATCGTCCGGCTAAAGCACCGCAATCCCGGCGGCCGTGCCAATCCGTACATCAAGCCACTGCGCTGCGTCACCATCGCACGCCCGGGGAAAGCAACGCCGCTGGTACTGGCCACGAACGACCTGGAGAGCACAGCGCCCGAGATTGCCCAACGCTACAAGGAACGCTGGAGCATTGAGCTCTTCTTTAAATGGATCAAGCAGCATCTGAAGATCAAAAAGTTCCTGGGACGGACCGAAAACGCAGTCCGTATCCAAGTGCTCACGGCACTGATCAGCTACTTGCTGGTAGCACTGTACAAGCAGCGCCACGCACTCAAGACTAGCCTCTGGGAATGCCTCACGCTGATCCGGGCAACGCTATTCCAGCGTGTAAAAACTGAGGCCTCCCATTACCGAGAACGACGGCGACGGGAGAGAAACCTCGCGCACATTCAGTCACGCCTATTCGCATGACCATGTCAACAAAATTATTCCGGACAGCAGTGCGCCTGCGCGGGAACGACGTTCTCTTTTTTGCGTAGACAGCAAAAAAAGTGGAGCGACCGTCGCCGCTCCACGCAAAAAACGTTGCGCGCTCGCTCGCGCAACGTGAGACGCCCTGTTACGCCGCCTGCAACTGGCGGCCGTCAATGCTCGCGCGGCCTGTGCCATCGAGCGTGATGTCCAGCACACGCGCACCGTAGCGCAGCTTCAGCTTGTCGCCCGCGCGCCCGCGCAAGGCCAGGCGCTGGACGCGATGCCCGGCCCAGTCGATGTCGAGCTCCACGCCGCCACGCGCACGCACGCCGCGCAGCGATCCGTCCGGCCACGCCGCCGGCAGCGCGGGCAGCAGCAGGATCTCGCCGCCCCAGGACTGCACGATCATTTCGAGAATGCCCGCGGTGCCGCCGAAATTGCCGTCGATCTGGAACGGCGGGTGCGCGTCGAACATGTTCGGATAAGTGCGCGTCGGCCCGAGCAGGCCGCTGAGGATCGAATGCGCACGGTCGCCATCGCCCATGCGCGCCCACAGCACCAGCCGCCACGCCGTTGCCCAGCCGGTCGACTTGTCGCCACGGATGTCGAGCGACACCTTGGCCGCCTTGATCAGGTCGGGCGTGTCGCGCACGTTGATCTGTTCACTCGGGTAGACGCCATACAGGTGCGACACGTGGCGGTGGGTGTCGTGCGGCAGGTCCCAGTCTTCCAGCCATTCCTGCAGCTGGCCCAGCGCACCGATGCGGTCGGCGGGCAGGCGCGCGCGCGTCGCTTCGAGCGTCTTCGCGAAGCCGGCGTCCGGATCCTTGAGCACAGCGTGCGCCTGCAAGGTCCATGCAAACAAGTCGCGGATGATCTGGCGGTCCATCGCCGGCCCGGCGCACAGCGCGGCGCCGGGATGGTGGTTGTGTTCGGGCGACATCGAGGGCGAGGTCACCAGGCCGCGGCCCTTGGGATCCTCGACCATGACGTCCACGAAAAACAGGGACGCGCCTTTCAGCAGCGGATAGATGCGGCGCAGCCAGGCCTCGTCCGGATGGTATTCGTAGTGGTCCCACAGCGTCTTGCACATCCACGCTCCGCCGAGCGGCCACATGCCGAAGTTCGGGCCGTCGATCGGCGCGGTGGCGCGCCACAGGTCGGTGTTGTGGTGGGTGACCCAGCCGCGCGCGCCGTAGTGCTTGCGCGCGACCACGGCGCCGGTCACGGCCAGGTCCTCGAGCATGCGCAACACCGGCTCGACGCATTCGCGCAGATTGGCAGGGTGCGCCGGCCAGTAGTTCATCTCGGTGTTGATGTTGATCGTGTACTTGCCGCCCCATGGCGGGTTGTTCCCTTCGTTCCACCGGCCCTGCAGGTTGGCCGGCTGCGAGCCGGGGCGCGAGGACGACAGCAGCAGGTAGCGCGCGTACTGCACGTACAGCGCCGCGAGGCCAGGATCCGCTTCGGTCTCGGACACGGCGATGCGCTGGTATGTCGGCCGTTTGTCCACCGCACCGCTGCCGATGCGGATCGAGAAGCGCTTGAACAGCGCCTGGTGCGCCGCCACGTGGTCGGCCTTCAGGCGGTCATAGGGCTTGCGCGCGGCGGCCTCGGTCCGCTCGCGCACCAGCGCGACCGGGTCGCCGCTGACGTCGGCGTAGTTGACGTAGCTGGTGGCGCAGGACACCAGCAGCGTGACGGTGCTGGCGCCGCGCACCTGCAGGCGATCGCCGACGGCGCCGACCTTGCCGTCGCTGGCGGCGCGCACCCGCACCGCGTAGCGCAGCGCGCCTTCGATGCCCTGGGCCGCCTGGTTGCGGCCCTCGATCAGCAGCGCACCATCGCCGTCGGGGCGGATCGACAGCGCAGCCGGGCGTATGCCGGCGTCCGTCGATTCGCGTTCGTCCCAGGCCGCGCCAGTGAAGGGCGCTGGCGGTGTCTGCGTGCCGGGGGACTTGACGTTCGCCGGTGCGCGGTAGCCGAGGTCCAGGTCCAGCAGGCCGCCGCCCCGCATGGCCAGGCGCAGCACGACAACGCCATCCGGCGCGCTGGCGAAGGCTTCGCGCAAGTGCCGGGTGGCGCCATCGGTAAAGCGGGTAGTAGCGATCGCGCTGTCCAGGTCGAGCGAGCGCTGGTAGCTTGTGGCGCCTTTCACGTTGAGGAAGTCGATCAGGAGATCGCCCGCCGCGCCGTACGGCATCTGGCGCACCGGCTTGCCCATCATCGAGGCGCTGGCCAGCTCCGCCGCCTCCTTGAATTTCTCCTGGTCGATCAGAGCGCGCACCTTGGGCAGCGCCGCCAGCGCGTCCGGGTTGGCCGGATCGTAGGGACCGCCGGCAAACAGCGTGTCCTCGTTCAGCTGTAGCCGCTCCTGAGCGGCGCGGCCGAACACCATGGCGCCCAGTCGCCCGTTACCGATCGGGAGCGCTTCGACCCACGGGCCGGCAGGCTTGTCGTACCACAGGCTCAGGCTGTCGCGCCCATCCGTGGTCTTGGCCACCACGGTGGCGCTGGCGAGGCCCGGCATGGCCAGCGCCAGGCCGCTCGTGACGAGGAAGCTGCGCCGCGCCGGCCGATGGGGATTTTGTCGATTCACTTGCGTCTCCGGTTACAGGTTGCGGAAGTTCAGGCCAACCATGATACGGCGGCCGGCGTACGAATAGTCGAGCAGGTTCGGCGTGCCGTCGGCGAACGGGGTGGACATGCGCTGGCTGTTGGTGGTGGTGGCGTTGCCGAGGTTGCGGCCTTCGATGAAAACCTCGACGTTCGGTTGCAGCTTGTACGAGATCTTGGCGTCGATGAAGCGCGTGGTGTCCTTGTAGTCCGGCGAGCCCGGGTTGTACGGGAACTTGGTCAGCTGGACCCCGACCGCCGGATAGTTCTGGATCGCGGCCTGCTGGGTGCAGCCCGCGATGCAGGAGAACGAGTACGCCACGGCCTGCACCGCGACGCGCGCCGACAGGCGGCCGTCGTCATACCACACCGCCCAGTTGTACGTGTACTTCGACTCGCGCTGCGGCGGCAGCGGCTCGCCGGTCAGCAAGTCGACCGCATTTTCCGTGGTGGTGACCGAACGCAGGCGCGTCACGTTGGCGTCGAAGCCGGTGTAGCGCAGCGCCCACGGCAGGAAGGTGAAGGCGGTCTTGGTGCCCAGTTCCACGCCCTTGCGGGTGGTTGCGGCGCCGTTCATCCACATCGAGTAGTTGAAGGGGATGCTCGACAGGTCGGTGCCGGTGGCCGGATCGACCAGCGGCGAGCCGGAGAACAGCGGCAGCTTGTTCACGCCCTGGCTCAGCGCCGGACCGATGATGCCCTTCTGGTTGAACGCGGCGGCCGAGAACATCGTGTCCTTGTTCGGGTAGAACTCGAGGCTGAGGTTCTGGTTCAGGTTCTTCTGCGCCTGCAAGGACGGGTTGCCGAGCGTGCCGCTGCAGCGCTGGGCGATGTCGCCGCCCACCGCCAGCGTTTCGTCATAGGTGCAGGTGCCGGCCGGCAGCAGCTGGGTGATCGGCGGACGCGCCACGGTGCGCGCGCGGTTGTAGCGCACCACCAGCTTGTCCGGGACCGCCCACATCGCCAGGTTATAGATCGGCAGGAAGTCCGTGGTCTTGGCGCTGACCGCGGTGTTGCGGATGTAGGTGTTGGTGATGGTGCCGCCCGGCGCGGTCGGGTTCAGCGGGTCGTAGGACGCGGTCGGCGTGATCGAGGTCAGCGTCATCATGCCCACGCCACTGACCTTGGTGCGCACGAAGCGGTAGCCGAGGTTGCCGTCGATCTGCCAGCCGAAGGGCAGGGCGATGTCGGTGAACGGCAGGTGGTCGATGTCGAAGTCGCCCATCACGTAGAAGGCCTGGGTGCGCTCCTTCAGCTTCTGCACCGGCTGGTCATACACCTTGCCGTCGTTGGCGGTGCAGCTCTTTACGCAGTCGTAATTGGTGTTGGGCGCGCCGATGATGGCGAAGGCCTTCTCGACGTCGATCTGGGTCCAGTTGTCGAGCATGCCGGCCGGACGTCCCTTGGCGCCGCTGAACAGCTGGGTCGACGTGGCTGGCCCGGTCAGCACATTCCCCACCAGGTCCTGGAACTGCTGTGGCGTCAGTTGCAGCGTGCCGTTATTGGCCAGGCGCGGGTCGGGGCTGGACAGGTAGCCGTACTGGCAGGCCTTGCCGCCCGGCGCCAGCGAGCCGGCGGTATCCTGGCAGGCCTGGACCACGGTGCGCGCGATCGGCGTCGGCAGCACGATCGGCGCCTGGTAGCCGGGCTGGCCGTAGGTGCCGACCGCCGCCTGCATCACGATGCCGCCGCTGTTGCCGTCGCCGGGGTTCCAGTTGTCGACCAGGTTGTCGCGCAGGTTGAAGCCGGCCTTGATGCGCTTGATGTAGGGGATCGAGTCGGGCGTCGCGTAAGCCATGTCGAACTTGGCGGTGCGTTCCTCGGTGGCGCGGATCTGCGGGTTCCAGAATGCTTCGGTGCGCGGCGACGAAGAACTCAGCAGGGGTTGCTGGGCGATGGTGTAGGCCGGCGTGGCGCGCGTGTTGAGCGGGCCAAGCGGCTGCGCCGAGGCGTTCGAGGTGGCCGGGAACACGCGCACATACTGGGCCGGGTCGGCCTGGTTGAAGCCGCTGCCCGGGAAGCTGTAGGTCCACAGCCCGTTCGGCAGCACCGACATCGTGGTCGGGCCGTAGAAGTTGGTGAAGCTGATCCGCTTCTGGGCGCGCCGGAAGTCCGAGCGCGCGTCGCCGATGAAGAACTCCGTGGTCAGTGGGCCGTTCTTGTAGGCGCCGCCCAGCTGCATGTACTTCGCCGTCACGTAGGCGACGTCGTGCAGCTGGTCGGTGGTGGCCTGGCCGTCGGTGATCGTGTACGAGGTCAGGTGGTGGTTGGCGTCGGTGACGATGGAGCTTGGCACGATGTTGACCACGGTGCCCGCCAGCGGGTAGCCGCTGCTGCGCGTGGTCGGGTAGTCGTAGACGTAGTAGCCGGAGCCCGGCACCGCGCTGCGCACGCCGGTCGTGTTGTTGTCGACGAAGGTCGCGCCGGTGTAGGCCGGGCTGATCGTGGTGCCGGTGTTGGTCAGCACGTTGCCCAGGGTGTAGGTGAGCTGCGACAGGTCGTCGCGGCGGCGGTTGTAGCTGCCCTTGGCATACACGGTCAGCTGGTTGTTGACCTTGAAGTCGGCGCGCAGGTCCAGGTTCTGGCGGCGGTCGATCTCGCGCTTGACGAAGTAGCGCACGTTCGACGGCGTGTAGTCGTTCCACTGGTTCAGGCAGGTGGCCAGCTCGTTGCCGCGCTGGGCCTGGGCCGCGTTGCGGCTGGCCGATGCGATCGCGTTCAGCTGGGTGGCGCTGATCGCCGGGAAGGCCGCGTAGCAGTCGGCCTTGGTCTGGGCGGCGGCCGACTGGGTCAGCACCGACATCGGGGTCGCGGAGTTGAAGAAGCCGCCGGCGGTCAGCGGCGACTGCAGGAGCGGCTGGTTGACGCTGGCGTCGGCCTTGTTCAGGGTATTCGGAAGGAAGCTGAAGGTCTTCTGCGGCGAATTGTCGAAGTCGGCCACGCGATAGTAGCCCTGCAGCGCGCTGAACGCGTTCTGCTGCGAGTGCATTTCGTTGGCCAGCGTGGTCGTCGACGCGTTCAGCAGCAGGCCGAGGCGGCCGTCGAGGAATTTGTCGGCCAGGATCAGGTTGGCGTCCGGCTCCCACTTCTTGTTCAGCGAGGTCTGGGTGCCGGCCACGCGCAGCGACACGAAGGGCTTCTTGAAATCGAGGCCGGTACGGGTCTTGATGATGATCCCGCCGCCGAGCGAACCCTCGGTCATGTCGGCGGTCGAGCCCTTGACCACGTCCACGCTCTTGATCAGGTCCGACGACAGCTGGCGGAACTCGACCGCGCGGCCGCTGGCGCCGCTGTTGCCGCCCATGTCGGCGCCGCCGGCCGATTGCACGCCCTGGCCGTCGATCTCGACGCGGGTCAGGTCGGCCGAGTTGCCGCGCACGGCGACGCTGACGCCTTCGCCGTAATCGCCGCGGTCCAGCGCGATGCCCGACATGCGCGAGATCGCTTCGCCGATGTTCCGGTCCGGCAGCGAGCCGACGTCTTCGGCCACGATCGAATCGATCGCTGTGGCCGCGTTCTTCTTGCGGTCGATGCTCGACTGCTGCGATGCGCGGGTCGCGCTCACCACCACCACGGCCACTTTTTCCGCGCCGGCGGCATCGGCGGGCGGTGCCGGATTTTCCTGGGCCAGCGCGACATTGCTCGCCACCAGCGACGCCAGGGCCATCGACACGGCAAAGCTCAGGCGCTTCGGCCGAAGCGGGTGCGGGGTACTCTCTCTCACGATTTTGTCTCCGTTATAGGTATGCGACAACAGCTCTATGTATTCTATATATTCAATACAATCGGTTTTTTAATATATCACCGACAATCGACGCCAAATCAAGCTACGAAAAAACAAACGAGGGCAACCGAAAAACACAATGCGGCCGCTCATGGGACCCGTGGGCTGTGCATGCGTCGCGCTGCGCATCGACCTGCTTCCAATGGCGTGCACTTGCAGGCTTATTCGGGCGGCGCAGGCAATTCGCCGTGCTCGGGCTGGAATTTCGGCAGCCTGCCGGTTTTCCCCGGTCTGTGGGATTCCAACTACACGCCGCCGGGCATGCAGACCCAGATGCAGAACTGGAGGAACCAGTGCGGCATCACCGGCGGCTTCTTGTGGCTGTATGACGACATCGTCGGCCAGACCTACAACGGCCAGAACAAGACCCAGGCCTATGCCAGCGCCATCAACAACGGCCTTGGCATCAACCCCTATCCGACCGGCGCCTACAACGCCGAGGCCCGGTCCACCGACGGCACGGCGATCACCAATGGCGGCATCGATGGCGGCGGTTACGCCTACTCGGCGACGCTGCTCGGTTCGACGGTCACGTGGAACAACACCACGTTCACGCTGGGCTCGGCGGATACGCTGGACGCCTGGTACAACACGACCATCGCGCTGCCGTCCGGCCAGTACAACACGCTGAACCTGCTCGCCACTGGCGTCCAGGGAAGCCAGGCGTCGCAAACCTTCATCGTGAATTATTCCGACGGCACCAGTACGACGCTCACACAAAGCATGAGCGATTGGTTCAGTCCTCAGAACTATCCGGGCGAATCGAAAGCGGTCACGATGGCATACCGTAATAATCCCGATGGCACCAAGGACAACCGCACCTTCTATTTGTACGGCTACTCGTTCCCGATCAATAGCGCGAAGACGGTGACCAGCCTGACCTTGCCGAGCAACCGGAACGTGGTGGTCCTGGCCGGCGTGCTGGGCACGACGACGGCGCCGCCGCCCGGCACGCCGGTCAGCCTGTCGACCGCTTTCACCCGTTGGGGCGTCTTTACCGACGGCACGACGTTCGCCAGCACGAGCGGCCTGGACAACAAGGGTTTTGCCTATTCCGCCAACCTGCTGGGGTCGTCGACGACCTTCAATGGCGTCACCTATAACTATGGGGCGGCCAATGCCAAGAACGATGTGAGCGCAGCGGGGCAGACGATCCAGCTTCCGGCCGGTCAGTACTCGTCGCTGCGCATGATGGCTACCGCGGTCCAAGGTAACCAGACGTCCCAATTGTTCAAAGTCACTTACACGGACGGAACGTCGACGACTTTTACGCAGAGCGTGAGCGACTGGTTTACGCCGCAAAGCTATGCCAATGAGCTGGATGCGGTGCCGATGAGCTATCGCGACACCAACACCGGCGGACGGGACAGCCGCACCTTCCATCTGTACAACTACACCTTCGCCTTGAACAATGCGAAGACGGTGCAGAGCGTGGTGCTGCCGAATAACGCCAACGTGGAAGTGCTGGCGATGACCGTGGTGCCCTGATCAGGAAAGCAAAAAGCCCACGAACCGAAATTCGTGGGCTTCCTGTTTTATCTTTGGTAGGCCGTGCGGGGCTCGAACCTGCGACCAACGGATTAAAAGTCCGCTGCTCTACCAACTGAGCTAACGACCCGAAGAGGTCGATATTATAGCGGGAGCTTGGGGATTGCGCTAGTGGTGTTTGTGCAATTGTTTGTGCAATAGTCGGTCGGCCTCGATGGCAGTGTCGGGTAATCTCTGCTGCTGGCTTCGGATGTTCAGCATGGGTCCCCGCCTTCGCGGGGACGACGTGCTTCCAATCAGGCCATGGCGGAGGTGACTTTCAGGACTTCTTCGGCAGTGGTCACGCCTTCGACGATCTTCAGCGCGCCGGCAAGGCGCAGGGGCTTCATGCCGTCGGCGGCGGCTTGCTGGCGTAGCGCGCCCAGGTCGGTCACTTCGCCGATCAGCTGCGAGAACTTTTCGGTCACCGTCGCCAGCTCGTACAGGCCGGTCCTGCCGCGATAGCCGGTCTGGCGGCATTCCGGGCAGCCAACTGCGCGGTACACGGTCTGCGGCTTCGGCACATTCCACGCGCCGCCGATGCTTTGCCAGATCTCGTCCGCCAGCTCGCCATCCGGCGCCTTGCAGTGGGTGCACAGCGTGCGCACCAGGCGCTGCGCCATGATGCCGATCAGCGTCGCCTCGAGCAGATAGTAGGGCACGCCCAGCTCCAGCAGGCGCATCACGGCCGATGGCGCATCGTTGGTGTGCAGGGTCGACAGCACCAGGTGCCCGGTCAGCGCGGCCTGGATCGCCATCTCGGCGGTCGCCAGGTCGCGGATCTCGCCGACCATGATGATGTCCGGGTCCTGCCGCATCAGCGCGCGCACGCCGTCCGCGAACGACAGGTCGATGCCCGGCTGGACCTGCATCTGGTTGAACGAGGGCTCCACCATTTCGATCGGGTCCTCGACCGAGCACACGTTCACTTCGCTGGTCGCCAGCGCCTTGAGCGTGGTGTACAGCGTGGTGGTCTTGCCCGAGCCGGTCGGCCCGGTGACGAGGATGATGCCGTGCGGCCGTTGCGTCAGCGCGTCCCAGCGCGATGCGTCTTCCGGCGGGAAGCCCAGCTCCGGCAGCGTCTTCACCACGACTTCCGGATCGAAGATACGCATCACCAGCTTCTCGCCGAACGCGGTCGGCATGGTCGACAGGCGCAGCTCGACTTCCTGGCCGCCGTTGGTGCGGGTCTTGATGCGGCCGTCCTGCGGGCGCCGTTTTTCGATCACATCCATCCGCCCCAGCAGCTTGATCCGCGCGGTCATCGCGATCATCACGGTGGCCGGGACCTGGTAGACCTGGTGCAGCATGCCGTCGATGCGGAAGCGCACCACGGCGAATTCGCGCTTCGGCTCCAGGTGGATGTCCGATGCGCGCTGATCGAAGGCATAGCTCCACAGCCAGTCGACGATGTTGACGATGTGCTGGTCGTTGGCGTCGAACTGGCGGTCCGCCTTGCCCATCTCGACCAGCTGTTCGAGGTTGTTCCTCAGCGCGAGGTCCTGGCCGCCGGCCTTGTTGGCGTCCTTGATCGACTTGGCGAGGCTGAAGAACTGCGAGATGTACTGCGCGATGTCGAGCGGGTTGGCGATCACCAGCTCCACCTTGCGGCGCGAGATGCGCGCGATCTCGTGTTCCCACTCCTTGTTGAACGGGTCGGCGGTGGCGACCACCAGCGCGGTCGGCGTCAGGTCCACCGGCAGGATGTTGAAGCGCGCCGCGTAACTGGCCGACATCACATCCGCGACCTTGGCGAAGTCGATCTTGAGCGGGTCGATGCGGTAGAAGGGCAGGCCGACCTTGGCCGCGCACCATTCGGTCAGCACGTCGAGTGTGAGCAGGCGGTGCGGGGCCAGCGCCGACACCAGCTTGCACTGCGCGACCGCGGTCAGCGGATGCATCGAGCCGGCCGCGTTCTTCAGGATGCCCTGCGCCTGCGCGTAGTTGGCCTTGACGTGTTCCTTGGTGACGATCCCGTCGGCCAGCAGCCACGAAAAGATGGCCTGCAGGTCGAGCTTCTTGAGGCGTGTGCTTTTCGGTTCGCGGGAATCGCCGTCCATGGTCACCTGCTGGTTGAAAGTGCGGCTTCGATGCCCTTGACCCAGGATTTGGCGGGCAGCTTGGTATCGGTCTTGATCCGGGCCGCGACGTCGGCCAGGGCCTTGAGGTCGATCGCGCGGCGCTCCTTGAAGCACAGCGCGACCACGTTCCCTTCGTGGACCTCGGGCAGGCAGATCACCTGGCCGAATGCGTGGCGCATGGCCTTGATGTTCTTGCCGAAGCTGGGATGGTCGCCGAACAGGTTCACGGTCATCATGCCGCCATCGGCCAGGCAGGCGTTGCAGGCCAGGTAGAACTCGGGCGTGTCCAGCACCGGGCCGCGCGCGGTGGCGTCGTACAGGTCGCACTGCAGCACGTCGAAGGCGCCGTGGTTGGCCGGGTCTTCCACGAAATCGAGCGCGTCCATCTCGAGCACCTGCAGGCGCTCATCGTTCGGCGGCAGCTTGAACATCGATTCGCAGATCGCGATCACGGCCGGATTCAGCTCGACCGCGGTGACGCGCGCTTCAGGAAACTGGCGGTAGCAGAATTTGGTGAGGGTGGCGGCGCCCAGGCCGAGCTGGCAGATGGCGCGCGGCGTGTCGATGAACAGCATCCACGCCATCATCTGCTGCGCATATTCGAGCTCGGGCCAGTCCGGTTTGCGGATGCGCATCGCGCCCTGGACCCATTCGGTGCCGAAGTGCAGGTAGCGCACGCCATCCGCTTCCGACAGGGTCACCGGCGCATATTTGGGCTTGCGCGTTGGCTTGCGCGCAGGGCGGCGGGAGGACTCGGCTTGTTCGATGGATTTGCGTTTGATGAGCATAGGGCGGCCTGGGAAAACCGCCCTATTATCAGGCGACGGGTTCCCGTAGCGCAAGCAAATCGGGAACCCGAAGGGAAGCGGGCTGGGCCCGCCGGGGATCAGTAGGCGTCGGCGACAACCGAAACGTGCAGGCGGATGCGGTCGCCCGGATCGCGGCTCATGGTCTGGGTGTAGGTGTGGCCACGGTATTCGTAGGTCACATCGTAGCCGGCATTGCGGGTCTGGATTTCATCGACGTTGCGGCACTGGCGCACGGCCTGTTCCTGCACGCCGCCGTCGACCGGGCGGCCGTCGTTTTCGACGTGGTCGCCGACCATCGCGCCGGCGATGGCGCCGGCTGCGGCCGCTGCGACCTTGCCGTTGCCGCCGCCCACCTGGCTACCCAGCAGGGCGCCGGCGATGCCGCCGATCACGGTGCCACCGGAGCCGCGCTGCTGCTGGACCGGGGTCTGTACGTACTGGGTGCGGCATTCCTGGCGCGGCACACGCACTTGCTCTACGCGCGGCTGGACGCGGACGACGCGGCCGAAGTCATCAAAATCAGCAGCCTGCGCCAGCGGAAGGGCGGCAAGGCCGAGTGCGGAAATCAGGAGTTTGGTCTGGAGTTTCATTGAGTACCTCGTTCTGGGGTGGTGCTAATTCGGTTTAATTGTTTAGTGCCACGATCTTATAGTACGTCCAGTCGAGGTCACACAACAGTCTTCGTGGCAACAAATTGTAACAGGTGGAATCACCCGATGCGCAAGGTGGCGAAGCACGCAAATCCTTGAGTTATCAGAGGATTTTTCCAAAAATTGGTGCAATTAGTCAACATTTGGGTTGATTCGACTACCACAAAACGTTACCCTTGAAAAAATTAGGGTTAATTCATCGAAACGAAAAGCGGGAGAGAAGCACAGGAGGCATGCCTGAGCGATGAGAATCCAATTCCTACCTGGTCAACTTGAGGGAAAAATGAGTTTGTTGATGACAGTGGCGCCAAATCTGGTGCAGTCCATTCGTGCGTTCCGGGTTGCGGATCTGCAGGAAGAGGCTGGCAGGTTGGGGCACCACTTCCTGTACGCGCGTTGTGCGGCTGCCTTGACCAAGCAGCAGGTGTGTGCGGGTATCGGGCAGAGCTTTCATTTTCCCAAGCAATGCAGCAAGAATTTCGAGGCGCTGCGCTTGTGCCTCACCGACACCATCCACAAGGCGGGCGTCCAGCCGGGTTTCATCGTCGTGCTGGAGCAGTTGCCAAATACTCAAAAGTTCGACAAGGAAGCGCGCGAGAACCTGCTCGATGTGTTTCGCGACGCCGCGGATTACTGGGCCGAGAAGAAGGTGCCGTTCCGGGTTTTCTATTCGTTTGAATAAATCCCGACCGTCGTTCCCGCGGACGCGGGAACCCCATTTCGCACCATAGCCGATAGCGCAACCTTTCCCTATTTGGACGCAAAATGGGATCCCCGCTTCCGCGGGGATGACGGTAAAGGTGGTGGTAACTAGCTCGATCGTGACGGTAAACTGCCCCGCTCGGGTTACAATGGCGGGCTATGAAGAACATCGTGATCCTTATTTCCGGCCGCGGCAGCAATATGGAAGCCGTGGTGCGCGCCTGCGCCGCCGAGCAGTGGCCGGCCCGCGTGGCCGCCGTCATCAGCAACAAGGCTGACGCCAAAGGTCTCGAATTCGCCAAGGCACACGGCATCCCGACCGCGGTCGTCTCCAACAAGGACTACCCGACCCGCGACGCCTTCGACGCCGCGCTGCAACAGGTGATCGACGGCTTCGCGCCGGACCTGGTGGTGCTGGCCGGCTTCATGCGCATCCTGACCGCGACCTTCGTCGAGCATTATGCGGGCCGCTTGCTGAACATCCACCCGTCGCTGCTGCCGCTGTTCCCGGGCCTGGACACGCACCGCCAGGCGCTCGACGCCGGCGTGCTCGAACATGGCGCGACCGTGCACTTCGTCACGGCGCAGCTGGACCACGGCCCGGTGGTGGCCCAGGCGCGCATCGACGTGCGGCCGGGCGACACGCCGGACACGCTGGCCGCGCGCCTGCTGTCGGAAGAGCACAAGCTGTACCCGTACGCGGTTCGCCTGTTCGTCGAGGACCGGCTCAGCATCGTCGACGATGGCGTCGTGATCGCCGAAGCAAACAAAATCTGATTCAAGGAATTCCATGAGATTGCCTCCAGCAATTCTCGCCAACACCGAAGAGGTGCTGCGCGAGATCTTGCGTTTTACCGCGCCGGCCGACGTCACCTTGTCGCGCTACTTCAAGGACCATCCGCGCCTCGGCGGCCGCGAGCGCGGCGCCGTCGCCGAAGCGGTCTACGCGGTCCTGCGCAACAAGTCCTTCTTCACCGACTTCGCCGGTTCCGGCAATGCGCCGATGCGCCGCCTGACCCTGCTGGGCATGGCCGAAGCCGTCGGCGCCGAATCGCTCGGCGGCCTCACGGAAGAAGAGAACCAGTTCCTCGCCCGCATCGCCCAGATCGACCGCAGCCTGCTGTCGCCGCTGATGCGCTCGAACATGCCGCAGTGGCTGTTCGACAAGCTGGTGGCCCAGTTCGGCGAGCAGGAAACCATGGAGCTGGCCGCCATGCTGAACACGCCGGCGCCGCTCGACCTGCGCGTCAACTCGATCAAGGCCAACCGCGACGACGTGGTGGCCGAGCTGGCCACCGCGCCCATCATCGCGGAGCCGATGCCGTATGCGCCGCTGGGCCTGCGCGTGCTGAAGAAGCCCGCGCTGCAGAACCTGCCGCTGTTCAAGTCCGGCGCGATAGAAGTGCAGGACGAGGGCAGCCAGGTGCTGGCCCAGCTGCTCGGCGCGCGCCGCGGCGAGATGGTGGTCGATTTCTGCGCCGGCGCCGGCGGCAAGACGCTGGCGCTGGGCGCGATCATGCGCAACACCGGCCGCCTGTATGCCTTCGACGTGTCGGAAAAACGCCTGTCGAAGCTGAAGCCGCGCCTGGCGCGCTCGGGCCTGTCCAACGTGCACCCGGTTGTCATCGCGCACGAGCGCGACGCCAAGGTGAAGCGCCTGGCCGGCAAGATCGACCGCGTGCTGGTCGACGCGCCGTGCAGCGGCCTGGGTACCCTGCGCCGCAATCCGGACGTGAAGTGGCGCCAGCAGCTGGACGCAATCGCCGAGATGCAGGAAAAGCAGATGTCGATCCTGGACGGCGCCTCGCGCCTGGTCAAGAGCGGCGGCCGCCTGGTGTATGCGACCTGCAGCCTGCTGAACGAGGAAAACGATGCCGTGGTCGAGCAGTTCCTGGCGACCCACGACGATTTCCAGCTGGTGCCGATGAGCACCGTGCTGGCCGAGCAGAAGATTCCGCTCGAAATGGACAAGTACCTCAAGCTGCTGCCGCACAAGCACAACACCGACGGCTTCTTCGCCGCCGTGCTGGAGCGTAAGCCAATGGCCGCGAAACCGGCCAAGGCCGCGGAAGAGGACGAGCAATAAGATGGTGGTCAGTTCGCCGCTGTCCAGCCTGCTGCCCGACCTGCTCGAGGACCTGTCCCGGCCCGGCATCAAGTGGCAGGCGGTGGCGGTGTTCACCTGCGCGGCGCTGGGCTGGCTGCTGGCGCGCATCATCCGCAAGATGATGTCGGCCCGCGGCGATGGCGAGCGCGGCTTCGTGCGCCTCGGCGCCCAGAGCTTCCTCGCCGTGCTGGACCCGCTGATGGTGGTGGCGCTGCTGTACGGCGCCAAGCGCATCCTGGTCTGGCAGCACTTGCACATCAACCTGGTGCGGGTGGCGATTCCGATCTTCCTGTCGCTGGCGGTGATTCGCTGCGTGTTTTACCTGCTGCGGCGCGTGTTCGCGCGCACGGGAGAGCTCGGCGCGCACTTCGTCCTGTTCGAGAAGGTGTTCGCGCTGGTCGCCTGGCTCGGCGCTGCGCTGTACATCAGCGGGATGTGGGACGACCTCTACGACTACCTCAACGTCCTGTACATCCCGATCGGCAAGAATCAACGCGATTGGCCGAGTGTCATCGCCTTCCTGCGCGGCGGCGTGTCGGTGGTGGTGCTGGTCATGCTGGCGATGTGGATCGGCGCGGCGCTGCAGGAACGCATCATGGGCATGGCCAGCGTCAACACCTCGCTGCGGGTGATGCTGGCGCGCCTGAGCAAGGCCTTGCTCATCATCGTCGTGGTGCTGATGTGCCTGCAGTCGATGGGGCTGGACTTGACCGTCCTGTCGGTGTTCGGCGGCGCTTTCGGCGTCGGCCTCGGACTCGGTATGCAAAGGATCGCCAGCAATTACGTGTCGGGCTTCGTCATCCTGCTGGAGCGCAGCCTGTCGATCGGCGACATGATTTCGCTCGACAAGTACACCGGCAAGGTCACCAACATCAACACCCGCTACACGGTGCTGCAAGGCCTGGATGGCGTGGAAACCGTGCTGCCAAACGAGATGCTGATTTCGGTGCCGGTGCAGAACCAGTCGCTGTCCAGCCGCCGCGTGCGCGGCTCGACCAAGCTGATCGTCGCCCATGGTTCCGACCTGAACGCGGTCATGCCCATGCTGCTTGCATTGGCGAAGGAAACGCCGCGGGTGCTGGCCGACCCGGCGCCCGGGGTCGGCCTGAGCCGTATCGCGCCGGAAGGCTACGAGCTCGACGTCGGCTTCTGGGTCGGCGATCCGGAGAACGGACTGGGCGGTGTCGCGGCCGACCTCAACAAGCGAATTTATGGCCTGGTGCAATCCGGGCAAATCAAACTTGCCACGACGGGACTCGACGTTCGCGTGACTGATGTCACGCCGCCAACGAATGTGTCGCCTGATGCGCAAACAAAGCCCGCCTGATTGCTCCAACTCGTGCCGAAGGGCAGTAGTTACGCGTAAAATGGTGGTTTGCTTGCGCGCGCATTCGCGCGTTGTTTAGCAATCTGGCAATCCCCTCTGGAGCATGAATGAATTTGTTTAGCAACACCCTGCACGCGGTGCTGAGTTTCCTCGACACGGGCCTGGTGGACCTGTCGGGTTGGGAACTTGTGCTGTACACGCTGGTCGTCACGCACATCACCATCGCTTGCGTCACCATCTACCTGCACCGCCACCAGGCGCACCGGGCGCTGGAGCTGCACGCCATCCCCAGCCACTTCTTCCGTTTCTGGCTGTGGCTGACCACCGGCCAGGTGACCAAGGAGTGGGCCGCCATCCACCGCAAGCACCACGCCAAGTGCGAGACCGAGGAAGATCCGCACAGCCCGGTCAAGAAGGGTATCCGCAAGGTGCTGCTGGAAGGCGCCGAGCTGTACCGCGCCGAGAGCAAGAACCAGGAAACGCTGGACAAGTACGGCCACGGCACGCCGAGCGACTGGATCGAGCGCAATCTGTACAGCAAGTACAGCTGGCTGGGCGTGTCGCTGCTGCTGCCGCTCAACGTTGCCCTGTTCGGCGTGATCGGCATTACGATCTGGGCCGTGCAGATGCTATGGATCCCGATCTGGGCCGCCGGCGTCATCAACGGCATCGGCCACTTCTGGGGCTATCGCAACTACGACTGCAATGATGCGGCCACCAACGTTTTCCCGTGGGGCATCCTGATCGGTGGCGAGGAGCTGCACAACAACCACCACACCTTCGCGACCTCGGCCAAGTTGTCCAGTAAATGGTACGAGTTCGACATCGGCTGGACCTACATCCGCATGATGGAGATCGTCGGCCTGGCCAAGGTGAAGAAAGTGGCGCCGAAGCCGAAGCGCGTGAAGAACAAGGCGGTCGCGGATTTCGACACGCTGCAGGCGGTGATCGCCAACCGCTACGACGTGACGGCCAAGTACGCCAAGTCGGTCAAGCGCGCGTTCCGCGAAGAGGTCGAGCACCTGAAGGACAAGGCGCAGCTGGAATCGCGTTTCCTGAAGACTTCGCGCAAGCTGCTGCAGCGTGAACCGGCCAAGCTGGAAGCGCCGCAGAAACAACAGCTCGTCGAGCTGTTCGAGCACAGCAAGGCGCTGGAAACCATGCACCAGATGCGCGTGGAACTGGGCGCGATCTGGGAGCGTTCGCATTCGACCCGCGACCAGCTGCTGCATCAGCTGCAAGACTGGTGCGCGCGCGCGGAGGCGTCGGGAATCAAGTCGCTGCAGGATTTTTCGGCGCGTTTGCGAAGCTACGCTTAAGACATCAAAGGTCAAGGAACACGGCTCCCGCGGGAGCCGTTTTTATTAGCGTAGTGCGCTAAAGAGTGAACGTCGTTCCCGGCACTGCCGGAAACGACTTCCCGCGCACGCGGGAACCCCCTCCCTGCATTCCGCTCACGCTCGCTGAAGTGGTGTGCGTATAAATGGGATTCCCGCTTTCGCGGGAATGACGGTGACGGGTGTGGCGGCAGCTCGCTCAGTTCTTGTGCCGGCTGAAGCGATACCCCTGGTCGCACAGCGAAGCCAGCGCGAGAATCAGCCCGGAACCACCAAGAATCAGCACGACACCGTCCGTGGAATGCGTCGCCGACTGCGCCACCAGTGCCAGTGCCCACAGCGGCGCCAGCCCGCCGGCAATCGCTGTGCCGATCTCGCGCGCGGTACCGACCCCGGTAGAACGGCTCTGTACGGAGAACTGCCGGCTGAGGTAAGAGCCCTGCGGTGCGAACATCATCGGCGCCAGCACGCCGGTGCCAAGAATCAGGGCCAGGTAGATCAGCGAGTTCTGCCCGCTGTCCAGCAGCGCCATGAAGGGATAGGCGAACAGGGTCGACAGGATGCCGCCCACGACCAGCACCTTCTTGCTGCTGTACTTGTCGCACAGCCAACCGAAAGTCGGCACGGCGACGATCGCCACCAGGCTCGCCAGCGTGACCGACAGCGAGGTCACATTCGCCGACACGCCCTTGAACTGGGTGAGGTAGGCCAGCGAGAAGGTCTTGAAAATATAGCTGAGGGCGTTGTAGCCGATCGCCACGAAGAACACCACGCCCAGACCCTTGAGGTTGGTGCTGAACAATTCCTTGAACGGCGTGCTGCGCGCATGGCCTTCCTTCGCGTGATCGAATTCCGGCGTCTCGGGCAGCTGCTTGCGCACCCACAGGCCGACCATCACCAGCACCGCGCTGAACAGGAAAGGAATGCGCCAACCGCCGGCCAGCAGGAACTTGTCGCCGCCCAGTGTGAGCAGGTAGACCGTCATCGACGACAGCAGCAGCCCGAGGTTCAGGCCCAGCGCCGGCCAGGCGCCCTGGCGGCCGCGCTTCTGCTCGGTCGCGTGTTCATAGGACGTGACGGCGGCCCCGGCCAGCTCCGCGCCGGCGCCCAGGCCTTGCACGATGCGGATCGCGACCAGCAGGAACGGCGCCCAGAAGCCGATCACGGCATAGGACGGAATCAGGCCGATGGCGGTCGTGCACAGGCCCATCAGCAGGAAGGTCACGTACAGCATCTTCTTGCGGCCGAAACGGTCGCCGAAATAGCCGAACAACATGCCGCCGACTGGACGCGCCACGAAGCCGATGGCGAAGGTCGAAAACGCTTTCATCGACGCGCTCGACGGATCCGAGGAGTCGAAGAACACCTTGCTGAACACGATCGATGCCATCGTCGCGTACAGGTAAAAGTCATACCATTCCAACATTGAGCCGACGATGGTCGCGGCGGCGACTTTCTTCAAGCGCTTGTGCATCTGTTCCGGCGTTTCCCATTCGGGCTTGCGGATATCCATGAAGTCTCCTGATCTTGTGTTTTGGTTTGTTCGTGTTTATTGGCGCGGAAGAACCTCGCGCACGATGTATTCGGCGATCGCCATCGAGGACGTCGCACCCGGTGACGGCGCATTGCGGATGTGCGTGATGTTGCCCTGGCGGCGAATGACGAAATCGTCGACCAGCGCGCCGTCGTTCTGCATGGCCTGGGCGCGGATGCCGCGTACCGCCGGCGTGACGCCGACGTCGGCCAGCGTGGGCACGTAACGGGCTGCCTCGCGTACGAAGACCGATTCGCTCAATACCGTTTTCAGTTCGCGCAGCGTGGCCGAAATATTGCGCGACGCGAATTTCCAGAAGCCGGGATAGGACAGGAAATCGGCCACGTCGCGCAGGCTGAAGCGGCTGCCGTCGTAGTTTTCGCGGCCCATGGAAATGAAGGCGTTCGGTCCGATGGTCATCTGGCCATCGATGCGCTTGGTGAAGTGCACGCCCAGGAAAGGGAAGCGCGGATCGGGCACCGGATAAATCAGGCCCTTGACGTGCGCTTTGAAGGCTTCGTCGATGACGTAGTACTGCCCGAAGAAAGGCACGATCCGCGGCGTGGCCTCGTCGCCGGAACGCTGTGCGAGACGGTCGGACTGCAAGCCGGAGCAGGCGATGGCGTAGTCGAAATGTTCGGGATGGACTTCGCCGCTGTCGAGTTCCACATGGATCTGGGCACCACGCTCGATCAGCCGCGACACCGGCGCGTTCAGGCGGATCGTGCCTCCTTTTTCCTCGATCTCCCGGGCGATGCGCTGCGCGATCTGGCCGTAGCTCACGATCGCGGTATGCGGGGAGTGCAGGGCGCGAATGCCGATGCAGTTCGGCTCGATCTCGCGCAATTCGCCGTGGTCGACCAGGCGCACGCCGGGCACGCCGTTGGCCAGCGATTTCTTGTAGATGGCGTCCAGGCGCGGCAATTCGTCCTGCTCCAGCGCCACCACCACCTTGCCGCACTCGTCGTAGGGAATGGCGTTGTCCGCACAATAGTTCCTGACCAATTCCACGCCACGGCGGCACAGGCGCGCCTTCAGCCCGCCCGGCTCGTAATACAGGCCGGCATGCACGACACCCGAGTTGTGGCTCGACTGGTGCTGCGCGACAGCTTCTTCCTTTTCAAATACCGTGACCGACGCGTCCGGGTTGTCCAGCAATAGTTGCCGGGCAACGGACAATCCGTTGATGCCGCCGCCAATGACGGCATAGCGCTTCCTGCTCATGCATACCTTTCACATACCCAGCCGGGGTAACAGAAGCATCTTAATGATTGGCATCTCAAATAAAAGCGAAAAATTTACGATAAACTTGTTTCGGTAAACGAAACAAGTCGCTCAAGATGACGCTTAAACAACTGGAAGCTTTTTATTGGGCCGCGACCTGCGCCAATTTCGCGATTGCGGCGGAGCGCCTGCATCTGTCGGTGTCGTCGCTGTCGAAGCGGATTGCGGAACTGGAGGAATCGCTGGGGCAGCCGCTGTTCGACCGCGGCGGCCATCGCGCCGTGCTGACCGAGGCCGGGCAGGGCCTGCTGCCACGGGCGCTGGAACTGCTCGATGGCGCGGCCGCGATCCGCCACGCCTTCGCGCCGGGCGCGGGCCTGGTCGGGCGCTGCGTGTTCGGCGTCGGGGAACTGAGCGCGATGACCTGGCTGCCGCGCTTCATCGCGCAGGTGCGCGCCCAGTATCCGAAACTGGTGCTGGAACCTTATGTGAATGTCGGCGCGGTGCTGGAATCGCGGGTCGACAACGGCGAGCTGGATTTTGCGATCGTCGCCGGGCGCTCGTCGCGGCAGACGGTCTTGTCGCAGCCGATCACGCAGGCGCAGTTCGTGTGGATGGCGACGCCGGCGCTGGTGGAGCGCTACCGGGACCTGGGCGGGATGCTGCGCGACCGGCAGCCGATCATCGCGCTGCCGCCGGGCGCCGGGACCACGCGCCTGATCGACGACTGGCTGCTGGCGCACGGGATTGCTTCGGTCGAGCGCATCAGCTGCAACAACTGGGGCGCCATCGCGGGCATGCTGATCGCTTCCGTTGGCGTCGGTATATTGCCCGAGGGCTGGGCGAGGAAGCTGGTGCAGGAGAAGCTCCTGTGCATCCTGGCGGACGAGCAGGCCCTGACGCCGCTCACCTATTCCTTCCAATGGCGGCGCGGCGATTCGCGGCCGCTGGTGAGCCAGATGCTGGGGCAGGCCGCGAGTGTCGCGGATTTCTCGGCGGATGCGCGATTGCCGCTGCTGGTTTGAAAAAAACGACCTTCGTCGAGAGCGAGTTAGTTGCACACCTTCGACCGCGGCCAGCCACACGCGATCATCGCGCCGACATCCTTGTTCTGCATATAGTTCAGGTGCGCGGCAAACGGATCCTCCAGCAGCCCGAACCAGGTCGACGAATTCGACACCAGCACATCCGCGACCACCACGTCCGGCCCCGCATAACGTGACGGCATCAGCCGATACGACAGCAAATCGTTCGGATCCGTGAAGGCCACCACCGCCAGCTTGGACAGGCTCTCGCTGCGCTTCGGCGTCTGCGCCGCCATCCTGCGCAGCGTGAGGAAGCGCTGCAGCGAGTCCGGCGGCCCGGCCGGCGCCACCGAGGGCGTGACCTGCTGCTCGGCCAGCCCGAGAATCGGCAGCTGGTTGCCCACCATGAACACGAGCGCCATGCGCCGCGCCGCTGCCTGGCCAAGCTCGTGCATGCGCCCCGGCGCATCCGGCTGCAGCATGTCGCTGAGCGCGTCGAACAGCAGCTTGCTGCCCAGGCTTTCGGCCACCACGATCAGCGGCGCCGTATCGGGCCGTTTTTCGGCGCGCTCCAGCACCCCGGACACGGCGGCTATCATGGCCTGCTTCATCACCGCATTGCTCTGGCCCTGGTAGATCATCGCATCCGACAGGCAATCGTTGAGCAGGCTGTCCTTCAGCTTGCCGTTGTAGCGTGCGCGCTTGGGCTTGCACTCGCCGGTCTTGCTGCAATCGGTGGAGCTACCGGTGTTGTCGTAGTCGAGCTGCTGCTTGAGCGCGGCCGACAGCGGCGACCACACCAGCGAGTGAAAGTGCACCATCCCGCCCGCGGCCTTGTCGGAACGCTCGACCACCTGGATCGGGCTCGGGCCTGCAGCCAGGGACTGTTCCTGCGGCTCCGTATTGGTGCGGATGGTCTTGGTGATATTGTCCATCGCATCTTTCGCCCAGCTCGTGTCGTGCGAGCACATGCCGTGGACCAGCACCACGTCGACCTGGCGCGTGCTGTCCTGGGCGATGGCGCCGGCGATGCCGGGGAAGGGCGCGCTGTCGTGCACGACGACCGGTGCGTTGTAGGGTGTGGAGCAGGCAGCCAGCAGCGCGAACCCGGCAGCCGAGAACAGGGCAGATCGCCTCATCTTGCTTCTCCTGGACAGCGCCGTGACTCACGGCCATTTCCCCAGTCTACGCATTCCCGCTGTGCCGGAATCGCGAAATGGAAGAGCTCTGCGGAAGATCAACCGTGCGCCGGCGCCTGCTCCACATCGCGCAGCGCCAGCCTGGCCATGGCGCGGATACCGTCGTAGGATTTGGCGGACGCGATGAAGCGGCCGTTGTGGCAGAAGCCGGCGTCGGGCACGCCGGTGACGGCGGCAAGTTCGGCATCGCGCAGCCCGGCCCACGCGGCCGGCAGGTCGGCGCGCGCATCGAAGCTATCGGCGCTGACCGGGACCGTATGGATCATGTGGCGCTGCTCGGCGATATTGTGGCTGATGACGAACAGTACCTTGGGCATTTCCTTGCGCACCACGGAAGACCAGGGCAGGGCGCCGTTTTTCAGGAACAGCACCTTGCCGTCTTCCAGCAGCTCGGATTGGCGCACCTCGTTGAGCGCGAGCATGGCGCCGACCCGGTATTTGACGGCATTGACCATGATGTCGGCCAACACTTCCATCGCGCGGCGGAACTGTTGCAGGCGATAGGCGTCGGCCGGTTCGCCGTAGCCGAGGCGCTGCTCGTCCATCCAGTTGGGGTTGTAGCCGGAAATCACGGCCGACAGCCCATAGCCGCCAGGCGCATTCCTCGCGGCGCCGACGTCGGACAGGTCGAGGTACTGCACGATGTCGGTATCGATGGCGTAGGCAATTTCCTGTGCGTTGGCGTCGGTCAGCCGCTGGCCGGTGTGCGTCGTGGCGAGGGCCGCGACGCAGCGCGCGCCGTATTCGCGCCACACGAGGCCGGCGCTGGCGTAGGGCACGCCGCTCGGGCGCACGACATCGAAACCTTTCTGGTGATGGTCGAAGCGGCCGCGCGCCGGGTCCCAGACGCCGCCGACGTCGATGGCAAAGTCGGCCGCGTCGATGATGGCGGGATCGCGGGTGCGGACGATGCCGGCGCCGGGAAAGAGAATGTTGAGGACGGCGACCGCCCATGCATCGTCCGCGTGGAACTTGCCGCCGTGAGTCACGATGACCATTGATACTCCAAAATTGCTGCTTTGCCCGCAGTGTAGCAGCGGCGCCTGCAAGACCGCGCGACGTGTCCGGCGGACAAAACAAAAGAGCCGCGCACTTGGGTGGGCGGCTCTTTCGGTGGAAACGGGATCAGATTACTTGATCTTGGTTTCTTTGTACTGAACGTGCTTGCGTGCCTTCGGGTCGAACTTGATGATTTCCATCTTGCCCGGCATGGTGCGCTTGTTCTTGGTGGTGGTGTAGAAGTGACCGGTACCTGCGGTCGATTCCAGCTTGATCTTGTCGCGGCCAGTTTTTGCCATGTTTGCTGCTCCCTAAATTAGATTTTCTCGCCGCGGGCACGCATGTCGGCGAGGACAGCGTCGATGCCCAGCTTGTCGATCACGCGCAGGCCGGCGTTCGAAATGCGCAGGGAGACCCAGCGGTTCTCGGATTCGACGAAAATGCGACGGTTCTGCAGGTTGGGCAGGAAACGGCGTTTGGTTTTGTTGTTGGCGTGGGAGACGTTGTTACCAACCATCGGTCCCTTCCCAGTAACTTGGCAGACACGTGCCATAGCGCACTCCTTAGTAATGTTCCAAAATCGGAAAAACAAGAGTATAGCTGAAAAAGCGAAGGGAATTCAATCACTTGCGGAAAAAAATTGTTTCTCATTAAATCGCGGAAATTTAACATTTATGACGAAGGGGTATCGCCCATGTGGAAACGCAACGTTTCGTCGGCCTTCGAATAGCTGTACAGCAGGTCCGCGCAGGCTGCGGTGTTGTCGTTGATCTTCAGCTTGCCGCGCAGCGCCGTGTGCACGCGGTCCACGCCCGGAATCAGGGGCCGGAACTGGGCAGGGTCATAGGCCAGCACATTGCCGGTCTTGCCCGGCGTGATGGCGCCGTAGGGCTTGAGCTGCAGCGAGCCCGGTGCGCCGCCCAGGAACTGGGGCGGGTCATTGTTGACGTAGTTGGTTCGCGTCCAGGCAAGCGTGCCGTGGCAACGCGCTTGCCGTTCAAAGCGCCGCACTAGAGCTGTCCGTGTTCCGCAAACGAATGGATGTGTTGTCCCGCCACCACGAAATGGTCGAGCACGCGCACGTCGACCAGGGCCAGCGCTTGCACGAGCGCATTGGTCAGGTGGACATCGGCATCGCTGGGTTCGCACACGCCGGACGGATGGTTGTGGGCCAGTACCACCCCTGAAGCATTGCGCCGCAGCGCGGCCTTGACCACTTCGCGCGGGTAGACGCTGGTCTGCGTGAGCGTCCCCGTGAACATTTCCTGATAATCGATCAGCCGGTTCTTCACGTCGAGGAACAGCACGACGAAGGATTCATGCGGCTGGCAGCCGAACTTGATGCGCAGGTAATTTTTTGCCACGTCCGGCGAACAGATCGGCTCGCGCAGCAGTTCTTCGCGGGCGGCGCGGCGCGCCAGCTCCAGCACGGCCTGCAGCTGGGCGTACTTGGCCAGCCCAACTCCGTTGACCTCGCAAAATTCCGCCAGCGTCGCGTGCAGCAGGCGGTGCAGCGAGCCGAAGTGTTCCAGCATCGCCTGCCCCAGCTCGACCGCGCTTTGCCCGCGCACGCCCACGCGCAGGAAGATCGCCAGCAGCTCCGCGCTCGACAGCGCCGGCGCGCCCTCGCGCACCAGCCGCTCGCGCGGACGATCCTGTTCCGGCCATTCCTTGATTGCCACAGCGCCTCCCGAGTGAACGTCGCTGCCGCATTTTGTTGAAGCTTCGTCCACTCCGATACCGGACTGCTCAAAAAACGGCCACGGCCGCGGCGGCGAGTCCGCTTCGTGGCTTACAATAAGGGTTTGCCTGTCAGAAGAAAGAATATGTCCAACGCAACCCCCGCCGTCGTCACGGAATCGTCCTACCTGACCCTGCATTACCGCGTCGCCGCAGCCGATGGCAACGACATCGTCACCACCTTCGGCGGCACGCCCGCAACCCTGATGATGGGACAGGGCCAGCTCGCCCCGGCTCTCGAGCAAAAGCTGCTGGGCCTGCCGGAAGGCGCGCACCAGACCTTCACGCTGAGCCCGGACGAAGGCGGCTTTGGCCCGCGCAACCCGGACCTGATCCAGGCCGTGTCGAAGGCGACGCTGGCCGACAATTCGGTGCCGGACGAGGAATATGCGGTGGGCGACCTGGTCACCTTCAACGCGCCGGGCGGCGGCAAGTTCGCCGGCGTGCTGCGCGAGATGCGCGCCGACTCGGCCATCTTCGACTTCAACCACCCGCTGGCCGGCCAAACCCTGCAATTCGAAGTACAACTGATTTCGGTTCTGTAAGGACACGCATGGACAACGAAATTCTGCTCGCCCAGCCGCGCGGCTTCTGCGCCGGCGTCGACCGCGCCATCGAGATCGTCGAGCGCGCGCTCCAGCAATTCGGCGCGCCGATCTACGTGCGCCACGAAATCGTGCACAACGCCTACGTCGTCAACGACCTGCGCAACAAGGGCGCGATCTTCATCGAGGACCTGGACGATGTCCCGGCCGGCAATACGCTGGTGTTCTCGGCGCACGGCGTGTCGAAGGCGGTGCGCCTGGAAGCCGAGTCGCGCGGGCTGAAAGTGTATGACGCGACCTGTCCGCTGGTCACCAAGGTGCACGTCGAAGTGTCCAAGATGCGCAAGCAGGGCTGCGAGATCATCATGATCGGCCACCATGGCCACCCGGAGGTCGAGGGCACGATGGGGCAGGCCGAAGAAGGCATGCACCTGGTCGAGACGGTGGCTGACGTGGCCACGCTGCAGGTCGCCAATCCGGATGCGGTGGCCTACGTGTCGCAGACCACGCTGTCGGTCGACGACACGGCGGACGTCATCGCCGCGCTCAAGGCGCGCTTCCCGAACATCATCGAGCCGAAGAAAGGCGACATCTGCTACGCGACCACGAACCGCCAGGAAGCGGTCAAGTTCATGGCGCCGCAGGTGGAAGTGGTGATCGTGGTGGGCAGCCCGAACAGCTCGAACTCGAACCGGCTGCGCGAAGTGGCCGAGAAGAAGGGCACGCCGGCGTATATGGTCGACAACGCCGAAGGCATCGATCCGGCCTGGGTCAGTGGCAAGCGCCGCATCGGCGTGACGGCGGGCGCGTCGGCGCCGGAAGTGCTGGTCGCGGCGGTCATCGAGCGGCTCAAGGAGCTGGGCGCGGCCAGCGTGCGCGTGCTGGATGGGGCAATCGAGAATGTCACCTTCCCGCTGCCGAAGGGGCTGGATGGCGACAAAGCCAGCGCGGCCTGAATTCATTACCAGCTTCAAACCGTCGTCCCGGCGCAGGCCGGGACCCATGCTGACTGTCCGAAGTAGCGAACGGTCTATGGGTCCCGGCCTCCGCCGGGAGTCGTTTCCGGCAGTGCCGGGAACGACGGCTTTTAGGGTAGCGATCAATCTTCCGATGTTACTTTTCACAAAACCTCGTTATGATTGCAACGCTCGGTAGTTTGTCTTAAGAAACTGTTGCCATCCCGGCAGCGGACCGGAACCAATAGTCATGCCAGAGCGGCACCACCGGATTTTCCGGGGTGCCGTTTTTGTTAGTTTGAATGAGGCAAGCAAGTCATGGAGACTTTCGTCCAGCAGATCCTCAACGGTCTGGTGCTAGGCAGCATGTACGCGCTGATCGCGCTCGGGTACACGATGGTGTACGGCGTGCTCAACCTGATTAACTTCGCTCACGGCGACGTGCTGATGATCGGCGCCATGGTCGGCCTGTCGATCCTGAAACTGCTCGGCGTCTACGCGCCCGGCTTGCCCGGCTACGCCCAGCTCGCGATCGCCATCATTGGCGCGATCCCCGTGTGCGCGCTGGTCAACGTGATCATCGAGCGCGTTGCCTATCGCCGCCTGCGCAACGCGCCGCGCCTGGCGCCGCTGATCACCGCGATCGGCGTGTCGATCCTGCTGCAGACGATCGCGATGATGATCTGGGGCCGCAGCCCGCTGCCGTTCCCGCAGCTGCTGTCGTCCGAGCCGATCGTGATCGCCGGCGCGATGATCTCGCCGACCCAGGTGCTGCTGCTGGTGCTGGCCGCGTGCGCGATGGTCGGCTTGGTGCTGCTGGTCGAGCGCACCCGCCTGGGCCGCGCGATGCGCGCCGTGGCCGAGAACCCGCGCGTGGCCGGCCTGATGGGCGTCGATTCGAACCGCGTGATCGTCGCCACCTTCGCCATCGGCGCCGCGCTGGCCGCCGTCGCCGGCGTGATGTGGGGCGCGAACTATGCGTCGATCCAGTTCGCGATGGGCACCGTGCCCGGCATGAAGGCCTTCTCGGCCGCGGTCCTCGGCGGCATCGGCAACATCTACGGCGCGATGATCGGCGGGATCGTCCTCGGCATCATCGAAAGCCTCGGCGCCGGCTACATCGGCGACTTCACCGGCGGCTTCCTCGGCTCGAACTACCAGGACATCTTCGCCTTCGTGGTGCTGATCCTGGTGCTGACCATCCGCCCGTCCGGCATCATGGGCGAGCGCGTGGCCGACCGCGCCTGAGCGACAGGAGACAGCAATGGCATTCCTTTCTTTCGACGTCCGGCACAAGCCGCGCCAGTCCTTCGCCAGCATCGCGCTGCTGCTGGCGGTGATGATCGCTTTCCCGTTCTTCGCCAGCCACTACGGCAATTCCTGGGTGCGCATCCTCGACATGGCGCTCCTGTACATCATGCTCGCGCTGGGCCTGAACATCGTGGTCGGCTTCGCGGGCCTGCTGGACCTGGGCTATATCGCCTTCTTCGCGGTGGGCGCGTATCTCACCGGCGTGCTGTCGTCGCCGCAGTTCGCGGCGCTGCTGCAGTCGGTGGTCGACAACTACCCGGCGCTGGGCGAGTGGCTGGTCAAGCTGTGCGGACCAGAGGTGGCCCAGAACGGCATCCACCTGTCGGTGTGGATCATCGTGCCGCTGGCGGCGCTGGTGGCGGGCATGTTCGGCGCGCTGCTCGGCGCGCCGACGCTGAAGCTGCGCGGCGACTACCTCGCGATCGTGACGCTCGGCTTCGGCGAGATCATCCGCATCTTCATGAACAACCTGAACGATCCGATCAACTTCACCAACGGGCCGCAGGGCATCAATATGATCGACCCGGTGCGCATCGGCGGCGTGTCGCTGGCCGGCGAGCCGGGATCGGGCGCCACCGTGCACGTGTTCGGACTGTCGATGCCGTCCGTGAACGCGTACTACTTCCTGTTCCTCTTGCTGTGCGGGGTGACGATCTTCATCACCAGCCGCCTGCAGCATTCGCGCCTGGGCCGCGCCTGGGTCGCGATCCGGGAGGACGAGGTGGCAGCGAAAGCCATGGGCATCAACACCCGCAACGTGAAGCTGCTGGCGTTCTCGATGGGCGCCTCGTTCGGCGGCGTGGCCGGCGCGATGTTCGGCGCCTTCCAAGGCTTCGTGTCGCCGGAGTCGTTTTCCTTTACCGAGTCGATCGCGGTGCTGGCGATGGTGGTCCTGGGCGGCATCGGCCACATCCCTGGGGTGGTGATGGGCGGCGTGCTGCTCGCGGCGCTGCCGGAAGTGCTGCGCCACGTGGTCGAACCGGCGCAGATGGCGCTGTTCGGCCACGTGATCATCGAGGCGGAGGTGCTGCGCCAGCTGCTGTACGGCCTGGCGATGGTGCTGATCATGCTGAACCGTCCGGCCGGCCTGTGGCCATCGCCGAACAAGGAAGAGCGCCCGATGGCCGCTTCCGACACCGATGAAGCCGAAGCGGCGGCGTGAGGGAACGATGAGCGAGCAGACTCTTTTGAATATCGCCGGCGTCAACAAGCGCTTCGGCGGCCTGCAGGCGCTGACCGATGTCGGCATCACGATCAAGCAGGGCCAGATCTACGGCCTGATCGGCCCGAACGGCGCCGGCAAGACCACCTTCTTCAACGTGATCACCGGCCTGTACCAGCCGGACAGCGGCAGCTTCGAGCTCGATGGCAAGCCGTATTCGCCGTCGGCGCCGCATGAAGTGGCCAAGGCCGGCATCGCGCGCACCTTCCAGAACATCCGCCTGTTCGGCGAGATGACCGCGCTAGAGAACGTGATGGTGGGACGCCACGTGCGCACGCGCCAGGGCGTGTTCGGCGCGATCTTCCGCCACAAGGCCGCGCGCGAGGAAGAGGCGGCGATCCGCAAGCGCGCGCAGGAACTGCTGGACTTCGTCGGCATCGGCGAGTTCGCCAGCCGCACGGCGCGCTTCCTGTCCTACGGCGACCAGCGCCGGCTGGAGATCGCGCGCGCGCTCGCGACCGATCCCAAGCTGCTGGCGCTGGACGAACCGGCGGCGGGCATGAATGCGACCGAGAAGCTGGCGCTGCGCGAGCTGCTGGTGAAGATCAAGGCCGACGGCAGGACCATCCTGCTGATCGAGCACGACGTGAAGCTGATGATGGGCCTGTGCGACCGCATCACGGTGCTGGAGTACGGCAAGCGCATTGCGGAAGGGCTGCCGGCCGAGATCCAGAAGAACCAGGCCGTGATCGAGGCTTATCTTGGAGGTGCCCACCAATGAGCGAATCGATTCTCAAGGTGTCGGGGCTGAAGGTGGCCTACGGCGGCATCAAGGCGGTCAAGGGCGTCGACCTCGAAGTGCGCAAGGGCGAGCTGGTGACGCTGATCGGCGCCAACGGCGCGGGCAAGACCACCACGCTGAAGGCGATCACGGGCACGCTGCCGGCGTGCCGCGTCGAGGGTTCGATTTCCTACCTGGGCCAGCCCTTGAACAGCAAGCAGTCGTTCAAGCTGGTGGAGCAGAAACTGGCGATGGTGCCGGAAGGGCGCGGCGTGTTCACGCGCATGTCGATCCGCGAGAACCTGCTGATGGGCGCCTACACGCGGCGCGACCAGGCCGGCATCGAGGCCGATATCGAGAAGTGGTACACGGTGTTCCCGCGGCTGAAGGAGCGGTCGGCGCAGATGGCGGGCACCTTGTCGGGCGGCGAGCAGCAGATGCTCGCGATGGCGCGCGCGCTGATGTGCCATCCGACCTTGCTGCTGCTGGACGAGCCGTCGATGGGGCTGTCGCCGATCATGGTGGAGAAGATCTTCGAGGTGATCCGCGAGGTGTCGAAGCAGGGGATTACGATTTTGCTGGTGGAGCAGAACGCGAAGCTGGCGCTGCAGGCGGCGGACCGGGGCTATGTGATGGACTCGGGGACGATCACCATGACGGGCAACGCGGACGATATGCTGCATGATCCGCGCGTGCAGGCGGCCTACCTGGGCGAATAAGCCGTCGTCTCCGACCTCGCCGGCCGCCTTGGCGGGGACCCATAGAACGTGTGAGCTGTGTGCACTTGCCGCGTGCCCGCACGCTCAGCATGGGTCCCCGCCTCCGCGGGGACGACGCTCGTTAAATGAAAAACGGGGCGGAACCCGCGAAGGTTCCGCCCCGTTTTGGTATAAACCGTTTAGCCGATTAAGCAGCGGCTGCGGCGGTCGCCTTGCGGCTGGCCTGGCCGAACTGGTTCACGGCGGCGTTGAAGTTGGTCTCCATCGCCTCGACAGCCTGCTTGGCGGTCTTGCTGAACTGCTCGTAGCCTGCGTTGGCGTTGCTGATCGCGGTCTTGACGGCGGCGACAAAGCTCTCCGAGCCGGCCGGCGCGTTCTTGCTCACTTCGTCGACCAGCGAGATCACCTTGCGGTTGGCTTCGACGATCTGGTCTTCCGCAGCCTTGCTGAACTCGGCGCCGGTGCCGGCGGCGATCGAGGCCAGCTGGCGGCCGTACGACAGCGCTTTCTCGGCGGTCGGCTGGGCCTGGGCGGCGCTCAGCGAGAAGAATTCTTGCGGGTCCTTGGCTTGCAGCAGCTGGCGCGCCGTGGCCGACGATTCTTCCAGCGTGGCCTTGGCAGCGCTGATGTTCAGGTCGACCAGCTTCTCCATGCCTTCGAAGGTCTTGGAGGTCAGCGAGGACATCAGGGCGAAATGCGATTCGAAATTGGCTTTGGTAGCATTCGAGAACTGCTCGGGAATTGCAAACATAATGTTCTCCGGTCTGAAACAGTTGGTGAAAGGGACGGCTGGTTACCCTGCGATGTCGTTGTGCACCGCAACAGAATCGATTTTTACTGACTTTACCGGACACGTCAAGCACTTTTTGGTGCGCCGCACAATGGACAGGCTGAATTGTTGTTTTGTTGTATCTGAAATAATAGTGTTGAAGTTTCCTTATCGCAAGCCAGTCGGTATGCATGCCATGCCTTAAGGCGAGGGGAGCGGCGTGCTAGACTCGCATCTTTTGCTTCTGCAAGCTCGTCCGTGAACACTCCCGCCGCGACCCGCGCCGGCACCGCCTGGCTGTCGCCCATCCCGATTTTCTTCGTGTTTTTGTGGAGCACCGGATTTGTCACGGCCAAGTTCGGCCTGCCGTACGCGCCGCCGCTGACCTTCCTGATTTTGCGCTGCGGCATGGCCGTGCTGGTGTTGTTGCCGGTGGTGCTATGGTCCGGCGCACCATGGCCGCGCGGCCGCATCGGGCACATGGCCGTGGCCGGCTTGCTGATGCAGGCGGGCTATCTCGGCGGCGTCTGGACCTCGATCAAGCATGGCATGCCGGCCGGCTTGTCGGCACTGATCGTCGGCCTGCAGCCGATCCTGACCGCGTTCGCGGCGCCGCTGATCGGCGAGCGCGTGCGTCCGCGCCAGTGGCTCGGTCTGGCGCTGGGCTTGTCCGGCGTCGCGCTGGTGGTGTACGCGAAGATCAGCCTGGCCGGCCTGGCGCCCGCCGCGATTGCCTTGTGCGTGCTCGCCCTGGTGTCGATCACGGCCGGTACCATGTACCAGCGGCGCTTTTGCCCCAGTTTCGATTTGCGCACCGGCACCCTGATCCAGTTTGCCGCGACCGTGGTGGCGATCGTGCCGCTGGCCGTCTGGCTGGAAGGTTTCGACCTGTCGCTGTCCCAAGTTCAATGGAATGCGCGCTTCATCGGCGCGCTGTTGTGGTCGGTTTTCGGCTTGTCGATCGGCGCGATTTTCCTGCTCTTCAAATTGATCAGCCGGAACGAAGCGACCCAGGTGACGAGCTTGCTGTACCTGACGCCGCCCACCACGGCGGTCATGGCCTGGCTGATGTTCGGCGAGGCGCTGAGCCCGGCCGGACTGCTGGGCATGGCCGTGGCCGTCGTGGGCGTGGCATTTGTTGTAAAGAAGGAGAAGACATGATTTCCAGCCCCCAACAGGAGGCAGTGGACGCGGCGATTGGTTCGCGGCGTTCAATCCGGGCATTCCTGCCCAAGCCGGTAGCCCGCGAGGACATCGAGAAGATCCTCGACGTAGCAGCGCGCGCGCCGTCCGGCACGAATATCCAGCCGTGGAAGGTGTACGTGCTGACTGGCAATGCCAAGCAGGCGCTGACCGACGACATCCTTGCGGCGTACAGCGATCCGGAACTCAACAAGGAGCACACCGAGGCCTACTATTATTACCCGCGCCAATGGGTGTCGCCCTTCATCGAACGGCGCCGCAAGGTCGGCTGGGACCTCTACACCCTGCTGGGCATTACGCGCGACAACAAGCCGGGCATGGCGGCCCAGCACGCGCGCAATTTCCGTTTCTTCGACGCGCCGGTCGGCTTCATCTTCACCATCGACCGCGTGCTGGAGCAGGGCTCCTGGCTCGACTACGGCATGTTCCTGCAGAACATCATGGTGGCGGCGCGCGCGCGCGGGCTCGACACCTGCCCGCAAGCCGCCTTCATCCACTATCACAAGATCATCAAGCAGCATTTGCAACTGCAGGACAGCGAGCTGGTGGTGTGCGGCATGGCGCTGGGCTGGGCCGATCCCGACAAGATCGAGAACACGCTGGTGACCGAGCGCGAATCGCTCGATGCATTCGTGCGGTTCGCCGAGTAAGCGTATTATTGAAACTGAAGTGTGAAGGAGCTGCTGTTGTTGTGTGGCAAAAGCTAGCGCACGATATGGAAATTCGCTTGCGCTCGTGACGGCTTTCGCTACACTTCATGCAGTACTCATCCGTTTGCACCCGAGGTTCCAGATGTACAAGCTTGCGTTCGCTGCCGTTTTGTCTTTGATGTTGGTGCTTGAGCCGGCCTCGGCTGCGAGCAGCAAGCATCATGTCAAGAAGGCCACCAAACACAAGGAAGTTGCCCAGGCGATTGCGGATGACAATCGCCAGCAGATGGTGCGCCGCATCGAAATGGTCCACGGCAAGCGCAAGGTCGTGTGGAGGCGCGTGCGCCGCGCCGCGCCGGCCGTCGCGGCCTTGAGCGCGGGCGAACTGGCGGGCCTGTCGTCCACGCACGATCCGCTGGCCCTCAAGTCCAATGTCGCGCTGGTGCTCGACCAGCAGACCTCCGAAGTCCTGTTCGAAAAAAATTCCAGCGTTGCCTTGCCGATCGCCTCGATCACCAAGCTGATGACCGGCCTGGTGGTGGTCAAGGCACAGCAGGACATGGACGAAGTGCTGACTGTCACCGAAGCCGATGTCGACCGGCTCAAGCACAGCAGCTCGCGGCTGCGCGTGGGCGCGCGGCTGAAACGCAGCGACATGCTGCACATCGCGCTGATGAGTTCCGAAAACCGTGCCGCTGCCGCGCTCGGGCGCAATTTTCCCGGCGGGATCACCGCCTTCGTCGACGCGATGAACGCCCAGGCGCGGACGCTTGGCATGAACGATACGCATTATGTGGATTCGAGCGGGCTGTCCAGCGCCAACGTCTCGAGCGCGCGCGACCTCGCCAGGCTGGTGAAAGTGGCGCACGAGGAGCCGCTGCTGCGCCAGTACACGACCGATCCGGGCTCGGCGGTTGCGGCGAGCGGGCGGTTGATGCAGTTCCATAACACCAACTACCTCGTCGCCCAGCCGGACTGGAACATCGGCTTGCAGAAGACCGGCTTCATCAACGAAGCGGGGCGCTGCCTGGTGATGCAGGCCTTCATCCAGGGGCGCAACGTGATCATGGTGCTGCTGGATTCGAAAGGGAAGATGTCGCGTACCGCGGATGCGGGCAGGGTGCGGCATTGGCTGGAGAACCTGAAGCCCTCGCACCTGATCGAAGCGGTGACCCCGTCCGCGACGGCGGCGCCGGTGCCGACCGCGGCGGCGATGACGATTGCGACGACATCGCTCAGGCCGGCGTTGCCGTCGATGTCGACTGCGCCGGCCACCATCAGCACCACGGTGCAGGCGTCGCCAGCCTTGCCGTCAATGTCGGCTGCGCCGACGACCATCACGACCACTACGGGCACGCCGGGGCTGTCGACGGTGACTGCGCCGGGGCATTGAAGATTCCCTCACTGAGCTAACAGATGCACGTCGTCCCGGCGCAGGCGGGGAGTCGTTTCCAGCAGTGCCGGGAACGACGGCTTATCGGTGTGGTGGCTTGCTTGCTGACGTCGCCACTGCTCAGGCGTTCCATGGGTTCCCGCCTGCGCGGGAACGACGGTATTCAAGAAGAGGGTGATTAAGCCGCGCTGGCCGGCCGGAATCCCAAGGTCGCCGAAATCTGCGCGGCCGTCGTGACCAAATCTTCCAGCCAGTCTTCCTGCAAGCGATCCGCCGGCGCCGAAATCGACAAGCCCGCGACCAGCTTGCCGCTGTCGTCGTGGATGCCGGCCGCCATGCAGCGCACGCCCAGCTCCAGCTCCTCGTTGTCGCGCGCGTAGCCGCGCGCCCGCACCAGCGACAGCTCTCGTTCGAGCTT
Organism: Massilia terrae; assembly: GCF_024753145.1. GTDB lineage: Bacteria > Pseudomonadota > Gammaproteobacteria > Burkholderiales > Burkholderiaceae_D > Telluria > Telluria terrae. Next base: position 407,096 of record NZ_JANUGU010000002.1, on the reverse strand, counting down.
GCTCAGGTCGGTGATCGAATTCTTGTTGTGCCCCGCCAGCCCGGTGCGCGTCGCGTAGGCACGAATCGCCTTGGGCTCGTCGACCGACAGGAACAGCTTGCCGGTGGAGGTGAGGTGCAGCGGGCCGCGCCCGCCGATCGCGCGCACCACCTGCATTCCGGAACGCTCCGAGAACGCGCGGTCGATGTAGACGATCTCGTCGCCCTGGCGCACCGACAGGTTGACGGTCTGCTGGGTCTTCTTGTGCAGCGTGCGCATGAAATCGAGCGCCGCCTCGCGGACCGACAAGCGGCTCTTGACCACGTTGCCTAGCTCCAGCAGGCGCATGCCGAGGCGGTAGGTGCCCGGCTCGACCCGGTCGACGAAGCGCGTGACCACCATGTCGTTCAAGATGCGGTGGGCGGTGGAAGGGTGGAGGCCGGAAACCTTCGACAGTTCTTTCAGGCTGACCGGATCCGGATACGCGGCCAAGGCATCCAATAAAGCTACCATCCGCTCGATCACCTGGATCGAAGTCTTGGCCGGTTCAACGGTGTCCATTTTCATGATGTGGTTGGTGCACTGCAGTAAATCCGACTTCTTTATACCATATGACGAAAAGTCATGGCAACGCTTCAGCCAGCAGCGTGGCGCAACAGGCATAATGCTAATGATGCAAAACCGGACCACTTCATGGAAAACCTGACCAGCGAATTCAAGAGCAAGAGCGGCCTGCGCCGCATCCTGTCCGCTTTTTACAACTCGGCCGACGGCTTCAGGGCCGCGTGGCGCCACGAGCATGCGTTCCGCCAGGAGCTCGTCGTGTTCGTGATCGCCACCGCGGTGGCGCTGGCGCTGCCGGTGTCGGCGTTCCAGAAACTGGTGCTGATCGGGGTGCTGGTGCTGGTGCTGATCGTGGAGATCATCAATTCCGCGCTGGAGGCCGTGGTCGACCGCATTTCGCTGGAGCGCCATCCGCTGTCGAAGAACGCCAAGGACCTCGGCAGTGCGGCGGTCGCGCTCGCCATCGGGCTGGCGGCGGTGACCTGGTGCGTGGTTCTCTACAATCGTTATTTCTAGCAGGTCCGCGCCGGGGCGACCCGGCGCACAATGTCCGTCCGTGCTTTTTGGCAGGCGCATTCAAACCAACCGAAGGAGTAGAACCATGACCTTACGTCTGGGCGACACCGCCCCCGATTTCGAACAAGATTCGTCGATTGGCAAGCTGCATTTCTATGACTGGGCGGGCGATTCCTGGGTGGTGCTGTTCTCGCACCCGGCCGACTTCACGCCGGTGTGCACGACCGAGCTGGGCCTGACCGCCAAGCTGAAGCCTGAATTCGACAAGCGCAACGTCAAGGCGATCGCGCTGTCGGTCGACCCGGCCGAGCAGCACCGCAAGTGGATCTCGGACATCGAGGACACGCAGAAGACCGTGGTCGGCTTCCCGATCATCGCGGACCAGGACATGAAAGTGTCGAAGATGTACGACATGATCCACCCGGAGCAGTCCGCAACGGCCACGGTGCGTTCGCTGTTCATCATCGATCCGAAGAAGAAGGTTCGCCTGATCATCACCTACCCGATGAGCACCGGCCGCAATTTCGACGAGGTGCTGCGCGTGATCGACGCCCTGCAGCTGACCGACGGCTACACCGTGGCCACGCCGGGCAACTGGAAGGATGGCGATGACGTGATCATCCCGATGACGGTGCAGGATCCGGAAGAGCTGAAGAAGAAATATCCGAAGGGCTTTACGGCAGCGCGCCCGTACCTGCGCGTGACGCCGCAGCCGAACAAATAATCGGCTTAGCAGAGGCAGCTGCTATAAAGAGAACGTCGTCCTCGCGAAAGCGGGGACCCAATTTTTTTATGCAAACCGCTACGTTTTAGCGTAGTGGCCGCGCAAGCAAAATGGTGTTCCCGCCTCCGCGGGAACGACGTTATCTTTTATTTATCCCTTGCGTCCATGCTTCCGTCGGCGCACACCTCTTCTTTCACAGTCAGCATAAGCAAATGAGTAAGCTGTTGTTTGCTTAACGGCCCCCGCCCCTTACCCTTGACCTCAAACTCAGGGGTAATCATGTCTGTAACCTACGTATTGAGCGGCTTTGCCGTTGGCGTGCTGGTCGGGATGACCGGCGTTGGCGGCGGCTCGCTGATGACGCCGCTGTTGACCTTGCTGTTCGGCGTCGCGCCGTCGGTCGCGGTCGGCACCGACCTGGCCTTCGCCTCGCTCACCAAATCAGTCGGCACCGTCACGCATCGCTCCAAAGGCAATGTTCACTGGGAAATCGTGTTGCGCCTGTGCGCCGGCGCCTTGCCGGCCGCGCTCGTTGCCACCTATGCGCTGCATCGCTTCGGCGCGCTCGATCCCGCCATCGGCCAGGTGATCCGCTATTCGATCGCGGTGTCCGTGCTGCTCACGGTCATCTCGCTGATGTTCCGGTCCCGCCTGCTGGCCTGGGTCCACGCCAGCCCGAACCGCCAACTGCAGGGCAGGGCGTTGACGGTGAGCACGGTGTTGGCCGGCGCGGTGCTGGGCACCCTGGTCACGGTCTCGTCGATTGGCGCCGGCGCCATCGGTGCGACCTTGCTGCTGATGCTGTATCCGCGCCTGTCGCCCGCGGAGATCGCCGGCACCGACATCGCCTACGCCGTGCCCCTGACCGCGATCGCCGCCGCCGGCCACTGGTGGCTGGGCTCGATCAACTGGGCGCTGCTGGCCACCTTGCTGGTCGGCTCGGTGCCCGGCATCACCCTCGGCTCCTGGCTGGCGCGCGCGGTGCCGGAGCGCATCGCCCGCGGCGTGCTGGCCGTCACCCTGACCGGCGTCGCCGCCAAGCTGATCTATTGAAGCTTGGCTAAATGACCTTCTCTTCTATGCAAATGAAGATTGCTTCGTTTGCCTCATGACTTGCACGTGCGAATATGGAGCCCTATTAGAAGAAATTGTAATAAGGCCTCCATGTCCTCTTTCCTAAAGCCACGCGGCGCGCCGGGCAGGGTCATTCCCGGATTCGGGCTGACGCTGGGCTTCACGCTGTTCTACCTCGCCCTCATCGTGCTGGTGCCGATGTCGGCAATCTTCCTCAAGACCTTCACGATGTCGTGGCACGCGTTCTGGACCACGGTCACGTCGGAGCGGGTGATGGCCTCCTATCGGCTCAGCTTTGGCGCCTCGCTGATCGCCGCCGTCCTCAACGTCGTGTTCGGCTTCATCGTCGCGTGGGTGCTGGTGCGCTACCGCTTCCCCGGCAAACGCCTGATCGACGCGCTGGTCGACCTGCCGTTCGCGCTGCCTACCGCGGTGGCCGGCATCACGCTCACCGCCCTGTATTCCGCCAATGGCTGGATCGGCCAGTACCTGACCCGCTTCGGCCTGAAGGTCGCGTTCACGCCGCTGGGCGTGGTCGTCGCGCTGACCTTCATCGGCCTGCCTTTCGTGGTGCGCACGGTGCAGCCGGTGCTGGAGGAATCCGAGCGCGAGCTGGAGGAAGCCGCCGCCAGCCTGGGCGCGTCGCCGCTGCAGACCTTCGTGCGCGTGATCCTGCCCTCGATCCTGCCGGCGCTGCTGACCGGCTTCGCCCTGGCCTTCGCGCGCGCGACCGGTGAATACGGCTCGGTGATCTTCATCGCGGGGAATATCCCGCTGGTGTCGGAGATCACGCCGCTGTTCATCGTCACCAAGCTGGAACAGTACGACTACACCGGCGCCACCGCGATCGCGGTCGTGATGCTGGTCGCGTCCTTCGTGCTGCTCCTCGCGATCAACCTGCTGCAGGCGTGGACGCGCAAACGGGCGGGCAAGAAATGAGCGCGGTCCTCGACAACAAACCCGCTGTCGCCCACGCGCCGGCGCGCCAGGCATCGATCAGCCATCTCGAACCGGCCTGGGTGCGTTATGTGCTGATCACGGTCGCCCTCGCGTTCCTGACGCTGTTCCTGTTCGTGCCGTTGGCTGCCGTGTTCACCGAGGCGCTGAAGAACGGCTGGCACACTTATGTCGAAGCGATCCTGGACGCCGACGCGCTGTCGGCCATCAAGCTCACGCTGATCGCGGCAGTGATCGCGGTGCCGCTGAATCTCGTGTTCGGCGTGGCCGCGTCGTGGGCGATCGCCAAGTTCGAATTCCGCGGCAAGAGCGTGCTGCTCACGCTGATCGACCTGCCGTTCTCGGTGTCGCCGGTGATCGCGGGCCTGATGTACGTGCTGGTGTTCGGCGCGCAGGGCTGGCTCGGGCCCTGGCTGTCCGACCACGACATCAAGATCCTGTTCGCCGTGCCCGGCATTGTGCTGGCGACTGTGTTCATCACCTTCCCGTTTGTCGCGCGCGAGCTGGTGCCGCTGATGCAGGCGCAGGGCTCGGAAGAGGAGGAGGCCGCGCTGGTGCTGGGCGCATCCGGCTGGGCCACCTTCCGCAAGGTGACGCTCCCGAACATCAAATGGGGACTGCTGTACGGCGTCATCCTGTGCAATGCGCGCGCGATGGGCGAGTTCGGCGCGGTGTCGGTGGTGTCGGGCCATATCCGCGGCGAGACCAACACCATGCCGCTGCAGGTCGAGATCCTCTACAACGAATATAACTTCACCGCCGCGTTCGCGATCGCGTCGCTGCTGGCGCTGCTCGCGCTGGTGACGCTGGCGGTCAAGTCCTTCATCGAATGGCGCCTGCACCAGTCACGCCAGCCGGGAACCACGGAGCACTGATCATGACGATCGAAGTCAAGAATATCCACAAGCAGTTCGGCGCGTTCACCGCGCTGGACAACGTGTCGCTGCAGTTCCCGGACGGGCAGCTGACTGCGCTGCTCGGGCCTTCCGGCTGCGGCAAGACCACGCTGCTGCGCATTATCGCGGGCCTGGAGTTTCCGGATTCGGGCAGCGTGCTGCTGGACGGCGATGACGCCTCGCGTCGCCACGTGCGCGAGCGCCAGGTCGGCTTCGTGTTCCAGCACTACGCGCTGTTCAAGCACATGACGGTGTTCGAGAACGTCGCCTTCGGCCTGCGCGTGAAGCCGCGCGGCGAGCGGCCGTCGGAGCAGCAGATCCGCGAGAAGGTGATGCGCCTGCTGGAGCTGGTGCAGCTGGACTGGATCGCCGACCGCTATCCGCCGCAGCTGTCGGGCGGCCAGCGGCAGCGTATCGCACTGGCGCGCGCGTTGGCGGTGGAGCCGCGCGTGCTGCTGCTGGACGAGCCCTTCGGCGCGCTTGACGCCAAGGTGCGCAAGGAACTGCGGCGCTGGCTGCGGCGCCTGCACGACGAGCTGCACGTGACATCGATCTTCGTTACGCACGACCAGGAAGAGGCGCTGGAAGTGGCGGACCAGGTGGTCCTGATGAACAAGGGCCACATCGAGCAGATCGGCACGCCGGACCAGGTGTACAACCATCCGGCTTCGCCCTTCGTGTACGGCTTCCTCGGCAACGTCAACCTGTTCCACGGACGCGTGAACGAAGGCGTGCTGGCCAGCGGCGGCGTCGAGCTGGATGTGCCGCAGCACGCGGACGTGCGCGATTCGCAGGCGGTGGGCTATGTGCGGCCGCACGATCTCGAAGTGGACCGCTATGCGCCTGGCGCCGAGGGCATCGTGGTCAAGCTGCGGCGTGCGCATGCGATCGGGCCGCTGGCCCAGCTGGACCTGGAGCGCGTCGACAATGCGGAGCTGATCGAGGCGGTGATGTCGAATGACCGCTTCGGCAAGCTGGCGCCAAAGGAAGGCGAGACGCTGGTGGTGCGGCCGCGCCGCATGCATGTATTCGTGGACGAGGGCAGCGGCATATGAACTTCCAGCAGTTGCGCTCCGTGCGCGAAGCAGTGCGTCGAGGCTTTAATTTGACCGAGGTGGCGAATGCGCTCTTCACTTCGCAGCCCGGTGTGTCGCGCCAGATCCGCGAGCTCGAGGACGAGCTGGGCGTGGTCATCTTCGAACGCAACGGCAAGCGGCTGACCGGGCTCACCGATCCCGGCAAGGGCATCCTCAAGATCGTCGAGCGCTTGTTGGTCGAGGCGGAGAACCTGCGCCAGGCCAGCCAGGAATATGCGACCCAGGACAGCGGCACCTTGCGCGTCGCGGTGACGCACACGCAGGCGCGCTACGTGCTGCCGGAAGCGGTGCAGGCCTTCCGCGAAGCCTTCCCGAATGTGCGCATCGCCTTGCAGCAGAGCGCGCCGGAGCATATCGCGGAGTGGGTGCTGTCGGGGCGGGCGGATATCGGGATTGCGACCGAAGGCCTGGCGGCGTTTCCGGAGCTGGTGTCGTTTCCCTGCTATCGCTGGAGCCACCTGGTCGTGGTGCCGGACGGGCATCCGCTGCTGTCGAAGACGCCGCTGCGCATCGAGGACCTGGCGGCGCATCCGCTGATTACCTACGACGTCGGCTATACGGGCCGCGGGCATGTGGATGCGGCGTTTGTCGAAGCCGGGCTGTCGCCGGACATCGTGCTGACGGCGATGGATTCGGACGTGATCAAGCAGTACGTCGCGCTGGGGATGGGCGTGGGGATCGTGGCGCAGATGGCCTTCGATCATGGGCGCGACAAGGGCCTGCGCGCGATTGGGGCGTCGCACCTGTTCGCGCCGAACGTGACGCGGCTGGCGCTAAGGCGCGGGGCGTACCTGCGCAGCTATGCGTATCACTTCATCGAGCGCTTTGCGCCGGGGGTGACGCGGGGGGATATCGAGAAGGCCTTGATGCCGATGGGGGAGGCGGCGTAGGCGCCACGCGCCGTTAGCACGTCGTCCCGGCGAAGGCCGGGACCCATGCTGAGTCTGCAGGCACGAGGCGACCGCGCCACAACTCAAGCTGTCCATGGGTCCCGGCCTTCGCCGGGACGACGGCGGATAAACGCTTACTGGCCTGGGTTGGTGTACCTCGCATGAATCGCATCGATCGCGGCCACCACCTCCGGCGACAGGCTCACCTGCTCCGCATCGATGTTCTCCTTCAGCTGCGCGAGATTGGTCGCGCCGATGATGGTCGAGGCCACGAACCAGCGCGAATAGCACCAGGCCAGCGCCATCTGCGCCGGCGTCATGCCGTTGGCGCGTGCCAGCGCCGCGTACTCCTTGGTCGCCTCGATCACCGCGGGCCGCAGGTAGCGCGGGCTCCAGGTCGGCGGGAAGATCGTCAGCCTGCCCACCGCCTTCGGATCGTCGATGTACTTGGCCGACAGCTGCCCGAACGCCAGCGGGCTGTACGCCAGCAGGCTCACGTCCTCGCGGTAGCAGACCTCGTCCAGCAGCGTCGACTCGAACGCGCGCGCGGTCAGGTTGTACAGGTTCTGGATGGTGGCGATGCGCGGCAGGCCCTTGGCTTCGCTCTGCTTGATGAATTCGCACACGCCCCACGGGCTCTCGTTCGACACGCCGACGTGGCGGATCTTGCCCGCCTTGACCATCTCGTCCAGCGCTGCCAGCGTTTGCTCGACCGCGACGTGCTGCCGCTCCTTCTGCGGATCGAAGCTGTTGGCGCCGAAGATCGGCACGTTCCGGCTCGGCCAGTGCAGCTGGTACAGGTCGATGTAGTCGGTCTGCAGGCGGCGCAGGCTGTCGTCGACGGCCTGGCGGATATTGGCGGCGTCATGGTTGTGCTCCGCGCCGCGCACCCAGTTGATCGCCGGGTTCGGTCCCGCGATCTTCGAGGCGATCACGATGTCGCTGCGCTTGCCGCTCTTTTTCAGCCAGCTGCCGATGAAGCGCTCGGTGGCGCCTTGGGTGTCCGGATGCGGCGGCACCGGGTACATCTCGGCGGTGTCGATGAAGTTGATGCCGCGTTCGATCGCGTAATCGAGCTGGCTGTGGGCGTCGGTTTCGGTGTTCTGCTGGCCGAAGGTCATCGTGCCGAGGCAGACGCGGGTCACGTGCAGGTCGGTCCTGCCGAGACGGTTCTTTTGCATGCTGTGCTCCTTGTGGTTCAGGCCTCGAATTCAGCCTTTTATTGCGGCGGCGGCGTCGAGGATCAGCGCAGGGCCGGCGTAAATCAGGCCGCTGTACAGCTGCACCAGCGCGGCGCCGGCGTCGATCTTGGCTTTGGCGTCGCGGCCGTTCATGATGCCGCCGACACCGATGATGGGAATGGTGTCGCCCAGCTCCTGCTTCAGCGCGCGCACCACGATGTTCGACAGTTCGCGCACCGGCGCGCCCGACAGGCCGCCGGTTTCTTCGCCATGCGCCATGCCCTTGACGGCGTCGCGCGAGAGCGTGGTGTTGGTGGCGATGACGCCGTCGATCTTGTGGCGCAGGAGCGCGTCGGCGATATTGCGGGTCTGGTCAAGGTCGATATCCGGCGCGATCTTCAGCGTGATCGGCACATAGCGCCCGTGCTGGTCGGCGAGGCGCGCTTGCTCGCTCTTGAGCTGGGAGAGCAGGGCATCCAGTTCGGATGCGCCTTGCAGCTGGCGCAGGTTCTTGGTGTTCGGCGACGAGATGTTGACCGTGACGTAGCTGGCGTAGGGGTAGACCTTGCGCAGGCAGGTCAGGTAGTCGTCGACGGCGCGCTCGATCGGGGTGTCGGCGTTCTTGCCGATGTTCAGGCCCAGCACGCCGCGCTTCTCCTGGTAGAAGCGCGAGGCCTGCACGTTGGCGACGAAGGCGTCGACGCCGCCGTTGTTGAAGCCCATCCGGTTGATGATGCCTTGCGCCGGCGGCAGGCGGAACATGCGCGGACGCGGGTTGCCGGGCTGGCCGCGCGGGGTCACGGTGCCGACCTCGATGAAGCCGAAGCCCAGCGCGGCCAGGCCGTCGATGTAGGCGCCATCCTTGTCCAGGCCCGCGGCCAGGCCGACCGGGTTGGGGAAGGTGATGCCCATGACGGTGCGCGGGTCCGGGGCGGGACGCGCGTGGTGGCGCAGCAGTCCCAGCGCCTCGGCGCGGCGCAGCGCGGGCAGGGTGAAGTTATGGGCTGTTTCGGGATCGAGGGAGAACAGCAGCGGACGGGCGAGGGAATAGAGGAGTTTGTCGGACATGGGCGGCTCGGGAAGGATGGCCGGTATTGTAACTTGCGCGGCGGGCGGAGGTGGCGCAGCGTGTGCGTGACGCTACCGCCCTGACATAGAGAGAACGTCGTTGCCGCCTGCGCGGGAACGACGTTCCCTGTGTTCTCTTGTTAGTCGACGCTTTCAGCGATCGAGGACGTCCCACACCCCGTCGATGCGCGCTTCCAGCGGGCGGAAGTTGATCTTGTAGGCCATCTTGGGACTCTGCTCGATCCAGTAGCCGAGGTAGACGTAGGGCAGGCCCAGTTCGTGCGCCTGGTCGATCTGCCACATGACGTTGTAGGTGCCGTAGGAGGCGCCCGGCACGTCGGGGTCGAAGAAGGTGTAGACCGAGGACAGGCCGTCTGACAGCACGTCGATGATCGACACCATGCGCAGCGTGCCGTCCGGCTCGCGGAACTCCACCAGCCGCGTGTTCACCCGGCTTTGCAGCAGGAACTGGGCGTACTGGTCGCGGCTGTCCTGGTCCATGCCGCCGCCGGCATGGCGCGTGGTCTGGTAGCGCAGGTAGAGCGCGTAGTGCTCGTCCGAGAACGACAGGTTGGCGACCATGGCGACCAGGTCGGCATGGCGCTTCCAGGCGCGGCGCTGGCCGCGGCTGGGCGAAAAATCCGCCGTGCGCACGCGCACCGGGATGCAGGCGCGGCAGCCGTCGCAGTAGGGCCGGTAGGTGAAGATGCCGCTGCGGCGAAAGCCGTTCTTGACGAGCTCCGAATAGACGTCGGCGTTGATCAGGTGCGAGGGAGTGGCGACCTGCGAGCGCGCCTGGCGCGAGTCGAGATAGCTGCACGGGTAGGGCGCCGTGGTGTAGAACTGCAGCGTCGAAAAAGGCAGGTCGTTAAGGTGCGTCATGCAAAGCTCTCGGTCCGGCGTTTCTGCTCATTCTAGCGAAAGATTGTAATTCTCAGCGTTCGGGTGGCAGCGGCGGCGCCACCACCCAGTCGACGATGGCCGGCTCCCGGATCGCGGCGCGCAGGTGCTCCAGGAAGCGCGCGCGCGGGATCGGCGCGGCGCCCAGCGAGGCCAGGTGCGAGGTCTCCTGCTGGCAGTCGATCAGCTCCACGCCGTGCCCGCGCAGGAAGGCGACGAGGTAGGCCAGCGCCACCTTGGACGCGTCCGACACGCGCGCGAACATCGACTCGCCGTAGAACATGCGGCCGATGCACACGCCGTAGGCGCCGCCCACCAGTTCGCCATCGAGCCAGACTTCCGCCGAGTGCGCATAGCCCAGCTGGTGCAGGCCGGTGTAGCCGGCGATGATGTCTTCCGAGATCCAGGTGCCCGGACCGTCGCGGCGCGGGGCGGCGCAGGCGCGCATTACGGATTCGAAGGCGGTGTCGAAGCGCACGTCCCAGCGGCCGCCCTCCAGCCGGCTGCGCTCGATCCGGCGCAGGGTCTTGCGCAGGCTGTCGCTGACCTTGAAGCGCGCGGTGTGCAAGACCATGCGCGGGTCGGTGCTCCACCACAGGATCGGCTGGCCCTCTGAAAACCATGGAAAGATTCCATTCTGGTAGGCAAGTAACAGGCGCGCCGCCGAGAGGTCGGCGCCGGCCGCGAGCAGGCCCGGCGCGTCGATGGTCAATGCCTCGGACACGTCCGGAAACGGCGTATTCGTCTCGAGCCAGGGAATCATGGATCAGCCGGGGCTGCTTGCAGCGCGCATCGGGCGCATGATGTCGCGACTGTGGAAACCGTAGTTGCCGCCCTCACGCACTTTGACGCGGTCGGCAAAGAACAGTTCCAGCGTCGTGCGGATGGTCGGGAAGGCGAGCTCGTCCCAAGGGATGTCGCGCTCGGAAAACAGCCGCACGTCCAGGCTTTCGATGCCGGGAGCAAAGTCAAGGTCGACCAGGCGGGCCAGGTAGAACATGTGGACCTGGTGCACGTGGACCACGTTGAGCAAGGTGAACAGTTCGCCAATCTCGATATGGGCGCCGGCTTCTTCCTCGGTTTCGCGCACGGCGGCCTCGGCCGTTGTTTCCTCGTTTTCCATGAAGCCGGCCGGCAGCGTCCAGTAGCCGTAGCGCGGCTCGATTGCCCGTTTGCATAGCAGCACTTTCAATTCGCCGTCCTGCTCCCAGACGGGAATGGAGCCGATCACCAGCTTTGGGTTCTGGTAATGAATTGCATCGCAATGCGTGCACACGTAGCGCGGCCGGTTGTCGCCTTCGGGAATGGCCAGCGCGACCGGATGGGCGCACTCGGAACAAAATTTCATAGATAGCGCGAGAAATGGTATTGCGCTACTTTACACCGATTGCGGGCGCCGCGGCGGCTGGGCTGGAAGCGTCTAAAAACGTCCTGATCTGCTGCAATCGCACATCGGCTGGAGATTGAGTTTGCCTAAACTGGCCAGGGGGCGTATAATGCAAAGCATCAGACGCGGGGTGGAGCAGTCTGGCAGCTCGTCGGGCTCATAACCCGAAGGTCACAGGTTCAAATCCTGTCCCCGCAACCAAATTCAAAACGCCGCCGGCGCTGGAAACAGCCCGGCGGCGTTGTCGTTTCAGCCCGCGCGCCATGCAGTATTTCCGTCAGGAACGTGTGCGGGGCCGAGCGGCAGCACGGCCGCATTGACATCGTCGCGCTGCTGTCCTTGCTGCGGGGGCGTCGACTGGGTGTTGCCGCGCGTGCCCGATGTGCCGTAGCCCATCGAGGAGCAGCCGGCCAGCAGGACGGCGGCGAGCAAGGCGGGTGTTCGGATATTCATTGGCGTGTTCCTCCCGAAATTGGTGCGGGCGCGCCAGGTGCGCCCATCGATCCACCATAGCCGCGACACCCCGCGCGCCGACATTGGACCTTGGTCGCGCGGGGACCGCCAGGCGGCCATAGGGCTCGCCTTCAGCTTTGTGAAGCGATGGGATGCGTAGGTGGCGCGTGCGCCCTCCGTTTGGCGGCAGCTTCCTGCCGCTACTCCTTTTGAGAGCGCACGCTCATGTTCGTTGCAGCCGCGGCGCTGAGCAGTATCAAATCATCCTGCCGCGCGCGGTGTCTTATTGACTGTTGCTTCCCACTACGTAACCACGGCTGCTCATGCACCGCGAAAACGCCCGGTTGTAATCCTCGGCGCTGTCGGCCATGGCCATGGGGTTGCCGCTGGAGCCAGTGGACCCGGAAGCGGAGGCGCCCATCGAGGAGCTGCCGGTGCTGCCGGCCGTCGATGCGCCGCTGGCCCAATTGCTGTTCGACGTCGCCGTGCCGGTTTGCGGCGTTCCGGCAGTGGCCATCTGCGCATTGCTGGAATTGACCGTCTGCCCGGTGCCGGTTTGCATCTGTGCGCTGCCGGAGGCCGTCATTTCGCCGCTGCTGGTGTTGCCCATCTGTCCAGTGCCAGAGTTGCTCATTTGACCAGTGGCCGTGCTGCCCATCTGCTGGCCGGCGCCCATGTCGCCGGTGCCGGCCGCGGTGGTTCCGGCGGCGGAGGCGCCCATCGCCGTACTCGGCGCTTCGATTGGCGTGCTAGTGATACCCTTTCCAGGCTGGAGTGGCGTCGCGTTGGCGGCGATGGCGATGGGATCCACGCCGGTTTCCTTGCGCGCCATGGTGTTGCAGTGCTCGCTGTCGCGGGATTGCTGGGCCTGGCTTTGGTGCCGGCTGGCCTGGACGCTCGGGGATTGCATTTGTGGATGTGCAAAGCCATCGCTTGCGACGATCAAGGTGGCGGCGGCCAGCACGATGTTGATTTGGTGTTTCATCAGCGCTCTCCTATTCGATGGCGGACTCAAGTCCGCATTTGTTTGATTTTAGTCAGGAGACACCTGCGCACAATTGGATTTTGGCCCTAGTTCTTTCAGAAGCAGCGCATTTATAGACGCGAGGAATCGCTTTCGCTGCTCGATTTGTATCAATGCCCGTGCGGGCCAGCGCGACAGTCGCGCGGCGGCGCGGTCAAAGAGTTCGCTGTGGCCGCTTGCGGCCCGGGTTTTCATGGATGCGGAGCAATTTCGATGATTACAGTTGACGAAATTAACGAGGCATGGGGTTGGTGCGGACTGACCGCTGTAGAAGTGCTGGGTGAAAACGACTTCGGCAACCTGATCATCCTGGACGAGGATGGCAGATATTGGCGGCTGCGCCCGCAAGACCTGTGCTGCGAGCCATTGGCGGAAGACCAGGCCTCCTTCGATGCGCTGGCCTACAACCAGGCTTTCCTGAACGACTGGTACATGCCGGAGGTGGTGCACCTGGCCGAGACCACACTGGGCCCGCTGAAGGATGGGCGCAAGTATTGCCTCAAGATTCCCAGCGCGCTGGGCGGCCACTACGGGCGGGACAACCTGGCCACGGTGCCGCTGTCCGAGTTGATCCGCTTTTCGGGGGAGGGCGCGCAGCAGTTCGACGGTTTGCCGCGCTGGGACTGATTAGCGGGCCTCGTGCTGGCCGGCGCCGAAGGCCGTCAGCAGGCCGAGGTGGAACAGGTCGCGGTCATTGGATTCCTGGAAGCTCTTCACCCGATGAAAGGCGAAGAAGACCTTGCTGCGGTCGGAGAGCGCGCGTTCGAACTGCAGTGAAATCAGGCCATGGGTGCCGGTGCGGTTGTTGTCGCGCCGGTTCTCGGCAATATAGGGACCGATGCCGGCCTGTGCCGACCACGCCTTGGTAAGCGGCTGCACGAACCAGAACTGCGCCGCCATGCCGCGCCGGTCGACGCGCGTCTTGTCGTCGCCTTCGAAGATGGCGCTGAAGGACAGCGCCCACTTGCCGCCGTACTGCTTGGTTTCCAGGATGCCGCCGTTGGAATCGCGGGTGCCGGACTGGCTGGTATAGGCGCGCCCGTACGATCCGCCCAGCCACAGCTTGCTGCGCGCGAGATCGGTTTCGGGAAAGGGCGGGACATCGGTGAAGTGGCGGCCGATGCCGACCATCAGCGCGTCCGAATGGAACACGCCGCGCGGCGCCGCGTGGTTGTAGCCCAGGCGGAGGTGGGCGCCGGGCATCCACCAGCCCAGGTCGCAGCGCAGCGCCGCGCTGTACAGCATGCCGCGCCGGGCCTGGTCGATCTGCACGCCGCCAAGCGTGGTCGTGTTCATCGAGGTGTAGGGCCCGGCCGACAGTTCCGCCGTCAAGGCCTCGCCGAAGCGGCGGGCGTAGCTCAGCTGGAGGGCGAAGCCGTCGCGGTGGTTGTTGTCCGGGTGGCCTTCGTTGTAGTAGACGAAATCGATGCGGGCGGTCGCCGCGCCTTCGAGGCTGCCTTCGCCCACGAGGCGCGGATTGAGATCGCGGCCGATGCGCGACTCGAAGGCGCGCCAGCGCATATTGCGGTAGCCGACGGCCCCGGGTCCGTCAATGCTGCCGTTGCCGAAGCCGGCCGAGAAATAGGCGCCGCGCGGACTGTCGGCGATCAGTTGGGCCTGCGCCGGGCTGATGCTTGCTAGCGAGGCGAGCAGAAGGAGCCGAAGAAGTTTCATCGTGGATTTTTCTCATGGGCCGGACCGAGAAAGTATCCCGACGAAGCGCGGACGCGGGTTTGCGCTAGAACAAACTTCAGCCCGCGGGCTGGTTCAGGCTGGCCCAGAGGTATGCAGCGGCCATCGTGCGGTGCGGGCGGTAGTCTTCCAGCAGCGCTTCGGTGTGGGCGATGGACGGCTTGTCCGCTTCGCCCAGCAGGCGCTGGAAGGCGGCGCGGATCGCGACGTCGCCGTGCAACGAGCAGTCCGGATAGCCGTAACCGCGCAGCAGCGTGTAGTTCACGGTCCAGGGGCCGATGCCTTTCACCGCCAGCAGCTGGCCGGCGGCGTGGGCCGGATCGTCATCGTGGGCGAGTACGAGTTCACCGTCGTCGACCAGGCGCGCCACGCGCAGCAGGGTTTCCGCTTTCGCGCGCGAGAACTTGCGGGTGGTGAGCTCATCGAGCTCAAGCCGCGCGACATCGGCCGCGTCCGGATAGCACCACATGCCGGATTCATGGCGGCGCGCGCCGAGCTGGATGAAGGTGCGGCGCAGCGCGATCGCGAACGGCAGGTTGATCTGCTGGCCGATGATGGCCCAGGTCAGGGCCTCGAACACGGTGGCCGATTGCACGATGCGCAGTCCCGGCTGGCGCTGGATCACGGGGCCGAGCAGGTCGTCGCCGCCAAACGCGGCCATGAAGGGCGCGGGATCGATGCGCAGGCCGAGGATGCTGTCCAACGCTTCGCGCGCATGGGCGGGCATGGTGGCGGAGTCGATGGTGCAGCGGGCCTCCCTGGTATCGATCGCGACGTCCAGCAGCACCGGCACCCCATCGAGCATGACCGCCTTGCGGATGCGGCCCGGCGTGACCACTTCCGCCACACCCTCGGCGTCGCGGCTGTGGAAAGCGAATACCCCGGCGCTGCGGTAGCCCTCCGGCAGCGCGATCTCCAGACGATGCATCTACTTCGCCGCGACCGCCGGTGCGCGGCCGAAGCGCGGCACGAAGCCGGTGACCAGCGCGGTCCCGCACAGCACGATGGCGGTGCCGACCACCGTGTACCAGCCGACCACCTCGCCGAGGAACAGCGCGCCCCACAGGATGCCGAACACCGGGTTGAGGAAGGTGACGGTGAGCGCGGAAGTCGGGCCGATCTCGTCGATCAGGCGGAAATAAATCAGGTAGGCGATGCCGCTGCACAGGATGCCGATCGCGACCACACTGCCGACCACCGGCAGGGTCGCCGGCCCGTGCTGCGGGAAGAAGGGCAGCACGGGCAGCACCAGCAGCGCGGAGGCCCACATCGACCCGTGCGCGTTGGCGAAGGCGGGAACACTTTTCGCCGATCGCGCATAGGTGCTGGCGACGCTGTAGCAGAAAGCAGCGACCAGTGCCGCGACCACCGCCAGCCCGGCGCCCGGTTGCGCGGTGATGCTGTCGAAGCCGACCAGCACGGCCACGCCGACGGTGCCCAGCACAAGTCCGGCGAAGGTGCTTGCCTTGATCGGCTGGCGCTTCCATACCAGGCCGACGAGCGCGCCCCACATCGGTGCGGTCGCGTTCAGCACCGACTCCACCGACGCGGACAGGAACTGGGCGCCGTAGGCAAACAGCAGGAAGGGCAGGGCCGAATTGAAGAAGCCGAGGATCAGGTAGTGCTTCCAGTGTTCGCGCAGGTTCAGCGGGGCGGCGCGCTTGCGCAGGACCAGGCCGACCAGCATCAGGAAGATCGCGGCGAGCAGCACGCGGAACTCGATCAGCACGGCGGGGCCGAGCACGGGCGCGCTGATGCGCATGAACAGGAAGGAGCCGCCCCAGATGGCGGCGAGCGTGACGAGACGGAGCAGGTTGGCGGTGTTCATGGTGGAGCGGAAGTGGTGGCGGACCAGATTGTCGCAGGGGGCTGCGCGCAGGGCCAGCCGTTTCTTGCTTTTGAATTCAGGGGATCACGCAGCCGGCCACGCTCATCGGCGCGGCGGTGGCATGCGGGACCAGCAGCTCGGCCGGCACGGCGTTCTTTACGGCGGTGAGCTCGGCCAGGATCGAGATCGCGATTTCAGCCGGCGTCTTGCTGCCGATGTAGATGCCGACCGGGCCATGCAGGCGCGCCAGCTGGGCCTCGGTCACGTCGAACAGCTTGAGGCGCTCGCGCCGCTTGGCATTGTTGGCGCGCGAGCCGATCGCGCCGACATAGAAGGCGTCGGACTTGAGCGCTTCCATCAGCGCGAGGTCGTCGAGCTTGGGATCGTGGGTGAGCGCGACCACGGCGCTGCGCGCATCCAGCTGCGCTTCGAGCACCAGGTCGTCCGGCATGCAGTGCACCAGCTCGACGCCGGGCAGGTCCCAGCCCATGCGGTATTCCTCGCGCGGATCGCACACGGTGACGCGGTAGTCCATGGCGCTGGCCACCTGCGCCAGGAAGCGCGACAGCTGGCCGGCGCCGATGATGAACAGGCGCCAGCGCGGACCGTGCACGGTGGCCAGGGTGTCGCCGTCGACGTGCAGGGTGCTATCGGCGCTGGCGCCGCGCAGGGTGACGGCGCCGGTCTTGAGGTCGATGCGGCGCTCGACGGTTTCGCCGCGGCCGAGGCGGGCCAGCAGCTCGGGCAGGCCGCTGGCGCCGGACAGCGGCTCGATCGCGAGCTGGATGGTGCCGCCGCAGGGCAGGCCGAAGCGGCGCGCCTGGTCGGCGCTGATGCCGTAGTCGAGCAGGAAGGGCGCGGTCTGCGAGACGCCGTCGCGCGCCACGCTGGCGATCAGGTCGTCCTCGATACAGCCGCCGGAGACCGAGCCGACGATCTCGCCGCCTTCGCGGATCGCGAGCATGGCGCCGGGCGGACGCGGACTGGAGCCCCAGGTCTTGATGACGGTGACCAGCTCGCAGCGGTGCCCGGCGTTGAGCCAGGCGGCGGCGGTTTTCAGAACTTCGAGGTCGATGCTGTCCATGGATGATTATGCAAAATTTTGCATAAGTGGTGTGCTGGATGGACAATCATACAAAAAATGGCGGGGGAGCGTTGGAACGCTTCCTTGTTGAGCGCCGTGACGCACTCGCATAAGCGAGAACGTCGTTCCCGCGGAGGCGGGAACAACGGTAACTTTATAAGCGACGGTAACCAAAAGCGACGTCAGGTGGCCCTCAAGGCAGCAGCGCCTTCTTCGACGCGTGCTTGGCTTTCACTTCGTTGATGGCCTTGTTGATGGCGGTGGCGCGCGCATCCACCGCCGGATGGTTGGCCGTATACCCGTTCAGCACCGTGGCCGGCACCGACGACGCGAGGCGCTTCCAGAAGTCGTCGTCGCCGTTGATGTCGTAGCCGGCGCGCGCCAGCATGTAGACCGCGAGCCGGTCCGCCGACGCATCCATCTCGGCCGGCATGGCCTTGATGCCGCCGCTGCCGATCAACATGCTGTCGTCCGGCTTCACCTTGATCAGGTTGTCGATGATGCTGCCGATGGTGGCGGTGTTGCGCTGCGCGGTGGCATGGCCCAGCACATTGTGCGCAAGCCCGGTGGCCAGCACGTAGGCCAGCTCGTCGTCGCTGCGGGTGAATTCGATCATGCCGCGCGTGACCATCACGCGCTGGCCGTCGGCGTAGGAGTTGATGTTGTCCGCGTTGCCCAGCTCGATGCCGTAGGCGCAGGCGCGCGTGACCGGGATGCTGAGCTCGCGCGTGGAGCCGTTGCGCTCGATCGTGAACGGCAGGCTGGCCTGCGAGGCGACCAGCGGCCCGAAGATGGCGCCCGCGCCCGACAGCGCGTGGCGGCCCGGCGGCAGCGGCTTGCCGCCCGCCGACAGCAGCACGTCGCCGACCTTCAGGCCGGCCTTGGCGGCGCCGCTGCCGGCCAGGACCTCGGTGACCTGCAGGCGCTCGCCCATGCCGAAGGCGACGTGCGCCGCCTCGTTGTAGTCGCCCGGGTAGGAGTAGCGGTTCTTGGCGGTGAAGCCGAGCAGGTTGCGCGCGTGCGATTTGCACAGCTCCGCGTTGTCGATGAGGAGCGGAGCCGCGACCTTGTACAGGCGTTCCTGCATGCCGGCCATGCGCCGCAGCGTGTCGGCGGCGGCGGCCATCTGCGGCGTCAGCACGGGCGCCTGCGGCAGCTGCGCGCCGGGCGCTTGCGTCACGGGCGGCGCGACCGGTCCCCGGGTGGCGCAAGCCGACAGCAGCAGGGCGATGCTCGTTCCCAGCGCCGCGCGGCGCATGCTTTGGATGCGGCTCATAGTCCTCCTCACTTAATGTTTGCCGGTGCTGCCGAAACCGCCGGCGCCCCGGTCGCTCGATGCGAACTCCTCCACGACGTTGAAGCCGACCTGCAGGACCGGCACGATGACCAGCTGCGCCAGCCGTTCCATCGGCTGCAGCGTGAACGTGGCATGGCCCCGGTTCCAGGTCGAGACCATCAGCTGGCCCTGATAGTCGGAGTCGATCAAGCCTACCAAATTTCCAAGAACGATGCCGTTCTTATGGCCGAGCCCACTGCGCGGCAGGATCATGGCGGCGTAGCCGGGATCGCCGATGTGGATGGCCAGGCCGGTGGGCACCAGCACGGTCTGGCCGGGTTCGAGCGTGACGGGGGCGTCGAGGCAGGCGCGCAGGTCCAGGCCCGCGCTGCCGCCGGTGGCGTAGTGCGGCAGCTGGTCCTTCATGCGCGGGTCGAGGATCTTGACGTCGATGGTCTTCATATTCTGTTCTCAGGTAAGCAAGGAGCGCTGTTCGAGGCGCTTGGCGATTTCGGAAACCAGCTGGCGGGCGAGGGCCAGCTTGGGCGCGCGCGGCAGCACGGTATGGCCGCTGTCGTCGAACAGCACGATACTGTTCTCATCCTGCCCGAAAGTGTGGTGGCCGATATTACCGACCAACAGAGGGACACCTTTTTTTTCGCGCTTGGCGGCGCCGTAATCGATCAGGTTCTCCGACTCGGCCGCGAAGCCGACGCAGTAGGGCCAGCCGGAGATGCCGGTGGTGGCCGCCACGGTGGCGAGGATGTCCGGGTTCTGTTCGAAGCGCAGCTCGGGCGGCGCGCCGCCTTCCTGCTTCTTGACCTTCTGGTCGCTGGGATTGGCCACGCGCCAGTCGGCCACCGCGGCCACGCCGACGAAGATATGCTGGCCGGGTACCGCCGCCATCACCGCGTCGTACATCTCGCGTGCGCTCTGGACGTCGATGCGCCGCACGCCATGCGGGGTGGGCAGGGTGGTGGGGCCGGACACCAGCAGCACGTCGGCGCCGGCCTCGCGCGCCGCGCGCGCCACCGCGTAGCCCATCTTGCCGGACGAGAGATTGGTGATGCCGCGCACCGGGTCGATCGGCTCGTAGGTCGGGCCGGCGGTGATCAGCACCCGCTTGCCGGCCAATACCTTGGGCTGGAACGAGGCCACCAGCTCTTCGAGCAGGTCTTCCGGCTCCAGCATGCGGCCAAGGCCGGTCTCGCCGCAGGCCTGGTCGCCGGCGGCCGGCCCGAGCAGGCTGATGCCGTCCTCGCGCAGGGTGGCGACGTTGCGCTGGGTGGCAGGGTTCTCCCACATCTCCACGTTCATGGCCGGCGCCACCAGCAGCGGCACATGGCGCGGCCGCGCCACGCACAGGGTCGACAGCAGGTCGTCGCAGGCGCCGTGCGCCAGCTTGCGGATGAAGTCGGCCGAGCAGGGCGCGACCAGCACCGCGTCGGCGCGGCGGGTCAGGTCGATATGGGCCATATTGTTGGCGATGCGCGGATCCCACTGATCGGTATAAACAGTATGTCCGGACAGCGCCTGCATGGTGACCGCGCCGATGAAGTGGGTGGCCGATTCGGTCATCACCACCTGCACCTGGGCGCCGGCCTTGACCAGCGCCCGGCACAGTTCCGCCGCCTTGTAGCAGGCCACGCCGCCGGTGAGGCCCAGCACGATGTTCTTGCCGTTCAGGTCGCGGGTCATGGCTTTCCCCTCAATGTTTGTTCACGCGGCGCAGCTCGTCGAAGATGAACAGGAATGCGCCGATGGTGATCGCCGAGTCGGCGATGTTAAAGGCCGGGAAGTGGCCCCAGGCCGCCCAGTGGAAGTCGAGGAAGTCGATCACGTGGCCGTAAGCCAGGCGGTCGATCACATTGCCGAGCGCACCGCCCATGATCAGCGCCAGCGACCAGCAGAACAGGCGCTGGCCGGCGTGCTTGCGCAGCATGGTGATGATGAAGATGACCGCAGCGATCGCGATGGCGGTGAACAGGTAGCGCTGCCAGCCGCTCTGGTCGGACAGGAAGTTGAAGGCCGCGCCCGGGTTATAGGCCAGCACCAGGTTGAAGAAGCTGGTGATGCGGCGCTCCTCGCCATGCTGGAACAGCGTCGTGATGGTGAGCTTGGACAGCTGGTCGAGCAGGATGACGATGAAGGCGATGCCAAGCCACGGCATCAGGTTGGCGCTGCCGCTGGGGCCCGATTTCTTTTTGGTTGCCATATTGTCGTTGTCAGGGTCGAGGGCCGCCGCATCCGCAGGATGAGCGGATGCGGCGGGACCGGCACAGCCTTACGCGTAGCGGCGTTCTTCGCCGTTGCCGAACAGGTTGCTCACGCAGCGGCCGCACAGGCCGGCGTGTTCGTGGTGGCTGCCGACGTCGGCGCGGTAGTGCCAGCAGCGCTCGCACTTCGGCGCGGTCGAGGCGGTGACGGCCACCGCTTCGTCTTCAGCGGCCGGCACTTCCATCGCCTTGGCCTGGGAGGTGATGAACACGAACTTGAGGTCATCTTCCAGGCTGTCGAGCAGCTGGTACTTCTCGCCGGCGGCCTTGACCACCAGCTCGGCCTGCAGCGAGGAGCCGATCGCGCCACTGCCGCGCAGCGCTTCCAGTTCCTTGGTCACTTCGGCGCGCACCGCGCGCAGCGTGGCGTACTTGGCCAGCAGGGCCGGGCCGTCCGCCACTTGCGGGAAGGTCCAGAAGGTCTGGGTGAAGATGGTCTCGTCGCTGTCCTTGAAGGCCGACGCGCCCGCGAACACGGCCCAGGCTTCCTCCACCGTGAAAGACAGGATCGGGGCCAGCATGCGCAGCAGCGCGTGGGTCATGTGCCACAGCGCGGTCTGGGCCGAGCGGCGCGCCCTGGAATCGAGGCCGGTGGTGTACAGGCGGTCCTTGAGCACGTCGAGGTAGAAGCCGCCCAGGTCTTCCGAGCAGTAGTTCTGCAGGCGCGACACCACCGGGTGGAATTCGTAGCGCTCGAAGCTGGCCGCGATGTCGGCCTGCAGCGCTTCGGTCATCGCGATCGCCCAGCGGTCGATCTCGAGCAGCTCGGCGGCCGGCACGGCGTCCTTGACCGGGTCGAAGTCCGAGGTGTTCGCGAGCAGGAAGCGCAGCGTGTTGCGGATGCGGCGGTAGGCTTCGGTCACGCGCTTGAGGATCTCTTCCGACAGCGCCAGCTCGCCGGTGTAGTCGGTCGAGGCGACCCACAGGCGCAGGATGTCGGCGCCGAGGGTGTCGCTGATCTTCTGCGGCGACAGCACGTTGCCGAGCGACTTGGACATCTTGCGGCCATGTTCGTCGACGGTGAAGCCGTGCGTCAGCAGCGCCTTGTAGGGCGGGCGGCCGTCCAGCATCGAGGCGGTCAGCAGCGAGGAGTGGAACCAGCCGCGGTGCTGGTCCGAGCCTTCCAGGTAGAGGTCGGCCGGGAAGTGCGACTGCTCCTTGTGCGAGCCGCGCAGCACGGTGTAGTGGGTGGTGCCGGAGTCAAACCAGACGTCGAGCGTGTCGCGGTTCTTCTCGTAGTGGGCGGCCTCCTCGCCCAGCAGGTCCTTGGGATCGAGCTTGTGCCAGGCTTCGATGCCGTCCTTCTCGATCAGCTGCGCCACCTGCTCCAGCAGCTCCGGCGTGCGCGGATGGAGCTCACCGGTCTCGCGATGGAGGAAGAAGGCCATCGGCACGCCCCACTGGCGCTGGCGCGACAGGGTCCAGTCCGGACGGTTGGCGATCATGCCCTGCAGGCGCGCCTGGCCCCAGTCGGGGAAGAACCGGGTCTCGGCGATGCCGGCCAGCGCGGTCTCGCGCAGGGTCGGGCCACCGTCTTTCGGCTTGACGTCCATGCCGGCGAACCACTGGCTGGTGGCGCGGTAGACGATCGGGGTCTTGTGGCGCCAGCAGTGCATGTAGCTGTGGTCGAACATCTTCAGCTCGAACAGGGCGCCGGCGCCTTTGAGCGCTTCGCAGATCGGCTTGGACGCTTCCCAGATGGTCATCCCGCCGAACAGCGGCAGGGTCGAGGCGTAGCGGCCGTCGCCCATCACGGGCTTGAGGATCTCGTCATCCTTCATGCCGTGCGCTTTGCAGGACTGGAAGTCTTCGAGGCCGTAGGCCGGCGCCGAGTGGACCACGCCGGTGCCGCTGTCGGTGGTGACGTAGTCGGCCAGGTAGACCGGCGAAGTGCGGTCGTAGAATTTGTCGGCGGCGTGCAGCGGGTGCCTGAAGCGGACGCCGTTCAGCGATTCGCCGACGGTGGTGGCGATGATCTCGCCTTCCAGCTTGTAGCGCTGCAGGCAGGAAGCGACCAGGTCTTCGGCCAGGATCAGCAGCAGCGGCTTGCCGTCGCGCTCGGCCTGGACCAGGGCGTAGGTCACTTCCGGGTGCACGTTGAGCGCCTGGTTGGACGGGATGGTCCACGGCGTGGTGGTCCAGATGACGATGAAGCCGTCCCAGGCCGGCAGCTTGGGCATGCCGAAGGCGGCGGCCAGCTTCTCCGGTTCGGCGAAGGCGAAGCCGACGTCGATCGCGGGGTCGCGCTTGTCCTGGTACTCGACTTCCGCTTCGGCCAGCGCCGAGCCGCAGTCGAAGCACCAGTTGACCGGCTTCAGGCCGCGGTAGACGTAGCCCTTGTCGAGCAGCTTGCCGAGGGCGCGCAGCTCGTCGGCCTCGTTGCCGTGGGCCATGGTCATGTAGGGATTTTCCCATTCGCCCAGCACGCCCAGGCGGATGAAGCCAGTGCGCTGCTTGTCGATCTGCTCGTGGGCGTAGGCGCGGGCCTTGGCCAGCACTTCGTCGGTCGGCAGGTTCTTGCCGTACAGCTTTTCGATCTGGATCTCGATCGGCATGCCGTGGCAGTCCCAGCCCGGCACGTAGGGCGCGTCGAAGCCGGCGATGGTGCGCGACTTGACGACCATGTCCTTGAGGATCTTGTTGACGGCGTGGCCGAGGTGGATGTCGCCGTTGGCATACGGCGGGCCGTCGTGCAGCACGAATTTCGGGCGGCCGGCGGCGGCCTTGCGGATGCGCTTGTAGAGCTGCTTGTCCTGCCACTGCTTGACCCAGCCCGGCTCGCGCTTGGCGAGGTCGCCGCGCATCGGGAAGGCGGTGTCGGGCATGTTGACCGGGTATTTGCTCTGCGGCTTGTCGGCCGCCTTGGCGGGCTTGTTCTGGACGGGTTTGCTGTTATCGGACATATTCGGTTTTCTTTGGTAAATGCTGTGGTGACGTCGGTGGCGCGGCGCGCGGCCGCTGGCATGCCGGCGTCAAATTCGGTCGGTGGCGGTCAGGGCGCCGGTGCGGCGGGCGAAGAAGGCGCGCGCCATGTCTTCGTCGCGGGCGATCGCGGCGGTGAGGGTGGCCAGGTCCTCGTATTTTTCCTCGTCACGCAGGTGGGCGAGGAATTCGACGCGCACCAGCTTGCCGTAGCAGTCCTGCTTGAAGTCGAACAGGTGCACTTCGAGCAGCATCCGGCCTTCGTCCTCGACGGTCGGGCGCACGCCGAGGCTGGCGACGGCCGGCAGCGGCTGCGGGCCGATGCCATGCACCTGCACCACGAACACGCCGGACACGGCGGGGCGGTGGGCGACGCGCAGGTTGAGTGTGGGGAAGCCGAGGGTACGGCCGAGCTTGGCACCGTGGATCACGTGGCCGGACATCGAGTACGGATGGCCGAGCAGGTCGCGGGTGGTGGCGAAATCGCCACGGGCGAGGGCGGCGCGCACTTCGGACGAGGAGATGCGCAGGTCGCCGTGCATGACGGCGGGCAGGGTCTCGACGCGGAAGCCGTATTCCTTGCCGGCCTCGACCAGGGTGTGGACGTTGCCGGCGCGTTTGGCGCCGTAGCAGAAGTCCTCGCCGACCATCAGCCATTTGACGTGCAGGCCCTGCACCAGCACGCGCTCGGTGAATTCGCGCGGCGACATCGAGGCGAAGTGCTCGTTGAAATGCTCGACGATGACGCGGTCGATGCCGCCACTGGCCAGCGCGCCGAGCTTGTCGCGCAGGTTGGCGATGCGGGCCGGGGCCTTGGACAGGTCGCCCATCCTGGCGGCGAAGAACTCGCGCGGGTGGGGCTCGAAGGTCATGACGGCCGCTTCCAGCCCGAGTTCGGCCGCGGCGGCGGTAACGTGGCCCAGCAAAGCCTGGTGGCCACGGTGGACGCCGTCAAAGTTGCCGATCGTGAGCGCGCACGGGGCGCGCGCCCTGTCGTTGGGAAGTCCGCGAAATACCTTCATTCAAGTGCTAAATCGATCCGGAGCGAAATATCAGATTATACGGTCAAGTGGCGGCTTGCACATTGGTGAAGCTGGGAAAGGCTGCGGCGGGCTGGGATGGAGAGGGAAGAAGCCGGCGACATCTGCCCATGTTGTCAATGTTGGCACGGCATTCCCGCGGAGGCGGGAATCGCATTTTTGGGCAGGCCGCTTCCGCTTGATGTATCGGGCATGCTTGCGAGGGGGGACCCGCCTCTGCGGGAACGACGTCGAGGGGAAGTGACGGTGCAAAAAAACTGCCGGCACAGGCCGGCAGTTTTTGCTGTCTGGGACAGGGCAGGGATCAGCCGCCGATCGGGTGGTTGATGGCCATGATCCAGTAGCGGGCCAGGTCGGCGGTGCCTTCGGTGCCGCCCACGGACTTCAGGGTGTTGATCGCCTGCTGCTTCTTGCCGGCGACGGCGAGGGCTTCGCCCAGGTGCAGCTTGGCCTCGTCCGGGTTCTTCACGGTGCCCGACTTGATGGCGTCTTCCATCATCTTCAGGCCCTTGTCGGCTTGGCCAGCCTGCACCAGGCCATAGCCGAGCGCGACCAGGTTGTCGCCGTCCTTGTCCTTCTTGAACTGGGCTTCGTCGGTGGCTGCGGTCTTGCTCTGGTCGGCCAGGGTCTTGGCGGCCAGGTCCTTCAGGCGCTGGTGGCGCGCGGCATCCGGACCGGAGCCCAGCACGCCTGCCTTGTAGCCCTTGTCGATGACCTTGACGGCTTCCGCCGGCGCCTTGGCTTGCAGCACCAGCTGGCCCATCTCCATGTACTCGCTCGGCTTCTTCAGCAGGCCGTTGGCCAGCTTCAGGCGGTCGATGTCGACCAGCAGGCGGCCCGAGAAGCCAGGCTTGCCTTGCACGCGGTTCAGCAGGTCTTCCCAGTAGCGGGCCTTCGGATAGCTGGCGGCCAGCTTCTCGATGGTGTTGACGTAGCCGGCCTTGTCGTTCTTCTTGAGCTGCACGTTGGCCAGCATGCCCAGCTGGTCTTCGTTCAGGCCGCCGCGCTTCTCGGCGCTCTTCAGTTCGGATTCCAGCGCGCTCCAGTTACCCTGCTTGTAGTAGTTCTGCATCAGGTAGCCGCGCAGCTTCGGATCGTCGCGCTCCTTGAGCTGCCTCTCGATGAAGGCGTTTGCCTTGTTCAGGTCGCCGCCACGCTGGTACAGCGAGAACAGACCTTCCGAGAACTGCGATTTTTCGGTCGGCGACAGCTTGCCGGAGGCGAGCAGGGCTTCGAAGGCCTTGATCGCGGTGTCATTGTCGCCCGCGGCCGACGCGGCGGCGGCGCGGGTGCGCTCGATCAGGTAGACCTCGTTCGGGGTCTTGCCGCCGACGCTATCCAGCTGGTGCAGCTTGACCAGCGCGTCTTTGTTCTTGCCCTGCTTCATCAGCTGTTGGGCTTCCTGCAGCGGCTTGCCGACTTCCGGGCGGACGGCCTCGGCGGCGTAGACCGGGGCCAGGCCGACCATCGGGACGGCAGCGGTGAAACCGAGGGCGGCCAGGGCGAGGCCGAGATGTGCGAGACGGAACTTGGACATGTTGGTGAAATTCTTTCCTCAAAATGGACACGGCAGGGAAACCCTGCCGTGCTTATCACAGTCGAAACTGCTTATTGGAACTGCTCGTTGCCGACCATACCAATTTTGGTCACGCCGAGGCGCTGGGCTGCTGCCATCACGCCGGCGACGTATTTGTACTCGACCAGCTTGTTGGGGCGCACATGCACTTCCGGCTGATCAGCCTGAGCCGCTACATTGGAGAGCTTGCTTTCCAGTGTAGCACGATCAACCGGCGCGTTGTCCCACAAGATCGTGCCGTCGAAGTCGACGTCAATCGTGACAACCGTAGGCGGCGTGGTCGGCGGCGGAGGGTTGCCGACCGGCATGTTCAGGTTGACCGAGTGCATCTGCTTCGGGATGGTAATGATCATCATGATAATCAAGACCAACATCACGTCGATCAAGGGAGTCATGTTCATTTCCATCATCGGTTCCGGATCAGCGTTTGATGCTCCGCCTCCACCGACATTCATACTCATAGTGTTTCCTTTCTGCTGTCTGGCCGCCGCAGCCCGGAAGCTGCGGCGAGGGACTTAGCCCTTGTCAGGTGGTTCGATGACGAAGCCGACCTTCTGCACGCCAGCACGTTGTGCCTGGAACATCACACGGCCGATGGCCTCGTAACGCGCCGACATGTCGCCGCGCACGTGGACCGCAGGTTGCGGCAGCTTGACCGATTCCTTCTTGAGCAACTCGAACAACTCGTCGGAATTGGCCAGCTTCTTCTGGCCCCAGTAAACATCGCCGTCTTTGCTGACCACGATATTCACGTCTTCCGGCTTGTTCTTCACTGGCTCGTTGGATTCGGTAGGCAGCTTGATGGGCACCAAGTGCATCACCACCGGGCTTGTGATCAGGAAGATGATCAGGAGAACCAACATGATGTCCACGAGGGGCGTCGTGTTGATCTCCGACATCACCTGATCTTCATCTCCGCTATCGGAGCCGACGGACATCGACATGATTAGCCAACCTTCTTGCTACCTGCTGCCGCGGCGTTAGCGGTGGTCATGACACCCGAGACCAGCACCGAGTGCACGTCAGCCGAGAACGAACGGACATCTTCCATGGCCGACTTGTTACGACGGACCAGCCAGTTGTAGCCCAGAACGGCCGGGACTGCGACGAACAGACCGAAGGCGGTCATGATCAGTGCTTCACCCACCGGACCTGCGACCTTGTCGATCGACGCGTTACCGGTCATACCGATGTTGGTCAGTGCGTTGTAGATACCCCAGACGGTACCGAACAGACCGATGAACGGTGCGGTCGAACCGACGGTTGCCAGGAACGACAGGCCGTCTTGCAGGCGCGACTGGACTTTCTCGACCGAACGCTGGATCTGCATGGTGACCCAGCTCGACAGGTCGATCTGCTCGAGCAGGGCGCCGTCGTGGTGCTGGGTGGCCTTGGTGCCGGTTTCAGCGATGAAGCGGAACGGCGAGCCGTCTTTCAGCGAAGCCGAGCCAGCGGCGATCGACGGGGCTTTCCAGAACTTGGCCGACGCTTCTTTCGACTGCTTGAAGATCTTCATCTGGTCGATCAGCTTGGTGATGATGATGTACCAGGAGCCCATCGACATCAGCGACAGGATGATCAGGGTGCCGCGCGACACGATGCCGCCTTCCCACACGGCCGAGAAGCCGTAGGGGTTTTCGGCTTCGACCTTCTCGGCCTTGGCGGCCGGAGCAGCAGCTGCGGCGTCGGCCGGAGCAGCTGCGTCGGCAGCCGGTGCGCTTGCCGCTGCGGCCGGAGCCGAAGCCGCTGCCGATGCCGGAGCGTCAGCGTAGGCCGGTGCGGACACCAGCGCCGAAGCCGCCGACACCGAGAACAGGACAGCCGCCAGCAGAGCGGACAAACGGGTATTCTTAAACATGCTTCCTCCAAAAATTTAAATAGAGCGTTCGCTGAACAAATTTGACAACGAATTGATAAAACGTGGCTTGCGAAGTCCTGACTGATCAGTCGAGGCGCCAGTCGTATGCCACCGGCTGCCAGGTTTCCACCGGCTGGCCGTTTTCAGTTGCCGGCTTGAAGCGGCACTTGCCCAGCGCTGCTTGCGCTGCCTTATCCAGGTCACGGAAGCCACTCGACTTCGTGATCTTGGAATCCTTGACGCCACCATCGGCACCGATCAGGAAGGTAATGGTCGAGGTACCAGTCTCTTCGTTACGCAGCGACGACTTCGGGTATTCCGGTTTGGCGCAGGTGTCGAAGTTCACCACGGCCGGGGTCTTGCTCGGACCGGTTGCCTTGGCGGGCGCGGCGGCCGGAGTCGGCAGCGCCTTGGACAGTTCGGTCGTTTGCGGCTTGGCCTGGCTGCTGACAGCGATGGTGTTCTGCTGCGGCGGCGGCTGCTGCACCTGCACTTCGACCGGCGGGATGAACGGCGGCGGAGGAGCCTTCATCTCGGGCGGTGGCGGCGGGGGCGGCGTTTCAGGCGGTGGGGGAGGTTTCACTTCCTCGATGATCTTGGTCTCCACTGCCTCCTGCATCTTGGTGATCATGCGCTTGCCGAGACCGTTGATGATCCCCCAGGCGACAATGACGTGCAAGACGATGACAATGGCGATACCAGTGAAATTCTTCCCGGGTTCCTTCTCGTGCGAAAAATTCATCCTGCTTTCTCCAATACCAACTCTCTTTTGGTTGCTTCTATAACCCACAAAACACGACAAAAAACTAGGGCCGCATCCGGGACATCGCGGAATTATACCTACGAATTGTTTTTTGCACAGACATTTTTAGGGGCTCAAAGAAGGTTTAACTGCCTGTAAAAACAGGGAAACATGCTCATCCACGCAGAGGCGTGTCGTGCTGGAAATTGATGAAACATGTAGATGTATGATGACAAATGCACTGAGTACCCGCGAGAGGCGTGGAAGATCAGTTTCTACCTGCCTCGCACCGAATTTTTCACGTATTTTTTACCTCCGAGCAAATATCGTATTAAATATGCATGGCGTTTCTGCTAACTATAGCCAGATTCTGCCGGTCGCGGCGTTCTATTGAACCTTACTTCCCCATGGAGAGTGCCGGTAACCCATGACCTGTGGTGATGGGTTGACGCCTTCTTGATATGAGTCAAAGTTGTGATTGCTTGCGGGCAGGGATGAGGTGGCGCGGGCGGGCACAGGCACGGGCGCGGGGGCCGCGGAGCGGATCGCCGGCGCCGCCGGCGCGCAGTCTGTATAGCGCATTGCGAGCAAACGGGCCGCGCCGGCGGCCCGCGTGAACCTTGATCTATATATAGAATGGTTCAACGCCCGCGCTTCTCGCGGCGGCACTCCAGGAAGTTGACCACGTGCCCGGTCGGGTCCACCGTTTCGAGGCGGACGTCGAACCCCCACAGGCGCGCCACGTGCTTGAGCACTTCCTGCGCCTGCTGGTTCAGCGGGCGGCGCTGGAACTGGGTGTGGCGCAGGGTGAGTGCGCGGTCGTCGCGCGTGTTCACCTGCCAGACCTGGATGTTCGGCTCGCGGCTGCCCAGGTTGTACTGCTCGGCCAGCTTCTGGCGCACGTAGCGGTAGCCGGATTCGTCATGGATCGCCGACACCGTCAGCTTGTCGTGGCGGTCGTCGTCCAGCACCGAGAAGAAGTGGAAGTCGCGGATCAGCTTGGGCGACAGGTACTGGGCGATGAAGCTCTCGTCCTTGAAATTGCGCATCGCGAAGTCGAGCGTCTTGATCCAGTCGCTGCCGGCCATGTCGGGGAACCAGGCGCGGTCCTCGGCCGTCGGGTCTTCGCAGATCCTGCGGATGTCGCTCATCATCGCGAAGCCCAGCGCGTAGGGATTGATGCCGCTGTAGAACTGGCTGGTGGCAGGCGGCTGGTACACGACGTTGGTATGGCTTTGCAGGAATTCCATCATGAAGCCGTCGCCGACCACGCCTTCCTTGTACAGCTCCTGCAGGATGGTGTAGTGCCAGAAGGTGGCCCAGCCCTCGTTCATCACCTGGGTCTGGCGCTGCGGATAGAAGTACTGCGAGATCTTGCGCGTGATGCGCACCAGCTCGCGCTGCCAGGGCTCCAGCAGCGGCGCGTACTTTTCGATGAAGTACAGCAGGTTCTCCTCCGGCTCCGGCGGAAAGCGCTGCGGCGTCGCCAGCCCCGCTTCTTCCTCGTCGCGCCGCGGGATGGTGCGCCACAGGGCATTGACCTGGGACTGGGCGTATTCCTGGCGCTCTTTCTGGCGCGCCGTTTCCTTGGCCATCGACAGCTTGGCCGGGCGCTTGTAGCGGTCCACGCCGTAGTTCTGCAGCGCGTGGCAGGAATCGAGCAGCTCCTCGACGGCGTCGATGCCGTGGCGCCGCTCGCATTCGGCGATGTAGTTCTTGGCGAAGACCATGTAGTCGACGATGGCGTCGGCGTCGGTCCAGGTGCGGAACAGGTAGTTCCCCTTGAAGAAGGAGTTGTGGCCGTAGGCGGCGTGCGCGATCACCAGCGCCTGCATGGTCAGGCTGTTTTCCTCCATCAGGTAGGCGATGCAGGGATTGGAGTTGATGACGATCTCGTAGGCCAGGCCCATCTGGCCGCGGCGGTAGCTTTTCTCGGTCGAGAGGAAGTGCTTGCCGAAGGACCAATGGTTGTACGACACCGGCATGCCCACCGAGGTGTAGGCATCCATCATCTGTTCGGCGGTGATGATTTCGAGCTGGGTCGGGTAGGTGTCCAGGCCGAAGCGTTCGGCCACGCGACGAATTTCTTCGTGCGCCTGCTCGATCAGGTCGAACGTCCATTCGGACTGCTCGGGCAGGGCGCGCGGATTGCGGGGATCTCTGGGCATGATGCGCCTCGCTGTTTACTTGGGCTGTTTCTTGAACAGTTCCCGGAATACCGGATAAATGTCGGCCGGCGTCACGATCTTTTGCATCGCGAAATTGAGGTTGTGCTCCGCGACTTCCATGTATTGCTCCCACAGATTCTGCGGCGGCCCGTCGGTAATCTCGACGTAGGTGTAATACTGCACGCGCGGCATGATCCCGTTGAGCAGGATCTGCTTGCACAGCACCGAATCGTTGTCCCAGTTGTCGCCGTCCGAGGCCTGGGCCACGTAGGCGTTCCAGTCGGCGCTGGAATAGCGCTCCGCCAGCACTTTCTGCAGCAGGTGCAGGGCCGACGACACCACCGTGCCGCCCGACTCGCGCGAATGGAAGAATTCGTCCTCGTCCACTTCCGCGGCCGCCGTGTGGTGGCGGATGAACACCACTTCGATCTTTTCGTACACGCGCTTGAGGAACAGGTAGAGCAGGATGAAAAAGCGCTTGGCGGTGTCCTTGCGCATCTCGTCCATCGAGCCCGACACGTCCATGATGCAGAACATCACGGCCTGGGTGGTGGGCTTGGGCACCTTGATCCGGTTGGTGTAGCGCAGGTCGAAGGGATCGATGAAGGGGATCGCCAGCAGCTTGGTGTGCAGCGTGTGGATCTTGTGCTTGAGTTCGAGCACGCGGGCGTCGTCGTCCTGCGCGCCCAGCTCCTGCAGGCGCTTGAGCTCGTTTTCGGCCTCGGTGAGCGCGCGGCGCGAGGGCGCGCCGAGCGCGATGCGACGGCCGAGCGCGCCCCGCAGCGAACGCAGCACATGGATATTGGACGGCGTGCCGGACACGTTGTAGCCGGCGCGCTGGTTCTTGAACTCGACTGTCTGGGCCAGTTGCGTCTTGACCATGTTCGGCAGTTCGAGGTCCTCGAAGAAGTAATTCATGAATTCTTCGCGCGTCAGCTCGAAGATGAAGTCGTCCTCGGTGGTCTGCTCGCTGTTGCCGGCGCGGCCGCGCCCGGACCCGCCGCCGCCCGATTTCGGCCGGTTGATCTGGTCGCCCTTCTGGTATTCGGTATTGCCGGGGTTGACGACTTCCCACACGCCGCCGTGGGCATGGCCGAAGTGCGGCTCGTTGACGTCCTTGACGGGGATCGAGACTTTTTCGCCGTTCTCGATATCGGTGATCGAGCGGCCCTTGATCGCGCGCCCAACGGCGTCCTTGATCTGCGCTTTGTAGCGGCGCAGGAAGCGCTCGCGGTTGACCGCTGACTTGTTCTTGCCCTGCAAGCGTCGGTCGATGAGGTAAGTCAAAACTGCCTCCTGATTCTCGCGGCGGGCCGGAAGGTCCGGTCCCCCTATCTTAATACTCTGCGTGTTCGCGTGCTGGCGCACGGGTGGAGGGACGGCTCAGTGTGCGCGCCGCAACGGCGGCCGCACATCGGCCGGTTCCCGGCGCCCGCGTGGGAGCGGCCCCACTCAGCCGGGGCAGTGCAGGCGGACCGCCGGGATCCGCCGCGCCGCCCCGGCCGGCGCCGCAGGGCTTAAGAGGATTTCCTCACACGCAGGTACCACTCGCACAGGAGCCTGACCTGCTTGGCGGTGTAGCCTTTCTCGACCATGCGTGCCACGAAGTCGGCATGCTTGTTGGCGTCCTCGGCACTGGCCTTGGCGTTGAACGAGATCACCGGCAGCAACTCCTCTGTATTCGAGAACATTTTCTTCTCGATGACGGTGCGGAACTTTTCGTAACTCGTCCACGCCGGGTTCTTGCCGTTGTTCGTCGCCCGCGCGCGCAGGCAGAAGTTGACGATCTCGTTGCGGAAATCTTTCGGGTTCGAGATGCCGGCCGGCTTCTCGATCTTTTCCAGCTCCGCATTGAGCTGTTCGCGGTCGAACGACTCGCCGGTGTCCGGATCGCGGAATTCCTGGTCCTGGATCCAGAAGTCGGCGAACGTGACGTAGCGGTCGAAGATGTTCTGGCCGTACTCGGAATAGCTCTCGAGGTAGGCCGTCTGGATCTCCTTGCCGATGAAGTCTACGTAGCGCTGCGCCAGGTGTTCCTTGATATAGGACAGGTAGCGCTGCTCGATCTCGGGCGGGAACTGTTCGCGCTCGATCTGCTGTTCGAGCACGTACAGCAGGTGCACCGGATTGGCGGCCACCTCGGTGCTGTCGAAGTTGAAGACCTTGGACAGGATCTTGAAGGCAAACCGGGTCGACAGGCCGTTCATGCCTTCGTCCACGCCGGCGTAGTCGACGTATTCGTGCATCGACTTGGCCTTCGGATCGGTGTCCTTCAGGTTGTCGCCGTCGTACACCAGCATTTTCGAGAAGATGCTGGAGTTCTCCGGATCCTTCAGGCGCGACAGGATCGCGAACTGCGACATCATGCGCAGCGTGCCCGGGGCGCAGGGCGCCCGCTCCAGCGAGGAGTTGCGCAGCAGCTTATCGTAGATCTTGATCTCGTCCGACACGCGCAGGCAGTAAGGCACCTTGACGATATAGATACGGTCGAGGAATGCCTCGTTGTTGCGGTTGTTGCGGAAGCTCTTCCACTCGGACTCATTGGAGTGCGCCAGGATGATGCCCTCGAACGGGATCGCGCCGAAGCCTTCGGTGCCCTTGTAGTTGCCTTCCTGGGTCGCGGTCAGCAGCGGGTGCAGCACCTTGATCGGGGCCTTGAACATCTCGACGAATTCCATCAGGCCCTGGTTGGCCAGGCACAGGCCGCCCGAGTAGCTGTAGGCGTCCGGATCGTCCTGCGGGTATTCCTCCAGCTTGCGGATGTCGACCTTGCCGACCAGCGAGGAAATGTCCTGGTTGTTCTCGTCGCCCGGTTCCGTTTTCGAGATCGCGATCTGCTTCAGGATCGACGGGTAGCGTTTGACCACGCGGAACTGGTTGATGTCGCCATTGAACTCGTGCAGGCGCTTGACTGCCCACGGGCTCGGGATGGTGCGCAGGTAGCGCCGCGGGATGCCGTAGTCTTCCTCGAGGATGGTGCCGTCTTCCGCTTCGTTGAACAGGCCGAGTGGCGATTCGTTGACCGGCGAGCCTTTGAGGCAATAGAAAGGCACCAGCTCCATCAGCTGCTTGAGCTTTTCGGCGATCGACGATTTGCCGCCGCCGACCGGGCCCAGCAGGTACAGGATCTGCTTGCGCTCCTCCAGCCCCTGCGCCGCGTGGCGGAAGTAGGAGACCACCTGTTCGATCACTTCCTCCATCCCGTAGAACTCTTTGAACGCGGGATAAACCTTGATGACCTTATTGGCGAAGATGCGCGACAGGCGCGGATCGAGGCGGGTGTCGACCAGGGTCGGCTCGCCGATCGCCGCAAGCATGCGTTCCGGGGCACTGGCGTAAGTCAGGGGATTCTTCTTGCAGAGCTGGAGGTACTCCGACAGTGAATAATCCTCTTCCTTGGTACGCTCATAGCGGGCGGCGTAGTTGTCAAAAATGGTCATGTGAATGTCCTTTAATGTGCTTAACAACGATCACTGTCATGGCAGTTCGTTGTGGCAACTGCCAAGGCCCCGGTCTATTGGCGTACTCCTTCTTCTTTTGGGTCGCTGCCGCACAAGCATCAGCAAGCTGACGGTGACGGCGGCGAGCGATTTTCTTGTTGTTGTCCCGGACGGTGGTCCGGTCCCCCCGCGTATTGTGGAAGCATCTTCTGATGTTTATGAAATTCACTATATGCCTAATAATTCCGGAAGTCAAAGCAGTATCGTGTGGCTTTGAGTAGCAGTTGTAACAAATTGATTTATATAACAAAAGCACCAATTTGGAGCATGCGCAAAATGATCCCGGCGGCGCTTTTTTGAAGCCCTTTTGAGGCCGCTTGAAAGCGTTTTCGAGTAATGCATTTCACAATCTTCTTTCACAAATGGTAAGTCGATAGTGCCCGATATGGCCAAGCTGTGGCGCACCGTACTGCAGGCCTTCGAGGCCCGCTTTGAGAGCGGGACTGAGCCGTCGGCGCGCATGCGCTACACTTGTCGGCGTGGTCCTACCCGGGCGCTAATTGCAGGAGAAAATAGATGTTGACTGATCCGCTGCGCAACATTGTTGTTGGCATGCCAAAAGCCGAATTGCACATTCATATCGAGGGTTCATTGGAGCCCGAATTGATTTTTGCGCTCGCGCAAAGGAATGGTGTTTCACTGGCTTATTCCTCGGTGGAAGCGTTGCGCGCAGCGTACGCGTTTACTGACTTGCAATCATTTCTGGATATTTATTACGCAGGCGCCAGCGTATTGCTGACCGAGCAGGATTTTTACGATATGACGGCGGCTTATTTGGCGCGTGTCCATGCCGATAATGTCCGCCATGCCGAAATTTTTTTCGATCCACAGACCCATACCGCGCGTGGCGTGCCGATTGAAACGGTGATCACGGGCATCTGGCGCGCCTGCCAGGAAGGGCCGATCAGCAGCCGGCTGATCATGTGTTTCCTTCGACATCTTTCTGAGGAGGAAGCGATTGCCACGCTGGAAGATGCGGCGCCCTACCGCGACAAGTTCATCGGCGTCGGCCTCGATTCGTCCGAGGTCGGCCATCCGCCGGAAAAGTTCGCGCGCGTGTTCGACCGTGCGCGCGAGCTCGGCTTGCACCTGGTCGCGCATGCGGGCGAGGAGGGGCCGCCGTCCTACATCCGCAATGCCCTCGATGTGCTGAACGTGGAGCGCATCGACCACGGCGTGCGCTGCCTCGAGGACCAGCTGCTGGTGGACCGCCTGGTGAGCGAGCAGGTGCCGCTGACGGTGTGCCCGCTGTCGAACATCAAGCTGCGCGTGTTCGACGTCATGGGCAAGCACAACCTGCGAGCGCTGCTCGATGCGGGGCTGGTGGCGACGGTGAATTCGGACGATCCGGCGTATTTCGGCGGCTACGTCAATGCCAACTATCTCGCCGCGTTCGAGGCGCTCGACCTTGGCGTGGCGGATGCGAAGACCCTGGCCCGGAACAGTTTCACGGCCTCGTTCCTCGATCCGGAAGACAAGCGCAAGTACCTGGCCGAAGTCGACGCCTTCTTCGCATCCGCCACCGCCTGATACGCAGACCGAATGTTCACCCAAGCCCTCCGAATGACCCTGCGCGACTGGCGCGCCGGCGAGCTGCGCTTCCTGCTGGTGGCGCTGATCGTCGCCGTGTCCGCGCTGTCCGCCGTCGGCTTCTTCGTCGACCGCATGCGCACGGCGCTCAACCGCGACGCCCACCAGCTCATCGGCGCCGACCTGCTGGTCAACGCGGACCAGCCGATCCGCTCCGACTGGCGCCGCGAAGCCGAGCGCCGCGGCCTGCTGCTGGCCGATACCGTGACCTTCCCCAGCATGGCGCAAGCGGGCGCCGGCGAGGCGTCGGTCGCGCAGCTCGCATCGGTGAAGGCCGTCTCGAAGGGCTACCCGCTGCGCGGCCAGATGCGCATCACGACCAATGCCGACGATGCCAGCGCGGCGCTCGGCGCCAAGACGTCTGCGATTCCCGCGCCCGGCACGGTGTGGGTCGACGCCAATCTGCTTGTCAGCCTCAAGACCCGCGTCGGCGACAGCATCCAGCTCGGCGACAAGCGCTTCACCATCACCCAGCTGATCGCCAGCGAACCGGATCGCGGCGCATCGTTCGCCAACTTCGCGCCGCGTGTGATGCTGGCGCTGGACGACCTGCCGGCCACGCACCTGGTCGACAACTTCGCGCGCGTCACCTACCGCATGCAGGTGGCGGCGCCGTCGAACAACGACCTGGCGCGCGTCGACGATTACGAGTGTTGGCTGCGCGCGCAGATCGAGAGCACGCAGGTGAAGGGTATGCGTATCGAGTCGCTGGAAAACGGCCGTCCCGAAATGCGCGCGACGCTCGACCGCGCCGACCGTTTCCTGTCGCTGGTCGCGCTGCTGTCGGCGATGCTTGCGGCGGTGGCGGTCGCGATGGCCGCGCGCCGCTTCATGCAGCGCCACCTGGACGCCTGTGCGATGCTGCGCTGCCTGGGCATGACGCAGAACCAGGTCGGCCTGATGTACCTGACCGAATTTGCACTGGTCGGCCTGGCTGGCAGCGTGCTCGGCGTGCTTGTGGGATTCGGCGCGCATTACGTACTGCTTGAACTGGTCGGGCGCATGGTTACCACCGACCTGCCGCCGGTCTCGCCGCTGCCCGCGCTGCAGGGCGTGGCCACCGGCCTGCTGCTGCTCGTCGGTTTCGCGCTACCGCCGGTGCTCCAGCTGCGCAACGTGCCGCACAACCGCGTGATCCGGCGCGAGCAGGCCGCGCCCCAGCCGATGGTCCTCGCCACCTACGGCATCGGCATCGCCGCCTTCCTCGCGCTGCTGCTCTGGCAGGTGGGTGACCCCAAGCTGGCGCTGATCACGGCTGGCGGCTTCCTCGGCGGCTTCGGCGTGTTCGCGCTGGCCGGCTGGCTCGCGCTGTACCTGCTGCGCCAGCTGCGCGGCATCTCCAGCGGCCAAGGCTGGCGCTTCGCGATCACCTCGCTGCAGCGGCGGCCCGGCGCCACCGTGGTGCAGATCGTTTCGCTGGCGCTGGGCCTGATGGCGCTGCTGCTCCTTACCGTCGTGCGCGGAGACCTGATGAACGCCTGGCGCGTGGCGACGCCGCCGGATGCGCCCAACCGCTTCATCATCAACATCATGCCGGACCAGAAGGACGACGTCGCGCGCCGCATCCAGGCGGCGGGCGTGCCGTCGCCGGCCCTGTATCCGATGATCCGCGGCCGCCTGGTCGCCGTGAACGGCCAGGCGATCACGCCGCAGACTTATCGGAATGACGATGCGCGCCGTCTCGCCGATCGCGAGTTCAACCTGTCGACCATGACCCAGATCCCGCAGCAGAACGAGATCGTGCAAGGCCAGTGGTTCAACGACGGCCCCGGCGTGTCCGAGGCCTCGGTCGAGCAGGGCATCGGGCGCACGCTGCACCTGAAGCTGGGTGACGTGATGCGCTTCGATATGGCCGGGCAGGTCGTCGACGCGAAGATCACCAGCCTGCGCAAGTTGGAATGGGGATCGATGCGCGCCAACTTCTTCGTCATCATCAACCCGAGCGCGATGGCGAATGCGCCGCAGACCTTCATGACCGCATTCCACCTGCCGCAGCGTGGCGCGGCGCTCGCGAACTCGCTCACGCGCGCGTACCCGAACCTGACCGTGGTCGACGTCTCCGGCATCATCCGCCAGCTGCAGGAAGTGCTGGACCAGGTTGTGACCGCGGTCGAGTTCCTGTTCATGTTCACGCTGGCGTCGGGCGTGCTGGTGCTGTACGCGGCGCTCATGGGATCGCAGGCCGAGCGCACCCGAGAGGCCGGACTGCTGCGCGCGCTCGGTGCCACGCGCGGCCAGCTGGCGCAGGCGCAGCGCATCGAGTTCCTGCTGGTCGGCGCTTTATCGGGACTGCTGGCGGCTTCCGGCGCGGCTGCCCTCGGATGGGCCTTGGCCAAGTACCAATTCAAGTTTCCGTGGTCGTTCGAGCCTGGGGTTTGGGGCGCGGGGCTGGTTGCGGGCGCCGTGTGCGCGCTGATCGGTGGTTGGCTGGGGCTGCGCAACGTGCTGCGCCAGCCGCCCTTGCAGACGCTGCGCGAGGCGTGAACGTTCGTTTCTGCAAAGCGATGACTTTGCGCAAGAAATGACTTGTTGAGTGGCGGTATCGTGGCGCTTGCTTTGTGAGGAGCAGCGTTGACCACGATGAGCCAGCTGACGGACGACATCACGGCCGCGCTCGTGCAGTTTTCGGGCACGACGCGGCTGTATTCGCTATCCGTCGGGGACGGCGACGGCGCAAGCGGCGACCTGCTGGTTGAAGCCTTCCTCGCCCGCGACGCCGTCAACGAAGTCGGCGTGCGCGATCTGATCGTGCTTTCCACCAGCACCTGGGTGGACCTCGATGCGCTGCTTGGCCAGACCGCGACCCTGGAGACCAGTCTTGCCGATGGCACGTGTACGGTCTTCGCCGGCGATATCTGCGAAGCGGCGATGCTGGGCAGCGATGGCCGATTCGCGCGCTACCGCTTGCGGGTCTCGCCTTGGATCTGGCGGCTCGGCCAGGTGCGTAATAGCCGCGTGTGGCAGGACAAGGCCGTCATCCACATCGTCGACGACGTGTTCGCGCCCTACCGGCCGTTGGCGCGCTGGCGCTGGAGCGGCGAGGCGGTCACCTTCATGTCCGACGCACTGCCGCGCAGTTACTGCTGCCAATACCGGGAGTCCGATTTCGATTTCGTCAGCAGGCTGCTGGCGGAGGAGGGGCTGTCCTGGCGCTTCGAAGACGGAAGCGAAGGCTCGTGCATGGTGCTGTTCGC
Source organism: Massilia terrae (assembly GCF_024753145.1). Taxonomy (GTDB): domain Bacteria; phylum Pseudomonadota; class Gammaproteobacteria; order Burkholderiales; family Burkholderiaceae_D; genus Telluria; species Telluria terrae. The sequence goes on along the minus strand of NZ_JANUGU010000002.1, from coordinate 367,640 downwards.
GGACAGCAGCCACCCCGACGCGACGCCGGAAGATGCGTGCAGCGCATCCGGCGGCGGCATTCGCTACCACGGCGCACGGGCGGTCGAGCAGCGGGATACCGTACAGTCTTTGGCAGCGCAGCGGCGGCTGCACGCGTCGCTTGCTACGGTGCTCAGCTACGACTACAAGGCCAAGCGCATCGTCGCCACCCAGTCGCCCACGCGCATCGCGGGGATGCCGGCGTTGGAAGCATTTGATGTGCCCGGGCAGTACGCGTATCCGAACGCTGTGCAGGCGCGACGCTACGCGGATCTGCGCATGCAAGGGATGGAAGCGCGCGGCCAGCTCTGGCGCGGCCGCTCGACAGTTCGCACCTTGCGTGCAGGGACACGAGTCACCGTTACCGAGGCGCCGTTGCAGCAGCTTGGGGACGATGCGTCGTTCGCTATCCTTGGCGTGACAAGCGTCGGCGTGAACAACCTGCCGCCATCGGCCGCGCACGCTCTGACCGAGCTCTTTGGCCCGATCCCCGAACTGCTTGAAGAGTGCTCACGTGACGTCGAGCCGGAGGACTTCGAACTCGTCATCGCACAGGCCATCCAATCCGGCTACGCCAACTGCTTCGATGCTGTGCACGCGGAGCTGACCTGGGGTCCGCAAACGCAGCACCCGAAACCGACTGCGCTGGGATCGCAAGGCGCGATCGTTGTCGGTGCGGATGGCGGAGATGAACCGAGCGGCGCGGACGAGCTGTGCTGCGATCGGCTTGGACGCGTCCGCATCCGCTACCACTGGCAGGACAGCGGCGATGCGACGTGTTGGGTACGCGTCGCGCAGCGTTCCGCCGGCGGTGGCATGGGTTCTCAGTTCTTGCCGCGGATTGGGCAGGAGGTGCTGGTGCAGTTCGTCGAGAATGACATCGATCGTCCGGTCATCGTCGGTGCGCTCTACAACGGCCAGGGTGAAGGCGGCATCGGACCGACGCCCGGTGGAATGGATCGAACCGCAAGCAACGATCTCCTGTTCGAAAAGGCGCACGATCATGCGTGCTCCGCGCAAGGCAATCTCGCGGGTGGGAATAGCCCCGTGTGGCATGGCGCGTCGGCAGGTAGCGATGGGCACCGCAACGGCGGCGCGCAGTGGGGCGTGCGCAGCAAGGAGTTCGGCGGGCATGGATACAACCAGCTGCTGTTCGACGACACCGATGCGCAAGGGCGGTTGCAGCTCAAGACGACATATGCGGCGACGGAGCTCAATCTCGGTCATCTCGTTCACTGCGCGGACAACTATCGCGGCAGCTTCCGTGGCCTGGGCGCGGAATTGCGGACCGATTCATGTGGCGCAGTTCGCGCTGGCCGTGGGCTTCTGGTATCCAGCTACAAGATTAGCCACAACGCGACCGCGCGAGATCCTGCCGGCGAAAACGGCGCTTGCGTCGGCATGCTGCGGCAGGCTGCCGCGCTGGCGGAATCCTTTCACGGCGCGGCGCTGACGCATCAGACGGTCGGCCTTGCGATGCACGCCGGCGCTGCGAAGGCTAACGCCAGCGTGATCAGCGACGAAACGGCGCCGCTCAAATCGCTGCTCGCTGCGGCATCGGGCATGGTCAGCAACGATGGCGCCGTGTCGAGTTCCGGCCAGCTGCCGCATTCGTCGGAGGCGATCATCGCAATCTCGGCCAAGGACGGCTTCGGCGCGAACGCCGGCCAGAGCATGCAGCTTGCGAATGGCGAGACGGTGGCTTTGATGAGCGGCGGCGACACGCAGTTCGTCACCGGTGGCCAGATGCGGGTGCACGCCGGGCAGGCGATCGGAGTGCTCGCTGGCGCTGTGAAAGCAGGCGAGGGCGGCGTCGGATTGCAGCTGATCGCGGCGAAAGATGCGATCGATATCCAAGCCCAATCCGATGAACTCAAGATACAGGCGCGTGACGAAATCAAGGTCATCAGCGCAAACAGTCACATCGATTGGGCAGCTGCGAAGCGGATCAGCCTTTCCACGGCGGGCGGGGCGAACATCACGATCGAGGGTGGGAACGTCACGGTCCAGTGCCCGGGGAAGATCACGATCAATGCTGGCAAGAAGAGCCTCGCCGGGCCGGAGCGGGTCGCGTATCCGATGCCAGCACTGCCTAGAACGATCTGCGTCGCGTGTCTCAGGAAGGCCCTTGCTGCGGGAGCAGCTTTCACGATGGTGGAATAGATGCTCATCGACTCGTTCGCGCCTGACTGGTTGGACGATCTTTGCGCTCGCTATGAGGCGCTGCCGCCGCGTCATTTTCTGATCTTGCTAATCGATGGAGCCTTCGTCCCTGGTCTTCACAGATTGCTTCCATGTGGAGCAAAGAGACTCCTCTTCGAATCGCTGCCTTGCTGCTCCGATCAGGCAAGAGATGTCTCGCCCATTTTAGTGCGTTTCGAGCCGAACAGTCGCCGGCTAACCCGTCTGCTCAAACAATGTGACCGCTGGCCGATGGTGAGCGCTCTCGAAACACAGGAAACGGCAGACCGGCTAGCCGCTCGACTCGCTGCCTGGTGCATTGTCGAAGCCGATGGCCAGCGCTTTAACTTCAGATTCTCGGATACCCGGCGATTGCCATCGATCTTGAATACTTTGAGCGGCGCACAGCTCAGGCAATTCCTCGGCCCTGCCGTACGTTGGACCTATCTTTCACGCGATGGACGGTGGATAGAGCGAAAGTTTGTGCCTTCGGATGCTCCGATTGCTGATGATCCCGTTCTGGATCAGCCGCAGTTTTCAATACTGGTCGATGACAGTCTTGTCGACGAAATACTGTCACTGCTTGGCAGCCGAGGGCATGAAGTGTATCGCAGCCCGGCAAGAAGTCATGCGCTTGTGGCGACTGCGCTGAGCGCTGCTACCAGAGCCGGAATTCAAGATCAACTGATCGATTGGTGCGAGTGGTTTTGGCAGCGGGACCAACTTTTCGATGCGTCGGAAGCGGCTTCGCGCTTGGTGGCGTGGCTCGATTATTCACGGGAGTAGATATGTTTAGACATCTTCCAATTCGGTCGCTCTTGTGTCCCGCCTTGCTAGTTACCGGGCTGGCTTTATCCGCGTGCGAAAAAGCAAAGACGACAGTCGGTGTCGACGTGCATGGCGTCAACTACCGTGGCGACGAATTCAGTTACTTGTTGATAGACCCCAATAATCCGGATGACAGCAATGCTGGGGAGCACATCGACTCCTTTGCAGCCGGGGGCACCACCTGTTGTTATCCGCTTCCAAAGCAATGGCGCCCGGGAATCAAGGTGCGTATTCGACTAACGCACTGGCTACCCAAGGACAAAGACGGGCATTTGCCAGAAGTCATAGCCGAGCAAACAGCCGAGGTTCCCCCGTACGTGGACGGAAAGCCGGGCGAGCTTTGGGTTTTGCGCGGTGAAGACGGGACTGTCAGCGTTGTTTCAAGCGATTATCAGCCGGATCACCCCAGATGGCCCGGACAGGTGAAGGGGTGGCCGGTTCCCTCCCTGGAGTATCGCCGCACGCGCTGGGAGTTAATCAGGCACTATAAAAAGACGGATGTCGATCTGTTTGTTACCCTTTTAGACCAGCTTAAGAAGGATCCGAACAAGCGCGCCGCAGAGGCGTGGGCTGATGCCGAACAGTACGACCGCGCGTCGGTCGCCAAATTCAGCGGACCGCAGGATCCTCGATATCTTGCCTACCTCAATGAGGAATATAAGCAGGGCTTGATGGACTCTACGCGCGAGCTGCAACGGTTCGAGGAGACGCGGCCGTGAGCGCGCTTCTATCGCCGGCCATTGGCGCGGCCTTTAAGTATTCGAGCGATCGGAATCAATTCTTCTCAACCGATCGTCGAAAAGTACTCACTGCCCTGGAGTTGCGCGAAAAGCCGACGTTAGGGACGCCCAGCGAATCATGCAAAACCAATCTGTTCTTCGGGTTCTTTTTTGATGGCACGCGGAACAATTACCGGCAGGCCGAAGCAACTAAGGACCACTCCAATGTCGCGCGACTCTATGACTGTTTCCCTGGCCTGAGCGTGCCCGGCGTTCTCCCCGCATATACCGACTGGCACTACCGGGCAAAGGAGTATACGCACTTCTTCAAAGTTTATGTCCCTGGCGTCGCGTCTCCCTTTCCCGACGTAGGCGACAGTGGCAAGGATGGCGATGCCACTGCGGGTGCCGCGGGCGGTCGTCTCGGCGAGCGCCGGATAATTTGGGCGTTGGCGCAGGCGATCAATAATGTCCACCGTTATTTCCTGAAGGCGCCGTTGTTGATCGCATCCGATCTGGATCGGCTATTTCGAAACACATCCTTGACGCGGGAAGCTCGCGCGGCGATGGATGGCGAAACGGCTGCGCAGGTGCCAGAGCGGATACGGTATCGCATAGGGCGCACGCGTGAGGAATTCAAGGTCGTTCTGTCCCAGTTACAGGCGGCAGTAGCGCTACATTGTCCCGATCCGGTGACTGGCAAACCCCGGAAGATCGACCCTGGGACGGTGAAGACGATCTACATATCGACGTTTGGATTCTCTCGCGGTGCCACTGAGGCTCGGGTGTTCACCAACTGGCTGCAGTCACTATGCAGGCTGGACGCAGAGCTTCGGGGAAGGCCTGGCGAAATGTCTCTCGGCGGATTCCACGTTGAATTCGATTTTCTTGGACTGTTCGACACTGTAGCTTCGGTCGGGTTAGCAAACTCCACAAACTGGTGGGATGGCCATGCTGCCTGGGCCGACGCAGAGGACAGCTTGCGTGTCCCCTCGGGGCTCAAATGTCTGCATCTCGTCGCAGCACATGAACTGCGCCGTAGTTTTCCAGTGGACTCGATCGCAGTGAATGGTGTCCTTTCGGCAGGCCATGAAGAAATCGTTATGCCTGGAGTGCATTCGGATGTCGGGTGCGGGTACTGCCCCTGCGAGCAGGGCAAAGGAAGCGACGCCAATGGCGACGACATGCTGTCCCGAATTCCTTTGCTTATGATGTACAAGTCGGCGCGGATTAACGGTGCTCCACTAAAACTCGAGTTTGCGTCTGAGACCGTCAAGGGGAGATTCGCGCTGTCGGATCGCACCATCGAGACGTTCAACTCCTACATTGCCACTTGCAAGGAGACCAGTGGGCCGATCCATCGAATCATGCGCGAGCAGGCCCGCAAACAGATGGAATGGCGCTTGGCGCGCCGGGTCGATGGACCTAGCCCTGTCCACAAAATTCCTGGTTTTGCACGCGCATCCACGCTACATCAGAATGACATCTATAGTGCAGGTCTAGAGTTCGATGAAGAAATCGCTCGGTTCGAGGATTGGCTGCGGAAGAGGGGCGACTTTTTCACGCCAGCGACTCAGCCGCCTGGCTTTAACAACAACCGCGACGCCGAGTGGGAAGAGATCGCGACGTGGTGGAGAAAGTGGAAAAAGCCAAGCGTCGAGGTTTTACGCTTTTTTGACGACTATGTTCACGATTCGAGAGCGTCGTTCAAATGTTTGGGGGACGCCGACAATGAGCGTGACCTTAAAGAGCTTTTGAACAAATGGGTTCAGCTGCGCCACCAGCGCCTGCCAGTGCTTGCTGGGAAGGCGGATTACTCCCAGCCGTCATCTGCCCTGACCCAAGAGCAGGAGCGTGCGGCAGACGAGTATGCGAGGACTGGTAAGATCCCGAGGATGGTGAACGGAGGTCGCGAGCCGTTTAGAGGAGTCGAGGCAGGATATCTCCGATATCGGAAAGTTTATGGTGGGTCCGACGGTTTGCTGCTATCCTGATCGCCCAGCACAGCGTCAGCGGCCTGCGCTATCATGGCAGGATGTCCGATACCCCCACCCCCTACGAAATGATCGGCGGCGAGAGCCGCCTGCGTGAACTGGTCGACCGCTTTTACGACCTGATGGAGCTGGAGCCGGAATTCGCCGGCATCCACGCGATGCACCCCAAGCCCAACGACAGCTCGCGCGAGAAGCTGTTCATGTTCCTGTCCGGCTGGCTGGGCGGGCCCAATCTCTTCATCGACAAATTCGGCCATCCGATGCTGCGCGCGCGCCACCTGCCGTTCGGGATCGGCACCGGCGAACGTGACCAGTGGCTGCGTTGCATGGCGATGGCGATGCACGATGTCGGCATCGACGAGGAGCTGCAGCTGCGCCTGATGCAATCGTTCTACAACACCGCCGACTGGATGCGCAACAAGGCTGACTGACCATGACCGAAACCCAGTTCCTGATCCTCGCCGCCGCACTCTTTGCCGTCGTTGTACTCCAGTTGCTCGCGCTATTGCGTGGCCGGGGCGATGCGCAGTTCGAACGGATCGAACGCGAACTGCGTCTAGAAATGCAGGCTAGCGCGCAGGGCACGCGCCAGGAACTGTCGGCGCATCTCGCGCAGAACCAGGCCGCAATTGTGCAGCAGCTCGAAGCGATGCGCCAGCAGATCCAGGCGCAAGGCGCCGGCGGACGCGAGGAGCAGGCGCGGGCGCTCAAGCGCTTCGCCGACACGCTGAACCAGGCGCTGTCGACGCTCACGGAATCGAACGCGCAGCGCATGCTCGAAGTGCGCGCGACGCTGGAAGCCAAGATCGGCGACCTCCAGCACGATAACGCCAAGCGGCTCGAGGAGATGCGCCAGACCGTCGACGAGAAGCTGCATGCGACGCTCGAAACGCGCCTGACCGAGTCCTTCCGCCACGTCTCCGAACGATTGGAGAAAGTACACCAGGGCCTGGGTGAGATGCAGCAGCTCGCGGTCGGCGTGGGTGACCTGAAACGGGTGCTGACCAACGTGAAGACGCGCGGCACGTGGGGCGAGGTGCAGCTGGAGATGCTGCTGGAGCAAGTGCTGACCGTCGACCAGTACGCGCGCAACGTCGAGACCGTGGTGGGCACCAACGCGCGTGTCGAGTTCGCGATCAAGCTCCCTGGCGCGACTGAAGGCGGCCCGCCACTGTGGTTGCCGATCGACGCCAAGTTCCCGAAGGAACAGTACGAGCGCCTGGTGGAAGCGGCCGAGCACGCCGACGCCGACGGCGTGGCGAAAGCGGGAGCGGAGCTGGAGCGCGCGGTGCGGCTTGAGGCGAAGACCATCTGCGAGAAATACGTTTCGCCACCGCAGACGACCGACTTCGCGATCCTGTTCCTCCCGACCGAGGGCCTGTACGCAGAGGTGATGCGCCGCCCGGGCCTCTCCGATGAACTTCAGCGCACCCTGCGCGTGATGGTGGCCGGGCCGTCGACCCTGACCGCGCTCCTCAACAGCCTGCAGATGGGCTTCCGCACGCTGGCGCTGGAGAAGCGTTCGTCGGAAGTGTGGCAGGTTCTGGGTGCTGTGAAGACCGAATTCGGGAAGTTCGGCGACGTGCTCGCCGCGACCAAGGTGACGCTGGAACGCGCCGCGAAAAACATCGAGAACGCCGAAGTGCGCAGTCGGGTGATGGCGCGCAAGTTGAAGTCAGTGGAGGCCCTGCCGAGCGAAGCTGCGCAGTTGATGTTGGGGACCGAGCCGGTCGAAGCCGACGACTGACATCAACCGCGAACTGAAAGATAAGAATGAGGAAGCGAATGGAGCTTGCATTTGGCGGCGCCGGAGCTCGCAGCAGGAGCAGGGAGATGCTGCGTTTCGTGATTCTCGCAGCGATGCTCGTGGTTTCGAACAGTCAGGCGAGGGAAGTGTGCACGGTGGTGGCCGATGCCGCCAGCGGCAAGGTGCTCGCACAGCGCGGCGAATGCGATCGCCGCGTGACGCCGGCGTCGACGTTCAAGGTCGCGATCAGCCTGATGGGTTATGACGCGGGCTTCCTCAAGGACGAGCACGCGCCGCTGCTGCCGTTCCGCCCCGGCTACGTCGACTGGCGCGAGAACTGGCGCATGCCGACCGATCCGGCGAAGTGGATGCGTGACTCTGTCGTCTGGTTTTCGCAGCAGGTGACGTTCGCGATCGGGCACGAGCGGCTTGCCGCGTACACGCAGCGTTTCGGCTTCGGCAACGCAGATGTATCGGGTTTGCCGGCGACGGAAGGCCCGGATCTTTCGTGGATCAATTCATCGCTGCAGATTTCACCGCTCGAACAGGTGGCATTCCTGCGCAAGCTCGTAAACCGCGAGCTCGGCGTCAGCGGGCACGCCTACGACATGACCGCCAGGATCACGCTGTACGGCGAGGTTCCAGGTGGCTGGACGGTGCACGGCAAGACCGGCTCCGGCGGCGGCAATGGCTGGTACGTCGGCTGGGCGACGAAGGGCAGGCGTACCGTCGTATTCGCCCGCCTCCTCAAACGGGAAGCCTCCGAGACCGGCGAGGTGCCGGTGGCGATCCAGGCGCGCGACGGGATGGTGGGCGAGCTCGCGCAACTGGCGCGCTAGGCGCCGGGAATCAGACCAGACCTTCGAACAGCAGCACATCCACCATGTCCCCGGCGGCGACGCTGCCCTGTTCGTCGTGCAGCACCACCATGCAGTTCGCCTCCGACATCGAACGCAGGATGCCTGAGCCTTGCGAGCCGGTGATGCGCACTTGCGGCATGCCGTCGTCGCTGCGCGACAGGATGCCGCGCTGGTATTCGGTGCGCCCCGGTTTCTTGCGGATCGCGCCCGCCGAACGGGCCTTCACGAGTTCAAGCGGCGCCTCCGCGCCCATCATGCGCAGCAGCGCGTCGCGCGCGAAGAAGTAGAACGAGACCATCACGGCCACCGGATTTCCCGGCAATCCGAACAGGTAGGCGCTGTGCGCGCCGGACGCGATGCGGCCGAAAGCGAGCGGGCGGCCGGGGCGCATGCCGATCTTCCAGAACGTGACGTCGCCCAGCCTGGCCATGACCTGCTTGGTGTAGTCCGCCGCGCCGACCGACACGCCGCCCGAGGTGACGATCGCGTCCGCGTTCTCGCAGGCGGTGCGCAGCGCGTCTTCCAGCGCCTGTGGATCGTCGCGCACGATGCCCATGTCGATGATGTCGCAGCCGAGCCGCTGCAGCATGCCATAGATGGTGTAGCGGTTGCTGTCGTAGACGCAGCCTTCATCCAGCGGCTGGCCGATCGACCGCAGCTCGTCACCGGTCGAGAAAAAGGCGACGCGCAGGCGGCGCTGCACCGGCACTTCCGCGACCGCGAGCGAGGCGAGCATGCCGAGATCGGCGGGGCGGATCACTTTGCCTTTGCGGAGCGCTGCATTGCCGGCCTTGAGGTCTTCGCCGGCCAGGCGGCGGTTGTCGCCGGTGCGGATGGCGCCGGGCGGGATGGTGACGCTGGTGTCGCTGTCCGCGGTGACGAATTCCTGCGGTACCACGCTGTCGCAGCCATTCGGCATTACGCCGCCGGTCATGATGCGCACGCATTCGCCGTCCGATGGGACGATGTCGCAGGGGCGGCCGGCGTAGACGGTGGCGATCACGCGCAGCGTCGTTGGCGCGTCCGGTTTCAGGTCGCTGCCGCGCAGGGCAAAACCGTCCATCGCGGAGTTGTCGTGGGCCGGGACGTTGATGGTGGAGATTATGTCCTGTGCCAGCACCCGACCCAGAGCCGAACGCAGCGCGACTTGTTCGATTCCGCGGATCGGCGTGACGAAGTCGCGGATGATGCGTTGGGCATCACGTACCGGAAGCGCGTTGGGGTCGTAGCCGGCGAGGCAGCTGGCGACTTGGGCCAGCGATTGTGGCTGATCGGCGAAATGGGGTTCTCCGGGGGGCGTCGAGCCCGTGCGCGGGAACGACGAGCCGTCTGCATCGAGCTGTTCGAGCTCGTCGCGCGTATTGATGTTGCGGAAGGCGTCGGCGTCGTCGAACAGGACTTCGACGGCCTTGAGCTCCTTGTACCAGCCATCCATCTTGCGCCCGCCTGCCGCGAGATAGGCCGACAGCACGGGCTGCAGCTCCGCCTTCACCAGGCAGAAGACCGGATGCGGCTGCACCATCTTGCCCGGCTCCTGGGTCGCGGCGAACGCAAGGTCCGCGTCTTCGCGCTGCAGGGCTTCGAACAGGCGCTCGGCCAGATCCTCCGGCACAAACGGCGAATCACATGGCGCGCTCAAAAGATAAGGCGTGGCGCAGCGGCGCATGCCTGCTTCCAGGCCCGCCAGCGGACCGGCGAAGCCTGGCGTCTCGTCCGGCCAGACCGGCACACCGAAGCCGAGCCAGGTGTCGAGGTTCTGGTTGGCGTTGATGGCGATGCTGGCCACTTGCGGCGCGAGCCGTTCCAGTACATGCGCCGCCATCGGCTTTCCGCGGAAGGGCTGCAGGCCCTTGTCCACGTGGCCCATGCGCGTGCCACGCCCGCCAGCGAGGATCAGCCCACTGATCGATTCGTTCTTTTTCATGTTCTAGCCGCCGATGTAGGACATTTCGACTTTGCGCTCGCCGCGCACGAGGCCTGCCGTGTTGATGGTTCGGGTCTCGGAATAACGGTCGGCGCGTACGCGCCACAGCTGCGCGATCGCGTTGGAGATTTCGAGGTCGCTGCGGCCTTCGCGCAGCAGCGCGCGCACGTCGTGGCCGCGCGTGGCGAACAGGCAGGTGTACAGCTTGCCCTCGGTGGACAGGCGGATACGTGAGCAGTCGTGGCAGAAGGCCTGGGTGACGCTGGAGATGAGGCCGATCTCGCCGCCGCCGTCGGTGTAGCGCCAGCGCTCCGCGGTCTCGCCGCTGTAATTGGCCGCGATGGGTTCGAGCGGCATTTCGGCGCCGATGCGGCGCACTACTTCGCTCGACGGCACCACGTCCGCCATGTTCCAGCCGTTGGACGCGCCCACGTCCATGAATTCGATGAAGCGCAGGATGAAGGGCGAGCCTTTGAAGTGGCGCGCCATTGGCAGGATCTGGTCGTCGTTCATGCCGCGTTTGACCACCATGTTGACCTTGATCGGGCCAAGGCCCGCGGCGTGCGCTGCGTCGAGGCCTTCGAGGACGTCGGACACGGCGAAGTCGACATCGTTCATGCGGCGGAAGGTGGCGTCGTCCAATGCATCGAGCGAGACGGTGACGCGGTCGAGGCCAGCGTCCTTCAGCGAGCGCGCCTTGCGGGCCAGCAGGGACGCGTTGGTGGTGAGCGTCAGGTCGAGCGGGCGGCCACTGGGCGTCTTCAGCTCGCGCAGCATCGCGACCAGGCGTTCGATGTCCTTGCGTAGCAGCGGTTCGCCGCCGGTCAGGCGCAGCTTTTCGACGCCGTGTTCGACGAACAGGCGCGCGACGCGCGTGATCTCTTCAAACGAGAGCAGCGAGGAGTGCGGCAGGTAGGGATAGTCCTTGTCGAACACTTCCTTCGGCATGCAGTACACGCAGCGGAAATTGCAGCGGTCGGTGACCGAGATGCGCAGGTCGTGCAGCGGACGCGCGAGCGCGTCCTGCACGCGGCCTGCCGGCGTGTCGAGGATGGCTGGGACGGCGAGCGCACGGGCGCGGTCGTCGACCAGCATGATGTTTTTTTCAGCCATGCCGATACGATAGCACGAGGCCGGCGACGGCACAGGCGAGGACCAATCTGACCGTATCGACGCGGTAGCGGAACAGTGCGACGCAGGCCGCGGCGCAGATGAGCATCGCGGCCGGCTGCCACTGTCCGCCGGCGAAGAATACCTGCGGCCGAAGAACAGGGATAGGCTGGCGATGACGCCGACCACGGCGGCCGAGATGGCGGTGAGCGGCGCGCAGGAAGCGGCGTTCGGAGATCCAGCGGCGGCGCTCGACCAGTTCCGCATGCATCACCGCGATCTGGCCGGCGGGGCCGCCGAAGCTGATGAAGCCGAGTTTGAGCCAGTACTAGAAGGCTTCGCCCAGGCCGATGGGGGAGGGGCGCGACGGCGGGTTTGGCTCGGGCATTCGGGTCGCGCGGGGAGCGTGGAGGTCGCTCATCGTACAGGAAAGCGGGCGCAGGCGTGGATGCTCAGCATGGGCCCCGGCCTCCGCCGGGGCGACGGTTTTCAAGCAAACCAGCGAGCGAACCTTAATTGTTTATCACCATCCAAAAAACCGTCATCCCGGCGGAGGCCGGGATCCATGCTGAGCCTCTCGTCACGCGGCGTAAAAAAAGGGAAGCGCGAACGCTTCCCTTCTTCTTCAAACCGCAGCGTGATTACTGACGGGTATCCACCTGAACCAGCGGTTCATCCACCGGCGGCGGCGGCACGCGGCGGGTGCGGCGCACCGGTGCTGCCGGTGCAACCTGGGCCGCTTGCTCTTGCGCGGCACGCAGCTTGGCCGGGTCGGTCGATGCAAGTTGCAGGCCGGCAGCGGCCAGCAGCTCGCCCAGATCCGCGGCCGGAGCCGGTGCGCTTGCCGATGTCGGCGCGGCTGCGACAGCTTCGACAGGTGCAGCAGGCGAGATGGCCGCCGGAGCAGCAACCAGTGCCGGCTCAGCCGGAGCAGCAGCAACCGGAGCAGCAGCAACTGGCGCCGAAGCAACCGGAGCCGGAGCAGCAGCCTGTACCGGAGCAGCAGCCTGTACCGGAGCAGCAGCCTGTACCGGAGCAGCAGCCTCTACTGGCGCCGCAGCCTGGGCAGTTTCAACCGAAGCGGCAGCCTGTGCCGGCTCGGAAGCAGCCTGTTCAGCCTTCGCCGGAGCAGCCTGCTCAGCGGCGCGGGCCCCCATCATCGCAGCCGTCGGGAACACCCAGGCGGTCGACGTCGGGCCCGGCTGGGCGGTCGATGCCACCGCTGCTGCCGGTGCTTGTGGCGCTTTCTCAGCAGCACGGGCTGCCATCGACGCGGACGTCGGGAACGGCCACGGTGCGCCCAGGTCGGCGGTCGATGCGGCCTGGCGTGCCTCGGCTTGCACCTTGGCAGCTTCCTGGTCGGCCACCGGGGTGAACGCCGGTTCGCCTTCCTGCTCGGCGCCTTCCGCGTCCTCGACCTGCTCACGCTCGCGGCGGTTGCGGTTGCGGCCGCCACGACGGCGTCGGCGGCGCGGCTCATCGCCGCCTTCGCCATGCTCGCCGGCCGGCGCCGCAGCCAGGTTCACCGCATGCTCGAGCTCGTCACCGTGCGGAGCGCTGGCGGTGTCGGCTTCCGCCACGGCGACCACTTGCGCCAGGTTCGGTTCCTCGGATTTTGCTTCGGCAGCCGGGAAGCGCTCGCCACGCTCGCGTTGCGGACGCTGGCCGCGCTCACCGCGTTCCGCACGCTCCGGACGTTCCGCTTTTTCCGGGCGCTCGCCGCGCTCGGCGCGTTCACCACGCTCGGCGCGCTGGGCTTGCGCCTCGACCGGCTCGCGCTGCTCACGCGGCTGGCGTTGCTGGCGCTGGCGGCCGCCTTTGGCCTCCGTGCCTTCCGTTGCCTTGGCAGTCTCGTCCTGCGGCGCCTTGGCGACCGGTTCGCGCTCCTCGCGCTCGCGGCCACCTTGCTTGCCGTTACGGCCACCGCGGCCACGCTGCTGGTTGCGGCCACCGCGGTCACCACGTTCGCCCGCTGCCGGCTTCAATGCAGCTGCGGCCGGGGCCGGTGCTGCGACCGGGGCGACCGGCGCCGGTGCGCCGAAGAAGAAATTGCGCAGACGCGCGAAGAAGCCGATCTCGGCCGGCGACTGCGCCACCGGTGCGACCGGGGCCGCCGGCGCGGCTGCCGGCTTGGCCGCCACTTCGCTGCGGTCCACCATCGGTGCCGGTTGTGCCGGGGTAATGGTTTTGACGACAGCTTCCTGGCGCGGACGGGTCTCTTCCTTCTGGCGCTTGGAGAAGCCCATGTCCGTTTCGGCGGATTCGGCCAGAGTGTAGCTGGCGGCCGCTTCTTCCAGGCGCGGGTCGTCGTGCTTGATGCGCTCCAGTTTGTAGTGCGGCGTCTCCAGATGCTTGTTCGGGATCAGGATGACGGCGATCTTGTGGCGGTTCTCGATCTTGAGCACTTCGCCACGCTTCTCGTTGAGCAGGAACGCGGCCACGTCCACCGGCACTTGCACGTGGATGGTCGCGGAGTTTTCCTTCATCGCCTCTTCCTGGATGATGCGCAGGACTTGCAGGGCGGACGATTCGGTATCGCGGATGTGGCCGGTGCCGGAGCAACGCGGGCAGGTCACGTGCGAGCCTTCCGACAGCGACGGACGCAGGCGCTGGCGCGACAGTTCCATCAGGCCGAAGCGCGAGATCTTGCCCATCTGGACGCGCGCACGGTCGTGGTGCAGGGCGTCCTTCAGGCGCTGCTCGACTTCGCGCTGGTTCTTGGCCACTTCCATGTCGATGAAGTCGATCACGATCAGGCCGCCCAGGTCGCGCAGGCGCAGCTGGCGGGCCACTTCATCGGCCGCCTCGCAGTTGGTGTTGAAGGCGGTGGTCTCGATGTCCGAGCCGCGCGTGGCGCGCGCCGAGTTGACGTCGATGGACACCAGCGCTTCGGTGTGGTCGATGACGATCGCGCCGCCCGACGGCAGCGGGACGGTGCGCGAGTACGCGGTCTCGATCTGGTGTTCGATCTGGAAACGCGAGAACAGCGGCACGTCGTCGCTATAACGCTTCACGCGGTGCACCATGTCGGGCATCACGTGGCTCATGAACTGGTGCGCCTGTTCGTAGATCTCGTCGGTATCGATCAGGATCTCGCCGATGTCCGGCTGGAAGTAGTCGCGGATCGCGCGGATCACGAGCGAGCTTTCCTGGTAGATCAGGAATGGACCCGGTGCCGACTTGCCGGCGCCTTCGATCGCGCGCCACAGCTGCATCAGGTAGTTCAGGTCCCACTGCAGCTCGTCAACATTGCGGCCAATGCCGGCGGTGCGGGCAATCACCGACATGCCTTGCGGCAGGTCGAGCTTGTCCATGGTCTCGCGCAGTTCCTGGCGCTCTTCGCCCTCGACACGGCGCGACACGCCGCCGCCGCGCGGGTTGTTCGGCATCAGTACCAGGTAGCGGCCGGCCAGCGAGATGAACGAGGTCAGGGCCGCGCCCTTGTTGCCGCGTTCCTCTTTCTCGACCTGCACCATGATTTCCTGGCCTTCGCGCAGCGCCTCTTTAATAGTGGCATTGCGGACGTCCACGCCATCGCGGAAATAGGAACGCGCCACTTCCTTGAACGGCAGGAAGCCGTGGCGCTCCTCGCCGTAGCTGACGAAGCAGGCTTCCAGCGACGGTTCGATGCGGGTGATGACGCCTTTGTAGATGTTCGACTTGCGCTGTTCGCGGCCGGACGTCTCGATATCGATATCGATCAGCTTCTGACCGTCGACGATCGCTACGCGCAACTCTTCCTGCTGCGTAGCATTAAACAACATTCGTTTCATTTTTATAAACTCCGCGACCCGAAGGCCGTTCCAAGCCACCTTGCCAAAGGGCGGCAACATACAAGGAGTACGCGGGGAGGGGAGTGTTGGAGGGTGGGTATGCCCTACTCCTGCGGCGCGGCGACGCACGGCGTCGCTGCCCGCAACAGGGCGCGGATGGAGTCAATCGTCATTGCCGCGCGCACCTTGACGCCTGCAAAATCTGCGTGCGGCCCGAACAGGGCGGCACAGCATCAGCGAGGCGATGTGCAACAGCATGCCAAACCGTAGCCAGCGAACAAACCAGGACTTCGATACCAGGCGAAGAATCAGCCTTTATTCACGAGCCTTCTGATTGAGGCCTACATCGGGTCGGGCGAAAACGGCAAGCGTTATCGACGCCATCAACCAGCGAGCCAACCTTGCGGCGGGCTTGCCGGTACTTATCCTTACATTTCCAAACAATCCATTCCTGCATCCCTCACGCGTTACCCGACTGCAACTACGGTGCAGCCCAAGCTCGCGCGGGAACGTGCGTACGCTATTTTCCCCATCGAATAGCATTTATTTGCGGGGCCGACGGGGGCGCCCCTGTGTAAAATATCGTTTTAATTCTTACACAAGCAGAGGTTTGACCGCCGCCTGTCGATTATATATTCAAAATGAAGGACTTAAAGAGAATTTCTGGGAAGACAGGAGAAACCAGGCAGCAAAATGCTGTCGTTCCCCCTTCATCACAGGCAGCTGCGCAAGTGCAGCTCGTTACCATTACCGAAGAAGAGGCCGGTCAGCGTATCGACAACTTCCTTCTGCGGATCTGCAAGGGCGTCCCCAAGAGCCATGTCTACCGGATCCTGCGCTCCGGTGAAGTGCGGGTGAACAAGGGCCGCATCGACCAGCTGTATCGGCTGGTAGCGGGCGACGTCGTGCGCATTCCTCCTGTGCGGATGGCCGAACGCAGCGCTTCGGCGCCCGTGCCCGGCGTCGAGTTCCCGATTCTGTTCGAGGACAGCCACCTGCTGGTGATCGACAAGCCGGCCGGGGTGGCCGTGCACGGCGGATCGGGCGTTTCCTATGGCGTCATCGAGCAGCTGCGGGCTGCGCGGCCGGAGGCCAAGTTCCTGGAACTGGTGCACCGGCTGGACCGCGAAACCTCGGGGTTGTTGTTGCTTGCTAAGAAACGCTCGGCCCTGACTAATCTGCACGAGCAGATGCGCGATGGCCACACCGACAAACGCTATTTGACCGCGGTCTATGGCGACTGGAACAACAAGCGGCAGCATGTGAAGCTGCCCTTGCATAAATTCACGACGCCGGATGGCGAGCGGCGGGTGGTGGTGCAGGCCGGGGGCATGGAATCCCATACCGTATTCAGCCTCCTGCGCAAGTGGGAGCGATTTGCCTTGCTGGAAGCGGAGCTGAAGACGGGGCGTACCCACCAGATCCGCGTTCATCTGGCATCTTCGGGCTTTCCTATCCTCGGTGACGAGAAGTACGGCGATTTCGCATTGAACCGCCAGCTGCAGAAGGCTGGCGAGGATCATGGTCCGCTGCGCAGGATGTTTCTCCATGCGCATCAAATCACCTTCACCCATCCTGATTCCGGGAAAGAAATGACACTGAAGGCGCCACTGCCCGCTGAATGCGAGCGTTTCTTGGTAAGCTTGGGGCAAGCAAAGGGATAGCAGGGTGTTTTCCCGAATCACATAAAAATAAGTAGAGGAGCTGGCCGCGCGAGCGGCCAGAACACATGCCACGAAAAAAATTCGACCTGATCGTTTTTGACTGGGACGGCACGCTGATGGACAGCACCGCCACCATCGTCAAAAGCATCCAGTCGGCGGCCAAGGACATCGGCGTTGCCCCGCCGACCGACCAGGCCGCCGCGCACGTGATCGGCCTGCGCCTGGCCGAGGCGATGCAGACCGTGATCCCCGACATCGACCCGGATCTGTATCCGAAGATGATCGAGCGCTATCGCTACCACTACCTGACGAAAGACCACGAACTGGTGCTGTTCCCGGAAGTTCGCGAGATGTTGGAAGAACTTTCGCAAGAGGGATACTTCCTTGCAGTGGCCACGGGCAAGAGCCGAGTGGGCCTGAACCGTGCGCTGAACGCGGTCGGGCTGCTGTCGATGTTTGACGCCACTCGTTGCGCGGACGAGACATTCTCGAAGCCGCACCCGGCAATGTTGCAGGAACTGACCAGGGAACTGGGCCAGGACCTCCGGCGTACCGTGATGGTAGGCGACACCACGCATGACTTGCTGATGGCGAATAACGCCGGGGCGAGCGGGATCGCGGTGGAATATGGCGCGCATCCGGTGCATCAACTGGAAGCCTGCAAACCCATCTTCTCGGCGAAAACGGTTGGTGAGCTTCGCCAATGGCTGGCCGAGAACGCGTGATGGAAGAAGTGTTCATCTGCGATTCGGGTGCGCTGGAAGAGGGCGGCAAGGGCGTGCGTTTCCCCGTGTTGGCGTATGGCGACGAAGCGACAGGTTTCGTGGTGCGTTACGATGGGAAGCCGTATGCTTACCTGAATCGTTGCGCCCACGTGCCGATCGAGCTGGACTGGTTCCAGGGCGAATTCTTCGAGTCGAGCGGCCTGTACCTGATGTGCTCGACGCACGGCGCGATTTACCTGCCGGATAGCGGTTCGTGCGCTGGTGGCCCGTGCAAGGGCGGCAGGTTGCGCAAAATCGCAGTGCGTGAAGCGGATAACAAGATCTACTGGCAGCCGGACGATCTCATCAAGCCTTCGGCGGCTGGGTCATCCAGCTGATGAGATATCGCTAGAGATGAAGATAGAGATAGACGTAGAGATAGAGTTACCGTCGTTCCCGAGAAAGCGGGAACCCCATTTTGCCTGGGCGCCCACCAAGCAGACCGGAATTGACGGCGCCAGCAAACCCTACGCCACCATGCATGAGCGAACAGAACCCTGACCACCCGGCCGCCACGCCGCAAGAGCCTACGATCGCCAACTGGGAGCGCGAAACCCTCGAACGCCTCGTGTTCGCCACGGTCAAGGAGCAACGCGCCGCGCGCCGCTGGGGCATCTTCTTCAAGCTCGTCTTCCTGACGCTCGCGATCGTCGTCGTGTGGAATTACTTCGACCTTGGAAGCTCGGACACCCAGGCACTCGGACGCCATACGGCCCTGATCGAAATCAAAGGCACGATCGATACCGATGGCAGCGGATCCGCCGACAATATCGTGAATTCCCTGAACAAGGCTTACGCTGATCAAGGCACGGCAGCGATCGTGCTTAAGATCAACAGCCCGGGTGGTAGTCCGGTCCAGGCGGGCATCGTGGTCGACGAGATCAATCGGCTGAAAAAGGGTTACCCGAACAAGCCCCTGTACGTGGTGGTCGACGAAATCTGCGCATCCGGCGGCTACTACATCGCTTCCGCCGCCGACAAAATCTACGTCAACAAGGCAAGCATCGTCGGATCTGTCGGCGTACTGATGGACGGTTTCGGCTTCGTCGGCGCCATGGAAAAGCTGGGAGTGGAGCGCCGCCTGCTGACTGCCGGCGAGAACAAGGGCTTCCTCGACCCATTCAGCCCGCAGTCGGAAAAGCAGAAGCAACACGCTCAGGAAATGCTGAACGAGATCCACCAGCAATTCATTAGTGTCGTGCGCGCGGGCCGCGGCACTCGCCTGAGGGAAACCCCGGAAATCTTCTCCGGCCTTTACTGGACCGGCGCCAAGGCCGTCGACATGGGGCTGGCGGACGGCTTCGGCACTGTCGATTCGGTGGCGCGCGACATCGTCAAGGCCGAGGATATCGTCGACTACACGGCGCACGAAGGTCTGCCGGAACGCGTCCTGAAGAAGTTCGGCGCGTCGGTGGGTAGTGGCGCCGTGCAATCCGTGTACCGTGGTCAAATTCCACAGTTGCGCTGAACGCGCTCGATCTTTTCCTTGAAAGTTCGCGTTCGTGTTCTATATTTACGAATGTAGTTCCCTCAAGGAGACGAAACGGACTTTCAGCCTCTTCTCATCGGTTCCGGATATGGACTACAGAGACGTACGTCAATGTACGATTCGAGAGAAATCAATTCCTCATGACAATCCCCTTTGGGGAAAGAAAACGACGGCCCTCGCCGTCGTTTTCTCTTTCTAGTTCTGCAGATAGGGATCTGCTGAGTTTAGTTCCGAGCCGTCGTCCCGGCGCAGGCCGGGACCCATGCTGAGTTCGCAGATCTGCGGCGTCTCCGTTCGTTGGTCTACGCCTGCTGGGTGGACCTAAACGGCCCAACGTGGCTGGTTCTCGCCCGGCGACTTAACTGGCGCGGCCTCAATCGTCATGTTGCACGAACCCACCATCGTCCAGCCATGCCTGGAAATCCCGCTGCGCCTTCGCCAGCCACGCCGCGCGGAGGGGAGGCTGCGAGTGATGCAACTGCGGCTCAGCCCCGCTCATCCAGCGCACAAGCGCCAACTTGGTAGGAAAAATGGCAGACTGCTCACGGGCGTTATTTTTGCGTTCTTCGACCGTTTGCTGCTGTAGATTCGCAGTTTGCATCCTGGCCTCTTGGTTTTCCTGGTCAAAATTCCTAACGAACGTCCTAGAAAAGGATGGTTCCGTTAGTCCGATTCCTACTTCAATCTCAGTGTATCTATCGGAAAATTCCGATGCTTGAGGAAAATCAAACGAACGCAACGATGCTGTCCCGGCTGCAAGGGCATCCGTCGCAGCTTTGACCCGGTTGAGCGTTCTGTTACAGTCTTGCCCCATGAGCAAAATCTCCCTTGACCGCATCCTCCAATCCCAAGGCTTCGGCAGCCGCAAGTACTGCCGCGCCCTGATCGAAGACGGCGGCGTCGCCATCGGCGGCGAAATCCTGACCAGTTATAAGACCCTTGTCGAGACCGATGGCCTCGTCCTGACCGTGTTCGATGAGGAGTGGACCTACCGCGAGCATGTCTACATCGCCCTGTACAAGCCGGCTGGCTACGAGTGCTCGCGCAAGCCGAGCCATCACCCCGGCGTGCTGACCCTGCTGCCGGAACAGTTCACTTGGCGCGAGGTACAGCCGGTAGGCCGCCTCGACCACGACACCACCGGCATGCTGCTGATGTCCGACGACGGCGCATTTATCCACGCGCAGTCCTCGCCGAAGCGCCATGTACCAAAGGTATATCAGGCAACAACGGCGGAGCCCGTGACCCAGGAGTTGGTCGACCAACTACTGGCCGGTGTTCAATTGCACGACGAGCCAGCGCCCCTCGCCGCCGTGACCTGCATCAAGCGCGGTGAGCATCAGCTTGAAATCGTGTTGGAGCAGGGCAAGTACCACCAAGTCAAGCGCATGCTCGCCGCAGCCGGCAATCATTGCACCGCGCTGCATCGCTCGCAGATAGGGGCGCTCACCCTTGAATCCTTGATGATTAAGGAAGGAGAGTGGTGCTACCTTGAGCCTCCACTGCTAGCGTTGCTGGTGCCCGCGTCGTAGTCTGCCATCGCGGCGGATGGGCTGTTAAACGGTATAGGTACCCGAAACCATAATGGAACCTTCTTTTGGATACGGAAGCATCGAAACTCCCCCACCGCCGTTCGGTCCTTCGAGCAAATGAATTTGCCTGGTCCCTGGTTCGAAAGTCGCATAGATTATATTGCCGGCTGTCCACGAAATTTCGGTGGTTCGGCCAATATTCGCTGAGGGATAGGTAGGGGGGGAATTGGAGACTGTGAAAGGAAGCCCGGCAATATAGAAGTCTCCAGTGCCTGTGCCGCCAGTCCAATGAAGATACGCTTCGACAAAAACCTGCCGTCCGACCTTCGTGTATCTGCCGTTCTGTGTCGAGTATTTCGCTGACCCTGCGCCTGCGGCGCCGATCACAACAGGGGTCCACGTTCCCTCCGCGTAGTCGTCGAGCGTGTTCGGATCGGCGGAAGCTTGTTGGGTTCTCGGAAAAGCCACCCCGACGCCTCCCACGCTGCGATCTTCACGTGAAATATTGAGCAGCCCGGCCTGGAGGATCAGTGCCTGCGACACGTCGCCGCTCACGTAGCCGGCCGTTTCGCCAATGATCGTAGCCCTTGCACCAGGTGAAAGTACGATCTGATTCTTTCCGACGTTGTTGGTGACGCGGCTTCCAACGACAATGAGGCTGCTGCCCCCGGTGACATTTGCCACGTACAAGACATTGCCGCATCTGTCGCCCGGCGTCAGTTCCGATCCAATCAGATTAAGGTGGTTCCTGGCCAGTGCGTCATAGTAGATGTTGAACTGGCCCGGATTGTCTTCCATGTGGCAGCCGATCATCGTTACTTTGCCCGCGTTGGCGAATTCGGCAACAGGAACACCATCGTCTATTGCGCCGTTTGAATTATTTCCCTCGATCTCGCAACCGACGAAGGTGATAGCGCCGTTAGGGAAAGTCTTTGCACGAATCGCGCGATCGTTCGCAATGATTTGACAATTTGTAAAGTGAACGTCGTTCGGGGCGAACTCGCCGTCAGCGGCCAAGTCGATTCCGTATGCACATCCCTGGATAAAAAGGTTGTCGTATTGGCTTATGAGGTTGCCGTAACCGTACAAGCCGCGATTGCAATTCTTTAGCGAGCAGTCTTTCGCATGGACATTGGCGCCGTGTTGCGCCTGTATGGCTGCAGAATTTGCATGTGCTTTGCCTGGACCCACCACATCAAAGCCATGCAACAGCACGTGAATCCGGACTTCGGGGGCTGCCTCGGGATGGCGGGCGTCCACGAGAAAGACCGGTGCATTTGCCGTTGCCGTGATGCTTGCGCGGTGCCCGCGCAGTTCGAACCCATCCTGAAAGTTGCCACCGATGACGATTGAACCACTTGTCTTATAGTTGCCGCTCGGGACTACAACGCATCTGAACCGTTTCGCCTTCGCGTACGCGATCGCTGCGTTGATGGCGTCAGTGTCATCAGCTGCACCGTCACCTTTGGCGCCGAAATCACGCACATTGATCTCGTCGCGCAGCCTGTCCTGCACAGTTCTCTGAGTCGTGTCGACTTGGGCAAAGCCAACCAGAGAAGCGCCCGAGGGGGCGGACAGTTGGTTCTGAAATAGCGGAACCTGTCCCGCAGCATTCGCTTCCGATATTAAGGAAGGCACAGACGCAGATGGCGTTGTCTTCGCAAAAAATCCAGCGATGGTGCCTGCACCGAAGAGCATCGAGCGCCGCGCTTTACTGAACATCCCGACCATGATTTTTCCTTTCGAAATGGTGAGGAAGTGTAATGTACCTGCCCGCGGAAGAGAAATCGGGGCTGGAGCGAAGACCGCCGGCAGCTGAACGTTGTGCCTTTTCGATGAAAATTCTCAACCCCGTCGAGGGATCGATCATTCCGCAGCAGGAGGTAGGGCCCTATTGGTGCTGGGTAGATATTCCCAAAATTTCATAAAAATGTAGAAAGTGCATTTATCTAAAGTTCTTCTGCCCCTTCATAGCCCATAGCTTGAAACTTTAACATTTGTCAGAATGTATCTAATATTGATTATTGGAAACAATAGAATTTCCTTTTGTTATCAAAGACTTGCTTGGTGGGGTAAACGTTTTTTGTCTGATAATTTTTTAGCGAAATCTCGGAACTGCAGTGTGGTAAATCTGCTGAACGGTCGCCCTCACGCAAGGGGTTTTTGCAAACTGGCGTTCATCAGGCATTTCCCTCAACCAATACCATCGGGTAACATAGCGAGCTGAACTAAAACGCTCTCGCTTGATTTCCTTTGGCTTACTCAATGTTTAACATCAAAATCGGTTTCGCGACCGTCGCCATGGCTGTAGCTGCAATCGCCCCTGCCCAGGAGAAGACTGACTTCAAGTCGGATCTGTTTGGACAGGAAGCCCAAGCATCGGTTGGTGAACTCGCTCCGGCGCAAGCGCCGCACAAGGTCACGATTACTAACGGAAGCACTTCGGACGCGGCTGCTGCTGGGGCCGGAGCGGCTGGTGCGGCGCAAGGCGCGGCTAGTCGCGAGGCGAACAATGTGGTACAGAGTGAGTTTCAGAAATTCTTGGCAGAAAATACCGGCCGGTCCTTGCCCATCTTTGGTTCGGAGTTTTTCGCGAATGCACCGTCCACCTTTGCGCCGGTTGCCAACACGCCGGTGCCCTCCGACTATCAGCTTGGCCCTGGCGATCAGCTGCTGATCCGTGGCTGGGGTACAATCGACATTGATTATCGGGCAACGATCGACCGAAACGGGTCGATTTCACTCCCAACCCTCGGCACCATTTCGCTTGCCGGTGTCCGGGCGGGGCAGGCGGAGTCGGTGATCCGCGGAGCAGTGGGGAAGCTTTACAAGGGCGTGACGCTCAGTGTTACTTTTGGGCAGCTGCGCGCGATCACGGTCTATGTGGTCGGCCAAGCCCAGCGTCCCGGGACATACACTGTGTCCAGCCTGTCGACGCTTGTGACGGCTTTGTTTGCCAGTGGCGGGCCCAACGCAAACGGTTCCATGCGCCATGTACAAGTCAAGCGCGGCGGGACCGTCGCGGCGGAGCTCGACCTGTATTCATTCATCGCCAGGGGGGACAAGTCCGCGGATATCAAACTCCTGGACGGTGACACGATCTATATTCCGCCGGCGGGCGGATTTGTAGCGCTTGTCGGTAAGGTCAATTCCCCTGCAATTTACGAGTTAAAAGATGGCAAGGATACGATCGAGTCGCTGCTCAATTTTGCAGGTGGCCTTCCGGTAGTCGCTGATCCGCGCCGTGCCTTCCTTGAGCGAATCAACGCGGAGAAGAATCACCCGCGCAGCGTTGAGGAATTTGCGCTGGATGCCCAAGGACTGAAGCGTCCATTGAAGAACGGCGATGTACTGAACATCATCTCAATCACGCCGGACTTCTCCAATGCTGTCGTTCTTCGAGGTAATGTCGATCAGCCAGTCCGCGCACCATTCAAGCCTGGCATGCGCGTCAGCGACCTGATCCCAAGCCGGGAGTATCTGATCACTCGCGGTTCGGTCAAGCGTCAAAATAGCGCGATTGTAACCGGTGACAATGATCGCGCTACGAACGAAGCCGAAGGCTCGATCGCTGGCCGAATCGGCGGGCTGATTGATCCGATCAACTGGGATTACGCTGTGGTGGAACGGGTCAACCGCTCGGACGTGAGCGTCAGTCTCCTTCCATTCAATCTCGGCAACGTTTTTTCGAATCCGGCCGGCGCGGACAATATTCTGCTGCAGCCTGGTGATACGGTGACGATTTTCTCGCAGGCAGATGTCGCTGTGCCGCTGGACAAGCGGCGGGTGTTTGTGCGCGTCGAAGGTGAGGTGAAGGTGCCGGGCGTCTATCAGATGACAGCCAACGACACCGTACAGACGATGCTGGCAAAAGCAGGGGGGGCGACATCAAACGCCTATCTGTTCGGCACCGCGTTTTATCGCGAGACCGCGCGCCGGGAACAGCAGGCGAACCTGGAAAAGGTTGCTGACAAGCTGGAAAATCAATTGCGCAGCGAGCAGGTAAAAGGTGCAGCGAACGTGCGTGAGTTTTCCGGGAGCGATGCTGCCGTTGTTCAGGCGCAGCGCCAGATGCAAGTCGATGCGGCAAAAGAATCCCTGAACCGCTTCCGCCACCTGAAGGCGACGGGCCGGATTGCTCTCAGCCTGGATCCAAACGAGCGTTCGTTCTCTCGACTGCCGCAGCTGAAGCTCGAAAACGGTGACCGCTTGGTGGTGCCTGCGAAACCGGCGTTTGTGAATGTTTTCGGTGCTGTGAACTTGGAGTCGTCGCTGTTGTGGCGTCCGAATTCTCGGGTAAGCGATTACCTCAAGTCGGCCGGTTTGACCCCGGATGCGGACGTCGACAACGTATTTGTGATGCGTGCCGATGGTAGCGTCGTATCAGCCGAATCCAAAGGCTGGTTTTTCGGCAGCATCGGTGGCTTGGAAGTCATGCCGGGTGACAGCGTCGTGATTCCTCAGAAATTCGACAGGGAAAGCCGCTGGACAGCTTTCACGCGTAATACTCGTGAGTGGGCGCAGATTTTTGCGAACTTCGGTTTGGGCGCGGCGGCAATCAAGACATTGCGCAATTGACGCCGGGCTAAACCTTGGAATTACGATAATGATGAATCATTCGCAAACTTCGCAGGAAATTATCACGCAGGAGACCGGACGAGAGCTCGACCTGGTCAGCCTTCTGCTTGTGCTCGCCCAGAACAAGAAGAAGATCATCGGGGCGGCGATTGTTGGCGCTATTGTTTCGGCAGCGATCAGTTTAACCATACCTAATGAATACAGGGCGTCCACGAAATTGCTTCCTCCACAGCAAACGCAGTCCAGCGCGAACGCCCTGCTTTCGCAGTTGGGAGGGATAGCGGGAGCGGCAGTTTCGGCGGCCGGCATGAAAAACCCGAGCGATCTGTACGTTGGCATGCTGCGCAGCCGGACAGTTGCTGATCGCATCATCGCCCAGTTCGACCTCAAGAAGGCGTACAACACCGATTCGCAGGAGAAGGCGCGCAAACTGCTTCAGGAAAATACGAATATCGCGGCCGGCAAGGACAGTTTCATCGCCGTCGACGTTCTGGACAAGGACAAGAAGCGCGTTGCGGCGATTGCCAATGCGTATGTGAGCGAGTTGTTTCGCCTGATGAAGACGCTGGCGGTAACCGATGCAGCACAACGCAGGCTGTTTTACGAGCGCCAGCTTGAAGCGACCAAGGACAATCTGGCTGCGGCGGAAATAGCGCTGAAGAAGGCGATGGACACCGGCGGCGTGATCAGTGTCGATACCGAGAGCCGGGCTGCACTCGAAACGACAGCGCGTCTCAAGGCGCAAATTTCAGCGAAGGAGATTCAGCTTACTTCGATGCGTGCATTCGTCACCAACACCAACCCGGACTATCGACGGGTCGAGGAAGAATTGAATGGCCTGCGGACAGAGCTGGCGAAGCTTGAGAATGGCAGTGGATCGAAGCCGGGCGATGATAAGCAGCGTGGCCTGGAGAACATCAAGCTGATGCGCGACCTGAAGTATCAGCAAATGCTCTATGAGGTGTTGGCCAAGCAGTATGAGGTCGCGCGCATCGACGAAGCAAAGGACCCGTCCGTGATCCAGGTGCTGGACCCGGCCGTGGAGCCAGAGCGTAAAGCCAAACCTTGGCGTGCGTTAATCGTCCTGATCTCGGCCCTGGCGACGGCGTTCCTGGTAGCTTGCTGGGCCGTTGCAGCGGAAGCGAGCAAGCGGGCATTGCGATCGCCAGGAGATGCCGCGTTGTGGGCAGAACTGACGTCGAACCTGAGCTTCAAGCGGCGCCCGAATCAACAGAATTAATGCGCTTCGCCCAGCCCGCGCAAAGGCGCGTTGCGGGTGAACCCAGGTTGCGGCGTAACCGGGTGATCTTCCTTGCACTGAATACCGGTTTGCAGGATCGTCGGGCTCTTGTACAGCTTCATAACCGAGCGGCAAAGCAAACCGATTAATCTTTAATACGAGAACTTATATATGATTCGATATGGCCAACAAGAGATCACTCAGGAGGATGTCGCTGCTGTTGTTGAAGTGCTTCGGTCCGTAAATCTTACGCAAGGTCCGAACATACCCAAGTTCGAAGAGGCTGTCCGGGCCCATACGAATTCAAAACACGCACTTGCTGTCAATAGCGCCACCTCGGCATTGCATATCGCCTGCCTGGCGCTCGATGTCGGTCCGGGCGACTGGCTGTGGACCACGCCCAATACCTTTGTTGCGACTGCAAACTGCGCTTTGTACTGTGGCGCACAGGTCGATTTTGTCGACATCGACCCGCGTACCTATAACCTATGCCCTCAAAAACTTGAGGCAAAGCTGATGGAAGCAGCGAAAGTCGGTAAATTGCCAAAGGTAGTGGTGCCGGTCCACTTGACCGGGCAGCCTTGCGACTTGGCTGCGATACATGCATTGGGCCAGAAGTACGGCTTTAGGATCATTGAAGATGCCTCCCATGCGATCGGCGGCACGTACAAGGGGGAACCCATCGGTAACTGCCGTTACAGCGACATTACCGTTTTCAGCTTCCACCCGGTGAAGATCATTACCACCGCCGAAGGCGGCATGGCACTGACCAACAACGATGAACTGGCCACCCGTCTCGGATTGCTGCGCAGCCATGGCATTACCCGCGATCCGGCCCTGATGACCCAGCCGATGGATGGCTCCTGGTATTACCAGCAAGTCGCGCTGGGTTATAACTATCGCATGACCGATATCCAGGCTGCCCTCGGTGCGAGCCAAATCAACCGCCTGACGCAATACGTTACCCGTCGCCATGAAATCGCGAATCGCTACAACGAATTGTTGGCGGACCTTCCATTGACCCTGCCATGGCAGCACCCGGATAGCTATAGTGCGTACCACCTGTATGTGATCCGCCTGCAGCTCGACAAAATCGCGCCGACCCATCGCGAGGTTTTCGAAGCGATGCGCGCCAAGGACATCATGGTCAACTTGCACTATATCCCGGTGCACACGCAGCCCTACTACCAACACATGGGATTCAAGGCGGGTGACTATCCCGAGGCCGAACAGTATTATCGCGAGGCCATGAGCATCCCTATGCATCCTTCGCTCACCGATGCAGAACAGGATACGGTGATCGATAGCTTGCGCCAGGCCATGGGCAAATGAAGCTTGCGGTCATTCCCGCACGCGGCGGCAGCAAACGAATTCCGCGTAAGAACATTAAGCAGTTCGCTGGCAAACCGATGATCGCGTGGTCGATCGAGGCTGCATTGCGGAGTGACTGCTTCGATCGTGTCATCGTGTCGACCGACGACGCTGAGATTGCCGATGTCGCGCGCCACCACGGGGCGGAGGTGCCGTTTATCCGTCCTGCCAATTTGGCGGATGATCATACCGGTACCATTCCAGTGGTGGCGCACGCGGTACAGTGGCAGGCAAACCATGGCCCTGCCGTCGATGCAGTTTGCTGCATTTATGCGACCGCGCCGTTTGTCCAGCCGGCGGACTTGCGGCAGGGGCTGGAGGTACTGCAACGCAGCGGTACCGCTTACGCCTTTTCGGTGACGAGCTTCGCGTTCCCGATTCAGCGCGCATTACGAATCGGAGCCGACAAGCGGGTGGAAATGTTCCAGCCAGAGCATTTCAACAGCCGTTCACAGGACCTTGAAGAAGCATGGCATGACGCCGGGCAGTTTTATTGGGGGCGCGCTGAAGCATGGTTGGCAGGCAAGCAGCTGTTCGGTCGCGATGCCGCGCCGGTAGTGTTGCCACGCTACCGTGTGCAGGATATCGATACGCCGGAGGATTGGGAGCGTGCCGAATGGATGTTCACGGCCTTGAGCCGGACATCAGCTTGAGACCATAGGGTGGCTTGACTATGCGCGTCGCCTTCCGCACAGATGCCTCGTTCCAGGCAGGTATCGGACACGTCATGCGATGCTTTTCGCTCGCCGACGCCTTGCGCGAGGGCGGCGCTGAATGTGTGTTCGTTTGCCGGGAACACACGGGCCATCTGCAAAACCTGATCGTTGGACGGGGATTTCAGGCTGTCCTCGTGCCGTATCGGGCTGCGGACGCGGCACAAGCGTCCTCTCCTGCGCATGCGTACTGGTTGGGCTCGGACTGGGCGACTGATGCCGCCGAAACCTCCCTCGCCTTAGGATACGGTGTGGTGGACTGGATTGTCGTCGATCACTATGCGCTCGATAGTCAATGGGAGCGGGCCGCGCGCGCTTGGTATAGACGGGTAATGGTCATCGATGATTTCGCTGACCGACCGCACCACTGTGACTTGTTGTTGGACCAAAACCCGGGACGATCCGCGCTTGACAACAACAGCCTCGTTCCGGCTGGAGCTTCCATGCTCATCGGCTCGGAGTTCGCACTGTTAGGCCCGCAGTTTGGCGCCGCGCGTTGCGCGAGCCTGGCGCGTCGCGTGCTGGCATCATAAATCGGAAAAGAATCATGAGGAATAATACGATGGTCATTGAAATCAACGGACGGAAAATCGGACCTGGTTGCCGACCCTATATCATCGCGGAACTGTCGGCCAACCATAATGGTGACATCGAGCGCGCATTTCGCACCATCAAGGCCGCGCATGACAGCGGCGCGGACGCGATCAAGATTCAGACGTACACAGCCGACACGATGACGATCGATTGCGATCGCGAGGATTTCACGATCCGCGGCGGACTGTGGGACGGCTACAAGTTGTACGACCTGTACAAGTGGGCGGAAACCCCGTTCGAATGGCATAAGGCGATTTTTGATTATGCCGCCAGCTTGGGAATTACTGTCTTTTCCACCCCGTTCGATGAGTCCGCAGTTGATCTTCTGGAATCGCTAAACACCCCGGCTTATAAGATCGCCTCGTTCGAGGCCACCGATCTGCCACTGATCCGGTACGTGGCTAGGAAGGGGAAGCCAATGATCATGTCGACGGGCATGTGCTCGGAAGCAGAGATCGAGGAGCTGGTAGTGACGGCGCGTGAGGCTGGTTGCCGGGAGATGGTTCTTCTGCATTGCATCAGCAGCTACCCGGCGCCGATGGACCAGGCGAACCTTTTGCAAATGCCTCAGTTGTCGCAACGATTCGGGACAATACCAGGCTTATCCGATCACACGCTGGGGACCACAGCTTCGGTTGCCGCGGTTGCATTGGGTGCATGCCTGATCGAAAAGCATTTCACCCTGAGCCGCGAAGATAAAGGCGCGGATAGTGAGTTCTCCATCGAGCCGGCTGAACTGAAACGGCTGTGCGAGCAGACGCATGATGCATGGTCCGCCCTTGGAAGGGCCGGTTTTGAGCGGCAGAAGGCCGAGGAGGGGAACAAGATTTTCCGACGCTCCGTATATTTCGTCAAGGATATCGCAGCGGGCGAGGTGATCACCACTGAGCACATTCGACGTATTCGCCCAGGTTTTGGCCTCGCGCCCAAGCACTTCGATTCGCTGTTGGGTCGCACGGTGAATGTGAATGTTTCCCGGGGCACACCTGCGTCCTTTGATTTGCTCAATACTTGAGTTTGCGTCGGGATTAAGCTTCGCATCTGATGTCACCGTATTGCCTGTTAAATAAATGAATATATTACTGCTGTCGAATAACGCACCGAATTACCACTATTTCTTCAATCATCTGGTCCGGAGGTTTCATGGCGATGGCGCGCAGGTGGTTGTGGCAGTGGATGGTAGCTTCTCGCGCGAAGTCAATGGACTCGATGCACTTGGTTTTGATATTCATGATTTTTCGGCATTTTTCGCGGCTCATAAAATCAATAATGTTGTTCTTGATAAGTACTCGGATTGTAACCTCAACTCGGCCTTGCTCTCTGACTGTGAGCGAGCTGAAGTTTACGGGATCTGGAATGTTGACGAAGAAGACTATCTTGAACGGCTGAAGAGCGCGTTGCTTTGTTATTTCGAAGATCTGTTCGAGAAGTACAAAATCGACGCCGTACTGTATGAAAATGTGTCAAACGCTTTTGCCCACTTTGCGTATTTTGTCGCCACGAAGTTCGGAGCGTGCTATTGCGGGATTGGCGCTTCCAGGCTTCCAGGTCGTTTCTCGATCACTGCCGATCCGCTTAATGACAGCAAACCGGCTGAGATCTTTTACGCGATCAGGGCAGGACAGCGCGAAGTCGATCCTGAGGTCAAGGAATGGTGCAAGCAGTATCTCGACAATTTGGAAACGATCGTCCCGGATTACATGAAGATCAACGGTCTCGATGACACCCGCTTAATGCGCCGTTATCTGCGCTGGGACCGAATCAAGACAATCCTTACGCTGCTGCGGCACGCGGGGGACAAATCCCTTCATGCATTTCAGATGGGCAATCCAGTTCAGCATTACTTCAATCTTTTCAAGCGCAACGTCGCACGATCGATCAAGTTAAAGTGGTTGTGGGACTACTACGATCACCCCAAGGAAGGCGAGAGGTTCATATTGTATCCTCTGCATTTCCACCCGGAATCGTCCACTTCCATTTTGGCAGGGACTTATCTTAACGAATACGAAGTAGTTCGAAATATAGCGTTTAATCTGCCGCAGGGAGTCAGATTGTATGTGAAGGACCATATCAGCGCATATGGTTTTCCTGCGAAATCCTTTTATCGCAATCTGAGGCGTCTGCCTAACGTTCGCGTGATTTCCCCGACGGCGCAAATCAAATCACTGATCAAGCGGTCGCTTGCGGTGATAACCCTCACCAGCACTGCCGGATATGAGGCTTTGCTGATGGGAAAAAAAGTTTTCCTGTTCGGATCAGTGTTTTATGGATTTCACAAATGCGTAAGGAAGGTCGAGAACCCGGCGGGGCTTCATTCCATGCTGCAGGAGCAACTGCGAGAAGACTGTGGCCATGACCGCGCATATAATCTGGACTTTATTGCAGCCTATTACTATGCGACCAAACCCGGGACGCTGAATTTGATGAAAATGGGCAAAGGGGCAAACGAATGCGCCGATAGCGTCTACGACCAGATTCGCGAGCACCTGACCTTGGCGCTGGCGCAGCATGCAACCCGTGTGCCGGACGTCTCGAGATATTCAGTACTCGAACAGCAGCAGTAAACAATGCAGAGCATTTTAGAGCAGCCAATACCAGACAGCGAAGATCACCGCAGGCGTGAGCGCTCGTCTTTTCTAGCTAAGGTGCTGGTTGCCGTTCTATTCTGGTTTCTCAACCTTGGCTACCTGGGTGTCAACCTGTTCGATATGAAGCCTGGTTCCATCATGTTGTTCCGGGTGGCGGCACTGGTGGCAATTGCCGGATTGTTGGCACGTGGTGTGGAGATTAGAAAGGGCGAACGTCTATTATTTGTCTATCTGTTATTAATGGCGATCGGCGCACTTACCAGCTCGTTATCGCTCAATATGGTGTTCATTTTGCTTGTATGTTTCGCTGTCAGGTCGATACAAATTAGATCGTTGGCGTCGACCTCGACGTTCGTTCTCGGGGCGACAATTCTGCTTGTACTCGCGCTCATCCAGTTTGGCTATGTGGAGAACGGCACCGATGTCGTCGGCATTGCGGCGGAGTTGGGCGACGACGAACGCACCCGAATGACGTTCGGGTTTAGGAACGTCAACGCTTTTTCCGGGGTGGTCACGGCCTTCTGCCTTCTGCTCATGTTTTCGGGAAAACGGGTCGTGTTGCGTGCTGCGTCGGCGGTGATGGTCAGCTATATTTTCTATAAATATACTGATAGCCGCACAATGCTTCTGGCTACTTGTTCTTTCATCGTTTTTTCCCTGGTTTTCTTGATTTTTGTCGCACATCGGCGTTTGTTCTACATAGTGTCAGTTGTTCTGATCGCTGTACCCATCGCGCTCTCTATACTGGCGGCAACAGTGCTCGACAAGTTTCCGTTGATTGATCTGATTTTCAGCGGCAGGTTTTCGTTTATGGCCGAATATTTGAATTCCCTTCCGTTTTACCGGGTGCTGATTGGGGGAGTGGATCCGCCGGAAGCGCTGACAATCGATAACGCGTTTGCCCTGATGGTTGGGGCGTTCGGAGTTCCGTTCATGGCCTATCTGGTGTGGCGGATTTTTTGCGTGATAAGAGAATGTGCGTTGGTTCGCGATTATCGAACCTATTCTTTCGTATTGAGTTTTTGGTTGTTCTCGTTTTCTGAATCCAATATCCTGCGTCCGGAGTCGCTTATTTGCTTGGTTTTTTGGGCAATTGTTTTTAATCAAAATCTCCAAAAAATCACGACAAGAGAAGAAGGTGAAATATATGAAGGTTGCACAGGTTGACGTGGTTTACGGGGCGGGTAGCACCGGGAAAATCGTTAAGGCTATTCATGACCATTTGCTTGACGTCGGCCACGATTCGAAGGTGTTCTATGGTCGCGGTCCTGATGAGGGGGAGCCGAATGTTTCCAAGATCAGTCATGATCTGGAAGTGTTTGTAGATGCCGGTCTCTCGAGGTTGACTGGCTACACCGGAGTATTTTCACCAATGGCAACCAACAAGTTGTTGGCGTCGCTCGATGCCTTCCAGCCGGATGTCGTTCATCTACATGAGATTCATGGGTACTTTGTAAATTATTTTCGGCTCATCGAGTATCTTAAGAAACGCAATATCCCGGTTGTTTGGACTCTACATTGCGAAATGGCGTATACCGGCCGTTGTGGATATGCCTTTGGTTGCGATCAATGGAAAACTGCCTGCCAGAAGTGCCCTCAGTTGAATGATTATCCGCGGAGTTTGTTGTTTGACCGGTCGGCCGTCCAGTTTGAGCGAAAAAAGAATTTACTGTCGGATATGGATCGAATCACGTTTGCTCCGGTGTCGAACTGGTTGCATGATCGACTGACACAGTCTTTTTTAAAAAATAAGCAAGCGACAGTCGTTCATAACGGAATAAACACAGCGGAAATATTTTATCCTCGCGACACGGCTGACCTTGTGCGTCGACATCAACTCGAAGGTCGATATATTGCGCTGTCGGTTGCGCCTGATCTTATGTCCGAACGCAAAGGTGGCAGCTGGGTTCTGGAAATTGCCAAGAGATCGCTGGGCAAACCTATCACATTTGTAATGATTGGCGTTGTCGAGAAGCTGACCGATTTGCCGCCTAATGTGATAGTTTTGCCTCCAACGCGCGATCAGAATGAGTTGGCCCGATACTATTCGCTGGCCGATGTTTTTTTGCTAACCAGCCAGAGCGAGACTTTTTCCCTCACGTGTGCGGAAAGCTTGGCGTGCGGTACTCCGGTTATCGGCTTTGACTCCGGTGGGCCTGCCGAAGTGGCCCCCAGGCCCTATGGTTATTTCGTGCCATTTGGCCAAGTGGAAAAATTGGCATCTCTTCTGCTGGATGGTTATCGTGGTGAGCTTCCGATTGCTGGCGATGATGAATGCGTTAAATATGCGCGCTCGAGTTTTAGTAATGAGCGGATGTGCGAGGATTATTTGAATTTGTATGAAGAAAGCCGTCGCCATGTATAAGCAGATGATTTGCACTTGTTGCATCATGGATGCCTCGGATCCGAATATCTCGTTCGACGATACTGGGCTGTGCGATTACTGTAATAACTACCAACTCGTAATCAAGCCGAATTGGCACACCGACGCACGCGGAGAGGCTGAGTTGGCCGCGCTGGCGGAAAAAATCGCAGCCGACGGCAAAGGCAAGGATTTTGACTGCATCATCGGCCTGAGCGGCGGCCTGGACAGCTCTTACGCGGCATACATCGCCAAGGAAAAAATGGGCCTTCGCCCCTTGCTGTTCCATGTCGATGCTGGCTGGAACACGGATCAGGCAGTAGGGAATATCGAGAAACTGGTCGATGGTCTCGGGCTTGATCTGTACACCGAAGTGATCAACTGGGAGGAGATGAAAGACCTGCAGGTGGCTTTTTTCAAATCGCAAATTCCTGACCAGGACCTGCCCCAGGACGCGGCTTTTTTCTCTTCCTTATACAAGTTCGCGCGCAAAAACAAGATCAAGTATGTGATCACTGGTTCGAACTATTCGACCGAGTGCTGCCGCGAACCGGAGGAGTGGGGCGGGTATCTGGGCATCGACCGGACGCTGTTCGAGGACATCCACCGACGCTTCGGTCGCCGCCCGCTCAAGACTTTCCCGCTGCTCGACATCCTGGTCTACAAAGGCATGTACCAATACCTGTTCGGCATGGAAGTGGCCAAGCCACTGAACATGGTGCCCTTCGTGAAAAAGGATGCCGAGGATGAGCTGGAGCGTCGCTTTGGGTGGAAGCGCTTTCAGCACAAGCACCATGAATCCCGCTTTACGCGCTTCTACGAGGATTTCTGGCTGCCGCGTAAGTTCGGCTTTCACAAGCGCCGTGCGCACTTTTCAAGCCTGATCATGACCGGTCAAATGACGCGCGAACAGGCGCTTGATCGCATCGCATGTCCAGAAATGGACGAGCACTTCCTGGCGCAGGAGTTTGAATATGTCGCGAGCAAGCTCGACCTGTCGGTGGACGAGCTGCAGGCGATTTTTGAAGGCGAAAACAAGACCTACCGCGATTACAAGAACAAGCGTTGGCTGATCGGTATGGGGACGAACACCTTGCGCATGCTTGGTATCGAAAAAAGGTATTTCCGATGATCCGTATTGTCGATTACGGTTTGGGTAATGTGCAGGCCTTTGCCAACATGTACAAGCGCCTCGGCTTCGATGCCGCGCGCGCCAAATCAGTTGGCGACCTTGCGGACGCCAGCCGCATCATCCTGCCGGGTGTCGGCGCGTTCGATCATGCGATGGAACTGCTCCACCAATCAGGCATGCGCCCGGCGCTTGAGCATCTTGTGCTGGAAAAGGGCGTGCCGGTTCTCGGCATCTGTGTGGGGATGCAGATCCTGGCCTCGTCGAGCGAGGAGGGGCGCGCATCCGGGTTGGGATGGGTGCCGGGACACGTCCGCTCGTTTCATTCAGTGCCCGAGTCAGCGCAGTTGCCGATGCCCCATATGGGCTGGAACGACGTGGTGCCGGCTGCGGGCGCGCCTTTGTTCGCCGGGCTCGGGGCGGATGCGCGCTTCTATTTCCTGCACTCGTATTTTTTTGATTGCGAGGAGCGGTCGCACGTACTGGCGCGCGCTTCCTATGGATTTGATTTCGGTTGTGCGGTCGCTGCTGGGAACGTATACGGCGTTCAATTCCATCCCGAAAAGAGTCATCACTATGGAGCGACTCTCCTGAAAAATTTTGCGGAGTTGGCACATGCTCAGGCCTAGGATCATTCCCTGTTTGCTCGTGCACGACAAGGGGCTCGTGAAAACCGTCTCGTTCAAGTCGCCCAAGTATGTTGGCGACCCGATCAATGCGGTCAAGATTTTCAACGAGAAGGAATCCGATGAGCTGATGGTGTTGGATATCGACGCGACGGTCGCTGGCGCCGAACCCGACTACAAGCTGATCGCGAGTCTGGCGGCCGAGTGCCGCATGCCACTTTGCTACGGAGGTGGCATACGGACTGTTGCGCAGGCAAAACACATCATCAGTCTTGGCGTCGAAAAGATTGCGATCAGTTCTGCTGCCGTGGAGAATCCTGAGTTGATCTCGCGCATCGCCGAAGAGGTCGGACGCCAGAGCGTGGTCGTCGTCCTTGACGTCAAGAAGCGCATGCTCAGCAAGGAATACGACGTCTACGTCCACAACGGTCGCAAAAACACCAAGCGCAACGCGCTCGAGATGGCGCAGCAGATGCAAGCTCTGGGCGCCGGCGAGATTGTCATTAACTCGATCGACAACGACGGCCAAATGAAGGGTTACGACATAACGTTCGCGAGCAGGATCCGCGACGCGGTGTCCATCCCGATCACGATCTTAGGTGGTGCCGGAACTTTGCAGGATATCGAAAAGCTGTTGGGCGCTTGCGGCGTCATCGGCGCGTCGGCTGGTAGTTTGTTTGTGTTCAAGGGGACCTACAAGGCCGTGCTGATTAATTATCCGAATGTGGTTCAGCGTGATGAAATCATCGCGCGGGCGCTCGGGAAATGAATCGCGATAAATAACGAATAAGGATAGATATGTTTGAAGGCAAAGTGCTTCTTATTACCGGAGGAACCGGTTCGTTTGGCAACGCGGTCTTGAAGCGGTTCCTGGACACGGGTATCGCCGAGATCCGGATCTTTAGCCGCGACGAAAAGAAGCAGGATGACATGCGGAAGCAGTACCACAACTCGAAGTTGAAGTTTTATATTGGCGATGTCCGCGACTTCAGTAGCGTGCTTAATGCCACCCGCGGTGTCGACTACATCTTCCACGCGGCGGCCCTGAAACAAGTGCCGTCCTGCGAATTCCACCCGATGGAGGCGGTCAAGACGAATGTGATCGGTACCGACAACTTGCTCGAAGCTGCGATCCAAAATGGCGTGCGCCGTGTCGTATGCCTGAGCACCGACAAGGCCGCATATCCGATCAATGCGATGGGTATTTCGAAGGCGATGATGGAGAAGGTTTTCGTCGCCAAGTCTCGCGGGCTGGATGACAACAAGACGGTCATCTGCGGTACCCGCTACGGGAACGTGATGGCGTCGCGCGGTTCAGTGATTCCGCTGTTCGTCGACCAGGTCATGGCGGGTAAGCCGATTACCGTGACTGATCCGGCGATGACGCGTTTCATGATGACCCTGGAAGACGCGGTCGACCTGGTGCTGTATGCCTTCGAGCACGGCCGCAACGGCGACCTGTTCGTCCAGAAGGCGCCGGCGGCGACCATCGAAACCCTGGTCGCGGCGCTCCTGTCGATCCTGGAAAAACCGCAGCATCAGGTTAACGTGATCGGCACCCGCCACGGTGAAAAGCTCTACGAGACGCTGCTGAGTCGTGAGGAGATGGCGGCGGCCGAGGATCTCGGCGATTACTATCGCGTGCCGCCTGACCTGCGCGACCTCAACTATGGCAAATTTGTGGAAGAAGGCGAGCAGAAGATCTCGCAGCTCGATGACTACAACTCGCACAATACCGAGCGCCTTGACAAGAGTGGTATGAAACACCTGCTGATGAAGCTTGATTTCATGCGCGCCGTCGCGAGCGGGCAAACGCCGGTACTGGATGCCTGATCGATGAAGGTCCTGGTCACCGGCGCCGATGGCTTCATCGGCAAAAACCTTGTGGCTCACCTCAAGGAGCGGCCGTCCATCCAGGTGCTGCGCTTCGTGCGTGGCGACACGATGGGCGATCTCCGGCAAAAGGTGAGCGAAGCCGACTTCGTGTTTCACCTGGCGGGCGTGAATCGTCCCAAGGAAGAAGCCGATTTTGCGCGTGGTAATTGCGACCTAACGCGGGCATTGTGCGATGCATTGCTTGAGGCGGGCCAGACGATCCCGATTGTCTATACCTCGTCGGTGCAGGCTGAACAGGACAATCCCTATGGCATCAGTAAGCGGGGCGCCGAATCGGCATTGTGCGAACTGGCCGAACGTGTTGACTTGCCGGTTTATATCTATCGCTTGCCGAATGTGTTCGGCAAATGGTGCCGTCCCAATTACAACTCGGCTGTCGCGACGTTTTGCCACAACATAGTCAATAATCTGCCGATTCAGGTAAACGACCCTGCGGCACTGCTGCGCTTGGTTTATGTGGACGATGTCATCGCCGCATTCCTGTCGCACCTCGGAGAGGAGCGCAGGGGAGGGCTGTACCAGCAGGTCGCGCCTGTTTACTCGACGACCGTCGGCGCTTTGGCTGAGCAGCTTTACGCGTTTAAGCGCAGCCGCGAGGATATGGTGACGGAGCCTGTCGGCACCGGACTGGTACGTGCCCTCTATGCGACATACATCAGCTATTACTCGCCCACGCAGTTCGCGTATCCACTGGTGAAGCATGAGGATCCGCGTGGCGTGTTTGTCGAGATGCTCAAGACGCCAGACTGTGGCCAATTTTCGTATCTAACGGCTCATCCGGGTGTTACCCGCGGTGGTCACTACCACCATACCAAGACCGAAAAATTCCTCGTCATCAAAGGGAAGGCGCGCTTTTGCTTCCGCCATATCGAGAGCGGGGCGACGCACGAATACTTTACCTCCGGCGATTTTCCGGAGGTAGTCGAAACAATACCTGGCTGGTCGCACGATATAACAAATATTGGAAATGACGAGATGGTGGTGATGCTGTGGGCGAACGAGATCCTCGATCGCCAAAAGCCAGACACTGTGGCCTACAAGGTTAAAGAATGAAGAAATTGAAAATAGTGACCGTCGTAGGCACGCGCCCAGAAATCATTCGCCTGGCGCGGGTGATGGCCAAGTTGGACGAGCATTGTGAACAGGTGTTGGTCCACACGGGCCAAAATTACGATTACGAGCTAAATGAGATCTTTTTCCGTGATCTCGAAGTGCGCAAACCGGACCACTTCCTGAATGCTGCTGGCGGTACGGCCGCCGAGACCATCGGCAAGATCATCATTGCGATTGACTCATTGCTGGAGCAGGTGCAGCCGGAGGCATTGCTGATCCTCGGTGATACCAACAGCTGCCTTGCCGCGATTCCCGCAAAACGCCGCAAGATCCCGATCTTCCACATGGAAGCGGGCAATCGCTGCTTCGACCAGCGGGTACCGGAGGAAACCAACCGACGGATTGTCGATCACACCGCCGATATTAACCTTACCTACAGCTCAATCGCACGCGAGTACCTGCTGCGCGAAGGCTTGCCGCCGGACCGAGTGATCAAGACCGGCAGCCCGATGTACGAGGTGTTGAACTATTATCGCCCGGGCATCGAGGCGTCCGATGTCTTGGAACGTCTCGGTCTCTCGGCGGGTGGCTATTTCGTCGTCAGCGCGCACCGGGAAGAGAATATCGACTCGGTCGTCAATTTCGACAAACTGGTTGAGGTGCTGAACACGGTCGCGGAGGCGTATCAACTGCCTGTGATCGTGTCGACACATCCGCGAACCCAGAAAAAGGTCGACGCACGCGGAGCAACGTTTCATCCACTCGTGCGCCTGCTGAAGCCTCTGGGCTTCAAGGACTATGTGCATCTGCAGATGCACTCGCGCGCCGTGCTGTCCGACAGCGGCACCATTAACGAAGAGTCGTCGATCCTGAATTTCCCGGCGCTGAACTTGCGCGAAGCCCATGAGCGGCCCGAAGGGATGGAGGAGGCCGCCGTGATGATGGTCGGACTTGAAGCGGATCGGGTGGGGCAGGGCTTGGCGATCTTGGAAAGCCAGGCACGCGGCAGCGAACGAAGCCTGCGCCTGGTTGAGGACTACAGCATGCCCAATGTGGCGGACAAGGTGGTGCGCATCATCCACAGTTACACGGATTATGTGAACCGGGTGGTTTGGAAGAAGTACTAAGGCCGCGAAGAGTCCGACATGCGTATTGCGCTTATTGCGGATGTATTTCCGCCGCTTCGTTCATCTGGCGCGGTCCAGCTTCGCGACCTGTCGCGCCAGTTCGTCCAGCAAGGTCACGAAGTCACCGTCATGGTGGCCTCGCCGGAACTGGAAAAGCCGTGGCAGCTGGATCACCTGAATGGGATGCGCGTGCTAAGGCTGCGCACACCGAAAACGAAGGATGTGAGCTATATACGACGCACCTTCGGCGAATTCATGATGCCATTTGCGATGCTGCGAAATCTCCGGCGCAGCCCACTCGCGGACGCGACCTTCGATGGCGTGGTCTGGTACTCGCCGACGATTTTCCTTGGACCGGTGGCCAAGGCGCTCAAACAGAAAAGCGATTGCCCAAGTTATTTGATCATCCGCGATATCTTTCCGGAATGGGCGGTCGACATGGGCCTCATGGGACGAGGTTTGCCGTACCGGTTCTTCAAAAGGGTGGCCAACCACCAGTACTCGGTCGCGGATGTGATCGGCGTCCAAACCCCTGGGAACTTGGCGTACTTCAGCCATGGATCGGGTTCACGAGCCCGGCTCGAAGTACTGCACAACTGGCTCGCGGACACGCCCGACACTGGTTGTAGCGTCTCGGCCCGAAACTCGCCACTGTCAGGCCGGAAGCTGTTCGTGTACGCGGGGAACATGGGAATCGCCCAAGGAATGGACATTTTGCTCGACCTGGCAAAGCGCTTGTCCCATCGCAACGATGTCGGATTCTTGTTTGTTGGCCGTGGCAGCGACGCTCGTCGCCTGCGAGACGAGGCGAAAAAGCTCGCGCTCGACAACGTTTTGTTTTTTGACGAGATCGATCCTGACGAAATACCCGGGCTGTATGCGCAATGCCATGTGGGACTGGTGGCGCTGGATCCGCGGCATAAGACTCATAACATACCAGGTAAGTTCCTGTCGTATATGCAATCATCGCTTCCTGTGCTTGCAAGTATTAACGCGGGAAATGATTTGATCGAATTGATTCAGCAAACTCGCGTCGGGCGCGTTTGTACGGATAACTCTGCCGTAACCCTGGCCGCGCTTGCGGAGGAACTGTTGGCTACGCTTGACCAGGACGGCCAAATTGGTAGGCGTTGCAAAGCGCTCGCAGAACAGATGTTTTCGCCGGAAGCGGCAGTTCGGAAAATTACTTTAGCTTTGGAATATGAACGTCAGGGTATTTTCGACAGCAACACTGGATGGACTGGCGCAGGAAGCGTCTCAATCGAAGCGGAGGAGGCAACACCTCAATATTCATCAGAGCTATGAGGATCCAAGCCAGCGCTTGCTGAATGCGATTGGAACAGATAGCTATATTCGGCCGCACCGCCACGCGCTTGACCCCAAGACCGAAACCTTATTTGCGCTCCGGGGGCAGTTTGCACTTGTGCTATTCGACGATTCCGGCGCGCCGCGCGACATTTTTATCTTCGGCTCGGGCGCCCAGCCGGTGTCACCAAACGCCGGCGTAGAGCTGCCCCCCGGCAGCTGGCATACGGTGATTGCGCTGAGCGAAGGAGCAATACTGTTCGAGGTAAAAGCCGGACCTTTCAGGGCGGACGCCGCCAAAGAGCTCGCACCGTGGGCACCAGAGGAGGGGAGCGCCGAGGCGCCGGCTTACTTTGAGCGCCTGAGGCGACAGATCCTCGAGGTCGCCGCGTAAGTACATGTAAATAAAGTAATTCTTCGTAAAGAAGAGTTACCCCTTCAATGGGGCTTTTTGGATACAGAACCGAAAATTAAGGTTGCCTGCGTGCATTTCTCGGTTGTTCCTACCGTATAATGTCAAGCTATGACTTTCCAGCGGGTAATTTGAGCGTTGCTCAAATTGGTCAGTTGCTGGATTTCAATTCGTGCAGTCAGATTCGGCCTGTTCGCCAGCTCGTCATCCGCTCGCGACTCAGCGACTATCCAGATCGGTTGACTCAATCCAGGATTCATTCATGTTTGTCGAATACATAATCAAGCTGGGTGTAGTGGCTTTTGCTGCGAGCTTTTGCATGAGCCTGCTCATCGTCCTCTCTGAACGGTGGCATGGGAAGCTTTCGTACGACCATGACTTGAATGGCGTTCAAAAAGTTCACACTACAGCTGTGCCGCGGATTGGTGGCGTGGCGGTCCTGGTGGGCATTATTGCTGGGCTCTGGCTTTTCAATGAAGTGTGGCCCGAGGCGCTGAACTCTACCAGGATGTTTCGGCTCTCGGCTCTCATCGCCGTTGCGGCGCCCGCCTTCATGGCAGGAATCATCGAAGATGTCACGAAAAAGGTGTCGGTCAAGGTACGGCTCGCAGCGACCATCCTGAGTGCGCTCCTGGCAAGTTTCGCATTGAGTGCGACCGTCACCGAAATCGATATCTGGGGAGTGGATCTGCTCCTGTTGTTCACCCCGATCGCGGTTTGCGTTACCGCGCTGCTAGTTGCAGGCGGTGCAAATGCGATCAATATCATCGACGGGTTTAACGGATTGTCCAGCAGCACGCTGATCCTAATGGCAGGTGGCCTCGGCTTCGTCGCATGGCAACACAACGACCAATTCGTCATGCTGCTCGGAGCGTTGTGTATCGGTGCGACGCTGGGTTTCCTCGTGTTCAATTACCCGTTCGGTAAACTGTTCCTGGGGGACGGGGGCGCCTACTTCCTCGGGTTCTGGGTGGCCGAAATGGCCGTGCTATTGGTTCGCCATCCTGATATCAACGCTTGGAAGGTACTGGGAATCTGCGGTTACCCTGTCATCGAAGTGATGTTCAGTATCTATCGCCGCAAATTCATCAAGAAGGTCAGCCCTGGCGCGGCCGATGCGTTGCACCTGCACACGTTGATTTACCGTCGTGTGGTGTTCGCAGCGGTACCAAGAAATGCCGAGCGCCCTTGGCAACGCAATGCCGCTGTTCTTCTTTATATCCTGCCGGTCGTCGCTTGTTGCATCACGGCTAGCGCATTGTTTGGCGACCATGTGTCGGTGGCGGTCGCGTTGGTACTTGCTCAGATATTTATCTACGTGATTGCGTATCGCCGCCTCGTCCATGGTCGCTGGAGCGTGCCCAGCCTGTTTCATCTCGGCGGCAGCCAAGAATCTCCACAGCAGCAATGACGTGCGACCAAAC
This sequence comes from Massilia terrae, assembly GCF_024753145.1. Lineage (GTDB taxonomy): Bacteria > Pseudomonadota > Gammaproteobacteria > Burkholderiales > Burkholderiaceae_D > Telluria > Telluria terrae. The sequence continues at coordinate 324,618 of NZ_JANUGU010000002.1, read as the reverse complement.
ACGCATGCCTCGCGCATGCGTGTTGCGTTTTAGGACTGGAAATATTGGTTCAGTGAACGCTGGCGGTTCGCCACCATTCCTCGAACCAAATCGTAAAATGCAGAAGGAGCCCGGCGGCAAACAGGTAATCAGCCGTCGGACCAATACTCAAGGCAGCACCAGCCACGCCGGCGACGAGGAAGACTGTCCTAAAAATGGGGATGCTTCGGTCGAGGGTGTTCATGCAAGCTAGTGCAGACGAGGTCGGCTGAAAGGATGCCTTAAAAGACTTCTTAAGCCGTTCGAAATTCATCTGCTCGTCCTTGGGGTTAAGGGTGAATACAGAATCGCCTTGAATAAAGTGTAGCACAACAGTTATTTGCTACGTGATAATCGTAGAGAATTGCCGCAAGCATTTCTGACAACATTACAACAGTTTCGGACAGCCGACCCGCAAGGCTGGGTTGTCCGCCCTGTTGTGACTCAAATCCTCGGCTCAAAGTGGCCGGTTCGACGTTTCGTTTGGTTCAATAAGTGCTGAAATCCCCTATTACCACCAGTTGCTGCGCTTGGGTCTTGCTTGGCGCAGTGAACGCATTTGCCGCAGTGCCCAGCGTCCAAGGGCAGTCGGGATACATCAATATGCCGCGCGCCGGGGTTGAGGCGGATGGCACCTTCAGTACTGGCTATAGCTATGACAGCCCTTATGGCAGCTTCTGGGCGACCTCCACGATCCTGCCGTTCCTGCAGGTGACCGGGCGCTATGTCTCGATTAACGGCATCGCTGGTTTTTCGGATGTGCCAGGCGCATATGGCAGCCAGTACGGCCGATTCAAGGACAAAGTTGTCGACGTCAAGCTGCAGCTATTGCGCGAGACAAGCTGGCTGCCGGCGATCGCGGCCGGGCGGAGCGATTTATTCGGTACCGAACTTTTCAAGGGCGAGTATTTGGTCGCATCCAAGGCGTTTGGCTCGGCCAACAATTTCGAGGCAAGCATCGGCTATGGTCACAAGCGTCCGAGCGGACTCTTTGCCGGAGCGCGCTGGGCGCCTGTGTCGGCGCCTGGTCTCTCATTCGTGGCCGAATACGACGCGAATGACTATAGCAAGGACTTCAGCGCTGGCTTGACCGCTGCCCGTGCGCGCAGTAAAGGCGCGGCCGCCGGCATCGAATACCGCTGGGGCTGGCTCGGGGCCCAAGTCGCGCGCCATCGTGACCATTTTAGCGCCAACCTCTGGCTGACGCTGCCATTCGACCAGCGCGAGTTCCTGCCCAAGCTACAGGAGCCCCCACCGTTCCAATCGAAAGACGCACCTCCCCGTGTCTCGGCCGATGCGTGGCAGGCGAACGGCGCGCATGCCGCCGAATTGGTGCAGACGTTGGTTCGCCAGGACTTCAAGAATGTACGAGTCGAGCTGGATGGTGCAACCCTTAAGTTGTCACTGACCAATACCAGGATTTCGAACCTGGGTCGCGCTGTCGGCCGTGCCACGCGCACCGCTCTTGCATTTGCCCCAGAGGGAACGCGCGTAATCCAGGTGACCTACACGCGCCAGGACCAGCCGATCGCGACGTATGAATTCCTCGACTTGCAGCGTCTTACCGATTATTTCACCGGATTGATCGACCGTGACGCCTTCCTGCCGTCGGTGGATGTGCGTTACGCCGCGCCGGAGGATCGCATTAACGACGACAGCATCGGCATGCTTGCCGGGATCAAGGACGACGGCGCGCTTGGGATACTGGTCAATCAGGACGGAGAGTTCGTCAAGGTTGCGTCGGAAGACCGCGAAACGAATCGGTTCAAGCTCGTGCCGAAGATGTCTTTCTTCTTCAACGACCCCAGTGGTGCGCTGCGCTACGAACTCTGGGCGGCGGCAAGCTACGATCGCCGATTGGCTCAAGGCCTCTATCTGAACAGCGACCTGAAGGCCACTGTGCTCGAAAACGTATCCGGTGTGACACAGTCATCGAACAGCCTGCTGCCGCACGTGCGTACCGACATCGCGGAGTACAAGCGAGGAGGGCGCTTCAAGCTCAATCGCCTGATGCTCAACCAGTACATGACCCCGGCCGAGCGCGTCTATCTGCGCGTATCCGGCGGTTTCTACGAAGAAATGTTCCGTGGCTTCGGTGGCCAGGCGTTGTATCTGCCGAAGGACCGCCGCTGGGCCGCCGACGTATCGATAGACGCGCTGCAGCAGCGCGGTTACAAGGGCTGGTTCGACAAGCGAGATTACGAGACCGTCACCGCATTGGGCGCGCTGCATTACAGGCTGCCGTACGATACGACGGCGACCGCGCGGGTGGGCCGCTTCCTTGCCCGTGACAATGGAGTTCGGCTGGAATTCAAGCGCCGTTTTCCGTCGGGTGTCGAGATTGGTGCGTGGTATTCGCGTACCAATGGCAGGGATATTACAAGCCCCGGTACGCCGACGAGCCCATATCACGACAAAGGCGTTTTTCTGTCGGTGCCACTGAACATCATGCTGCTGGCCGACACCCAGGCCAGCGCCGCCATGTCCCTCTCGCCGTGGACGCGCGATGTCGGCCAGATGGTTCAAAGCCCGGGCGACCTGTACGAGATGGTCGAGCAACCGCGGCGGGATATGACGAGCTACGATGGCCTAGGTAATTTCGCGGAACGCGCGGATGAACAGAATCTCGCTGCAGTATATCCGCCAGTGCGTTCGATGGCGAATCCGTGGCCTGAATTTCGCTGGCGCGTCGAGCAATCAGCGTCGTCCGCGCCGCGTTGGCCGGAGTGGCTGGACGGCAGTGTGGTGGCAGGTGCGGTGATCGCAGGCAGCGTCTTGCTCGATAAGCCAGTCGACCGGTTCGTCAAGCGTCATGCTGCTTCCAGCGCGATGCGGGTATGGGGAGATGTGGGCAAAGCGATGCCGATCGTGCTTACCGGCGCGGCTGGCGCGGCGGTGTTCTTTGGTGACGACCGCGCGCAGAACATGGGTTTGATTTCGCTGGAATCGGTGGCTGCTGCGGCCGCGATTTCGGTTGGAACCAAGCACGCGATTGGCCGCGCACGCCCAAACGAGGCGCTCGGACCGTATCGCCATACGACCGATCGCAGGGATGCATCGTTCCCTTCGAACCATAGCGCGGTGGCGTTTGCGGCAATCACGCCATTTGCTAAGGAGTATGACGCCCCTTGGCTATACGGTCTTGCGGCGGTCAGCTCGATGGGGCGTGTCGCGGCACGTCAGCATTGGGTGTCCGATGTGGTGGGCGGGGGCGTTGTTGGTTACGCGATCGGCAGCTGGCTGTGGCGTGCGCAACGGGACGATACGAAATCACAGTTTGCGATTGCACCGGGTGTAAAAGAGATTAGTGTCGCGTGGCGCGGCACTTATTAACTTAGCAAGCGCATAAAAAACAGGCCCGAATATCCGGGCCTGTTTCATTTGAGCCGTGCCAATGCGTCGCTCGGAGGCGCCACACGGTAGCGATCAGTGGTGGGTCGTGGTGCTGTTACCGTTGTTGCTTGCAGCAACAGCCGCCGCAGCGACACCTGCGCCAACTGCAGCAAGGGTGCCGACCGACAGGCCAGCGATAGCGGTAGTGGCAGCGAAGCCGGTGCCAGCAGCAGCGGCGCCGGCAGCGCCTGCAGCAACACCAGCGGTACCAGCAGCGGCGCCGGCGGTACCAGCAGCAGCGCCGGCGGTACCAGCAGCGGTGCCAGCGGTACCAGCAGCGGTGCCGGTTGCAGCACCAGCTTGGGCGGCAGCAGCACCAGCCTGAACCTGTGCCATCGCCTGGATCGAGACCATGCTCAGCAGAGCGGTCATGACGAGAAATTTTTTCATCGGAATTCCTTGTTATTCATTAATGAGTGCCCAGGCGATTCTCGCGAGCAATCTTATTATAGACAAAAATAGTGGAATGATCTCTAGAAATCAGAAACAAAAAGTCAAAAAAGGTCGTATCCACCCCACAATCCCCCCAGTGTGGGGCGAAAAGCGCGCTCTTTGCCTTCCTTTTCCTGACTTGGCCCCACAGCAACATCACTGATAATTCCATCCTGCAGCAGCCGCGTGCGAGGCGCCTGGCTGGTAACCGGAGCACAGGATGGCGGAAGAAAGCGACGCGGAACGGACCGAACCAGCGTCACAGCGGCGATTGGAGCAGGCGCGCGAAAACGGCGACGTGCCCCGATCGCGTGAATTGACAACCTTTGGCGTGCTGATGACGGCCGGCGCCGGCCTGTGGGCGACCGGCGGCATGCTCGCGCACAAGCTGGCCGAGGTGGTTCATTCCGGCCTGTCGCTGGACCGAGAGCAGGTCTTCAATCCGGACGTGCTGATCCACCGCATCCTGGTCGACGTCGGCACCGTGATGCTGGCCTGCCTGCCGCTGGCCGGCGCCATCATGCTGGTCGCGCTGGCCTCGCCGCTGCTGATCGGCGGCTGGCTGTTTTCGTCCAAGGCCTTCATGCCCAACTTCGGCAAGCTCAATCCGATCAACGGCATCTCCAACCTGTTCTCGACCAACTCGTTGATCGAACTGCTCAAGGCGATCGCGAAGACCCTGCTGGTGGGCTGCGTGGCCTGGTTCGTCATCATGAGCCAGAAGGACGCGATGATTGGCCTCGCGATCGAGCCGCTCAACGAAGGCAGCGTGCACCTGCTGCACCTGATCGGCGCGGCCTTCATCTTCATGGTCGGCGCGCTTGGCGTGGTGGCGGCGCTCGACGGGCCGTACCAGATGTGGCACTACGCGAACAAGCTGAAGATGACGCGCCAGGAAGTGATCCAGGAATCGAAGGAATCCGAAGGTAACCCGCAGATCAAGGGCAAGATCCGCCAGCTGCAGCGCGAGATGGCCAAGCGCCGCATGATGGCCAGCGTGCCGACCGCCGACGTGGTGGTGACCAACCCGACCCATTACGCCGTCGCGCTGAAATACGCCGAAGGCCAGCGCGGTGCGCCGCGCGTGGTCGCCAAGGGTGTCGACGAAGTCGCGGCCAAGATCCGCGAACTGGCGAAAGAGAATAACGTGGCGATGCTCGAAGCGCCGCCGCTCGCGCGTGCGCTGTACAAGCACGTCGAACTGGAAGCGGAGATCCCGGAGAAGCTGTACTCGGCGGTGGCCGAAGTGCTGGCCTACGTGTTCCAGCTTCGCACCTATAGCAAACGTGGCGGCCAGTATCCGGACCGCCCGACCAAGATCGCGGTACCGCCAGAAATGGACCCGCTCAACCCGGCGTCGCAGAACGCGCAGCCGGCCCGTCCCGACGGAGCTGACCAATGAACGCAATCCAACTGCCCGCCTGGCTGAGCGGCCTCGCTAACCGCGGCAGCAGCGCGCTCGCCGCGCCGATCCTCATCATCCTGCTGCTGGTGATGATGATCCTGCCGCTGCCGGCCTTCCTGCTCGATGTCTTCTTCAGCTTTAACATCGCGCTGTCCGTCATCGTGCTGCTCACCGCGCTGTACACGGTCAAGCCGCTCGACTTCATGGCCTTCCCGGCGATCCTGCTGGTGTCGACCATGCTGCGCCTGTCGCTCAACGTCGCCTCCACGCGTGTGGTGCTGACCCAGGGCCACACCGGCGGCGCCTCCGCCGGCAAGGTGATCGAAGCGTTCGGCCACTTCCTCATCGGCGGTAACTACGCGGTCGGTATCGTGGTGTTCGTCATCCTCACCATCATCAACTTCACCGTCGTGACCAAGGGCGCGGGCCGTATCGCCGAAGTGGGCGCGCGCTTCGCCCTGGACGCTATGCCGGGCAAGCAGATGGCGATCGACGCCGACCTGAACGCGGGCCTGATCGGCGAACAGGATGCACGCCGCCGCCGTTCGGAAGTGGCGCAGGAAGCGGAGTTCTACGGCGCGATGGACGGTGCGTCCAAATACGTGCGCGGCGACGCGGTGGCCGGCATCATGGTCACCCTGATCAACGTGATCGGCGGCCTGATCGTCGGCATGGTCCAGCATGACATGGCCTTCGGCGACGCGATCAAGAACTACACGCTGCTCGCCATCGGTGACGGCCTGGTGGCGCAGATCCCGTCGCTGATCATCTCGATCGCGGCCGGCATGGTGGTCTCGCGCGTGGCGAGCGACCAGGACATCGGTAACCAGCTGGTCTCGCAGCTGTTCGCCAAGCCGGAGGTGCTGTACATCACCGGCGCCATCCTCGGCGGCATGGGCCTGATCCCGGGCATGCCGAACCTGGTGTTCCTGTTGTTCGGCGGCCTGTTGGGCGGCACTGGCTACCTGATGGACAAGCGCCTGAAGGAAGCGCCGAAAAAGGAGGAAGAGGCGAAAGCCGCCGCAGCCGCTGCCGGTGCGTCGGGTGCGGCCGGCGGCGCCGCGACGCCAAGCGAAAGCGAAGAGGCGACCTGGCAGGATGTCATGCAGGTCGATACGCTCGGCCTGGAAGTGGGTTATCGCCTGATCCCGCTGGTGGATAAGGGGCAGAGCGGCGAACTGCTCAAGCGGATCAAGGGCATCCGCAAGAAGTTCGCGCAGGAAGTCGGTTTCCTCGCGCCGCCGGTGCACATCCGCGACAACCTCGAACTGCGGCCGTCGGCCTACCGCATCACGCTCAAGGGCGTCGAGGTGGGCACGGGCGAAGCGATGAACGGCCAGTACCTGGCCATCAATCCGGGCATGGCGACCGGCGCGCTGCCCGGCGCGCCGACCACCGATCCGGCGTTCGGCCTGCCGGCGGTGTGGATCGAGGCCGGTATGCGCGAACAGGCGCAGGGCATGGGCTACACCGTGGTCGACGCCGGCACCGTGATCGCCACGCACCTGAACCACATCATTACCACCCATGCCTCCGAGCTGCTGGGCCGGATCGAAGTGCAGGCGCTGCTCGACCACCTGGTGAAGGAAGTGCCGAAGCTGGTGGAAGATCTGGTACCGAAGGTCGTGACGCTGTCGACCTTGCAGAAAGTGCTGCAAAACCTGCTAGCCGAGGGCGTCCACATCCGCGACATGCGGACCATCATCGAGACGCTGTCGGAATTCGCGGCGCTGACGCAGGATCCGACCGAGCTGACGACCCAGGTACGGATCGCACTGGGCCGGGCGATCGTGCAGCAGCTGTTCCCGGGTTCGACCGAGCTGTCGGTCATGACGCTCGATAACCGCCTCGAACGGTTGCTGATGCAGGCGCTTGGTTCCGGCAATGACGGCACGGGCATAGAGCCAGGGCTGGCGGATACGATCGCGCAGCAGGCGGGGCAAGCGGCGATGCAGCAGGAGGCGATGGGTCTGACGCCGGTGCTGCTGGTGCCGGGACCGCTGCGCACGCTGCTGTCCCGCTTCCTGCGCCGCGCGCTACCGCAGCTGAAGGTGCTGTCGCATTCGGAGATTCCGGAGACGAAGACCATTCGCGTTACGAGCCTTGTTGGGGCGCCGACGTGACTTCGGACAATCTAGCTTAAATGCGCGGGTATATAGCACCGTTATAGAAGGGGTGTTGCTCACGAAGTCTGTCGAGAATTGCTTGGTCGTCGCCTGGAGTCACCCCTTTGAACGTGTCACGAAAAGCCTGAAGCGAGCGAGCCTCGTTTTCGCGAATGGCTGCATCGTCGGTTACGTTAGCCCCGTGAACTGTGATCTGAAAGCCTGGACCGTAGATTGTGTTGAAAATTTCGGCAGTACGGGTGACGTGGTATTCGCTGGTCACAACGTGCAAACTGCGAAACCCTCTTGGGACGGCGACGTTCACTTTGGTAAACCATGCATCACCAACGGTATCGCGCGAGTTCGTCTCGGTGATGATTGCGCTCGACGGGGTATCATAGTTCTTGAGAAGATGGTCTCGAAACGCTAGCGCGATTGGGAGCGATGAGTCCGAACGATAGGGCCACCCGCAAGTAACGATGAAGTCGCTCCCCGTGGCTCGGAACAACTCGACCGCTTTTGCGGCCCGTGCCGCTGACTCTTTGTTAAGGACGCCGTTCTCGTCCATCAGGTTTGCAAGCACAATTACTGCTGACGGTAGGGGGACTTTGCTGGTCATCGCACGACATGAAATTTAAGATACTGGCATTCTAACAGCAGCGCCAGCCTGAAATGCTCCCGTTAGTTAAGTGGATTTGCTGCTAGTTTTGCGTGCGCGTACAATGCGCCGGCCGCCACAACGGTTGCTTTTCGAAGTTGTGGCCCACATAAAGCGGAGACTGTGGATGACATTTGATAAACGATTAACGGAATCGCTCCAAACTCAGAATATGCGACTTGTGAAAGTGCTCTCGGCTCCTGCAGGCCGCGTCCTTTTCTTGGGCTACAACGAATTTGATACTCCCATAATTAATGCTATCGTTGAAAAGAATCATGAAGTCTGGCATACCGATCAGAAGATTTCGACTACTCAAGGCTTCGATCTCGTAATTAGCTTCGGCTACCGGCATATTCTGCGGCGCGATGTAATCTCTAGCTCCAATGCGCCTATAGTTAACTTACATATTTCGTATTTGCCCTACAACCGTGGTGCTCATCCCAACTTCTGGTCATTCTTCGATGGAACGCCTAGCGGTGTGTCCATTCATTTAATCGACGAAGGCGTCGATACTGGGGCGGTTGTCGTCCAGCGCTATGTCAACTTCCTAAAGCAGGAGAAAACGTTTGCGCAGACATATACGCGGCTGGTCCGTGAGATTGAGTCTCTATTCGTAGAAAATCTCGACGCCATTCTCACCAAGTCGTTCGAAGTGACACCCCAACGTGGCAAAGGCACCTATCATAAGCTCTCCGATCTCCCAGTGGAATTCAGCGGATGGGATGCAGATATCAGTACTGAGCTCGCGCGACTCGACCGTGTGCTTGGTGGGCGCACTTGACCGTTTGGTTTGCTTAGCATCAATCGCGAACAGGGTGTCAATGCTGGGCCGAAGTGCTATGCCGATCCCAGCATGGCGCGCGACGAACTGGGCTGGACCGCCGAGCGCGATATCGCGCAAATGTGTGCTGACGTGCGGCACTACAGACGACACCAAAGTAATGGTCAAAGGGGGGGCTAACAAGCGGCGGCGCGTCGGACAGCGCGAGCATATGCACATGCCGCAACTGCCCCATCTGTGGGAAAATGCACGCTTGCAGGGGTGGTACAAAGCCGCCCGCCAACAACAAGCGCTATGTCCACAATTGATTTGAAATCACGTGTCCAATCCGCCCGCGTACTGGTCGTCGGCGACGTAATGCTGGACCGTTACTGGTTCGGCGACGTGAACCGCATCTCACCGGAGGCGCCGGTGCCGGTCGCGCGCATCACCCGCACCGAAGACCGCGCCGGCGGCGCCGCCAACGTGGCCCGCAACATCTCCAGCCTCGGCGGCCAGGTCACCCTGCTGTCCGTGGTCGGCAACGACGATGCCGGCACCGCGCTCGAAACCCTGCTCGACAAGAACGGCGTGCGCGCTCACCTGTACCGCGACGCCGCCATCTCCACCACCGTCAAGCTGCGCGTCCTGTCGCGCCAGCAGCAGCTGCTGCGCATCGACTTCGAGGAGATGCCGACGGCCGAAGTCCTGACCAACAAGCTGGATGTGTACACGCGCCTGGTGCGCGAACACGACCTGGTGATCCTGTCCGACTACGGCAAGGGCAGCCTGACCTTCGCTGAAAAAATGATCGCGGCCGCGCGCGCCGAGAACAAGCCGGTGCTGGTCGATCCCAAGGGCAGCGACTACAGCCACTACCGCGGCGCGACCCTGCTGACGCCGAACCGCAGCGAGTTCCAGGCCGTGGCCGGCAGCTGGAAGACGGAGGAGGCGCTGGCCGTCAAGGCCGACCAGCTGCGCCGCGAACTGGACCTGCAGGCGCTGCTGGTCACGCGCAGCGAAGAGGGCATGTCGCTGTACCGCGATGGCGAGGCAATCCACGAGCCGACCGTTGCGCGCGAGGTCTTCGATGTGTCCGGCGCCGGCGACACCGTGATCGCGACGCTCGGCCTGATGCTGGCCGCGGGCGAGGACATGCCGGAAGCGATGAAGCAGGCGAATCGCGCCGCTGGTATCGTTGTGGGTAAGCTGGGTACGGCGGTGGTGACACAGGAAGAGCTGTTCGGTTGAGCGGCCTGTAACGCCAGAATAATACTTGACCGTCGTTCCAGCGAAAGCGGGAACGACGGTAACTTACTTGTTTGCATAGCGGACAAGCGTACAGATTGCAGAGGTACCTATGTACATCGTCGTTACCGGCGCGGCCGGCCTGATCGGCTCGAACATCGTCAAGGCGCTCAACGAGCGCGGCATTACCAACATCATCGCGGTGGACAACCTCACGCGCGGCGACAAGTTCAAGAACCTGGTCGATTGCGAAATCATCGATTACCTCGACAAGCACGAGTTCCTCACTCGCATCCGCACCCATCATTACGACCGACGCATCAAGGCCATCTTCCACGAAGGCGCGTGCTCGGACACGATGGAACACAATGGCAAGTACATGATGGAGAATAACTATCAGTACTCGCTCGAGCTGCTTGAATTCTGCAAGGAGCAGCGCGCGCAGTTCCTGTACGCGTCCAGCGCGGCGGTGTACGGCGGCGGCACCGTGTTCAAGGAAGAGCGCGAATTCGAGAATCCGCTCAATGTGTACGGCTACTCCAAATTCCTGTTCGACCAGGTCGTGCGCCAGAAAGCGGGCGATATGACGGCGCAGGTGGTTGGCTTCCGCTACTTCAATGTGTACGGACCTCGCGAGCAGCACAAGGGCCGCATGGCGTCGGTCGCTTTCCACCACTTCAACCAGTACCGCGAGACCGGCAAGGTCAAGCTGTTCGAAGGCCGCGATGGTTATGCGAACGGCGGGCAACTGCGTGACTTCGTGTCGGTGAAAGATGTGGCGAGGGTGAACCTGTGGTTCTTCGATCATCCAGAGGTGTCGGGTATTTTCAATCTGGGCACCGGTCGCGCGCAGCCGTTCAACGACGTGGCGACGGCTACGGTCAACGCCATGCGCGAAGTCGAAGGCAAGCCGGCGATGACGACCGCGGAGATGGTGGAGGCGGGGATCGTCGAATACATTCCGTTCCCGGATGCGCTGGTTGGTAAGTACCAGTCGTTCACGCAGGCGGATATGGGGAACTTGCGCAAGGCAGGATATGCCGAGCCGTTCCTCGCGGTCGACGAAGGCGTGCGTGATTACGTCGTTAACTGGTTGAACTCCTACGCGTGACTGAAACATTGACGCGAAAATAATGGAAATGCGCGATGTACTTTAAGGCAACTTGCCCGATGTCAGATTTGGTACAGTGAACCGTCGCGGCGTTTGACTTTTACAGGCATGCACCTGATAATGGCCCGCGGACATTTCCTACAGTCCAGGTCTGCCCTATAGTTAAGGTTTTACTCAGGGCTTGCGGCGCATCGCGTATATTTTGCTTATCTAGGGAGAAAATCGTTGTCCTCAAAAGCTTTGGCCATACTGCATATGGCAGGCTTGGGGATTCGATTTATTTTCCTGCTTTTCCTGGTCAAGCACGACCTGCCCGCTGTTCTCGGGTTATATAGTATTGTATCCACAATCGAAACCATCGGCGTGTATGTCTTTGGTTTCGAAATGCATACATTTACCGGTCGCCGTTACGCCCGCAATCCTTCTCGTTCAAGGCTTGCAGTGCTGCAGCGGACGCACGCCCACCTGCTCAAGCTCACCCTGCCAATGATTGTCGTGGTCGTGCCGGTGGTAATGTGGCTATTGTCTGTAGCCAGTGAGGTCGTGGCGGTGGGGGCGGCCGTCGTAATTGTAGCGGCCGCCGCAATATTGCAAGAAACGACGCGGATGACCGTACTGCTGAACAAGCCACATGCGTCCGTCCAGCTTACATTCTTTCGGTCATATGCTTGGCACCTGATTTCCATTGCCTTGATCGCTGGTACACGGATCAGTCCAGTGACTGCTATTTTCATCCCCTGGATGTTGTCAGCATTGGCTTGTGCTACCTATTCACTTAGCCTTGCCGAATTTCGAAAAATCCCCTCAGGTAGAATAAATTGGCGATATATACGGCACGGAATTTTTAAAGCTCGTGACTATTATTTTGTCGCTGCTGCCAATTCGGTGCAACAAAGCTTGGACCGCATCATTGTGCAGAGCCTACTGGGTAGCAGTGTGTTGGGCATCTATACATTTTTCCAATCACTTGCCAGCTCAATCGGTGGCATTGTTCAGTCTGCCGTTACGAACAAGTACATGATGGGAATCTTGCGGGCGTATACCAAGCCCGGACCGGAAAGTCGGAACCTCACTCGAACTGTCGCCAGAAAATCACTGTTTTGTGCAGCACTTGTTGGATTGGCGCTGATTCTCGCCTATTATCCGATGGCGCGCGTGCTCAATAAGCCTTATGTCCTCAGCAGTTTTCCGATATTCCTTATGATCCTGTGCGCCCAGCTTCTTCTCGCTTGGTCGCAGCCTTATCATCTGGCGCTTTATGCCTCACATTTCGACAAGCTGTTGCGCAACATCGGCTTGGTGAGCATTATCATCTCGCTTGCTGGGGGCGTTGCACTCGCCAAGCTTTTTGGACTTGTTGGTGTTGCGATGAGTGTCTTCGGCGTCGCACTCTTCCTCGCGAGAATGAAATATCACACATTCAAGACAGCGTTGGAAAAGGCACAATGAAGCTCAAGAGAATGTATATGAATCTTTGTCGTTCACGACCGATGCGAGGGCTGTATCGCGGCCTCAGCCTTGCATCTACTTACGTCGGTGAAGCGATGGCGATCTGGCGTGCAGTTGCGTTCTTTCCTGAAGCGCGCGGTTTATTGCTTGATCGCACTGCTTCGCTCAAGTATCGTGAAAACATCACGTTTGGCTCGAACATAATCGTAGGGGCGCATGCGGTACTCGGGGCTCACAGTCCTATCAGGCTCGGAAACAACGTCCGGATTTCGCGTGGCGTTTGTATTGAGACTGCGACCTTGAATATCCGTGGAGTCGTTCCGTATGTTCACCAGTCCAAGCCAATCGTTATCGAAGATAATGTATGGTTGGGGATGAATTGCATGGTGCTTGGTGGCGTTACAATTGGAGCAGGCTCCGTCGTTGGCGCAGGCGCTGTTGTTACCAAGGATCTTCCCCCTAACTCGATCTGTGTCAGCGCTAAGAACCAAGTGCGTTTAAAGGCTTGAGATGACGTCGTTACCCGTTTTGAAGACCAATGTGCGGCCCCATCCCTTAACCCGGGCCATTGCGATCGTTCAGGAAAAAATCAGGAACCCAGTAGTACGCCGGAAGATCGCATGGCTGACAACCCTGCATCGCCGTCGCCACGTGGGAACTGGAGGAGCGGCGCTGCGCGAACTGTTCGATCGCGGTGTAACTCATTTCCCTGGCTTCATCGACGCCGAGCGTACTGCGAGGCTGGTCAAGGATTTATCGTCCTTGCCGTGTTTCGATCCGTGGAATCGTAAGGCCGGCGAGTTTTCATTCGATGTGCCACCGGAGGGGACTCACGTCGGGCAGATCAGGCTGGCTCCCACGCTTGAATCGCTTCACGAGCTGGCGATGGATGACCGGATCGTCGATCTCGCGACTGGCTATTTCAATGCCAAGCCCTATCTGGATAGTATCCAGGCCTGGTGGTCCTATTCGGGAAACGAGACACCACAGGAGGCCGAGAACTTCCATCGCGATAATGATGGAATCAGGTTCCTGAAATTCTTCATCTACATGACCGATGTTGGCGAAGCAAATGGACCTCATGTCTTTGTGGAAGGGTCTCCGCGCAGTCCGGTTCTTACCCAACTTGGACGCCTAGGTGACGCTCAAGTAGAAGAGGCCTTTGGCAAGGAAAAAATCCTCGTCATGATCGGCAAGGCTGGAGATGCTTTTCTTGAGGATACGTTTGGTATCCACAAGGGGCAGTTGCCACGGGAAGGATGCCGCTTGCTGGTTCAGTTCCGATACGCGACGGCGGAGACACAGTTTCGTTCGCCGGTCGTCGTCGTCAGGCCAAACCCGAAGAAGTCCTCCATCACATCCCTGGTCAGCAAGTAGCTGCAATTCTGTCGAGGCACTCTCGAAAGCCCGATACTGGTTTCCCTGGCACGCCATGTCCGTTGCCGGAGGGCTTACGCGCGCAGTGAATTTTTTCGCCTCGCCGCCCAAGCATTAAGCACCCCGGCAAATAGCCGTATTTTCCCCGTCCTTTTCCATCGATGGTTTCCATGTGGCATCGTCAATAATCCTTAGCGTAGAAGAGGGCGTTTGCACTCTCACCGACAAAGATTAGCGATGATGAAAGCACTGTTCCGGTTCCGCGGAGACCAACGATGAATGTGAAGAAATTTACAGCCCCAACTTCCCGCGAAGCCTTGCGCAAGGTGCGGGAGGCGTTAGGTCCCGATGCAGTGATCCTGTCCAACCGCGCCGTCGATGGCGAGGTCGAGATCCTGGCCCTGGCCAGCGACGATGTCGCCTCGATCGCGTCGCCGGCGCCCGATTCGGAAATGGCGGCCCCGGCGCCCCAGCTGCACCACATCCCCGAAGCGCGCTCCCAGTCCTACGCCAACCGCCGCGCGCCCGAGCCGCAGCCGGCGATCGACCTGGCCGCGATGTCGACGATGGTGTCCGCCGCCGTGGCCCGCGCCACCGAAACCGCCGCCGCCGAAATGTCCGGCATGATAAGCGAGATGCGCGCGATGCGCGGCCTGATGGAGACCCAGCTGGCCGAGCTGTCGTGGAACGCCAGCCAGCAGCGCACTCCGCATAAGGCCGCCGTGCTGCGCGAGATGCTGGCCGCCGGCTTCTCGGCCACGCTGTCGCGCTACCTGCTCGACAAGCTCCCGGCCGACAGGGATGCCGCCGATTCGCTGCGCTGGGTGAAAAACGTCATCGGCCGCAACCTGCAGGTGATGACCGACGAGGACGCGATCCTCGACAAGGGCGGCGTGTTCGCGCTGGTCGGCCCGACCGGCGTCGGCAAGACCACCACTACCGCCAAGCTGGCCGCGCGTTGCGTGATGCGCCACGGCGCGGAGAAACTGGCCCTGATCACCACCGACGCCTATCGTATCGGCGCCCACGAGCAGCTGCGCATTTACGGCAAGATCCTCGGCGTGATGGTCCATGCGGTCAAGGACGAGGCGGACCTGCGCATCGCCCTGAAGGAACTGAAAAACAAACATACCGTATTAATCGATACCATCGGCATGTCTCAGCGCGACCAGATGGTGGCGACCCAGGTGGCGATGCTGAACGAATCCGGCGCCGACGTGAAGCGCATCCTGTGCATGAACGCGACCTCGACCCACGACACGCTCAACGAAGTGGTGCGCGCCTACCAGGGCAGCGGCCTGCACGGTGTGATCATGACCAAGCTCGATGAAGCGGCGTCGATCGGCAGCGTGCTGGACGTGCTGGTGCGCCAGAAGCTGAACCTGTTCTACGTGTCCAACGGCCAGCGCGTGCCGGAAGACCTGCACATGGGCGACCGTGCGATGCTGGTCGACCGCGCCTTCCGCGGCAAGCGCGAACAGCTGGCCGACGCCGACCTGCCGGTGGTGATGGCGCAGACCGGCGGCGTCCATTCGGACAGCAGCCTGCGCGAGGTGTCGATTGGCTAGCTTCGACTTCGACCAGGCAGAAGGCCTGCGGCGGATGCTGGCGGGCCCGCGCCCGCGCATCGTCACCTTCCTGTCCGCCACGCCCGAAGACGACAAGGGCGCGATGCTGGTCAACCTCGGCGCCTCGCTGGCGCAGGCCGGCAACGACGTCATGATCATGGATGCCTGCGAGCGCGAATACGGCGTGGCGCAGCGCCTGGGCTTCGACCGTGGTCCCTCGCTGCTGCAGGTGGCGCGCCAGGAGTCCGCGCTCAACGACATCATCCGCAAGGCGCCGCAGGGCTTCTCGGTGGCGACGCTGGCGCGCGACGCAAAGCGCAAGACGGCCGGCCAGGAAGAACAGCGCCGACTCGCCAAGGCCTTCGACGTGATGGCCAAGCAGTCCGGCATCGTGATCGTCGACGGCGAATTCGGCGACGACGGTTTCGTGCTGCCGGCGCTGGCCGATTCCGAGCTGGTGGTGCAGGTGTCCACCAGCGCCACCTCGATCACCAATGGCTATGCCCTGATCAAGCGTCTCGCGCAGCAATTCGGCCGGCGCCCGTTCGGAATCCTGGTGACCGACGCCAGCGAGGCGGAGGCGAGGGTTGTATACGCTAATATGTCGGCTGCGGCAACACGTTACCTCGCGGTAACGCTGAACTCGATGGGTTCGGTGCCGGCGGACGAGTACCTGCAGCGCGCGGCGCGGCTGGGCCGGGCGGTGGTCGATGCCTTCCCGCTCGCGGGCGCGTCGGTGGCGTTCCGCCAGCTGGCCGGCCGCTTCGCGCTGGACGGCGCGGGGCATTCGCGGTGGCAGGGAGGCGGCGCACATTTTGGTACCTGAGAAAAAAAACGCATAGGGCATGTACACGGTCAAAGGGAAAGCGGACAGGGATCACTTGCTGGAGCAGCACATGCCCCTCGTGAAGCGCCTGGCGCACCACATGAAGGCCAAGCTGCCGCCTTCAGTCGAAGTGGACGACCTGGTACAAGCTGGCATGATGGGCCTCCTGGACGCGATCAACCGCTACGAGGAGACCCATGGCGCGCAGTTCGAGACCTACGCGGTGCTGCGCATTCGCGGCGCGATGCTGGACGAGCTGCGCAACAGCGACTGGATGCCGCGCTCGACGCGCCAGAGCATGCGCAAGGTCGAGACGGCGATGAACGCGCTGCAGCAGAAGCTGGGCCGGCCGCCGACCGAGTCCGAGGTGGCCAAATCGCTGAAGATCTCGCTGGGCGAGTACCAGGACCTGCTGTCGGACGGCAGCGGCCACCAGCTGATTTATTACGAGGACTTCCACGGCGACGACGACGGCAATGACAGCTTCCTCGACCGCTATGCGGTGGACGACAGCGACCCGCTGCGCGCGCTGCTGGAAACCGACTTCCGCCAGGCGGTGATCGACGCCATCGATTCGCTGCCGCCGCGCGAGAAGATCCTGATGGGCCTCTACTACGAGGAAGAATTGAACCTGAAAGAGATCGGCGCCGTGATGGGCGTGTCTGAATCGCGCGTGTCGCAGCTGCACACCCAGGCGGTGTCGCGGCTGCGCGCGGCCCTGCGGGAGCAGCTGTGGACTGGTCAAGCGTAGCCGGCCTGGCGCTGGCGCTGGTCGGCATCTTCGTCGGGCACGAGCTCGACGGAGGCCGCTTTTCGTCCCTGATCCAGCCGGCCGCGTTCGCGATCGTCGTGATCGGGACCGCCGGCGCAGTGCTGCTGCAGTCGGAAGCGAAGACCTTCTGGCGCGGCATGGCGATGCTGTCGTGGGTGTTCCGCACCCCGCCCAATATGCGCGTCCAGCTGGCGCGCGAAATCGAACAATGGAGCCTGGTCGCGCGCCGCGACGGCCTGCTCGCGCTGGAGCGCTTCATGGACAAGTCGCGCGACAAGTTCATCGTCAAGGGCCTGCGCCTGGTCATCGACGGCATCCAGCCGGACAAGGTGAAAAGCCTGCTCGACACCGAAATCACCGCCTTCGAAACACGCCAGCGCCAGGCCGCGCGCATCTGGGAAGCGGCGGCCGGCTACTCGCCGACCATCGGCATCCTGGGCGCGGTGCTGGGCCTGATCCATGTGATGGAAAACCTGTCCGACCCGTCGCGCCTCGGCGCCGGCATCGCGGTGGCCTTCGTGTCGACCGTGTACGGTGTCGGTCTGGCCAACCTGTTCTGCCACCCGGTGGGGAACAAGCTGAAGGCGATCGTCGCGGTGCGCGTGGCGCAGTACGAGATCCTGGCCGATGTATTTCACGACCTCGCCAGCGGCGACCACACCCGCGTGATCGACGAGCGTGTCGCCAGCCTGCTGGCGCGGACCTGAGGCGGGTCATGGCGCGCAAAAAGTACGAAGAGCCACAGGAGCACCACGAGCGCTGGCTGGTGTCGTACGCCGATTTCATCACACTGCTGTTCGCATTCTTCGTCGTGATGTATGCGATCTCGGTGGTCAACGAGGGCAAGTACCGGGTGCTGTCGGATGCGCTGGGCAGCGCGTTTGGCGGACGCGATGCGGCGCCGGTGAAGGCAGATCATCCGAAGGTCGAGCCGCTGCCGCTGACCAGCATCGTCGCGCGCCGCCGCGCGGAGGCGGTCAAGCGCGAGAAGGAGCGGCTGAACATCCTGGCGCAGGAATTGACGAAGACGCTGGCGCCGCTGGTCAAGGCCGGCAAGGTGCGCGTGACGCAGAACGGGCGCGGCGTGTCGGTCGAGATTCCGGCCAGCGTGCTGTTCGAGAGCGGCGACGCCAAACTGAATGGCGACTCGACGGAGCTGCTGCGCACGATGGCGGAGCTGCTCAAGAACGATCCGCATGCGATCGAGGTCGAGGGGCATACCGACAATGTGCCGATTTCGAATCCGCTGTTCCCGTCGAACTGGGAGCTGTCGGCGACCCGGGCGGGGAGTGTGGTGCGCTTGTTCGCGGATGCCGGCGTGGCGCCGGAGCGCCTGACGGCCGTGGGGCACGGCTCGACCAGGCCGATTGCGCCGAATGATGATGCCGCTGCGCGAGCGCGTAACCGGCGTGTCGCCGTAACGATTTTGTCGGCGTTGCCTGATGCGCCGGCGGAACCGGTCATCAAATAACCCGCCAACCTGAATACCGTCGTTCCCGTGTAGGCGGGAATCCATAGACCAAATGCGTAATCGAAAACGTGCGCCGCAGGCCCGGTAGCTCAGCATGGATCCCCGCCTCGCGGGGACGACGTACATTGCTAACGATTGTAAGATGCGCTGGCAGCGGGCACAAAAAAGGCCGCATCGCGCGGCCTCGATTCAGCGCAAGTTGGAAATCAGCCAACCACAAACTTCTTCGACGGCCCCGACCCGATGTTCAGCCCACCCGGCCCGTACACCGCCGCATTGCCGCCGGCCTCGTTCGCGCCCAGTTCCGCCAGCAGCTGCTGCCCGTGCGCCATGTGCTTGTTGATCAGCATGCCGTTGACGCGGTTGAGCTCCTTGGCCTCGCGCGCCGCATCCAGCAGGCTTTCCCACTGCGCGCGCACGTCCGCGGTGCCTTGCGCCGCCAGCCACGGCTCCATGCCTGCCTCGCCGCCGGCAAATCCGGCCGCGGCCAAAGCACGATGGCGCTGGGCGGCTTCGGTCGCCAGCTGCTGCACGAGCTGGGTCTTGCGCGGGGTGATCCCGGCCACGCCTTCGGCATCGGCCGCCACCAGCAGGCGCTGCTCCTCCTTCAACAAGCCGGTCAGCGAGTCAAGCAGTTGGCGTTCCGAGGCAAAGGTCGAAGCAGGATTGTTCATCGTTCAAAAAATTAGCGTTTGCGAGAATGGAGCAGGTCGCGCACGGTTTCCAGCAGGCCGTCGGCCACTTTTTCGGAGTTGACCTTGAACTGCCCGTCGGCGATGGCCGATTTGATGCGCTCAACCTTCTTGGCATCGAATACGGCCGTGACACCGGCGGCGCGCGACAGCGCCTGGCTCTGCGAAGACAAACGGACCGTGTCGGTCGCCGCAGGCGTGTTGGCCTGCTGTACCGCCGCGTTCTCCGCACCCTTGGCGCCGCCCGCCGGGGTGCCGGAGGTCGGCAAGCCCTGGTTGCTCTTGAGGGTATCGTTGATTTTCACAGCATCATCCTTGGTCGGGCCGGAGCGACAATCACCGGCTTCTGCCACCGGTAACGGCAATACGGCCCGGAACTTTAGCACAGGACGACATTTTTCCGCGCTGTCAGAAGGATACGTCGACCACCCCGTTGGCGCGCGCCGTGCCCGACACCACGCTGCCGGAGGCGGTGCGCACCTGCACCACCTGGCCTTCGCCGGCATTCGCCAGCGCCTTGGCCTCGGCCGAGACCGAGAAATTCGCGCCGCTCGACACCAGCCGCACCGCCTGGCCCTGCTGCACCACCATCTTGCGCTTCAGGCTGTCCGTGCGCAGCGGCGCCCCGGCCGGCAGCGATACCAGCGGGCTGCGCCCGACCGCCTGGCCGATGTCGGTCAGGATGCCGGCCGGCATGGCGGCGATGTCGCCCTTTAACAACACCAGCTGGCCGGGCTCGATCGGCTGGCCCTGGGCCAGCGGCACGGCGGACGCCACGTAGTCGGCGGTCACGCTGACCTGGGCCTGCATGTAGATGGTCCAGGCGGTCGGCGCGGTGCAGCGCACTCCGACCGTGGTGTTGCCCCAGGCGCGCGCGCCCGGCTGCAGGAAGGCTTCGGGAGCGGGGCAGGCCGGCATCGCCAGGCGCGCGTCCGGCGGCGTGACGCTGACCTTGACCTGGCCCGGCAGGCCGGCAGTCTGGGTTTGCAGGAATTGCTGGACCACGTGGGTCAGCGCGGCCGGGTTCTGTGGCCGCGCATCGGCCAGCGCGAGCGGCGCGGCCAGCAGGAGGGCGAGGAAAGCGATGGTTTTCATGGCGGACGGCGCAAGGCACGACGGTGATTGACGGCCATCTTAGGCCTCGCGCGACCCCGGCCAAGCGATGAATAGCCCGGTTTTGGGCCGCCTTCTCACCGGATTGCCTCTTGTTGCCCAGCCGTATTATTTGTGCTGTCAAAAAAGGATTTGAGCCCGGAGGTTCCATGATCGGCAAACTCGACGATTACCTGCGATTCCAGGAAGCCGCACTGTCGCTGCGCGCCAAGCGACAGGAGGTGCTGGCTTCGAACATCGCCAACGCGGACACGCCCAACTACAAGGCGCGCGACATCGATTTCGCCAGCGCCCTGCAGAACGCGCTGAAGCCGGCGGCGCCGGCCGGCCAGATGGCGACCACCAACCCGGCCCACATCGCCGGCGCCAAGGATGCCGGCACGCTGGCCGACGGCACGCCGGTGCTGTTCCGCAGCCAGATCCAGAACAGCGCCGATTCGAACACGGTCGACATGGACACCGAGCGTAACGCATTCGCTGACAACGGCCTGCGCTACGAAGCCGGCATCACCATGATCAACCAGCAGATCCGGGCCATGCTGGCCGCGGTGCAAGGAGGTTCCTGATCATGTCCCTGTTTAACATCTTCAACGTCGCCGGTTCCGGCATGACGGCCCAGGCCCAGCGCCTGAACACGGTCGCATCGAACCTGGCCAATGCCGACAGCGCGACCAGCACCACCGGCGAAGCTTACCGCGCCAAGCAGGTGGTGTTCGAGTCGGTGCCACTGGACAAGGGCGCCGAGGGCGTGCGCGTCAAGCAGGTGGTCGAGGACCAGGCGCCGTTCAAGAAGGTCTACGACCCCAAGCATCCGCTGGCCGACAAGGACGGCTACGTCAACATGCCGGATGTGAACGTGGTCGACGAGATGGTCAATATGCTGTCGGCCTCGCGCGCCTACCAGAACAACGTCGACACCATGAACGCGGCCAAGACCATGCTGCTCAAAACCCTCACCCTCGGCCAATAAGCTAAAGGCACCCGATGACTACGACTACCTCCGCCACCGGCGCCAGCATGACCGACCTGATGGCGACCATGAACGCCAAGCCTGCCGCCACCGGTTCCAGCACCGACGCCAACAGCGTCACGGCGCAGACCGACAAATTCATGACCTTGCTGGTCACCCAGCTGAAGAACCAGGATCCGCTGAACCCGATGGACAACGCCCAGCTGACCAGCCAGCTGGCGCAGCTGAACACGGTGTCGGGCATCAACCAGCTGAATGCGACGTTGACCAGCCTGGCCGGCAGCTACCAGTCGACCGAGTCGCTCGCCGCGACCAACCTGATCGGCAAGGGCGTGCTGGTGGACGGCAACAGCGTCGCGCTGCAGAGCGGGCAGGGCGTGTTCGGTGTCGAGCTGGGCAGCGCCGCGGACGACGTCCAGGTCAGCATCCTCGATGCCAAGGGCAACACGGTGCAGACCATGGACTTGGGCGCGCAGCCGGCGGGCGTGCTGCCGGTGCCCTGGAACGGCGTGCCCGACCCGACCAATGTCGACGCCAACGGCAAGCCGGTCACGCTGGCCGACGGCACCTATACCTTCAAGGTGAACGCGACCCGCGGCACCACCGCGCTCACCGACGCCAGCGCGCTCACGCTCAGCAGCGTGGCCAGCGTCACCACCAACGCCAAGGATGGCGTCAAGCTGAACCTGCCCGGCAAGGGCATGGTCACGCTGGCCGACATCAAGCAGGTTCTGTAAGCCCACCCGGCACTCACACGGAGATCACACATGTCTTTTCAACAGGGTCTTAGCGGACTGAACGGCGCCGCGAAATCGCTGGACGTCATCGGCAACAACATCGCCAACGCCAGCACGGTCGGCTTCAAGGGCTCGGAGGCGCAGTTCGCCGACGTGTACGCCAGCTCGCTGAACGGCGCGGGCGGCAACACCGCCGGCATCGGTTCGAAACTGTCGGCCATTGCCCAGCAGTTCACCCAGGGTAACGTGGAGGCCTCGGACAATCCGCTCGACATCGCCATCAACGGCGGCGGCTTCTTCCGCATGTCGATGGGCGGCGTGACGCAGTATTCGCGCAACGGCCAGTTCTCGCTGGACAAGGACGGCTACCTGGTCAATGCCCAGGGCGCCAAGCTGACCGGCTATGGCGTCGGCAACAACGGCCAGATCCTGGCCGGCGCGCCGGTGCCGATCCAGATCAACTCGTCGGACGTGAAGCCGGTCGCGACCACCCGCGTCGACACCCAGATGAACCTGAACTCGGACGACAAGGTGCCGGTCACCACGCCGTTCGACGCCAACGATCCGACCAGCTACAACAAGCAGGTCCCGGTCGACGTCTACGATACCCTCGGCAACGCGCACGTGATGTCGCTGTTCTACGTGAAGTCGGCCACCGCCGGCCAGTGGGATGTGTACATGGCCAGCGACGGCGTCGAGTGGAAGGCGCAGCAGGTGTCGGCCGCCGGCCAGGGCAATGCCGGCGTGCTGGCCGCGCGCAACCAGTGGGCCACGGACATGAAGGCGATCCCGCCGGTGGCGGCGACCATCGCGGCCGACCTCGCGGCCTACGCGGCAGCGGCCGGCGCTGCGGTCTCGACGGCAGCCGGCACGGCCGGCGCCAGCGCTGCCACCCAGGCAGCGATCGTGGCCGCGGCCGCCAGCGCCGGCGGCACCGCCGGCCTGTCACCGGACGACGTCGACAAGCAGATCGCGGCGGCGGTGAAGGTGCCCCCGGTCGCGGTCGGCCACCTGAATTTCGACGTCAACGGCGCGCTCAGCAGCGCGGCCTCGTCGACCCTGCCGCTGGTGGTCAATATGCCGATCTTCCCGGCGACCGGCGCCAACCTGACGCTGCCGGTGAACGTGGGCTTCGCCGGCACCACCCAGTACGGCGCGCCGACCAGCGAGAAAAAGACCACCCAGGACGGCTACACCGCGGGCCACCTGCAGCGCTTCTCGGCCGGTCCGGACGGCGTGATCCTCGGCCAGTACAGCAACGGCCGTTCGCAGCCGCTGGGCCAGATCGTGCTGGCCAACTTCCAGAACCCGAACGGCCTGACGGCGCTCGGCAACAACGCCTGGGCCGAGACCTCCGCTTCGGGCCAGCCGATCGTCGGCGTGCCGAATACCGGCAGCCTGGGCGTGCTGCAGTCGTCGGCGGTGGAAAACTCCAACGTCGACCTCACCGCCGAGCTGGTCAACATGATCACCGCGCAGCGCGTGTACCAGGCCAATGCGCAGACCATCAAGACCCAGGACTCGGTGCTGCAGACGCTGGTGAACCTGCGTTGATGATTCGTTAGCCTGAAAACCGTCGTCCCCGCCTGCGCGGGGACGACGGTAGCTTGTAGGAGATAAAAATGGATCGGTTGATCTACACCGTCGCCAGCGGCACCAAGCACATCCTGGACCAGCAGGCCACGACCTCGCACAACCTGGCCAACCTGAACACCACCGGCTTCCGCGCCCAGATCGATGCCTTCAAGGCGGTGCAGATCGGCGGCGACGGCATCCCCACCCGCGCGATGGTGGTCAACGACACGGTCGGCGCCGACTTCTCGGAAGGCACGCTGCAAGCGACCGGCCGCGACCTCGACGTGGCGATCAAGGGCAAGGGCTGGCTGGTGGTACAGACGCCCGACGGCAGCGAAGCCTACACCCGCAACGGCGCCCTCCAGACCAGCCCCAATGGTGTGCTGCAGACCTCGTCCGGCCTGACCGTGCAGGGCGAGGGCGGCCCGATCACGATCCCGCCCGACGCCCTGGTCACGGTAGGCGCCGACGGCACCATCGCCACCATGCCGAGCGGCACGCCGCCCGCGATCTCGACCGTGCTGGGCCGCCTGAAGCTGGTCAACCCGTCCGAGAAGGACCTGGTGCGCGGCGAGGACGGGCTGTTCCGCACCGCGCCCGGCACCGCCCCCGTGCAGTCCGATCCTTCCGTGGTGGTGGCCGGCGGCATGCTCGAAGGCAGCAACGTCAACCCGATCGACGCGATGGTCGACATGATCCGCCTGGCGCGCTCCTTCGACACGCAAATGAACCTGCTGAAGAACGTCGAGAATAACGAGCAGAAAGCCAGCCAGATCTACGCTTTGGGTTGAGTTGCTGTAAAGCATAATTTAGCTGTGCAAGGCGGATTGTGTCCGCCGGCCGGAGGAGAACCTTATGATCCGTTCGCTGTTTATCGCCAAGACCGGCCTCGAGGCCCAGCAAAGCAACCTCGACGTCATCACCAACAACCTCGCCAACGTCAGCACCAACGGCTTCAAGCGTTCGCGCGCCGTGTTCGAGGACCTGCTGTACCAGAACATCCGCCAACCGGGCGCGCAGTCGTCGCAGCAGACCGCGCTGCCGTCGGGCCTGCAGATGGGTACCGGCGTGCGCAACGTCGCCACCGAACGCATCTTCACCGTCGGCAACCCGACCTCGACCGGCAACCCGCGCGACGTCATGATCAACGGCGCCGGCTTCTTCCAGGTGCTGATGCCGGACGGCAGCACGGCCTACACCCGCGACGGCTCCTTCCAGACCGACGGCAACGGCCAGTTGGTGACTTCCAGCGGCTACCCGGTGCAGCCCTCGATCACGATTCCCGCCAACGCCCAGTCGATCACGGTCGGCAAGGACGGCACCGTCACCGTGCAGTTGCCCGGCAGCCCGGCGCCGACCCAGGTCGGCACCCTGATGGTGACCAGCTTCGTCAACCCGGCCGGCCTGGAATCGAAGGGCGAGAACCTGTACGTCGAGACCGGCGCGTCCGGCACCCCGAACACCAACACCCCCGGCACCAACGGCGTCGGCGGCCTGCTGCAGGGTTATGTGGAAAGCTCGAACGTCAACGTGGTCGAGGAGATGGTCAACATGATCCAGACCCAGCGCGCCTACGAGATCAACAGCAAGGCGATCACGACCTCGGACCAGATGCTGCAAAGGCTGTCGCAGTTATGAAACGCCTGAGCCTGATCGTGCTGCTGGCGCTGGCCGGCTGCAGCTCGACCCCGCCGTCGATCGTGCAGCGCCCGACCAGCGCGCGCCCGCTGCTGGCCGACGCCGGCACGCCGACCGACGGCGCGATCTACAACAACGGCAGCTACCGCCCGATGTTCGAAGACCGCCGCGCACGTCACATCGGCGACATCCTGACCATCAGCATCGTCGAGAAGACGTCGGCCGTGAAGAGCGGCCAGGCCGCCGCCAGCAAGACCGGCAGCACCACGCTCGGCGTACCGGGCCCGCTGCAGGGCCGCCTGGGCGCGACCATCGCGGCCAACAACGCCAGCAAATACGAGGACGCCGCCAACCAGAGCGCGTCCAACACCTTCACCGGCACGATCGGCGTGACCGTCAGCGAAGTGCTCCCCAACGGCAACCTGATCGTCGTCGGCGAGAAGCAGGTCGCGATGGACAAGGGCATCGAATTCATCCGCTTCTCCGGCATGGTCAGCCCGGACAACATCCAGCCCGGCAATATCGTGTCGTCGACCCTCGTGGCCGACGCCCGCGTCGAATACCGCACCAGCGCGCGCATCGACCGCGCCGAGATGAGCTCGATGTTCTCGCGCTTCTTCCAGTCGATGCTGCCGTTCTGAGGACTTTTTCATGCGTTTCCGTTTTCTCCTGCTGCTGTGTTTCCTGCTGGTCGGTCCGGCCCAGGCCGAGCGCCTGAAGGACCTCGCCAGCATCGCCGGCGTGCGTGAGAACCAGTTGTCCGGCTACGGCCTGGTGGTGGGACTGGACGGCACCGGCGACCAGACCACGCAGACCCCGTTCACCGTGCAGTCGATCATGTCGATGCTGCAGCAGAAGGGCATCACCATGCCGCCCGGCACCCAGTTGCAGCTGAAGAACGTGGCGGCGGTGATGGTCACGGCCTCGCTGCCGGCCTTCGCCCAGCCCGGCCAGACCATCGATATCACGGTCTCGTCAATGGGCAATGCCAAGAGCTTGCGCGGCGGCACCTTGCTGATGACACCGCTGCAGGGCGCGGACGGCCAGGTCTACGCGATGGCGCAGGGCAACCTGGTGGTGGGCGGCGCCGGCGCGTCCGGCGGCGGCTCCTCGGTCACCGTCAACCACCTGTCGGTCGGCAAGATCACCGGCGGCGCCACGGTCGAGCGCGCGGTGCCCTCGGTGCTGGGCGCGGACAACCAGATCCGCCTCGAACTGAAGGAAGCCGATTTTTCCAACGCCGCGCGCGTGACCGAAGCCATCAACGACAAGTTCGGCCCCGGCGTCGCCACCGCGCTCGACGGCCGCGTGATCCGCGTGCGCACCCCGTCCTCCAGCGACCAGCGGGTGGCCTTCCTCGGCATGCTGGAAGGCGTCGACATCAAGACCGGCCCGGTGGCCGCGAAAGTGATCATGAATGCGCGCACCGGCTCGGTGGTGATGAACCAGGCCGTCACGCTCGACCCCTGCGCGATCTCGCACGGCAACCTGTCGGTCACGGTCAGCACCCAGACCAACGTCAGCCAGCCGTCCTCGTTCTCGGGCGGCTCGACCGCGATCACGCAGAACACCCAGATCGAATTGAAGAAGGACCCGGGCAAGGTGCTGAGCGTGCCGGGCGGCGCCTCGTTGGCCGAAGTGGTCAAGGCCCTCAATGCGATCGGCGCCACGCCGCAGGACCTGCTGGCGATCCTGCAGGCCCTGAAGGCCGCCGGCGCCCTGCACGCCGAGCTGGAGATCATCTGACGCCATGAGCATCAAGGCCGCCGCTCCCGACCTGTCCGCCAGCCTCGCCTTCGACACCCAGTCGCTGGGCGGGCTGAAGCAGTCGGCGAAGACCAATTCGCCCGATGCGCTGAAGGGCGCGGCGACCCAGTTCGAAGCCTTGTTCATCAACATGATGCTCAAGTCCATGCGCGACGCCACGCCGCAGGACGGCGTGCTCGATTCCCAGGAAAGCAAGACCTACACCTCGATGCTCGACCAGCAGATGAGCCAGACGCTGGCCAAGCGCGGCATCGGCCTGGCCGACATGCTGGTGCGCCAGATGACGGCGCAGCAGGTCAACCAGCAGGCGCTGGCGCTGTCGGGCGAGCAGGGCGCGTCCGCGCCGGCAGCCGGCAGCGCGAGCGGCCTGACGCTCGACCCGGCCGCGCTGGCGAAGTCGATCGACACCGGCGCTGCCGAGACCAAGGCGGCCGACAGCAAGCGCCCGCCGCACGTGCGCGCCTTCCGCGAGAAGCTGTCCGCCCAGGCCGACGAGGCCGAGCGCGCCACCGGCATCCCGGCCAAGTTCATGCTGGGGCAGGCCGCGTTGGAGTCGGGCTGGGGCAAGCGCGAAATCAAGATGGCCGACGGCAGCACCAGCCACAACCTGTTCGGCATCAAGGCCGGTCCCGGCTGGAAGGGCAAGGTCGCGACCGCCGTCACCACCGAATACATCAACGGCAAGCCGCATACCAAGGTCGAGAAGTTCCGCGCCTACGACTCATATGCGGAAGGCTTCAAGGATTACGCGAAGATGTTGGCCAGCAATCCGCGCTACCAGCAGGTGCTGGCCCACGGCGGCGACGCCGCGACTTTCGCGCGCGGCCTGCAGCGCGCCGGCTACGCGACCGACCCGCAATACGCGGCCAAGCTGACCACGCTGATCAAGCACTCGTTCGCCTGAGGAGAGGGCAACCGTCAAGTTTCGCGCGCAACTGCCGAAAATGCATTAAGCAGAAAGAAAGAGACACATGGCTGGAGATATCCTTAGCATCGGCAAGAGCGCACTGTTCGCTGCACAGACAGGGCTGACCACGACCGGGCACAACATCAGCAACGCCAACGTGGCCGGCTACAGCCGCCAGGTGGTGGTGCAGGCTAACGCGGTGCCGATCGCGACCGGCGCGGGCTTTGTCGGCACCGGCACCACGGTATCGGCGATCAAGCGCTTCTCCGACGAATTCCTCAATAGCCAGGTGCGCAACGCGCAGGCCAACAGCAGCGCGCTGGACGCCTTCAATGCCCAGATCTCGCAGATCGACAATATCCTGGCCGATAGCAGCGCCGGCCTGTCGCCCGCGCTGCAGAGCTTTTTCAGCGGCGTGCAAGCAGTCGCCAACGACCACGCCTCGGTGGCTTCGCGCCAGTCGCTGCTGTCGTCGGCCCAGACCCTGGCCGGGCGCTTCCAGGCGCTCGACGGCCAGCTGCAGGACATCCGTTCCGGTGTTGACGGACAGATCACGACCAATGTCAATCTGATCAATTCCTACGCCAGCCAGATCGCCGACCTGAACAACCAGATCACCGGCATGACGGGCGCCGGCAACAGCAACAACGTGCCCAACGACCTGCTCGACAAGCGCGACCAGCTGGTGCTGGAGCTGAACAAGGTGGTGAAGGCCAATGTGACGCCGGGCGACGGCAACAGCCTGACGGTCTCGATCGGCAACGGCATGCCGCTGGTGATCGGCAAGCAGGCCTTCCAGCTGACCACCACCACCTCGCCGACCGACGGCACCCGCACCGAGGTGGCGCTGGTGAACGGCTCCGGCCGCCCGAACATCCTCGGCGAAGCCACGCTGCAGGGCGGGGCGCTGGGCGGCCTGCTGGATTTCCGTAACAACGTGCTGGACAAGACCCAGAACGAGCTGGGCAAGGTGG
Organism: Massilia terrae; assembly: GCF_024753145.1. Classification (GTDB taxonomy): domain Bacteria; phylum Pseudomonadota; class Gammaproteobacteria; order Burkholderiales; family Burkholderiaceae_D; genus Telluria; species Telluria terrae. The sequence goes on along the minus strand of NZ_JANUGU010000002.1, from coordinate 295,652 downwards.
CGGCCGGCCTGGCCTTCACCTTCAACGCGCAGCACAAGCTGGGCCTGGATGCCAACGGCCAGCCAGGCGGGGATTTCTTCACGCTGGCGGGACCGGTGGTGACCGGCAACTCCAACAACGCGCTCACCAGCACCACGGCAGTCAACGTGGCGATCAGCGACCCGACCCAGCTCACCGGCAGCGACTACAAGGTCGACTACGACGGCGCCAACTTCACGGTCACGCGCCTGTCGGACAACAAGAAGACCACGATCGCGCCGTATCCGCAGGCCGGGCCGCAGACCATCGACGGCCTCGATTTCAGCGTCAGCGGCAGCGCCGCCACCGGCGACAATTTCATGGTGCGCCCGACCATCCGCGCGGCCGCCAACTTCGCCGTCGCGCTGACCGACACCGCGCAGATCGCGGCCGCGGCGCCGGTGATGACCTCGAGCGCGATGACGAATCTGGGCACGGCCTCGATCAGCGCCGGCCAGGTCGACGCCAAGTTCCTGGGCAGCGGCGTGGCCCTGCCGATGACGCTGACTTACGACGCCGCCAGCGGACACCTGTCCGGCTTCGACCCGGCGCAAGCGGTCACCGTCACCGTCAACGGCGCCAGCACGACCTACCCGGCCGGCAGCGCCAACATCCCGTACCCGGCCGCCGGCGCCAGCTACGAAGTCGGCGGCATCTCGTTCTCGATCAGCGCCGGCATGAAGGACACCGACCAGTTCACGGTGGCCGCCACCACGCCCGCCAGCGCGAGCGGCGACGTGCGCAACGCCAACCTGCTGGGCAACCTGCAAAGCACCAACATCTTCGACAAGGGCAACGCCACCTACCAGGGCAGCTACGCCAAGCTGGTCAGCTTCGTCGGCAACAAGGCGCGCGAATCGCAGGTCAACGGCGAGGCCGCCAGCGCGCTGCTGGCGCAGTCCACCAGCAGCGCCCAGAGCGTGTCGGGCGTGAACCTGGACGAGGAGGCCACCAACCTGCTGCGCTACCAGCAGTCCTACCAGGCCGCCAGCAAGATCATGCAGATCGCGCAGACCGTCTTCAACTCGCTGCTCTCGATCGGCAGTTAATTTAAGGGAGCTAGTACATGCGTATCAGTACCAGCGGCCTCTACGAGGCAAGCACCACCCAGATGAGCACGATGCAGGCGCAGCTGGCCAAGACCCAGATGCAGCTGGGCGCCAACAAGCGCGTGCTGACGCCGTCGGACGATCCGGTGGCCTCGTCGCGCATGCTGGAAATCAGCCAGTCGCAGTCGATGAACACGCAGTTCTCGACCAACCGCACCAGCGCGCGCAATTCGCTGGCGCAGGTCGACAGCACCCTCACCAACGTCACCAACCTGATGACCAATGTGAAGACGCTGATCGTCCGCGCCGGCAATCCTTCGCTGTCGGATTCGGACCGCGCCTCGCTCGCGACCGAACTGGATGGCCGGCTGCAGGACCTGGTCGGCTTGGCCAACACCACCGACGGCGCCGGCAGCTACCTGTTCTCCGGCTACCAGATCGGCACCAAGCCGTTCACGCAAACCGCCACCGGCGCCACCTACAACGGCGACCAGGGTCAGCGCGACGTGCAGGTGGGCGCCTCGCGCGCGTTGTCGATCAGCGATTCGGGCAGCTCGATCTTCGAGAACAATGTGGCGGCCAAGGGCACCTTCCACACCGCGGCCGATGCGGCCAACACCGGCACGGCGGCGGTGACGGCCAGCTCGATCACGGACCTGACCCAGGTTACCGGGCACAATTATTCGGTGAAGTTCAGCGTGACCGCGGCCGGCACCACCTACGACGTGCTCGACACCAGCTCGACCCCGCCGGCGACGGTGCAGAGCGCCCAACCCTACACGGACGGCGGCGCGATCAACTTCGGCGGCCTGCAGCTGACGGTGGGCGGCACGCCGGCCGACGGCGACCAGCTGACGGTGTCGTCGGCGCGCAAGCAGTCGATCTTCACCACCCTGGCCGACCTGGCCCAGGCGCTGCGCCAGCCCGCCGGCGGCAGCGCCGCGCAGACCGCGCTGACCAACGCGCTGACGGTGGCGAACACCAACGTGACGAACGCGATGGACAACGTGTTGGCGGTGCACTCGGCGGTCGGCTCGCGGCTGCAGGAACTGGACACGCTGGACACCACCGGCGACCAGAACGATGTGCGCTACGCCAGCGCGATGTCGGACCTGCAGGACCTGGACATGGTCAAGACCATCTCGCTGTACTCGCAGCAGCAGGTGGCCTTCCAGGCGGCGCAGAAGTCGTTCACCATGATGTCGGGGTTGTCGCTGTTCAACTACATCAACGGGTAAAGCGATACAAAAAATCGGCACAAGGCCGATTTTTTGTATCGTGTTTGAAAAGGCAAATGGGGTTCCCGCGTGCGCGGGAACCCCATTTTGTATGCGCTCAACGAGCTGGTGCAGTAGCTGGCGGCTTTGGCACACCGGCCCTTGGAATTGCCCGACTCGCCTCAATCCCCTGGTTGAACAGATTAACGATCGGCGTTCCCAGATAAGGCAGCGCCAGGCTGATCGCGAGTAGCCCAACACCGAGCGTCACCGGAAACCCGATACCAAACAAATTCAGCTGCGGCGCCGCGCGCGTCAGGATGCCCATGCCGACGTTGGTGATCAGGAGCGCCGCCACAATCGGCAATGACAGCTGCAGCCCCGCCGAAAATATCCGCGCGCCCCAGCGCGCCAGCTCCAGCGCCGCATTGCCGGAGAACGGCGTGGCCGACACCGGCAGCGTGTTGAAGCTCTCGGCCAGCGCCGACACCAGCGCCAGGTGCGCGTTCACCGCCAGGAAGGCCATGGTCGCGACCAGCGCCAGGAACTGGCTGATCGCCGACGACCGGCCCGACGAGGAAGGATCGAAGAAGGTGGCGAAACCCAGGCCCATGGTCAGGCTGGTCACCTCGCCGGCGAATTCGATCGCGGCGAACACCAGCCGCATCGCAAATCCCATCGACAGCCCGATGATCAGCTGCTGCAGCACCACGAACAGCCCGGCCCAGGAGCCGGGATCGATCGCCGGCATCGGCGGAATCACCGGCGCCACGATCAGGGTCAGGAGCACGCCCAGCGAGACCTTGAGCGAGATCGGCACCGCGGCATTGCCGAACACCGGCGCAGCCGCTATCACGCCCAGGATGCGGGTGAGCGGGAACAGGAAGGCCGCCAGCCAGGCGTTCAGTTGGAGCGAGGTGAAGCTGATCATGCGTGCGCTGGCGGCGCGTCAGCCGATCATGCCCGGGATGCCGGTGAAGACCTGGCGCATGTAGTCGGTCAGCACCGACAGCATCCACGGCCCGGCGATCACCAGCGCGACGAAGATGCCGACCAGCTTGGGGATGAAGGACAGGGTCGATTCGTTGATCTGGGTCGCGGCCTGGAAGATCGAGACGATCAGGCCGATGATGAGCGCCACCAGCAGCAGCGGCGCCGCCACCATCAGCGTCACTTCCATCGCGTTGCGGCCCATCGTCATGACGGTTTCCGGAGTCATGGCATGGTCCTCAGTAGAAGCTTTGCGACAGGGAGCCGAGCAGCAGCTGCCAGCCGTCGACCAGCACGAACAGCATCAGCTTGAACGGCAGCGAGATCACCGCCGGCGACATCATCATCATACCCATCGACATCAGCACCGAGGCCACCACCATGTCGATGATCAGGAAGGGGATGAAGATCGCGAAGCCGATCTGGAACGCGGTCTTCAGTTCGCTGGTGACGAAGGCCGGGATCAGTACGCGCAGCGGCACGTCGTCCGGACCCTGCAGGGCAGGGGTGCGCGACATCTTCACGAACAGGGCGAGGTCGGACTGGCGCGTCTGCTTGAGCATGAAGCCCTTGAGCGGCGCGGCGGCGCGCGTCATCGCCTCCTCCATCTGGATCTTGTTTTCCTGGAGCGGCTGGTAGGCTTCGGTGTAGATCTTGTCGAAGGTCGGGCCCATCACGAACAGGGTCAGGAACAGCGCCAGGCCGACCATCACCTGGTTCGGCGGTGCGGTCTGCGTGCCCAGCGCCTGGCGCAGCAGCGACAGCACGATGATGATGCGGGTGAAGCTGGTCATCATCAGCAGCGCCGCCGGCAGGAAGGACAGCGCGGTCATCAGCAGCAGGGTCTGGACCGGCAGCGAGTAGGCGGTGCCGCCGCCCGGGGCAGGGGTGCTGGTGAAGGCCGGGATGCCGGGCGCGGCGAGCGCCGCCAGCGGCAGCAGCAGCGCGGCCGCGGCCAGCAGGAGTTTTTTATTTCGCATTGCGTTTATCGAGAGTCTGTTTGAGCCAGTCGCCGAAGCCGGCCGGCACGCCGGCGGCAGCGCCCGGCGCCGGCAGCACGCCTTCCTGGCGCGGCATGGTCGTCAGCAGGTTGACGCGGCCCGGGGCGGCGCCGACCACGATCCACTGGTCGGCCACTTCGACCACCAGCACGCGCTCGCGGCCGCCGAGGCTGAGCGAGCCGACCACGCGCAGGTTGGCGTTGCCACCCATCGCGCGCGGGCCGTAGCGCTTGGCCAGCCAGGCCAGCGCGGCCAGCAGGGCCAGCACGAAGCACAGGGCGAACAGGGTTTGCAGCAGGCTGATGGCGCCGGGAGCGGAGGGCGGTTGGTAGGTGGCCGGGGCAACTGCGGCCGGAGCCGCTGGTTGGACAGCGGGCGCCGGCGCAGCCTGGATTTCAGGCGCGCTGGCCGCAGGCTGCGATGCCTGTGCCGCTGTGGCGGTAGGCTGCGCTTGCGCCGGTGCGGACGCGCCTTGCTGCGCGAAGGCCGGCGCCGCCAGTCCTGCCGCCAGCAGCACGGCGGCGATCGTGGCGCGAACCGTATAAATCATTTATTCAGTTTCCGCACCCGCTCGGACGGGCTGATGATGTCGGTCAGGCGGATGCCGAACTTGTCGTTCACGACCACCACCTCGCCCTGGGCGATCAGGCAGCCGTTGACCAGCACGTCCATCGGCTCGCCGGCCAGGCCGTCCAGCTCGACCACCGATCCCTGCGCCAGCTGCAGCAGGTTCTTGATCGCGATCTTGGTGCGCCCCAGCTCCACGGTGAGCTGCACCGGGATGTCGAGGATGAAGTCGATGTCGTTCGGGGTCTCGGTGCGCGCGCCCTTGTTGGAGAAGTCCTTGAACACGGCCGCCTGGGCCGACTGCTGCTTCTCGAGAGCGGCCGCTTCCGCCGCCGCCTGTTCGGCGATCGCCGCGCCCCAATCGTCGTCGAGGGACTGGTCGTCCTGGGTATCGGACATGGTCATTCTCCTAGTTTACCGCTGAGTTGTTGCTCGCTCGTGGCCAGCAGTTTTTCGACCTTGAGCGCGTAGTTCCCGTTGAGGACCCCGTAGCCGCATTCCATCACCGGCACGCCGTCCACCGTGGCCTCGATCGATTCCGGCACCGTGATCGGGATGATGTCGCCGACCTTCAGGTTGAGCAGTTCGTCGAAAGTGGTCCGGCCGTGGCCGAGGGTGGCCACCAGCTCCACTTCGGCGACCTGGATCTGCTGCGTCATCAGGCGGATCCAGCGCTTGTCCACTTCCAGCGCCTCGCCCTGCAGGCTGGAGGTGAGGGCGTCGCGGATCGGCTCGATCATCGAGTACGGCATGCAGAAGTGGATCTGGCCCGACACCGAGCCCAGTTCCACCGTGAAGGTCGACGACACCACCACCTCGTTCGGCGTGGCGATGTTGGCGAACTGGGTGTTCATCTCGGAGCGGATGTACTCGAACTGCACCGGGTACACCGGTTCCCACGACTTGGTGTACGACTCGAACACGATGTCGAGGATGCGCAGGATGATGCGCTGCTCGGTCTGCGTGAAGTCGCGGCCCTCGACCCGGGTGTGGAAGCGCCCGTCGCCGCCGAACAGGTTATCGACCAGCAGGAACACGAGGCCCGGGTCGAACACCATCAGCGCCGTGCCGCGCAACGGCTTCATGTGGATCAGGTTCAGGTTGGTGGGGACCACCAGGTTGCGAATGAATTCGCTGTATTTCGATACCCGCACCGAACCGACCGAGACTTCGGCGCTGCGGCGCAGGAAGTTAAACAGCCCCACCCGCAAATACCGCGCGAAACGCTCGTTGATGATCTCGAGCGTCGGCATGCGGCCGCGGACGATGCGTTCCTGCGTCGCCAGGTTGTAGGTGCGGACTCCCGAAGTGTCCTCAGGCGCGACGACGTCGTCCTGGTCGCCGTTGACCCCTTTTAGGAGGGCATCGACTTCTTCCTGGGAGAGAAAATTGTCCGACATTGCGCTTGTATTACTGGATGATGAAGGCGGTGAACAAGACGTCGCTGACCTTTTGCGGCTCGCCGCCCTGCATGAAGGGCTGCTTGAGCGCGTCGACGATTTCCTTGGCCAGCACGCGCTTGCCCTCGACCGTGTTGATCTCGGAGGCGTGCTTGCCCGACAGGAGCAGCAGCACGCGGCTGCGCGCCTTGGCCATGTTCGCCTTGATCAGCTCCGCGGTTTCGGCATTGGCCACCTGCAGCGTGAACTGCACTTGAAGGTACTGGTCGCCGTTCTCCGGCTGCAGGTTGACGGTGAAGGGGTCGAGCGCGATGTATTCCGGCGGCTCGGCTTTCTCCGACTTGTGCTCCTTGCCGCCGGCGCTGCCCATCGAGGTCCAGTACCAGCCGCCGGCCACGCCGAGCACGATCACGAGGGCGACGCCGCCGATCAGGCCAAGCATTTTCTTCTTGGTGTTGGGCGCGCTGGCTTCGTCTTTGGGGTCAGCCTTGGATTTCGAGTTCGCTTTCAAGATAGCTCTGAGCCTTCAAGTGGATCGGTCCGTCATTATGGCATTATCGGGTCTGGCAAGGCATCAAAAAGCGCCGAAAAACGGGGGGAAGCGCGCCCAACTCCGTGGTTTGCGCGCCTCGCGCTGACACCCTGTCAACCCACCCCCGTCGTCCCGGCGAAGGCCGGGACCCATGCTGAGTTGGCGTTTCGACTGCTCACGTGGTCTATGGGTCCCGGCCTCCGCCGGGACGACGGTCTTTGGTTTAACGGTCAGGCGAAGGTGTCGACCATCCCGCGGTCGCCCAGCACCGTGGTCCGGGTGGCCACGCGTGGGGCCGGGCTGTCGTCGCCGGCGGCCAGCGTGCCGCCGCCGGAGCGCGCCCCAGTTTGGCCCATGCCCTGCCAGTTGTCCTGGGCTTGGCGCTGGCCCGCCCCGGCGTCCACCGTGGCATTCCCCAGCGCGATGCCGCTTTCGCCCATCATCTCGCGCAGGCGCGGCAGGGCCGATTCCAGCGCGTGGCGCACATCCTGGTGGCTTGACGAGAAGGCCACGCTGGCCTGGTCGCCGTTCACGCTCAATACCACCTGAAGCGGGCCGAGGTCCGGCGGGTTCAGGGTCAGCGAGGCGCTTTGCTCGCCGCCGGCCACCATCCACACGACCTTCTGGCCGACCTGGTTGTCCCAGGCCGAGGTGCCCAGCTGGGCCGGAATGTAGTTTTGCGCTGCCACCGCCTCGGCCTGGACCGGAGCGACAGCCGGCGCGGCCTGCTGGACCTGTGAAGCGGCCAGCAGCTGCGCCGCGGCCTGGTCGGGCGCGGCCTTGGTTTCCTGCGGGACGGCGGCGGCCAGCTGCGCGGCCAGCGCGGCCGGCGCATTGGTCGGGGCCAGGCTTGGAGCGCTGCCCGGAGCGGCGCTCGGCGCGGCGCTGGGCGCCAGCGAGGCCGCCGGCGCATTGGCGGCGATGGTGGCGCCGCGGGTCGACGGCTTGATGTCGGCGCGCGCGTTGGCGTCGGCCGTGGCGTGGTTGGCGGCTGGTGCGGTCTGCGTGCCCTGGCCGGTTCGCATCAGCGCGGCGAAGCGGGCGGCGGCGTCGGTCGGCACGGCGGCATCGGCGGCGACGCCTTCACCGGTGGCGGCGAGGCCGGCCAGTTGGGGGGCAGCGGCGCTGACGCCACCCTTGGCATCGGCCTTGCCGTCGGCGGCCGGCGCGGCCGTGGGCGCGACCGCGCCTTTCAGCAGCTGGGCCACACTCTCGACCATCGCCAGCATGTCGGTGACCGGCGCGGCGGCAGCGGCTGCGGCGGCCGTGGCGGAATCGTCCTTGTCGTCGCCCTCCTTGGCATCGGCGGCAGGTTTGCCGTCGGCCGGCTTGGCGTCGGCCTTGGCCGGCGGCTGGGCCGCGTCGGTGCTCGCCTGCTGGTTCTGCGGCGCCTGCTGCTGCGTCTTCTGCGCGCCGTCATTGGCGGCGGGCGCCTGCTGCGCGGCCGAGTTGCGCTGGCTGATCTCGTGCGACAGCGTGGCGCCGAACTGGGCGCCGCCGTCGGATTCGCCGGAGCGCTGCGGGGCGGCGTTGGCGCCGCTGGTGGCGTTCAGGCTGGGGAGGGGAGTGGTCTGCATTGTCAATCTGCCGTCAACGTTTGTAGTACACGGAGCGCGCCGCGTGGTCGTCCATCAGCTTCTGGTCGCGCTTGTTCTCGATTTTCAGCGCCTCGGCCGCCGCGCGCTCGGTCAGGGTGCGGTAGGACAGCCGTTTGCGCTCGCTTTCCTGCCACGCCTTCTGCTCCATCGCCACCCGCGCCTCGGCGTGGCGCAGCACTTCCTGCTGGCCGGCGATCGCGGTATCGAGCTTGCCGACGAAGGCCACGAAGTTGTGGTACGCGTGCGGCGTGATGCCGGCCATCTGGGCCGCGTCGAGCCGGTTGGCGTATTCGTCGCGGTAGCCAAGCAGCATGGTCAGCTTCTGCTGGGCCTCATCCTCGCCCTTGCGCGCCGCGCCGAGCCGGCGCGCGCACTCGTCCGACGCGCGCTGCGCCAGGTCGATCAGGGTTTCAAGGGCGGAGGAAGTGGCCATGATGCGTCAAGTATATGGCCACGGCCGGGCCAATGATCAGTCGAACAGAGAGGTAAGTTGGCCCAAGCTCTCGGTCATGGCCGACCGTTCGTGGATCTCCTGGCACAGGAAGGATTCGATCTTGCCGTGCGAGGCGATGGCCTGGTCCAGCACCGGGTCGCTGCCAGCGGCGTAGGCGCCCACGCTGATCAGGTCGCGCGAACGCTCGTAGCGCGAGTACAGCTGCTTGAGCTTGCGCGCGGCCTGCTGGTGCTGGCTTGACGTAATCGAGTGCATGGCGCGGCTGATCGACTGTTCGATGTCGATCGCCGGGTAGTGCCCGGCTTCGGCCAGGTGGCGGTCCAGGACGATGTGGCCGTCGAGGATACCGCGCGCGGCGTCGGCGATCGGGTCCTGCTGGTCGTCGCCCTCGGACAGCACGGTGTAGAAGGCCGTGATCGAGCCGCCGCCCTCGACCCCGTTGCCGGCCCGTTCGACCAGCACCGGCAGCTTGGCGAACACCGACGGTGGATAGCCCTTGGTGGCGGGCGGTTCGCCGATCGCCAGCGCGATCTCGCGCTGCGCCATCGCGTAGCGGGTCAGCGAGTCCATGATCAGCAGGACGTTCTTGCCCTGGTCGCGGAAGTGTTCGGCGATGGCGGTGGCATAAGCCGCGCCCTGCAGGCGCATCAGCGGCGGGCTGTCGGCCGGCGCCGCCACCACGGCGGAGCGGGCCATGCCTTCCGGCCCCAAAATCTGTTCGATGAATTCCTTGACCTCGCGGCCCCGTTCGCCGATCAGGCCGACCACGATCACGTCGGCGCTGGTGTAGCGCGCGATCATCCCCAGCAGCACGGATTTACCGACGCCGGTGCCGGCGAACAGGCCGAGGCGCTGGCCACGGCCGACCGTCAGCATGGCGTTGATGGCGCGGACGCCGACGTCGAGGGTTTCCTTGATCGGCGCGCGGTCCAGCGGATTGACGGGGCGCGCATTGATCGGCGCCATCTCGTCGGAGCCAAGCGGTCCCTTGTTGTCGAGCGGGCGGCCGGCGCCGTCGACCACCCGGCCAAGCAGCCTGGCGCCGACCGGCAGGTGGCGCGCGCGGTCGCTCGGGCGGCGGCGCGGATGCGGCACGCTGCCCGGGCGCGGCAGGGCCGCCTCCACCGGGAACACGCGCGAGCCGGGCACCACGCCTTCGACATCGCTCTGCGGCATCAGGAACAGGCGGTCGCCGTCGAAGCCGACCACTTCGGCCTCGATGCGGGCGCCGCTGGCCACCGGGATGGTGCACGCGCTGCCGACCGCGAGGCGCAGGCCGACGCATTCCATCACCAGGCCGGCGACGCGGGTGACGCGGCCGGACACCTGCATCGGCTCGGCGAAGTCGAGCACCGCGCTGCAGTCGCGCAGATAGCTTTGCCAGCGCCCGGTGTGGGCATCGGCCGCGGGATTGCTCATGCCAGCCATTCGACGTGCTTGCCGAAGGCCTGGGTCAGGCGCTGCCAGCGGGTCGCGGCCTGGGCATCGATCTGGTTGCTGGCGGTGTCGAGGCGGCAGCCGCCGCGCGCCACCTGGGCGTCTTCCACCACGCGCCAGCCGGTCTTTTCCAGCTCGTCGCCGATGCTGGACTGGACCAGCGCGGCGTCGGCCGGATTGAGCACCAGGCGCGCCGGCTGCTGCAGCACCGGCAGGTAGCCTATCGCCTCGCGCACCACCGGCACCACCAGTTCGGGGCGGATCTCGAAGGCGCTGCGGGTCATCGCGCGCGCCACGTGCAGGGCCAGCTCCAGCACGTCGCCGGCGATGGTCTCGTCGGCGCGCGTGACGGCCTGGCCGAATGCGTCGGCGATGCCCTTCAGGCGCGCAAGTTCGGCCTGCGCGGCGGCGCGGCCCTGGGCCAGGCCTTCGGCGTGGCCGGCAGCCTGGCCGGCGGCATGGCCTTCGGCGCGCGCGGCTTCGCGGATCGCGGCCAGTTCCTCGGCGGTCGGCACCAGCGCGGCGGCCTGCTGCGCGGCCTGCTGCTGGGCGGCGCGGCGCGCGACCACGCTTGGGCGGTCGTCACCGAAGGAGGACAGTTCCCAGCGTTCGTAGGCGGTTTGCTGTTCTTTTTGCATCTTAAGCTATCAAAAACGTCGTCCCCGCGCAGGCGGGGACCCATGGGCGCGCTGCGTAGTCGCAGAGTCAGCATGGGTCCCCGCCTGCGCGGGGACGACGGTGAATTTGGGCAGGTGGGCCATCTCAGACGAACGAGTCTTCGCCTTTTCCGCCGAGGACAATCTGGCCCTCGTCGGACAAGCGGCGCACGATTTGCAGGATCAGCTTCTGCTGCGCCTCGACTTCCGACAGCCGCACCGGGCCCTTGGATTCGAGGTCCTCGCGCATCATCTCGGCGGCGCGCTGGCTCATGTTCTTGAAGATCTTGTCGCGCAGGTCCTGGCTGGCGCCCTTGAGCGCCACGATCAGCATCTCGGACTGCACTTCGCGCAGCAGCAGCTGGATGCCGCGGTCATCGATGTCGATGATGTTATCGAACACGAACATCTCGTCCATGATCTTCTGCGCCATGTCGTTGTCGTAGTTCTTGATGTTGTCCATCACCGACGATTCCTGCTCGCCGCTCATGAAGTTGAGGATCTCGGCCGCCGCGCGGATGCCGCCCAGCGAGGACTTCTTGATGTTTTCGTTACCCGACAGGAGCTTGGTCAGCACGTCGTTCAGTTCGCGCAGCGCGGCCGGCTGCACGCCGTCCAGGGTGGCGATGCGCAGCACCACGTCGTTGCGCAGGCGGTCGCTGAAATTGCCGAGGATTTCGCAGGCCTGGTCGCGCTCCAGGTGGACCAGGATGGTGGCGATGATCTGCGGGTGCTCGTTGCGGATCAGTTCCGCCACCGACGAGGCATCCATCCACTTCAGGCTCTCGATGCCGGAAGCGTCCTTGCCGCCCAGGATACGCGACAGCAGCACCGAGGCCTTGTCGTCGCCCAGCGCGCGCGTCAGCACCTGGCGGATGTATTCGTCCGAATCCAGGCCGACGGTGGAACTGAGGTCGGTCTGGGTGCGGAACGCGTCCAGCACCTGCACCACCTGCTCGTGCTGGACCTGCTTCATGGTCGCCATCGCGGCGCCCAGTTTCAGCACTTCCCTCGGCCCGAGGAATTTCATCACCTCGGCCGCTTCCTGCTCGCCCAGCGCGAGCATCAGGATCGCGGCGCGCTGGACGCCTTCATCAGCATTACTCATTTGAACTTACCCATGTCTTCACCACGTTGGCGACGATGCGCGGATCGTCGCGCGCCAGATCCTTGGCCATCTGCAGGTTGGAGCGGTAGCCCTTGGCCTGCTGCTGCGAATGCTCTTCCATCATCTCGGCTTCGATCGCCAGGCGGGCCTGCTCGGCCAGTTGCTCCGGATCGGGGCCCGGCGGCAGCTCGATCGCCTTGTCGTAGCGGCGCAGCAGCGGGCGCACCAGGCGGAAGTAGAGGAAGCCAACGACCAGGATCGACACCGCGTACTTGGCGACCTGGCCGGCCAGCCCGATCAGGTCCTGGTCCTTGTACCACACCACGGCCGGCGGCTGGTCGGCCAGCTTGTCGACGCCTTCGAACGGCGCATTGGTCACGTTCAGCGTGTCGCCGCGCGCCTGCGAATAGCCCATCGCCTGCTTGACCAGCTCATTGATCTGGGATATCACCGCCGGCGGCAGCGGCGCCGCCGTGACCTTGCCGGTCTTGGGATCGACGTTGCGCTTGTAGTTGACCACGACGCCCACCGTCAGGCGCTTGATGCCGCCCATCGGGCGCTGCTCGTAGCGCACGGTCTTGTCGACTTCGAAATTGGTGGTGGCGTCATGCCGCGTCTCCTGCGGCGCGGCGTTCTGCTGGCCGTTGCCGCCCGCCGCCACGGTGCTGCCCTGGCCCGGACCCGGCGGGGTCGGGTTGGCGGCCGGCGGCTGGTTCGACAGCGAGCCGGGCACGCCCGAGGCCGGGGTCTTGAGCGGCTGCTGCTCGGAAGTCTGCTGGCTGCGGATCGCCTGCGGCTCCGGCGGCGAATTCGGCTTGTACATTTCGGCGGCGGTGTCGACCTGGGCGAAGTCCACGTCGGCGGTCGCCTCGGCGCGCACGTTGCCGCGCCCGACCAGCGGGGTGATGATCGACTCGACCTGCTTGACGATGTTCTGCTGCAGCTGGGCCACGTACTTGAGCTGGTTGGGGTCGAGCTGGCGTGCGCCGGCGGCCTGGCCGTTCGGATCGGACAGCAGGGAGCCGTTCTGGTCCACCACGGTCACGTTGGCCGGCGTGAGTTCGGGCACGCTCGATGCGACCAGGTGCACGATGGCCGAGACCTGGCCCTGGTCGAGGGCGCGGCCCGGCTGCAGGGTCAGGAGCACCGAGGCGGTCGGCTTCTGCTGGTCGCGCACGAACACGGAGGGCTTGGGCAGGGCCAGGTGCACGCGGGCGTTGGCGACCGCGCCCAGCGACTCGACCGAGCGCGCCAGTTCGCCTTCCAGCGAGCGCTGGTAGTTGACCTGCTCGAGGAACTGGGACACGCCCAGCTTCTGGTTCTCCATCAGCTCGAAGCCGACGTTGCCGCCTTTGGGCAGGCCCTGCGAGGCCAGCTTCAGGCGGATGTCGTGGACCATCTCGGCCGGCACCAGGATCGCGTTGCCGCCTTCGGAGAACTTGTACTTGACCCCCATCTGCTCGAGCGAGGCGGTGATCGCGCCGCCGTCACGGTCGGTGTAGTTGGAGAACAGGACGCGGTAGTCAGGCTGCTGGCTCCACAGCCACAGCGCGATGCCGACCGCCAGCACGACGGCGGCGGCGCCGCCCATGGCGATGTTGCGTCCGAATTTCGTCTGCAGGAAGGGTGGTTTCACGTTGTCGTCGTGTTCTTGGTCCGCTGCTGCCATTGCGATGTCTTTAGATGGGGGAAATCCAGCGTCCATTATCACGCCGGCCGGGCTGCTTCAAACCCCCGATAAGAGCCCCATTTCGCTGCCTGCTTCGGGCTGGGACTGGCGCGGGCGCTGCTATTCTGACAGCCTGAGATAGCTGTACACCAAGGAGGAAGCAATGAATATTGGCGGTATCGACAGCAGCCGCATCGAATCGATGATGGCGCAGCTGAAGGCGGCGGCCACCCGTCCGGACGCGTCGCCGCTGGCCGGCGCCGGCGCCACGGCCGCGCCCAAGGCCGATTTCGCGGCGGCGCTGAAGAATTCGCTGTCGCAGGTCAGCGCGGCGCAGGACAAGGCCGACGAGATGGGGCAGAAGTTCGCGATGGGCGACGACACCGTCAGCCTGTCGGACACCATGATCGCGATGCAGAAGGCGAACATCGACTTCCAGGCTGCGGTGCAGGTGCGCAACAAGCTGGTGTCGGCGTATCACGAGATCATGAATATGCAGGTGTGATGGCGGGGGCGCCTGACGCTCGCTAAGCTTCAAAACACGTCGTCCCCGCGCAGGCGGGGACCCATGCAGAGCGTATAGTCATGCGTTCTATGGGTTCCCGCCTGCGCGGGAACGACGTTCTTTTTGTATTTCGAGGGAGCGTTTGATCAGCCCAGGCCAGCCAGCCGCGCATTGCGCTCGCGTTCAAGCTTGGTGATGTATTTCTGGACGTTGGCCAGGTTGCCGCGCGAGATGCCGGTGAACATGCAGCCGAAGCGGCGCGCGGTTTTGTTGTTGAGCAGGGTGACGTCCTGCGCATTGCGGATCTCCAGCCCGGTGACCACCGGCCCCACGTCCGGCAGGTCGAGGCGGCAGCCCTCGAAGGTGGAGCCGATCGCCAGTTCGCCCAGCGCCAGCTTGTTGTCCATGAAGGCGATGCCGCCGCAGCTGATGTCGGCCAGCGGCACGGTGGCGCTGCCGCCACCCAGTTCGTCCGGCAGGGGCAGCACCAGCTTGACCGGATTCGATACCGGCATCTGCATCCGGTAGAACTCGCGCCGCTGCAGGCGCACCAGGCTTTCCGGGATGTCGGCGGCGACCGCCACCGACCCTTCGTAGTCGATCTCGCGCGGGTTCTCGGCCTTGAACAGGATGCGGATCTTGTCCAGGCTGGTCTCGCAAGACAGGCGCGGCGCCGCCAGCACGCGGCGGTGCTGGTCGCGGTCGATGGAGCGGTCCAGCACCAGGGTGTCGCTGTCGGGGTCGAGGTCGAGGATCGAGGTGACGCAGACGTCGGCCTCGCCGTTGATCAGCATGCGGACCAGCTGGTTTTTTTCACCGATCTGGCGTAATAACGCAAGAATCTCCCGTCGGGAGACCACTCGATAATCGTGCCAGTTATCCAGTTCGGAATTAGACATTGCTAGGAACCGCTTTCTACGGAGATTCGTTCGGGTCCGCCCGGCGGTGGCACGTCGCCTGGATGCGGATTAGATTGAACATGATAAAGCCATGCCAGCAGTTCCGCAATCGCGCGGTAGAGGGCAGGCGGAATTTCGCGGTCGAGGTCGACGTTCATCAGCAGCCCGACCAGGTCCTTCGATTCGTGCACGAACACGCCGGCTTCGCGGGCCCGCGCGATGATCTGTTCGGCCACCAGGCCCTGGCCCTTGGCCACCACCTTGGGCGCATGTTCGCCTTCGCGATAGGCCAGCGCGACCGCGTTGCTGCGTTGCTGCGGTGCGGCGGGATCACTCATCGGCGCCCTCGTTGACGATGGCCAGCGCCGACAGCGACGTACCGGCGGCGGCCAGCGCGCCCTGCAGCGAGGCCGTGTGCGAGCGCAGCAAGGCGGCGTTGCCTTCGTCGGCCAGGCCGATCCGGATCGCGACCTGGCCGCCGTGCAGCACCACGGTCGCATCGAGCTCGCCGAACAGCGCAAAGCGCAGCCGCAGGCGGCTCTGCCACGTTGGTTCGGGTTCGCCGCCGGCCGCGCCGCCGTCCTGTTGCGGGGCGTCGCGGCGGATCTCCCACTGCATCGGCTGGCCCGGCCATAACTGTCCCTGCCACGCCACACGGTCCTGTTCCTGCGCGGCCAGCTGCAGGTTGATCAGCTGGGCCGGCGCGGGATCGGCCGGGTTCGCGGGACGGTCCCGCATCTGCGGCTCGAAGGCCAGCGAGGCCAGCTCGCGCCGGCCCTCGGCCCATGCGGCCACGTGCGACTCGTAGAACAGGCCGCTCTGTTCGAGGGCCTGGCGCAGGGCCGGCGCCAGCGCGGCGGGGTCGGTGTTGATCGTGGCCAGCACCGGGGCGCGCGCGGCGACCGCCTTGGCCGGCTGGTCGAGCTTGAGCACGGCGGCCAGCACGCTGCCCAGCACCTGGGCCGCCGGCGACAGGGTGGCGCCGGGTTCGCCCGTCGTGCGCGCGGCCTGGGCTGACGGCGCCGCGGTGGCGGCTGCGGCCGCCGCCTGCGCGGTGGCAGCAGTGCCGACACTGCCGCCGGCGCCACCAGCGGCGGCCGGGCCACGGCCATCCGGCCGGTAGACCAGCGCGGCGCCGTCGGCATCCTCGTGCGGGGTGAATACGGCCGCATCGGCGCCTTCCGCGTCCAGCGCGCGCGGCTGGCCCGGGGTGTCGGGCGGGTGCGCGGGCGAGGCTTCGATCAGGGTCTTGCCGGCGCCGTATTCGAAAGTCGGGCGGGGATAGACCGCCACCAGCCGCAGCGGCACTTCGCTGCCGACTTCGGCGCCGGGCGGCAGCATCATGCGCGCGGGGGTGTCGTTGACGCGCACGATGGCGCTGCCGTCGGCCAGCCGCGCCAGCACCTGGGCCCGCATCGGCTGGCCGACCTGGCTGGCGAGGGCGCGCTGGAAGGCTTGCTGGCGCGGATCGGCCAGCGCCTCGACGGCGTTGGCCGGGGTGGGCCGCGCAACCGGGGAGGGGCCTAGCAGGTCACGCGGCAACATGGATCAGGAAGGGAAGCGAGCGGCCGCACCGGGCGGCGCGCTCAGCGGTAGGCGCCGAGCAGCTTGCGCTCGTTGCGCAAGCTGCCGATCAGGACGCCGAGCTGCTTCATCCACGGCGAGGTGTGGTCGCGGATGGTGCGGTCGTGCTTGAGGATCTCGCGGATGATGCCGGCCTTGAGCTCGCGCTCCTCGTCCGACAGCTCGGGCGCGGGTCCCTGCATGATGCTGGATACCTGCTGCTTGCAGCGCTGCTCCAGTTCCACCAGGTGATCCCAGTCGCTGCTGCGCGCCGCATCGGCCATCGCTCGGGTGGTCTCGGCCACGTTTTCGTAGAGGGCGAGGTGGGCGTGGACCATGATCATGCGCTCACGAAAGAGACCGAGCGCGGGGCCAGCGGGTCGGCCACGTGCGGCGCGACCACGGCCGGCGCCGGGACCGGCACGGCGGCGGCGCTGGTGCCGATCGCGTTCCAGGCTTCGCGCAGCTCGCCCAGCAGGCGCTCGACTTCGTCCATGGCGGCGAGGTCGTTGTGCACGTGGGCGTGGGTCAGGCGGCGCACCATGTAGTCGTACAGCGCGTCCAGGTTGCCGGCGATTTCACCGCCTTTTTCCAGGTCGAGGCTGGCGCGCAGGCCGCTGGTGATGATCGTGCTCGCATGGGTGATCGACTTGCCCTTGGCGGCGATGTCGCCTGCCTTCATGTGCTCGCGCCCGTTGCGCAGCGCCTGCAGGGCGCCGTCGAACAGCATCACGGTCAGCTTGTGCGGGTCGGCGGCGTGCACGCCGGTTTCCAGGCCGACCTGGGAATACGCGGCCACGCCGCTTTTTTTG
Source organism: Massilia terrae (assembly GCF_024753145.1). Lineage (GTDB taxonomy): Bacteria > Pseudomonadota > Gammaproteobacteria > Burkholderiales > Burkholderiaceae_D > Telluria > Telluria terrae. Next base: position 278,177 of record NZ_JANUGU010000002.1, on the reverse strand, counting down.
GCTCCGAACATTACGGTTCTCCTGTTAATTCTGCGTCTACGCTGAGTTCGCCTTGAGCGCGGCGAGCTGTTGGGTCAGGTAGCTCTGGGTCTTGTTCATGCTGGCGATCAGCGTGTCCAGGCTCGAATACTGCAAGGTGTAGCGGTCCTGCACCTGCTGCAGGCGCGCGGTTTCGTCGGTCTTGCGCTTTTCCAGTTGCTTGAAGTCGGCGTTCAGGTTGTCGACCTTCTGGTTGATCGTGGCGTTGTTCCCGAAGATCATGGCGCTGACGCCGGTGTTCATGATCGAGCCCACGCCGACCATCGTGTCGGAACTCTTCACGAACAGCTTCTTGACGTCGATCGTGGGATCGTTCAGCACCCTGTCGCGCTTGTCGGTGTCGACCTTCAGCGTGCCGTCCAGCTGGAAGCCGACGCCGATGTCGGTCAGCGAGGTCAGCCCCGGGATGCCGGTGGCCACGGTGCTGGTCACCATGCTGCGCAGCTTGGCGTCGATGCCGGTGGTGGTCGAATCGCCGGTCAGCAGGCTGGCGGTGCCGGTCGAGGCATCGTAGGCGGTCAGCTGGCCGATCTGCGCGTGCACCGCGTTGTAGGCGCTGACAAAACTGTCGATCGCGCTGCGGATCTTGTTGGTGTCCGGCGTCAGCGACAGCTTGTCCGGAGTGGCGTCGGGCGTGGTCTTGAGCAGGTTCAGGGTGATGCCCTGCACCGCGTCGGTGACCGTATTGCTCGACTTGTAGATGTCCAGCCCGTCCACCACCAGGTGGGCGTCGGCCGCCGCCACGTTCTGGGTCAGGCCGGTCGCGGCGCCGCCGTTGTAGGCGAGCGCGGACAGGCCGCTGCCGCCGCTGGTCGCGACGCCGATGCGCACCTGGTTGGCGGTGCCGCTGTCCTTGGTCGTGATCGACAGGCGCGAGGTCGTGCCGTCGTTGACGATGCTGGCCGAGATGCCGGCGTTGGCGCCATTGATGGCGTCGCGGATGCCGGCCAGCGTGTGGTTGTCGGGGCCGATGGTGATGGTCACCGCCGTGCTGCCGCTCTTGGCGGTGAAGCCGGGCGGGGTGGCCGTGTCGTACTTGCCGATGTCGATGGTCAGGGTGCCGTCGCCGACCACCGTGGTCGGGTCGCTGAAGCCGCTCGACATCAGCTTTTGCGAGGCGGCCAGCGCCTTGACCTGGATGTTGTAGTCGCCCGCCACCGCGGTGCCGCTGGTGGAGGCCGTGAAATACGAGGAGTCGGCCACATTGGCCGCGACCGAGGCGAAGGTCGAGCTCATGTTCAGCGTGGACGCCGCCGTCTGCAGCGTGCCGAGCGCGCCCTTCAGGGTACCGAAGGCCGACAGCTTGGCCTGGTCGGTGGCTTCCTGCTTCAGGATCGTGTTCATCGGACCCTGCTCGGTCGCCATCAGGTTGCTGACGAGGTCCTTGACGTTCAGGCCTGAGCCGATGCCCGGTGAGCTGATAGTTCCAACGGTTGCCACTGCTACCTCCTTTGATGCGTCAACTATAAACAGTTAACGGAGGCGGCAATGCAGACTTTAGAGGGGGAAAACCTGCTTAATTCGAAACGCGGACGATAAAACGGCCCGGCGGCGCGTCTTGCGCCGGATCAAGGGTACGTATTGCTGTAAATCAAGCTTCCTGCTTGATCAGCAGGCCCTGCAGCTTGTCCAGCGCCTTCGAGATCTGCAGCGTCTCTTCGGACGGGATCTGGCGCAGCACTTCCTTGGTGTCCTGGTCGATGACCTTGACCACCCGTTCCTTGGTGTCCTTGTCGATCGAGAACTCGATCCCCGTGTTCAGGGACGCGATCGTCTTGTTCAGCTGCTTGACCGCTTCCTCCAGCTGCTGCTGGTGGTCGGGCGCTTCGGCCTTGGGCGCGGGCGCGCTGGCCGGGATCGGCGAGGCCGGCGCCGGGGCTGCCGGACGGGCCTGCGGGAGGGTGGCGCCGGGCGCCGGGCTGCCTACCTGTCGGATATCCATGACCTTGCTCCTTAACGAAAAATACCCGGTCGGACAAATCCGACCGGGTCTTGCCTTGTTTCGGCGTCAGCCGGCCCGAAGGCCGGCCGGTTCCGATTAACGCAGCAGGGACAGCACGCCGTTCGGCAGCGAGTTGGCTTGCGCCAGCATCGCGGTACCGGCTTGCTGCAGGATCTGGCCGCGGGTCAGCGAAGCCGTTTCAGCAGCGAAGTCGGTGTCCTGGATGCGGCTGCGCGACGCGGTCAGGTTCTCGCTCGACGACGACAGGTTCGAGATCACCGAGTCGAAGCGGTTCTGGATTGCGCCGAACTGGCTGCGCAGCGAGCTTACCGAGCTCAGCGCCGAGTCCACACGCTGCACGGTCGACAGTGCGGCGTCGGTGGTCTTGACGTTGGTGCCGGTCAGCGAGCCGGTATTGGCCTTGATCGAGGTCGAGGCGAAGCCCATGGCCGACGCTTGCGTGCCGCCCAGGGTCAGGTCGCCCGACGAGGTCAGCGACAGCTTGCCGCCGCTCACCGACGCGTACACGCCGCTGACGCTCTTGTTGATCTCGGCCGCCAGGTCGTCCGCCGAAGCGTAGCTGCCCTTCAGGTCGATGGTCGAACCGCCGCTGTTGGTGATGGTGAAGTCACCGGCAGCCAGCGACACCGAACCCGAGGTCACGCCGGCGGTGCCGGTGGCGGTGGTGATGCCAGCCGCAGCCGAGGCGGTGGTCTGCGTGACTTGCACCGCAGCCGAACCGTCGGTGTTGTTGGTGATCTTGATCTTGCCGGAGTCGACGGTCGCGGTGTAGCCCGAGCTCGACAGCTGGCTGGTGATCGCGGTCGCCATCGCGGTCTGGTCGGCGTAGTTGGCGTTCAGGTTGACGGTGTGGCCGTCGACCTGGAAGCTGGCGTTGGTGCTGGCGACAGCATTGGCGCCGCCGGTGCCGGTGGCGGTGCCGAAACCGGCCGCGGTCGACTGCGAGTCGGCAGCGGTGATGTCGACGGCGGTCGAGGCGGCGCCGGTGGTCGAGCGGGTGATCGAGATCGCACCGTTGTTGTTGGTCGCGGTGTAGCCTGCGCCCAGCTGGCTGGTGATGTCGGTCGCCATCGCATCGTACGACGCGTAGTTCTGGTTCAGCGTCACGTTCTTGGTGCCATCGACCGTGAACGAGGCGTTGGTGGTGGCCACGCTGGCGCTGCCGGCGGTGCCGGCGCTGTTGCTCAGGCCCAGGTTGGCGGTCTCGTTGGCGTTCAGGCCAGCCACTGCCACGGCGGCCACGTTGCCGGTGTGGGTGATGGTCAGGGCGCCGGTAGTGGCGTCGGCCTGGACATTGTAGCCGCTCAGCTGGCCCTTGATGGCGGTGGCCAGGGCGTTACGGTCGGCGTAGTTGCCGTTCAGGTTGACGGTGGTGCCGTCGACGGTGAACGAAGCGTTGGTCGTGGTGACGGCGTCCTGGCCGGCGGTGGTGGTGGTGGTGCCGCCGCCTGCGGTCAGGCCGGCGGTCGCCAGGTCGGCACCGATGTTGCTCAGGGTCGGGGTCGGCGATGCGGCGCCGGTGACAGTGCTGGTGAACACCAGCTTGCCAGCGTTTTCGCTGGCGGTGACCTTCGCACCGGCCGCGCTCAACTGGGTGTTGATGTCGTTGACCATGTTGCCGAGGTTCGCGTCGGCCGAGTAGTTCTTGCCGTCCAGCGCCACGGTGAAGGTACTGGTGCCGTCGTTAACGTCGAAGTGCGCGGCCGGGCCGCTGGCGCTGAAGTCCGACTTGGTGATGGCCTGGCTCTGGAAGCTGGCACCGGTTGCGGCGGAAGCGGCGATCGAGAAGTTGGTGGCGGCGGCGGCGGCGCCGGCGTTCTTGCCGTCGACCTGGGCCACAGCGGCGCTGCCGAACAGGCGGGTGCCGGCATTGATCGTGAGCGAGCCGGCGGTGGCGGCCGAACCGGCGGTGCCGAAGCTCGTCGTGTTCGGGCTGATGTCGACCGAGCCGCCGGTCGCGTCCGCGCCGATCGACTTGGTGGTGGTGGTCGATGCCACGGCGCCGATCGAGCCGGTGCGCATGCTGGCGCCCTGGCCCAGCGAGATGCTGATGGTTTCGCCGGCGTTGGCGCCAATCTGGAAGTTGGCGGTGCCGAACGAGCCGTCCAGGATCTTCTGGCCGTTGAAGTTGGTCTGCGAGGCGTTACGGTCGATCTCGGACAGGCGCTGCTGCACTTCCTGGTCCAGTGCCGCACGGTCCGAAGCCGAGTTGGTCGAGTTCGATGCTTGCAGTGCCAGTTCGCGGATGCGCTGCAGGTTGTTCGTGATCTCGCCCAGTGCGCCTTCAGCGGTTTGCGCCAGCGAGATGCCGTCGTTGGCGTTGCGGATGGCCTGGTTGGTACCGTCGATCTGGCTGGTGAAGCGGGTTGCGATCGCGAGGCCGGCGGCGTCGTCTTTCGCGCTGTTGATGCGCAGGCCGGACGACAGGCGTTGCAGCGAAGTGGTCAGCGACGACTGCGAAGCGTTCAGGTTGCGTTGTGCGTTCAGCGACGCAATATTGGTATTGATATACGAAGGCATTTCTTCTCTCCCAAGCTTGGGTATTCCGGGGTCGGCGGCAGTGCCGGGTAGACCTTGGGGTGCTCTTTTACTCTAGAGCAATCACACCGCAGTCTTTCCCGGTAACGGTGCCATACGGAAAACCTTGAGTGCATGCGGGGCGAATTTTTTTGTGGGTTCGACCCTCAAGCCCGGGTTGGATGGGTCGCTTCTTCGGCAGGTTTTTGGGAAACTTTAGCGAGAAAAGCGGAATTTTTTGCCCTCTATTCCTGCGTTTGCATAAATGCCCATAACCCCAAAACCGTCGTCCCGGCGCAGGCCGGGACCCATAGACGATCCGCGCAGATGCGAACCATCACGCGCAGCGTGTGGGAACACTCAGCATGGGTCCCGGCCTGCGCCGGGACGACGGGGAGGGTGCTAACAGTGACTCGCTCAGGGCGCGATCATCACGCGGTTCTTGCCGCTGTGCTTGGCGCGGTACATGGCCTGGTCGGCGCGCTTGAGCAGGCTGTCCTGGCCTTCGCCCGGCTGGCGCAGGGCGACGCCGCAGGAGAAGGTGATCAGCAGTTTTTCGTTGTCATGCAGGAAAAAGTGCTTGGTCAGGGCGCGCTGCAGGCGGGTCATGGCCAGCGACGCGTCTTCCAGGGTGGTGTCCGGCATCAGGATCATGAATTCCTCGCCGCCGTAGCGCGCGATTGTGTCCTCGGCGCGCACGGTCTCCTTGACCACCCGCACCAGGTGGCGCAGCGCCTGGTCGCCGGCGGCGTGGCCGTGGGTGTCGTTCAGGCGCTTGAAGTTGTCCAGGTCGAGCAGGGCCACGCACAGCGGGCTGTTGCGGCGGTCGGCGCGGGCCCGTTCGCGCTCGAAGGCGTGGTCCATGCCGCGGCGGTTCAGGCTGCCGGTGAGGTGGTCTTCGCGCACCAGCTCGCTCATCTGCTGCAGCTCGGCCTCGAGGCTGGCGATGCGCTGCTCGGCGGCCTGCACCTCGTCCTGCGCGGCCAGCATGCTGTCGCGCGAATCGATCGCATCCTGCTCGACCTGGCGCGCGGCCTTCACCACTTCCGACAGCACATCGTTCAGCTCGGCGATGTTGCCGGCGCTGCCGATGCGCTCGACGTAGCCGCCCATGCGGGCCTGGAAGTCTCCGGTCGAGGCGGCCACGGAACCGAGCCGGTCGACGAAGGTCATCATCATGTTCTTGACGGTCAGCTTGACCTCGGCCAGCCCGTGCTTGAGCTTGCCCTGGCGGTAGATCACGTCCTTCAGGCTGCGCGCGGCGTCGTCCAGCACCCGGTGGTTGACGGGGCCGGCGATCAGCTCCTGCACGGTGGCGATCTGGCCACGCATCCAGCTGTCGTCGTCGAGCAGTTCGGCGACGTTGTCGAGCAGCAGGCGGAACAGGCGCAGCAGCATTTCCTGCTGTTCGCCGAGGTCGCCGCTGTGGAGTTCGATCTGGTAGCACAGCTGCTTGAAGCGGGCGGCCATGTCCTGCAGTTCCGATTCGCCGACCTGGATCCGCAGCGCCATGCCCAGCGATTCGGATTCGGCCGCCAGCTGGGGCGCGCCGGACAGCAGGGCGGGCAGGGCGTAGCCGAGCGCGCGGCCCAGCATGTCACGCAGCGCGCGCGCCTCCGGCTGCTCGGCGCCGAGGCGTTCCAGCGCACCGCCCTTGCGCAGGTGGGTGTCGATCAGGTGCCCGAGCAGCTTGCTGTAGCCGTCCCAGTCACGCTCCTTGACCGCGCGCCGGAAGCGGACGCCATAGTCGGACAGCTCGCCCGGCATGTCGGCCAGGCGCAGCGCCAGGGTCGACAGCAACTGCACCGCGCCATCGCTGGATGCCGCCGGCACGATGCCGGCCACCTCGTTATAGACGTCGCGGTAGGCTTCCGGGGTCGGCTGGATGCGGCGCGACGCCAGGCGGCGGAACGCTTCACGGGCGATATCGGCAGGATTGGCGAACTCGGACGGTGCGGACAGGGCGGAGGCGGGTGGTCGGTGCATCGAAAGCAATCTTGCTACTGTATGGCGCCATGATAACGCGCTTGCTTGTCGTTAAGCCATCTTAAAGAGTCAACTTTCGGTGAGTGTTGTTTTGGCGGCAGTTGGCGCGGCGGGGAAGGGTTTTGGCGCCGGCGGGGACCCATAGCCGGTAGGGTGGGCAGCTTGCTGCCCACGCGTTCAGGAAACGCTCACATATCGTGAACGCGTGGGCGGGAAACCCGCCCACCCTACGGCTGAGGCTTAATCGACCAGTTGGTTGCGAATCGCGTAATGCGTCAGCTCGGCGCTGTTCTTCAGCTTCATCTTGACCAGCAGCCGCGCCCGGTATTCGCTGACAGTCTTCACCGACAGCGACAGCTCGCGCGCGATCTCGCTCACCGTCTTGCCCGACGCGATCATCAGCAGGGTCTGGTATTCGCGGTCGGACAGCCCCTCGTGCGGCGGCGTCTCGTGGTCGGCGCCGACCTGGGCCGCGAGGGTCTGGGCCAGCGCCGCGCTCACGTATTTCTGGCCGGCGGCCACCTGGCGGATTGCCACCAACAGCTCGCGCGGCGCGCTCTGTTTGGTCAAGTAGCCGGCCGCGCCTGCCTTGAGCGAGCGGATCGCATACTGGTCTTCGCGGTGCATCGACAGCATCAGCACCGCGCTGTCCGGCTTGTCCTTCTTGACCTGTTTGAGCACTTCGATGCCGTTGCGGTCGGGCATCGAGATATCGAGCAACATCACCTGGCAGCGCGCCTTGGAAAACAGGCGGATCGCGTCCAGTCCGTTTTCGGCCTCGCCCGCGACCACGATGTCGCGCTGTTCGGCCAGGATTTGCTTGAGCCCCTCACGCACAATGGCGTGGTCGTCGGCGATGAAAACACGAATAGTTGCTTTGTCACTCATTCTGCGGGGTCGGCGCGGCTGGCCAGCCTGATCGTTATTGTCACCATCGTGCCAGCTCCCGGCTCAGCAGACAAGGTCAACGTGCCGCCCAAGGCTTCCGCGCGCTCGTGCATGCCACGCAGCCCGAATGATTCCGGCTTCAGGCGGTCGCCCGGCGCCAGGCCGCGACCGTTGTCGCGGATACACAGTTCGAGCTTGCGCCGTTCGCGCCGCAGCGACACCGTGACCCGGGTCGCGTCGGCATGCTTGGCGATATTCGTCAGCGCTTCCTGGAAAATACGGAACAGCGCGCTGGCATGCTCGGGATCGAGCGCGATCTCGCGCGCCGGGGCCCGGAACACGCAGGCGATGCCGGTCTGCTTCTCGAATTCCTGGGCCTGCCATTCGAGCGCGGCCGACAGCCCCAGGTCCAGCGTCGGTGGCCGCAGGTCGAGCGCGATGCGGTGCACGGCGTCGATGGTGCGGTCGACCAGGCCGTCCACGTAGGCCGCCTTGTCGGCCAGGGCATCATCCTGCGGCAGGCGCGCGGCCAGCATCGCGAGCGCCATCTTGATGGCCGTGAGGTTGCCGCCGAGGTCGTCGTGGATTTCGCGCGCGATGCGGGTGCGTTCCTGCTCCTTGGCACGCTCCAGGTGATCGGTCAGTTGCGCCAGCCGGCTGCGCGAGCTGATCAGCTCTTCCTGCTCGCGCTTGCTGTCGGAAATATTGGTCATGATGCCGTCCCACTGCACCGTGCCGCCATCGAGCAGCTGCGGGGTGGCGCGCAGGTTGATCCACTTGACGTCATGCCAGGCGTCGATCCAGATCCGGCCCTCCCAGTTCCAGGCCGACAGCTGTTGTTTCGATTCGGCCATGGAACGCAGGTAGCTCTCGCGATCCTCGGCCAGCACCAGCTGCAGGAAGCGGCCGGGATCCTGCTGCAGCTGGCGGGTCGTCAGGCCGAGCAGGGCATTGCAGGCTTCCGACAGGTAAGGGAAGCTGAAGCTGCCGTCGGTGTGCTGCACGAACTGGTAGACCAGCCCGGGCGTGTGGTTGACGATGGCGTTGTAGCGCGCCTGGTACTGGCGCAGCATTTCGGCCGCAGTGTGCTCGGAAGTCTGGTCGCAGCCGATGCCGAGGAACAGGTCGCGGCCGTCGCGCACCGTGCGCAGGAAGCACAGCCGGATCGGATAGCTGCTGCCGTCGGCGCGCCGGTGGCGGGCGCACAGCGCAACCTCGGCGCCGATCTCGTCGCCCAGCGCGCCCAGCAGGTGCTCCAGCTCCGCGCGCACCAGCCCTGGCGCCAGATCGAGCGGCGTCATGTGCTGCAGGGCGGGCAGCTCGTACTGCAGGTTGAGGCAGGCGGCCTGGTTGACGTCGACCAGCTGCAGGGTGGCCGCGTCGATCAGGTAGATCTCGGAGCTGGCCGCCTGCATCGGCGCGGCGAGGATGGGCGTGGCTGGACTCATAGGCGTTCGGATTCGGTGGATTTGCGCCGGCGTGCGCGCCACAGCATAACGAAACGGCGCAGCGCGCGCCACCAGCGGCTGCCGCGGGGATCGGGGCGCAGCCGGCGCATGGTCCGCCGGAGCCGGCGCCGCACGTCCTGTGCCAGCCGGCGCGCGCGGCGCCAGGTGCCGCTGGTGCGCAGGTAGGCCAGGCTGCGCTCCTTCAGGCGCATGAACCAGGCGTGCAGGCGGGCGAACCACGCCAGCGACAGCAGTTGCGGCAAGGCCAGCACATACAGGCGCGCCACGACGGCGGCGCCGCCGAGCTTTGCCACCAGCAGGGTGAGGATGCCGGACCAGGCGTGGCCATGGGCGATCGCCAGCAGCGCGAGGATCTTGACCGGAAACAGCAGCAGGCCCGGCAGCACGAAGGCCACCAGCGCCACGTAGGGCGGCAGGCGGCACACCCAGGCCTCGAAGCCGCGCAGCGGCGGCCAGGCGCCGATCGCGGCGGCGATGCGGCCGCCCACGTCCCAGCACCAGTCCTCGAACAACAGCAGGAGCGCCACCGGGTAGATCAGTGGCGCCAACAGCCGGGATCGGTTTGGAAGCGGTCGTGTCATTGCGTGCATGATACGGCAACAACACGCGCCGGGCCGCCGGCCCGCTACAATAGGAATCATGAATAAGGCATTTGTCAAAGAGTCCGATGCGGACGACGAGGACGCCGAAGGCGCGGCGCTGGCGGCGGCCATCCCGGCCGGGTCCAAGAACTACATCAGCCCGGCCGGGTACAAGGCCATCAAGGACGAGCTGCTGCAGCTGATCGACATCGACCGCCCGGAAGTCGTCAAGATCGTGCATTGGGCCGCGTCCAACGGCGACCGTTCGGAAAACGGCGACTATATCTACGGCAAGCGGCGTCTGCGCGAGATCGACCGCCGCATCCGTTTCCTCACCAAGCGCATGGACTCGGCCTTCGTGGTCGATCCATCCGTGCATCATGGCAATGACCAGGTGTTCTTTGGCGCCACCGTCAGCTATATCAACAAGGCGGGCGAGGAGCATACCGTCACCATCGTCGGCATCGACGAGCTCGATCCGCTGAAGGGCAAGATCAGCTGGGTGTCGCCGGTGGCGCGCGCACTGACCAAGGCGCGCGAAGGGGATGTGATCACGCTGCAGACGCCGCTGGGAATGGACGAGCTGGAAATCGTCGAGGTGAGCTACCCCGCTCCGATTGAAGATTAAATGTTGCGGCAGGGCTGGTAACATTGCGGTTTCGCCTTTGACCAGCAGACCATGAACACCACCAATGACGGCGCGGGCGACGCCGACGTGCTCGCCGCGCTGCGGCGCGCCACCGCCAGCCGTCACGCGGCGCTCGACAGCCAACTGCCGCTGTCGCACGAGGCCGCCACATTATCCGATTACGCCTCGCACCTGGTCCTGCTGCGCAACTGGCTGGTGCCCTTGCATGCGGCGCTGGCGCAATCGCCGGCCGGGCTGCCGGGCCTGAACCGCCTGGTCGAGATCGAACGTGATCTGGCGCACCCGAGCCTTGCCGGCCTGTTCCCGACACACGATGCTTCTGCGCATTGCTGGCCGCGCGACATGAGCGAGGCCTATCGCTGGGGCATCTGCTATGTGGTCGAAGGCTCGCAGCTGGGCGGCAGCGTGCTGTACCAACGCCTGCGCGAACGGCTGGCGCCGCACCCCCTCGATTACCTGCGCGGCGCCGCCGAAGGGCCGGGGCCGCGCTGGCGCGCCTTCATGCTGGCGCTGCGTGCCAATGTGAAGGACGAGGCCGGCATCGAGGAGGCCTGCGCCGGTGCGTGCGATGCGTTCGACGCGATGCTTGTGCTGGCATTTCCCGGCCGCGTTGCCGCGCGCGTTTGAGCCACATATAAATCGGGCGCTGTTTTGTCGCCAGAATCGGCCTGTCGATTGATGAGGACAGGCCCATGGCATTCCTTCACGATTCCAAGGCAGTGCTGGCGCGCCGGCTGGTGGAAGTGCGCAGCCCGCGCGAGATTCTCGCCACGCTGGACCAGCACGGCCAGCTCGATGGCTTGCCGTTCATGCCCGAGATGCTGGCGTTCTGCGGCCAGCGCATCACGGTCGCGCGCCGCGCCAGCCGCACCTGCGTGGTCGGGCACGGCTTTCGCCGGATGCGCTCGGCGGTGTTCCTGCACGATGCGCGCTGCAACGGCAGCGTTCACGACAACTGCGACCGCGGCTGCCTGCTGTTCTGGAAGGAAGCCTGGCTGAAGGCGCTGGACCAGGACCGCATCGAAGACGAAGCCGATCACGCGGCGGACCTGAAAGCGGCGCGTGTGCTGGCGCGCCTGCCGACGCGGCGCGAGGGGGGCTACGTGTGCCAGTCGACCCGGCTGGCTGCGGCCACCACGCCGATCAGCCGCTGGGACTTGCGCCCGTGGCTGGGCGAGGTCTGGCGTGGCGAACTGTCGCTGCGCGCGTTTATCGGGACCGTGTGGGGGGCATTGCGGCGGCGCGTGCTGGGCCGGCCGGAGGCCGAGGCCCTCGCCGGATCGGCGCAGCGGCCCAGTCGTGGAGAGCTGCGTTTGGCGCCGGGCGAATGGATCACGGTCAAGTCCCCGGATGAAATTCGCGACACGCTCGACGTCCGTGGGCGGAATCGCGGCCTGACCTTCCAACCGACCATGAACGGCGCGATTGGCAGCACATTCCAGGTCGCGTTCCCGGTACGCCGCATGATCGTCGAAACCACTGGCGAGATGATCGAACTGAGTCACACGGTGGCGCTGGAGGGCGTGACTTGCCAAGGAAGGTGCGTGGCGCATTGCCCGCGGCAGGAGTACCTGTTCTGGCGCGAGAGCTGGTTGCGGCGGGTGCAGGCTGACGCAACGGGCTCGTGATGCCTATACTTGAAGCGTGATTGTGCCAACACTGGACGATAGCCATGGGAAACAGGCAGGAAGAAGCAATGGTCGCATTTGCCGGTGACACTGGTGAATTGATCCATCAAATGCGCGCAGGTACACCCGTTCGCGCTATCGCTGGCGTCGCCGCCAAGCTCGGCGTAAGTGAGGAAAAGTTGTTCGAACTGTTGCGGCTACCAGAGTGCAATATGAATAGCCGCATCGTGAAGGACGACCTGCTGTCGCCAACCGAACAAGATCGAATTTACCGAGCCGAGAAAGTACTGGAGAAGGCGCTGGCGGTGCTTGAGGATCGGGATGCTGCTCGAACGTGGTTGCGTCAGTCGAACCGTTCAATCGGCGGCGAGGCGCCGCTTGAGTTGCTGGATACCGAGGTCGGCTATGAACTGGTTATGGATACTCTGGGCAGGATCGAATATGGAGTTATCTCCTGATGCCGGGATCGGGCCGGAAGATATGGCGAATAGCCAAGCATACTGCAGAATTCGATGCGGCTGACCTGAGCGGTGGCGGAGCGCGGATTACCGGAGCGCGCTGGAACGCCTTCGGCCGCCAATTTCATCGTTATACGAAATACCGTCGTCCCGGCGAAGGCCGGGACCCATGCTGAGTTTGCTGCTCTTCGGCTCAGACCAGATCAGGGTAGAGATCGCACCACAGTGGATTGAACTCGTTGATCAACCGGAGTTTCCAGTCCCGCTTCCATTCCTTGATCTGCTTTCCACGAGTGATCGCCTGCATGATTTCGTCATGTATTTCATACCACACGAGTAGCTTCACGTGGTATTTCTTGGTGAAGCCCGCCACAAGACCTTCGCGGTGCTGCCAAATTCTCTTGATGATATCTGAGGTGACGCCGACGTAGAGCGTTCCGTAGCGGCGGCCTGCGAGAATGTAGACGTAGGAATTGCGGGACATGGTGGCACGCTCAAAAACTTCACCATGCGTGCTTCGGTTGAGGTCGGGGATGATGTGGCGCAGAGGTGCGCGACTGCGGACGCTCAGCATGGGTCCCGGCCTTCGCCGGGACGACGGTTTTTAGGTCAGAGGGAAAGTTGTAACGGTGAGGCCGCTCTTACGCCCGCTCCCGCTCCACCCGGTTCACCCCGGCCACGCGCCGCAGGTTGCGGATCAGGTGCGCCAGGTGCACGCGGTCCTTGACCTGGATCGTGAAGCGCAGCTGGGTCATCATGTTCTGGTCGTCCTCGTCCATGCCCACATAAGTGATGTTGGCGTCGGACTCGCCGATCTCGGCCGCCACGCGGGCGAGGATGCCTTTTTCGTTGTTGATCAGGAGCCGGATCCGGCAATCGAAGCGGCGGTTCAGCTCGGTTCCCCACTGCACCGGAATCCAGCGATCCGGTTCCTTCATGCGCAGGCGCTTGGCTTGCGAACAGTCGGCGGTGTGCACCACCAGCCCCTGGTCGCGCCGCAGCTGGCCGATGATCGAATCGCCCGGGATCGGAAGACAACAGGGCGCCAGTTGCACCGACACGCCTTCGCTGCCGTAGATGGTGACCGGATCGAGCTCGCCGCCCGCCACCGGCTGCGCCGCCGGCAGCGCGCCGGTATCGTCGATCAGCCCGAAGATGTGGCGCGCGACCAGCGCCGGCATGCGCTTGCCGATGCCGATGTCGGCGTACATTTCATCCATCGACTTGGCCGACGATTCGCCCAGCAGCTTTTCGATGGTGGCCGGCGGCAGCTCCGGCGAGATGCCCAGGTGCCCGAGCGACTGCGCCAGCAGTTCCTGTCCCAGCTCCACCGATTCGTTCAGGTTGATCGTGCGCAGGTGGTGGCGGATCGCGGAACGCGCCTTGCCGGTGCGGACGAAGGACAGCCAGGTCGGGCTCGGCCGCGACTCCGTGTCGGTGACGATCTCGACGATGTCGCCGTTGTGCAGCTCGGTGCGCAGCGGCTGCGGCTCGTGGTTGATCTTGACGCCCACCGTGTGGTCGCCGATGCCGGTGTGGATCGAATACGCGAAGTCGAGCGCGGTGGCGCCGCGCGGCAGGGCGATGATCTTGGACTTCGGCGTGAACACGTACACCGAATCCGGGAACAGGTCGACCTTGACGTGCTCCAGGAATTCGGCCGAGTCGCCGGTCTGCTGCTGGATGTCGAGCAGCGACTGCAGCCACGCGTGGGTGCGCTGCTGCAGGTCGCTGATGTTGGCGTCGCCGTTCTTGTACAGCCAGTGCGCGGCCACGCCCGATTCGGCGGTGCGGTGCATTTCCTGGGTGCGGATCTGGAACTCCACCGGCGTGCCGTAGGGGCCGATCAGGGTGGTATGCAGCGACTGGTAGCCATTGATCTTGCGGATCGCGATGTAGTCCTTGAACTTGCCCGGCATCGGCTTGTACAGGCCGTGCAGCGCGCCCAGGGCCACGTAGCAGTTGGGCACGGTGTCGAGCACCACGCGGAAGCCGTACACGTCCAGCACCTGCGAGAACGACAGGTGTTTGTTGCGCATCTTTTTATAGATGCCGTACAGGGTCTTTTCGCGGCCGTAGACTTCGGCCGGCAGCCCGGCCGCGGCCAGCGTGTTCTTGACCGCCTCGAGGATTTTCTTGACCACCTCGCGCCGGTTGCCGCGCGCCGCCTTCACCGCCTTGGCCAGCGTGCGGTAGCGCATCGGGTACAGGTGCGAGAACGACAGGTCCTGCAGCTCGCGGTAGATGTCGTTCAGGCCGAGCCGGTGCGCGATCGGCACGTATACTTCCATCGTCTCGGAGGCGATGCGGCGCTTCTTGGCCTGGGTCATGAAGCCGAGCGTGCGCATATTGTGCAGGCGGTCGGCCAGCTTGATCAGGATGACGCGCACGTCGCTGGCCATGGCCAGCAGCATCTTGCGGAAGTTTTCGGCCTGCGCCTCGACCAGGCTCTGGAATTCGATTTTCTCGAGCTTGGACAGGCCGTCGACCAGGTTCGCCACCTGCGGGCCGAAGCGCTCGATGAGCTCGTCTTTCTTGACGTCCTGGTCTTCGATGACGTCGTGCAGCAGCGCGGCCATGATGGCTTGCGCGTCCAGCTTCCAGTCGGCGCAGATTTCAGCGACCGCGATCGGGTGCGAGATGTAGGGTTCGCCGGATTTGCGCAGCTGGCCGAGGTGCTTTTCGTCGGAGAAGCGGTAGGCTTCCTTGACCTTCTTGAGTTCGGCGGGGGTGAGGTATTGGCTGAGCTTGTTGATCAGCCCGGTGACGGTGGCCACGCCGGGCGGCGTGTCCTGCGGTTCCGGCGCGGACGCCGGGCGCCGCGCCCGGGTCTTGTTGCCTGCTTGCGTCGAGTCCGGGGTGGTCAGGTTCATAAAGTGTCGTTCAGCCCTTGTGCGAACAGAATAACAGAATTACGGACTGACTCCCCCCGGTGTGGGACTTACATCGGCACCTTTTTCAGCATTTCCAGGCCGACCTTGCCCGCGGCGATTTCGCGCAGGGCCAGCACGGTCGGCTTGTCCTTGGCGTCGACCTTCGGGGTGTGGCCTTGCAGCAGTTGGCGCGCGCGGTAGGTCGCCGCCAGGGTCAGCTGGAAGCGGTTCGGGACGGCTTTGAGGCAATCTTCAATGGTAATGCGGGCCATGTGTAGTCACTCCTGAATAACGATGGATGCGCGTGCCGTGCGGCGCGTGCGGTTCACGATTTTTGTTGCGCGTGGATACCCAGCTGGGCAAAAAGCGAAGTGTTGCGGGCGGCCTGTTGGGGGAACCGGCAACGTGTCGCTTTGACAATCGCCTGCAGCTCGGCCAAGGCGACGTTGAACTCTTCGTTGATGATAGCATACTCGAACTCAGGAGCGTGAGCCATCTCGCCGCCGGCGGCCAGCAGGCGCCGGGTGATGATGTGCGGCTCGTCGGTGCCGCGCTTGTGCAGGCGCTCCTCCAGCGCCGCGATCGACGGCGGCAGGATGAAGATGCCGGCCGCGTCCGGGAACTGCTTCTTCACCTGGCGCGCGCCCTGCCAGTCGATTTCGAGCAGGATGTCGGTGCCGGTCTTCATTTCCTTTTCCACGGTCAGGCGGCTGGTGCCGTAGTAGTTGCCGTGCACCTCGGCCCATTCCAGGAACTCGCCGCGTTCGGCGCGCGCGACGAAATCGTCGGCGGTGGTGAAGAAGTATTCGCGGCCATCCTGCTCGCCCGGGCGCGGCGGGCGTGTGGTGGTCGAGATCGACAGCTTGATGCCCGGCTCCAGCGCGAGCAGCGCATTCACCAGCGTCGACTTGCCGGCGCCGGAGGGCGCGGCGACGATGAACAGGCTGCCGGAGTAGGCGGGGGCGGGGGAGATGGGCATGGTTGATTCCTTAACACTATGTCTTGAGCTGGTGCCAATTATTTTCCACCAGCCCCAAAGCCGTCGTTCCGGCGCAGGCCGGAACCCATAGACCGCGTGACAGGACGCTCAGCATGGGTTCCGGCCTGCGCCGGAACGACGGGTTGAAGCTAAATTTTACGGTTACCGCTCCACTAAGCCCACCGTCATTCCCGCGAAAGCGGGAATCCCATTTTTATGCGTAACCGAACTGCTAGCAAAATGGGGTTCCCGCTTTCGCGGGAACGACGTTCGTGATGTGGCTTTTACTCCAAATTCTGCACCTGCTCGCGCATCTGCTCGATCAGCAGCTTGAGCTCCATCGACGCATCCGCCAGCTCTTTCACCGACGCCTTTGCACCCAGCGTATTCGCCTCGCGGTTCAGTTCCTGCATCATGAAGTCGAGCCGCTTGCCGACCTGGCCGCCTTTCTTGAGGATGTGGCGGGTTTCGTTCAGGTGCGCGGACAGCCGCGACAGCTCCTCCGACACGTCGATGCGGATGCCGTACAAGGTCACTTCCTGGCGAATGCGCTCGAACACTTCCTGGCGCGACAGCGCCTGCGGATTGCCGTGCCCGGCCAGCCCCAACGCATCCTGCATGCGCTCGACCGCCTTCTGCTGGAACTGCGCGATCACCTGCGGGATCAGCGGCGTGATGCGCTTGACGATGTCTTCCATCGCATCGATGCGCGACAGCAGCATCTGTTCCAGCGCCGCGCCTTCGCGCTTGCGGCTTTCGACGAAGGCGGCGATGGTCTTGGTGGTGAGTGCAGCGACGTCCGATTGCAGCGATTCCTGGCCGATGTGCGATTCCTCGATCACGCCGGGCCAGCGCAGCAGCTCGGCCACCGTCATCTGCGGGGCGGTGGCGAAATGGCCGGCGACTTCGGCCTGCAGCTTGGCCAGGTCGGCCAGCAATTCCTGGTTGAGCACTTGCGCGCCGCCGGCGACCTTGCGGCCGAACGACACCCGGACCTCGACTTTGCCGCGCGAGATCGCGGCCATGATCGCGGTGCGCAGGTCGGGCTCCAGCGCCCGCAAGTCGTCGTTGATCCGGAACTGCAAGTCAAGAAAACGCGAGTTGACGCTCTTGATTTCGATCGTGAGGGTGCCCGCCGCGCCTTCGCTGGTGGCAACCGCATAACCTGTCATGCTAGAGATGCTCAATGGATTCCCCGGTTTTTATTCTTTACAAAGAACAGATTTATCCACACAATCGTCGTGTTACGCAAGGAACCCGTGGATGGCCGCACAAAATAACGCACCGTTGCCCGATGGGCTCGACATTGCCGGATATCGCATTGTAAAGAAAATTGCGTCCGGCGGGTTCAGTATTGTATATCTTGCATATGACGGCGAGGGCAATGCTGTAGCCATTAAAGAATACCTGCCAAGCGCGCTGGCGCTTCGTCAGCCGGGTGAAATGGTGCCGTCGATCGAAAAGGGAAACCTGCCGATCTTCCGCATCGGACTCAAGTGCTTCTTCGAGGAAGGGCGGGCGCTCGCGCGCATCGTCCACCCGAACGTGGTTCGCGTCGTGAACTTCTTCAAGGCGCACGAAACGGTCTACATGGTGATGGCCTACGAATCCGGCCACACGCTGCAGGAACGCATCTCGCGCGTGCAGGCCAAGGGCAGCCGCCTGTCGGAAGAGGCGCTCTGCCTGCTGTTCATCGGCGTGTGCTCGGGCCTGCGCGAAGTGCATGCCAACAAGCTGCTGCACCTGGACCTGAAGCCGGCCAACATCTACATCCGGACCGACGGCACGCCGCTGCTGCTCGACTTCGGCGCGGCGCGCCAGACCATCAACGTCGATTCGCCGCTGCTGGCGCCGATGTACACGCCGGGCTATGCGCCGCCGGAGCTGTACGCCAAGGGCTCGCCGCTGGGGCCGTGGTCGGATATCTACAGCATCGGCGCCTCGATCTTCGCATGCATGGCGGGCGGGCCGCCGCAACCTGCCAATTTGCGCAAGAAAGAAGATACGATGGAGGCACGCTTCGCCCAGCTCGAACGTTCCTACTCGGCTGAACTGGTCGGCATGGTGCGGGCCTGCCTGGCGATCGACCCGATGGCGCGCATGCAAAGCGTGTTCGCGATCCAGAAGACGCTGACGGCGGCGCTGCCGGCTGCCACCGCGGCGCGCCAGCTGGCCCGCGAGCAGCAGCAGGAAAAAGTACAGGCCGCCAGCGCCGGCTGGCGCGCGTGGTTGAACCGGATTGGCGCCGTCATGATGCGCAGTAAATAAAAAGATTGGGAAAAGTATGCAGTTCTCGGTGTACCAGAAGAGTGAACTAGGCGCGCGCCGCGTCAACCAGGACCGGATGGGCTATAGCTACACGCGCGACGCGCTGCTGCTGGCGCTGGCCGACGGCATGGGCGGCCACAAGGGCGGCGAGATCGCCGCCACCATCGCGCTGCAGGCGCTGTCGCACCTGTTCCAGTCGCACGCGACGCCGTTCATCAAGAAGCCCGAGCGCTTCCTCGAAGACGCGCTGCTCAAGGCGCACAACGACATCATCCGCTACAGCACCCTGAACCAGCTGCCGGACGCGCCGCGCACCACCGTGGTGGCCTGCCTGATCCAGCACAATATGGCGATCTGGGCGCACTGCGGCGACTCGCGCCTGTACTGGGTGCGCCAGAACAAGCTGCTGGGCCGCACGCGCGATCACTCGCACATCGAATTCCTGATCGCCAAGGGCCGCGCCACCGAATACGAGCGCACCACCCACCCGGACCGCAACAAGCTGTACAACTGCCTGGGAGCGCAACAGCCGCCGCAGGTGGAAGTGTCGCGCCCGGCCAACCTGCTGCCGGGCGACGTGATCATGCTGTGCTCGGACGGCCTGTGGTCCATGCTGCCGGATAACGACATCGTGCGCCGCCTCGCCAACCAGACCGTGGTGCAGGCGGTGCCGGACATGATCTCCACCGCGCTCGAAGTGGCCGGCCCGAAGGCCGACAACACCACCGCGCTGGCGATCATGTACCAGGGCGCGGACGACGGCAGTGTCGACTCCGACCTGATCTCGACCCTGATGCTGCCGGCCGACCAGGTCACCAGCACCATCATTGGCGATCCCGAGCCTGCCGCTGCATTGGCGGCCGATGCTTTCGACGAGGACGAGATCGAGAAGGCGATTGCCGAGATCCGCGAGGCGATCGAAAAGTCGTCGCAGGTCCTGACCGACAAGGACAAGAGCGCCCCATGAGCCTTGAATTTCGTCCCAGCGGCCGCGCGGTCGACCAACTGCGCGCCATCCGGCTGACGCGCCAGTACACCCGTCATGCGGAGGGTTCGGTGCTGATCGAGTGCGGCGACACCAAGGTGATCTGCACCGCCAGCATCGACGAGAAGGTGCCCGGCTTCCTGAAGGGGAAAGGGCAGGGCTGGCTGACCGCCGAATACGGCATGCTGCCGCGCTCGACGCATTCACGCATGGACCGCGAAGCCGCGCGCGGCAAGCAGAGCGGGCGCACGCAAGAGATCCAGCGCCTGATCGGCCGCTCGCTGCGCGCCGCGTTCGACCTCGAAGCCTTCGGCGAGCGCACGCTGCAGCTGGACTGCGACGTGATCCAGGCCGATGGCGGCACCCGCACCGCGTCGATCACCGGCGCGATGGTGGCGGCTTACGACGCGTTCTCGCAGCTGGTGGAGCGCGGCGTGATCGCGGCGGTGCCGGTGAAGCACTTCGTGGCCGCGATCTCGGTCGGCGTGTACCGCGGCACGCCGGTGCTCGACCTCGATTACGTCGAGGATTCGGACTGCGACACCGACATGAATATCGTGATGACGGATGCCGGGCATTTCGTCGAGGTGCAGGGCACGGCGGAAGGCGCGGCGTTCGACCGCGCTGTCATGAACCGCTTGCTGGACCTGGGGCAGGACGGCATCGCGCGGCTGATCCATCTCCAAAAGCAGTCGCTCGGCCTCCTTTAACAACTTCCCTTAAGACCGTCGCCCCGGCCTCCGCCGGGACGACGTTTCAGGCTATTTGGTGCACCGGTTTTTGCCGATACGCCGTCACCATCACATACACCGCCAGCACCACCTCCACCGCCTTGGTCGCGTACTGCACCAGCTGGTTGACCTGCGCCCCCGCCACCGGCTCGACGTTCGAGTACATGCTCGCCAGGTTCAGCACCATGTGCAGCCCGACCAGCCACCACAGGCTTGCCACGCGGTAGCGCGCCGCGGTGAACATCATGCCCGCCATCGCGCTCATCAGCGCCCACTTGAAGGCGGCCGGCCAGTTCCCGTCCATATAGCCGTGCATCAGGTGCATGGAGCCGAACAGCAGGCCATTGATGACGATGGCCTGTGCGAGCGGGAGGCGCAGCAGGATCACGAAGATCACCCCACGGAACAGCAGCTCTTCGCCAAAGGCGTTGAACAGCTGGATCAGCAGGTCGCCGCTCACGCCGCCGGCCGGCAGGCGCACGCCCATCGATGCGAACATCGCCACCGGCAGCAGGCAGGCGAGGAAGAAGGGCGAGGCCTTGCCGGCGCCGAGGCCGATCTCGCGCCAGATGCCGAGCGCTTGCACCATCAGGATCGGCAGCAGCACGGTCGACGCGAACGCGAGCAGCTTGATCTTGCCGAAGGCCTGCGGCGGCGCGAACTGCTTGCCGGCGGCGAGGATGAGGAAGGTGATCCCGAATTGCAGCACCGCGATCAGCGTGGCGCTCAGGATCGGGTACTGCTGCGTGAACTGGCGGAGTTTCATAAGTGGTCACACTCGTTGTTTTTGTTGAACTGCCGTCACTGTAGGTTTCGCGGGCGTCCGCATCCATCGCCACGCGACAAAATGCATTTTTGCGGGGACAGACGGTAGCGCCTCGCCGCGGCGCGGCTTGGGCGGACGCGGTAAAATGTCGGCCTTCCCGCTGAACCAACGACCGCCATGACCCAACGCCTCGTCCTCGCCTCCAACAACGCCGGCAAACTCAAGGAATTCGCCCAGCTGCTCGCGCCGATCGGCTTCGAGCTGCATCCGCAGGGCGAGTTCGATGTGCCCGAGGCCGAGGAGCCGTTCGGCACCTTCGTCGAGAACGCGCTGGCCAAGGCACGCCACGCCGCCAGGCTGACCGGCCTGCCGGCGCTGGCGGACGACTCGGGCGTGTGCGTGAACGCGCTGGGGGGCGCCCCGGGCGTGTATTCGGCGCGCTACGCGGGCGAGCCGAAATCGGACGCGCGCAACAACGACAAGCTGATCGCCGACCTGGCCGCGCATGCGGACAAATCGGCCTACTACTACTGCGTGCTGGTCTACGTGCGCCATGCCGACGACCCGCAGCCGGTGATCGCAGACGGCGTGTGGCGCGGCGAGATCGTCGACACGGCGCGCGGCGAGGGCGGCTTTGGCTACGACCCCTACTTCCTGCTGGCGGACCTCGGCAAGACCGCGGCCGAACTGGCGTCCGGCGAGAAGAACGCCATTTCCCACCGCGGCCAGGCGCTGCGCGCGCTGGTCGGGAAGCTGCGATGATCCCGATTAAACCGGTCAGCGAGCGCGCCGAGCCGCGCTCGCCCGCCACCACCGCCTTGCAGTACCTGCAGCCCGGTACGCTCAACCTCACCGCGCTGCCGCCGCTGTCGCTGTACATCCACTTCCCGTGGTGCGTGCGCAAATGCCCGTACTGCGACTTCAATTCGCATGAAGCGAAGGGCGCGCTGCCGGAGCAGGAATATCTCGACGCGGTGCGCCTGGACCTGGAACAGTCGCTGCCGATGATCTGGGGCCGGCCGATCCGCAGCATCTTCATCGGCGGCGGCACGCCGAGCCTGATGTCGGCGGCGGGCCTGGACCGGCTGCTGTCGGACGTGCGCACCTTGCTGCCGCTCGACCTCGACGCCGAGATCACGATGGAAGCGAATCCCGGCACCTTCGAGGCCGACAAGTTCCGCGCCTACCGCGAGAGCGGCGTGAACCGGCTGTCGATCGGCATCCAGAGCTTCAACGCGGCGCACCTGAAGGCGCTGGGCCGCATCCATGACGAAGCCGAGGCGCGGCGCGCGGTGGAGATTGCGCAGGCCAATTTCGACAACTTCAACCTCGACCTGATGTACGCGCTGCCGTCGCAGACGATGGCCGAAGCGAAGCTCGACCTGGAGACCGCGCTGTCGTTCGCGCCGCCGCACCTGTCGCTGTACCACCTGACGATGGAGCCGAACACGGTGTTCGCCAAGTACCCGCCGGCGCTGCCGTCGGACGACGAGAGCGCGGACATGCAGGACATGATCGCGGAGATGACGGCAGCCGCGGGCTTCGGGCATTACGAGGTGTCGGCCTATGCGCAGCCGGGGCGGCGTGCGCGGCACAACCTGAATTACTGGACCTTCGGCGACTATCTCGGGATCGGCGCGGGTGCTCACTCGAAGATCTCGTTCCCGCACCGCGTGCTGCGGCAGGCGCGCTTCAGGCAGCCTGGCTCGTACATGGAGGCGGCGCGCGCGGGGAATCCGGTCGCGGAGGAACACGAGATCGCGCGCGGCGATATGGGATTCGAGTTCATGCTCAATGCGCTCAGGCTGACCGAAGGCTTCGATCCGAACCTGTTTGGCGAGCGCACGGGGATGAGCATTACCGCGATCGAGAAGCAGCTCAATGAAGCGGAAGGGAAGGGGCTGCTGTACCGGGATTACAAGATCATCAGGCCGACGCAGCTGGGGCAGCGGTTCCTGAATGATTTGCAGGAGATGTTTTTGGCCGAGTAATCGGCGCTATTGGTTTGCATGAGAAATGGGGT
This sequence comes from Massilia terrae, assembly GCF_024753145.1. Classification (GTDB taxonomy): domain Bacteria; phylum Pseudomonadota; class Gammaproteobacteria; order Burkholderiales; family Burkholderiaceae_D; genus Telluria; species Telluria terrae. The sequence goes on along the minus strand of NZ_JANUGU010000002.1, from coordinate 255,374 downwards.
TCCCGCCGCGGGAACCCCATTTTGCTTGAACGGCCGCGATCAGCGCTTCAGCTGCGCCAGGTCCCGCACCGCACCGCGATCAGCCGACGTGGTGAGCGCCGCATACGCCTGCAGCGCCTGCGACACCACGCGCTCGCGGCTCACCGGCTGCCACGGATGCTCGCTCTCTTCCATCTTCGCACGGCGATGCGCCAGTTCTTCGGTGCTGACGCGCAGCTCGATGGTGCGCGCCGGGATGTCGATGTCGATCGTGTCGCCTTCCTGCACCAGCCCGATCGCGCCGCCTTCCGCCGCTTCCGGCGAAGCGTGCCCGATCACCAGGCCAGACGAGCCGCCCGAGAAGCGTCCGTCCGTCACCAGCGCGCACTGCTTGCCCAGGCCCTTCGACTTGAGGTACGACGTCGGATACAGCATTTCCTGCATGCCCGGACCGCCTTTCGGCCCTTCGTAGCGGATGATGACCACGTCGCCCGCAAGCACCTGGTCGCCGAGGATGGCTTCCACCGCCGCGTCCTGGCTCTCGAACACGCGCGCACGGCCGCTGAACTTGAGGATGCTCTCGTCCACACCGGCCGTCTTCACGATGCAGCCCTTCTCGGCGATGTTCCCGTACAGGACCGCGAGGCCGCCGTCCTTCGAGTACGCGTGCTCAAGGTCGCGGATGCAGCCGTTGGCACGGTCGATGTCGTTTTCCTGGTAGCGTTCCGATTGCGAGAACGCGACCTGGGTCGGCACGCCGCCCGGCGCCGCGCGGAACAGCTGGTGCACCGCCGGGTCGTCGCTGCGGCGGATGTCGTACTTGTCGATGGCGGCGGCCAGCGAGGGGCTGTGCACGCTCGGCACCGTGGTGTCCAGCAGGCCGGCGCGGGCCAGCTCGCCGAGGATCGAGATGATGCCGCCGGCGCGGTGCACGTCTTCGATATGGTACTTGTTGGTCATCGGCGCGACCTTGCACAGGCAGGGCACGTTGCGCGAGATGCGGTCGATGTCGGCCATGGTGAACGCGACCTGGGCCTCGTGCGCGGCGGCCAGCAGGTGCAGCACGGTGTTGGTCGAGCCGCCCATCGACACGTCGAGCGCCATCGCGTTTTCGAACGCGGCCTTGGTGGCGATGTTGCGCGGAAGGACCGATGCGTCATCCTGTTCGTAATAGCGCTTGGCCAGTTCCACCACCAGGCGGCCGGCGCGCAGGAACAGCTCCTTGCGGTCGGCGTGGGTGGCGACGATAGTGCCGTTGCCGGGCAGGGACAGGCCGAGCGCTTCGGTCAGGCAGTTCATCGAGTTCGCGGTGAACATGCCGGAGCAGGAACCGCAGGTTGGGCAAGCCGAGCGTTCGGTTTCGGCCACGTCGGCGTCGGACACCGAGGCGTCGCCGGCCTTGATCATGGCGTCGATCAGGTCGAGCTTGATGATCTGCTTGTCGTTGTTGACGACCTTGACCACTTTGCCCGCTTCCATCGGGCCGCCGGACACGAACACCACCGGGATGTTCAGGCGCATCGCAGCCATCAGCATGCCGGGGGTGATCTTGTCGCAGTTGGAGATGCAGACCATGGCGTCGGCGCAGTGGGCGTTGACCATGTACTCGACCGAGTCGGCGATCAGGTCGCGCGAGGGCAGCGAGTACAGCATGCCGCCGTGGCCCATCGCGATGCCGTCGTCGACGGCGATGGTGTTGAATTCCTTGGCGACGCCGCCGGACGCTTCGATCTCGCGCGCGACCAGCTGGCCGAGGTCTTTCAGGTGCACGTGGCCGGGGACGAACTGGGTGAAGGAGTTCACCACGGCGATGATCGGTTTCTCGAAGTCGCCGTCCTTCATGCCGGTGGCGCGCCACAGGGCGCGGGCCCCGGCCATGTTGCGGCCCTGGGTGGTGGTGCGGGAACGGTAAGTAGGCATGGTCTCCTCGGCGTGTTGGACGTACTGGGAGTGTTAGGGTGCCTGAGATCCCTGTGATTTGTCTAATATATTATTTCGGCCTCTGTGATACGCAAAAAGAATCACAGGAAATGATCGACCGTCGTCCCGGCGCAGGCCGGGACCTATTGACCGCCTGCTACTTCGGAAAGTCAGCATGGGTCCCGGCCTGCGCCGGGACGACGGTTTTTTGGGGGAGGGGCCTAGAAACGCTCCCACTCTTCCGTGGCCATTGCTGGCTCGCGGCGCTTCGTGGTCGTGGCGCGCACCGGCTGGGGTGCGGCGGCGACACGCTTCGGTGCCGCGGCCCCACGCTTCTGCTGGCGCGGCGCCGCAAATGCACGGGTCTCGGCCGGGACATCGGCAAGCCTGAACCTGCTGGCCGCCTGCGCCAGCCGTGCCGCCTGTTCCTGCAGGCTGCCCGCCGCAGCCGCGGCTTCTTCCACCAGCGCCGCGTTTTCCTGCGTCGAGCGGTCCATCTGCGTGATCGCTTCGTTGACCTGGTCGATGCCGGCGCTCTGTTCGCGGCTGGCGGCGGTGATTTCGCCCATGATGTCGGTCACGCGCGCCACGCTGTCGACCACTTCCTTGATCGTGGCGCCGGCCTGGCGCACCAGCTCCGTGCCGAGGTTGACCTGGTCCACCGAATTCCCGATCAGCTGCTTGATCTCCTTGGCCGCCGCCGCCGAGCGCTGCGCCAGGTTGCGCACTTCCGATGCCACGACAGCGAAACCGCGCCCCTGTTCGCCCGCGCGCGCCGCTTCCACCGCCGCGTTGAGCGCGAGGATGTTGGTCTGGAACGCGATGCCGTCGATGACCGCGATGATGTCGACGATCTTGCGTGACGAGGAATCGATCGAGTCCATGGTCTCGACCACCTTGCCGACGATCTGGCCGCCGCGTCCGGCCACGCCGGATGCCGCCTGCGCCAGCTGGTTGGCCTGGCCCGCGTTGTCGGCGTTGTGGCGCACGGTGGCAGTCAGTTCCTCCATCGACGACGCGGTCTCTTCCAGCGCGCCGGCCTGCTGCTCGGTGCGCGAGGACAGGTCCAGGTTGCCGCTGGCGATTTCGCCGGAGGCATTGGCGATGGCGTTGGTGCCGGTCTGGACTTCGCCGACCAGCTTGGCCAGGCCGTCGTTCATCGACTGCAGCGCGCGCATCAGGTCACCCACTTCGTCGCGCGGCTGCTCCCTGAACCTGGTGGTCAGGTCGCCATCGGCCACGGACTGCGCGACTTTCAGCGCAAAACGCAGCGGCCGCGTGATGCTGCGGGCGATCAGCCAGGCGCCGGTCGCGCCGAGCGCGGCCAGCAGCACGCACAGGATGATGCACAGGCGGGTGTCGGCGTTGTTGGTCGCCTCGATGCGATCGGCCGTATCGTCCATGATCTTGCGTTCAATGCCGAGCAGGTCGTCGACGCGCGCCTTGTAGGTATTGGTCGCGGGCTGGAACACATCGTTGTACAGACGCAGCGCCTCGTCCATCTGGCCCGCCTTCTTGGCCTCGATCACCGCGGTCTTGGCGGCCTGGTATTTGTCGCGCGCGGCATTCAGCGTGGCGAACGCCTGCTTCTCGACGTCGGTGGTCAGGCTGGCCTGGATCCTTTTCATGGTCGCGCCGCCTTCCTTGGCGCCATCCGCGATCTCCTTGGCGAAGGTCACGCCGAGGTTGACGTCTTCGGTGCGGGCCACCATCGTGGTGCGCCACACGCCCGCGATGATGAGGGTTTTCATGTCCGAGGTGAGGCGCTCGGTGGCCAACGGCGCGGACATCATCGCGCGTAGCGACACGACGGTGCTGCGCGCGTCCCGCAGCGCTAGCGCGGTGGCGATAATCGACAGCAGGAGGATCAGGGTGAAGCCGAGGGCGAGGCGGGTACCGATGCGGAGATTCTGGAGGCTGGCGAACATGATTTAGGTGATATAGATGATGCAAATCGACTTCATTTGATTATGCATCATTCCACTCGGCAACAATACGTACGTTGCGGCAAAGCAACGCTTGTGATTTTTTTGACTTTTTGGATGAAGGCGCGTGGCTGGAGGCTCAGCATGGGTCCCGACCTTCGTCGGGACGACGTGCTAGCGGAATCAGAATTGTTCCCAGTCGGCTGCCGCGGTGGCGGCGACTTTCGGTGCCTTGCGCTCGGCGGCGGCAGGGCGGGGTGGGCGCTTGCGTGCCGGAGCAGGGACGATGGCGCGGGTCGCGACCCTGGCGGCGACAGGGGGCGTCGCGTGATGCGCGGCGAGGCGGAAGCTGCCGACCACCTGGGACAGGCGCTGCGCCTGTTCCTGCATGCTGGCCGCCGTGGCCGCGGCTTCTTCCACCAGGGCGGCGTTCTCCTGCGTCGAGCGGTCCATCTGGTTGATCGCCTCGTTGATCTGGTCGATGCCGGCGCTCTGCTCGCGGCTGGCCTCGGTGATCTCGGCGATGATGTCGGTCACCCGCGCCACGCTCTCGACCACGTCCTTGATGGTGGCGCCGGCCTGCTGCACGAGCGTGCTTCCCTCGTTGACCTGCTGGACCGAATCGCCGATCAGCTGTTTGATTTCCTTGGCCGCCGCGGCCGAGCGCTGCGCCAGGCTGCGCACCTCGGACGCCACCACCGCGAAGCCGCGCCCCTGCTCGCCGGCGCGCGCCGCTTCCACCGCCGCGTTCAGCGCGAGGATATTGGTCTGGAACGCGATGCCGTCGATGACCGAGATGATGTCGACGATCTTGCGCGACGAGGCATCGATCGAATCCATGGTCTGCACCACCTTGCCGACAATGTCGCCGCCGCGCGCCGCCACCGTGGACGCAGCCTGCGCCAGCTGGTTGGCCTGGCCGGCGTTGTCGGCGTTGTGGCGCACGGTCGCGGTCATCTCTTCCATCGACGACGCGGTTTCTTCCAGCGAGCTGGCCTGCTGCTCGGTGCGCGCCGACAGGTCCAGGTTGCCGCTGGCGATCTCGCTGGCGGCGCCGGCGATCGCCTGCGTCCCCGACTGCACCTCGGACACCACCCTGGCCAGCGCGTCGTTCATCGTGTGCAGGGCGCGCATCAGGTGGCCCAGTTCATGCTGGCCATCGTCCTCGAAGTCGGAGCTGAGGTCGCCCGCGGCCACCGTCTCGGCGATATCGACCGCGCGCGCCAGCGGCACGGTGATGCCGCGCGCGGTGAGGAAGGCGCAGGCGCCGCCGAGCGCAATCAGCAGCACCGTCAGCGCGATGCACAGGCGGGCGTCGCGCGCGTTGGCCGCCGATATCGCGTGGCTGGTGGCGTCCATCTGCTTGCGCTGCATGACCAGCAGGTCCTCGACCTTGCCTTGATAGGATTTGGCGGCCGGCTCGAACCGTTCCTTGTACAGGCGCTCGCCTTCCTCGATATTCCCGGCCTTCTTCGCATCCATCACCGCCACCTTGGCGGCCTGGTACTTGGCGCGTTCGGCCGTGATGTCGGCGAACTTGGCTTTTTCTTCATCCGAGGACAGCAGCTCTTCGATCTGCTTCATCTTGGCGTTGCCCAGCTTGACGCCCTCGGCTTGCGCGTCGGCGAACGTGACGGCCAGGTTGCCGTCGGCCGAGCGCGCGATCAGCGAGGTGCGCCAGATCGCGCTGGCGATCAGGGTCTTCTGGTCGGACACCAGGCGTTCCTTGGCCAGCGGCGCGTCCATCATCTGTTCCATCGCCGCGACGTTGGCGCGCGCGTGCATCAGCGCGTAGGTGGTGGAGACGATCGACAGGATCAGGATCAGGCCGAAACCGAGGGTCAGGCGGGTGCCGATGCGGGCATTGCGGAAGAAGTGTCTCATGTACTTATAGTTGGTTTGTGGTAGAGAACGAGTGGTCCGCAAACGATTATGCCGGATAGGAATGGGAATGGGGATGTGGGGTGGGAGTATGTTGCAAGAACGCATCAAGGATTGGCGTTATTGCAAGCAAAAGACAAATGGGGTTCCCGCCTGCGCCGGAACGACGGCATCTTTCAGCTCGTCGTTTCCACGGAGGCGGGAACCCCATTTTGCTAGCGCGGTGTTATCTCACCGCGCCATCAACTCAAGCGCGCGGCTCGCTCCAGCCGCCGCCCAGCACGCGGTACAAGGTGACCTGGTTCTGCAGGCGCGCCAGGTTGGCCTGCACCGCCGTCAGCTGGGCCGAGAACAGCGAACGCTGCGCGTCCAGCAGGTCGAGGTAGCTGGCGGCGCCGGTCTTGTAGCGCTGCTCGGACAGGCTGAAGCGGTTCGACTCGGTGTTGGCCGCCGACTGCGCAGCGCGCAGCTGCTCGGTATAGGTGGCCTGGCCGGCCAGCGCGTCCGACACTTCGCGGAACGCGGTCTGGATCGAGCGCTCGTACTGCGCCACGGCGGCATCGCGCTGGGCCTTGGCCGAATCGACGCCGGCCCGGGTACGGCCGAAATCGAAGATCGGCATCGTCACGCTCTCGGCCGCGGTCCAGCCCCAGTGGCCGGCGCTGAACAGGCCGCTCAGCGCGGTGCTGGCGCTGCCCGCGCTCGCGGTCAGGGCGATGCGCGGGAAGTAGGCCGCGCGCGCCGCGCCGATGTTGGCGTTGGCCGCGATCAGCTGCTGCTCGGCCGCGCGCACGTCCGGGCGCTCGGCCAGCAGGTCCGAGGGCAGGCCGGCCGGCAGGTCGGGCAGGCTGGTGCTGGCCAGCGTGGCGCCCTGCGGCAGGTCGACCGGGATCGACTGGCCAATCAACAGCGTGAGCAGGTTGTCGTCCTGCGCGCGCTGGCGCAGCTGCTGCTGCATCACGTAGCGGGCGTTGTCGACCAGCGATTGGGCGCTGTCGAGATCGATGCGCGAGGTGACGCCGTTATCGAAACGCAGCTTGGTCAGGCGCAGCGTGTCTTCGCGGGTGCGCAGGGTGTCGCGGGTCAGGGCCAGCTGCTCGTCGTCGGCCATCGCCTGCAGGTAGGTGCTGGCGACCGAGGCGATCAGGCTGATCTGCGCGGTCTTGCGGTTTTCCTCGACCGCGAAGAACTGCGCCTGCGCGGACTGCGACAGGTTGCGCACGCGGCCGAACAGGTCGAGCTCGAACGCGGACACGGCCAGGCCGGCCGTGAAGGTGTTCGGCTGCACGTCGTGGGCATACTGGCTGCCATTGACGGCGGCGCCCACCGCCGGGAACTGCTGCGAACGCTGGATCTGGTAGCTGGCGCGTGCCTGCTCGATGTTGGCGACCGCGATGCGCAGGTCGCGGTTGTTGGCCAGCGCGATGCCGATCAGGCGCTGAAGGCGGGCGTCGGTGAAGAACTGCTGCCACGCCATGGTGGCCGGCGCCTGCGCGGCGACCGCGTTGCCGCTGGCGTTGCTGCCGCCGAGGGTCGGGAAGCTCGAGGCCACCGGCGCGGCCGGGCGTTCATACTTGGGCGCCAGGTTGACGCAGCCGGCCAGGGCCAGCGCCAGGGCGAGCGGGGTGACGAGTCGTTTAATTTGTTTCATCAGATTTTATCCTCGACGACGGGGCCGGTTTCCTGTTCGTGTGCGTACTTCTTGCGTTGGCGTTCGCTGCCTTTGAAGATCCTGCGGATGACCACGAAGAACACCGGCACGAAGAACACGCCCAGGCCGGTGGCCACCAGCATGCCGCCCATCACGCCGGTGCCGATCGCGCGCTGCGAGGCGGCGCCGGCGCCGGAGGCGATCACCAGCGGCAGCACGCCGAGGATGAACGCCATCGAGGTCATGATGATCGGGCGGAAGCGCAGGTGGCTGGCCTTGATCGCGGCATCGATCGCCGACATGCCCTGCGCCTGCAGGTCCTTGGCGAACTCGATGATCAGGATCGCGTTCTTCGCGCCCAGGCCGATGACGGTGATCAGGCCGACCTTGAAATAGACGTCGTTGGGCAGGCCGCGCAGGGTGGCCGCCAGCAGCACGCCCAGCACGCCGAGCGGCACCACCAGCAGCACCGACACCGGGATCGACCAGCTTTCATACAGCGCCGCCAGCGCCAGGAACACGGCCAGCAGCGAGAAGCCGATCAGCACGAACACGGTGGAGCCGGCCAGGATTTCCTCGCGCGACTGGCCGGTCCATTCGAAGGCGAAGCCGGCCGGCAGCTTGGCCGCCAGCTTCTCCATCTCGGCCAGCGCCTCGCCCGAGGAGTGGCCCGGGGCCGGTTCGCCGGTGATGCTCATCGCCGGATAGCCGTTGTAGCGGGTGGTCTGCATCGGGCCGGTGACCCAGTGCGTGCTGGCGAACGCCGACAGCGGCACCGGCTGGCCCTTGCTGTTGAGCGCGTTCAGGCGCAGCAGGTCTTGCGGCTGCATGCGGTCCTTGGCTTCGGACTGCACGATCACGCGCTGCAGGCGGCCGGCGTTCGGGAAGTCGTTCACGTAGGACGAGCCCAGCGCGGTCGAGATCGCGGTGTTGATGGCGTCGAAAGTCACGCCCAGCGCCTGCGCCTTGTCGCGATCGATGTCGAGCGACAGTTGGGGCGCGTCTTCCAGGCCTTCCGGACGGATGCCGGTCAGGATCGGGTCCTGCATCGCCATGCCCAGCATCTGGTTGCGCGCGGCCAGCAGGGCGTTGTGGCCGAGGCCACCGCGGTCCTGCAGGCGGAACGAGAAGCCGGCGCCGCGGCCCAGTTCGGGGATCGGCGGCGGGCTGATCACGAACACGAAGGCGTCGCGCAGGGTGCCCATCAGGTAGCCGGTCATCCGGCCCGCCACGCTCTGGGCGTCATGGCCGGCGCCCTTGCGCTCGTCCCACGGCTTCAGGATGATGAAGCCCAGGCCCATGTTCTGGCCCTGGCCGGAGAACGAGAAGCCGGTCACGGCCACCATGTCCTTCACTTCCGGCTGCGCCAGGATGAACTTCTCGGCCTTGTCCAGCGAGGCGCTGGTGCGCTCGGCGGTGGCGCCCGGCGGCAGCTGGATGTTGGCGATGATGTAGCCCTGGTCTTCGTTCGGCAGGAAGGAGGTCGGCAACCTGGCGAACAGCAGGCCGACCACCGCGATCACCACCGCGAACACAACCATGGTGCGCGGGACGCGGCGCAGCAGGCGCGCGACGATGCCTTCGTAGTTCTTGGCCGAGCGCGAGAAGGTGCGGTTGAACCAGCCGAACAGGCCTTTCTTCTCCAGGTGGTGGCCGGCTTCGACCGGTTTCAGCAGGTGGGCGCACAGGGCCGGCGTCAGCGACAGCGCCAGGAAGGCCGAGAACGCGATCGAGGACACCATCACCGCCGAGAACTGGCGGTAGATGTTGCCGACCGCGCCGGCGAAGAAGGCCAGCGGCACGAACACCGAGATCAGCACCACGGTCACGCCGATGATCGCGCCCGAGATCTGGCCCATCGCCTTGCGCGCCGCCTGCAAGGGCGGCAAGCCTTCCTCGGACATGATGCGCTCGACGTTCTCGACCACGATGATGGCGTCGTCGACCACGATACCGATCACCAGCACCATGCCGAACATGGTCAGCACGTTGACCGAGAAGCCCAGCGCGAGCAGCGCGGCGAACGAGCCGAGCAGGGCGACCGGCACCACGATGGTCGGGATCACCGTGTAGCGGAAGTTCTGCAGGAACAGGTACATCACCAGGAACACCAGGATCACGGCTTCGACCAGGGTCTCGACCACCTGGCGGATCGACAGGTTGACGAAGGTGGTGGTGTCGTAGGGCAGCGCGTAGTGCATGCCTTTCGGGAAGTACTTCTGCAGCTCCTCCATGCGCTCCTTGACCAGCTTTCCGGTCTGCAGCGCGTTACCGGTCGGCGACAGCTGGACGCCGATACCGGTCGCGGCGCGGCCGTTCAGGCGCGCCGTGGTGGCGTAGGCCTGGCCGCCGATCTCGATCCGGGCCACGTCCTTCAGTCGCACGGTCGAGCCGTCCGGGTTGGCGCGCAGCACGATGTTGCCGAACTGCTGAACGGTGCTGAGCTGGCCGGTGACGATCACGGTCGCGGTCATCTGCTGGCCGGCCGCCAGCGGCAGGTCGCCGATGGTGCCCGACGCCACCTGGGCGTTCTGGGTGCGGATCGCGTTGTTGATGTCATTCGGCGACAGCCCGTAGCCGACCAGCTTGGCCGGGTCGATCCAGATGCGCATCGCCTTCTCGGTGCCGAACAGCTGGGCCTGGCCGACGCCGTCGAGGCGCTGGATTTCAGGCACGATATTGCGCGAGGCGTAATCGCCGAGCGCGATCGGGTCCGTGTTCGGGTCGTCCGAATAGAGGATGGTAAACAGCAGGAAGTTGGCGCGCGCCTTGTCCACGCGCACGCCCTGCTGCACCACCGCCTGCGGCAGGCGCGGGGTGGCGCGCGACAGGCGGTTCTGGACGTCCACCTGGGCCAGGTCGGCGTCGGTGTTGGTGCTGTAGCTGATGGTAATCGAGCCGGTGCCGTTGGCCTGGCTGGTCGATTCCATGTAGACCATGCCGGGCGAACCGTTGATCTCGCGTTCGATGACGGAGATCACCGAGTCTTCCAGGGTCTGGGCCGAGGCGCCCGGGTAGGCCACCGAGACCACGATGGTCGGCGGCGCCACGGTCGGGTACTGCGCGATCGGCAGCTGCTTGATCGCGACGGCGCCCAGCACCATGATGAATAGTGCGATCACCCACGCGAAGATGGGGCGGTCAATAAAAAAACGTGCCATGAAAAATCCTTGCGTTGCTTAGCGGGACGCGGCGGCAGCGGCGGCGGCGGGAGCGTTGTCGGCCACCGGAGTCCACGGCACCGGCTTGACCGGCGTGCCAGGCGGCATCATCGCAATCTTCTGGAAGCCGTCGACCATCACCTTTTCTCCGGCTTTGAGGCCATCGGTGACAACCCAGTTCGGACCGTCCTGCGAGCCGATCTTAATGGTGCGCTGGGCCGGCTTGTTGTCGGCGCCGATCACCATCAGGGTATCGCCTTGCTGGCCGCCGCGGGTGACGGCTTGCTGCGGCACCAGGATACCGTTCGGCAGCTCGGCCTGGGCCAGGCGCACGCGCACGTACTGGCCCGGCAGCAGGGCGCGGTCCGGGTTGTCCATCTCGGCGCGCAGGGTTACCTGGCCGGTGCTGGGGTCGACGGTCACGTCCGAGAACAGCAGGCGGCCCTGGCGCGGCAGCACGCTGCCGTCGTCCAGCACCACGGACACCGGCAGGCCGTTGGAGATGTTGCGGGCGCCGGCCTGGTGGCGCAGGCGCTGCAGGTCGCTGGCCGACTGGGTGATGTTCAGGTACACCTTGTCGAGCTGCTGGACCAGGGCCAGCTGGGTGGCCTCGGTGGCCGACACCAGCGCGCCTTCGGTGACCAAGGCGCGGCCGATGCGGCCGGAGATCGGCGCATAGACGTTGCTGTAGTCATAATTGATTTGCGCGATGCGCTGGGCCGCCTTGGCCGAGGCCAGGTCGGATTCCGCCTGCTTCTGGGCGGCGACGGCGTTGGTATATTCCTGCTTGCTGATGGCCTCGGTGGCGACCAGCGGCTTGTAGCGCTCCGACAGGGCAGTGGCCGAGGCCACGCTGGCTTCGGCCTTGCCGACGGCGGCCTTGGCGCTGTTGACCTGGGCCAGGTAGGGCTCCGGATCGATCTGGAACAGCGACTGGCCCTGCTTGACCTCGCTACCTTCGGTGAACAGGCGCTTGAGCACCACGCCATTGACGCGGGCGCGCACCTGGGCCACGCGGAAGGCGTCCACGCGCGCCGGCAGCTCGGTCTGCAGCGCGACCTGCTGGGACTTGGTGGTGATGACGCCGACTTCCGGCGGCGGCATGTGGCCACCGGCGCCAGGGCCGGCAGCGGCGTCCTTCTTGCCGCAGGCCGACAACAGGGCCAGCGCGGCCAGGGTGGCCACTGCGACCCGGGTCAGGGAAAGGTTGGAGGAGTTGGCAGAGCGCATTACGTTTGCTTCCTTCAGGAGTTACGTGACATCCATTCCCCCACCGGGTTTTGTGGTCCCACTGAGGCCGTGTCACTGGCTTTTGTAAAATTTTCGAGATACTATCACGAATGTATGTTTAGTGTTTTGGACCCTAACTTTTTGAGGTAGGCATGGCCCGCAGGACCAAAGAAGAAGCGGCAGCGACCCGCGACCGCATTCTCGACGCTGCGGAGCAGTTGTTTGCTGAACATGGCGTTTCGCGTACAACCTTGCAGCATATAGCAACCGCGGCCGGCGTGACGCGCGGGGCCATTTATTGGCATTTCGACGACAAAGTCGCCCTCTTCAACGCGATGATCGAGCGCGTCGTAATGCCGCTGGAAATGGCGCTGGGGGAGATGGACGGCAGCGATCCGCTGCGCGACCTGCGCGAGCACATGATGGCTGGCCTGCGCGTCACTGTGGAGGACGAGCGCGCCCGGCGCGTGTTCGAGATTGCGTCGCTGAAGATGGAGATCGTGGGCGAGCTGGACGCGGCGCGGCTGCGCCGGCACGACAGCATGCAAAGCTGGAAGGCGCGTTTCGAGGAGCGCATCAAGCGCGCGATCGCGCTGGGGACGGTGCGGGCAGACGTCAATCCGCGCGCGGCGGCGCTGGGGATGTGGTCGCTGGAGGAGGGCCTGATCCGCAACTGGCTGTTCGATCCGGCGTCGTTCGATCTGCTGGAGGTCGGCGCGCAGGCGATCGATGCGCAGATCAGTGGCTTGCGGGCGTGAGCATTAAATAGCTACCCCCAAATACGTCGTCCCGGCGAAGGCCGGGACCCATAGAACGCGTGCGCAGTCGAAAAGCACACTCAGCATGGGTCCCGGCCTTCGCCGGGACGACGGCTTTTAGGTAAGCGGTGAAAGCGTGAGCTAGTCGCGCGATCAGCGCATCGACTCGATCATCTGTTTCAGCTTGTTCGAATCCGCGCAGAACGCGCGAATGCCTTCGGCCAGCTTCTCGGTACCCATCGCATCTTCATTCAGCATGAAGCGGAAGGTCTTCTCGTCCATCGCGATCTTCTGGACGTCTGCGCCCGCATCCGCGGTCAGCTTGCGCTCGACGGTGCCTTCGGTATCGGCCAGCTTCTGCAACAGGTCCGGCGAAATGGTCAGCAGGTCGCAGCCGGCCAGTTCGAGGATTTGCGAGGTGTTGCGGAAGCTCGCGCCCATCACCTCGGTCTTGTAGCCGAACTTGCGGTAGTACTGGTAAATACGCTTCACCGACTGCACGCCCGGATCGTCGGCGCCGGTGTACTCATTGCCGGTCGACTTCTTGTACCAGTCGTAGATGCGGCCGACGAACGGCGAAATCAGCTGCACCTTCGCTTCCGCGCAGGCGATCGCCTGGCACAGCGAGAACAGCAGCGTGAGGTTGCAGCGGATGCCTTCGCGCTCCAGGATTTCAGCGGCGCGGATGCCTTCCCAGGTCGACGCGATCTTGATCAGCACGCGCTTGCGGTCGATGCCGGCCGCCTCGTACAGCGCGATCAGCTCCAGGCCCTTGGCCACGGTGGCTTCGGTGTCGAAGGACAGGGCGGCGTCGATCTCGGTCGACACGCGGCCCGGCACGAATTTCAGGATCTCGGTGCCGAACGCGATCAGCAGGCGGTCGATGATCTCGCCGGTCGACGCCTTCGGATTATCGGCGATGGTCTTTTCCAGCAGCGGTCGGTATTCCGGCTTCTGCACGGCCTTCAGGATCAGCGACGGGTTGGTGGTCGCGTCCTGCGGCGCGTAGGCCTTGATCGACTGGAAGTCGCCGGTGTCGGCAACCACGGTGGTGTACTGCTTGAGCTGTTCGAGTTGGTTCATGATCGGAGTGGTGGGTTGAATTCTGAATCAGCAGTCGGTCGCGTCGAGGAAGGCTTTCAGCATCGCTTCAAGGCCGGCGCGGTCTTCTTCCGAGAAGCGCTTGAGGGAAGGGCTGTCGATGTCGAACACGCCGATCACCTTGCCGTTTTTGATCAGCGGGATGACGATCTCCGAGTTCGACGCCGAATCGCAGGCGATATGGCCCGGGAATTCGTGCACGTCGGCGACCACGATGGTGCGGCGCTCCGCGGCCGAGGTGCCGCATACGCCGCGCCCGAACGGGATGCGCGCGCAGGCCGGTTTGCCCTGGAACGGGCCGACCAGCAGGTCCTGTTCACGGCCGCTCTTGCCCGGAACGGTCAGGTAGAAACCCGCCCAGTTCAGGTCCGCGAGGGTGTCGTAGACCAGCGCGGAAAACTGCGAGGCGTTGGCGACCAGCGAGGTCTCGCCTTCGAGGACGCTGGCGACCTGGCGCACCAGCAGGTCGTAGTCGGGACGGGTGCTGCGTTCGGGGTTGATGTGCATGGCGATGTTCGGTGTCGACGCTTCAAACCCCGTATTTTACCGCGCCCCCCAGCGGCGCGCCCGCGCATCTGACACAATGGACACTTCTTCAATACCTGCTTCGTGATGTTAAAGAGTTCATCCTTGACCGCGGTCGGCGGCATTGTCCACGGCTTCGGTACCCGCGCCGACGACATGGCGGCGCTGTTTTCAGCCTGGTGGCCCAAGCGGCCGATCCAGCACGAGCGGCACGGGACACGCATCGCCGTGGTCGACCGGCAGCGCGAAGACTGCGGCGAAGCGGACGGCATGTACACCGAGCGGCCAGGCCTCCTGTTGAGTATCGCGACCGCGGACTGCGTGCCGATCCTGCTGGCGCGCTCGGACGGGCGCGCCGTCGCGGCGCTGCACGCGGGCTGGCGCGGCGCGCTGGCCGGTATCGTGGATCGTTTCGTGGAACTGCTGCGCGAGCGCGGAGATGATCCTGCCGCTTGGACCGCGGCGCTCGGGCCGTCAGCCGGGTCGTGCTGCTACGAAGTGTCAGAGGAGGTGATCGAGCAGTTCTGCACGCGGTGGGAGATGCCGCGCGAACTGGTCGCGCCGCGCGGCCGCTTGCTGGACCTCGGCGCGATCGCGCGGCGGCAAGTGCGTGATGCCGGTTTCACGTCGGTCTCGGTGCGGGAGGAGTGCACGATGTGCCACCGTCCGCACGAGGACGCGCCGTTCACCTTCCACAGCTACCGGCGCGACCGCGAGACGCGCACGCCGGTGGTCGACGTGCAGTGGTCGGTCATTGGGATCAGCGGGCAGGCGCGATGATGTGCGCCGAAACCAGGAAGTCTTTCAGCGTGGTGAGCAGCTGCGGCGCCAGAGGCAAAGTAGGATCGCCGTAGGACGCGAGCGGCATCTTCGAGTCCGCGGCTACCATCTTGAGGACGTGGTTCATGCCCGGGATGATGGCCAGTGTCGCATCCGGCTTGGCGGCCTTCAGCGCTTGCGCCTGATCGACGCCGACCTGGATATCGGTATCGCCCTGGACGATCAGGACAGGCATGTCGAGCGACTTGACGGTCTGCGCCGGCGAGTAGCGGAACCATGAAACCAGATAGGGCTGGACGCCCTGGTGATAAAGCCTGGCGAGTTCCGGCGGCACCGCGTCCGTCGACTGGCCATGCTCCAGCGAAGTGAGGATGCGTTCGTTTTCGCTTGCCAGCGCAGGCGGCAGTTTGCCGGCGAGTTGCTTGCGCAGGACGACCGGGGCGGAATCGCCTGCGCCCGCAAGCGAAACGTAGGCCGCCGGCTTGGTCTTCTGCGCGGCCAGCATGCCGATCAGCGAGCCTTCGCTGTGGCCGATGACGACGATCTGGCCGAAGCGCGGATCGGCCCTGAGCTTTTCCACCCAAGCCGCGGCGTCGTTGACGTACATGTCGAAGCGCAGGTCCGATTCCTTGCCCATTGCAGCGGCGCTGGCCGCGATGCCACGCTTATCGTAGCGGAGCGAGGCGACGCCATCGCCAGCCAGCGTTTGCGCCAGCATTTTCAGGCTGTCGTTACTTCCGGGGATCAGGCGATTATTGCCATTGCGGTCCGTCGGGCCGGAGCCCGCGATGATCAGCGCCACCGGGACCTTGCCTTGCATCGCGGGCAGAAGCAGGGAGCCGAACAGCGTACCGGTGCCGGTGTCCAGCGTGACAGCTTGTTCCTGGAACTCGGCGGCGGACGCCAGCGCCGCCAACCCACAAAGCACCATACCCAGCAGCCATTTCGCGAAACCAGATTTCATCACTCCTCCGATTATTCGATTTTCACCTAATTAGATGATTATCGAAATAATCGGCCGATCTGGATTCTTTGTCAAGAGGGGGCTGCGTGCTATTCCGCGCTGGCCGAATGCTTTTCGACGCGGCGGTCCGGAATGAACCACGACAGGGCGACGGCAAAATACATCGCGAGGCCGAGCCAAGGGTGAACGCAAGACAGAACGACCCCAACCAGGTAGGCGACAATCGACAGCTTACCTTTTGTGTCTCTGCCAAACGCGACCGCGAATTCCGATTGGTGGCCGTGGTGATGAATCAATGCACGCACGAGGAAGTAGTAGGCGATGGCCGCCATCATCAGCACACAGCCGTACAGCGCGACAGGGTAGGTCGCAAAATGATTCTCGCCCATCCATGCAGTCGCGAACGGGAACAGTGACAGCCAGAACAGCAGGTGCAGGTTGTACCAGAGGATGTTCCCCGCGACGTGCTTGGTCGCATGGAACAGATGGTGATGGTTGTTCCAGTAGATGCCGACGTACAGGAAACTAAGCACGTAGCTCATGAGCACCGGCAATAGCGGAAGCAGCACATCCAAGGAGGAGCCGTGCGGGACCTTCAGCTCCAGCACCATGATCGTGATGATGATCGCGATGACGCCGTCGCTGAAGGCTTCTATTCGGTTCTTGCCCATCCAAATGCTCCTTAGTGATCCAGTGCGCTGATGGTGGCGACGCTCGGTGGACGTTCTTTCTGGAGGCGCTTGGACACCTGCTCCGCCTGGGCAAAGACGCGCAGGACGTTTTCGCCGGCCAGCTTCTTCAGGTCGGCATCGCTCCAGCCGCGGCGGATCAGCTCGGCGAACAAGTCCGGATATTTGGACACGTCTTCCAGTCCAACTGGCGAGCTCCCACCGGCGAAATCGGCGGCCAGGCCGACGTGGTCGTGACCGGCCAATTTGACGACATAGTCGATGTGGTCGGCTACATCCTTCAGTGTGGCTTTCGGCGCCGGACCGTGTTCCTTGATGTAGGCAGCTTCGATGCGCTTGAGATCCGCTTCGGCCGCCACACCTTTGGATTGGCGGTTCAGCTCGACATTCCACGCGCGCGTTGCCTGGTTTACGAACTGCGGCACGAAAGTCACCATCACCACGCCGCCGTTATCCTTCATCCGTTTCAACACGTCGTCCGGAACATTGCGCGGATGGTCAGTCAGCGCCAGGGCCGAGCTGTGCGAGAAGATCACCGGGGCCGCGCTGACATCGAGCACGTTGCGCATCACGTCCGGGGACACGTGGCTGACATCGACCAGCATGCCAAGCCGGTTCATCTCGCGCACCACTTCCTTGCCGAACGGCGTCAGGCCATGGTGGCGCGGCTCATCCAGCGCGGCGTCGGCCCAGTCCAGCGTCACGTTGTGGGTCAGCGTCATGTAGCGCGCGCCGAGGTCGTAATAAGCGCGCAGTGCGCCGAGGGAGTTTTCCAGCACATGGCCGCCTTCCATGCCCAGCAGCGAGGCGACCTTGCCCTTGGCGGCGATGCGGCGCACGTCGGCCGAAGTGAGCGCGAGCTCCATCGCTTCCGGATAACGGGCGATCATGCGTTTGGCGATGTCGAACTGCTCCAGCTGGGTGCGCGCGTAGCCGTCCTTGATTTCGCCCGGCACGTAGATGGACCAGAATTGTCCCCGCACCTGTCCTTGTTTCAGGCGTGCGAGGTCGGTCTCGCCGCGCGTGTGCTGGCGCAGGTCATAAGCCTCCACGTCCATCGGCGCCTTCTCGTCCTCGCGGATTTCCCACGGCAGATCGTTGTGGCCATCGATCAGGATGGTCGACTTGAGCAGGGCACGGGCATGGGTGATTGCCGGATCCGGCGCGGCGGCAAAGGCGCATGGCAGAACCAGCGTAGACAAAAGAGCGGCGAGTCGCAGCACGGTGTCTCCTGAAAGAAATGATCTTTCAAGAATAACAAAAAAGAGGGCGCGAATCACATGAAATGATCAGCGGCCCTCGTGCAGGGATCATGCAGCCGGAAAATCGACCGTTCCCTCGATGCAGCTGACGACTTCGCCGCCGATCCAGATGTCGTCGCCAACACGTTCGACGAACACTCTTCCTGCTCGGCCAAGTGCGGTGCCTTGCGCCGCCACATAACTGTCCGCGACGGCTCCGGTACCGATGAGCCACTGGGCCAAGCCGGCGTTCAGGCTGCCGGTCACCGGGTCTTCCGGAACACCTAGCGATGGCACGAACACGCGCACTTCGTAATCGGTGTCGGCGCCGGCCAGCTGCGGTGCCGCGATGCCCAGCCTGATGTCGCCCAAGGCAGCGAAATCAGGTTTGACCGCGAGGACCTGCTCGGCGGAGCGCAACATCAGCGCACACCAGCCGGGGCCGTTGTCGACCCATTGATGGTCCACGATGTCATCATTGGCCAGGCCGAGCGCCTGTTTGATTTGCTGCAGCGAGGCCGAATCGAGTGGCCCACTCCGGCGCAAAGGCGGCGCGGCAAATGCGAGCCGCTTGCCGCTACGCCGGATGCGCACGAGTCCTACGCCGCATTCCTGCACAACCACGCCTTCCTCGCGCGGTGCGCCGCCAGCCTTGAGCCAGGCTGCGCAACTGCCCAGGGTGGGGTGACCGGCAAAAGGAAGCTCGCCTCCCGGCGTGAAGATGCGCACACGATAATCGGCTGCCGGATCTGCCGGGGGTAACAGGAAGGTCGTTTCGGACAGATTGGTCCAGTGCGCAAACGACGCCATCTGCGCATCGCTGAGGTCTTGCGCGTCATGGACCACCGCAAGGGGATTGCCCTTGTATGGGATGTCGGTGAAGACGTCCAGCTGGTGGAAGGTATGGCGCTTGTTCATGGAAGGGAGCTTATCGAGCGGCCGGTGCCAGGTACTTCTCGAAATTCTCGGCAAAGTCGTCGAGATTCGATTCCATCATTTTGCGGAACTGGTCGGTGAAATATTCCAGCGCGCGCTCTTTCTCGGCTTTCATGTTTTCCGCGCTGCCGGTGGTGGTCGCGACGATGAAGGCGTTGAATCGGGCCGAGGCGTACATCGTCGATGCGGCGACTTCGTTCGGGATCGCGGAATCGCACTGGTCGTTCGCCAGGTTGATGAGGGCGTTGGCGCGATTCCAGAATTCCGGTGGTGGAGTATTGTTGTCCATGGTTGTGCTGTAGGTTTGGTCAGCCGAAGCTCAAAGTGCCCGTCGTTTCGGAGCAAGCGGAGCACTTTAGCACATGGATTTCATGGATGACTTAAGGGATGGTCAGAATCCTCATCGGCATCGCTAATTAAGTCATCGATGATGCTGTCGACGTCGGCTACCTTTCGTCGGACGGTATCGAACAAGTCGTTCAAGGCGGACGAATTGTTGGCGATCTCCAAAAGCACCTCATCATTCGAGTCTAGGATTGCGAGGACTACCCGCTCGCTCCAATAGAAGCGGTCACGTTCGTCATCATACGTTTGATAGCGTTGCTGGAATAAGCCGAGCTGCCTGTCCTTGTAGAGAGTGCGCAGGAAGACCGGAATATGATCGTCGATCCGCCGCACGATCGTTCGTGGGGGCGGCTCGACTCTCCAGTTGATTTCTCCAAGGGAGGTCAACCTGTTCAACTTCACGATGAGGGTGGTGGTCTTATCGTCTGCGTCGTACATGATTATTCCCAATTCAAATTCTTGCCAGTTCTTTGGTAATCTGAGGAAGGCGAGCACGAGCTCGAAACGTCATCCGTATCGAATGAACCTGGAACATCACGATCAAGGTCACAACGAAGCCAGCGATACCCGTGACGGCACTCATATCTTGGACCCATTGAGGAAGGTGGCTCGTCACGGTTGCCCTCGACTTTGATCTAAGCTTTTTGGGGAACTTGACTCGAAATTTATAGACGCTGAATGAAGCCAAACTGGAGTATTCAATGCTCATGACAAGACTTCCAAGTGGCCTTAAAGTTCCCGTGCTCGGAGTCGGCACCTGGGGCATGGGCGAGAGTCGGCAGACCCGGCGAAACGAAATCGACGCCGTGCGCCTCGCGTTCGACAGCGGCTGCGGCTGGTGGATACCGCGGAGATGTACGGCGACGGTGGCGCCGAGGAGGTGGTAGGCAAGGCGCTCGAAGGGCGGCGCGGTGACGCATTCATCGTCAGCAAGGTGCTGCCGCATCACGCTTCGCGCAAGGGCACGGTCGCGGCGTGCGAGGCGAGTCTTCAGCGGTTAGGTACCGATTACATCGACCTGTACCTGCTCCACTGGCGCGGCAACGTGCCGCTGGCAGAAACGGTCGACGCGCTTGAGCGTCTCGTGCGCGACGGGAAAATTCGCCACTGGGGCGTCAGCAATTTCGATACCGAGGACATGGATGAGATGTTCGCGCTTCCCGGCGGCGAGCACGCGCAAACCAACCAGGTGTTGTACAACCTGTCGCGGCGCGGCATCGAGTTCGACCTGCTGCCGTGGTGCGCGCGGCAGCGAATGCCGGTCATGGCGTATTCGCCGCTGGAGCAGGGCAGGATATTGAATGACGCGGCACTGTGCCGCATCGCGCAAGAGCATGCATGCTCACCGGCGCAGGCCGCGCTGGCATGGGTCATGCGCAGTGGCGATGTGATCGCGATCCCGAAGGCCGCGACGCCGAATCACGTGGAACAGATTTGCGGCTCGCTCGACATCGTGCTGTCGCCGGAAGACCTGCAAGCGCTCGACCGCGCCTTCGCACCGCCGAAGCGCAAGGTGCCGCTGGAGATGATCTAGCCGATGAAGGAATCGAACTGCATGTCGAATTCTTGCAGCGCCTTCTGCGCGTTCTGCATCTTCTTGCGGAAGTCGGGGCCGCGCTTCAGGGCCAGGCCGACGGCCAGCACGTCGATCACGACGAGGTGGGCGAGGCGCGCGGAGATCGGCGTGTAGGGATCGATGTTGAAGACCAGGTCGATCGGGATCAGCACCGTGGCCATCTCGGCCAGCTGCGTGCCCGATGGCGCGAGCACGATCACGTCCGCACCAGCGCGGCGCGCGAGCTTGGCCGAGCGCACCAGCGCCGCGTTGTTGCCACGCTGGGAGATCGCCACCACCGCGTCGCCTTCGCGCACCAGCGCCGCGGCGATCGAGTGGATGGTCGGGTCGGTGTAGGCCACGGTTGGCACGCCAGAGCGGAAGAACTTGTGCTGCGCGTCCGCCGCGACAAAGCCCGACGAACCCTGGCCGTAGAACTCGATCTTGTTGGCGCGCGAAAGGATGTCGAGCGCCTTCTGGATCGTCTCCGGGTTCAGGTTGTTGCGCAGGTCGAGCAGGGTGTTGATCGAGCGGCTGCAGATCTTGTTGACGAGGTCCGCCGCGAGATCGTCCTGCGCCGGCTGGTCGGTGGCGCCGGGCAGCGCGAGCGCCAGGCCCTGGGCCAGCTTCAGCTTGAACTCATGCCAGCCGTCGTAGCCGAGCGTGCGGCAAAAGCGCACCACGGTCGGCTCGGACACTCCCGCGCTCTTGGCAAGCGCGGTGATGTTCTGGCTGACCGTGGCCGACGGATTGTCGAGCACCGCAAGCGCGACCTTGCGCTCCGATTTGGAGAGCGAGTCGAGCTGGGTACGGATCGAATCGAGCAGCACGTCAGTCTTCGGGCAGCGATTCTTCGCGCCATTGCAGGCCGTCGCGGCCGATCAGCGCGGACGATGCGGCCGGGCCCCAGGTGCCCGATGCGTAGGGCAGCGGCGAGTTGTCGTCCTGGTCCCAGTGGTCGAGGATAGGCTCGACCCATTCCCACGCGGCTTCCAGCTCGTCGCCGCGCATGAACAGGGTGAGCTGGCCACGTAGCACGTCGAGCAGCAGGCGCTCGTAGGCTTCCATGCGCGGCGCCTTGAACTGCTCGCGGAAGTCGAGTTCGAGTTCGGCCTGCTTCAGGCGCATGCTGTCGCCCGGCGTCTTGGCCATCAGGTTCAGCGACAGGCCTTCGTCCGGCTGCAGGCGGATCACCAGGCTGTTGGGCTGGAAGCTCGACGTCGGCTGGTTGAAGATCGAGTGCGGGATCTGCTTGAAGCGCACCACGATCTCGGCCAGGCGGTCGGACATGCGCTTGCCGGTGCGCAGATAGAAGGGCACGCCGGCCCAGCGCCAGGTGTCGATTTCGGCTTTCAGGGCGACGAAGGTTTCGGTCTTCGACTGCTTCGGTGCGTCCGGCTCCTCGCGGTAGCCCGGCACCGGTTTGCCGTCTACGTAGCCGGCGCGGTACTGGCCGCGCACGATGTTCTGCGACAGCGTAGTCGGGGTGAAGCGCTTCAGCGAGCGCAGGACCTGCAGCTTGGAGTCGCGCACGGCATCCGGCGAAATCGAGGTGGGCGGCTCCATCGCGACGATACACAGCAGCTGCAGCAGGTGGTTCTGCAGCATGTCGCGCAGCGCGCCGGAGGTGTCGTAGTAGCCAAGGCGGTTGCCGACGCCGATCTTCTCGGCGATGGTGATCTGCACGTCGCTGATCCACTCGCGGCGCCACAGCGGCTCGAACAGGATGTTCCCGAAGCGCAGGGCCAACAGGTTCTGCACGGTCTCTTTGCCGAGGTAGTGGTCGATACGGTAGATCTGCGATTCGGCGAACACCTTGCCGACTTCGGCGTTGATCTGCTTGGCGCTTTCGAGGTCGCGGCCGAGCGGCTTTTCCAGCACCACCCGCGAGTTCGGGGTCGCGAGGCCAGTCGCCTTCAGGTTGTCGCAGATGGTCGCGAACAGCGAAGGCGGGGTGGCCAGGTAGTAAACCAGCGTAATGGCGGGATCGCGGCGCAGCGTGTCGGCCAGCTTGCCGTAGGTGCTGACGTCGGAGGCGTTGATCGGGACGTACACGATGCGCTGCAGGAAGCGCTGCCAGTGTTCGTCGACCGGGGTCTCCTTGATGTGCGGCTTGGCGCTGGCTTCGACGGTCTGCAGGAACTGCTCCTGCGACCAGTCGTTGCGGCCGACGCAGATGATGCGCGCGCTGTCGGGAAGGTCCTGGCAGTAGTCGCGTGCGTACATCGCGGGCAGTAGTTTGCGCATCGCGAGGTCGCCGCTGCCGCCAAAGAGAACGAGGTCAAAATCAGAAATAGCCATGGGTATCGATCGCAAGTGGGTGGACGCTTGGTGTGTAAATTTACTACGCAAATGGCGAGTTTGCAAGTAAATTTACTACGGTACGAGAGGGCTGCCGGCTGGCTATGGTGCCATATCCAATGGCGGCGGGGCGCGCCGTCAGCGGCGAAAGCGCACGTCGACGTCGACCACCGGCGCGTCGCCCTTCGGCTTTTTCGGTTTCTTGGGCTTCTTCAGCACCTGGCCGCTGGCGTTGGTCTCCGGGACGCGGTGGTCCGGCTCGAAACCGGCTTCGTCCACGCGCTTGAGCGTTTTGCCGGTCAGCTGCTCGATCGCGGCCAGCAGCTGCACTTCGTCGGCGCAGACCAGCGACACGGCTTCGCCTGAGGCCCCGGCGCGGCCGGTGCGGCCGGTGCGGTGCACGTAGTCCTCGGCCACGATCGGCAGGTCGACGTTGACCACGACCGGCAGTTCTTCGATGTCGAGGCCGCGCGCGGCGACGTCGGTGGCGACCAGCACCTTCACTTCGCCGGCCTTGAAGCGCTCCAGCGCGCGCAGGCGGGCCGGCTGTGGCTTGTCGCCGTGGATCGAGTCCGTCGCGATGCGCTTGGCCGACAGCAGGCCGACCAGTTCGTCCACGCCTTTGCGCGTCTTGGCGAAGGCGAGCACCTGGCTCCAGCCGTGCTTCTTCATCAGGTGCAGGAACAGGTCGGGCTTGCGCTTCTTGTCGACCGGGACCACCCACTGGCGGATCGCCTTGGGCGCGGTGTTGGGCGGGCTGGCCTCGATGCTCACCGGGTCGCGCAGCAGCTTGGCCGCCAGCGCGCGGATCGGGTCGGAGAAGGTGGCGGAGAACAGCAAGGTCTGGCGCTTGTTCGGCAGCGCGGCCAGGATGACGTCGAGGTCGCGCGCGAAGCCCAGGTCGAGCATGCGGTCGGCCTCGTCCAGCACGAGGGTCTGCACCTGGTTCAGCTTGAGCGCGTTCTTGCCGTGCAGGTCGAGCAGGCGGCCGGGCGTGGCGACCAGCAGGTCGACGCCGCGGCGCAGCTTCATCATCTGCGGGTTGATGGAGACGCCGCCGTAGGCCACCAGCGTGCGCAGCGGCAAGCCCGCTCCGTAGGCGCGCACGCTGTCGTGGACCTGCTCGGCCAGCTCGCGCGTGGGCACCAGCACCAGCGCGCGGGTGGAGTTGCTGGCGACCTGCGCGCCGTCCATCACGAGGCGCTGCAGCAGCGGCACGGCAAAGCCGGCCGTCTTGCCGGTGCCGGTGGCGGCGAGCGCCATCACGTCGCGCCCGGCGAGCACGGCGGGAATGGCCTGGGCCTGGACCGGCGTGGGCGCCTTGTAGCCGAGGGAGGCGAGGGTGCCGGCGATCTGTTCGATCAGGCCGAGAGAGGTGAACGACATGGGCAGGTTGCGGCGAAACTGAAAGGGCACAGTTTACCGTGTGGCGCGTGCATATGGCCGAAACAATCGATTACAAAGTCGGCAATTTGCGCCTCGGTGCTTCGGTATAGTTGCTCGACTATTGCGATTGTTGAGAAAGGATCCTCGATGAAATACGCTGCGCTGCTTGCTTTTTTGTTTGCCAATGCCGCCTGCGCCAATGGCCTTGACGATATGCGTAATGCGCTCGGTTCGCTGCAGGGACAGGGCGCTTTGCGCGGCACCTTCGATGCACGCCAGTCGAAGCAGGAAGTCGACAAGGACAAGGCGCCGGAGACCGCCAACGCCAGCGCCATCGTCGAGGATGACGGCGGCAACCTGACCATCCGCTGGGACCGATCCACGCTCAAGCGTGCAGCCGAGGAGGCGGACCCACCAAATAACGGCAAGCCGAGACAGATGCTGTCAACGGTGCTTGGCACCTCGTCCGCGCTGCGCATCGGCAGCGCCGTGAATTACGCTCCGGCCTTGCTGCGGGCGCTCGAAGGCGCGAAGCTCAAGTCGGAACGGGCCGACACGTTTCAAGGCAAGCCGACCCGTTTGCTGGAACTGGCGCTGGTCGAGCGCAATCCGGACGACGAGCATGTCAGCATGAAGGAAAGCGCGCATATCGCGAAGGTCTGGCTGGGCGCGGACAACGTACCGCTGGCGGCCAGCATTACGCACAAGCGCAAGGCCAAGGTGCTGGTATTCCTGTCGTTCGAGCAGCAGTCGAAGGAGGACTTCTCGTTCAGCGTCGCCGCGAATCGCCTGGTGGTGCTCAAGCGCGACGAGCAGGGCACGGCCAAGGGGCTGGGCAGCGACGGCCAGTATCACAACACGTATTCGTTCACGCCGAAGGCATGAGCATGCGACTCCCGATAGCGCTGGCGGTTTCCACGCTGCTGTCGATGTCTGCATCTGGCCAGGCTGCCGCGCAGACCGGCGAGCAGGCGCCGGATGGGAACCCGACACCCGAGGTGGTGGTCGATGGATCGCGGCACGGACTCAAGCCTTATCGCATCATGTCTGCCGGCCTGGATGCGTTCGATGAGCATCGCAAACTGGCGCCGGCTGCGGCACTGAAATTCAGGCTGCTGCAGAACGGCGCTTCGTACGGCGAGCCGCAAAAATGGGACAGCGTGACCTTGCGCCTTGCTGGGGACGAGTTTTCGATCCCGCTGCCGATCGAGGCCGATGGCACGTTCACGCTGCCGCGCAGCCAGGCCGCCTTCGACCAAGACGCGGACCTCGTCCTGAACCGCAACAAGTCGACTATCAGCTATTACACCAAGGTGCTGACGCCCGGCCTGGCCGATAACGTGCGAAGGATGGGCGATCTGCGCTTGCAATGCGAAGTGACCATCGCCATCGGGAAGAAGGAGCTGAACTTCGCGCAGCGCGCTTTCTACAATACCGTGCTGTTTGGCGGCGACTGGTGCACGTCGCGCAAGGCCACCTTCGGCCTGCTGCTCGATGACTGGCCGATGAAGGTGACGCTGGTGGACAAAGACAAGCGCAAGACGCTGCGCGCCGACGGTTACCGGCTCGTCACGCCGATCCAGGACAGTTCGCTGTCGGACGAGGCGCTGATTACCTTTGAATACTGGTCGCAGGCCAGTGCGGAGCGCAAGCGCGAGTTCATCGCGACCACGCCGCTTTTTTTAAAGAGTTCCGCGTTCAAGTGGAATGCCGGAACGCCGTTCCGCGAGGTGGAGAAGGGCCGCTATGTAGCGCAGATTGCGCTGTCGCGCGGCGAATCGAAATTGAGGCTGGAATCCGCGGACGGCCAATTGGCGCTTGGCGCGCCGGCCCGTGGCGATACCCGGATCGACACGTCCGCCACCACGAAGCTGAAGTACCACGGCGGCCGGCTGGTCATCCAGACCGACCAGCCGGGCGCCTATGAGGTGTCGCTCGATTTGCGCGACCCCGACCATCCGGAGATGGCGATCAGCCGCGCCGAAAGTTGAAGCTTGCCCCTGGCAGGATTGCCAGTGCCCGACCGTGTTGCCTTAGGGTAATATCCTGTAATTACAGGAGAATCTATGGCAACCGTTATTCCGGCGATCGGAGCGTGCTCATCGAGAATGACAGCAGGCGAGCGGCGCTTCGCGTCGCGGCTGGAGGACAAGCTCGAGAATGACTATCTGTGCTGGTATGACGTACCGATTGGTGAGCGGACCCAGCATCCCGATTTCGTCATTCTGCATCCGCGCCGCGGTTTGCTGGTGCTCGAACTGAAGGATTGGCGTCTGGACACTCTGCGTGCGATGGACAAGCAGCACGCCACGATCGTGGTCGGTGACGGCGTCAAGCAGGTGCTGAATCCGCTTGAGCAGGCCAGGCAGTATATGTACGTCGTCGTCAACCGTCTCGAGCGGGATCCGCAGCTGGTCTGGCCCTCGGGTTCGCTCAAGGGCAAGCCAGCATTTCCATATGCTCACGGAGTAGTTTTGTGCAACATCACCCGTAAGCAGCTCAACAGCACGGACTTGAACGAGGTGCTGCCTGAACATCTGGTTATTTGCCAGGACGAGATGGTGGAGGCAGTCGACAGCGCTGCATTCCAGGAGCGTCTATGGCAGATGTTCCCGATTAAGTTTAATCGGCAATTGACACTGCCCCAGATTGATCGCATTCGCTGGCACCTGTTTCCTGAGGTTCGAATCGATGCGCAGCGCGAATTATTTGATGACGAGCCAACACTCGAACTGCCGGATGTGCTGCGCGTGATGGACCTGCAACAAGAGCAACTGGCGCGTAGTCTCGGAGACGGACACCGCGTCATACATGGCGTGGCCGGGTCCGGCAAGACGCTGATTCTTGGCTACCGTGCGGAGCATTTGGCGCGCACTTGCGAGCGGCCTATTCTCGTCCTATGTTATAACAAAACCCTGGCGGCGAAACTGGCTTCGCTGATGGAGGAAAAAGGGCTGTCGACAAAGGTCACCGCCGTCAACTTCCACGCTTGGTGCGTGCGTCAGCTGGACGCTTTTCACGTGGAGAAGCCGCCGCAAGAAGCGGACAAGAATCACTTTTCCCAAGCCTGCGTCGAGAAGGTCATCCAGGCCGTCGACCAAGGGCACATTCCATCCGGGCAGTATGAAGCCATACTGGTCGACGAGGGCCATGATTTCAGGCCGGAATGGTTCAAGCTGATCGTTCAGATGGTGAATCCCGCATCGAATTCCTTACTCGTGCTGTATGACGATGCGCAGTCTATCTATAACGCGGCAAATAAACTGAAGTTCTCGTTCTCCAGCGTTGGCGTGCAAGCAAAGGGCAGGACGACGATTCTGAAGCTAAATTACCGCAACACTGCGGAAGTCTTAACTGTGGCGAAGGCTTTTGCTGACGACTTGCTTGCGGCCAGCGACGGCGACGAGGACCAGGTGCCGGTCGTCCCGCCGATGAGCGCCGGAAGGCACGGCCCCAAGCCGGTGTTGATTGAGCTGCCAGATACGACAGCCGAGATTGAACTGGTAGCAGACCGCGTCGCAGAGGCGAGCCGTCTCGGGGTTCCCTGGAGTGATATCGCTATCTTGTATCGGCGCTATGCACTAGGCCGCGATATTGCTGAAATATTGGGTCGGCGCGGGATCCCGTTCTTCTGGCAATATGCAAAAGGTCGGAAAAAATTTGAGCCGACCGAAAACAGCGTCAAGGTCATTACCTTACATAGCAGCAAAGGTTTGGAATTCCCATTCGTTTGCATGCCGGGGATTGGCGCGATTGAAGAGGGCGATGACCTCGAAGAGGAGGCCCGCTTGCTGTATGTCGGCATGACCAGGTCAACGTGCGACCTGGTCATGACCCATAGCGGAACATCGGTGATCGCCGAGAAGATGCGAAAGGCGATGCGCTCCCTGCAGCCGCTCTAAGTACCTTGGTGCAGCCGCGCCGGGGCTTGGTCAGGTGTTGACGTGCAGGCGCACGTCGATGTTGTTGCGGGTGGCGTTGGAGTAGGGGCAGACGATGTGCGCCTTGTCGACCAGGCCTTGCAGCTGCGCCTTGTCCATGCCCGGGCCGTTGATGGTCAGGTCGACTTCGATGCCGAAGCCGGTCGGGATCTGGCCGATGCCGACTTCGCCGGTGATGGTAAGGTCTTGCGGCAGCGTGACTTTCTGCTGGCCGGCGACATACTTGAGCGCGCCCAGGAAGCAGGCCGAGTAGCCGGCTGCGAACAGCTGTTCCGGATTGGTGCCGTTGCCGCCTGCGCCGCCGAGTTCCTTGGGCGTGGTCAGCTTCAGGTCCAGCACGCCGTCGGAGCTGCGCGAGGTGCCTTCACGGCCGCCATGCGAGGTTGCCTTGGAACGGTAGAGTACTTTTTCGATGCTCACTGAGACCTCCTTGGTTTGGACTGTTGGGGTAAAGCCGCCTTAGTGTGACAGACTTGGCGATTTCGCGTCGCGACCTTCCGGATTACTTCGCCTCGAGGTCCAGCTTGAGGGCGACCGGCTTGCCGACTTCGGCGCCGACATCCGCCGGTGCGCCCGCCTGCACGCTCGCCGGGTCCACGCCAGCTTCGGTCAGCGCGCCGACAATGGCGTGTGCGCGCTGCGTGCCCAGCTGCGTCAGGGCGCCCGCCGGAAGCGGCTGCGCCTGATTCAGCCGGTCGCGCAGATTGCGGTAGAAGGCGCTTGCATCGGCTACCTGCGGCTCGCCCTGGATCATCTTGCCCATGCGCTGCCAGATCGGCAGCTTGTCCGGGGCCTTCTGGCCGGCGGAAGCGGGCGCCTGTTCGGCCGCCTTTTTCTGCTTGTCGAGTTCCGCGGCGCCGAAGCGATCCGAATACAGGCTGCGCAGGGCGCTGCGCACGGCGCGGTCGCCCAGGTCCAGCGGGCCGGGCCTCTCGCCGGCTTCGAGCTTGATGCCGGCGCGCTTGTCGATCTCAGCCCGTACCGCGCGGGCCTTCAGCGCGGCGCCGTCGGCGGCCTCGCTGTATTGGCCTGGCACCAGCAGCTTCAGTTGCTTGCGCTTGGCCAGTATCTGCGCCACCTTCTGCAGCTTTTCTCGCTCCGGCGGCAGCAGGGTGTCACGGCCCGGATCGAAGTCGATCGCTTCGAGTCTCTCGCCGCTGCCGCCGAACAGGCTTGCCAGCGCGCGGAACGGTGCGGTGACGATCTTGGTCAGCACGTTGCCGATGGCCTTGCGGATGAGCGCGCCGTAGCTGAACTGCGGGTCGTCCATATTGCCGGTGACCGGGATGCCGAGGTCGATGCGGCCGTCGCTGTCCTTCAGGATGGCGATCGCCAGCGACAGCGGCAGCTTGAACGCGTCGGGGCTGTCGATGCGCTCGCCCAGGGTCAGGTTGTCGATGACGACCTGGTTGGTGCCTTCGAGCTGGTTGTTGTGGATCTTGTACTGCAGGTCGAGCGAGATCTTGCCCTCGGCGACCTTGTAGCCGGCGAACTTCATCGTGTACGGCGAGGTCGACACCATGTCGACATTCTTGAACACGACGTTGATGTCGGTGTCCTCGCGCGGTGCGAAGGTATTCAGGCCGCCGCGAATGCGGGCCATGCCGAACTCGTTGACCCGGCCGTCGAGTTGAAGCTGGCTGTGCGAATCGCGGTTGGTCGACAGGCCGGTGACGATCCCGTTCAGCTCATAAATCTTCGCGCTGAATTGCGGGCGCAGGCTCAGGTCGGTGAAATCGAGCTTGGCGTTATCGACGCGAATTTGCTGGATGCGTACCGGGAAGGTGGGCGACGAGGATTGCGCCGGAGCTTGTGGTGCGGCGGCGGTACTGCCGTCGGCGTGCACCAGCAGGCGCGCGGCATTGAAGCTGTGGTCGTCTTCGATGAACAGCTTGGCATCAGGCTCGATCACGCGCAGCACGGGGATGTCGAGCAGATTGGGGCCGACGCTGGCGGTGAGCTTGTCGGCGCGCACGCTCTTCCAGCTCGCGAAGGGTTCGCCGGTGAGTTCCTTGAGCGCGAGGCCGGCCACTTCGAATCCGCCCACGTAACGCAGGCTGGTGCTGGCCTTGCCGCCTGGCTTGGTGGTGAGGCGTCCATGCGCCGAGACGCTGCCGCCGGCGATTTTCAGTTTCACGTATTGGCCCAGCAAGGGCTGCAGCGGCGCCAGCGCGAGGCGCGTCACGCGCACATCGGCCTGCACCGTGCCGTTCGCCGGCACTACGGATCCCTGCGCCGACAGGCGGCCGCCTTCGCGCAAGCCAAGGCCGGCATCGAACTTGATTGCCTGTTTGAGGTCGTTCGAGGCGTTTTCGAGCTTCACGCCGAGATCTTGTACGTGAACCTTGATGCCGGTACCCTGGTCCAGGACTTCGGCGCCGAGTTTGTTCAGTTCGACGTTCTTGACTGTCGCGACCCAAGGTTCGCTGGCGGCAGGCGATGCTTTCGATTTGCCGTCGCCGCCGAACTTGGGCAGCAGGCCCATGATATCGAGGCGGCCCTTGTGGTCGCGCGTGAGCTGCAATTGGCCCTCATCGGCGTACATGCGGCCAATGCTGGCGTGGTGCGCGGCCAGGTCGAAATCGCCGTCGCTGAAGCCCAGCTGCGCCAGCTTGAATGGCGTCTTCGCGCCACTTGCCAGCGACAGGTCGCCAAGCGAGAGCGCGGCGCCGTCCACCGCCAGCTTGAGGGTGGCGCCGGCCTGCTCGGCGCTCATGGCGAAGTTCAGGCGCACCTTCTTCGCGCTTAGCGTCACCGCGGGCTTGACCGTTTCATCGATGGCCGTGATGGCAATCTGGTCGAAGACGACCTGCTGCAGCTTCAGCTTCCAGTTGTTGACGACGACCGGTTGCGCAGGCACGGTTGCGGGACCCGTGGCAGCTACCATCAGGTGCGCCAGGTCGAGTTCACCCTTGGCGTCGCGCCGCATCGTGAGTTTGCCGCCGTCGGCGCGCACTTCACCGACCGTCGCTTCGCGGCGCAGCAGGTCGGCGTTGACGTCTTTTACGTCCAGGCTCGTCAGCGTGGTGAAGGAATCGCTGGCGCCCTGGCGCGCCAGTGCCAGGTCGCGCAGGGCGAGGCTGGCGCCGGCCAGGCTGGCGTTGAACTTGCCGCCGTCGTAGGAAACGCGATAGGGCAAGGTGGCGCCGAGCTTGCCGGCTGCCATGGTCGCCGTCGTGTAGGGTTTGAGGTAGACGGCGAACTGCGGCAGGGGCGCGTCTTGCAGTGTCACTTCGCCGCTGGCGCGGATCGGGCTGAGGGAAGCGTCGCCCTTCCAGCGCAGCTTGCCGCCGTGCTCAAGATCCGCACTCAGCGTGTAATTGCCGGTCTGGTCGGGCAGGGTGCTGAAATTGGCCAGCGTGAAATGGATTGGCACGACGTTGTCGGCAAAGCCGGCGCGGCTGTCGCGCCATTCCACCTTGCCGTCTTCCAGCGCGAGGCGCTCGATGATCAGGCGGGGCAGCTTGTCGGATTTGTCATGCGGGCGACGGGCGAGCGTGTCCAGCAGCTCGGCCAGGTTGAACTTGCCGTCGGGAGTAATTGCCAGGTGCACGCTCGGCGCGCCGATGCTGATTTCGGCAAAACTCCAGGCGCGCCGGATTAGCGATTTCCACCCCATCTCGACCGCGAGTTTGCCGACGTCGAGCAGCGGCTTGCCATCGGCTTCGGCCAGGCTCAGGTTCTGCGCTTCCAGGCGCAAGGTGTAGGGATTGAAGGTGACGTCGCCGACCTTGGCCTGGCGTTCCAGTACGGATTGTCCGATCTTGGGGAGCTGGTTCTTGATCAGGGTCGGCACCAGCCAAAAGCCTGCGACCGTGTATGCGGCCAGCAAGCCAACTACATACGCTACCCAGCGAACCCATCGAATCTTCACCAACTGCACTCCCCGCCGCCTCATTATTAACCCCTTTGATGGCGTTTTGCCTTGGATCGAAAACAATTTGCCACATTATTATCAGTATGCCGCGTCGACTGCCGAATTGCAAAAATAGCAGGGCCGCGCGGTGCCGCATAAACTAGTTGCGGCAACGCTCGGTTGCGCGTATTTTTATTGTACGCTGGCAACAGTAAGGTTGAAGCCGCAGACGCCAGGAAGTTGTTCATCGTTATCTATGTGAATAGGGGGGATGATGCAATTATCAAAACGCTTGGCCGCAGAAACGCTTGGAACCTTCTGGTTGGTGTTGGGTGGCTGCGGCAGCGCCGTGCTTGCCGCCGCCTTTCCGGGTCTCGGCATTGGTTTTTACGGAGTCGCGCTGGCCTTTGGCCTGACCGTGTTGACGATGGCGTTCGCGATCGGCCACATTTCCGGCTGTCACCTGAATCCAGCCGTAACGCTCGGCTTGAGTACCGCGGGGCGTTTTCCGAAGAGTGAAGTGCTGCCATACTGGATCGCGCAAGTGGTCGGCGCCTGCATCGCTGCCGCGATCCTGTACCTGATCGCCAGTGGGAAACCCGGTTTTGAAATCGGCGGCTTTGCCGCCAACGGTTACGGCGAGCTCTCGCCCGGCAAGTATTCCTTGCTCGCTGCCTTGGTGTGCGAAGTGGTGATGACCTTTGGATTCTTGATGGTCATCCTGGGGGCTACCGATGTGCGCGCACCGGCCGGTTTCGCACCGATTGCGATCGGTCTGTGTCTGACCTTGATTCACCTGATCAGCATTCCGGTCACGAACACGTCGGTTAATCCTGCCCGCAGTACAAGCCAGGCCCTGTTCGCCGGCTCTGCATATTTGCACCAGCTTTGGCTGTTCTGGCTGGCGCCTTTGGTGGGCGCCGCGTTGGCGGGGATCACCTATCCGGCCCTGTTTAAGGAATCGCGCTGATGCCTGCCTGCTGACCGGCCGGCGCCGGCTTTAGGGCTGGTATGCCGGTTCGGGGCGGCCGGCGATGTCGACGCGCAGCGAGAGGACGCAGCCGGTCAGCGGGTACTGCGCGCGCTCCGCTTCCGACCGTCCGTGGCTGGCGCTGGTGATGTACAGCGTGCGCAAATCCTCGCCGCCGAAGGCCAGCATGGTGGGACAGCGCAGCGGCAGCTTCACTTCGCGGATGATCTTGCCGTCCGGCGACAGGCACAGCACACGGCCGCCTTCGAACATCGCACACCAGTAGTTGCCTTCGCTGTCCACGGTCGCGCCGTCGGGGCGGCCGCCGTAGTCGGGCGCGTTCTTGTCCGATACGAACTGGTGGAAGGTGCGGCGGTTGATGGCCGCGCCGGTCGCGGCATCGAAGTCGTAGCAGTCGATGCGGTGCGTGGCGGTGTCGGTGTGGTACATGCGGCGGCCGTCGGGGCTGAAGCCGAGGCCGTTCGAATTCTTCAGTGTCGCCGGCCACTCGGTGCGCAGGCGGCCATGTTCCAGCACGTACATCGCGGCGGCTTCGCGGCCGCTGGCTTCGTCGCGCCCGCCGATCCAGAAGCGGCCCGCAGGGTCGGCGCGGCCGTCATTGAAGCGGATGGTGGCGGTGTCGTAGGGCGCGGGTGCGATCGTCTTGACCGCTCCCGTTGCAGTATCCAGATGGACGATGCCGCTGCGCTGCGCGACCACGAGGCCGCCTTCTGCATCGATGGCGATGGCCGAAGGCTGCTTCTCCATCCGCCATGAGGTCGTGCCGCCGCTGGCAGGGTCGAGCCGGTGCACGGCGTGGCCGTCGATGTCGACCCAGTACAGCTTTTTCTCGGCGTGATGCCACAGCGGGCATTCGCCAACCTGCATCGGCTGATTGACGGCGACCTGTAGTTCGTCAAACGGCATAAACAGTATTCCTCAAACCGCGGCGCGGGCGCGGGCGATCAGGCCATTGGTGGAGCTGTCGTGCTGCTCCGGCTGCGGTTCGCCGCCGAGCTCCGCCTCGATCTTCTTGGCCAGCACCTTGCCCAGTTCGACGCCCCATTGGTCGAAGCTGTTCACGTCCCACAGCACGCCCTGTACGAAGGTCTTGTGCTCGTACAGCGCGATCAGCGCGCCCAGCGATGTCGGGTTCAGGTGGTCCATCAGGATGGTGTTGCTGGGGCGGTTGCCGGGGAAGGTCTTGTGCGGGGTGAGGCGCTCGATCTCGGCCAGCGGCAGGCCTTGCTGCTGCAGGTCCTTGCGCACTTCGTCCGCGGTCTTCCCTTTCATGAAAGCCTCCGACTGCGCGAAGCAGTTGGCCAGCAGGGCGGTGTGGTGCTTGTGCAGTTCGTGCGCCGGACGCAGCGCGGCGATGAAGTCCATCGGCGTCACGTCGGTACCCTGGTGCAGCAGCTGGAAGTAGGCGTGCTGTCCGTTGGTGCCGCATTCGCCCCAGATCGCCGGGCAGGTCTCGTACTCGACCAGCGCGCCGTCGCGCGTGACGCGCTTGCCGTTGCTTTCCATTTCGAGCTGCTGCAGGTAGGCCGGGAAGCGGTTCAGGTCCTGGTGGTAGGGCGCGATCGAGACCGACGGGCAGCCAAGGAATTCGCGGTTCCAGAATCCGACCAGGCCAAGCAGCATCGGCATGTTCTGCTCGACGGGCGCGGTGCGGAAGTGCTCGTCCATGGCATGCGCGCCGGCGAGGAAGTCGCTGAAGTAGCCGAAGCCGACGCACAGCGCGACCGACAGGCCGATCGCCGACCACACGGAGTAGCGGCCGCCGACCCAGTCCCAGAACGGGAACATGTTGGCGGGGTCGATGCCGAAGGCCCGCACGGCTTCGGTGTTGGTGGAGACGGCGACGAAGTGCTTCGGCAGCGCCGCTTCCGGCGCGCGCTCGACGAACCAGGCGCGCGCGGTCTGCGCGTTCATCATGGTCTCGGCGGTGGTGAAGGTCTTGGAAGCGACGATGAACAGGGTGGTCTCGGGATCGCACTTCTCCAGCGCGGCGTCCATGTCGTGGCCGTCGACGTTGGAGACGAAGTGCATGGCCAGGCGCGGATGGGCGAAGGGGCGCAGCGCCAGGCAGGCCATCTTGGGGCCGAGGTCGGAGCCGCCGATGCCGATGTTGACGATGTCGGTGATCGGCTTGCCGGTGTGGCCCAGCCATTCGGCGTTGCGCACGGCGTCGGTGAAGCGATGGATGCGGCCGAGCACCTCGTGCACGTCGGCGATCACGTCCTGGCCGTCGACCACCAGGCTGGCGTTTTTCGGGGCGCGCAGGGCGGTGTGCAGGACGGCGCGGTTTTCGGTGTTGTTGATCTTCTCGCCGGCGAACATGGCGTCGCGGCGCTGCTCGACCTGGCGCTCGCGCGCCAGCGCCGCCAGCAGTTCAAGCGTGCGCCCGTCCAGACGGTTTTTTGAATAGTCTAGGAACAGGCCGGCCGCCTCCAGCGACATGCGCTCGAAGCGCTGCGGATCGGCGGCGAACAGGCTCCTCATCTGCCAGTCTTCAGCGTCGACGGCGTGGGTTTCAAGGGCTTGGAAACTTGCGGTGCGGGTCAGGGACATGGACATGGCGATTGCGGCAGAATGTTGTCAGGTCAGATTATCGAATGATACAGGATGCGCGCGTAAAATCACTACAAATTATTTTTGGCGCCGCCGCCTCGCGCTTCGCGCCGGCCCGCCGCCGTCGTTCCCGCGGAGGCGGGAACCCCATTTTTCATGCGCAGCCGCCGTCTCAGATATAAGGAAATGCAAACAAGACGGGATTCCCGCCTGCGCGGGAATGACGGTAGCTATGGAGGCGTGGTGCGCTTGCTATTTTCAAACCGGAATCTCCAAATTCGTAGTAAAATTTCAGAATTCCAATTCACAAGGAACCCATCATGGTGCACCCCGTAGTCGAACAGGTTACCCAGCGGATCATTAAACGCAGCCGGGCGTCGCGCCGTGCTTATCTGGCGCATCTGGAGGCGGCGCGGGTGCGTGGCGTGCAGCGCGGGACGCTGGCGTGCACGAACCTCGCACACGGCTTCGCCGCATTTCCCGCCAACGACAAGCTCAAGCTGCGCGAGCAGAAGCAGCCGTCGGTAGCGATCGTCTCGTCCTATAACGACATGCTGTCGGCGCACCAGCCCTTCGAGTACTACCCGCGCGTGATCAAGGAAGCCGTGCGCGAAGTCGGCGCGGTGGCCCAGTTCGCGGGCGGCGTGCCGGCCATGTGCGACGGCGTGACGCAGGGCCAGCCGGGCATGGAGCTGTCGCTGTTCTCGCGCGACACCATCGCGATGTCGACCGCCATCGCGCTGTCGCACAATATGTTCGACGCCAGCCTGTATCTCGGCATCTGCGACAAGATCGTGCCGGGCCTCTTGATCGGCGCGCTGCACTTCGGGCACATCCCGGCGGTGTTCGTGCCGGGCGGCCCGATGTCCACCGGCC
This sequence comes from Massilia terrae, assembly GCF_024753145.1. Taxonomy (GTDB): domain Bacteria; phylum Pseudomonadota; class Gammaproteobacteria; order Burkholderiales; family Burkholderiaceae_D; genus Telluria; species Telluria terrae. The sequence goes on along the minus strand of NZ_JANUGU010000002.1, from coordinate 218,829 downwards.
TGTCGAACAAGGAAAAGGCGCGCGTGCGCCAGCTGTACGCGCAGGGCAAGGCCACCCGCGAAGACCTGCTCGAATGCGAATCGCAGGCCTACCACAGCGCCGGCACCTGCACTTTCTACGGCACCGCCAACAGCAACCAGATGCTGATGGAGATGATGGGCCTGCACCTGCCGGGCGCCGCCTTCATCCCGCCGGGCACGCCGCTGCGCGACGCGCTGACCGCGGCCGCGGCACGCCAGGCCGTGCACATTTCGCAGCAGGGCGGTCACTACACGCCGGTCGGCCACATCGTCGACGAGAAGAGCATCGTCAATGCGATCGCCGCGCTGCACGCGACCGGCGGCTCGACCAACCACACGCTGCACCTGATCGCGATCGCGCGCGCTGCCGGCATCGTGATCGACTGGGACGACTTCGACGCGCTGTCGAAAGTGGTGCCGCTGCTGACCCGCATCTACCCTAACGGCGACGCCGACGTGAACCACTTCCAGGCCGCCGGCGGCCCTGGCTTCGTGATCCGCGAGCTGCTGGATGCCGGCCTGGTGCACGAGGACGTGAACACGGTGCTGGGCCGCGGCCTGCGCGCCCACTGCAAGGAACCGTTCATCGGCGAGGATGGCAAGGCGGTGTGGCGCGACCTGCCCGAAAAGAGCGGCGACGAGAACGTGCTGCGCCCGGCCTCGAACCCGTTCCAGGCCAACGGCGGCCTGGTGCTGGTGCAAGGTAACCTGGGCCGCGCGGTGATGAAGGTCTCGGCGGTGAAGCCGGAGCACCACGTGGTCGAGGCGCCCGCGCTGACTTTCGATTCGCAGGAAGCCTTCATGCATGCCTACAAGGCCGGCCACCTCAACAAGGACTTCGTGGCCGTGATCCGCTTCCAGGGCCCGCGTGCCAACGGCATGCCGGAACTGCACGCGCTGACGCCGGCGCTGTCCAACCTGCAGGACGCCGGCCACCACGTGGCGATGGTCACCGATGGCCGCATGTCCGGCGCGTCGGGCAAGGTGCCGGCGGCGATCCACGTGTCGCCGGAGATCCTGGCCGGCGGTCCGCTCGGCCTGGTGCGCGATGGTGATATCATCCGCGTCGACGCGACGGCCGGCACGCTGGACGCGCTGGTGCCGGAAGACGTCTGGGTCGCGCGCAAGCTGGCGACCTGCGACCTCACCTCCAGCCACATCGGCATGGGGCGCGAGCTGTTCTCCGTGTTCCGCCACGCCGTCAGCGAAGCCGAGCATGGCGCCTGCACCTTCCCGCTGCCGTCGCCCATCGACACCACCGTGCCGCTGCATGAAGGCGCCGACAGCGGCGAGATCATGCCCGGCTCAGACGAAGACTTTTTGATCAGGAATCCGAAATGACTACCACGAACCTGCTTGACATCATGCGCTCGGCGACCGTGATCCCGGTGATCGCGATCGACGACCCCGACACCGCCGTGCCGCTGGCGCGCGCGCTGGTCAAGGGCGGCATCCGCGTGCTGGAGGTGACCCTGCGCACCGCGCACGGCCTGGACGCGATCCGCGCCATGAGCCAGGTCGAGGGCGCGATCGTCGGCGTCGGCACGCTGACCCAGCCGGAAGAATTCGCCGCTTCGCGCGATGCGGGCGCGGTGTTCGGCGTGTCGCCGGGCCTGACCCCGGCGCTGATCGACGCGGCCAAGAAGAGCGGCCTGCCGCTGCTGCCGGGCGTGATGACGCCGTCGGAAGTGATGGCCGCGCGCGAAGCCGGCTTCCGCCAGCTCAAGCTGTTCCCGGCGGTGCCGGCGGGCGGCGTGGGCATGCTGAAGGCGATCGCCGGCCCGCTGCCGGACGTGACCTTCTGCCCGACCGGCGGCATCTCGATCGAGACCGCGCCGCAGTTCCTGGCGCTGAAGAACGTGGCGTGCGTGGGCGGTTCGTGGCTGACCCCGGCCGATGCGATCAAGGCCGGCGACTGGGACCTGATCACGGAGCTGGCCTCGGCGGCCGCCGCCCTCGGCAAGTAAGCCCGTGGAGCGGCGGGCGCGCCCGCTGACGGCGGGCGAGATCGCGATGGCGTCATTGTTGTTCGGCGACGCCATCGACTACTCGCGCGTGCGCGTCCACAACCGTCCCTATCTTCCGTTCGGCCTGCAGCCGCGTAACTGCGCGATGTCGCCGAACGGCAGCATCTACTTCCACCATTCCTGCTTCCTGCAGGACTACGCCCGCGGCGACCTGCCGGCGCGGCACTGGTTCATGCACGAGATGGTGCACGTGTGGCAGCACCAGCTGGGCTATCCGGTGCGGCTGCGCGGCGTGGTCCGGCTTGGGCTGTCGTACCGCTACGCGCTGCGCGAAGGCGCGACCCTGGCCGACTACAATATGGAAGCGCAGGGCGAGCTGCTGGCCGATTATTTCGCGCTGCGCCACCTGGGGCCGGAGGCGATGAGCCAGCGCCGTTATCGCGACAGCCTGGCCTTGTTCGAGTCGGTGCTGGCGGGCTTCCTGCACGCGCCGCACAGCCGCGCCAACCTGCCGCGCGGGGCCGCGGCGCGGCTGCTACGCACGCCGCACGCATTTGCGAAATCTCAATAACTTCCTCATGGCAACAATTTAGGCTGGACGGGTTCTTTCAATCCGACGTCCGAGGTCCGTCCATGAGGGTCCTGTTTTGCTGCCTGCTGCTGGCCGCAGCCTGCGAAGTGTCCGCCAATCCCGTGCGCGTGGGCGAGGCGGAGGTGCGCGCCAGCGCGAATGGCGAGCCGTGCTTCACCATCTCCGAGCGCGAGGAGCAGCGCCGTGGCGCGCCCGATTTCGATGCGGTGACGGTCACCGATCCGCACGCGAGGAAGCCGCTGCTGTGGCGGATGGCGATGCCGGCCGAGCGCACCTTTCCGGTCAATTTCAGCATGTGCATCCCGTACGGCGGCCGGGTCCAGGCGCTGCCGCAGTCGCCGGCCGCCAAGCTGGAGCCGGGGCGGGTGTACCAGGTGCGGATCGAGGCGCGCGGCACGGCGCAGGCTTACGAAGCGCGCTTCTGCCTGGTACGCCAGGGCGGTGGCGTCCTGGTGGTGCGCCACATCGGGGCGGACGCGCACGAAGGACGTCACTTGTACGGTTGCTTGTCCGACTAAGGGGGAAATGGCGGCGACGGTGGCCGATCCGCTAAAATGGCGTATTCCTCTTCACATTCGAACATCATGACCCAGGACGAACTCAAACAGGCCGTGGCGCGCGCCGCCATCGATTACGTGGTGGATGGCGAGATCATCGGCGTCGGCACCGGCTCGACGGCGAACTTCTTCATCGACGAACTCGGCAAGATCAAAGAGCGCATCAAGGGCGCGGTGGCGTCGTCGGAAGCGACCGCCGAGCGCCTGCGCGGGCACGGCATTCCGGTGTTCGACCTGAACGACGTCGAGCGCATCTCGGTGTACGTGGACGGCGCCGACGAGATCACCGCCAGCGGCGCGATGATCAAGGGCGGCGGCGCGGCGCTCACGCGCGAAAAGATCGTGGCGTCGGTGTCGGACAAATTCGTGTGCATCGCGGACGGCTCCAAGCTGGTGCAGGTGCTGGGCAAATTCCCGCTGCCGGTGGAAGTGGTGCCGATGGCCGGGCAGGCGATCATGCGCCAGCTGGTGGCGCTGGGCGGGCAGCCGAAGCTGCGCGTGAAGGGCACCGAGCCGGTGGTGACCGACAACGGCGCGCACATCATCGACGTGGCCGGGCTGGCGATCGCCGATCCGGTGGCGCTGGAATCGCAGATCAACCAGATGCCGGGCGTGATCACGGTGGGCCTGTTCGCGCAGCGCGGCGCCAATGTGTGCCTGCTGGGGACCGCGGACGGCGTGAAGAAGCTGACCTTCTGACCGGGGAGGAGAAGATGAAACGACTGCTGGTGCTCGCGCTGATGGTGCTGGGTGGCTGCTCGGCTTTTCATCGACCCGCCGACACTGCGCCGGCGCCGCTGGCCAAGGCCGCGCCGGTCGCGCAGCTGTTGGCGGATGGGGTGCCGATCGAGCGCATTCCGTTCAGGGCCGGGGTGTCGTCGGCGACGGTGGAAAAGATGGCCAGCCGCGCGCAGTGCAGCGGCGGAATGGGCGCCGGGCTGGTGACGGAGCCGGGGCCGGTGGAGGTCTACCGGATGCAGTGCGGGGATGGCAAGGTGTACATGGCGCGCTGCGAGCTGAGGCAGTGCAAGCGGATGTGAGTGCTTCGGCACGTCGTGCCCGCGCAGGCGGGGATGCATGCTGAGCTAACGGGCGACGCTGTTTGCGCGGCACCTCATGCGTTCTATGGGTTCCCGCCTGCGCGGGAACCCCATTTCGTTGAGCAGCCGTGAACTTGGATCAGGCCGTCGGCGGAACGTAGCCGGAAGCCTGATCCGCGCCCTCGCCAAAGAAGTGCTTTTCCATTTGCGCCGCCAGGTACTTGCGGGCGCGGGCGTCCGCCATGTTCAGGCGGTTTTCGTTGATCAGCATGGTCTGGTGCTTCAGCCAGCCTGCCCAGGCTTCCTTCGATACCGATTCGTAAATACGCTTGCCCAGCTCGCCCGGGTAAGGCGGGAAGTCGAGTCCTTCGGCTTCCTTGTTCAGCTTGATGCAGTGGACTGTGCGGGCCATTGTTTTTGCTCCTGAATCTGTTCGTGAAGATGAAATTATAGTTGCTTGATCAGGACTTGCGATTTGCGCTGCCAGTTGTACATGTGCTGGCGGTCCTTCGGCAGGTCGTCCACCGTGGCGGTGACGAAGCCGCGCTTCTTGAACCAGTGCGAGGTGCGGGTGGTCAGCACGAACAGCTTGCCCATGCCGGCGGCGCGCGCGCGGTTCTCCATGTGCTTGAGGATGCGCTCGCCGTCGCCCTGGGCCTGCGCGTCGGGATTGACGGTCAGGCATGCCATCTCGGCCATCTTCGCTTCCGGGAAGGGGTACAGTGCTGCGCAGCCGAAGATCACGCCGTCGTGGTCGATCACCGAGAACTGGTCGATCTCGCGTTCGATCAGCTCGCGGCCGCGCTTGACCAGGGTGCCGTCGGCCTCGAGCGGTTCAATGAGCTTGATAATCCCGCCGACGTCCTCAATTGTGGCCTGGCGCAGGCTCTCGAGGTTCTCGTGGCTGATCATGGTGCCGACGCCGTCGTGGGTGAACAGCTCCAGCAGCGCCGAGCCGTCCATCTGGAACGGCACGATGTGGGCGCGGTCGACGCCGGCGTTGGTGGCCTTGATCGCGTGCTGCAGGTAGAACGCCGCATCGCTGGGCAGGAAGTCGGCCTGCAGCACGGCTTCGGCCTGGTGCGAGGACAGCTCGCGCAGCTCGCCGCCGCCGAGGTCCTTCATCATCTCGGTCTCGGTGATGAAGATCAGCTTGTCCGCGTGCAGGGCGATCGAGGCCGAGACGGCCACGTCTTCCATGGTCAGGTTGAACACTTCGCCGGTGGGCGAGAAGCCCAGCGGCGACAGCAGCACCAGGCTGTTCTCGGTGGCGAGGATCGGGTGGATGGTCTCGGCCGCGATCTTGCGGGTGACGCCGGTGAGTTCGAAGTCGATCCCGTCAATCACGCCAAGCGGGCGCGCGGTGACGAAATTACCGGAGATGATGCGGATGCCGGCGTGCGCCATCGGCGTGTTGGGCAGACCCTGGCTGAAGGCGGCTTCGATATCCAGCCGCAGTTCGCCGGCGGCTTCCTTCGCGCATTCGAGCGCGGCGCCATCGGTGATGCGGATGCCGTCGTGGAAGCGGCCCTCGACGTTGCGCAGCGCTAGCTGTTCGGCGACCTGGGGCCGCGAGCCGTGCACGATGACGACCTTGATGCCGAGTGCGACCAGCAGCGACAGGTCGTGCGCGAGCACCGGCAGGGCGCCGGCATGGACCAGCTCACCCGGGAAGGCGACGACGAAAGTCTTGCCGCGGAAGGCGTGGACGTAAGGCGCGACGGAACGCAGCCACTGGACGAATTGGATAGGGTTTTCCATATTTGCCGCATTATAATTCGCTGCGCAATCAGCGCACCAAATACCTTCAAAAACAATGTCTGAGCAGAGTAACAAGCCTTCGCCGCCATCGGCGCGCGCGTCTTCCCCCAGTTCGAACGACCACCGCAAGCGGCAGGACGGCGATGGCGCGCGCGGATCGGATGCGCAAGCGCGCCGCGCGCCGCGGCCCGAGCATAACGCATCGCGGCGCGACGCGCTGGCGGCCGGGCAGGGACAGAAGGAGCAGCGTGCTGGCGAGCGCCGTCAAGAGACGCAAGGAGGCGCGGGCCAGCCGGCGCGCGGGGACGGCCAGCGCCGCGGCGAGCGTCGTGGCGAGGGCCAGCCGGGGCGCCGCGAACCGCGCCAGCCGGGCGAGGGCAGGCGCGAGCCGCGTGCGGCGGACGAAGCGCCATTCCGCAATCCGCTGCCGCCGATCGTGTTCCCGGAGGAGCTGCCGGTTTCCAGCCGCCGCGCGGAGATCGCGAAGGCGGTGCAGGAGAACCAGGTGGTCATCGTGTCCGGCGAAACCGGTTCGGGCAAGACCACCCAGCTGCCCAAGATCTGCCTCGAACTGGGGCGCGGTTCGAAGGGCCTGATCGGCCACACGCAGCCGCGCCGGATCGCGGCGTCGTCCACCGCCAAGCGCATTGCGCAGGAACTGGGCACGCCGCTGGGCGAGCATGTCGGCTTCAAGGTGCGCTTCACCGACACGCTGCAGAAGGGCGCCTCGGTCAAGCTGATGACCGACGGTATCCTGCTGGCCGAAACGCAGACCGACCCGCTGCTCCGGGCCTACGACACGATCATCATCGACGAGGCGCATGAGCGCAGCCTGAACATCGACTTCCTGCTCGGCTACCTGAAGCAGATCCTGCCGCGCCGGCCGGAGCTGAAGGTGATCATCACGTCCGCGACCATCGACGCCGACCGCTTCGCGCGCCATTTCGGCACGCCGGAGAAGCCGGCGCCGGTGATCGAGGTGTCGGGCCGCCTGTACAAGGTCGAGGTGCGCTACCGGCCGGTGGACAGCGAAGTCGTTTCGCCGCCGGGGACCGATCCGAACAAGGTCACCAAGGCGCAGGCCGCGCGCGACAAGCGCGACCTGATCGACGCCGTGGTCGATGGCGTCGACGAGCTGGCGCGCCTGGGCCAGGGCGACGTGCTGGTGTTCCTGCCGGGCGAGCGCGAGATCCGCGATTGCGCCGAGGCGCTGCGCAAGCATCATCCGCCGCACGTGGAGATCCTGCCGCTGTTCGCGCGCCTGTCGGTGGAGGAGCAGGACCGCGTGTTCCGCACCACGAACGCGCGCCGCATCGTGCTGGCGACGAACGTGGCCGAGACCTCGCTGACGGTGCCGGGCATCCGCTACGTGGTGGACGCGGGCCTGGCGCGCGTGAAGCGCTACAGCTTCCGCAACAAGGTCGAGCAGCTGCAAGTGGAGCCGATTTCGCAGGCCGCCGCCAACCAGCGCGCCGGCCGCTGCGGCCGCGTGGCCGACGGCGTCTGCATCCGCCTGTACGAGGAGGCCGACTTCGCGCAGCGGCCGCGCTTCACCGACCCGGAAATCCTGCGTTCGTCGCTGGCGGCGGTCATCCTGCGCATGAAGTCGCTGCACCTGACCGATGTCGAGAGCTTCCCCTTCATCGAGCCGCCGCAGGGCCGCGCGATCGCGGACGGCTACCAGCTGCTGCAGGAAGTGGGCGCGGTCGACGAGGTCAACCAGCTCACGCCGCTGGGCCGCAAGCTGGCCAAGCTGCCGCTCGATCCGCGCGTGGGCCGCATGATCCTGGCGGCGGTGGACAGCGCCTGCCTGACCGAGATGCTGATCGTGGCGTCGGCGCTGTCGGTGCAGGATCCGCGCGACCGGCCGATGGAGTACCAGCAGCAGGCCGACGAGAAGCACAAGAAGTTCGCGGACGAGAAGAGCGAGTTCCTGTCCTACCTGAAGATCTGGAATTGGTTCGGGCAGGCGATCGAGCACAAGAAGTCGAACCGCCAGCTGCAGGAGGCCTGCCGCGAGAACTTCCTGTCGCAGCTGCGCCTGCGCGAGTGGCGCGACGTGCATTCGCAGCTGCTCACCATCGTCAAGGAGCAGGGCTGGCGCATGAACGAGGCGCCGGCCACCTACGACCAGCTGCACCTGGCGCTGCTCACCGGCCTGCTGGGGAATATCGGATTCAAGGGCGAGGACGAGCAGGGCGGCCAGTACCTCGGCGCGCGCGGCATCAAGTTCCACATCTGGCCCGGCTCCTCGCTGTCGAAGAAGCCGGGCAAGTGGGTGATGGCGGCGGAGCTGGTCGAGACCACGCGCCTGTATGCGCGCACCATCGCGCAGATCCAGCCGGAGTGGGTGGAGAAGGTCGGCGCGCACCTGCTGAAGAAATCGTGGGGCGAGCCGCGCTGGGAGAAGCGCCCGGCGCAGGTGACGGCGAGCGAGCGCGCGACGCTGTACGGGATCGTAGTGTACAGCCAGCGCCGCATCAACTACGCGCTGCACAATCCGATGGAGGCGCGCGAGATCTTCATCCGCGACGCGCTGGTCGGCGGCGACTACGACACGCGCGCGCCGTTCTTCGCGCACAACCAGAAGCTGGTGCGCGAGATCGAGAACCTGGAACACAAATCGCGGCGCCAGGACGTGCTGGTGGACGACCAGCTGATCTACGCGTTCTACGACAAGGAGATTCCCTCCGACGTCGTGAACGGCGCGGGCTTCGACAAGTGGTACAAGGACGCCTCGCGCGAGAATCCGAAGCTGCTCTACCTGATCCGCGAAGAGCTGATGCGGCACGAGGCCGCGGGCGTGACGACGGAGCTGTTCCCGAAGACGATGAACGTGACCGGGATCGAGATGGGTCTGTCGTACCACTTCGAGCCGGGCAGCGTGCGCGATGGCGTGACGATGACGGTGCCTCTGTTCGCGCTGAACCAGATCCCGCAGGAGCGCGCGGCGTGGCTGGTGCCGGGCATGCTGAAGGAGAAGGTGCACCTGCTGCTCAAGTCATTGCCGCAGAAGCTGCGCCGCCATTGCGTGCCGCTGCCGGAATTCGCGGCGCGCTTCGCGGAGCGGGTGCAGGAGGCGGGCAGGTTCGGGCGCGGGGATCTGATCGATGCGCTGATCGCGGACGTGCGCTCGCAGACGGGCGGGGTGCAGGTGCTGACCAGCGACTTCAAGCTGGAGACGCTGCCGGCGCACCTGTTCATGAATTTCAAGGTGATCGACGAGCACGGGCGCCAGCTGGACATGGGACGCAACCTGGCCTCGCTGCAGGCGGAGCTGGGCGGACAGGCGCGCCAGAGCTTCCAGCGCATGGCGGAGGCGGCGCCGACACTGACGCCGTCAGTTTCCGAGAAGCCGCGCGGCGGTGGCGCGGCGCCTGCTACCGCCGCGTCCAGCAAAGCTGCGGCCGCGCCAGCGGCGGAGCCGGTGGTCAGCCAGCACAGCAATATCACCGGCTGGACCTTCGGCGAGCTGCCGGAGCTGCTGGAGATCAGCCAGGGCAAGCTGACGCTGATCGGCTTCCCGGCGCTGGTCGACAAGAACACGCACTGCGACCTGGAGGTGTTCGACGATCCGAACGTGGCGGCGCGCACGCATCGGGTGGGCTTGCGGCGGCTGTTCGCGCTGCAGTTCAAGGACCAGCTGAAGTTTGCGGAGAAGAATATTCCCGGACTGCAGAACATGGGCATGCAGTTCATGTCGGTGGGCACGCAGGAGGAGCTGCGCGACCAGATCATCAGCAAGGCGATCGACATCGCTTGCCTGCAGGATCCGCTGCCGACCGATGCGGCCTCGTTCAACAAGCGCAAGGACGAGGGCAAAGGTCGGCTCGGCCTGCTGATCAACGAGATCGCGCGGCTGGCGGGGCAGATCCTGGGCGAGTTTTATACCTTGCCGAAAAAGCTGCAGAGCCTGCCGCAGCAGGCGGCGAGCGATATCCAGGCGCAGCTGAAGGAATTGGTGCACAAGCGCTTTGTGGCGGACACGGAGTACAGCCAGCTGGCGCATTTCCCGCGCTACGTGAAGGGGATCCATGTGCGCATCGAAAAGCTGCGCGGCAATCCGGCGCGCGATGCGCAGCTGATGACGGAGTGGCAGAACGCAGCGAGCCAGTTCCAGCGGGTGTCGAAGAACCAGCCGGGCAAGAACCTGGATCCGCGCATGGTCGAGTTCAGGTGGCTGCTGGAGGAGTTACGGGTGTCGCTGTTTGCCCAGGAACTGCGCACGCCGATGCCGGTGTCGCCCAAGCGGCTGCAGAAGGTGTGGGAGTCGATGCAGCGTTGAGCGCAGGCGGCGGCCTCCCGCTGGCGTTCCGCTGGCGTTCGCGTCGGCACGTGCAAAATGGGGCCCCCGCCTTCGCGGGGACGACGTGCTCAATTTGCGAAGTTTGGCGACGACGTTCCTATCTTGTTCCGACCTTGTTTGGCCAGCGTCCCGGCAGAGCCGTGGCCCCCGCTTGCGCGGGGGAAATAGCTCCGCTAGCTCTGCCGTTGGCAGGCCTGGCTGACGAGGTCGTCAGGGTTTCGAAGGTGTGTGCCCGAGCGTGCGAGGACGCTGGGTGGCGGCAACTTAAATATCGTTGTCGAGGTCGCGGTTGCGCGTGGTGTTGGAGCCGACGCCCGTGCCACCGCCGGAACCGAGCGAGGAGCTGCCGGCGCCGCTGGAGCTGCCAGCCATGCCCGCGCCCATGCCGCGGCCGGCGCCGGCGCCGCCCATGCCCGACACCATGCCACCCGTCGCCACGCCCGGGCCCATGCTCGGTGCGCCGCTGCGGTGCGGATCGGTGCCGTAGAAACTGTGGATCTGGTTCGACCAGGTCACGTCGCTCATGTCCGGCCAGGCGTCCTTGTCGAAGCCGGGGGCGGTTTTCAGGCGCGCCTTGTCGATATTGAGGACGAAGCGCTTGTTGGCGGTGTCCAGGTGCAAGGCCTGCCACGGGACGGCGAACAGCTTTTCGCCCATGCCGAGGAAGCCGCCGAAGGCAAGCACGGCGTAGGCCACCTGGCCAGTCTGCATGTCCAGCATGATTTCCTTGATGTCGCCGAGGTCGTCGTCAGCACCGTTGACCACGGTATCGCCGATCAGCGTATCAGCCCCCATCAGCGCCGGGCCGGGGCCGGTGCGGCTTTTGTCCTTGTACATGCCGTATTTGTCGCGATCCATATAGCTCATGTCGTATCTCCTGTTGTCAAAACGTCGGCGAGCCCTTGTGTGAAGGCTCAGGTTAGAGGGGCGGCGCGTGGCACGTTTGAGGTGGCTCAATCGTGCGGGGACACTCGCTACCCTGGGGAATCTCGATGTCATCACCTCCACGAAAATTGTTGTGTTAACGCTGCTATGAGCGGCAGCGCACAGAAGGGGACCTTGCGCGAAAGTTATTCTGTTTTGGAAACCTTGGAGGCCCTCAACATGTCGCACATTCCGCGCTGCAATTACGCTGGCACGCCAGGCCAGCAGATCCCGACCCGTTCGTTCGGATTCCTGGTCGAGCGCCTGTTCGGCCTGGTGGTCGGATGGTTGCGCCGCTGAGCCGCGCAGGGTGGTTGGCTGTTGGTCAGGGATGCGCGCTCAGGCGCCGGGATTGCCGCGGCCATGCGAATGGCGGGGGCGGGGCAGGTGCTGCGGGATAGGGCGTCCTTCGATTCCATCGGCTGGTCTCCTGATCCGTGCGGGAGTCCGGCGGCGCCGTGCTGAAGGCGAGTCGGACGCAGCCGATGGTAGCCTCAATTGCAAAGTCGCGGCATACGATAGATAGTCGCTGCCTATAGGAATCTCAATTCGGTTTGCCAAGGTTGAGCATGGTGGCGGCGTAGGCTTCGAAGTCGGTCAGGCCGCGCTTCAGGATGGCGACCAGGGCCGGCAGCGGGCTGGCCTGGTAATCCCATTCTGCGCGGCAAAACTCGCCGCTGCGTTGGAGGTCTTCGGCCAGGGCGGCGTCGATCCAGCCGCGTTCGGCCAGCAGGCTGATGACCTCGCGCTCGTCGCGCGCCAGGGCGCCTTCGCCCTGGGCCAGCACGTAGTCGCCCATTTCCACCGCCGCCTCCCAGGCCCGGATCACGTTCAGGGTGGCCGCGTCCTGGCGCGTGAGGTCGCTCACGAAGGTGGTCGGGTCCTTCTCGTATTCCTCGCGCGCCCGCTGGCAGCAGCGTTCGATGGTGCCGGCCTTGCTGGTCAGTACGTCGTCGCTCATCAATCCCTCCGTGGCCGTGGAAGCGCTAGATCAGGAAAAGTGCCGCTGCCACGATAGTGGGGGCAAGCGCGCCCAGGAACAAGCCCACCGCGCCAATCGAGGCGTCGCTGAAGCCGTTGCGCAACAGGGCGACCCCGGCCGGATTGGGCGCGTTGGCGATCACGGTCAGGCCGCCGCCGGCAACGGCGCCGGCCATCAGCATATATTTGGCGTGCCCGGACAGGCCGGCGATCAGCGAGCCCAGGTAGGTGAGGGCGGCGTTGTCGGTGATCGCGGTCAGGCCCAGCGCGCCGAAGAACAGGGCGGTCGGGCCGAGGCTGGACACGAGCGGCTGCAGCCACCATTGCTGCATGCCGCCCAGCACCACCAGGCCGGCGAGGAAAAAGCCGACCAGCAAACCTTCGCGCAGGATCAGCGCGTCCTGGTAGCGGTGGTAGGCCTGGGTGTAGCCGAGGAACAGCAGGAACAGGCCGAGGAACAGCACCGGGTGGTGGGCCAGCAGCACCACGGCCGCGAGGAAGGCGAGGTGGATCGCGCGCACGGCGAGCGGGACCGGGGGCCGGCCGTCTTCCTCGGCCGGCGGCGGCGCCAGGTGCTTGCTGAGCAGCACGGTGGCGCCGGTGGCATTGATGAGGACGGCGAGGGCGGCGCGCCAGCCGAAGTGCTGGAGCATGTAGGCGCTGTCCCAGCCCCAATTGTTGGCCACCATCAGCACCGGCGGGGCGGCGAAGGAGCTCAGGGTGCCGCCGATCGACACGTTGACGAACAGCACGCCGAGCGCCATGTATTTCAGCCATTCGAGCATGCCTCGATGGAACACGAGCGGGGCCAGCATCAGGGCCGCCAGGGTCATCGCGGCCGGCTCGGTGATCAGGGAGCCGGCCAGCGGCACCACCGCCAGGCCGAGCCAGGCCAGCGCCACCTCGGCGCGCAGCGGGACGATGCGGGCGACCAGCTGCAGCAGGGCGCGCACCGCGTCCAGCACGGGGCGCGAGGCGGCGGTCACCATGACCACGAATACGAACAGTGGTTCCGCGTAATGGCGTGATTCGGCGTAAGCGGTGGCCGCGGCGCCGCCTTCGAACAGGGCCATCAGCAGCATCAGCACGAAGGCCCAGAAACCGAACACGACTTCCACTTCGCCCAGCAGGTGCAACAGGCCGGCGTGGCGCGGGAAGCGCGGCGCCAGGCGCTCGAACCGCTTGGCGCTGAAGGTGTGCAGCAGGGCGAGGGCGAACACGATGGCGCCGGTCAATTGCATGTCGCTCATGCTTGGCTAGGGCGAGAAGGGAGGGCTGGGATCATTGGTGCGTGCAATGCGGAAAGAATGATCATTATTCCATCTTTTGCCGCGGGGGTGAGGCCCGGCGCGCACGATTGGCGCTTCGCCCTTGCCAAAAGCGGGTCGAACGGGTACTGTACGTTTATACAGTACTTTCTCTTCCATTTCCCATGACCTGTTCCGCATCCATTGCCGCGCCGGAGGATTTGCATCCGGCGCTGTGGCGCGCTTCGCAGCTCGCGCATGCCAACACGCGCTGCGTCGATACCGGCCATGCCGCGCTGTCGGCGCAGCTGCCGGGCGGCGGCTGGCCGGTCGGCACCCTGGTCGATTTGCTGGTGCAGCAGGCAGGCATCGGCGAAGTCCGCCTGCTGCAGCCGGCGCTGGCCAAGGTGGCGCCGCGCCGCGTGGTGCTGGTGGCGCCGCCGCACGCGCCGCAGGGCCTGGCGCTGGCCGCGCTGGGGCTGGACCCGGCCCAGCTGGTCTGGGTGCGCAGCAGCCGCAACGCGGACGCCCTGTGGGCCGCCGAGCAGGTGCTCAAGAGCGGCAGTTGCGGCGCGCTGCTGTTCTGGCAGCAGCACGCGCGCGGCGAAAGCCTGCGCCGCTTGCACCTGGCGGCCCAGCAGGGCGAAACCCTGTTCTTCCTGTTCCGGCCGCTGGTGGCCGCGCAGGACGCCTCGCCCGCGCCGCTGCGGCTGGCCCTGCGCCCGGCGGCCGGCGGCATCGAGCTCGATTTCATCAAACGCCGGGGACCGCAGCGCGACGCGCCGCTGTTCCTCCCACTCACCCCATCGTTGTTGCAGCGCCATGCGCCTCTGGATCGGCCTCTACCTGCCCCAGCTACCGCTCGAGGTCTTCAGCCAGCCCTGGTCCAGTGACCCCGGCAGCGTCGTGCTCGAGCAGGAGCGGGTGCTGGCGGTGTCGCCGGCGGCGCGCGCGGCCGGCGTGCTGCCGGGGATGCGGCGTGGCAGCGTGCTGATGCTGATGCCCGAGGCGCGCCTGCACGAGCGCGATCCCGCGCGCGAGACCGAGGCGCTGGGCGCGGTGGCGCTGGCGCTGCTGCAGTACACGCCGCTGGTCACCGAAGGCGAGGAAGCGACGCTGCTGATGGACGTCGGCGCCAGCCTGCGCCTGTTCGGCGGCGTGCGCCGGCTGTGCAGCCGCATCCGCGCCAACCTGCGCGCGCTCGGCTTCACCGGCATCCTCGCCTGCGCACCCACCGCGCGCGGCGCCTGGCTGCTGGCGCGGGGGCGCGCCGGACGCGCGCTTAAGCCGGCCTCCATGATGCGCCGGCTGGACCGGCTGCCGGTGTCCACGCCGCCGCCGGCGCGGCCCTTCCTGCCCTGGTTCGAAGGCATCGGCTGCTTCACGCTGGCCGACCTGCGGCGCCTGCCACGGCCCGGCCTGCAGCGGCGCTGCGGGCGGCCGCTGATCGACCTGCTCGATGCCGCCTACGGTTCGCTGCCCGAGCTGTTCGAATGGATCGAGCCGCCAACAACCTTTAACGCCCGCATCGAGCTGTTCGACCGCATCGAGCATGCGGACGCGCTGCTGGCTGGCGCGCACCGGCTGGTGCTGCAGCTGACCGGCTGGCTGTGCGCGCGCCAGCTCGCGGCCGAGCGCGTCACGCTCAAGCTCGTGCACGAGCGTGGCAGGGTGGCGCGGCCGCCCACCCTCATCGACATCGCGCTGGCCGAGCCGACCTGGCACGACGAGCACCTGGTACGCCTGCTGCGCGAGCGCCTGGGCAAGACCGTGCTGGACGCGCCGGTGATCGGGCTGGGGCTGGAAGCGGTGCAGCTGCAGCCGATGGCGCCGCCGACGGAATCGCTGTTCCCGGAGCCGGGCGGCACCGAGGAAGACCGCAAGCGCATGTTCGAGCTGCTGGTGGCGCGGCTGGGGGCGGACAATGTGCTGCAGGCGGCGCCGTATGCCGATTACCGGCCCGAGGTGGCCAACGCGTGGGTGCCGCTGGACCGCAAGATCCGGCCGTCCGAGCGCGCGGCCCAGCTGCCGCCGGACGTGCACAGCCTGCCGCGGCCGGTGTGGATGCTGGCCAAGCCGATCGCGCTATTGATGCGCGACCACCGGCCGTTCTATGGTTCACCGCTGAAGATGGCATCCAATCCGGAGCGCATCGAGGCGGGCTGGTGGGACGACACGCAGGCCCGCGATTACTTCGTGGCGGAAGGGCAGGACCATGCGCTGTACTGGGTGTTCCGCGAACGCATCGTCGGCTCGGCCGAAGATGCCGAGCCGCGCTGGTTTTTGCATGGCTTGTTTGGGTGAAGAACGCAAGGCCGTATCACGTGCGGTTCGCAGGATGTGGCTGCTCGGCGGGTGTCCTTGGCGAATGCGCATCCAGCTTGCTCCAGACTGACACGAGGTGGCAAGGTGGACCCCAAGCCTGAGGGCGGGAAAATTCATGCATCCTCACGCTCGGCATTCGCGCCGCGGCACAGCGGCTGACAAGGAGAACGTCGTGCCCGGCACTGCCGAGCACGACGTTCTTTATTCACCCAGATGCGCGGTGATTACTTCAGCGCCTTGAAGATCTCCTCCAGCCGATCCTTGGTCCCCGCGATCCGCTCCAGGCGCGGGTAGCGCAGGCCTTCGTAATACTCCAGCTTGACGGTGCGGAAGGTGTTGCCCTTCTTGACCAGCAGCTCGATCGGCTGGTGCTTCTCCTTGGCTTCCTTGATCGCCGCCTTCAGCAGGGCGCCCTTGTAGGCGCGGTTGTTGACCGCCACGATGCTGCTGTTGGCCGCCAGCCCGGCACGGAAGCCCACCCCATCCCACACCACATTGCGGATATTGCCTTCCACACTGGCCGAGAAGCCCAGCGAATAGCTGAAGTCGGTCGCCTTGCTGCGCTCCTCACCGCTCTTGATGTAGTCGGTCGGGGTGTCGGTGTACACCAGCTTCCAGCCGGCGCGCGCCAGGCCGTCCAGCGGCGCGCCCGGGCCGTGGCCGTCGAGCTTGGCACGCAGGAAGTTCGCCCAGTCGTAGGGCTGGACCTGGTTCAGCGCCGCCACCACGTCGTCGAAGTTGTAGAAGGAGGGCAGGTGGCTGCCGTCGTTGACGCCGTAGAAGGCGCGCGCGAAGTCGTCCAGCGAGCGCTTGTCGCCCGACATTTCGCGGATGCGGGTGTCCACGTCCAGCCAGATCAGCATGCCTTCGGTGTAGTAGTCCTCGCTGCGCTGCCAGTTGGCCCAGCCGAGCGGACGGCGGCCGTTGATGATCGGGTCGTTGACGGTGTCCTGCATCGCGCGCCAGTCGCGGCCCTTGACCGCGTCGTAGTGGGCGGCGGCGGCGGCGAAGGCGTCGCGCGCGCCCTGTTGCGAGAACATGCCGGAACGCGCCGACAGCACATTGCCCCAGTACTGGGTCTGGCCCTCGTACACCCACAGCAGGCTGTTCTGCAGCGGGGTGTTGAAGTTCGGCACGTCCTGGCCGGCCGGGCGGCGGAACTTGCCGTCCCACGAGTGGGTGTACTCGTGCGCCAGCAGGTCGCGCCCGGCTTCGCCCTTGCTCCATTCGGTGAAGTAGCTGGCCTTGGTGCCGTTCTCGCTGGACTGGTGGTGCTCGCGCCCGATGCCGCCGAATTCATCCGACAGGGCAAACAGGAAATCGTAGTGGTCGTAGTGGTGCGAACGGAACAGTTTCGCGGCCTGCTCGACCATCGCGCGGTGCGCCGCGATCTGCTCCGGCTTGGCTTCCAGCGCTTCGGGCGTGTCGGCCACGATGTTCAGCATCACCGGCACCTTGGCGCCCGGCGCCAGGTCGATGCGCTTGAAGTAGCGGCCGGCGAACAGCGGCGAGTCGACCAGGGTTTCGAGGTCGGTCGGCTTGAAGTGCACTGCATTGCCCTGGCGTTCGGCCGTTTCGAGCGCGGTGCCGTACTGCCAGCCGGCCGGCAGCAGCAGGTTGGCCTGCACATTGATGCGGCGCGCCACGTAGCCGGCCGGGTACAGGGTCACCGACGGCCACTGCACGCCGAGGATGTCGTCGGTCATCGTGATGCGGCCCTGGTTGCCGTCCAGCGGCGACAGGTACTGGTATTCCGCTTCCAGCGTGCTGGCGCCCTGCGGCACGTTCAGGTGGAAGGCGAACACCTGCACCGGATCGCGGGTCCACTCGACCGCCTTGCCGTTGGCCGACAGCTTCAGCCCGGCCAGCTGGGTCAGCGGGCCGCTGGGGCCGTGGTTGCCCGGCAGCCATTGCGGATACAGCAGGGTCAGCGGGCCCGGCCGCACCGGGATGCTCATGCGCACGCGAAAGATCTGCTGCGACAGGTCGGTCGCATCGACCGTCAGGCCGATGGTGCCGGGATAGGGCTGGTCGACCGGGACCGGGACCTCGGCGGCGGCCGGAAAGGCCAGGGCGAGCGCGAGCGTGAGCGCGGATGCCGAGCGGGCGGCGAGCGAAGGAAAACTCAGGTGTGCAGGCATTGTTCGAAACCGTTCAGGTTGGACGTCGGGGAACCGGGCGCGGCCGGTGGCGGAAGAGTGTAGCAACAAGCAATGCCCGACGGAACCGTCAGAAATAAAATTTTGTGCGTGACGAAAAAAATCTTATTTCGTACGCCTTGAAATGGGAAAGACCTGCCATTAGATGGGGGACATCGGATGCTCCACGGAGGTCCGACACCCTATATCGCTTAAATACTGAAAGGATATGACCATGCGTACTTTTGACCTTGCACCGCTGTACCGTTCCGCCATCGGCTTCGACCGCCTGGCCAGCCTGCTGGAGCAGCGCGCCGACACCCCGAGCTACCCGCCGTACAACATCGAACTGGTCAGCGAAGACCAGTACCGGATCGTGATGGCGCTGGCCGGCTTCTCGCGCGACGAAGTGGAAATCCTCACCGAGCGCGACACCCTGGCCGTCACCGGCCGCAAGCACAAGGATGATGCCCAGAAGACCTTCCTGCACCGTGGCATCGCCGCCCGCGACTTCGAGCAGCGCTTCCAGCTGGCCAACCATGTGAAGGTGACCGCCGCCTCGTTCGACAACGGCATGCTGACCATCGAACTGGTGCGTGAAGTGCCGGAAGCCTTCAAGCCGCGCAAGATCCAGATCACCGACGGCAACGGCAACACCAACAACGTGCAGACGCTGGAACAGAAAGCCGCGTAATGCACGCCCGGCCGTAAGGCAGGAGAGGGCGCCCGCGGGCGCCCTTTTTGTCGCCCTGGCCAGCCCAAGCTTAAGCATGTTCTAAGTCTGCCGGAGCAAGATAATGTCGTGGCAGCACAGAAATTCCCAACCAATAATCTCTTCCAGAACAGGAGTACGGAAATGCAAAACGAAGGTGCTTCGATGGCCATCACCGCAAAACGTCTCACGCTGGCGCTGTGCGCCGCGGGTGTGATTGGCGGGGCGGTGGGCGCAATCGCGGTCAATCACAATAACGCAATGGCCGAGGGCGCCGCGGCCGCGGCGCAGGCCCCGGTGGCCCAGGTGGCCCCGGCAACGGCGGCCCCGGCCGACCCGCAGGTGGCGCTGCCGGACTTCACCAAAATCGTCAAGCGCAACGGCCCGGCGGTGGTGAACGTCCAGGTGGTGGGCGGCACCAAGACCAGCGCGCGCCAGCGCAACGCGCCGCAAATGGATGACGACGACCCGTTCTCGTTCTTCCGCCAGTTCGGCATCCCCGGCATGCCCCGCGGCGGCCGCGGCGGCCTGCCGAACGGCGCGCCGACCATGCGCGGCGAAGGCTCCGGCTTCATCGTCAGCGCGGACGGCGTGATCCTGACCAATGCGCACGTGGTGCGCGACGCCGACGAGGTGACGGTCAAGCTGCAGGACCGCCGCGAGTACCGCGCCAAGGTGCTCGGCTCGGACGCCAAGACCGACGTCGCGGTGCTGAAGATCGAGGCCAAAAACCTTCCCGTGGTGCCGCTCGGTTCAACCCGCAACCTGCAGGTCGGCGAATGGGTGCTGGCGATCGGTTCGCCATATGGGCTTGAAAGCACCGTGACCGCCGGCGTGGTCAGCGCCAAGGGCCGCAGCCTGCCGGGCGACACCACCCAGTTCATCCAGACCGACGTCGCGGTCAACCCGGGCAACTCGGGCGGCCCGCTGTTCAATACGCGTGGCGAAGTGGTCGGCATCAACTCGCAGATCTACAGCGAGAGCGGCGGCTTCCAGGGCCTGTCGTTCTCGATCCCGATCGATGTCGCGGTGCGCGTGAAGGACCAGATCCTCGCCACCGGCAAGGTGCAGCACGCCAAGCTGGGCGTGGCGGTGCAGGACGTGAACCAGGGCTTCGCCGATTCGTTCAAGCTCGACACGGTGGAAGGCGCGCTGGTGTCGACCGTCAGCCGCGGCAGCCCGGCCGACAAGGCCGGCCTGAAGGCGGGCGACGTGATCCGCAAGGTGAACGGCCAGGACATCGTCAGCTCCGGCGACCTGCCGTCGCTGATCTCGCTGGCGCGGCCGGGCGAGAAAGTGGGCCTCGACGTCTGGCGCGACGGCAAGCTGGTGCACCTGAACGCGACCCTGGCCAGCGACCAGGGCGAGCCGGCCGCGCCGGAGCAGGTGGCCAGCGCCGATTCCGGCGCCAAGCTGGGCCTGGCGCTGCGCCCGCTCGATCCGGCCGAACGCCGCGAGAGCGGGCTGCCGGCGGGCCTGGTGATCGAGGATGCGGGCGGGGCGGCGGCGATCGCCGGCGTGCGCCCGGGGGATGTGCTGTTGTCGGTAAACGGGAAACCGGTCAGTTCGGTTGCCCAGGTACGTGACGTGGTGGCGAAATCCACCAAGTCCGTGGCCTTGCTGATCCAACGCGGGGATGACAAAATCTTCATTCCAGTGCGGATCGGTTAAGGGTCGTAGCGTCTACCACCTGCGCTTGGTTCGACAGAAACGGGGGCGTTGATGCGGCTGTTGCTGGTGGAAGACGATACGATGATCGGCGAAGTAGTGCTCGACCTGCTCAGGGCCGAGCACTACGCCGTCGATTGGGTGAAGGATGGCGAAATGGCCGACACGGCCCTGCTGCAGAACCAGAACTATGACCTGGTGCTGCTCGACCTGGGCCTGCCGCGCAAGGACGGGCTGGACGTGCTGCGCTCGCTGCGCGCGCGGAAGGACCGCACCCCGGTGCTGGTGGCCACCGCGCGCGACGCCGTGGCCCAGCGCATCGCCGGGCTGGATGCCGGCGCCGACGACTATGTGCTCAAACCCTATGACCTGGACGAGCTGCTGGCGCGCATCCGCGCGCTGCTGCGGCGCGCCGCCGGCCGTGCCGAGCCGGTGTTCGAGTACAAGAACATCGCGGTCAACCCGGCCACCCGCGAAGTGACGGTGGATGGCCACCAGGTGGCGCTGTCGGCGCGCGAATGGGCGGTGCTGGAGGCGCTGGTGGCGCGCCCGGGCGCGGTGCTGTCGCGCGCCCAGCTCGAGGAAAAGCTGTACAGCTGGCGCGACGAGGTCAGCAGCAACGCGGTGGAGGTCTACATCCACGGCCTGCGCAAGAAGCTCGGCAGTGACCTGATCCAGAACGTGCGCGGCGTCGGCTACATGGTGCCCAAGGCATGAGGCGGGTACGCAAGCTGACCCACTCGCTGCGCGGCCGGCTGCTGTGGTATCTGCTGGCGGCGATCACCATCGCGGCCATGGCGCAGGCCTCGATCGCCTACCGCACGGCGCTGCGCGACGCCGACAATATCTTCGACCTGAACATGCAGCAGATGGCGTTGTCGCTGCGCTCGAACGCGCCGCTGGCGGCCAGCCAGGGCGCGTTCGGCGACGTCGACCCGGGCAGCGGCAGCGACGACCTGGTGGTGCAGGTGTGGACCCCGGACGGGGTACAGGTGTTCCACAGCGTGTCGCGGGCGCGCCTGCCGCAGCGCGCGGTGCTGGGCTTTTCCAATGTGCGCGCCAACGGCACCCTGTACCGGGTGTATTCGATCCAGTCGAATAACCAGACGGTGCAGGTGGCGCAGGACCTGTCGGTGCGCAGCAACCTGGCGCGCAACCTGGCCTTGCGCACGCTGGGGCCGATCGCGGTGATGATGCCGATCCTGATGCTGGTGGTGTGGTGGGTGGTCAGCGGTTCGCTGGAGCCGGTCGAGCGGGTGCGCTCGCAGGTGGCGGCGCGCCAGGCCGACGACCTGTCGCCGGTGTCGGAGAACGGCTTGCCGGACGAGGTGCAGCCGCTGGTGCGCGAGCTGAACCTGCTGTTCGGGCGGGTGCGCACGGCCTTCGACGCGCAGCAGAATTTCGTGGCCGACGCGGCGCACGAGCTGCGCACGCCGCTGGCCGCGCTCAAGCTGCAGGCCCAGAGCCTGGGCCGCGCCGACAGCGTGGAAGCGCGCCAGCTGGCGGTGGCGCGCCTGACCGCCGGCATCGAGCGCGCCACCCGGCTGGTCGAGCAACTGCTGGTGCTGGCGCGCCAGGAGGCCAGCGTGGCCGACAGGCAGCCGGTCCAGCTGGACGGGCTGGCGCGGCGCGCGGTGGCCGACCTGGTGTCGGTGGCGCAGGCGCGCCAGGTCGACCTCGGGCTGCAGCAGGCCGCGCCCGTCGTGGTGCAGGGGCGGGCGGAGGCGCTCAATATTTTGGTGCGCAACCTGGTCGACAACGCGGTCAAGTACACGCCAGGCGGCGGTACGGTGGATGTGTCGGTGCGGGCCACGGCCGCGGGTCCGGAGCTGTGCGTGGAGGACAGCGGGCCCGGGATCGCGCCGGAGGAACGAGAGCGGGTGTTCGACCGCTTCTACCGGATCGCGGGCAGCGAGGCGCAGGGCAGTGGCTTGGGGCTGGCGATCATCAAGTCGATCGCGGAGCGGCATGGGGCCAAGCTGGTGCTGGGGGAGTCGGCGCGGCTGGGTGGTCTGTCGGCGACCGTGACGTTTCCGGCTGCCTGATTTAATCGTTAGCTGAAAACCGTCATCCCCGCCTGCGCGGGGACGACGGGGAAGTGCTTAGAACTTGTGCGACACGCGCGCGAAGTAGGAGGCGCCGTTCAGGCCGAATTGCACGCTCTCGTACTTGAAGCCGTTGTCGGTCTCGTCCGGGTTCTGCAGGCTCGGGTGCACGTTGAAGATGTTGTTGGCGCCGACCGTCAGCTTGGTCTTGTCGGTGAACGCCCAGGTGAACGCCAGGTCGGCCGAGGTCTTCGGCGCGTAGTACTGGTTCGGCACCGGCGGCCCCGAGAACGTGCCCAGCGTCTGCGGCCCGAAGTGGATGATCTTGAAGTCCGTCTCCAGCTGCCCCAGCGTGTAGTCGAAGTCGAGCGTGGCCTTGCGGCGCGGCGCACCCTGTTCGATGAACAGGCGCTCGCGGTCGGACAGCAGCACGTCCTCGAAGCCCTTGAGCGCGGCCGGCGCGTGGACCCCGGTCACTTCGGTCTTGCTGAAGTTGGCGGCCAGGTAGGTCACCAGCTTGCCGGCGCCGAGCGTGCTGCGGTTCGAGACCGTCAGGTCCAGGCCCTGGGTGCGCGTATCCACCGAGTTGACGAAGAACTGGGCCTGGCCCACGCCCAGCGCCGACAGGGTCGCGCCCAGCGCCGGGTAGTTGTCGGCGTCGAAGCGGCCCGACAGCACGATGCGGCCGTCGATGTTGATCCGGTACAAGTCGGCCGTGAGCGAGGTGGCCGCGGTCGGCGACCAGGTCAGGCCCAGCGTGTAGTTCTTCGATTTCTCTTCATGCAGCTTGGGGATGCCGGCCGCGTTGGCGACCTTGCCGCCGTTCGGCGCCAGCACCACGTCCATCGGCACGCCGCTGATGAAGTCGGTGAAGGTGGACGAGAAGTAGGCCTGCTGCAGCGAGGGCGCGCGGAAGCCGGTGCTGGCCGAGCCGCGCAGCAGCACGCCATCGAGCGCCTTGAAGGCGGCGGCCAGCTTGCCGTTCACGGTCGAGCCGAAGTCGGAGAAGTGCTCGTAGCGCAGCGCGGTCTGCAGCTTGAGGCGCTGGGTCACATCGGTCTCGACGTCGATGTAGGCGGCGTGGCTGTGGCGGTCCTTGTCGGTGGCGTCGCCCGGCTGGAAGCCGGGGAAGCCCTGGCTGCCGGCGTTGCCGCCGAAGCCGACGCCGTCGGCGTCGATCCAGGAACCGGGTTCGCCGGCGAAGATCTGGTAGTTCTCCTTGCGGTACTCGAAACCGAAGGCGGCGTTCATCCCTTCCAGCACGGCCGGGTAGAAGCGCGAGAAGTCGGCGTTGGTGGTCAGCTGGCGGAACTGGAAGCCGCCGGCATTGAAGTGGTCGGGGCTGATGCCCTTGCCGCCCTTGATCAGGTCGAGGTTGGCGATCGAGGCGTTCAGGGTGTGGCTGATGTCGTACAGCATCCGGTTCGAGCCGTAGGTCTGCGACAGGTCCATGTGCCAGTCGTCGCCGAGGCGGGTGCGGTAGCCGATGGTGCCGTAGCGGTCGTCGATGGTGCCGTTGATGAAGGGCACGAAGCCGTTCGGGTACATGGCCGCCGAATTGCGCGAGGGGATGTCGTCCGAGCCGAGGCCGCCGCGGGCCCAGGCGCCGGACGAGGCGTCGCGGTTCTGGGCGCCGGCGGTCAGGTACAGCTTGCCGTCGCCGGCCGCGAATTCGCCGTTCAGGTAGACGGTCTGGTTGTTGACCTTGGTGTCGCCGATGATGCGCGGGTTGTCGGCGTCGGCGCGGTTGGAGCGGCCGCGGTGGGCGTATTCGCCGGTGATGCCGAGCACGCCGCCGGCCATGGCCACGCCGCAGTAGGCCGAGCTCAGCCAGTTCTTGCCGTCGTGCTTAGAGTATTCGCCGGCGCCGGCCACGGCTTCGCAGCCCAGGCTTTTCTTCAGTTCGATGTTCATCACGCCGGCGATCGCGTCCGAGCCGTACTGGGCGGCGGCGCCGTCGCGCAGCACCTGCACGTCCTTTACCGCCAGCAGCGGGATGGCGTTCATGTCGGTGCCGGTGTTGCCGCGGTTGCGGGCGCCGAACAGGTTGACCAGGGCCACCGTGTGGCGGCGCTTGCCGTTGATCAGCACCAGGGTCTGGTCGGAGCCGAGCCCGCGCAAGGCGGCCGAGTCGACCAGGTCGGCGCCGTCGGCGCCGGTCTGGCGGGTCGAATTGAACGAGGGCGAGATGTAGGCCAGGGTCTGGGCCAGGTCGAACTGGCCGCCTTGCTCGGCGGCCTTGGTCAGCGGGATGAAGTCGACCGGCACCGGGGTGTCGGTGCTGGAGGCGGTGCCGACCCGGCGCGAGCCGACCACGCTGACGGTGGCCATCGGGGCGGCCGCTGGCGGGGCATCGCCGGTTTGGGCCTGGGCGGCCGGGGCGAGGGCGGCGACTGCGCCGCCATAAAGACTGATCAAGACTGCGTGGCGCAGCGGTTTAAGTGGGAACACGGGGCCTCCTGGGTGAAGACCGCCATGTTAGCTAACAACCATGCTGCGGTGCAAAACGGGTGTGTCATTGCAGCAACGGAGGCTTGACCACCGGTATCGTGGCGACGGCGGCGGCGCGCCGGTTTACGCTGGACGAAAACGGGAGCGCCGGGGCGACGGTTTTTGGGTTGGTGGCGTGGCTTAGGGCAGCGGGGTGACGCGGCCGCCGATGAGGATCGCGCCGTGCTCGATGCGGGTGCGGATCAGGCAATCGCGGCCGGTGGCGCGGCCTTGCTGCAGGGTCAGGCCGTGGCCCAGCAGCACCGTCAGCGCGCCCGCCGCCACCCCGGTCGCGCTGTCTTCCAGCGCCGGGTCGAGGTGGTTGAAGTTGCGGCCCTCGTAGCGGCCGTCCGGGTGGCGGCACCAGGCGTAGATGCCGTTCACGCCGGCTGCCTTGCCCCAGGCCGAGATCGCGGCCAGGTCGGGCCGCAGGCCGTGCAGGGTGGCGGCGTCGGCCACTTCGACCAGCAGCTTGGGGCTGCCGACCGAGGCTACCTGGGGCGCGCTGGCCGGGATCACGGGCTGGCCGAGCAGGGCGGCGAGGCCGGGCAGCCGGGCCAGCGTCGGGGCCGGCTGCACCGCGAGCCGCACGTAGTAGTCGTCGCCTGCGCGCGACAGGACCAGCGGCTGGGCGCGCATGGCGGTGGTCACGGCCAGCGTGGGCGGGGTGCCGGCAAGATGGGGTTGCCGCGTGCGCGGGAACGACGTTCTTCCTTCGGCGAACAGCACGGCGGCGGCGGCGAGGGTGGCGTGCAGGCACAGCGGGCTGCGGGTGTGCGGGTACCAGTAGTCGAGCACGGGCGGGGCGCCGGCCGCCGCGTGGCCCTCCGCGCCCGCGGCGCGGTCGATGCAGACGACGGTGGTGTTGCGCGCGCGCGCCAGCGCCTGGCGCGCGGCCGGGTCGGCCGGGCCGTCCGCGACCACGAGGGCCGGGTTGCCGCCGCCGGCGGCGCTGCCGAAACAGAGCAGGGAAGTGGTTCGCATCGGGCGTCCTTCGGTTATACTGTGTTTTTATACAGTAGTTTTATTCTCTGCTTAGTGTAGCGTTTTTGCAGCCACCGTTCCGATGAGCGCCCCGTTTGCCGGCCTGCCCGAGTATGCAGAGCTGTTTTGCCTGTCCAATTTTTCCTTCCTGCAGGGTGCGTCGCACGCCGAGGAGCTGGTGGCGCGCGCCCGCCAGCTGGGCTACCGGGCGCTGGCGCTGACCGACGAATGCTCGCTGGCCGGGGTGGTGCGGGCCCATGCGGCGGCCAAGCGCGCCGGGCTGCCGTTCATCGTCGGCGCCCACTTCCGGCTGGCAGGCGGGCCGGCGCTGGTGCTGCTGGCCCAGAACCGCAATGGCTACGGCAACCTGTGCGAGCTGGTCACCCTGGGGCGCACCCGCAGCGCCAAGGGCAGCTACCGGCTGACGCCGGACGACATCGCGGCGCCCGCGCCCGGCTTCGCCCACCTGCGCGGCATGCCCGACTGCCTTGCGCTGCTGGTGCCGGACTATCCGGGCCACGAGGCGCAGGCGGTCGACCGCCTGCACGGGGAGGCCGCGTGGCTGGCGGCGCAGTTCCCGGGGCGCGCCTGGATCGGGCTGAACCTGCTGCACCGGGCCTTCGACGACGTCCACCGCACCGCCGTGGAGGAGGTCGCCGCGCTGCACCGGCTGCCGGTGGCGGCGCTGGGGCATGTGGTGATGCACGTGCGTTCGCGCAAGCCCTTGCAGGACACGATGACGGCGGTGCGGCTCGGCAAGGCGGTGGGCGCCTGCGGCTACGGCCTGGCCCAGAACGCCGAGCAGCACCTGCGCGCACGGCTGCGCCTGGCCAACCTGTACCCGCGCGCGGCGCTGGCCGAGACGGTGCGCATCGCCGGCCTGTGCACCTTTTCGCTGGACGAGCTGCGCTACGAGTACCCGAACGAGGTGGTGCCGGCCGGCGAGAGCGCGGCCAGCTACCTGCGCAAGGAGACCTATATCGGGGCCCACCGCCGCTTCCGCGACGGCATCCCGGCCAAGGTGCAGGGCCAGCTCGAGCACGAGCTGGCCCTGATCGCCGAGATGGGCTACGAGCACTACTTCCTGACCGTGTACGACATCGTGCGCTTCGCCCGCGCGCAGGGCATCCTGTGCCAGGGGCGCGGCTCGGCCGCCAATTCGGCGGTCTGCTACTGCCTCGGCATCACCGAGGTCGACCCGGCCCGCGCCAAGCTGCTGTTCGAGCGTTTCATCTCGCGCGAGCGCAACGAGCCGCCCGACATCGACGTCGACTTCGAGCACCAGCGGCGCGAGGAAGTGATCCAGTACATCTACGCCAAGTACGGGCGCGACCGCGCGGCGCTGGCCGCGGTGGTGATCAGCTACCGGCCCAAGAGCGCGCTGCGCGATGCCGGGCGCGCGCTCGGGGTCGACCTCGCGGTCGTCGAGAAGGTGTGCAAGACCCACCACTGGTTCGACGGCCGCGCCGACCTGCTGCAGCGGCTGGCCGAGGCCGGGCTCGACCCGGAGGCGGCGCTGGCGCAGCAGTGGGCCACCCTGGCTACCGGGCTGCTCGGCTTTCCGCGCCACCTGTCGCAGCACCCGGGCGGCTTCGTGATCGCGCGCGGCAAGCTGTCGCGCCTGGTGCCGATCGAGAACGCCACCATGGAAGAGCGCAGCGTGATCCAGTGGGACAAGGACGACCTCGAGGAGCTGGGGCTGATGAAGGTCGACGTGCTGGCGCTGGGCATGCTGTCGATGCTGCGCCGCGCGCTCGAGCTGGTCAGCGCGCGCCACGGCATCGTGTTCGAGATGCAGGACATTCCGGCCGCCGACAGCGCCACCTACGACATGATCTGCGCGGCCGACACGGTGGGGGTGTTCCAGATCGAGTCGCGCGCGCAGATGAGCATGCTGCCGCGGATGCGGCCGCGCGAGTTCTACGACCTGGTGATCGAGGTCGCGGTGGTGCGCCCGGGGCCGATCCAGGGCGGCATGGTGCATCCCTACCTGCAGCGCCGCCAGGGCAAGGAGAAGGTGGTCTATCCGAGCCCCGAGATGGAGATCGCGCTGAAGCGCACGCTGGGGGTGCCGATCTTCCAGGAACAGGTGATGCAGGTGGCGATCCTGGGCGCCGGCTTCACCCCGGGCGAGGCCGACCAGCTGCGGCGCGCGATGGCGGCCTGGAAGCGCAAGGGCGGGCTGGAACAATATTACGACCGCATCGTCCGCGGCATGCTGGAGCGCGGCTACGACCTGGCGTTCGCGGAGGCGATCTTCAGCCAGATCCAGGGTTTCGGCGAGTACGGGTTTCCGGAATCGCATGCGGCCAGCTTTGCCTTGCTGGCCTATGCCAGTTCCTGGCTCAAGCGCCATGAGCCGGCGGCCTTCCTGTGCGCGCTGCTGAACAGCCAGCCGATGGGTTTCTACAGTCCGTCGCAGCTGGTGCAGGACGCGCGCCGCCACCAGATCGAGGTGCGGCCGGTGGATGTGATGGTCAGTGGCTGGGAGTCGGCGCTGGAGGAGCCGGGCCGGGATGCGGGGACCGGGGCTGAGCAGGGGAACTGGGGTTCCCGCCTGCGCGGGAACGACGGCCGGGATGGAGCGGGTGGCGAAGGTGATGCGTGCGGTGATCGCGATGGCGATGACGATGACGATGACGATGGCGGTGGCGGTGGCGGTGGCGATGGCGATGGCGACGGTGTCGCAGGCAATACCGAGGACGCGGTCGCCACGCCGGATCCGGCGCCGTCCGCGTCCGGCTGGCGGCCCCGCCCGCAGCCGGCGGTACGCCTCGGGCTGTCGCTGGTGCGCGGGATGAGCAAGGAGGCGGCCTTGCGGATCGAGACGGCGCGCGCCGTGCGGCCGTTTTCCAGCGTGGCCGACCTGGCGCGCCGCGCCGCGCTCGACCGCGCCGACCTGCAGGTGCTGGCCGCCGCCAACGCCTTGCGCGCGCTCGCCGGCCATCGGCGCGACGCCTTGTGGCAGGCCGTCGGCGCCGTCCCCGACCAGGATTTGCTGCGCCCGACCACGCCACGCGAGGAAGTGCCGGAATTGCCCGCGCCGTCCGAAGGCGACGAGATCGTCGGCGATTACCGCTCCCAGGGCCTGACCCTCGGCCGCCATCCGCTGGCCCTGCTGCGCGAACGCTTGCTGGCGCGGCGTTTCCTGCCGGCCGCCACGCTGGCCGGGTTTGAGGACGGCCAGCTGGCGCGTGCCTGCGGCATCGTCACCGTGCGCCAGCGGCCCGGCACCGCCAAGGGCGTGCTGTTCATGACGCTGGAGGACGAGACCGGCAACGTCAACGTCATCGTCTGGCCCGATCTGGTCGAACGCCAGCGCCGCGAAGTGCTCAACGCGCCCTTGCTGGGTGTCTACGGAATCTGGCAGCGGGAGGGCGACGTCCGCCACCTCGTCGCCAAGCGCCTGGTCGACCTGTCGTCGATGCTCGGGCGCCTCGATGCGCGCAGCCGCGACTTCTGCTGACGGCAGTCAATCAGCTCGAACCAGCCCGAACCGGCTCGAACCAGCCCGAACCAGCCCGAACCAGCCCGAACCGGCCCGAACCGCCCGAACCGCCCGAACCGCCCGAACCGCCCGAACCGCCCGAGCCGCCCGAGCCGCCCGAACCGCCCGAATCGCCCGAACCAGCCCGAACCAGCCCAAATCCACCAGTGTGGCCGCTCCCGCCGCATACACGTTGCGCCGCCGGGAACGCCAGCGCCGCGCCGGCCGGGATGGGATGGGCCCCTTCCGAAAATATCCTTGCAGCTTCTTGCTTGCACCCGCCTGCGCTTTCTGTCTGTCCGTGTCGATTCCTGTTGATTTCTGAACCCAGCCATTGAAGCGGGCTCAAATCGACAGGAACCGACAGCAATCAACAGCTCCCGCAAGCGCAAGCAAACCAGGATCGCCAAGGGGGCCTGACGCAGCATGTCGAAAATGGCCTGCGCTTGCTGTCGATTTTTGCGCTTGCTGTCGATGTTGAACTCAGCCTTCGCAAATCCGTCAAACAGACAGGAACCGACAAAAACCAACACAGCGCGCATGGAGGTGAAAGATGAAAGCGGCAGCACATCCCGTGCCACCCACCGCAGCCCTGCGCCATCTCTCTGCATTTTTGCAAGAAATCGAGAGCGAGCTGACGGTGGAGCAGGCCGCGACAATGGCCATCAATCAATGGATCGCGGCGGCGCGCGGCCACCCGGCCAACATCAGCTTGCCGCCGATGCGCGGCTACCAGTGGAAGGTACTGTTCCTGCCTGCAGGCAGCGGCCTGCGCATGTACCTCGACGGACAGTTTCACTATGCACAGGTCGATGGCGACAACATCTTCTACCAGGGACGGACCGTAACGCCGCACAGTTTCACCACGGAATGCGGCGGCCGGTGTCGCAACGCCTGGCGTGACCTGTGGGTGCTGTTGCCCGGCGAACGGCAGTGGCAGCCGGCATCCGAATTGCGCCGC
This sequence comes from Massilia terrae, assembly GCF_024753145.1. Taxonomy (GTDB): domain Bacteria; phylum Pseudomonadota; class Gammaproteobacteria; order Burkholderiales; family Burkholderiaceae_D; genus Telluria; species Telluria terrae. The sequence goes on along the minus strand of NZ_JANUGU010000002.1, from coordinate 188,624 downwards.
ATATGCGAGCAGGAACTAGCCGCCAGGCAGCTCGCGCCAACCGAAGCGGCCTCGCCGGTCGAAGCGGTGCGCGCCGCCGCACAATGCATGTCGGAAGCCCTGCATGCCGCGCTCGCGATGGTTGAATATTCCCGCGACCAGGCCGCCGCGCGGGTCGAACGGCGCGTCACCCGCGCCCGGCGCGCGGACGACGAACTCGCCGACGATTGCCGCCTGGACTGATCTGCACCGGCAGCTTACATCAGCTTAGACATGGACTGCATATGGGCGGGCTGGGAACTCGGACAGGCGGCGTACGTCAACGCACGGATCGCGGATGCTGGATTTGGCTACCATTCAGTTGGTAGCTGGCAAAGCGCATGAATGAGGAGGCCGCATGGATTCGACTCTGATGCTGCAAACTTCGACCGTGCTGTTCGCCATTGCGGCGCTGGGCGGCGCGGCCATGGCGCTGATGCGCTTCAGCGGCACGCCGCGTCCGCCGCACTGGCTCGCGATGCTGCACGGCTTGCTGGCCGGCGCCGCGCTCACGCTGCTGCTGTACGCGGCGGCCACCACTCCTGTGCCGGCCTCGGCCAAGCTGGCCGCGGTCCTGTTCCTGGTGGCGGCGGCCGGCGGCGTCCTATTGAACCTGCGCTTTCACCTGAACGAGATCGCCCTGCCCAAATGGCTGGTGCTGGTGCACGGAGGAATTGCCGTGGTCGGCTTCATCTGCCTGCTGCTCGCGGCATGGACGCGCTAGCCCCGGCCTGACGCCGCCGCGCCTCGCAACGGCCCGGTGCAGCTGCGCGTGACCACACGCCTTACCACGCCGCATTGCCACCGCACCGCCGCCGCCTCGCCGCCGCCTCACCGCCGCCTCACCGCCGCCTCACCGCTACCCCTCGCCGCTGCGCCTTGCCACGACGCGCACGCGTGACTTCTGCTAAGCTCCGCCGGCACTACGGAGCCAAACCATGAACAAGCCGATCCACGCGCTGTGCCAGCTTGCCCTGCTGGGCCTGGCCGCCGCCCGCGCCACCGCCGCCCCCGAGGACTGGGCCCTCCACGCCCAGGCCACCAATGTCTACCAGAAGAACGCCTCGTTCCGCTCGTCCTACAGCGGCCCGAACAGCCTGGACGCGCGCGGCGACACTGAGGAAACCACCGACCTCACCCTGTACGCCGGCCTGCGCCTGGGCCGCGCCACCGAACTGTGGATCAATCCCGAAATCGACCAGGGCTTCGGCCTGGCCGACACCACCGGCATGGCCGGCTTCCCCAGCGGCGAAGCCTACAAGGTCGGCGCCCACGCCCCCTACCTGCGGGTGCCGCGCCTGTTCCTGCGCCACGTGCTGGCGCTCGGCACCGAGGCCGAGGCCGTCGAGGGCGGCGCCAACCAGCTGGCCGGCAGCGTGCCCAACGACAGCCTGACGCTCACGGCCGGCAAGTTCGCCGTCACCGACATCTTCGACAGCAACCGCTACGCCCACGACCCGCGCGCCGATTTCCTGAACTGGGCGGTGATCGACGCCGGCGCCTTCGACTACGCGGCCGACCCCTGGGGCTTCACCTACGGGGTGGCGGCCGAACTGGCGCGCGGCGCGCGCACCTGGCGCGCCGGCCTGTTCCAGCTGTCGCCGCTGCCCAACGACAAGATCGTCAAGCCCCGCTTCGGCCAGTACATGCTGGTTGGCGAGCTGGAGCAGCGCTACCAGTGGCGCGGCCACCCGGGCGCGCTGCGCCTGCTGGGCTTTGCCAACAAGGCGCGCATGGGCCGCTACGACGATGCGGTCGCGCTGGCCGGGGCGGGCGCGGCGCCCGACATCGCGCTGGTGCGGCGCCCCGGCTGGCGCGCCGGGCTGGCGCTCAACCTGGAGCAGGAGCTGGACGCCGGGATCGGCCTGTTCGCCCGCGCCAGCGCCAACGACGGCAGCAAGGAAGCCTACGAATTCACCGAGATCAACCGCTCGCTGGCGGCCGGGCTGGTGGTCGAGGGCGAACGCTGGGGCCGCGCCGGCGACCGGCTCGGCGTGGCCGCCGTCGCCAACCAGCTGTCGGGCGACGCCCGCGCCTACCTGGCGCGCGGCGGCCTGGGCATCCTGATCGGCGATGGCGCGCTCAGCTACGGCGCCGAAAAAATCGTCGAAGCCTATTACGCGGCGCGCCTGGCCAGCTGGCTGAACCTGAGTCTCGACGTCCAGCGCGCCAGCAACCCCGCCTACAACAAGAGCCGCGGCCCGGTCCCCATCTACGCGCTGCGCCTGCACGCCCAGTTCTAAGCCACCCCGTCGTCCCCGCGCAGGCGGGGACCCCATGCTGAGTTTGCAGGACGGCGGCGCAAGGGGCGGCCAAACCAGCGGTCTACGGATTCCCGCCTGCGCGGGGACGATGTTGCTTGGGGATAGGGCCCGTTGTAGCGCCGTTACGTTGACATGAAGAAGTATTGGCTGGTTTAAGGTATAATTTCAATTTCCCGCGCGTGCCGTTCGGCACCAACAGCACAATGACCAAATTTGTCTTCGTCACTGGCGGCGTCGTGTCATCCCTCGGCAAAGGGATCGCGGCCGCCTCCCTCGCCGCGATCCTCGAATCGCGCGGCCTCAAAGTCACCATGCTCAAGCTCGACCCGTACATCAACGTCGACCCGGGCACCATGAGCCCGATGCAGCATGGCGAAGTGTTCGTCACCGACGACGGCGCCGAAACCGACCTCGACCTGGGCCACTACGAGCGCTTCATCAGCACCCGCATGAAGAAGGTGAACAACTTCACCACCGGCCAGATCTACGAATCCGTGATCCGCAAGGAACGCCGCGGCGAATACCTCGGCAAGACCGTGCAGGTGATCCCCCACATCACCAACGAGATCCAGGACTACATCCGGCGCGGCGCCGAGGGCGTCGACGTCGCGCTGGTCGAGATCGGCGGCACCGTGGGCGACATCGAATCGCTGCCCTTCCTCGAAGCGGCCCGCCAGCTGAGCCTGCGCGTGGGCCGCAAGTCGGCCGCCTTCGTGCACCTGACCCTGGTGCCCTACATCGCCTCCGCCGGCGAACTCAAGACCAAGCCGACCCAGCACAGCGTGCAGAAGCTGCGCGAGATCGGCATCTCGCCCAACGCCCTGTTGTGCCGCGCCGACCGCCCGATCCCGGACGACGAGCGCGCCAAGATCTCGCTGTTCGCCAACATCGAAGAGCAGGGCGTGATCTCGGTGTGGGACGTCGACACCATCTACAAGGTGCCGCAGGTGCTGCACGACCAGGGCCTGGACGACATCATCCTCGAGGCGCTGGACATCCAGGCCCCGCCGGCCGACCTGTCCGTCTGGACCAAGCTGATCCACACGCTGGAGCACCCCAAGCACGAAGTCACGATCGGCATGGTCGGCAAGTACGTCGACCTGACCGAATCCTACAAGTCGCTCACCGAAGCGCTGCGCCACGCCGGCATCCACACCGAATCGAAGGTCAACATCGAATACCTCGACTCGGAAGAGCTGGAAACCCGCGGCCCGGCCGAACTGGCCAAGTACGACGCGATCCTGGTGCCGGGCGGCTTCGGCAAGCGCGGCGTGGAAGGCAAGATCGCCGCCGCCCGCTTCGCCCGCGAAAGCAAGATCCCCTACCTCGGCATCTGCCTCGGCATGCAGGTCGCGCTGATCGAATACGCGCGCCACATGGCCGGCCTGCCGAACGCCAACTCGACCGAGTTCGATCCCGAGACCGACCAGCCGGTGGTGGCCCTGATCACCGAGTGGCAGAACCACGACGGCAAGGTCGAGAAGCGCGACACCAATTCCGACCTCGGCGGCACCATGCGCCTGGGCGCCCAGACCTGCGCCGTCAAGGAAGGCACCCTGGCCGCCGAGATCTACGGCAGCGTGGTCACCGAGCGCCACCGCCACCGCTACGAAGCCAACAACTTCTACCTGCCCAAGGTCGAAGCGGCCGGCATGGTGGTCGCCGCGCGCACCCCGAATGAAGACCTGTGCGAGATCATGGAACTGCCGCGCAGCACCCACCCGTGGTACATGGGCGTGCAATACCACCCGGAGTTCAAGTCGACCCCGCGCGGCGGCCACCCCCTGTTCACCTCGTTCATCCAGGCGGCCCTGGCGCACCAGGCCGCCAACGCCCGCACCGCGGCCAATGCGCCCGTTCTGCAAGGAGAAGTGGCATGAAGCTTTGCGGTTTTGACGTCGGCCTGAACCAGCCGATCTTCCTGATCGCCGGTACCTGCGTGATCGAATCGGAGCAGCTGGCGCTGGACACGGCCGGCACGCTGAAGGAAATCACCAGCGCGCTCGGCATCCCCTTCATCTACAAGTCCTCGTTCGACAAGGCCAACCGCTCGTCCGGCAAATCGTTCCGCGGCCCCGGCATGGAAAAAGGCCTGGAGATCCTGGCCAAGGTCAGGCAGCAGATCGGCGTGCCGGTGCTGACCGACGTCCACACCGAGGAAGAGATCCCGGTGGTGGCCAGCGTGGTCGACGTGCTGCAGACCCCGGCCTTCCTGTGCCGCCAGACCGACTTCATCAACGCCTGCGCCCGTTCCGGCAAGCCGGTCAACATCAAGAAGGGCCAGTTCCTGGCCCCGGGCGACATGAAGAACGTGATCGACAAGGCGCGCGCCGCGGCGCGCGACGCCGGCCTCGAAGCGGACAACTTCATGGCCTGCGAACGCGGCGCCTCGTTCGGCTACAACAACCTGGTGTCGGACATGCGCGGCCTGGCCATCATGCGCGAATCGAACTGCCCGGTGGTGTTCGACGCCACCCACTCGGTGCAGCTGCCGGGCGGGCAGGGCACCTCGTCGGGCGGCCAGCGCGAGCACATCCCGGTGCTCTCGCGCGCCGCCGTCGCCGCCGGCATCGCCGGCCTGTTCATGGAAACCCACCCCAACCCGGCGGTGGCAATGTCGGACGGCCCCAACGCCATGCCGCTCGACCGCATGAAGGAGCTGCTGACGACCCTGGTCGACCTCGACCGCATCGTCAAGCGCGCCGGCTTCATGGAACACAGCTTCAAGTAATATGGCACGTCGTCCCCGCGCAGGCGGGGACCCATGCTGAGCGTGCCGCCCCGCACCCTTTTTAATCTTCGGAGACCAGAACTACATGAGTGCCATCGTTGACATCATCGGCCGCGAAATCATCGACTCGCGCGGCAACCCGACCGTCGAATGCGACGTGCTGCTGGAATCGGGCGTCATGGGCCGCGCCGCGGTGCCGTCCGGCGCCTCGACCGGCTCGCGCGAAGCGATCGAGCTGCGCGACGGCGACCCCAAGCGCTACTTCGGCAAGGGTGTGCTGCAAGCCTGCGAGAACATCAACACCGAGATCAGCGAAGCCATCATGGGCCTGGACGCCAATGAGCAAGCCTTCCTCGACCGCACCCTGATCGACCTCGACGGCACCGAGAACAAGAGCCGCCTCGGCGCCAACGCCATGCTGGCGGTGTCGATGGCGGTGGCCAAGGCCGCCGCCGAGGAAGCCGGCCTGCCGCTGTACCGCTACTTCGGCGGCTCCGGCGCGATGCAGATGCCGGTCCCGATGATGAACGTGATCAACGGCGGCGCCCACGCCGACAACAACCTGGACATCCAGGAATTCATGATCATCCCGGTCGGCGCGCCGTCCTTCAAGGAAGCCCTGCGCTACGGCGCCGAGGTGTTCCACACCCTCAAGAAGATCCTGCACAGCAAGGGCCTGAACACCGCCGTCGGCGACGAGGGTGGCTTCGCGCCGTCGGTCGCCAACCACGAGGAAGCGATCAAGCTGATCATGCAGGCGATCGAGCAGGCCGGCTACGTGGCCGGCCAGGACATCTGCATCGGCCTGGACTGCGCCGCCAGCGAGTTCTACAAGGATGGCAAGTACGTGCTGGAAGGCGAAGGCGGCCTGGCGCTGTCGGCCCAGGACTTCACCAACATGCTGGCCACCTGGTGCGACAAATACCCGATCATCTCGATCGAGGACGCGATGGCCGAAGGCGACTGGGACGGCTGGAAGATCCTGACCGAGGCCCTGGGCAAGAAGGTGCAGCTGGTCGGCGACGACCTGTACGTCACCAACACCAAGATCCTGAAGGAAGGCATCCAGAAGGGCATCGCCAACTCGATCCTGATCAAGATCAACCAGATCGGCACCCTGACCGAGACCTTCGCCGCGATCGAGATGGCCAAGCGCGCCGGCTACACCGCCGTGATCTCGCACCGCTCGGGCGAGACCGAGGACTCGACCATCGCCGACATCGCGGTCGGCACCAACGCGCTGCAGATCAAGACCGGCTCGATGTCGCGTTCGGACCGCATGGCCAAGTACAACCAGCTGCTGCGCATCGAGGAAGACCTGGGCGACATCGCCAGCTACCCGGGCCGCGACGCGTTCTACAACCTGAAGTAATCCGGGAGCCCCCGGCCGCTTGCCGCGGCCGGGGTTCGCGCATGCGCCTGATCACCCTGGCCCTGTTTGCCTTGCTGCTGCTGATCCAGTACCCGCTGTGGCTGGGGAAAGGCGGCTGGCTGGCCGTGCACGAGATGGAAGCCCAGGTCGACGCCACCCGCAAGAAGACGGACGAACTGAAGGCCCGCAACGCCAAGCTGGAATCGGAAGTGCGCGACCTGAAGAACGGCACCGGCGCGGTCGAGGAGCGGGCCCGCTACGAGCTCGGCATGATCAAGCAGGACGAGATCTTCATCCAGGTCCTCAAGCCCGGCAGCAAGGACGCCCCCAGCATGACCCCGCACCCCAAGCCCCCCGCCGAACCTGCCGGCAAGAACGCCAAACCGCTCGACGATTAATTTTTCCATCGTCGTTCCCGCGCCGGCGGGAACCCCAGTTCCCCAGCACACCGCCATGGCCGACCCCACCCCACCGCTCGACACCCTCGAAGCGATTGCCAGCTACCTCGCCGACGCCTTCGAATCCGGCGAGGCCGACCTCATCCGCGCGGCCTTCAGCGCCGTCGCCAACGCCCCCGCCGCGGCCGAATTAGCCGCCGCCGCCGGCTTCCCACGCGCCGCCCTGCACGACGCCCTGCTCGCAGGCGAACTCCCCCTCGACCTGACCCTCGCCATCATGAAGGTCATCGACCTCTACCGCTAAGCTCAGTCGATCAGCGGGTCTCAAAGTTGTAGCCCGGCTCGCTCGATGCCACCGCCAGGCATATGTCCCCCTTGCCTTCGCAAAAAAAAGACATCGTGCGGCATCACGCTCGCCCCAACATCGTGACCCTGGTCAGCACCCGGCTCTAGCTCAGTGCTTGGTGCCGCTGGCCGGCTGGGTCGCGTCGGCGGCCGGCCCGCCCGCGAACAGCTGCGCGCAGTCGACCTTGTCGAAGCCGTAGTGCTTGCCGCAGAAATCGCAATTGATCGACAGCTCGCCCAGTTCGGCCAGCGCGGCATCGACCTCGCCCTGGCCCAGCGTCTTGAGCATCGCGCCCACTTTTTCGCGCGTGCAGCTGCAGAAGAACTCCGGATGGGCCGGGTCGAACACGCGCAGCGTCTCTTCCCAGAACAGGCGCTTCATCAGGGTCGCGATATCGGCTTCCAGCATCTCCTCGCGCTTGAGAGTGCTGGCCAGCGAGACCGCGCGGTTCCACGTTTCCTGGTCCTCTTCCGCCGTGGCCTGCTTGACCTGGTCGGAGGCATTGCTGTTGCGCGGCAGCTTCTGCAGCAGCAGGCCGCGCGCGACATGCTCGTCCGCCGCCAGCCACAGCTTGGTATCCATCTGCTCCGAGCGCAGCATGTAGTTCTCGATCACGGTCGCCATGTCGTCGCCCACCAGCGGCACGATGCCCTGGTAGGGCTGCTGGCCCGGCACCTTGTCCTGCGGATCGAGCGTGATCACAAAGCGGCCCTTGCCGTGCGCATTGAACAGCTGCGGGATGGTCGCGCCATCCGCCACCATCGCCTCCGGCGCCAGCTTGGCGGTGGCGCGCACGCGCAGCGCGGCGTCGCACTCGACCACCAGCAGGCGCACCGGGCCGTCGCCGTGTATCTGCATCACGATCGAGCCATTGAACTTGAGGTTGGCCGACAGCAGCGCGGCCGCCGCCACCATCTCGCCCAGCACCGCGCGCACCGCTGTCGGGTAGCTGTTGCGCGCCTGGATCTCGCGCCAGGCCTGGGAAATCTCGACGAGTTCGCCGCGCACGGCGGCGTTCTCGAAGATGAAGCGTTGCAGGGTGTCCTTGTTGTCTACTGTCGTCATTGTCTATCCGATTTTCTTTAGCTCAGCCTTGAAGCGCTGGCCGCGCGCCACATAATGTGCGGCGTTGGCGGACAGGCGCTGCAAGTCTTCTTCCGTCAGCGTGCGCACCACCTTGGCGGGCGCGCCGATGATCAGCGAATGGTCGGGGAACTCCTTGCCTTCGGTCACCAGCGCGCCGGCGCCGACCAGGCAGCCCTTGCCGATCTTGGCCCCGTTCAGGATCACGGCCTGGATGCCGACCAGCGCCCCATCGCCGATGGTGCAGCCGTGCAGCATGGCCTGGTGGCCCACCGTCACGTTCTTGCCCACGGTCAGGGGGAAACCCAGATCCGTGTGCATCACGGTGCCTTCCTGGATGTTGCTGTTTTCCCCGATCGTGATGCGCTCGTTGTCGCCGCGGATGGTCACGCCGAACCACACGGACGCATTTGCCTCGACCGTCACCTTGCCGATCAGGCTCGCCGAATCGGCCACGAAAGCGGACGCATCGATCTCGGGGACATCGTCGCCCAATTGGTAAATCGCCATGGAATGCTCGCGGAAGAGGGTTGAAATACCGCTATTTTACGCCCTCGGGTCCGGCAAGGCCCGAGCAGGGAAGATTGGGATGACCGGCAGGAAATCAACAGGGCACGTATAATCTGAACGATCGTACTATTTCAGTAAACGAGAACGTCGTTCCCGCGCACGCGGGAACACCATTTCCGCAGCGCAGTGTGAACGCCATGAAAACCTCCCGCTCCGAATTCATCCCCATCCGCGGCCTGCAAACCCACGTGCGTCACTGGGGCCGCGCCGGCGCGCCCAAGCTGTTCATGCTGCACGGCTGGATGGACATGTCGGCCTCGTTCCAGTTCGTGGTCGATTGCCTGCAAGGCGACTGGCACGTGATCGCCCCCGACTGGCGCGGCTTCGGCCTGACCGAGCGCGGGCCGGGCGACACCTACTGGTTCCCGGACTACGTGGCCGACCTCGACTTCCTGCTCGACCACTACGCGCCGGGCGCAGCGATTAACCTGCTCGGCCACAGCATGGGCGGCAACATCGCCGGCATCTACGCCGGCGTGCGGCCCGGGCGCGTGGGCAAGCTGATCAATCTGGAAGGCTTCGGCCTGCCGGCCACGCGGGCCGAGCAATGGCCGGGCAGGGTGGCGCAATGGCTGGATGAATTGCACACCCCGCCGCAGATGCGCGGCTACGCCAGCCTGGACGACGTTGCCGCGCGCCTGCGCAAGACCAACCCGCGCCTGTCCGCCACCCGCGCCGCCTTCCTCGCCGAGCACTGGGCCGCGCGCGACGAGTCCGGCCAATGGTTCATCCTCGGCGACCCCGCCCACAAGCAGCACGGCCCGCTGCTCTACCACGTCGACGAAGTGCTGGCCTGCTCCAGCCGGATCACCGCCCCGGTGCTGTGGGTGGAAGCGGAAGACACCAATATGTGGCGCTGGATGGGGCCGAAGGAAGAGGCGCGCGCCGAAGTCGACCGCCGTCTCGGCCACCTGGCGAACGTGACCCCGAAAATGATCCCCGACGCCGGCCACATGCTGCACCACGACCAGCCCGAGCTGCTGGCGCGGATGATCGAACAATTCCTTTCCATCTAGCACCTCGTCCCGGCGCTTGGGAGCTGAGCGGGAACACACGCGCCGGGACGTCGTTTTGAAGTTAGGGCTGAATGCATCGTAAAATGACCGCATGAAAGTCGACCTCCACTGCCACTCCACCATCTCCGACGGCCTGCTCGCGCCGGCGGCCGTGGCCGCTTACGCCCGCAAGGCCGGGGTCGACGTGTGGGCGCTCACCGACCATGACGAAGTGGGCGGCATCAAGCAGGCCCGCGCCGCCGCCCAGGACCTCGGCATGCGCTTCGTCCCCGGCGTCGAGATCTCGATCACCTGGGCCGGCCAGACCGTGCACATCGTCGGCCTGCAAGTGGACGAGGACAACCCGGCGCTCATCAATGGCCTCGCGCAAACCCGCAGCGGCCGCGAACGCCGCGCCCGCGACATTTCCGCGCAGCTCGAAAAAGCCGGCGTCCCGAACGCCTACGACGGCGCGCTCAAGTACGTCGGCAATCCCGACCTGATGTCGCGTACCCACTTCGCCCGCTACCTCGTCGAAATCGGCGCCTGCGACTGCACCGCCGAGGTGTTCCGCAAATTCCTGTCCGAAGGCCGCCCCGGCTACGTGCCGCACCGCTGGGCCACCTTGGAGGAGGCGGTCGGCTGGATCCGCGGCGCCGGCGGCGTCGCCGTGGTGGCCCACCCGGGCCGCTACAAGTTCGTGCCGGTGGTGGAGGGCGCCCTGTTCGACCAGTTCCGCCAGCTCGGCGGCGCCGCGATTGAAGTGGTCACCGGCAGCCACACGCCCGACCAGTACGCCACCTACGCGGAAGAAGCGCGCCGCTACGGCTTCCTGGCCTCGCGCGGCACCGACTTCCACGGCCCGGGCGAAGCGCGCATCGATTTCGCCCAGCTGCCGCCGCTGCCGGCCAAGCTCACCCCGGTCTGGCACGACTGGTTTTAAGCCCGCGTTAAGGCTGAGCCCTTGAATTTTCCATAGGGCAGCCGTATCTTAGCGGCCTGTTAATACGACGGCCCGGAGGCCTCCATGAAACGCATCATCCTGTTCCTCGCGACCAATCTTGCCGTGGTGCTGGTGTTGACCATCGTCCTCAACCTGCTCGGCGTCGGCCGCGCGGTGGGGCCGAACAACATGACGGCGCTGCTGGTGTTCTCGGTCGTGGTGGGCTTCACCGGATCGATCATTTCCCTGCTGATGAGCAAGCTGATGGCCAAGTGGTCGACCGGCGCCCGCGTCATCACCCAGCCCGCCAACTCGACCGAGCTGTGGCTGGTGAATACGGTGCAGAGCCTGGCCAACCGCGCCGGCATCGGCATGCCGGAAGTGGCCGTGTACGACGGCGAGCCGAACGCTTTCGCCACCGGCGCCTTCAAGAACTCGGCCCTGGTGGCCGTGTCCACGGGCCTGCTGAGCGGCATGAACCACGAAGAAATCGAGGCCGTGCTCGGCCATGAAATCTCGCACGTGGCCAATGGCGACATGGTCACCCTGACCCTGATCCAGGGCGTGGTCAACACGTTCGTCGTGTTTTTGTCGCGCGTGGTAGGCTTCTTCGTCGACCAGGTCCTCTTGCGCAACAACGACAGCGAGCGCCGCGGCCCCGGCATCGGCTACATGATCAGCGTGTTCGTGTGCGAAATCGTGTTCGGCATCGTCGCCTCGATGATCGTGGCCTGGTTCTCGCGCTGGCGCGAATTCCGCGCCGACGCCGGCTCGGCCCGCCTCTTGAACAGCACCTTGCCGATGCAGCACGCACTGGCGCGCCTGGGCCAGATGCAGGGCGATGGCCTGCCGCAGTCGATGCAGGCCTTCGGCATCTCCGGCGGCGGCAGCGGCTGGGGCGCGCTGTTCGCCAGCCATCCGCCGCTGGAGGAACGGATCGCCGCGCTGCAGCAGCTGCGCGGCTAACTTTTAGAATTGCATGAGCCAGCACTTCCAGATCCACCCCGACAATCCGCAGCCGCGCCTGGTGCGCCAGGCCGCGGACATCATCCGCAAGGGCGGCATCGTGGCCGCCCCCACCGACTCCGCCTACGCCCTGGTCTGCCGGCTCGACGACAAGTCCGCGGTCGAGCGCATCCGCCAGATCCGCGGCGTCGACGAGAAGCACCACCTGACCTTGCTGGTGCGCGACCTGTCCGAAATCGCCCAGTACGCCCGCGTCGACAACACCCAGTACCGCCTGCTGAAGGCCACCACGCCGGGACCCTACACGGTGATCCTGGAGGCGACGCGCGAGGTGCCGCGCCGCCTGTCGCACCCTTCGCGCAAGACCATCGGCCTGCGGGTGCCGGAAAACCGCATCATGCTGGCGCTGCTGGAAGAGCTGGGCGAGCCGATCATCGGCACCACGATGCAACTGCCAGGCGACGAGCACATGCTGTCCGATCCGGACGAAGTGATGGCGCGCGTCGGCAAGCAGATCGACCTCGTGATCGACGGCGGCGCCGGCACCCTGGAGCCCACCACCATCGTCGACCTGACCGGCGACGAACCCGTGCTGCTGCGCCAGGGCAGGGGCGATGCCGCCGCGTTCGGTATCTGAGTTAGCCCTAAAACCGTCGTCCCCGCGCAGGGGGGCCATAGACAAGCCGCGTAACTGCAAACTCAGCATGGCCCCCCGCCTGCGCGGGGGCGACGGTATCTCTTAGGCCACGCTGCCCGCCTCTGATAGAATCCCCGCTTATGGATGAACTCATACGCACCATTGCAGTCTATGCACTGCCCGTTCTTTTCGCGATCACGCTGCACGAGGCCGCCCACGGCTACGTCGCCAAGTACTTCGGCGACAAGACCGCCTACATCGCCGGGCGCGTCAGCATGGACCCGTTCAAGCACATCGACCCCTTCGGCACCGTCCTCCTGCCGCTGCTGCTCTACCTGGTCAGCCACGGCCAGATGGTGTTCGGCTACGCGCGTCCGGTGCCGGTTAATTTCGGCAACCTGCGCAACCCGCGCAAGCAATCGGCCTTCGTCGCCTTCGCCGGCCCGGCCATGAATTTCCTGATGGCGCTGGGCTGGCTGATCCTCGGCCTGTTCTCGTCCAACTACGGCGGCCCCGACGGCTTCGTCTATGAAATGTCGGTGGCCGGCATCAAGGTCAACCTGCTGCTGTTCGCCTTCAACCTGATCCCCATCCCGCCGCTCGACGGTGGCCGCGTGCTGACCAGCCTGCTGCCGCCGCGCATGGGCTACCAGTACGCGCAGATCGAGCCCTATGGCTTCTTCATCGTGATGGCCTTGCTGCTGACGCACCTGATCGATTTCTGGGTCATCAACCTGTCGCAGTATGCCTTCGTGCTGATCAACCTGCTGACCCGCCCATTACAACTATTCCTGAGCTGACAACATGTATCCCGAACGTGTCGTATCCGGTATGCGCCCCACGGGCGCGATGCACCTTGGCCACTACCACGGCGCCCTCAAGAACTGGATCAAGATGCAGTCCGAACTGCCTTGCCTGTTCTTCGTCGCCGACTGGCACGCGCTGACCACCCACTACGACGACCCCTCGATCATCGAGAAGAGCACCTGGGACATGGTGATCGACTGGCTGGCCGCCGGCATCGATCCGTCGCAGTCGACCATCTTCATTCAGTCGCGCGTGCCCGAGCATGCCGAGCTGCACCTGCTGCTGTCGATGGCCACGCCGCTCGGCTGGCTGGAGCGGGTGCCGACCTACAAGGACCAGATCGAGAACCTGTCCAACCGCGACCTCGCCACCTACGGCTTCCTCGGCTACCCGCTGCTGCAGGCCGCCGACGTGCTGATCTACCGCGCCACCCAGGTGCCGGTGGGCGAGGACCAGATCCCGCACATCGAGATGATGCGCGAGATCGCGCGCCGCTTTAACCACCTGTACGGCAAGGAGCCGGGCTTCGAGGAAAAGGCGCTGGAAGCGGTCAAGAAGCTGGGCAGCAAGCGCGCCAAGCTGTACGCCGAGCTGCGCACCGCCTTCCAGCAGGACGGCAACGGGGAAGCGCTGGAGCAGGCCCAGGCCATGCTGGACGAGTCCGGCAGCCTGTCGAACATCGACCGCGAGCGCCTGTTCGGCTACCTCGAAGGCAGCCGCAAGATCATCCTGGTCGAGCCCCAGGTCAAGCTGACCGAGGCCTCGCGCCTGCCAGGCCTGGACGGCCGCAAGATGTCCAAGAGCTATGGCAACGCGATCACGCTGCGCGAGGACCGCGACTCGGTCACCAAGAAGATCCGCACCATGCCGACCGATCCGGCGCGCGTGCGCCGCAGCGATCCGGGCAATCCGCTGAAATGCCCGGTGTTCCAGCTGCACCAGGTGTATTCGGACCAGCCGACCAGGGACTGGGTGATGCAGGGCTGCACCAGCGCCGGCATCGGCTGCCTCGAATGCAAGCAGCCGGTCGTGGACGCCGTGCTGGCCGAGCAGGAGCCGATGCGTGAGCGGGCCCAGCAGTACCTGGACGACCCCTCGCTGGTGCGCGCCATCGTCGCCGACGGCTGCGACAAGGCCCGCAAGCTGGCGCAGGAAACCATGCGCGACGTGCGCGACACCATGGGCTTGTCTTATACCTGATCCTCTACACCTGATGATGGACATGCCGTCGAACTGGGTGCGCCGCTGCGCGCCGCTGCTACCGGCAGGGGAGGTGCTCGACCTGGCCTGCGGCAGCGGCCGTCACGCGCGCCTGTGCGCGGCGCTGGGCCACCCGGTGCTGGCGCTGGACCGCGATCCGGCCGCGCTGGCCGCCACCCGCGGTCCCGGCATCGACACGATGGAATACGACCTCGAGGCCGAGGGCGCCCGCTGGCCGTTTGCGGCGGGCCGCTTCGCCGGCATCGTGGTCACCAACTACCTGCACCGGCCCTTGATGCCGGCCCTGATGGCGTCGCTGGCGCCCGGTGGCGTACTGGTTTACGAAACCTTCGCCATCGGTAATGAAACATTCGGCAAGCCCGCGAATCCAAGCTTCCTGCTGGGCCGCGGCGAACTGCTGGAACTGGCCCGCGCGGCCGGCCTGCAAGTGATCGCTTTCGAGGACGGCCGCGTGCAGCGGCCCAGGCCGGCCATGGTGCAGCGCCTGTGCGCGGCCGGCCCGGCATATGCATTTTCAGGGGCGGAGCTCGGCCATTTATCTGGTCAGGAATGACCCATAACGGCAGGCTATCCGCTACAATCAAACTTTTATTTCTCGGCACGTTCCATTGAATATGATTAAGGGTAGCATTGTAGCCATCGTCACCCCGATGTTCGAAGACGGCAGTCTGGACCGGGACTCGCTGCGCAAGCTGATTGACTGGCACGTCGCGGAAGGCACTGACGCGATCGTGATCGTCGGCACCACCGGCGAATCGGCGACCTTGAGCCCGGAAGAACACGGCGAAATGATCAAGCTGGCGGTGGACCATGCCGCCGGCCGCATCCCCGTGATCGCCGGCACCGGCGGCAATTCGACCGCCGAAGCGATCGCGCTCACCCGCCACGCCAAGGAAGTCGGCGCCGACGCCTCGCTGCAGGTGGTCCCGTACTACAACCGTCCGACCCAGGAAGGCATGTACCGCCACTTCAGGGCGATCGCGGAAGCGGTCGACCTGCCGGTAATCCTGTACAACGTGCCGGGCCGGACCGTGGCCGACATGAGCAACGAGACCGTGCTGCGCCTGGCGCCGATCGAGAACATCGTCGGCCTCAAGGACGCCACCGGCAACATCGGCCGCGGCCTCGAACTGCTCAAGGCCGTGCCGAAGGACTTTGCGGTCTATTCGGGCGACGATGCAACGGCGCTGGCGCTGATGCTGTGCGGCGGCGCCGGCAACATCTCGGTCACCGCCAACGTGGCGCCGCGTGACATGCACGATATGTGCGTGGCGGCGATGGACGGCAACATCGCCCGTGCGGTCGAGATCAACAACCGCCTGCTGGGCCTGAACTCGAAGCTCTTCGTTGAGCCGAACCCGGTTCCGGTCAAGTGGGCACTGGCAGAAATGGGCCTGATGCCGGCCGGTTTGCGCCTGCCGCTGGCGCCGCTGTCGGCGCAGTTCCACGAAACGGTGCGCGGCGCCTTGCGCGAAGCCGGCGTTTCCCTGAAGTCCTGAGCCCTCGGGTTCACAACCGTGTAACGATATGACTATTCGAAAGATCAAGCCCCTGGCCTCCCACCCCGCAGTGCGCGCGCTGGCGCTGTCCGCCATCGCGATGAGCCTGGCTGCCTGCACCACCGTGTTCGAGTCGGACAAGGTGGACTACCGGGCCGCCACCAAGGCGCCGCCGCTGGACATCCCGCCGGACCTGACCCAGCTGCAAAAGGACAATCGTTACGCCATCCCGGATGGCCGTGGCGTCGCCACCGCGTCCGGCATGCAGCAGCAGGGCCCGGGCACCGCCGTCACCGGCGAGCAGGTGGCCCCGGTGTCGAACGACAAGGTGCGCATCGAGCGCGCCGGCAACCAGCGCTGGCTGGTGGTCAAGGAGACCCCGGAGCAGCTGTGGCCGCAGCTGAAGGAATTCTGGCATGACTCCGGCTTCACGGTCGAAACCGAGAACGCCGCGGCCGGCACCATGGAAACCAACTGGGCCGAGAACCGCGCCAAGATCCCGCAGGACTTCATCCGCCGCACCATCGGCAAGGTGATCGACTTTGCCTATTCCACCGGCGAGCGTGACAAGTACCGCACCCGCCTGGAGCGCAATCCGGACGGCAGCACCGACATCTTCATCATCCACCGCGGCGCCGAGGAAGTCGTCGACAAGGACGGCGCCGGCCACTGGACCACGCGCGCCAACGATCCTTCGCTGGAATCGATGTTCGTGGCCCGCCTGATGGCGCGCCTGACCGGCAGCACCAACGCCAAGGGCGCCGAGACCATCGTCGACAACGCCGTGGCGCAGCCGCAGCACGCCAAGCTGGCGGGCGACAAGGTGGAAGTGGACGAGGGCTTCGACCGCGCCTGGCGCCGTGTCGGCCTGGCGCTGGACCGCGTCGGCTTCACCGTCGAAGACCGCGACCGCGTGCAGGGCATCTACTTCGTGCGCTACGTCGATCCGGACGCGGCCGACAAGAAAGGCTTCTTCGCCAAGCTGCTCTCCTTCGGCAACGACGACAAGGAGAAGGAAGCGCAGCGCTACCGCGTGCTGGTCAAGGGCACGACCAACGCCAGCGAGGTCACGGTGCAGACCAACGACGGCAAGCCTGTGACCACCCCGACCGGCGCCAAGATCCTCAAGATCCTGAACGACGAGCTGAAATAAGCGACGTGCAGGCAATAAAAACCGGCCCTGGTGGCCGGTTTTTTATTGCCTGCACGTCGTCCCCGCGGACGCGGGGGACCCTATTTTGTGTGCGGATTACGGGCGCTTGCTGTTGCCGCTCCGCTCGGAGAAATGGGATTCCCGCGTTCGCGGGAATGACCTTCCTTCTTCTTTCAGCAGCGGCCGGAGTACAGGCGAAAAAAAACCGGCCCGCAGGCCGGTTTTCTTAATCAGGAAAAACTGATTACTTCGAAGCAGCCGGAGCAGCAGCAGCAGCAGCCGAAGCGGCTTCCGAAGCAGCCGAAGCAGCAGCCGAAGCGGCAGCAGCAGCGTCAGCAGCAGCCGAAGCGGCCGGAGCAGCAGCGTCAGCCGGAGCAGCAGCCGGAGCCGGTGCCGACTCAACCACCGGTGCCGGAGCAGCGGCCGGAGCTTCTTCTTTCTTCGAGCAAGCAGCCAGGGCAACAGCCATCAGGGAGACGATCAGCAGGGATTTTTTCATGGGTTTTCCTTAATTAATTCAAAAGTAAGTACTTCTTGGTGCGATGAATAATTACCGGTAATTATCGCTCGTCAGGAATTTCGAAGGCTTTCAAAACGCTGAGTAGTGCCTGACAGACAACGAAACGTTCCTAACAGGATATGTTATAACCAAATTTACTGAATCGCAATAGGGAAAAATACAAGTGTGCGCCTCTTTGGTGGCCTTGCAACGTTCATATTGTTACAAGATGCTACCAACGATGCGGTGCGGAAAAAGAAACCGCTTACTCAGAGGCCTGTAGTGCTTGTGTGCAGTGCAACATTTGACTCCTCCCAGATCGCTGCGAAACGCTCCAAGGGGAGCTCGGTGGCCTCCGGCGCGTCGAACGCGGCCTCGCCGCGGAAGTGCTCGCTATGGAAGCGGCGCACGATGTGGATCCCGTCCGCGACACAAAAAGAATCGGTCAATTGGTGGAGCGAACGGCTGGTGACGCGGCATTCGATGCGGTGCGCATAGTCGCGCAGCAGGCGCAGGAAGCGCGGATAGTGGCGCTCGATGTAACTGGTGGTATGCACCGCCAGCTGCAGCCTGCCGCCGCCGGCCAGGACGGCGCGCAGCGCGGCGTCAGTGCTGCTGTCGCCGAGCGGGAAGATGGCGCAGTCGGGATCGAACAGCTGCAGCGTCGACCTGGCCCGCGCCAGCACCGCGGCGAACTGCGCCTGGCAATCGGCGCGCGAGGAAAACGGTAGCAGGATCGTATCGCTCATCGCCTCCTCGCTCAGGCCAGCTCCAGCCAGCCGTCGTGGTACCAGGTATAGATCGCTTCGCGCACGTCCTCGGTGGCCACGGCCAGCGCCTCGCCATCCAGTTTGCGGTCGTTGGCCAGCTGCGCCAGCACCGCCTTGTCGGCGCGCCCCGTCTCGAACGATTCGCCGTTGATGAACACGTGCTTGCCGCGATAGAGCATCAGCGTCTTCAGCGACAGCTTGACGCCGCGCTTGGCCGCGCTCTCGAAGAAGCGGCCCTGCGGCAGCGGCTTGGCCGGCGCCGTGAAGAACACATTGTGCTTCGGCTCGGACAGGTATTCGCCGAGGAAGATGGCGACGTCGTCCTCGTCCCAGCAAATCTTGTTCAGCTGGTCGGCCACGGTGGCCAGCATGTCGCGCGGGATCTCGGCCGGCTTGTCGGCCGGCTTCAGCGCGGGGTCCGCATACAGGCCGGGCAGCTCGATCGAGTCGGCCATGAACTGCAGGAAGCCTTCGCCCATCTCCTGGAAGTTCGGCACCCGGAAGCCGATCGAATAGGTCATGCACTCGCCCTCGGCAATGCCGTCGTGGCAGTACTGCGGCGGCAGGTACAGCATGTCGCCCGGCTCCAGCACGTATTCGTCTTCCGGTTCGAAGTTGGCCAGGATCTTCAGCGGCAGGCCGTCGACCAGTTCGCGGTCTTCCTGGGCCGAGATGCGCCAGCGCCGCGTGCCCTGCGCCTGCAGCAGGAACACGTCGTAGGAATCCATGTGCGGCCCGACCCCGCCGCCATCGGTGGCGTAGCTGATCATCAGGTCGTCCAGGCGCGCGTCCGGCACGAAGCGGAACTGGCGCAGCAGGGCGTCGGCACGTTCGTCGTACAGGTTCACACCCTGCACCAGCATGGTCCACTCGCGCTGTTCGCGCGCAGGCAGATCGGACAGCGGGCCGTGCTGGAGGTTCCAGCTGCCGTCCGCATGCGTGATCAGGCGCGATTCGACGTGGTTCGCGCGCGCCAGCGCGGCCAGCTGCTCGAACTTGAGCAGCGGCTTGAAACCGGGGATCGCCTGGCGGATCAGCAGCGGTTTCTTCTGCCAGTAGTCGCGCAGGAATTGGGCGGGCGTGAGGCCGCCGAGGAGCGGTGTTTTTTGCATGCCGCAATTATAACGTCGCTGGACGGGAGGCAAAGCAGGGCTGGAGTTATAATCCGCTCCTTACAACGAAAGGATGTGCGATGAAAATTGCCAAGAACACTGTGGTGTCCGTCAACTACCGGCTGTCGGACGCCCAGAACAACCTGATCGAAGAGGGCACCCAGCCGATGGTGTACCTGCACGGCGGGTACGAGAACACCCTGCCCAAGATCGAGGAAGAGCTGGATGGCAAGGACGTCGGCTATTCCTCGACCATCCAGATCGAGCCGGAAGACGCGTTCGGCGATTATGATCCGGCCCTGATCAAGGTCGAGGAGCGCAAGCGCCTGCCGGAACCGATCGAAGTCGGCATGCAGTTCGAAGGCATGGCCGAAGGCGCCGGCGATGACGAGGAGCCGACCATCTTCACCGTGACCGAAGTGGCGGAAGACAAGGTTGTGCTGGATGGCAATCACCCGCTGGCGGGCATGGCGCTGCGCTTCGAGCTGTCGGTGATTGATGTGCGTCCGGCCACGGCCGAAGAGATCGCGCACGAGCACGTGCACGGCGCGCACGGCCACCACCACGGCCACGACGAGCTGGAAGACAGCGAAGAGGGCGACCATTTCCGCAGCCATCCGCTGCAGTGATCGCTGCTGACGCGTCAGTATCAGGAATCGTCATTCCCGCGAACGCGGGAATCCCATTTCTTCGAACGAAGCGGCTAGCGCATGCGCTGACGATGCGCTGCAAAATGGGGTTCCCGCGTGCGCGGGAACGACGTCCACTTTAGTCGGTCGCCGCGTCCTTGATCGTGAACGTCGGCCCACCCTCCGTCGCCACGCCCACCTCCAGCACTCCCGGCCCCACGCTCAGGTGCCCGACATTTCCCTTCCACTCGATCGCCGGCTTCGCGCCTTTCGGCAGCCCGGCCGCATCGACCAGCAGCACCTTCCCGCCGTACTTCCTGGCCATCGCCAGCACCAGCTTGCGCGGCTCCGCGAAGCCGTCGTGGCCGGAGGCGGCGCGCGGCAGCAGGGCGCGCAGCCCGGCCGGTTCCGGGAACGGCTTGATGTCGCCTTCCGAGAACAGCACGATCGCGTCCATGTGGTCGCTCTTGGCGATCGCCAGCAGCCGGTTCAGCCAGAAGCGCGTGGCCACCAGCCGGTCTTCGTACTCGCTGTTGCGTCCCGCGGCCGATACGTAGTGGTTGTTGTTCGACGGGAGGTTTACCGTCGAATACAGCACCTTGCCCACTTCCCAGTGCGCGTTCTCGGCATAGCTGCGAAAGCGCGGGCTCGCCGACTGGCGCGTCAGCGGGATCTTCTTCGCGCCCATCGAGCGCGGCTCGGCGAAGAACAGCTCGCGCAGGCGCGCCAGCCTTTCGATCGCATCGCTGCGCCCGGCCGAGTTCTTGCAGTCGGTCCAGTCGCTGCCGGCCGGCGCCACGATCATCGGCCGCTTCGCGTCGTCGATCAGGTCGCGCCGCCGCTGGTACAGCTTGTCCGCGCAGGTCTCCGACGCCGCCTTGATCCCGGTGAGGACCACGAACGACAGCGAAGCATCGCTGGTCGCGGCGATCGCTTCTTGCAGCTTGTCCTCGCCGCCGGCGATGAAGCTGTGGCCGATGATGGCGAAGCGCTGCGGCTCGTCCGCCTTGGGCGCGGCGAATGCGCACGCTGCCGCCAGCAGGGCGGGGAGCAGCAGGAAGCGTCGCGCGCGCCGCATCAGCCGGCCGCGTGCTTCAGTTCGTACAGCCGTTCCAGCGCTTCGCGCGGCGACAGCGCGTCCGGGTCGATCTGGTCGATCAGCTCGCGCAGCGCGTCGTTCGGTGCTGCTGCGACGGCGGCCGGCGCGGCCTCGTCTTCCGGCTCCGCGCACGGCGCCGGCGCAAACAGGTCGAGCTGCGCCGTGCCGTCCACCGCCTGTGCTTCCAGCCGCGCCAGGTGGCGCCGCGCGGCGCGGATCACGCCTGCCGGCACACCCGCCAGCTGCGCCACCTGCAGGCCGTAGCTCTGCGAGGCCGGGCCGTCCTGCACCGCGTGCAGGAACACGATGCTGTCCTTGTGCTCGACCGCCGACAGGTGCACGTTGGCCGCGCTCGGATGCGCTTCCGGCAGCTGGGTGAGCTCGAAGTAGTGGGTCGCGAACAGCGTGAAGCTGCGGCTGGTCTCGATCAGGTGGCGCGCGATCGCCCACGCCAGCGCCAGGCCGTCGAAGGTCGAGGTGCCGCGTCCGACTTCGTCCATCAGCACCAGCGACTGCGGCGTGGCGCCGTTCAGGATCGCGGCCGATTCGGTCATTTCCACCATGAAGGTCGAGCGGCCGTTGGCCAGGTCGTCGGAAGCGCCGATGCGGGTGAAGATGCGGTCGATCGGGCCGATGCTGGCGCTGGCCGCGGGCACGTAGCTGCCCACGTAGGCCAGCAGCGTGATCAGCGCGACCTGGCGCATGAAGGTCGATTTACCGCCCATGTTCGGGCCGGTGATCAAGAGCAGGCGCTTGTCGTCGCGCAGCCGGCAGTCGTTGGCGATGAAGCGCTCGATCTGGTTCTCGACCACCGGGTGGCGGCCTTCCGCAATGTCCAGGCAGGGCTCGTCCACCAGCTGCGGCGCGCACCAGTTGTGGCGCACCGCGTGCGTGGCCAGCGCCGCCAGCGTGTCGATCTGGGCCAGCGCCCGGGCGATCGCCTGCAGCTGGCCGATGAAGGGCGCGAGGCTGCCGAGCAGCTCGTCGTACAGCATCTTCTCGCGCGCCAGCGCCTTGTCTTGCGCCGACAGCGCCTTGTCCTCGAAGGCCTTCAGCTCCGGCGTGATGTAGCGTTCGCAGTTCTTCAGGGTCTGGCGGCGGCGGTAGTCGTCTGGCACCTTGTCGGCCTGGCCGTTGGTGACCTCGATGTAGAAGCCGTGCACCTTGTTGTATTCGACCCGCAGGTTGGCGATGCCGGTGCGGGCGCGCTCGCGCGTCTCGAGGTCGACCAGGAACTGGCCGGCGTTCTCGGACAGCGCGCGCAGTTCGTCCAGTTCGGCGTCGAAGCCGCGCGCGAACACGCCGCCGTCGCGCACCATCGCGGCCGGCTCCTCGGCCACCGCGCGCACCAGCAGGTCGAGGCAGGCTTCGGGCGTGGCCAGCGCGGCGTGGATCTCGTGCAGCAGGCAGGTGTCGCCCGGGATGAAGCAGCGCGCCACCTGCTCGCGCAGGGCCGGCAGCTGCTTCAGGCCGTCGCGCAGGCTGGCCAGGTCGCGCGGGCGCGCCGACAGCAGGGCGATGCGGGTGGTGATGCGCTCGATGTCGGGCACCTGGCCCAGCGTCGCCAGCAGCGCGCCGGCGGCGTCGCGACCGAGCAGCGCCTCGATCGCCTGGTGCCGGGAACGTGCAACCATTTGGTTGCGTTTTGGATGATGCAGCCAGTGGCGCAACAGGCGCGAGCCCATCGCCGTGCGGCAGTGGTCGAGCAGCGAGAACAGGGTCGGCGACTCCTGCCCGCGGATGGTCTCGGTCAGCTCCAGGTTGCGGCGCGTGGCCGCGTCCAGGCCGATGAATTCGTTCTCGCTTTCGACCGCCAGCGTCTGCACGTGCTGCAGGCCGCGGCCCTGGGTCGAGTGGGCGTAGCGCAGCAGCGCGCCGGCCGCGCCGAACGCCGCGCCCAGGCCGTCGGCGCCGAAGCCGGACAGCGTGGCCACGGCCAGCTGGTCCAGCAGCGCCTTGTGGCCCTTGACCACGTCGAAGTGCCACTCCGGCACGTGCTGGGTGTGGCCGATCGCGGCTTCCTCGAACAGGTCGCTGTTGTCGTCCGCGCGCAGCACCTCGGCCGGCGCGATGCGCTCCAGCTCCTGCGCCAGGCGCGCGCCGACGGTGCGCGCATCGCCCGAGAATTCCATCAGGCGCAGCGCGCCCGATGCCAGCGACAGCCAGGCCAGGCCCGTGGTGACCACCTTGCGCTGGGTGAGCGTGCATACGGCCAGCAGCGGGCGCTCGGCCTTTTCCGGCAGCAGGTCGGCGTCGGTCAGGGTGCCCGGCGTGACCACCCGCACCACCTTGCGCTCGACCGGGCCCTTGGACAGCGCCGGGTCGCCGAACTGCTCGGCGATCGCGCACGATTCGCCCATCTTGACCAGCTTGGCCAGGTAGGGATCGAGCGCGTGGAAGGGCACCCCGGCCATCTTGATCGGCACCCCGCCTGAGGAGCCGCGCGCGGTCAGCGTGATGCCGAGGATGCGCGCCGCCTTCTCGGCGTCGTCGAAGAACAGCTCGTAGAAGTCGCCCATGCGGTAGAACACCAGCATGGTCGGGTAGTCCGATTTGATGCGCAGGTACTGCTGCATCATCGGCGTCTGTTTTTCCGTCGCGCTGCTCTTGGCCGCTGCGGGGTTGATCTCGTTCGGGACTGTGGTCATTTCTTGTTCGTGCCGGCTTGCTGCGCCAAGACCGCCATTCTACCGCGATCGCTCGCGCTGGCGACAGCCGCAGCCGGGGCGGCGGCCATTTGTCGGCATTTTTTACACCACCTCCGCGCCGCACTTGCCAACTCCATGATTTTCCTTGGTTTTCGCAACATGGCATGAAACCTGCTCAGTATTCGGCAAAGAACGAGGGGGAAATATGCGGTTCAGCTCGATTAAACATGCGGTGATGTGCGCCGCCCTGGCGCTGGCAGGCGCGGCCCAGGCCGGGGTCGTGGTCACCGATTCGCAGTACGGCGACAGCGATGGCATCGTCATCGCGCGCTACCTCGACGTCACCCGGCACGGCACGCTGAGCGGCGTCAGTATCAGCGTCGACTTCTCGAAATGCGACGACCCGCAGATCGGGCCGGATGGCACGCAGTGCATCGGCCAGGGCACGCCCTACGCGAACGAGATCGGCATGTGGCTCACAGGTCCCGACGGGACCACGGTGCGCCTGGTCCCGGTCGGCTACTATGACGTCAACAGCGGCGGCCGCGTAACGGTCAATTTCCAGGACGCGGCCCCGGTCCTCGATACGACCATGCAAAGCGGCACCTACAGCCTGCCGCTGGATTCGTTTTCGGAGTTCGCCGGACTGGACATGTTCGGCACCTGGACCCTGACCTTGCAGGACACGGATTTCGGCGACCCGCTCGAATATTTCGGCGCGCGCCTGGTGCTGAGCGGCGATGGCAACGACGGCGGCGATCCGCCGCCGGCCGGCGTGCCGGAGCCGGGCAGCGTGGCCATCATCGGACTGGGACTGGCTGGATTGGCGGCGGTGCGCCGCAAGCGCGGCAGGGCGCGCTGAAGCGTTCAGGCCGGCGGTGCAATGCCGTCGGCTTGTCGGGGGAGGCAGGGGCCCGCTTCACCGCGGGCCTCTGCCTTTCAGGCTTCGGCCACGCGCTGGGCGATGTGGGCCAGCGCCTCGTCCACCTGGTCGATCAGGATCAGCGCCAGGTCGCCCTTGGACAGGCGCGACAGGGCGCGGTCGATCGCGACGAATTCGCCGTTGATTTCCTCGACGTGGCTGGTGCGCGTGGCGCCCTGCAGGCCCTCGCGCAGCAGCGCCACCACCTCGCCGTCGGCGCGGCCGCGCTGGCACTGGTCCTGGTACAGCAGCACCTCGTCGAAGGCGGCGCCGAGGATGCGGGTCTGCTGGCGGATGTCCTCGTCGCGGCGGTCGCCGGCGCCGCTGATCAGCACCATGCGGCGCTTGGCCGGCATGCCTTCCACCGCGCCCACCAGCGCCTGCATCGCGTCCGGATTGTGGCCGTAGTCGGCGATCACGGTGGCGCCGCGATAGTCGAACACATTGAAGCGGCCCGGCGCGTTGCTGGTCTCGCTGCGGAAAGTGGCCAGGCCGACGCGGATCGCGTCCCACGGCAGGTCCACCGCCCACGCCGCCGCCACCGCGGCCATCACGTTCTCGACCTGGAAGCCGATGGTGCCGCCGCGCGTGATCGGCACTTCCGCCAGCGGGATGCGGGTTACGTTCTTGCCCTGCGCCGCCACCAGCATGCCGTCCTCGACGAACACCACGCGCTTGCCCTTGGCGCGGTGCATCGACATCAGCGGATGGGTGCCGTCCTGCGCGAAAAAGGTGACGTCGCCCTTGGTCTTCTCGGCCATGCTGGCCACCATCGGGTCGGCCGCGTTGAGCACCGCCATGCCGCTGGGCGCCACGTTCATCACGATCACGCGCTTGAGCACCTTCAGGTCCTCCAGCGTGGTGATGTAGTTCAGGCCGAGGTGGTCGCCGGCGCCGATATTGGTCACCACCGCGACCTGGCAGCGGTCAAAGGCCAGGCCCTCGCGCAGCATGCCGCCGCGCGCGGTCTCGAACACGGCGGCGTCGACGTCCGGGTGCAGCAGCACATTGCGCGCGCTGCGCGGGCCGCTGCAGTCGCCGCTGTCGATGCGGCGGCCTTCGATGTAGACGCCGTCGGTGTTGGTCATGCCGGTGCGCAGGCCGGCGGCCGTGGTCAGGTGCGCGATCAGGCGCACCGTGGTGGTCTTGCCGTTGGTGCCGGTGACCGCGATCACCGGGATGCGGCCGTCGTCGCCGTCCTTGAACATGGCCGACACGATCGCGTCGCCCACCGCGCGGCCCTTGCCGAACGAGGGCGAGATGTGCATGCGCAGGCCGGGAGCGGCGTTGACTTCGACGATGCCGCCGCCTTGTTCCTCGATCGGTTTCAGCACGCTGTCGCACACCAGGTCGACGCCGCAGATGTCCAGCCCGACCATGGTGGCCGCCGCGATCGCGCGCGCCGCCACTTCCGGATGGACGTCGTCGGTGACGTCGGTGGCCGCGCCGCCGGTCGACAGGTTGGCGTTGTTGCGCAGGCGGACCCGCTGGCCCTTGGGCGGCACCGAATCGGCGCCGTAGCCCTGCTTGGCCAGGCTGGCCAGCGCGATGTCGTCGAAGCGGATCTTGGTCAGCGAAGTGGCGTGGCCGTCGCCGCGGCGCGGGTCGCGGTTGACGATGTCGACCAGCTCGCGCACGGTGTGCTCGCCGTCGCCCACCACCGACGGCGGATCGCGGCGCGCGGCCGCGACCAGCTTGTCGCCGACCACCAGCAGGCGGAAGTCGTGGCCGGGCAGGTAGCGCTCGACCATCACGTCGTCGCGGAATTCGGAGGCGGTCTGGAAGCCAGCGGTCAGCTGCTCGCGGGTGGTCACGTTGACCGTCACGCCCTTGCCCTGGTTGCCGTCCTTCGGCTTGATCACCACCGGCAGGCCGATCTCCTGCGCGGCGGCCCAGGCGTCGTCCGGGTCGCTCACGGTGCGGCCCAGCGGCACCGGCACGCCGGCCGCGTCCAGCAGCTTCTTGGTCAGTTCCTTGTCCTGCGCGATCGATTCGGCGATGGCGCCGGTGCAGTCCATTTCGGCGGCCTGGATGCGGCGCTGGCGGCTGCCCCAGCCGAACATCACCAGGCTGCCCTCGGTCAGGCGGCGGAACGGGATGCCGCGCGCCACGGCGGCGGCCACGATCGAACCGGTCGACGGCCCCAGGCGCACGTCCTCGTCCACTTCGCGCAGCCTGGCCAGCGCGGCGGCGAGGTCGAACGGCGCGTCGTCGCGGGCGGCCGCGATCAGCTGTTCCGCCAGCTCCAGCGCGAGGCGGCCGACGTCTTCCTCGGTGTATTCGACCACCACCTGGTACACGCCGGGCTCGATGGTGGCGGTGGTGCGGCTGAAGGTCACCGGGCAGCCGGCCTGCGCCTGCAGGTCCAGTGCGACGATCTCCAGCACCTGCGCCATCGGCACCGTTTCGTCATGGCCCATCGGGGCCAGCTGGCTGATCTGGGGGAAGCGCGTGCGCAACCGTGTCTCGAAGCCGGGCAAGGTCGCGATGGATTCCTCGTCGGGCGTGATCTTGACGATCGCTTCCACCGACGTATGGTGGCTCCACAGGTTGGGGCCCCGCAGGGCGCGTACGCGTGATACTTCCATAAACCTTCAATCCTTTGAGTGGGCGGCGCCGCCGCACACGCGGCGCCGAGGCGGGCCCGCTGCGTCGGCGGGCCACGTCGATTCTAATATTCAGTTCTTGCCGGGCGGAGTGGCGTCGAAGCTGCGCAGGCCTGCGCAGATCAGCTCCGCCGGCACCTCCAGCGCCCACGCCGCGCACACGGCCGCCAGCAGGCTGTCCGGATGCTTGGCGGTGGCCGGCTTCAGCTTGGCCACCTGCAGCAGCGGCGTTTCTTCCGCGCCCTCGGCCAGGATCATCAGCCCTTCGCGCACGAAGGCCACGCGCTTGCCCTGCGCGCGGTGCGCCGCCAGTACTTCATTGTGTTCATCCAGCGCGTAGAAGATCACGCCGCCGTCGCACAGCTCGGCCAGTTCCGCCACCTGCGCATCGGCCGCGTTCAGCACGGCCGTCCCTTCCGGCAGGATCACGTCGACCTGGCTGCGCACCACGTTGTAGCGCGAGTCGCCGGCGCCGATGTAGTACGCGGACAGGTCGCTGGCGTCGCACATGTCGGTCACCACGCCCACCGCGCAGCGGTCGTAGGGCAGGCCCTCGGCCAGGATCGACTGCGCGTTCGACTCGAACACGGCAGCCTGCACCCAGCGGTTGATCAGCACGCGCTCGCCGGCCTCGAATGTCATGCAGTCGCCCGCCGTCACCTGGCGCGCGTCCAGGTACAGGCCCTCGCCATTGGCCACGCCGACGTGCTTGCCGGTCAGGTGCAACAGGCAGCCGGCCAGGCGCGACACCAGGCTCGCGCCCAGGAGGCCGGTCACGCCCACCACCGGGATGCGGCCGTTTTCGCCTGCCGCGAACAGGTGATCCACGATGGCCTTGCCGACGTTGCGCGGGGTGCCGCTGGCCGGCTTGATGTGGGCCAGCAGGCCCGGGCTCGAATTGACTTCGATGATCGCGCCGCGTTGTTCTTCCAGCGGGCGGGTGATGTCCTCGCACACCAGGTCGATGCCGGCGATGTCCAGGCCGACGATGCGCGCGGCCAACGCGGCGGCGTGCGCCACTTCCGGGTGCACGATGTCGGTGACGTCGTCGGACACGTTGCCGTTCAGCTGGATCAGGACCTTCTGGCCGGCCGGCGGGATCGATCGCGGCGTCAGGCCCTGGCGCTTCAGGTCGAGCATGATCTCGCTGTCGGTCGGCGTGACCGGATTGAGCGGAAAGTCTTCGGTCGGCCCGCGGCGCGGGTCGGTGTTGATCTGGCTGTCGCACAGTTCGATGATGGTCGACTTGCCGTCGCCGGTGACGAACAGCGACTCGCCGCGCGCGGCCGCCACCACCTTGGTGCCGACCACCAGCAGCCGGTGCTCGTTGCCGGCAATGTAGCGCTCGACCAGCACCGAGCGGCTGTCACCTTCCTTCGAGGCGATCTCGTAGGCGGCGTGGATGTCGGCCTCGGTCATCAGGTTCAGCGACACGCCGCGGCCGTGGTTGCCGTCGACCGGCTTGATCACCACCGGCAGGCCGATGTCCTGCGCCTCGTCCCAGGCTTCGGCCGGGCTGCGCACCACCGCGCCTTCCGGCACCGGCACGCCGCACGAGGCCAGCAGGCCCTTGGCCAGGTCCTTGTCGCTGGCGATGCCTTCGGCGATGGCGCCGGTGCGGTCGGTCTCGGCGGTCCAGATGCGGCGTTGTGCCGAGCCGTAGCCGAGCTGCACCAGGTTGCCTTCGGTGAGGCGGATCTGCGGGATGCGGCGCTCGACCGCGGCCTCGACGATGTGGCCGGTCGACGGGCCCAGCAGGCGGCGGTCGGCCAGGTCGGTCAGGGCGGCGATGGCGGCCTTGACGTCGAAAGGCTCGTCGTTGATCGCGGCCAGCAGCAGTTCACGGCCGGTGTCCAGCGCGGCGCGGCCCACGGTTTCCTCGCGCGTGCGGAAGGCCATCTTGTAGATCCCCGGCTGGCCGGCGCCGCGGGTCTTGCCGAAACCGGTCTTCATGCCGGCCAGGTTTTGCAGTTCCAGCACCACGTGCTCGAGAATGTGGCCGGCCCAGGTGCCTTCCTGCAGGCGCTCGAGGAAGCCGCCGTGGGTGCCGACGCCGCAGCGGTGCTCGACCAGCCCGGGCAGCCAGGCGGTCAGCCGTTCGAACAGGCCGGGGATGGTGTTGGAGGGGGAGTCTTCCAGCTCGCCGATGTCGAGCCAGGCTTCGATCACGGGGCGGTATGTCCAGATGTTCGGGCCGCGCAGGTGGGATACACGGAGAAACTTGATATCTTTCTTCTTTGTCATCAAAAATGTCTTCGCGGGCGTGCGACCTTATCCGCACCGCCCGGCTTGCCTATGTTTTCCTGCCCTGTGGACGCCCGCCGGGCGCTTGGTTTGTTGTAATATACTCGCCGGCACGGAAGCTTACCGCGCCGCACCGATTTCTGCCAGTCTCGTCCCTCCCGATAGAATACCGTAGATTGCTCCGGCGTCCGACGTGGGGCGGCGCTGCCGAGTGCGTATTGCTCGCGGTGTTACCAGAATACTTAGCCTGAACAACAGGCAGCGCCACAATGACAACTCAACAACTCGTCTCTACCACGCCTGCCGCCAGCATGCTGCCCGATCACTGGCAGGGCGAGGTGGGAAAGAGACTTGCACCGGGGGAAAACGTTTTAAACAGCGTCGAGGTTGACCTCGATGCGCGCCTCCACTTCACGAAAGGCCTGTTGGTTGTCACGCAACACCGCCTGATGGCGCGCTCGCCGGGCGAGGCCGAGTGGCGCGACTGGCCATTCCGGCAAGGGCTGGAACTGCGCCACTACGACCACGCCGGCGTCGGCCACCTCGAACTGGTCGACGCCAGCGGGCTGCTGGCCGCGTGGCGCTTCACGCTGGGCCAGAACCTGCAGGCGATCCGCGTGCTCGACCAGTTCCAGGACCGGATCGAGAGCGCCGCCAGCGGCATCCCGGTGCAGCCGCCCGAGCAGCACACCTGCCCGAGCTGCAAGGCGCCGCTCGCGCCGGACGAGGAGGAGTGCCCGATCTGCACCAAGGTGCTGCACACCCCGCCGTCGACCTGGACCCTGTTCCGCCTGTGGCGTTTCGCCAAGCCCTACCAGGGTTCGCTGCTGGCCGGCTTCCTGCTGATGCTGGCCTCGACGGCCGCGCACATGATTCCGCCCTACCTGACGATGCCCTTGATGGACAACGTCCTGATCCCCTACCAGAACGGCAAGCACATCGACCCGCACCTGGTCTACCTGTACATGGGTGGCCTGTTCGCTTCGGCCATGCTGGCATGGGCGCTGGGCTGGGCCAAGACCTGGATCCTGGCGCTGATCTCCGAGCGCATGGGCGCCGACATGCGCACCGCGACCTACGAACACCTGCTGCGGCTGTCGCTCGAATTCTTCGGCGGGAAGCGCACCGGCGACCTGATGAGCCGCATCGGCAGCGGCTCCGACCGCATCTGCGTGTTCCTGTCGCTGCACCTTCTGGACTTCCTGTCCGACGTCCTGATGATCATCATGACCGGCGTGATCCTGTTCGGCATGAACCCCAAGCTGGCGCTGGTCACGCTGCTGCCGCTGCCGATCATCGCCTGGATGATCCACATCGTGCGCGACAAGCTGCGCACCGGCTTCGAGAAGATCGACCGCGTGTGGGGCGAGGTGACCAATGTGCTGGCCGATACCATTCCCGGCATTCGCGTGGTCAAGGCCTTCGCGCAGGAGAAGCGCGAGGCGCTGCGCTTCAAGGAAGCCAACCGCCACAACCTCGCGGTCAACGACCGCCTGAACAAGGTGTGGTCGCTGTTTTCGCCGACCGTCTCGCTGCTCACCGAACTGGGCCTGCTGGTCATCTGGATCTTCGGTATCTGGCAGGTCTCGCGCGGCGAGATCACGGTCGGCACGCTGACCTCCTTCATCGCCTACAGCGGGCGCTTCTACACCCGCCTCGATTCGATGAGCCGGATCGTCTCGGTGACGCAGAAATCGGCGTCGGCGGCCAAGCGCATCTTCGACATCCTCGACCACGTGTCGAGCGTGCCGGACCCGGTCAACCCGGTCAAGCTGGCCAAGGTCGAGGGCAATATCGAGCTGCGCGAAGTGGGCTTCCGCTACGGCACCCGCGCCGTCAACCGCGGCATCTCGCTCAACATCCGCGCCGGTGAAATGGTCGGCCTGGTCGGGCACAGCGGCTCCGGCAAATCGACCCTGGTGAACCTGATCTGCCGCTTCTACGACGTGGCCGAGGGGGCGATCCTGCTGGACGGCACTGACATCCGCGCCTTCGCCGTGTCGGACTACCGGCGCCACATCGGCCTGGTGCTGCAGGAGCCTTTCCTGTTCTTCGGCACCATCGCCGAGAACATCGCCTACGGCAAACCGGATGCGACGCGCGAGGAGATCATCGCCGCCGCCCGCGCCGCGCACGCGCACGAATTCATCCTGCGCCTGCCGCATGGCTACGACTCGATGGTGGGCGAACGCGGGCAGGGCCTGTCAGGCGGCGAGCGCCAGCGCATCTCGATCGCGCGGGCGCTGCTGATCAATCCGCCGATCCTGATCCTCGACGAGGCCACTTCCTCGGTCGACTCCGAGACCGAAAAGGAAATCCAGAAGGCGCTCGACAACCTGGTGCAGGGCCGCACCACGATCGCGATCGCGCACCGCCTGTCGACCCTGCACCGCGCCGACCGGCTGGTGGTGCTGGACCGCGGCCAGGTAGTGGAAGAGGGCTCGCACGACGTGCTGATGGAGAAGGAAGACGGCGCCTACCGCCGCCTGTACGAAGCGCAGGCGCGCAACGTCGACCAGGACCTGGACGACGGCAACAAGGAAGAATAAGAAATGGCGACCACCCCATTCCAGCTGCGCCGCGACAGCTTCGGCAAACTGGTCCTGACCACGAGCGAGGGCGAGGACATCGCCGGCGTGGCGCCGGTGCGCTCGTTCCCGATCCAGTCGCCCGACAAAGGCATTTCGATGGTGCGCGAAGGCGGCAAGGAAGTCGCGTGGATCGACGACCTGGCCGACCTGCCGGAGCAAGTGCGCGCCCTGATCACCGATGAACTGCAGGGCCGCGAGTTCATGCCCGAGATCTCTCGCATCAAGGACGTGTCGAGCTTCGCTACGCCCTGCACCTGGTATGTCGACACCGACCGTGGCGCGACCGAGTTCGTGCTGAAAGTCGACGAGGACATCCGCCGCATCGGCGACGCCTCGCTGCTGATTGCAGACAGCCACGGCATCCACTTCCTGGTGCGCGATATGTACCGCATCGATAAGCACAGCCGCAAGATTCTCGACCGCTTCCTGTAATCGCGTCTTCAAAATATAGAGATCGTCGTTCCCGCGCAGGCGGGAGCGACGTTTTTTTAGGCGGGTAGGAGTATCATTTGTTCGACTTCGGGAGAACCGTCATGTCCGTCGAACTCGATCACTTCATCGTGCCCAGCCATAATCGGGCCGCCTCGGCGCGGAAGCTGGCGGAACTGCTGGGCGTTGACTGGCAGGAGACCATCTTCGGCATCTTCTCGCCGGTCTACCTCAACAACGGCCTCACGCTCGACTTCATCGAGACCGAGGAAAGCTACCCCGTCCATCACTACTGCTTCCGCGTCAGCGACGAGGACTTCGACGCCATCCTTCACCGCATCCAGACCGCCGGCATCGAGTACCGCAGCCAGGTGCGCGGCCCGGTCGACATGAAGATCAGCACGGATTACGGCGGGCGCGGCATCTACTGGAACGAGCCCGATGGCCACCAGTGGGAAATGCTCACCGTGAGTTACGCACGCAAGCCTGCGTAAACCTCAGCTCCTCCCGTCGTCCCCGCGCAGGCGGGGACCCATGGACCGTCCGCGTCCTCGCACATCCAACCCTCGCCATCCCGCCTGATCCTGTGCGTGAGATCCAGCCGTCCCAGGAAGCGGTCATCATGCGACACGACCACCAGCGCGCCGGTCCACGAGCGCAGCATATGCTCCAGCGCTTCGATCGCCGCGAGGTCGAGATGATTGGTCGGCTCATCGAGCAGCAGCATGCGCGCCGGCGGCTGGCCCAGCATCGCCAGCAGCAGCGCCGCGCGCATCTGCTCCCCACCGCTCAATTCGCCGCAGGGTTTGCGAAGGTGTTCGCTGCCGATGCCGGCCTTGGCCAGATGCTGGCGCAGCCTGCCTTCGCTGATGCCTTGCACGCGCCGTTCGAATTGCTCAAGCAGGGGCAGGGCGGGATCGAGCCCGCGCAGCGACTGGTCTAGCAGCGTGGCATGCAGCCGTCGGCAGGATCCCGACGCGGGCGCG
This sequence comes from Massilia terrae, assembly GCF_024753145.1. Classification (GTDB taxonomy): domain Bacteria; phylum Pseudomonadota; class Gammaproteobacteria; order Burkholderiales; family Burkholderiaceae_D; genus Telluria; species Telluria terrae. The sequence continues at coordinate 155,086 of NZ_JANUGU010000002.1, read as the reverse complement.
AGCTCGCCTGCGACGATGCGCAGCAGCGTGCTCTTGCCGCAGCCGTTCGGCCCCGTGATCGCGACCCGCACCGGCCCGCGCGCTGCCCACGTCAGCGGCTTGCTCCAGCCCCACGGCGCCAGCAGCTCTTCCAGCACCAGCGACTCCTGCCCCTGCGCCACCAGCGTTTCGACCAGCTCCGGAAACTCCGGCTGCTGCGCGGCGCCCTGCAGCGCGGCGAAGGCGTCCGCCACCTCGGCGCGCAGTTCCTGCTCGCGCTGCGCCTGGCGCGCCATGCGCGCACCGCTGGATTGCTCAGCCTTGTCCTGCCTGAGACCCAGCAGCAGCTTGGCCTGGTTGGCCTGCCTGGCGTCGCGCGCGCCACGCGCATCGCGCCGCGCCGCGCGTTCGGCCTGATCGCGCAGCGCCGACTGCTCGCGGTCGCGCACCGTGCGCGCGCGCTCCAGCTTTGCTCCGGCGGCCTGCAGCTCGGATTCGCGATGCGCTTCCACCTGCGCCCACGCGCCGCCGTAGCGCCGCAAGCCGGGCGGGCGTGTTTCGATGATGCGGTCGACGTGCGCGAGCAGGGCGCGGTCGTGCGAGACCAGTACCAGGCCGCGTCCCTGCGCGCGCCAGCGTACGATTTCCCCGAGCAGCCAAGCGCGCCGCACCGCGTCGAGGTGGTTGCTCGGCTCGTCCAGCACCAGCAGTCCCGCATCGCTGCAAAAGCCGCCTGCCAATGCGAGCAGCATGCGCTGGCCTCCGCTCAGCGAAGCCGGCGCCATCGAGGCATGCAGGCCGGCGCGCTCCAGCATCGCCAGCCAGCGCGCCTCGATATCCCATTGGTCGCCGATGATGTCGAAATCGTCGGCCAGCGCCTCGCCGCCCTGCAGCCGGGCCAGCGCCGCGAGCTGGCGGTCGAGGCCAGCAACTTCCGCGAGGCTGGCCGCCACCAGCGATCCGGATTCCTGGCTGACGCGGCGCACGCGAGTCGCGCGTTCGATCCGGCCGCTGCCGGGCGCCAGATCGCCGCTCAGCAGTTTGCCAAGCGTAGACTTGCCACTGCCGTTGTGCCCAATGATGCCGACCGTTTCGGCGCTGAAGGTCTCGTCGATGCCGCTGAACAGCTGGGTGCCGTCGGGCAGTTGAAAATGGACCCCGTGCAGGGCCGCGAAGAAAGAATTCGCCATGGTAATTCCTGTGGATGCGTTCGAACACCTGCCGCGAGGGCAAGGGAAGGTCGGGCTGCGTGAGGCAGCGGGCATCACAGGCGCATGGGTGGAATCCTCCAAAAAAGACTGGCGGCAATTTTAATCCAATTGCGTGGTCTAAGCACTATGTAACAGGGGAAACCAAGCGCGCGCGGCCTATTTGAGCACTGAGTTACACTTTGGATATTTTTCATTACAAAAAAAGCCCGACGATGGCCCAAGAGACAATCGATAACACGCAGCTGTTCCGCCGCATCCTGGCGCGCAACGTCGCGCTGCCGCTGTTCTTGAGCGTGATGAGCGCCGCGGTCTTCATCGGCATCATCGCGTACCTGCTCAATGTGCTGAGCGGGATCGAACGCAGCGAGCAGGTGATCGGCAAGGCCTACCAGAGCAGCAAGCTGGCGGTCGACATGGAAAGCGGCATGCGCGGCTTCCTGCTGTCCGGGGACGAAGCCTTCCTGCAGCCCTACCAGCTGGCCGCGCCGCGCCTGACCGCCGAGGTCTACACGCTGGAGCGCATGCTGGACAAGCGGCCGATGCAGCTCGAGCGCTTGCAGCGCATCCTTGGCGCGCACGAGGCATGGCAAAAATACGCCGCCGAGATCATCGCCCGGAAGCGCAAGGGCGAGCCCTACGAGGACATGGTCAAGGCCGGGCGCGGCAGAATACTCATGGAAGAGATCCGCGGCCAGTTCGCCGAACTGCTCGACAACGAGCAGCGCATGCTCCAGGACCGTAATACCGCCGCGCGCAACGTGACCACGATGTCGGTCGCCGGCTTCCTCTTGCTCACCCTCGTGATCGGCGGCTTCCTCGCGATGTTCGGCAGGCGCGAGCTGACCCATTTGTCGGCCTCCTATGCCGACGTGCTGCGCCACGAGGGCCGGAACAATGCCGAGCTGCGGCGCCTGGGCTGGCTGCGTACCGGGCAGGTCGAACTGGCGCGCCACGCGGCCGGTATCCATGCGCTCGAACCGCTGGCCGCCGCAGTGCTCGACTATGTGGTGCGCTATGTCGACGGCGTGGTGGGCGCGATGTACTTCCGCACCGACGACGGCATCCTGCGCCGCATCGGCGCCTTCGGCTTCGCCCACGACACCGCCGGCCACGCCGCGCTGATCCAGCCGGGCGAATCGCTGGCCAGCCAGGCCGCCGCCGAAAACCGCGTGATGGTGCTGAAGGACCTGCCGCCCGATTACATCAAGGTTGGCTCGGCGCTGGGCGAGTCCGCGCCGCGCGAACTCCTGATCGCGCCGTTCTCCAATTACGGCAAGGTCAAGGGCGTGCTGGAGATCGGCTTCCTGCACCCGGTGGCAGAGCGGGAGCTGGAATTCGTCAAGATGGTCAGCGACGCGATCGGCGCGGCGGTGGCGGCGGTGGTGTACCGCCAGCGGCTGCAGGAGGCGCTGACCGAGACCCAGGCGCTGAACGAGGAGCTGCAAGTCCAGCAGGAAGAGCTGCGCACCGCGAACGAGGAGCTGGAAGAGCAATCGCGCGCGCTGGAAGAATCGCAGTCCAACCTGGAGAACCAGCAGGCCGAACTCGAACAGACCAACGACCAGCTGGCCGAGCAGGCCGCCAACCTCGACCTCAAGAATAGCCAGCTGGTGGAAGCGCAGGAACAGCTGCGCCAGCGCGCGCTGGACCTGGAGCGCGCCAGCCGCTACAAGTCCGAGTTCCTGGCCAATATGTCGCACGAGTTGCGCACGCCGCTCAACAGTTCGCTGATCCTGGCCAAGCTCCTGGCCGACAACGCGGCCGGCAACCTCAACGAAGAGCAGGTGCGCTTCGCCCAGACCATCTACTCGGCCGGGAACGATCTTCTCAGCCTGATCAACGACATCCTCGACATCTCGAAGGTCGAAGCGGGCAAGCTGGAGCTGGCGCCGGAAGACCTGCCGCTGCGGCGCGCGGTGGATGGCCTGGCGCGCGTGTTCGAGCCGCTGGCGCAGCAGAAGGAGCTCGCGTTCTCGGTGACGGTGGAGCCGAATGTGCCGGCCACCCTCCACACCGACCGCCAGCGCCTGGAGCAGGTGCTGAAGAATATGCTGTCGAACGCGATCAAGTTCACGGAGCGCGGCAGCGTCGAGCTGACGGTGTCGGTGACTGACGCCGGCTGGGTGCAGTTCGCGGTGCGCGATTCCGGCATCGGCATCGCCCCCGAGCAGCAGGAGCGCATCTTCGAAGCCTTCCAACAGGCCGACGGCACCACCAGCCGGCGCTTCGGCGGCACCGGCTTGGGGCTGTCGATCTCGCGCGACCTCACCGCGCTGCTGGGCGGCACCCTGACGCTGAGCAGCACGCCGGGGCAGGGCAGCACCTTCGTCCTGAGCCTGCCGAAGAACGGCGCGGTGGCGGCCACGCCGCCGCCCCCCGCACCAATAGCGGCGCCGGAGCCGGAAGCCGTCCGAAGCGAGGAGCGCCCCGCGCCGGCCTTCGCCGACGACCGCGCACGCCCGGCCGACGGGGCGCGCACGGTGCTGGTGATCGAAGATGATCCGGGCTTCGCGCGCATCCTGTTCGACCTCGCGCATGACCTCGATTTCCGCTGCCTGGTCGCGCTTACCGCCGGCGAGGGGCTGGAGCTGGCCGCGGGCGAGAAGCCCGATGCGATCCTGCTCGACATCCGCCTTCCGGACCGCTCCGGCCTTTCGCTGCTGCAGCTCCTCAAGGACGACCCGGCCACACGCCACATCCCGGTGCATGTGGTGTCGAGCATGGACAACGGCGGCGAGGCCCTGCACCTGGGCGCGATCGGCTACGCACTCAAGCCCACCTCGCGCGAGCAGCTGGAGCAGGTGTTCCGCAAGCTGCAGGACAAGTCGGCCCAGCAGATCAAGCGCGTGCTGCTGGTCGAGGACGACGAACGCCAGCGCGACAGCGTGGTGCAGCTGATTGCCGACGCCGACGTGCACATCTCGGCGGTCGGCACCGGCGCCGAGGCGCTGGCCCTGCTGCGCAGCGAAATCTTCGATTGCATGATCATCGACCTCAAGCTGCCCGACATGCAGGGCCGCGAGCTGCTGGAGCAGATGTCGCACGGGGAGATGTGCAGCTTCCCGCCGGTGATCGTGTACACCGGCCGCAACCTGACGCGCGACGAGGAGTCCGAGCTGCTCAAGTATTCTCGCTCGATTATCATCAAGGGCGCGCGCTCGCCGGAGCGCCTGCTGGACGAGGTGACGCTGTTCCTGCACAAGGTCGAGTCGCAGCTGTCGTCCGAACGCCAGCACATGCTCAAGGCCGTGCGTGGCCGCGACCGCGTGTTCGAGGGCCGCACCATCCTTCTGGTGGACGACGACGTGCGCAATGTGTTCGCCCTGACCAGCGCGCTGGAGCAGCGCGGCGCGCGGGTGGAAGTGGCGCGCAATGGCTTCGAGGCGCTGGCCAGGCTGGACGAGGTGCAGGACCTCGATCTGGTGCTGATGGACGTGATGATGCCCGGTATGGACGGGCTGGAAGCGACCCGCCGCATCCGCGCGGACGGCCGTTTCGGCCGCCTGCCGATCATCGCCATCACCGCCAAGGCAATGAAGGATGACCAGGAGCAGTGCCTGGCGGCCGGCGCCAACGACTACCTGTCCAAGCCGATCGACCTGACCCGACTGTACTCGCTGCTGCGGGTGTGGATGCCGACGATGGAGCGCATTTGAAGCCGCACAGCGACATCGATATCGAAATCAAGATGCTGGTGGAAGCGGTCTATCTGAAGTATAACTATGACTTTCGCGATTACACCGGGGCCTCGCAGAAGCGCCGCGTGCTGGTCGCGTTGCGTGAGCTGGGCTGTAACACCGTGTCGGCCCTGCAGGAGCGCGTGATGCATGACCCGGCCGCGTTCGCGCGGCTGCTGCAATACCTGACCATTCCGGTGACCGAAATGTTTCGCGACCCGGACTATTACGCCGCGTTGCGCACGCAGGTGGCGCCGCTGCTGAAGACCTATCCTTCGGTGAAGGTCTGGGTGGCGGGCTGCAGCACCGGCGAGGAGGTGTATTCGCTTGCGATCGTCCTGCACGAAGAAGGGCTGCTGGAGCGGGCCATGATCTACGCGACCGATATCAACCCGGAGTCGCTGGAAGCGGCGCGGCGCGGGGTGTTCGCGCTCGACCGCATGCAGCTGTACACCGAAAACTACCAGAAGGCGGGCGGCCGGCGCGCATTCTCGGACTACTACACGGCCGCGTACGGCGGGGCGCGCTTCGACCGTGCGCTGGTCGAGAACGTGACCTTTGCCGACCACAGCCTGGCCACCGACAGCGTGTTCTCCGAGACCCATTTCATCAGCTGCCGCAACGTGATGATCTACTTTAACCGGCGCCTGCAGGACCGCGTGCTTGGGCTGTTCCACGAGTCGCTGTGCCACCGCGGCTTCCTCGGGCTGGGCAGCAAGGAGAGCATCGAGTTCTCGGCCTGGGCCAGCCGTTTCGAGGTGCTGGCGCGGCGCGAGAAGCTGTACCGGAAGGCGGGCGCATGACGACCAACGAACAGGTCGGGCAGCTGCTGGCCGGGCGCCACATCGAGGCGCTGGTGATCGGCGCGTCGGCCGGCGGCATCGAAGCGCTGCTCATGCTGCTGCCGGCGCTGCCGGCTTCGCTGAAGCTGGCGGTAGTGTGCATCCTGCACATGCCGCCCGACCGTGAAAGCCGCCTGGCGGAGCTGTTCGCATCGCGCGTGCATCTGCCGGTGCGCGAGGCCGCCGACAAGGAAGCCATCGCCGGCGGCACCATTTATTTTGCGGCGCCGGCTTATCACCTGTCGGTCGAGGAGGACCGCAGTTTTTCCCTGAGCTGCGAGCCGCCGGTGAATTACGCGCGCCCCGCGATCGACGTGCTGATGGAATCGGCCGCCGACGCGTATGGCCCGGCGCTGGCCGGCATCCTGCTGACCGGCGCGAACCAGGATGGCGCCGCCGGCATGGCCCGCATCAGGGCCTGCGGCGGCCTGACGATTGTGCAGGACCCGCTTGAAGCGCAGGCGTCGACGATGCCCGAGCAGGCCATCGCGCGCAGCGCGCCGCACCTGGTGTTGCGGCTCGCCGCAATTGCCGCGCTGTTGCCGAAGTTGGAGGAACAATGAGCCAGCTAGAACCCAGCAATGTGCTGATCGTCGACGACCTGCCGGAGAACCTGCAGGCGCTCGACGCCCTGATCCGCGACGACCAGCGCGTCATCTACCGCGCCCAGTCGGGCGAGGAGGCGCTGGCGCTGCTGCTCGATCACGAGTTCGCGCTGGCCATCCTGGACGTGCAGATGCCGGGCATGGACGGCTTCGAGCTGGCGGAGCTGATGCGCGGGACCGAGCGCACGCGGGACATCCCGATCGTGTTCGTCAGCGCGGCCGGCAAGGAGCTCAATTATGCGTTCAAGGGTTACGAGAGCGGGGCCGTGGACTTCCTGCACAAGCCGCTCGACCCGGACGCGGTGCGCGGCAAGGTGAAGGTGTTCGTCACGCTCGACCGCCAGCGGCGCGAGGCGCGCCGCCATATCGAGGAGCTGGAACGCAGCCGCCGCGAGCAGGAAGCGCTGCTGTGCCAGCTGAACGCGACGCAGGAAGAACTGCAGCGGTCACTGAACATGCGCGACGAGTTCATGTCGCTGGTGGCGCATGAGCTGCGCACGCCGCTCAACACCCTGTTCCTCGAATCGCAGATGCGCAGCCTGCAGATCAAGCGCGGCAACCTGGCCGCCTTCGCGCCGGACAAGCTGGACGCGATGGTGCGCCGCGACGAGCGCCAGATCAAGGCGATGATCCGGCTGATCGACGACATGCTGGACGTGTCGCGCATCCGCAGCGGCAAGCTGTCGATCCGGCCGGCGCAGGTCGAGCTGATGGCGCTGCTCGACCGCGTGGTCAGCGACCTGTCGGTGCATGCCTCGGCGGCGGGCGGCAGCATCGCGCTGCGGCCGCATGAGGACGTGGGCGGCTGCTGGGACGAGTTTCGCATCGAGCAGGTGATCGTCAACCTGCTGACCAATGCGCTGCGCTATGGCGGCGGCAAACCGGTGGAGGTCAGTGTCAACGCCGACAGCGACCAGGTGCGTATCGAAGTGCGCGACCAGGGGCGTGGCATCGCGCCGGAGGACATGCTGCGCATTTTCGAGCCGTTCGAGCGGGTGGCCAGGAACGGTGAGCCGAAGGGCCTGGGGCTGGGCCTCTACATTTCGCGCCAGCTGGCGCAGTCGCATGGCGGCGAGCTGTCGGTGGTGAGCACGCCGGGCGAGGGCTCGGTCTTCACGCTGACCCTGCCGCGGTGTGAATCAAGCGGTGCCGCCCCCGAGCAGCCTGCTGCGGAGACAACAGACCACCACCCCTGAGCGTCGTCCCGGCGCAGGCCGGGACCCATGCTGAGCGTACACGCACGCGGTCTATGGTCCCGGCCTCCGCCGGGACGACGGCGCTTTGATAGCTAAAATCAATCGACAGCATCTGTTCAATTCATTTTACAGTTTCGATATGGCCGATTACACTACGTACCGGCTAGCGTTTTTCACCACCCAAACAGGAGATGTCATGTCCCTTATCAACACCCAGATCAAACCGTTCAAAGCAACCGCCTACCACAACGGCAAGTTCGTCGACCTCAGCGAAGAGAACTTCAAAGGCACCTGGTCCGTGATCATGTTCTACCCGGCCGACTTCACCTTCGTGTGCCCGACGGAACTGGAAGACCTGGCAAGCCTGCAAGCGGAATTCGACAAGATCGGCGTGAAGCTGTACGGCGCATCGACCGACACCCACTTCTCGCACAAGGCATGGCACGACACCTCGGATGCCATCAAGAAAGTCAACTACGCCCTGATCGGCGACCCGACCGGCACCCTGACCCGCAACTTCGGCGTGATGATCGAAGAAGAAGGCCTGGCCCTGCGCGGCACCTTCGTGATCGACCCGAGCGGCACCATCAAAGTGATGGAAGTGCACGACCTCGGCATCGGCCGTGACGCATCGGAACTGCTGCGCAAAGTGAAGGCAGCCCAGTACGTCGCATCGCACCCGGGCGAAGTGTGCCCGGCGAAATGGACCGAAGGCGCCGAAACCCTGAAGCCCTCGCTGGACCTGGTCGGCAAGATCTAAGCAGTCTCCCCAGCGTTGCCGCTAGCGCGGCGGCAAGGTATCAACACCGCGTGGCTGCAGCCGCGCGGCGACGCGGACAGGCGGCAGCGCCTGCCTGTCCCCGTGTTCGATTCGTGGCCAGCCATTGGCCGCAGGGCGGTAGCCCTTCTTATTTCTCCTCGAATCAAAGGAACCCATCATGCTGGACGCAAGTCTCAAAGAGCAACTGCAAGCCTATTTGCAACGCGTGGTGCAGCCGATTGAGCTCGTCGCCTCGCTTGATGCATCGCCCAAAGCGGCCGAGATGAAGGAACTCCTGCACGAGATCGCGGCACTGTCCGACAAGATCACCGTGCTGGAAAGCAACGACGACACGCTGCGCAAGCCTTCGTTCGCGATCAAGCGCGCCGGTTCCGATGTTGCGGTCCGTTTCGCCGGCATTCCGATGGGCCATGAATTCACCTCGCTGGTACTGGCGCTGCTGCAGGTCGGCGGCCATCCGATCAAGTTCGACGACGCCGTCATCGAGCAGATCAAGAACCTCGACGGCGACTTCGAGTTCGAGGCATATATCTCGCTGTCCTGCCACAACTGCCCGGAAGTGGTGCAGGCACTGAATTCGATGTCCATCATCAACCCGCGCATCAAGATCACTTCGATCGACGGCGGCGTGTTCCCGGACGAAGTGGAAGCGCGCCAGATCCTGGCGGTGCCGATGCTGTTCCTGAACGGCGAATATTTCGGCCAGGGCCGCGCCAGCGTCGAGGAAATCCTCGCCAAGCTGGACACCGCCGGCGGCGCGCGCAGGGCGGCCGAACTGTCGAAGCAGGAACCGTTCGACGTGCTGATCGTCGGCGGCGGTCCGGCCGGCGCGGCGGCAGCCATCTATGCCGCGCGCAAGGGCATCCGTACCGGCGTGGTGGCGGACCGCTTCGGCGGCCAGGTGCTGGACACGCTGGCGATCGAGAACTTCGTGTCGATGAAGGAAACCGACGGCCCGCGCTTCGCGATCGCGCTGGAAGAGCACGTCAAGCACTACGAGGTCGAGATCATGAACACCCAGCGCGCCAGCAAGCTGGTGCCGGGCAAGATGATCGAGGTGCAGACCGAGAGCGGCGCGGTGCTCAAGACTAAGTCCGTGATCCTCGCGACCGGCGCCCGTTGGCGCGAGATCAATGTGCCGGGCGAAAAGGAATACCGCAACCACGGCGTGGCCTACTGCCCGCACTGCGACGGTCCGCTGTTCAAGGGCAAGCGCGTGGCGGTGGTCGGCGGCGGCAACTCGGGTGTGGAAGCGGCGATCGACCTGGCCGGCATCGTGGCGCACGTGACGCTGATCGAATTCGGCGACGCGCTGCGTGCCGACGCGATCCTGGTGAAAAAGCTGAAGAGCCTGGCCAATGTGGACATCATCACTTCGGCGCAGACCACCGGGATCCATGGCGACGGCAAGAAGGTCAACGGCCTGAGCTACACCGACCGCAACAGCGGCGCCTCGCGCAAGCTGGAGCTGGAAGGCGTGTTCGTGCAGATCGGCTTGGTGCCGAATACCGAGTTCCTGAAAGGGACGGTGGAACTGTCGCGCTTTGGCGAGATCGAAGTCAATGCGCGCGGCGAGACCTCGGTGCCGGGGATTTTCGCCGCCGGCGACGTCACCACCGTGCCCTTCAAGCAGATCGTGATCGCGGTGGGCGAGGGCGCGAAGGCGTCGCTGTCCGCATTCGACTACCTCGTCCGCTCGTCGGTGGAGGAGGAGCCGGTTGCGGCTGCGGCTTAATAGTTATCACCTGCACCTGATATAAGGTAGAACGTCGTCCCCGCGCAGCTACGCGGGGACGACGTGCTGTCAATGAAATCCAATGTTCGTTTGCATTCAATGCAATGCAACCAACGCCGCCGCCCCGCTGAGCGCTTCGCTCTCATACAGCAGCCAGGCCGCCGCGCTGGCCAGTGCCAGTTGAAATGCCGTCAAGGCGATGAAGAGCGAGCGGTTCATGATGTCCTCCGGCGAGGGGGCTGCGTGACGGTTTCATATTAGTTGCCCCGGCGCCCTTTAGGTATCAGCGGCAACTCCGTGATCCTGTAGGAAAATACCTTCGCCCCCATCCTACGACGAGGGTAGGCCGCGTCCTATACCGCTGGCCTCGCGCTGCGCTTACAGTTCCTGGCATGACCCGACACGACCCCAAACTGATGCATCGCGGCTTGCTCGCGATCCGACGCAACACGATCCGCAAACTGCTGCATACGGTCTTCGGGATCGAGCACTTGCGCGACGGCCAGCAGCGCGTCATCGACAGCGTGCTGGACGGCGAGGACACGCTCGCCATCATGCCGACCGGCAGTGGCAAATCCCTGTGCTACCAGATTCCCGCCCGCATCCTGGGCGGCATGACGATCGTTGTCTCGCCGCTCATTTCGCTGATGAAGGACCAGTTGGGCAAGCTGACCGAGCTCGGCATCCGCGCGGTGCAGCTCAACAGTACCCTGTCCGCCGAGGAGGAGCGCACCGCCCTTGACGCCATCGCGGCCGGACAATGCGAGATTGTGTTCTGCACACCGGAGCGGCTGGCGATGGCGGACTTCGTCGAAGTGCTCCGGGAAGTGAATATCGGCCTGGTGGTGGTCGATGAAGCGCACTGCATCTCGCAATGGGGCCACGACTTCCGCCCAGCCTATATCGACATGGTGGCTTCGATCCAGGCGCTGGGCAGCCCGCCAGTGCTGGCGCTGACCGCCACCGCGACCGAGGACGTGGTCGAGGACATCGGGCGCCAGCTGAATCGCCCGCGCATCAAGGTGATCAACACCGGCATCTACCGGCCCAACCTGCAGTACCGCGTGCTGCAAGTGACCAACGCCGACGAGAAGTATGCCGAGGCGCTCAAGCTGGTGCGCGAGGCGGAGGGCGTCGGCATCGTCTACGCCGCCACCGTCAAGGCCGCCGAGGAGATGCACAGGATCCTGGAGGAGGCCGCCGAATCGGTCACGATCTACCACGGCCAGTTGCGCGCGGCCGAGCGCAAGGCCAACCAGGACATGTTCATGGATGGCGAGCGGCGCGTCATGGTCGCCACCAACGCCTTCGGCATGGGCATCGACAAGCCGGACACGCGCTTCGTGGTCCACCTGCAGATCCCGGCCAATCTCGAAGCGTACTACCAGGAGTCCGGCCGCGCCGGGCGCGACGGCAAGGACGCCACCTGCACGCTGCTGTTCCTGCAAGACGACAAGCGCGTGCAGCAGTTCTTCCTCGTGAAGCACTACCCGGCCGCGAACGACCTGCGCGCCGTGTACGACGCGGTGAGGGAGCTGGCCGAAACCGGCCCCGTGACCACGGCCCGCATCGAGGAAGAGATCGCGGAGCATGATTCGAAGCTGAAGGTGTGCCTCAAGCTGCTCAAGGACGGCAAGCTGCTGCGCCAGAACCGCAAGCTCGAATACCTCGTCACCGCGCAGGAGCCGAAGGCCGCGGTCTTCGACGGACTGGCCGAGGTCTACGTGCAGAAGCAGGAGCGCGACCGCGAAGCGCTCGACCAGATGGTCGGCTACGCCGTGAGTGGCTTCTGCCGCTGGAAGCTGCTGCTCGATTACTTCAAGGACGAGGTGCCCGGCTTCGAGAAGTGCTGCCGCTGCGATAACTGCCTGAACCCGCCGTCGCAGTCGCTCACGGAGGACATCGAAATCCGCGACGACGAATTCGATACGCAGCCGGACGAGCATGCGCCGCCGCCACCGCCGTTCGAGGTCGGTGCCCGCGTCAGGGTCGCGAAGTATGGCGAAGGCGTGGTGGCCGCGCTGGCGGGCGACCAGGTAACGATTGAATTCCCCGACGAGGAGAAGCGCACCTTCGTGGCGGACTTCGTGGAGCCGGCCTAGCACGGGAAAGGATCGCATGGGGGACATGGTCGTCGTTCGCAAGGAGGGCCTGTACTGCGTGCCCGGCGACTTCTACATCGACCCCTGGCGGCCGGTGGAGCGGGCCGTCATCACCCATGCGCACGGCGACCACGCGCGCTACGGCAGCCAGCGCTACCTGACTGCGGCGCCGGGCGTCGGCGTGCTGCGCGCGCGCATGGGCGAGGACGCGGCCATCGACGGCCTCGCGTACGGCGAGAAGGTGGTGCATAACGGCGTGACGGTGTCGCTGCATCCGGCCGGGCATGTGCTCGGGTCGAGCCAGGTGCGCATGGAGTGCGGTGGCGAGGTCTGGGTCGCGTCGGGCGACTACAAGGTCGAAGCGGACAAGACCTGCACGCCGTTCGAGCCGGTGCGCTGCCATAGCTTCATCACCGAATCCACTTTCGGCCTGCCGATTTACCGCTGGGAGCCGGAGCAGGACATCTTCGACGACATCAACGGCTGGTGGCGCAAGAACGCGGAACAAGGCCGCTGCAGCGTCGTCTTTGCCTACGCCTTCGGCAAGGCGCAGCGCATCCTGTCGGGCATCGATCCCTCGATCGGGCCGGTGGTCTGCCATGGCGCAGTCGAACCGCTCAGCCGGGCGTATCGCGCCGAGGGCGTGCCGCTGCCGCCGACCGTGATGGTCACGGACATCGACAAGGCCGCGCTGCGGCGCGCGCTGGTGATTGCGCCGCCATCCGCCGCTGGCTCCACGTGGATGCGGCGTTTCGGCGACTACAGCGATGCCTTCGCGAGCGGCTGGATGCTGCTGCGTGGCGCGCGCCGGCGGCGCAGCGTGGACCGCGGCTTCGTCCTGTCCGACCACGCCGACTGGCCCGGCCTGATGACGGCGATCCGCGCCACCGAGGCGCAGCGCATCATCGTCACGCACGGTTCGATTCCCGTGATGGTGCGCTGGCTGTGTGAGCAGGGCCTGGATGCGGCCGGGTTCGAGACCGAGTACGGCGACGAGGACGAGGCGGTGAGCGCGGAGGCGAGCGATGCGTGAGTTCGCGCGCCTGTATGCGGAGCTGGATGAAACCACGGCCACCAACCGCAAGCTGGAAGCGCTGCAGAACTACTTCGCCAGCGCGGCGCCGGAGAACGCGGCATGGGCGGTGTACTTCCTCGCCGGCGGCAAGCCGCGCCAGGCGGTGCCGAGCCGCCTGCTGTGGCAGTACGCGATCGAGTATTCGGGCCTGGACGAGTGGCTGTTCGACGAGTGCTACCAGGCGGTGGGCGATATGGCCGAGACCATCGCCCACATCCTGCCGCCGCCGCAACTGCGCAGCGACGTCGGTCTCGCGGAATGGATGGAGCAGCGCATCGGTCCCCTGCGCGGCGCCGATCCGGGCGCCATCCGCGAGGCCTTGTTCGGCTACTGGAACGAACTCGATTGGCGCGAGCGCTTCCTGCTGGTGAAGCTGATCGGCGGCGGCTTCCGGGTCGGCGTGTCGAAACTGCTGGTCACGCGCGCCCTGGCCAATATCGCGGCGGTCGACAGCAAGCTGATCGCGCAGCGGCTGATGGGCTGGACCGACGGCACGGTGCGCCCGACCGCGGCCGGCTTCCTGAAACTGATCGCGCCGCAGTCGGACGAGGAACATAAACTGCGTGGAGGCCAGCCCTATCCCTTCTTCCTCGCGCACCAGCTGCAGGGGGAGCCTTCCGCGCTGGGCGATGTCCACGAGTGGCTGGTCGAGTGGAAGTACGACGGCATCCGCTCGCAGCTGGTGCGGCGCGGCGGCCGGAATTACCTGTGGTCGCGCGGCGAAGACCTGATCACCGAACGCTTTCCCGAGCTGGCCGCGATCCGGCTGCCGGAAGGGACTGTGATCGATGGCGAGGTGCTGGTCTGGAGCGCGGAGCGCGACGCGCCGGCGCCGTTCGCCGACCTGCAGAAGCGGATCGGCCGCAAGAACCTGTCGGCCAAACTGCTGGCAGAGCTGCCGGCGGTGCTGGTGGCCTACGATCTGCTGGAGCTGGACGGCGTCGACACGCGCGCGCTGCCGCAGCACGAGCGGCGCGTGCTGCTGGAAACGGCCGTGGCGCAGGCGGCCCAGCCGATGCTGAAGATTTCGCCACTGGTGCGGTCCGGCAGCTGGGACGAGCTGGCCGCGCTGCGCGAGGCATCGCGCGAGCGCTGCGTGGAAGGCATGATGCTCAAGGCGCGCGGCGCGCGGTACGGCGTGGGCCGCACCAAGGACGTGGGCACGTGGTGGAAGTGGAAGATCGATCCCTATTCGGTGGACGCGGTGCTGATCTACGCCCAGCCGGGCAGCGGGCGTCGTGCTTCGCTGTACACGGACTACACCTTCGGCGTGTGGGATGAAGGCGAGGGCGAGCGCAAGCTGGTGCCGTTCGCGAAAGCGTATTCGGGCCTGACGGATGCCGAGATCGCGCAGGTCGATGCGACGATCCGCAGGACCACGCTGGAAAAATTCGGCCCGGTGCGGGTGGTGCGGCCGACGATGGTATTCGAGATCGGCTTCGAGGGCATCCAGAAGTCGACCCGGCACAAGGCCGGCGTCGCGGTGCGATTCCCGCGCATCCTGCGTCGGCGCGACGACAAGGCGGTGGAGGAAGCGGACACACTCGATACGCTCAAGGGCCTGCTGGCGGCCGTGGCGCCATGAACGCCGGCGGCATCGACGCCTGGTTCGCGTCGCGTGGCTGGGAAGTATTCCCGTTCCAGCGCGCGGTCTGGAATGCGGCGCTGGCGGGGCAATCCGGGCTGTTGCACGCGAACACCGGCGCGGGCAAGACCTATGCGGTGTGGTTCGCCGCGCTGCTGCGATCCGAAAGCGGCAAGCGCCGCGCCGGCGGGCTGCGCGTGCTGTGGCTGACGCCGATGCGCGCGCTGGCGGCAGACACCCAGCGCGCGCTTGAACAGTCGGCGGCGGAGCTGGCGCCAGGCTGGACCATCGGCGCCCGCACCGGCGACACCAGCTCGGCCGAGCGCGCGCGCCAGTCGCGCACGCTGCCATCGTGCCTGATCACGACGCCGGAAAGTCTGTCGCTGCTGCTCAGCCATCCGACTGCCGCCGAGCAGTTCAAGCACCTCGAGATGGTGATCGTCGACGAGTGGCATGAACTCATGGGCAGCAAGCGCGGCGTGCAGGTGCAGCTGGCGCTGGCGCGCTTGCGGCGCTGGCGTCCCGGCCTGCTGGTGTGGGGACTGTCGGCGACGATGGGCAACCTGGCGCTGGCGCGCGACGTGCTGCTGGGCGAGGGGCAGGGCGTACTGGTCGAGGGCGACCAGCGCAAGCAGATCGTGGTCGACACCCTGATCCCCGGGAACGTGGCACGCTTCCCTTGGGGCGGGCATCTCGGCATCCAGATGCTGCCGGCTGTGGTCGACGAGATCGACAAGCACGCGGCGACGCTGGTGTTCACCAACACGCGCTCGCAGTCGGAGCTCTGGTACCAGAACATCATCGAGGCGCGGCCCGACTGGGCGGGGCTGGTCGCGCTGCACCACGGCTCGCTCGACCGCGAGGTGCGCGAGTGGGTCGAGCTTGGATTGAAGAAGGGCGAGCTGAAAGCGGTGGTGTGCACCGCCAGCCTGGACCTGGGCGTGGACTTCCTGCCGGTCGAGCGCGTGCTGCAGGTGGGCAGCGCCAAGGGCATCGCGCGCCTGCTCCAGCGCGCGGGCCGCAGTGGACACGCGCCCGGCCGCGTGTCGCGCGTGACGCTGGTGCCGACCAACAGCCTGGAGCTGCTGGAGGCCGCCGGCGCCCGGCGCGCGGTGGCGGCGCGCCGCATCGAGCCGCGCCAGGTGCCGAACAAACCATTCGACGTGCTGGTGCAGCACCTGGTGACGGTGGCGCTGGGCGGCGGTTTCCGATCGGAGGAGCTCCTGGCCGAGGTGCGCGGCGCATGGTCCTACCGTGGCTTGACCGACGAGGAGTGGCAGTGGGCCCTCGATTTCGTCGCGCGCGGCGGCCAGAGCCTGACGGTGTATCCCGAATACCGGCGCGTGCTGCCGGACGAGGAGGGCGTGTACCGCGTGCCCGATCCGGCGATCGGGCGGCGCCACCGCATGGGCATCGGCACCATCGTGTCGGACGCGTCGATCCAGGTGAAGTACATGAGCGGCGCGCGCATCGGCAGCGTCGAAGAATCCTTCGTCGCGCGCCTGAAGCCCGGCGACCATTTCCTGTTCGGCGGCCGCATCCTGGAGTTCGTGCGCGTGCATGAGATGACGGCCTACGTGAAGCGCGCCGCCGGCCGCCAGGGCGCGGTCACGCGCTGGCAAGGTGCGAAGATGCCGCTGTCCTCGGAGCTTGCGCACGCGGCGCTGGAAGAGCTGCGCTTGGCGGCGCAGGGCGTGTTCGAGGGACCGGAGATGCAGGCGCTGCGGCCGCTGCTGGAGATCCAGCAGCGCTGGTCGGCGCTGCCCGACAGCGAGACGCTGGTGGTGGAGAGCATGAAGAGCCGCGAGGGCTGGCACCTGTTCGTCTATCCGTTCGCGGGACGTTCCGTGCACATCGGCCTCGCATCGCTGGTGGCCTACCGTGTCGGGCGCGTCCAGCCGATCACCTTCTCGATCGCCATCAACGACTACGGCTTCGAGCTGCTGGCGCCCGAAGCCGTGGACTGGGCGCGGCTGTTCGGCGGCGCGACCGGGGCCGAGGTCGGCCTGTTCGATACCGCCACCTTGCTCGAGGACGTGCTGGGCAGCCTGAACGCGGGCCAGCTGTCGCGCCAGCGCTTTCGCGAAGTGGCGCGTATCGCAGGCCTGGTGTTCCAGGGCTATCCGGGCCAGCCGAAATCGACGCGCCAGCTGCAGGCATCGAGCTCGCTGTTCTTCGAAGTCTTCAGCAAGCACGACGCCGGCAACTTGCTGCTGACGCAGGCGCAGCGCGAGGTGCTGGAGCAGGAGCTCGAACTCGGGCGCCTGCGCGATACGCTGGACGAGCTGCATGCGCGGCGTGTCGCCTTGCGCGAGGTGCGGCGCGCGACGCCGTTCGCGTTCCCGCTGATGGTCGAGCGCTTCCGCGAAAAGGTCAGCACCGAGAAGCTGTCGGACCGGGTGGCGCGCATGGTGCGCGAACTGGAGAAAGCGGCGGCGGCATGAACGACCTGGCGATCCAACTGGCGGGCGAGCGCGTGCTGCTGCTCGCGCAAAAGGCGCTGTACTGGCCGCGCGAGCGCATGCTGGTGGTGGCCGACATCCACTTCGGGAAAGCGGCCGCGTTCCGTGCGCTGGGCGTGCCGGTGCCGGCGGGGACCACCAGCGAAAACCTGGGCCAGCTGGATACACTGGTGGCGGCTTACGGCGCGCGGCAAATCGTTTTCCTCGGCGACTTCCTGCACTCCCGGGCTGCGCACGCGCGTGCCACGCAGAAGGCGCTGCAGGAATGGCGCGCACGCCATCCGGAGCTGGGCCTCATCCTCGTGCGCGGCAACCACGACCGCCACGCGGGCGACCCCGCCGGGGCGCTGGCGATCACGATGGTCGATGAGCCCTACATGGCCGGGCCGTTCGCCTGCTGCCACCATCCCGACCTTGATGCGCCAGGCTATGTCCTGGCGGGGCATGTGCATCCGGTGTACGTGCTGGCGACGCGCTTCGATGCACTGCGGCTGCCGTGTTTCCTCGTCGGGCCGCGCCGCATGATCCTGCCTTCTTTCGGTGCCTTTACGGGCGGATACATCATCGCGCCCGAGCCGGACGAGCGCGTATTCGTGAGCTCGGGCGAGTCCATCCATAGCGTTCGCTAACGAACCGACCCGGTACATGGCCCGGCGTACATTGCCCTCAGACCGACGCAACAGTCGGAATGCAGCCCCATTTTCGAGGAGAACACGATGAACGCAAGGAAAACTTTCTGTGCGGCCCTGGTCGCCCTCGTGCCGCTTGGTTCGATGACGCTGGCGGCGGCGCCGGCCATGGCCCAGTCCGAGCGCTATTACGGTCCTGTCATCCGCGGCTTCAACGTGAACGAAGTGCATCGCCTGACCCCGGGAACCGACCTCAATTTCGACGTGTATGGCACTCCCGGCGGCCGCGCCGAGATCCGCATCGACGGCGCCACGCGCAACTTGCGCCTGACCGAGATCCAGCCCGGCTTGTACGAAGGTACCTACACCATCGGCGAGCACGACCGCATCCGGCCGGGCAGCTCGGTCACGGCCAACCTGCGCGTCGGCGACCGTGTCGCCAGCAATATCCTGACCGAATCGCTGGTGGGCGATGCCATGCGTGATCGCGACGGGCCGCGCCGCGGCGACCTCGCCAACGCGCCGCGCATCGAGCGCTTCAGCGTGCGCAACAATGACGACATCCGGCCGGGCAGCGGCCTGACCTTCACCGTGCGCGGCACCCCGGGCGCCAAGGTCAGCATCGCGATCGCCGGCACGCAGGGTGTGTTCTTCCTGCCGGAAGTGCGGCCGGGCGAGTACAGCGGCGTGTACACCGTGCGCCGCAGCGATAACCTCGACCCGAACAGCCAGGTGACGGCGACGATCCGCTCGCAGGGCCGCTACACCACGGCGCTGCTGGGCGAGCCGCTGCTGGCAGGTGGCGGCCGCTTTGCGCCGCCGCCGTCACCGCGCGGCGACCGCTACTGCCCGGATTGTGCGACCGTCGAGGCCGTGAATGTGGTCGAGCTGGACAGCAATGGCAATGCGCTGGGCACGGTGGGCGGCGCCGTGGTCGGCGGCTTGCTGGGCAGCGCGGTGGGCAGCGGCAGCGGGCGTACTGCGGCCGAACTGGCCGGCGCCGTCGGCGGTGCCGTGGTCGGCAACAACATCGCGCGCAACTCGGGCCGCAACCGCGTGCGCTATGACGTCGTGGTCCGCTACGCCAATGGCGCGACGCAGACGGTCAGCTACGGCGATGATCCGGGCATCCGCGTGGGCGACCGCGTGCGCGTGGACAATGGCAGGGTGATTCGCCAATAAGCGCGCCGCGCACGCTGGAAACGACAAAGCCGGCTCTCGCAAGGGAGGCCGGCTTTGTTATTGGCCTTGTCTGCGTTAAGTGGTGAAAGCAGATCCGTCATTCCCGCGGAGGCGGGAATCCGATTTTTTGCGCCGGCCACTGCGCTTGGCTTAGGTGGACTGCTTGAGAAATGGGGTTCCCGCCTGCGCGGGAACGACGATCGAATTGATGCGCGGGGCGCCTTCGCTACACCGCGGCCAACACCTGGTCGTCGCCCGACTGGTCGGCTTCGGCCTTTTGCTGTTTGGTGGTCTGCTTGGCGCGCGAGCGCGAGGGCGGCAGGCGGCGCAGGGTCTTGAGCGCTTCGGCGTCCTTGATGCCGATGGTGCGCTGGTCGACCGTGATCAGGCCGATCTCGTTGAACGCGGACAAGGTGCGGCTGACCGTTTCCAGCGTCAGCCCCAGATAGCTGCCGATTTCATGGCGCGTCATGCGCAGGTTGAACAGCTTGCTCGAATAACCCATGGCGGCAAAGCGGTCGGCCAGCGAGACCAGGAAGCGCGCCACGCGGGCTTCGGCCGACAGCGCGCCCAGCATGCCGATCATGGCTTGTTCGCGCACCAGCTCGCGGCTCATGACGCCGTACATCACGTTTTCCAGCTCGCTGTGCACGCGCCCGAGCGCGGTCAGCTTCTTGAACGGAAGCAGGATCAGGTCGCAGTCGGACAGCGCCACCGCCTCCGAGGCGTAGTGCCGGGTGTGGATGCCGTCCACGCCGAGCATGTCGCCCTTCATGGGGAAGCTGAGCACCTGCTCGTTGCCGAACTCGTCGATGAGCACGGTTTTGAGGAAGCCCGAGTTGACGATGTACAGCGTGTCGAAGGCTTGGCCGATGGTGTGCACGCGCTGGCCGGTCTTGAACTGCACGTGCTGGAACAGCAGCTCTTCGTTGTTGACGGAGATGGCGGCCGGGATGTGCAGCAGGTCGCAGACTTCCTTCAGGTTGGACCAGAGGCGGCCCTGGCGTTGGCGGCCGGCTTCCATCGGCGAGGAATGCATGGTCGACGGGTTGGGGGTGCGTTGTTCTGGGGTGGTCTGGGACTGCATGCTCATCTCCAGTTGTAGGAATGAAGGCTTCTGCAATGGGCGCGATTGCGGGGAACGCTGCACACAGGGAAATGTGAACCGCAAGCAAGTCGAACCGCTGAATTTAGTATGCCAACACGAGTTCGGCATTGATATCAGCAAGGGCTGAATATGTCGGTAGGAGGCCGGAGGGATCTGTCGGATTTGTCTTACGTGAAGCGCCGCTTACAGAGGAAGGGAATCAGGCGGGTATTGCGTAAAAGCGCGTCGGCGCAGCCGGGTGGCAAGGGGCTGGCCGACAGGAGTGGGACAAAAAACGTGGCGCGGGTGTCTAAAACGCCGCCTCAGGCTTTCATGGGCGACAGCAGGCGGTGGGCCACCGCGTACTGCACCATTTCGGACAGGGACGTCATGCCCATCTTCTGCATGATGCGGGTTTTGTGGGTACTGACCGTTTTTACCGACAAATGCAGGTTGTTGGCAATCTCGGTGATGGATTTGCCGCCCACGAGTAGTGAAAACACCTCGAATTCGCGGTCCGAGAGCTGCTTGTGCAGCAACTGCTCATTGGGCGCCATGATGTTCAGGGCCAGCTGCTCGGCCACCTCCGTGCTGATGTAAGGCCGCCCGGACGCCACCTTGCGGATCGCGCCGACCAGCTGGGTGCCGGCGCTTTCCTTGGTCAGGTAGCCCTGGGCGCCGGCCCGGATCGCCCGCACCGCGTACTGTTCCTCCTCGTGCATGGTGAGGATGAGGATGGCGAGCTTGGGCGATTCGGCGCGCACCTGGCGGATCAGGTCGACGCCGCTGCGGCCGGGCATGGACAGGTCCAGCAGCAGCATGTCGAAGCCGCCCTGGCGCACATGCGACAGGACCTCGAAGCCGTTGATGGCCTCGCCGACGATCTCGATGTCGAGCGCGCCGTCGAGGATGCGCTTGAGGCCTTCGCGCATGATGGTGTGGTCATCCGCAATGACAATTCTGATCATGTTGATATCCCCTGGCTGGACTGCAAACGACGGCTGCCGACACAAGTGTTATCAATGCATTTAAATTGTATCAAAAAGTCATGCAATTTTTACCACGTTTTATGCAGCATGTTGCTTTTCTGGCGTCGCTTCAGGTGCCCGGCTCGCGGATCAGGCGGTGCACCAGCACCGGCTTGCTCGTGTGCGACAGCACCTTGTTGGTGACCGAGCCGAGCAGCAACTGGCCCCAGCCGCTGCGCCCGTGCGAGCCCATGAAGATGAGGTCGCAACCCTGTTGCTCGGCCACGTCGACGATCTTGAGCGCGGCGGTGTCGGAAAACGCCGTCATGCAGCTGTGCTGGAGCCCGGCTTTTTCAGCCGCCCGCATGATCGAGCCCATGTATTCCTCGCCCATGCGCCGCATCTGGGCCAGGTATTCCTCCTCGCTGGGGTAGGCCGGCGGGACGATTTCGACATACACGGGGTATTGGTAGCTGGGCGCCACGAACAGCGCCAGCACCTCGGCCTGCATTTGCTGGGCGAATTTGACACCGGCGCAGGCGGTGTGCTGCGACACGGCCGATCCGTCCGTGGTGATCAGAATTTTCCGGTACATGGTCAGTCCTCCCACACACAAGCTACATTGGCATTGTAGTGCGCATCCCGCCCGGGGACGGGACGCGGTCCGTTGACCTCGCTCAAACCAGAGTCCGCTCAGCCTTAGGGCAATTGCACGTCAGCAACATCTATTGGCGAGGGCGCATCAAAATACAACACTTACCGGGCGGAAAACTGCGATATCAGCCCGAATACATTGTCTCCAAATTAAGTTTTCTTGTCCAATGCGCGACGCTGGCGGAACGGAGATTTACCTACGGCAACGCCGCTGCTACACTCGTGTAAAACCTGGTACATGCCCCGCCGCACCGCTGTGGCGCGTGTTCCGCAGCCCGACACCGCATTGCAAGACGTAATACAGAACATGGAGAAGCAGGGATGATGAGCGACGCCGCAGAGGATTTCGACGCACTGTTCGAGGAGGTCGCGGCACAGCGCGCCAGCACCCAGGCCGAAGCGGCGCCGGCGCCCGCGCCCGTTGCCGAAGCCCCTGCGCCCGCCGCCGAAGAAGACGAGCTGGAAGCGCTGTTCGACCAGGTCGCCTCCGGCCGCGCCGGAGAAGCGTCCCCCGCGGCCGCTGCCGAAGCCGCCGAAGCAGCCGCCGCGCCGGTCGAAGACGAATCCGGCAAGCCGATTTTCGAGCGCATCGGCGGCATCGTGCGCCTGCTGCACGATTCGCTGCGCGAGCTGGGCTACGATCGTGCATTGTCGGAGGCTTCGGTCCAGATCGTCGACGCCCAGGACCGGCTGGAATACGTGGCCACCCTGACCGAGCAGGCCGCCAACAAAGTGCTCAACACCCTGGATGCCGGCATGCCCGAGCAGGATGACCTGCAGCGCCAGTCGAAGTCGATGGAGGAGCGCTGGGACGAGCTGTTCGCCGGCCGCCTGAGCGTCGAGGAATTCAAGGAGCTGGCCGGCGACTCGCGCGCCTTCGCCCAGCTGGTGTCGGCCGCCACCGAAAAGGAAAAGGCGCGCCTGCTCGACATCATGATGGCGCAGGACTTCCAGGACATCACCGGCCAGCTGATCAAGAAGGTGGTCACCATCACCAAGACGGTCGAGACCGGGCTGGCCCAGATCCTGCGCGACAACGCGCCCGCCGAGATGAAGGAAAAGCTGGCGCAGAAACAGCACGCGCCGACGCAGCCGCTGATGCAGGGCCCGTCCGTACCTGACGTGGCGCTGGACCAGGACAATGTCGACGACCTCTTAGCCGAGCTGGGATTCTAATGGACGATATGCTCAAGGAGTTCGTCGTCGAGGCGATGGACCTGGCGGTCAATGTCGAAGAACATCTGTTGCGCCTCGAACGCGATCCGGACAACAAGGAAACGCTGAACGCGGTGTTCCGTTCCTTCCACACGATCAAGGGCGGCGCCGGCTTCATGGGCTTGCCGGCCCTGGTCACGGCCTGCCACCTGACGGAAAACCTGTTCGACGCGCTGCGCACCGGCGCCGCGCCGGTCACGCCGTCGGCGATCGAGGCCTCGCTGCAGGCGTCCGGCTTCGTGGCCGACCAGCTCACCGCGCTCAACGGCGGCACGCCGCCGGAGCAGCTGGCGCCGATGCCGCCGGAACTCGAACGCATCCTGCGCGACGCGATCGACGGCAAGGGTGAAGCGCCCGCCGCCGCGCCGGCGCCCGCTGCCCAGCCGGCCGCCGTGGCATCGCCGGCGCCTGCCCGGAACGACGCCGATGAAGACATCGACTGGGTCGCCTATTTCAACGCCGTGGTCCCGGAAGACAGCATGGTCGAGGCCTCGTCCGACGCCGCCCCGGCGCTGGCAGCGGCCGCGCCGGCGCAGCTTGACGCCGTCGCCAAGCCGGGCTGGGACGGCGTCGACCGCCGCCAGGCCCAGCAGGCCGCGGCGGGCGGCAACGCCAAGGACGAAAGCATCCGCATCGACGCGGTCAAGCTGGACGCGCTGCTCGAAGTGGCGGGCGAATCGGTGCAGGCCGCGAACCAGGCCGCCGTGCTGCTCGAACGCCTGCAGCAGTTCAAGTTCGAAGGCCAGGCCGCGACCCTGATGGCGACGCTGACCGAAACCCTGGAGCGCGCTTCGCGCTACTCGGCCGAACTGCAGCGCGCCACGCTGGCGACCCGCATGCAGCCAGTGGGCCGCCTGTTCCAGAAATTCCCGCGCCTGGTGCGCGAGCTGGCCAAGGACCTGGGCAAGGACGTCGAGCTGAACATCGAAGGCGCCGAGACCGAAGTCGACCGCGTGGTGGTCGACAGCCTGTACGACCCGCTGGTGCACATGCTGCGCAACGCGCTCGACCACGGCGTCGAGTCGCCGGATGACCGTGGCGCGATCGGCAAGCCGGTCAAGGCCACCATCTCGCTCAAGGCCTGGCAGGAAGCGAACAGCGTGATGATCGTGCTGTCCGACGATGGCCGCGGCATGGATCCGGCACGGCTCAAGAAGAAAGCGGCCGAGAAGGGCCTGATCTCCGAGACCGCCGTGATGTCGGACGAGGAGGCCTACCAGCTGGTGTTCCTGCCGGGCTTCTCGACCAAGGAAGTGGCGTCGTCGGTGTCCGGGCGCGGCGTCGGCATGGACGTGGTGAAGACGGCGGTCGAGAAGAACCGCGGCGTGGTGCGCATCGAATCGACGCTGGGCAAGGGCACCAAGTTCGCGATCCGCCTGCCGATCGAACTGTCGATCGTGCCGACCATGCTGGTCTCGACCTCGGGCGCGCTGCTGGCGCTGCCGATGGCCGCGGTGCAGCGCGTGGTCGAGCTGCCGGAAACCTTCATGTCGGTCGGCAGCGCCCCGGTGCTGAAGGACCAGGGCATCCCGCTGCCGGTGCGTTCGCTGGCCAGTTCGCTGTGCTACGAGGACTGCTCGGAACGGGTCGGCATCGTGGTCAACGCGCCGCAGCCCTACATCCTGGCGGTGGAAGCGGTGGATGGCACCGCCGACCTGGTGATCAAGCCGATGACGGCGCTGAACGTCGAAGGCATCACCGGCACCGCCCGTTCGGCCGAGGGCGAGCTGGTGCTGGTGGTCGGCCTGTCCTTCCTGATGGATGGCTGCCGCAGCAGCGTGCGCCTGGCGGCCTAGTTGGCGCGGCCTTGCCATGGATCCCGGTCTTCGCCGGGACGATGATTTTTAGTGAGAAAGCCTGCGTTTTTGAACTGCAGGCTTTTTTTATTTGTAAAACCCCATGCATAAGAAAATCTAATTCACCACAGCCGAGTTGAATTGAAATAATCGTGCAAATGCCCATCCCTACCGCAATGCACAAATATGGCATAATCGAACGAGTCTGCCTGCGCAGACCGCCGAAGGATACGAAATCGATCATGTTAAAGACGCTCTACGACAAACTCTGGGATTCCCACGTCGTCCGTGCCGACACGGACGGCACCACGCTGCTGTACATCGACCGTCACCTGGTCCATGAAGTGACCAGCCCGCAGGCCTTCGAGGGCCTGCGCGAGGCGCATCGTCCGCTATGGCGCACCTCCGCCAACCTGGCCGTGGCCGACCACAACGTCCCCACCACCAGCCGCGCCGAGGGCATCGCCGACCCGACTTCGCGCCTGCAGGTCGAGACGCTCGACGCCAACGCCAAGAGCTTCGGCCTGACCTACTTCGACATGAACGACAAGCGCCAGGGCATCGTGCACGTGATCGGGCCGGAGCAGGGCGCCACGCTGCCGGGCATGACCGTGGTCTGCGGCGACTCGCACACCTCGACCCACGGCGCTTTTGGCGCGCTGGCGCACGGCATCGGCACCTCGGAAGTGGAGCACGTGCTGGCGACCCAGACGCTGCTGGCCAAGAAATCGAAATCGATGCTGGTGCAGGTCGACGGCGCGCTGCCGGCCGGCGTCACCGCCAAGGACATCGTGCTGGCCGTGATCGGCAAGATCGGCACCGCCGGCGGCACCGGCTATGCGATCGAATTCGGCGGCTCGACCATCCGTTCGCTGTCGATGGAAGGCCGGATGACGGTCTGTAATATGGCGATCGAAGCGGGCGCGCGCGCCGGCATGGTCGGCGTCGACGAGACCACCATCGACTACATCAAGGGCCGCCCGTTCGCGCCGAAAGGCGACGATTGGGACAAGGCGGTCGCCTACTGGCGCACCCTGCACACCGACCCGGGCGCGAAGTTCGACCTGGTGGTCACGCTCAACGCCGCCGAGATCCGCCCGCAAGTCACCTGGGGCACCTCGCCCGAAATGGTGACCACCATCGACGGCCGCGTGCCCGATCCGGAAACCGAAAAGGACCCGGTGCGCCGCGACGCGATGGAAAAGGCGCTGGTCTACATGAACCTGGCGCCCAACACCCGCATCGAAGACATCAAGATCGACAAGGTCTTCATCGGCTCCTGCACCAACTCGCGCATCGAAGACTTGCGCGCCGCGGCGCAGGTGGTGCGTGGCCGCCACCGCGCGGCCAACGTCAAGCTGGCGATGGTGGTGCCGGGCTCCGGCCTGGTCAAGGAACAGGCCGAGCGCGAAGGCCTCGACCAGATCTTCAAGGCCGCCGGCTTCGAATGGCGCGAGCCTGGCTGCTCGATGTGCCTGGCGATGAACGCCGACCGGCTGGAGCCGGGCGAGCGCTGCGCCTCGACCTCGAACCGCAACTTCGAGGGCCGCCAGGGCCAGGGCGGCCGCACCCACCTGGTGTCGCCGGCGATGGCCGCGGCAGCCGGTATCGCGGGCCACTTCGTCGACGTCCGCGGTTTGTAATCAAACGAAAGCAAGGACCTGCATCCGTTTGATCTTGTTGTAAGCTAAAAAGGCCGGCACAAGCGGCCGGCTTAACTGATAAACAAAACATAGGGATATACATGAAAAAGCTGTTCGTATTCGCGCTAGTGGCAGTGACCCTCGCAGGCTGCAACACCATTTCCGGCGTCGGCAAGGACGTCCAGCGTGCTGGCCAGGTGATCACCGGCGCCGGCGGCAAATAATCGAAGGAGAGCCCCAGAGTGGGGCGGCAACATGGATAAATTCACGGTACACGAAGGCCTGGTGGCGCCGCTCGATCGCGCCAACGTCGACACCGACGCCATCATCCCCAAGCAGTTCCTGAAGTCGATCCGGCGCACCGGTTTCGGCCCCAACCTGTTCGACGAGTGGCGCTATCTCGACCACGGCGAGCCGGGCATGGACAACACGCGGCGCCCGCTGAATCCGGACTTCGTGCTGAACCAGCCGCGCTACCAGGGCGCCTCGGTCCTGCTGACCCGCAAGAACTTCGGCTGCGGCTCCTCGCGCGAGCACGCGCCGTGGGCGCTGCAGCAGTTCGGCTTCCGCGCGGTGATCGCGCCGAGCTTCGCCGACATCTTCTTCAACAACTGCTTCAAGATCGGCCTGCTGCCGATCGTGCTGCCGGAAAGCGTGGTGGACCGCCTGTTCGACCAGGTCAAGGCCTTCCCCGGCTTCAAGCTGGTGATCGACCTGCCCCAGCAGGCCGTGTCAACGGGCAGCGGCGGTGAAGCGTTCAAGTTCGACATCGACGAATTCCGCAAGTACTGCCTGCTGAACGGCCTCGACGACATCGGCCTGACCCTGCGCCACGCCGACGCGATCCACGCGTTCGAAGAGCGCCACCTGGCCAGCCAGCCGTGGCTCGCCAACGTCATCTGAAAGAATCCATGAAGATTGCAATCCTGCCGGGCGACGGCATCGGCCCGGAAATCACGGCGCAGGCCGTCAAGGTGCTGGACGCGCTGGGCGAAAAATTCGAGACCGAGACCGCCGACGTCGGCGGCGCCGGCTATGCCGCGCACGGCCATCCGCTGCCGGCCCACACGCTGGCGCTGGCCAAGGAAGCCGATGCCGTCCTGTTCGGCGCCGTCGGCGACTTCAAGTACGACAACCTGGAGCGCGCGCTGCGCCCTGAACAAGCCATCCTCGGCCTGCGCAAGGAGCTCGGCCTGTTCGCCAACCTGCGTCCCGCGATCCTGTATCCGGAGCTGGCCGGTGCTTCCACGCTCAAGCCGGAAGTGGTGTCCGGACTGGATATTCTCATCGTGCGCGAGCTCACCGGCGACATCTACTTCGGCAAGCCGCGCGGCGTGCGCGAATGCCCGGACGGTCCGTTCAAGGGCCAGCGCGAGGGCTTCGACACGATGCGCTATGCCGAGGGCGAAATCCGCCGCATCGCGCACGTGGCTTTCCAGGCCGCCCGCAAGCGCGGCAAGCGCGTGACCAGCGTCGACAAGGCCAATGTGCTGGAGACCTTCCAGTTCTGGCGCGACGTGATGATCGACGTGCACAAGGAATACCCGGACATCGAGCTGGACCACATGTACGTCGACAACGCCGCCATGCAGCTGGTGCGCGCGCCGAAGAAATTCGACGTGGTCGTCACCGGCAATATGTTCGGCGACATCCTGTCGGATGCGGCGGCGATGCTGACCGGCTCGATCGGCATGCTGCCGTCGGCTTCGCTCGACGCCAACAACAAGGGCCTGTACGAACCCTCGCACGGTTCGGCGCCCGACATCGCGGGGCAGGGCGTCGCCAACCCGCTCGCGACCATTCTGTCCGCGGCGATGATGCTGCGCTTCTCGCTCGATCGCGCCGAACAGGCCGACCGCATCGAGAACGCCGTCAAGAGCGTGCTGGCCCAGGGCCTGCGCACGCCGGACATCTACGAGCAGGGCACCACCCGCGTCGGCACCTCCCAAATGGGCGACGCCGTGGTCAGGGCGCTCGCATAATATTCACATACACATACTGAAAGACGATGATGAAATTAGTAGGCCTGGTTGGTTGGCGTGGCATGGTTGGCTCGGTCCTGATGAAGCGCATGCAGGACGAGGGCGATTTCGACCATATCGAGCCGGTGTTCTTCACGACCTCGAATCCGGGTGGTGATGCGCCGAAGATGGCGAAGAACGAGACCAGGCTGAAAAGCGCGACCGACATCGCCGAGCTGTCCAAGTGCGAGATCATCATTTCCTGCCAGGGCGGCGACTACACCACCGAGGTGTTCCCGAAGCTGCGCGCGGCCGGCTGGAACGGCTACTGGATCGACGCCGCTTCGACCCTGCGCATGAATGACGACGCCGTGATCGTGCTCGATCCGGTCAACCGCGACGTCATCAAGAACGCGATGGCCAAGGGCGTCAAGAACTACATCGGCGGCAACTGCACGGTGTCCTGCATGCTGATGGGCCTGGGCGGCCTGTTCCAGCACGACCTGGTCGACTGGATGACCTCCATGACCTACCAGGCCGCGTCGGGCGGCGGCGCCCAGCACATGCGCGAGCTGCTGACCCAGTTCGGCACCATCAACAGCGCCGTCAAGGGCCTGCTGGACGACCCGGCGTCGGCCATCCTCGAAATCGACCGCGGCGTGCTGGCCACCCAGCATGGCATGTCGGCTGACGAGACCAGGCAGTTCGGCGTGCCGCTGGCCGGCAACCTGATCCCCTGGATCGACAAGGACCTGGGCAACGGCCAGTCGCGCGAAGAGTGGAAGGCCGGCGCCGAGACCAACAAGATCCTCGGCCGCGGCGACGCCTTCGGCACGGCGGCGACCCCGGTCGACGGCCTGTGTGTGCGCATCGGCGCGATGCGCTGCCACTCGCAGGCGCTGACCATCAAGCTGAAGAAGGATGCGCCGCTGGACGAGATCAACGACATCATCGCCTCCCACAACCAGTGGGTGAAGGTGGTGCCGAACAACCGCGAAGCGTCGATGCACGACCTGACCCCGGCCGCCGTCACCGGCAGCCTGACCATTCCGGTGGGCCGCCTGCGCAAGATGTCGATGGGTCCGGAGTACCTGTCGGCCTTCACGGTCGGCGACCAGCTGCTGTGGGGCGCGGCCGAGCCGCTGCGCCGCATGCTGCGCATCGTGCTTGACAAGTAAATACGCGCTCGCACCGCGCCAGCGACATGGGGTTCCCGCGCAAGAGGGAACCCCATTTGCATTTGTGATTTATCTAGAGTGAATGTCATTTCACCAAGCACAATGGCGAACTTGATATTGAATCGCGCGCATCCCACCGCGAACGCGTCAACAAAGCGCCGCAAACCCCGCTGTTAGTAGACCAGAAAACTTGCGTGCTCTAGAGCATGATGTTATGTTCTGGAGACCTGTATGGGAAACATTTGTCCCTGCTAAACCTACTAGTCTCTACTATGCAATTCAACCGTCGCCCCCCGCTCATGTCGTCCGCGCTGAAAACGCTCACCGCAGCGGTGGCCAGTGCCGTGCTCATGGCATCCAGCGCGCAGGCCGCCGGTCTCGGCAAGCTCACGGTGCTGTCCGCCCTCGGCCAGCCGCTGCGCGCCGAGATCGAACTGACCGCGGTGGCGGACGACGAAGCCTCGGGCCTCGCCGCCAAGCTGGCTTCGCCGGAAGCTTTCCGGGTTGCGAACATCGATTTCAATCCGGCGCTGCTGTCGCTCCGTTTCAATGTCGAGCAGCGCAATGGCCGCCAGTTCATCCGCATCACCTCGACCCAGCCGCTGAACGAGCCCTTCGTCGACATGCTGCTGGAGCTGGCCTGGAACAACGGCAAGCTGGTGCGGGAATACACCTTCCTGCTCGACCCGGCCGAGCTGCGCACGACCCAGTCGGCCCAGGTGGCGCCGACCGAAGTGCCGACCCGCGCGCGCCCGGCGCAGCAGCAGGCTGCGGCGGTCGACGCCGCGCCGGCCCGCGCCCGCGCCGCCCAGCCGGCCGCCGACCGGCAGCGCGCGGAAGACGGCTATCGCGTGAAGCCGGGCGACACCCTGGGCCGCATCGCCGCCAAGGTCAAGCCGGAAGGCATCTCGCTCGACATGATGCTGGTGGCGCTGTACCGCGCCAATCCGGACGCCTTCTTCGGCCATAACATGAACCGCCTGCGCTCGGGCCAGATCCTGTCGGTGCCCGACACCGACGCGATCCGCGCCACCAACCCGGTGGAAGCGCGCAGCATGGTGGTGGCCCACGCCGCCGACTTCAACTCCTACCGCAACAAGCTCGCCGGCCAGGTCGCCTCGAGCGAAGCGCTGAAGGTGCCGCAGGCCGGCCAGAGCGCCAGCGGCAAGATCGGCGCCAAGGTCGAGGAACGCCCGACCGCGGCCAACGAATCGCAGGACCAGCTGCACCTGTCCAAGGCCGCGCCGGCCAAGGCTGGCGGCGGCAAGGGTTCGACCGCCGCGTCGGAAGACGTGATCGCCAAGGAAAAGGCGCTGGCCGACGCCCAGGCGCGCGTGCGCGAGCTGGAAAAGAACGTCACCGACCTCGAAAAGCTGGTCACGGTGAAGAACCAGGCCGGCGCCGCCGCGACCGCCAACGCCAAGCCGGAAGCGCCCAAGCCCGCCGCCAGCGCCCCGGCCCCCGTGCCGCCCAAGCCTGCCGCAGTGGCCGCAGCCGCCAAGCCTTCCGCTGCCAAGCCGGTCCAGCCGAAGCCCGCGGTCAAGGCCGCGCCGCCGGAGCCGGGCCTGGTCGACACGCTGATGAACAACATCAGCTACATCGGCGGCGGCCTGCTGGTGCTGGCGCTGGCAGCGCTTGGCCTGTCCCAGCGCAAGAAACGCCAGGAGAAGGAAAAGGAAGATCCGGGCGCCGAGCCGTCGCTGCTGGGCGTGCCGACCGAGCATGCGGTCACGATGTTCGCCGAAGCGGGCGGCCAGAGCGTGGATACCACCAACAGCGTGTTCAACTCCAGCTTCGCGCCGTCCGCCAGCCAGCTCGACACCAATGAGGTCGACCCGGTCGCGGAAGCCGACGTCTACATCGCCTACGGCCGCGACGTGCAGGCCGAGGAGATCCTGAAGGAAGCCCTGCGCGCCAATCCGGACCGCCATCCGGTGCGCCTGAAGCTGCTCGAGATCTACGCCGCCCGCAAGGACCAGCGCGCCTTCGAAAGCCAGGCCTCCGAGCTGTACGGCATGACCCGCGGCGAGGGCGACGAGTGGGCGCAGGCCGCCGCGCTCGGCCTGTCGATCGATCCGCTCAACCCGACGTACGCCGGCGCCGGCGGCGGTGCGCACGCGCCGAGCCACGAGGAACTGGCCCAGCACGCGCTGCTGTCGCAGGAATTCAGCCACGGCATGATCAGCGATAACGAGCCGCACGCGGCCCTCGACACCGTCTTCCACTCGCCGATGGAAGACGCCACGGCGCTGCCGCAGGAAAGCGCGAAGGAAGCGGCCAGGGAAGAGGAAGAGCACGTGCTCGACTTCGACCTTGGCGGGCTGTCGTTCGAGCCGGTCTCCAGCGGCGAGCCGATCGCGATGCCGGGACCGGACGCCACCGCCGCGCCGGAACTGCCAGAACTGACGCTGGATGAAGCCGAAAAGCCGGCCGCCGAAGCGCTCGCGATCCACGACCTCGAATTCAATATCGAGCCGCTGGCCGCCACAGAACCGAGCACCGCGGTCGAAGATGTGCAACCGGCCGAAGCGGCAGAGGACAAGGCTTTCGACCTGGCCTTCGACATGGACTTCGACACCCCGGCCGGCGAAGCTGCCGCAGCCCAGGCCGAAGAAGACCCGCTGGCCTTCGACCGCGCCGCGGCGGCCGCGCCGGCGCTCGACATCGCCGACCTGGCCAAGGAATTCGACCTGCCGGAACTGCCGCAAGCTACCGAAGCGGCGGCGCACGAGCAGAAAGAACCGCTGTTCGACCTCGACAACATGGACTTCGGCATCGAGCCTGCGCCTGCCGCCAAGCCGGCCGCCGAGGACGACCCGTTCGCACTGCCCGAGATGACCGCCGCGACGCCGGCCGCCGCGCCGGAGTTCGACCTGTCCGACATCGACCTCGACCTGCCGGCCGGCGAAGCGCCGATGGCGGAAGTCGCGCTGGCCGACGCCGGCGAAATGTCGGCCGACCACATGGAAATGGAAACCAAGCTTGACCTGGCGATCGCCTACCATGAGATCGGCGACAAGGACGGCGCGCGCGAGCTGCTGGACGAGGTGATCAGGGGCGGCGACGGCGAACAGGTGAGCAAGGCACAAGCGCTGCGAGAAAAGTTGGTGTGAAACGGATAGCACTTGGTGTCCAGTATGTGGGCACCGCCTGGAACGGGTACCAGAAGCAGCCCTCGCGCGATACCGTGCAGGACCAGCTCGAAATCGCCCTCGAAAAATTCGCCTGCGCGCCGATCGCGACGACCTGCGCCGGCCGCACCGACGCCGGCGTGCACGCGATCGAGCAGGTGGTCCATTTCGATACCGGCCTGTCGCGCGCCACCACCTCGTGGATCCGCGGCGTGAACGCCTTCCTGCCCGAATCGATCGTGGTGCGCTGGGCCGCCGAAGTGGCGCCTGATGCGGAGGGCAACGAGTTCCATGCGCGTTTCTCGGCCCGTTCGCGCACCTACCACTACGTGCTGTACAACCACCCGAACCCGTCCGCGCTGCTGGCCGGCCGCGCCGGCTGGGTGTTCCGCCCGCTGGACGTCGAGCGCATGCGCCAGGGCGCGCGGCACCTGATCG
This sequence comes from Massilia terrae, assembly GCF_024753145.1. GTDB lineage: Bacteria > Pseudomonadota > Gammaproteobacteria > Burkholderiales > Burkholderiaceae_D > Telluria > Telluria terrae. The sequence continues at coordinate 121,954 of NZ_JANUGU010000002.1, read as the reverse complement.
GCACCCACGACTTCAGTTCCTTCCGCGCCTCCGGCTGCCAGGCCAAGACCCCGGTCAAGGACATGCAGGAAGTCTCGATCGAGCGCCACGGCGACATCATCGTGTTCACGCTGCGCGCCAGCGCCTTCCTGCACCACATGGTGCGCAACATCGTCGGGGCGCTGGTCTACGTGGGCACCGGCCGCAATGAGCCGGACTGGATCGAGCATGTGCTCAACAGCCGCGACCGCGACGCCGCCGCGCCGACCTTCATGCCGGACGGCCTGTACCTGGCCAAGATCGGGTACGATCCCAAATGGGGCCTGCCGCAGGAAGACGCGCTGCCGCTGCCCTGGCTGTAGGAGCTTTCCATGCACCGTACCCGTATCAAAATCTGCGGCATCACCCGCCTTGAAGACCTGCACGCCGCAGTCGGCGCCGGCGCGGACGCCCTCGGCTTCGTGTTCTACCCGAAGAGCCCGCGCTACGTCGCGCCCGAACAGTTTGGGCCGCTGGCACGCGCGGCGCCCCCCTTCGTCAGCACGGTCGCGCTGTTCGTCAACCCGACGCTGGACGAGGTCGAGGCGGTGCTGGCCGCCGGCCAGGTCGCGCTGCTGCAGTTCCACGGCGACGAAACGGCCGGGCAGTGCGCCGCGATCGCGGCCCGCGTGCAGCGGCCCTTCGTGCGCGCCTACCGCGTCAAACCGGACACTTCGGCGTCCGATTTGCTATCATGTGAGCTTGCATACCGCGCCGCCAGCCCGTGGTTCTCGGGCCTGCTGCTCGACGCTTACGTCGATGCCTACGGCGGCGCAGGAAAGGTCTTCGATTGGTCTCTCATTCCAAAAGAGCTCGCGCCTCGGGTCGTTTTGAGTGGTGGCTTGAGCGTACAAAACGCGACTGACGCGGTGGTACGCGTACGCCCCTATGCGGTCGACATCAGCAGCGGTGTCGAACAGCATAAGGGCATCAAGGACGCCCGCAAGATCGCCGCGTTTATCGCCGGTGTGCGGGCCGCCGATGCCATCATTGAAAGCGAAGCCCAACATGAAAGAAGCCCCTGACCGCAGCGCCGCCGCGCTGTTCCACACGCCTGATTACGCACTGCCCGACGCCAGCGGCCACTTTGGCCAGTACGGCGGCAGCTTCGTGGCCGAGACCCTCAGCCACGCCCTCGCCGAACTGAACGAAGCCTATGCGCGCTTTTCGCAGGATACAGCGTTCCTCGAAGAGTTCCGCTATGAGCTCAAGCACTTCGTCGGCCGCCCCTCGCCGATCTACCACGCCAAGCGCTGGTCCGGGCTGGCCGGCGGCGCGCAGATCTACCTGAAGCGCGAAGACCTGAACCACACCGGCGCGCACAAGATCAACAACGTGATCGGGCAGGCCCTGCTGGCGCGCCGCATGGGCAAGAAGCGCATCATCGCCGAAACCGGCGCCGGCCAGCACGGCGTGGCCACTGCCACCATCTGCGCCCGTTTCGGGCTGGAGTGCGTGGTCTACATGGGCAGCGAGGACGTCAAGCGCCAGGCCCAGAACGTGTACCGCATGAAGCTCCTCGGCGCGACCGTGGTGCCGGTGGAATCGGGCTCCAAGACCCTCAAGGACGCGCTCAACGAAGCGATGCGCGACTGGGTCACCAACATCGAAAACACCTTCTACATCATCGGCACCGTGGCCGGCCCGCATCCCTACCCGATGATGGTGCGCGACTTCCAGTCCGTGATCGGCGAGGAGTGCCGCGTGCAGATGCCGGAGATGGCCGGGCGCCAGCCCGACTACGTGGTCGCCTGTATCGGCGGCGGCTCCAATGCGATGGGCATTTTCTATCCCTACATCGACGAGAAGGGCGTGAAGCTGGTCGGCGTCGAGGCGGCGGGCGAGGGCATCGACAGCGGCAAGCATGCGGCCTCGCTGACCGCCGGCTTCCCGGGCGTCCTGCATGGCAACCGCACCTACCTGCTGCAGGACGAGAACGGCCAGATCATCGAGACGCATTCGGTGTCGGCGGGCCTGGATTATCCGGGCGTCGGCCCGGAGCACGCGTGGCTGAAGGACAGCGGCCGTGCGCAGTACGTGTCAATCACCGATGACGAGGCGCTGGCCGCGTTCCACGACTGCTGCCGCATCGAGGGGATCATCCCGGCGCTGGAGTCGTCGCACGCGCTCGCGTACGCGGCCAAGCTGGCGGGCACGCTGGCCAAGGACAAAGTGGTGCTGGTCAACCTGTCCGGCCGCGGCGACAAGGATATGCACACGGTGGTGCAGCGAATGGGCCTGAACTTCAACTGAGCCCGCGCAGCCAACCACCAACCAGAGAGAACAGCATGTCCAGAATCGAACAAACCTTCGCTGCGCTCAAGTCGCAGCACAAGACCGGCCTCGTCACCTTCATCACCGCCGGCGACCCGGGACCCGAAATGACGGTGCCGCTGATGCACGCGCTGGTCGCGGGCGGCGCCGACGTCCTCGAACTCGGCGTCCCGTTTTCGGACCCGATGGCCGAGGGCCCGGTGATCCAGCGCGCCTGCGAGCGGGCGCTCAAGTTCAACGTCGGGATGAAGGACGTCCTCGGCTACGTGCGCGAATTCCGCAAGACGGACGAGACCACGCCGGTGGTCCTGATGGGCTACGCCAATCCGATCGAACGGATGGGGCAATCCGCATTCATCAAGGCCGCGAAAGAGGCGGGCGCCGATGGCGCCATCGTGGTCGACTATCCGCCGGAGGAGTGCGAAGCCTTCGCGGCCGAGATGAAGGCGAATGGACTCGACATGATCTTCCTGCTCGCGCCCACTTCGACCACCGAGCGCGTGAAGCAGGTGGCGCGCCACGGCGGCGGCTTCTCGTACTACGTTTCGCTGAAAGGCGTGACCGGCGCCGGCGGCATCGATACCGAGGACGTGGCGCGCCGCGTGGCCGCGATCCGCGCGCACGTCAAGCTGCCGATCGGCGTTGGCTTCGGCATCCGCGACGCCCAGACCGCCAAGACAGTGGCCAGCGTGGCCGACGCCGTGGTGATCGGTAGCCGCATCATCCAGGAGCTGGAGAACACGCCGAAGGAGCAGGCGCCGGCGGCGGTGCAGGCCTTCTGCGCCGGCATCCGCGCGGCGCTGGACCAGCAATAACAGTCGCACAAATATAGTTGCACAAAAGAATGAGCAGGGCTACAGTGTTTACGGCAATTGCCGCGGCACTGGGCCCTGCTCTTTATTTTTTTGCGAAAGCCACCTCATTATGATAACTAAACAAGTGGTTAATATTTCGGCGCTGCAGTATGCAAAGGTTGCGGCGGCGGTGAATGTCATCATCGCCGTGCCTTACGCTTTTCTTTTGCAGTATTCCATGCCAGAGCCGTGGGTGAAGGAGCATCTCTGGCTCTTTATCCTGGCAGTAGCGGTGGCCTTCATCGTAGTCGGATCCTTGTTCTGCCTGATCGGTGCGTGGGTCTACAACATCATCGCCGCGCGCATTGGCGGTTTCGAATTCACCATTGCGGAAATCGGTCAGAACTGAGCGAGATATAACAATGAAAAAGCAAATTATTCGTTTTTCGGTACTGCAAAACGCCAAGGTCATGGCCGTGCTGTATGTGGTGATGTCCCTGCTTGTGATGGCGATTACCATGGTTCCGATGCTGATGACCGGACAAATGCCCGCAGGTGGCGCGCTGATCTTCTTCGTGCTCACTCCCGTGCTCTATGCACTGACCGGGTTCGTCTTCACGGTGATCGGCGCCTGGCTCTATAACTTCATCGCGCGCTTCGTCGGCGGGATCGAGTTTTCGACCGTCGAAGTCAATCGCGATTAAAGGCGGACCGCCCTCTCGCTAGTGTCAAATTGCTAATTGGAAGTTCGCAAGAATTCGACAAGCAAGGCCCGAGCGGCTAAACTACCGCCAACTTCAGAATGCCGCAAAGGAGAAAAGATGAGTTGGTTGGAAAAGCTGCTACCACCCCGGATCCAGCGCTCCGATGCTGCTCACCGCAAGTCCATGCCCGAGGGCCTGTGGGTCAAGTGCCCATCGTGCGAAGCGGTGCTGTACCGCGCCGACCTCGAGTCCAACCTGCACGTGTGCCCGAAATGCAGCCATCACATGCGCATCCGCGCGCGTGACCGCCTCGACGCACTGCTGGACGAAGGGGGCCGCTACGATATCGGCCAGGAGATCCTGCCGGTCGATACGCTCAAGTTCAAGGACAGCAAGAAATACCCGGACCGCCTCAAGCAGGCGATGGACGCCACCGGCGAAACCGATGCGCTGATCGTCATGGGCGGCTCGATCATGAGCCTGCCGGTGGTGACGGCCTGTTTCGAATTCGAATTCATGGGCGGCTCGATGGGCTCCGTGGTCGGCGAGCGCTTCGTGCGCGGCGTGCAGACCGCGATCGAGCAGAAGGTGCCGTTCATCTGCTTCTCCGCCACCGGCGGCGCGCGCATGCAGGAAGGCCTGCTGTCGCTGATGCAGATGGCGAAGACCACCTCGATGCTGACCAAGCTGGCCGAGAAAAAGCTGCCCTTCATCAGCGTCGCGACCGACCCGACCATGGGCGGCGTGTCCGCTTCCTTCGTGTTCCTGGGCGACGTCGTGATCGCCGAGCCGAAGGCACTGATCGGCTTCGCCGGCCAGCGCGTGATCGAAAACACCGTGCGCGAGAAACTGCCGGAAGGCTTCCAGCGCGCCGAGTTCCTGCTGCAGAAGGGCGCGATCGACATGATCGTCGACCGCCGCAAGATGCGCGAGGAAATCGCTCGCCTGCTGGCGCTGCTGCAGAACCAGTCGGCTGAAGTGGTCGCTTAATTCGTTTATAAGTCAGCTTAAAAACCGTCATTCCCGCGCACGCGGGAATCCCATTCCGCACCATAGCCGTGCACGCAAAATGGGATCCCCGCCTGCGCGGGGATGACGTTCTCTCTTCAGTACGCGATGCCCTTCGTCCGGGCATTTGCATCCACCAGACATCCCATGCCAAACCTTCCGACCACCTTGCCCGACTGGCTGGCGCTGCTCGAGTCGCGCCATGCTGAAACCCACATCGACATGGGCCTGGACCGCGTGCGCGCCGTGAAGGAGCGCATGGCCTTGCAGTTCAAGTGCCCGGTGATCATGGTGGCGGGCACCAACGGCAAGGGCTCGACCTGCTCGATGCTGGAAGCGATGCTGCTGCAATCCGGCTACCGCGTCGGCCTGTACATCAAGCCGCACTTCCTGGCGTTTAACGAGCGCGCCCGCCTGAACGGCGAGAACGCCAGCGATGAAGCGCTGGTCGAGGCCTTCAATGCCGTCGAAAGCGTGCGCGGCGAGATCTCGCTGACCTACTTCGAATTCACCACGCTGGCCATCATGCACCTGCTGTCGAAGAGCCGCATCGATGTCGCGATCCTCGAGGTGGGCCTGGGCGGCAGGCTGGATGCGGTCAACGTGGTCGACGCCGATGTGTCGATCGTGACCAGCATCGACATCGACCACAAGGAATACCTCGGCGACACGCGCGAGGAGATCGGCTTCGAAAAGGCCGGCATCTTCAGGCCCGGCAAGGCCGCGATCTGCAGCGACCCGATGCCGCCGCAGTCGCTGATCAAGCATGCCGAGGACATCGGCGCCGACCTGTGGCTGTTGGGGCGCGACTTCAACTACCAGGGCGACAAGCAGCAGTGGAGCTACGGCGGCCGCGAGGTGCGCCGCAATTCGCTGGCGTATCCGGCCCTGCGCGGCGCCAACCAGCTGCTCAACGCCTCGGCCGCGCTGGCCGCGCTGGAAGCGCTGCGCATGGTGCTGCCGTGCGGCGCGCAAGAGGTGAGGGCGGGGCTGGCGCTGGTCGAGCTGCCGGGCCGCTTCCAGGTGCTGGCGGGCCGTCCCACCGTCATCTACGACGTCGCCCACAACCCGCACGCCGCGGCCACGCTGGCGCAGAACCTGGGGAATATGGGCTACCACCCGTTCACCTACGCGGTGTTCGGCATCATGGAAGACAAGGACATCGACGCCGTGATCGCGCCGCTGGCCGAGCTGATCGACCACTGGTGCGTGGCCGACCTGCCGTCGCCGCGTTCGGCCAAGGCCACCGACCTGGTGGCGAAACTGGCAACGCTGCGCCCGGCCGGCGCCCAGTCGGAGGAGTTTTCGGCGACCGCCTTCGCCAATCCGGGCGAAGCTTTTGCCTCAGCCATCAGCCGGGCTGGAGAGAGTGATAGAATTGTGGTCTTTGGATCGTTCTACACCGTCGCCGGCGTGATGGCGGCCCGAAAAAACTCTCTACACTGACACAACACTCGCATGGGCTTGTTCTCGTTCCTCAGTAAAAACAAGCAAGACAGCAGCGCCAACGTTAGTGGCCGTTTTTCCCGCCCGGACGACGAGTTCGCCGAACGCGCGCGCGCCAAGCGTGCCTCACATGCGGGCGGTGGCGGTGCGCGCCGTCCCGACGATCCCATGCTTCCCGAGAAGAAGCGCGCCCGGCGCCGCCTGGTAGGCGCGGTCGCGCTGGCGCTGGCCGCCGCGATCGGCCTGCCGATGCTGCTCGATTCCGAGCCCAAGCCGCTGGCCGGCGACGTCGACATCCAGATTCCCGCCAAGGACAAGGCCGGCCCGCTGCCGATGCCGGCGGCGCCGGGATCCGCCCCTGAATCCGTGCCGGCCGCGGCCCCCGCCGCCGCGCCCGCCAGCGTCGCCGCCAGCCAGAGCGTCGACAAGGGCGAGGAAATCATCGCGCCGCCGCCCGCCAGACCGGCCGCACCGAGCCCCGCCGACAGCGCGCGCAAGGTGGTCGCGGTGCAGGCCGCGCCCGAGAAGATCGAGCCGCCCAAGCCGGTCGAACACAAGGCCGAGCTGGCCCGCGTCGAAGCGCCCAAGCCCGAGCACAAGGACAAGCCGAAGCCCGAGCCGAAAGCGGCGCCGAAGAAGGAAGAAAAGCCCCACGTCGAGGATGCGGCGCGCGCCATGGCCATCCTGGAAGGCAAGGAAGCCGCCAAGCCGCACGAGGCCGCCGGCGACAAGGTGGTGCTGCAGGTCGCCGCGCTGGGCACGCCCGAAAAAGTGGCCGAGCTGCAGGCCAAGCTGCGCGAGGCAGGAATCCGCTCGTTCACCGAAAAATACCAGAACCTGATCCGCGTGAAGGTCGGCCCTTACAGCCGCGACGAAGCGGAGAAGGTGCGCGCACAGCTGTCCAAGCTCGGCCTGTCCGGCAAGCTGCAGCCGGCGTGATGTACTGATTGGCACGGCGTGACGATTTTCGACTATGTGGTGTTGTTCGTGCTGGTGTCGTCCGTGATCATCAGCACCCTGCGCGGCCTTGTGAAAGAGATATTGTCCCTGCTGGGCTGGATCGTCGCCTTCGTGGTCGCCAATGCCTATGGCGCCAAGCTGGCGCCGATGTTGCCGGACATGATACCGGGCGCGGTGGCGCGCCTGATCGTGGCCTTCATCGCGCTGTTCATCGGCGTACGAATCTTGATGGGCCTGCTGGCGCTGGCGATCGGCGCGCTGGTCACGGCGAGCGGCCTGTCGCTGGCCGACCGCGGCCTCGGCGGCCTGTTCGGCCTGGCGCGCGGTATTGTAATCGTGCTGGCCGGCGTCATATTGTGTGGGATGACTTCCATTCCGCAACAGGCTTTCTGGAAGAACGCGCTGCTTTCGCCGATGGCGGAAACCGGGGCGCGCACCGTCAAGCCTTTCCTTCCTGCTGCCCTCGCGCAGCATGTACAGTTTTGAAAATCAGCCTTCGTTTTTAGGAGCGCACCATGTGTGGCATTGTCGGCGTCGTTTCGCATTCCCCCGTCAACCAGTTGTTATATGACGCATTGCTGCTGTTGCAGCACCGCGGCCAGGATGCCGCCGGCATCGCAACGGACCAGAGCAATACTTTCTCCATGTACAAGGCCAACGGCCTGGTGCGCGACGTGTTCCGCACCCGTAATATGCGTTCCCTGCAAGGCAATTCGGGCATCGGGCACTGCCGTTATCCGACCGCCGGTTCGTCCAGCGAGGAAGAAGCCCAGCCGTTCTACGTCAACGCGCCGTTCGGCATCACGCTGGCGCACAACGGCAACCTGACCAACCAGGCGGAACTGAAGGAAGAGATGTTCCGCAAGGACCGCCGCCACATCAACACCAATTCCGACTCCGAAGTGCTGCTCAACGTGCTGGCGCACGAGCTGCAGGAAGCAGCCTTCGGCCACACGCTCGACGTGGACGCCGTGTTCAAGGCGGTCGCGATGGTGCACCGCCGCGCCCGCGGCGCCTACGCGGTGGTGGCCCAGATCGCCGGTCACGGCCTGCTGGCCTTCCGCGACCCTTACGGCATCCGCCCGCTGTGCCTGGGCATTTCGGAATCGGAAGGCGGCACCGAATACCTGGTGGCCAGCGAATCCGTGGCACTGGAGGGCCTGGGATTCCGCTTCGTGCGCGACATCGCGCCGGGCGAAGCGATCTTCATCGACACCGAAGGCAAGCTGCACGAGCGCCAGTGCGCCGACAACCCCTCGCTGAATCCCTGCGTGTTCGAATACGTGTACCTGGCGCGCCCGGACTCGGTGATTGACGGCGCCTCGGTCTACGCGACCCGCCTGCGCATGGGCGAATACCTGGCCGACAAGATCCGCAAGGAGATCCCGCTCGAGCAGATCGACGTCGTGATGCCGATCCCGGATTCCTCGCGCCCGGCCGCGATCCAGCTCGCGCTCAAGCTCGGCGTCGAGTACCGCGAAGGGTTCATCAAGAACCGCTACATCGGCCGCACCTTCATCATGCCGGGCCAGGGCATGCGCAAGAAGTCGGTGCGCCAGAAGCTGAACGCGATCCCGTCCGAATTCAAGGACAAGAACGTGCTGCTGGTGGACGACTCGATCGTGCGCGGCACCACCAGCCGCGAGATCGTGCAGATGGCGCGCGAAGCCGGCGCGCGCAAGGTGTTCTTCGCCTCGGCCGCGCCGCCGGTGGTGTTCCCCAACGTGTACGGCATCGACATGCCGACCCGCGACGAGCTGATCGCCTACGGCCGCACGGTGGATGAAGTGTGCAAGGAGATCACCGCCGACCACCTGGTGTACCAGGACCTGGACGCGCTCAAGCGCTCGATCTCGGACGTCAACCCGGCGCTGCAAAGCTTCGAGGCCTCGTGCTTCGACGGCGTCTACATCACCGGCGACGTCACCCCGGCCTACCTCGACCAGCTCGAGACCGCACGCCACAACCCGAAGGCCGCCCCGGCCGAGGACGCGGTGCGCACCCAGCTCAACCTGAACCCGCCGGTGGCAGCCGAGTAAGCATCATGAGCGATAACAAGAACTACGGTTTCACCACGACGGTCCTGCACAACGACCGCCGCAAGCCGATCGAGCATGGTTCGCTGCACAAGCCGGTGCACACCTCGGTCACCTTCGGCTACGAGGATGCGCGCCAGCTGGCCTCGGTCTTCCAGGGCAAGGAGCCCGGCTTCCGCTACGGCCGCCAGGGCAATCCGACCGTGTCCGCGCTCGAGGACAAGGTTAGCAAGATGGAAGACGGCGTGGCGACGATCTGCTTCGCCACCGGCATGGGCGCGATCGGCGCGCTGTTCCAGGCGCTGCTCAAGGCCGGCGACCACGTGGTGTCCTCGTCCTTCCTGTTCGGGAACACCAACAGCCTGTGGAACACGACGGCGGGGCAGGGCGTGGACGTGGCTTTTGTGGACGCCACCGACGTCGCCAATGTCGAGCAAGCGCTCAAGCCCAACACCCGCATGGTGTTCGTCGAGACCATCGCCAATCCGCGTACCCAGGTCGCCGACCTGGCGCGCATCGGCGACTTGTGCCGCAAGCACGGGATCCTGTACGTGGTCGATAACACGATGACCACGCCTTACCTGTTCCGTCCGAAGAAGGTCGGCGCCGGCTTGGTGGTCAATGCGCTGACCAAATCGATCGGCGGCCACGGCATCGCGCTGGGCGGCGCGCTGACCGACACCGGCCTGTTCGACTGGGCGGCCTATCCGAACATCGCTCCGAACTTCCGCAAGCTGGCACCAAGCGCGCAGGGCATGGCCCAGGTGCGTGCCAAGGCGCTGCGCGATTTCGGCGCCACGCTCGGCCCGGAAGCGGCGCACCACATCGCGGTCGGCGCCGAGACGCTGGCGCTGCGCATGGAGCGTACCTGCGCCAACGCGCTGGCGCTGGCCAGCATGCTGGAGGCCGATCCGCGCGTGGCCAAGGTCCATTACCCGGGTCTGGTGTCGCACCCGCAGCACGCCTTGGCCACAGAACTGTTCCGCGCGCCGGGCTCGCTGTTCAGTTTCGAACTGAAGGACGGCATCGACTGCTTCGACTACCTCAATGAGCTCAAGCTGGCCATCCCGGCCTCCAACCTGGGCGACACGCGCACCCTGGTGATTCCGGTCGCGCACACCATCTTCTTCGAGATGGGCCCCGAGCGCCGCGCCAGCATGGGCATCGCCGAATCGCTGGTCCGGGTCTCGGTGGGCATCGAGGATACCGAAGATTTGCTGGCCGACTTTGGGGATGCGCTAAATTTTGTCAGCAAATTGTAGTGACTATTGAGTAACACTCGTTTCCATGTAATGATGTCTCCGGTTTAACTTTCCGGGGGCATCATGAAACGATTTCTCTTCGTATTGTTCTTGACCGTCAGCGGCAGCGCCGCCGCCGACGTGCTGTCCGAAGCCAACCAGCTGCTCGCCAAGGGTTCCTACGGCGAAGCCTTCCCTGTGTTCCAGATGCTGGCCAATACCGGCAATCCGGAGGCCAAGTTGCGCCTGGGCCAGATGTATTGGTATGGCAAAGGCCTGCCGGCGGACCGCGCCAAGGCCGACAAGCTGTTCGCCGAGGCCGCCGCCGCCGGCAACGCCGAAGCGAAGGATGCGCTGAGCCTGTCCAGCCGGCGCGAGGCGCACGCCGCCGAGATCGGCAAGTGGGCCGCCTACGACGGCGCCGACCTGACCTCCGGGAAATACGCCTGCGCCGAGCCTGCGATCGGCGAGCTGTCCAAGACCAATGCCGAGATCAAGGCCACCACCGAGGGCTACAAGGCCTGGTCGGCCTGCTACAACGGCTTCGTGGCCGACCTGCAAGGGCCGCTCGCTCCCGCCAAGCGCATTCCCGCCGACCTGTTCGCGCTGATGAGCGAGGCCGAGCAGGACGATGCGATGGCCCACATCGCCAAGTCCACCGGAGCCGCCGCCAGCAAGGCCGGCGCCAGCGCCAAGACCGTCATCGCCCGCTACGACAGCTGGGAAAAGGCGACCGCCGCCTACGCCAAGGAACATAACGACAAGGTCGCGGCGAGCCAGAAGGCGTCCAAGCAGCAAATTGAAACCGAACAGCGGATCTACGGCGAGCAGAAGGGCCTGTACTCGATCCTGCCGGCGTCGATGCGCAAATAAACGAACACACCGGAGGGGGACTCATGCGCCATTTCGTTTGCTGTCTGCTGTTGGCCGTGTGCACGGCGGCCGCCGCAGATGAGCTTGAAGATGCAAATAAACTGATCGACGCCAAATCGTACGCGCAAGGGATAGCGCTGCTCACCAAATTGTCTGATGGTGGCAACACCAATGCCCAGCTGCGGCTGGGCCAGGTCTACTGGTACGGCGAAGGCGTGCCGGTCGACCGCGCCCGCGGCGACGCGCTGTTCGCCAAGGCCGCGGCGAGCGGCAACGCGGACGCGAAGGTCGCGCTGGGCATGACCGCCGCGCGCGGCAAGCACCTGTCCGACATCGAGTACTGGACCACGAAGTACGATGGCAGCGACCTGACCGCCGGCCAGTATGCCTGCAAGGCGCCGGAGTTCCCTGCGAAATCGATCACGCGTGGCGAGGTGCTGGCCAACAGCAAGGCGATGAGCGAGTGGAGGAACTGCTACAACGGTTTCGTCCGCAACCTGGACGACGCCATGCCGGCCGGGAAGCGCATTCCTGTCGAAATCGCGGACCTGATGACGGACCAGGAGATGAACCAGGCGCGTACGCACCTGGACCAGGTCTACAGCCGGGTTGCCGCCAGTTCCAAGGCTGGCGCCGACAAGACGCTGGCGGCCTACGACAGCTGGCATAACGAGACCATGACGTACATGCGCCAGAAGAACATCGAGGCGGAACGCGTTGTGCGCGACGAGGAGATCATGCAGCAGAACTATAGCCGCCAGGTGGTGGCGCCGACGATCAAGATGGCGCCCGGCGGCAAGTGAGGCCCCGGGTATTGACGAAGGCCGCCTTTACCGGGCGGCTTTTCTTTTTTTTGCATGCCCGCGGCGGGCTGTCGGTTGAGCTTGGCGCGGCAATCCGGTTATCATCGCCAGATCGTTGACCATTTCCGTAAGCATCGTGAAGAAGACTGTCCTGATCTGCCTGTCCCTGCTGTTGTGCGGTTCGGCCCTGGCCGACGAGCTGGCCGACGCCAACGCCCTGTTCGCCAAGAAGGCCTATCCGGAAGCGCTGGCCAAGTACAGCAAGCTGGCCAATGCCGGCAATGTCGAGGCGCAGCAGCACCTGGGTGAGCTGTACTGGTATGGCGAGGCCGGCGAGGTCGACGAGGCCAAGGCCCAGGCCTGGTTCCAGAAGGCGGCGGCCAAGGGCAACAAGGTGGCGATCGCTTCGCTGGAGATGATCAAGCAGCGTGGCGTGCGGCGCGCCGACATCGATTACTGGGTCAGCAAATACGACGGTTCCGAGCTGCGCTCGGGCGAATACCGCTGCAAGGAGCCGCGCTTCCCCTCGATGTCGAAGGAGAACGTGGAGATCGACCGCATCGGCGCCAAGATGAAGGAGTGGCAGGATTGCTACAACCATGCGGTCGAGCACCTGAACCAGGTGTCGCCACTGACCAAGCTGATTCCGGCCGATATCGCCAAGCTGATGAACAAGCAGGAGACCGAGGCTGCGGCCGCGCATCTGAAGCAGGTGCAGGACAATGTCTCCGAAGACCTGAAAGTGTCGTCGCGGCTGGTGCTGGCCGACTTCGGCGCGTGGCGCGATGCGACCGAAGCCTGGGTCACCGAACACAACAAGCTGGTGAAGCAGGCGCCGTCGGAAGAGCGCCAGCGCGATATCGACGCGCGCAAGAATAATTACGGTGGCGTGAGCAAGAACTGATCGCGCGCCTTCGGCTTGACCGCTTCCCTTTGAATCGCCATTCCCGCGAAGGCGGGAATCCCATTTCCCCCGCAGACCACTTCGCTTAACTAAGTGGCGTACTTGCAAAAATGGGGTTCCCGCGTGCGCGGGAAGTCATTTCCGGCAGTGCCGGGAATGACGAAATCTCTTAGTTAAACGTCCGCATCAGCCCCACGGCCAGTCCTTCCAGCGCGAACCCGTCTTCCGGCGTGACACGGATGATCTTGAAGTCCGGGTTCTCCGGCAGCAGCTCGATCAGCTCGCCGCTCTTGCGGTAGCGCTTGACGGTGACGTCGTCGCCCAGGCGCGCGACCACGATCTGGCCGTTCTTGGCCGCATCCACCTTCTTCACCGCCAGCAGGTCGCCGTCGTTGATGCCGGCATCGCGCATCGACCAGCCGCGCACCTTGAGCAGGTAATCCGGCTTGGACGAGAACATGGCGGGGTCGACGCTGTAGGTGGTTTCGACGTGCTCCTGCGCCAGGATCGGCGAACCGGCAGCCACGCGGCCGACCAGCGGCAGCGACATCATCATCACCGCCGGCGGCACCGGGCTTGACTCCGGCACGCCGACCAGGCGGATGCCGCGCGAGGTGCCGGGCGAAATCTCGATCGCGCCCTTGCGCGCCAGCGCCTGCAGGTGCTCTTCGGCGGCGTTGGCCGACTTGAAGCCCAGTTCGGCTGCGATCTCGGCGCGGGTCGGCGGGAAGCCGGTGTTTTCGATCGCCTCGCGGATCAGGTTCAGGATCTGTTCTTGCCTTGCGGTGAGCTTGAGCATGGGTGTGCGGCCGGGTTGTATAAACAAACTGGATTTTTATACAGTATTCATGCTTTCGCAAGGGGAAAATGGAATATTCCTCAAATATTCTTGCTCGGCTGCCCCAGAAAACCGGATGTAGACCTCGGCGGCGTTTTCAGGCTATAATCGCCGGCTTACCCCTTCCCACACTCGTCCTGACGCCGAGGTGGGCTTTTGTTTAAACGTCCATAAGGAGTGTTTCATGCGTCATTATGAAATCGTTTTTATCGTCCACCCGGACCAGAGCGAGCAAGTTCCGGCGATGATCGAGCGTTACAAGGCCACGGTGACCAGCCGCGGCGGTAACATCCATCGCGTCGAGGACTGGGGCCGCCGCCAGATGGCCTACCCGATCCAGAAGCTGCCGAAGGCACACTACATCTGCCTGAACATCGAGTGCGACAATGACACCCTGGTCGAGCTGGAAACCGCATTCAAGTTCAATGATGCCGTGCTGCGTCACCTGACCGTTCAAATGAAGAAGGCCGAAACCGCACCGTCGCCGATGATGAAATCGGTCCAGCGCGAAGACGCCGCCAAGAGCCACCGCGAGCAAGCTGCCGCCGCGCCGGCCGCCGCAGCGCAGTAATCCGGTCAAGGAAACCGACGAAGGGCAGTGAACCAGTTACAGCTCACCGGCACCATCCTCGAGCGCGACATACTGCGCTACACCCCGGCCGGCGTGCCGATCGTGTCAGCCATCCTGGCGCACGCATCGGAGCAGGCCGAAGCGGGCGGAATGAGGAAGGTCGAGTTCGAAGTCCCCGCGCTGGCCGCGGGCGAGATCTCGGGCCGGTTCAGCAGGGCGGAACTGGGCGCATCGCTGCAATTCACTGGATTCCTGGCGCGGAAGAACCGCAACAGCAAAGCCTTGGTGTTTCACATCATTGATTTCAGTGCAGCGGCCTAAGGCCGGCACATTTTAGATACAGGAGCCTCAAAATGGCATTCGGTAAAAAGTTCGACAAAAACAAAGCTAAAGAAAAGATGAAGCGCAAACAGCAGAACCCGCTGTTCAAGCGCAAGAAGTTCTGCCGCTTCACCGCCGCTGGCGTTGAGCAAGTGGATTACAAGGATGTCGACACCCTGAAGGACTTCATCCAGGAAAACGGCAAGATCATGCCGGCACGCCTGACCGGCACCAAGGCGCACTACCAGCGCCAAGTGGACACCGCGATCAAGCGCGCCCGTTACCTGGCCCTGCTGCCGTACACCGACCTGCACCACGCCTGATCGGTCGTCGACTAGATAATCCTGGAGAAAAATATGCAAGTCATTCTGTTGGAAAAAGTTGTTAACGTCGGCAACCTGGGCGACGTGGTCAAGGTCAAGGACGGTTACGCACGTAACTTCCTGATCCCGCAAAAGATGGCACGCCGCGCGACCGAGTCCGCAGTGGCCGAGTTCGAAACCCGTCGCGCTGAACTGGAAAAAGCCGCCGCTGAAAAGCTGGCAGCTGCCCAGGCACAAGGCGAGAAGCTGAACGGCATGACCGTCACCATCGCCCAGAAAGCCGGCGTGGACGGCCGCCTGTTCGGTTCGGTCACCAACTTCGACATCGCCGAAGCCCTGAGCAAGCAAGGTTTCCCGGTCGAGAAAGCTGCCGTGCGCCTGCCGACCGGCCCGCTGAAGACCACCGGCGAGCACCCGGTTGCAGTCGCCCTGCACACCGACGTCGTCGCCGAGATCACCATCTCGGTGGTGGGCGAAGCTGCCTAAGTCTTAGCTTCACGCTTCAAGCAAAAAGCCGGGTTCGCCCGGCTTTTTGTTTTTTGGCGCGTTACCATTTTGCGTCAATAAGAGAGGACGTCATCCCCGCGAAAGGGGGGGGCATTTTGCGTGCAGCACGGCAGCGCCTGGAGAATGGGATTCCCGCTTGCGCGGGAAGTCGTTTCCGGCAGTGCCGGGAACGACAATATTGGTGCTGGGGAGTTTAGCGATGCGCTAAACGTTCGCGGCAACTTAGAGTGTCTTCTCCAAAGTTCCTGTTGTTTTCAGCAATTTTATTGCTGAAAAAAATGTACCCCACGTTCAGGCGGCGAGCCGAAGCGGGTATAATGCCGCCACCATGAACGCCCCCGCATCCGACCCGCAAATCGAAGCGATCCGCGTCCCGCCGCACTCCATCGAAGCAGAACAATCCGTCATCGGCGGCTTGCTGCGCGATAACGCTGCGTGGGACCGCATTGCCGACTTCATGCATGCGGAAGACTTCTACCGCTACGACCACCGGATCATCTTCGAACAGATGGTCCGCCTGATCAACTCCGGCAAACCGGCCGACGTGATCACCGTGTACGAAGCGCTGGTCCAGCTCGGCAAGGCCGAGGAAGTGGGCGGCCTCCAATACCTGAACGCGATGGCGCAGAACACGCCGTCTGCCGCCAACATCCGCCGCTACGCCGAGATCATCCGCGACCGCGGCGTGCTGCGCCAGCTGATCACCGTGGCCGACGAGGTCTCGGCGAAAGCCTTCAACCCGCAGGGCGCCGAGGTCAAGCAGATCCTCGACGAAGCCGAGTCGCGCATCTTCGCGATCGCAGAACAGGGCGCCCGTGGCGCCCAGGGCTGGATCCCGGTGCAGCCGCTGCTGACCCAGGTGGTCGAGCGCATCGACGAGCTGTATTCGCGCGAGAACCAGGGCGAGATCACCGGCGTGCCCACCGGCTTCATCGACCTCGACCGCATGACCTCCGGCCTGCAGCCGGGCGACCTGGTCATCGTGGCCGGCCGTCCGTCGATGGGCAAGACCGCGTTCTCGGTCAACATCGGCGAGAGCGTGGCGGTCGAAGCCGGCCTGCCGGTGGCGATCTTCTCGATGGAGATGGGCGGCGCCCAGCTGGCCATGCGTATGCTCGGCTCGATCGGCCAGCTCGACCAGCACCGCCTGCGTACCGGCAAACTGAACGACGAAGACTGGCCGCGCCTGACGCACGCGATCCAGAAAATGAACGAGTGCCAGATCTTCATCGACGAGACGCCGGCACTGAACCCGATCGAAATGCGCGCCCGCTCGCGCCGCCTGGCCCGCCAATGCGGCAAGCTGGGCCTGATCATCGTCGACTACCTGCAGCTGATGCAGGGCAGTAAGCCGGGCGACAACCGCGCCTCCGAGATTTCGGAGATCTCGCGTAGCCTGAAGGGCCTGGCCAAAGAGCTGGGCTGCCCGGTGATCGCGCTGTCGCAGCTGAACCGCTCGCTGGAACAGCGTCCCAACAAGCGTCCCGTCATGTCCGACCTGCGCGAATCCGGCGCTATCGAGCAGGACGCGGACGTCATCATCTTCCTGTATCGCGACGAGGTCTACAACCCGGACTCGCCGGATAAGGGAACGGCCGAGATCATCATCGGCAAGCAGCGTAACGGCCCGATCGGCGCGGTGCGCCTGACATGGATGGGCATGTACACCAAGTTCGGCAATTACAGCGGCAACCTCGCCATCTACCAGGGCGACTAAGCCGATACCAGACCTTCGCGGCCAGTCCCGGGGGTTCGAAGTCCCAAGAGATTCACCAACGGAGAAAAACGATGTTTGGACGCCTGATGCCCAGTGAGGGCAAGTTCTTTGACCTGTTCAACCAGCACGCCGCCTTGTGCGTGAAGGGTGCGCAGGAGATGGTTGGCCTGATGACCAACTTCGACGACCTCGAAAACCGCACCCACGCGGTCGAAAGCGTCGAGAAGCAGGCGGACAAGATCACCTACGCTTGCGTGGACCTGCTGCACAAGACCTTCATCACCCCGATCGACCGCGACGACATCCACAAGCTGATCACCCGCATGGACGACATCCTCGACATGATGGAAGACGCGGCCCAGACCATCTCGCTGTACGACCTGCACGCTGTGACGCCGGAAGCCAAGCGCCTGGCCGAGCTGTGCCTGGCCTGCTGCGAGAAGGTGCAAGCGGCGGTGAATATGCTGAACAATATGGACAACGCGCCCAAGATCGTCGCCATCTGCGAAGAGATCGACCGCCTGGAGTCGGACGCCGACCACGTGATGCGCGCCGCCATGTCCAAGTTGTTCCGCGACGAGCCGGACGTGCGCAACCTGATCAAGATGAAGGCGATCTACGAGATCCTGGAAACCGTGACCGACCGCTGCGAGGATGTTGCCAACATCATCGAAGGCATCATCGTCGAAAACGCGTAAGCGGAAGGATCTATGCACACCCTCCAAATCAGTCTGTGGGTGCTCGGTCTGCTGATCGGCCTCGCGCTCATCTTCGACTTCATGAACGGCTTCCACGATGCCGCCAACGCGATCGCGACGGTGGTCTCGACCGGCGTGCTGCGCCCGCAGACCGCGGTGCTGATGTCGGCGGCCTTCAACTTCGTCGCCTACTTCACGGTCGGCCTGCACGTCGCGTCCACGGTCGGCAAGAACACGATCGATCCGGCGCTGGTGGACCACTACGTGATCTTCGGAGCGCTGGTCGGGGCGATCGTCTGGAACGTCATCACCTGGTACTACGGCATTCCGTCGTCGTCCTCGCATGCGCTGATCGGCGGCCTGGTGGGCGCCGCGGTCGCCAAGGGCGGCACCGGCGCGCTCAAGGGTGACGGCCTGCAGAAGACGGTCGAGTTCATCGTGCTGTCGCCGCTGCTCGGCTTCGTGCTCGGGTCGATCGTGATGCTGATCGTGTCCTGGATTTTCGTGCGAACGCCGCCGCGCAAGGTGGACAACTGGTTCCGCCGCCTGCAGCTGTTCTCGGCCGCGGCCTACAGCCTTGGCCACGGCGGCAACGACGCGCAGAAGACCATCGGCATCATCTGGATGCTGCTGATCGCGGCCGGTTCCACCGCTGCCACCGCGACGGCGCCTCCGGCCTGGGTCGCGATTTGCTGCTACCTGGCGATGAGCTTCGGCACCATGTTCGGCGGCTGGCGCATCGTCAAGACCATGGGCCAGAAGATCACCAAGCTCAAGCCGGTGGGCGGCTTCTGCGCGGAGGCGGGCGGCGCGATCACGCTGTTCATCGCCAGCGCGATGGGCGCGCCGGTGTCGACCACCCACACCATCACCGGCGCCATCGTCGGCGTCGGCTCGGCGCAGCGCGCGTCGGCGGTGCGCTGGGGCGTGGCCGGCAATATCGTGTGGGCGTGGATCTTCACCATCCCGGCGTCGGCCTTCATGGCGGCGATCGCGTGGTGGATCGGCAAGCACGTGCTGTAAGCCGATTGGCTTGAATGAAAAAAACCGGGCTGCGCGCCCGGTTTTTTATCGCTACCCCTCGCATGTCGGGTCAGTATGGCCACGTCACATCAAGGGGCCTGGCCATCCATGGATACCGGACGATCGAGAAAGTGAAGGGCGAGACGCCTATCAGGATGTCGTAGGCGCGTCGCTCCACCGTCAATTTCCATCGGCCGTCCATTTCACCCAAAACTCCGGGCCGCGCCAGCCAGTTGCCGCGGAAGCCGTCCACAGAGGAGTTCCTGATGGCCGGCCAACGGTCCGCGGCGGCGGTGATCATGTCCTTGCATAGTGTCCTGTCGTGCTCCGACATCGGCCCGGTATCTTCCGGCTCCGCGTCCAGTGCCAGGCCGCACAGGACTTTGTTCAGGGGCAGCGCAAATTCCGGAGCGTCCTCCCGGCCGCTGGCCACGAACTGGAGGGCATGCACTGCGCGCCACCGCGCGGCGTCGCTGGCGAAGCCGTGGCTTTCAACCAGGCCCAGGCGATCGAACAGCATCGGATACCAGCCCTGCAGCAAGACCAGTCCTGCGTTGTCGACGACGACGCCTTCCAGATTCCAGCCCATGGAGCCTCCTTATTTGATGCAGACCTGCCGCACCATCTTGATGTCGGTGAAGCCGCCGAGCACCTTCTCGATGCCGTCCATCTTCAAGGTCAGCATGCCGTCTTCGAGCGCCGCGCCGAGCAGGGCGGCCACGCGCGAGTGCTCGACCAGCAGCTTTTTCACGCGCTCGGTGCCGATCATCAGCTCGTGCAGGCCGATGCGGCCGCGGTAGCCCTTGTTGCACTCCGGGCAGCCGACCGCGCGGTACAGCGTGAACTTGCCGTCGCCGTCCGCATAGCGCTCCTTCCATTCAGCCAATACCCGCGCGCGCGCCGCCTGCGGGTCGGCCTTGAAGGCCTCGGTGGCCCTGAGCTCCTCGCAGAATTCCGCCAGCAGCAGCTTCACTTCCTCGTCGTCCGGATGGTAGGACTGCTTGCACGACGCGCACAGGCGCTTGGCCAGGCGCTGCGCCAAGATGCCGAGCAGGGCGTCGGCGAAGTTGAACGGGTCCATGCCCATGTCCAGCAGGCGCACGATCGATTCCGGCGCGCTGTTGGTGTGCAGCGTCGCGAACACCAGGTGGCCGGTCAGCGAGGCTTCGATGCCGGTGCTGACGGTCTCCTTGTCGCGCATCTCACCGACCATGATGATGTCCGGGTCCGCGCGCAGGAAGGCCCGCATCACGGTCGCGAAATCGAGGCCCGCCTTGCGGTTCACCTGCACCTGGCGCAGGCCCTTCTGCGTGATCTCGACCGGGTCCTCGGCGGTCCAGATCTTGGTCTCCGGCGTGTTCAGGTAATTCAGGATCGAATGCAGCGTGGTGGTCTTGCCCGAGCCGGTCGGCCCGCACACGAAAAACAGGCCATACGGTTTTTCGATCGTCGCCTTCAGCCGCTCCAGGTTGTAGGGCAGGACGCCCAGCTTGTCGAGCGGGATCGGCTCGCCGGCCGCGAGGATGCGCATGACCACATCCTCGACCCCGCCGGCCGACGGGATGGTCGCGACGCGCAGTTCGATGTCGAGCGGGCCGTACTTCTTGAACTTGATCTTGCCGTCCTGCGGCTTGCGGCGCTCGGAGATGTCGAGGTCGCACATGATCTTCACGCGCGCCACCAGCGCGCTGCGGTAGCTGGCCGGGATCTCGATATAGGGCACCAGCGAGCCGTCCTTGCGGAAGCGGATGCCGGTCTTGCCCTTGCCCGGCAGCGGCTCGATGTGGATGTCCGACACGCCCTGGCGGTGGGCGTCCATGATCACCTTGTTGAGCAGCTTGACCAGCTCGTTCTCGACCGCCTCCGACACGTCCGCGGCCTCGCCTTCGACGTCATCGTCCTCAAGCCCCGACAGCAGTTCGCCGACCGAGCTGCCGTCACCGAGGCCGGCGCCGAAGAACTGCTCCATGGTCTGGACGAACTCGGCGCGGGTGGTGACGCGCATGCTGGCTTTGGAGCGCGGGAAGATCTGGCTGACGATGCGGCTGGCGCCGGGATCGAGGGCCATCACCACCAGGCCGTCCTTGCCGTCTTCCAGCGGCAGCCACTGGTTCTCCTCGACGTACTGCGCCTTCAGGTTGCGCAGCAGGTCGACCGGCTTGACGCGGTCGGCGCGGAAGGGCTCGTACGGCACCATGAAAAACTTGGACAGCGAGTGGCCGATGGCGGCCTGCTTGACGTGGTAGTCCGTCACC
The DNA here is from genome assembly GCF_024753145.1 of Massilia terrae. Taxonomy (GTDB): domain Bacteria; phylum Pseudomonadota; class Gammaproteobacteria; order Burkholderiales; family Burkholderiaceae_D; genus Telluria; species Telluria terrae. The sequence continues at coordinate 100,640 of NZ_JANUGU010000002.1, read as the reverse complement.
AGCACATCCTCGATGTCGCGGTCGTGGTCGCGCGCGACGCGGGTGGCCTGTTCCAGCTCGGCGGCCGACAGCACGGAATCGAGCACCAGCGCGTCGTATTTGCTGCGCACCCTCTGCGGCTTCATGCGCTGGTTGAGCGCGACCGACAGCGTCTCGCACAGCTGCTTCAGGCCTTCGGTCGCCAGCGGCGGGAACGGGCCGCTGCCCAGGTGGTTGATGAACTGGACCACGCCCAGCAACTCGCCGGAAGGCTGGCCGACCAGCGGTGCCACCAGCATCTCGCGCGTGCGGTAGCCGGTGCGCTGGTCGACGCCGCGCTGGAACTGCAGCTCGGGCGAGATGCGCTTGAGCTCCGCGTCGTCGTAGACGTCGGCGATGTTGATGGTCTTGAGCGACTGGCCGACGTAACCGGCGATCGAGCTCGACGAAATCGGCAGGCGCAGGTCGCGGAACGAGGACAGCCCGGTCTTGACCTTGGAGACGATGTGGTCGCGCTCCGGCGTCACCGCGTACAGCGTGAAGCGGTCGCAGCTGAACAGGTCGCAGAAGTCGCGCCCGAGGTCGAGCATGATCTCGTCGAGGTTGCCGGTGGCGTGGATGCGGGTGGTGACCTCCTGCAGCTTGCGCAGGAAGACCAGGCGCTGGTCGGTATCGGCCTCCTGCATGGTGGCGACGGGCGCGTTCATAGCTCCACCTCCAATCCTTCGTAAGCGAGGACCACGCGCAGGCCCGGCGGCAGCGGGTTGCGCGCGAGTGCGGCCGCGAACACGGCTTCCAGCTCGTCGTCGCCGCGGGTCGGCTCGTGGTGGGTGCAGTACAGGGTCCGGGCGCCGGTGCGCATCGCCATCGCGATCGCGGCGTCGAAAGTGCCGTGGCCCCAGCCCTGATGGGCCGGGTATTCGTCGACCGTGTACGAACAGTCGACCACCAGCGCGTCCACGCCCTGCATGGCGGCATCGATGTCGCGCGAGCGCTCGGCGGCCGCGGCCTCGAACTGGCGATGCTCCTCGCTGCCCGCCGCGTGCGGGTTGTGGAAGAAGGGCTCATGGTCGCCGGTGAAGAACAGCGACTTGCCGCCGCAGGTGATGCGGTAGCCCAGATTGATGACGGGATGGTTCATGACGACGTTGTCGACCACGGCATCGGCCACCTTGATGGCCACGCCCGGGGACAGCGTGCGGTAGTCGAGGGTGGCCGAGAGCTGGGTCTCGCTGACCGGGAAGTAGCTGTTCTGCAGCTGCACGCCCATCACATGTTCGATGCCGTGGCCGGTGACCGGATCGTGCGCGCCGTGCAGGCGTACTTCGCAGCCCTTGACGAACAGCGGCGTGAAGAAGGGCAGCCCGTGGATGTGGTCCCAGTGGCTGTGGGTGATGAAGATGTTGGCCTTCAGCGGCAGGCGTGGCAGCAGGTGCTGGGCCAGCGCGAACAGGCCGGTGCCGCCATCGAGGATGATGAGCGCGCCGCCGTCCGTGTTGACCTCGATGCATGTCGTGTTGCCGCCGTAGCGCACGGTACGCGGACCGGGGGAGGGGATCGAGCCCCGCACTCCCCAGAAACGGAATCTCATTCAGTCGTCCCCTGGGCTGAAAACAGTATGGTTCGTTTTTATCGCGGCGTCCGGCAGCTCCGGCCGGTCACAGCAGCGCGATGATAGCTGGTTTGCTTGGCTCTGCGGCAAAAAATAGTGCGTTTTTTTATCAAGGCGGCTACACTGCAGAAATTACATTAAAGCAATGTTCTTTCAACCCTGACCATGTTCGAGCCGACTCCCGCGCAACTGGCGCAGCGCCTGCACCTGCTTACCGAGCTCAGCGTCGCGCTTGGGAATGGCCTCGACACCGGCGAGCTGCTCGACCGCATCCTGCAGGCCGCGCGCAGCATGACCGACGCCGACGGCGGCACCCTGTACCGGCCGAGCGCCGACGGCCGCAGCCTGTGCTTCCACATCACGGTCAACGAATCGCTCGACATCTACCAGGGTGGGGCCAGTGGGCGCCCGATCGACATCGGGCCGGTGCCGCTGTTCGATCCGGATGGCCAGCCGAACCTGGCTTCGGTAGCGGCGTACGCGGCCAACACGCGCACCTCGGTGAATATCGAGGACGTGTACGAGACCAGCCTGTTCAACTTTTCGGGCATGCGCAGCTTCGATGCGCAGTTCGGCTACCACTCGCAGTCCTTCCTGACGGTGCCGATGACGAACCACGAGGGCGAGCTGGTCGGCGTGCTCCAGCTGATCAACGCGCTCGATCCCGCGAGCGGCGCGATCCGGCCGTTCTCGGCCACCGACCAGCGCTTCATCGAGGCGCTGGCGGCGCAGGCCGCGGTGGCGCTGACCAACCAGCAGCTGATCGTCCAGCTTGAGCGGCTGTTCGAGTCGTTGGTCAGCCTGATCAACATCTGCATCGACGAAAAGAGCCCTTACACCGGGCGCCACTGCCAGGCCGTGCCGCGCCTGACCATGATGCTGGCCGAGGCGGTGCACGACACGGACGCCGGGCCGATGGCCGGATTCCGCATGAGCGAGTCCGACCGCAAGGAGTTGTGGCTGTCCGGGCTGCTGCACGACTGCGGCAAGCTGGTCACGCCGGTGCACGTGGTGGACAAGGCGACCAAGCTGGAAACCATCTTCGACCGCATCGAGCTGGTCGACACGCGCTTCGAGGTGCTGATGCGCGACGCCGAGATCCGGGCCCTGCGCGCGAAGTGTGAAGGGGACGCAGGCGGCGCCGCCATCGACGCGCGGCTGGCGGAGGAACTGGCGCGGCTGCGCGACGATCGCGACTTCCTGCGCCGCGCCAACGTGGGCGGGGAGGGCATGTCGGCGGCCGACCAGGAGCGCGTGCGCGCGATCGCGCGCTACCGCTGGACCGGGCCGGACGGTGTGGACCGCGAGCTGCTGGGAGCGGACGAAGTGGCCAACCTGACGGTGCGCTTCGGTACCCTGACCGAGGAAGAGCGCACGATCATCAACAACCACATCGTGGTGACGATCCGCATGCTGGAGTCGCTGCCGTGGCCGAAGCACCTGAAGAACGTGCCCGACTACGCGGGCGGCCACCACGAGCGCATGGATGGCAAGGGCTACCCGCGCGGGCTGACGCGCGAGCAGATGCCGGTACAGGCGCGGGTGATGGCGATCGCCGACATCTTCGAGGCGCTGACCGCGCGCGACCGGCCGTACAAGAAGGGCAAGCCGCTGTCGGAGTCGCTGCGCATACTCGGCAACTTCGCGGTCAACGGGCATATCGATCCGGACCTGTTCGACGTTTTCATCCGGCGCAAGGTGTACCTGGAGTACGCGCGAGAGCATATGGATGAGAACCAGATCGATGAGATCGACGAGTCCAGGATTCCCGGCTACGTGCCATGACTACCATCCTGAAAACCGTCGTCCCGGCGGAGGCCGGGACCCATAGACAGGCCGCGTTGCCGCACACTCGGCATGGGTCCCGGCCTTCGCCGGGACGACGGTTTTCGGAATGGGGGAAAAAATATGGGCTGCGCTGGGCGCTTGGCCTCGCGCTGACCATCGTCGCCGCGCTTTATCCACTCGGCTTCTGGTCCAGCTCCTTCATCGAACGCCAGGACACCGTGCTGTCCGACCTGCGCATGCGCCTCGAACCGCCGGTGCTCGATCCGCGCATCGTCATCGTCGACATCGACAGCAAGAGCCTGACCAGGATCGGCCGCTTCCCTTGGAGCCGCAACATCCTGGCCCGGCTGGTCAGCCAGCTCACCGACCACTACCACGCCGGCGCAGTGGGCTTCGATATCTCCTTCCCTGAGCCGGACAACAGCTCGGGCTATGCGGTGCTCGAAAAACTGGGCGAGCAGGACCCGGCCTTGCGCGCCAGGCTGGGCGAACTCAAAGGCGCGCTCGATTACGACGGCCTGTTCGCGCAGGCGATGCGCGGCCATCCCGTGGTGCTGGGCTATAACGTCGCCGCCGACCAGCAGAAGGGCAAGCTGCCCGCGCCCGCCTTCACGCTGGCCGACCTGAACGGCGCCGACGTCACCTCCTACCGGTCCAAAGGTTACGAGGCGAACGTCGCCCGGCTGCAGGATGCCGCCGCCGGCGCCGGGTTCTTCACTGTCGAACCGGATTCCGATGGCGTCGTGCGTTCGGCGCCGCTGCTGTACCGGATCGGCGAGGGCTACTATCCCGCGCTGTCGCTCGCCACCGTGGCCGCCTACAAAAAGGCGGAAGCGATCACCCCCAACGTCAAGGACGATGAGGTCGAAGCCGTGGTCCTGTTCGGCGAAAGCGGCGCTTCGGAGGTCCCGATGGGCAGCGCCCTCACCACCATCATCCAGTACCGCGGCAGCGGCGGCCCGGCCGGCGAGGCGTTCCGCTACGTGTCGGCCAGCGACGTGCTGTCCGGTGCGGCGCCGGCATCGGTGCTGCGCAACGCCATCGTGCTGGTCGGGACCACCGCGCCCGGCTTGCAGGACCTGCGCGCCACGCCGGTGAACCCCCAGTATCCCGGCGTGGAGGCGCACGCCAACCTGATCAAGTCCATCCTCGACGGGCACTTCAAGCGGCGGCCCATCGACGGCTTCCTTACGGAGGCCGAGCAGATCGCCGTCGTCGGCGTGGCGCTGGCCGTGGCGCTGGCCGTGCTGGCGCCGGTCTACCAGGTGCTGCTGGCCGGCGCCGCGCTGGCGGGCAGCCTTGGCTTCAACTACGCCATGTACAGCCAGCGCGACCTCGTGCTCGACGTATTCCCCTGCCTGCTGCTGGTGGCGGTGCTGTTCCTGATGAACCTCGCCTGGGGCTACTTCGCCGAGTTCCGCAAGGGCCGGGCGCTGGTGTCGCGCTTCGGCGAATACGTGGCGCCGGAGCTGGTCGCGCAGATGGCCGAGAATCCCGAGGCCTACAATATGGAAGGCGAGAGCCGCGAGCTGACCGTGATGTTCGTCGACGTGCGCGGCTTCACCACGATCTCCGAGGGCCTGAGCCCGAAGGAGCTGCGCGAGTACATCAACCTCTACCTGACGGCGATGTCCGAGGACATCCGCTCCAGCCACCAGGGCACCCTCGATAAGTACATCGGCGACGCGGTGATGGCATTCTGGGGCGCCCCGGTCGCCTTCCCCGACCACGCCAGCCGCGCGGTGGCGACCTCGCTGCTGATGCAGCAAAGCGCGGCGCGCCTGAACCGCGACTTCGTCAAGCGCGGCTGGCCGGAACTGAAGATCGGCATCGGCCTCAATTCCGGCCCGATGCACGTCGGCGACATGGGATCGGCCATCCGCCGCGCCTACACCGTGATGGGCGATGCGGTGAACCTGGGCTCGAGGCTGGAGGGCATCACCAAGGTCTATGGCGTGGGCATCTGCGTGGGCGAGGCCACCCGCCGGGCCGCGCCCGATTTCGTCTACCGTGAACTGGACCTGGTGCGCGTGAAGGGCAAGAACGAGCCGGTCGCGATCTTCGAGCCGGTCGGCCCGGCCGCCGAAGTGGGGCCGGCCGAACGCGCCGAAATCGCCGCCTGGGACGAAGCGCTGGCGCTGGTGCGCGCGCAGGACTGGGACGCGGCGCAAGGCCGTATCGCCGCACTGCGGGCCGCCCATCCCGACCGTGGCCTGTACGCCCTGTACCTGGCGCGGATCGACCGCTACCGCCAGCATCCGCCGGGTGCCGGCTGGGACGGCGTGATCAGTTTCGAGACCAAGTAGCGTCTTCTGCTTACAACAACATTGCCGGCTTCCCCCTCACAAGTGGGGGAAGTTACTTGATGTTGGTCATTATTTTCTCACTGGCAAGAAAAATGCCGATAAACTTACTCAAGTTTCCATTTTTCTATCCCGCGCCGGACGGTGGCGCGCGGCCAGGATATCAACAACAAAAAGACGTAGAGCCAAGACTATGAAACGACGTTTAGCACGCCTGCTTGCGGGTTCGATGCTGGCAGCGGCGGTGAGTATGGCGTGGGCCGCGGACGATCCGCAGGCCGGCGAGGCGATCCGCTTCGATATCACCCGCTTCGAGGTGGACGGCAACACGCTGCTGCCGTCCGCGGACGTCGAGCGCACGGTGGCCCCGTTCGCGGGCCGTGGCCGCGACTTCGGCGACGTCCAGCGCGCGCTGGAGGCGCTGGAAGAGCTGTACCACCAGCGTGGCTACAACGTGGTGACGGTGCAGCTGCCGGAGCAGGAGCTCAATGGCGGCGTGGTGCGCCTGCGCGTGGTGCAGACGCGGATCGGCAAGGTGATCGTCAGCGGCAACCAGGCGTTCTCGGAAGCGAATATCCGCGCCAGCCTGCCGACGCTGCAGCCGGGCCGCACGCCCAACCTGAAGCAGGTGTCGGCCAACCTGAAGCTGGCCAACGAGAACCCGGCCAAGAAGGTCAAGCTGTCGCTGTCGGAAGGCGCCGCCGACGAGGAGGTCGACGCCAAGGTGGAAGTCACCGACGAGTCGCCGTGGAAGGTGATGGCCAACGTCGACAACACCGGCACCGACGCCACCGGCAAGACCCACGTCGGCGCGGTGCTCCAGAACGCCAACCTGTTCGGGCTGGACCACGTGGCCAGCCTGCAGTACACCACCACCGCGGAACATCCCAGCAAGGTTGCGGTGTGGGGCGCGGGCTACCACATCCCCCTGTACGGCGCGGGCGACTCGATCGACCTGTTCGCCAGCTATTCGAACGTCGATTCGGGCACCGTCAATGCCGGCCTGTTCAGCGTGGCGGTGAGCGGCAAGGGCGCGATGTACGGCGCGCGCTACAACAACATCCTGGCGCGCCGCGGCGAGTACGAATCGCGCCTGAGCTGGGGCCTTGACTACAAGGCCTTCCGCAACAGCGTGGTGTTCAACGGCCTCGATTTCGGCAACAACGTGACCACCCATCCGCTCAGCGTGACCTACGTCGGCACGCTGCCGCAGCCGGGCGGCGAATCGGGCTTCTCGGTCTCGTTCGTGCAGAACGTGCCGGGCGGCTCGCGCGGCGGCAGCGCCGATTTCGCGGCGGCGCGCGCGGGCGCGGCCGCGTCCTTTCGCGCGCTGCGCTTCGGCGGCACGATCGGCGCGGCGCTCAGCGGCGACTGGCAGGCGCGCCTGGTGGCGAACGGCCAGCTGACTGGCGATGCGCTGGTCCCCGGCGAGCAGTTCGGCGCCGGCGGCAGCACCACGGTGCGCGGCTTCGGCGAGCGCGACCTGTCGACCGATTCCGGCGTGGTCCTGAACTACGAGCTGTACACGCCTGACCTGTGCCAGAGGGCGGACACTTCGTGCCGCCTGCTCGGCTTCTACGACACCGCTTTCGGCAAGCGCAACCACATCCTGCCGGGAGAACTGGACAAGACCGTGATTGCCAGCGTGGGCGTCGGCCTGCGCTTTGCCCTCGGCAGCGCGGTCAGCATGCAGCTCGATTACGGCCACGCGGTGCGCACCGGCGCGATCACGCCGACCAGCAAGAACAAGCTTCACTTCCGCCTGGGCCTGGCCTACTGAAGGACCGAGAGATGACGACGACAATCTTCAAGCGCAGGCTGCTCCCGCTGCTGCTCGCCGCCAGTGTCGGCGCGGCGGTGGCGGCGCCGACCGGCCAGCAAGTGGTGGCCGGACAGGCCACCTTCAACCAGCAGGGCAATGTGTTCTCGATCACGAACACGCCCGGCACCATCATCAACTGGCAGAGCTTCTCGATTGGCGCCGGCGAGGTCACGCGCTTCATCCAGCAAAGCGCGGACAGCGCGGTCCTGAACCGCATCGTCGGCCAGGACCCGAGCCGCATCCTCGGCGCGCTGCAGTCGAACGGCAAGGTCTTCCTGATCAACCCGAACGGCATCGTGTTCGGCCGTGACGCGCGGGTCGACGTCAACGGGCTGGTGGCGTCGAGCCTGAACCTGTCCAATGCCGACTTCCTGGCCGGGAAAAAGAACTTCCAGGCCGGCGCGGTGGCGGGCGAGGTCCGCAACGAGGGCGCGATCACGACGCCGAACGGCGGCCAGGTCTACCTGATTGCGCCGAAGGTCGGCAACAGCGGCATCATCAGGTCGCCGCAGGGCGAGGTGGTGCTGGCCGCAGGCCACAGCGTGCAGCTGGTCGACGCGCGCGACCCGGACCTGAACGTGGTGGTGTCCGCGCCCGCCGACCAGTCCATCAACCTCGGTTCGGTGGTGGCGCAGGGCGGCCGCATCGGTATCTACGGCGCGCTGGTGAGCCAGCGGGGAATCATCAACGCCGACAGCGCGGTCGTGGGCGAGAACGGCAAGATCTTGTTCAAGGCCAGCCGCGCCGCGCAGCTGGAAGCGGGCAGCGTCACCAGCGCCACTGGCGCCGGCAAGGGCGGCACCGTGCACGTGCTAGGCGAGAGCGTGGCCCTGAACGGCGACGCCGCAGTGGACGCGAGCGGTGCGCAGGGCGGCGGCGCCGTGCTGGTGGGCGGCGACTGGCAGGGCGCGAATGCGGCGCTGGCCAATGCCCGCACCACCACCATGTCCGGCGCAGCCAGCATCAAGGCCGATGCTTTGGTGAGCGGCGAAGGCGGCAAGGTGGTGCTGTGGTCGAACGACTCGACCGCGGCCTACGGCAGCATCTCGGCGCACGGCGCCGGCGGCGGCAAGGGCGGCAAGGTCGAGACCTCCGGCCATAGCCTGGCCATCGACGGTATCCGTGTCGACGCGGGCAAGGGCGGCAGCTGGCTGCTCGATCCCTACGACATCGAAGTCAGCGCCAGCGGCACGGCCAAGGTGGGCGACGTCTCCTCGCCCAACGCCGGCCTCGGCACCGGCGTGACGAAGATCGCGCCGGCCACGCTGACCGCGGGCGGCGCCGACATCCTGCTTCAGGCTCAGCACGACATCACCGTCACCGATGCCCTCAACGCGAGCGGCAACGTGACCGCCAGCGCGGGCCACGACATCAACGTCAACGCGGACGTGTCCAGCAGCGGCGGCAGCCTGACCCTGTTAGCCAACAACAGCTTGAACCTGGCCAGCGGCGCCAGCCTGAAGAGCAACCGCTACGTCGACCTGATCGCGGATTCCATGAGCCTCAACGGGAATATCGGCTCGGCAGGGGGAGCGCTTCCGGTCATCACCTTCAATCCGGCCAGCGACAGCCGCCCGATCGCGGTCGGCGGCAACCCCAACACCGGCGTGCTGTGGCTGGACAGCGGCGCGCTGTCGCGCTTCTCGGCCTTCGAGATCAACCTTGGCAGCAGCGCCAACACCGGCGGCATTTCGGTCAACGGCGGCGTGAGCCAGGCCGCCAGCGTCGTGCTTGACAGCGCCGGTTCGATCGCATTCAACGCGCCGGTCACTTCTTCATCCGGCAGCGTGGTCGCCACCCTGCACGGCGCGCCCGGCACCCTGCTCGACGTGAACGCGGCGATCAACGCGGGCCAGCTGCTGCAGCTCAAGGGCGACGGCCTGCGTATCAGCGCACCGGTGGCCGCGACCAGCGTGGTGCTGGCGCCGCACAGCGCGACCACGCCGATTGTGCTGGGCAAGCTGGGCGAAGGCACGTTCGCGTTGGACGAGACCATGCTCAAGCGCGTGAACGCAAGCACACTGACCATCGGCGGCCAGCCGGGTCAGGTGGGCGGGACCCAGATCGAGGGCCCGATCGACCTCACCAGCCACCCGTTCGGCAAACTGGTCATCGACGCCGGCGCTCCCGGCGTGTCGATCGACAGCCTGTTCACCATGCCGAGCGGTGTGCTGAACCTGAAGAGTGGCGGCGACATCGTGCAAAGCATCGTGGGCGGCCTGAATGTGGGCCAACTGGCGTTCAACGCCGGCGGCGCGCTGCACTTCAACGGCGCCAACACCATCGGCAATGTGACGGGCAGCGCCGGCTACATCGACATCAACGCGGCGGGTCCGCTGGCGATCGGCTCGTCCGGCCTGAGCGCCTCGCAAGGCGGCCTGCGCGTGATCACCACCGGCCCGCTGGCGCTGGGTGGCAACGTCGGCGCCGCCAGCGACCAGGTGACCCTGGTGGCCAAGGGCATCAGCGGCAGCGGCACCGTCAGCGCCAATATGGTCCAGCTGCAGTCGACCGACGGCATCGGGTCGGCCAGCGCGCCGGTGAACACCGTGGCCAGCTCGCTGATGCTGTTCAACCAGCAGTCCGGCGCCAAGCCGGTCAACGTCAGCAACACCGGCGACGCCACCTTGTACGCCGCGCAGCAGACCGACGGCACTTCTGGCGCGAACACCGGCGCGCTCACCGTGCACACCACCGGCGACCTGACGGTGGCGGCGGCGCCCGTGCTGGCGACCAGCGCGCCGAATGTCTCGGCATACGCGCTGAACGGCGTGCGCACCGGCGCCGGCGCCATCGACCTGGCCGCCGGCGGCCGCATGACCGTCAACGGCAGCGTATCCAGCACCAGCGGCAATATCGGCCTGGCCGCGGCCGGCGACATGACCGTCTCCGGCAGCGTGACCAGCGGCAGCGGCAACCTGGCCCTGTCCAGCGGCGGCAAGCTGTCCGTGCTGAGCGGCGCCAGCGTGACTTCAAGTTCCGGCGACATCAACGTCACGGCCGGATCGACCGCGATCGCGAACGGCACCGTGACCGGCGCGCCGGGCAAGGTGCACCTCCCGAACACCACCCCGACGCCGCCACCGCCGGCGCCGACGCTCGACCAGTGCATCGCATCGCCGTCGACGACTGGCTGCGGCAGCGTGCTGGACGCGGCGAAGACCGCCTGCTCGGCCGACTGGAACGCCGGCCACTGCGACCAGGTGATGCCGTCCCTGGCCGTGTGCACGGCGACGCCGACCGCGCTCGGCTGCTCCGCCGTGATCGCGCACAACGCCTTGCTGGCTTGCGTGGCGAACCCGCAGGGCCCGAATTGCGGCGCGGTGCTGCCGACCGTCGACAGCTGCAAGGCCAACGGCACCCAGCTTGGGTGCGACACCGTGCTGGCGCAGCGCGCCAAGGTCGACGCCTGCCTGGCCAACCCGTCGGCGGCCGGCTGCGGCACGATCCTGCCGACCTACGATCAATGCCAGGCGCAGTCCGGCGTGTACGGTTGCGGCCCGGCGATCGCCCAGCACGACCGGGTGGCGGCCTGCGTCGCCAACCCGAGCGCGACCTGCTTCGACACCATCCTGCCGAAGTACGAAGTGTGCCAGGCGAATCCGTCGACCTTCGGCTGCGCTCCGGTGACCCAGCGCCATGACGCCATCGCCGCCTGCATCGCCAACCCGAGCGGCGCAACTTGCGGATCGGTGCTGCCGGCGCTGGCGGTGTGCCACGCCGACGCCAGCGTGTTCGGCTGCGCGCCGGTGCTGGCGCGCGAGCAGTTCCTGGCCTGCGTGGCGAATCCGTCGTCTCCGAGCTGCGATTCGATCCTGCCGGCGCTGGCCGTGTGCAAGGCCACGCCGTCGCTGGAGGGCTGCTCGGCCGTGATCGGCAAGACCTTCAACTTCTGCCTGGGCAGCCCGAACGACGCGCGCTGCGTGGGCATCCTGCCGACCCTGTCGCAGTGCGTCGCCGACAAGTCGGTGAGCGGCTGCCAGGTGGTGCTGCCGACGCTGGCGCAGTGCACGGCCAGCCCGACCCTGCAGGGCTGCGCGGTGGTGCTGCCGAAGCTCGAGCAATGCGCGGCCAACCCGAACCTGGAAGGCTGCTCGGCGGTGCTGCCCAAGCCCGACTTCTGCAGCACGCACCCGAGCGACCCGACCTGCCAGGTCTTCAACCCGGCGCCGTCCGGCGGCGCCGACAGCAAGACCACCCCGGTGACGCAGGCGACGCAGACCACGGTGACGCTGGTGAACTCCAGCGTCTCGCAAGTGACGTCATCGAGCAGCAGCGGCGGTGGCGGCGGGACCAGCAGCAGCGACAACGCGGCGGCCGACAAGAAGTCCGATAAGCAGACCGGCCCGGCGACCAGCGAGAACAACGGAGCGAAGAATGAGAAGCCAGCGACCAAAATGTACTGCAATTAAGGCGCTCCTGTTCGCCGCGCTGCTGGGCTTTGCGAGCCTGGCCTGGGCCCAGGCGGTGGGCACGGTGACGCACCTGTCAGGTCCGCTGGTGGCGAAGAAGGCCAACGGCGCGGTGAAGGTGCTGGCCGTGAAGTCGGAAGTCGAGAACGGCGACACGCTGGTGGCCGAGAAGAACACCTACGCGCAGATCAAGTTCGTCGACAACGGCCAGATCACGCTGCGGCCGGGGACGACCTTCAAGATCGAGCACTACGCCTACGACGAGGGCAAGCCGGATGACGACGCCGAGCACCTGGAGCTGGTCGCGGGCGGGGTGCGCTCGGTGACCGGCCTGCTGGGCAAGCGCAACAAGGAGAAGTTCGCGCTCAAGACGCCGAACGCGACGATCGGTATCCGCGGCACGACCTTCATCGCGCAGTATGTGCCGCCGCCGCCGGCGAGTGCGTCCACGGGCTTGTTCAACAATCCTGGCGCCGATGCTTCGACGCCCAAGCCGGGCAGCGTAGGCGCAGCCTTGCCGACGCCGCCTCTCTCCTCGCCGCCGCCGCTGGCGCCGGGCTTGCACCTGCAGGTGACCGATGGCGCGATCATCGTCACCAACTCGGGGGGCTCGCTGGGCTTCCAGGCCGGACAGTTCGGTTATGTGCCGAGCGTGAACCAGCCGCCGGTGATCGTGCCGTCCAATCCGAATATCCAGTTCGTGCCGCCGCCGTCGTTCAACACGGGCAGTGGCGGGCCGACCGCGAGCAACGGGCCGGGGCAGGGACAGGCGACGGATTGCATTGTGCGTTGATCGGCGCGCGCCGATTCATACCTGAACGTCGTTCCCGCGCACGCTGGAACGACGTTCTCTTGTGTTGCGAACGGTGGTGGTTCGCACAACAAAAAAAAGACCTGTGGCCTTGCGGCGCACAGGTCTTTTTGTTTGAACGGCCGATGCTTACAGCACGTCGCTCGCGTGATCCGCCAGGCGGCTGCGTTCGCCGCGCGCCAGGGTCACGTGGCCGCTGTGGTCCCAGCCCTTGAAGCGGTCGACCACGTAGGTCAGGCCGCTCGAACCTTCGGTCAGGTAGGGCGTGTCGATCTGCGCGATATTGCCCAGGCAGAGGATCTTGGTGCCCGGACCGGCGCGCGTGACCAGGGTCTTCATCTGCTTCGGCGTCAGGTTCTGCGCCTCGTCGATGATCAGGAACTTGTTGACGAAGGTGCGGCCGCGCATGAAGTTGAGCGACTTGATCTTGATCCGCGAGCGGATCAGGTCCTGGGTCGCGGCGCGGCCCCAGTCGCCGGCCTCGCTGTCGGACTTCATCAGCACTTCGAGGTTGTCGTCGAATGCGCCCATCCACGGCGACATCTTCTCTTCCTCGGTGCCCGGCAGGAAGCCGATGTCCTCGCCCACCGGCACGGTGACGCGGGTGACGATGATCTCGTTGTACAGCTTGGTCTCCAGTACCTGCGCCAGGCCCGCCGCCAGCGCCAGCAGGGTCTTGCCGGTGCCGGCCTGGCCGAGCAGGGTGACGAAGTCGACCTCGGGGTTCATCAGCAGGTTCAGCGCGAAGTTCTGCTCGCGGTTGCGCGCCGTGATGCCCCACACGCTGTTCTTGGCGTGGCTGTAGTCGCGCAGGGTCTGGAACACGGCGGTCTTGCCGTTGATTTCCTTGATCTGGCCATAGAACGGGGCCTCGCCGTTGCGCGGCTCGAAGTACACGAACTGGTTCACCAGCAGCGAGGGGATCAGCGGCCCGGTCACGCGGTAGTAGGTGGCCGAGGTGCCGTTGCGGTTCTCCTGCCACGACTGCATGTTCTTGCCGTGCTTGTCCCAGAAGTCGTCCGGCAGCTGCACGATGCCCGAGTACAGCAGGTCGGTGTCTTCGAGCACATGGTCGTTGAAGTAGTCTTCCGCCGGAAGGCCCAGCGCACGGGCCTTGATGCGCATGTTGATGTCCTTGGACACCAGCACGATGGCGCGGCCCGGCTGGTCCGCTTCGAGCGCGCGCACCACCCCCAGGATCTGGTTGTCGGCCTTGCCCGAGGGCAGGCCCTCCGGCAGCGCCGCGGCGTTCAGCTTGGTCTGGAAGTAGAGCCGACCCTTGGCGTCCTTGTTGCCCAGCTTGGCCAGCGGGATACCCGACTCGATTTCATGGTCGCCGACGTTGGCGATCAGCGCGTCCAGCGTGCGCGACACCTGGCGCGCATTGCGGGCGACCTCGGACATGCCCTTCTTGTGGTTGTCCAGTTCCTCCAGCGTCATCATCGGCAGGTAGACGTCGTGCTCCTCGAAGCGGAACAGGCTGGTCGGGTCGTGCATCAGCACATTGGTGTCGAGCACGAAGACCTTGGTCGCGCCGGCCTTGTCGGCCTTCTGGCTGGCGCTGGACTTGATGTTGATCTCGACCGGCTTGTGCTTGGCCGGATGCGGCTGGCCGTTGTCGTTGTCCTTGAGCTTGGCGACGACGCCGTCCTTGCCCGGGCGGGTGGACTTGGCGACTGGCGCCGGTGGCGGCGCAACGGGCGCTTGAGCCGGCGGGCTGGCTAGCAGGGCGGCCTTCTTGCGCGCGCCCGCCTTGGGCGCGGGCACCGCTTCGCCGCTGATCAGGTCCTCCACATCATTGTCGGCCTTGGCGGACGCGACCGTCAGCCTCGGTTTGCCGGGCTCGGCCTTGGGATAATCCTTGACTGCCAGCAGGGTCGCTGGCTTGCTGGGCATTTTGGGCAGTGGCATCAGTTTCTCAATCTAAAAATGTCTTTGAAGGCGACGCAAAGCGACGGCGCCGCTGGCCGGTTTTGATGCTACTTGGGAAAAAAGTTGGGGCGGCGCCGGCGCCGGACGATGTCCGGACCGGCAAGCTGCCAGATTGGAAAGATGCAGTGAAACGCAGGTGTCGACTCAAAATGACGGATACGCACCAACAGGTTAAGCAACCAAACGGGCCGTCCGTGTCAGGGCTGGCCCTGCAAAAATTCCAGCACTTCGCTGACGTGATCATTGACTTTCACGCCACGCCATTCTTTCACCAATCGGCCACTAGCGTCAAATACAAACGTGCTCCGTTCGATGCCGCGGACTTGCTTACCATACATATTCTTCATCTTCATGACGCCGAAGAGATTGCACACGGTTTCGTCCGGGTCGGAAATCAGCGCGAAGGGCAGGCCCAGCTTGCTCTTGAAACCTTCGTGCGAGCGCAGCGAATCGCGGCTGATGCCGTAGATCTCGACGCCGAGGGCGCGGAAGGCATCATAGTTGTCGCGGAAAGACATCGCCTCGGTCGTGCAGCCGGGCGTGTTGTCCTTCGGGTAGAAATAGAGGACGGTGTACCTGGCCGGACGGCCGAGCAATTCGAAAGTCTGGCCGCCGGTCATCGGCGCGCTGAAATTGGCGATGTCGGCGGTGGCAGTTGCGGTTGGGCTTTGTGCGGCCACGGAACACTCCTCTAGCTTGTCGAGGCGCGCCTCGCGGGCCGCGCCTAGTTGGACGTATCCAGGACGATCAGTTCGCCTGAGCGGCCCGGTACTTCGCCCCAGCGCACCGGATGCTCCGGCAGCGAGGCGTTCTTGATCTTGTCGTAGTACTGCGCCATCGACGCCAGCTGGTAGCCTTGGGCTTTCCATCCTGTCAACAGCTGTTCGAATATGGGGGCGAGTTTTTGGCCTTCAAGCTCTGCGTGCAAAGTGTACACGTGATCGCGGCTCGCACCTTCGGTCAATCGGAGCAGGTGGGCGGCGATGTTCTGGGTGCTGATGGTCGTGCCATTGATCTCGCGGCCGAGCAGCTCGTCCAGCGTCGGCAGGGTGGTCGGCATCTGGACGCAGCGGCTGCCCGGGAAGCGGTAGGGGCCGGCGCCGGCCTGCGCCAGCGAGCCATCCTCGTTCAGCAGCGCGCGGCCGTCGGAGGCGTAGGCGTAGCCCATGGCCTCGTGTTCGGCGAAGGCGTGCAGGTTCATCTGCCAGCCGGCGGCGCCGTGGGTGTGCGGCTTTTCGCCGAAGACCTGGGCGTAGCGCGCCGAAGCCTTCCTCATCATGCGCACGGTCCAGGCGTCGTCGCGGCCGCGCACATTGTCCTGCCACAGCACGTGGTCCCAGGTGTGGATGCCGCATTCGAAGCCGGCGTCGCGCGCGGCGCGCATCTCGCTTGCCGCCTGCACGCCGATGTCCGGTCCCGGCAGCAGCGTGCCGTACATGAGGGTCTTGAAGCCGTAGTGCTCGACCACCGAAGTGCGCGAGACTTTCTTGAAGAAGCCGGGACGCAGCGCCCGGCGCAGGGCCCAGCCGGTGTGGTCGGGCCCGAGCGAGAACAGGAAGGTGGCCTGGGCCCCGTGCGCCGTGAGCATGCGCACGAGATTGGAGACGCCTTCCTTCGTTCCGCGATAGGTGTCGACGTCGATCTTGAGGACGAGGAGCGGCGCCAACTTAGTCCATCAGGGCTTTGGCTTCGGCGACCTGGCCACGGTACGCATCGAA
This sequence comes from Massilia terrae, assembly GCF_024753145.1. Classification (GTDB taxonomy): domain Bacteria; phylum Pseudomonadota; class Gammaproteobacteria; order Burkholderiales; family Burkholderiaceae_D; genus Telluria; species Telluria terrae. Next base: position 84,263 of record NZ_JANUGU010000002.1, on the reverse strand, counting down.
GATGCCGCGCAGGGCATCGGCCATGGTGGTCTTCGGCGCCCAGCCCAGCTCTTCGCAGGTGTTGGTGATCTTCGGCACGCGGTTCTGCACGTCCTGGTAGCCCTGGCCGTAGTAGGCGCCCGAGGTGGTCTCGGTGATGGTGACCTTGTTCGCGCCTTCGGCGTACTCCGGGTACTCCTTGGCCAGGTCGATCATCATGCCGGCCAGGTCGCGGATCGAGTAGTTGTTGGTCGGGTTGCCGATGTTGTAGATCTTGCCGGTGGCCGCGCCGTTCTTGTTCTCGATGATCTTCATCAGCGCGTCGATGCCGTCGTCGATGTAGGTGAAGGCGCGCTTCTGGTGGCCGCCGTCGACCAGCGAGATCTGCTCGCCGCGCACGATGTGGCCGAAGAACTGGGTGACCACGCGCGAGGAGCCTTCCTTCGGCGTGTGGATCGAGTCGAGGCCGGCGCCGATCCAGTTAAACGGACGGAACAGGGTGAAGTTCAGGCCTTCCATGCCGTAGCCCCAGATCACGCGGTCCATCAGCTGCTTGGCGCAGGAGTAGATCCAGCGCGGCTTGTTGATCGGGCCGCAGATCAGTTCCGAGTTCTCCGGGTCGAATTCCTCGTCGTGGCACATGCCATACACTTCCGAGGTCGACGGGAACACCAGGTGCTTGCCGTACTTGGCGGCCGAGCGGACGATCGGCAGGTTGGCTTCGAAGTCCAGTTCGAACACGCGCAGCGGCTGCTTGACGTAGGTCGACGGCGTGGCGATCGCCACCAGCGGCAGGATCACGTCGCACTTCTTGACGTGGTACTCGACCCATTCCTTGTTGATCGTGATGTCGCCCTCGAAGTAGTGCATGCGCGACTGGTAGGCCGGGTTGGCCAGCAGGTCTTCGATGCGGTCGGCCTGCATGTCCATGCCGTACACGTGCCAGTCGGTGGTCTCGAGGATGCGCTTGGACAGGTGGTGGCCGATGAAGCCGTTGACGCCGAGGATGAGGACTTTTTTCATGTGTGATCTCTTTACGAATTCGTGGCCTTGGCCAGCCGGGATGACAGCTCGCTCGGGGTGATCGGGGCGCCATCTGCCAGCAGGCTGGTGATGGCCAGCGCGCGGCCGTCGCCGCAAACGCCAAAGACAGCATTATCCACCACCGCCAAGCCCGGTGGCAAACTTGGCAGCGGGCGGCGCGCCAATCTTGCTCTTTCGATAATGTAGCGGTGGCCGCCGATATCGGTGAAGGCGCCGGGGTAGGGCGGGGCGACGGCGCGGTGCAGGTTGTAGACCTCGCTGGCAGGCTTGCTCCAGTCGATGCGGCCGTCTTCCGGCTTGCGGCCGCTGAAGTAGCTGCCGCTGGCCAGGTCGTTGATGGTGCGCGGGGCGGCGCCGGCCAGCAGGTCCGGCAACACGCGCCACAAGGTGATTTCGGCGGCCACTTCGACCTTGCCGAAAACGTCGTGGGCGGTGTCGTCGGGCAGGATCGGCACCGCGGTCTGGGCGATGATGGCGCCGGCGTCCGGCTTGACCGTCATCTCGTGCAGGGTGGCGCCGATTTCGGTGGCGCCGTGCAGGACCGCCCAGTTGACCGGAGCGCGGCCGCGGAATTTGGGCAACAGCGAGCCGTGCATGTTATAGGCGGGCGCGATCTCGAGCAGCTCGGCCGGCAGCATGTGGCGGTAGTAGAAGCTGAAGATCAGGTCGGGCTGGGCGGCTTTCACTTGCGCGAGCAGGCCCTCGCCTTTTGCGCTGTCCGGCGTGATGTAGGGGATGCCCTCGGCTTCGCAGACCGAGATCACCGATTCGAACCAGATGTTCTCGGTGGCGCTGTCCTGGTGCGTGACCACCAGCGCGACGTCCACGCCGCCGGCCAGCAGCACCTTCAGGCAGCGCACGCCGACGTTGTGGTAGGCGAAGACGACTGCGCGTTTTTTATCGTTCATTAGTTACCCTTAAAACCGTCGTCCCCGCGCAGGGTGAACAGGGCCCCCGGCCCTGTTCACCCCATAGACCGCGTGACAGGACGCTCAGCATGGGTCCCCGCCTGCGCGGGGACGACGTTCAAAAGCTAGTGGTGCTATCGGCCCACCTGGCGCTTTTCGAGCGTCACGTGCTCGCCTTCGTCGAGATCGAGCCCGTCGCGCCTTGGCTGGCCTTGCAGGATGGTCTGCACCACGTAGCGCGGCCGTGCACGCACCTGCTGGAAGATCCGCCCCACGTACTCGCCGACCAGGCCAATCCCGAACAGGATCACGCCCATGAAGAAGAAGGCGATCGCGAACAGCGTGAACACGCCTTCCGCTTCCGCGCCGAGGATGAACCGGCGCACCAGCAGGATCATGACCAGCAGCGCCGAGCAGAACGACAGCGCCATGCCGAGCAGCGAGAACACCTGCAGCGGCACCAGCGAAAAGCCGGTGACGAGGTCGAAGTTCAGGCGGATCAGGCTGTACAGCGAATACTTCGATTCGCCCGCCGCGCGCTCCTCGTGCTCGACGGTGATCTCGGTCGGCTTGCGCGCGAACTTGTAGGCCAGCGCCGGCACGAAGGTGTTCACCTCGCCGCACTGGTTGACCAGCTCGATCACGTTGCGGCCGTAGGCGCGCAGCATATTGCCCTGGTCCGTGATGTGGATGTTGGTGATGCGCTCGCGCAGGTGGTTCATCGCCTTCGAGGCGACGGTGCGCCAGGCGCTGTCCTGGCGCTTGCGGCGGATCGAGCCGACGTAGTCGTGCCCCTCGCGCATCTTCTCGACCAGCTTGTGGATCTCTTCCGGCGGGTTCTGCAGGTCGGCGTCGAGCGTGACGACGATGTCGCCGCGGGTCTGCTCGAAGCCGGCCAGGATCGCCATGTGCTGGCCGTAGTTGCCGTTGAAGAGGATCACGCGCGTCACGTCCGGACGCTTGCGGTACTGTTCGGCCAGGATCGAGACCGAGTTGTCACGGCTGCCGTCGTTGATGAACACGACCTCGTACTCGATGCCCATCTTGTCGAGCGCCGGGTAGAGCCGTTCGAACAGCTTTTCCAGTCCCTTCTCTTCGTTGTAGACCGGGATGACGACGGACAGCTCCGGTTTCATCGCAAGCACGTTCATTTGGCCAGGATTCCGTTGACGGCGGCGACCACGCGCTCGACGTCGGCGCTGGTCATGGTGTTAAACATCGGCAGGGTCACGGTCAGGCGGCCGATCTTTTCGGCGACCGGGAATTGCCCGTCCTTGAAGCCGCGTTCGCGGTACATGGTGAACAGGTGGATCGGCGCGTAGTGGTAGCCGGTGCCGATGTTGAATTCCTTCTGCATGCGGGTCATGAACTCGGCGCGCGTGCCCGGGCCGCGGTCCGGCAGGATGATCTGGAACAGGTGCCAGTTCGAAGTGCCGAAGGCCTGGATCGGCAGCTGGGCGCCGGTGCGCGCTTCGAAATCGGGACCGAAGCACTTGAAGTAGTGCTCGGCGACCTTGGCGCGGTGGGCGGTGAACTCGGCCAGGCGCTTCATCTGGCCGAGGCCGATCGCGGCCATCATGTCGCTCATATTGTATTTGCCGCCGAGGACGTCGACGTCGATGCCGTCCATGCCGCTGCGGGTTACGCCCTGCAGGCGGTATTTTTCGGCCAGGCGAGCTTCTTCCAGGTTGTTGAGCACCAGGCAGCCGCCTTCCGCGGTGGTGATGTTCTTGTTGGCCTGGAAGCTGAACGAGACGAAGTCGCCGAAGGAGCCGATGCGCTTGCCCTTCCACTGCGAGCCGATGGCCTGGGCCGCGTCCTCGACCACGCGCAGCTTGTACTTGGCGGCGATGGCGTACAGGCGGTCCATGTCGACCGGCAGGCCGGACAGGTAGACCGGAATGATGGCTTTCGTGCGCGGGGTGATCGCGGCTTCCAGCTTGTCGAGGTCGATGTTGCGGGTGCGCTCGTCGATGTCGGCGAACACCGGGGTGGCGCCGCATTCGATGATCACGTTGGCGGTGGCGACCCAGGAGATCGGCGTGGTGATCACTTCGTCGCCCGGGCCGATGCCGGCGATGCGCAGCGCGATCTCCATGGTGCAGGTGCCGGAGTTGAAAGTGCGGACCGGGCGGCCGCCAAAGTATTCGGACAGCTGCGCCTCGAAGGCCTGGTTCTTCGGGCCGGTGGTGATCCAGCCGGAACGCAGGACTTCGCCGACCGCGGCGATGGTTTCTTCGTCAATCGTGGGACGCGAGAAGGGCAGGAAAGGCAGCTCGGCAGTCATTGGTTCTCTTTCGTTTGGTCGGTCGCGGTGTTTAAGCTTTCTGGTCGGAATTTTGTAATTTCACAACGCTAACCGCGCATTTTATCAGGCTTGCCATTCAGGTCCGCGCCAGCAGGGCGACGCCCAGCATGATGACGGCGATCGCCAGCAGGCGCTGGGGCGAGACCGCCTCGCCGAGGAACATCCAGGCGCCGAAGGCACTGACGACGTAGCCCAACGACAACATCGGGTAGGCGATGGTCACGTCGGTGCGCGACAGCCCGATGATCCACACCACCAGCGAGATCGCGTAGCAAGCCAGGCCGCCCAGGATGGGCAGCTGGGTCGCGACCTTGATACCGGTCTGGAACCAGTTCTCGGCCGTGAGGTGGATCGCGCCGCCGAGGGCGTTGGTGCCGGCCTTGAGCAGCAGCTGCGCCATCGCGTTGAGCAGCACGCCGGTGATGATGAAAGCGAAAGTGGAAAGATTCATATCGTATTAATAGTTTGCGATCACCATGCGGCGCGAGTCGGCGGCGACCACGCGCAGCGGAACGCCCTGCTTCTTCAGGTCGGCCACGATGTCGTCGCGGATAATGGCCAGGTCATGCTTGCCGGCGGCGGCGTCGGCGCGCCATGTGGCCACCCATTGCGGGATTGTCGGAATCGACAGCTGCGGCTCCTGCTGCAGGCCGAAGGTGAATTCGTCCCAGTAGTCGACCAGCACCACCGGGCGGCGCAGGTAGAAGGTCAGCGACTGTTCGTAGATCCCGACCGAATAGATCGTCGCGTCGTGCTTGAGTTCCGCGGCGATCTGCGGCATCAGGTTGACGCCGGCCCTGGCCCTGGCGATCGGCTCGAAGCCGGCCATCAGCAGCTCGGTCGAGGCGAAGCTGGCCACGGCCAGCACCAGCACCATCAGGTCGCGCTTCATCTGGCGCGCGTAGACCATGCCTAGCACGCCGCCCAGGGTGGCGACGAAGCCGGCCGCCAGCACCCAGGGCTGGTAGGCGCCGAACAGCACGTCCTCGCCGGCGTGCTTGGCGAAGCGCGTCATGAAGGGCACCGTGGCCAGCAGGGCCACGCCCAGCAGCGCGGTCAGGCCGCTGGTGGCCATGCGCCCGCGGCGGCTGCCGACGTCGAGGTAATTCGCGATCAGCAGCGCGGCCGCCGGGAACACCGGCAGGATGTAGCCGGGCAGCTTGGAGTTCGACTTGGTGAAGAACAGGACGATGAAGACCAGCCAGATCAGCAGCATCAGGCGCGGGCGGAACGGGCCCGGCGCCAGGTCGGTGCCGCTGTCGCGCTTCGCGCCCAGCACCAGGCTTTGCGCCAGCACGCCCAGCCAGGGCACCGAGCCGGCGGCCAGCAGCACGAAGAAGGTGTACCAGGCCGCTTCGCGGTGGTGCTCCTTCAGGAAGAAGCGCTCGAAGTGCTCGTGGATGAAGTAGAAGTGCGGCTGCTCCGGGTTGCGCAGGCCGACCAGCACATGCCAGGGCGCGGCGATCAGGAAGAACAGCAGCAGGCCTTTGCCGATGTGCAGGCGGGTCCAGATCTTCCAGTCGCGTGCGATGAAGGTGTACAGCACCAGCACCGCGCCGGGCAGCATGATGCCGATCAGGCCCTTGGCCAGCATCGCCAGCGCCATCCCGGCCCAGCAGACAAGCATCCAGTTGCGGCGCTCCGGCGGCGTGGCGTCGTTGCGCTGCGCCAGCAGCAGGGAGCACAGCGCGATGGTCATCATGCCCGAGACGCCCATGTCGAGCGAATCGATCTGCGAGCAGGCCGCCCAGTAGAAGCAGGAACCCAGCACCAGGCCGGCGTAGAAGCCGACGCGCTCGCCGAACAGCTTGCGGCCGGTGTACCAGGCCAGCACCACGCCGAGGATGCCGTTCAGGCCAGTCCACAGGCGCGCCTGCCAGTCGCCCAGGCCGAATACGGCGAAGGTGAGGGCGTTCATCCAGGTTTGCAGCGGCGGCTTCTCGAAGTACTTGATGCCGTTCAGGCGGGTGGTGATCCAGTCGCCGCTGGCGAACATCTCGCGCGCCATTTCGGCGTAGCGGCCCTCGTCGGGCGGGACCAGGGTGCGGGCGTCGAGCGCCCACAGCATGACAAGAATGAAAGCGGCCAGCAGGGCCCAGAGGAGTTTTTTATTCCGGTGCAGGTCGTTCATGCGGCCTTCGCGCCTTCAATGATCAGGGCCAGCGTAACCTTGCGGCCTTCGCCCATCAGGATGTTGTAGGTGCGGCAGGCGGCGTGGCTGTCCATGCTCTCGACGCCGACGCGGCGCGCGGACAGGGCCTTGATCAGTTTCGGGTGCACGAAGCGCTGGCGCTCGCCGGTGCCGAGGATGACGACGTCCGGCTGGTCGTGCTCGATGGCGGCAAAGTGTTCTTCCGTCAGGTCTTCGAAGCGCGCCACCGGCCATGGGCGCGGCGCGGTCTCCGGCAGCACCAGCACGCTGTATTCGTAGCGTTTGGCGTTGATCTCGACGCCTGCCTGGTCGTAGCCGGTCACCGTCTGGAGCGACGGGTTGTCCTGTGAGTGCAGCTTCATTCGGGTTTGCCTTAGTGTGAAGGCCGTTAGGATGCCACAAATGGGCCGAGTCCGCACTGTCGGGCACGGAGACCCGGTCCGGGTTTGGGGCGCTTGGCTGTTGCTTAAACTGGACTGTTTAGGCAGAATGGGTTTTCTCGCATTGCAGCATATCCCCCACCGAAACAGGAACCCGACCGTGCGCCCCATCCTCAAATCCTCCAAGCTCGACGACGTCTGCTATGAAATCCGTGGCCCGGCCATGGACCTGGCGCGCAAGATGGAGGAGGATGGCAACAAGATCATCAAGCTCAATATCGGCAACCTGGCCGTGTTCGGCTTCGATCCGCCGGACGAAATCGTGCGCGACATGATCCGCAATATGAGCGGCGCGGCCGGCTACACCGACTCGAAGGGCCTGTTCGCGCCGCGCAAGGCGGTGATGCACTACACGCAGGAGAAGAACATCTCCAACGTGACCATCGACGACATCTACCTCGGCAACGGCGCCTCGGAGCTGATCGTGATGGCGATGCAGGGCTTGCTGAACAGCGGCGACGAGGTGCTGGTGCCGGCGCCGGACTACCCGCTGTGGACCGCGGCGGTCAGCCTGGCCGGCGGCGCGCCGGTGCACTATGTGTGCGACGAGCAGGCCGGCTGGCTGCCCGACATCGCCGACATGCGCAAGAAGATCACGCCCAACACCCGCGCGATCGTGGTCATCAACCCGAACAACCCGACCGGCGCGCTGTACCCGCGCGAGATCCTGCTGGAGATTATCGAACTGGCACGCCAGCACCAGCTGATCGTGTACGCCGACGAGATCTACGACAAGACCCTGTACGACGGCGAAACCCACGTCTCGATGGCCTCGCTGGCGGACGACGTGATGTTCGTGACGCTGAACGGCCTGTCGAAAAATTACCGCTCCTGCGGCTATCGGGCCGGCTGGATGGTAGTATCTGGGGAGAAGAAGCACGCGAAAGACTATATCGAGGGCCTGAACATGCTGGCCTCGATGCGCCTTTGCGCCAACGTACCCGGCCAGTTTGCGATCCAGACTGCCCTGGGCGGCTATCAAAGCATCGCGGATCTGGTGGCGCCAAACGGCCGCCTGACCCGCCAGCGCGACCTCGCGCACCAGATGCTGACCGAGATCCCGGGTGTTAGCTGCGTCAAACCCAAGGCCGCGTTGTACATGTTCCCGCGGCTCGACCCGAAGGTGTACCCGATCGCCGACGACCAGCAGTTCATCTGCGAGATGCTGGCCGAGGAGAAGGTGCTGCTGGTGCAAGGAACCGGTTTCAACTGGATCGCACCGGACCACTTCCGTCTCGTGTTCCTGCCGAACTCGGACGACCTGGTGGACGCCTGCGGCCGCATCGCGCGCTTCCTCGATGGCTACCGGCGCCGCCACGGAACGCGCGCCTGAGTGAAGAATAGAGAAAATGATTAAACCGATCAAAGTAGGCCTGCTTGGCGCGGGCACCGTTGGCGCGGGCACCTTCAACGTCCTGCAGCGCAACCAGGAAGACATCCGCCGCCGCGCTGGCCGCGGCATCGAAATCGCGATGGTCGCGGCACGCAACCTGGAACGCGCGCGCGGCATCGTCGGCCCGAACGTGGAAGTGGTGAACGATCCGTTCGCCGTGGTGAACAACCCCGAGATCGACATCGTGGTCGAGCTGATTGGCGGCTACGAGCTGCCGCGCGAGCTGGTGCTGCGCGCGATCGCCAACGGCAAGCACGTGGTCACGGCCAACAAGGCGCTGCTGGCGCAGCACGGCAACGAGATCTTCGCCGCCGCCCACGAAAAGGGCGTGATGGTGGCGTTCGAGGCGGCGGTGGCGGGCGGCGTCCCGATCATCAAGGCGCTGCGCGAGGGCCTGACCGCCAACCGCATCGAGTCGGTGGCCGGCATCATCAACGGCACCACCAACTTCATCCTGTCCGAGATGCGCGACAAGGGCCTGGACTTCGCCACCGTGCTGAAGGAGGCGCAGGCGCTGGGCTATGCCGAGGCCGACCCGACTTTCGACATCGAGGGCGTGGACGCGGCGCACAAGCTGGCGATCATGTCGTCGATCGCGTTCGGCATCCCGGTGCAGTTCGATAAAGCCTACGTGGAAGGCATCAGCACCCTGCAGGCGCAGGACATCCGCTACGCCGAGCAGCTGGGCTACCGCATCAAGCTGCTGGGCATCACGCGGCGCTCGGTGGTGGACGGCGTCGAAGGGATCGAGCTGCGCGTGCACCCGACCCTGATCCCGGCGGGGCGCCTGATCGCCAACGTCGAGGGCGCGATGAACGCGGTGCTGGTGCAGGCCGATGCCGTGGGCTCGACGCTTTACTACGGCAAGGGCGCGGGCTCGGAGCCGACGGCGTCGGCGGTGATCGCGGACCTGGTGGACGTGACGCGCCTGGCCACGGTGGATCCGTACTGCCGCGTGCCGCACCTGGCGTTCCAGCCGGACGAGATGAACGACGTGCCGGTGCTGCCGATGTCGGAGATCCGCTCGAGCTACTATCTGCGGGTGTACGTGAAGGACCAGCTGGGCGTGATGGCGGACCTGACCCGTATCCTGGCCGATGCCGGCATCTCGATCGACGCCGTGCTGCAGAAGGAGCCGGGCGAGCTGCAGACGCGCACCGACATCATCATCATCACCCACCAGACCAGCGAGAAGTTGGTCGACGCGGCGATTGCCAAGTTCGAGCAGATGCCTGCGGTGGAGGGCAAGGTGGTGCGCATCAGGCTGGAGAGCTTGAGCTGATGTGATTCAAAAAATCGGGCTTCGGCCCGGTTTTTGTATCATTTCCCGGCTTGTGGTTCCGGTTGAAGAAATGGGGTTCCCGCGCAGGCGGGAACCCCATTTTGCTTGCAGCCCACTTACTTCGGGGGTCTCGCCAACTCCCGCAAAAATTCCGTCGCAAACTCATCCACTACCTGCTGTGGCACGAGCACATCCTCGTCCAGTTCGGCAGTAATGTGCGCGAGCAAGTCGCGCTCTTGTTGGTCGAACAGCGCATCAGGCGCCGTACCGTAGAGAAGTGGGGGCAGGTTGGGCGAATTCATGCGCGCATTCTATACGCGCTGCACTGCACCATCAGCTTGTTCGCGGCCTCGGTTGAGGCGGCTCAAGGCGGTTTTTCGGGCGGACTATTGAGCAATGTTCCTGGTTCATTTTGCGCCAGCTCGCCTTTGGCGCAGGACCGGGAATTCCCGTACCGGCAGGTGCGGCGCAGGGTATCGGCCGAAGCTACGTCGCAAACAGCACGCCCACCTTCAGCCCGGGTCCGCCATCGCCTTCCGCCAGCGTGATGTGCGCCCCGTGCAAAGTGGCGATGTCGCGCACGATCGCCAGCCCGAGGCCGGTGCCGTTGGGATTGGCCTCCATCGTCGCGCCGGAGCGGTAGAAGGGCGTGAACACCTTGTCGCGCTCGGCCGCCGGAATGCCGGGGCCGGAGTCGGTCACTTCCAGCAGCACCCCATCCGCCACCGCGCGCACCGCCAGCAGCACGCTGCCGCCGGCCGGCGTGTAGCGGATCGCATTGTCGACCAGGTTGCTGACCAGTTCGTGCAGCATCATCGCCTGGCCGGTCACCGACAGCGGCTCCGGCGCATCGAGCGCGAGATCGATATCCTTCTGCACCGCCGGCAGCGCCAGTTCGAGCCCGACCTGGCGCGCCACCGCCGGCAGGTCGACCGGCGCCATGTCGCCCTGGCCGCCATGCTCGATGCGGGCCAGCGTCAGCAGGCGGTTGGCGAGATTGACCGCGGAGTCGGTGGTGCCGGCGATCGACTGCACGATGGCGCGCATCGCGTCGGGATCGTTGGCGCGCAGGGCCAGCTCGGCCTGGGTCTTGAGCACCGTGAGCGGCGTGCGCAGCTGATGCGAGGCGTCGGCGATGAAGCGGCGCTGGCTGGCCACCAGGTTCTGCATGCGCGCCATGGTGCCGTTCAGCGTGGCGACCAGCGGCCGCACTTCCTTGTGCACCAGCGCCTGGTCGACGTTCGACAGGTCGGACAGCGGGCGCGTGCCGAATTCGTCCTTCAGCCGCATCAGCGGGCGCAGCACCAGCCGCACGGCGACCCACACCAGCGTGGCCACCGCCAGCACCAGGATCGCCTGGCGCGCCAGCGTGCTCACCAAAATCCGCCGTGACAGCGCGCGCCGCGCGTCCAGCGTCTCGCCGACCTGGATCAGGGCGATGCCGCGCATCGAATCGTCGTACACGGGCTGCAGCAGGGCCGCGATGCGCAGCTCCTCGCCGTTGTAGGTGGCGTGGTAGAAGCGCACCAGCGCCGGATACAGTTCCGAGCGCGGCACGTTGGGCGGCACCGCCGGCAGGTCGTCGTAGCCTGACACGGTCTCGCCGTGCAGGCCGCCGACCCGGTAATAGATGCGGCCGAGGGTGTCGGTCTCGAAGCTGTCGAGGGCGACGTAGGGCACGTCGGCCACCACTTTGCCGTCGTGGACCGAGACCCGTTCGGCCAGCGCGCGGGTGGACGCCAGCAGCGAGCGGTCATAGGCCATGTCGGCCGCCTCCACCGCGTCGTGGTAGAGCGAGAAGGTGTTCAGCGCGACCAGCACGATCAGCGGTCCAAGCAGCCAGCGCAGCAGCTGGTTGCGCAGGCTGCCCAGCGGGGCGGCCTGCGCCGGGCGCGCGAACCAGCGGACGGCGGGGGCTGTCATTTCGGCTCGTCGCGCGCCTGCAGCAGGTAGCCGATGCCGCGCAGCGTGGCGATGGCGGCGCCGCCGTCGGGACGCTTGTCGAGCTTCTTGCGCACGCGGTGGATGTACAGCTCGATGGCGTCGAGGTTGGCGTCATCGTCCAGCGCGAACACCTCGTCGAACAGCTTTTCCTTGGACAGCGCGCGGCCCGGGCGCGAGATCAGCGCTTCCAGCACCGCGTGTTCGCGCGGGGTCAGAGCGAGCGGCTCGCCACAGTATTCGAACATGCGCGAGACGGTATCGAAACTGAGCTTGCCGCAGCGCTGCACCGGCTGCGCCTCGCTGCCCTGGCTGCGCCGCAGCAGGGCTTTCACGCGCGCTTCCAGCTCGGCCAGCTCGAACGGCTTCGACAGGTAGTCGTCGGCGCCCAGGTTCAGTCCCTGCACCCGTTCTTCCAGCCCGCCGCGCGCGGTGAGGATGAGCACCGGCGTGCGGCCACGCGCGCCGCCGCGGGCGCGCAGGCGGCGCAGCACGTCCAGCCCGTCCATGCGGGGCAGGGTGAGGTCGAGGATGACCAGGCCGTAGTCCTGGGTGTGGAGCAGGGCATCGGCATCGGCGCCGGTATGGGCACATTCGACGGTGAGGTTGGCGTCACGGAGGGCCTTGGCCAGCCAGTGCGACAGCTCGAGGTGGTCTTCGACTAACAGGATACGCATCCCGGCAGTGTAAGACGAAATCGGGCCGTACGCACAGCCCCCTGCCGCTGCACATCCGCCCACCCGCTGAAAGCCGATTGAAAGGAAGCGGCCCATATAGTTCATAACGCAGCAACACAACCATAACCACAACACCAGGAGACACTATGAAGCACAAGTCGCTTGCGCTTGCCGTTTTGGCAGCACTTTCCGCCACCGGCTACGCTCACGCCCAAACCAATGTCCAGGTCTACGGCCTGATGGATGCCGGGGTCGAGTACCTGACCAATGCCGACGCCAAGGGCAACAGCATGACGCGCGTGATCTCGGGCGGCAAAAACACCTCGCGCTGGGGCTTCAAGGGCCAGGAAGACCTGGGCGGCGGCCTGAAAGCGGTGTTCGGGCTCGAAGGCGGCGTGTTCCTCGACACCGGCGCGCAGGACGGCGCGCTGTTCAAGCGCCAGGCCTACGTCGGCCTCGATGGCTCGTTCGGCCGCGTGGTGCTGGGACGCTCCTTCACCACGGTGTACGACTACGTCATCAAGTACGACCCGATGGGCTTCGCGCCGAACTACTCGTGGGCCACCTCGGCTTCGGCCACCGGCCCGTCGAAATACGGTATGACCACCGCCTTCGACAACCTGATCAAATACTCGGGCAAGACCGGCTCGTTCAGCTATGGCGCGACCGTCGGCCTGGGCGAACAGCAGGGCAGCGCGGCCGACAGCCGTAAATACGCGGTCGCCGGCGCCTACGAGTCGAATGGCCTGGGCATCATGGCCTCGTACGAGAGCATCAACGGCAACACCGTGGTCGCCACCGGCAACCGCGACGAGACCACCGCCTACCACCTGGCCGCCGACTACAAGAACGCGGACTGGCGCTTCAGCCTCGGCATGCGGGACTACAAGCTGGTGTCGGGCAAGGCCGCGACCGCCGACGTGCGCGCCGATACCTACTGGGGTGGCGTGAGCCGCTACATCGGCCCGTGGACCATGACCGGCGCGGTCTACCACGTCAACGTGAAGAACGTCGCGGCCGGGAAGGATGCCGATCCGACCATGTACGTGCTGCGCGGGATGTACGCGCTGTCCAAGCGCACCGACCTGTACCTGGCGGCGGCACACGTGAGCGGCAAGAACGGCCAGCTGGTCGGCCTGTCGCGCGACGACGCCGGCTTCGGCACGTCGCAGACCGGCATCACCACCGGCATCCAGCACCGCTTCTGAGCACGCGGTCCAGCCCGATCCGTCTATCATGGCCGGTATGAAGCTGCGTAAACATATCCCCCTGGCCCTGCTGGCCGCCTGCGCGCTCGCGCATGGCGGCGAGCCGGAATGTGTCGTCCCGTCGAAACCGGGCGGCGCGATGGACCTGACCTGCAAGCTGGCCCGCAAGGGCCTGGAGGCCAGGCACGGCGGGCACATGAAGCTGACCTACATGCCGGGCGGGATCGGCGCGGTGGCCTGGCACACGATGGTCGGGCAGCGCCGCGCCGAGCCGGACACCCTGGTCGCGTTCTCGGGCGGCTCGCTGCTCAACCTCGCGCAGGGCAAGTTCGGCAAGGCGCGCGCCGAGGACGTGCGCTGGGTGGCGGCGCTGGGCGCGGACTACGGCATGATCGCGGTGCGCGCCGATTCGCCGTTCCACACGCTGGCCGACCTGATGCAGGCGTTGCGCACCGATCCGCACCAGGTGCTGATCGGGGTGTCCGGCACGGTCGGCAGCCAGGACTGGCTGAAGGTGGCGATGGTGGCGCAGCACGCGGGCGTCGATCCCAAGCAGCTGCGTTTCGTCGCGCTGGAAGGCGGTGGCGAGGAGTTCACCGCGCTCTCCGCCGGCTACGTCGAGGTGATCTCGGGCGACACCTCGGAGGCCACGCTGTACGCCGGCCCGGGCAAGGTGCGGGTGCTGGCGGTGCTGGCCGAACACCGGCTGCCGGGCGTGCTGGCGAATATCCCGACCGCGCGCGAGCAGGGCGTGGACGTGGTGTGGCCGCTGATCCGCGGCGTGTGGATGGGGCCGGGCGTGTCCGACGCCGACTACCGCCGCTGGGTGAAGGCATTCGAGCAGATGGAAGGCACGCCGCAGTTCGCGCAGCTGCGCGCCGAGTCCGGGCTGTACCCGTTCTCGGTGACCGGCGACGCGCTGACGCAATACGTAAAAAAGGCAATCAACGATTACAACCGGCAGGCCAAGCAGTTCAACCTGCTGCGCTGACCGGTATCCCCAAAAAACCAAGGAGACGACATGAACAAGAATTTTGCAATCGCCCGCATCGCGCTGGCAGTGGCATTCGCCGGCGCCGCCGCAGGCGCGCTGGCCCAGGTGCCGGCCGGCTATCCGGCAACCTACCAGAAAATGGTCGACGCGGCCAAGAAGGAAGGCAAGCTGGTGATCTACGGCGCGACCGACAGCAAGGCCGCGCAGCCGCTGATCAAGGACTTCAACGCGCTGTACCCGGGCATCACGGTCGAGTACAACGACATGAACTCGACCGAGGTGTACAACCGCTTCATCTCCGAGTCCGCCGCCGGCGGCGCCACCGCCGACGTGCTGTGGTCGTCCGCGATGGACCTGCAGATGAAGCTGGCCGCCGACGGCTACGCGATGGCCTACAAATCGGTCGAAGCGCCGAAGATCCCGGGCTGGGCGATGTGGAAGGATATGGCCTACGGCACCACCTTCGAGCCGGCCGCGATCGTGTACAACAAGCGCCTGGTCACCGGCGCCGAAGTGCCGAAGACGCACGCCGATTTCGCCAAGCTGATCACCACCGAAAAATTCCGCGACAAGGTCACCACCTACGACATCGAGAAGTCGGGCGTCGGCTTCATGTTCATGGCCCAGGATGCCCATGACTTCCCGCAGTTCGCGGCGCTGGAGAACGCGTTCGGCGTGGCCAAGGTGCGCGTGCAGTCGTCCACCGGCACCATGCTGGAGCGGATTTCGTCGGGCGAGAACCTGATCGGCTATAACGTGCTCGGCTCCTACGCGCTGGTGCGCGCCAAGACCGATCCGTCGGTCGGCGTGGTGATGCCGAAGGATTACACGCTGATCCTGTCGCGCGTCCAGTTCATCAACAAGAACGCGCGCAACCCGAACGCGGCCAAGCTGTGGCTGGACTACATGCTGTCGGCGCGCGGCCAGACCATCATCGCCAACGACTCGAAGCTGTACGCGATCCGCGCGGACGTCAAGGGCGAGACCACCTCGGCTGAGCTGATCCACGAGATCGGCGAGAAGAACGTCAAGCCGCTGCCGGTCAACGAGAGCCTGCTGCAGTACCTGGCGCCGGCCAACCGCATGGCCTTCCTGAAGCAGTGGAAGGAAACGGCAGGCAAGAAGTAATGTTGCCGTCGTCCCCGCGCTCGCGGGGCCCCATTTTGCGTGCGTAGCTGCGGCGCGAAACGGGATTCCCGCGTGCGCGGGAATGACGATAGGGGAGGTGCTGGCGCCTCCCCGGCTGCAAGCTGTGAAGTAACCCTCATCGGATAGTCCCATGTCTACGCTGTCTTTATCGCGCCGCCTGAACTGGCCGCGCGGGCTGGTTGTCGCGCTTACGTGCCTGGCCATCTTCTTGCCGCTGTTCCTGATTTTCTACCAGAGCTTCCTGTCGGCGCCGTTCTTCATGCCGAACAAGGAGCTCGGCCTGGACGCCTACCGCTTCATTTTCGACGACCCCGATTTCCGCGTCGCCTTCCGCAATGGCCTGATCCTGGCCGCCGGCCTGGCCGCGATCGCGGTGCCGCTGGGCGGCATGCTGGCCTTCCTGATGATCCGCACCGACCTTCCGTGCCGCGGCTGGATCGCGCCGCTCTTGCTGGTGCCGATCTTCGTGTCGCCGATGGTGATGGGCTTCGGCTACGTGGTGGCGATGGGACCGGTCGGTTTCTACTCCACCTGGGCCAAGCAGATCCTCGGCTTCATCCCGTGGAACGTGTACTCGTTCCCGGCCATCGTGATCATCGCCGGCCTGACCCACGTGCCGCACGTCTACCTGTACGCCTCGTCGGCGCTGAAGAGCCTGGGCTCGGACGTGGAGGAAGCGGCGCGCGTCACCGGCGCCTCGCCGTGGCAGGTGATGTTCAACGTGTCGCTGCCGATGATCATGCCGGCGCTGGCCTATGCCGGCGTGCTGGTGTTCTTCCTCGGCTTCGAGGTGTTCGGCCTGGTGCTGGTGCTGGGCGACCCCGAAGGCCACCTGGTGCTGGCGACCTACCTGTACAAGCTGACCAACAAGCTGGGCACCCCGTCCTACCACCTGATGGCCGCCGTGGCGGTGTGCCTGGTGATGGTGACCATGCCGCTGGTGATGATGCAGCGCTGGCTGCTCAAGTCGGCCAACAAATACGTGGCGATCAAGGGCAAGGGCGCGCGCCAGAAACCGCTGCCGCTGGGCCGCTGGAAGTGGCTGGCGTTCGCCGTGATCGGCGCCTGGCTGATGTTCACGATCGTGGTGCCGATCTCCGGCATCGTGCTGCGCTCCTTTGTCGAATATTGGGGCGAGGGCGTGAAACTGGCCGACGTGCTGACGCTGCAGCACTTCCGCGACATCATGGAACAGCCGTCGCTGATGCGCGGCATCCTCAACACGGTGCTGATCGGCGTGGTCGGCGGCGCGCTGGCCGTGGTGTGCTACACCGCGATCGCGCTGGCGATGCACCGCAAGAACGACGGCGTGACCCGCCTGCTGGACTACAGCGTGCTGGTGCCGCGTGCGATTCCGGGCCTGCTGGCCGGCCTGTCCTTCCTGTGGGTGTTCCTGTTCGTGCCGAGCTGGCTGGACGGCATCCTGAAAGGCCTCGACAACGCATTCGCCCTGTGGCTGTCGGCGCACCTGATCCCGGCCCTGCGCGAACTGCGCTCGACCATCTTCGCGCTGTGGCTGGCGTATTCGGTGGTGTGGCTGGCGTACGGCATGCGCATGGTGTCGACCGCGCTGCTGCAGGTCGGCCCGGAACTGGAAGAGGCGGCGCGCGCGGTCGGCGCACGGCGCGGCCGCGTCACCCGCGACATCACGCTCCCGCTGATCAAGTACGGCATGCTGGGTGGCTGGCTGATGATCTTCCTGATCTTCGAACGCGAATATTCGACCGGCGTGTACCTGCTCTCGCCCGGCACCGAAGTGATCGGCGCGATGCTGGTGTCACTGTGGGCCGGCGGCTCGACCGACCTGGTGGCGGCGCTCTCGTTCATCAACATCACGCTGGTGGCCATCGGCCTTGGCATCGCACTGCGCTTTGGCGTCAAGCTGCACGACTAAATACATCAAGAGACTCAATATGAACGTTTTAACCGTCAACGACCTGCACCTCGACTACGGCACCGGCCCGAGCGCCAACCAGATCCTGAAAGGTGTGTCGATGCACCTGAAGCGCGGCGAAGTGGTGGCGCTGCTCGGCCCTTCGGGCAGCGGCAAGACCACGCTGCTGCGCGCGGTGGCCGGCCTGGAAAGCCCGCGCGCCGGCACCATCGACATCGGCGAGCGCCGCGTGTTCGACGGCTCCGCCGGGCGCGAGCTGCCGGCCGAGGAGCGCAACCTGGGCCTGGTGTTCCAGTCCTACGCGCTGTGGCCGCACAAGACCGTGTTCGACAACGTGGCCTATGGCCTGAACCTGCGCAAGGTGGCGGCGCGCGAGATCGAGGCCAAAGTGCAGGACGTGCTGTCCCAGCTCGGCCTGGGCCACCTCGGCCAGCGCTTCCCGCACCAGCTGTCCGGCGGCCAGCAGCAGCGCGTGGCGATCGCCCGCGCGCTGGTGTACAACCCACCGGTGATCCTGCTGGACGAACCGCTGTCCAACCTCGACGCCAAGCTGCGCGAGGAGGCGCGCGCCTTCCTGCGCGAGCTGATCGTGCGGCTCGGCCTGTCGGCGCTGATGGTGACCCACGACCAGGCCGAGGCGATGGCGATCTCGGACCGCATCCTCCTGCTCAACAACGGCAAGATCGAGCAGCAGGGCACGCCGCAGGAGATGTACCAGGCGCCGAACACCTTGTTCACCGCCGAGTTCATGGGCTCCAACAACCGCCTCAAGGCGCGTGTGGTGCGGCGCGACGGCAATCAGGTGCGCCTGGCGGTGGAGGGCGCCGAGCTGGCGGGCACCGCGCGCGGCGCGCAGCTGGGCGACGATGTCACGGCGCTGATCCGCCTGGAGGAAGTGTCGGCCAGCGCCACCGCGGTCGAGAACGCGCTGGAGATGGAGCTCATCACCAGCATGTACCTCGGCGACCGCTGGGAGTGCCTGTTTGGCCGCGGCGACGTCAAGCTGCGCGCTTACTCGGCGCGTCGCCTCGACGCGGGCAGCTACTGGCTGCGCATGCCGGCGGAGAAGCTCTGGGCATTCTGAGTTAGTTCATGCTGCGTCACTTCGTACCGGCGCTGCTGCTTGGATTGGCGGCGGCGCTGGCCTGCATCTGGCTCGACACGCCGCTGCCCTGGCTGATCGGGCCCTTGTTCGGCACCGCGATCGCCTGCATGCTGGGCGCGCGCCTGGCCGCGCCGGTGCAGGCACGCGAGGCGGGGCAGTGGGCGATCGGCACCGCGCTGGGCCTGTATTTTTCCGGGCCGGTGCTGGCGGTGCTGGCGCATTACGCCGGCTGGATCGCGCTGGCGGTGGCGTTCGCGCTGGCGCTGGGCGCGGCCGGGGCCTGGCTGCTGCGGCGCCTGACCGGATCGGACGAAGCCACCGCCTTCTTCGCGATGGCAGCCGGTGGCGCGTCCGAGATGGCGGTGCAGGGCGAGCGCCACGGCGCGCTGGTCGAGCGCGTGGCCGCGGCCCACAGCTTGCGCATCATGATCGTTACCGGGACGATCCCGTTCGCGGTGCGGGCGCTGCATGCGCACGGCGACCTGATTCCCTTCGTGCCGGCGGCGCGCGAAGTGTGGTATCCGGGGCTGGCGCTGCTGGCTGTTCTTACCTCCTGCGGTGCGCTGCTGCTCAAGCGGCGCGGCATTCCCAATGCCTGGGTGATCGGGCCGCTGGCGGTGGCGCTGGTGCTGACCGCGTTCGGCGTCCATCTTTCGCGCCTGCCGGAATGGGCGATCCGCACCGGCCAGCTCCTGATCGGCATTTCGCTGGGCACGCGCTTCACGCCGCGTTTCGTGCACACGGCGCCGCGTTTCCTGGCGTCGGTGGCGCTGTGTTCGGCGCTGGCGCTGCTGCTGGCTGCGGGCTTCGCCTTCGTGGTGGCGCGGCTTGCCGGCCTGCCGTGGGCGACCGCCGTGCTGGCGACTTCACCGGGCGGCATCGCCGAGATGGCGCTGACCGCGCGGGTGCTGAACCTGGGCGTGCCGGTGGTGACGGCTTTCCATGTCGCGCGCATGGTGGTCGTGGTGCTGGCGATCGGGCCGATGTACCGGCTGATGGTGCACAAGGCCTGATCTGGAGTGGCTCAGCGCGGTCCGGCTTTCCTGGCCGCGACGGTGACCCACGCAATGCCGCTCAATACGGCCAGGCCGGAAACCAGGCGTTCTGGCGCCAGTTTTTCGCCGAGGAAGATCCAGCCGAGCATGGCGCTCAACAGCGGCACGCAGAGTTGGACCGCGCCCGCGCTGATGGCGGTGATGCGGACGCGCACCCAGTACCAGAGCGCGTAGCCAAGCGCGGACGTGATGCTGCCCGAGACCACGGCATACTGTGCGCCCGACCAGTCCAGGTTGCGATGGCTCCCTTGCACCAGCGATAGGGCGAGGGCGAGCGGCACCGTCCACAGGAAGCTCGCCGTGGTCATGCCCATCGGTGAGTCCGCCGCTTTGCCCAGCAGCGAGAATCCGCCCCAGGCGGCCCCGGCGATGGCCATCAGGATAGCCGCCAAGGCTGGCGGGGCCGAGGTGGACGGGGCCAGGAAAGCGAGCATTCCGGCGCATGCCAGCAGCATGCCTGGCAGGCTGGTCCGCTCTCCCTTGTGCAAGCCATACGAGATCATCACCAGCTGGGCCGAGGCGAACAGGACCAGCGCGCCGGCCCCGGTACCGATATCCCGGTACGCAAACGAGAAGGCTGCGGCGTAGATGAACAGGAGCACGGCCGAAGGCCAGGCGCTCGGTGGCGGCGACAGAGCCGCCTTTTGCAGGCGCAGGATGAGAGCGAGGGTGAGCGCGCCTGCGACCAGCCTGACCGTGGTGTAGGACGCGGCATCGATGGCAGTCGTTCGAAATGCCAAACGGGCAAGGAAGGAGTTGGCGGCGAAGGCCAGCATGACGGCACCGGTCAGGACGATGAGCCAGGCGCGCCGTCCCTTCAGGCCGGGCCGGGGCCCGATCCTGCCGCCGGTGGTGGTATCGCTCATGTCCGTTCTCCCCGATGTTTCCCTCATTCTAAGGACGCTCTCCGCACGCCCGCGCCCGCCATGCCGTCCGCAACACGGCCGGTATCATCCGGCGCAACCCGCCGTATCGGAAACGGCGACAGGACCATGTTGTTGGGTAATATTGTTGTTTGCCTAAGGCGACTGCGGTAGATTACGGCCTAATCACTTTCCGCGAGCCGAAGCATGAGCAAACCCAGCCAGTTCACCCTGTTGAAGCAGCGCCGCTTCGCGCCGTTTTTCTGGACCCAGTTCCTCGGCGCCTTCAACGACAACCTGTTCAAGACGGCCCTGATCGTGGTGCTGACTTACGACGCGGCCAGCTGGACCAGCTTGCCGTCTTCGCTGCTCAACAACCTGATCCCCGGCCTGTTCATCCTGCCTTTCGTGCTGCTGTCGGGCACCTCGGGCCAGGTCGCGGACAAGGTCGAGAAGGGCCGGTTGGCGCGCAGCGTCAAGCTGCTGGAAATCGGCATCATGCTGCTCGCCGGCATCGGCTGGATGGGCCACCACCTGTGGCTGCTGGTGGCGGCCGTGGTCGGGATGGGCGTGCATTCGACCCTGTTCGGGCCCGTGAAATACGCTTATTTGCCGCAGCACCTGTCGCAGGAGGAGCTGATCGGCGGTAATGGCGTGATCGAGATGGGGACCTTCGTTGGCATCCTGCTGGGCGAGATCATGGGGGCGGTGCTGGTGTCGCGCCCGGAAGGGATCGCGCTGATCGCGGGCGGGACGCTGTTTACCGCCTTGCTGGGGCTGGCGGCGAGCTGGCGCATCCCGACGTCGCCGGCGCCGGAACCGCGTCTCAAGATCAGCCGCAACTTCCTTGCCGAGTCGTGGCGCAACCTGTCGTACTCTTCCAAGAACCGCACGGTGTTCCTGTCGATGCTGGGCAATTCCTGGTTCTGGTTCTACGGGGCCCTGGTGCTGTCGCAATTTCCCGTCTATGCGAGGGACTACCTGCATGGCGACCACAGCGTGTTCGTGCTGCTGCTGACCGTGTTCTCGCTGGGCATCGGCGCCGGCTCGCTGCTATGCGAGAAGCTGTCCGGCCGCAAGGTCGAAATCGGCCTGGTGCCGTTCGGCTCGATCGGCCTGTCCCTGTTCGGCATCGACTTGTACTTTGCGAGCCAGCATTACACGAACACGGTGGCCGTGGATGCCTTGGGCCTGCTGGCCCAGCCGGGCGTGGCGCGCATCCTCGCGGACCTGCTACTGCTCGGCATCTTCGGCGGCTTTTTCATCGTGCCGCTGTTCGCGCTGATCCAGTCGCGCTGCGATCCCAAGCATGTGGCGCGCACCATCGCCGGCACCAATATCCTGAACTCGCTGTTCATGGTGGCGGCGGCCGGGCTGGCGATCCTGCTGCTGGGACGCGGCTTCACGATTCCGGAAATGTTCCTGACCACAGCGCTGCTGAATGCGGTCGTGGCGATCTATATTTTCTCGCTGGTGCCGGAATTCCTGATGCGCTTCCTGGCGTGGATGCTGATCCACACGGCCTACCGCATCAAGACCGTGGATTCGGAGCGGATCCCGGCGGAAGGCCCGGCGGTGCTGGTCTGCAATCATGTCAGCTATGTCGACGCGATGGTGATCGTCGCGGCCAGCCCGCGTCCGATCCGCTTCGTGATGGACTACCGGATCTTCGCCACGCCCTTCCTCGGCTGGATCTTCCGCACGGCCAAGGCGATCCCGATCGCGCCGGCCAAGGAAGATCCATGGCTGATGGAGAAGGCTTTCGTGGACATTGCCAAGGCCTTGCATGAGGGCGACCTGGTCTGCATCTTCCCGGAAGGAAAACT
Organism: Massilia terrae; assembly: GCF_024753145.1. Lineage (GTDB taxonomy): Bacteria > Pseudomonadota > Gammaproteobacteria > Burkholderiales > Burkholderiaceae_D > Telluria > Telluria terrae. The sequence continues at coordinate 62,045 of NZ_JANUGU010000002.1, read as the reverse complement.
GACCTCGACCGGCGAGATGAACGAATTCCGCGGCGGCATCGCCAAGATCACGGCGCGCAGCAAGGTGCCGGTGATCCCGATGGCGCTGCGCGGCCTGTGGGGCAGCCTGTTCACGCGCGACCGCGGCAATGTGTTCGAGCGCTCCTTCGCGCGCGGCATCCGCTCGCGCCTGGCGCTGGCGGTGGGCGAGCCGGTCGCGCCGGACTCGGCCACGCCGGAATACTTGTACGAGCAGGTGCTGGCCCTGCGCGGCGAGTGGAAGTGAGCGATACGGAAGGCATCAAACGCGCGACCTCCTGCTGAAATAGAGTACATACTGGGAACATTCCGCGCCGGTTCGCGCGGAACAGGCCTGTCGGCACGGAGGCACCATGTTCAAGCGAATCCTGCTGCCGACCGATGGCTCCGCCTTGTCGAAGCAGGCGATGCTCAGCGGCATCCGGCTGGCGAAGGAGTGCGGGGCCGAGGTGGTCGGCATCCATGTCGTCGTGCAAGCGAGCACGGCGCAGGCGTGGCAGGCGCATGCCCCGCATCTGGTACAGCGGCGGCGCACGCTGTTCGACAAGCTGGCCGACGACTACCTGCATGAAATCACCGCCGCCGCCACCGTCGAGCATGTCCCGTCCACCGTCATGAAAATCCATGCACCCGATCCGTGGCTGGCGATCGCGCGCGCGGCCGAGGACCTGGGCTGCGATCTGATCCTGATGGCCCTGCACGGCTGGAAAGGCAGGCGGTCGAAGGTTCCGGGCAGCGAGACGATCCGGGTGCTGCTGGAAAGCAGCGTGCCGGTGCTGGTGCACCGTTCCGCGGAGGCCGCATGAACGGCACGCCTCAGGACAACAAGCCCGGCGACACCGCCGGCAATCCGCTGCGGCCGATGATGTGGTACTGGGTGCTGGGGCTGACCTTGTTCGCCTTGTTCCAGGGCTTCGCCGGCATCTCGGCCAACACGCCGATCGCGTACAGCGAGTTCAAGCAGCTGTTGTATGCGGGCAAGATCAACGAGGTCCAGATTTCCGACACGAGCATCAGCGGGGCGCTCAAGAAGGACGGGCTGGCCACGGTACTGCCGAAAGAAAAAGTGGACACGCTCAAGTGCTCGGCGGACGGCGGCTGCCCGTTCAGCACGGTGCGGGTCAACGATCCCGACCTCATCTCCGATCTCGAAGCCGAGCACGTGCGTTACACCGGCGAGGCGCGCAGCGAATGGATGGGCACGCTGCTGGCCTGGGTGTTCCCGGTGCTGTTGCTGGTCTGGCTGTGGAGCAGCATGCTCAAGCGTGGCGGCGGGGGCATGATGGCCGGCGGGCTGTTTGACATCGGCAAGAGCAAGGCGCGGGTCTATGTGCAGAGCAAGACCGGGGTCACGTTCAACGATGTGGCCGGCATCGACGAGGCCAAGGAAGAGCTGATGGAAATCGTCGAGTTCCTGAAGAATCCGCAGCGCTACCGGCGGCTGGGCGGCAAGATCCCGAAAGGCGTGCTGATCGTCGGCGCGCCGGGCACCGGCAAGACCTTGCTGGCCAAGGCGCTGGCGGGCGAGGCCGGCGTGCCCTTCTTTTCGATCAGCGGCTCGGAATTCGTGGAAATGTTCGTCGGCGTGGGCGCGGCGCGGGTGCGCGACCTGTTCACCCAGGCGGAGAAGAGCGCGCCGTGCATCATCTTCATCGACGAGCTCGATGCGCTGGGCCGGGCGCGCGGCGTGTCGGGCATGGCGGCCGGCTACAACGAGCAGGAGCAGACCCTCAACCAGTTGCTGGTCGAGATGGATGGCTTCGATACCAACAAGGGCGTGATCATCCTCGGCGCGACCAACAGGCCCGAGATCCTCGACCCGGCCCTGTTGCGGCCGGGGCGCTTCGACCGCCACATCGCGCTGGACCGGCCGGACCTGAAAGGGCGCGAAAAAATCCTTGAGGTGCACACGCGCCAGGTGACGCTGGCGCCGGGCATCAAGCTGGGCGATATTGCCGCGCGCACGGCGGGGCTAGCGGGCGCCGACCTGGCCAACCTCGTCAATGAAGCGGCCCTGCTGGCGGCGCGGCGCGGCAAGCAGGCGGTCGACGACAAGGACTTCGACGAGGCCGCCGACCGCGTGGTGGCCGGCCTGGAGAAGAAGACGCGGGTGATGAATCCGATGGAAAAGCAGACCGTCGCGTTCCACGAGGCGGGGCATGCGCTGACGGCGGAATATCGGGCGAACGCCGACCGGGTGGCGAAGATCTCGATCATCCCGCGCGGCGTGGCGGCCCTCGGCTATACGCAGCAGCTGCCGACCGAGGACCGCTACCTGCTCAAGAAGACCGAACTGCTGGATCGCCTCGACGTGTTTCTTGGCGGCCGGGTGGCGGAGGAAATCGTGTTTGGCGACATGTCGACCGGCGCCCAGAACGACCTGCAAATGGCGACCGATATGGCGCGCCATATGGTGACGCAATATGGCATGAGCGAACGACTGGGACTGGCGACCTTCGAACAGGCCAGTACCTCGCCGCTCTATCCGGCGGGCATGGGCGAGCGCTTGCCGTACAGCGAAAGGACGGCGCAGGGAATCGATCAGGAAATTGAGCAATTGCTGAGCGAGGCGCATGAGCGGGTACGCCAGACCTTGGTGGACCGGCGTCCGCTGCTGGATGCGCTGGCGCAGGAGCTGCTTGAACACGAAACCGTGGACCGGGCGGCACTCGATCGGCTGGCGGCTCAATTCGATGCGGGGCCGCCGGTGCGGCGCGTGCGCTAGGCCTGCTTACTGGTTCGAGAAGTGGCAGACGTAGTGGACCGGTTCGAAGGCTTCCAGCTCGAAGCTCGATTGGCCGGGGACGCGGAATTGCTGGCCGGCAGCGTAGTCCTTCCATTCGCCGTCCGAACCGATACGGGCGCGGCATTTGCCTTCGATGATTTCCATCACTTCCGGGCTGTCGGTGCCGAAGGTCAGGGTGCTCGGCATGATCACGCCGATGGTCTTGCGGGTCTGGTCCGGGAAGACGAGGCTGTGCGAGATGCATTTGCCGTCGAAAAAGATATTGGCCTTCTTGATGACTGAGACGTGGTCGAATTGGGTGCTGCTCATGCCGTTCTCCTGTTGAAAGTGCGTGCCGCCAGGGGCATTATCGCTTGGACCGGTGCTGCGTGCATAGGTGCACCGTCGAGGAGGGGTGATGCATATCCATAACAGCGATATCGCAAGGGTGTTCGGCGAAATTGCCGACCTGCTTGAAATTGAGAACGGCAATCCGTTTCAGATCCGCGCCTACCGCAATGCGGCGCGCACGGTCGAGACGCTGGGGCCGGACATCGAGGACCTGCTCGATGAGGGGCGCGACCTGGACGAGCTGCCAGGCATCGGCAAGGACTTGGCCGGCAAGATCAGCGAGATCGTGCACGGCGGCGGCACGTGCGCGCTGCGCGAGCAATTGCGGGGCGAGCTGCCGCCCGAAATCGAAAAGCTGCTGCGCATTCCGGGGCTGGGGCCGAAACGGGTCAAGCTGCTGTATGACGAACGGGGCATCCATACGCCGGAGCAGTTGCTGCGGGCGGCGCAGGAAGGGCAGTTGCGGACGATTCGCGGGCTGGGGGAAAAGGCCGAGCAGAAAATCCTGGAAGCGGTGCAGGCGCAGCTGTCGAAGACCCAGCGCTATTCGATCGCAACGGCCGCGCAGATCGTCGAGCCCTTGCTGGCCTACCTGGCGCGGCACCCGGCGGTCATCCGGGTCGAGGCGGCGGGGAGCTTCCGGCGCATGAAGGAGACCGTCGGCGACGGCGATGTGGTGGCGGCCTCGATGCGCATGGCGGAAGTGACCGCGCATTTCGTGGCGTATGGCGAGGTGCGGCGGGTGATCTCGCACGGGCCGACGCGCGCGAGTGTCGAGCTGGGCGAGCTGGCGATGCAGGTGGACCTGCGCGTGGTGGAACCGGCCAGCTATGGCGCGGCGATGCATTACTTCACGGGGTCAAAGGCGCACAACATCGAGGTGCGCACGCTGGCGCTGAAGCGCGGGCTCAAGATCAACGAATACGGCGTATACGCGGGCGAGGAACGGATTGCCGGGGAGACCGAGGAATCGGTGTTCGCGTCGGTCGGTTTGCCCTTCATTGCACCGGAGCTGCGCGAGAATCGTGGCGAGATCGAGGCGGCGCGCGAAGGGCATCTGCCTGTGCTCGTTTCCGTGAAACAGTTGAAAGGGGATTTGCATTCCCACACCCGGGCCAGCGACGGGCGCGACGCCTTGCGCGAGATGGCCGAGGCGGCGCGGCGGCGAGGCTTGTCCTATCTCGGCGTTACCGATCACGCGCGGCATGGCGGGCGGTCGGTCGACGCGGACGCGCTGGCGCGGCAGGCGGATGAGATCGACCTGCTCAACGAGGAGATGGCGGGGTTCACCTTGCTGAAGGGCGTGGAAGTCGACATCCTGGAGGACGGCTCGCTGGACTTGCCGGATGCCGTGTTGGCGCGGCTCGATTATGCGATCGCGTCGGTGCATGACTGGTCGGGCCTGACGCGCGAGCAGCAGACCGCGCGCATCATGCGGGCGATGGATCATCCCAGCGTGGCCATCCTCGGCCATCCGACCGGGCGGCTGCTGTTCGAGCGCTCGCCGAACGTGCTCGACATCGAAAGGGTGATTCGCCATGCCCATGACTGCGGCTGCGCGCTGGAACTGGATGCCCAGCCGATGCGGCTGGACTTGAACGACATCCATTGCCGCATGGCCAAGGACATGGGCGCGATGGTGGTCATCGATGCCGATGCGCACAAGGTGGAGGATTTCGACGACATCCGTTTCGGCGTCGGGCAGGGCAGGCGGGGATGGCTGGAGGCGGGCGATGTGCTGAACACGCGCTCGCTGGCGCAGGTCAGGGCTTTCTTCAGGCGCAAGCGACGGACGCACTAAACGAAAAGGCCAGCTCGAAAGCTGGCCTAAGTCGTTGATTCTTCTGGTCGGGGCGAGAGGATTCGAACCTCCGACCACCTGCACCCCATGCAGGTACGCTACCAGGCTGCGCTACGCCCCGACTGGGCCGGAATTATACCAGAGAAGGTTCGGTACTTGGAATCCTGTCATGCCGACGGGTTTTCGATGCCGGTTGAGGCCGTCCGGAAATGTTGTTTTTGGGCTTGCTTTGCGTCGAGACAAGAAAATTCTCTGAACGAATTATCCCTTTGCGCTGCGCATGATCCCGCGCAATTGTTCTGCCTGGCTCGCCCTTGTCGGGCAGGGCTCATCTGCCTAGAATATGCGAACGGGATGGGATGCATCCCGCGCAGTTAAGAAAAACAGGGGAGTACGGCTCGCGCAATTGGTGGGTTGCGCGGGCCGGCCTATTTCTGCAGCAGCTCATACACCGCGTCCACCACGCGTTCGGGCGCAATCTTTTCCAGGCATTCGTTGTGTCCTTGTGGACAAATACTCTTCATGCAGAAACGGCAGGGGACGTCGTGGTAGAGCAGGCGATTGCGCACGTGCCAGGGCGTGTGCTGGGGATTCGTCATCGCGTACAGGCTGACCAGTGGCGTGCCGACGGCCGCGGCAATGTGGGCGGGGCCGGTGTTATTGCTCACTACGACGGTTGCCAATTGCAGCACCGCACCAAGCTCGCCGAGGCCGAGCTGGCCTGCAAGTGAGCGGACGGGCACGCCACAGCCTTCATGAATCTGGTCGATGAGCGTCTGCTCGTCGGCACTGCCGGTCAGTACCATCGGGCAGCCGAGGCGGGCGTCGAGCTGGCGGATCACCTCCATCCAGTGGGACGGCGGATAGCGGCGCGATGCGGCGCTGGCGCCGGGATGCAGGGCGATCCAGGGCTGCGGTTCGCCGATGCCGAGCCGCGACAGGCGGCCCCGGACCACGTCGAGGTCGGTGGGGCGCACGGCAAACGACATCCGCGTCGAACTCGGCTGGCAGCCGATGTGGGCCGCCAGGTCGAGCTGGCGGCGCACCTCGTGACGGATCACCTGGTCGGGTTCCGGATCGGCCAGCCAGTGGGTGAGCAAGTGGTAGGGGTTCTCGTGGCAATGGGCGACGCGCAAGGGAATGTTCGCGAGATAGCACAGCAGTGCCGCCGGCAGCGGGCTTTGGCTGTAGGAGGTGAAGATGATGGCGCCGTCGAAGCCGCGCGCGCCGAGCTCGGCGGCGAAAGCGAGGTCGACATTAGGAGCATGGGGGCCGCTGGCCTTCGTCCACGGCGCGCCGTAAGCGATGACGTCGTCGACCTCAGGAATGTAGGGCTGCACGGCGGCCGCACCCGGCGATGTGAGCAGGGTGATGGTGCGACCGGGCAGGCTTTCGCGCAGCGCACGCAGGGCAGGTGTGCACATCAGCACGTCGCCCAGCGAATCGAGCCGCACGCACAGCATCCTGGTGGCTTTGTTCCAGCTAGGTTTCATGGTGACCTGGTGTGGCTGGCGATGAGTACCGCGGCCGAGTAGAGGTCGGGCGCGATGCGGGTGGGAATGCGCTTGGGGCCGAGCCGCCACTCGGTCTCGTTGCCGTTGTCGATCAGGACCGAGCGGCAGCCGGCGCGGTTGCCGGCCTCGACGTCGTGGAGGATGTCGCCGATCATCCACGATTCGGCCAGGTCGATATCGTGATCCTGGGCGGCCTGCAGCAGCATGCCGGGACGGGGTTTGCGGCAATCGCAAGGCTTGGCGTAGCGAGCGATCGCGCCGTCCGGGTGGTGTGGACAAAAATAGAAGCCGTCGAGCGAGAGATTTTCCCGGAACAGCAGGTCGGCCAGGCGGTCTTGCACGCGTTCCATGGTGCGCGCACCGAATTTGCCGTGGGCGATGCCATCCTGGTTGCTGACCACGTAGAAGCGATAGTCGAGCCGCGACAACAGGCGCAGCGCCGGCCCGGCGCCACTCGCCAGCGTGATCCGGTGCGGTTCGACGTTGTACGGGACGTTGTCGACCAGCGTGCCGTCCTGGTCGAGGAATATCGCTTTTATGGCCATGAGGTTTCCTGTACGGGCAGGACCGTGAGCTCGGCGACGACAGTATCTTCCGGCAACAGCAGCACCGAGCGGATGGCGTTGGCGACTGCGGCCGGGTCTTGCAATGCGGCCGGGTCGAGGTCGGGGAAGCGTTCCAGCAGGAAGGGCGTGCGCATACCGCCGGCGATGACGGCTGTCACGCGGATGCCGTGCGGGCGCAACTCGGCGTGCAGGGCATGGGACAGGCCGAGCAGGCCCCACTTGCTGGCATGGTAGGCGGCGGCATTGGGCCAGGCGCGCTTGGAAGCGGTGGAGGCGATATTGATGATGTGGCCGCCGCCGGCGCCGCGCATATGGGCGGAGACATATTTGGCGAGCAGGAACGGGCCGTTGAGGTTGGTGCCGATCACCCGCAGCCAGTCGTGCTCGGACAGTTCATCGATGGGGCGGGTGACGTCGGTGCCCGCGTTGTTGACGAGGATGTCGAGCCGGCCCAGCATGTCCAGCGCCTGCGCGATGGCGCGCCGCGCGGAGGCCGGTTCGGCCACGTCGAGCGCGACCGGCAGGACGCGCGTGCCCATGGCGTGTACCCGGTCGCAGGTGAGTTCGAGCTTGTGCGCCGCGATGTCGGCAGCCACGATGTCGGCGCCGGCCGCGGACAAGGCTTCGGCCAACGCGAGGCCGAGGCCGCTTCCGGCCCCGGTGATGAAGGCTGTTTTTCCACGCAGGGCCTGATGCGGCAGGGCATGGGAAGTGCTGGCGAGGGGTGTCATGCGCTCTCCTGTGGCTGGTAGTTGGCGACCTGTTGTTCCTGCAGCACGGCGGCGTAGATCGCGGCAGCCTGCTGGGCGACGATGCGCCAGGTGAAATGCTGGTATGCGCGGCGCAGGGCGCGTTCGCCCATGGCCCGCGCGAGTCCCGGCTTGCCGTGCAGGGTGGCGAGCCGGGCCGCCAACGCCTGCGGATCGCGCGGCGGGATCAGGAAGCCGGTGAGGCCGTCGGCCACGGAGCACTTGATGCCGCCCACTTCGGATCCGATGACCGGGCGCGCGCAGGCCATGGCTTCCACCGGGGTGATGCCGACAGGTGCGTACCAGGGCGTGGTGACGAAGGCGTCCGCGGCGCTGTAGTAGTAGCGCAGCTCGCTGCGGGCCTTCTGGCCGGTGAAGCGCAGGTGGGCGCTCACCTCCAGCTGCCCGGCCAGTGCCCGCACGCGCGCCATTTCGACGTTGTCGCGTCCATGGGGATGGTCGATGTCGCCGCCCACCACCAGCAGCTCGGCATCGATGCGATGGCGGCCGCGCAGCAGGGCGACGCCCTGGATCACGGTGTCGACGCCATTGCGCGGCACCATGCGGCCCAGTTGCAGGACCCTGAGTCTGCGCATGATGGGCTTTCAGGCAAAACGGACGCGGTAGCGGATGGCCCCGGCGATGCGCCAGAACACGGCGAGCGGCGGGATCAGGGCCGAGGTGACAATCATCTCGGCGATGTGGGAGACGGTTTTGGCGGTGCCGGACAGGCGCCGCATGCACAGGCGGAAGGTGAGCGTGATCCAGGCGGCGCCGCCCAGCGTGGCCAGCCACACGACGTTGCCGAGCCAGCCGGCCAGCACGGCGAGCAGCGCGGCAACGATCACGTAATCCCAGCGTGGCGCGCCCTGGATTTTTTGCCGATATAGCTCCGGGTGTTTTTTGTAGAGCAAGGCGTCGAAGGTGACTTTCTTGATCTGCAGGAGGCTCACGCCCCAGGGCGCGGGACGTACCGGATGCACCACCAGCGCTTCCGGCGCGCGGGCAATGGTGGCGTTGATTTTCAGGAGACGGAAATGCAGGTCGCTGTCTTCGCGCCAGGGACTGGTGAAGCGTTCGTCGAAGCCATCCAGGCGTTCCAGCACGCCCTTGCGGCAAAAGCAGTTGGCGGTGACGAATTCCGCGCATTCCAGCAGGCGCGCGTCGCGCTGGTAGTCGGTGGGTACGGCGGGCAGGGGCATTTCGATCTTGCCGCACAGCGCATCGATATGGTCGGCGAAGGCGGCCAGGCCGCTGGCCAGCCAGACCGGCGCGGGCACCGTGTCGTCATCGGTGAAGGCGACGATGGCGGCCTGGGCGACGCGCCAGCCGCGGTTGCGCGCGGCGGCCGGCCCGTGCGGCCCGGCGTTGGACACGTACACCAGCCGGGGCCCGCGTTCGAGCGTGCGCGCGCGCCAGCCCGCCACCAGGTGCAGGGTGTTGTGATTGGGTTCGTCGTCGACAATGATGACTTCGTAGCGCGCACCGGGCAGGGTCTGGCGGGTCAAGGCGTCAAGGCAGCGGTCCAGCAAGTCGAGCCGGCCGCAGGTCGGTACCACGACCGACACCGCGATCGCGGCGGCGGTATCGGTGGCGCTGGTCGTTGTTGGCATTGTTGCTCTCCGTGCTCTACGATGAAACCCGCCTGGCGTCCTGGTCCATCCGCTGTTGCAGCAGCCACAGCCGTGCGTACATGCCCTTGCGCCGCAGCAGCTCGGCATGGTTGCCACGCTCGACGATGCGGCCGCGCTCCATCACGATGATGGCGTGCGCGTTGACGACCGTGGACAGCCGGTGCGCGATGATGAGAGTGGTTCGATTGCGGGATAAACGGTCGAGTTCCTGCGTGATCGCGTGCTCTGAATCTGAATCAAGCGCCGACGTCGCCTCGTCGAAAATCAGGATGGGTGGGTTCTTGAGAATGGCGCGGGCGATCGCGATGCGCTGCTTTTCGCCGCCGGGAATCGTGACCCCGCGCTCGCCGACCGGCGTGTCGTACTGCTCCGGCAGGGAAGCGATCACATCATGCAGCTGGGCGGCCCGGGCGGCGCCGACGACCTCGCCGCGGGTGGCGCCGATGCGGCCGTAGGCGATGTTGGCGCCCAGGGTGTCGTTGAACAGGCCGGTTTCTTGCGGCGCCACGCCGATCGCCTGGTTCCCATCGCGTGCGCGGAGACGGCAGCGGACGACCCGGCGTCGGCGGCCCGACATCAGCCTGGCGCAGCAAATGCTTGGATGGGTCGCCCGCCACGCGGCTGGAGGAGGGCTTGCGCCGGGCGATCGCCTATGTCGGGCAGCGTCGCGCGACATCATTGCGTACGTGCGAGCACTTGCGCCCCGTGCAGGCAGGCCGAAATGCGCAGTGCGGGAAGCCGGCGGATCCTCCACTGGCATCCCGCACAGGTTAACAACACTATCTGCGCCGTGGATTCGAGAACCCGGTATCGTCATCCATCTTCTCGTCCGCCGCCAATTTGTTGGCCCCGCCAGGGCTGCGCGGCAAGCCGCCGGACGAATTGTTCGACTCGTGGATGCCGCGATCGTTGCGCAGCAGGTCGGCATGATTGTCCGGTCCCGTCTGGTGCGTGCTGCCCGCGTCCGGATACGGCCCGGCATTCCCGGGACTGCGCGGCAAGCCGCCTTGCAAATCGTTCGACTGGTGCACACCCATTTCGCGCTGGTAATTGCCCGTCTGCGATCCGATGCGGTCGGTGCTGTCGTGGCCTTGTCCCGAGCCCGAACGCTGGTCCGGCTGCGTGCCGCTCTGTCCGCGCGCCGACTGCTGGTGCATCGATCCGCCACGCTGCACGCTGCCGGGATCAGACTGCGGTCCCGCCTGGCCGCCGCCCTGGGTGCCTTGCGTGCTTGCCGATTGCTGCCCCATCGAACCGCCCAGGTTGCGCGGCAGCGCGGCGTTGGGGCCACGCTGCCCGCCCCCTTGCGTCGATGATTGCTGGTTGCCGTGGACGCCGCCCGCGGATCCGCTTTGCAGTTCCGGCTGCGCCGCATTTTGCGGGTTCATGCGTTCGGTGGCCGGGGTTTTACCGCCGTGCCGATCACCTTGTAGGGAAACGCCCTGATCCCTAGGTCGGTCGCCTACAGGCTGCTCCAGCTTGCCGTAGGCGCCGGAGCGCTGCTCCATCGCTTGCTGGTGGCTGTCGGTAATGCCTTGTTGCGCGCCGCTGCCGCCGGTTTGCTGCGTCTGCATCGAGCCGCCTTTCAAATCTTCTCCCTTGCCGTCGCTGCGCTGGTAGCTGCTGTCGTACACGCCGGGGCCGACGCCGCTTTGCATGCTGCCCTCCTTGTGCCCGGCGCCGGTGACGCGGGGCGCCGCTTCGGCGCCTTTCGGGTAGGTGTGATCGAGCGCGCCTCCCGCGCGCGTCTTGCCTTGTGCGCCCGGCGTTCCTTTTTCATTGCCGCCGTTATTGGTCTGCTTGTTTGCTTCGCTGCGTTGGTTCGCGTCCATGTCATTTCCTTTCGAAAAAAGACAAGCGCCGCTTGACGCTGCCTCGATCCGCCATCATGCGCGCGCGCGCAGAGGGCCGGTATAGGAAGGCGGAACGGTGCGTTGTAGGAGGATTTCGGCCCTATGAAATTGACGAGTGGAAGTAGCTTTCGAAAGTGCATTTTCTGTCTCGTGAATTCCTACAAAGTCATCTGAAGGCGTCCTATAGTCTCATCCACCATGCATGCCTAAGATGATTTTGACCCTCACTCATCAAGCGTGTTGCCTGGCGGGCGAGGGACCAGGCCTGCCGCAGGACGCGGCGGTTTTATCGAGAAGAGGAGAGCACCATGGCTTCATCAAACCAAGGCAACAAGCAAAGCGGCAACCAGGGCAACAGCCAGAGTAGCGGCACCCGCAATCGCGGCTTCGCATCGATGGACCCGGCACGTCAACGTGAAATTGCGAGCCAGGGTGGCAAGGCAGCGCACGCCAAAGGCACCGCGCACGAGTTCACTTCGGAAGAGGCGCGTCGCGCCGGCAGCATGAGCCACGGCAACCGCCAGTCGGCAAGCGCAAGCTCGGGTGGCGCATCGCGCAGCTCGTCGAAGAGCAGCAGCGGCGGCAATCGCCAAAGCAGCCGCGGCGGCAACAAGCAGTAAGCGGCAAGCTTCCGGCCCGTGCTGGAAGTGCGCCGTGCAAATCGAACGGGGAGCTGCCAGCTCCCCGTTTTCTTTGCCGATTTTGCCAAAATGCGAAACGGATGGGTTAGAATCGCAGCGCACTTTTCAACCTGATTCAACGAGGAATAGCGTGAAACCAGCGGTCGTTATCCGTCAAGTCAAGAGCCACAGCATGTCGTGCGACAGGGTTGGCAATCTCTTGCTGGCCAAGTTTTCGGCGAAAGACGCGGCGGATGCCTGCGTGCTGATCCCGGCCAATATCGTGTTCTGGCTGCTGCGGCACCTCCCGGTGAACCAGGACCCGACCCTGCAGGCGCCGCCGCCGCCGCCCCAGATCACGCAATGGGACTGGGACAATCCGGACACGCCGCGCGCGATGACGGTGCAGTGCCGCGAGTTCCCGGGCACGCTGCGCATGACGTTCCAGGTCGACCGCAAGCCGGACCTGACCATGGTGCTGGACCGCTCCAACGTCGAGCTGATGCGCCAGATCTTCATGAACTACCGCAACGACCTGATCGACCTCGACGCCGAGTAAGACCGCCCGTGGCCCGGGGGCGGCAGTCCCGTCTCCGGTATCATGGAGCGCGACCAGTACCATTCAGCAAGGATTCGCCATGCCCATCAAAATCAGCCAGATGTTCGACTCCGGCGCGATCGACGTTGTCAGCGCCGAGCGCGCCGAGCAGATCGAGCTCAACCTGCGTAGCGATTCGCACGCCGACATCCGCCAGTGGTTCCACTTCCGCCTCCAGGGCGCGGCCGGCCAGCCCTGCACGATGCGCTTCCTGAATGCCGGCCAAGCCACTTACCCCAAGGGTTTCGAAGGCTACCAGGTGTGCGCCAGCTATGACACCGAGAACTGGTTCCGCGTCCCCACCACCTTCGATGGCCAGGTGATGACGGTCCGTTTCACCCCGGAACTGGACAGCGTCTACTTCGCCTACTTCGAGCCCTACAGCTGGGAACGTCACCTGCGCCTGCTGGGTGAAGTGGCCGACAACCCGGTCGCGCGCGTGCACGACATCGGCACCACCGTCGACGGCCGCGACATGAACCTGGTCGTGATCGGCAACCCCGCGGCGGAAAAGAAGATCTGGGTGATCGCCCGCCAGCACCCGGGCGAGTCGATGGCCGAATGGTTTGTCGAGGGCATGATGGATGCCTTGCTCGATAACGCCAACCCGGTGTCGCGCAAGCTCCTGCAACGCGCCGTGTTCTACGTCGTCCCGAACATGAACCCGGACGGTTCGGTGCGCGGCAACCTGCGTACCAACGCGGCCGGCGCCAACCTCAACCGCGAGTGGATGACCCCGTCGGCCGAGCGCAGCCCGGAAGTCCTGTGCGTGAAGAACAAGATCCACGAAACGGGGGTCGACATGTTCTTCGACATCCACGGTGACGAGGCCCTGCCGTACAATTTCGTTGCGGGCAACGAAATGCTGGCCGACTTCTCGGAGGAGCGCCTGGCGCGCCAGAACGCCTTCGTCGAATGCTATATGGCGGCCAGCCCGGATTTCCAGAACGTGGTCGGCTACGCCGCCAGCAAGTACAACGAGGAACTGCTCACGCTGGCCTCGAAGTACATCGGCCACACCTTCAAATGCCTGTCGCTGACGCTGGAGATGCCGTTCAAGGACAACGCCAACCTGCCGGACACCTACACCGGCTGGAACGGCGCCCGTAGCGCGGCGCTGGGCGCGGCCATGCTGCAACCGATACTGCAATCGCTGGATTGACCCCGTGGGCGTCGAGATCGAGCGCAAGTTCCTGCTCGCCGGCGATGCCTGGCGCGCGCTCGGTACGCCCAGCCTGTTGCGCCAGGGCTACCTGAATGCCGATCCTGCGCGCACCGTGCGCGTGCGGATCGAAGGGCAGGCGGCATTCCTCACCATCAAAAGCAAGAATGTGGGCGCGGCCCGCGGCGAGTGGGAGTACCCGATCCCCGTGCAGGAAGCCGCCGAATTGCTCGACCAGCTGTGCGAGCGTCCCCTGATCGAAAAATATCGCCGCCGCATCGACTGGCAGGGCCACACCTGGGAAGTCGACGAATTCCTCGGCGAGAACGCGGGCCTCGCGGTCGCCGAAATTGAACTGTCCGACGCAGCCGAAGCCTTCGCCCGGCCGGACTGGATCGGCGCCGAGGTGACGGGCGATCCACGCTACTACAACTCCAGCCTGATCCGTTTGCCGTTTTCAAAGTGGAACGATAAAACATGACGAGACTGCCGCGCCGCGTCTTCCTCGGCTTGCCTGTCGCCCTTGGATTCGCACTGAGCTTGCACGCCTCCGCCGCCGACGCGCCAGGCGCCGCCTACTATCCGGCGGCCCGGGAATGGGTGCGCAAGGCGCCCGCGGACCTGGGCATGGATCCGGCCAGGTTGGCCGAGGCGGTCGCATTCGCGCAATCGCACGAGACCGAGCGGGCGCGCGACTTTTCGGACCAGCAAAAGACTTTCGGCACGCCGCTCGGCTCCCTGCCGACCAAACGCGCCGCGACCAACGGCGTGGTCATCTACAAGGGCTATGTGGTCGCGGAATTTGGCGACACCAGTTTTGTCGATCCGACCTATTCGGTCGCCAAGAGCATGCTGTCGACCGTGGCCGGCATCGCCGTGCGCGATGGCCGCATCGGCAATCTCGACGAGGCGGTCGCGAAGCTCGTGGCCGACGGCGGCTACGCCTCGGCCCACAACGCCCCGATCACCTGGAAGCAGCACCTGCAGCAGGAAAGCGAGTGGGAAGGCGAGCTGTGGGGCAAGAACGCCAACTTCATCGGCCACGAAGCCTTCGGCGCGGGCGAACGCAAGCCGCGCGAATTCCAGCAGCCGGGCACCTTCTACGAATACAACGACGTGCGCATCAACCGCTTTGCGCTCTCGCTGCTGCGCGTGTTCGGCAAGCCGGTGCCCGAGGTCTTCGAAGACGAAGTCATGACGCCGATCGGCGCGTCGAACACCTGGAAGTGGGTGCCCTACCACAACAGCTACGTCGAGCTGAACGGCAAGCTGGCAGCTTCGGTCAGTGGCGGCACGCGCTGGGGCGGCGGCATGTGGATCAACTCCTGGGACATGGCGCGCTTCGGCTACCTCTGGCTACGCGGCGGCAACTGGGCCGGCCAGCAGATCCTGCCGCCGGGCTACGTGAAAGCGGCGCTGGCGCCCAGTGCGCACGGCCCCGACTACGGCTACCTGTGGTGGCTGAACACCAAGGGCAAGAACCTGCCTGGCTTGCCGGCGAACGCCTTCGCCGCGCTGGGCGCGGGCAGCAACGACATCGTCGTCTCACCGGATCATGAGCTCGTGATCGTGTGGCGCTGGCATGCTGGCAACCCGGCCGAATTCGCCAAGCGCGTCATCGCCGCGATCCGCTGAGCGCGCGCTTGTTCCAAACGCGGAGCTTGACCAGCTTCATGCCGCCAACTCGACAAAATTTTGCCTAGGGCGGTCTAACGAACTTTGTAGACACGTCTACGGTCCAAAGGAAGCGAACGTGGCAAAGCGAAGCTTGGTGCCTTGGGAGTCCTTCGGCGCGTTCGTCGGACATCTGGTGGTGGGCGCCGCGACTTTCCTTTTACTGTGTTTCGCTTCGATCAGCCTGTCGCTGTTGGTGCAAGCACTTGAAACGAAGTTTGACGTGCCGACGTTCACAGTCTGGATCTTGGGCGGGCTGGCGGATGCCATCTTGCTGATCGACGCCGTGCTCTTCCTCGTGCTCTTTGTGGTCGAAGGAGTTCGGGCGATACGGGAGGTATGGAAATGAAGCCAGGGATTGATGCAGCCCCGAAAGAACGGGACGGACTGACTTTTTGGGACGGGTTCATCCGAGGAGTCAGGGAAGGGCCACGCCTCTACTTCGCGCCCCTCATTCTCCTGTACAAGGCGGTTCGGGGCCTGTTTCGGCACATTACCCGGAAAGTCAGCGGGTCCACGCCTTCAGCCTCGAAAAGGCAAGGTAATCGAAGCGTTCCGTAGAGATGGAGCTGGACGTACCCGCCTTTCGTCAACCATGTTACCCGAGCAGCATTCTGACTGAATGCCACTCGCGCATGCATCGATCAATGGAAATGCTCTGACCCCGACGCTGTATCCTCCGGCATCTCCGCATGCACCAGTTCGCCGGTCGGATCGGCGAACAGCGGCGCCCCGCAGTCATCGCAGTATTCCGCGACATAGCGCTCGTTGATGCGCTTGACGTGGGTGATGCCGGCCGAATTGAGGTGCGCGATGATCTCGTTGATCGGCGTGACCGGGGCCGGGCCGCCGCTCAGCGCGGGACCTTCCATCGGCGTGCCTTCCTCATCTTCCTGCCCGTACAGCGGCCACACGATGCCGTAGACCACTTCCTGCGACTGGCGCAGCGTGAAGCCGACCCGGTACTCGTCGATCTGGCCGTCGGTCGCTTCTTCGCCGAAGCCGGCGATCACGGCGCGCAGATCCGACGCTTCCACATCCAGCGTGTTGGTCAGGTAATGCACGGCGGCGCGGATCGACACCGGGCGGATCAGCTTGTCCGCCTCGCGGCAAGCCACGTAGTAGGCCTCCGGCAGCAGCAGCTCGACGCCGCAGCCTGGCATCAGGCGCGCCACATTGGGCGTGGCCTGCGCGCGCCACTGTTCCAGCGCGTTGGCGCGTTCGGCCATGAAGTTGATGTGGTGCTGCGCTTCCTGCCAGCGGAAGATCGGCGCGCCCACCGGGGCGATCACTGCCACCAGCAGGTAGCGCGTATCGGCCAGGAAGGGCGCGGTATCCGGCGCGCGCACGGCCGGCTTGACGCTGCTGCCCTTGTGCGCGGCGGCTGCCAGCCGGTGCGTCATCGCATAGGTTTCGGCATGGGTGCGCGGCAGCTGGTCGATGGCGTACAGGGTCGGCGCCATCGCCATGCGGGTACCCTCGGCCAGCAGGTGGGCCGAGAAGTGGGCCGACAGCGTGTGCAGCTGGTCCGACGGGATATTGCCGGACGCGATGGAGAAGCGGGTCCAGGCCAGGATCGGCGCGGCGACCAGCAAGGCCTGCCAGGTCACTTCGGCGCCGTCCGCTTCCTCGACCATGGTGGACGATTCGCTGACGGCTTCCACGCCGTCCATCAGCACGTCGTAGCCCGCCAGGTCGTCCTTGAACAGGGCGTTGAGGGCGGCGTCGATGCTTTCCTGGTGGTTGGTCTTGAGCAGCTTCTGCAGATGCGTATCCAGCTGCCGCTCCCAGGCCCGTTCCTCGACGCGGCTGGCGGCCTGCACCACCGCCTGGGCGATGCTGGAAAGCCGCTGGCTCTCGGTGGACAGTTTGTGGGATGAATCTTTGGACGGACGACGCATGGCGCTAAACAGTCTCTTTACGGTGGTTGGTATTCGTATGGTTCGGGTTCGATGATAAACCCATATCCCCGGTATTGTAGTTGATTCGGCTACAAGCCATCAGTACGGTGCCGGGCGGGACGCGGCGGCCGGCCTCCCAAAATGAAAAACGCCGGACGAATCCGGCGTCATGCTGCCCGCGCGCGGCGGGCAGGGAGCGGGGCGATTACGCTGCCAGCAGCTGGCGCAGCACGAACGGCAGGATGCCGCCATGCTTGTAGTAGTCGACTTCGATCGGGGTGTCGATACGCAGCAGCACCTTGGCTTCGGTGGTCTCGCCGTTGGCGCGGTGGATCACCAGGGTCGCCAGTTGCTGCGGCTTGATCTCGCCTTCCAGGCCGGTCAGGTCGAAACGCTCGGTGCCGGTGATGCCCAGCGACTCGACGCTGTCGTTGCCGATGAACTGCAGCGGCAGCACGCCCATGCCGACCAGGTTCGAACGGTGGATGCGCTCGAAGGAACGGGCGAACACGGCCTTCACGCCCAGCAGCTGGGTGCCCTTGGCGGCCCAGTCGCGCGACGAACCGGTGCCGTACTCTTCGCCGGCGAAGATCATGGTCGGCACGCCGTCGGCGATGTACTTCATGCCGGCGTCGTAGATCGACATCTGCTCGCCGGTCGGCTGGTGCAGGGTGATGCCGCCTTCGACCGCGGAGCCGTCAGCCTTGGCCGGGATCATCTTGTTCTTGATGCGCACGTTGGCGAAGGTGCCGCGCATCATGATCTCGTGGTTGCCGCGGCGCGAGCCGTAGGAGTTGAAGTCGGCTTTCTGCACGCCGTGTTCCTTCAGCCACTTGCCTGCCGGACCGTCTTCCTTGATCGAGCCTGCCGGCGAGATGTGGTCGGTGGTGATCGAGTCGCCGAACACGGCCAGCGCGCGGGCGCCCGCGATGCCGGCCGACGCGGCCTTCGGCGCCATCTCGAAGCCGGCGAAGAACGGCGGCTCGGCGATGTAGGTCGAATCCGGCCAGTTGTAGACCTGGCCCGCGACCGACGACACGTGCTCCCACAGCTTGCCCGGGTTACCCTTGACGTCAGCGTAGTTGTTCTTGAACATCTCGGCGTTCATCGCCAGGCCCATCAGTTGCTCGACTTCCTGCGAGCTCGGCCAGATGTCGCCCAGGTAGACGTCGACGCCGTCGGCGCCGCGGCCGACCGGTTCGCTCATCAGGTCCTTGGTGATGTTGCCGGCGATCGCGTAGGCGACCACCAGCGGCGGCGAGGCCAGGAAGTTCGAGCGGATGTTCGGGTGGATGCGCGCCTCGAAGTTACGGTTGCCCGACAGCACAGCCGCAGCGACGATGTCGTTCTGGGTGATGGCCGCGTTCAGTTCCGGGGTCAGGTCGCCGGCGTTGCCGATGCAGGTGGTGCAGCCGTAGGCGGCCAGCTCGAAGCCCAGCTTGGACAGGTAGTCCAGCAGGCCGGCTTTCTGCAGGTACTCGGTGACCACGCGCGAGCCCGGGGCCAGCGAGGTCTTGATGTGCGGGGCGACGGTCAGGCCTTTTTCGACGGCCTTCTTGGCCAGCAGGCCGGCGGCCAGCAGCACGCTCGGGTTCGAGGTGTTGGTGCACGAGGTGATCGCGGCGATCAGCACGTCGCCGTTCTTGACGCGCACGCCGTCGGCGGTCTCGTAGACCTTGCACAGGTCTTCGGCGGCCTTGTTGAAGCCGTTTTCCTTGGTCGGCTTCGAGAACAGCTCGGTGAAGGTGTTCTTCACGTGGCCCAGCTCGATACGGTCCTGCGGGCGCTTCGGGCCGGCCAGCGACGGGGTGACGGTCGCCAGGTCCAGTTCCACCACGCGGGTGTAGTCGATCTGGCCTTCGCCCGGCACGCCGTACAGGCCCTGTGCCTTGAAGTAGTTCTGGAAGGCGGTGATCTCGTCGTCGGTACGGCCGGTGCCGCGGAAGTAGTCGATGGTGGCGTCGTCGACCGGGAAGAAGCCCATGGTCGCGCCGTATTCCGGGGCCATGTTGCCGATGGTGGCGCGGTCGGTCAGCGACAGCGAGGCGGTGCCCGAGCCGAAGAATTCGACGAACTTGCCGACGACTTTTTCTTTACGCAGCAGTTCGGTGATGGTCAGCACCAGGTCGGTCGCGGTGCAGCCTTCGCGCAGCTTGCCCTTCAGGTGCACGCCGATCACGTCCGGGGTCAGGAAGTAGACCGGCTGGCCCAGCATGCCGGCTTCCGCCTCGATGCCGCCCACGCCCCAGCCGACCACGCCGATGCCGTTGATCATGGTGGTGTGCGAGTCGGTGCCGACCAGGGTGTCCGGGTAGTACACGCCATCGGCCTTGTGCACGCCGCGCGCCAGGTATTCCAGGTTGACCTGGTGCACGATGCCGAAGCCCGGCGGCACCACGCCGAAGGTATCGAAGGCTTGCATGCCCCACTTCATGAACTGGTAGCGCTCGTTATTGCGCTGGAATTCCAGTTTCATGTTCAGGTCGAGCGCTTGCGGCTCGCGGAAGTGGTCGATGGTGACCGAGTGGTCGACGACGAGGTCGACCGGGACCAGCGGCTCGATCTTCTTCGGGTCGGCGCCGGTCTTGGCGGCCACGCTGCGCATCGCGGCCAGGTCGGCCAGCAGCGGCACGCCGGTGAAGTCCTGCAGCACGACGCGGGCGACGACGAAGGGGATCTCGTCGGTGCGCTCGGCGGTCGGGCCCCAGTTGGCCAGCTGCTTGACGTGTTCTTCGGTGACCTTCTTGCCGTCGCAGTTACGCAACACGGACTCAAGGACCAGACGGATCGACACCGGCAGGCGCGACATATTGACGCCCAGGGCTTCGCCCAGCGCCGGCAGCGAGTAGAACTGGCCTTGCTGGCCGGCCGATAGCGGGAAATCCTTGAGCGTATTCAGTGTGTTGCGAGACATGACTTCTCCTTCAGTGGATGTTTTTTCTTGCTAAATCAGTGCGGGCCGGCCTCGGCTCAGCCTTGTTTCGCGTCCGGCGCGACTGCCGCCATCGGCTTGCTTTGCTCGGCGCCCTTGCATTCGTTCGCCAGCTGGTGGTTGTGCTTCGAGTCCAGCAGGATGCCCTTGGCCGGAATGCCGATCCAGACGATGCCATACACCGGGTTTTCGAAGCGCTGCGCACCGGTGGTGGTGGCCACGCGGCTCATGCGGTGCACGCGGTTCTTCCAGCGCAGCGCGATGTGCTCGTTATCGTTGGCGTTGGTGTAGATCGTGATCTTGTTGCCCAGCTCGCAGCTGTATTGCTGGACGACGGTATCGGTGATGTCCGGTTCCGGGTCGTTCTTGTCCTCGGCGTCGGTCTTGGCTTCAGCCTTTTTCTTGGCGGCTTTGTGCTTCAGGACCTTGGTCGCTTTCGGATGGATTTCGGTGGCGGCGTGCGCGGGCAGGGCGCACACGCTGGCGGCCGCCAGCGCGATGAGGCTGGCGGCGAGGGAGTGTTGGGACAGGATGGCCATTAGACAGATTCCGGTTGGTTGACGATTGCCGCCGCGGATTCCGGCAGCGCAAGTCCTGCCAGCTTCGCGCGCTGCAACACCGTCCAATAATATCGGTAGCTGGCGCGGTCGTGCAAGCGGCCATGCTGGGCGATCGGTCCCCAGTTCGCGGCCATCGCGTCCTGCAGGATATGCGTTGCTTCGTTCACCTCGGACATACGCGGCGTGAACGCCTTGATGATCGGCTTGATCTGGTCCGGGTGGATGCTCCACATGCGGGTGAAACCGAATTCGCCGGCGGCGCGCTGGGCGTCGTTGGCGACCACCGCGCTGTCCTTGATCTCGGTGGTCACATTATGCGAGGCGACCTTGCCGTGCGCATGAGCTGCCGCAACCATCTCCAGCTTTGCGCGCACCACCAGCGGGTGCGTGAACTGGCCCGGCGTGCGCATCGCGGCCGCCGGGATCGCGCCGAAATGGGCCGACACGAAATCCATGATGCCGAACGACAGGCACTCGACCTGGGGCAGGGCGGCGATCTCGTAGGCGTCGTGCAGGGCGCCGTGGGTTTCGATCAGCACGTGCACCGGCAGCGCCTCGCGGCCCGCGGCCAGCGCGTGCTTGTTGATGATTTCCAGCGCCTGGCGCACGTCGGCGATGCCGTTCGGCTTGGGCAGCACCACGTAGGCCAGCTGCTGCGCGGCCTGGCCGACGATGATGGCCACGTCCTGCTCGACATGCGGATGCGACAGGTCGTGCAGGCGCGCGCCGATGCGCTTGAAGCGGTTGTCCTCGCTGTTCAGCAGATCGGCAACCAGCTGTGCGTGCTCGGTCTCGCGGCCGGCCTCGGCGCCGTCCTCGCAATCGAAGGTGATGTCGAACAGGGGGCCAAGCTCTTGTTGCAGGGCCATCGACTTGCGCATCAGCCTGTCGGACCCTGCGTAATGGTCGCAGGCCGGCAGCAGCAGCGGCTGGCGTTTACCCTGGAATAAAACCTCGGACGGATGCATGCGCGTGTTCGTTATGGCAAAGCTGCCGTGCCGCCTTTGGCCGGCGGCACGGCACGGGCGGCGCGGCGGACGATCCGCTGCGCCGCGTGGATGATTACTTCAGCAGGTGGGCGACGCCGGCGCGCTCTTCTTCCAGCTCGGCCAGGGTCTTGTTGATGCGCTCTTGCGAGAACTCGTCGATCTGCAGGCCCTGCACGATCTTGTACTCGCCGTTCTCGGTGGTGACCGGGAAGCCGAAGATGATGCCTTCCGGGATACCGTACGAACCGTCCGACGGCACGCCCATGGTGGTCCACTTGCCGGCGGTGCCCAGCACCCAGTCATGCACGTGGTCGATCGCGGCGTTGGCGGCCGAAGCGGCCGACGAGGCGCCGCGCGCTTCGATGATCGCTGCGCCGCGCTTGCCGACGGTCGGCAGGAACACGTCGCGGTTCCATTCCTGGTCGTTGATCATGTCCTTGACCGATTTGCCGCCGACGGTGGCGAAGCGGTAGTCGGCGTACATGGTCGGCGAGTGGTTGCCCCACACGCACAGCTTCTCGATGTCGCCCACGGCGGTGCCGGTCTTGGCGGCCACTTGCGACAGCGCGCGGTTGTGGTCCAGGCGCAGCATGGCGGTGAAGTTCTTGGCCGGCAGGCCCGGGGCCGATTTCATCGCGATGTAGGCGTTGGTGTTGGCCGGGTTGCCGACCACCAGCACCTTGACGTCGCGCGAAGCGACCGCGTCCAGGGCCTTGCCCTGCACGGTGAAGATCTGGGCGTTGGCTTCCAGCAGGTCCTTGCGCTCCATGCCCGGGCCGCGCGGACGGGCGCCGACCAGCAGGGCCACGTCGGCGTCCTTGAAGGCGGTCATCGGGTCGCTGTGGGCGGTCATGCCGGCCAGCAGCGGGAACGCGCAGTCTTCCAGTTCCATCATGACGCCCTTGAGCGCTTTCTGTGCCTTCTCATTGTCGATCTCGAGCAGCTGCAGGATGACCGGCTGGTCCTTGCCCAGCAGGTCGCCGTTGGCGATGCGGAACAGCAGCGAATAGCCGATCTGGCCGGCCGCGCCGGTTACCGCGACGCGCTTGGGGTTTTTAGCCATGATGAATCTCCAAAAGTGGGAATGAAAACGGGGCCGAGGGAGGTGTCTGTTCGGGAAACCACAATGATACCAAAACAGTATCCAGGATCGGGCAGCGCGCGTGTGCAAAATCGGCCACGCCGGGGCCACGCGGGGGGCCGGATCGATCGCGAGTGTAGACCCGCGCTATTCCATCTGTCAATTCATATCATATGTCTTATATAAGACAGTGGACTGAGCACCTTTTCACTGGACGGGGAGGGGCTTTTGTGGTGAAATCGCGGTCTATGAACCCAGCATCGTCCAATCCGGGCGGTGACGCCAGCCCCGGCGCCTCCCCAACCTTCAGCCCGCTGTACCAGCAGATCAAGGCCTTGATCACGCAGAGCCTGCAGTCGGGCGAGTGGAAGCCCGGCGAGCTGATGCCCAGCGAGGTCGAGCTGGCATCCCGCTTCAAGGTCAGCCAGGGCACGGTGCGCAAGGCGATCGACGAGCTTGCCGCCGAGAACCTGGTGCTGCGCCGCCAGGGCAAAGGCACCTTTGTCGCCACCCACCATGAAGAGCGGGCCCATTTCCGCTTCCTGCGCCTGATGCCCGACGAGGGCGTGCCGCACCAGGCCGACAACCGCATCCTTGAAGTCAAACGCATCCGCGCGCCGGCCGAAGTCGCGCGCCTGCTCGAACTGAAGTCGGGCGACGCGGTCGTCTACGTCAAGCGCCTGATGGCCTTCGACGGCGCCCCCACCATCCTCGAGGAACTGTGGCTGCCCGGGCAGCTGTTCAAGGGCCTGACGGCCGAGCGGCTGGTGGAATACAAGGGCCCGATGTACGGCCTGTTCGAATCGGAATTCGGCACGCGCATGATCCGCGCGACCGAGAAAATCAAGGCAGTGGCCGCCGACGCCGGCACCGCCCAGCTGCTCGCCGTGCCCGAAGGCACGCCGCTGCTGGTGGCCGAGCGCGTCTCGTTCACCTATGGCGACAAGGCGGTCGAGCTGCGCCGCGGGATGTACCTGACGGCGCACCACCATTACCTGAGCGAGCTGTCGTGAGTGTGGCGCAAAATGGCTGGGGGCAGGGCAAGCTTGGCTGCCCAAGAGTAAAATAGTTTGATTCTTTGGAAAGCGGCGTCACGAAACCCGGTTTCGCCGCATTATTCCGATGGTAGCGCCGCCGGAGCTTGGTCCAGGCACCGGAGATCGGCGACAATGCAGGGTTCTTTACAATTTGTCAGTTAAGGGAGGTGTTGTATGTCCGAAGCCGTGAGAGAAGTCCCAAAAAAGGAACGGCCGGAATTCCGAAACGTCACGTTTGCGGATATTACTTCTAACTATAAGATGCCGCCGTCCGCGATGGTTTCGATCCTGCACCGGGTCGCCGGCGCCGGACTGTTCCTGTTCTTGCCGTTCCTGCTCTACCTCCTGCAGGAAAGCCTGCGCTCCGAATACTCGTTCGCGCACTTCGCCGGCATCGTCGACAACGTGTTCGTCAAGATCATCATCCTCGGCCTGTCCTGGGCCTACCTGCACCATTTCTGCGCCGGCATCCGCCACCTGTTCATGGACAACCACATGGCCCTGGACAAGGACGCATCGCAGCGCACCGCGCGCTGGGTGCTGATCGTGAGCCTGGTGCTGACTGCGCTGGTCGCCCTCAAATTGTTTGGAGTGTTTTAATGGCTAAGAATAATATCGGACCGAAGCGCCTGGTCGTCGGCGCCCACTACGGCGTCAAGGACTGGCTGGCGCAGCGCGTCACCGCCATCGTGATGGCGATCTACACCATCGTCCTGCTGGTGTCCTTCTTCAGCGCCCACAATTTTTCCTATGAAGGCTGGGCCGGCCTGTTCTCGCAACAGTGGTTCAAGCTGTTCTCGCTGGTGACCCTGTTCGGCCTGTTCTATCACGCCTGGGTCGGCATCCGCGACATCTGGATGGACTACATCAAACCGGTCGGCGTGCGCCTGGCCCTGCAAATCGCCACGCTGCTCTGGCTGATCGCCTGCGCCGCCTGGACGGTACAAATTCTGTGGAGCGTTTAATCGTGGCAGCAATCAAATCTGCAATTCCTACCCGCCACTTTGACGTGGTGATCGTCGGCGCCGGCGGCTCCGGCATGCGCGCATCGCTGCAGCTGGCCGAAGCCGGCCTGAACGTGGCGGTGCTGTCGAAAGTCTTCCCGACCCGCTCGCACACGGTCGCCGCCCAGGGCGGCATCGGCGCCTCGCTGGGCAATATGAGCGAGGACGACTGGTACTGGCATATGTTCGACACCGTCAAGGGTGGCGACTACCTGGGCGACCAGGACGCGATCGAATTCATGTGCCGCGAAGCACCGAAGGTCGTCTACGAGCTGGAACACTTCGGCATGCCCTTCGACCGCAACCCCGATGGCACCATCTACCAGCGTCCGTTCGGCGGCCACACCGCCAACTTCGGCGAGAAGCCGGTGCAGCGCGCCTGCGCCGCGGCCGACCGTACCGGCCACGCCCTGCTCCATACGCTCTATCAACGGAATGTGCGCGCCCGCACCCACTTCTTCGTCGAATGGATGGCGCTGGACCTGATCCGCGACCAGGACGGCGACGTGCTCGGCGTGGTCGCGCTGGAAATGGAAACCGGCGAAGTCATGCGCCTGGAAGCGAAGACCACCATCTTCGCCACCGGCGGCGCCGGCCGTATCTTCGCGGCCTCGACCAACGCCTTCATCAACACCGGCGACGGCATGGGCATGGCGGCGCGCGCCGGCATCCCCCTGCAGGACATGGAATTCTGGCAGTTCCACCCGACCGGCGTGGCCGGCGCGGGCGTGCTGATCACCGAAGGCGTGCGCGGCGAAGGCGGCATCCTGATCAACAGCAATGGCGAGCGCTTCATGGAGCGTTACGCGCCGACCCTGAAAGACCTGGCGCCGCGCGACTTCGTGTCGCGTTCGATGGACCAGGAAATCAAGGAAGGCCGCGGCGTCGGTCCGAACAAAGACCACGTGCTGCTCGACCTGCGCCACATCGGCGCCGACACCATCAAGAAGCGCCTGCCTTCGATTCTGGAAATCGGCCACAAGTTCGCCAACGTCGATGCGACCAAGGAACCGATCCCGGTCGTGCCGACCATCCACTACCAGATGGGCGGCATCCCGACCAATATCCACGGCCAGGTCGTGACCCCGGACGGCATGGGCGGCGAGAAGATCGTCAACGGCCTGTACGCGATCGGTGAATGCTCCTGCGTGTCGGTGCACGGCGCCAACCGCCTGGGCACCAACTCGCTGCTCGACCTGGTGGTGTTCGGCCGCGCCGCCGGCAACCACATCATCGCCCAGAACCTGCACGAGAAGGACCAGAAGCCGGCCCCGGCCGATGCCGCCGACTACGCGCTGGACCGCCTGAACCGCCTCGAGAATTCGACCGGCGGCGAGAAGGTGCAGCACGTGGCCAACGACATCCGCGCCGCGATGCAGAAATACTGCGGCGTGTTCCGTACCCAGGAATTGATGGATGCCGGCGTGCAGGAAATCCTGAAGCTGGACGAGCGCGTCAAGAATATCTCGTTCAAGGACAAGTCGAAGGTCTTCAACACCGCCCGTATCGAGGCGCTGGAAGTGGAGAACCTGATCGAGACCGCCAAGGCGACCATGATCTCGGCCGCGGCGCGCAAGGAATCGCGCGGCGCCCACGCCCACAGCGACTTCGAGAAGCGCGACGACGAAAACTGGATGAAGCACACCCTGTGGTTCTCGAGCGGCAACCGCCTCGAGTACAAGCCGGTGCGCACCAAGCCGCTGACCGTCGAGACCTTCAAGCCGAAGGCACGTACTTTCTAAAAAATTCCTGCGGCCGGGGCCAGCCCCCGGCTTTGAAAAGATAGGTAAAACATGGCACGCACAGTCCAACTCAAGATCTACCGCTACGATCCGGACAAGGATACGAAGCCCTATATGCAAGACGTCACCGTCGAGCTGAAAGACACCGACAAGATGCTGCTTGACGTCCTGCAGCGCATCAAGTCCGACGTCGACGACTCGCTCGCCCTGCGCCGCTCCTGCCGCGAAGGCGTGTGCGGTTCGGACGCGATGAACATCAACGGCAAGAACGGCCTGGCCTGCACCACCAACCTGAAGGAGCTGACCGAGCCGATCGTGCTGCGTCCGCTGCCCGGCCTGCCGGTGGTGCGCGACCTGATCGTCGACATGACCAACTTCTTCAAGCAGTACCACTCGATCAAGCCCTACCTGATCAACGACTCGATCCCGCCGGAGAAAGAGCGCCTGCAGTCGCCGGAAGAGCGCGAAGAGCTCGACGGCCTGTACGAGTGCATCCTGTGCGCCTGCTGCTCGACCTCCTGCCCGTCGTTCTGGTGGAACCCGGACAAGTTCGTCGGCCCGGCCGGCCTGCTGCAGGCCTACCGCTTCATCGCCGACAGCCGCGACGAAGCGACCAACGAGCGCCTGGACAACCTGGAAGACCCGTACCGCCTGTTCCGCTGCCACTCGATCATGAACTGCACGGACGTGTGCCCGAAGGGCCTGAATCCGAACAAGGCGATCGGCAAGATCAAGGAAATGCTGGTTCGACGCGCGATCTGAAGGCACAGTCAAATGGGGTTCCCGCGTGCGCGGGAATCTCATTTCTCAAGCACGCCAATCGGCGCTAATTAGCACCACGTTAGCCCGCAAAACGCCGCAAATACAGTAAAAATACCGTACTGCCGAACCGCGGCAGCCGATGTATAGTGTTGACCGAAACAACGGACCCCAGAGTGAAAACGCATCAATCGGACCCGACCAACCGTGCACGCCTGCGCTGGCGTTCGCGCCGGGGACTGCTCGAAAACGACCTGATCCTCACGCGCTTCCTTGATGCGCACGAAGAAGAGATGACGGACGAGGAAGTGGATGCGCTCACCCGCTTGCTGGACCTGGCGGATAATCCACTGATGGACCTGCTGCTGGGACGCGCCGAACCCGAAGGGGAAGTCGACCAGCCGCATGTGCGAGCCTTGCTGGCGCGCCTGCGGCAAGCGTAGTACCCGTTTTTTTAATTGTAGATTTCACTCCCAAGAAGGAAGTGCCATGAACATCTCTGATACCAAAGCCACGCTGTCGTTCTCGGACGGTAGCAAGTCCATCGACTTCCCGGTTTACAAGGGCACGATCGGTCCGGACGTCCTCGACATCCGCAAGCTGTACGGCCAGACCGGCACGTTCACCTACGACCCGGGCTTCATGTCGACCGCCGCCTGCCAGTCGGCCATCACCTACATCGATGGCGACAAGGGCGAGTTGCTGTACCGCGGCTACCCGATCGAGCAGCTGGCCGTGAACGCCGACTTCCTGGAAACCTGCTACCTGCTGCTGAACGGCGAACTGCCGAACAAGGCCGAGAAAGACAAATTCGTCGAGACCGTGACCCGCCACACCATGGTGCACGAGCAGATGAACTTCTTCTTCCGTGGTTTCCGCCGCGACGCGCACCCGATGTCGGTGCTGGTCGGTACCGTCGGCGCCCTGGCTTCGTTCTACCACGACTCGCTCGACATCAACGACCCGGCCCAGCGCGAAATCTCGGCCATCCGACTGATCGCCAAGCTGCCGACCCTGGTCGCGATGGCCTACAAATACTCGATCGGCCAGCCTTTCGTGTACCCGCGCAATGACCTGTCGTACAGCGCCAACTTCATGCGCATGATGTTCGGCAACCCGTGCGAAGAGTACCAGGTCAACGACGTGCTGGTGCGCGCCCTGGACCGCATCCTGATCCTGCACGCCGACCACGAGCAGAACGCATCGACCTCGACCGTTCGCCTGGCCGGTTCCTCGGGCGCCAACCCGTTCGCCTGTATCGCAGCCGGCATCGCCTGCCTGTGGGGCCCGGCACACGGCGGCGCCAACGAAGCGGCACTGAACATGCTGAAAGAAATCGGCACCGCTGACAAGATCCCCGAATTCATCGCCAAGGTGAAGGACAAGAACTCGGGCGTGAAGCTGATGGGCTTCGGCCACCGCGTGTACAAGAATTTCGACCCGCGCGCCAAGCTGATGCGCGAGACCTGCTACGAAGTGCTGAACGAGCTGGGCCTGCATGACGACCCGCTGTTCAAACTGGCGATGGAGCTGGAAAAGGTCGCGCTGAACGACGACTACTTCGTGTCGCGCAAACTGTACCCGAACGTCGACTTCTACTCGGGCATCGTGCAGTCGGCGCTGGGCATTCCGGTCTCGCTGTTCACCGGTATCTTCGCGATGGCCCGCACCATCGGCTGGATCGCCCAGTGGAACGAGATGATCGCCGATCCGGAGCAGAAGATCGGCCGTCCGCGCCAGCTCTACGTCGGCGCCACCCGCCGCGACGTGCCGAGCATCGACAAGCGTTAATCGCCGGTCTCGGGCACCAGCAAAAAAGCGAGCTTCGGCTCGCTTTTTTCTTTTCGGCGAGGACTTTGAGGCAGGCCAGACGCCATCGTGCTTCCGCGAATTGTCCGTTCTCGGCAGTGTCAACAGTTCTTTCCCGAAGAGGCCTGCTGAATATGCCCGCTACGCCAATCCTTGGTGCACCGCATTCATGGTTTGAAAATTCGGATAATGGACAGGAGCGCAGGTACGGAGCGGACGGATGGCCCGAGTATGATATCGACTGGAGCCACGACCATGGCAATGGAATTCCACACGGACACAACTGGGTCGGCAGGAGGCGAGGGCCCGGCGTTCGGATGTGTTCCTTTCCACGCGGGCGTTGCGTGCCATATCGGAGCATTTATGAACCCAGTTGCCCTAATTCTTAACCCCGAGTTCGGTCAGGGCGTCGAACGGATCGCTCGTGAGATGCCGGTGTGGGTCTTGTCGAGTCCGACGAATGACGTCGCTGTCGAAGAGACGCGGCGTAAGTTCAAGGGCGCGATTGATGTCACCTCGTTTGTCCCCCGGCGCGCGGGCGACAGGTCTGCGACCTGTGCACAAGCTCTATACGATATCGACGAGCACCATGGGCCATGGAGCTCATCTCGACCCTACAACGAGTTGCGGATATTCGGCGTAAGCGAGGCGGATTTGCCACTGGACGTATTGGACGAATTGGGGCTGGCGCCAGCAGAATCCAGAGGAAGTGCGCTGATTCTTCATAAGCACCCCGGTCTGCATGTCGCCGCCCGATAAGCACTTTTAACACAGCACCAGCGCGCTCTTGGCTCAGTATGCATGTTGCCATCCCGGCATCCATTCTTTATTCTTGCTGGTCCGATAATATGCGGCCGACCGATCGATGGAAGGCCATGCTGACTGAATGCTCTCGACCGCTATCCGCGTGCGGGCTCCCGCCCAACTTCCGCTCCTGACCATCACCGCGTTCGGCACGCTGGCCTATCTGCTGATGGCCTGGCGCTGGGGCGGAACCGTCGAGGATTCACTGGCTTATTTCGACACCGCGCGCCACCTGCGCGGTGAGATTCCAGTGACGGAGCTGCGGGCGCCGTTTCCCTACCGCCTGCTGGTTCCGGGCATCGCCGCAATGCTGCCGGGAGAGTTGCATCACGCCTTCGCTTCCCTGAACTGGGCGCTGGTGACAGCCTCCGCCGTCCTGATGTGGCAGACCGTGCTCGCCGTTGGCGCAGGTAACGCGCGGGCGCTGCTGGCAGGGCTGCTGATGCTCCTGTCCTTGCCGGTCTACTGGTACGCACCGTATTTGCTGGTCGATCCCGGTTCGGTGTGCGCCCGCTCGCTGTTCGTGTTCGCGCTGCTGGCCGGGCAGCCCTGGCTCGCGCTGTTCGCCGGCTTGGTCGCGACCGCGGTCCGTGAAGAAAATATCCTGCTGCTGGGCTGGTTGCTCCTGAGCGGCCGGGTTTCGCTGCGCGCCGGTTTCGCGGCGCTGGCCGCCGCAGCGCTGTGGCTGCTTGCGGTGCGCTGGTGGATCATCGGCGGGCTCCCGAGCTACACCTGGCGCCCCAATTGGTGGACCGTGCGCCATGCGCTGCAGGATATTCCCTCGCTGCTCTCGATGGCGGGATGTGCCGGCGTGGTGCTGCCGCTTGGCCTGTTCGGGCTGTGGCGGGCGCCTGCCCAGCTCAAGCCGCTGGCGGGACTGATGCTGCTGATGACGCTGCCATTGTTATATGCCGCCATGAGCGTGCGCATCGACGGCCGCGCGATCTGGGGCCTGTATCCTTTCCTCATCCCCCTCGCTGCGACCGTGGCGATCCGGCGCGCCCCATAAAAAAACGGCCGCCGGATTGCTCCGGCGGCCGCCCCCGTTGAAGGTGCGTTTAGTTCAGCGGTAAAACGCCTCGACCTTGCCTTTCAGCTTGATCAGCATCGGCTTGCCCTTGCGGTCCAGGACCTTGCCGGCGGCGACCTTGATCCAGCCTTCGCTGATGCAGTATTCCTCGACGTCGTGGCGATCCGTATCGTTGAAGCGGATGCCGACGTCGTGCTGGAACACTTCCCGCACGTGATGCGGGCTCTTCGGATCGATGGACAGGCGGTCGGGGAGGGTGGGTTTGGTGGTGTCGTTCATGGTTTCGCAATTATCCACGAATCAGGACCGCAAGGCGAGCCATCACGCATTCGGGCGGTGCCTGATTGTCGTTGTCGCGTGGCAACAGTCAGTAAAAAATTGTTCCAGAAACTGTAACGAGAATGCGTAATGTAACTAACGGTAGCAATTGGTCGAGTGAGATATGCGCGACGTTGTAATCGCGTTCGTGCTTGAAGAGCGGCATGATGTGTCATTTGTGTGCAAATTATGCAATATTAGTAATTAAATAATTTAACCGGAAGTTGCCCCCGGCTGGCGAGATGGCCATTAAAATCATCTTGTTTCCTAAAGGTAATGCGTTTTTCTGCATTTGCAACTTTTCGCTTCCAGCTTTTGACAATGACCTCCTCCGCGACACTCCTGAGTTTTGGCTCACGCACCAATACATCCACCACCACCCCGACCGACTTCAGCCACGACTCTCACCTGGTCACCTCGGGTTACAGCGGTGCATCCTATGACAGCACCACCGGCCTGATCAATATCCCGGTCACCGCCGGGCAGGCCACCATCGGCTTCGGCAGCTATGTGCCACAAAACTATACCGGCCCGGGTGCGATGTACCTGTACGCGGTGATCATCAAGGACTCGAACGGCAACGTGCTGGTCAACGAGGAGTTCAATACCTGGACTGGCACCTTGCCGACCACCACTGGCGAGAAAACCGCCCAGTTCACCGGCGACGCCGGGCGCACCTGGAACGTCTACACCAACGCGAATTCGATCTACACCGGCTACGGCGCCGCGTTTGCGTCGAAGACGACCAACAGCGACAAGGGCGTGGTTTATCCGGCCGACGGCGGCGGCCCGTTCAAGGTCCTGATGTCGACCGACCTCAACATCGCGGCCGGTGTGACCGGTGTGACGGTCGACCTGCGCTGGGGCTACCAGATCAGCAACAGCGGCACCGAGGCCCGCACCTTCTCGATCGGCTTCCAGAACCAGGCGGTCAGCGCCAAGGACCTGTTTTCCTTCCTCGGTCCGGCCCCCGTCGACACCACGCCGCCGACGCTGGCGATCACCAGTGACCTGGCCAAGCTGAAAGTGGGCGAGACGGCGACCGTCACCTTCACCTTCAGCGAAGACCCCGGCGCGACCTTCACTGCCAGCGACATCGCCGTCAACGGCGGCACGCTGGGCGCGCTGACCGGCACCGGCATGGTTCGCACCGCCGTGTTCACGCCGGCCGCCGGCACTGAAGCCAGCGCCAGCATTTCGGTCGCCGCCGGCACCTATGCTGACGCCGCCGGCAACAACAATGTGGTGGCCTCGGCGCTCTCGATTCCGGTCGACACCAAGCCGCCCACCCTGGCCATCAGCAGCGACCTGTCGGCACTGAAGGCGGGCGATACCGCCACGGTCACGTTCACGTTCAGCGAAGACCCGGGCATCGGCTTCGGATCCGGCATCGTTTCCGTCGCCGGTGGCACGCTGGGCCAGATGTCGGGCAGCGGCACTGTGCGCACCGCCGTGTTCACGCCGAGCGCCAACAGCGAAACCACGGCCAGCATTGCCGTTGCGGGCGCGGATTATGCAGATGCCGCAGGCAATACCGGTTCGGCTTCCTCGCTCTCGCTCACCGTCGACACCAAAGCGCCGACCCTGGCCATCACCAGCGACGCCGCGGCACTGAAAGCGGGGCAGTCGGCGACGGTCACCTTCACCTTCAGCGACGACCCGGGCGCTGGCTTCAACGCCAATGCGATTTCCGTCGCCGGCGGCACGCTCGGCGCGTTGTCGGGCACCGGCCTGGTCCGCACCGCCGTGTTCACCCCGAGCGCCAACGCCGAAACCACCGCCAGCATCGCGGTCGCCGGCACGAGCTACGCTGACGCCGCCGGCAACAGCGGTTCGGCATCGTCGCTGTCGATCGCTGTCGATACCAAGGCGCCAACGCTGGCGATCGGCAGCGACCTGTCCGCACTGAAGGCGGGCCAGGCGGCGACCGTATCGTTCACGTTCAGCGAGAACCCGGGCGCAAGCTTTACCAGCAGCGACATCGCCGTCACCGGCGGCACGCTGGGCGCGCTGTCCGGCACGGGCCTGGTCCGTACCGCCGTGTTCACGCCGGCTGCCAACCTTGAGGGTAGCGCCAGTATCGCGGTCACCGCGGGCAGTTACGCGGATGCGGCGGGGAATACCGGCTCGGCCTCGTCGCTCTCGCTGGCCATCGACACCGAACCGCCGACCCTGGCCATCACCAGCGACATGGTGGCGCTGAAAGCAGGGCAGGCCGCCACGGTCACCTTCACCTTCAGCGAAAACCCGGGCGCGAGCTTTACGCAGGGTAGTGTTGCCGTTTCCGGCGGCACGCTGGGCGCGCTGTCGGGAAGCGGCCTCGTGCGTACTGCCGTGTTCACGCCGAATGCCAACATGGAAGGCAACGCCAGCATCGCGGTGGCCGGCGCCAACTACGCCGACGCCGCCGGCAACACTGGTTCGGCTTCCTCGGTGTCGATCGCAGTCGACACCAAGGCCCCGACGCTCGCCATCACCAGCGATGCGGCTGCGCTGAAAGCAGGGCAGGCCGCAACGGTTACCTTCACGTTCAGCGAGGATCCGGGCGCGACCTTCACGGCGGGCGGCATCGCCATTTCCGGCGGCACGCTGGGCGCGCTGACCGGCACCGGCCTCGTGCGCACCGCTGTGTTCACGCCGAGCGCCAACACCGAGACCACCGCCACGATTTCCGTCGCCGGCGCCAACTACGCCGACGCCGCCGGCAACGCCGGCTCGGCCTCGCAGTTGGCGATCGCGGTCGACACCAAACCGCCGACCTTGGCCATCAGCAGCGACCTGTCGGCGGTGAAAGCCGGCCAGGCGGCAACGGTGACCTTCACCTTCAGCGAGAACCCGGGAGCGACTTTCACTTCCGGCGACATCGTGGTGTCCGGCGGCACGCTGGGCACGCTGTCGGGCACCGGCCTGGTCCGCACCGCCGTGTTCACGCCGACCGCCAACCTGGAAGGCAGCGCGAATATCTCGGTTGCAGGCGCCAACTATGCTGACGCCGCCGGCAACACCGGCGCGTCGGCGCAGCTGTCGATCGCGGTCGACACCAAGCCGCCGGCACTGGCGATCAGCAGCGACATGGCCGCATTGAAAGCAGGCCAGGCCGCGACCGTGACCTTCACCTTCAGCGAAGACCCGGGCGCGAGCTTCACAGCGAACAGCATCGCCGTGTCGGGCGGAACGCTGGGCGCGCTGTTGGGCACCGGCCTGGTGCGCACGGCCGTGTTCACGCCGAGCATCAACACCGAAACCACCGCGAATATTGCGGTCGCAGGCGCCAACTACGCCGACGCCGCCGGCAATACCGGATCCGCGTCGCAGCTGTCAATCGCGGTCGATACCAAACCACCAGTGCTGGCGATCACCAGCGACACGGCGGCGCTGAAGGCCGGGCAGGCCACGACGGTCACGTTTGCCTTCAGTGAAGACCCGGGCGCCAGCTTCACCAGCGATGGCATTGCGGTCGCGGGCGGCACGCTCGGCGCGTTGTCGGGCACTGGCCTGGTGCGCACCGCCGTGTTCACGCCGAGCGCCAACACCGAAACCACGGCCAGTATCGCGGTTGCCAACTATGCTGACGCCGCCGGCAACACCGGTTCTGCCGCTTCGTTGTCGATTGCGGTCGACACCAAGCCGCCGTCGCTCGCCATCAGCAGCGACCTGGCCGCGCTGAAAGCAGGGCAGGCCGCAACCATCACCTTTACGTTCAGCGAAGATCCGGGCGCCAGCTTCAGCGCCAGCGGCATCGCCGTGTCGGGCGGCACGCTGGGCGCGCTCTCCGGCACCGGCCTGGTGCGCACGGCCGTGTTCACGCCGAGCGCCAACACCGAGACCACCGCGAACATCGCGGTCGCCGGCGCCAACTACAAGGACGCCGCCGGCAATACCGGTTCGGCCTCGCAGCTGGCGATCGCGGTCGACACCAAACCGCCGGTGCTGGGGATCAGCAGCGACATGGCTGCCCTGAAGGCAGGCCAGGCCGCGACCGTGACCTTCACTTTCAGCGAAGATCCGGGTGCAAGCTTCAGCGCCGACGGCGTCGCCGTCTCCGGCGGCACGCTGGGCGCGCTGTCCGGCACCGGCCTGGTGCGGACCGCCGTGTTCACGCCGTCCATCAACACCGAGACCACCGCCCATATCGCAGTCGCCGGCGCCAACTACGCTGAC
The DNA here is from genome assembly GCF_024753145.1 of Massilia terrae. Lineage (GTDB taxonomy): Bacteria > Pseudomonadota > Gammaproteobacteria > Burkholderiales > Burkholderiaceae_D > Telluria > Telluria terrae. The sequence continues at coordinate 26,653 of NZ_JANUGU010000002.1, read as the reverse complement.
GCCGCCGGCAACACCGGTGCCGCGGCCTCGCTGGCGATCGCCGTCGACACCAAGCCGCCCGTGCTCGCCATTACCAGCAGCATGGCCGACCTGGTCGCTGCCGAAACCGCGACCATCACCTTCAGCTTCAGCGAAGACCCGGGCGCCAGCTTCACGCTGGCCGACATCGCCGTCTCCGGCGGCACGGTCGCCAGCCTGGCCGGTTCCGGACTGACCCGCACGGTGGTGTTCACGCCGGCCGCGCACAGCGCCGGCACCGCCTCGGTATCGGTCGCCGCCGGCGCCTACAGCGATGCCGCCGGCAACGACGGCGCGGCCGCGGCGCTGGCCCCGCTGCCGTTCAGCACGACCGCACCGGCCATCACCTTCGGCAGCCTGGCCCTGAGCCAGGATACCGGCACGCCGCACGATTTCGTCACCGGCGTGTCCGAACAGACCGTCCGCGCGACCCTGAGCACGGCGCTGCTGCGCGGCCAGAAGGTGCTCGGCTCGCTGGACGGCGGCGCGCACTGGATCGACATCACCAGCAAGGTGAGCGGCACCACGCTGGCTTGGACCGGCGTGACCCTGCCCGACAACGGCACCCTGAAACTGGAAGTGGTTGACGGCGCCGGCCAGACCGGTCCGGTCGCCAGCCAGGCCTACCTGGTCGACCACCTCGCGCCGACCGACATCCTGCTGTCGTCCAACTGGGTCCTCGACAGCGCTGGCCGCAATTCCGTGGTCGGCACGCTGACCGCGCTCGACCCGACGCCGCACGACGTGGTCGACATCACCCTGGTCAGCAGCGGTGATGGCCGCAGCGCCGACAACGGTGCGTTCGCGATCGTCGGCGGCCAGTTGGTCGCGCTCGATCCGGCCCACCTCGGCGCCGGCACCAAGCATATCTTCGTGAGCGCAACCGACATCGTCGGCCACTCGATCAGCCGCGAGATGACGGTGCAGGTGGTCCACGGCACCGTGCAGCCGGGCCCGGGCGACGACGGCGACAATATCGCCAACATCGTCGAGCAGCAGGTGCCGGTGCAGCGCTCGGCCAACGGCCAGTACGTGGCCGGCGACGGCAACGGCGATGGCATTGCCGACAGTGCCCAGAGCAACGTGACCTCGGCGCCTTTCCTGAAGAGCAGCACGGCCCAGTCGAATCCGGGCACGTCGGCGCAAACCTACGTGAGCCTGGTTGCCGATTCGCTCGCCGGCAAGGCCGACGCGGCGGGACATGCGGTGCTGCAATCGGTGACCCAGCTCGACGCGCCGTTCATCCGGCCGGCCGACCTGAAAATGCCGCTGGGCCAGATCAGTTTCCAGGCCTCCGTGCAGGCGGGCGCGACAGAACACTTCAGCCTGTTCGTCGACAACGGCCTCGCGATCAATGGTTACTGGAAGCAGGCCGCCAACGGCGACTGGGTCAACCTGGCCAGCGCCAAATTCGGCGGCAGCATGACCATGGATGGCGGCAAGATCCGCCTCGACTTCTCGATCACCGATGGTGGCCAGTTCGACGCCGACGGCAAGGCCGATGGCGTGATCACCGATCCGGGCGCAGCGGGCTACCGGCCGGGCATGCTCGACAGCGACCTGGACGGCTTCCCGGATGCGCTGGAAGCGGCCAACGGCCTGACCGTCGGCACGCGGGACAACGACGTCTTCGGCAGCAGCAAGCTGTTCGTGATGCAGTTGTACCGCGACATCCTGTACCGCGAAGCGGACGGCGCCGGCCTGGGCTTCTGGCAGGCGCAGATCGACAGCGGCAAATTGAGCAAGGCGCAGGTGGCCGCGTCCTTCCTGGAATCACAGGAAGTAACGGATGGCACCGCGGCGGTTGCGCGCCTGTTCGTGGGCGGCCTGGGGCACATGCCCGAGATGGATGTCCTGCACAACTTTGTCGATGTGCTGCACGCCGGTTCGACGATCACCGCCTTGGCCGGCAATATCGCCGCCGGCACCGAGTTCCAGGCCAAATACGGCGCGCTGGGCAACGCGGCCTTCACCAGCCAGCTGTTCCAGGACGTGCTGCACCGTGGCGCGGGCCAGGCGGAACTGGCGCAGTGGACGGCGGCGCTGGACAAGGGCGCGAGCCGTGGCGACCTGCTGGCCAACCTGGCGGGTTCGGCCGAGAACGTCGCGGCTACCAGCCACCTGATTTCAGTTGCGCTCGGCTACTACGACATGCTGGTCCGCGCGCCGGAGCAGGCGGGACAGGACTACTGGATCAACGTCCTCGACCACGGCACCAGCGTTGCCAGCCTGGTCGGCTCCTTCATCGCTTCGCCGGAGTACCACGGCCGCTTCCTGCCTTAAGAGGAACGTGGCGTGAGCAAAAGCGGGCCCGCGAGGCCCGCTTTTTTTCGCCCTGTTTTTGTTAAACACGAACATCGTTCCCGCGCAGGCGGGAACGACGATATCTCTTGGTTTCGGCTTTAGTTGCACTTGCCGCGCAGGGCGGCGATGGCGACGAAGGGCGCGGCCAGCAGGCCGCCGAAGATGTAGGTTGGCTGGTTCTTGAGCCCGTCCGGCCGCAGGCAGCCGGGAACTTTGGCCTCGTCGAACTGGCGCGAGAAATTCTCGTAGCGGTCCCCGCTCAGTGCTCGCCCACGATCCTGCTCGGCGGCTTTCTCTTCGGCGGCCAGCGTTTCCTTCACCGCCTGCCTGACCACCTCATCGCTCAGCGCGATCCGCAGGGGAGGGCGCTGCGGTGCGGGGTCCGCCTGCGGCGCGCGCGCCTGCGCCTGCGCGGTGCCGGCCACGGCCACGCTCAGGAAGGCGGCTAGCAACGGTGAGCGATGCGGTTTCATGGGACGAATGTACAGGATTTTTTGCAGCGCCTGCTTCCCTGAACATTTCGTTACAGTAAATGCAATGTGCATATATGCACAATTTTTGTTCTTTCCAAATTACAATGACTTTTTTAACAAGTCATCGAGGAATGGATGAAGACTTTTGCCGCCTTGTTCACCGCCGCGCTGATGCTGTTCGTCAGCCCCGCCGCGCTGTCCGCCAACGCCACACGCTATTTCGATAACAGTGGCCGTACCGATGTGCTGTCCGGCGGCGTGCGCATGATCCCGGTCACCACGCCGAAGGGAACTTTCAAGGTCTGGGCCAAGCGCGTCGGGAACAACCCGACCATCAAGGTCTTGCTGCTGCACGGCGGCCCGGGCGCGACCCACGAATATTTCGAGGCGGCCGACAGCTACTTCCCCGGCGCCAGCATCGAGTATTACTACTACGACCAGCTCGGCTCGGCCTACAGCGAGCAGCCGGACCAGCCCGCGCTGTGGGAACTGCCGCGCTTCGTCGAGGAAGTCGAGCAGGTGCGCAAGGCGCTCGGCCTGAACAAGGACAATTTCTACCTGCTGGGCCACTCCTGGGGCGGCATCCTCGCGGCCGAATACGCCCTGAAGTACGGCCAGAACCTGAAGGGCATGATCATCTCCAACATGATGATGAGCATCCCCGCGTACAACGTGTACGCCGAGAAGGTACTGATGCCGCAGATGAACCAGAAGGCGCTGGCCGAAATCCTGAAGATGGAAAAGGCCGGCAAGTACGAAGATCCGCGCTACGAGGAACTGCTGGTCCCGTATTACGAAGCGCACATCCTGCGCATGCCAATGGACAAATGGCCGGAGCCGGTCGTGCGTTCCTTCGCCCGCATGAACAAGAAGATCTACGTGCCGATGCAGGGCCCGAGCGAAATGGGTTCGCACAACTCCAAGCTCGAACACTGGGACCGCGTGGCCGACCTGCCGAAGATCGCGGTGCCGACGCTGGTCATCGCCGGCAAGTACGACACCATGGATCCGGCGCACATGAAGATGGTGTCGCAGAAGGTGCAGCATGGCCGCTACCTGCTCACCAACGGCGGCCACATGGATATGTATGACGACCAGAAGGTCTACTTCGACGGCTTGATCAAGTTCCTGAAAGACGTCGATAGCGGGAACTTCAAATGAAGCGGCTGTTCATTGCGCTGTGCCTGTTCGCGGCCAGCCTGTCGGCATCGGCGCAACAGGCCGATCCGGCGCTGGCGCGCGCCGTCAACGCCTTCGTCGACGCATGGCACGACGACGCCGCGCATGCGCGCCCGGCCTACTTCGACAAGATCGCGCCCGACGGCGTCTACATCGGCACCGACAAGAGCGAGCTGTGGCACCAGCCCCAGTTCAAGGAATGGGCGAAGAAGTATTTCGAGCGCGGCTCGGCGTGGTCGTTCAAGGCCGTGCGCCGCAACGTCTATGCTTCGCCCGACGGCAACTTCATCTGGTTCGACGAAATCCTCGACACGCCCAACATGGGGCCGTGCATGTCCAGCGGCGTGATCCGCAAGACGGCCACCGGTTTCGAGATCCTGCACTTCCAGCTGTCGTTCGCGATCCCGAACGAGCTGGCGGGGCAGGTGACCAAACTGGTCAAGGACTTCGAATCGAAGCAGCACTGAGGCTTAAGCCAGCCCTCATCGCCATGCCATAATGTGAAGCTTGGACACCACCAGGCTTCACCCTTGAGCACTTCCTACGTCGGGCGTTTCGCGCCATCTCCCACCGGCCCGCTGCACGCGGGCTCGCTGGTCGCCGCCGTCGCCAGCTACCTCGACGCGCGCGCCCACGGCGGCACCTGGCTGGTGCGCATCGAAGACATCGACGAAGGCCGCAGCGTGCCCGGCGCGGCCGCAGGGATCCTCAAGCTCCTGCACGCGCTCGGCATGGAGTCGGACCGCGAGGTGGTGTGGCAGAGCCGCCGCAAGGCGCTGTACCAGGCCGCGTTCGACTGCCTGGCCCAACACGCCTACCCATGCGGCTGCAACCGCCGCGAGATCGCCGATTCGCGCCTGGGCCTGGCCCCGGATGGGTCCGCGATCTACCCCGGCACCTGCCGCGATGGCCTGGCGCCCGGCCGCACTACCCGCAGCCTGCGCCTGCGCGTGCCGGAAGAGGGCGCCGACCTGATTGAATTCACTGACCGCTTCGCCGGCCTCGTGCGCCAGCGCCTGGCCGTGGAGTCCGGCGACTTCGTCCTGAAGCGGGCCGACGGCTACTGGGCCTACCAGCTGGCGGTGGTGGTCGATGACGCCGAGCAGGGCGTCACCGACGTCGTGCGTGGGGCCGACCTGATCGATTCGACCCCGCGCCAGATCTACCTGCAACGCCTGCTCGGCGTCCCGACCCCGCGCTACCTGCACGTGCCGGTGGTGCGCAACGCCGCCGGCGAAAAGCTCTCCAAGCAGACCGGGGCGGTCGCGGTCGAGCCAGGCGACGAGGCTGGCGCCGTCGCCGCGCTGCAGGATGCCGCCCGTTTCCTCGGCCTGCAAGTCGAGCCTGTCGCTTCGCTCGCCGGATTCTGGCAAGCAGCCGTCCCGGCCTGGGCCAGGCTGCTGTCGGTGCGCGAAGCTGCTTCCCTCAACCCACCCGGCTAGCCAACCCGGCGCCGGGCCATCAGGCCAAGCCCGGCAAGTCCGATCCCCAGCATCGCCCACGACGCCGGTTCGGGAATCGGCGCCGCCACCAGCCAGCCGCGGATTTCGCCGTTGGGATGGCTGCTGGTGTGGATGTTGACATAGGCCTCGTTGGCATTAATCGCCGTCATCAGCGCCGCGGCCGCTCCTGCCGCCGTGCCGCCATTCGCGGTCAGGAAGGGCGCGGTGAAGGATGTGTCCTTCGTCAAATCGACCGAACCGGTGAACTGGCCGGCCTTGACGTCGGTCGGGAAGCCGGTGAACGGCACGGCGATCTCCGCATTGCCGGTGAAGGCGGCGGTGGTGCAGCAGTGGATGTGGGCGGCCGTGGTGCCGCTCATCAGCTCACTGAAGCGGGAATCGACGAACAGCTTGGCGCCTGCGATGTCGACTTCGGTCAGGCTGAAGCCGGGCGAGGCGTTTGGCGGACTTTCGAGCGCGCCCGCCGCGACGGCCTGGAACCGGTCACCGACCGGCGCTGCCTGCACCGACGACGCCGCGACTGCGGCAGCCGCCAGTGCCAGGACGGATAGAACATGTTTCATGGTACCTCCTCATCTTGAACAGGAAACAGCGCCCCTATTGCAGCGCTGCCTAAAAAAGTAGCATTCGTGAGAAGGCTGGGTACACACCGTACGGCTGGGAAGTGTCCCGTGCGACTCTGGCTTTCAATAACATGCATGATGCCAAAATGTAAATTACTGGTGGCATCCGATGCGATACATTTTTTCGACCCTGATCCTGCTTTCCGTATCATGTTGTGCGCTGGCACAGGACGCTACGCTGCTGGCCGGCACCATGAACGTCGACAAGACCGGCGACAAGTCCTTCGCCGTCAACCTCAGCTACACCCAGCGCCTCGCGCCGTATTTCGCGGCTAGCCTGGAATACACCAACGAGGGCCATCCGCCGCTGCACCACCGCGACGGCCTGTCGCCGCAGCTGTGGCTGCACACGCTGGCGCCGGCCAAGGACTGGTCGTTCGCGCTCGGCGCCGGGCCGTACTACTACTTCGACACCACCACCGGCAACGGCTCGCTGGCCGACTACCGCAACGAACATGGCTGGGGCACGATGGTCAACGCCAGCGCCAAATACCACCTGGGCGACAAGCGCACTTACGCCGAGGTGCGGCTGTCGCACATCAACGGCCGCAAGGAGCACGACAGCACGCTGGTGATGGTCGGTCTCGGCTACGAGCTGCGCAACCTGCCGACCGTGATCAAGGAGGAGAACGCGGACAGCGGCGAGAACATGGTGATGGCGCTGGCCGGCCGCTCGATCGTGAACAGCTTCAAGTCGGAGAAGGCGACCGGCTACGGCGTCGAGTACCGGCACACGGTCAATCCGAATGTCGAGTGGAGCCTGACGGCGATGAATGAAGGACGCATCGGCGTGGCCGAACGCAAGGGCGTGGCTGGCCAGCTATGGCTGCTGCGGCCCTTCACCGAGCACACGGTGCTGGAGCTGGGCATGGGTGGCTATGTGATGCGCGACCAGATCGACCGCGACAATATCCGCGAGGAGCCGAAGACCCATTTCGCGCCGATCGCGTCGATCGGCATGCGTTGGCGGCTGACGCCGATGATGCGGGCGCAGCTGAGCTGGAGCAGGGTGATCACCGACTACCATCGGGATTCGGATGTGTTCCTGCTGGGGGTGGGCTGGCTCTACTGAGCCGGCGCCGCAACATCGGCCACCTCATCAAATCAAGGTCGTCCCCGCGCCGGCAGGCTTCACGCGAGCTGTCTATGGGTTCCCGCCTGCGCGGGAACGACGGTCATTTTCGCTTTGTTGGACGGCTTCCCGCTCCTGCCTGGCCGCCTCTTCCGGATGCTCCTTCGCCCACTCCTCGTACCGCTCCAGCTCTTCCGCATAAATGTCGAATATGCACGGCATGCAGCCGCTGCGGCAGCAGTCTTCCAGTTCCGGCTCGACGGGACGCTTCATGATCGTTTGTCGCTGTTGAGGATCGCCTGGATCTCCTCGCGTTCCTTCTGGCTGACGTGGCCGCGCAGGGCCGCCAGCACCAGTTCCTTGCCCGAGCCCGAGAACGCCTTGTTGATCAGCTCCTTGACCAGGTTGGTCTGCAGTGACTCCTGCGCCTGCGCCGGCGTGTACACGTGCGCGCGCTGGCTTTCGTCGCGTGTCAGCAGGCCCTTGGCGTGCATGACCTGCAGCTGGCGCAGCACGTTGGCGTAGCCCATGTCCGGCCGCGTCGCCACCGCCGCGTCGTGCACCTGGCGCGCCGTGGACGGGCCGAGCTGCCACAGGATGCGCAGCAGTTCGAGTTCGGACGGGGTGGGCTTGGGAAGGGCGGGGGATTTCGGCATGGCCCTAGAATAAATGATCTAGGTGCGAAAGTCGATGCCGTCCCCCGCGCGCTCCAACTCAATCCGCGTGATAGCGCCGCATCATGAAGGCCATCTGCGCGCCGTCGCGCTCGCACACGCCGCGCATCCACTCGCCCTCGCGAATCGTGTACGTGACCTCGGCGCCTTCGGCCTTGCCGGCGCAGGCCGCATGGGCAGCGGCCGGCACGTCAGGCACCTTCGGCGGCGGTGGCGGCGCCGGGATCGCGGGCATGGCCGGCATATGCGGCATGTGCGGCATCCGCGGCAGCCTGGCCGCGCCGTCGTCATCATGCAAGGACGGGGGCGGCGGGGCGGGCGGAGCCGGCGGGGCCGGTGGTGCGGGAGGCGCAGGCGGAGCCGGCGGGGCTTCGCACTTGCCGTGCTTGACGTTGCAGGTGACGTCCACCGTGGCCGAGCTGGCGCCGGCCGCAGCCAGCAGTACCGTCATCAGTGCGAGCGATGCGATCTTCTTCATGTTCGTTCTCCTCATGTGCCGGCGCGCTGCCATCAGGCGCCGATGAAGACCATCGTGCCTGCCAAATGTGGAGGAAAAATGAAGACGCTAGAGGTCGAAGCGGTAACCCAGCCCGTAGATCGAATGGATCGGCTCCAGCTCCGGCGCCACCGCCGCGATCTTGCGCCGCAGGTTCTTGACGTGGCTGTCGATCGCGCGGTCGGTGACATCCAGGCTGTCATGAAAGGCCAGGTCGAGCAGCTGGGCGCGCGAGAACACCTGGCCCGGCCGCCGCGCCAGTGCCGCCAGCAGCGCGAATTCGCTGGGCGTGAGGTCGAGCGGCTTGCCGTGGATCGCGACGCGGCGCGCCGCCTCGTCGATCGCGAGCGGACGCGCGCCATGCCCGCTGCGCCGCAGGATCGCCTTGATGCGCGCCATCAGCTCGCGCGGGCTGAAGGGTTTGCACAGGTAGTCGTCGGCGCCGGCCTCCAGTCCGAGCAGGCGGTCGATCTCTTCCACCCGCGCGGTGACCATCACCACCGGCACGTCCGAGAATGCGCGCAGCGCGCGGCACAGCGACAGGCCGTCGAGGCCAGGCAGCATCAGGTCCAGCACCACCAGCGCCGGCGTGGACGTGCGCAGCGCCTCCAGCGCGGCGGCGCCATCGTCGAACAGCACCGGCGCGTAGCCGGAGGCGCGCGCATAGTCGGCCACCAGCGCCGCCAGTTCCGGCTCGTCCTCGACGATGAACAGTTGCAGGCTCATGCCGCTGCCAACGGGAAGGCGAGGGTGACGCGCAGCCCGCCCAGCGGCGAATGGCTGAAGGCGAGGGTAGCGCCGTGGGCATCCATGATCCGCTGGCACAGTGCGAGGCCGAGGCCCGCACCGCCGCTGGTGCGGCTGCGCGACGCATCGACGCGGTAGAAGCGTTCCGACAGCCGGTCGAGCGCGTCGTCCGGCACGCCTGGTGCACTGTCTTCGAGCACGAGCTGCAAGGCGCCGTCCGCCAGCGCGCCCGACAGCACGACGCGGCCGCCGAGCGTGGTGTAGCGCAGGGCGTTTTCGAACAGGTTGCCGAACACCTGCCGCAAACGGTCCGGATCGCCCATCACGGTGCATGGCGCAGGCACCGGCCCGATGTCGAACGCCAGCCCGGCCGCGGCAAGGCGCTCCGCGAACGCGCTCGCGCTCTCGCGCGCCAGCGCCCACACATCGATTGGCTGGCGCTGGCAATCCAGCGCGCCGACGTCGGCCCGGGCCAGCGCGTACAGCTGGTCGATCAGCTTATTCAGCGCGAGCACCTGGCGCAGCATCGCCGCCACGGTGGCCGGGTCGGCGCTGCGCACGCCGTCCTCGATCGCTTCCAGCTGGGCGCGCAGCACGGCCAGCGGCGTGCGCAGTTCGTGCGAGGTGTCCGCCACCCACTGGCGGCGCGAGGTTTCGGCCGCGCCCAGCCGTTCGGCCAGGCGGTTGAAGCTGTGCGCCAGCTCGCCCAGCTCGTCGCTGCGCGTGACCGGCAGGCGCGTGTCGAAGCGGCCCTCGGCCAGCGCTTGCGCGCCGTCGGCCAGGCCGCGGATCGGCTTGCGGAAGTGCGCCGCCAGCGCCACCGCCGCCAGCGCCGACAGCGCGACGCTGGCGGCGATGATCCCCCACAGGCTCGATTTCAGCTCGCCGAGGAAGGCGGCGGCCAGCGCGTCGCTGGGCCGCATCACGCGCGCCACGCGCAGGTAGCCGACCACTTTGCCGGCCCATTCCAGCGGACGTTGCGCGCCCGGCTCGGCGCCCTGCTTGCGGCCCGCAAGGTAGCGGCCGGAGGCGTCCAGCAGCGTTACCCGGTCCTGCAGCCCGAGCTGGTCGATCCCGGCTCCGGGGACCGGCGGCGCCGGCGGCACCGGCAGCGCGGGCAGGGGCGGCACGGCAAGCGGATTGGCGGGCGCCGGCGCCGGCGGGGCGGGCGGCGCAGGTGGCGCGGGAGGAGCGGGCGGCGCCGTGATGCCCGTCGATTGCGCGCGCGCCCCCTGCAGGCGCCGCATCTCGGCCGCGATGAAGCGCTGGCGCGCGAAATCGCCGGTCGGGAGGAAGTCCCACGAGCCTTGCTTCCCGTAGCCGCGCGCCAGGTCTTGCGACAATTCCTCCAGCCGATCCAGCTCGATCTGGACCGCGTACTCCGAGAAGCTGCCCATCACCTTGTGGCGCATGAGGGCGATGGCGGCCGCCGCCACCACGAGGATCGCGAGCAAAACCGACAGGAACAGGCGGTGGCCGATCGAAAAGCGCAAAATGGTAATGTCCAGCTAGAAAACTGTGAGTGTAATTGCAAGACAATCGTGGCGGTAGAGAAACTTTATACGGATTCCGGTAACCGTCCGGCTCATCAGGGCGTGGAAAATTCGGTTTTCCCGCGTATTGCAGCGTGGCGAAAGCGCTGAAACATAGGCATTTTTCCGCACTGTGGGATGTTGCGATACAATGTCGCGTGCTATTCTGAGCAGCTTTCCCAAGCACCCGGATTCTGTAGTTTTTAGTCCTTCCCCACAACTTGATGTAGTAAGTGCGATCCGCTAACCGGTCAGGCCGTGTCGCGGAAGGTTGAATTAACCCGCCACAATCGCGAAACGCGAAGAAAGGTGAGCAAGAATGAAGCAGCAATACGAAGCCAACTCGTACCTGTTCGGCGGTAATGCGCCGTACGTGGAAGAGTTGTACGAAGCCTATCTGAATAACCCAGGCTCCGTCCCCGACAACTGGCGTGCTTATTTCGACGCCATGCAGCACGTCCCGGCCGTCGACGGTTCCAGCCGTCCGGACGTCGACCACTCGTCGGTGATCGCCTCCTTCGCCGAGCGCGCCAAGCACGGCCCGATCCGCACCGTCACCGCCGGCGCCGATCCGGAGACCGCCCGCAAGGCCGTCGCCGTCACCCAGCTGATCGCAGCTTACCGCAACGTCGGTGTGCGCTGGGCCAACCTGGACCCGCTGCAGCGCACCGAGCGTCCCCCCATTCCTGAACTCGAACCGTCGTTCTACGGCTTTACCGAAGCCGACCTCGACACCGTGTTCAACATCAGCAACACCTACTTCGGCCAGGAAAGCGCTTCGCTGCGCGACCTGCTGAACATGCTGCGCGATACCTACTGCCGCTCCCTCGGTGCCGAGTTCATGTACGTGACCGACCAGACCGAAAAGCGCTGGCTGCAGGAGAAGCTCGAGTCGATCCGCTCGACCCCGACCTTCAGCGCCGAAAAGAAAAAGCACATCCTCGAGCGCCTGACCGCGGCCGAAGGCCTGGAGCGCTACCTCCACACCCGCTATGTCGGCGCCAAGCGCTTCTCGCTCGAAGGCGGCGAATCCTTCATCGCGTCGATGGATGAAGTGATCCAGCGCGCCGGTGAACAAGGCGTTCAGGAGATCGTGATCGGCATGGCCCACCGCGGCCGCCTGAACGTGCTGGTCAACACCCTGGGCAAATCGCCGGCCGAGCTGTTCGAGGAATTCGAAGGCAAGCACGCCGACGACCTGCCGTCGGGCGACGTCAAGTACCACCAGGGCTTCTCGAGCGACATCACCACCACCGGCGGCCCGGTGCACCTGTCGCTGGCTTTCAATCCGTCCCACCTCGAGATCGTCAACCCGGTCGTCGAAGGTTCGGTCAAGGCGCGCATGGACCGCCGCGGCGACCCGCACGGCAAGCAGGTGCTGCCGATCCTGGTGCACGGCGACGCCGCGTTCGCCGGCCAGGGCGTCGTGATGGAAACCCTGAACCTGGCGCAGACCCGTGGCTACGGCACCGGCGGCACCGTCCACCTGGTCATCAACAACCAGATCGGCTTCACCACCTCCGACCCGCGCGACACCCGCTCGACCCTGTACTGCACCGACGTCGTCAAGATGATCGAGGCGCCGGTCCTGCACGTGAACGCCGACGACCCGGAGGCCGTGGTGCTGGCCTCGCAGATCTCGATGGACTACCGTGCCGAATTCGGCAAGGACATCGTGGTCGACATCGTCTGCTACCGCAAGCTGGGCCACAACGAGCAGGACACCCCGGCCCTGACCCAGCCGCTGATGTACAAGAAGATCGCCAAGCACCCGGGCACCCGCAAGCTGTACGCGGACAAGCTGGCCACGCAAGGCACTATTCAAGCGGACTTCGCCGACGCCATGGTCGCCGGCTTCCGCGACGCCATGGACGCCGGCAAGCACACCAATGATCCGGTGCTGACCGACTTCAAGAACAAGTACGCCGTCGACTGGGCGCCGTTCCTGGGCAAGAAGTGGACCGACGCCGCCGACACCGCGGTGCCGATGACCGAGCTGAAACGCCTGGCCCAGCGCATCACCACCGTGCCGGAAAACTTCAAGCTGCACTCGCTGGTCGAGAAAGTGCTGGCCGACCGCGCCACCATGGGCCGCGGCGAGATGAACCTCGACTGGGGCATGGGCGAACACCTGGCCTACGCATCGCTGGTGGCCTCGGGCTACGCGATCCGCCTGTCGGGCCAGGACGCCGGCCGCGGCACCTTCGTGCACCGCCACGCCGTGCTGCACGACCAGAACCGCGAGAAGTGGGATGCAGGCACCTACGTGCCGCTGCAGAACGTGTCCGACAACCAGGCGCCGTTCACCGTCATCGACTCCGTGCTGTCGGAAGAGGCGGTGCTGGGCTTCGAATACGGCTACTCGACCGCCGAGCCGAACACCCTGACCATCTGGGAAGGCCAGTTCGGCGACTTCGCCAACGGCGCGCAGGTCGTCATCGACCAGTTCATCGCCTCGGGTGAAGTCAAGTGGGGCCGCGCCTCGGGCCTGGTGATGATGCTCCCGCACGGCTACGAAGGCCAGGGGCCGGAGCACTCCTCGGCACGCATCGAGCGTTTCCTGCAGCTCTCCGCCGACAACAATATGCAAGTCGTGCAGCCGACCACCGCTGCGCAGATCTTCCACCTGCTGCGTCGCCAGATGGTGCGCCAGTTCCGCAAGCCGCTGATCATCTTCACCCCGAAGTCGCTGCTGCGTAACAAGGACGCCGGCTCGGCACTGGGCGAACTGGCCAAGGGCGGCTTCCAGACCGTGATCGGCGAAGTGGACGAGAAGATCGACGCGTCGAAGGTGAAGCGCGTGATCGCCTGCTCGGGCAAGGTCTACTACGACCTGGTCAACACCCGCAAGACCCGCAATGCAAACGACGTGGCCATCATCCGCGTCGAGCAGATGTACCCGTTCCCGCACAAGTCGTTCTCGGCCGAACTGAAGAAGTTCCCGAACGCGACCGATGTCGTGTGGGCGCAGGACGAGCCGCAGAACCAGGGTCCGTGGTTCCAGATCCAGCACAACGTCTTCGAGAGCATGGAGTCGGGCCAGCGCCTGTCCTACGCCGGCCGTCCGGCATCGGCGGCGCCGGCAGTCGGCTACAGCGACAAGCACGTCGCGCAGCAGAAGGAACTGCTGGAGACCGCGTTCGCGAAGGTCAAGGGTTTTGTTCTGACCAAGTAAGCCCAGGATGCGCCGTACCCCGTGTGCGGCGCAATGCAGATCACAGCGCGACGCGCTAAAGAATAATTTACGGAGTTACAAATGGCACAAGTTGAAGTCAAGGTCCCCCAGCTGTCGGAGTCGGTTGCAGAGGCGACCCTGCTGGCCTGGCACAAGAAAGTCGGCGAGGCTGTCACGCGCGATGAAAACATGATCGACATCGAGACCGACAAGGTCGTGCTCGAGCTGCCGGCCCCGTCGGCCGGCGTGATCGTCCAGATCATCAAGGGCGACGGCGCCACCGTCGTCGCGGGCGAGACCATCGCGATCATCGACACCGAGGCATCGGCCCAGACCAGCCCGCAGCAAGTGGCAGCGGCCCCGGTCCAGGCAGCGCCTGAAGCCGCACCGGCCGCCGCCGAATCGGCATCCAAGGCAGGCGTGGCCATGCCGGCCGCCGCCAAGATCCTGGCCGACAACGCCATGAACGCAGCGCAAGTGGCCGGCACCGGCCGCGATGGCCGCGTGACCAAGGGCGATGCCCTGGCCGCCGTCGCTTCCAAGCCGGCCGCCGCCCCGGCCCCGGCCGCTAAGCCGGCCCTGCAGCAAGTGGCTGCACCGTCGGCCGCCAACCTGGGCGACCGTCCGGAAGAGCGCGTGCCGATGAGCCGCCTGCGCGCCCGTATCGCCGAGCGCCTGCTGCAGTCGCAGTCGACCAACGCGATCCTGACCACGTTCAATGAAGTGAACATGAAGCCGGTCATGGACCTGCGCAACAAGTACAAGGACAAGTTCGAGAAAGAGCACGGCGTCAAGCTGGGCTTCATGTCCTTCTTCGTCAAGGCCGCGGTGGCCGCGCTGAAGAAGTACCCGATCCTGAACGCCTCGGTCGACGGCAACGACATCATCTACCACGGCTACTTCGACATCGGTATCGCGGTCGGTTCGCCGCGTGGCCTGGTGGTGCCGATCCTGCGCGACGCCGACCAGCTGTCGATCGCCGACATCGAGAAGAAGATCGGTGAATTCGGCGCCAAGGCCAAGGACGGCAAGCTGACCCTGGACGACCTGTCCGGCGGCACCTTCTCGATCTCGAACGGCGGCGTGTTCGGCTCGATGCTGTCGACCCCGATCATCAACCCGCCGCAGTCGGCGATCCTGGGCATCCACGCCACCAAGGACCGCGCTGTCGTCGAGAACGGCGAGATCGTGATCCGTCCGATGAACTACCTGGCGATGTCCTACGACCACCGCATCATCGACGGCCGCGAAGCCGTGCTGGGCCTGGTCGCGATGAAGGAAGCGCTGGAAGATCCGGCCCGCCTGCTGCTCGACCTGTAATCCACAAGCGCGCTGGCCTGCCGTGCGGCGCGTGCCGACCGACTGTTTTGGGAGTGATCGATGATCGCCGATGAACTCAAGCGTTTGCACGAACTGCACGAGGCTGGCGTCCTGACGGATGCCGAGTACGAGCAGGCCAAGGCCAAGGTATTGTCCGCCGGACCGGGGCCGAGCCTCGAGAAGGAAGCCCAGCCCGCGCCCAGCAACATCAACCGCCTGCGCCGCTCGCGCACCGATCGCTGGATCGGCGGCGTGTGCGGCGGCCTCGCGGCGGCCACGGAAGTGGAGTCGTGGGTGTGGCGGCTGATGTTCGTGCTGTCGGTGTGCGTGTTCGGCGTCGGCTTCGGCATCTACCTGCTGCTTTGGATTTTCGTACCGGAAGAATAAGACCAATATCTTCAGAGCCGTCGTCCCCGCGTAGGCGGGGACCCATGCCGAGTTTGCAGGCATGCGGCGAGTGCACCACTGTTCGAGCTGTCTATGGGTCCCCGCCTGCGCGGGGACGACGTGGTGATTGCTGGCGCTGAACGCAAAACAAGGAATCAATGATGAGCAACGCAAAACAATTCGACGTCGTCGTGATCGGCGGCGGTCCTGGTGGCTACATCGCCGCGATCCGCGCGGCGCAGCTGGGTTTTAACACCGCTTGCATCGACGAGTGGGCCAACGCCAAGGGCGGCCCGGCTCCGGGCGGCACCTGCACCAACGTCGGCTGCATCCCGTCCAAGGCGCTGCTGCAGTCGTCCGAGCACTTCGAGCACGCCGGCCACGCCTTCAAGGAGCACGGCATCGACGTCTCCGGCCTGTCGCTGAACCTGCCGCAGATGTTGAAGCGCAAGGACGGCGTGGTGAAGGCCAATAACGACGGCATCATCTACCTGTTCAAGAAGAACAAGGTCAGCTTCTTCCACGGCCGCGGCACCTTCGCCGGCGCTGCGGAAGGTGGCTACACCATCAATGTCACCGGCCCGTCCACCGAGACCCTGCA
Organism: Massilia terrae; assembly: GCF_024753145.1. Lineage (GTDB taxonomy): Bacteria > Pseudomonadota > Gammaproteobacteria > Burkholderiales > Burkholderiaceae_D > Telluria > Telluria terrae. Next base: position 10,589 of record NZ_JANUGU010000002.1, on the reverse strand, counting down.
GGCCAAGCACGTGATCGTCGCCACCGGCTCGAACGCGCGCGAACTGCCGGGCACCCCGTTCGACGAGAAGCTGGTCCTGTCGAACACCGGCGCGCTGGCGATCGAAGGCGTCCCGGCCAAGCTGGGCGTGATCGGCGCCGGCGTGATCGGCCTCGAAATGGGCAGCGTGTGGCGCCGCCTGGGTTCGCAGGTCACCGTGCTGGAAGGCCTGCCGACCTTCCTCGGCGCGGTCGACGAGACCATCGCCAAGGAAGCGCAGAAGCTGTTCACCAAGCAGGGCCTGTCGATCAACCTGGGCTGCAAGATCGGTGCGATCACCAAGGGCGACAACAACGTCACCGTGGAATACGCCGACGCCAAGGGCGAAGCGCAGAAGGCCGTGTTCGACAAGCTGATCGTGTCGATCGGCCGCGTCCCGAATACCAATGGCCTGGGGCTGGAATCGGTCGGCCTGAAAACCGACGAGCGCGGCTTCATCGTGGTCGACGACGAGTGCAAGACCAACCTGCCGAACGTGTGGGCGGTGGGCGACGTCGTGCGCGGCCCGATGCTGGCGCACAAGGCGGAAGAAGAAGGCGTCGCGGTTGCCGAGCGCATCGCGGGCCAGCACGGCCACGTCAACTTCAACACGATCCCGTGGGTGATCTACACCTCGCCGGAGATCGCGTGGGTCGGCAAGACCGAGCAGCAGCTCAAGGCCGAAGGCGTGCAGTACAAGGCCGGCACCTTCCCGTTCATGGCCAACGGCCGTGCGCGCGCGCTGGGCGATACCAACGGCATGGTCAAGTTCCTGGCCGACGCCAAGACCGACGAAATCCTCGGTGTGCACATCATCGGGCCGATGGCCTCGGAGCTGATCTCCGAAGCCGTGGTGGCGATGGAGTTCCGCGCATCGTCGGAAGACATCGCCCGCATCTGCCACGCGCACCCGTCGCTGTCGGAAGCAACCAAGGAAGCAGCGCTCGCGGTTGACAAGCGTTCGCTGAACTTCTAAGCATCACCCCGTCGTCCCGGCGCAGGCCGGGACCCATGCTGACTGTCCGGATTCGGAAGCGGAGTATGGGTCCCGGCCTTCGCCGGGACGACGGTTTTTCGAGGTCGGCGATCATGTCGGCCCAATTACAAAGCCTTGCCCATGAACGTCCAGGAGTACTACCAGCACGCGCTGAAAGAGCGCGGTTATACATCCGATCCCGCGCAGCAGCGCGCGGTCGACCGTCTCCAGCAGGCGTACGACGAATGGGTGGCATACAAAGCCAAGCGCTCGACCAGCTTCCGGCGCCTGATCAACCGTCCCGAGGTGCCGCGCGGCGTCTACATGTGGGGCGGGGTGGGGCGCGGCAAGTCGTTTTTGATGGACAGCTTCTACTCGGTGGTGCCGGTGGTGCGCAAGACGCGCCTGCACTTCCACGAGTTCATGCGCGGCGTGCACCGCCAGCTCGACGAACTCAAAGGCGTGGCCGATCCGCTCGACGAAGTCGCGCGCCGCATCGCCAGGAAGTACCGCCTGATCTGCTTCGACGAATTCCACGTCTCCGACATCGCCGACGCGATGATCCTGTATAACCTGATGAAGGCGCTGTTCGATAACGGCGTCACCTTCGTCATGACCTCGAACTACGAGCCCTCCACGCTGTATCCGGACGGCCTGCACCGCGACCGCATGATGCCCACCATCCGGCTGCTGCAGGAAAAGCTCGACGTGCTCAACGTCGATGCCGGCATCGACTACCGCCACCGTACCCTGGAGCAGGTGCAGGCCTACTACATGCCCTTGAACGCGGCCTCCGACAAGGCCCTGCGCGACGCCTACGCGGCGCTGGCCGACACCGCCGACGAAGACTCGCGCGTGCACATCGAGGAACGCGAGATCCGCGCATTGCGCCGCGCCGGCGGCGTGATCTGGTTCGACTTCGCGACCCTGTGCGGCGGCCCGCGCTCGCAGAACGACTACCTGGAACTGGCCACGCGCTTCCACACCGTGATCCTGTCGGGCGTGCCGGCGATGTCGGCGGCGCAGTCGTCGGAGGCGCGCCGCTTTACGTGGCTGATCGACGTGTTCTACGACCACAAGGTCAAGCTGCTGATGTCGGCCGAGGTCCCGCCCGACGAGCTCTATACCAAGGGCGTGCTGTCGAACGAGTTCCACCGCACGGTCTCGCGTATCATTGAGATGCAATCGCGTGAATACATGCTCTCCGAGCGGCGCGCGGTGGCCGACTCGATCGCTTGAAGATGGCTGAAAGGACTTTGATGAAACTGATGGCATTCTCCGCCGCGCTGTGCGCCGGCTTGCTGCTGGCCGGCTGCGCGAACGAGCCGGTGGTGGCGGCCGGGCCGACCATGCCGCCGCCCACCTCGGTGGCGGAAGCCGACCAGCGCCTGGCCGCCGTGACCCGGGAACGGGCCGCGATCGAGGCCCGCTTCGTCGAGCGCGAGCGCGTCTGCTACCAGAAGTTCTTCGTCACCCGCTGCCTGGACGACGCCAAGGAGCGCCACCGCACCGCGCTGGCGGCGCAGCACGCGATCGAGGTCGATGCCGAGCGCTTCAAGCGCCAGGTCCGCGTCGATGAGCGTGACCGTGCGCTGGCCGAAGCGGATGCCAGGTACCGCGCGGACGAGGCGCGCCTCGCCGCGCAGCCTCCGGCGCCGCCGCGTGCTGTCACCGAAGCGCCGCCGCCGCGTCCTTCGCCGGTGACGGAGCGGGTCGCCCAGCACGAAGCGAAGATCAAGCAGGAGCAGCAGAAGGAAGCCGCCGACGCCGCCAGGCGCGCGGCCAATGTGCGCGCCTACGAGGAGCGCAAGAAGGAATCGGACGAGCGCCAGCGGCGCGTGCGCGAGCGCCTGGAGGAAAAGCGCGCCAAGGAAGCGAAGGCGAAGGGCGAGAAGGCGGACGCACTACGGCAGGCGCCGCAGCAGCAGCCCGCTCCGAACGGTCAGTAACCCCACCCTTGAAACCGTCGTTCCCGCCAAGGCGGCCGGCGAGCTCGGGAACGACGGTTTTTACTTGCGTGGCGCCCGCACAGGCGCGCGCGACAGCGATACCTCCGGCTCCTCCTGCTTCACCAGCTTCACAATCACCATCGAACAATTATCCCAGCGCCCCTGCGAGCGCTCGCTGGCCTTGTTGATGAGCATTTCGGAAGCCTGCCGCGGCGTCGCCCGCGCGGTCGCCGCGCCAAGTTCGGCATCGGCGAAGTAATGCCATAAGCCATCTGACGCCAGCACGAACACGGTGCCCGGCCCGATCCCGGTGGCGCCGCCGATGGTGACGAAGGGCTCGCGGCTGCGATTGCCCATCATATTGAGCAGCAAGGTGGACTTGCGGTGGTTGCGCGCCGCCTCCGCCGGCAGGTTCTCACTGGCCTGCAGATGCTCGATATAGGCCGCATCGCTGGTGCGCGCCAGGCATTTGCCGTCGGCGAAGCGGTACAGCCGCGAATCGCCCACGTGCGCCCACACCGCGTCGCCGTGCGGCCCGAGCACCAGCGCGACGAAGCTGGCCATGGCATCAAGCTTGTGCGCGACCGCGTTCATCTTGATGATGAGATTGGTTTCGGCGACGATTTCATGCATCAGCTCGCCTAGCCGCTCCAGGCTCGGCCGGTCCCCCGGCTTGAACTGGTCGAACACGTGCTTGGCTGTGTGCAGCACCTGTTCCGACGCATGGGCGCCTTCGATGCCGTCCGACAGCACCGCCAGCACATAGCCGGGGGCGCGCGCGCCGGTCATCAGGGCGACCCGGTCGTTCTGCTGTGGGCGGCTTCCGATATGTTGCGCGGTGCCCGCTTCGATCTTGTATGAACTCATAAACTTGACGATTCCGTCACCGCTGGCCCCAATGATTGTTGGCGGCAACCTCAGCCTAGATTAAACTATGCACTGACAAACACAAATGTTGCAAGTCGTCATTACGTTGTGCCACACTGATTCTAATGGGCAACGGACCGCGCCAGCAGAACTATTTGTAACAACCTGTTGGGAACAGCTCGCCATGGACGTCCAGGAGATCCAGCGCCGCATAATCGAACTCGATGTGGAACACCGCGACCTCGACGCGGTGATTGCCATGCTGACGCTTGACGGCCACGCCGACCAACTGCAACTGCGCCGCCTGAAAAAGCGTAAACTGCAGCTGAAAGACCACATCACACTGCTGAAAATGCAACTCGTGCCGGACGTGCCGGCCTGAGTCCACACCAGGTTCCTGAGTTGACTGACCATCTTCCCGCACCGGGCGCCGAAGCCGGCGAGCCCGGCCCATCGCTTTCCTCCGTGCTTGAGGCGCCGCCCGGCAAATACGATGCCGAGATCGACCGGCTGTTCGGCGCCGGCGGCCCGCTCGCGCCCGCGGTGGGCGCGTTCAAGCCGCGCCAGTCGCAGACCGAAATGGCCAAGGCGGTGGCGAACGCGATCGCGAACCAATCGACCCTGATGGCGGAGGCGGGCACCGGCACCGGCAAGACCTTCGCCTACCTGGTGCCGGCCCTGCTGTGGGGCGGCAAGACCATCGTGTCGACCGGCACCAAGAATCTGCAGGACCAGTTGTTCCTGCGCGACATTCCGAACGTGCGGATGGCCTTGCGCGCGCCGGTGTCGGTGGCGCTGCTCAAGGGCCGCTCGAACTACGTCTGCCACTTCCACCTGGAGCGCACGCTGCAGAACGGGCGCCTGACCTCGCGCGACGACGTCGGGCACCTGCGCGAGATCTCGCGCTTCATCAAGATGACCGGCTCGGGCGACAAGGCCGAGCTGACCAAGGTGCCGGAAACGGCCAGCGTGTGGAACCTGGTCACTTCCACCCGCGACACCTGCATGGGCCAGGAGTGCCAGTACTACCAGGACTGCTTCGTGATGAAGGCGCGCCGCGAGGCGCAGCAGGCCGACGTGGTGGTGGTCAACCATCACCTGTTCTTCGCCGACGTGGCGCTGAAGGATACCGGCGTGGCCGAGCTGCTGCCGTCGGCCAACACCATCATCTTCGACGAGGCGCACCAGCTGCCGGACACGGCGACCCTGTTCTTCGGCAAGAGCGTATCGACCTCGCAGGTGCTGGAGCTGTGCCGCGACGTGCTGGCCGAAGGCCTCGCGCATGCGCGCGGCGGCGCCGACTGGGCGAAAGTCGTCACCGTGGTCGAGAAGGCGGCGCGCGACCTGCGCCTGACCTTCCCGCAGGACAGCATGCGCCTGTCGCTGCCGCAGATCGCGCCCAGCTCGCCGTTCTTCCCGGCGCTGGACAAGCTCAAGGAGGAGCTGGCCGGCATGATCGACGTGCTGGAAGGGCAGGCCGAGCGTGCCGAGTCGGTGGAGCAATGCCGCGTGCGCGCGGTCGAACTGGCGGCCTCGCTCGACGAATGGAAGCCGGACGGCAAGGGCAAGGACGTCGAGGGCGACCAGGCCGTGCTGTGGGTCGAGGCCTTCTCGTCCTCGCTGCAGATGCACAAGACGCCACTGTCGATCGCGCCGATCTTCGCCGGCCAGCGCGCCGGCACGCCGCGCAGCTGGATCTTCACCTCGGCCACGCTGGCGGTGAAGAACGACTTCAAGCATTTCGCCGCGCAGATGGGGCTGACCGGGGAGCCGGCCCAGACCTGGCCCAGCCCGTTCAATTACCAGGAGCAGGGCATCCTGTACGTGCCGACCGGCTTGCCGGAACCGAACGCGATGGGCTACACGGATGCGGTGGTCGATTGCGCGCTGCCGGTGATCGAGGCGGCCGGCGGGCGCACCTTCTTCCTGTGCACGACCATTCGCGCGGTCAATCGCGTGGCGGAAAGACTGCGTGCCGAATTCGAGGTGCGCGGGCTGAATTTTCCGCTGTTCGTGCAGGGCGAGCGCGGGCGCACCGAGCTGCTCGATTCCTTCCGCAACGCGGGCAATGCGGTGCTGGTGGGAAGCCAGAGTTTCTGGGAAGGCGTGGACGTGCGCGGCGATGCGCTGTCGCTGGTCATCATCGACAAGCTGCCGTTCGCGCCGCCGGACGATCCGGTGCTGGCCGCGCGCATCGAGGTGATGGAGAAGAAGGGCATGAACGGCTTCATGCACCATCAGCTGCCGGAAGCCATCATTACCTTGAAGCAGGGCGCGGGACGATTGATCCGCGACGTCGAGGATTGCGGCGTGCTGATGATCTGCGATCCGCGCATCATTTCCAAGCCGTACGGAAGGCGCATCTGGCAGAGCCTGCCGCCGTTCAAGCGTACCCGTGTTCAGGAAGAAGTCATCGAGTTCTTCCACACCCATCCGGCCGGCCAGCAGAATAAGTCGCAAACGTAAGCATCGTCGTCCCGGCTCCGGACCCGGCGTTCCCGCCGTGACCCATGCTGGGTTTGCGGGCCTGCGGCGTTCGACATGTCGACTGCCCAACGGGGCGATGGATCCCGGCCTGCGCCGGGACGACGTGCCTGATTGCACGCGCCCCCGGCCGTTTGTGCACCCGCAAAATCCCCCATCCCCACCTTGTTAAAGTTGCGGGTGCGAGCGCGCCAGTGAGCATATTTTGCGGGGGGATGAAATGGCGATCCGTTACGGCTGTTTCTTCAGCTATGCCCACGGCAAACACGACCTGATGAACAAGTTCAAGGCAGCGCTGGCCGATGCCTTGCGCTGCTATCTCGAGCCGTATTTCGACAACGAAGACGAGCTGTTCGTCGACACCGAACAACTCGGCGGCGGCGATGACCTCGACCGCAAGATCGCCCGCGCGATGTGCGAGAGCGTCTGCATGATCCTCATTTACACACCCAAGTACGAGGCGCATGCCTACACCCGCCGCGAATACGCCGCCATGCGCAAGCTCGAGGAGGAACGCAGCGGCTGGTACCCGATGCCCAGCCACCTGATCATCCCGGTCATCATGACCCGCCATCCCGACCGCCTGCCGCCGCAGGTCACGGAGTCCAGCCTGTACGTGGACTTCTCGCACTTCACGATGGCCACCGCCGACATCAAGTCCAACCCGGACTTCCTGCCCGACATCGACAAGATGGTCAAGCGCATCGCCGCCCACTACCAATACCAAAAAATGTACACGCCGCCGGGACATGACTGCAACCGATTCGTGCTCCCCGATGTCCCACCCGAGTGGCGAGAACAAGCGGTTCTGACCTTCCCAAAAAAATAGAGGAGCAACATGGAAATTAATCGCATAACGCTTCCGCCCATCAGCGCGCCCGGCGCCGTGACCACTTTCTATTCCTACGAAAGTGGCACCGCCCGCAGTGTCGCGCTGTGCAGCATGGCGGTGCTGCTGGCGAGCAGGCAGAACGCGACCGTGCCGGTGCTGATGATCGACTGGGACACCGAGGCGCCTGCCCTGCACCAGCTGTTCGGCCGGGGCGGCCAGCGGCCCGGCGTGCTGGAATATTTCGGCGCCTGCCGCGAGCAGCTGGACAGCCTGGCGCGCACCCATCCCGAAGCCGGCGACGAGGAACGCGCGCAGCTCGCGCTCGAGGCGATCGACTGGGAAGCCTACATCGAGCGGGTCGACGACAGCCGCCCGCTGTACCTGATGCGCGCCGGCGTGTTCGACGACAGCTACGGCGAGCGCGCCGACCGCATGGACTGGGACGGCCTGTTCGCCGCCTGCCCGGCGCTGTTCCGTGGTTTCGCCGCCCACCTCGCGCAGCATTTTCAGCACGTGCTGGTGGATGCGCGCGGCGGGCGCTCGGCCGCGGTGTCGGTGTGCACCACGCTGCTGCCGGACAAGCTGGTCGGCCTGTTCACGCCCAACCAGCGCAGCTTGGACGGCATGGCCGGCGTGGTCATGCGCGCCATCGACTACCGCTGCAGCCACGAGGAGGAGCAGCGGCCCTTGCTGGTGTATCCGCTGCCCTGCGCGGTCGACAGCGGCGACAGCGCGCGCCGCATGCTGTGGCGGCGCGGCGATCCGCACAAGGGCGTGCCGGGCTACCAGGCAGCGCTGGAACAGCTGCTGCGCGCCTGCTACGGCCTGGCCCGGCTCTCGCTTGACAGCTATCTCGACGAAGTGCAGCTGCAGCTGGCCAGCGCCACCGCGGGCGGCGAACATCTCGGCCTGCATCCCGAAGCCGATCCCGACCGCTTCTCGCTGACGCGCAGCTTCGAGACCCTGTTGGCCTGGGTCGCGCCCGGACGCTTCCCGTGGCAAGCGCGCGCCGAGATCGAACTGCTGGCGGCGGTCGAGGCGGCGCGCGCCGGTCCCGAGGCCGGCGCCGACGCGGCCGGGGTGGCGCTGGCGCGCGACCTGGCCGCCCTCGGCGCGCTGTACCGCGAGCAGGGCCGTGCGCGCCAGGCGCAGGAATTGCTGGAAGAGAGCCTGGCACTGCGCCAGCGCCAGCTTGGCAACGATGCGGCGGAAACCCGCTGCGCCCGCGCTGCGCTGGCGGCCCTGCTGCGCGACGGCGGCAAGCTGGACGAGGCGCGCTTCATGATGCAGATGCTGGTGGAAGACAGCACCCGCGTGCTGGGCGCGGATCATCCGGACACGCTGGCCGCCGGCGCCGCGCTGGCCGCCACGCTGGCCCGGCTCGGCGACGTCGAGCAGGCGCTGGAACTGCAGGCGCACATCGCCGACAGCTGCGAAGCGCGCCACGGCGCCGGCCACATGGCCACGCTCGACAGCGTCGCGGCGCAGGCCGACACGCTGCGGCGCAAGGGCGAGCTGAGCCGGGCGCGCGCCCTGTACGAGCGCGTGCTCGAAGGCCGCCAGCGCCTGCTTGGCACCGAGCACGAGGACACGCTGCGCTGCACCGAGCAGCTGGCCGCGCTGCTGTGCGAACTGGGCGACCTGGCGCATGCCCGCAAGCTGCAGGAAGACGTGCTGCGCGCGCGCGAGCGCCATGCCGGCCATGACGCGGCCGCCACCACGCAGGCGCGCGAGGTGCTGGCGGAAATCTTCGCGGCCCAGGGCGACCTCGACGCCGTGCGCGGCATGCAGGAGACGCTGGCCCAGGCCCGCGCGCGGCGCTTCGGTCCCGCGCCGCCCGACGCGCCCAGCGTCCCGCTGCGCCTGGCTGCCCGGATAGAGGAGAGCGTGCAGCAGGTGAGCAGGGGATTGCAGGCCATCCACTCGATCCCGTCCGGGCCGCACGAGGCGTTCGCGCCCGGGCAGCGCCACACGCTGGCCGATCTGGGGGAACTGGGCGCGGGCGAATCGCTCGACGACAAGCTGGCACAGCTGCAGCGCCTGATCGACAACCGCAGCGCGCGCGAGGCCCGCGCCCTGGCCGACAGCCTGCGCAAGGTGATCCTGCGGCCCAGTGTCGCGCATCCGCTGCGCCGGCGCGGCGCCAAGATGATCAAGCAGGTGTATTTACAAAACGAGGATAAGGACGCCTGGATTTCGTTCAAGGAAGAGGAGGTCACCTGCCTCGAAGGCGCCTTGTTCGAGGCCGGCACCGGGCGGCCGCTGGCCATGCGCTGAACCCATCGGCAAGAGCGTTACCAACTTGTTACAGGAGGTTTCTGAATAGTAAAGTCAGGGTATTAAGTGTTAGTTATGTTGGCGCTGAACGAGCGATGGCGGCGTTGCTTCAGGTAAAATCGCTGTATGCGCATCCTAATCAGTAATGACGACGGTTACCTCGCACCCGGCATCGATGCCCTGGCCGAGGCGCTTGCCGCCGTTGCCGACATCACCGTCGTGGCGCCGGACAGCAACCGTTCCGGCGCCTCGAACTCGCTGTCGCTGGACCGGCCGCTGTCCGTCAGCAAGGCCGCCAACGGCTTTTACTTCGTCAACGGCACGCCCACGGACTGCGTCCACGTGGCCCTGACGGGCATGCTCGATTTCCGTCCCGACCTGGTCGTCTCCGGCATCAACAACGGCCAGAACATGGGCGACGACACGCTGTATTCGGGCACGGTCGCGGCGGCCACGGAAGCCTATTTGTTCGGCATCCCGGCGATCGCCTTCTCGCAGGTTCACCACGGCTGGGAGCACGTCGACGCCGCCGCCCGCGTGGCGCGCGAGATCGTGCTGCGCCGCTTCGACGCGCTGCCTGCGCCTTACCTGCTGAACGTGAACATTCCGAACCTGCCGTATGAGCAGCTGGGCCCGCTGGTGCCGACCCGCCTCGGGCGCCGCCACCAGGCCGAGCCGGTGATCCGCTCGCAGGACCCCCGTGGCCGCGAAATCTTCTGGATCGGCGCGCCCGGCGCGTGCCGCGACGCCGGCGAGGGCACCGATTTCTACGCCACCGCGCAGGGCCAGATCTCGGTGACCCCGCTGCAGATCGACCTGACCCACCGGACCCAGCTCGAACAGCTGGCGCGGGAGCTCGCATGAAGGACCGGTCCGGCGCCCCCGGCAATTTCCCGCTGCCGCTGTCGTCGGTGACGGGGACTGGCCGCAAGAACGCCGCGCCGGCGCCCACCGTGGCCACGCCGCAGACCGCGACCCAGAACGCGGCCCGCACCGCGGTCGCCGGCGGCGTGCCGCGCGCCACGCTCCAGCCCGGACCGCGCGCCCCGGCCTATGCCCAGCCGACCGCCGCGCCGCTGCGCGCGCCCGCGTTCACCACGGGCAGCGCCGGCCGCACCCCGGCCTGGGGGGGCCCCGCCCCCCCGCCCGGGGCGCCCCCCCCCCCCGCCCCCCCCCCCCCCCCCCG
>NZ_JANUGU010000019.1 GCF_024753145.1 Massilia terrae | reverse complement strand
GCGACCCTTCATTTGCGCCGGTAAGTTCCAATCAACTCCGAGTGGGCGAGCACATGGTTTTGCATCGCCTTCTCCACCTGAGCCTTGCTTGGATGGCCGAGGTCCGGCAGCACGATGTCGAGCGCATACAGCTTGTGGAAGTAACGGTGCTGCCCCGCTGGCGGACACGGACCGCCATACGTGCTTTTCTTGAAGTCGTTCATGCCACTGAGAGTGCCGGGCGGCAGGCTTGCGGCCTGCACAGTTGCCGGCAAGCCGTTGGCCTGCGGCGGCAGGTTATACAGGACCCAGTGCACCCAGGTCATTTTCGGCGCGGCCGGATCGGGCGCGTCCGGGTCGTCGATGATCAGCACCAGGCTCTTCGTGCCCGCTGGCACACCCGTCCAGGACAAGGCGGGCGAGGTGTCCGCACCGTCGCAGGTGTGTACCGCGGGGATGCTGCCGCCAGAGTGGAAATCCGCTGCCGTCAATGTCAGGCTCATCGTTACGCTCCCTGAACAGTATTGAGGTTTGACCGCCGCCGTCGGCAAAGGTTGCCCCGTCGCTGATCCGGGCTTGGGGCACAATCGGCCTATTGGCATAATGGCAGTGTACATCCTTCAATCGGGAGAGCGCATGAACGAACAGGTGGCGCGCGACGTGGTGCTGGTTCGCGCAATCGAGACCAGTGACAGCGATCATGCGGTGTTGTCCGACGATGACCGCCATTACGCCAGCCGCAGCGCGCGCGAGCTGGCTGCGTGGCAGGCCGCCGACAGCAAGACCGCTGCTACGGTCGACCACTTCCTGCAGCAGCGCTCGGAGCTGATCCTCAAGCGGCTGGCCGAGCGCACGCCCGCATTCGCGAGCTTCGTGCGGCGCCGCCCGATCCTGCCCGCGCTGACCGCGCTGCTGCCGCTGCTTGGCCTGGTCGCCGGCGCGGCTCTCGACCGCATCGCCGATCCACACCGCGTCGACCTGCTATCCGCACCGCTGTTGCTGATCATCGGCTGGAACCTGCTGGTGTACCTGATCCTGTTTGCCTGGTTGTTCGTGCCAGGCGGCGCGACCGGTTGGGTGCGTCCCGCGGCGCTGCGGCGCCTCAGCGTCGGCAAGGCCGCGTTGCCGCGCAAGCTCGCGCCCGCGCTGTCGGCGGGACTGCTGCGCTTCATGGATGACTGGACCGCGCTGTCGTCGAAGCTGACGCGCGCCCGGCTGAGCCGCGCCATCCACCTGGCCGCGGCCTGCTTCGCGATCGGCGCCGTGCTGTCGCTGTATGCGCGCGGGCTGCTGACCCAATACGCCGCCGGATGGGAGAGCACCTTCCTCGATGCGCGGCAGGTGCACGCACTGCTGTCGTTCCTGTTCGCGCCCGCCATGCTGGTTTTCCCGATCCAGGGCTTCTCGCTCGCCGACATCGAAGCGCTGCGCTTCGCGCCTGGCGCCTCCGCTGCGGACGGCGCCCGCTGGGTCCACTTGTACGCTGCGACGCTGGCGATCCTCGTGATCGTGCCGAGACTTGTGCTGGCTGGCTTTGCCCATTGGCGCGCACGCCGGCTGCAGCGCCGTTTTCCGCTTGACTTGTCGGGGCCGTATTTTGCATCGCTCGCCCAGCACGCAGGGGCCGCCGGCCCGGCGGTGCTGCGCGTGATCCCCTACAGCTTCACCGTCGATGCGCCGCGCGACCAAGGTCTTGGCACGCTTGCCCGGGCCGCGCTTGGCGATAACGCGCAGCTGATGTTGCGGCCTTCTTGCCCCTACGGTGAAGATCCCGACAAGTTCCTGCATGACGAGACGCTGGGTGACTCCGGAGTAGCGCTGACGGCGGCCCTGTTCAGTCTCGCCGCCACGCCCGAGAACGAAAACCACGGCGCCTTCCTCGACTATCTTGTGCGCCGCAGCCCGCGCGCGCCGGCCGTCATCGTCGACACCTCTCCGTATGCCCAGCGCGACGACGCGCGCCTGGCGGAACGCAGCGCGCTGTGGCGCGAGTTCTGCCGCTTTCATCGCACCGAAGCCCAGTTCGTGAACCTGCTCGATCCTGGACATGCGCAACTCGATGCGCTGGTGCGCGCATGAATGCCGCGCCCGTCACCATCCAGTTCGCGCTGGTCTCGCACACCAACAACGGCAAGACGACGCTGGCGCGCACACTTACCGGTGTCGATGTCGGTGAAGTGCGCGATGCCGCCCACGTCACCGTATTCGCGGAATCGCATCCGCTGTTGACGACGAAGGAGGGCGACACGCTGGTGCTGTGGGATACGCCCGGCTTCGGCGATTCGGTGCGGCTGCTCAAGCGCCTCGCGATGTCGGGCAATCCCATCGGCTGGTTCATGCGCGAGGTGTTCGACCGCTACCGCGACCGTACCTTCTGGCTCAGCCAGCAGGCCCTGCGCGCGGCGCGGGACCAGGCTGACGTCGTGCTCTATCTCGTCAACTCGGCCGAGCAGCCGCGCGATGCCGGCTACCTGCCGCCCGAGATGAAGATCCTCGAGTGGCTGGGCAAGCCGGTCGTGGTGCTGCTCAACCAGATGGGGCCACCGCGTCCCGGTGCGGAAGAACTGGCCGAGCAGGAGCGCTGGCGCGACCACCTGGCGCAGTATCCCGCGGTGCGCTCGGTGCTCGCGCTGGATGCCTTCGCGCGTTGCTGGGTGCATGAACACGTGTTCTACGGCGCGATCGGGCAGCTCATCGAGCCTTCCAGGCGCGAGGCTTACGCGCGCCTGCAGGCGGCGTGGGAAGCGCACAACCTGCAGCGCTATCGCGCGGCCGTGCGGGTGATCGCAGCCCAGCTGGTTGACGCCACGCGCGACGGCGAACCAGTCGAGGTCAGGCAGGGCGGTCTTGTGCGCGCAGCCATGCAGTCGATCGGCCTGGCCAGAGACCGCGAGAAGGCCGAGCAGGCAGCGATGGCCGCGCTGGTCGAGCGCTTGAACACGCATATCGGCCGGACGACGACTGCGCTGCTCGCGCTGCACAAGCTCGACCCCGGTGAAGCGGCGAAGATCAATTCCCGCGTACGCGAGAACTTCGCGGTGCGCGCCCCGCTGGACAAGGCGCAGGCCGGGCTGCTTGGCGCCATCCTGTCGGGGGCGGCGACCGGTCTGTCGGCGGACCTGATGGCAGGTGGCCTGACCTTCGGCGGCGGCGCGCTCCTTGGTGCGATCGTGGGCGGGCTGACGATGGCCGGCGCGGCCTGGGGCTTCAATCGTGGTACTGATCGCGAACACCCGAGCGTGCAGTTCGCGGATGCCTTCCTGCACACGATGCTGGTCGGCGCGGTGCTGCGCTACCTGGCGGTCGCGCACTTCGGCCGCGGGCGCGGCAATTTCGTCGAGAGCGAGTCGCCGCCCTTCTGGCAGGTCGAGGTCGAAGCTGCGGTGGATGCCGACGACAGCGCGTTGTGGCAGCAGCTACGTTCCGCGCCGAGCCGCGATGAAGCGGTCGCCCTGCTGGTTCCGCGCCTTGGGCGCATCATCGACCGTGTGCTCGCGCGGCTGTATCCGCACGCTGCGCTTAACGGAACCGGTACTGCGCGGACAAGCCCATGACCCAGTTGCGCCGCGGCGCCGGCTCGTAATAGCGCTGGTTGCTGTCGCCCACGATCACGGAGCCGGCAAAGCTGCGGTCGAACAGGTTGTTCAGCCGCGCGAATTCCTTGATCGACCATGCGCCATACTGCTGGCGCGAATGGAGGCGCGCGCTGACGGTCGTGTAGCCCGGAGCGGGATGCGCCGCGTTGGCGTCGTCCGGATAGGCCCTGGCGCTGGCGAAGGTTTCGATCGCCGCATCGAGCAAGCCGCTGTCGTCCTTCCAGCCCGCGCTGGCAAACAGGCTCGCGTTCGGCACGCCCGGCAGCCGCGCGCCGGCCGGGACATTGCCGAAGCCTTCATCGTAGACCGCGCGCAGCAGCGTCGCCGCCAGCTGCCCGTTCCAGCCGCTGTCCTCGCCCGCGTGCAGCGAGAGCTCCATCCCCTGGCGCAGCGTGCGGCCGGCATTGCGATAGCTGGTGCGGCCGCCGGTGGAACTGTCGACCGCGAGCTCGTCGTGGGTGCGCACCTGGAAGACTGCGGCATCGATGCGAAGGTGGTCGGGCAGCAGCGCCTTCACGCCGGCTTCGACGTTCATGCTGGTGGACGGACGAAGGCGGAAATTGAAGCCGCCGCCGGCGCCCGAGTAGAACAGTTCGTTGAGCGTCGGCGTCTCGAATCCGCGCGCGGCGCTGGTGTAGACGTTCAGCTGCGGCGCCACTTTGTACAGGGCGCTGAGTAGCGGAGTCGTGCGCGCATAGCTCACGCGGCCGCTGTCGTCGCCGTTGGACAGGAAGCGGTCGCGCACGTCCACGTCCAGGCGCGTGTGGCGCAGGCCGGCGGTCAGGATCCAGCGACCACGCTGCCATTCGGACTGCAGGTAGGGATCGAGCGTGCGCAGGTCATCGGTTTCGTCGCGCCGAAGATTGCCGATGACGCCGAACTGTGTGCCGGCGAAGTTCTCGTAGCCGGCGCGGCGGTCGCGTGACGAACCATATTCGACGCCGATCGTGGTGCGCAGGGTTGCGCCATCGAGCGTGCGCGTGTCCTGCCAGTTGAGGTCGAGGCCATTGAAGTCGCGATCGAAGTCGACCACGCCGCCGGAACTGGAGGGCGAGGACTGGAACCCTTTCGAGAATGCCTGGAACTGCGTGACCTTGCGGTTTCCGCCGTAGAGCGTGAGGTGCAGGCTGTCCAGGCCGAAGCGGCGTTCGTATGCGAGGCCGGCCTGGGTGTGGCCGATGCTCTTGCGGGTGTTGTAGCGCTCCGCGAAGCAGCGCTGCGGCGATTGGGTATCGGCGGGGTCGGTCTCGCATGCGCGCGGATCGCGCTGGAAGGTCGCCCAGGTAGTGCCCAGCGGGTCCTGCGTATCCGGCTGGTGTAGCGAGTTCGCGATCAATGTCAGGCGGCTGTCCTTGTCCGGCCGTGTGACCAGCTTCGCGTAAGCCTGATCGCGTTCGGCCGCGCTGTGGCGGCGATAGCCGGCGGTCTCGAAATGCGAAGCGTCGAGCAGGAAGCCGACCGGGCCGGCCGTTCCTTCCGCGTTGACATCGGTCTTGCGGATGCCATCGCTGCCGGCGGCGGTCGTGACTCCGACGACGGCGTCGCCGCTCGGATCGCGCGTGAACAGCTGGATTACGCCGCCGGAGTGATTCCCGTACAGCGCGGAAAAGGGGCCACGCAGCACTTCGATGCGTTCGGCCATATCGAGGTTGAAGGTCGCGGCCTGGCCTTGGCCGTCGGGCATGGTCGCAGGGATGCCGTCGGTGAGCAGGTGTACGCCGCGCACGCCGAAAGCCGGGCGGGCGCCGAAGCCGCGTGACGAGATCTGCAGGTCTTGCGCATAGTTCTGCCGGTTCTGCACCACAATACCGGGCACGCTGTTGAGCGATTCGGAGACGTTCACGCGCAGCTGTGCATCCTGTATCTGCGCGGCATCGATCACGTCGACGGACGCCGCAAGGTCGAAGCTGCTGTGCTGCATCTTGCTGCCGCTGACCACCACGACCGGGGCAGGCTGTTGGGCGCCGCCATCCGCCGCCGCGGCGATCGCGGGCAGCACGAGAAGGTATTGAACGGCGAATGCGAGTGGCAACTTGCGGCGAAGCATATGGTTGATGGCCGTGGGCGTGGTCATTTCGACAGCGGACTATAGCGCAGATATGGATGAGCGCTCCGCGCGCTTCCGTGTATTTTGCGCATCGCAGCACAAAAGCCCTTGCGCACTGCTGAGCCGGTTTGCTATAGTTCGCGTCCGCTTCGATGACGCATCGAAAAGCCAAACGAAATCAAGTAGTTGAGCTTGGAGAGTCCTTCAGGAAACTGAAGCGAAGCAAAAAAA
>NZ_JANUGU010000018.1 GCF_024753145.1 Massilia terrae | reverse complement strand
GTTTTGTCAGCTGTGGACAATGCCGTGTTGAGCCGCCCATTGCTCTACGCTGTTGCGCTGGATCGCGGCCGCCATCAGGTCAGGAAACAGGTCAGGCGTGCAGGCAAAGCAGGGCGCGCCCATTGCCGCGAAGGCCGCGGCAATGGACCGGTCGTAGGCTGGCGCACCACTATCGTCCAGCGCCAGGAGCACGATCACCTGCACGCCATTGGCGATCAGGCTGCCTGCCCGCTTGAGCATCTCGGCCTTGTTGCCCCCTTCGAACAGGTCGCTGATCAGCACGACGATCGTCTGTTGGGGGCGCGTTACCAGGCCCTGGCAGTAGGCGAGGGCGCGGTTGATGTCGGTGCCGCCGCCGAGCTGCGTGCCGAACAGGACTTCCACCGGATCAGCCAGCAATGGCGTCAGGTCGGCCACCGCGGTATCGAACACGAACACCGAGGTCGACACCGCCTTTATGCTGGCCAACACCGCAGCGAACACACTGGCATAGACCACCGATGGCGCCATCGACCCGCTCTGGTCGATGCACAGGACGATATCGCGCAGCGCCTGTCCCTTGCGCGCGAAGCCGATGCGGGTTTCGGGAATCACGGTCTGGTACTCGGGCTGGTAGTGGCGCAGGTTGGCGCGGATCGTGCGCAGCCAGTCGATCTCGTTGTGGCGCGGACGCCGATTGCGCGCCGCGCGGTTCAAGCTGCCGGCAACGGCCTGCCTCAAGGGGCTGGCCAGCTTGCGTTCGAGCTGCTCCACGACCTGCGCGACCACCCTGCGTGCCGTGCTGCGCGTCTTGTTCGGCATGACTCGATTCAGACTGAGCAAGGTCGCGACGAGGTGAACGTCGGCCTCCACCGCCGCGAGCATCTCGGGCTCGCACAGCATGCGCTCGAGGCCCAGGCGGTCGAACGCATCCTTTTGCATGACCTGCACCACGGTAGCGGGAAAATACTGCCGGATGTCGCCCAGCCAGCGCGCCACGCGTGGCGCAGATCCGCCAAGGCCCGCGGAGCGTGCGCCGTCCTGCGCGTCGTACAGCGCTTCGAGCGCGCTGTCGATGGCGAGGTCGCGCGCATCCACGGAAGCTCCGGTCTCGCCTTCCTGACCAAGGACCAGGCGCCAGCGCCGCGCGGCCTCGTTGGCCTTCTCGTTCTCATGCATGTCCAGCCTCCTCGAGCGGCGCCGCATCCAGTATGGTTCTCAGCACCGGCAACACCCGGTTGGCGCGTTCGGCGTCGACCGCCCGCGTGCTCTGCGCTAGCCCCGCTACAGCGCCACCTCCCGCGCTCGCCCGTTCCGCCAGCTGGCGCCGTTCGGGCGCGGAAAACGTGCTGAACGTCCTCCTCAACAGCGGCAGCAATTCAAGGAACACGTCACCGGGCAGGCTCACGAGCCAGGCATTGATGAGTTCCCACAGCCGGTCGCTGTGCACCAGCAGCGCGCCACTGCCCTGCAAAAAGCCTTCGAGCCAATGCGCGGTGAGGAGTGGCGCGACCGCCGGTGAACAACGTAACGAGAGCTGGCGCGACGCCTGCTCGATGTCCCAGCGGTCTTGCTCAAACAGGATGCGGCAGCATCGTCCGCTCACCAGTGGATGCGACAGCTCGCTCGTCGCGGCGGCCTGCATGGCCGCAAACCATTCGTTCAGCCGCTGCGCATTCTCCATCAGGCGGATCGCCTGGTCTGCTGCGACGAGCTGCCGGACCAGCACGCCCGCCGCGTCGTCGGCCAGTCCGCGCGCGCCGAACGGCAGGGCGATGCAGGCGCGTGCGATCAGGCCGTCCACCACCTTGGCGAGTGAGCTCGTGTCCGTGCCGCGTACGCTGCCGTAACGCAGTACGTTGACCAGTGGCGGCAGGGCCGCCAGCAGCAGGCCGAGGTCCGGCGTGGTCGCGCTCACGTCCTGCACGCGCTGCATCGCCGGGCCGACCGCCTGGCGCAGATCCGCCAACAACACCTTTTCCATCAGCGCGGTCAGCTCGGGCAAGGTGCTCGCCTTGGAGGCGCAGTCGATGGCATACGCGGTGCAAGCGCTGTCGAGCGTGCCGCCCCACACGCTCGCTTCGATCAGCCGGACTGCGAATTCCGGTTCCCACGCGAGGCGCCAGAGTTCGTGAAAGGTGCCGCTCTTGCCGCGCGCCGCACGCAGGCTGCCCCAGGGGATGCCGAGCATGGCGAGACGGTGCAACAGCAGGCTCTTTTCCAGGTGCGTCGGCTCGCGCAGGTCGAGGTCCAGGTCGATGCCGTCGGCGCGCACAGGCATGCGCAATCGCTTTTGCTGGGCCTGCACGTCCTTCACCAGCGGCAGTGCGGGCACAGTTTCGGGCACCTGGCCTAGCCGCTCGTTCACCAGCAAGGCTTTTTCGATCAGCCGCAGCGGCGCGTCGCTATCATGGCAAAACACGGTACGCACGGCTTCCAGCAGCTCGGCCAGTCCGGGGCGCGGTCGCTCGCGCAGCGCAGCCAGCGCGTCGGCGAGCCGCACGGCTTCGATGACGTGGGCTGGCGAGCCGTCCAGGTCGTTCTCGCGCAGCAGGCGGGCGACGTCACTCAACCAGTACAGCGAGGCCCGCTCGCTGCGCCGCCAGACGTGCTCATACCAGCCAGGCGCCGTGACACCCGCGCCATAGCCGCTGGCGTACGCCAGCCTGCCATAACTCCAAGGCACCCAGGTCGCAGCCATCTTCGTCCGCGGCAGCCCCTTGAGCAGCTCGCTGTCGCTCTTTGCACTCGGCAGGACGGCGAGCGCCGGCACATGCCAGGCGCCGCACACGACAGCGATGCGCTGGTGTCCCTGCTTGAGCGCCTGCCGGATGGCGTTGCGCATGTGCGCCTCGCGCATCAATTCAAGCGCGTTTGACGAAGCCGCAAATTCGGCGCGTACCGCGGTCATCATTTCGCGGATGGCGGCAAACAGGTCCAGGCTGTCGCAGCGTTGCTCGACGAGGTGGTCCCACCAGGTGTCGACATCCCCGAAGCCGGCGGCTTCGGCCAGCCAGCGCAGCGGATCCGTGCGCATCTCTTCGCCGTCCGGCTGCCCATCGCCAGCCGGATCGGGCAAGCGCTGCCCCTGGGGCAGGTCGAAGAAGCGGGCCGGGACAGCATGGTCGTTGGCGTAACGGAGCGCCTGCCATTCCGGCGAATATTCAGCGAACGGATAGAACGCGGCACGCTCCGGCGCGTCCGGGTCGTACACCAGCAGCGCGACGGGCGGCGCCAGGCCGGGTGCGCCGATGTGCGCCACCAGCGCGTCTCCTTCGGGCGGCCCCTCGACCAGAATGCAATCCGGCTGCAGCGCCTGCAGCGCAGCGGCCAGGCTGCGTGCGCAACCGGGACCGTGGTGGCGGACGCCGAACAGGTGGACCTGCTGCGCCGCGTCGCTGCTCAATCCATCACCTCGCGGCAGGCGCGGTACAGGTCCTTCCAGCCTTCGCGTTCCTTGACGACCGTCTCGAGGTATTCGAGCATCGCGATGCGGTCCTGGACAGGATCCTTGACGATCGCGCCAACCATGCCGCCGGCGAGGTCCGCGCTGCGCAGCACGCCATCGCCGAAGTGGGCGGCCAGCGACATGCCGTGCGTGATGACCGAAATCGCTTCGGCCGTGCTCATGCTCGATGTGGTCGATTTGAGCTTGACCTTGCCGTCCGCGGTGGCGCCTTCGCGCAGTTCGCGAAACACCGTCACGATGCGGCGGATTTCTTCCAGCGCCGGCGTTTCGGCGGGAAGCTCGAGCGCACGGCCTATGCTCGCGACCCGCGTCTGCACGATCTCGACTTCGTCGTCGGCGCAGCGCGGCGGCGGCAGTACCACCGTGTTGAAGCGCCGCTTCAATGCGCTCGACAGCTCGTTGACACCGCGGTCGCGATCGTTCGCGGTAGCGATGATGTTGAAGCCTTTCCGGGCCTGCACTTCGTCGTCCAGCTCCGCGATCGGCAGCGCTTTTTCCGACAGGGTCGAGATCAGGCTGTCCTGCACTTCACCGGGCATGCGCGTGAGTTCTTCGATACGTGCGATTTTCCCTTCGCGCATCGCGCGCATCACCGGGCTTGGCACCACCGCCTCGTGCGTCGGGCCTTTCGACAGCAGCTGGGCGTAGTTCCAGCCGTAGCGCACCGCTTCTTCACTGGTGCCGGCCGTGCCTTGCACGACCAGCGTCGAATCGCCGCTGATGGCCGCAGCCAGGTGCTCGGATACCCACGACTTTGCCGTGCCGGGAACGCCGAGCAGAAGAAGCGCGCGGTCGGTGGCGAGCGTTGCCACCGCAATTTCGATCACACGCCGGTTGCCGATGTATTTTGGGCTGATCCGTTCGCCGCTCGGCAGCTCGCCTCCCAGCAGGTAAAGCGACACGGCCCAAGGCGACAGCTTCCAGCGTGGCGGCTTCTGCCGCGTATCGCCGGCGGCCAGCGCTTCGAGTTCGCGCGCGTACTGGGTTTCGGCGTGCTGCCGCAAAACGGAGGTGGACTCGGTCATGCTTGCTCCTGA
The DNA here is from genome assembly GCF_024753145.1 of Massilia terrae. Lineage (GTDB taxonomy): Bacteria > Pseudomonadota > Gammaproteobacteria > Burkholderiales > Burkholderiaceae_D > Telluria > Telluria terrae. Next base: position 3,064 of record NZ_JANUGU010000018.1, on the reverse strand, counting down.
AATGAGAGATAGATATCGTGCCGCGCTTGCACGAGCCGGGTGAATTTGTCGATGCTGTCCTGCAGGACGGCGATGCCTTGTGCACGCTGGCGCAGCGCCGGCTCGATCGCGATGCCGGCGGCAGGGTCTACCGCGCCGGCGAGGCCGCCGATCATCTGCACGAACCACCAGTGAAGGTTGGCCTGGCTGATCACAATCGACAGTGCATCGTACGCTCGTTCGAGTGCCTTGCGCGACAGTTCCGGCGGCCATGCTGTCGCAGACTGGCGTGCGGCCTCGTCGAGCAGTTGGTACCGCCCCGGATCGCGTTGCCATTCGGCCCGGCCGGTGTCGAGCAGTTGTCCAAGCAGCTGGTATCTTTGATCGGGCGGCAGGGCGGCGCAGGCGCGAGAGAAGGCGTCGGGAAAGGCCAGGCGTTTCTGTGGATCGGTGTCCAGCCACAGCGCCCCGAGGGCCGACAGCCATGAAAGCAGCTGCGGCGAGCTGCCGTTTTCCAGGTGCTGCTGGACGGCGCCCGACCAGCCTCGGATGAATACGGCGTCGAATTCGCCGGCGCGGGCGAGCGCGAGGCAGTCCACGGCCCCGCATCCAAACTGGTCTTGCCAGTGCTCCGGCGGTACGCAGGCCAGCATGTCGACAACCCAGCCGGCCTTTTCGCCAAGGCCCGGATGGCTGTTCGCGCCGACGCCGTCGCGCACCATGGCGGCATCGCGCTCCTGCGGCAGCGTGAGGTCGAGCCGAGCGGCGCGCAGCAAGGGCCGGCTTACCTGAACCAGTGGCCGCAGGCGCTCCAGCATCCGTGCCGACAGCGCCGAGCCTGGCAATCGGGCCAACAGCCGCTGCGCCTCCATGCGTACTTCCTTGCGGCGGTCGTCCAGCGCTGCTTCGAGGAAGGGCTCGTCGGCGCCTTGCAAGCGCACGCCCAGGCAGGACAGGAGCGAGGCGCGGCTTTCGGGAGGCTCGGCCTTCCATGCGGACTCCAGCGCCAGGCGTGCCGCAGCCGGATCGTCTTCGCGCCAGGCGCGCAGGACGTCCTTGCGTTGGGACGGCGAACCGGTTTCCCATATCGCCGCGCGGTCTTCGACAGCGCCGCCATCCACCGCCCACTCCCAGTCGGGTTCGAGGCGCGCGGTCCATTGTCCGCGGGCGCCCAGCAACTGCCTGACCAGCGCGCGCAACTGCTTCTGTTCGGTCGCGAGCTGGAGCATCTTGACCAGGAAGCGGTCCGGCAGGTGGGCGCCGTGGCGATACAGCTGCCCAAGCCACTCGCCGAGCAGCGCGGCGGATTGGCCGCCCTGCAGGAGAGCGCCAAGTAGCGATTCGGCACGCGCGGGGCAGGGCGCAAGGTCCCCGGTCGCGGTGGGCGCGCCGCCGCCCGCGTGAGCTCCGGCGGCGGAGGGCGCGTGTCCGGCGCGCTGCCACAGGTCGAGCGCGGCAAGCGATAACCACAGCCGCTGCTCCTGCGACGAATCCGTGCCGGCGATGGCCGGCATATCGAAGGACGGCGGCACAACGTTTTCCAGCAACGGCCGTGCGCGCGCTGTGCCGATCTGGAGCAAGCGTTCGAGTTCGGGCACGGTGCGGGTCATGCGGCGAGATCGCTTTCGATGTTGTAGAGGCGGCCGGCATGCCAGACACTGAGTGGCATGAACGCGTGGCCGTCCCATTCGCCGATAAGCGTCGTGGGATGGCCTCCGCTGATGGCGGCGATGTGCAACCAGTGGCGAAAGGAGGGGTGGAGCGCGATCGCGGCCCCGCCCGCCGGGCAATGCACGCGCCGGCGATCGCCCGCGTCGAGGACGGCATCGCGAAGCACGAGGGGATAACGGTCGAGGAAAGGCTGCACCGCCAGCGCCTGCGAGCAGGCGTCGAGCGCCGCATCCAAAGTGTCGAGCCGGTCGAAGACAGGCACCATCGGCGCCGGCGCAGCCTGGTTCCTGATCGCGGCGCGCAGCGGATACGCGCCCGGGTAGAAGCACAGCTCTCCATTGAAGGCAGTGCCGGGAGTGTGTACGTGTTCGAATCCCTGTGTTCCGACCGAATACTGCAGCAATTGCGCCCATCGCCCTGTCGACACACCACGCAGCCAGGTTGAGCGAGCTTTCAGCTTGTCCTCGTCGGTGGTCGTTTGCGCGAGCACCTGCCATTGGTCCGAGACCGGCGCGGATTGCAGCACGTCCTCGACCGGGATGCTCCAGCCGATTGCGGAGCGAACATCGTATTGCAGTGCCACCGGCAGCTGGTCGAGGCGCTGCCAAGCGGTGGCCAACAGGTAGATGGAGGCCATCTCGCGGGCCAGCCGGCCATCACGGTCTTCGTCGGCGCCCTGGTAGTAGAGGCTTCCGGCACGCCGAAGCCGACGGGACAGGGTGCCTGCCTGGGCGTCGATCAGCCGCGCGGCCACTGCGTCCCACGCTCCCTGGCCGCGTGCGCGCCCTGAAGCCAGCCCTTCGCGTGCCAGGTCATCGAGCCAGGTGCGGAGCTCGGACAGGCCACGGCTCACTTTGTCTTCGCGTTTTTCCTCGCGTTTGCGGGCCTGGGCTTCTGCGGCAGCCTGCGTCCCTGGATTTGCCGGCGCCGACCGTTGCGATTCCTTTTCCGCCTTCTTTTCCTCGCGGGCCTGGCGGCTTCTCAGCCAGTCGCCGACCCATTCCGGGGTATCTGCTGTGGCAAACAGGGATGGTTGCCCGGCAAGCAGCAAGTACAGGGCGATGCCGTGCTTGCAGGGGAACTTGCGGCTCGGGCACGAGCACTTGAAGGCCGAGCCGCCCAAGTCGATCTGGGTGCGATATGGATTTTTACCGCTGCCCTGGCACTCGCCCCACAAAGCGCCCTCGCTGCGACCCAGCCCGCTCCATTTTGCCGGTGTCGCCAGCTGGCCGCCGGCCTTGGCGGAGGCTGGGTCTGGGGCGAGGGCCAGGATCTGGGTTGCGTCGAGTATCAAGTGTCGCTCTGCTCTTAACGGGACTCCATACTCGGGTATTCAAGAAAGGTCGTCAATTCAGGATGGGTGAAAAGGCCGAGGCGCATCGCGATGAAAAGCCCTTGCGCGCGATGGAGGACT
>NZ_JANUGU010000017.1 GCF_024753145.1 Massilia terrae | reverse complement strand
TGGTGCCGTCGGCGAAGACGGCGTGCAAAGCGCCAGCGGCACCCTGACCGTGAGCGACGTCGACATCGGCGAAGCCGTGTTCAAGGATCCGGCCTCTCTGCACGGCACCTACGGCGACTTCAGCTTCAACAGCGCCACCGGCGCATGGTCGTACACCCTGCGTAACGGCGACGCCTATGTCCAGGCCCTGAACGCGGGCAAGGTGGTGGCCGATGAAATCACCGTCACCTCCTCCGACGGCACCGCCAGCGCCAAACTGCACGTGGACGTCACCGGCGCCAACGACGCCGCCAGCATCAGCGGCAACGGCAACGGCGCGGTCGCTGAAGACGGCGTGCTGGCCGCCAGCGGCAAGCTCGCGGTGACCGATCCGGACAGCGGCGAAGCCGCGTTCAAGGCCCCGGCCACCCTGGCCGGCATCTACGGCGACTTCAGCTTCAACACCAGCACCGGCGACTGGTCCTACCTGCTGCGCAACGGCGACGCCAACGTGCAAGCCCTGAGCGCCGGCAAGGTGGTGGCCGATGAAATCACCGTGACCTCGCTCGACCGCAGCGCCAGCACCAAGCTGCACGTGGACATCACCGGCGCCAACGACAAGGCGACCATCGGCGGCACCAGCACCGGCGCCGTCAGCGAAGACAATGTGCTCAGCGCCAGCGGCACCCTGACCGTCACCGATCCGGACTCGGGCGAAGCCAGCTTCCAGGCGCCGAACGCGGCCGCGCTGACCGGCACCTACGGCAACTTCACCTTCGACAAGGCCACCGGCGCCTGGACTTATGCGCTGCGCAATGCCGACTCCAACGTCCAGGCCCTCAATTCGGGCCAGGTCGTCAGCGACAAGCTGGTGGTGAGTTCGTTCGACGGTTCGTCCTCGAGCACGATCACCGTCAACGTCGCCGGCGCCGACGAGCCGAACCCGGTGACCATCTTCCAAGCCAACCACGGTCAGACCGACATCAACGGGAAAGTCGTCTTTAGCGGCTTCGACTACAACGACCAGCTGGTGTACGCATCCAACTACACCTACTCGGGCTACACCGTGAGCGACTATAACGGCGACGGCAAGCAGGACAGCATCGTGCACCTGACCTACACCAGCAACGGCGGCAAGGCCGACCTCTACGTCGTACTGCTCGGCATCAGCACGCTGGCGCCGGGACAAGTGCACGTCTCCACCTGATCGCGCGCGGCGCGTACAAAAAAAACCAGGCGCGGTATGGCCTGGTTTTTTTATTGGTGCGGCGCAGATGGATAGACGAATCCCGTAACTAAGAAAGAACGTCGTTCCCGCACTGGAACGACGTTCTAGTGTGGCACCGGAGGTAGCGCTGGCGCTTGTTATGCCGGTGGTGCCGCTACCGCCAAGCGCTACATCTTCCGATGCCGCAGCGCCGGCAGGCTCTCGCGCACGCCGGCCAGCACGGCCGGGTCGATCTCGCCGCTCACCACGCCCTCGCCTTCGCGCAGCAGCGCCTTGACCTCGCCCCAGGGGTCGACCAGCATGCTGTGGCCGAAGGTGCGGCGGCCATTCTGGTGGGTGCCGCCCTGGGCCGAGGCCAGCACATAGCACTGGTTCTCGATCGCGCGCGCCCGCAGCAGCACTTCCCAGTGCGCCATGCCGGTGGTGTGGGTAAAGGCGGCCGGCACCACGATCAGCGCGCATTCGCCCATCGCCCGGTACAGCTCGGGGAAGCGCAGGTCGTAGCAGACCGACAGCCCGACCCGCCCGAACGGCGCCTCGAAGCTGCCCACCGCCGCGCCCGGCACGATGGTGGCCGATTCGTTGTACGACTCGCTGCCCCTGGTGAAGCCGAACAGGTGGATCTTGTCGTAGCGCGCCACGCGCCGGCCCTGCGGATCATAGACAAGCGTGGTGTTGAGCACCTTGCCGTCTTCCGGCGAGGTGAGCGGCAAGGTGCCGCCGATCAGCCAGATGCCGTGCTCGCGCGCGGCCTGCGCCATGAACCGCTGGATCGGGCCATCGTCCAGCGCCTCAGCGTGCGCCACCTTGTCGGTGTCGCGCAGGCCCATGATCGGCCAGTATTCCGGCAGCGTCACCAGCTGCGCCCCGCCGGCCGCGGCCTGCGCCACCAGCCGCGCGCAGGTCGCAATGTTCTGGTTCACGTCCGGCGTCGAAACCATCTGTACCGCTGCCACTGTCGTCGTCATGGCGTGTCCTTCGCTTTCGCTTGCTGTGGGGGCTGCACGTTGTTGTGGTCCAGGCGCGTGATGACCGGCGCCTTCCACGGCCCGCTCACCTGCAGCTGGTAAGTCAGCGCCTTCATCATCGGCGCGCGCAGGAACAACTGCGCCAGGTAGCTGCCCAGGCCGATGACGGGGTTGACCGCCAGGCCATACACCAGCGGCCCGGTGCCGAGGTTGAATTCCGGGATCACCACCACGTGCAGGTTGGTCGATTCGTTGGCGATGTCGGCGGTGCCATCCATCAACACCGTGGCCGCCACGCCATGCATCTTCAGGTTATCCGTTTTCACCACGCCGCGCGAGATGGTCGCGTTCGCGGTGATGCCGTCGAAAGCCAGGCCTTCCGCGAACACATCGTGGAAGTCGAACTTGAGCAGGCGCGGCAGCGCTTGCAGGCTGAGCACGCCGAGCAGCTTGGCCGCGCCCGGGTCCTGCTTGAGGAACTGGCCGTCCTCCACCTTCATCTGGATCTTGCCGGACAGGCTGGGGATGTCGAGCGAGTACGGCAGTCCGCTCCAGGCGATGTCGCCGGACAGGTTGCCCTTGCCGTTGCGCAGCGTCTCCGGGAAGCCGAGCCGGTCCAGCAGCTTGCCGGCGTCGCGGATGTCGAGGTTGAAGTTCATCGCCGTGTTGCTGGTGTCGCGCGTGGTGGTCCAGCGCCCGGTGGCCTTCAAGGCGCCGTCCGGATTGGCCACCGACAGGCGGTCGATGCGCCACTCGCGCCCGCCGGCCGCCATGACGTTGCTCGCGGCCAGCTCCAGGCGCCCGAATTTTTTGTTGAACAGCTCGAACTGGTCGACCACGATGTCCAGCGATGGAATGGTCGAGGTGCGCGGCTTGTCCGGCGCCAGCAGGTCCTTGACCTCGTTGGCGGCCGATTCCGGAATCACCAGCGAAGCCAGGCGCGCGCTGACCTTGCCCACGCCGCCGCTGGGCGCCTCGTCCCAGGTCAGGTAGCCCACCGCCTGGCGCGCATGGATGCTGGCCTGCCAGCTGCCTTTCTGGTGCGAGGCGCCGAGCACCACGTCGCCCAGCTTGCGGTCGTCGAACACCAGTTCGGAGGTGCGCACCGCCAGCGCGTCCGGCACCGTGTACTGCGCCAGCCCGGCCGCCGACGATGCAGCGCTGGCCGGGGCCGCGTTGGACTCGGGGCCCGCCAGTTCGCTGCCCAGCGCCAGCCACTGGTCCAGGTTCAGCGACTTGGTATTAATGTTAAGCAGCATGCCGCTGTCCGGCTCTGGCGCCGGCGCGTTCACGCCGATGCCGCCGCGCAGCAGGTTCCAGCCGCCGCGGTGCTGGCGCTCGCGCAGGTAGCGCGCCGCGATATTGCCGCCCAGGCCGATGCGGATCTCGTCGCGCGCCACGCCGTTGTCGTTGGCCGGGCCGCCGGCCAGCACGAAGTGCAGCGGCAGCGCATCCGCCGCGGCCTTGTTGAGCGGGGCCGGCAATTCCATGCCGAGGCCGGCCAGGTTCGAATCGAGGATCACCGTATGCTGGCGGTCGCGCACCACCACCGCGCCGCTGTAGCGGGTGGTGCCGGACAGGTGGCGACCGAGGCGCTGCAGGGCCGGCTCCGGCGCGCTGCGGCGCATGCCCTCGCCCGACAGCGTGCCCGCCAGCCGCACCACGATCGCGCCATCGCGCTGGGTGCCGCCGGACACGGCCAGCGGCGCGCCGAGGAAATTGCCGCCGACCCCGGCCAGGTTGAAGCCGCGCTCGTTGAATTCGATGCGCCCGATCGAGCCCGTCAGCGGCGGCAGCTCCGGGAACAGCGCCACGTCATTGCTCAGCAGTTGCAGGCCGCCCTGCACCTTGGTGTCCGGCAGGTGGTCGAGCGGCATGTGCAGCTTCAGCCCGAGGCGCGCGTTGCCGGTGGCGTGGGTGTCTTCGGTGAAATTGCCGATCCACTCCAGCACCGGGCTGGCCGCCATGTAGCGCAGGTATTCCTGCATCGGCGCGTTGCCGCTGCCTTCGATGTCCAGCATCAGCTCGTGCGCGGCCAGGTCCGGGATCACCGCCTTCACGTTCGACAGCGCCACACCCATCGTGCGCAGGGTATCGCCCTTGATTTCCATGCGCGCGCGGTCGAACACGATGCTGCCGTTGATCTGCTCGGCGAGCGGCCACAGCGGCGCCTTGCCGTCGGCCGCGTGGTGGCCCGGCGCGTACTCCAGCGTGGCCTGGTCGAGTTTGCCGGCGACGCGGAACTCGCCGGCCGCGCGCGCGGCCGCGTTGTCGGCGCGGAAAGGGAAGTGCGCGAGGTCGCCGCGCAGGCGCAGCGTGCCGTCGCGCAGGGTGCCGCCCTGCAGCGCGCCGGTCAGCCAGCCGTGCAAGGATTCCGGCGTGATCTTCGGCAGGAAGCGGCCGACCTGGTTGATCTGGAAGCCGTCGATGGTGCCGGTGAAGTCGGCGTTGCCAGGGCCGCCGCCGGCCAGCGGCACCAGCTGGCGCCCGGACAGCGCGAGCCTCAGCGTGCCCTGCTCCGCATTCATGCCGTCGACCTCGACCAGCAGCTGGTCCTTGCGCGGATGCGACCAGCGCACCTGCAGGCTGAGTTTATCGAACGGCATGTCCGGTTCGGCGAACCAGGCCGGCATGTGCAGCACCAGCGCGGTCGAATCGAGCTGCACGCTGCCGCCGTTATCGCTGGCGTCGACGATGCCGCTGAGATTGTCGAAGCCCGGCAGCGCGGCGCGTGCCGCCTGGGCCGGCTGCTGGCCGCTGGCCGGACGCGCCGCGCGCGCCGCCTGCGGCCGCAGCGACAGCCCGGCCACGCGTCCGTGCACCCGGTAGCTGGCGAGCGCCGGATAGCGGCCGTCCCATTCGGCGGCCACATCCTGCAGCAGGCCGCGCGGGGCGAAGTCGGCCAGCATCTCGCGCTGCTCCGGATGCAAAGGCAGGTCGGCCGCCAGCGTCGCGAGCGCCGCCAGGTCGACCTGGCGCGCCGTCACCTGGGTGTGTTCCGGGCTCACGCGGCTGGCCGGCCGCCAGCTCTCCGACACCGTGGCCGGCGGCAGCAGCACGCCGTCGCGGGTGGCGACCGTGAAGTCGGACACGCTGACGTCGTAGCCGTTGGCGCCGAAGGTCGGCTTGTCATCGGTCTTGCCGGGCGCCAGGGTCTCGCTGGCCGCCAGCCGGCCGGACACCGCCGCCAGCTCCAGCCGCGCCAGGTCCGGCCGCAGGCGCGCCGACACGCCCGACAGCGCGACGTCGGCGGTGAAGCTGGCCAGACGCGCATGGTCGACGTTCATCCAGGCCCGCACCGAGCCCTTGCCCTGGTTCAGTTCAAACGGGATGTCGATGTATTGCTTCCACGCGGCCAGGTCGGTGTCGCGCAGGTCCGCGTACAGCTCGCCTTTCCAGCGCAGCGCATCGGACGGCTTGGCCAGCGCGGGATGCGTGAAGCGGGCGCGCAGGTCGAGCGGCTGGCCCAGCGGCGGCGTGGCCTTGAAGCCGAAGCGGTGGGTGTTCCAGTGGTTGGCCAGCACCAGGGTGACATCGGACAGCGCCAGCTCGGGCGCGCCGCGCTGCTCGTCGGTCCAGTGCAGCTTGCCCTGGCGGATGACGACTTCGTGCTGGCGGAACAGCCAGTCAGGGCCGCCGCCGCCGCCCGGCCCCGGCGCCAGCTTGACCCCGGCCACGTAGAGCGCGCCGTCCGGCGTGCGGCGCATGTCCAGTTCCGGCCGGATCAGTTCCAGCGAGCGAAAGCGCGGCTCGGCCGTCACCACGGACAGCCACGACACGGTGGCCGACACCGAGGGCAGCGCCAGCACTACCCGGCCCTGGCGATCGCGCAAGGTCACGTCGCCCAGGAACAGGCTCGGGTTCAGCCCGCTCCACGAGGCGTACAGGCGCGCGATGGTGACCTGGTTGCCAAGCGCGCGGCTGGCGGCGCGTTCGATGTCCGGCTTGTAGTAATCGATGTTCGGCAGCACCACGTAGCGCAGCAGCAGGAACAGCACGGTGAACACGAAGTACACCAGCAGCGCCAGCTTGACGGTGAAGCCCAGCAAGTGGTGCGAGACACGATTGGCGTAGCGGTACCCAGCGCGCAGGCGGTGCCAGCGCTGCGCAAGCGGCCCTTCCTCGGGCGCGGCCTGCGGATCCGGATTGTCGATCAGGTTGCTAATAAGAAGGCTCGCCGTAAATAATTCTTGAATAAGAGAGCGCTTGCAACATTCGCGGCGTCTACCTTACCATCCATGCTGACCAGCGGTGCGCCGCTGCCAGCATGGCGGGCAATTCTACCGCATCGCAAGCATGCCGGAACGCATTGTTTAACACTTGGACAGCCAATGAACCCTGCCTCGCCGGCCAGCGCATCACGTTTCTACCAACGCTGGCTCGGCGCCGACCCGGCCCGCGCCGGGCAAGTCGAACAGCTGGCCCAATTATCGCTGGCTTCCCTCGATTTCGGCGCGGTATTGGATCCCGCCCTGCCCTTGCCGCGCGCCATGCGCCGCCTGCGCAACCTGCTGATCGCCGCCATCATCCGGCGCGACCTCGGCGGCCAGGCCGACCTCGACGAAGTTGTCACCGCGATCACCCGTTTTGCCGATTTCGCCATCCAGCGCCACCTGGCCGAGCTGATGGCCGAACTGGTCGCATTGCACGGCGAGCCGGTGGGCGCCGAATCCGGCCGCCCGCAGCACCTGCTGGTGCTGGCCATGGGCAAGCAGGGCGGCGGCGAGCTGAATGTGTCGTCCGACATCGACCTCATCTTTGTTTACCCGGAGGACGGCGAGACCGCCGCCGGGCCCGGCCAGCGCCAGCTGTCCAACCATGAATTCTTCGTGCGCCTGGGGCGCAAGCTGATCGCGGCGCTGTCCGAGATCACCGAGGACGGCTTCACCTTCCGCGTCGACATGGCGCTGCGCCCGAACGGCAAGTCGGGTCCGCTGGCGGCGAGCCTGGCCATGGTCGAGGAATACCTGATCGTGCAGGGCCGCGAGTGGGAACGCTACGCCTGGGTCAAGGCGCGCGCCGTCACCGGCGACACCCAGGACATCGCGGCGCTGGAAGCCATCGTGCGGCCGTTCTGCTTCCGCCGCTACCTCGACTTCGGCGTGATCGACGCGATCCGCAATATGCACGGCCAGATCCGCGCCGAGGTCGCGCGCCAGGAGCGCCTGCATCCGGAGCGCAGCGACAACGTCAAGCTGGGCCGCGGCGGCATCCGCGAGATCGAGTTCCTGGCCCAGGTATTCCAGCTGATCCGCGGCGGGCGCGACCCGGCCCTGCGCGAGCGCTCCACCCGCACTACCCTGCGCCTGCTGGCCGAGCGCGAGCTGATGCCGGCCGACACCGTGGCCGGCCTGCTCGACGCCTACACCTTCCTGCGCAACCTGGAGCACCGGCTGCAATACCTGGAGGACGCCCAGACCCACACCCTGCCTGCCAGCGACGACGACCGGCTGGCGGTGGCGCGCATGATGGGCCGGCCCGACGTGCCCGCCCTGCTGGCCGAACTGGAGCGCCAGCGCCATTTCGTGGCGGCCCGCTTCGACGAGATCTTCGCCGACCCGGCGCCGGGCGCCGCCAACACGCCGGAAGCGGCCGCCCTGCTGACCGACAGCGCCGACCACGAGGCCATCGCGGCCCACCTGGCCACACTCGGCTTCGAGGCGCCGCTGGAGGCCGCCCAGCGCCTGGCCGCCACCCTGCAGGCGCCGCGCCTGCAAGCCCTGCCCGATGCCAGCCGCCAGCGGCTGGCGGCGCTGGTCAACGCGGCGCTGCCGCTGATCGTCGCCATCGTCAAGGATGCCAAGGTCGGCAGCCATGGCGCCACCTTGGGCCGCCTGCTCGACTTCTTCGAGGCGATCGCGCGCCGCTCGGCCTACCTGTCGCTGCTGACCGAATACCCGCACACGCTCGAGCGCGTGCTGCGCATGTTCAACGCCAGCGGCTGGGCTGCGACCTTCCTGACCCAGCACCCGATCCTGCTCGACGAACTGCTGGACGACCGCGGCAATGCCGTCGACGACATCCCCGAACTGGCGGCCCGGCTCGATGCCGAACTGGCCGGCGCCCAGGGCGACACCGAACGCCAGCTCGACATCCTGCGCGAAATCCATCACGCCCAGCTGTTCCGGCTGCTGGCGCGCGACCTCGCCGGCGAGCTGACCGTCGAGCGCCTGGCCGATCACTTGTCGCTGCTGGCCGACACCATCGTCGCCGCCGTCATCAAGTACGCCTGGCTGGCGGTGGCCACCCGCCACCGCGAGGTGCCGCGCTTCGCCGTCATCGCCTACGGCAAGCTGGGCGGCAAGGAGCTGGGCTATGTCTCCGACCTCGACGTCATCTTCCTGTTCGACGACGACGACCAGGATGCGCCCGGCAACTATGCCAAGCTGGCCCAGCGCTTCATCACCTGGATGACCACCATGACCCCGGCCGGCATCCTGTTCGACATCGACACCGCGCTGCGCCCGGACGGCGCCTCCGGCATGCTGGTGTCCTCGGTGGCCGCCTTCGAGCGCTACCAGGCGCAGTCGGCCTGGCTGTGGGAGCACCAGGCCCTGACCCGGGCCCGCTTCTGCGCCGGCGACGCCGCCATCGGCGCGCGCTTCGAGCCGATCCGCGACGCCGTGCTGCGCCAGCAGCGCGATCCCGTCGTCCTGCGCGACGAAGTCCTGAAGATGCGCGAGCGCATGCACGACGCCTACCCCAACCGCACCGGGCTGTTCGATCTCAAGCAGGACGCCGGCGGCATGATCGACATCGAATTCATCGTCCAGTACCTGGTGCTGCGCCACGCCTGCCAGCACCCGCAACTCACGGCAAACGTCGGCAACATCGCGCTGCTGCGCCTTGCCGGTGAACTGGGCCTGGTCGATGCCGAGCTGGCCGGCGCAGTCGCCGACGCCTACCGCGATTACCGCCGCCTCCAGCACCAGGTGCGGCTCCAGGGCCAGGATGCGGCCCGCGTCGACCCCGAGCTGGCAGCCTCCGATATGGCCGCCGTCACCCGCCTGTGGGCCCAGTGTTTCCCACCTGCATGATCTAGATGACTTTTTCCATCCGGGAAGTGTTGTTTTCCGAGCATAAATCGTCTCGAATATTGACAGCAGTCAATACGAAATGATTTGATATATCTGCAACCTGAGTGTTTCCCTCCTTGCATAAACGCGGGAAGGAGCATCGGGTTGTTTTCTCGTTTTGCGACACTTTTTATAAGCCCGGCGGCACGCACCGCCAGGCAACACATAAACCCGGAGAACCCATGCAACAACGAACCAAGATCGCAATTGCGGTGGCAGTCGCCCTGCATTCGATGGCTGCGTTTGCTCAAGAGCAAGCCGCTGCCACCGACAGCAATGTCGCCCGCGTCGAAGTGACCGGCTCGCGTATCCGCCAGGTCGACCTCGAAACGGCCCAGCCGGTGCAGGTCATGACCGCCGAGCAGATCCAGAAGAGCGGCCTCGTCACCGTCGGCGACATCATCAACACCCTGTCCTCGACCGGTACCCCGGCCTTCTCGAAGGGCTCGGTGCTGACCTCGAACCGCGAACAGGGCGGCCAGTACATCAACCTGCGCAACCTCGGCTCCCAGCGCCTGCTGGTGCTGGTCAATGGCAAGCGCTGGACCTCGACCGTGGCGGGCTACACCGACATGTCGACCGTGCCGTCGGCGATGATCGACCGGATTGAAGTGCTGAAGGACGGTGCGTCCTCGATCTATGGTTCGGATGCAATCTCCGGCGTGGTCAACATCATCCTGAAGAAATCGATGGAAGGCGGCCAGCTGAGCGTCTACAACGGCCGCAACAGCAAGGGCGACGGCAAGACCACCGACTACTCGCTGACCTACGGCACCGGCAGCGAGAAAGCCTCGCTGATGTTCGGCCTGACCAGCAGCTCGCAGGGCGAGGTCTGGGCCAATGCGCGTCCGGAAACCGCAACCAGCTTCGGTCCGAACCACCCGACCGCTTCCCTGGGCACCAGCCCGTGGGGCCGCATCACCAACGTGTCCGCCAGCGGCGGTTCCGGCACCGCGTTCAACAAGATCCTGAACCACACCGGCAGCTACAACGGCGACGGCACCGGTTCGGCGTCGAACAACATCGCCAACTACCACGACTACAAGGGCGCCGACGCCGACGTCTACAACTCGACCGACGAGATGCAGTTCCAGGCGCCGACCCGCCTGACCTCGATCTTCACCAAGGGCTCGCTGGAACTGCCGTACAGCATGCGCCTGACCACTACCGCGATGTACGCCGAGCGCAAGTCCTCGCGCCAGATCGCCGGCTACCCGCTGACCTCGACCTCGCAGAGCAAGTTCCCGGTCTACATCGACAAGGACAGCTACTACAACCCGATGGGCAACCAGGGCGTCGGCGTGACCGCGGGCACCGGCCAGGACCTGTTCTTCGCCCGCCGCACCATCGAAGTGCCGCGCGTGACCGACAACGGCAACCAGACCCTGCACATCGACGCCGTCCTCGAAGGCGATTTCAGCGTGATGGGCAAAGCGTGGAACTGGAACGTGGGCTACAACCACAGCGCCATCACCGGCACCGTGCTGTCGACCGGTAACCTGAACCTGGTCAACCTGAAGAAAGCCCTGGGCCCGTCGTTCAAGAATGCGTCCGGCGTGGTCCAGTGCGGCACCCCGACCGCCGCGATCTCGCTGACCGAGTGCGTGCCCTGGGACATCCTGGGCGGCCCATCGGCCTCGACCCCGGCCGCGCTGGCCTACGCCATGTCGGTCGGCCAGGCCACCTATGGCAGCAAAGTGGACAGCGCCACCGCCGACATCACCGGCGAACTGTTCACCCTGCCGGCAGGCGCGGTGGGCATGGCAGCGGGCCTGGAGCGCCGCACCGTGTCCGGCTACGACCGTCCGGGCCAGTTCGAGCAGTCGGGCTATTCGACCGACCTCGCAGGTAACGCGACCACCGGCAAGTACACCGTCAAGGAAGCCTACCTCGAATTCAACATCCCGCTGCTGAAAGGCCTGCCGATGGCCGAGCTGCTGTCGGTCGACATCGCGTCGCGCTACTCCGACTACACCAGCTTCGGCAACACCACCAACAGCAAGGGCAGCATCCAGTGGCGTCCGATCAAGGACATCCTGGGCCGCGCGACCTACGCCCAGGGCTTCCGCGCGCCGACCCTGTCCGACACCTTCGGCGGCGGCGGCCAGACCTTCGACACCTACCTCGATCCCTGCGACAGCCAGTTCGGCGCCGCGGCGAACGACCCGGCGATCAAGGCGCGCTGCACGGCGGCCGGTGTGCCGACCAACTTCCGCCAGAAGAACCAGGCGGGCAACGCCGTCGGTTCGGGCGGCGGCCAGACCCCGGTCCCGTTCGTGAGCGGCTTCGGCAACAACCTGCTGACGCCGGAAACCGCGACCACCCGCACCGCCGGCATCGTGTACAGCCCGTCGTGGCTGAACGGCTTCACGGCGTCGCTGGACTACTACGATATCCGCATCAAGAACCGGATCGCGGCGATCTCGGCGAACCAGACCGTCAACTTCTGCTACGTGAACAATGACCCGGCCTTCTGCGGCAAGATCACCCGTGATCCGCTGACCGGCCAGATCAACAACCTGCTGCGCGGTAACGCCAACCTGGGCGAAACCCAGACCAAGGGCCTGGACTTCTCGTTCTCGTACCGCTTCCCGCGGACCGCCTTCGGCCAGTTCAACATCCGTTCGGAGTCGACCTGGGTCAAGTCCTACCGCACCAAGAGCAGCAACACCGCGGACTGGACCGAGTTCGTCGGCGAGTGGGGCACCCTGCGCCTGAAGTCCAACCTCGGGATCGACTGGAACCAGGGCAACTGGAGCTCGACCGTGGCGACCCGCTACTACAGCGGCGTGCGTGACCGTTGCTGGACCGTCAACCCGGTGGTCGAGTGCTCGGATCCGACCGGCCGCATCAGCGCCGGCCCCGGCCTGAACCGCCTGCCGGCCCAGTTCTTCACCGACCTGTCGGTTGGCTACAAGCTGCCGTGGAACGCGAAGATCATGGGTGGTATCAACAACCTCCTGAAGCGCAAGCCTCAGTACGTGTACACCCAGGGCAGCTCGTCGTCGTCGACCGTGGATGCCGAGCGTCCGATCGACCGCTTCTTCTACGTCCGCTACAACCAGGGCTTCTGATCCAGGCGGGCTGCGGCCCGCTTGAGCAGTTTCCCGCGATGCCCGCCGGCCCCTGCCGGTGGGCATTTTTTTGCCATTCGGCATAATTGATCAGCTACTGACCGAATCGTCAATTGTGGAAATGTGCAAATGCGGGTACATACGCCCAATAGCAACAATCACCAATTCTCACCGGATTCAGATTTGACAGCATGCCTTGGGGAATGCTTCCATTGCAGGTTTGGAAAATTGCTGAACGAAAAGCCAGTAATTTTTCCGGAACCGTCGCCACAAGCGACTTCGCGCGTCTGGTTGTGACAATCTCACGCCCGTTTTTACCCCAAGGAGTTTGCAAAAATGATGGAAAAAATCTTGTCCCGGTCGATCCGCGTGATCTGCCTGGGCGGCATGACCCTCGGTATGCACGCCGCATACGCCCAGGAAGCGCAAACCGCGCAGCCGGCGCTGCAGCGCATCGAGGTGACCGGTTCGCGCATCCGCGCGGTTGACCTGGAGACCGCGCAGCCGGTCCAGGTGATGACCCAGGAGCAGATCCAGAAGACCGGCCTGGTCACGGTCGGCGACATCCTGAACACCCTGTCCTCGGCGGGTTCGCCGGACTTCAGCCGCGGCGGTTCGCTGACCTCGAACCGCGAGAACGGCGGCCAGTACATCAACCTGCGCAACCTCGGCTCGCAGCGCCTGCTGGTGCTGGTCGACGGCAAGCGCTGGACCGCCACCGTCGACGGCTACACCGACATGTCGACCATCCCGTCGGCCATGATCGACCGCATCGAAGTGCTGAAGGACGGCGCCTCGTCGATCTACGGCTCGGACGCGATCGCCGGCGTGGTCAACATCATCCTGAAGAAGTCGCTCGACGGCGGCAACCTGAGCCTGTACACCGGCGCCAACCAGAAGGGCGACGGCCGCAACAAGGACTTCTCGCTGACCTACGGCGCCACCTCGGACAAGACCTCGCTGATGTTCGGCCTGTCGCACACCGAGCAAGGCGTGGTCTGGCCGAGCACCCGTAACATCACCGCCTTCCCGAAGGGCCCGAACCGCCCGACCACCGGCCTGGGCCTGGGCCCGTGGGGCTGGGTCGAGCCGATCGACGGTTCCTTCGACAAGGTCCTGAACCACAGCGGCGACCAGACCGGCACCGGCACCGGTTCCGACCCGCGCAACCTGAACAACTGGCACGACTACTCGGGCGCCGCCGCCGACAAGTTCAACACGGCGCAGCAGATGATGTTCCAGATGCCGAACAAGCTGGACACCATCTTCACCAAGGGCACCGTCGACCTGCCGTACGGCATGAAGTTCGCCAGCACCGCGATGTTCTCGCAGCGTAACTCGACCGCCCAGATCGCCGGCTACCCGCTGCGCAGCGACGTGCAGTCGAACTTCCCGGTCTACGTCGACAAGAACAGCTACTGGAACGCCTACGGCCAGGACCTGTACTTCATGCGCCGCACCGTCGAGCTGCCGCGCGTGACCGACAATGAAAACCGCACCGTCCACATCGACGCCACCCTGTCGGGCGACTTCAACGTTGGCGCGCATCCGTGGAACTGGGACGTGGGCTACAACCACAGCGCCGTCAGCGGCTCGACCCTGTCGAGCGGCAACATCAACCTGCTGAACCTGAAGCAAGCGCTCGGCCCGTCGTTCATGAACGCCGCCGGCGTCGTCCAGTGCGGCACCCCGGGCAGCCCGATCGCCCTGACCCAGTGCACCCCGTGGAACATCCTGGGCGGCCCGTCGGCCTCGACCCCGGCCGCACTGAGCTACGTGAACTCGATCGGCCAGGCCACCTACGGCAGCACCATCAACAGCGCCACCGCCAACATCGGCGGCGAGCTGTACAACCTGCCGGCCGGCTCGCTCGGCTTCGCCGCCGGCCTCGAGCACCGCAATGTGCGCGGCTACGACCTGCCGGGCCAGTTCGAGCAATCGGGCTATTCGACCGACCTGGCCGGCAACCCGACCCGCGGCGAATACAGCGTCCAGGAAGCCTACGCCGAAGTCAACATCCCGCTGCTGAAAGACGTCCCGTTCGCCAAGCTGCTGAGCGTCGACCTGGCCACCCGCCACTCGAACTACAGCAACTTCGGCATCGCCAACAACAGCAAGGCGAGCTTCATGTGGAAGCCGGTCAACGACCTGCTGGCCCGCGGCACCTACGCCCAGGGCTTCCGCGCACCGACCGTGGGTGACACCTTCGGCGGCGGCGAGCAGACCTACGACGACTACATGGATCCCTGCGACAGCGTCTACGGCGCCGCCGCGCGCGACGCTTCGGTGGCCGCCCGCTGCGCCGCGGCCGGCGTGAAGCCGGGCTTCCGCCAGACCGACCAGACCAACACCCCGGTGGCCAGCGCCGCCGGTGGCCAGAGCGCCAGCCCGTTCGTGGCCGGCGCCGGCAACAGCGCCCTGCGTCCGGAACGCGCCACCACCAAGACCCTGGGCCTGGTGTACAGCCCGTCCTACCTGCCGGGCTTCTCGGCCTCGCTGGACTGGTTCAACATCAAGATCACCAACGAGATCAGCGCCATCACCGCGACCCAGGTGGCCGAGTACTGCTACGTCCAGAACGTCGCTTCCTACTGCAACGACCTGAAGCGTGATCCGCTGACCGGCCAGATCGTCTCCCTGTCGCGCGGCAACGCCAACCTGGGCGCGCTGCAGACCGAAGGCATCGACCTGTCGCTGGGCTACCGCCTGCGCACCGCCTACGGCCTGTTCAACTTCCGTTCGGACTCGACCTGGGTCAAGTCCTTCCGCGAGCAGGCGGATGCGACCGCAGCGTGGAAAGAGTACGTCGGCCAGTACTACTACAACCGCTTCAAGTCGAACCTGACCACGGACTGGAGCCTGGGCAACTGGAGCGCCACCTGGACCGCCCGCTTCCAGAGCGGCGTGAAGGACAAGTGCTTCTCGAGCGCCGAGTGCAGCAATCCGAACGACGCGGCCACCTGGGGCAAGGGTTACAACAAGCTGGGCGCAACGGTCTACAACGACCTGAGCGTTGGCTACAAGACCCCGTGGAAAGCCACCGTGCTGGCTGGCGTGAACAACCTGTTCAACAAGCAGCCGCGCACCACCATCCAGGGCGCCGCATCGTCGTCGGCCGTCGACGCCGACATGCCGATCGACCGCTTCTTCTACGTGCGTTACACCCAGGCGTTCTAAGCGGCGGGGCCGCATGGCCCCTCTGCTGAAAACCTGAGCGATGCCCGCCCGGCGCAAGCCCGGCGGGCATTTTTTTGGTCAACGTCGGCCTGACACTGATCGCACACAAAGCCGTTGCGCCTTCGGCGGCATTCAGGCCGTGGCCGAACAGGCGCAGTTGAATCCGACGCAGCTCTATCGCACGCTTTCGCCGAAAGGCAATCCGGCGCTCAGCAGCTTATCCGCCGTCCTCAAGGCGATGGGATTGCGATTGGCGGTGCAGCCATTGAGTGCACCAGCGCGCGCGAGCTGACGCTGGGCGCACATCAAAAAAAAACGGCCCGCTCGCAAGCGGGCCGTTTTCACATCCGGTAGCGGATTACTTCGCGTTCATCAGCGCGACGGTGGTGTCGAGCATGCGGTTCGAGAAGCCCCACTCGTTGTCGTACCACGACGACACCTTCACCAGGCGGCCCGACACTTTGGTCAGGGTCGCGTCGAAGTTCGACGAGGCCGGGTTGTGGTTGTAGTCGACCGACACCAGCGGCTCGGTGTTGTAGGTCAGGATGCCCTTCAGCGCGCCTTCCGATGCGTCGAGCATCAGCTTGTTGATCTCTTCCACGGTCGTGTCGCGCTTGGCGATGAACGACAGATCGACGATCGACACGTTGATGGTCGGGACGCGGATCGCGTAACCGTCCAGCTTGCCGTTCAGCTCAGGCAGCACCAGGCCGACCGCGGCGGCGGCGCCGGTCTTGGTCGGGATCATCGACATGGTGGCCGAACGGGCGCGGCGCAGGTCTTCGTGCATCACGTCGGTCAGCACCTGGTCGTTGGTGTAGGCGTGCACGGTGGTCATCAGGCCGTTCTCCAGGCCGATCGCATCGTTCAGCGGCTTGACCAGCGGGGCCAGGCAGTTGGTGGTGCAGGAAGCGTTCGAGATCACGGTGTCGGTCGACTTCAGCACGTTCTGGTTGACGCCGTACACGATGGTCGCGTCGACGTCCTTGCCGCCCGGCGCCGAGATGATGACCTTCTTGGCGCCGCCCTTCAGGTGGGCCGATGCCTTTTCCTTGGTGGTGAAGAAGCCGGTGCACTCGAGCACCACGTCCACGCCCAGCTCGCCCCACGGGATTTCGGCCGGATTGCGCTGCGCGAACACGCGGATCTTGTCGCCGTTCACGATCATGTAATCGCCCTCGACCGTGACGGTGCCCGGGAACTTGCCGTGGGCGGTGTCGTGGCGGGTGAGGTGGGCGTTGCTTGCGGCGTTGCCCAGGTCGTTGATGGCCACGATCTGGATGTCTTGTTTCTTGCCGCCTTCGTAGAACGCACGCAGGACGTTGCGGCCGATGCGGCCATAACCATTGATTGCGACTTTGATCGTCATTTTAGCTCCTGATTGTATAAACAAACCCGATGGCGGGCGGCACGCGCCACCCGCACAGACATCCGTCTTAGCCGGCGATCACCGACTTGGCCTTCGCCACCACGTTCTCCACCGTGAAGCCGAAATATTTGAACAGCACACCCGCCGGCGCCGATTCGCCGAAGGTGTCGATGCCGACCACGGCGCCGTCCAGCCCAACGTACTTGTACCAGAAATCGGTCACGCCTGCCTCGATGGCCACCCGCGGCGTGCCACGCGTCAGCACGCTGGCCTTGTAGGCGGCGTCCTGGCGTTCGAACACGTCGGTCGACGGCATCGACACCACGCGCACCGCCACGCCCTCGGCCGCCAGCGCGTCGGCCGCCTTTAGCGCCAGCTCGACTTCCGAGCCGGTCGCCAGCAGGATCACTTTCGCGTTCGCGGCGTCGCGCAGCACATAGCCGCCCTTGGCGACGTTGGCCACGGTGGCGGCGTCGCGTTCCAGGTAAGGCAGGTTCTGGCGCGAGAAGATCAGGGTCGACGGACCGTCATGGCGCTGCACTGCCGCGCCCCAGGCCACGGTCGACTCGACGGTGTCGGCCGGACGCCAGTTGTCCAGGTTCGGGATCAGGCGCAGCGAGGACACATGCTCCACCGACTGGTGGGTCGGGCCGTCTTCGCCCAGGCCGATCGAATCGTGGGTGAACACGAAGATCGAGCGGATCTTCATCAGCGCGGCCATGCGCAGCGCGTTGCGGCTGTAGTCCGAGAAGGTCAGGAAGGTGGCGCCGAACGGGATGAAGCCGCCGTGCAGGGCGACGCCGTTCATGATGCCGGCCATGCCGAACTCGCGCACGCCGTAGTTGATGTGGTTGCCCGGCACGCCCGAGCGCACGGGGATCGATTCCTTCCAGTTGGTCAGGTTCGAGCCGGTCAGGTCGGCCGAGCCGCCCAGGAATTCCGGCAGCACCGGGGCCAGCGCCTGGATCGCGTTCTGGCTGGCCTTGCGGGTGGCGATGGTTTCCTTCTTGTCGATATTCGAGGCGATGGCGGCGGCCAGCACCTGCTCGAAGTTGCCCGGCAGTTCACCCTTGCTGCGGCGCTCGAATTCGGCGGCCAGCTCCGGGTACTGCGCGCGGTAGTTGGCGAACAGCGCGTTCCAGTCCGATTCCAGCTTGGCGCCGCGGGCGCGCGCGTCCCAGGCTTCGTAGATCGGCTTCGGGATGTCGAACGGGATCGCGTCCCACACCAGGTGCTCGCGCACCGCGGCGACTTCCTTCTCGCCCAGCGCGGCGCCGTGCACCTTGTCGCCGCCCTGCAGGTTGGGCGAGCCCTTGCCGATGATGGTCTTGCAGCAGATCAGGGTCGGGCGGTCCGAGGTCTTGGCCTGCGCGATGGCGGCATCGACCGCGGCCACGTCATGGCCGTCGACGCTGCGGATCACGTTCCAGCCGTAGGCTTCGAAACGCTTCGGGGTATCGTCGGTGAACCAGCCTTCCACCTTGCCGTCGATCGAGATGCCGTTGTCGTCGTACAGCCAGATCAGCTTGTTCAGGCGCAGGGTGCCGGCCAGCGACGCCACTTCGTGCGAGATGCCTTCCATCAGGCAGCCGTCGCCGAGGAAGGCGTAGGTGTAGTGGTTGACGATGTCGAAGCCCGGACGGTTGAATTCCGATGCCAGCAGCCACTCGGCCAGCGCCATGCCGACCGCGTTGCTGATGCCCTGGCCCAGCGGGCCGGTGGTGGTCTCCACGCCCGGGGTAATGCCGACTTCCGGATGGCCCGGGGTCTTCGAGTGCAGCTGGCGGAAGTTGCGGATGTCGTCCATCGACAGGTCGTAGCCGGCCAGGTGCAGCAGCGCGTAGTGCAGCATCGAGCCGTGGCCGTTCGACAGCAGGAAGCGGTCGCGGTTGGCCCAGTGCGGGTTGGCCGGATTGTGGTGGTAGTGACCGTCCCACAGCGCGACCGCGATCTCGGCCATGCCCATCGGCATGCCTGGGTGGCCCGAATTGGCCTTCTGCACAGCGTCCATCGCCAGCGCGCGGATCGCGTTGGCCATCAGGGTGGTGGTTTGGGTAGGTTTCATGGATGGTAACTCTGGATTGGAAAGCGGTGGCGCGGGGCCTTAACCGGCTATTTTACCAGAGCAGGGTCCTGCCGAATTAAAATGCAGGCTTTCAAGAACTGTGTTTCAGGAAAAGCATGCCACGTTTTTATTGCCCGTTCGCGCTGACCTCCGGCGTTGAAGTCGAACTGCCGGAGGCGTTGGCGCGCCACCTGCAGGTGCTGCGCATGGCGCCCGGCGACGCGCTCGAACTGTTCGATGGCCGCGGCGGCGTGTATCGCGCCACCCTTGCCTCGCTCGACAGGAAGCGCGCCAGCGCGAGGATCACCGCCTTCGAGCCGGACGGAGTCGAGCTGCCGTTCGCGCTGACCCTGGCGCAGGGACTGCCCGAGGGCAGCAAGATGGACTGGATCGTCGAGAAGGCGGTGGAACTGGGCGCGGCGGCGATCCAGCCGCTGGCGGCGCAGCGCAGCGTGGTGCGCCTGTCCGGCGAACGGGCCGACAAGCGCCGCGCGCACTGGGAAGGGATCGTGGTGGCGGCCTCCGAGCAGTGCGGGCGCAACACCCTAGCCCGGGTGGCCCCAGTGGAAGCGTTCGAGCGCTGGATCGCCGCGCCCTCTTCCACCCGGCGCATCCTGCTGTCGCCGCGCGCCACGCAGTCGCTGGCGGCATGGGCCGCCGTGACGGCGCCGCACGACGCCTCTATATTAATAGGGCCGGAAGGCGGATTCTCCGACCAGGAAGAAGAGCTGGCCATCGCCCACGGCGCGCTGGCCCTGTCGATGGGCCCGCGCGTGCTGCGCACCGAGACCGCCGGGCTGGCGGCGCTGGCCGCGCTGGCGGCGCTGTGGGGCGGGATGTAAACACCGCTTCAGGAATAAAAAAAGGCTCTGTCACCGAAAAGTGTTGAACTCAGCCTTGCCGTGACGATCTCAACGTACAAGAAGCTACGTTGGGAGCGCACGATGAAAGTACGCGAGTTCGAGCAA
>NZ_JANUGU010000016.1 GCF_024753145.1 Massilia terrae | reverse complement strand
GTTCGGAGTGGTGGTGAAAGGATGAGCCGCAGGGGATGAGCGATCACCGCCCAAAGCGCCTGTCGTGCTCGTCGATTTCGAACCCCAGCCGGTCTGCTGCCATATAGGTGTCTGCAGCGATGCGGTTCAGGCGTTCGATGGCGGCTGCCAGCAAGGCCCCGGTGCGGCCGCGGCATTCGCGCGTGTGCCAGGTGGCCAGTTCGCGCCGGACGCCGTTGAGGTCTTGCTTGAACTCGGCCAGCATGCGGCGCAGCTTGTGGTCCGCATCCACCGCGCCACGCGCACTGCCTGACAGCACGTGCGCCGACATATTGGCGATCTTGCGTTGCATGCCCACCAGCCGCCGCGTCAAGGCGTCGATCCGGCGCGCGCAGCGGAATTCCACCAGCACACCCGGCGGCAAGGCCCCGTTCAGCGCGCGCGCCGCCGCGCTTTTCAACGACTGTACCGCGGCAGTGAAGAGCTGCCTGATCGCTACTGTCAGCATGATGTTGGCCAGGTAAGGTGGATGGAAAAACACCCGAGGCACGAACGGCTCGGGTGCCTTGCAGTGTGGGGGCGTTCGATAGTGGTGTCAAACGTCTCGCGGGTCGAATCTCATGATCCGGCACAAGGTTCGCCGCGATTACCTCCGCTACTTAATTCCACGGCAAGAACTCGATGCCGTGCTGGATCGTGCCGATCACCTGGGCCTGGTTCTCCGCGCTCTCGCTGAAGTTGCTCAGCACCTGGGCGCGGCTCTCGCCGTGCTGCTGGATCGCGGCCATCCAGAAATCATAGCCGGCCTGATCGCCCGAGCGGTGCAGCACATTCATGTACAGGGTCTGCACGAACAGGCTGTCGCTCGAGTTGGGACCGTACAGGTTCGCGAATTCCTGGCTGGCCACGAAGCCGTTCGAGGCCTGGTCGAGCGACATGCCATTGTCCATCGCCTTGATCCAGTAGCCGAGGCCCGCGGCATCGGGCGTGCGGCCGAACGCGGCCTGGTACAGCCGGTATGCCTGGCCCGCCGTGCCGCTGATGTCGAACGCCATCGTCTCATCGCTGAACTGCAGGCGCTCGATATTGGTGAGCGTATCCTGCACCGCTCCGGCGCCACCAGTGACGGTCAGGCCCGCCGTGCCGGTGGTCACCGTGTACGCCGTGTGCGCGCCGGAATAGGTGACGGTGTCGAGCCCGCCGCCGCCATCGATCACGTGGCTGCCGGTGCCGGACACGAACACGTTGTTGCCAGTGGTGCCAGTCAGGTGATCCGGCGTGGTCGTCGTCGTGCCGCCGCTGCCGGTGCTGCCCGTGCCGGTGCTGCCCGTCCCGCTGGTATCCGTGCTCCCGCCACTCGTGCTGCCGGTTCCCGTGCTGCCGCTGCCCGTGCTTCCGGTACCAGTGGTGCCGCCGCTGGTTCCGCCTCCGCTGGTGCTGCCCGAGCCCGTCGATCCCGAACTGGTGCTGCCACTCGAACCGCTGCCGACCAGCACGCGCGCCTCGATCGTGCTGCCGCTCGCGCCGCTGTCGATCCAGGCCGTGGCGAAACCGCCGTTGGTGAAGCTCGTCAGCGCCGGACTGGTCTGGTTACCCTGCGCCATCTGGTTGATCTGGAACTCGTGCCCGTCGACCGCGCTGCCATCGGCTGCGTAGCGCCGCCCGAACACGCCCATGCCGTCGGCGTCCGGGCCCTGCCAGGCGACCACGAAGCCGCCGTCCGGCGTCGCCGCGACTTCGGCGTCGAAGTGCCCGCTGCCGCCGTCGAGATTGGCCTGCTGGATGGCGCCGAGCGCATGCCCGCCATTGTCGAAGCGCTGGAAGAAGATGTCGCTCATCGAAAAGCCGCGCGTGTCGTTGCTGTAGCTGTCCCACGCCACGACATAGCCGCCGCCGGCGAGCGCGGTCACATGCGACAGCGGCGCCGCCGTCATCACGTTCGCCGCGGCGCCGTCGGTGGTCACCGCTCCCGGCGAAAGGTTGCTGCCGGTTGCGGTGTACACATTGCCGTCGCCGATTTCGCCCCAGCTCACCGCGTAGTCGCCATTGCTCAGCGCGGTCAGGCTCGGGTTGTAGGCGGTGCCCAGCGCGCCCAGCACCTGCTCGCTGCCGACCGGTGCGCCGGTGGCGCTCTCATGCTGCAGGTGCACCTGGCCGCCGCTGGTCCAGGCCAGCATGAAGCTGCCGTCCGCCAGCCCGGTCACCGCCGCCATCGAGGCATTGGCGCCGGCCACGACTTGCGCGCCCACGCTGCCATTGGCCTCGACGATACGAAACGCCACCTGGCTGCTGCCATCCAGTTGCTGCAGGGTATAGGCCGCCACGAAGCGGCCGCCGGCCAGCATGCCCAGCGCCGGCTGGCTTTCCACCGCCGCGTCGCTGCCGGAGGTGATCGCGAACGGCGAGCCGACCGCGTTGCCGTTCAGGTCATGCAGCTGGCCCCAGATGGCGGAATCGCTGCCCTGCCATGCCGCCGCGAACGTGCCGTTCGACAGCGTGGCCAGCACCGGGGCCGCGCTGGCGCCGCTGGCTGCGCCGTAGGCCGCGTCGTTGCCGAACGCGGCCAGGTCGGTCGAGCTGCCCTTCACCACGTTGAACGACATGGTGCCCGCGACGCCGCCGACCGGATTGCCGTTGGCATCCTTCTGGTAGATGTCGTAATAGTGCACGCTCACGGTGGCCGCCGTGTCGAGCGACGGCATCGCCGCCGCGTTCGCGATCACCAGCTTGGTCACGCCGGTGGCCGCGTCGGTCGACAGGCCGAACAGGCCCGGCTGAGATTGGCCATCGATCACCCAGGTCCCACCCAGCGGATTGCCGCCGTCGATCGCTTTCAGCACGGTCACGGCGTCGCCGTTGTGCAAGGTCGACAACATCGAGCCGCTGACGTTGACCAGGCCGACCGGCTGGTCGTCCGCCGCCACGCCGGCGCTGCTGGAGGCCACGCTGCCATCGGCCAGCTGCCAGTGCATCGTGAACGTGCCCGGGTCCATCACCTCGTTCGTATCCTGGTCGACGAAACGCCAGACCGTGCTGGCCGGCAGCCATGCGCCTTCGCTGTCGGTCGGCAGCGCGTAGCTGCTCCAGGTGCTGCCGCCGTTGCTGCTGTATTGGAAATAGCCGCGCGCCATTTGCTGGTTCGCGCTGCTGTCCAGGAAGAAGGAAACGGCGGTGATGGCCGAACTGCCGCTTGCCGTGGCCACGCTGGCGTTGTTGAAGGTCCAGGTGTAGCTGGTCGATCCGGGGCGAACGTAGATGCTGGTAGTGGGAGTAGTCATTGATTCCTTGGGTTCCAAATCGCCGCGGGCGCGGCATGCGCCAAGCGTGGCGCAATGTGTTTGGGATTGAGTGACGAGCGGAAATAATGACTGAGGTCAACGCCGCCCGCAACGAAGAAATGGCTCAACCACGGGCTTTACGCGAAAATCCAACAGAAAATTATCAGCCTGAATAGCAAGGTTTTTCACCTTGGATATCAGGCATTCAACGAAGCTTGTGAGAACGATCAGGACAAGCTTGTCACGCAATAATCGGCCATTGCCGCGAGGACACCCGCGTCTTCACCGACCGGTCCGGCAACGTCGATCGATAGTTGCGGATGTTGCGTGCGCAGGCGCTCGACCAGGGCCGGAAGGTCGCGCTGCAAGTGGCCGCCGAGGCCAAGGAACACGGGGACGATGCTGATGCGGGTGATGCCGCGGGCCGCCATTGCGGCGACCTCGTCAGGCAGGCTGGGCGCCATCAGTTCCAGGAAGGCCAAGGAGACCTCGCAATCGTCGACCCGCGCCGCCGTCATGTCGCGCAAACGCTCGAACGGCTCCGCCCATCCGGCCGAGCGGGCGCCGTGCGCGAACAGGATGAGGGCGCGGCTGGCCATCAGTGCCGCTCCACCCACCACAGCGCGCCGATGGTCAGCAGCAGGAACAGCAAGCTGGGCGCGACCGCCGTCAGGAAGGCCGGCCAGGTCGACAACAGGCCGAGGTGCGAGAAGAGCGAGTTCATCAGGATGAAGGACACGCCGATCATGATGCCGATGAAGATTTTCAGGCTGATACCGCCGCTGCGCGTGTGCAGGTAGGCGAACGGCAGCGCCAGCAGCATCAGCACGAAGATCGCGAGCGGGTCGACCAGCTTCTTCCAGAACGCGATCTTGAAGCGCTCGGTCTCCTGGCGGTTCTCGGCCAGGTGGCGGGTGTACACGGCCAGCTCGTTGGCCGACATGCGGTCGGGATCGGAATGCGACACCGACAGGATCTTGGGTGTGATTTCCGACACCAGGTCGAGCGTCGGCACGCGCCGCGTCGATACCGAACTGGTCTCTTGGCCGTAGGTGCTCTGGATCGAGGTGCCCGGCGGCAGCGGCGCGCCCGGCTCCGGCAGCACGCGGCTGTTGTTGAAGCGGGTCTCGGTGACCTCGCGCAGCTGCCAGGTGTTGCTGCCGTCGTAAGTGGCACTGGCCGCCGTGATAAGCGAGCGCATCCGCATGCCGGTGTCGAACTCGTACAGCTTCACGTCAATCAATTGCCCGTCCGGCTTGATCTGGCGGACATTGAAGAAGCGCGAGCCGATTGCCGGCCCCTTCACGCCCTCGGCATGCACGATGTCCTTGGTCCACATGCCCGAGCGGAACTCGGCCGACACGGTGCCGCCCTTGGCCGCGAGCTTGACGCGTTCGGCCAGCGGCGTGCTGCGCGGCGTAATCAGCTCGCCGAACAGGAAAGTGACCGCGACAAACACGATGCCGATCTTGCACAGCATGCTGGCCGCCATGCGCGTCGACATCGACGAGGCGCGCATGATGGTGAACTCCGAACTCTGCGCGAACTGGGCCATGGTGTAGATGGTGCCGATCAGGGCCGCCACCGGCATCACTTCATACACGTGGCCCGGCACCAGCAGCAACACGTACAGGAAAGCATGCTGGATCATGTAATTGCCCTTGCCCACCGACGGTAGTTCCTGGGCCAGGTCCATGAAGGCAATCAGGGCCAGGAAGGCGACCAATACGAACACCACCGCCTGTGTAATGTTGACGGCGAAATAGCGCTGCAGGATTTTCATTCGATCTCCGCCTCGGCCTTCTGCGCCTTCTGCTGCGGCGCCTGTTCGGCAGCCTTGCGCAGGAAACGGCGGTGCTTGAAGCCGCTGATCAGCATCAGCGGGTGGTAGCGGTGGTTCACGTTCAGGCGCCAGGCGAACAGCAGCAGCGCGGCCAGCAGCGCCAGCAGGTGCAGCGGCCACCACATCATGCCGAATGAGGTCTTGCCCTGCTTGATGCTGGCTTCCACGACCTTGGTCAGGTTGCTGTAGGTGAAAAAGATCAGCAGCGCCAAAATGAGGTTGGCCGAACTGCCGGCGCGCGGATTGACGAAACCGAGCGGCACCGCCAGCAGCATCAGGATGACCACCATGATCGGCGGCGACATCCGGTAATACAATTCGGCCAGGGTGACGTGGTTGGGCGCCGCCAGCAGCGCCGGGGTGGATATCGAATCGACCGTCACGTCGGCGCCGGCCACCGGCATCTTGGTCTGCACGCGCATGCTATAACGCTCGAATTCCATCGACTGGAAATCGGGCATGCCCGGCGTACCCTGGTAACGGCGGCCATTTTTAAGCACCATGAATTGGCCGCCCTTGCCATCGGCTTCGATCACGCCCTGCCTGGCGACGACGATGGAATTGGCGCCGTTTTCTTCGGTGTTGACGAATACATTCTGCACCACGGTATTGCCGCCGCCGGTGCTGCCTTCGACGAAGAACACGCGATTGGACGAACTCGATTCGCGAAACTGGCCGGGCGCTACCCGTTTTAAATCTTCGCGCTTGTTGAAACGTTCGGTGAATTCGGTGCGTTTCTGCTGCGCCCACGGCGTGGCGACGAAGGACAGCCCGCCGGCGATGATCACCAGCGGAATGGCCAAAGTCATGACCGGTGCGATCCAGCGCAGCAGCGACTGGCCGGAGGCAAACCACACCACCATTTCGGAATCGCGGTAACTACGGGTGACCGCGACCAGCACCGAAATAAAGCTGGTGAGAATGATCAGAGTTGGCAGATAATTCAGGACTGTGAACGCGATCAGCGCGACCACGTCGCTCGATGCGACCTGGCCGCCGGCGGCCCGGCCCAGGATGGTGATCAGGGTCCAGGTGACGGTCACCGAGAAAAGCACCGTGAAGGTAGCACCGGCCGCGTTGACCATTTCACGTTGAAGGGCGCGTTGGAAAATCATTCGCTCGTTATAATTGCAGATTAGGCGGCGGTCGCGTCACAAAACACAATCGGAGAACCAAAAATGGACTTTAGCATAAAAGCATTCGACGCAAAAAACACCCTGGCCACGGCCAAAGCCGGCGTGATCGCGGTCGCGGTGTACGAAAACAAAAAACTGTCGCAGGCCGCGAAAGCCCTCGATCAAAACGGTGACATCGCAGCGGCACTGAAGTCCGGCGACATCTCCGGCAAAGCCGGTTCGACCCTGCTGCTGCGCGGCGTCGCGGGCAGCGCCGCCCAGCGCGTCCTGCTGGTGGGCATGGGCGCGGACGAAACCGCGAGCGAGAAAACTTTCACCAGCGCAGTGACCGCGACCATGAAAGCCTTCGCTTCGCTCGGCGCGGCCGACGGCATTATCGCATTCCCCCTCGCTTCGGTAAAAGAGCGCGACATCAATTGGGCGCTGCGCGCCATCGTGGTGGCCGGTTTCGAATCCGAGTTCCGCACCGACACGCAAAAGAGCAAGAAGGATCCGGCGCCGGCCGGCGTGCGCAAGGTCACCATTGCCACCGACGCCGCGGCCCAGGCCAAGGCCGCGCTGGCGCAGGCGGTCGCGATCGCCAACGGCATGAACCTGACCAAGGAACTGGGCAACCTGTCGCCCAACGTCTGCACCCCGACCTACCTGGCCAACACGGCCAAGAAGCTGGCTGCCGATTTCGGCTTCGACGTCGAAGTCCTGGAGCGCAAGCAGCTTGAAGCGCTGAAGATGGGCAGCCTGCTGTCGGTCGCCAAGGGCAGCGACGAAGCGCCCAAGTTCATCGTCCTCAAGCACAACGGCGGCAAGAAAGGCGCGGCGCCGGTGGTCCTGGTCGGCAAGGGCATCACCTTCGACACCGGCGGCATCTCGCTGAAGCCGGGTCCGGGCATGGACGAGATGAAATACGATATGTGCGGCGCCGGTTCGGTGCTGGGCACCTTCCGCGCGATCGGCGAAATGGGCCTGAAGCTGAACGTGGTCGGCATCGTCGCCGCCTGCGAGAACATGCCCTCGGGCCGCGCTTCCAAGCCGGGCGACATCGTCACCTCGATGAGCGGCACCACCATCGAAATCCTGAACACCGACGCCGAAGGCCGCCTGATCCTGTGCGACGCCCTCACCTACGCCGAGCGCTTCAAGCCGGCTGCGGTGGTGGACATCGCCACGCTGACCGGCGCCGTCATCGTCTCGCTGGGCAACCACAAGTCGGGCCTGTTCACCCGTCACGACGACGCCCACGACAAGCTGGCCGACGAACTGGTCGCCGCCGGCAAGCAAGCCGGCGACACCGCATGGCGCCTGCCGATCGGCGAAGAGTACAACGAGCAGCTCAAGTCCAACTTCGCGGACCTGGCCAATATCGGCACCCCGGGCGGCGCGTCGATCACGGCGGCCTGCTTCCTGGAGAACTTCACCCGCAAGTACACCTGGGCCCACCTGGACATCGCCGGCACCGCATGGAAGAGCGGCGCGCAGAAAGGCGCCACTGGCCGCCCGGTGCCGCTGCTGACGACCTTCCTGATGAACCGCGTGTAAGCGGATCAGCGCAAAAAGGGCAGCCGAGGCTGCCCTTTTCTACCTTTGAACTGTTCGAGGCGCTAACTGAAGTAAGAACGTCGTTCCCGCGTTCGCGGGAACGACGATCTTTGTACTAATGGCTGTCTTGGCCGATCAGAAAACGCTGTTCGCCGGCGCCTCCGCCGTCGCCGGATCGCGCGGCTGCTCGACCTTGGGAATCACCACGGTCAGCACCGGCGGATACGCAAACCCCGCCCCCGAATAGGTATCCATCACATACCCGATGCCGCCCGTCGTCAGCACGGTACCGATCAGGTCATGCGCGTCGTAGCGCGACTGCGCCACCTCGACCGCGCGGCCGATGCCATCGCGCGCGCAGTCGACCACCAGCGGACGGGCATAGCGCGCCACCGTCACCCGGCCCGGCGCCATCACGAACCAGCGCCCGAGTTCGTTGTACAGCACGCAGCCGACCCCGGTCAGTTCGCGATTGTTCTGCACGACGTGGACTTCGACGATCTGGTCGGTCGAATCCTCCGTCAGTGTGGCGCACCCGCCCAGCGCGGCCAGCGCAAAGAGCGCTGCCAGCTTCCCTATTTGCGACATGTAATCACCCGAATCACCACCCTGATCTATTAACGTCAGGATACACGGGATTCATGAGGGTGGTCAGGAAATAGCGTCGCCTTCCAGCGGCGCAAAGCGCGGGACCTGCTTGCCGTCGACCTCGACCAGCTCGAAGAAAACGTCCTTGGGGCGCGCCCACACCGTGCCATTGGCGGCACGGTAGATGATCAAGGGCGTGTGGTCCGCTTCGAGGGTGGCCTCGCAAACGAACTCGTACACACCGCCCTTGTAATGCCTGAACCGCATCAGGCTTTTTCGGCGATCTTCTCGCTGGCCAGCGCCCGGTGACGGGTGCGCAGGTTCAGGATCAGCTTGCGCGCGCCGGCCAGGCCGACGCTGTCGTCCAGCGTGTTGATCGCGTCCAGCACTTCGTTCAGCGTGCGCTCGCGGATTGCCGCTTCCTCGGCCGGCATGTTGGCGATGCGCTCGGCCGTGAACTTGGCGGGCAGGCTGGCTTCCTGCGCGCCATGGACCAGCGCGGCTTGCCAGATCATCCAGCGGCGCTGGGTTTCGTAGACGAGGTATTCGTCGGGCTTGTCTTCGCGGCGGCGCACGATATGACCGTCGCGCTGGGCCCAAGCTTCAAATGCGTTTCGCATGTCGTTCCTTTACTAAACCGGCACAGGAGTTTTGCTTCACGGCAATATTATCATCAAATATTGCCGTACTGCAATTGATTTTTTATTCGAAAGTAACGATACGCGATTTGTTGCCGGTTTGCCCGCGCTTGTTACATTTGACTACATTTGGACCAAAATAACTACTTGTTTGCCTCATTGTTAACGATTAATCATGTTTTTTTGATTACTACCATTATAATTTTATCATGTATTTTGACAAGGAGAGTTTACGAATGTTGCGCGATCGCCATTCAGCACCGATACTGCGGCAGTCCAAAACTATGCTGCCACATATGAAGATCGCCACCTGGAACGTCAACTCGCTGAAAGTGCGCCTGCCGCACGTGTTGCAATGGCTCGGAGAGAACCCGGTTGACGTGCTCTGCATACAAGAGACCAAGCTGACTGACGATAAGTTCCCGCTCGCCGAAATCAAGGAGGCGGGATACGACGCCGTCTTTACCGGGCAGAAGACGTACAACGGTGTCGCCATCCTGTCGCGCCACCCGATCACAGACGTCGTGCGCAACAATCCGCGCTTCGCCGACGAACAGCAGCGCATCATCGCCGCCACCATCGAAGGCATGCGGATCGTCTGTGCTTACGTGCCGAACGGGCAGACCGTTGAATCGGACAAGTACGCGTACAAGTTGGCGTGGCTGGCTTCGCTGCGCGACTGGCTGGAAGAAGAGATGCGCAGCCACGCGCAGTTCGCGCTGCTGGGTGACTACAACATCGCGCCGGATGACCGCGACGTGCACGATCCGGTGGCGTGGGCTGGGCAGGTCCTGTGTTCGGATCCGGAGCGCGCGGCGCTGCAGGCGCTGTGCGAACTGGGGCTGTGCGACTCGTTCCGGCTGTTCGAGCAGGCCGAGAAGTCGTTCAGCTGGTGGGACTACCGGCAGCTGGCGTTCCGGCGCAACTGCGGGCTGCGTATTGACCACATCCTGCTGTCGGCGGCACTGGCCAGGCGCTGCACCGCCTGCGCGATCGACCGCGTGCCGCGCAAGTGGGAGCAGCCGTCGGATCATGCGCCGGTGGTGGCGACGCTGGCTTAAGCGTTACCTCGCAAACCGTGGCCCCGGCGAAGTCTGGGGCCCATGCCGAGTTTCCGAATTCGGAAGCGGTCTATGGGGCCCGGCCTGCGCCGGGACGACGGTTTGGAGCTAACAAACCAGCATCGGCGCGATCTCCTCCGCCGGCAAGGGCCGCGAGAACAGGAAGCCCTGCGCCAGCTCGCAGCCCTGCTCGCGCAGCAGCGCCAGCTGGGCTTCGGTCTCGACGCCCTCGGCCACCACGTCCAGCTGCAGGCTCTTGGCCAGCGCCATCACGGCCGCGACGATCGCCCGGTCCTCTGCGCTCGCCACCAGCTCGCGCACGAAGGCGCGGTCGACCTTCATCTTGTGGACCGGGAAGCGCTTCAGGTAAGCCAGGCTTGAATAGCCGGTGCCGAAGTCGTCGATCGACAGCCCCACGCCCATCGCGTCGATCTGTTCGAGCAGCTCGATGGTCTGCCCGCCCGACTGCATCAGCGTGGTTTCGGTGATCTCCAGGTCCAGCAGCGCCGGCGGCATCCCGCTCTCGTCCAGGATGCGCCTGATCGAGTCGGCCAGGCCGCGCTGGGTGAACTGGCGCCCCGACAGGTTCACCGCCACCGGCACCACGGCCAGTCCGGCGCGCCGCCACGCCATCAGCTGTTCGCATGCGCTGCGCAGCACCCATTCGCCAACCGCGAGGATCATGCCGCTCTCCTCCAGGATGGGGATGAACTCGTCCGGCCCGACCAGGCCGTGGCCGGGACGGCGCCAGCGCAGCAGCGCCTCCAGCGAGCGCACCCGGCGCGTATCGGTATCCACGATCGGCTGGTAGAACACCTCGAACTCGTCCGCCGCCAGCGCCACGCGCAGGCTGCTCTCCAACTCGAAATGGCGCTCCGCCGCCTGGTTCATGCGCTTGGCGAAGAACTGCCAGGTATTACGTCCGGCCGCCTTGGCATGGTACATCGCGGCGTCCGCGTTGCGCATCAGGGTCTCGACGTCCTGCCCGTGGTCCGGGTACAGGCAGATGCCGATCGACGGCGTGATGTGCAGCACCCTGCCCTCGAACGGGAATGGTTCGCCCAGTACCTCGATGATCTTTTGCGCGATCTGGCTGCAGTCCGGGGCGCCGTCCACGCCCGGCACCAGCACCACGAACTCGTCGCCGCCGAGGCGCGCCACGGTGTCGCTGGCGCGCACCGCCCGGCACAGGCGGCTCGCCACTTCCTTGAGCAGGTGGTCGCCCGTGAGGTGGCCGAGCGAATCGTTGATGGTCTTGAATCGGTCCAGGTCGATGAACATCACCGCCAGGCTGCGGCCGCCGCGCTGGCTGGCCAGCATCGCGCGTTCGAGGCGGTCGGCCAGCAGCGCGCGGTTGGGCAGGCCGGTCAGGCTGTCGTGGTATGCCATGTGGTGCACGCGCGCCTCGGCCTGGCGCCGCTCGACGATTTCGGCCTGCAGCAGCGCGTTGGCGCCGGCCAGTTCGGCGGTGCGTTCGAGCACGCGCAGCTCCAGCTCGTCGCGCGCGCGCGCCACCGCTTCCGCCGCATCGCGCCGCGCGGTCACATCTTCGACCATCCAGACGGTGCCGGCATCGCGCCGGTCCGCGCTCACGGCGCGCGCGCGGATCCGTCCGACGAAGGTGGAGCCGTCGCGGCGGCGCAGGGGTTGCGCCTGCACCTCGAACAGCTGGCCTGACGCGATCACGCGCTGGAACTCTGCGCGCAATGCCTCGTAATCCTCGTCGCTGCTGAACAGCAGGCTGGCCTCGCGGCCCGCCAGTTCAGCCGGAGGATAGCCGAACATCTGCGCCATGCGTGGGTTGCAACGCTTGAGCGTACCCATTTGCGTGAATACGATGCCGACCGGCGCACTGTCAAAAATGGTCTCGTATTCCAGGAGCGCCAGCGACTCGTCCGCGATGGGCGGTGTGGTCGTTACTCGATCCATGCTCTCTCGTTGTTGTTCTCGCGGGCTCCCGGTCGGGCCGCTGTGTTAGCAGGATCATAAACGTAATCGGCCGGGTTCTGGCAAGCCCCTGCCAAAAAAAGATCGCGGCGTGTATCAGATTACGTACAGGTCGACGTAGTCGCTGACTGTCATTACATCCAGCACGTGCGGGTCCAGCGATGCAGCAAGGATGGCGTCCTGCTGGCGCGGCGGGAAGCGGCGCGCGAGGTTGGCGCGGAACTTCGCCAGCAGCAGCGGGATGCCCTCCGCGCGCCGCCGCGCATGGCCGATCGGGTACTCCACCAGCACTTGGTCGAAGCGGCTGCCATCGGCGAATTCCACCGTGAGCCCGTTCGGGATCGCGCGCCGCGCCGGGTCGTGGTAGGCGGCGGTGAAGGCCGGGTCGTGGACGCAGTGGATCTTCGCGCGCAGCGCGTCAATACGCGGATCCGCCGCAATCTCGTCCTCGTAGTCGGCGGCGGTCAGGCGGCCGTGGATCAGCGGCAGCGCCACCATGTACTGGATGCAGTGGTCGCGGTCGGCCGGATTATCGAGCGGTCCCTGCTTGTCGATGATGCGCATGCATGCTTCGTGGGTACGGATGGTGACGCGCGCGATGTCGTCGCTTGTCTTGCCCGCCTCCGCCATCGCGGCGTAGATGGTCATCGCCGCCTCCACCGCGGTCTGCGCGTGAAACTCGGCGGGATACGAAATCTTGAAGAGCAGGTTCTCCATCACGTAGGAGCCGTATTCACGCTGGAAGCGAAAAGGCTGGCCCTTGAACAGCACGTCGTAGAAGCCCCAGGTTTTCGCGGTCAGCGCGGTTGGATAACCCATCTCGCCGGTCGCGGCGATGAGCGCCAGCCGCACGCCGCGGCTGGTGGCGTCTCCCGCCGCCCACGACTTGCGCGAGCCGGTGTTGGGCGCATGGCGATAGGTGCGCAGCGCCTGGCCGTCGACCCAGGCCAGCGAGACCGCCGCCAGCATCTCGCCGCGCGAAAGACCGAGCAGCTGCGCCACCACCGCGCAGGTGGCGACCTTGACCAGCACCACGTGGTCCAGCCCGACCTTGTTGAAGGAGTTTTCGAGCGCGATGCAGCCCTGGATCTCGTGCGCCTTGATCATCGCGGTGAGCACCGCGCGCATGGTCAGGGGCGGTTTGCCCTGCGCGAGCGCGCGCCGCGACAGCCAGTCGGCGGTGGCGAGGATGCCGCCCAGGTTATCGGAGGGATGCCCCCACTCGGCCGCCAGCCAGGTGTCGTTGAAGTCCAGCCAGCGGATCATGGCGCCAATATTAAAGGCCGCCTGCACCGGATCGAGCTGGAACTGGGTGCCTGGCACGCGCGCGCCGTGCGGGACGATGGTCCCATGCACGACGGGACCGAGCAGCTTGGTGCAGGCGGGGTAGCCGAGCGCCTCCAGCCCGCAGCCGAGCGTGTCGGCGAGGCAGAGGCGCGCGGTGTCGTAGGCCAGCTCCGAGCTGATCTCGTAGCCGAGCACATAATCGACGATGTCGGCAATGACCTGGTCGTAGGGCTGGCCGACGTTGGCTGCTTCGGGCATGGCGGGCCTCCTGAAAAGGTGGCGTTGAACAATGGGCGGCGCGCCCTGCCCTCCGCTGGCTTAGAAGGCGTCGCCGGGGACGCGCACCCAACCTTCCATCAGCACGCGCGCGCTGCGGCTCATGATGGCCTTGGTGACGCTCCAGTCGCCATCGACCAGCCGCGCTTCGGCGCCCACGCGCAGGGTGCCGGAAGGATGACCGAATCGTACCGCATTGCGCTCGCCGCCGCCCGCCGCCAGGTTTACCAGCGTGCCCGGGATGGCGGCCGCGGTGCCGATCGCCACCGCCGCGGTGCCCATCATCGCGTGGTGCAGCTTACCCATCGACATGGCGCGCACCAGCAGGTCGACGTCGCCGGCCTTCACCTGCTTGCCGCTGGATGCCGTGTAGTCCTGTGGCTTGGCCACGAAGGCGATCTTGGGCGTGTGCTGGCGCAGCGCCGGATCGTCGACGCTCTTGATCAGGCCCATGCGCACTGCGCCGTGGATGCGGATGGTCTCGAACATCGCCAGCGCGCGAGGGTCGCCGTTGATCGCATCCTGCAGCTCGGTGCCCATGTAACCGATCGCGTCCGCGTTCACGAAAATGGTCGGGATGCCGGCGTTGATCATGGTGGCCTTGAGCGTACCGATACCGGGCACTTCAAGATCGTCGACCAGCCGACCGGTCGGGAACATCGAACCGCCCGATCCTTCCTCCTCGGCGGCGGGATCGAGGAATTCCAGCTGCACTTCGGCGGCCGGGAAAGTCACGCCGTCGAGTTCGAAGTCGCCGGTTTCCTGCACCTCGCCGTTGGTGATGGGGACGTGGGCGATGATGGTCTTGTTGATATTGGCCTGCCAGATGCGCACCACGGCAACGCCGTCGCGCGGCACGCGGGCAGGGTCGACCAGGCCGCTGGCGATGGCGAAGGGGCCCACCGCGGCGGACAGGTTGCCGCAATTGCCGCTCCAGTCGACGAAGGCGGTGTCGATGGCGACCTGGCCGAACAGGTAGTCGACGTCGTGACCGGTGCGCTCGCTTTTCGACACGATCACGGTCTTGCTGGTGCTCGAGGTGGCGCCGCCCATGCCGTCGATCTGCTTGGCGTAGGGGTCGGGGCTGCCGATCACGCGCATCAGCAGGGCATCGCGCGCGGCGCCGGGCACGCGCGCGCGCTCGGGGAGGTCCTGCAGGCGGAAGAAGACGCCCTTGCTGGTGCCACCTCGCATGTAGGTGGCGGGGATTTTGATTTGGGGGGCGTTGGCCATCTCTCTTTTCTCCAGAACCGTCGTCCCCGCGCGGGCGGGGACGACGGTTCATGCGTTAATGGTTAAGCGGCGACCTTCGACGACGCCAGGAAATCCTGCGCAAAGCGCTGCAGCACGCCGCCGGCTTCGTAGATCGACACCTCTTCCGCCGTATCGAGGCGGCAGGTCACCGGCACCTCGACCGTCTCCCCATTCTTACGATGGATGACCAGGGTCAGCGTCGCGCGCGGCGTGCGTGCGCCGATCACGTCATAGGTCTCGGTGCCGTCGATGCCCAGCGTGAGCCGGTTGGTGCCCGGCTTGAATTCCAGCGGCAGCACACCCATGCCGACCAGGTTGGTGCGGTGGATACGC
Organism: Massilia terrae; assembly: GCF_024753145.1. Lineage (GTDB taxonomy): Bacteria > Pseudomonadota > Gammaproteobacteria > Burkholderiales > Burkholderiaceae_D > Telluria > Telluria terrae. The sequence continues at coordinate 14,956 of NZ_JANUGU010000016.1, read as the reverse complement.
TCGAAGCCTTCGGCCACGATCGCCTCCACGCCCGCCAGCCGCACGCCCTTTGCCGCCCAGTCGCGTGACGAGCCCTGGCCGTAGTCCGCACCCGCCACGATGATCAGCGGCTGCTTGCGCTCCATATAGGTCTCGATCGCTTCCCACATGCGCGTGACCTTCCCTTCCGGCTCGACGCGCGCCAGCGAGCCTTTCTTCACCTGCCCGTCCACCACCACCATCTCGTTGATGAGGGTCGGGTTGGCGAAGGTCGCGCGCTGCGCGGTCAGGTGGTCGCCGCGGTGGGTCGCGTAGGAGTTGAAGTCCTCTTCCGGCAGGCCCATCTTCGCCAGGTATTCGCCGGCCGCGCTGTCCAGCATGATCGCGTTCGACGGCGACAGGTGGTCGGTGGTGATGTTATCGCCGAGGACCGCCAGCGGACGCATGCCCTTGAGCGTGCGCTCGCCGGCGAGCGCGCCTTCCCAGTAAGGCGGGCGACGGATGTAGGTGCTCATCGGGCGCCAGTCGTACAGCGGATCGACCTGCTCCTCGGCCGCCTCGGTACGCGCGAACATCGGCGTGTACACCTTGCGGAACTGCTCCGGCTTCACGCTCCGCGCGATGACGGCGTCGATTTCCTCGTCGCTTGGCCACAGGTCGGACAGCGTCACCGGCTTGCCATCGGCGTCCGTGCCCAGCACGTCCTTCTCGATATCGAAGCGCACCGTGCCCGCGATCGCGTAGGCGATGACCAGCGGCGGCGAGGCCAGGAAGGCCTGCTTGGCATAGGGGTGGATGCGGCCATCGAAGTTGCGGTTGCCCGACAGGACAGCGGTCGCGTACAGGTCGCGCTCGATGATCTCCTGCTGCAGCTTGGGATCGAGCGCGCCGCTCATGCCGTTGCAGGTGGTGCAGGCGAAAGCGACCACGCCAAAGCCGAGCTGCTCCAGCTCCGGCATCAGGCCCGCTTCCTCGAGGTAGAGCGCGACGGCCTTCGATCCCGGCGCCAGCGAGCTCTTGACCCAGGGCTTGCGCTGCAGTCCGCGCTGGTTGGCGTTCCGCGCCAGCAGGCCGGCCGCGATCATATTGCGCGGGTTGTTGGTGTTGGTGCAGCTGGTGATGGCGGCGATGATCACGGCGCCATCCGGCATCTGGCCGGGTGCGTGCGCCACGTTGCCGTTGGCGATGCCGCGCGCGGCCAGCTCGCTGGTCGGCACGCGCTTGTGCGGGTTGGACGGGCCGGCGATATTGCGCACCACGGTCGACAGGTCGAACTTCAGCACGCGCTCGTACTCGGCCTCTGTCAGCGTGTCGGCCCACAGGCCGGTCTGTTTGGCATAGGTCTCGACCAGCGCCACCAGCTCGTCGTCGCGGCCGGTCAGCTTCAGGTACTTGATGGTTTGCTCGTCGATGGCGAACATCGCGGCGGTAGCGCCGAATTCCGGCGCCATGTTGGAGATGGTGGCGCGGTCGCCCAGCGTCAGCGCGGACGCGCCCTCGCCGTAGAACTCAAGGTAAGCCGAGACCACCTTTTCCTTGCGCAGGAATTCGGTCAGCGCCAGCACCACGTCGGTGGCGGTGATGCCAGGCTGCGGCTTGCCGGTCAGCTCGACGCCGACGATGTCCGGCAGGCGCATGTACGATGCGCGGCCAAGCATCACGCTCTCCGCTTCCAGGCCACCGACGCCGATCGCGATCACGCCCAGCGCGTCGACCATCGGCGTGTGCGAGTCGGTGCCGACCAGCGTGTCCGGAAACGCGACGCCGTCCTTCACCTGGATCACGGGGCTCATGCGCTCCAGGTTAATCTGGTGCAGGATGCCGTTTCCCGGCGGGATCACGTCGACGTTCTTGAATGCCTTCTTGGTCCAGTCGATGAAGTCGAAGCGGTCTTCGTTGCGGCGATCCTCGATCGCGCGGTTCTTGGCGAAGGCGTCCGGATCGAAGCCGCCGCATTCGACCGCCAGCGAGTGGTCCACCACCAGCTGGGTCGGCACCACCGGGTTGACCAGCGCCGGGTTGCCACCTTCCTGCGCAATGGCGTCGCGCAGGCCGGCCAGGTCCACCAGCGCGGTCTGGCCGAGAATGTCGTGGCACACCACGCGCGCAGGGAACCAGGGGAAGTCCAGCTCGCGCTTGCGTTCGATGATCTGCTTGAGCGAGGCCACCAGCGCCTGCGGCTCGCAGCGGCGCACCAGGTTCTCGGCCAGCACGCGCGAGGTGTAGGGCAGCGTATCCCAGGCGCCGGGCTGGATCTCGTTCACGGCTTCGCGCGCATCGAAATAATGCAGGTTGGTGCCGTGCAGGGGTTTGAGGTAGGAGCTATTCATGGGGATTCAAAATGAGTTGTCGGTGCTGCTTGCCGTAGTAGCGGCCTTCGTGGAACAGCGCGTCAGGCTCGAGGCCGAACGGCGCAAAGCCAAACGCTTCGTACAGCCGCTCTGCGCGCGTATTCCCTTCGGTGTACGCGAGCGTGATCTGGCGAATGAAGCCGAGCGAGCGGGCAAAGTCGATCAGGTGCGCGACCAGCATGCGGCCGACGCCGCGTGACTGCAGGCTTCCGTCCACGATCAGGCTGTTCAGGCTGGCCGAGTGGCGCAAGCGGCTGCCCTCTTGCGTGCGCAGCGCGATCGTGCCGAGCAGTTGGTCGCCGTCGAAAGCGCCAAACCAGTGATCGCCGGGCTTCGTGATGCGCTCCGCGTGCCACTCCATCGACTGCTGCTGCGCGTCCTCGTAGGCCGGCCCATGGCAGAACTGGAAGTCGCGCAGGCTCGCCAGCCGGAGGCCGCGGTACTGATGCACGTCGGATGCGCCGAGCGGGCGCACCACGATTTGCCCGGCGGCTTCCATCACTTGCGCTCGGCCAGCGGCACGAACTTCAGGTCTTCCGGGCCGACGTAATTGGCGCTCGGGCGGATGATCTTGTTGTCGATGCGCTGTTCGACGACGTGGGCCGACCAGCCGGACGTGCGCGAGATGACGAACAGCGGCGTGAACATCGCGGTCGGCACGCCCATCATGTGGTACGAGACGGCCGAGAACCAGTCCAGGTTCGGGAACATCTTCTTCACTTCCCACATCACGGATTCGAGCCGCTCGGCGATGTCGAACATCTTGGTGGTGCCGGCCTGCTGCGACAGCGAGCGCGCCACTTCCTTGATGACCTTGTTGCGCGGGTCGGAGATGGTGTACACCGGGTGGCCGAAGCCGATCACCACTTCCTTGTTGGCGACGCGGGTACGGATGTCGGCTTCCGCTTCGTCCGGGTTCTCGTAGCGCTGCTGGATATCGAGCGCGACTTCATTGGCGCCGCCGTGCTTCGGACCGCGCAGCGCGCCGATCGCGCCGGTGACGGCCGAGTAGATGTCCGAGCCGGTGCCGGCGATCACGCGCGCGGTGAAGGTCGATGCGTTGAACTCGTGTTCGGCGTACAGGATCAGCGAGGTGTGCATCGCCTTGACCCACTCATCCGAGGGCTTCACGCCGTGCAGCAGGTGCAGGAAGTGGCCGCCGATCGAATCGTCGTCGGTCTCCACGTCGATGCGCTTGCCGTTGTGGCTGAAGTGGTACCAGTACAGCAGCATCGAACCGAAGGAGGCCATCAGGCGATCGGCGATGTCGCGCGCGCCGGCGATGTTATGGTCGTCCTTTTCGGGCAGCGTGCAGCCGAGGACCGAGCAGCCGGTGCGCATCACGTCCATCGGATGGCTCGATGCCGGCAGCGCTTCCAGCGCGCTCTTGACAGACTGCGGCAGGCCACGCAGCGCCTTCAGCTTGGCCTTGTAGCCCTTCAGCTCCGCGACGTTCGGCAGCTTGCCGTGCACCAGCAGGTAGGCGATCTCTTCGAACTCGCTGTTGGTGGCGACGTCGAGGATGTCGTAGCCGCGGTAGTGCAGGTCGTTGCCGGAACGGCCAACCGAGCACAGTGCGGTGTTACCGGCGGCGACGCCGGACAGGGCGACGGACTTCTTCGGCTTGAAGGTCGGGGTGGTCTCGGTCGTGGTTTGGTCGCTCATCTCGGGTGTCTCCTTTATTTAGCCTTGGCTTGCATGAACAGCGCGTCCAGCTTCTGTTCGTAGCTGTGGTAATCGATGCGGTCGTACAGTTCCGCGCGGGTCTGCATGGTGTCGACCACATTCTGCTGGGTGCCGTCGCGGCGGATTGCGTTGTACACGTTTTCGGCGGCCTTGTTCATGGCGCGGAAGGCGGACAGCGGGTACAGCACGATGTCCACGTCGGCGCCTTTCAGCTCGTCGGTGGTGAACAGCGGAGTCGCGCCGAACTCGGTGATGTTGGCCAGGATCGGCACCTTCACCGCTTTCTTGAACTGCGCGTACATCTCCAGGCTGGTGATCGCTTCCGGGAAGATCATGTCGGCGCCGGCTTCAACGCAGGCCACCGCGCGCTCGACGGCGGCGTCCAGGCCTTCCACGGCCAGCGCGTCGGTGCGCGCCATGATCACGAAGTTCTCGTCGGTGCGGGCATCGGCGGCGGCCTTGATGCGGTCGACCATCTCGGACTTGCTGACGATCTCCTTGCCCGGACGGTGGCCGCAGCGCTTGGCGCCGACCTGGTCTTCGATGTGCACGGCGGCGGCGCCGAACTTGATCATCGAGCGCACGGTGCGCGCGACGTTGAAGGCCGAGGCGCCGAAGCCGGTGTCGACGTCGACCAGCAACGGCAGGTCGCACACGTCGGTGATGCGGCGCACGTCGGTCAGCACGTCGTCGAGATTCGAGATACCCAGGTCCGGCAGGCCCAGCGAGCCGGCCGCGACGCCGCCGCCGGACAGGTAGATGGCCTTGAAGCCGGCGCGCTTGGCCAGCAGGGCGTGGTTGGCATTGATGGCGCCGACGACCTGCAGCGGCGATTCTTCCTTGACGGCCTGGCGGAACGCGGCGCCGGCGGAACGGATGCTCATATTGTTTACCTTTCAGGTGTCGCGTTGTGTTCGAAACGCGGATGTTTATGCAATCGGCGTGCCAGCGTCGAGGTAGTGAGCCAAGTCATTGATATTCATGGAACTACAGGCGAGTTTACAACCATCACTCAGCATTACGGGGTGGCCCTGGTGTTTCATGCGTTTCAATGAAACACGGCATTGAAAAAATGAACTACACTTGAAACATGAGTTCCCTGCCCTTTCCAGCGCAAAGCGCCGACAAGCCGGTCATCTGGACGGTGTCGGTGTCGCGCCTGTCGGATCTGTTCCGCGACATCACGCTCGAGTTCGACCATCTGGCCACCATCGAGCCGATCCCGCTCGGATTCGACGAGGCGGCGCGCCACATCCGCGAACGGATGGCCACCGAGCGCTGCGACGTCGTGATCGCGGCCGGCTCGAACGCGGCTTACCTGAAGGGCCGCGTGTCGGCGCCGGTGGTGGTGGCACGGGCCAGCGGCTACGACGTGATGCAAGCGCTGGCGCGTGCGCGGCGGGTGTCGGACCGCATCGCCGTCATCAGCTACCAGGAGCTGCCGCAACTGGCCGAATTCGCGACGACGTTCGGGCTGTCGATCGAGCAGCGCATCTACGCAACCGAGGAGGATGCCCGCGCCAGCATCAGCGAATTGAAAGCGGCGGGCGTCAATGTCGTCGTCGGCGCCGGTCTGGTGACCGACCTGGCCGAGGAAGCGGGGCTGACTGGCGTGTTCCTGTATTCGGCCGCGTCGATTCGCCAGGCCTTCGAGGATGCGCTGGAGATGGCCCGGCTGACACAGCTGGAAGCCTCGCGCCGCCATCGCACGCAGGTACCCGAGACACTGCGCGCGCGCCGCGGCCTGGCCGACCTGCGTGGTGAATCGGCGGCGATGGAGCGCCTGCGGCAATCGGTGGTGCTGTACGCGCGCTCGCCGGCCACGGTGCTGATCCAGGGCGAGACCGGCAGCGGCAAGGAGCTGGTGGCGCAGGCCATTCACCGCGAGGCGCCGCGCAGCCTGGGCGCCAACCGGCCCTTCGTCGCGGTGAACTGCGGCGCGATCGCCGAATCGCTGCTGGAATCGGAGCTGTTCGGGCACGAGGAAGGCGCCTTCACCGGCGCGCGGCGCGGCGGCCATGCAGGCCTGTTCGAAGCCGCCAACAAGGGCACGCTGTTCCTCGACGAGATCGGCGAGATGCCGCTGGCGCTGCAAACGCGGCTGCTGCGGGTGCTGGAAGAGCGCGAGGTGATGCGGGTCGGAGGCACGCGGCCGGTGCCGATCGACGTGCGCGTGATCAGCGCGACCCACTGCGACCTCGAAGCGCGAGTGCGCGAGGGACGCTTCCGCGCCGACCTGTTCTACCGCCTGGCCGTGCTGCGGCTGGCGCTGCCGCCGCTGCGCGCGCGCGTGGAAGACATCGCAGGGCTGGCGGAATGGTCGCTCAAGCACGCGATGGCGGCGCTGGGCGCGCGCCCGCATCCCAACCTGCATGCCGAGCTGGCCGCGTGCGTGCCGCTGCTGGAGCGCTATGCGTGGCCGGGCAATGTGCGCGAGCTGCGCAACCTGATGGAACGGCTGGCGCTGTTCCTGGCGGCCGAGCCGCTGCAGGCGCTGACGCCGAGCTTCCTGCTGTCGATCGCGCCCGAGCTGTCGCGGCAGGAGTCCTTGGCCGTGCCGGCGCCCTCACCCGCCGCGCCGGCGCCGGTGGAAACAGCGGCCGAGGTGCTGGCGCGTTTCGGCGGCCAGCGCGACGCCGCGGCCAAATACCTCGGCATCAGCCGCACGACCTTCTGGCGGCGCCTGCGCAGCGGCGCCTGAGCCGCGCGATCCATACCGTTTAGCTCAATACGGTACAGCGTACCCGGCGCACAATCTTCTGGTTCGCGGCATACAATGCCGTTATCTGGAGGCCGTATGCAAAAGCAAGCAGCTCTCTTTTCCCTCATCGGCAACACGCCGCTGGTCGAGGTCACGCGCATGGACACCGGTCCCTGCCAGCTCTTCCTCAAGCTCGAATCGCAGAACCCCGGCGGCTCCATCAAGGACCGCATCGGCCGCGCCATGATCGAACAGGCCGAGGCCGACGGCCTGCTCAAGCCCGGCGGCGTGGTGGTCGAAGCCACCGCCGGCAACACAGGCCTCGGCCTCGCGCTGGTCGCGCGCATCAAGGGCTACCGGGTGGTGCTGGTGGTGCCGGACAAAATGGCGGCTGAAAAAGTGCTGCACCTGAAGGCACTGGGCGCCGAAATCCATCTCACGCGTTCGGACGTCGGCAAGGGCCATCCGGACTATTACCAGGACTATGCGGCGCGGCTGGCGCGCGAGATCCCGGGCGCGTGGTTCGCCGACCAGTTCAACAATCCGGCCAACCCAAGGGCGCACGAAACCACCACCGGGCCTGAGTTGTGGGAACAGGCCGGGCACGATCTCGACGCGATCGTGGTCGGCGTCGGCTCGGGCGGCACCCTGACCGGGCTGTCGCGCTACTTCAAGCAGGTCCAGCCCAAGCTCGAATTCGTGCTGGCCGATCCGCGCGGCTCCATCCTCGCCGACTACGTGAAGACGGGGCGGCTGTCGGACGTGTCGGGATCGTGGGCGGTGGAAGGCATCGGCGAAGACTTCATTCCCAACAATGCCGACCTGTCGAATGTGCACACGGCCTACACCATCAGCGACGAGGAAAGCTTCCAGACCGCGCGCGCCCTGCTGCGCAGCGAGGGCATCCTCGGCGGCTCGTCGACCGGCACCCTGCTCGCGGCCGCGCTCAAATACTGCCGCGCGCAGAGCGTGCCCAAGCGGGTGGCCACCTTCGTGGTGGATACCGGTACGCGCTATCTCACCAAGGTGTACAGCGACGGCTGGATGGTCGACCAGGGGCTGCTCGAACGCCCGCACACCGGCGACCTGCGCGACCTGATCGGGCGCCGCTACGACGCCGGCGAAGTCATCACGGTCTCACCGACCGACACGCTGCTCACCGCGTTCAACCGCATGCGCAGCGCGGACCTGGCACAGATGCCCGTCATCGACGGCGGCAAGCTGGTGGGCCTGATCGACGAATCCGACCTGCTGCTGCACGTGACCAGCGAACCGGGGCGCTTCGGCGCGCCGGTGGCCAGCACGATGACGGCGCACCTGCGCACCTTGCGGCCATCGGCCAGCATGCTGGAGCTGCGTGGCATCCTCGATCGCGGGCTCACCGCCGTGATTTGCGATGACGCCGGCTTCTACGGCCTGATCACGCGCTTCGATTTGCTCAACCATCTACGCAGGACGCTATCGTGAACGACGAACGCAAGCAATTCGACATCGCCACCCGCGTTATCCACGGCGGGCAGGAACCCGACCCGTCCACCGGCGCAGTGATGCCGCCCATTTACGCCACCTCGACGTATGCGCAGGCGAGCCCGGGCGTGCACAAGGGCCTGGACTACGGGCGCTCGCACAATCCCACGCGCTGGGCGCTGGAGCGCTGCGTGGCCAATCTCGAAAGCGGCAGCGCGGGGTTTGCATTCGCGTCCGGGCTGGCGGCGATCTCGGCGGTGCTGGCGCTGCTGCCTTCAGGCTCGCACATCGTGGCCGGCGACGACATGTATGGCGGCACCTACCGCCTGTTCGAACGTGTGCTGCGGCCCAGCGCGGGGCACGACTTCAGCTACGCCAACCTTGCGGATCCGCGTGCGCTGGTGGAGGCACTGCGGCCGGACACGCGCATGGTGTGGATCGAGTCGCCGACCAACCCGATGCTCAAGCTGGCCGACCTGGCCGAGGTGGCGCGCATCTGCCGCGAGCGCGGCATTCTCGCGGTGTGCGACAACACCTTCGCCAGCCCGATCGTGCAGCGGCCTTTGGAGTTGGGGATGGACATCGTCGTGCACTCCACCACCAAGTACATGAACGGGCATTCGGATGTGATCGGGGGCGTGGCGGTGGTCGGCACCGAGGAGCGGCACGCGAGCTTGCGCGAGCGGCTGGGCTTCATCCAGAACGCGGTGGGCGCAATACAGGGGCCGTTCGACAGCTTCCTCGTCCTGCGGGGCATCAAGACGCTGGCGCTTCGGGTGGAGCGCAGCTGCGCGAACGCGCTGGCGCTGGCGCACTGGCTGGAACGGGAACCCAAGATGCGCAAGGTGTTTTATCCGGGGCTGGAATCGCATCCCCAGCATGCGCTCGCACAACGGCAGATGAATGGCTACGGCGGCATTATCTCCATCGAGCTGGAATCGGATCTCGCGGGGGCGCGGCGCTTCCTCGAGCACTGCGAAGTGTTCACGCTGGCGGAGAGCCTGGGCGGGGTCGAGAGCCTGATCGAGCATCCGGCGCTGATGACGCATTCGAGCATTCCGGCGGACCAGAGGGCGGTGCTGGGGATTAGCGATACCTTGATCCGGCTGTCGGTGGGCATCGAGCACGTCGAGGACCAGCGCGAGGATCTGCGGCGGGCGTTGGCGGCGGTTTGAGCCACTCGTTGCTCGCGCACGCGCTGAACCGAGACAGCGCTAAATACAACCCGCAACCTTTGAACCGTCGTTTCCGGCAGTGCCGGGAACGACGTCTTTAGTTTAAAGGTAAACTCGCAGCGCCGCGAATCTTCGAGCTTTAAACCACCGTCGTTCCCGCGTAGGCCGTAACCCCATTTCGCGTGCGGGACGGCAGCGCTTTTCGGGACGCAGGCAGGCGCGTTGCACGCGTGGCTTCAAGCGCAGGCGCCGCATCCACCTTGAAGATGCCAACCAGTTCCGCCAGCTCCAACGACTGCTCACGCAGCGCATCCGCCGCGGCGGTCGCCTCCTCCACCAGCGCCGCATTCTGCCGCGTCGAATCATCCATGCTGGCGATCGCCTCACCGATCTGCGCGATGCCGGACGCCTGCTCCGCGCTGGCCACGTTGATCGCGCCGAGGATCCTGCTCAACTTCTGCACGTCGCGCACGATGTCGTGCATGGTGGTGCCAGCTTCGTTGGCGAGCGCGGTGCCCTGCTCGATCTCGCTGGCCGAATCCGTGATCAGCTTCTTGATGTCCTTCGCCGCCGATGCCGAACGCTGCGCCAGCGAGCGCACTTCGCCCGCCACCACCGCAAAGCCGCGCCCTTCCTCCCCGGCGCGCGCCGCCTCGACGGCCGCATTCAGCGCAAGGATGTTGGTCTGGAAGGCGATGCCGTCGATGACCGCGATGATGTCGACGATGCGCGACGCCGAGGTGCGGATCGATCCCATCTTGCTGACCATCTGGGTCATCGCTTCGCCGCCTGCCTGCGCCACCGACGATGCCGACGCGGCCAGTCGGCTCGCTTCGTTCGCGCTCTCGCTGTTCTGGTGCACGGTGGCGGTCAGTTCTTCCATCGACGCGGCGGTCTGTTCGATCGCGCTGGCCTGGTGTTCGGTGCGGCCGGACAGGTCATGGTTGCCTTCAGCGATCTGCTCCGAGGCGCTGTCGATCGCACGCGCGCCGTCCAGCACACGCGCCACGGTAGCGGCCATGCTGGCGGTCATGCGGTTCAGGGCGTCGAACAGGCGGCCGATTTCGTCGTCGCGGCTGTGGCGGATCGAGGCGCGCAGATCGCCGCCGGCGACACGCTCGGCCAGCTCGACGCCGGCCACCAGCGGAAGCACGATGTGGCGTGTCAGGAACCAGGCGAGCAGGCTGCCGGCCACCAGCGCGGCGGCGCCGAGCACGCCCACCAGCAGTTGGCTGGCGACGAAGGTGGTCCCGGATTCGGCCCGCATCGCGCGCGCCTGTTCGGTCTCGTAGGATTGCAGCGCAGCGACGCCGTCGTTGAAGCGCTTCAGCGCGGGATCGAGCTTGCTGGACAGGAGCTGCTCGACCTCGATGGTCTTGCCCATGTCCTTGGCCTGGAAGATCTCGGTGCGCGCCGCGGCGAGCACCGCCTTCTGTTCGGCGACGGCCTTCAGCAGGCGCTTTTCAGTGTCATTCATCGACAGTGCGGCGAGCGCGCTTTCGGCCTTCGACGCGTGCTGCTCGCCGGTCTTGAGCTGGGCCTGGTAGTAGTCGCCCAGTTCAAGGCTGTCGCTACGCGCGATCGACACAGCGAGCAAGCCGTTGAGCTGCGCGGCGTTCAGCAGGTCGGAGGTCAGCTGCTGCTTGGCGAGCTTGTCGTCGACCAGGTTCGAGGCGATCACGTTGGCGCTGTGCATGCGCCAGATCGAAACGCCCGAGATCACGGCGATAACGAACAGGAGGATTGCGAAGGAGCCGAGGATAGCGGTGCCGGCTTGGAGCTTGGGGAGGCGCATCGTGACTTTCCGTAGTCGGGATGCGCTTGATTATCGGCAACTAATATGACAGGGATATTACAGGGTGGGTTTTGATATGCGGGGTGAATCGAAGGGAGGTGGCCAAAAGCCACAGTAATCGCTGATCAACGAAAATGGGGTTCCCGAAAGCGGGAACCCCATTTTGCGTGCGCGACCTGCAACGCTGAACTGAAGATCAGCGCTTGATGGCCGGAATATCCGACGCCTTGTAGTGCGCCACCGGCTCCTCCTTCAACTTCTTCTGCAGCATCTGAATCGCCGTTTCAAGCTGGCGGTCGCGCCCATTGAAGGTCTCGTTGGGCAGGTTGTCCACCTCGACGTCCGGTGTGACGCCGACGCCCTCGACCAGCCACTTGCCGTCCTCCGTCGCGAACTGCGCGTTCTGCGCGACGCGCGCCATGCCGTTGTCGGCCAGGCCGTTGCCGTCGCTAAGCCACACGCCAGCGCCGGCCGTGCGCTTGCCCACCAGCGGCGCCAGCTTCAGCGCCTTGATCCCGGCCGAGAAGGTCTCGCCGTCCGAGTAGGTCATCTGGTCGATCAGCACCACCAGGTGCCCGCGGAAGGTGTTCTGCATGTTCGGCCGCGGCGGACTGCCGTTCGCGGTCCAGAACATCCAGGCCTTGCGCAGCAGCTTCTCGACGATCCAGCTGTCGATGTTGCCGCCGTTGTTGCGGCGGACGTCGATGATCAGGCCGTCCTTGTTGATGTTGGCGTAGAAGTTGCGCGCGAAGGAGTCGATATCGGTCGGCCCCATCGCGCGCAGGTGCAGGTAGCCGATCTTGCCGCCCGAGGCTTCGTCCACCGCGGCTGCGCGGCTCTGCTCCCAGTCGGCGTAGCGCAGCGAGGACTGGCGCACCATCGGCACCGGCGTGACGATCACCTTGCGCGGCGTGCCGCCCGGGTGCTTCACTGTCAGCAGGGTCTGGCGGCCGGCCTGGTTGAGCAGCTCGTCGGCGATGTCGCGCACCTCGGTCAGCGCGTGGCCGTTGACGGAGGCGATGATGTCGCCCTCCTTCACGTTCACGTCCGGCGCCGCCAGCGGGCCGCGCTCTTCCGGCAGTTCCGGCTCGCTGCGGTAGATGCGGTCGACGCGGTAGCCGTCGGCGACGCGGGTCAGCACGGCGCCCAGTCCCGCGGGCGCGCCTTCGAACGGCGGACGGCGGATATCGCCCGGGCGCACCTGCGAGTGCAGCGCGCCGACTTCGCCGATCATCATGCCCAGCACGTCGTCCAGCTCCGCGCGGTCCGTGACGCGATCGACCAGCGGCGCGTAGCGCGCCTTGACCGCGTTCCAGTCGATGCCGCGCATCTTGTTGTCGTACAGGTAGTCGCGGTGCATGCGCCAGGGCGTCGTTGAACATCTGCTTCCACTCCAGGCGCGGATTGGACACGATGGTCCAGTCGTCGACCTTGACGCGGGCCTTGGTCAAATCCGTCGGCGCCTTGGCGCCGGCGTCGACGAACAGCATCTCGCCCGGGCCGGTGGTGGAGGCGGTGCGGTAGAACACGTGCTTGCGGTCGTCGGTGAGACCGAAGTCGCGCACGTTCGCGACGAACACTTCCGGCTGCGGCGCGGTGCGGCTGATCGCCAGCGTCTTCAACGTGCCCTGGCGGCGGCCGTCGCTTTCGAGCAGGTAGAGGCGCTTGTCGTCGACCGCCACCGCGCTGTAGTTGCCCGGTGCGAGCGGCACTTCGTACAGGCGCTCGCGCAGGCCCGCGTACTCCACCGGCGGCAGCTTCGGCTTCTTCTCTTCCGCCTTGGGCGCGGCCTTGGCGTCGGCCATCGCGGCCGCCACTACCTTCTCGGCGACCGCGACGGTGTCGGACGATTTGCTGTCGGCGGCCGGCTTCTCTTCCGGCTTGGACAGTTCGTCGTCCGGCTTGAACGGGAAGCGCGAGCCGGACTGCAGCGCCAGCGCGAACACGCCGACGCGCTTGTCGAATACCGGGCCCATATCGCGGTCGGCCCAGACCGAACCGTTACCGACGTTGAAGTGGCGCGCCGACAGGAAGTACAGCCACTTCCCGTCCGGCGAGAAGGCCGGCGAGCTGGCGGTGTAGCGGTCGGTGGTGACGAAGGCCAGGTCGCGGGTGTCGAGGTTGTACATGCCGATCTGGTTGCGCTGCTCGGCGCTGCCGGCGCGGACGAAGGCGACGTTGCGGCTGTCCGGCGACCACACTACCTGGTCGGAGCGTTCGAGGCCGACCTTGCCGGCATCGTCGATCACGACGTTCTTGCCGCTCGCGAGTTCGAGCAGCCAGGTGCGGCCGTGCTTGTCGGTGTGGGCGATCCATTTGCCGTCCGGGGACGGGTACAGCGCCCAGCGGTGGTTGCCGGCGCCGTCGCGGGTGAGCTGCTCGCCGTGGCCGGAACCGTCGGCGGCGTAGCGCCAGATCTCGTTCTCGCCGCTGCTGTCGACGATGGCGTAGATGGTTTTGTCGTCGTGGCTGAACACGGCGCCGCGGGCGCGGGCGCCTTCCGGCACCGCGATCTCGACGCGGCGCTGGCTGTGCAGGCCGGCGACCGTGACGTGGCCGCGCGCGGTGAGCACGATGCGCTCCGTCTTGTTGGCGATCTCGATGTCGGTGAGCGCGTCCAGCGGCGAGCGGATCAGGCGCGTGCGCTGCTGGTCGAAGTCGGACACCAGGCTGGCCTTGAGCAGGCGGTCGCCGCCGGCGGCGATGTCGAGCACGTGCAGGTCTGCGCCGAGCTGGTAGACGATGCGTCCGTCGCCGAGCGCCGCGCTGCGCACGTCCCAGTCCTTGTGCTGGGTGAGCTGTTTGCGGTCGCCGCCGTCCGGGTTGGACGACCACAGGTTGTCGCTGCCGGAGGCGTCGCTGATGAAGTAGAGGCGGCCCTTCCACCACATCGGGCGGCTGTTGTTGCCGGCGTCGTTCGCGAACAGCAGTTCGGCTTCGCGCTTGGCGCTCAGCTCGAAACGCCACAGCTGGGCGTGGGCGCCGCCGCGGTAGTTCTTCACGTGGTCGCCGGTCATGGCGAGGCCCATGCGCGTGAAGTAGACGGTGCGGCCGGCGTCGTCGAGCACGGCGTCGTTGGCGTCGGCCAGCGGCAGCACGCGGCGCGCCATGTTTTGCGGGTCGATCGCGGCGATCACGCGGTGGCGCGCGGGTCCGGTGGTATTTTCGGTGCTGACCAGGACTTCGCCCTGCGGGGTCCAGCCCAGCACCAGCACATTGCCGTTCTCGAAGGTCAGGCGCTTGGGCAGGCCGCCGTCGAGCGGCATCACGTAGGCTTCCTGCGCGCCCTCATACGCGGCGGTGAAGGCGACCAGCTTGCCGTCGAAGGAGAGCGCGGCGTTGGTTTCGGCGGCCGGGTGGGTGGTCAGGCGTTGGGCCTTGCCGCCGGCGACCGAGGTGCGCCAGAGGTCGCCCTCGGCGGTGAACACCACGGTGTCGCCGCGGATGGCGGGGAAGCGGAAGTAGGGGTCGGCGGCAGAGGCGTGGGCGGCAGCGAAGGCGGCGGCCAGGGCGAGAACGGTCTGATGCAATTTCATTTTCGCTGCGGAAATAGTTGCAAAGGGGGGAGTTTGCCACAGGGCACTGAGGCGGAGGGGGGAAAGTTCATGCATATGTCTGGATGCAGTGCAGCTGTTACCGCAATCGTCGAAACGTCGTCCCCGCGCAGGCGGGGATCCATGCTGAGCTGGCTGGTCGGCTGCGTTTCAAGTTTCGACGCGCAAGCGGTTTATGGGTCCCCGCCTGCGCGGGGACGACGGTATCTCTTACGCTGGCAGTGCGAAAAAAAACCGCGCACGAGGCG
>NZ_JANUGU010000015.1 GCF_024753145.1 Massilia terrae | reverse complement strand
CCACAACCGTAAAACCGTCGTTCCGGCGAAGGCCGGAACCCATAGACACGTTGAGTCGTCGAATCATCCGCAGGTGGCCCGCGAACTCAGCATGGGTCCCCGCCTCCGCGGGGACGACGTTGTTTGATGGAGGAGATTCAGGACTGCCAGAGGTGCAAATACGTCTCCGACCGGTTCAACAGATTCTGGCTCATCTGATCGAACCTTTCCGGATTCGGCTTCTTGTCCTTCGCCCCCACCTTGCCGAAGCCGCTGAATCCCAGCCCAAGCTGATTCCCATGCGCTTCAAACCCGATAAACTCCAGCATGGTCGGCAGCAAGTCGAAATGCACGATCTCCTCCCGGTTCTTCTTCATCGGCTCATCCGAAATGAACTTGTTGAAGATATACCGCTCCGGCAGCGTCTCGAGCCGGTCCGCCACCGGATTCTTGCGCGCCAGGTGATCGCCCAGGATCACCACATTGGTGTCCTTCAGATATCCGCTGTCCTTGATGAAGTCGACGAAACCGGCGATCTCCTGCGCGCTGCATTCCACAACGCCTTCGAACTGATTCGGATCCTGGATCTTGCAGCGGCGCGGCTTGAATCCCGCCGGTTCATGCGTATCAACCGTCAGTAGCGTCAGATTGAATGGCTTGTTCGATTCATGCAGCTGGCGCAGCTTTTCCTTCGCGTGGTCGAACAATTCATCGTCGTACAGCCCCCAGCCATTCATCTTGTCCGGATTCGCACCCTGCGCGATCCAGTCCTCCCGGCCATACGCCTCATCGTAATGATGGCTCTTCAGGAAATTCCCCTTGCCCGCGAATTTGAGCGAACCGCCGCCCATGAACACATTGCGATAGCCATGCTGCTGCAGGATGTCGCTCAGGCAGGTTGCGTGCGGCATGAAGTTGTCGATCACCTGGCCCTGGGTATTCAGGTCGAACAGGCCGACACGCTCCAGCGGCACGCCGCATTGGGTCGACACGATCGCCGCGATTGTGAATCCCGTACCGGGCGCCTGGCGGTATTGGGTGAAGCTCTCGCCCTGCAATTGCGTCAGCGGCGCGATGCGGTCCTCGCCGAACAATTCCGGTTTGGCGTACGCCGCCTCCAGGCTTTCGACGTAAATGATCACCAGGTTTTTGGTGTGACCGCCTTTCAGGCTGACCAGCTGCGGCGGCAGGTAATTCGCGCCGAAATAATCGACGCCGAAATTCTTGGCGACGTAGCGCAGCGCATTGGTATCGACCACCCAATACACCAGCGCGGCCGCCATCAGCAGGAGTGGCATCTTCGCGCCCACGGCGCGCAGGCGCACGGGCAGGCGCGCGCGCAAGCTGCCGCGCCATTCCACCGCCAGCGTCGCGGTGAGGAAGACCAGCGGTGCGACCACGCACCAGCGCACGAAATGCCCCACCAGTGCCGGATCCGAGGTCCCCAATCCTTCGACGCCAAGCCCGACGTGATAGGCGATCTGGTCGAGGTCGGGCCGGCCGAAGAACTTGTTGAGCCACAGGCAGACGCAGATCAGGACGAAGGCGGTGAGATAGGTGAGGGCGCGCGCGGTGCGCTGCACCGCGGGCAATCGAAGCATGAACATGGCATTGGACACTGGAAACTTGACCCGTGGATTGTCAGCAATGCCAGTGTTAAAAAACGTTAACTATTCTCAGGGTTTGTAGCGGCTTTGTTACTGTTGTGTAGCTTGCGGTGTTTACATTCACCTCTGCTGCGCCACGTGATGCGGGTGGATAAATTACAATCCCTTCATGAAACTCGACACTTCCCCCATTGCAGCCATTGCCACCGCCCCAGGACGCGGCGGCATCGGCGTCGTGCGCGCTTCCGGCAAATCGCTGGCGCCGCTGATCGACGCTCTGTTTCCCGGCACCACGCTGGCGCCGCGCCACGCGACTTACATCCCGTTCAAGTCCGCCAGCGGCGAGGTCATCGACCAGGGCATTGCGTTGTATTTCAAGGCACCCCATTCGTACACGGGCGAGGATGTGTTGGAGCTGCAAGGCCACGGCGGACCGATCGTGTTGCAGATGCTGTTGGCGCGTGTGCTTGAAGCAGGCGCGGAATTGGGCTTGCGATTGGCGGAGCCGGGCGAATTCACGCGCCGCGCCTTCCTTAACGACAAGCTCGACCTGGCGCAGGCGGAAGCGGTCGCCGACCTGATCGACGCGTCCACCGAAGCGGCCGCCAAGTCGGCGTCGCAATCGCTGTCGGGCGCGTTCTCGCAGGTGGTGCACAAGCTGGTCGACCAGACCATCAACCTGCGCATGCTGGTCGAGGCCACGCTCGACTTTCCGGAGGAGGAGATCGACTTCCTCGAAAAGTCGAATGCGCGCGGCCAGCTGGCGACCATCGTCGAATCGCTGGACCACGTGTTCAAGCAGGCCGCGCAGGGCGCGCTGCTGCGCGAAGGCCTGAACGTGGTGCTGGTGGGCCAGCCGAACGTGGGCAAGTCCTCGCTGCTCAACGCGCTGGCCGGTTCGGACGTCGCGATCGTCACGCCGATCGCGGGCACCACGCGCGACAAGGTGACCGAAACCATCCAGATCGAAGGTATTCCGCTGAACATCGTCGACACGGCCGGCATCCGCGCCATCCATGAAGACATCGACGTGGTCGAGCGCATCGGCATCGAGCGCACCTGGGGCGAAGTCGGCAAGGCGGACGTGATCCTGCACCTGCTCGATGCCAGCAAGGGGCCGACCGCGGCCGACGAGGACATCATGGCCGCGTTTCCGGACAGCGTGCCGGTGGTGCGCATCTGGAACAAGATCGACCTGTCCGGCCACAAGGCCACGGTCGAGCCAACGGCGGACGCGACCCACGTCTATCTGTCGGCGGCGGAGAAGGAGGGCATCGACCTGCTGCGGGCGGAGCTGCTGCGCATCGCCGGCTGGCAGCAGACCGGCGAGTCGCTGTACCTGGCGCGCGAACGCCACCTGATCGCGCTGCGCGAGGCGCGCAAGCACCTCGACTTCGCGGCAGCGCATGCGGCGCAGAACGATCAGTCGCTGGACCTGTTCGCGGAGGAGCTACGCTTGGCGCAAGATCACCTGTCCAGCATCACCGGCCAGTTCACGCCGGATGATTTGCTGGGGGTGATCTTCAGTCGGTTCTGTATTGGAAAATAGCTGACGTTCCAATGTGTGCCGATGAAATCAAGCGAAGGCAGCCGGCAAGGGTAGCCGTCGTGTGACAGGCCAGGCAGGAAAAGCGGGCCGCTAGGATCGCGGCTTCATTTGCGCGGGAGCGGTCGATTCTCGTTTCACCAGCTCGGTGACAAGTCGCCGCGACGCGGGCCGTTCCCCCTTCATCTGCTCGATCAGCGCCTCCACGATGGCGTCGGCGGCGGCCTCCATCGGCTGCCGGACCGTTGTCAGCGAAGGCCGGAAGTAGCTCGCCAGTTCGATGTCATCGTAGCCGCTTACCGCGATATCCTCCGGCACGCGCTTTCCGTGGTGGATCAGTGTGTTGATCACTGTCATCGCCGTCAAGTCGCTGCAGGCGAATATCCCGTCGACCGGTTTGTTTCTGGCGAGCAGAGCCTCGGTGCTGCGTTCAATCGCCTCGGTGTCGAAGCTGGTCTGCATCAGCAGATCCGCCGCCGGTTCCAGGCCGCGCTCACGGTGCGCGAGCAAATATCCCTCGTAGCGATTCTTCAGTTCCAGTGTGTTGAAGTCGCCGATGATCGCGACATTGCGCGCGCCCTGCTCAAGCAGGTGTTCGGTCGCGATCCGGCCGCCTTGCAGGTTGTCGGTGCCCACCGTGCAGTACACCTGCTGCTCGCGTTGTTCACCCCAGACGACGAACGGCACCTTGGACAAGGCAAGTTCGTTCAACTGGTCATGGCCCAGCCATTGGCCGGTGAAGATCAGGCCGGCTGCACGGCCGGTGAAGTAAGCGTCCGCAAAGTTGGTGCGGGTGGCTTCAACCCGTGTGAGCAGCATTTCGAAGCCGCGATCGGTGAGGGCGTTCGCGATCGCGCTGATCAGGCTGATAAAGAACGGTTCCGTAAGACGTTGGCGCAGATTGGAGAGCGAGGGCACGATGACCGCAACGGTCGTGTTCTGTCGCAGCCGCAGGTTCTGGGCGCCGACGTTCACCGTGTAATTGAGCGAGTGCGCCAGCTCGACGATGCGCTTGCGTGTCTCGTCCCCGATTTCCGGGCTGCCTCTCAATGCGCGCGACACCGCCGACACCGAAACCCCTGCAAGGCGTGCGATGTCGGACATCTGCGGGCGCGCAGAGCGCTCCGGACGGAGGGGGGCTGCTTCAGTGGCTGTCTTTCGCGGGCGCGCCATGGGACTCCTGTGCTTGGCCAGTGTTGAGCGGCCATCATTGATTAATCGTGTGGATTCTAGTCGAAAAATGGTGGACGCCCTACTCGCCGAGCGAAAAGGTCGTGGACGTCTTTGTTCATCACATTGGCTTGCCGCAAACGTTTGCGGAAATTACTCTTCTTCATCCCATCAGTCCCGCAGGGGGCAATTGTAGCAATCTTTCTCGATGCGCGAATTTTTATGCGTAACAAGGATAAATTCTTTGCGTTGACGCTTAACAAGTGCGTAGTATGGCTACAACAGCGTTTAAAAAATATTTACGAAATCGATTGCGTAAAATATGCTTGCGAATGTGGTAAGGGTAAGTAGCCAAGGGAAGGCGGGTGATGTCCGCGTGACGGCAGCCCGGGCGGCAAGTTGGCACGACGCATCAACCCATCAAAACATCGACATAACATCGCAACAGCACAGGAGACAGCATGATCAGCACAGGTATTGCCGAATTCCGCTTAAAGCCAATCGCAGCCGCATGTTCCATTATTGCCGCGTTTTCCGCCGCTCCAGCGGCCCAGGCCCAGACCGCAGCGGCGGCTGGCCAGGTTGCGGCGACCCCGGCCGAAAGCGGGATCACCCAGGTTCAAGTGGTCGGGATCCGCAAGGGCATCGAAGACGCCATCTCGGTCAAAAAGGATGCGACGTCGATCGTCGAGGCCATTTCGGCTGAGGACATCGGCAAGTTGCCCGACTCCTCGATCGCCGAATCGATCGCGCGCTTGCCTGGCTTGACAGCGCAACGTGTCAACGGGCGGGCGCAGGAGATTAGCGTGCGCGGCATGTCTGGCGACTTTGCCTCGACCCTGATGAACGGCCGCGAGCAGGTCAGCACCGGCGATAACCGGAGTGCGCAGTTTGACCAGTATCCGTCCGAACTGCTGTCTGGCGTGGTGATCTACAAGACGCCGGACGCCACCCTGATCGGCCAGGGCCTGGCCGGCACGATCGACCTGCAGACCGTGCGCCCGCTCGCGTTTTCAGGGCGTCAAGTGGCGCTCAATGTGCGCGGCCAGAAGGAAGGGGTCGGCAGCGAAGCCGGCAGCGGCAGGGGCAAGCGCCTGTCCGCGTTCTACATCGATCAGTTTGCCGACAGGACGTTCGGCGTCGCCCTCGGATTCGCGCGCTTCCAGAGCCAGGGCAATGCCACCATCCGCAACGGCGATTATTCGGACGTCGTGGTGGGCGGCCAGACGGTCAGCGCGCCAACCCACTTCAAGGACTTCACCAACCACAAGGATGAAAAGCGCGACGGCCTGATGGGGGTATTGCAGTGGAAGCCGAACAAGGATTTCGCGAGCATGGTCGACCTGTACTATTCGAAGTTCGATTCGCCGACCACGCGCAAGGGCTACGAGACGGTGGCCAACGCGAGCTGGAGCGGGGGCTGCGCGTCCGGCTGCACCTTGACCGATCCGGTGATCAAGGACGGCAAGGTCGATAGCGGCGTGTGGAACGGCACGCACGCCGTGATCGCGAATGACATCGACCAGAGCCAGGCCAAACTGAAGGCCGCGGGCTGGAACAACCGGCTGCGCCTGGATGCCAACTGGACCGTTGAGGGCGACTTGAGCTATTCCGAGGCCAAGCGCCACGAATCGCCGTACGAGACCTGGGCCGGCGCCCCGAAGAACATGGGCGATTCGATCGCGTTCAGTAACGGCGCGGCCGGGCTGGCGGGCCTGCAGTGGAAGCCCAGCCTGAACTACACGGACCCGAAGATCATCACGCTGATGGACGCCGGCGGATGGGGCATGGCGGGCTACCTGAAGAATCTGCAAGTGGAGGACAGGCTCAAGTCCGTGCGCCTGTCGGCCGAACGCAGCTTGCCGGACAACTGGCCTGTCAGCCGCCTGACCGCGGGCGTCAACTACTCGAACCGCTACAAGAGCCGCAGCGTGCCGGAATACCAGTTGCAGCTCAAGGCTGGCGACAATGGCGCCATCACTGGCGCCGGCTCGGCGCTGGCAGGCGACTCCGGGATCCCGATGATCAGCTATAACGAGCTGGGACTGGCCGGCCGCTACAATTTTGTCACGAACAACTATTTCGACATCTACCTGAAGGCGTGGGAAGTCACCGAGAAGAATTTCACCGGCTATACGAAGCTCGACATCGACACCGAGGTGGCATCCATTCCCGTGCGCGGCAATGTGGGCGTGCAGGTGGTCCATATCGACCAGAGCTCGACCGGGAATGCGATCGACACCGGCAGCGGTAGCGGGGACAGCAACCGTCCGGTCTCGCGGCTGACCGACGGCGCAAGGTACACCGACGTGCTGCCGAGCCTGAACCTCGCCGCCTCGTTCGCGCACGAGCAAACCGTCCGCCTCGGCCTGGCCAAGGTGATGGCACGTCCGCGCATGGACCAGATGAGCAACAGCGGCACCTACTACGTGGATGGGCTCGACCTGCATGGCCCGCTCTGGAAGGGCAGCGGCGGCAATCCTCGTCTCGAGCCTTTCCGCGCCAAGGCGATCGACCTGTCGTACGAAAAATACTTCGATAAAAAGGCGTACGTTGCGGCGGCCGCGTTCTACAAGAAACTCGACTCCTACATCTACACCTACACCAATGGCATGTATGACTTCACGGGGCACCAGAACCTGTCGCCATTCACGCCGAAATCCAATATTGGCGAGTTCACCCAGCCGCAGAACGGCACCGGCGGCAACATCCATGGCGTCGAGTTGTCGGCATCGCTGCCGTTCAGCTTGCTGCTCCAGCCCCTGGATGGTTTCGGTGTCCAGGCCAGCTATGCGCATACCGACAGTGCCATCAAGCCGTTCGGGAACAACGACAACAGCCCGCTTCCCGGCCTGTCGCGCCAGACCAGCAACCTGACGCTCTACTACGAGAAGCATGGTTTCTCGGCCCGGGTGGCGCAGCGCCAGCGCTCGAACTTCCTGGGCGAGATCATCGGCTACGCGTCGAATCGCCGCTTCCAGTACATCAAGGCGGAGAAAGTGGTCGATCTGCAGATCGGCTATGACTTCGAGGCCGGCTGGCTGAAGGGCACGTCGCTGCTGCTCCAGGTGAACAACCTGACCAACGCGAAATACCAGGAGTACCAGGACCGGCCGGACAACATCACCTCATCCACCAAGTATGGCAAGACGGTGCTGTTCGGGGTGAATTACAAGCTGTGACCACCGGGCGCCTCGGGTAGGCAAGCGCCCGGCCGGTGGCGACGCCGGCCGGGCATGCATGGAGCGAACATGACAGGACAGGCAATCAGGGAAATACTCATCGTCGGCGGGGGGACTGCCGGCTGGATGGCGGCCGCCGGGCTGTCGCGCGTCCTGCCGCAGGAGTGCCGGATCCGGCTGGTCGAGTCGGAGGAGATTGGCACGGTCGGAGTGGGCGAGGCGAGCATCCCTTCGATCCGGCTGTTCAACGAGGCGCTGGGCATCGACGAGGACGACTTCCTGCGCCACACGCAAGGCAGCTTCAAGCTTGGGATCGAGTTCGTCGACTGGGGCGGACTCGGCCAAGCCTACTTCCACGGCTTCGGCACCATCGGCCAGGACCTCGGGGCGGCCGCGTTCCACCATTACTGGCTGAAGCTGCACCAGCTCGGAGAGGCGGGCGACCTGGCCGATTACGCGATCACCTCGGCCGCTCCCAGGCGCAACAAATTCATGCGCGCGCGCCGCGACATGCCCGGTTCGCCGATGGCTGACCTCGCGCACGCCTTTCATTTCGACGCCGGATTGTATGCCCGCTACCTGCGCCGCTTCTGCGAGGCGCGTGGCGTGCTGCGCACCGAAGGCCGGGTGCAGCATGCGCGCCTGCGCGCAGCCGATGGTTTCATCGAGTCGGTGGTGCTGGCCAGCGGCGAGGTGGTGGAGGCGGACCTGTTCATTGACTGCTCCGGATTTCGCGGCCTGCTGATCGAGGGTGCGCTGCACACCGGGTTCGACGACTGGAGTCACTGGCTGCCATGCGACCGTGCGCTGGCGGTGCCTGGTGCTCCGGCGGGGCCGCTGCTGCCTTATACGCGGTGCACGGCCGGCCGTGCCGGCTGGCGCTGGCGCATTCCGCTCCAGCACCGCATCGGCCATGGCCACGTCTACAGCAGCAAATATCTCAGCGACGACGAGGCTGCCGCCGAACTGCTGGCGGGCCTGGATGGGGAAGCATTGGCCGAACCTCGATTGCTCCGCTTCGTTACCGGCAAGCGGCGCAAGGTCTGGAACCGCAATTGCGTTGCCATGGGGCTTGCGGCCGGCTTCATGGAGCCGCTCGAATCGACCAGCATTCACCTGGTCCAGTCGGCGATCGCGCGCCTGGCAGCCTTGTTCCCGACGCGCGATTTCCGCCAGGCCGATACCGATGAATTCAACCGGCAGACCGATTTCGAGTATGAGCGAATCCGCGATTTCCTGATCCTGCATTACCACCAGACGGCGCGCACCGATTCCCCATTCTGGAACTTCTGCCGGACCATGGATGTCCCCGAGACCTTGCTGCGCAAGATCGAGCTGTTCAAAGGACAAGGACGCATCTTCCGCGAGAACAGTGAAATGTTTTCGGAAGCAAGCTGGTTCCAGGTAATGCATGGGCAGGGGCTGCGCGCGCGCGGCTACCATCCCCTGGCCGACGCCCATGCCATCGATGCGGTGCGGGCGCACCTGCAGCAGGTGCGCGCGGTGATCGCGCGTTGCGTGGACCTGATGCCCACGCACGAGGAGTACGTCGCGGCCATGTGCCGTGCCGCCTGAACAAGAAAAGCCCGCAAGCCAAGGGGTAAACAATGACGGAGACAACATGATGAAAGCGTTCCACCGTGCCAGCACGGCTGCCGCACACCTGGCCGCGGGCCTGCTGGCCAGCACCGGCCTTGCCGCCTGTTCCGCCGCCGGCTCCCAGCCGGCGGCGGTCCGGCCCCCCGCCCCGGCGCTGCTGGTCTCGGCCACGACGGACAAGGCGGCCTATGCGCCCGGTTCGACGGTGCTCATCAAGGCCGACCTGAGCAACCAGTCGGACGCTGCGATCGCGGGGGCCAGGCTCACCCTGACGGTACGCCACCTCGAGCAGGACGTCGGCCCCCCCGTTTCCGCCGAGCTCAGGCTGGACGCCGGGGCCGCCGGACGGGTGCAGTTCGCGTGGACCGCGCCGGCCACCGACTTCCAGGGCTACAGCTTCGAGCTTGCCGCGACCGACTCGGCCGGCAAGCCACTGGCCAGCGGGACCGGTGCGATCGACATCTCGTCGAACTGGCTGAAGTTTCCGCGCTACGGCTATGTGAGCCAGTATGCAGCGGGCGCCGACGCACAGGCCGTGGTCGAGCAGCTCAAGGCCTACCACATCAATGCATTGCAGTTTTATGACTGGCAATGGAAACACCATCTGCCGCTGAAGGGCAGCCCGACAGCGGTCGAAGCGAACTGGCACGACATTGCCAACCGCACGGTCAGCCGGGACACGGTACGCAAGCTGATCGACGCCGCGCATCAGGCTGGCATGGCGGCGATGGCCTACAACCTGATCTACGGCGCGGCAATCAACTACCAGCAGGACGGCGTCAGCCCGGCCTGGGGACTGTACGACGCGCCGGGCGGCAAGCAGTGGCAGTACAGCCTTCCGTCGAGCTGGGCGACTCCGGGGCTGTACTTCTTCAACCCGGCAAATGCCGCCTGGCAGGACTACCTGATCGGCCGCGAACTTGAGGTGTTCCAGGCTTTTTCGTTCGACGGCTGGCACGCCGACACCGTTGGCGACAACGGCATCAAGTACGACGCCCACGGAGATCCCGTGGACATCAAGGACACCTTCAAGCCGTTCCTGAACGCGGCCAAGGCGCGCCTCGGCAGCAAGCTGCTCATGATGAACGCGGTTGGCAACAAGGGGCACCTCCAGGTCAATACCAGCAAGGTCGACGCGGTGTATGTCGAGGTTTGGCCATGGGAAGGCTTCCCTGACTACCTGTCGCTCAAGAACGTGGTCGACCAGGCCCGCCAGGAATCGGGCGGCAAGTCCCTGATCGTGCCGGCCTACCTGGACTACGACTATGCGAAGACCAAATCGGAGCAGTCGCCCGGCCAGTTTAACGATCACGGCGTCCTGCTGACGGAGGCGACCGTGCTGGCGGCCGGCGGGTCGCGCCTGGAATTGGGCGATGACGGACGCATGCTGTGCAGCGACTATTTCCCTAACCGTGCGCTGGCGATGAGCCCGGCGCTGAAAGCGGCGCTGCAGCGCTACTACGACTTTGCGGTGGCCTACGAGAACCTGCTGCGCGACGGGCAGGCCGCTGCGGCCGGAACCGTCAGCATCGCGGGACAGGCGGTCAGCGCGGACGGCCAGAAGGACACCGTGTGGGCCTTCGCGAAAGCCGACGCGCGCTACGAAACCATCAACCTGGTCAACCTGAAGGGCCTGGTGGACGTGAGCTGGCGCGATACCAACGCGACGCAGCAAAAGCCGGCCGCCCTCGGCAGCTTCACGCTCAGGTATTACTCGGGCGCACAGCTGGAGCGGGCATGGGTCGCCAGCCCTGACGCCGAGGGCGGGCGCAGCCGCAGCCTGCCGCTGGCACACGGGGCCGATGCGCGCGGCGCGTATGTCGAGGTCACGGTGCCAGGCCTGGAATACTGGAACCTGATCTATTTCAGGAAGACCGTGTAAGCAGTCCTTGAGGAGAGAAGCGATGTTTAGCTACAGGCAGGTACGGCGCGGCCTTGCGGCGCTGGCGTTGATGTGGGCTGCCGGCGCCGCCAGCGGAACTGAAATTACGATCGCGTGCGGCTCGGTCGGCACCGACATCGAGGTGTGCCGCAAGCTGATGGACGAATGGTCGGCCAAAACCGGCAACAAGGTGCGCATCTTCCTGACGCCAAATTCGACGACGGACCAGCTGGCGCTGTACCGGCAGCAGTTCGGCGCCCATTCGGGCGAGGTCGATGTGCTGATGGTCGATATCGTCTGGCCCGGCATCATCAAGGAGCACCTGCTGGACCTGACGCCGTATGCGCAGGGCGTCCAGCGCCAGCACTTCGCGGCGATCATTGCCAACAACACGGTCGGCGGGAAGCTGCTTGCCATGCCCTGGTTCACCGACGCCGGCCTGCTGTTCTACCGCAAGGACCTGCTCGAGAAGTACCACGAGAAGGTGCCTGCGACCTGGGAGGAGCTGGCCGCGACGGCGCAGAGGATCCAGGACGCGGAGCGGCGCGCGGGCAAGCGCGACCTTTACGGCTATGTCTTCGAAGGCAAGGCGTATGAAGGGCTGTCCTGCAATGCGCTGGAATGGATCGCCAGTTACGGTGGCGGGACGGTGGTCGAACCGGATGGACGCATCAGCATCGACAATGCCCGGGCCGCGCAGGCGCTCGACATGGCGGCGCGATGGCCGGGCACGATCGCGCCGAAGAATGTGGTCAGCTTCGCCGAAGAGGAGGCACGCAGCGTGTTCCAGGGCGGGAACGCGGTCTTCATGCGCAACTGGTCGTATGTGTGGGACCTTGCGCAACAAGGCGACAGCAAGATCAAGGGCGCGGTCGGCATGGCCGCATTGCCCAGGGGGGAAGGCGGCAAGAGCGTCTCGACGCTGGGCGGCTGGCAGCTGGCGGTGTCGAAGTATTCGAAACACCCGGCCGAGGCGGCCGACCTCGTGATGTTCCTGACCAGTAAGGAGATGCAGAAGAAGCGCGCGCTGCTGGCGGGCTCGCTGCCGACCTATCCCGCCCTGTACAGTGACCAGCAGCTGCTCAGGGCCGCACCGTACATGGCGCAGCTCTCCACCGCCTTCGCCAGCGCCACGGCACGGCCATCGACGGTGACGGCGGATAAGTACAACGCCGTCTCGTCGGCCCTGTGGAACGCGGCCCAGGCCACCCTGGCCGGCCGCGCGAGCGGCGCCCAGAGCGTGCACCAGCTGGAGAAGGAACTGCGCCGCGTGCGCCGGGGAGCGGCATGGTGAGGACCGCCGATACCGGGCTGGCGCGCCAGCGCCGCCGCAGCGCCTGGCTGTTCCTCGCCCCGATGCTGGCGGTGCTCGCGCTGGTCGCTTTCGAGCCGCTCGCGCGCAGCCTGTGGCTCAGCCTGACCGACGCAAAGATCGACAAGCTCGCCGGCCGCTTCGTGGGGATCGAGAATTACGTCGGTGAATATGGCCTGTTCTTTACGGGCGAGAGCTGGATCGATCCGGCCTGGGCGGCGGCGGTGGTCAACACGCTGCGTTTCGCGCTGGTCTCGGTCAGCATCGAAACCGTGCTGGCGTTTGCCATCGCACTGGTGCTCAACGCCGAGTTCCGCGGGCGCAGCCTGGTCACCGCCGCGGTACTGGTGCCATGGGCGGTGCCGACTGTCGTCTCGGCCAAGCTATGGGACTGGATGTTGCAGCAGCAGTTCGGCGTGGTCAACTTCGCGCTCGCGGCGCTGGGCCACGAGCGGATCGCATTCACCACCGACTACCCGATGTGGTCGGTGGTGCTGGTCGACGTGTGGAAGACCACGCCGTTCATGGCGCTCCTCATCCTGGCGGCGCTGAAGATGCTGCCGAGCGACTGCTACGAGGCGGCGTTGGTGGACGGCGTCCATCCGGTCAAGGTGTTCTTCCGTGTCACGCTGCCGCTCGTGAAGCAGGCGCTGATGGTGGCGGTGATCTTCCGCCTGCTCGATGCGCTGCGCGTGTTCGACGTGATCTATGTCATGACCGGGTCGACAGGGAGCACGATCAGCATGTCCGGTTTCGTGCGCGACCAGATGATGGAAAACGGCTACGTGGGCTTCGGATCGGCGGCGTCGACCGTGCTGTTCGTGATCATCGCGGCTTGCACGCTGCTGTACATGAAGGTGGCGCGGGTGCGCGCCGAGGGGGCGCCATGAGGCGCCGCTGGTTGCCGGCCGCGGCGTTCCGGGCCCTGGTGGCGTTGGTGGTGGGGTTCGCCCTGTTCCCGTTCTGCTACGCGGTGTTCACCTCGCTTCTGACCGGGAACGCGCTGTACGACCTGCGCGACGCCACGACGGCGAGCTTCAGTGTCGCCAACTACCGCGCGCTGTTCGAGAGCGGCCAATACTTCGGCCAGAGCATCCTGAACTCGCTGATGGTCGCAGCGGCGGTGGTGGCGCTGTCCTTGCTGCTGGGCCTGCCGGCCGCGTATGCGCTGGGGCGGGTGCCGTTTCGCGGGCGCGGGCTGCTGCTGATGGCGATCCTGTCGGTGTCGATGTTCCCGCAGGTTGCCGTGCTGGCCGGGATGTACGAGCTGATGCGCTGGCTGGGCCTGTACAACCGGTCGCTGGGGCTGGCGCTGCCCTACATGCTGTTCACCTTGCCGTTCACGGTATGGGTGCTCACGACCTTCATGCGCGAACTTCCGCGCGAACTGGAGGAGGCGGCCGTGATGGACGGTTGCGGTCCCTGGCGGATCCTGTCCAGCGTGTTTCTGCCGCTCCTGTGGCCGGTGCTGGTATCGGCCGGGCTGCTGGCGCTCGTCGCGGCATGGAACGAGTTCCTGTTTGCGCTGACCTTCGTCAACCAGGACGCCGGCCGCACCGTCCCGGTCGCGATTTCGCTCATCGGCGGCGGCGCCACCTCGCGCGAACTCCCGTGGGGCAAGCTGATGGCTGCTTCGGTCCTGGTGACGCTGCCGCTGGTGGCGATGGTGATGGTATTTCAAAAGAAGATCGTGTCCGGCCTGACGACGGGCGCGGTAAAGGGATGACATGGCTGAATTGGTTTTCGAAGGCATAAGCAAGCACTACGGCAAGGGCCCTGATGTCCTGCGCGACATCAACCTGTCGATTGCGCAGGGCGAGTTCTGCGTATTCATCGGCCCTTCGGGCTGCGGCAAGTCCACCTTGCTGCGGATGGTCGCGGGGCTGGAGGATATCTCCAGGGGCGAGCTGCGCATCGGGGGCGCGCGCGTCAACGAGAAGGCGCCGTCCGAACGCGGGCTCGCGATGGTGTTCCAGAGCTACGCACTGTACCCGCACATGACGGTCTACCAGAACCTGGCGTTCGGGCTGAAGGTGAATAAGGCCGGCCGTGCCGAGATCGAGCGCAAAGTGCGCGCGGCGGCGGAGGCGCTGCAGCTCGTGCCGCTCCTCGAGCGGCTTCCGCGCGAGCTGTCGGGCGGGCAGCGGCAGCGGGTCGCCATTGGCCGCGCGATCGTGCGCGAGCCGCGCGTGTTCCTGTTCGACGAGCCGCTGTCGAACCTCGATGCCGAGCTGCGCGCCAACACGCGCCTCGAGATCGCACGCCTGCATGCCGACTTGCCGGCATCCACGATGATCTATGTCACGCACGACCAGGTCGAGGCGATGACCCTCGCGGACAAGATCGTCCTGCTCAACACGGGCGACGCGGTGCAGCGTGACGGCAGTGTGGCCCAGTGCGGGGCGCCGCTCGACCTGTACCACTATCCGGCCAACCGGTTCGTGGCCGGCTTCATCGGCACGCCGAAAATGAACTTCATCGACGCCGAACTCGAGGCCGCCAACGCGCAGGTGGCGACCGTGCGGACCCATGGCGCCGCCTTTCAAGCCCGGGTCGACGTCGAAGGCGCGCCGAAGGGAACCCGGCTCACCCTGGGGATACGCCCGGAGCACGCGCGGCTGGGCGGAACCGCGGGCCTGGCCAATACGCTCGGTGGCACGGTCGCGTTTGTCGAGCAGCTGGGCGAATCATCCTGCGTGCACGTGCGGCTGGCCGGCGGCGAGCTGTTCACGGTGCGCGAACGAGAGGGGGCATGCCACCGTGTGGGCGACCAGGTGAGCATCTGGTGCGAGGCCGCCCGCATCCATGCGTTCCGCGAGGACGGCCGCAGCTATCCCCGTAGCGCGCGCGCCGATGCAAATGGCTTGCGCCCCGCAGCAGCGCGGGCCTGATCACAACAATCACCGAGGAATTTATCGTGGCGTTTTTTTCCCCATCCACCCAGGCCGTCCCCGCGCAGGCCGGCACGCAAGGCAGTACCGGCCCCTTGCTGGTCGTGACCGTATTATTCTTCATGTGGGGCATGCTGACCGCACTGAACGACGTCCTGATCCCGCACCTGAAGGCGGTATATACGCTGAGCTACGTGCAGGCGATGCTGGTCCAGTTCTGCTTCTTCGGTGCGTATTTCATCGTATCCCTGCCCGCAGGGGCATTGATCCGGCGTATCGGTTACCAGGCGGGCGTTGTCGCCGGACTTGGCATCGCGGCGCTCGGCTGCCTGCTGTTCTATCCGGCCGCGCATTCGGGCTATGCCTTGTTCCTGATCGCGTTCTTCGTGCTGGCGACCGGCATCACCGTGCTCCAGGTGGCCGCCAACCCCTATGTGACGATCCTCGGTAGCGCGGCGACCGCGTCGAGCCGGCTGACGCTCACCCAGGCGTTCAACTCGCTCGGCACGACGGTCGCGCCGGCCATCGGCGGAGCCTTGATCCTGACCGGTGCGGCTACGTCCGCCGGCCGGCCCGGCTTGACAAATGCAGCCGGGCTGGCCGCCTACCGCGCCCAGCAAGCTGCGGCAGTGCAGGCGCCTTACCTTTGGCTGGCGGCTGCCCTGCTCGGGCTGGGCCTGCTGTTCGCGTGCGCACGGCTGCCGCGCATCGCCAGCAGGCAGGAGGCCGGGGGCGGGTCACTGCTGGGCCACCGCCACCTGGTGCTTGGTGCGGTCGGGATCTTCGTTTATGTCGGCGCGGAAGTCAGCATCGGCAGCTTCCTGATCAACTTCATCGGCGAGGGCCGGATCGCCGGGCTGGATCCGGCCGCGGCCGCTCCCTACGTCAGCTACTACTGGGGCGGAGCCATGCTTGGCCGCTTCGTCGGTTTCGCCGTGATGCGCAAGGTGAGCCCGGGCCTGGCGCTGGCCTTTAATGCGGCCTGCTCGATCCTGCTCATCCTGGCTGCCGTGATGGGCCACGGCCCGGCCGCCATGTGGGCGCTGCTCGCAGTCGGCCTGTGCAATTCGATCATGTTCCCGACGATCTTCAGCATGGCGCTGCATAAGCTGGGACCAGCCACCGGGCAGGGTTCGGGCCTGCTGTGCATGGCGATCGTCGGGGGCGCGGTCCTGCCTTTCGTGCAAGGCCTGGTCGCCGATGCCGCCGGGCTTCAGCTCTCGTTCCTGGTGCCTGCGGCCTGCTACCTGTTCATCCTGTATTTCGGCCTGAAGTACGCCCCCATGTACCGCAACGGGGGAGCGGCATGATCCGCTCGAAACCCCTGGTCGCCGCCATGATCTGCATCGGCGCCTGGTCCGCCAGCGCGCATCCCACCCAACCGCAAGGAGCCCAACTTTTGACCACCGGCGTTAACACAACGGACAGCGCCACGCTCGCTTTCAACGGACCCAATGGCCGCCAGGAGCGTGCGAGCTTCACGTTGAAGGGCGAGGTCGGCGGCTTGAGGACCTATGGACAGTCCAGCACGATGCCATCGCGGGAAGGCGCGCCGTCCGCAATCGTCTACGGCGAGCTTGCAGGGCAGCCGGTGGTGCGCACCGGCAGCCTGGCTTTTGATGCGCTGTTCGCCCTTGCCGTGTGGGAGATGAAGGAGAACTCCGTTCCCGCTATCCGTGACGGCGCCTACAACGACAACCAGCCAATCCCGTGCGACTGCTTCGAAACCGGCGAAAAGTGGCACTACGTATGGACCCGCGATCTGTCCTACGCGGCCAATCTGGGCCTGGCGATGCTGGATCCCGAGCGGGCGCGCAATTCTCTCCAGTTCAAGCTGTCGGGGTACCGGGAGGGCGCGGGCAAGGCGCCCGACGTGGCCGGCAGTAGCGATGGCCTGCAGATCCTGCAGGATACGGGGAGCGGAGGCAGCTGGCCGGTGAGCACCGACCGCGTGAGCTGGGCGTTCGGTGCCGAGGCGACGCTCAAGGGCTTGTCCGCAGAGGCGCGCGCGGCGTTCGCGCCGATCGCGCTGAAGGCGCTGTCGAACACCATCGACAACGATCGCCTGGCTGCCTTCGATTCGCGTGACGGCTTGTACACGGGCGAGCAGTCGTTCCTGGACTGGCGCGAGCAGACCTATGGCACCGGGATCGCCAGCGACCTGGCACGCATGGCGAGCGCAAAAGCATTGTCGACCAATGTGGCCCATTACAAGGCGCTGACGCTGGCAGCGCAGCTCGCAGCGGAGCTGGGTGACCTGGAGCGCGCGCAGCGATACGCGGACTGGGCGAACCGGCTGAAGGACTCCATCAATGCGCGCTTCTGGCTGGAGGACGCGGGGATGTACGCATCGCTCACTGCGGCGCACTTCGACGGCGCGCCATTGCACAAGTTCGATTGGTTGGGAGAGTCGCTGGCGATCGTGACCGGCGTTGCCGACCCGGCCAGGCGCGACCGCATCCTGGCGGCGTATCCGCATGGCCCCGCGGGCGCTCCCGTGATCTATCCGCAGCAGCAGGGCGTGCCGATCTACCACAACCGTTCCATCTGGCCGTTCGTGACCGCGTACGGCTTGCAGGCCGCGGTCGCGGGAAGCAATGTCAGCGTTGCGGACGCTGCCTATGCTTCCCTGGTGCGCGGCGCCTCCCTGCACTTGTCCAATATGGAAAACATGGAATGGTTGTCGGGCGCACCGTTGCTCCATCATCCTGCCGATCCGTCGCTTGACGGGCCGGTGATCAACTCGCGGCGCCAGCTCTGGTCGGTCGGCGCGTATCTGGGCATGGTGATCCGCAACGTCTTCGGCCTGAACCTCGATAACGACGGCCTGCGCGTGCGGCCCTTTGTGACAGCACGGCTGCGGCGCGACCTGTTCGGTTCCAGCAGCGGCATCGCGCTGGAGCGCTTGCGTATCCGCGGAAAGGCGCTTCGTATCCGCATCGAGTTGCCTCCCTCTGGCGGCAGCGATGGTTACTACGCAGTCGAAGCAATCACGCTGAACGGAAAATCGGCCGCGTCATCGATTCGATGGGACGAGCTGGGGACGCAAAATGAGATCGAGGTGCGCCTCGGGGCGCTGCAGCCTGGGCGGCAAGGCATGCGCCGCGTCGATGGCGATCCGCTAGCGACGAGTGGTCCACTGTTTGCCCCGTTCGAAGCCGGCATCACAAGCGTCGAGCGCGTCGCCGAAGGCCATGTTGCCGTCAGGCTCGCCGATCTGCGCAACAAGGGGGGCGTCTACTACCGGGTCTATCGGAACGGAAAATTGGCTGCGGACAAGCTGTCACTTGGCACCTGGATCGACCCCACCCCGGCCAGCCGCGCGAACTGTTATTCGCTCGAGGTAGTGGCGACCGCGTCCGGTAACGCATCGCACCATAGCGCCGTGCTTTGCGCCGAGCCTGGCCTGGAGATCCCGGTGACGGACGAGCGCGTACAGGCGAGCGTCCCCGTCGACCGGCAAGATGCTCCCCGGCTGACAGGGTGGGGGGCGCCGGATGACCGTTTGTTGATCCGAGGCGTGGAATTGACGACTGGCCGCTACAGCTTCCAGCTCCGCTACATCAACACTGCTCATGCGATTAACACTGGGATTACCAATGGCGTCAAGGTTCTGGTCGTCACTGATGCGGCGGGGCGGACAGTTGGCCGCCGCGTAATCCAGATGCCGCACATTCCCCCGGAAAGCATGCCGATCTATTCGACACCGGCCGATTTCCTGCTGAAGGCAGGCAGCTACACGATCGAGGTCCACGATTTTTACAATATGAGTTACCTTTCCAGTAACAGCTTGTACGGTGGCAAGGGAGGAAGAGCCGGCGCGTTCAACAAAATTGACTTGTACGGACTGCGGGTCCAAGCCTTGGACTAGGAGGGCGTCGTGCAGGAGACCCGTTATGTGCGCAATTCCCGAGAGATGGGGCCACTGCGAAGAATCGGGCAGCAGCTCCTGATGGAAGGGAAAAAGCAGTCGGACGTTGCGAGGGAGCTCGGTGTCAGCCGCACCACTGCGTCGAATTGGGCGGCCAAACTTTTACACACGGACGCAGTTGGCCGCGGCGAGGTGACACGCAGGATGACGCGGCCGGAAGTACGTGCACTGGACCGCATGATCGAGGCGGGTGCTGGGTACTTCGGTTTTCCCAACAATGGTTGGACAATTGCTCGTATCGCGGTATTGGTTGAATACGAGTTCGGCCTCGCTTACAGTGCCGCCCAGCTAAGGCATACGCTTGAAACCATGCTCGCATACGAGTGTTTGCCCCGGATCGAATCGGTCATCCGGGGACAAGGTCCCGGTGCAGGTCGCGCCAGTCAGGAAGTGGGAGAAAGCGTGTGCCTGACGTTCGCGATGGCGTCACCCTCGCGTTACCACGGCTGACCAGTTGAGCCGGTCCGTGGCTATCGGGGGCAGCAGATGTCGAGCTTCCGGTCCGGGCGCCGCGCCACCCGCGACCTTGAATACGCGCACCGCCTGCGCCAGCTTGCCCGCCTGATCCTGCATCGCCGTGGCGGCGGCGGCCGACTGCTCCACCAGCGCCGCGTTCTGCTGGGTGGTCGCGTCCATGTCCGCGATCGCCTGGTTGACCTGCTCGATGCCGGCACTCTGCTCGGCGCTGGCGCTGGTGATCTCGGCCATGATGTCGGTCACGCGGCGGATGCTCTCCACCATCTGCTCCATCGTCGAACCCGCCTGGTCGACCAGCCTGCTGCCGCTGTCGACCTTCTCCACCGAGTCGACGATCAACGCCTTGATCTCTTTGGCCGCCGCCGCCGAGCGCTGCGCGAGGTTGCGCACCTCGCCCGCCACCACCGCAAAGCCGCGCCCCTGTTCGCCCGCGCGCGCCGCCTCGACCGCGGCGTTCAGGGCCAGGATATTGGTCTGGAAGGCGATGCCGTCGATGACGGCGATGATGTCGACGATCTTCTTCGACGACTCGTGAATCGAGCCCATCGTCGCGACCACCTGGCCGACCACCACGCCGCCTTGCGCCGCCACTTCCGAGGCCGCGATCGACAGCTGGTTGGCCTGGCGCGCGTTGTCCGCGTTCTGGCGCACGGTGCTGGTCAGCTCCTCCATCGACGCCGCCGTCTCTTCCAGCGCGCTGGCCTGGCGCTCGGTGCGCGCGGACAGGTCGAGGTTGCCGGCGCTGATCTCGCCGGAGGCGGTGGCGATGCTGTCGGTGCCGCGCCGCACCTGGGCCACGATCGCGAGCAGGCTGTCGTTCATGTGGCGCAGCGCGCGCAGCAGGGCGCCGGTTTCGTCCTTGCTGCTGGCCTCGATGGTGTGCGTGAGGTCGCCGCCGGCGACGGTTTCGGCCAGCTTCACCGCGTCCCGGATCGGGCGCACGATGCTCGACGCCAGCAGCCACGAGCAGGCCGCGCCGAGCAGCACCGCTGCCACGGTCAGTGCCGCAATCGCGCGTACGCTGGCCGCGCTGTCGGCCGCGATCGCACGGGCGGTGGCGTCGATTTGCGCCCGCTGCATCAGCACCAGCGCGTGCACCGCGTCGTCGTAGGCCCTGGCGGCCGGCGTGTATTCCGCGTCGAGGATGCGCGCCGCTGCCTCGGGCTTGCCGTCGGCGCGCGCCTTGACCGCGGCGTCCTTGGCGTCCTTGTAGGCCTTGCGCTGCAGGTTGATGCGCTTGAACTGGGCCTTTTCCTGTTCGCTCGTGAGCATCGGCTCGATCTGCTTCATCAGCTCCAGCGTGCCGGGCGTGGAGGCCGCGGCCTGGTTGAAATAGGCGGCGAGCGAGGTATCGCTGCTCTTGACGATGGCGGTGGTGCGCTGGATCGACGCCGAGATCAGCATGTGCCAGTCGGTCATCATCCTTTCCTTGGCCAGCGGCGCATCCATCATGGCGCGGGTCGACGCCGCCACCGTGTCGAGCCGCCAGATGCCGGCGAGCGCGATCGCGGCCGTCATGCCGAGCACTAGCGCAAAGCCGGTGCCCAGGCGTTTGCCGATATTGATATTCGAAAGTACCACCATGTTTTCCGTTGAGCGATCGTGACAAGGTAGGCCGAGCTTACATTGCTCTACGGAACTTGCAGATACGTAGATCTACGCGTGCGAAGGTAGGTGGTAACAGCTTGTGACGGCCGTGCGCGCCTGCGCACGCTTGTGCTAGGCTCTGCGCATCTTCAACAGGGAGTCGAGATGCAAAACATTGGCGGAGTGGCCGCGCGGCGGCGAGTGATCAAGGCGCTGGCGGTGGTGGCGGGGAGCGCCATGCTGGCGTCGTGCGCGACTTTCATGGGGCCGCGCCAGGTCGAGATCCCGATGTGGAAGCTGCAGGCCGGCCTCGACCGCCGCTTCCCGGTCGACAACCGTATGCTGGAACTGTTCGATGTGAACCTGTCGCGCCCGCAGCTGGCGCTGCTGCCGCAGGATAATCGCGTGGGCCTGTCGATGCAGGCGGAGATCGCGCCCTTCTTCCTGCGCCGCTCTTACTCCGGTTCGGTGGCCTTCTCCGGCCAGCTGTACGCCGACCCCTACCGCGGCGGTGTGTTCATGGCCGACGCGCGGGTTGACCGCTTTGATATCGATGGCGTGGATCCGAACACCTCGCGCCAGCTCACCAAGGTTGCCAACGTGCTGATGGACAAGGTCGTGCGTGACACGCCCGTCTACTCATTCCGGATGGAAGACCTGCGCTACGGCGGGGTGCAGTTCGTGCCGACGCGCATCGATACCACCGCCAACAGCCTGGTGGTGACGCTGGAGCCGGTGAAGTAACCTGACCTGGGTCGCCTGCGCCGAGGTATTCGAGGAGGTCGCGCCGGCATCGTCGGCCGGCGCCGTCAGCACGGCGTTCACCGCGGAGTTGAGCAGGAAGGTGAACACCGCGATGGTGATCACCGTGCAGCCCAGTCCGATGCCGATCGCCCACAGGATCAGCTTGAACCTGTTGCGTTCCATCTTCGCCTCCAGCTGGGCGAAGCGCGCGTCGATTTTCGCGTCCTGTTGTTCCGTCATTCGCTGGTACACCCAGGCCTTGATGCCTTCGGTGCGCGCGTCCAATTCGTGTCGCCAGATCTCGTCCATGCGGCTATCTTGGGGCCCCGCGCCAGCCCTGTCAAACCTGCGCCACGACATCACGCGGTACAGTGCGCGCCTCTTGTTTGCAATTCGTTATTATTTCCGCGAGTCGAATGACTTCAGGAATATGTCCGCGATACCTCAGCTGTGCCGGGCTGCGACACTGTTATTAATGACAGCATTGCAGAGGTGTCGTGTTCGGAGCAAACTGAATCCGCTTAACTGCCGGCACGCACCGGCAGTGCAGCTACGTCGCTTGCGCTGTGTCATGCCTGCGTTATTCCACTGAAGTAATCTTGCTTTGTCACTTGACGTGCTGCCGGCCAGGGGGTGGATCTTGGAAACGATACAGGACAGTTTGCCGGACAAGAGCGCGGCCGAGCCGCCGCTAGTCACCTCTGCGCAGCCCTTGCCGGCGCGGCTTTCCCTGCCGCCGAAAGGCTCGTGCTGGTACTGCGAAAAGCCGCTCGACAGCGTGCGCCGCTTTTGCGGCAAGCTCTGCGCTGATGCCTTCGACGAAGAAGCGGAATTCACGCGCTGAAAAGGCGCCGCCGGCGTTCCCGGCCGCTTGACTGTCGATATCTTGCAACACGGCCAGACCGGCCGAATCCCCCTCATTACCGATTGTTTCCGCGTCCCAGCACGGTCGCGCCGTCACTGCGTCGTGAACGACCACGTCCGGCTGACCGGCCTGCCGTCGACCGCGCCGCTGAAGCTCACGTCATAGGTGGTGCCCGACGCCAGCTTGGCCAGCGGAATGATGGCAGCGCCCGACTGCACCGTTTCGGTGTCGGTGGCGTGGGTCAGCAGGCGCACGTTGAGGTTGCTGCCGCCGCGCGGCTGCACGGTGAAGCTCTGCACCGTGAGGGTCGAGCTGATGTTGGCGTGCACGCTGATCGGATAGCCGACCTCGTTCAGGTCGGGCACCGGGTCGGGCGACTCGTAATCGCTGAAGAAGTTCACCGGCACCTGCGTCTGCCCGCCGAAGGGCCACACCGCCACCGTGCCCGCCGCCAGCCCCGGTCCGTAGCCATTGTTGGCGGTAAAGTCCGCCGTGAAATAGCTGTAGCCCGATGAGGTGCTGGCCGCGCCCGTGCCCATTTCCTTGAACACCGGTTCGAAGATGACGAAGCGGTGGTAAATGGCGGTGATCAGTTGCTCCGCCATGTAGGCGCCGTTCTGGCCCTGGGTCGCGGAGATCACCTCGCCGTAGGCATGGCTGGCGTTGGCGAACACGTAGCCGGCGGCGGTCAGCCGGTCCAGCTCGGTGACGCCGGTAAAGCCGGGCTTGCCCACGGTCTGCACGTGGGTGACCGTGTTGTTGAGGCGCTGGTATTCCGAATGCCCTTGGGCCGCGATGTCGATGACGGTGCTGTGCGACAGCGCCGCCATCCCGACCTGGACCCGCCGGTAATTGATCCAGTTGCGGCCATCGGTCGCGATATCGTTGGTGAGCGCCGGCGCGCCCGGGTCGCTGGGCAGCGGGCTGGAGCTGGCGGCGCTGGCGCTGGGCGAGCTGCCGCCACCGCCGCCGCCACAGGCGACGAGGGCGCTGGCGGCCGCGCAGGCGGCGGCAAGGAGGCGCAGGCGAAGCAGGGCGCTCATAGGGATCCCGATAGAAGCAAACGCATGAGGTCTCCATTCTAGGTGAATTTTCGCCCGGCGGATTGCCCGCGAGTGTGCGCCGCCTGTGGCGAGCCCGCCACGGTAGAATAGCCACTCCTGAAACTCTTGCGATCCAATGTAATGCAGGAACGCCGCCGCCGCCTCGCGCGCGCCAAATTCGCCTTGCCCAGCTTCGTCACCCTGCTGTCGATCGCCTGCGGTTTCGCCAGCATCGTGATCTCGGTCGACAACGCCGCGGTGGGCGATCCGCACGACTACCGGCTGGCCGCGATCCTGCTGGTGCTGGCCGGCGTGTTCGACGCGCTGGACGGCTTCGTCGCGCGCGCCACCAACACCCAGTCGGAGTTCGGCGTGCAGCTCGATTCGATCGCCGACGTGATGAACTTCGGCTGCGCGCCCGGGCTGCTGCTGTACTGCTACGGCTATGCGCAGATGGCGGCCGCGCACCCGACCCTGGTGCGCATGGGCGGGCTGGCCTGCTTCGTGTTCGTCGCCTGCGGCGCGCTGCGGCTGGCGCGCTTCAACGTGCAGGTCGGGCGCACCGACCCGCGCTACTTCGTCGGCATGCCGATCACCGCCGGCGCGGCCTGCGTCGCCTCGGTGGTGGTGGCCTGGCCCGATCCGCTGTTCACACCGGTGCAGGGCTTCCTGCTGATGGCGCTGATGATCGCGGTCGGCACGCTGATGGTGTCGACCCTGCGCTTCCCCAGCTCCAAGCAGCCGAAGAACGCGAAGCTGCTGGTGGCGCTGGCGGTATGCGTTGTGCTGCTGGCGCTGCTGCGCACGCGCTTCTTCGCGCTGTTCTTCGTGTTCTATGTGTCGGCCACGCTGCTGCTGAATATCGCGTGGCGCGGAGGCTGGCGCGGCATCGCGCCGCCGCGCGTGATCGAGGACTAGGCGAACTTTTCCAGCAGCGCCGCCAGGTGCGCGGCGCGCTCCTTCGCTTGATTGAGGTCGGCGGCGTCCGCGGTCTGCGCCGTCATCGTGGCCGCCAGCAGCTGCACGAAGGAGCGGTCGAGCGCCTTGCGCGCCGCCGCCATCTGCTGCGCCACCGCGTCGCAATCGGACGGTTCGGCGGCCAGCGCGATCAGCTTCTGCACGCCGCGCAGCTGGCCTTCCACCCGCGCCAGCCGGTTCAGCAAATCCTTCTTCTGCTGCGGCGTGAGCGCGCGGCCCTCGACGATGCGCAGGCCGTTTTCGGCCATTTAAGCCACCTCGTGCCCGCGCGCGGCGCGCAGGATGCGGAACCAGTCCGGCCGCGACAGCGTGATGCGCGAACCGGCCACCGCCACCGCGATCGCTTCGATGCGGCCGGTGCCGGTCAGCGGGATCGGGCGGCACGGCAGCTGCATGATCCATGCGAACACCACGCTCGCGAACGGCACCCTCATGCGGTCGGCGATATCCTTGATCACCAGCCGCAGGTTCTCGGCATTGGCGTCGGTGGCCGTGAACAGGCGGCCGCCGGCCAGCGGCGACCAGATCATCGGCGCCACGCCGCGGTCTTGCAGGCCGTCGAAAGTCTCGTCGAACATCGGCGCCAGGTGCAGCGGCGAGAATTCGACCTGGTTGGTGGCCAGCGCGATGCGGCGGTCCAGGCATTCGAACTGGTGGCGGCTGAAGTTGGACACGCCGAAGTGCAGCACCTTGCCGTCCTGGCGCAGGCGGCTGAAGGCGTCGGCGATCTCGTCGAAATCCATCAGCGGATCGGGGCGATGGATCAGCAGCAGGTCGAGGCGGTCGGTGTGCAGCTGGCGCAGCGATTCCTCGACCGAGGCCGTGATGTGGGCGGCGGTGGTGTCGTAATGCTGGATGCTGTGCTGCGGGCGGTTCGGCGTGACCAGCTTGATGCCGCACTTGCTGACCAGTTCGATGCGGTCGCGCAGCGAAGGCTGGGCGCGCAGGGCTTCGCCGAACAGGCCTTCGATGCTGTAGGCGCCGTAGATGTCGGCGTGGTCGAAGCTGGTGACGCCGAGGTCGATGCACTGCTCGATGAAGCGCACGCGCTGCTCGACCGGCATGCCCCAGTCGCTCATGCGCCACATGCCGGCCACGACGCGCGATAGTTCAAGTCCGTTTGCGCGCGTGGCGATACGCGGACAGGTCAGGTCGGAGGGCAGGGCGGCGGTCATGGTGTTCTTTCCGATGGGAAGGTGAGTTGATTATAGCCGCGGGCCGGGATGGGGATTTGCCGGGGTATAAAAAAACGTGTGGCTCCTGGTGGAGTGCACACGTTCAGCTTGAGTTATAGCTACCGTCATTTCCGCTTTCGCGGGAACGACGGTAGCTATTTATGCAGCGTTTGCGCTTACTTCAACCACAAGCGCATCGAGTCCCACGCGCGCCCGAAAATGGTCGCCTGCGGCACCTCTTCCAGCGCCACCACCGGCAGCACCAGCAGCGGCTTGCCGTCGACCATCATCTTCAGCGTGCCAACCTGGCCATGCAGCGCGATCGGCGCGACCAGCGGGTCCTTGCGCTCCAGCACCGGCTTGAGCTTGCCGGCGACGCCCTTCGGCACCGTCACCGTCACATCGTTCGGGAAGCCGATCTTCACGGTCGGCTTCGAACCCTTCCACACTTCCGGCGTCGCGATCGCCTGGCCCTTCGAGTACAGCTTGACCGTGTCGAAGTTCTGGAAGCCCCAGTTCAGCAGCTTCTGGCTCTCGGCGGTGCGCATCGCGTCCGAGGTGGCGCCCGACAGCACCGAGATCAGGCGGCGCTCGCCGGCCGTGCCGTTCGGGCGGTGCGCCGACGCGATCATCGAGAAGCCCGAAGCGTCGGTGTGGCCGGTCTTCATGCCGTCCACGGTCGGATCCATCCACAGCAGGCGGTTGCGGTTCTGCTGCTTGATGCGGTTGTAGGTGAATTCCTTGACCGAGTCGATCTTGTAGAACTCGGGGAAGTCGCGGATCACGGCCTGGGCCAGCAGCGCCAGGTCGTGCGCGGTCGAGTAGTTGTCCGGGCTCGGCAGGCCGTGCGGATTGGCGAACTTGGAGTCCTTCATGCCCAGGCGCTGCGCCTCGCGGTTCATCAGCGTGACGAAGGTGTTGACGTCGCCGCCGACGGCTTCCGCCAGCGCCACGGCCGCGTCGTTACCCGACTGCACCATCAGGCCGTACAGCAGGTCCTTGACCGACACCGGCACCTTCGGGTCGATGAACATCTTCGAGCTGCTCTTGTCGACCTTCCAGGCGTCCACCGATACGTTGACCATCTGGTCCAGCGACACCTTCTTGTCGCGCAGCGCGTCGAACACGACGTAGGCCGTCATCACCTTGGTCAGCGAGGCGGGCTCGATGCGCATATTGGCATCCTGGGAAGCGATCACCTGGCCGCTGCTGGCATCGAGCAGGGTCCAGGAACGGGCGGCGATGTTCGGCGCCGGGACGGTCTGCGCCTGCGCCGCGGAAATCAGCAGCAGGCTGGCGGCCATGGCCGCAAACAATTTTTTCATGGAAAGCAATGTTGTCTCAGAGGTGAGTAAAGCGAAGCAATGCCTGCGGGCATTGCTTTAAGGAAGAGTCCATTATAGGCAGCGTTCGCCGCAAATGTCACTTTTCCCAGAGCTCCATGACCAGATTTTTAATGTGGCCGAGCTTGCGGTGGAAGAAGTGGTCCGCGCCCGGGATCACGATCACCGGGATGTCCTGCGGACGGACCCACTCGAACACATCGTGCAGCGGTATCGTATCGTCAAGTTCGCCGTGGATCAGGATGGTATCGGCCGGCACTTCCGGCACGGCCCACTTGCCGGCGGCGGTACCCACCAGCACCATGCGCTGGATCGCGCGGCCTTCGGCGGCGAGGCGCTTTTGCAGCTGGGCCTGCACGAAGGTGCCGAAGGAAAAACCGGAAAGCGCCACCGGCAGGCCGGGGTACTGTTCCTGCATATAGGCCAGCATGGTTGCCATGTCGTCGACTTCGCCGACGCCGTGGTCGTGCACGCCCTCGGATTCGCCGACGCCGCGGAAGTTGAAGCGCGCCGTGGCATAGCCCATTGACACGAAGGTGCGCGCCAGCGTCTGCGCGACCTTGTTTTCCATGGTGCCGCCGTACAGCGGGTGCGGGTGCGCGACCAGCGCGATGCCGCGCGGTTCCGCGTCCGGCAGGTCAAGCAGGCATTCCATCCGGCCGGCCGCGCCGGTCAGGTAAAACTTTTTCGAAAACTTGTTCAGCATGGTTCAGATCTTGAGGCGGTCGACCACTTCGCCCTTCAGGATGTGGCGGTCGATGATTTCGTCGATGTCGCTATTGTCGATGTAGGTGTACCAGGTGCCCTGCGGATAGACCACGACCACCGGGCCTTCCTCGCAGCGGTCCAGGCAGCCGGACTTGTTGATGCGCACCTTGCCCGGGCCGTTCAGGCCCAGTTGTTTTATGCGCTTTTTTGCATAACCCTGGGCGTCGAGCGCGCCGCATTTGCCGCAGCTCTGGCGGCTGTCGTCTTCACGCACATTGGTGCAGAAGAACACGTGGTGTTCGTAATAGGGTTTGTCGCTCATGGCGCTCCTGCTGCAATAGGTTAATCCCGCAATGATACGCGTTCGGCGTCAATGAATGAGCTTGCGTGCGAAAAGCAGGTACCACAGCACGGCGAAGGGCCAGGCCAGCGACAGGGCCTGGGCCACGCCGTTGAAGTTCAGGAACTTGCCCTGCACCCAGCCCTGCAGGGTCGAGACGAAGTAGGGATTCACCGGGATCGTGTTCACCACCAGCAGCGACAGCAGCAGCGTCACCACCGCCAGCCGCCGCTGCGCCACCTGCGGCGCGA
The DNA here is from genome assembly GCF_024753145.1 of Massilia terrae. Classification (GTDB taxonomy): domain Bacteria; phylum Pseudomonadota; class Gammaproteobacteria; order Burkholderiales; family Burkholderiaceae_D; genus Telluria; species Telluria terrae. The sequence goes on along the minus strand of NZ_JANUGU010000015.1, from coordinate 6,032 downwards.
AGGCCAGGCCGGCCAGCATGATCAGGCCGATCAGGAAGCCGCCCTCGGCGCCCGGCGTGATCCAGACGAAGGCGTTATCGGGCGTGAACAGCAGCGCGCTGGCCAGGGTCTTGACCACCAGCGCGGCGGCCAGCATCGCCAGCGCCAGCGGATAGCGCGGGGCGCCGCGCCGCAGCAGGCAAAGCAGGGTGAGGCCGGCGCCGGTCATGCCGCAGGCGGTGATGATGGTTTCCGACAGCCAGTACTGCTCCACGCTCATCTGCACGCCGGGGCGCAGCATCGCCACCAGGTCGATATTGCTGTCGAGCCAGTCGGACAGCCACTCGGACACGATCGGCAGCACCTGGCCGTGGCCGAACAGGTAGCCCTGCGGATAGATCTGCGCCAGCGGCCACAGGGCCAGCAGCACCAGGCCGGTGCTGGCGTAGGGCTCGAACCAGCGGCGGCGCAGCTTGTACAGGCGGCTGCGGTCGAGCAGCGAACGGGCCGAGGCCGCGCCGAGGATGGCGCCGGCCAGGCAGCCCACCGAATTGGTCGCGAAGTCGAGGTTGGACGGCACCCGCGTCGGCAGGTAGGTCTGCACCGCCTCCATCGTCCCCGATAGCAGCACGCCGCAGGCGGCCGCCAGCAGCACCGCCCACACGCCGCGGATGCGCGGGTACATGGCCAGCACCAGCAGCACGCCGAGCGGGATGTAGCCGACGATATTGGTCATCACGTCGAAGCCGGTCCAGTAGCGCTGCGGCGCCAGGTTCAGGTAGGCGAACGGCGACAGCCCGCTGCTGTGCCAGCCGGTGAACGGGAACCAGCTGGCGTACACGATCAGCAGCGTGTAGGCCAGCAGCGTGACGCGCGCCACCGGCGAACCGCGCGGCGCGGCGGGGACTTCCGCTTCGGTCATCGCGTGGCGAGATGTTGGCTGGACAGCCAGGCGGCGATGTCGTCGGCGACGGCGTCGACGCTGGCCGCCAGCGCGCGCGCGCCGCCGGAGGCATCGGCGCTGGGTGCGGGGCTGGCGCGGCTGAAGGTCTTCTGGTCGACCAGCGCGTGGCCGTTCAGCAGCGAGGCGCGCACCACCACGATGCCCTGGCTCTGGCTGGCGCTGCTGAAGGCGTGCACGAAGTCGTCGACCTGCACGCGCAGGATCGGCACATTGGTCGCGGCGTCGCTTGAACCCAGCACCTTGGCCCCGGTCTGCGCCAGCCGCGACTTCAGGCGCTGCGTGACCAGCTCCAGCGGGTTGGCGATCCAGCGGCTGTTGGCGTAGGCGCGCGCCTGCAGCGGGTCGGCGTAGTTCAGGCGGTAGACCATGCGTTCGCTCTCGAGCGCGGGCGAACCGGTGGCGTCGGTCACCACGACTGCCGGCAGCGGCGCGTCGATGCGCGCCCCGGCGCGCGGCGCGGACGGGCCGAGGTCGAACAGGGTGTCGGATTTTTTCTCGCTCGATGCGCAGCCGGCCAGCACGGCGGCGGCGGCCAGCGCGGCCAGGAGTCGGATCAGGTTCATGGTGGTCCTCATTTGGTCGGGGCGGCGAAGCCCGGCTCGCCGGGGCCGGGCTGGGCTTTCGGTCCGCCGAACAGGATACTCTGCGGGCGGTCGGAGAAGGATTCGGCGGTGCGCTTGACCGCGCGCAGGGTCGAGCGGGCCTGGTCGGTGACGTCGTTGATATGCGGCAGCGCGTCGGTCTCCAGGCTGCTGGTCACGCCCTGCAGCGAACCGATCGCGCTGTTCAGGCGTTCGACCGGGCCGTCCGGCGCCTGCAGCTTGGTGACCATGCCGTTGGCGTTGGTGGCCAGCGTGTTGACCGAGGCCGCGGTCTGGTCCAGCTTGCGGGTCAGGCCGGGCAGCTCGTCCAGCGCCGGCTGCAGCCGTTTCGGGATCTCGCCGTAGGCCGCCGCGGTCTTGCCGATACTGTCGAAGGCGTTCAGCATGGTCTGCTGGTTCTCGGGGCTCACCAGCTTGTCCAGGCTGGCGGTGATGTGCTCGGTCTTTTCCAGGATCGCGAGGCCGCGCTGCTCGATCTGGTCCAGCAGGCCCGGCCGCATCGGGATGCGCGCCACCGCGCTCGGGCTGCTGGCCAGGCGCGGCGAGCCGGTGCGGTCGTCGTCCAGCTGCAGGAAGGCCAGGCCGGTCACGCCCTGGTAGCCGAGCGAAGCGAAGGTGGTGGTGGTGACCGGGGTCTCGGTGTCGACCGACAGCCGGATCAGGATCTGCCCGGTCACGCGCGGATCGAAGCTGATGTCCTCCACGCGCCCGACTTCCAGGCCGCGGTAACGCACCGTCGCTTGCGGGTTCAGGCCGGCCATCGACTGCGTGGTGACGATCTCGTAGGGGATGGTCTTGGCGCGGTCGCGGTTGAACCAGATCCCGGCCAGCGCCGCGGCGACCAGCAGGGCGATCGTGAAGATGCCCGTCATCAGGGCGTGCGATCTGTTTTCCATATCAGTTCTCCGATTCGTTCCCGGCGAGCTTCTGCTCGAGCACCTCGAGCGCGCGCTGCCCGCGCGGACCCAGGAAAAATTGTTTGATGAACGGATGGTCGACCTTCAGCACGTCGCAGCTGGGTCCGACCGCGATCACGTGCTTCTCCGCGAGGACCGCGATGCGGGTCGACAGCGCGAACATGGTGTCGAGGTCGTGGGTGACCATCACCACCGTCAGTTTCAGTTCCGCGTGCAGGGTCTGGATCAGGGCCACGAAGGCGTCCGACAGGTCCGGGTCCAGGCCGGCGGTAGGCTCGTCGAGGAACAGCAGCTGCGGCTCCAGCGCGAGGGCGCGCGCCAGCGCGGCGCGCTTGACCATGCCGCCCGACAGGTCGGACGGCATCTTGTTCGCGTGCTCGACGCCGAGGCCGACCATGTTCATCTTCAGCAGCACGGCCTCGCGGATCACGTCCTCGGGCAGGGCATGCAGCTCGCGCATCGGCAGCGCGATGTTCTCGAACACCGTCAGCGCCGAAAACAGCGCGCCCGCCTGGAACAGCATGCCCCAATGGTTGCGCATCTTCTGCAGCTGCTCCGGGGCGGCGGCGCAGATGTCCTCGCCGAACACGACGACGCTGCCGCGCGCAGGCTTTTCCAGGCCCAGCATCTGGCGCAGCAGCACCGTCTTGCCGGTGCCCGAGCCGCCGACGATGGTCAGGATCTCGCCGGCGTAGATCTTCAGGTTCAGGTCCTGGTGCACTACGGTGCGGCCGAAGCGCGTCCACAGGTCCTTGATCTCGACCACCGGCGGACCGACGTCCTCCAGCGGCTTGCGGTTGAGCTGCTGCGGCGTGCGCTTGGTCACCATGAGAACCCCACGCCGCTGAAGACGATCGCATACACGGCATCGGCCAGGATCACCACCGTGATCGAGGTGACCACCGAGGTGGTGGTGCCGCGTCCGAGGCTTTCGGTGTTGGGCTTGATGCGCAGGCCGAAGTGGCAGGACACCAGCGCGATCAGCATGCCGAAGGTCGCGCCCTTGAGCAGGCCGATGGTGTAGTTCACTTCCGGCACCGCGGACGGCAGCTTCTGGATGAAGTAGTGCGCGGCCAGGTGCAGCTCGATCTTGGCCGAGACCATGCCGCCGATCAGGGCCATGGCGTCGGTCCACACCACCAGCAGCGGCATCGAGACCGCCAGCGCGACCACCTTCGGCAGGATCAGCCGGAAGCCATGCGGGATGCCCATCACCAGCATGGCGTCGAGTTCCTCGGTCACCCGCATCACGCCCAGCTGCGCGGTGATCGAGGAGCCGGAGCGGCCGGCCACCAGGATCGCGGCCAGCAGCGGGCCGAGTTCGCGGATGATGCTCATGCCCAGGATGTTGACGAGGTAGACGTCGCCGCCGAACATGCGCAGCTGCTGCGCCGACAGGTAGGACAGCACCACGCCGATCAGGAAGCCCACCAGCGCGGTGATGCCGAGGGCCTGGAAGCCGGAATGGTAGATATTGGCCGAGATTTCCTTCCATGGTCCGCCGAGCGGACGGCGCAGGAAGCGGCCGAGGTCCTGCACCAGGCCGCCGACCAGCAGCACGAAGGCGCGCAGGTGCTCGAAGAAGGAGAGCATGGCGGCGCCGAGCCGGATCACCCAGTCGAGGCTGCTTTTGCGGGTGCGCGGCAAGACTTCGTGGCCGGCTTCCTCGATGCGCGCGAAGATGTCTTCCTGTTTCGGATCGAGCGTGAGGTGGGGCGGCCGCTGCTTGCCCCAGGCGTTCCAGAACATCTGGGCGCCGATGTGGTCCAGGCTGTCGATCTGCGACAGGTCCCAGCCCAGTTCCTCGCGGCCCTTGTAGCTGTCGAGCTCGCGGCTGATCTGCTTGAGCACGCCGCCGCCGGCGCACAGCGCGTGGACCTGCCAGACGCCGGTGGCGACGACGGAGGTTCCCGCGCCAGCGTCGGGATGGTTAAGTGTTAACGTTGGCGCATTTTCAAGGTGCATTGCGCCAGTGTAAAAGAGATTTGACAGCGCTGCCAGCGGCGCACTGTTGACCGCTCAGGCGGCCAGGTGGCGCACCTGGCGCTCCGGTGCGGCGGCTTTCTGCTTTGGTGTTGCCGCATGGGAATCAATGCGGCCGGCGTAATCGCTGGCCAGCAATTCGGCCGCTTCGCTTGCCGGCATGCCGCGCTCTTCCAGCCATTGGCGCACCAAGGTGGCCAGGCGGTCCAGCGCGATGCGGTGGGTGGCGTCGGTCTTGGTGTACATCCAGTCGGAAAAGGCCATGAAGTTGGCGAAGGGCTGGTCGCCGAGCAACCGCTTGACGGTATTGCCGAAGCGGCCGGAATTGGCCACCAGGTCCCAGTAGCGGGCGAAGCGCACCAGCCGCTGCATGGTCGGGAAATCGATGCGGTCGGTGGCCAGGATGGTGTAGGGCGGGTTGGGGTCGTACGCCATCTTGTACGGACCGGTGTGGCGGATGATCGGCGTGCCGCGCAGGCGCTTGAGGATGCCGAACTGGATCTCGTGCGGGCCGAGCGAGACCAGGTGGTCGAAGCCGCGCGCGAAACTGTCGACGTCTTCGCCCGGCAGGCCGGCGATCAGGTCGATGTGCAGGTGGGCGTGCGAATGCTGGTGCAGCCAGCGGATATTGTCGGCGGCCTTCTCGTTGTTCTGGCGGCGGCTGACCAGGGCCTGCACTTCCGGGTTGAAGCTCTGGATGCCGATTTCGAATTGCAGGGCGCCGGCCGGGAATTGGGCGATGCTGTCTTTCAGCGCGTCCGGCAAATGGTCGGGCACCAGTTCGAAATGGGCGTAGACCGGATCGTGCGGATTGGCCTGCAGTTTTTCGAGGAAGAATTGCAGGATGCGCTGGCTGGTCTTGACGTTCAGGTTGAAGGTGCGGTCGACGAACTTGAACAGGCGCGCGCCGCGCTGGTACAGCGATTCCATCTGCTCCAGGAAGGCGTCGAGCGGGAATGGCCACGCGGTCTTGTCGAGCGAGGACAGGCAGAACTCGCATTTGAAGGGGCAGCCGCGCGAGGCTTCCACATAAATGGTGCGGTGGGCGATGTCGTCGGCGCTGTACAAATCGTAGGGCAGCCGGATCTGTTCCATCGGCGGCTGCTCGCCGGCGTGGATTTTCATCAGCGGTTGCGGGCCGTTCAGGATTTGCGCGCACAGTTTCGGGAAAGTCTTGTCGCCCCAGCCGGTCACGACATAATCGGCTTCCTTCACGATCTGCTGCTCCGCGGTTTCGTGCGACACCTCGGGGCCGCCGAGCACCACCGTCACTTCCGGCGCAACGCGCTTGAGCATCGCGACCAGCTTGGCGGTTTCTTCGACGTTCCAGATATAGACGCCGAATCCGACGATGCGCGGCTTGCGCGCGAGGATGCGTTCGACGAGGTCGGCCGTCTTTGCGCCGATGACGAATTCGAGGATGGATGTCTCCGCCTGCAGCTCGCCCAGATTGGCCAGCAGGTAGCGCAAGCCCAGGGAAGCGTGGGTGTAGCGGGCGTTGAGCGTGGAAAGCAGGATGGTCATTGCATGGTCCGGGTCGAAGAAGCGCACATTGTACTGTGCCACCCTTGCGGAACCCCGCGCGGG
>NZ_JANUGU010000014.1 GCF_024753145.1 Massilia terrae | reverse complement strand
CCCTCGCGGCCGGTTTTTCTATTGTGCGCTCGCAGCAAACGCGGCGCTTATTTGGCCGGCTTCTTGAAGTGCTCGACCAGAAAATCGATGAAGGCGCGGGTACGCGCCGGCTGCTTGGCGCGGCTGGCGTAGTAAACGAACAGGTCGGCCGAGGGCAGCTCGAATTCGGGCAGCACCCTGCGCAGCCTTCCGCTTTCCAGGAAGCGCGCCGCATCCCATTCGGAGCGGATCAGGATGCCGTGGCCGTCCAGCGCCCAGCCCAGCACGATGTCGCCGTCATTGCTCGACAGGCTACCGTGCACCTTCACGACCTCGGTATGGTCCCTGCGGCTGAAGCGCCAGATGCCGTAGGCGTCGTCGTTCTGGCGGTGGATGATGCAGCGGTGGCTGGCCAGGTCGGCCAGCGTCTTCGGCGTGCCGTAGCGTTCCAGGTATTTCGGCGACGCGCATAAAAAGCGCCGGTTCGACAGGATGCGGCGCGCGTTCAGGCGCCGGTCGGGCAGGGTGCCGAAGCGGATCGCGAGATCGAAGCCGCTTTCCACCAGGTCGACCGGGCGGTCGGTCACTTCGACCTGCACCTCGACCTCGGGATGGCGCTTGACGAACTGCGAGATCAGCGGCGCGACCGTGGTGCGCCCGAAGCCGAGCGTCGCGTTCACCCGCAGCAGGCCGCGCGGCGCATCGCGCCCGGAAGACACCGCGTCCTCCATCTCGCGGATCTCAGCCAGGATGCGCGCCGCGTGGCGCAGGTAGGCTTCGCCCTCGCTAGTCAGGCTGATACTGCGCGTGGTCCGCTGCACCAGCTGCACGCCCAGCCGCTGCTCCATTTGCGCCAGCCGCTTGCTGGCCGCCGGCGGCGTGATGTCGAGCGCGCGCGCGGCCGCCGACAGGCTGCCGTGGCGCGCCAGCAGCACGAAGAACTCCAGCTCGGATGCGGTTTCGGTCTTCACCTGGATTTAAAACACTTATGAATTTGGCGACATTATAAAACGGCGCCGAAGGCCTATCCTTGTCGCCTCTGTCACCCACTGGTTTAGCTGCAATGAGAATCGTAGAAATCCGCGAAAAGACCGTGCCGATCAGCTCTTCGATCCGCAACGCCTACATCGATTTTTCCAAGATGACCCTGAGCCTGGTCGCCGTGGTCACGGACGTGGTCCGCGACGGCAAGCCGGTCATCGGCTACGGCTTCAACTCGAATGGCCGCTACGGCCAGGGCAAGTTAATGCGCGAACGCTTCATCCCGCGCGTGCTCGAAGCGGACCCCGAATCGCTGATTGACGCTAGCGGTGACAACTTCGACCCGCACAAGATCTGGGCCGCGATGATGAGCAACGAGAAGCCGGGCGGCCATGGCGAGCGCTCGGTGGCGGTCGGCACCATCGACATGGCCGTGTGGGACGCGGTCGCCAAGATCGCCGGCAAGCCGCTGTTCCAGCTGCTGGCCGAACGCTACGGGAACGGCACGCCGGACCGCAAGGTGTTCGTGTACGCGGCCGGCGGCTACTACTACCCGGGCCAGGACCACCAGAAGCTCAAGGACGAGATGAAGAGCTACATCGACCGCGGCTACACGGTGGTGAAGAAGAAGATCGGCGGCGCCTCGCTCGACGAGGACCTGCGCCGCATCGATTCGATCCTGTCGGTGCTGCAGGACGGGCAGAAGCTGGCGGTCGACGCCAATGGCCGCTTCGATCTCGACACCGCGATCAAGTACGCCAAGGCGCTGTCGCAGTACGACCTGTTCTGGTACGAGGAAGCGGGCGACCCGCTCGATTTCGAGCTGCAGGCGACGCTGCGCAATTACTACGACAAGCCGATGGCGACGGGGGAGAACCTGTTCTCGATGCAGGACGCGCGCAACCTGATCCGCTATGGGGGCATGCGCCCGGACCGCGACTGGCTGCAATTCGACTGCGCGCTGTCGTATGGCCTGGTCGAGTACCTGCGCACGCTCGACATGCTGCACCAGCATGGCTGGTCGCGCAAACGCTGCATCCCGCACGGCGGCCACCAGATGTCGCTGAATATCGCGGCCGGCCTTGGCCTCGGCGGTAACGAGTCCTATCCGGACCTGTTCCAGCCCTACGGCGGCTTCCCGGACGGCGTGAAGGTCGAGAACGGCTATATCACCATGCCTGACCTGCCGGGGATCGGCTTCGAAGGCAAGGCTGACTTGTATTGGGAGATGCAGAAGGTGGCTGCTTGACAGAGAACGTCGTACCCGCGCAGGCGGGGACCCCATTTTTCATGCGCACCAATGACGCCAGCGCTTGTGGCCTGCACGAGAAATGGGGTTCCCGCCTGCGCGGGAACGACGTTCATGGTGTATCAAGCACCGCCCGCAGCGGCCCGCGCAGCGAATTGCAGACGATGATGTCCTCGGCCTGGTCGAGCATCGCGCGCGTGATCACCTTCTCGCTCGCGCGCCAGGCCGGCGCCGCGAGCATCACGCCGCGCAGCACGCCCGGCAGCAGCCCGCAAGTGAGCGGCGGCGTGTACCAGCGGCCGCCCAGCCGCACGAACACATTGCTGCGCCCGCCTTCGGTCAGCTCGCCGCGCTCGTTGAAGAACAGGATATCGAACGCGCCTTTGGCCTCGGCCGCGCGCCATGCCGCGTCGTAGCGCGCGCGGTGGCTGGTCTTGTGGGCCAGGAAGACGTCGGTGGAGCAGGTGGCTTCCTCCGACAGCAGCAGGCGCACCGGCTCCTGCGGATTCGGTCCCAGCGCCGCCGAGGTGGCACGTGGCTGGCCGTCGCTGCCGATCGCCAGCCGGACCCGGTGCAGGCCGCCCGGCAGCGCCAGGCAGGCGTCCACGATGGCGGCGCGCGCCAGTTCGCGCTGGAAGGGAAAGCCGAAGTAGGCGCACGAGGCGCCGATACGGTCCAGGTGGGCGTCCAGGTGGCGCGGCCCGTCCTCGTAGCTGGCGCGGATGGTTTCGAACAGCTCGAACTCGTTCGGCAGCCCGGTCAGGAAGCGCGCCTTGAGCTGGCATTCCGCGTATTCCGATTGCGCCTCGCTGTCGAACACGATGCCCGCGCCGACGCCCATTTCCCCGCGCCGCAAGCCGCAGCGCTCGGCCTCCAGGGCCAGCGTGCGGATCGGCACCGACAGGCAGAAGTCGCCGATCGCGTGGCCGCCGGCGGGCGGATCGATCCAGCCGATCGCGCCGGTGTAGATGCCGCGCGGCGTGCTTTCCAGCTCGCGGATGATCTGCATGGTGCGCAGCTTGGGCGCGCCGGTGATCGAGCCGCAGGGGTACAGCGCGTCGAGCACCTGGGCCAGCGTGGCGCCTGCACGCACACGGGCGCGCACGGTCGATGTCATCTGCAGCACGTCGCCGAAGCGCTGCACCTCGAACAGCGCCGGCACCTCGACGCTGCCGGTGTCGGCCACGCGACCCAGGTCGTTGCGCAGCAGGTCGACGATCATCAGGTTTTCGGCGCGGTTCTTGGGATCGGCCGACAGCGCGGCGGCCAGCTGCGCATCCTTCAGCGCGTCGCCGCTGGCGCGCGCCGTGCCCTTCATCGGCCGCGCCACCAGCTTGCCGTCGGCGTGGCGCATGAACAGTTCCGGCGACAGCGACATCACGGCGCCGCCGCCGGGCAGCCCGATCAGCGCGCCATATGGCACCGGCTGGCGCGCGCGCAGGCGTGCGAACAGCGCCGCCAGCGAACCGAAGGCGTCGAAGCGCAGGCGGAAGGTGTAATTGACCTGGTAGGTGTCGCCGGCCGCGATGTAGTCGCGGATGGCCGCGATCGCGCGCGTGAATTCGTCTTCGCACACGCTCGGCGCGATGCCGGCGATGCCGGCCGGTTCGCCTTGCGGCGTGCGCGTGGCGAGCCAGGCGTCGACCTGCGCCGCGTTCAGCTTGTCGCACTGGCGGAACAGCAGCACCTGCGCCAGCGGGCCATTGGTCCCGCGCGCGCCGATGCCGGCCAGCGCCTCGCCCAGTTCGTAATTCAGGAGCGGCACCGCGTACAGGCCGCGCGCCAGGCCCTGCTCGAGGTCGGCGAGCAGCTGCGGCCAGCCGGCGGCATCGGAACAGGTCAGGGTGGCCGCGTGGCCGCTGTACAGGCGCGAACGGGATGCGCCGGCATCCGGGCTCGCGTCGTCGAGCAGGGCGAATACTTCGTCGTTATGCATTGCTATGCCAGCGCGGGAACCGCGAGCAGCATTGCAAGCTGCAGCGGCGCGCCGTCGGTTGGATTGTGTTTGAAGCCGCTCTTGGCGAAGCGGTGCCAGCGCCCGATGACGTAGCTGACCAGCAGGACCGCGCGCGCCGCCACTTCTTCTTCGGCGCCCGCGCCCTGCGAGGCCGCCAGGCGCAGCGCCTGCTTGCATGCCAGTTCGACCTTGTCGTAGAACTGGTTCATGCGCAGCTGCAGGCGTTCGTCCTCGCCCACCAGCGCGTCGCCGATCAGCACCCGCGTCATGCCGGGATTATTGGCCGCGAACGCGAGCAGCATGCCGGCGATGGCCTGCGCCTGCTGCACGCCGCGCTCCTCACGCTCGGCGATCTGGTTGATCAGGCCGAACACCGAAGTCTCGATGAACTCGATCAGGCCCTCGAACATCTGGGCCTTGCTGGCGAAGTGGCGGTACAGCGCCGCCTCCGACAGCGACAGCCGCGCCGCCAGTGCGGCGGTGGTGATCTTCTCGCCCTTGGGATGTTCGAGCATCCCGGCGAGGGCCTGGAGGATTTGCAGTTTGCGTTGCCCTGGCTTGGTACTGGACATGGATTCCAATCGTTGGTTGGGGACAGGTTCAGCGCAGCTTGTGCATGGATCCCGGAAGCTGGCGCACAGATTTTACTTTGACATCGACATAGCGTGGCCTTTTCAGCATCCGCGGCAGCGGCGCCGCGCCGATCGGGTCGCTGAAGCGCAGGTACTGCGTGACCCACACCGTGCGCATGCCGAGCCGCTTCGCGCTTTTCAGGTTGGCCAGCGTGTCTTCGACCAGGATGCAATTCTCCGGCGCGAGACCGTGCCGGCGCAGCAGGCGGCGCAGCATCAGCCCCGATGGCTTCGGCCTTAGTTGCCGATGCACATGCATGTTCTCGATCGAAATGTGATGCGCGAACTGGCGCTGCACGCCGAGATGCCGCATGACATCTTTCGAGTATTTTGCTGGTCCATTTGTCAGCAGAATCTTACGTCCGCACAGTTGCCGCAACTGACGGCGCAAACCGCGCTCGGCGCGTATCATTTGACTCAGCAGTGGCAGCTCATGCGTTTCCCGCAAAAAGTGCGTCGCGCTAACCTGATGGTGTCGAATCATTCCGAGCAGTGTCGCGCCGTACCGTTTCCAGTAACCAAGGCGCGCGGCATTGACGGCTTCCTGGCTTGCCGGCGTGTCGCCATCGCCCAGTACCCGGGCGATGTAGCGATTCATGTTGGCGCTGATGGCGGGGAAGATGGCATGCGATGCGTCATGCAAGGTATTGTCCAGATCGAACAACCAGACTGGTGGGCGGCTTGTAGCATTGATCATGGTTGGAATGAAGGCAGCAGATAGCATGCGACGCTTGATTATAGTGGTCTTCCTCAGCTTGTCCTGGCTGGCCTGCTCAGCGGCAAACGCCGCCGAGCGGGGCGCCTTGTTCAGGCTGAGCGCGAACGGCCACAGCATGTATCTGTTCGGTACCATGCACGTCGGCGTGCCGGCCTTCTATCCGCTGGAACCGCGCATCGCGGAGGCGGTCGCCAACGCGCCGGTGCTGGCGCTGGAACTCGATCCCAACCCATCGCCTTTCGCCGCCAGCCGCGCGGTCGACAAATACGGCACCTTGCCGAAAGACGCGGCCGGCGGCTACGCGGAATTGCCCGAGAAAAAGCGCGCCTTCCTCGACGAGGAAATCCGCGGCGCCGGCATGGATCCGCGCAACGCGCACAGGCTCAAGCCGGTGCTGCTGGCCGCGCTGCTGTCGGTGGCGGAATACGAAAAGCTCGGCTATCGCCCCGAACTGTCGACCGACCGTGAACTGGCCCGCATGGCGCGCGCCAACGGCGTACCCATCGTCGAACTGGAATCGCTCGATTCCCAGCTCGACATGCTGAACCGGCTGGCGCCCCCGGATCAGTGGCGCTTCCTGGACGAATCGCTGGACTCGCTCGAGTCCGGTGCGCAAAGGAAAGAAGCGCGCAATGTGGTGGACGCCTGGGGCAGCGCCGACCGCCATGCGCTCGACCAGGTGGCGCAGCGCACCGCTGCCGATAACACCCTGGCCGGCCGGTTCACGCGCGAAGTGCTGATCGACGGCCGCAACGTCGTGCTCGCCAGCAAGCTCAATGATTTGCTGGAGAAACATAATGGCGCCGTGGTGGCGATCGGCGTGCTGCATCTGCTCGGCGAACGCGGCGTGCCGGCCCTGCTGGCCGCGCACGGCGTCACGGTCGAACGCGTCTACTGAGCGCGCCAGCGCATCTCCGCGCGCACCTCGTCGCGCGACTCTTCCTCGAATCCCAGCGCGTGGTACAGGCGGATCGCCGCCAGGTTGTCGTGCGCGACGCTGAGCACGAGATCGCGTCCAGCTTGATGCAGCTGCCTGAGCACGGCCGTGGCCAGGCCGCGTCCGCGGAACGGCGGCGCCACCGCGAGGTCGACCACGCGCAACTGCTGGCGCTGCTCATCCAGCACCAGCTTGCCGGCGGGCTCGCCGCCCGCTTCGATCACCAAGGTTTGCGCATGAGGAAACGCCTGCCGGTAGCCCAGATCCTGGCTGTGCTGCTGCTGGGCGATGAGCATGCCGGCCAGCCCGTCCGGCAGCATGGCCAGCTCGGGCCGGGTGCTGCGGAACAGGTTGGCCAGGAAGGCGGCGTCATCCGGCGCCGCCGGGCGCACGGCCCAGTCCATCAATCGCGCGGCGGGAAGATGCCGCGCATGCAGATGATGAAGTTCACGCCGAGGTAGGGCTGCATATTGTTGTGCGGCTGGTTCCCGCCGGACGGCGCCAGCGCGGTCGGGGCCATCTGCACATCGCCATTCGGCGCGAACAGCTTGACCGGCACCGGCGGCCGCGCTTCCGACGCGAATTGCGACCATACCGCGTTGGACGGCGACTTGGTCGTGCCCGTCTTCGAGATCCCTTGCGCCAGGTGATTGTGGGCGGGCATCTGTTTTTCGGTCAGCGTCACGCTCGGCGCGCCGCCGGTTTCCCCGACGGTCCGCAGGCTCAGGCCCGGCCCGGCACCCTGGTTGACCGGGACTTTGCCGCGCAGGTCGGGCAGGGCGAAGTTCGTGGTCCCGTTGCCGCCGTACTGCACGCCGAGGAGGGAGAACAAGGCCGTGTTGGCGCTGATGGGCAGCAGCTGCCCTTCGCAAAACGCCCAGTCCGCAGGCGCGTAGGTACCGCAGAACATGCGGATTTCACCAAGAAATGCATCCATTCTTCATCCTCCTCAGGGCCGCGGTGGGAAAACGCCGGTGATGGCGATGCAAAACATCAGCGCCAGGTAGGGCTGCATATTGTCGTGCGGCATACCCGCGCCCGCCGTCGCGATGGCGGTCGGCGCCAGTTGCGAGTCCGCATCCGCCGTGTAGTTCATGGCGCTGGCCCAGTAATGGCTGTCGATGGGAGGAACGGTTCCGGCTGCCGAAGAAGCCGTGACGCTGTGGGTATGCGCCGGCAATTCCGCGCCGGTCAAGGCATGGGCCGACTCGCCGCCGGACACGCCCTGGCGGATATTGCCCGAGGGGCCGACCGCGACCCGTCCGCGTAAGTCGGGCAGGGCGAATGTGCGGATGCCGTCGCCGCCGAACTGGGTGCCGAGGATCGCGAACAAGGCCTGGTTCTGCGCGATCGCCAATTGCTGCCCTTCGCACACTGCCCATCCGCCCGGAATGTTGGTGCCGCCGAACACGCGGATTTCACCGAGAAAAGGTTCTGCCATGATCGCTCCTTCAACGTGGGGATGGGTAGATGCCCTGGGCCGCGATGATGAACGTCAGCGTCAGGAAAGGCATCATGTTGTCATGGGGATCGCTCCCCCCGGCGGCACCGATGGCCGTCGCCGCGAACTGCTTGTCCGGCGCGGTCGTCCCGAACAGCGGGTAGTCGTTGTTGGTCGACCAGTACAGCCCTTTCGGATTGGACGCCGTGCCCGGCGCGTTCTTGGCGTTGGCAAGGTGGGTGTGCGACCCCAGCGATTGCTGGGTCAGCGTGACCTGCTCGGTGCCGCCGCGCGCACCCATCGGGTAGGTCGGGGAACGGTGCATCGGCACCCGGCCGCGCAAGTCCGGCAGCGCGAAGTTCCGTTGGCCGTCGCCGCCGTACGTCGTGCCGAGCAACGAGAACAGCACTTCGTTGTCCGTGATGCTGATCAATGACCCGTCGCATTTCAGCCAGCCGGACGGGGCGAAATTCCCGCCGAACAGGCGAATCTCTCCTACATAAGGCTCCATTGCTGCTCCTTTTTTGGTGAGTTGACCTTGTGGTATGCAACTGACGCTTCTCCCTATCCACTTCGCTAGGGAATCCCAACAGTAACACTAAAAATTGTCAAAAACCAAATTAATTTAGTTCCTAAATGTTGCCAAAGCACTTGCTTGTGAGTAACGTGTCGGTCGAAGCTTGTAACTGAAAAGCAATGTTTCCTTATCTCCGGAGAAGCCCGATGGAAAGTACCCTCGACCAACACGTCTCGCGCGACATTGCGTTTGTTTTCAACAACGTCGCCAACTATCAGACACTGCTCGAGGCATTCAAGCCGGGGGTGGAAGTGCATGTGCTGGATGCCCAGCGCGACGGGCTGGAGCAGATCGCCGCCATCCTCGCGGGCCGCAGCGGTATTGACGGCGTGCACGTGATTGGCCACGGCGCGCCGGGGATGCTGGAGCTGGGCACGCTGACGCTGGATTCGTCCAATGTCGGCGCCTACGCGGCCGTGCTGGGCCGGATCGGCTCCTCGCTGGCGCCCGGCGGCGACATCCTGCTGTACGGCTGCGATATCGCGGCCGGTGTGGCCGGCGCCCAGTTCGTCGGCCAGATTGCGCAGGAAACCGGCGCCGACGTGGCCGCCTCCGTCGACGCCACCGGCGGCCAGCAGCTCGGCGGCAACTGGACGCTCGAATACCAGCAGGGCGACATCGGCGCCCATCCGGAGTTCGATGCCGCCGCCGTGCGCAGCCTGGATACCCTGCTGACCATACCGGCCGCGGGACTCAAGGATGTGACCTCGTCGATGGACCTCACACCAGGCAATTTCGTCACCGGATTCACGCTCGGCTCGACGGTTGCGGTGCTGCCGGACACCGGCACGCCGCCGAGCACGCACGACGGGATCTATTTCGATTCCACCGCCGACCAGACCACCGCGACCAAGGACGCCACATTTACGATCACGGCCGACAACGTCAACCTGGGCAGCTTCGACCTGACCGCGCTGGCTTTCGACAAATACGGCGGCGCCTATCCCGCCGCCTTCCTGTTCACCGTGACCGGCTACAAGCCCGACGGCACGGTCAAGGCGACGCTCACCATCCAGAGCAGCGCCAATGCGACCGGCTACGATGCGCCGCCGAATTTTTCTGCGTTCACTGGCATCGTCAAATACACCGTCGAGATCGCGTCGCAAACGCTGATCAACGGCGGCACCGCTTACCCGGTGTCCAACTGGACCTTCGACAGCTTCACGATCGCCAATCCGCACGGGCCCAACGTGGTCACGACTTTCCTCGGCAACAGCATCGTGAATGTGGTTCAAAGCACCGGGGCAAACAATGTCATCCCATTGCTTCATGTCAACGACACCGACAACTACCAGACCCTGACGTGGACGCAGCTCACCGCCCCGACCCATGGAGTCTTGAGCATCACCGGTGGCACCGCGGCCGGCGGCACCACCGACATTACGCCGGGCGGTTCGATTACCTACACGCCTAACAGCGCCTATGTCGGCACTGACACCTTTACCATCAAGGTGTACGACGGTTTCCAGGCGGTGACGAAAACCGTCACCGTCAACGTCGTCCCGACCGCGCCCAGCGCGCCCAACCTGACTGCCGGCACCGATTCCGGCACCAGCACCAGCGACAAGATCACCAAGCTGACCGTGGTCGGATTCAGCGGCACCGGGGCCGTGGGCGACAGCGTCAGCACGGTGAAGGTGTGGGTCGACAAGAACAACAACGGCGTCTACGACTCCGGCACCGATCCCCTCGCGACGACGCCGATGAGCAACGGCACATGGAGCGTGTCGTCCATCGACGTGTCGAGCCTCGCCGACGGCACCTACAAGGTGTATGCGCAGAGCACCGGCGGCGGCCAGTTCGGCGCGCTCAGCGCCGCCGGCACTTTCACCGTCGACCGCACCAAGCCCACGGTGACCATCACCAGCAGCAGCACCTCGCTCACGCCCGCCGACACCGCGACCATCACCTTCACCTTCAGCGAAGACCCGGGCACCAGCTTCACCTGGGACGGCACCAGCGGCGACCTGACCGTCAGCGGCGGCACTGTGAGCGCCCTGTCGGGCAGCGGCACGGTGCGCACCGCGACCTTCACACCGGACGGCGTCAGCACCACGGCCAGCGTCAGCGTCGTCGCCAGCAGCTACTTCGATGTCGCAGGCAACTTCGGCAACGGGGGCAGCTCGCCGGCCATCAATGTCATCATCGACACCACGCCGCCGGCTGCGCCCACGCTCCTGGCGCTGCAGGCCGCCAGCAACACCGGCGTCAACCCGGCCGACAACGCCACCAAACTGTCGACCCCGACTGTGACCGGCAGCGCCGAGGCCGGCTCGACCGTCAAGCTGTACGAGGGCGCGACCCTGTTGGGCAGCACCACCGCCGACGGCTCCGGCAACTGGACGATCACCACCTCGACGCTGGCCGACGGCTCGCATACCTTGACCGCCACCGCGAAGGACGCCGCCGGCAACGTCAGCACCGCATCGTCCGGGTTCACCATCAAGGTCGACACCGTAGCACCGACCCTGTCGATCAGCAACGACGCCAGCTCCACACTGAAGATCGGCCAGACTTCAACCATCACCTTCACGTTCAGCGAAGACCCGGGCTCGACCTTCACCAGCACCGACATCGCCGTCAGCGGCGGCACGCTGGGCGTCTTGTCGGGCAGCGGCAACACGCGCACCGCCGTGTTCACGCCGTCCAACGGCATCAACGCCGGCACGGCCGGCGTCACGGTGGCGGGGAGCTCCTACACGGACGCGGCCGGCAACGCCGGCACCGGCACCGCCTCGACCTCGTTCAACTACGACACCAAGGCGCCAACCCTCACCATCACCAGCGACGCCACCGGCCCGCTCAAGATCGGGCAGACGGCGACCGTCACTTTCTCGTTCAGCGAGGACCCCGGTGGCAGCTTCCTCAGCTCCGACATCGCCGTCATCGGCGGCACGCTGGGTTCGTTTGCGGGCATCGGCGCCACGCGCACCGCCGTTTTCACGCCGACGGCCAACACGGACAACGGCAGCGGCATGATCGCGGTTGGCGCGAGCACGTACAACGACGCCGCCGGCAACACGGGCGCCGCCGATTCTTCGCTCACCATCAGCTACGACACCAAGGCGCCGGCCGCGCCGTCCACACCGGCGCTGGCCGCAGGCAGTGACACGGGTACCTCGTCCACGGACAATTTGACCAAACTGCTTACGCCAAGCTTCACCGGCACCGCCGAAGTTGGCGCGACCGTCAATCTGTACGACGGCGCGACACTGATCGGCAGCGGGACCGCGGGCGCGGATACCAAATGGACCATCGCCAGCACCACCAACCTGTCGAACGGCGCGCACAACATTACCGCCGTGGCGGAGGATGCCGCCCACAACCTGAGCACGGCGTCGGGTACCCTGGCCATTTCCGTCGACGCTGCCGCACCGACCCTGGTGATCAGCAGCGACGCCACTTCCACGCTGAAGACTGGCGAGACCGCGACGCTGACCTTCACGTTCAGCGAGGACCCGGGCAGCACCTTCAGCTGGGATGGCAGCAGCGGCAGCGTCGTCGTCAGCGGCGGCACGCTGTCCGCGATTTCCGGCAGCGGTAACACGCGCACCGCGATTTTCACGCCGGCGGCCAACACCGACGGCGGCAGCGCCACCATTTCGGTTGCGGCGGCCGCCTACACCGACGCCGCCGGCAACGCCGGAGCCGCCGCTGCGTCGCCAACCATCGGCTACGACACCAAGGCGCCGACGGTCGCCATCACCATCAGCAACCCTGCCATGGCGATCGGCGACACGTCCAACATCGTGTTCACTTTCAGCGAGAACCCCGGCGCGAGTTTCGATGCGAGCGACCTCGTGATCACCGGCGGCACGCTGGGCCCGCTGCTGGGCACCGGCCTGGTCCGCTCCGCCACCTTCTTCCCGGACGCCAACACCAATAACGGCGTCGCCAGCATTTCCGTGACCGCTCACAGCTACAGCGATGCGGCCGGCAATACCGGCTCGGGAGCAGCGTCGCCGGGTATGGTCTTCGATACGCTGGCGCCAACGGTCTCCATCACCAGCGACAAGGCCGCGCTCAAGGCGGGGGAAACCGCGACCATCACCTTCACGTTCAGCGAAGACCCGGGCAGCAGTTTCACCAGCGGCAGCGTCGCGGTCAGCGGCGGCACGCTGGGCGCGATCTCCGGCACCGGGACCAGCCGTACCGCCGTGTTCACGCCAACCGCCGGCACGAATCTCGGCACGGCCAGCATCACCATCGCGGCCGGCGCATACACCGACGCGGCCCGCAACGATGGCCTCGCCGGTGCCACGCCGAGCATCAGCTACGACACGCTGGCGCCGACGCTGGCGATCACCAGCGACAAGGCGGCGCTGAAATTCGGCGAGTCCGCCACCATCACCTTCACATTCAGCGAAGACCCGGGATCGAGCTTCACCAGCGGCGCCATCGCGGTCACGGGCGGTACGCTGGGCGCCATCACGGGAACGGGCACAGTCCGTACCGCAGTCTTCACGCCGGCCGCGAACACCAATGGCGGCACGGGGAGCATCACGGTGGCGCACGGCGCCTACACCGACGCCGCCGGCAACGATGGCGGCGCCGGCACGACACCGAGCCTGTCGTTCGACACGCTGCCGCCGGCCGCCCCGTCGGCGCCGGTGCTGGACACGGGCAGCGACACCGGCACTTCGCACACCGACAAGCTGACCTACATCGGCACGCCGACGCTGAGCGGCGCCGCCGAAGCCGGCGCCACCGTCAAGCTGTACGATGGCGCGACCATGATCGGCACTGGTACCGCGGATGGCGCAGGCAACTGGTCGATCACCACCAGTTATCTCGCAGACGGGACCCATTCGATCGCGGCAGTCGCGACCGACGCCGCCGGCAACACGGGCGTGGCATCGGCCACCGCCGATGTCACGGTCGACACGATCGCGCCGGCGCTGGTCATCACAAGCGACACGGCCACGCTCAGGGCTGGGCAGACCGCGACCATCACCTTCAGTTTCAGCGAAGACCCGGGCAGCACCTTCAGCAGCGCCAGCGTCGGCGTCAGCGGCGGCACGCTGGGGGCGATCTCCGGCAGCGGCAACACCCGCACCGCGGTCTTCACGCCGACGGCGGACACCAATGCCGGCGCAGCCAGCATCTCGGTCGCGCACGCCGCGTACACGGACGCCGCCGGCAATGATGGCGGTTCGGCGACGCTGCCGACCATTCACTACGATACCCTGGCGCCGACCGTCACCATCACCAGCGACAAGCCGCTGCTGAAAATCGGCGAGACTGCGACCATCACCTTCACGTTCAGCGAGGATCCGGGAACGAGCTTCGGCTGGGACGGGACTATCGGCACCGTGAGCGTCAGCGGCGGCACGCTCAGCGCCACCTCGGGTTCGGGCACAACGCGCACTGCGGTGTTCACGCCGACCGCCGGGACGAACGGCGGCACCGCGAGCATAACGGTCGGCGAGGGCGTCTACCTCGACGCGGCCGGCAATCCGGGCCATGCCGGGACCACGCCGGGCATCGTGTTCGACACGCTGGCGCCGAACGGGCCGTCGACGCCAATCCTGGACCCGGCCAGCGACAGCGGGTTCTCGTCCAGCGACAAGCTCACCAAGATCGCCAGCCCGACGCTGACCGGCACCGCGGAGGCCGGCGCCACTGTGAAGCTCTACGATGGCGCGACCGTGGTTGGAACCGGTACTGCCGATGGTTCGGGCAACTGGTCGATCGTCGCCAACACGCTGGCGGAAGGAAGCCATTCGATCATCGCCACGGCCACGGACGCGGCGGGCAATACCGGGACCGGATCGGCGGCACTCGCTGTCGTGGTCGACACGACGGCGCCGACGCTGGCGATCACCAGCGCCAAGGCCGCGCTCATCGCCGGTGAAACCGCGACCATCACCTTCACCTTCAGCGAGGACCCGGGCACCACCTTCACCAGCGGCGACATCGTGGTCAGCGGCGGCACGCTGTCGGCGCTCTCCGGCAGCGGCGCCGTGCGCACGGCGGTATTCACCCCGACGACGAATACGAATTCCGGCACGGCCAGCATCACGGTCGCTGGCGGGCTGTACACCGACGCAGCCGGCAACGCAGGCGGCGCGGGCACGACGCCGAGCATCCAGTTCGATACGCTGGTGCCGACGGTTGCCATCACCAGCGACAAGGCGGCGCTGAAGATCGGCGAGACCGCGACCATCACCTTCACCTTCAGCGAAGATCCGGGCGTCAGCTTCACCGGCGCCGATCTCACCGTCAGCGGCGGCACGCTCGGCGCGATTTCCGGCACGGGCGCCGTGCGCACGGCGGTGTTCACGCCGACCGCCAATACGAATGGCGGCACGGCCAGCATCACCATCGGCGAAGGCAACTACCTCGACGCGGCTGGCAACGCCGGTCATGCCGGCAGCACGCCGAGCCTGGTGTTCGACACGCTGGCGCCGAATGCGCCGTCGGCGCCGGTCCTGGCCACTGCCAGCGACAGCGGCACCTCGTCCAACGACAATCTCACCAAGGTCACCACGCCGACGCTGACCGGCAGCGCCGAAGCCGGCGCCACGGTGAAGCTGTACGATGGCGCGACCATGGTTGGCACGGGGACGGCGGACGGTGCCGGCAACTGGTCGATCGTCACCAGCACGCTGGCGGAAGGCAGCCATTCGATCGTGGCGAAGGCCACGGATGCGGCGGGCAATACCGGGGCCGGATCGGCAGCACTCGCCATCGTGGTCGACACGACCGGACCGGCGCTCGCGATCACCAGCGACAAGGCGGCGCTGATCGCCGGCCAGACCGCAGCCATTACCTTCACCTTCAGCGAGGACCCGGGCAGCACCTTCACTAGCGGCGATATCGTCGTCGCGGGCGGTACGCTGTCGGCGCTTTCCGGTAGCGGTAACGTGCGCACGGCGGTTTTCACGCCGACCGCGGATACGAACGCCGGCGCGGCCAGCATCACAGTCGCAGGCGCAAGCTACACCGACGCGGCAGGGAATGCCGGCGGCGCAGGCGCCACGCCAAGCCTTCACTTCGACACGCTGGCGCCGACGGTCGCCATCAGCAGCGACAAGGCCGCACTCAAGGGCGGCGAGACGGCAACGATTACCTTCACCTTCAGCGAAGACCCCGGCAGCAGCTTCACCAGCGGCAGCGTCGCCGTCAGCGGCGGCACGCTGGGCGCCATCGCCGGCACCGGAACGACGCGCACGGCGGTGTTCACGCCGACCGCCAATACCAACGGCGGCAGCGCCAGCATCTCCATCGCCGACGGCGCATATGGCGACGCTGCGGGCAACGCGGGCCATGCCGGCAGCGCGCCGAGCCTGGTGTTCGATACCAAGGCGCCGACGCTGGCCATCAGCAGCGACAAGGCCGCGCTCATCGCAGGCCAGGCCGCGACCGTGACCTTCACCTTCAGCGAGGATCCGGGCAGCAGCTTCACCAGCGGCGACATCGTGGTCAGCGGAGGCACGTTGTCGGCGCTATCCGGCAGCGGCGCCGTGCGCACTGCGATGTTCACCCCGACGGCGGATACGAACGCGGGCACTGCCAGCATCACGGTTGCCGGCGGTTTGTACACCGACGCGGCGGGCAATGCCGGCGGCGCGGGCACGACGCCGAGCATCCAGTTTGACACGCTGGTGCCGACGGTCGCCATCACCAGCGACAAGTCGGCGTTGAAGATCGGCGAGACGGCGACGATCACATTCACCTTCAGCGAAGATCCGGGCGCAAGCTTTACCAGCGCCGACCTGACCATCAGCGGCGGCACGCTCGGCGCGATCTCCGGCACGGGCACCACGCGCACGGCGGTGTTCACGCCGACCGCCAATACGAATGGCGGCACGGCCAGCATCACCATCGGCGAAGGCAGCTACCTCGACGCAGCCGGCAACGCGGGCCATGCAGGCAGCACGCCCAGCGTGGTGTTCGACACGCTGGCGCCGAACGCGCCGTCGGCGCCGGTCCTGGCCACTGCCAGCGACAGCGGTACCTCGACCAGCGATAATCTCACCAAGGTCACCACGCCGACGCTGACCGGCAGCGCCGAAGCCGGCGCCACCGTGAAGCTCTACGATGGCGCGACCGTGGTTGGCACCGGTACCGCCGATGGCTCGGGCAACTGGTCGATCGTCACCAGCACGCTGGCAGAAGGCAGCCATTCGATCGTGGCGAAGGCCACGGATGCGGCGGGCAATACCGGGGCTGGATCGGCAGCACTCGGCGTCTTGGTCGACACGACCGGACCGGCGCTGGCGATCACCAGCGACAAGGCGGCGCTGATCGCCGGCCAGACCGCGGCCATCACCTTCACCTTCAGCGAGGACCCGGGCAGCACCTTCACCAGTGGCGATATCGTGGTCAGTGGAGGTACTTTGTCTGCGCTGTCCGGCAGCGGTAACGTGCGCACGGCGGTATTCACACCGACGGCGAACACGAACACCGGCACGGCCAGCATCACGGTCGCGGGCGGCGCCTACACTGACGCGGCAGGCAATGCAGGCGGCGCGGGCGCCACGCCCAGCGTCCATTTCGATACGCTGGTCCCGACCGTTGCGATCAGCAGCGACAAGGCGGCGCTGAAAATCGGCGAGACGGCAGCCATCACCTTCACTTTCAGCGAAGATCCGGGCGCAAGCTTCACCAGCGCGGATCTCGCCATCAGCGGCGGCACCCTTGGCCCGATTTCCGGTACGGGAACCGTGCGCACGGCGGTGTTCACGCCGACTGCCAATACCAATGGCGGTACGGCCGGCATCACCATCGGTGAAGGCAGCTACCTCGATGCTGCCGGCAATGCTGGGCATGCCGGCAGCGCGCCAAGCGTGGTGTTCGACACGCTGGCGCCGAATGCGCCTTCGGCACCGAGCCTGGCCACCGCCAGCGACAGCGGCACCTCGTCCAGCGACCAGCTGACCAACATCGCCACGCCGACGCTGACCGGCAGCGCCGAGGCGGGCGCCACCATCAAGCTGTACGACGGCGCGGCCCTGGTCGGTACCGGCACGGCCGATGGCGCGGGCAACTGGTCGATCGTCACCAACACGCTGGCACAAGGCAGCCACGCGATCGCGGCCACGGCCACCGATGCGGCAGGTAACACGGGCGCGGCATCGGCGGCCCTCGCGATCAGCATCGACCAGACCGCGCCGACGCTCGTCATCAGCAGCGACAAGGCCGCGCTCATCGCCGGCCAGACCGCGACCGTGACCTTCACCTTCAGCGAGGACCCGGGCAGCACTTTCACCAGCGGCGATATCGTGGTCAGCGGCGGCACGCTGTCGGCGCTCTCCGGCACTGGCGCGGTGCGCACGGCGGTGTTCACGCCGACAGCGGATATGAACGCGGGCACCGCCAGCATTACCGTCGCCTCCAGTGTCTACACCGACGCGGCGGGCAACGCCGGCGGCGCGGGCACGACGCCGAGCATCCACTTCGACACCCTGGTCCCGACCGTTTCCATCAGCAGCGACAAGGCCGCGCTGAAGATCGGCGAAACGGCGACGATCACCTTCAGCTTCAGCGAAGATCCGGGCGCAAGCTTCACCAGCGGCGATCTTACCGTCAGCGGCGGCGCGCTTGGTGCGATTACCGGCACGGGCGCCACGCGCACGGCGGTCTTCACGCCGGACGCCAACACCAACGGCGGTACCGCGAGCATCACCATCGGCGAAGGCAGCTACCTCGACGCGGCCGGCAATGCGGGCCATGCGGGCGCGACCCCGGCCCTGGTATTCGACACCAAGGCGCCGACACTCGCGATCACCAGCGACAAGGCCGCGCTCATCGCCGGCCAGACCGCGACCGTGAGCTTCACCTTCAGCGAAGATCCGGGCAGCAGCTTCACCAGCGACGATATTGTGGTCAGCGGCGGTACCTTGTCGGCGCTCTCCGGCACAGGCACCGTGCGCACGGCGGTGTTCACCCCGACGGCGGATACGAATGCCGGCACGGCCAGCATCACGGTCGCGAGCGGTGTGTACTCCGACGCGGCTGGAAACGCCGGCGGCGCAGGCACGACCCCGGCCATCCAGTTCGATACCCTGGTCCCGACCGTCGCCATCACGAGTGACAAGTCGGCATTGAAGATCGGGGAAGCGGCGACCATCACCTTCACCTTCAGCGAAGATCCTGGCGCCAGCTTTACCAGCGGCGATCTCGCCATCAGCGGCGGCACGCTGGGCGCCATCTCCGGCACCGGCGCCACACGCACGGCGGTCTTCACGCCGACGGCCGGCACCAATGGCGGTACGGCCAGCATCACGATCGACGCCGGCAAGTACACGGACGCCGCCGGCAACCCGGGGCAGGCCGGCGCCACGCCTGTCGTGGTCTTCGATACCCTGGCCCCGGCCGCGCCTTCCGCACCGGTGCTGGCGGCCGCGAGCGACAACGGCGCGTCCAGTTCCGATAACATCACGAACGCGCAGACCCTGAAGTTCACCGGTACCGCCGAGGATGGCGCCACGGTGACGCTGATCGACAATACCAGCAAGGCCGTGCTGGCGACCGGTACCGCAACTGGCGGCGCATGGTCCATCGACGTAAATGGCCTGCCTGAAGGCGTGACCAGCGTGGCGGCGTTCGCGACTGACGCGGCGGGCAATACCGGCGCCACCTCGGCCGCGCTGGCCGTCACCATCGACCGCACCGCTCCGGGCGCACCTTCGCTGGCGCTGGCCAGCGGCGCCGCCAGCGGCAGCACCGTCAACGACGGCACCGTCAAGGTGCTGAACCTGGCCCCTGGCGCCAGCTGGCAATACAGCCTGGACGCCGGCGCCCACTGGAGCGCCGGGACGGGTGACAACTTCAAGCTCACCGCCGACAACAGCTACACGGCGATCGTGCGCCAGCTGGACATCGCCGGTAACATCTCGACCTCCAGCGCCCAGCTGAAGTTCAACCTGGATACCACGGGCCCGACCTCCACCGTGACCATCAGCGACAACGCACTGGTCAGCGGTGAAACCGCCACCGTCACCATCAGGTTCAGCGAGCCGGTGGCGGGATTCGGGCTGGACGACGTCTCCGCCTCCAGCGGCACGCTGTCGAATCTGGTCTCGCGCGACGGCGGCCTGACCTGGACCGCGACCCTGACTCCCGCTGGCGGTACCGTCGCCAGCACCAATGTGGTCACCGTGAACAACGCGGGCGTGACCGATGGCGCGGGCAACGCGGGCGTGGGCACCAACAGTTCGCCGAACTACAGCGTCCAGACCAGCGCGATCGGCGCCAGCATCGTGCTGTCCGACAGCAGCCTGGCTGCCGGTGAAACGGCGGTGGTGACGATCAGCTTCACCGAGGCGGTGCCGGGCCTGCGCCTGTCCAACCTTGGCGTAGCGAACGGTGTCTTGTCCGGCCTGTCGAGCGCCGACGGCGGCCTGACCTGGACCGCGACGCTGACCCCGGCCGCGAACACCCGCGATGCCACCAACGTCATCACGCTGGACAACGCCAGCCTGACCGGGATCAGCGGCCAGCACGGCCAGGGTACGTCGACCTCGGCCAACTACGGCGTGTTCACGGTGCGTCCGAGCGCCACCGTGTCGCTGGCCGATCACGTGCTGGCTCCGGGCGGCAGCACTGCGGTCACGATCAAGTTCTCCACCGCGGTCAGCGACTTCGACGGCGCCGATATTTCGGTGACGCACGCGACCTTGTCCAGCCTGCGGTCGGCGGACGGTGGCGTGACCTGGACCGGGACCCTGACCGCGGCCGCAGCCGCCGCGGCGGCGCAGCCGGGATCGATCGAGATCGACCTGCGCGGCGTGCACGACGCCGCCGGTAACACGGGCCTGGGCCTGACCTCGGCCGCGTTCGTGCTGGCCTCGGCCAATGCGAAGAGCAGCAGCGTGGATGGCGTGACGATCCTGACCGATACCTTCAAGGACCCGCACACCGGCCTGCCGCAGCAAGTGGTCGCGATCCCCGATGTGCAGCCGGGCCGGGTCGACGACAGCTCCACCAGCCACCCCGGCCTGGCTGACATCCCGCTCGCGTCCGCACCGGGCAGTTCCACGCCGACGCTGACGGCCAGCCTGCCGACCGGCGCCGGTATGCTGGAGCTAGGGTCGGCCGCGCCGCTGTCGGCGAACGACGCCGCGACTGACCTGGTCAGGCGCATCACCGACAACACCGCGAGCGGCTCCAGCACCCAGGCCGATATGGCGGCACATGCCCAGGACTTCCTCGCCAGCCTTGCCGCAGGTACGGTTGTCCAGACCAGCACCATCGTGCCGACGGTGGCGCGGGGCGCCACGCTCGACCAGCCGATCGTGATTTCGGGCGCGACTCCGCCCCAGGGCGCGACCAATGCGCCGGTCGTCGGCCTGGTGATCGACGGAACCGGCCTGCCTGCCGGGACCACGCTGCAGCTCGATAACGTGAACTTTGCTGCGGTGACCGGCGACGTGCGCCTTTTCGGTGGCCTTGGCCAGAACTACGTGGTCGGCGACGCGGGTTCGCAGACGATTTACCTCGGCCCGGACGACGACGTGCTGTTCGGCGGTGGCGGCGATGACTTCATCGGCAGCGCCGGCGGCAACGACATCCTGCACGGCGGCGACGGCAACGACCTGGTCGCGGGCGGCATCGGCAACGACACGCTGTTCGGCGACGCCGGCAACGACACGGTCAACGGCGGCCGCAGCACGACGGGGAACTGGAGTTTCCACATCTCCGCCAGCGGCGCCATCAGCGCGGTCCACAGCGGCGCGGTGTTCACGCTGAACGGCAGCGAGACGGTGCAGAGTTCCGAGCTCGATGCCACCGTGCCCGAGCTGCGCTTCCTGAAGGCGGACCAGCAGAAGGTGGCAGGCATCGCCCTGCTGTACGCGGCGCTGGACCGGGTGCCCGACTTGGCCGGCCTGTCGTTCTGGGCCACCAGCGGCGCCAGCTTGCAGGATGTGGCCAAGGGCGTGCTGGCCTCGGCCGAATTCGGCGCCACCCCGCTGGGCCAGGCCGGCAACGTGGCCTTCATCACTGGCATGTACCAGCACGTGCTGGGGCGCGCGCCGGAACAGGCGGCACTCGATTACTGGAACGGACGCCTCACGGCCGGCGCCAGCCGCGCCGACGTGCTGACCGCGGTGGCGCTCTCCGACGAGCACAAGGCCGGCGCGACGAAGGTCGACGGCATCACCATCGGCCAGGGCAGCGTGCGGCACGAGGCAGGCTGGTTCGCCGGCAGCGGCGACGACATCCTCGACGGCGGCGCGGGCAGCGACTGGCTGGTCGGCGGCGACGGCTTCGATACCGTGGTCTACAGCGGCAACCGCGCGCAGTACCACTTCACGATCGGCGCGGACAACCAGATCCATGTGCTCGACACCGCCAACGGCGATCTCGACACGCTGCTTGGCATCGAGTCCGCGCGCTTCAAGGACGGCACGATCGACATCACTGTCCTCGAGCGCGACCCCGCGCAGCTGGCCCGCGTCGGCCTGATGTACGAGGCGGTGCTGCACCGTCCGGCCGACCTGGCGAGCCTGGCCTCGTGGACCGCGCAGAACATGAGCGCGACCCAGTTGGCGCAGGCTTTCACTGCGTCGGCGGATTACCAGTCGAAGTTTGCGGGGATGAGCGATGCCGCGTTCGTGCAGGCGCTGTATGCCAACTCCGGCCTGGCCGCGAGCGCGGCGGGCGGCATGCAGTCGTGGCAGGACTACCTGGGCCACCACTCGCGCGCGGAGCTGATCGCAACGTGGATTGGCCAGGATGCGGTGGTGCAGGCGCAGTTCGGCGCGAACGGCTTGTGGCTGGCGTGATGGAGTGAAAATACGAACGTCATTCCCGCGAACGCGGGAATCCCATTCCTGCGCACACCACTACAGCGCGCTCGTGTGGCAACGCAAGCGAGGGGGTTCCCGTCTTCGCGGAAGCGACTTATGGCGCGCATGGCGCAAAATAAAAAACGTCGTTACCGCTTTCGCAGCAACGACGTTCTCATGTATTCGTGGTGCCCTTGACGTGGATTGAACACGTGGCCTCTCCCTTACCAAGGGAGTGCTCTACCACTGAGCTACAAGGGCAGGCAATTCGCGACAGCAGGCGCTGCCCTGAATTTTTAGTGAGACCGGATCATAGTGCCAAAAGCCTGTTCGGTCAAGACTTCCAGCAACAAAGAGTGTTCAATCCGCCCGTCGATGATGTGCACCGTGTTCACGCCAGACTTGGCCGCGTCGAGCGCGGATGAAATTTTCGGCAACATCCCGCCGGAAATCGTACCGTCTGCAAACATCTCGTCGATCTCGCGCGCCGACAGGTCGGTGACCAGGGTGCCGTTCTTGTCTTGCACGCCGGCGATATTGGTCATCATGATCAGCTTTTCGGCTTTCAGGATCTCGGCGATCTTGCCGGCGACGACGTCCGCGTTGATGTTGTAAGCCTGGCCATCCTGGCCGAAACCGATCGGCGAAATGATCGGGATGAAAGCGTCATCCTGCAGCGCCTTGACCACGGCCGGGTTGATCGCCTCGATCTCGCCGACGAAACCGATGTCGAGGAACTCGCCCGGCTTTTCCTTGTCCGGCATCGCCATCTTTTTCGCGCGGATCAGGCCGCCGTCCTTGCCGGTCAGGCCCACGGCCTGGCCGCCGTAGTGGTTGATCAGCATGACGATGTCCTGCTGCACCTCGCCGCCCAGCACCCACTCGACCACTTCCATGGTCTCCTCGTCGGTGATGCGCATGCCCTGCACGAACGTGCCTTGCTTGCCGATCTTCTTGAGCGCATTGTCGATCTGCGGGCCGCCGCCGTGCACCACCACCGGATTCATGCCGACCAGCTTGAGCAGGATGACGTCGCGCGCGAAGCCGTGCTTGAGGCGCTCGTCCGTCATGGCATTGCCGCCGTATTTGATGACGATGGTCTTGCCGTGGAAATTGCGAATGTACGGCAGCGCCTCCGCCAGGATCTGCGCCTTGATCTGCGGTGAAACCTTGGTCAGGTCGAAGTTCTGGTCTTCGTTTGGCGGATTCGTCAAATGAGCGTTCATGGAGGGTCCGAGATGAATTTTGCGAGATTTTACAGGTAACCGGGCGGAACCTGTGCGCCATTATAGGACTGTCCGGTTGAATTTTCTGTTTCGATCCGTTACCGTTGCCTGGCAAGCATCCTCATCTTCCTTTCGACCGCCTTTCATGACGATTTGTACACGCTGCGGTGCACCTTTTGGGTGCGCGATGGCCGACGGTTCACCCGAGCCGTGCTGGTGCACGCGCCTGCCGCCCGCGGTGCCCGTGCCGGACGGCGCGGCCGGCTGCTGGTGTCCCGCTTGCCTCGAGCAGCACATCGCCGCGCGACAGGCGCAGCAGGCAGAAGTTCCGCCTGAGCCGTTGAACTGAACGGATATCCCGCTCTGCGGCCTGGTCTAAGCTTTACTGACTGGAGGCTGCCGATGAAGACTCCCTACGATAACGATGTCGTCGCCTGGGCGAAGGAGCAGGCCGCGTTGCTACGTGCTGGCAATCTCAAGGAGATCGATGTACTCAACATCGCCGAGGAGATCGAGGACGTGGGCAAGAGCGTGCAGCACGAGTTAGCCAGTCGGCTCGCAGTATTGCTGGCACATCTGTTGAAATGGAAGTTTCAACAGCGATTACGCGGTAATAGTTGGAAGCGGACGATCAGGGAGCAGCGGCGCGGTATTGTCCGCTGCTTGCGGAGCTCGCCTAGCCTGAAGCACACCTTATCGAATCGAGCCTGGCTGGATGGCGTGTGGAGCGAGGCAACGCAACAGGCCGAGCAGCAGACGAGTCTGATCTTTCCCGACGCCTGGATTTGGAGTTTCAGTCAGGTTATGGACACAGGCTTTTTTCCCGATTAGTGAAGCAAAGGTAGCAGTACTGCTGGAGTCGATTTTTGTTTGACGGAGGGGTTATGCGCACTTCTTACGATGCCGATGTGGCAGCTTGGGCTAGCGAGCAAGCAGCGCTGCTGCGCGCTGGTCAATTTGACGCAATCGACGCACTCCACATCGCTGATGAGATCAAAGATGTTGCGAGGAGTGCAAAGTGCGAATTGGGTAGCGAGCTGATTGCGCTCATCGCACAACTTCTGCAATGGAAATACCTGCCTGGAGGGCAATGCGGAAGCTGGGAATTAGGGATCGACGTGCAACGCCGCGCAATTCGCTATTTGCTGGACACGACGCCGAGCCTCAAGCGCTACTTTGATGACGAAGAATGGATGGAATTACTGTGGATGCGTGGTGCCCTTGCGATCGTGCGCGAATCGGGGTTGGATATTCCGGAGCAGTGGCTATGGTCCCTCAGCCAAGTGCTTGATGATGGATTCCTGCCCGATTAGCCGAATTACCGCCGGAAGATGGCTCTGATGGTCAGCGCTGCGTCCTGAAAAAACGCAGCATTTCGCGGCTGGCGTCGGGCCCGCGCGCATCGGTGTAGCTGCCGTCCGCGCTGCCGCCGAACCACGCATGGCCGCCGCCGTGGACGAGCCAGTGTTCAGCATGCACATTGCCGTCGTCGCGGTGGTGCAGGGTGCGGGTGTAGGCGTGGCCGTCGGGTACTTGCCCAGGCTCGGCGACGGAGGATTTTGATAGTGGCATCGTGCCTTGGGCGATCAGCTCGTCCGACGCTGCCGGGTGGACTACCTTGTCCTGGTCGCCGTGGAACACGATGAGGGGAAGGGCACGTCCGGGCACATGGCGGCGCTTGAAATCGCCCTTCATCGCCGCCAGCGCGGATGGCAAGTCGTCGGCGGCCGCGAAGGGCAGGCCGGAGTGCACGCCAACCGCCGCGTACAGGTCCGGATACAGCGTACCCATGATGGTCGCCATCGCGCCGCCGGCGGACAGGCCCGCCACGTAGACCTGGCCGGCATCGACCGCGTGGGTGGCGATGATGTGGCGTGTGATGCCCGCGATGATGGACGGTTCGCCATGGTCGCGCTGCTGGTCGATTTCGTTGAACCAGTTCCAGCAGCGCGAGGGGTTGGCCTGCTGCGACTGCGCCGGATACACGACGATGCAGGGGAGCTCTTCGGCCAGCACGTTCATCTGCGTGCCTTTGGCGAAGTCATCCGGATCTTGCGTGCAGCCGTGCAACATGACGAGCAAGGGCACCGGCTGGCCGTGGTAGGTGCTCGGCACATAGAGCTTGTAACCGCGCGTGCCGGCCTCGTTGGTGAAGGCGCCGTCGCTGAACTGGCCGGGCAGGCCGGTGCGCGCTTCGGGCCGGGGCACCTCGTGCGGCAGGTCGATCGCGCCCAGCAGGTCCGCGGCCGGCTGCGCTGGCGCGCGCGGCGGCGTGCTGGCCTGGTCCACCATGCGCCGCGCCGCGCGCTGCAGCGCCGTCGCGTTGTCCAGCGCCTGCTGGAAGGCTTCGGCGGTGGTCGCCGGCGTCCTGCGCATCAGGGCGCGCGCGGCGGCGCGCATCGGGGCAAACAATTTGTGGTTCAATTTCATAGGCTGATCGTCTCGCCGTTGAGCTGGGCCGCCAAAGCGGTGGTAGTCTACGCTCTTGAGGTCGCGGGTCAAGCGGCCTGCCTGAACCCTTGAATTCTGCTTATCCATGAGTCCCGAGCTGAAACCCGGCATCCGCTTCGAATGGCGCTACACCGTCCCCGCGCGCGCTACCGTCCCCAATCTCTACCACGATACTGCTTTTTGCCTCGACATGCCGGATGTGCTCGCAACCGGCTATATGGTCGGCATGATGGAGCTGGCTTGCGTGAACGGTATCATGCCCTACGTCGACTGGCCGCGCGAGCAAAGCCTGGGCACCATGGTCAACTTCGCGCACGTCGCGCCCACGCCGCCTGGCATGACGCTCACGATCAAGGGCGAGGTGACCGAAGTGGAGGGACGCCGCGTGCGCTTCCGCGTCGAGGCCTGGGATGAGGTCGAGCGCATCTGCGAAGGCGAGCACGAACGCTTCATCATCGATCCGCTGCGCTTCGCGGACAAGCTGGCGCGCAAAACCGCGAAGGTGGCCGAATGAAGCCCGAAGACCAGACGCCGGTGCCGTCCCCCTGCATCAACGTGTGCCAGATGGCGCCCGACACTGGCTTGTGCATCGGCTGCATGCGCACTATCGACGAGATCATCGCCTGGAGCAGCGCCAGCGATGACTACAAGCGCGCCGTGTGGGCCGAGATCCGACGGCGCGAAGAGCGCATCGAATTCAAGTGAACGCCGCGCTGCCGGCGTCGATGCGCGTGTTCGAGCGTGGCTGGCTGTCGTCCAACAATGTGCTGTTCACCGGCGAGCAGGCCGCGCTGGTGGACAGCGGCTACTTCACGCATGCGCCGCAGACGCTGGCGCTGGTGCGCCAGGCACTGGACGGCCGCGCGCTCGACCTGCTGGTCAACACGCACCTGCATTCGGACCACTGCGGCGGCAATGCTGCCTTGCAGGCGGCCTACCGCTGCCGCACCGTCATCCCAGCCGCGGAAGCCGCCAAGGTCGCGCATTGGGATGAGGATGCGCTCAGCTACAAGGCCACAGGCCAGCAGTGCGCCCGCTTCGGCTTCGATGCGACGCTGTCCGCCGGCGACACCCTCACGCTGGGCGGCATGCGCTGGCAGGCGCTGGCCGCGCCCGGCCACGATCCGCACGCGCTGCTCTTCCATTGCGCCGAACATGGCATCCTGGTCTCCGGCGACGCCCTGTGGGAAAACGGCTTCGGCGTGATCTTCCCCGAGCTGGCGGGCGAGCCGGGCTTCGACGAGCAGCGCGCCACGCTTGACCTGATCGCCACGCTGGACGCGCGCGTCGTCATTCCCGGCCACGGACCAGTGTTCACCGATACCGCGGCTGCGCTGGACCGCGCGCGGGAGCGCCTCGACTACCTGGCGGCCAGCCCGCGCCGTAATGCCGAAAACGCGGTCAAGGTCATGCTCAAGTTCCTGCTGCTGGAGCGGCAGTCGCTCGCGCTGGACACGCTGCCCGCGCTGCTGGCGTCCATCCCGCTGGTTGAGCATGTGCGCCTGGCGCAGCTGGCAATGGAGCCCTCGGCGCTCGCCGATTGGGCGGCCAAGGCGCTGGTCCGGGCCGGCGCTGCGCACGTCGATGGCGGCATGCTGCGCAACGATTAGAGGAACGAACCTAGCACGGTCGTGCTTTTTCGATTCTATAATCGGAGGAACCAATAACCCCGAGACCGACCATGACGCTACCCGCCGTGCTGCAGGACCTGACCCTCCCGGTGATCGCCTCGCCGATGTTCATCGCCAGCGGACCCGCGCTGGTCGCCGCGCAGTGCAAGGCCGGCATCGTCGGCTCGTTCCCGGCGCTGAACGCGCGCCCGGCCGAGCTGCTCGACAGCTGGCTCACCGAGCTGCAGCAAGAGCTGGCGGCCTTCGGCGCGGCCAATCCGGGCGCGCGGGTCGGGCCGATCGCGGTCAACCAGATCGTGCACCAGTCGAACGACCGGCTGGAGCACGACGTCGAGGTCTGCGTGAAGCACCAGGTCCCGATCATCATCTCGTCGCTGCGCGCGCCGCCGCGCGAGATGCTCGATGCTGTGCATGCCTACGGCGGCATCGTGCTGCACGACGTGATCTCGATCCGCCATGCGCAGAAGGCGCTGGAGGCGGGTGTCGATGGGCTGATCCTGGTCGCCGCCGGCGCGGGCGGGCACGCGGGCGCGCTGTCGCCGTTCGCGCTGGTGGGCGAGGTGCGGCGCTTCTTCAAGGGGCCGGTCGCGCTGTCGGGCGCGATCGCGACCGGTGACGCGATCCTTGCCGCGCAAGCGATGGGGGCCGATTTCGCCTACATCGGCTCGCGCTGGCTGGCCACGCGCGAATCGAATGTCAGCGACGCCTACCGCGATGCGATCGTCGGATCGGCGGCGTCGGATATCGTTTATACCAATCTGTTCACCGGGGTGCACGGCAACTACCTGCGCAAGTCGATCGAGGCCGCCGGTCTGGATCCGGACGACCTGCCGCAATCGGACAAGAGCAAGATGAGCTTCGGCTCCGGCAGCGCCAAGGCCTGGCGCGACATCTGGGGCGCGGGGCAGGGCGTGGGGCTGATGGACGATGTGCCGACGGTGGCGGAGATGGTGCAGCGGTTGAAGGCGGAGTACGACGCGGCGCGCAGACGTCTCTGTGCAGGCACTATGTGATCAAGCGGGACCCCCATTTTGCTCGCATACCGATACAGCGTGTGCTGGTGGTCCGCACGAGAAATGGGGTTCCCGCCTCCGCGGGAAGTCGTTTCCGGCAGTGCCGGGAACGACGGTAACTATTTTTGGAACGCCTTCGGCCCGGCTTACTCCAGCGTCGCCGCCTTCAGATCCTCCGGACTGATCGCCCACAGCGCCGGCAGGTTGCGCCAGTACCCGTACACGTCCATCCCGAACCCGACCACGAAGCGGTTCGGAATCGTCAGCCCGACAATATCCGCCTGCACCGGCTTCTTGCGTCCCAGGTCCTTGTCCGCGAACACCGCGATGATCACCTCTTTCGCGCCCATCCCCAGCAGCCGCTCCTTCACCTGCGCCAGCGTCTCGCCTTCATCGAGGATATCGTCGAGCACGATGATGGTCTTGCCTTCCACGCTCTGGCGCGGAATCACCTTCCACACCACCTGCCCACCCTTGTCCTCGTCGCCATAGCGCGTGACGTGGATGTAGTCGAATTCGAGCGGAAAATCCAGCAGCGGCAGCACATGGCCGGTGAAGACCACGGCGCCGCCCATCACCCCCAGCACCAGCGGGAAGGAGGCTTCCTCCGTATCGCGAAAGCGCAGGTTCAACTGGTCGGCGACGCGGCCGACCGCGGCCTGCACCTCTTCGGCGGTAGCGACAGGCTCGGCATGTTCAAGCAGGGCATGGGCCCGGTTGTGGTGGAAGTCTTGCATGGGAATTCTGTAAAAAAGAACACGGCCAGATTATGCGGCATACCAGGGGCAGTGTGCAGCGTGATTGAATTCGTTCCCGATCAATCGTGCGCGAGAATTTCGCGCTGCAGTTTCCTGGTCAGCTTGGCGAACACGAGCTCGTAAGACCGGCGCAACAGTTCGGCCGCCTCTTCGTCCCCCAGCGCGTCGGTATCCTCGACATAGACCCACTTGGCGCGGGCGAGGTAGGGAGCGGGCACCAGACCCGGCCTGTCGGTCAGCTCGAGGAAGCGCTCGTCATCGACCTTGAAGCTGATGCCCCCGTCCTCCTGCCCGGTGCGGGTCACCGCAAACATCTTGTCGCCGACGGAAAACACGAGGTCGGCGCCCCATTTCATGTCCTCAGTGCAGCCGGGAAATGTCCTGCATAATGACTTTGCGATCTCAAGATCCATGCCGTCCTCGCGCGGACCCGAACTGCCTGTGGTGTTGCCGCATCATCTGCGCCTCCTTCTTTTTGTTCAGCTTCAATATTACCGCGATCGGCGCGCCGATCTGCCGCCTTGCTGCCCGAGCATTTGCACCGGGGCTCACAATTGCGGCGTATCATAGACGGCTCGAATTACAGAGATAACAAGTTGTCCATGTCCGATACCGATTTCCAGCAGCTGCGCGCCGAGCGCCTGGCCGCCCTGCGCGCCGCGATGGCGCGCAACCAGGTCGACGCCTTCGTCGTTCCGTCCAGCGACCCGCACCTGTCCGAATACCTGCCGGGCCGCTGGAAGGGCCGCGAATGGCTGTCGGGCTTCACCGGCTCGGTTGGCACCTTCATCGCCACCGCCGACTTTGCCGGGGTGTGGACCGATGGCCGCTACTGGACCCAGGCCGAGCAGGAACTGGCCGGCACCGACATCAAGCTGATGAAGATCCCGTCCGGCGCCAGCCTGCAGCACATCGACTGGCTGGCCGCCAACCTGCAGCCGGGGCAGACCGTGGCGGTGGACGCCTGCGTGCTCGGGCTGGCCGTGGAACGCCTGCTGCGCGATGCGCTGGCCGCGCGCGGCATCCGCCTGCGCACCGATCTCGACCTGCTGGACGACGTCTGGGCCGACCGCCCCGCGCTGCCGCCGAATGAAGTGTTCGAGCACCTCCCGCCCTACGCCGTGATGGCGCGCGCCGACAAGCTGGCCGCCACCCGCGAGGCCATGCGCCAGCTGGGCGCCGACCGCCACTTCATCTCGACGCTGGACGATATCGCCTACCTGTTCAACCTGCGCGGCGCCGACGTCAACTTCAACCCGGTATTCGTCTCGCATGCGCTGGTCGAAGCCGACACCGCGACCCTGTTCATCGGCGAAGGCAAGGTCCCGGCCCAGGTGCGCGACCGCCTGCTGGCCGACAGCGTGCAGGTGGCGCCGTACCAAGAGGCGGCCACCAAGCTGTCCGCGCTGGAAACCGGCAGCACGCTGCTGGTCGACCCGCGCCGCATCACCGCCGGCATGCGCGCCGAGGTGCCAAAAGGCGTGCGCGTGATCGAGGCCATCAACCCGACCACCTTCGCCAAGTCGCGCAAGCTGGAAGCCGAAGCGGCCCACGTGCGCGCGACCATGGAGCAGGACGGCGCCGCGCTGTGCGAGTTCTACGCCTGGCTGGAGCCGGTGCTGCGCGACCCGAACCGCGCGCCGCTCACCGAAGTCGCGATCGACGAGCATATCACCGCCGCGCGTGCGCGCCGGCCGGGCTTCGTCAGCCCGAGCTTCGCCACCATCGCCGGCTTCAACTCGAACGGCGCCATCATGCACTACCGCGCGCAGCCGCATTCCTGCGCCGTCATCGAAGGCGACGGCCTGCTGCTGATCGACTCCGGCGGCCAGTACCTGGGTGGCACTACCGACATCACCCGCGTGGTCCCGGTCGGCACGCCGTCGGCGTCGCAGAAGCGCGACTTCACCCTGGTGCTCAAGGGCCTGATCGCGTTGTCCGCCACCAGCTTCCCGCGCGGGACCCGCTCGCCGATGCTGGACGCGATCGCGCGCGCCCCGATCTGGAAAGCCGGCATCGACTACGGCCATGGCACCGGCCACGGCGTCGGCTACTTCCTCAATGTGCACGAAGGGCCGCAGTCGATCTCGCCGTCCACGCCGCCCGATCCGCACACCGCGATGGAGCCGGGCATGATCACCTCGATCGAGCCGGGCATCTACCGCCCCGGCCACTGGGGCATCCGGCTCGAGAACCTGGTGCTCAACCGCGTCGAGCAGACCACCGAGTTCGGCGAGCACCTCGGCTTCGAGACACTCACCCTGTGCCCGCTCGATACGCGCTGCCTCGACCTGTCGCTGCTGCGCGCCGACGAAATCGCCTGGCTCAACGACTACCACGCCACCGTGCGTGCGCGCCTGTCGCCGCACGTCGATGGCGCGGCCCGGGCCTGGCTGGAAGAACGCACGAGGGCCATCTGATGGCTGGCGCGCGTTCCACCCGCGCCAGCGCGGCCGTCGACCGGCTCAAGAAACGCACCGGGCACCCGGGCTATTCGATGGCGATCACGGGCGACGGCCTGTTCTTCCTGTCCGAGAGCCCGGGCGCGCCGCCGCTGTGCGCCCCGCTCGAGCTGGACGACTTCGTCGCCTTCGTCAACGGCCTGGGGCCGCAGGAGCAGAAGCGCGTGAGCAAGCACGACCTGGCTTTCGAAAAGCAGCTCGTCAAAAAGAACAATCCATAAGAAGAGAGAAAGCGTATGCCAACGCATGAGGTATTGAGCGGCTATTGGTCGGCTACGGAACTGGCCACCAACGGTGTAATCCTGTTGACCATTGGCGGCGCCCTGCTGCTCGGCCTCCTGGTCGGCTTCGAGCGTTTCTACCACGGGCGCGCGGCCGGCATGCGCACCTACGGCCTGGTTTGCATGGCCTCGGCCGCGCTGACCGTCGTTGCCGGCTATCCCGGCTTCTGGTTCGGCGGCCACGGGTCGCACGGCGCCCTGCTGTCGGTCGCCACCTCGGTCGACCCGACCCGCATCATCCAGGGCGTGGTCACCGGCATCGGTTTCCTCGGCGCCGGCGTCATCATGCGCGAAGGCTTCAACATCAGCGGCCTGACCACTGCCGCCTCGATCTGGGCCTCGTCGGTGATCGGCATCCTGATCGGCGTCGGCTTCTACCTGTCGGCGATCGGGATGGCGTTCTTCGCGGCGACCATCATGGCTGGCCTGAACCGCCTCGAAGCCTATCTGCCGCACCGCCATGCGATCGCGGTGCGCATGCGCTTCAAGGCCGGCTACGTTCCGCGCGAGGACGTGCTGCGCCGGATCGCGTTCGAGCGCGGCTACGAGATCGCCGGCGGCTCCCTCACCATCGGCGGCGACACCAGCGGCCAGGAGTGGCGCTTCGTGGCGCTCGCATTGACACGCCAGAGCGGCGTGTCGGTGTCGGACCTGGCCAATGAACTGAACGCGTTCGAAGGCATCGACGGCTTCCAGCTGTCGCACGCCCGCAACTGACACAACAATAAAAAGACAGGGAAAAACTGATGAAGGCTCAGGACGTACTCGATTTCTGGTTCGGCCCGCCCGGCAGCGCGGAATACGGCAAGGCGCGCGCCCAATGGTTCCGCAAGGACGAGGCATTCGACAACGATATCCGCGCGCGCTTCGGCGACCTGATCGCCCATGCCGTGGCCGGCGGCCTGCGCGAATGGGACGAGGAGGGCCCGCAGGGCATGCTGGCGCGGATCCTCGTGCTGGACCAGTTCACCCGCAATGCGCGCCGCGGCGCACCGGGCGCGTTCGAGGGCGATACGCTGGCGCTGGTTGCCGCGCGCACGCTGGTGGACTCGGGCGCGTACCGCGAACTGCCGCCCTTCCAGCGCGCGTTCGTGTTCATGCCGTTCGAGCACGCCGAGGAACCGCGCGCGCAGGAGCAGGCGGTCGAGCTGTTCACCGAGCTCGCACAGCAGCATGAGGGCTTCGCCGACATGCTCGATTACGCCCACCGCCATCGCGGCGTGATCGCGCGCTTCGGCCGCTTCCCGCACCGGAACCCCATCCTCGGCCGCGCCTCGACGCCGGAAGAAGCCGAGTACCTGCGCCAGCCCGGCAGCGGATTCTGACGTGGCGCCCGCGCTGAACATCGTCGGCGCCGGCCACGTCGGGCGTGTGCTCGGCCGCCTGTTCGCGCAGCGCGGCGTGTTCGAGGTGCAGGATGTGCTGACCCGCTCGCGGGACAGCGCGCAGCAGGCGGCCGGTTTCATCGGCGCCGGCCACGCGGTGGACGGCATCGGCGCCATGCGCCCCGCGCCGGTATGGATGCTCGCCGTGGGCGACGACCAGATCGCGCCGGTGTGCGTGGCGCTGGCACAGGCCGGGCTGCTGGCGAATGCGGTGGTGTTCCACTGCAGCGGCGCCAAATCGTCGGCCGAACTCGATGCGGCAGCGCAGGCAGGCGCCGCCACCGCCAGCGTGCACCCGATCCGCAGCTTCGCCGATCCGCAGGCGGTCGCCGCGGCCTTCGACGGCACCTTTTGCGGCATCGAGGGCGCGCCGGCGGCACTGGCGCTGCTCGGCCCGGCCTTCGAAGCCATCGGCGCGCGCCTGGTCCCGATCGATGCCGCCGCCAAGACGGTCTACCACGCGGCGTCGGTGTTCGCCTCCAACTATCTTGTGACCGTGCTCGATGCCGCGCTGCGCGCCTACCAGGCCGCCGGCATCGCGCCCGAGGTGGCGCGCCGGCTGGCCGCGCCGCTGGCCACCGAAACCCTGTCCAACGTGCTGCGCCTCGGTCCGGAGGCTGCGCTGAGCGGCCCGGTCGCGCGCGGCGACATGGCCACCGTCGCGCGCCAGCAAGCCGCCGTCAGCGGCTGGGATGCGCCGACCGGCGAGCTGTACGCGGCGCTGGCCGAGGCCACGGTCGAGCTCGCTCGCCGCAAGCGCGCCGGCCATGCATAAGTTTTTCTAACTCATGGGAGAGCATTGAATGGTCCTGACAGCCTGGATCACCCTGGCCGCGCTCGCGGTCTACTTCTGGACTTGCGGCAACGCGGGCCTTGCGCGCGTCAAATACAAGGTGCCGGCGCCCTCGATGGACGGCCCGGATGCCTTCCTGAGCGCGCACCGGGTGCAGATGAATACGCTGGAGCAGTTGCCGCTCGTGCTGGTGCCGATGTGGCTGTGCGCGTTTTTCTTGGGCGATCGCTGGGCCGCGGCCGGCGGCCTGCTGTGGTGCGTGGGCCGTATCCTGTACGCGCTCGGCTACTACAAGGAGCCGCGCCGGCGCGAAGCCGGCTTCGTCACCGGCATGATCGCCAGCGGCTTCCTGATCGTCGGCACGGTGGCCGGATTGGTATCGCACTGAAACAAAAAAGATGCCTCCAAGCATCGACAAAGTCTCCGAATCGCAATAAGCTTGTCAGCCATATCAGACAAGCTCGGGCGAGGCTGACGGCCGCTACCGACGCCAGGACGGAGGAAGACCAGCATGTTGTTTTTGAAGAGCACCAGCGTGACCAAAGCTCCCGGCGTGTACGAGGTGGACGTCGCCGCGAAGCCGCCGGGCAAGACTTTCGGCATTTTCCTTGCCACCGACCCGGACAATCCGCCGAGCGCCATCTTCAGCGAGCTGGAGAAACTGGGCTTCCACAAGAGCTATCAGCAGGGCTACACCCACAAGGACAAGGGCAAGGTGCTCGACGTCCATTACCACAAGAACGGCACCGACCTGTTCAATGGCTGGAAGACCGAGGAGTGCACCGATAACCTGGCGGCGATCGATGCTTTGTTCAACAGCCACGGCATCAAGGTGGCGCCGCGGGTGATGAGTTTGGCTGAGGCCTACCGTTAAGCCAAGAACGTCGTTCCCGCGTCCGCGGGAATGACGGCATCTCTTAAAGACGCGTTCCGTTCAGGCCTGCACCGCCACGTGGTACAGCGCCCACGGGCAATTGCCAAAGCGCGCGTTCAGCGGCTTCGCCGCCATCTCCGGCACCCGGTCCGCATCGTAGACGGCCCACAACGGTCCCAGCCCGCCCAGCGGCATCGGCTGCCCGTCCAGATGCGTCGCCACAATGAAACCAAGGCTGCGCGCCTGCTTGCCGCTCAGCTCCACCGCGTAGCCATCCACCGCGCGCAGCAGGAATTTCCCAGCATCGCCCACCCGCGCACCAGCGCGGGCCAGCACGTCCAGCAGCAGCGGCCCGCGCAACTCGTGCGCCTTGCCGTCATATTCCAGCGTCGGCCGGATCGTGCGCGCCGGCAGCGCCGCCAGTTCCGCGAAGTCGAAGGCCCAGGCGCGCTCGAAGCTCACTTGCTGCTTGTGCATCATCTGGTCCAGCGCCGGATTGAACGGGCCGCGGTTGCCGCGTTCGATGGCGCCGCTCACGGTCAGCAGGGCAGGGCCGCGCGCGGCCGGCGCGGCAAGGGTCGAAGCGGGCGCGGCCACTGCCGCCAGCGCGGCGCTTCCCAGGAATTGGCGTTTGTTCATGCGAAAATGTCCTGTTCTTGCAATCCCGCCATCATAGCCGCAAAACTCAGCCGTGGACCTGTTTGCTTCCTCCGCCACTCTCACGCCGATCCCGGTCGAGGATGGCGAGCTGGCCTTCCTCCCCCAGCTCGCCTTGCCCTGGCCGAACGAGGAGATCCTGCGCCGCCTGATCGACGAGACCGCCTGGCGCGCGGAGACCGTCGTCGTCTACGGCAAGCGCCACTTGCAGCCGCGCCTGACGGCATGGCATGGCGATGCCGGCTATACCTATTCCGGGCTGCG
This sequence comes from Massilia terrae, assembly GCF_024753145.1. GTDB lineage: Bacteria > Pseudomonadota > Gammaproteobacteria > Burkholderiales > Burkholderiaceae_D > Telluria > Telluria terrae. The sequence goes on along the minus strand of NZ_JANUGU010000014.1, from coordinate 11,211 downwards.
GCTGGAGCCGCTGCCGTTCAGCCCGCTCCTGCAAACGATCCGCGCTGCCGTCGAGCAAGCCACCGGGCGCCGCTTCAACAGCGTGCTCCTCAACTATTACCGCAACGAGCGTGACAGCATGGGCATGCATGCCGACGACGAGCCGGAGCTCGGTCCGGAGCCGGCAATCGCATCGGTGAGTTTCGGCGCCACCCGCACTTTCATCCTGCGGCACAAGGCCAGCAAACGGACAATCAAGCTCGACCTGGCCGACGGCAGCCTGCTGCTGATGGCCGGACAGTTCCAGCAAGAGTGGCTACACGGCATCAACAAGCTCAGCCGCCCAACTGGTCCACGCGTCAATCTAACTTTTCGGTATATCTTTTAATTCGCTGCGATCCAACAGTCATTTTCTCTCATCTACTACTGAACAATAAGTCAGTTATCTTACATTTGATTACAGTTCTTACCAAATCCGCACGGTGTTGAAGATTTGTCAGTGCTATCTTGGCCTCGTCGCGATTCCCTTTGAATTGCGAAATAGCACTAGTTGAGTAAAGGAACTGAAAGATGAAGAAAATCGTATTCGCACTCATCGCTGGCGCCGCAGTCGCCACCGCCGCCCAAGCCCAAGACAGCAACGCGCCGCGTGGCTACATCGGTGTCGGCGCCGCAACCGCCGATCACCAGTACTCGATCAACGGCGTCAACACGACCGGCAACGATGGCTACAAAGCCTCGGCCAAGGTCTACGGCGGCTATGAATTCAACAACACCTGGGGCCTGGAAGCGGGCTACACGGACTTCCGCAAGTCCAACTTCAACTACACCACCGCGGCCGGCGCAACCGGCAGCGGCCATTCGGACGGCCATGCCACCTACCTGGCCGCCAAGGGCAATATCCCGATCAACGAGCAATTCTCGTTCTACGGCAAGCTGGGCGTGGAAAACATGCACAGCAACCTCAGCACCAGCACCCCGGGCCTGTCGGGCAGCAAGAGCGACACCGGCGTGTACGGCGGCGTGGGCGTGCAGTACAACCTGAGCAAGCAGGTTTCGCTGAACGCCGAGTACGAGCGCTACGGCAACAAGAAAGACTTCGGCGCCAAGCCGGACGTCTGGACCGCCGGCGTGCGCTACAACTTCTAACTCGTAGCAAGCCGCGTGGCGACACGCGGCCATCCTGGGTAAAAACGGAAAAGGGCCTGCGGGCCCTTTTTCTTTAGCGTGCGTTTTCCAGCAGCAGCGGTAGCGGCGGCCGCACCGGCGACGGATCCGCTTCGCCCCAGCCGGCCGAGATGAAGCGATGCAGCGAGGACCACGGCCAGTCGGCCGCGTTGGCGCACAGTCCGTGGCGCACCGGGTTCGCATGCACGTAGTCGGCCAGCGCGGTGTATTCGGCATCGTCGCCGATGCGGTGCTCGAGGTAGTGCGGTTCCCAGACCGCACCGTCGGGCGCGTCCGTCACCATCGCCTTGCGCAGCGATTTGGAGAAGGCGATCTTGACGGCACGCCAGCGCGCCGCGCAGTCGTGGTCGCCGGGCGGCAGGGTCCAGATCGTGTGTGCGTGATCCGGCAATACCACCCAGGCGTCGGCATGAAACGGCTTGCGGATACGCGCTTGTCGGATCGCTTCGCTAAACGCGGCGATCTGATCGGTCAGCAAAGTGCTGTTGCGGTCCAGCAGCCGTACCGTGAAGAAGTACGTCCCGCCCGGGACGCGGTTGTCGCGGTAATCTGTCATCGGCTCGTGTCGCACCGCCACCACGGGGGTGTAATGGCTGGCGCGAAAGCGAGGCCTTAACGGCCTCGTCGGAACTGATTTTACACAGGGTCGGTGCGTGGGCCCGATCCATTTCCGCGCACAAAAAAGCCCGTGTTTACGGGCTGTCTTTGAAACTCTTCAGTATCCACCGTCGTCCCGGCCTGCGCCGGGACGACGGTGGTGGCGATTTAGCCGTGCAGCGGTTTGTAGCGGATCCGCTTCGGCTTCGCGCCTTCCTCGCCCAGGCGGGCCTTCTTGTCGGCTTCGTATTCCTGGTAGTTACCGTTGAAGAAGGTGACCTGCGAGTTGCCTTCGAACGCGAGGATGTGGGTCGCGATGCGGTCGAGGAACCAGCGGTCGTGCGAGATCACCATCACGCTGCCGGCGAATTCGAGCAGCGCATCTTCCAGCGCGCGCAGGGTCTCCACGTCCAGGTCGTTCGACGGTTCGTCCAGCAGCAGCACGTTGCCGCCCTTGAGCAGGGTCTTGGCCAGGTGCAGGCGGCCGCGTTCACCGCCGGACAGGTTGCCGACCTGCTTCTGCTGGTCCGCGCCCTTGAAGTTGAAGCGGCCCAGGTAGGCGCGCGACGGCATCTCGAAACGGCCGACCTGCAGCACGTCGGCGCCGCCGGTCACGTCCTCGAACACGGTCTTGTTGTCCGCCAGCGCATCGCGCGACTGGTCGACCAGCGAGATTCTGGCGGTCTGGCCGACATGCACTTCGCCGCTGTCCGGCTGTTCCAGCCCCGCGATCATCTTGAACAGGGTGGACTTGCCGGCGCCGTTGGGGCCGATGATGCCGACGATCGCGCCCGCCGGAATGGTGAACGACAGGTTGTCGATCAGCAGGCGGTCGCCGAAAGCCTTCGACACGTTCTTGAATTCGATGACGTCATTGCCGAGGCGCTCCGCCACAGGAATGAAGATTTCCTGCGTTTCGTTACGCTTCTGGTATTCGTATTCCGACAGCTCGTTGAAGCGGGCCAGGCGCGCCTTCGACTTGGCCTGGCGTGCCTTCGGATTTTGGCGCGCCCACTCGAGTTCTTTGGCCAGCGCCTTCTGGCGTGCCGACTCGTGCGCTTCTTCCTGCTTCAGGCGGTCTTCCTTCTGCTCCAGCCACGACGAGTAATTGCCCTTCCAAGGGATGCCATGGCCGCGGTCCAGTTCCAGGATCCATTCGGCGGCGTTGTCGAGGAAGTAGCGGTCGTGGGTGATGCCGACCACGGTGCCCGGAAAGCGCAGCAGGAATTGCTCCAGCCACTCGACCGATTCGGCGTCCAGGTGGTTGGTCGGCTCGTCCAGCAGCAGCATGTCCGGCTTGGACAGCAGCAGCTTGCACAGCGCCACGCGGCGCTTCTCGCCGCCCGACAGCACGCCGATCCTGGCGTCCCACGGCGGTAGGCGCAGCGCGTCGGCGGCCATTTCCAGCTGCAGGTTCAGGTTGCCGCCGTCAGCCGCGGCGATGATCGCTTCCAGGCGCTCCTGCTCTTTGGCGAGCGCGTCGAAGTCGGCGCCGTCTTCGGCATAGGCGGCGTACACGGCTTCCAGCTTGGCTTGCGCTTCGAAGGCTTCGCCCAGGCCGGATTCGACTTCCTGGCGGACGGTTTTTTCCGGATCGAGCTGCGGCTCTTGCGGCAGGTAGCCGATCGACAGGCCCGGCATCGGGCGCGCTTCGCCCTGGATGTCGGTGTCGATGCCGGCCATGATTTTCAGCAGCGTCGACTTGCCCGAGCCGTTCAGGCCCAGCACGCCGATCTTCGCGCCCGGGAAGAAGGACAGCGAAATGTCTTTGAGAATCTGGCGCTTCGGTGGGACGATCTTGCCCACGCGGTTCATGGTGTAGACGTAGTTAGCCATGCTTTGTCACAGTAAGAAATAAGGACGACAGGATACGACAGAAAGCGCTTACCCAGCGGTTTTTCTGATCATTCTTTGGCGCAGCAAGCCCTCGCCGGCGAACAGCGCGAGCGCGGTCCAGATCAGCACGAAGCCGATCAGCTTGCCGCTGTCAAAGTGCTCGTGGAACAGCCACACGCCGAGCAGGAACTGCAGCGTCGGCGACAGGTATTGCAACAGGCCCAGCACCGACAGCGGTATCTGGCGCGCGCCGGACGCGAACAGCAGCAGCGGGATCGCCGTGATCGGCCCGGCCGCGACCAGCAGCAGGCGGGTGGTGTCCGAGGGCGTGTTGAGGAAGGCGTTCTGGCCGTGCACCGTCAACCATGCCACGTAGACCAGCGCGAGCGGGAACAGCACCATGGTTTCGAAGGACAGCCCTTCCAGCGCGCCCAGCGCCGCGGTCTTGCGCAGCAGGCCGTAGATGCCGAAGGTGGTAGCCAGCAGCAGGGCGATCCACGGCAGGTTGCCGGACTGCCAGGTCAGCCAGGCCACGCCGGCCGCCGCCAGCGCGATCGCGCCCCACTGTCCGGGACGCAGGCGTTCCTTCAGCAGCAGGTAGCCGAACATGATGTTGACCAGCGGGTTGATGAAGTAGCCGAGCGAGGACTCGATCACATGGCCAGTGGTCACGGCCCAGATGTACAGGCCCCAGTTGGCGCTCAGGAAGAAGGCGGAGGCGATGAAGCTCAGCAGGATCTTTGGCTTGCGCGCCAGGCTCAGCCATCCCCACTGGCGGCGCACGGTCAGCACGATCGCCAGGAACAGCATCGACCACACCATGCGGTGCGCCAGGATCTGCATCGGCGGCACGTCGGCGATCGCGTGGAAATACAGGGGGAACAGGCCCCAGCACAGGAATGCCAGGGCCGCGGAGAGGATACCGGTATGCATGGGGACGGAGGTGTGGGGTTGCTAGCCCAACATTATCCCTGAAATCGGACCGCGCTGCCCGGGGGCGACGGTACCTGCTATTTACCCACCGCGAACAGCACCGCATTATTGATCGCATACACCGTCCCATCCGCCCCCACCGCGGTCGGCGTGTACGACTCCCCCAGCCCGCTGGTCAGCTGTACGCTCTGGGTCAGCTTGTTCGTCGCCATATCCCACCGATACAGGAAGCCGTCCTCGCTGTTCACCAGGATCGACTTGGTGAACGGATCGACCGCCGCCGTGTTGATGCACCACTCGACCACGCCGCCCGGGAAACTCGGATCCGGCGTCAGGCCCAGCACCGTCTGCACTTCCTTCATCACCGTCACGGCAGGCGTGATGGTATCGGCCTGCGTTCCGTTCGGATCCAGCACCGCTACCTTGTTACGCGAATCGCCGCTGCCGGCGCGGCCGTAGTTGTTGTACTTGGTCATGATCAGGTACTTCGACGAACCCGCATACCCCGGCACCATCGACGCCGGCACGATCGAGGCCGTGTCGTCCCAGCCGAACGAACCCGGCGTCTTCGATTGCGCCAGCGTGGCGTCGAAGTGCAGCAACCAGCCGCGCGCATTGTGCTGGGCGTAGGTCGATTCCAGCACGCCGAAGAACACGTCGCCATCCGTCCCGATGGTGGGCGAGGCGGTGCCGTCGTCCGAGACGGAAGCCGGCACCTGGGTCTGCGGATCGAGCAGCAGCACCTTGGCCTTGAGCACCAGGGTCGCCGCGTCCAGCGCCAGCAGGTAGCCCTTGGTGCCGTTGTCGCCGTTGACCGCGACGTACACCGTCTTCTCGTCGGTGGACAGGGCCGGCGCGCTGTTCATCGCGGCCTTGTTGATGTTGCTGTCCTGGGTCAGCGTGGTGGCGGCGGCAAAACTGGCGGTGCCGTCGGCCGAAATGCGCGCGATCCCGCCTTTCAGGCCGCCGGGCGCGCCGGCCAGCGCGGTGAAGCCGAAGTAGATATTGCCGGCGCTGTCCGCGGTGATCGGCGTATTGACGAACACCGTCGCGTCGTAGGTGGCCTTGTTGGCGCTGTACGAGGTGTCGCCGTAGAACGCGATGCTTTTGTTGGTGGAGCTGGCCGAATCGGCGTCGTCGCGGTATAGCACGCGGCCGCCGCTGCCGGCCGCATACACACGGTTTGTTGCGGTCAGCGTCACATTGAAGCTGGGCGACCAGCGGTGCGGCGGCATGATCCAGTCGCTCGCCATCGACCACAGCAGGCTGCCGTCGGCGCCGGCGTGGGCTTCGATCGTGTAGCCGCCCGTCGCGTTGCGCTTGACCGGCACAAGCACCGTGTTCTTCGACGTGATCGCCGGCGAGCCGTAGTGCACCAGCAGGTAGCCCTGCGGGCTGTATTGCGGCGCCAGGTCGACCGGCGTGCGCCAGCGGATGCGGATCAGGTCCTGGGTGGCGATCTGCGAGGTCGCGGCGTGCTGCGAGCTGCCGCCGAAGCCCAGCCAGGCTGGCCCGTTCACGGCGACGGGCGGCGGCGGCGCCGGTGGCTGCACCGAGGCCGAGCCGCCGCCTCCGCCCCCACCGCATGCCACCAGCACCGCGCCTGCCGCCACGGCGGCCAGCAGCGCCAGTTTGCCTTGTCCTCGTTTCGCGACCAGATGCATGACGTCTCCCGCTGTTCTTATTGTTGGCAAGTATGAACCATTGCTGAGCTAAACTTGCAAGAATTTGTACAACCGTGCGCCCATGAAGCCTGCCGTTCCATGCCTTGCCGCGCTGGCCATGCTGGCCGCATGCAGCGACCGCGCCCGCGACCCCGCGGCGCCCGCCATCGCCGGCTTTTCGGCCGATGCGCCGGCGGTCGACGCCGGCCAGCCGGCGCGCCTGCGCTGGGAGGTGCGCGGCGCCAGCACGGTGACGATAACGCCCGGTGTCGGCACGGTCGCGGCCAGCGGCAGCATCGCCGTCGCTCCAGACATCACCACCGCCTACACGCTCACCGCGCGCGACGCCGCCGGCCACGCCGCCCAAGCCGCGCTGACGCTCAACGTGAACGCGGCGGCGCCGGCGCCGGCCAGCTTCCCTATCCTGTTCGCGACCCAGGTGCCATTGGCGACCGACAGCGCCGCGCGACTGTCCGCCTTCGCCAATCACCTGACCGGCGTCGTCCAGGTGCCGCGTGGCGGTGACCTGATGCTGCGCTATCCGGACGGCAGCCTGCGCAACCTGACGCGCGAAGCCGGCTTCGGTTACGACGGCCTGCAGGGCGCTCGTGCGATCGCGGTGCGCGAACCGGCCAGCGACTGGGATGGCAGGCGCGCCATCTTCTCGATGCTGGTCGGCGCGCCCGCCGGGCCGGGCCAGCAGCCGCGGGTGTTCTGGCAGCTGTACGAGGTGACCGGCCTGTCCAAAAGCGAGCGCGCCCGCATCGTGCGCGTGCCGGGGCAGCCTGCGGAAGCCAACAACGTCTCGCCGCTGTACGCCAGCGACGGCCGCATCCTGTTCACCTCGGACCGCCCGCGCGGCGGCCAGCCGCATCTCTACCCGCAGCTGGACGAATACGAAGCCATGCCCACCACCACCGGCATCTGGAGCCTGGACCGCAAGAGCCATGCGCTGCGCATCCTCGACCACGCGCCCAGCGGCGCCTTCAGCCCCTTCATCGACAGCTACGGGCGCGTGGTCTTCATCCGCTGGGACCACCTGCAGCAGGATCAGCTGGCCCAGCGCGACCGCGACGCCCGCGCCAACGGCGTCGCGCTGCCCTTCGGCTCCTTCAACTACGCGGGCGAAGCCCTCGGCGCGGCGCCGCTGCCGGCGCGCACCGAGGTGTTCCCGGAACCGCGCGCACCGGGCCAGGGCAAGTACGGCAGGGTGAACGGCTTTACCACCAACTTCTTCACCGCGTGGACGATGAACCAGGACGGCAGCGGCGAGGAGACCCTCAACCACGTCGGCCAGCACGAACTGGCCTTCGGCTACATGACGCCGAGCTTCCGCGACGATCCCGCGCTGTCCGGCCAGACCGTCGACACCCTGCACGCCAACCGCACCAGCATCCGCCGCGAGGGTGGCCTGTTGCAGCTGCGCGAGGACCCGCGCCGCCCCGGCAGCTACGTCGGCGTGGCCGCGCGCGACCGCGGCTGCTTCGGCACCGGCCAGCTGGTGCTGCTGCGCGGCGGGCCGGGCCTGAACGGCGAACAGATGACGGTCGATCCGCTCACGCCCGGCGACCCCGGCGACGCGCTGCCGGGAGGGCGCTTCCGCAATCCGCTGGCGCTGGCCGACGGCGCGCTCATCGCCAGCTTCACCCGCGAAGCGCGCGCGCCGCTGGAGGGCGGCACGCTGTCCGGCCTGCGTCTGGTGCGGCTCGAACGCGATGCCCGGACCGGCCTGTGGCGCGCCGGCGCGCCGCTCACCGGCGGCATCCGCAAGACGGTGTCGTGGTGGACCGGCGCAGGCCGCCAGCGCTGGTCCGGCGAGCTGTGGGAGCTGGAGGCGGCCGAGCTGCGCCCGCGCGCGCGGCCGCAGCGCGCACAGGCCGGCCTCGAAGCACCGGAACGCGCGGTGCTGGCGCAAGAGCAGGTAAACGAAGAAGAGCTGCGCGCCTGGCTGGTGCGCCATGACCTCGCCCTGATCGTAACGCGCGACCAGACCAGCCGCGATCGGGCAGACTTGCAGCAACCGTTCAACCTGCGCGTGCCGGACGGCGTCCAGACGCGCTCGAAGCGTGCGCCCGACGCCAAGGTCTACGAGATCGCGCATTTCCAGCTGTTCGAGGGCGAGCAGCTGCGCGCCTATCCTGGGCGTGAAGGCCGCCGCGTCATCGCCCAGCCGCTTCACGATGGCCGCAACCCTGACAATCCAGGCGGCCCGGCCGGCAGCGTGCGGATCGCGCCGGACGGCTCGACCGCCGCCTTCGTCCCGGCCCGCCGCGCGCTGAGCTGGCAATCCACCGACCGCGCGGGCGAAGCGGTGGTGCGCGAGCGTAACTGGATCACCTTCCAGGCCGGCGAGATGCGCGTGTGCGCCTCCTGCCATGGCGTCAATACGCGCGACCAGGCCGAACGGCTGCCTCCCGTGACCCAGCCCGAGGCCCTGCGCGCGCTCCTGGCTTGGTGGAAAACGCAGCCGTAGAGGAGTACAGTTGCACGATTGCTACAACGCTTGCATTTCGCCCGAGACAGGCATATTGTGCACCGCACCAAAATAAAAACGTGGTGAAAATTTGGCATCCGAACACAACAAAAGCGGCATCAGTGCCCTGACACTCGCGGCGATCGGCATCGTTTATGGTGACATCGGTACCAGCCCGCTGTACACGCTGAAAACCATCTTCGACCCGGTCCACGGCCTGGTCCTCAACGAGGCCAACCTGCTTGGCATCATCTCCCTGATCTTCTGGGGCCTGACCCTGGTGGTCTCGCTCAAATACGTGACCCTGATCCTGCGCGCGGACAACCGCGGCGAGGGCGGCATCATGGCGCTGATGGCGCTGGCCCTGTCCTCGGTGCGCAAGACCAGCTGGCAATTCCCGCTGATGGTGCTTGGCGTGCTGGGCGCGACCATGTTCTATGGCGACAGCGTGATCACCCCGGCCATCTCCGTGCTGGGCGCGGTCGAAGGCCTGGAGGTCGCCACGCCTACGCTGACTCCCTACGTGGTGCCCTTGACGATCGTGGTGCTGGTTTCCTTGTATTCGGTGCAGCGGCACGGCACGGCCGGCATCGGCCGCTGGTTCGGCCCGATCATGGTCCTGTGGTTCATTGCGCTCGCCATCATGGGCCTGATCAACATCGTCAAGGCGCCGGTGATCCTGTCCGCGCTCAATCCGCTGCACGCCTTCGACTTCATGCTGCGCAACCGCTTCATCGCCTTCGTGGCGCTGGGCGCGGTGGTGCTGTCGCTGACCGGCGCCGAAGCGCTGTACGCCGACATGGGCCACTTCGGCAAGAAGCCGATCCGCGTGGCCTGGTTCCTGATCGTGTTTCCTTCACTGGCGATCAACTACATGGGCCAGGGCGCGCTGCTGATGTCCGATCCGTCGACCATCGAGAACCCCTTCTTCCGCCAGCTCGGCGCCTGGAGCGTGCTGCCGCTGGTGGTGCTGGCGACCATCGCGTCCGTGATCGCGTCGCAGGCCACCATCTCCGGTACCTACTCGATGACCAAGCAGGCGATCGCGCTCGGCCTGCTGCCGCGCATGCGCGTCATGCACACCTCCGAACGCGAGATCGGCCAGATCTACATGCCGGCCGTGAACTGGCTGCAGCTGGTGGTGGTGCTGCTGGCGGTGGTCGGTTTCGGCTCGTCCGAGAAGCTGGCCGGGGCCTACGGCATCGCGGTGACCGCGACCATGCTCGCCACCACCATCCTGACCTTCTACGTGGTGCACTACCGCTGGCAGCTGCCGCTGCTGCTGGCGCTCGGCTCGACCACCTTCTTCATCCTGATGGACGTGGCCCTGTTCTCGGCCAGCACGCTCAAGCTGTTCCATGGCGGCTGGTTCCCGCTCATCCTCGGCAGCGTCATGTTCACCGTGATGCTGACCTGGAAGCGTGGCCGCGAGCTGGTGTTCGAGAATCTCCAGACCCACGCGATCCCGCTGGACGACTTCCTGCAGTCGCTGTTCGTGGCGCCGCCGGTGCGGGTGCCCGGCACCGCCGTGTTCCTGCGCAGCGAGAGCGACGGCGTGCCGCACGCGCTGCTGCACAACCTCTCGCACAACAAGGTGCTGCACGAGCGCGTCGTGTTCCTGACCGTGCACATCCGCGAAGAGCCCTACGTGCCCAAGGAGGAGCGTGCCACCGTCATCGCGCTCGGCCACAACTGCTTCCAGCTGAACGTCTGCTACGGCTTCAAGGACGAGCCGAACATCCCGGCCATCCTCGACCTGGCCGAGGTGCACAGACTCGATTTCAACATGATGGAGACCTCCTTCTTCATCGCGCGCCAGACCGTGATCTCGGTCCCGGGACGCGGCATGGCGCGCTGGCGCGAGCACCTGTACATCGCGATGTCGCGCAATGCGCGCGCGGCCGCCGACTACTACCAGATCCCGCCGAACCGCGTTATCGAGCTCGGGACGCAAGTCGAGATTTGATACAAATACTTACAAAGTGCCTACACCTCCTGCGGTTTCCTTACGGTAAGGTGCGTGACTTCCACCTGATTCCGCCACCTTTACCCGCAAGGACCGTTTCATGAAACTGAAGTTACCCCTGATCGCCGCTTTCGTCGCCATGCTGAGCCTGACCGCCTGCGGCGGCGGCGGCAGCTCCTCGTCCAACAGCGGCTCGAGCTCGGTCGCCAGCCCGGCTACCCTGACCTACACCGACACCGTGGTCGGCACCGGCACCACCGCGATCGCCGGCAAGAGCGCGACGGTCAAGTACACCGGCTGGCTGTACAGCACCACCGCGACCGGCAACAAGGGCAACCAGTTCGACAGCGGCCAGTTCACCTTCACGCTGGGCAGCGGTTCGGTGATCCCCGGCTTCGACCAGGGCGTGACCGGCATGAAGGTCGGCGGCAAGCGCACCGTGCTGATCCCGTCCAGCCTGGGCTATGGCGCGTCCGGCACCAGCGGCATCCCGGGCGGCTCCGGCCTCGTGTTCGACATCGAGCTGGTCTCGGTGCAGTAAATACGAAGCGCATGAAAAAACCGGGCCGCGGCCC
>NZ_JANUGU010000013.1 GCF_024753145.1 Massilia terrae | reverse complement strand
GGCCGCGGCCCGGTTTTTTTTCGTCGGCCGAACGCCTCAGGCGCGGCCGGCCATGCGCTTGAGGATGTTGTCGCGGTCGACCAGCTGGTGCTTGATCACCCCCAGGATGTGCAGGCCGATCAGGTACAGCATCGCATCGGCGGCGAAGGCGTGGATGTCCTCGAGCGGGCCGTGCAGCGAGCGGAATTCGGGGAAGGGGCTGGGGATGCTGAACAGGCCCATGACCGGGATGCCGCGGCCGGTGGCCCAGATCGACAGCGGGCCGGTGAGCGCCAGCACCGTGATCCCCACCAGCAGCAGCACGTGCACGGTCTTCGAGAGCAGCGTCAGCGCGCGCGGCTGCGGCAGCTCGCGCGGCGAGGTGGAGCGCATGCGCCAGTACACGCGCCACAGGAAGAACAGCGCGGCGAAGGCGCCGATCGCGATGTGCAGGCCCTTCCAGAACTTCTTCACGTCGCCGCGCGGCATGTCCTCGAAATACAGCCCGATCGCCAGCAGCACCAGCACCAGCAGGGCGCCCAGCCAATGGTTAAACCGCGAAATCGATCCGTAACTGGTGGCTGTATCCTGGGTCGGCATGCTCTCTCCGTAGGAATGAAAAAATGCCATTATGGATCAAGCTGCTGCCGGGTTGTACAAGATTTTCAGCGCTTTACTCAATCGCGCAGCGCGAGGATCGGCGTGATGCGCATCGCCGCCAGCGTGTGCCGCAAGGTCGCGCCCAGCGCCACCGCGGCCGCCACCATCAGCGCCGCCAGCACGGTCCACATGCCGACCGGCGCGCGTTCGGTGAACGGCGCCAGGTAGCGTTCGGTCGCGATCCACGCGGCCGGCAGGCCGAGCAGGGCGCCGGCGCAGATCAGCTGGGCGAACTCCTGCAGCACCAGGCCGCCGATCGCGCCGCCGCTGGCGCCATACAGCTTGCGCAGCACAATCTCGCGGGTGCGCCGCTGCACGCTGTAGGCGGCCAGTACGTACACGCCGAACGCGGCGATGGCGATCGCGATCACGCTCGACGCGGCCAGCAGCTTGGCCAGGCGCAGGTCGTCGGCATAGCGTTCGGCGATCTGCGTGCCCATGCGCGTCACCTGCAGCACGTCGTTGGGGAAGAAGGTGGGCCACAGGCGCTCGATCTCGCGTTGGACAGTGAGCTGGTTCTGGCTGCGCACCGTGAATTCGTATAGTTTGTCGCCGAGGTAAAACACGCTGGCCTGCATCGGCTCGCGCGCCGTGCGGTGGCGGATGTCGGGCGCCACGCCGACGATCTGCATCGGCTTTTCGTGGCCGCTCGGGCTGGCGAGCGTCTGGCCGATCGCGTCCTGGGCGCTGGCGAAGCCGAATTTCTTCACCGCCGATTGGTTGATCACCACCCGGCCGATGCTGTGCATGGTATCCATCGCCGGGTTGTACAGGCGTCCGGCCACTGGCTTGAGGCCGTAGGCATCGAAGAATTCCGGACTGACCTGGTAGTAGTTGATCTCGACCGATTCGCCGCCATCGCGCCGCAGCGACGTGCTGTTGACGCTGGCGGTGACTGGCGTATCGCTTTCGCCCACTTCGATCACGCCGGGCAGGCGCGCAAGCGCGTCGCGGAATGCATGCACGCGGGCGTCGCGCATGTCCTTGTTCGTTCCCAATGTCAGCAGCGGTTCGGGCGCAAAGCCGGGATTGAGCGTGCTGGCGTAATGCGTTTGCCAGGTCACGGCGAGCGTGGTGCCGGTCAGTCCCATCGCCGCCGCCAGTTGCAGCACCGTGAGTATGCGGCGCAGCCACAGGCCGCTCGCGGTCTCGGCATTGCCGCGGCCGGCCAGCGCTGTGGTCGGGAGCACGCGCAGCGCCGACCAGGTCGGGTAGGCGCCGGCCGCAAGCCCCAGCAGCAGCCCGAGCGCCAGGCTCGCCGCGAGCGCGGCCGGGTCGAACATGTGGTCGAACTTGCGCTGCACCAGATCCGAGAATACGGGCAGCAGCAGCCACGCCAGCAGCAGGCCGACGCCGGTCGCGATCAGGCACACCAGCACGCTCTCGGCCAGGAACTGGCGCACCACTGCCGGGGCGGCGGCGCCCAGCACCTTGCGTAGCGCAATCTCGCGCTGGCGGCGCAGCGTGCGCACGGTGGCGAGATTGATGTAGTTGGTCGCGGCCAGCAGCAGGATCAGCACCGCCACCGCGGTCAGGCCGTAGATCGTGTTGCGGTCGCCGTGGCGCGTCCGGGAGTCTTGGGTGTCGGGGTCGAGATAGGCATCGGCGAGAGGGCCGAGGCGGAAATCTATCAGGTTGCGGCCGCCCAGGCGGGCCAGTTGGTCCGGAGATTGGCGCTGGTACCTGGGTGACGCGCGCAGTGCGCGCTGCACCGCGTCGAGCAGGGCTTGCGGATCGGCGCCCGGCAGCAGCTTGATGTAAACACGTCCGTGCGCCGAACCCCAGTTGCGGGTGACGAGATCGCGGTATTCCTCGTTCCAGGCGGAAGTGTTGGTGCCAGCCAGCGAGTCGAAGGGAAGGGTGGTGGCGGCCGGCTGGTCGGCCAGCACTGCGCCGATCCGGAAAGTACGGTCGTCGAACACCACCGTCTGTCCGATCACGTCGGCACGGCCGAACAGCTTGACAGCCGTTTCGTGCGTCAAGGCCAGCGCATCGGGACGGGAAAGCGTATCGCGCAGGTCGCCCGCCAGCACTGTCGGCCGGAATATCTTCTCGAAATCGGGGTCGACCACGGCGAAGCCGATTTTCTGAACCGTGTCGCCGGCGCGCACATCGACCGCGCCGTCGATGACGGTGCTTGCCAGGATCGGCTGGCCGCTTGCCAGTGCGGCGTCGCGCGCCGGCAGGCTGGCCGCGTCATGCCAGCGCAGCTCGGACGAGAACAGGTTCCAGTGCTGCATCAGCCGGAAGATCCGTTCGCGCTCGGGCACGGCGCGGTCGTAGGACAGCGAATGGCGCACGTAGCCGAGCAGCAGGAAGCACACCGCAAAGCCGACCGCCAGGCCCATGATCACCACCGCCGAGTAGGCCGGCTCCTTGGCCAGCAGGCGCCAGCCGATGCGAAAGTCACGCAGGTTCATATTGGTTTCCTTCAGTCGCGCAGCGCGCGCACGGGGGTGATGCGGACCGCGGCCAGTGTGTGGCGCAGCGTGGAGAACAGCGTGACCAGCCCGGCCAGGGCCAGCGCCGCCGCCAGTGTCCACAGCCCGACCGGGGCGCGCTCGGTGAACGGCGCCAGGTAGCGCTGGGTCGCGATCCATGCCAGGGGCAGGCCGAGCAGCGCGCCGGCCGCGACCAGGGTCGCGAACTCGCGCGCCACCAGCTTGCCGATCGCGCCCTGGCCTGCGCCGTACAGCTTGCGCAGCACGATCTCCTTGGTACGGCGCTGCACGCTGTAGGCCGCCAGCACATAGATGCCGAAGGCTGCGATGGCGATCGCGATCGCGCTCGATGCGGCCAGCAGCTTCGCCAGGCGCAGGTCGTCGGCGTAGAACTCGCGGGCGATGAAGCTGGCCATGCGCAGCGGGTCCTGGGTCTCGTTCGGGAAGAAGCGCGGCCAGACTTGCGCGATCTCGCGCATCACTGTCGCCGGATCGCCGCTGCAGCGCACGGTGAACACCTTCACCTGGTCGCGCAGGTAGAACACGCTCGACTGCGCGCTGCCGCGGCCCGATGGATTGCGCACGTCCGCCACCACTCCAACGATCTGCCTCGGCTTGACGTCGCCGCCGGTGTCGGCGATGGACTTGCCCACCGCGTCCTGCGGCGTGACGAAGCCGAGGGCACGCGCTGCCGACGCATTGACCACCACGCGGTCGGGCTGGTTCGGGGCATCCAGCGCCGGATCGAACAGGCGTCCGGCCACCGCCTTCAGGCCGTACACGCTGAAGAATTCCGGGCTGACGATATGCAGGCTCAGGTCCGTCGCCTCGCCGCCGTCGCGGCGCAGGGTGGTGACGTTATTGTTGGCGAAGATGTCGTTGCTGGATTCGGCCACGCCTTCCACGCCCGGCAGGCGGACCAGCGCATCGCGCAGGCCGCGCATGCGCGGATCGCGCATATCGTTGTGGGCGCCGAACATGATCAGCGGCGCCGGGTTGAAGCCGGGATTGAGCGTGCTGGCGTAGTGGGTTTGCCACGCCACGGCGAGCGTGGTTCCGGTCAGCGCGATCGCCGCCGCGAACTGCAGCGCGGTGAGGGTGCGCCGCAGCCACAGTCCGCGCGGGGTTTCACTGCCGCTGCGGCCAGCGAGGGCGGCGGTGGCGCGCACGTGCAGCGCCGACCACGTAGGGTAGGCGCCCGCCGCGAGGCCCAGCACCCCGCCAAACAGCACCGTGGCGGCGATGGCCGCCGGGGTGAACATATTGTCGAACCTGCGCTGCACGAGGTCCGAGAACACCGGCAGCATCAGCCACGCGAGCAGCAGCCCGCAACCGGTCGCGATCAGGCACACCAGCACGGATTCGGCCAGGAACTGGCGCGCCACTGCCGGCGCCGACGCGCCCAGCACCTTGCGCACCGCGATCTCGCGCTGGCGCGCCAGCGTGCGCACGGTGGCCAGGTTCACATAGTTGCTTGCGGCCAGCAGCAGGATCAGCACGGCGACCGCGGCCAGCCCGTAGATGGTGCGGGCGTCGGCGTGGACGTCGGAGGTGCCCTTCTGGTCGGGATCGAGGTAGACATCGGCGATCGGAGTCAGCTTGTATTCGATCAGGTCGCGCCCGCCGAGCGCGGCGACCTGCTCCGCATAGTCGCGCTTGACCAGGCGCGAGTTGCGCAGGCCCGTGCGGACGGCTTCCAGCACGGCCTGCCGGTCGCTGCCCGGCAGCAGCTTGAGATACACGCGGCCCAGGTTGCCGCCCCACGCGCTCTCGAAATTCTTCAGCGTCCCCGGCGGCAGGAAGCCGCTGTTGATGCCGGCGAGCGAATCGAAGCCCATCGTGGTGGCGGCCGGCTGGTCGGCGACCACGGCAAGCACGATGTAGTTCTGCTTGTCGCCCTGCAGGGTCTTGCCGACCGCGTCGACAGTACCGAACAAGCGCAGCGCGGTCGCCCGCGCAAGGGCTAGCGCGCCCGGTCGCGTGATCGCCTCATGCAGGTCACCGGCCAGCACTTTCGGCTGGAAGATCTTCTCGAAGTCGGCGTCGACCAGTTCCACGCCAAGGCTGACCACTTGCGACCCGGCGCGCACGTCGACGTTGCGGTCGACCACGGTGGTCGCCAGCAGCGGCTGGCCGCTGGCCAGCGCGGCGTCGCGCGAGGGCAGGCTGGTGGTGATGAACCATTCGTTGCCGAGCACTGCAAGGTTCCAGCGCTCCATCAGCTGGAACACGTGCTCGCGCTCCGGCACGTGGCGTTCGTACGAGAGCGAATGGCGCACCAGCCCGAGCAGCAGGAAGCACACGGCGATGCCGGCGGCCAGGCCGGTGATCACCACCGACGAATACGCGGGTTCCTTGGCCAGCAGGCGCCAGCCGACCCGAAAGTCACGCAACTTCATGCCGCCTCCTCAAGCGGCCTGCAGGGCGTCGACCACCACCCGGCCATCCAGCAGGTGCAGGGTGCGCGAAGCCTGGGCGGCGTGGGCCGGCGAGTGGGTCACCATCACGACGGTGGTGCCTTCCTCGTTGATCTGGCGGAGCAGGCGCATCACCTCGTCGCCATGCGCGGTGTCGAGGTTGCCGGTCGGTTCGTCGGCCAGCAGCAGGGCGGGGCCGGCCACCAGCGCCCGCGCGATCGCCACGCGCTGTTGCTGGCCGCCCGACAGCTGCGACGGCCGGTGCCCGGCGCGGTGCGCCACACCCAGCTTGTGCAGCATGGCCGACACGCGCTCGCGCCGCTCGGCGGCCGAGGTGCCGGTGTATTCGAGCGCCAGTTCGACGTTCTCGAACACCGACAGCTCCTCGATCAGGTTGAAGCTCTGGAAGATGAAGCCGACGCGCCCGCGCCGCAGCTCGTTGAGCTTCGACTCGCTCCAGCCGGCCACGTTGCGGCCTTCGAACCAGTAATCGCCGCTGCTGGGCACATCGAGCAGGCCGAGCACCGACAGCAGGGTCGACTTGCCGCAGCCGGACGGCCCGGTGATGGCCACGTACTCGCCGGCGGCGATGTCGAGGTCGATGTGGTCCAGCGCCGTGGTTTGCACTTCGCCGGTCTGGTGGACTTTGCTGACGCCTGAAAGTTTGAGCATGTTTGGATCCCTTGTTCTGTTATTTGGTGAGTTCGACCCGCTCGGCCTTCCCGAACGGAGTGTAGCTGGAGATGATCACGCGATCACCATTCGATAATCCCGACAGCACTTCGACCTGGGTGCTGCTGCGTCGCCCCAGGCGGATCGCCTTCTTCTCGGCGATGTTCGATCCCGCGCCGAGCACGAAGGCCCAGGCGCCGCCGGTGTCGTTGGCGAAGGCGCCGTTCGGCAGCAGCATGGCCTGCGCCGGCGCGCCGAGCGTGAGCTGGGCGTCGATGCCCTGGCCGGGGCTGAGCACTGGCGGCTGCTCCTTGCCGAACTGGAGTTCGACCGTGAAGCGGCCATCTTTAATCTGCGGGAACACGGCACTGATCGTGACCGGATATTCCTTGTCGTCCTGGCGCACCGTCCCATGACGGCCGACCGCGATGCGGTTCAGGTAGAACTCGTCGACGTCGGCCACCAGCTTGAACTGCGTGGGGTCGTCGATGCGGCCGATATGCTCGTTCATCTGGACGGTCTGGCCGACCTGCAGGTGGAAGTCGGCCAGCATGCCGTCGATCGGCGCGCGCACGGCCAGCGCATCGACGGTCTCGGACACCAGCTTCAGGCCCGAATTGAGGCCGTGGATCGCGGTCTGCATTTCGGTCAGCGCGCCGCTGCGCACCGTCTCTTCCAGCCCGAAGCGGGCGCGCTCCTCGTCCAGCGCGCGCTTTTGCTGCGCCAGCTTGTCGCTTGACTCCTCCAGCGCGACTTGCGAGATGAAGCCCTGGGCGGCCAGGCGCTGGTTGCGCGCATGCTGCTTGCTGGCTTGCGACCAGGCGAATTCGAGGTCCGACAGGCGGCGCTGGTGATCGGTGCGGCCCGCTTCCTGCGCCACCCGCAGGTTCGACAGGTTCGACACCTGCTGCGCGGTTTCGGCCTGGGTGCGCAGCAGCTCGATATTGCGCTGCGGGTTCGACAGCCGGAATAGCAGGTCGCCCTTCCTGACCATCTGGCCGTCGCGGATGAAGACCTGTTCGACGCGGCCGGACTCCACCGAATCGAGAATCACCGAATTGAGCGGCTGGGCGGTGGCGCGCACGACGATATCGTCGCGGAACACGCCCGGCGCCACAGTCGCCACGCGCACGTCGGCGGCAGCCACCTGCAAGCCGTGCGGCGCGAAGTGCCACAAGGCGAAGCCGCAGGCGGCAACCGCGGCCACGCCGGCGCCAATGCGCAGCCAGATGCGGCTGCGCTTCTTCGGCACGACCTTGTCCATGGAGGCGCCGGTGACGATGTGTGGTGTATGTCGATCCATTTGCATGTGAGAGTCAAAGAACAGGTACATGGCCATTAGTGCAAGTCGCGTGCCAGCCCCAAAACTGGGTGAAAAATGGCTTGCGGACAGCCAAAGTGTCCGGATCCGGACAGTTGCCGGTGTTCGGATCCGGACAGCTGTTTTTTGTGCTTTCCGGCCGCGGCCAGCCCGGCTAGAATCCTTGCAGTCCTGACCACGCCAGCAACCGAGAATGGCCGATCCCGCCGCCCACATCCTGATCCTCGACGACGACATCGACGTCGCGTACGCCGCCCAGCTGCTGCTGCGGCGCCGCTTCGGATCGGTGGTGTCGCTGAACGATCCGCAGCAGCTGCAGGCCGCGCTGGCCGAACGGGCGCCGGACGTGGTCCTGCTCGACTTTAACTTCACGCCGGGCCGCATCGATGGCGCCGAAGGGCTGGCGGTGCTGGACCGCCTGCGCGCGCTGCCCCAGCCGCCCGCCGTGATCGCGCTGACCGCCTACGCCGACGTGCCGCTCGCGGTCGAGGCCCTCAAGCGCGGCGCCAGCGATTTCATCACCAAGCCCTGGGATAACGCGCGCCTGATCGCCGCCATCGACAGCGCGCTGGCCCGCCGCGGCGGCGCCGGTGCGGCGGCCGAATCGCCGCTGATGGGCGCGTCCGCCGCCATCCGCGAAGTGAAGGCCATGATCGCCAGCGTGGCGCCGACCGAAGCCAATGTGATGGTGTTGGGCGAGAATGGCGTCGGCAAGGAACTGGTGGCGCGTGCGATTCACCTCGCTTCGCGCCGCGCGGCGAAAACCTTCCTCGCGGTCGACATGGGCGCGCTGCCCGAATCAACCTTCGAGAGTGAGCTGTTCGGGCACCGCAAAGGCTCGTTTACCGACGCGAAGGAGCATCGCGCCGGACGCTTCCAGGCCGCGCGCGGCGGCTCGCTCTTCCTCGACGAGATCGGCAACATGCCGCTGGCGGCGCAGGCCAAGCTGCTGACCGCGCTGGAGCGGCGCGAGGTGACGCCGCTCGGCGCCGACCGCGCGGAAGCGATCGACGTGCGCATCGTCAGCGCCACCAATCTCGACGAGGTTCGCCTGTTCGATCCGTCCGTGTTCCGGCCCGACCTGCTGTTCCGCCTGAATACCATCGTGATCCGCGTGCCGCCGCTGCGCGAGCGCCGCGAAGACATCCCGACCCTGCTGCGCCACTATCTCGACCTGTACCAAGTCCAGTACCAGCGGCCGGAGCGCGTACTGTCGGGCGAAGCGATCGAGCGCCTGTGCGCCTGGCCGTGGCCCGGCAACGTGCGCGCGCTGCGCCATGCCTGCGAACGCGCCGTGATCCTCGGCGCGCAGCCGGAATACCAGTTCGGCGATTTCGGCCTGGCCGCGCCGGCCGCAGCGGTTCCGCAAGAGATCCCGGCGCCGGAACCGCAGCTGGTGCTGGGTGCGCTCGAACGCGACGCCATCGCCGCCGCGCTGGACAAGGCCAAGGGCAATATCAGCCACGCCGCGCGCCTGCTGGGCGTGAGCCGCGCGGCCCTGTACCGGAAGCTCGGCAAGCATGGCATCTGAACGGCGCGCGGCGCTCACCGCCACGTTGTCGGGCGCCGGCCTGCTGGTTTGCGTGTTCGGCGCCGGGATGCTGGCGCAGGCCGACTGGCCACGGCCCGCCGTCCTGTGCTGCATTGGCGCGGTGGCGCTGGCACTGCCTTTGTTCCGGTCGCTGCGCGCCTTGCATGCGACACCGGCCGCGATGACCGAGCCCGCGCCCGCGCTGACGGCCGACCGCCAGCGCCTGATCGACAACGCGCTGGCGCTGGAGGCCCGCCTGGAGCACGCGCCGATCGCGCTATTCCTGATCGATGGCGCGCACGGCGAAGGCGCCGCCACGCCGATGAACGCCAACGCGCGCAAGCTGGTCGCGCCGGGCCGCGCGGTCGATCCCGCTGGCCTGTACCGCGAACTGGCGGCGCAGCCGGTGGACCAGCGCGGCATGATCGGCTTCGACACCGAACGCGGCGCCGAACGGGCGCTGGCGGCAGTGTCGGCCCTGTCCCTGCACGGCAAGCCGCAGCGGCTGGCGGCGCTGATGCCGGTCGAATCCGAGCTCGAAGCGGAAGCGCTTCATGCGTGGCGCCAGCTGGTGCACGTGCTGACCCACGAAATCATGAATTCGCTCACGCCGGTGGCCTCGCTGTCGCGCACCGCGCACGACATGCTCGACGAATTCCGCGTGAGCCTGCCGGCGGATGCCGCCAGCGATCTCGCCACCGCACTGGATGCGATCAGCCGCCGTTCCGGCAGCCTGGTCGATTTCGTCGGCAGCTACCGCAGCCTGTCCAACGTGCCGGAGGCGCGGCCGGAGCGGGTGCGCGTGGCCGACCTGTTCGATCGCGTGGCGGCGCTGGTCGCGCCGGGCTGGCGTGCGCGCGGCGGCGAGGTTGGTTTCGAGGTCGAACCGCCGTCGCTGGAACTGATCGTGGACCAGGGCCAACTGGAGCAGGCCCTCATCAACCTGATCAAGAATGCGGCCGATGCGACCGCGCAGGCGGCGGCGCCACGCGTGACGGTATCGGCACGGCTGGTCCGCGGCGCGCGCCTGCGCATCGAGGTCGCCGACAATGGGCCGGGCGTGCCCAACGACCTAATCGGCAGCATCTTCACGCCCTTCTTCACCACCAAAAAACACGGCAGCGGCATCGGTCTCGCGATGGTACGCCAGCTCGTGCACGGCAACGGCGGGACGGTGCGCTACGCCAAATCGGTCGGCGCCGGCGCGCGCTTCGTGATTGCTTTCTAAAACACGAGACCTTAGGCTCGCTCAAATTGCCTCTGCCTCGGCTAAGTAAAATCGGTGCTTCCGTCCGTGCGGGAGGTTCCGATTATGTCGAGGCTTGTATTCAATGGCGCCACGCACCAGATCATCCTTCTGTCGAACGGCCAGATAGTCGGAAGCTGGCCGGCATATAACAACGTCGACTCTCACGCCACGCTGCGTCATGTAGACGACGGCATTTATCTTGTACTGGACAAACGTGCGCCGCGTAAGCACCTGGCAAGTGCTAACGGACCATACGGTTTACACGGTATTGTGAGATTTTACGTGGCTGGACATCCTGGTATTGGGGTGCATTCGGGCCGCGCTTTCGCACGCCGCGCTCCTGGGCCCGAGCATCCCATCATGGGATGCATAAGGACTAACGATAAGGCCATGAGCGCTATCGTCAAGACGATGAAGACGTCTCCGCTCACGACAATACAAGTCATGTGCAACAGCGCCAAATCCGCACATGCGGGTTCAGTTTGCAATCAATGCCGCGCTCTGGGAGAAAGCCATGGCTAAGCTCGGGCTATTTTATCTGGCTGTCGCCGCGCTCTTGCTGGCCGCGAGTGACGGGAACGCCCACGAGCGCAAGTGCACCGCGCGAGAAGCGAGCGAGGCCGATGCCATGGTAGACCAGCTCCATAGCTGGAAAACTGTCGACGCTGTCTTCCGGCGCTACAGTCAATGCGACAGCGGCAGCATCGCTGAAGGAAATTCCGAAGCGGTCGCCCGTCTCTTGGTCGACAAGTGGAATACCTTGCCTGCTTTGGTTCACCTGGCTAAGTCACGTCCCGGCCTACGCAGGTTTGTTGTCGTCCATGTCGACAGCACCTTGAACACGTCCGACCTTGAACGCATCATCAAGTTGTCAGCCACGTCTTGTCCAAAGGGTGCGGCTGGCTTGTGCGACGAGCTGCACACGGCGGCAACCGCCGCCCTGGGCGAACAGGCTCCCGTCAAGGCAGCAGGATCGACAGCTCCTGCGCGCCCTTGAGCAGCACCGGCAAGAACTCTTCCTTCATCTTGCGGCTCGACACCCGCGCGGCGTGCGCGCCGACGTTGAGGGCCGCGATCACGCTGCCGCTGGCGCCGCGCACCGGCACCGCGATCGAGCGCAGGCCCACTTCCAGCTCTTCCTCGATCAGCGCGTAGCCCTGTTCGCGCACCTCGGCCAGGATCTCGCGCAGGCGCGCTTCCGACACCACCGTCCGCTCGGTCATCGCCTTGAGCGGTATGTGCGCGAAGTAGGCATCGAGCTGCTCGGGTTCCAGGTGCGCCAGCAGCACCCGGCCCAGCGAGGTGCAGTAGGCCGGCAGCCGGCTGCCGGTGGTCAGCGACACCGACATGATGCGCGAGGTGGCCGAGCGCCCGACGTACAGCACCTCGTCGTCCTGCAGCACCGCGAGCGAACACGATTCGTTGAGCGTGCGGCTGACCTGGTTCAGGTAGGGGTGCGCGGACACCGTGAGCGGCGTCGACGACAAATAAGAGTAGCCGAGCGTGAGCACCTTCGGCTTGAGCGCGAAGTGGTTGCCATCGACCTCGGCGTATCCGAGTTCGATCAGGGTGTGCAGGCAGCGCCGCACCGAGGCGCGCGGAATGCCGGTCTTGTGGCTGACCTGCGCCATGGTCAGGCTGCGGCGCTGGTCGCTGAAGGCCTGCAGCACCGCCAGCCCGCGCGCCAGCGAGGTCATGAAGTTGGGATCACTGGGCGCGGCTTCAGCCTCGCTTGCTTTTTCTTCATCTTTGCTCATCGTCGTCTTTCATCAACGTAAGTACGACCATTTTACCGTTCGCCAATCGCACAGAATTTACGCAAGCCGCCTTGACGCGTCATTGACGAGACTCCTAAACTTCCCGCAGTACTTCCGAAATCGAACATTAGTGCGATTACCGAACAGTGTCAACTGGCCGTTCAAGAGGTCTCCACGTGATAAACAAGCTATCCCAGTCGCTCGAAGCGGCGGTCGCCGGCATTCATGACGGCGCCACCGTCCTGATCGGCGGCTTTGGCACCGCCGGCCAGCCGGCCGAGCTCATCGATGCCCTGATTGCGCAGGGCGCCCGCGATCTCACCATCGTCAACAACAATGCCGGTAACGGCGAGATCGGCCTGGCCGCGCTGCTCCAGGCGCGCCGGGTGCGCAAGATCATCTGCTCGTTCCCGCGCCAGGCCGATTCGCAGGTGTTCGATGCGCTCTACCGCGCCGGCGAGGTGCAACTTGAACTGACCCCGCAGGGCAACCTGGCCGAACGCATCCGCGCAGCCGGCGCCGGCATCGGCGGTTTCTTCACGCCGACCGGCTACGGCACCCTGCTCGCCGAAGGCAAGGAGACCCGCGTCATCGACGGCAAGCACTACGTGTTCGAAACGCCGATCCACGCCGACTTCGCGCTGATCAAGGCGCACCGCGGCGACCGCTGGGGCAACCTCACCTACCGCAAGACCGCCCGCAACTTCGGGCCGGTGATGGCGATGGCCGCGCGCTGCACCATCGCTCAAGTTAGCGAGGTGGTGGAGCTGGGCGAGCTCGATCCGGAAGCCATTGTCACGCCGGGCATCTTCGTCCAGCGCGTGGTCCTGCAAGGAGCCCAATGATGCAGCGCCTGACCCGCGACCAGATCGCAGCCCGCGTGGCGCGCGACATCCCCGAAGGCGCCTACGTCAACCTCGGCATCGGCTTGCCGACCATGGTGACCAGGCACCTGCCGGCTGAACTCGACATCTTCCTGCACAGCGAGAACGGCCTGCTGGGCATGGGCCCGCCGCCCGCGCCGGGCGAGGAGGACGAGGACCTGATCAACGCCGGCAAGCAGCCGGTCACGCTGCTGCCGGGCGGTTCCTATTTCCACCACGCCGACTCGTTCGCGATGATGCGCGGCGGGCACCTCGACATTTGCGTGCTGGGCGCCTTCCAGGTGTCCGAAAAAGGCGACCTGGCCAACTGGCACACCGGCGCGCCGGATGCGATTCCTGCCGTCGGCGGCGCGATGGACCTGGCGATCGGCGCCAAGCGCGTGTTCGTGATGATGGAGCACCAGACCAAGTCCGGCGAAAGCAAGATCGTCGCCGATTGCAGCTACCCGTTGACCGGCGTCGGCTGCGTCAGCCGCATCTACACCGACCTCGCCGTGCTCGACGTGACGCCGGAGGGACTGGTGGTGCGCGAGATGGTCGACGGCCTCTCGTTCGAGGAACTGCGGCGCATCACCGGCGTGCCCCTGGCATACGCGCCGGCGCTTTGAAAGGATGGACATGCAAGACGCTTTTATCTGCGACGCCGTGCGTACCCCGATCGGGCGCTACGCCGGCGCGCTGAAGGATGTGCGCGCCGATGACCTGGGCGCGATCCCGCTGCGCGAGCTCATGGCGCGCAACCCGCAAGTCAATTGGCAGGAAGTGGACGACGTGATCCTGGGCTGCGCCAACCAGGCCGGCGAGGACAACCGCAACGTGGCGCGCATGGCGCTGCTGCTGGCCGGCCTGCCGCAGGACGTCGGCGGCACCACCGTCAACCGCCTGTGCGGATCGGGCCTCGACGCGGTCGGCAGCGCCGCGCGCGCGATCAAGGCCGGCGAAGCGTCGCTGATGGTCGCCGGCGGCGTCGAATCGATGACGCGCGCGCCCTTCGTGATGGGCAAGGCCGAGTCGCCATTCGCGCGACAGGCTGCGCTGCAAGATACGACAATGGGCTGGCGCTTCATCAACTCCTTGCTCAAGGAGCGGTATGGCGTGGACAGCATGCCCGAAACCGCGGAAAACGTAGCCACCGACTTCGGCATCAGCCGCGAGGACCAGGACCGCTTTGCGCTCGCCAGCCAGGCCAAGGCCGCGGCGGCGCAGGAGCAGGGCCTGTTCGCGCACGAGATCGTGCCGGTGACGATCCCGCAGAAAAAAGGTGAACCGCTGGTGGTCTCGAAGGACGAGCATCCGCGCCCAACCAGCATGGAAGCGCTGGCCAAGCTGAAGCCGGTGGTGCGGCCCGGCGGTACGGTCACCGCGGGCAACGCATCGGGCATCAATGACGGCGCCTGCGCACTGGTCATCGCCAGCCGTGAGGCGGCGGTTCGCAACGGCCTGACGCCGCGCGCGCGAATCGTCGGCATGGCGACCGCCGGCGTCGCGCCGCGGGTGATGGGCATCGGGCCGGTGCCGGCCGTGCGCAAGGTGCTGCAGCAAACCGGCCTGACGCTGGACCAGATGGACCTGATCGAACTGAACGAAGCATTCGCCGCGCAGGGACTGGCGGTGCTGCGCGAACTGGGACTGCGCGACGACGATCCGCGCGTCAATCCGCAGGGCGGCGCGATCGCGCTGGGACATCCGCTCGGCATGAGCGGCGCCCGGCTGGCGACCACCGCGATGTACCAGCTGCAGCGCAGCGGCGGCCGCTACGCGCTGTGCACGATGTGCATCGGTGTGGGGCAGGGAATCGCGCTGATCCTGGAACGCGTCTGAATTTTTAAAACAATCATACGGAGACAAAACATGGCCAGACAAGAGACACTCACCCACACGCCCCTGGCGGAACTCACGCCCACGCAGCGCATCTTCGCAATCGTGGGCGCGTCGTCCGGTAACCTGGTCGAGTGGTTCGACTTCTATATCTACTCCTTCTGCGCGCTGTACTTCTCGTCACAGTTCTTCCCCAAGGGCGACCCGACCTCGCAGCTGCTCAACACCGCCGGCATCTTCGCGGCCGGCTTCCTGATGCGCCCGGTCGGCGGCTGGCTGTTCGGCCGCATCGGCGACCGCTACGGCCGCCGCCGCGCGATGATGATTTCGGTGCTGATGATGTGCTTCGGCTCGCTGATGATCTCCGTGCTCCCGACCTACAAGTCGATCGGCAACCTGGCGCCGCTGTTGCTGCTGGTGGCGCGCCTGTTCCAGGGCCTGTCGGTGGGCGGCGAGTATGGCACCAGCGCGACCTATATGTCCGAGGTGGCGCAGTCCGGCAAGAAGGGCTTCTACGCATCCTTCCAGTACGTGACCCTGATCGGCGGCCAACTGCTGGCGCTGCTGGTGCTGGTGATCCTGCAGCAGTTCCTGACCGAGCCCGAGTTGAAGTCCTACGGCTGGCGCATCCCGTTCGCGATCGGCGCGCTCACGGCACTGGTGTCGCTGTACCTGCGCCGGTCGCTGCTTGAAACGACCACTGAACAGCAGCGCAAGATCAAGGGCGCGGGCACGCTGTCGGCCCTGCTGAACCACAAGCGCGCTTTCATCACCGTGCTCGGCTTCACTGCCGGCGGCTCGCTGATTTTCTACGCCTTCACCACCTATATGCAGAAGTACCTGGTCAACACGGTCGGCATGGGCAAGGAAACCGCCAGCTTCGTGATGACCGTCGCGCTCCTGGTTTACGCCTGCCTGCAGCCGGTGTTCGGCCTGCTGTCGGACCGTATCGGCCGCCGCAGCTCGATGCTGTGGTTCGGTTCGCTGGCCACGATCTTCACCGCGCCGATCTTCTTCACCCTGCGCGGCGTGACCAGCCCGGTGGTGGCCTGCCTGCTCATCATCGCGGCGCTGGCGATCGTCAGCCTGTACACCTCGATCAGCGGCCTGATCAAGGCCGAGATGTTCCCGGTCGAAGTGCGCACGCTCGGCGTCGGCTTTTCGTACGCCATCGCCAACGCCCTGTTCGGTGGTTCGGCCGAGTACGTGGCCTTGTGGTTCAAGTCGGTCGGCGTCGAGCAGAACTTCTACTGGTACGTGAGTGCGATGTGTGCGCTGGCTTTTGTGGTAGCGTGGAAGATGCCCGATCCGGGCAAGCAGGGCCTGCTCAAGTAAGGCCCAGTTTGATGCATGCCAATGCAGCCGGCAATGGCTGCCGCGGTTCGCACCTTCGCGCTGTCGAACCGCACATTCGAGCGGAGGTGTACATGAGCGGTTTCGACGAATGGCCGGCCCTGCCTTACGAACGGTGGAAGGATACCTACGCCACCTTGCACCTGTGGACCCAGGTGGTCGGCAAAATCAAGCTGGCGCTCATGCCCTGGACTAACCACTCCTGGCACACGGCGCTCTACCTCACCGCGCGCGGCCTCACCACGGGTCCCTTGCCCTACGGCGCGCGCACCTTGCAGATCGATTTCGATTTCTCCGAACACCGGCTCACCATCGTCACGGCGGAAGGCGCGCTGCGCGCGCTGCCGCTGGAGGCGCAGTCGGTGGCGGGTTTCTATCGCAAGGTCATGGACACGCTGGACGAGCTGGCGCTGCCGGTCTCAATCCACCTCATGCCCAACGAAATCCCGGACGCCATCCGCTGCGACCAGGATGAGCTGCACTGTTCCTACGAAGCGGAAGCCGCCAACCGCTGCTGGACGGCGATGCTGCATGCGCAGCGCGTGCTGCAGCGCTTCCGGTCCGGCTTCATCGGCAAGTGCAGTCCGGTGCACTTCTTCTGGGGCAGCTTCGACGTGGCGGTAACGCGCTTCTCGGGACGGCATGCGCCGCCGCATCCGGGCGGGGTGCCCAACCTGCCGGACTGGGTCGCGCGCGAGGCCTATTCGCATGAGGTGAGCAGTGTCGGCTTCTGGCCGGGCGGGCCGGCCTTGCCGGAGCCGGTGTTCTATTCCTACGCCTATCCTGAGCCGCCGGGCTTCAGCAAGGTGGGCGTGCAGCCGGCGGCGGCGTTCTACCATCCGACCCTGCGCGAGTTCGTGCTGCCGTACGAGGCGGTGCGCAGGGCGCATTCGCCGGATGATGAGCTGATGGCGTTTTGCCAGAGCACGTACGAGGCGGCGGCGGACCTGGGCAACTGGGATCGGGCGGAGCTGGAGTATCCGCGTGGGGCTTTGCCGGGGGCGGCGTAGCCGCAACGCGTGAAAAAAAACCGACCGTCGTTCCGGCGCAGGCGGGAACCCCATTTTGCGTGCTTGGCGGTACTGCTAACTGGGGTGGCTTGCGGGAGAAATGGGGTTCCCGCCTGCGCGGGAACGAGGTTCTATCTTAAAAATGCGCTTCGTCTTACCGCAGCATATCGATGTGCATGATGCCGTCTTCATCATACGGTTCCGAGATCGTCTCGAACCCAAAGCTCTGGTAAAACTTCTCCAGATACTGCTGCGCCCCAATCCGTATCCTGTGCCCCGGATGCAGCTTTTCCGCCAGCGCGATCCCGCGCGCCAGCAGCTCGCGCCCGGCGCCGCTGCCGCGCGCCTTCTCGGTGGTCAGCACCCGCCCGAGCGACATCTCCGCATACTTCGCCCCCGGCGCCAGCACCCGCAGATAGGCCGCCAGCTCGCGCCCGCCATCCGCGTTCCGGCGCCAGCCGATCAGGTGATGCGCCCCGACATCCAGCCCGTCGAATTCATCGTAGAAACACTGCTGCTCCAGCACGAACACCTTCAGCCGCTGGGCCATCACCTCGTACAGCTCCACATTGGACAGCTCGTGAAAGCCGCACCACTGCCATTCAATCATCGTCGTTTCCAAGTCAGACCGCCGTCTCGAAGCCTTCGAGCACGTTGACGGTATTGATGCCAAGTTCCGCGATCGCGCTGCCGCCCTCGAACATGAAAGTGGTCGCCAGCCCGAGGTGGGCCAGCCGCTCGCCGATGCGCAGGAAGTCGCCGCCCTGCAGCGCCACGCGCGAGGCCGGGTCGCCGGCGAAACCGTCGACGCCGAGCGACACCACCAGCGCGTCCGGCGCATAGGCCGCGATCTTCAGGCAGGCGCTTTCCAGCGCCATGAACCACTGCGCCGAGCTCGACCCCGCCGCCAGCGGCAGGTTCATGTTGTAGCCCAGCCCTTCGCCTTCGCCGGTCTCGTCCGCGTGGCCGAGGTAGAAGGGATAGGCGTCGCGCGGATCGCCATGGATCGACACGAACAGCACGTCGTTGCGGCGGTAGAAGATGCTCTGCGTGCCATTGCCGTGGTGGTAGTCGATGTCGATGATCGCCACCCGCGCGGCGCCGTCGTCGAGCAGGTGCTGGGCCGCCAGCGCGGCATTATTCAGGAAGCAGTAGCCGCCGAAGAAATCGGCTCCGGCATGGTGGCCCGGCGGCCGCGTCAGGGCGAAACTGGACCGTTCGCCCAGCCGCAGCGCATGCGCCGCGTTGACCGCGCAGTCGGCGCCGGTCTTGGCCGCGATCCAGGTTCCCGAAGACAGGGGCGTGCCGCTGTCCATTGAATACAGGCCCATCCGGCCGTGGAAGTTGTCCGGCTCGATGTCGTCGCGCAGCGTGCGCACCGGCCACACGGCGGGCAGCGCGTCCTTGCCGGCGTTGGCCGGATCCAGCGCGGTCCACTCGTTCCAGGCATTGCGCAGGAAGTGCAGGTAGCGCGGCGAATGCACCCGTTCCAGCGACACCAGCGGCACGCCATGCGGCGTCACCACCCGGCCCAGGCCGCGCCGCTCGAACTCCGCCAGCACCAGGTCGGCTCGCTCAGGCTTTTCCGAACAGGCTACCAGTTGGCCGCGATGGAGTTCCAGCCGCGGCTGGTGCTGCGCATGGTGTTCGTTGAAAAAGGTGAGCAAGAGGTCCCCGCGGCTAGTTATTGCCGCATAGTGTACTGGTGTTGTACTTGGCGACAAAGTCGTCGAAGCTGCCGGTGTCTTCCTGCTCGATCACGGTCTGCTCGGCCAGCGAGGCCGTCGCCATCTCCTCGAACATCGCTTCCTCCGCCGGCATCAGCGCGTTCTCGCGGAAGTATTGGGCGTGCAGCTCGCTCTGGCGCAGGCCGAAGGCCTTGAACGAGCCGATCTCGCGCACTTCTTCCAGCACCTTCGCGGACGGCGTTTTCGACGGGTCCTCGACCTTGGCTTTCTGCACGGCGAGCGAGGCCGCGTGCACCGCTTCGTCGTGCTGCGAATCGAGCAGCTGCGCCACCGGGCGGATGCGCTCGATCAGCTCCAGCGCCCATTCGGTGAGCGCCACTTCGGTGCCGTCGCAGCGCGTCAGCGTGAGGTCCGGACGGCGGCCTTCCTTGACCGTGCGCGCGAAGTTGGACGCGTGGACCTGGCCTTGTGCCGCGCTGATCGGCGGGCTTTCTTCCAGCGCGCAGAACATCAGGAAGGCGTCGAGGAAGCGGCCGGTTTCGAGGCTGATGCCGACCGGCTCGAACGGGTCGATGTCCATGCAGCGCACCTCGATGTACTGCACGCCGCGGTTGCACAGCGCCTGCACTGGACGCTCGCCGGTGCGGATCACGCGCTTGGGACGGATGGTCGAATAGTATTCGTTCTCGATCTGCAGCACGTTGGTCGACAGCTGGATCCACTCGCCGTCCTTCTTGGTGCCGATCGCCGCATACGGCTGGTAGGGACGGTTGACCGCGTCCATCAGCGAGCTGACGTAGCTTTCCAGGCTGTTCTCGTGCGGGCGCAGGCCGGACTGGGCATCGTTCTGGTAACCCAGGTCGCTCATGCGCAGGCTGGTCGCGTAGGGCAGGTAGAGCGTATCGTCCGACAGCGTCTGCAGATTGTGCTCGCGGCCGCGCAGGAAGCTCTTGTTCAGCACCGGCGAGGCGCCGAACAGGTACATCAGCAGCCAGCTGTAGCGCCGGAAGTTGCGGATCATCGCGATGTAGCTCTCGGACTGGAAGTCGCGCAGCGCCGAGCGCCGTTCTTCGAGCACGCCTTCGTTCACGGCCAGCACCTGCCACAGCTTTTCCGGCAGCGAGTAGTTGTAGTGGATGCCGGCGATGCACTGCATGGCCTTCCCGTAGCGCAGGGCCAGGCCGCGCCGGTACACGTGCTTGAGCATGCCGAGGTTGGATTTGCCGTACCACGCGATCTCGATGTCCTCGTCGGGCGGCAGCTCGCAGGGCATCGACTCGCTCCACAGCATTTCGCCGTTCATCCTGGAATAGGCGAAGCGGTGGATCGCGTCGAGCCGGTGCAGGGTCTCCGAAACATCGTGTTCGGCCGGCGTGATGAACTCCAGCAGGGCCTCGGCATAGTCGGTGGTGATCTGCGGATTGGTCAGGGCCGAACCGAGCGCCGCCGGGTGCGGCGTGCGCGCCAGGTCGCCATCCTTGTCGACGCGGAGCGTTTCGCGTTCGATACCACGCAAGCCCTGGCCAAGCAGGGAGCGGTGGGCGTCATCGTCGAGCAGTGCCAGGCGGCGGGTCAGTTGGTTCGACACGGATGTTTCCTTTCTCATACTGCCTAATCGTTGGCGCAAAGAGTAACCGAAATCGCGCGGACGCGTTGGCGGGCCTTCAATTCACACGTTTGACACAAAACTCAGCCCGCCGGCGCGCTTGCCGTGGCCTTGGCGGGCTCGGTTTTGGGCGGCGCGTTCTCAAGCGCGATCCAGCGATCGATCTCGCGCTCGAGCACCGCCAGCGGCAGCGGGCCGTTGTCGATCACGGCGTTGTGGAAGCGCTTCAGGTCGAACTTCGGGCCGAGCGCGGCCTGCGCCTTGTCGCGCAGCGCCGCGATGCGCAGCTGGCCGATCTTGTAGCCCAGCGCCTGGCCCGGCTGCGCGATGTAGCGGTCCACTTCGGCCTCGTTGTCGACCGGCGAGTTGGCGGTGTTGGCGTTCATGTAGTCGACCGCCTGCTGGCGCGACCAGCCGAGCGCGTGGATGCCGGTGTCGACCACCAGCCGCGCCGCCCGGAACAGTTCGTCGTTGAGGTGGCCGAAGGCGGAGAACGCGTCCTTGTAGAAGCCCATCTGCGTGCCCAGCCCTTCCGCGTACAAGGCCCAGCCTTCGCCGAACGCCACGTACCAGGCGTTGCGGCGGAATGCCGGCAGCTTGTCCAGTTCGTGGGCGCGCGCGACCTGGGTGTGGTGGCCCGGCACGCCTTCGTGCAGCGCCAGCGTGTCCACCTCCCACATCGGGCGCGTGTTCAGGCGCGAGGTGTTGACCACCAGCGCGGCGGTGCGGCCGGCGTTGCCCGCTTCGTAGTAGGCGGCCGGCTGCTGCTCGGCGCCGGCCGGCTGGATCGCCTTCACCGTGACGTCTTCCTGCGGCACCGTCGCCAGCAGGTCGGGCAGGCGCGCGCGGGCGCGCATCAGCGTGCGGCGGTAGCGGCCGAGCAGCGCTTCGGGATCGGTGTAGAACAGGCGCGGGTCGCTGTGCGCGAACACGATGAACTGGGCGAAGCTGCCCTGGAAGCCGGTGCGCGCGATCGCCTCCTTCATCTCGACGCGCAGGCGCGCCACTTCCTTCAGTCCGAGCGCGTGGATCTCGGCCGGCGTCATGCTGGTGGTGGTCGCTCCGCGCGCCAGCAGGGCATACCAGGGTTGGCCGCCGGGCAGGCTCGATGCCGCGATGGCCTCGCGCGCGGCCGGCAGGTATTCGTTGCGCACGAAGTCTTCGAGCTTCTGCAGGGCCGGCGCCACCGTGCCGGTGAGCGCGGCCTGGCCGCTGGTCGCCAGCTGCTCGCGCACCGGCTTGTCGATGGTGGCCGGGATGGCGCGCAGCGGTGCGCCCACCACGCCGTCCGCCAGGTGCTCGCGCAGTGCCTTGAGCTGGCCCGGCACCGATTGCATGATCACTTTCGGCGCGGTCCAGCCGTTCCTGATCCCGTAGCGCATCTGCTCGATCAGGCCGTCGACGTGGCGCGGCACGGCCTGCAGGCGGGCGATGTAGGCGCGGTAGTCGGCCTCGGTCGCGAACGGCATCTGCGCCACCAGCTGCGGCAGGAGGAGCTGCAGGCCGTTCTGCGCGGTGAGCGGGTAGGGCGCGATGGGGAAGAACGCGGCTGTGGCCAGCTTGCGCTCCTTGTCGTCGACGAACAGGTCGTAGGAGATCTGGTCCTGCACCGGCAGCTGGTTGCGGTCGATCGCCTTGATCGCGTCGAGCATGGCCTTTTCGTGCTCGGTGGCCTGGCGCGCGGCGGCGAGCGAGGTGTCGGACAGGCTGTCGTCGAAGCGGTGGTCGCCGACGGTGGTGGCCAATTCCGGCTGGTGGCGCAGGCGCCACTGCCAGTCCTTCTCGAACAGCGCCTGCGCCAGTTCGGCCGGCGTTGGCGCAGGCGCCTGCTTCTCGGCGGCGCCGGCGAGGGGAGCACATAGCACGAGGATGGCGAACAGTCGGCGCATGGGATGGTGGTCGGGGTGGACCGGGAATTTTATCAAAGACGCAATTTTTGTTGCGCCAGGTAGAGAATCGTAGCCGTCGCTCTGTGACAGGCCGTCGTTCCCGCGAAAGCGGGAACCCCATTTTGCGTGCGCGGCCACCGATCTTGCGTACGCGGCTAAAGCATAAGAAATGGGGTCCCCGCTTTCGCGAGGACGACGTTCTCTTTGATTCGAAACGTGGAGCCGCTCAGGAATTGCGCGCCGCGATGCGGCCGCCGCTGGCGCGCTCGATGCCGGCCAGGTCGCGCCAGCTCTGCACCTCGGCGTAACCGTGAGCTTCCAGCAGCTCGCGCACCTGCGCCGCCTGGTCGTAGCCGTGCTCCAGCAGCAGCCAGCCGTCCTGCTCCAGGTGCGCCGCCGCGCCGCCGATGATGATGCGCAGCGCCGACAGCCCGTCCGCGCGGTCGGTCAGCGCGATGTTCGGCTCGAAGCGCAGGTCGCCGCGCGCCAAATGTTCGTCGGCGTGGGCGATGTAGGGCGGGTTCGACGCGATCAGGTGGAAGCGCTCCTGCTCCAGGTTCGAGAACCAGTCGCTACGCAGCAGCCGCACCTTGGCGCCGTGCGCATTGGCGTTGGCGCGCGCGACGTCAAGCGCGGCGCCGGAAAAATCGAGCGCCGTCACCGCCGCATCCGGCCGCGTGTGCGCGACCGACACCGCGATCGCGCCGCTGCCGGTGCCCATGTCGAGCAGGCGGCCATGTTTCGGCAGGCGTTCCAGTGCCAGTTCGACCAGCAGCTCGGTGTCCGGCCGCGGGATCAGCACCGAATCGTTGACCTGGAAGTTCAGGCCGAAGAATTCGCGGTGCCCGACGATGTAGGCGATCGGCTCGCCGAACTGGCGGCGCTGGACCACGGCCGCCAGCCGGCTGGCTTCATCGGCGGTCAGCGCGCGCTCGGATTCGGTGATCAGCGCCACCCGCGACAGGCCGAGCGCGTGGCACAGCAGGATGCGGTTTTCCAGCGGGTCGAGCGGCAGCGATGCCTGCAGCGCGCCGATGGTGGCGCCGGGGGCGATCATCGGCTGCGGCGCGCCAGCAGCCAGGCCAGCGACGCGGTGATGATGAAGAACCAGATTGCCGACCAGGCCGGGACGTAGAGCCCGAACAGCTTGTCCGTGGCGTCCTCGCACATGCCGTTGGCCTGGAACAGCCAGGGCAGGGCGGTCGCGGTCGGGATCTTGTTCAGCATGGTCTCCATCGGGTCGATCCCGCAGGAGAAACCGGGGTGGGTCAGCACGTACAGGTGCTTGCCCGCGACACCGAGGCCGCCCAGTCCACCGAGCACGCCCAGCGCCGCGCCGGCCTTCGGCTGTCCGCCCCAGGCGCCCAGCAGGCAGCACAGGGCGATGGCCAGGAACAGGTAGCGCTGGATCACGCACAGCGGGCAGGGTTGCATGTATTGGACGTGCTGCAGGTAGAGCGCCGCGCCCACCAGTGCGATGCAGACGGCGGCGGTGGCGTAAAGGACGGTTCTGGACGATGGCATTGTTTTGTCGAGGCTGCACTTATGGAAGGGGCATTGTCGCATAAAGCGAAAATCCAGTTCTTAAGACAGAACGTCGTTCCCGCGGAGGCGGGAACGACGGGCTGCATGTAGCAGAAGGTGTTGGCTGATTAATCGCCCAGCGCCGCCAGCTGCTCCGCCTGGTGCTCGGCCGACAGCGCGTTGGTCAGCTCGTCCAGGTCGCCGTCCATGATCATGTCCAGCTTGTAGAGGGTGAGGTTGATCCGGTGGTCGGTCAGCCGCCCCTGCGGGTAGTTGTAGGTGCGAATACGCTCGCTGCGGTCGCCCGAGCCGATCAGGCTCTTGCGCGTGGCCGCTTCCTTCGATTGCTGCTCGCGGATCTGCACGTCCTTGATGCGCGCCGCCAGCACCTTCATCGCCTGCGCCTTGTTCTTGTGCTGGCTGCGGTCGTCCTGGCACTCGACCACGATCCCGGTCGGCAGGTGGGTGATGCGCACCGCGGAGTCGGTCTTGTTGATGTGCTGCCCGCCCGCGCCCGACGCGCGGAAGGTGTCGATGCGCAGGTCGGCCGGGTTGATGTTCACGTCCTCCACCTCGTCCGCCTCCGGCATCACCGCCACTGTGCAGGCGGAAGTGTGGATGCGGCCCTGGGTCTCGGTGGCCGGCACCCGCTGCACGCGATGCCCGCCTGATTCGAACTTCAGCTTGGAATACGCGCCTTGGCCCACGATGCGCACGATGACCTCGCGGTAGCCGCCCAGGTCCGACGCCGATTCCGACACCATCTCGACCTGCCAGCGGTGGCGCTCGGCGAAGCGGGTGTACATGCGCAGCAGGTCGCCCGCGAACAAGGCCGATTCGTCGCCGCCGGTGCCGGCGCGGATCTCTAGGAAGATGTTGCGCTCGTCGTTGACGTCCTTCGGTAGCAGCATCTTCTGCAGCTCCAGGTCGAGTCCCGTCTGGCGCTCCTTGGCCGCCTCGATCTCTTCCTGCGCGAATTCCTTCATGTCCGGGTCGGATAGCATCTCCTGCGCGGCCGCGATGTCACCCAGCGCTTCCTGGTACTGGTGGTACACCGCGACCAGCGGCCCGAGCTCGGCGTGCTCGCGCGTCATCTTGCGGAAGTTGTCCATGTTCGCCGTCGCGTTCTGTTGCGCCAGCAGTTCGTCCAGTTCGACAAGTCGGTTGGCCAGTTGGTCCAGCTTGGCCAGCATGGATGGTTTCATTCGTATGCTCGGATAGGGTCAGCGGAAGGCGCGCGCGGCGGCGCCGGGGACGCGCCGTGGCGGCGCGGACGCACAGGGAAGGGCCGCTAACGGCGGCCGCGGAACAGCTGCGGCAGCAGGCTTGCCAGGCGGGCGCGCTCGTCGCCCTGGGCGCGGTGCAGCGCCTGCTGCGGGCCGTGCAGGAATTTGGCGGCGAGGCCGCGCGACAGCGCTTCCAGCACCGCTTCCGGATCGTCGCCCTTGGCCAGCATGCGGCGCGCGCGATCCAGTTCGGCCAGGCGCAAGGCCTCGCTCGACTCGTGCATCTCCTGGATCACGGGCACCACCGCGCGGTCGCCGACCCAGTGCATGAAGGACTGCACGCGGGTTTCGATGATGGCCTCGGCCTGCGCCACCGCGGCCTGGCGGCTCTCGATGCCGGTGCGGACCACCTGCGCGAGGTCGTCCACGGTGTACAGGAACACGTCGTCGAGGCTGGCGACTTCGGGTTCGATATCGCGCGGCACCGCCAGGTCGACCATGAAGATCGGGCGCCGGCGGCGCGCCTTGATCGCGCGCTCCACCAGGCCCTTGCCGATCAGCGGCAGGGTGGATGCGGTGGACGAGATGACGATGTCGAATTGCGCCAGCTGCTCCGGCAGGTCGGCCAGGCGGATCGCGCGGCCATTCAGCTTGTCGGCCAGCGCCTCGCCGCGCTCCATGGTGCGGTTGGCGATGGTGATGCTTTTCGGGTTCTGCGCCGCGAAGTGGGTGGCGCACAGCTCGATCATTTCGCCGGCGCCGATGAACAGCACGTTCTGGTCGGCCATGCGGTCGAAGATGCGCTGCGACAGGCGCACCGCGGCGGCGGCCATCGACACGCTGTGGGCGCCGATCTCGGTGGTGCTGCGCACTTCCTTGGCCACCGCGAAGCTGCGCTGGAACAGCTGGTGCAGGTAGGTGCCCAGGCCGCCCGCTTCGTCGGCCGCGCGCACCGCGTCCTTCATCTGTCCCAGGATCTGGGCCTCGCCCAGCACCATCGAATCGAGGCCCGACGCGACCCGGAACGCATGGCGCACGGCGTCGTCCTGCGGCAGCAGGTACAGGTGCGGGCGCAGCTCGGCGTAGTTGAGGGCGTGGTAGTGGGCCAGGAAGTGGCCGGATGCATCGAGCGGATTGGGCGCCGTGCTGGCGGCGTACATCTCGGTGCGGTTGCAGGTGGACAGCAGGGCCGCCTCGTCGCCGCCCTTGTCGGTAAAGCGGCCGAACCACTGGCGCGCCGAATGGACTGCGTCGCCGAGCTGCTCAGGACCAAGCGCCAGTTGCTCGCGCAGCGAGACCGGTGCGGTGGTGTGATTGAGGCCGACGGCGAGGAGTTGCATTACTTGCTTTACAGACGAGGCAGGCGGACGCCGTCATTATACCCTTTCAGCGAAAGGGAGTTTCAGGCGCCCAGTTTCTCCAGCCGATAGCCATAGCTGTACACCGGGACCAGGCGGAAGCCGTTTTCCGGACGCAACTGCAGCTTGTTGCGCACGCGCGAAACGTGGGTGTCCATGGTGCGCGACGGCACGGCGGTTTCACGCACCCACACCGATTCGTGGATGTAGGCGCGCGACAGCGGACGGCCGATGTTGCGGAAGAACAGCAGGGCCAGGTAGAACTCCTTGTGCGTCACGTCGATCGGCGCGCCATCCATCAGCAGGCGGCCCGGGCGGGTCTCGAAGGTGTAGGGGCCGAAGCTGAGCTGTTCCGAGCCGTTCTGCGACGGGTAGGCGCGACGCAGCAGGGCCGACACGCGCGCCGCCAGTTCGCCGCGGCGCAGCGGCTTGACGATGTAGTCGTCGGCGCCGGCGGTCATGCCCGCCACCATGTCGTCCTCGGCCGAGGTGTTGGCCATGAACATGGCCGGCGCATTGGCGGGCATTTTTTCCTTGGCGCGGCGTAACACTTCGGCGCCCGCCATGTCCGGCACTTGCCAGTCCATGATCAGCAGGTCGGCGCTGTCCTTGCGCAGCTGCGCCAGCAAATCCTTGCCCGACTCGAAGGTCTGGCAGCTGTGGCCCGCGCCGGTTAACACCTGGGACACGGTGTCTGCCTGGGTACGGTCATTGTCCAAGATGGCGATTCGCATGATCTGACTCTGCTGTGAGGATGGGGGCCTGTAGGATGTCTGTAGGACAACTCCTACAAGGTTACGCCGACTATAACAGACTTTTACAAAAAAATGCCACGTCGAGAAAAGAAAATTTCGTTTAGAAACAACGATTTCCCGCGTGCAATCGGGTGCGCTTGGGCGCGATTTTTGATCGGAAAAAAATCCTTGATCTACATCAAAAACTTCTGAGAAAAGAGGCGACTACAGTAGTTCTGTTCCCTGGGGCCGGCCGCGACAGCAAAGCCGCCACGGCATGGCTGTTGCGCAAACGCGACTAAACCCGGTGACCTTCCTGGGCGCGACGGGGGCGCAAAACGGGGTAAGGTAGGGCCTGTCAATGACATCTCGATTCGCGCCATGAACAAACAGGAAGCAGGCAACTGGGAAGTGATGCCGGCGACGAGCAGCGAGATCGCGCGCGTGCGCGAGCGCTGCCGCAAGCTGGTGCGCACGCGCGCGGCGGTGTCGGCCGGGGTGGCGGCGGTGCCGGTGCCGGGCGTCGACCTGGTGTCGGACCTGGCCACCTTCGCGCTGCTGGTCGAAGAGGTGAACCGCGCTTTCGGCCTGACCGCCGAGCAGATCGAACAGCTGCATCCGCGCGTACGCATCGTGGCTTACGAAGCGGCCGCCGCGATCGGCGGCATGTTGGTCGGGAAGATCATCACCAAGGAGCTGGTGCTGAGGCTGTTCAAGAAGTCGGGGGTGAAGCTGGCCGCCAAGTCGGTGGCCAAATTCGTGCCGCTGGCGGGGCAGCTGGCATCGGCCGCGATCGGGTATGCGCTGTTTCGCCGGATGGGCTACGAGCACGTGGAGGCGTGTGCGCGCGTGGCGCGGGAAGTGGTGGCGGCGGCGAAGCCGGTGTGAACGTTCAGCGCAAACTTAGAACGTCGTCCCCGCCTGCGCGGGGAGTCGTTTCCGGCAGTGCCGGAAACGACGGCTTTTTCGGCTAAAACTAAGCGCTTAAGCGTCCGGCAACACCACATTCACATCGAGCACTTCCAGGTTGCCCTGGCGGTCGAGCGAGATCTTGATGTCGTCGGAATTGACCTTGGTGTACTTGGAGATCACCTCGATCAGCTCGCGATGCAGCGCCGGCAGGAAGTCCGGGCCGGAGCGGTTGTTGCGCTCGCGGGCGATGATGATCTGCAGGCGTTCCTTGGCCTCGGATGCCGATTTCTGCTTCTGCGGGAACAGGATTGAAAGCAGGCCCATGTCACTTTACCCCAAAGATGCGCTGCAGGATGCCGGGTTTCTCGTAGCTGGTGAAACGCAGCGGCAGCTCGCTGCCGAGGAAGCGCGACACCACGTCTTCGTACGCTTCGGCCACGTCGGTGCCCTTGAAATGGATCGCCGGATTGCCCTGGTTCGACGCATGCAGGACTTGCTCCGATTCCGGGATGATGCCGATCAGCGGAATGCGCAGGATTTCCTGCACGTCCGTGTGCGACAGCATCTCGTTGTTCTCGACGCGTTTCGGCGAGTAGCGCGTGATCAGCAGGTGTTCCTTGACCGGCTCCGCACCCGACTGCGCGCGGCGCGACTTGGCCTGGATGATGCCCAAGATGCGGTCGGAGTCGCGCACCGACGACACTTCCGGGTTGGTGACCACGATCGCCTCGTCGGCGAAGGTCAGCGCCATCAGCGCGCCGTGCTCGATGCCGGCCGGCGAATCGCAGATGATGTATTCGAAGCCCATCTGCACCAGCTCGTTCAGCACGCGCTCGACGCCGGCTTCCGACAGCGCGTCCTTGTCGCGCGTCTGCGACGCCGGCAGGATGAACAGGTTCTCGCAGTGCTTGTCCTTGATCAGGGCCTGGTTCAGGGTGGCTTCGCCGTTGACCACGTTGATCAGGTCGTACACCACGCGGCGTTCGCAGCCCATGATCAGGTCGAGGTTGCGCAGGCCGACGTCGAAGTCGATGACGACGGTCTTGTGCCCGCGCATTGCCAGGCCGGTCGCAAAGCTCGCGCTCGAAGTGGTCTTGCCCACACCGCCCTTACCGGACGTCACAACAATAATTCGTGCCACAAATAGGTCCTTTACGGTATCTGGTTTAAGTCGTCGCTCAGGCGCGCGTAGCGGAACTGAGCGGTAGTATATCGAGTCGATCGCCTGTCAGTCGAATTTGCGACGGCGCCTTGCCGATATCGGCAGGAAAGCCATCGTCGAAGGTGCGGTACACGCCCGCGATCGAGACCAGTTCCGGCTGCATCGACAGCGCGAAGATGCGGGCGCCGGCATTGCCGGATGCGCCCGCCAGTGCGCGGCCATGCAGCGGCGCGTACACGTGAATGCTGCCGTCGGCGATGATTTCGGCGCCGTTATTGACGACAGCGGTGATGATCAGGTCGCTGCCGCGCGCGTAGATGCGCTGGCCGGCGCGGACCGGGGTGTCGACGATCATGGCGGCCGCCTGGGCCGCGGGGGCTGCCACCGGAGCGGCGGTGGGCGCCGGGGTCGGGGCCGGCGCGGCGGCTTGTGGCAGCGCGCGGTCGCCGCTGGAGCCGTCGTCCAGGAACAGGCCGGCGGCGCGGATCGCTGCGCGCATGCCGTCGGCGGCGCCGCGCACGGCGACCGCGTTCAGGTTGTATTTTTTCAGCAAGGTGACCAGGCCCTGCCAGTCGATCGCCGGCGCGTCCTCGGCAATCGCCGAGACGTCGATCACCGCGAACTCGTCCTCGAAGAAGTCGGCCACGCCCCCGGTCATCTGCTTCAGCGCGGCGTCGATCGACGACGGGCTGGACGAATGCAGGATGGTCGAGATGGCAACAACCGTGGAAATCTTGATTTCGACAGGCGGGGAGATCGTTTTGGACATAAACAGGTCAGGTTGGCACAAGCCCGTGCATTCTACTGTGAAATTTATGCTTTTGGGCATGCGTCCGCCGATGATTTTTCCCTTATCTGGCGCGGGTTTGGCAGTTCTGAAACGTGACGTTGCGGCGCAACGACGAAGCGCCGTCCGGCCCGCATGTCATTGCGTTATTTTAATAAACAGGTAACACTAACATTAAAATTTAGATAACAAGCCGATGTCACCAGTGTGTCGCACGAATCTGTCATAAACCGGTCCGGGCGCGTGGGCGAGCTGATAAGATTGACTTGCCTCAAATACGAACAGGTGCCCGATCCGTAGCATCGATGTTTTCGACTTCCGGCCGCACATGCCTTACCCGGCGCGTACGGCCGGGTCGCGCAGAATCCGGACCGGCGGCCGCAGCGCCGCCGCCTAGCAAACCCCTGGCAAGTCCAGGACATGGGAGAGTCAAATGGAAGATGTTGTCATTGTCGCCGCCGGCCGCACCGCAGTTGGCAAATTCGGCGGTAGCCTCGCCAAAATCACCGCCGCCGACCTCGGCGCCCACGTCATCAAGCACCTGCTGGCCAAGACCGGCATCGCGCCGGAAGCCGTCAGCGAAGTGCTGCTCGGCCAGGTGCTGACCGCCGCCGCCGGCCAGAACCCGGCGCGCCAGGCCGTCATCAAGGCCGGCCTGCCGGACACCACCCCGGGCATGACCATCAATATGGTATGCGGCAGCGGCCTGCGCGCCACCCACCTGGCGGCGCAGGCGATCAAGTGCGGCGACGCCAAGGTCGTCATCGCCGGCGGCCAGGAAAGCATGAGCCTGGCCCCGCACGCCATGCCCGGCTCGCGCGACGGCTTCCGCATGGGCGACGCCAAGCTGGTCGACACCATGATCGTCGACGGCCTGTGGGACGCCTTCAACCAGTACCACATGGGCGTCACCGCCGAAAACGTCGCACGCAAGTTCGACGTCTCGCGCCAGGAGCAGGACGAGTTCGCGCTGCAATCGCAGCTCAAGGCCGAGGCCGCGCAAAAAGCCGGAAAGTTCAAGGATGAAATCATCCCCTTCGAGATCGTCACCAAGAAGGGCACCACGGTGTTCGACACCGACGAGTACCCCAAGCACGGCACCACGCTCGAAGGGCTGGCCAGCCTGCGTCCGGCCTTCAACAAGGAAGGCTCGGTCACGGCCGGCAACGCCTCCGGCATCAACGACGGCGCCGCCGCCGTCATCATGATGTCGGCCTCGCAGGCCGAGCAGATGGGCCTGAAGCCGATGGCGCGCATCAAGGCCTACGCCTCGGCCGGCCTGGATCCGTCGATCATGGGCATGGGCCCGGTGTCGGCCACCCGCCTGTGCCTGGAAAAGGCCGGCTGGAGCGTGAACGACCTCGACCTCATGGAAATCAACGAGGCGTTCGCCGCCCAGGCCATCGCGGTCAACAAGCAGATGGGCTGGGACACCTCCAAGATCAACGTCAACGGCGGCGCGATCGCGATCGGCCACCCGATCGGCGCCTCCGGCGCGCGCATCCTCGTCACGCTGCTGCACGAAATGATCCGCCGCGACGCCAAGCGCGGCCTGGCAAGCCTGTGCATCGGCGGCGGCATGGGTGTGGCGCTGGCGGTCGAACGCTGAGCGTGCGGTAACGCGGACGGGATGTCCGGTTTTCGGAAGTAGATGACAAAAACAGGAGAAGACGTATGGCTAGAGTGGCATTGGTAACTGGGGGCATGGGCGGCCTGGGCGAAGCCATCTGCATCAAGATGGCTGCGCTGGGCTACGAGGTCGTGGTCACGTATTCGCCGGGCAACACCAAGCACGAAGGGTGGCTGGCGGCCATGCGCGACAAGGGGCACGAATTCCATGCCTACGAGTGCGACGTCGCCGACTACGATTCGGCGCAGAAGTGCGTCGCCAAGGTGGTGGCCGAGGTCGGCCCGGTCGATGTGCTGGTCAACAACGCCGGCATCACGCGCGACATGACGTTCAAGAAAATGGACAAGGTCAATTGGGACGCGGTCATCAAGACCAACCTCGATTCCGTGTTCAACATGACCAAGCCGGTGACGGATGGCATGGTCGAGCGTGGCTGGGGCCGCATCATCAACATCTCGTCGGTGAACGGGCAGAAGGGCGCCTTCGGCCAGACCAACTATTCGGCCGCCAAGGCCGGCATGCATGGCTTCACCAAGGCGCTGGCGCTGGAAGTGGCGCGCAAGGGCGTGACCGTCAACACCATCTCGCCGGGCTATATCGGCACCAAGATGGTGATGGACATCCCGGGTGAAGTGCTGGAAACCAAGATCATCCCGCAAATCCCGATGGGCCGCCTCGGCAAGCCGGAAGAAGTGGCCGGCCTGGTCGCCTACCTGGCATCGGACGAAGCCGCTTTCGTCACCGGCGCCAACATCGCGATCAACGGCGGGCAGCACATGTCGTAAGCGGATCGCATCCGTGTGGAAAAGCACTGCTGCGGCAGTGCTTTTTTTTGCTTACGCGGTTTCAAATGGTTCGATTTCTTCTGTGATGCGGTCCCAGCCCGCAATGACTGCGCTGCGCAAATCATGTGTCTGTTGAAGATGGAGCCAGAATTCGGGTGTGGTGCCGAAGTAGCGCGACAGTCGAAGGGCAATATCAGCGGAAATACCCTCACGTTCCTGCACGATCTGTTCCACGCACGACAAAGGTACATGCAATGCGCGAGCGAGCAAGCTGGCAGCCAATCCTAGCGGAACCAGAAATTCTTCTCGAAGAATCTCGCCGGGATGTACTGGACGCATTCCGTTCTTAATCATACCAATCTCCGCTGGCGATTCGTTTCAATGGTAGTCAACGAACTCGACGTTTGCTGGACCATTGGGCGTCCACACAAAGCAGATTCTCCATTGGTCATTAATCCTGATGCTGTGCTGTCCGGCTCGCTTCCCGGCCAACGATTTCAGTCGGTTGCCCGGCGGTACCGTGAGGTCGTGCAGGTCCTGAGCCGAGTGCAGCAGTGACAGCTTTCGTTCGGCTGCGCTCCTGATGTTGGCGAAGCGCGCAATTCGATTCCCTTCGAACAGCGCTCTCGTGTCCGGGCAGG
The DNA here is from genome assembly GCF_024753145.1 of Massilia terrae. Lineage (GTDB taxonomy): Bacteria > Pseudomonadota > Gammaproteobacteria > Burkholderiales > Burkholderiaceae_D > Telluria > Telluria terrae. The sequence goes on along the minus strand of NZ_JANUGU010000013.1, from coordinate 21,177 downwards.
CGAACGATTGAATCATTGTAGGGGAGCTGTTTTTACTATACACCGGGCGGCACACCGGCACAGCATCGAACAGGACTGGCAATCGCGTGCTGTCCAAACTCAAGCCCGTGTCACATGAGCGCGCGAACGGTCGGCCAGTGCTTCCTATTCCGCCTGACCGTCGAAGCGCGTACTGCGGCGGCGCAGGCGCTACAATTAAATCGGGGGGCAGGTCGTCCAAAGAATCAAAAGTACGCTATCGAAAATCTTGCAGCGTTCAGGGACAAAGAACCACTGTTTCTAGGCTCAAATGGGACTGAGGGCGTGTGCAGCGGAGTAATCGGGCCGAGATTTTGATTCATTGGCACAGGCGGTCGCACGGCGAGGCCTTCATGGACGTGCTGCTCAACTTCAAGAAGGATGGCCTCTACCTGCTGGATGAGCCGGAGGCTGCGCTCTCGCCCGCGCGCCAGCTGGCAGCACTGTCAGCCATCGAGGCCTTGGTGCGCCAGGGCTCGCAATTCATCATCGCGACGCATTCTCCGATCCTGCTGGCCTATCCGAACGCCAAGATCCTCTGTTTCGACGGCAGCGGCATCACCGAGATGGCGTACACCGATACCGAGCACTACGCGATTACGCGGGATTTCCTCAACAACTACGAGCGGCGCCTGGAACAATTGCTCGACGGTGAGGACGGCTGAGTGTCAGGTTGGCGTTTCTAACGGCTCACTCCTTTTCACTCTCCCTAAGGCCAGTGTCGGCAGCTCAATGGTAATCAACGATTTCGACATTGGCGGGGCCGTCACCGCTACAATGAGTAATCCCCCCTCACGCACGCCATCGACATGAATTCGCTCCCCCACGGCGGCCTCGCCATCTCCAGCCTCGACGAACAGCTCCTGCAGCCTGGCGTGAAGGGCTTGCCGATCACGGAACCATTGCGCCAGGGCGCGATCAGCGTGCAGGGCTGGAACGTGCTGCACGCCGACACCAGCTTCCCGGTCGCGGTGCTGAAGACCTCGGCGCTCAAGCACAACCTCGACTGGATGCGCCGCTTCTGCGAGCGCTACGGCGCGACCTTGGCTCCGCACGGTAAGACCACGATGAGCCCGCAATTGTTCGGCGCCCAGCTCGCCAATGGCGCGTGGGGCATCACGCTGGCCAGCGCGACCCAGGTGCAGGTCGCGCACCGCTTCGGCGTGCGGCGCGTGTTGCTGGCCAACCAGCTGGTCGCGCGCGCCGACACCAACGCCGTGCTGCAGCTCATGCACGACGATCCCGATTTCGATTGCTATGTGCTGGCCGATTCGCTGGCCGGCGTCGAACGCCTGGCGCAGGCCGTGGATGCCCATCCGCTGGCGCGCCGCCTGCCGGTGCTGGTCGAACTCGGCCTGCCGGGCAAGCGCGCCGGCACCCGCACCATGGATGAGGCGATGACGGTGGCGCGCGCGGTCGCCGGCGCGCCCGGCCTGCAGCTGGCCGGCTTCGAAGGCTACGAAGGCCTGCTGTCCGACACCGGCGAGGTCTCGGCATTCGTGGCGCGGCTGGTGGCGCTGGTGCGCGAATCCGACGACGAAGGCCTGTTCGGCGCGGCCGAGGTCCTCGTGTCCGCCGGCGGCTCCGCCTATTTCGACCTGGTCGCCCGCGGCTTCAGCGACATCGAACAGCTGTCGCGCCCCCTGCGCCCGGTGCTGCGCAGCGGCTGCTACCTGACCAGCGACCACGGCACCTACAAGCACGCCATCGCCGACCTGAACCAGCGCGAGGACCTGTCCGGCAAGGACGGCCTGCGCCCCGCGCTGGAAGTGTGGAGCGTGGTGCAGTCGCGTCCCGAGCCCAAGCTCGCAATCCTCACCATGGGCAAGCGCGACGCCTCATATGATGTCGACCTGCCGATTCCGCTGTTCCACCATCGTCCGGGTCCCGGCGCGCCGGCGCAACTGCCGGACGGCTGCACGATCTTCAAGATGAACGACCAGCACGCCTACCTGCGCCTGCCCGACGGCCATCCCCTGTGCACGGATCTGCTGGTGGGTGACCTGGTCGGCTGCGGCATTTCCCACCCGTGCACCACCTTCGACAAGTGGCCGCTGCTGCTGGCGGTGGACGACGATTACGTGGTGCGCTTCGCACTGAACACCTTCTTCTGATCGCAGGGCAGTACGCTACAATGGCTCTCGATTAACAAGAGAGCCGCCCATGCCCGTCACGCCGCCGTCGCTGTTCCCGCCGATCCTCCCGCTCCGCCATGGCATGCTGCCGGTCGACGAGCTCCACACGCTCTACTGGGAAGAAGTCGGCAACCCGAACGGCATCCCGGTGATCTTCCTGCACGGCGGCCCGGGCGCAGGACTGTCGCCGCAGCACCGCCGCTTCTTCGATCCGCACGCCTACCGCATCATCCTGTTCGACCAGCGCGGCGCCGGCAAGTCGACGCCGCTGGGCGAGTGGCGCAACAACACCACCCAGCTGCTGATCGAGGACATCGAGCGCCTGCGCCAGATGTTCGGCATCGAGCGCTGGCTGGTGTTCGGCGGCTCGTGGGGCTCGACGCTGGCGCTGGCCTACGGGCAGGCGCATCCGGAGCGCTGCCTCGGCTTTGTCCTGCGCGGCATCTTCCTGTGCACCGCCGCCGAGGTCGAATGGTTCCTGCACGGCGTGCAGTGGTTCTACCCCGAGCTATACGCCGAGTTCATCGCGCCCATCCCTGAGGCCGAGCGCGGCAAGCTGCTGCAAGCCTATTGCAAGCGCCTGCTGAGCGAGGACCCGGAAGTCTACTGGCCGGCCGCGCGCGCCTGGAGCCGCTTCGAGGGCCGGCGCGTGTTCCTGTTGCCGCAGGAAGAGGAAGCGCCCTCCGATTCGCTCGACCTGGGCGTCGGCCGGCTGGAGTCGCACTACATGGCCAATGGCGCCTTCATCGAGGAGGACCAGCTGGTGCGCGACCTGCACCGCATCGCCCACCTGCCGGCCGTGATCGTGCAGGGCCGCTACGACGTGATCTGCCCGCCACTGTCGGCCTGGCGCCTGTACCATGCCTGGCCCGGCTCGCGCCTGCGCATGATCCCGGATGCCGGCCATGGTGCGCTGGAAATCGGCATCGCCCGCGCCCTGGTCGCGGCAACGGAGCAGTTCAAACGCCACGGCAACTTCGACTGAGACCCTGTGCGGGTCATTGCGCTGCTACACTAGGCTTTACAACAAAAAACAGACTGCAGGGGCCACATGAACATCCAGACCAGCGACATCGGTCACATCATCCAATTGTCGATTGCCCCGGTATTCCTGCTCACCGGCGTCGCCACCAAGCTGGGCGTGCTGATCAACCGGCTCGGCCGCATCATCGACCGCACCCGGGTGCTGGAAGACCGCCTGCGCCTGAATCCGGATGACGACTACAGCGAGGAGCTGGAAGTCTTGTACCGGCGCTCGCACCTGATCAACTATGCGATCACCTCCAGCACCGCCTGCGGGTTCCTGATCTGCCTGGTTATCGCGCTGCTGTTCTTCAGCGACGTCACCGACATGCCGCTGCACCAGGTCATCGCCGCCTTCTTCGTGCTGGCGATGCTATCGCTGATCAGCAGCTTTGTGAACTTGCTGCGGGAAATCTTCATCGCCGCGCGCCACATGCGCGAGCGCCACACCGCGAGCCAGCCGCCCACGCCGGCCCGCTGAAAGCACACATCATGCACGACTACCAACGCCCCCCGACCCTGCACCGCTACGGCACGCGCGCCGAACTCGAAGCCGCGCTCAAGACCGGCCAGTTCCGCCTGATCCCGGCCGGGCAGTTCCTGACCGTCGCCTTCTCGAAGGCCTGGGACAAGCGCCTGTTCGACCTGCTGGCGCCGGCCGACTGCTGCCTCGTCATCCATAACACCGAGGAGTTCGGCGAGCGCCTGCACCGCGCCGTGCAGCGCGCGCTGCCCGACTGGGCCGGGATCGACGGCGCCATCGAATACGGCCACCGCTCGCCGCTGGGCGCGGCCTTCACCAAGGCCGCCGAACAGGCGCCGGAACAGGAATGGCAGTTTGCCTGGCGCTCGATGTCGCCGGGCGCAAGCCTGAATCCGGTGACGGTGCGGATCGGCAGCCTGGAGCACTTCGCCGAACTGCGCGACCGCGAAAGCCACCTGGCCTGACCGATGGCCTATCCCCACCTGCTCGCGCCGCTCGACCTGGGTTTCACGACGCTGCGCAACCGGGTGGTGATGGGGTCGATGCACACCGGCCTCGAAGACCGCTTCTGGCATTACGGGAAGCTGGCCGCGTTTTACCGCGAACGGGCGCGCGGCGGCGTCGGGTTGATCGTCACCGGCGGCATCTCGCCCAACCGGCAAGGCTGGCTGCTGCCCTTCGGCGGCACCATGAACTTCATCGGCGACGTGCTCAATCACCGCCGCCTCACGCGCGCGGTGCACGCGGAAGGCGGCAAGATCCTGATGCAGATCCTGCACGCCGGCCGCTACGGTTACCAGCCGTTCGCGGTGTCGGCCTCCGCGATCAAGTCGCCGATCTCGCCGTTCAAGCCGCGCGAGCTCACCGAGTCCGGCGTCGAAAAGACCATCCGCGCCTACGCGCGCGCGGCGCGCCTGGCGCGCGTGGCCGGCTACGACGGCGTCGAGGTGATGGGTAGCGAGGGCTACCTGCTCAACCAGTTCCTGTGCGCACGCACCAACAAGCGCACGGATCGCTGGGGTGGTTCGATCGAGAACCGCATGCGGCTGGCGGTGGAAGTGGTCAGGCGCATCCGCGCCGTCGCCGGGACGGACTTCATCATCATGTATCGCCTCTCGGTGCTCGACCTGGTCGAGGGCGGCAACAGCTGGGACGAGATCGTGGCCGTGGCGCGCGCGCTGCAGGATGCCGGCGCCACCATCCTCAATACCGGCTACGGCTGGCACGAGGCGCGCGTCCCGACCATCGTCACCTCGGTCCCGCGCGCGGCCTTTGCCAGTGTGGCGGGGCGGCTGCGCAAGGAAGTGTCGATTCCCGTGGTGGCCTCGAACCGTATCAATATGCCTGGGGTCGCGGAGGACATCATCGCGCGCGGCGACGCCGACATGGTGTCGATGGCGCGCCCCTTCCTGGCCGATCCGGAGTTCGTTGCCAAGGCGGCGAGCGGGCGAACGGACGAGATCAATACCTGCATCGCCTGCAACCAGGCCTGCCTCGACCACACCTTCGCGAACAAGCGCGCCACCTGCCTGGTGAACCCGCGCGCCTGCCACGAGACCGAATTGATTTATACGAAAGCGGCGGCGCCGAAGCGGATCGCGGTGGTGGGCGCCGGCCCGGCGGGCCTGTCGGCGGCGACCGTTGCGGCTGAACGCGGGCATGCCGTGACCCTGTTCGATGCGGATGCGCGCATCGGCGGCCAGTTCAACATCGCGATGCGGATCCCCGGCAAGGAGGAGTTCGCGGAGACGATCCGCTACTTCCGCCGCAGGCTGGAGCAGACCGGCGTGGACCTGCGGCTGGGCCATCGGGTCACGCGCGACGAGCTGCTGGCTGGCGGCTTCGACGAGGTGATCGTGGCGACCGGCGTCAAGGTGCGCAAGCCTGCGATCGAGGGCATCGGGCATCCCAAGGTGCTGTCCTACCTCGACGTCTTGCGCGAACTGCGGCCGGTGGGAAGGCGCGTGGCCATCATCGGCGCGGGCGGGATCGGGTTCGATGTCGGCGAATACCTGGTGCACGACGAAGCGCATCCGCTGCCGGTGCCGGTCGAGGAATGGGCCGCGGAGTGGGGCGTGGACCTGGCGGTGCGCGGACCGGGCGGCCTGGCGAAGGCAGCGGAACCGGCGCCGGCGCGGCAGCTGTGGCTTTTGCAGCGCAAGGCATCCAAGCCGGGCGCTGGGCTGGGCAAGACATCGGGCTGGGTGCACCGGACGACGCTGGCGCGCAATGGCGTGACCATGATGGCGGGCGTGCAGTACGAGCGGATCGATGACGCGGGCCTGCACATCGTGGTGGGCGGTGAGCGGCGCGTGCTCGATGTCGACAACGTGGTGATCTGTGCGGGGCAGGAGAGCCTGGTGGAGTTGATGCCGGAGGAGGGCGCTCCGAAGGGTGGCCCTCGCTTCCACAAGATCGGCGGTGCGGCGCTGGCCGCGGAACTGGATGCCAAGCGCGCGATTCGCGAAGGCGCCGAACTGGCGGCGCGGCTTTGATCAATTAACCACCGTCGTCCCCGCCTGCGCGGGGACGACGGTTTAATGTTAGCGATTACTTCTTGCGGACCACCACGCAGCCGATCGAATAACCGGCGCCGAACGAGCAGATCACCCCATACGAACCCGCCGGCATATCGTCCTGGTACTTGTGGAAGGCAATGATCGACCCCGCCGACGAGGTATTCGCATATTCGTCCAGGATCACCGGCGCCTCGTTCGGCTCCGCATCGCGCCCCAGCAGCGTGCGCGCGATCAGCAGGTTCATGTTCAGGTTGGCCTGGTGCAGCCAGAAGCGCGACACCTGCCCCACCTCCAGCCCCGCCGCAGCCACGGTGTCCTTGATCATCTCCGCCGCCATCGGGCACACTTCCTTGAACACCTTGCGCCCCTGCTGGCGGAACAGCTTGTCCGGCTGCCCGATGCCCGCTTCGTCGAAGCGGTTCATGAAGCCGAAGTTGTTGCGGATGTTGTTCGAGAACGCGGTCTTGAGCTTCGATTCGACGATCTCGAACTGGTGCTCGCTCACCGCCGTCTCCGCCGACTCCACCACGATCGCCGTGCACGCGTCGCCGAAGATGAAGTGGCTGTCGCGGTCGCGGTAGTTCAGGTGGCCGCTGGTGATCTCCGGGTTCAGCACCAGCACCGCGCGCGCCTGTCCGGTCGCCACGGCCGCGGCTGCGGTCTGGATGCCGAAGGTGGCGGACGAGCAGGCCACGTTCATGTCGAAGCCGTAGCCCTGGATGCCCAGCGCGTCCTGGACCTCGACCGCCATCGCCGGATACGGGCGCTGCATGTTCGAGCAGGCGACCAGCACCATGTCGATATCGGCCGCCGTGCGGCCCGCGCGTTCGAGTGCCTGGCGCGCCGCGGCCACGCACATCTCGGCCTGCAGCGACAGCTCGTCGTCGCCGCGCTCGGGGATGCGCGCGGTCATGCGGCGCGGGTCGAGGATGCCGGTCTTCTCCATCACGTAGCGCGACTTGATGCCCGACGCCTTCTCGATGAACGCGCTGCTCGACGGCTCGATCGCGGCCACTTCGCCGGCGGCGATGCGCTGCGCGTTCTCGGCGTTGTGCAGCTCGGCGTAAGCGTTGAACGCGGTCACCAGTTCATCGTTCGAGATCGAATACGGCGGGGTAAACAGGCCGGTGCCGCTGATGACGACAGGTTTCATATTGGAGAACTTTCAACGGAGAAGGCCGGAAGTTACCGGCAATTGGGCGGATTCTACACAATGCGGGGTGGGGTGGGAATCGGCTGGATCAGTTCTAGATGCATTGCTCCACAACGCAAGAACTGAACGTCGTCCCCGCGAAGGCGGGGATCCATGCTGAGTTTGCGGCAACGCTGCGTGTTTATGGGTTCCCGCCTTCGCGGGAACGACGGTGTTAGAGCTACGGGGTAAGCGTCTGCCCGCTATGCGCCAGCGTCGGCGCGCTGCGCTTGGCCAGCTGCATCGGCTGGCCCTTCAGGTGCCTGATGGCCTGCTGCAGCTGGAAGTCGCTCGCCGTGCCGTAGTCGATCGGCTTGCGCGCGTGCGCGGCCGCGACCAGTTCGTCCTCGCCCACCAGGTTCTCCGATGCCGCCGCCGTTTCCTTGTCGCGGTCGTTGGCCAGGTGGTGCTCCAGGTCCGCCTCGCGCACCCGCAGCATGTTGAAGTTCTGTCCGTCCGCAGTTTCATCCACCGCGAAATCCGGCACGATGCCGCGCGCCTGGATCGAGCGTCCCGACGGCGTGTAGTAGCGCGCCGTGGTCAGCTTGACCGCCGCGTCGCCGCCGATCGCGCGGATCGTCTGCACCGAGCCCTTGCCGAAAGTCTGGCTGCCGACGATGGCCGCGCGCTTGTAGTCCTGCAGGGCGCCCGCCACGATCTCGGAGGCCGACGCCGAGCCGCTGTTCACCAGCACCACCATCGGCATCGTCTTGAACACGCCCGGCACCTTGGACAGCGGATCCTCGCCAACCTGCAGCATGTAGTACTCCGGCTTGCCGTAGAAGTGCTGCTTGGAGTCGGCCAGCTGGCCATTGGTGGACACTACTTCCGAGCCTGCCGGCAGGAAGGCCGCTGCCACCCCGATCGCCCCTTGCAGCAGGCCGCCCGGATCATTGCGCAGGTCGAGGATCACGCCCTTCATGTCCGGATCCTGGCGGTACAGGTCGGCCAGCTTGCCGGCCAAATCGTCCACGGTCGGCTCCTGGAATTGCGAGATGCGGATCCACGCATAGCCCGGTTCCACCAGCTTCGCCTTCACGCTCTTTTGCACGATCTCCTCGCGCAGCACGACGAAGCTGAGCGGATTGGCCACGCCCTCGCGCCGCACGGTGAGCGTGACCCTGGAGCGTGGCTCGCCGCGCATGCGCTTGATTGCTTCTTCCATGTCCACGCCCTTGAGCGAGACGCCGTCCACATCCGTGATCAGGTCACCGGCCTTGATGCCGGCGCGCCAGGCCGGCGAATCCTCGATCGGGGCGACGATGCGCACATAGCCGTCGTCGGTCGGCGAAATCTCGATGCCCAGGCCGACGAACTTGCCCTCGGTGCCTTCGCGCAGCTCGCGGTAGGCGTCCTTGTCGAGATAGGCGGAGTGCGGGTCGAGCGAGCCGACCATGCCGGAGATGGCGTCGGTCAGCAGCTTCTTGCTGTCGACCTGGTCGACGTAATCGGACTTGATGATTCCATAAACATTGGACAGCTCGCGTACGCTGTCCATGGGCAGGCCGGCATCGACCGGCTTTTGCGCCAGCGCCGAAAACTGCATCGAAATGGCGACACCGGCGATTGCACCAAGCGCAACCAGGCCGGAATTCTTCAGTTTGGAACCCATGGAACCAGTATAAACCTGAACCGCGTCAGCGTCCCTGACTGCTGAATTGGCGCGCTTTCCGACAAGTTTTGTAAAGGGCTGTTGCCAATCTTGCGTGGAAGGTAAGCATTTGTAAGATAGAGGGCGACTCCCAGCCGTGAGTCATATATTGGCCTTGCAGTTTTTCTCTCTCCACTCTTTTTGAAGTGGTCTTCGCCCACGGTCCCCTCCGTGGGCTTTTTTATGCGTAGGAGATTGGTATGCAGACAATTCCGTTGCGCCGCGCGGTCCGGGCGGCGGTGCTGGCGCTGGCCTTGGGCGCGAGCGCATCCTCGTTCGCGGTGCCCCTGATGGACATGCGCGCGGAGGACATGCTGCCGATGGTGTCCGAGCTGGGCAAGGAGCTGAACCTGAATCCCAACCAGCAGATCCTGTGGCACAAGGTCGAAAGCGGCAGCCGCGAGATCCTGCGCCAGCGCGTGGACCGGCGCGCGCGCCTGCAGGAGCAAGCCAAGGGCGCGCTGGAGAAAAAGGATGTCGAGCTGCGCGAACTGAATGCGCTGATCGAAGCGGAAGCCAACACCAGCGCCGCCGAGGACAAGCAACTGCGCGAGATGTGGCTGACCGTGAACGACGCCCTGGACGACGGCCAGCGCCGCAAGGTCGCCACCTTCGTGTCGGAGCAGATGCAGCGGGTCGAACGGCCGGATGCGCCGCGCGGCGCGCCGAAGGGCGACGAAAGCGGTGGCCGCGGGCGCCGCGGCGGCGGCCGGATGGGCGGGGGAGCTGGTGGCATGCATATGCCAGGTAGTGGCGGCGACTGAGTAATTTTGCACTGCACAACAGCCCGTAAGCAGGGCTGTTGTTCCGCATGTATCGTAAAGTAAAAAACATCCGCCCGATGTTCTGGGCTGTTGTTACACGGCTAGAATGTTTAGTTCCGCAAGCAACATCCATCCGGTGGCATGTTGTTCGGCACAACAAGAACTGAACAAGCTAGATGACCAAACTGTTACCCATCGCCTGCCTCGCACTGCTCGGGGCCGGCGGTGCCGCGCTGGCGCAAGACCAGGCCGCGGCCCCTCCCCGGCAGGAAGACCAGGCCAAACCCGCCGCGCAGGACGACGCCGCCGCGCGCCGCCGCGTCCAGGCGCAGGCGAAGCAAGCCTCTCCCAAGCAAGCCGCCACGGCCGATGGCCAGATCCAGCAGGTGACCGTCACCGGCAGCCGCGCCGACGACACCGAGACCCGCCGCAACTCCACCGCCTCGAAGCTGGTGTACGGCCGCGAGGAACTCGACCGCAACGGCGACTCCAACCTCGGCGAAGTCCTCAAGCGCCTGCCCGGCGTGACCATGGGCGGCCCGCCGGGACGCGGCGGCGGCGGCATCCGCATGCGCGGCCTGGGCAACGGCTATACCCAGATGCTGGTGAACGGCGAGCGCCCGCCGCCAGGCTTTTCGCTGGAGTCGATCCCGCCCGACCAGGTCGAGCGCATCGAGATCATGCGCGGCCCGGTCGCGGAGCACAGCACCCAGGCGATTGCCGGCACCATCAACGTGATCCTGCGCGAAGGCTACCGCCAGAAGGACGTGCAGCTGCGCCTGGCCGACAACATCGAACAGGGCCGCCATGGCGCCAATGTATCGGTGACGGTGCCGGGCAAGGTCGGCAGCCTGACCTGGATGCTCAACGCCTCGCTGATGCAGAACCGCCAGCACACCGACGCCGACAGCACCGACGCCGACCTGCTGGCCAACGGCACCGTGCAGCGCATGCAGTATATCCACAGCTACGGCGACGGCAGGTCGCGCGGCATGCACCTGTCGCCGCGCCTGTCCTATAAGTTCGACAATGGCGACACGCTGAACTTCCAGCCCTTCGTGGTCGTGAACCGCAACGACGGCGTGTACGACGCGACCGTGAACCAGACTGCCGGCCTGGTGCCGCCGGAGTTCGTGTTCCAGCGCGCGATCAGCCATTCGAGCGGCACCATGGCGCGCGGCTTCGGCGACTGGGTCCACAAGATGGAAGACGGCGCGCGGCTGGACGTGAAGTTCAGCGGCGGCGTCAATCACAACGACAGCGACAGCCTGCGCAACAATTTCGACGGCAGCGGCAAGCTGGAACGCTTCTACACCGACATCGACACCACGCGCCAGCACAGCTTCTCCAGCGGCGGCAAGTACAGCCGCCCGCTGGGCGAGGGCCACCATTTCGCGGCCGGCTGGGACGGCGAGGTCGCGCGTCTGGCGCAGGTGCACGTGGCGGAAGGCGACAACGATCCGCTGTACGACGCCTCCGGCGCCAACCTGGCCGCCGATACCCGCCGCCTGGCCTTCTTCGCGCAGGACGAGTGGGACATCACGACCCAGTGGTCCGGCTATTTCGGCCTGCGCTGGGAAGGCATCCGCACCACCAGCGACAACCTGGGCTACGCGGTGAAGAACACCAGCAGCGTATTCAGCCCGGTGCTGCACACCGTGTACCGCATTCCCGGCCACGACCGCGACCAGGTGCGCGCCAGCCTGACCCGCAGCTACAAGGCGCCGGCCCTGAACGACCTGATCGCCGCGCCCTCGTTCTCCAGCGATAACCGCGCCACGCGTCCGGACCGCAGCGGCAACCCGAACCTGAAGCCGGAACTGGCCAAGGGCCTGGACCTCGCCTACGAACACTACCTGACCCGCAGCGGCATCCTGTCGGCCAGCGCCTTCGTGCGCGACATCGACAACCTGATGCGGCGCCAGACCACGCTGCAGCAGACGGCCCTCGGCCCGCGCTGGGTGTCGACGCCAATGAACATCGGCCACGCCCGCACCAGCGGCGTCGAACTGGAGGCCAAGTTCCAGCTCGTCGAACTCTATCCGAACGGGCCGGACGTCGACCTGCGCACCAACTACAGCCGCTTCTGGTCCAGCGTGGACGGCATCCCCGGCCCTTACAACCGCCTCGACCAGCAGGCCAGGCAGACCGCCAACTTCGGCGTCGATTACCGCATGAAGGCCGTGCCGCTGACGGTCGGCGGCAACTTCAACTGGACCCCGCTGACCCTGGTGCAGAGCAGCGTGGCCGAGCTGGACACCAGCGGCATGAAGCGCCAGCTGGACCTGTACGGCGTGTGGAAGTTCAGCGCCAACACCCAGCTGCGCGTGTCCGGCAACAACCTGTTCGCGCGCCGCTACGAATCCGGGCGCGTGGTCCAGACCGCCGGTCTGGTGCAGGCGCTCGATACCCTGACCCGCACCTACACCACGCTGGGCCTGCGCTTAGAGCTGAAAATTTGATTTTCTTACCCTTGTCTGTGATAAATTTTCCACCGGCCACAAGCCGCTACAACCACGTAAAGAGGAGTAATCCCGTGAAACGACAGCTTCTGAGCACTCTGACCCTCTCCCTGATGGCAGCTTTCGCGAACGCGGCCGACACCGCCACGCAGCACGCCACCGGCCCGGTTTCCGGGATTGAAACCCAATTCATCGACACCAGCGTGCGTCCGCAGGATGACTTCTTCCGCTACCTGAACGGAAAGTGGCTGCAGAACACCCAGATCCCGGCCGACAAGTCGAGCTGGGGCACCTTCGTGCAGCTGCGCGAGACCTCGCTGGAGCAGGCGCGCGGCATCATCGAACACGACGCCAAGGAAAAGGCCAAGGCCGGCTCCGACCAGCAGAAGGTCGGTGACCTGTACAACAGCTTCATGGACGAGAAGAAGCTGGACGCGCTGGGCATCAAGCCGCTGACCGGCGAACTGCACCGCATCAGCGCGCTGAAGGACAAGAAGGCGCTGCCGGCCCTGGTCGGCCACCTGTCCGACATCGGCGTGAACACCCCGTACCGCATCGGCGTGGCGCAGGACTCGAAGAACTCGACCCAGTACGCCGTGTACATGAGCCAGAGCGGCCTGGGCCTGCCGGACCGCGACTACTACCTCAAGAAGGACGACAAGCGCATGGCGTCCACGCTCGAGAAGTACGAGCAGCACGTGGCCAAGGTGCTGGCGCTGGCCGGCGAGAAGAACGCCGAAGCCCAGGCCAAGGCCATCGTCGGCTTCGAGACCCAGCTGGCAACCGCGCAGTGGAACCGCGTCGAACTGCGCGACCCGGTCAAGCGCTACAACAAGGTGGAAGTGGCCAAGCTGGCCGAGCTGGCCCCGGGCTACGACTGGAACGCCGCGCTGGCCGCCGCCGGCGTGGGCGGCAAGACCGGCACCGTGATCGTCGGCCAGCCGAGCTACCTGACGGCGATGAACCAGACCTTGCAGAACACCGAGTTGTCGACCCTGCAGTCCTACTTCAAGTGGCAGCTGCTGCGCGAATACTCGCCTTACCTCTCCAAGCCGTTCTCGGAAGCGAACTTCGCGTTCTACGGCACCGTGATCTCGGGCGTGCCGCAGGAACGTCCGCGCTGGCAGCGTGGCGTGGCCGCCGTCGAAGGCGCGCTGGGCGAAGCGGTCGGCCGCCAGTACGTGGCGCAGTACTTCCCGCCGGAGCGCAAGGCGCGCATGGAAGAACTGGTCAAGAACCTGCTGGCCGCGTACAAGGACAGCATCGAGCACCTGGACTGGATGGGCCCGGAGACCCGCGCCCAGGCGCTGGACAAGCTGGCCAAGTTCAGCCCGCACATCGGCTATCCGGTCAAGTGGCGCGACTACTCCAAGCTGACCATTAACAAGGATGACCTGGTCGGCAACGTGATGCGCGCCTCGCAGTTCGCGCGCAACCGCAACGTCGGCAAGCTGGGCAAGCCGGTCGATCGCGAAGAGTGGGGCATGACGCCGCAGACCGTGAACGCGTACTACAACTCGTCGCTGAACGAGATCGTGTTCCCGGCTGCGATCCTGCAGCCGCCGTTCTTCAACGCCGCCGCCGACGACGCCGTCAACTACGGCGCGATCGGCGCCGTGATCGGCCACGAAATCGGCCACGGCTTCGACGACAAGGGCAGCCAGTCAGACGGCGACGGCAACCTGCGCAACTGGTGGACCGATTCCGACCGCGCCGCGTTCAAGACCAAGACCGACATGCTCGATGCGCAGTACAGCGCCTTCGAGCCGGTGCCGGGCTACCACGTCAACGGCCAGCTGACCATGGGCGAGAACATCGGCGACAACTCGGGCCTGGCGATCGCGTACAAGGCGTACAAGATCAGCCTGCACGGCAAGGAAGCGCCGGTGATCGACGGCCTGACCGGCGACCAGCGCTTCTACATGGGCTTCGGCCAGGTGTGGCGCGCCAAGATGCGTGATGACGCCGCGATCCTGCAGGTCAAGACCGACCCGCACTCGCCGGCCCAGTTCCGCGCCAACGGCACGGTGCGCAACCAGCCGGGCTTTTACGAGGCCTTCGGCGTGAAAGAAGGCGACAAGATGTATCTTGCACCGAAAGATCGCGTGACGATCTGGTAGAGTAGAGTCAGTAGTCCCCGGGAGCCGGCGCCAAGAGCGCCGGTTCTCAATTCCGAAACTACAGAGTGGAGAACAACACATGAAACGTCATTTGCTGAGCGCCGTGACGCTCGCCCTGATCGCCAGCGTCACCTACGCCGCCGAAGGCACGGCAGCCGCCAAGAGCGCCACCACCTCCAAGACGCAGGCGCTGTCGGCCGGCATCGCCACCCAGTTCTTTGACGACGGCGTGCGCGCGCAGGACGACTTCTACGAGCACGTCAATGGCAAGTGGATGAAGACCACCGACATCCCGGCCGACAAATCGAGCTGGGGCTCGTTCCAGAAGCTGCAGGACGACACCCAGCCGCAGCTGCGCGGCCTGATCGAGGCGGCGATCGCCAAGCACGCCGCCGCCGGCACCGATGACCAGCGCATCGCCGACTACTACGCCAGCTTCATGGACGAAGCGAAGCTGGAGAAGGTCGGCCTGGCTCCGCTGAAGGCCGAGATGGACAAGATCGCTGCGCTCAAGGACAAGTCCGAGCTGCCGGCCGTGTTCGCGCGCATGAGCAAGCTGGGTGTGAACACGCCCTATGATTTCGGCATCCACCAGGACAACAAGGATTCGACCAAGTATGTGGCCGACATCGGCCAGGGCGGCCTGGGCATGCCGGACCGCGACTACTACCTGAAAACCGACGACGCCAAGCTGTCCGACACCCGCGCCAAGTACCTGGCCCACGTCGAGAAAATGCTGTCGATGGCAGGCGACAAGAATGCCGCCGCCAACGCCAAGGCCATCGTCGACCTCGAAACCGAGATCGCCAAAGTCCAGTGGACCAAGGTCGAACTGCGCGATCCGATCAAGGCCTACAACAAGGTCGAACTGGCCAAGCTGGCCGACATGGCGCCGGGCTGGGACTGGAACACCTGGCTGAAGGGCACCGGCATCCAGGGCAAGGTGAGCTATGTGATCGTCGGCCAGCCGACCTTCCTGAAGGGCTTCTCCGAGATCGTCGCCAAGACCCCGATCGACACCTGGAAGGCCTACCTGCAGGCGCACCTGGTCGAGAGCTACGCCAACTACCTGAACAAGGCCTTCCTCGACGAGCACTTTGCGTTCTACGGCACCACCTTGTCGGGCGTGAAGGAGATGGAACCGCGCTGGAAGCGTGGCGTGGGCGCGGTCGAAGGCGCGATGGGCGAGTCGCTGGGCAAGCTGTACGTGGCCAAGTACTTCCCGGCCGAGCGCAAGGCGCGCATGGAAAAGCTGGTGCACAACCTGCTGTCGGCGATGAAGGAAGATATCAACACGCTCGACTGGATGAGCCCCGAGACCAAGAAGGCCGCGCAAACCAAGCTGGCCAAGTTCACGGTCAAGATCGGCTACCCGAACAAGTGGAAGGACTACTCCAAGCTGGTGGTCAAGCAGGATGACCTGGTCGGCAACGTGATGCGCGCGCGTGGCGTGGCGTACGACCGTGAGCTGGACAAGCTGGGCCACCCGATCGACCGCAGCGAGTGGGGCATGACGCCGCAGACCATCAACGCCTACTACAACCCGGAGATGAACGAGATCGTGTTCCCGGCCGCGATCCTGCAGCCGCCGTTCTTCGACGCCAAGGCGGATGACGCGGTCAACTACGGCGGCATCGGCGCCGTGATCGGCCACGAGATCAGCCACGGCTTCGACGACCAGGGCTCGCAGTACGACGGCGACGGCAACCTGCGCAACTGGTGGACCGACGCCGACCACAAGAACTTCGAGGCCAAGACCAAGATGCTGATCGAGCAGTACAACGCGTTCGAACCGGTGAAGGGCTACCACGTGAACGGCGCGCTGACCCTGGGCGAGAACATCGGCGACAACTCGGGCATGGCGATCGCGTACAAGGCTTACAAGCTGTCCCTGAAGGGCAAGCCGGCTCCGGTGATCGACGGCCTGACCGGCGACCAGCGCTTCTACATGGGCTGGGCGCAGGTGTGGCGCACCAAGATGCGTGAGGCGACCGCCATCGTGCGCGTGAAGACCGACCCGCACTCGCCGGGCGAGTTCCGCGCCAACGGCACGGTGCGCAACCAGCCGGCTTTCTACGAAGCCTTTGGCATCAAGGCCGGCGACAAGATGTACCTGGCACCGAAGGACCGCGTGATCATCTGGTAATCACGCGACTTAGCGTGTGAAAAGGGCCGCTGCTTGCGGCCCTTTTTTATTGCGTGTTAGGCAGGGAGCGCTGACCTGTCGCTTTCCAGACCCTGCAGCCAGCGCCACGACAGCGCGGTCGCCACCACCATGAACCCGAACACGAGCACCACGAACAGCGGCGTGCCGAAGATGAGCGGCGTCGCCAGCACACCCTTGAGCAGCAGGGCGTTCAGGAACAGGAGCTTGTAGCCCCCGATCACCAGCAGCGGCACCACGCACAGCGCGGCCACGATCCAGCCGCGGTGCCGATTGGCGATGACGCGCCACGCCATCCACACCGGCGGCGCGCAGAACGCGAGGGTCATCGCCACCGCCATCCAGCGCGTTGCCGGCAGCGCGACCACGCCATCGAAGACCATCCGCAGCACGTTGCGTTCGTCGCCGCCGCCCATCAGTGCCGTAAATATGCGTGCGAACGGCAGCGGCGCGAAGATGAGCGAGAAGCCGATCGAGCGCCCGGCCGGCGTGGCCGCGCGCGTGAGCAGCCAGGCCCCGAACCACATCACCAGGTAGCTGAACAGCGGTCCGGCGAACGAGGCCGCGATCGCAGCCAGGTCGGTATGCGGCGACACGCCCGGACAGGCGAACAGGTTGTTGAAGTCGCGCTCGAAATAGCAGCCCGCGCCGATCCGGTTGGTGATGATGTGCGCCTGCTCGTGCAGTTCGCTGATCACGCCGTTCAGCGCGAAGAATGCCACCACGTACTTCCAGTCGATCCTGAGATGCACGCCGCCTCCATCGATGAGAAAAACAGGAAGTGTAGCGCGTGTTCGAAACCAGATGGAGCAAATCGCGTATGTACATCCCGTTGTATGCACGTGCGCCGAACTGCTGAGCAAAATGCTAATCTCCGCCCATTCGCCCGAGGAGAAGGCATGGACCAATCCCTACCGAATTACTCGCCCAGCCTGGACGGCTGGCGCGCGCTGGCCATCGGCTGCCTGTACATCGGCCACTTCTCCCCGGTCCCCGGCATCAACCTCGGCGCGGTCGGCGTGAACTTGTTCTTCGTGCTGTCCGGGCTCCTGATGGCGCGCATCCTGTTCGTGCGGCCGATGCCGATCCCGATCTTCTACAAGCGCCGCATCGCACGCGTGTTCCCCTCGCTGTATGTCTTCATCCTCGCGATCGCCGTCGTGTACGCGCTGCTCGGCGTGCGCACCAGCTGGAGCGAGACCGCCGCCGCGCTGAGCTTCACCAACAACTACTTCCTGCCGAATGGATCGGTGATGCCGTTCGGGCACGTGTGGTCGCTGTGCGTGGAAGAGCACAGCTACGTGCTGCTGTCGCTGGTCGCGCTGGGCCACCGCGCCGGGCGCCTCGATGCGCGCCGCACCGTGGGCCTGCTGGCATTGCTGTGGCTCGCGTGCGCGGCCTGCTACTCGCTGGTGGTGTCCGGCTCGCGGCTGGAATTCGGCCTCTGGCGGCACAGCGAGGTGTCCGCCTTCGGCATTTTCGCCGCCGCGTGGGTCCTGCTGCGGCTGGAGCCCGACGCGCTGCGGCGCCTGCCGCCGTGGAGCGTGGTGGCGCTGGCGCTGGTGGGCTTCGCGGCGCACTGGTGGTCGGTGCCGATGCCGCTGCGGCTGGCGATCGGCACCGGTGCCTTCGCGCTGGCCGTCAATATGGTCGACCGCGCACCAAGCCTGGTGCGGCGCCTGCTGTCGCTGGCGCCGCTGCGCCAGCTCGGCCTGTGGTCGTTCTCGCTGTATCTGTGGCAGCAGCCGTTCTACCTGCTGGTGTGGCGCCACGGGATGCCGGCCTGGCAGGGGATCCTGCTGGCGCTGGCCAGCGGTATCACGGCCTACTACCTGCTCGAAATGCCGGCCCGCAACTGGCTGAACCGGCGCTGGGGCGCACCGGACCGCAAGCATGGACCGGCCGCACAGCGCCTGCCACCGTACGGCGAGGTGGCCTCGTAAAATGAAAAAAGGGCCGCAGCAGCGGCCCTTCCGGGTCAGGCGATTACAGCCTGATTAATAGCGCGGCACGATCGCGAACTGCGGTTGCGAGCCGTAGTTCGGCTTGACCGAACGGTTCATGAACACGGTCCATGCGGCCTTGCCCTTGCTGCCCAGCGCGTCCGATGCGTAGGCCAGCGCCGGCTGCAGGTTGGACGGGTAGCCGGCCGGGTCCGACGAATAGCCGGTCATCTCGCCCACTTTCAGGTTCAGCGCGGTGGCCATCGCAGTGCTGCCGCAGGCCAGGGCGTTGAAGGTCGCCGTGTGGTTCTTGGTGTAGGCCTCGCCCATGGTCGTGTAGAACGGGCTGGTCGACGTGTCGCGAATGTTCAGCGCGTAGATCGAGCCGTCGATCCAGCAGGTGCCGGTCGCGGTCATGCGGTCCACCGCGAACTTCGATTTCCACACCAGGAAGGTCTTCGCCTTGGCGAAGCCCATGTCGGCGGCGTGGCCGATCACCGAGGTGAAGAAGTCGTCCTGCCAAGGCGCCAGGCCGGTCGAGCTGTTGTAGGCCATCGCGTAACCGTTGGTGATGACGCCCAGCTGGTTGGCGCTCGCATTGTTGGTGTAGTTCGCGTTGTACCAATCCAGGTTGCTGTCGACGATCGACGCGAAGTGCGACTTCAGGCGGTCGGTGTCCGGCGTGATGTAGGCCGCTTCGGCCAGCGTACGCAGGCACCATGCCTGGCCGCGCACCTGCTCCGGAGTCACCAGGCCCTTGGCGTACTGGCGGTAGGCCGGGTTGGATGCGAACGCATCCCACATCGCCCAGAACTGCAGCTCTTCCAGGTAGTAGTAGTCGCCGGTCATCAGGTAAGGCAGGTAGGCGAATGCCGGCTGGTGGTCCGGGTCATGCGTGTACGGCGTGTCGCAGGCGCCGGCGGTCGTGGCGCACAGCGGGAAGGCTTCGCGCTGCTTGGTGGCCGGGTTGTAGGTGTCGCTGGCATTGCCGTAGATGGTCATGTACGGAAAGTCGAGCAGGCTGACCGGACGGTCCGTGTTCTTGTCGCGGTAGTGCGCGGACCAGCTGCCGGCGCCGTCGGCGGTACCCAGCGTCGCCGTACGGGCGCGCTGGTCCATGGTCAGCAGCCACAGGGTCGACCATTGCGGCATCAGGCCGATGTCCGGACGGCCGCCGGTCATCAGCATGTAGGGCACGCCCAGGCCGATGCCCATCGGTTCGGTGACCGCGCCGGTGTAGCGGGTCGCCAGGTCGGCCAGGGCCGAATCCGGGACCGACACGGTCTGGTCGTAGTTCGGCACGGCGCCAGTAGCCAGCAGGTACGGGATGTTGTGCTTGATGTTGATCTGGGGCGTGTCACCGTTCCACCAGAAGACCTTGCGCCAGCGCGCGTGGTGGTAGTGGGTCATGCCGGTCTTCGCATACGCCTGCTTGCCGCCGACCAGCACGGCCGCGTCATAGGTAAAGTTCTGCGGGTTCGGTTCGTAGGCCCAGTCGTTTTCGACGGTCACGTCGACGCGTGCCTTCTTGACGTTCTGGTACCAGCGGATCGCGAAGCGTGCGCTCAGGTGCGGGTGCGCGGCGCCGCTGCTGGTTTTCAGCGGAGCCGACACCTGCCATTCGTTGACCACGTTACCGGCCAGCCAGGTCTGGTGCGCCGCGGTCTTGATCAGGTCATCGGCGAAGGCCGAGTACTTGACGCCGTTGATGGTGGCGCTGACCGAAGCCGAGAAGCCGTTCGACATCATATTAGTGGTGGCCAGCGCGGTGGTGGCCGCGACCTTGCCCGACTTGATCATCGAGATGGTGCGCATCTGGCCGGCGCCCAGCGTGGGCAGCACGGCCGAGATGATGGCGTGGCGCACCGAACCGTCGGCGTGCAGGGCCTTGACGTCGACCTGCAGCGGCACGGTGGTGCCGTCGTCGAGGCGGCCGACCAGCGCATCGGTCGGCGCAACCGCGCCCACCGCGAACACCTGGCCGAAGGTCACCGGGACGTTGGTCTGGGCGGTGGTGGCATTGGTGCTCTGGATGCGGAAATCGGTGACCGTCGGGCCGTTGACCGGCGCGGTGCTGGTCGAGCCGCTGGTGCTGGTGCTCGTGCTGGGGTCGGTGGTCGGGGTCGGCGCCGGCGCGGTGACGTAGCTGCCCGTGCTGGTGCTGGTGCCGGTGGTCGGCGTCGGGGCTGGCGCGGTGACGTAGCTGCTCGTGTCGGTCGTGGTGGTCGTGGTGGAGCCCTTGTCGCTGTTACCGCCCGCGTTGGACGTGGCCGGGGTCGTGCCGTTGCCATTGCCATTGTTGCCGGTTGCGGTAGGCGCCGGTGCGGTCACGGTCTTGCCGAGCAACTCAGTGGAATTCGTGCCGGACCCAGCATCGCCACCGCCGCCGCAGCCGGCGAGGATCGAAAAGCAGGTCAGGGTTGACAGCACCTTGGCTGCCTGGGAATGCAGTTGGAGTTTCATTGCTATCTCTTTGGGAAATGTGGCTCAGAAGCAACTGCCACAGTTGGGTAAGGGGGCCAGATTACCGCAAGGAAAATGATTTGTGTGAGGAAATTTCGTATTTCTGTTCAATTTTTTCCCGAATCCAACACGTTGTTTACCTTTATTTCAACGAATTTAATTCGGAAAAGCAACTTACTGTGCATTCTTTATACTGTTGAGGTTTTTTCAATTGACCAATAAAAAACCGCCCCGTAGGG
>NZ_JANUGU010000012.1 GCF_024753145.1 Massilia terrae | reverse complement strand
TCAGACTGCCTTGCTGCATCGTGCGAATCGTTGTGTTCGTCAGCAGCAGAGAAGCGAGATTATGCAGTGTTTCGCGATATTCGTCAACTTCCTTTTTTGCATGATGTCGCTCAGACATCACCTCACAAGTCCTTCGCAACCGTTTGATTTGTTGCGTGTTTCTCGCGAGGGACCGAACTATAGCAAAGCGCGGCCCCATCGCGCAAGGGCTTTTTCTTACTTGCCCTCGAAATTTGCCGGACGTTTCTCGAGGAAGGCCGCCATGCCCTCTTTCTGCGCGGGGGTGCCGAAGGCCGCGTGGAAGTAGCGGCGCTCGTAGCGCACGCCTTCGGTCAACGTGGTTTCGTAGGCGCGGTTGACGGAATCCTTGATCGCCATCGCCACCGTGACCGGCATTGCCGCGATCGACTCCGCGATCTTCAACGCTTCTTCCATGATTTTGTCCGCCGGAAACACGCGCGACACCAGGCCGGTGCGCTCAGCCTCGGCCGCGTCGATCATGCGCGCGGTCAGCAGCATGTCCATGGCTTTCGATTTGCCGATCGCGCGCGGCAGGCGCTGGGTGCCGCCCGCGCCCGGCGTCACGCCAACCTTGATTTCCGGCTGACCGAACTTGGCCGAATCCGCGGCAATCAGGAAATCGCACATCATCGCCAGCTCGCAGCCGCCGCCCAGCGCATAGCCGGACACGACGCCGATGACCGGCTTACGGATATTCAGGATGTGCTCCCAGTTGCGGCCGATGTAATTGCCCGGATAGGTATCGGCGTAGGTGTAGTTGGCCATGGCGGCGATGTCGGCGCCGGCCGCGAACACTTTTTCGCTGCCGGTGAGGATGATCACGTGGACCGCCGGGTCGGCGTCGAACTTGTACAAGGCATCGCCCAGCTCGTTCATCATGTTGTCGTTCAGCGCGTTCATCGCTTTCGGACGGTTCAGGCGGATCACCGCCACCTTGCCATGGTTTTCGATCAACAGGTCTGCATATTGCATGGGACACCCCTTCGTAATTAAGACGGACTGCGCGATTGTAGCTGCTCGCATGTCAAAAACGGCAACGCGCGCTGTTATCATCCCAACTTTGTCAATACAAGAGAGACCTCGTCCGTGCCCGACTCCACGCAGGCAGACCAGGCCAGCGACAATTTGCTGCGCAGCGCGGATTTCCGGCGCCTGTGGCTGAGCAATGCGCTGACCAACTTCGGCGCCCAGATCACCATGCTCGCGCTGCCGGTGGCGGCGGCCCTGCTGCTGCACGCCACGTCCAGCCAGATGGGCGTGCTGGCCGCCTGCGAGACCCTGCCCTTCCTGCTGTTCGGCCTGCCGATCGGCGTGCTGCTCGACCGCAACCGCCGCCTGCCCGTCATGCTGTGCAGCGACGCGCTGGTAATGATCGCGCTGGCCAGCGTGCCCATCGCCTGGAAGCTCGACCTGCTGACCATCCATTGGCTGTACGCGGTCGGCTTCGTGATCGGCTCCGGCTACGTGATCGGCGGCGGCGCCGAACAGGTGTTCCTGACCTTTATCGTCGGCCGCGACAAGCTGGTCGACGCCCAGGCGCGCTTCGCCTCCACCGAATCGGCCGCGCGGCTGCTGGGACCGGGCCTGGCCGGCACCCTGGTCCAGCTGGTCGGCCCGCCGCTGGCGGTGCTGTGCAATGCGGCCGGCTTCGCGATCTCGCTGCTGAACCTGCGCCGCATCCGCGCCCGCGAGCCCGAACCGGCGCGCAAGGACACGCACCCGGTGCGCGAGATGATCGATGGCCTGTCCTTCGTCTGGCACCACGAGACCCTGCGCAAGCTGGCCTGGACCTCGGGCGGCTGGCACCTGATGTTCTTCGGTTTCAATGCGCTGCAGGTGCTGTTCGCGCTGCGCGTGCTCGCGCTGGCGCCGGGCGTGATGGGGACCGCGCAGATGCTGGGCGGGGTGGGCGTACTGGCAGGATCGGTGCTGGTCAAGCCCCTGACGGCGCGCCTCGGCGTCGGCACGGTGCTGATGGTGGGCCAGGCTGCGTCCGCGGTCGGATGGGTGCTGATGCCCGCGATCCCGGCCACCCTGTTCGGCAGCGCCGCCGCCGCGACGCTGTACGGCATCGCGATGTTCTTCGTCGACCTTGGCGCGACCCTGTTCTTCATTCCCTACGGCGCGCTGCGCCAGAAGCTGACGCCGGACCCGATGCTGGGCCGGATGATCGCCACCATGCGCTTTTTAACGGTGGCGATGGCGCCGATCGGCTCGATGGTGGCCGGCGTGATGGGCCAGCAGATCGGCGTGCGCGCCGCGCTTGGCTGGATCGGCGCGGCCTCGATCGCGCTGGTGCTGGCGACGCTGTTCGGGACCGGCCTGCGCAAGGTGAAGGATTAAGGCTGGCGCGGCGCCGGCAGCGGCATCAGCACCCACAGCGAACCGCGCTGCTTCATCAGGCCCGCCTTATCGGGCGCGCCGTCGCCGAAGCCGAAGAAAAAGTCGGCCCGCACCGCACCGCGGATCGCACCGCCCGTGTCCTGCCCCATCACCAGGCGCTGCATCGGCACATCGCTACCCGGCTCCGTGGTCGCCAGGAAGATGGGCGCGCCGAGCGGCAGGAACTTGGGATCGATCGCGACCGAACGCGAAGGCGTCAACGGCACGCCCAGCGCGCCCTTCGGCCCCACGCTCGGATCGGGCAAGCGCTCCTCGCGGAAGAAGATGTAGCTCGGGTTTACATTGAACAGCTCCTGCCGCCGCTCCGGATGCGCCGCGATCCAGGCCTTGATGCCCTGGGCCGTGGCCTGCTCCACCGTCAGCTCGCCCTGGTCGACCAGCCAGCGGCCGATCGCCTTGTAGGGATGGCCGTTCTGGTCGGCATAGGCGATGCGCACGGTCTCGCCGGTGTCGTCAAGTTGCACGCGGCCGGAGCCCTGCACCTCGAGGAAGAAGGCCTCGACCGGATCGTTCACCCACAGCAGTTCCTTGCCCGGCAGGTTGGCGCGCTCGATCTCGGCGCGGGTGCCGTAGGGGACCACCTTGCGGCCGGACAGGCGGCCGCGCAGCACCATGCCTTTCAGGTTCGGGTACACGCTGGCCAGGTCCACGGTCAGCAAATCGTCCGGCACCTTGTAGAGCGGGGTCTGGTAGGCGCCCTGGCGCTTGCGCAGGCCGTGCAGCATCGGCTCGTAGTAGCCGGTGATCAGGCCCGTGTCCGAGCCGTCCGCGGTCCGGATCTGGTTGGGCACGAACCAGCTTTCGAAATAGCCGCGCACCGCGGCGCCGTCATTGGCGTCGACCACTTTCGCCGCCAGGCAGGCCGGCTTCCAGTCGGCGCGCGCGCCCAGCACCCGGCACGAGGCCATGAACGAAGTCCAGGCCTGGCGCAGGTCGTCCTGCTTCCAGCCGGGCAGCGCATCGAAGCTCACCGGCGTCATGAGCGGCGCCGGCGGCGGCGCGGGCGGCGTTGGCGGCACCGCGACCGGGCCGACCGGCGGCGGCATCACCACCGGCGGCTGCGGCGCGGGCGGCTGTTCGGGTTTGGCCGGCTGTTGCGGCGGCGTGGCGCAGGCCGCCAGCAGCATGGCGACGGCGGCGAACAAAGCGGGTACACTGCGGCGAGTCGTCAGCATAAGGCGTGAGAAGAATATGTGGTTACTGATGTTGGAAGCCGGGGCAGCGCTGGTCCTGCTGCTGTTCATCGTGTGGTGGACGATGTATTCCGGCCGCGGGCACGACCGCAGTACAGAAGATACCCGCGATAAAAACGATACGCGCTGAGCCTTGTCAGTGCAAGGTCTTGGGCAGGGACAGCACGAATTCCGGGATCGGCGCCTCGAAGCGGTGCCCGTCCTCGGCCACGAAGAAGTAGCGCCCGACCATCGACCCGGTGGGCGTGGCCAGCTGGGTGCCGCTGGTGTATTCGAACTGTTCGCCCGGCTGCAGGAGCGGCTGGTGCCCGACCACGCCCAGGCCGGCCACTTCCTGCACCCGGTTGTTGGCGTCGGTGATGGTCCAGTAGCGCGAGATGAGCTGGGCCGCGACGGTGCCGGTGTTCTTGATCGTGATGGAGTACGTAAACACGAAATTGGTCCGATGCGGGTCGGACTGCTCCGGCAGGTACTGGGTCCGGACGGAGACAGTGAAATCGTATTCGGGCATCGTGTTTCCTCTGTTATAAAGCGGTTGCGGCAATCCCCGCCATCATACTCGCTGGAGCGGAAAGCGGCGTTCCGCCAGCACAGCCCGGCCGGAAGCGTAAAATAGCGGGTTCCAGACATAACGCACGGCCCAACAATGACCACCTACCGCATCGCTCCCAGCATCCTGTCGGCCGACTTCGCACGCCTTGGCGAGGAAGTCCGCAATGTCGTCGCCGCCGGCGCCGACATCATCCACTTCGACGTGATGGACAACCATTATGTTCCCAACCTGACCATCGGCCCGCTGGTGTGCCAGGCGATCCGCCCGCACGTGCAGGTGCCGATCGACGTGCACCTGATGGTCAAGCCGGTAGACCGCATCATCCCCGACTTCGCGAAAGCCGGCGCCGACATCATCACCTTCCACCCGGAGGCGTCGGAGCACATCGACCGCACCCTGCAGCTGATCCGCGACAACGGCTGCAAGGCCGGCCTGGTGTTCAACCCGGCCACGCCGATGCACTACCTGGAACACGTGATGGACAAGATCGACATGATCCTCATCATGTCGGTCAACCCGGGCTTCGGCGGCCAGTCCTTCATCCCGGAAGCGCTGAAGAAGATCGCGATCGCGCGCCGCCTGATCGACGAATCCGGCCGCGACATCATGCTGGAGGTGGATGGCGGCATCAAGGCCGACAACATCGCCGCCGCAGCTGCCGCCGGCGCTGACACCTTCGTGGCCGGTTCCGCGATCTTCGGCAAGCCGGATTACAAGGCCGTGATCGACGCGATGCGTTCGCAGCTCGCGACGGTCGCCAAATAATGCGATCCGGCGCAGCGGCGATCCGCGCCGCCATCATCGACCTGGACGGCACGATGCTCGACACCGTGCCCGATTTCGAACTGGCCCTGAACGGCATGCGCGCCGAACTGGGCCTGGCGCCGATCGGGCAGGAGACCATCACGCCGATGGTCGGCAAGGGCTCGGAAAAGCTGATCCGTGACGTGCTGTCGCTCGACCTGCCGCAAGCGCAGGTCGAGGCGCAGTACGAAACCGCGATGGCGGCCTACCAGCGCCACTACCTCGCGATCAACGGCCAGCGCGCGACCATGTACGAAGGCGTCACCGAGGGCCTTTGCAAGCTCCGCTCGCTCGGCCTGCGCCTGGCCTGCGTGACCAACAAACCGGTCGCCTTCGCCCAGCCGCTGCTGGCGCAAAAAGGCCTCACGCCATATTTCGACCTGATGTACGGCGGCGACTCGCTGCCGAAGAAGAAGCCCGATCCGCTGCCGCTGCTGCAGGTCTGCAGCGACTTCGACCTGCCGCCTTCGCAGGTGGTGGCGATCGGCGACTCATCGAACGACGCCCAGGCCGCCCGCGCCGCCGGTTGCTTCGTGTTGACAGTCCCATATGGATATAACCATGGACGACCTGTACACGAAATCAATTCCGATGGTATAGTAGGTACGCTGTTTGACGCCGCGAACCTGATCGAAGCGCACAACAGCAATACAAACTAAACCTCTCACTCCATGTTTTTCACGAAAAAACACACCGTCAACCAAACCGGCGCCCTTGAGGCCTGGCTGTGGCGACGCTGGCAATCCTGGGCTAACTAACCCCATTTGATTGCTGCCGGTGTTCGTCTTTTCGCCGGCAGGTTTTTACGAAGAACCACCGCCATCCCCTTCCTTGTGGCGGCCCGGAGACAACATGACCGAACTCGAATTCAAATCGCTGGCCAACCAGGGCTATAACCGCATCCCTTTGATCGCGGAAGCATTCGCCGATCTCGAAACCCCGCTCACGCTCTACCTCAAGCTGGCCCAGAGCCAGGACGCGGGCCGCAACACCTTCCTGCTCGAATCGGTGGTCGGCGGCGAACGCTTCGGCCGCTACTCCTTCATCGGCCTGCCCGCGCGCACCCTGCTGCGCAACAGCGGCAACCGCACCGAGGTGCTGAAGAACGGCGAGGTGATCGAGACCCACGACGGCAACCCGCTCGAATTCATCGAACAGTACCAGTCGCGCTTCAAGGTCGCGCTGCGCCCCGGCATGCCGCGCTTCTGCGGCGGCCTGGCCGGCTACTTCGGCTACGACGCGGTGCGCCACATCGAGAAGAAGCTGTTCGGCCAGGCGCCGAAGGACGACCTCGGCCTGCCCGAGATCCAGCTGATGCTGACCGAAGAGCTGGCGGTGATCGACAACCTGTCCGGCAAACTGTACCTGATCGTGTACGCCGACCCGTCGCAGCCGGAAGCCTATTCGCGCGGCCGCCAGCGCCTGAAGGACCTGCGCATGATGCTGCGCCGGAGCGTGGACGCGCCGGTCACCTCGGCCTCGGTGCGCACCGACGCCGTGCGCGACTTCAGCAAGGAAGACTACCTGAAGGCGGTCGCGGTGGCCAAGGAATACGTGATGGCCGGCGACCTGATGCAGGTGCAGATCGGCCAGCGCATCCGCAAGCCCTATGTGGATTCGCCGCTGTCGCTGTACCGCTCGCTGCGTTCGCTGAACCCGTCGCCGTACATGTACTACTACAACTTCGGCGACATGCAGATCGTCGGCTCCTCGCCGGAGATTTTGGTGCGCAACGAGGCCGCGCCGGAAGGCGGCAAGAAGGTCACGCTGCGCCCGATCGCCGGCACCCGCCCGCGCGGCGCCACGCCCGAGCGCGACGCCGAGCTGGCCGACGAGCTGCTGGCCGACCCGAAGGAAGTCGCCGAACACGTGATGCTGATCGACCTGGCGCGCAACGACATCGGCCGCATCGCCAAGACCGGCACCGTGAAGGTCACCGACCGCATGGTGATCGAGAAGTACTCGCACGTGCAGCACATCGTGTCCAACGTCGAGGGCGCGCTCAAGGACGGCATGTCGAACCTGGACGTGCTGCGCGCGACCTTCCCGGCCGGCACCCTCACCGGGGCGCCGAAAGTGCGCGCGATGGAGATCATCGACGAGCTGGAGCCGGTCAAGCGCGGCATCTACGGCGGCGCCTGCGGCTACCTGTCCTTCGGCGGCGAAATGGACGTGGCGATCGCGATCCGCACCGGCGTGATCAAGGACGGCAACCTGTATGTGCAGGCGGCGGCGGGCATCGTCGCCGACTCGATCCCCGAGATGGAGTGGCTGGAAACCGAGAACAAGGCGCGCGCCGTGCTGCGCGCGGCCGAGCAAGTGCAAGACGGCCTGGATGGGGAGATCTGAGATGCTGCTAATGATCGACAACTACGACTCGTTCACCTACAACATCGTGCAGTATTTCGGTGAGCTGGGCGAGGACGTGCGCACCTACCGCAACGACGAGATCACCATCGAGCAGATCGAGGCGCTGAACCCGAAACGCATCTGCATTTCGCCGGGGCCGAAGTCGCCCAAGGACGCCGGCATTTCGGTCGAGGTGCTCAAGCACTTCAAGGGCAAGCTGCCGATCCTGGGCGTGTGCCTGGGCCACCAGGCGATCGGCGAAGCCTTCGGCGGCAACATCGTGCGCGCCAAGCAGGTCATGCACGGCAAGACCTCGCTGATTGCGCATACCGGCGTCGGCGTGTTCACCGACATCCCGAGCCCCTTCACCGTGATCCGCTACCACTCGCTGGCGATCGAGCGCGCTTCCCTGCCCTCGTGCCTGGAAGTGACCGCGTGGACCGACGACGGCGAAATCATGGGCGTGCGCCACAAGGAATACGACATCGAGGGTGTGCAGTTCCACCCCGAGTCGATCCTGTCGGAGCACGGGCACAAGATGCTCAAGAATTTTCTCGAGCGCGGCTGAACAAATAAATACCGTCGTTCCCGCGCAGGCGGGAATCCATGCTGAGTATTCCGACACGCGGCTCAGAGGGAGATCGACGGCGGCTCACGCGGTCTATGGGTTCCCGCCTCCGCGGGAACGACGGTATTGAAGTTGGCGGTTGAAGGCGACACCTGAATGGGAACCGGCATGAAAATCACCCCGCAAGAAGCGCTGCTGCGCTGTATCGAACACCGCGAGATCTTCCACGACGAGATGCTGCACCTGTTCAGGCAGATCATGTCGGGCGAAATGTCGCCGACGATGATCGCCGCCCTGACCATGGGCCTGCGCGTGAAGAAGGAAACCGTGGGCGAGATCGCCGCCGCGGCCCAGGTGATGCGCGAATTCTCGACCAAGGTGCCGATGGCCGACACCCGCAACCTGCTCGACATCGTCGGCACCGGCGGCGACGGCGCGCATACCTTCAACATCTCGACCGCCTCGATGTTCGTGGCCGCCAGTGCCGGCGCGCGCGTGGCCAAGCACGGCGGGCGCAGCGTGTCCTCGTCGTCCGGCAGCGCGGACGTGATCGAATCGTTCGGCGCGCAGATCGACCTGAAGCCGGAGCAGATCGCCCAGTCGATCGCGCAGACCGGCATCGGCTTCATGTTCGCGCCCAACCACCACGCGGCGATGAAGCATGCGGCGCCGGTGCGGCGCGAGCTGGGCGTGCGCACCATCTTCAATATCCTCGGCCCGCTCACCAATCCGGCCGGCGCGCCGAACATCCTGATGGGCGTGTTCCACCCCGACCTGGTCGGCATCCAGGTGCGCGTGCTGCAGCGCCTCGGCGCCCAGCATGCGGTGGTGGTCTGGGGCCGCGACAATATGGACGAGGTGTCGCTCGGCGCCGGCACCATGGTCGGCGAACTGGTGAACGGCGAGATCCGCGAATACGAGATCCATCCGGAAGACTTCGGCCTGCAGATGACCCACACGCGCAACCTGAAGGTGGCCAACGCGGCCGAATCGAAGGCGCGCGTGCTGGAAGCGCTGCGCGGCGAACCGGGTCCGGCCACCGACATCGTCGCGCTCAACGCCGGCACCGCGCTGTACGCAGCCGGCGTGGCCGAATCGATCGAGGAAGGCCTGAAGAAGGCGCGCGCCGCGATCACATCCGGCGCGGCGCTGGCCAAGCTCGAACAGTTCGTGCAGGTGACGCGCCAGCTCGGCGCGAACAACTGAGGCGCGCATGTTCGGTATCCACGACCTCGCGCTGTTCGTCGTCTCGGGCCTGCTGCTCAACCTGATGCCGGGGCCGGACTCGCTGTTGATCATGACGCGCAGCGCGACGCAAGGCTGGCGCGCCGGCAGCGCCGCGACGCTGGGCATCGCCAGCGGCACCTTCGTGCACATCCTGGGCGCCGCGCTGGGACTGTCAGCCGTGCTGGCTGCGTCCGCCACCGCCTTCACCGTGGTGAAGCTGGTAGGCGCCGCTTACATCCTATACATGGCGATCGGGCTGTTGCGCTCCAAGGCGCAGGATGGCGTGCAGGCGCCGCTGGCGCTGGCCCCGCTTCCCTACCGGAAGATCTACGCACAGGGCTTCCTGACCAATGTGCTGAACCCGAAGGTGGCACTGTTCTTCCTCGCCTTCGTCCCGCAATTCATCGATGCCAACGCGCCGCACAAGGCGCTCGCGTTCATCATCCTCGGCTGCATCTTTAACATCAACGGCACGCTCTGGTGCCATGCGCTCGCGCTGTTCACCGGCGCGGCGAGCCGCCGCGTCAAACTTCACCCTGCGGCGTCGCTGTGGCTCAAGCGCACGACCGGCGGGCTGTTCATCTGGCTCGGCGTAAAGCTCGCACTGGCCAAGCAAAACTGAAAACACCATGTCCGACATCCTGAACAAAATCCTCGCGGTCAAGGCCGACGAAGTAGCCGCGGCCAAGAAGTACCGCGACCTGGCCAGCCTGCGCCGCGAGGCTGAAAGCATCGACCTGCCCACGCGTGGCTTCGAGAAAAGCCTGCGCGCGAAGATCGCCGCCGGCCACGCCGGCGTGATCGCGGAAGTGAAGAAGGCCTCGCCGTCGAAGGGCGTGCTGCGCGCCGACTTCCAGCCCGCGCAGATCGCGGAAAGCTACGAAGCGGGCGGCGCCGCCTGCCTGTCGGTGCTGACCGACGAGCAGTTTTTCCAGGGCTCGGTGGAGTACCTGCGCGCGGCGCGTGCGGCCTGCTCGCTGCCTGTCATCCGCAAGGACTTCATGGTCGACATGTACCAGGTCTACGAAGCGCGCGCGATGGGCGCCGACGCGATCCTGCTGATCGTCGCCGCACTGGATCATGGCCTGATGGCCGAACTGGAAGCCTGTGCGCTGGAACTTGGCATGGATGTGCTGGTCGAATCGCATGATGGCGATGAGCTGGCGGCGGCGCTCAAGCTGCAGACCCGCCTGGTCGGCATCAACAACCGCAACCTGCGCACCTTTGAAACTTCGCTCGATACCACCATCGGCCTGCTGCCGCGCATCCCGGCGGACAAGCTGGTTGTAACGGAGTCGGGTATCATGGTGCCAGACGATGTCAAACGCATGCGTGATTCCGATGTGCATGCATTCCTGGTGGGCGAAGCCTTCATGCGCGCGCCAGATCCTGGATCAGAACTTCGACGACTGTTCAGCTGATCATGAATACCATCCGCACAAGCGCCGCCTCACTGCTCTGCATGGCCTGCTTGTGTGGATGCAGCACGATCTCATCGGGCATTTCCTCCACCGCCAGTCTCATCACACGTCCGTTTCACCATAACCCGTCTCCGGCGGCGGCTCCCGCCCCGCTCCCGGCTCCCGTGCCGGAATCGCTCAGCCTTGATTCGTACAAGAAACAGGTCGCATACCAGGTCATGCAAAGCAATCCGGGGCAGACCTTCAGTGGACCATTGCCGTCGATGCTGCCGGCCATCGTGGTGCTCAACATTACGGTGGACCGGGATGGACACATCAGGGATGTGACAGTGCAGCGCTCGCGCGATACGAACGCCTCGGGCGTCGCGGTCGATTCGATGCGGCGCAGCGAGCCTCTGCCCAGGCCGGCGAACCTGATTTTGAGCGGGGACGCGCTGACGTTTTCGGAGACCTTCCTGTTTGACGAGCGGTATCGGTTCCAGCTGCGCAGCGTCGCGGGACCGCAGTAACAGGTCGCTTGGCCGCCAAGAGGAATGAAGACAGACCGTCGTTCCTGCGAAGGCGGGAACGACGGTAACTAAGCGGGCCAGTAGGCGGGCCGCTCAAACCTCGCTCGGCCGCGCCAGCCCTGCCGCTTTCTTCCCAACCGGCGCATGCGACAAGGCAATTCCCGGCACGCGGTCGCCTTCCAGCGTCACAGTGAAGGTCATCAGCTCATCCCGGCGGAACGCGTGTACGGTCACCTTGTCGCCAACGCTGTAGCGCCCCAACAGCACATCCACATTTGACGGATTGCCGTTCACCCGCAAGCCGTCGATCGCGATCATCACGTCGCCGGCCGACAAGCCAGCCTTGTGCGCCGGACCGCCCTCGTGCACATTGCTCAGCTTCGCGCCAGCGGGATCGCGGCCGATGCCGACATCGAGCGAGGGCTTGCTGCCCTTGCGCTCGTCCGCGAGCTTGACGCCAAACGGCGCATACAGGCGCGCCAGCGGCAGGTCGTCGGTGCCGCGCACGTAGCGCTCGAACATCGGCTTGAGCCTGACGCCGCTGACCTCTTCGAAAATCTGCTCGACTTCGGCCTCGGTCACGCCACGCCCCACAGAAGGGTAGAAATCGCGGCCGAAGCGCTGCCACAGCGCCAGCATCACGTCATCCAGCGACTTCTTCCCATCCGTTTTCGCGCGGATCGTGAGGTCGAATGCTAGCGCGATCAGGGAGCCCTTGGTGTAGTAGCTGATGATGGCGTTGGCCGCGTTCTCGTCCTGTCGGTAGTACTTGCTCCAGGCGTCGAAGCTGGAGTCGGCCACGCTCTGCTTGGTGCGGCCGCTGCCGCGCAGGACGTTGCCGATGGTCTTGGCCAGCAGCTTGAAATAGCACTCCTCGCGGATCACGCGCGCGCGCACCAGCATCAGGTCGTCGTAGTAGCTGGTGAAGCCTTCGAACAGCCACAGGAGCGGCGTGTAGTTCTCCACCTGCAGGTCGTAGGGCGCGAAGGCGGCGGGCTTGATGCGCTTGACGTTCCAGGTGTGGAAGTACTCGTGGCTGCACAGGCCCAGGAACTTGACGTAGCCCTCGGTCAGCTCGCCCTTCGGCGAATTCGTGCTCGGCAGGTCGGCGCGCGCGCAGATCAGCGCGGTCGAGGCGCGGTGCTCAAGGCCGCCGTAGCCGTCACCTACCGCCATCGTCAGGAACACGTAGCGCTCCATCGGCGCACGCCTGGTTTTCGGTTCGAAGAACGCGATCTGCGCTTCGCAGATGGCTTTCAGGTCGGCCTGCAGGCGCGCCATGTCCAGGTTCGGCACGCGGCCGGTGATGACGATGTCGTGCGGGACGCCGTGCGCCTTGAAGCTGGCGAGCGCGAACTCGCCCATCTCGACCGGATGGTCGATAAGCTCATCGTAGTTGGGCGCGATGTAGGTGCCGAAGCCGTAGCGCTTCGCGCCCAGTTCCTGCAGCGCGGTCGCCACGCGCCATGTCGCGCAGGCCGGGTCGGGCGGACGCTGGATATCGACCTGGTGCGGCGTCTCCTCCTGCCCGAGCACGCGCAGGAACACGCTGGTGCCGTTGAAGAAGCCGTGGGTCTGGTCCAGGTGCGCGGCGCGCACCGACAGGTCCCATGCATAGACCTCGTACCACACCACCAGCGGGCCTTCGCAGGGCGCGGCCTTCCAGGTGTGCTTGTCCACTTTCGAGATCGCGACCGGCTTGCCGCCGGCTTCGGCGCGGATGCGCACGATGTTGCGCGCGAACTCGCGGATCATGTAGCTGCCCGGGATCCAGGCCGGCAGGGACAGCACCTGGCCCGCAGGATCCGGGCGGTCGACGGTCACGGTCACGTCGAACAGGTGGCCCGACAGGTCGCTCGGCAGGATCGTGTAGCGGACCGCGGGCGGTTTTTTTTGAATGGTCTTTTTCATGGCGATGGCCTGTGCTTTTTTTGTAGTGTAATCATAACAGCGCGATGCCGGCCACCGGCCTGGGATGGCAGTCCCGTGTCAGGGACGCTGGAGGTCGCCGGGGAGATCGATATCGGCGAAGATGCCGGGGTCGTCGACGTCGACCATCGTCACCGCGCTCGATGCGACGATGCGGCGCGCACCCTCGTCGCCCCGCAGCGCCAGCAATGCCGCGAGATGGGTGTCGCCGAAGCCGACGGGATTCCCGCGCCGGCCCTGCGCAACCGGGGCCGCGAGCTGCGCGCCAGCGTCCAGCGCATCGGACAGCGCGCGGATCGTGAACGGCTGGACGAAGGGCATGTCGCCCAAGGCCACCAGCCACGAGGATGCCGGCAGCGATGCGCGGATCGCGTGCGACAGAGAGACGCCCATGCCCTCGCGCGCAGCGGCGCAGATGGTGACTTCGCAGCCGAGGGTGCGCAGCTGGTCCGCCAGTTCGCCCTCCTCCGCGCAGACCGCCACCACGCGCGGCAGCACGGCGAGCAGGTGGCGCGCGCTCGCCGCCACCACCGGCTCGCCGCCGGGCAGGCGCGCCAGCAGCTTGTTGGCCGCACCGGCCGGGTCGAAGCGGCTGCCCCTGCCGGCCGCCAGCAGGATGCCGACAGGCGCCACCGCTTTACCCGGTCAGGCCGTCGCCAGGTCGAACGGCAGCTTGCGCAGGCGCTTGCCGGTCAGCTTGAAGACCGCGTTGGCGAAGGCCGGCGCCAGCGGGGGTACGCCCGGTTCGCCCATGCCGGTCGGCGCGTCGGTGGACGGCACAATGAACACCTCCACCTGCGGCATCTCGTTCATGCGCGCTACGCGGTAGTCGCTGAAGTTCTGCTGCTCGACGATGCCATCCTTGAGCGTGATGGCGGCGCCGGGCAGCGTCGTGCCGAGCGCCATCAGGGCCGCGCCCTGCACCTGCGCCTCGACCGTCATCGGGTTGACCGCCAGGTTGCAGTGCACGCCCGCGGTGACGCGGTGCAGCTTCGGCTGGCCATTGGAGATCGATGCCTCGACCACGTAGGCCACCACCGAGTTGAAGGACTCGTGCATCGCCACGCCCCAGGCATGCCCCTTCGGCAGCTTCTTCTTGCCGTAGCCGGACTTGGCGACCGCCAGTTCAAGCGCGGCGTGGTGGCGTTTGTGCTCGGCCGGGATCAGCTTCTTGCGGTACGCGACCGGATCCATGCCGGCGGCGTGGGCCGCTTCGTCCACCAGGGTCTCCATCACGAAGCCCGTGTGGGTCGAGCCCACCGAACGCCACCACAGCACCGGCACGTTGGCCTTGGTATTGTGGACCGTGAGATTGAGCGGCACCGCGTACGGCGTGCCCATGCCTTCCACCGAAGTCGCGTCCACGCCATTCTTCACCATGAACTGTTCGAACGGCGTGCCGGTGATGATGGACTGGCCGACGATGGCGTGGTCCCAGGCGACGATATTGCCCTTGGCGTCCAGGCCGATGTCGGCGCGGTGCACGTAGGCCGGGCGGTAGAAGCCGCCCTTGATGTCGTCCTCGCGGCTCCAGATCAGTTTGACCGGCCCCGTGTGGCCGGCGGCGCGCCAGGCCTTGGCGACGTTGACCGCTTCGACGATGTAGTCCGAAGTGGGCACCGCACGGCGGCCAAATCCACCGCCCGCCATCATGGTGTTGACCGTGACCTGCTCCGGCTTCAGGCCCGCCGCGGCGGCGGCCGCTGCCTGGTCGAAGGTCTGGAACTGGGTGCCGGCCCACACCGTGCAGTGACCGTCCTGCAGGTCGACCACGCAATTGAGCGGCTCCATCGGCGCGTGCGCCAGGTAGGGGAATTCGTAGATGGCCGAGATCTTCTTCGGCGCGCCGGCCAGCTTCGAGATGTCGGCCTGCTTCGCCACCGTGCCCGGCGTCTTCGACAGCGCGACGTATTCCTTCAGCTGCTGCGCGCTGTCGGCCTTGGCGACCGCGCCGGTGTCCCAGTCGATGACCAGCGCATCGCGGCCCTGCTTGGCCGGCCAGTAGCCGTCGGCGATCACGGCCACGCCACGGCCGCCGCGGTCGACCGGCACTTCGAACACCGCCACCACGCCCTTGATCGCCATCGCCTTGGAGGCATCGAATTTCGCGACCTTGGCGCTGAACACCGGCGGATGCGCGACAACGGCGACCTTGGCGCCGGGCGGCTTGAAGTCGATACCGAACTGCTGGTGACCGCTCGACTTGGCGCGCGCGTCGATGCGGCCGGTCGGCTTGCCGATGAAGCGGAAGTCCTTGGGATCCTTAAGCGTGACGGTGGCCGGCATCGGCTGCTTCATCGCCGCCTCGGCCAGCTCGCCGTAGCTCGCCTTCTGGCCGGCAGGCCCGAAGACCACGCCGTTCGCCGTGCGGCATTGGCCGGGATTCACATTCCATTTCTGCGCCGCCGCCGCGACCAGCATGGCGCGGGCGCGCGCGCCGATCTCGCGATACTGCACGAAGGAGTGCGCCACGCTGCCCGAGCCGCCGGTCATCTGCATGCCCATCATCGGGTCCTTGAACGCGTCGCCGGCCGGGGCCAGCTCGCCGCGCACGTGCGACCAGTCGGCATCGAGCTCCTCGGCGATCAGCATCGGCAGCGCGGTGTGCACGCCCTGGCCGAATTCAAGCCGGTTGACCATCACGGTGACCGTGTTGTCGGGTGCGATGTGCAGGAAGGCGTTGGGCGCCGACGGCGCCGGGCCCTGCGCCGCAGCGGCGAAGCGGCCCGCGCCCGGGATCACGAAGCCGAGCACGAAGCCAGCCGCGCCGGCCTTCAGGAAACCGCGGCGCGAGACGCCGCCGCCAATGGGCGCAGCTTCGCCCTGGTTCATCCATTCTTTACGCATGGCGATCTCCTCAGGCGAGCGTTTTGGCCGCGTCCTTGATGGCCGCGCGGATCCGCTGGTAGGTGCCGCAGCGGCAGATATTGCCGCTCATGGCGTTGTCGATGTCGGCGTCGGTGGGCGCCTTGTTGGTGCGCAGGAGCGCGGTCGCGCTCATCACCTGGCCGCTCTGGCAGTAGCCGCACTGGGGGACGTCGTGGCGGACCCACGCATCCTGCACCGCCTTGCCGACCTTGTCCTGCTCCATCGCCTCGATGGTGGTGATCTTCTGCCCGACCGCGGCGGAGATCGGCGTGACGCAGGAGCGGATCACGTTGCCGTTCAGGTGCACGGTGCAGGCGCCGCACAGCGCCGCGCCGCAGCCGAACTTGGTGCCGGTCATGTCGAGGTTATCGCGCAGCGCCCACAAAATTGGCGTGGACGGGTCGGCGTCGACCTGCACGTCGCGGCCGTTGATATTCAATTGGACCATCGAATGCTCTCCCCCAGTGTTGGTTGATACCGTTCTTACTTGCTGACCGCCGTCAGCTTGGTTTCCAGCGTCTTGTAGTCGACCGCGCCCGGGATGCGGGTGCCGTCGACGAAGAAGATGGCGGGCGTGCCCTGGATGTGCAGCTGCTGGCCCAGCGCCAGCACCTTCTCGTTCGGCGTCTCGCACTTCTCCGGCGCTTTCGGCGCCATTTTCCCGTTGATCATCCACTCGTCCCAGGCCTTCGAGGCATCGGCCGAGCACCAGATGTTCTTCGACTTGTCCGACGAATCCGGCGACAGGATGTTGTACAGGAAGGTGTAGATGGTGACGTTGTCCAGGTCCTTGAGCGCGGTCTGGCGCAGGCGCTTGCAGTAGCCGCAATTGGGGTCTTCGAACACCGCGATGGTGCGCTTGCCGTTGCCGTGCACCTGCTTGATCGCCAGGTTCAGCGGCAGGTCCGAGAACTTGATCTTCTGGATGTCCTCGATGCGCGCGCGGGTCAGGTCCTGCGAGGTCTTGGCGTCGTACACATGGCCGATCACCAGGTACTCGCCCTTCTTGTCGGTGTACAGGATGTCGCCGGCCACGCGCACTTCGTACAGGCCGGCGTACGGCGTTTCCTTGACCGACTCGACCTTGGCCCCGCCCAGGCGCGGCTCGATCGCCTTCTTGATGTTGGCCTCGACCGTGTTCTGGGCGCCGACGCAGGATGCGATCAGGCCCGTCGCCATCAGCAGGGCGAGCTTCCTCTTCAACATGATATTTCCTTAACTTAGATGTTTATTTGCCCATCGCGTGGGAAATCAGGCGACGCTTTACCATCGGCAACTTATCGAGCAAGTTTAACCCCAAATTGCGGATCACTCGTACTGGCTCAAGATTTGCGCTGAACAGGCGTTCCAGGCCGTCGGTGGCAAGCTGCATCAGCAGCACATCTTCCTTGCGCGCGCGGGCATAACGCGCCAGTACACGCTCGTCGCCGATGCTGCGGTGCTCCTCGCGCTCGGCCAGCACCTTGAACAGGTCGACCAGGTCGCCGAAGCCCAGGTTCATGCCATGCCCGGCCAGCGGATGGACGGCGTGGGCGGCGTCGCCCACCAGCGCCACGCGCGGCGCCACGATCGAATGCGGGCGCACGATCGCCAGCGGCACTGCTTTCACGTTCTCCGGTTGCAGGGGCTTGAGGGCGCCCAGCTTGTCCTGTGCGAACTGGCCGAGGCGGATCGCCAGCTCGCCCTGCGACTCGCCCATCAGGGTTTCGGCCAGGGTTTCGGGCGCCGACCATACCAGCGAGACCCGGTTGCCCGGTAGCGGCAGCAGCGCGACGATGCCCTCGGCGCAGGTGAACCATTGGTAGGCCACGCCGTGGTGCGGCTTTTCGCAGGCGAAGTTGGCCACCACGGCGCGCTGGTGGTAGGAACGGTAGTCGATGCCGATGCCGCACTGGCCGCGCACCCAGGATTCGCGGCCGTCGGCGCCCAGCACCAGCTCGGCCTCGATGACGGTGCCGTCGTCCAGGCGGACGGTGGCGGTATCAAGCTGCTCGACCAGCTTCTCGGCGCGGCCCTGCACCACCTGCACCTTGGGCGCGAACTTGAGCGCGGCGTCGAGCGCCTGCATCAGGTTGCTGTCCTCGACGATCCAGGCCAGCGTGCCGGTATGCGCGCTGAAGGCGTCGAAGGCCAGGCCACCCGCCTGCTCGCCATCGCCATGCACCAGCATCGAATCGACCGGCGCCACCCGCGCCATGTCGAGCGCGCCCCATACCTTGAGCGAGGACAGCAGCTCGTGCGCGGTGTGGTTCAGTGCATACACGCGCACATCCCACGGCCGCTCGGCGCCAGCCGCCTGCGCCGGGCCGCGCGCGGGCGGGACCAGCAGCGTGACACTGTGGCCGGCCTGGGCCAGGCCGAGGGCGGCGGTCTTGGCGATCGCGCCGTTACCGACGATGCAGACGTCGCTGCGGTGTTGTGCGGAGGTCGAGGTTGTCATGCCAGTCATTATAGCCATTCGCTGCTGCCGCGCCGGACGGTGCGGGGTGTGGGGGCTTCAAAATCCCGGGTACGCGATTTGGCTGCATAAGGCCCGCATCCTGACGATATGCACACTCAACCGAACGATTCGACGTCGAATCCTGTCGATCGGCACTCGGTTCCTTCCGATTCGTGCTCGAAAATACTCGATTTACGCCCGATTTCGAAAGTGCCACCAGCCCGACGGAAATCGAGATGGTTTCGCGAGAAATCGACCGCGATCCGCGTGAAATCGTGCGCATATCGTTTGGATTCGACCGCGGATCGGCGATTCCCGGACAGGTATCGGGCCTTATCGGGCAGTATTGGTGAAATCGCGCACACCCGGAAAAAAAGCCCCCACACCCCCCGCCGCCCACCTGCGTGGCGGGGCTGGGCATTGCTACTCTTCGCCAACAAACTTGCACGCAGGACTTGCGAAGCTCGCATCGGCTGGCTATAATCGTGCCTCTTGGCCTGGTAGCTCAGTTGGTAGAGCAGAGGATTGAAAATCCTTGTGTCGGTGGTTCGATTCCGCCCCGGGCCACCAAGAATTCTTAAGCAAAGACGCCAACCCGTGCAGGTTGGCGTTTTTGTTTATGGTCGGCCTGGGAGCAGCCATATGGGCATCTGGTAATATGCCGCGTATTTACTTCCCATGCGAAGCCGAAGCCGACCATGCGCAAAGCACTTCTGCTATCTTGCCTTTGCATTTCCATGTCCGCGCAGGCGGCAGAAAGCTGGCTGCTTAAGCTCGACCGCTGGGGCAACCCCTCGTATATGACCCTGCATTTGCAGGACGAGGACGGCAAGCTGACCGGCACCCTCGACGGCGACGCCCTGACCGGAACACGGAAGAATGGTCAGCTTCTGCTGAACGTCGTCGACAAGCAGGGCAAGCGCTACGAATACAAAGGCAGCGCCAGCGCGGACCGCCTGGAGGGCAAGGCGGATTTCCCTGATACGAACGACGCGCAAGCGCGCGCCAGCCATGCCTTCAGTGCCCGCCGCTTGCCGGACCGCCCATCCAACGCGCCGCAGCGGCATGAATTCGCGCCGAAGGATTATTCGAACGAGTTCAGCGCCACCCGCCTGCCGGTCTTGACGGTCTGGCCGGGCGATACCATC
Organism: Massilia terrae; assembly: GCF_024753145.1. Taxonomy (GTDB): domain Bacteria; phylum Pseudomonadota; class Gammaproteobacteria; order Burkholderiales; family Burkholderiaceae_D; genus Telluria; species Telluria terrae. The sequence continues at coordinate 79,125 of NZ_JANUGU010000012.1, read as the reverse complement.
CACACCACGACCATCGATTCCGGCGGCGTCGACGAGCGCGGCGTGACACGCGCGCTGTTTGGCAATCCGCAAACCGGACCCTTCTTCGTGATGGGAGCGGAAGCAGGCGACATCCTGGTGGTCCACCTGCTCAAGCTGAAATTGAACCGCGATTATGCGGACAGCCTTGATGCCATCGTCGGACGCGCGCAGGCGACTGGCCTTGCGGCCCGCGCCGGCACACTGGGCAAGCCGGTGCGCTGGAAGCTGGACCGCGAGCGCGGCCTTGCCAGCCCCGAGCAGGCCGGCGACGCCTTGCGCGGCTTTGCCGTGCCGGTGCGGCCCATGCTGGGCGGGCTGGCGGTGGCCCCGCCCGATGGCCCCGCCGTTTCCACCGGCGATACGGGCCGCTTCGGCGGCAATATGGATTTCAATGACGTCGTCGAGGGCAACACCATCTACCTTCCGGTGCAACAGCCTGGCGCCCTGCTCTATCTCGGCGATGCCCATGCGCTGCAGGGCGACGGCGAGACCTCGCAGTACGCGCTTGAAACGTCGATGGACGTGGAGTTCACGATCGACGTCATCAAGGGCAAGGCGATCGGCATGCCGCGCGTGGAATCGCCGACGCAGATCATGACGCTGGGCCAGGCCGGTTCACTGGACGACGCCCTGCGCATGGCGACCGCAGGCATGACGCAATGGCTGCAGCAAGACTACGGCCTCAGCCTGTCCGACAGCGCCGTGGTGCTGGGTAGCGCCGTCCAGTACACGATCGCCAACCTGGCCGGCCGCAGCGTCGGCGTCGCCGCCAAAATCAACAAGAGCCTGCTGCCGCGCCGCTGACCATTTGATTCTATTCGGCGGATCGCGCCGATGGACGAAGCGCCCCTGAGGCCGGTTTAGGCCGGCTGCACAAAAAAATCTGGTTGACTGCCAAAAATCGACGATTGCCTGTCACAAAACGCCGACCTATAACGTCTTATAGCCAGGGAAGATCGCAAGTGCTTCTTCAATGTGAAAGGTAGATCATGAAAATCGTCGTTATTGGCGGTACCGGGCTGATCGGCTCGAAAACCGTCACCATTCTTCGCCGGGGCGGCCACGAGGTCATCGCCGGTTCGCCTAAAAGCGGTATCAACAGCATCACCGGCGAGGGCCTGCAGCAGGCTTTGACCGGCGCGCAAGTGGTGATCGACCTCGCTAATTCGCCCTCATGGGAAGACCATGCAGTGATGGAATTTTTCCAGACGTCCAGCCGAAATCTGCTTGCGGCGGAAGCCGCAGCCGGCGTCCGCCACCACGTTGCGCTCTCCATCGCCGGGACCGACCGGATGCCTGACAACGGCTATTTCCGCGCCAAGGTCGCACAAGAAGAAGCGATTGTGGCTTCCGGCATTCCTTATACCATCGTCCGCGCGACCCAGTTCATGGAATTCCTCGGCGGCATTGCCGATTCGGGTATGGTCGGCAACGTCGTTAAGCTGGCGCCCGGCCAGTTCCAGCCCATCGCATCGGACGACGTGGCGGCGAACGTTGCCGAAGTCGCGCTGGCGGCGCCGCGCATGGGCATTGTCGAGATCGCCGGCCCGGAACGCGCACCGCTCAACGAATTCATCGCCCGCTACCTCAAAGCGGTCGGCGACCCGCGCCAGGTTGTCAGTGATCCCGAGGCCCGCTACTTCGGCGGCAAGGTCGGCGAACACTCGCTGGTGCCTCTGGGCGAAGCGCGCCTCGGCCGCATCGGTCTCGACGAATGGCTGCGCAGCGCCAGGTCCGCAAACTAAGGGAGAACTTCGTGAAACGCATGATTCTTTCCCTGCTGGTCGCCAGTCTGCCATTTGCTGGTGTCCATGCCGAAGCGCCGAAGGCGAAGAACGCCAGGGTAACCCTGGTCTACCAACACGAACTGCCTAATGTTCCGGGCAAGAGCCTCAAGGGCGTGCTGGTCGAATACGGTCCAGGCGGCTTTTCACCTGGCCATACACATCCCAAGTCCGCCTTCATCTACGCGACGGTGCTGGAGGGGGCGATCCGCAGCCAGGTCAACGACGGACCTGAGACCATTTACAAAGCAGGTCAGAATTTCTCTGAGATGCCTGGCGACCGGCACGGCGTCAGTGCCAATGCCAGCACGACGGAGCCGGCCAAGCTGCTCGCGGTTTTCGTCGTGGACACGAATGAGAAGGAACTGACGACGCCATTCGAATGAGATTTCCCGGGCCACCAAGAATGCTTTAGCGAGAACGCCAGCCCATCCAGGCTGGCGTTTTTGTTTCCAGCGTTGGAAATACCAGGTCCGGTCCATTTCCGGTACAACGCAGCATCACCGAGCGGTGCGAAAAGCCGATGGATCAGAACCAGTAGACGTCATCGTAGTCGTGCCTTACCGCAGGCGAATACGTTTTGAGCCATGCCTTGAGCTTCTTAATGTCCTTAAACTCGTTCAGCTCGATGGTGATGGTGTTCACCTTGGCGCGCATTTCAGCAATATCCACGCGCAGGCAGCGCAATAGCAGCTGAGGCGTGGGGCGTCGGCGCAGTCGCCCCCCACTATCCATCACGGCATTCTGCTCGATACCATCAAGCTCGCTTCGGGTTTCGCGCAGCTGACGCTCGAGAATGTTGTTGTACGCCTTGATCCTCTCTTCGCTCAGGCTGTTCAGATCGGCCTGATCGATCTGTTGAGCTTCCCACTGTAGGTCCAGCAGACTTAGCAGATCTTGCGCCTTGTATGCCACATTCACGCGCTGCATCAGGGCCGTCTTTCGCTCGCGCTGGTCAGCGTCCGGCTCGCGATCCGGGTGCAAGCCGCTGGCCAGCTTGCGGAAAATATCGCGCACCGATTGCTTGAGTTCATCCTCCGCCGCCGCTTGGCGCCGTTCCTGCGCCAGCGCACTGGCCGACTTGCGACGTGCGCCCGCCTTGGCACGCCCAGCCGGCTGTTCCTCACTGAAGCCTTGCCCTTCGCGCGCCGCCATCGCCTCAAGCATGTCCTCGGGGGAACGCAGGTCATCGTCGTCCATTTGCAGGCCCAGGATATCTGCGATCATGCTGAGAGAAATGGCATCGTCCTGCTCAGTTTCCTCGTCGAAGTCACCGCCGCTATGGCGGTTGTAGATATCCTTGAACTCGACATCGTCGCCGCCGGCCATCAGCTCAAGCGCCAGCGTACAGATGAAGTCGGACAGCTTCGCGCGTTCTCTTTTGCCTAACGAACGGTGTTGGTGCATCTGGTCCAACAGTACCAACATTTCCCGTTGATGCACCGAATAGGCTTGGGCAAGGGGGTGAAACTCGCGCTCGGCCTCGTTCATGATGCCAGGCAAGGCCGCTTCCCAATCGGCCAGCCGACGGCGCGCAGCTTCAAGTTTCTTGATTAAGGTGTTGAATTGCCTGCGGACACGCGAGTGGGAATCCTTGGCGCGGGATTCAGCGATGCTGAGCGAGTGCCGGGCATTAGTCAGTTTCATGAATTACTGTTGTCAGAAGAGCGAGTGAAGGGTCAAAGCAAGGAAGCGCGATAGTCGACAGGAATTATAGATGACTACGCGCCCACGCCAGCCATGACGAGCGCGATAATTCAACCGGCAGTTTAGGCGAGCGGTATCGGGTTGGCCACCAGCATCTCGTTGAGCCCGTTCACCAACGCATGCTCGTTCGGCCCCGGATTGGCACGCAGCTGCTTCGCCTGTTCGACCACCACCTCATCCGCACCTGTCGCCAGGCCGGCCATCGTCTCCTCGATGAACGCCCCCAGCGGCATCGCGCGCGGATCGTCGCTCTTGTGGATCAAGTCGGTATTCACCCAAGGCGGGCAGCACCTGGCCGATCACGTCCACTGGAGCGTGCGCCACTTCAGCCAGGTATTCCAGACCCAGACCGGCATGGCGCCGGCCAAGGCGATCGAAAAGCTGCGGCTGGAAGTGGCCAGGACCATGATCGACGACGGCCACAGCTCGATCGCGCGGATCGCGGCGGCGACCGGATTCGACGACGAAGAGCGCATGCGGCGCGCCTTCGTCAGGGCGCTTGGCCAGCCGCCCAAGGCCTTTATCCAGCAGGCGCGCTCACATCAAGACAACATCCTGCTGAGCTGATTATTCCGGCAGCATCGAGCCGGTGGCGGCGTAGCGCACATGCCAGTCAAAGGCATGCTCCAGCAGGTGCGGCGTGTGGCCGCCGCGCTGGTTCGCCGCCGCCACATAGTCGCGCAGCATTTGCCGGTAGGGTTCGGCCACGCAGTGTTCGATGATCACCGGGGCGCGTTCGCGCGGCGCCAGGCCGCGCAGGTCGGCCAGCCCGATCTCGGTGACGATGATGTCGACGTCGTGCTCGTTATGGTCCACGTGCGACACCATCGGCACGATGCTCGACACCTTGCCGCCCTTGGCCACCGACTTGGTGGCGAACACCGCCAGCGAGGCATTGCGCGCGAAGTCGCCCGAGCCGCCGATGCCGTTCATCATGTGGGTGCCGCCCACATGGGTCGAGTTGACGTTGCCGTAGATATCGGCCTCCAGCGCGGTATTGATCGCGATGATGCCGAGCCGGCGCACCAGTTCCGGATGGTTGCTCACCTCCTGCGGCCGCAGCACCAGCCGGTCCTTGTAGCGGCCGATGTCGCCCAACACCTGCTCGCTGCGGCGCGACGACAGCGTGATCGACGAGCCGGAAGCGAAGTCGAGCTTGCCGGCATCGAACAGGTCGAAGGTCGAATCCTGCAGCACCTCGGAATACATGGTCAGGTGCTGGAACGGGCTGTCGATGAAACCGCACATCACGGCATTGGCGATGTTGCCGATGCCGGCCTGCAGCGGCAGCAGGTTCTCTCCCAGCCGCCCGGCCGCCACTTCGCGCTCGAAGAACGCCACCAGGTGGGCCGCGATCGCCGCCGTGTCCGCATCGGGCTCCAGCACGGTCGAGCAGCTGTCGCGCTGGTCGGTGATGACGATGGCCGCGATCTTCTCGGGCGGGATCATGATGGCGCTGGTGCCGATGCGGTCGCGCGCCGTCATCAGCGGCATCGGCTCGCGCTGCGGCCGCCGTTTCGGGATGAAGATATCGTGCAGCCCTTCCAGCGCCAGCGAGTGCGCCAGGTTGATCTCGACGATCACCTTGTCGGCCAGGATCGCGAAGCTGGCGTTGTTGCCGACCGAGGTGGTCGGCACGATGGCGCCGCTGTCGGTGATGGCGACGGCTTCGATCACCGCGATGTCGATCGGCGCGATCTGGCCGGCGCGCAGGTGCTCGACAGGTTCGGACAGGTGCTGGTCGATGAACATGACTTCGCCGCGGTTGATCGCGGCGCGCAGCGTGGGGTCGGTCTGGAACGGCATGCGGCGCGCCAGCGCACCGGCTTCCGTCAGCACCCGGTCGACCTCGCCGCCGAGCGAGGCGCCGGTCATCAAGGTGATCTTCAGCGGCGCACGGCGCGCCTGTTCGGCCAGCGCTAGCGGCACCGCCTTGGCGTCGCCGGCGCGGGTAAAGCCGCTCATGCCGACGGTCATGCCATCCTTGATCAAGGCCGCCGCCGCGGCGGCACTGGTGATGCGTTGCCGCAAGAGGGGATGGCGGATGCGGTCCTGGTATTGGTCGAAGCTGGAGGGGAGGTCGTGCAGGTTCATGATGTCTCGTTTCTGGCAGCGGGGAGCCGCCGGGGCCTTATAATTCACTACTATATGAGTGATTAAATCACTAGCATGCTAGTGAAGTCAACCTTCCCGTCAGGAGGCAGAATGGCCAAGCGTTTCAAACATCGCAATTTGCCGCAGCAATTCTTGAGCGCGCGCGACGCGCTGCTGTCGCATTTCCGCCCCATCATCCAGCACTACGGCTTGACCGAGCAGCAGTGGCGCCTGCTGCGCGCGCTGGACGAACACGGCCAGCTCGAACCGCGCGAACTGTGCGCGCTGTGCCAGATTCTCAGCAGCAGCATGGCCGGCATCCTGGCGCGCATGGAGGAAACCGGGCTGGTGCAGCGCATCCGTGTGGAAAGCGACCACCGCCGCGTGATGGTCAGCCTGGCGCCGAAAGGCGATGCGCTGATCGACGAGATGGCGCCGCTGATCGAGCAGCAGTACCACTACCTTGAACAGGCCGTGGGAAAAAGTTCGCTGGAGGCTTTGTCGGTCGCGCTGGAAGGGTTTATCAAGGCCCAGAGCGGACCGGTGCAACAGGTGCCGCTGCCTTAGCTAGTTTTAAAGAGAACGTCGTTCCCGCGCAGGCGGGAACGACGGTATCTCTTTGCTTACGGACCAACCGCCGAGTTGATCGCCGAGGCATATGCGCCATCGTGGCCAAGGCGCTGCACGCCTGGATATCGTCATACAGCCACATGAAGCCGTTGCTAAACATCGGGGAATGGCGTGCCCGGCCCGATCCACGGCGGTGCGCCCGATGCCAGCCAGCCGCCCAGTTCATCGGCGGGTACGGGACGCGAAAACAGCAGGCCCTGGCCGAAGTCGCAGCCGGCCTCGCGCAGCAGCCGCATCTGCTCTTCGGTCTCCACGCCTTCCGCGATCACCTGCATGCCGAGCTTGTGCGCCATCGTGATGATGGCGTCGCACAGCGCATAGTCGGTGGTGCCGGCCGCCAGGTGCATGACGAAGGCGCGGTCGATCTTCAGGAAATGGAAATTGAACTTCTTCAGGTAGGACAGCGAGGAATAGCCGGTGCCGAAATCGTCCAGCGCCAGCTCCATGCCATGGTCGACGATCTGGCGCAGTTGCTGGATGACGAAAGGATTGTTATCGAGGAGCATGCCCTCGGTCACTTCGATCACCAGGGTGCGGTCCGGAATCCCGGCATTGCGCGCCATGCGGAAGCAGCGCTCGCTGACTTCGTGCCCGGACAGCAGCTGCACCGGCGACACGTTGATGCTCACTTGCATCTCGGCGTGGTTGTCGCGGATCCACCGGCCGACATCGCGGACCACGGTCTTGAAGATCTGCTCGCCCAGCTCGACGATCAGCCCTGTTTCCTCGCACAAGGGAATGAATTCCACCGGGCTGATCGGTCCCTTCTGAGGATGATTCCAGCGCACCAGCGACTCCGCCTTGCGCATCTGCCCCGTTTCCAGGCAGATGATGGGCTGGTAATGCACCTTCAGCCGCTCGGCCGCGATGCAGGCGCGCAAATCCTTGATCAGCTGGCGCCGGGCCTGGGCCCGCTCCTGCATGATGTGCGAGAAATAGGCGTAGCGGTTGCGGCCCTGCTCCTTCGCCGTGTGCATGGCCTGGTTGGCATGCTTGACCAGGCTTTCCATGTCGGTGGCGTCCTTCGGATAGTGGGTGATGCCCACGCTGGCGGACAGGTGCAGGGTTTCGTCGCCGACCAGGAAGGGCTGCGCCATCGAATCGATGATGGCCTGGGCGGCCTCGCCGACCGCCTGCCGATCGGCGCCCGGCTGGAAGGCCGAGCGCAGCAGGACGGCGAATTCATCGGCGCCGAAGCGGGCCACGGTATCGTTTTCGCCGGTGCCGTCGATCAGCCGCCGGGCCGCTTCCTTCAGGATCAGGTCGCCCTTCGAGTGGCCGAGGGTTTCATTGACGTCCTTGAAGCGGTCGAGGTCGATGACCAGCAAAGTGAAGCCGCCCCCCTCCTCGCGCGCGCGCTCGATGGCCTGGCCCAGCCGGTCGAGGAACAGCTGGCGGTTGGGCAGGCCCGTGAGCGCGTCGTAATTGCCCTGGCGCCAGGCCAGCTCTTCCGCCTTCTTGGTCTCCGTGACGTCGGTGCCGATCTCGATGTAGTAGCGCACTTGCCGGTCGGCGCCGCAGGCCGCGGCGATGCTGCGGTATTCGGCGATCACATGGCCATCCTTGTGCCGGCTCCACAATTCTCCGCACCATTGCCCGGTGGCGTGCAGCTGTTCCCAGATCGCGTCGTAGATATTGGCGTCGTCCAGGCCCGCGTTGTAGACCCGTGGCGCCTTCCCCACGATCTCGTCGGGCAAATAGCCGCGCATGCGCGTGAACGCCGGGTTGACGGTCAGGATGCGGCCGCCGGGATCGACCACCGCGATCGCCTCGTGGCTGTTCTGGAACACGATCGCGCCCAGTTCGAGCTCGTGCTGGATCGACTTGATGGCCGAGATGTCGGTGATCGTGCCCAGCATGCGCTTGGGCTTGCCGCCGGTGTCCACCATCAGCTTGCCCTGGGCGCGGATCCAGATCCAGCTGCCGTCGCGATGGCGCACGCGGCCCTCGACATCGAGCCGCTCGCTGCGCCCGGACAGCAGGCCGGCCACGGCATGCTCGATGTCCGCAACGTCATCCGGATGCGCCCAGCTCGCCAATGCGGCGCGCGTCGTCCGCAGCGGGGCGACGGCCATGCCGACAATGTCCTGCCAGGCCGGAAAGACCGTCAGCAGGCCGGTGTCGGCCTGCCACTCCCAGGCGCCGGCGCCCGAGAATTCGAGGGCCAGGCGCCAGCGCTGCTCAAGGATCGACAGTTCCTGCTGGCGGCGGCGCTGCTCGGTCACGTCGTGCACCACGCCCATCAGGAAGCAGCAGCCGCCATCGGCCTCGATCGCCGGCGAGACGCTGACTTCGCCCGTCTTGGTGCCGCTCGGATAGTTCGATACCTCTTCCCAGTGCTGCGTCTTGCCGGTCTCGATTGCTTGCCGATAATGCCGCTTGACCAGTTCCAGCGAGGCCGGCGGAATGACCTCGTCGATCTCCTTGCCGATCACGTCGGCCACGCGCAAACCAGTCGTGCCGGCGAAGCGCTGGTTGACGGCGACAAAGCGGTAGCGGTCGGCGCCCAGCACTTCGAGGAAGAAGATGACGTCGGCGACATGGTCGAACAGGAAATTCAGGTGCCGCTGGTCGAGCGGCACGACGCCGGCGCCCATCGGGCCGCTGGCCTGGACCGCGGCGGATGGCGGTGTGGGGGACGCGGGCGCATCGTCGCCGGGACGGCTCATGTTCGACTCTTCTTCCATTGGGCGGCGTGTTTACTGGCACAAAGCGCACAGTGTAGCCGAATACAGGTAATGGCAATCCGACTACAGGAAGTCGACATTTCTTACACCGGCGTCGGGCGCCGCGCAAGCTTTGATTTGCAATGCCGGCGCGCTCTATGCTTGAGCTGCCATCGCTGCGTCCCATCGTTTTTCTCCCGGTTGGCGTCCCCATGGTTCTGGCTAGCTCACTCAGGGAAAACCGGCGGTCGGTCGCCATCTGCAACGTCGGCGCAACACCTCTCCCCGCCAGACACGCAATTGTGAAGTAAACCCGAGGCTCGCGTGTTACTATCAGGCAAGTTCTGATAAACCGGAACAAACCTGGCACGCGCCCTACCCGGCGCTTTCATCAGCTCGAGACAAGAATGCAAAACGCCAGCTCACACTGGGTCAGCCGTTACATCACGGCGATCCACTGGTTCATCCCCGCCGAAGCGCAACAGCACGCGGCCCAGCTGACACGGGCGCAAAACGTGATCAACGCGGTCCTGATGGCCGCCTTGTCCGGCCCGTTCTACGCGCTCGCCTATTACCTGCTCGGCTTCCCGGTCGCGGCGCACGAGATCCTGACCTGCTGCGGCTTCATGTTCCTGGCGCCGTTCCTGCTCAAGTTCACGCGCAGCATCGCGATCGCGCGCGAAGTGTTCCTGTGCGCGGTGTTCTTCAACTTCACCTGGCTGACCTTCAACCTGGGCGGGGTGAACGCGCCCACCGCCGGCTGGCTGATCACGGCGCCGGTGGTGGCGATGTTCCTCGGCGGCGTCGGCACCGCCGTGTTCTGGCTCAGCATGAGCTGCCTGGCGGTGGTCGCGATCTACACCCTGCCCCTGCTCGGCTTCCCCCTGCCCGGCCACCCGGTCAAGGACATGGACCTGCTGTACCTGCTGTGCGACCTCGGCCTGTACCTGGTGATCGTGGTGTTCGTGCTGCTGTTCGAGCTGACCAAGACCCAGGGCTTCATCAAGCTCGAACAGGCGCTCAACGTGATCAACGAACTGGCGATCCGCGACGAGCTCACCGGCAGCCATAACCGCCGCCACCTGATCGACCTGATCGAGCAGGAGCGCGCGCGGGTGCAGCACAACGGCGCCAACGCCTTCTGCATCTGCCTGCTCGACATCGACCACTTCAAGCGCATCAACGACACCTACGGCCACGCGGCCGGCGACGTGGTGCTGCGCAGCTTCGCGCTGACGGTGCAGAAGAAGATCCGCGAGACCGACTGCTTCGGCCGCTACGGCGGCGAGGAATTCCTGCTGATGCTGCCCACCACCTCGCTGGAGGACGCGATGCTGTTCGCCGAGCGGGTGCGCTACACGGTCGAGCGGCTGCTGTTCCCGGACGTCGCCGACGGCCTGCGGATCTCGGTGTCGATCGGGGTCGCGCAGTACCGCAACGGCGAGACCATCGGCCAGACCGTCAGCCGCGCCGACGAGGCGCTGTACATGGCCAAGTCGGGCGGCCGCAACCGCGTGGTCAACTACGGCCAGTCGATCGACGTCGCGCGCCGCATCGTCGACGACAGCGGCGCCACGGCCGGCGCGCCGCTGCTGGAGTCGGGCGACACCAGCCAGTGCGACCCGCTCACCGGGCTGCTGGGACGGCGCGTGCTGCGCGACCGCCTGGCGCACGCGATGGCACGCGCGGTGCGCAACGAGCGCATGGTCGGGCTGATGCTGCTGAACGTGAACAAGTTCAAGGACATCAACGAGGCGCTCGGCTTCGAGGCCGGCGACGCCGTGCTGGTGCAGATCGCGGCCAAGGTGCGCGCCTGCCTGCGCGAATCGGACACCGTGGTGCGCTCCGGCGGCGACGAATTCATCGTGATCCTGGAAGACCTGGCCCAGCCCGGCGACGCCCAGCAGGTGGCCGAGAAGATCCTCGACCGCTTCGCCCTGCCGCTGGCGGTCGGCGAGCGTGAATCCTTCGTCTCGCTCAGCGTCGGCATCGCCACCTTCCCTGCGCCCGGCTGCGACATCGACGTGCTGCTCAAGCGCGCCGACACCGCCATGGGCAGCGCCAAGCGCTGGGGCGAGAACAGCGTGCAGGTCTACACCTCGGACGAACCGCTGCCGCCGTCCGAACGGCTGGTGCTGAAGAACCACCTGCGCGAGGCGCTCGCCAACAACCAGCTGATCCTGCAGTACCAGCCGCAGATCGACCTGGCCACCAAACGCATCGTCGGGGTCGAGGCGCTGGTGCGCTGGGACCACCCGCAATACGGCCGCATCGAACCGGGGCGTTTCATCGGCCTGGCCGAGGAGACCGGCCTGATCGTGCCGATCGGCGAATGGGTGCTGCGCACCGCCTGCCAGCAGAACCGGGCCTGGCGCGAAGCCGGCCTGCCGGCGGTGAAGACCGCGGTCAACCTGTCGGCGCGCCAGCTCAAGCATGCGGAACTGATCGAACGGGTGCTGGCGGTGGTGGCCGATACCGGCATCGAGCCGGCCTGCCTGGAACTCGAGATCACCGAGGGCATCCTGGTCGACAGCGTCGAGACCAACCGCATCGGCCTGCAAACGCTGCGCGACGCCGGCATCAAGATCTCGATCGACGACTTCGGCACCGGTTATTCGAGCCTGTCCTACCTGGCCGAGCTGCCGGTGGACATCCTCAAGATGGACCGCAGCTTCGTCATGCGCCTGGGCCAGGATGGCGAAAGCACGCGCGCCCATGCGCTGGCCGAATCGATCATCCACATGGCGCACCGCCTGCAGCTGATCGTGATCGCGGAAGCGGTGGAAACCGCCGGCCAGCTGGCCGACCTGGCCGCGATGGGCTGCGATTTCGCCCAGGGCTACTACTTCCACCGCCCGCTCGGCCACGAGCAGATCGCCGAGCTGCTGCGGCAGCAGCGCGAAGCCGCGCCGGCCCGGATGGTCGCCTGACCCGTCCGGCTACAATCACACCATGAGCGACTCATTCCAAGCCGCGCTGCCGCAGGACGGTGGCGCGCCGCAGCACGACCCGGACGCCGAACTGGCGCAGCAGGTGCGCGCGATGCTGGCCAAGGGCTCGCTGACCGGATCGGCGGCCCAGTTCGCGCAGCCGCGCGGCGCCGACCTGCTGGGCCGCGTCGGCGCGGTCGAAACCTGGCACGACGCCCGCAGCCGCGACGGCCTGTGGCAGTACACCCGCTCGCTCGACGGCGCGCCGCTGCCGATCGCCAGCATCCGCGACGAAGGCGGCCACGGCGCGCGCGGCATCAATTTCGCCTCGCAGGACTACCTGTCGCTGGCCTCGCACCCGCAGGTGGCGGAAGCGGCGGCGCGGGCGCTGCGCGAGGCCGGCCCGCACAGCGCCGGCTCGGCGGTCCTGCTCGGGAACACCCGCATCTCGCTGGAACTGGAGCAGGCGATCGCCGGCCTGGTCGCGCTCGACCACGTGGCCCTGTTCCCCACCGGCTGGGGCGCGGCCTTCGGCGCCATCACGGCGCTGGTGCAGCCGCAGGACCACATCGTGATCGACCAGTTCGCGCATGCCTCGCTGCGCCAGGGCGCGGCCGCGGCCACGCCCAACGTCGCCATCAACCGCCACCTCGACCTGGCGCACGTGCGCGAGCAGCTGGCCGCGATCCGCGCGCGCGACAGCGCCAACGGCATCCTGGTGGTCACCGAGGGCCTGTTCAGCATGGACTCGGACACCCCCGACCTGGCCGGACTGCAGCAGGCCTGCCGCGAATTCGGCGCGACCCTGCTGGTGGACGTGGCGCACGACCTGGGCGCGATGGGACCGGGCGGCGGCGGCTGCATCGCCCAGCAGGGCATGACCGGCGAGATCGACCTGGTGATGGGCGCCTTCTCCAAGACCTTCGGCTCGAACGGCGGCTTCGTCGCCACCGCGTCACGCGCGGTCAAGCGCCACCTGCAGCTGTTCGCCGGGCCGCACATGTTCTCCAACGCGCTCTCGCCGGTGCAGGCGGCGGTGATCCGCGAGTGCATCGCGATCATCCGCGGCGGCGAGGGCGACGCCCTGCGCGCGGACCTGATGCGCAATGCCGAGGGCCTGCGCGCCCAGCTGGCGGCCGAAGGGCTGCACTGCATGGGCATCGCCTCGCCGATCGTGCCGGTCCTGATCGGCAGCGAAAAGGTCTCGCGGCTGGTCGGCAAACTGCTGTTCGAGCAGTCGGTGTTCGTCAACCAGGTCGAATTCCCCGGAGTGCCCGTCGGCGCCTCCCGCTTGCGCCTTCAGTTAATGTCCAACCATAATATGCAACAAATTAAGCGAGCCGCACCCGTCATCGGGCAAGCGGTCGCGCGTGCGCGGCGGGCCATCGAGCTGGCCGAGGACGGGCCGGGGCGCGGCCACTGACAGGGGACCGATTTGGGAGAGATGCAGGACATCAGCGGCATAACCGGCGAAGACATCGTCCTGCTCACCGAGCGCTTGCGCGAGCACGCGCGCGCGGCGCCCGGGCGCCTGGCCTACACCTTCCTGCGCGACGACGGCCGCATCGACGAGATCACCTACGGCGAACTTGAGCGGCGCGCCAGTGCGCTGGCGGCCACGCTGGCCGGGCATGCCGCACCGGGCGCGCGCGCCCTGCTGCTGTATCCCGCCGGGCTCGAATTCATCACGGTCTACCTGGCCTGCCTGCTGGCCGGGATCATCGCCGTGCCGTCCACCATCCCGCACAAGACGCGCGCCTCGCGCCGCCTCAAGGCGCTGGTGGAGGATGCCGACCCGGCCCTGATCCTGACCCGCAGCGATTGCGAAACGGCGGTGCTGGCCAGCCTGTCGCTGGTCGATGCGGACAGCCGCAGCTGCCTGTCGACCGACCTGCTGGAGCCGTCCGGCGACCCGGCCGCACTGCCGGAGATCGGCCCCGACATGGTCGCCTTCCTGCAGTACACCTCCGGCTCTACCTCGCTGCCGAAAGGCGTCGAGATCACGCACCGCAACATCGCCGCCAACGTCGCCTCGATCCGCGAAGGCTTCGGCTTCGGGCCGGCCACCGTGATGGTCAGCTGGCTGCCGCTGTTCCACGACATGGGGCTGATCGGCAGCGTGGTGTCGCCGCTGCACGTGGGCTTTCACTGCGTGCTGATGGCGCCGGCCAGCTTCCTGAAAAATCCGCTGCAATGGCTGGAGGCGATCTCGCGCTACCGCGGCACCTGCGCCGGCGCGCCCAATTTCGGCTGGGACTACTGCACCACGCGCATCGGCGAGGAGCAGAAGGCCGGGCTGGACCTGTCCAGCCTCGACGTCGCCTACAACGGCTCGGAGCCGGTGCGCGCCGGCACCCTGCGCGCGTTTGCCGCCGCGTTCGCGCGCTGCGGCATGCGCGACACCGCCCTGTTCCCCTGCTACGGCATGGCCGAGACCACGCTGTTCGTATCCGGCGGCCCGCGCGGGCGGGCGCCCCTGATGCGCACCGTGAGCAAGTCGCTGCTCGAGGGGAACCAGATCCGCGATGCCGCGCCGGGCGACCCGGACGCGCGCGAAATCGTCAGCTCCGGCCGGGTCGGCGCCGGCGCCCGGGTACTGGTGGTCGATCCCGAGACGCGGCTGCCGGTATCGAGCCACCGCGTGGGCGAGGTGTGGGTCGCCGGCCCGAGCGTCGCGCGCGGCTACTGGAACCGGCCGGAGGAAAGCGCCGAGGTGTTCGGCGCGCGCCTGGCCGGCAGCGGCGAAGGACCGTTCCTGCGCACCGGCGACCTGGCCTTCATGCGCGACGGCGAGCTGTTCATCACGGGACGGTTGAAGGACCTCATCATCATCAACGGCCGCAACGTCTACCCGCAGGACATCGAGGAAGTCATCGAGCACGCGATCGACTTCATCGAGCCGAACATGTGCGCCGCGTTTTCGGTCGAGGCCAACGGCCAGGAGCGGCTGGCGATCGTGGCCGAGGCCAACCGCAACCTGGTGCGCGCCGCCGCGCAGCTGGACAAAGGCCTGTCCGGCACCGAGGAACAGCAGCGCGCCCGGACCGCCTACCTGGCCCGCATCGACGCCATCGCGCAGGACATGTGCAAGCTGATCGCACAGCAGTTCGACGTCTCGGTGTCGTCGGTGGTGTTCGTCAAGCCGGGCACCTTCCCGCGCACCACCAGCGGCAAGGTGCAGCGCTCGCGCTGCAAGGAACTGGCGCTGTCGGGGCAGCTGGAGCTGGTCTACGTGATGCCGGGCAGCCTGTTCGACCGGCGCGCCGCGCGGGCCGCCAAGCCGGCGGCAGCATCGGTGCCGGCGCCGGCCGCGCAGGCGGCCGCGCAAACCGATCACGCCGCATCGCGCGCCAGCGCCGATGCGATGATCGCCTGGCTGCGCCGCTATGCCGAACGGCGCCTGAATTCGCGCGTGATCGACGAACGCCGCACCATCCCGCCCTACGTTGTGCTGGACCTGGGCAACGCCGGCTTCTTCGGCCTGCAGGCGCCGCGCCGCTTCGGTGGCAAGGAGCTCGCCACCGCCGACCTGCTGCGCGTGATGGAACAGCTGGCCGCGGTCGACCTCACGGTGGCCACCATGGTCGGCGTGCACAATGGCCTTGGCATGCGCCCGCTGCTGCGCTTCGGCTCCGAAGCCCAGCGCGAACGCCTGCTGCCGCAGCTCGCCTCCGGCCGCCAGCTGGCCGCGTTCGCGCTGACCGAGCCGGCCGCCGGATCGAACCCGATGGCGCTGCGCGCGACCGCCGTGAAGACGGCCGGCGGCTGGCGCGTCAAGGCCGAGAAGCAGTGGATTGGCCTGGCCGCGTGGGCCGGCCTGATCACCGTGTTCGCCAAGGCCAGCGCGGCCGACGGCAGCCCGCTGGGCATGATCGCCCTCTTGGTCAACGCCGACAACGAGGGCCTGGCGCAAGGTCCGGAAGCGCTGACCATGGGCATGCGCGGCATGATCCAGAACACCGTGCTGCTGGATGACGCCTTCGTGCCGGACGACGCGGTGCTGCTGGCGCCCGGCGAAGGCATGGAAGCGGCGCACGACGCGATGCTGTTCAGCCGCCTGGGCATCGGCGCCATGTGCGTCGGCGCGATGAAACGCTGCGCCCAGCTGATGGCGCGCTATGCGTGGCGCCGTACGGTGGCCACCGGCACGCTGGCCGACAACGCGGTCACCGTCGCGCGCCTGCAGGACCTGACATCGGCGGCCTGGGCCTGCGAAGCGCTGGTGTACGCGATCGCCGCGCAGCTCGACGGCGGCGCCCAGGCCGCTCCGGAAGCCTACCTGGCCTGCAAGGCTGCCGCCAGCGAACTGCTTGGCCATGGCGCCGACCAGCTGGTGCAGATGCTGGGCGGGCGCGGCTACATCGAAACCAATGGCGTCCCGCAGATCCTGCGCGACGCGCGCGTGTTGCGCATCCTCGAAGGCCCGACCGAAACCCTGTACGCGCACCTCGGCGCGACGCTGGCGCGGCCGGACAACGCGGCGCAGCACTTCATCGGCGCCGTGCTGGCGCGGCCCGCGCTGGCCGCCGAACTGGGCGCCGCCGCCGCGCGCGTGGGCGCGCTGGCCGATGGCGCGGCCATGCTGTTCGGATCGCAGGCCGCTGCGCGCCAGTGGATCGACTACCGCCTGGGCGAACTGGCCGCCAGCGCCTTCCTGCTGGGCGCGGCCGAGCAGCGCCAGCAGGCCATCGGCGCCGAAGGGCTCGCGGCCAGCAATGCCGTGGTGTGGGCGCGCCGCCGTTTCAACGTCCAGCTGCAGGCGCTGCTGTCGGAGCTGGCCGGACAGCGCCCGTATGCGCGCCCCGCCGCCCTGCTCGAACTGGTGGCCGGCTATGCGAACTCGATCGGCGACCTCGAACAGGGGCTGGCCGGCGAAGACCACCAGCCGGACGCGCTGCTGCGCCGCGCCGCCGCAGCGCCGCCGGCGCCGCATCTGCAACTGGACACGCCACCGCCCCCAAGCCATGGTTCGGCGACCACCCGCGCGATCATCCACGAGTGCCTGCTCAAGTGGCTGCGCAGCGAGCGCCGCGAGATCCACGCGCTCGACTTCGACACGCCGTTCACCACCCTCGGCATGGATTCGCTGGCGACCGCCTCGATCGCGGTCGACCTCGAACAGCGCCTCGGCATGCAGGTCGTGCCCGAACTGCTGTTCGACCACCAGAGCGTGAACCAGCTGGCCGCCTTCCTGGACCAGCACCGCCACCCGGCCGGCGCAGCATGAGCCGGCCGCTTTCCCACCTGACTGCCACCGACCATCATGCCGATCATTGACCGGATCCTGCCCGACCTGCTGCGCGTCGACCGCGGCCAATGGCAGGCGGCGCGCCACCTGTCCATCCTCGCCGCCGTCACCGCCGCCAGCATCCCGCTGCTGGTGCTCATGTACCACCTGCTCGGCTACGACGCGGTCGGCATGGTGGTGCTTACCGCAGGCATCGTCATGATGGTGACCCCGTTCACCCTCAATGCCGGGGTGCCGCTGGCGGTGGCGCGCGACCTGTTCGTCGGCGCGCTGTTCCTGCTGAAGGTGTGGATGGCAGTGCACCTGGGCGGGGTGGCCGCGCCGACCACCGCGTGGTTCGTGCTGTGCCCGGCCGTGGCGATGCTGATCGGCGGCTTCCGTCCGGGACTGGTGTGGGCGGCGATTGTCACCGGGACCATGGTGCTGCTGTTCGGCCTCGAACGCGCGGGCCTGATCCTGCCGCCGCAAGCGACGCCGGGCATGCCGCTGCTGCAGCTTGTCAGCATGCTGGGGCTGGCCGGGCTGGTCACGCTGATCATGGCGCTGGCCAAGGGCGCCGGCTCCATCGAGCGGCGCGGGCACTAGACCTTTCCGCCCGGGCCGTCCAGCGCGACGCGCGCCAGGTCCGTCGACATCGCCAGCAGGTGACTGGCGTTTTCCACCAGCGTCGCCTCGTGGCGCGCGATCTCGGCCTTGTACGCCTGCCGGTAGCGCTGGACCTTATCGATGAAATGCGCCACGGTGGCCGGCAGGATCGCCAGCAGCAGCAGCTTCGCCCGCAGGGTCTTCGGTTTGGATCGCATGATGGCCATGATATGGAGACTGTGCCGTGTGCTTCCCCATCAATCCACGGCGCGCACCCGCCCGCCGCGGGTGCGCGCTACTGCTCTTACCAGAAAATCACGCGCTGCTCGGGCGGCAGGTACATCTTGTCGCCCTGCTTGACGCCGAACGCCTCGTAGAAGCCCGGATGGTTGACCAGCGCGCCGTTGACCCGGTATTCGGACGGCGAGTGCGGGTCGGACTTCACCTGCGCGATCAGCGCCGCATCGCGCGCCTTGCCGCGCCGCGCCTGGGCCAGGCCCATGAAGATGCGCTGCTCGGCGGTGAAGCCGTCGATCACGGGCGCCGGCTTGCCCTTCAGCGAAATCTGGTAGGCGCGGCTGGCGATGATGGCGCCGGCATTGTCGGCGATGTTCTCGCCCAGGGTCAGCTCGCCGTTGACGTGGTAGCCGGCCACCGGGCTGTAGCCGCTGTACTGCGCCGCCAGCAGCTTGCCGCGCGCGGCAAACTTCTCGCGGTCTTCCGCAGTCCACCAGTTGCGCAGGTTGCCGTCGCCGTCGTACTGCGAGCCCTGGTCGTCGAAGGCGTGGCTCATCTCGTGGCCGATCGAGATGCCGACCGCGCCGTAATTGATGGCCGGTTCGGCGTCGGTGTCATACAGCGGATACTGCAGGCGCGCGGCCGGGAACACCACCTCGTTCATCGACGGGCTGTAGTAGGCGTTCACGGTTTGCGGCGTCATGTGCCATTCGTTGCGGTCGACCGGCTTGCCCAGCTTTTCCACGTTTTCCTGGCGCGCGAATTCGCGCGAGCGCGCCACGTTGCCGACCAGGTCGCCCGGCTTGACCACCAGCTTCGAATAGTCGCGCCATTTGTCCGGGTAGCCGATCTTGACCTTGATCTTGTCCAGCTTGGCGTGGGCCGCCTGCTTGGTCTCGGTCGACATCCAGTCCAGCGTGTCGATGCGCTCGTGGAAGGCGAGCTTGAAGTTGGCGACCATCGCTTCGACCTCCTGCTTGCGCTCGGCCGGGAAGTGGGCCGTCACATAGGCCTTGCCGACCACGAAGCCGAGGTCGCGGTTGATCTCGGCGATCGCCAGCTGCTCCAGCGCGCGGTTGACCTTGGTCCCGGACAGCACCGCGCCGCGGAAGGCGAAGCTCTCGTCGACGAAGGGCTGCGACAGGTAAGGGGCGTAGGACGAGACCAGGCGGAATTCGAAGTAGGACTTCCAGTCGGTCAGCGGGGTGCGATCGATCACGGCGTCGAGGTTGGCCAGGTAGCTCGGCTGGTTGACATCGACCTCGGTGGCCTTGGCCACGCCGGACGCCTTCAGGTAGCCATTCCAGTCAAAGCCCGGCATCAGCTTCTTCAGCTGCGCGACCGGAGTCTTGTTGTAGGTCTTGACCGGATCGCGGTTCTCGACACGGCTCCACTGCACGCGCGCGATCTCGGTTTCCAGCGCCAGGATGCGGGCCGCTTCGCCGGCGGCGTCCTGGTGGCCGGCCAGCGCCAGCATCTTCTCGATGTGGGCCTGGTATTTGGCGCGGGTGTCGGCCAGGCGCGCGTCCTGCGACAGGTAGTAGTCGCGGTCGGGCATGCCCAGGCCGCCCTGGCGGATCTCGGTCAGGTAGCTGGTGGAGTTCTTCGCGTCCTGGCCCACCGACAGCGAGATCGGGGCGCCGGCGCCGGTGCTGCTCATGCGCGCGAACAGCTTCGCCAGGTCCTTCTTGTCGCGCAGCGCGGCGATCGCGTCCAGCTGGCCCTTGAGCGGCTTGATGCCGAGCGCGTCACGCTGCTTCTGGTCGATGTAGCTGTTGTAGAAGTCGCCCATCTTCTGGGCTTCCGAGCCGGCCTTGGCGCCCTTGTCGTGCGCGGCCTGTTCGATCAGGGTGCGGATCTGCTGCTCCACCTTGTCGGAGGCGATGTTGAAGGCGCCCCAGCTCGAACGGTCGGCCGGGATCTCGACGTCGTGCAGCCACTTGCCCTGGGTGTAGCGGAAGAAGTCGTCCTGCGGGCGCACCGCGGTGTCGAAGGCGGCGACGTCGACGCCGGCGCGCTGGGTCGCGGCCACGCTGGCCACGGCGGTGTCGGCCGCCGGTTCCGCTGCCCATGCCGGGACCATGAACAGGCCGGCGATTGCGATGCTGCACAAAGTACGCTTCATTTTGTCTCCATGAACGAATTATTAAAGCTTGCCGATCGTAAAGGAAAATGAGCAGCATGCCAAGGAAGCTGGATTTGTGCGCAACAGATATCCGGCTCGGGTAATAGCTTCGATATAATCTTTGCAAGCCAGAATCCATACACCATGCCCGAACTGCTCCTCACGCCCA
Organism: Massilia terrae; assembly: GCF_024753145.1. GTDB lineage: Bacteria > Pseudomonadota > Gammaproteobacteria > Burkholderiales > Burkholderiaceae_D > Telluria > Telluria terrae. The sequence goes on along the minus strand of NZ_JANUGU010000012.1, from coordinate 58,929 downwards.
TCGTCTTCCTCGTCACCGCGGTGCTGCTGGTGCCGCTCGCCCAGCGGCTGGGGCTGGGCTCGGTGCTCGGCTACCTGATCGGCGGCTGCATCATCGGGCCGTGGGGCCTGGCGCTGATTCACAAGGTCGAGCTGGCCAGCGAGGTGGCCGAGATCGGCGTGGTGCTGATGCTGTTCCTGATCGGCCTCGAACTGCAGCCGAAAAAGCTGCTCGCGATGCGCCGCCTGGTGCTCGGCGGCGGCACACTGCAGCTGCTGGCCTGCGGGCTGCCGCTGGCCGGCGCCGCCTGGCTGCTCGGGCTGCCGCTGGCCGGCGCGCTGGTGGCCGGCGTCACGCTGGCCCTGTCGTCGACCGCGATCGCGGTGCAGAACATGCAGGAGCGGCACCTGGACAACACGCCCGCCGGCAACGCGGCGTTCGCGATCCTGCTGTTCCAGGACATGGCCGCGATCCCGCTGCTGGTAGTCACGCCGATGCTGGCCGGAGCCGGCCATCCCGCCTTCAACGCCCCGCTCGCATTCGGCGCGGTAGCGGCGGTGCTGGTGGGCGGCCGCTACGCGCTGCCGCCGCTTCTGCGCCTGATTGCGCGCACCGGGCTGCGCGAAATCTTCACCGCCTTCGCGCTGCTGCTGGTGCTCGGCATCGCCCAGCTGATGACGCTGGCCGGGCTGTCGATGGGCCTGGGGGCTTTCCTGGCCGGCGTGCTGCTCGCCAGTTCCGAATACCGCAAGGCGCTGGAAGCGGACCTGGAACCGTTCAAGGGCTTGCTGCTGGGGCTGTTCTTCACCTCCGTCGGCATGTCGGCCAACCTCGGCCTGCTGGCCAACGAGCCCTTGCTGGTATTGGGGCTCGCGGCCGGCTTCATGCTGCTCAAGATGCTGGTGACTGGAGTGATCGCGCGCCCGATGCCGATTCCGGCGGTGCAGCGCTGGCCGTTTGCTGGCGTGCTGGCGCAGGGCAGCGAATTCGCCTTCGTGGTGTTCGGCGTGGCCGGCTCCGTCGGCGTGATCTCGACGCGCTGGGACCAGCTGCTGGTGCTGATGGTGGCAGTGTCGATGGCCCTGACGCCGCTGGCGGTGGCGGCCGGCGACAGGGCCGCCGGGGTCCTGAACCGCGAGCCGCCACGCGAGCCGGACGCGATCGAACCGGAAGGTGCGCGCGTGATCATCGCCGGTTTCGGCCGCGTGGGCCAGATCGCCGGCCGCATCCTGATGGCTTCCGGCATCAAGGTCACCGTGCTGGACAACGACCCGGACCTGATCGAGTCCCTGCGCCGCTTCGGCTTTCGCGTGTTCTACGGCGACGCCACGCGGCTCGACCTGCTGCAAGCCGCCGGCGCCGGCAAGGCGAGCGTGCTGATCAACGCCATCGACGACATGGAAGCCAGCCTCAAGCTGACCGATCTGGCCCAGCAGTACTTCCCGCACCTCAAGATCGTCGCGCGGGCGCGCAACCTGTCCCACGTGTACGAGCTGCGCGCACGCGGCATCGAGCTGATCGAGCGCGAGACCTTCGAGTCGGCCATGCTGATCGGCCAGCACGCGCTGGAGCAGATGGGCGTCGCGCACGACAAGGCGGAGCGCGCGCGCCGCAAATTCCGCAAGCACAACCTGGAGACGCTGGAGGCCATCCAGCCCTTCTACCAGGACGAAAGCAAGATGATTTCGATCACCCAGGCCGCGCGCGAAGAGCTGGCGCGCTCCTTCGAACAGGACCGCTTGCGCCTGCGCGACGGCGACACCCCGGACTGAGGCCCGGCACGCCGCGGAACTTGGAGGCGGCGCGATTGCCCGTTATAATGCCGGGTCTTGGCCTGGTAGCTCAGTTGGTAGAGCAGAGGATTGAAAATCCTTGTGTCGGTGGTTCGATTCCGCCCCGGGCCACCAAAGTTTCCAAGTAATAGCGCCAGCCCTTGCGGTTGGCGTTTCGCTTTGTGGGCCGTGTCTTTGTGAAGGCCGCGAAAGTTCGCTTGCGTCGACGCTGGATTAAGCGGAGGATCATTCACAAGTTCTATTGGTCCGTCCACATCGCGCCACTCGCGCGGCGATTCTTGGGGAACATTTCATGTCAAGCTTGCCACCGAGCGAAGACCCGGCAACCAGCGAGCCATGGGCCGGCATTCCGTTTGACGGTCGCGCCTATCATTTTCGGCAGTACAGTTACGACAGGATTGAGGATGCGCTCAACTATGCCCGGCTCGAGCACGCCAGGCCGGGTTTGCCCATCGCAGCCACCGCGCCGCTGTGCTGGCCGCACTTTCCCGTCCCGACGGAACAAGAGCGCGAGCAGATGACCGAACACGGCATTGTCTGCCAGGCCGGCCGCTACATCTATGGCCCTTACCGCTACGATGTGCTGGCTGATGCGCTCAATTACGCCGCGCGCTGGCCGGGCTTGCACCGGCCGCCATCCTAATGCCAGCTGGCAAGCCCCTGCGCCCGGCTGGGTAGGTCCCTGCGCTCCCCCTGCCGGAGTGGATCGCCACCCGAAGGCTCCTCATGTCGATGTCATATTGGATGCTGTTTGCCGGCCTCACCTTGATCGCGATGATGCTGATCGGAACGCTGCTGACCCGGCTACCGCTCAGTGGCGCGATGATCTACCTGGCGCTTGGCTTCGTCCTCGGGCCGGCAGGGCTAGGCTTCCTCCTCCCCGATCCTTGGCACAACGCCGGCATGCTTGAGCTAAGTGCCGAAGCGGCGCTGCTGATATCGCTATTCGCCGTCGGCCTGAAGCTTGAGGTGCCCCTGCTGGACCGGCGCTGGGTCGCACCGTTACGGCTGGCCTTTGTATCGATGGCCATCACGGTCGGACTGATAACGGCATTGGCCGTGTACGGCTTGCGCCTGCCGCTTGGCACCGCGGTATTGCTGGGCGCAATATTGGCCCCGACCGATCCCGTGTTGGCCTCGGGTGTCCAGCCCGAATCCGGTCACGCGCCCAACCCCGCGCGCTTCAACCTGGCAGGCGAAGGCGCGCTCAACGATGGCTCCGCGTTTCCCTTTGTTCTCCTCGGCCTGGGTTTGATGGGGTGGCACGATCTCGGCGCCAGGGCATGGCACTGGTGGGCCGTCGACTTGCTGTGGTCAACCATCGGCGGCATGCTGATCGGAGCGATGGTGGGAGCCGTGCTGGGTACGCTGGTCGTGTTCTTGCGCAATCGGCACCAGGAGGCGCTGGGCCTGAACGAATTCCTCGCGCTCGGTACGGTCGCGGTCGCGTATGGACTCGCGCAGCTCTGCCTGACATCCGGGTTTCTCGCGGTGTTTACCGCCGGCTTGGCATTGCGACGAATCCAGGAGCAGCCCATGCATTTGGCGGCCGCCACTCCGCCCGCAAGTCCGGCACCCGTGCATCACCATCACGCGAGCGCCGCGATGAAACGCGAGGTACAAGGGTTCAATGAGCAACTCGAAAAACTGGCGGAACTGGTGCTGGTCATCCTGACCGGTGCCATGCTGGGATACATCACGATATTTTCGGAGCTGTGGTGGTTCACGGCAATGTGTCTCTTTGCCGTGCGCCCATTATCGGTGTTCCTTGGCATGACGGGTAGCGCGCTCCCGTCCCGCCGTTGCGTGGTGATGGGCTGGTTCGGTATCCGGGGCATCGGCTCGATCTACTACCTGATGTTTGCGTTGAACCACGGCTTGTCCGGAGCGCTGGCACAGCAGTTCGTGGCATTAACGCTGGTGGCGGTGGCGGCATCCATTCTGATCCACGGCATCACCGTTCACCCGGTGATGAATTGGTACGCGCGGGAAGCTGACCCCGGGCACTAAACACGCAGCGAGCGGCGGGCGTCTACGCGAATCTTATTCATCTTCCGTTGGCGTTGGCTTGGACGGCGTGATCGCCTCCGACACGGATTGCTCGGCGCTGATCCGGCGCCGGCGCGCCGGATCAGCAACAACGCGAGCAATGACGTCGGCCGGCACATGCTTGAATTCCATGTAGCGCTTCGCCACGCTCGCACCGCGAACCGCGAGGATATTCAAGCCGCGCGCAACCGCCTTTGCCGTCTCTTCATCAAATCCCATCTGGCGTTCGCGCATCAGCACACCGTCCTTTCCACAGCCCGGCGACGGGAAACATCGTCTTACGACCATACTAGCGTATCAGCGGATTGTCCACCCTATGTGCGACTCACGCCAAGCCGCTACGTCCGGACCCGCTTGCGTTGCAAGGAGCCGGAGCGCATCATCGTAGCTCGTCTCCCGAGGCGTCCGCTTCATCTTGCACGCGCTCAACGCGGCCGCCGGCCACACTCAAGAAGCAACAGCGATGAACAAACACGATTTGGCGAACGAACTGGCCCGGACGCACTCACTCCTGACGCTATCGTGTGAGCTGCTCCAGACCAACGATTCATTTGTCGCCCTCGAACTGGTGGGCAAGGCCTTGGTCAACCTCATGCACATGGACCATGCACTGCTGGTTGTCCACGCCAACGACACGGAATACGTCCACAGTTTTGACCATGACGGGCACGCGCAATGGTCCGACGCCGGCAACCCGCTGTATCTGGCCGGCCTGAGCCACCTGAAGGGCGCCGGCAATGGCGCCGGCTGGCAAGCGGCCCAGGCGCGCGCCGAAACGATATTGGCGGCCGGCGTACCGCCACGCCAGCCGATGACGATACTACTGGTGAAATGGGACCGCGACAGCCACCCGCTCAACATCAAGGTGCGGCAGCGGCTGCTCACCACGGTGGCGGAACTTGCGGCCGCGGCCCTGGGCAAGCTCCATGCGCGCGTATCGCTGGAGCAGCAAGTGTCGCAGCAATCGGAACAGATGACGGACAGCGCGCACGCCCATGCCGCGGAGCTTGCACGTCGCGACGACGTCGAACACGAGATCCGCGAGCTGTCTCTGACGGACGGCATGACCGGTCTGCGCAACCGCCGGGGCTTTTTTGTCGAGGCCGAGCAAGCGTTCAAGGTAGCGCAGCGCCAGCACGCCGTCAGCGCCGTGATTTTCGTCGACATCGACGGACTCAAGCGCATTAACGACACGATTGGCCATAAGGCGGGCGATCAGCTGATTTGCGACACGGCCGCGATCTTGCGCGCGTCGTTTCGCAATGTCGATGTCGTGGCTCGGCTGGGAGGCGACGAGTTCGCGGCGTTTACGCTGGGCGATGAGAAACCGGAGATAGTCGTCGAACGAATCAAGCGCAAGCTGCACGCGTTTAATCTGGCGAATGGACGCGGCTTCAAGGTGTCGCTCAGTATCGGAATTGTGCAGTGCGATCCCACCAATGGGATGACCCTGCACGATTACATCCAGGCTGCCGACGCCCGGATGTATGCGCACAAGCAGCGCACCTTGCATTGAGCCCACTCAGTGGTTGCTGTCACGTTCCGACTTGAGCAGGTCGGTCCGGTCCGACTCTTCATTGGCCGCCACCGCGCTCTCTGAGGCAATGCTGGCCAGCAGTCCGGTCGCGTCGTCTGGCAGCGTTTCGGGCGGGTGGAGCATATCCTCCAGCATCGTTGCCAGCTCCGGCGTGTCCCACGGCAGGCCGGAACGGATGCGCGTATGGATGTAATGCTCGACTTCCCTGACCTGCTCCGGGGTCAGGGGCAATCCGCGAAATGTGTTGTCGGACAGGGAATTCATGGAATTCTTGCTCCTCATGCCTGCGGCTGGAAAGGCGAACCACTGCAAGCATCCGCTTAATCTACACCCATTGGCGACCGCGTGACGCGCAGCAGGCGCAAGGTGAATCGCCGAACTCGGCTGGGAACACGATGCGGGACGGCCGGGCCCAGCGGGGACGAAGGCTATAATATGCGCCCGGCCCGCAAGGGCTGGCATTCATTCATCCCGCGGAGTCCACCATGTCCACCTTCCCACCCTGCCCCCAATGCGCTTCCCAGCTGACCTACGAGGACGGCATGGGCAACTACGTCTGCCCCGAGTGCGCCCATGAGTGGCCGGTGCAGGCCGCCGAAGCGGCGCCCGAAGCGGCCCGCGTCTACCGCGATTCCGCCGGCAATGTCCTGCAGGACGGCGACACCGTCACCGTGATCAAGGACCTCAAGCTCAAGGGCGGTGGCGGCGTGGTCAAGCAGGGCACCAAGGTCAAGAACATCCGCCTGGTCGACAGCGACCACGACATCGACTGCAAGATCGACGGTTTCGGCGCGATGAGCCTGAAGACGGAATTCGTCAAGAAATCCTGACCAGGCCACGGCGCCGGCAAAAAGTTACCAGCTGAAGTCGTCCGGAATCTTGAAGTCGGCGTAAGGATCGTCGGCGTCGACCTCGGTGCTGGCCTTGCTGATCCGCACCACGCGCTCCGGCGCGCGCTCGGCGATCTTGTCGGCGATCACGCGCGGCACCAGCTCGAAACCGCCGTCCTTCTCGACGATCACCAGCCGCCCGGCCGCCAGGTGGTCGCGCACCTGCGCCGACACGTATATGCGCTCGATACTGCTGCCGAAGGTGAAGTTGTAAGCCGTGTCCGCGTTGTTGCCCTTGGACTGGCGGTTCTGCTGGATCATCTGCGCGATCTGGGCCGCGACCGCCTTCTGCGCCGCGGCCGCGTCGCGCTGCGCATTCAGTTCGCGCGCCCGTTCGGCCCGTTGGCGCTGGGCGTCGAGCACCGCCTGGCGCGACACGTCCACGCTTTGCACGCCGGTGCGGCGCTCGACCTTCTGCTGCTTACTCTTTTCCTGGTTGGCGACCTTGGCCTTTTTCTTGTCGATCAGGCCCGCCTTCAACAGCTGATCTTGCAGGGAAACCATGTTACTGCTCCGAAAATGAGGATGACATCCCTCATTATCGGCTGCCTCATGGCGTCAGGACAAGCTGCTTCACGTTCTCATCAGGCAGGACGACGCGCAGGCGATGCGTCGACGCGTCGAAATGCGCATCGCGCACCTCCTTGCCATCGATGCGCACCGCCGCAGGCGCGGCCTTCAGGCCGACGAATTCGATCGCGCCCACGCGCTGGTAGCCGCTGTTCGGCGGGATTTCGAGCCGCACGCCGTGTTCGTCCTGGACCACATCGATGATGCGCGAAGCGCCGTCATGGTAGCCGTAGCCGTCGCCGGCATCCTGGAACACGTGGCTGCCGCCCTTGGCGCCGACGGCCACCGCCAGTGTCAGCGGGGCGTTCTTCATGTCACTGGTGTGCTGCACCACCGCGGACGTGGGCACGGTGGCGCCGGCACGGACGAACAGCAGCAGGCGATCCAGCGGCGCCTCCATATTGGCGTAGCTGCCGCCCTCATGCCGCGTGCCATCCCACCAGTCGATCCACGCATCGCCCTTCGGGAAATACACGAGCCGGCTGGTCTTGCCCTCGTGGACCACCGGCGCCACCATCAGGTCGCCGCCGGCCAGGTACTGGTCGTCGACCAGGCTGGCCTGGGTGTCGGCCGGATAGGCGAACCACAAAGGCCGCATCGGCGGCAGGCCGGAACGCTCGTTGTCCGCGAACAGCGTGTACAGGTAAGGCAGCAGCTGGTAGCGCAACTCGATCGAGGCGCGGTTGATCTTTTCGAAGCCGGCGCCGAATGCCCAGGGCTCGCGTGGCGCCGAAACGTCGTTGGAGTGCGTGCGGAAGTAAGGAGTCAGCGCCGCCGCCTGCAGCCAGCGCGTGTACAGCTCCGCGCTCGGGCTGCCCATGAAGCCGCCGACGTCGGCGCCGACGAAGGGCACGCCCGACACCGAAAGGTTGGTCAGCATCGGGATGGTCAGCGCCAGGTGGGTCCAGGTCGGCGAGTTGTCGCCGGTCCAGACCGCCGCGTAGCGCTGGATGCCGGCGAAACCGGCGCGTGTCAGCACCAGCGGGCGCTGTTCCGGACGCAGCTGGCGCAAGCCCTCGAAGCTGGCGCGCGCCATCTGCATGCCATAGACATTGTGGTATTGCGCATGCGTGCCCGGCATGCCGTCGCCCGCGTGCTTCGCATCGCGCGGGAAGGTGCGCTGCGGGCCGACGCTGATTTCAGGCCCCGTGAAATCATCCGGCGAGAACACGCCCGGCTCGTCCATGTCGTTCCAGAAGCCGTCCACGCCGACGTCCAGCGGTGCCTGGTAGAGACTGCCGAACCACGCGCGGGCAGCCGGCAGGGTGAAGTCCGGGAAGGCGCAGATGCCGGGCCACACCTTGGCGTGCAGCTCGCTGTCGTCGGCGTTGCGCACGTAGATGCCCTGCTCGCGGCCGCTGCGGTAGATCGCGTACTTGTCGTCCAGCTTGACGCCCGGGTCGACGATGGTGACGGCGTGGAAGCCATCGCCGTGCAGCTGGTCCAGCATCTTCTTCGGTTCCGGGAAGGTCTTCGGGTTCCAGGTGAACACGCGGAAGCCGTCCATGTGGTCGATGTCGAGGTAGATGACATCGGCCGGGATCTGGCGCTTGCGGAACTCGGCCGCGACGTCCAGCACCTTCTCCTGCGTCATGTAGGACCAGCGCGATTGCTGGTAGCCCAGCGCCCACAGCGGCGGCAAGGCGCCGCGCCCGGTCAGCGCCGTGTAGTCGCGCACCACGCTGGCGGGCGTGCGCTCGGCGCCGCCGGTGAACACGTAGTAATCCAGCTCGCCCCCGTTGGCGCCGAAGCTGTAGCGCGACGTGTCGGTCTTGCCCATGTCGAACCAGCTGCGCCAGGTATTGTTGAAGAACAGGCCGTAGCTCTTCCCCTCATGCAGGGCGATGAAGAAAGGGATCGACTGGTAGGAAGGATCGTGGCCGGCAGGATAGTCGGCCACGTCGGAATTCCACATCACCATGCTTTGCTGGTGGCGCGAGATCGGCAGCGTCTTTTCGCCGAAGCCGTAGTACAGCTCGAAGTCATCCCGGTGCATCGAGGTTTCGATCGCGCCGTCCTGCGGATTGAAGGCCATCGGACGCGCCGCATCGTCGGCAACGACCAGCTGGCCGCCGCGGTCGTACACCGAGATCGCCAGCTCGGGCGACTTGCGGATCACCACGCGGGTGCCGGTGTCGGAGCGCAGTTCGACCGCGCCGCCCTTGTGCGTCGACACGGCCCGGGCGCGGGGCGGTGTGCCAACGATTGCGTAGGAAGCGTCCGGCGTGAACTTGCCGGTGGGGCTCATCCGCACGCGCACCACGTCCGGGGTGGCGAAGCCGATGTGCACCGATGCGCCGCTGGACAGGCGCAAGTCCAGCCCGTCGCCGGTGCTCCGTGCCTGCACGACCGCACCGACGGTGCGCAGCGCGGCGCTGGCCGGCAGCGCGGCCAGCGCCAGCAGGAGGCCAGCCCACGCCGCCTTTTTCATCAATGCGCGGTCTTCTGGTACAGGGCGCGGAAGCGCAGGCCGAAATACAGGATGAAGACGTAGCAGACCACAGGCACGAAGAACGACCACTGCAGGCCGATGGAATCTGCAAGCGCGCCCTGGATGAAGGGCACCACGGCGCCGCCGACGATGGCCATGCACAGGATGCCCGAGGCCTGGCCGGTGAACTTGCCGAGGCGGTACAGCGCCATGCTGAAGATGGTCGGGAACATGATCGAGTTGCACAGGCCGACGGCGATGATCGCCCACATCGCGGCCTGGCCGTGGCCGAAGATCGCGACCAGCACCAGCCCGATCGACACCGCCGCATTGAAGGCCAGCGCCTTGCCCGGGCTGACGTGGCGCATGATGAAGAAGCCGATGAAGCGGCCGATCATGGCGCCGCCCCAGTAGTAGCTGACGTAGTGGGCCGCATCGGCCGGCGCCAGCGCCGCGATGTTCGGCTCACCGAAGAAGTTGATCAGGAAGCTGCCGATACTGACTTCGCCGCCGACGTACAGGAAGATGCCGATCGTCCCCATCAGCAGGTGCGGATGGGACAGCACCGAGCTGCGGGTGGCGCTGTCGAGGTGCACGTCGACGTCGTCCGCGTGCTCGATCTTCGGCAGGCGGGCAAAAGCGAACAGCACCGCCAGCAGCAGCAGCGCGCCGGCCAGCGCCAGGTAAGGCTTCTGCACGGCGGCGGCCGGGCCGGCAGCGTGCGCGGCGGCCGACAGGATCAGGAAGCCGCCCAGTGCCGGCGCGATGGTGGTGCCGACCGAGTTGAAGGCCTGGGTCAGCGACAGCCGGCTCGATGCCGTGCGCGGGTCACCCAGCACGGTGACGTAAGGGTTGGCCGCCACCTGCAGGATGGTGATGCCGGCCGCCAGCACGAAGAAGCCGACCAGGAACAGTGTGTAGCCGCTGTTCGACGCCGGGTAGAACAGCGCGCAGCCGCCGGCGGCGATGACCAGGCCCGTGACGGCGCCGTTCTGGTAGCCGATCTTCTTGATCAGCATACCGGCCGGCAGCGACACCAGGAAGTAGGCGCCGAAGAAGCAGAACTGCACCAGCATCGCCTGCACGTAGTTCAGCGTGTACAGCGCCTTCAGGTGCGGGATCAGGACGTCGTTCAGCGCGGTCAGCAGCCCCCACATGAAGAACAGGATGGTGATGATGATCAGCGGGCCGGTGGTGCCGGTCTGCTGCTGCGATTGCTGCACCCGCAGGGGCTGCGAAATGTGTTCCATGGTGTCTCCAGATATTGTGTGTATTTCAGCCACTGCGGCCGCCCTCTTACGGGGCGATGCCGGCCGGCGCGTGCGGCAGGTCACGCGCATGCGTGCCCCAGCCTGCCGGATCCGCCTGCGTCGTGAGGCGGTATTCCAGCTTGCCGGCGGACTGCAACTGCTCCCAGTCCAGCCAGACGCGCGACAGCGGACGGCCATCCCAGCTCACCGACTGCACGAAGCGGCGCTCGCCCGGCTTGGCTTCCGGCGCGTCGATGCGCAGCGTGCGCCCGTTCGCCAGGTCGATCTCGGCGTGGGCGAAGCGCGGCGCGTGCAGCAGGAAGCGGCCGCTGCCCGGCGCGTCCGGGTACAGGCCCAGGGCGCTGAACAGGTACCAGGCCGACATCGTGCCCAGGTCGTCGTTGCCGGTCACGCCGCTCGGCCCATTGCCGAACAGCGTCTCCGCGGCGCGCAGCACGGTGGTGGTCTTCCACGGCTGGCCCATCAAGGTGTAGACCCATGGCGCGTGCAGGTCGGGCTCGTTGTTCGGATTGTAGCGGAACTGGCTGTAATAGCTGTACGGACCCACCACCCACGACTTGCGCACCGCCTGCGGATCGGCCGCCAGGGCGTCGAAGTCGAAGAATAGGTCGAGGCGGTGCAGCGCCTGCGCGGGGCCGCCCATCGCGGCGGCCAGGCCGGGGATGTCCTGGCGCACCAGCCACTGGTACTGCCAGGCGGTGCCCTCGTGGAAGCCGCGCTCGCCGCGCGGATCGTAGCTGCCGTTCACGTCGCTGAACCAGCTGCCGTCCAGCAGGCGCGGACGCGGGAAGCCGTGCAGCCCGGTCGGAGCATCGACCACGCTGGCGTCCCACAGCTTGCGCCAGTTGAGGGCGCGCTGGTCCAGCAGGTTGGCGTCGGCGGTGTGGCCCAGTGCGCGCGCCATCACAGCCAGTGCGCCGTCGGCCAGCGAATACTCCAGCGTCGCCGAAGCGCCGTGGTGCGGGTCGGTGTCCATGCCTTTCGAGACGAAGGCGCGGTCATACTGCACGAAGCCCTGGCTCAGGTAGCTCGGATTGCCGGAGCGGCCCTGCGCGCGGATCTGCTCCGGCGGCACGCCGAACGCGTTCTGGCGCAGCGCGGAGTAAGCCTCGGCCTCGCGTCCTTTGAGCGCGCCGTAGCGCCACAGGTCGACCAGGAACGGCGTGACCGGATCGCCGGTCATCACATTGGTCTCGAAATTGGCATAGCCCCAGCGCGGCAGCCAGCCGCCCTGCTCGCGGATCTTCAGCACCGAGTTGGCGATGTCGCGCGCGCGTTGCGGGCGCAGCAGCGCCAGCATCTGGTTCTGGGCGCGGTAGGTGTCCCACAGCGAGAAGAACTCGTAGTAGATCCAGTCCTTGGCCTTGTGGATCGCGTTGTCGTAGCCGCGGTAGCGGCCGTCGGCGTCGCTGCCGGTGGTCGGCTGCAGCAGCGCGTGGTACAGCGCAGTGTAGAACACGGTGCGGTCGTCATTGCTGCCGCCGTCGATGCGCACGCTGCCCAGTTCGCGCTTCCAGTCCGCCTGCGCCTTGGCGCGCATGGCGTCGAAGGTGACCGGCCGGCCGCCGGCCATGCCGTCCGCCTTGAGGTTGTTCAGTGCGCCCTCGGCATCCACGTGCGAGATCGCGCTGATCGCGGTGACCGCGGCGCCGCGCTTGAGATCGAAGGTCAGCCAGACGCCATGCGGGCGGCTGTCGCCCTGCTGGCTCGGGCCGTTCGCGCCGGGGAAGCCGCCGCGGTCGTCCCAGATGCCGTGGGCGGTGAAGGGCTGGTCGAACACGATGCGGAACCAGGTGCTGTACTGGGCGCCGCCGCAGAAGCTCCTGGTGGTGATCTTGCCCTCGACGCTGTGGTCGTCGACTACGCGCACCTCGCTGCCGACCACCGAATGGCGCTCGTTGGCCTGGCCCAGGTTGAGCAGCACGTTGCCGCTGGCGGTGCCGGGCGCGAAGGTGTAGCGCTCGGCGGCGGCGCGGCTCAGGGCCGTCGCTTCGGCCGTGATGCCGCCGTAGCTGGTCAGGCGCACCTTGTAGTAGCCGGCCTGGCCGACCTCGCCCTCATGGGTGTAGGCCGCGGCATAGCGCTTGTAGTCGAAGCTTTCCGGCTTGGCGGTGTCGAAATCGCCGCCCGGTCCGATGCGGCCGGTCACCGGCAGCACCTGCAGCTGGCCGCCCTGCTCCCAGCAGCCGGCGCCCGAGAGATAGGAATGCCCGAAGCCGCGGATGCGCGCATCGCTGTAGCGCCAGCCGGCGTAATGCTCGCCGGTGGGGCCGACCTGGATCATGCCGAACGGGGCCGACGCGCCGGGGAAGGTATTGCCTTCGTCCTGGGTGCCGATGAAGGTGTTGACGGGCATGTCGCCCGGCGCCGCCGCCGACACCGGCAGCACGATCGCCGCCAGCAGCGTGCACAGGATGCGCGAAGTGGAGAACGCGGTCATGGGTGGCTATCCTTTCAGTGCGCGCTTGGCGCCGGCAGGCGCAGCGGGTGGGCTTCGGTGTTGAAGGTGACGGCGTTGAAATCCAGCGCTTCCTTCGGCGCGAACAGCAGGTAGTAGTACTTGAAGGTCTCGGCGAACACGAAGCTCTCCTCCGAATCTTCCTTCTCCTTGGTGCGCACGTCCTTCACAGCGGCGTAGCCGGTGTCGGTGCGGCAGTAGCGCACGAAGTCCTCGAAGAACTCGCGGCCCATCGCACGGTAGCGCGGGTTGCCGGTGTAGTGGTTCAGGTAGTAGGCCGATTCGATGATCTCCGGACGCAGCGCGTAGCCCGGCGACAGCACCTTCATCTTGGCGTAGTCCAGCGCTTCCGGCTCCAGGCCGTTCAGGCGCCACATGCGCAGGCCCGATTCCTGCAGCGCCTTGGCGCGCGGCAGGTCGCCGCCCAGCGCCAGCAGGGCCGGCATGAAGGCGTCCAGCGCGCCATACTGGGTCTTGATGCGGCGGCCGGTGTTCATGTCGGCGTGGCCGTACCACAGGCCGCCGTTGCGCTTGTCGGCCAGCGCCTTGTTGATGCCGTCGATGCTGTGGTCCCACATCGCCTTGCACTCGTTGTCGCCGAACAGGCGATAGCACTTGTACAGGTACTCGTAGTAGGAGTCGATGCCGCCGCCGATGTGGGCGTCGGTGTTCTCCCACTTGCCGGTTTCGACGTTGATCGCCGAGCCCACCAGGCCGAGCGGCGAGGCGCGGCGGTAGGTCTCGACCAGCGCGCGCTTGGACTTCTCGAAGTAGACCGGGTTGCCGGTCAGGCGGCTCAGCATGCCGAATTCGAGCACCAGGGTGCCGGTTTCGGCCGGGTTGCTGACGTTGCCGCGCACCTTGCCGGTGTGGAGGTTGACGTGGGTGTAAGGCAGGCCGGTGGGGGAATCGAACACCGGCATCAGGCGCTTGGCCAGGTCCTGTGCCTTGTCCAGCAGGCGCTGGTCGCCGGTCAGCTGGTAGGCCGACTGCAGGCCGCCGAGCAGGCGGATGGTGATCTCGAAGTTTTGGACGTACATGTCCTGGTCGAAGTCCAGCTTGGCCGCGATCAGTTCGCGCGCCTCGTCGGCTTCATCCTTCAGGCCCATGATCACCAGCGTGTCCAGCGCATCGACGGGCGTCATCAGCAGCGAGTGCTCGTACCAGTCGCGCGGCTTCTTGCTGAGCGGGTTGAGGGCGTCGTGGCCCCAGGCGTACTGCTTGTAGCCCTGCCAGGCGTGGCGCATTTCTTCCTTCACACGCTGGGCCAGCGCGGCCGATTCGGCCTCGGTGACCGGCTTGAGCGCAAGCGCGGGCGTTTGCCAGGCGGCTTGCGACAACGCCGGCACCACGGCCAGCATCATGATGCACAGGGCCCGCTGCAGCGGGGCGAAACGGGTACGGCTCGTCATGATGCGTCTCCTTGAAGCTGTTCGAATAATTCATTCATGGCCGCTTGCGGCGGCGGGGTAGCGCCTGCTTGCATGCAGGCGGCCGAACCGGCAGCCAGCGCGGCGTGCAGGTGCGATTGCAGGGGGCGCTGCGGATGACGCGCCAGGCTGTGCAGCAGGCCGGCCACGGCGGCGTCGCCGGCGCCGACCGTGTCGACCACGGTCACGCGCGGCGCCTTGGCGTCGGCTTGCTGCGTGCCGTGGAACAGGCTGGACACGCCGTGCCCGCCGCGCGTCAGCAGGCAGTAGGCATTCGGGCTGGCCGCGCGCAGGCGCTGCAGCGCTTCCTCCAGCGGGACGCCGGGGAACAGGCCGCGCAGGTCGTCATCGGAGACCTTGATCACGTCGGCCAGCGCGGCCATGCGCTGCAGGACCGGCGCATAGCTCTCGCCCATCAGGTTGCGGAAATTCGGGTCGTAGCTGATCGACACGCCCTGGGCCTTGAGCTGCCCGGCCAGCGCGACCAGCTTGGAGGCCAGCGGCTCGCGCGCCAGGCTGATGCCGCCGAAGTGGGCCCAGCGCAGCGCGCTCGACCAGCCTTCCGGCAGCGCCGCCGGGTCGAAGTGCAGGTCGGCGCTGTCGACGCCGATGAAGAAGTAGCGCGGCGGCTCGCCCTGCTCCACCACGGCCAGCAGCGGCGAACGGTCGACCCGCTGCAGCAGGCGCAAGTCCAGGCCGACCGCTTCGCTGGCCGCCCACAAGGCGTCGCCGAAGCGGTCCTGGCTGATGGCGCCGGCGAAGGCGGTGCGTTCGCCCAGCGCGGCCAGCGCGCGCGCCACGTTCCATACCGAGCCGCCGACGCGGCTCACCCAATGTTCCTCGCCCTGGTGGATCAGGTCGGTCAGCGCCTCGCCGGCGCACAGCATCAGGGGCGCGTCATGCATGGCCGTCCCGTCCCAGCACGCTCACGATGTCGTAGCAGGCGCCCATCGTGTGATAGTCGACCTTGCCGGCCGGGCTCTTCTCGTCGGAGAGCTTGCGGTTCTCGCGGTCGAGGATGCGGTACCAGGCGCCGTATTTGTGGTCGACCATGTGGGTCCAGCTGTATTCCCACAGGCGCTGGTACCAGTCCCAGTACTCCTGCTTGCCGGTGCGCTCGGCCAGCATGGCGGCAGCAGCCGCGCTCTCGGCCTGCACCCAGAAATACTTGTGCGGATCGCACACGGACAGGTTCGGCGCCAGCGAATAACACACGCCGCCGTGCATCTCGTCCCAGCCCTTTTCCAGCGCCACCGTGAACAGGCGCTCGGCGGTCGGCAGCAGCCAGCCCAGGTCCTTGTCCAGCACCGCGCCGCGCGCTTCCAGCTGGACCAGCAGCTTGGCCCACTCGGTGAAGTGGCCCGGCTGGTAGCCCCACGGGCGGAACAGGTTTTCCGGATCGTCGATATTGAATTTCCAGTCGGGCTGCCACTGGGCGTCGTAGTGCTCCCAGATCAGGCCGCCGCAACGGGCTGCCTGGCGCTGGGTGATGTTCTGGGCGATGGTATAGGCGCGCTCCAGGTAGCGTTTCTCGCCGGTGGCCTGATACGCAGCCTGCAGCGCCTCGCAGGAATGCATGTTCGCGTTCTGGCCGCGATAGCCCGACAGCACGCTCCAGTCCTGGCTGGCTTCATCGGCGTACAGGCCGGCCTCGGCATCCCAGAAATGGCGCTCCATCAGCTCGAAGGTCTCGGCGATCCACGGGCGCGCCTCTTCCAGCCCGGCCATCGTGGCGTGGGCATAGGCCAGCAGCACGAAGGCCTGGCCGTAGGCGTGCTGGGTGCCGTCCTCGACCTTGCCGCCGTCCAGCATCCAGGCGTAGCCGTCGCCGTCGGGCGCGCGGTGCGCCTCGCGCAGGAAGCGCAGGGCTTGCTTCAGCCCGTCCAGGTAGGCCGGCTCCTGGAAATGACGGTAGGCCATCGCATAGGTGAACACGTAGCGCGTGCTGCTGACCAGGTGGCGATGGGTCTTGTCGTAGACGGTGCCGTCGTCCTTGAAATAGTGGAACAGGCCGCCGGCGGGATCGATCGCGCGCGGGTGGTAGAAACGCATGGTGTGGCGCGCGTGGTCGAGCAGCACGGCCGGGCTGCGGAAATTCGGGAAGTTGGACATTGATGATTTCAGGGTTAGGGCACTAGTCGTCGCAGCTGCTTTCGCGCACGATCATTTCGACTGGCAGGGTTATCTGGGCTTGGTTTTCTTCGGAGGCCTGGAGCAGCAACTCGACGCCGGCGCGGCCGAGCGCTTCCTTGTCCACGCGGATGGTGCTGAGCGGCGGGATGGCGGCGGCGGCGGCGCCAATGTCGTCGAAGCCGACAATGGCGATGTCATACGGGATCTTCATGCCCTCGTTCAGGCAGTACTTCATGGCCGCCAGCGCGGTGCTGTCGTTGTAGCAGAACACCGCATCGGCGCGCCGCGGCAGCGACAGCAGGGTGCGCATGGCTTCCGCCACGCCTTCGTCGCCTTCGCCCATCGACGGCACGATGACTTCCAGGTCCGGATCGGCATGGACCTTGGCATCGAACAGGGCCTGGCGGAAGCCGCGGTTGCGCTGCTGGATGCTGTAGTGGGCCATCGAGCCGGACAGCATGGCGATGCGCTTGCGGCCGCAGCGCAGCAGGTGCTGGGTAGCCAGGTAGCCGCCGCGCATATTGTCCGGATTGATCGAGGTGAAGCCACGCCGCTGCATGTCCACCAGCACGATCGGCTTGCCGACCGTCTGCAGGGCCGCCAGCACTTCCGGCTCGAAGAAGCCGGCGCAGACGATCGCATCGGGCTGGTGCAGGCGGATCTGGCCCAGCACCGGCTCGGCCGGGCCGACCGCGATGAAGGACAGGGCCACGCCCTCGCGCCGGCAGGCTTCTTCCGCCCCGTGCAGCACTGGCGAGTAGAACGGGCTCGACGCGAGCGTGTTGTGCTGGCTGTGCAGCAGGAAGGCGATGCGGCGGATGCGGCCTTTCTTCAGCTGGGCGAAGTCGTAGCCGAGGCGCAGGGCGGCATCGCGCACCTTGCAGCGGGTCGCCTCGGTCATGCCGGCCTGGTTCTTCAGCGCCCGCGACACCGTGCCGATCGAGAGGCCGGTGACTTCCGCGATGTCGCGCAGCGTGACGTCGCTCATGGCTGCGCCCCTCTGCGACGAGGCGAAATCAAGTGCATGAAATGTCTCCAGTATTCGGTTTTAATAAACGCTTGTGATGCGTTTTTTCCGGCGTCCGTCGGGGCTGATTTTCCCCTTGTCCGCTCAATGGCTAAGTTTTATCCCAGCCATATTTGAGCGTCAATCAAACTTAGTAAAACAGGGCCTTTTTTAGCGCGTTTTAGTAAACAGGACGTCCGCCAGTGAACGCAGGCTCAGCGATTTCTGCAACGTTTCCAGGCTCGCTTTCGTCGTGACGTGCAGGGTCACGCTTTCGCCCGGCAGCAGGGTCATGGCGTTGTCGGAGACCTCGGCATCCACATCGCCGAAGTCGATCCAGACGGCGCGCGCCAGCTTGTCCGCATGCAGCTCCAGCGCGTAGCCGCTACCGTCACGCCGCCACTGGGCGCGCAGGCCGGGGTCGCGCCACGGCATGTCCTTGGCGGCCTTGAAATACACCACGCCGCGCGAGGCCGGCTCGCCCGCCAGCCGCAACTCGAACACGGCGACGGTGGACGCGGGATCGGCATTGCCTAGAAGGTCGGCGTCGGCATAGGTCGCCGCCGCGGTCGACGACAGTGGCGCCAGCTCGACCGGCTTCTTCTCATCGCGCAGGACCTTGCCGTCCAGGCCGATCACGCGCAGGCGCAGCTCGCCGCGCAGGGGCCTGGTGCGGTCGTTGAGCAGGCTGACCGTGGTCTTGCCGTCGGCCCCGCGCAGGGCGGCCACCGCGACCGGCGCGTAGAAGCGGCGCGCGTGGAACTGCAGCGCCTTCCAGCGCCCGAACCAGTCGACACTGGACCACGAGGCGCCCGGCCACACGTCGTTGAGCTGCCAGTACAGCGAACCCATCGTGTATGGCCGGCTGGCGCGGTGGTGCAGCGCGGCCAGTTCGATGCCTTCGGCCTGCGCGGCCTGGCTCAGGTAGACGAAATCGGCAAAATTCGTCGTGGCGCCAAACTCGTAGTCCACGTACTTCATCAACCGCTCGTTGCCCTTGCCGGCCAGGAATTTCTGGTGCGCCTCGATGACCGGCGTGGCCAGGCCCTGGTCCTCGCGCTTGGCGAAGGCGTCGATGGTGCGCTGGGATGGCCAGGCCTGCAAACCGTACTCGGACATGAAGCGCGGCGTGATCTCCAGGTATTTCACCGGCGGGTATGCCGGATTGCCCCACACTTCCCAGTAGTGCATGTCGCCGCTGGCCGGCGTGTTGGCGACCTCGGCCAGGTCGTCGCTGGGCGAGCTGGCCCAGTAGGCGATGCCGCCGCCCTCTTCCGCCACCACCTTGCGCAGGTCGGCGCCGAACAGCTGCTTGTAGCCGTTCCACACCTTGGCCGCGAAGGCCGGATCGGCCGCGGTCAGCTCCTTGCCGGCGCCCCAGTACTTCCAGGCGATCTCTTCCTCATTGTTGCCGCACCACAGCGCCAGGCTGGGATGGTTGCGCAGGCGCCGCACATTGTCGCGCGCCTCGGCCACCACATTGGCGCGGAAGGCGTCGTCGTAGGCGGGCGGCATGCCGCCGCCGAACATGAAGTCCTGCCACACCAAGAGGCCCAGCTCGTCGGCGAGGTCGAAGAAATCGTCGCTCTCGTAATAGCCGCCGCCCCAGCTGCGCAGGAAATTCATGTTCGCGTCGCGCGCCGACTGCAGCACCCGGCGCAGCTGCGCCTTGGTGACGCGCGGCTGGAACATGTCGAAGGGGATGCTGTTCGCGCCCTTGGCGAACACCGGGATGCCGTTGACGGCAAAATAGAAGCTGCGCCCCTTGTCGTCGGGATCGCGGCGCAGCTCGATGCTGCGCAGGCCCGTGCGCGCGCTGGCGCCGGCGATGGCGGCCTTGCCGTCGGCGACCTCGAGCTCGTAGCGGTACAGCGGCTGGGCGCCGTAGCCGTTCGGGAACCAGCGTTGCGGGCGGTCCACGTGCACCGGCAATTCGGCGCGGTTGGCGCCGGCATGCCATTGCACGCGCTGCTGCGCCGCCAGCGTGCGCTTGCCGTCCGGGGCGGTCTGCCACAGGCGCAGCTCGTAGGCGCCGTCGCGCACGGCATCGGCCGTCACGGCGGCGGCGATGTCGGCGCGCGCCGCGTCGACGTGGTCCTGGCGCAACTGCAGCTTGTCGATGCGCACCTGGTCCCAGCTTTGCAGCACAACCGGCTTCCAGATGCCGGCAGTGACGTAGCGCGGGCCCCAGTCCCAGCCGTAGTGGTAGCCGGGCTTGCGCACGAAGTTGGCGGTCATCGCGTCCTTCGGCTCGTCGCCGTAGGGCGAGGGGTAGTTGCCGAGCAGCTTGTGCGGCATCGCCTGCACCTGGGGCAGCAGCTTGGCGATCGGCGAGCGCAGCACGATGCGCAATTCATTGCCCTTGGCGCGCAGCTTGCCCTGCACCGGCACGCGCCAGGTGCGGAAGGCGTTGTCGGCGTCCAGCACCTTGGCGCCATTGAGCCAGACTTCGGCCAGGGTATCGAGTCCTTCGAACACCAGGTCGTTGCGCGCGTCCTTCAGCGCGGCCGGCGGCGCATCGAAGCGCGTGCTGTACTCCCAGTCGCCCAGGCCGATCCATTGCAGGCCCGCTTCCGGCGCGCCGACGTAGGGATCGGGGATCAGCTTGCCGGCGAACAGGTCGGTATGCACCGTGCCCGGCACTGTGGCCGGGTGCCAGGCGGCCGCTTCCGGATGGGCGGCCTGCTGGGCGTTGCCGGGCAGGAGGCGGAAGGTCCAGCCCCTGTCGATGACGACGTCGCCCGCCACGGCCGACGCTGCGGCTGCGGCCAGGACCAGTCCCAGGAACAGCCGCGCGAAGGGGCGGCCCGTCATGGCGCGGGCGCCTTCCAGTAGCGGTCGATCCATTCCGCATGCGTCGGCATCGAAGCCACCGCATGTTCCAGCATCTGGCGCGTGCCCTCGACATAATCGAGCAGGCGCCCTTCCGGAAGTTCGTCCACGATCGGGTGGTAGCTTTGCGGCACGATGCGCTGGCCCAGCATCACCTGCACCCAGCTCGGCAAGGCGAAGAAGTCTTCGCCATTGCGGAAGTAGCGGCCGTCGCTGCGGAACAGGTCGATCGCCTCGCGCAGGGTGTCCGGAATGTCCATGGTGCGGCAATAGTCCCAGAACGGCGTGTCGTTACGTTCGGTGGCGTTGTAGTGCAGGATCAGGAAGTCGCGGATGCGCTCGTACTCGAAGGCGGATTCGCGGTTGAAGCGCTCGGCCAGCAGCGGATTGAAATCCTGCTTCGGGAACAGGCTCAGCAGGCGCGTAATGCCCGACTGCGCCAGGTAGATGCTGGTCGATTCCAGCGGTTCGAGGAAGCCGCTGGCGAGGCCGAGCGCCACCACGTTCTTGTTCCAGAATTTCTTGCGCATGCCGGTGACGAAGCGCAGCGGGCGCGGCTCGCCCAGCGCCTTGCCGTCGATATTGGCGAGCACGGTCGCCACCGCCTCGTCGTCGCTGCAGTACTTGCTCGAATAGACGTAGCCATTGCCGGTGCGGTGCTGCAGCGGCACCCGCCACTGCCAGCCGGCCGCCAACGCGGTGGAGCGCGTGTACGGGGTGATGGTTTCCAGCTTCTCGCTGGCCACGGCCATCGCGCGGTCGCACGGCAGCCAGTGCGACCAGTCGACGTAGCCGGTTTCCAGGGTCTGCTCGATCAGCAGGCCGCGGAAGCCCGAGCAGTCGACGAACAGTTCGCCGCCGACCACCTGGCCCGATTCCATGGTCACCGATTCGATGAAACCGTCGTCGGCGCGCTGCTGCACGCTGACGACCTTGCCTTCGATGCGCTGCACGCCGCGCGCCTCGGCCAGCTCGCGCAGGTAGCGCGCGTACAGGCCGGCATCGAAGTGGTAGGCGTAGGCGATGTCGCCCAGCGGCGAATCCGGCCCCGCATTGCGGTCGCCGGGCGCGAATTTGCCGCGTGGCGCCATCATGGTCTGCGGTGAATAGTCGCCGATCGGCCCCGCGCGCCCCGCGAGGCGCAGCTTGAGCCAGAACTGGTGGAAAGGCAGCGGCCCGAGCGAGCGCCCGATGGCGCCGAAGCCGTGCAGGTAGGAGTCGCCGATGCGGCCCCAGTGATTGAATTGGACGCCGAGCTTGATCGTGCCCTGCGTGCGTTTGACGAACTCGGCTTCGTCGATGCCGAGCATTTGTCCGTTGAATTGCCTGATGTGGGGGACGCTGGCCTCGCCGACGCCGACGATGCCGATTTCCTCGGACTCGACCAGGCGGATCGTGGCGCCCTTGCCGAGGTAGGTTGCAAGGGCCGCGGCGGCCATCCAGCCCGCGCTGCCGCCTCCGATGACGGTGATATTGCTGATCCGCTTGTGCTTGTCCATTGCGCCGTCCAAAGAAAAGACGGCTTTGCCAGGAGGGCGGGCAAAGCCGTTGAAGACACCTCCCCACCCCGGCGGCGGGGAGGGACAGGGAGGATTAGAACTTGTAGTTCAGGCCACCGTACACGACACGGCCGGCATACCCATTGGAGTAGAAGCGGTCCTTGGTATCGTTGCCGAGGTGCGAACGGGTTTCCTGGCGGGTCAGGTTCAGCACCGAAGCGGTCAGGCTCAGCTGCTTGGTGAAGTTGTACGCAAGGTTGACGTCGACCTGGCTGTACGGATCTTCATACACGTTCAAGCCGTTGACCAGGCCATCCACCACTTCGCCGCGGCGGTTGTAGGAAGCGCGCGCCAGGAACTTCTCGGTCTCGTAGAACACCGTGAGGTTGGCCTGGTTGCGGGCGCTGCCCACCAGCGGCGAGGTGCCGATCTTGGTGCCGTCGGCCAGCGAGATCGCTGCCTGGTTGGTCTTGTTGTACGTGTAGTTGAACTGGAAGCCGAGGCCATTGTCCAGCGAATGCTGCGCGTACAGCTCGACGCCCTGCGACACGCCGTCGCGGCCGCCGGCGCTGGTCGAGTAGTTCTGCACCGTCACCTGCTGGCCCGCCACGCTCATGGTCACATCACGCACCACCGGCACCGAGAAGTTGCTCACGTTCTTGCGGAACAGGTCGGCGCCGAGCACCGAGCCGCGCTTGAAGTACCACTCCAGGCCGAGGTCGAACTGCTTGGCCTTGTACGGCTCCAGGCTCTTGTTGCTGCCTGCGCCGAACCAGCCCTGCTGGTCGCCACCACCGATCAGGCGGCGGTCGTTGACGTATTCCTGGCTGTAGTACGACAGGTTGCCCGGGGCCGCGATGTCGCCGTAGCTCGGACGCGAGATGACTTTGGACGCGGCGGCACGCAGCAGCAGGTCCGGGGTCAGGTCATACGCTAGGTTGAAGCTCGGCAGCACGTCGTTGTAGGTGCGGTCCAGCGAGCTGACGGCAAACGACTGGGTGTGCGCGGTGCTGTCCGGCAGCGTGGTGAAGCCGCTGACGCAGCCCGAGCCCGCCGGTGCGCCGGCCGCCGGAGCGCCGCCGGCCTGGCAAGGCGCGGGGGCGCCGTTGGCGCCGTTGTAGAAGTAGTCGTTGTAGTAATCGACCTGGTCGGTCGAGTCCGCATGCTGCTTGGTACGCACGAAACGCAGGCCGACGTTGCCGCGCAGGCGCTCGGTCTTGATGTTCGCCTGCACGTAGGCCGCCGAAATCTTCTCGTCGACGTTGTAGACGAAGTTAGGCTCGTTGCGGGTCTGCTGCGCGCCGTAGGTCTGGTTCAGGTAGTTGATGTAGGCCGGGTAGTTGATCGCCGGGTAAGCGCTGGCCTTGATGCCACCTGCCAGGTTGCTGAGCGACTGGCCATACAGGAACTGCGGCTGGAACTTGTTGGCGGTCGGGTCGCAGCCGGCCTGGAAGCGCTTGTCGTAGTTGGTCGGATCGGCGCCCTTGCAGACCCAGTAGTTGTTGCCGGTGTTGCGGTGGATGCCGCCGTCGCGGTACTTGGCGCCGAACTGGACCGAATCGAGCCAGTTGGTGTCGGTATGCCAGGTGAAGTCGCCCTGCGCATACTTCTGCTGGTTGCTGTTGGTGGTCCACGACGAGGAGGTCGAGCCGAGGTCGATCTCGCCGATGCCCTTCATCAGGTTGGCCATCAGCTGGGGCGAGAAGGTCATGGTCGGCGTGCCGCTGGTGCTCCAGGCGCTGGCGTAGTTACCCAGCGTCCAGCTGCCGTCGGCGTTCTGGACGCGCGGCTTGATCGGCATGGTGAACTGCAGCGACGGGCCACCGCCAGCCCAGGTGCGGCCGGCCTTGAAGGTGGCGTCCAGCGAATCGCCATGCCAGTCGGCGTTGATGTCGAAGACTTGCGACTTGGCCTTCTCGATGTTGTAGCTGCCGGTGATCTGCGGGGTCGGGATGGTGCAATCGTCCGGACCGAAGCCGCCGGTGTTGGTCAGGCCGCCGGCCTTGGCCTGGTCGCCGCTGCAATAATAGGTCTTGCCCGGGTGTGCGCTGTACTGGGCGCCGGTGACGATGGTGTGGCTCGGGTCGAAGGTCAGCGCGTCCAGCATGCGGCCGCCCGGCCAGTTGCCGTCACCAGAATAACGGGCCAGGTTCCACTCCGGGATCTTCAGGATGTTGGTCTGCGAGTTCTGCGACAGGTCGAAGCGGAAGTAGTCGGCCGTCAGGTTCAGGTTGCGCATCGGCTTGAACTGCAGGGTCAGCTGGCCGCCCTTGCGCTCGCGCTCTTCTTCCTTCACGTTCAGGTTGACCGAAGTCGGCATCATGAAGTTGGTGTAGTAGTGCCCGTTCTGGTCGTAGAAACCAGACTGGCCCCACCAGCGCGAGGTCAGGCCCGAGGGCTGGCCGTTGACGTCGGTCGCCGGGTGGGTCTTGTAGCTGTCCGCATACCACTGCCAGTTTTCAGTGCTCGCGCCCATGGTGCGGGTGGTGCGCTTCTGCTGGGTATAGCCGACCAGCACGCCGAACACGTTCTTGTCGTCATGCCAGGCGTACTGGCCGGCGAACTGGCCGTCGCCCTTCTTGGTGGTATCGGCCCAGGTGCCTTCGACGTTGACGAAGCCGCTGCCCGACTTGACGTCCAGCGGACGGCGGGTGTGCAGGATCACGGTGCCGCCGATGCCGCCCTCGTCGATGCGCGCTTCCGGCGTCTTGAACAGCTCGGCGCTGGACAGCATGTTCGACGGCATCAGAGTGTAGTTGAACGAGCGGGTCGGGTCGCCGTTCGATTCGGCGGTGGCGACATAGTTGCCGTTCAGTTCGGTCAGGGTCAGTTCCGACGACAGGCCGCGCACGCTGACGTTCTTGCCCTCGCCGCCGTCGCGGTTGATGATCACGCCCGGCACGCGTTGCAGCGCGTCGGCCACGTTCTTGTCCGGGAATTTGCCGATGTCTTCGGCGGTCACCACGTCGACGATCGCGTTGGCTTCGCGCTTCTGGTCGAGGCTCTTCTGGATCGAGTAGCGGTAGCCGGTCACGACCACCGTCTGCGCCGAGTTGGCGTTGGCCTGGTCGGCCGGCTGGGCGGTCTGGGTGTCGGAGGTCTGGGCCTGGGCATTGCTCATGGCCAGCAGGGCGACGCCCACGGCCATGGCGATGGGCGTTACGCGGCAGCGGTGTTGCCGTGAAGCGAGATCGGTTCTGAACTTCATGTAAGTCTCCTGGTTGTGCCCAAGGACGGGCTATTTTTGTGTCGCGGCAGCAGGTTCACAGCACCCGTGGTACGCGCTCCTACTTGGAGAAGTTATACAAAGTTGATATTTGGAACTCAATAAACTTTCGTGATTCTTGCGCAGTTTAGTGAGAGTTTAGTAAACACGATTGTGGTGAGAATACGTCAACGCGACGGCGCTCATTCTGCAAGCGCTTTTTTTGACCAATTGGCAGATGACGGGCGGAAACGAATGGGCGGCCGCGGCAGGTTTTGGGTGCCGGGAGTGCGCCCACTGCGGGCTCCCTGCGGCATGCGGGCGCGCCGGCAGGGGCGCCGTCTGGCTGGCGAGGGCCATCAGGCGATTCAAGTATGATGGGTCAGGCTCGAAGGGCCGGGCGGCGCCACGCGCGTGCGCCGCGGACGCCAGAAACACGAGCCTGCCACCCTTATTCCTAAACAAGACCGTCGCATGGAGCAGCCGCGCATTGCAAATTTCATGCAAGACAATTTTACGTTCTCGCAGCCAACGCGCTTCGTGGAATTTCTCCCCTGCGCTGCCCTGCTGTATGCACAGGACGGAAGCATCGTGGCGGCGAATCGCCTGTTTAGCGAACTGCTAGGCCACGCCGCCGGCGGATTGACCGACCGGCGCATCGGCGATCTCACTGCGTGGCAGGACCGCGGCCGTGACGAGGCGGCCGGCGCCGCGCTGCTCCGGGGCGAGCACAGGGAACTGGTGTTCAGTAAAAATTTCATCGCGTACAGCGGCGCGCTGGTCCGCTGCGAGGTCGCGCTCAAGTGCATCACCAAGGGCGATGCTGTCCGCTACCTGGCGCTGGTGCGGCATCACGATGCCGGCCTGGCGAGCGACGCCATCCTCGGCGGCGCCACCGGCGAAGGCGAGCTGATTTTGCAAGCGATCGACGAAGGCTTCGTCCTGCTTGACCGCGATTTCCGCGTCACCCGCATCAACGACGAAGCCCTGCGCCTGGACGGCCGCACGCGCGCCGACATCCTCGGGCGCAGCCACTGGGAAGTCTGGCCGGGATCGGAGGACCTGCCGCTGGCCGACGCCTACCGCCGCGCGATGCGCGAATGCGTGCCGGTCAGCGTCGAGCAGGTCTACCAGCACAACAGCGGCGACATGTGGATCGAGGCGCGCGCCTTCCCCTTCGGCGACAGCCTGGCCGTGTTTTACCGCGACATCACCGAACGCAAGCAGGCCGAACGTGCGCTGCGCGACAGCGAGGCGAAATTCCGCACCATCACCGACGCCCTGCCGCAGATCGTCTGGTCGACCCGCCCGGACGGCTACCACGACTACTTCAACCGCCGCTGGTTCGAATACACCGGGGTGCCGGAGAGCGTGGCCGAGGGCGAGGCCTGGATCGGCCTGTTTCACCCCGACGACCAGGCCCTGCTGCCGCACGTGTTCGAACTGTTCACCCAGGCCGAACGCACGCCCGACCGCGGCGAAGGCGGGCTCGGTCTGGGCCTGGCGCTGGTGAAGAGCATCGTCGCACTGCACCACGGCCACATCACGGCCAGCAGCGCCGGGCGCAGCCTGGGCAGCCGCTTCACGGTGGTGCTGCCGCTGCTCCGCCACGGCGAAGCAGGTGTGCATGCGCCCTATGTCGAGCCACGCACCGCATTAAACCCGGGGTCAGGTCGTCCAAAGAATCAGAATTGCAGAACATTCACAAAGGGCCAGGTCGCCCAAGGAAGGCTAGGGAAATTTTGATTGATTGGACGACCTGACCCCGGTTGTGGATCAATGGAAGAAGAGATAAATCAGCACCAGCACAATGGCCGGGACACCGAGGATCCACGCCAAGAAATACTTACCCATAAAGCGCTCCGTTTCTAAGGTTGATAACCACGGCACTAGGATGCCAGCGCAAAGCCACCCGGTCGGTTAGCTGCAGCACAATGTGCCGGGGGCCACGACTTGGTTATCGCAGGACATCTGCCGCATAATCTGCCGCATGAATGCACCCATCACCATCGACACGCCACGCACCCGCATCAGCGCGCTGGCCACGGACCACACCGCGCTCCTGCTCGACTATCGCCTGCGCAACCGCGACCACCTGGCGCCATCCGAGCCCGCGCGCGGCGCCGAGTATTACACCGAGCAAGCCGTGGCCAGCCGCATCGCACAGGTCGAGGCGGAAGCGGAAGCCGGCAGCGCCCTGCAC
The DNA here is from genome assembly GCF_024753145.1 of Massilia terrae. GTDB lineage: Bacteria > Pseudomonadota > Gammaproteobacteria > Burkholderiales > Burkholderiaceae_D > Telluria > Telluria terrae. The sequence continues at coordinate 31,643 of NZ_JANUGU010000012.1, read as the reverse complement.
CTGGCCGCCCTCGACCGCGCCAGCGGCCAGCTGGTCGCGCTGTGCTCGTTCACGAATATCGTGCGCGGCCCGTTCCAGGCCTGCCACCTCGGCTTTTCGGTCGACCACGCGCATGAAGGCTCGGGCTTGATGGCCGAGGTCGCCGGCGCCGGCATCAATTACGTGTTCGACCAGTTGCGCCTGCACCGCATCATGGCCGCCCACATGCCGCGCAACGAACGCAGCGCCGGCTTGCTGGCGCGCCTCGGCTTCGAACGCGAGGGCTATGCGCGCTCCTACCTGCGCATCAATGGCCAGTGGGAAGACATGGTCCTCCTGTCGCTAGTGGATGACCGCCCGGGCGCGTGATTGTTCTAGAAAAACAATTCCGGTATGATCCGCCGCCCATGTATTTACGACTGCCGCGATTGAAGCTGCACCACCTTGCCGCCGCCCTGATGACGGGCTTGCCGGCGACGGCGCTGCACGCCCAGCCGGCCGTGGACGCCGGCAACCTGGTGCGCCTGGTGAACGCCTATCGCGCCGCGCCCGGCATCTGCCAGGGCCGGCCCAAGCGGGCGGCCGCGCCGTTGCAGCCCGAACGCGCCCTCTCCCGCATCCGCATCAGCACCGGCACCTTCCTCGAACAGAGCCTGGAAGACAGCGGCTATCCGGTCGAGCGCGCCCAGGCCATCAGCGTGACCGGGCCGGCCGATGCCGATAGCGCCTTCGCCCAGATCGAACAGCGCTACTGTGCCGTGCTGCTGGACCGCGGCTTCAGCGCCGTCGGCGCGCAGCGCAACGGCGACGAATGGCAGCTGGTGCTGGCGCGGCCCCTGCCGCCGGTGCGCTTCAGCGGGCAAGAGGATGCCGGCCAGCGCATCCTCGAACTCGTCAACGCCGCGCGCGCCGCCGGCCAGATGTGCGGCAGCGAGCATTTCGATCCGGCCCCGCCGCTGCGCTGGAACCCGATGCTGGCCGCGGCCGCGCTGGAGCACAGCAAGGACATGGCGCTGCACCGTTATTTCGAGCACCGCGGCTCGGACGGCACGGTGGTCGGCGACCGCGTCAGCAAGGCCGGCTACAGCTGGCGCCGGGTCGGCGAAAACATCGCCTCCGGCACCCGCACGCCGGAGGAAGCGGTGCAAGGCTGGCTGGACAGCCCCGGCCACTGCGCCAACGTCATGGGCCCCTTCAGCGAGATGGGCACCGGCTACGCCCTCAACCCCAAGCGCAAGACCGGCACCGCCTACTGGACCCAGGTGTTCGCCAACCCGCGCTGATCTGGCGCCGGCACGGTTGCCTTGCCGGATATTCCATGCCAGCATGACGCTCTCGACAACAGGGAGACCGGGCATGGCTCGCATTCGCGGCAAAGTGGTGGTGATGGCGCTGGCCATCTGTGGCGCGCTCCAGGCACAGGCGCAAGCGCCGGCGCCATCGGCGGAAGTGCGCAAATTCCTCAAGTACGACCAGCCGCTGATCGCGCTGACCCACGTGCGCGTGATCGACGGCACCGGCGGTCCGGCCCAGGAAGAGCGCACCGTCATCTTGCGCAATGGCCGCATCGAAGCGGTGACCGACGCCAGGGTCGCGCCGCCGGCCGGCGCCCACGTGGTCGCGCTCGAAGGCCACAGCGTGATGCCGGGCCTGGTCGGCATGCACAACCACCTGATGTACACCGCGTCGCTGCACCAGGACGAGGAAGGCCACCTGCCGCCGCCGGGCTTCCTGGTCACCGAGCTGGCCTTCAGCGCGCCGCGCCTGTACCTGGCGGCGGGCGTGACCACCATGCGCACCACCGGCAGCATCGAGCCCTACACCGACCTGAACATCCGCAACAAGATCGATGCGCTGGAGATGCCCGGCCCGCATATCGACGTCACCGGCCCCTATCTCGAAGGCCGCGGCAGCGTGTTTCCGCAAATGACCTCGCTGGAGGAAGCCGACCACGCGCGCCGCACCGTCGCCTTCTGGTCGGGCGAAGGCGCGACCTCGTTCAAGGCCTACATGAACATCCCGCAAGCGGTGCTGGCCGCGGCAATCGACGAGGCGCACAAGCACGGGCGCAAGCTGACCGGGCACCTGTGCTCGGTCGATTACCGGCAGGCGGCGGCGCTCGGCATCGACAATCTCGAACACGGACCGGTGTTCACCGATTCCGAATTCGTCCCCGGCCGCAAGCAGGACCAGTGCCCCTCCTCCGCCGCGATCGCGGCGTCGTGGGAGAAGCTGGAGGTGTCCAGCCCGCAGGTGCAGGAACTGATCCGCGACCTGGTCGCCCACAAGGTCGCGCTGACCTCGCCCCTGCCGGTGTTCGAATCCTTTGTCGCCACCCGTCCGCTGCTGTCGCGCCAGCAGCAGTCGATGATGTCGGCCGAATCGCTGCGCAGCCACCTCGCGGCGCGCGCGGCCGCCGCCGGTGCGCCCGAGCGCGCGGCCAAGCTGGAGGCGGCGCTGAAGAAGGAGATGGCGTTCGAACTGGCCTTCGTGCGCGCCGGCGGCCTGCTGCTGGCCGGCCCCGACCCGACCGGCAACGGCGGCGTGCTGCCCGGCTTCGGCGACCAGCGCGAGCTTCAACTACTGGTTGAAGCCGGGTTCACGCCGGTCGAGGCGATCCGCATCGGCACCGCCAACGGCGCGCGCTTCCTGAGCCGGCTGGACCGCATCGGCACCATCGAAGCAGGCAAGGAAGCCGACCTGGTGGTCGTGAAGGGCGACCCGTCGCGCCGCATCGCCGACGTCGAGAACGTGCAGGTGGTGTTCAAGGACGGCTACGGCTACGACCCGGCCAAGCTGGTCGCGTCAGTGCGCGGCATGGTCGGGGTGCGCTAGAAGACCGGCTGGATGGCGTTCCCGAAACTGACCACCCTGGTGCAGCGCGTGCCGCCCGCGCACGCGATGCTGCTGTGGGCCGCGCTGGCCGGCCTGGTCGGCGCGCTCGCCACCATCGCCTTCCGCGAAGGACTGGCCGGCATGCAGTGGCTGCTTGTCGGCCACAGCGGCTCCTTCGTCGAGATGGCCGCGCAGCTGCCCTGGTACCTGCGCGTGATCCTGCCGTGCGCGGGCGGGCTGGCGGCCGGCGGCTTCCTGCTGCTGGCGCGCCGCTACCGCGACCGCAGCGCGCCCGACTACATGGACGCCATCGCCGGCGGCTCGGGCGAGATCTCGGTGCCGCAGACGCTGTTGCGGAGCGCCTCGTCGCTGTGCACCATCGCCTCGGGCGGCTCGATCGGGCGCGAAGGCTCGATGGTGCAGCTGGCCGCGCTGGGCGCCTCGCTGCTCGGGCGCGTGGTGAACTTCGACCGCGAGCGCCTGCGCCTGCTGGTGGCCTGCGGCGCGGCGGCCGGCATCACCTCGGCCTACAACGCGCCGATCGCCGCCGCCTTCTTCGTCGGCGAGATCGTGCTCGGGCCGCTGCTGATGGAAAGCGTGGGGCCGATGATGATCGCCTCGGTGGTGGCCAACATCACGATGCGGCGCCTGCCGGGTTATAAGCCGACCTACGAGATGCCGGCCTTTCCCGACATCGGCATGCTCGAAGTGCCGCTGTTCGTGGCGCTCGGCGTCCTGGCCGGCCTCGCCGCGCCGCAGTTCATGGCGCTGCTGGCGGCGGCGCGGCGGCGCTTCGCCAAAAGTTCGTTGCCGCTGCCGCTGCGTCTCGCGCTGGGCGGGCTGGGCGTAGGCATCATCTCGGTGTGGGTGCCGCAGGTCTGGGGCAATGGCTACAGCGTGGTCAACTCGCTGCTGCACACGCCGTGGGTGTGGACGGCCGTGCTGGCGATCCTCGTGTTCAAGGTGCTCGCCACGCTGCTGACCGCAGGCTCGGGCGCCGTGGGCGGCATCTTCACGCCCACGCTGTTCGTCGGCGCGGCGCTGGGCTACCTGTTCGGGCTGGGCGCGCACGAGCTGGCGCCGGCGCTGGTCTCAAGCCCGGCGGCCTACGCGATCGTCGGCATGGCCGCCTTCCTGGCCGCCGCCACCGGCGCACCGCTGATGGCGATCCTGATGATTTTCGAGATGACGCTCAGCTACCAGGTGATGCTGCCGCTGATGCTGGCCTGCGTGCTGGCCTACTTCGTCGCGCGCGGCGCCGGCGGCCTGCCGATGTACGAGATCACGCTGCGCCGCCAGCGCGAGGAGCAGGAGCGCCTGCGCCTGCGCGGCACCCAGATGCGCGAGCTGATCAAGCCGGCCGAGACGGTGCTGCCGCTCGAGGCATCGCTGGAGCAGATGGCCGAGATGTTCCGCGCGCATCCGGTCAAGTACATCTACATCGTGGACGGGCAGCAGCGCTACCAGGGCGTGGTGGGGCTGCGTGATTTGACGGCGGGCCTGCTGGACGGGGCCGGGCAGGCGGGCAAGACCGCGGCGGATTTCGTGCAGCGCGGCCTGCTGCCGGTGCTGACGCCGGAGATGCCGCTGCAGGAGGCGTTCCAGCAGTTCCTGGCGCACCACGGCGAAAGGCTGCCGGCGGTGCAGGGCAAGGATGATCCGGTGCTGCTGGGGGTGGTGTACAAGACGGCGCTGCTCGATGCGTTTGCGCGCCTGGATCGCGATCCTTTGTCCACGCCTTAACCACGTCGTCCCGGCGCAGGCCGGGACCCATAGGGCCGCGTGACAGGACGCTCAGCATGGGTCCCGGCCTGCGCCGGGACGACGGTTTTGGGGTTAGTGGCTAGAACTCGGCGCCAGCGCCCGCCAGCGCGGGGCGTACACGAAGCGGTGCCTTCACTCGCGCGGGAGCCGCCAGGCTTGCCACCGCCCGCCCATCCAGCCTGAAGATACTGACCGCCTCCGCCAAACTCGCCGCCTGGTCCTGCATCGAGGCCGCGGCGGCAGCCGCCTCCTCCACCAGCGCCGCGTTCTGCTGGGTCACCGTGTCCATCTGGCTGATCGCCTGGTTGACCTGCTCGATGCCGTCGCTCTGCTCGCGCGAGGCCGATGCGATCTCGGACATGATGTCGGTCACGCGCTTGACGCTGTCGACCACGTCGGCCATCGTCATGCCGGCTTCGTTCACCAAGCGGCTGCCCGCGTCCACCGTGGCCACCGAATCGTCGATCAACTGCTTGATCTCCTTGGCCGCCGCCGCGCTGCGCTGCGCCAGGCTGCGCACCTCGCTCGCCACCACCGCGAAACCGCGTCCCTGCTCGCCGGCGCGCGCCGCTTCCACCGCGGCGTTCAGCGCAAGGATATTGGTCTGGAAGGCGATGCCGTCGATGACACTGATGATGTCCACGATCTTGCGCGAGGACGCGTTGATCTGGTCCATGGTCGCCACCACCTGCGACACCACCTCGCCGCCGCGCTGCGCGGTCTGGGAGGCCGACGCCGCCAGCTGGTTGCCCACGCGCGCATTCTCTGCATTGTGCTGCACGGTGCCGGTCAGCTCTTCCATCGACGACGCCGTCTCTTCCAGCGAGCTGGCCTGCTGCTCGGTGCGCGAGGACAGGTCCTGGTTGCCGGCCGCGATCTCGGCCGACCCGGTGGAGATGGTTTCGCTGCCGGCGCGTACGCCCGCCACGATGCGGTTCAGGTTCGCCGTCATCGCCTGCAGCGCCGCCATCAGCTGGCCGGTTTCGTCCTTGCTGCGCACTTCGATGCGGCGCGTGAGGTCGCCCTCGGCCACGGTGCGCGCCACTTCCACCGCCGCACGCAGCGGCGCGGTGATCGAGCGGGTCAGCGACCAGGCCAGCAAGGCGCCCAGCACCAGCGCGGCGCTGCCGACGGCGACCAGCAGCTTGGCGGTGGCGGCGACCGTGTTTTCCATGCCGGCCTTGGTTTCATCGAAGATGCGCGACTGCAGCGCGGCCATCTTGACCACGCCGTCGTCGTAGGCCGCCATCGCCGGGCGCAGCTTGCTGCTGATCTCGGCCTTGAGCTGGTCCATGTCCTGGCCGGCGTCGCGCGCGTCGAACAGCTTCTGGCGCACGTCGCGATAGGCCGCGCGCCGCTCGTCGACGGACGCCAGCAAGGTCTTCGCATCGTCGCGCGCGAGCAGCGCCGCCAGCTCGTCCCTGGCTTTGTTGTTCAGCGCGCCGCGCGTAGTCATGGCGGTGTCGATGGCATGGGCGTCGTCGAGGGTGGCGGCGCGCAGGCGCGCTTCGGTCAGCGCGTCGTTAACCTGGTTCCCGGCCAGCCACAGCGCAGCCAGCTCGTTCTTCCGCTTCGCCACGTCCATCTGGGTCCCGGCGTCGCGCACGTGTTGCAGGCGGACCAGGGCCAGCGCCATCAGGACGAAAGTCAGGACCAGCACGGCGCCGAACGCCATGCCAAGCCGGGTGCCGATGCGTAAATTTTGGATATTCATATTGGTACCACTAGTCTCCGTTGCCGAATGATTGTTCGTGAATCGCGAGAAAAATCGGCATTAACATTCTTATATATCAGGCAAATATGGAAAATATTGCCTAGCGTTATGCATATCCGATCATACCGAGCGCATCCGACAAGCGCACATTTCTCATTGCAGCGTTGTGAAACGGCAACAGATATTGCATACGAGAACTATCGCGATTGCCCTGTGGAAGTAGCGCCGAAGCGCTAGACTTCGGTATCGCCAACGGAGAAAAGCAAATGGATTCAAGACAGGCCCCGGGCCGGCTGCGTGCGCGGAGCGCGCCATGATCGTCCGCGACCGGCCATCCGGGCTGCAGCTGTTTTTGATCGTGCGCGGCTCGGTGCTGCCGTCGATCCGCAACAGCCTGCTGGTCACCACCCTGCTCGCGGCGCTGGTCAGCTGGACCGGCGGCGAGCTGCTGCACCACAAGATCACGTTGACGGCGATCCCGTTCACGCTGATGGGTTTGCCGCTGGCGATCTTCCTCGGTTTTCGCAATAACGCCGCCTACGACCGCTACTGGGAAGGCCGCAAGCAGTGGGGCGAACTGGTGCTCCAGTCGCGCAACCTGGCGCGCCAGTGCCTGACCCTGATCGATCCGGATACGCCGTACGCGCGCGCTCCCGGCGACCTGCGCGGCGCCATGGTGCGGCGCGCGATCGGCTTCGCGCACGCGCTCCGGCAGCGCTTGCGCGGCGAGGGCGATCCGGCCGAGATCGCGGCCTGGGTCAGCGCGGAGGAATGGCAGCGCGTGCGCGGCGCGACCAACCTCACCTACGCGCTGATGCTGGAAATGGGCGCCGACCTGGCGCGCGCCACGCGCGAAGGCCGGCTCGATCCGCTGCTGACGCCGGCGCTGGACGCCACCCTGTCGCACATGACGGCCGCCGTCACCGCCTGCGAGCGCATCAAGACCACGCCGATCCCGTTCTCGTACACCCTGCTGCTGCACCGCACGGCCTACCTGTACTGCTTCCTGCTGCCCTTCGGCCTGGTCGACACGATCGGCTACCTGACGCCGCTGGTGGTGGTGATCGTGGCCTACACCATCTTCGGCCTGGATGCGCTGGGCGACGAGATCGAGGAACCGTTCGGCAGCTCCGACCACGACCTGCCGTTGGACGCGCTGTGCCGCACCATCGAGATCGACCTGCGCACCGCCCTGGGCGACGGCGACGTGCCGCCGCCGATGGCGCCGGTCGACTACTGGCTCGGCTGAAGAAACGGGCTAAACGGTTTATACGGTAGCCGGGTCCGGCGCCAGCCAGGCCTGCGCGAATTCCGCCGGCGGCACCGGCCGCCCGTAGTGGTAGCCCTGCGCCTCGTCGCAGCCGAGGGCGCTCAGCAGCTGCGCCTGCGGGCCCTGCTCCACCCCTTCCGCGATCACCTTCAGCCCGAGGTTGCGCGCCATGCCGATGATGGTGTTGACGATGGTGTAGTCGTGGCGGTCGGTCAGCATCTCGCGCACGAAGGAGATGTCGATCTTGAGCTTGTCCGCGGGCAGGCGCTTCAGGTAGGCCAGCGAGGAATAGCCGGTGCCGAAATCGTCGATCGCGATCGAGAAGCCGGCCTGCTTCAGGGTCGCCAAAGTGGCGATCGCGCGCTCGACGTTGTCCATCACGCCGCTCTCGGTCAGCTCCAGCTCCAGGCAGCCCGGATCGAGGCCGGCGGCGGCCGCGATCTGCTGGATGCTGTCGGCGATGCCGGCCTGGCCGAGCTGCTGGGCCGCCAGGTTGATCGACAGGCGACCCGGGAAGGACAGCCCGCCATCGCGCCATTCGCGCAGCTGGCGGCAGGCCGCGCGCAGCACCCATCCGCCGAGCGCCGCGATCATGCCGCGCGATTCCGCGATCGGGATGAAGCTGGCCGGACTGACCCAGCCGCGCTCCGCATCATGCCAGCGCAGCAGCGCCTCGGCGCCGACCAGTGCGCCGGTCTGCAGGCACACCTGCGGCTGGTAATGCAGCTGCAGCTCGCCGGCGCCGAACGCGCGGGTCAGGTCCTTGGCCAGTTCCATGCGCTCGGCCATGCCCTCGCTCATCGCCGCCTGGTAGAACAGGTGGCCGCCGCCCAGCGCCTTGGCGCGGTACATCGCGATGTCGGCGCAGCGCAGCAGGTCGTCGCCGTTGGCCCCATGCTGCGGGTACAGCGCGATCCCAATCGACAGGCCGACCGAGAAGGTGTGGTTGCGCGCCGCCACCGGCTCGGCCAGCGCGCGTTCGAGCCGCGCCGCAATGGCCTCGGCCGATTGCTGGTCGGCCGGCTGCGCGATCACGACGAACTCGTCGCCCGCCAGCCGCGCCAGCGTCTCCTGCCCGCGCAGGGCGGCGGCAAAACGCTGCGCGACCTGCACCAGCACGGCGTCGCCCATGCCATGGCCCTGGGTGTCGTTGATCTCCTTGAAGCGGTTCAGGTCGATGAACAGCACGGCCAGGCCCTGTCCGCCGCGCCCGGCCGCGGCCAGCGCCTGGTTCAGGCGATCGGCGAACAGGGTGCGGTTGGGCAGCCCGGTCAGCGTGTCGTACAGGGCCAGCGTGCGGATCCGCTCGACGCTGGCCTTGCGCTCGGTGACGTCGGTATTGATCGACAGGATGGCCTTGGGCCGCCGTTCATCGTCACGCACCACGCTGATGTGGGCCTCGATATTGAGCAGCGCGCCGGCGCGGTTGCGCTGCACCAGCTCGCCGCTCCATTCGCCGCGCGCCAGCGCCGCCGCGGCCGGGGGCCACGAGGCGCCGGCCGCCGGGTACAGCAGCTCGTCGATGTCGCGCCCGAGCACCTCGTGCGCGGCCCAGCCATAGATGCGTTCGGCGCCCTTGTTCCAGAACTGGATGGCGCCGGCGATGTCGCGCACGATGATCGCGTCGCGCGCCATGTCCAGCAACGCGGCCTGCTCGCGTGCGCTGATCGGCCCGCTGCGGCCGGTGACCGCGCCGGTATTGCACTGGCCGCGGCACTGCGCGCGGAAGCGCTGCGCCGCGCGCCATCGGAAACTGCCGAAAGTATTCCTCATCATCGGATCACACAAAAAGCAAACCCATCAATGATAACATGCATTTTGTTTATTGCTTTTAGCGGAGGCCTGCGGTAGCATCATGAGGTCAGACCGTCCCGAAAGCCCGCCATGCCCACCCTTCCCCTCGAGCGCGACTCGATCCAGGCCCTGGTCCACCAGTTCTACGACGACGTGCGCGCCGACGCCGTGCTCGGCCCCGTGTTCAACGGCGCCATCGGCGAGCGCTGGGACGCGCACCTGGCGCGGATGGTGGATTTCTGGTCGACAGTGATGCTGGGCACGCACAACTTCTCGGGCAATGTCTTCGGCACGCACATGGCGCTGATCGGCATCGAGCCCGACCATTTCCGGCGCTGGCTCGACCTGTTCTTCGCCAAGACCGACGCGCTGTTCGAGCCGGCCGTGGCGCAGGAATTCCAGGCCGTCGGCCGCCGCATCGCCTCCAGCCTGCAGTACGGCTACTTCGGCAAGGTGCTGGTCCCGGACGCGCCGGCCCGCGCCGCCTGAGGCGCTTGCTCCGTACTCGTTGACATTACTTATTAGCAAGTGTCAAATGCGGGAACTGCCACTTCCCGCATGCCCATGGACACTGCCCGCCCGCGCCGCCTGCGCACCTTCCTGATCGCCGCGCTGGCCGCGGTCGCCGCCATCCTGGTCGCGGTGCCCTACGCGCGCAACCGCGAATCGCTGACCCTCGACGACGCCGCGCGCAAGCAGGCGCCCGGCCAGTTCGTGCGCCTGTCGCACGGCATGGTGCATTACCGCGTGGCCGGCCCGGCCGACGGTGCGCCGGTGGTGCTGGTGCACGGCTTCTCGGTGCCCGACTACGCCTTCGACGCCACCCGTAGCGCGCTGGCCGGCGCCGGTTTCCGCGCGATCAGCTTCGACCTGTATGGCCGCGGCTGGAGCGACCGTCCGGACGTGCGCTACGACCGCGACCTGTTCGCCGGCGAGCTGGGCGAGCTGATGGACGCGCTGCACCTGCAGAAGGCCCGCCTGGTCGGCCTGTCGATGGGCGGCGCGGTGGTCGGCCATTTCGCCGCGGCGCATCCGGAGCGGGTGCAACGGCTGGTGCTGGTGGCGCCGTTCAACCAGCCGCGCGACATCGGCGTGATGGCCTGGCCGGGCGTGGGCGAGTGGCTGGCCCGCTCGTGGTTCCTGCCGGACCTCGCGAGCAGCCAGACCGAAGACTTCCCGCACCCGGAAAAGCTGCCCGGCTGGAGCGCGCGCTTCGAGCCGCAGATGCGCTACGACGGCTTCGGCCGCGCGATCCTGTCGACCATCCGCAACACCACCACGCAGTCCTCGATCCCCGACTTCGAGGCGGTCGGCCGCGCGAAGATTCCGGTCGAACTGGTGTGGGGCGAGCGCGATACCACGGTGCCCTACGCGGAGCACGCCCTGGTGCAGCAAGCGATCCCACAGGCGCGCTTCGTGTCGCTGACGGGCCTTGGCCACATGACCGTGGTGGAGGATCCGGACGCGGTCAATCCGCACCTGGTCTCCTTCCTGCGCGAGAACTGATTCCTCAGAACCCGGCTTCGCGCCGCAGCAGCGACGCCAGCGTGCGCACGAAGCGCGCGCCCGGCGCTTCCCATTTCGCATCGATCACCGCGGTGCCGCGCCAGGCGCGGCCCGCCAGCGCGCCGGCCGGATCCTCGACCCGGAACGCGACCCGGTACACGGCGTGCTCGGGATACCACGCGCCCTGTTTCTCGCGCGCCGGCACCGAACCGTTACAAAACGGCACACTACATTGACAATGTAGCTTTCCCTATGCGGATTGCATAAAAAAACACCAGCCGCAGCTGGTGTTTTTGTTACTTCAGGCACTAGCGAATTTAATATCCGCGATTGCCGCTGTTGGAGGGAGGCGTGGTCGGGGTAGTCGGGGTGGGCGGGGTAGCCGGAGTGGCCGGGGTGGCCGGAGTCGTCGGGGTGGCGGGGGTGGCGGGCGTGGCCCGCGTGGCGGGCGACATCGTCATGCCGGACATGCCCGAGGTGCCGGACGTCGTCCCCATCGAGCCGCTGCTACCGCTGGTGCCGCTGGTGCCGGTGTCCATCGAGCCGCTGGTCCTGCTGCTGCCGCTCATGCCACTGGTACCGCTCTCGTTGCCGGTGGTGGCGCCGGTGCTCGATCCGCTGGTGCCCATCTGGCTGCTGCCGGTCGAGGACGAGGCCTTGTGGTGCTTCTTGGCTTTCTTCTTGTGGTGCTTCTTGGGCGTGGTCTGCTCGGTCGTGGTGCTGGTGCTCTGGTCGGCGGCGGTCTGGCCGGACGTGCTGCTCGACTGTGCCTGGACATTCACCGAGGTGAACATCGCGGCGGCGACAGAAGCGCCGAGCAATGCTTTCAACAGCTTATTCATTTTCATGTCGATCTCCTGTGAGTTGGGGGGCAATACCTCAACAATATCGGCTGATACAAGCGAGGGAGGGCCGAGTGTAAAGCGGTCGACGTAAAAACAGCGCGCGGTAGCCACCCGGAAAACCGAATGGACCAGCGCGCGCAAAAGCTGCTCAGCGCGCCATGGCGATGGGCTGGACAGTGGCGTAATCGAAACCGAGCGCCGCCTGCGCCGCGAGCGTGCCGAGCTGGGTGTACAGCGGCAGCACATTGCTCTTGTCGTCAGGGTACACCCGGTTCGACAGGAACACATAGAAAGTGTGCGAGTTGGGATCGATCCACAAGATGCAGCCGGTAAAACCCGTGTGGCCGAAGCTGCCCACCGGGAACACCGTGCCGCGGGGGCGCACCGCGTAGGGCGAATTGATGTCCATGCCCATGCCGCGGACGGCTTCGATGCCGGCCGGCGACTGCGGCGTGGTCATCAGGCGCACGCTGTTGGGGCTGAGGATGCGCACGCCGTCGAGCTGGCCGCCGTTCAGCAGCATGCGGGCATAGCGCGCCAGGTCGCGCGCGGTGGTGAACAGTCCGGCCGAGCCGGCCACGCCATCCATCCGGCGCGCGGTCGGATCGTGCACCACGCCCTGCAGCAGCTGGCCGGAGGCGACGTCGCCGTGCGGGGCGCGCTGGTTGGGGTCTTCCGGCGACTTGTGGGTCGGGGCGATCTGCCCGGGCTGGAAGCGCTTGAGCGGCTGGAAGCCGCTGTCGACCATCTTCAGCGGCGTGTAGATATGTTGCTGCGCGAACTGGTCGAGCGTGGTGCCGGACACCTTCTCGACCAGCTGGCCGAGCAGCACGTAGTTGACGTCCGAATAGCGGAACAAGGTGCCGGGGGGATTGGTCACCGGCAGCGAGCAGGCCAGCGCGTGGGCCGCGGCCGAGCCGTGCCAGGCCGGCGTCGGCGGCAGGCCCGAAGGCAGGCCGGAGGTGTGGGTCAGCAAGTGGCGGATGGTGATCGCCTGCTTGCCGCCGCTGGCGCATTCGGGAAAATACTGGACCAGGCGGGCGTCGAGGTCGATCTTGCCCTGCTCCGCCAGCACCAGCACCGAGGGCGCGGTGGCGATCACCTTGGTCAGCGAGGCGGCGTCGAACACGGTGTCGGGCGTGACGCCGGCGGCACCCGGCTCGTAGCTTTGCAGGCCATAGCCCTTTTCGTAGACCACGCCGTTGCGCTCCAGGTGGAGCACGGCGCCGGGCAGCTTGTGCTCGCCGATGGCGGCGTCGATCGCGGCATCGAGCTGGGCGAAGCGCGCGGTATCGAGCTCGTGCTGGCTGGCGGTGGCCGGCACCACGGGCGCCTGCTGCGCGGCCGGCATCTGGGTGCAGCCGGCCAGGAGGGCGGCGCTGAGCGCGGCCAGCAGGCTGGCGCGGCGGGTGAAATGGATGGAAGCCATGGTCGGTCCGCAGAATTAATGTCGGGAAATAATAGGCAGGCCGTACTGACGGGTCAATCTTTACGGGTGCGCACGCCTGGAAACGGAACGGCGTATGATGCCCGCCATGATTCCGTTCTCGATACTCGACCTGGCACCGATCACCGAAGGCGGCGATGCGGCGCAATCCTTCCAACGCTCCCTCAACCTGGCCCAATACGGCGAACGCCTGGGCTACCAGCGCTTCTGGCTGGCCGAACACCATGGCATGCCGGGCATCGCCAGCGCGGCCACCGCGGTGCTGATGGCGCACGTGGCCGGCGGCACGGAACGCATCCGGGTGGGGGCTGGCGGCATCATGCTGCCGAACCATTCACCGCTGGTGATCGCGGAGCAGTTCGGCACGCTCGAATCGCTGTTCCCCGGCCGCATCGACCTCGGCCTGGGCCGCGCGCCCGGCTCCGACCACGTGACGGCGCGCGCGCTGCGGCGCAATCTGTCGTCCGATGCGGACGAGTTCCCGCAGGACGTGGTGGAACTGATGGATTATTTCGCCGACTCGCCGCGGCGCCAGGTGCGCGCGGTGCCGGGCGCGGGGCTCAAGGTGCCGCTGTGGATCCTCGGCTCCAGCCTGTTCGGCGCGCAACTTGCCGCAGCGCTGGGCTTGCCGTTCGCCTTTGCCTCGCACTTCGCGCCGCAGATGATGATGCAGGCGATCGAGATCTACCGCGCCACCTTCCGGCCGTCGGCCCAGCTCGACAAGCCATACGTCATGCTGGGCTTGAATGTGTTCGCGGCCGATACCGACGAGCAGGCCCGGCTGCTGGCGACCTCGATGCAGCAGGCCTTCGTCAATCTGCGCAGCGGCCGTCCGACGCGGCTGCAGCCGCCGGTGGCGGGCTATCTCGAAGCGCTGGGGCCGGCCGAACGGGCGATGCTCGATCAGGTGCTGTCATGCTCGGCGATCGGTTCGTATGACACGGTATCGGCGCAGATCGCCGCCTTCATCGAGCGCACCGGCGCGGACGAGCTGATGATCGCGTCGCAGATCTTCGACCACCCAGCGCGGCTGCGCTCGTACGAAATCGCGGCGCAGGTGCGGGCGGCCGGTGAGCGGCCGCCGCTGGTGCCGTAAGAGTTACCGCCTGGCTCTCACGAGACGTCGTTCCCGCCTGCGGGGAACGACGTTATCGAGGACTCAAGCCTCACCCGTGCCCGCGCGCAGCGCCTGCAGCAGGTGCGTCGTGGTGCGCACCCGGCCCATGCGGCGGAACATGTTTTCGCAGGCAAACCGGTGGGCCTCGGCGCTGAAACTGGTCATCGCGTCTTCGGCGAACACCAGGTCGTAACCGTGGTCGAAGGCCGCGCGGGCGGTCGATTCGACGCCCATATTGGTGGCGATGCCGGCCATCAGGATGGTCTTGATGCCGCGCCGGCGCAGCAACTGGTCGAGCTCGGTGCCGTAGAAGGCGCCCCAGGAACGCTTGACCACCACCACGTCCGTGGCTTCGACACCGGCTTCCGGCACCAGCTGCGACGCTTGCGGCGGCGGTGGCGCGACGCCGGGCGCGCTGGCCGGCACGTCGACCTGGCGCACCAACAATTCGTTCAGCAACACGTGCACGTAGACCACCATCGCGCCGCGGTTGCGCATCTCCTGTGACAGCAGCACGCAGTTGCCTACCACCTGTTCGCCCGTGTACGGCGCCCACGGGCGCGGCACGATGCCATGCTGCAGGTCGATCATCACGAGCGCGGTGCGCGCCAGGTCCAGCTTCACGTCGTCCATATCGTCCTCCTGCGGCGAGTATTCCCGAATCGGGCCGGGATTGTCGCACGCACGCCGCTGCCGCTGGTCTTTACCAGTGTGATAAATTTCCGGCCTTCAACAACCTTTCTCGAACGTGAGCTCGTCAATACAACAATGAAGAAGACACTGATTGCCTGCGCCAGCCTGCTGCTGTCGGCCTGCGCGACCCAGCAAGCCCCGCTCACCGCCACCACCGTCGAATCGGGCCTGCCGCGGCCGCCCGAGCAGCTGGCGGTCGTGTTCGAGAAAGCCGACCTGAAGCTGAAGATCGATCCGTCCAGCCGCAGCATCGCCGGCGACGCACTGCTGACCCTGACCGCGCGCGAGGCCGTGCAGCGCGTGGTGCTGGACCTGGACCGCAACTTGCCGATCGACGCGGTCGAGGTGGATGGCGAGCGGCTGGCGGCGAGTGCATACAGCAACCCCGAAGGCCGGCTCGCGGTGCAGTTGCCGCATCCGCTGGCGGCCGGCGCGCAGGTGAAAGTGCGGGTGGTCTACCACGGCCAGCCGCATGTCGCCAAGCGGGCGCCGTGGGACGGCGGCTTCGTGTGGTCGACCACGCCGGACGGCCAGCCGTGGGTGGCGAGCGCGGTCGAGGGCGAAGGCTGCGACCTGTTCTGGCCGTGCATCGATCATCCGATGGGCAAGGCGAAAGTGGTCGAGGAACATTTCACGGTGCCGGCGCCGCTGGTCGCGGCCGGCAACGGCGTGCCGCTCGGCATGGACGAGGCCAATGGCTGGCGCACCTGGCACTGGCGCGCCAAGAACCCGAGCACCTACGGCATCTCGGTGAACGTGGGACCGTACAAGCAGCTGTCGGCCGAGTATGCGAGCCGCTTCGGCAACCGCATCCCGTTGAGCATGTTCTACCTGCCCGAGCACGAGAAGGAGGCGCAGGAACTGTTCAAGGAATTCCCGCTGATCCTCGACTTCTTCGAGAGCACGATCGGTCCCTATCCCTTCGGCGACGAGAAGATGGGCGTGGTGGAGACGCCGCACAAGGGCATGGAGCACCAGACCATCAATGCCTACGGCAACAAGTACGCGAAGACGGAATACGGCTACGACGATTTGCTGCAGCACGAGTTCGCGCATGAGTGGTTCGGCAACCAGCTGACCAACCAGAACTGGGACGATATGTGGCTGCACGAGGCCTTCGGCACGTATATGCAGCCGCTGTACATGCAGTACCTGCGCGGCGACATGGAATATTTCGCCAGCCTGCTGCAGCAGCGCACACGGATCCAGGACAAGGCGGCGATCGTGTCGGGCAAGGAACGCACCGAGGAAGACGTGTACGACGAGAAGCGCGGCGGTCCCGGCCAGGATATCTACATGAAGGGCTCGCTGGTGCTGCACACGCTGCGTAACCTGATCGGCGACGAGGCCTTCTTCCGCGCGATCCGCATGGAGGTGTACGGTACCGACCAGCCGCGCCCGGGCAATTTTGCGCCGCGCTACGGCAGCACGGTCGAGTTCATCGCGAACGTGAAGCAGGCCACCGGCCGAGACCTCGGCTGGTTCTTCGACCAGTACCTGTACCAGGCCGCGCTGCCGGAACTGCTGGCCACGCGCAATGGCGACCGGCTTGAGCTCGCATGGAAGACGGCGAACGGCAAGCCGTTCCCGATGCCGGTCGAGGTGCGGGTCGGGCTGGCCGCGCCGCGCACCGGGGCGGCGCTCGCCGGGACGGCGGAGCAGATCGTGCGGGTGGCGATGGACGGCGGCAAGGGCAGCATCGAGTTGCCGCCGGGGGCGACCTACACGCTGGATCCGCACGCGAAGATCCTGCGCCGCGCGGAGCAGATCGAGGCGTTCCGGGCGTACAGCAAGGCGCAGCGGGAGCAGAAGGCGAAGCAAGGAGGCTGAGCAAGCTGCGTTTCGACATGGCTATCGGAGAGACGAGAACGTCATTCCCGCAGAAGCGGGAACCCCATTTTGCGTGCAGCGCGGTGAACGCAAACAGGGGCACAACGCAAAGGCGGGACTTCCCGCCTCCGCGGGAACGACGTTCGTTTTTTTTGATTTGGCTTGCCCTCGCAGGCTGATCCGGCCTACGGCCCGCCAAACAGCACCATCTTCCCTCCCACCCACTCCGCCCGCCAGCGCCCCGGCCCGGCCATCGCCAGGAACTCCGGCGCCCGTGAGGCCTGCAGCACCACCGCCACCGGCCCGCGCGCACGCGCCTGCAGGAACTGCGCCGCCGAGATGCACGCGCTGCCACTGTCGCGCCGGCAGCCGAACTGCAGGTCACGGCTGGCGCTGTCGATGATGGGCACCGTGCGCCCGAGGTAAAACGGCAAGGTCGAGAACATGTCCTCGAAGTCGCGGTAGATGAACACGGCGCCGTCCGGCACCGGGTTCGCGCCGAGGATGCGCGCCACGTACACGCTGCTGTCGCGCGCACTGCGGGCGTCCGCGGCATGGAACAGCGGCACCAGCGCCGCGCCCGCGAGCACGGCCACACCCAACAGCGCGAGCTCGCGCGCGGCCACGCTGCGCAGCCGCAGGAACAGGCTGTGTCCGCCGAGCGCCAGCGCGCCCACCGCCGCCAGCAGCACGAGCAGCAGCGGCGGCGTGATGTCGCCGCCCATCGCCGCCGGCGCGGCGAACATGGCCAGCGCCGCCAATCCCAGCGACACGGCCCAGCACCAGGCAAGCAGCCGGTCCGGCGCGGCCAGCCGCTGCGACAGCTCGATACCCAGCCACAGCAGCAAGCCCGGCAGGGCGACCATCAGGTAGTAATCCGCCTTGGCTGCGCACAGCGAAAAGAACAGCAGCGGGAACGCGACCGCGGCCTGGCAGAAGCGCACGATGGCGGGCGGCGCCTGCGCCCGCGCGCCACGGCGTGGCAGCAGGAGCAAGAGGAAGGGCGTCCACGGCGCCAGCATCAGCAGCAGGCGCGGCAGGTAGAACCACAGCGGCCCGTGGTGGTAGTCGTCCGGCAGGCGCTGGCCGAGGAAGCGCAGCACGTGCTCGTTGATGAAATAGAAGTGCGCGAAACCGGGCTGCATGCCGGATGCGAGCACATGCCAGGTTCCGGCGACCGCCAGCAGCACCAGCACGGCAGTGCGGTCGAACAGTCGGCGCCAGCCGCCGCCGTCGCGCATCAGCAGCAGGAAGGTGCCGACCGTGCCGCCGGCCAGCACCAGCGCCACCCCGCCCTTCTCCATGATCGCCAGGCCGAGGAACACCGCCGCGGCGAGCCAGGCGCGGCGGCTGCGCGTGAGGTAGCTGTGCAGGTAGCACAGCAGGCTGCCGCCCAGCAGCGCCGTCAGCAGCGGGTCGAACAGGACCACGTGCGACACCACCGCCACCGGCAGCGCGCTGGCCATGCCCGCCGCGGCGAACACGCCGGCGCGGAAGTTGCCGTGCAGGCGGCAGAACTGGAACAGGCCGAGCGACAGCAGCAGCATGGCGCCGGCCGATACCAGCCGCGCCGCCGCCGGTGTCGGCCCCAGCAGGTGCATCGACAGCGCGCACAGCCAGTACAGCAGCGGCGGCTTTTCGATGTAGGGCACGCCGTTCAGGTGCGGCACCACATAGCTGCCGCCGTCCAGCATTTCGCGCGCGATCTCGGCGTACAGGCCTTCGTTGTTGTCGCGCAGCGGAAACGCGTCCAGCCCGTACAGGAAGCAGAATGCCGGCAGCACCAGCACGGCCACAAGGTACAGGCCCGCCGCGCCGACGCCGGGCAGCGCCACCGGCGGCGCCAGCGCCGCGGTGGCGACCGCGCGCGCCCGCCACCACTGCGATGCCGCGACAGCCCTGGAAAATAGCTTGCGAAACATGGCGCACCTCGCTCAGTGCCCGGGGCCAGCGACGATGCAGGCCCGGCAAAGGACGACTCATCATCGCAAGCGGCGCGCCCGCTTTTTCGACCTGGATCAAACAGCCCCGACATGCGCCGCAAACGCGGCTGGGCGCAGGTCCGATACAGCAAATTCGTCCGTTTCAAGCGACAAAAAAACGTTCAGCGAACTCGGCGTTTCGCCCGTAGTGACGGGCGAAAACCAAAACACTGCCTGCAGAATTTGCTTCGCGAAGGTATGATGGAGGCAGTCGAATTCATCCAAGGAATTACTATGAATCAACGACGTTCTTTCTTGAAAACTTCCGCCGTCCTTGCTTCCACCCTCGGCCTGCCCGCACTGGCGCGCTCGGCCGACGTCGCGGCGGCGGCAGCGGCCACCGCCTCCCCCACCGAGCGCTCGCTGCGCCTCTACAACATCCACACCGGCGAAAGCCTCAAGACCACTTTCTGGGCCGAAGGCTTGTTCGTGCCGGATGCGCTGCAGGACATCAACAAATTGCTGCGTGACTATCGCAACAACAAGGTCGAAGCCATCGATCCGCAACTGCTGTTCCTGCTGAACAAGATCAGCGCCCAGTTCGGGTCGCAGAACGTGCTGCACGTGATTTCCGGCTATCGCTCGTCAGAAACGAATGCGATGTTGCACGCCAATACCGAAGGCGTGGCGAAACACAGCCTGCACATGGAAGGCAAGGCGATCGACATCCGCATGCCGGGCCAGAACCTGGCCAGCCTGCACAAGACCGCGATGGCGATGCGCGCCGGCGGCGTCGGCTACTACCCGGACTCCAATTTCGTCCACGTCGATACCGGGCGCGTGCGCTACTGGTAAATCATGAACAGGCTGCCCGCATGCCTGCTCCTCCTGCTGCTGGCCGCGCCAGCCTTCGGCCAGGACGCCACTCCGGCGGCGGCGCCCCAGACCGTGACCGTGCGCAGCACCCGCGACCCGGTCGACAAGTCGTATCGGAAGATGATCGCGGGCATGCAACGCTTCGAGCGCGACCATGCGCTGGCGCCCCGGGCCACGCTGCGTTTCCAGCTCCTGCCGCGCCTGCCGACGGTGGACATGCGCGGCATCACCATGCGCGTGGTGGGCGACCACATCACGGTCCCGGTGCCGGTCGCGCCGGACAATACTTTCGTGCTCCCGAATAACGAGCAGGCGCTGCGCGAGGACGCGGCCGTGATCGCCAATCGCAAGACCACCAGCATGACCTGGCGCGCACAAGTGCTGTCGCCCGGCGTTCCGGCCGGCATGCGCCGCCTGGGCGACCTGCGCCTCGAATGCCGGGTCGGGATGGACGCCGGCCTCATTTCGAACAGCTCGCCAATGTTCGGCTGGCTGTCGGACGCCCTCACCAGCACCGACCAGGTCTGCAACAACGCCGACGGCCACTACCTGTTCTTTGCCGAGCGCCCCGTGTTCTCGGTCACGCTGCACGCCGGCGAGCGCACCGAAGTGATGCCGTTCAAGATGCTGTACGCGGGCGGCGAGCAGACCGGCAGCAGGCTGCGCTACTGCGATTGCCAGGTGCTGCTGGACCGCACTTATTACGTGCCGATTTGGGACCCGGGCTGGCCCGACGATACCCTGGTCGAGTTCGACTACATGAGCGATACGCCATGAAAGCCGCCCTGTTCCTCGCGCTGGCCATGCTGGCCGGCTGCGCCACCCGGACCGCGCTGGAAGGCACCGTGGTGGCGCCCGACCGCAGCGCACAGGTCGTGCCCGGCCAGTCCACCAAGGCCCAGCTGCTGGCCACGCTCGGCAAGACAGATGCCGCCGTGAGCTTCGACAGCGGCTACCAGGCATGGATGTACCAGGTGCCCGCCGATGGCGGCCGCTACAGCGAATTCGTGGTGCTGATCGACCCGCAAGGCATGGTCAGGAAGACGCGCCGCCGGCCGCCCGAATTGCCGCCGCGTCCGTGAATCCATTGTAAGTACCGCCAATTCCCCTCTTTGCTAAGTTGCCACGAGGTAGTACATTTGACTCCTTGCTCAACAGGGGGATGTCACATGCGCTTCACACTTGGCCTCGCACTCGCCGCCGCCGCGATTTGCGCAACATCGCAAGCGGGCGAGCTGTCGCCTGTGGAACAACAGATCGTCGCCGCGGTCAAAGCCCACGACGGCGAAGCCATCGCCCTGCTCGAACGCGCCGCCAGGATCAACAGCGGAACGCTCAACCTGAAAGGCGTGCGCGACGTCGGGGCCTTGTTCCGCCAGCAGTTCGACGAGCTCGGCTTCAAGACCACCTGGGTCGACATGCCGCCGGAAATGGGCCGCGCCGGCCATCTGGTCGCGACCCGCACCGGCACCCAAGGCAAGCGCATCCTGCTGCTCGGCCACATGGACACGGTGTTCGAGCCGGACAGCACGGCGCCGCTGTGGCAACTGGACGGCGACGGCGTGCGCGGCCAGGGCGTGTCGGACATGAAGGCCGGCGACGTCGCCATCATCGCAGCGCTGCGCGCGCTCAAGCAGGTCGGCGCGCTCGACAACACCACGATCTCCGTGATGTTCACCGGCGACGAGGAGGAAGCCGGCAATCCCAAGGCGGTCTCGCGCGGACCGATGGTCGAGCTGGCCAAGCGCAGCGATATCGCGCTCAGTTTCGAAGGCATGGTCGGCGACCGCAACGGCCAGCCGCGCGCCACCGTGGCCCGCCGCGCCACCGCCTTCTTCGAGCTGGAAGTCAAGGGCAAGCAAGGCCACTCGTCCGGCGTGTTCGGACCGGGCGCGGGCTACGGCGCCGTGTACGAAGCGGCGCGCATCCTCGACGCCTTCCGCCAGCAGGTGCCGGAACAAGGGCTGACCTTCAACCCGGGGGTGATCCTGGGCGGGACCGAAGTCGCCTTCGACGACGCCAATTCGAAAGGCACCGCCGCCGGCAAGACCAACGTGATCGCCAACACCGTCACGGTCAAAGGCGACCTGCGCTACCTCGACTACGCCCAGCGCGACCGGGCCCAGGCCAAGATGCGCGAGATCGTCGCGCACAGCCTGCCCGGCGCCAGCGCGACCATCAATTTCCGCGACTCCTATCCGCCGATGGCGGTCACGCCGGGCAACCTGAACGTGCTGGCCGCCTACTCGCAAGCCAGCGTTGACGCCGGCCTGGGCGAAGTCGGCGCGGTGCCGGCCGAGGCCCGCGGCGCCGGTGACATCCAGTTCATCGCGCCCTACATCGACAGCCTGGACGGCCTGGGCGCGAGCGGCTCCGGCGCGCATTCGCCCAGCGAGCGGCTGGAGCTGGCCTCGGTGCAGCGCGCCGCGATCCGCACGGCTATCCTGATCTACCGCCTGACGCGCTGAGCCGCCTCAATCGGACGCCGGCCGGGTTCCGGCGTCCCGGTCCGGCGGCCGGGTTAGAATGCCTGCCATGGCACGCTTACAACTGCACTTCCCCGAAGACCAGTGGTACTACTCGACGCCGCTGACGGTCCGCGTCACCGACGTCAATGCCGGCAACCACCTCGGCAATGACTCGATGATCTCCATGATCTCCGAGGCGCGGGCGCGCTTCCTGTTCGAGTTCGGCGTTTCCGAGACCGAGCGCGACGGCAACGGCATCATCGTCACCGACCTCGCCACCACCTACCGGGCCGAGGCGCACGCGCGCGACCAGCTGCTGTTCGAAGTCGGCGTCATGGACTTCAACAAATACGGCGGCGACATCATCTTTCGCGTCACCCGCCCGCAGGACCGCACCCTCATCGCGATGGCCAAGTCCGGTTTCGTCTTCTTCAACTACAAGACCAGCGAAGTCGTCGCCATGCCCGACGACTTCCGCACCAAGTTCGACCGCGTCAACTGGGTCTGACCGGCCCCCACCAGCGCTCAGCAACGTCGTCCTTGCGAAGGCGAGGCCCCATGGGAGCCCTCGCTCCGTCGATAAAATTTTATTTCATAAATAACTAAAATATGAAATAAGATTTCATCATCAAGATTCCGGGAACTTTCCCCCTCCCCCGGTGGAATACTTGAAAAGACCACCACCATGACCGCCACCGACCCATCAGACAGCGAACTGCTGCGCCAGGCAAAAACCGGCCTGGCCGCCGCGTTCAACGCCCTGTACCGGCGCCACCAGGGCCCGCTGTACCGCTACGCCCTGCTGCGCTGCGGCTCATCGGACACGGCCGCCGACATCGTGCAGGAAGCCTTCATGGGCCTGCTGACCGGCAAGCTGCAGTTCGACCCGCTGCGTGGCCAGCTGCAGCACTTCCTGTTCGGCGTAGCGCGCATGCTGGCCCTGCGCCATGCGCCGGCCCGGGAGCGCCGGCTGGCGGACGGCGGCGACGACGAGGACGAGGGCGGCCCCGAGCTGGCCAGCGACGAGCCGGAACCGCTGGCCCGCCTGCTGGACAACGAAGCGGCCGAGGAGGTGCGGCGCGCGCTGTCGCAACTGGCGCCGCATTACCGCGACGTGGTGATCTTGTACGAGATTCAAGACCTGTCCTACCAGGAGATCGCTTCGGTCTGCCAGGTGGACATCGGCACCGTGCGCTCGCGCCTGTCGCGGGGACGGGCCGCGCTGGCCAAGCGGCTGGCGGCCTGGCGTCCGGCGGCGAGCGCCGCGTGAAGGAGAAACAAATGGATGAGCAAACCAACGATTCGATCCTGGCCGGTCCGCTGGCCAGCCTGCGCCAGGAGATGGCGCAACTGAACACGCCGCGCTACGTGGAAAAGGACCTGTTGCAAGCCTTCGCCGCGCAGTTCCCGCGCAAGCCGCGCTGGTGGGAGCGGTTCGCCACGCCGCAATGGAGCCTGGCCGGCAGTTTCGCCAGCGTCGCCCTGGTGGTGCTGGTGTTCGGGCTGTCCGGACACGGCCCGCAGCTGCACAGTGGCAGCGTTTCGGCGCCGCTGGTCAGCCGCGATGGCGGCGGCGTCTTCATCGCGCTCGACACGGCGGAACGGATCGAAGCGGAACCGGCGCCGCGCATGATCGAAGCCGAGGTGCCGCGCACCATGCTGGCCGGAATGGGCGTGGGCGTCAGCATCACGCCGGAAAACGCCGGCGACCAGATCAAGGCCGAAATGCTGGTCGGCTCCGACGGCGCGCCGCTGGCCGTCCGCCTGACTTCAGTCGATTAACCGCAACACGAGGACACTATGAACACCAACAAACTGATGCTTGCCGCCTTGCTGGCGTGCACCCTGGGCCCGGCCCTCGCAGCCGAAGACGACCAGGCCAAGCCGCAACGCGAGGTGATCGTGCAAGGTCCGGCCCAGCTGCGTACGGCCGACGGCAAGATGACCGTCAACACCACCAGCATGCTGCGCATCCATGGCCGCGCGGTCAAGAACGCGCCGTACAGCGCGCAGGAAGTGGTCGAGCGCCAGCAGGTTCTGCCCGACGGCAACCAGATCGTCAACACCACCACCACGATGAGCTACCGCGACAGCGAAGGCCGCCTGCGCGTCGAGCGCCGCGACCGCAAGGGCGAGGTGAGCAGCATCATGATCACCGACCCGGTGGCCAACGTGGCCTGGTCGCTGCGCCCGCAAGACAAGACCGCGCTCAAGCTGAAGAGTGTCGACCCGGCGCGCATTGCGGCCGAGGCCGCGCGTGCCGGGGCCGAAGCCGGCCGGGCCGCCGCGGAAGCCGGACGGGCCGCCGCGCGGGCCGGCCGCGCTGCCGCCGAGGCCGCCCGTGCCCAAGCCGAGCAGATGCGCAAGGACGGCGACGGCCGTGAAATCATCGTCAAGCGCGTCGAGCGCGACAATGGCGAAGCGATGCAGCGCGTGCAGGAAAACGTGCGCATCGTCACCAGGGAAATGACCGACGACCGGATCCGCGCGCTGTCCAGCCTGGAGCCGATGCTGGCCAACGTCGCCGGTGACTTCAAGTGGTCCGGCAAGAGCACCAGCAAGGACCTGGGCACCCGCGACATGGGCGGCGTCAAGGCCCAGGGCAAGCTGCGCAGCTACGAGATCCCGGCCGGCGAGATCGGCAACCGCAACCCGATCACGGTGTCGGACGAGAGCTGGTGGTCGCCCGAGCTGCAGATCACGCTGTACTCCAAGCACAGCGATCCGCGCACCGGCGACAATATCTATCGACTGGAGAACCTGAAACGCGAAGAGCCGGCCGCCGCCCTGTTCACGGTGCCGTCCGACTATACGATCAAGGAACCGAACACGCCGCAAGTGGCGGCGAAGGTCGCGCCGAAGTCCAACTGAATCCCGCGCGGCGCCTGCGTGTTACCCCCTAAGGGAGCGAGCGGGCTTGGTCCCCGCCTTCACAGCCCGGCATGCGAATGCCGGGCTTTTTTTCGTGCAAGGGAACGACGGGCGAACATTAGCGCCGCTTGCCTAGGAAAGTCTTCTCGAACCACTCGTCGAGCATCTGCTTTTCAAAGCGCAGCGGATCGCCATCCGAGTAGCGGTTCAGGTGCATCATGTAGGCCATGTCCGAGATATCGGCATCGCCGCTCGCAACCACATTGCCGCCCTGCTGCAGCGAATACCGCAGGCGCATGTGCGGCCAGTCCGCCTCGCCTTTCATGATGCGCAGGTCGCGCCCGCTGCGGGTGTTGGGGATGACGCGTCCCGCCAGGTCGATATCGAGCACGTCGATGGTGAGGGTCTGGTCGGAAGGCAACCTCTGGCCGAGCTTGGCGAAATGTTCGGTCAGCTGCTTCATCACATCCTCGCGCTCCCAGGGCTCGAAAGGCATGTCGGCGAATTTATCCGGCTGAACATAATGCACCGTCACCTCCGCCGCGAAGGCGCTGGTGGCACTCAACAGGCACAGGCCTGCGAAGGCCATCTGTCGAATCGGGGTCTTCATGTTCGGTCCTTTCAGTTGGTTTCTTGCATTCTTCAATATACGCCGCTTTCACGGCTCACGCCCCTGCCCTTTGTCATTGCTTTGTATCGCTATGTTAGTCCCCGTTCAGGTCGTGTATACCCTCCCCGCCCAGAATGGTTCAAGGGAGGTCAACCGTGCCGGAAATCCGCAAAGCCAAGCTCGGCCGCCACCAGCGGCGCAGCTTTTTCTGCGAACGTTGCCAAAAGCACTATGAATGAAAAAACGATCCGATAACTGCAAGTCAACTTGTCACGTACCACGCGGTTACAAACTGCAAAAAAGCAACAATCTTTCCCGTTGTTAATATTTCCTGCTCATACTACAATCAAGTGACAAGCCATGAAGTCGCTTGCAGCTACGCATGTCCCAATATTTGCCACCATCGCTAATCGGAACGCGTTATGCCCTTTCTGTCTTCTGCCTCGCCGAAGCTGGCGCCCTGGAAAGTTTTGCTTGTCGATGACGAGCCGGACATCCACGACATCACCAAGCTGACGCTGTCGCGCTTCCGGCTGGACGGCCGCGCCCTCTCCTTCGTGCACGCCTACAGCGGCGAGGAAGCGAAGCTGGTGCTGGCGCGCGAAAAGGACATCGCGCTGGTCTTCCTGGACGTGGTGATGGAGCGCGAGGACAGTGGCCTCGAAGTGGCGCGCTGGATGCGCCAGGACCTCGATAACCAGTTCACCCGCATCGTGCTGCGCACCGGCCAGCCTGGCCAGGCGCCGGAAGAAAAGGTCATCGTCGATTACGACATCAACGACTACAAGGAAAAGACGGAGCTCGACCGCACCAAGCTGTTCACCACCACCTTCGCCGCGCTGCGCGCCTACCGCGACATCATGAAGGTCGAGGAAGCGCGCCGCATCCAGCACAGCTACCGCGAAGGGCTGGAGCGGGTGATCGAAGCGTCGGGCCACATCTTCAGGCAGCGCAACCTGAAGGACTTCGCCAGCGGCCTGCTGCAGCAGGTGGTGGCGCTGCTGCGGCTCGAAAAGAGCATGCTGCTGCGCGTCGCCGGCGCCAGCCTGATCACGGGCGAAAGCCAGTACGAAGTGCTGGCCCGGATCGGCGACATCGGCGGCGACATCATCTGCCCGGAACTGCTGGCGCAGCTGGACGAAGCGCGCGCCAACCGCATCTCCAAGCTGTTCGGCGACACCTACGTCGGCTACTTCCCCAACAGCAGCGGCAAGGCCTCGCTGCTGGTGCTGCGCGGCGTCGAGGAGATCTCCGAGATCGACGCCCAGCTGCTCGAAGTGTTCTGCTCGGGCGTGGCGATCGCCTTCGACAACATCCTGCTCAACAAGGAGATCACCGACACCCAGGCCGAGATGATCCTGCGGCTGGGCGACGTGGTCGAATCGCGCTCGCACGAAGCGGGCAACCACGTGCGCCGCATGGCGCAGGTATGCCAGGTGATGGGCGAAGCGGCCGGGATGTCGGACGACGAGATCAGCGTGGTGATGCATGCGGCGCCGATGCACGACATCGGCAAGATCTCGACGCCGGATGCGGTGCTGCTCAAGCCGGGCAAGCTGACACCGGAAGAGTGGGAGATCATGAAGCAGCACCCGGAGGTCGGGCGCTCGCTGCTGGCAGGCTCGCAGCGGCCGATCCTGAAGGCTGCCGCGGTGATCGCGCACCAGCACCACGAACGCTACGACGGTACTGGTTACCCGCAGGGGCTGAAGGGCGAGCAGATCCACCCGTACGCGCGCATGGTGGCGGTGGCCGACGTGTTCGACGCACTGTCGCACAAGCGCTGCTACAAGGCCGCCTGGCCGATCGAGCAGGTCACCGAATACATGCGCGAACAAGCCGGCCACCAGCTCGACCCGCACTACGTCGACCTGCTGATCAAGAACATGGACAAGGCGGTGGCGATCAACCAGAGCTGGCCGGACTGAGACATTGGGGTCAGGTCGTCCAAAGAATCAAAATTCCCGCCCGCTAAGTCCTGTTTCGCAATCTTGATTCTTTGGACGACCTGACCCCATTTTTTTTCAATATCCCCAGCCCGTCCATGTAACATAGCGCATCCCATTTTCAGACTGGATGCCCGATGACCGACTGGACCGCTGGCTACATGGCCGACATCCCCTACATCTACGGCTACTACTCGGAACTGAACCCGCTGTTCGTCCAGCTGGCCTTCCTCAACGCCGGACTGGCGCTGCCGCAGAACGGCACCGCCTGCGAGCTGGGCTTCGGCCAGGGCGTGAGCATCAATATGCACGCGGCGGCTTCGACCACGCGCTGGTACGGCAATGACTTCAACCCGTCACAGGCCGCGTTCGCGCAGGAGCTGGCCGCCGCTTCGGGCGCCGGAGCAGATCTGTCCGACGAAGCCTTCGAGGAATTCTGCAAGCGCCCCGACCTGCCCGACTTCGATTACATCTCGATGCACGGCATCTGGAGCTGGATCTCCGACGCCAACCGCACCATCATCGTCGATTTCGTGCGCCGCAAGCTGAAGGTCGGCGGCGTCCTCTACGTCAGCTACAACACCCAGCCCGGATGGGCCGCCATGGTGCCGATGCGCGACCTGCTGTCCGAGTACAGCGAAGTGATGGACGCGCCCGGCCATGGCGTCGCGGCGCGCATCGACAACGCGCTCGACTTCGCCGACCGCCTGATGGCGACCGATCCGGTCTATGCGCGCCAGATGCCGCAGGTGGCGAAGAACCTGGCCAATATGAAGAGCCACGAGCGCAGCTACCTGGCGCACGAATACTTCAACCGCGACTGGCACCCGATGTCGTTCTCGCGCATGGCCAAATGGCTGGCGCCGGCCAAGCTGGAATATGCCTGCCCGGCCAAGTACCTCGACCACGTCGAGTCGATCGACCTGACGCCGGCGCAGCAGCAATTCCTGAACGAGATCCCGAGTACGGCCCTGCGCGAGACGACGCGCGACTTCATGACCGGCCAGACCTTCCGCCGCGACTACTGGGTCAAGGGCAAGCGCACCCTGTCCGCGTTCGACCAGGCCGAGGCGCTACGCCGGCACAGGGTGATGCTGGTGACGCCGCGCGACCGGGTCGTCCTGCAGGCCACCGGCAGCGTCAAGGCGGCCGGGCTGGCGCCGCAGGTCTACCAGCCGATCCTCGACTTCCTGGCCGGCCACCAGCCGCGCTCCATCGGCCAGATCGAGGCGGCTGTCAGGGATGCGGGGGTGGTGTTTCCGCTGCTGGTGCAGGCCCTGATGGTCCTGGCGGGCAAACGCGACCTCGTCACGGTGCAGGACGAGCAGGTGACGGCGGCGGCGAAACCGCGCTGCGAGAAGCTCAACGAGGCTTTGATCGCCAAGGCGCGCGGCGCGAACGTGGTGGGATCGCTGGCCAGCCCGGTGACCGGCGGCGGCATCCCGGTCGGCCGCTTCGAGCAGCTGTTCCTGCTGGCGCGGCAGCAGGGGCAGAACAGCCCGCAGGAATGGGCGCGCTTCGTGTGGACGGTGCTGGCGGCGCAGGGGCAGAGGCTCAGCAAGGACGGCCGGCCGCTTGAATCGGCCGAAGAAAACATCGCCCAGCTGGGCGAGCTGGCCGAGACGTTCAGCGAGCGTGATCTGCCGATACTGAAGGCGCTGGGCGTCGCAAGCTGAAGCCCCAGCCATCAGCAAGAAAGCCGTCGTCCCGGCGAAGGCCGGGACCCATGCTGAGTTAGCGGGCCTGCGGCGGTTCAGGATTCGACGGCGCAGGCGGTCCATGGGTCCCGGCCTGCGCCGGGACGACGTTTGCGAGCAGGCTGTCAGGCTTCCCCCCTCTCCTCGCGCCGGCTGCGCGGGAATCGAAGCTGATACCGCAAGCCCTTCCCCAGCTCGCTCTCCACATGCACCGTCCCGCCCAGCGGCCCGGTCGCGAGGTTGTACAGGATGTGCGCCCCCAGCCCGCTGCCGCCGCTCCCCCGTTTGGTGGTGAAGAAGGGATCGAACAGCTTGGACAGCGTGTCCTCATCCATCCCCGCCCCGTCATCCGCGTAGTCGAACACCACCATCTCCCCGTCCGGCACCACCTGGATCGTGATCGTGCCTTTCTGGTCGCGCTCATAGCCGTGCACCAGCGAGTTCACCACCATATTGGTCACGACCTGCGACACCGCGCCCGGGAAGCTGTCCAGCACCAGGTCCGTCGGACATTGCAGGTCCACCTTCACCTGCTGCCCTTTCAACTTCGGCTGCAGCGACAGCAGCACCTCGTTCAGGTAGGTGTTCAGATTGAAGGCGCGCAGGCCGTCCGAGGACTGGTCCACCGCCACCTGCTTGAAGCTGCGCACCAGCGCCGCCGCGCGCTGGGTGTTGGTGGTCATGATGCGCAGCGACTGGTCGACCACGTCGAAGAATCCGGCCAGGCTGTCCTCGGTCATCTCGCCCGCGTCCATCTCCTGGCGCGCCAGCTTCAGCTCCTGCACCAGGTGGCTGGTCGCGGTCACGCAGATGCCCAGCGGCGTGTTGATCTCGTGCGCCACGCCCGCCACCAGCCGTCCCAGCGAGGCCAGCTTCTCCTGCCGCACCAGTTCCGACTGCGCTTCCTGCAGCTGGTGCAGCGCCGTGTTCAGCGCCGCGTTCTGCCGCTCGAGCCGCTCGGTGCGCTCGTGCACGGCACGTTCCAGCCGGTCCATGCTCTGCAGGCCCTGCAGCGCGAACGAGACGTGATTGGCGATCGCCTCGAACAGGGCCTGGTCCTCGTCGCTGTAGGTATGGTCGGGCGAATAGCTCTGGATGACGATCGCGCCCAGCGCCTCGTGCTGCTGGTCGAGCAGCGGGCAGCCGATCCAGTGCTCGGCCGCCGAGCCCTCGCCCCAGCGCTTGCCCTCCTTGGCCAGCGCGTCGAACTGGTCGCGCGTGATCACCAGCGTGCGCCGGTTCAGGATCACCCAGGCGGTCGGCCTGTCCTCGGGCGAGGCCAGCTTCATGCGCAGTTCCGGATCCGGCGAGGCGTCCTGCTCGTCGACGAAATACACGAAGCGCACCGTGCGGTCCTCGCGGTCCCACAGCGCCACGTAGAAGTTGGCCGCGTACATGATCCGCCCCAGTTCGCGGTGCACGAGACGGATGAATTCCGTGATGTCGTTGCAGCTGGTCGTCATCTGCCCGATTTCGAGCAGCATCGACTGGACCTCTTCGAGGCGGCGAAGACGGTTTTCCATTATTTCCCTTGAACTAAAAAGTGCGCCAGAGAAATATTAGCAGCTAAGGGCGCGGCTGCGTGCGCCCAAATGGAAAACTGTGGCGTCAGGCGAAGACGCCGGGCCGGCGGGGCGGAACTGGGGGCGGGCGCAGCGGGCGTCCCGGTGGATCGACCACGGGCCGTGGCGCTTCGCCGCGCGTGAACGGGTTGATGATGATGGGCGGGATGGTCGGTGGCGCGGACGGCGGGCCTTTGGGGCCGCAGGACGCACACGCCGGCGCAGGCGGATGCGTGCGCAGCTGTAGCGTGCTTGTTGGCATGGTTTCCCCCAACAAAAGGCGGACTGTCAGTATAGACAGCCAGCCGCGCAATTCAAGGCCCGGTCCGGGTCCAATACAGACGTTCGTCGGCGCGGATCGCCGTCAGGCCCGCAAAAAACGCATCCTGTCGCATCCCGCTCGCCCGCGACGGGGCGCGGGAATACAGTGGCACCGTACCAAACAACTTACACAACGAGGAAAGCCATGAAAAAATCCGCCCCCTGGGTCATCCTGCTGCTGGCCGTGCTGCTGGTCTCCGCCGTGTTCATGTACTGGAGCGGCACCGTGATCGACCTCGACGGCGACCGCATCGACGGTCCGGCCGGCGCCCTGCTCGGCGCCCTGTTCGCGGGCGGCGGCCTGCTGTTCGCCGGCTTCGTGATGGTGGTGGTGGGCCTTGTGCTGGCGGTGGTGTTCGCCGGCGTCGG
Source organism: Massilia terrae (assembly GCF_024753145.1). Taxonomy (GTDB): domain Bacteria; phylum Pseudomonadota; class Gammaproteobacteria; order Burkholderiales; family Burkholderiaceae_D; genus Telluria; species Telluria terrae. The sequence continues at coordinate 207 of NZ_JANUGU010000012.1, read as the reverse complement.
CGTCCTGCTGCTCGGCGGCCTGGCCCTGGGCGCGTTCGCGCTGGCCGCCGCCATCTCGCCGCTGCTGCTGCCGCTGCTGGTGCCGCTCGCGATCATCTGGTTCTTCGTGAGCCGCTCGCGCAAGCAGCGCGCGCTGCGTGAGCAGGCGGTTTAAGGAATAGCGATAGCACGTCGTTCCCTATACGTCGTGAGACGATATGATTTCCA
>NZ_JANUGU010000011.1 GCF_024753145.1 Massilia terrae | reverse complement strand
TTTTTTCGCCTGTCGCGTCTGAATTCGCGCTCGTGATAAAGCGCATTCGGAATCGAAATTGGACGCCGATGCTGTCACGCAGCATACTGCACCTGTCTCCTCCAACTCTCCTCAAAAAGAATTGGACTTCAAGCCCACCGTCTGGTGGGCTTTTTTTTCGCCATTCGACGAGATCGGGCGCGCCGCGCGCTTCCCTGACAATGCTCAAGGCGCGCGCCTGCAGGCCTTCGGGATACTGGCTTGACCACCCGACCCACGGAGGCTGACATGAAGCGGCGCACTTTCCTCAAGTACGGTACTGGAGCAGCAATCGGCGGCGCGCTCGGCGCGTGCGGCGGCAGCAGGGACGACGATCCGCCGCCGGTCGCGGCGCCCGAAATCAAGGCGGTGGCCGGGTGGACCCGCACCGCCCTGCAGGCGATACGCACGGTCAAGCCCGGCCCGCCGATGGTGGCGCGCTCGCTCGCGGTGCTGCACACCTGCATGTACAACGCCTGGACCGCGTTCGACGACACGGCCCGCGCCACCCACGGCCAGGCCATCCGGCTGGCCGCGAGCGAGCGCACCGCCGCCAGCAAGACCGCGGCCCTGTGCCAGGCGGCCTACACCGCGCTGGTCGACCAGTTCCCCTCGCAAAAGGCGGCGTTCGACGCCTACCTGGCCAACCTCGGCCTGCAGCCGGCGGCGCCCGGCGCCAGCCCGGACACGGCGGCCGGGGCCGCCGTCGCGCTGACCAATGCCGAGCTGGCGTTCTGCCATGCCGACGGCGCCAACCAGCTGGGCGACCTGGCGCCGAGCGGCGTGGCGTATGCCGACTACACCGGCTACAAGGCGCAAAACCCGCCGCTGGCGACCGCCACGCCGACGCCGGCCGACGGCATTCCCGCGCCCGGCCACTGGCAGCCGCTGCGCTATGCCGACGCCAGCGGCGCCACCGTCACCCAACCCTATGTGGGCGCGGCCTGGGGGCGGGTCAAGCCCTTCGGCATGGACGCCGGCAGCCAGTTCCGGCCCGGGCCGCCGGCGGCCTTCGGCAGCGCGGAATACGAAGCGCAGGCGGCCCGGCTGGTGGAGGTGCTGGCCGCCCTCACCGACGCGCAGAAGGTGATCGCCGAATACTGGGCCGACGGGCCGAGCTCGGAGCTGCCGCCGGGCCACTGGAACCTGATCGCGCTGTATGTGTCGGAGCGCGACAAGCACGGCGACGACGAGGACGTGAAGCTGTTCTTCGCGCTGTCGAACGCGCTGGCGGATGCCGCCATCGCCTGCTGGGACGCCAAGCGCGCCTACGACTCGGAGCGGCCGATCACGGCGATCCGCTACCTGTTCCGTGGGAAGAGCCTCACCGGTTACGGGCCGCAGGGGCCGGCCGGCGGGCTGCACACCATCGCCGGCGAGGCCTGGGTGCCCTACCAGCTCGTCACGGCGCCGACGCCGCCGTTTCCGGAACACGTGTCGGGCCACAGCACCTTCAGCGCGGCGGCGGCCGAGGTGCTGCTCCGCTTCACGGGCAGCGATGCGTTCGGGGGCAACTACACCAAGGCAGCCGGTTCGATGGTGGTCGAACCGGGGGCGCCTGCGCAGGATGTGACGCTCAGCTGGGCCACGTTCAGCGATGCGGCGGCGGAAGCGGGGCTGTCGCGCATCTATGGCGGGATTCACTTCGACAATGCGAATGTGGCGGGGCAGGCGCTGGGGCGGAAGGTGGGGGCGGCGGCGTTCGCGAAGGCGAAGGCGTTCTGGGAAGGGCGGGCTTGAGTGGCTGATGTCAAGCTACCGTCACCATTCGCCAGGAACGTCGTTCCCGACCTCGCCGGCCGCCGTGGCGGGAACCACGTTCTCCCTACGATTTCAAGTTCGCCAGCGCGACGTATTGTTCGAGGCTGACGGTCTCCGGCCGCGCGCCCGGGTCGATGCCGGCTTCGACCAGCTGCGCCTCGGTGAACATGCCCGCCACGCAGTTGCGGATCACCTTGCGGCGCTGCGAGAAGGCTTTCTGCACCACCGCTTCCAGCCGCGCGCCATCGACCGCCAGCGGCTGGGCGCGCGGGATCATGCGCACGATCGCGGAATCGACCTGCGGCGGCGGATCGAAGGCGGTCGGCGGCACCACGAACAACAGCTCCATGTCGTACTTCCACTGCAGCATGACCGACAGCCGGCTGTAGGCCTTGGTGCCCGGCTCGGCCACCATGCGCTCCACCACTTCTTTCTGCAGCATGAAGTGCTGGTCTTCGACCACCGGCGCGAATTCGGCCAGGTGGAACAGCAAGGGGCTGGAAATGTTGTACGGCAGGTTGCCGACCACGCGCAGCTTGCGCCCCGCCGGCACCGGGATCGAGGCGAAATCGAACTTGAGCGCGTCGCCCGAATGCACCGTCAGGCGCTCGCGCGGATACGACTTCTCCAGGCGCGCCACCAGGTCGCGGTCCAGCTCCACCACGTGCATGTGGTCGAGCACTTTGAGCAGCAGCGCCGTCATCGCCGCCAGGCCCGGCCCGATCTCGACCATCACATCGCCTTTGCGCGGGCCGATGGCGTCGATGATGTTGTTCAGTACATGGTCATCGGTCAGGAAGTTCTGGCCGAAGCGCTTGCGGGCGACGTGTTTCATTGCTGCTTTCTGTTTTTAGTGGGTGCGGCTGGCCACGGCCATCTGCAGGGCGGCGCGGATCGCCTCTTCCATGCTGCCGCAGTCGGCCAGGCCGAGGCCGCGCGCCGCGAGATCGAGCGCGGTGCCGTGGTCGACCGAAGTGCGCACCAGCGGCAGGCCGAGCGTGATGTTGACGCCGCGTCCGAAGGTCGCGTGCTTGAGCACCGGCAGGCCCTGGTCGTGGTACATCGCCAGCACGCAGTCGGCGTCCTTCAGGTACTTCGGCTGGAACAGGGTGTCGGCCGGATACGGGCCTTGCGCATCGATGCCGCGCGCGCGCGCCGCCAGCAGGGCCGGCTCGATGACGTCGATCTCCTCGCGCCCGAGGTAGCCGTTCTCGCCCGCGTGCGGATTGAGCCCGGTGACAAGGATGCGCGGCGCGGCGATGCCGAACCTGGTCCTGAGGTCGTGGTCGATGATGTCCAGCACTTTTGCCAGGCCGTCCCGCGTGATCGCGCCTGGAACGTCCTTCAGCGGCAGGTGGGTGGTGGCCAGCGCCACGCGCAGGCAGGGTTGGCCGTTGCCGGGCGAACCGGCCAGCATCATCACGACCTGCGGCGTGCCGGTCTTTTCGGCCAGGTATTCGGTGTGGCCGGAGAACGGCACCCCGGCGTCGTTGATGGTGCTCTTTTGCAGCGGCGCGGTGACGATCGCCTCGAACCACCCGGCGCGCACGCCTTCGATGGCGGCGTCGAGGATGTCCAGCACCGCGCGGCCGTTGGCCGGATCGAGCGTGCCCGGCACCACGTGGGCCGCCAGCGGCACGTCGACCACCGCGATGCGGTCCGGCCCGAAATGCGGCAGGCCGCTGTAGCGCAGGGCCTGCAGCGACACGGCCGACAGCCGGATCGCCGGGTCGATGGCGCCCGCCGTCATCGCCAGGAAGGCAGCGTCGCCGACCAGGATGCAATTGGCGTCGCCGCGCAGCGCCCAGGCGGCCCGGATCGCGATCTCGGGGCCGATGCCGGCCGGCTCGCCGGTGGTGATCGCCAGCGCCGGGCGGCGCGCGGCAGGCGCTGGGCTCATGGGCTTACTTGTTATCGTCGCGGAACTCGACATAGGCACGGTCACGCACTTCGCGCGACCAGTCCTCGGCCGCTTCCATCAGCTTGCGCTCGTGGATGACCTGGCGCGCCACCGCGCGTTCCTTCTCCTTGGAGGTGTCCTCGCTCTTGCGCTCGACCACCTGGATCAGGTGGAAGCCGAACGGCGACTGCACCACGCCCGAGATCTCGCCCGGCTTGAGGGCGTCCATCGCCTTCTCGAAGTCCGGCTCCGTGTCACCCGCCTGCACCCAGCCCAGGTCGCCGCCCTTGGAGGCGGAACCGTCCTGCGAATACTGCTTCGCCAGGTCCTCGAAGGTGGCGGCCTTGTTGTCGACCTTTTCCTTCAGCTCCAGCAGCTTGCGCTTGACCTCGGCTTCGGTCATGGTCGGCGTGACCTTCATCAGGATGTGGCGCACGTGGGTCTGCTGCTCCATGGCCGGCTTGGCGGCGTCGTCCTGCAGCTTGCGCACGTCGACCAGCTTGAGGATCTGGAAGCCGATGGTGGCCTTGATCAGGGTGACCTGGCCCGGCTTCAGCTTGCGCAGCTCGGTGGCGAACTGCGGCGGCAGGCGGTCCGGGTCGCGCCAGCCGATCTCGCCGCCTTTCAGCGCGTCCGGCGCGTCGGAATAGGTGGAGGCGATCTTGGCGAAATCGGCGCCGGTGCGCAGCTGGCGCATCACTTCATCGGCGCGCGCCTTGCGCGCCGCGATCTGCTCGGGCGAGGCGTTCTGCGGGATACCGATCAGGATCTGCGACAGGTTCATCTCGACCTTGTCGGCGGCGGCCGCCTTCTGGGCCGCGAGATAGGTGTCGATCTCGGCGTCGGTGACCTGGATCTTGCGGTCGACCTCGTGCTCCTGCAGCTGCTGCAGCATGATCTCGTTGCGGATTTCTTCGCGGAAGGCGGAGAAGGCCATGCCTTCCTTCTCCATCTGGTTGCGCATGTCCTGCACGCTCATCTTCTGGCTCTCGGCGATGCGGCCGATGGTGCGGTCGAGCGTGACGTCGTCGACCTTGACCCCGTATTCCTTGGCCAGCTGGATCTTGGCGCGCTCGGTGATCATCATCTCGACCACGTTCTTCTGCAGGTCGTCCATGTCCGGCAGCTGGGCGTTCTGGGCACGCATGCGCGCGACCACGGAATCGACCCGGCCCTTGACCTCGTTCTTCGTGATCACCTCGTCGTTGACGACGACGGCGATCGAATCGATCACCTTGGCGTTGGCCGAGGCCGGCGGCAGGAAGCCGGTGGGCTTGGCCGCGGGCGCCGCCGCCGGCGCCTTGGCGGACTGGGCGAAAGCGGGTGCGGCGCCGAACGCGCACAGCAGTGCCGCCGCGAGCGAAATCTGTTGCAAACGGGTGGTACGCATCATCTGGGAAGCACTCATTTCAGGTTGATCCATTGCGCCCCGGTCTAGGGATGGCCGACGTTGGTGTTCAGCCGGGTGTAGCCGGGGATGCTCTTGTTAAACGATTCCAGCGGGTTGCCGAAACCGAGTCGCGACAATCCATTCAGCTCGAGTTGGAAGAAGATCGGCGTCGAGGTGGTCTGGGCCGCGGTCACGAAGCGCTGCGCGCCCATCCGGAACACCCAGCAATCCGCCTTGTACTCGAGCCCGATCAGGCTCTCGAGCAATTTTTTATCCTTCAGGGAATAACTGATCCGGCCCACGCCGTACCAGCGCATCGACAGCGGCCACTGGCCCGACAGGTCGGCGTTGCGGAAGCTGTCGCGTTGATAACGGTATTCGGCGTTGACCACCTTCATCGGCGCCGGCTGCCATTGCAGGCCCGCGTTCGAGCTGTACAGGCTGCGGCCTTGCGCGTCGTATTGTACCCCGCTATCGAAGCTCCATTCGTCGGAAATCCGGCCGCCGGCCGCGAACAGCGCGTCGGAACGGGACTGGTTGCGCGGCTCGCTCTGGTTGAGCAGGACGCGCGGATCGTCGAAATAGTAGCGCGAGCCGACCGCCACACGCAACCGTTCCACGCCGTTCGACTCGATAAAGCGCGACACCACGGCCGCCGTGACCTGGTTGGCATCGGACACGCGGTCGGCGCCGACGAAGCGGTTCTCGGTGAACAGCTGGGCGTAGTTGAAGCCGGCCACCGCGGTATCGAAATTCGGGATCGCGTCCTGGTTGCGGTACGGGGTGCGCACGTAGAACAGGCGCGGCTCCAGCGTTTGCGTGGCGGCGCGCCCGAACAGGCTGGCCTCGCGCTCGAACACCATCCCGCTGTCGAGCGAGAAGGTGGGCACGGTGCGGTCGATCGAATTCGGCAAGGGCTTGCCGAAGGCGTCCTTGTTGTTGGTCAGGTCATACTTGGTCGCGTGCAGCATCAGCTTGGGCGTGAGGAACCAGCCCGGGTGCACGATCGGCAGGCTAAGCTGCGGCACGAACACCAGGCGGTTGCCCTCGACCAGGCCGTCCGGATGCGAGAAGCGCACCGCCTCGGCGTCGACCGACCAGTCGAAGCCGCCCAGCACGTCGTAGCGGCCGGCATGGAAGTTCAGCTGCGGCAGGCGGTCATACGGGCGCGGCACGAACAGCGGCGAGCCGGGGTTGCCGCCCGAGGCCGGGTCCTGCAGCACCTGGTAGCTCTGCACGCGCGCCGACAGGCTCCAGTAACGCGCGCCGTAGTCGGTGCGCAGTTCGCGCAGCAGCTGGCGCTCGGCGGAGGCGGCCACGGTGCGCGAGAAATCGCTGGGGTAGTTGTCGTCCGAGGCCGCGTGCACGGTCCAGCCGTAGGTCCAGCCCTGGCCGACGGTCTGGTTGTGCATCGACTGCACCAGCCAGCGGTCGCGGTGGCGGATGCGGTCGTTGGGCAGGGCCTCGACGTGGGTCTCGCCGCTGTACGGGCCGGCGTCGGTGACGCCGAGGTAGCGGAAGGTGGCGCCCAGCTGCACCCCGCGGTTGAACATGATGCGCGGGAACAGGGTCAGGTCGCGGTTGGGCGCGATGTTGACGTAGTAAGGCACCATCAGCTCGCCGCTGCCCTTGGAGCCGACCCCGATCGAGGGCGGCAGCCAGCCGGAGCGGCGCGCGCCCGACAGCGAGAACGACAGCGCCGGCGTGCCGAGGATGGGCACGCCCTTGAAGTAGATGACGGTGCTGGCCGCGGTGCCGATGTCGCGGCCGGTGTCGAGCCGCAGGCGCGAGGATTTCAGGTACCAGTCCGGGTCCGGCCCCTCGCAGGTGCTGTAGGTGCCGTCCGAAACCAGGCCGACGTCTTCGGACAGGAAGTCGATGCGCTCGGCGCGGCCCTGCGCGTTGTTCAGTTGCAGGTGGTACTGCGGGTTGGTGACCCAGCCCTTGCCGGTGTCGAGGTTCAGTTCGAGGGCGTCGCCCTTGTAGCGGTCACCGAAGCGCCACATGTTCACGTTGCCGCTGGCCGACACCTGGTTGGGCACCATCAGGTAGCAGCCCGTGTCGGCGGTGAGGCCGGTGCCGTCGCGCGTGATCTCGACCTCGCGCTTCAGGTCCAGCTGGCGGTCGGGACGGCCGTTGATCTCCTCGGCGCGCACGGTGACCGGCTGCTGGTCCTCGTTCACGGGCCTGGATGCGGGCGCCGGCGCGGTCTGCGCGAGCAGCGGCCCGGTGGCAAAGGTCGCGAGCGCGCCGAGCACGACGGCGGTGGTGCGCGAAAGTGGGAGGGCCGCAAACAAGCTCATGAACGGAGGTATTGCACCATATACGGGCGATTCTTCAGATTGAATTCCTTATTATATGGGAACTTGTTCAGTACGGTCGCAAACGCCCAGCCACATCGCGTCGCGGCGCCTGCGGGGAGCAGGGCGCAAGTGCTTGAAATTGCAGGGAAACGCCGCGGGGCAATTGTTACAATTTGGCGGCGCGGGATGCGCTTGCGTTGGCTCAAGCGGCCAGCCGGTCGAGCAGGCGTTCCAGCGCCTGCCGGTACCCGGTGTGCAGCGCGGCCTGGCCGCCGGCATGGGCGGCGATGGCCAGTCCGCTGCCGTGCGCGTGGTCGACCAGGATGTCGCGCCAGGCCAGCGGCGCGTCCGTGAGCGCCGCCAGCAATTCGGCCAGGCGCGCGGTGATGCGGCCGGTGACGCCGGCCAGCGCGTCGGGCGCGGCAAACAGCGCCAGGGTCAGTTGCGGATGGCGGGCGACGGTCGCATGGTAGCGCAGCAGCAGGGCCGCGAGCGCGGCGCGTGCATCCGCCTGGCCCGCTTCGGCATCGAGCACGCCGGCGTACACGCGGTCCGACAGCGCCTGCAGCAGGGCGGCGCGGTCGCCGACGTGGCGGTACAGGCTCATTGGTGAAACACCGAGCCTTGCGGCCAGCGCGCGCATGGTCAGCCCCTGCCCGCCGCCCTCCTCCAGCAGCGCCAGCGCCTGCTCGATGATCGCATGCTGCTCCAGCCCGGCGCCGCCGGCCGGGCGTCCGCGCGGGCGCGTCATGCGAGGCGGTAGGTCGATTGCACGAGGCCGGACGGGAAGCTGCGGCTGGACAGCAGCCGCAGGTCGACGTCGCGCGGCAGCGCCCCGAACAGCGGCCGGCCGGCGCCGATCAGCACCGGCACCGTCGTGATGACCATGTCGGCAACCAGCCCCGCGCGCAGGAAGGACTGCACCAGCTGGCCGCCATCGAGATAGATGCGGCGCACGCCCTGGCTTGCCAGTTCATCCATCAGCGCCGCCGGCGCGCGATTGGCGAAGCGGACCTTGCCCGCGCGCGCAGGCGGCACCGGCGTGCCGGCCAGGCGGGCGGACAACACCAGCACCGGCAGCTGGTAGGGCCAGGGGTCGAAGCTGCACACCTTCTCGTAGCTGCCGCGGCCCATCACGACCAGGTCCTTGTCAGCAATGAAAGCCGCATAACCATGATCCTCCGCCGGATCGTCGCGCGCCAGCAGCCAGCCGATGTCGCCGTCGGCGCGGGCGATGAAGCCATCCAGGCTCTTGGCGATAAAAACATGTGCTGTCGTCATGTCATCCCCGGTTAAATATACGGTGTATATTATATGCGGTTTGGCGCAGACGGGATGGGAAATCGCGTATGATGGCAACCGAGTTTATCAACCGGATCTCCCGCCCGCTTCATGTCTTCCCTGTCTCAACACACTCCCACTTCCGCCGACAAGGACACGCGCCTGGCGATGCTGGCCGGCTGGCTGGCCTCGCTCAATCTGGTGGACGCGGACTCGCGCCGCCCGGCCTCGTCCGACGCCAGCTTTCGCCGCTACTTCCGGCTCGACGTGCTGCCGGCGCTGCGCGCCAAGCTGGGCGACACCCTGGTCGCGATGGATGCCCCGCCCGAACGCGAGAACGTGCCGGCCTTCATCCACGTCGACGGCCTGCTGCGCGATGCCGGCGTGACGGTGCCGGCGATCGTCGCGCGCGACGTCGAACGCGGCTTCCTGCTGCTGTCGGACCTGGGCACCACCACCTACCTGCAGCGGCTGGACGCGGACAACGCGCCCTTCATGTATTCGGACGCGGTGGACGCGCTGCTCAAGTTCCAGCTGGCCAGCCAGCCTGGCGTGCTGCCGGAATTCGACCGCGCCTTCGTGCTGCGCGAGATGAACCTGTTCCCCGAGTGGTACGTCACGCGCCACCTCGGCATCACGATGAGCGAGCCGCAGAAGGCCCAGCTGGACCAGGTGTTCGAGGCCATTTGCGCCAACGTGCTGGCGCAGCAGCAGGTCTACATGCACCGCGACTTCCACTCGCGCAACCTGATGTTCCTCGACGAAGGCAACCCGGGCGTGCTGGACTTCCAGGACGCGGTGTGGGGCCCGGTCACCTACGACCTCGCCTCGCTGCTGCGCGACGCCTACATCCAGTGGGACGAGGAGCAGGTGCTGGACTGGGCGGTGCGCTACTGGCAGAGCGCGAAGAAGCTGGGCCTGCCGGTGAACCCGGACATCGACGCCTTCTACCGCGACTTCGAATTCATGGGCCTGCAGCGGCACCTGAAAATCCTCGGCATCTTCTGCCGCCTGAACTACCGCGACGGCAAGCCGGTCTACATGGGCGACCTGCCGACCGTGATGGACTATGTGCGCAAGACCGCCAACCGCTACAAAGAACTGAAACCCCTGCTGCGCCTGCTCGACACCTTCGAGGAAAAAGCGCCGCAGGTCGGCTACACCTTTTAAGACGCCCCGATGAAAGCCATGATTCTTGCCGCCGGACGCGGCGAGCGGATGCGACCGCTGACCGACACCTGCCCCAAGCCCCTGCTCAAGGTGCGCGGGCGGCCGCTGATCACCTGGCACGTGCTCAACCTCGTGCGGGCCGGGATCAGCGAGATCGTGATCAACCATTCGCACCTCGGCCACATGATCGAGGAAGAGCTGGGCGACGGCAGCAAGTACGGCGCCAGGATCGCCTACTCGCACGAGCCGGTGCCGCTGGAATTCGTGGGCGGCGTGGCGAACGCCTTGCACCTCCTGGGCGACGAACCCTTCCTGGTGGTGTCGGGCGATATCTACGCGCCCTACTTCGACTTCGCGCAGGCACTCGATGCGCTGAAGGATGAGGACATGCTGGGCAAGCCGTATCCGGTGGACCAGCGCGACATCGCCTGGTTCTGGCTGACGCCGAATCCCTGGCACAACCCGAACGGCGACTTCGCGCTCGACATGTACACGCTGGCCAACGAGGGTTCGCCGAAGTGGAATTTCGCCGGCATCGGCGTGTACCGGCCGGAGTTGTTCGCCGATGTGAAGCCGGGCGACTTCGCCAAGTTCGGGCCATTGATGCGCAAGTATGTGGACCTGGGACGCATCGGCGGCGAGGTCTATCACGGCGAGTGGGTGAACGTCGGCACGGTGCGCCAGCTCGAAGAACTGAACGCGCCGCTGCAAGCGAGGGCCGCGGTATGAACCCGTTTGCAGCGCGCCGCGCGCGCTTGGCACAGCAGATGCAGCCGGGCGCGGTGGCCGTGCTGCAGACCGCGCCGGAAGTGCTGCGCAATGCCGACAGCGAGTATCCCTACCGGCACGACAGCCACTTCTACTACCTGAGCGGCTTCACCGAGCCGCAGGCCGTGGTGGTGGTGGTGGCGGCCAGGGGCGCGGCGCCGGCGCGTTCGATCCTGTTCTGCCGCGAGAAGAATATCGAGCACGAGACCTGGACCGGTTTCCGTTACGGCCCGGACGGCGCGCGCAGCAGTTTCGGCTTCGACGAGGCCTACCCGATCGACGAGCTGGATGCGCAGATGGCGCGCCTGCTGGCGGACTGCCCGGCGCTGTGGTACCCGGTCGGGCGCGACAACGCCTTCGACGCGCGCGTGGCGCGCTGGCTGGGCGCGGTGCGCGCGCAGGCCCGCAGCGGCGTGCTGGCCCCGGCCGCGCTGCACGACGTGCTGGGCGTGCTGGACGAAATGCGCGTCATCAAGGACGAGGCCGAGCTGGCGCTGATGCAGCGCGCCGCCGACATCTCGGGCGCGGCGCATGCGCGCGCGATGCGCGCCGCGCGGCCCGGCATGTGGGAATACGAGATCGAGGCCGAACTGCTGCACGAGTTCCGCCGCAACGGCGCGCAGTATCCGGCCTACACGCCAATCGTGGCGGCCGGCGCCAACGCCTGCATCCTGCACTACAACAGCAACAACGCGCAGGCGCGCGACGGCGACCTGCTGCTGATCGACGCCGGCTGCGAGTTCGATTCCTACGCCGCCGACATCACGCGCACCTGGCCGGTCAACGGCCGCTTTTCCGCGCCGCAAAAGGCGCTGTACCAGCTGGTGCTGGCGGCGCAGCAGGCCGCGATCGAAGCGGTGGTGCCGGGGCGGCCGTACAGCGACATCCACGCGGCGGCGCTGCGCGTGCTCACCCAGGGCATGCTGGAGCTGGGGCTGATCGACAAGGGCAAGTACGCGAGCCTGGACGATGCGATCGCCGAGCGCGCCTACGCGCCCTTCTACATGCACGGCACCGGCCACTGGCTGGGACTGGACGTGCACGACGCCGGCCAGTACCGCGACAGCGCGGTCGAAGGCAAGCCCTCGCGCGCGCTGCAGCCCGGGATGGTGCTGACGGTGGAGCCGGGCATCTATGTGCGGCCGGCGGACGGCGTGCCGGAGCAGTTCTGGCATATCGGCATCCGGATCGAGGACGACGTGGTGGTGACCGCGGATGGCTGCCGGGTGCTGACCTGGGCCGCGCCGAAGACCGTCGACGACATCGAGGCACTGATGCGGGGCGCAGCATGAGTGAGCTGCGCAGCGGGCAGCCGGACGTCGACGTGGCGATCTGCGGCGCCGGTCCGGTGGGCATGGCGCTGGCGGCGCAGCTGGCGCGGCGCGGCATGCCGGGGAAGCGCATCGCGCTGGTCGATGCGAAAGGGCTGGGGCAGGCGATCTCGGATCCGCGCTCGATCGCGCTGGCCTGGGGCAGCCGCCTGCTGCTGGAAGAGCTGGGCGCCTGGCCGCTGCCGGCCACGGCGATCCACCAGATCCACGTGTCGCGCCGCGGGCGGCTGGGACGCAGCATGATGGACCGCGCCGAGCACAAGCTGGCGGCGCTGGGCTATGTGGCGCGCTACGGCGACGTGGTCGACGCGCTGGCCAAGGCGTGCGAGCGGGCCGGCGTGCAGGTGATCCGGCCGGCGCGGGTGCTGGCGGCGGACGAGCAGGACGATGCGGTGATGCTGCCGCTGGACGATGGGCGTACGGTGCGCGCGCTGGTCGCGGTGCAGGCCGAGGGCGGCCTGTTCGGACAGCAGCAGGACCGCGCGCAGAAGCGCGATTACGGGCAGACCGGCGTGATCGCGCGCGTGACGGTGTCGCATCCGATTGCGCACCGGGCGTTCGAACGCTTCACCGAGGAAGGGCCGCTGGCCCTGCTGCCGCAGGACGGCGCGGACGGGCACCAGTATGCGCTGGTGTGGTGCGTGAAGCCGGAGCGGGCGACGCAGCTGGTGGAGATGGACGAGGGGCGTTTTCTTGCGCAGCTGGGCGAGGCCTTTGGCGGCCGGCTCGGCAGGTTCACGCGGGTGTCGGCGCGGGTGGCGTATCCGCTCGGCTTGAATGCGGATGCGCGTGCGACCGCGCGCACGGTCGCGGTGGGGAATGCGGCGCAGACGCTGCATCCGGTGGCGGGGCAAGGGCTCAACCTGGGCTTGCGCGATGCGGCGGTGCTGGCCAGGATGCTGGCCACGCGCGGCGCGAGCCCGCAGGCGGTGCTGGAGTTCGTGGCGGAGCGGCAGCAGGACCGCCGGCTCACCATCAGCCTCACGGATGCGATGGCGCGCCTGTTCACGGATACGGGGCCGCTGCAGTCGCTGTTCGGCATTTCGCTGGCGGTGCTCGATACCGTCACGCCGGCCAGGATGCTGCTGGCGGAGCTGATGATGTTCGGGCACCGCGGGGGGCGAGTGCCCCGCTACACCGAATAACATCCTTACCCTCAAAACCGTCGTCCCGGCGAAGGCCGGGACCCATAGACAAGCTGCGTAGCCGCACACTCAGCATGGGTCCCGGCCTTCGCCGGGACGACGGTTTTTAGGCTGTTTTATTCGACTGCCTTGACCATCGATTCGATCACCTTCTTGGCGTCGCCGAACACCATCATCGTATTCGGCTGGTAGAACAGCTCATTGTCCAAGCCCGCGTAGCCGCTGGCCATCGAGCGCTTGTTGACGATGATGCTCTTGGCTTTGTACGCCTCCAGGATCGGCATCCCCGCGATCGGCGATTTCGGGTCCTTCGCGGCCGGGTTCACCACGTCGTTCGCGCCCAGCACCAGCACCACGTCGGTCTGCCCGAATTCGCTGTTGATGTCTTCCATCTCGGCCACCTGGTCATACGGCACTTCGGCTTCCGCCAGCAGCACGTTCATGTGGCCCGGCATGCGCCCCGCCACCGGGTGGATCGCGTAGCGCACCTGCACGCCGTGCTCGGTCAGCTTGTCGACCAGCTCCTTGACCGCGTGCTGGGCGCGCGCCACCGCCAGGCCGTAGCCCGGGACGATGATCACCGATTCGGCATTCTGCAGGATGAAGGCGGCGTCGTCCGCCGAACCGGATTTCACCGGACGCTGCTCCTGCGTGCCGCTGCCGGCGCCGGCATCGGTCTCGCCGCCGAAGCCGCCGAGGATCACGTTGAAGAAGGAGCGGTTCATCGCCTTGCACATGATGTAGGACAGGATCGCGCCCGAAGAGCCGACCAGCGAGCCGGCGATGATCAGCATCGCGTTGTTGAGCGAGAAGCCGATGCCGGCCGCGGCCCAGCCCGAGTAGCTGTTGAGCATGGAGACCACCACCGGCATGTCGGCGCCGCCGATCGGGATGATGATCAGCACGCCCAGCACGAAGGCCAGCAGCGCCATCAGGGCGTACGGGGTCCAGGCCGGCCCGAGCGGGTTGTCGTCGAAGCAGAACGCCAGGCCGAGGGCGACGATGGCCAGCGCCAGCAGCAGGTTGAGCCAGTGCTGGCCGGCGAAGCGCACCGGCGCGCCCTGGAACAGGCGGAACTTGTATTTGCCGGACAGCTTGCCGAAGGCGATGACCGAGCCGGAAAAGGTCACCGCGCCGACGAAGGTGCCGATGAACAGTTCGAGCCGGTTGCCGAAGGGGAGCACGGTGGCGCGCGGGACGATATTGAAGGCCCACGGTTCGGACACGGCGGCGACCGCGATGCAGACCGCGGCCAGGCCGATCAGCGAGTGCATGGCGGCCACCAGTTCCGGCATCTTGGTCATCTCGACGCGGCGCGCGGCAAGCGCGCCGATGGCGCCGCCGACCACCACGCCCAGCAGCACCAGGGCGAAGCCCATGCCGCCTGGGGCCAGGGTCGCGCGCAGCTTGAACATCAGGGCCACGGTGGTGACGGCGGCGATGGCCATGCCGCTCATGCCGAACATATTGCCGGCGCGCGCGGTCGAGGGCGAGGACAGGCCCTTGAGCGCCTGGATGAAACAGACCGAGGCGACCAGGTAGAGCAAGGTGACCATATTCATGCTGAGGCCGTTCATGCGACTTCCTCCCCGGCCTTCACGGCGGCGCTAGCGGGGGCGGCTTTCGCTTTTGGCTCCTTTTTCTTGAACATCTCCAGCATGCGCTGGGTGACCAGGAAGCCGCCGAACACGTTGACCGCGGCCAGCGCCACGGCGATGGTGCCGGCCACCTGGCCGGTCACGCCTTCGGTCAGGCCGGCGGCCAGCATGGCGCCGACGATGATGATGGCGGAGATCGCGTTGGTCACGGCCATCAGCGGCGTGTGCAGGGCCGGGGTGACGTTCCACACCACGTGGTAGCCGACGTAGATGGCCAGCACGAAGATGACCAGGTTGATGATGATGTGACTGACTTCCATGCTTGCCTCACCTTTAAGTTAATCCTCTGTCGTCGTTCCCGCGCAGGCGGGAATCCATACTGAGCGTCCCGTCACGCGGTCTATGGGTTCCCGCCTGCGCGGGAACGACGGTTTGGCTGTTGGTGGCTGTTTGCTTACTTGCGCAGCAGCTCGCCGTCCATGCACATCAGGGTCGCGGCCACGATCTCGTCGGCGCGGTCGATCACCAGCTGGTCGTCCTTGTCGAGGATCAGCTTGAGGAAGTCGAGCACGTTGCGGGCGTAGAACTGGGAGGCGTCGGCGGCCACCAGCGCGGCCAGGTTGGGCTCGCCGATAATGGAGACGCCGTGCTTGACCACGGTCTTGCCCAGCTCCGTCAGCGGGCAGTTGCCGCCCTGCTCGATCGCCATGTCGACGATCACCGAGCCCGGCTTCATGGCCTTGACCGTCTCTTCCGAGATCAGCACCGGCGCCGGACGGCCCGGGATCAGGGCGGTGGTGACGATGATGTCGGCCAGCCTGGCGCGCTCGTGCACCAGCTCGGCCTGGCGCCGCATCCAGTCGGCCGGCATCGGGCGCGCGTAGCCGCCGATGCCCTTGGCGATCTCGCGTTCCTCGTCGGTCAGGTAGGGCACGTCGATGAATTTGGCGCCGAGCGATTCGACCTGTTCCTTGACCGGCGGGCGCACGTCGGAGGCCTCGATCACGGCGCCGAGGCGCTTGGCGGTGGCGATCGCCTGCAGGCCGGCCACGCCCACGCCCATGATCAGCACGCGGGCGGCCTTGACGGTGCCGGCGGCGGTCATCAGCATCGGCATGAAGCGCTGGTAGGTGTTGGCGGCCAGCATCACGGCCTTGTAGCCGGCGATGTTGGCTTGCGAGGACAGCACGTCGAGCGACTGGGCGCGGGTGATGCGCGGCGCGGCTTCCAGCGCGAAGGCGGTGAGGCGGGCGTCGGCCAGCGCGGCCAGGGTGTCGCGGTCGAAGGGATTGAGCATGCCGACCAGCACGGCGCCGGCGTGCATCTGGGCGCGCTCGGCGGCGTCGGGGGCGCGCACCTTGAGCACCAGGTCGGCGCCCAGCGCATCGGCGGCGCTGCCGATGGTGGCGCCGGCCGCGGCATAGGCGCTGTCGGGGACCGAGGAGCGCTCGCCGGCCCCGGCCTGCACCACGAGCTGGTGGCGGGCCGCCAGTTTCTTGACGGTTTCGGGGGTCGCCGCCACCCGGGTTTCGCCCGGCCGCGTTTCCGCCGGAATACCAATTCGCATGAAATCCCTCCGATTAGATGTGCCTCTGCATCCGCGTACGCGTCCCATTACACCGGAAAAGTACTTGCCTATCAACAAATATTTTCGCGGCGCGCGAACCGGCCATTGTCCGGCGAAATACGATTCGTTTGCAGCACTATCCCGGCGTTTTTTGTATCAGATCAAGGAAGATCGCCCGTGCGGACGGCGCCGGCGCGCACCTGAGGCTGAGCGTGGCGCGGCGCAGCAAGGTAGAATGTCGGCTCATTGTCGAGGACGCGCATGACCCATACCTGGAAACCATCAGTCACCGTGGCCGCCATCATCGAACGCGATGGCCGTTTCCTGCTGATCGAGGAGGAAACCAGCGAGGGAATCCGGATCAACCAGCCGGCCGGCCACCTCGACCCGCACGAATCGCTGGAGCAGGCGGTGGTGCGCGAGGTGCTGGAGGAGACCGCGCACGAGTTCCTGCCGGAGGCGCTGGTGGGGATGTATATGTCGCGCTACCTGTCGAAGTCGCGCGGGCGCGACGTCACCTATTTGCGCTTCACTTTCTGCGGCAAGGCCGGCAAAGAGTACGACCAGCCGCTCGACCACGGCATCCTGCGCACCTTGTGGCTGACGCGCGAGGAACTGGCCGCCTGCAGCGAGCGCCACCGCAGCCCGATCGTGCTGCAGTGCGTGGACGATTACCTGGCCGGGCGGCGCACCGCGCTGGCCCTGCTGCACACGCATGCGTCGGTGTACGACCATGCGCTTACCATCAAGACGGACGCAACATGAGCAAGAAAAGAGTCGTGATCGGGATGTCGGGCGGAGTCGACTCCTCGGTCGCGGCGTGGATGCTGAAGGAACAGGGCTATGAAGTGATCGGCCTGTTCATGAAGAATTGGGAAGACGACGACGATTCCGAATACTGCTCGTCGCGCCAGGACTGGATCGACGCGGCCAGCGTGGCCGACGTGGTGGGGGTCGACATCGAGGCGGTCAATTTCGCGGCCGAGTACAAGGACCGCGTGTTCGCCGAGTTCCTGCGCGAGTACCAAGCCGGGCGCACGCCCAATCCGGACGTGCTGTGCAACGCCGAGATCAAGTTCAAGGCCTTCCTCGACCACGCGATGAAGCTGGGCGCGGACCTGATCGCGACCGGGCATTACGCACGGGTGAGGGAAAACAACGGGCGCTTCGAGCTGCTGAAAGCGATGGATAGCACCAAGGACCAGAGCTATTTCCTGCACCGGCTGAACCAGGCGCAGTTATCGAAGTCGCTGTTCCCGCTGGGCGAGACGCCCAAGACCGAGGTGCGCAAGATCGCCGAGCGCCTGGCGCTGCCGAATGCGGCCAAGAAGGATTCGACCGGCATCTGCTTCATCGGCGAGCGGCCGTTCCGCGAGTTCCTGGGGCGCTACCTGTCGCACAAGCCGGGGCCGATGAAACTGGACGACGGCACGGTGGTGGGCGAGCACGTGGGGCTGTCGTTCTACACCCTGGGCCAGCGCAAGGGCATCGGCATCGGCGGGCTGAAGTCGCACAAGAACGCGGACGGCACCAGCGAGCCGTGGTTCGTGGCGCGCAAGGACATCGCCAACAACACGCTGTACATCGTGCAGGGGCATGACCATCCGTGGCTGCTGTCGCCGCACCTGGCGGCGGGCCAGGCCAGCTGGATCGCGGGCGAGCCGCCGGGCGCACGCAAGCTGTCGGCCAAGACGCGCTACCGCCAGGCGGACGTGGCCTGCAGCGTGCGGCCGGAGGGCATGGCGCGCTTCACGCTGGATTTCGACGAGCCGCAGTGGGCGGTGACGCCGGGGCAGTCGGCCGTGCTGTATGACGGCGATGTGTGCCTGGGCGGCGGGATCATCGACGCGGCCAGCACGGTGTGAGGCCGGCTCCGGCCAGCGCTTCGGCACTCGGTTTCAGCTAGTCTTTCATGACGTCGTCGAGCATCGAGTCCGACTGGCGGCGATGTCGCTCCTGGCGGCGCTCCAGTGGCGGCAGGGCTTGGCGCGTGGAGTGATCCACCAGCGCCAGCGCGCTGCGCAGGGTTTCCGACATGCACGCGGCCGCGGCAGCCATCGCCTCATGCGGGGGCAGCGCCAGTGGCGCCGCGAACTGCCGGATGTCGTCGCGCAGCCGGCGCGCCTGCTTCCAGCGCGTCTCGCCCGGCAGCAGGACCCACAGCGCGCGCCAGGCGTTGTAGCCCTTGCCCGCCACCTCAAGCGTCATCTGGCGCGGGGAGACGGCGCGCCCCTTGTACACGAGATTGCATCCTTGCACGAGCGCATCGAAACTCATCCCGGCACATTCCATCCTGAGCCGAGTTCCTTCCGGCAGGAACAGGGATTTCCAGCGATAACCGTTGGGCGTGGCGATCACTACGTCAGGCAATTGCCCGCGCTTACGGGCAATCCAATCGTCAATTGCTTCAGCCGCCAGGTCAGCGGGCGGGAGGCGGCTGCCGGATTCCTTAAGGAACTCCGCAAGCCGGCGCATGGCATGGGATGGTAGAAGCGGATCTCCTGACATAATTGGCTCTCCTTTTGCATTCTCGTTCGGTCGAATTTGTGCTCATTGGACCTCGTCCGTATGGATGAGTTCAAAAACGACCAGAGGAGACTGAATGGCACAGCGCAACGAGATCGCGCGAGAAGCAGTTGTGCCGTCGGCGGAAGGCCCCCGGGAGATGAGAACAGGCCGGACGCAAGCGCGGTCGGTTCCAGACCTGCATTCGTTCGATTCTCTTGATCTCTCTTGATCTCTTCTCTTCCTATTCAATCTCGCGGCTTGGGCGGAGAACGAATTCGACCCAACGAGACCCGATGAGGAAGCAAAAAAAGAACGCATGGGTGCAGGGGGCTCGGCGGATATACCGTCCCTGGACCGGGCGTGTTTGGGATAGGAAATGGGCGTGTGGGAACGGCGTCCGGCGCGTCGCTCAAACTGCGCACTGGTGCGGGCCCCTCGTTCTCAGTCTCGTTCTCAGCCTCGTTCTCAGTCTCGTTCTCAGCCTCGTTCTCAGTCTCGTTCTCAGCCTCGTTCTCAGCCTCGCTCTCAGCCTCGTTCTCAGCCTCGCTCTCAGCCTGGTTGCGGGCGCTGTTTCCTGACGATGGCGAGGACGGTATTACGGATCGTGCGCAGCACGGCATCGGCCTTGAATGGCTTGACGATGAAGCCGTGGACCCCGCGCGCCATGGCCGCCTGAATGGCCGGCGCATCCAGCGAGCCCGACACCATGAACACGATGGCCTTGGGCAGCTGCGCCCGCAACTGCTCGACAAACTGGCCGTCATCCTCGGCCTGCTCGCGCGCGACGCAGACCAGCTGCGGCTGGTGCTTGAGCGCCAGCGCCAGCCCCTGCGCGCCGGTGTGGGTCTGGGCGACGACGTCGTGGCCGCCCTCGCTCAGCACGGTATTGAGCAAGCCGCGCGAAATCGCATTCGCGTCGACGATCAGCGCCTTGAGCATTCCTGGTTCCCGTCCTTCATATCCTCACGCCTCGTAAGCCAGCATCTTCCACGTCACGCCCAGCCGCACATCGGTCTTGAGCGCCACCAGCCGGCGCGACAGGTACAGGATCTCGCGCTCGGCGCGCAGCCGTTCGCCCAGCGGCGTCTTGAGGATGCCGGCGCCGGCCATCACCGCGTCCAGGTCGCCGTAGGCATTGAGCAGGCGCGCGGCCGTCTTCATGCCGACCTTGGACACGCCGGGCACGCCATCGGTGGCGTCGCCCATCAGCGCCAGCAGGTCGTGCAGGCGCTCGGACCCGACCCCGAAGCGCTGGCGCACCCAGGCATCGTCGTGCCATTCGCCCTTGAAGTGGTCCCACACCAGTGCACCGTCGGCGATCAGCGCATGCAGGTCCTTGTCGGTGGTGGCCACCACCGCCTCGCCGCGGCCCTCCGCCAGCCAGCGCAGCACGCCGGTGCCGATCACGTCGTCGGCCTCGACCTCCGGCACGCTGAGCGCATGCACCCCGACCCGCTTGAGCGAGGCGTGGAATTCCGGCAGCGCATCGCGCAGGAAGGACGGCATCGGCGCGCGGTGCTCGCGGTAGCGCGGGTACAGCGCGTGGCGCCAGGTCGCGCCGCCATGGTCGAAGGCGGCCAGCACGTGGGTCGGCGCGTGCGCTTCCAGCAGCCGCCCGAAGGAGGCGAAGGCGTGGCGCAGCGCGATGCCGGCCTTCAGCTCCGAGTCCGGCTCGGGGCTGGCCTCGTACACGCGCCTGACGATGTTCAGGCCATCGATCGCAAGCAGCTTGCCCATGTTTGATTATCGAAGTCCGCGCGGATGACCCGCTGAGTTGCGCATTATCGCCTGCTTCGGCGCGGCCGGGAACCGCATCGGTATTGATGCGCACCGGACGCACGCGCCGCCACAGTTCGGTGTAACATTCTCGGCGGCAACTTGGCCTACCGGCCCGCTCACACAACAACGATTCTTGGAGATCCCGATGTACCGTTCCCGCAAGTTGCATCCGCGCCTGCATCCGCGCCTGCTTCCGCTCCTGCTCGCCGCCGCCTGCGCGCCGGCCCTCGCCCAGACCCAGACCCCGGCGATGGCGCCCGACATCCCGGCCAAGAAATTCGAAGTGCTGGCGCCCGGCGCCGACTACACCAGGCAGGACGTGATGATCCCGATGCGCGACGGCGTCAAGCTGCACACCGTGATCGTGATCCCGAACGGCGCCAGCCACGCGCCGATCATGCTGACCCGCACCCCGTACAACGCTTCCAAGCGCGCCGAGCGGATGGAAAGCCCGCACATCGATTCCGCGCTGGGCGACGCCGACGACGCCTTCATCGAGCACGGCTACATCCGGGTCTACCAGGACGTGCGCGGCAAGTACGGCAGCGAAGGCGACTACGTGATGACGCGCCCGCTGCGCGGCCCCCTGAACAACACCCAGGTCGACCACTCGACCGATGCGTACGACACCATCGACTGGCTGGTGAAGAACGTCAAGCAGTCGAACGGCAAGGTGGGCATGGTCGGCTCCTCCTACGAAGGCTTCACCGTGCTGATGGCACTGGTCGACCCGCACCCGGCGCTGAAGGCGGCGGTGCCGGAAAGCCCGATGGTGGATGGCTGGCGCGGCGACGACTGGTTCCACAACGGCGCCTTCCGCGAATCGAACTTCGCCTACATCACCGGCCAGAACGCGGCGCCCGGCAAGGGCGCGGAGATTGTCACCGGCATCCACGACGACTACGACGCCTTCCTGCGCGCCGGCTCGGCCGGCGACTTCGCCCACCGGTACGGCATCGACCAGCTGAACTTCACGAAGAAGGTCTTCGAACACCCGGCCTACGACGGCTACTGGCAGCACCAGGCGCTGGACAAGATCCTGGGCGCGCGCCCGTTGACGGTGCCGACCATGAACCTGGTGTCGCGCTGGGACCAGGAAGACATCTACGGCGCCTACGCGGTGTACGCCGCGCTCGAGCCGAAGGACAAGAACAACGACAGGAACTTCCTCGTGGTGGGTCCGTGGCGCCACAGCCAGGTGAATGGCGACGGCTCCAGCCTGGGCCCGTTCAAGTGGAGCGGCGACACCGCCGCCCAGTTCCGCCACGACATCATGCTGCCCTTCTTCGACCAGTACCTGATGGACGGCGCGCCGAAGGCCGACACCCCGCCGGTGTGGTCCTACCAGACCGGCCCCAACCGCTGGCACCGCCTCGACAAATGGCCGCTGGCGCCGGCCGCCACCCCGCTCTACCTGCAGGCTTCGGGCAAGCTCGGCTTCGACAAGCCGGCCGCCGGCAGCGCCTATGACGAGTACGTGTCGGACCCGGCCAAGCCGGTGCCCTTCGTGCCGCGCCCGGTGCGCATGGGCGACGGCAACGTCTGGCGCCCGTGGCTGGTGACCGACCAGCGCGCCGTGGTCGACCGCCCGGACGTGCTCAGCTGGGTGAGCGAACCGCTGAAGGCGCCGCTGCAGCTGGCCGGCCAGCCGCAGGTGAAGCTGGTGGCCTCGACCAGCGGCACGGACTCGGACTGGGTGGTCAAGCTGATCGACGTCTACCCGGACGAAGTCGCGCGCCAGCCGGAGCTGGGCGGCTACCAGCTGGCGATCGCGATGGACATCCTGCGCGGGCGCTACGTGGACGGCTTCGACAAGCCGCACGCGCTGGTGGCGAACAAGCCGACCAACTTCCAGTTCGCGCTGCCGAACGTCGACCACGTGTTCCTGCCGGGTCACCGGATCATGGTGCAGGTGCAGTCGAGCTGGTACCCGCTGTATGACCGCAACCCGCAGACCTTCGTTCCCAACATCTTCTACGCCACCCCGGCGGACTACCAGAAGGCGACCCAGCGGATCTACCACGCGCCGGGCCAGGAAAGCCGGATCGAGCTGCCGGTCGTGAAATAACCCTCCAACCGTCGTCCCGGCGCAGGCCGGGACCCATAGACAGCTTGCGTTGTCGAAACGCCAGCGCAGCATGGGTCCCGGCCTGCGCCGGGACGACGGTTTTGGGGGAAGCAGTGTTCGCCACCACACAGAGCCTTCCCGGCCGCCGCGCTATCTTGAGCCGATCATGAGCGGCTCCATCTACATCGGCATCTCCGGCTGGCGCTACGCGCCCTGGCGCGGCGTGTTCTACCCGGAAGGCCTGGCGCAACACCGCGAGCTCGAATACGCCTCGCGCCAGCTGCCCACCATCGAGATCAACGGCTCCTTCTACTCCCTGCAGCGTCCGGAAAGCTACGCCGCCTGGTACGCCGCCACCCCGCCCGGCTTCATGTTCTCGGTGAAGGGCAACCGCTACCTGACCCACATCCTGCGCCTGTCCGAACCGGAAGGCCCGGTCGCCAACGTGCTCGCCTCCGGCGTGTTCGAACTGCGCGAAAAGCTCGGCCCCTTCCTGTGGCAGTTTCCGCCCAACTTCAAGTTCGAACCGGACCGCATGGAGCGCTTCTTCCGCTGCCTGCCGCACGACACCGACGCAGCGCTGGCCAGGGCCCGCCAATACGAGCCCCGCATGGAAGGCCGCACCTCGCTCGACGCCGGCCCGAAACGCCCGCTGCGCCACGCCATCGAGGTCCGCCACGAGAGCTTTCGCGACGAGGCCTTCATCGCCCTGCTGCGTCAATACAAGATCGCGCTGGTGGTGGCCGATACCGCCGGCAAATGGCCCTATATGGAAGACGTGACCGCCGACTTCATGTACCTGCGCCTGCACGGCGACAAGGAGCTGTACGCCAGCGGCTACAGCGACGAGGCGCTGGAGCGCTGGGCCGCGCGGATTCGCGCCTGGACCGGCGGCGGCCAGCCGGACGATGCGCAAAGGGTGTCCGGCAAGGCGCCGCCGCAACGCGCCAGGCGCGACCTGTTCTGCTACTTCGACAACGACATCAAGGTGCACGCGCCTTTCGATGCAAACAAACTCATGCAAAAGCTCGGCATGCGCTAAAATAAGATGGCAGTGGTCCCGGTAGAGTTGTGTTTCTTTGGAGCGTGCAAATGAAATCCCTCAGCCTATATACCGCAGTCATCGCCGCCGCCCTCGTCGCGGGGCCCGTGCTGGCGCAGGACGACGTCCCCTTGCACAAGCAGAACGGCGTGCTGGTCGACGCCCGGGGCATGACCGTCTACACCTTCGACAAGGACAAGCGCCGCAAAAGCGCGTGCCTCGACAAATGCGCCGACAACTGGCCGCCTGTGCAGGCCAGCACGGCGGTGCTGTCGCCGCCCTTCAACACCATCAAGCGGCCGGACGGCAGCCTGCAGATCACCTACAAGGGCAAGCCGCTGTACACCTTCATCAAGGACAAGAACCCGGGCGACAAGACCGGCGACAAGCTGATGCAGGGCGCGTGGCACGTGGTCACGAACTGACCCCGAGCACCAGCCACGTCGTCCTCGCGCAGGCGAGGACCCATGCTGAGCGTGCAGTCACGCGGCCTAGCGCTCGACCCGCAGCTTGATCACGCGGTGCTTGCCCTCGGCCGGCGGCTGCGGCTCGGTCTCGCACGCCTTGCACGTGTCACACCCGCTGCCGCAGCTGGCATCCGTATCCAGCCACTTCACCATCTTCGACTGCGCCCCCGCCTTGCGCCCGCTGAGCAGATACACCAGCTTGCGCCGCCACGCGGCCGGCATGGACTTGCGCGCCACCTGCAGCGCCGCCACCAGCACGATCAGTCCGACAATCAGGTACTGGACCATGATCCTCAGCCTCCCAGTGCCAGCGCCACGCGGTAGGTGATGAACGACGCCGTGTAGGCCAGCGCGAACATATACCCCGTCATGATGAAGGACCAGCGCACGCTGCCCGTCTCGCGCCGCACCACCGACAAGGTCGACATGCACTGCGGCGCGAACACATACCACGCCAGCAGCGACAGCGCGGTGGCCAGCGACCACGAATGCGCCAGCACCGGCGCCAGCGCATTGGCGATATCCTCGCCGCCGCCGGACAGCGCGTACACGGTGCCGAGCGCGCCCACGGCCACTTCGCGCGCCGCCATGCCCGGCACCAGCGCGATGCAGATTTGCCAGCCGAAGCCGATCGGCGCGAACACCACCGACAGCGCCCGCCCCAGCATGCCCGCGATGCTGTAATAGATCGGCGGTTCGGTCGCCCCCGCCGGCGCGCCGGGGAAGCTGGACAGGAACCACACCAGCACCATCAGCGTCAGGATCACGGTGCCGACGCGGGTCAGGAAGATGCGCGCCCGCTCCCACAAGCCGAGCGCCAGGTTGTGCAGGTGCGGCCAGTGGTAGGCCGGCAGCTCCAGCATCAGCGGCTGCTGGCGGTTCGCGCCCAGCGTGCGCTTGATGAACCAGGCCACCGCCATCGCGCTGGCAACGCCCGCCACGTACAGCAGGAACAGCACCAGCCCCTGCAGGTTCATCACGCCGCCCACCACCTTGCTCGGGATGAAGGCGGCAATGATCAGGGCATACACCGGCAGGCGCGCCGAGCACGTCATCAGCGGCGCGATCATGATCGTCACCAGCCGGTCGCGCGGATTCTGGATGGTGCGCGCCGCCATGATCCCCGGGATCGCGCAGGCGAACGAGGACAACAGCGGAATGAAGGCGCGGCCGGACAGCCCGACCCCGCCCATCATGCGGTCGAGCAGGAAGGCGGCGCGCGGCAGGTAGCCGCAATCCTCCAGCACCAGGATGAAGAAGAACAGGATCAGGATCTGCGGCAGGAACTGCAGCACCGTGCCGACGCCGCCGAAGATGCCGTCCACCAGCAGGCCGCGCAACGGGCCGTCCGGCAGCAGCTGCCCGGCCCAGGTGCCGGCCGCCTCCACGCCGCTCTTGATCAGGTCCATCGGGAACTGGGCCCAGCTGAACACGGCCTGGAACACCAGGAACATGATCGCCGCCAGCAGGATCGGGCCGGCCACCGGATGCAGCACCACCGCATCGATCTGCTCGCTGAGGTTGCCGGTGTCGTTGGCGTGGCTGGTGGCGAGGTCGAGGATGCGGCGCACTTCGCGCTGGGTGTCCTCGACCGACACCGCGTCGATCGCCGACAGCGGCTGCGGCGGCGGCGCCTGCTCGAAGGGCAGGCGGTCGAGCAGCGCCAGCAGCGCCTTCTCGCCGCCGCTGTGGATCGCCACCGTCTCCACCACCGGCATGCCCAGTTCCGCTTCCAGCTTGGCGGTGTCGACCACGATGCCGCGCTTCTTCGCCACGTCCACCATGTTCAGGGCCAGCACCATCGGCAGGCCGAGGCGGCGGATCTCCAGCACCAGGCGCAGGTTCAGGCGCAGGTTGGTGGCGTTGACCACGCACACCACCGCATCCGGCGCCGCCTCGCCCGGGCGCAGGCCGGCCACCACGTCGCGCGTGATCGCTTCATCGGGAGTGTGGGCCGACAGGCTGTAGGCGCCCGGCAGGTCGAGCACGCGGAAGGCGCGCCCGGCGGGCGAGGTGAAGCTGCCTTCCTTGCGCTCGATGGTGACGCCGGCGTAGTTGGCGACCTTCTGGCGCGCGCCGGTCAGGCGGTTGAACAGGGCCGTCTTGCCGCAGTTCGGATTGCCCAGCAACGCAATCAGCGGCGCCCTGGCCGCCACTTGCTGTTCGACTGCACCCATCGCTTATTCCGCGCGGATCGACACCAGCGCCGCCTCGAAGCGGCGCAGCGCGAAGGTCGACTGGCCGACCTTGACCGCCAGCGGCCCGCCCGGCAGGCCGCGCTTCAGCATGCGGATGCGCTCGCCCGGGACGAAGCCCAGTTCCATCAGCCGGCGCGGCACGTCCAGCCCGTCCGCGTTGGCGGAAGGGGCGAGGTGGATCACGGTGGCGCTCTCCCCTGCCTTGAGGGTGTCGAGCGTGGTGAGGGTCGGTGCCAGGGTCATGATGGGTGCCACTTTCAGGACAGATGAGAACATCATAAACCTAAATGCGAATAATTTCTATTTGCGATTTGTACACGCGGCGCCGCGCTGCCTCAATTGCGCAACAAAAGGCTTGCATCGCGGCCCCGACCGGCGCAAAATAGACTGCGAATGAGAACGATTCTCATTTATTTGATGACAACAGTTCAGGAAGCCCCATGATCGTCTGCATCTGCAACAACATCTCCGACCGTGAAATCCGCGCGGCCATCGACCTGGGGATCGACTCCATGGCCGAGCTGCACCGCGAACTGGGGGTGGGCACCTGCTGCGGCAAATGCGTCAGCTATGCGCGCGAAGTCCTGCACGCCCACCTCGACAGCAAGGCCGAGTCGCGCATCACCGAGCTGCGGCGCGCGTCGAAAACCTCCGCCTGATCGGCCTCAACTGAAAAACCTTCTCTTTAGGTTCAGCGCCGCGACCTTCCGGCGCGCCCGGATGCGAGCACTTCTGGTAGAGTGGCCATAAACACTCTGACAAGAAGAGGGATTCCAATGAAGGGCGACCCCAACATCATCCGGCTGCTGAACGCGCAGCTGACCAATGAACTCACGGCCGTCAACCAGTACTTCCTGCACGCGCGGATGTACCGGCATTGGGGCCTGCCCAAGCTGGCCAAGAAGGAATACGACGAATCGATCGGCGAGATGAAGCACGCCGACCGCCTGATCGAACGGATCCTGACGCTGGATGGCCTGCCCAACCTGCAAGCCCTGCACAAGCTGCTGGTCGGCGAATCCACGCCGGAAATGCTGGAATGCGACCTCAAGCTCGAACGCGCGGCCCAGCTCACGGTCAAGGAAGGCATTGCCGCCTGCGAAGCCGGCGCCGACTACGTCTCGCGCGACCTGCTGCTGCTCATCCTCGAAGACACCGAAGAACACATCGACTGGCTCGAAACCCAGCTCGACCTGATCATCAAGGTCGGCCTGCAAAACTACCTGCAGCGCCAGATGATCGAAGAATAAAAAGGACGCCAACGCGTCCAATATACCGACCGTCGTTCCCGCGCAAGCGGGAACCCCATTTCGCGCGCGCAGCCTAGGGCTCGAACGGCACCGTATCCTTGAACGACTGCCGCTCCGACAGCTTGTCAAACAAGCGCGCCAGGTTCGGATACTCCCCGCGCCACTCGATCTCCGGAAACCGGAACAGCAGCCACCCCAGGCAGCACCCCACCGCGACATCCGCCAGCGTGTAATGGTTCCCCATGCAGAACGGCGCCTCGCCCAGGTCCTTGGCCATCACGTGCAGGCCGGCATGCACCTTGCCCATCTGGCGCTCGATCCACTTCTCGCTCTGCTGCTCGCGCGGGCGCAGGGTCCGCTCCAGCCGCACCAGCACCGCCGCATCCAGCACGCCGTCGGCCAGCGCCTCCCATACCTTGACGTCGGCGCGCTCGCGCCCGTTCGGCGGCAGCAGCTTGCACACCGGCGTCAGCGTGTCGAGGTATTCGGCGATCACGCGCGAGTCGTACATGGCGCTGCCGTCCTCCATCATCAGGCACGGCACCTTGCCAAGCGGATTGGTCTCCTGGACCCTGGTATCGGCGCCCCAGACATTGTCCAGCTCGAACGAATAATCGAGCTTTTTTTCCGCCATGACGACGCGAACCTTGCGCACATAAGGGCTGGTGACGGAACCGATGATTTTCATAGAAGGCCGGGTGAAAAGATTGGATGACAGTATAACATCGCGCCCCGCGCCGCCAAGGCGTCCCGGCAGCCCAGCGGTGCGGGCCCGGCCAAGCCCGCCGCCGCCGCCGATGGTAAAATCGACGTTTTTGCACGGACCGCCCGCCATGACCGCCAATACCCTTTCCACCCTGTCGGCCCTGTCGCCGCTGGATGGCCGCTACGCCGCCAAGACCGACAAGCTGCGCCCGATCCTGTCGGAAGCCGGCTTCATGCACCACCGCGTGAAGGTCGAGATCGCCTGGCTGCAGGCCCTGTCGCAAGCCGGCTTCGCCGAGATCAAGCCGTTCTCGCCGCAAGCGTCCGCCTTCCTCGACCAGCTGGCCGCCGGCTTCAGCGACGCCGACGCTGCCCGCATCAAGGAAATCGAAGCGGTCACCAACCACGACGTCAAGGCGGTCGAGTACTGGCTCAAGGAAAAGGTCAAGGACGTGCCGGAACTGGTCGCCGCTTCCGAGTTCATCCACTTCGCCTGCACCTCCGAGGACATCAACAACACCTCGCACGGCATGATGCTGAAGAATGCGCGCGACAACGTGCTGCTGCCTGCCCTGCAAGCGATCATCGCGAAGCTGACCGAGATCGCCCACACCAACGCCGCGCTGCCGATGCTGTCGCGCACCCACGGCCAGACCGCCAGCCCGACCACCCTGGGCAAGGAATTCGCCAACGTGGTCGCGCGCCTGCAGCGCGCCGCCCAGCGCATCGCCGGCGTCGAGATCCTCGGCAAGATGAACGGCGCGGTCGGCAACTACAACGCCCACCTGTCGGCCTACCCGGGCTTCGACTGGCCGGCTTTCAGCAAGAACGTGATCGAGCAGCGCCTCGGCCTGGTCTTCAACCCCTACACCATCCAGATCGAGCCGCACGACTACATGGCCGAGCTGTTCGACGCCGTCGCGCGCGCCAACACCATCCTGCTCGACCTGAACCGCGACATCTGGACCTACGTCTCGCTCGGCTACTTCAAGCAGAAACTGAAGGCCGGCGAAATCGGCTCGTCGACCATGCCGCACAAGGTCAACCCGATCGACTTCGAGAACTCGGAAGGCAACCTCGGCCTGGCCAACGCCACCCTGCGCCACATGGCCGACAAGCTGCCGGTCTCGCGCATGCAGCGCGACCTGACCGATTCCACCGTGCTGCGCAATATCGGCGTCGGCTTCGGCTACGCGCTGCTGGCCTGGGACAGCTGCCTGCGCGGCCTGAACAAGCTGGAAGTGAACCCGGCGCGCCTCGAGCAGGACCTGGACGCGAACTGGGAAGTGCTGGCCGAGCCGGTGCAGACCGTGATGCGCCGCTACGGCATCGCCAACCCTTACGAGCAGTTGAAGGAACTCACGCGCGGCAAGGGCATCACCCGCGAAGCCCTGCGCGAGTTCATCGGCACCCTGGCGATCCCGCAGGACGCCAAGGACCTGCTGCTGCAAATGACGCCGGCCAACTACACCGGCCTGGCCGCGCAGCTGGCCGCAGCAATCTGACGATAGCTTGCCGTCGTTCCCGCGAACGCGGGAATGACCTTGGCAAATCCAAGGTAAAAAAACCGGGACCCGTCCCGGTTTTTTTACGGCCTCCCCCGCCAGGCGCGGCCCGCCGAGGTCGTTGCTGCCGGCCATCTCATGCAGCCGCTCACGCAGCGCCGTGAACCCGGCCGACAGGCGCGACGCCCCACACCACGCCGTGCCGCCCCCGCTGCGGCAGCGAGTGCTGGAACTGCAGGTCCATGATGTCGAGCGATTCGGTGAAGGTCGGCGGCACCTGGCGCCGGCTGAAGTCGGCATAGGCCTGCAGGCTGAGGCTGCCGCCATCGGCCAGCGTGTGCAGCCAGCGCCCGGTCAGATTGGCGCCCCCGGTGCGCACCGCGCCCAGCTCCTGCTTCGAGCCGGCGATGTTGACCACGCCCGGCGCCGCCTGCTCCGCGTGGCCGCGGTAGAGATTGCCGGTGATGCTGGCGCTGTCGAGGTCGCGTTCCCTGCCGGCCCGGAAGCCGGCCTGCTGCTGGCGCCAGTTGTCGTCCACCCGGCCGCCCGAGGCCAGCTGGTCGTGGGCGCAGTCCAGGGGCTTGGCGTAGGCGCCAGCTGACCGTGGCGCTGCTGTCGCCCAGCCGCAGCGCGGCGGCGCCGCCGTTGTTGGCGGGCGCCGGGCCGGCCGCGGCCGATTGCGCGAGCCCGAGCGCCAGCATCGCGGCCAGCAAGGGCCGCTGCGGCAGGCGGACGTCGTGCATAATGCTCATCTGCATCCGGGGTGTGTAGTGCTTTTTGCCATCATTGACAAACCGCTAAATCAGAATTTTACAGTCGTCGGGACGTTTTTTAACCAAATTCCCAAGCGCGAAGATTTTTGTAAGCCCGCCAGCAAGCGATTTGGTTTGCTGCTATATTTAGTCCTAACACGTACTAATTTTTACGCATGCCACGCTATTCGCTTCCCGCCATCGTCCTGCACTGGCTCATCGCCCTGTTCATCATCGGCACTTTCATCCTCGGCCTGGTGATGACCGACATCCCGGGCCTGTCGCCCACCAAGCTGCGCTATTTCTCGTGGCACAAATGGCTCGGCGTCACCGTGCTCGGCCTGGCCGCGCTGCGCCTGCTGTGGCGCCTGGCCAAGCGCCCGCCGCCCCTGCCCGCCGGCACGCCGGGCTGGCAGCAGCAGGCCGCGCACTGGATGCACATCCTGCTCTACGTGCTGATCGTGGCGGTGCCGGTGTCCGGCTATGCCTTCACCCTCGCCGCCGGCGTGCCGGTGGTCTATTTCGGCGTGCTTCCGCTGCCGGTGTTCTTCGGCCCGGATCCGGTGCTCAAACCGGTGCTGCGCGAGGTACATTACTGGCTCGACATGTCGCTGGCGGCCCTGGTGCTGCTGCACGTGGCCGCCGCCCTGAAGCACCAGTTCATCGACCGCGACGGCCTGCTGGCCCGCATGTCGCCATTCGGATCCACCAAGGAGAAAGCATGAAACCGTTCCGCCTGCTCTTGCTCGCGCCGCTGTGCGCGGCCACGCTGGCCGCCGCCGCGCCGTACAAGGCCGACGTCGCGCACAGCAATGTCACCGCCGTGTTCAAGCAGATGAACGTGCCGGTCGAAGCCCGCTTCAAGACCTTCAGCGCCAGCCTCGACTACGACGCGGCGCACCCGGAGGCGGCCAAGGCCCAGGTCGAGGTCGACACCAGGAGCCTCGACCTCGGCGATCCGGAATACAACGGCGAAGTGGCCAAGAAAGAATGGTTCAATGCGGCCCAGTTCCCGAAAGCGACGTTCGTCTCGACCAGCATCAAGCCGGCCGGCGCCGGCAAGCTGGCCGTCAGCGGCAAGCTGACCATCAAGGGCAAGACCGCCGACGTCAGCTTCCCGGTCACCAGCAAGGCCGAGGGCGGCAAGCCGGTGTTCGAAGGCCAGCTGCCGATCCGGCGCAGCGCCTTCAATGTCGGCGAAGGCGAGTGGAAGGACACCGGCATCGTTGCCGATGAAGTGGTAATCAAGTTCCGCGTCAGCGCGGCGAAATAATCTCAACCGAAGAGGGCAGTCCAATATGAAAGTCAACAAACCCCTGATCGCTCTGGCCGCCTACGCTGTCGTCAGCGCCGCCATGGCCGCCGACACCTACACGATCGAGCCGAAGCACACCTACCCGAGCTTCGAAGCCGACCACATGGGCATCTCGGTCTGGCGCGGCAAGTTCACCAAGACCAGCGGCAACGTCGTGCTGGACCGCTCGGCCAAGTCGGGCTCGGTGGACATCGCGATCGACCCGGCCAGCATCCAGTTCGGCCTGCCGGCACTGGACGAGCACGTCAAGGGCGCCGACATGCTGGACGTGACCCAGTTCCCGACCGCCAACTACAAGGGCGCGATCGTGTTCAACGGCGACCAGCCGGCGGCCGTCGACGGCCAGCTGACCCTGCACGGCCAGACCCACCCGGTCAAGCTGACCATCAACAGCTTCAAGTGCATCGTCAACCCGATGCTCAAGCGCGAAGTGTGCGGCGCCGACGCGATCGGCGAATTCAAGCGCAGCGATTTCGGCGTTGCTTACGGCACGCCGAAGTTCTCGCCGCTGGTGAAGCTGCAGATCCAGGTCGAAGCGGTCAAGCAGTAATTCGGCCGCGCGCCTGCCCGCAAGATGGGGTTCCCGCGTGCGCGGGAACCCCATTTTTTACGGACAGAGAGAACCGTTTTCAGCGCGCCGCCCTATCCCTGTCCCCCGGCGCCGTCTCCACCCGATCCCACGCCGCCCTGCTCGCCGCCTTCGCCTGCTCCCAGCTCAGCCGCGACGGCCCGCGCACGTGTTCCCACTCATCCGCCATGTGCTGCTCGGCAAGGTCATAGCTCGGATAGCGCGCCGCGCTGTTGTAACCCAGCTCGTAGGCCGGCCCGTAATCGTCATAGGTATAGCCCGGCGTGAAATATGGTTCCGTCAGGTAAGCCCCGCGCCAGTAGTTGTCTTCGGCCACCGGATTGACCGCGCGCCCGGCCGCCTTCCCGATCGCGCCGCCCGCCACCGCACCGACCGCGGCCCCGGCCGCCATGCCGACCGGTCCGCCCACCGCGCCCAGCGCCGCGCCCGCCGCCGCGCCGCTGCCGGCGCCGACGCCCTGCGCCAGGTGGTGGTGCGACAGGTGATCTTCCGGCTTCGGATTGACCACCTCGCCCGCCCCCTTGCCGGCCAGGCCGCCGCTGATGCCGCCGACCACCGCGCCCGCCGCCGCGCCCGCCGGGCCGGCCACCGCGCCGATGCCCGCGCCCGCCAGCGCGCCCGCGCCGGCGCCCAGCGCGGTGCCGATCACATGGCTGCCGCCGGTGTCGGTCCAGGCCTGCTGGATGTGCGCCGCGTCCTCCGCCGAACGGGCGTGCACGCCCATCACGATGCCGCCCTTGCGGATGCCTTCCTCGTAATGCTTGACGCGTTCTTCCGGAATGCCGGCCCCGATCAGCGCGCCGATGATGCCGCCGGCGATACCGCCCGCGCCCGCACCGGCCAGCGCCGCTGCCAGCGGCCCGGCCACCACCACGCCCAGTCCCGGCAGGACCAGGGTCGTGCCCACCGCCGCGATGCCCGCCAGCACCGCGCCCAGCGTGCCGCCGATGCCGGCGCCGGCGGCCGCGCCCTCCGCCGCCTTGTTGCCGAGCTCGGTCTCCTGGTCCGCGAAATGGGTCTTGCGCGTCGCGTCCGACATCATCAGGTTGAGGTCGTCGCTGCCATAGCCGCGGGTGGTGATGATGCCGTAGGCGCGCTCGGCGCTCGCACGGTCCGGGAACAGCCCGGTGACCAGGTGTTTCTGCTGTGTGTCGTGATTGCTCATGTCGACTCTTCCTTTCAAAGGTGCGGCTCGCCAGCCGGTTCGTCAGTCACGATAAGACCGCGCCCGCCACTGTTCTGTTCGATGACGCACCCTGTTCCGGCAATGCCCGTCCGTAACGAACGCGAGCGCCGATTCGGCATCTAACGTTCGATGCCGCACCGACCCGTGCCGAGCTCTGCGACTAGACTGGTTCCCATGGCCGCGGCATGCAGGGCCTTAGGGTATGTTCAATCAACAGAGGAGGAATCAATATGTTATTCATCATCTGGATTATCATCGGTGGCGTCCTGGGCTGGCTCGCCAGCATGGTCATGAAAACCGACGCCGAGCAAGGCATGATCCTCAACATCGTGGTCGGCATCGTCGGCGCCTTCCTGGGCGGCTGGCTGCTGTCGCCACTGTTCGGCACCGGCACGATCAACTCCAATGACTTCACCGTGTCCTCGCTGCTGGTGTCGTTCCTGGGCGCCGTGATCCTGCTGGCCATCGTGAATCTGCTGCGCCGTGGCCGGATCCGCTAAGCGGGCTTCGTTCCAATAACCAACGCTGTCCCGCGTTGGTTTTTTTTGCCCCGAGCTCATCATGCGCACCCGGCGCTGGGTCATTGGCATCACGAGCAGCATCCTGTCGCTGTTCGTCGGATTTCTCGCACTCAACTTCATGCCGAGCGAGAAGAAGATCGAGGCCCAGCTGGTCCGCAAGTACGACACCGCCGATCCCCAGTTCCGCCGCTCGCTCGGCGTGCTGCTGGGGCCGCCCATCGTGGAAGGCAACAAGGTCCAGGTGCTGGTCAACGGCGAACAGATCTTCCCCGCCATGCTGGACGCCATCCGCCACGCGCAGAAAACCATCAGCTTCGAAACCTACATCTACTGGTCCGGCACCATTGGCCAGGAATTCACCGAGGCCCTGTCGGAAAGGGCGCGGGCCGGCGTCAAGGTCCACCTGATGCTCGACTACATCGGCAGCATGAAGCTCGACACCAGGCAGCTCGAGGCCATGCGCCAGGCCGGCGTGCGCGTGCAGCGCTACCACAAGCCGGTGTGGTGGAAGCTGGCGCGCCTGAACAACCGCACCCACCGCAAGCTGTTGGTGATCGACGGCAAGATCGGCTTCACAGGCGGCGTCGGCATCGCCGACAAATGGCGCGGCCACGCGCAGGACGAGGACCACTGGCGCGACACCCACTTCCGCATCGAAGGCCCGGCCGTCGGCCAGATGCAGGCCGTGTTCATGGACAACTGGACCAAGGCCACCGGCATCGTGCTCGACGGCGACGACTACTTCCCCGCGCTCGACAAAGTGGGGGATGCGCCGGCCCAGGTGTTCGCCAGCTCGCCCACCGGCGGCAGCGAAAGCATGCACCTGATGTACCTGATGGCGATCACCGCCGCCGCGCGCACGATCGACCTGTCGGCCTCCTACTTCGTGCCGGACGAGCTGGCCGTCGACGCCCTGGTGGCGGCGGCCCGGCGCGGCGTGCGCATCCGCATCATCGTGCCTGGCAAGAAGATCGACGCCGACCTCGTGCGCGCCGCCTCGCGCCGGCGCTGGGGCAATCTGCTGGCCTCCGGCATCCGCATCGCCGAGTACCAGCCCACCATGTACCACGTGAAAGCGCTGATCGTCGACCAGCGCCTCGTCTCGGTCGGTTCCACCAACTTCGACAACCGCTCGTTCTCGATCAACGACGAAGCCAACCTCAACATCCTCGACCCCGATTTCGCGCGCGCGCAAAGCGCCATCTTCGACGACGACTGGCGCCACGCGCGCCCGGTCACGCTGACCGGCTGGGAAGACCGGCCCATGCTGGAAAAGCTCAGCGACTTCCTCGCCTCGGCCATCGGCGCGCAGCTCTGAGCTGGCGCATATGCATGCGCGCATTAAGATTCTTTTACGATTTGCTGAACCAGTTTTTAAGAACGCGCCGCGCGCCGCTCCTTTAGCCTTGAGGCTCTTTTCAAGGAGCCTGACATGCAACCCGCAACCTCTTCCGCAAACCGCTACAACATCTACGCCATCATCCACAAGGCGCTGCGCAGCTTCATGTTCGACACCGTGACCCGGGTCGGCAGCCTGGACCGCGACGACGACGCCGACGTCGGCGCCGCCATGGCCCAGGTGCGCGACCTGGCCTACCTGTGCCGCATGCACCTCGACAAGGAAAACCATTTCGTCCACCCGGCAATGGAAGCGCGCTGCCCGGCCTCGACCGCGCAGGTGGCCGCCGACCACGCCGAACACGAACACGCGATCGTCGACCTGTACGCGCTGGCCGAGGCCGTCGTGACCGGCAGCGGCGCGGCGCGCCAGGCCGCCCTGCGCACCCTGTACCGCCACCTGGCCCTGTTCGCCGGCGACAACCTGCTGCACATGGACCACGAGGAGACCGAGCACAACGCGGTGCTGTGGTCGGCCTACAGCGACGCCGAACTGGCCGCGCTGGAGCAGGCCATCGTCGCCGCCATCCCGCCGCAGGACAAGATGCTGATCATGCGCTGGATGCTGTCCGCGATGTCGCGCGAGGAAAGGGCGGAAAAGCTGGCCGAGATCCGCGCGCACGCCCCGGCCCCGGTGTTCGCCGCGACCATGGAACTGGCCGCCGCCACCCTGCCTGCCGCCGCCCGGCGCAAGCTCGAAGCCGACCTCGACATGCATACACTGAAAGCCGCCTGAGGCCGCTCGTGGCGGGCATGCAGATATGGGTTGACTATATGCATCTCGTTTTTCATACTGGTGGACACCCGCCCGACAGACGGCGGGTTGACAACCCCTCACCACAAAGAGACGCGATGAAAAAGACCCTTCTCTCGCTCGCCATCCTGACCAGCTTCGGCGCCGCACAGGCGGACGAAGGCATGTGGATGCCGCAGCAGCTGCCACAAGTAGCCAAGCAACTGAAAGCCGACGGCCTCAAGCTCGACCCCAACACCCTCACCAAGCTGACCGAGTTCCCGATGGGCGCGGTGGTCAGCCTGGGCGGCTGCTCGGCGTCCTTCGTGTCGCCGGAAGGGCTGATCATCACCAACCACCACTGCGTGTACAACAGCGTGGCGGTCAACTCGACCCCGCAGAACGACCTGCTGGCCAACGGTTTCCTGGCCAGGACCATGGCCGAGGAACTGCCGGCCGCGCCGGGCAGCCGCGTGTTCGTCACCGAGGAAGTGAGCAAGGTCTCCGACAAGATCATCGACCCGGCCACCAATAAGCTGGCCGGCAAGGCCCGCATCGACGCCATCGAGAAGAACGAGAAGCAGATGGTCGCGGCCTGCGAACAAGACCCCGGCCACCGCTGCACCGTGGCCAGCTACTACGGCGGCCTGGAGTTCTACCTGATCAAGCAGCTGGAAATCCGCGACGTGCGCCTGGTGCACGCGCCGCCGTCCGGCACCGGCAAATTCGGCGGCGACACCGACAACTGGATGTGGCCGCGCCACACCGGCGACTACGGTTTCTACCGCGCCTACGTGAGCAAGGACGGCAAAGCCGCCGACTACGCCAAGGACAACGTGCCCTACGTGCCGAAACACATTCTTTCGATCGCCCAGCAAGGCGTGAAGGAAGGCGACTTCATCATGGTGGTGGGCTACCCGGGCCGCACCAACCGTCACCGCCTGCCGTCGGAAGTGGCCTGGACCTTCGACTGGAACTACCCGGCCTTCGTGAAGGCATCGGGCGAGGTCCTGGCCATCATCGACGAGCAGACCAAGGACGACAAGGCGGCGCGCCTGAAGTACGCCGGCCAGATCGCCGGCGTCAACAACTACTACAAGAACCGCAAGGGCATGATCGAGAGCTACCAGGGCAGCGACATCCTGGCGCGCAAGACGGCCGAGTTCAACGCGCTGAAGGCCTGGGTCAACGCCAGCCCGGCGCGCAAGGCCGAGTTCGGCCAGGGCATGGACGACGTCGAGAAGCTGATCGCCCAGCGTGACAAGCAGGTGCAGGACAACTTCTTCCTCGGCTACGCCTCGCCGCGCTTCCTCGGCACCGCGCGCACCCTGTACCGCCTGGCCAACGAGCGCACCAAGCCGGACGCCGAGCGCAAGAGCGGCACCCAGGACCGCGACCTGCCGCGCCTGACCGCCGCCATCGCCGGCCAGGACCGCACCTACGACGAGAAGGTCGACAAGGCGCTGGTGCTGCACTTCCTCAAGCAATACCTGGCCCAGCCGCAGGACACGCAGAACGCCTCGATCAACGCGGCGCTCGGCCTGCACAGCGGCATGAGCGAAGCCGACCTGAAGGCGCAGCTGGACAAGCTGTACGCCGGTTCCAGGCTGGCCGACAAGAACGAGCGCCTGGCATGGATGAAGAAAACGCCGGCCGAATTCAAGGCCAGCGACGACAGCTTCATCAAGGCCGCGGTCGCGATGTACGAGCCGGCCATGAAGGAAGAGCACGCCGACGAGGAACTGTCCGGCAAGATCCAGCAAGCCTACGCCACCTACATGAAGGCCAAGATCGCCTACATGAACAGCAAGGGCCAGGCCGTTTACCCGGACGCCAACAGCACCCTGCGCGTCACCTTCGGCAAGATCGCCGGCCGTGAGCGCGGCGCCGACGGCACCACCGGCTGGACCGCGTTCACCACCGTCAACGGCGTGCTGGCGAAAGCCACCGGCGAAGGCGAGTTCAACGCGCCGCAGAACCAGCTGGCCGCGATCCGCGCCAAGCAGTTCGGCAAGTACGTGGATCCGAAGCTGAAGACGGTGCCGGTCAACTACCTGGCCACGCTGGACATCACCGGCGGCAACTCCGGTTCGGCCGCGCTGAACGCCAAGGGCGAGCTGATCGGCCTGGCCTTCGACGGCACGCTGGACTCGATCATCTCCGACTGGGACTTCAACAAGGCGATGACGCGCGACATCCAGGTCGACATCCGCTACATCCTGTGGAATATGAAACAGGTCGACCATGCCGACAACCTGCTCAAGGAAATGAAGGTCGAGTAACACTTCGCCCTTCCCCGCAAGCCACGCGCCCCCGCCAGGCCGCGTGGCTTTTTTTATTGCGTTTTTAGACGTTTTTGAGCCGCGCTTGATGCACGTCAACCGCCCCAACTTTTTCCCCGAAAAAGCATAACTCCGGTCATGTTTCCATTTGGCATACATCGAGAAAAATGTGCACCTGCACAAACGCACTTCTTAATGGAGAGATCTCGATGGCTCGCGACACCAAAGAAAACAACGACACCCCGCAAGACAGCCGCCGCCGCTTCCTCGGCCGGGGCGCCATGCTGGGCCTGGCGGGCGCCGGCGTGGCCGCCCTGAGCGGCTGCAAGGAAGGCGAAGCCCCGGCCAAGGCCGCCGCCACCCCGGCCACCGCCGCCAACACCGGCGGCGCCTTCCACGAAGTGGCGCCCGGCCAGCTCGACGATTACTACCTGTTCTCCAGCGGCGGCCACTCCGGCGAGGCCCGCATCATCGGCATCCCGTCCGGCCGCACCCTGCGCCGCATCCCCGTGTTCAACGTCGACCCGATGGTCGGCTGGGGCATCACCAACGAATCGAAAGCGATCCTCGGCACTCACCCGGACGGTTCCTTGAAATTCATGACCGGCGACACCCACCACGTGCACGGCAGCTACACCGACGGCACCTACGACGGCAAATACCTGTGGGTCAACGACAAGATCAACTCGCGCATGGCCCGCATCCGCATGGACACCATGGAGACCGACAAGATCACCGAAGTGCCCAATGTGATGGGCATGCACGGCCTGTTCCCGGACAAGTGCGACCCGCTCGACAAGAAGATCAACCACACCACCCGCGTGTTCTGCGGCTCCGAATTCCACCTGCCGCAGCCGAACGACGGCCGCGACCTCGACGATCCGTCGAAATGGTATGCGCTGTTCAGCTGCCTCGACGCCGAGACGATGGCAGTGCGCTGGCAGTGCCGCGTGGACGGCAATATGGACTTGGTGGCCACCTCGTACGACGGCGCCCTGGCCGCCTCCAACCAGTACAACACCGAGAACGCGGCCGACCAGGCCGGCATGATGGCGGCCGAGCGCGATGCCTGCGTGTTCTTCAACGTGGCCCGCATCGAAGCCGCCGTCAAGGCCGGCAAGTTCGCCACCATCGGCAGCTCCAAGGTGCCGGTGGTCGACGGCCGCAAGGTGTCCAACGGCGATCCGAAGACCGCCCTCACCTGCTACGTCCCGGTCGGCAAGAACCCGCACGGCGTCAATGCCAGCCCGGACGGCAAGTACTTCGTCTGCTCCGGCAAGCTGTCGCCGACCGCCACCGTGATTGACCTGGCGCTGGTCACCAAGTGGTTCAACGGCGAGCTCAAGACCGAGCGCGATGCCGTGGTGGCCGAGCCGGAAATCGGCCTGGGCCCGCTGCACACCGCCTTCGACGGCAAGGGCAATGCCTTCACCACCCTGTTCCTCGACAGCCAGATCGTCAAGTGGAATATCGACGACGCCATCAAGCAGTACAAGGGCGACAAGGCGGTCAAGCCGGTGCGCGACCGCGTCGACGTGCACTACCAGCCGGGCCACGGCTACATCTCGATGGGCGAAACCAAAGAAGCCGACGGCAAGTACTTCAACTCGGGGAACAAGTTCTCGAAGGACCGCTTCCTGCCGGTCGGCCCGCTGCACTGCGAGACCGAACAGCTGATCGACATCTCGGGCGACAAGATGCGCATCGTGTCCGACCACACGGCCTATCCGGAACCGCACGACGCCATCATCGTGCGCCGCGACATCGTGAAGACGCGCCAGATCTACAACCTGGACGACTTCCCGAACAAGGTCACTGCCGAGAACGCGGGCGTCGAACGCAAGGGCAACAAGGTGCACGTGCGCCTGATGTCGCAGGCGCCGCAATTCTCGATGCCGGTGATTAAGGTGAAGAAGGGCGACGAGGTCACCATCACCCTGACCAACCACGACAAGGTGGAAGACCTGACCCACGGCTTCGCGATCCCGCGCTACAACATCAACTTCATCGTCAACCCGCAGGAGACCAAGTCAGTGACCTTCAAGGCCGACAAGCCGGGCCTGTCCTGGATCTACTGCACCCACTTCTGCCACGCGCTGCACCTGGAAATGCGCAGCCGCTTCCTGGTGGAGGCATAAGCGGGACTGGCAATGTTCAATCGCCTCATCGCGGGCCGCATGGCGCAGGCCATGTGGTTCGCGCTGTGCCTGCTGCTGCCGGGCCTGGCCCGCGCATCGCTGTACAGCACCGAGCTGCCGCCGCAAGTCGTGAGCGGCCCCAACCTGTGCGCCGCGGCTCCCTGCCGCGACGTGCTTCCTTCCGCCGTGGCCTTCTCGCAGCGCAGGGGCGCGCCCTTCTACGTCGAGGGCTATGACGCCGCGCGCCATGTGGTGGGCTACGTGTTCCTGTCGACCGACGTGGTCGACATCCCGGCCTATTCCGGCAAGCCGGTGGTCACCCTGATCGGCATGGACACGGGCGGCATCATCACCGGCGTGCGCATCCTCAAGCACTCGGAACCGATCCTGCTGGCCGGCCTGCCCGAGTCGGTGCTGACCCGCTTCGTCGAGCAGTACCACGGCAAGCGCGGCGACGCCCGCATGGAGATCGGCGCCGGCCGCGACGACGGCACGCTCGGCTTCGACGGCATCAGCGGCGCCACCGTCACCGCGATCGCCGAGAACCAGGTGATCGCGCAGAGCGCGTACATCATCGGCAGCCAGGTCGGCATCTTCAATCGCAAGGAGCGGCCCAAGGCCCACTTCACGCCGCTCACCGAACAGCTGTCGTGGGCCGCGCTGGAGAAGGAAGGCAGCATCGGCCACCTGCTGGTGCCGGCCGCCGACGTCGGCGCCGATCCGGCCAAGGGTCCCTACATGGACCTGTACTTCGGTTACCTCAATGTGCCCAGCATCGGCATCTCGGTGCTGGGCGAGCCGGGCTACCGGCGCCTGATGCGCGACCTGAAGCCCGACGAGCACGCGCTGTTCGTCGTCGCCAACGGCCAGGTCTCGTTCAAGGGCTCCGGCTTCGTGCGCGGCGGGATCTACGACCGCATCCAGGTGCGCCAGGACAGCGCCAGCTTCACCTTCCGCGACACCGACTACCAGAACCTGTACGGCGTCGCCGCGGCCGGCGCGCCGGCCTACCGCGAGTCGGGCATCTTCATCGTCCGCTCCGGCGGGTTCAACCCGGCCTGGCCATGGCAGCTGAGCTTTTTGGCGAACCGCAGCGACAAGCAGACCGGCGCCAAGGTGTTCGCCCACTTCGACGAGGAATACTGGGTGGCGGCGCGCTACCTCGATGGGGGCCGGCCGCGCGTCGAGCGCCCGGAGCCCGCGTGGCGCAAGGCCTGGCGCGCGCGCGCCGGCGCGATCGCCGTGTTCGTGCTGCTGCTGGCCGCCACCGGCGTGCTGTACGCGCGACGC
The DNA here is from genome assembly GCF_024753145.1 of Massilia terrae. GTDB lineage: Bacteria > Pseudomonadota > Gammaproteobacteria > Burkholderiales > Burkholderiaceae_D > Telluria > Telluria terrae. The sequence continues at coordinate 91,113 of NZ_JANUGU010000011.1, read as the reverse complement.
GACAAGCTGGTACGCGCGTCGAACCGCAAGCACAAGCCATGGATTTCGGTGCCGCGGCACCTGTTGTGGATCGTGAGCGTGGTCTGGTTCGGCTGGATGCTCAAGGCCCAGCCCAGCGTGACCCAGGTCCTGACCTGGTTCCATTCCATGATCCACCAGTGGAAGTGGGAACTGTTCCTGTCGGACCCGTTCATCTTCCTGTTCTGGATCTTCCTGGCCGTCACCGTGCTGCTGTGGGGACGCGGCCTGTTTTGCGGATGGCTGTGCCCGATGGGTTCACTGCAGCATTTGGCATACCGGCTCGGCCAGGTGATCGGCCTGGGAAGATACCAGCGCCTCCTGCCCAAGCGCGTGCACGACAAGCTGAAGTGGGTGAAGTACATCGCTTTCGCCGTGCTGCTGGCGGTATCGTTGTGGTCGATGGAAGCGGCCGAAACGCTGGCCGAGATCGAACCGTTCAAGACCACCTTCCTGGTCGGCCCGTGGAACCGGCCCTGGCCCTACACGCTGTTCGTCGCGGCCATCCTCGGCATCGCGATCCTGTCCGAGCGGCCCTACTGCAAATATCTATGCCCGTTGGGCGCGGCGCTGGCGGTGCCGTCCACCTTCCGCCTGTCGGGCCTGAAGCGCAAGCAGGAATGCACCAGCTGCCACGCCTGCGCCGCCGGCTGCGGCTCGCAGGCCATCGATGCGCAGGGCCGCATCGACCAGCGCGAATGCCTGCTGTGCCTGGACTGCATGGTGATGTACTACGACGACCACGCCTGCCCGCCGCTCACCAGGGAACGCAAGGCGCGCGAGAAGGCCGGCCAGCCGCTGACGCCGATCGACAAGCACGGCTACTTCATCCCGATCACGCTGGTGCGCGAGCGAGGCGACAAATGAAGCGCACGCTGTTGGCCGCACTGCTTCTGGCGCTGGCAAGCAGCGCCGGCGCCGCCGTGCTGCGCGTGGAAGCCGGCCAGTCGATCGCGGCCGCGCTGCGCGCCGCGCGCGCGGGCGACACCGTGCGGGTGGCCGCCGGCAGCTACCGCGAGAGCCTGGTGATAGACAAGCCGCTGACGCTGCAAGGGGCCGGCAAGGTGGTGCTCAGCGCCGGGGGCAAGGGCGACGTGATCCGCGTGCAGGCCAGCGATGTCACTATCCGCGGCCTGGTGGTGCGCGACAGCGGCACCGACCTCGACGCCCAGAACGCCGGCATCTACATCCAGCCCCACGCCGACCGCGCGGTGGTCAGGAACTGCGCGCTGCTGGCCAACCTGTTCGGCATCTGGCTGGAGGAGTCGGCCGATGCGCTCATCGAAAACAACACCATCGTCGGCCGCGCCGACCTGTATTCGGCCGACCGCGGCAACGGCATCCAGGTCTACAACACCGTCAACTCGCGGGTGATCGGCAACACGGTGAGCTTCACGCGCGACGGCATCTACGTCGACTACTCGCGCCACGCGCTGTTTCGCGGGAACCGCCTGCACGACGTGCGCTACGGGACCCATTACATGAACACCAACGACAGCACCTGGGAAGACAACGAGACCTGGCACAACCGCGGCGGCCTGGCGCTGATGGAGGTGCGCCACCTCACCGTGCGCCGCAACCGCGCCTGGGGCAACGAGGAGCACGGCATCATGCTGCGCACGATCCAGGACTCGCTCATCGAGAACAACATCGTGGCCGGGAACGACCGCGGCTTCTTCATCTACGACGCCGAGTTCAACACCATCCGCGGCAACCTCGTGGTGGGCAACCGCAACGGCGTGCAGCTGACCGCCGGATCGAGCAACAACGAAGTCGACGGCAACGACTTCATCGACAACCGCGAGCAGGTCGAATTCGTCGCATCGAAGGATGTGGAATGGGGCCGCAAGCTGCCCAACTACTGGAGCAATTACCGCGGCTGGGACCAGGACGGCGACGGCCGCGGCGACCTGCGCTACGAGGCCAACGACATCGTCGACCGCATCAGCTGGCAGTACCCGCTGGCCAAGCTGATGCTGTCCAGTCCCGCGCTGCAGGCGCTGCGCTTCGCCGCGCGCCAGTTTCCGGTGCTGCGCGCACCCAGCGTGACCGAGCAGCACCCGCGCATGAAGCCATGGAACAGCAACTGGAGCAAATGGAATGGCGGACTACCGCATTGAAGTACGCAAGGCGAGCTGCCGCTTCGGCGACGTGCAGGCGCTCGACGACGTGAGCCTGGCCATCGGCGGCGGCCAGATGGTGGGCCTGATCGGTCACAACGGCGCCGGCAAGAGCACCCTGTTCAAGCTGATGCTCGGCCTGGCGCGGCCCGACAGCGGCGAAGTGCTGGTCGACGGCGCGCCCGCCAGCGGCGAGCGCTTTCGCCAGGCGCGCCGCCGCATCGGCTACCTGCCCGAATCCTTCGCCACCTGGGACAACCTGACCGGCAGCGAGGTGCTCGGCCTGTTCGCGGACCTGAAAGGCGTGCCGCGCGCGCAGGTGATGGACGTGCTGATGCGGGTCGGGCTGGCGCACGCCGCCGGGCGCCGCGTCGGCGGCTACTCGAAGGGCATGCGCCAGCGCCTCGGCTTCGCCCAGGTGCTGCTGGGCGCGCCCGAGTTGGTGTTCCTCGACGAGCCGACCAACGGCCTCGATCCCGAAGGCATCCACGACTTCTACCGGATCCTGCGCGAACTGCAGGCCGGCGGCACCACGGTGGTGATCACCTCGCACATCCTGGCCGACATCCAGGACCGCGTCGACCAGCTGGTGATCCTGCGCGGCGGGCGCGTGGCGGCGCAGGGCACGCTGGCCGAGCTGCGCGCGGCCGCCACCGAGCACGCGCACATCGCGCTGCGCGTGCGCACCGGCGCGGCGGCCGATGTCGCCAATGCGCTGGCCGCCGGCGACGATGCCGCCATCGAGCTGCGCGCCGACAGCGTGCGCATCGCCTGCGCGCCGCGCCACAAGATGCCGCTGCTGGCGCGCATCGCGGCGCTGGGCGACGCGGTGCTCGACCTGACCGTGCAGGACGCCTCGCTGGAACAACTTTTTCTCGGATTCGGAGGCAAGCATGGCACGCATTGACTGGGGCCAGGTGCGCGTGATCGCCTGCCAGGAATGGCGCGACCGCCTGCGCAACCGCTGGGTGCTGGCGGTCGCGCTGGTGCTGGCGCTATTGGCGCTGGCGATCGCCTACGCCGGCAGCGCGCAGCAGGGCCAGCTCGGCTTTCGCGGCGTGGAAGTGACCATTGCCAGCCTGGCCAGCCTCGCGGTCTACCTGGTGCCGCTGATCGCGCTGATGCTCGGCTACGACAGCATCGTCGGCGAACGCGAACGCGGCGCGCTCGACCTGCTGGTGTCGCTGCCGATCACGCGCACCGAGATCCTGCTCGGGAAGTTCGCCGGACTGGCGGCGGCGCTGGCCTGCGCCACCGGCGGCGGCCTGCTGCTGGCGGCGCTGCCGCTGGCGCCCCAGCTGGGCGCACGCGACGCCTGGCATTACGCCGGCTTTGCCGCCAGCGCGGTGCTGATGGGGATGGCCTTCCTCAGCATGGCGCTCCTGGTGTCGGTGCTGGCGCGCGACCGCATCCGCGCCAGCGGCGCCGCCATCGGCCTGTGGTTCGTGTTCGTGCTGGCCTTCGACCTGGCCCTGACCGGCGCCCTGGTCGCCAGCCACGGCGCCATCGGCAGCGGCGTGTTCGGCGCGCTGCTGATGCTGAACCCGGCCGACGTGTTCCGCATGCTGAACATCTTCGGCGCCGGCGACGTGCAGGACATGTACGGCCTGGCCACCGCCACCCCCGGCCTCATGACCTCTCCGCTGCTGCTGGGCGGCGTGATGCTGGCCTGGATCGCCGCGCCGCTGGCGCTGTCGGCCTGGCGTTTCCGCTGACCTGGAGGCCAGATGAAGAAGATCCTTTTACTGGGCTGGCTGCTCCTGCTGCTGGCCGGCTGCGCCCGCAACGACCGGGTCTACCACGTGCAGGGCCATGTGTTCGGCACCCAGGTCGAAGTGAGCATCTACGGCGAATCGGACCGCCGCTCGCAGCAGCTGGGCGACGCCGTGCTGCGCGAATTCGACCGCCTGCACCACAAGTTCCACGCCTGGCAGCCCAGCCAGCTGACGGCGCTGAACGACGCCATCGCGCGCGGCGAAAGCTACCAGGCCGACCCCGAGATGGTCAGCCTGCTGCAGTCGGCGGCGCGCCTGTCCGCGCAATCGGACAACCTGTTCAACCCCGCCATCGGCCACCTGATCCGCCTGTGGGGCTTCCAGAGCAGCGACATCCACGCGCAGGGGCCGCCGCAGGCCGAGATCGACAAATGGGTGCGCGCCAACCCGCGCCTGTCCGACCTGCGCTACGACCGCGACCGCATCAGCAGCGTGAACCGCGCGGTGATGATCGACCTCGGCGGCTATGCCAAGGGCTATGCGCTGGACCGCGCCGCATCGATCCTGCGCGCGGCGCACGTGAAGGCGGCGCTGGTCAACACCGGCGGCAACATGATCGCGATCGGCCAGCCGGGCGACCGGCCGTGGCGCATCGGGATCCGCGACCCGCGCGGGGCCGGCACCGTGGCCAGCGTCGAACTGCATGACAACGAAGCCATCGGCACCAGCGGCGACGACCAGCGTTACTTCATGAAGGACGGCAAGCGCCACCCGCACATCATCGACCCGCGCACCGGCGAGACCACCGACACCGTGGCCTCGGTCACCATCATCGCCAGCGGCGGCGCCGACCCCGGCCTGCGCTCGGACGGCAATACCAAGCCCCTGTTCGTGGCCGGCCCGCTGCACTGGCGCGAGATGGCCGCGCGCCTCGGCCTGAAGGAAGTGCTGCTGGTCGATGCCGCCCACAAGGTCGTCATGACGCCGGCGATGCAGGCGCGGCTGGACCGCCAGGATCCCTTCGGCGCCGGCGAGTAGTTTTCGTGACCTGGTTTATTTTTTTTTAAGTGACTTAGAGAAACAATGTACAGTTGAAGGATATTTCAACCGCAACAAAGGAAACAGCATGAAAGCACTGAAACTGGTGGTCCTGGCGCTGGCCAGCCTGACCGCAATCGGCGCCAGCGCCGCCGCCAAGCCTGACCTGGTTCTCGGCGAAAAGACCTACACCGCCACCTGCGTCGCCTGCCACGGCAGCGGCGTGCTGAACGCACCGAAGCTGGGCGACAAGGCCGGCTGGGCGCCGCGCATCAAGCAAGGCAAGCCGACCCTGTACAAGCACGGCCTGGAAGGCATCCGCATGATGCCGGCCAAGGGCGGCAACGCCGCGTTGAAGGACAACGAAGTGGAAGCCGCGATCGACTTCATGGTCGCCAAGTCGAGCTGATCGGTTCGCAAAGGAGTAAAAGCCGGGACATCCCGGCTTTTTTTTCGCACTGGTCCGCCCCTCCAGCCCGATCTCTTTCGAAAAAAACAATTAACTTAGATGTATGCGCATATCGACAAATTTGTTCCCTCGTCAAGAGCAATTTGGTGATGTTGTTTTCAGTCAATGCATACCTTGACCAATGCTCATTCTCCATGTTTCTATTGCGACCCCGGTTTGGCCGTCAGCAAACGTCCAGGGCCGGTCCGCACCACACGGGTGTAAAGCCGGGCAAGCGCCCGGGAACATGCAATAAAAATTTGGGAGAAAGTTTTAATGAGTTTCAAGATGAAGTCGATGTCGCTGGCGGTTGTCAGCGCGCTCACCGCGCTGTCGATGGCTCCGGCCATGGCCCAGGACGCGGCCGCCAACGGGCAGCAGGTGCAGCGGGTCGTCGTGACCGGCTCGCTGATCAGCCGTACCGATACCGAAACGCCGAGCCCGGTGCAAGTGCTGACCGCCGCTGACATCCAGAAGAGCGGCAAGACCTCGATCGCCGAACTGCTGAACGACCTGGCCGCCAACGGCCAGGGCACGCTGGGCACCGGTTTTGCCGGCGCCTTCGCCAACGGCGCTTCCGGCGTGTCGCTGCGCGGCCTGACGGTCGGCGCGACCCTGGTGCTGATCGATGGCCACCGCATGGCCCCGTACCCGCTGGGCGACGACCTGCAGCGCTCCTTCGTCGACGTGTCGTCGATCCCGTTCGACGCGGTCGAGAGCATCGAAGTCCTCAAGAGCGGGGCCTCGTCGCTGTACGGCTCGGACGCGATTGCCGGCGTGGTCAACATCAAGCTGAAGCGCAACTTCAACGGCACCCGCTTCAACGCGGAAACCGGCAATTCGCAGCATGGCGGCGGCAAGACCAACAAGGCCTCGCTGACCACCGGCTTCGGCAACCTCGACGCCGACGGCTACAATGCCTGGGTCAGCGCCGAATGGCGCCGCCAGGACGCGATCAAGGTCTCGCAGCGCGATCAGTTCGACTGGGATAACCGCGACTGGCGTGCGCGCGGCGGCAATAACCTGACCCTGGGTGTGCCCACTTCGCTGAACAGCAACCTGACCGCGGCCAGCGTCCCGTTCCTGTACAACCCGGCAGGCAACAACCCGGCAGGCGTGGCCAACGTCGACAACCCGGCCAACTACCAGTTCCTGAGCTCGGCCTGCAACTTCGCGCTGTACCGCGCGGGCGGCTGCGCGGTCAAGGACACCCAGTCGAACATTCAGCCGGCAACGGAAAACGTCAACGTGGTGGCCGGCTTCACCAAGCTGCTGCCTGACAACTGGGAACTGGGCGTGAAAGCGTCGCTGTTCCAGCGTAACAGCATCAACAACCGCAATGCCTCGCCGCAGGCGTTTTCGCCGACCACCTTCGGCGGCAACACCACGCTGGTGAACGGCGTGCTGACCGCAGGCGTGAACGCCGTCCCCAGCACCCTGATCCCGGCAAGCAACAAGATCAACCCGTTCGGCGTTCCGGCTCGCCTGTACGGCTTCATCCCGGACGTGGCGCCGACCAATACCGTCAACAACACCGCCAGGACTACCCGCATTGCCGCTGACCTGAAGGGCAGCGCATACGGCTGGGATATCAATGGCGGCGTCGGCACGAGCGAAGTGAAAAGCACGCTGGACTACAGCGGCTATATCTATCGCCAGGCGCTGTATAGCGCGATCAACAATGGCTCCTTCAACGTGCTGGGCGGTAACTCGCCGGACGTGATCGCGGCGATTTCCCCGACCTTCACCAACAAGCTGAGCTCGAAGCTGAGCTACGCCGACGTCGTCGCCTCGCGCGAACTGATGCAGCTTGGCGCCGGCCCGCTGGCACTGGCAACCGGCCTGCACTGGCACAAGCGCGAGCAGAACTCGCCGCCGCCGGCGCTGACCGTGAACGGCACGGTTGCCAGCACCATCGCGTTCACCATGGGTGACGAGACCAACACCGCCGCCTTCGCCGAATTGCAGGCAACGCCGGTCAAGGATCTGGAACTGCACCTGTCCAGCCGTCTCGACCACTACGACACTTACGGCCGTTCGTTCACGCCGGCTTCCAGCTTCAAGTGGACGCCGATGAAGGAACTGGGCTTCCGCGGCACCTTCGCCGCCGGCTTCCGCGCTCCGGGTCCGGCCGAGGTGGGTACTGCAGGCAAGTTCTTCACGTTCAACGCGATCAACGATCCGGTCCTCTGCGCTGACGGCAACAAAAAGACCGCGGGCAATGTGGTGGGCGCATGCGGCATCAGCCCGACCTACGTGCAGACCACCAACAAGAACCTGTCTCCGGAGAAGTCGAAGTCCTTCACCCTGGGCGTGATCGCCGAGCCGGTCAAGGGCCTGAACGCGACCCTGGATTACTACAATATCGAGATCACCAACCAGATCGTCACGGCGGCGGAGTTCCCGGGCTTCGTGGCTAACTGGGTTCGTTTGCCGGCTACCCCGGTCGACATCGCCAACGGCGACGGCACCACCCACGTCGGCACCCCGGCGGTCGGCGCGATCGCGTATGCCCCGTCCGCGTTCATCAATGCCGCCAGGACCAAGACCAGCGGCATCGAAGCGGACATCGGCTACCGCTGGAACCTGGGCAACATGGGTAAGTTCAAGGCGAACCTGTCCGCCACCCACATGTTTGGCTACTCGATTGATGGCGTCCAGCTGGCCGGCACCCAGGGCCCGTCGGGCGTTTCCGGCGCCACTGGCAATCCGAAGGATCGTGCCCAGCTGACCCTGAACTGGAGCCGCGGTCCGCTGGACGTGACCACCACGACCAACTACACCAGCTCGTTCTCGACCATCGATCCGTCGCTGGGCGTGAACGACTGCTCGAAGACTGCGTTTGCCGTGGGCGGCCGTACCTACTTCCAGGGCCTGACCCAGCCTTCGCAGTATTGCCGCGTTGCGTCGTTCACCGCCACCAACCTGAGCGTGCAGTACCATGTCAGCGACAACCTGACCCTGCGCGGTTCGATCCTGAACCTGTTCGACAAGCAGCCGCCGTTTGACGTAGCCACCTACGGCAACTCCGGTGCGCAGACCTCGTACAACGCCTCGCTGCACCAGGCAGGCGCGATCGGCCGCTTCTTCAGCGTCGGCTTGAACTACGCGTTCTGATGGCGCGACCAGCAGCGGCAGCCGCCGCTGCTGGCTCGCACCAACGCCCCCATGACGGACTGCGGTCCGGCTGGGGGCGTTTTTTTTGGTTCGATGCGAAACATGCGGGCCCCGGATAGAACCCGGGGCCTGGCTTGGCCGTCATGCCCGCGCGATGCGGGCATTGGCGGATTTTGTCGGGGAAGAACCCGTTTATTGGGTGCGCGCGGCTCAGCCGGCGTGATGGTTCAAGCGGCTATTGCGCACTCCATACACAAAGTAAGTCACGATCGCGACCGACATCCAGATCGTGAACACGCGGAAGGTCGCCGGCGACAGATCCTTCATGATGTACAGGCAAGCCAGGATCGACAGCCCCGGCACGAAGTAAGGCCCGAACGGCACGCGGAAGCCCTTGCGCACGCCCTCGCCCTGCTTCTTGCGGATCACCGGCACCGCGATCGACACCACGATGAAGGCCGTCAGCGTGCCCATGCTGACCATATCCCACAGGAAGGTCGAATCGACCAGCCCAGCCACGACGCCCACCACCAGGCACACGATCATGGTATTCGACACCGGCGTCAGCGTGCGCGGATGCACCTTGTGGAAAGTCTTCGGAATCAGGCCGTCGCGCGCGATCGCGTACAGGATCCGGGTCTGGCCGTAGATCGTCACCAGGGTCACCGAAAACACCGAGATCACCGCGCCGGCCGACAGCACCAGCGCCGGCCACACCTTGCCGGTGACGTTCTGCAGGATCACCGCCAGGCCCGCTTCCTGGCCCTCGAACAGCGCGGCCGGCTGCGCGCCCAGCGCCGCGATCGCGACCAGCATGTAGAACACGGTGACGATGCCCAGCGCCAGCAGGATGCCGATCGGCACGTGGCGAGTCGGGTCCTTGGTTTCCTCGCCCGCGGTGGCGATGGTGTCCAGGCCGATGAAGGAGAAGAACACGGTGCCGGCCGCCGCCGTCACCCCCGCCATCTGGCCCAGGCCCTTGGTGCCGGCATAGAAGGGGTGGAAATTATTGATGTCGAAGCCGCTGAACGCGATCACCGAGAAGAACACCAGGATCGCCAGCTTGATCAGCACCATGACGGCGTTGGTGGTGGCCGACTCGCGCGTGCCGCGGATCAGCAGCACGCAGCACAGGATCACCAGCAGCACCGGCGGCAGGTTGAAGTGGCCGGGGTGGAACTCGGTGCCCAGCTTGCCGGACACGATCATCGGCGAGCGCAGCATCTCCGGGATATGCCAGCCGAAGGCGTTCTGCAGGAAGTTGTTCAGGTAATCGGACCAGCCGATCGCGGTGGCCGAGGCCGCCAGTCCATATTCGAGCAGCAGGCAGGCCGCCACCACGAAGGCGCCGAACTCGCCGACGGTAGCGTAGGCGAAGGAATACGAGGAGCCGGAGGCCGGCACGCGGTCGGCCAGCTCGGCGTAGCACAGCGCGGTCAGGCCCGCCGTCACCGCCGCCAACAGGAAGGACAGGACCACCGACGGCCCGGCCTTCGGCACCGCCTCGACCATGGTGAAGAAGATGCCGGTGCCGATGGTGGCGCCGACGCCGATCATGGTCAGCGGGAACAACCCGAGCGTGCGGCCCAGCCGGTGTCCTTCGTGCGCGTGCGCGTCGTCCACGTGGCGCTCGGCCGGTTTGGTCCGAATTAGCTTTTGGCTCAGTGTTGTAGTCAAGGCGTGTCCTCTGTCAGGCGGATCCGGTGCGGGTTTGCGGTACAAACCCAAGCCGGGATTATAGGTGCATTGGGTGCGGCGAAGAAAAAACTTTCCTTAAACATCCATGCGCTTGGCATATTTTGGTAGAATGCTCCCCGGCCCCGCTTGTCAATGACCCAGTGGGCTTTTTTCAGCTTTAAAACATGCAAATATTTTGCATGTATATGAGGTATTCGCATTCATGATTTCTGCTGCATCCCGCCCTTACATTGACGCCAGCGTGCCGGTCCTGCGCGAACACGGCCTGGCCGTCACCACCGTTTTCTACCGCAATATGTTCGCGGCTCACCCCGAACTGACCAATCTGTTCAACATGGGCAACCAGGCTTCAGGCAAGCAGCAGCACTCGCTCGCTTCCGCCGTGTTCGCCTACGCCGCCAATATCGACAACGCCGGCGCGCTGGCGCCGGTGGTCAAGCGCATCGTGCACAAGCACGTCTCGGTCGGCATCACGCCGGCACACTACCCCATCGTCGGCCATCACCTGCTGGGCGCGATCAAGGAAGTGCTGGGTGAGGCCGCGACGCCGGAACTGATCGCCGCCTGGGCCGAAGCCTATGGCGCGCTGGCGGACGCCCTGATCGCCGCCGAAACCGAGATGTACGGCGTGGCCGGCGTGGCCGCCGGCGAGACGCGTCCGATGCGCGTGACCGAAGTGGAGCGCCAGAGCGCCAATGTGCTGTCGATCCGCCTGGTGCCGGAAGATGGCGGTGCGCTGCCGCCGTTCGCGGCCGGCCAGTACGTGAGCGTGGCCGTGGACCTGGGCGCGGGCCGGCGCCAGCTGCGCCAATACAGCCTGTCGGACGCGCCGGGCAAGGACAGCCTGCGCATCTCGGTCAAGCGCGAGGATGCCGACGACAACGCGCCGGCCGGCGAAGTGTCGAACTGGCTGCATGCGAATGTGAAGGCCGGCAGCGTGCTGCAGCTGACCCACCCGTTCGGCGAATTCACGCCGGACACCGAGTCGATCGACCCGGTGGTGCTGCTGTCGGCCGGCGTCGGCATCACGCCGATGATCGCCGCGCTGAACCGCATCGCCGCCATCAATCCGGAGCGCCGCGTGATCTTCGCGCACGCCGCGATCGATGCGGATCACCATGCACACCAGGCCGACATCGCCGCCGCCAAGGCGCGCATGCCCTACCTGAATGTGGTGACCTTCCACGAGCAGCCGGGTGATGCTGCGGGCGTGCTGCCGGGGCGCATGGACCTCGCGCGCCTGCCCAAGTGGCCGCTGTCGGAGACCAATGTCTACATGTGCGGCCCGCTGGGCTTCATGCAGGCGCAGTGGGATGCCCTGCTCGCCGCCGGCGCCCCGGCCGCGCGCCTGCACCGCGAAGTGTTCGGGCCGGACCTGCTCGACAACTTGCTGTAAATGTAGTGTTACCGTCATTCCCGCGGACGGGGGAACGACGGTAGCTTTTATCCAGCGCACCAAAAAAACCGGGCGCACGCACATTGCGGACGCCCGGCCAACTGCTGTCGATTCTGCTTAGTCGACCATCACGACATGCCGGCCGCTGATGCTGCGCTGCGGAGGATTGCCACGCACGCGCACCGAGCCGGAGCCGCTGGTCGATGCGATCAGGTCCTGGCGCACATTGGCCATCAGGCTGCCCGAGCCGGTGCTCGACAGGTCGCCGCGCTCGCTGGCCAGGCCATCCAGGTCGGCGCTGCCGGAACCGGTCACGTGCACCGTCAAGTAACGCACCGCGCCGCGCGCCTGCACCTTGCCCGAGCCATGCACGCCGATGGTGGCATGCTCGCCGCGCAGGTCGCCGGCATACAAATATCCAGACCCGTTCGAATTCAGCTCCGCGCCACTGGCGCGCAGGCGGTTCGCTTCCAGCCGCCCGGAGCCATTCAGTTGCGCATCCAGCTGTGCCACGTCGCCGGCCAGTTCCAGCACGCCCGATCCGTTCAGGCGCGCCTGCAGCGGCGCGCCATTCAATCCTTCGACATTGATGCGTCCGGATCCGTTGGCCTGCACGCCGGTCAGGCGCGGAACCGTATAAACGATATGCACCGGATTGCGGGTTCGGATGCGGTCAGCCGAAATGCGCAGCGTGTCGCCGCTGGTCTCGGTGCGGATCAGCGGCAGCAGGTTGGAGTCGGCTTCGACCACCAGCGACGGCGCCGGGCCGACGCGCACGTCGACCTGCATCGAGCCGTTGACGGCCAGCTGCGGCAAGCTGCCGATGGTGCGCACTTCGCGCGTGTAATTGCCGTTGCCTTCGACAACGGGGGCGCTGCTGAAGGCGGAACGGACGTGAACGTCGCCATCACCGTCGGGACCGACGATCATGACGCACCCGCCGAGCATGGCGAGGCAGGCGATGGAAACCAGTGTGCGCATGGGGAGCCTTTTCTTGTTGTGAGCTGGCGTCGAGCGCCGATGATGGCACTCTAGCAAGGCGTCCCCGCTGCCGCGCGCCGGATGCGACGAGCTGCAGAAAATGCATGATGAACTGCGCCGGGCGGCGACCGGTTGCCGCCATCCCGACGCAATATGCATGTCAGCGCTGGCCGAGCGTGGTCGGTCCGAACAGGGTCTTGAACTGGCGTGGCTGCGAGCGCCAGTATTGCGGCGGCGCGCTTACCTCGGCGGCCAGCTCGGCGGCGGCGTGCCACGGCCAGCGCGGGTCGTACAGCATCTGGCGCGCCAGCGCCACCATGTCCGCCTGGCCCGAGCTGATGATGGTCTCGGCCTGGGTCGGCTCGGTGATCAGGCCGACGCCGATGACCGGCATGCCGCAGGCGGCCTTGATCGCGGCCGCGAACTCGATCTGGTAGCCCGGCCCCACCGGGATCTTCTGCTTAGGCGACAGGCCGCCGCTGGACACGTGGATGAACTGGCAGCCCAGCTTTTCCAGTTCGCGCGCCAGCACCTTGCTCTGCTCCAGCTCCCAGCCGCCTTCGACCCAGTCGGTGGCGGAGATGCGCATGCCCACCGCCATCTCGGCCGGCGCCGCGGCGCGCACCGCCTGGAACACCTCCAGGGCGAAGCGCATGCGGTTTTCCAGCGAGCCGCCGTATTCGTCGGTGCGCTGATTGGACAGCGGCGAGAGGAACTGGTGGATCAGGTAGCCGTGGGCGCCGTGCAGTTCGATCGCGTCCAGGCCCAGCGCATGCGCGCGGCGGGCGGCCTGCGCGAAGCTGGCCTTGATGCGTTCGATGCCTTCCTTGTCGAGCGCAGTGGGCACCGTCTCGCCTGGCGCATGCGGGATCGCGGAGGCGGACTCGGTCTGCCAGCCGCGCGGATCGGTCAGCGGCAGGTTGGCGCCGCCCTTCCACGGCAGCTCGCTCGACGCCTTGCGGCCGGCGTGGCCGAGCTGGACGCCGATCTTGATCGGCGAGTAGCGGCGGATCGCATCGATGACGGGCTTGAGCGCGGCCTGGTGGGCGTCCGACCACAGGCCCAGGTCCTCGGGCGAGATGCGCGCTTCAGGCGTGACGGCGGTGGCTTCAAGGATGAGCAGGCCGGCGCCGGACAGCGCCAGGTGACCGAGGTGGATCATGTGCCAGTCGGTCGCCAGGCCATGATCGGCCGAGTACTGGCACATCGGCGCGATGGCGATGCGGTTTGCCAGCTGCAGTGGGCCCAGCGCGATTGGCGAGAAAAGCTTGCTCATGAAGACTCCCGTGACAAAACGGCTAGTCTACTGCGCAGCCAGATTCCTTGCCGGGAGCGGCACGTGTCGTCAATGAATAACCACCAAAAGTGAAACCGTCGTTCCCGCGCAGGCGGGAACCCATGCTGAGCATCCCGACACGCGGTCTATGGGTCCCCGCCTGCGCGGGGACGACGGTTTCAGATGTAGGGGGGTGCGTTTAAGCGACGCGGACGACCATCAGGCCGGCGCGCAGGCCGACGCGCACATCGGGGTTTGGAAACACGACCAGCTCTTCGTCGTGGAAAACGGTATAAACAGTATCACCATCTCGCGCGATCACATCGCCATGCTTGAGCGCGGCGAAGTTCGGGGTCTCGCGCCCGAACGCCATCGTGAAACCATCCGACAGCTTGATGATCTCCTGCGCCACCTTGAACACATGCGGCTGCTTGCCGCCAGCGGCCGGCTCGCCGCGCAGCAGCCTGCCCAGCGCCGCCGACACATCGGCAAACTGCGACAGGTCGTTCTGCCCCAGCGTCCCGATGCGCCCCAGCTCCACCGTGCTGCCGGCAGCGCCATGATGCTCCGCCGTGTGATAGCTGTAGGTGCCCGCCGACTTGGGATTCATGATCACCGCGCCGATCGCCGCCTCGCCCAGCCAGCCGATCAAGGCCTGCCTGCGCTCGTCCGCAATCAGCTCCGGCACTACCGCGAAGGTCGGGTAGTGCGAGGCGCGGATCGCGGTGTGCAGGTCCAGGTGCCAGCGCACCGGTCCCGCCGCATTGAAGAAGGCGGCCGTTGCCGCGATCATCTCGTCGGCCCGCACCGCTTCCGCCGTGCCCGCCAGGGCGCCGCGCTCGGAACGGAACATGCGATTGAGGTCGGCGTCGATAAAGCGCTTGCCGGCCGCGATCGCATCGATGTTCCCGACACACAGCATGAGGTCCGCCGCCAGCAGCCGCGGCTCGCGCGACAACGCCTCGACCGCGTACGCGACCATTTCGATCGGCCCGGTCTCGTCGCCGTGCACGCCCACCGACACCAGCACCGCCGGCCGCGCCGGATCGGGCGTGGCCGCCCTGACGGTCAGGATGCCCTTGGCGGGCAGCCCGACCGCGAGGCCGGCGTCACGGAAACGCTGCGCGACCGTGCCGAAGTCCGCTTCGGCCAGGGCGCGCACCGCTTCCGGCAGCGCGCTGGATGGCTGCATGCCCATGCCCTTACGCCGCGATGCGCTCGGGGCTGGTGCCTTCCGACAGCGCCCACACCAGCAGCATGGCTTGCTCGATGTCGGTCTGCTGCGGATAGCCGGTCAAGCCGCGCTCCTGCGTGACGGCCTTCACGGCAGCCAGCGCATCGCCGCCTTTCGCGCGCTCCAGCACCTGCATCAGCAGGCGTTGCTGGGTGCGGCGCAGGGCCTGCACCGCGTAGTTGCGCAGCTGCTCCTGGGCCTTGTTCACGGCCGGCAGCTTCAGGCCGCGCTCCAGGTTGTCGATGCCGGCGGCCGAACGCAGCGCCATGCCGACCTGCAGGAACTGCGGCAGCGACATGCCCGCCGGACGCTGCACCGAGACCGCTGCGAACAGGAAGGTGGCCAGCGAGTCGATCGCGTCGACCGCCTTCCATGCCTGGGCGAAGGACGGCGCCAGGCCGGCGTGGCTGTCGGCTTCCTGCTTGGACGGCATCATCTCGCGCACCTGGCTGGGGTTCGCGAACAGCTGCGCCAGTTCCTGCATGCCGTCGGCATCGGCCGGCAGCGACAGCACGCCTTCGATCACCGCGCGCAGCATGGCACGGGTGCGGCCGTCGACCGTCACCGAGACGTCGCGCGGCACGTGCAGGGCGTCGGCGTCGAGCGCGTCGAATACCGGCGCCAGCTGCAGCGCGGCCCAGGCGCGGCCGAAGGCCTTGATGACTTCCGGCTCGTCGACGCGGTGCTCGGCGGCGAGGTCGCGCAGCATCAGCGGACCGCAGCGGTTGACCGCCTCGTTGGCCAGCACGGTGGCCAGGATCGCGTTGGCCAGCGGGTGCGCCAGCGGATCGCGGGTGGCGACCAGCTGCGCCGGGAAGTACGGACGCAGCACGGTGCGGGCCCACGGCTCGGCGGTCAGCGGCAGGGTGCCGAGGATGCGCTTGAAGCGGTTCTTGACGTTGGCGACCACCACCGCCAGCTCCGGCGTGGTCAGGCCCTGGCCCAGCGCCTTGCGGCGCGCCAGCTCGGATTCGCTCGGCAGCTGCTCAAGCTCGCGCGAGACCGCGCCCTCGGCTTCCAGGCTGGCGATCAGCGCCGCGTAGGCTTCGACCACCGAGGCGTTCGATTGCGCTTGCGCCTCGCGCACCAGCAGGTGGGTCTGCAGCTTGTTGTCGCGCAGGACCAGCTCCTCGACGTCGTCGGTCATCGCGAACAGCAGGTTGTTGCGGTCGCCTTCCGGCAGTTCGCCGGCGTTGACTTCGGTGTCGAGCCAGATCTTGACGTTGACCTCGTGGTCCGAGCAGTCCACGCCGGCCGAGTTGTCGATCGCATCGGTGAAGATGCGGCCGCCCGCCAGCGCGAATTCGATACGGCCGGCCTGGGTCGCGCCCAGGTTGCCGCCTTCGGCCACGACCTTGCAGCGCAGCTCATTGCCGCTCACGCGGATATTGTCGTTGGCGCGGTCCTTGACCTGTGCGTGGGTCTCGGTCGAGGCCTTGATGTAAGTGCCGATGCCGCCGTTGTAGAACAGGTCGACCGGCGCCAGCAGGATGCGGTGCATCAGCTCTTCAGGCGTGAGCGAGGTCTCGGCGATGTCCAGCACCTCGCGCACCTGCGGCGACAGCTCGATGTGGCGCGCCGAGCGCGGGAACACGCCGCCGCCCTGCGAGATCAGCGACTTGTCGTAGTCTTCCCACGACGAACGCGGCAGCGCGAACATGCGCTGGCGTTCCTTGAACGAGACTTCGCAGTCCGGGTTCGGATCGAGGAAGATGTGGCGGTGGTCGAAGGCTGCCACCAGCTTCAGTTTGCGCGACAGCAGCACGCCGTTGCCGAACACGTCGCCCGACATGTCGCCCACGCCGACCATGGTCAGCGGAGTGGTGTTCATATCGTGGCCCATCTCGAAGAAGTGGCGCTTGACGGCTTCGAACGCGCCCTTGGCGGTGATGCCCATCTTCTTGTGGTCGTAGCCGTTCGAGCCGCCCGACGCGAAGGCGTCGCCTAGCCAGAAGCCGCGCTTGACGGCGATGCCGTTGGCGATGTCGGAGAAGGTCGCGGTGCCCTTGTCGGCGGCCACCACCAGGTACGGATCGTCCTGGTCGTAGCGCACGGTGTCGCCCGGCGGGACGATGGCGCCGCGCACGCGGTTGTCGGTCACTTCCAGCAGGCTGGAGATGAACAGGCGGTAGACTGCCTCGCCTTCGGCCGCGACCACGTCGCGCGCTGCATCCTTCGGCATCATCTTGCAGATGAAGCCGCCCTTGGAACCGGCCGGCACGATGACCGCGTTCTTCACCATCTGCGCCTTCACCAGGCCCAGCACCTCGGTGCGGTAGTCTTCCATGCGGTCCGACCAGCGCAGGCCGCCGCGGGCGACCGGGCCGCCGCGCAGGTGCACGCCTTCGAAGCGGCGCGAGAACACGTAGATCTCGCGGTACGGGCGCGGTTCCGGCACCAGCGACAGGTGGCTGGTGTCGAACTTGAAGATGATCTTGTCGCTGTTCGCGGCTTCAGCCTGGAAGTAGTTGGTGCGCACGGTGGCCAGCGCCAGGTCGACCAGCGAGGCAAAGATCTCCTCGGTGTCGGCGTGGTTGACCGAAGCCAGGCCGGCCTTCAGGCCTTCCAGCTTGCCGGTGCCCTCGATGCGCTGCGCCTCGGTGAGGGCCGGGTTAAAGCGCTGCAGGACGCCGTCGACCAGCTGGCGCGCCAGCAGCGGATGGGTGCGCAGGGTCTCGGCCATGTAGCGCACGGTGAACTTGCTGCCGGCCTGGCGCCAGTAGCTGATGTAGGCGCGCACCAGCTGCACTTCGCGGATCGACAGGCCGCCGAGCACCGTCAGGCCGTTCAGGCGGCCGTCCTCGGCTTCGCCGTTGAACAGGGCGCCGAACAGTTCCTCGGCCACGGGCACGATGCCCGGCTTGGCCAGGTTGGTCGCGCTCTCGGCATCAACGAACAGCGCGGTCACGTAGTGGCAGGCGCCGTCGGCGGTGAAGATGGCGTAGGTCTGCTCGCGGTCGATGGCAACGCCGGCATTGTGCAGCGCCGGCATGATGCGCGACAGCGAGGGCACGGTGGCGCCCGAGTACAGGCGCACGGAAGCTTCGCGGGCGTCGGTCTCGATGCGCACCGAGACGTGGTTCGGCTGGCCGTTCTTCAGCACCGCCTGCAGGTCGCGGAAGGCGACGTCCGGCGCGGTGGAGGTGACGTAGCCGACCGGCAGGGTCGGCACCAGCTTGCGCAGCGCGTTGCGGGTGGCGGCGTCGTCCAGCGTGTTGACCAGGCTGGCGAAACGGTCATGCCAGCCGTCCAGCACCGCCAGCAGCGGCTTCTGGATGTCGGTCTCGAGGTCGAGCGGGTAGCGGGCGGCGTGCGCGGTCAGGTAGACGCGCGCCAGCGGGCCGTCGGCCACCAGGTTCTGCGAGCGCACTTCGGTCGCGCCGGAGCTTTCCTTCAGGGCCTGGGCCAGCGCCGCGGCGACCGCGTTGGAGAAGCGCTCGCGCGGCAGGTAGACCAGCACGTTCAGGTGGCGGCCGTAGACGTCGCGGCGCGCGAACACTTTCGGGCGCGGCTGCTTGTACAGCGAGACCACGGCGCTGCACACCTGCGCCAGCCATTCCGGATCGGCTTCCAGCGCCTCGGTGCGCGGCAGCGATTCGAGGATCTCGACGAACTTCTCGGCGCGGAAGCCTTCCTGGCGCACGCCGGCGATCGACAGCACCTTGGCCACGCGGCCGCGCGCGAACGGCAGGCGCGCCAGCGGGGTGGCGGTGACGGCGCGCGTGAACAGGCCGACGAAGCAGTGCAGGCCCTGCACCTTGCCCTGGGCGTCGGTGCTGCGCACGCCGACGAAGTCGAGCGGCTGGTCACGGTGCAGGGTGCCGGCGGTATCGGCCTTCACCACCGACAGCGACTCGGCGAATTTCGACAGGGTCTCGACATCGCCCGGGATATTGGCGATGCAGTTGCCGTACACCGGGTGCGCGGTATCCTGCAGCACGCCGATGCGGCTCGGGATGTCGCGCTCGAGCTGGGTCGCGCCCGGCGGCACGGTGTAGTAGGCGTAGCCGAAGGGCTCGAAGCCTTCGTTCTTGGCCCATTCGAGGAAGGCGGCCACTTCCTGGCCCGCCGGGCTGGCGGCGGCCGCGGCGGCCACGGTGGTCATGCGGTCGGACATGGCGACCGCGTCGCGGTGCACGGTGGCCGCGTCGCCGGCGACCATGCGGATGCGCGCGGACAGCTTGTCCATCTCGTCGGCCGGCAGGTCTTCGGCCAGCAGGCACAGGACATAGGATTCGAGCGGCGCGCCGGCTTCGCCCACCGCCTGCACCACGCCATTGGCGTCGCGCCGCACGGCCAGCACGGCGTTCATCACGCCGGCGGCGCTGATGCGCTCGCGGCGCATCGCCATCACGAAGGAGTCGACCAGGTAGGGCATGTCGTCGTTCAGGATCAGCAGCGCGCTGGCCATGCCCCCGCGCCCGTCCGAATAGCGCATCTGCGCGATCTGGCAGCCGTGGCCCTTGCGCTGGGCGGCCTGCGTGAAGCCTTCCCACAGCACGGGGACCAGGCTTTGCGGCGCGGTGCCGGCCAGGTCTTCTTCGTCGAGCGATTCGATCCAGGCGCTGATCAGCGCGCGCACTTCCTGGGCGGCGCCGGCAGGCTGGTTTGCGTTGACCAGAGCGAGCGTCTGGGTGCGCAGGTCTTGGGGCATGTCTTTCATGTGCTTCTCCAAAGCGTAAGTAATTCGCCGGGCGGGCTGGGGCTTGTGGCCCTGCTCTCCTCGGCTGTGCGGCGAACGGGGTTGGCCCGTCCGAATCCCTGGCTTCCTTGTCCCGGAAGCGTCCTCGTTCGTTATTAGATCATGCCGTGCGCGGCAGGTCACCCCTTGCACGGACGGGTTGAATCCTTTTCAGTCCGGCGCGTACAGGCCGGGCAGGCCAAGCAGCGCTTCCAGTTCCTCCAGCGCGGCCGCGCATTCCAGCGCCAGCTGCGGGTCGGCCAGGTCCTTCGGCTCGATCCGGTCGCGGTAGTGCTTCTCGACCCAGGCCACCAGGCTTGCGTACAGCGTCTCGGTCATCACCACGCCCTGGTGCATGGCGGCCGCTTCTTCATCGGTGAGCGCGACGCGCAGGCGCAGGCAGGCCGGTCCGCCGCCGTTGCGCATGCTCTGGCGCAGGTCGAATTCGACCAGCTCGTCGACCGGACCGCCGCTCGCCACCAGCTGGCCGAGGTAGGCGGAGACGGCCGCGTTCTCGCGGCATTCGTGCGGCACCACCAGCGCCATCTTCCCGTCCGGCTTGGACAGCAGCTGGCTGTTGAACAGATAGCTGGCGACGGCATCTGCAACCGGCACCTCGCCGCTGGCCACGCGGATCGGCGCGAGCTCGGCGCCCACGTCTTCCAGCGCGGTGCGCAGGCTGGCCAGCGTGCCCGCCTCGTCGGCGAAAGCCTGCTCGTGATAGAACAGCACGTTGCCGTTACCGACCGCGATGACGTCGTTGTGGAACACGCCCTGGTCGATCACCTCCGGGTTCTGCTGCGCGAACACGGTGCGCGCCGGGGAAAGGCCGTGCAGGCGCGCGATCGCCTGCGACGCTTCCAGCGTCTGGCGCGCCGGGTAGCGCTTCGGACTCGGCGCCGCCGGGTCGAACTCGGCGCGGCCGTAGACGAAGAACTCGACGCCCGCCGCGCCGTGCGCGCTGGCCAGGCGGGTGTGGTTGGCCGCGCCCTCGTCGCCGAAAGCCGGCGTCGGCGGCAGCGCCTCGTGCACCACGAAGCGGTTGGCATCGGCGAAGATCGCGCGCAGCGAGCGGGTCGCCTGCGCATATTCTTCCGAGCGGTGCAGCTTGTTGTTCAGGTTGGCGGCGGTGAAGTGCACGCGGCCGTCGCGGGTGTCGGCGGACGGGCTGACGGTGGCCGCGTTGGCGGTCCACATCGGCGCCGCCGAATATGCGCAAGCCAGGATCACGGGCGCCTCGCGCCAGGCCTGGGCCAGCACGTCGGCATCGGTGCCGGAAAAGCCGAGGCGACGCAGCAGCCGGAAGTTGGGGCGCGCCTGCGGCGGCAGCACCGCCTGCGCGAAGCCGCGCGCCGCCAGCGCGCGCATCTTGGCCAGGCCCTGCAACGCGGCCTGGCGCGGATTCGACGCGCTCCTCACATTGCTGAACGAGGCCACGTTGCCGAACGAGAGCCCGGCGTAGTTGTGCGACGGGCCGACCAGGCCGTCGAAATTGAATTCGCGCGCGCCCAGCATCAGAACACCAGTCCCGGCGACAGCTTGGCCGGCATTTCGATGGTGGCGGCCTCGATCGATGCGACCGGATAGGCGCAGTAGTCGGCCGCGTAATAGGCGCTCGGGCGATGGTTGCCGGACTTGCCGACACCGCCGAAGGGCGCCGAGCTGGCCGCGCCGGTGGTCGGGCGGTTCCAGTTGACGATGCCGGCACGGGCGCGCACCGCGAAGCGCTTCCACAGCTCTTCCGACGGCGACAGCAGCGCGGCGGCGAGGCCGAATTCGGTAGCATTGGCCGCCTTGATCGCGGCGTCGAAATCCTTCACGTGGATCACCTGCAGCAGCGGGCCGAACCACTCCTCGTCGGGAATCGCCTGCGCATCGGTCACGTCGACGATGCCGGCGCTGACGAAGCCGGTGTCCGGGTCCAGCTGGCGCATGCGCAGCAGCACCTTGCCGCCCTTCTCTTCCATCGCTTCCTGCGCCTTGACCAGCTTGGCGGCGACGGCGCTCGAGACCACGGGGCCCATGAACGGCTGCGGCTCGGCGTTCGACGGCCCGACCTGCAGCTTGCCCGCCACCTCGACCAGGCGCTCGATGAAAGCCTGGCCCTGCGGCGTGTCCTGCACGATCAGGCGGCGCGCGCAGGTGCAGCGCTGGCCGGCCGAGATGAAGGCCGACATGACGGCATGGTGCACGGCGGCGTCGATGTCCTGCACGTCCCACACCACCAGCGGATTGTTCCCGCCCATCTCCAGCGCCAGCAGCTTGCCGGTCTGGCCCGCGAACTGGCGGTGCAGCGCGGCGCCGGTCTGGCTGCTGCCGGTGAACAGCACGCCGTCGACCAGCGGATTCTGGCCCAGCGCCACGCCGGTTTCGCGGCCGCCGTTGACGAGGTTGAGCACACCCGCGGGCAGGCCGGCCTGCTGCCACAGCTGCACGGTCTTCACGGCGGTGCGCGGCGCGTATTCACTGGGCTTGAACACCAGCGTGTTGCCGGCAATGAGGGCCGGGACGATGTGCCCGTTCGGGAGGTGGCCCGGGAAGTTGTACGGCCCGAACACGGCGAACACGCCGTGCGGACGGTGGCGCAGCACGGCGGTGCCGTCGGCAACCTTGGCCGCGCTCTCGCCGGTGCGCGCATTGTAGGAAGCGACCGAGATATCGATCTTGTTGGCCATGGTGGCCACTTCGGTGCGCGCTTCCCACAGGGGTTTGCCGACTTCCTCCGCGATGATGGCGGCCAGTTCCTCGGCGTGCTCCTTCAGCAGGTCGCGGAAGCGCTGGCAGATGGCGATGCGCTGTTCCAGCGGCGTGAGCGCCCAGTCCTCGAACTTGTCGTGCGCGGCCTGCGCGGCGCGCGCCACGTCGTCCGCGGTCGATTCATTGCTGGTCCAGGTCTGGCGGCCGGTGGACGGGTCGACCGTCGCCAGCAGCGCGCCGCTGCCGGCCTGCCATTCGCCCTTGATGTAGTTCGACAGATTAGCCATTCGTGTTCTTCCTAACGTTGAGCGCCAGCGTGCGCACCTGATCGCCCGCCTGGCAATGCAGCAGCGACAGCTCCTGGGCGGTGAGCGTGACGCGCGCCTCGCCGGGCACGCCGCGCGCCAGCACCATCCTGAAGTCGTCCAGCTTGGTGTTCGAGACCAGCATGTGGTCGGTGTCCTCGTCGCTGCGCCCTTCCTCGGCGATGGCCAGCACGCTGTCGCGCACCGCGCGCAATTCGGCCACGCGACCCTGCAACACCGGGCCGGCGTCGAAGATGTCGATATAGCCTTCGTAGTGCATGCCTTCGGCCTCCAGCAGCTTGCGCGCCGGGAGGGTCGAGCGATGCACCTGGCCGATCACGTCCTGCGCATCTTGCGGCAGGTAGGCCACGTACAGCGGCTGGCGCGGCATCAGCTCGGCGATGAAGGACTTCTTGCCGAGCGCGGTCAGGCCGTCGACGTGGTTGAAGTCCATCTTGAAGAAGTGCCGGCCGAGGCCCTCGTAGAAGGGGCTGGTGCCGTCGTCGGCCTGGAAGCCGCGCATCTCCGCGATGATCTTCTCGGTGAACATCTGCTGGAACTGCGCGATGAACAGGAAGCGGCTCTTGGACAACCATTTGCCGTTGTAGCCGCTGCGATACTCGGGCAGCAGGAACAGCGAGCACAGTTCGGTGGAGCCGGTCAGGTCGTTCGACAGGTACAGCGTCTCCATGCGGGTGAACACGCCCAGTTCGCGGCTGGAGTGCACCAGGGTGCCGATGCGGTAGTTGTAGAACGGCTCGGTGAGGCCGACCGCGCCCTTGATCGCGCACACGCCGACGATGCCGCCGGCCTCGGTGTCCTCCAGCACGAACATGTAGTCGCGCTCTTCCGGCGGGATCGCCTGCGCGAACGAGGCGACCGCGCAGTCGACGCGCGCGCCCAGCATCTCGCGGTCGGGCTTGAGGGTGGTCATGCCGCTGCCGACCTGGCGCGCCATGTCGATCAGGGCGTCCAGGTCTTGCGCTTGGATGGCACGGATAACGAGCATCGTGTTCCCTCTCAGATTCTGACGCAGATGACGTTCTCGCCCGGCTCCACGCGCAGCGCCTGCTGGGCTTCGCGCGGCAGGTGGATCGCCTCGCCGGTTTCGACCGGCGGCGCGGCCACCGTGATGGCGCGGAACTGCTGCTCGCTGCGCGCCACCGCGTAGCTGACCAGCGATTCGCGCGCGGCGGCCAGCCGTTCGGTGGTGGCGACGCGCCGCATCATCGAGCCGGCGAAGGAGCGCAGCGCGCCCTTGTGCGCCAGCAGGATCGGGCCGCCGTCGAAGATGTCGATGTATTCGTCGGCCTCGAAGCCTTCCTCGGCCAGCAGGTTGAACGCGAGCTGGCCGCTGGGATGGATCTGGCCCATCGCGGCCTGGGCATCGCCCGGCAGCAGCGGCACGTACACCGGGTAGTGCGGCATCAGCTCCAGGATCAGCGTGCGGTTGCGCGAGCCGCCGATGATGCGCTCGGCGTCGAGGAAGTCCATCTTGAAGAATTTGCGGCCCAGCGCATTCCAGAACGGCGACTGGCCCTTGCTGTCGCTACGGCCGGCCAGCGGCACGAAGAAGCGGTCGCCGAAGCGGTGCGGCGCCAGCACCGCGAACAGCAGGCGCGCGCGCGACAGCAGCGCGGCTTCGGCGCCGTCGCCGCCCACGTCCTTGGCGTAGAAGCCGGACAGCTGCGAGTAGGCGGTCAGTTCGGAGCACAGCGTCAGCGCGTGCACGCTGTGGCTGATGTTCAGGTCGCGCGAGACCTGCTGGATCACGTCGTTGCGGAAGGCGAAGTAGGTGCCGTTGGAGCCGGCCGACGCGTGGATCGCGGCGGTGCCGGCGATTTCGCCGGTAGCGAGGTCTTCGAGCACGAACATGTACGACTCTTCGCTCGGGATGTCGACATGGGCGGCGAACGAGGCGATCGAGCGTTCGACCGAGGCGGCCAGCTTGTCGCGCGTGCGCGGCAGCGTGTGCACGCCGGGCATCGGCAGCGCGGCCAGGGTCTCAAGGGCGCCGACATCCGCGCGTTCGACCGGACGGACAACAAACATGTGAACTCCCTACTAGAGTGCGGGCGACAGGCCGGCCGCATGCGGGCCGGCCCTGGTGGAAGGCCGTTACGCCGCCTTCAGGAACTCGTCCGCGGCCTGGCGCATGATGCGGTCGGCTTCCGCGATCTGCGCGTCCGACACCACCAGCGGCGGCGCCAGGCGCACCACGTCGGGGCCGGCCACCAGCAGCATCAGGCCGAGCTTTTCGGCGGTCTTGGTGTAGTCCTTGGCCTTGCCCTTGTAGCCTTCGGCCATCGGCAGGCCGATCAGCAGGCCCTTGCCGCGCACCTTGCCGAACAGCTGCGGGTAGTCGACCGCCAGCTGTTCGAGGTTGGCGAAGATCCTGGCGGAGGCTTCCTTGACGCGGTCGAAGAAGCCCGGCTTGGACATCTCGTCCAGCACGGTCAGCGCGGCGGTCGCGGCCAGCGGGTTGCCGCCGTAGGTGGTGCCGTGGGCGCCGACGTTGAACTGCTGGGCGATCTCGTTGGTGGTCAGCATGGCGCCGATCGGGAAGCCGTTGCCCAGCGCCTTGGCCGAGGTCAGGATGTCCGGGGTGATACCGATGTTCATGTACTCGAACAGGGCGCCGGTGCGGCCCACGCCGGACTGCACTTCGTCGAAGATCAACAGGGCGCCGGTCTTGTTGCACAGCTCGCGCAGCTCCTTGAGGAAGGCCAGGTCGCCCGGGATCACGCCGCCTTCGCCCTGGATCGGCTCGACGATGACCGCGCAGACGTCATCGGTGATCGCGGCGCGTGCGGACTCGATGTCGTTGTAGTTGATGTGGTTGATGTCCTGCGGCAGCGGCTCGAAGCCTTCGGTGTACTTCGACTGGCCGCCGACCGACACCGTGAACAGGGTGCGGCCGTGGAACGACGACAGGCAGGACACGATGCGCGACTTGTGCGGGCCGAACTTGGCGTGCGCGTACTTGCGCGCCAGCTTGAGCGCGGCCTCATTGGCTTCGGCGCCCGAGTTGCAGAAGAAGGCGCGGTCGGCGAAGGTGGCTTCGGTCAGGGCCAGGCCCAGGCGCAGCACCGGCTCGTTGGTGTAGGCGTTGGAGAAGTGCCAGGCGGTCTGCATCTGCTTGATGACGGCCGCGTTCAGCACCGGGTTCGAGTGGCCCAGCGAGCACACGGCGATGCCGGAGGTGAAGTCGAGGTAATGCTTGCCTTCCTGGTCCCACACGTCCAGGCCCGAAGCACGCACCGGCACGAAATTGGCGGGGGCGTAGGTCGGGACGAGGACCTCGTCGAAGGTCTGCCGAGTGACAGGCCGCGTAGTGACACCCGAATCAAGCTTTGCGTTCATGGCTTCTTCCTCATCCAATCGAATCAATAGGGGATGCGCGGACATCTCTGCCGCGCAGTCAAGCAATTATAGGAACGCAAATTGGCAAGTTCTTTTCAATCTGCGACAGGCATTTTCATTTTTAGTTAGGGCAACTACCCTCAAGACCGTCGTCCCGGCGCAGGCCGGGACCCAAAGACAATCTGAGTAGTCGAAAAGTTACGCCGCAGGCCAGTTGGCTCAGCATGGATCCCGGCCTCCGCCGGGACGACGGTTCAACGTTTATTGGCCGAGTTTGCGCTGGCGCTCCTCGCGCGGCGTCTTGCCGAACAGGGCGCCAAAGGCCGTGGAGAAGTGGGAACCGGACGAAAACCCGCACATCAGCCCCACCTGCACGATCGAGTGATTGGTATCCAGCAGCAGCTGCCGCGCCCGCTTCAGGCGCAGTTCGAGGTAGTAGCGCGACGGCAGCGTTCCCAGGTATTGCTTGAACAACCGCTCCAGCTGCCGCCGCGAAATCCCCGCCAGCTGCGCGATTTCGTCGGTCGACAGCGGCTCCTCGATATTCGCCTCCATCAGGGTCACCGCCTCGGTCAGCTTGGGCTGCAGGGCGCCGAAGCGGGCCTGCAGCGCCACCCGCTGGCGCTCGTCCGGCCCGCGCACGCGGTCCACGCACAGCACTTCCTTCACCTGCGCCTGCACCGTCGCGCCGAACAGCTGCTCGACCAGGGTCAGCGCGAAGTCGATGCTGGCCGCGCCGCCGCTGCAGGTCAGCCGGTTGTCGTCGATTTCGTAGAGATGGGGCGTGAACACTGCCGAATCCGCGCTGTCGCCCGCTTCCACGTACAGCGACCACGGCAGCGCCGCGCGGACCCCGCCCAGCGCGCCCGCATCGGCCAGCCACAGCACGCCCGCGCCCACCCCGCCCCAGAACGGCGTGGCGCGGCAGCGCGCCACCAGGGCCCGCATATTGGCCGGCTTCAGGCCGCTCTCGGATTCGTCCGCCACCAGCAACACCAGGTGCCAGGGCCGGGCGCCGTCGGCGCCGAATTTGTCGGGGCTGCGCACGTCCACGTGCAGGCGCTCCGGCCCCACGATCTTGGCGGCCATGCGCAGCGGCTGGTACAGCCCGGACCAGGTCAGCGTGTCCGGCGCGCCGGCGTCCAGCAGCAGGATGCGCAGCGGCCGTTCCTGCGCCAGGACGGACAGGTCAGCTTGCGGCATCTGGGCAAGGGACAACGATCATTTACTCGGGGGCGAGCGCGCCGGCCGGACGGCTCTCGGAATTCCATTGACTGACTATCATACCGGAGATCAACAGTACCGCGCCGAGCCAGCCCCGGCCGGTCAGGGCTTCGCCCAGCCAGAAAAAGCCGAACACCGCCGCCGCGCCCGGCTCGAAGGAATACATCACGGCCGCCTCGTTGGCGGTGGTGCGCGACTGGCCCCAGGTCTGCAGCGAGATGATGGCCGCGGTCGCGACCACGCCCAGGTAAGCGAAATTGATCCAGTAGCGTGCGGTGTGCTGGCCGAGGTAGGTCCAGTAGTTGGCGATGTCCTCGGGGCCGCGCGGCGCCTCGCGCAGCAGCAGCCACAGCGCGGAGCACAGGGCCACGGTGCCGATCTGCGCGGCGGTCACCGACAGCAGGCTGGTGGCGGCCTGGGTGCGCACCTCCATCACCTTCACGTAGACGCCGAAGGACAGCGCCGAAAACAGCGCCAGCGTGTCGCCGCGGCCCCACGACCCGCTATCCCAGCACAGGGCGGTCAGCCCGGCGATCGCGAGCACCAGCGCCAGCACGATGCGCTTTTCCGGCAGGCGCCCGCCCAGCACGCCAAGCAGCGGCACCACCAGTACGTTCAGGCCGCAGATGAAGGCATTGCGGTTGGAACTGGTCAGCGCCAGCCCCTCGACCTGGGCCACGAAGCAGAAAAACAACAGCAGGCCAAGCAGCATCCCCGAGCGCAGGTCGCCGCGCCCGGCGCGCAACAGGAAGGGTGACAGCAGCACGGCGGCCATCGCGAAGCGCACGAAGATGATCCAGACCGGCGTAAAGTTGGCGGTCAGCGCCTTCATGGCGGGAAAGGTCGTGCCCCACACCAGGGTGACGACCAGCAGGGCGAAAATGCCGGACAAGCGGCGGTTCTGTAGCGGCATTGGAAAAATGCTGTTGGCAAAGAATCTATGGTAACACCGGCCCCGGGCGGCCGCAGGCACGGATGGGCTGCAACAGCGCGCGGTATAATCTGTGAATGGGGGAACGTTACTTACGCAGTGTCCGGCTTCTGGCGGAATGCATGCAGGGTTTCGAGCGGCATGCGGGCGAATTCGTCCGCTCGTGCGGGCTGACGCACGCGCAGTTCGACATCGTCGCCACGCTCGGCAACACCGCGGGCATGAGCTACAAGGAACTGGGCGAGCGCACACTCATCACCAAGGGTACGCTGACCGGGGTGATCGAGCGGCTGGAGCAGAAGGGCGTGGTCGAGCGTTGCCGCAACAGCGGCGACAAGCGTTCGTTCTACGTGCGCCTGACGCCGGCCGGCGACGCCATGTTCCGCGAGGTGTTCCCCAAAGTCGTCGAGCACGGCAAGACACTGTTTGCCGCGTACGGCGCGGCGGATTTCGACAAGCTGGATGAGGCGCTCGGCACCCTGCGGCAACGCATGCACGACGCTTCCGCAGCACCGCAAGCAAAGGAGTAATTTTGAAAACCACGCTGCTCGAGGGAAAAAAGCCCGCCCACTTCGACAAGCACATCATCGGCAACCTGCTGCTGGACGTGGCCCCGGTCGACGAAGTACGCCAGGAAAAAATGCTGATCGGGGTGCGCAACGAGGCCGGCGAGATCTACCGCCTGATCGGCGCGGCCAAGGTCAACAGCTTCATCAACGCGGTCGAGGAACTGCTCGACCTCGGCCTGGTCGATGAATTGAAGGACACCGAGGACAGCCGCGACGGCTACGACGCGATCTTCAGCGAGTCCTGATCCGTAACAATTCCTTACGGAAACTTTTTTGGAAGCCCGTCCGTGACCGGGAGTATAATTTCCCAATGGACAGACTCCACGCCCTGAAGACGATCGCCGCCGAAGCCCAGCGCGGCGAACTCGCGTTCCCGACCAATGTCGAGGCCACGCTCGGGCTGCAGCGCGCGCTCGCCAACCCGGATTGCCACCTGGATGCCGCCGCGCGCCTGGTGCAGGCCGAGCCCCTGCTGGCCGCGCGCACCGTCGCCATCGCCAACTCGGTGGCCTACAATCCGGCCGGACGCGAGGTGACCAATGTCGCCACCGCAGTCCAGCGCATCGGTTTCCGCGCCCTGGGCGCCCTCACCGCCTCCGTGGTCGCGCGCCAGCTGGCCGGCCAGATCCGCGAGCCCAGCCTGCGCGCCAAGGCCGACCAGCTGTGGCAGCACAGCGCCAGCGTGGCCGCCCTGTCGCAAGTGATTGCGCGCCGCGTGTCGCACGTGGATGCCGATACCGCGATGTTCGCCGGCATCGTGCACGAGGTGGGCGGCTTCTACATGCTGTCGCGCGCCGCCGAATTCCCCGGCCTGCTCGACGATTGCGCCGATGAATGGATCACCCACGGCGAAGTGGCCATCGGCCGCGCCGTGCTGCGCAAGCTGGACGTGCCGGCGCCCGTCACCGGCGCCATCGAAGCCCTGTGGAACGGCCTG
Source organism: Massilia terrae (assembly GCF_024753145.1). Lineage (GTDB taxonomy): Bacteria > Pseudomonadota > Gammaproteobacteria > Burkholderiales > Burkholderiaceae_D > Telluria > Telluria terrae. The sequence continues at coordinate 61,365 of NZ_JANUGU010000011.1, read as the reverse complement.
CGCGCCCTGCCGCCGGAAACCCTGGGCGACACCCTGCTGCTGGCCAATGACCTGGCCAGCGTGCGCTCGCCCCTGCACGAGCGTCCCGGCGCGAGCAGCGCCTCGGCCGCCGCCACCGTCGATTTCGCCATCGGCGACGGCACCCTGGCCAAGGTGCTGGAAGAATCGGCCGACGAAGTGCGCAGCCTCGCCGCCGCCCTCAGCTGACATCCCGCGGACCAAAAAAAATGCCCGCTGCAAGAGCGGGCAAAGTCCAAAACTAGGGATGTCCTGAAAGAGACAGTTCTAGAATAGTCCATGGAATGTGAATCCACCGTGCGATGGTTCACACAAAACAGAACTTCTATTCAGGAACCATTGGGCAAAAAAAACCCGCTCACGGGGAGCGGGTGAAGTCCAAAACTAGGGATGTCCTGAAAGAGACGAGTCCATCTTACGGTTTGGACTATTTGTATTCTGTGCGGTAACTCACACAAAAGTAAAAAAGGTCACATTTGCGTGTGACCTTTTGCCAGCTGGCGTTCAGACCACCGCGCCGTCCGTTTCGTCACGCTGCTTCTGCGGCTTGACCAGGTCTTCGCGCTTCACGCCCAGCCACTTGGCGATGGCGGCAGCCACGAACACCGACGAGTAGATACCGAAGCAGATACCGATGGTCAGCGCCACCGCGAAGTAGTGCAGGGTCTGGCCGCCGAAGAACAGCATCGACAGCACCATCATCTGGGTACAGCCGTGGGTAATGATGGTACGCGAGATGGTGCTGGTGATCGCGTGGTCGATGACCTCGGTCACGTCCATCTTGCGCTGCTTGCGGAAGGTCTCGCGGATACGGTCGAAGATCACCACCGACTCGTTGACCGAGTAGCCCAGCACCGCCAGCACCGCCGCCAGCACCGTCAGCGAGAATTCCCACTGGAAGAAGGCGAAGAAGCCGAGGATGATGACCACGTCGTGCAGGTTCGCCACGATCGCCGCCACCGCGAACTTCCACTCGAAGCGCACGGCCAGGTAGATCATCACGCCGATCACCACCATGATCAGCGCGTTCAGGCCGTTCTGGGCCAGTTCGTCGCCGACCGACGGGCCGACGAAGTCCACGCGCTGCAGGCTCACCACTTCCTTGCCGGCGGCGTCGAAGCAGCCGGTGCGGGTGACGTTTTCGCCCTTCTCGGTGGTCGCCTGCATTTGCTTGGGCGCGCCGTTTTCAGCCGCGCACAGGGAGTTGAACACATTGGCCGACAGGTTCGCGCCGGCCGGGCCCTTGACCGTCGGCAGGCGCAGCATGATGTCCTGCGCCGTGCCGAAGCTGGCCACCTCGGGCGACTCGAAGCCGAGCTTGACCAGGTTGTGGCGGATCTTCTCCTGGTCGGCCGCTTGCGGATAGCGCAGCTCCATCACGGTGCCGCCGGTGAACTCGACCGAGAAATGCAGGCCCTTGTGCCACAGGAAGAATACGGCGGCGACAAAGGTCAGCGCCGAGATCACGTTGAAAATCAACGCGTGGCGCATGAACGGGATGTCCCGTTTGATCTTGAAAAATTCCATCTTCGTTCCCGGTTGAGTTTATTTCTTCGCTGCGGAGGTCTTGGCGCCGGCGCCGGTGATGCCCGGCGTCCAGACCGTACCGATGGCGATCTTGCCCAGTTTCTTCTTGCGGCCGTACCAGAGGTTGACCACGCCGCGCGACACCACGACCGCCGAGAACATCGAGGTCAGGATGCCCAGGCAGTGCACCACGGCGAAGCCGCGCACCGCGCCCGAACCGAAGATCAGCAGCGACAGGCCGACGATCAGGGTGGTCACGTTGGAGTCGAGAATGGTGGCCCAGGCGCGCTCGAAGCCGGCCGAGATCGCCGCCTGCGGCGTGTTCCCGGCACGCAGTTCCTCGCGGATGCGCTCGTTGATCAGGACGTTGGCGTCAATTGCCATACCCAGCGCCAGCGCGATTGCCGCGATACCCGGCAGGGTCAGCGTCACGCCCAGCATCGACAGCAGGGCCAGCAGGAACAGCAGGTTGGTGCCCAGCGCGATCACGCTGAAGGCGCCGAACAGCTGGTAGTAGATGATCATGAAGATCGCGATGGCGACGAAGCCCCACAGGGTCGAGTGCAGGCCCTTGGCGATGTTCTCCACGCCCAGCTGCGGGCCGACCACGCGCTCCTCGATGAATTCCATCGGCGCCGACAGCGCGCCGGAGCGCAGCAGCAGGGCCAGCTCGGCCGCTTCGGTGCTGGTGCCCATATTGGTGATCTGGAAGCCGGAACCCAGCTCGCTCTGGATCACCGGGGCGGTCAGCACGTTGTACTTGCCTTTTTCCTTCAGCAGCACGGCCATTTTCTTGCCGACGTTCTCACGGGTCGCTTCGCGCATCTTGCGGCCGCCGTCGCCGTTCAGGTCCAGGCTCACGGCCGGCTGGTGGTTCGAGTCGAAGCTCGCCTGTGCGCTGGAGATGTAGTCGCCGGTCAGGATCACGTCTTTGAAAACGACCACCGGGGCGCCGCGGCCTTCGGTGAACAGTTCGTCGTTGAGCGGGATCTGGGCGGTGGTTTCGGTGCCCGGGGTGATCGACGAATCGACCATGCGGAATTCGAGGGTCGCGGTGCGGCCGATGATGTCCTTGGCGCGCGCCACGTCCTGCACGCCCGGCAGCTCGACCACGATGCGGTCGCCGCCCTGCTGCTGGATCACCGGCTCGGACACGCCCAGTTCGTTGATGCGCTTGGACAGGGTCGCGATGTTCTGCTTGACGCCCTCTTCCACCACGCGCGTGAGCGCCTCTTTCTTCAGGCTGACCAGCAGCTGCAGGTCGTTGCCGTCGGCCGCGTCGGCCAGCGCCAGGTCGGCGTTCGAATTGGCCAGCGCATTGCGGGCGGCGTCGCGGGTCGCGGCGTCGCGGAAGTGGATCAGCAGCTGGTTGCCGTTGCGCTCGATGCCGGCGTGACGGATGTCCTTGTCGCGCAGCAGGCTGCGGGCGCTGGCCTGGATGCCCTTGATGCGGGTTTCCAGCGTCGCCTTGGCATCCACCTGCAGCAGGAAGTGCACGCCGCCGCGCAGGTCCAGGCCGAGGTTCATCGGCTTCGCGCCGATCACTTCCATCCACTTGGGCGTGTTCTTGACCAGGTTGACGGTGACGATGTAGTCGGGGTCGGCCGGGTCGCGGTTCAGGTCGCGCTCCAGCGCCGACTTGGCCTTGAACTGGGCGTCGGTGGTGGCGAAGCGCGCCCGCACCGACGACATGTCGCCAGCCCCTTCCAGATCGACCGTGGTGGCCGCGATGCCGTCACGCGTGAGCGAGTCCCGCACGCGCGTGGCCAGGTCGCTGGTGACCTTGGTCGTGGACTTGCCGGCGGTGACCTGCAAGGCCGGCGATTCGCCGAAGTAGTTCGGCGCCGTGTACAGCAGGCCCAGAACCACCGCGACGGTGATCATGATGTATTTCCAGAGGGGATAGCGATTCATAGTGTTCCAGCGTTCTGTGTTGGACTGCCGGACGGCCGCGCGGGCCGCCGGGGACGCTTACAGGGACTTGATGGTGCCTTTCGGCAGCAGGGTCGTGACCGCGTTCTTTTGCACCACGATTTCGGTGTTCGGCGCCACTTCGATCGTCACATAGGCTTCGGTCACCTTGCTGACCTTGCCGAGCACGCCGCCGACGGTGATCACTTCGTCACCCTTGGCGAGCGCTTCCATCATCGACTTGAGTTCTTTCTGGCGCTTCTGCTGGGGACGGATCATGATGAAATACATGACCACGAACATCAGGATCAGCGGGGCGAAGGTACCGAGGTTACCCAGCAGGCCGGGCTCGGCTGCCGCCGTGGTTTGCGCGTAGGCATTGGAAATGAAGAACACAAGGACTCCGTTTTGTAATAGTTGGATTAAAAAATAGCGCTGTATTCTAGCACCGGGCGCCGCGCGCGGGCCATTCTGGACCATATGCGGCTGAGATGCCCTTTTGCAAGATATATTGTGAAATTAGTGATGCATGGCCCAGACCAGGCCGATTCCGAACACCCCGTACAGCAGTCCGAACATGGCGAAACGCTGGGCGGTCAGCTGTTTCTGGCGGATTAACAACAGCAGGCCGGAAATCGACACCATGGTCACGATGCCGGCCCACAACAGGGAAGTGTCCAGCAGCCAGGGCGTGAAGAACATGCCAAGGGCGCTGGGCACGGTGGCCTGGATCATCATCGCCCCACTGATGTTTGCCAGCGCCAGTTCCGGCTTGCGCTGGCGCACCCAGATCACCGCGTTAAGGGTCTCCGGCAGCTCGGTCGCGATCGGGCTCAGGAGCAGCGCCACCAGCTGCGGCGGGATGCCCAGCATCGGGCCGATGTCTTCCAGCCGGTGCACGAACAGCTGCGAGGCGAAGAAGATGACGACCAGCGCCAGCAGCGTCTGCGCGATCGCCCAGCCGGCATGCGGCGATTCTTCGCGCGGGCGCAGCTTGAGCGGTTCGAGGTCTTCGGCCAGCGCCAGGTCGCCCTCGGCCGACATCGACTTCCATACATACACGCCATAGGCCAGCAGGAACACCGCGCCCAGCCAGGGCTTCCAGGCGAACACCACCAGGCCCAGCGCCAGCTTGAACACGAAGATGCACAGGAACCAGCCCTGGTCGCGCGCCAGCAGCCGGCCGGTGGATTGCATGACGGACGACCACTTCAGCTTGTCCTTGACGGTCAGGTAGGTCAGGCCGACCACGGCGTAGGAGATGGTCGCCAGCACCAGCGGGCCGCCGAGCGCGGCGCCGACGCCGATGTCCTTGGCGGCGCTGTCCTTGCCGAAGGCGACCGCGACAAAGGTCACGACGCTTTCAGGCAAGGCGGTGCCGAAGGCGGCGAGCACGGTGCCGGTGGCGTTCTGGGTCAGGCCGAAGCGGTGGCCGATCCATTCAACGCCGTTGACGAAGTATTCGCAGGACAGGTAGATGACCGCGGCGGAAAGAATCAGGAAGAAAATTGTCAGGAGCATCGAAGGTTCCAAGGCCGGACACGTACCAATGACCATACGCCCGTCCGGCCACGGAAGGCGACATGATCAAAGGTCTTGCCAAGCGTTTCAACCGCTGACGCCATGGCCTGCGGGCCAAGTATGTTGACGTCAGCCCTTCCCGTTGCGGGAAGGAGGCTACTCCCCAATGAATGCGGGGAGTTTACCACAGGGCATTATGCAAAAACAGACCGTCGTTCCCGCGAAGGCTTGAACGACGGTATCTAAACAATTAAACGCCGCGCGCCCGGTCAGCATTGAACTTCAGGCGGAACGCGTGGAAACCATCCGCATCGATCGCATCGCGAATCTCCTGCATCAGCTTCAGGTAGTAGTGCAGGTTGTGGATCGTATTCAGCCGCGCGCCCAGGATTTCCTTCGAACGGTGCAGGTGATGCAGGTAAGCCCGCGAGAAGTTCTTGCAGGTGTAGCAATCGCACGATTCATCCAGCGGCGCCGTGTCGTCCTTGTAGCGCGCATTCTTGATCTTCAGGTCGCCGAAGCGGGTGAACAGCCAGCCGTTGCGCGCGTTCCGGGTCGGCATCACGCAGTCGAACATGTCCACGCCATTGGCCACGCCATCGACCAGGTCTTCCGGCGTGCCCACACCCATCAGGTAGTGCGGCTTGTTCTCCGGCAGGCGCGGGCCGACGTGGGCCAGGATGCGCTGCATGTCTTCCTTTGGTTCGCCCACCGACAGGCCGCCGATCGCCAGGCCCGGGAAATTGATGTCCTCCAGCCCGGCCAGCGACTCGTCGCGCAGGCGCTCGTACATGCCGCCCTGGACGATGCCGAACAGCGCGTTCGGGTTCTCGCCGCGATTGAACTCGTTCATCGAGCGCTGGGCCCAGCGCAGCGACATGCGCATCGACTTGGCCGCTTCCTCGGCGGTGGCCGGGCGGCCGTCGATCTCGTACGGCGTGCACTCGTCGAACTGCATCACGATGTCCGAGTTCAGCGAGCGCTGGATCTGCATCGACACTTCCGGCGACAGGAACTGGCGCGAACCGTCGATCGGCGAGGCGAACTTCACGCCCTCCTCCGTGATCTTGCGCATCGCGCCCAGCGAGAACACCTGGAAGCCGCCGGAGTCGGTCAGGATCGGGCCGTCCCAGCCCATGAAGCCGTGCAGGCCGCCGAACTTGTCGAGCACCTCGGTGCCCGGGCGCAGCCACAGGTGGAAAGTATTCCCGAGGATGATCTGCGAACCGACCTGTTTCAGCTCGTCCGGATCCATGGCCTTGACCGAACCATAGGTCCCGACCGGCATGAAGATCGGCGTCTCGATCGTGCCGTGGTTGAGCTTCAGGCGGCCGCGGCGCGCGTGCGACAGGCCGCTGGTGTCTTTCTTGAGGAGGGTGAATTCGAGCATGCTTTATTGGCGTGATTGGGTGGTCAGCAGCATGGCGTCGCCATAGCTGAAGAACCGGTATTCATTGGCGATGGCATGGGCGTAGGCCTTGCGGATCGCGTCGTAGCCGGCGAAGGCCGACACCAGCATCATCAGGGTCGACTTCGGCAGGTGGAAGTTGGTGATCAGGCGCGTCACGGTGCGGAACTTGTAGCCGGGCGTGATGAAGATCGAGGTGTCGTCGCTGCCGGCCTTGATCTCGCCCGACTGCGAGGCCGCCTCCAGCGCGCGCAGGCTGGTGGTGCCGACGGCGACCACGTCGCGGCCGGCCGCTTTTGCCGCGCGCACCGCGTCCACCGTCTCCTGCGGGATCGTGTACCACTCGCTGTGCATCTTGTGCTCGTCCAGGTTCTCGACCCGCACCGGCTGGAAGGTGCCGGCGCCCACGTGCAGGGTCACGTAGGCCAGCTTGACGCCCTTGGCGGCCAGCTTGTCGAGCAGCGGCTGGTCGAAGTGCAGGCCGGCGGTGGGCGCAGCGACCGCGCCCGGCTCCTTCGAATAGACGGTCTGGTAACGCTGCTCGTCGAATTCGCCGGCAGTGTGCTCGATATAGGGCGGCAGCGGCAGGCTGCCGTGCGCCTCGATCAGGTCGAACACATCGCCCTCGAAGATCAGCGTGAAGAATTCGCCGGCGCGCTCGCCCACGGTCACGTCAAAGGCGTCGGACAGGCGGATCTTCGAGCCCGGCTTGGGCGACTTCGATGCGCGCACCTGGGCCAGTACGCTGCGCTCGTTCAGCACGCGCTCGACCAGCACTTCGACCTGGCCGCCGGTTTCCTTCACGCCGAAAAAGCGCGCCTTGAGCACGCGCGTGTTGTTCATCACCAGCAGGTCGCCCGGCTGGAGCTGGTCGACAATGTCGGCGAAGTGGCGGTCGGTGATCCGCTCGCCATCGAGCTGCAGCAGGCGCGAAGCACTGCGGTCGGGCAGCGGAAACTGCGCGATGCGCTCGGGCGGCAAGTCGAAATCGAAATCGGAGAGCGTGTACATTCTGGTCATCTCTGGAACAATCGGTGCTGGCAGCCTTACAATACAGGCCGCGCCCTCGCGGGCGAACCCTCTATTTTACGTGATTTACGCTGATTCGCCGCGTTTATGCCAGCACCGAAACCCAAAGCATCGGCCGCCCAGATCGAAGCCAAGCTCGCCAAGCTGGGCCTGCGCTCGGACATGGACCTGGTGCTGCACCTGCCAATGCGCTACGAGGACGAGACCCAGGTCGTCACGATCCGCGAGGCTTGCATGCGCGGCGGCCAGACCTGGCAGGTGGAAGGCATCGTCACCAAGAACGAGATCGCGTTCAAGCCGCGCCGCCAGCTGCTGGTGACGATCACCGATGACAGCGGCGAGCTGCTGCTGCGCTTCATGAACTTCTACGGCAGCCAGGTCAAGCAGCTGGCCGAGGGCGTGCGGGTGCGGGCGCGCGGCGACCTGAAACACGGCTTCTTCGGCGCCGAGATGGTCCACCCGGCGTACAAGATCGTCAACGAAGGCGCCCCGCTTCCCACTTCGCTGACGCCGGTCTACCCATCCGGCGAAGGCCTGTCGCAGACCATCCTGCGGCGCGCGATCGGCGACGCGATGAAGCGCGTGGACTGGCGCGACACCCTGCCGCAGGCGCTGCGCGCGCAGCTCAAGCTGGAAGACTTTGAACCGTCGATCAAGCTGCTGCACTACCCGCCCACCGACGTCGACGAATACGCGCTGACCGAGCGCACCCACCCGGCATGGACCCGCATGAAGTTCGACGAGCTGCTGGCCCAGCAGCTGTCACTGAAACGCGCCCAGCGCGCCCGCCGCGACAAGGGCGCGCCGCAGCTCAGGGCCATCGGCACCTTGTCCGAATCCTTCCTCGCCGCCCTGCCCTTCAAGCTTACCGGCGCCCAGCAGCGCGTGGTGCGCGAGATCCGCGCCGACCTGCGCGAGGGCTTTCCGATGCAGCGCCTGCTGCAGGGCGACGTCGGCAGCGGCAAGACCGTGGTGGCGGCGCTGGCGGCGGCGCAGGCAATCGACAGCGGCTACCAGGCCGCGCTGATGGCGCCCACCGAGATCCTCGCCGAGCAGCACTTCCGCAAGATCGCCGCGTGGATGGAGCCGCTGGGCGTGAAAGTCGCCTGGCTCACCGGCAGCCTGAAGAAAAAAGACAAGTCGAGCGCCATGGAACTGGTCGAATCGGGCGAAGCGCAGCTGGTCATCGGCACGCACGCGCTGATCCAGGACACGGTCAACTTTGCGAAACTGGGCCTGGCGATCGTCGACGAACAGCACCGCTTCGGCGTCGGCCAGCGCCTCACGCTGCGCAACAAGGGCGCCGGCGGGGAAGTGCCGCACCAGCTGATGATGTCGGCCACGCCGATCCCGCGCACGCTGGCGATGACCTACTATGCCGACCTCGAAGTGTCGGTGATCGACGAACTGCCGCCCGGCCGCAGCCCGATCGTCACGCGCACCATCGACGACAACCGGCGCGACGAAGTGATCGAGCGCGTGCATGCGGCGGCGCTCGAAGGGCGTCAGGTCTACTGGGTCTGCCCGCTGATCGAGGAATCCGAAGCGCTGCAGCTGCAGACCGCGACCGAAACCTACGAAACGCTGGCGGAGGCCCTGCCCGATCTGCGCGTCGGCCTGGTGCATGGCCGCCTGAAGCCGGCCGAGAAGCAGGAAGTGATGGACGCCTTCGCAGCGGGCGAGGTGCACGTGCTGGTCGCGACCACCGTCATCGAGGTGGGCGTGGACGTGCCGAATGCCTCGCTGATGGTGATCGAGCACGCCGAGCGCTTCGGCCTGTCGCAGCTGCACCAGCTGCGCGGGCGCGTGGGCCGCGGTTCGGCGGCCAGCGCCTGCCTGCTGCTGTACCAAAGCCCGCTCGGCCCGGTCGCCAAGCAGCGCCTGATGACGATGCGCGAGACCACCGACGGCTTCGAGATAGCGCGGCGCGACCTGGAGATCCGCGGCCCCGGCGAATTCCTCGGCGCGCGCCAATCGGGCCAGGCGATGCTGCGCTTTGCGAACCTGGAGACCGACCAGTGGATCGTCGAGCAGGCGCGCGACGTAGCGCAGCACCTGCTGCAGGAAGAGCACGGACCGTACCGCTTCACGGTCGACGCCCACCTCGAGCGATGGCTCGGCGGGCGTGAGGAGTTCCTGAAGGTCTGATTTCAGCTTTGGATAGGACTGCTATCGACCCATTGCAGACGTTCAGACTACCTTCACTTGGTCACCTCTTTGATCGTGGCAACAGAAGTCTTGCCCTCATCAGGTACAAAACTCAAATAAACGAAAAGTTACTGCAATGAAGGAATAGCTTGCAATTTATCTGGGTTCCTTACCACGTATATAGATGAAATTGTACCGGCATCGATGCAGAACGATTGCACTGATTCAACTTTCCCATCAATGTAGCGAATTAGCCCAGGCTCACCATTCACGCGCACCATTCTATATGCGACCCGTTTACGGAAAGCATTTTCAACTGCCCAATAAAGTCCTGCTACGCGTCCCGTCCCGATCAGAACCTTGTCCAGGGAAGGTACTTTTCCACCACCGTCTGCCCTGTATTCGACATCTACGGACAGTAGTGTCTTCATTGCATCACGATCAGCCTGAGCGGCCGCCTGCATGAAATTTTCGAGGACGACGCGATGCATACTCTTCGATACCGTGAAACGCGGACTATCCTGGCGTATCCGTTCTTGCGCCCGGTGGACGAGTTGTCTGCAGGCGACTTCGCTTTTGCCAAGCATGATTGCAACATCGCCATACTCCTGATCGAATACTTTTCGCATCAGGAACGCAGCGCGCTCCTCCGGCGTCAGTCGTTCCAGCACCCAGAGCATTGCGACAGATACGTCGCTTGCCAATTCGGCAGCGGCCTCAGGTGTGTGTTCGACCAGCTCGACCACAGGCTCCGGAATCCACCACCCGGTGTAGGCTTCGCGCTCGTTTTTCCGGCTCCGCAAGCGATCGATCGACAGCCGCGTTGTGATGGTCACTAGCCAGGCTTCAACCGACCTGACTTCATCATGCGCGCTCGTGCAAAAGCGCAGCCATGCATCCTGGACGATGTCCTCCGCATCAGCGCGCATGCCGAGCATACGATAGGCGATCAAGAAAAGACGTGGGCGCAAGGCTTCGAACACAAGCAGATCGGCGGACTCCATGGCTACCCTGGGCATTAATAAAGCTTCCTAGACGATCCGGCACTGACCGTTGTGACAGATTCATTCGGTGTGTCACAGCAGCACGAGGCCACGCGTCTTGTGTGCAGCGGCGGGCAGGTGTTGCCAGCCGTATGACCAATAACGCATGAAAGGAAGCAGAATGATGAATCGCGCAAACTGGTTTCAAGTTTCGCAACAAGGCGCCAAGGCGCTGGGGGCACTCCACCATTATGCAACGACGGGCACGGCTTTGGCACCGGAACTCATTCACCTTGTTTTCCTCAGGACTTCTCAATTGAATGGTTGCGCGCACTGTATCGACGTCCACACCCGCGATCTCATCAAACACGGGATGTCGGTGGATAAGATTGTACTTGTGCCGGTATGGGAAGAGGCCGCATATCTGTTTTCGGACAAGGAACAGGCGGCACTCGCGTGGACAGAGGAGGTGACACGCGTGAGCGAAACCCATGCTTCAGACGAGGCGTATTCGGCAGCATTGGCCGCGTTCGGAGAAAAAGACCTGGTCGAACTAACGATCGTGATCGCCGCCATGAATGCGATCAATCGCATGGGAATCAGCTTCCGTTTGAAGCCGCGTGCGAGGGTTTAGCAATGACCTAGCGGGGAACATCGTTGTTCTCTGGCACGCTAATCTCGAAGGACATCAACGTCCGCTTCTGGCCGGTTGCAGACCTACCTGGACGTCTGTAACCGACCCGAAGCGGACTGACAAAGAGAAGGCCTTTATGTTCTGCCAGTCGACTGATCGCATCATGGCGAGGAGTCGTCGCGCATACTCTGTGGCTCCCCTTTCCAGAACGCCATGGCAAGCAAAAAGCCTCCGGAAACGAAACCGTTTGCCACCACTGCAAGTGTCCCGTAAGGCGACAGAACAATCGAGCCCCCGATGAGCAGCACGAAGAAAATCAAGTAGACCACCCACCCTTGCCACACTACAGGGAGGCCCCATCCCCAGCCACCTCTAGCAGGTCGTACAGGGAACCAATAGCGTTTCGTTGCCATGACACTTCTCCGATCAGGTTAAGTGCAATGTATCGGTCTGCGACACCACATTGACCAATTTTTCAAATTGTCGAATGTCCGCATGTGGCCGAACCCGGCCGTTGGGCTCAGCATAGCATCTTGCCAAGCTGGAAAAATCTCAGACTGTCACGATCGGCAGGATCCGACCCGAAGCGGTCATTTTGTGATCTGGAAGAGGACTAGTTCCTTCGGAATTCGCCTCGTTGAAGACTCAGGGCCTTGACCAGTAAGGAAAATGCAGGTGTCGGCTGACGCCTGCTTGGATAGTAAAGGTGGTAGCCGGACATTGGTGCCGACCAGTCTGCCAACACGCGGACCAGCCGTCCGGCTGCCAGGTGTTCCTTTACGACATCCTCAGGGAGGTAACCGAGTCCGAGTCCGGCCAGGGCGCTGTCGAGTTGCAGAGTCATCGTGTTGAACGCCAGTTGGGCGCCGGGCCGTACCTTCAATTCGCGCCCGTCTTTTTGAAATGGCCATGACCATACCCCTCCAGAAGTCGGAAGACGCAATCCGATGCAACGATGCGCGTTCAAGTCATGCGGCGTCTTGGGCTTTCCGTACCTCTTGAAATAAGCCGGCGCACTGACCACGTATTGCTTGAAGTCCGGCCCGATGCGCAGGGCAATCATGTCCTGCGCGACCTGTTCACCAAGGCGCACCCCCGCATCGAACCGGTCCGCCACGATGTCGGCGAGACCGTAGTCATTGATGATTTCGACCGTAATATCGGGATAGTCAGGAAGCAGCGCGGCCAGTGCCGGCAGCAGGATCGTCTGCGAGGCATGTTCAACCGAGGTAATGCGCAGGCTTCCCGCCGGCTTGTCCCGCAGCTCGCTTAACTCAGCCAGTCCGGACGCGATGCCGTCAAAGTGCGGCCCGATGGACTTGAACAGCCTTTCACCTGCCTCGGTGGTGGAAACGCTGCGTGTCGAGCGCGTCAACAGGCGCACACCGAGTCTTGCTTCGAGCGCCGTGATCTTCGCACTCAGCGCGGGTTGCGAAATTCCGAGCTGCGCTGCCGCGCGCGTAAAGCTCTGCTGCGTCGCGACCGTGGTGAACGCGACCAGATCATCCATGCTCTCTTTTACCATTCATAACCTCTGCCTATAAGCACAAGATGATTATGGCACCTAATCATATGCAACGAGCGCTGTTACATTCGATGCATGCACTGCGCCGCAGCGACTTCGACATTCACTTTTAACACTCAGCAAGGGCAGCACCATGGCAACGGATGACAAACACGCTGGACTGGCGCCGCCATCACCCGATCACCCAGCGTTCGGAAACCGGGGGCGGCGCACATTTATGAAGCACTCGGTCCTGCTCGGTACGGTCGCAGCAGTCGGACCGATAGTCGGTGCAGCGCACGCGCAGGGGAGAAAAGCCATTCAACGCACACAAGGGAAAACGATGAAACAACGCATATTAGGAACCATGAAGGTGTCGGAAATCGGCTTGGGCTGCATGACGTTCGCCGGAAATTACAATGTGCCTGTCCAGAAGGAACAGGCAATCGGGACGATCCGCACGGCCGTCGAGAATGGCGTGACCTTCTTCGATACCGCCGAGGTCTACGGCCCTTACATCAGTGAAGAGTTCGTCGGTGAAGCTCTCGCACCGGTTCGGGACAAGGTACGGATCGCGACGAAGTTCGGTTTCGCGATCGACGGCACGATCGCACTGAACAGCCGTCCGGAACATATCCGTAAAGTGGTTGAGGAATCGCTTAAACGCCTGCGGACCGACCGCATCGACCTGTGTTACCAGCATCGCGTCGACCCGGCAGTGCCAATCGAAGAAGTTGCCGGCACGCTCAAGGACCTGATCAAACAGGGCAAAGTACTGCATTGGGGCCTATCTGAAGCAAGCGCCAAAACGATTCGTCGAGCGCATGCCGTGCAACCAGTTTCCGCGGTGCAGTCGGAGTACTCGCTATGGACCCGCAATGTTGAATTGAATGGCGTTCTCGCGACCTGCAATGAACTGGGCATTGGCTTCGTGCCATGGTCGCCGGTCGGCGCTGGCTTCCTGACGGGCGTGATCGATACGAGCACGAAGTTCGATGCAAAGACTGATTTCCGCGCCGGATTTCCGAGGTTCACGAAAGAATTTCTCGCGCTGAATATGCCGATCGTCGAATGGCTTAAGGCATATGCCGCGAAGAAGGGGGCGACACCGGCGCAGGTATCGCTGGCGTGGTTGCTGGCGAAGGGACCCAACATCGTACCGATCCCGGGCACGCGAACCGAGGCGCACCTGCTCGAAAACATCGGTGCCCAGCGCCTGCAATTGACGACCGCTGATGTTTTAGAGATCGACACCATGCTCGGCAAATATCCGGTTTTCGGCGACCGCATGGGCGAAGCACACATGAGCCAGATCGACTACACAGTCTGATCCCGGCTTGATTCAAACGCTATCTTGAAGGTGAAGTCCCTTGAAACACAGAAAATTATTCGCGCCAATGGAGCTTGTGCCTGGCCTGCTCTTGCGCAATCGCGTCGTGATGGCGCCGATGACCACTTGGGCCAGCAACGACGATGGCACCGTTTCCGATGAGGAAGATGCGTACTATCGCCGACGGGCGAAGGACGTCGGCCTGGTCATTACCGGCTGCACGCACGTGCAGGCCAACGGCATTGGTTTTACGGGCGAATTCGCCGCGCACGATGACCGCTTTATTCCGAGCCTGCGCAAACTGGCTTTGGCGGCCAAAAGCGGCGGCGCGCCCGCGATCCTGCAAATCTTTCATGCAGGTGTGAAAACTCTGCCAGAGCTGGTTTCCGACGTGGTGGCCGCAAGCGCAGTCGTCGGCGATGGCGGGCCGTTTGCGTCAGCCATCCTGCCTCGGGCACTGGACGAAGAAGAGATCCTGGATGTCGTCAGCGCATTTGCGCATGCGACGCGACGCGCCATTGCTGCCGGCTTTGATGGCGTCGAACTCCATGGCGCCCATGGCTTCCTGCTCCAAAACTTCTTTTCCCCACATTCCAACCGCCGCAGCGACCAATGGGGCGGCTCATTGGAAAACCGCATGCGCTTTCCTCTCGCGGTGGTAGCGGCCGTCAAGCGCACGATTGCAGAGCACGCCAACCGGCCATTCGCACTCGGCTATCGCATTTCGGTCGAGGAAAACATCGATGGCGGTTTGGAGATGAGCGATTCACTTAAGCTGATCACGCGACTGATCGCTGCTGGTGCGAGCTACATCCACGCATCGCTCGGCAGCGCACTGGACCAGAAACCTACCACCGAGAGGTCGGATGCCACCATCGTCAGCATCCTGCGCGACCACATCGATGGCCGCGTGCCGCTGTTGGCTGCGGGCCGCATTAGGACGCCAAGCCAGGCTGAAAGCGCGATAGACATGGGACTGTCACTAGTGGTCGTGGGTCAGGGTCTCGTCGTCAATCCGAACTGGCTCGCGGACGCGCGCTCAGGTCGCGAGGGTGATATTCACCTGTCCGTTTCCGCTGGCGATGTCGTACCGGCCAGGATCCCCCACAAGCTATGGGCCGTCATCGATGCAACCCCAGGATGGTTCAATGTGATCTGACTATCAACCTGCCCAGAAGGGCGGCCAATCGCGTCATTACGCGAAGGCCGCTTTTGGCCGAAAGCGGAATTACTGCTTTTCTTTGGTCAGCTCCACGCCGTCCACCGTCATCTTCCACTTGCCCTTGTCCAGGTGCGGAGGCTTGCTGACCACGAAGGTAGTGTGTACGTAAGGCACCCCGGCCTCGAAGTTATCGCCGTTGAAGCTTTGCAGCTCGATGTTGACGTCCGCGTTGAAGTCGCGGCGATTGCGCTTGTAGTGGATCTTGCCGTTCTGCTGGATCGTCAGCAGGAATCCTTCGCCCTTCCATTCGCCCACGTAAGAGGATTTCGAATCCGGCACCGGCACCGGATCGGCGAAGCTCGGCTGCGACAGAAGAAGGCCTATGGCCAGCAGTAATGCACGACGCATCATGGGCACTCCTTGTGAATTGGGGAAAGCAAAAGGTAAGATATTTACGCCGAGTATCGTGCCTGACACGACCCAATGTCAACTCGCGGATGGGCGTCCGGCGCGATGCGATCCGCATACGAAAAAGCCCGCATGTGCGGGCTGTTTTCGTTGAAGCGCCAGGTATTACTTGGCTTCGGCGGTTTGCTCGCCCTTGGTGTCGGCCGCGGTTGCTTCGGCTTTCTTGGCGGCCTTCTTGTGAGCCTTGGCTTTCTTGTGCTTGGTCGCAGCCTTGGCGACCTTGGTGTCGGTCGTTGCCTTGGCGTCGGCGGCCGGAGCAGCCTGCTCGGTCTTCGCAGCCGGTGCGGCCGGGGTGGTGGCCGCAGGGGTCTGCGCGAATGCAGCGGTTGCGAACAGGCCGGCGATCAGGGTAGCGATGACTTTTTTCATGATGATGATCCTTAGTGGTTTATCAGGTAGAGCACATATCGTGTGCTACTGAGCCAAAAACGGACCACCCCATGTGTCTGTTGACGTCCTTTACAATCGCTTACGAACCAGACAATTGCTTACAACTCGTCATTACGCGGCGTCGGCACTGTACGACACGCCGACCTGGCGCCGCACTTCGTCCATCACGCCCATCTGCTCCAGCGTCTCGCCGTGCGTCATGTGCGGGCTTTCGAGCAGGCCCGCGAGATAGCAGCGCTGCGCTTCGATCGCTTCGTACGAATAGCCATTGCCGGTGAAGGGTGTGGGGATGGTGCGCGAACTGCCGTCATCGAGAGTGACCGTGATCGAGGTGGCCTGGTGGAAGCGCGTGTTCATGCGCACCTGGCCGCGCGTGCCAGACACCGTCAGTTCGCACGGCGTGCGCGCGGCAACCGAGCAGCTGCAGGCCGAGATGCCGCCTCCGCGGTGCTTGAGCGTGAAGGCGGTCTGCAGGTCGACGCCGGTCGGTCCCAGCTCCGCCTGTGCGCGCACCGATTCGACCGGCCCAAGCAAGGCGGCCGACAACGACAGCGGATAAATGCCAAGGTCGAGCAGCGCGCCGCCGCCCAGCGCCGGGTTGAACAGGCGGTGCTCCGGACCGGCTTCCGAGTAAAAGCCGAAATCGGCGGTGATGGTGCGCGCCGGGCCGATCTCACCGGAGTCGATGATGCGGCGGACTTCGGCCAGGGCCGGCAGGAAGCGGCTCCACATCGCCTCCATCAGGAACAGCTTTTTCGAGCGCGCCAGCGCGACCACTTCCTCGGCCTCGCGGCGGTTGACGGTGAACGCCTTCTCGCACAGCACACCCTTGCCGGCCTTAAGCGCCATTAGCGCGTCGCGCGCATGCAGCGTGTGCGGCGTGCCGATGTAGACCAGCTCCACATCCGTATCATCGGCCAGTTCCTGGTACGAGCCGTAGGCTTTCGCCGCGCCGAACTCCTGCGCAAACGCCTGCGCGCTGGCGAGGTCGCGCGAGGCGACGGCGTGCAGCACGGCGCCCGGCGTGTCTTTCAGCGCGTTGGCGAAAGCGCGCGCGATCCTGCCGGTGCTGAGGATTCCCCACCGAACCGTTGTTGTCATGGATATCTCCTGATCATTGCGTCCGCTTGGGACGGAAGACGCTGTCGTCGGAATAGAAAGCTTCGTCCTGGCCGGGCCACCAGCCGGGCACGCCGAGCACCGGCAGCGGCGTGAAACCGCCGCCGGCCAGGCCCTGCTCGCGCAGCTGCGAGGCGACATACTGGTCGAGCCAGGCGCGCTGCTCGTCCCACGCCAGCGCAAAGAATGCGGCCGGCGCCTGCACCACGCGCACGTGCGCCGTGATCGCCTTGCGCGGGGCAACCAGCTTTTCCATCAGTGCGTGGCCGAACAGCCAGAGCGCGGCATCGCGGCCGAACATGGCGCGCCGTTCGTACAGCGCTTCGCGCCAGCGGTGGCCGCGCAAGGCCTCGACCAGACCGCTGCCCTCGGCATCATCGCGCACCACCAGCAGCGCGGCGTTCTCGTCGAAGATGGTGGCGGCATCGCGCGCCGGCCCACGCGACTTGCCGACGCCGGCCTGCGCGATCTGCGCAGCCTGCAGCGCATTCAGTTCGCGCTTGATGAGCGGGAAGGTCTGCCACACCAGGCCGTTGAAGAAGTCGTGCAGGTTGTCGCGCGTAGGCACGCAGCCGGTGGCGCCGATGAATTCCTCGTAGGCCGTCCCTTCCGGCAGCGCGGCCTGCGGCACGAAGCGCAGCGGCAGCCCGCGATGGTTGCTGATGCCCAGCGTGGCCGCGCTGGCGTTGAAGGCGTCGATGACGCTGCCGCCCTGCAGGCGCTGGAACGCAGGCCGCACCGAATCGAGCCACGGCCGCGACCAGTCGATCTGCGCCAGCATGCGGCTTACAGCATCTTCCAGTTGATCTGTTCGCCGGCGTTGAGCGGCACCAGCGCCGTTTCGCCGAAGGGCACGGTGGCCGGCAGCGTCCACGGTTCGCGCTTGAGCGTGATGCTGCCTTCGTTGACCGGCAGGCCGTAGAAGGCCGGGCCATTCAGGCTCGCGAAGGCTTCCAGCTTGTCGAGCGCACCGGCCTGTTCGAAGGCGGTGGCGTACAGCTCCATCGCGTGCAGGGCGGTGTAGCAGCCGGCGCAGCCGCACGAGGCTTCCTTCGCGCCGACCGCATGCGGGGCCGAGTCGGTGCCGAGGAAGAAGCGCTCGTCGCCACTGGTGGCGGCGGTGACCAGCGCCAGCCGGTGCTCCTCGCGCTTGAGCACGGGCAGGCAGTAGTAGTGCGGCCGGATCCCGCCGCGGAAGATCTCGTTGCGGTTGTACAGCAGATGGTGCGCGGTGATGGTGGCGCCGATCGGGCCCTCGGCTTCGGCCACGTATTCGGCCGCGTCCTTGGTGGTGATGTGCTCGAACACGATCGGCAGTTCGGGCATGTCGCGGCGCAGCGGGCGCATCACGCGCTCGATGAACACGGCTTCGCGGTCGAACAGGTCGATCTCGTGGTTGGTCACTTCGCCGTGCACGCACAGCGGCATGCCGACTTCCTGCATCACTTCCAGCGTCTTGTAGCACTTCTTCAGGTCAGTCACGCCGGCATCCGAATTGGTGGTGGCGCCAGCCGGGTACAGCTTCACGGCGTGGACGAAGTCGGTGTCGCGGGCGCGGCGGATCTCGTCCGGATCCGTGTTATCGGTCAGGTACAGCGTCATCAGCGGCTCGAACTTCACACCGGCCGGCAGCGCGGCCAGGATGCGCTCGCGGTAGGCGGCGGCGGCGGCCACGGTGGTGACCGGCGGCTTAAGGTTCGGCATCACGATGGCGCGTGCGAACTGGTGCGCGCTGTGGGCCACGACGCTGGACAGGTGGGCGCCGTCGCGCAGGTGCAGGTGCCAGTCGTCGGGACGGATGAGGGTGATGGTTTGCTGGGTATCGATGGCAGGCATGGCAGGTTCTGGAAGAGCGGAGTGCCCGTTATTTTACCCGCAGCGGCGGCCGGGGCGCTCCGCGACCGCTTGCGGCGGCCCGGCGACTCATCCACAAAATTTTAATATTCATCTAGATGATCCAGTTGACACGCATGAATCCCGGGAGTAGGATGGCTTCACGGTTCAACGAGAACCACCCGGACAAGGAGACAGAAATGATTCATTTTGTGGTGCACGAAGATGGTGATTCGGTGGGTACGGTGGTGGTGGTCGACGGCGTCAAGACCGGCGATGCGCTGACGGGCTGGGTGATGGAGCAGGACCACCTGATCGAGACGCGTTCCGGCAGCGACATCCCGGTCGGCCACAAGATCGCGCTGAAGGACCTGAACGTGGGCGACACCGTGATCAAGTACGGCGTCGACATCGGCAAGGTGGTCCAGCCGATCAAGGCGGGCCAGCACCTGCACGTCCACAACGTCAAGACCAAGCGCTGGTAAGCCGCCGCGCGGGCCCAAGACAAGCGAATCGAATTCAGGAATCGGAGATTAGAAATGATTAACAAGGACACCACCTTCCTCGGCTACCGCCGCGAAAACGGCCGCGTCGGCGTACGCAACCACGTCATCGTCCTGCCGGTGGACGACATCTCGAACGCCGCCGCCGAGGCGGTCGCCAACAACATCAAGGGCACCATGGCGCTGCCGCACCCGTACGGCCGCCTGCAGTTCGGCGCCGACCTGGAGCTGCATTTCCGCACCCTGATCGGCACCGGCTCGAACCCGAACGTGGCCGCGGTGATCGTGATCGGCATCGAGCCGCAGTGGACCCAGCTGATCGTAGACGGCATCGCCAAGACCGGCAAGCCGGTGCAGGGCTT
The DNA here is from genome assembly GCF_024753145.1 of Massilia terrae. Classification (GTDB taxonomy): domain Bacteria; phylum Pseudomonadota; class Gammaproteobacteria; order Burkholderiales; family Burkholderiaceae_D; genus Telluria; species Telluria terrae. Next base: position 41,515 of record NZ_JANUGU010000011.1, on the reverse strand, counting down.
CGCGATCGAGCACCACGGCGACCACGACACCATCTACCGCGCTTCCAAGGCTGCGCGCGAGATGGTGCAGAACGCGTCGGAGAAGCAGCGCGAGGTGTGCAATATCAGCGAGCTGTGGGTGTCGACCAAGTGCGGCGAATCGGACACCACTTCCGGCTGCGGCGCCAACCCGACGGTGGGCAATGCCTTCGACAAGCTGTACGAAGTCGGTTCGACCCTGGTGTTCGGCGAGACCACCGAGCTGACCGGCGGCGAGCACCTGGTGGCTGCGCGCTGCGCGACGCCGGAGGTGAAGGAGAAGTTCATGGCCTTCTTCGACCGTTATCAGGAAGTCGTCAACCGCCACAAGACCTCCGACCTGTCCGACTCGCAGCCGACCAAGGGCAATATCGCAGGCGGCCTGACCACGATCGAGGAGAAGGCGCTGGGTAACATCCAGAAGATCGGCAAGAAGTGCAAGGTGGACGGGGTGCTGGACAAGGCCGAGACGCCGACCGGTCCGGGCCTGTGGTTCATGGATTCGTCGTCGGCCGCGGCCGAGATGGTGACCCTGTGCGCGGCAGCCGGCTATGCGGTGCACTTCTTCCCGACCGGCCAGGGCAATGTGATCGGCAACCCGATCCTCCCGGTGATCAAGATTTGCGCGAATCCCAAGACCGTGAAGACGATGGCCGAGCACGTGGACGTGGATACCTCGGGACTGCTGCAGCGTGAGCTGAATATGGATGGCGCCGGCGACAAGCTGCTGGAGTGCATGCTGCGCACCGCGAATGGCCGCCTGACTGCTGCGGAAGCGCTGGGCCACCGTGAGTTTGTGCTGACCCGCCTGTACGAGTCCGCATAAAGCACCGCAACCTCAAAAAAACCGTCGTCCCGGCGAAGGCCGGGACCCATAGAACGCGTGCAGGTGGCACTGTAGCCGCGAGCCTGCTCGCTCAGCATGGGTCCCGGCCTCCGCCGGGACGACGGTTTTGGGGGTAACTATTTTTCTTGAGGTTACCGCTGCGTCTGAGGTAACTATTTATACGGTTATCGAGAAGTACTTCTTCAGCGCCTCGGTGAACGCCATGCGGCTGTGGCTGGTGCGCTCCAGCAGACCGACATTACGCGCCGTGGTCACTCCCGGCACATGAATCACCCTTAGCGCCCCGTCCTTGTCCCACTGGACGTTCGCCAGCTGCGGCACGATCGACACCCCGAAGCCCTGCCGCACGATCTCGATCATCGCTTCCACCGAGTTGAGCTCCAGCTCATCATGCGTCGCCGTCACGCCCGCCTGCGCCAGCACCTCCTTCACCAGCATCCCCGTCCACGTGTCGCGGTCGAAGCGGATGAAGGGCGCCTCGCGCAGCGCGTCCAGCGGCTCGGCCGGCAGCTCGAAGTGCGGGCGGCGCGGCACGATCATCACCATCGGCTCGTGGTAGAGCGGCGTCCACAACAGGTTCGAGGCCAGCGGCCTTGGCGGCTTGGTGACGATCGCCGCATCCAGCTCGCCATGCTCGACCTTGTACGCGAAGTCGCTCGACAGTCCGACGAACAGTTGCACCTTGAGCCGCGGATGCTCGCGCTTGAGCGACCACAGCGCGTCGGCGAATGAGCCCATCAGGGTCGACACCAGCGCGCCCATCATCACCCTGCCCGACAGCTCGCCGCTGTCGTCCGCGTTCGCCAGCGCCTCGAAGCGCACCAGCAGCTCCTCCACCTGCGGCACCGCCTTGCGCCCTGCCGTGTTGAGCACGACCGAACGCGGTCCGCGGTCGAACAGCGCCTGGTTGAGTTCTTCCTCCAGCGCGCGAATCTGCAGCCCGACCGCGGCCGGCGTCAGCCCGATTTCCTTGCCGGCCGCGGCGAAGGTGCCGTACTTCGCGACGGCGAGGAAGGTCTTGAACATGCGAATGGATGCCATGGGATGATGATAAAGAATTTCTTTATCTCGTACAAATAAAGATTAGCTTTCTTTGGCAAATGCATTGCATGACAATGGACTTGGCAGCTCACTACAAAACAGGTTCGACATGACGAACAATCTGCAAGTGAAGGTTTGGCGCGGCAAGGAAGAAGGCGGCTTCGTCACTTACGAAGTCCCGCGCCTGGAAAGCCAGACCGTGCTGGACGTGGTGACCCACATCCAGCGCCGCATCGACCCGGGACTATCCTATCGCTACGCCTGCCGGGTCGGCATGTGCGGCTCGTGCGCGATGACGGTCAACGGCAAGGCGCGCTGGACCTGCCGCACCCACGTGGCCAACGTCGCCCAGGACGGCAAGCTGGAACTGGCGCCGCTGTCCAATCTCCCCGTGATCAAGGACCTGGTCACCGACATGACCGAGTTCTTCGACAAGTGGGCGCGCGCCAAGGGCAGCTTCAAGGGCGACCAGACCCGGCACGACGAATTCGCGCTGGTCGAGCCGAAATCCGAAATGCGGATGGCGGCCAACGCCGGCATCGAATGCATCGGCTGCGGCGTGTGCTACGCCTCGTGCGACGTGGTCAGCTGGCGCCCGGATTACCTCGGCCCGGCCGCGCTGAACCGCGCATGGACGCTGGTGAACGACGTCCGCGACATCGGCAATGCCGAGCGCCTTCTGGCGGTGGCGGGCGACGCCGGCTGCCATTCCTGCCACACGCAGGGCTCGTGCACCGAACGCTGCCCCAAACACCTGGAGCCGACCGCGTCGATCGCGGGCCTGAAGCACGTCACCGTCAAAGCGCTGCGGAGGAAAGCATGAGCGATATCGTCACCGAAGTCCGGCTCTGGTACTGGAGCCGCATCAGCGCGATGGCGCTGTCGTTCTTCGTGCTGGTGCACCTTGCGATCATCGTCTACGCGGTGCACGGCGGGCTGACCGGCACACAGATCCTCGGGCGGACCCACGGCAACCTGGCCTTCGGCGTGTTCTACGGCCTGTTCGTGCTGGCCTGCGCGGTGCACGTGCCGTACGGCCTCGCGCGCATCCTGCGCGAGAGCGTCATGGGAGAACGCGCCGCCGGGCTGGTCTCGATGCTGTTCGCGCTGCTGCTGCTCGTGATGGGCCTGCGCGCCGTTTATGGAGTGGTGCTGGCATGAAGCGACTGAACGATTTCCGCGCGCGCAACCACCCGGCCTACTGGGCCTTCCTCGTGCACCGCTTCTCGGGCCTGGGCCTGGCGCTGTTCCTGCCGGTGCACTTCTGGGCGTTGGGCCATGCGATCACCGGTGAGGCATCGCTGAACAGCTTCATCGCGGTCACCAACCAACCGCTGTTCAAGTTCGGCGAATGGGGACTGGTGATGCTGCTGGCGGCGCACATGGCTGGCGGCATCCGCCTGCTGCTGATCGAATTCGGCCGCTGGAACGGCCTGCGCAAAAACCTGATCGCGCTGACCGCCGGCTTTGCCGCAATGACCGGCATGGCCTTCGCCCTGGCGCTAGTGTTTTAAAGGAGACGAACAATGAAAGTCGACTTGGCGGCGGTGGAAGAAGCCGCGAAAGAACTGTACATCCGCGCGCTGAAGGTGCTGCCGCCCGATATCAAGGGCGGCTTCGCGCGCTTGACGGAAACCGAGACCGCGCCGCGCGCGCAGGACATCCTCGCGACCATGGTGAAGAATATCCGCGTGGCCGAAGACAACAACAACCTGCTGTGCCAGGACACCGGGGTGCCGATCTATAACGTGACGATCGGGCGCGGCGTGGAAGTCGACGGCCATGCGCTCAAGCAGGCGATCCGCAAGGGCTGCGAACGCGCCACGCGCGAGCATCCGCTGCGCTCGTCGGTGGTGCATCCACTGACGCGCCAGAACGAGCACACCTCGTGCGGCATCGAGGTCCCGGTGCTGCACATCGACTTCAGCGACCAGCCGGACACGCTGACGATCCAGATGATCCCGAAAGGCAGCGGCTCCGAGAACAACTCCTTCCTGAAGATGGCGATTCCCGCCGAAGGCATTGGAGCGATCAAGGAGTTCGTGATCGACTGCGTGGTCAATGCCGGCGGAAAAACCTGCCCGCCCACCATCGTCGGGGTCGGGCTGGGCGGCACCTCGGACCTGTGCGTGGCGCTGGCCAAGCGCGCCGCCACGCGCGCGCTGGGCAGCCACTGCGCAGATCCCGAGGGCGCGAAGCTTGAAGTCGAGCTGACCGAGGCCGTGAACCAGCTCGGCGTCGGCCCGCAGGGGCTGGGCGGCGACTCGACCGCGTTCGCGGTGCACATCGAGCTGGCCGCCACCCACATCACGATGAACCCGATTGCCGTCAACATGCAGTGCCATTCGGCGCGCCGCGCTTCCGCGACCTTCACGCCAGACGGTCTCACCTACGGATTCTGATCATGGCCCACTACGACCTCACCATGCCCGTGACCGAGGAACAGGTGCGCAAGCTGCGCGTCAACGATACGGTTACGCTGCAGCGGACCCTGTTCGGGATTCGCGACGCCACCCAGATCCACATGTTCGACCGCGGCCGCAAGACCCGCTTCGACCTCAACGGCCAGGCCGTCATCCACACCGCGCCCAATGTGCGCAGGGTGGAAAAGAGCGCCGACTACCCGACCGGCTACCAGCAGGTCTGCATCGGCACCACCACCTCCGACCGCATGGAGCGCTTCACGCGGCCGCTGATGGCGCAATACGGCGTGCGCTTCATTGTCGGCAAGGGCGGACTGCGCCAGGGTTCGCAGGATGCCTTCCGCGACCTGGGCGGCGCCTATCTCGCGATTGTCGGCGGCACCGCGGCGCTGGAAACCACCTGGATCGAGCAGATCGAGGACGTCGACCTCGACGACCTGAATCCGGAATCGCTGTGGAAGTTCAGGATCCGCGATTTCGGCCCGCTGCTGGTGGCGATGGACAGCCACGGCGGCAGCCTGTACACCGATGTGAAAGCCGACGTCGAAGCGCGCCGCGCCAAGGTGCTGGCCAGCCTGGGAGTGACGAAATGAAGCCGATCAAGCGCGTGCAGACCGACATTCTGATCCTCGGCTCCGGCGGCGCCGGCCTGTTCGCGGCGCTCCACGCGCACCAGGCCGACCCATCGCTGTCGATCACGGTGGCGGTGAAGGGACTGCTCGGCAAATGCGGCTGCACGCGCATGGTGCAGGGCGGCTACAACGTCGCGCTGGCCGAGGGCGACTCGGTCGAGCGCCATTTCATGGACACGATCGAGGGCAGCAAGTGGCTGGCCAACCAGGAGCTGGCGTGGACGCTGGTGACCAAGGCGGTCGAGCGCATCCACGAGCTGGAAAATGAACTGGGCTGCTTCTTCGACCGCAACCCGGACGGCACCGTGCACCAGAAGGCGTTCGCGGGCCAGACTTTTGATCGCACCGTGCACAAGGGCGACCTGACCGGCATCGAGATCATCAACCGGCTGTCCGAGCAGGTCTGGGCACGCGGTATCCACCGGCTGGAAGAGCACCGCGCGGTCGAGCTGATCAAGACCGAGGACGGCAAGGCGCTGTCCGGCGTGCTGATGATCGATATGCGCACCGGCGAATTCGTGTTCGTGCAAGCCAAGGCCGTGCTGCTGGCGACCGGCGGCGGGCCGACCATGTACAAGTTTCACACACCGTCCGGCGACAAGAGCTGCGACGGCCTGGCGATGGCGCTGCGCGCCGGCCTGCCGCTGCGCGACATGGAGATGGTGCAGTTCCACCCCACCGGCCTGCTGGCGGGCACGCACACGCGCATGACCGGGACGGTGCTGGAGGAAGGACTGCGCGGCGCCGGCGGCTACCTGCTCAACGGCGAGGGCGAGCGCTTCATGAGCAACTACGACCCGCGCGGCGAGCGCGCCACCCGCGACATCGTCTCGCGCGGCATCTACGCCGAGATCCGCGCCGGGCGCAGCACGCCCAACGGCGGGGTCTACATCCAGATGTCGCACCTCGGGCCGGACAAGGTGCGCCAGCAGTTCAAGGGCATGGTCGAACGCTGCGGCGACTGCGGCTTCGACCTCGCCGGCGGCCGCGTGGAAGTGGTGCCGACGGCGCACTACATGATGGGCGGCGTGGTGTTCAAGCCTGACACCACCACCGAACTGACCGGACTGTTCGCGGCCGGCGAGGACACCGGCGGCGTGCACGGCGCCAACCGGCTCGGCGGCAACGGCGTGGCCAACTCCACGGTGTTCGGCGGGATCTCGGGCGAATCGATGGCCGCGTGGGTCGGGCGCAACCCGGGCTTGCGCGCGCCGGACGAGGCGGCGATCACGCGCAGCATGATGGAACATACGCTGCCGTTCACGCAGGAGCCCGGCGACCTCGAAGCGATCCGCGAGGCCCTGTTCGAGTGCATGTGGCTGGACGTGGGCATCCTGCGCACCGCCGACGGCATCCGCCGCGCCCAGCGCCGGCTGGAAGAGCTGGACGCGCAGCTGGCGCGCACCGGCATCCCGGACGGCGACCGGGCCTACAACCTGTCATGGCACGACTGGATGAATCTGCGCAGCCTGATCGCAGTGAGCCGGGTGATCGCCGCCGCCGCGCTGCTGCGCGAGGATTCGCGCGGCGCCCACTACCGCGAGGACTTTCCGCAGAGCGGCGATCTTGAAACGTCGAGCTTCACGGTGGCGCGCATGGGCGCGTCCAAGCTGGAGCTCGGCCGGGAAGCGGTGCGCTTCGAACGCGTGCGTCCGGGGCACACAATCCTGGAGCCGGAAGCGGCCCCTGCAAAATAAAAGGTGAACTCATTTAAGTCATCTAGTTGAATTTATTGCGACACTGGTCTACTATCAGGTGGTCGTGCAGTGAAAAGTAGTCAGCGATCGATCTAGCATCATCCGGACAGGGGGAGAGACCACACAACAGGCGCACAAGCGCCACCCCTTACACCAACCGATATTGGAGGAGACATCCAATGCAAGTCAGATCCATTCTGTTGTGCGCCGGGGCCGCCGCCCTGTTCTCCACCTCGTTCGCCGCGGGCGCCGAGATCACCGACCTGAAAATCGCCGAGCAGTACGGCATCAGCTACCTTCCCCTGATGATCATGGAAGACCAGCACCTGGTCGAGAAGTATTCGAAGGAAGCCGGCGCCGGCGGGCTGAAGGTCACCTGGGCCAAGTTCGCGGGCGGGAACGTGATGAACGACGCGCTGCTGTCGGACAGCCTGCACATCGCGGCGGGCGGCGTGGCGCCCCTGGTCACGCTGTGGGCCAAGACCCGCGGCAACTACGACGTCAAGGCCGTGGCGGCGCTGAACTCGATGCCGCTGTACCTGAACACCCGCAATCCCGCCGTCAAGACCATCAAGGACTTCACCGACAAGGACAAGATCGCGCTGCCGGCCGTGAAGGTCTCGATCCAGGCCGTGACGCTGCAGATGGCGGCCGAGCAGGCCTTCGGCCCCGGCCAGCAGAACAAGCTCGATCGCCTGACCGTGTCGATGAGCCACCCGGACGGCCAGGCCGCCCTGCTGTCGGGCACCAGCGAGGTGGACGCCCAATTCAGCTCGCCGCCGTTCCAGTACCAGCAGCTTGAAAAGCCGGGCATCCACACGGTGCTCAATTCCTACCAGGTGCTGGGCGGCCCCGCCACCTTCAACCTGATCTGGACCACCACCAAGTTCCGCAAGGAGAACCCGCGCGTCTATGCCTCCTTCGTGATGGCGCTCGAGGACGCGATCGAGATGATCAACAAGGACAAGCGGGCAGCGGCCGAGATCTACCTGCGCATGTCGAAGGACAAGAGCAGCGTCGAGGACATCATGAAGATGCTGGACGACCCGCAGATCAAATTCACGACCACCCCGCAGAACGTCATGAAGTACGTGGACTTCATGCACAAGATCGGCTCCATCAAGGTCAAGCCGGCATCCTGGAAGGACATGTTCTTCGATAACGTGCACAAGCTGCCGGGCAGCTGAGCCGACACAGGACATCGGCCCACCGCAGACAAGCAAAAGGATGGAGAGTCATGGACATGAGCACCCCGCAGCAAGGGCCCAGCCCGCTTTTGGACGTGCGTGACGTCACGCTGCAATACAAGACCAAGGCCCACCTGGTGACCGCGACCTACCGCGTCAACTTCCAGGTGTTCAAATCGGACCGCTACGTGCTGCTGGGGCCTTCCGGCTGCGGCAAGTCGACGCTGCTGAAGGCGGTCGGCGGCTACCTGACGCCGACCGAAGGAGAGATCCGCCTCAAGGACAAGCTGGTCACGCGGCCGGGACCGGACCGCATGATGGTGTTCCAGGAGTTCGACCAGCTGCTGCCCTGGAAGACAGTGAAGGAGAACGTGATGTTCCCGCTGTGCGCCTCCGGCAAGCACACCGCGAAGTCGGCGGAAGAGAAGGCGATGCAGTACATCGAGAAGGTCAACCTGGCCAAGTTCGCGAACCACCATCCGCACATGCTTTCGGGCGGCATGAAGCAGCGGGTGGCGATCGCGCGCGGCATGGCGATGGAGCCGGACGTGCTGCTGATGGACGAGCCCTACGCGGCGCTGGACGCGCTCACGCGGCGCAAGATGCAGGACGAGCTGCTGCACCTGTGGGACGACACCCACTTCACGGTGCTGTTCGTGACGCACTCGATCCCTGAAGCGATCAAGTGCGGCAGCCGCATCCTGCTGCTGTCGCCGCACCCGGGCCAGGTGAAGGCGGAGCTGGCCAGCGCGCCGCGCGACTGCGAGGACCCGCGGATAGCCAAGGAGCTCGAACACGAGATCCACAAGATGCTGTTCGCCGACGATATCGAAGAGAAGGAGGTGCAGCATGTCTAAGGACGCCATCCTGTGGTCGCGGCCGCCGATCCACCGCGAGCCGCTCGATTCCTCGCAGTTCGGCGTCGTGCAGAAGCCGCTGTCCACTTTCGAGAAGCTGTACAACGTCAGCGCGCTGCGCAAGGCCTTCATCCTGATCGTGCTGATGGTGGCGTGGGAAGGCGGCGCACGCATGCTGAACAACGAGCTGCTGTTCCCGACCTTCAGCGCCACCGTGCAGTCGCTGGCCACGCACCTGGTCGAGGGCGACCTGCTGGTCAAGATCTGGGCCTCGCTCAAGGTGCTGCTGATGGGGTACGGGATCGGCATCGCGCTGGCGGCGCTGCTGACCGCGTTCGGCATCTCGTCGCGCATCGGCACCGACTTCCTGGAGACGCTGACCTCGATGTTCAATCCGCTGCCGGCGATTGCGCTGCTGCCGATCGCGCTGATCTGGTTCGGCCTCGGCAATGGCAGCCTGATCTTCGTGCTGGTGCATTCGGTGGTGTGGGCGGTCGCGCTCAACACGCACTCGGGCTTCCTGGCGGTGTCGAACACGCTGCGCATGGTGGGCCGCAATTACGGGCTCGGTGGCCTCAGCTATGTGACCAAGATCCTGATCCCGGCGGCCTTCCCCAGCATCCTGACCGGCCTGAAGATCGGCTGGGCGTTCGCCTGGCGGACCCTGATCGCGTCCGAGCTGGTGTTCGGCGTGAGCTCCGGTTCCGGCGGCCTTGGCTGGTTCATCTACGAGAACAAGAACCAGCTGGAGATCCCGAGCGTGTTCGCCGGCCTGCTCACCGTGATCCTGATCGGCCTGATCGTCGAGAACCTGGTGTTCCGCACCATCGAGACCCATACCGTGCGCAAGTGGGGCATGCAGGCCTGACCGGAGAACTTCATGAAAATCGTGATTTGCGAATTCATGGACGAAGCGTCCGTGAAGGACCTGCAACGCCGCTTCGATGTGGTGTACGACCCGCAGCTGGTGGACAAGCCGCAGGAACTGATGCGCGAGCTGGCCGATGCGATGGCGCTGATCGTGCGCAACCGCACCCAGGTACGCGGCGAACTGCTGGCGGCAGGGCCGCAGCTGAAGGTAGTCGGACGGCTCGGCGTCGGGCTGGACAACATCGACGTCGCGGCCTGCGAGGCGCGCGGCGTCGCCGTGATCCCGGCCACCGGCGCCAATGCGCTGGCGGTGGCCGAATACGTCATCAGCACCGCCATGGTGCTGCTGCGCGGCGCCTACCTGTCGAGCGGCGCGGTCGGCGCCGGCAAGTGGCCGCGCGCGCTGCTGTCGGAAGGACGCGAGAGCGCGGGCAAGACGCTGGGCATCGTCGGCTTCGGCGGCATCGGGCGGCTGGCGGCGAAGCTGGCGCGCTCGCTGGGCATGCGCGTGATCGGCTATGATCCGATGCTCGATGCCGATGCGCCGGCGTGGCGCGAGAGCGGCGCCACCTGCTGCAGCCTGGATGGCCTGCTGCGCGAAGCGGACGTGGTGACGCTGCATGTGCCGCTGACGGATGCCACCCACAAGCTGCTGGACGCGGCACGCATCGGCATGATGAAGCCGGGCGCGGTGCTGATCAATACGGCGCGCGGCGGCATCGTCGACGAAGCGGCATTGGCCGAGGCGCTGCGCGAGGGCCGGCTGGGCGGCGCTGCGCTCGACGTGTTCGAGCACGAGCCGCTGGCGGCGGGGTCGGTGTTGGCCGACGTACCCAACCTGATCCTGACGCCGCATATCGCGGGCGTCACGCGAGAATCGAATGAGCGCGTCAGCGCGATGATCGCCGAGCTGGTCGCCGGGCGGCTGCTCGGTACCACCACCACGGAGCATTCATGCCAACACCTAGCATTACCGACCTGACCACCCTTGCCACCAATGCGCTGCGGCGCGCGGGCGCGAGCGACGAGATGGCCGCGGCCACCGCTGCCGCCCTGGTCGCGGCGGAGGCGCAGGGGCTGGCCTCGCACGGCCTGTCGCGCATCCCGCAGTACGCGGGGCATCTGCGCAATGGGCGCGTCAACGGGCACGCCGTGCCGCAGGTCCAGCAGACCAAGCCGGCGGCGCTGCTGGTCGATGCGGAGGAAGGGCTGGCCTTCCCCGCCTGCGCGGTCGCGGTGCGCGAAGCGATCCGCTCGGCACGCGAATGCGGCGCTGCGTTCGCCTGCGTCACGCGCAGCCATCACTTCGGCGCGGCTGCTTATCACCTCGAGCCGGTCGCTCGCGCCGGCATGGTTGGCCTTGCGTTCGGCAATTCGCCGGGCGGCATGCCGGCATGGGGCGGCAAGCGCGCGCTGTTCGGCACCAATCCGATTGCCGCCGTGTTCCCAAGGCGCGGCGCGCCGCCGCTGGTGATCGACCTGTCGCTGTCGGAGGTCGCGCGCGGCAAGCTGATGGTCGCCGCCAAGAAGGGCGAGTCGATTCCGCTGGGCTGGGCACTGGACAAGGACGGCAATCCGACCACCGATCCCAAGGCAGGGCTGGAAGGCATGATGGTGCCGGCCGGCGGCGTGAAGGGTGCGATGCTTGCGCTGGTCGTCGAGCTGTTGTGCTGCGCGCTGACCGGTGCGGCGTTCGGGTTCGAGGCGGATTCATTCTTTGTCGAGCAGGGCAACCGGCCACGCATCGGGCAGGCGTTCATGGTGATCGATCCGGCGGCGCTGGCGGGGACGGATGTGTTCAGCGAGCGCGTGGAGACGCTGGTTGCGGCGATGCTGGTGGATCCAGATGTGCGGCTGCCGGGGCAGCGCAGGGAAGCGCTGGCGCGCAAGGCGGAGGCGGAAGGGATCGAGGTGCCCGATGCGCTCATCAAACAGCTTGAGGAGCTGGCGCAGGCGTAGTGCTTCATCCTCGCTCAACAATTAGCTTCGTCATTCCCGCTTTCGCGGGAGCGACGGTGAATTCAATGAATCAGCAAAGCCACCACCAATGGCCTTCGGCACCGAAACGATTGTTCTCCTCGCCCTCATCGTCCTGATGGCGTACACGGTATTCGGCCTCACCGGCTTCGGCTCGTCGATCACGGCGATGCCGCTGCTGGTGCAGGTGATCCCGCTGAAGCTGGCGGTGCCGCTGATGCTGATGTTCGACCTGTGCTCCGGCCTCCTGATGGGCATGCGCAACCGCCGCGTGATCGACCGCAAGGAGTTGCTGCGGCTGATTCCCTACATGCTGGTCGGGATGGCGATTGGCGTGTTCGCGCTGGTCAAAGTGCCGGAGCGCTGGCTGCTGCTGATCCTCGGCACCTTCATCCTGGCCTACTCGGCATGGAGCCTGCTGCTCAAGCGCGAGCCGCAGCCGCTGGCCTCCGGCTGGTCGGCGCCGCTCGGCATGGCGGGCGGGATGTTCACCGCGCTGTTCGGCACCGGCGGACCGATTTATACGATTTACCTCACGCGCCGCCTCGACGACAAGGCCGTGCTGCGCGCCACCATCAGCGCGCTGATTTTCACGACCAGCATTTCGCGGCTGGTGTTCTTCTCCTCGGTCGGGCTGCTGCAGCAGAACTCCCTGTTCTCACTTGCTGCCATGCTGCTGCCCTGCTCGCTGCTCGGCCTCTACCTCGGCAACCGCCTGCACAGCCGGCTGCCGGCGCAGCGCGTGGTGCAGGCGATCTGGGTGATCCTGATCGCCGGCGGCGTCAGCCTCGTCGCCCGCAACCTGTAGACCTAGCGCTCCGGCAGCAGCACCAGCATGTGCGCGGCGACGGCCTGGCCGTGCAGCCTGAGCCGGTTTCGCGCCAGGCATTCGTAGCTCGCGCCTGCCTTGCGGGCCGCACCGAGGCTGGCCTCGTTGCCCTCGGCGATGACGATTTCGACGCGCGACAACTGCAGCGTCTCGAACGCGAATTTCGCCAGCGCTTTCGTGGCCGCACTCGCCGCGCCCTGGCGCCTGGCGGAGTCGCGCACCCAGTAGCCGAGATTGCAGAAGCCGTTGACCTGGTTGAACTGGTTCAGGCCGGCGCCGCCGATGAAGCTCACGGCATCAGCCAGGAAGATGCCGAACTGGTAAGACGTCCCGCTGGCCCAGCCGTCGTTGCAGATCGCAAACCAGTCGAGCGCCTGGCTTTCGCTGAAGTCGGCATCGGCCCAGGGCATCCATCGGACGAGGCTGGCCGCCGATTCGCGCGCGGCGGCGGCGAAGGCGGGCGCATCGGATTCGACGAAGCGCCGCAGCAGGAAATCGCCTGCATCGAGCTGGGCGCGCGGCTCCGTTTCAACTTGAACAGGATTCATAATGGCAATATTGGCTCACATTGCCTGCGATGGTAGCCCTGCTGGTGACGGCTGTCGATGTCGAGAAGCTCCCTCCGCGCTTGTGTTTTCCAAGGTCCTGTCACCATGCGCTCCTTTTCTTCGTCTCGAAAGGTCTCATTTGATCTTCATTTGATCGCGCTTGCGCAGCCGAGGTCCGATGAGGTCGAAAAGAGACGCAATGAGATAGCAAAATGAGATCCATTGGTGCCAGCACCCTGGCGAAACGTCGCCCACACCATACCGCCGCGCGCAAGCTTTCCTGTCGTGTACGGTGCTCCCTCTTTTCCGCATCAAATCTATGATGCCCCATGAACTACGAGTTCCGAGCGCCAGGCGATGCCGGGAAGACTCCGGTGTTCTCCGAAAGCAATGTCGAACGCACACTGTCCGATTATGAAGCGAGCCCGGCGTCGCTGAGGCTGGCGCTGGTCATGGTCGCGCTGTCGCTCGGCATGTTCCTGGCGCTCGTCCCCTTTGCGCGCCAGGCGCTGCCGCCGGCCAACTGGTTCATCCCGCTCTACGAGCCCGTCATCGTGATGAACGACCTCATCACGATGACGCTTCTGTTCGGCTACTTTCGCCTGACACGCCGCTCCGAAATCCTCGTGCTGGGTTGCGGCTACCTGTATTCGGCCGTGATGGCGACCGTCCACCTGCTGAGCTTTCCAGGCGTGTTCGCGGCCGCCGGCCTGCTCGGCGCGGGATCGCAGACGACCGGCTACCTGCACGTCTTCTGGCACCTCGGCTTTCCCATCGCAATCATTGCCTATTCCTTCCTGAAGGATAAGCACCGCCGCGTGATCCGCCGCGGTCCTCCGATGGCCTGGGCCTTGCTGGTGACGCTGGGCTGCGCCGCGCTGCTGAGCTTGCTGGCGGTGTACGCCACCGACCTGCTGCCGCAAATGCTCAGGGATAACAAGTACTCGTCCGCCTTCAATATCGGCCGCTACGGCCAGTGGTTCGTGACCGGCGTCGCGCTGGCCGTCCTGCTGACCCGCCGCTCGACCTCGGCACTCGACCTGTGGCTGGCCGTGGTGCTGTCCGCCTGGTTCTTCGAAATCGGGCTGGTGGCCATTTTCAATGCGGGCCGCTGGGATGTCGGCTTCTACGCCGGCCGCTTCTACAGCCTGCTGGCATCGAGCTTCGTGCTGATCATGCTGTTGAACGAGCACAACCGGATGTACCGCGACCTCGCCTCCGCGCAGGCCGGCGCGCGGACGGCGGCAGGCTTGCGCGAATCGCGCGAAGTATTGCGACTGGCCCTGCAAGCGGGACGCATGGGCGTGTTCAGCTGGGATCTGCGGGAACGGCGCGCATGGTGGAGCCCGGAACTGGAACACATGGTCGGCATGGCGCCCGGCACGCTCGCACCCGAACCCGATGCGCTGCTGAACTATGTCCTGCCGGAAGACCGCGACGCCCTGCGCGAGAAGATCGACGATTGCTTCCGCAACGGCGTCGAATGCAGCGTCGACTTTCGAATGCGCAATGCGCGCGGCGATTTGCTGTGGGCATCGGCGCGCGGGGTCGCCCAATATGACGAACAAGGCAAGCCGCACCAGGTGTTCGGCGTCATCGCCGACATCACCGACAAGAAGCTGGGCGAGGATGCCACCGCCGAACTGGAGGAACGCTTCCACACGCTGGCCAACGAGATCCCGCAGATCGCCTGGATGGCGCGGCCGGACGGCTGGGTGGCGTGGTTCAACCGCCGCTGGTACGAATACACCGGGCTCGCGCCGGAAGAATCCGAGGGCTGGAGCTGGCAAAGCGCGTACGACCCGGCCCTGCGGCCGCTGGCGCTGGAACGGTGGCGCTTCTCGATCGCCACCGGCGCCCCGTTCGAGCTGGTGCTGCCGATCAAGGGCGCGGACGGCAAGTACCGCCAGTTCCTGTGCCGCGCGGTGCCGCTGCGCAATGCCGACGGCAACATCATCCACTGGTTCGGCAGCAACACCGACATCACGGCCCAGAGCGAGGCCGAGCAGGCGCTGAAGAAGGCCGACCAGCGCAAGGACGAATTCCTCGCGACGCTGGCGCACGAGCTGCGCAACCCGCTGGCGCCGATCCGCAACGCCAGTGAGCTGCTGTCGCGCCTGTCCGGCCTGCCGCACAATGTCGAGCGCGCGCTGACCATCATCGACCGCCAGTCACGCCACCTGGCGCGCCTGGTCGACGACCTGCTGGAGGTGTCGCGCATCACCCAGGGCAAGGTGCGGCTGTCGAAGAAGCGGGTGTCGCTGGTCGACTGCCTGACCGATGCGCTGCACGCGGTGGAGGCCGCGCTCAAGCAGGCCGGGCACGAGGTCTCGGTCCACCTCGGCGACGACCCGCTGTATGCCGACGCCGACGCCACGCGCATCGTGCAGTGCTTCGTCAACCTGCTGAACAATGCGATCAAGTTCACGCCGCACGCCGGCACCATCGAGGTGTACGCGGGCCGTTCGCGCGGGCGGGCTCAGGTCTCGATCACGGACAGCGGGGTGGGCATCGCGCCGGAACACATCAAGGACATCTTCGGCCTGTTCGCCCAGGTCACGCCGGCGCTGGAACGCAGCCACGGCGGGCTCGGGATCGGCCTGGCGCTGGTGAAGGGCTTCGTCGAACTGCACGAGGGCAGCGTCAGCGCGTCGAGCCGGGGTTTGGGCCAGGGCAGCACCTTCACGGTGGACCTGCCGCTGTGCGAGGCGCGCGTGCAGGAGGAGCCGGACGTGCCGCTGGTCTCGCAGGAAGCGCGCCTGCATCCGCGCCGCGTGCTGGTGGTGGACGACAATCTCGACGCGGCGGCGAGCATGGTGGCGCTGCTGCACGAGGCCGGGCACGAAGTGCGCGAGGCGCATGACGGAAGGGAGGCGCTGCGCGCCGCCTTCGAGTTCGAGCCGGAGGTGATCCTGCTCGACATCGGGATGCCGGAAATGTCGGGGCTGGACGTGGCGCGCGAGCTGCGCCGCCGGGTGGGGCTGCGGCGGCCGCGCATCATCGCGGTGACCGGCTGGGGGCAGGAGAGCGACCGCAAGCTGACGCGCGATGCCGGCTTCGATTTCCATCTGACCAAGCCGGTCAATCACACGGAGCTGGATGTGCTGCTGTCGATGGAGCCGGCGCCGCCGCGGCCGCCGGTGCGGCATTGAGCGGGGCGCAGCAGGCCTGCCTGCTCGGCATGGGTCCCTGCGCCGGGACGACGTGCATGAACTAGCTCAAAAATAGACCACCGTCGTTCCCGCGGAGGCGGGAACCCATACTGAGCATCCGGTCAAGCGGTCTATGGGTTCCCGCCTGCGCGGGAACGACGGTCAATGCTCAAGCCATCGCCGGCTTCGCCGCCCTGACGGGCACCGGCGCCGGCTGCAGGTCCTGGTCCAGCTGCGGCTCGGCATCCACCTCCAGCACCGGCACCACCTCGCCATTGAGCACGGCCCGCGCCCGCACCAGGTCGATCTCGCCTTCCCAGCGCGCCACCACGATGGTCGCCACCGCATTGCCCACCAGGTTGGTCAGCGCGCGGATCTCGTTCATCAGCCGGTCGATGCCGATCACCAGCGCGATCCCCGCCACCGGCAGGATATGGGTCGAGCCGAGCGTGGCCGCCAGCGCCACCAGCGCCGCGCCGGCCACGCCAGCGCCGCCCTTGGACGTGAGCAGCAGGATCGCCAGCAAGCCCACCTGCTGCCACAGCGACAGGTCGATATTGAGCGCCTGCGCAATGAACAGCGAGGTCATGGTCAGGTAGATCGCCGCGCCGTCCAGGTTGAAGGAATAGCCGGTCGGCACCACCATGCCCACCACCGAACGCTTGATGCCCAGGTTCTCCAGCTTCTGCATCAGCTGCGGCAGCACCGACTCGGTGGTCGCCGTGCCCAGCACGATGAACAGCTCTTCCTTGATGTATTTGAGCAGCTTCCACAGCGACACGCCGCCGATCTTCGCCACCGAGCCCAGCACCACCATCACGAACAGCGCGGTAGTCAGGTAGTAGGCGCCGATCAGCGTGGCCAGCTGCTGCAGGGTGCCGATGCCGAATTTGCCGACGGTGAAAGCCATCGCCCCGAAGGCGCCGATCGGCGCCAGCTTCATCACCAGCCCGACCACGCCCAGCAGGGCCTTGCCGAATTCATCGACGATTTCGCGCGCCTTGCGGCTGCGCTCGCCCATGATCGACAGCGACACGCCGAACAGCACCGAGAACAGCAGCACCTGCAGCAGGTTGCCCTTGGCGAAGGCATCGACGATGGAGGTGGGGATGATCGAGGTCACGTAGCCGAGCACGGTTTCCGGATGGGCCTTGTCGGCAATCGCCGCCACCGCGCCCTTGTCGAGCGAGGCCAGGTCGGCATTGATGCCATGGCCCGGCTGCACCACATTGGCCACCACCATGCCGATCACCAGCGCCAGCGTGGTCACGATTTCGAAATACAGCACGGCCTTGCCGCCCACGCGGCCGACCTTCTTCAGGCTTTCCATGCCGGCGATGCCGGACACGATGGTACAGAACACGACCGGGGTGATGACCATCTTGATGCCGTTGATGAAGGCATCCCCCAGCGGCTTCATGTCGGTGGCAATCTTCGGATAAAAATAACCCGTCGCGATACCCGCGATGAGCGCCACCACCACTTGGAAATACAAACTGCGAAAAAGCGAGCTCCTCATTTACTCCTCCTACCGCTCCAGAATGGAATGGGTTCCGCGCGGCTTGGGCCATCTGCTGATCCGCTCTGCGGCGGGCACGTGAACTCTGATGCTGAATGCTTGTTTGCGTCGTCGGGCGCCTGGCCGCACTTCTAATCGATAATCCTTGCCTCCATCTGTTCTGTCGACTTCATGCTATCGGGCGAACGCGCCCAAGTCAAACATATCATCTAAATCACTTCGCAAACTGTTCCGGCCTCACACGAAGGCGGTGACGACGCGGTTGATGAGGTAGCCGCCGGTCATCAGGAACAGGAACAGGATGCTCGCCAGCAGGATCGGCTTGGCGCCGGCTTGCTGGATCGCGCCGGCGTGGGTGCGCAGGCCCAGCGCCGCCATCGCCATCGCCAGCAGCACGGTGTCCACCGCCAGGATGGCGTCGACTACGCCGGCCGGCAGCAGGTGCAGCGAGTTGACGCCAGCGGCGACGATGAACAGCAGCGCGAACCAGGGGATGGTGATCTTGCCCTTCTTGCCGGCGCCAGCCTCGTCGCCCACGCGGCTCGACAGGATCACGAGGAAAGGCGCCAGCATCATCACGCGCAGCATCTTCTCGATCACCGCGGACGCGGCAGCGTGCTCGCTCACCGAACGACCCGCCACCACCACCTGGGCCACCTCATGAATGGTGGAGCCGGCGTACAGGCCGTAGGCGGTCTCGGACAGGCCCAGGTGCGGATACAGCAGCGGGTAGATGAACATGCCCAGCGTACCGAAGATGACGACAGTGGCCACCGCCACCGACACCTTGTGGGCTTGGCCGCGCACCACCGGCTCGGTAGCCAGCACGGCGGCCGCGCCGCAGATCGAGCTGCCGGCGCCGATCAGCATCGCGGTCTGGCGGTCGAGGCCGAACACGCGGGTGCCCAATTGCACCGCCAGCGTGAAGGTGGCGGCGATCACCAGCACGTCGATCAGGATGCCGGCCCAGCCGATCTGGAAAATGTCCTGGAAGGTGATACGGAAACCGAACAGGATGATGCCCAGCCGCAGCAGCTTGGCCTTGGCGAATTCCACCCCTTCGCCCGAAAACGGCGCGATGCGCGGGAACACCGTATTGCCCAGCGCGATGCCGAGCACGATGGCCAGCGTCAGCGCGCTGATGCCCAGGTGCTTGACCGGCGCCAGGTCTGCGCCCCAGATGCCGGCGGCGGCGATCGCGCCGGCCAGTGCCAGTCCGGCGGCGAGGCTGCTGCGCTTGGACGAATTGTTCATGTGTGCGGCTCCATTGATTCTTTGCCGCCACAGTACGCCCCGCGCGCTTATAAGAAAAACGAGTTATATTGATATAACTAATCAATAGAATTGATATACCGATGCTGCGAACCACGCTCCGCCAGATCGAAGTCTTCGTCGCGACCGCCCAGAAAGGCAACGTGACCCAGGCCGCCAACGCGCTCGGCATGACCCAGTCGGCCGCCAGCATGGCCTTGGCAGAGTTCGAGAACCAGCTCGGCACCCGCCTGTTCGACCGCATCGGCAAGCGCCTGGTGCTGAACGAGGATGGCCGCACGATGTACCCGCAGGCGGTCGAGATGATCGGCCGCGCGCACGACCTGGAGGGCGTGTTCAGCAAGGCCGGGCGCCCGGTCGACCTGCGGCTGGCGGCCAGCTCCACCATCGGCAACTACCTGCTGCCGCAGCTGATCGGGCGCTTTCGGCAGCAGCGGCCCGGCAGCCGTTTCGAGCTGGAGGTAGGAAACACGCGGCTGGTGATGCAGCGCGTGCTGCATTTCGAAGTGGACGTCGGCTTCGTCGAAGGGCCGTGCATGGACGCCGACATCGACGCCCTGTTCTGGCGCACCGACGAGCTGGCGATCTGCGTCCGGCCGGACAGCCCGCTGGCCCAGCCGGGCGCGGCGACGGTGGAGGCGCTGCGGGAGGCCGAGTGGATCCTGCGCGAGCGCGGCTCGGGCACGCGCGAGGTGGTGGAACAGCTGCTCACCAGCCAGCTGGGCGACATCCGGCTGGCGATGGAGCTGGGCGGCACCGAGGCGATCAAGCGCGCGGTGGAAAGCGGGATCGGCATCTCCTGCCTGCCCAGGATAGCCCTGGCCGGCGCCATCGAGCGCGGCAACCTGGTGATGCTCGATACACCTTTCCTCAAGCTGACGCGGTCGTTTCATATCCTGCTGCACAAGCAGAAGCACAGGACGGAAGGGCTGGAGAGCCTGCTGGCGTTCTGCCAAGCAGCGTAAATAAAATAGCAAAGTTGCAGTCGTTCCCGCGCAGGGTGAACAATCCCCCCGGGATTGTTCACCCCATGCTGAGCATCCTGTTACGCGGTCTATGGGTTCCCGCCTGCGCGGGAACGACGGCGCTTGAAAATTCAACTAGGTGATCTGCATGAATCCCCACCCAAGCGCCCTTGTATTTGCTATCATGCGATCAATAGTCACTATCCGCGCAGGCCGCCCATGCAACAAGTCTTCCGCTCCGACGTCGCCCTCGGCCTACCGCTCTACCGCGAGGTCAAGCACAAGCTGATGGAATCGCTGCGCGACGGCGAATGGAAAGCCGGCGACATGATCCCGGCCGAAAAACGCCTGTGCGAGCGCTACGGCGTCTCGGTCGGCACCCTGCGCAAGGCCGTCGACGAGCTCACCGCCGAGAACATCCTGATCCGCCACCAGGGCCGCGGCACCTTCGTCGCCTCGCACAGCCAGGACCGCTATATGTTCGGCTTCTTCCACATCTGCCCGAAGACCGGCCAGAAGGAATACCCGAAAGTCGAGTTCATCAGCCTGGACAAGGACAAGGCCGACCTCGACAGCGCGCGCCGGCTGGGCGTCGGCAAGGGCAGCAAGCTGCACCGCATCGTCAACCGCCTCAGCCTGTCCGGGCGCGCGGTGATCGTCGACCACATCCTGCTGCCGGACCGCTTCTTCCCGGGCCTGACCGAACAGCAGGTGCGCGAGCGCCGCACCACGCTCTACCAGCTGTACCAGGACAGCTTCGGCGTGGCCGTGCTGCGCACCGAGGAACGGCTCGATGCCGAAGGCGCCAGCGCCGAAGTGGCCGAACTGCTGGCGATCGCGCCGGGCACGCCGGTGCTGCACATCGTGCGCCGCGCTTTCTCCTTCCGCGACGAAGTGGTCGAACTGCGGCACTCGTGGGTGGTGACCACGGATCACGAGTACTTCAGCGGCGACGAGACGGTTTAACGTCCGCCAACTGATAGTACGGAGCCAAGAGTTACCGTCGTTCCCGCGGAAGCGGGAACGACGTTCTGTATATATCCCGCTTTAGTGGATGATCCGCGCCAAAAAGTCCCGCGCCCGCTCCGACTTCGGCGCACTGAAGAATTCGTCCTTCGACGTATCCTCCACAATCCTGCCGTGATCCATGAACACGATCCGGTCCGCGACCTTGCGCGCGAAGCCCATCTCGTGGGTCACCACCATCATGGTCATGCCTTCCTGCGCCAGCCCGACCATCACATCCAGCACCTCGTTGATCATCTCCGGATCCAGCGCCGACGTCGGCTCGTCGAACAGCATCGCGATCGGATCCATGGCCAGCGCCCGCGCGATCGCCACGCGCTGCTGCTGGCCGCCCGAAAGACGGCTCGGGTACTTGTCCTGGTGCGCCAGCAGGCCGACCCGGTCCAGGTACTTCAGGCCATTCGCCGTCGCCTCCTCCAGGCTGCGCCCCAGCACCTTCACCTGCGCCAAGGTCAGGTTGTCGCGTACCGTCAGGTGCGGGAACAGCTCGAAATTCTGGAACACCATGCCGATCTTCGAGCGCAGCTTCGGCAGGTCGGTCTTCGGATCGCCCACCTCGACGCCATCGACGCGCACCGCGCCGCGCTGGAACGGCTCCAGCCCGTTGACGGTCTTGATCAGGGTCGACTTGCCCGAGCCGGACGGCCCGCACACCACCACCACGTCGCCGCGCGCGACCCGGGTGCTGCAGTCGCTGAGCACCTGGAACTGGCCATACCACTTGCTGACACCGTCAATTTCGATCATGTTTCATCGTCTTTCGGAAGCCCCGAGTGAGGCCGTGTGGCGCGCCCGGCGGGCATGCTTGACAGCACCATCAGTGCCAAGGATACTGCGGAACTTGCCAATAACGCCAATACGAACCCTGGCAGTTCGCTCATAAAAAAGAGTCGCTATTGTGCCCGAAACCCGTGCGGCACAGGACGAAATCTCGGCGGTGGAGACACCACGCCGGTCACTGGAGAGAGCAGTCTATGAATAACCGAAGCCGCCTGACTACCTACATCCTCGTGGGCCTGGTGCTGGGCATCGCCGTTGGCTACCTGGTCAACACCAACACCGACGCCGCCGGCGCCAGCGGTTTCGCTGACAAGATGGGGCTGCTGACGACGCTGTTCCTCCGCCTGATCAAGATGATCATCTCGCCGCTGGTGTTCGCGACGCTGGTGGTCGGCATCGCCAAGATGGGCGACGCCAAGGAAGTGGGCCGCATCGGCGTCAAGGCGCTGGGCTGGTTCATCATCGCCTCGATCATGTCGCTCACGCTCGGCCTGGTCCTGGTGAACATCTTCCGTCCGGGCGACGCGCTGGCGCTGTCGCACGCGGTGCCGGCGGCGACCGCCACCTCGGACATCACGGCCAAGGGCCTGACGCTGAACGAGTTCGTGACCCACCTGGTCCCGAGCTCGATCGTGGACGGCATGGCCAAGAACGAAATCCTGCAGATCGTGATCTTCTCGATCTTCTTCGGCACCGCGGCCGCCGCCATCGGCGCCAAGGCCAACGCGATGATCGAAGCCATCGACGGCGTCGCCCACGTGATGCTGAAAGTGACCGGCTACGTGATGAACTTCGCGCCGGTCGCGGTGTTCGCGGCGGTCGCGGGCACCATCGCCAAAAGTGGCGTCGGCGTCATCTCGACCTACGGCGTGTTCATGGGCGAGTTCTACCTCGGCATCGCGCTGCTGTGGGTGATCCTGACCGTGGCCGGCATCATCTTCGTCGGCCCGCGCATCCTCAAGCTGCTCGGCATCCTGAAGGAACCGGCCCTGATCGCGTTCTCCTGCGCATCGTCTGAAGCGGCGTATCCGAAGACGCTGGAAGGCCTGGAGCGCTTCGGCGTGCGCAACCGCCTGGCCGCCTTCGTGCTCCCGATCGGCTACTCGTTCAACCTGGACGGCTCGATGATGTACTGCACCTTCGCGACCGTGTTCATCGCACAGGCCTACGGTATCCAGATCCCGATCGCGACCCAGCTGATGATGATGCTGGTGCTGATGCTGACCTCGAAAGGCATGGCCGGCGTGCCGCGCGCCTCGCTGGTGGTAATCGCCGCGACCCTAGGCCAGTTCCACATTCCCGAGGCAGGCCTGCTGCTCCTGATCGGCATCGACCACTTCCTCGACATGGCACGTTCGGCCACCAACGTTATCGGCAACGGCATCGCCACCGCCGTGGTCGCGAAGTGGGAGGGCGAGCTGACCGAGGGGAACGTCAACAAGGAAGTCGCCACCGCGCCGCTGGCATAAAAGGGGCGCGAAAAATAAGGATGGCCTTCCGCTGTGGAAGGCCATTTTTTTAGCCCTTAGCCGAGAGCCGTCATTCCCGCGAAAGCGGGAATCCCATTTTTTGCGTGAACGGCTACGGAGCGAAATGGGGTACCCGCTTTCGCGGGAACGACGGATTTGTAGAACCAGAAGCAGCAGTAACGGGCCAGCCCACAAGGCCAGCCATCAAATCGAAGGAGAAAAACCAATGCTGTACCAGAAATCCGTGCGCTCCTTGTGGGCGCTGTTCGCCTGCCTGTTCCTGATCACGCTCAGCGCGCAGGCGCAGGACGCCAAGCTGCCGCACGTCGTGATCCTCGCGACCGGCGGCACCATCGCCGGCACCGGCGCCACCAGCACCACGACGGTCGGCTACACCGCCGCCAAGGTCGGCGTCGAATCGCTGATCAAAGCCGTGCCGGAGCTGTCGAACGTGGCCAATGTCACCGGCGAGCAGGTATTCCAGATCGCCAGCGAGAGCATGACCAACGAGCACTGGCTGGCGCTGGCCAAGCGCGTCAACACGCTGCTGGCGCAGGCCGACGTGGACGGCATCGTCATCACCCATGGCACCGACACACTGGAAGAGACCGCGTACTTCCTCGACCTGGTCGTGAAGAGCAACAAGCCGGTAGTGCTGGTTGGCTCGATGCGCCCGTCGACCGCGATCTCGGCCGACGGTCCGATCAACCTGTACAACGCGGTCGCGCTGGCCGGCAGCAAGGAAGCGGTCGGCAAGGGCGTGCTGGTCGCGCTGAACGACCAGATCAACGCAGCGCGCGAAGTCACCAAGACCAACACCGTGAGCACCGACACCTTCAAGACCACGGAGCTGGGCTTCCTCGGCTATATGCTGGATGGTAAGCCGCGTTTCTACCGCGCCTCGCTGCGCAAGCACACCGCCGAAACCGAATTCGACGTGAGCGGCCTGAATGCGCTGCCGGCGGTGGATGTCGCTTACTCGTACGCGAACGTCGGGACGGCGGCGGTGGATGCCTTCGTGGCGCAGGGCGACGTGGGCATCGTCCACGCCGGCACCGGCGACGGCAGCCTGCCGGCCCGCACCAAGCCGGCGCTGGTCGCGGCGCGCAAGAAGGGCGTCATCATCGTGCGTTCCAGCCGCGTGGGACAGGGCATCGTGGCGCGCAATGGCGAGGCGAATGACGACGAGCTGGATTTCGTGGTGTCCGATACCTTGAGCCCGCAGAAGGCGCGCATCCTGTTGATGCTGGCGCTGACCAGGACGCATGACACCAAAGAGATTCAGCGGATGTTCTACACCTACTGAACGATTGATTAGTTAGCAGCAAACCGTCGTTCCCGCGCAGGCGGGGACCCATAGAACGTGTGAGCAGAGGCGGTGCCAACTCTACTCACACTCAGCATGGGTCCCCGCCTGCGCGGGGAGTCGTTTCCGGCAGTGCCGGGAACGACGGTTTTCATTTGGTGGTATTAAACCAGTGCGTGGCCCTGCAAGCGTGTCAGGATCGCCAGCGGGCTCGCCTCAGGATCGTACTGTTCATCCGGCGGTAGCTGCGCGGTCAGCTCCATCATGTACTGCCCCGACATCGCCGCATGCGACGCCTGGTCCGAAAACACCACCCAGGTCGACCCGGCCGGGAACGGCATGGTCACCTGCGGCGCATTCTTCTGGTACTCCAGGTCCGACTTCATCGCGTCATGCAGCTGCAGCATCAGGTGGTCGTACTCGCTGCGCAGCGACTTGGTGACCTTCAGCGCCTCGAGCGCCTTCGCCTGCCAGCGCGAATACGGCTTCACCCGCGGCAGGAAGTGCCGCGCCACGGTCTCGAAGGGTTCGCCGACACGCCACACGCGCGGCACGCCTTCCGGATTCACATTGGCGAACACGCGCAGCAGGCGCTCGCCACGATTCGGCCGCGACGGAAACGCGTCGACGTGGAGCCTGCGGTCGTCCGCGCGCCACGACTGCTCGCGCGTCTCCACCACCGACGGCCGGAAGCTCACCGGCCCGCGCCGCACGTGCTCCATGTAGCGCGGCGCCATCGCCGACAGCAGGTTCTCGGCCTGCGCGCGAAAGCGCAGCATCATCGCCGACAGCATCTGCTGCGTCGCCTCGTCCCCCGCCGCGCCCTTCAGCCGGCCATTGGCGTCGAGGCTGATGTTGCGGCTCTTGGGGTCACGGATCTCCGGCTTGAACAGCTGCTGCAGCTCCTGCGCGGTCGGCTCGAACGGCAGCGCCGGGAAGTACAGCACCTTGCCCGCCTCGAGCGCCGTGACCAGCGTGCGGTCGCCCTCGCGCGGGACTTCGTTCACTTCTACGATCTGATTTTCCATGAGCGGATTGCCTGCTTATTCTTGTTCGACCTCGACCGGCGGCGAGGCCAGCTCTTCGTCCTTGCGCGCCTGCTGGCGCTCCCACATCTGCTTGTACAGGCCGTCCGCGGCCAGCAGCGACTGGTGCGTGCCGCGTTCGACGATGCGCCCGTGGTCCAGCACCAGGATCTGCTGCGCGTCCGCGATGGTCGACAGGCGGTGCGCGATCACCAGCGTGGTGCGGTTCTTCGCGATTTCCTTCAGCTGCGCCTGGATCGCCTGCTCGGCCTTCGAATCGAGCGCCGAGGTGGCTTCGTCGAAGATCAGGATCGCCGGATTCTTCAGCAGCGTGCGCGCGATCGCCACCCGCTGCTTCTCGCCGCCGGACAGCTTCAGGCCGCGTTCGCCCACCATTGTCGCATATCCATCCGGCAGGGTTTCGATGAAGTCGTGGATCGACGCCGCGCGCGCAGCCGCCACGATGTCCTCGCGGCGCGCGCCCGGCCGGCCGTAGGCGATGTTGTATTCGATGGTGTCGTTGAACAGCACCGTATCCTGCGGCACGATGCCGATGTGGGCGCGCAACGACTCCTGCGTGATGCTGCGGATGTCCTGGCCGTCGATGCTGATCGCGCCGGCGTTCACGTCATAGAAGCGGAACAGCAGCCGCGACAGCGTCGACTTGCCTGAACCGCTGTGGCCCACCACCGCCGTCGTGGTTCCGGCCGGGATGGTGAAGTCGACGTCGAACAGGATCTGGCGCTTGCTCTCGTAGCTGAAATCGACATGCGAGAACGCGACGCGCCCGCCGTGCGTGACCAGCGGCTGCGCATCCGGCGAATCCGCCACTTCGCGGTGCTGGTCGAGCAGCGAGAACAGGCGCTCCATGTCGGCCAGGCTCTGCTTGATCTCGCGGTAGATCACGCCCAGGAAATTGAGCGGGATGTACAGCTGCAGCATGAAGGAGTTCACCAGCACCAGGTCGCCCAGCGTCATTTTGTGGTCGATCACGCCCTGGGTCGAGCGCCACAGGATCAGCGTCACCGCAATCGCGATGATGAGCGACTGCCCGCTGTTGAGCAGCGAGAGCGACGTCTGCGAGCGCACCGCCGCGCTCTCGTATTTCTGCAGGCCGTGGTCGTAACGCTCGGCCTCGTAGTTCTCGTTGCCGAAGTATTTGACGGTCTCGTAGTTGAGCAACGAGTCGATGGCGCGCGTGTTGGCCTTGGAATCGAGCTCGTTCATCGTGCGCCGGAAGTGGGTGCGCCACTCCGTGACGATGATCGTGAACGCGATATAGATGACCAGCGCGCCGCCGGTGATGAGGGCGAAGGCGGGATCGTAGTGCAGCGCCAGGTAGCCCAGCACCAGCGCGATTTCGACCAGCGTCGGCAGGATCGAGAACAGCGAATACGAGACCAGCGAATTGACGCCGCGCGTGCCGCGTTCGATATCGCGCGACATGCCGCCGGTCTGTCGGTTCAAGTGGAAGCGCAGCGACAGCGAGTGCAGGTGCCGGAACACCTGCAGCGCGATGGTGCGCACGGCCCGCTGCGTGACGCGCGCGAACAAAAATTCGCGCAGCTCGGTGAACAAGGTGGTCGCAAAGCGCAGCGCGCCGTAGGCCACCAGCGCGGCCACCGGCAGCACCAGCAGCGCCTGCGGATGCGTGGGCGAGATGGTCAGCGAGTCGATCAGCTTCTTGAGCACCAGCGGCACGCCCAGGTTGGCCAGCTTGGCGCCGACCAGGCAGCTGAGCGCGGCCAGCACGCGCCACTTGTACACCCACAGATAGGGGAACAGGGTGCGCAGCGTGGCCCAGTCGTTGCGGGGGCCGCCGGGCGGCGGAGGGAGGGGGGCGGTACTGGCGGATTGGCGTCGCATGGCAGGGGTCGGTGATTTATGGTTCAATTCGGGACGATTGTAGCTTTTCAGAGAAATTCACGATGACCACGCCAGAAAATACCCAATCCCCCGTCAACGCGCTGCCTGAAGGCAAAATGCCGGTCCTGCGCGTGATGCCGGCGCCGTCCGACGCGAACGTCTACGGCGACGTGTTCGGCGGCTGGATCATGGCCCAGGTCGACATCGCCGGCTCGCTGCCGGCCACCCGCCGCGCCAACGGCCGCGTCGCCACCATCGCGGTCAATTCCTTCCTGTTCAAAAACCCGGTGTTCGTGGGCGACCTGCTGTCTTTCTACGCCGACATCGTCAAGGTGGGCAACACCTCGGTCACCGTCTATGTGGAAGTGTACGCCGAGCGCAATCGCCTGCAGACCAATGTGGTCAAGGTCACCGAGGCCACCCTCACCTACGTCGCCACCGGGCCGGACCGCAAGCCACGCCAGCTGCCGCCGCTCGAATCGCTGATCTCGCACTGACACGATGCAGGCGCAGCGCCGGCTCTTCCTCCTGCAGGCCGCACGGCTGTCGGCCGCGCTGGCCGTGCCGCTGGCCGGACGAGCGGCGCCAGCAGCGGCGGGCAAGGATTATCCGTTCAGCCTCGGCGTCGCCTCCGGTTCGCCGCTGCCCGATGCGGTGATCCTGTGGACTCGCCTGCTCGTCAATCCGCTCGACGCCACCTCGGTGCCGCCGGTCGCCCTCACCGTGCGCTGGGAAGTGGCGGAGGACGAAGCGTTCCGCCGCATCGCCGCCAAGGGCACGGCCGTCGCCACCCCGGAGCTGGCGCACAGCGTGCACGTGGATGCGCGCGGACTGCAGCCGAACCGCTGGTACTGGTATCGCTTCATGCTGGGCGACGCGGTGAGCCCGGTCGGGCGCACCCGCACCGCGCCGGCGCCCGACACGATGCCGGACACGCTCAGGCTCGCGGTCGCATCGTGCCAGCACTGGGAATTCGGCGCGTACGCGGCGCACCGCCACATCGTGGCCGAGGCGCCGGACCTGGTGGCCTTCGTCGGCGACTACATCTACGAATGGGGTCCGTACCAGCTGCGCCATCCGGACAAGGCGCAGCGCGTCAACGAGTGTTTAACGCTGGCCGACTACCGCGCCCGCTATGCGCAGTACAAGAGCGACCCCGACTTGCAGGCCGCGCACCTGGCGGCGCCGTGGATCGTGACCTGGGACGACCATGAGGTCAGCAACGACTACGCCGGCCTGCGCGACTGGACGCTGTCGCCGACCTTCGCCGCGCGCCGCGCCGCGGCCTACCAGGCCTTCTACGAACACATGCCGGTGCGGCTGGCCGACGTGCGCCAGTTCTTCGACGTGCGGCTGTACCAGCGCTACGACTGGGGCAGGCTGGCGCGCTTTCACGTGCTGGACGACCGCCAGTACCGCGCGACCGAGGCCTGCCCGAAGCCGGGGCATGGCGGATCGAACGTGGTCAACCTGCGCTCCTGCGCGGAGCTGCGCGATCCGTCGCGTTCGATGCTCGGGCAGGAGCAGGAAGACTGGCTGGCGCAGGGCCTCAATACCTCGCGGGCGCGCTGGAACATCCTGACGCAGCAGACGCTGATGGCGCAGAACACCTATGCGCCGATCGTCACCCCCGAAGACGGGCGGTTCTGGACCGATGGCTGGGATGGCTATCCGGTGGCGCGGCGGCGGCTGATGGATGCGCTGGCATCGAGCGGCGCGGCCAATCCGCTGGTGCTGGGCGGGGACGTGCACTCGTTCTTCGCGACCGAGCTGAGGGCGGATTTCTACAAGCCGGTGTCGGCGCAGAACCCGGTGCTGGCGACGGAGTTTTGCGGTACTTCGGTCACATCGGGCTCGCGGCCGCAGGCGAGGACGCTGGAGTACTTGCAGCGTAATCCGCACATCAAATATGGCCGCAGCGACAAGCGGGGGTATATGCTGGTGGAGCTGACTCCGGGGGCGGCCGAGACGCGGTTCATGGGGCTGGATGATGTGCGCGATCCGCAGTCAAAGATCGCGGCCTTGACGTCCTTCCACGTCGCCGACGGTCGTCCTGGCCTTTTATAGCCCGCGTAACACGTCGTCCTCGCGCAGGCGGGGACGACGGTTTAGCGGCTAGTGGGCGGGCGCAGGCGCCGCGGGCTTCTCGTCCCGCAGCTCGCGCCGCAGGATCTTGCCCACATTCGTCTTCGGCAGCGAATCCCTGAACTCGATGAACTTGGGGCGCTTGTATCCGGTCAGCTCCGTGCGGCACCACGCCATCAGCGCCTCCGCCGTCAGGTTCGGGTCCTTGCGCACCACGAACAGCTTCACCGCCTCCCCCGAGTGCTCGTCCGGCACGCCCACGCAAGCCACCTCGAACACACCCGGATGCGCCGCCACCACTTCTTCCACCTCGTTCGGATACACGTTAAAGCCCGACACGATGATCATGTCCTTCTTGCGGTCGACGATGCGGGTGTAGCCCCGCTCGTCCATGATGCCGATGTCGCCGGTCTTGAAGAAGCCGTCGGCCGTCATCGCCTTCGCGGTCTCGTCATCGCGCTTCCAGTAGCCCGCCATCACCTGCGGGCCGCGCACGGCGATCTCGCCCGGCTGGCCGAACGGGACCACGTTGCCGTTGTCGTCGATGATCTCCACCTCGGTCGACGGCAGCGGCAGGCCGATGGTGCCGGTGAATTCCTTGATGTCGCAGCGGTTCGCCGTCACCACCGGCGAGGTCTCCGACAGGCCGTAGCCTTCGACGATCGGCGTGCCGGTCAGCGCCAGCCACTTGTCCGCCACCGCCTTCTGCACCGCCATGCCGCCGCCGTTACAGACCAGGAAGCTGGAGAAGTCGAGCTTCGCGAATTCGGCGTTGTTGAGCAGCCCGTTGTACAGCGTGTTCACGGCCGGGAAGATGTTGATGCGGTACTTCGACAGCTCCTTGACGAAACCCGGGATGTCGCGCGGGTTCGGGATCAGGAGGTTCATGCCGCCGGTGCGCGGCCCCATCAGCGCGCAGATGGTGAGCGCGTAGATGTGGTACAGCGGCAGCGCGCACACGAACTGCAGCTGGCCGCCGGCCTTCTCCATGGTCGGCTTGAGCCAGGCCTCGTTCTGCAGCACGTTGGCGATCACGTTCCGGTGCAGCAGCACGGCGCCCTTCGAGACGCCGGTGGTGCCGCCGGTGTACTGCAGGAAGGCGATGTCGTCGTGCCCCAGCTTGACGGCCGTGTGCTTCATGCGCGCGCCGTCGGCCAGCACCTTGTTGAAGCTGACCGCGCCCGGCAGCTCGAAGCGCGGCACCAGCTTCTTCACATTGCGCACCACGAAGTTGACGACCGGCCCCTTGAGCGTGCCGAGCAGGTCGCCCATCGTGGCCACCACCACGTGCTGGACGGTGGGCGTCTGCGCGATCACCTCTTCCAGCGTGTGCGCGAAGTTCTCCAGCACGACGATGGCTTCGGCGCCGGAGTCCACCAACTGGTGCAGCAGTTCGCGCGGGGTGTACAGCGGATTGACGTTGACGATGGTGCAGCCGGCGCGCAGCACCGCAGCCATCGCGACCGGATACTGCAGCACGTTCGGCATCATCAGCGCCACGCGCGCGCCCTGCGACAGGCCGCGGCTTTGCAGCCAGGCCGCCATCTGCTGCGACATGCGGTCCAGGTCCGCATAGGTGATGGTCTTGCCCATGCAGGCGTAGGCCGGACGGTCGGCATACTTGCGGAAGGATTCCTCCAGCAGGTGGGTCAGGGACCGGTACTGCGTCCAGTCGATCTCCGCCGGCACGCCCTCCTGGTAGCCCTTCAGCCAAATCTTTTCCATCCTCGTCCCTTCTCGTCAGTCTTCCAAATCAGGCCGGCTGGGCCTCTTCGCGCAGCGCGCGGCGCAGGATTTTGCCGACGTTGGTCTTCGGCAGCTCGTCGCGAAACTCGATGTACTTGGGCTTCTTGTAGCCGGTGAGCTGCTGCTTGCAGTACTCCATCAGCTGCTCCGCCGTCAGGTGCGGATCGCGCCGCACCACGAACACCTTGACCGCTTCGCCCGAGTGCTGGTCCGGCACGCCGACCACGGCGCATTCGAGCACGCCCGGGTGCGCGGCGATCACGCCTTCCAGCTCGTTCGGGTACACGTTGAAGCCGGAGACCAGGATCATGTCCTTCTTGCGGTCGACGATCTTGACGTACCCGTTCTCGTCCATCACGCCGACGTCGCCGGATTTGAAGTAGCCGTCCGCGGTCATCACCTTCGCGGTTTCGTCCGGCCGGTTCCAGTAGCCGGCCATGACCTGCGGGCCGCGGATCGCGATCTCGCCCGGCTGGCCGAGCGCGACTTCCTTGTCATCGTCGTCGAGGATCGCGATGTCGGTCGACGACACCGGCAGGCCGATGGTGCCGGTGAAGACCGGCAGGTCGCAGCGGTTGGCAGTGGCCACCGGCGCGGTCTCGGACAGGCCGTAGCCTTCGGTGATGTGGGTGCCGGTGACTTGCTGCCACTTGTCGTTGACGGCGCGCTGCACCGCCATGCCGCCGCCCATGCACATGCGCAGGCCCGAGAAATCGACCTGCTGGAAATCAGGATGGCCGAGCAGCGCGTTGTACAGTGTGTTCACGGCCGGGAACAGGTTGACCTGGTATTTGCGCAGCTCCTTGACGAAACCGGGGATGTCGCGCGGATTCGGAATCAGCAGGTTGAGCGAGCCGGAACGCATGCCCCACAGCGCGCAAACCGTCAGCGCAAAGATGTGGTACAGCGGCAGCGCGCACACGATGACCGGCTGCTCCAGCACCGGCTCGCGCGTCATCGAGGGCGCGGCCCAGGCCTCCATCTGCAGCACGTTGGCGACCACGTTGCGGTGGGTGAGCGTGGCGCCTTTCGAGACGCCGGTGGTGCCGCCGGTGTACTGCAGGAAGGCGATGTCGCCGGAGGCGATCTGCGGCGCGGTGAACGGCATCTTGCCGGCCTGGCTGAGCGCGTCCTTGAAGCGCACCATGTTCGGGATCGCGAAATCGGGCACCAGCTTCTTCACGTTGCGCACCACGAAGTCGACCAGCATGCCTTTCAGGCCGCCCAGCATCTCGCCCATGCTGGCCACCACCACGTGGCGCAGCGGCGTCTTGCCGAGCACCTGCTGCACGGTGTGCGCGAAGTTCTCCAGCACGATGATGGCTTCGGCGCCAGAGTCCTTGATCTGGTGTTCGAGTTCGCGCGCGGTGTACAGCGGATTGACATTGACCACCACGTAGCCGGCGCGCAGGATGGCCGCGATCGCGATCGGGTACTGCAGCACGTTCGGCATCATCACCGCCACGCGCGCGCCCTTGGCCATGCCGCGGCTTTGCAGCCAGGCGGCCATGCGCTTCGAATGCGCATCGAGCTCGGCGAAGCTCATGCGCTTGTCCATGCAGACGAAGGCATCGCGGCCGGCGTGCTTCTGGAACGCTTCGTCCAGCAGCTGCACCAGCGATCCGTACTGGTCGGGATTGATCTCGGCGGGTACTCCGGGCGGGTACGACTTGAGCCACAGTTTGTCCATCGGGCGCCTCTGTCTCGAATGTAGTTATCGTCGCGGGCCGCAAGCGCAGGGCCCGGCAAAAAAGGCACCGGCACGACGTGCGGATGCCTTTGCAGCTTTGCTATGTCTGCTGTGATGCTATCGGGCCGGGCGCGCCCGCGCAAGCGCTTTTGCCGGGTTTGGAGAGGATCCTCTACCGGGAGGCGTCGATGGTGCGCTGCAGCGCGGGGAGGGCCGGCAGGTCGGCGGCGCCAAGCTTCTTGAGGACGCGGTGGCGCTCGTCGCGGTCGAGGGCGGCAATGCGCTTGACCGCGCGGTAGAAGGCCGGGAAGCCCTGTTCGCGCGCCAGCAGGGTCCGGAAGGCCGGCACGAAGTCGTTGTAGGTCGCGATCGAGGCCAAGTGGGCGTTCGACAGCGGCGAGGCGAAGAAGCGGTCGTAGCCGGCATAGCCGCCCCAGCTCGCCTTCAGGCCCTGGTAGTCGTCCTTCAGGCGCGCGAACAGCGCGGCCTTGGCTTGGCGCTTGGCCTCGTCCGGGATCGACGACTTGTAGGTCTCGTCTAGCTCCTGGCGATACTTGAGCAGCAGCGCGAGGAAGTCCTTCTTGCGTTCGCTGTACTTGGCGTAAGCCTCGCGCATGGCCGGGTTGCCGAAGGCGGCCAGCCAGCGCTCCACGCCGGCCTGTTCGACCGTGCTGGCGAAGGATTCGTTGAACTGCGAATCGCCCGGCACGTACACGATCTGGTGCGCCAGCTCGTGGAAGATCAGGCGCGCCAGTTCGCCGTCCGGGTAGTTGATGAAGGTGGACACCAGCGGGTCGCTGAACCAGCCCAGCGTCGAATAGGCCGGCACACCGCCGACCTCGACGTCGTCACCCTGGGCGCGCAGCTGCTTCGCATAGTCCTCGGCGGCGTCCTTGTTGTAGTAGCCGCGGTAGTTGACGCAGCCGGCGATCGGGAAGCACCACTCGAGCGGCTTGAGCGACAGCTCGGGCGTGGCGACCACGTTCCACAGCACGAAGGGCCGATGCAGGGCAGCGTAGTTCTTGTAGCTCTTGTTGTCCGGCAGCGCCATCTCCTTGACGGCATAGGTGCGGATCTGGCGCGCCACTTCGAGCCGGTGGCGCAGCTTGGGATTGGTGTTGGGATCGGCCAGCCAGTCGTCGATCGGCTTGGCGTCGGTCAGGAGTTCGAACTGGCCCTGCGCGGCCTGGCTGTAGTAGCCGAGGGTGGAGCAGCCGGCGAGCATGCCTGCGGCCACGCCCGCAGCCAGCAGGCTGCGGATCGTCCGGGTAAAGCTGGAGCGTTTCATGTTGCGTCAGGGTGAGGCTTTTTCGACCTGCACCAGTAAGTCATAGAAGGTTGGCGCGCGGCCCATGTCGGTCAGGCGCTGGCTGGTCACTTCGTTGGCGTTCTTGCCGTCGCTGGCGAGCTTCTTCCACCAGATCGACAGGCCGACCACGAGGCCGGCACGCGCCTTGTCCGTCACGCGGGCCTTGGCGGTGAAGGAGCCGCGATCGTTGAAGATCCGGACCATATCACCGTGGTCAATTCCGCGAGCAGCAGCATCACCGGGATGAATATCCAGGTGCGGTTCGCCTTCGGTGGCGCGCAGGCTCTGCACGTTGACGAAGGTCGAGTTGAGGAAATTGCGGGCCGGTGGCGAAATCATCGCCAGCGGGTATTTTTCGGCCAGCGCGGGATTGGACGCGGCCGATTCATAAGGCGGAATCCAGGTTGGCAGCGGATCGAGGCCGTCGGCCGCCATCTGGCTCGAATAGAACTCGCACTTGCCGGACGGGGTCGGGAAACCGCCCTCGGCGAAGGGCGCGTCCGGCATGTTCAGTTTTTGCCAGCCGCGGCGCTTCAGCGATTCCCAATCAAAATGAACCGCGCGCGGGTGGGTCTTGTCGAAGGCTTGTGCGGCCAGCTCTTCGTCGCTTTCGTGGAAGCACGGATCGTCGTAGCCCATGCGCTGCGCGAGCAGGCGGAAAATCTCGGCGTTGGACTTGGCTTCGCCCATCGGCGCGATGGCGGCGTTATTGGCCATCATGTACAGGTGGCCGTAGGCCCAGTGCGCGTCCACGTGTTCCAGCTGGGTGGTGGCGGGCAGCACGATGTCGGCGTAGTCGACGGTGTCGGTCGCAAAGTGCTCCAGCACCACGGTGAACAGGTCCTCGCGCGCAAAGCCCTGCTGCACTTTCGACGAATCCGGCGCGACCGCGACCGGGTTCGAGTTGTAGACGATGACGGCTTCGACCTTCGGGCCGAAATCGGGCGCGGCCTCGCGCAGCAGGTCGTCGCCGATGGTGACCATATTGATGGTGCGCGGCGTGCGGCCGGCCAGCAGGTCGGCGCGGTAGAGCTTGACCTTGTTGGACGGGAAGGAACCGGAGGTGGACAGCTGCACGCCGCCGGCCGCGTGGCGCCAGGCGCCGATCAGTGCCGGCAGGCAGGCGATACTGCGCACCGCCATACCGCCGCCGCGCACGCGCTGCAAGCCGTAGTTCATGCGGATCGCCACCGGTTCATGGCGGCGCGCCGTCTCGCCGTATTCGCGCGCCAGGTTGAGCACTTCGTCGACCGTGATGCCGCAGGTGGCGGCGGTGCGCTCGGGCGTCCACTCGGCCGCGCGCTCCTTGAGCTGCTCGAAGCCGAGCGTGTGGCGGGCGATGTAGTCGTGGTCGAGCAGGTCTTCGGCGATCAGCACGTGCATCATGCCCAGCGCCAGCGCGGCATCCGTGCCGGGTAGCAGGGCGATGTGCTGGTGGCACTTTTCTGCGGTCAGTGAACGGTAGGGATCGATCGCGACCAGCTTGGCGCCCCGGCGCTTGGCTTCCTGCGCTCGAGTCCAGAAATGCAAGTTGGATGCGATCGGGTTGCCGCCCCAGATCAGGATCAGCTTGGCATCCTGGAAATGCTCGAGGTCGGTGCCCATCGAGCCGCCAACGGTGTACTTGTAACCCGTCGCGCCGGCTGTCGCGCAAATGGTACGTTCCAGCAAGGACGCGCCCAGTTTGTTGAAGAAACGGGAAGACATGGTCTCGCCCTGCACCAGGCCCATCGTGCCGCAATAGCTGTAAGGCAAGATACCTTGCGGGTCGCGCGCCGCGATGTTGTGCAGGCGCGCCGCGATCTCGTTCAGCGCCTCGTCCCAGCTGATGCGTTCGAACTTGCCCTCGCCTTTTTTGCCGACCCGGCGCAGCGGATGCAGGATGCGGTCCGGATGGTAGGTGCGCTCGATGTAACGCGACACCTTGGTGCACAGCACGCCCTGCGTGGTGGGATGCTCCGGGTCGCCCTTCACCTCCGTCGCCACGCCGTCCTCGACAGTCACCAGGAGGGCGCAGGTATCGGGACAATCGTGTGGGCAGGCGGCCCGGACTTGTGTGATGGACATGGGAGCAGTTCCAAGGGAAAAAGCTTCGAGAAACCAATACTTTATACGATTCCGGACGCGATTGTGAGTCCGCTGGATCAGACCGGATGAGAGGGCTTACAATAGTTTTTCAAATGGCATGACAGAGCCGTAATGAATTGGAGACGTACATGAACCTGGTCGAACCTATCGTCGCGTTTCAAAGCGAGCTGCAGCAGATCCGGCGCGACATCCACGCGCATCCCGAACTGTGCTATGAAGAACAACGTACCGCCGACGTGGTCGCCGCCCGCCTGACCGAATGGGGTATCCCGGTCGTGCGCGGGCTGGGCGTGACGGGCGTGGTCGGCATCATCAAGAACGGCAGCTCGCCGCGTGCGATCGGCCTGCGCGCCGACATGGACGCGCTGCCGATGCAGGAGCTGAACACTTTCGAGCACGCATCGCGCCACACGGGCAAGATGCATGCGTGTGGCCACGATGGCCACACCGCCATGCTGCTGGGCGCGGCGCATTACCTGTCGCGGCATCGCAACTTCGACGGCACGGTGTACGTGATCTTCCAGCCGGCCGAGGAAGGCGGCGGCGGCGCGCGGCGCATGATGGAAGATGGCCTGTTCGAGAAGTATCCGATGGAGGCGGTGTACGGCATGCACAACTGGCCGGGCCTGCCGGTGGGCCAGTTCGGCGTGGTGGCGGGGCCGATGATGGCGTCGTCGAACGAGTTCCGCGTGGTCGTCAAAGGCAAGGGCGCGCATGCGGCGCAGCCGAACCGTGGCGTCGATCCGATCATGGTGGCGGTGCAGATCGCGCAGGCCTGGCAGACCATCATCTCACGCGAAAAGAATCCGCTGGATACGGCGGTGCTGTCGATCACGCAGATCCATTCGGGCAGCGCGACCAATGTGATTCCGGACGAGGCGGTGATGATCGGCACGGTGCGCACCTTCACGACCAAGGTGCTGGACCTGATCGAGGATCGCATGAAGGGACTGGCCGAAGGTGTGGCGGCGGCGTTCAATGCCAGCGTCGACTTCCGCTTCGAGCGCAATTATCCGCCGCTGGTCAATCACGCGAAGGAAACGGCGTTCGCGGTGGAAGCGATGAAGGCGGTGGTGGGAGCGGCGAATGTGGATGCAAACGTCGAGCCTTCGATGGGGGCGGAGGACTTTGCGTTCATGCTGCAGGATAAGCCGGGGTGCTATGTTTTCCTCGGCAACGGCGAGGGCGATCATCGGATGGCCGGGCATGGCCTCGGGCCGTGCCAGCTGCACAATGCCAGCTATGACTTCAACGACCAGCTGCTGCCGATCGGCGCGAGTTATTGGGTGAAGCTGGCGGAGATGAGTTTGCCTGCCGCTTAGTTAATTTCAAACCGTCGTCCCGGCGCAGGCCGGGCCCCATAGACCGCGTGCACGGCCGCAGTAGAACGCCGCAGGCCTGCATACTCAGCATGGGTCCCGGCCTACGCCGGGACGACGTTGGAGTCAGGGCAGCCTGTCCGGCAGGTCCCCCAGCCGCTTGCCCGGGTTATCGCGCTCCAGCGCAATCAGCGCGGCGCTGTGGTCTGCCATGCCCAGATCCTTGGCCAGCGACTCATAGCGCTTCTCCGCCAGCTCCGCAAACGGCAGCGTCAAATGTGCGCCCCTCGCTGCGGCCAGGATGTTGTGCAGGTCCTTCAGCTGGATCGTCACCTGCGCTCCCGGCATGAAATCGCGCGCCAGCATCCGCGCGCCATGGACCTCAAGAATTTTGCTGCCGGCGAATCCGCCACCGATGGCTTCGCGCACCGCCGCCGGGTCGGCACCCGCAGCCTCGGCGAGCAGCAAGGCTTCGGCCACGACATTGATGGTCGCGCCGACGATCAGCTGGTTGCACAGCTTCGACACCTGGCCGCTGCCGACCGGCCCCACGCGCACCGGATTGCCCATCGCCAGCAGCACCGGCTCGGCCTGCTGGAAATCCGCCTCGGCCGAGCCTGCCATGATCGCGAGCTTGCCCGATTCCGCGCCGCCGACGCCGCCCGACACGGGTGCGTCGATGAAGCGCACCTGCCGTTCAGCCAGGCGCTGCTGGAAAGCGACGGCCTCGTCCTGCCGCGTGGAGCTCATGTCGATCCACAACGCGCCCGGCTGCAGGGCCGGCAAGGCATGCTCGATCACTTCCGCGACGGCGGGACCGGCCTGTAGCATCGAAATGACGATCGCCGCGCCTGAAACGGCCTCATGCAGGTCCGCACAGGGTTGGGCGCCAAGCGCGCGCAGCCCATCGGCCTTGTCCGCGCTGCGGTTCCAGGCGCGCAGGGGAAATCCGGCATGCGCGAGCCGCGCCGCCATGGGCCTGCCCATCAAACCAATGCCGAGGAATGCGAGGGTTGGCAGCGTCATCGTGGTCTCCTTTGTTCACCTGTACGATTCTAACAACCAGGCGCCCGCAGCGCGGATCGGCCATGAACAGTACAATAAGCCGCGCAAGCCGACGCCGTCGGCGCAATCCAAAAAGAAAGAACCATGATCTCCAAAACTCAAATCGCAAAATTCGCGGCTGCGGTGGCCGCACTGATGGTGTCGCAGGCCGGCATGGCCCAGAATTGGCTGGATTCGGCCTCGGTCGAAGGCGGGTTTGGTGACCAGGTCTACATGGTGCGCGCCGCCGTGCAGAAGGACTGGAATGTGCGCTGGCTGCCGTCCAATGGCTACCACCTGGGCGGCTACTGGGACGCCAACCTGGCGTTCTGGCACGGCACCGATTACAAGTCGATGCACGACCATCACCAGAACCTGTGGGTGGTCGGCATCACGCCGGTGTTCCGCTACCAGGCCGACGACAAGCTGGGCTTGTATGGCGAGGCCGGCATCGGCGCCAGCGTGTTCTCCCAGCTGTATGACAACGCGAGCAACCGCCTGTCGACCGCGTACGAATTCGCGGACCACATCGGCGTCGGTTATGTGCTGCAAAACAAATGGGACGTCAGCGTCCGCATCCAGCACTATTCGAACGGTGGCATCAAGCATCCGAACAGCGGCGTGAACTGGGCGGTCCTGCGCGTCGCGCGTCCGTTCTGATAGAGGCGTCTTGACATCGTCTTCTTCGCCTTTGTGTGAAAATCGTGGAGGGCGCGCCACCCGTGCGCCCTTCATGCGAAGGGGATAGTTTGGATAGCAGCACAGTCAAGAAGTATCTCCCGTGGATCGTCGCCACTGCCCTGTTCATGGAGCAGCTGGACGCAACGATCGTCAATACCGCCGTTCCCAGCATCGCGGCCAGCCTGCATGTCACGCCGCTGAGCCTGAAGTCCGTTGTCACCAGCTACATCCTCAGCCTGGCCGTGGGCATCCCGGTCAGCGGCTGGATCGCGGACCGCTTCGGCACGCGCCGCGTGTTCGGCAGCGCGATCGCCATTTTCACCTTCGCTTCCGTGCTGTGCGGCTTGTCGCTGAACGCGCCGATGATGGTGGTCGCGCGCCTGTTGCAGGGCATCGGCGGCGCGCTGATGATGCCGGTCGGACGCCTCGCTATCGTGCGCACCTTCCCCAAGTCCGAGCTGCTGGGGGCGATGAACTTCGTCATCATCCCGGCGCTGATCGGGCCCTTGCTGGGGCCGACGGTGGGCGGCGTCATCGTCCACCTCGTCAGCTGGCGCGTGATCTTCTTCATCAATGTGCCGGTGGGGCTGGTCGCGCTGTACCTGGTGCACCGTTTCATGCCGGACTATCACGGACAGGACAAGCGGCCACTGGATGTGGTCGGTATGATCCTGTTCAGCACGGGCACTGCGATCCTGTCGTGGCTGCTCGAAATCTTCGGCGAGCACACGGTCGAGCCGGTCACCGAGATCCTGATGCTGGCGATGTCGGTGGCGCTGCTGGGCGGTTATGCCTGGCATGCCGCGAATCGCAAGTATCCCTTGCTGCGGCTGGCGCTGTTCAAGGTTCGCACCTTCCGCATCTCAGTGCTGGGCGGCTTCCTGACGCGGCTCGGCGTCGGCGGCATGCCCTTCCTGCTGCCCTTGCTGTACCAGGTCGGCCTGGGCTTGCCGGCCTGGCATTCGGGCCTGCTGATGATGCCGACCGCGGCGGCGGCGATGGGCATGAAGCTGATCGCGCCGCGCGTGTTGAGCAAGCTGGGTTACCGGCAAGTGCTGGTGGTGAACACCGTGTGCATTGGGCTGACCATCGGCCTGTTTTCGCTGGTGGGGCCTAGCACGCCAAGCTATGTGATCATCGGCATCGGCCTGCTGCAGGGTTTCTTCAATTCGCTGCAGTTTTCGAGCATGAATACCTTGGCGTATGCGGATGTCGAGGGCAAGGACACGAGCATGGCCAGCACGATCTCGAGCTCGCTGCAGCAGTTGTCGATGAGCTTTGGCCTGGCGGCGGGCTCGCTGATCACGGCCTGGTTCCTGGGCAATGTGCCGCAATCAAACCAACCGCTGGTGACGAGCGCGCTGCACCACGCTTTCCTGGCGCTGTCGGTGATGACGATCCTGTCGTCGGCCATGTTCTGGGGCCTGCGGCGTAATGATGGCGAGAGCATCAGCAAAGGGCCGGGGCCGCGCGTGGAGGAAGAGTCGACGTCGGCAGCGCAGTGAGCTTGCCGGCGACGCGCTCGTTGACCTTTCTATTCAAGTTACCGCGCCAAATCCGCTTCTTTTTGCTGGGGTCAGGTCGTCCAAACAAGCAAGATTCCAGCTCAACAACTCACCGCGCAATCATCTGGCTACATGAACATTAAGTTTCCGTCGCCCCCGCGGAGAGGCGGGGCCCCGTTTCGCGTGCTCGGCTGCACAAACAAAATGGGTTCCCCGCGTGCGTGGGAAAGATGCCGAAACTAGAAAATTTCGGTCGAGAAGTATCCCTGCGCAATGGCAGGGCTAGCGATTCCCCATCTTGTGCCTCTGCTCCAGGCCGCCGTAACCTGACTGGCGATTCAGGCCCTGGCGGTCATTCTCGGCGCGCGCCTGCATGCGCTGCGCCTGCTGGCGGGCGCTCCAACCTGATTGCACCGAGCCATTGCCAGCATACTGGCTACCATTCTGTCCCATATTGGCCACCTGGCGATTGCCAAGCCACCCGGTCTGGCGCTGTTGATTCTGTCCCGGGCCGCTCCCTGGCGCGCGCGACTGCAGGCTACCCTCCGCGACCGGCACAATTTTTTCTTTCCCGAAGCCGGCTGCCCGGCCTTTCAGTTTCGAACCCATGTCGTCCTCCCATGACCTGGCGCCGATCGGCGCCCCAGAGGGGATCATGGCCGTGGTAGCGGTGAGGCAGTATCAGACTCCCCGCCATTTCGTCGTAGGAGTCGGCTGACGATTAGCGTGTGGGCTGGAGAGA
>NZ_JANUGU010000010.1 GCF_024753145.1 Massilia terrae | reverse complement strand
CTCAGATTTCAACATAAAAAAAGCGAGCCGGCGGCTCGCTTTTTTGTTCGCAGACTCCTGCTTACTTCTTGGCCGCCGCAGCGCGCTTGGCTGGCGCCTTCTTCGCGGCCGGCTTGGCCGCAGCCTTGGCTGCCGTGGCCTTCTTGGCCACCGCGACATCGCCATCCCCTTCGCTGTCGTTCGCCGCAGCCGCCTTGCCCTTGGCCGCCGGCTTGGCCTTGCGCTCCTCGAACTCGAAGCTGATCTTGCCGTCCTTGCCGCGCACCAGGAATGCCTTGAACGGACGCCGCGTGCGCTGCGAGATGAAGCCCGGCAGCAGGTCGGTCTTGCCGTCGTTGAGCAGCTTGGCCATCTGCTCCGGCAGGATCTCCTGCTGCAGGATGATGCGGCCGCTACGGAAGTCGCAGGTCTTCGGCTTGGCGACGCTGTGCTCGCACACGTAGGCCAGGCCCATCTCGTACACATTGCCGTTGCACTTCGGGCAGGGGCCAAGCGGCGTCTGGCCTGTGAAGTCGACGCCTTCGCCCTCCTCGCCTTCCGACTGGTCCTGGCCGAAGTCGAATTCCAGCTTGAAGTTGTGGATCTCCTCGTCGCGCACGATGCGCAGGATCGCCGCGAACGGACGGCCCATCTTCGAGCGGAAGCCCTGCAGCGGGCCGATGGTGCGGTCCTTCAGCAGCTGCTCGACTTCCTCGATCTCGAACTGGCGCCCGCCCGGCGTCTTGGTCATCGAGAACTCGCACTTGGTGCAGGCGAAGCGGCGGTAGTTTTCCTTGACCACGCTGCCGCAGTTCGGGCACGGCGTCTGCAGGGTCGCGTAGTCGCCGGGGATGGTGTCGTTGTCGTATTCCTTGGCGCGCTTGACGATCACCTGGGTCATCTGCGCGATCT
Organism: Massilia terrae; assembly: GCF_024753145.1. Lineage (GTDB taxonomy): Bacteria > Pseudomonadota > Gammaproteobacteria > Burkholderiales > Burkholderiaceae_D > Telluria > Telluria terrae. The sequence goes on along the minus strand of NZ_JANUGU010000010.1, from coordinate 136,277 downwards.
CGCGCATGAACTCGTCGCGCGAAATGCGGCCGCGCTCCATCTGCGACAGCTTGTGCTCCCACTCGCCGGTCAGCTCGGGCATGGTCAACTCGTTCACACCCAGGCCGCGCAACAGCGTCATCAACTGGAACGCCTTGGCGGTCGGGATCATCTCGCGGCCTTCGCGCACCAGGTACTTCTCGGTCAGCAGGCCCTCGATGATGGCCGCGCGCGTGGCCGGCGTGCCCAGGCCCTTGCCGGCCATGGCGTCGCGCAGCTCGTCGGAGTCGACCAACTTGCCCGCGCCTTCCATCGCCGACAGCAGCGTCGCTTCGTTATAGCGCGCGGGCGGCTTGGTTACCAGGCCGTTGGCGGTCAACTTGTCGGCCAGGACCTTCTCGCCTTTCGCCACCGGCACCAGGGTCGCGCCGCCTTCCTTGTCCTCGGCCGCTTCCTTGCCGTAGATAGCGAGCCAGCCGGGGTTGGTCATCACCTTGCCCTCGGTCTTGAACTGGTGGCCCGAGACTTCGGTGAAGCGGGTGGTGACCAGGAATTCGGCCGCCGGGAAGAACACCGCCATAAAGCGGCGCGTGACCAGGTCGTACAGCTTCTGCTCCGGCTCGGACAGGTTCTTCGGCGCCACGCCGGTCGGGATGATCGCGAAGTGGTCCGAGATCTTGGTGTTGTCGAAGATGCGCTTGTTCGGCTTGACCCAGCCCTTGTCGAGGATCTGCTTGGCGAACTGGTGGTAGTTCGCGTTCTCCTTCAGCACCTCGAGCGTCGACTTGACGGTGCCGAGGTAGTCTTCCGGCAGCGCGCGCGAATCGGTACGCGGGTAGGTCAGCACCTTGTGTTTTTCGTACAGCGCCTGGGCCAGGCCCAGGGTGTTCTTGGCCGAGAAACCGAAGCGGCCGTTGGCCTCGCGCTGCAGCGAGGTCAGGTCGAACAGCGCCGGCGCCATCGAGGTGGTGGGCTTGGATTCTTCCGTCACCACGCCCTGCTTGCCGCGGCAGGCGGCGACCACGGAATCGGCAGCGGCACGGCTCCACAGGCGCTCGGCGCGCTTCTCGGGGTCGTTCTCGTCCTTCTTGAAATTCTGGTCCAGCCAGCGGCCTTCGTAGACGCCGGCGGCGCACACGAATTCGGCCCGCACTTCCCAGTAGTCGCGCGCCACGAACTTCTTGATCTTCTCTTCGCGCTCGACCACGATCGACAAGGTCGGGGTCTGCACGCGGCCCACCGTGGTCAGGTAGAAGCCGCCTTCCTTCGAGTTAAACGCCGTCATGGCGCGGGTGCCGTTGATGCCGATCAGCCAGTCGGCCTCGGAACGGCAGCGCGCGGCGTCGGCCAGCGGCAGCATTTCGTCGTCGCTGCGCAGGTGGGCGAAACCGTCGCGGATCGCTCCCGGCGTCATCGACTGCAGCCACAGGCGGCTGATCGGCTGCTTGGCCTTGGCGTTCTGGACGATCAGGCGGAAGATCAGCTCACCCTCGCGGCCCGCGTCGCATGCGTTGATCAGGGCGCCGACGTCTTTACGCTTGATGAGCTTGTTGAGCACCTTGAGGCGGGATTCGGTCTTGGCGATCGGGTTCAGCGCAAAGAACGGCGGGATCATCGGCAGGTGCGTGAAGCTCCATTTGCCGCGCTTGACGTCATATTCTTCCGGCACCGCGATTTCGAGCAGGTGGCCGACCGCCGACGACAGCACATAGTCGTCCGACTCGAAGTACTCATCGTGCTTGGTGAAGCCGCCGAGCGCCTTGGCGATGTCGTTCGCGACAGACGGCTTCTCGGCGATGATGAGGGTTTTGGTCATAGGTTTCTCGTCGTACTTATATTAGAGGCTTGGGTGCGCATGATACATGCTTGTCACCGCGCCGGTCGTTTTCCCGAAAAGTGTCTGATAAGCAACAGTAGGGAGGAGCGGCCCAATGATAAGCGGGTTGCTGCAGTGACGGCAAGTGTGTGCGGCATCAAACGCACGCGCAAAAGCTGAGGCAACGACTTCGGGGCCTCAACATGGACCCCGGCCTGCGCCGGGGCGGCGTTGTTTGAAGGTGGGGGTGGTGTTTAGTGCAGCAGGCGCGGCACCTGCTCGTCGTCGTCGCCGAACAGGTCGTCGAACATCAGCGCGTCCGGCTCCTTGCCCTGGCTCCACAGGAGCATCAGCACGATGATCTTGAGCTTGCCCAGCGTGACCGGCGATTCGTCCAGCGCCAGCGCGCGTTCGATGACGATCTCGCGCTGCACCGGGCCGAGCACGCCCGCGCTTTCGAGGAAGGTGATGAAACCGATCGCGGCGCTGCCGAGGTCGTCGGTCTCCTGGCGCGCATAGAACCGGGTGCCGGTCGATGCGGCGGTGTCGATCATTTCGGCGCCGACCATTTCGTTCAGGCCGTTCAGCCAGTCCAGCGCTTCCGTGATTTCGACATCATCGAAACCGACCGCGGACAGCTTGCGGGCCAGTGCATCCGGCGCCGGACAGGCATCCGGGCGGTAGTAGGTTTCGTAGAGATATACCAGAATGTCGAACATAGTGGCGCTACTGTATCAGCTAAGCTCGCCGTGGCACAAGTGCCGCACGGCATCGAGAATCGATCGTTGTTTTGCAGCCTTATTCAACGCACTATCCTTTGTATTATGTTTCCCGGAAGGCGCTCAAGCTGGCCTGCCAGTTCAAGCAACAACAGCTGGCTGGCAAGGCTGGCCGCGGGCGCGCCCGTGTGGCTGGCGAGCGCATCGAAGCACACGGGATCGAAGCCTATACGCCCGAGTAATTGATCGCATGCGCCATCATTGGGCATTGCCGGCGCGACAGCCGCCAGTGGCGACATATGCATCGCTTGCAGCACATCGTTCGCCGTCTCGACGAGCAGCGCGCCATCGCGGATCAGCTTGTGGCAACCCTTCGACAGGGCCGAGTGGATGGAGCCTGGCACAGCGAACACTTCCCGGCCCTGGTCGTTGGCCAGGCCCGCCGTGATCAGCGAGCCGGACTCGGCCGCCGCCTCCACCACCAGCACGCCCGCCGCCAGTCCACTGATGATGCGATTGCGACGCGGGAAATTGTTGGCGATCGGCCCCGTGCCCAGCGCGTATTCACTGAGCATGCAGCCCTGCCGCGCGATGCACTGCGCCAGCTCGCGGTGGCGTGCGGGGTAGACGCGGTCCAGCCCGGTGCCGACCACCGCGATGGTGGACGCGCCGCCACGCAGCGCGCCGATGTGGGCGCTGGCATCGATGCCAGCCGCCAGGCCCGAGACGATGGTGAGGCCGCCGTCAGACAGTGCCTGCGCGAACGCCTCGGCGTTGGCCCGGCCCTGCGCGCTGGCGTTGCGGCTGCCGACGATGGCCAGGCAGGGCTGCGCGAGCAGGCCGGGCTCGCCGATGGCGTACAGCATCAGCGGCGGATCGGGAATCTGGGCCAGCAGCGCCGGGTAGCGCTGATCGTGGCGGGTGATGAGGTGGTGCCCGGGCCGCTTCAGCCAGTCGAGCGTGGCGGCCAGCAGCGCGCTGAAGGCGGGCGAATCGGGCGCGCACAGCGCACTTGCCTGCGCCTTCGACACATGGGCGGAAAGTTCCTTGACGCCAGCCTCGACGATGGCCCGCGGCGAGCCGAATTCGGCCAACAGCAAGTTGGCCGTCCGGCACCCCACACCGCTCGCCTGTTCCAGGCGCAGCCAGTCGGCAAGGTGGGCGCTGCTGGCTGCGGTGGTGGGGTCCGTGTCCTGCACGGCGGGTTTACTCCGGTGAGTTGGCCACGTCGCCGACTTGCACGGGCTCGTTCACTTGCATGATCAGGCCGTAGGAAACGTTCTTGAACACGCGGAAGATGAACAGGTCGCCGAAGCGCTCGTCTGGCAGCTTGAGTTTGGCGCGGAACAGGCCGAGGAAGCCTTTGCTGGCCGGGTCCGGCACCGTCTTCCCGTAATGATAGAGCTGCAGCACGGAGCCGACGTCGAGTCCGTCAACAGTGCCCTTATTGACAGTCACGACCTGGCTCTGTGCGGCTTGCGTGCCGTCGCCGTAGATCGACATCACGCGTGCCCGCACCGTGCGCTCCGGCGGATGCGGCACGTAGTTGCGGATCGGGGTCGGCGGGGCCGGCAGCAACAGGTCGCCCACCGCCATCTCACGGTTGGCGCTGGCGATCGCGAAGCTGCTGACGTCCGCGCCCGCCTTCTGGTCCGGCTGCAGCGCCACGCTGCCCAGGTAGGTGGACTGATAAGCCACCACCTTGCCGGTGTCCGGATCGGTCAGCGGCGTGCCGGGGCGGAACACCTGGAAGGAGCTGGCGCCGTTCAGCTTGCCGCGCACATACACCTTGTCGCCCTGGCCGAGGTAGAGGCGCCCGCCCTGCGAGGCCACGATGGTGGGCGCGCCGGCGAGCTCGTCGGCCTGCACCACCAGCGGCTGGGTCAGGAAAGGTTCGATCGCGCCGGCCGCAATGGCGGGCACGGCATCGCGCCCCAGGCCCTCGGTGCGCAGCTGCGGCGACATGCGCAGCTCGCCGGTGGCGGCGGCGTCCTCGCCGCTGCCCGGCTTGTTCAGCGTCAGGCGGCCGTGGGCGCGGTCGAAATACACGATCTGGCCCGGGTAGATCCAGTGCGGATTGCGGATCTGGTCGCGGTTCAGGCCCCAGACCTCCGGCCAGCGCCACGGATTGTTGAGGAAGGTGCCGGAAATGCCCCACAGGGTGTCGCCCTTGACCACCACGTGCTGGTCCGGCGCGTCCGGACGGAAGTCGCCGGGCTGGGCCGCCTGGGCCGCCTGCAGCACGGCGCACGAGAGAAGAGCGGCCGATGCAAGGCGGGGCGCGACTGTGCTAAAATTTTTCATCGAAACGGTCCGTAAAGTGCGGCATGAACACCGAGTTGCCGGCTGCGCTAGTTTCCTCGGCCCAGCCGCCGCCCGCGGGCATTGCCCAGTCGTGCTGCGGATCCAAAAAGTTGCCGAACTGAATCAAATTCTGCACATAAATCCCTGAACTAGCAAGACAATTACGTCCTGCGAGCGGGGATGGCGTGCGGCATTTGGCGCTTGTGCGGCGGCTACGCAACCATTAAAACCAAAACTGAACCCGAGAGTGTCGACCACCGTATGGCCATCCTGAACATCCTGCGCTATCCCGATCCCCGCCTGCACAAGGTAGCCAAGCCCGTCGCCGAATTTGACGAACGCCTGCAGAAGCTGGTCGCGGACATGGCCGAGACCATGTACGACGCCCCGGGCGTGGGGCTGGCCGCGACCCAGGTCGATGTGCACGAGCGCCTGGTGGTGATCGACGTGTCCGAGACCCATGACCAGCTCAAGGTATTCTGCAATCCGGAAATCACCTGGGCCAGCGAGGAGCGCGAAGTCTACGAGGAAGGCTGCCTGTCGGTGCCCGGCATCTACGACGGCGTCGAGCGCCCGGCGCGCGTCAAGGTGCGCGCAATGGACCAGTTCGGCAAGGCGTTCGAGCTGGAGGCTGACGGCCTGCTGGCGGTCTGCATCCAGCACGAGATGGACCACCTGATGGGCAAGGTGTTCGTCGAATACCTGTCGCCGCTCAAGCGCAACCGCATCAAGACCAAGCTGCTCAAGGAGGAACGCGGGCAGCAACGCGATGGCGGCGCCCGTGCCGCCGGCGGCCGCCGCTAAGCGCGAGGTCTCCATGAAAGTCGTCTTTGCCGGCACGCCGGAGTTTGCCGCGTGCGCCCTGCGCGCGCTGATCGAGGACGGGTTCGAGGTGCCGCTGGTGCTGACCCAGCCCGACCGTCCGGCCGGCCGCGGCATGCAGCTGCAGGCCTCGCCGGTGAAACAGGTCGCGCTGGAACATGCCATTCCCGTGCTGCAGCCGCTGTCGCTGCGCATGGACGCCAAGGATCCGGAACGGGCGGCGCAGGCCACTGCCGCGCACGAGACCCTGCTCGCGCTCGACTACGACCTGATGGTGGTCGCGGCCTACGGCCTGATCCTGCCGAAGAGCACGCTCGACATCAAACCTTGCATCAATATCCACGGTTCGCTGCTGCCGCGCTGGCGCGGCGCCGCGCCGATCCACCGCGCGATCGAGGCGGGCGACCGCGAGACGGGCGTCACCATCATGCAGATGGAGGAAGGGCTGGACACCGGCCCGATGCTGGCGATGGAGGCAATTGCTATCGACGATGCCGACACCACCGGCAGCCTGCACGACAAGCTGGCCGCGCTCGGCGCGCGCATGATCGTCGAGTCCCTGCGCCGCTACGCCGGATTGAAGCCGGCGCCGCAGCCGGAACAGGGCGTGACCTACGCCGCCAAGATCAGCAAGGACGAAGCGAAGCTCGACCTGCACCTGCCGGCAGCCGGGCTGGCCCGCAAGGTACGCGCCTTCAACCCCTTCCCCGGCGCGCAGGCGCAGGTGAACGGCGTGGCGATCAAGATCTGGAAAGCCGAAGCAATCGATGGCAGTGGCGCCGCCGGCCAGGTGCTGGCCGCGGATGCGCGCCAGGGCATCGTGGTGGCGTGCGGCCAGGGCGCACTGCGCCTGACCGAGCTGCAAAAGCCGGGCGGCAAGCGACTGCCCGCAGCGGAATTCCTCAAGGGATTCCCGCTCGAGAAGCTCGCGTTCGACTAGGCAGGGGATTTGTTGCCTGGGCAGCGGAGCCGCCCGCCCCTGCCGCCGTCTGGCTTACTGCTGTTGCTGCTGTTGCGCCGCGGCGCGTTGCTCATCCATATGGGCGCGCAGCACCTGGTTGATGCGGGTCTGGTAGCCCGGACCTGCCGACTTGAACCATTCGAGCATGTCGACGTCCAGGCGGATGGTGACGATCTGTTTCACGCCGCCGTTCGGGTGATGCTTGGGGGCGGTGGACACGTCATGGTTGCGGACTGCCGGTTGGTCCCAATCCGGCTCAAATTCTTTGTTCATTGCTGTTCCCATCTCGGCGCGGGCGCTCGGCCTTTGCAAGTTATTTAACACTTCCGCCACGCAACCGGTGGCACAGCACGATTTTCGTCCCGGCATGTAACTTGAAGATTGCTGGCGGGGCCGGAATTGTATCGCACTGTAACAGTTCGGCGCGTGCATACATAATGATACATTTGTACGCATGGGAATGCTTGTTCAGTTCGCGAAACCTGCCCAAGGGGTGGAAAAGGCCGGCAAAAAGACAAACCGCCGCGATCACGTATAATTTCAGACCCACCCCATCCTGTGCGGCGATCCGCCGCGCCCTTTGAAAGCAGACCGATGAACGCCCGCACCGCCGTCCCGTCCCCGATCGAAGCCCAGCTGCGCGATATCCTTGCGCGCCGCATCATGATCCTGGACGGCGCCATGGGCACCATCATCCAGCAGTACAAGCTGGACGAGGCCGCTTACCGGGGCGAGCGCTTCGCCACCTTCCAGGCGCCGGAAGGCGCGGGCAAGCGCGAACTCTTCGTCAAGGGCAACAACGAGCTGCTGACGCTGACCCAGCCGCAGGTGATCCGCGAGATCCACGAGCGCTACCTGGCCGCCGGCGCCGACATCATCGAGACCAACACCTTCGGCGCCACCGCGATCGCCCAGGACGACTATCACATGGCGCACCTGGCCTATGAGATGAACGTCGAGGCGGCCAAGCTGGCGAAGCAGGCCACCGCCAAATACAGTACGCCGGAGCAGCCGCGCTACGTGGCCGGCGCCTTGGGCCCGACCCCGAAGACGGCGTCGATTTCGCCGGACGTGAACGACCCGGCCGCGCGCAACGTCACCTTCGACGAGCTGGTCGCGTCCTACCACGAGCAGGTGCGCGGCCTGGTCGACGGCGGCGCCGACCTGCTGCTGGTCGAGACCATCTTCGACACCCTCAACTGCAAGGCCGCGCTGTTCGCGATCGACCAGTATTTCGACGCGCATCCCGGCACGCCGCGCCTGCCGCTGATGATCTCCGGGACCGTCACCGACGCTTCCGGCCGCATCCTGTCGGGCCAGACCGTGCCCGCCTTCTGGAACTCGGTGCGCCATGCGAAGCCGCTGACCATCGGCCTGAACTGCGCGCTGGGCGCGGCCCTGATGCGGCCCTATGCCGAGGAGCTGGCGCAGATCGCCGACACCTTCGTCTGCATCTACCCGAACGCCGGCCTCCCCAACCCGATGAGCGACACCGGCTTCGACGAGCTGCCGGCCGACACCTCGGCCCTGCTGCGCGAATTCGCCGACGCCGGCTTCGTCAACATCGCCGGCGGCTGCTGCGGCACCACGCCGGAACACATCGGCGCCATCGCCGGCATCCTGGCCAACACGCCGCCGCGCCGCGTGCCGGAGGTGCCGGTCGCGATGCGCCTGTCGGGCCTGGAGCCGTTCACCGTCGACGACAGCTCGCTGTTCGTGAACGTCGGCGAGCGCACCAACGTGACCGGCTCCAAGGCCTTCGCGCGCATGATCCTGAACGAGCAGTTCGACGAGGCGCTGTCGGTGGCGCGCCAGCAGGTCGAGAACGGCGCCCAGGTCATCGACATCAATATGGACGAGGCGATGCTCGATTCGGTCGCCGCCATGACCCGCTTCCTGAACCTGATCGCGTCCGAGCCGGACATCTCGCGCGTGCCGATCATGATCGACTCGTCCAAGTGGACCGTGATCGAGGCCGGCCTCAAATGCGTGCAGGGCAAGGCCATCGTCAACTCGATCTCGATGAAGGAAGGCGAGGAAGAGTTCATCCGCCAGGCGCGCCTGTGCCTCCACTACGGCGCGGCCGTGATCGTCATGGCTTTCGACGAACAGGGCCAGGCCGACACCTTCGAGCGCAAGACCGAGATCTGCGCACGCGCCTACAAGGTGCTGGTCGAGCAGGTCGGCTTCCCGCCCGAGGACATCATCTTCGACCCCAACATCTTCGCGATCGCGACCGGCATCGAGGAGCACAACAACTACGCGGTGGACTTCATCAACGCCACCCGCTGGATCCGCGAGAACCTGCCGCATGCGAAGGTGTCGGGCGGCGTGTCCAACGTCTCGTTCAGCTTCCGCGGCAACGACCCGGCGCGCGAGGCGATCCACACCGTGTTCCTGTACCACGCGATCAAGGCCGGCATGACCATGGGGATCGTCAACGCCGGCATGGTCGGCGTGTACGACGAGCTGGCGCCGGAACTGCGCGAGCACGTCGAGGACGTGGTGCTGAACCGCCGCCCGGATGCGACCGAGCGCATGATCGAATTCGCCGGCACGCTGAAAGCCGGCGGCGGCAAGCAGGAACAGAACCTGGAGTGGCGCAACGCGCCGGTCAACAAGCGCCTCGCGCACGCGCTGGTGAGCGGCATCACCCAATGGATCGTCGAGGACACCGAGGAAGCGCGCCAGCAGATCGCGGCCGCCGGCGGCCGCCCGATCCAGGTGATCGAAGGCCCGCTGATGGACGGCATGAACATCGTCGGCGACCTGTTCGGGCAAGGGAAGATGTTCCTGCCGCAGGTGGTCAAGTCGGCGCGCGTGATGAAGCAGGCCGTGGCCCACCTGATCCCCTTCATCGAAGAGGAAAAGGCGGAGCAGGAGCGCCTGACCGGCATCGTCGCCAAGCCGAAGGGCAAGATCGTGGTCGCCACCGTCAAGGGCGACGTGCACGACATCGGCAAGAACATCGTGTCGGTGGTCCTGCAATGTAATAACTTCGAGGTCGTGAACATGGGCGTGATGGTGCCCGCGTCCGAGATCCTGGCGCGCGCCAGGATCGAGAACGCCGACATCGTCGGCCTGTCCGGCCTGATCACGCCCTCGCTCGAAGAGATGGCCCACGTCGCCCGCGAGATGCAGCGCGACCCGTACTTCCGCGACCGCAAGATCCCGCTGCTGATCGGCGGCGCCACCACCAGCCGCGCGCACACCGCCGTGAAGATCGCGCCGCACTACGAAGGCCCGGTGATCTACGTGCCGGACGCATCGCGCTCGGTGTCGGTGGCGCAGTCGCTGATGTCGCCGGAAGGCCGCGACGCCTACCTGGCCGAGATCACGGCCGACTACGAGCGCATTCGCCTGCAGCACGCCAACAAGAAGGCGCTGCCGATGGTGACGCTGGAGCAGGCGCGCGCCAACAAGGCGAAGCTGTCGTACGCGCCGGCCAAGCCGAAGTTCATCGGCCGCCGCGAATTCAGGAACGTCGACCTGGCGACCATCGCGCGCTACATCGACTGGGGTCCTTTCTTCCAGACCTGGGACCTGGCCGGTCCCTACCCCGCGATCCTGCAGGACCCGGTGGTGGGCGAGGCCGCGTCCAAGGTGTTCGAGGAAGGCCAGGACATGCTCAGGCAGATCATCGACGGCCGCTGGCTCACCGCCAACGGCGCGATCGCGCTGCTGCCGGCGAATACCGTGGGCGACGACGACATCGAGATCTACCGCGACGAAGCGCGCAAGGAAGCCGCCTTCACCTGGTACGGCCTGCGCCAGCAGGGCGTGAAGCCGGTGGTGGACGGCGAGCAGAGGCCGAACCGCTGCCTGGCCGATTTCATCGCGCCGAAGGACTCCGGCATCGCCGACTACATCGGCATGTTCGCGGTGACGGCCGGCCTGGGCGTGGAGAAGCACGAGCAGCGCTTCCTGAAGGCCAACGACGACTACTCGGCGATCATGGTCAAGGCCCTGGCCGACCGCCTGGCCGAGGCTTTCGCCGAATACCTGCACGAGCGCGTGCGCACTGACCTGTGGGGTTATGCGGCCAGCGAGAAGATGTCCAACGCCGAGCTGATCGCCGAGCAGTACAGCGGCATCCGCCCGGCCCCGGGCTATCCGGCCTGCCCCGAGCACACGGTCAAGGCCGACCTGTTCGACACGCTGCAGGCGGGCGAGATCGGCATGGTGCTGACCGATGCGTTCGCGATGTATCCGGCAGCCTCGGTGTCCGGTTTCTACTTCTCGCACCCGGCGTCGACCTACTTCGTGGTCGGCAAGATCGGGCAGGACCAGCTGGAAGACATGGCTGCGCGGCGCGGCATGGACAAGGAAGAGCTGGAGCGCCACCTGGCGCCGAACCTGTCCTGACATCGGGCCGCCTGAGCGAAAAAACCGCCACCGCTCAGCGAACTTGACGCCCTCCCCTTTGCCTAAGCTGAAACAGGCTTGGATCAAATGGGGAGGACATCATGGCAACAGGCACATCACCGAAGCGATGGCAGGACCAGCTCGTGCTGATCCTGGGGATCTGGATCATCATCTCGCCCTTCGCGTTCGCTTATCCGTATGGTGCGGGCGGGGCCATCAACGCCTACTGCTCGGGCGCGCTGATGGTCATCCTGGCGGCGGTCTCCCTGGCCGGCACGTTCTCGTGGGCGGTGGGGATCAATGTGCTGCTCAATATCTGGCTGATCGTTTGCCCGTGGGTGGTCAACGATATTCCGGATACCTCGTTCGACGCCAACGAGATCGCGGTGGGGATCGTGTCGATCATCCTGCTGGCGTGGGAGGTGCAGGCGCATCCGGAGCTGGCGAAGTTCGGGACACGGACGCGGATCGGCTGAGGGTATTGGCTGCTCATGCAAAATGGGGTTCCCGCGCACGCGGGAACCCCATTTGACTTTGAAGTTTACTCGGCGTCGCGCCGAAACTTGAACACCGCCAGCGCCGCAAACACAAGAGCAAAACCAAACAGCACCGCCATCGCCGGCCCCGCCACCTCCATCCCGAACCCGCGCCAGGTCACGCCATCCAGCCCGTCCACCGCCCAGCGCGTCGGCATCGACAGCGACACCTTCTGCATCCACGGCGGGAACAGGAAGGACGGCATCCACGCGCCACCCGCCATCACCATCAGCAGCGTGGCGATCATCGCGATGCCGCGCGCCGCTTCCGGGGTCTTGCCGAACGCGGCGATCAGTAGCCCGAAGCCGGCCGTCATCGCGGCAAAGCCCAGCGCCACGCACAGGAAGCCGGCCACGCTCGCGATGTGTACGCCGAAGCCGGCCACCGCGATCACGAACACCGCGCACAGCAGGCCGAAGGCGATCACCGCGGTCGACACGGCCCGCGCCAGCAGCACCGTGGTCAGCGACACCGGCGCGGCCAGCACCCGGTTCCACACGCCGTCGCGCTTGGCCAGCAGCACGCCGATGCCCATGTCGATCCCCATGAACAGGATGAACTGCACCGCCATGCCGGCGAACGAGTGCGCGTAGCCGTTGTAGCCCACCGCCGCCGGACCGGACTTCATCTGCTCGTCGCTGGTGGTGAAGGGCATCGACAGGCCGGCCGGCTGCGCCTTCGCGCTGTCCTGCTGCGCGACCTGGTACTTCTTCACGCTGCCCAGCAGCTCACGCAGCACCTGCGCCTGCTCGCCGTCCTGCTTGTCGAGTTCACGCAAGCCACGGTCGGCCAGCTCGGCGCCGCGCCGGCCGCTGAACATCTCGCTGCTCACCACCTGCATCACCTGCTGGGTCAGCATGCCCTTCACCATCGCCAGCACCGCCGTCTGCGAGGGGTCGTACAGCAGGCGGATCTGCGGCTTCTCGCGCACGCCGAACAGGGCTTCGCCGGCGGCGTCGCCGAAGCCGGCCGGGATCACGATCGCGGCCGACTGCTTGCCCTTGGTGACGGCGAGCTGCGCCTCGGCCAGCGACATCGCGGTCAGGTGCAGGGTGGCGTCGGCGCGCAGGCCCTTCTCGATCTTGGCGCCGATCTCGCCGGTGTCCTGCTGGACCAGGGCGACGTCGATCGTGCCTTTGGACGCGCTGCCGCCCATCAGGTAGCCGAAGAAGGCGCCGATCACCACCGGCATCACGAGGCTGATCAGCAGGCGGCGGCGGTCGGACAGGAACAGGATGAGGTCCTTGCGGACCAGTGCAATCAGAGCGGTCATGTCAGTCGCGCAGCGAGCGCCCGGTGAGGTTGAGGAAGATGTCTTCGAGGCTGGCGCGCGCGGTCGCGAAGTGCACCAGCCGGTAGCCGTTCTGTTCCAGCCAGGCCAGCAGCGCGACGGCGGCGCCGCTGTCGGTGAGACCGATCTCGTAGCGATTGCCGTCCCCGGCCGCCACCGAGGCGACACCGGCTTCGGCGCGCAGCAGCTCCAGGTGCAGCGGCTGCAGCGGGGTGGCCAGTTCGAAGCGCAGCGCGGCCTGCGCCGGCAGCAGCTGGTGCAGCCCGGCCGGGCTCTCGTCGGCGATCACCTTGCCGTGGTCGACGATGACGATGTGGTCGGCCAGGCGCTCGACTTCTTCCATGTAGTGGCTGGTGTAGATCAGCGAGCGGCCCTCGCGCTTGAGCTGTTCCAGGGTCTCGAAGATCGCGTTGCGGCTTTGCGGGTCGACGCCCACCGTGGGCTCGTCCAGGATCAGCAGCGCGGGATCGTGCAGCATGGCGGCGGCGATGTTCAGGCGCCGCTTCATTCCGCCCGAAAAGGTGGACACCTTTTCTCTGGCGCGGTCAGCCAGGTTCACCAGCGCCAGCACCTCCTGCACACGCGCGGCCAGCGCCCCGCCCTTCAGGTCGTACAGCGCGCCGAACAGCCGCAGGTTCTCGTGCGCGGACAGGTCTTCGTACAGCGCCAGGTCCTGCGGCACCAGGCCGATCTTGCGCTTGGCCCGCATCGCGTCCGGGGTGACGGCTTCGCCATCGAGCATGACCTCGCCGGCGTCGGGCCGCACCAGGCCGCACAGCATGCCGACCGTGGTCGACTTGCCGGCGCCGTTGGGGCCGAGCAGGCCGACGGTCTGGCCGGCCAGCACGCGCAGCGAGACGCCGTCGACCGCGCGCCGCGCGCCGAAGGATTTACACAGGTTCGAAGCCTGTAGAAGCGTTGATGCCATCGTCTCTCCTTGGATGTTGGAAGAGTTGCAATGGCGAGAGTGTGGGCTTTATCGGATTGCGGAACAAGTGACGATTGTCATGCGATTGCATGACCCGGCAGCGGCATGCCGTCGACGAAGACCAGCAGTTCGCCGAGCGCGAACTCGGTCCATTTCTCGTTCACGGTGAGCGGCTCGGTGACGATGATGGCGACCCGGTCGCGCGGCGTGGTGACGGTGGCAAAGTCGACCGACAGGTCTTCGTCCGACAGGTGGGCGGCGGTGAAGGGATGCTGGCGCACGATGTAGCACAGCTTGGTCGAACAGTGGGCGAACAGGGCGGTGCCGTCGGACAGCATCATGTTGAAGGTGCCGTGGGCCGCGATCTGGCCCACCAGCTCGGCGACCGAGGCGCGCAGCACGGCCAGGTCGGGTTGCGTGTCCGGAAAGCGGGCCCGCAGTTCCTGCATCAGGAAGCAGAATGCGCGCTCGCTGTCGGTATTCCCCACCGGCGTGAACGTTCCTTTAAGCTGCGGAAAAAAATCTTTCAGGTCGCCGTTGTGGGCGAACACCCAGTAGCGGCCCCACAGCTCGCGTACGAAGGGATGGCAATTTTCCAGCGCGACCTGGCCCTGGGTGGCCTTGCGGATGTGGGCGATGACGTTGGTGGACTTGATCGGGTACTGCTTGATCAGTTCGGCAATCGGGGAGGCGATGGCGGCCTGGTGGTCGACGAAATGGCGCACGCCCTTGCCTTCGAAGAAGGCGATGCCCCAGCCATCATGATGCGTGTCGGTGCGCCCGCCCCGGTGGGCGAAGCCGGTAAAGCTGAAGACGATGTCCGTAGGGACGTTGCAGTTCATTCCGAGCAGCTGGCACATGCCGCCAGCTTACCACGCTACAGGCGAGCGCGGCACGGGCCGCCCAACGGCGCGGCCCGGCGAAGGTGGGCTAGTGCAGCACCACCGGCTGGCTCATGAGGGTGTCGTACGAGCCGAGGAAGTCGTCGATTTCCTCCATGGTCGGTTCGCTCGCGATCAGGTTGTTGACGTCGCGACGGAAAGTTTGCGCGAGCTTGCCGCCAATGAAAGCCTCGCGCCGGCCGGCTTTGTCCACGATCTCGTAACCGCCGAAACGCAGGGCTTCAAGGTTACGATCGGCGCCAAATTCGACCACGCTGTACTGCTCGCTGTTGTAGATCATGTTCATGATGGCTCCTCTCGATCAGTTTGTTGCACCAGCCGCGTGGCGGCAGGCGGCTGGCGTTTCACTTCAGTGAAGAAGTGGGGCTAAGCACAACCGATTTCAAGTGTGGACAATCGGCGCCAGCTCCAACAGCTGATCGTATGGCGCGGCTGCGAGCCACGATCGCAACTGACTCAGGTGCCCCGCGTCGGCCACGCCAATGTACAAACGCTCGGGCGCACGCCGCAGGAGTCGATTTAATGTTACACGCAAAACGAGATTCCCGGTGCAGCACAGGCAACCGGGGGAAATGCGCTCAATCAAGAGTGAGGGAGAGGGTTCCAGCAATGGCCGGCCATCCGGCAAGCCTTCCAGGATGACGGCAGAAAACGCACCATTTTGGTGCAAAAGTTGGGCGATCGCCTGCTCGCGCGCGCCAGGGGATGCGCCGGTGACCAGGGTGGTGGCCACGCGCGGCGCGGCCATCAGCCCCCCTTCTTGGCAGCCTTGCCGGGCTCGACGCCCAGTTGCTTGAGCTTGCGGTACAGGTGGGTGCGTTCGAGACCGGTCTTTTCGGCAACCCGCGTCATGCTCCCGCCCTCGCGCCCGAGATGGTGCTCGAAGTACATGCGCTCGAAGGCGTCGCGCGCCTCGCGCAGCGGCAAGTCGAAGGACAAGGTGTAGCCGTGGCCGTGGGCATCGCTGGCCATCGCCGCGCCGATCATGCGGCCATTCATCGGCGGCTGCGGCGGCTGCGGCGAATACATCGGGCTGGCGATCGCGGCCGTTTCTTCCAGCGCCGGCGCTGCGATCGGACGCGGCTGGATGGCCGGGGCGCGCGCCACTTCCTGTGCGCGGGTCAGGCCCTGCTGCACGGCTTTGAGCAACTTTTGCAGTGCGATCGGTTTTTCCAGGAAATTGAGCGCGCCGATACGGGTCGCTTCCACCGCGGTGTCGATGGTCGCGTGGCCGGACATCATGATGACCGGCATCGTCAACAAGCCGTCGCGCTGCCATTCCTTGAGCAAGGTGACGCCGTCGGTATCGGGCATCCAGATGTCGAGCAGAACGAGATCGGGCGCGCCATGGGCACGCGCCTCACGCGCCTGCTGTGCGTTTTCGGCCAGCGTGATTGCATGGCCTTCGTCCCCCAGGATTTCCGAGAGCAGCTCGCGGATACCCATTTCATCGTCTACTACGAGTATGTTCGCCATGTGTGTGCCTTTTCGATCTCACCCATCAACAGGCATGATTTTATGCGCGATTTACGCTGCGGCCAAGTTCGCCTCAGGCGCTAACTTTAACAGCAAAATGAATACCGACGCGCCGCTTCCATCGGCGCGGTTGCCGATGTCGATGCGGCCGCCGTGTTCGTCAATGATCTTCTTGACCATCGGCAGGCCCAGGCCGGTGCCGCGCGCCTTCGAGGTCACATAGGGCTCGAACGCGCGCGACAGGATCTTGGGCGCGAAGCCGGGGCCGTTGTCGATGATCGCCAGCCGCACCGCGGTGCCGGCCCTGCCGTCCGCGCCCTCGTAGCGGATGGCCTCGGTGGTCAGGTCGATGCGCGGCTGCAGCGCGCCGGGATGGTCGGCCAGCGCGTCCTGCGCGTTCTGCAGCAGGTTGTGGATCACCTGGCGCAGCTGGGTGGCGTCGCCCATCACGCGCGGCAGCCCCGGCGCCAGCGCGGCATGGATCACGTCCGACTCGTCGCCGGCCTGGTACAGGCGCAGGATCTCCTCGATCAGCGCGTTCAGGTCGAGCGGCTCCAGCACCGCCGGCGGCGCCTTGGCGTAGTCGCGGAAGTCGTCCACCATGCGCTTCATCGCGGCCACCTGGTTGACGATGGTGGTGGCGCCCTTGTCCAGCAATTCCGATTCCTTCGGCGGCAGGTGCGGGGCCAGCTTCATTTGCATGCGCTCGGCCGCCAGCTGGATCGGGGTCAAGGGGTTCTTGATCTCGTGCGCCAGCCGGCGCGCCACCTCGCCCCAGGCCACCGAGCGCTGCGCCGAGATCACGTCCGAGATATCGTCGAACACGACGATGAAGCCGCTGCCCGCCCCCACCGGCAAACGCGAGCCGCGCGCCAGCAGGGTGATGTCATGGTCGTCGCCGGAGCCGGCGCGGCGCGGGATCTCGATCTGCTGCTGCCAGTGCGAGCGGTGGCGCGCGCTGTTGGCGGCCGACTGCGCGCTCTGCGCCGAGAAGGCGCGCGTGATGCAGCTGGCGAAGGTCTCCAGCCCGTCGATCTGGTCGAGCCGGCGGTTGGCCAGCGCGCCCACCTCGACCTGCAGGATGCGGTGCGCGGCGTCGTTCGAGTTCACCACCGTGCCCTCGCCATCCAGCACGATCACGCCGGCCGACATATTCGCCAGCACCGATTCCAGGTGGGCCTTGGCCGACTGCAGCGCGGCGCGGTTGCGCTCGACCGCGGAGCGGGCCTCGAACAGCTGGCCGGTCATGGCGTTGAAGGACTGCGTCAGCGTGCCCAGCTCGTCGCGGGTCTCGACGATCGGGCGCGGCGACAGGTCGCCTTCGGCCACCGCGCGCGTGCCCTCGGCCAGCACCAGCAGCGGCTGCGCCAGGTTCTCCGAGATCAGGAAGGCGCTGGCGATGGCGCCGAAGATCGCCAGCAGCAGGGTCAGCGTCAGCGTCTCCAGGTACATCTTGTGCAGGCCGGTGCGGTCGAACAGGCGCGCATTGTATTCCTTGTACGCGGTGGTCAGGACCTCGGCGTTGGTGGCGAGATTGATCGGCACCGACTGCAGCAACTGCAGGTAGCGCGGCGCCGCGCCGGGCGGTTCCGGCACCGAGATCACGACCCGCAAGCGCAGGCCCATGGCCGCATCCAGCCCGGTCAGGCGGTCCTGCGCGGAGTCGCGGAAATCGCGCTCGATGCCGCCCTCGGCGCGCGCATAGCCGGTCGGCAGCCCCGCTTCGCGCAGGATCTGCGGCGTCGGCAGGTCGGGCGTCAGGTCGGCGCCGCGCGAGCTGCTGAAGGTCGCCACCGGCTTGCCGTCCACCGTGAGCAGCATCGCGCTCTGCATGCCGGAGGTGTCGCCGACCAGGCGCATGAGCACCGGGCGGGCGTTGTAATCGTTTTGGCCGGCCAGCGCCGCCGCCGTGCTCTGGGCATTGGCGGACAGCTCGGCCAGCGCCTCATCCAGCGCGGCGTGGCCCAGGTTCATGCCGGAATCGAGGGCGGCCTCGATCTTGACGTCGAACCAGGAGTCGATCGAGTGCGACACGAAGCGCACCGACACCATGAAGATCACCAGTCCGGGCAGGATGCCGATCCCGGCGAACAGCAGCACCAGGCGCGCCATCAGCCTGGAGCCGAACTTGCCGGCGCGGTAGCGGTGCACCAGCCGTCCCAGCGCGACGATCACCAGCAGCAGCAGGCCGATCGCGATCGCCGCGTTCAGCCCGAACAGCCAGGTGTAATTACGGTCGAAGAAGCCGGAGTTGTCCGACGCCGACGCGAGCAGGAACAGCAGGATCGAGACGACCGCGCCCCCCACCACCAGTGCATAGCGTAAAGCCGGGTTCACGCTCTACTCCGCCTTGTAGGTGAAGTTTTTTTTGTTGGAGGTGAGGCGCCAGTCCGCGTTGTTGAAGGCATTCACCTGCAGCGGCTTTTGCAGGAAGTCGCGGTCGAGGAACATGCGCAGCGTGACGTTGTAGGTCTTGCCCGGTTCGAGCGTCCCCTTGGGCGCGAACAGCCAGCGGCTGGGGCGCCGGATCATCGACAACGCTTCGTCCAGCGTCGTGAAATTCTGCTGCAGGCTGCCCATCACGCGCACGTGGTACTGGCGGGTCAGCACGTCGTAGTCGATGCGCACGGTCTGGCGCTGCGACACCGCACGCTCGTCGGTCCACCACCAGCGCGGGCGGGTGACATCGATCTCGGTGGTGAAGTACAGCGGCACCGACATCTGCAAGGCCTGCTCCAGCCCGTGCGGCAGCTGGAACTCGAAATTGGCATTGAGGCGGTAGCCGTCCTCGGATGCTTCGATGATGTTGCGGGTGATCTCGATCCCGTCGGACGCCTGCGCCTGCGCGCACGCGAACGCCAGCAGCAGCTGGCAGGCGATGAGGCGGAATAAACGTAAGATCACGAGTGGGCCAGAGCCTTCAAATCCATGCTTGTTGTCGGGGACCGGCTACGCCCTTTTTTGGAACAGGGCGTAAAACAAACCGTCATGATCCTGTCCGGCGGCGCTGGTCGGGAGGAGCTGGCCCGGCGCATCCAGCCGGATCGCGCCGTGGCGGACCGCAAACGCAGCCGCCTGCGCCTCCGATTCCTGGGGCCAGAGCGAACATGTCACAAACAGCAATTTACCATCCGGTCGAAGCATCTGCCACAGATTGTCGAGGATTTCGGCCGAAAGTGTTGCAAGCTGGTGCGTGTCGGACTTGCGGCGCAGCCAGCGGATGTCCGGGTGGCGGCGCACGATGCCGGACGCGGTGCATGGCACGTCGGCCAGGATGCGGTCGAAGGGCTGGCCGTCCCACCAGCCTTGGTCCTGGGCGCCGGCCGCCGCCAGCTTCGCGGACAGGCCCAGGCGGCCCAGGTTGTCGGCCACGCGCTTGAGGCGTTCCGGATCCGAATCGATGGCGGTCAGGTCGACGTCGGCCAGTTCAAGAATGTGGCCGCTCTTGCCGCCCGGGGCGGCGCAGGCGTCCAGCACGCGCATGCCGTCCTGCAGGTCGAGCAACGGCGCGGCCAGCTGGGCGCCGGCATCCTGCACCGACACCACGCCGTCGTGGAAGCCCGGTACCTGGGCCACGTTGACCGCCTGTTTCAGGCGCACCGCCGACGGGCCGACCTGCGCTGCGGCGATGCCTGCGTTTTCCAGGGCGGCCAGGTAGTCAGCGACGCCGGCTTTGCGGCGGTTCACGCGCAGGGTCATCGGCGGGTGGGCATTGCCCTCGGTGAGGATGGACTTCCAGTCCGACGGATAGGCGTCGCGGGTGGCGTCGATCCACCACTGCGGGTAATTCCACTGCGCCGGCCCCTGCTTCAGGGCGCTGGCCAGCAGGCTGTCGCGCTCGCGCTGGAAGCGGCGCAGCACCGCGTTCACCATCGCCTTCGCATGCGCGAAATCCGGATGGGCGGCGGCCGCGCGCACGGCCTGGTCGACCACGGTGAAGGCTTCGTACGGTGCAGGCTCGCCCGCCGGGCTGTCGAGCAGCGCCAGCGCACAATTGAGCAGGCCGCCCAGCATCGGCGGCTCCGGCGCCTTGGACGCCATCAGGCCGATCAGGGCATCGGTGCGGCCGAGCTGGCGCATGGCGCGGTAGGCGATGTCCTGGATCGCGCCGCGCGCCTGCGCCGTGGCCTCGAAGGCGGCGAACACGCCGGCCAGCGCTTGCGGCAGGGCCACGCCCTCGCGCAGCCGCGCCACGCAGCTGGCCGCGCCCAGCAGGGCGAAGGCCAGCGAATCGGCCGGCAGGTCGGGCCGGAAGCCGAGCTGGCGCACCGGCTTGACCTCATAGCTCTGGCGCAGGCGCGGCGCCGGCTTGGCGGACGCGGGCCGGGGCCTGGGTTTGAGGGTGAGCGTCGGGCGCTTGTCGGTCATGGTGATCCTGCGTGCATAAAGAGACGCCCATTGTACCGGCTCATGCTTTGGCGGGGCTTAAACCGTCGCGCCAGCCGGACCGTGGCCGGTATTCGGCAGTGCACCAAACCAGTATAATGAAAGCTATTTTTCGGCAATCGGCCGACCACTTTATCGACGACACCCATGCTCGCCCAACAAAAACAGCAGATCGTTGCCCTGTTCCAGAGCGCCCTTGCGCCGATCATCGCCGGCAGCGACCTTTCTCCGAACATTGTGCTGGAGCGTCCGCGCGATCCGAGCCACGGCGACATCGCCTGCAATATCGCGATGCAGCTCGCCAAGCCGCTCAAGACCAACCCGCGCGAACTGGCCACCCGCCTGGTCGCCGCGCTGCTGGCCGAGCCGGGCGCGCACGGCCTGGTCGAAGCGGCCGACGTGGCAGGCCCCGGCTTCATCAACCTGCGCGTGGCCGCCGCCGCCAAGCAGGCCGTGGCCAGCACCATCCTGGCGCAGGGCGACAACTATGGCAAGAGCGCCGCCGGCGCCGGCAAGCACGTGATCATCGAATTCGTCTCGGCCAACCCGACCGGCCCGTTGCATGTCGGCCACGGCCGCCAGGCCGCGCTGGGCGACGCCATGTCCTCGCTGTTCGAGTCGCAGGGCCACCAGGTCACCCGCGAGTTCTATTACAACGACGCCGGCGTGCAGATCCTCACGCTGGCCAACTCGGTGCAGGCGCGCGCGCGCGGCTTCCGCCCGGGCGACATGGAATGGCCGGAGTCGGCCTATAACGGCGACTACATCCAGGACATCGCCGACGACTTCATGGCCAGGAAAACCGTGTCGGCCAGCGACGGCCAGCCGGCCACCGCCAGCGGTTCCACCGACGACCTCGAATCGATCCGCCGTTTCGCGGTCACTTACCTGCGCAACGAGCAGGACATCGACCTGCAGGCCTTCGGCGTCAAGTTCGACAACTACTACCTCGAATCCTCGCTGTACACCGACGGCAAGGTCGAAGCGGCGGTGCAGGCACTGATCAAGGCCGGCAAGACCTACGAGCAGGAAGGCGCGCTGTGGCTGCGCACCACCGACTACGGCGACGACAAGGACCGCGTGATGCGCAAGTCCGACGGCACCTACACCTACTTCGTGCCGGACGTGGCCTACCACATCGAGAAGTTCAAGCGCGGCTTCACCCAGGCCATCAACATCCAGGGCAGCGACCACCACGGCACCATCGCGCGCGTGCGCGCGGGCCTGCAGGCGGTCGGCATCGGCATCCCGCAGGGCTACCCCGACTACGTGCTGCACAAGATGGTCACCGTCATGAAGAACGGCGAGGAGGTCAAGATCTCCAAGCGCGCCGGCTCCTACGTGACGGTGCGCGACCTGATCGAATGGTCGGGCAACGGCGACATCACGCGCGGCCGCGACGCGGTGCGCTTCTTCCTCATCTCGCGCAAGGCCGACACCGAGTTCGTGTTCGACGTCGACGTCGCGCTGGCGACCAGTGACGAGAATCCGGTCTACTACGTGCAGTACGCCCACGCGCGCATCTGCTCGGCGCTGGCCAACTGGGGCGGCGACGAGGCCAAGCTGGCCAACGCCGACCTGGCGCCGCTGACCCAGCCGCACGAACTGGCCCTGCTGGCCAAGCTGGCCGCGTATCCGGAGATGCTGCAGCGCGCCCAGGCCGAACTGAGCCCGCACCAGGTCGCGTTCTACCTGCGCGAGCTGGCCGGCGAACTGCACAGCTACTACTTCGCCCACAAGTGGCTGCTGGACGACGACGAGCCGCTCAAGCTGGCCCGTCTCGCGCTGGCGACCGCGACCCGCCAGGTGCTGCGCAACGGCCTGGCCCTGATCGGCGTCTCGGCGCCGAACAAAATGTAAGAGAGGCTGGCAGCGTCAATGATCACCAACCCGAACCGCCAGCGCGGCAGCACCCTGACTGGCATCATCATCGGCCTGATCGTCGGCCTGGCCATCGCGGTGGCGGTGGCGCTGGCGATCACCAAGGGCGCCTCGCCGTTCACCGACAAGGCGGTCAAGACCGGCCGCCCGGCTGATCCTGAGCCGAGCCAGGCGACCGATCCGAACAAGCCGATGTACGGCAACCGCGACGCCGCGAAGGAAGCCAACAAGGAGCTGGCCGAACGCGCCAGCACCCGTGCCGCCAACAGCGGCGACGCGGATCCGCTGGGCGCCGCCATCGCCGTCATGAAGGAGCCGGCGGCAACGGCCCCGGCCCATCCGGCCCAGGCCACGGCAGCCACGCCGGCCGCAGCGGCGCCGGCATCGCCGGCAGCAGCCGCGGCTCCTGCGGCCGCGCCGGCCGCCGGCGGCGACGGCTACGTCTACTACCTGCAGGCCGGCGCCTTCCGCGAACTGGCCGACGCCGAAAACACCAAGGCCAAGCTCGCGCTGCTCGGCTTCGAAGCCACGATCAGCGACCGCACCGCCGACTCGGGCGTGCTGCACCGCGTGCGCATGGGCCCTTACAACCAGGTTGAAGCCATGAACAAGGCGCGCGCCAAGCTGCTCGACAGCGGCGTGGATGTCGCGATCGTCCGCAACCAGAAATAAGGAGTCCCATGCGCCCGCTCCGCCGCCTGGCCTGTGCCGCCGCCCTGCTGTGCCTGTCGACGCCCTTGCTGGCCTCGCCGGCGAGTCCGAAAGCGGGCGTCGAATACCTGGTCATGAACCCGCCGCAGCCGACCGACAGCGGCAAGAAGATCGAAGTGACCGAGTTCTTCGCCTACTACTGCCCGCACTGCTACGCCTTCGAGCCGCTGCTGGCGGCCTGGGTGAAAAAACAGGGCGCCAGCATCGTGTTCAAGCGCGTGCACATCGCGCGCGACGAAAGCGTGATGCCGCAGCAACGCATGTTCTACACCCTCGACGCACTGGGACTGGTGGACCAGTACCACGACAAGGTGTTCGCCGCCATGCACCAGCAGCGCCTGCCGCTCGACACCGACGAGAAGGTGTTCGACTGGGCCGCGGCCGCCGGACTGCCGCGCGCGCGCTTCATCGACACCTACCGCTCGTTCGGCGTGCAGGCCCGCATGGACCAGGCCATCCGCAAGATGGAGCTGTACGGGATCAGCCAGTGGCCGATGATCGCGATCGACGGCCGCTACCTGACCTCGCCCTACCACGCCCACCTCGGCTCGAACAAGGACGTGACCGAAACCGAGCAGCAGCAGGAAGCCCTGCAGGTGATGGACTTCCTCGTCTCGAAAGCGAAAGCGGACAAGCGATGACGCAGGCCGCCGGCAGCATGGACCGCGTGTTCATCACCGGCGCATCGAGCGGCATCGGCGCCGCCCTGGCCCGCCGCTACGCGCAGCAGGGTGCGTCGCTGGGACTGCTGGCGCGCCGGCGCGAACTGCTCGAAGGGCTGGCCGCCAGCCTGCCCCATCCCGAATGCCACCGCATCTACGCGGTCGACGTCACCGACCACGCCGCATTAGCCGAAGCAGCGCGCGACTTCATTGCGGCGCACGGCGGCTGCGACATCGTGATCGCCAACGCCGGCATCTCGCACGGCACCCTGACCGAACACCCGGAAGACCTGCCGGTGTTCGAATCCGTCTTCGCGACCAACGTCGGCGCCACCGTGGCCACCTTCGCGCCCTTCATCGGCGCGATGAAGGCGCAGGGCGGACCGCGCCGGCTGGTCGGGATCAGCAGCGTGGCCGGCGTGCGCGGCCTGCGCGGCCACGGCGCCTACAGCGCCTCCAAAGCCGCCGTGCGCTCCTACTGCGAGTCGCTGCGGCTGGAAATGAAACCCTACGGTATCCGGGTCGTGACCATCGCGCCCGGCTACATCGATACACCCATGACCCGCCATAACCGTTTTTCCATGCCTTTCCTGATGCCGGCCGAGCGCTTCGCCGACAAGGCCGTATCCGCCATCGCCCGCGGCGACAGTTTCCGCGTCCTGCCGTGGCAGATGGGCGTCGTCGCCCGCGTGCTGCGCGTCCTGCCCAACTTCATCTACGACGCCCTGCTCTCGCGCGCGCCGCAGAAGCCGCGCAAGGTGGCGCCATGAACGCCGCATCGATTGCCGCCCTGTCGAACAGCGGCGTGAACGTCGAGGTGATCCCGGAGACCGGCTCGACCAGCGCCGACCTGCTGGCGCGCGCTTCCAGCCTGTCCGCGCCGCTGCTGCTGATCGCCGAACACCAGACCGCGGGCCGGGGACGCGCCGGCCGCAGCTGGCTGTCCTCGGCCGGCAATTCGCTCACCTTCTCGCTGGCCTGGAAGTTCGAGGCCGGCCCGCAGGCCCTGTCCGGGCTGCCGCTGGCGCTCGGCGTGGCAGTGGCCGAAACCCTGGGCCGGCTCGGCCAGCAGGTGCGCCTGAAATGGCCCAACGACGTGCTCAAGGACCGCGACAAGCTGGCCGGCATCCTGGTCGAAACCACCGCCGCCGAACGCGGCATCTGGGCCGTGATCGGCATCGGCCTGAACCTGGTGATGCCGGACGAGATGGAGCGCGACATCGGCCGCAGCGTGGCCGCCGTGCCCTGGCTGGCGCGCATGGACCGCGACGCGCTGATGGCCGCCCTGCTCGACGGGCTGGCGGGCGTGCTGCGCGAATTCGAACATACCGGTTTCGCCGCCTTCGCCGCGCGCTGGAACCTGCTGCACGCCTACCAGGGCGAAGTGGTGCGCATCCTCGACAACGGCGCCGTGCTGCATGAGGGCGTCGCCGCCGGGGTCGACGACGCCGGCCGCCTGCTGCTCGACGGCGCCGAGGGACGCATCGCGATCGCTGCCGGCGACGTGTCGCTGCGGGTGAAGGAATGAAGCTGCTGCTGGTCGACGCCGGCAACACCCGCGTCAAGTGGGCGATCGCCGATCACGATGCGGCGCTGGGCCACTGGCTGCTGCACGGCGCCGTGGCGCACGCCGATCTCGACGTGCTGGCGGACGCGTGGCGGCCGCACGGCGTCAAGCGCAGCATCGTCGCCAACGTCGCCGGCGCGGAGCTGCGCGCGCGGCTGGCCGCGCTGCTGCCGCCGGGCGAGGTCGAATGGTTCGCCTCCACAGCGCGGCGCGCTGGCGTCGCCAACGGCTACCGCAATCCGGCGCAGCTCGGGGCCGACCGCTTCGCCGCCGCCATCGGCGCGCATGCGCTGGCGCCGGGCCAGGCCGTGGTCGTCGCCATGTGCGGCACCGCGACCACGGTGGACGCCGTGGGCAGCGATGGCGCCTTCATCGGCGGCATGATCCTGCCCGGGCTGGCGCTGATGGCGTCCTCGCTGGCGCGCAATACCGCGCAGCTGCCACAGGCCGCGCCCGGCGCCGCCGCGCCGCCGCTGTTCGCCGACAATACCAACGACGCCATCGTGTCCGGCTGCCTGTCGGCGCAGGCCGGCGCGATCGAGCGCGCCATGGCCGCGCACCGGGCCGGCGAATGCATCCTGTCGGGCGGCGCATCGCCCTGGGTTGCGAGCGCCCTCAATATTCCGCACCGCCTGGTCGATAATATGGTGCTGGTCGGCCTGCACGCCGCCGCGCAAGACGCCAACGACATGGAGGCTTAGGACCGTGCTCAAATTCTTCTTCTGGATCCTGGTCGGCCTGAACGCCGTGCTGTTCGCGTATGGCCGCGGCTACCTCGGCAAACCGAACGGCGAGGAACACGAGCCCGCGCGCGTCAGGAACCAGCTCGAACCGCAGCGCGTGAAGATGCTGGCGGCCGAGGACGCGCAGGCCGCGAGCGCGGGCGCGCCGGCGACGTCCGAAGCGGCATCGGCGGCGGCAGCGGTTTCCGCGCCGCCCGCGCCGGCGCCAGCGCCAGCGGCAGCCGTCGCGTGCACCGAAGTCGGCCCCCTGTCCGCATCGGACGCGCATCGTTTCGAAACGCGCGTGGCGCGCCTGGACCTGGGCAACAAGCAGACCCAATCGACGGTCCAGTACCAGGAAGTGACCAGCCGCCTGGTCTACATCCCCAGCCAGGGCAGCAAGGAGGCGGCGGACAAGAAGGCGGCGGAACTGCGCGACCTGGGCATCACCAACTTCTTCATCATCAATGGCGACTCGCCGTACAAGTACGGGATCTCGCTGGGCCTGTTCAAGTCGGAGACTTCGGCGCAGGCGATGCTGGCGTCCCTGAACAAGCAGGGCGTGCACAGCGCCCGCATCGCCCCGCGCGGGCCGATGGGCACGCGCACCGTCTACCAGTTCCGCGGCATCGATGCCGCGACCAAGGCCAAGATCGTGGAGATCGCGGACCGCTACGACAGTGCGGACGTCAAGGCTTGCAAGTGAGCTGACGGCTGCGCATGCGAAAATGGGGTTCCCGCTTCCGCGGAAACCCCATTTTGCTGGATCTGACGCTGCGCCGACTCTTGATCAGCGCTGCACGACAATCGGTTTCAATCCCAGGCTCGACGGAATATCCCGCACGGCCTTTCGCGCCGCCGCGCGGCTTTCGAACGGCCCGCGCAACAGGCGGTTCACGGCGCCAGCCGCGATCACCTGCAGGGAATCCGCAGCGCACCCGGCCTGGACCAGCTTCGCACCCATCTCCTGCGCCTTGCCCGCCACTTTGTAGGCGCCCAGCTGCAGATAGAAACCGCTCTTCGCCTCGGACTTCACCGGCAGCGGGCCGTCGCCGGCCGCGCGCTCCTCCAGCATCAGCGCCGTGATGTCGGCCGGCGCCGGCGCCGCCTGCGCCGCCGATGCGGCCTCGCGCCGCACGGTGGCGATGCGGGTCTGGTCGTTCGGGAACATGCGGTCGACCTGCACCTGGTGGCTGCCCTTGGCCAGCAGCCCGAGCTTGAGCGCGGCCGTGTAAGACAGGTCGATCACGCGGTCGGAATGGAAGGGCCCGCGGTCGTTGATGCGCACCACCACCGACTTGCCGGACTCCAGGCTGGTCACCCGCGCGTACGAGGGAATCGGCAGCGTCGGATGCGCCGCCGTCATCTTGTACATATCGTAGGTCTCGCCCGACGACGTGCGCTGGCCGTTGAACTTCACGCCATACCAGGTCGCCATGCCGCGCTGGCTGAACGGCTCGTCATTGATCAGCGGCGTGTAGGTCGTGCCGAACACCGAGTAGGCCTTGTTCACCCCGCCCTTCAGGTAAGGTTCGAACTTGACCACCGCATCGGGCGTGTTCATCAAGCCGGGCGGCGGATTGTCGCCGGGGCCATCGTCCTGGTAATAGCCGCCGCGTCCCGAACCGGCGGGCGGCAACGCCGGCAGGGCGGGGTCGATCTTGGGATCGCGCGCGGTCGTCTTGTGATGCCACGGCAGGGGAATCAGGGAATGATGTTCGCCAGTGGAGGTGGAACTGCAACCTGCCATCAGCGCCGAGAGCACGATGACCGCTGGGAGAATTCTCGAAACGGTCATCCGTCTCCTCTTTCAGTCAGGTCTGCACCAGTTTTCGGTGTCGTTGAATGCTCATCAATATACCAGAGGCGAGGCCCAAAGTGAAAAGCGCGGTCCCGCCGTAACTCATGAAGGGCAGCGGCACGCCGACCACCGGCAGGATCCCGCTCACCATGCCCATATTGACGAATGCGTAAGTAAAGAAGCTCATCGTGATCGAGCCGGCCAAGAGGCGCGTGAACAGGTTCGGCGCGTTCGCCGCGATCATCAGGCCGCGTCCGATCAGCAGCAGGTACAGGAACAGCAGGATCAGGTTGCCGACCAGGCCGAACTCCTCCGAATACACCGAGAAGATGAAGTCGGTGGTGCGCTCGGGGATGAATTCGAGGTAGGCCTGGGTGCCTTTCATATAGCCCTTGCCGGTCACGCCGCCGGAGCCGATCGCGATGGTCGACTGGATGATGTGGAAGCCCTTGCCGAGCGGGTCGGAAGTCGGGTCGATCAGCGTCATCACGCGCTCGCGCTGGTAGTCGTGCATCATCGACCACACCACCGGCAGGCTGGCCGCGGCCGCAGTCGCCAGCCCGAGCAGCGCCTTCCACGACAGGCCGGCCAGGAAGATCACATAAAAGCCGGGCGCCAGCACCAGGAGCGCCGTGCCGAGGTCGGGCTGCTTGGCGATCAGGCCCACCGGGATCACCAGCAGCACCGCCGCCACGATGAAGGAATGCCAGCGCACCGTGCCCTGCTTGAACTGGAAGTACCAGGCCAGCATCAGCGGCATCGCGATCTTCATGATCTCGGACGGCTGGATGTCGACGCCGACATGCAGCCAGCGCCGCGCGCCCTTCTTGACCACGCCGCCGATCGCCACGCCCAGCAGCAGCATGACGCCGACCGTGTACACCGGCACCGCCAGCCGCAGCAGGGTCTGCGGCGGCACGTTGGCGGCGATCCACATGATCACGAAAGCGATCACGATATTGCGCATCTGGCCTTCGACGCGGCCCGGAAAATCGTGGCCGGCCGAAGTCAGCGTGACCAGGCCCACCGACAGCAGCAGGAACAGGATCAGGGCCAGCGGGCCGTCGAACACCGAGAAGTAGGGTTTCAGGCGCCGGCTCAGCGAACGCCGTTCAGGGATGTGCGCCATGGCTTACTCCTTGTTCGCCGGGTTGACAGGCGCCGCGGTTTGCGGATCGGACTGCGGTTCGGCGTCCGGATTCGGCGGCGGCGCCACCGGCTTGTCCTTGTCGCCCGGCTTTTTGCCGAGCAGGTAATAGTCGAGCACCTTCTTGGCGATCGGGGCCGCCACGCCGGCGCCCCATCCCGCGTTCTCGGCCACCAGCGCCAGCGCGATGCGCGGGTGGTCGGCCGGGGCGAAGGCAATGAACAGCGCGTTGTCGCGCAGGCGCTCCGGGGTGGCCGCCGCGTTGTACTTCTGGCCCTTCAGGCCGACCACCTGCGCGGTGCCGGTCTTGCCGCCCACCGTGTACGGCGCGTTGCGGAAGATGGTGTAGGCGGTGCCGGAGACGTCCGAGGTCACGCCGATCATGGCGCGCTTGACGATGTCGATGTTCTCCTGCTTGAGCGGGATGCGGCCGCTGTTCGTCGGCACCGTCAGGGTGCGCTTGTGGGTCACCGGGTCTTCCACGATCTTGACCAGGTGCGGCTTCATCACCACGCCGTCGTTGGCCAGCGTGGCCACCGCGTGCGCCATCTGCAGCGGGGTGTAGCTGTTGAAGCCGTTGCCGATGCTGATCGAGATGGTGTCGCCGCCCACCCACTTCTGGGCCGCGCGGTTGCGTTTGAAGCGCTCGCGCTTCCAGTCCGGCGACGGCAGCACGCCCTTCTGCTCGTGCAGCAGGTCGATGCCGGTGATCTGGCCGAAGCCGAACGGCGCCATGAAGTCGTGGATCGCCTGGATGCCCAGCTGGTTGCCGAGCGAGTAGTAGTAGCTGTCGCACGAGACCACGATCGAGCGGTACATGTCGATGTAGCCGTGGCCCTCGCGCTTGTCGTCGTTGAAGCGGTGCCCGCCCAGCATGAAGAAGCCCGGGTCGTGCATGCCCCAGTCGGCCTTGCGCACCCCGGTTTCGAGCGCGGCCAGCGCCATGAAGGGCTTGAAGGTCGAGCCGGGCGGATAGGTGCCGGACAGCGGGCGGTTCATCAGCGGCCGGTCGAGCGAGGTATTGAGGTCGTTCCAGCTCTGGGCATCGATGCCGTCGACGAACAGGTTGGGGTCGAAGCCGGGGCGCGACACATAGGCCAGGATGTCGCCGGTGCCCGGTTCGATCGCCACCAGCGCGCCGCGGAAATCGCCGAAGGCTTCCTCGGCCACCTTCTGCAGCTCGATGTCGACCGACAGGATCAGGTTGTCGCCGGGGGTCGGCTCGGTGCGCGACAGGGTGCGGATCGCGCGGCCGCCGGCCGACCGCTCGACTTCCTCGTAGCCGGTCTGGCCGTGCAGCTGGCGCTCGTAGCTCTTCTCCAGGCCTTCCTTGCCGATGTAGTCGGTGCCGTTGTAGTTGGCGGCGTCGTCGCCGCCGGCCAGGTCGTTGGCCTCGCTCTGGTTGATGCGGCCGATGTAGCCGATCACGTGCGAGGCGACCTCGCCCAGCGGGTACTGGCGGAACAGGCGCGCCTGCACCTCCACGCCCGGGAAGCGGAAGCGCTGCGCGGTGAAGCGCGCCACCTCCTCGTCGGTCAGGCGGGTGCGGATCGGCACGCTGGCGAAGTTCTTCGACTCCTCCAGCAGGCGCTTGAAGCGCTTGCGGTCCTTGGCCTCGATCGTCACCAGCTTGGCCAGCTCGTCGATCACCGACTCCAGGTTCGACTGCAGCTTGGACGGCGTGATCTCGAGCGTGTAGGCCGAGTAGTTGCGGGCCAGGACCGCGCCGTTGCGGTCCAGGATCAGGCCGCGGTTGGGCACGATCGGCAGCAGCGCGATACGGTTGTCCTCGGCCTGCGCCATGTATTTGCTGTGCTGGACCACCTGCAGCCAGACGAAGCGGGCCACCAGCAGTCCAAAGCAGATGAACACGAACACCACCACCGCCGTCAAGCGCATGCGGAACAGGTGGATCTCGCGGTCGTTGTCTTTTATTTCGGTCATCGGGACTTGCTCAGATCGGGCGCGTGTGGTCGCGGTCGATCGCGCGCCGCTGCGGCGCCAGCAGCAGCCAGCTAATCAGCGGCCACAGCGCCACTGCCACCGCGCTGTCGATGAAGTGCAGCCAGGGCGGCGCGCGGCCGATGGCCATGAAACGCACCACCGCCTGGATCGCCTGCGCCAGCACCAGCAGCGGGAACACGTGCATCGCCTGCGTCACCACCGGGAACCACAGCACGCGGCGGTGGATCATGATCGCCAGGTAGGACAGCAGGGTGTACGACAGCGCATGCTCGCCCAGCAAGGTGGCGTCATGCACGTCCATCAGCAGGCCCATCGAAAAGGCCACGCCGATGCCGACCTTGCGCGGCTGCTGGATGCCCCAGAACACCAGGCACAGCGCGACGAAATCGGGCGCCCCCACCCACTGCCCCCAGGGCAGCAGGTTGAGCATGAAGGCACAGGTCAGGCTGAACGCGATGAACAGCGGGCTGACCGGCAGCAGGATGTAGTGCGGACGGCTGGCGCTTCCCATTACGCGCCCTCCTTGTGTTGTGTGGCGCTCGCCGGACGCGGGGCCGGCGCCTGGACCGCGGGCGCGGCGGCCGCTTGCGGCGGCGCCTGGGTCTTGGCCGGAGCCGGAGCCGTGGAACCGGCGGCGGGCGCGGCGGCCGGCGTCCCCGCGGGCTGCTGCGCCGGCAGCGGCATAGCGGGCAGCGGCGGCGGCGGCACCGGGTCCATCTTCGGCAGGTTCTTCTTGCTGGCCGGGGTCGTGGATGCAGCCTGGGCCGGCGGGCGCGGCGGCTTGGCCTGCTGCGACATCACGATCAGCAGCTGGCGGTTGCTGTCGATGCCGGCCAGCGGCTGCGCCACCACGCGCCCGAAGGCGCCCTGGCCGACGCTTTCGACCTGGGTCACCTTGGCCACCGCCAGGCCGGCCGGGAACACCCCGTCCAGGCCGGACGTGACCAGCACGTCGCCCACCACGATGTCGGCATTGGGCGCGACGAAGCGCAGGTCGAGCTGGCCGTTGTGGCCGCGGCCGTAGGCCACGCTGCGCAGGCCCGAGCGCAGCACCTGCACCGGGATCGCCTGTTCCTTGTCGGTCAGGAGCGTGACTTCGGACGTCAGCGGGAACACCCGCGTTACCTGGCCGACCACGCCGGCATTGTCGATCACCGGCAAGCCGAGCGTGACGCCGGCACGGGTGCCGCGGTCGAGCACCACCTTGTGCACCGACGGGTCGCGCGCGTCGTACAGGATTTCACTCATGATCGAATGCACCGGCAGGTGCTCGCGCGCGTCCATCAGGCGGCGCAGCTGGGCGTTCTCGGCCATCTGGAGCTGGGCCTGCTGCAGCGCCTGGGCGGCGGCCACCTGCTGGCTCTTCAGCTCCGCGACTTCCTTCTCCAGCGCCGACAGCGAGGAGAAGTAGTCGCCCATCGCCGAGATCGCGTCGCGCGGCATCAGGGCCGCCATCTGGGCCGGGTACAGCACGGTGGCGGCGACCTGGCGCACGGCGGTGAGGGCGTGCAGGCGCGAGTCGATGAACAGCAGCGCCACCGAAATCAGGGCGAACACCGTCACTTTCACCCGCGCCGGGGCGCCTTGCTTGAACAGTGGCGGAGGACTGTATTCCATGTGTCGAGAAGATTGAATGCCCGGGTCCCCAACGTCAGCGCGGGCAGTCGCGCGGCCAGGTGAAGAGCCGTGCGCTGCCCGCGTTCAGGCGCAGGACTCGCTTATTCGTAGGAGAAGATCGATCCCAGCTTGTCCATCCGTTCGAGCGCCATGCCGGAGCCGCGCACCACGCAGGTCAGCGGGTCTTCGGCCACCAGCACCGGCAGGCCGGTCTCTTCCATCAGCAGGCGGTCGAGGTCGCGCAGCAGCGCGCCGCCGCCGGTGAGCATCATACCCTTCTCGGCGATGTCCGCGCCCAGTTCCGGCGGGGTCTGTTCGAGCGCGTTCTTGACGGCCGAGACGATGTTGTTGAGCGGGTCGGTCAGGGCTTCCAGGATCTCGTTGGACGAGATGGTGAAGGAGCGCGGGATGCCCTCGGACAGGTTGCGGCCCTTGACTTCCATTTCCTTGACTTCCGAACCCGGGAACGCCGAGCCGATCGCCTTCTTGATGGCTTCGGCGGTCTGTTCGCCGATCAGCATGCCGTAGTTGCGGCGGATGTAGTTGACGATGGCTTCGTCGAACTTGTCGCCGCCGACGCGCACCGAACCTTTGTAGACCATGCCGCCCAGCGAGATGATGCCCACCTCGGTGGTGCCGCCCCCGATGTCGACCACCATCGAGCCGGTCGCCTCGGCCACCGGCAGGCCGGCGCCGATCGCGGCCGCCATCGGCTCCTCGATCAGGTAGACCTGCGAGGCGCCGGCGCCCAGCGCCGATTCGCGGATCGCGCGGCGCTCGACCTGGGTCGAACCGCAGGGCACGCAGATGATGATGCGCGGCGACGGACGGAAGAATTTGGAGTCGTGCACCATGCGGATGAACTGCTTGAGCATCTGCTCGGTGACGGTGAAGTCGGCGATCACGCCGTCCTTCATCGGGCGGATCGCCTCGATATTGCCGGGCACCTTGCCGAGCATCTGCTTTGCTTCTTTACCCACCGCCTGGATGGTCTTCTTGCCGTTCGGGCCGCCCTCCTGGCGGATCGCGACGACCGACGGTTCGTCCAGCACGATACCCAGCCCGCGCACGTAGATCAGCGTGTTGGCCGTACCGAGGTCAATCGCCAGGTCATTCGAAAAGTAGCTGCGTAAAAAACCAAACATGTGTGTCCTGATGCGCGCTCAAGGCGCGAAACGATAAATGAGTGGGAAGCCGGAGCCGGCCCGGGTCCCGGCCAACGGCGGCCGCGGCCAGGCCCTTTCAGCGCCAGCAACGCAATAGCCCGCCATTCTACCTTATAATTTGCCGATTATTTCGTCAGAAACCTTCGAATTCACAAGGATCAGACAGCAGAATTCGGCGGCGTTACCAAGGTTTTATCGGCGGTAGCCCGCTTATTAACGGATTCGGCATTCGCTCAACCCTTTTTGACGCGCGGCCTGGCGCCGCGCCCCTGCCATGTCCCTGACACTTACAGACGTTACCCGGATCGCCAAGCTGGCCCGGCTTGAGCTGGACAAAGCCCACGCCGCGACCCTGCTCGGCGAGTTGAACGGCATCTTCGCCCTGGCCGAACAGATGCAGGCGGTCGACACCACCGGCGTCGAGCCGCTGGCCCAGCCGCTGTCCGCGATCATGCAGCTGCCCCTGCGCCTGCGCGAAGACGTGGTCACCGAAGAGAACCGCCGCGACGCTTACCAGGCGCCCGCGCCGAAGACCCAGGACGGCCTGTACCTGGTGCCGAAAGTGATCGAATAAGAAGGTGTGCAGCATGCATAACAAAACCATCAAGGAACTGTCCGTCCTGCTGCAGTCGAAGCAGGTGTCGTCGGTCGAACTGACCCGCCACTACCTCGACCGCATCGCGGCCAGCAAGCACAACGCCTTCCTGCACGTGGACGCCGAGCTGTCGCTGGCGCAGGCCAGGGCCGCCGACGAGCGCATCGCGGCCGGCGCCGGCGGCGTGCTGACCGGCGTGCCGGTCGCGCACAAGGACATCTTCGTCACCAAGGGCTGGCGCTCCACCGCTGCGTCCAGAATGCTGGGCAACTACGTCAGCCCCTTCGACGCCACGGTGGTCGACAAGCTTGGTACGGCCGGCATGGTCACCCTCGGCAAACTGAACTGCGACGAATTCGCGATGGGCGGCGCCAACGAGAACTCCGCGTTCGGCGCCGTCACCAACCCGTGGGACACTGGCGCCGTGCCGGGCGGCTCCTCGGGCGGCTCGGCCGCCGCCGTGGCTGCGCGCCTGGCGCCGGGCGCCACCGGCACCGACACCGGCGGCTCGATCCGCCAGCCGGCCGCGTTCTGCGGCATCACCGGCATCAAGCCCACCTATGGCCGCGTGTCGCGCTTCGGCATGATCGCGTTCGCCTCCTCGCTCGACCAGGGCGGCCCGATGGCGCAGACCGCCGAGGACTGCGCGCTGCTGCTGAACGAGATGGCCGGCTTCGACCAGCGCGACGCGACCAGCCTCACGCCCGAGCAGGGCAACCTGGACGAAGACTTCGCGCGCGACCTGAACAAGCCGCTGGCCGGCCTGCGCATCGGCGTGCCGAAGGAGTATTTCGGCGAAGGCCTGGCAACCGACGTCGAAGCCGCGGTGCGCGCCGCGCTGGAGCAGTTCGTCAAGCTCGGCGCCACGCTGGTGGACATCTCGCTGCCGCGCACCAGCCTGTCGATCCCGACCTACTACATCATCGCGCCGGCCGAGGCCTCGTCCAACCTGTCGCGCTTCGACGGCGTGCGCTACGGCTTCCGCGCCGACGGCTACAAGGACCTGGCCGACATGTACCAGAAGACCCGCGCCGCAGGCTTCGGTCCCGAGGTCCAGCGCCGCATCATGGTCGGCACCTACGTGCTGTGCCACGGCTACTACGACGCCTACTACGTGCAGGCCCAGAAGATCCGCCGCCTGATCGCGGACGACTTCCAGGCCGCCTTCCGCGACCAGTGCGACGTGATCATGGGCCCGGTGGCCCCGACCGTGGCCTGGGACCTCGGCTCCAAGGCCAACGACCCGGTCGCCAACTACCTGGCCGACATCTTCACGCTCTCGACCAGCCTGGCGGGCCTGCCCGGCATGTCGATCCCGGTCGGTTTCGGCCAGGGCGCGAAGAACGGCCGCCGCCCGGTCGGCCTGCAAATCATCGGCAACTACTTCGGCGAAGCGAAGCTGCTGAACATCGCGCACCAGTTCCAGCAGGTGACCGACTGGCACACCCGCGCGCCCGAAGGCGTCTGAACGACGTAGGGTGGGCAGGTGTTCCTGCCCACGCGTCCAGGCAGCGCCCGAACAATCGGAAGAGAGAAAAAATCATGCAATGGGAAGTCGTCATCGGTCTTGAGAACCACGTGCAGCTCACGACCAACTCCAAAATCTTCAGCGGCAGCTCGATCAAGTTCGGCGCCGAACCCAACACCCAGGCCAGCCCCGTGGACCTGGCGCTGCCGGGCGTGCTGCCGGTACTGAACCGCGGCGCGGTCGAGCGCGCGATCCGCTTTGGCCTCGCGGTCGGCGCCAGGATCGCGCCGGTCTCGGTATTCGCCCGCAAGAACTACTTCTACCCCGACCTGCCGAAGGGCTACCAGATCAGCCAGTTCGAGGACCCGGTGGTCCAGGGCGGCACGCTCAGCTTCTGGTACGAGAAGGACGGCAAGCAGGAATTCAAGACCGTCAACCTGACCCGCGCCCACCTCGAGGAAGACGCCGGCAAGTCGCTGCACGAGGACTACGCCGGCATGAGCGGCATCGACCTCAATCGCGCCGGCACGCCGCTGCTCGAGATCGTATCCGAGCCGGAGATGCGCAGCGCCGCCGAGGCGGTGGCCTACGCCAAGCAGCTGCACTCGCTGGTGATGTGGCTCGGCGTCTGCGACGGCAATATGCAGGAAGGCTCGTTCCGCTGCGACGTCAACGTCTCGGTGCGTCCGGTCGGCCAGAAGGAATTCGGCACCCGTTGCGAGATCAAGAACCTGAACTCCTTCCGCTTCATGGAAGAGGCGATCCACTACGAAGTGCGGCGCCAGATCGAGCTGATCGAAGACGGCGGCAAGGTGGTGCAGGCGACCCGCCTGTGGGATCCGGACCGCAAGGAAACGCGCGAGATGCGCACCAAGGAAGACGCGCAGGACTACCGCTACTTCCCGGACCCGGACCTGCCGCCGCTGGTGATCTCGCCGGAGTGGATCGAGAAGGTCAAGGGCGACATGCCGGAACTGCCGCAGGCGATGCGCAAGCGCTTCGTCGACGACTACGGCCTGCCGGAATACGACAGCAACGTGCTGACCTCGTCGCAGGAAATGGCGACCTATTACGAAGCCGTGGTGTCGAAGGCCGGCAAGGAAAACGCCAAGGCCGCGGCCAACTGGATGATGGGCGACGTGTCCTCGACCCTGAACCGCGAAGGCGTGTCGATCAACGAGTCGCCGGTGGAGGCGTCGCAGCTGGCGCTGCTGCTGAAGCGGATCGCCGACGGCACCATCTCGAACAAGGCCGGCAAGGAAGTGTTCGCGGCGATGTGGGAAGCCAGGTCGACGGACGAGAACCTGGCCGACATCGTGATCGAGCAGAAGGGCCTGAAACAGATCTCGGACACCGGCGCGCTGGAAGCGATCGTCGACGAGGTGCTGGCCGCGAATGCCAAGTCGGTCGAGCAGTACCGCGCCGGCAAGGAAGCCGCGATCAACGCCCTGATCGGCCAGACCATGAAGGCGTCCAAGGGCAAGGCCAACCCGGCGCAGGTGACGGAGCTGCTCAAGAAGAAACTGGCTGGCTGAGCTGGCTGGACTCAACGAGAACCGGGGCACGTCCCCGGTTTTTTATTGCTCGCATAAGCACCTGTTGCGCCTGAACACCTCTCCCCACGGGGGTCAGGTCGTCCAATGAATCAAAATTCCCGCCCACTAAGTTTTGTTTCGCAATTTTGATTTTGGACGACCTGACCCCATTTTTTCTAAGGATGTGCATCCACTCAGGAGATCACAACGAGAGAGCGCGGCGCCATGGTCTGCAATGCGGCCTCCATCCGTCCCAACAAAGGAACTAGAGAGGCCAAATTGTTCGAGTGAGACGACAGAATCACAACAGAGATGGGTAAGTTCGACAGATTTTGCTGATACTGGATGTTTTTATCGGCGGTCACCAGTACATCGAATAGTTGAGCGGCCCGCACCAATAACAATCCATTCACCGTACCAGCCCACCCCATTTCCCGGACCGTTGAAACTTGGCGCGCGGCGAGGTGCTTGCGAAGGCGGGCCGGTATCGATTCGTCAAGGAGCAGTCTCATCCTTCAACAAGCTGTCCCGCGCCTCAATAATTACACCCACCGCGGCGTCGGAAGTGACGGTCGGGAAATCCTCCAGGAACTCGTCCAGGGAAGAAACAGACTCGAGATAATCGAATAGTGTCTTGATTGGGACACGTGTGCCGACAAAGCAAGCTGTCCCTCCAAGGATGTCGGGATTGCGGCTGATATAACTGCTCATCGTGCGCCTCCAAGGATCAATACTACTCTCGTTGATACCTTGTCTAGGCTACCGCAAATGTGAGCGGACTCAAATTGCGAATCGTCTCGACCCACGGGCGCGGCGTCTGCGAACACCTCTCACAACGGGGGGGGCAGGTCGTCCAATGAATCAAAATTCCCGTCCGCCAACTTCTGGTCCGCAATCTTGGTTCTTTGGACGACCTGACCCCATTCTTTTGCACCGTCACCCATACGGTGTGAACGGAAAGCCGTTGCCGATTACGCCGATGACGTTGGCCTGGTTCTCCGCGCTCTCCGAAAAGCCGGCCAGCACCCCGGCCGGCGTGGTCAGGTGCTGGTCCAGCACGTTGACCCAGTACGCGATGCCGGCGGGGTCCGGTGCCCGGTGCAGCACGTTGCTGTACATCGTGGTCACCATGCTGGTATTGGTCGGGTTGACGCCGTACAGCGCCGTGAACTCGGCCGAATTCACGAAACCCTGCGAGATGTCGACCAGGGCCGTCCCGCGGTCCATCGCGTTGATCCAGAATCCCAGCCCGCCCAGGTCCGGCACCCGGTTGAAAGCGGCCTGGTAGAGGCGATACACCTGCCCGCCGTTGCCGGCAATGTCGAGCGCGATCGTCGCATCCGCGAACTGGATCCGCTCCACGTTGGCCAGGTTGGTCACATCCCCCACGCCGTCGCTGACCGTCGCGTTGGTGCCGTTCACCGTCACCGTGTAGCTGGCCCGCGCACCCGGCATTTGCAGCTTGTCGATGCCGGCGCCGCCGTCGATGCTGTCGGCGCCGGCCGAGCCGATGAAGACATTGAAGCGATCATCACCCACCATCACGTCATTGCCCGGCGTGCCCGCCAGCGGGGCGTTGTCCGGGCCGACGTGCAGGGTCGGATCGGTGGTGAAGCTGACGCTGGCCGGCGCCGCCAGCGCATTGCCGGCCAGGTCCTTCACCGCGCCGCTCGATATCGACAGCGTGTAGCCGGCGCCGGCCGCCAGGTCCGCGGTCGGGTTGACGGTCAGGGTGTTCCCGCCGATGGTGAGGTTGGAGCTGGAGCCGATCATGTAGCTCTCCACCACCTGCCCCGCCGCATTCAGCAGCGTCACGAAGCCGCTGCCCGGCTGGATCGCTTCGCTGAAGGTGAGCACGATGTTGGCGCCGACCGCCACGCCGGTCGCGCCGGCCGCCGGGCTGCTGCTTGCCAGCGCCGGCGGCGTGGTGTCGAAGAAGCTGTTCACGTTGAGGATGTCGCTGCCGCTGTCGAACACCAGCCGCTCGATGTTGATCAGGGTGGCGTGCATCGGAGCG
Organism: Massilia terrae; assembly: GCF_024753145.1. Taxonomy (GTDB): domain Bacteria; phylum Pseudomonadota; class Gammaproteobacteria; order Burkholderiales; family Burkholderiaceae_D; genus Telluria; species Telluria terrae. Next base: position 96,937 of record NZ_JANUGU010000010.1, on the reverse strand, counting down.
CTGGCGCCGGAGATGGTATCCACGCCGATGCTGCCGTCCGTGTTCGCGTGGAGCGTGAAGTAGCTGCGCGGTTCGATGCCGAAATCGACGGTGTCGGTGCCCGCGCCGCCATCGATGGTGTAGTTGCCGCCGGTGATGATGGTCCACGAATCATCGCCGGGTGTTCCAAAGAAGGTGGCCATGTTGGGCTCCTTTCAGGTTCAGGTCAGTCGGCGGCGCCGGCGCGGTGCACGGCCCCTGTATGGTCGATGGCAAGGAAATCAAAACCGCTCGCGCGCAGCCACGCCAGTCCGGCTTCCTGCTTGAGCATGGCGATGGTGGACACGGCGCCGGCGACGATGGCCTGCGGCGCGACCACGCTGACCGAGCGCCAGTGCGTCACACTGCGGCCGCTGCGCGGGTCGAGGATGTGGCAGTAGCGCTGGCCGTCGTGGTCGAAGAAGCGCTCGTAGTCGCCGCTGGTGGCGAGCGCCCCGCTGCGCATCCCCATGCTGGCGAAGACGGCGCCGGGCTCGCGCGGGTGCTGGATCCCGACCATCCATGGCGCGCCATCGGGACGCGGGCCGCACAGGCGCAGGTCGCCGGCCAGGTTCACGTAGCCGTGGCGGACACCCAGCGCCAGCAGCGCTTCGGCGGCGCGGTCGGCCGCGTATTCCTTGCCGAAGCCGCCGAAGTCCAGTTCCATGCCGGCGCGCGGCAGCCGGATCGCGCTACCCTTGCGTTCGACGCGGCGCCAGCCGATGCAGGCGATGCAGGCGGCCAGTTCGTCCGCCGAAGGGACGCGCGCGGCCTTGAAGTCCCAGGCACGGCGCAACACGCCGGAGGTGATGTCGAACAGGCCGCCGCTCTCCTCGTACAGCTGGTCGGCGAAGTCGAGCAGGCGCTGCGTCTCCTCGTCGCAGTCGACGAAGTCCTGCCCGGCTGCGGCGTTGATGCGGCCGACGATGCTGTCGCTGCGGTAGCGCGAATACGTGGCCTCGATGCGCAGCACTTCGGCGATGGCGGCGCCGGCCAGGCGGTTGGCGGCGTCGACATCGTCCGCGGCCAGCACCACTTCGCACTGGCTGGCCATGGCGCGGAACGGCAGGCGATAGATCGGCATGGCGGCTCCTAGAACTGGAAGGCCGCGCCGGCCTGCACCATCCGCGCCTTGAACGGCGCGAGGTTGCGGCTGCCGCTGCCGAACAGGGTCCACGCGCCGCGCTGGCGGTAATCCTCCAGCTTCAGGTCGACCGTCCAGCGGCCGATCTGCTTGGCCACCTTGAGTCCCAAGGTGCGGCCGCCGTATGCGGACAGGCGCTGCTCCTCGGTGAAATACGCCGCACCCGTCGGCGGATTGGTGGGAAAGGGATCGCGCGTGGCGTCGTGCTCGACGTAGAAGTCGGCCGCGGTCTGGGTGTACAGCCGGACCGCCGGCGTCAGTTTCCACCCGCCGCCGAGCGGCTGCACGTATTCGGCATCGGCGGTGTGCGCGCGGATGCCGAAGGTGTCGCGGTAGAAGCGGTACGACAGCCGGCTGGTGCCGCCGGTGCGCGCCACATTGTGATTCCAGCGCAGCAGCAGGGTTTCGTGGTCGCGCTTGCGCGGGCGGCGATCGAATACTTTGTAGGGATCGGAGAAGTAGCCGCGCCCGTGCGAGTAGCCCAGCATCGCCTGCACGATGTCGCGCTGGGTCAGGATCCGGGTCACGCCGCCGGACAATTCCCAGGTGCGCTTGCGTTCGTCGTGCACGATGTGGTTGACCGGATCGATGGTGTCGTTCATGAAGTCGGCGCCAACGTTCCAGGTGGTGTTCTTGTCTTCGCTTTCGAGCGCCGCGCCGCCCGACACGCCGCGCGACACATAGTCGTGTTCTTGCGAATAGGTCAGGCCAAGGTCGAGCGTCAGCTTGTCGCTATAGTGCGTGAGTCCGGCCGCGCTGCCGTGGCGCTTGTCCTCCAGCTTGGCCAGCGCCTCGGTATGGAAGCGCGGCGAGGCGCCCGAGATGGTGTCGATCACGTGCGAGGCGTTGAACGACCAGTTGCCGGCGAACGGCGTCACCAGCTCGATGGCGGGCGCGGTCACGCGGATGCGGTCGGCGCCGGGCTGGCTGTCCCGGTAGTCCAGGTATTTGAAGGCGATGGTGGCGGCGTCCGGCGCGGCTTCGGCCAGCGCGGCGGCGGGGGCGGACAGGGCCAGGGCGGCGCCCAGCAGGCGCGATGCGGTAGAGGTCATGTGGGCTTCGCCTTTCAGTAGCAGCCGCAGCCGCCGCCATTGGCGCCGCTGCCGCCGGACGCGCCTTCGCGGCTGACGTACACGTGCTCGTTGAACGCCTGTTCGAGGCGGTCGCCCGCGAGGCTCATCTCGGGCTTGGCCAGCACACCCTTCTGCCAGGGCTGGACCGGTTCGACCGTGGTGCAGCCGGCCATGGCTGCCAGCAGCAAGATACTGAAGGCCCGCTTCATTGCTGCCCTCCGAGCGCCTGTTCGACCGCGCGCTCAAGCTGCTCGCGCGAGCCGTTGTTGAAACCCGTGTGCATCGAGATGACCTTGCCGTCGCGGCCAATCAGGAAGCTGCTCGGCATGCCCTTGATGGCAAACTCCTTGGCCGCCTCGCCTTTCGGGTCGTAGGCGATGCGAAAGCGCGCCGGCACCTGCTTGAGGAACTGGAGCGCGTCGTCATGCGCGGTGTCGACGTTGATGGCGACGATCGCCAGGCCCTTGTCCGCGTACTTCGACTGGATCGTGTTCATCCACGGGAAGGATTGCTTGCAAGGGCCGCACCAGGAAGCCCAGAAGTCGAGATAGACCACCTTGCCGCGGTAAGCATCGAGGTGGAATTCGCCGCCGTCGGCCGGCAGCACGACGGCCGGGGCCGCACTGCCGGGTTGCACGGCGAGCGCCGGGGCGCCGCAGGCGAAAAGGCTTGCCGCGAGCAAGGAAGTGAAGCGACGCATGTGATCCCCTCTATTGAACCAACTGTCATCAACAACGAAAAACTTGCAGCGGCGCACGATCACACACCACGATAACCGTTAATACGGTCCGGGGCATGAGATGTTCAAAAAAGAGCAACTGTTCCTGTGAAATTTTTTTACTGGTCCGAAAATCGCCGCCAAACACCGTTGAGGCGCTCGAATTTCAGGCCGCTTCGAGCAGCCGCAGCGCCTGCTGGCGTGCAGCGGCCCGCAAGGACGCGCGCAGCGCCGGATCATCGGTAGTTCGCGCCAGGACCATTCCTCCCACGCACACGGCAACGATCGCCTGTGCCCGCTGCTCGCGGTCCGACTGCCCTTCCATCGCGTGAAGGTAGACTTGGGTCAGATTGCGGATCAGCTGGGTGTACGCCTTCTGCGGCGACAGCCCGGCGCGGGCGACGTCGCCCGGCAGGGCATAGAGCGGGCACTGCGACTCGATGTCGGCCAATACCTCGTCGCACAGGTACACGTCGATGAGGCTGCGCGCCAGGCGCTGCGGTTCTGCGATGGCGTCGCGCGCCAGCCGCTCGCGGAACGGATTGCAGCTGGTAAAACTGGACACCGACGCGGCGTACAACTCGTCCTTGCTGCCGAAATGGCTGTAGAAGCCGCCCCGGGTCAGGCCGGCCTCCGCCATGATGCGGTCGATCGACACCTGTTCGAAGCCATACCGGTTGAATAGCTTGCGCGCCGAGTGGACGATGCGTTCGCGCGTGCGCGCCTTGTGCTCACTGGTGTAGGGCATATCCGTCTCCTTCGCGCACATGATGGGCGAATTCATAATATGTTCTTGAACATATTATGCGCCTGGATATGCTCCCGTCATCACACAACGAGGAGATGACCATGTACACCTTGACTACCTTCCGCTGGGTTCCCCCGTTTGTCGTCGGCTACGTGCGCGACCTGCGCGTGCGCTGGGCGCTGGAGGAAGCCGGCCTGCCCTACCAGCTGCGCCTGATCGGCCCGGAGGACCAGCCGACACCGGCCTACCGCCAGCAACAGCCGTTCGGCCAGATCCCGGTGCTGCAGGACGGCGCGCAAACGCTGTTCGAATCCGGTGCGATCCTGCTCCACCTCGGCGCCAGCTCGGAGGCGCTGCTGCCGTCCGATGCCGGGGGACGCACCCATGCGACGGAATGGGCGTTCGCGGCGCTCAATTCGGTCGAGCCGCACGTCGCGAACCTGGCCGAACTGGATGCCTTCGCACAGGGCGAGGCCTGGGCAATCGAGCGCCGCCCGGCGCTGGAAGAAATGGCGCTCAAGCGCCTCGCCGCCCTCGACACGTGGCTCGCTGGCCGCGACTACCTGAGCGGCCGCTTTACGGTCGCGGATATCTTGATGACGTCCGTGCTTCGCCTGCTCGACGACAGCGGTCTGGTCACGCGCTTTCCGGCGCTCAGCGCCTACGTGGCTCGATGCACGGCGCGGCCGGCCTTCAAGAAGGCGCTGGCGGACCAGGTGGCGCTGTACGCGCCGGCGCAAGCCACGGCCTGAATCCGGTCAGACGCCGTAGCGCGTGCGGTAGGCCGCGACCTTGTCCTTGAACTGGGCCAGCGCCGGATCGCCGGCGTGGGCCGACAGGTAGCCGAACAGGTCGTCGAGGTTGGCGATGGAGATCACCGGCATGCCGAATTCCTTCGACACTTCCTGCACCGCCGAACTGGCCGACAGCGCGCCGTCCTTGCCCGAGCGCTCCATGCGGTCGAGCGCGATCAGCACGGCGGCCGGCTCGGCGCCCGCGGCGCGGATCATGTCGACCGACTCGCGCACCGAGGTGCCGGCCGAGATCACGTCATCGACGATGACGACCTTGCCCTGCAGCTTGGCGCCGACGATGGTGCCGCCCTCGCCGTGGTCCTTGGCTTCCTTGCGGTTGTAGGCGTAGGAGGTGTTGCGGCCCTTGGCGGCCAGCGCCACCGCGGTGGCCGAGGCCAGGGTGATGCCCTTGTACGCGGGACCGAACAGCATGTCGAATTCGAGCCCCGAATCGATCAGGGTCTGGGCATAGAACTGCGCCAGCTGGCCCAGGGTGGCGCCATCGTGGAACAGGCCCGCGTTGAAGAAGTACGGCGACTGGCGGCCGGCCTTGGTGGTAAATTCGCCGAATTTCAGCACTCCCGCCGAGACCGAAAACGCGATAAACTCTTGACGCAAGTTGTTCACGATAACCCCAAAAATAAACGACGGGCTGTATTGTAATCCGCGGCCGGGTTCGGCGCACGCACCGCCCTCGCTCACCTCTTATTCTTCATGCCACGCATTATCTCCGCCAACCTGAACGGCATCCGCTCCGCACACAAGAAGGGCTTCTTCAACTGGATGGGCAAGCAGGACGCCGATTTCATCTGCGTCCAGGAGCTGAAAGCCCAGGAAGCCGACATGACCGAGGAATTCCTCGCGCCGCATGGCTACCACGGCCATTTCCACTACGCCGAGAAAAAGGGCTATTCGGGCACCGGCGTCTACAGCCGCAGCAAGCCGGACGCCGTGCGCATCGGCTTCGGCAGCGTCGAATTCGACGCCGAGGGCCGCTATACCCGCTGCGACGTCGGCAACCTGACCGTGATTTCGGTGTACTGCCCGTCCGGCTCGTCGTCGCCGGAGCGCCAGGAAGCCAAGTTCCGCTTCATGGAGGTGTTCCTGCCGCACCTGGTCGAGCTGAAGGCCGAGGGCCGCGAAGTGGTGGTCTGCGGCGACTGGAACATCGCGCACAAGGAAATCGACCTGAAGAACTGGAAGGGCAACCTGAAGAATTCAGGCTTCCTGCCGGAAGAGCGCGCGTGGATGACCCGCATCTTCGATGAACTGGGCCTGGTGGACGTGCACCGCGGCCTGGACCAGCGCCCCGAGCAGTACACCTGGTGGAGCAACCGCGGCCAGGCCTACGCGAAGAACGTCGGGTGGCGCATCGACTACCACGTCGCCACCCCGGGCATCGCGGCCCACGCGAAGACGGTCTCGGTCTACAAGGACGAGCGCTTCTCGGACCACGCCCCGCTGATCATCGACTATCACGCGCCGGCCTGAGGCCAGGCTTCAGCGTTCGCCGGAATAGCAGAGGGTCTGGCCGCACTGCCCGCAGACCAGGGCGCGGGCATCGCCGCGGCTGCTCAGGTTGCGCGGCTGGACCTGGGCGGCGCCGCAGAAGCGGCAGCTGAGGTCGTCACGCGCATGCTCGGGAAACTGGCTGCAGTACCAGTCCAGCCCGTAGGAGCGCCACACCGCGCGCTCACCGCGCTGGCGCAGCCCGATCAGGATGAAGCCGGCCACGATCACCAGCGGAACGGCGCCGAACGCGCCCCACATGGCGCCGATGAAGGCTTGCTGCACGGCCGGCGCATCGGCCGCCCCGGCCAGGAACCAGAGGCAGCCGACCACGGCGCCGATCGGGATCAGCCAGAATGGATGGGGAATGCGCGCCAGGCCCGGCGGCATGGTATGGCTCGGTACAGTCATCACGTCCCTTTCTTGCGAAAAGCTAAGATTGACCTTACTAAAGAGTCAACATAGCAGGACTTCGCGGCCGGCGCAACGCCGATCGATGCTGCAAGCGCACAGTCCGCACGCCCCCACTGCGGGGGGATTCGGGGGCTGGCGTCTTTCCTGAAAACAATTTCCGCGATTTAATTGCAACTTAGTCAGCCCGAGCATGGGCGTCTGTTGCATTCCTGCTCTCTCGTGATGCAAAAAAGCAAAAAAAGCCGACCGCAGCCCGATCGCGCGGCGGTTTGTTGCTAACATCCCAAGCTCTGGCATTTCCAAATTGCAAAAACCGCTGTACAGGCCACGACCATGAGCTATCTCCCTCCCGTCCTCACCGGCTCCTCGATTTCCGGCACCGCCGGCCACATGGTCATCGACCTGACTTTCGACCAGCCGGTCCAGGCGGGCAGCGGCAGCATCATTGTCACCGATGGCGCGCTGCAGACCGTGATCGACCGCGCATCCGGGCTGCCGACTACGCGCATCGTGGGCGCCACCCAGACCTACCAGGTTCCGCTCAGCATGGTCAGCTTCAACGGCAACACGGCCGAGGTCGCGGTGGATGGCCTCAGCGCCGGCCACGGCTACCGCGTGTTCATCCTGCCCGGCGCGCTGCAGGCCAACGGCCAGCCGTTCGCGGGCGTGACCAATGCGGCGCGCCTGGCCTTCGTCACCCCGCCGGCGGCCGACACCACGCCGCCCGCGCTGCTGCAGATGAGCATGGACAAGTACGCGCTCAGCACCGGCAAGAGCGCCCTGCTGACGATGACCTTCTCCGAATCGGTCAGCATCGACCCGACCGCGCTGGCGGGCGCGAACGTGAGCGTCAGCGGCCTCGCATCGAGCGACGGCGGCATCACCTGGCACGCCACCGTGACCGCCAACCCGGGCGTCGACGCCACCATCGGCAGCCTGGCGCTGGATATGCAGAAGGTGGTCGACCACGCCAACAACAAGGGCATCGGTTCCAGTTCCCTTTCCTACTCGGTCGACACCAAGGCGCCCACCGTCAGCGCGATCCTGCTGGCCGGGACCAGCCCGGTGCTGTCGTCCGACGCCACTGTGACCGTCACCTTCTCCGAGAAGGTCGACCTGACCGCCGCCGTGTCGCCGGTGATCGTCGCGCCGCACGCGACGGTGAGCGGCCTGCACACCATCGACGGCGGCATCACCTGGGTGGCGAGCCTGGTCCCGCAAAGCGGCACCATCGCCACCGGCAACCAGCTGTACGTCGACCTCGGACAGGTGCGCGACCTCGCCGGCAACCCGGGCGCTGGCGTCGCCAACGCCGGCACCACCTACATCGTCGATACGCAGGGGCCCGGCTTCAAGGACCTGTCGCTGAACGGCGCGATCCTGAGCCAGGGCCGCACGGTCGACGTGACCATCCACATGCAGCAGGCGCTTTCCGTGTTCGACAGCGCCGCGCTCAAGGCCCCCCACGCGACCGTCGAGAACGTGCACACCACCGACGACGGCCACACCTGGGTCGCGACCCTGCGCGGCAACGCAGGCGCCTCGATCAGCGACAACACCCTGTCGCTCGACATGAGCCTGGTGCGCGACACCAACGGCGTGGCCGGTTCAGGCATCATCGACACACCGAACGCCTACCGCGTCGACACGGTGGCGCCGACAGCGACCCTGGCCCTGGCGGGCGCCAAGGTCTCGGCGCAGAGCAGCGTGACCGTCACGATCACCTTCTCGGAAACGATGCAGTCGCTCGATCCGGGCGCGATCAAGGCGCCCAACGCGGCGGTGGTGGACCTGGCCAGCACCGACGGCGGCCGCACCTGGGTCGCCAAGCTGGTGCCGACCACGCAGAGCGGCACCGCCAGCGGCAACACGGTCACGCTGGACATGAGCATGGTGCGCGACCTGGCCGGCAACGCCGGCGCGGGCAACGTCATGTCGAGCACCACCTACGGCGTCGACACCCAGCCGCCGACCGCCGGCGCGATCGCGCTCAGCGACAGCCACGTCACCACCACCACCGGGCCGACGCTGAGCGTCACTTTCTCGGAGGCGGTAAACCTCGACGCCACCGCCTTCATCCTGCCGCACGCGAAGCTGACCAACCTGCACAGCGGCGACGGCGGCATCACCTGGAGCGGCACCGTGCTGGCCGACGGCAGCGGCAACGCGATCGGTAATACTGTTTCCCTCGATTTGGGCAAGGTGACCGACTTGTACGGCAATGCCGGCAACGGCACGGTCGCATCCGGCAGCTACGACGTGCAGGTGACGGCGCCCACCGCCACCCTCACCCTGGGCGGCAACCAGGTGACCAAGCAAACCGTCGTCAGCGTGACCGTGGTGTTCTCGCAGGCGGTCACCGGCCTTACCGCCGCGGCTTTCTCGACCCAGGCGGACATCGTGCTGTCGGGCCTGAACAGCAGCGATGGCGGCAAGACCTGGACCGGCACGCTGTCGACCAGCGCCAACATCCAGGCCGTGAACAATGTGTTCTCGCTCGACCTGAGCAAGGTGCACGACGTGTTCGGCAATGTCGGCAGCGGCACCGTAAGCGCGTCGACCACCTACAACATCGACACGGCGCCGCCGGCCGCGACGCTCGCACTGAGCAGCGCGCACCTGACGCCGTCCGCGGGCGCCACGCTGACGGTGACCTTCACCGAAGCGGTCAAGGCGCTCGATCCCACATGGTTCTCCACGCCGCACGCGCTGCTGTCGAACCTGACCACCAGCGACAACAAGACCTGGACCGGCACCCTGGCCGCTACCGCCGGCGGCGACTCCAGCGGCAACCAGATCACCCTCGACATGAGCAAGGTGGCTGACCTGGCCGGCAACAGCGGCGCCGGCAGCACCATCGCGCCGACCAGCTACGACGTCACCCATCCGCCGACGCAGAGCGTGACCCTGGCGCTCGACCAGGCGTCGCTCGCGAATGGCAACCAGATCGTCGTGACCATGCATTTCAACCTGGCGGTGCCGATCCTCGATCCCAACGCCATCACCGCGCCGAATGCGGTGATGACGGACCTGCGCACCATCGACAACGGCTTCACATGGGCGGTGACGCTGGCGCCGCAATCCGGCGGTGCGGTGGTCGCGCCCACCAATGCCGTGAGCGTCGACCTGAGCAAGCTTGTGGACAGCAGCGGCATGCCCGGCAGCGGCATCGTCCAGTCGCCAAACTATGCCGTCGACACCACGGTCGCAGCTTACGTAAAGACCATCATCGCGGTCGACGATAACGGGCCGTCGATGTTTGACCTTGTCACCAACGACGCCATGGCGTCCTTGGGCGGGATCCTGAGCGCCGTGCCTGGCGAAAAGCAGCACGTCGAACTGACCATCGATGGCAAGGCTGCGGGCCCCGTTTACTTTTCAGGCACCAGCTGGGCCTATCCGCAGCCCACCAGTGCCCCGCTGGCCGATGGCGTCCATACGATCAGCGTGCGCATCGTCGACGATGCCGGCCACGCCAGCAGCCAGTTGACCCAGTCCCTGACCATCGATACGGTGGCGCCGCACGTCACCGGCACGTCGATCGTGGGCGGCACGTCGACGGTTCCGGGCACGGTCGACGTGACCCAGCCGCTGACCATCAGTTTTTCGGAAGCGATGTACTGGCATGGCGTGCCGACGCGCGACCTTGAAACGAGCCAAACGGTTTACCGCGATATCGACAACGCGGTCAAGCTGTCCGACAGCCAGGGCCACAGCTACATGGTGTACATCGACCAGCGCAACCTGTCGGCCGACGGCAAGACGCTGACCCTGCCGGCCGGCGACCTGCACCTGGTCGCCGGGGGCACTTATAACGTGGGCCTGCCACAGGCGCTGACGGACCAAGCCGGGAACATGCCGGATACGGCCGGGTTCTCCTTCCAGACGAGCCAGTCCTATGTCGACACCTCCGCGCCGTTCGCACTGGTCGCCCAAGTCACCAACCAGATGGGCGAATACGGCATCGGCCACGTCATCCAGATTGCGGTGCGCTTCAACGAACCGGTCCAGCTCAAATCCGGCGCCACCGTGCCTGTGCTGGCGCTGAACAACGGCACCCATGCCGTCCTGGCCGGCGCAAGTTTCGACAACCGGACGCTCTATTTCGACTACAAGATCAGCACCGGCGATGCGCAGCCGGACAATATGTATCAGTTGCTCGACCTGAAGGATGCGAGCAGCCTGGCTGGGGCGGTTACCGACCTGGCGGGCAACGCGCTGGACGCCAGCCACATCCAGTTCACCGGGCTGACCAATCCGCTCTCTCCCATTCCCGGCAGCGGCATCAGCATCGACGCCACGCCGCCGGCCGTGCTCGCGGCGCCGCTGCTCGATCCCGCGTCCGACAGCGGCGTCAAAGGCGATTCCATCACCAACCTGCCGGTCCTCACCGGCAGCGGCGCCGAGGCGAATGCGTGGATCAGCCTCTACGACGTCTCCAACAACTCGCCGATGTATCTCGGCGACGTGCAGGCCGACGCAAGCGGCAACTGGAAATTCACGAACCCGCTGCACATCGATGGCAGCTACAAACTCGCCGTGACCCAGCAGGATGAAGCCGGCAACGAAAGCCCGATGTCGGGCACGCTCTCGCTGGTGCTGGACACCGTCGCCGCGGGGCCGAACGACATCCACGTCGCCAACTCCTACAGCCCGATCAACCTGATCAGCGCGATCGCGACGCCGACGCTGACCGGCAATGGCATGGAAGCCGGCGCCACGATCAAGCTGTACGAGGGCAGTACGTTGCTGGGTTCCGGCGTCGTCAATTCTTCCGGCGTATGGTCGATCACGACCGGCACGCTGAGCGAAGGCACGCATTCGATCTCGCTGACCCAGACCGACATCGCCGGCAACGTCGGCTTCTCGCCCGGCTTTCCGCTGGTGATCGACCTGACCACGCCGGCCCAGCTGGCGGCGCCGGTGCTGGACCCGGGCAGCGATTCCGGCGTGCTCAAGGACCTCATCACCAATGTCAAGCAGCCGCTGGTGACCGGCACCGGCGCGGAGGCGAACGCCAAGATCGAACTGTACGAAGGCGATCTGCTCCTCGGCAGTGCCACCAGCGATGCGTCGGGCAATTGGCAGGTCAAGCCGAATGCCGATCACGCACTGGCCGACGGCGGCGTGCACGCGCTCACCGTGCGGCAGATCGATTCGGCGGGTAATGTCGGCGCCAGGTCGGCGGCGCTCAGCATCACGATCGACACGATCGCCCCGACCGTCGCAGGATTTACGTCAACCGTCCCACTCGGGACGAATTTCGAAATCTGGTTTTCCGAGCCGGTGAGGCATGACAGCCTGACCGGTTACGCATCTGTCTTCGACAACTTCACGGGAGCGCTGTTCAAGCCACTGCTTAACAACCCTGACTCGTGGTCCGACAACGTGACGCGCGATGGACATGCGAGCTCGGTCTGGCACTTTACGCCAACAAATTCCGGATGGGTCGAGCTGACGCTGACAGGGGTGCAGGATGCGGCTGGCAATGTGGCGACCATACCGATCGCTCATTACAACATCAACGCTCCCCAGCTGGCGTTCTACCTGCAGCCGCAAGCGATCCTTTAAGGCCAGTCCAGGCTCCGCTCGCTGGCGAACTCGCGCGGTTCGCCGGTGAGCGGATCGTCGAACGCGATCGAGCGCGCCAGCAGCTGCAGCGGCGCGCTGAAATCGTCGCCCTTGCACGGCAGCGCGACCGGATAGAAGGCATCGTTGAGGATCGGCGCGCCGAGTGATGCCATGTGCAGCCGCAGCTGGTGCTTGCGGCCCGTGTGCGGATGCAGTCGGTAGCGCACCACGTCGCCGCGCCGCTCGATCAGCTCGACCAGCGTTTCGGAATTCGGCTCGCCCGCTTCTTCCTTCATGACGAAGAACTTCTCGCCGTCGACCATCCGGCTGCGGTACGTGAAGGGGAAGCTACGCCCTTCGATCGGCCCGGCCAGCGCCTCGTACACCTTGCGGATCGCGCGCTTCTGGAACAGCGACTGGTATTTGCCGCGCGTGGCCGGATTGTGCGAGAAGATCACGACGCCCGCAGTCTCGCGGTCGAGCCGGTGGATGGGCGTCAGGTGCGGCAGATCGTACTGGCGCTTCAAGCGCACCAGCAGGGTCTCGTGCAGGAAGCGTCCGGTCGGGATCGTGGGCAGGAAGTGCGGCTTGTCCGCCACCAGCAAGTGCTCGTCCTGGTAGATGACGGATTCCGCGAACGGGATCGGCGTCTCGGGTTCGTCGAGTTCGCGGTAGTACCAGATGCGCATGCCCTGCCGCACGTGACTGTCGGCGCCGAGCGGCGCGCCCTGCGCATCGACCACTTCGCCGCGCGCCAGCCGCGCCGCCCAGCTCTCGCTCGACACGTCCGGAAAGCGCTCGGCGAGAAAGCGCAGCATGCCGCCAGCCAGCGTCTCGGTGATCCACAGGTAGCTTGGCGCGACGCCGTTCTTGATCGGCAGCGGCACCCGGGCATTCGCTTCGGCCTGGTGGCCGGGCCTAACGAACCGTGACATTGCCGGAATAAGGCGGCAGCTTGTCCGCAGTCGTGCCCTTGGTGCGGGCGTACAGCGGCAGCAGCACGTTCATGTGATTGTCGATCTGCTGGATACGCTCATCGCCGAGCGGGTGGGTCGACAGCAGCTCGATCGGCGAACGCTGGTTCAGCTCAGCCATCTTGCGCCACAACGCGATGCCGGCGCGCGGATCGAAGCCCGCGCGCGACGCCACGTCCAGCCCGACGAGGTCCGCTTCGCGCTCGTCGTCGCGCGAGAATTTCAGGACCAGCAGCTGGCCGGCCGTGTTGGTGACAGAGTTGGTCAGGCTCGGGTCTATTCCCAGCCATGCCGACAAGGCTGCGCCGCCAAGCTTCGCTCCAACCGAAGTCAAGGTGGTCTTGCCGTTCTGTTCAAGGCCATGCTCGCGCAAAGCGTGCGCGATCTCGTGGCCCATCACGGCGGCGATCTCGTCGTCGGTGAGTTTGAGCTTGTCGATGATCCCGGTATAGAAGGCGATGCGGCCGCCCGGCATGCAGAAGGCGTTCACCTCATCCGATTGCAGCAAATTGACCTGCCACTTCCAGTCCTTGGCGCCGGCATTCCAGCGCGGCGCGAACGGGATCAGCCGCGCGGCGATGGCGCGCAGGCGCCGCAGGCGCGGATCCTGCTCCGGCACCAGCGCGCCCTGCTGGCTCGCTTTCTGCAACAGGCCCGTGTACTGCAGGGCCGACTGCTGGTTCAGCGCCTGTTCGGAAGTGAAGTAGCGCCATACCTTGTTCATCGGGCGCAGGGTGATGCCGTCCTGCACCACGACGTCCTTTTGCGGCGCGGCCGGCGCGATGCCGGCCTGGGAACCCAGCGCCAGCAGCAGGACCAGGCTTGCGAGGCGTTTCATGGCGTTCAGCTGATCGCGCCGGCCCGCTTGCGCAGCCTGAACACCGCCAGGCTGCCGCGCAGGTTGGGCATGAAGTCCACCGGCCGCCCATCCGCCAGCGCCACGCAATCGAGCACTTCGAGCCCGCATTCCTGCGCCAGCTCGCGGAAGTCGTAGATGGTCGCGCAGCGCACGTTCGGCGTGTCGTACCACTGGTAGGGCAGCGAACGCGACACCGGCATGCGGCCGCGCAGCAACGCCACGCGGTGCGGCCAGTAGCCGAAGTTGGGGAAGGAGACGATCGCCTCCTTGCCGACGCGGACGATGTCGCGCAGGAGCTTCTCGACGTGCTGCATCATCTGCAGCGACGACAGGCACAGCACCAGGTCGAAGGAGTTGTCCCCGAACAGGCCCAGGCCCTGCTCCATGTCGTGCTGCAGGACGCTGATGCCGCGCCGGGTGCTCTCCAGGACCTTGTCGTCGGCGATCTCGATGCCGTAGCCGGTGCAGCGCTTGGCCTGCTCCAGGTGGCTCAGCATGGCGCCGTCGCCGCAGCCGACGTCCAGCACGTGGGCGCCCTCGCCTACCCAGCTGGAGATGAAGGCCAGGTCGGAACGGATGATGGTGTCTTGGGTGATCATGCTGCCTCCGCCCAGATGCGATCGTAGTAAGCCCGCACCACGCCCATGTAGCGCGGATCCTCGAGCAGGAAGGCGTCGTGCCCGTGCGGCGCGTCGATTTCGGCGTAGGTGACCTTGCGCCGGTTGTCGACCAGCGCCTGCACGATCTCGCGGCTGCGCTCCGGCGAGAAGCGCCAGTCGGTGCTGAACGAGGCAATCAGGAACTGGGCCTTGGTGCCTTCCAGCGCATGCGTCAGGTTGCCGCCATGGGCGCGCGCCGGGTCGAAGTAGTCGAGCGCCTTGGTGATCAGCAGGTAGGTGTTGGCGTCGAAGTATTCGGAGAACTTGTCGCCCTGGTAGCGCAGGTAGGATTCGATCTCGAAGTCGATGCCGAAGTCGAATTTGTAATCGTCGCTTTCGGCCGCGTTGCGCAGCTTGCGGCCGAACTTCTCGGCCATGTCGTCGTTCGACAGGTAGGTGATGTGGCCGACCATGCGCGCCACCTTCAGGCCGTTCTTCGGCACCACGCCGTGCTCGTAGAAGTCGCCGCCGTGGTAGTCCGGATCGGTCAGGATGGCCTGGCGCGCGACGTCGTTGAAGGCGATGTTCTGGGCCGACAGTTTGGGCGTGGATGCGATCACGATGCAGTGGCGCAGGCGGTCCGGAAACATGATGGCCCACGACAGCGCCTGCATGCCGCCGAGCGAGCCGCCCATCACGGCCGCGAACTGCTCGATGCCGAGGCGGTCCGCCAGGCGCGCCTGCGCGGCCACCCAATCTTCCACCGTCAGCACCGGGAACGCGGCGCCATAGGGCTTGCCGGTGGCCGGATTGGCGTGCATCGGACCGGTCGAGCCGAAGCACGAACCGAGGTTGTTCACGCCGATGACGAAGAAACGGTCGGTGTCCACCGGCTTGCCCGGGCCGACCATATTGTCCCACCAGCCCGCGCTTTTCGGGTTGTTGTCGTAGACGCCGGCCACGTGGTGCGACGCGTTCAGCGCGTGGCAGATCAGCACCGCGTTGGACTTGTCGGCATTGAGCGTGCCGTAGGTTTCATACATCAGTGTGTAGTCGCCGATCTGTGCGCCGCTTTGTAGCTGCAGCGGTTCGGCGAAGTGCATCGCTTGTGGCGAGACGGTTCCGAGTGATCCCATCGATGTTCTGGTTGTTTATAGCTACCGTTTGATGTCGTCGTCCCGCCGGGGCGGGAACGACGGAAGTGGTGGATTACATGACCTGCAGCTGCTCCACCGCCCGCGCGATCTCGTTCGGTTCCATCGAACGCATGATCTTGCGGGTGTATGGCGTGATCGCCGGCAGGTCGGCGTTCAGGATTTCCTGCTTCACCGCGAGCAGCTGCGCCGGGTGCATCGAGAACTCGCGCAGGCCCATGCCGAGCAGCAGGCGGGTGAGCTTGACGTCGCCCGCCATCTCGCCGCACACGGCGACGTCCTTGCCGGCCTTCTTGGCCGTGGCGATGGTCATCGCGATCAGTTGCAGCACCGCCGGGTGCAGCGGATTGTACAGGTGCGCCACCTCGTAGTCGACCCGGTCGATGGCGAGCGCGTACTGGATCAGGTCATTGGTGCCGATCGAGAAAAAGTCGAGCCGCCTGATGAACATCGGCAGCGCCAGCGCGGCCGCCGGGATCTCGATCATCGCGCCCACCTCGACCGCCTCGTCGAACTTCACGCCTTCGTCGCGCAGCTCTTCCTTGGCCTGGCGGATCATGTTCAGCGACTGGTCGATCTCGAAGGCGTGCGCCAGCATCGGGATCAGGATCCGCACCTTGCCGTAGGCGCTGGCGCGCAGGATCGCGCGCAGCTGGGTCAGGAACATCTGCGGTTCGGCCAGGCAGTAGCGGATCGCGCGCAGGCCCAGCGCCGGGTTGAGCGCATTGTGTTCGGTGGTGTCGAGCGGCTTGTCGGCGCCGATGTCGAGCGTGCGGATGGTCACCGGGCGGCCCTTCATCGCCAGCACCGCCTTGCGGTACTGCTCGAACTGTTCGTCCTCGCCCGGCATCTTGTGGCCGGCGCGGCCCATGAACAGGAACTCCGAGCGGAACAGGCCGACCCCGGCGGCGCCCGCATCGAGGGCGCCCGGGCAGTCCTCCGGCAGCTCGATATTGGCCAGCAGCGTGACCGGGGTGCCGTCCTTGGTGATGGCCGGCGTCTTCTTCAGCTTGAGCAGGCGCTTGCGGGCCTTCAGCAGCATCGCCTGCTGCACGCGGTACTGGTCGAGCACCAGCGGGCTCGGATTGCAGATCACCACGCCGGCGTCGCCGTCGATGATGACCCAGTCGTCCTGCTCGATCAGGCGCGAGGCCTGCGACAGGCCCACCGCGGCCGGGATGTCGAGGCTGCGCGCGACGATCGCGGTGTGCGAGTTCTGGCCGCCGACGTCGGTGACGAAGCCGATGAAGGAACGGTCGCGGAAGGCCAGCATGTCGGCCGGCGAGATGTCGTGAGCGACCACGATCATCTGCGGCTTGTAGCCGTTGTCGTCGCCGACCGGCGGCGGCGCCTTGAGCGCGGTGCCCATCAGGACCTTCAGCACGCGCTCGGCGACCTGCTGGATGTCGTGCTTGCGCTCGCGCAGGTACTCGTCCTCGATCTCGTCGAACTGCGCCGACAGCTCATCGATCTGGGTCACCAATGCCCATTCCGCGTTGTAGTGGCGGGTGCGGATGATGTCGAGCGGGGCTTCGGAGATCATCGGGTCCGACAGGATCAGCACGTGGACGTCGATGAAAGCGCCCAGCTCGGTCGGGGCATCCTTGGGCAGCTCGGCCCACAGGGTCTGCAGGTCCTGGTGCACTTCGGCGATCGCATCCTGCAGGCGGTGCACCTCGGCCTCGACCTGCTCTTCCGGCACCAGGTAGTGCTGGACGTCGAGCGCGGCCGGCGTGAGCAGGTGCGCGCGGCCGATCGAGATGCCGCGCGAGACCGGGATTCCATGTAGCGTGAACGATGCCATCGGCGGTCTCGTTTGGTAGCGTCCCCAGCCCGGTTCGAACGGCATTACTCGCCTTCGCCGAACTTGTCGTTGACCAGCGCGGCCAGCGCGTTGACCGCCTCCTGTTCGTCCGGGCCCTCGGCCTCCAGGGTGACCTTGGCGCCCTTGCCGGCGGCCAGCATCATCACGCCCATGATCGACTTGGCGTTGATGCGGCGCGCGTTGCGGGTGAGCCAGACGTCGCTCTGGTACTTGGCGGCGAGCTGGGTGAATTTGGCGGATGCGCGGGCGTGCAGGCCCAGCTTGTTGGTGATTTCGAGTTCTTGTTGGATCATCTTGTCGTTATGGTGTTGTAGAACCAGCCGCCGTACTCCCGCTTTTTGTGTCTAAAAATCATCCGGCTTCGCCGGTGATTTTTAGCTCATGCATTTCCAAACAAAAGTAGGGGTGTACTTTTGTTTGTGGTTAGTCTGGGCCGACGCGGACCCGGTTGTCGATCTTGCAGGCGCCGTTCTGGGCGCCGGCCAGCGCCATTTCGGCCACCACGTCGAGCGTGTCGCGGCGGTAGGTGATCGCGCGCAGCAGCATCGGCAGGCTGATGCCGGCGATGATCTGCACGTGATCGGCCTCGCCCAGCGCGTTGCAGCAGTTGCTCGGCGTGCCGCCCTTGATGTCGGTGACCACCAGCACGCCGTCGCCGTCGTCCAGGCGCGCGATGGCGCGCCGCGCCATGCCGTTGACCTCGGACAGGTCCTGGTCGGCGGTCACGTCGATCGCCTCCAGGTGCTCGACCGGCCCGCGAAACACGTGCGCGGCCGCCGCGATGAAGGCCTGGCCCAGCGGTGCGTGGGTCATCAGCAAGATGCCTACCATGATCTCAAAGTCCTGTCGCCTGCTCGACCGCGTCGATGAACATCGCGGCCACGTCAAATCCGGATTGGTCGGTAATTTCCTGGAAACAGGTTGGACTCGTGACGTTCACTTCCGTCAGGTAATCACCAATCACATCCAATCCTACCAGCAATAAGCCACGCTCGACCAGAACCGGTCCCAAGGTTTCGGCAATTTCGCGGTCGCGCGCTGATAACGGTTGGGCCACGCCGGTGCCGCCGGCCGCCAGGTTGCCGCGCACTTCGCCGGCCTGCGGAATGCGGGCCAGCGCGAACGGCACCGGCTTGCCGCCGATGAGCAGCACGCGCTTGTCGCCCTTGACGATAGCGGGAATATATTTTTGCACCATAATGGTGCGCCTCCCCAGGTCGGTCAGCGATTCGATCACCGAGCCGAGGTTCATGCCGTCATCGCGGACGCGGAAGATCCCGGCGCCGCCCATGCCGTCGAGCGGCTTGAAGATCACGTCGCGGTGCTCGGCGTGGAAGGCACGCAAGCGAGTGGCGCTCTGCGTGACCAGGGTCGGCGCGGTGAACTGGCTGAACTGGCTGATGGTCAGCTTTTCGTTGTGGTTGCGGATTGCCGCCGGCGAATTGAACACGCGCGCGCCCTGGCGCTCGGCCGCTTCCAGCAGATAGGTGCCGTAGACATATTCCATGTCGAAAGGCGGATCCTTGCGCTGGATGATCGCGTCGAAGCTCGACAGCGGCACCGATTTGCCCGGTTCGGCGCGATACCAGTCGTCGAGCTGGCCGGTGAGCGTGATGCGCGACGCCTCGGCGGTAGCGATGCCATTCTCCAGTGCCATATCGCGCTGTTCGAACGCGTAGATGGCGTGGCCGCGCTTGGCGGCCTCGCGCATCATCGCGAAAGTCGAATCCTTGTAGGTCTTGAAACTGGACAGCGGATCGGCGAGGAAAGCGATGTTCATGGAGAATTCCAGTAACTGAATGACTTGGATTTTAGCTGGAAACGGCAACTGCCGTTGGGAGCGGGGCTCGGCCGAGGTGGCTAACCATCGCGATCACACTGCCCCACTTTGCAGCGGGCACGTCGCCAAGGGCTCGTCAATGCGGCGCGCAAGATCGGCGCGCAAATCGGACAGCGCCGCGATCCGCTCGTCGATTTCCTTGAGCTTCCCGCGCAGCACCTCGCGCAGCACCGGCCCGGACGCTCCACCGCCCGTCAGCATCGGCAAGCCCGATTCGATCTCGGCCAACGTGAAGCCCAGCGCCTGCGCGGTGCGCACGTAACACAGCCACTCGACCGCCTCGGCCGGATATTCGCGGTAACCGTTGCTGCGCCGATTCGACGCAACCAGCCCGCGTTTCTCGTAAAACCGTAAGGTATCCCGGCTCAGGCCGGTTGCGGACGACAATTCGCCGATTTGCATGGTGTGACCTAAAAAAAGCTTGACCATGGAGTGTACTCCAACCCCGAACATGGGCGTCCCATCCTCGACGAACAACGCCATGAAAACATTGTCCCGCCCCGCTTACCTGAAGATCGTCCGCGCCAGCGCCTGGTACGACCTGGTCCTCAGCGCCCCGTTCGCCACGCCCTGGACCTTCGCGCTCCTGCACGAGGCCGTCTCGCGCTTCAACCAGGTGCTGGGCGGCGCGCCGCTGCCCGCCTTCGGCCCCCTCCAGACGATGCTCGCCAACATGATGGGCACGGTCGTGGTGATCTGGTCGGTGGTGCGCCTGCTCGAACCGACGGTCCGCCTCGGCCGCTTCGACGGCGCCGGGCGCTTCCTGTTTGCAAGCTGGATGAGCTGGGCCCTGCTCGCGACCGGCGCGCCGATCCTGTGGATGATGGTGATCCCCGAAGTCGCCTGGGGCATCATCCAGTGGTGGCCGGTGGCGCCAGCGCGTCAATACACCTCGGGATTCGGATCGGTCCGCTCCAGCTCGAGCGAGGCCGCCAGCAGCGCCAGCCTTGCCACCACGCCGTAGACGTAGAAGCGGTTCGGCGCCGCCGTGCCCGGCTTGGCCGACAGGTCCGGCACCGCGTGCTGCTGCGCGAACGCGAGCGGCACGAACTGCGAGCCCGGCGCGTTCAGGTTCTGGTCGATGCCGCGCTCGGCGTGCACCCGGTAGAAGCCGCCGACCACGTAGCGGTCGATCATGTACACCACCGGCTCGGCCACCTTGTCCTCGATCGACTCGAAGGTCGGCACGCCTTCCTGGATCATGACGTCGGTGACTTGCACTCCGTCCTTGATGACCGACATCTTGTTGCGCTGCTTGCGGTTCAGGTCCTTGACCTCGCTGGCGTCCTTCACGGTCATGATGCCCATGCCGTAGGTGCCCGCGTCCGGCTTGACGATGACGAAGGGCTTTTGCTCCTTCATCCCGTATTCCTTGTACTTCTTCTTGATCTTCGCAAGCAGCATCGAGACGTTGTCAGCCAGGCATTCCATGCCCTGGTCTTCCTGGAAATTGACCTCGCCGCATTTCGCATGCAGGGGGTTGACCAGCCAGGGATCGATGTCGATCAGCTTGCCGAATTTCTTGGCCACCTCGTCGAAAGCCTTGAAGTGGTTGCTCTTGCGCCGCACCGCCCAGCCCGCGTGCAGCGGCGGCAGCAGCGATTGCTCGTGCACGTTTTCGAGGATGGCCGGGATGCCGGCCGACAGGTCGTTATTCAGCAGGATGGTGCAGGGGTCGAAGTCGGCCACCCCGACGCGGCGCCCGTTGGGCGAGCGCACCAGCGGCTCGATCACCAGCATATTCCCGTCCGGCAGCGCCAGCGGGGTCGGCTCGGTCACGTCCGGCGACAGCGAACCGAGGCGCACGTGCAGGCCGGTCTGGCGGAAGATCTGCATCAGGCGCTGCACGTTCTGCAGGTAAAAGGGATTGCGCGTGTGGCTTTCCGGGATCAGCAGCAGGTTGCGGGCGTCCGGGCAGTACTTGTCGATCGCCGCCATCGCGGCCTGCACCGCCAGCGGCAGCATCTCGGTGGCCAGGTTGTTGAAACCGCCGGGGAACAGGTTGGTGTCGACCGGGGCCAGCTTGTAGCCGGCGTTGCGCAGGTCCACCGAACAGTAGAACGGCGGGGTGTGTTCCTGCCACTCGAGGCGGAACCAGCGCTCGATCGCGGGCGTGGCCTCGAGGATTTTCTTCTCCAGGTCGAGCAAGGGACCGGAGCGGGCAGTGACAAGGTGCGGAACCATGAATGAGCGTCCTTAGTTTGGGCTTCTTGATAAAAATTGTAGTAAGCATACATCGGGGCGTCATATCGGGTTTTAAAGGCCGCGCTGTTGAAATGGATAAAAAAAGCGGCCCGAAGGCCGCTTTTCCCCAGCTATACCCGCGTTTTTTACGCGTGGTACGCCGATTCTCCATGGCTGGTAATGTCCAGCCCTTCCCGCTCCTGCTCTTCCGGCACGCGCAGGCCCACCACCAGGTCGACCACCTTGTACGCGATGAAGGCCACCACGGCCGACCACACGATGGTGGTCAGGATGGCCTCGCCCTGAATCAGCAGCTGGCCGCCGATCGCGTACGGATCGGCCGACAGCTTGTTCGTCACATAATCGAAGATGCCCTGGCCGCCCAGCTGCGGCGCGGCGAACACGCCGGTCAGCAGCGCACCGAGGATGCCGCCCACGCCGTGCACGCCGAACACGTCCAGCGAGTCGTCGGCGCCCAGCAGGCGCTTGAGGCCGTTCACGCCCCACAGGCAGACCAGGCCGCCCACCAGGCCGATCGCCAGTGCGCCCATCGGGCCGATGAAGCCGCAGGCCGGGGTGATCGCCACCAGGCCGGCCACCGCGCCCGAGGTCGCGCCCAGCATCGACGGCTTGCCCTTGAACACCCACTCGCCCAGCAGCCACGACACGGCCGCGGCGGCAGTCGCCAGCATGGTGTTGATGAAGGCCAGTGCGGCGGCGTCGCCCGCTTCCAGCGCCGAGCCGGCGTTGAAGCCGAACCAGCCCACCCACAGCAGCGAGGCGCCGATCATGGTCATCACCAGCGAATGCGGGGCCATCGATTCACGGCCGTAGCCGATGCGCTTGCCGACCACGAAGGCGCCGACCAGGCCGGCCACCGCCGCGTTGATGTGGACCACGGTACCGCCGGCAAAGTCCAGCGCGCCCTTCTGCCACAGCCAGCCGCCCTTGGCGGTTTCGGAAGCGAGGGTGGCGGCGTCCTTGATGCCGTCCGGACCCGGCCAGAACCAGACCATGTGCGCGATCGGCAGGTAGGCGAAGGTGAACCACAGCACGGTGAACAGCAGCACCGCCGAGAACTTGATGCGCTCGGCGAAGGAGCCGACGATCAGGCCGCAGGTGATGGCCGCGAACGTGCCCTGGAAGGCGACGTAGATGAATTCGGGGATCGCCACGCCCTTGCTGAAGGTGGCGGCGGTGGCGAAGCTGCCGGTAGCCGGATCGAAGATCCCGCGCAGCATCAGCCGGTCCAGCCCGCCGATGAAGGCATTACCCTCGGTGAAAGCCAGCGAATAGCCGTACAGGCACCACAGCACGATGATCACCGAGAAGATGGTGAACACCTGCAGCAGCACCGACAGCATGTTCTTGGCGCGCACCAGGCCGCCGTAGAACAGGGCCAGGCCAGGGATCGACATCATCACCACCAGCAGGGTGGCGACGATCATCCACGCGGTGTCGCCCTTGTTGACGACCGGCGCGGCATAGGCCGGCAGCGCCAGCCCGAGCGCGGCGATGGCCGCGAGCGCGCGAGTAAGGAAGGATTTCATGGTGTCCCTTTCAAAGTGCTTCGTTGCCGGTTTCGCCGGTACGGATACGAACGACCTGCTCGAGGTCGGCGACGAAGATCTTGCCGTCGCCGATCTTGCCGGTGCGCGCGGCGGTCTCGATCACCTCGACCACCTGCTCGACCAGGCTTTCGTCGACCGCCGCCTCGATCTTGATCTTGGGGAGGAAGTCGACCACGTACTCGGCGCCGCGGTACAGCTCGGTGTGGCCCTTCTGGCGGCCGAAGCCCTTCACTTCGGTCACGGTCATGCCGTGCACGTTGATGGCCGACAGCGCTTCGCGCACCTCGTCCAGCTTGAAGGGCTTGATGATCGCGGTGATCATTTTCATGGCTTACCTCGTCTTAAAAAGTCTTCGATAGGGACAGCACCGCGGCCGACTTGCCCAGGTTCTCGCCGCTCGGCGCGCGGTAGGCGCTGGAGGTGGTCTTGACCCAGGCCAGCGCCACGGTGGCGACGCCGAAGTCCTTGGACACGCCCACTTTCCAGTCGGTGTAGGACAGCGGATCGTTGTGGCGCACCTCCTGGCGGCCGGCGTGCAGCTGCACGGTCACGCCCGGCATGCCGGTTTCCAGGTTGGCGCCGATGTCCAGGTAGCCGCTGTGCTTGCTGTCGGGCGCGCCGAACAGGTTGGTCAGGCTGCTGGAATACTTGATGTAGGCCGGGCCGTAGCCGAGCTGGCCGTACAGTTCGAAGGTGTTGGCGTTCGGCTTCAGGCCGTTGTCCGGGTACAGGTAGTACAGGCCGCCGACGTCGTAGCTGATCCCGTTGCCGAGGTCGCCCTTCTTGCCGCCGTAGATATCCCATTCGACATTGCCGGAGCCGCCGCCGTCCTTGATCCAGTGGATGGTCGACAGCCAGGTGCCGGCATACAGCCCGGTCGGCGTGTTGCTGTAGTCCATGCCGCCCTGCAGGGCCGGGTCGAGCCGGCTCTGGGAAATGCCGCGGTAGCGGTAATCGGTGACCACCGACGCGTTGTAGCTCAGCTGGTTGTCCGGCTGCGGCTCATCGGCGAAGGCCGGTGCGCTGCAGGCGCCCAGCGCCAGCACTGCTGCAATCATGTGCTTCTTTTTCATGGGATCCCCTTTGGTGAACGATGCTGGTGTTGCGGTTACAATCTTGATATGCACTGCTTCGTTGTTATCTGTTAGCACGATGCGTGCCACCTCCCAAAATCGCGGGCCGCGCTTGTTTTTCGCTCAGGCACGCCCCAATTTGGTTGAGGGATTCCCTGCGCGCGCCACCCCGGGCGCACCAGCAGGCAGCGAAATGCACCTTGCTGGTGCGCTAATCAATGGAAACGGTATGAATAATTTCTTCAACGACTTGCAAGTCAAGATCAACGAGGCGATCGAGAACTCGCCCGCCAAGGACATCGAACGCAATGTGAAGGCGATGATGACCCAGGGCTTCTCGAAGCTGGACCTGGTCACGCGCGAAGAGTTCGACATCCAGGCGCAGGTGCTGGCCAAGACCCGCGCCAAGCTGGAGGCGCTGGAAGCGCGTGTGGCCGAGCTGGAGGCGCGCCTGGCTGCGCAGCAGGCTTCTTAAACCGGTTTAAGGCGTCGGCTCCGGCATTCGTGGATAGTCTGTGTTACCTGCCCGCTGCGGCAGGCCAGAACAACAGGACCACCAATGAATGCAAACGAAAAAATGATCGCCGCGTCGCAGATGGCACCGCAGGAGGTGTCGCTGGACGTATTGCGCGAGAAGTACGCCAAGGGCGAGGAGCAGACGGTCGCCGACGTGCGCGCGCGCGTCGCCCGCGCGCTGGCCGCGCTGGAGCCGGAGGAGCGCCGCGCCGAGCTTGAACAGCGCTTCCTGTGGGCCCAGGAACAGGGCTTCGTGCCGGCCGGGCGCATCAACTCCGCCGTCGGCCTGGGCATCAAGGCCACCCTCATCAACTGCTTCGTCCAGCCGGTGGGCGACTCGATCACCGGGCTGGAGAACGGGCTGCCCGGCATTTACACCGCCCTGTCCGAAGCCGCCGAGACCATGCGCCGCGGCGGCGGCGTCGGCTACGACTTCTCCGCCATCCGCCCGCTCGGCAGCAAGGTGCGCGGCACCCAGTCGCGCGCCTCCGGGCCGGTCTCCTACATGGAAGTGTTCGACTCGTCCTGCCGCACGGTGGAATCGGCCGGCGCGCGGCGCGGCGCCCAGATGGGCGTGCTGCGCATCGACCACCCGGACGTCGAGCAGTTCATCGCCGCCAAGGACAACGGCGGCTTCTCCAACTTCAACCTGTCGGTCGGCGTCACCGACGCCTTCATGGAAGCGGTGGTGGCCGACGCCCACTTCGACCTGGTGCACCACGCCGAGCCGGGCGACGACCAGCTCGCGGCCGGCGCCTGGCAGCGCGAGGATGGCCTGTGGACCTACCGGCGGGTAGCAGCGCGCGAGCTGTGGGACCGGGTCATGCAGTCCACCTACGACCACGCCGAGCCGGGCGTGCTGTTCATCGACCGCATGAACGCGGAAAACAACCTTTGGTACTGCGAGACCTTGCGCGCCAGCAATCCTTGCGGCGAGCAGCCCCTGCCTGCCTACGGCTGCTGCGACCTGGGATCGCTCAACCTGACCATGTTCGTCGACCGCCCCTTCACCGGCGAGGCCAGCTTCGATTTCGCGCGCCTGCGCGAGGTCGCCACGGTCGCGGTGCGCATGCTCGACCTGGTGCTGGACGCGACCCAGTGGCCGCTGCCGCAGCAGGCCGACGAGGCGCACGCCAAGCGCCGCATCGGGCTGGGCTTCCTCGGCCTGGGCAGCGCGCTGGTGATGCTGGGCCTGCGCTACGACTCGCAGGAAGGCCGCAGCCTCGCCGCCGACATCGCGGGTGAACTGCGCGACGCCGCCTACGCCGCCTCGGTCGAACTGGCGCGCGAAAAAGGGGCGTTCCCGCTGTTCGACGCCGAGAAGTACCTGCAGGGCCAGTTCGTGCAGCGCCTGCCCGAAGCCCTGCGCGCCGCGATCGCCGACCACGGCATCCGCAACTCGCACCTGCTGTCGATCGCGCCGACCGGCACCATCACCCTCGCCTTCGCGGACAATGCCTCGAACGGCATCGAGCCGGCATTTTCCTGGACCTACCAGCGCCGCAAGCGCCAGCCGGACAACTCCTTCCGCAGCTACGAGGTGGCCGACCACGCCTGGCGCCTGTACCGCCAACTGGGCCATGACGTGCTGGATGACGCCAGGCTGCCGCCGCAGTTCGTGACCGCGCTGCAGATGCGCGCGATCGACCACCTGCAGATGATGGAAGCGGTGCAGCCCTTCGTGGACACCGCGATCTCCAAGACCGTCAACGTGCCGGCCGATTATCCCTACGACGATTTCCGCGACCTGTACACCGAAGCCTGGCGCGCCGGCCTGAAGGGCCTGGCCACCTACCGCCCCAACGCGGTGCTGGGCAGCGTGCTGTCGACCACGCCGGTGGCCGAGAAGCCGGTGCTGGCGGACGATGACCCGCTGCGCAAGCGCTTCGAACGCCGCCCGCTGGGCGAGCTGGAATCGGTCACCTCCAAGATCGAGTACTCGACCCAGGAAGGCAAGAAAGCGGTCTACCTGACGGTGAGCTTCATCCGCGCCGACGGCGTGTACGAAGGCCAGCAGGTGACCATCGAACGTCCCTTCGACTTCTTCATGCCGGCCAACCAGCGCAGCGACGGCCAGCAGTGGATCACGGCGTCGATGCGGCTGTTGTCGATGGTGGCGCGCGCCGGCAGCCCGATCGCCAAGGCGCTGGCCGACATGCGCGAGGTCGTGTGGGAGAAAGGCCCGGTGCGCTGCGGCTACCTGACGCGCGAGGACGGAACCCAGGTGCCGGTGTACCACGACTCCGAGGTGGCGGCGATTGCCTTCATGCTGCAGCGGATCCTGATCCGGCGCGGCTTCCTCGACGCCTACGGCAACCAGGTGCCGGTGCCGCAGCTGGTCAAGCGGCTGGCGGAGCGGCAGTACTCGCTGCACGAACTGCCCGCGCAGCCGGTGGCGACCACCGCCGAGGGCATGGCGGCGACCACGCCGGGCGCCAAGTGCCCCGAGTGCGGTGCGCGCGCCCTGCGCAAGGTCGACGGCTGCACGCGCTGCACCGCCTGCCACTACATGGGCGGCTGCGGCTGAAACCAGCTTCCGCCCTGTCTCATTCAATCACAGGAGTCAACGATATGATTCACCAGAACCTGCAACTTGCGGGAGTACTCGATGCGGCCGGCGTGGCCAAAATCACCAAGGCGCTGCGCGCCATTGATGGCGTGGCAGAGGCGGTCGCCAGCGACGGCGCCAGCCGCGTGGGCATCGTGTACGACAGCGACAGCACCTCGGCCCAGGAAATCGCCGCCGTGCTGGAACGGGCGGGCTATCCGCTGCACGACAAGCCCAAATCCGGCGGCGGCTGCTGCGGCGCCTGTGGCGGATCCGGCCACTGAGTTAACCTAAAAACCGTCGTCCCGGCGAAGGCCGGGACCCATGCTGAGGGTGCGTGGCCTGCGGCGCAATCATGCGACCAAGTAAGCGGTCTATGGGTCCCGGCCTTCGCCGGGACGACGGTCTCTTGGCTAACAGTGGACAGTCGCCAACCGCTCGACTCACTTCTTCTCGATCTTGGCGTGCACGTCAGGCACCATCATCAGCGCCGCCGAGCCGTAGAACTTGTGGTACTCCGCCACCATCTCGCCGTTGATAATGACCGGATCGGTAGCCACCAGGCGCTTGGCCTCCTCGATATCCGAGGTATTGAACAGAAACAGTCCGCGCCAGCCGTCGACCCCATCCAGCGGCCCGGCCGTCACCAGCTTCTTCTCGGCCGCCAGGCGGCCCATGTTGGCGAAGTGCCCCTCGAACATCTTCTTGCGGGCGTCGCCATCGGGCACGCGATGCGGCCCGGTCTTGAGGATCACCAGCACATAGCCGCGCATTCCGCGCTCGTCGGCGCCGAGCGACTTCGCCAGTTCAGGGTCGCTCTGCGCCAGCGCGGGCTGGGCCACGCAGAAGGCAAGCGAGCAGGCTGCAAGGAGATGCTTCCACATCCGGGCCTCCATTTCTTGTCATGGTGGCACAGCGTAGCACGCAAACAGTTCAGATAGTGAGCGAATACTGCATGCGCTGCAGCGGCACCAGGTTGGGCTTGCCGAGGTAGGCGTCGAAGGCCATGGCCACGTTGCGGATCAGGAGGCGGCCGCGATCGGTCACCTTGACCGCACTGTCGGCGAGCGCCAGCAGGCCATCGGCTTCGAACTCGCGCAGCTTGGGGATCTCGTTCGCAAAATAGCCGCCGAAGTCGATGCCGTGCTCGCGCTCGAAGGCCGGCACGTCCAGCGTGAAGTCGCACATCAGGCGCTGGATCACGGCGCGCCGCACGAAGTCGTCCGGCGTCGACGACAAGCCGCGCGCCACCGGCAGCTCGCCGCGGTCGAGCGCCGCGTAGTAGCGCTCCAGCGATTTTTCGTTCTGCGCAAAGCTGCCGCCGACCGCGCTGATCGCCGACACGCCGCACGACACCATGTCGGCCTCGGCGTGCGTCGAATAGCCCTGGAAGTTGCGCTGCAGGCCGCCCTCGCGCTGGGCGATCGCCAGCTCGTCGTCCGGCCTGGCGAAATGGTCCATGCCGATATAGACGTAGCCGGCGCCAGTCAGCTTCTCGATGCACAGCGCCAGCATGTCGAGCTTGACCTGCGGCGCCGGCAGCTCGTCCTCGTCGATCAGGCGCTGCGACTTGAACAGCGAAGGCATGTGGGCATAGTTGTAGACCGAAATGCGGTCCGGGCTGGCCGCGATCACCTTGTCCAGCGTCTGCGTCATGGTGGCCACGCTCTGCTTGGGCAGGCCGTAGATCAGGTCGATGCTGATCGAGCGGTAGCCCGCCGCGCGGCCGGCGGCGATGGCGTTCAGCGTCAGCGCCTCCGGCTGGATGCGGTTGACGGCCTTCTGCACTTCTTCGTCGAAGTCCTGCACGCCCAGGCTCAGGCGATTGAAGCCCTGGCGGCGCAGCGAATGGATGCGCTCCGCGTCCACCGTGCGCGGGTCGATCTCGATCGAGTATTCGCCCACGGAGTCGGGAGCGAAATCGAATCTGGTGCGCAGGTAGTCCATCAGTCCACCCATCTGTTGGTCCGACAGATAGGTCGGCGTGCCGCCGCCGAAGTGCAGCTGCTCGACGCGCTTGTGGGCGCCGAACAGCGCGGCCTGCATGTCGACCTCGCGCTTCAGGTAGCCGAGGTAGATCTCGGCCTTGGAGCGGTTGTTGGTGATGATCTTGTTGCAGCCGCAGTAGTAGCACAGCGACTGGCAGAACGGGATGTGCAGGTACAGCGACAGCGGCCGCATGCAACCTGCCGCGACGACGCGGCGCACCGCGTCCATGTAGTCGGTGGCGCAGAACTGGCCGCTGAAGCGGTCGGCGGTGGGATACGAGGTGTAGCGCGGGCCGTGCTGGCTCATCTTCGCGATCAGGTCGGCGGTGAGCTCGTTGGTGATGGCAGCCATGATTGTTTTTCCTTTTATTGGGCGGATTTCGGATCAGCCTTCGCGGCCGTCGATGCGGGGACGGGCCAGGCGCGGCGCGTAGACGATCACATACAGCAGGAAGGCGGCGCTCCAGCAGGCGGCGGCGGCGACCAGCGCCACATTGCGCGCGCCATCGGCGGACAGCGCCGCCACGAGGCGCAGCAGCACGCCCAGCTGGATCAGCGCGTACATGGCGGTCTCCGAACGGCCGGCCGCCAGCATGCGGCCGGTGTGGCCCAGCGCCGTGCGGGTCATCATGCCGAGAATGAGCCCGGCCAGCGCACCCAGCGCCAGCACGTGCACCGCCGCCGTCGCCGGCACCCAGCCGAACTGCGACAGCGCCAGCATCAAAAAGCCGAACGGAATCCACGCATACGAGGCGTGCAGGATCCACAGCAGCGGATTGCCGAAGGTGGCGAGCGGCTTCCAGCCCGCGAGGCGCCAGCCCTGCGTGGCGGCGGCGGCCAGCGCCAGCAGCGCGGTGACGATGGCCGGCAGGCCGATCACCCAGGCCGCGCCGGCGGCGGCGGTGCAGGCGATGGCGGCCTTGTCGACGCGCGGATTGGTCACGGTTTTCACGCGCGCCGCGTTGGAGGTGAACATCGGGATCACGCGGCCGCCGATGGCCGCCTCGATCACCACCACCACGATCATCGCGGCGTAGGCGGGCCGGGTGAACGGCGCGTCGATCCAGCCAAGCAGGATCGCGTGGTAGCAGGCGTTGGCCACGGCCAGGATCCCGAGCAGCACGACCAGGAACATATTGCGCTTGTTGTTGGAGCGCTTGAGCACGCGGTACAGCGGCCAGGCGGCGACCGGCAGGAAAGCCACGTCCACCAGCGCAGCCAGCAGCGGCGGCGCGGCGAACATGGCGACGCGCCCGGCGATCCACAGCCCCGCGATCATCCCCAGCTGCTTGCCGCGCGGGGTCCACAGGCCGGTCCAGTTGCGCCCCGCCGTGTACAGGAAGCCGACGATCACCGCGACCACGAAGCCGAACAGCATCTCGTGCACGTGCCAGGCCATCGAGACCTGCAGCGGCCCGGCCACGCCGTAATAACTGGCGATCCAGACCGGCACGCTGACCGCCGCGAACGCCGCCGCCAGCAGGTAGAAAGGTCGGAAAC
Source organism: Massilia terrae (assembly GCF_024753145.1). Lineage (GTDB taxonomy): Bacteria > Pseudomonadota > Gammaproteobacteria > Burkholderiales > Burkholderiaceae_D > Telluria > Telluria terrae. The sequence continues at coordinate 66,317 of NZ_JANUGU010000010.1, read as the reverse complement.
CCAGCGCCAGCAGCGCGCTGCCCTGCGGCGCCGGCTCCTGCGCCTCGTCGATCGTCAGTAATGCCATGTCAGCTCTCCGATAAAAGATTCATTTAAAATGCATCTTATATCGGACAGGCCGTTGAGGCAAGCTGGAAATTGGATCACCGCGTGTTACGCCGGTTGCGGGGTGCGCTTGAAATGCAGCTGGATCGCCTGCACGCCCGGCGCCGCCTGGCGCGGATCGCGCTCCACCATCTGGGCCAGGGTCACGCTGTCGAGGACGTCGAGGAAAGCCTTGGTGGCCCGCGCCAGCGCACCGCGCAGCTCGCAGCCGGCCGCATACAGGCAGCCGGGCGCGCTCTCGTCGAAGCACGAGGCCATATAGAAGTCGCTCTCGGTGTGGCGCACCACTTCGCCGATGCTGATGTCCTTCGGCTCGCGCGCCAGCCGCAGGCCGCCGCTGCGGCCGCGCACCGTCTCCACGAAGCCCAGCGTGCCCAGGTGGTGCACGACCTTGGTCAGGTGGTTCTTGGCGATGTTGTGGGTCTGCGCGATCTCGCCGATGGTGACCAGGTGGTCGCGGTTCAGCGCCAGGTACATCAGGGCGCGCAGCGAATAGTCGGAATACGAAGTCAGTCTCATCGGATGGAGCGGGCAGCCATGTGTGGGATAACAGGCACAAATTCTACAGCTTTTGTCCGGAAGAAGCAGAAAAACATAAACCCGGTCAAGAAAAGATGCGCTTGGATTGCATGTTTTAAAAAGATGCGCGTAGAATGCATATTTAAGAGCTCTGCAACATCCGACATCAACCCAAACCAAGAAGGGAACATCATGCATGCCACGCGCAAACTGTGGACCTGGCTTGCGATCATCTGTGTAGCCTCCTTCGCCGTCCTGCTCTGGGTCGGCAAGGAGATCTACCTGAAGGCGCCACCGATTCCACAACAAGTAGTCAGCACCAGCGGAGAGGTGCTGTACCAGGGCGACCAGGTGACACTCGGCCAGCAGGCCTGGCTGTCGGCCGGCGGCCAGGAACTGGGCACGGTCTGGGGCCACGGCTCCTACGTGGCGCCGGACTGGTCGGCCGACTGGCTGCACCGCGAAGCGCTCGCGCTGCAGGAACTGTTCGCCCAACAGTATTACAAGAGCGATTACGCCTCCCTGCCGACCCAGCTGCGCGCCCAGGTGGACGCGCTGGTGAAACAGGAACTGCGCACCAATACCTATGACGAGAAGACCGGCGTGCTGGCCCTGTCCGACATCCGCGCCAAGGCGGTGCAGCAGGTCGCCGCGCACTACATCGGCCTGTTCGGCAGCGATCCGAAACTGGACAAGCTGCGCGGACAATATGCGATGACGTCCGGCTCGCTGCCCAGCGCCGACGAGCGCAAGGCCCTGACCGGCTTCTTCTTCTGGTCCTCGTGGGCCGCCGCCGCCGACCGTCCGGGCGTGGCCGGCCTGTCGTACACCTCCAACTGGCCGAGCGAGCCGCTGGTCGGCAACACGCCGAGCGCCGGCACCGGCATCTGGTCGATCGCTTCGGTGATCCTGATGATCGGCGCGATCGCCGCCATGCTGCTGTTCCATTCCTCGCACGGCGAAGAAAGCGATCCGACGCCGCCCAAGGCCGACCCGCTGTTCAGCCTGAAGGCCACGCCGTCGATGAAGGCCACCAAGAAGTACTTCTTCGTCGTGATCGGCCTGATCCTGGCGCAAGTCGGCTTCGGCGTCGTCACCGCCCACTACTCGGTCGAAGGCACCAGCTTCTTCGGCTTCCCGCTGGCCGACATCCTGCCGTTCACCGTCAGCCGCACCATCCACACCCAGTTCGCCGTGCTGTGGATCGCCACCGCCTGGCTCGCCACCGGCCTGTACATCGCGCCGGTGATCGGCGGCCATGAGCCGAAATTCCAGAAGCTCGGCACCGACGTGCTGTTCTACGCGCTGCTGTTCATCGTGGTCGGCTCGACCGTCTGCGGCTGGCTCGGCACCGTCCAGCACAAGGGCACCGCGTTCTCGTTCTGGCTCGGCAGCCAGGGCCTGGAATTCACCAGCATGGGCCGCATCTGGCAGTACCTGCTGTTCGTCGGCCTGCTGTTCTGGGCCCTGCTGCTCGGCCGCGGCCTGTGGCCGGCCCTGACCAAGCCGTCGGAAAGCCGCGGCCTGATCACCATGGTGTTCCTGGCAGCGGTCTGCATCGGCGGCTTCTACGCCACCTCGCTGACCTGGGGCCGCACCACCCACTACTCGATGATCGAGTACTGGCGCTGGTGGCTGGTGCACCTGTGGGTCGAAGGCTTCTTCGAAGTGTTCGCCACCGCCGTCATCGCCCTGCTGTTCTCGCGCCTCGGCCTGATCCGCGCCGCCACCGCCAACACCGCCATCGTGCTGGAGACCATCGTGTTCCTGTTCGGCGGCATCCTGGGCACGCTGCACCACCTGTACTGGACCGGCACCCCGACCTCGGTGATCGCGATCGGCGCCATGTTCTCGGCACTTGAAGTGGTCCCGCTGTCGATGATCGGCATCGAGGCATACCGCAACTACCAGCGCTCCAAGGCCGCACCGTGGGTCCAGAGCTACAAGTGGGCGATCCTGTGCTTCATCGCGGTCGGCTTCTGGAACACCGTCGGCGCCGGCCTGCTCGGCTTCTCGATCAACACCCCGATCGCGCTGTACTACATGCAGGGCCTGAACCTGACCGCCGCCCACGGCCACGCCGCGCTGTTCGGTGTGTACGGCATGCTCGGCATCGGCCTGATGCTGTTCTGCCTGCGCGGCCTGTCGGACCGGCTGGCCTGGTCGGATGCGCTGCTCAAGCCGATGTTCTGGCTGCTGAACATCGGCCTGGCGATGATGGTGTTCATCTCGCTGGTCCCGGCCGGCATCTACCAGGCCGTCGCCAGCATCTCGAAGGGCATGTGGTACGCCCGCTCGCCTGAAGTGATCCACTCGCACTTCATGGAGACCATGGTGTGGCTGCGTGTCCCGGGCGACATCGTGTTCGCGATCGGCGTGCTGTTCCTGGCCCTGTTCGCGCTGCGCCTGCTCAAGGGCGGCGAGCCGCAGCAGAGCACCGTCGCGGCCAACGACAATCTCGGCGCCGTCAAGTAAGACCCTTGCATGCGCCGGCCCCGCGCCGGCGCATGTCCAACCTTCTCTCGAAAGCCCAACATCATGTCCGACTGCTCCACTTCCTCCGACTGCTCCTGCGCCACCGCCCCGAGCACCGTCTATGGCTTCGATGCGCGCGGCGTCGCCCGCCGCTTCCGTCACGCCGCCATCTTCGGCGCGCTCGATTCGCTGCTGCCCGGCGAGACCATGCGCTTCCTGAACGACCACGATCCGCTGCCCCTGCTGGCCCAGCTGCGCGAGTACTTCGGCAGCCGCCTCGACATCGCCTACGTGGCGCGCGATCCGGGCGCGATCGTCATCGACTTCACCATCGCGCACTGAGCGCGGCAAGCGAGGTTCCAGCATGAGGCTTACCGACTACACCGATTATGCGTTGCGCGTGCTGATGTACGTGGGCGCCCAACCGGGACGCCTCGTCACCGTGCAGGAGATCGCCGAGAACCACGGCATCTCGCGCAACCACCTGACCAAGGTCGTGCACCGGCTCGGCCAGGCCGGCCTGGTCGACACCGTGCGTGGCCGGGCCGGCGGCGTGCGGCTGGCCTGCGATCCGGCCTCGGTGTCGCTCGGCTCCGTGGTGCGCCTCACCGAACCGGACTTCATCATGGTCGAGTGCTTCGACGAGGAGCGCAACACCTGCAACCTGTCGCCGACCTGCGTGCTCAAAAGTGCACTGGGACGCGCAACCGGTGCATACTTGCGTGAACTGGACGGCATTTCGCTGGCGAGCGTGCTTCCGCGCCCGGCCGGCAGCATCCGTCCGCTGGTCGACATGCACCGAGCGAGCCTTGCCACCGATGGACTACCTGCTGCTTAAACACTTCCACATGAGCTGCGCCGCGCTGTCGGGCAGCTTCTTCTTCCTCCGCGGCCAGTGGATGCTGGCAGGCTCGCCAATGCTGCAGCGGCGCTGGGTCAAGACCGCGCCCCACATCGTCGATTCGCTGCTGCTGGCATCGGCCGTCGGCCTGGCGCTTTGGAGCCACCAGTATCCGGGCCAGATGCCGTGGCTGACGGCCAAGCTGGTGGCGCTGGTCGCCTACATCCTGCTCGGCGCGGTCGCCCTCAAGTACGGCAAGACGAAGGCGCTGCGCGCGACGGCCTACGTCGCCGCGCTGGCCACCTTCGGCTACATCGTCGCCGTGGCCGTCACCAAGAATCCGCTGTTCTTCCTTTCATGAGCGATACCGACACCATCCACCTCGACGTGCGCGGACTGCAGCCGCCCGAACCGCTGGAGCGCGTGCTCGACGCGCTCGACTGGCTGGCGCCCGGCAAGCGCCTGCTCATGCTGATCGACCGCGAGCCGCTGCCGCTCTACCGCATCCTCGACCGCAACGGCTACCGCTACCGCGCCACCATGCACGACACCGGCACGGTCACCGTCGAAATCACACTCGCCAACTGATGCAGCGCGCGCTCGGCCTTGACGACTCGCCGGCGCTGGCGGTGCCGCTGCGTTTCCTGCTGGCCGCGCCCTGCTTCGGCTGCGCCGCCGGCCTGCTGCTCGCGTGGGCGGGGCCGGACGCGCTGCAATCGCGCTGGACCCCGGCCGCGCTCGCGCTGACCCACCTGGTGACGCTGGGCTTCCTGGCGATGGCCATGATCGGGGCCATGCTGCAGATGCTGCCGGTGGTCGCCGGTCTCGCCATTCCGGCGCTGCGCATCGTCTCCACCGCCAGTTGGAGCGGGCTCGCGAGCGGCACCTTGCTCCTCGCCGCCGGCATGTTCGGCGGCCAGGCGGCGCTGGTGGCGGCGGGCGCGCTGCTTGTCGGATCGGGCCTGCTGTGCTTTGCCGCGGCGACCGGCCGCGCGCTCGCCCGGCGCGCCCTCAACGGCGCGTTCGAGATGGTGGCCGGCATGCGCGCGGCGCTGGCCGGGCTGCTGGCCGCCGCCGTCCTGGGCCTGTCGCTGGCCGCGGCCTGGACCGGCATCGCCGCGCTGCCGGTGCTGCAGTTGACCGGACTGCATGCGGCCTGGGGCCTGCTCGGCTGGGTCGCGATGCTGGTGATCGCGGTGTCGTTCCAGGTCATCCCCATGTTCCAGGGGACCGCCACCTATCCGCGCCGCCTGGCGCTCGGCCTGCCCGCGGGCCTGTTGCTGGTGCTGGCGGCGTGGAGCGCCGGCTACTTGCGCGGCGCATCGTGGCAGGCCTGGCCCGCCGCGGCGATCGCGCTCGCCCTGGCGGCCTTCGCCGGCTTCACGCTCTACCTGCTGGCGCGCCGCAAACGCGCGCCGGACGTCACCACGCTGTACTGGTACCTGTCGCTGTCGAGCGCGATCGCCTGCGCGCTGCTGTGGTTCGTGATGGATGGAGACAGTCCGCAGCGCCCGCTGCTGCTGGGGATCCTGTTCATCGGCGGCTTCGCCGCGTCGGCGGTGAACGGCATGCTGTACAAGATCATGCCCTTCCTGCTGTGGTATCACCTGGCCGCCGCCGGCCTGCCGCGCCGCATGGTGCCCGGCGTGAACCACTGGATCGGCACGCGCGCCGCGCGGGCGCAATTCGGATGCCACGCGTCGGCGGTCGTGGCGCTGGCGGCGTCGGTGCCGCTGCATGCGCTGGCGCGTCCCGCCGGCCTGCTGTTCGCCTGCGGCATGGCCTGGCTCGGCGCCATGCTGGCCAAGGCAGCACTGCGCTACCGCAGGCTGCTGCGCGAATCAGCTCGCGAAAGCGCGTAGTCCGTCGGCGTCGAGGATGGTCACTTCGCGGCCGCGCAGCGCGATCATGCCGCGCGAGACCAGGTCGTGCAGCACCCTCGAGAAGTATTCCGGGGTGAGGTTCAGGCGCGAGGCGATCAGCTTCTTGCTGGCCGAAAGCAGCACGCGGCCGCTGTCGCCCGGTGGCTGTTCGTTCAGCAGGTAGCTGACGATGCGCTGGCTGCCCGAGCGCAGCGAGTACGATTCCACATCCGAGATCAGCCCGTGCATGCGGCGGCTGACGCCGGCCAGCATGCGCCGCGCGAAGGCCGGATTGCGCTCCAGCTCCTCGAACACGACGGCCTTCGAGATGTGCAGCAGCAGCGTATCGCACAAGGCGTTGGCGTTGAGGATGTAAGGCCGCTCCATGAACATGAGCGCCTCGCCGAAACTGTGGCCGGGGCCGACGATCTCGACGATCTTCTCGTTGCCCTGCGCGGACACGAAGCCCAGCTTCACCTGGCCGTACACGACCGAGTAGAAGCCGTTGCAGGTGTCGCCGCGATGGAACACCGGCTGGCAGCGCGTCGCGTGCAGCTCGGTGGTGCCGGCCGCGATGACGGCCAGCTCCTCGGCGTTGAAGTCGTCGAACAGGGGGAGGCGCTTGAGGAATTCGCGCGGATCGATTTTAGGTGCGGCCATGGCTGTGCTCATGAAGTCAAAGAGGGCGAACGCTGTTGTGGCGTCCGCCCAGGTTCCATAAAACGGGCCCGTGTCAGGCCCGCGTGGCTGCGCCGATCAGTGGCCCGATGCGGCGTCAGGCTTGCTGGTGCTGGTGAACACCTCCGGGTCGTCCTTGCCGGTCACGTAGAGGAAGCCGGCCAGGCCTTTCTCCATCCGCGACAGGGCGTGGTCCACCAGGATGTAGCGGCCCGGTACGTCGACCTTGAACTCGACCATCGTCGCCCCGCCCGGCGCCACCGTGGTGGTTTGCACATTGCGCAGCGGCGGCGAGGTCAGGTCGCCCATCGCGTACACGCGGTCGAAGATTTCGCCGATCACGTGGAAGCTCGAGGTCGCGTTCGGGCCGCCGACACCAAAGAAGATGCGTACGGTCTCGCCGACCTTGGCTTCCATGCGGTGGGTCTTGGTGAGCGCGTCGTGGTTGCCGTTGAAGATCAGGTGCTCGGGCTGTTCGGCCAGCAGCTTCTCAAGCGAGAATTCGTTTTCGCCGGCGGTGCCGTGTTTCTGCGCCGTGTACAGCTCGCCCTGCATCACGTAGAACTCGCGGTCGACCTTCGGCAGGCCGCCTTCCGGCTCGACCAGGATCATGCCGTACATGCCGTTCGAGATGTGCTGCGCGACCATCGGCGTGGCGCAGTGGTACACGTACAGGCCCGGATTGAGCGCCTTGAACACGAAGGACTTGTTGTTGCCCGGCGCAGCCTGGGTCACGGTGGCGCCGCCGCCCGGACCGGTCACCGCGTGGAAGTCGACCGAGTGGATCATGTGGCTGTCGGCCTTGTTCGCCAGGTTCACTTCCACCGTGTCGCCGACGCGCACGCGGATGAACGGGCCCGGCACCTTGTTATTGAAGGTCCAGTATTTGTAGGTCGAGCCGTCCATCAGCTGGCCCATGACTTCGGTCGTTTCAAGATTGACCTTCAGGTGCTGCGGGCCGCGCGCGCCGACCGGGGTGCCGACGTCGTGCGGGTCGCGCGAGATGTCCGCGCCCTGCGGCTTGGCCGTCGGCGACACATCGCCCACCACCAGTTTGCCGATCATGCCGGCCTGGACGTGGCCCGGCAGCGAGCAGATATAGGTGAACTCGCCCTTCTTATCGGCGCGGAACACGATCGAGGTGCTGGCGCCCTTGACGTTGATCTGGTTCGACTTGGCCGCGAAATCGGCCACGGTCAGGTCGTGGGTGGCGCCATCGCCGTTGACGAGGTTGATCTGGACGACAGCGCCCAGCGGAACGTTCAGGGTCGGGTTCGCCTTGCCATTGATGGCGCCGGCGTTACCCATGAAGACCAGCTTGCCGTCAGCGATATCGGTGCGCAGCGTAAAGACAACATCGGCCACGTTCTGCACGGACGCCGGTCCATGCTGGTGCTGGGCATAGGCGGGCGCCAGCGTTGCGGTACCAAGGACGAGAGCGGCGATCAGAGAGGGGAGCAGTTTGACTTTCATTTTTGACACCTTGTCGTTATGTATCTATCGAGTGGTTTCTTTGCGTTACGGATAAATCATATATTTGCGATACATCTTAAAAAAATGATGCACATCAAAAAAACGGTAGTCAGCGATGAGCCGGCCACAGGCTGTCGGACGGGCGCATCAGCCTGTTCGGAATTTTTGAGGCACATCAAATTAATTTGTCGCATTTGAAATGTAAGATTTAGCCGAACCAATCAAACATGAGCTAAATCAAGGAAAACACCATGAAAACCGCCACCACTCTGATCGCCACAGCCGTCGCCGCCCTCCTTCCCACGCTCGCCTCGGCCAGCTGCGGCGCCGCTTTTTGCACGGTGAACACCAACTGGACCACCCAGAGCGCCACGACGGAAGCGAACTCGCTGTTTGACCTGCATTACGAATTCATCGACCAGGACCAGCCCTACTTCGGCAGCGACCGGGTCGCGGTCGGCCAGATTCCGCAACACCACGACGAAGTGCGCACCCTGAACCGCAACCTGGTCGCCACCTACAGCAAGAATTTCGGCAACGGCTGGGGCGTGACCGTCAGCGCGCCGGTCGGCGAGCACGACCACCTGCACATCCACAACCACCATGGCGCCAAGCTGAACGAGGAATGGAAGTTCACCGAGCTGGGCGACATCCGGGTGGTCGGCCGCTACCAGGTCGCGGTCGGCAGTGATGCGATGAAACCGTCGAACGCGGGCGTGACTTTCGGCCTGAAACTGCCGAGCGGCCGCACGACGATCGCCAACGCGGCCGGCGCCGAGGCCGAACGCAGCATGCAGCCGGGCACCGGCACCACCGACCTGATCGTGGGCGCCTTCTACCACCAGACCCTGATGGAGAGCGATGCCTCGTGGTTCGCGCAGACCCAATACCAGCACGCGCTGAACAGCCACGACGGCTACAAGGCCGGCGGCCAGTTCACGGCCGACGTGGGCTACCGCCACGGCTTCGGGGAGCGCTTCGGCGCGATGGTGCAATTGAATCTGGTCCATAAAGCGGCCGACAGCGGCGTCAATGCCGAGCCTGCCGACAGCGGCAGCCGCTTCGTCTACCTGAGCCCGGGCCTGACCTATGCGGTGACGAGCAATGTGCAGGTGTACGGCTTCGTCCAGCAGGCACTGTATCGCCACGTGACCGGCGTGCAGCTGACGGCGGACCGCGCGTTCATGGTGGGGGTGACCGGCCGGTTCTGACCCGCGCACGGTTGGCGGCGCTCAAGGATCGCCGCGCCGGAAGGCGCACCATGGCGCGAGTCCCGCACTCGCCAGGAGCCCCATGAGCCTCGCCGTCCTCCGCAGCCGCGCCCTCGCCGGCATGGAAGCGCCCGCCGTCAGCGTCGAGGTGCATCTCGCCAACGGCCTGCCCTGCCTGACCATCGTCGGCTTGCCCGATGCCGAGGTGCGTGAAGCCAAGGACCGGGTCAAGGCAGCCCTGCAAAATGCAGGCTTCGACATCCCCGCGCGGCGCATCACGATCAACCTCGCGCCGGCCGAATTGCCCAAGGAGTCCGGCCGCTTCGACCTGCCGATCGCGCTCGGCATCCTGGCCGCCTCGCGCCAGATCCCGTCCAAGGAGCTGGGCCGTTACGAATTCGCGGGCGAGCTGTCGCTGTCGGGCGAATTGCGTCCGGTTCGCGGCGCACTGGCGATGGCCTTTGCGATGCAGCGCGGCGCCGTTTCCGCGCCGTCCTTCATCCTGCCGCTGGCGAATGCGGACGAGGCGGCGCTGGTCGCCGATGCCGCGATCTATCCCGCGCGCACACTGCTGGAGGTGTGCGCCCACTTCGCCGCGCACGACGAGAACGGGCGGCTCGCACGCCACCGGCGCCGCACCGACATCACGCACCGCAGCTACGCCGACTTCGCGGACGTGAAGGGCCAGCTGCACGCCAAGCGCGCGCTGGAGGTGGCCGCCGCCGGCCTGCATGCGGTGTTGCTGATCGGCCCGCCCGGCACCGGCAAGAGCATGCTGGCCTCGCGCTTTCCCGCCCTGCTGCCGCCGATGAACGACGAGCAGGCGCTGGAATCTGCCGCCGTGCAATCGCTCGCGGGCAGCTTCTCGGCGGAACAATGGAAGCAGCGGCCATTTCGCAGTCCGCATCACACCTCGTCCGGAGTAGCGCTGGTCGGCGGCGGCGCCCTTCCACGCCCGGGCGAAATCTCATTGGCGCATCACGGCGTGCTCTTCCTTGACGAGCTTATCGTTAGGTGCAGTTCCACTGTCTGTCTGCAAGCATGCAGAGTTAGGAGAGTTCCGCCTCTAAAGCCTGACCTTCTTGACATGCGCATTCAAAACGCTTCGCCAAGCGGCCCTTACTCAAGATGGCGCTCGCCGTTGAGAAGCGTCTGCTCCACAGCTGCGAGTACGTCCGGTTCAAAGCCACGACTTGGCGAACCGTTCAACGGATCTAATTCGACGTCGATAAGCCGCATGAACAGCCCCGGCCGGTGGCCGAGCCGCTCGAACGCTTCCCAGAGCGGAGTCACATCGATGGGTTTCAAGTGCGGGAATGACTGCTCAACCAGGTTGACGACATTCGTAACGAATTGCCGATCCAGCAGCGGCATGCGTGTGATCGCCGATCCGTAAAATGGCGCTGCGTTTGAGGTCACCAAGCGTTGCAGCTTGTCGCGATCGGAGCCGGACATGATGACCAGGAGTCGGCCTTTGCGTTCCATGTTGAGCTGGTCGCGCGCGGACTTCAGCGCCGTCAGCGTCTTTTCCCCTTCATCGCTGATCAGCGATTGCTGCGCTTCGTCGATGATCAGGGCCACCGGCTTCTTTGATGTGCTAGCCAGTGCGTTCAGCGCCTGGGCAAGTGTAAGCCCATCCAAAGTGCCAATTTTGGTCGTGTCGACCGTCAGCAATCCTAAGGCGATGTCAGTTTCTTGACTAGAGGCCTTCGCCACCTTATTCACATTGTCCAGATGCTTGCTCAGCTCGACGCCGATCGCGTCGGCGATAAGCGTCCCTGGGTTACACTTCCTATCGCACCATAGATCGATGTACACGACGACATATCCCGCCGACTCGAGCTTGGGTCGCAGATCATTGATCAGAAAAGTGGACTTGCCGGTACCTCGCGGCGCAGCTAGAAAAAGGCCGTTCGGCGCATCACTGAACTGGTTTATACCCGTCAGGTCGTCCACCAGCTTTTGGGCCAAGGCTGCACGCTTGAAATAAAAAACCATCTCGCTATCCTAGCAATTCGGCACGAAAAAAATCCCTCCAGCACGAGAAGAAGGTCAGAAAACCGAAGACCGGTTTCAGTCTACCTTCTGCTCCAAACATCAACAGTTTTCAGCGCTATCCGAACGAGTTTAAACTGTTAAGCGACTCGAAGTATTTTTTTGTATGGTGCTTGGCTAAGTTGCATTGGTTGCAAAGTGTTACGCCATTGGCATACGTAGTCTTGCCTTCGTCCACAAATGCCTTTATGTGATCCACTTCCAGGTGCAACCCGAGTTTCGCTAATGTGCCGCGGTCACGTAGACAACTTTGACATCGATATCCGTCCCGTTCAAAAATAATTTCCCGCAACTGTCCTGGAAAGCATCGAGAAGCGTACACCTTATTTCTGAACAAGCTTATTCTCTGAACCAGACTGACCTGAGTTCTGTCGTTCTTTTCTCGTTCAGCGTTACTCTGCTCCAGTCGATCGAGGAAATACATTGGTACGTCTACTTCTCTATATTCGGCGAATTGGTTTTTGAGACTTCCCTCGCGCAGCCCAATATAGAACTTGGCACGTATTCGCTCCATACCATCCTGCTGCAACTGCTTATGACGACGTAGTTTGACATCGGCCCATCGTGCTTTCCGGAAGCATGAGATGGTGTGCCTAAGATCGAGAACAGCGCCGTCCCTGCCTTTTTTATTCAGTATGATAAAAACCTGCATGCCAAAGTCGGCGCCGGCGCATAAGAGAAGATGGGAATTGTCCAATTCCGAAGCATGTCGCTGCTCATGAGCGAACGCAGATGCCAAATACCGAGGGAGACCCACTTGTTACTTTGCCAAACTGGAGGGTAGGTACGAAAAGGAATAGCTCTTCGCCGAAAATTCCCAATATACTGGGAAGACTGTATGGTACAGCAACGCCATGATTCTGCCAATATATTGGGAGATCACGGTTGGATCCTGGGATCGCTTTTGGCATCGTTCTGCGGAGGGCACGGAAAGAGGCGAAGCTCACGCAAGAGGCACTCGCGTTAGAAGCAGGGGTCGAGCGAAATTTCGTCAGCTTGCTCGAACGAGGCGCAAATCAGCCAACCATTCGAGTTCTCTTCAAGCTCGCTGCAGCGCTTCAGACGCCCCCATCCACGCTCGTCAAACTCACGGAAGAGATGGCCGAAAGTCAATGACCCTGCGATGGCCGCGACGCTGCAACTAAACTCCGTTACCCACGCCAAACACATGTGCCATCGACTTGTATGAGAAGTGTTCATATCGGTCGAGCGTGAGCGTTGACGGCCAGATGCATATCTTTTTCGGAAACTCGGCCTTTGGGAGAAGATAAATTTGCGCGACGTGATCATTGAGCTCGTCCATTCTTACCAAGATAACGAAGTCGACCGGTAGCGTATGCACGAGCCCACGCACCGGCAAGGATGGCTACGTTCGTACCGGCACCTAGTACACAGCATACGCAAGACAACTCCATTCATTCGATAGGTCCGATGCGTAAGCTGGTCGAGTTGGGCGCCGGCGGCTATCGCGCAACGCTCCATCTTGGCCAACATGTCTTTAGTGATGCACCTCAGTCTGAACCGAGTGATAGTGGAACGGGAAAGCGATGGCCCAGATACCCCTGCAGCTTCTTATGCTGCGACCAAGCCACGAAAACGCAACGCATAAGACTTTGCGGCAGGAAGACCGCTCCCATTGATCAGCTCTGGCGTAACTTTGCCATGCTCAACTAGTAAATCAGGCGGCGGCATCGGTTAGGCTATCAGCAACGTGGACGTTGCGCAAACGCAATGAAAGTTGTAGCATCAACACGGCTATTGCCTACGATCCCGTCTCTTCTTGTCGAGAAAATGCCCCAGCGATATTCCGTCACCCCGCACCCCATCGACACAATCCTGACATGGGTCAAGTCTGGGGAAATTGCGATACCTGAGATCCAGCGGCCCTTCGTGTGGGAGGCGACCAAGGTACGCAACCTACTCGACTCGCTCTATCAGGGCTACCCAGTAGGCTACCTCATCGCGTGGCGCAACCCGACAGTAAAGCTCAAGGATGGCACCTCGTCCGCCGGCAAGCGGGTCCTTATCGACGGCCAGCAGCGCGTCACCGCCCTGATGGCGTCAATTCTTGGACGAGAAGTCCTCAACAAGGACTACGAAACCGTGCGTATCAGAATTGCCTTCAATCCGCTGCGCGAAGAATTCGAGGTATCGAATCCTGCCAAGACGAACTCAAACGAATGGATTGACGACGTATCGTCGGTGTTTGCCTCGGGCTCCAGCCTCTTTCGTCTGGCCGAGGCATACGAACGCGCCAATCCGGGCTGCGACAAGGAACAGATATATCCGGTCTTGGAGCGACTGCGAAGCGTCACCAACAACCACGTGGGCATCATCGAGCTGGATCATGACCTGGACATCGAAACCGTCACCGAAGTCTTCATCCGCGTGAACTCGGCGGGCGCGTCGCTGAGCCAAGCTGATTTCGCGATGTCGAAGATTGCTGCCAACGAAAGTTATGGCGGCAATCTGCTGCGCAAGGCGATCGATTATTTCTGCCATATGTCGGTGGCGCCCGATTTCCACGCCAAGATCAAGCATGGCGACCCGGTTTTCGCGAGCTCGGAATTTTTCTCCAAAATGTCTTGGCTGAAGGACGTGAACGATGACATTTACGACCCGTCCTATACCGATATGCTGCGCGTCGCGTTCACCTCCCGGTTCAACCGCGGCAAGCTGCAAGACCTGGTCGCTCTGCTGTCCGGGCGCAATTTCGAAACAAAGCAGTTCGAAGAAGCGATCGCTGAACAATCTTTCGGACAGCTGAAGGCGGGAATTCTCGACTTCGTCAGCCAGACGCATTTCGAGAGGTTCACGATGATCCTTCGCTCCGCGGGGTTTGTCGCCAGCTCGCTGATGAGCAGTCAGAACGTCGTGAATTTCGCCTACGTGGTCTACCTTAAGGGTCGCGCCGCCGGTGTCCCACCGGCGGAACTGGAGCGAACCGTTCGCCGCTGGTTCGTGATGACTGTCCTGACGGCCCGGTACTCCGGTAGTGCGGAGACGAAATTCGACGAGGACGTGCGTGCTATGGCCGCACAAGGCATCACGGCGTACGCCGATGCCGTCATCGCATCGCAGCTTTCCGAAAGTTACTGGTCGGGACTACTGCCGCGCAACCTGGAGACATCGTCGGCATCGAGTCCCTACTTCCTCGCGTATCAGGCCGCTCAGGTAAAGCTCGGCGACAAGGGCTTTTTATCGCGGGACATCACTGCGCTCGACCTCATCCTGAACCGCTGCGATGTGCATCATCTTTACCCGCGCAACCATCTGAAGGGACAAGGCTTAAGCAAGGGAAAGTACAACCAGATCGCCAACTTCGTGCTCACGCAAACGGAGATCAATATCGCGATCGGCGACAAGGCCCCGGAGCGCTATTTCGCAGAGCTGCTAACGCAATGCAAGGGCGGCGACAAAAAATACGGTGGGATCGACAATCTCGACGAGATGCGTGCCAACCTGCGCGCCAACTGTGTTCCCGAGTCGATGCTTGATGGCGAGATCCCGGCGTTCGAAGACTATCTCGAGCAACGGCGCAAATTGATGGCAGCCAAAATTCGCGCCTACTTCGAAAAGCTGTAGCCGTTAAGAACGAAAGCGGAGCCGCGGCTCCGCTTTCATGGGTAGACCGGCTCCGTGCGCTTGCAACGGACACCTACGACGTCCAAAAAGATTCAAGTGGCCATTGTTTCGTCCAAATAAAGCCTTGAATAGGATGTCAACGAAAACAAAGACTTACCGGCGATAGCAAGGCATGATCCTGACTGCAATTCCTTGAACAGGATGCGCGACAAGCGGAGTCTTACTCTACCAAAATAATAAACTCTTGAACAAACTGGATAACCGCCGAGGCAATCCAAAAGATCCGTCGGGGCTGAACAACTCGACAAGTTTGCGTCCCTCGGCGTCCTTACTGGCTTTGTACGAATTGGGATGGACGGTCATCTGAACGACCGTTTCTGGCCGTCGGAAGGTCTTCGTAGCTCAGCGAACGGCGTTGCCGCTCGAAAGACAAGCAAGAGGTTTTGTTAGGCGTTCTTAGAACGCCTAACAAAACCCCTTTGGCTCACACGGCAAGATGCCATGTGCTGAGTCTTTATAGGAAACGGACGGTAGTCTATGCACGTTGCCACTCCTCAACCAAGGTACGCATCAGCTCCGCTGCCGGCAACTCTCTCGCAAGTGGTGCCGCTTGTCCTGCCCAATGCGCGGCGAACTCATGGTTGTCTAACTTGGACGCTGCTGCGTGGAGTTGCTTAGCGGCGTCATACGCAACAGGATACGCGGCAGGAAGTGCGCTGCCTTCGATTGCCCCGTGAGTGATCAGGCGATTTACGATGCCCCGCGCGGGTCTGCCGGATATTGCCGTTGTTATACGTGTGCTCGCTGCGCGCTCACTCTTCAAATTTGCGCGATAGCCTGCGTTTGCCGAGCTTTCCGGACACAGGATAAATGCGGTCCCAAGCTGCGCCGCTACTGCACCTAAGTCAAGTGCGGCCTTGATCCCTTGACCGTCCATGATGCCGCCGGCCGCAATGATCGGAAGCTGAACTCGTTCCAAAAGCAGGCGCACAAGCACTGATGTGCTGAGTTGTTCGTCAACTTCTTCCGGGTTGAACATTCCGCGATGCCCCCCCGCTTCAAAACCTTGGGCAACGATGGCATCGATCCCTGCGTTTTGTATTAGGCGTGCTTCCGGCAAGTTCGTCGCCGTTGCCATCATGTATATGCCGGCTTGACGCAGCGCGGCAATGTGCTCTGCCGACGGCAATCCAAAGTGGAAGCTAACAACCGCCGGCCTCGTTTCAAGGAGTAAGCGGTAAGTATCCTCATCAGCAACGAAACTTTTATAGATTTCCTCCAGCTGCTCCGGCGCTGGCAAGCCCACCTCCGCGAATAACGGAGCAAGGTGCGCCAGCCAGGCGGCCTCACGCTCGGCATCGCGTTCGGCCGGTGCATGGCAGAAGACATTGACATTGAAGGGTTGGTCGGTCAGACCACGGGTCTTCTCGATCATCTGCCGAGACTGTCCCACCGAGCTCGCTCCCAGACCGATTGATCCGAGCCCCCCTGCATTCGAGACTGCTGCTGCTAGTTCAGGTGTTGAGACACCAGCCATTGGCGCCTGGATGATCGGGTACTGCAATCCAAGTCGCTCCAAAAATTGCTTGGTCGAGTTCATAACGGCCCCCTTTCGTCTGATGAGAGATGATTCTTACATTGAGAACTATTTTATAGTATCATTCTTTACGGAGGAATGATATGGATTCTGAGTCTCTCAAGATTTTTTGCGCTGTAGCTGCAGAGCTAAGCATCACCCAAGCTGCGTTGGCCTTGGGGCGTGTACCGTCCAATGTTACAACCCGGATCCAACAGTTGGAGTCTGACGTCGGCGTTGAGTTGTTTGTCCGTACAGGCAAGCGGATGGCACTGTCCAGTGCAGGAGAGCGCTTTCTCGACTACGCAAGGCGCCTGCTGGCTCTTGAAGAAGAGGCGAGACACGTCGTAACTGGCGGTGTCAGCGGCGGGGCACTTCGTATCGGAAGCATGGAGAGCACCGCAGCAAGTCGGCTCCTACCGGTATTAGCCGACTATCACACAAAACATCCAAACACGCGTGTCGACATCATTACCGGGCCAACGCGGCATCTGATCGAGCAGGTACGTACCGGCACGATTGACTGCGCTTTCGTCGCGGTTCCGTTGGCCCGGAAAGAGTCTCTTGCGGAGTCAGGTATCCAGCAACAATTAGTATGGCCGGAAGAACTCGTCCTGCTACTCCCGACAAGTGACGCTGGCGCCCGTAATGCGGCTGAGATTCGAACCCGAAACTTGGCGGCCTTTGCACTAGGATGCACCTACCGTCATCTGGCCGAGGAGTGGCTGAGTATTGCCGAGTCGACAGACTGGAAGATCAATGTGGTGGGTTCTTATCACGCGATGGTCGCCTGCGTTGCAGCTGGCTCATGTGTGACGCTTTTGCCAGAGAGCGTATTGAAGCTGACCAGTGCGCCGCCAGCGTTAAGAACACTACATGTCGGACATGCCGATACCTATCTGATCTGGCGCCAGGGTTTCAACGTGCCAGCATTCCAAAACCTGCTCGCCCGGCTTTCTGAGGAAAGATGATGATGACTGCAAGTATTGCCACCAAGCATCAGCGACGTTCTGCCTTGGATGCAGCCGTCATCCTCATCATCGGCATGGGATTCGGCCGTTTTGCGTTCACCGCTGTCTATCCCCACATGGTCGAAGAAGGCCTGTTGAGTCTTGGCGAAGGAAGTTGGGCTGCGTCCGCAAATTACGCTGGCTACCTATTGGGAGCGATTCTGGGCATCCGTGTTCAGGCTCACAACGCTCATCGTCTATGTCTGGCTGCTACTGCAGGCACTGTTTTATGTCTCGGTTTTCTGGGCGCCCTGGACTCGTCGAGCATTGTCATCGTGGTCCGTGGGATAGCCGGCATATTTAGCTCGTTGGCAATGGTTTCGGCATCCTTATGGTTGCTCGAACACCGCCGCCATGCGCGCGGCGCGCCCATGCTGTTTGGAGGTGTCGGGATCGGCATTGCTCTGTCGGCCGAACTGCTCGTGCTGGGTTCACGCGCGGGTCTGCACAGCCATGGGCTATGGCTGCTGCTCGCCGTGGTAAGTCTCTTGCTCGCGCTCTCGGCAGTACCAGGCTTGACTGCAGAAGGTACCGATACGTTGGCGTCGACAAGTGGTGGCGCGAGGGCAAAATCGACCATCGGAGCGTGGCCGTTGACTGCAATCTACGGACTTGCCGGATTTGGATACATCGTCACGGCGACATATCTTCCCTTACTCGTGAAAACTGCTTTGCCAGATGTAAATTCCGCTCATGTGTGGGCCGTATTTGGATTGGGTGCGGCGCCCTCTTGCTTACTATGGCACCGTGTGGACAACCGCATGGGTACCCGCAAATCGCTTCTCATCAATCTCACGGTTCAAGCAATTGGAGTCGCTCTGCCGGTGGTTATCCCCAACGCAGCAGGCTACCTCATCAGTGCCTTGTTGGTCGGCGCAACCTTCATGGGAACCGTGACGATCGCAATGCCAGCCGGGCAGCGCCTTGCCAAGGCGAGCGGTGCAAATTTGATGGCCAAGATGACTGTTGTGTACAGCGTGGGCCAGATAGCCGGACCACTCGTCGCTAACGGCTTTTATGCGCGCACGCATAGTTTTTCATGGTCCCTCATCACTGCTGCTGTTGCTCTCGTTTGCGGTGCACTCATCAGTGTGTCAGCACCTAAAACATGAGCTTTCTTACGTATCTTTAATTCATTTTTTTAGGAGCCAATCATGCCCTTGCTAAAATTCGACCTGATCGAAGGTCGCGACGAAAACCAACTTCGCACGCTGCTTGACGCGGCTCACAGTGCGATGGTGCAAGCCTTTAATGTCCCGTCAAGTGACCGCTATCAATGCGTTACACAGCATCGCCCTGGCGAGTTGATCCTCGAGGATACAGGACTTGGCTTTCAACGTTCCAAGAATGTCGTCTTGCTTACCGTAGTATCCAGGCCTCGATCCGAAAAAGAGAAGATCGACTTCTACCGTCTATTGGCAGAAGGACTTCAAAATTACTGTGACTTATCTCCGAGTGATCTCATCGTTTCACTGATTGAAAATACCGACGCTGACTGGTCTTTCGGTCAAGGGCGGGCGCAGTTCCTGACAGGAGAGCTCGAAGCTATTAAACGTGCTGAACAATATGGTGCGGACAAGGTAGCGGAAATGCTTGTCGGTTATCCATGAAGGGCTGCTCCACAACCGCCTCGAGCCTACGGGCGATGTCGATGTCCGTATTCGTCCGTAAGCTCTGCCGCGAGAGGCGGGTTTCGCGTCGATAGTAGACCCACACCGCAGCAGTTCGCGTATTAAGATGAGGGCCTGTTCGCAGACGGACTGATGCCATGGCCCAAGCACTTCTTCCCGAAGACCTTTGGTCGCTCATAGCAACTCATCTCCCGACCCATCGCAAATCGCCGAAAGGCGGACGGCCACGTCTCGACGATCGCGCGACCCTGACCGGGATTTTGTTTGTGCTGAAGACCGGGATACCGTGGGAATATTTGCCGCGCGAACTCGGCTGCGGCAGTGGAATGACTTGTTGGCGCCGGCTCCACGAATGGATGAAAGCTGGCGTTTGGCAGCGAGTCCACGAGGCGGTGCTCCGACGGCTGCGCGAGTATGACCAGATCATGTGGGATCGAGCCAACGTCGACGCTGCAAGCGTGCCAGCACCGGCCGGTGGCGAGCATACTGGCCGAAATCCGACCGATCGTGGCAAGCTCGGCTGCAAACACCATGTGCTCGTGGATCAACGTGGGTTGCCGCTGGTAGCCCAGATCTCAGGCGCTCATGTGCACGACTCGCGTTTTCTTATCCCACTCGTAGAAGCCATCCCAGCTGTTAAGGGACTTTGCGGCCGTGCGCGTAAGCGTCCAGGTAAGCTGCACGCTGATCGAGCATACGCTTCACGAGTACATCGCGTTTGGCTGCGTCAACGAGGTATTGCAGCACGTATCGCGCGATACGGCGTGGATTCGCGTGAAAGACTCGGCCGATGGCGTTGGGTAGTTGAGCGCACGTTAGGATGGCTACACCGCTTTCGCAGACTGCGCATTCGGCACGAGCGGAGAGCAGACATTCATCAGGCGTTCCTTTCACTCGCTTGCTCGCTCATCTGTTGGCGATATGTCGAGAGGTTTTGTTAGGCGTTCTTAGGCCTATGTTCTCGCTGGTTATATGTCGCGACAACGAAATCCACGAAAGCGATTGCTGACGCGACAGCCAGTCTTGCATGCCTCGGCTGAAGTCCCCGATGTTGCCCATCGCGGCCATGTCCCGTCCCATAGAGGCCTCGCAGCTGAGCAAGATTGTTAGTCAGTTGCGTAAGGTTGCGCAATACGAGGCGGATGTTGTCGGCACCCTTGGTCTCATCGGTTATACCCTCGGGAACCAAATGAAGCTCCTTTGTCAGCTTCTTGGTGAGCTCCCCAAGATCCTCCGACTTCGTAAACGGGATGTTGCGCCTAGTGAGGATGGTCTTGCAGCACGTCTCTACGAGCTCCTTCGCTGTACCGATGGCTAGAGCAGGATCACGTTCTACCGCGCTCTCAAGGCGTTCTATTTCCATTGCCATCCAGCCAGCATCTAATGCGTCCGCGACCGTCCGGCCTCGAGATACAGATCGATCGGCATTCTTCGGAATGCGCCGGTACCAGTACCGAGGTCTTCCAGCGATTCTCTCCTCCTCGAACAATTCCCACTTGCATTGGCGCAACTGGTCGTTAAACTGCGTCACCAGCTTCTTTACTTCGTCCTGCTCCTGTCGAACAACCGGGTGAACTACTTCGCAAAGGAAGCGAAGGAACATGTCTGCCGGACCATCGATGAGCTGAAAACGCTCGTCGTCGTACACCCAGTCACGCTCCCAATCATCGTTGTTGATGCGATGCTGCCAAATATCTCCTGCAGCGTCCTTGAATCTGCTATCCCCTGAGGGAAGCGTCTGGAGATCGTATAGCCTGCCCAAGAAATCTACGTCGTCGAGCCGACCGCTCCAGTCAACGTTTTCAAGACGCATACCATCAAAAATGTTGATTCGCGCTTGACGCGGTAGGGAAAACTCCTGGACACGCCAGTCGTGGCTCGTAACCTTCGCTGGCACGAGCTTTGCCGCGTAAGAGTGCTGATTGTCGTGCTCAAGGACGATCCGGAATTTTTCACTGATCTGTTCCTCTAGGACAGTCCGGCTTGTTCCGAGACGCGAGAATTCGGCGACGGGGAGCGCAAAGTAGACATCCCAAAACTCCGTTCCGCCGTTCCAGTTGTCGTACCCCGTCTGTTCTGCCTGTGCAGAATACTCGCGTACGATTTTCGCAGCATCGTGCTGTGCGTCCGCCTGCAACATGGCGTGAGCGGTTGCCAGCAATTGTTCCAAGTCTTCTTTGTCCACGTTTCACCTTACGCCACAGAACTGCGATGGGTCTCAACCCTCCATGTCCTGCGCGAAAATTAGTAATATATCCAGTCTGGACCAAATGCTATCTTCCTAACTA
Source organism: Massilia terrae (assembly GCF_024753145.1). Taxonomy (GTDB): domain Bacteria; phylum Pseudomonadota; class Gammaproteobacteria; order Burkholderiales; family Burkholderiaceae_D; genus Telluria; species Telluria terrae. Next base: position 45,008 of record NZ_JANUGU010000010.1, on the reverse strand, counting down.
GTGCAGCAGTCGACCCGAAGCGCGCGTTCATGCTCTTCCTTGAATTTGCGATATGCGCCGGGTCGTCGTCGTTTTGGGACGTCCAAAACTGGCCCATAGTAAATTGTGCTGAGATCTATTTCTCGCTGTCTGTCTTTCACCATAGGAAGCTAGACCAAGAGCGATCCCTCGACTGCTTTAGGTACAGGACGGGCTAAGTTGCTATATTAGCTGTTGCGGCCAAATTAGCTGTACAGCTAACTTGGCCACAAACCCTAGCTGAGAGCCAAATAACTATATCGCGTGTCCGCTAGGTATCGCCATGGAAGAGCTATCGCTGCGAGAGAGTCCGTTTTGAATCGAACAAAGAGATGTCTGCATCGAAAAGTCGCTTCGTTGCCACAACCGATTTCTCTTCGCATACGGCAAACTGATGCGCGAATCTGATTCTATAGTCCTTTCGGTACCTCTCTATCTCGGCGGACAAGAAACCTCTATTCTTAATGCTGTCGCTCTCGGGCATCGTTACCTCAAACGTTACCTAAAACCATGGTCGTGTTGAACAACGGAGTACTTTATCAAGAAAGGAAGAACGGCGACGCCAGTGGTCGGGGCGAGACCCACGCAGTCTCGCGCGCGCTCATGCTCGCAGCATCAAATATGTCTGGCATATGACGTATCTGGTTAGCATCCATAAGTCCTAAAGAAGCTGGCTAGCGAAACGTCGGCTTATGGCCCAGGCCGTGTAAAAACGTTGGGTAAGGTAAACGGGATCGGCCGGGTAAACGTTGAGTTAATATCTCATCGATATGGATGCCCCATGAAGCGTTTTATCGAAGGCCAGGATCGCGGGCAAGGTTCGCTGCTTCCCGAGCATCTGGACGACTACGTGGACGAGGAGAATCCGGTGCGCGTGGTCGACATCTTTGTCGATGAGCTCGATCTTGCCAGGCTTGGATTCGGACGTGTGCAGCCGGCAAAAACAGGCCGCCCGGCATATCACCCAACCGTGCTTATCAAGCTCTACATTTATGGCTACCTCAATCGCATCCAGTCGAGCCGCCGGCTCGAGCGCGAAGCCCAGCGCAATGTGGAGCTGATGTGGCTGACGCGGCGCTTGAGCCCCGACTACAAGACGATCGCCAACTTCCGCAAGGACAACGGCAAGGCCATCCGCAATGTGTGCCGCCAGTTCGTGGTCGTGTGCCAGCAGCTGGATCTGTTTTCGGACGCGGTCGTGGCGATCGATGGCAGCAAGTTCAAGGCCGTTAACAGCAGTGATCGGAACTTCACCGATGCCAAGCTCAAGCGCAGGATGCAGGAGATCGAGGCGAACATCGGCCGTTACCTGGCCGAGCTCGACACGGCCGACCGCCAGGAGCCTGGCGCCGCCCAATCGAAAAGCGTGCGTCTCAACGACAAGATCGCGGCATTGAAATCCCAGTTGGGCGCGCTTAAGCAGATCGAGGCCAGGCTGGAAGAGACGGGCGAGACGCAGATTTTCTTGAGCGATCCGGATTCGCGCTCGATGATGACGCGCGGTAGCGGCATGGTCGGCTACAACGTGCAGACGGCCGTCGACGCCAAACACCACCTGATCGTCGAGCACGAGGTGACGAACAATGGCAGCGACCGCGACCAGTTGTCCGGCATGGCCGGCAAGGCGCGCACCGCGATCGGCACCCCGACCATGACCGCGATCGCCGACCGCGGCTACTTCAAGGGTGAGGAAATCCTGGCCTGTCGGGAAGCTGGTATCACTGCCCTAGTGCCGAATACGAAGACGTCCAACGCCAAGGCCGACGGCCTATTCAACAAGGCCGATTTCATCTACGACCGGGACAAGAACGAATACCGCTGTCCAGCCGGCCAATCGCTAATCTATCGCTTTACGACCATCGAAAACGGGATGACGAATCGCCGGTACTGGAGCTCGAACTGCAAGGGTTGCGCGCTCAAGGACCGCTGCACGCCGAGCCAGAATAGACGGGTGACCCGCTGGGAGCATCAGGACGTGCTCGACGAGATGCAGGCCCGCCTCGACGAAAATCCCGACGTGATGCGCATCCGTCGCTCGTCAGCTGAGCATCCGTACGGCACGATCAAGGCCCGGATGGGCGCCACGCACTTCCTGACGAAAGGACTGGAACGCGTGAAGACCGAGATGAGCCTGCATGTTCTGGCCTATAACTTCCGACGTTTGCTGGCACTGCTGGGCATGGCGGACATGATAAAGGCGATCAGGGCTTACGCCCGAATTTTGCGCCGATATGCAACCGTTTGGGACGCGATGTTGCTGGCTCTGTCGAAAAGGTCGACCGCAATTTTCGCAAGTCTGCGAGGCGCCACAGCGCGCTTCTCAATTGGCCTTGGCTACTTTGCAGGCGCCCTCAATCCGTAGTTTTGTGTTTTTCCACAGCCTGGACTAGGAGCGGCCGTTGCCAGGCTCATCCATGGTAGTCGATGTCGCTGCATGTCCCGTCTATATCTTGAACAAGGTCGACAGGTGGCTTTTGAGAGAGAGAAGTACTTTCGTGGCATACGCAGAGTGAAAGAAGGGCCCCCAGAACCGGCACAAACAGGATCATCGCGCCCTGCGCCACAAATTGATGCGTTTCGTACAGTTCTGAGACATATATCTTGCGTATGGCATAGGCATCCAGGCAAAGGGTCGCTGTGCCTAAAGCCAGTAGTATCCAAGCTGCCATGGTCATCTAGCTCACCTTCTGCTTAACGAGCCCCTGTCAGGTCGCGGAGCTATTAGATTAGCACAGTGCGAGATAGCTGCTTTGAGGTTTGGGATTGATCGTTCAGGCCGCAGGAACCTCAAGCCGCAAGTAAAGTGCGACTTAGTTGAGCGGCTTAAACTGAACGCATGACCCGTCAGTAGAAAGGAGGCTTCGGACTAGACCAACAGTGCTGAAGCTTGCAGTCGGCCCTTTGAGCACGCCAACGCTGGTCAGTGCCATCATTTACGGTTGTTGTGGCCGAGCACGTGCTGCCCAACGTTAGGCCGATGTCACCGCCCGTGATGACGGCGGCCAAGCATGACTAGGCCGTTGCGCTCGTCCAGCTCGACATCTCAAGTGAGCACCACTGGCGCGCACGTCCCTGATGCGTTGCGAACGGTCGGTCACTTGTCGTAAACTTTTCCTAATGCGCTCAAAGGGCTTCGCATGTCTTGCCGACAGTCTCTTTGGAGACAGCGCATGTTCCGGCGCGCTCCGCGGATGCAAAGTGAGACCTATGCCAACAGATTACTTTGTTGCTGATGACCTCCACGGTTTTTCCCTAGACGCGATTTTGGCTCGCGCGCACGCGCGAGGCAAGCTGTTTGTTTGCTTGTTTGCTAATGGACTGGAAGACGGCGGGGGTTCAACAGAATGCAAGCCGCCACCGCAGCCGCTCAGATGGCGCGGCGCGCGAGCGCAGAGGTCGTCGGGGCCCGTGCAGCGCTCGTGGATCTGTTTGAGCGCAAATCCATTGCCGCAGCACTTTCAACAACGAAGGCCTTCTCGTGTGTATTTCTCGTACGAAATAAACAATTGTTCAACGATTCCTATATCTGGAACAAACACAAGTCCACAGATAGCAAGAAGACCTTTTATCACAACATGAAGCCTGTCCCAGAAGAAGGCAGCTACCGAAATTCCGGCTAGCCACACCAGACACAATAACAGCAGACGCAATCGATAGCGGAGATACTGATTTCTTGACATCTTCGGCGGAGGTGGAAAGTGTTTGAAGAGCATGACGTTGTTCCTATTGAGGACATATTACCCAAGGGCTCACAAATGATCCGGCCAATGCGCCCGTCGCAAAGGCGCCCTTTACAAGGACCGAGGTGGCGACAGAAGTCATTGCCGCGGCCGTGTAAGCGTTAGCCGCCAAGTTCGTACCAGCATAGGCGGCGGCCTGGCCCCAAGAGAGGCCACCGATGAGGGGCGCAACGCCGCCGGCTGATAAAGTCACCATAGGGTTTGCGCCCGGTATATTCGTCCAACTTGGAGAAGCTGCGTCCATTGTCGTGTTGTAGTTGTCCATGACCCTTTTCAGGTAGCTCTTGTTCGTATTAGTACACCTCGAATCGAAAAATGAAATCGGCGCGGGCCGTGGTTGCACTTGCCGCGGCTGGGGCAGCGGCGGAGGAGACGCAGCCGGTGAAGGCGGTGGAGGCGGTGGAGGCGGCGGCCGCTTTGCCGTAATCGTGACTGTTTGGATCGGTTCCTCATCTCGCCCATCAGGATCAACATACCCAAAGGGATTCTGGCGTGCATATCCGAATCGATTAAAGCCGTCGCCGGTGTTCGCATCCGTCGTCACCGGATCAATGCTCAAGAACCGTCCCGCCACCGGATCATAGTACCGCTGCTGCATGTACGTCAGCCCCGTATCGGCGTCGTTCACGTGGCCCGTGAACCCGATGTCCGGTGTTGCGCCCGACGAGACATACCCGTAAGGCTCATAAGTCGTGCGGCTGATCAGGTTGCCCGAGGCGTCGGTGCGTGCCACTGGACTGCCCAAGGCATCGGTATGAATATAGGTCACGCTGCTGCTTGACGGCTGCGTGGTCGTCATCGTCTCCGAATACGTCGCGGTGCCGCCACTACCGGACGCGGTCCAGGTGCAGCTCGACGGGTAGCCCACCCAGGCCGACGATGGCGTGATCGAACGCGAACCGCTGACCGCTACCGACTCGTTCACGCTATAACCGGTGCCCGAGGCGGTGCAAACGTGCGTCAACGAAGTCGCGTTGGTCGTACTCCAGCTTTGCGTAACAGTCTGCCCCGCCACAAGCGCAGGCGTCGAGACACTGATCGTCGGCTGCGGCGTCGGCGCAGTCGTCGTCATCGTCTCGCTGTAGGTCGTGGTGCCGCCGCTGCCGGTCGCGGTCCAGGTGCAGCTCGATGGGTAGCCCACCCAGGCCGACGATGGGGTGATCGAACGCGAACCGTTCACTGCGACTGACTCGTTGACGTTATAGCCGGTGCCCGAGGCAGTGCACACGTGTGTCAGCGAGGTAGCATTTGTCGTGTTCCAGCTTTGGGTAACAGTCTGTCCGGCCACTAGCGCAGGCGTCGAAACACTGATGGTCGGCTGCGGTGTCCCGGCTGCCGTTGTCATCGTCTCGTTATAGGTCGTGGTTCCGCCGGGCCCGGTCGCAGTCCAGGTGCAGCTAGACGGGTAGCCGACCCAGGCTGACGATGGCGTGATCGAACGCGAACTGTTCACCGCGAGCGACTCGTTCACGTTGTAGCCGGTGCCGGCAGCAGTACACACGTGCGTCAGCGAGGTCGCATTGGACGTGGTCCAGCTTTGCGTGACAGTCTGCCCGGCCACCAGCGCGGGCGTCGAGACACTGATGGTCGGCTTCGCGACGACAGTCACTGTCGTATTGGTGGTGCCACCGAACCTGAAGTTGTACTCCCAAAGCATGCCCCAGTCGAACAGGTAGCTGCCTCCTGTGGTGGGGGCGGTGACCTGGAAGTTGAAGGTCGTGCTGGACCCTGGGGCCACCGTGGAAACCGGCATTTCGACCCGCTTTAGGCCCCATGTAAGGTTATCATCCGGACTGGTCGAACCAAGACGATAACCGCTAGCCTGGCTCCAGGTTACGTTACCCGTGTTTTGCAGGGTCACCGATACGTTATAGGTGGAACCGGGATTCATCGAGGCTGGAATGCTTAGCCCCGTAATCTGCGCGTTGTACACCGGAGTTGGCTGCGAAACCGTCACAGCAAGATTTACTTGACTACCGAACCGTTCCCAGCCTTCCGCCAACATTCCCCAAGTAAAGTAATAAGTGCCGGCCGTCGAAGGTGCCGTCACCTGGAATGAGAAGGTCCACATGTCGCCGGGATAAACAACGGCACCATTCAGGAGAACTCGATTGAGGCCCCAAGTGTAGCTATCGTCAGCATTTGCGAGCCGATAGGGATATACCGTGTCTTCAGACCACGTCGTATCACCTGTGTTTTTCATCGTCACCGAAACCGTATAGCTACTGCCTGCCTGCATGCTGGTTGGCACGGAATAACTAACAACGGACGCCTGGTTGCCACTTCCGGGAGGTGGAACCGGCGGCGCAACCGGCGTGGTCTGGGCGCTGGCCAGCCTGCTCAAGAAGATCAGCGAAATCAGCAGACCGATCAGCAAGGCAGCATGCAATGTCCGACTCAGGTGGCTATAAGCACGCGCGCTCGTGCGCATCAGTAATCGCATGGCGAAGGCACTCATTATTTAACCTCCGCAATCACGTGATTATCGAGATAGATAAATTTGGTTGGCGATGCAGTACCGGCGGTTGTGTATAACAATTGACCCACCCGACTGTAGACCTGCACCCGAGTTTGTCCGTCGGTACCTACAACAGTTGAGCGACGCCCCCATCCGTCGTAGGTGTAAGTCGCGCGACCTGGCGCTGCGGACATGCGGTTTCCGAGGTCGAAGGTATAGCTTTGAGCACCACGGGTCGTAATATTGCCTCGGGCATCATATTGATAAGCAAAGTTAAAGGCTGCCGGTCCGTTCGTAGTACTACTTAAAAGGTTCGTGGTTGGATCGAAATTGTGATTGAGCGTACGTGCCGAGGATCCAGTGGTAATGGTGGTCGAGGTAAGATTGTCCAGGCCATCGTAGGTATAGCTTGCCGTTCCCCACATGCTCGGTGCGCTGACCGTCTTGAGCCGATCCAGCCCGTCATAAAGCATGGTCCGAGTAGACAAGCTTTGAAGCTGGTCGCTAATTCCCGAAACGTTAGCGTTCTCGTCATAGGTATATTGGTCCTTGATGACGTTTGTGTCCGTGACCAAGCCCGGTAAGCCGCGCGCGTTCTGGGTCGTCGAATGGGCGATGCCATTACCATAGGTAAAGGTCGCGACAGCCCCGTTCGGATAGCGAGTGATTCCGGTAGCATAGGTACCGACCTGGGTTGGCTCACCCAGGGCGTTGGGTGCGTATGTCACCTTCAGACCATCCACCGGATAAGTCAGTTGGGACACTGAACCGTTCGCGTCGTATTGGCGGTCGATGTTGTAGGTAGCGCTGCCATATACGAGGCTTTCGCGTTCGTTCAGCCGGCGCTTGTTGTAGGTGTAGGTCCAGACAGCTCCGTTGGATGAGACCGTGTAGGGCAACCCGTCGCCGGTGTAGTTGATCGAGATCGATGGGCTATTGTCACCATACGTCGTCGAGGTAAGCTGATTAACGGCGTTGTAGCCATAAGTTATTTTGCTCGCGGCGGGAACCGAACTTGTATCGCAACTGGTAGTCGACAGGAGATTCTGTCCCGGTGCACGCCACTGGACATTATTCGCCCCATCATAATCTTGGATCGTGGCCTTGGTTTCCGGCTCGATCGTCTTGCACAAGCGCTGATACCCGTCGTAGACATAATTCTTCGTCTCGGTTTTCGTCCCGTCCGTGCGGGTGATCGAAAGCGCCTTGCCGAATACATCTCTGGAAATATTGACGTTAACGTTTTCTTCGGACTGGATCGACGTGATCGCATCGGTTACCGGTTGATCAAACGCCTGATAGCCATACGCCGTATGGTGGCTGCGGTTATCGGTATGGCTGCTCTGGAAACCGCTATTGTATGAATACGAAGAAGTGAGCGTACCGAGCTCGCTATCGCTGCTAACCGTCAGCGGGCGGGACAAGGCATCGAAGGTAGATGCAACACCAGTCGTGGTGGATGCCGCACTGCGCTGAGGATAGGACTCGAATGTCGTGTTCCCGTTGAAATCATATTGGTATTTGACGATGCGACGGGTTCCAGCGGAATTGTTCGCGTCCCAGCGATCAGTGTAGACGGGTCTCCAAAACCCATCATAGTGGTACACCGTGTGCCCGGTGCCGGTCACGATTTCCTGTTGCCAGTGGCCGGCCGCCAGATCGTTATATGCAGTGGACGCCTTCGAGAAAGTGACCGTCGTCGGGCTCCACGCGACAGTATCTGCGGATGGATACGTAATCGAAGTGAGACGTCCTAGGGCATCATAGCCGTACCCAAATACGCTGCCGGCCGCGTTGGTAAAGGACGTGATCAATCCAATGTTATTAACGACGGCACTCTCCGCAGTACCATTCGGATAACTGATATTTTGCGGGATGCCGCGTTTGTAGTTTGTGTACGTCGTGACGTAGTTGTTGCCATCTTGCTTGGTATATAGGGTCCCATCCGCGTTATAGGCGAAGGTCTGGTCGAGATGACCAAAATGGCTCACAGACTTCAGCGTCGCAGTCGAAGGGTCATAGGTGTTCGACACCATTGTTACGCTCAGTGCTGGCACGGAAACTGAAGCGGTCTGGCTAAGCACATACTTCGCAAGATTGTCTGAGTACGCGATGCTTTCCGTGCGTGAATACCCAAGCGTACTGGATCGTGTCACATTCACCGGACGTGGCAGACTGATGGTCGTGTCCCAAGCGTTTACTTGCCAGGTGAAGTTCGTGCCCTGCTGGGTGAACGTGGTTTTTTCGAGGGGCCTATGGCGCTGTAGTTGGTCACTATCGCCCGCTGACGAAACATTCGAATAGCCCGCGGTGTCTGGGTACGGGCCGCTTCCTGCGGCACGATATTGATTGCTTTTGGTCTGGAGCGCACTTGAACCATTCCACCCGACATCGACTTGCTGAAGTAGCCCTTCAGATTCGCCATAGCGATTGCCATAGGTATATACAGTCACATTCCCAGCCGGGTCCGTCACGTTCACGGATTTAGTACTTTTACAGGTCGTGCAATCAGACCAGCTCGCATCTTGCGTAGCGTCGCTGTAGGCATAGCTCCAGCTCATACTCGGCAAGCCTGGCCCGGTGATCAATTTTTGTGTCAGTGAATTTGAGAAGAAATATTTTGGCGTAACCGGGACCTGATATCCGTCGGCCGTCATATTGCACTGTTTGAGAACGTTTGATCGGCCATGCAGCGTCGGAGTAACCGTAAAAGTGCCGACCGCCCCCGATGGATGAACCATGCTGCCCGTTTTAGGGCCGCTGGAAAAATTGTATCCCTCGCAACTTGGCCCTCCGCTCGTCAATACGTCGCCTATCAACGTATCGGTATTTGCAAAGCTCCAGCTCGAGCTATCTGGCAGTACTACGCTGTCGAGGCTAACGAAGCCTGTATTATGGTAGTTGTATGTCCATGACCTTGTGCCATCAGAGACACTGGCAATGGCAGCCGCACTTCCGGTAACAGCGCTGTTGTAGGTAAAAGTCAGCTGCCGTCCGTCAGAGGCAGTGATCGATAGCAAATTACCCGGATTGGTCGTATCGTAAGTGTAGGTAACGTAATTTCCGAAACGGTCCGTGATCTTGGTGGGAAGGAGCCAGACCTCTTTCCGTTGCAACAGAATACTCCCTGACACATTCGGAACTGACGGTTCACCGCCGGGCGCCGGCCCGCTCCCCACGGTGGAAGATTGCGAAGTTGCCCCTCCCGTTGGTGCCGAGAGACCGCTGGTCTGGGACTTTCTCAAGCCTAATGCTGGAAACGAAACGATCTGGTCAAAGCGATATTGTGTTCCGTCTGGCGCCACCGCAAGGAAGCCTTCTCCCTGCGTGCTGTCATTCGCGAGGGTCGAGAGACAGCTTAATGACCAAGATTTTGCGGTAACAACCGGATAGCTCGCCACCGCCCCTGGCGCGACGGTATTATTCTGCGAACGTTGTAGAAGTAATTGATCCCCAACACCGGGGATATACATGAAATTACCCTGCCAGTACTCCTCAGGATCCCAAGCACCTATATTGTTTGTACCGGATACGCTCGGCGGTGGCCCGAAGTTCGAGCATCGCGCACCCGTGCTGTATGGTGACTGCCACCCCAATTTATACGAGAACATTCCGTGCAGATGCGGAATTTCGAGGTCCCAGAAACCAAAAGCTCTAGAACCGCGATTGTCGACCCCAGCAAGAAGCCTGCGCCCTGCCATGACCTTCAGCGAGTTGTTCCCCGGCAGGTCGACATCAATCTGGACGAACTGCAGACTACCGTTATAAAGGTTGGACTGATCCCCAAACAGGTCTGCGCCAATTTTTGCAACTGCATTGGGGGCTTTAATCCGGCTGGACAATTCCAAAAAACTCGTGGTGTCGGATTGGGCAAGGCTTTTGTCAGCGAATGTTAATAAGCATGCCATCGCCATCCATTTCGCATAATTCGCTCTGCCGTTTAATTTAGATATTGTTGCTTTACTAGGTTTGGCGATTTTTTTCTTCATATTTATTCCCAGTTGACAAAAGCAAATCGGAGTCTGAAAGCCGCACTGTTCCCTGAACTTAATATTTCTAGTATGCACTAGTTGCATCCAAGAAAAAATCGCAAATAATCTGAACCTAGCAGTTCTGCTAGGGATACCCATTTGGTATATAAATGCGTAGCCCGATCTGAACTTGCTGAATAAGAATATTTGGTCGATGCACGCCAATCGTGAGCGCCACGTGTCATGAGTCGCATCATCGATTTACAAGAGGCGCTGGTCCCCATCCCTATGAATTGACGGGATGAGAATGGTGGTAGGCAGGCTGGAAGCTAATGATGGGCAAATGCCCTATTTCGTGAAAGGACTGAGTGCAAAACCGGCCGACTCGATTTCTCCCCTAACTTGGATGCGGAACAGACGACACAAAAATGCTGCCTGGGCAGCGCGAACCACGTGCCTGGCTTGGTTACTGTCCTGCACTGTCGCCGTGCTGGCTTATAGTCTGCCCTGTCGCGGCAAACTTCCAATCTGAGATGTGTTCCTTGTTTTCAAAATTCGGAAAGCGTCCGTCGAAGTTCGCTATCTTCAGCGGCCGCGCGCTGGACAGACTGTAGACCGCAAGTACGCCGCTGCCATTGCCTTGCACGCCGCCGGCATAAACTACGCCCCAGTCCGCTTTTCCGGTAACAGGGTCAACGAAAATTTTGCGCAGGTGGCGGCGTTCGCCCGGATACCGAGGGTCCTTTAGAAGGTCCTCCAATGAGCGTGGATGTCGCGGCTGCCCGGGCGCGGTCGCGTCAGCATAGCTGCGGAGCGCGTCGCTAAATGCGGCACCGATCTCCAGCAGTTGACGCTCGGCGGCGGCGCGCCGCATCAAGGCATCGACCTTAAGTGTGACGGCGCCAACCAGGCCAACAATCGCGACCAAAATTATCACGCCAAGATAGGTGAACCCGTTTTCGATCCGTGGTTTCCGCAAGACGCGGCGACGCTTCTCCTCGATTATTGCGTGGCTACCACTGTGCATACGGCACACCATTGCGCCCCCTGCCAGCCGCGCTGCTGTGGAGGTCGTATACAGCGCCCTTGCCCGTGTCCTCAGGCGGGATGATGGACCATGCATCATTGCTGTCACTGATAGGGTCAAAAGGCAAGGTCGGGAGATACCTCTTTTCGACAAGTTGGTTCAGAGAATCCGGGTATCGCCCGGTGTCGGTATAGAACTGATCGATGACAGTCCGCGTATTGCGCAGGTTGTTGGCCAGGATGGTCTCCTTGGCGCTGTCGACGCTGGGGAAGAAGCGCGGCGAGGCCAGAGTGAGCAGCAGTGCCACGATGCTCAACACCACAAGCAGCTCGATCAAGGTGAAGCCGCCACGTACGCCGCGGCAAACGCGGACGGCCAAGGGCTGCTCCGGGCGGGAAAAACACAAATGGTCCACTTGCCGCTTCATGCTGTCACCATCGGCTGTAGGGTATGCCATTGAGGCCGACCTTGCCCGAGACCGAGTAAACGTCGTAAACGTCAGCGCCCTCCTTCGGGTCGTTGGCTTCGCTGGCATAGCTGCGCTTCCCCCAGGTTTGAGCGTCGGTGAGCTCGGGGTCGAGATTGAAAGGGTCACGCGGCAGCCGGCGCAGGAAGAATATTTTGGCCTGCTTCGGGCTACGCAGGTCGGCCTCGCCCTCGACCAGCAAATCGAGCTTGGCCGGGTAGCCGGTCGCGCCGGCGGCCCTGGTGATGCGACCTTCATCGGAAGCCCTCTTGTAGTTGTCGATAGCGGCCCGGATCTGGTGCAACGCTGCGCGTAGTTCTTGTTCCTGTCTGCGCTGGATCGTCAGCTGAGCCACAGGTGCGATCAACGTGCCGAGCAAAGCAAGGATCGCAAGCGTGACCAACAACTCGATCAGGGTGAATCCGCGTGCGCCAAACGTTCTCATTTCTGTTGGCCGACTGGCGCAGTCACCAGAGGCGCGACCACAGCCGCTGGCAACGGATTGATATGTGTCTCCGCCCCGGGTGGCAATGTGTCGGTTGGGCTTGAGTGCGGGACGGACTGCGGTGTGACGCTGGCGCTGCCGAGCACACTTGGCGGCGCCATTGCTATATCCTGCCCTTGCGCCGGCGCAGCTATCGGCACGTTGATGTTTTGCTGCCGTGGTGTCTGCGGCAAAGCGCGGACACCCGGTAACTCAGCCGTCTGGCGCAGCGACGTGTTCGGCCGGCGCCGGAAGCTGGTCTCGGTGCCGGCGCTGAATTCCGAGCTGGAGGCCGAAGGTCGCTGTAGGTTGCGCACAAGGTGCGGCGTGATCGACAGCACTACCTCGCTGCGGTTCCTGGTGTCCTGAGAGCTGCCGAACAAACGCCCCAGCAGTGGTAGGTCACCCAAGCCGGGCAGCTTGGTGCCGCTGCTGCGATCGTCGTTCTGGATCAGACCGGCCAACACCTGATTCTCGCCGTCCTTCAGCTGCAAGATCGTCGCTGCTGAACGCGTGCCAATCCGGTAGGCCGTGGTGCCGGTCTTGGTCGTGATCGTGTCGATCAGGTTGCTGACCTCGAGCGATATCCGAATCCCAATCTCGTTGTTCAGATAAATGGTAGGTTCGACGTCGAGTTTCAGCCCGACATCCACATAGTTCACCGATTCCGATGCGAACCCACCGACGCCTGACGAAATCGTCGTGGTAATGGTCGGCAGCTTGTCGCCGATGACAACCTTAGCCTTTTCCTTGTTACGCACACGGATCCGTGGCGCGGCCAACGTATTCGCATCGCCATCGGTCTTGCTAGCCGTGATCGCGCCGGACACCCCAGTTACGCCGATAGTGGAGGTACTTAGGTGACGCAAATCGTCTATCGTCAGCCGTGTACCGGAGGCACTCTGAAGTGGAGCGAACTGCAGACTGGTCGGCCAGTCTATACCGAGATCAAGCAGGCGGTTGCGTTGCACTTGGAGCACCTCGACGTCCAGCATCACCTCGGGCTCGGGCACATCCTCCAGTGCGACCAGACGCGACGCTAGCTGCACTGCATCCGGGGTATCGTGCAGGATCACAAGGTTGAGTTTCTCATTAACTACTACGTCGCGAGATTTTAGGATGGTCTTGAGCGTGTTAGCCACGTTCTTGGCCTCTGCGTTGGCAATGTAGAAGGTCTTGATCGTCATCTGTTGGTATTCCTTCTGCTTTGCCGGCAGGTTCGGGAAGATCAGGATGGTATTTCCATCCATGACCTGTCGCTCGAGCTGGTTGGTCATTAATAGGAAGTAGATTCCTGCCTCAACAGTTGTGTTCTTCAGGAAGATCGACGTACGCTGGTCAGTCTTGACATCTTTGTCGAATAGGAAGTTCAGCCCCGAACGGTGCGCGATCACGTCGAAAATTTGTTTGAGTGGGGCGTCACGAAACTCCAGGCTGATCGGAGTTCGGAAGATCTCAGCCAACGCCTTTTCGGCCGGTGCTGCCGAATCCCTTTCGTTGACGTCCGCCAGCAGTCTGCGCGCCGGGTCCCATGTTGGGCGCTCGGTCAGGATCGCTTCTAGCTTCTGGCGCGCGCCGTCAAAGTCCTGTCGCTGGGCCAACTTGCGTGCATCGCTCATCATCGCGGTATGGCGGTGATCTGCCTCGACTTGGCGCAAGCCGCTCCGCGCGCGGTCGTTGACCGGATCGATCGCCAGCACGCGCCGAAAGTCTTGTGTCGCCAGTTCTACCTTGCCTTCAGCTAACTCACGATCAGCTTGCGTCAGCAATCGGTTGGTGGCGCCGTCGCGTGCGCGCAAGTACGCCATCTTGTAGACCAAGTTGGATGGATCGGCTAACAGCGCCTCACGGTATTTCAAGAGACCTGCCTCGATTTTGTCGTGGGCGACCAACTCGTTACCCGCGCGATAGGCGTTCTCGGCAGCACAACCGATCAACAGCAAAGGCATCAGGACCGAGACCAGCAGGCGGAACGGGATCACTCGCATCAGTCGAATACTCCAATATTTAGCTGCTGAGTCTGCTTCAGCGGCAGGTAGGTCAGGGTCATGAGCGGGGGCGCAATTTTCTCTATCCGATATGTCCCTTCGATCAGGTCATTGTCATGCACGACATAGGTACGCTCGCCCTGCGACAGGTAGACCTCCAAAATCCCACCCGCGACCGCCTTTCCGATGAAAGTGAAAGGCAGCGGCGGCGCCGAGGGAGGCGGTGGTGGCGGTGGTGGCGGCGGAGGTGGCGCTGGGGGGATCGGCGGAGCCCAGTCCTGGTGACCGAACAATGTGTTGGCTCCTGCGCTTGTACTTTGCTCGCCTTGCCCGAACTGAGCTTCACCTTCCCCGAGAGGAGTGTCGCGCGGCACCAGCGCCAGAATGATCTCGCCATTGTCTTTGGATGCAGTGGCGCCCTCCCCCTCGGTTTGCCCCGCCGCGGTCCGATCGACGCGCCGATCCAAAGCAACGTGCGTCGTTGATAACAAGCCCCCTCGTGCCGTCGATCGCTCGACGGGTTCGGCGATCGCGACAGCTGAACTGCGCTCGCCGAAGGCTACGAGCGCAGCAGAGCCGATGAGCGCTGCAACTAGCACGAGGTGGCGAGACTTCATTGAGCACCTCCGGCGCCAATGTAGGAGTCCGCCGCGCGATCACTCAGGTACAGGGTTAGCTGCAGCCGGGCCTCCACCTGCGGGTCGCTAATCGTATCGCGCTTGAACCCGATGTGGTCAAGCGACGCAAAGGGAATAGCGCGCAGCGCGTCCATCGCAAAACGCCAGATCGCCTCGTAGCTGCCTTTGACAGGCAGATTGACCTTATAGGTGGCCACCTGGGTGTTGTGGTCGTAGTCAGCCTTGTACTCTCCCTGCGCCAGCGGGAGACCATTCTTCGCGGCTAGCCCGAACAAGGTCTTGATCTGCTGCTCGGCGTAACGGCGCTCGCCGAGCGCCTTATAAAATTGCGCCAGATGGTCGGGGGCTCTGGCCGGGGGCGCCGGAACCCGCAGGGCGGCGGCTCGCGCCGCAAGCTCGTGCGCTATCTGCGTACGCCATTGGTCGCGCGCGGCCTCCAGTCCTAATACAAGGTGCAGCATCCATAACGTTGTGCCCGACGCTGCGACGAGCACCACAGTGGTAATCAGAGTGACCGGGTTAACTTGCCGTATGATCAGACGTAGGCACAGCACAAGTACACCCAGAGACGACCTGCTCATGGCTTGGTTCTCCATTCCGCCTCGATCTGGAAGCGAATCGGGCGGTTCGGGTCCTGCTGATTGAGCTCGTGGTGCACCAAGGAGACGGCGCCAAACAAGTCCTGCAGCCTGAGCTGCTCGACGTAAGTGATCATGTCGTCGCTGTTCTTGGCCTCGGCCGTGATTCGCAAATTACGCTTCCTTGCGTCGGGCTCCAGCGACAGCAGCGCAATGCTGGCCGGCGTAGCTGTCTGCAGGGCGTCATGCAGGGCTAGCCATGGAAGGTTAAGCTGCAACACAGCAGCATTGATTTTGCTCGCCTGCGCCGCGGAGAGTGGGGGAGCCGCAGGCCGCGCCGTGGGCACGGATCGGACAGCAAGGGCCTGAATCCTTGCTTGCTCGTTCACCTGTTCACGCAACAGTGCATGGTATTTCATGCTGCTTCCAGCGAGTGAAGGAACCATCGCCAGGCTCATGAAAAACATCGCCCAAGCCAGACGCGGCGCCTTCAGCATGGCACGGTGCAGGCTGGGCGGTGCGAAATCGATGCGCATCACCCTCATAGCAGTCTCCCTGTCAGGGCCAGTCGCGCGGCGTCCGACCATAAAGGATCGACCGCATCCTCGAATACAGTGCACGCAAACTCTAAGCGTTCTGGGTTTACAGCCCAAGCTCTCGGCGTCGGACCGCAGATCTCCAGACGTCCTGGCCGCTCGACGCCGATCCGCAGCGCCTCACGCGCGATATAGGCGTTCAACCAGTCGCAGTCGGCGCCGGACGGGAAAGGGGTGGCGCGTACCGCAGTAAAGGCCTTACCGTCAAATACGGCGAGGTTCAGTACCCCACCGTGCGACAGACCGAACCAGGCATCGGGCCGGCGGAGGCGGCGGTACTGGTTGAGTGCCGCGACCAGCTGCGGCACGACTTCGGTCAGATGGCAGCGCCGCGCCCGTGCGACCCCGAAAAAACCATCGAGCCAGGCCTGAGGCAGCGCCGCCGCCAGAAAGGGCCGCGTAGCGCTCCAATCGGCCTGGATCCGCCAATCGGCCGCGCTGTCGCCGAACAAGGTCTGGAAGCGCAGTGCGCTCGCGGCTTTGAGGTCGGACAAGCGTGTGCTGCCCCTCGGCGGCGTGACCTGCCATAGCCGCACCAGTTCGTCCGCCAGCACCAAAGTCAAAGGCCAGCCACGCACTGGATGCCGGTCTAGCAACGCGTACAGTGCATCTGTCAGCCCCTCGCGGCCATCGCCCTTCACGTGCACGTCCTCTAGTAACAGCGCGTGCTCATGGCGCCAGATACTGGTGCGCACCAGTGCCAGCGCGCCGGGGGCAACCCCGATGCGCAGCGCGTATCCGGTCCAGGGTTTGAAAGAATTAAGCATGCAGGGTCACCCGGCGGATTTCTTCAATGGTGGTGACGCCACTTCTGACCAGCTCGAGCGCGGCCATGCGCAGGCTGCGCGTGCCGTTGGCGGCGGCCGCGGCCTTGATTCGGCGCATCGGCTGCTTGTCGACGATCAGTTCGCGGATCTCGTCGTTCAAGGTCAGGATTTCGGCGATCGAGCGGCGGCCCTTATAGCCGGTTCCGCGGCAGTCGCCGCAGCCCTTGCCGCGCATGAACAGATAGTCGACGACTTCCCCTGCTGACAAATGCACCGAGGCCAATTCGGTTTCATCCGGTTCGCAGCGCATGGCACAGTGCGGACAGTTTATCCGCACCAAGCGCTGCGCCCAGATGCCGTTCAGCGCTGACACAAAGGCATATGGGTCGATATCCATATGGGTGAAACGGCCAAATACGTCGAACACATTATTGGCGTGTACAGTGGTCAACACCAAGTGGCCGGTCAGGGCCGACTGCACTGCGATCTCAGCGGTCTCGCGGTCGCGAATCTCGCCGACCATGATCTTGTCAGGGTCGTGGCGCAAGATCGAGCGTAGGCCTCTTGCGAAGGTCAGGCCCTTCTTTTCATTGACTGGGATTTGCAGGATGCCGGGGAGGTGGTATTCGACGGGGTCCTCGATAGTAATGATCTTCTCGCGCCCGTTGTGAATTTCGGTAAGCGCGGCGTAGAGCGTAGTGGTCTTGCCTGAACCGGTCGGCCCAGTCACCAACAGCATGCCATACGCTTCGCGGGCCAGACCGCGTAGCATCTGGAGCGAAGGCGCATTGAAGCCGAGTGCGTCCAGCGTCAACGCCCCGCAAGCCGCGAGCATGGCGCGCTTGTCAAGGATGCGGATCACCGCGTCTTCCCCGTGAATACTCGGCATGATCGACACACGCAGGTCGATCTCGCGTCCGCCAGATTCGACCCGGAAGCTGCCGTCCTGTGGCACGCGACGTTCGGCGATGTCGAGCTCCGCCAACACCTTCAGCCGGGAAATGACGTGTTCGGCCAGTTCGATGCCACCGACCGAAGCCCCATGGTCCAGCACGCCATCGACACGATATTTGACGGCCAGACCGGACGCCGTGCTTTCCAGGTGAATGTCGGAGGCGCCGCATTTTAGAGCATCGTACAGGGTCGAGTCGACCAGCTTGACCGCCGGGCTGGCGGCTTCGGACACCGACGCGAAGGTTAGGACCGACGCGGTCTTGCCCTCGCGGCGGCCATATGTGTCGCCGGCTCGCTCCCCGACCACGGTATCGACCGCGCGCACTGATTCTTCCTGCTTGCCGAGGTAGGCCAGAATGTCGGACTGTAGCGCCAGACACAGGCGCAGAGAGGCGGGGGGCGTGCACCCGGCTTGGACCTGAAGCCAGGTTTGCAGGTCGAGATCGAACGGGTCGGCAATAACGGCGGTCAGCAGACCGCTGGCGTTCACGCCGCCGGGCTGGCGAAGCAGAGCGCATTGGCGCGCCATTGCCTGGGCCAGCGGTAGGCGATCGAAAGCCGGCTCCTGGTCGAACATTTCGACAGTTTCCATGGTCGCCAGACCAAACAAGTCGGCCAGCTTGCCCACCACTTGGCGCGCCTCCAGACTGGTCAGGCCTTGCAACTCCTCGATCAGTGAACGCCGTGACTCACTGCTTTGAGCACGCGCACGGACCAGCAGCGCCGCGTCGAAAGGCGTATCGAACGGGGCGTTCATGAGAGGTCTCCGGCGAGGTCGAAAATTGGCATGTAGAGGAGTACCACGATCGCACCCACAACTAGGCCAATCGCTGCCATCAGTAGTGGCTCGAACGTACGAGTGAAGCGGTCAATCCAGCGCCCGATCTCGCCGTCGTAGAAGGCTGCCGAACGAGTCAGCATGACGCCCATCTCCCCGGTACGCTCGCCCACGCGCAGCATGCGTAACGAGATCGGTGTGGTAAGGCCGTTAGCCTCGAAGGCGTCCGACAGCGGGCGACCGGACTCGATAGCAGCGCGCGCCTCGCGCAAGCCCTTCGCAATCGCAGGTGATGCCATGGCCTGCACGATGTCGATCGCCGTCAAGACTGTGATGCCCCCCTCGCTTAACATGCCGAGCGTTAGATATAGACGCGACAGTTCGTAAACGCGGGCGCGATCGCCGATGCCCGGCAGGTGCTCCAGGAGGCGTGCAACGCTTCCACGCCGGACGAGGCGCGTCACGAACCTTAGCGCCACCACAAGCGCCGCGGCGATCGTGAGCATAAGCGACCCGGTGTGGCGCGTGGCAAACTGGCCCCAGTCGAGCATCAAGTGCGATAGCAACGGCAACCTACGCCCGGCACCTTGATAGACCTCGGCGAAACGCGGTACAACATAAGTCATCAGAAAGATGCTCACGCCCCCACCGACCAGAAGCAAGATAACGGGATAGATGGAAGCGCTAAGGACCTTGGTACGCACAGCGTCGATGCGCCGTTGGTATTCGATGTAGCGCTCGAGTGCCCGCGGGAGATCGCTTGTGCCTTCGGCAGCGCGTACGATACCGACGAAGAGCAAAGGGAACACGGTTGGCTGTTCCGCCAATACCCCTGACAGCCGCTTGCCCTCGCGCAGTCCAATGACCAGGCGCCCTAATATCGCCTGCGTTGCCAGATTACCCTCCTTTTCGAGCAGAGCCTCAAGGCCCTCGACAATACCCAAGCCCGCCGTAAGTAGGGCCAGGAGCTCTTGACTGAACAACACTAGCGACAAGTTGCCCCTATATCGAGCTATTGGCAGCGCCATGGCCGGCTCGACCGCGCTGACGTACAGCCCGCGAGCCTCAACCTGACGCCGCGCGTCGGCTTCGTCTGAAGCATCGACGACAAGTTGAGCGATGCTCATGTCGGAAGCGAGGGCGCGTACCGCGAACTGCATAGCAGGTGCCTTGACGTGCGGAGATAGACTACGGTGAACTAATGTCGGCGTCTTCGCCGCTGCCTCCAGGCTGACCGTCCTTGCCAAGCGAAACGATCACGTAGTCGCCCTTGGTGCCCGGCGCATGGTACTGGTATGGGTGCCCCCACGGATCTAGCGGAATATCCTTCTTCAAGTAAGGGCCATTCCACTTGGCAGCCGCTGCTGGCGGTGCCGTGACTAAGGCGATTAGACCTTCATCGGTGCTCGGATACCGGCCAACGTCGAGACGGAAGGTGTCAAGCGACTTTTCGAAGGCGTCGATCTGCGCATGCGCTACCGTCACTTCCGATTTGCCAAGCTGCGAAAAATACTTAGGACCAACATAGGCCGCAAGTAACCCAATAATTACGATTACTACTAAAAGTTCGAGTAGCGTGAAACCCGGCTGTTGAACGTGCAGGATTTTTCGCACAGACCTAACGCACATTAAATCGACCTCTTCGTTTCTTATTGATGAGCTTGGTTCAGAGGCTATCATGGTACGCAAGGCGATTAGCTCGGACCAACCTATCACTTTTGCTAGCTTGTCGGCGTAATTCTCTTCGGCTCAATACAGGGTAGTTCCCAAGTCAAAAACGCGGAGAAATGGCAACTCTGATAGCTACCAAAACTCAAATACGAATAAATGGACGGCTGGACCATTGTATTACTGCAACCGAGTTCAATATTTTTGCTTTTATGCGTTTTGGGTACTGCAAGTCGTTGATATCTGCCTACTCAGTGCGGTTGATCCCGAACAGAGTCGAAGAATGGGACCGCACGGATTTCCCATGCAATGAATTTCCACTTCAAAAGCTCATCGTTACTTTTGGATAGTCTTTTTAAATCGATCAACTGTTATGATTATGTTGCATTTATGCAACTTAACAGGAGATCATATGACGTTCCGGAAAATGTTGAGCGCGATTGCGATAGCAGCAGCTTGTCTTCTAAGTTCAAACGCCAATGCAACGATGAGCGTCGGAACTGGGCAGTTTTCATCCAAACTTTACACTGAGGGATTAGGCCGGATCCCTGACCAAGCCGGCTGGGGTGGCATCTTGAATTATTGGAATGGAAATTCCTGTGGCGCCGCAACCTTGCAAGCCAACGCGCGCGACATCCTTACCTCATCCGAGTTCTTAAGTCGTTCGCCTTCTGGTCAGGAAAAAGCCTTCCGGCTTTACCGCGCAGCGCTAAATCGCGACGCGTCCACGTCTGAGTTGAACAGCGTAATTAATCAACTGAGCTCGGGGGTAAGCTGGACCACTATCGTCAACAATTTGGTGGGAACAACCGAGTTTCTGAACCGCACATCTATCTATTGTGGCAACTCACCGATCGGCTGGCAGAACGTGGTACCCGCTAATCTTGTCGTCACGAGCACAGGAGCAGCGACCAACGAGTCTAATCTGCGCTCTGCTCTTAGTGCCGCAACGTCTGGCAGCACTGTTTATATTGAACAGGGTGCTGTCATCTATCTTTCGAGCACCTTAACGATACCATCGGGGGTGACTTTGGCGACTGTCGGTTTGCCCGGCAAAGCAAAAGGACCGCTGCTCGGTCGACTTGCGAGAAACGGCACCTTCACCGGTCCGTTAGTCGAATTGCTCGACAATGCCGGCCTGAAGAGTGTTTGGGTAGACGACCAGCGAAATCGTTTTGGATTTCCTTTAGATTCCAATCACCACGCAATCAACTCACCTCCGGTTTTTGCTCACGGATCGAACGTTGCTGTAACAAACAACATCATTTCTGACTCGACTAGCTGGACCCATCTCCAGTACTTAAATTCCGGATCAACCTGCGACGGTGGAGACGTAGAGAACAACCTAATAACTGCCTTCGGCTCGAATCATTGGGACTCTACCTGGAGCGACGGTATCAGCATTGCATGCAAAAACGTGCTAGTTGCTTACAATGAAGTGATCGATGCGACGGATGTCAGCATCATTGTTTTCACCGTGTATCCTGACGTCCAACATAGCCAAGTGAGCAACAATACGATCCTCAATGCCGGCAACTCCGCATGGGGAGGCATTGTCGCCGACGCTCTGAGCAATTTGCCAGGCACTGGATATTCGAGTCTCCCGTTGAGCGTCCAGCATGATTTCACGGGCACCCAATTCCTCAACAACGTGGTTTGGTCCAGCCCGAGTGTTCACCTCGATTTTGTCATATCAACGGGAACCCGAGCATGGTTTGGCTCGAATTCTTTTACCGGCAAAGGGGCGAAGTTCAATGGAAACAACAGTGGTAACCAGAATGTCACTACATATGTAGCCATCGCCGTTAGCGGCATGGTTGGCGCAAGCGTCCAGTCAAATGCGTTTTTAGCGTTGCAGCCTCCAACAAACGTCAACAATTGCGGCCTACGGGCTGTCGCCGTTGCCCCACAACCCTACGCTGACAACTTCGATGTGCAACCGAATATTGTCGTTCCTGTGAACGATCCAATAGTGATCGGTTGCGCCTGGCACTAACGTCCTACGGCACCCCTACCTATCTTGCGTCCCAGGTAGGGGCACGGAGCGCCCCGCATTACGAGTAACTAGCTAGGCAGAGTTAAAAATCCGAAGCCGTGCCGTCATCTCGTGCTTTGGTGGACGTCACGCCGGTGCCTGGCTCAAGTAAACTAGAGGGAACTCTCGTTTCAAGGCATAATTCCCGCGTGAAATCACTGATCCGCCATATTGCACCGCAAGTTCTGCTCAAACAAGTACTGAGCGCAGCCGTCGTTCCGATCATATTCTTTACCGCTCTGGCAGCCTGTTTTGTCGGAACTCGCGTGGATGGCGACGGTGGCGAATACTTCATGACGTCAGTCGCCTTCTACAACCATTTATCACCCGACATTCGATCTGAAGATTTTGCAGAGCTTAAAGCAATACCTTCCGAGAAAGCCCGAAAATCGGGTATTCCTCAGGTCGGAATATTAGAAGTGCCAAACGGCCTCGCCCAAGGCCAGCGCATCTACATGGGATTCGCAAAGGATGTGCGCGGGGACATACGATCCATACATTTCTGGCTTTACTCGGCGCTCGCCGCACCGTTTTGCGCAGTGACTTCAGCGCTACATGTTAACCCCGCCTATGCATTTTCCACTCTGAATGCGACGTTAGTAATCCTGACGCTACTCGCAATTGCAAAATGGATCGGGCGTTGCCGCAATCAACTAGGTTTGTTCTTGCTCGCGAGCGGTACGCTGTTCTATCTGCGTTGGACAGGGCCGGAAGTCTTGACGGGTTGCGCTGTTCTTCTGGCTACGCTTAGTCTTATGCGCCGTGACTTTTCGCTCGCGATCTTCTGCGGTGGAGTGGCCGCCTCGCAGAATCCCTCGGCTGCTGTACTTATCCCCGCCGCTGCTTGCTACTACTGGCTAGCAACCCGCTTTCCCTGGGTAGTAATTATTGCTATAAAGCGGCGGTCGAAGATTGTGGCGTCTGTAACAGTAGCTGCAGGTGTAATCACAGCAGTTGCACCTTACGTTTATTCATACATTTACTTTGGTGTTCCAAGTATCATTGCACAGCATTACACATCAAGCTCATTGGTATCTATAAACCGCGCCGTTTCATTCTTTCTGGATCCCAATCAAGGGCTGCTTGTAGGTTTACCAGCGCTATTTGCCAGCTTAGTTCTTTGTGTCAGCAGCCTACCATCTAACATTAAGTCCCGTTGGGCGATTCACGCCATTTTTGCATTAGTTCTCTTGGTGGTGATGGTCGTTCCGACTTTCACAGCAACAAATTGGAACAGCGGATATGCCTTGGTAATCAGATATGGCTACTGGGCGTCAATGCCCGTAGTAGCGCTCTGCTTGGCAAGCTTCCCGCACCAGAGCGAAAACAGGCGGACACTAATCCTGACGCTAAGTATCGCGCTTCAGCTAATCGTTGCGTGGGAGGCCAGATGGCCTGATGGCGGTTATCTTGAAAACACTAGATTTGCCAACTTCTTATTGAATAAGTACCCAAAAATTTATAACCCAGAACCCGAAATTTTCTTGGAACGTGAGTTTCACAAAGAGCGTGTGTTCACCCCAACTGATATAGCCGTACATTATGATGGGCCGGTGCCAACTAAAATTATCCGTCACGAGCTTAACGACGGATGGTCGGAATCGGGCTTGTGCAGTGATACGCAAGAAGTTGTGGCTTCGAAGGTTTCCGATAGCGTCAGAGGTTGGGTCTACTACAGCGGTCCATTCTCTTGTGAATTAGGTAGGACCATCCGACGTGAGTGGCGTTTGGGGCGGCGAGCCGAAAATACCAAGCTATTGGGCGAGGGTTGGTCTGGAATGGAAGATAGCGGAGTCTGGACAGACGGTGATCGCTCAACCATAGTGCTGGAAGCGGGCGAGCGCGCAAACGTTCAATTTATCATCCTAAGCGGACATTATCTCGTCCCGGATGAACGTACACGTGTATTTGTCAATGGGACAGATCTGGGAGTTCTCTCACTAGATCAACAGCGTATCGTAATTCCTAAGGGCGTAGCCGTCCAAGGTGGCAAGCTAAATATCAACTTGCAAAATCTGAATCCAACGTCGCCTGCCCAATTCGGTGTGTCGGACGACACCCGTAAATTGAGTTTTTTCTTGGAAAAGGTTGAGATGGCATTTACCCCCGATCATTGATCGCGCACGCTAAACGGTGGCCGGTTTGACTGGCAGATAATTCCACTAGCGGCTATCGCAACCCGGTACGGATGGGGGAACGTCCAGTTGTGGCCAAATTAGCTGTACAGCTAATTTGGCCAAAGCGCCAACATTGTCAAATTGATATTATCTCTTCACTTAATCCGCAAAGGATTCAGCCCCGCGGTTTGATTGGCAGGAGCCGAGAAATACGGTCCGAATCAAGCATTTTTTTGCTTTCACGTTGTCTGCGCGGCGCAAGACGGCCACAGCCCAGTCGTATCGCACTGTGTTGCACAATGGGCGCTAGCCGAGCACGTCAGTATGTCGCCCGACGAACTGTTCCGGATGGAGCCCAAAGTTTTGCAGTTCGGCGAGCACAAACTCAGTGGTTGCGAACACCGGCCCCACTTGATCGACGTGGGGTACCGGCTAGCCACGCTTGTCTACAAGCTCATCTTCTTGCAGATCGGCTACAAGGGGAAGTTTTCGGATTACGGCGCTCACGATCGGCCGGCACGAGATTTTATCGCCGACCTAGCATTGATTTCTTCTGCTGCAGGGCTGGCGCCAAGTGGACCAGTCGCCGGGCCTGCCCCCGCGGCAATCGCCCCAGCAAGTTCGACCGCACACACCTCTGCGGCTGCGCCCAGGCCGCCGACGACGTCTGACGCGTGAGCTTCGAAGTCGTCCTCATTCGAGCAGCCACTTGAACATGCGTTTTACTATTCCAAGAGATGACGCCAGGGCATCTTAGTGGATGTTGGCTCAGCGCGGATCTGCGAATGACGATACCGTCCCAGGCAATGCTAGCGGCGGAAAAGGGGGCGCTCCATGAACCGGCATGACAGATCGGGCGGTCCAGGTCTTTGAACATGGGAGGCAATCTTGCGCGTTCCGATTCTGTCCGCAACCTCAACCATGATAGTGAACGCGGACTCGGCCAGCCACTCGCCGGGAAGGCCTCGAGCAGCGTACAATTTACCGTGAGAACAAACCGAGGTGATACCAACAATGAAGCATTCGTTTGGAGGGCCATGGACACAGATCAAGCTGGACATGCTGCGCCGTTACCTGATGGCTTTCAATACGGCGCTGCAATACAAACCCTACCCTGCCAACCCGTTCCGGCGTATCTACATCGACGCTTTTGCGGGGACCGGTGAATGCGAGATTAAGTTCAACGAGCACACGGTCGAGTCGATCGCTGGTTCCGCTAAGATTGCGCTCCAGGTGGAACCCGCCTTCGATGAAATCCACTTGATTGACTTGAACGAAGTACATGTGGCGGAGTTGCAGCAGCTTGCCGCAGGCAGAGGTTCGCATGTCCACGTACATCGCGAGGACGCCAATGTGGCTATCGACACGATCCTTGGTCAGATCGACTGGAAACGCAGCCGTGGTGTGCTGTTCCTGGACCCGTACGGCATGAACGTACCTTTGGCGACCCTACAAAGGGCGGCAGATACGCGCGCCTTAGATGTGTGGTACTTGTTCCCGCTCTCGGCCGTCTACCGGCAAGCTGCCAACGACTTTTCGAAGATTGACGACAGTAAGCTTGCGGCCTTGGATTCGGTCCTAGGCACCCGCAGCTGGCGCGAGGCGTTCTATCAGACCGAAGGGCAGGACAACCTACTTGGCGTGCCGCCGCGGCTAGTGCGCGTGGCCGATCCCGAGGGAATCGCGGCATTCGTCCAAGCACGCTTGGCCGGGGTCTTCACAGGGTGGGTGAGCGATCCGCTCTTCTTACGCTCGAGCAAAGGTGCCCCGCTTTTCGCTCTATTTTGTTGCATCTCTAACCCGGCCGAGAAAGCCGTCGCCCTGTCACGCAGGATGGCCAGTCACATCTTGGGGAACTTTGACAAGGCGCCCGCGCCAGCCAAACGCCCTACCGCTGCCAGCCCGCCACCGCAAGGCGATCTGTTCGGCTAGAAGGTAAACAAAGTCCGCTGCAGCGGTGGCACGATCCGGTCACCTGCTCGGATCTGGCGCGCCGAGCGGCGCCTTTCGCCTGCTGAGCCAAGCACCTCGACAGTCCCATGGCCAAGCAGGCGCTCGATCGCCTCCTGGTAGATTTCGCTGGTCGCGGGCGACTCGTTGCAGGTGCTGACGTAAAGCGACTCGTAAGTCACGCCCTCGTCATGCGCGAAGACGATCTTAGGAATCTGTTCCATCAGCGCCCTGGTGCTTTTTTCGCGGGCCGGCCCGTCGAACTCAAAGCCCAGCACCCCTTGCTTCGCATGCTGATGGTCGAACCGCGGGTCATAGCCAAGCAGGTTGAACATGTCCAGTCCCGCGCCGGCATAGTGAATGAAGTAGTTTTGGTTCTGCCAGTGCACGTCCGTCATCACGTCACGGGCGCGGTGGTGCTGGGACAGGTGAATCAGCCAGTAGTCCCCGTGGCCTTGCTTGTTTCGGATGAAAAATGGTGTGAAGTGCTTTGCTCCGCACTGCCGCACGAGGGATTGATAAAGAGAGGATTGAATGAAAAGGCGCCAGTCCTTGTCGGACTCCTTGATCTCTCGGATGGTTTTGCCAGACAGGAGGGTTGGGATACCGATCTTGCGCAGGCTGTTGGCGAAATTCTGCTCGTTGGCGTAGTTAAGAAGTGAATCGACGCCGAAGGTTAGAATGACCTCGGCGCCAGGTAAGCTGTGCAGGATCTCGCGAATGACGGAGGTCGGCACGGCGTTGTAGCCGAACTGGTCCAACGCGAAGATCGAGCGTCCATTGCGCGGACTCTTCTTGGCGATGAACTCGATGATGGCCTTGGCCTCGTTCAAGAAGTCAGCTCGCTGGACAAAAATGTCCTGGCCGATCCGGTGCCCATGCTGGTATTCGGTCAGCACCTTGAGCAGGTGTTGGTGGGCCGCTCGGTTGGACTCGATGAAAAAGTAGCTCAGATCGAAGCGTACTGGATGAATACGATCACGGTTGACTATGTATTCCGCCTCACGCGCCGCATCGAGGAAAATTAGTGGAGAGCCGCGCACTATCTCCTTCGTGTCCTCATGGTAGTACAGCCCACCTCCAGCGAAACCGTCCACAAGCGTGAGCTTGAATTCGTCGCGGCGACCGCCAATCAAAACCTGAAAGTATCGAGCCAGATATGCTTGTAAAATCCGGTGCTTCGCGATGCTGTGCTGCGCGATTGCGGCCGGCCCGTGCTCCCAGGTATATTGGCTCTGCATCAGTGGATGGTCAGGCGGCCGTCGCGGGCATCTCGTCGTAGGTACGCCCATTAATCAGGCGTCCGTTGGACTTCTTCGCACGGCGCTTACCATCGGCACCCCAACCTCCCCATTGCTTGAAGAAGAAGGCCGCGTTCTGCTCTTCACATTGTTCCTGAATCGACTCAACCCATTCCTGGCGCATGGGGCGCGCCTTTGGACCGGACTCACCGCCCACGATGACCCAATGGATATTGCGTAGGTCCATCGCCCCCAAGTCCTCAAGCAACGGTTCGACCGACAGAAAGCGCACCGTCGCGTTGACTGTACGCAGGTGGTTAATGCGCGGCAGGCCGTATTTGCGGTCCTCGACGGAAACTCCGAGCCAGGCGTTAGCCGGGGCCACGCGACTTTGGAAGTATTCAGCCATACGATCCGCGCGCTTCGTCAGGATCTGGAATGTGTGCCAGTGCGCTTTCACGATAACTTCGAAGACAAGGTCGATGTACGCAAATGGCACGCCTTCGTGGAATAAGTCCGACATTGAGTTGACGAAGTAGACAGTCGGCTTCTTGCGACCCAGTGGATCGTCAAGGCGCTTGGGCAGCAGGGTCAATTCGAAACCGTTCTCATAGCCCGGCGCTCTCATGGCGCGGAGCCGTTCAGCCATCTTCTCTGCGTAGCAGTTCTTGCAGCCCGGGGAGATCTTCGTGCAGCCTACAGTGGGGTTCCACGTCATCTCGGTCCATTCAATCTTCGTGCCAGTAGTCATGCTTCCTCCGCGCGTCCACGGTTCTTGAGTTCCTGCCTGATCGATCGGATGATCGCCTCACGTTGCGAGATCCCGTGACGCTCGCAAATTGCCTTCAAAGCGTTCATCGTACCTTCCGGCAACCACTCTTGCAGTCGCCGAAATCCTTCATCGCGCATCCGCGCACGGTACGCATTCTGAGCGCTAGCCAATTGTCCCGCGCGCTTATTCGCATTCACCACTTTTTCCTTTGCCACGCTCGTCGCTATGTCCGGTCTGATTACACGGTAATCATACATCCATTTTTCTGGAACAAGAGAAATTTCAAATTTTCTGGAGCAGAGACGAATAGCAGAGCACGCGCTTTGAACGTGATTCAGCGTAGGGTCGCACTAGGGCGAGGAATCAACCGATCAGCGCCCATGACGACCGCATATCTCGCCAAGTTGCTCCGTTGACTGATGAATCCAACCACTGCAGTTCGGCATTAGAACAATTTGGCTTGAGATGCGACATACCTCGCATTCGGAAAGTCCAAATCAAACCATTCGATGTCGTTACGTAACAGCCATTTGAACGACCGGCGCGCGACAATGCAGAATTCACTCCGCAATGGCAACGCACAGCCTCCGTAAAATCCTCTCCTTGTTACTTCGTTCGAGCTTTTGTTCCATCGAATGTTCTCTCAGCCAATTTGAGATTCCAGCAGCCGACCAGCTGTTACTGAAAGGTCTTCACCAGACTTGCGCTCAAGATAGAGGCGTGCGTTGAGACGAGTACCCTAACAGTCCGCTTCTGGCCCAGGCCGTGTCAAAACTCGAGAACGAGACGCGGTCGCTGAGTTGTACAGTTTGAGTGTAGTTCTGGGGTATAAGGACGCGCTCCAGGCGATGTAATCCAGTTTCTGCATCCTCAGCAACGCAGGAAGAGAAAACGGCCGAAGCAAGCCTTGCAGCGTCAGAAAATGGGCGTATGCCCTGATCGCGGCAAGCATTCCGTGCATGCCAAGCAGGGTCATCAAGCGTCTGAAGTTATAGGCGAGCCCGTGCAAGCTCATCTCGGTCTTCACACGCTCCAGCCCTTTCGTCAGGAAGTGCGTCGATCCCATCCATGCCTTGATTGTTGCATACGGGTGCTCGACGGTCGAGCGCCGGATTCGCATGGCATCTGGAGTCTGCTCGAGACGCGCTTGCATCTCGTCGAGCACGTCCTGATGTTCCCAGCGGGTCACCCGCCGCTGCGAACTCGGCGTGCACTTGTCCTTAAGAGCACAGCCTTTGCAGTTTGAGCTCCAGTATCGATGGTTGGTCATGCCTTTCTCGACACTGGCGAAGCGCCATATCAAGGATTCGCCTGCCGGGCAGCGATACTCGTTCTTTTGCGGGTCGTAGATGAAGTCGGCCTTGTCGAATCGGCCGTCCGCTTTGGCCCCGGAAGTTTTCGTAGGGCACCAAAGCGCAGATGCCCGCCTCATGACAGGCCAGGATTTCTTCACCTTTGAAGTAGCCGCGATCAGCAATTGCCGTAAGGGTCGTCGTGCGGATTGCAGCGCGGGCTTTCCTGGCCATGCCAGACAATTGGTCACGGTCGCTGCCGGTATTCGTTACCTCGTGTTCGACGATCAAATGATGCTTGGCATCGACTGCGGTCTGTACGTTATAGCCAACGATTCCTGAACCGCGCGTCGTCATCGAGCGCGAGTCCGGGTCAGTTAGCGAGATCTGCGTTTCGCCAGTCTCTATCAGCTTCGCTTCAATTTCCTTGAGCGTGGCCATTTGAGATTTCAACGCTGCGATCTGGTCGTTCAAACGAACGCTTTTCGACTGCGCAGTAGCCGGCTCTTGCCGGTCGGCCGTGTCGAGCTCCGCCAGATAGCGGCTGATGTTCGCCTCGATCTCCGCCATTCTGCGCTTGAGTTTGGCATCGGTGAAATTTCGGTCGCTGCTGTTGACGGCCTTGAACTTGCTGCCGTCGATCGCGACCACCGCATCCGAGAAAAGATCCATTTGCTGGCACAGCATGACGAACTGGCGGCAGACTTTACCGATCGCCTTGCCGTTATCTTTTCGGAAGTTCGCTATCGTCTTGAAGTCAGGCGCCAGGCGTCCCGTCAGCCACATCAGCTCGACGTTGCGCTGAGCCTCCCGTTCAAGTCGCCGGCTCGACTGAATGCGGTTGAGGTAACCGTAGATGTAGAACTTGAGCAGCACGGCTGGGTGGTAAGCCGGCCTGCCAGTTTTCGTCGGCACTATCCGAGCGAAACCCATGTTGGCCAGATCGAGCTCGTCGATGAACGCATCGACTACACGAACCGGATTGTTCTCGGCCACGTAGTCGTCCAAGTGCTCGGGCAGCAGCGTGCCTTGTCCGCGTTCGTCGCCCTCAATAAAGCGCTTCATTTAGCACCCAAAGTGATGAGATACTGGCTCAACGTTTACTGATGCGATTTCGTTTACATAGCCCTACGTTTTTACACAGCCTGGGCCGGCTGCTACCGTTCAGTGTACGACAGCTGTCGTATGCAGACTGTAACGTTGAACCTTGGATCCGCGAAGCTAAAAGCCTTTGACACCGCAGCAATGCGATAAGCAGGACACTCTACCGCTCTCTCGTCTGCAACTTCCGGGGTTACTGTATCGAAACTTTGGCTCTTGATAAGCGCGAAAGACTTTGAAGAGTCTTGTTCCTGCGCTTTACTGGCAGTAGGCGTTCGCGCAGGCGCTGACCGCTGAACCCCAGCGCCACCAGTAGCAGCACACTAAGCAACTCGCCTGATGAAATGACGTGTAAGGACTGTGTCGCTGAAAGCGTTGTAAATTTTACACGCAGACGAAAATTTTTGTTCAGTGAAGACAAAATTATTGTACTTTTGCTCATTCATGCCTTCGCTTGTTTTCGAGGGTTGGGGAGTATGTCAAAGTATCGCGTCTTATTCGTGTTGCATTGCTGAGTACTTGTCGAGTAAAAGGAGTCAACAATGGAAAATCACAATACCCATTCATCCGCAAAACTCTCTGTAGGCGCTGCGACGAATATCCCTTGGGATCCATTTTCGGACTGTGTTGCTTCAACACGACCTAAAAATGTGGTAACGATTTCAACCACGCGGTATTGGCAAGAAATTATCGCCGGTGCTGTTGCCCTCGCAAATGCGTATTCAATGATTTCAGGGGCTGCAGGTAGTGGAAACGAGGCCCAGTTTCGAGCCATTCAGCAAGCGCTAGATGATATTCGTCGGGCGATTGATCAGGTAAATAACAGTCTTATCCGAATTATGGAAATGCTGTCCGATCTTCCATTGCGTATTAGAGGAATAGTTGACGAGTCCCTTTTCAAAACGACAATGGGGTACGCACAGGCGTATGCTGGTGATGTTTCAGACTTTTCAAAGGATGCCGTTGTCGATGAGCACCAAGATGAATTGGCCCAAGCCTTAATTCTTCTCAACGGTGCTCTGGGCGGAATAAAGGGTGTAAAAGGTCTCACTGGTGTATTTTTAACCGGACCTTTGCTTTCGACATGGTTATGCGGTGCGGTTGCGTTAGAGCGATCAAAAATGCGTGCGAAGCCGGGCAATGTGCCGTTATCACCTTGGACAAGAACTAATATACTGACGGCTAAAGATGACTTCGAAAAATTTTCGTTTGACGTACACGATCTAGACCCGCATTATCGAACGGAGACGATTCCGAAGTTCCCAAAACATGGTCCATTGCTCGCCAGGGTCGTTGAACCCGACGGAACCTTATTTCTAAGGAACCGTGGTGCTCAAGAAATCGGCGATAAGCGTGATTATAAGCTGCAATGCCCCAATGGACATGACGTAGAAAGGCTGCAGCAGAGAGACGTTTTTGGAAACTGGATTGATGTCACTGATCCTTTGTCCAGGGAACTAACTGAAAGGATTCAGTTAAGACGCGTAGAAATACTTTCATTTTTCGACTTCTATCCGCAATTTACTGCCGTCGAAGCAAAGATGGCGAACGCGTTTATCGAACCGCCCAATATTTGGAGTTAAGTTTACGGTGTGTTGCAAGTCTTGACCTGAAACTGCTGTTTGCACTTCATGGTTGTTAGCAAACGTTGCTACCCGTGCTGCTTACATCCGCAAGACCGGTAAAAGCTGCCCAAATAGTCTCAGCGCGAACGACAATAACGAGCACCCAAAATATTATCTATGTGGGTTTTCTGTACTATCAAGCGCAAATGGAAAATTGCGTTTGATAACGATAAGTGGCTTCATCGATTAGGTCCGCTTCGGGTCGTAAGCCGCCGGTCGCTGACGCAATGTATAAGGTCAGATCTGAGCTACTACAAGTAAAATTAGTTGTTAACGCGGACAAACGGGGCGGAAAACGCTTCCTTTCTCTGCCTGCATCTCCTGTGCGAATCATTGACGTTGTGCGTGAGCAAGTTGAACTCTTCCGTCAGGGGAAACGGTAAACTAAAGGCGGCGGAGCTAGCTCGACACCGGCTATCTGCGAAGATTTATCGCAGGCAAACTGCGTGTCGCTTGACCTGAGTGGTTGTCCGAATCTAACCCTTACGTCTGCGCTTACGATGCTGCTGGGATCGCGCTTGTTGTAGGTAACGGTGATGATGCCTGTTCCGGTATTCGGGCAATATTAGGGATTTTAAATGGCTCCGGCAACGATGTTCGTTTTTGACTGTTCGACACCGAGCACACCGATTCCTGTAGGTTCGTTCGACCTAAAAGCCGATGGTGATGGCCTGTTCACCTACGGAAAAACCTACCTTCAGCGTCGCAACGCGTTCAGCATCGATCCTCGGCATCTTCCTCTACGAGGCGACGAAATGCAGTTGCCGAGGCAGCCAGACAACACGTACGGAGTGCTTTCCGATTCTGGACCGAATTCATGGGGGACAAACCTTACTGCTCGGCTGCTCCGGAAGGTTCACAATCCACTGCCTCGGAACGCCGTCGAGTGGTTTCTGCAGTCGAAGCACTTCGGCTCCGGCTGCTTAGCCTTCGTCGCCACACCACATTCGCAGCTGCTGCTTGGAAAGGTGCAGGTTCGCTCGAATGATCTCTCGCCCAGGCTGTTCGACGCGTTGGACGATTATCTGACCGATCCAGATCAAGCCTTGGATGCCGAGACAGTGACCCTGCTCGTTCCAGGGGGCGATCTGGGTGGCGTACGGCCAAAGACGATTGTCATGCACGATGGGCAGGAGCACATTGCGAAGTTCAGTAGGCCCGACGATCTTTACGATGTGCCAGCCGCTGAATACGCAACACTGCGGCTCGCGTACATGACTGGAATCACGGTCCCGAACTTTGAGCTGCGTTCGATCGGCACACGGTCGGTCTTGCTGGTGGAACGGTTCGACCGGACCGAAGATGGCGGTCGAATCCATTACCTGAGCGCCAACAGCTTTCTACGGCCAAAGCCTCTTAGCGAAGATAGGCGGGAGTACCAGACATCCTTTTCGTACGCCGCGATTGCCGAAGCGCTCCGCACCTATAGCGACACTGCACTTGAAGACGCGCACGAACTCTTCCGTCGGATGGTGCTGAATATCGTGGTTGGGAACGTGGACGATCACCTGCGTAATCACGCCCTACTAATGGCGAAACCTGGTGTTCTCCGGCTGTCGCCGGCCTTCGATATCTGCCCGCAGCTGGAGGCCCCTTTTCGCGGCCAAAACATCGGCGT
This sequence comes from Massilia terrae, assembly GCF_024753145.1. Taxonomy (GTDB): domain Bacteria; phylum Pseudomonadota; class Gammaproteobacteria; order Burkholderiales; family Burkholderiaceae_D; genus Telluria; species Telluria terrae. Next base: position 11,126 of record NZ_JANUGU010000010.1, on the reverse strand, counting down.
GGGGTCTCACGGCACTGCAAGTACAGTTGAGAACGCGCTGTCTCAATGCGAACGTTTTTTCCTTAGGCGTGAGGAAGCACTGAAGATCTGGGCCGAAGTGAAGGCCGTTACGTCAACGTGGCGCGACGTGTTTGCGGAGGCCGGAATCAGTCAAAAAGACCGTAACCGTCTGGCGGGCTGCTTTGCAGTCGCTGACGAAGCAACGGCTGTAGTGGTGAATCTAGGAGACGCGGGAACACACAATGAAGTACTTGGACAGATCAAAGCTCCACTGCCCAGCACCTAAGCTGTAGTCGACAGCCGCTCGCTTGGCGTGTCCACAAAGGAAGGAGCGACTCGCTGGCGGCTGTTCTTAGCGATGCGGTAATAGCGAAGCAGCGGCATCGATCCGGTTGGCCTTACTGACCCGGTGTAGCCGCAGATTCGGGTCCTTGTGCGACCGTTTTCGATGGGTCGTTTGCAGCGGGCTTAGTATTTGGCTGCACTGCTGATCGGGCCAATTCAATCACTTTGTCTGCAAAGCCAGGAACACTCCTCATTGCCGATTTCACAAAGTCTGAGGACGCCAGTTCATGCCACGGCGTGCCGTGATTGTCCATTTCGACAAAGCGCAATGGCTGTTCATCGAGTCTGGTCAGCGCGGACGCCAACAGACGTGCTTCCATGTCTTTGTCAATTCGAGCTGCTTCTCTCCGATATCCTTCATATGCACGTGAAACTGAAGCTTTGAAGGCGTAATCCTCTGACAGGCGGAAGCGTTGATTAATCTGTTTTGTTGCCATCCAACCGAACCAAATTGGAGCCCCGACCGATAGTGCTGCCAACAGCAAGTTGATACTCAACGCCCAATTTGTCATTGCAGGACTCTTGAGAAGCTCACCAATCTCATGTACCCGTTGGGCTCCAAAAAAAGCACCAGCAATCAGCGCAACTATAAACGCCGCTGTCCAGATCCACATCGAGGTGGCCAAAGCCTTCGAGCGCTCGGTAAATGCCGCTGCTAGGCCTTGGCTCGTGGCTGCCGCATAGGCCGAGTGACAAGCCTCGAGAACGGACTTCGCTTCGGCTTCGTTCGTCGACAGCCTGGCCATCACTGCCGCCACCGCTACCTGATCCTCCGAGATAGAATCCCTGTCGATTTGGGCTGCCTCCAAAATTGCAGAAAGCTTATTCCTACCTTCGGACAGTGCGTCCAGGTCGAGCGGCAGTTGATCTGCGGCTTGGTAAGCTTTCTCGATCCGCTCGACCATTTCTGTCAGTTGTTCGGAGCGTGGATCGGAGTCATTTAGTCGGCTTTCGATTGCTCGCAGTCGCGTAGTAATTCGCTTCGTTGCCTGGCTGATCTCTTGCGCGACTTCGTTGTCTGTCTTCAGGGCCGGCGCAAGCGCTTTTGAAAGACCATTCAGCGTTATGAAAAATGCAGGTGCGCCAGCGCCCGGATTGCCGGGAAAGTTTGGAATTGTGGCCTGCCGCAAATAAGCTAGCCGTCGAACATAGTCTCCAATCGGCTTTTCATGGATTCCGAGATCTGTCGGTGCGCGCGTGCGGATCAAATCGATTCGCTCATTGACCTCAGCAACCAGCTCATCTTTTGTAATCCCTGGAAATGTCCAGTTATTCTGTGCGATTGAAAACGGTTGGTCACCGGGGAACGCTTGGAGTGCAGAAACGATTTGCGTTAGTTCGTTCAGAATGTTTTGCAGGGTCTGATTCACGATAATTAGCCTCGAGACAACAAAAATCAAAGAATAACATCTCAGGGCACCATTCGTGGCAATAATTGCGATCACTAACGAAGCCAATTTGGCCTATGTTGCTGAGTGAGCGATGTCACTTATTCCTGCGTCGGGATTCATTGAGTGCTCAGCTAGACCAAGAGTTACACGCGCAGTAGCCCAATCCTCTTCGTCCTGCTGGGTAACATCGTCCCAATAAATATCATCTGGCCCGACGCCACAGTCGCACCATCCCTCCCGTTTGATTAAGTCCGCAAGCGCCCAGGCTGGTTTAACGCACTTCAGAGACCCCGCCTCACCACCTTGAATGCCGGGGGCCATCTGCCTAAACCATTCAGTTGGCAGCGCTAGGACGCTGAATCGTTCAACGTCAAAAACCCGTTCCGCAGCGTCTACAGCGACAGTGGAGAGATACGGGATCTGTGTGATCCAGCCGGCGCGCCGCAAGGCCTCAATGCCCATAACTACGGTGGATGGCATGATCATCCGCAATGCCGGTTCCCAATTTGGATATTTCGAGGCGGAGAGATTTGCATAAACGTCTGTGGTAGAGCTGAGTCGTTGAACTTGGCCGACGAGCATCCAATGGTGGAGACGCTGTAGAGCAACCTTCGAGCTCCAACCTAATCTAAGAGTCAGGTCGGCAACGTGAAAAACTGCCGGCAAGGAGTGTAGGCCACCTTGTTCGGATCGAACTTTGTTTTGAATATATTTCATCTTGTTCAGTTCCGGAGTCACCGATTGGATGGCCGAGTATAAAGCGTTAGTGCACTCGCAAGGAAAGGGCGAGATAGTTGGCGGTACAATTCAAAGGCCACAAATACATATCGCGATAGCGACATGACGATCAAGCTAGTGTACCCGAGCACCGACGAGCTGCAGGCTTATCTCGACGACGGAATCACCTACAGCAACAATGACCAGCCCCACAAGGGCAAGATGTGCTTTGGGCGCACTCCGGTGCAGCCCCACATCGACCGAAAGGACGCGCCGCGCGACAAAATCCCCGTCGGATAACTGCCAGATTTGGTCGCGATACCTACGGCTAATCCTGGTCCAAGCCGTCCGTATCAGTCCGTTTTCTTCTTGAGTGCCCAAATTTTTTTAGTTTCCCTTCTAGCAACAACACGCGGGACTCCAATTTCTCATTCCTCAACTTGAGGTCCAAGCACAGAAGCGACAAAGTCTTGGCCTTCAGTCGAAGTTCCTTAAGCTCCGCTAATAAGTCCCGGTCGCTTGCAGTCTCTCGCACCGCGCCTCGGCCGGGCGACTTATTCGTCCCGTTTATCTTGTTTACTAAATCTGGATGGGAGCTATAGAGATTGGCTCGGCTGACGCCGGCAAGCCTGCAGACCTCCGAGACTGAAATGTGTTGCCCAGGGGACTTATTTAGCAAATAGGTAAGTGCGTTCTCGACCTTTAACCTAACATCATATTCAGATTGTATAGGCTGCGAGCTCATCTTTGATTTTTTGTTTTGATATCGCAGGGAGTCTCGTTGAGTGAACGAAGTACTTGCGCGGATTCGCTAAGACGACACTGCACGAGGACCTTTGTCTGCTCAGGTACTCCTGTTCTTTGCAAAAATTCCTCTTCCCTCCGGTAGCGTTCCTCCCACCACCCCCGAAATTTCTCAGTTATAGCAAAGTTCTGACAACTCGAGCATGTACTCGGACATCTATTTATCGGGTTAGGCCCAGCCGCAGTTCCCCTACAAGCCGACATATCCTGCTCATAAAGGCAGTAACCCCAATCACAAGGAGCAAGCTTGACCCCTTGTTCGATCATGCGATCAACGATCGTTCGGAGTGATGTTCGTCCGCCGAATTTTATGGTGGCCTCCGCTGCCTTGCGAGCTCGTGCCAACGACGCAGCTCCTTTGCCGCCAAGCGTTGCACCCGAAAGCATATCCATGAGACCCTCTGCAAGATCTGCGCGATTTTCCTCGTTAAGCATTTCTTGAAGTTCAATATCGCTACCTACGTACGCGCCGTCCAGAACAGCCCCATACAAGTGACCATAGTGTTGAACTAGAGCCCCTAGTGCTCGCTTATCGCGACACATTACAAAACGAGCAAAGGTTTTTCTTCCCTGATGCGGGTGAATGTGTCCGTGGAATGGTAAAGCTCGATGTGATGATCCCGCAAAATTTACCAAGAGTTTGCTCAATGTTGTAAACGAGGGAACAGTCATACGCGTCGAGGATCTAGCTCGAGCTCCATTCCCAGAAAATGACCTAAACAGATGAGGCGCATTCTCTAGACTGCCTCCCGCCGACTTATGCCGAGCTTCCAACAATGCGATTGCATCAACAACAACCTCAGGTACAACCCAATGTCGAGAACTGCCCTTTTTCTTCGCTGCGATGCCATTAATGTACCGATAAGTGGTACCTGTATCGTGGCGCTCTTCGGTAACACAACCCGATTTTAGAGAGCGGGCCTCACTTATCCGAACACCGGTAAGGAACAGTATCAAGACGATCGTGGCTCCATCGGCTAACTTTGTGGCGCGGCGCAAGACCGCTACGACATCCTCTTCCGAAGATCTTAGGACCTGTCGTAGCCGAGCGTAGTCCTCGCTGCGTGCGATCTCCTGATAAGCTTGGTTTGTACACCGATAGATCTGCTTTCGTGTTAGCCCCACTGTCCCTCCAACTCGTCGATGTACCTCGGCCAGGATATTGTTCAACAATGGGGCAGCCGTTTCTATCCACTGCAACGCATCCTGGATGAGTGGTTTCGCTACTTCAAGCTGGACTGGTGACCAACGCTTCAAATCGCTACCAAGCCCCGTCAACGCCAAGAGTTCTTCACATTTGTCTGGATCGATACGGATGGGGGCAGTGTAGCTTTCTCGAACTATCCAAACATCACGAAAAAAGCTGATCAGGGAGGAAATACTTTTGGATCGAATCGACGCCTTTTCACTCAATCTTCGAGTGATAATTTCCTGAACATATTCGATGAGGTCGAACTCTTCTAGCTGACTGAGTAACCAAATTTCCCTTTTCGCCATCCACGAGGCAAATGCCCACAGGCGCCGTTGCTTATTGCGAACCGTGTTGGGGCTAAGCTGGCCAACCTCGCTCTCCGACTTCTCGAGTAGTGCTTCCAACAATTCGCGCAAACTTTTTTTTAAATATAATCGCTGATGTTTAGTCCCCGCACCCTCGAAATCAAGGTCATCCCAGATTATCTCTCCGGCCGTTTCAGAGCCAGCATATGGAACCAGTTTCCAACGTTTCGTCGATACCTTAACTACGCTGAGCATGCTTACTCCAAAAATGGCACTTTAACCGTACCCACTAGAGCGTGGGCCTTTTCAATCATCCGCGGGCTGGTTTGGGGGAGCAAATCCTCCTCGATAATTTTCTGAATGCCACCATACAGTTTCCTAAAGCGTTCCTCCCATCCTTCGGCGATTGCCCGGTTGCGTGTTTCCGTTAAGACAGAACACGTCTTTAGAAGCTTCGCAATCACCACAGCATCGTCCAGCACAACAACGGCACCTGGACAAGTTGCGCATCCTTCAAACTTCATGCAACGCTTTCCTTGTTTCGTTCCCTCAACTATTCCTGCAAATGGATCCTTGCATTCAAATCCAAAAACAGTTTCTGCATAGGTGGTTGGTGATGGAGCCTCGGAATTACGAACATCGCGTATAGCTATCGGCGCGCCAGTTTTTGACTCCCTTACCAATTCCCCTTGGAACCTATTTATTAATCGATCATTACTCTGAGCCAATGATTTCTGAACATAGGCGGTTGTTGTACTGCGAAAGCGATGGTTCAGTCGCCCTTGTGCTAACCCTATTTCTCCAGCCTCCTCAACGTGATATACAGCGCCGGTAGCTCGGAACTGCTTAAAATCAAAAATAGGTAACTTGTTTCTGGCTATGAACCTTTCCAACAAGTTGTGCAACGTCTGGTGACACGGCAAGGTTGCGCCACTTCTTCCACTGGCCAAGAAAAGCATATCGCGTTCACTTGGCTTAGCTCGATCAACTAACAGGCCGTTAATTTGCAGCAACTGCTCGACAAGCAGAGGTGCGCTTCTCGGCTTTATGATGGAAAAATCAGCCACTTGCTCGCGGTTCGAACGTTCTTTCATCCATACTATTCGTCGACGGTCATCGCGCAAAGGATTGGGTCTGACACAATCGCGTTTTAGCTCACGCATTGACATTGGGTTGCCGCTACATTGAATCAGGATTGCGAGATAGAAAGGAAAAATATCTTCTGGGGAGGGTTCTACTAGTCGCTTGAAATTATTATGGCCGTACGACATGAGGATTTTTCTAGGAACTCCTTTCTTTCCTGCAAGCTCAGGCATGCTTGGGAAATGGTTGCCGCCTAGCAATAAAAGCTGTGTTAGGGCCACATTTAGTCTTTTGTCGCTGTCGTTGAGCCCCTCGCCGGCAAGTATGCGCCTCCCATATTCCATGCGTTTTACGACATCATCGATTTCATCGTAGCACGCCGCCAATATGGTTTTTACGACGGGCCGCCCAAGTACTGGAAGAGACTCAGGCTCATTTCTAGGAAAAGTAGGAACATTTAAAGAAATACTTGGGTCAAGTATCTTTGTCGTATTTCGAGAGATCCAAGCAATATGTCGCTTGACATCATTAATGTGGGACTGACGCGTCGAATCGATAAGCTTTTGATTTGATAACCATGTTCGAAAGTGCTCCAGAATTTTCCTATCGAGTGGAGGCAGAACAACAGGTTCGCCAATCTCGACCAAGAAGCTTGCAAACTTTCTTATGCATCGCCAAGTTTGACGCCTGGATTCTAGCGAGTTCTGGCCTGTCAGCGCTTCGAAAGCATCCTTTAACGCTACTGCTAAGTTTGCGTCAATCCCAAGAGACCCAAAATCAACTTCAGTTCGCGTTTGGCCGTACCTATCTTCGATTTTCACAACGAGTGTGGCCGCTACATTCTTCATATGGACGCCCCGTAAAGAAAATCTAAGGCCTCAGCAACCTCATCAGAATAGACGTCAAGAGCTCGAAGATAGATCTCTGTCGAAGCTAACGTAGAGTGCCCCATTAGGACCTGTAGCGTTTTGAGTGGGTTAATCTCTGCCCCAGCCTGCGCCTGTTGCTGAAGAATCTGCAAAACTGTAACAGCAAATGTGTGGCGAAGATGATGTAATGTCGCCTTACTCCCAACCTCATCTGCGCAGTCACGAAAGACCCTGGAGACCTCTTCTCTTTGTAGGCTATGGCCGTTTTTCGTGAGAAATACTCGGTGCTCCGCGCCTCGCCGCGCCTGGGGACGCGTCGTATGGATGTACCAACGAGTATCGTTCATTAATGGAGCCGGCAAATATGTTGAAACTAGACGTCCTCCCTTTCGCAGGACGTCTAGCGTCATCATGCTTCTGTTATTGCCAGCGAAAGAAACGGTATCAAGCTCCTCCTTGGTCAAGTGACACAATTCCATTCGTCGAAGCCCGGTTGTAACGGCCCATTTGAAGAGCAGTGAGTAGGGTTCGGGGGCAATAGTTATCAGTTTCTTTAAGTCGGCAGCGGAAAGAATTTTGGGGAGCCGCTGTTCAGGTCGTAACGCTGAGAGAGGACGAGAACACCTACGGAACGAACCATGACCTGTGAGCTTCATAGAACCAGCATGTGCGTGGGCCCACTGTCCCAATGGGCTTTCAAACCGGTTTGTTCTTACGCCCCACTCGTGAAATCGCCGAGCGGTTTCCACTCGAGCAACCACGGTGCTCTTCGCAGCTCGAAAATTCGACCCATGAGCGGAGGCTCGCCCCCATATCTCATTGCGGAACAGTTGCAAGTCTTGCTCCGTAACATCAGTCATCTCTAACTCTTGAAGCTCCAGATAATTCAACCATGAAATGATGGAGTATCCGTATGAGCGAACGGTATCGCCAGTCAGACTCTTGCTTTTCAATACAATCTCGGCAAGGAAATGCGTGCTATGCCAGTGCACTTCGCCAATTCGATTCATGACGATACAGACCACCGGGACCTGCCTCAGCCACTGAACGTGGGTTTTTACGCCCAAGTCCTTACAAATCCCCTCCAGGAAGTGAAGGTCAGAGGATGGATGAACGATCGTCAGACTGTACTTGCTCATGCTATTCATTCCGTTTGTCGCGGTGCACATGGTGGATAGATACGATCCGTTCAGACAAAAAGTCTTGGGCCATACCCTCCGGCATCTGGCCCAGCTCGGCATGTCTCAGGACAATGCGCGCTTTTTGATACTTGCGACCGAAGCGCGCTGACACTTGGGAAAACTGATAGATCGATAAGGTGTCGTTCGAGTCGCTGAAGATCGTCCGGGCCGCGGCAGGTAGCCGAGCAATCATACGGGAGGTATTTTTCCAGTGCGCAATACAGACAGAAAAAGTCATGTAATGCCGGAGTTCGACCGCCGCGTCATCGAGGTGCTGCGCGAACCGCTCGAATCCGGCCACATCACCGTCTCGCGCGCGGCGCACCAGGCCGATTTTCCGGCGCGCTTCCAGCTGATCGCGGCGATGAATCCCTGCCCCTGCGGCTGGCGCGGCCATCCTTCGGGCAAGTGCCACTGCACCACGGATGTCGTGCAACGCTACCAGGACCGCATCTCCGGACCTCTGCTGGACCGGATCGACATGCAGATCGAGGTCGCATCGATACCGCCCGAGACCATGTCGGCCAAGGCCGATGGCGAGACCAGCGAGGAAATCGCGCAGCGGGTCGCGCGCGCCTACGCCCGCCAGCTCGATCGCCAGGGCAAGCCCAACCAGCAACTGTCGACGCGCGAGATCGACCGCTACTGCCGGCTCGATACCGTCGCGGACCAGCTGCTGCGGGGTTCGATGGCGCAGTTCCAGTGGTCGGCGCGGGCCTACCACCGCGTGCTCAAGGTCGCGCGCACGATTGCCGACCTGGCCGGCTCGCCACGCGTGTTGCACGACCACGTCACCGAGGCCGTGCAATACCGGCGCGGCCTCAAGGAACGTTGAGCTGGTTGTCCGCGCGCGGCCCTGCTACCATCCACGGATGCGAATGCGTTCACTTTTAGTCATCACCACGGCCGTGGCCGGCATGGCGCTCGCCGCCTGCAGCCCGAAATACAACTGGCGCGACTATGCGAGCCCCGAAGCGCCCTACCGCGTCATGTTCCCGGGCAAGCCGGCGACCTATACGCGCGCGGTCGACCTGAATGGCTTGAGCGTCGACATGACGATGACCGCCACCGAAGTCGAAGGCGCGATGTATGCGGTCGGCACGGCGCAGGCGCCGGACGCAGCGCAGGCGGCTGCGGCGCTGTCCGCGATCCGGACGGCCCTGTTGCGCAACATCGGCGCCACTGCCACGCGCGAGAAGTCGAGTGCGAGCGCAAGCGTGTCCAATGGCACGGCCAGCGCATCGTCGTCGAGCGATGTCCGCGCGGACGGCGTACTGAATGGTGTACCGATGCGCCTGATCGGACATTTCGAATCGCACGGCCGGCGTATTTACCAGGTCGTCGTGATGGGACCGGCCAAATCGATCGAGGCGGAGCCCGCGGACCAGTTCATTTCCTCTTTCAAGGTTCAGTGAACTGCGCAGGCGTGCGCGTGATGCCGCTTCACGCCAGTCATGTTATCGTTTCTTATCCAGACATTAAGGAAAGGCCGCCATGCTAATCACATTCAGATCCAAAGCGTCTCCCGATGTCATGATGTACAAGGAGCACGCCAGGCGGATTCTCGATTTGCTGGGGAAGGACGTCGACCGCGGCGTCATCACGGCAGCGGAAGCGCCCAACGCCGTCACCACCATCGAGCGCGAAATCGCGGAATCGCGCCAGCATCAGGCAACGTCCGACGTCGAGCAGGATGTGCGCGCACATGGCGACGACGACAAGGAACACGAGAGCATCGAGACGGTGAGCTTTTCGACCCGTGCCTATCCGCTGCTCGAAATGCTGCGCCAGGCGCGCGACCACAAGGCCGATGTCATGTGGGGCGTGCTTTAATAGCGAGTGCCTTCCTTACGCCGCATACGAAAAAGCCCGTCCATGTTGAATGGACGGGCTTTTTGCTTCTGGCCTTCAGGCTGATAGCGCCGTTGGCTGGTCCTCGCATATCACACGGTCGCGGCCATTTTCTTTTGCGCGGTACATCCGGCGGTCGGCAATCTCGACCAGCTCCTTCCATTCTCGCGCGCGATCCGACTTGCGCTCGGCAATGCCGACGCTGGCGGTAATCGGACCGCCTTCCGGACGTGTGCCAAAACCTGCGGCGCGCAAGCGCTCGATGGCGACTTGCGCCTGCATCAGCGACGTTCCCGGCATGAGCAGCATGAATTCCTCGCCGCCCCAGCGCACCAGCGAATCGCCATGGCGCATGTGATGGCCCAACTGCGAAGTCATGGCGGTCAGCGCGCGGTCCCCTTCCTCATGGCCGAATTCGTCATTGATATTCTTGAAGCGGTCGAGATCGAGGAAGGCGACGGAAAATGGCGCATGCGCGCGCGCCGCATTGGTGAAGTGCAGGTCGAGCAATTCCATACCGCTGTTGCGTGAAAAAGCCCCCGTCAGCGGATCGCGAATGGCTTGGCGCACGAGCGCAATCATGAAGGCGAGCTGGCAAATGCCGGCCAGGCCCGCAACGCCGGCGATCAGCAAGAGCAGCCAGAATGCGCCGGCAAACGATGGCCAGTCCATCGCGGCCCAGCGCAAATAGCCGGAAACGGCCTGGCAAATCAGGATGGGGCTGGCGACGACGAAGGTTTCGATCAGCGTCAGCGGAAAAATGGCGAGGCCGCCGAGCAGCACGAAAGGCAGAAATGCATAGCCGGCGCCGATCGCGGCTGAAATGCCGCTCAGCTGGTAGAAGGTCAGCAGCGTGTGGGACGCGACATAGAACACCGTGGGAATCGCGAACAGCAGCGCAATCGCTCGATAAGCGTTGAACAGGTCGCCGTTGGAACGGTAGCAGACCACCAGGCAGGCGAATGCCACGCAGGCGGCGAAACGCATCAGCGCCAGTTCGCTCCACAGCTGGAAAGGGAAAACCACAAAATCGACGATGCTCCACAAGGGAGTCAATACCGCAAACAGGAAGGCGAACAGGCGGACCCGGTTCACGATCAGCACGGCACGGCGGCGCGCCAGCAGCGACAAATGGCGGTGCGGCGACACGAGCCACGCCAACTCACCTTCATCCAGTTCGCCTGGCATCAGGCCGCCAAGGCGATGCCAGTGGAGCGCAAGCGTGGAAATCATAGGCACTTTCGGTTGCGGCTTTAGCGCAATCCGCGCCTCGCCCATTACTCAGTCAGGATACCAAGCTGGCAATGGTAGTTTGTGCAGAGCAATAAGTCATTGATCTCTGGTCAAGATGCTTGAGTAAATTGCACGACTATTGGTGCAGTGCGCAG
>NZ_JANUGU010000001.1 GCF_024753145.1 Massilia terrae | reverse complement strand
CGGAAATCATATCGTCTCACGACGTATAGGGAACGACGTTCTCCATGTATTTGAGTTGGCTTCTAACTCCCATATCGCGGGCCCACCCGCCACCTACGCAACATCACGGCAACGTCACCGTCACATTCACAGCCCTCGGCGGCATCTTCACCACATCGTTGTACTTGGCCATCGCGGCATTGGTATTGTGCGCCAGGCTCGCTCGAAACCCCAGGTACGCCGACAGCCCCGCCAACGCAAACACCGACGCCAGCGCCCACAAGGACAAATCGCTGCGCAGCCGATTGACGATCTGGTCCGGCCGTTCCGCATGCGGTGCGAACCCGCGTGCCTTGCCGTGCATGCGCGCGATCTCCTCGCCCAGCCGCGCGGTCAGGTAGTTCAGCTTGTCCGGCGCGTCGAGCGCGAACCGTCCCTGGAAGCCGAGCAGCAGGCACATATGGAATACCTCCAGCGCCTGCAGATGCACACTACCCCTGGCGCGCAGGTCCTCCAGCCGGTTGAAGAAGTGCTCCCCCGCCAGTTGGTCGCCGAATACGCGCAGCTGCAATGGCCGGGTCTCCCACGATTCGCGGATATCGTGCTGCGACGCCAGCACGATCTCGTCCACCGCCGCGCAGAACGCGTACTTCGCTGCCGTCACGTCATCCGCGCCGATGCCGAGCTGCTTCGCCTGCCGGTCGACGTCGCCGAGGAAGCGCGTCATGTGGTCGGCGAACGCGTCCTTGTCAAAGGGACTGGCGCCGTTTTTCAGCATGAACAGCGCATAGAAGCCCTCATACATCAGGTCGACCAGGTTCCGCGGACCGGCGCCGCTTGCCGCGCGTGCCGGATCCTGGGCCGCGCGCCGTTCGATATGTTTGGATGTGCTCATGCTGCGATCGCAATCAGTTCGAGTTTCAGGTCGCGGATCCCGTTTGGCACGAAGATCGAGATGGCCTGCGCCTTCAACATGTTTTCATAAAGGGTGCCCTTGCTTTCGAGCGCGAAGTACAGCGCGCCCGGCCGGATCGGGATCGCTGCCGGCACCTGGGGGGCATGCACCAGCTTCACGCCCGGCATGGCCGACAGCACGAACTTGTCCACGTCTTCCGGGGAACCCACCTTGAAGCGGAGCGGTACCACGTCCACCATCTGCAGCGCCGGCATGTCCGCCGACACCGCGAGATACAGCGTCGTCTGCGCGTCGATCCGGTCCGAATCCAGCGCTCCAAGATGGAACGATGGCCGCTCGTTGCGCAGCGTGATCGCGAAGTACTTGGACGAGATCACCGTGTCGAGCAGCGTGCGGATGATGTCGTCGATGCGCGCGAACGCCGGGCCGGGATCCGCGTGTTCATACGCCGGCAGGTCTTCCAGCCGTATGCTGCGCGAGTAGGTCATCAGGCCTCCGGCGAGCGTCAGCAGCTCGGCGAACAGGCGCTCCGGATGCAGTTCCGGATGATTCAGGTACTGCGTCAGCGCCGCGTACCCCGTGCTGGCCGTGTGCAGCAGCCAGAACGACGACATGTCGCCGGCGCGGATCTCGACTACGTTCTTGCTTGGTTCGCGCTGGTGGCCGTACAGCGCATTCACCTTCGCCAGCAGCTTCTCCATCAGCCGCGCGAGCCGGGTGTGCAGGCCCGGTGCGCCTTCGATCGTCACCGATGGCGGCGTGAACGAAGGATCGACTTCGAAGCCGCCGGTGGCGACGCGCCGCAGTCGCACCAGCGGGAAGCTGTCGAAGGATTCGAGCGGATCGAGCTCGGACACCAGCCGCACCGTTTTCTTCAGGTAGCTGACCGGCGCCTCGGCCGCGCGCGTGAACAGGTCGTGGGTGTCGCGCTCCTGCTGTACGTAGCGCGTATCGAAGCTGGTCTCGGGCGAGGCACCGCAGTTGTCGCCATGCGCCTTCAGCGCGGGCAGGGCGACGTGGTAGGTCACCGACTGCACGCCGGGCGCCAGCTCCGACAGCCGAACCTGCAGCGGCAGCATATCGCTGGCCGGCGCGCGGTACACCTCGCCGTCCGCGAAGATCACCGACAGCTCGTCGACGCGCAGCACGTCCGAACGCAGCGCCTCGTGGTCGATCGCCAGCCTGCGCACGCCCCAGGAATACGGATGCAGCGCGCGCGCCGTCTGGTTCAGGCGCGCCTCGTGGTAGCGGTCCTGCTGCTGGAAGTGCTGCGGCCGCAGGAACAGTCCCTCGCTCCACAGCACCTTCGATGGAATGCTCACATTCACTCCTCGCTTTCCCGAAATCTCTAGCTTGAAGGAAATCGTATGTGCGTCATTGACAGTGCACAGATGACATCATCGTCGCGGGGCCCGAAATTGCCTTCGCGCCGCTGCCGGCGGACAGCGCGCAGGCCAGCAGGCCGACCGTGACGCCGTTCCGTTCCGCCTCGGCTGCGGGGAAGGCCACGCGCCAGCGTTGTGCGGCCGGTGCACGGAACAGGGCGGCCACGCCGATGTAGCCTGCCTCGCGCGAGACCGTCTCATCCAGGTCGATCTGCTGCCCCGGCACCAGCGTCACCTCCCTGGCCTCGACCAGGTCCGCGCCCAGCGCCTGCTTTTCGCTGCCCGGATCAAGGAAGGCCGCGAACGGGGCGCTGTCAAATGCACTGAGCTGGCGCAATTTATAGATGCGAACCACGAGGGCCAGCGATTGTCCGTCGGCGCTGACGTTCAGCCGTGGCGCCGCCTGCAGGTGCAGCGCGACATGGCGCGGCGCCTGCAGCGCCTCCGGCAGCGCGGGAGGCTCGCGCAGGCCGGCGCATCCAATCGTTGCTAGCGAACAGCTGATCGCGAAAATTGTTCGTATGCGCATCGGATTCCCCTTGCCATTGGTAAATCCCAGTCCCGACCTTAGCGCAGCCCGCGCCGGGCCCCCTGAGCAGGCGCAATGCTTGATATGAAAGAGCTCAAAGCGAAAGAAATCGCAGTCAATTGATAACACGCAATTTGTTGCGGAAGGCTTGCCGAATAATGGCCTCTGGTCAAAACGTTACCGGAGAGATGGCATGATCTTCCAGCGCGTGATTCCCAGTTTCCTCTGCGTGGCCGTCCTGGCCGCGTGCGCCACCGGCGGCCAGCCGTCCAAGCCGCAGACGATGGCGGCGATGATGTCCGAAGCCGACGCCGCCCTCATGATCGGCAAGAGCGACCAGGCGTTCACGGTCCTCAAGGGCGCCGGCAGCGCTTATCCTGCCGAGAAAGCGCCCTGGCTGCGTATGGCCCAGATCCGCTACGATACCAAAGACTACGGCGAAGCGATCGTCAACGCGCTTGAAGCGCTGGCACGTGATCCCAACGACACGCTGGCCAACAGCATTGTCGCCGTTTCCGGCCTGCGGGTGTCGAGCAAGGCGCTCGCCGACCTCACCCAGACCAACAACCTGTCCGGCCCCGTGCGCAGCGAAGCACAGGACCTGGCCAAGCTGCTGCGCAGCGCGCTGGGCGAGAAGGAGCTGGTGCCGGAACAGACCACGCGCAGCATCGCACACGGCAAGGAAGCGCCCAAGCGCACCGCCGCCGCCCAGGCGCGCCCCGCCGCCAGCAGCGATCCCTTCGGCGCGCTCAAGTGACCCGACCTGAAACCAGGAGACGACATGGCTAAGAGTGAAAGCGTGCAGAAGCGCCTGCAGAAAGTGCGCGCGCCGCGTGTGCAGATGACCTACGACGTCGAGATCGGCGACGCGATCGAGAACAAGGAGCTGCCCTTCGTGCTTGGCGTGGTCGGCGACTTCGGGAACGACCCGGCCGCCGGGAAGAAACGCCTCAAGGACCGTAACTTCGTCAACGTCGACGCCAGCAATTTCGACGAAGTGCTGGCCGGCGTGGCCCCGGTTGCCAACTTCCGCGTCGAGAGTCACCTGTCGCCGGAAGGCGGCGAATTCGCGGTCCAGCTGCAGTTCCGGCAGATGGACGACTTCCGGCCCGAGTCCATCGTGCAGCAGGTCGCGCCGCTCAAGGGGCTGCTCGAAGCCCGCTCGAAGCTGGCCGACCTGCGCAACAAGCTGGCCGGGAACGACAAGCTCGAAGACATCCTCAGCGAAGTGCTGTCGAACACCGAAAAGCTCGACAGCCTGCGCAAGGCGAACAAGGAGAAATGACATGGCGGCCATGCTGGAAGCGGCGGACAAGCCCGCGGTCGAACTGGACACCTCGCTGCTTGACCAGATCGTCGAGCAAAGCAGGGTGGCCAAGTCGAGCGGCGAAAAGGAGCGCGCGCGCGACATCATCTCCGAGCTGGTGACGCAGGTGATGGAAGGGACCATGGTCATGTCGGCCAACCTGTCGGTCACGCTCGACGCGCGGCTGGCGGAGCTGGACCGCATGATCTCGGCGCAGCTGTCGGCCGTGATGCATGCGCCCGAATTCCAGAAGCTCGAACGCAGCTGGACCGGGCTGCACTACCTGGTCAAGAACTCCACCACCAGCGCCAACCTGCAGATCCGCATGCTCAACGCGACCAAGCGCGAGCTGGTGAAGGACTTCCAGTCGGCGCTTGAATTCGACCAGAGCGTCATCTTCAAGAAGGTCTACGAAGAGGAATTCGGAACGTTTGGCGGCGCCCCGTATGGCGCGCTGCTCGGCGATTTCGAGATCACGCGCCAGCCCGAGGATGTCTACTTCCTGGAGCAGATGTCGCACGTCGCCGCCGCCGCGCATGCGCCTTTCATCACCTCGGCCGCGCCGGAGCTGTTCGGCGTCGACAGCTTCAGTGAGCTGGGCAAGCCGCGCGACCTGGCCAAGGTCTTCGACACCGTCGAATACGCCAAGTGGAAGGGCTTCCGCGAATCGGAGGACGCGCGCTACGTCGGCCTGGCGCTGCCGCGCTTCCTCGGCCGCCTGCCATTCAATCCGGTCGATGGCATCACCACCGAAGGCTTCAATTTCGTCGAGGACGTCGACGGCACCGACCACCAGAAGTACCTGTGGTGTAACGCCGCCTACGCCTTCGGCGCCAAGCTCACGCGCGCTTTCGAGGACTATGGCTGGTGCGCGGCGATCCGCGGCGTCGAAGGCGGCGGCCTGGTCGAGAACCTGCCGGCGCACACCTTCAAGACCGACGAGGGCGAGGTGGCTCTCAAGTGCCCGACCGAGCTGGCGATCACCGACAGGCGCGAAAAGGAGCTGTCGGACCTTGGCTTCATCTCCCTGGTCCACTGCAAGAACACCTCGTACGCGGCTTTCTTCGGCGCGCAGTCGGCGCAAAAGGCGAAGAAGTACGCCAACGAGGCGGCCAACGCGAACGCCGTGCTGTCATCGCAGCTGCAATACATCTTCGCGGTCTCGCGGATCGCCCACTACATGAAGGCCATGATGCGCGATAAGGTCGGCAGCTTCGCGGCGGCGTCGAACGTCGAGGACTACCTCAATCGCTGGCTGACGCAGTACGTGCTCCTCGACGATAACGCAAGCCAGGAACAGAAGGCGCAGTTCCCGCTGCGCGAAGCGAGCGTGCAGGTGTCCGAAGTGCCGGGCCGCCCCGGCGTGTACCGCGCGGTGTCCTTCCTGCGTCCGCACTTCCAGCTCGATGAATTGTCCGTATCGCTCCGATTGGTCGCGGAGCTGCCCCAATCGACCAAGAACTAACCTCTTCCAACCCGAACCAGGAGTAAGAAATGGCAATTGACGTGTACCTGCAAATCGATGGCATCAAGGGTGAGTCGATGGACGACAAGCACAAGGACTGGATCGAGTGCAAATCGGTGCAATGGAGCGTGAGCCAGCCCAAGTCCGCGACCGCATCGACCGGCGGCGGCCACACCGCCGAGCGGGTCGAGATGAGCGAAGTGGTGATCACCAAGATGGCCGACCTCGCGACCCCGATCCTGCTCCAGACCTGCGCTGCGGGCAAGACGATCCCGAAGGCGAAGCTGGAATTCATGCGCGCGGACGGCAACGGCGAGCGCGTCAAGTACTTCGAGGTCCAGCTCGAGAACGTCCTGATCGGCGACGTCTCGCCGTCGGTCAGCGAGGGCGACTTCATGCAGGAGAACGTCGGCCTGAAGTTCTCGAAGGTGAAGTACATGTACACCCAGCAGAAGGTCAGCGGCGGCGCCGGCGGCAATACCTCGGGCGGCTGGGACCTGGCGACCAACAAGATCGTCTGAACGGCTGGTTTGGCGATGATGCCGCGGCTTCGGGCCGCGGTATTTTTTGGAAGCGGCGATGAAAGGATTCACGCCTGGCTTGCTGGATCGGCTGATGGGTGCCGCCGCGGAAGCCGATGGCCGGATGACGCTCGACCAGGTTAAGGATCTCATTGCCCGCGACCTTGAAGCGCTGCTCAACACCCGCGCAATGCCGCGCTGGTTCGACGCCCATCCGCGTGCGCGCGGCTCGGTACTCAATTACGGCCTGGCCGATTTCGCGGGGATGTGCCTGACCAGCAGCGAGGACCGGGAGGCCATCTGCGCCAGCCTGAAGCTTGCGATCGAAACCCACGAGCCGCGGCTGACGCAGGTATGCGCCACGCTGGAGCCATCGGGTGGAAGCATCAACCGCCTGCACATCGCGATCAACGCCAAGCTGCTTGTCGGCGAAAACGGCGAAACGGTCAATTTCAACGCCGTGCTGCAACCGTCGTCATTGCGCTATTCGATCGTGCGAGGCGTGCGTCAGCGCAGCTTGGGAAAAATTTGATGAGAGAGGTGAGCCCATGGACATCAATCTTAAAACCCTGATCGGCAAGCTCAATGACACCACCCGCGCTGCGGCGACGCGTGCGGCGAATATCTGCGTCGGCCTCGGGCAGTACGAGGTCGATGTTGAGCACCTGTTCCTGGCCTTGCTCGAACAGCCGGGCAGCGACTTCGTGACCATCACGCGTCATTGCGACATCAGCGCCACCGGGCTCGAAACGGACCTGCGCAAGGAAATCGCGCGCTTTGCCGCAGGAAGCGGACGCACGCCGGTCTTCTCGAAGCACCTGCCGACGCTGTTCGAACATGCATGGCTGATCGCCTCGCTCGGAGGCGGCCAGCCGCAGCAGATCCGCAGCGGACACCTTCTGCAGGCACTGCTCAACGAACCGGACCTGGCGCAGCTCGCGCAGCGCGCGTCAAAGCTGTTTTCGAAGTATCCGCTCGACCGGCTCAAGCACGACTTCGACAAACTCACGCGCGGATCGGATGAGGCGACGACGCGGACGGTGCGGGACACGCCGTCCTCCGACCCGGTCACCGAGCTGGAAGCGCAAGCTCCTCTGAAAACGCCGGCACTGGACCAGTTCACCACTTGCCTGACCCAGCGCGCCCGCGAAGGCAAGGTCGATCCGGTGATCGGCCGCGACCCCGAGATCCGGCAGGCCATCGACATCCTGATGCGGCGGCGCCAGAACAATCCGATCCTGACCGGCGAAGCGGGCGTCGGCAAGACCGCGGTGGTCGAAGGGCTTGCCCTGCGAATCGCCAGCGGCGATGTCCCGGAGGTGCTGTGCGGCGTCGAGATCCACACCCTCGACATGGGCCTGCTGCAGGCTGGCGCCAGCGTCAAGGGTGAATTCGAGAGCCGCCTGAAGAACGTGATCGACGAGGTGAAGAGAAGCCCGCACGCCATCATCCTGTTCATCGACGAGGCGCACACCATGATCGGCGCCGGCGGCGCGGCGGGACAGAACGACGCCGCCAACCTGCTCAAGCCGGCGCTCGCGCGCGGCGAACTGCGCACTATCGCGGCGACCACCTGGGGCGAATACAAGAAGTATTTCGAGAAGGATGCCGCGCTGGCGCGCCGCTTCCAGGTGGTGAAGGTCGAGGAGCCCGACGAGGAGACCGCGTGCGCGATGCTGCGCGGGATGGCGCCCCTGATGGAGCAGCACTTCAAGGTCCGCATCTACGACGAGGCGATCCGGGAAGCCGTGCGCCTCTCGCACCGCTATATCAGCGGCCGACAGCTGCCGGACAAGGCGATCAGCGTGCTCGATACGGCTTGCGCCAAGGTCGCGCTGGGCCAGGATGCGACGCCGGCGCTGCTGGAAGGCGGCATGCGCAAGCTCGAACGGATCGACGCCCGGATCGCCGCGCTGATGCGGGAAGAAGCATCCGGCGCCAGCCATGCCGACGAGTTGCGGCGCTTGCGCATCGAACGCACCGGCGTGAACGAGGAATGCCAACGCCTGCAGCAGCGCTGGGAAAGCGAACGGGCCGTCGTCAACCGTATCAAGGAGCTGCGCGCGCGCCTCGAAGCGGGCGAGCCGGATGCCGATCGCGGGTCGCTGGCCGCGCTGATGGAAGAACTGCGCACGGTGCAGGGCGAAGCGCCGCTGGTGCCGGTGCAGGTGGACGGCCACGCGGTGGCCGCGATCGTCGCCAGCTGGACCGGCATCCCGCTCGGCCGCATGGTGAAGGACGAGATCAGGACGGTGATGAACCTGGAAGGGCTGCTGGAAGAACGTATCCTCGGCCAGCAGCACGCGACGGCCGCCGTGGCCCAGCGCGTGCGCACCGCGCGCGCCAACCTCGACGACCCGAACAAGCCGAAAGGCGTGTTCCTGTTCGTCGGCACCTCCGGCGTCGGCAAGACCGAGACGGCCCTCGCGCTGGCCGACCTGCTGTATGGCGGCGAGCGCAAGCTCATCACCATCAATATGAGCGAATACCAGGAGGCGCACAGCGTGTCCGGCCTGAAGGGTTCGCCGCCGGGCTACGTCGGCTACGGCGAAGGCGGCGTGCTGACCGAGGCCGTGCGGCGCAATCCCTACAGCGTGGTCCTGCTGGACGAGGTCGAAAAGGCACACGGCGACGTGCTCGAACTGTTCTTCCAGGTGTTCGACAAGGGCGTGATGGACGACGCCGAAGGCCGCCAGATCGATTTTCGCAACGCGGTCATCATCCTGACTTCGAACGTGGCGTCGAGCCAGATCATGCAGGCCTGCCTGAACAAGCCCGCATCCGAACGGCCGGCTCCGGAGCAGCTGGCGGAGCTGGTGCGGCCTTGCTTGATGAAGCAGTTCAAGCCCGCCTTCCTCGGCCGGTTGGCCGTGGTGCCGTTCTATCCGATCGATGACGAGGTCCTGTCCAACATCATCCGGCTCAAGCTGGAACGCATCCGGCAGCGCGTGGCAGACAACCACCAGGCGCAATTCGATTACGACGATGCGCTGGTCAACGCCGTGCTGGCCCGCTGCACCGAGCTTGATTCCGGCGCGCGCAACGTCGACAACATCCTCAACGGGACCATGCTGCCCGAGATCGCCGATACGGTGCTTGCCAGGATGGCCGAAGGTGGCGCGATCGCGCGCATCAAGGTGGGCGCGACCAAGGCCGGCAAGTTCAAGTACGCCGTTGAATCGGCTTAGGGAGAGGCGCATGCTCGACATCGATCAGCTTCTCAATCCGATCGGCGAAGCGCTGCCCTGCGGCGAAGATATGTCGTTCTCGCCGGAGCTGGACGCCATCGCCAATGCGCGCCGCGCCGACGACCCGACGCTGGAGCAGGGCGCCTGGGTGACCACGCTCAAGGAGGCCGACTGGAAGTTTGTCGCCAGGCGTTGCGCCGAGTTGATCGAACAGCGCAGCAAGGATCTGCAGCTCGCGGTGTGGCTGGCGGAAGCGGGCGCGAAAACGCACGGGCTGCGCGGCCTGGGCGACAGCCTGCTGCTGATCGGCGGGCTGTGCGAGCGCTATTGGGACCACGTCTATCCGCTGCCGGACGAAGGAGGCTTCGAGCAGCGCATCGGCAACCTGCATTGGGTTGTGGCGCGCGTGCCGCAAATGATCATCGAGATTCCGGTGACGGAATCCGGCGGTCATTCGATGAAGGATTTCGACGCTGCGCGCGGGCGCGGCGGCGAGGAGCTGGAAGCGCTGGAAGTGGCGAGCCGGCGCAGCTCGCGCGCGTTTTACGAGGGAATGGTGCGCGATCTCGATCATTGCGCGGCAGCGCTGGCGGATCTTGAGCGGGTCGTCGATGACCGGGTTGGGCAGGACGGGCCGAGTTTTACGGCCGCGAAATCGGCGCTGCAAGGCATGATCCATTTCGTGACGCCGTTCGCGCGCGAAGCGGGGGCGATGCCGAAAGGCGGGGCGGGCGAACAGGCCGATAGCTCAGAAGGGCCTTCGCCGCGTGCGATTTCAGCGGGGCCGATCCAGAATCGCGCGCAGGCGCTGGCGCAGCTGCGCATCGTGGCCGAGTTCTTCCGCCGCACCGAGCCGCACAGCCCGGTGGCCTACCTGGCCGACAAGGCGGCGGCGTGGGGCGAGCAGCCGCTGCACCAGTGGCTGCGCGGGGTGGTCAAGGATGATGCGACCATGACGCGGCTGGAGGAGCTGCTGGGGATCGAGCCCAAGTAAGCAGCGTCGACATAATAGAAAACGTCGTCCCCGTGAAAACGGGGACCCCATTGAGCGTCACGTAGCCGCGAACTGCGCGGCTTCGGAGAGGAAATGGTGTTCCCGCTTTCGCGGGAACGACGTTCACTCTCGAACGAGCCAGCAGCAGCCCGAAAACGGTTTACTCCGTTTCCTTCTCCGCCTGCGCAGCCTTCCCGGCCTTGCCCATCCCCGGCGTCACGAGGGCAGTGGCCTTGACCACCTGCGCTTCCACCTCGTCCACGGCCTTGCGCGTCGCCTGGGTCGCCTTTTCATAGCCGGCGAAGGCGTTGTCGATCGCGGTCTTGATAATCTCGACCGCGTTCTCCGAGCCCGGCTTCACGTTCTGCGTCACGTCGTGGATCAGCGCCGTGAGCGTGTTCTTCGCCTCGCGCGCGTGGGCGTCGGCGGCGTCGCGGAACTCGGTGTGGATGTCTTCGATGATCTGCTTGAGCTGCGTGCCGTGCGCCGTGGCGCCGGCCACGCCGTCCTGCACGCGCGAAGCCATGGTGGCAAACGCCTCCTGCGGATCCTTGGCCTGGCTCAGCGCCTTGCCGGCGGCCAGCGAGCCTTCGACGGAACTCCTGGCCGTCTGCAGGTTCAGCGCGACGACCTGCTGCACGCCCTGCATTGCCTTGTCGGCCAGCGCGTTGAACGTCTGGGTCTGGAGTTCGAACAGCGTCTTGGTGGCGGAAGCAAATTGTTCCGGATTCGTAAACATCGTGTCCCCCTCGGTGGAAAATGGCTACGGCGGTTCTGTTCGTTTCAATAGATTATTGCCGCTTGCTCCGATACTGGCAATGGCTGTCCTGATAGGGTCCGGACGCCTTGTCCCACCCGGGACCGAGCGCGGTCTGCGAGCAGGCCAGCCGCCCGTCCATCTTGCTGCGCCACTGGTACCAGGGCGCGGGTTCGGCGGCCAATTGGCCGGCGCACAGGACGAGCAGGGCGGCGGCAAGCGGTCGGAGCAGATAATTCATGGCAGACTCAGCATAACGCCGCCAGCCCCGAAGTCAAGCGTTTGACCTTTCCATTATGGGAAGGTGTATGCTGAGGTATTGACACTGTAAGGGCCACAGCCATGTCCTGCGTACAAGAATCGATCCGGGATTTCAACATCGGCGAGGCGGCCAAGGCCTCGGGCGTGTCGGCCAAGATGATCCGGCATTACGAGTCGATCGGCCTGATCGGCGAGGCGCGCCGCACTGAATCGAACTACCGCCGCTACAACCGGCAAGACGTGCAGGTGCTGCAATTTATTCACCGCGGCCGCGCGCTGGGCTTTTCGCTGGACCAGATCCGCGACCTGCTTGCGCTGTGGAAGGACAAGCAGCGCTCCAGCAGCGATGTGCGGGCGCTGGCGCAGCGCCATATCGACGAGCTGAACCAGAAGATCGCCGAGCTGCAATCGATGCGGGGCACGCTGGAGCGCCTGGCCGCGTCCTGCCACGGCGACGACCGCTCGGAGTGCCCGATCCTCGAAGACCTGGCCGCGCCGTAACAACAGGCGCCAGAACGCAAAACGCCGCAGTCCTCTTGCAAAGACTGCGGCGTTTTGCGCCGGGCTGTTCAAGCCGGTAGATTTGGTGCCCACGGAGGGACTCGAACCCCCACACCTCGCGGCACATGGACCTGAACCATGCGCGTCTACCAATTCCGCCACGTGGGCACTGCACTAAATCCATTCACTACAACGGCAATAAAACTGCGGAAAACTGCTGCGGTAGAGTGGTGCCCACGGAGGGACTCGAACCCCCACACCTCGCGGCACATGGACCTGAACCATGCGCGTCTACCAATTCCGCCACGTGGGCACTGGTACTACATCAGTTTTACTGCCGGTACTGCGATACTACGGTGCTGCTTGCGGTTGCTGCTCCGGTAGAGTGGTGCCCACGGAGGGACTCGAACCCCCACACCTCGCGGCACATGGACCTGAACCATGCGCGTCTACCAATTCCGCCACGTGGGCACTGCTTCAAACTACGCGGCATCGCTGCCGAGGCCGAGATTATAGCGGAACCTTTTCAAAAGTCAAAGACCCGCCGCGAAATTCCCGAGCACGGTAAGTTAGGTGAATCATGCGGTCCTCCGTTACACTACGCGTGTCAAGGTGTCAATCCTGCCGTTCGCGGCCCACACAAAGAATACGATTTGAAGCAACCTACCCATACCATACCAAGCCGCGAGGAGATCCTCGCCGTGTTTCGCGACAACGGCAGCTCGCTCGAACTCCAGGCCCTCGCGCGCGCGCTCAAGGTCAAGCCTGCTGCGCAGGATGTGCTCACGCGCCGCCTGAACGCGATGGAGCGCGACGGCCAGCTGCGCGTGGACGTCACCGGCCACTACGCGCTGGCCGACCATTCCGGCTTCATCGCGGGCCGCGTCAGCGCCCACCGCGACGGCTTCGGCTTCCTGATCGCGGAGGACGGCAGCGAAGACCTGTTCCTCAGCGATAAAGAAATGCAGAAGGTGCTCAATGGCGACCGCGTGCTCGCGCGCGTCACCGGCACCGACCGCCGCGGCCGGCCGGAAGGCGCGATCGTCGAGGTGGTCGAGCGTGGCAACACCCACGTCATCGGGCGCCTGCTGAACGAGGGCGGCGTCTGGATCGTGTCGCCGGAAGACCAGCGCATCGGCCGCGACATCCTGGTGGTCGGCTCGCCGGGCAAGGCGCGCGACGGCCAGGTGGTCAGCGTCGAGCTGATCGAGCAGCCTTCGCGCTTCCAGCAGCCGACCGGCAAGGTGGTCGAGGTGCTGGGCGAGCTGGATGACCCCGGCATGGAGATCGAGATCGCCGTGCGCAAGTTCGGCGTGCCGCACATCTTCTCGCCCGCCGCGCTCAAGCAGGCCGCCAAGCTGCCGGCCGAAGTGCGTGAGGAAGACATTGGCGAACGGGTCGACCTGCGCGACGTGCCGCTGGTGACCATCGACGGCGAGGACGCGCGCGACTTCGACGACGCCGTCTACTGCGAGCCGATCAAGATCGGCCGCAAGAAGGGCTACCGCCTGCTGGTCGGCATCGCCGACGTCAGCCACTACGTCAAGCCCGGCGATGCGCTCGACAATGACGCGCTGGAACGCAGCACCTCGGTCTACTTCCCGCGCCGCGTGATCCCGATGCTGCCGGAGAAGCTGTCCAATGGCCTGTGCTCGCTGAACCCGCACGTCGACCGCCTCACGCTGGTGTGCGACATGGTCGTCAGCGCCGAAGGCGAAGTGACCGCCTACCAGTTCTATCCGGCCGTGATGCACTCGGCTGCGCGCCTGACCTACACCGCGGTGGCCGACATCCTGGCCAATCCGAAGGGGGAGGAAGCCAAGCGCCGCGCGCCGATCGTGCCGCAGCTGCTGAACCTGAACGAGGTGTTCCACGCGCTGCTGAAGGCCCGCCAGGAACGGGGCGCGATCGACTTCGAGACCACCGAGACCTATATCGTCTGCAATGAGCTGGGCAAGATCGAAAAGATCCTGCCGCGCACCCGCAACGACGCGCACCGCCTGATCGAGGAATGCATGCTGGCCGCCAACGTCTGCGCGGCCGACCTGCTGATCCGCCACAAGCACCCGGGCACCTTCCGGATCCACGCCACGCCGAGCGAAGAAAAGCTGAACCAGCTGCGGACCTTCCTCAAGCAGGCCGGCCTGAACCTGGCGGGCGGCACCAGCCCGTCCGCGGGCGACTACGCCGCGCTGATGCAGCAGATCAAGGAGCGTCCGGACGCGCAACTGCTGCAGACCATGCTGCTGCGCTCGATGCAGCAAGCCGTGTACAGCCCGGACAACATCGGTCACTTCGGCCTGGCCTACGAGGCCTATGCCCACTTCACCAGCCCGATCCGCCGCTACCCGGACCTGCTGACCCACCGCGCGATCAAGGCGATCCTGCAGGGCCGCCGCTACGAACCGACCGGCATCGACCTGTCCAAGTTGAACACGACGCTGTCGAACGCGGCGCGCAAGCAGCTCGCCAAGGACCGCGCGCAAGGCAAGCAGCGCGAAGAGCGCGAGCAGACCATCTGGGACGCCCTGGGCGTGCACTGCTCGGCCAACGAGCGCCGCGCCGACGAAGCGTCGCGTGACGTCGAGAACTGGCTCAAGTGCTATTACATGCAGGACAAGCTGGGCGAGGAGTTCACCGGCGTCGTGGCCGGCGTGACGCCGTTCGGCATCTTCGTGCAGCTGGAAGAATTGTATGTGGAAGGCCTGGTGCACATCACCGAGCTGGGCAGCGATTACTTCCAGTACGACGAGGCGCGCCATGAACTGCGCGGCGAGCGCACCGGCAAGCGCTTCGGCCTGACCGACCGTGTGGTGGTGCAGATCGCCCGCGTCGACCTGGAGGCGCGCAAGATCGACCTGGTGCTGGCCGCCAGCCAGCAAGCGGTGGGTGGTGCTGCCGCGGCGCCGGCGCAGGCGGGCGGCCGCGGTCGCAAGGCCAAGGCCGGGGCGCCGTCGCGCTTCCAACCGGTGTTCGACGAGGAAGTCGAATCCGCCAGGCCGCCGCGCCGCGCGCGCAGCGCCAAACCCGCCAGCGCTCCGGCCAAGAAGAGCGTGAAGAAAACCGCCGCCCCCAAGCCGGCGCGCAAGACCGCATCCAAAACAAGCAGGAAGAAGAAGTAACACATGAAGAACAAAATGATTTTCGGGTTCCACGCGGTGACCTCGCGGCTGCGCCACGAGGCCTCGTCGGTGGAAGAGATCTTCGTCGACGCGTCGCGCAACGACCGCCGCATGCAGGACCTGATCGCCAATGCCAAGTCGGCCGGCGTGCGGGTGATGCCGGTGGAATCGGCACGCCTGGACAAGATCGTGGGAACCCACCGCCACCAGGGCGTGATCGCGTTCGCGGCGCAGCTGTCGCTGGCGCGCAACCTGGATGAACTGCTCGACGCCATCGAAGGTCCGCCGCTGCTGCTGATCCTCGACGGCATCACCGACCCGCACAACCTGGGCGCCTGCCTGCGCGTGGCCGACGGCGCCGGCGCGCACGCGGTGATCGTGCCGAAGGACCGCGCGGTGGGGCTGAACGCCACCGCCGCCAAGGTCGCGAGCGGGGCGGCCGAAAGCGTGCCCTACATCACCGTGACCAACCTGGCGCGCACCATGCGCGAGCTGAAAGAGCGCGGCGTGTGGCTGATCGGCACCTCCGACGACGCCGACAAGGGCCTGTACGAGGCGGACTTCGTCGGCCCGACGGCGCTCGTGATGGGGTCGGAAGGCGAGGGCATGCGGCGCCTGACCCGTGAGACTTGTGACTTGCTCGTCAACATTCCGATGTTCGGGTCGGTGGAGAGCTTGAACGTTTCCGTGGCCTCGGGCGTGTGCCTGTACGAGGCGCGACGGCAGCGGATTGCAAAAGCAAGCTGATAGGTTAGCTTAAAAGCCGTCGTCCCCACGAAGGCGGGGACCAATAGACCGCTTGCCCGGCCGCACGTTTAGCGCCGCAGGCCCGCCAACTCGGCATGGGTCCCCGCCTTCGCGGGGACGACGGGTTTCATTTAACGATGTATCACCGGCTGCCCCACTCAGCCAGAATTGACCCCTCATAAGCAGACCCGATGTGAATCGGCTACCATGGCCTTTGCATCGTAACTACTGCGTGATTACGCCAATGTTCTCCAAGCTGCGAGAAGACATCCACAGCATCATCGAACGCGACCCTGCCGCCCGCAACGGCTGGGAAGTGCTGACCTGCTATCCCGGCCTGCACGCCATCGTCATGCACAGCTGGGCCCACGCCTGCTGGACCGCCGGCTTCAAGTGGCTGGGCCGCTTCATCTCCTACATCGCGCGCATCATCACCGGCATCGAAATCCACCCCGGCGCCACCATCGGCCGCCGTGTCTTCATCGACCACGGCTTCGGCGTCGTCATCGGCGAAACCGCCGTGGTCGGCGACGACTGCACGATCTACCAGGGCGTCACGCTCGGCGGCACCACGCTGGTGGCCGGCACCAAGCGCCACCCTACGCTGGAGCGCGGCGTGATCGTCGGCGCCGGCGCCCAGGTGCTGGGCGGCTTCACCGTCGGCGAATACGCCAAGGTCGGTTCCAACGCCGTGGTCATCAAGCCGGTTCCGGCGGGCGCCACCGCGGTCGGCAACCCGGCCCACATCCTGCGCAAGGAAGACCAGTCGCGCAGCGCCCACCTGTTCGCGGCCTACGGCGTCACACCCAACGGCGACGACCCGCTGTCCAAGGCCCTGCGCGGCCTGATCGACCACGCCGCGCGCCAGGACGAGCAGCTCGAGCGGCTGTGCGCCACCATCAAGGCCGCCGGTATCTCGTGCTCGACCCTCAGCGAGAGTGATAAACTCGATCAGGCACAACTGAACCGCCTGGTTGAATAAGGAAACGCATGTCGATTGAAACCGCGGAAGATTCCGCTTCCGTGCTCGACCCCGTCGAGATCCGCGTCTTGGCCGTGCTGGCCGAAAAAGAGGCGCTTACCCCAGACAATTACCCGATGTCGCTGAACGCGATCGTCAACGGCTGCAATCAATTGTCCAGCCGCGATCCGGTCATGCAGCTGACGGAGGAAGAGGTGCAGGACATCCTGCAGCGCCTGATGGAGCGCAAGCTGGTCAACTGCATCACCCAGGCCGGCGCGCGGGTGCCGAAGTACGAGCACCGCATGCGCATCAAGTGGACGCTGGAGCAGGACAAGCTGGCCGTGCTGGCCGTGCTGATGCTGCGTGGCCCGCAGACTTCGGGCGAAGTGCGCACCCGCACCGGGCGCCTGCACGAGTTCAAGTCGGTGGCGGACGTCGAGGCGGTGTTGCAGTTCCTGATCGACAAATACCCGCCGCTGGTTGCCAAGCTGGACCGCGCGCCCGGCACCAAGGAGCACCGCTACGGCCAATTGCTCGGAGGCGAGCTTGAGTTTGCTTCGGCGGATTCGGATGTGCCCGCACGCGCCGCTCCCGCAATGGCCGGTGGACGCGTGGGGCAATTGGAACAGGAAGTGGCGAGCCTGCGTGCGGAAGTCGAGGCACTGAAAGCCCAGTTCGAGGACTTCCGCAAGCAGTTCGAATAAGGCTGCTTACATGCCGTGCTCGATGAACTGGGCCGGCTTCCACTTCAGCAGCTTGTTCTCCAGCGCCGTCAGCAGGTACTCGGCGGCGAGCGCCACCACCGCCAGCACGATCATCGCGGCGAACACGCCGGCCGCGTTGAAGGTGCCTTGCGCGGTCGAGATCAGCAGGCCGATGCCGTGGCGCGAACCGAGGAACTCGCCGACCACCGCGCCCACCAGCGCAAAGCCGAAGCTCACGTGCAGGCTGGCCAGGATCCAGCTCAGCGCCGACGGAAACACCACCGCGAACGTGACCTGGCGCTTGCTGGCGCCGAGGATGTAGGCATTCGCGATCAGGTTGCGGTCCGCCTCGCGCACGCCCTGGAAGGCGTTGCCGAACACGACGAAGAACACCATCACCACGGCCAGCGCCACCTTCGAGCCCATGCCCAGGCCGAACATGATGATGAAGATCGAGCCCAGCACCACGCGCGGGATCGCGTTGGCAACCTTGATGTAGATGCTGAAGACGTCGGCCGCCAGCTTGTTGCGGCCAAGGGCGATGCCGCAGAAGATGCCCAGCACGCTGCCGATCAGGAAGCCCAGCACCGTTTCCTCCATCGTCACCAGCAATTCCTGGCCGAGCGGTCCCTGGGCCGTGCCTTCGGTGAGCCAGGCCACCAGCTGGTCCCAGATCGCGCTGGGCTGGGAGAAGAAGAAGGGATCGATCCAGCCGATCCGCACCCCCATTTCCCAGGCGGCCAGCACCGCCACCGCCAGCGCGATGCGCAGGAAGATCACGATGCGCCGGTAGTTGACGGCGCGGCGCACCGCCTTGCGTTCCTCGTCGGTGGGAAGCGCGGCCATCGTTGCAGACATTGTTGTATTCATCATGTGCATCTCTAGATTTGAACCTCGGACTTCAGGTCGCTCCAGATCTGCCGCGACAGATCGATGAAGTCCTTCGAATAGCGGGCGGCCGAGACGTCGCGCGGGCGCGCCAGCGGGATGTCATAGATGCTCTTGACCGAGCCGGGGCCCTTCGACAGCACCACCACGCGGTCGGCCAGGGCGATGGCCTCGTCGATGTCGTGGGTGACGAAGACCACCGAGGCCTTGCGCTCCGACCACAGGCCCAGCAGCTCGTCCTGCATCAGCGCGCGGGTCTGCACGTCCAGCGCCGAGAACGGTTCGTCCATCAGCAGGATGCGCGGCTCGTTGATGAAGGTTTGCGCCAGCGCCACGCGCTTGCGCATGCCGCCCGACAGCTGGTGCGGGTAGTGGCGCTCGAAGCCGGCCAGGCCGACGCGGCGCACCCATTCGGTGGCCTTGTCGCGCGCGGCGCTGGCGTCCATGCCGCGGAAGATCGGGCCGGCGGCCACGTTGTCGACCACGTTGCGCCAGGGGAAGACCGCATCCGCCTGGAACACGAAGCCGATGTTCGGGTCGATGCCCTCGACCGGCTTGCCGAAGACGCGCACGGTGCCGGTCGAGGGCGGGTTCAGGCCCGTGATCATGCCCAGGGTCGTGGACTTGCCGCAACCGGTGGGGCCGACGATGGCGCAGAACTCGCCCTCTCTGACCGTCAGGCTGAAGTCCCTCAAGGCGAGGATGGACTTGCCTTGAGGACTGACGAACTTCCGGCTGACGTTCTCTAATTCAATTGCGGCGTGATTCATTACTTTGCGGCTTTCACAAATTCCGTCGTGTAGGTGCTGGCCAGGTTGATGGTCTTGCCTTGCACCGCCTTGTCGAAGCCGCTCAGGACCTTGAGCACGGTCGCCGGGCCGTCGGCCGGCATCACGCCGTCGGCCGTGAACATCTGCTTGCCCGATTCCAGTGCCTCGATGTACTGCTGCTTGTTGGCGGCGTAGTACTCGGGCGGCAGCTTCTCGGCGATTTCCTTGGCGCTGTGGGTGCGGATATATTTCAGCGTCTTCACGAAGGCGGTCGCGATCTTCTGCACCTCGTCCTTGTGGCTGTTGACCCAGGCCGTCGGCATGTACAACGAGGCTGCCGGGTAGGCGCCGCCCAGCGCCGCTTCGGTGCTTTTGCGGGTGCGCAGGTCGATGAGGATCGAGGCGGCGTTGGTCGACACCAGGCGCGAGATGGTCGGCTCGGTGGTCATGCCGGCGTCGATCTTGCCCTGGCCCATGGCGGCGATGAAGGTGGAACCGGCGCCGACCGGCAGCGTGGTGAACTCGCTGTTCTTCACGCCGGCGCGGGCGGCCAGGTACTGGGTCAGGAAGTTGGTCGAGGAACCGAGGCCCGTCACGCCCAGCGTCTTGCCCTTGAAATCGGCCGGCGACTTGATCTCGCCCGCCGCCGCTTTCGACACCAGGATCACTTCGCCCGGCGCTTCGCTGAACTGCACCACCGATTCCACCATCTTGCCGCGCGCCTGCAGGTCGATGGTGTGGTCGTAGAAACCGACCACGCCTTGCGCGGCGCCGGACAGCATCTCGGTCTCGGCATTGACGCCGGCCGGCTCGCTCAGCAGCTGGATGTCGAGGCCGGTTTCCTTCAGGTAGCCGAGCTGTTCGGCCAGCTTGGCCGGCAGGTAGATCTGCTTTTCCATACCGCCCACCATGATGGTGATCTTGTCGGCGGCGTGGACCTGCTGGCCCAGCAGGGCGAAAGCGATGGCGGCCAGGGGTTTGAGAATAAGCTTCATATTGTCTCCGTTGTTTTCCTTGTGGTTTGGGCTGGGCCCGGCTGCGTCCATACTGCCGCCGCCGGGCCGCGCAGTCACGTTACGCAAGCTTTCAGAAGCGGAAGCGCAGGCCGGTGGCGAGTTCGTTCTGCGACTTGAACCCGTGCGCCTGCGAGGCGAGGTAGGTGCCGTCGGTGCTCAGGTGGTCGCCGGCCAGGTACAGTTCGGTACGCTTGTCGAAGTGGTAAAACATCGAGGCATAGGTGGTCTGGCGCTTGCCGGTGCCGGTGCGGGTGGCGGCGGCGGTGCTGGCGTAGGCGTTCAGCACGTAGCCGGAGCCGTTGGTGGCGGCATTGGTCGCGTTCATGGTCTGCCAGCCCAGCTCATAGTCGAACGGGCCGCCCGGCGTGAACTTGGCCGACACGGTGTAGGCGTTGTCGTGGCGGTCGCCGATCGCCACCGGCTGCTCGGCCGTGTAATGGACGTAGCCGGCATTCAGGCGCACCGGGCCCAGCTTGTAGTTGCCGCCCACCGAGTAGGAGGTGTGCTTGTAGTTGTCGACGATGGCCGTGTTGTAGAAGCCCGACACATTGAAGGCGCCGCCGTTGTAGGCCAGCGCCACCGACTTGGTGCTGCCGTTGGTGTTGCTGCCCGGCTCGCCGCCGACCTGGTAGCCGAGGCCGGCCACGATCTTGCCGAAGGCTTTCTTCCAGACGATGCCCTTGTCGTAGCGGGTGCCGGTGGCGCTGCCCGAGTAGAAAATGAACTGCTTGAAGTTGTTGTTGTTGGTGTAGCCGCCTTCGTCCAGCGTCACGCCGGCGCTGCCGTAGGCGTCGCCGTAGATCTTGGAAAATTCGCGGGCCAGGGTGTTCTGGCGGCCGAACGTCAGCTTGCCCAGCGACTTGCTCTCGACGCCGAGCCAGGCGTCGCGGTTGAACAGCACGCCCGGGGTGTCCATGTCGCCGGTCGGCAGTTCGTACTCGCTTTCGAGCTTGAAGATCGCCTTCAGGCCGTCGGTGTTGGGCAGGGCGTGCTCGCCCTCGATGCCCCAGCGGTTGCCGCTGAACCAGGCCACCGACATGTCGTTTTGGGTGGCGCCGGCGCCGTTGGCATTGTCCTTGTGGCTCAGGCTGAGGTCGATCAGGCCGTACAGGCGGACGAGGTCGCCGCCTTTCTGGTAGACCAGGCCGGACTTGCCGGCGGACGCAGACGACAGTGGATCGAGCGTCCCTTCATGTGCGGTGTCGTTGGCGGCATGATTGGCCGCGGCGACCGCTTGTTGCATTTGAGCCAATGCCTGCTGCGCGTCTTGGGCCGCCTTCTGGGCGTCGGCCGCGGCCTTCTGGGCCGTCAGCAGGGCGTCCTGCAGTTGTTGCGGGGATTGGGTCTGCGCGTGGGCGGCGGTGCCGAGCGTGCCGAGCACGGCGATGGCGAGCAGTTTCTTCATGGTGTCTCCTGGTTTTGGTTGTGGTTGAAGCTGTCTGCCAATGTAAAAGTGCGAACCCTACAAATCGCCTACAACCAACATTGCGAAACCGAAATCATTCTGAAAGCTGGGCGGCCGTATGATCGGCTGCATGAAACTGCTGCTGATCGAAGACAATCGGGACTTGTCGGCCTGGCTGACGCGCCTGCTCAACCAGTCCGGCTACGCCGTGGAGCAGGCGTTCAGCGGGGAAGCGGGCGACACCTTGCTGCGCACCCAGACCTATGACGCGGTGCTGCTCGACCTGACCTTGCCGCTGCTGAGCGGCCAGACCCTGCTGCGCCGCCTGCGCGGGCAGGACAATGGCGTGCCGGTCCTGATCATCAGCGCGCAGGACACGCTGCAGGACATCGTCGAGCACCTCAACCTCGGCGCCGACGACTACCTCGCCAAGCCTTTCGATATCCAGGAACTGGAGGCGCGCCTGCGCTGCCTGCTGCGGCGCGCCAGTGGCAAGGCCAGCCCGGTGTTCGGCTGCGGCGCGCTGAGCTACGACAGCAATTCGAAGATGTTCCGGGTCCGCGGCCAGCACCTCGAATTCACGCCGCGCGAGCACGCGGTGCTGGAAGCGCTGCTGCGGCGCGCCGGCAAGACCGTGTCCAAGACCGAGCTGGCCGACAACCTGGTCACGCTCAACGACATGGTCACGCCCAAGGCGGTGGAGGTGTACATCGTCCGCCTGCGCAAGAAGCTGGAAGGCAGCGGCGCCGAGATCATCACCCTGCGCGGCCTGGGCTACATGCTCAGCCCCGCCGTCGTGGCGGCCTGAGCATGAAGAGCCTCAAATCCCGCCTGGCCGCCTGGGTGTTCCTGCCGGTGGTGCTGATCTCCGCCGCCGACCTGGCCGTGACCTTCCACAGCACCGACAGCGTCGCCACGCTGGTGCAGGAGCAGTTGCTGAAGGGCGCGGCGCGCATCATCGCCGAGCACGTCGCCGCCGCCGAGGGCGCGGCCGACGCCAGCGCGCCGCCGGCCGCGTTCGAACTGTTCGAAAACGAGGAGCAGGACCGGGTGTTTTATGCGGTGCGCAGCGCGAACGGCCTGCTGATCGACGGTGACGCCGGCCTCGCGCCGCCCGCCGCGCCAGTGCGCGAGGATGTGGCGACCTATTTTCTCAGCGAGGTGCGCGGCGCGCCGGTGCGGGTGGTGGCGTATGCCGAGAGCCTGCCGGGCGGTGGCCTGGTCACCGCCGAAGTGGCGCAGACGCTGGCCGGGCACGCGGCGCTGCGCAAGAAGCTGTTCCTGATGACGGCGCGCGAGCACCTGCTGCTGGTGGCGCTGGTGCTGGCCGCGCTGGTGATCGCCTTCCGCTGGACCCTGCGTCCGCTGATGCGCTTCGGCGAACTGCTGTCCGCGCGGCAGCCGGGCTCGCTGGAGCCGCTGCGCGCGCAGGAAGTGCCGAAGGAGCTGCTGCCGGTCACCGAAGCCCTCAACGGCTACGTCGTGCGGCTGGACAGCACGCTCAGTTCCTACGAGCGCTTCGTGGCCGGCACCGCGCATCACCTGCGGACCTACTTCGCCATCCTCACGTCACAGCTCAATTTCGGCATGCGCGAAGCCGGCATCCCGGAGGAACAGAAGACATTGCTGGCGGCGATGCAGAAGACCACCGTCGAAGGAACCAAGGTGATCAACCAGCTGCTGATGCTGGCGGCGGTGGAGCAGGGGCGCCAGCACCCGCAGTCAGGCGGCCCGCAGCCCACCATCATGCTCGGCCAGGTGGTGACCTCGGTGATCGAGGAACTGGCGCCGCTGGCGCACCGCCATGCCGTCGAGCTTGGGCTGGACGGCAGCGAGGAGAAGCTGGCGGTGAGCGCGGCGCCGCACCTGCTGCGCGAGATCGCTTTCAACCTGGTCGACAACGCGATCAAGCACATGGACGGTCCCGGCTCGGTGAGCGTCGTCGTGCGGCGCGACGGCGCCTGTGCCTTGCTGCGCATCGTCGACAACGGGCCGGGGATCGAGGCGCGGCATATCGGGCGCGTGTTCGAGCGTTTCTACCGCGCCGACCAGGGCAAGCCGAACAGCTCCGGCCTTGGCCTCGCCATCGTGAAAGAAATCTGCGACAGCCTGGGCGCTGCCATCATGTTGCGCAACGTGAATGGCGGCGGCTTGCAGGTCGACGTCAGGGTGCCCCTGGCGCAGCCGTAGCGACCATGGTCTCGGGCGCGTATTCCAGCTTCACCAGCGCGTCGTCCGGCCAGCTCTTGTCACCCAGCTTGATGTTGAAGCTGTGCTTGCTGGTGCTGAGCTTGATGTTGCGCTCGCCATCGACCAGGTGCGCGGAAACCACCTCGGCCGGGCTGAAGAAGCTGAAATTCGCATAGTCCTTGCCGATGCTGGCCATGCACCAGTCGCGGCTGAGCAGGATCGAGTTGGCGAGGGCGACGATCCAGAACGGGATCTCTTCCTTGACGATGGCCACCTGCACCTTGCACTCCAGGCGCAGGTCGCCCAGCCGGCGCACATTGTCCGGCAGGCCGGGCGTGCGCACGTCCACCGACATCTTGTAGCTGCCCTTTTTCTGGTTCAGGATGAGGTCGGCGTTGCCGTCGTACAGGACCTCGTTGCGCGGCACGACGAAATAGCCATCCGCGCCGATCGGCACCGGCACCGACAGGTCGTTGCTGGCGATGCGCAGGCCGAATTGCTCGCCCGGTCCCGCCACGGCCACCGCGGTCGTGTTGCATACGCCGATGCACTGGCCCTTGCCCTTGTTCGCCATGATCCGGAACTTCAGTCGGGGTACGGCCGGCGCCAGCTCGTGCTCGTCGTCGAACTTGTCCAGTCCCTTCCAGATGGCGCGGTAGGACTTCATCTCCGGATTCTTGACGCCTTGGACGGGGACGGTCTGGATTTCCTCGTCCTGGGCGGCGGCGGCGCCCGCCGCGCCACCCAGCGCCAGTGCGAATGCGATTGCGGTCAGGCGGCGCATGTTCAACCCTCGTCGCGCCAGCGGCGGATACGGACTGCCGCGTACAGCATCGCCACGCCCGCTGCCACCCCGATCCATGCCTCGGCCGAAGCCAGCGAGGCCCAGGACTGGCTGATCAGGACCGGCACGTTGAGGCCGGCATGTTCCGGCAACATCAAGGCCTCCGGCGAAATCACGTGGTACTTGAACCAGATACCCGGCATCACGCCCGCCAGCCCGTGCACGACGATTTCGCGCACCACCTGGAACAGCGGGCCGCCATCGAGCTGGATGCCATAGATCAGGAAACTGACCCAGCGCACGATCAGCAGGGCGACGATCGGCGCGCCGACTGCCCACAGGAAGACCTTGGAGCGCGCCCAGCTCGACACCAGCATCAGCCAGCCGATGGTCGGCAGGGCCCAGACGATGTACACCGGCAGCAGGCTGAACAAGGCCAGCGGCGCGAGGTACAGGTTGGGGCTGGCGATCACCTGGCTGAACAGGTTCACGCCGTGGAAGGTGAGCACCGTGCAGGCCGCGAACAGGAACACCAGCGACAGCACGATCGCCACCGCGCCCGTGATCGCCGGGCTGACCACGGCGGCGGTCAGCACCTTGGACAGCACGCTCATTTCGTCCGACACCGGCAGCGATTTCCAGAACAGGATGCTGCGGTCGCGGCGCTCGTCGTACAGGGCGCCCAGGCAATACCAGAACACCACCACGGCCAGCATCAGGAACAGCGGGGCCGAGACGAACAGGTAGCCGCTGGTGGCGATCTGCGCGAGCTTGGCCTGCATCTCCGGCGGCAGGCCATTGATGGCAACATGCTGGCCGTTCACTTCCATATTGAACACGCGGACCGTCTTGCCGAAGATGAGCGATCCGACCATGGTGGCCAGCATCAGCGATGCGACCACCACCGGCGCGATATACATCGACCCCTTGTGCTCCCAGAACTCACGGCGGAGCAGCCATTTCATCGTCTTCATGCGTAAGTTCCTTTCATCGTCGCCACGAACAGGTCGGCAACGCTGGGATTGCGGGTTTCGCCGAGGGTGGCCAGCTGGGCGCGCGAGACGCCGTTGGGGCCGCGCGTGTCGAACAGCATCACGGCCTTGCCGAACACGGTGCGGGTGTCGATCGGCGCCAGCGCGTTGGCGGCGGTGACCTTGTCGGCGGCGACCATCACCTCGGTGTAGCGCTCGCCGATCTCGTCCATCGACGCGGCCAGGATGATCTTGCCGTCGCGGATGAACATCAGGTCGGTGAGGATGTGCTCGACTTCTTCCACCTGGTGGGTCGTGATGACGATCGTCTTTTCTTCGTCAAAATAGTCTTCCAGCAGGTTCTGGTAGAACTGCTTGCGGTAGATGATGTCCAGGCCCAGGGTCGGCTCGTCCAGCACCAGCAGCTTGGCGTCGATGGCCATCACCAGCGCCAGGTGCAGCTGGACGATCATGCCCTTGGACATTTGCTTGACCTTCATCGACGGCGTGAGCTTGGTGTTGGCCAGGTAGCGCTCGGCCTTGGCGCGGTCGAAGCGGGGATGGATGCCGGCCACGAAATCGATGGCGTCGGCCACGCGCAGCCAGCGCGGCAGGATGGCGACGTCGGCGATGAAGCACACGTCCTGCATCAGCTCGTCGCGCTGGGTGCGTGGATCCTTGCCGAGGACGCTCAGTTCGCCTTCGAAGGGGATCAGGCCCAGCGCCGCTTTCAGGGTGGTGGTCTTGCCCGAGCCGTTGGGGCCGATCAGGCCGATGATGCGGCCGGCGGGGATGTCGAAGCTGACGTTGTCGACGGCGGTCTGCTTGCCGTAGCGCTTGGTCAGGCCCTGGGCGGAAATCACGGCGCTCATGCTGCACCTCCCGGGTTGGCCTGGGCGAGCAGCAGGGCCGGATCGATGCCGAGGCGGCGGATGCGTTCCAGCATGGCCGGCCATTCCTCGCGCATGAAGCGTTCGCGCTCGCTGGCGAGCAGTTTTTCGCTAGCACCATCAGTGACGTACATGCCGATACCCCTTCTTTTTTCCACGAGTTGTTCGTCCACCAGTTCCTGGTACGCCTTGGACACGGTGATCGGGTTGAGCTGGTACTCCGCGGCCACCTGGCGGACCGAGGGGAGCGGGTCGCCAGCCTTGAGTACGCCGTCGAGCATCATGCCGACCACGCGCTCCTTGAGCTGGCGGTAAATGGGTGTGTTGTCGTTCCAGCCGACTGTCATGCGGCCTCCCTGTTGTTGACTTTACTACATGATCGGACCACTTCGGTGATGTGATGAAGTGGTGTTGTAGTGAAGTATAACAGTGAGTCTTTACGTGTCAAGAAAAATTTTCAACTGATGGTTACAGATGGTGAGTAGCGCTCGCGCCAGCAAATAAGAGATCGTCGTGCCCGGCACACTGCCGAGCCCGACGGTGACTAATTAGTCAGCGGAGATGGTATGGACGGCGAGCGTGCCATCTTCGGACAGCTCAATCCACCCGCCGCGCTTCGGCTCGGCATCGAGCTCCCAGTCGGGCAGGACGTAGCGTCGCCGCGCGCCGTGCTGGTGGAGGTTCGGCCGATGCGTGTGGCCGTGGATGATGACATCCGCGCCCGTAGCGGCGAACAGCGCCTCCACCGCATCCGGCGTCACATCCATGATCTCGTAGGATTTGGTGGCATGCGCCTCGCGGCTGCCTTCGCGCAGCCCGGCGATGATCTGCTTGCGCTGGACCAGCGGTAATGACAGGAACTGCCGCTGCCACGCCGCATTGCGCACTTGCGCGCGAAACGCCATGTACTTGGTGTCGGCGGTGCATTCCGCATCGCCATGCACCAGCGCGATCCGCGTGCCGCCAGCCGTGATGACGTGCGGCTCGCCAAGCAAGGTCAAGCCGGCTGCGCGCGCGAACGCCTCGCCAACGAGGAAGTCGCGATTGCCCGCGATCCAGAAAACCTCGACGCCGCCGTCGGCCAGCGCCCGCAGCGCGTTCACCACGCGGAGATGGAAAGGCTCGGCCAGGTCATCGTCCCCAGCCCAGTATTCGAAGATATCGCCCAGCAGATAGAGCTGCCGGGCATGCGGCGCGCGCTCGGCCAGGAAGCCGAAGAACGCTTCGGCCGTGCGCGGATGCGATTCCTGCAGGTGCAGGTCGGAGAGGAACAGCGCGAGCGGGCGCGACGGTGTACTCATGCGGCGGTCAGCTCGCGCTTTGATAATCAGACGACTTCGACGCTCTCGATGATCACCGGCTCGGCCGGCACGTCCGAGTGCATGCCGCTGCGGCCGGTCTTGACGGTGTTGATCTGGTCGACGACTTCCTGGCCTTCGGTGACCTTGCCGAACACGGCGTAGCCCCAGCCGTCCTGGCCCGGATAGTCGAGGAAGCTGTTGTTCTTGGTGTTGATGAAGAACTGCGCCGAAGCCGAGTGCGGGGCCGAGGTGCGCGCCATGGCGATGGTGTACTTGTCGTTCTTCAGGCCGTTCTTGGCTTCGTTTTCCACGGTCTGGTTGGCCGGCTTCTGGCTCATGTTCGGCTCGAAGCCGCCGCCCTGGATCATGAAGTCCTTGATCACGCGGTGGAAGATGGTGTTGCTGAAGTGGCCGGCGTTGACGTAGTCGAGGAAGTTGGCGACGGTCTTCGGCGCCTTGGCTTCGTCCAGCTCGATGGTGATGTTGCCCTTGTTGGTGCTCATGCGTACGGTGGCCATGTCTTGTCCTTGTTTGGGAGTTGCGAAACCGTTATTTTACCGCCTCGGCCGATTTCACGACGCTTGCGGATTTGATGAGCACTGGCGTGATGGGCACGTTCTGCAGGCCGTGCACGTCGTCCACCACCACCTTGGCGATCTTGTCGACCACGTCCTGGCCTTTGATGACCTTGCCGAACACGGTGTAGCCGCCGTCGCCCTTCGGGCCCGGATAGTCCAGGCCGCTGTTGTCGCCGACGTTGATGAAGAACTGCGAGGTGGCCGAATCCGGGCTGTCCTCGCGCGCCATCGAGATGGTGTAGGGCTGGTTCGACAGGCCGTTCTTCGACTCGTTCACGATCGGCTTGCCGGCGCGCTTGGGCAGCAATTTCTCGGTCAGGCCGCCGCCCTGGATCATGAAGCCGTCGATCACGCGGTGGAAAATGGTGCCTTTGTAATAGCCGCTCTTCACGTAATGGAGGAAGTTGGCGACCGTCTTGGGCGCGGCTTCCTGGTTCAGGTCAACGACGATCTCGCCCATCGAGGTCTTGAGCGACACTTGCGGGTCGGCCAGCGCAGCGCTGGACAATAGCAGCGCGGAAACGAGCAGGGCGCCGCGCGCAAACAGGGAGGGGGTACGGTGTTTCAGTTCAGCCATCGTGGTTCTCTCTTGGTGGAGGTGGCGCAAAGTGCTGTCAAGGCTTTTCCAGAAAAATAATCCCGGGCCAAACAGCGGCCAGTGGGGATTTTAAGGATGCTATACTCTGCCAACCCGTCCCATTCTATCAAAACAATAACATCGCACAGGGACCTGACGTTCTCGGCGCAAGCTCGGTTCGACGCCGGCTTGCGCCTCAAAAGTATTCATGAGCCAACTAAAAATCTATAACACGCTCGCGCGTGACAAACAGGTATTCGTTCCGATGGTTCCCGGCAAGGTCGGGATGTATGTGTGCGGCATCACCGTCTACGACCTGTGCCACGTCGGCCACGCGCGCATGATGGTCGTGTTCGATTACATCTACCGCTGGCTCATGGCGTCCGGCTACGACGTCAAATACATCCGCAACATCACCGACATCGACGACAAGATCATCAAGCGCGCCGTGGAAAACGGCGAGACCCTGTCCTCGCTGACCTCGCGCATGATCACCGCCATGCACGACGACTTCGCGGCGCTCGGCGTGCTCACGCCCAGCGTCGAGCCGCGCGCCACCGAATACGTGCCGCAGATGCTGTCCATCATCGGCAAGCTGGAGCAGAAGGGCCTGGCGTACCAGGGCGAGGACGGCGACGTCAACTACGCCGTGCGCGATTTTCCCGGCTACGGAAAGCTTTCCGGCAAGTCGCTGGACGACCTGCGCGCCGGCGAACGCGTCGATGTCAATACCGGCAAGCGCGATCCGCTCGACTTCGTGCTCTGGAAGTCCGCCAAGGAAAACGAGCCGGAAGAAGCGAAGTGGGATTCGCAGTGGGGCCGCGGCCGCCCGGGCTGGCACATCGAGTGCTCGGCCATGTCGTGCGCGCTGCTGGGCGAGCACTTCGACATCCACGGCGGCGGCATGGACTTGCAGTTCCCGCACCACGAGAACGAAATCGCGCAGTCCGAAGGCGCCTTCGGCAACAAGATGGTGAACTACTGGGTGCACAACGGCTTCGTGCGCGTCGATAACGAGAAGATGTCCAAATCGCTGGGCAACTTCTTCACGATCCGCGACGTGCTGCAGAAATACGATGGCGAAGTGATCCGCTTCTTCGTCGTACGCGCCCACTACCGCAGCCCGATCAATTACGCCGACACCAACCTCGACGACGCCAAGGCCGCGCTGACGCGCCTGTACACCGCGCTGGCCGACATCGACCTGGGCGACCAGGCGCTGGAGGTCGACTGGACCGAGGAGCACGCGGCGCGCGTGCGCGAGGCGATGGACGACGACTTCAACACGCCGCTGGCGGTGGCCGAGCTGTTCGACCTGGCCAACCAGGTCAACAAGACCAAATCGGTCATCGACGCCCGCCAGCTGAAGGCGCTCGGGGGCGTGCTGGGCCTGCTGCAGCGTGAGCCGCAAGCCTTCCTGCGCGCCGGCGCGGGCGAGGGCGGCATGGACGAGGCCAAGATCGTGGACGCCATCGCCCAGCGCAAGGCCGCCAAGCAGGCCCGCAACTTCGCCGAGGCCGACCGCATCCGCGCCGAGTTGACGGCGGCCGGGGTGGTCCTCGAAGACAAGCCCGACGGCACCACCAACTGGCGCCGCGCATAATGGCACTAGGCAAGGATAAAGCGGGGGTAGCCCCGCCGCTCGACGTTCCCGCGTACTGGGCCGAGGCCAAGGCCGAGCTCATGAAGCGCGACCGGATCATGAACAAGCTGATCCCGCAGTTTGGCGACATGCACCTGCGCGGCCATCCCGATCCCTTCACCACGCTGGCGCGCTCGATCGTCGGCCAGCAGGCCACGCCCAAGGCGGCCGACGCGGCCTGGGGCAAGCTGCAGGACCTGTGCCCGAAGTTCACCCCAGCCCAGGTGGCCAAGGTGGGGGCGGCGCCGATCGCCGGCTGCGGCCTGTCCAAGCGCAAGACCGAATACATCCTCGACCTGGCCGACAGCTTCAAGGCCAAGCGCGTGCACAGCGACCTGTGGGCCGAGATGGGTGACGAGGCGGTGATTGCCGAACTGGTCCAGATCCGCGGGATTACCCGCTGGACAGCCGAGATGTTTTTGATATTTAATCTGCTCCGGCCGAACGTCTTGCCGCTGGACGACCCGGGCCTGATCCAGGGCATCAGCCAGAACTACTTCTCGGGCGAGCCGGTCTCGCGCAGCGATGCGCGCGAAGTGTCGGCCAACTGGGAACCGTGGCGAACGGTTGCCACGTGGTATTTATGGCGTAGTTTGGACCCGGTTCCGGTAGAATAACGCCTGACACCGCCGCGAGGGGAAAGCGTATTGCTCCGCGGCTAAGAACAAACGGCCCGTTACCCCAAAGCCGTCGTCCCCGCGCAGGCGGGGACCCATAGACCGCGTGACCGCACGCTCAGCATGGGTTCCCGCTTTCGCGGGAACGACGGGTTTAAGTTAACGGGCTTGAATAATCCCGGAGTAATAATGACCAAAACAACCTTCCTCAGTTTCGAACAGCCAATCGCCGAGCTCGATTCGAAAATTGAAGAACTGCGCTTCGTGCAGGACGATTCCGCCGTCGACATCTCCGAAGAGATCGACCGCCTGGCCAAGAAAAGCCAGCAGCTGACCAAGGACATCTACGCCAAGCTCACCCCGTGGCAGGTGTCACAGATCGCGCGCCATCCGCAGCGTCCGTACACGATGGACTATGTGAACGCGATCTTCACCGATTTCCATGAACTGCACGGCGACCGCACCTTCGCCGACGACCAGTCGATCATTGGCGGCCTCGCGCGCTTCAACGGCCAGGCCTGCATGGTCATCGGCCACCAGAAGGGCCGCGACACCAAGGAGCGCGCCGCGCGCAACTTCGGCATGCCGCGTCCGGAAGGCTATCGCAAGGCCATGCGCCTGATGAAGCTGGCCGAGAAATTCAACCTGCCGATCTTCACCTTCGTCGACACCCCGGGTGCTTTCCCCGGCATCGACGCCGAAGAGCGCGGCCAGTCCGAAGCCATCGGCCACAACTTGTACGTGATGGCCGAACTGAAGGTGCCGCTGATCGCCACCATCATCGGTGAAGGCGGCTCCGGCGGCGCGCTGGCGATCGCCGTCGGCGATGCCGTGCTGATGCTGCAATACGCCACCTACTCGGTGATCTCGCCGGAAGGCTGCGCCTCGATCCTGTGGAAGACCGCCGAGCGCGCGTCCGACGCCGCCGACGCGCTGGGCCTGACCGCGCACCGCCTCAAGGCCATGGGCCTGGTCGACAAGATCGTCAGCGAGCCGCTGGGCGGCGCGCACCGCGATCCGGCCCAGATGGCCCAGCTGCTCAAGCGCGCGCTGGCCGACACCCTGCGCCAGTTCCAGGGCGTGAAGACCAAGGACCTGCTCGAAGCCCGTCACCAGAAGCTGATGAGCTACGGTAAGTTCAAAGAGACCACGCCGACCGAAGAGTGAGCCGCCGCAGTTCCGGGCAGTCCGCTGCCCGGTCGATTCCTTCCACGCTCGCACGCGCGCTCGACGCGCTGCGGGCCGACCTTCCTGCCATCGCCGTCGCCCTGAGCGGTGGGCTCGACTCGATGGTGCTGCTGCATCTCGCGCACGCATGGGCGCGGGAGCAGGGCGTCGCACTGTTTGCCTTCCACGTTCACCACGGCCTGTCCGCGAATGCCGGCCAGTGGCTCGCGCATTGCGAGCAGGCGTGCGCCGCGCTTGGCGTGACCTTCGACCATCGCCGCGTCGCGGTCGCCAAGGATGGCTCCGGCATCGAGCAGGCCGCGCGCAAGCAGCGCTACCTGGCGCTGGGCGAAATGTGCCGCGCACACGGCGTGCCGCTGCTGCTCACCGCGCACCATCAGGATGACCAGGCCGAGACCGTGCTGCTGCAGCTGATGCGCGGCTCCGGCCCTGCGGGCTTGTCCGGCATGGACGGCGCCAACCGCGCCGCGACCCTGCTGGGCGACGGCAACACCGTGATGGCGCGCCCGCTGCTGGCCGTGTCGCGCGCCGAACTCGAAACGTGGGCGCGCGAAAATTCGGTCGCCTGGGTGGACGACGAATCGAACGCCGATCCGCGTTACGCCCGCAACGCGCTGCGCCATCAGGTGATGCCGGCGCTGGCCCAGGCCTTCCCCGGATTCCAGCAACGCATCGCCCGCAGCGCCGCCCACGCCCAGGCGGCGCAGCGCCTGCTGGACCAGCTGGCGGCGCAGGACCTGGCCGCCTGCCTCGATGGCGAGGCCT
Organism: Massilia terrae; assembly: GCF_024753145.1. GTDB lineage: Bacteria > Pseudomonadota > Gammaproteobacteria > Burkholderiales > Burkholderiaceae_D > Telluria > Telluria terrae. The sequence goes on along the minus strand of NZ_JANUGU010000001.1, from coordinate 1,655,482 downwards.
TGGTAATGGCGCGTGTCCGGCCGCTGGGCAAGGACCGCATCGACAACCTGTTGCGCTACTGGTTCGGCACGCGCGGCCTGCGCATGCCATCCACCAGCTGGCTCGACGAAATGGTCGGCCAGGTGCTCGACGCCCGCGAAGATGCGCAACTGCGCGTGACGCATCCCGAATGCGAAATCCGCCGCCACCGCGACCGCCTGTTCATTACCCCGCGCCTGCCCGAGCTGGCCGGCATGCGCGACCGCGACGACATCGGCGTCCTCGTCAAGGAAGGGCAGGGCTTCGTGTGGCAGGGCGAAGCGTCGATCGACTTCCCCGATTACGGCGGCGTGTTGCACTTCGACGCGGGCGCAGGGCAGGGCTTCGAGGCCGGCTGGCTGCGCGGCCGGGCCCTCACCATCGACTTTCGCCAGGGCGGCGAACGGCTCAAGCTGGCCGCCAACCGTCCTTCGCGCGGCCTGAAGGCGCACTACCAGTCGCTGGGCGTGCCAACCTGGCAACGCGAACGTTTGCCGCTGGTGTTCGCCGGCGAGGACCTGTTGTTCGCAGCCGGCATCGGCATGGATTGCCACCACTTTGGCAGCGGCCCGGGCGGGCTGGTCGCGCTGCGCTGGGAGCCCCATCCCGCGCAATAAATCCCACGAAACAGAATTTGCATATTCTTAATCGTTCTGTGATTTTGGCATTTTCGATCTTGTTATTTTGCGCTGCAGCATGCTAGAGTTAGGATTACTCTTTTGATTTTTCTCAGCTGGAAACCTGAATCGCTATGGCTTTAATTGTCCACAAATACGGCGGGACGTCGATGGGTTCGACGGAACGGATCAAGAACGTGGCCGCACGCGTCGCCAAATGGCATGACGCTGGCCACCAGGTGGTGGTGGTACCGTCGGCCATGTCCGGCGAGACCAACCGGCTGATTGCGCTGGCCAAGGAAATCATGCCGCAGCCGGACCCGCGTGAACTGGACATGATTGCCTCGACCGGCGAGCAGGTGTCGGTTGGCCTGCTGGCCATGGCGCTGCTGGCGCGCGGCAAGGATGCGGTGTCGTACACCGGCTGGCAGGTCGGCATCAAGACCGACTCCGCCTTCACCAAGGCCCGCATCCAGTCGATCGACGACAGCCGCGTGAAGGGCGACCTGGCCGCCGGCAAGATCGTCATCATCACCGGTTTCCAGGGCGTGGACGAAGACGGCAACATCTCGACCCTGGGCCGCGGCGGTTCGGACACCTCGGCCGTGGCGATCGCCGCCGCGCTGAAGGCCGACGAATGCCTGATCTACACTGACGTCGACGGCGTCTACACCACCGACCCGCGCGTGGTGGAAGAAGCGCGCCGCCTGAGCAAGATCACTTTCGAGGAAATGCTGGAGCTGGCCTCGCTGGGCTCGAAAGTGCTGCAGACCCGTTCGGTCGAGTTCGCCGGCAACTACCACGTGCCGACGCGCGTGCTGTCGTCGCTGACCGATCCTATGATGCCGTTGGAAGAAGAAGCCAATTCCGGCACCCTGATTTCGTTTGAGGAAGAAACCAACATGGAACAAGCCGTCATCTCCGGTATCGCTTTCCACCGCGATGAAGCCAAAATCACCGTCCTGGGCGTGCCGGACCGTCCGGGCGTTGCCTTCGGCATCCTCGGCCCGATTTCCGATGCCAACATCGAAGTGGACATGATCATCCAGAACCAGTCGGTGGACGGCAAGACCGACTTCACCTTCACCGTTTCGCGCGGCGACTACGCCAAGGCGATGACGGTGCTGGAAGGCGTCAAGGAGCAGCTGGGCGCGGCGCGCATCATCGGCGACAACAAGGTGTCGAAGGTGTCGGCGGTGGGCGTGGGCATGCGCAGCCACGTCGGCGTGGCCTCGCAGATGTTCAGCACGCTGGCCAAGGAAGGCATCAACATCATGATGATCTCGACTTCCGAGATCAAGATTTCGGTGCTGATCGACGAGAAGTACATGGAGCTGGCCGTACGCGCGCTGCACCAGACCTTCGACCTCGAAAAGGCTTAAAAAAGTTGAAAAAAAAGAGGGCGCATTCCTTGACCAAATGAATCGTGCCCTTTAATATGCGTGCTCTCGGTTCTGGACGACTGGAACACGAGTTGGAGGCGTGGCCGAGTGGCCGAAGGCACTTCCCTGCTAAGGAAGCATACGGGCTTAAACCTGTATCGTGGGTTCGAATCCCACCGCCTCCGCCAAAATGCTGTTTGCTGAGCTTCAGCAAATCCCTAAGACCCCCGGTTCTCATGCTGAGACCGGGGGTTTTTTGCGTCCGGCAGAGTCCTGACGCTATCGACGGATAGCGCTTTGTCTACAAGCGAATTTATGACTGCAAATATGGTTGCAACTTCCTATGGCAAGCGGATGGCTCCATGCCTGCGGATTCCGCTATTCGCCGCGCTCGTCGCGCTCTCCCTGACAGCACGCGCCGACGAGAGGGACGAAGACTCCGCCATGTTCAACTCCCTCAATACCCGCGATCTCCTGATGGTGCGCGAAGCGGTCAATGGCTGGTGGAAGGAAGCCGATGCCACACGCAATGAGCGCATCGCCTGGTGGAGGGTGGGGCGGTTCGGCATGTTCATCCATTGGGGTGTCTACTCGCAGGCGGGCGGCGTCTGGAATGGCAGGCCGATAAACGGCTACGCCGAGCACCTGATGCGTAAAGAAAAAATTTCCCGGGCCGACTATCTGAAGCTGGCATCAAGTTTTGACCCGGAACGCTTTGATGCCGACGCCTGGGTAGCCGCGGCCAAGGCGGCAGGTATGGGATACCTGATTATCACGGCCAAGCATCATGATGGCTTCGCAATGTACGACTCGAAGGTTTCGGACTTCAACATTGTGCAAAAGACACCGTTCAAGCGCGACCCAGTCGCCGAGCTCGCCGCGGCCTGCCATCGACAAGGCTTGAAATTCGGCGTCTATTATTCGCATGCGTTTGACTGGGAACATCCAGATGCGCCGGGTAACGATTGGGAGTACAACAACCCCGGCGGTGACAAGAACCTCTTCGGCGGCCGCAGCTGGTATGACAGCCACCCGGAAAAGCTGCCTGCCGCAATCAAATACGTGAACGAAAAAGCGATTCCTCAGCTCCAGGAACTGCTCGCCCGCTATCCAATCGACATTCTGTGGTTTGACACCCCGCACAAGCTGCCATTGTCAGAAAACCTTCGCATCCTGAAAGCGGTTCGCGCCGCGAAACCGAACGTCGTGGTGAACGGGCGCCTTGCTTCTACTGCGGGCATCAATTTTGGCGACTATCGGAACACTGCCGACCGTCCAAGCTACTTCTTCCCCGTCGTGGGCGACTGGGAAGCCATTCCGACCACGAATGAGTCCTATGGTTATAGTGCGCAGGACCGTAGCCACAAGCCAGTCGCATTCTTCATACGCCTGCTGGCCGACGCGGTGTCGCGTAACGGCAACCTGCTGCTCAATATCGGTCCCAAAGGCGATGGCGTATTCGATGCTCCGGATGCAGCCATCCTTTCCGGCATGGCATCATGGATGACGAAGAATGGTGCGAGTATCCACGGTGCGGGTCCTGCCCCCCTCCCGCGGCAGAACTGGGGTGTCGCCACCGCTGGCGCTGGAACGCTCTACCTTCACGTTTTCGAACGTCCCGTGGACGGCCGTCTCCACGTCGGCGGAATTGCAGCTTCCGACATCGCGTCGGCGCGCATTTTAGGCGGTCCTGACACGATGTTGGCAATGTCGGCTGAAGGTCCCGATGGCTGCATGATTACGCTGCCTGCCGGCTTGGCGGAATCGCCTGACCTCGTGATCGCCCTCGAGCCGAAACCCAGCTTTGTGCCAGTTGAAGACCGGAGCGAATTGCGCATTGCGCCGAATATACCCGTCACGACGCTGCTGGCCTTCGACGCCACCCTGGCCGGAAACGGTTTCAGGTTTGGCGACGGCAAAGCACAGAACTATGGCGTGGCCGGCTGGACCTCAACAGCCCAATTCATGGCTTGGCACGTGCGCACATTGGAAACGGCAAATTACACGGTTACCTTGCGCCATGCCGGCGCCGTGCAAGGGCAGGGCGCGTTGGTGGTCGACGGCAAGCTTGCACGGAGTTTTGACGCTGGCGGCGAGAGCGGTGACATCAAGCTGGGCGAAATCGCTCTTTCCCCAGGCGCGCACCGTATCGAATTGAAGGCGCTGCGGATCGACGGCAAGGAGTTTCTGACTCCGAACGCGATGCGCCTGACACGATCGGAAGTGGGGAAGTAAGCGCGCTGTCGCCCTTGCTCGGCCTCGCTACACAAATGAGGATCGTTCGCTGCGATCGGCGGTCTTGAACTTGCCGCCGCCGATCGCAATCACCGCACCAAACCGGTCGACCGGCTGATGCTGCCGACCTATGGAGGAGCCCCTGTCACCGCGTACTGGCGGAAAGTGGATCTGTCGGCGTCGAACGTAGCCAAAACACGCTCGCGCCGGGACTCTCGCTTCCGCTGGAGGACACGGCGGATACCCGATATCGCGCGCGCGTTGCCTTCGCGATCGCCGCCGTAGAATCGACGAATGAGGTCCCGGTCTGGCTGGTCGCTATCCTTTCATACGTAGGAGAATCCCCGATGGCGCGATCGATGGTGTATGAGATGGCCGGAGCGCTTGATTGCCAGTTCAGGCGTAATCCATCGCTGGCGTCGGCAGCGATGGCCAATCCCATCACTGGCGCGACCTTTTCCATAATTGGAATAGCGGTCACAACGTAGGCCTGGCCGGGAACAGTCTCGACGCTGATGTCATCATGGCCCAGATGGCGAACCGTAACGGTATCGCCTGCTTTGGTACGCACGGTTGAACCGCCTATGCCCGGATAGTGGAGCTTGAGTGGGCCACCGGCTTTGGAGCGCACCTCAATCCGATCAGCATGTCCGTTTGACCAGTCGGCGGAAACTTCGAAGGCGCCACGGGCGAGCAGTCCGCGATAGCTCCCATTTGGCCACGCCTGCGGAAGAGCGGGAAGCGGCGCGATAAACCCTTCATGGCTTTGCAGCAGCATTTCCGCCACCCCGGCCGTCACACCGAAATTGCCATCAACCTGGAACAGCTTGGCCGTGCGGGAGTCGCGATGATTGTTCCACAGGTTGTACATGGCATGATGCGACATCCAGTAGTGGTAATGGGCATAGGCTTTGTCACCGTCACCTGTCCTGGCCCATGACTCCATGCGCTGTGCTTGCGCCCAGCCAGGAATATTTACCGCTCCGCGTCCTTCCAGCGAGACCTTGGCTGCATCGAGCCAGGCTGGGGTGTTCGTGTTGATCAACGAACCAGGATAGAGTCCCAGCAGCTGTGACATATGGCGGTGATGCGGGTCGCCGATCGAGCCGTACGTGGTCTCTTCCCGATATTCCTTGATTTGCCCGGAGTCGCCGATGAGAATCGGATCGAGCTTGGGCAGTTGTGCCTTGAGTTTTGCGATCAAGGGATCGTGTGCGCCAAGAATTTGCGCGGCCGCGATGGTATTACGGTGATTTTCGTAGATCGTCTGCTGATCGAATGTCGTGCCGGCAGTTTGCAAGTTATCGGCGTTCTCCGGGGATGAGGAAGGCTTCGCAAGAAGTTTGCCATCGATATCTTGTACAAAACGAGAAAGGAAGTTCGCCTGACTAAGCATTGCGGGATAGACCACCCGACCGAGGAGCGTCCTGTCGCGGGTGAAGTCGTAATAATCCCAGAAAAGCATTGTCGTCCACGGGCCGGTACCGAGGCCCGAATGGGCCGCCTTCCCCGCCGGTTCGAACGGCCGCATCGAATTCCCCAGCGCCCAACCATTGTCGCCATCGGCAGCAAGACCGGCAGGATGATACCGAGTCAGAAACTCTTTTGCGCTAGCCCGCTGCGCGGGAAGATACGCCCGATAGAGATCCAGATAGGGGTCGAATAACTCCGGCAGATTGGTATTGAACGCTGGCCAATAGTTCATCTGTTGGTTCACGTTGTGCCAATAGCCTGCCGTCCACGGGGCATCCTGATAGACGTTCCACACGCCCTGCAGGTTTGGCGGCAAAGCACCAGATCGCGACGACGAGATGAGCAAATAGCGGCCGAACTGGAAGGCCAGTTCGTCGAAATATGGATTGGCGCTGCCTGCTCGTTCCGCGTCGACCATTTTGTCGGTCGTCACGGCCGGCGTTGGCGCGCGGAGATCAAGGTTCACGCGATCGAAGAGTCTGGTGTAATCCGCCTCGTGACGCTCCATTAAGTCGGCATAGGAGCGAGCGGCGGCCGCCGCGATATAGCCGCTTACCTTGTCGTGCGGACCCGCGCTGCCTTTGAGCTTATCCCGCGGATCGCCGGCCGAGAACACCCGTGGGTCGGCGATCGGATAATTGGTCCCCGCGGCGACCAGGATGACGGCGCTGGTCGCACCCTTGACACTGATTGAGCCGTTTCCGCCCTGGGCATCGTTCATCGCCCGCATCGTCCCGCCTTGGGGAATGACCTTGAACAGCCCTTCGAACTTGATGTCGTAATAATCCATCGTTCCCGAAAGCGTGATCGTGTCGCCCGTCGCCGCTACCGTTCCGTGTTTGCCACGATGGTCTTGGGGGCCTTCCATCGCACGCCGGAATTCGGTGAGATAGGGAATGGTCGGGCGGAGTGTAAAGTCGAGGGCGCCAGGTTTCGACGCCTGCAGTCGTATCACGAGCACCTTATCCGGATAGCTGGTGAAATATTCCCGCGTGAAATGCACGCCTTCATTGTCGTACGACACGTGCGCCGTGCTGCTGTTCAGCACGAGGTCGCGGGAATAATGAGCGGGGGCGGCGTGCGGGAAATCGAGAAAGACCTCCGCGAAACTATTGAGGCCGCCGATCTTGTCTGCTGGTGAATCGACGAGGCTGTTTTCGGTAATTTGCAAGCGCTCCTGACCCACGCCACCAAACACATTGACGCCCATATAGCCGTTACCTAAAGGTAGCGATTGGCTGACCCATCCATCATTGTCGTTGGTGGCAGGCAGATCGTACCAGAGGCGCAGTGGCGTTCCCGGGCGCGCGGCAGCGGCGCCCTGCGCACCAGGCGCTTGACCGGCCAGCGCCACTGGAGCCCACAGCAAGCCGGTCAAGGCGGTGGCAGCGAAAATTTTTTTTATCATGGCATTACCTTGTAGTCCGTTGAGAATTGCTCGAAACATGCGGCGAGCCTTTGGCCACCTCTGGAAGTTGTGATGTGACCCGCCGCTTGATGTTCGCGCTCAAGCTCGTGAGCGAGGTGCGCGCCGCTCAGTCCTGCAAAGGGTAGAGCAGTGCGCTCAGCTGTCCCGGATAGCGCTGCAGCAGCCAGCGCGCCTTTTCCTTGAACAGTGGTTCATCCTTGTACGCGCGCGCCGCAGCCAGCATGTTGTGCATCGCGTGCCGGTTGACGCCGTCCGCCGAGCCTTCCTTCGGATCGATTTCCGGGTAGGGCCACTTCTCGCCATTGACGTAGCGCGCGACGAAACGGTAGCCCTGCTCGATGTTGTGCGAGTCCTGGCCGTGCTCCCACACCGGCTCGCCCACCAGTTCGCCGTAGCGGCCCAGGTCGCCGAAGGCTTCGAGGGCGAAGTTGATGTAGCCGGAGGGGCGGGTGCGCTCGAGTTCCGCGACCAGCTTGCCCTCGCGGTCGATCTGGCCGGCGATACGGCGGATCTTGGTGATTTCCAGCTCGCGCTTCGCGATTGCCGGCTGCTTGGTGTACAGCGCGTAGGCCACCACCTGAGCCGAGTACCAGGTGCCGTGGTTGTTGTGCGCGTTGCTTTCCTCGAAGCCGTTACGGCTGTTGAGCAGCCAGCTCAGGTAGTCGCGGTACCAGGCCCGCACGCCGTCGTTCTCGGCGTCGCTGAGGGCGCCCGCAGGCTGGATCAGGGCCAGGCTGTCCATCACGTCGATCAGGTTGCGGCTGGTGATGATGCCGATGCCGCGACCGTTCACACGGCCCGGGATCGCCTGGCCGTAGTCCAGGTTCGGCTTCATGCGCGTCTCGGGCGCGAGGAACCAGGCGCGCGCCAGCTCGGCGGCCTTGTCCGCGTATTTTTTCTCGCCGGTGAAGTACCAGGCCAGCGCCAGTGCCTGCACGTCATGGGTGAAATGGCCCAGGCGCGAAGCGTCCGTGGCGTCGGTCGAGGAGGCCGGGTTGTGCAGGCCGTCCTTGCGGATGTAGGGCAGGCCATCCTTCTTCGACGGGTCCGGCCACCAGTAGGGGCCGAAGCTGAAGAAGTCGTGCTTGTCGCCGCTGGCCGGAGCCAGGCTCTTGTCGACCACGCTGTAGCGCTTGTGGGTGAGGGCGGCGTTGGCGTCCCTGAGCAGGTTGTCGTAGGAGGGCAGGTAGAGCGGATCGCGCGCGGCGACCTTCTGTTTGGCCAGCTCCAGTCCGGCCGGATCGTAGGTAAAGAATTGCGACGGCGCCGCCGCCAGCGCGGGGCCGGCCAGGCAGGCGCCCAGGCAGGCCGCCAGGACGGCCGGGCGCAGGAGAGAAACAATCATGGTGGGTCCTCGGATCGGAATTAAAAAAGGCCCCGCGCGCGCATGCAAAAGTACGCGCACGGCGGGGCGGCGGGGACATCAGAAATTGTAGGTCGCGCGCGCCACGAAGGTGCGGCCGAGCGGGCTGCCTTCGCCACTGGCATAACCCTCGCCACGGTAGTTGGCGGCCGGCGGATCGCGGTTGAACACGTTGTTCACGCCCACCAGCACCTTCCACTGGCGATAGCCGGAGAAGGCCAGCGACCAGTTGAACAGCGTGTACGGATCGATCGTGTGGAAGAACTGGGTGCCGTTGTTCAGGTCCTCGAAGCTCTGACGATATTGCTCGTTCAGGGTCGAGGTCCAGGCGCCGGCCGGGCTCACCCACTTGACCGAAGCGCCGTACTTCCAGCGGAAGTTCATCACGTTGGCGTCCAGCGGACCGAACTTGTTGATGCTCGAGATCCACGGGCCGCCGCGGTCCACCTGGGTCTCGAAGCGGTTGATGTAGGTGCCGTCCAGCTGCGCGCCGAAGGTGCCCCAGCGCGTCTTCGGGAAGGTGTAGGTGGCCGTGATGTCGATGCCGTCGGTGCGCAGCCCACCCAGGTTGGTCTGGCGGTCGTCGATATACAGCAGGTTCTTGTTGGCGTCGCGGATGAACAGGTTGGCGTAGGCCGGATTCGTGAAGAAGGCCGGCTGGGCGATCTGGCCGATCATGTCGCGCAGCTTGACGTGGAAGTAGTCGAGCGAGACCAGCAGGGTGCGGGTCGGGGTGAGCACGATACCGAAGTTGAAGGTGGTCGAGCGTTCCGGTCCGACGTTCGGGTTGGCGCCGCTGTTGATCGGCTTGCGCGCGTTGCAGACGACGGCCGGGTCATAGCCGGGCAGCGCGGTGCCGCCGGTATTGCCGCCCGGACTGCCGCCCGGGCACAGCACCGGGTCGTTGTAGCCCGTGGCGGTGATGCCGGTGGGGCCATTGACCGCGCCGAAGTAGCGTTGGCCCAGCGTCGGCGCGCGGAAACCGGTGCCGACCGCGCCCCGCAGCATCCAGGTCTGGCCCGGCTTGTAGCGGAAGCTGAGCTTCGGGTTGGTGGTCGAGCCGAAATCGCTGTAGCGGTCGGTACGCACGGCGGCGTCGACGTCGAGCGCCTTGGTGACCGGCATGTCGATCTCGACGTAGGCGGCCACCACGTTGCGCGAGGCGTGCTGGTTGGCGGCGGCGGTGCCGCCGGTCTGTCCGCCGGACAGCGCCACGGTCTCCGGGATCGTGTTGTAGGTGAAGTCGTGCCAGGCGCTCGCGCCCACCGCCAGCGCCATCGGGCCGCCGGGCAGGTCCATCAGCTCACGGTTGGCGGTCAGGTCGAGGCCGTTCATGCGGGTCACGCCGGCGGAGGCGGTCTGGCCGTTGGTCGAGATTTTGTCGAGGTAAGCACGGCCGGTGCTGTCCTGCAGGCCGAACGGGTTCAGCGTGCCGTCGGCGACGCCGGCCAGCAGGCCGTAGCTGTTGACGAAGCCCGAGCGAAAGGTCGTGTGCGAGCTGTACAGCGCGCTCCACAGGCTGGCGCGGTAGTCCCAGGCGCCGATGCGGCCCTCGTCGTCGATCGTCATGCGGGCGGTCTTGGTGTTGTAGTCCAGGACCGTCGGGCCGAGGTCGCCGATCAGCGACCAGGCCAGCGTCAGGGTCTGGTTCGTGATGCCGGTCATGGCCGGGGTGATGCCCAGGCCCGGGTAGTATTTGCTGGCCGGGGTGATGGTCAGCGCCGGGAAGTTCGGGATCGAGGCGTTGATGCCGAAGGTCGGATTCTTCACCGGACGGTTGTGGATCGACGAATACAGCAGCGACGCCGACAGCCTGTGGTCCGGGTTCAGCTCCAGTATGCCCTTGCTGAAGAAGGAGGCTTGCTCGTTCTCCTTGGTCAGCGTGAGGCTGTTGGCGCCGGCGGTGGCCGTGCAGGTGTTGCTGGTGCCCGGGGTCGACCAGGGCGCCAGGCAGCCGGTCGCGTAGTACGGGTTGCCGGTAAAGTTCTTGGACGAGCCGCCGACCAGCGTGACGTTGGCGGGCACCGCATTGCTGCCCTTGCTCAGATGGGCCGGCGCGAAGCCCGCGCTCACGCGGCGCTCTTCCGAGGTGATGTTCGGACGCGCGCTCTGCGCCAGTGCGTTCTGGTGTTGCAAGTCGCCCGCGACGTAGACGTTCCAGCCGTCCGTCGCCAGGTCGCCCTTGCCGACGATGAAGTTGAGACCTTCGGACTGGCCACCGCCAGCGAGCTGCGGCGTGGCGCCCTTGGCGGTGATGGAGCCGCCGGTGTACGACTTCTTGGTGACGAAGTTGATCACGCCGCCGATCGCGTCGGAACCGTAGATCGAGGACGCGCCGTCACGCAGCACTTCGGTGCGGTCGAGCGCGCTGACCGGAATGTTGTTCGGGTCGATCGAGCTGTCGCTGAGGCGCTTGCCGTCCAGGAGGACCAGGCTGCGCGAAGTGCCGATGCCGCGCATGTTGGCGCTGTTGCCGGTGCCCGAGACCGTGGCGGGCACGTAGTCCGATGCGGTCGACATCTGCATCAGGATGTCTTCGACGGTGATGGCGCCTTGCGCGATCCAGTCCTCGGCCTTGGTGACGGTGACCGGCAGCGCCTGGTCCGCGACCGAACGCTTGATGCTCGAACCTGTGACTTCCACCTTCAGCATCGGGGCCTCGGCCTGGTTCGATACGGCCGGCGCAGGCGGCTGCGAGGCGCCCGCCTGCAGCGCCTGGGCGGACGCGTTCATGCTCAGCAGGGCGAGGGCGATGGCCGCCGGCAGGGCGCGTACCGCAAGCGCCTGGTGTCGTTTGATGTGCTTGTCCAACGTAAGTCTCCTTTTTTTACGAACTATGATTTGTTATTGATAGAGGGAACCCAGAGCACCGGCTGGCGGATGAAGAAGTTGCGCACCACTTCTTCCACGATCGAGTCGGCGGGCAGCGTGGCCCACAAGGCCAGGTAATCGGGGCGGTGCAGCGCGCGGCCCGCGAACAGCAGGCTGGCCTGACGCATCGGCCATTCCTTTGCGTACATGACGTCAGGCTTCAACGGCCAGCTCGCCTTGTCGGCGATGTAGGGGAACATCCAGGCCATCGCCTTGGCCATGCCGCGGCCATCTGGCAGGGTATAGGTCCACAGATTGTCCGCGGGCGTGGACAGGATCTCGCACAGCGTGGCCAGCGCCTCCAGGTCGAACAGGGCATAGCCGTAGGGCTTGGTGCGCTTCAGTTCGAGCGGCAGGCTGCCGTCGAGCGCCAACTGGGTCGGCAGCAGCACGGTCTTGAAGTGCTCGCGGGCATACGCGAGGAGCGTCTCGTCGCCAGTCAGGTGGGCAAAGGCGGCCACCTGCAGCAGCCAGCAGGTGCCGTGATTGTTTTTTGCGTCGCGCTCGTCCTGGCCGTTCTTGCTGTGGGTGAGCCACTGCAGGTAGTCCGTGAACCACTGCGCGATCTGCTTCTGCTCCGTCTTCGAGAGCGCGTCGCCGGTCTCCAGCACTTCGATCGCGCGCGCCACCTCGACCAGGTGCAGGGTGTCGATGATGCCGATCCCGCGCCCTTTGGAGCGGCCGAAGATGGCTTGCGCGTACTGCAGGTTCGGGTTGAGGCGGGTCTGCGGATCGATGAACCAGGCGCGCAGGTGGGCCGCCGCATGGTCGGCGTAGCGTTTGTCGGACGTGAGCTTCCACGCCGCGACCAGGGCCGGCGCCTGTACCGAAAAACGCAGCAGGGCGCGGCGGTGAAGGTTGAAGTTGTCCGGGTTGCTCAGGCCATCGCGCTGGATGTAGGGGCCGCCGGGGTGCGCGGGGTCCGGCCACCAGTAATCGCCCTCGGAAAAGAAGTCGTGCGGGCCGCCGCTGCTGCGCGGGGCGGGAAAGGCAGTGATGGTCAGCGGCTGTTCCGCCAGGTCGGCCTGGGCGGCGCTCAGCACGCGCGCCCGGTCGATCCGGATGATGTCCGGCGACTGCATCTCGAACGATTGATGCGGCTGCGCGCCGGCCGACAGGCAGCCCGCCAGCAGCAGCACCAGGAGCGGCTTGCGACCCTTCATCTGGATACCGCGGCCGAGATATGGCTTGCAGCGAGGCCGAGTGTCGAACAATTGCCCGGCAGCAGAGCCGCGAGCATGGGCTGAGCGAGGTTCATGCGTCTCCTGAATCTATTTTTTTTGAAATCGTTTAACAAGGTTGCTGTCGGGGCTTACGGCGTTCTTTTTGATGTCCCGTGGACTGCACGTGTAAAACGTTTAACCCCACTATATACAGTAATCTTCTGGCACGTCAACCGTTCGTCGGCGCGACTGTCGATTCCCCACAACACACGAGCCGTCAACCGTGCAGGACCAACAGGCGCCCATAGAAAAGAAGCCGTTTTACCGACTGGAGGAATAAAAAAAAGCCGACCTGCGGGTCGGCTCGTTCACGTCATTTCGGCCCGCTCACCTTGAGCGGCGCCGCCACCCTGGCCGCGACGTTCGCCACCGTCGCCTCCCACGCTTGCGCGTCGGGGAAATCGCCGCTCTTGCTCCAGCCCGCTCCCAGGTAGTGAACGAAGGGCTGGCCCGGCCTTGCCTGGGCCATCAGCAGCGCATCCTCGCGATCGATGCCTGCCGTAAGCCGCTGGTCCGGGACGATGATCGCGCAAGCCGTGTGGCCATTCGGCGCCTTCTCCGGCTGCCAGTAGCTCATCCAGCCGGCCGCTTCATTCCTCACCAGGCGGCCATCGCCCTGGCGCTGCGAGATGCCGACGCCGACCTGCAGCGGCGCGCCGGTAGCGTACGTGTAGACGCTTTCGACGCGGGTGAAGTTCGAACCCGCGTCGATCGAGAAGCGCTTGGTCTCGGACACCTTCTGGCCTCCCGCATTCCAGCCGTCGTAGCGCAGTTCGAAGGCGGCGCGAAGCGGGCCGGAAGCCAGCAGCTTCCAGCTCGAGTACACCGGCGCCGGATAGGGCTTGCCGCCAACGAAGATCTCCTCGCCGCCGCAGCCGCGCGCGGTGCCGACGTCGTAGTTGTCCAGGCCTTCGCCGTGGTCGGTGTGGTATTCGCCGCGCTTGTAGAACAGGTCCACGATCGGCGTGCGCACGCGCTTGACCCAGACGTCGATGCCGCTGCCCACATGCTCGCTCGGCACCTTCAGGATCGCCGGACCGTACAGGCGGTGCGCGATGCGGTCGCTCTCCCAGGCGAAATCGTCGTAGCGCTCGGGCACGTAGCGCGCGTGGACCTTGACGTCGGGCGTGGCCAGCGGCGGCAGGCGGCTGGCCGGGAACAGCAGGAAGCGGCGCTGCTGGTTCGCGACGAAGTTCGCCTGAAACAGCAGGCTGTCGCCCAGGCGCTGGCTTGGGACGATGCGCGAAGTGTCGGCTTCCATCACGACCACGGGCGCGCCCGGCGCCTTGACCTCGATGGTTTCGTCCGGACGGTAGAAGCTGCCCGGATTGACGGCCATGACCGTCTGCGGTGTCGCGCGCGCCTGCAGGCCCATGCGGAACATCTCGCTTCCCGCCAGCAGGAAGGCGCCGACGCCGTAGACCTCGGTGGCGTCTTCAGGAAAACCGCCCGGCGCGCGGCCGACCGGCTGCACGTGGGTCAGCTTGCCGTCCGGCGCGACGCTGGCCACCAGCGCCGACCAGGCGCGGCGCACCGCCGGACCGTATTCGCTTGCATCGAGCAGCCCCTGGTTGATGCCCCAGGCGAGGGCGTAGGCAAACAGCCCGGTGCTGCTGGTCTCGCGCGCCGGATAGGCGTCCGGGTCGAGCAGGCTGGCGCGCCACGTCCCGTCCGCCTGCTGCAGGCTGGCCACCTTGGCGGCCATCTCGCGGAACTGGGTTTCGAAGTGCGCGCGCGCCGGATGCCCGCCGGGCAGGTATTGCAGCGTGCGCGCCAGGCCGGCCATCACCCAGCCATTGCCGCGCGCCCAGAACACCTTCTTGCCGTTGGCTTCGCGCTGCTTGAAGTAGTTGCTGTCGCGGTAGTAGAGGCGCTCGTCGCGGTCGTACAGATAATCGGAGGTGTGCCACCATTCCTCGACCGCGTGCTCGAGGTAGCGGCTGTCGCCGGTGGCCGCGTACACGCGCATCCAGGTCGGCGGGCCCATGAACAGGGCGTCGCACCACGACCAGCGCTCCTGGTTGCCGGGCGTCGTGAAGTCGAGCGAGCCGGTGCGCGGGTGCGCGAGGATGTCGTCGAGACGCTCGCGCAGGGGCGCGATCATGTCCGGCTCGCGCATCTGCAGGTAGAGCTCCGCATAGGTCTGGCCGACCACGTGGTCGTCGGCGTGGTACATGCGCTTGCCGGGCTTCCACTCGTTGCGCATGCCCATCGCGACCATCGCGTCGCGGTAATTGTGGGTCGGGGCCAGGTTCGACAGCGCCATGAAGCCCGCGTAGCCGACCGCCTGGGTCCAGTCATCCGGCGCGTGCGCGCTCGGGTGCGCGAGCTGCCAGTCGGCGACGCGTTTCATTTCCGCCAGCACGGCGGCCGGCGCCAGCGCGGCGGCATCGGCCGGCGCGGCGCTGATGGGGCCTGGGGTGGCGGCGGGGTGAGGATTCGGGGCGGCGCAGGCCGCAAGGAGGGCAACGGGCAGGATCAGGAGGCGGGAAGTATGCATGTCTCGTTATCTTTTTTATGCGGAAGAAAAACGTTTAACTAATGACGCTATCGACGCCAGCTGCTGCATCGACTGAGCAAGTGCCCCGCGCGCATACGTGCGGGCGGGGCCGGCGATCACTGGTAGCGCATCGTCCAGCTGATGGTCAACGGCTTGTTCATCGTGAACGCGCCGCTGCTGCACTTGACCACGCTCGCCATCGGACCATACGGCGCCTGATACAGCGGGTTGCCATTGGTCGGCGCGGCCTGGCAAACCTGCAGTCCGCTGACCGTGAACGAGCGCACCGCGCCATCCTTGAAGCTGACGGTATTGCCCTCGACGCTGGCGCTGCCCGAAAACGCGGCGAATTCGAAGTCGATGCCGGCGACGTCGAGCGGGCTGCCGGCACGATAGGTGTCGGTGCGGGTGATCACGCCGTGCTGCAGGCTGTGGGCGGTTTCGACCACGATGCGGGGGTCCTTGACCGGCCCTTTCTGGCCGAGGCGGTCGAGCGCGTCCTGGCGATACGTGACGCGGTAGCCCTTGCCCTCCGGCGTGGCCTGGATGTCCTGCTCGTAAGCGGTGGCGATCAGTTCGCTGCCATCGGCCAGCTTGAACTTCGGCAGCAGCTGCGGATGCTCGGCGCCGCTGTCGGCGATGCCCGACACGATCCCGTACGAAAACGGCAGCGGGTAGTACGGGCTGTTGGCGTGCTGGCTGATGCCGCCGTTGATCAGCGACAGGCTGACCACGTGCCGGCCGTCGCGCCAGATGGCCAGCGCGCGGTCGTATTCGCCGCTGGCGAAGCGGGTCAGGCTGAAGGCCGGTCGCTTGTGTTCCAGCCAGGACGCCAGGTCGGCGCGCGGTTTCGCGTCCTTCATGCCGGCCCGGTTCCACATCTCGTCGGTCGAGATCAACTGGTGAATCAGCGAGAAATTCTCGCCCAGGATGCGGTGCTTGCCGCGGTAGGTGTCGGTGCGGCGGCCCTTGTTCCACATGTCGACCGAATGCATCTGCGGGTCGTACCAGAAGTTCATGTAGCGCTCGCCGATGCGCGACGAAAGGCTGTACGCGTACTCCTTTTCTTCGGGCGTGAGCACGCCCAGGTAGGCGGCGGTAGACAGGATCTCGAGCATGGCGGTCTCGCCGTACGGGCCGAGGCTTCTGCCCATGGTGAAGCCGCTGCCGTCGGCGTTGGCGGCGTTCAGCGCGAGTTCGGCCGAGTTGTGCAGCAGGCCCTTGAGCTCCGGTGTGACTTCGAGGCCGGTCTCGATGAAGCGCTCGCAGATCTCGGCGGCCAGCAGGATGCTGTAGCGGTCGAAGCGGCCCTCGCCATCGGTCTCGTCGGAGAAGCCGTACTTGCCGGAATAGTCGTGGTAGTGGGTGAGCATCTTGTCCAGCAGGACTTCGCTCGGGTGCACGTCGTCCCAGCCCATCAGGAAGCGC
The DNA here is from genome assembly GCF_024753145.1 of Massilia terrae. Taxonomy (GTDB): domain Bacteria; phylum Pseudomonadota; class Gammaproteobacteria; order Burkholderiales; family Burkholderiaceae_D; genus Telluria; species Telluria terrae. Next base: position 1,638,943 of record NZ_JANUGU010000001.1, on the reverse strand, counting down.
AGGCGCGCGATGCTGAAGGCGACGCCGAAATAGTTGGTGGGCAGGTTGATCAGCTCGAAGCTCGGCTGCCTCACGAAAGTGCGCCAGTCGAGCTTCTGGCGCAGCTTCTCGAGGGTGGCGGGACGGACCGCGCGGTCGAGCAGGCCGGCCTTCTTCAGCTTGTACAGCGTACCGATGTAGTAGTAGATACCCCAGGTGTGGTTGTCCATGTCGACGGTCACGTCGGCCATGGTGGCGAAGTCGCTCAACATGCCGGGCAGGCGCGGGTCATTGCCCGGGGTGTGCAGCAGCAGGTCGCCGAGGCCGGCGGCGATTTTCCCGGGCAGGAATTTGTCGCCTGCCCCGAAAGGTTTGACGCCGTCCATCGTCAGGCCCGCTTTTTCGCGGGTCAGCAGTTGCGAGAAATACTCGAGCTGGGGATAGGCTTGCTCGACGGTCTGGTGCAGCGGGGCGGGCGCCGTCGCGCCCTGGGCCTGGCCGGCGAACAGGGCTGCGGCCAGGACCGCGGGCACGGCGGCGAGGGCAGGGAGGGCAATACGCATGGGTGGCATCTCCATTGTTGTTAAACGTTTTCCAAAAAGAATAAGCCAACTCTTCGGGAAAGTAAACGCGGAGATTATTCTTGGCGGCGCGTCGGTACGCGGGACTGCGACAGGTAGCGTCATGCCGTCGTTCCCGCGCGGGCGGGCGGACGTGCCGGTGGGGGCTCAGCCCCGCCGCGCCAGCGTCGATGCGCGCAGGATCAGCTGCGGTGCGATCTTGGTCAGCTTCTCGACCGGCTCGCCGCGGATCACGGCCAGCAGCTTGTCCATTGCGGCCGCGCCCAGGCGCTCGCTCTGCAGGTCGACCGTGGTCAGCGCCGGCGTCGTGTATTTGCCGTAGGGAATATTGTCGAAGCCGACCACGGAGATGTCGCGCGGGACCGCCACGCCCAGGTTGGCGGCTTCCTTCATGAAGCCGAGCGCCATCAGGTCGTTGTAGCAGATCAGCGCGTCCGGCCCTCCGCTGCCCAGCACAATGGAAGAGCACAGGCGCTCGCCCTCCAGCAGCGAGGGCGCTTCCGCGTCGTAGATGGCGAGGTCGAGGCCGGCCGCGCCCAGGCACTCGCGGATGCCGCCCAGGCGCTCCTCGTCGCGGCGCGACTTGGAAAAGCCGAGGTAGGCGAAGCGCTTGTGGCCGAGCAGGCGCAGGTGCTGGGTCAGCATGAAGGCGCCGCCGTGGTCGTCGCTGGCGAAGGTCGGCAGCGGCAGTTCGTTCAGGCTGCCGAAGAACACCAGCGGCTTGTCGATCTCGGCCATCCACGTCATCTCGTGCTCGCGCATGCGCGAGAACACGATCATGCCATCCACGCGCCGCGCGAGTTCCTCCAGCGTACGCCGCTCGCGGCTAGGAGTTTCCTCGGTGTCGATCAGGAGCACGGAAAAGCCGCGGTCGTTGGCGACCCGGTTCGCCCCCTTCAGGATGCTGGAGAAGTACGGGTTGGTAATGTCCAACACCGACAGGCCGATGGTGTCGGTGCGCCCGGTGATCATCGACTTGGCCAGCGGATTGGACTTGTAGCCCAGGCTGGTGATCGCACTCTGCAGCGCCGCCTCGACCTTGGGCGAGAAACGCTGTGCGCCGTTGATGTATTTCGATACGGTGGCGGTCGATACCTGGGCGGCTGCGGCGACGTCGCGGATGGTTGGGGCGGCTCGTTTCATGGATGGTAATCGTTATTCTTCGCGTCATCTTAGCATGTAGATCTAGTCTCCTTTGTGGTTTGCCACCGTCATTGGAATCATTAGGCCGGCCGGCTTCCCCGTGGAATAGCGTACAAGAAATTGACAGGGAAAGGTTTTTGGATATACTTGGTTAAACGTTTAACAACGAGTCGAGCCATGAGTCAAGCGATAGCTTCCAAACCTTTCAAGCGCCTTCTCCTGACGGGCGCCGGCGGCCGCCTCGGCAGCGTCAAGCCGGCATCAAAAATATTGTTGGCATCGATCCTGTTTGCGTCGACTGCTGCGGTGGCCCAATCGGTGCCCGATATGTGGTCACCGTTGTCCGCCACCAGCAAGCAAATTCGATTCACCTTGCCGCCCATGGGTTGGAGTAGTTGGAATACATTCGGCAGACACGTCAACGAAGATCTGATCAAGAAGACCGCTGACGCCATGGTATCGAGCGGATTGCGAGATGCGGGCTATATCTACATCGACATCGACGATGGATGGATGAAAGGCCGTGAGCACGATGGGACCATCAAGGCTGACCCTGACAAGTTTCCCTCTGGGATGAAGGCGCTTGCCGATTATGTCCACTCGAAGGGGCTGAAGCTGGGCTTGTACACGACCAATTACACCGTCACCTGCGCAGGTCGTAAAGGCGGCGGCCTGGTCGGTAGCCTGGGCCACGAATTCCAGGATGCGGCTGCCATGGCTGCCTGGGGTATCGACTTGCTTAAGTTCGACAATTGCGATGGTAGCGCGGAAAGCTTCTACGCAATGCGCGCGGCACTTGACGCAATTGAAAAGAAGAGTGGCAAGAAGATCTACTTGAATTTGCATTATGTGACCCGGCCGGACGCATTTCCCCACACGCCGGATAGCTGGGCAGCTACCCGGCTTGGTGATTCGGCGCGAATCGCCCGCGACATCTCGCGGAAATGGGAAACGGTCGAACATCTGATCGACGATGCCAGGGTGCTGGCGCCAGCATACATTCAGCCGGGATTCGTTGCGGATATGGATTCCTTTGAAGTGGGCCACGCGGAATTGTCGCCAGACGAGGCAAGAACCCATGTTTCCGTTTGGGCCGTCATGTCTGCGCCCTTCATGGCCGGGAATGACTTGACGAAGATGGATCGGGAAACCCAGGCGCTGCTGACCAATCCGGAAGTGATCGCAATCGATCAGGATCCGCTGGGCTTCGGAGCAAGCGAGGTCGGGCTAAGGCCCGGTCAGCAGGCAAGGACTCACATGCTCGCCAAGCCCCTTGCAAGCTCCGGCAGCAGGGCAGTGGCGTTGGTGAATCAAGGCGACCAGGCGGCAAACCTTACTGTGAAGTTTGCCGACCTCGGTTTGGCTGAAGGGCTTGTATTGGTGCGCGACGTGTGGACGCACAAGGATCTTGGCCGCATGAAGGACTCGTTCTCCACGGAGCTGCCTCCGCATGGCACCATGTTGGTCACTGTGGCTGGCCAGGAGCCTGCGCTCTCGGGCTTGGTTGAATTGAGCTCCGTACATTGGGCGCATGCCGCGTTCAACCGTATCGATACATCGCCCTATACCTCGAATATCGCGATCGATGCGGCGCCGCCGGCTGCCCACACGGACGTGAAGGCAGTTCCGATTAGCACCGCCCTCACCGTCAATGCCAGCCTGGCAGTTCCGGTCGCAGACCGCAAGATGAGCATTGCGGGCAAAAGCTACGCAAGGGGTTTCGGCATCTTGGGTGCGCCAACACAAATTGCGTATCGACTTGATCGGAAGTGTTCGGAATTTACCGCGGATATCGGCGCCGACGATACTGGCAATCCTGCCGGTGCCGTCAATTTCGAGGTTTGGGGCGATGGCAGAAAGCTGTATGACAGCGGGATGATGCAGCCAGGCGACGAAGCCAAGCGGATCAACGTTAACGTCAGCCAGGTTGCCATGTTGCGCCTGATCGTGAACGGGCAGAACGGCGGAATGCTCGATGATCTGATTCACCGTTCAGGTGGGCAAAGTGCATTTGACACTGCAGACTGGGCTGCCCCGCAACTGCATTGCACAAAACCTTAGTCTTGGTCGGGGAAGATTTGCGCCCGCATGGCGGGCGCTACGCGAGCGCAGCTGGCGCGCTCAGCCAGCAGCCGCGTACATCGGCATCAGTTCATGACCCACTTGTATTGCACGGTGGCCCAGACTGACGACCTGTCGCTGTCTTTCGGGGTCGCCCCGAACTTGCAGGTGGCTCCGGCGCGTAGCGAGGCCTTGTCCAGCGCGCGGTGACCGCTGGACTCGATCACTTTGGCGTCTTGTACCGAACCATCCGCGCCCACCAGCACGGCCAGGCGTACGGTACCTTGGAGGTCCTCATCTTGCCAGCCCCTGGGGTAGTCAGGAACGTTGCAGTTGGCCGATTTCAGGCGCGCGCCCGGTTCAGCGGCGTTTGCGGCGAACGCGGTCAGCAACAGGGTGGAAGCGATAGCAACAATGCGAAGTTTGGCGATCATGATGAGCTCCAATAGTTTGGGTTCGGAATATTGCTGGTACGAATCCACTTTAGTGCGCCGCAGCATAGTTTGAAAAATTTATTCTTTGAATACTTGTCATCTTTATTGCGAATAGGCGTCCTGCGGAAGCGATTGAGGGGCCGCCGGCACAAAATCAATGTTTTGGACCACAACTTCTTGACTCTCATGGGCGAACTGGCAAGTATGACGATCGAAGTATCCCAACCACCCCTTCAAAGGAGTTCTACATGACCACGCTCGGCACGAAACTCTCGCATGCTGCAACAGCAACCATCCTGGCGCTTTCCGCCTCCCTCGCCCAAGCGGCCTTGCCCGAAGGTGCCAAGGCGCCGGATTTTCAATTGAACGCCGCGCTCGCCGGCAAGCCGATGACGTTCTCGCTTGCTGATGCGCTCCGCCAAGGCCCGGTTGTGCTGTACTTCTTTCCCGCGGCATTCACGAAAGGCTGCACCGTGGAAGCGCATGAATTCGCCGAAGCGACCGAGGATTTCAAGAAGTTGAACGCGACCGTGATCGGTGTCACTGCCGGCAATGTCGACCGTGTCGCCGAGTTTTCAAAGCTCGAATGCCGCGACAAGTTCGCAGTTGCAGCCGATCCTGGCGCCAAAGTGGCCGCGGAGTATCAAACCCAATTCAAAACCAAGAACGGCACCGCGCTCTCCGAACGTACGTCTTACGTCATTGCTCCGGATGGGAAGATTTTGCTTAGCTACACCGACTCCAAGCCCGAGCTGCACATCCAGAAAACGATGAGTGCAGTAAAGGCCTGGCACGACGCGGCGAAATGAACCAGATCCGGTCGTGAGAAGCGGCCATCAATCATCACCCGAACAAGAAACCCGTTGACCTGTAGAGGCAACGGGTTTTTTTCGACAAATCTCCGCATTGTGGCGATGGCCCATTTGTTACGTAGGATGGCCTGTGGGCCACTGTTCGCGCGCCGCCCCTGCGCCGAAAATGCCTGGCATGGGGAACGTTTCGGTCCCTGGACGCCACACTTCATTTGCGGAGCCGAATCCATGAACATCCTGAACAATTTGCACATCACTGCTGGCGCCGCATGTGCCATCCTGCTCTCCGGCTGTGCGGGCATCCCGGGCCAAGCCGAAGCGACCCCTGTTGCGCGGGCCGTCAAGTTCACGCAGGTGCGCAGTGCGGCCATCAAGGTGGAGTACGCCGGCACCACCTTCCTGGTGGACCCGATGCTCGCCCCGAAGGGCGCGTATCCGGGCTTCCCCGGCACCGTCAACAGCCACCTGCGCAATCCGCTGGTCGATCTGCCGATGCCGCTGAGCGAAGTCATCAAGGCCGATGCCGTCATCGTCACCCATGTCCAACACTACGACCATTGGGATGACGAGGCACGGCGCGTCCTTCCGAAGAATATCCCGATCTTTACGCAGAGCGAGGAGGATGCCGAGAGCATCCGCAAGGACGGCTTCACCGACGTGCGGGTGCTCACCACAAAGGTCGATTTTCACGGTACCTTCCTGAGCAAGACCGCCGGCCAGCATGGCAGCGACGAGATGTTGGCGGGGCGCGGCAAGCGCCTCGGCAAGTCATCAGGCGTGCTGTTCGAGCGGCCCGGCTACAAGACCGTGTACGTGGCCGGCGACACGACCTGGAACCGCTTCGTGGAGGACGCCATTGCGCGGTACCGGCCGGATGTCATGGTCATCAACGCTTGCTACGGCCGGCTGGTCGGCTATGAAGGCTCCTTCATCATGGGCAAGGAAGACCTCTACCGCGCTTACCAGGCCCTACCCAAGGCCACCGTGGTGGCCAGCCACATGGAATCGCTCGCGCACTGCACGCAAAGCCGCCGCGACCTGCGCGACTACATCGCGGAAAAAGGCATGAGCGCGCAGCGCGTGTTGGTCCCGGCAGACGGGGAGTCGTACAGTTTTTAGCATCGGCCATGATTCAAACCCCGGCCGGCCAGTGCGCCGGCCATCAACAGGAGAAATGAAATGACACAGCGCATGGATTACAACGCGGCCACACCGGCCGGCATGAAGGCACTCGGCGGCGTGTACGGCCACATCTTGCAGTCCGGACTATCCAAAGTGTTGGTGGACCTCGTCTACCTGCGCATCTCGCAGCTGAATGGCTGCGCCTATTGCATCGACTTGCACTCGCGCGACCTGCTGAAGGAAGGCGTGTCGGTCGACAAGCTGGTGCTGGTGCCGGCCTGGCGCGAGGGCGGCGCCTTGTTCGATGCCAGCGAGCGCGCCGCGCTAGCCTGGGCCGAGACCGTGACACTGGTGGCCGATACCGGCGTACCGGACGCCGAGTACGAGGCCGCAGCGGCGGTGTTCAGCGCGACCCAACTGGCCGACCTGACGATTGCAATCGGGTTGATGAACGCTTACAACCGTATGGCGATCAGCTTCCGCGCCACGCCGGCCGGGGCCGCACGCTAAGCGCCTGAGAGAGCCTGTACCCGGCAAGGTGACACCATGAATGCGACCGAAATCTGTGGAGTAGCCATACCGGACAGCAGCATCGCCCGGAACATCACCAAGTTCATTCGCGACACCGAGAGCGACATGCTGTTCCAGCACTCCACGCGGGTCTACTATTGGGCTGCGCTGCTGGGACAGCGCAAGGGGCTGACATTCGATGCCGAGCTGCTCTATGCCGCCGCGATGTTTCACGACATCGGCATCACGCCGCACTACCACGCCAGCCAGCTCCGCTTCGAGGTGGACGGGGCCAACGCCGCCCGCGAGTTTTTGCGCAGCCATGGCATTGCGGAAACCGAGGTCGAAAAGGTTTGGCTAGCAATTGCCCTGCACACCACGCCGGGCATTCCGGAACACATGCAGCCCGAGGTCGCGCTGGTACAGGCAGGTGCGGGATGGACATGACCGGGCGTAACCGTGACGACTTCACTGAGGAAGAGCGCAAGGCCGTCAAGTCGGCCTGTCCGCGCGGCCACGATTTCGCGCACGAAGTGATCGATACCTTCTACCAAGGGCTCAAGCACCGGCCGGACACGACGTTCGGCACCTTCAACGACGATTTCCTCGCTTTCAAGGATCCGCACTTCCGGCGCGGCAATCTATGCAGCATCATCCTCGCAGCAGCGTGGCGTTAGCGCGAGTCGTAGCCTACTGCTGCTCCTGCGCGCGGAACTGCTTGCGGTAGACCGATGGCGATATGCCGAGCGCGGCGCGGAAATGCTGGCGCAGAGAAAACGCTGTGCCGAAGCCGGCCTGCTGCGCCACCAGTTCTATGGCCGCGTCGCCACTTTCAAGCATGCGCTGCGCGTGCGCGATCCGCTGGCTCAGCAACCACTGCTTGAGCGAGGTCCCCGTCGTCTGGCGGAAATGCCGCGTGAAGTTACGGCGGCTCATGGCGGCACGTTGCGCCAGCGCTTCGATGCTGTGCTCCTCTTCGAGGTGCTGCGCCACCCAGTCCAGTACCTGCGAGAGCCTGCCGTCGGTCTTGGTGACGGGGACGGCGCGCTCGATGAACTGCGCCTGCCCGCCTTGCCGGTGCGGTGCGATCAGCAGTCGCTTGGCACGGCGGTTGGCGACCTCGGCGCCCGACAGGCGGCGCAGCAAATGGAAACAGCAGTCGAGGCCGGCAGCAACGCCCGCCGACGTGAGTACATTTCCCTCGTCCACATACAACACGTCCGGATCAACCTTCACCTTGGGATAACGCTCGGCCAGCGTGCCCACGCATTCCCAGTGGGTGGTGGCCGTGCGTCCATCGAGCAGGCCGGCCTGCGCCAGCGGGAACGCGCCCAGGCACAGGCCGACCACGGTGGCGCCGGCGCCGTGCGCGCGTTGCAGGGCCCGCAGCAGCCCGGCAGGGGCAGGGCGGCAATCGTCGTGCCACGAGGGCATGACCACGATGTCGGCGGAGTCCACGGCGCCGAGATCCGCCTGTGTGCCGATCGAAAAGCCGGCCTCGGTGGCAAGGCGGCGCGAGTCGGCCGAGCACACCACTACCTCGAATTTTGAGACCGCAGGGTCGCGCCCGTTGCCCTTGAAGACAAGGCAGGGCACCGACAAGTGAAAGGGCGAGATACCGTCGAAAGCGATAACGACCACCTTGAGACGGCGACTGGATCCGGGCGGTTTGCGCATGGCCCGATTATATCGAATGTAGAGATTGGGGACGCGCCGCGCCCCCGGCTTGCCCGAACCGCCCGCCAGACTGCGGCGGGCGGCCCTGGCCTTACAGATTGCGCCAGTTCAGGCCCACCGTGATGCGCCGGCCCGGATAGTAGTACGACGCGTAGTTCGGACCACTTGCGTAGCCGAGCGACGGCAGGCTCTGGGTCGCAGTCTGGTTGGTCAGGTTGCGGCCCTCGATGAAGATGTCGAGCGACTTCGAGATCCGGTACGCGATTTTGCCGTCGACGTAGCGCGTCATGTCCGTGTACTGCGGCGAACCCGGGTTGTACTGCGGACTGCGGGTGGCCAGGTCCGAGGTATTCGGGTAGATCCCCAGGTTGTAGTTCACGCCGTTGAGCGTCGCGCCGCAAGGCACCGTGCAGCTGTACTTGGCGCCCACGCCCTGGACCGCCACGCGCGCCGAAAACTTGCCGTCGTCATACCACAGCGCCCAGTTGTAGGACCAGCGCGGCTCGCCGCGTGGCGACAGCGTTTCGCCGTTCAGGAAGTCGAACACCAGGCGGCTCAGGTTCGAGTGCTGGCGGGTCAGGTTGGCGTCCAGGCCGGTGTAGCGCAGCTTCCAGGGCAGGAAGGTGAACGCGGTCTTGCCACTGAACTCGACGCCGGTGCGCACCGCCGCCGGACCGTTGACCCACTGGTTGTAGGAGAAGGTCTCCTCGCTGAGCGGCACGCCGGAACCCGGGGCCAGCAGGTCGGTGCCGGCAAACACCGACACCCCGTTCACGCCCTTGGTGATGGCCGGGCCAACCTTGCCTTGCTGCTTGTAGGCGGAGGCCGTGAGCATCGTGTCCTTGTTCGGATACCACTCGACGGACAGGTTCTGGTTGGTGTTCTGCTGGCCTTTCAGCGCCGGATTGCCGAAGGTGCCGCAGGTCATGTCCGCGCCTTCGCCGAGCGTGTCGTCGCGGCGCGGGTCGATCGTGCAGGTGCCGGCCGCCAACAGGCGGCTGGCCGGCGGCTGGGCCACGGTCTTGGCGTGGTTGTAGCGCACCACCACCTTGTCCGGCACGACCCACATCGCCAGGTTGTAGATCGGCAGGAAGTCGTTACGCGTCGAATCGAGCTCCACGTTCCGCGTGGCCTGGTACAGCAGCACGCCGGCAGCATTGTTCGGATCGAGAGGATTGAATTGCGCCGTCTTGACATAGGTCTGGATGGTCGCCAGGCCCGAGCCATGCACCTTGGTCCGGATATAGCGGTAGCCCAGATTGCCTTCCAGCTCCCAGCCGAACGGGAGCGCACGGCTGGTGAACGGGATGTGGTCCAGGCTGAAGTCCGACATCACGTAGAACGCTTCGGAGCGCTCGCGCACGCGCGAGACCGGCTGGGCGTAGACCTTGCCGTCGCTGCCGACGCATTCCTTGATGCAGTCATAGTTGATGTTCGGCACCCCAGCCATCGCGAACACCTTCTCGACGTCGATCTGGGTCCAGTTGTCGATCAGTTCGGCCGGACGGCCCGATGCGCCGTTGAACAGCCTGGTCTGGGTGGCCGGCGCATACATCGCGCCCGAGATGATGTCGGCAAACTGCTGCTGCGTCATCACGATCTGGCCGGCGCGCGAGGTGGCGCTGCTCGGGTTGTAGCCGTATTTGCACGGGGTGCCGCCGGCGCCCAGTGAACCGGCGGTATCGGCGCAGCCGACGATGGTGCCGCGGATCGAATTGCCCGGCACGGTGATGGCGGGAACGTAGCCGTCGGTGCCCGGCGTGCCGGTGGCCGCCTGCACGGTGTAGCCGCCCGCGCCCCAGGAATCGATGCGGGTGTCGCGGAAGTTGAAGCCCGACTTGATGCGCTTGAAGAAGGGCACCGATTCCGGCAGCGCGTAGGCCAGGTCGAGCTTGGCGGTGCGCTCGCCGGTCTCGGCTTCCCTCGGGTCGAAGTTGGTGGCGACGGTGCGGGTCAGCGCCGGTGCGGTATTCGAGGTCGGCGCCAGCAGCACGCTGGCCTTGGCCCAGTCGTTCAGGTTGACGCCCGCGGGCACGGTGTAGGCCCAGATGCCGGACGGCGCCATGGTCAGCGTCGACGGCCCGATGGTGTAGCCCCAGGACGTGCGCTTGTCGCCGCGCCAGTAGTTGGACTTGGAGTCGCCGACGAAGAACTCGGCGCTGAGCGCATCGTGCCGGTAGGCGCCGCCGAACTGCAGGTAACGGGTGTCGGTGCCCATCACGTTGTGGATCTGGTCCACGCCGACGCCGGCGCCGTCCACCGTGAACTGGGTCACGTGGTGGGTCGAGTCGACCGCGACCGAGCTCGGGATCACGTTCATCACCGCGCCCGTGACCAGCGGCCGGCCGCTGAAGTAGCTGGTGGCGTTGGGGAACAGGTAGCGCCCCGAGCCCGGGATGGCGGCGCGGACGTTGTTGGTGTCGATGTAGCCGCTGTCGTTCAGGGCGACGTTGCCGAGGCTGTAGGTCAGGTAGTTGTCGTCGACGTGGCGCTTGTTGTAGCTGCCCTTGGCGTAGATGGTCAGGTCGCGGTTGACCTTGAAGTCGGTGCGCAGGTCCAGGTTCTTGCGCATGTCGATCTGGCGCTTGACGAAGTAGCGCACCAGCGCCGGGATGTAGTCGTCCCACTGGTGCAGGCAGGACAGCTGCTCGTTCGAGCGCAGGTTGACCGCGGTGGTGCGGTTGGAGCTCGAGAGCGGCGACAGCTCGGGCGAACTGGTCGACAGGGTCGGGAAGGCCTTGTAGCAATCGGCCTTGGTCTGGGCCGCGGCCGATTTCGTCAGGATCTCCTGCGGCGTGGCGGCGGTGTACTTGTAGCCGTTGCTGCCGGAGAGCACGTTGACCGGCGTGGTCGACGCCGGGTCGTCCATGTTCAGCGTCTGCGGCTGGTAGGTGAAGGTCTTTTCCGGCGAATTGTCGAAGTCGACCATCCGCATATAGCCGGTGTTGCCGCTGGACGCAGTCTGGAACTGGTGCGATTCGTTGGTCAGGGTCTGGGCCGACAGGTTGGCCATCACGCCCAGGCGGCCGTCCAGGAACTTCTTGGTGACGATCAGGTTGGAGTCCGGATCCCACTTGTTGTTCAGGCTGGTATTGGTGGCCGCCGCGCGGATCGAGACGAAGGGCTTGTCGAAGTCGAGGGAAGTACGGGTCTTGATCTGGATGCTGCCGCCGAGCGAACCTTCGGTCATGTCGGCGGTCGAGCCCTTGACCACGTCCACGCTCTTGATCAGGTCGGCGGACAGCTGGCGGAACTCGGTGCCGCGGCCGTCGCCGCCGCCGTTCATGTCGGTGCCGCCGGCCGATTGCACGGCCTGGCCGTCGAGCTCGACGCGGGTCAGGTCCGGGCCGTTGCCGCGCACCGACACGCTGATGCCCTCGCCGTAGTCGCCGCGGTCGATCGCGATACCGGCGATGCGCGAGATCGCTTCGCCCACGTTACGGTCCGGCAGCGAACCGACGTCTTCAGCGACGATCGAGTCCATCGCCGTGGCGGCATTTTTCTTGCGGTCGATCGCCGACTGCTGCGAGCGGCGGGTGCTGACCACCACCGTGGTGATCTCGCCGGGCTGGGTGGCCGTGGGCGTGGCCGCCGGCTGCGCCGCCGGAGTTTCCTGGGCCAGCGCGACATGGCCGGCCATGAGCGAGGCCAGCGCCAGGGAAACTGCGTAACTTAATCGATTCAGCCGGATCTGGCCGGACGCCTTTTGATGCATAACTCTCTCTCCTTAATAATTTTTATTTTCAAAGCTATTGCTGTCGCTATCTGATCAGGCTATTCCGTTGGCACTCCCTCCCAGGTTGATCTCGCCACAGCACTCGGATGCTAAGATCCCAGCGCATCTTTACAAAGTTTATCGAAGTAAAGAGGCCACGGCACACCAGGCCTCTTATCGGTCATATAGTTGATCGGAGACAAGTTCCCAAACGTATGGGTCAGGATAGTAGGCCGCTTGCGTGTTGCTTTCTAATTCATTTTTTTCGCGTATTGATGCCGAAATTCATATCACCGGCTGGGCGAAAGAAGGCGGGCGCCCGCGCAAAGGTGCCCGAACCAGGGCTGCCCGGAGAGCGGGACGAGGTGGCGAGCGGTGGTGCTCAGGCGGCCTTGGGGGCGGGATGAAGCTTGTGTTCGCGGTTGCGCAAGGAGCTCAGCATCGTGGAGTGTGCGGAGCGCAGGTGGGTGCACATGGCCGCATGCGCGGCGGCGGCGTCGCCCTGCGACAGCGGGCGCAAGATCGCCAGGTGTTCCAGCAGCGCGTACTGATTGCGTGACAATTCGTCGCTTTTGTCCCACTGGTAGTGATAGTGGTAGACCATCGACACGACGTCATTCAGGTTTTCCGCGAACCGGTTGTCGAGCAGGCTGATGAGGAAGGAGTGGAACTCGCGGTCGAGCGCGGGAAATTCCGCATGCGCGGCAGCGGGCGCCTTGCCCAATGCCTCGTGGCGCGCCAGCAGCTCGTCCAGCCGGGCGAACACGGGATCGCCCGGCTCCAGCGTCGCAATGCGTTCGATGGCCTTCAGCTCGAACATCTCGCGCGCTTCGCCTAGCTCCTGCGCATATTTGGTATCGAAGGCGCACAAGCGCCAGCCACCGCGCGGATTCTTTTCGATCAGGCCGTTGCGCGAAAACCCGATCAGGAATTCGCGCACCGCGATCGTGCTGACCCCCGCCGCACGCGACAGTTCGGCTTCGGTGAATCCGGCGCCGGGCGGCAGGTCGCGCTGGTAAATCAGCCGCATCAGCATCTCTTGCAGTTGCTCGGTGTTGCTGTGCAGGGCAGACACATCGAAGTAATCGTCCGGCACCGGGATGCGGAGCAGATGCCGGTCCTTCATGCCCGCAATCAGCCCGCGCTCCACGAAGAAAGCCAGGGCGGCGCGCACGACGGTGCGGCTGCTGTCGACGATCGTGGTCATCTGGATTTCGGTCGGCAAGAGATCGCCCACCTGCAAGTCGCTGGCAATGTGTTCCAACAGGCGGTTGATGCTGCGCCGGGTCGTGGTGGGAAGCTTGGCCATGTGCCTGAAGGCTTGCAAGGAAGGATGGAAAGTTGCCATTCTACCTGCACACGCCCCCTTCGACATCACGCTGGCCGTGCCATAATGCACAGCATTGCACTCGACAAGCGCTGAGGAACAGACATGCCCCACATTGCCGGTATCGACCACGTCCAGGTAGCCATTCCTCCCGGCGCCGACGAAGAGGCGCGGGCCTTCTACGGCGGCGTGCTGGGCCTGGCCGAGATCCCGAAGCCGGCCCCGCTGAACGCCTCGGGCGGCCTGTGGTTCCTGGCGGGAACGGCGCAGGTCCACATCGGCAGCCAGCCCAATTTCATCGCTGCCAAAAAAGCCCATCCGGCCCTGCTGGTTCACGATTTCGACGGCTACTGCGCTTTGCTGCGCGAGCGTCAGGTGACCGTGCGCGAGGAAGTTCAGGTTTACGGGCGCCGCCGCGCCGGCATCGAAGACCCGTTCGGGAATCGCATTGAACTGATCGAGGCCGTGCGCTAATCTCTGGAGATCGATCAGACACTCCGGCGGCGACGCCGGCGGGGAGCCGTTCATGGCGGCCTTGCAAACGAATGGGTCGGTCCTGACGCGCTTGTTATGGGCGCGCGGCCTGCGCGCATTTGCCGACGGATACGTCAGCCTGCTGCTGCCGGTCTACCTGATCGGCCTGGGCATGAGCGCATTCGAGGTCGGCATCATTACGACCGGCACCTTGCTCGGCTCCGGCGCCTTGTCCTTGCTGGTCGGGCTGCACGCGGGGCGCCTTCGCTTTCGCAGCTGGCTGTTGCTGGCCTGCGCGCTGATGGCCGCTACCGGCATCGCTTTCGCCCTCGCCAGCGATTTCTGGCCATTGCTCGTCATCGCCGTCGTCGGCACGCTGAATCCGTCCAGTGGCGACGTCAGCGTGTTCCTGCCGCTCGAGCACGCGCTGCTGGCCGATACGGTCGAGGATAATCGCCGCACCGGCTTCTTCGCCCGCTACAACGTGGTCGGCTCGATCGTCGCGGCGCTGGGCGCGCTGATGGCGGGGCTGCCGCAGGTGCTCTCCGCGCTGCTTCATGTCGATGGCTTGACGGCGCTACGCTGCATGTTCCTGCTGTATGCGGTGCTGGGCATGGCCTGCGCGCTGGTCTATCGTGGCCTGCCGGCCTTGCGCAAGACGGAAGAGGGCAGGGGCAAGGCACCCTTGAGGAAATCGAAGCGCACCGCCTATACGCTGGCTGCCCTGTTCAGCCTGGACGCGTTCGGGGGCGGCTTCGTGGTCCAGTCGATGTTCGCCTTGTGGCTGTTCGACCGGTTCCAGCTGTCGCCCATGGCGACGGGCACGATCTTCTTCTGGACCGGACTCGTCTCCGCGGTGTCGTACCTTGCGGCGGCCTGGATCTCCGGTCGCTTCGGCCTGGTCAACACGATGGTGTTCACGCACCTGCCATCGAGTTTGCTGCTCATCCTGATCCCGTTCGCGCCGACATTGCCCTGGGCGCTGCTGCTGTTGATCGCCCGCAGCGCGCTGTCGCAAATGGATGTGCCGACGCGCTCTTCCTACGTCATGGCGATCACGCCGCCCGAGGAGCGTGCCGCGGCGGCGAGCGTTACGTCGGTGCCGCGCAGCCTGGCTGCTGCCGCCAGTCCGGCGCTGGCAGGCTATATGCTCACGCTGAGTACCTTCGGCTGGCCCTTGATTGCGGCCGGCGCCTGCAAGATCGTCTATGATCTGCTGCTGTACTTCAGGTTCAGGCACATCCGGCCGCCGGAGGAGCAGGCCCGGAGTCCGCGCAATCATTTGATCCCGGGGCGATGAAGCGCGCGCTGCTGGCTGTGGTCTTGGCGCTGGCGGCCATGCGGCCCGCTCAGGCGTTTCGCCATTCGACGGTACGGATGCCACCGTCGTCCGGAGCGGCGCGATGGCGTTCGAGGTCGGGTATCTGGACCTGGTGCGGGAGGGGAGCCGGCGGAGCCTGTCCGCGCCGGGCCTGGTGCTCAATGCCGGCATCTCGCCGGACAGTGAGCTTGTGGCCGAAGGCGCCGTGCGCGCCGCCGACAGCGATTCGTCGCGCACGGTGGGCGTCTGCGTGCTGGCTTTACCTGGAGTCCGCACCAGTGAATGGAGAAACGATATGCCCCGATTGAATCTGCGCCGACTGCTCGCGCTCGCCGCGCTCGCATCTTGCCAGGCCTTGGCGGCGGCAGACACATTGCAGCTGGTGCGTGATCTTCCTTTGCCCGGGCGGGCCACGCGGTGGGATTACATGAGCCTCGATGCCGCAAACGGAAAACTGGCGCTGGCCCACCTCGGGGACGACAGCGTAGTGGTGGTGAGCACCGAATCGGGGAAGGTGCTCGGCACGGTCGGCAATGTCAGGCAGGTGCACGGCGTGCTCGCGGTGCCGGAACTCGGGCGCATCTTTGCGACGGCCACGGGCAGCGATGAGCTGGTCGTCATCGATGAATCGAGCCTGGCGATCCTGGCGCGCGTGCCGGTGGGCCGCTATCCCGACGGGCTGGCCTATGCGCCGCGTGCCGGCAAGGTCTACGTGTCGGACAAGGAGGGCAAGACGGAGAGCGTGATCGATGTGCGCACGCACAAGCGCGTGGCGGTGGTCGCCTTGGGTGGCACAGTCGGGAACAGCCAGTACGATCCGATCAGCGGGCATGTGTACGTCAACGTGGAAGGGACAGGAGAGCTCGTCGAGCTCGATCCCGCCACCGACAAGATCGTCGGCCGCATTCGCCTGCCCAACGCCGATGGAAACCACGGCCTGCTGATCGAGCCGGAGCAGCGGCTCGCGTTCATCGCCTGTGAAGGCAACGACAAACTGCTCGTGCTGGACCTTCGGAGCAAGCGCGTCACGGCTGAATTCCCGGTCGGCGGTGAGCCTGACGTGCTGGCCTACGACCCGGGTCGCAAGCTGCTGTATGTCGCAACCGAGTCCGGGCCGGTGCACATGTTTCGCATTGGGCCGGACGGCGTGACGAAGGCCGTTTCAATTAGCGCTGGACGCAACGCGCATACGATAGCGGCCGACCCGCGCAGCCACGAGGTCTACCTGCCGCTGAACCAACCGCGCCCGACGCTGCGTGTCATGCGCCCGGTGGAGTAGCGGCCAGCAGCACGATACCCGCCAGGGCCAGGGTCGCCGGGTTGGACAGATTCCTGATAGAGGCTTCCCGTTCGCGCCCGGCGTCCTGCGTTCCAAATCGGAATAGCCGCGCGCGATCCACAGCGCCGCCATGCACGCCCCGAGCGCAATCGCCGCTGCCGCATACAGCACAACGGCAGCGCCGTCCTGCAGCATGCTACTTGACCTGGAACGTGAAGTCGCCCTTGGTCTTGTGGCTGTCGTGGGTCATGGCCGTCCATTGGACGCGGAAGGTCCCGTGGCCCAGGGCAGGCAAGGTGGCTGTCATGACGCTCGGATCGGCCTTGTCGACTTCGACGTGCGGCAGCTTGATGTCGGCATTCTTGTCGTCGCTGAGGATGATCTTGCTGAACGCGGGCTCCACCGCCTCATTGAACTTCAGCCTGATCTGCCTCGGCGCGGTTGCGACGATGCTGCCTGCGGCCGGATCGGATGACTGCAGCTTGGCATGGGCCTGCGCCGATGTGGCAAGTGCCGCGCCCGCGGCAAACGCGCCGGCCAGGAACAATCGCTTGGCGAACATGCTTACTCCCCTCACTCGACATTTACGTGCGGGGATGATAACCTGCCTGGGCTGATACGCCATGAGATATCCACGCCACATTCGACTGTTCGCCGCACTGCTTGCCCTGGTCAGCCTGCTGTTCACGCAGGTCGCCCTGGCCGCCTACGACTGTCCGCAACTGGCGAAGCAGATCGAGCAATCGGCGTCGATGATGCATACACCGGCGGCGCATGCGGACTGCTGCGCGCCTCACGACCAGCAAAGCCCCAACCTGTGCGACGCGCACAAACACGCGCAAACTCAGACGCCAGATTCACCGGTGCAGCCTCCCGTTGCGCCCTTCATCCCTGCGGCGCTCGTGGTCGAACTGTCGCCTATCGGACATCCGCTTCCGCTCAATCTTGACGCGCCGGCTGCGTTCCTGCAGGCGGCGAGCAGCTCACCACCCATCTCCATCAGGCACTGCTGCCTGCGCAATTAGCCCTCCGCTTGCTCTTCGTTCCATGGCTCTTCCCAGAAGGGCCGAGGTAGTCAATTGCATTTGGAGATACCATGCTCTTCCATTTTGACCTCGCGGTGCTGCGGCGCCGCGTGACGCCGGCGCTGCTGTCGCTGGCTTTGGCCGCCAGCGGTCCCGCCGCCGCGACGAGCCTGTCCCTGCCCGAGGCCCAAAAGCGGGCGCTCGACCGTTCGCTTCAGCTGCGCGCGCAGGATGCCGCAGTTACAGCCTCGCGCGAGTTGGCCGTGGCGGCCCGGCAGCTGCCCGATCCGATGCTCAAGGCCGGCATCGACAACCTCCCGCTCAGTGGCGCCGAGCGCTACTCGCTGGGCCGGGACTCGATGACCATGCGCCGCATCGGCATCGAGCAGGAGCTGACCCGGGGCGCCACGCGCGACCTGCGCGCGGAACGCTACGAACGCCAGGCCGACAAGACCCGCGCCGAGCAGGCTGCGGCTGCGGCGGCGATCGAGCGCGATACCGCGCTGGCCTGGCTCGACCTATACTACGCCGGGCAGATGGCGCAGCTGGTGGCCGAACAGGCAGGGCAGGCCGATGCGCAGGCCGAGGCCGCGCAGGCAGGCTTCCGCGGCGGCCGCGCCAGCCAGGCCGACCTGCTCGCGGCGCGCAGCGCGGCCGTGCTTGTGCGCGACCGCGCCGCCACGATCGAGCGCCAACGCCTGAACGCCGCCACCATGCTGGCGCGCTGGGTCGGCGACCTGCCAGACCCGTCGCCAGCCGGCGTTCCGGACATCACGCGCCTGCGGCACAATCCCGAGACGCTGCCTTCGCAGCTGGACCATCACCCCGAAGTCGCGGTCATGACCCGGGCCGAAGAGCTGGCGCGCACCGAGGCGCGTTTGGCGGACGCGGAAAGCCGCCCCGATTGGCGGGTCGAACTGGCTTACCAGCAGCGCGGTCCCGACTACCCGAACATGGTGTCGTTCGGCGTGGCGGTGCCGCTGCAATGGGACCGCAAGCATCGCCAGGACCGCCAGGTCGCGGCGCAGCTCGCGCTGGCTGACCAGGCGCGCGACGAACGCGACGAAGCGCTGCGGGCCCACTCCGCCGAGACCCGCGCCGAAATCGGCGAATGGCGCACCGGCCTCGAACGGCTGGCCCGCTACCGCGAAGAGCTGCTGCCGCTGGCCCGCGAGCGCGCCGAGGCGCAACTTGCCGCCTTCCGTGGAGGCAAGGCTGCGCTCACCGACGTGATCGCCGCGCGCGCCACTGAACTCGACACCCGGCTGCAGGCCCTGCAGCTCGAAGCCGAAACGGCACGCCTGTGGGCGCGCCTGAACTTCCTACTTCCGACGACACAGATGAATACCATCACCGCCAAACAGGAGGCGCAATGAAGCGCCGCGTCCTCACAGCCTTTGCCGTCATCGTGCTGCTGGCCGCGGCAGCCGTCTACAGCGCCTACCGGCTCGGCCAACGCTCGGCCGTCCCCGTCCTCGCGCCTTCAAGCGAACGCAAGATCCTGTACTGGCAGGATCCGATGGCCCCCGGCAAACGCTTCGACAAGCCGGGCAAGTCGCCGTACATGGACATGGAGCTGGTGCCGGTGTACGCGGACGGGCAGGCCGACGAGGGCACGGTCAAGGTGAGCCCGGGTGTCGCGCAAAACCTGGGAATCCGCTACGCCGACGTGCGCGAGGGCAGCCTTGGCGCTGCGCTGCGCCTGGTCGGCAATGTGGCCTTCGACGAGCGCGAACGCGTGGTGGTGCAGGCGCGCAGCAATGGCTACGTCGAGCGCCTGTACACGCGCGCCCCGCAGGACCCTGTGCGCAAAGGCCAGCCGCTGCTGGACCTGTACGTGCCCGACTGGGTCGCGGCGCAGGAGGACTACCTGTCCATCAAGCGCATGGGCGCAGCGCAGGCCGCGGGCCTGCTCGACGCCGCGCTGCAGCGCATGCGGCTCGCCGGCATGACTGACGAGCAGGTGCGCCAGGTCGCCGCGCGCGGCCAGGTGCAGCGGCACGTCACCGTGACGGCGCCGGTGTCGGGAGTGATCAGCGAGCTGCCGGCGCGCGAAGGCATGACCGTGGCCGCCGGGGCGCCACTGATGACGATCAGTGGCCTGCGCAGTGTCTGGATCAATGCCGAAGTGCCGGAGAGCGCCGCCGCCCAGGTGCGGCCCGGCACGCCGGTGCGCGCATCCACGGTGGCTTGGCCGGGCGAGACCTTCACCGGCAAGGTCGAGGCGTTGCTGCCGCAGGTGGATCCGGCCACGCGCACGCTGACTGCGCGCATCGCCGTGGACAACCCGAACGGCAAGCTCACCCCCGGAATGTTCGCGAACATCGAGATCGCGCCCCAGCATCGGCAAGCGTTGCTGGTACCGTCGGAAGCGGTGATCCGGACAGGCACGCGCAGTGTCGTCATCCTGGCCGAAGACGGCGGGAAGTTCCGGCCGGTCGACGTCCAGACCGGTGCCGAATCGGGCGGCGAGACCGAGATCGTGTCTGGTGTGGGCGCGGGGCAGCGCGTGGTCGCGTCGGGCCAGTTCCTGATCGACTCCGAGGCGAGCCTGCGGGGAAGCCTGCGCCGGCTTGAGGGAGCGGCGCAGGCCGAGACGAAACAGGAACCCGTCCAGGCGACCTGGCAGACCCGCGGCCGCATTGAAAAGATCGGCAGCGCCGAGGTCACGATTTCGCATGAGGCCATACCGGAGCTGCACTGGGGACCGATGACGATGGGCTTCGCGCCGCCGCCCGGCGGCATGGACGGCCTGAAGGTTGGCGACAGCGTCGTGTTTGAGATCAAGGCGTTGCCGGGAGGGCGCTACCAGATCGTGGCGATCCGGCCGCAAGGCGCCGCAGCACACGAACACGGCGGCCACGGGAGCCATGAATGATCGCCCGAATCATCCGCTGGTCAATCGTCAACCGCATCCTGGTGCTGGCAGCGGCAGTGGCGCTCGCGGCGTGGGGGATCTGGTCGCTGGCGCGCACGCCGGTCGACGCGCTGCCCGATTTGTCCGACGTGCAGGTCATCATCCGCACGACGTGGCCGGGGCAGGCGCCGCAGATCGTCGAGAACCAGGTCACCTATCCGCTGACTACTACAATGCTGTCGGTACCCGGCGCGAAGACGGTGCGCGGCTACTCCTTCTTCGGCGACTCCTTCGTCTACGTCCTGTTCGAGGACGGCACCGACCCGTACTGGGCGCGTTCGCGCGTGCTGGAATACCTGAACCAGGTGCAGGCGCGGCTGCCGGCGCAGGCGCGTCCCGCGCTCGGCCCGGACGCCACCGGTGTCGGCTGGGTGTTCGAATACGCGCTGGTCGACCGCACTGGCAGGCACGACCTGTCGCAGCTGCGCGCGTTGCAGGACTGGTTTCTCAAGTACGAGCTGAAGACGGTGCCCAACGTGTCCGAAGTGGCCAGTATCGGCGGCATGGTCAGGCAGTACCAGGTGGTGCTGGATCCTGACAGGATGCGGGCCTACAACGTCACGCATGCGATGGTGCTCGACGCACTCGGCAAGGCCAACCAGGAAAGCGGCGGTTCGGTGCTGGAATCGGGCGAAGCGGAGTACATGGTACGTAGCTCCGGCTACCTGCGCTCGCTGGACGACTTCCGCGCGATTCCGGTCAACGCCAGCGCGGCTGGCGTGCCGGTGCGGCTGGGCGACGTGGCGCGGATCCAGGTCGGGCCGGAGATGCGGCGCGGGATCGCGGAGCTGGACGGGCAGGGCGAAGTGGCAGGCGGCGTCGTGATCCTTCGCTCCGGGAAGAACGCGCGCACCACCATCGCCGCCGTCAAGCAGAAACTGGCATCGCTCAGGGCCAGCCTGCCGGCCGGCGTGGAAGTGGTGCCGACGTATGACCGATCCAGGCTGATCGATCGCGCCGTCAGCAACCTCAATCGCAAGCTGGTCGAGGAATTCATCGTCGTCGCGCTGGTGTGCGCGCTCTTCCTGTTCCACCTGCGATCGGCGCTGGTGGCGATCGTGTCGCTCCCGCTGGGCGTGCTGGCTGCGTTTACCATCATGTACTACCAGGGCGTGAACGCGAACATCATGTCCCTGGGCGGTATCGCGATCGCGATCGGCGCCATGGTCGACGGTGCCGTGGTGATGATCGAGAACGCGCACAAGCACATCGAGGCGTGGAACCACGCGCATCCCGGCGCGAACCTGGAGGGCGAGGCGCGCTGGCGGGTGATTGGCGATGCCGCGACCGAGGTCGGTCCCGCGTTGTTCTTCTCGCTGCTGATCATCGTGCTGTCCTTCGTGCCGGTGTTTACGCTGGAGGCGCAGGAAGGGCGGCTGTTCGCGCCGCTCGCCTTCACCAAGACCTATGCAATGGCCGCCGCCGCGGGGCTGTCGATATCGTTGGTTCCGGTCCTGATGGGCTACCTCGTGCGCGGACGGATCCCCGCCGAACAGGCCAATCCGCTCAGTCGCGCGCTGATCGCGTTGTACCGGCCGCTCATCGCGCAAGTGCTGCGGCGCCCGAAGACGGTACTTGCCGCTGCCGCCATCATCGGCGCTACCGCGCTGTGGCCCGCCATGCACCTCGGCGGCGAATTCATGCCGACACTGGACGAGGGTGACCTGCTGTACATGCCTTCCGCGCTGCCCGGCCTGAGTGCAGGCAAAGCTGCTGAATTGCTGCAGGAGACCGACCGGTTGATCAAGACCGTGCCGGAAGTAGCTACCGTGTTCGGCAAGGCCGGCCGGGCGGAATCGGCCACCGATCCGGCGCCGCTGGAGATGTTCGAGACCACCATCCAGTTCAAGCCGCGCGAACAGTGGCGGCAGGGGATGACCATGGCCCGGCTCACGGAAGAGCTGGACCGCGTGGTCAAGGTGCCGGGCCTGTCGAACGTGTGGGTACCGCCGATCCGCAACCGGATCGACATGCTCGCCACCGGCATCAAGAGCCCGGTCGGCATCAAGGTCTCGGGACCCAGCCTGGCCGAGATCGACCGGCTGACCGGCGAAATCGAAGCGGAGGTCAGGAAGGTGCCGGGCGTGTCGTCGGCCCTGGCCGAGCGCCTCAACGGCGGACGCTATGTCGACATCGACATCGACCGCGAACGCGCCGCGCGCTATGGCCTGAACATCGCCGACGTGCAGGGCATCGTATCGGCCGCGGTGGGCGGCGACAATGTCGGCGAGACTGTCGAGGGCCTGCAGCGCTTCCCCATCAATGTGCGCTATCCGCGCGAAGTGCGCGACTCGGTCGACAAGCTGCGCCAGCTGCCGGTGCTGACCGGCCGTGGCGCGCAGATCCGCCTGGGCGACATTGCCGATATCCGCGTCGCCGACGGGCCGCCCATGCTCAAGAGCGAGAACGGGCGGCTGTCCGGCTGGGTGTACGTGGACATTCGCGGCCGTGACCTGCAGTCGGCGGTGAAGGCGATGCAGGAGGCGGTGGCGCGCGGGGTGAAGCTCACGCCCGGCTATTCGGTCGCCTGGTCCGGGCAGTTCGAATACCTGCAGCGCGCCGTCGCCCGGCTCAAGGTCGTGGTGCCGGCGACGCTGGCGATCATCTTCTTCCTGTTGTACCTGACCTTCCACCGCTTCGACGAAGCGCTGCTGATCATGGCGACGCTGCCGTTTGCGCTCTCGGGCGGCGCGTGGTTGCTTTGGCTGCTCGGGTATAACCTGTCCGTCGCGAGCGGCGTCGGGTTCATCGCGCTGGCCGGCTTGTCGGCCGAATTCGGCGTCATCATGCTGCTGTACCTGAAACAAGCGTGGGAAGCCCGCTGCGCCGCGGGCCAGTGCAGCGAGGAGGACTTGCGGGCGGCGATCACCGATGGCGCCGTGCTGCGGGTGCGCCCGAAGGCGATGACGGTTGCCGTGATCGTGCTCGGCCTGGTGCCGATCATGGTCGGCAGCGGCACCGGTTCGGAAGTCATGCAGCGCATCGCCGCGCCGATGGTGGGCGGGATGGTGACGGCGCCGTTGCTGTCGATGTTCGTGGTACCGGCGGCCTATTTTCTTCTGCGCCGCCGGCGCGGGCCTGCTAGCGCGGGCCGCGGATGATGATCAATAGCGCGGCCAGTACACCGAATGTGGCGCCGGCGTGGAAGGTGGCGGATGCGCCGAAGCGTTCCCACAGCAGGCCCGCCACCACGCTCGCGAACAGCATGGCGATACCGGAGACCACGTTGAAGAATCCGAACGCCGTGCCGCGCAAGTTGGCCGGCGCGGTGTCCGCCACCATCACGGACAGCAGGCCCTGGGTCATCCCCATGTGCAGGCCCCATAGGCCAACGCCGAGCAGCACCAGTGGCCAGCCATTGCCGTGTGCGAGCATCAGGTCGGCGAGGACGAGGAAGCCGAGCCCGATCACCAGCAGGCGCCGGTGGCTCATCGAGTCGGCCAGCTTGCCGAAGGGGTAGGCCGACAGCATGTAGACGACGTTCATCGCGACCATCACCAGCGGCACCAGCGCCGGCTTCATCCCTCCCTGCATGGCGCGCAGTACGAGGAAGGCTTCGCTGAAGCGCGCCAGCGTGAACACGGCGCCGATGGCCACCACCCACCAGAACGAAGACGACAGCTGCTGAAGGCTGGCCCGATGGATGGGATTGATCCCTTTGGAGCCCGTAGCGTGTGGCGGCTCCTTCACGCCTGCAGCCAGCAGCAGCACCGCCAGCGCGCCCGGGATCACCGCCACCCAGAAGATGCGGCGGTAGTCGTTCGCCCACAAGAACATTAATCCGGCCGCGAGCAAGGGGCCGGCGAAGGCGCCGGCGGTGTCCAGCGCCTGGCGCAAGCCGAAGGCCGCGCCGCGCGATTCCGGAGCAGCGATATCGGCAACCAGCGCATCCCTCGGCGCACCGCGGATGCCTTTGCCGATGCGGTCGACGAAGCGTGCCGCGAGGATGGTGTTGGCCGATCCGGCGATGGCGAAAAACGGCTTGCTGGCCGCGCCGAGCGCGTAACCGGCGACGGCCAGCCATTTGCGGTTGCCAAGGTAGTCACTGAGCCCGCCCGAAAAAATCTTGACGATCGGGGCCGCCGCTTCCGCGATGCCTTCGATCAGCCCCACCGTGGCGACGCTGGCGCCCAGCCCCGCGACCAGATACATCGGCAGCAGGCTGTGCACCATTTCGGACGAGATATCCATCAGCATGCTCACGAAGCCGAGCACCCAAATCGGGCGCGGGATCAATCGCAGGGTGGAAAAGGACCGCTCCGGCATGCGTTCTCACTTTCTGGTTGGTGTGGCAGTGTCCAGCTTACGGCATGTTGCGCGCCAATAATGATATCGATTTCGATATCGTTAGCTATGAACTGCTGGTCCGATGAATATGTTGCTCTGTTAATATTCGTAAATGAATCCGAATCCAAACTGGTTCCTGAAGGCGCGCCTGAAGACGCGGCAGCTGCTGCTGTTGATCGCGCTCGACGATTTCCGCAACATCCATCGTGCGGCGGAAGAGCTGCACATGACGCAGCCGGCCGCGTCCAAGCAGATCAAGGACCTTGAAGACATGCTGGAGGTGCGGCTGTTCGACCGCCTGCCGCGCGGGATGGAGCCGACCATCTACGGCGAGACCATGATCCGCCACGCGCGCATGGCGCTGACCAGCCTGGCGCTGGCGCACGACGACCTGGTCACGCTGAAGTCCGGTCTGAGCGGGCAGGTCGAGGTCGGCGTGATCATGTCGCCGGCGATGGCCTTGCTGCCGCGCGCGGTGGCCCGTGTGAAGGAGCAGGCGCCGCTGCTGCGCGTGGGCATTCAACTGGAGCCGAGCAATGTCTTGCTCGATAAGCTGCAACGGGGCATGCTCGACTTCATGATCGGTCGCGTGCAGGAAACGGGGAGCGCCACGGCGCTGGTCTACGAAGAGCTGACCGAGGAGCCGGCTTGCGCCGTGGTGCGTCCGGGCCATCCGCTGCTCGCGCGCACCCAGCTTGAACTGAAAGACATTGCCTCGCTGCCGTGGATCTTGCCGCCGCAAGGGAGCATCCTGCGCCACCGCTTCGAAATGATGTTCCGCCGCGAGGGGCTGCAGCCGCCGGCCAATGTGGTCGACACGACGGCGCTGCTGGTGATCACGACGCTGCTGCAGCAGACGGATTCGCTGCACGTGATGCCGGTGGACGTGGCGCAGTACTACGCCTCGCTGAACGTGCTGCGGATCTTGCCGATCGATTTGCCGTGCAAGATGGATGCGTTTGGGATCATCCGGCAGGAGGACCGCTTGCTGTCGCCGGGGGCGAATTTGCTGCTTGACGCAGTGCGGGCGGTCGCCTCCGAAATCTACTGAAACCGCGGCTCTTCGAGCAGAGAGGTGCTAATACCGTTTTTGATATCAAATCCGTCAAAAAATTGATTGGAAACATATCTCTCGCCAAATTAGTATGCCTCATCGCTCAATGAGGAGAACCGCGTGTCGGAGATCAAGAACAAGCCCAAACTGCGCTCTGCGGAATGGTTTGGCACCCAGGACAAGAACGGCTTCATGTACCGAAGCTGGATGAAGAACCAGGGCATCCCCGACCACGAATTCCAGGGCAAGCCGATCATCGGCATCTGCAACACCTGGTCCGAGCTCACCCCCTGCAACGCCCACTTCCGCAAGCTGGCCGAACACGTCAAGCGCGGCATCCTCGAAGCCGGCGGCTTCCCGGTCGAATTCCCCGTGTTCTCCAACGGCGAATCCAACCTGCGCCCGACCGCGATGCTGACCCGGAACCTGGCCAGCATGGACGTCGAAGAATCCATCCGCGGCAATCCGATGGACGCCGTGGTCCTGCTGGTCGGCTGCGACAAGACCACGCCCGCGCTGCTGATGGGCGCGGCCAGCGTCGACCTGCCGACCATCGTCGTCACCGGCGGCCCCATGTTGAACGGTAAGCTGAACGGCAAGGACATCGGCTCCGGCACCGCCGTTTGGCAGCTGCACGAGCAGGCCAAAGCTGGCCAGATCACGATGCACGATTTCCTGTCGGCCGAAGCGGGCCATTCGCGTTCCGCCGGCACCTGCAACACCATGGGCACCGCGTCGACCATGGCCTGCATGGCCGAATCGCTCGGCACCTCGCTGCCGCACAACGCCGCGATTCCCGCAGTGGACGCGCGCCGCTACGTGCTGGCCCATATGTCCGGGATCCGCATCGTCGAGATGGTGCACGAGGACCTGCGCCTGTCGAAGATCCTCAAGCGCGAGAACTTCGAAAACGCGATCCGCGTGAACGCAGCAATCGGAGGTTCGACCAACGCGGTCATCCACCTGAAAGCCATCGCCGGCCGCGTCGGCGTGCCGCTCGAACTGGAAGACTGGACCACCATCGGCAAGGGCACCCCGACCATCGTCGACCTGCTGCCGTCCGGCCGCTTCCTGATGGAGGAGTTCTATTACGCGGGCGGCCTGCCGGCCGTGATCCGCCGCCTCGGCGAAGGCAAGCTGCTGCCGCATCCGGACGCGCAAACCGTGAACGGCAAGTCGCTATGGGAGAACTGCGCCGATGCGCCGATCTACAACGACGAAGTGGTGCGCAAGCTGGACAACCCGCTGATCGCCGACGGCGGCATTTGCATCCTGCGCGGGAACCTCTCGCCGCGCGGCGCCGTGCTCAAGCCGTCCGCCGCGTCGCCGCACCTGATGAAACACCGCGGCAAGGCCGTCGTGTTCGAGGACTTCGACCACTACAAGCAGCGTATCAACGACCCCGAGCTGGACGTCGACGCCGACTCGATCCTGGTGATGAAGAACTGCGGCCCGATGGGCTATCCGGGCATGGCCGAAGTGGGCAATATGGGCCTGCCGCCGAAGCTGCTGGCGCAGGGCATCACCGACATGGTGCGCATCTCGGACGCGCGCATGAGCGGCACCGCCTATGGCACCGTGGTTCTGCACGTGGCGCCGGAAGCGATGGCCGGCGGCCCGCTGGGCATCGTGCAGGACGGCGATATCATCTCGCTCGACTGCCGCGAAGGCGCCCTGAACCTTGAGCTGTCGGACGAGGAGATCGCGCAGCGCCTGGCGGAACGCGCCCGCACGCAGAAGCCACTCGACAAGACCGGCTACCGTGGCCTTTACCTGGACCACGTGCTGCAGGCGGACGAAGGCTGCGACTTCGACTTCCTTGTGGGCTGCCGCGGCTCCGCCGTTCCCAAGCATTCGCACTGACCGGAGGCCACCATGCTGCTCGTTCAATTCACCACCACTTCCGGACAGCGCCGCGTCGGCGCGCTCGACGGCGACACGCTGCGCATCATCGAAGGCTACAGTTCGACGCTGCAGCTGGCGCGCGCCGCCATCGCCAAACGCGTCAAGCTGGCCGAGCTGGCCGGCGCAAGCATCGGCGACGCCACCGCGGCCTTTGGTGCGGCCGCCAGCGAAGGCCGCATCCTGCCACCGCTCGATCACCCGGACCCCGCGCACTGCTACGTCACCGGCACCGGTCTCACGCACCTGGGCAGCGCCGACACGCGCGACGCCATGCACAAGAAGATCGGCGGCGACGTCGCCGCGCTGTCGGACAGCATGAAGATGTTCCGCATGGGCGTGGAGGGCGGCAAGCCGCAAGCCGGCGAAGCGGGCGTGCAGCCGGAATGGTTCTACAAGGGCGACGGATCGATCGTGCGCGCCAGCGGCCAGGCGCTCGACATGCCCGACTTCGCGCTGGACGGTGGCGAGGAACCGGAGATCGCCGGGTTGTACCTGATCGGCGACGACGGCCAGCCTTACCGCCTCGGCTTCGCGATCGGGAACGAGTTCTCGGACCACATCACCGAGCGCCAGAACTACCTCTACCTCGCGCACTCCAAGCTGCGCAGCTGTGGCGTCGGCCCGGCACTACTGGCGGGCGAACTGCCGGAGCACGTGGCGGGAATGTCGCGCATCCGCGATGCCAACGGAGAAGTGCGCTGGGAGAAGGCTTTCGTCAGCGGCGAGCAGAATATGTCGCACACCATCGCGAACCTTGAGTACCACCACTTCAAGTACGGCCTGTTCAAGCGGCCCGGCGATGTCCACATCCACTTCTTCGGCACCGCGACGCTGAGCTTTGCCGATGGCGTGCAGGTCAAGGCTGGCGAAACTTTCGAGGTGCAGGCCGAGGCATTCGGGCCGGCGCTGAGCAACCGCCTGGCAATCACCGAAACCCGCTATGTGAAAGTGAACGCATTATGAGCGAACAACTGGCCAGTTACGCTAGCCTGAAGGGCAAGCGCGTCTTCGTCACGGGCGGCGGCAGCGGCATCGGCGAGGCGATCGTCGAAGCGTTCGTGCAGCAGGGCGCGGTGGTGGCCTTCGTGGACATCATGCGCGAGGCCAGCCTCGCGCTGGTGGAACGGCTGGAGCACAAGCCGGTGTTCCGCTACTGCGACATCACCGACATCGGCGCGCTGCAATCGACCATGGCCGAACTGGCGAAGGAGCTCGGCGACTTCGACATCCTCGTCAACAACGCGGCCAACGACCAGCGCCATAAGGTCGAGGATGTGACGCTCGACTATTGGAACGAGCGCATCGCGATCAACCAGCGTCCGATGTTTTTCACTTGCCAGGCCGTGCTCCCGGGGATGAAGAAGAAGGGCGGCGGTTCGATCATCAACTTCAGTTCGATGTCCTTCCACGCGATGAACGGCGGCTATCCGGTCTACGCCACCACCAAGGCGGCGGTGCTGGGCCTGACCCGCGGGCTCGCGCGCGACCTGGGCAAGTTCGGTATCCGTGTGAACACGGTGACGCCGGGCTGGGTGATGACGCAGCGGCAGCTGGACCTGTGGGTGGACGCCGAAGCCGAAAAAGAGATCGAGAAATCGCAGTGCCTGCCGGGCAAGCTGATGCCGCAGGATGTGGCGAACATGGTGCTGTTCCTCGCGGCGGATGACAGCCGGATGTGTACAGGGCAGGACTTTATCGTTGATGCGGGCTGGATCTAAGCCAAAGCTTCAGATTAACCGTCGTTCCCGCGAACGCGGGAACGACGGCAAAGCTAAAGCACGCGGCGCGGCAGCGCAAATATAAAAACAGTAGAGACAATCCAATGAAAGCACTCAAGCTTAGCCTTATTTCCCTCGCCATCGCCGCCGTGCCGGCCTTTGCGCAGGTGACGGTCACGGTGGACGCCGCCCACCCCGGCCCGGTCATCAACAAGAACGTTTACGGCCAGTTCGCCGAGCACCTCGGCAGCGGCATCTACGGCGGCCTGTGGGTCGGCCCGAATTCGAAGATCCCGAATACCAAAGGCTGGCGCAACGACGTGGTCGGCGCGCTCAAGGACCTGCACGTGCCGCTGGTGCGCTGGCCGGGCGGCTGTTTCGCCGATGAGTACCACTGGCGCGACGGCATCGGCCCGCGCGACAAGCGCCCGGTGAAGGTCAATACCAACTGGGGCGGCGTCGAGGAGAGCAACGCCGTCGGCACGCACGAGTTCTTTGACCTGGTCGAGATGCTGGGCGCCGACGCCTACGTGAACGGTAACCTCGGCACCGGCAGCTCGCGCGAGATGAGCGAGTGGATCGAATACATGACCTCGGACAGCAAGTCCACGCTGGCCGAACTGCGCCGCAAGAACGGCCATCCCAAGCCCTTCAAGGTCGCCTACTTCGCGGTCGGGAACGAGGCCTGGGGCTGCGGCGGCAATATGCGGCCGGAGTACTACACAGACATGTACAAGCAGTACGACAGCTTCCTGAAGGCGCCGCGCGAAGTGCGGCCGAAGATCATCGCGAGCGGCGGCAACGACAGCGACACCAGGTGGACCGAGGTCCTGTCGCGCGAGCTGAAGAACCGCACCGACGGCATCAGCTTCCACTACTACACCATCCCCACCGGCCAGTGGAAGGTCAAGGGCGCTGCGACCGGCTTCGACGAGGCTCAGTGGATGTCGACCTTGCAGAACACGCTGAAAATGGAGAACCATATCCAGGACAACGTGGCCGTCCTTGACAAGAATGACCCGCAGAAGAAGATCGGCTTCTACGTCGACGAGTGGGGCACCTGGTACGACGTGGAGAAGGGCACCAACGCCGGCTTCCTGTACCAGCAGAATACGCTGCGCGACGCGGTGGTGGCGGCCCTTAACTTCAACATCTTCCATGCGCATGCGGACCGGGTGCGGATGACGAACATCGCGCAGATGGTCAATGTGCTGCAGTCGATGATCATCACCGACAAGGACAAGATGCTGCTCACGCCGACCTACTACGCGTACAAGATGTACGTGCCGTTCCAGGACGCGGCCTCGCTGCCGGTGTCCGTCGCCAACGACACATCGTACAAGCTCGGCGCGTCCAGCATCCCGGGCATCAGCGCATCCGCCGCGCGTGCAAAGGACGGCAAGCTGTACGTGGCGCTGGTGAATACCAACCCGCATGAAGCGACCGACGTCGTGCTGTCCGTCGCCGGCGAAAGCGCGCAGTCGGTGCAGGGCCAGGTGCTGACCGCGGTCGCGATGGATGCGCACAACACGATGGAGCAGAAGCAGGCGATCAAGCCGGCTCCGTTCTCGGCGCAAGCCGCCAACGGCAAGCTGACCGTCAAGGTGCCGGCCAAGGCGGTGGTCGTGTTCTCCGTTGCCGGCTGAGTGATGAAGCCAGTGCTGCGCGCATTCGCCGGCGTGCTTGCGCTGGCCGTGACGGTGCACGCTGGCGCCACGCAGGTCGGCGTGCATGACCCCGTGATGGCGAAGGAGGGCGGCAAGTACTACCTCTTCAGCACGGGGCGCGGCATCAGCTTCTACAGCTCGGACGACATGGTCCACTGGAAGGCGGAGGGCCGCATCTTTGACACGCCTCCCGCATGGGCACGCAAGGCCGCGCCGGGTTTCAAGGACCACATCTGGGCGCCGGACATCCAGCGCCACAACGGCAAGTTTTACCTGTACTACGCGGTTTCAGATTTCGGCAAGAACACCTCGGCCATCGGTGTGACGGTGAATGCGGCGCTGGACCCGTGCTCGCCCAACTACCGCTGGGAAGACCAGGGCATGGTGCTGCAGTCGGTGCCCGGCCGCGACCTGTGGAATGCGATCGATCCAAACGTGGTGGAGGACGAGAAGGGCGCTGCCTGGCTGGCCTTCGGCTCGTTCTGGACCGGCATCAAACTGGCGAGACTGGACGAGAGCTGGACCCATCTCGCCGAGCCACAGGACTGGCACACCATCGCGCGCCGGGAACGGCCTTCGTTCACGGCAGACGAGAAGGGCGGCCCCGCCGAGATCGAGGCGCCGTTCATCTTCAGGAAGAATGGCTGGTACTTCCTGTTCGTCTCCTTCGGCAAATGCTGCCAGGGCGCGAACAGCACTTACCACGTGATGATCGGCCGTTCGCGCGATGCGACCGGCCCCTATCTCGACCGCGCCGGCCGCGACATGGCCAAGGGCGGCGGTTCGCTCGTCATCGAAGGCGACAGGGATTGGAAGGCGCTTGGGCATAACGGCGCGTATACCTTCGACGGCGAGGACTACCTGGTGCTGCACGCCTACGAGACCGCCGACCGCTACAAATCCAAGCTCAAGGTGCTTGAGATGAAATGGGACGCGGACGGCTGGCCGGCGGTAGACCACAATGACCTGGAGCGCTACCAGAGCGAGCTGCTTAAATGAAGACGAAGTTTTTCGCGCTGCTCATGGCGCTGGCCGCTGTCCACGCACAGGCGGCCGAACTGTTCCCGCTGAAGGACGTGCGCCTCGGCCCAAGTCCCTTCCTCGACGCGCAGGCCGCCGATCTCAATTACATCCTCGCGCTGGATCCGGACCGCTTGCTCGCACCCTTCCTGCGCGAAGCGGGCCTGCAGCCGAAGCAGCCCAGCTACGGAAACTGGGAATCGAGTGGCCTGGATGGTCACATGGGCGGCCACTACATGTCCGCGCTGTCGCTGATGTACGCGTCGACTGGCGACGCCGAGGTGCTGCGGCGGCTGAACTACTTTGTCTCTGAACTGAAGCGCGCGCAGCGGGCCAATGGCGACGGCTACGTCGGCGGCATTCCGGGCGGACGGCAGGCCTGGCGCGACATCGAGAACGGCAAGCTGCATGCCGACAGCTTCTCGGTCAATGGCAAATGGGTCCCGTGGTACAACCTGCACAAGACGTACGCCGGCCTGCGCGACGCCTGGCGCTATGCCGGCAACGAGGATGCGAAGGCGATGTTGGTTGCCCTGTCCGACTGGGCCCTGAACCTCACCTCGCACCTGAGCGACAGCCAGATGCAGGACATGCTCAGGAGCGAGCAGGGCGGCATGAACGAAGTGCTGGCCGACGTCGCGCAGATGACCGGCCAGCGCAAGTACATGGACCTGGCGCTGCGCTTTTCGCACCAGGCCCTGCTGCAGCCGCTCGAACAAGGACAGGATAGGCTGACCGGCCTGCACGCCAACACGCAGATTCCCAAGGTGATCGGCTTCAAGCGCATCGCGGACCTGACCGGCAGCGCGGACATGGAGCGCGCCGCGGAGTTCTTCTGGCAGACGGTGGTGGAGCACCGCACGGTTGCCATCGGCGGCAACAGCGTCAAGGAGCACTTCAACGACGCGAACGACTTCAGTTCGATGATGGAGGAAGTCGAGGGACCGGAGACCTGCAATACCTACAATATGCTCAAGCTGACCGAGATGCTGTTCCTGACGCAGCAGAAGGGCAGCTACGCGGACTACTACGAGCGCGCGCTGTACAACCACATCCTCTCGTCCGAGCGCCCGGGCGGCGGCTTCGTCTACTTCACGCCGATGCGTCCGAACCACTACCGGGTGTATTCGCAGGTGGACCAGGCGATGTGGTGCTGCGTCGGTTCCGGCATCGAGAGCCATGCCAAGTACGGCGAATTCATCTACGCGCACGAGGGCGATGCGCTGTTCGTCAACCTGTTCATCCCCTCCACGCTGGAGTGGCGGGAGAAGGGCGCGCGGATCACGCAGTCGACGCGCTTCCCGGATATGGACAGCACGCGCATCACGGTGGATTCGTCTTCGCATTTCACAATGAGGATCCGCTATCCGGCCTGGGTCGCGGCCGGGCGGATGCAGTTGCGCGTGAACGGCCTGCCGGTCAAGGTCAACGCCGCGCCCGGCGGCTACGCAAGCATCGAGCGCAATTGGCGAAGGGGCGACCATGTGGACGTGGTGCTGCCGATGACGACTCACCTGGAGCAGATGCCGGACCTGTCGAACTATTACGCGGTGCTGCACGGCCCGATCGTGCTGGCGGCGAAAACCAAGCCGTTCCCGGATGAGCACCTGGATTTTCTCGCCGACGGCTCGCGGATGGGGCACATCGCGAAGGGCCCGGTGTGCCCGCAGGAGGCGGCGCCGCTGTTCGTCAGCGATACCAAGGCCTTCATGGACAAGTTCAAGCCGGTGAAGGGCAAGCCGCTGACCTTCGTGGCGCCGGGACTGGTGCACGGCGGGGCCGGCGCGTCGACCGAATTCATTCCCTTCTTCCGCCTGCACGATTCGCGCTACATGCTCTACTGGCAGCAGACCACCTCATCCGGGCTGGTGCGCATCATGGCCGAGAACCGTGAGCGCGAGGCCGCCCGCCTGGCGCTGGACGCGCAGACGATCGACCAGGTTGCGCCGGGCGAGCAGCAGCCGGAATCGGACCATTTCTTCAAAGGTGACGAGTCGCGCGCAGGCCTGACCCAGGGGCGGCACTGGCGCGAGGCAAAAGGATGGTTCAGCTACGACCTCACCGATCGCAAGCGAGAGGCCAAAACGCTGAGGCTCGAGTTCGCGCGCGCGGACAAGGGCCGCGAGTTCGACATCCTCGTCAACGGACAGCTACTGCAATCGGTGAGGCTGGACGGCGAGGCGGCGGAGGAGGTGTACGCGCGCGAGTTCGCGCTGCCGGCTGGCCTCCGCGCGGATGGGAAGCTGGTCGTGAGCTTGCGCGCGCGGCCGGGATCGAGCACCGCCCGGCTATTTGGATTGCGCCTGCTGCGCTAGTTTGTGGATACCGAAAAAGTGATCAATTCTGTCAAAAATATGATTGGAAGAGTATCGGCCCATGCTCTAGTATTGGGTCATAACTATACTGGAGACAAGGCATGACCTTCACCCGTAGAACGCTGCTGCTTGCAGCCGCCGCCGCAAGCTTCGCCGCCGCCATTCCGGCATTCGCCGCCAAGCCACTCGTGATCGGATTCTCACAGGTCGGGGCCGAAAGCGAATGGCGCACCGCAAATACCGCGTCGATCAAGGCCGCCGCCAAGGCCGCCGGCGTCACGCTGAAATTCGCCGACGCCCAGCAACAGCAGCAGAACCAGATCAAGGCCATCCGCTCCTTCATCGCCCAGCGCGTCGACGTGATCGCGTTTTCGCCGGTCGTGGAAACCGGCTGGGAAAGCGTGCTGCGCGAAGCGAAGAACGCAAAGATCCCGGTGATCCTGACCGACCGCGCGGTCAACGTCGGCGACCAGTCGTTGTACGTCAGCTTCATCGGCTCGGACTTTGTCGAGGAAGGCCGCCGCGCCGGCCACTGGCTGCTGGATTACGCCAAGAAGAACCCTAACAAACAGCTCAACATCGTCGAGCTGCAGGGCACCACCGGCGCCGCCCCGGCCAACGACCGCAAGCGCGGCTTCGCCGAAGTCATCGCCGCCAATCCGAAGCTGAAGATCGTCCGCTCGCAGACCGGCGACTTCACCCGCGCCAAAGGCAAGGAAGTGATGGAAGCCTTCCTCAAGTCGGAGGGCAAGAACATCAATGTGCTGTACGCGCACAACGACGACATGGCGATCGGCGCGATCCAGGCGATCGAGGAAGCGGGACTCAAGCCGGGCAAGGACATCATCATCATTTCGGTCGACGGCGTGAAGGGCGCGTTCGAGGCCATGGCGCAGGGTAAGCTCAACGTCACGGTCGAATGCAATCCGCTGCTTGGGCCGTTGCTGATCAAGACCGCGCAGGATGTCGTGGCCGGCAAGCCGGTGCCGAAGCGCGTGACCGTGCAGGAGGGTGTGTACCCGGCCGACCTGGCGGCCAAGGAACTCCCGAATCGGAAGTACTGAGGCGAACATGCCCGATGCAGTCAAGGGAGCGCCGGTCCTTGAAATGGCCGGCATCCACAAGCAGTTCCCCGGGGTGAAGGCGCTGGCCGAAGCGGGCCTGCGCCTCTATCCGGGCGAAGTCCACACGCTGATGGGCCAGAATGGGGCGGGCAAGTCGACGCTCATCAAGGTGCTCACCGGCGTCTACCAGCCAGACCGCGGCAGCATCACGCTGGGCGGCAAGCAGATTGCGCCGCGCTCCACGCAGGAAGCGCAGGACCTCGGCATCAGCACCGTGTACCAGGAAGTGAACCTGTGCCCGAACCTGTCGGTGGCTGAGAACATCTTCACCGGCCGATATCCGCGCCGCTTTGGCATGATCGACTGGCGCACCATGCGCAAGCAGGCGTCCGCGCTGCTGGCGCGCCTGCAGGTCGACATCGACGTCGCGGCGCCGCTGTCCACTTATCCGCTCGCGATCCAGCAGATGGTGGCGATTGCGCGCGCGCTCAACATTGAATCGCGTGTGCTGGTCCTTGACGAACCTACCTCCAGCCTCGACGAGGCCGAGGTACAGCTGCTGTTCTCCGTGCTGCGTTCGCTGCGCGAGCAGGGTATGGCGATCCTGTTCGTCACCCACTTCCTCGAACAGACCTACGCGATCTCGGACCGCATCACGGTGATGCGCAACGGCGAGCGCGAAGGCGAATACGCGTGCAGCGAGCTGTCGCGCCTGGCGCTGGTGAACAAAATGGTTGGCGCGCCGGCCGTCGTTGAAGAAAGCGCCGATGTGACGAGCCACGCGGGCGAGGGCATCGTGCTTAGCGCGCGCGGCCTGGCGCGCAAAGGCGTGCTGCAGCCGGTCGATCTCACCATCAAGCACGGCGAAGTGGTGGGGCTGGCCGGCCTGCTGGGTTCCGGCCGTACCGAAACCGCGCGCCTGCTGTTCGGCGCGGACAAGGCCGACAGCGGCAGCATCGACATCGGCGGACGTGAGCGTACCTTCGATACGCCGCGCGACGCGATCGCCCAAGGCATCGGCTTCTGCTCGGAAGATCGCAAGCATGAAGGCGCGATCCTGTCGCTGTCGGTGCGCGAAAACCTGATCCTCGCGCTGCAGGCGCGCCAGGGCATGCTGCGGGCGATTTCGTTCAAGCGCCAGCAGCAGCTCGCCACGGACTACGTGAAATGGCTGGGCATCAAAACAGCCAGCATCGAGACGCCGATCGGCACGCTCTCCGGCGGCAACCAGCAGAAGGTGCTGCTGGCGCGCTGGCTGGCCACAGATCCGACGCTGATGATCCTCGACGAACCGACGCGCGGCATCGACGTGCGCGCCAAGCAGGAAGTCATGGATTACGTCACCTCGCTGTGCCGCAAGGGCATGGCCATCCTGTTCATCTCGTCCGAGCTGCCGGAAGTGCTGCGCGTATCCGACCGCATGGTCGTGATGCGCGACCGGAAGGCCTGCGGCGAATACCGCCGTGGCGAGCTGGATGAAGCTTCGGTCCTGCATGTCATCGCGGGGGAAACGGTCCAATGAACGCCCAGGTACAAGACACCGTGCTCAAGGCGCCGGCAGCAAAGGAGCGCTTCGCATTCCTGCAGCATCCGCTGTTCCGGCCGGCCGCCGCGCTGGCCTTCCTGCTGCTGCTCGACCTGGTGCTGGTGCCAGGCTTCTTCCGGCTGGAGGTCAAGGACGGGCACCTGTACGGCAGCGTGATCGACATCCTCAACCGCGCGGCGCCGCTGATGCTGGCGGCGCTCGGCATGACGCTGGTGATCGCCACACGCGGCATCGACATCTCGGTGGGCGCTGTGGTGGCGCTGTCCGGAACCGTGGCGGCAACCCTCATCGGTGGCAGCGATGCGGCCAGCAGTGCGCCACTGCCGCTGGCGCTTGCCGCGGCGCTCGGCATTGCTTTGCTGTGCGGCGCATGGAACGGCCTGCTGGTGGCGGGGCTCAAGCTGCAACCGATCGTCGCGACCCTGATCCTGATGGTCGCGGGACGCGGACTGGCGCAGCTGTTCACCGACGGTCAGATCGTCACCGTGTACTACAAGCCGTTCTTCTTCCTCGGCGGGGGCTACCTGCTTGGCTTGCCGGTTTCGCTCTGGCTGGTGGCGGCGGTGTTCGCAGTCACGGCCGTGCTGATGCGGAAAACGGCGCTTGGCCTGTTCATCCAGGCGGTGGGCATCAACCCGGTGGCGGCGCGCCTGGCCGGCCTGCGCACGGCCACGCTGGTGTTTTTCGTCTACGTGTTCTGCGCCGCCTGCGCGGGGCTGGCCGGCCTGATCGTCACCTCCAACATCAAGAGCGCGGACGCCAACAATGCCGGCCTGCTGCTGGAGCTTGATGCGATCCTCGCGGTGACGCTGGGCGGCACCTCCCTCGCAGGGGGCAAGTTCAGCCTCGTTGGCAGCATGATCGGCGCGCTGATCATCCAGACGCTCACGTACACGATCTATTCGCTGGGCGTTCCGCCCGAGGTCAACATGGTGGTCAAATCGATGGTGGTCTTCGCTGTCTGCATCGCGCAGTCGGCCGAATTCAAGCGCCTGTGGCGGCGGAGGGCGGCATGACGGCGGCTGTGATAAGTTCAATGCGGGCGGTGTCGAACGCGCCGTGGTTTACGTCCATCGTCACGCTGGTCCTGCTGGTCGCCATGCTGGGCATCGGCGGCGCGGCCTATCCGGGGCTGCTGTCGCTGCAAGTGCTGCTCAACCTCCTGATCGATAATGCCTACCTCTTGGTGATCGCGGTCGGAATGAGCTTCGTGATCCTGTCCGGCGGCATCGACCTGTCGGTGGGCTCCGTGCTCGCGCTGACCACCATGCTGTGCGCCTGGCTTCTGCACAAGACCCATTGGCCGCCCGCCGCCGTAATCGCGCTGGTGCTGGTGCTGGGCGCCGTGTTCGGCGCCTGCATGGGCGCGCTGATTCACTTCTTCAAGCTGCAGCCCTTCATCGTCACACTGGCCGGCATGTTCCTCGCGCGCGGGCTGTGCTACCTGATCAGCGTTGATTCGATCCCGATCGATAACCCGTTCTTTGTCGCGGTCTCGCAGGCGCAGTTGCCGTTCTTCGGCGGCTTCGTATCGACGTCGGCGGTGATCGCGCTTGTGACGCTGCTTGTGGCGGCGTGGGTGGCGCATTTCACGTCCTTCGGCAGGTCGGTGTATGCGGTCGGCGGCAACGAGCTATCGGCCGCGATGATGGGCCTGGCGGTCGGTCGCACCAAGATCGCCGTCTATGCATTCTCCAGCTTCTGCGCCGCGCTGGCGGGCGTGCTGTTCTCGTTCTACATGCTGTCGGGTTACGGGCAGCATGCGCAGGGCACGGAGCTGGATGCAATCGCCGCCGTGGTCATCGGCGGCACCCTGCTGACCGGCGGCTACGGCTACGTCGCTGGCGCGCTGTCCGGCGTGCTGGTGCTGGGGACGATCCAGACCCTGATCGTCTTCGACGGTACGCTCAGTTCGTGGTGGACCAAGATCGTGATCGGCGCGCTGGTGTTCGTTTTCTGCGCCGTGCAGCGCCTGATCGCGGGCGGGAAGCGCAAGGCAGGATGAAATCGAAGGTCGCCAGCGCCGCCTGCGGCGTGGCGCTTCATCGTCGTCGAGAGTTCGGGGCTGCACCTAGCGCGCCAGTTCCGCCTGCCCCCACGCGACAACACCGGCTGCGCCGGTCGTGCTGAGCGCGGCCAGTTCCAGCGTCTTCACGCCGGCGACCGGCACGTCGATGGAGGTGGTGACTGCGACCGTGCGCTCGAACAACAGCTTGCCGTCGCCGTAGACGCGCCACGTGGTCGTCGCCGGTTTCTCGCCTAGTGCCGGCGTGTCCATGGCGCCGGCAGTCGCGCGGAAACGGCGGAACGCGCCATCGAGGCGCACTGCGATGCGCGAGTTGGCCAATGCGCCGATCCCGTTTTCGATCCGCCGGCCGTCGAGGACCAGCACTTCACCGGAGGGCGCCGCATCGGCCTGCACCGGCACCCACGCCTTGCGCAGCGCGGCGGGCAGGGCATCGCTGCCGTCCGCCAGTACTTGCACGCGCGCCGGCATCTCGCCAAGGTAGGCGACCTCGCCGCGGCGCGGCTTGCCCTGCACGGTGAGCAGCGCCGTCTCGTGCGGCGCCAGGTCGACGCTGATGACACCTTTGTCGACGGTGCTTTCCTTGCCGGTCCAGACGTCGCGGACCGTGGCCGAGGCCAGGTTCAGCCGCGCCAGCGACACGCTCACGGTGCGTGGACTCTTGCCACGGTTGACCAGTGCGACCGCTTTGCGGCCCGGCTGGGCGAGCGTCTTGGCGATTACCTGCGTATCGCCATCGCGGGCGATGGTCACTCCCTGGTTGCGGGCCGGGTCCTGGTTGATGGCGATGACTTCGCGGTTGCCGACGATGTCGAATACGCTTTGCGGCGCCGTGCTCAGGTCTGCACCGAGGATCAACGGTGCGCTGATGATGGCCCACAGCGACATGTGCGCACGCGCCTCGACAGGATGGGAGGCGTCGAAGTCGCCGAGGCCGATCTCCAGCATGTCCGGATCGTTCCAGTGGCCAGGTCCCGCGTACAGCGGACGCGATGCCGCACTGTCGAAATTTTGCAGCATCGACGACCACGAGGCCCGGATGTCGGCGCTGGTGCGCCACAGGTTGCCGTAGTGGCCGCCCCAATCGTTGACGTAAGCCTCGCCCCAGGTGCAGATCGACAGCACGTAATCGCCAAGCGGCCGCGCTTCCACCAGTGCGCGCTTCAGCCTGGCGTACAGCGCCTCCACTTCTTTCGAGTCGCCGCGTTCGGGATGGTTGCGGATCATGATCGGTTCGAAGGCCCGGTAGCTGCCATCACCCACAAAGCGCTTGTCGCTGCCGTAGTCGGCGAGGCCGCAGGCGTCGATCTTCACGTAGTCGAAGTTCCAGTCGCCGAGCAGCAGACGCATGTCCTGTTGCTGGTAGCCGTAGGTGCCGATCTCGCGCTCCGTCTGCGAGCCGACCGGCAGGTTCGGCGACTTCGCCTCCCACGCCTGTGAACACGAATTGCGGCCGATGTCCGTGTAGATGCCTGCCATCAGTCCCATCGCGTGCAGGCGGTCGACCCATGGGCGCATGCTGGTTTTCCCATTGCCCAGGTCAGCGCTGGGAAACATGCTGGTCCTGACATCGATGCCGCCGTCGGCGCGGCGCCGCAGCCACCAGCCATCGTCCATGTTGACGTAGACGTAGCCCGCATCGGCCAGGCCGGACTGCTTCAGCTTTTCGGCGACGGCCAGGATCTTGGACTCGGAGACTTCTGTATGGAACGCGTTCCACGGGTTCCAGCCCATCGGCGGCGTGAGCGCGGTGGCGCCGGTTGGCTGGGCGCAGGCGCTGCTTGTAGCCATCAGCGTGACGAGCGTGATCTGGCGAATGTGCATTGGTATTCGAGCTTGGTTGGACGATACGCATATTAACCAATGCACGGGAAGCCGGCGTGCGTCCGGCTACACAATAATCATCGCGCTGATCGTGGAGCTCGATTACGCGCGCATGCTGCGATCATCCCGGCCACACCGGCACGCCGGCACGTGTTGAATGCGCGCGGCCAGGGCATCGAGAAGCTCGATCCCGGCCGGCCAGTCGTTCAGCCCGGATTCCGCGTTGATGTGGCCCAGCGCCCCGGCGTTAACGAAATCGCTGTCCCATTCGGAGGCCCAAAGGCGCGCCCGCTCGGCCGTCAGCCAAGGATCGTTCTCGCTGCCGACGACGAGCGAGGGGACCGGTAGCTGGCCTACTTTCAGCTCTCGGACGATGCCGAATTTGGCGGGGTCGGCAGGCGCAACCAGCAGCGCGCCCGCCAGCTGGGGCGCCCCGGCGGCAGCGCGGTGCACGGTCGCGAGGCAGCCGAAGCTGTGGGCGACCACGATCGCGGGCCGCGCTGACCGGCGCAGCGCGTGGCCCACCTGCGCCGACCACGCGAACAGGTCCGGGCAGTCCCAGCGCCATTGCTCGATCCGCTCGAACGCGGGATGCAGCGCCTCCCAGCGCGTCTGCCAGTGTCTCTCGTCGCTGCCGTACAGGCCTGGCGCGACCAGGATGCGAAAATCCGATAAGCGGCCCATGCCAGCTCCTTTGCTCGTTTTTCAGTACGGGGCGTCGCCCTCGATGGTGGTGCGGTACAACTTGCGGCGCTGGTCGTCCGGACAGCCGGCTGCGAGGTGCATCACCGAGCGGTTATCCCAGAACACCAGGTCGTGCGGCAGCCAGCGGTGACGGTACACGAATTCCGGGCGCACTGAATGGGAGAACAGCTGTGCCAGCAGGTCGTGGCTCTCGTCCTCGGGGATGCCGAGGATCCGCGTGGTGAAATGCTCGCTGACGAACAGCGCCTTGCGGCCGGTTTCGGGGTGGGTGCGAACCACCGGATGCGCCACCGCCTTCACTTCCGCGATCTGCTCCGGCGTCAGGTTCGGGCGCCACGGGCTGCGTTTTTGCAGCTCGGCGTAATTGGCCAGGTAGCTGTGCTCGGCCCGCAGGCCCTCGACGGCGCGGCGCAGCGGCGGCGCCAGTTCGTCCCAGGCGAGGTGCATGTTGGCGAACAGGGTGTCGCCGCCGTTGCGCGGCAGTTCCTGCGCATGCAGCAGCGAGCCAAGGCTGGGCAGCTCCTTGTACGACAGGTCCGAGTGCCACATGTGGCCGGCGTCGCCGAGTCCGATCGGCTTGCCGTTCTCCTTGATGTTTGAGATGACCATGGCCTCTTCGTGGCCTTGCAGCTGGAACTGCTTGAGCACGTGGACCTGGAGCCGGCCGAAGCGGCGACTGAAAGCGATCTGCTGCCGCGGGGTGATGCGCTGGTCGCGGAAAATCAGGACGTGGTGGTCGAGGTGGGCGCGGTGGATGCGGGCGAATTCCTCGTACGGCAGCGGTGCGGCCAGGTCCAGGCCGAGGACTTCGGCGCCGAGTGCGGCGTTGAACTGGAGGATTGTCGCTTCGCGCGGGCGGGCAGGTTCGAATAGGGCTGGCATGTGCTTCGTTGGCTGTTGTGCGAAGGGACCATTCTAGGAACGCACAACTGCCGGGCCAACGAATCAAAACGCGCATCGATAGATGCATTGCGCATCAGGCAAAAAGCGTGTTTGCTTACTTGATTTCTAAAGACGATCGCGGCGAAAAAAATCGGCGTCTGACACAACGGTTCGACACACTTCCAGCAGATGGGTGTGCAGGCAAGCGGAAGAAACGTCTGATGGAATGTCTGGTCTATTGATGCCGTGGACGGGATGTCCTTTACGCCCACCATGTTCTTCAGATAAAAACGATACTGCCATGACTTCATGGTCCATACAGCGGCATAGGCATCGACTTATGTAACGGCTGCTATTGGCGGACACCGGCCGCTCGTGCACGACCGCCTCCGACCCGTTGCGGACGTTCCGGCATCATTAGTTGAATACGCCGGTTGCTATCAAGTGTTTTCGAGTGACCGCGGTTGGCAGCCAACGTCATTCCATGTTGTGAACCTCCTCGTGCCACGATGTGTGGCAGTGTAGACACTGTTTCGCGCGCCTACTCGCAAGACGGTGTCCACACTTATGACAAATCCCATAGACCACTTCGCATTCCGCAAACATTCTGTGTCTCATATATTCGTGTACGACTTCATTTGGGACGGCCTCTAGATCAGCGATTTTTGATTCAAGCACATCGCGAGGGCCCCCGAGGTAGTTGCTGATCAATGAAATTGTACGAAGTGACGGGCAAAACGAGGTAATCGATGCGCCACATCGATCACATTCGAGTGAGCCTAATATTCTTTCCATAAACCCTATCTTAGATGCCCGCTTCTGGCCGACTGCGGACGATCAGTATGGCTCAGTCTACGAGCTTGTTGCCATTAGAGTAAGTTTAAGGCTTTTTTAGGGGCACAAGTAGAAAAGTCGTTCCCGCGCGAGTTCAAAGGCCTGCTTACGGATGCGCGCGCGACCAGGCCGCGTAGCGTGCCAGCGCTTCCTGCGGCCACGTTCCGTACCAGCCGTAACC
Organism: Massilia terrae; assembly: GCF_024753145.1. Taxonomy (GTDB): domain Bacteria; phylum Pseudomonadota; class Gammaproteobacteria; order Burkholderiales; family Burkholderiaceae_D; genus Telluria; species Telluria terrae. The sequence goes on along the minus strand of NZ_JANUGU010000001.1, from coordinate 1,595,538 downwards.
GTTGCGCCGCTCCAGGCTGATCTCGTTGACGTCGTCGTGGATGCTGCGGTCGCGGTCGCCGAAGATCGGCTTCATGGTGGCGATGTCGTAGTAGCGCGACCACAGCGGACCGGCGCCCGGTCCGGGGATCAGCATGCGTCCCTTGTCCGGCGATTTACCCGTCCACACCACATCGCGCACCGCGACGCGCTCCAGCCAGGCCGCGCTGGCGCGGATCGAGCGTATAACTTCCGGCGAGGGATCGGGAATGGTCATCAGGAAGGCCAGCAGCTTGGCGCTTTCGGAACTGGACAAGGCGATCGGCTCGAAATTGCGCGCGCCGGCCGGCGCCAGCGTGAGCTCGTCGTATTGCTGGGCCCAGCCGGTGAGGACGCCGCCGGCGGTCACCTGCGCCATCAGGATCGCATTCACGGACCGGCCCACCGCATCGCGCGCGGCGTCGGCGACGTTGGCCGGCACGAAGGCGTAATCGTCCTGGCGGCGCGCGACCTCGCTCAGCAGCGTGACGACGTTGACCATCGCATCGTCGTTGATGGTCACCGCGTCGTGGTAGCCGCCCTGCAACGGATAGACCTGCGGGAAGCCGCCGTTCGGATACTGCGCGCGCAGCAGGTAGCGCACGCCCTTGACGAAGGATGCGCGATACGCGTCGCCCGCCGCACCGGGCTGTTGCGCCTGCACCCGCGCGAGGAAGCGCAGTTCGGTGATGGTGGCGTCGTTGTCGATGGTGCCGACATAGCTCCAGTTTTCGTCGCCGACATAGTTCTGGCCGCGTGCGCGCGGGGGACCCGTGCGGTCGGCGTTCTTGCCCCAGCCGCCGGCCGGCGTCTGGAAGCTGAGGATGGTGTCGGCCACGCGGCGCGCCTCGGGTTTGGCGTACCAGGCCGCGGGTTTACGCAGCGGCATGCCGGTGCCGGCGTGCCCGATCGGCGGCGGAGGCGGGGCGGGTTGGTCGCCACGTTCGGCCGCCAGCGTTGCCTTGTCTTCCTCCATTTGGGCGCGCGAACGCGCCAGGTAGGTGAACCAGGGCGCCTGCTGCGCTTGCGGCAGCGTGCGGATGCGCTCCACGGTGAGCGGTTCGGCGGGCGACATGTGGCCGACCACGGCGGCCATTGCCGCACCTTGCACGGCGCATGCCAGCAGCATCAGGATCGTCGTCTTGCGCATCTGCCTGCTCCTCTTTATTGCTGTTTCAGGTAAGGCGCGATGTCCGGCACGGCCTGCACCAGTTCTTTCGCGACCATCCCCGAGAATAGCGCAGAACCCTTCTTGCCGAGGTGGGTGCGGTCGAAGGCGCTCTTGGGCGTGCCGACCGGTTCGGCCTTGTTGAGGTCCGTGGGCGCGGCGGCCTTGGGTGGCGGCGGCGCCATCGCCAGCGTGTCGGCTTCCTCCTGGCCCATCTGCTGCACGGCGGCGGCGCTGTCGGCGTTCAGGTCGAGCAGGACCGCATGGTTCTCCTGCGCGACCTTGCGCGTGGCGGCGGCCCAGGGCGCGAGGTCGTCGCGCAGGTAGTCGCCCTTGAAGCTGCGGCGCGTCAGCGGCGTCACCAGCACCGGCACGCCGCCGAGCGCGCGCGCCTCTGTGACGTAGCTGGCCATATTGACAGGGAATTCGGTCACCAGGTCGGTCGAGCGGCCCGGCTTGCCCGGCTGGTCGTTGTGCCCGAACTGGACCAGCACGTAGCTGGCCTTGTACTTGCCACCGTCGCGCAGCATGGACTGCACTTCGGCCCAGCGGCCCTCCTTGCGGAAACTGGCCGAACTGCGGCCGCCACGCGCGAGGTTGACGCAGGTGACTTCAGGCGTGAAGCGCTGGCACAGGGCGTCGCCGTAGCCGCTGCGCGAGGCCATGGTGGAGTCGCCGACCAGGATCACGCGGATCGGTTCGAGGCTTGCGGCCTGCGCGCCAGCGATCGGCAGGAGCAGGGCGGCGGCGAGTGCGGTGAGATGCTTGTTCATCGTGTTCCTTCAGGAGGACAGCGTCTGGTTGACGATTTGCGCGCCGAGCTTCACGTTCTTCAGCTTGATGTCGCGTGCGTTGTACAGGTAGAACGGCTGCTTGCCGTTGACCGGCGTGCCGAAGTCGCAGTCGCTGATCGTGACGTTGGCGACCGGCCTGATGTCCGGCGTGCCCGCGCCATTGTAGTTGGCCGCGACCGGGCCGAGCACCACCAGCGGCTGGTAGCAGGAGTAGCTGCCGCCCTGGGCCTGCACATTGCCGACCACGACGCCGGAGATGTGCACGTTGTGGACTTCCGGCGGACGGATACGCATGGTGTCGTTCGCCGCGTCGTAGTCGCAGTCGAAGGTGATCACTGCGCCGGCGCCGCTGGCCACTGTGTTGGCCGGGATGCCCGAGCCTTTCGCAGGCTTGTAGAACGAGGGCTTGGTGGCGATGCCGTTCGGGATCTTGATGTCGCGGACGTAGAAGTTACGCAGGAAGCCGCCGCGGCTCATATTGGTCTTGAGGCGGATCGCGATGCTCAGTGGGTCGGTCTTCCAGTGCTTGTTCTCGAACAGCAGGCGCTGCGCGTACACGTTCTGGATACCGCCAGACATGATCGAGCCAAGCGTCAGCGCGCCGTGGCCGCTCTGCATGGTGCAGTCCTGGATCACGATGTCCTGCGACGGGCCGTACTGGATGTCCGGGCCTTTGCCCGAGTCGATCGCGATGCAGTCGTCGCCGGTGTTGAACTGGCAGCCTTCGATCAGCACGCGATGGCAGGATTCCGGATCGAAGCCGTCGCTGTTCGGCCCCATGCTGTTGGCGAACACGCCCTTGGCATGCAGGTCGCGGCAGCCGACCGGGTTGTGCTGCCAGAACGGGGTGTGATTGAGCTGGTAGCCGGCGCACAGCACGCCGGCGCAGTCGATGAATTGCACGCCGTGCGGGCGCAGGTAGTGGCCGATGCCGAACACACGCTTCTCGGCCGGCACGCGGGCCTCGCCCAGCGCGCGCAGCAGGTGGACGTCGGACTGGAAGTCCTTGTCGCCGCCCTGGATGCGGTTGGCTTCTTCGGCAGACAGGTGCGGCGCGGCTTCGGCCAGCGAGGCCGGGTTGATCGGGTTGATCGCGACTTCGGTCTTGCCGTCGGTGTGCGGCACGTGGTCGATCCCCTTGCGCACGCGGCCCTTCCACGACCACCAGCAATCGGGATCGCCCTGGAACGGCAGGCCGGCCTGGCCGTCGAGGATCGAGGTCCAGTCCTCGCCGGTGAGAGCGATATTTTTCTGGCCGCGCGCGTAGACCAGCGGCGAATAGTTCAGGCAGTCGTTGCCTTCCCAGCGCGACAAGGTCAACTTGCCGTTCGCGCCGCAATCGAATTCGCCATACTTGGCGTAGTCGGCCGGGTTATTGCTGAAGTAGACGTGGGCGCCTGCCGCGAGGTGCACGTTCACGTTCGACAGCAGCACGATCGGGCCGGCGCACAGCCAGTTACCGGCCGGGATCAGCACGCGGCCGCCGCCGGCCTTGTGGCAGGCGGCGATGGCGGCGGCGATGGCCGGGTAGCAGTCCTTGGCGCCCGGCGCCGGCGTGCTGACCTGGCCGCGGTCGGTGAACGAGATCCAGGCTTCGGCCTGCACCACGTCGCACGAACTGGCGCCGTAGGCGGTGATGACGAAGTCCTGCTTGCGAAAGTTCAGGGGCTTGGCGAAGTACCTGATGATGCGGTCGGCCTCGGCCCAGGGATTGGCGTTGGCGGGGCCGGCCGCGAGAGCCGTGCCGCCGCCGGCCAGCAGGGCGGCCGCGCCGGCGGCGCCGCGCAGGACCAGGCGGCGTTGTTGGTTGATGTGATTGCTCATGTTTGAAGCCTTTAGTGTGCGGTGACGCGGAAGTAGTCGACGTCGAGGCTGGACTGTTTCGCGCCGGGCTTGTCGCCCACGCTGAACAGGCCGACCTGCGCGCCGACCCAGCGGCCCTTGCTGACGCTGAAGGGCTGCCCGACCGTGATGAAGTTGGCGTTATCGAGGCTGTACGCGAAGCTGGCCACGGCGCCATCCGCCATCTGCATGCGCAGGTAGAGCGAGGAGGGCGCGTGGTCCAGGATCACGCTGGGCGTTTCGGTGCAGCGCATCTTGGCCGGCGAGCAGGTGGTGTACACCAGCTGTGTCGCATCGCCCGCTTTGCGCAGGCCGATCCAGGCGTACTGCATGGCGTTGACGATGAGGCCCGCGCGGTCGCCGTCGACCGCGTCGTTGAACTGCACATGGGTATTGACGACAAATGCCGGCGCCGGCAGTTTCTGCGACAGGATGGACGGCGTTGCGCGCACGTAGCCCGTGGCTTCCGGCGCGGCGATGGTATGCAGGCGCAGCATGCCGGGGCGCTCGCTGAGCGAGTACCAGCCGGGCTGGCTGTTGGCGTTCCATTGCCACTGCAAGCCGAGCGTGGGCGCGTCGAATTCGTCGGAGGTGGCCGGGACTTTGACCGGCATGCCCTGCACGGGTTTGGCGTGGGTGAGCACCGGCTGTCCGGTGCCCGGATGAGGGCCATCTTCGCCGATCACCGGCCAGCCGTCGGCCCAGCGCATCGGCTGCAGGTGGACCACGCGGCCGTAGGCGTTCTTGTCCTGGAAGTGCAGGAACCAGTCGCTCCCGTCCTGCGCGCGCACCCATGCGCCCTGGTGCGGGCCATTGATCGGGCTCTTCCCCTGGTCCATCACGGTGCGCACTTCATACGGGCCGTGGATGCTGCGCGAGCGGAACACCGCCTGCCAGCCTTCCTCCACGCCGCCGGCGGGCGCGAACACGTAGTACCAGCCGTCCTGCTTGTAGAACTTCGGTCCTTCCAGGGTTCGGTAGCCGGGGAGCTTGCTGCCGTCGATGATGGTCTCGCCCTGTTCGTCGAGCACACGGCTGGCGTCGGGCGCCATGCGGCGCAGGGTGAGAAGGTTGTTGATGCCGGCGCGGCTCTTGACCCAGCCGTGCAGCAGCCAGGCATTGCCGTCGTCGTCCCACAGCGGGGTAGGGTCCTCCAGGCCTTTGCCGGCTAGGAGGAGGTGCGGCTCGCTCCACGGACCGGCGAAATTGTCAGCCGTGATCACGTAGATGCCGTAGTCGGGATCAGGATAGAAGATCCAGAATTTGCCGTCGTGGTAGCGCAGGCAGGGCGCCCACACGCCGTCGCCCAGGCGCGGCGTGGCGAAGTGTTCGGCGGGGACCAGCTTGGGCAGCGCGTGGCCGACCAGCTCCCAGTTGACCAGGTCGCGCGAGGCCAGCAGGGGCAGGCCGGGCACGCTGTTGAAGCTCGACGAGGTCATGTAGTACATGTCGCCCACGCGGATCGCATCCGGATCGGAGTAGTCGGCGTGGAGGACGGGATTCTTGTAGCGGCCATCGCCAAGGTCGGCAACCCAGGGTTCGTTGGCCAGTGAAGCTTGCTGTGCGCGCGGCGCGGTTGCGCAGGCGGCCAGCAGCATCGGAAGCAGTACCGCCCCGGCGAGGGCGGCGGCGCTGCGGTAAGACGGTCGAATCATTGCGGTGTCTCGCTGTGGTGGACAAGCCGGCCGGCCTGGGACCGGCCGGCTTGCGAACGCCTAATCGCTTAGAACGTGTATTCGCCTTTCAGGACGTAGGTGCGTCCGATCGGCTTGGCGATGTTACGCGCGAAGACGACACGCGAGGACAGGCGCTGGTTCGACAGTGGCGGGTTCACGTCGCGCAGATTGTTCACACCGAAGCTCAACCTGAAGTTCTTGCTGAACTTGTAGTTGGTCGACAGGTTGTAGATCTTGTACGGCGAGATCACGTTGTAGAACGGCTGGCCCGGCTGCTGGGTCGGCAGTGCATTGGTGTCGATGTAGTGCGAGGTGTACGACTGGGTCAGCTGCGCGCCGAAGTCCTTGTACGACCACGAGAAGCGCAGGTTCGACTTCCAGCGGAACACGTAGGTATTGGACGAGGTGCCGCCGGTCGCGAGCGCGCCAGGCTGGCCCACGCTGTCGTTCCACGCGCCGCCAGATTCGGTCTGGGTCTCGTACTTGCGCACGTAGGTACCGTCCAGCGCGACGCCGAACTTGCCCATGGTCGCGGTCGGGTACACGTAGTTCGCGCCGACGTCGATGCCCTGGGTGTGCAGGCCGCCCAGGTTCATGCGCGAGACGTCGATGTACTGCAGCGTGCCGTCCGGGTTACGCACGAACAGATTGGCGTACTTGGCCGGGTTGCTGAAGATCGTGTCCTCGGTCATCTGCGCGATCGTGCCCTTCATGCGCACGTCCCAGAAGTCGAACGAGACCATCGAGTTCTTGATCGGCTCGATCACGATGCCCGCAGTGAAGGTCTTCGACTTTTCCGGTTGCAGGTTCGGATTGGCGCCGGTCAGGGTGGTCAGCCGGGTGTTGCAGACGGTGGCCGGGTCCAGGTTCAGGTTCGCGTACTTCGGATTGAGCGTGCCGGTGTTCGGGACCGACGGCGTCGCGCTCGGGCACAGCAGCGGATCATCCCAGCGGTTGGTCGACGGGGTCAGCACGCGCGGGGTGCCGTACAGTTCCGGCAGGGTCGGGGCGCGGAAGCCGGTGCTGGCGGTGGCGCGCAGCATGACCTTCTTGCTCGCTTCCCAGCGGGCGCTGATCTTCGGGTTGACGGTCGAGCCGAAGTCGCTGAAGCGGTCGACGCGCACGGCGCCGGTCAGGTCCAGGGTCTTGGTGACCGGTGCGTCCACCTCGGCGTACAGCGCGCCGACATTGCGGCCGCCGCCGGCGCTGGCGCCCGGGCTGCCTGAGACCTTGTAGGTCACCAGGTCGGCCACCATGTCGGTGTTGTCGCGGTAGGATTCGCGGTGCAGGTCGCCGCCAAACGCCAGTGCCAGCGAACCGCCCGGCAGCTCGTACAGCGAACGCGAGAGGTTGAAGTCGGCGCCGTAGTACTTCACCTTGGCGCTGCGGTAGGTCTTGCCATCCTCGCGGATGCTGTCGAGGTAGGTCTTGCCCGCGCTGTCCTGCACGCCGAACGGGTTCAGGGTGCCGTTCGCCACGCCCTGGTAGATGCCCGGGGTGGAGAAGAAGTTGCTCTTCCAGCCGACGTCGCGGCGGCTCTGCGACACGTTCAGGCCGAGGCGGTAATCCCAGCCGGCCACCAGGCCTTCGTCGTTGACGACGATGCGGTTGGTGTGCTGGCGGTCGTCGGTGATCGCCGGGCCGGCTTCGTCCATGCTCCAGGTCAGGGCCAGGTCCTGGCCGGTGACGCCGGACACCGCCGGCACGCCGCCGGCGTTACCCGGATACCACTTGCTCGACTTGGTGATCATCAGCGGCAGGCGCACGCCCGGATTGAGCGCCGAGTAGTCGACGTTCGCGCCGAAGGTTTGCGGCGGGTTCAGCGCGTCGATATACGACACGGTGTTGAGCATCTCGACCGACAGCACGCCGTCTTCGCCATGGCGCAGCGAGGCCTTGGTCAGCAGGGTGCTCTGCGCCGCTTCCGGCAGCAGCTGCGGGTAGATCGTCGGGTCGAGGACACAGGTGGTGTTCTTCGACTTGGTCGAGGCCAGGCTGTACTGGCTGGCGTAGTTGCTGGTGCAGCCGGTGGCCCAGTACGGGTTGCCGGTGGTGCTGGTGGCCTTGCCGTTGTTGTAGACGGTGAAGTTGGCCGGCGAGGCCGACGAACCGGAGGTGTTGGTGGTGAACTGGGTGCCGCCCAGCGCGACGATGGTGGCCGGGTCCCAGATCTCCGGGCGGTCCTTCTGCATCAGCGAGTGGCGCTTCTGGACGTCCAGCGCGGTGTAGACGTTCCAGCCATCCTTCTGCAGCTCGCCCTTGCCGGCGATGATCGATGCGCGCGGCTGCTCGCCGCCGCCCTTGCGCTCGGGCTTGACGTCGCTGGCGATCAGCTTGACGCCGGTGTAGGTGCGCTTGGTGATGAAGTTGACCACGCCGGCGATGGCGTCGGTGCCGTAGATCGAGGATGCGCCGTCGCGCAGCACTTCGACGCGGTCGATCGCGCTCATCGGGATCACGTCGACGTTGACCGTGGCGTCGCCGATCGACTCGTTCGGCAGCCGGCGGCCGTTCAGCAGGACCAGGGTGCGGTTGCTGTTCAGGCCACGCATATTGATCATGGTGCCGCTGCCGCCGCCGCCGACCGGTTCATTGGTCGACGCGGTGACCAGCGAGACCGCGACTTCGGACATCGTGGTCAGGCCCTGGGCTTCCAGTTCCTCCGCCTTGTAGGTCGTCAGCGGCAGCGCGTTCTCGGTCGCGATGCGCTTGATCGACGAACCGGTCACCGTGACGCGCTCCATTTTCTCCTGGCCGTCTTGCGCTTGCGCGAAGGCCGGGTTGGTGAGCGTCAGCACTGCCAGTGCGACCGAGGTCAGAGCCAGTCGCGAGCCTGGATGACGAATGTATTGCTTCATGTGGGGTCTCCCATGCTTGGTTTGTGTGTGAGGCATTTCATATGCCTACTTGCTTTCGGCCGGCGAGGGGTCATCCCTTGCCGGATTCGAATCCTGTTTCAGTGCGCCTCGTCTCCCGGGAAGGGCTCGAAGCGGCGGCTGCAGTCGAGCGCCTGCGCGCCCGCGGCGTTGATCGCGCCGTCGAACTGCGCGAACTCGGTCTTGAGCTGCGGTTTGCCGTCGACGACGACGTCGCGCAGCGCGAGCTTGAGCGGATGCGCGTCGTCGTAGCCGCCCAGCGCCAGGCGGCCCGGCGTCAGGCTGCGCACCTGCTCCATGCGTACGCCGGTGTAATTCGGGATCAGGTTGCCGTTCTCGCCGGGTTCGTAATGGGTGTCGATGAACAGCGGCCACTTCACGTCGCGCATGCAGACGTTGCGGTAGACGACACCGCGCACTTCGCCGCCGCGCCGGTCATTGCTCTTGATGCGCAGGCCCGAGGTGGTGCCGTCCAGGTCGAGGTCTTCGACCAGGATGTTGCGCACGCCGCCGTTGGTCTCGCTGCCGATCGACATGCCATGGCCGCTATAGAAGTGGTTGTGCAGGATCGAGACGTTTTCCGTGGCCCCGCTGCCGGCCTTGATCGCGATATTGTCGTCGCCGGTGCGGATGTAGCTGTGCGCGATGGTGATGTTGCGCGATGCGCCCGGGTCGATGCCGTCGGTGTTGCGGGCGTCGTGCGGCGTGTCGATGCGAACGCCCCAGGCGGTGAAACCGTCCACGCGGTTGGTGGTCACGTGGAAGTTGGGCGAATTGCGCAGGGTGATGCGGTACAGCGTGAAGTCGCGCACCTGGTCGACCACGATCAGGCGCGGCACGTTCTGGCGGCTCTTTTCCTTTTGCGCGCGGCGCGCGATCTGCCACCAGCTCTCGGTCTTGCCGTCGATCAGGCGGCCGCCCTGGCCATCGATCACGCCTTCGCCCATGATGCCGCTGCCGGCGCCGCCCTTGACGGTGATGAGCGGGCTGCAGCCCCTGCCATTCTGGTCGTTGGTGCCGCAGGTGCCGGCGCCGCGGTCGAACAGGGCCGGGTTGGTGCTCGCGTACAGGGTCGCGCCGCGGTCCACGACCAGCGTCACGCCGTCGGTGAGCGTGAGCGGGCCGGACACGAAGCCGGTGGCGCCGTCGCGCGGCGCCAGGTGCAGCGCGCGGCCGGGCTTGCAGGCCTTGATCGCGGCCTGGATGCGCGCGGTGTCGTCCTGGCCGGGCGTGGCCGGGTCGGCGTGCAGCACCGCGCATGAGGGAGGGACCACGGGCTCGCTGACCTTGCGCGTGTCCTGCGCGTGCGCGTGCGGCGCCAGCGCGCAGGCCAGCGCGGCGGCGCCAGCGGCCAATGCCGGGCGGGTGGAAATGAGCATTCGGATGTCTCCTGTTATAGTTAGCCGCACCCGGGAAGCGGTGCAAACAGGAGCACCTCGCGTGCTCCGTGCCGTTCTGACGAGGGCACGCGGATGCGTAGCCGAGGTCGCACGGTCGATCTGGTTCCTGGTCCGGTCAGCCACGTGAGAGCGTCCGGCTTACGCGCTCCAGGTGCGCGCGCATCGCTTGCCTTGCGGCCGCCGGATCGTGCGCCGAGATGGCTTGCACGATGCGCCGGTGGTCGGCCAGCGTTTCCTTCCTCAGCTCTTCGGTTTCGAAAAGCTCTTCCAGCGTGAGCCAGAGGCTGCCGCGCTGGTTCCACAAGTAGTCCACGACTCCGGCCAGTGCGCTGTTGCCGGTGGCCTCGGCGATCGCCTGGTGGAAGGCGCGGTCGGCGCGCTCGCAGCCGGCCTTGTCGCCCTGGAGCCGTTCCATCTCGGCCGCGGCGGCGAACAGGGCGTCGATCGCGCCGTCGGTGGCCACCCGGGCGGCCATCGCGGCCAGTTCCGGTTCGACCAGGCGGCGCGCGGACAATAGTTCGAACGGGCCCGGGCCAGCTTCGGGTAATCGATTAACTTTGCAGGCACGAAGATATACCCCGGAACAGCTACGCACGTCAATGAGTCCGCCCAGTTCAAGGGCGATCAGGGCTTCCCGGAGCGAGGCGCGGCTGACGTGCAGCTTACTCGCCAGGATGCGTTCCGACGGCAGGCGCGCGCCCGGCCCGATGCCGTTCTGGCGCGCGAATTCGCGTACGCGTTCGGCTACCAGCAGGTAAGGGCGCTGCTCATGAAACGGCTCATGAATGGCCAGCTGCGCCGGGCGCTCGGCGGCCTTTCCTGCGGTCTCCCGCGTATCCCTGTTGTCCATTGGCCGGCAGCGTAGCAAACGCGGCGGTTGCCGGCCAGCAGGCTTTGCCCGAAGGCGAATAATCGTAATCGGCCTTCGTGGATTTCGAAACAGGGAGTTGCAGGATAAGCTGCTAAACCGCAACGAAGCCGCAGAGGAAAACGATAAACCGGGCGCGCAAGAGCTGGCCTGCTCCCGAGCAACAAAGCTCGGCTGCAAGGCCCCGCCCGTGGACCGGCTGCCACTTTCCTCGTTCCGCATCGTCTTCTGGAGCCCCCTGCAATATCTGATATATCAGATGATATATCAGCTTGCGATCCTTGCATAACCATAGAAGAATCAAGCGGGCGCGGGCGTAGCGTATGGGCAACAAGGCGAGCGCGATGTGCGGGATTTTTTCCACTCCTTTTGATGCTTGCTGCTGCCGTCATCGTCCGGCTTGGGCATCACGCCCCGCAGGCTCGGCAAGTGGTCATGGGAAATCGCCAACCTTACCTCGACGCCGGACCGCTCACCTTGAGCGGTTTCGCGATGCGCAGCGCGACGTTGCGCACCTGCGCTTCCCAGGCTGGCGCGTCGGCGAAGTCGCCGCTCCTGCTCCAGCCGGCGCCGAGGTAATAGACGAAGGGCCAGCCCGGCTGGGCCTGGGCCATGACGAGGGCATCGCCGCCGTCGGCGCCCGTGTGTACCTGCTGGCCCGGGACGATGACGGCGCACGCAGTGTTCCCGTTGGGGACGTGTTCCGGTTCCCAGTAGCTCATCCAGCCGGCGCCTTCGTCCTTGGTGAGGCGACCTTCGCCTTTGCGCTGGGCGATGCCGATGCCGACCTGCAGCGGCCCGCGCCCGTCGCCGGTGTAGACGCTTTCGACGCGGCTGAAGTTGGAGCCGGCGTCGATCGAGATGCGCTTCGTCTCAGACACCCGCTGCCCGCCCGCGTCCCAGCCGTCGTAGCGCAGTTCGAAGGCGGCGCGCAATGGGCCGTCGGCCAGCAGCTTCCAGCTTGAATAGACCGGCGCGGCATACGCCTTGCCGCCTTTGATGATCTCCGAGCCGCCGCAGCCGCGGCCAGTGCCGACGTCGTAGTAATCCAGTCCCTCGCCGTGATCGCTGTGGTATTCGCCGCGCTTGTACCACAGGTCGACGATCGGGCGGCGTACCCGCTTGACCCAGACGTCGACGCCGCTGCTGACGTGCTCCTTGGGCACCTTCAGGATGGCGGGGCCGTACATGCGGTGCGCGATGCGGTCGCTCTCCCAGGCGAAGTCGTCGTAGCGCTCGGGGACGTAGCGGGCGTGGGCCTTGATGTCGGGCGCGGCCAGGGGCGGCAGCGCTGCGGCCGGGAACAGCAGGAAGCGGCGCTGCTGCCCGGGCGCGAAATTGGCCTGGAACAGCAGCGTATCGCCCAGCCGCTGGCTCGGCAGGATGCGCGAGGTATCGGCTTCCATCACAAGCACCGGCGCGGCGGGCGCCTTCACTTCGATGGTCTCGTCGGCGCGGTAAAAATCGCCGGGGTTGGCGGCCGTGACCACCTGTGGCGCCACGCGCTGCTGAAGGTCCATGCGGAACACTTCGCTGCCGGCCAGCAGGAAGGCGCCGACGCCATAGACTTCGGTGGCGTCTTCAGGAAAACCGCCCGGCGCGCGGCCGATCGGCTGGACGTGGGTCAGCTTGCCGTCCGGCTGGACGCTGTCGAGCAGCGCGCTCCAGGCGCGGCGCACGGCCGGCTCGTAGCGGGCGCGGTCCAGCAGTCCCTGGTTGATGCCCCAGGCTAGCGCGTAGGTGAACAGGCCGGTGCCGCTGGTCTCGCGCGCCGGATAGGCGGCGGGATCGAGAAGGCTGGCGCGCCACAGGCCGTCGGGCTGCTGGACGCTCACGACGGCGGCCGCCATCTCGCGGAACTGCTGCTCGAATTTCGGCCGCACCGGATGGGCGGCGGGGAGGTACTGCAGGGTACGCGCGAGGCCGGCCATCACCCAGCCGTTGCCACGCGCCCAGAACACCTTCTTGCCGTTCGCCTCGCGCTGATTAAAGTAATTGCTGTCGCGGTAGTAGAGGTGCTCCTCTTTATCGTACAAGTAATCGGACGTGTTCCACCATTCCTTGACGGCGTGGTCGAGGTAGCGCTGGTCGCCGGTGGCGGCGTACATGCGCACCCACGCCGGCGGTCCCATGAACAGCGCGTCGCACCACGACCAGCGCTCCTGGTTGCCTGGCACGGTGAAGTCCAGCGGAACGTCGCGCGGGTGGGCGAGGATGTCATCGAAGCGTTCGCGCAGCGGCGCCAGCATCGCCGGCTCGCGCAGCTGCAGATAGAGTTCGGCGTAGGTCTGGCCCACCACGTGGTCGTCCGCGTGGTAGACGCGCGGCCCCGGCTTCCAGCCATTGTGTTCGCTCATCGCGACCATCGCATCGCGGTAGCGGTGCGTGGCGGACAGGTTCGACAGCGCCATGAAGCCGGCATCGCCCACGCCTTGGGTCCAGTCGTCGGGACGGTGCTCGCTCGGGTGGGCGAGCTGCCAGTCGGCGACGCGCTCCATCGCGGCCAGTACGGCGGCGGGTGACTGCGCCACGTCCGGGGCGACGTTTGCGACGGCCGGCGCGGCTTGCAGCGTTGGGGAGGCGAAGGCGCCGAGGAGGGCGGCGGGCAGCAGCAGGAGGCGGGCGGTGCAACGCAAACGGGCGGAAATGTGCATGGCGATGGATGAAAGAAAACGTTTAACCTATTATATGTCCGTTCGGTATTAATAACGCAAGGAGAAGTCATGCAATGCAGCGCTACCGCACTCCGTTTTTCCGTCCTGCTGCTGGCGTCGGCCGGCCAACAGGCGCTGGCCTGCGAGCCTGCGCCGCCGGCGGTCATCGACATCGACGCCAACAGCTACTACATCGACAGCCACCATTCGGTGATCGACCCGGCGCTCAAGGCGCGCAACGAGGCGGCGACCAAACCGGTCGACGAATTCGTCCGGGAGGTCGCGCGCGCTGCGAGCGCATCGCAGCAGCGTCACAAGGAAGATGATGCGCGCTGCGCGATCGGCTGGCTGTCGGCATGGGCGGGGCAGAACGCCATGCTTGGCAAGATGACGACGCAGCAGTCCTACTACACGCGCAAATGGGCGCTGGCGGGACTGGCCTTGAGCTACGCGCGCGTGCAGGCGGCGGCATCGCCGGAGGAGCGCAAGCGCATCGAGGGCTGGCTGTTGACGCTGGCCGACGCCACGATCCGTCATTCGGATGCACACAAGGGCGCGCGCAACAACCACTATTACTGGGAAGGCTTGGCCGTCACCGCGACCGGCGCAGTGACACACGACGCGCGCTGCCTGGAGTGGGGACGCAAGGTGTTCGATTTCGCGATGGGGCAAATCCAGCCCGATGGCTCACTGCCGCTCGAACTTGAGCGTGCCGGGCGGGCTCTGAATTACCACCTGTTTGCGGCCGCGCCACTGGTGATGATGGCCTCGATCCTCGACGTGCAGGCGGCGCCGCTGGACCGGCTCGTGGCGTTTTCGATGGCCGGCGTGGCGGATCCGGGGATCGTACAGAAGTTGACCGGGTTCGAGCAGGAGCGCGCGAGTGAGCCGGGCTGGATTGCGATCTACCTGCGCCATGGCGGGCACCTCGCTGCGCCGGTGCGGGTGCCGGCGAAGAACTTCGATGCGCGCATGGGGGGAGACCGCAATCTCGTCAATCCGCTGGAGCATCCGAAGGGCGCGTAAGCGCGAGGCGATCGCTTTGTGTGAGACGAAAAACCGTCAGGTTCGCGCCACGGTCGACGCGCGCAGGATCAGCTGCGGCGCGATGCGGGTCAGCTTCTCGACCGGCTCGCCGCGGATCACGGCCAGCAGCTTGTCCATCGCGGTCGCGCCCATGCGTTCGCTCTGCAGGTCGACGGTGGTCAGGGCCGGCGTCGTGTATTTGCCGTAGGGGATATTGTCGAAGCCGACCACCGAGATGTCGCGCGGGATCGCCACCCCGAGGTTTTCCGCTTCCTTCATGAAGCCGAGCGCCATCAGGTCGTTGTAGCAGACCAGCGCATCCGGCCGGCCGCTGCCCAGCACGATGCTGGAGCACAGGCGTTCGCCCTCGGCCAGCGATGGCGCATCGGCGTCGTAGACGGCCAGCCCGAGGCCGGCCGCGTCCAGGCACTCGCGGAGGCCGCCGAGGCGTTCCTCGTCGCGCCGGGATTTGGAAAAACCGAGGTAGGCGATCCGCTTGTGGCCCAGCATGCGCAGGTGCTGGCACAGCATGAAGGCGCCGCCGTGGTCGTCGCTGGCGACGGTGGGGATCGGCAGTTCGTTCAGGCTGCCGAAGAACACCAGCGGCTTGTCGATCTCGGCCATCCAGCCCATCTCGTGCTCGCGCATCCGCGAGAACACGATCATGCCGTCCACCCGCAGGCTCAGGTCTTCCAGCGTGCGCCGCTCGCGGCTCGGCGTTTCCTCGGTATCGGCCAGCAGCACCGAGTAACCGTGCTCGTTGGCGACCCGGCTCGCGCCTTTGAGGATGCTGGAAAAGTGCGGGTTGGTGATGTCGAGGACCGACAGGCCGATGGTGTTGGTGCGGCCGGTGATCATGGACTTCGCCAGCGGGTTCGACTTGTAGCCCAGGTTGGCGATTGCGGTGGCCAGCGCAGCTTCGACCTTGGGGGAGAAGCGCTGCGCACCGTTGATGAACTTCGATACCGTGGCGGTCGAAACCTGGGCGGCTGCGGCGACGTCGCGAATGGTCGGGGTGGATTTTTTCATGGGCGTAGGCCGTGGCTGATCACATCATGTTAGCACGCATTGTCGGAATATAAACCCAAGCGCCGGTCCGTCGACATTCGGCGACAAATGCTTGGCAAAGCAAATCGGGTTTGGCTATACTGAGTTAAACGTTTTCCTCTCAATCTCATCCCCACAGCCAAATGACCCAAGCCAGCACCTCCAAACCTTTCAAACGACTTCTCCTGACCGGCGCCGGCGGCGGCCTCGGCAAGATGCTGCGCGAGCGCATCAAGCCCTGGGCCGACATCGTTCGCCTCACGGACATCGTGGAGATCGCCCCGGCCGGTCCCGGCGAGGAAGTGGTGCAGTGCGACCTGGGCGACCGCGCCGCCGTGATGTCGCTGCTGGAGGGTGTGGACGCGGTGCTGCACTTCGGCGGCGTGTCGGTCGAGGACACATTCGAGAACATCATGAACGCCAACATCCTCGGCTTGCACCACCTGTACGAAGGCGTGCACAAGCTGGGGATCCGGCGCGTCATCTACGCCAGCTCCAGCCACGTGGTCGGCTACTATCCGACCACGAAGGTGGTGGATGCGAACGCGCCGCTGCGGCCGGACGGCATCTACGGCGTCTCGAAGTGCTTCGGCGAGGCGCTCTCGCGCTACTACTTCGACCGCTTCGGCATCGAGACCGTGTGCCTGCGCATCGGCTCCTCGTTCGAAGAACCGCGCAACGCGCGCATGATGGTGACCTTCCTGGCGCACGACGACCTGGTGGAGCTGCTGCGTTGTGCGCTGTTTACGCCGCGCGTGGGGCACACGATCACCTTCGGCGTGTCGGACAATCCGGTGCGCTGGTGGGACAACCACGAGGCGGATCACCTGGGCTTTCACGCCAAGCGTAGTTCGAGCGAATTCGCCGACCGCTTCCCGCAGGGCGGCGCGTGGCCGCCGGCCGGCGATATCACCGCCACTTACCAGGGTGGACCGTTTCTGACGGCTGGGCCGATCTACAAGGACTGACGGGTTTCCTGCGGCGCGCGGATCGGGCGCCTTTTTTGACTGGCCTGCGTGGCATGCTGCGCAGGCCAGTTTTTGTTTGAGGACGTCGTTCCCGGCGAATGCGGGAACCCCATTTCTTGTGTTAGAACTTGACGTCCAGGCGCACGCTGTAGAAACGGAATACATCGCGCGGCGGCACCCAGCTGTTGACCGTGATACTCGGCGAACTTGACGTCGGGCCGGCGCGGTACGACGGGCCGCTGGCGTTGGCATTGCCGATGTAGAAGCGGTTGAACAGGTTGTTGACGCGGAAGCTCAGGCGCCACGTGTCCTTGTTCTCTCGCAGGCCGAACCCGAGGTCGGTGATCGAGTACGCGTTGTTCACCGAACGCGGGTCGTTGTTGATGTTGGTCTGGTACTCGCTCTGATAGCGCACGTTGGCGTTCACGAAGGCCCAGAACGGACGGTCGGCGATGTGGTAGTCGTAGTTGGTGCCGATGTTCACCTTGTTCTTCGGTGTGCCCGGGAATATGCCGCCCGAGAGGTCCTGCACGCCGGTCTTGGCGCCGGCCACAATCGGGAAGCAGGCGCGGTTCCAGCCGCCCAGCGAACCGCCTTCGCCCAGGCCGGTAGTGCCGATCGCAGGATTGGTGCTGTCCTGGTAGCAGGTGCCGTTCTTCCAGTCGATGATCTCCGGGCGCGTATAGGCGTAGGACACGTTCATTGACCAGGTCGAGGTCAGCAGGAAATTGCTGTCGAGCTCAAGCCCGCGCGTGCCGACCTTCGGAATGGAATTGAGCTGGGTATAGATAGTTGGGTCGTTCGGCAGCACGAACGAGGTGTTCTGCTGGTAGTGCTTGAAGTCGGTCTTGTAGATCGTGGCCGCGAGCGACATGCGGTTGTGGAACAGATTGGCCTTGGTGCCGATCTCGTAGCTGCGGCTGGTCTCGGGCGAAACCGGGAACGCGGCGGCGGCCTGCAGGCCGCTGGTCACGTCGTAGGCCAGGCCCTTGTAGCCGGACGAGGTCATGGCGTAGATCATCCAGTCGCTGTTCAGCTGCTTCTGGATCGACAGCTTGCCCGTGGTCGCATAGTCCTTGTTGCCCGCGCTGTGGAACTGGTCTTTGCCGACGGGGCCCGGGACGAAGGTCGAGCGGTCCAGCTGGTCGGTGTAGAAGTTGCGGATGTAGTTGAAGCCCGAATCTTCGACGTTGCGGCGAATGCCCGCCACCAGCGTGTAGCTCGGGTAGAAATCCCAGGTGGCCTGGCCGAACACGGCGCGGTTGATGTTGTAGATGTCGGTGTAGTAGTTGGTTGGACTCGACGGCGAGCTCGCGCTGCACACGGTCGGCTGGACGCAGAAGCCGCGGATGAAGTGGCGGTCGATCTCGTTCTGCGCCCACCACAGGCCGGCCACGTAGCGCAGCTTGCCCAGGTCCGGTGAAACGTAGCGCAGTTCCTGCGTCTTCGAACGGATGTCGTAGGTGCCGAACTGGTTATTGCCGACGGTAAGCTTGGTCTCTCCCGGCCTGGCGATGGTCGGCACGTCGACGAAGTCCTGGTCGCGGTAGTCGTGCGCCTTGTAGTGTTCGTACGAGGAGATCGACATCAGGGTGGCATCGTTCGGCAGCGTGTACGAGAATCGCAGGCCGGTGCCAAAGGTCGACGAATTGATCCCGGTCGGGAAGTCGCGTCGCACGTTGCGGTTGTTTTTGTCGTAGGGGTCAATGCCCTGCAGCGTGAGCGAGGCGGGTAGCTGCGCGTTGCCGTTCAGGTAGGCCGTCGAAATATCCGCGGGCGTGGTCACGAGGTTGCCGGCGGCGGCCGAGCCGGTGGTGCGGTAGAAGCCGTTCACGGCGGTCACGCCGCGGCTGTTCTCCTGCGTGTTGTAGTGCGGCGTGAAGTCGATCTTGAGATCCCGGATCGGCGTCCACTCGAACTTCGTCATGATGGTTTTGCCGCCCGAACCGTTGACCTTTCCACCGGTGGTCAGGTTGGTGAAGTTGCCCGGCATGTCGCTCTTGTTGACGGCAATGCGCATGCCGAAATCGTCGCGCAGCTTGCCACCGACCGAGGCGCCGACCCGCCATTCATGGTCGTTGGTGTAGTAGGCGTTGGCGCGGTAAACGATCGGACCGGTGATCGGCTTGGTCACGATATTGATGGCGCCGGCCACGGCCGACTTGCCGAACAGGGTGCTCTGCGGTCCCCGCAATACTTCGACGCGGGCTACGTCGGCCTGGTCGCGGAAGGCCTGGAACTGGCTCGCGATCGGGATATCGTCAATGATGACCGAGACGTCGGACTCGACGCCGATGCCGACGGACACCGTGCCGATGCCGCGCATGAAGATGGCGTTGTTCGCGGC
Source organism: Massilia terrae (assembly GCF_024753145.1). GTDB lineage: Bacteria > Pseudomonadota > Gammaproteobacteria > Burkholderiales > Burkholderiaceae_D > Telluria > Telluria terrae. Next base: position 1,576,855 of record NZ_JANUGU010000001.1, on the reverse strand, counting down.
CGTTGTGCCGGACGCCAGCGACAGCGACGGCGTGATGTTGATGATGTCTTCCATCTCGCGCACGTTGTTGCGCTGTAGTTCCGCCTCGGACAACACCGAGATCGATTCGGGCACGTTCTCCAGCCGCTCCACGCGCTTGTTGGCCGTGACGAGCACGGTCTGCAGCTGGTTTGGGTTGGCGGACTTGTCCTGCGCTTCCTGCGCCTGGGCGGCCAGTGCCCAGTTGGCGACCAGGAGCGCAACAAGGGCGGGAAGGGGTTTGATCGCGAAGCGCTTGCCCCGTGCAGTCTGATTCTTCAAATTGTCTCCTTGATTTTCTACAAAATGTGAAACCGAAGCGCTATCTGGCCGGGCCGGGTGGTCTCGACTGGAAAGCTTTCCAATCGGCGACACAAGAACCGCGCGGAAAATGCTTAGCGGCACCGACGCCACGCCAGGCAGGGCTGGAAACCTTCACTCCTCCAGCAGGGAGGGCCATATTGTTCAGCGGATAGTAATGACATAAATCTTCGATGTCAACGAAAGAAGGAAAACGATTAACTTCGTGTCGTGCACGCGATACACCTCCCGCCGTCCAGCAAAAATGGCAGTTTTGTTGGTGTCGATACAGCAGGAATGGGCAGATACGAAAACGTTTTTGTGACGGCGGCCGCGGTGTTGGCTGGCTGGATCGGGCGTGCCGGGAAAAAAAAGACCAGCTGAGCCGGATCAGTCGGGTGAGGTGGCGAATCACGGTGATCGAGAGCCGCAGGGCGAGGAGCCCGCTGCTCATGGAAACGCCCGGCCAGGCAACCGTGCAGGGTGCGTGACCGGGCGTGTGGAGGAACTTGTCCCGCCGGGCTAAGCCGGACGACTTCCGGCGCGGGCCATCAGAACTTGTACGTCGCGCGCAGGTTGAAGGCGCGGCCGACCGGGCTGGCCTGGCCGCTGAGGTAGCCCTCGTTGCGGTAGTTCGCGGCCGGCGGGTCGCGGTCGAACAAGTTGTTGATGCCGCCCATGAGCGTCCAGTTCTTGAAGCCGCTGTACGACAGCGACCAGTTCACCAGCAGGTACGGGTCGATGCGGTGGTAGAACAGCGACGACGCATTCAGGTCCTCGAAGCTCTGGCGATAGGTCTCGGTCAGCGTCGAGGTCCAGTCGCCGCCGGCGCTCTGCCATTTCTCCGACATCGTGTAGCGCCAGCGGTAGGTGAAGACGTTGGCGTCGAGCGGGCCGAACTTGTTCACGCTGTCGATCCAGTCGCTGTCGTTGGTCAGCTGGGTCTTGAAGCTGTGGACGTAGGTGCCGTCCAGCTGCACGCCGAAGCGGCCGTAGCGCGTGCGCGGGAAGGTGTAGGTGGCGGTGACGTCGATGCCGTCGGTGCGCTGGCCGCCCATATTGTTCAGGCGGTCGTCGATGTAGACCAGCATATTGGTCTTCGGATCGCGGATGAACAGGTTGGCGTACTGTGGCTGGAACAGGGTCGCCTGCGCCAGCTGGCCGATCGCGTCCTTCATGCGCACGTTCCAGTAGTCGAGCGAGACCAGCAGCGAGTTGGTCGGGGTCAGCACGATGCCGAAGTTGATGGTTTCCGACTTCTCCGGACCGACCGACGGATTGGCGCCGGTGTTGATCGGCAGCTTGGCCGCGCACACGGTGGTCGGCGTGTAGCCGGGGAGGGCGGTACCGCCGGTGTTGCCGCCGACTTTGCCGCCCGGGCACAGCACCGGGTCGTTGTAGGTCGAGCTGGTCACGCCGGTCGGGCCGTTGACGGCGCCGAAATAGCGCTCGTTCAGGGTCGGGGCGCGGAAGCCCGTGCCGACCGCGCCGCGGAAGGCCAGCCAGTCGGTGGGTTTGTAGCGGAAGCTGACCTTCGGATTGGTGGTGCTGCCGAAATCGCTGTAGCGGTCGGTGCGCACCGCCAGGTCGACGTCGAGCGACTTGGTCAGCGGCGCATCCAGTTCGGCGTACACCGAGCTGACGTTGCGCGAGGCGGCGACGTCGATGGCGGCGGTGGTGCCGGTCTGGCCGCCCGACAGCGCGACGCTCGGCGGAATGAAGGTGCGGCCGTAGTCGTGGTACATGCTGGCGCCGGCCGCGAAGGCCAGGGTGCCGCCGGACAGCTGCATCAGGTCGCGGTTCACGGTCAGGTGCGCACCGGAGAGGCGGGTCAGGCCCTTGTTGGCGGTCTCGCCATCGGTCGAGATGCTTTTCAGGTAGTCCTTGCCGGTCTGGTCCTGCAGGCCGAAGGGATTGAGCTTGCCGTTGGCGACGCCATCGAGCAGCTTGAAGCTGTTGACGAAGCCCGAACGGAAGGTGGTCTCGGTCGCGTACACCGCATTGAATACGCCGACCTTGTAGTCCCAGGCGCCGAGGTGGCCTTCGTCCTCGACGGTGATGCGCGACGCGGACTTCTGGTAGTTCAGCACCGTCGGGCCCAGATCGCCGATCAGCGACCAGGCCAGCGTCAGGGTCTGGTTGGTGATGCCGTTCATGGCCGGCGTGATGCCCTTGCCGGGGTAGAAGGGGCTGGTCGGCGTGATCGTCAGCGCCGGGAAGTTGGTGACCGAGGCGTTGATGCCGAAGGTCGGGTTCTTCACCGGGCGGGTGTAGATCGAGGAATACAGCAGGGTCGCGGTCAGTTTGTTGTCCTCGCCCAGCATCTTCGAGCCCTTGAGGAACAGCGAGCCCTGTTTCTTCGCGGTGGTCAGCGTCAGCGAGTTCGCGGTATAGGTCGAGGCGCAGGTATTGCTGGTGCCCTGGACGGAGAATGGCGCGAGGCACCCGGTGCTGTAGTACGGGTTGCCGGTGATGGTGACGCTGCCGACCTTGGTCGAGCCGTTGGCCAGGGTGACGTTGGCCGGCACGGCGTTGGTGCCCTTGCTCAGGTGCGGGCCTTCGAAGCCGGCGCTCATCAGGCGGTCGGAATTGGTGATGTTCGGGCGGCTGGTCTGGGATAGCGGCAGCTGGTTGTTCAGGTCGCCGGTGAGGTAGACGTTCCAACCATCCTTGGCCAGGTCGCCCTTGCCGACGATGAAGCTCAAGCCTTCGTTCTCGCCGCCGCCTTTGCGTTTGGGTACCGTGCCCTTGGCGGTGATCGAGGCGCCGTTGTAGGCCTTCTTGGTGACGAAGTTGATCACGCCGCCGATCGCGTCGGAGCCGTAGATCGACGAGGCGCCGTCGCGCAGCACTTCGGTGCGGTCGAGGGCGCTTGTCGGGATGGTGTTCGGGTCGATCGAGCTGTCGCTCAGGCGCTTGCCGTCCAACAGGACCAGGGTGCGCGCCGCGCCGATGCCGCGCATATTGGCGCTGTTGCCGTTACCGGAGGTGGTGTTCGGCTCGTAGTCGGCGGCGGTCGACATCGACATCAGGATGTCGGCGACGGTCACCGCGCCTTGCGCGATCCAGTCATCAGCCTTGGTGACGGTGATCGGCAGCGGCTGGTCGGCCGCCGCGCGCTTGATGCTCGATCCGGTGATCTCGACCTTGGCCATCGGCGCCGACGGCGCCTCCTGCGCGAAGGCCGGGACGCTCATCGCCAGCACGGCCATGGCGACCGCCGAGGCGATCGGAAGCGGGGCATGCCACTGGGTGTTAGTACGGTTGTTCAAGACGCTGTCTCCTATCTTTGTTATTGAAAACTTGGCCGCCGGGCCTGATCCCTTGTTATTGTCCGGCGTCCGGTCTTTCTTGGAAAACGTTTAACATCGTAACCAAAAAAATCTGCTCACCTTCGAACCTCACTCGCGTTCGAAGATGGTGCGGGTAAAGCGGATGCTGTCGCTGTTGACGTGGTGCAGGCGGTAGTACTCGTCCCACTTGGCCGGGCTTGAGGTGAAGCCATTGGTGGCCGGGTCAAGCGCCTGCAGGTAGTCGCCGAACTTGAAGTAGATGTTTCGCTTGTCGCCCTTGATGCGGGTGGCCGCGGTGCGGATGCTGCCGTTGGCGGCGGTCTTCGCGCTCGCGGTGGCCACGCCATTGTCGAAGCGGATGTCGAGGTCGAAGCTTTCGCCGGAGCGGATCGTGCCGAGCGCGGTCGGAGCGTCTACGCCGTCGGTGCCGAGGATCTTCACCACGATGTCGAACACGCCGTTATTGTCCTTGCCGTCGAGGAGGCCGCGGTCTTCGGTGTCCTGCACGTAGACCTTGAGGATGGTCTCCAGGCCGTCGACGTGGTACTGCGCGACGATGGTCTTCGCACCGTTCGACAGCGTCGGCGTGATGGTGGCCGCGAAGTGTTCGTGGGTCTGTTCGATCGGTCGGCGGTTGTTCTTGCCGATCTTGAGCTCATTGCGGTAGCCGTGGCCATTGGCGGTGGCGAACTTCGAGCCGAGGGCGCTGAAGGTGAGGCTGCCGTCGTACGGCGAGGACCAGGGCGCATTGCCTTCCAGTTCAAAGACGCTTTCCAGCGTTTTCTGTGGGGTGAAGCCGTCGGCCAGCGCGTGGCCGGACGCTGCCAGCAGGCCCGCGCACAGCAGGGACAGGCCGCAGGATCGCGGAAGCAGGTTCATTGAAACTCCTTGATGTTGGTCTGTTGTGGGGTGTGCGCGGCGGCCGCGTCGTGCGGCTTGACCAGGGTGGCGGGGCCGCCCAGCCAAAGCGAGACGAAGACCAGCGGCACCAGTAGCGCGGCCAGGATGAAGAACGGCGTGTAGTTGCCGCCGGCGGTCAGCACCGGCACCAGCTGCATGCACACGATCGTGCCCAGCACCGCCGAGGTGCCGCTGAAGCCTGCCAGCGTGCCGACCGTCTTCCCGGAGAAGAAGTCGCTCGGCAGCGTCTGGATATTGCTGATCGCGGCCTGGAAGCCGAACAGCAGCGCGCCGATCGACAGGACCGCCAGCAGCGGCGTGTCGGCGGCGGCGCTGAACAGGGCGGCGGCAAACATCACCACCAGGCCCATGCCAATGACCGTCTTGCGCGCCTTGTTGACAGTCCATCCGCGCTGCAGCAGGCGGCCGCACAGCCAGCCGCCGAGCACCGCGCCGATGCCGGCGCCGACGTAGGGCACCCAGGCGAAGATGCCGATCTGCTTGACGTCGAAGTGGAATTTCTCGTTCAGGTACAGCGGCAGCCAGGCCACGAACAGCCACCAGATCGGATCGATGAAGAAGCGCGCCGCGATCACGCCCCAGCTCTGGCGGTGGCCGAGCAGCTGGCGGGTGGTCGGCACGTATTCCGGCTGCGCGGCCGCAGCGGCAGGGCGTTGGCCGTCGAGGATGTAGGCGCGTTCCTCGGCGCCGATCCACGGGTGGCTGTCCGGGCCGGCGCGGTAGACGATCAGCCAGGGCAGGATCCACACCAGGCCCAGTGCGCCGATGATGATGAAGGTGTTCTTCCAGCCCAGGAAGGCGTAGAGAAAAGCGACCAGCGGCGGCGCGATGATCGAACCCATCGAGGCGCCCGCGCCGAAGATTCCTTGCCCCAGCGCGCGCTCGCGCACCGGGAACCATTCGGCGATGGCCTTGGTGGCGCCCGGCCAGTTGCCGGCTTCGCCCACGCCCAGCAGCGCGCGGAACAGGCTGAACGACATCACCGAGCGCGCGGCGAAATGCAACCCGATGGCGGCCGACCACACCACAATCGACAGCAGGAAGCCGATGCGGGTGCCGAGCGCGTCGAACAGCTTGCCGAACAGTGACTGCCCGACCGCGTAGCCGATCAGGAAGATGGTGATGATATCGGCATAGTCGCTCTTGCTCATACCCAGTTCGTCCGCGATCGCCGGCCACATGACCGCCAGCGCCGAACGGTCGATGTAGTTGATGATCGTGGCGGCGGCTACCAGCGCGATGACCAGCCAGCGCAGCCCCTTCATTGTTTTCATGCCGTTGTCTCCAGATGTTTTCTTATTGTTGGCGGCGTCAGTGGATGGTGGGCCGCCGTTCGCCGCCAGGTAGAAGGCTCGCCATCGCTCCGAGTATCGCCCCCGGCATCCGCGCCAGTTCCCTGCGGTCGGGCAGGCCGTCGCAGTCGCCGCGGAACTGCAGCACGCGCGCCCCGATGGCATTGCCGCGCGCCGCCGCGCCATCCAGCGGCAGGCCTTCCAGCAGCGCGCTGATGACGCCCACCGCGAAGCCGTCGCCGGCTCCCACGGTGTCAATCACTTCGCTCACCACATGTCCCGGCGCCACGCCACTGGACAGCGCGTTGGCGAAATAGGCGCCCTGCGGTCCCAGCTTGACCACCACCTGGCGCGCACCGCGTGCCAGGTAGAACTCGGCGATGTCGGCGGCGTGAGCGTAGCCGGTCAGCAGCCGGCCTTCGGCCAGGCCGGGCATCACAACGTCGGACAGGCCGGCCAGCGCGTTGACGGTGTCGATCATGTCGGCCTGCGTGCGCCACAGGCGCGGGCGCAGGTTGGGATCGAAGCTGACCAGGCGACCGGCGGCGCGGGCCTGTTCGGCGAGCTGGAAGGCGAGCTCGCGGCAGCCGGCCGACAGTGCCGGCGCGATGCCGGTCAGGTGCAGCAGGCGCGCCTCCGCTACCGGCACGTCATGGCCGTCGGATGGCGTCATGTGGCTGGCGGCCGAGCCGCGCCGGAAGTACTCGATCTCCGGATCCGCGCCATCGCCGGCCATCGCCTTGAACATGAAGCCGGTCGGATTGGATGGATCCGTCCGGACGTAGCCAAGGTCGAGGCCCTGGGCGGCCATGAAGGCGCGCAGGCCGTGGCCCAGGCTGTCGTCGCCGAGGCGACTGACGTAGGCGACGCGGTAGCCCAGCCGGCTCAGGCCGACCGCGACATTCAGCTCCGCGCCGGCGGTGGCGCGCTGGAATTCCCCGACGCCCGCCAGCGGCCCGGCCTGGCGGGCGATCAGCAGGGCCATCGCTTCGCCCATGGTGACGACATCCGGATTGCGCATCGTGCCCTCCCTAGAAACGCATGCTGGTGACCAGCGTTGCGTCCTGGCTGGCCGGCAGCGACAGGCGCAGCACCATGCCGCGTTCTTCGCGCGGGCCCTGGTCGACGTGGCCCGGCGGCCCGGCCGCAATCACGACGCCCGGTTCGATCACCGCTTTCGCCCCCGGCGTCTGGACCTCGACCTTGAGCGAAGAAGGCTTGCCGGCGATGACGAAGCTGCGCTGCGAGACCTGGCTGATCGCGGTGTCGCCGTGCAGCTGCGCGGTCAGGACCACGGGTTTGGATGCGCGCATGCGGTCGGTGGTGGTCCAGCCATTGTGCGCGAAGGTGAAGCGGCGCTCCAGGCGTTCCACGCCCAGCTCCGGACGATAGGCGCCCGCCAGCTCGGCCACGATCTCGGCCTGGTTGCGGCCCAGTTTCGCGCTCGTGATGCGGATCGTGTCCAGCCGTGCGTAGGGGTAGTCGCGGAAGGCGTCGTGGCCGCCGCCCTCGTTGGCCTGGCCCTGGCCGTCGATCAGCACGGTGTTGCTCAATTTGCTGCTCGGGATGCCGGCGTAGCCCATCGGGCCGGTCAGGTAGCTGCCGCCGCCGTACAGCATGAAGCTGCCGGCGTCCGGGTGCGAGTGGCCCATTTCGAGGTGCCAGTCCGGCATCGTCGACAGGATCTGGGCGACGTGATGACCTTCCGGCGGCCCGGCGCGGAAGGCGAAGGCGGTCGCTTTCGGCGTCCAGTTGCTGCGCCAGTAGACGGTGCCGAGGTCGTCGAAGTGGTGGTAGGGCTCGATCGCCGCCATCGGCTTGGCCGGCACGGCCGCGTCGAACCACTGCAGGCTCCAGTAGTCTTCCTCGCAGGCGTGGCCGAGCGACGCCATCCAGGCCGCAACGCCTTGCGCCTCGGGATTGCGGAAGCGCGCGGCCAGGCGGTAGAGCAGGTTGTAGTTGGAGTGCAGCTTGCCGTTCGGGTGCGTGCGCGCCGGTTCCTCGCCGACGCGCGAACGGGTGATCGGGCCTTCGAACACGTCGCCGAAGTCGAACACGTCCTGGCCGTTGGGCGTGATCGAGTGCGCGATGTAGAGGTGGGCCTTGCGCAGGCTGGGCTGGTCGTACATGTCGTCGCCGGCCGCGTGGGCGAAGGCGTCGAGCGCGTGGATAATCCACGGCATCGAGAAGATCCAGTATTCGACGCCTTCGTAGAAGTAGCCGTCCGGCGATGCGACGTCGAGCACGCGGGTGAAGATGGCGCGCGCCAGCGCCGACCACTGCGCCGCTTCCGGCGTGTCGTCCCACAGCGCGTACGATGCGACGGCGAGGCCGGCGATCGGGATGAAACAGTGGTTCTGGCTGTACGAGTAGGACTTGCCCGGCGCCGGCTTGAAGTGCGCGAACAGGATGCGCGCCTGGCGCACCAGCTTGTCGCGGTAGCGGGCGCGCTCCTCGGCCGACAGCACTTCGTACAGCAGGTCGTAGGCGAAGCCCAGGCCGTACAGCAGGTGGCCTGCGGCCAGGTCGACGTCAGGTTTGCTGTAGGTGTAGCCCCACACCTGGTAGCTCACGGCGGCGTCCATGTAGCGCTTGGCCGCTTCGAGATAACGCGTATCGCCTTCGACCTTGTAGGCGAGGGCAGCGCCAACGATTCCGATTGCGACCGTGTTCTGCGCGCGGCGCTTCTGGGCCGGCGCCGGCGGCGGATCCTCGCGTAGCGCGACCAGGCGGCCAAGTGCCCTGGTCCACAGTTCGCGGTGGCTGCCGCGGGCGCGCCGGCGCAGTTGCTCCAGGCCGTCATTGGTGAAGAACACGCGCGGGTGTACGCCCCGCAGCTCGGCGCGCATGGCCGCCGGGTGCGCCTGCATGATGGTCTCCAGCGGGTGCGGACCGCCGGTCGCCTTGCCGATCATGGTGCCCAGCGCCTCGCGCGCGTCCTGCGCCAGCGCCTGGCGCGTGGCCAGCACCGGGCCGCTAAGGGCTGCGGCGCCGAGGAAGCGGCGCCTGCCGAAGGTATGCGTCATCCTGCTCTCCCGACAAATCTCAGTAAAGGCCGAGGCCACCGTTGACCTGGATGATTTCGCCGGCCAGGAAGGCGGCGCGCGCGGAGGCCAGGAACACCACCACGTCGGCCACGTCTTCAGGCTGGCCTTCGCGGCGCGCGGGGGTGCGCTCGGCGATGGCCTGGCGGTTGGCCGGGGTGTTGAAGGTGTCGTGGAAGCGGGTGGCGATCAGGCCCGGCGCGACGCCGTTGACGCGGATGCCGAGCGGGCCGACTTCCTTGGCCAGCGCGCGCGTGAAGGTCGCGACGGCCGCCTTGGAGGACGCGTAGTGCGCCGACCCCGGGCCGCCGCCATCGAAGGCGGCCAGCGAGGACATGGTGACGATCACGCCGCTCTTGCGCGCTTCCATGCGCTTGAGCGCGGCCTGGCAGATCAGGAAGGTACTGGTGAGGTTGAGGTTCATGGCCTCGTTCCACAGCGAGAGCGGCATGTCGACCACGCGGCAGCGCTGGATCAGGCCACCGATGTTGGCGAACAGGGTGTCGATCTCCCCGATCGCGCCTTCGGCTTCGGCGTACACGCGTTCGGCGATGGCGCCGTCGGTGACGTCGGCCTTGATGGCGTGGGCGCTGCGGCCCATCGCGCGGACCTGGGTGACCACTTCCAGCGCCTCATCGGCGCTGCTGAAGTAGGTCAGCACCACGTCCGCGCCAGCCTTTGCCAGCGCCAGCGAAGTCGCCTTGCCGATGCCCGATGCTCCGCCCATCACGAGGGCACGTTTTCCTGCTAATTCCATGTTTTGTCGCTTTCTTCTCTGGTGAGTGGTTATGGTTTGGGTGGCGCCGCGGTGGACGCGCGGATGATCAGTTCGGGCGCGAACAGCTCGTCCTGCGGGGCCGAGGCCGGGGCCAGGATGCGCTGGACCGCGGCGTCGGCCATCGCCTGGATCGGCTGGCGCAGGGTGGTCAGCGGCGGGTCGTGGGCGCCGGCGAAGAAGATGTCGTCGATGCCGGTCAGCGACAGGTCGTCCGGGATGCGCATGCCCAGCTGCTTCAGGCCGATGCCGATTCCGATCGCCATCATGTCGTTGATCGCGATCGCGGCGGTGGGCTTGCCGGGCGCCGACAGGATGCGGGCGGCGGCGGCGCAGCCCATCTCGAACAGCTGGGTGTCGCCGTGCGGATCGGCCGGGGCGTCGGCGGCGTCGACGATCACCAGTTCGCCGGTGATGCCGGCGCGCGCGACGGCCTGCTCGAAGCCGCGGATGCGGTCCTGGCGGTTCAGCGTGTGCGGAGGCGGGGTGACCAGCGCGATCGAACGGTGGCCCAGCGCCGCGAGGTGCTCGACCGCCATCGCGGCTGCGGCTGCGTTGTCCATCGAGATCGTGATGATGCGTTCGTGGCTGGCGTCGGTGCGGCGAATGTCGAAGGCCACCACCGGGCAGCGTGCCGTCATCGCGACCAGGTGATCGGTGTCGTTGAGGGCGGAGCCAGTGATGATGCCCTTCACGCCGTAGGCCATCAGGTCGGCCATCACGGCGCGTTCGCGCGCCGGGTCGCGGAAGGTACTGAAGGTCATCACGTGGCAGTTGTGGCGCGCCGCGGCGGCTTCCACCGCGCAGGCCAGCGCGCCGAAGAACTGGTTGGCGAGCGAGGGCACCAGCAGGCCGACCATCGAGGCGACGCCGGTCTTGAGCTGGCGCGCGGCGTTGTTCGGCCGGTAGCCGAGCTGCTCGATCGCGTCCTGGATCTTGCGCTGGGTCTCGGGCCGCATCTGCTGCATGCGGTTGTTGAGGAAGTTGGAGACGCTGGAGGGCGATACGCCGGCCAGCCTGGCAACGTCCTGGATTTTTGGTTCGCTCATCTGATTATCTGTAACGATCCAGTAAAACGATTTACTGTAACGATTTAGAAGATTAGCGGAATGGTGCGAAAAGTCAACAACTTGTTTGTATCACCGCATACTCAAGCAATGTCGTCTTTGCGGAGGGGGGCCATACGCGGCTTGTGCGGCCGCACATTTAGCCGCGATCCGCGAAGTGCAGCATGGGTCCTTCGCGGGGACGACGTTTTTTTGGGGAGAATTTACTGGAGGGGGTAGAGCAACGCCGACAGCTGCCCCGGATAGTGCTGCAGCAGCCGGCGCGCCTTTTCAGCGAACAGCGGATCCTTCGTGCGCCGCGACCTTCTGCTTCGACAGCGCCAGCGTCGCCGGATCATAAGTGTAGAACTGCAACGGCGCCGCGGCCTGCGCCGCCAGGCATAGGCCGAAGCCCGCAGCCAGCAGGGCCGATCGCAGCAGCGCCGCCAAGCTTGTTTTCTCGTTCAAGACTGTCTCCCTTATCTTTTTTATGGATCGCCTTGCCGTGAACGCGGTCAGTCCGGGTACTTCGGCCCGTTGATCAGGAACTGGCCACCCTGGTGCTTGAGCGTGATGTCCTCGTTGCTCGCGTAATCGACCGGGCCTTGCAGCGGTTCCGGGAACCGGGCCGAGCTGTCCTTCGGCGCGTAGCCGAGGAAGCGCGCCTGGCGGTTGTCCCACCACAGGCCCGGATTGTCCGACACACCGAAGGCGATGGTGTGGCCGACGCAGGGCACCACCAGCGAGCGATGCAGCAGCTGGACCAGGTCGTCGAGGCTCAGCCAGGTGTTGGCCTGGCGATGCGTGGTCGGCTCCGGGAAGCAGTAGCCGATGCGCAGGCACACGGTCTCGATGCCGAAACGGTCCCAGTAGAAGCGCGACAAGGCTTCGCCCCAGACTTTCGACAGGCCATAGTAGCCGTCCGCGCGCACCGGCATCGAGGCGTCGAGCTGGGTGGTGGTCGGGTACATGCCGATGGTGTGGTTGGAGCTGGCGAACACCACGCGCTTGATGCCAAGCTTGTGCACGGCCTCGTACAGGTTCACGGTGCCGAGGATGTTGGCGTTCATGATCGGCTCGAACGGCTGTTCGGTCGAGACGCCGCCGAAATGCAGGATGGCGTCCACGCCTTCGCACATCTTGAAGACGTCCTCGCGCTTGGCGAGATCGGCGATCACGATTTCCTCGCCCTCGCGGGCCGGGCCGAAATCGACGGCGTCGCTCAGGCGCACGATGTCGGCGAACTGGTGGAGGTGGTCGCGCAGGCGGCGGCCAAGGTTGCCGGCGGCGCCGGTGAACAGAATGCGTTTAAACGGTTTGGTCATCAGTGCTCAACTCAAAAAACAAACTACGGTGTTTCCTCTTTCTGTTCCGGCCCGCCAGCGCGCGGCTAGCCGACAAACGGCGTTTCAGGCACGCCGCGTACGCCGGGGCGAAGCAGGAACACGCCCCCGGCGAGTGAATCTGCCGGCGCATCGCCGGGGCGGATCGACGTCACCAGCAGCCATTCCAGGCCCGGCCCGCCAAAGCTGCACATGGACGGCTTGGCCACCGGCAGGGCGATCTCCCGATCCAGTTTTCCTTCGGGCGTAAAGCGCAGCAGCACCGCGCCGTCGTTCCCGGCGACCCAGTAGCAGCCATCGCTGTCGACCGCGGCGCCGTCCGGGCGGCCCTGCCAGCCGCGCATGTCAGCGAACACGCGCTGATCGTGCGGGGTGCCGCTGTCGATGTCGTAATCGAAGGCCCACACGGTGCGGCTGTTCGGGTGCGAGTCCGACAGGTACATGGTGCGGCCGTCCGGCGACCACGCTAGTCCGTTCTGCGTCAGGAGCTTCGAGACGAGCGGCGCGGAGAGGCCGTGCGCGGCGTCGTAGCGGTACAGCTCACCGATGGCGCGCGCGGCGCCCATGTCCATGAACATGGTGCCGCTCCAGAAGCGTCCCTGGCGGTCGCAGCGGCCGTCGTTGAAGCGCATGCCGGGGCCGAGCGAGGCCGGTGCGGCAAGGCGTTCCGCCGCCACGCTTCCATCCATTTTCAACTCAAGGTTGAAGATGCCGGTTTCCATGCCGGCGATCCAGCCGCCGCCGGCGCGCGGCGCCAGGCAGGCCACCATCTCCGGCGTGTCCCAGTGGCGCAGGGCGCCGCTGGAGCCATCCAGGCGCCACACGCGACGCGCCGGGATGTCGGACCAGTACCAGGCATTGTCGGCGGCATTCCACAGCGGCGATTCGCCGACCGTGCAGCTGACGCCGCCGACGTGTTGGACATCAAGCATTGGCCAGCTCCGGCTGCAGGTGCACTTCCGCTTTCGCCGGCACCAGCAGCTTGATCACGCTCCACGCCGCCAGGTAGGCCAGGCCGCAGATGGCGAACATGATCATATAGCCGGTCTCGAGGTGGCCTTGCGCGCCGTAGTAGTCGAACAGGGCGCCGCCCAGCTTGGTCACCAGCACGCCGCCGATGCCGCCGGCCATGCCGCCGATGCCGACCACCGAGGCCACGCAGTTTTTCGGAAACAGGTCCGACGGGATCGTGAAGATGTTGGCCGAGAAGGCCTGGTGGGCCGAGGCGCCGATGCCGATCAGGATCACCGGGACCCAGTAGCCGAAGGCGCCCAGCGGCTGCGCCAGCAGGACCACCAGCGGGAAGAAGGAAATAAACAGCATCGCCTTCATGCGGGCCTTGAACGGGGCGTCGCCTTTGCGCATGAAGCGCGCCGGCAGCCAGCCGCCGCCGATACTGCCGACCATGGTCATGCTGTACACCACCGCCAGCGGCAGCGCCAGCGCGGTGCTTTCGACGTGGTAGGAGCTCGACAGGTATTTGGGCAGCCAGAACAGGAAGAACCACCAGATGCCGTCGGTGAGGAATTTACCGAGCGCGAAGGCCCAGGTCTGGCGGTAGCGCAGCAGCGACAGCCAGCTGCCTTTGCGCGCCGGGACGGCGCTGTCAGGCTCGGCGCCGGAGTCGGACAGGATGTAGTCCAGTTCGGCCTTGGACAGGCGGCTCTGGCGCGAAGGCTCTTCGAAGAACAGCCACCACACCACTACCCACAGGAAGCCGATCGCGCCGATCCAGGTGAACGCGGCTTCCCAGCCCCACACGGAAGCGATCAGCGGCACCGACAGCGGGGCGAGGATGGCGCCGATATTGGCGCCGGAATTGAAGATACCGGTCGCGAACGAGCGCTCGGACTTCGGGAAGTATTCGGCGGTGGCGCGCAGCGCGGCCGGGAAGTTGCCCGCCTCGCCGATCGCCAGGATGGCGCGCGCGATGATGAAGCCGGCGATCGATGCGGGAACGGCGGCGAAGCCGAGCACACCGGTCAGGCTGTTGAAGGCCTGGCCCAGCGGGATCGCGAACGAGTGCGCGATCGCGCCCAGCGACCAGACCACGATGGCGATGGTGTAGGCACGCTTGGTGCCGAGCCAGTCCACCACGCGTCCGGCGAACAGCAGCGCCACCGCATACACGAACTGGAATGCGCCCGCGATGTCCGCGTAGTCGCTGTTGGTCCAGCCGAACTCGCGCGACAGGGACGGGGCCAGCAGGCTCAGGACCTGGCGGTCGAGGTAGTTGACGGTGGTTGCGAAGAACAGCAGGGCACAGATGGTCCACCTGTAATTGCCAATGGCGGTGCGGTTCATGGTCAGTGTGTATGTAGGTTGTTGAAACTGACGAAAGGCGATGCGGGGCCGGCGTCTCCTCCGGCCCCGTATCACCGCGGCTTAGCCGGCCTGGAGCTCGCCGTTGACGATGCGCGCGATCCCCAGCGGGTTAGCGTCGCGCAGCGCTTCGGGCAGCAGGTCCTGCGGCACGTCCTGGTAGCAGACCGGGCGCAGGAAGCGCTCGATCGCGGTCGCGCCCACCGAAGTGGTGCGGCTGTCCGAGGTGGCCGGGAACGGGCCGCCGTGGACCATCGCGTGCGACACTTCGACGCCGGTCGGGTAGCCGTTGAACAGGATGCGGCCGGCCTTGCGTTCCAGCGTCGGCAGCAGCTTGGCGGCCAGGTCGGCGTCGGCGGCGACGGCGTGCACGGTCGCGGTCAGCTGGCCTTCCAGGTGATCGGCCACCGCCTTCATTTCGGCGATGTCGCGGCAGCGGATGATCAGCGAGCTCGGGCCGAACACTTCGTCTTCCAGGGCCGGATCGGCCAGGAAGGTGGCGGCGCTGCACTCGTACAGGGCGGCCTGCGCGGCGCAGCCGGTGCCTTCGGCGCTGCCGACGGCGACTTCGGTGACGCCGTCGATGCCGGCGCGGCGCGCCACGCCATCACGGTAGGCCTTGTGAATGCCGGCGGTCAGCATGGTGCCGGCGCCCTTGGGCTGCAGCGCGGCGGCGGCGGCGGCGCGGAACGCGTCCAGGTCGGCGCCTTCCAGCGCGAGGACCAGGCCCGGGTTGGTGCAGAACTGGCCGACGCCCAGGGTCAGCGAATCGACGAAGCCCTGCGCCAGCTTGGCGGCGTTGCCCGCCAGCGCGCCCGGCAGCATGAAGACCGGGTTAATGCTGCTCATTTCGGCGTAGACCGGGATCGGTTCCTTGCGTGCGGCAGCCGTGTGCATCAGGGCGACGCCGCCCTGGCGCGAGCCGGTGAAGCCGACCGCCTTGATGGCCGGGTGGCCGACCAGCTTCTGGCCGACCAGGCGGCCTTCGCCGATGATCATCGAGAACACGCCTTCCGGCAGGCCGCAGGCTGCGACCGCGGCCTGCACGGCCTTGCCGACCAGCTCGGCGGTGCCGAGGTGGGCGCCGTGGGCCTTGACCACGACCGGGCAGCCGGCAGCCAGCGCCGACGCGGTGTCGCCGCCGGCGACCGAGAAGGCCAGCGGGAAGTTACTGGCGCCGAACACGGCGACCGGGCCCAGCGGGATCTTGCGCAGGCGCAGGTCGGCGCGCGGCGGGGTGCGCTCGGGCAGGGCCGAGTCCAGCGTCGCTTGCAGCCACAGGCCGTCGCGGACTACCTTGGCGAACAGGCGCAGCTGGTTAACGGTGCGCATGCGCTCGCCTTCCAGGCGGGCCTGCGGCAGGCCGGATTCGGCGCAGGCGCGCTCGATCAGGGCCGGGCCCAGGGCCAGGATGTTTTCGCCGATGGTTTCGAGAAAGCGCGCGCGCTGTTCGAGGCTGGTGGCACGGTAGGCGTCGAAGGCTTGCTCGGCCAGGGTGCAGGCCTGCAGCACGTCGGCTTCGGTGGCCAGGCCGAACGCGGGTTCGATCTCGGCCGCCTTGGCCGGATCGAAGGCGCGCACGCTGCCGGCGCTGCCGCGCACGGCGCGCTGGCCGATGATCATTTCTCCGTTGATGCTTACGTTCATTTGAACTCCTGTTACTTGCTCTGTGCGAGGATCAGTTTGTGCAGCATGTCGCATTCTTCCTCGGTCAGGTCGGTCAGCGGTGCGCGCACCGGACCGGCGTCATGGCCGACCAGCTTGGCGCCGGCCTTGACGATGCTGACTGCGTAACCTGCCTTGCGGTTGCGGATCTTCAGGTACGGCAGGAAGAACTGGTCGATGAGGCGGTTGGTGGTGGCGTGGTCGTCAGCTGCGATCGCGTGGTAGAAGTCCATCGCCATCTGCGGCATGAAGTTGAACACCGCCGACGAGTATACAGGCACGCCGAGCGCCTTGTACGCGGCAGCGTAGACTTCCGCGGTCGGCAGGCCGCCGAGGTAGCTGAAACGGTCGCCCATCTTGCGCCAGATCGAGACCATCAGTTCGATGTCGCCGATGCCGTCCTTGAAGCCGATCAGGTTCGGGCAACGGTCGGCCAGGATCGCCAGCGAGTCGGCGGTCAGGCGGCAGGCGCCGCGGTTGTACACGACCACGCCGAACTTGACCGATTTGCAGACTTCTTCCACGTGGGCGATCAGGCCGTCCTGGCTGGCTTCGGTCAGGTAGTGCGGCAGCAGCAGGATGCCGTGGGCCCCGAGGCGCTCGGCTTCTTGTGCGAAGGCGATCGCGCTGCGGGTCGGGCCGCCGGCGCCGGCCAGGATCGGTACCTTGCCGCGGCAGGTGTCGACCGCGGTCTTGATGATGTCGGAGTATTCGCCGTGAGTCAGCGAGAAGAATTCACCGGTGCCGCCGGCGGCGAACAGGGCGCTGGCGCCGTACGGAGCCAGCCATTCCAGGCGCTCGATGTAGGTGTCGCGGCGGAAGTCGCCTTGGGCGTCAAAGTCGGTGATCGGGAAGGACAGCAGGCCAGAGGACAGGATCTGTTTCAGGTCTTGCGGTTGCATGCGAGGGCTCCAGGTGAGTGAGTTCGAGGTAAGTTGTCGGTCATCGTACAACCGTCCGCGCGAATAGGCAAGAAAAATCTCGCCTGTGGTTTATTCGCCGTGCGATTCCAGTTTCTGCTGGGCTTCGCGCAGGCGTTCGCGGCTGTTGGACAGGTGGGTGCGCATGGCGGCGCGGGCCGCTTCCGGGTCGCGCCGCAGCACGGCTTTATAGATGTCTTCGTGCTCGCGGTTGACCCGTTCCAGGTAGTCGGACGGGGTGCCCTGGTCGAGGCCGGGCGTGTTGACCCGGGCGCGCGGGATGATGGCGTTGCCGAGCTGGCCCAGCAGGTCGACAAAATAGGGGTTGCCGGTGGACTGGGCGATCAGCTGATGGAAGCGGACGTCGGCTTCGACCGAGGTGCGGCCCTGGGCCAGCGCGCGCTGCATTTCGCCCAGCGCCTCGCCCATCTGCGCGACCTGGTCTTCGGAGCGGCGCTGGGCGGCGAGCCAGGCGGCCTCAGTCTCCATGCTGATGCGCAGCTCGAGGATGGCGAGCACGTCGCGCACCGTGATGATGCTGTCGGCGCCGATGCCCAGGGCGCCCTGGGGCGGGCGTTCCAGCACGAAGGTGCCGATGCCGTGTCGGGTTTCGACCATGCCCCCGGCCTGCAGCTGGGAGATCGCTTCGCGCACCACCGTGCGGCTGACTCCGAATTGCTCCATGATGGCCGATTCGGTCGGCAGCTTGTCGCCCGGCTTGAGCTGGTCCTCGCGGATGCGGCGTCCGATCGCCTCGACCAGGCCCTGGGCCAGGTTGCGCGGCTTCTTGCGGGCGGCGAGGGCGGTGCTGGTCGAACTCATGGGCGGAAGGTCCTGCAACAATAGATAAGCTGTCATTATAACCCCGTGGACGTCGTTGTCGTACAACCTCATGCGACAGCGGGCGAAGTTTCGAGTATACTGAAAAACTGTTATAAGATGTCGTACAACTAGCAAGCGCGCAAGGAAAAACATGACTCAGCAACAGGCAGCGGTGCCACGCTACATCCGCATGAATGACCACGACAACGTCGCGATCGTGGTCAATGACAACGGCCTGCCGGCCGGAACCGTATTCCCGGACGGGCTGGTGCTCAAGCGCGCCGTGCCCCAGGGCCACAAGGTCGCGCTGAGCGACATTCCGAAGGGCGCGCAAGTGCTGCGCTACAACGTGAGCATCGGCCAGGCGCTGGACGACATCGCGCGCGGCGACTGGATCGAGGAATCGATGCTGGGCCTGCCGCCGGCCCGTTCGCTCGACAACCTGCCCAAGCCTAACCCGCCGGCCGCGTTGCCGCCGCTGGAGGGCTACACCTTCGAAGGCTTCCGCAACCCGGACGGCTCGGTCGGCACCCGCAACCTGCTGGCGATCAGCACCACGGTGCAGTGCGTGTCGGGCGTGGTCGACTTCGCGGTCAAGCGCATCAAGGAAGAATTGCTGCCGAAGTACCCGAACGTCGATGGCGTGGTGGCGCTCGAACATATATATGGCTGCGGCGTGGCGATCGAAGCGCCGGGCGCCGAGATCCCGATCCGCACGCTGCGTAATATCGCCAGGAACCCGAACTTCGGCGGCCGCGCGATGGTGGTCAGCCTGGGCTGCGAGAAACTGCAGCCGCAGCGCCTGTTCCCGCAGGGCAGCATCCAGATCAAGGGCGCGGAAGGCCCGGACCTGGTGTGCCTGCAGGACAGCGCCCACGTCGGCTTCGGCTCGATGATCGACTCGATCATGCGCACCGCCGAGAAGCACCTCATTGAGCTGAACAAGCGCCAGCGCGAGACCTGCCCGGCGTCAGACCTGGTGGTCGGCGTGCAGTGCGGCGGCAGCGACGCCTTCTCGGGCGTGACCGCCAACCCGGCCGTGGGCTTTGCCAGCGACCTGATCGTGCGTGCCGGCGGCGCCGTGATGTTCTCGGAAGTCACCGAAGTGCGCGACGGCATCGACCAGCTGGTCTCGCGCGCCGCCGACGAGGAAGTGGCGCAGGCCATGATCCGCGAGATGGCCTGGTACGACGAATACCTCAAGCGCGGCGGCGTCGACCGCAGCGCCAACACCACGCCCGGCAACAAGAAGGGCGGCCTGGCCAACATCACCGAAAAAGCGATGGGCTCGATCATCAAGTCCGGCGCGAGCCCGATCTCTGGCGTGCTGTCGCCGGGCGAGAAGCTGGCCAAGAAGGGCCTGATCTACGCCGCCACGCCGGCCAGCGATTTCATCTGTGGCACGCTGCAATTGGCCGCCGGCATGAACGTGCACGTGTTCACCACTGGCCGCGGCACCCCCTATGGCCTGGCCGCGGTGCCCGTCGTCAAGGTCGCGACCCGCGACGACCTGGCGCGCCGCTGGCACGACCTGATGGACATCAACGCCGGCACCATCGCGACCGGTGAATCGACCATCGCCGATGTCGGCTGGGAACTGTTCAAGTTCATCCTCGACGTGGCCAGCGGGCGCAAGCAGACCTGGGCGGAGCAATGGAAACTGTACAACGCCTTGGCGCTGTTTAACCCGGCCCCGGTGACCTGATCGACCGTCTTTAACAAAAATGCCGCCCCCACACACAGCTGTTTCGGGGCGGCATTTTCATTTCTTGATCTCTCTGCTTTCCTGTAGGACTCATCCGACAAATTGCTGAGTAGTTTTTACCTTTATTTACACAGTGCTGGGTCACTGTGTGCGCTATTTAACCGAAGTAGCTGTCCAGCGAGCCTAGCCTTATCAGGCGGACACAGCAATGTCACCGTCACCGGGACGTTCGCACGACGCGACGTCGCGGCGCTCATCAATAAGGAGCGGACTGTGAAACTTCCAGGCAGACTCACCGTCACGGCCCTGCTGAGCGCAGGTTTAGCCACCTCGGCCGGCGCAGGGACGCTGACCTTCCAAGGAGTAACTTTCACCTCCAGCGTTTCCGGCAATATCCTGACGATCGAAATCGATGCGGTGCATCCCACAGGGGACTGGGTAACCGCGACCACGATTGGCGCTCTCCAAATCAAGGACATCGGCAACTTCGACGCGGTCAGCCTGACGGCGGCACCGGGCGCCGCGATCGGATGGACACTGTCGCCGCATGAGCTGAATGCCAACGGTTGCGAAGGCGGCGCCCATTCGAAGCAAAGCGTCTGTTACTACGGGACGCATGTCGTGCTGACCGACAAGATGATTTTCCAGTACGCCTTTACCGGCGCCAACACGAACTTCACGTCGCCTGACCTCAAAGTCAACTTCTTCGTTGGCGATAACACGAGCAAGATCGGGAGCCTGCTGTCGATGACCCTTCCCGCGGTGCCTGAGCCACACACCTATGCCATGTTGTTCGGTGGCCTGGCCGTGCTGGGCGCCCTGGCACGCCGTCGTCGCAACAACTTCTGAATCTGGTGGCTCACCGCATGACAAGCCGGTCTCCTGGCCGGCTTTTCGTCTCGCTACATCTGCTTCTCCACGCGGGGGCACCACATCATTCCGCGCCGGCTTCGGTTCAAGCCGACCAGAAGAAGCACAAGGCGTACAGCAGGGCGCCAACGGCGGTCAGCACCGCGGCCGTGCGCACCGTATGCAGCTGGGTCCACAGCAGCAGGCCGGTAATCGACAGCAGGATCAGGCTGCCCGCGACGGTGTCGGCGAACAGCACCCAGAAGGCGTTCACGCCGACCGACTGGTGCAGCCGGATCATGGCGCCGACCGGCGTCGCCTCGACCAGGTCGAGTTTGACGAAGCGGTTGCCGACGAAGTATTCGGCATTGACCGCGCCTTGCGGTCGATTCAGGTTGATGGTCCAGCGTTCCGGCTGCCAGACCTCGCGGCCGTCCCAGCTCACCGGTCCCGCGCGCTGCACCTTGGTGACGGCGGGCGCCACCGGCGCGAACTTCAATTCGCCCTGCAGCCAGGCCTGCAGCTCGGCTGGCGCCGCAAACGCGCGCTGCGGCAGCGGCAGCTGCACCGTGTGCTGCACCGCCTTCTCGACCGGAAGCTTGAGAACCGCGCGGTGGTTCATCATGATGCCGGTCGCGCCGAACAGCAGGCCGAGCACGGCGCCCCACAGGCCGACGTACAGGTGGATCCTGCGCAGCCAGGTCAGGAACACGGCGCGCCGGCTGCGGCGCCGCTGCGGATGGATGGCCGCGGCGATTGGCGGAGGGTGCATCTGCATCGTCAGAAGTCGTAGCGTGCGCTCAGCTGGATTGCGCGCGGTGCGCCCGGCGTGTTCAGGTTGGGCGAGCTGCCGTGGCCAGACGCGATGTAGCGGCGGTCGAACAGGTTCGTCACGTTCAGCTGGAACTCGGCGCGCGCGATCGCGTACGACAGCATCGCGTCCACGGTGGTGTAGGCCGGCAGCAGCACGGTGTTGCCCGGGTTGGCGAAACGGTCGCTCACGTAGTTCGCGCCGGCGCCAGCGCGCAGGCCATGTCCCAGCGACTTGGTGACCCACAGGTTGGCCGAGTGGCGCGGCGTGATGGTCGCGCGCTTGCCCTGGATCGGGACGCCCTTGATCACATTGTCGCTGTTGTCCAGCGCCGGCGACGAGGTGATGCGCGCGTTGAGGAAGGAGTAGCCGCCCCACACGCGCCAGCCGTGCGCGAGGTCGCCCGCCAGGGTCAGTTCAAGGCCGTCGGTGCGCTGCACGCCGATCGGGACCAACTGGTTGGTGGTGGGATCGGTGGCTTTGATATTGGTGCGCTCCAGGCGGAACAGCGAGCCGGTGGCCGTCACCGCGCCGCCGAACAGGTCGAATTTGCCGCCGACTTCCTCGTTGGTGGTCTTCTCCGGCGCGATCTGGGCATTGCTGGTGGCGAGCGGGAAGGCTTCGCCGGACGGCTGGAACGATTTGCTGAACGAGGCGTACCAGGACTGCTCCTGGGTCGGCTGGTAGACCAGGCCGACGCGCGGGCTGGCGCCGGTATCGGTGCGCGCCAGGTTGGGCTGGCCCGGGCGGCGCTCCTCGGTGCGCTGCTCGAAGCGGTCGTAGCGCACGCCGGCCAGCGCCTTCCACTCGTCGGACAGCGCGACCAGGTCCTGCACGTACACGCTTTCCGTTTTCATGATGCCCAGGTTGTCGGTCGAGGGCGCCGCGGTCACGACTTTGGACAGCACCGGCAGCACCGGGTTGAACAGGCCGACCGTCGCGACGTTGTTCTGGGTGCGGTTGACCTGGTCCTTGTCCTGCTTGCCGATTTCGACGCCGTACAGGATCTGGTGCATGGTGCCGCCCAGCCAGGCCTTTTGCGTGAGTTCGGTCTGGTTGAAGTAGCCGTCTTCCTTGCGCTTCAGATTGGTGTGGTTCAGCGACGCCGTCCGCGCCGCTTCGTTCACCGAACCGACCAGGGTGTTGTTGCGGTCGAGCGTGTAGTCGTAGTGGCGGAAGGCGTTGCGCAGCGAGAGCTTGTCGCTGAAGCGGTGCTGCAGCGTGAAGCCGAGCGCCGTCATGTCGGCCTGCGAGTAGTCGGCGTCGCGCGCGTTGGCCGCGCCGTAGTAGGTGGAGGCGGGCACGTCGACCGGGCGGCCATGGTAGGACGGGATGCCGAAGTCGGTGACGCGGCGGTCGGACAGGTGTTCGGCCTGCAGCAGCAGGGTGGTGGCGGCGCCCAGCTTGAACTGCACCGACGGCGCAAAGGCCTGGCGGTCGAGGAATTGCTGGCTGCGGTAGCCGTCGGCGCGTTCCACTGCGCCGGTGACGCGGAAGGCGATGCCATGCTCGCTGTCGTCGCGCGCCAGGTCGGCTTCGGCGCGGCGCTGCTTGTGGCTGCCCAGCTGCAGCGTCAGTTCCGATTTGTCGATGCCAGGCTTCTTGCTGATGCGGTTGACCAGGCCACCCGAGGAGCCACGCCCGTACAGCACCGAAGCCGGTCCCTTGAGCACTTCGATGCGCTCGATATTGGACAGGTCGCGGAAGTAGAGCGCGTCGTCGCGCAGGCCGTCGATGAACTGGTCGGCGATCGCCGTGAAGCCGCGCAAGGTGACCTGGTCGCGCTGGCCGTCGCCGTTCGACAGGCCGACGCCCGGCACCGACTTCAGCGCCGCTTCCATCGACAGGGCGCCCTGGTCGCGCAGCAGCTCCAGGGGAATCACGTTGACGGTTTGCGGGATGTCGCGCAGCGGCGCGTCGATCTTGGTGGCGCTGGTCGCGGAGTCGGGGTTGTAGCCGGCGTTGCCGCTGCGGGCGCCATTGACGGTGACCACGGTCAGCGGGGCCTCGTCATCCGGCGACGGCGCCGCCATTGCGCCCGACATCTGTTGTACCGCGATCGCCGCCAGCACGGCCAGGTGGGTTTTCTTCATGTGTGATCCCTTGTTCTTAAATGCGAATTATTCTCATTCGTATTATTGCACGATGATCCACGGATACACAAGCGTATTGATGGGCCAAAAAGAAAAACGCCCGGTGGAGTGCACCGGGCGTTGTCGGGGAAGGGCGGGGAAGCGCTCAGCCAGGCTGCCCCTGCGAGCTGGCGCCGACGAAGTGCTGTTCGATCTCCTCCAGCGTCTTGCCCTTGGTTTCCGGGAGCAGGAAAGCGGCCGTCAGGAAGTACAGCACCGTGCTGCCGGCGAAGAAGAAGAACATGGTCGAGTAGCCATAGTAGCCGACCGTGGGCAGGAACACGGCGGCGATGGTGGTCGAGACGAACTGGTTGATCAGCAGGGCGATGCTCATGCCGTTGGAGCGGATCCGGGTCGGCATCAGCTCCGACAGGGCCAGCCAGACGCACACGCCCGGACCGACCGCGTAGCCGGCGACGAACACGCAGATCGCCAGCGCGACCTGCCAGCCGTGGGTCTCGGACGGCACGCCGCCGATCCAGGCGCGCTCGATGCGCAGCGGCGCGGCCTTGCCGGCGGCCGGGTCGGCGAACGGGTTCAGGTGCCATTTGCGCAGGGTGGCGCCGATAACGCTGTCCTGTTCGACGGTGTCGTCGCGATTCAGCGTCATCGGCGCCTGGATCGGGTCGTCGCTGCGGCGCGACTGCACGTTGGTGAACGGGCCGTAGGCATAGGCCACGGTCAGCTGCTGCGCCGCGCCGCCGCTGGCGCCGAGCCTGGCCAGCTGCTGCTGGTCGAGCCGCAGCGACAGGCGCCCGTCCTGCACCTGGGCCTGGATCGCCGCGCGCACGTCGCGCTGGCCGGATTCGGCCTGCACGAACAGCAGGCCGGCCGCCAGCAGGGCCACCACCACGCTGCCGGTGCCGAGCATGAGCAGGAACTTGCGGCCCTTGCGGTCGACCAGCGCGACGGCGACCACGGTCATCGCCGCGTTCAGCACCTTGAGCAGCACGTCGCCCGAGTTGGCGGTCGCGCCGGGCAGGCCGGCCTGGTTGAGGATGGTGACGACGTAGGCCAGGATCGAATTGATGCCGGTGGCCTGGTTCAGGGCCAGCACCAGGCAGGCCAGCAGGAAGGGCAGCACGTAGCGGCGGCTCGCCAGCGAATCGTGGGCGATCTTGATCGACTTCGCTTCCGGCGATTTGCCTTCGTGGCGCAGCGCGAGCCAGCGCGGCGATTCCTTCAGCGCCATGCTGCCGAGCGTGAACACGAGGCCGGGCGCGAGGCAGATCCAGAAGATGGTGCGCCAGGCGTGGTCCTGGGCGGCGAATACCGCGGCGGCGCGGGCGGCCTGCTCCAGCGCGGCGGCGGCCTGGGTCGCGGTTTCGACCTGGCGCGCCTGGGTGAGTCCGATGATGGCCGCGCCGACCAGGCCGATGGTCAGCATCAGCTGGAACAGGGCGGTGCCGCGCCCGCGTTGGGCGGCCGGCAGCGATTCGGCGAGGTAGAGCGGCACCACGACGCCGATCAGGCCGCCGCTGATGCCCTGCAGCAGGCGGCCCAGCAGCAGCGGGGTGTAGCCATCAGCCAGCGCGATCACCGGAATGCTGATCGCGAACAGCGCGCCCGACAGCACCATCGCCGCGCGGCGGCCGATGGCGTCGGCCAGCACCCCGGCGAACAGCGAGGACAGCACGGAGCCCAGCAGCACCGCCGCCACGATATAGGACAGCTGCTGTGTGCTCAGCTTCCATGCCACCGAGGCCGTCGACTCGAGGTAAGGCAGGGCGCCGGCGATGATGCCGACGTCGATCCCGTACAGCAGTCCTCCCATACCGGCGATGAACAACATGAAGCGCATGGCGCGGTCGGGGGATGATGCGGTCATCTTGTCTCCTGATGTGGTTTTAATGTGGATCGATCGCTTCGCCTTCAACGTAGACCGCGACGGGCCGCAGGGCTTCGTCGAGGACCACGATGTCGGCCCAGGCGCCCGGCGCGATGCGTCCGCGTTCGGTTTCGCCAAGGTAGTCGGCAGGGTAGTACGACAGGCGGTGCGAGGCATCGGCCAGGTCGAGGCCCAGTCCGACGAAATTGCGCAGCGCCTGGTCCATGGTCAGCACGCTGCCGGCCAGCGAGCCGCTGGCGAGACGCACGCAGCCCGCACACTTGAATACGCGCTGCGAACCGAGGCCGTATTCGCCGTCCGGCATGCCGGTGGCGGAGGTGGCGTCGGTCACGCCGTACAGGCGCGGAATGGCGCGCAGCGCGACTTTCAGCGCGCCCTCGCTGACGTGCTGCAGGTCGGGGATCACTTCGGCGTATTCGGCATGCGCGAGCGCGGCGCCGACCATGCCCGGCTCGCGGTGCGCAAAGCCGGTCATGCCGTTGAACAGGTGGGTGAAGCCGGTGGCGCCGGCCTTGAGCGCGGCCGCGCCATCCTCGTAGCTGCCGGCGCTGTGGCCGATCTGGACGCGGATGCCGCGCGCCGCCAGCTGCGGGATCAGGTCGAGGTGGCCGTCGACTTCGGGAGCCATCGTCAGCACCCGGATCTTCGCGATGGCGTCCAGGCTCTCGACCAGCTCCAGCGATGCGACCATCACGTCGGGCGGCTGGGCGCCGAGGCGCTTCAGGTTCAGGAACGGTCCTTCCAGGTGCACGCCGAGCATGCGCGCGCCGCCCGCGGGCCGCTGGGCGATCACGCCGGCCAGGCCCTGCAGCGCGTGGCGGATGTGGGTTTCCTTGGCCGTCATGGTGGTGCCGAGCAGGGAGGTGGTGCCATGGCGCGCATGGGTGCGGGCCACGATGGCGCCGGAATCGCCGCCTTCCATGATGTCGGCTCCCGCCGCGCCATGCACGTGCAGGTCGATGAAGCCGGGGAGGATGGTGTGCTTGCCGGCGGCAGGCCCTTCGATGATGCGCCCGATGCGCTCGCCGAATTCGAGGCTGCCGTTGATCCAGCCGCCGGGAGTGAGGATTCTGCCGCTGACCATTTATTCCGCGATGAGTAGTTCGATGCCCAGCTTCTGGAGCCCGTCGCGGTACTCCTGGCTGATGCCGGCATCGGTGATGACGGTGTGGACCCGGTCCAGCAGCACGATGCGGTGCAGGCTGACCCGGCCGAATTTGGAGGAGTCGGTGAGGACCACCACCTTCTTGGCGCGTTCGACCATCTTGTGGTTCAGGCTCGCCTCGGCCTCGTGATGCGTGGTGATGCCGAACTGGAGGTCGAAACCGTCGACGCCGAGGAAGACCTTGTCGAAGTTGTAGGCCTGCAGGGTGGCTTCGGCCTGGCTGCCCTGCACCGACAGCGACTGCTTGCGCAGCAGGCCGCCGGCCAGGATCAGCGCCACGCCCGGCGCGTCGGCCAGCTCCCACGCGATGTTCAGGCCATTCGTCATCACCGTCACGTTGCTGGCGCTGCGCAGGTGGCGCGCCAGCGAGATCGTGGTGGTGCCGGAGTCGATGATGATGTTGTCGCCTTCCTGCACCAGGGTGGCGGCGAGGGCGCCGATATGGTCCTTCTGCTCCGGGTTGATCGCGTCCTTCTGGCGGATCGACTGTTCCGGCGGCGGCGTGCGTGTGAGGCTGGCGCCGCCGTGGGTGCGCGAGGCGAGGCCCTGCGCTTCCAGCGCCGACAGGTCGTTGCGAATCGTGACCGCCGAGACCCCATACTCCTCCACCAGGCTGGTCACCTGGACCGTCCCCTGGCGGGTCAGTTGTTCAAGGATGGCTTCACGGCGTTGGGTCGTGTTTCGCATGTCGGCGGCTCGGTGATCGGATAAACGTCGAGCTTAACAGATCGCAGCGGCGTTGTTGACTGCCGCATTGCGGTTGCAGGCCCGCGCGTACTGCGCCAGCACGGTGCCAATCTTATGTTCGAGCAGGTCGGCGCTGCCCGGTCCGAGGCTGCCCTGCACGACTTCATGGTACTGCTCCGGCAGGTGCTGGCTCAGGAGCGCCAGCGGGATCTCCACCGTGGCGAGGTTGGCGAACAGGCGCTCCACCGCGGCCACCACCGGCGCTTCGCCCCAGTAGTAGCGGCAGCGGTCGGACAGGCCGTAGCGGCGCAGCAGGCGCTGCTCTTGCGCATTGCCCGGGTAGTGCTTGATCCAGTTGCCGGGCTTGGCCAGCATGACCTCGTCCAGCACCTGCATCAGGCGCGAGCCGCGTTCCGCCGGCACCAGCTCGTCCTCGATCTGGCACAGCGCCTGCAGGCCCTCGCGCAAGGCGAAGGTGGCGGCCGGGCCGACCTTGAGGATGGCGAAGTGGTCGCGCACCATCTCGCGCAGGCCGGATTCGCGCTGGTAGTCGGTCGAGTGGGCTTCGAACACCAGGCCGGGGCGGTCGGCGACGAAGGCCGACAGCTCGCTTGCCTGGTCCGCGTCGTAATACTGGACGTGGCTGTGGTCGAAGTCGACGCCGGGCTGCACCACCATCGCGATCACGCGGCGCCAGGCGTCGTTCAGGCCTGCATCGAGGAAGGCGCGGCAATGCACTTCGAGCGTGCGTTTGGCGGCCTGCGGCGAGGTCGGCGCGCCGGCGTCGGCCAGCGCCGATTCACCGCCCGGCACCGGCACTTCGGTGCCGATCACGTACACCGGCGGCGGATGGCCGGCGGCCTGCGCGGCCGCTTCGGCGATGGCCGCGAGGCGCGCCGAGCGCGATGCGACGATGGCGTCGTCCAGCGTGGCCGGATCGTCGGCGCAGCGCATGCTGCAGTCGAGGTGGATCTTGTTAAACCCGGCGCCGGCATAGGCCGCGATCAGGGTGTCGGCGTGCGCCATCGCTTCTTCAGCGGGGCGGCCCTGCCAGGCGTTGGGACCGAGGTGGTCGCCGCCCAGCACGAGGCGCTCGAGCGGGAAGCCGCGTTCCTGCGCCAGCTGCTGCACGTAGTCGCGGAACTGGGCAGGGTTCATGCCGGTGTAGCCGCCGAACTGGTCGACCTGGTTCGAGGTCGCCTCGACCAGCAGCAGGGTGTCGTAGCGCTGGGCCACGCGCATGGCGGCCTTGATGACGGCCGGGTGGCTGCAGCAGACGCTGTACAGGCCGGCCGCTTCGCCGCGGCGATGGGCCTGGACCACTTGCTGGATGGGGGACAAATCCTCGTTCATGAAGCACTCGCACTCAGTTGTTGACGGGCCAGCAGGGCGGCGCCGCGCGCGCCGCCGGCATCGCCGAAGCGCGGCGGCAGGATCGGCGGCACCTGGGCGTTGGAGAACAGGTGGCGCCGCACCGCCGCCGGCAGCTGCTGGTAAAGATGGGGAAGCTGGGACAGCCCGCCGCCCAGCACGATGGCGTGCGGGTCGAGCACCAGCACTAGGCAGGACATGGCATGCGCCAGCAGGTCGAGGTGCGCTTCCAGGGTCTTGGCCGCGATCGGATCGTCCACGTTGGCGCGCGCCGCCAGCACCATCGGTGCGGCGCCGTCGCCGCCGAAGTGACGGTGCAGCATGCTCATGCCGGGACCGGCAACATAGCGTTCCAGGCAGCCCTCGCGCCCGCAGGGGCAGTCGATCACCGGCAGCACGTAGCGTTCCAGCAGGTGCCCGGGCATGGACCAGTGGCCCCATTCGCCGCCGATGCCGTTCAGGCCGCGGTGCAGGCGCCCGTCGGTGCAGTAGCCTCCGCCGGCGCCGGTGCCGATGATGGCGCCGAACATCGAGGGCAGGCCGTCGGCCGCGCCGCCTTGTGCCTCGGACAGGGCGAAGCACTGGCAATCGTTGCCGATGACGACGCGCCGCGCCAGCGCCTCTTCGAGGACGGGCGCGACCAGCCGGCCGTTCAGGGCCGGCACGTTGGAGCTGAGCTGGCGGCCGCTTTGCTGGTCGACGATGCCGGGCAGGCCGATGCCGACCGGCGCCGCGAAGCCGAGCGCCGCGTCGCCCCGTTCGACCACGCCGGTGATGGCGTCGACGAAGAGCTGGAAATCGTGGCCCGGCGTCGCCACCCGTTCGCGGTGGACTTCACGCAGGGCATCGCCGTCGACGGCGAAGGCGACCAGTTCGATCTTGGTGCCGCCGATGTCGATGCCGTGGTAGCCGCGCGGTTTTTCAGTGTTCGTCATGACGGTAGATGGTGACGCCCTTGACCACGCGGTTGACGGTGCCGCTGGCGAACGGGTTATCGGGACGCAGCTTCAGCGCGGCCGAGCGGTGCAGGGCGACCTGCTGCGCGACTAGCAGCCACAGGGGCGCCAGCCAGGCATCGGTCCACTCCGGCACTTCGATGCCGATGTCGCCGCCGGGGCCGACGGTGACGATGCGCCCGGCCACGCCGTCGCGCTTGAGTTCATCGACCAGGTCCGCTTCATAGCGGCGCGCCAGCGGCTTGGTGCTGTTGTAGACAACCACCAGCGACGCGCCGTTGACCACCGACTTGGGGCCGTGGCGGAAGCCGAGCGGGGTGTCGGCGATCGCCGGGACGCGGCCGCCGGTCAGCTCCAGCAGCTTGAGCGCGCTCTCGCGGGCCAGGCCTTCGAGCGGGCCGCTGCCGAGGTAGACCACGCGTTCGGCCGCCATGGCGCCGAGTTCCGCGGCCGGCGCTTCCCACGACTGCAGCGCGGTTTGCGCCAGCTGGGCCAGCGTGGCGATGCGTTCGCCGTGTTCGGGCTTGCCGAGGACTGCCAGCGTCGCCAGCAGCATGCAGGTGAAGCTGCTGGTCATCGCGAAGCCGCGGTCGCAGCTCGCGGCCGGCATCATCAGGGTGCAGGCCTTGCTGTCGCCGACGCTGTCGCGCGCCAGCGTGCCCTCGGGATTGCAGGTGATATTCAGCAGGCGCGCATCCGGCACCAGGTCGCGCACCAGGTTCACGGCGGCCAGGCTCTCCGGGCTGTCGCCGCTGCGGGCGAAGGACACCAGCAGTGTGGGCGCGCCCGGTTCCAGGTACAGCTCCGGATGGGTGAGCAGGGTGGTGGTGGCGATCGCGCGCACTTGCGCCGGCCAGGCGGCGTTGATTTCGTCGGCGATGATTTCGCCTGCGTAGGCCGAGCTGCCGGCGCCGGTCAGGATGACCCGCTGTTCAGGATTGGACAGGCAGCCGTCCAGGAAAGCCTCGACGCGTGGGCGCTCGGTGCGCAGGGCCGCGTACAGTTCGCCCCAGAGCTTGGGTTGCTGGGCGATTTCCTCGGCGGTATGGAGGCCGCCAATGTCGCTCCATGCCTGGGGGCTGCGCTGTAGAAGAGTTGTCATCGAAGGATCGGCAAAAAGTTTTTCAGTGCGATCTATCTTAAATAGAAAGCTTTCGAAAGTCAAATGTGAAAGATATTCGAAAGTTTGCGGTGTTGGATTTGCGCGATTCACGCAAAACAGGCGCCGACCGGATGGGCGGCGCGCGCTGTTCGGTGTGCCGTTTGCGCAACAAAACGAAAGGGCAAATGAGCAGTTTCGCTCAATACGAAAGGTTTCTGACGAATTATTCGGGTTGATTTCAATTTTATTCGTGTTTTTCTTTCCTTTTTGTTGACCGAGCTTGCTTTTGTTCATACATTATTCTCATCGAAACGCAAAAGAACGTCCCGAGACAACCCATGAAACTTACTCATCCTCTTCAACGCTCGCTCGCATTGTCCGCGCTGGCACTGGCCACCGCCTCGGCCTTCGCGGCGCCGATCGGCAACCTGCGCGCGGTCAGCGCCGGCCAGGCCGACGGCCCCTCCTGGGACCTGGTCTCCGATTCCGGCGCCCGCGTGCGTATCAGCCTGCCGCGCGCCGACGTGGTCCACATCCAGGCCGGCGCCAAGGAACTGACCGGGCCCGGCGACAAGGCCGCGCCCATCGTCGTCGCCACCCCGTCGTCCGACGTCAAGTACGAATTCAAGGAAGAGAACAACCAGCTGGTGGTGCGCACCGCCGCCCTGACCCTGCGCGTGGACCGCCATCCGCTGCGCTTCTCGCTGTACCGCAATGGCGACAGCAAGCCGCTGTGGCACGAGCTGCAAAGCCTGGACCTGGGCGACAAGCAGAGCGTGCAGGTGCTCTCCAGCGACAAGGGCGAACGCTTCTACGGCGGCGGCCAGCAGAATGGCCGCTTCGAATTCAAGGGCCGCGAACTGCCGGTGTCGTACTCCGGCGGCTGGGAAGAGGGCGACCGCCCGAGCCCCGCGCCGTTCCTGATGAGCTCTCGCGGCTGGGGCATGCTGCGCAATACCTGGGCCGACGGTAACTACGACCTGCGCGAAGACGACCAGGCCGTGCTGCAGCATAAGGAAGGCCGCTTCGACGCCTACTACTTCGTCGGCAATTCGATCCACGACGTGCTGGCCCGCTACACCGAATGGACCGGCCGCGCGCGGATGCTGCCGCGCTGGGCCCTGAGCTACGGTGACGCCGACTGCTACAACGACGGCGACAACGTGAAGAAGCCGGGCACGGTGCCGCGCGGCTGGACCGACGGCCCGACCGGCAAGACCCCGGACGTGATCGACAGTGTCGCCAGGAAGTACCGCGAGTTCGACATGCCGGGCGGATGGATCCTGCCGAACGACGGCTACGGCTGCGGCTACACCGCGCTGCCGGACACCGTGAAGGGCCTGGCCAAGCTGGGCTTCCGCACCGGCCTGTGGACCGAGAACGGCGTCGACAAGATCGCGTGGGAAGTCGGCCAGGCCGGCACCCGCGTGCAGAAACTGGACGTGGCCTGGACCGGCAAGGGCTACCAGTTCTCGCTGGACGCCAACAAGGCCGCCTACGACGGCATCCTGAAGAATTCCGACAGCCGTCCCTTCATCTGGACCGTGATGGGCTGGGCCGGCACGCAGCGCTACGCGGTGACCTGGACCGGCGACCAGAGCGCAAGCTGGGACTACATCCGCTGGCACGTGCCGACCCTGATCGGCTCCGGCCTGTCGGGCCAGGCCTATGCCACGGGCGACGTCGACGCCATCTTCGGCGGCAGCCCGGAGACCTATACCCGCGACCTGCAGTGGAAGGCCTTCACGCCGGTCCTGATGGGGATGTCGGGGTGGTCGGCGGCGGAGCGCAAGCATCCATGGTGGTTCGATGAACCGTACCGCAGCATCAACCGCCGCTACCTCAAGCTGAAGATGCGCCTGACGCCCTACATGTACAACCTGACGCGCGAGGAAGAACAGACCGGCGCGCCGATCGTGCGTGGCCTGATGTGGGACTACCCGAACGATCCCGCCGCCGCGAGCGAAAGCTACAAGTACCAGTTCCTGCTGGGCCGCGACATGCTGGTCGCGCCGGTGTACCGCAGCCAGGCCGTCAGCCAGGGCTGGCGCAAGAACATCCACCTGCCGCAGGGCCGCTGGTTCGACTACTTCGATGGCCGCCAGCTGACCGCCGGCGCGCAGGGCAAGGACATCGACCTGCAGGTCACGCTCGACAAGCTGCCGGTGTTCGTCCGCGCCGGCGCCATCGTGCCGATGTATCCGGAGATGCTGTTCGACGGCGAGAAGCCGAACGACCGCGTGACCTTCGACGTCTACCCGCAGGGCGACTCCGGGTACACGCTGTACGAGGACGACGGCAACACGCGGCGCTACCAGAAGGGAGAGTTCAGCCAGCAGAAGATCGCGATGCGCGAACATGCCGGCGATGTGGAAGTGACGATCAACCCGGTCGAAGGTTCGTACGACGGACAGGAAACCAGGCGCGGCTACAGCCTGCGCATGCTCAGCCGCCAGCGCCCCACGAAGGTGCTGATCGGCGCCACCGCACTGAAAGAGGCGGCGGACAAGGCGGCGTTCGATGGCATGGACGCGGGCTGGTATTTCGACAGCGCCGACCGCCTCGGCACCGTACACGTGAAGGCGCCGGTGCAGGACATCCGCCAGCCTTTGACGCTTGCGGTGAGCGGCGTGACCCAGGCCGCCGCCGACGACGCCTTCCCGGCCGCACCGGTGCCAGGCCGCGCGCTGCCGGCCGATGCGATGGTCGTCATCAACCGTCCGGCGGAAGAACCGGGCCAGCCGCTGGAGCAGGCTTTCGACGGCAACCGCGACACCTGGTTCCGCACCCTGCGCAGCCAGGCCGTGAAGAGCGGTCCGCACGAATTCGTCATCGGCTTCTCCGAGCGCCGCCTGGTGGACGGCATCGAGATCGCCGGCCGCAACGACAAGAACTGGAAATACGGCCAGGTGCGCGACTACGAAGTCTACGTCGCCGACAGCAATGGCGACTGGGGCAAGCCGGTCAAGCGCGGCCGCCTCGAGCTGACCAAGGACGTGCAGGCCATCGACTTCCCGGCAACCGCGGGACGCCTGCTGCGTTTCCGCGTGCTCAGCACCCAGAATCCGGAAGGGAATGGCGCGTCGGCGGCCGATCCGATGGTGACCGCGGCAGCACCTGGGCAGGGCGGCCGTGCCTTCGACGCTGCTGTGCCGGCGGAAGTCGCGCCGATCACGATCTCGGAATTCCACGTGCTCGAACACCAGCTGCCGGAAGGCCCGGAAGTGCGGCGCTACCTGAGCGAACTGGCGCTGCCGAAGGCGCTTGGCCACGACCGTCCGGCCAGCAAGGCGACCGAGATGCGCATGAACGGCCTGCGCTTCAACAAGGGCGTGGGCATGGGGCCGGCCGGCCGCCTCGACCTGCAATTGTCCGGCAACTGGAGCTTGCTGCGCGCCGACCTCGGCGTGGATGACAGCTGCCGCAACGCGGGCGGCCTGCACTTCCAGGTCTGGAGCGGCGAGCGCCTGCTGTACGACAGCGGCCTGGTCAAGGCGCCGGGCGTGGTCAAGCCCGAGATCGACATCCGCGGCCTGGGCCAGCTCAGCCTGCGCACCGTCGGCGCCGAGGGTTCGAATGCAAGCCATGTTTGCGGAAACTGGGCCAACGCCCAGCTGACCGGCAGCGAGGGCGCCACCGTCAGCCCACGCTAACTCCAACAACAACGAGATCACGCAGGTCCTTGTCCCGAACGAGGAGGGGGACCTGCAACCCATCACCAAGGAGATGAGAATGAAAACCAAACAGCTGAAACTGCGAAATGACGCGATCCGTAGCGCCGCCGCCATCCTGATCGCGCTGGCCGCGGGCGGCAGCGGCCAGGCCTGGGCCCAGTCGAACGCCACCACCACCATTTTCGGCGAGGTGCGCACGCCCGCCGGGGCCACCGTGGTCATCGAGAACCTGGCCACCGGCGCGCAGCGCAGCCTGACCCCGGACAAGAGCGGCCGCTACACCGCGAACTCGATGCCGCCGGGCCGCTATGCGGTCAAGGTGCTGCGCAGCGGCGCGGTGGAAGCGACCCGCGAGGTCGAAGCGCTGGTCGGCACCGGCGTGGAAGCCAGCTTCGGCGCCGGCGCCGACGCCACCCAGACCGTGGTGGTGAAGGCATCGCGTCCGGTGATCGACGTCTCCAACACCAATAACGGCGTGGTGTTCACGGCCAAGGAACTGCGCGCGCTGCCGGTGGCGAACGACATCGCTTCGGTGGTGCAGCTGACCCCGGGCGCCAACCGCGGCACCAACAGCCAGTACGGCAATGCGCCGTCGATCTCGGGCTCGGGCCAGTCGGAGAACGCCTTCTACGTCAACGGCTTCCCGGTCACGAACATCCTGACCCAGGTCGGCTCGTCCGAGCTGCCGTTCGGCGCGATCGCCAATATGCAGGTGCTGTCCGGCGGTTACGGCGCCGAATTCGGCCGCTCGACCGGCGGCGTGATCAACGTGACCACCCGCAGCGGCGGCAACAAGTTCGAGTTCGGCGGCAAGCTGCAGTACACGCCGGCCCGCCTGCGCGGCGCGCCGGAGAACACCTACTGGCCGCAGACCGGCGCCCATCCGGACACCGACGGCAAGCTGCTGTTCTGGAACCGCGACAACAGCACCGCCAGCCATGTGGCGGGCGTCTATGGCAGCGGCCCGATCATCAAGAACAAGCTGTTCGCCTTCGTCGCGCTGGAGCAGACCAACAGCGACAGCCAGGCGGTGTCGGCATCGACCAACTCGAGCGCGGCCACTGCGGCCAAATCCGGCTGGACCAATACGCACACCCGCACCGACCGCTACCTGGCCAAGTTCGACTGGAACCTGACCGACGACCACCACATCGAATTTACCCGCCTGTACGACCGCACCATCGGCACCGGCGCATCCTACGGCTACAACTACGCCACCCTGACGCGCGGTGACACCGTCACCACGGTGACGCCGAAGACCATCAACTGCTGCGGCAGCGGCTCCAACCCGGGCGCCGACGCCAGCATCGTCAAGTACACCGGCTACCTGACCGACAACCTGACCGTGACCGCGCTGTACGGCGACACCCATTCTGTCCACCAGCGCATCCCGTTCGGCTACGATCCGACGCTGGCGCAGACCTCGTCGAGCATCACGACCCAGGTCCCGGGCCTGACCTACAACAATCCGCAGACCGTCACCGGCAGCCTGCCGGACCCGCTGTCGTCGGACAGCCAGAAAGGCCTGCGCCTGGACGCGGAATACAAGCTGGGCGCGCATTCGCTGCGCGGCGGTATCGACCGCATCAAGGTCAATTCGCTGGTCGGCAGCGTGCTGGCGGGCGGCTATAGCTGGACCTACCGCTTTACCACCAACCCGACCCGCCTGATCAACGGCGCCTTCGAAACCACGGCGCAGGGCGGCGGCTACGGCCCGCAAGGCTACTATGTCAGCCGCGACCTCAACACCAAAACCGCGCGCCCGAGCAGCACCCAGTCGGCCCAATACATCCAGGATCACTGGCAGGTGGCTGACCGCGTCCTGCTCGACCTTGGCCTGCGCCGCGAACAGTTCACCAACTACACCACCACCGGCGACGCCTTCATCGAACAGCGCAACATGATCGCGCCGCGCCTGGGCGTGACCTGGGACGTGATGGGCGACAGCTCGCTGCGCCTGTTCGCCAACGCCGGCCGCTACCACCTGCCGGTGCCGTCCAACCTGTCCAGCAACATGGCCAGCCCGCTGCTGCGCACCAGCCAGTACTACACCTATACTGGGGTCGACCCGATCACCGGCGCGCCGACCGGCCTGCATGCGATCAGCAACCCATACTCGGCCAACAACGCCTACGGCCAGGCCCGCGATGCGCGCGAAGTGACCGCGATCGGCCTGAAGCCGCTGTCGCAGGATGAAGTGTCGTTCGGCTTCGAGAAGGCCCTGAGCCACCGCCTGGTGACGGGAGCGAACTTCCTGTACCGCCGCCTGAACGACACCAACGACGATACCTGCGACCAGCGTCCGATCGACGCCTGGGCCGCGCGCAACGGCGTCGACACCAGCCACTGGGGCGGTTTCCAGTGCGCGATCATGAACCCGGGCCGCGACAACAACCTGTTCATCGATTTCGGCGACGGCAAGGGCGAGCGCCAAGTGAACATCTCCGCCGCCGAGTGGGGCAACCCGCTGCCGAAGCGCACCTACAAGGCGCTGACCATGTTCGTCGAGCACCCGTTCGCCGACGGCTGGTACGGCAAGCTGACCTACACCCTGTCCGCGCTGAAGGGCAATATGGAAGGCCAGACCGACACCATCGGCGGTGGCGACGTCGCGCTGACCGTCAGCGACGACCACAAGGAGCTGATGTACAACTCCTACGGCTACCTGCCGGGCGACCACCGCCACCAGATCAAGGGCTACGGCTTTGTGCAGGTGACCCCGCAGGTGCTGCTGGGCGCGAACGTGGCGCTGATCTCGGGCGCACCGCGCAACTGCATCGGCGAACTGCCGGCGAACCTGCAGTTCAGCGACGACTACGGCGCGGCCTACTTCTTCTGCAACGGCAAGCCTTCGCCGCGCGGCAGCGCCGGCCGCATGCCGTGGCAGACCCAGGTCGACCTGAACGCGGCCTGGATGCCGTCTTCGTTCAAGGGCCTGAGCCTGAAGCTGGACGTGTTCAACGTACTGAATCGCCAGACCGTCACCCGCTACAACGAAACCCGCGAAGACGGCAGCGGCGGCATCTCGCGCAGTTACCTCCAGGTGGCGGGCCGCACCGCGCCGCGTTCGGTGCGCCTGAGCGCCGAGTACAACTTCTGATGATGAATCGTCGCGACTTCCTGTTGAAGAGCGCGCAGGCTGGCGGCGCCGTATTGGCCGCCGGCCTGGCAGGTCCGGCCGCCCACGCGGCGGCGGGAACCCGCATCGTGATCCCGGCCCAGGCGGCCGGCGCCACGGTCGCGCAGACCATCGTCGGTCTCAGCTACGAGACCGACAACCTGCGCGACCCGCGCTTCTTCGCGGCCTCGAACACCGGCCTGGTCGACAGCTTCAAGCGCCTCAACCCGAACGGCGTGCTGCGCCTGGGCGGCAATACCAGCGACCTGGCCAGGCCGGCCGGTTTCGATGGTCCGCTGCCGGTGCTGCATCCGCTGTACCGTGACAAGGCGCGCATCCAGCCATATTACGATGTGAGCCCGGATGCGATCGACGCGCTGGCCGGTTTCCTCGACGCGACCGGCTGGCGAGTCATCTTCGGCATCAACCTGCGGGCCGGCAGCCCGGAGCTGGTCGCGCGGTTTGCCGCGATGGTGCGTGAACGGCTGGGCCGGCGCCTGCTCGCCATCCAGGTCGGCAATGAGGCCAACAACTACCTCAAGACCTACGAAGCCTACAAGGCAGAGTGGGACCGCGTGGCGGCGCCGCTTGGCCGCAATGGCATCGCCGGCCCGGATACCGGGGCCAATACCGACTGGGTTCAGCGTTTCGGCGCCGACGTGCCGGAATCCCTGCTGCTCAGCCGTCACTACTACCGTGAAGCCGCGGAGAACGGATCGCTGGCCGACATCCTCAGGCACGACGACGAATTCGACCGCGAGATCGCCACGCTGGCCGACGCCGCGCGCAGCCACCGGCATGGGTTCTGGCTGACCGAGACCAATTCCTACTACCGCGGCGGGCGCGATGGCGTCAGCAATACCTTCGCCTCCGCGCTGTGGGGGCTGGATTACACGCTGTCGGCCGCCTTCAACGGCGCCACGGGCGTGTGCTTCCAGGGCGGCCCGCGCCGCAGCATCGAAAGCTCGCTCGAAGGCCACAACACAGGCGGACGCGGCGCCGGCGCCGACAATCCCCTGGCCAGGATCGAGGCAGCCGCATCGAACTATTCGCCGATCGGCGGCGACCTGGATACCGGCTTTGCGCCGCGCCCGCTGTACTACGGCCTGCTGTGCGCGCAGCAGCTGGCGGGCGGGCGCTTCCACGTGCTCGAACAAGCGAATCCGCCGCCGGGCGTGCGCGTGTACGCCAGCGCGCATGCGGACGGACAGCGCATCGTCGCCATCAACACCGGCGCCGAAGCGCGCAAGCTCGGCTTCGGCGGCCTGCCGCGCCGCGCCCGTGTACAGGCAGCGCCGTTGCACGCGCCGGCCATCGATGCGCGCTACGCCATGGCCTTCGGCGAGGACGACCGCACGCTGGCGCCGGGCACGGCCTGGTCGCTGCGCTACCGGGCCATGCAGCCGGTCACGCGCAACGGCACGCTCGACCTCGCACTGCCCGCCGGCTCGGCGGTGCTGCTCCACGTAAGCTGAAAGGAAAGTCATCGCCCATGACGAAGCGTCTTCTGACTTTGATGACCGGCCTGGCGCTGGCCGGCGCCGGCGGCCTGCAGCTCGCGCATGCGGCGGCAGCCAGCGCCGTGCATGAATCGACGGCCCAGGCGCCCGCCGCCGTGCTGGCCTTGATGGAGCGCGCGGCCGACTGGCAGCTCGCGCATCCGGCGGCGCGGCGCGGCGAAGACTGGACCGACGGCGTCGGCGACGCCGGCTTCATGGCCTTGGCCGGTATCTCGGGCAATGCGCGCTATCGTGACGCGATGGTCGCGATGGGCGAGAAGAACCAGTGGAAGCTGGGCGCGCGGCCCTATCATGCGGACGACCACGTGATCGGCCAGACATACGCCGAGCTTTACCAGATGCTGCGCGATCCGAAGATGATCGCGCCGATGCGCGCCCAATTCGACGCCATCCTTGCGGAGCCGTACGAAGGCCCGCTCGACATCAAGGTGCCGGGCGCGCAGCGGCGCTGGTCCTGGTGCGACGCCCTGTTCATGGGGCCGCCGGCGTGGGCGCGCCTGTCGCATGTGACGGGCGATCCGCGCTATCTCGAATTTGCGATCCGGCGCTGGTGGCAGGCGTCGGACTACCTGTACGACAAGGATGAGCACCTGTACTTCCGCGACAGCCGATATTTCGACAAGCGCGAAGCCAACGGCAACAAGGTGTTCTGGGGCCGCGGCAATGGCTGGGTGCTGGGCGGACTGGCGCGCATGCTCCAGTACGTGCCGGCCAATCATCCGGCGCGGGCGCGCTTCGTCGAGCAGTTCCAGCAGATGGCCGAGCGGATCGTCGGGCTGCAGCAGGCCGATGGGCTGTGGCGATCGAGCCTGCTCGATCCGGACAGCTATCCGAACCAGGAGACCAGCGGCACCGGCCTCTACACCTATGCGCTGGCCTGGGGCGTGAACCAGGGCCTTCTGCCAAAGGCGAAGTACGGCCCGGCCGCCAAGCGCGCCTGGCAGGCCTTGCGTGCCAATGTGCTGGACGACGGCAAGCTGATTCACGTCCAGCCGATCGGGCAGGATCCGAAGCATTTCGATCCGCAGTCGACCGATATTTTCGGTGTCGGCGCCTTCCTGATGGCCGGCAGCGAGCTGTATCGCATGGCCCTGGAGGACGGCGCCAGGCCGGCGGTGGTGACGGTCGCAAACGCGTCGGCCCTGTACCGGCCGGAAGAAACGGTCGAGGCTCCGGTCGCCAGCGTGGTGGTGATGGATGCGCTGGACTCGCGCCTGCTGCCGGTGCAGGCCACCGCCAAGGGGCTGATCTTCCAGGCCGATTTCGCACCGGGCGAGACCCGCCGCTACCTGCTGTTCCCGGCCGCCCGCGTACCGGCCCAACCGCCGGTGGCGGCGCGCGCCCATGCCCGCTTCGTACCGGAGCGCATGGACGATTTTGCGTGGGAAAACGATCGCATCGCACACCGCGTCTACGGCCCGGCCATCATGACCGACCCGCGTGAAATGCTGGTCTCGAGCGGCGTCGACGTCTGGTCCAAACGCACACGCGCGCTGGTGCAGGACGCCTGGTACAAGGGCGCCGAATACCACATCGACAAAGGCGAGGGACTGGACTTCTACCACGTCGGCAAGACGCGCGGCTGCGGCGGCCTTGGCATCGTCGATGGCGGCACGCTGTACACCTCGAGGAATTTTGCGGGCTACAACATCCTGGCCGACGGCCCGCTGCGCGCCGAGTTCGAACTGCGCTTCGATGCCTGGGATGCGGCCGGCCGCAAGGTGGCTGAAGTGCGGCGTATCTCGCTCGACGCGGGCAGCAATTTCAGCCGCGTCGAAAGCCGCTTCACGGCGCCGGGCAAGGCGCCGCTGACAGTCGGCGTCGGCATCGCCCAGCGCGAAGGACAGGGACAGTACGTGGAGGACAAAGCCGGCTGGATGAGCTATTGGGAACCGGCCTTGGGCGACAAGGGCAGCAATGCCTGCGCCGTGATCGTGCCGGGTGCGACCGGCTACGCATCCAACGGCGGCAATTACCTCGCCGCCGCGAAGGCAGTGCCGGGCAAGCCCTTCGTCTACTACCTCGGTGCCGGCTGGAGCAAGAGCGGCGACTTCCCCGATGCGCAAGCCTGGGGCGACTATGTGAGCGCGGCGGCCGCGCGTGTGGCCGCGCCGCTCAAGGTCAGCGTCAAGCACTGAGGGCAGGGCGATGCGCTGGCTGTTCATGCTCATGTTCGCCCTGGCCTCCGCCGCGCATGCGGGCGATGCCTTCGATGCCATGCGCGCGCGCTGGCAGACCAAGCTGGTCGGAACGCCCGATCTCGACCGCCGCGCGCCGGAGGTGCGGGACCAGCTTGCCGCGCGTTCCGCGGCCGCACAGGACTGGCGGGCGCGGATGCGTCCGGACGCCGATAGCCCCGCACTGTGGACCGATATCGGCGACTTCACCAATCCCAAAGGCTTGCTGCAGTCGGCCGCGGTCACCGCCAACGCGAATCGCCTGCGGCAGATGGCCCTGGCCTACGCCACGCCTGGCTCGCCCTCGCAGGGCGATCCGCGGCTCGCCGCTGCCGTCAGCGCCGGCATCGACTGGTTCGTGCGCACGCTCTACCGCGCGGACCGGCCGGCTTATGGCAACTGGTGGGACTGGCAGATCGGCGCCCCGCAGTACCTGCTCGATGCGCTGTGCCTGATGGACGGGCAGCTGCCCGCCGACCTGCGTCGCCGCGCGCTGGCCGCGGTGCGCTGGTATGTGCCCGATCCGCGCTACCGCACGCGGCGCGATGGCACGCTGTACCTGGACCTGCCGGAAACCGGCGCCAACCTGCTCGACAAGGCCCTGGTCGCCATCCTCGAAGGCATGCTGGGCAAGGATGCGGCCCGCATCGAGGGCGGGCGCGACGCCATCGGCCCGGCGCTCGATTTGACCACCGCGGGCGACGGCTTTTACCGCGACCATTCCTTCATCCAGCACGACTACGTGCCCTACACCGGCAGCTATGGCGCGGTGGCGCTGGCCGATTACGCGCGCCTTGTGTACCTGCTGTCGGGGTCGGACTGGCCGCTGAAGGATCCGCGCGCCGGCCGCATCTTCTTGTGGGCGCGCGAAGCCTACGCGCCGTGGATCGTGGACGGCGCCATGCCGGATGCCGTGCGCGGCCGGCGCGTGTCTTCTCGCGAGCAGGACGACCACCGGGTCGGGCGCGGCATGATCGCCGCGCTGGCCGTGATCGCCGACGCCGCGCCGCCGGCCGAGGCGGCGCAACTGCGGGCCATGATCAAGGGCTGGATGGCGCGCGACAAGAGCTTCGGCGCCAATTACCTCGGCGGGTCCGATGGCGTGGGCCAGACCAACGTGCCGCTGTACGAGCTGGGACGCCTGAAGGCGATCGCCGCCGATCCGTCCATCCCGGCCGCGCCGGAAGCGCCGGGGGCGCGCCTGTTCCCGTCGATGGACCGCGCCATCCTGCGCGGTCCTGGCTTCGCGGCGGTGCTCAGCCTCGCTTCGCCGCGCACCTCGACCTTCGAATTCGGCAATGGCGAGAACATCAAGGCCTGGTGGAGCGGCATGGGTGTGCTGGACCTGTACGACGCCGACCAGTCGCAGTACGGTCCGGAGTACCGCGCCACCATCGACAGCGCGCGCCTGCCCGGCATCACCACCGACCACAGTGGCGGCCCGCGTCCGGTCGAGTGGAAGAAGTATCCGAATACCGAGGCATGGTCGGGCGGAGCTTCCGACGGCAAGCTGGCCGCGCTCGGGATGGCGTTCACGCTGCGCGAGGTGACCGGCTCCGCGCTCCATGGCCGCAAGTCCTGGTTCTTCTTTGGCGACCGTATTTTGGCGCTGGGCTCCGGGATCGGCGGTGGCGAGGGCGAGACCGAAACCATCGTCGCCAACCGCCGCGTGAGCGACCGGGCCAGCCTGCTGGTCGATGGCGCGGCGCTGTCCACCGGTAGCCGCAAAGGCGCGCGCTGGGCATGGCTGCGCGATGCGCACAGCGGCAGCCGCATCGGCTACGTGTTCCCCGGCGGCGCCGACGTCCAGTCGCTACGGGCCGAGCGCGGCGGCAGCTGGCGCGAAATCAATGACCAGCAAAGTGCAGTCAAGGTGAGCGGGCTTTACCAGAGCCTGGCGATCCCCCACGGCGCGCCGGAGTATGCCTATCTGCTGCTTCCGGTCGCCGGCGAATCCGCGACGCGCGCCGCCGCCGCCGATCCGGGGCTGCGCATCGACAGCAATGACGAGCGGGCGGCGGCAGCCGAAGACCTGCGCAGCCATGCCTGGTTCGCCAACCTCTGGCGCGCCGGCGTGGCCAGCCGGAATGGCCGGGCGTACGTCGAAAGCAGCGGTCCGGCGGCCGTGCTGGTGACACAGGCTGACGGCAAGCTGCGCCTGAATGTGTCCGATCCGACCCAGCGCGAGGCCACGCTGGAACTTCGCCTGCTGCGGCCCGTGGCCAAGGTGCTGGCTGCCAGCCCTGGCGTGACGGTCGTGCGGACCACGCCCCAGCTGGTAGCAAGGATCGCCACCGCAGGCGCCGCCGGCGCCAGCTTCCAGCTTGAATGCCTTCCGGAGGGGAGCCTCGAATGAACTCCGACTAGGCACTCGCCCGCTTTCCCAACAAGCCGTTCCGTGACAGGGCCCTTGCGCGCGAGGGAGGGCCCTGCTCAACCCTTGATTTCACCAGTAGTACAAAAAAACACATAAACAAACCGAGGAGATGCTTTGAAACTCAAAACTTTGATGGCTGCGCTGGCGGCCGCAGGACTCGCATCGAGCGCACTGGCGCAGGACAGCAGCGCCGACGCCGATGCAAAGATGACGCGGGTGGAGGTCACCGGCTCCAGCCTGAAGCGGATCAACGCCGAAACCGCGTCGCCGCTGCAGGTGATCGACGCCAAGGAAATCGAGAACATGGGCGCGCGCACCCTGCTTGAGGTGC
The DNA here is from genome assembly GCF_024753145.1 of Massilia terrae. Taxonomy (GTDB): domain Bacteria; phylum Pseudomonadota; class Gammaproteobacteria; order Burkholderiales; family Burkholderiaceae_D; genus Telluria; species Telluria terrae. Next base: position 1,533,270 of record NZ_JANUGU010000001.1, on the reverse strand, counting down.
TCGACAACCTGCCGGCCGCGCGTCCGGCGCAGCAGGACTTCCGCTCGATGTTCACCGGCTCCGACGGCGCCTCGCAGGCCGACCTGCGCGGCCTCGGCGCCCAGGGCACGCTGGTGCTGCTGAATGGCCGCCGCCTGTCGTTCTACGGCGCGCCGGCCGGCTTCCAGACCATGTTCGTGAACATCGACGCAATTCCCGCCGCGGCGATCGAACGCATGGAGATCCTGACCGACGGCGCTTCCGCGGTGTACGGCTCGGACGCGGTCGCGGGTGTGATCAACGTGATCACCAAGAAGAACTACCAGGGCTTCGAAGCGCGCGGCACCACCGATTCTTCGAAAAACGTGAAGTCCTACGGCGAGCACCAGGGCAGCCTCCTGTTCGGCAAGGGCGACCTGGGCAGCGATGGCTACAACGTGTACGGCTCGGTGAACGTGTACCAGCGCGACCGCATCGCGCTGGCGGACACCTACAACAAGCGCCCGGCCTACTTCTACGTCGACAACCCGAACTACATCAACAACTTCAACATCGCCACCGGCACCCAGCCCGGCACGCTGAACCCGGGCACGCTGTTCGTGTTCAACCCGGCCAAGAACAATGCGCGCACCCAGCGCGCGGTGTCCGGCTGCACGGCGACCATTACCGAAGCCTCCGGCACCCGCTGCATCTGGGATACCCTGCCGTACCAGCTCGACACCGGTCCCAAGTCTGACCGCATCACCGGCTACATCGCTGGCCGCATGCGCTTCGAAGGCGGCATGGAAGGCTTCGCGGAAATCGCCGACACCCACATCCGCATGCATGGCGATAACGGCCCGCGCACCTTCAACAGCGGCAGCACCAGCAACTGGTTTGCGCGTAACACCGGCACCAAGCTCAATACCTTCGCCTACCCCTACCTCGGCCCGAACAACGTTTACCTGAAGGGCAAGCTCGATCCCGACATGGCGGCGATGATGGGCGGCGCGGCTGGCCTGAACTACCTGCTGCAGGACGATCCGGGCCACTTCGGCCAGACCAATATCGACGACAGCTACCGGGCGCTGGCCGGCCTGCGCGGAACCGTGTTCGGCGACTGGGATTTCGAGACCGCGGTATCCGTCGCGGGCAGCCATTCGACCCTGTACCAGACCATCAACGTCAACTCGGCGGGCTTCGAGAAGGCATTCGGTCCGTTCACGGTGGATCCGGTCACCGGCCGCAAATACATCTCCGACACGCCGGCCTACAAGTTCGGCGAAATCAGCCAAGCCAACGCCGCACTGCTGCGCGCCGCGTATCCGACCTTCGACATCCAGTCGTGGACCAAGCTGATTACCTGGGACGGCAAGGTCGAAGGCACGCTGGGTCACCTGGGCGGGCGCGAAGTGCGCGCAGCATTCGGCGCCAACCTGATGCGCGAAAGCTTCTACACCCCGGGTAACACCGACGCCGCGAACGGCCTGATCACGCAGCAGGGCGGCTCCTGGTTCGACGGCAAGCGCACCATTGCCGCCGTATTCGGCGAGACCGTGGTTCCGCTCACCGACAAGCTGGAACTGAACGCCGCCGCGCGCGTGGACAAGTACCCGAACTTCAAGGCCAACCTGGCGCCGAAGATCGGCGTGCAGTGGCGCGCTCGTCCGGAGGTGCTGGTGCGCGGCACGTATTCCGAAGGCTTCCGCGCGCCGAACCTGGCCGAATCCGGCACCGGCGGCGTGTTCGCGCAGGTCGGCGGCATCCGCGACACCGTGCGCTGCGACGAGACCAACGCCATCGCGAAGATGCTGATGAAATCGGCCACGCCGACCGATGTCATCCTCGGCAAGACGCTGCTGAACGCGAACTGCTCGACCACGGTAGGTGGCCTGACCCCGCCGAACCCGAACCTGCAGCCGGAGAAAGCGAAGATCGCCACCCTCGGCACGGTGCTGCAGCCGACCCGCGACATCAGCGTGTCGCTGGACTACTGGATCGTCAACCGCCGCAACGAGATCGTGCGCCAGGACTTCAACCAGCTGTTCACCGAACTGGTGTCGCAGTACGGCCCGACGCTGGCCGGCACCGACAAGGCGATCCGCAACGACCTGACCGACGCCGACCGCGCCAACATGGCTGCAGTGGCGGCGATGTGCGCCAACCCGGCCAATGCGGCGGCTTGCGCCGGCGGCGTGCCGAAGTACAGCGTGGGGAATATCGGTGGCCTGATCAACTCGTACATGAACCGCGGCCGCACCCTGGTCGACGGCTTCGACATCGATGCGCGCACCCGCTTCTCGCTCGGCAGCTACGGCAAGCTGAATACCGGTGTGTCGGCGACAATCCGCCGCCGCGAGATCTACAACTATGAGGACGGCAGCGGCTTCTCGGGCAACTACGTCGGGTACTACAACTCGCCGCGCCTGCGCGCCACCTTCAACGCCGACTGGATCTACCGTGACTTCACCACCAGCCTGTTCGTGAACTACACCGGCGGCACCAAGTGGGCCTACGGCGACTACGACACCGACAACACCCCGGCCAACTGCCAGGCCGCCGGTGTCGGCCTGCCGCCGGACCTGTGCAGCGGCGCGCCGTCGTACACCACGGTGAACCTCGGCCTGAACTGGAAGCCGGTGAAGAACCTGAACGTCGGCGTCAACGTCAAGAACCTGTTTAACAAGATGCCGTACTACGATCCGAACGGCTGGGAAGGCTACAATCACAGCCAGAACCTGTTCGGACGCGTATTGTCGGTCTCGGCAGACTACAAGTTCTGGTAAGGCGAAAGCCACGAAAAAGCCGCTGCGAAGCGGCTTTTTCGTGCTGGTTTAGGAGAGCATCGAATGAAGTTTCGCTTCAAGGGTTTGGTGTGCGGCGTGCTGCTTGCGGCCAGCCTGCAGGTCCAGGCGGGCGGGCAGGGCGAGTTCGGCCCGGCGCCCGTGCGCGCGGCCTTGCTACGACTGTTACCCCACCATGCCGGGCAAATCGAGGTGCGTGTGCTGCCGGCGGACGGCGATGAGCGCTTTCGCGTCGAGGGCGAAAACGGGCATATCGTGGTCGCCGGCAGCACGCCGCTGGCAGCCCTCGTCGGCGTGCAGACTTACCTGCACGAAGTCGCGCGGGTGGACATCGGCTGGCCGGGCGACAGCCTGGCGCGGCTGCCCCGGCGCCTGCCAGCACCGAAAGCGCCGATCGAAGGGCACACCGGCATGCCTGACCGCTTCGCGCTGAACGACACCGACGACGGCTATGCGAACGCGTACCTGGACTGGCCCGCGTGGCAGCGAAAGATCGATCTGCTCGCACTGCACGGATATAACCAGGTATTCGTGCCGGTGGGGCAGGAAGAAGTGTACCGGCGCACCTTCGCCGGTTTCGGTTACAGCGACGCGGAGGTGCGTGCCTGGATTCCAGCGCCGGCGCATCAACCCTGGTGGCTGCTGCAGAACATGTCCGCGTTCGGCGGCCCGGTATCGGAAGCCCAATATGCGCGCCGCGTCGAGCTGGGCCAGCGTATCGTCGCACGCCTGCGCGAGCTTGGCATGATGCCCGTATTCCCGGGCTATTTCGGCACGGTGCCGCAGGACTTCTCGGTCAAGCATCCGGACGCGAACGTGGTGCCGCAGGGGTAGTGGGTCGGCTTTACGCGGCCTGACTGGCTGGACCCGTGCGACCCGATCTTCGCCGGTATTTCGGCAAGCTTCTACGCGGAGCAGCGCGCGCTGTTCGGCGACAGCCAGCTGTACAAGATGGACCTGCTGCACGAAGGCGGCAAGGCCGGTGGCGTCCCGGTGAGCGCCGCCGCAGGCTGTGTGTTCGCGGCCTTGCGCCAGGCGCATCCCGACGCGCGCTGGGTCCTGCTGGGCTGGCAGCACAATCCGCCGGCCGATGTGATCCGCGCCGCTGGACGCGAAAACCTGCTGATCGTCGATGGCCTGGCCGACCGCTACGACAATCTGGACCGCGAACGCGACTGGCTCGGTGCACCGTATGCGTTCGGCAGCATCCCGAACTTCGGCGGCCACCGCACGCTGGGCGCGAATGCCGGGGTGTGGCTGCAACGCTATCCGGCCTGGCGTGCAAAGAGCGACAGCGCGCTGCGTGGCATCGCCTGGCTTCCGGAAGCCAGCGGCATCGACCCGGCCGCCTTCTCTTTGTTTTCGGATCTGGCATGGCAGGACACGCCGCCGACTGTGCAGGAGTGGTTTGGGCGTTATGCGGCCTACCGCTACGGCGGCGCCGATCCGCATGCTACGCGGGCCTGGGACCTGCTGGCTGGTAGCGCTTATGCCGAAACGTCGGGCGAATGGTCGGAGCCGCAGGATGGACTGTTCAACGCGCGTCCAAGCCTGGATGTCTCAAGTGCGGCCGCCTGGTCGCCGCCCGCGATGCGCTACCGGACTGGGGTTTTCGAGCAAGCGGCGGCCGAGCTCTTGCAGGTCAGGCCGGCCTTGAAAGCCACTTCGGCGTGGCGTCACGACGTCGTGGATATGGCGCGGCAGGCGCTGTCGGACCACGCGCGCGAAATGCTGCCGATGCTGCGTGAAGCGTACCAAGGGCGGGACCTCGCAGGCTTTCGCGCGATGTCCAAAGAATGGCTGACCGATATGGCTTTGCTGGACCGCCTGCTCGCCACAGCGCCGGAGTTCCTGCTTGGGCGCTGGCTGCAGCCTGCGCTGGCCGAAGCCGGGCATGATGCCGACGAAGAGGCGCGCTTGCGCTACGACCAGCTGTCCCTGATTACCCACTGGGGCGAGCGCAGCGGAGCGGACAAGGGCCAGCTGCACGACTACGCCAATCGCGAACTGGCCGGGCTGGTCGGCACCTTGTACCGCGCACGCTGGCAGCGTTATTTCGCCTCGCTGGAGAAAGCGCTTGCAGATGGCGGTGCCCCGGAGGTCATCGACTGGTTCGCGATGGAACAAGACTGGTCGCGCCGCCAGAAGACTTACCCGGTGACGCCGACTGGCGATCCCGGCCGCGTCGCGGCCGAAGTCGTCGCCCATTTGCGTGCAAAGCGTTTTCAGCTGGCGCATCAGTAATCATCAACGACGATCAGGTAGAAGCGCGTAAAGACGCGCCGCGCAGGCGTTTGATTGTTTGCCGGCGCGTCGAATTGCCCAGCTGTTGCGAGCTACAATGGTTCGGATATCAATCACGCATCCGAGCCCGTTTCGATGAGAGCCGCCTTCCTCGCCGCGCTTGCCGTATCGCTTCCAGCCGCTGCCGCGCCAGTTGCACAGTTCCCCACGCAGCACGCCAGCAACGTCAACCCCGACACCCACCTCGTGCTGCGCTTCGCGAGCCAGCCGAAGCTGGGCGCTTCCGGACAGGTTCGTGTTTACGATGCCGCCAGCGGCCGCCTGGTCGATACGCTGGACGTGAGCATCCCAGCCGGCCCGACCGAGCGTGCCACCGGTCCCTATCCGCCTTACCTCGCCACGCCATACGATTATTCCGGCCCACGCCGCACCAATGCGGACACCAGGCCCGGTACGCCGTCCGCACCGGGCGCGCAGGCGGTGGCGGGCAACTACCAGCTGACGATCATCGGCGGCTTCACCGACGGCTTCCACTTCCACCCCGTGATCGTGCACGACAATACCGCGACGATCTACCCACACAACAACCTGCTCGAATACGGCAAGACCTACTATGTCGAGATCGATCCGGGCGTGCTGTCGGTCGCCGACGGCAGCTTCAAGGGCATCACGGGCAAGGACGGCTGGCGTTTCAGCACCAAGGCGCACGGACCGCGTCCCGATGCGACGCGGGTGACGGTCGCTGCCGACGGCAGCGGCGACTTCAACACCGTGCAGGGCGCGCTGGACTTCGTGCCGGAGCAGCACCCCGGCCGCGTGACGGTATTCGTGAAGAACGGCGATTACGAGGAGATCGTCTACACCCGCAACAAGCGCGACGTGACCATCGCCGGCGAGGACCGCGACAAGGTGCGCGTTCATTACGCGAACAACGAGGTCTTCAATCCCCATCCGGCCAATATCGGCACCAATGAACTGCCGGGCAGCTTCCCGTCGCGCCGCGCGGCGTTCACGGTCGATCATTCGAACGGCATCGCGCTGCTCAACATGACTATCGAGACCACGCTGCAGGGACAGGCGGAAGGCCTGCTGATCAACGGCGAACACAATATCGTCAGCGAGGTGACGATCCGCGGCTGGGGCGATGCGCTGCAGGCCAACGGCAGCAACTACTTCAGCGACATCAAGCTGGCCGGCGGCGGCGACACCATCCTCGGCCGCGGCGCCAACTTCTTCCGCCGCTGCGAGATCGAGTCGCATGGCGCCTACATGTGGATCCGCAATACAGCGGCCAATCACGGCAACGTCTTCGTCGATTGCAGCTTCCGCACGCAGGGCGGCGGCCAGGCCGTGCTGGCGCGCCTGCCCGCGAACAAGGGGAAAAATTATCCGTATGCCGAAGCGGTGCTGATCAATGCCACGCTGTCGGGCATCAGTCCGGAAGGGTGGGGCCCGGTCGATGGCGATACTTCGCATCTCCGGTTCTGGGAGTTCAACAGCCGCGACGAGCATGGCAAGCCGGTGGACACGAGCGCGCGGCATCCCGCGTCGCGGCAGCTGGACAAGGTGCGGGATGCAAAGCTGATCGCACAGTACAGCGATCCGGCCTTCGTGCTGGGCTGGCAGCCAGTGCTCGAACAGGTAAGCGACCAGCGTTAAGTCGCAGTTCCTTGCGCCCGCAGCCGGCCATCAATTTGGCCGGCTTTCTTTTGTCAAAAATGTTACAGTAGAGAAATTTTTCTGAACCAGCCGTCATGACCGCCGCCCGCCGCACCCGAATGCAACTTTTGCCCGCCCTGATCCTCGGCTGCTTCGCGGCCCAGCCCTCGTTCGCCCAGACCACGGACAAGCCGGTCGAGCCCCCACCGAAGGTCAAGGCGCCGGCAACTGAAACGCCCGTGGCCAAAGTGCCGGTCCAAGGGGAGCCAGAGAAGGTCGACGGCGGCGTGGCCACCATTGAGGTGGTCGCGGCGCGCACGGCTATCAAGGTGGACCGCGATGTCTATGATGTGAAGAGCGACATCAGCGCCAGCAACGCTTCCGCCGCCGACATCCTGAACAACATACCGTCGGTAACGGTGGACCAGGACGGCAACCTGGCTCTGCGCGGCAACCAGAATGTGCAGGTCATGATCAACGGTAAACGCGACGCCCAGTTCCAGGGGCGCAACCGCGGCGACATCCTGAACGCCTTCCCGGCGGACAGCATCGAGTCCATCGAGGTGATCAACGTGCCGGGCGCCGAATTCGGAAACGAGGGTGGCAGCGGTCCGATCATCAACATCATCCTCAAGCGCAATCGCAAGGCCGGCACCCGCGGGGTCGTGTCCGCTAACAAGGGCAGTGGCGATCGTTACAACGCCAGCGCCAACGGCGAGCACGCGGAGGGACCGTATTCGATCAGCGGCAATATCGGCATTCGCCGCGATGTGCGCACCACCCATCGCGAATCGCAGCGCGAGGATCTCGATGCGCAGACCGGCAACGTCACCGGTGGTTCGAATTCGGACAGCGATACGCGGCAGCCGATGCAGTCGGTGTCGATGGGGACCAACTTCAACGCCAATGTCGGCGAACGCGACCAGGCCAGCGCCACCGCCAGCTTTTCAAAGGTGAAGAACCGGTCCGACAGTCTCGGCAACACCTACCGCTACAACGCGGCGGTCGGCCCGACCTCGGATTACAGCAGCAGCTCGCACAGCGTGTCGCCATCCCAGAACTTTGGCCTCGGCACGTCCTACAACCACAAGAGCGGCGAGCCGGGCGAAGAACTGAAGTTCGACGCGCGCTACTCCGGCCAAACCAATAACGCCGATTCCGACGTGTGGTACGACTACCGCCTGCGCCCGACCCGCTATACAAGCAACAACCACCGTGAAACCGGCCGGCGCAACCGCATTTTCGACATCAGCACCGACTACACCCGCGTGGTGTGGGAGACCTGGCAGCTGAAGGCCGGCGGCAAGGTTGCGACCAGCAAGGCCAGCGACTCGACCAATTACCTTGCTGTCAATCCGCTGACCGGCAACTACGAACCGGTGCCAAGCCGCATCAGCGACTTTGAATCAAATGACCGCAATGCGGCGATCTACGGCACCCTGTCGACCAAACCGATGGACAAAGTGGCGGTGCTGGCCGGCCTTCGCGGCGAGTACACCACCATGGATGTGGTCCAGCCGCTGCTGGGCCAGGAATACAAGTACCACTACCTGAACTGGCTGCCCAGCTTCTACGCCACTTATGACGTGAGCGACACCGGCATGCTGCATCTGCGCAGCAGCCGCCGCATCGCGCGGCCGAACGAGCGCGACCTCAATCCCAATCTGGTCTACTACAGCGACTTCAGCGCGCGCCAGGGCAACCCCAACCTGGTGCCGGTAAGTAATGCATCGTACGAACTGGCGTATCGCGACCGCTTCTTCAACGTCGATTCGAACTTTGTCTTGTTCCGGCGAGTCGAGTCGCAGGTGATCGGCAACCGCAGCACGCCGCTGGCGACCGACTCGAACGTCATCGTCACCGCGCCGATAAACTTTGGGTCCAACAATTCCACTGGCCTGGACTTGAACTTCAACGTGCGCCGCCTGTTCCTCGACGGGCTGTCGATCAACCTCAGCACCGTCGTCAGCAACGACCGGCGCCAGCGCCTGTTCAACCTGAGCACGACCCAGATCGTCGAGCAGAGCGTCCACCGGGAAAGCGCCAAGCTGCGCCTGGCCTACCAGGACGGTCCCGAGTCGCTGCAGCTGACGGTCAACCACGTCGGACCGAGCTTGAGCGGCCAGGGCCTGAACCACTCGTTCACGATGACGAACTTCTCGTGGCAGCACAAGTTCACGCCGCAGCTGTCGTTCAACCTGAACATCAATAACGTTTTCCACGGCGGGAACATGGAGAGCGTCACCGGCAACGAGATCCTTCGCGTGCATGGGCTGACCCTCGGCCAGCCGAGCGTGTTCTACGCCGGCCTGCGCTACCAGTTTGGCGGCGTGACCGGGGATCCGCGCATTCGCGGCGGCGGCGGTTCCGGTGGGGCGCGCACTGACGGCGGCCGCGGCTTCTGATAAACAGCCCCGGCGGGCGTCTGCTACTTGACCGGTCCCGCGTTCACGCCGACCGTGGCGGTGTGGGTCAACTTGCTGCTGTATGGATTGGTGGCGCGGCCTTCGATCAGGATGTCGACCGGCGTCGTCGTGCGCCCGTAGTAGACCTGGTTCTTGCCGTCGTCGATCGTGATCACGGTGCCGTCCAGGTTGATGCCGCCGTACAGTCCCTTGTTGCGGGTGAAGATGACGATGTCCGACGTGACCGGCCTGCCGGCGCCGGCCCCGATCGGTCCTGCTGCAATGCTGAGGTCGCCGCCGAGCTTGAAGGAGGTGGACAGCAGCGAGTTGAGCGCCTTTTCGTTCATCACCAACGCGACCATCTGCGTTTCCTGCGCGCCCGCCTGCAGCCCAAAGCTGCCCGAGCCCATCTTGTAAAAGGCCGGACCGTTCCAGCCTTCACCCGAACGGTTGCGTGAGATCACCAGCATCTCTCCGCCCGAGCCGCCGAACACGAAGCCCGCCTGCCAGATGCGCGGGCTGACCATGACGGCGCGCGCGCCGTGGACGTGGTTTTGCAGCCAGGTCATTTGCGGATCGCGCATGAATTCCGCCAGTGTTTTCTGGGCATCGTCGACGTAGGCATGGGTTTCCTCGCTGGTCGGTGCGGTGGTTGAACAGCCGCCCAGCAGTGCGGCACAGGCCAGCAGCATGGCGGATTTGCGTGCGAACGGTGTGGACATCATGACCTCGAAGCAAGCGTGGTTCGGGACCCATGCGGGACTGCCTGCAGAATAGGCAAGGCGAAGCGCGCGCGGTATTGGACTTTCGGGCAGCGGCGCGACTGGCTGGATTGGCGATAGTTCCGAATCCAATCAGGGAGTTTGTGGGACGTCAAATTAGCTCGGCCTGTAGTCGTGCGTCGTCGTGGCCGCGTCTAGAATCTTCCCGAATCTGTGCGGTTTGCGCGAATGCGCCTGCCTGCCATTGGATGGCGGAGGGCTATGATGGATGGTGAACCGGTTGTGTACCTGGTGGACGCCGACGTGGCGGTGCGCATGGCGCAGCGGCGGCTGTTCGAATCGGAGGGCCTGGCGGTGCAGGCGTTTGGCGCAGCCGCCGAGTTCCTGCATTCGCACGATGGCGAGACGCCCGGCTGCGTCGTGCTCGACCTGTGTCTGCCGGATCTCGATGGACTGGCATTGCAGCAGGTGCTGCTGGCAGACGGTTATGAACGCGAGCTGGTGTTCATGACCGGTCACGGCGCGGTGGAGGACAGCGTGCGCGCGATGAAGGCGGGCGCCGCGGACTTCCTGATCAGGCCGTGCGACGACGGCATCCTGCTGGGCGCGGTGCATGCGGCGCTAGAGCGGGACGCAGCCCGGCGCCAGGTGCGAAGCGAGCTCGCGGCGATCCGCTGCCGGCTCGAATCCCTGACGCCGCGGGAGCACGAGGTCTTGCAGCAGGTGGTTGGCGGAAGGCTCAACAAGCAGATCGCGGCGGACCTGGGCATCGCCGAGAAGACGATCAAGGTGCACCGGGCGCGGGCGATGGAGAAGATGGGGGCGTCGTCGCTGGCGGAGCTGGTGCTCAAGACTTTCGAGCTGGAGGTGGGGATGGTGGTCCACAACTTCGCGCGGCATTAGTGCGGGTGCAGGGCAGGACGCATAGACCGAAAAATCAGCAGGAGAGGACGCATAGTCCGAAAAAACAGCAGGAGAGGACGCACACCCAGAATCAATACAGAATGTCGTTCCCGCGCAGGCGGGAACCCCATTTCTCAGCGCTGCCGATACGCGGGCAAAATGAGTTTCCCGCCTCCGCGGGAACGACGGCCTCTCTTGTCTGCAGCTCGGTCGGTCGTTGTGTTGCCGGGGACATTGACTCCGCTCAACTCCCTCCCAAGCTTTGCGTGGGAGCATCGATCGGTCGAGGGCGATCGGGCGGGGCGGGGATGGACGAGCTGTTGCGCTATTTCGAGGAGGAGCTGGGCCTGTTCGGGGCCTATGCGCGCGAGTTCCGCGACCGCTTCCCCAAGCCGGCCGGCGAGCTGCATATCGCCGGCGAAGTCTACGAAGATCCCAGCGTCGCCCGCCTGATCCAGTCAGTGGCCCTGATGAGCGCCCGGATCCGCAAGCGGCTGGACGACGACTATCCCAAATTCACCGAATCGCTGCTGGAGAGCCTGTACCCGCATTTCCTGCGGCCGCTGCCTTCCTACTCCATCGCGCAGGTGGGCACCGCATCGGAGCTTGCCACGCTGCCGCGCGGCACCACGCTGCAGTCGGCATCGGTCGACCACGTGGTCTGCCAATTCCGCACCGTGTACGACGTCGCGCTGTCTCCGCTATCCGTCACGCGCGCCGAATATTCGAGCATCGTGAACGCGCCGCGTGCGCTGCGCCTTCCGCGCGGCGTGACCGGCTGCGTGTCGTTGACGGTCGAATCGGCCGCGCCGGGTGTCGAGATTGCAGCCGGGCCGCCCGCCCTGCGCCTGTTCGTGGATGGCGAAGCTTCACTGCGCGCGGCGGTGATCGATGCCTTGTTCATGCACGGCGCCGCAGTATTCATCGAGCCCGGCCCTGGAGTCGCCTGGCAACAGCTTCCGCACTCCCCGCTGCGCCTGGCCGGCCTGGCCGAAGCGGATCCCATGTTGCCTTTCCCTTCGCGCGCGCACCCGGCGTTCCGGCTGCTGACCGAATTCTTCGCTTACCCGGACAAGTTCAATTTCATCGACCTCGACCTGGCCATGCTGCACCCGCTGCTTCCGGCGCGATGCCAACGTTTCACGCTGCATGTGCTGCTGACTGGCATCCCCGGTGATTACAACGAAGCGCGCCTGCTCGCCACCCTGGCGCCCAAGCATTTGCTGGCGGGCTGCACGCCGGTCATCAACCTGTTCGAGAAGGCGGGCGTGCCGGTCCAGCTGTCCCATACCAGCGCCGACTACACGCTGCTGGCGGACGCCGCCCACGCCTCGGCATACGAGGTCTACAGCGTGAACCAGGTGCGCCTGCTGCGCGAAGGAGCGGGCGGGCAGGTGGCGGACTTTCGGCCGCTATATGCGGTGCGGCAGGACACGCCGGCCGGCGTCCCGCGCAACTGGTGGCTGATCCGGCGTGACGACGCGATCGGCGCGGCCAGCCCGGGCCACGAGCTGCGCATTTGCCTGCTCGATTCCGCCTTCCGACCAAGCATGACGGGCGGCGCGACCCTGTCCACCGAACTCACTTGCACCAACCGCGACTTGCCATCACGCCTGCGCTACGACCAGCCGGAAGGCGACCTGCGCGCCGACGGCCTGGCCACCGCCGCACCGATCCGGCTGTTGCGCAAGCCCACGCCGAGTTACCGCTTCGAGTCTGGCAACCGCGCGCACTGGCGGCTGGTATCGCAGCTTGCCCTGAGTTATGCGCGCCTGACCGATGCCGGCCTGGCCGATTTCCAGCAGATGCTCTCGCTGTACGACGTGACGCGCTCGCCGGCGTCGCAGCGCCTGATCGGCGGCGTCACCGGACTCGCACATGGGCTGGTGAGGGCGTGGGTGAAGACGCTGCCCGCGTCCACGCTGATGCCTGGCATCGCGATCCGCATGACGGTCGATGAACAAGCCTTCGCCGGCAGCAGCCTGTACGTGTTCGCGCAGGTCATCGACCGCTACTTCGCAATGAACGCGCAGCTCAACTGCTTCACCCAGCTGACGCTTGTGTCGGCCCAGACCGGCCAGGAGATCATCCGATGCCAGCCGCGCACAGCAGAACAGACCAGAGCGTGATTGCCCGCCTGCTGGCCGACCCGCAACGCTTCGGTTTCTTCCAGGCCGTGCGGCTCGCGCTGCAATGGCTCGCGGAGCAGGGTGTCCGGCAGGACGAGGCGCTGGCCGCACACCTGCGGTTCCGAAACAGCCTGTCGCTGGCTTTTCCGGCGAGCGAGATCGAGGCGCTGCGGCTGGACCCGGACTCGCGGCAGTTCGTGCTTACGCCCGCCTTCATGGGCATGCTCGGCGCCCAGGGCGCCTTGCCCGCGCACGTCACCGAACACATCGCCGCCTGGCTGCACGACGAGCACGACGAGTCACCGCGCGCCTTCCTCGACCTGCTGACCAACCGCATGCTCGCCCTGTTCTACCTTGCGTGGCGCAAGTACCGGATCGAACATCTGGTGGAACAGGGCAGCGACGACTACCGTCCCATGCTGCTTGCGCTGGCCGGGTACGGAGGCGGCGCGGTGCCGGCGGATGCGATCGCGCGGTACGCGGGCCTGTTGCAGCAACGGCCTCTATCGTCGATCGCGCTGGGCCGCATCCTGTCCGGCTTTTTCGATGTGCCGGTGCAGGTGCAGGAAATGGTCGACCACTGGGACACGATGGCGCCGCCGGAGCAGACCGCGCTAGGCCTCGCCAACGCCGCGCTGGGCGACAATGCGGTCGCCGGCGCGCGCAGCTGGCGGCCGGACCTGCGCGTGCGCTTGTCGATCGGGCCGCTCGCACGCGATCGTTACGAGGAGTTCCTGCCCGGCCAGCCGGCGGCCCGCGCACTGGCCGATATGCTCGGCCTGGTCGCCGAACCGATGCTGGGCTATGAGGTCGTGCTGGTCCTGCAAGCGGAAGCTGTCACGACAGCCGTGCTGGCCGGGCCTGGCCGCCTCGGGCGCGACGGTTTCCTCGCAGGCAGCGATCCTTCGCGCGACCGCAGCGACATGCGTTACGTGATCCGTCCCCTCGCCAATATCGACAAGGCTTGACCTTCCCACGCAGGTAAGGTTTATCCTGTATCCATTGGAAAAGTGGAGATAGGCATGCAAGACCTTGGCAAGCAGGCGGACAGCGTCGAGCTGGACTTCAGCATCGCCGGCATGACCTGTGCGTCGTGCGTGGCCCGGGTGGAGAAGGCGATCAAGGCCGTGCCCGGCGTGGCCGATGCCGCCGTGAACCTCGCAACCGAGCAGGCTGCCGTGCACGCCGCACCGGGCGTCGACCCGCAGGCCATCGTGGCCGCGGTCGACAAGGCCGGCTACGAGGCGGCGCCACTGGACCGAAACCGGCCGGCCCCGCCGGCGCCCGTGTCGCGCGCGCCCTCGTGGTGGCCGGTGGCGGCGTCCGCGGCGTTCAGCTTGCCGCTGGTGCTGCCGATGATCACGGGCCTGTTCGGCGTGGAATGGATGCTGCCCGGCTGGCTGCAGCTGGCACTGGCCACGCCGGTGCAGTTCTGGCTCGGCGCGCGCTTCTACCGCGCCGGCTGGAAGGCCCTGCGTGCGTTCAGCGGCAATATGGACCTGCTGGTCGCCATCGGCACCAGCGCGGCCTACGGGCTGTCGCTGTACCTGCTGGCGAGCGGCAATGGCGACGGCATGGGCGACCTGTATTTCGAATCGTCGGCCGTGGTCATCACCTTGGTCCTGCTTGGCAAATGGCTGGAAGGCCGCGCCAAGCGCCAGACCGTCGAGTCGATCCGCGCGCTGGAATCCCTGCGCGCCACTGAAGCGACGGTGCGCCGGCCCACGGGCGACGTGACCCTGCCGCTGGATCAATTGCGCAAGGGCGATCTGCTGGTGGTGAGGCCCGGCGCCCGCGTGCCCGCCGACGGCCAAGTGATCGAAGGCAGCAGCCACCTCGACGAATCCCTGTTGACGGGCGAAAGCCTGCCGGTGGCGAAACAGCCTGGCGACAAGGTTACCGGCGGCGCGGTCAATGGCGAAGGCATGTTGCTAGTGCAGGCGACCGCCGTCGGCGCGGAGTCGATGCTGTCACACATCATCCGGCTGGTCGAGGACGCGCAGGCCGTCAAGGCGCCGATCCAGCGCTTGGTGGACAAGGTCAGCGCGGTATTCGTTCCGGCCGTCCTGCTCGCTTCGCTGGGGACATTGATTGGTTGGGGCCTGTCGACCGGCGACTGGCAGCAGGCGCTGCTGAATGCGGTCGCGGTGCAAGTGATCGCCTGCCCCTGCGCACTGGGCCTGGCGACGCCGACCTCGATCATGGTCGGCACCGGCACGGCGGCGCGCTACGGCATCCTGATCAAGGATGCGGAAGCGCTCGAAACCGCGCACGCCGTCCAGCTGGTGGTGTTCGACAAGACCGGCACGCTGACCGAAGGCAAGCCACAAGTGGTGGCCGTGGAGGGCGAAGATGCGCAGGCCATCCTGCAGCGCGCCTGGGCCGTGCAGCAATATAGCGAGCATCCCCTGGCCAAGGCGGTGGCTGCGGCCGCGCAGGAACGCGGGCTGGCACTTCCCGCCGCGAGTAAGGCCGCCGCATTGGCGGGCCGTGGTGTGCAAGCGGAGTCGGACGGCAAGACACTGTACCTGGGCAACCTGCGGCTGATGCGCGAGCTTGGCGCCCCGGTCGAAGCGCTGCTCCCGGCTGCCGTCAAGCACGAGGAGGCGGGCCGCACCGTGTCCTGGCTCGCAGCGAAAGATGGCAGCGGGATCCATGTCGATGGCCTGATCGCATTCGGCGACAAGCCCAAGGCTTCGGCCGCGGCGGCGGTGGCGCGGCTGGCCGGCATGGGGATCGAATCGATGATGCTGACCGGCGACAACTGGGGGAGCGCGCGCGCCGTCGCTGCCGCGCTGGGCATCCGCGAGGTCGTCGCCGAGGTGCTGCCGGGTGACAAGGCGCAGGCCGTCTCGAAAGCGATGGCCTCGGGTAAAAAGGTGGCGATGGTCGGCGACGGCATCAACGACGCGCCCGCCCTGGCTGCGGCCGACGTCGGCATCGCGATGGCCAGCGGCACGGACGTGGCGATGCACACGGCCGGCATCACGCTGATGCGCGGCGACCCGGCGCTGGTGGCGGATGCGATCGAGGTCTCGCATCGGACCTATCGCAAGATCCGGCAGAACCTCGCGTGGGCCTTCGTGTACAACGTGATCGGCATTCCGCTTGCGGCGCTCGGCATGCTCAACCCGGTGATCGCCGGCGCCGCGATGGCGCTCAGCTCGGTCAGCGTGGTCAGCAATGCCTTGCTGCTGCGGCGCTGGAAGCCGGCACCGGCCGCGCAAACTATTTCAACTGCAACTGGAGAAAAAACGATGTATGAATTGACGGTAGACGGCATGACTTGCGGCCATTGCGTGAGCCGCGTGACCAAATCGGTGCAATCGGTGGACCAGGGCGCAAAGGTCGATATCGACCTGGCCAGCAAGAAGGTGCGCGTCGACAGCCGCGCGGATCTGGACGAGATCGCGGAGGCGATCGACGAGGCCGGCTATCCGGTGCTCAACCGCAAGGCTTAGTTGGCCAGTTCGATGTCCGGCAGCTTGGCCAGCACCTGGTCGTAGCTGTCGTAGCGTTCGAGCGCGTCGACGATGAGCGCGAGCGGTTCGGCCCAGATTTCTGGGAGGTCCCGCTCGCCTGGCGCATCGGTCGCGAAAGCCAGCGCCTCGCGCGGCGGCTGGAACTGCGCGTCGACGCCAGGCTTGTTGCCCCGCGCATCGACGCGATACCAGCCGAAATCCTTGAGCCAGGCGGCGTTCAGGCCGTGCAGGCAGAAAGGCGCGCCGTCGCCGGCGAGCGAGAGGCGCTGGTAGCATAGGCCGGCTGGAATGCCGTTGGCGCGCAGCAGGGCGGCGAGCAGGTGGCTCTTGGCGTAGCAGTAGCCGGTCTTGAAACGCAATACGTCGGACGCCTTGCAGGTGACCGGGTTCAGTTTGAAATCCGAGCTGTGGCGGATTTCGTCGCGGACGAATTCGAAGCAGGCGCGGACCAGATCGGCCTCCGACGAAGCGCGCGACGCCAGGTCGCGGGCGAGCGCCGTTACCTCAGGATGGTCGAAGTCGATGTATTTGCTGGCGGCGAGGTACTGGTCCATAAATTCGGTGCGCAAAAACATTTAGTGTACGGCAATGGCGGAGCATGTGGTGGTGCGTCGGAAATGGGGTTCCCGCCTGCGCGGGAACGACGAACTCCGGGGCGAGCGCTAACGTTGTTCATTCGTCGCTACCGGCACTGCCGGAAACGACTTCCCGCGCAGGCGGGAACCCCATTTCGTGTGCCGCTCTGCGTCCTTCGGCGGGCTTTTCGGCAGTTCCATCTCGACGAGGCAGTCTACCGGCACCGGATCGAAGCGCAGATTGCCGTCGAGTCCGGCTCGCTCGAATTCCTGCGCAACTTTGTCCTGCGCGAACCGGCGGTCACCTTCCTGCCCTTCAATGGCGTGCCGCGCGCGGACGAGCGCCTGCGCGCCGTTCCGGTCAGCGCGCAGGATCTCGATCCCTTGAAGGTAGTGCTCGGACAGCTCAAGGGAAGACAGCTGTCCATCGCGGCGGAAAAGTTCGCGGAGCAGTTAAGCGGCCACCTGCCCGAGCTCCCGTAGCCCTCAGTGCCCGCTGTGCCCGCTCGGCTTGCGCACCGTGAGGGCGGCATCGCCCGGCGCGGCGGGCGTGGCCGGGGCCTGCGCGGCTTGCGGCAGATCGCCGATCCACTCGCGCGCGAGCGTGCCGGGCGGATTCGCGTACCAGCCCGGATCCTTGAAGTCGCCACGCGCCAGTCCCTCGCGCACCTTCATCACGGTGAACATCCCGCCCATTTCGACGTTTCCGAACGGACCGCGCCCGGCCATCATCGGCAGCGTGTTCTCGGGGAGCGGCATCTGCATGCCGCCCATCGAGCCGCCCTTGTCGCCCATCACCATGTAGCCGGGAATCAGGTCGTTGATCTTCTCGGCGACGCCGCTGTGGTCGACGCCGATCAGGTTCGGCACCTGGTGGCCCATCGCGTTCATGGTGTGATGCGACTTGTGGCAGTGGAATGTCCAGTCGCCCGGATTGTCGGCGATGAACTCGATGGCCCGCATCTGGCCGACGGCGACGTCGGTGGTCACCTCCGGCCAGCGCGCGGTGGGCGGAATCCAGCCGCCATCGGTCCCGGTGACTTCGAAACGGTGGCCGTGCAGGTGGATCGGATGGTTGGTCATGGTCAGGTTGCCGACGCGGATGCGCACACGTTCGTCCTTGCGCACGACCAGCGGATCGATGCCCGGGTAGACGCGGCTGTTGAAGGTCCACAGGTTAAAGTCGAGCATCGTGTTGGTGCGCGGCGTGTAGCTGCCGGGATCGATGTCGTAGGCATTCAGCAGCATCACGAAATCGCGGTCCACCGCATGCTGGCGCGGGTCTTTCGGGTGCGTCACCCAGAAGCCCATCATGCCCATCGCCATCTGGTTCATTTCGTCGGCGTGCGGGTGATACATGAAGGTGCCCGCGTGTTTGGCGACGAATTCGTAGACCCAGGTCTTGCCCGGCATGATGCCGGGCTGCGACAGGCCGGTCACGCCATCCATGCCCGAGGGCAGGATCTGGCCGTGCCAGTGCACGCTGGTCTGCTCCGGCAGCTTGTTGGTGACAAAGATGCGCACGCGGTCGCCTTCGACCACTTCGATGGTCGGGCCCGGGCTCTGGCCGTTGTAGCCCCACAGGTGGGCCTTCATGCCGGGCGCGAGCTCGCGCACCACGGGTTCGGCGACGAGGTGGAATTCCTTGACGCCATCCTTCATGCGCCACGGCAGGCTCCAGCCGTTGAGCGTGACCACCGGGTTGAACGGGCGGCCGGTGGATGGCGCCGGTGGCGGCACGGTGGCGGCTGACGATTGGACAGGCGCTTCCGGCAGCGAGGCCGCGCCCACTTTGCTGACCACGGACGCGCCAACCATGGCGGCGCCGGCGCCGGTCAGGAACGATCTGCGCGATGTCATTGTTGTGCTCCTTGGTTCGGGTTGGCGACGCGCGTGCCGAGCGCCGCTTCCAGCGTCGCGTGGGCGATCCAGTATTCCTTCTGGGCGTCGATGTAGGCGTTGACGGCGCTGGCCTGCTCGCGGGCATCGGCCAGCAGCTCGAAGGTGGAGGCGAGCATGCCGTTGTAGCGCAGCAGGACTTCCTGCGAGATTTTCTTGCGCAGCGGGATCACCTCATCGCGGTAGCGCTTCGCCAGCACATAGGACGATTGGTAGTTGGCGTAGGCCTCACGGGCCTCGCTGCGGGCGTCCACGGCGGTTTGCGCGACCTTGTTCACCGACTGCATGTAGACCGCCTCGGCCCTTGCCACCCGCGCGCCGCCCCAGTCGAACAGCGGCAGTTCGAGCGTGACTTCGTAGCCGCGCCCGGCCGGCTCGTTGGCGCCGGTGTTGCGCACGTAGCCGAGGTCGAGCACGTTGATGAAGCGGGTGGTGCGGGTCAGGCCGAGGTTGGCGGCGGTGGCTTCGGCATCGGATCTGGCAGCCTGCACGTCGAGGCGCTGGTCGAGCGCGATGCGTTCGATATCGGCCAGCTCGGCGGTGGATGAGGGCAGCCCGGGCAGGCGCTCGGGCAGTTGGAACCGGCTTGAGGCCAGGCCTAGCAGGCGCGCCAGCTTCTCGCGCGTGGCGCGGGCTTCACGTTCGGTGCGGGCGAGGGCGGCGCTGGATTCGGCGTGGAAGGCCTGTTCGCGGGCTAAGTCGAGCTTGCTTGCATTGCCGGCCTTGACCATGCGTTCGGACAACTCGGCGCTGGCGTCGGCGGCCTGTTCGACTTGCTTTGCGTACTCGACGCTCTGCTCGGCCGCGACCGCTTCGTACCAGGCGCGGCGGGTCTCCGCGACCTTGCGTTCGATCTCGGCGCCCACGGCCAGCTTGACTTGCTGGAAGCGCCGGCTCTCCAGCCGCGAGGCCAGCGGCATGGTCAGTGCGCCGATCAGGTTCACAGTGAAGGTCCGTTCGATGCCGACGCCGCCGCCCGCGTTCACGCGCTTGAAGTCGAGCGCGGGATTCGGCAGGCGGCCGGCCTGGGCCAGGTCGGCCTGGGCGATGCCGACGTCCCAAAAGCTGGCCTGCAAGCCGGGGTTGTTGATGACGGCGATGCGGACGGCGTCGTTGACGGACAGGGGCTGCTGCAGCAGTTTGGAGACGGTCTCGGCGATGTCGCGCTTGGCGTCATCGTTCTGCGCGAGCCGGGGCGCGTAGCCGGTGCGCGCTTGTGCCTGGCGCTCGACGTCGCCGAAGCCGTGGTCGGGTGCGACGCTGGCGCAGCCCGCCAGTGCGGCGGCCACGAGGACGCACATTGTGCGCCGTGCGAGGAAAATAGAGATCATGTGCTTCTCGGTTCGAATGCGTGCTGGCCGGCCGCACGGGCGGCCGGAACGTGGATCAGGCGCGCGCGAACCGGGGAGGTCGTTCAGGATGGTCGAGGTCGACGGTCGGCACGTGGCCGATGTCGAAGGCGATGGCGTGGGTGGACGGCGGCGGCGTCACGGCCGGCGGCGCGAAGGCGAGCGGGGCCAGCATCGCGCCCGTGCAGCAGGCGGCGCAATTGGCGCATTTGGCGTCGTGCTTGCTCGTGTGATCTTGCGTGCCGTGATGGCCGGCGCAGGCGTGGTGCCCGGCGCCATCGTGGTGATGCATCTCAGCCCGCGTTTGCTGCATCGCATGCGCGCCGCCGGGCGGGCAGCACGACGTGGCCGCTTGAGCGAAGCCCGCGAAGGGCACCGCCAGCAGCACCAGCCAGACGATCAGGATGCGCAGGAACGATTTCACGCGGCAATTCTAGCACGCAGGCTCGTCCTTCGGCGCCTCGCCATCGGCCAGTCCGGCCGACTTGAAATAGATGTGCTGGATGGCCGGGTTGGCTTCGCGCACCTTGGCTTCCAGGCGCCGGATGGCTTCCTCGACCTCGTCGATACGCATGCCGCGCTTGAACAGCACGGCCGCCGTCAGCAGCACTTCGTCCGGCCCCAGCTGCATGGTGAGCAGGCGCCCGACGGTCATGATGCCGGGATCGGAGCAAAAGATTTCGCGCAGCCGGCCGGTCTGTTCGCGGCCGATGCCTTCGCCGACCAGCAGCGCGCCGGTCTCGCGCGCCAGGGTGACGGCGGCGCCGACCAGCAGGAGGCCGACCGCGACCGAGGCGGCGGGATCGAAGTAGGGGTTGTCGAATATCTGGCCGAGCCCGATGCCGAGCGCGGCGATCGCGACGCCGATGAGCGCGGTGCTGTCTTCGATGAACACGGTGAAGACGGACGCGTCCTTGCTGTTATGGACCGCCTGCCACAGGCTGCTGCCGGATTTGCGTACCTGGTTGAGCGCCTTGCGCGACACATTCCAGCTATAGCCTTCGAAGCCGGCGGCGATGGCCAGCACCAGATAGTTCCAGAACGGATTCGCGATCGGCTCGGGGCGGCGCAGGGCCTGCACGCCGTGGTAGATCGACAGGCCGCCGCCGAGGGTGAAGACGGACAGCGCGACCAGCAGCGCCCAGAAATAGATCGCCTTGCCGTAGCCGAAGGGATGGCGCGGGGAGGGCGGCAGGTTGCTCATCTTTTCGCCGACCAGCAGCAGGAGTTCGTTGCCGGTGTCGACCGCGGAGTGGATGCCTTCGGCCATCATCGCGGCGCTGCCGGTCAGCAAGGCGACAGCGAACTTGGCGCCCGCGATGCCCAGGTTGGCGATCACCGCCGCGAAGATGACCTTGCGCGAACTTTCCTTGATGGCTGGTGGCGCGTCGCCTTCTTGCATAGAGTGAAATTTTCTTTCAATAAGTTGCCATTGGTGAAATAAAATTTCAATCGCAGAAGCCCGCCGCGGGGACGACGGCGACGCTGGGCTTCGGCGGCTTCTCGTGGCAGCCTGCGGCCAGCGCGACGGTCAGCACGAGTGCAAACAGGCGGATGAACGGATGGCGCATGATGGTCCTCCTTCAAGAACCATCATAGCCGTGCGCGCCGTCACCCGGCGCAGCGTTCAGAAACGGTAGGAGACGCTGGCGCGCAGCACCGGGTAGAACTTGTAGGACTGCATGTCCGACTTCACGCGCGCCTGCTCGACCGCCACGTCATGGGCGATGGCCGAGCACACCGTGTTCGACGTCGTGCAGCCCAGGCTCACCAGGTGCACATCCGCATTGCCCTGGTAGAAAGCGCCGAGGTCGCCGCTGAACTGCAGGCGCTTGCTGCCCGCCAGCGGATTGCCCCAGCCGATACCGAAGTAGGGCGCGGCCTTGCGGAATTTCACGGTGCCGGTCAGCAGGCCGACGTCGGCCGCCGTGTAGGTGTTGCCGTTGAGCGTGAAGCTGCCCGAGCTGGCCTTGCCGGTGGCGTGGAACTGGTTGTCGTTGTAGAGGATGCCGCCGGTCAGGCGAAACGGGCTGCCCTCGCGCAGATACCAGTCGAACAGGATGTCGACGGTGCGCAGCTTGCCCTTCATGTCGTAATCGACGGCGCCGGAACGCTTGTCCATGTCGTGATTGAACGCGTTCACGCCGAAACGGCCATTGAGGTAGGTTTCCATCGGGACTACCAGGTGCAGGCCGGCGCCGGTGGTGCCGGCGTCAAGCGTCGCGGCGACCTGGGCGTGGGCGGCGCCGGCCGCCAGCAGGGCGGCGGCGAGGACGAGCGCGGAGTGCTTCGCAAACATCGAGTGCCTTTCTAAAAAGATAAAAACTGTGCGGCATTGTAGCGGCTGCCTGCGCCCGGGGCGACAGATACGGCCCGGGGTGTGGCTTTCGCGCCGCGCCGCCCCGGCTTCGTCGGTGCAGGCGGGGCTTGGTCGGATCAGGGGCGAAGACGCAGAAATGGCTTGCTAAGCTCGAATCACTCCCACTACAGTTGAGCCCATCATGATTGCTGCCATTTTTACTACTTTCCGGCTGGTGCTGGTCTGGTTCCTGGTCTACCTGTTCTTCGTGATCAGCATTGGAGAAGCGGTCCGGCCAGGAATGAACGGCTACCACTGGGTCGAGGGCCTGGGTGTGATGGGCGGCTTCGCGCTGGCCCTGACCGTGCTGTCGATCGCCTGCTCGCACGTGCTGCGGGTGCGCCTGGTGGCCGGCCGCCTCGACGCCAGCGCGCTGTCGGCCCGCCAGCGGCGCCAGGTCGAGATCCCGTTCGAGGCCGGCGCCGCCTTCGACCTGGTCGATGCCGCGATCCGCGAACTGCCCGGCGCGCAAGTGGTCGACAGCGCCCGCGACAGCCTGCAGGTGCGGGCCAAGGTCAAGCGCATCGATCCCTACGGCGGGGTGGCGCGGCGCGCGCGCAACCAGGTGCTGGTCACGGTCACGCCGAACGGCGAAGCGGGCAGCGCGCTGCTGGTCTGCGAGCCGGAACGCCCGGCCTGGACCGACTGGTTCCTGGTCGACCACGGCACCAACTTCGAGAACGCGGAAGCGATCGTGCGCGCCATTACGCGCCGGGTGGCGGCCGCCCGCCGCGGCGAACAGGACAGCGTGCGCGACACCGTCGCCGCCAAGGAGCTGGCGGTGGCGCGCCTGAACCTGCTGCAGGCCCAGGTCGAGCCGCACTTCCTGTACAACACGCTGGCCAACGCCCAACTGCTGACGCGCAGCGATCCGCCGCTGGCCGACCAGATGCTCGGCAACCTGATCCAGTACCTGCGCCATTCGCTGCCGCGTGGCGGCGACGGCATCTCCACCTTGGGGCAGGAAATGGAACGCACCCGCGCCTACCTCGACATCCTCAAGATCCGCATGGGCGCGCGGCTGGAAACCCAGCTGCAGGTGGACCAGACCCTGCACGCGCATCCCTTCCCGGCGATGATGATCCAGACCCTGGCCGAGAATGCGATCAAGCACGGGCTGGAGCCGAAGCCGGGCGGCGGCAACATCTGGGTGTTCGCCCGCGTGCATGGCGGCACGCTGTCGGTGACGGTGGCGGACGACGGCATGGGCCTGACCGGCAACGCCGGCGGCAGCGGCATCGGCCTGTCGAATGTGCGCGAACGGCTGCGTCTTGGCTACGGCGACGCCGCCTCCTTCGTGCTGACCTCGAATTTCCCGAGCGGCGTTGCGGCCACCATCAACCTGCCGTACCAGCTGCCGGTGGAGGCCGCCCATGCCTAGTTGCGTGATCGCCGAGGACGAGGACCTGCTGCGCGCCGAGCTGTCCAAGCAGCTGGCCGAGGCGGCGCCGGACGTCGAACAGCTCGCCGTGTGCGAGGACGGCGCTGCCGCGCTGGAAGCGATCGCCCAGCACCAGCCGGACTTCGCCTTCCTCGACATCCGCATGCCTGGCCTGTCCGGGCTGGAAGTGGCGGCCGCGCTGGTCGAGGCCAGCCCGCGCACCCAGGTGGTGTTCGTGACCGCCTACGAACAGCATGCCCTGGATGCCTTCGAGCGCGGCGCTGTCGACTACCTGCTCAAGCCGGTCACGCGCGAGCGGCTGGACGCGACCTTGCGCCGCCTGAAGAGCCGGATGGGGCAGGGCGGGCCCGATCCGCAACTGTTGGCCGACCTGGTGCGGCAGCTGGGCCACGGCGCGCCGCGCAAGGCGCCGCCGTTGGCCTGGATCACGGCCAGCCGCGGCACCGAGACCCGCCTGATCATGGTCGAGGACGTGGTCTATTTCCAGTCCGACACCAAGTACACGGTGGTGATGACGGCCGACGGCGAGGCCCTGCTGCGCACCACGCTGCGCGAACTGCTGGGCGCGCTCGACCCGGCCCTGTTCCGCCAGATCCACCGCTCGACCATCGTCAACATGCGCGCCATCGCGTCGGTGTCGCGCGATGAAGCCGGGCGCGGATTGCTGCGCTTAAAGAATCGGCCTGAAACATTGACCGTGAGCCAACCATTTATGACATTGTTTCGAAACATGTGAATGTCTGTAACAACATGGGTAGCCGCCGAGTTGGGCTGCTACACTTCAGGCATAACATAATCACATGTGAGGACAGCATGAAAAAGATTCTCATCGGCGCCGCTTTGGTAGCCGTTTCCGCTTCCGCCCTGGCGCAGAACGTCAGCATCGCGGTCGGCCAGCCGGGCTTCTTCGGCCGGATCGACATCGGCGACACCCGCCCGGTGCTGGTGGACACGCGGCCGGTGGTCATCGCCGCCCCGCGCTACGCGGTCCAGCCGATGTACCTGCGCGTGCCGCAGTACCAGCGTGCCCACTGGGGCCGTTACTGCGGCGCCTATGGTGCCTGCGGCGCGCCGGTGTACTTCGTCACCGATGACTGGTACGAGCGTGTGTACGTGCCGCACTATCGCGAGGTCTACAGCTATGGTCCGCCGCGCGGCGAATGGCGCGACCGCGACCGCGACCACCACGACAACGGCCGTGGTCACGCCTACGGCCGCTACAAGGACAAGGACCGCGACGACGATGACCGTGGCCACGGCCGCGGCCATGGCCACGACCGCGACTGAGCGGTAGAACCCAGCCGTCCGGCAGCGCCGCCGGGCTCGTAGTAGACTGACACCGTTTGCCCGCAACGGGCTCCTTGACGGAGGTTGGTTTGCAGAGCGAGATCGTGATCGTAGGCGGCGGCGCCGGCGGGCTGGAACTGGCATGCAAGCTCGGGCGCAAGCTCGGGCCGGGCAAGGTTGCGCTGGTCGACAGCCGCCTGTACCACATCTGGAAACCATCGCTGCACGAGGTCGCGGCCGGCACGCTGGACATCCACCAGGAAGGCCTGTCGTACCAGATGCTGGCCCACGATAACGGCTTCGCCTTCATCTACGGCCCGATGACCGGGCTCGACACCGCCGCCAGGAAGGTCATCGTCGGCGCCGTGGCGGGCGGCGGCGAGGAAGTGCTGCCGGAGCGCCATCTCGGCTACGGTTCGCTGGTGCTGGCTGTGGGCAGCACCTCCAACTATTTCGGCGTGCCCGGCGCGGCCGAGTACACCATCTCCCTGAATGCCACCGAAGACGCGGAGCGCTTCCGCCTGCGCCTGCTGCGCCTGCTCGCGCGCGCCGACGAGCACAAGGAAGAAAGCGGCGACGGCGGCATCAATATCGTCATCATCGGCGGCGGCGCGACCGGGGT
Organism: Massilia terrae; assembly: GCF_024753145.1. GTDB lineage: Bacteria > Pseudomonadota > Gammaproteobacteria > Burkholderiales > Burkholderiaceae_D > Telluria > Telluria terrae. The sequence continues at coordinate 1,507,471 of NZ_JANUGU010000001.1, read as the reverse complement.
CGAGTTGTCGGCCGAGCTGCGCGAGGCGTCCGGCGCGTATGCCGTGTATGGCTTCTCGCATCTGCAGGGACGGCGCGACGTCCACATCACGCTGCTGGAAGGCGCGCCGCGCATCCTGGCGCCGCTGCCGGAGCGCGTGTCCAATGCGGCGCTGCGACTGCTGGACAAGCGCTCGATCAAGGTGGTCACCGATTGCCGCGTCACCCAGATCGACGCCGACAAGGTGCACGACAAGAAAGGCAATGTCTATCCGGCCGACCTGTGCGTCTGGGCGGCGGGCATCCGGGCGCCGGAATTCCTCGGTTCGCTGGGGCTGCCGACCGGTCACGGCGGCGGGCTCGACGTCGACGACCGCTTGCGAGTGAAGGGCGTGCCGGACGTGTACGCGCTGGGCGATTGCGCGGCCTGCGTCGACGGCAACGGCAAGCCGGTCCCGCCGCGTGCCCAAGCCGCGCACCAGCAGGCCGATTATCTGTGCGACACGCTGGTACGCCGCGCGGAAGGCAAGCCGGCGCCGGACAAGCCGTACAAGTACCGCGACTATGGCTCACTGGTGTCGATCGGCCACGGCACCACGGTCGGCAGCCTGATGGGCGCGCTGCGCGGGGCGTCGTGGTTCGTCGAAGGTTTCGTGGCGCGGCTGATGTACGTGAGCCTGCACCTGATGCACCACCAGGCCGTGCTGGGCCCGATACGCACCGGCGTGCTGGCGGTCGCGCGCTTCCTGGTGCGGAGGGCGACGCCTCTGGTCAAGTTGCACTGACAAGTCCGCTATCTGGCCTGACCTATCCGGGCAAGGGAAGTGCGCGAATTGCGCGTGAATCAGGCGTATGCTGACATTCCGCTGCAGCGCCCTGAAAACCCGAAGGAGACCGACATGACAAGTGAAGCTATCCGCGACCCGCTCCAGGATCAACTGCTGACTCCCCAGAACGCGGCGTTCATCGTTATCGATTACCAGCCTGTACAGGTGAATTCGATCGCCTCAATGGATCGGCAACTGCTCGTGAATAACATCGTCGGCACCGCGAAAGCCGCGATCGCCTACCAACTACCGATCGTTCACTCGACCGTGAACGTGAAGACCGGATTGAACAAGCCGCCCATCGGCCAGTTGCGCAAGGTGCTGGGCGATTACCCGACCTATGACCGCACGAGCATCAATGCGTGGGAAGACGTCGAATTCCGCAAGGCCGTGGAAGCCACCGGCCGCAAGAAGCTCATCATGACGGCCTTGTGGACCGAGGCCTGCCTGACCTTTCCGTCGCTCGATGCGCTGGAGGCGGGTTACGAGGTTTATGTTGTCGCCGACGCGGTGGGTGGCACCTCGGTGACGGCGCATGAAATGGCGCTGCGCCGCATCGAACAGGCCGGCGGCAAGATGATCAGCGTGGCGCAATTGTTCTGCGAGCTGCAGCGGGACTGGCAGCGCAAGGAAACGGTGCCTGCGTTTATCAACCTGTTCATCGAGACGGGCGGCACGGCTGGTATCCAGTTCGGCTACGATCGTTCGGAGTAGCCCAAGTAGCGCACTGCACGTCGTCCCGACGAAGGCCGGGATTTATGCTGAGCGCTCGACAACTCAAGCTGTCTATGGGCCCCGGCCTTCGCCGGGGCGACGGCCTCTTTTGCAGTTAATCCGGCACCGCGAGGATCACGCTGGATGCATTAAAGAGCGCCGACACCGGCTCGCCGACCGCGAGCCCCAGCGCTTCGCTGCTGTCGTTGGTGATGATAGCCGCCACCGAGCCGCCGCCAGACAGCTCGATGACGACCTCGGCATTGACCGCGCCCGGCTGCAGGCGCGAGACGACGCCGGTCAGCCGGTTGCCAGCAGAAAAGCGCGCGTCGGTGTCCGCGCTGGCGAGGATGATGGCGGAGGCCTTGATCAGCGCCAGCGCTTCGGCGCCGACGCGCAATCCCAGCTCCTGCGTGCTGGCCCGCGTGATGGTGGCGACGATCTTGTGCCCGCCCGCGACATCGAGCTCGATCTCGTCGTTGACGGCCCCTTGCTTGATCGAACTGACGGTGCCGTAGAACTGGTTGCGTGCGCTCGTTCTCATGCTGACTCTCCTCATGAGCAAGTAATCTTCATCAAGGCCGCCCGCTTGCCGGCCAAGGCGTTCGACAAAGCGCCGGTGCTCGCGTTCGACCAGCTCGAAATTGCGCACCAGCTGCTGTCCACGCCCGGTGAGCCGGGTGCCGCCGCCGCCTTTGCCTCCCGCCAGCCGTTCGACCAGCGCTTCGCCGGCCAGGTTGTTCATGGCGTCCACCGCGTCCCACGCGGCCTTGTAGCTCATCCCGACCGCCTTGGCGGCCTGGCTGATCGATCCGCAGGCGGCGATTTGCGCCAGCAGCGCGAGCCGCGCGTGGCCGCCGAAATTCTCGCCACCGACCGTCAGCCAGACCGATCCGTCCAGTGCGATGCCCTTGTCCTCTGATGCCGTCATGGGTTCGGATTCGTTTGGGTGAAGCCCGGCGGTAGCGCCAGATCGTCGCACTCGCCTTCAGCGTCGGCAATGCGATCCGGGTCGTCGTCGACCATGCCGTCGCGCAGCCTGACGACGTGGTCGCCGAGCAGGGCCGCATCTTCCTCGTCGTGCGTGATCAGTATCATCGGAATGCCGAGGTGGCGCTGGATGCGGTCCAGCTCGCCGCGCAGGCGGGCGCGCAGTCCGCGGTCGAGCGCGGCGAACGGTTCGTCGAGCAGCAGTGCCGACGGCTGCGGGGCGAGGGCGCGCGCCAGGGCCACGCGCTGGCGCTGGCCGCCGGACAGTTCATCCGGCCGCTGGTGGGCGACATGGCGCAGGCGGAACATGTCGAGCCAGTGGTCGACCGCCACGGCGCTGGCGCTGTTTTCGCGGTTGAACCAGCCGCGGTTGAGGCCGAAGCCGATGTTCTGCCGGACGTTCAGGTGCGGAAACAGGGCGTAGTCCTGGAACAGGTAGCCGACCTTGCGCGCTTGCGGCGGCAGGTTGCGGCCGGTGGCGGAGTTGAACAGTTCCGTTCCGGCGACGGCGATGCGGCCCTCGTCCGGACGCAGGAGGCCGGCGATGGCTTGCAGCGTCAGGCTCTTGCCGGAGCCGGACGGGCCGACGATCACCACGCGCTGGCTGTCGGTGCGAAATGCCACGCGGAGCGCGAACGCACGCTTGGGCGAACGGACGGTCTTGCGGATGTCGATGTCGAACATGCCCGCCTCCTCAACGCCGAAACGCCTGGCCGGGGGCGAGGCGCCCCGCCGTCAGCAGGACCGCGATGCAGACCGCCGAGGTAATCAGCACCAGTCCGTTGGCGATGTCGTCCTGTCCGGCCTGCACCGCTTCGTAGACGGCGATCGACAAGGTCTGGGTGCGTCCCGGGATGCTGCCGGCCACCATCAGCGTGGCGCCGAATTCGCCCATCGCACGGGCGAAGGCAAGCAGCACGCCGGCCAGGATGCCGCGCCAGGCCAGCGGCAAGGTCACGCGAAAGAACAGCGCCCGTTCCGATACGCCCAGCACGCGGGCGGCATTTTCGACGCGCTGGTCGATGGATTCGAACGCGGCGCGCGCCGGCTTGAACACGAGGGGAAAGGCGACCACCGCGGCGGCGATCACCGCGCCTTGCCAGGTGAAGATCAGGTTGATGCCGAAGCTGTCCCGCAGCCAGGCGCCGATGGCGCCGTGGCGGCCGAGCAGGACCAGCAGATAGTAGCCCAGCACCGTCGGCGGCATCACCATCGGCAGCGTGAGCATGGAGTCGAGCAGGTCGCGGCCGATGAAGCGCGTGCGGGCGAGCAGGTAGCCGACGGCGACGCCGAGCACGAGGTCGATCGCGGTCGCCAGCAGGGAAACCTTGAGCGACAGGGCCAGCGCGCTTGCTGCTCCGTTCATCATGCGTGCGCGTCAGGGCCTGGAGAAGCCGTACTTCGCCAGCACGGCCTGGGCCTCGGGCGACAGCACGTAGGCGATGAAGCGGCGCGCCTCTTCCTTGTTGGTGCTGGCGTTGACCAGGGCGATGGGGTAGGTGACGGGCCGTGCCAGCGGCACCTGCAGCGCCAACTTGACCTGGCCCTTGGCGATGGCGGCATCGGTGGCGTACACGAAGCCGGCATCGGCCTCGCCGCGCGCCACGTAGTCCAGCGCCTGGCGTACGTTCTGCGCCAGTACCAGGCGTGGGCCGAGTTCGTTCCAGAGGTGCTGCGCTTCGAGCGCTTCGCGGGTGTAGCGGCCGACCGGTACGCTGGAAGGATTGCCGGCGGCGATGCGATGCACGGCGGGTTGGCGCAGGCCGGCCAAGTCGCGCAGGACCAGCTTGCTGTCGATCGGCACGACCACGACCAAGTTGTTGCGCGCGAAGTCGTGGCGCTCGCCGGGGGCGAGCAGGTTCTGGTTGGACGCGATGTCCATGGTGAGCTGGTCGGCGGACGCGAACACGTCGACCGGCGCGCCTTTGGCGATCTGCTGCACGAGCGCGCCGGACGCGCCGAAGTTCAGCAGCACCGTGGTCCCTTGATGCTGTGCCTCGAAGTGGGTGGCAATCTCCTTGAAGGCGTCGGTCAGGCTGGCGGCGGCGGAGACGGTGATTTCCCCCGCACTCGCGGTCAGGACGGCGCCGCACAGGAGGAGGGCGGCAAGAAGGCGCTTGGGCATGGCGATGCCTGTCGTGTTGTTGAAGCGACAGTGTACATCATCGTTATATATTGCGGTATATAGCGATCTGCCTGCGCCGGGACGACGGTGCTCCGGCTATGGCTGCCGATGTGGGATGGTGAGGGTCAGTGCGGTGCCGCCTTCCGGGCGGCGCGTCAGGACCAGGCTGCCGCCCAGCAGGCGGGCGCGCTCGCGCAGCAGGCGCAGGCCGTGGCAGAAAGTCCCCGATTCCGGATCGCCGGCAGGGCCGACGCCGTTGTCGCGCACGGTCAGCATGGCCTGGTCGCCGTCGTCGTCGAGGATGACTTCGGCCTCGCTGGCTTGCGCGTGGGAGGCGACATTGCGCAGTCCCTCCTCGGCGCAGCGCAGCAACAGCACGCCCTGTTCGCGCGAGTAGTGCGGATCCTCGTCGGGCAGGCTGGCGCGCGCGGTGATGCCGTGCTCGTCGCCGAATTGCGCGGTGGCTTCGGCCAGCGCGGCCTTCACGCCGAGGAATTCCAACTTGTCGTTCCACAGCGCGAGCTGCATCTGGCGGTTGGTGTCGATGATGAGCGCTAGCAGTTGCTTCATCTGGGTGGCGCGCTCGCGGGCTTTGCCTTCCGGCAGTTGCTGGGTCAGCAGGCCGAGATGCATGGTGAGCGCCGTCATCGTCGAACCGAGGTTGTCGTGCAGTTGGCGCGCCAGCAGGCGCCGCTCGTCGTCCCAGCAGTTGGCCAGGTAGCCCAGCAGGTCGGACAGTTCGGCCACGCGGGCGGCGAGCTGCTCTGCGTTCTCGGTCGGTGGCGTCGGCTGGGTCATAGGGGCAGGGTAAATGTTTCCCGGATCATACAACAAGCTGCGATGCGCACGGCGCGCGACCTGCGTGTGTGGTCGCACATACCCGTGCCGCGTTTCAGGCGAGGCTAGAGGCAGGCGCAAGCGCCATTTCACTCATGATTTTCACAAGGGAGTTGCCAATGACCACGAAATCGAACGCAGCGCAGGACGCCATCGCCATGCTGACGGCGGATCACCGAGAGGTAAAGGACCTGTTCGAGCAGTACGAGAAATTGACTGACCGGGCCAAGGTTTCCAAGAAAAAGTTGGCTGACCAGATCTGCGATGCGCTGATCCTGCATGCAAGCATCGAGGAAGAAATTTTCTATCCGGCGCTGCGCGCGGCGGCCAAGGATGCCGAGGACACGGTGGACGAGGCCGTGGTCGAGCACGCCGCAGCCAAGGACCTGATCGCGCAGATCCAGGAGATGGATCCGGATGATGAGCTGTATGACGCCAAGATCAAGGTGCTGTCCGAGCAGATCGAGCACCACGTGCAGGAGGAAGAAAAGGAAATGTTCCCGAAGGCTAAGAAGAGCGGGATCGACTTGGCGGCGCTGGGCGAGGAGATGGCGGAGCGGAAGGAGGAGCTGGAGCAGACGAGCTGACAGAACCTTAAGATTGCCGTCGTTCCCGCCTCCGCGGGAACGACGTTCTCTTATAAAGACGTTCGCTTATGAAGGCGTTCTCTTATGAGGGGGAGCTCAAGCCGCCTTGGACGGCGCGTTCCGCTGCGCGGCCCTGGTTTCCCCAAGCGCCTCCAGCAGCAGCTTGATGTCGACTGGCTTGACCAGGTGCAGGTCGAATCCCGCTTCCATCACGCGGCGACGGTCTTCGGCCAGGCCGTAGCCGGTAAGCGCGATCAGCCGCATATTCGCCGTCGCCGGGTTCTGGCGCAGGCGGCGGGCGACTTCGTAGCCGTCGATGCCGGGCAGGCCGATGTCCACCAGCGCCACGTCCGACGGTTCGGCGCTGGCCGCCGCGACGCCGTCCAGTCCGTCCGCGGCCTGGCGCACCGGATAGTCGTAAGCGCCCAGCATGCTGGCCATCATTTCGCGGCCGTCGTCATTGTCTTCGATCAGCAGGACGCTCGGTTTGCCATGCTCCGCTGGCATGTGGTGCGGCGCCGGGACGGGCACGCTGGGTGCGTCCACGCGCGGCATGCGGATCTCGAAACGGCTGCCGTTGCGGTCGCCGTCGCTGAAGGCATGCACGTTGCCGCCATGCAGTTCGACCAGATTGCGCACCAGCGACAGGCCGATGCCCAGGCCCCCCTGGGCCCGGTCCAGCGAAATCGAGCCCTGCACGAAGACGTCGAACACGTGCGGCAGCAGTTCGGGCTCGATGCCGACCCCGGAATCAGACACCGTGAACACCACTTCCTTGTCGGTGCCGTCCACCGTGATGCCGATGGTGCCGCCGTCCGGCGTGTACTTGAGTGCGTTGTCGATCAGGTTGCAGGCGACCTGCTCCAGGCGGGTGGCGTCGCCCTCGGCCCAGGCCTCGGACAGGTTCACGTTCATCGTGTAGCCGGCGGTGCGGCCGGTGGCGCGGAAGGTGTCGAGGCAGGTCGAGACCAGGGCCGACAGATCCAGCGGCTTGCGGTTCAGCAGGATCTTGCCGGACATGGCGCGCGACAGGTCGAGCAGGTCGTCGACGATGCGCGACAGGTGCTGGCTCTGGCGCTGGATGATGGCGCGGGCGCGGGTATTGCTCTCGGCGCCGGGCATTGCCAACAGGGCGGCGGCGCTGGAGATGGCCGACAGCGGATTGCGCAGTTCGTGGCCGAGCATGGCCAGGAACTCGTCCTTGGCATGGCTCTTGCGCTCGATGGCACGGCGCTCTTCGATTTCGCGGGTGAGCTGGCGGTTGCTCGTGGTCAGTTCGGCGGTGCGCTGCGACAGCTTGTCGGCCTGGCGCCGCAATTGCTCGTTCTTGTTGGCGAGCGCGACGAACACCGACACCTTGGCGTGCAGGATCTGGGGGATCACCGGCGTGAACAGGAAATCGACGGCGCCGCGCTGGTAGGCCTTGAGGCGATCGATCTCGTCGGCCAGGAAGGCGGTCACGAAGATGATCGGGATATCGGCGGAACGGGCGCGCTGGTGGATCGCCTCGGCGGTTTCGAATCCATCCATGCCGGGCATGTTTACGTCCAGCAGGATCACCGCGAAATCGTGCAGCAGCACTTGCCGCAGGGCTTCCTGGCCGGAGCGGGCCGACACCACGGCGTAGTTGGTCTCCGCCGCCCATTGGTCAAGCAGGCTGGTCAGCGCCAGCAGGCTCGCGGGGTCATCGTTGACCACCAGGATCTTCGGTTTATCAGTTTTCGGCACGGCTATATCACTCAGCGACGAGTCGCGGTCTGTTTGTTAAAAGCATAGCAGAGCTTTGAAAAATTGCCGAAACAAAACATACGCGCGTTGCAACAAACCATCATATCACGAGGCAGGAGGGCCGAGCCCGGCGGATTGCTATAGTGCGCGGGAGGACACAGTACGGTAGCGCACATACCCGGCGGGCACGGTTGTGGGATAGTCGGAACGTGTCCGGTTCGACTGAGTCTACGGAGAACGAGGGCCATTCTTGAAAGGACAAAGATGAACATCAACAGCATCGTGAAAGACCAATACCGCGAAAAGTGCCTGCGCGACCTGTGCCACGCGCCCTTGACGGCGTTGACCGACGTGACCGACGAGCAGGCCGCGGCCTTGCGCTCCGCGTTCGGGGTCACCACCGTTGGCGAACTGGGTGAGCTCAAGCTCGTCAAGACGGTGCAGGCGATCAAGCTGCTGGCGGCAGAGGAAATGGAAACGCAGAAGGAAGTGGCCGAGGATGCCTTGATCGACGATTCGGTCGAGATGACCTTCCCGGCCAGTGACCCGCCGGCGGTGACGTCCAGCGTGACGCGGATCGAGGTGGCGCCGGATATGGTCCAGGCCAGCACCGACCACCAGAACGCGGCCGCGATCGAAGCCCACAATGAGGAGGTGCTGGGCGAACCGGCGTTGCAGCATTCGCAAGTGCGCAAGGAGGAGGAGCATAAGCACTAAGCTTCGGGATTTCGCGTGAGTTAATAAGTGAGCGTCGCCCCGCGCAGGCGGGGACCCATGCCGGGTTTGCGGGCTCGCGGCGTTTGTGCGGCCAGGCAGATGGTCCATGGGTCCCCGCCTGCGCGGGGAGTCGTTTCCGGCAGTGCCGGGAACGACGGTGGTCAGGAATGGGGTTTAACGATGCGGCGCCAGCTCCGCCTGGCTGCTGGGCAGGGGCAGCTTGCTGGTGGTCTTCTGCCGCGCGGTGCCCGTGGTGCAGAACCGGTTCTTGCCGCTGCGCTTGGCCTCGTACAGCGCGTAGTCGGCGATGCTGATCAGCGCGTCCACGCTCTCGGCGTCATCCGGATACAGGCTGATGCCGATCGAGGTCGACAGCCGCAAGGTCAGGTCGTTGATGAAGAAGGGCTCGTTCAGCACCTCGACCAGCTTGGCCGCCGGCCCCAGCGCATCGGACAGGCTGTGCACCTCGCCCAGCACCACCATGAACTCGTCGCCGCCCAGGCGCGCCACCGTGTCTTCCCGGCGCGAGGACGCCAGCAGGCGCTGCGACACCATCTTCAGGATCTCGTCGCCGTAGGCGTGGCCATAGGTGTCGTTGATCGCCTTGAAGCCGTCCAGGTCGAGGTACATGACCGCCGCCTTGGCGTGGCTGCGCGCGGCGTGCTGCAGGGCGGTTTCGATCCGGTCCTCGAGCAGGCGGCGATTGGGCAGGCCGGTCAGGGCATCGTGCAGGGCCAGCTCCTGCTGGGCCTTGCTGTATTGCGCCAGCTCCTTGTACAGCAGGCGCACTTCCAGCATGTTGTGGATGCGCTTGTGAACTTCGAGCAGGTCGAAGGGCTTGCTGATGAAATCGCGCGCGCCCGCTTCCAGCGCCGCGATCTTGAAGCTGGGCTGGGCGGTGAGGGCGAGCACCGGCAGGTAGCCGCCTTGCTCGATTTCCTTCAGGCCCTTCATCACCTGGAAGCCATTCAGGCCGGGCATCTGCAGGTCGAGCAGGATCAGGTCGTAATTGTGCTCGCGGTGCAGGGGGCACACTTGCTCCGGCTCCATGGTCGAGCTGACGCAGGCGTAGCCTTCCTCGCGCAATATCTCCTCCATCAGGTCGATATTGTCGGGCGAGTCATCCACAATCAGGATCTTCGCGTTCAGGATGTCTTGTCGGCTCGGCATGCGATTTCTCTTCCGTTCGGGACCCGCGTGCGTTGCCACCGGGGCTAAGCACTACCCATCCACGATAGTCTAGCAAAGCGCCGCTAATTTCTTGTAGGACAGCGCCGCGTGCGCCGGTAGGAGCAGCATGACCACGTCAACCGGCGTCCGGCCGCGCCGTGCGGCCGCTGAGCAACATCGGGCTGGCCGGCCCCACGATGCCTGCCACGGCGGCAATCAGTTCGCTCGGCTCCACCGGTTTCGAGATGTGGGCCGAGAAGCCCGCTTCGAGGGCGCGCAGCCGGTCTTCCGAGCGGGCGAAGGCGGTCAGGGCGATGGCCGGCACGTTGCCGCCGTGATCGCGCCCGAGCGCGCGCACCCAGCCCAGCAGCTCGAAGCCGTCGACCTCGGGCATGCCCAGGTCGCTGATCAGGAGATCCGGGCGCGCCGCCTGGAAGGCCGCGAAGCCCTCGCGCGCGCCGGCGGCCGTGCGCACGGTGGCGTGGCAGTCGGTCAGGATGCGCGCCATCAGTTCGCGCGCGTCGCGGTCGTCGTCGACCACCAGCACGTCCACCCCGGTGAGGTCGAGGTAGGTCAGCTCGCCGGTGGCGGGCGTGGGCAGCGGCACCAGGCCGCGCCCGGCCCGCCCCGCCGCCGGCGGCTGCTTGGCCAGCGGCAACTCAATGGTGAAGCTGGCGCCCTGGCCTTCGCCGGCGCTCTCGGCGCGCACCGTGCCGCCGTGCTGCTCGACCAGGTGCTTGACGATCGACAGGCCCAGGCCGAGGCCGCCGTGGCGCCGGGTGGTCGAGGCGTCGGCCTGGCGGAAGCGCTCGAACACGTGGGTGATGAATTCGGGCTTGATGCCGATGCCGGTATCGCTGACGGTGATGGCCACCTGGCCGTCGCGGCGCGCCAGTTTCACGGTCACCCGGCCGTCGCGCGGGGTGAACTTGATCGCGTTCGACACCAGGTTCCACACCACCTGCTGCAGGCGGCCCGGATCGGCCGCGACCAGGCCCGGATCGGCCTCGTACTCTTTGTCGATGGTGACGTTCTTGGCGTCGGCGCCCGGGCGCACGGTCTCGATGGCGGCGTCGATGAAGCTGGCCGGGGCCAGCACCTGCATGTCGAGCAACACCTTGCCGGAGGTGATGCGGCTCATGTCGAGCAGGTCCTCGATCAGCTGGGCCTGGGCGCGCGCATTGCGTTCGATGGTCTGCAGGCCGCGCGCCAGGTCGCCACCGTCGCGCCCGCCGCGGCGCAGCACCTGGGCCCAGCCGAGGATGGCCGACAGCGGGGTGCGCAGCTCGTGCGACAGGGTCGCCAGGAACTCGTCCTTCATCTGGCTGGTGCGCTCGGCCTCGGCGCGCGCCTCGCGCTCGCGTTCGAGCAGCACCTTGCGCTCTTCGGCGGCCTGCTGCGCGCCTTCGTAGAGGCGCGAGTTATCGATCGCAATGGCGGCCTGGGCGGCGATGCCGGCCACGATGCGCTCGGTGCGTTCGGAGAACATGTCTGGCTCGGGATGCCCGAAAAACATGGTGCCCAGGGCTTCGCCGGAGCGCGCCACCACCGGCACCGCCAGGTAACTGCGCACCGCCGGGTGCCCCGCGGCCAGGTCGAACCAGTGCACGCCGTCGCGCCGCTCGTGGGTAATGTCGGCGGCGCGCACCGGGCCGGCGCCGAACAGGCTGGGGCCGAACAGGGCCAGCGCCTGCGGCTCGCCGAAGCTCTGGAAGCGGGCCGGCGTGGCGCCGGCCATGGTGTACAGGGTGAACAGGCGGCTGTCGCCGGCCGGGCCGTGGTAGAAGAAGGCGCCGAAGCGCGCGCCCGCGATGCCGGCGGCGGCGTCGGTGGCGGTGGCCAAAAGGGTGCGCAGGTCGCGGGTGGCGGCCAAGGAGGCGCCGGTGCTGTTGAGCAGCTCGAGCACGTGCGATTCCTCGCGCAGGGCATGTTCGGCGCGCTTGACCTCGTCGACGTCGGTGTTGGTGCCGAACCAGCGCACCACGCGCCCGTGCAGGTCGCGCACCGCGCTGATGCGGGTCAGGAACCAGCGGTAGCGGCCATCGGCGCCGCGGATCGGGTATTCCATCTCGAACGGCGCGCCGGTGCGCAGGCAATGCTGCCAGTGCTCCTGCACGGCGGGCAGCACTTCGGGGTCGAGTACCTGCTCCCAGCCCCAGCCGGCGGCCGCACCGGGTGTGACGCCGGTGTATTCGTACCAGCGCTCGTTGAGCCAGACCATGGCGCCGTCGGCATCGGCCATGAAGGCCAGCTGCGGGATCGAGTTGGCCAGCGCGCGCAGCACTTCCTCGCTCTGGCGCAGCGATTCCTCGGCGTGCTTGCGGGCGGTGATGTCCTGCACCACGCCGGTCATGCCGATCACGCCCTGCGGCAATCCCGGGTCGGCATAGCTGGCGCGGCCGACCAGCGCGATCCAGGCCGGGCCATCTTCGGCCAGCAGGCGACATTCGACGTCGACGTCGGCGTGGGTGGCGAAGGCGTGCAGGAAGGCGCGCCGCACCTGCTCACGCGAGGGCTCGTCGAGGCGTTCGCGCAGCGCGGCCCAGTCGAGCGGCACGTCGGCCGGCAGGCCGAACATGGCGGCGGCGCGCGCACCCAGCGTGACACGGTCGGTGGCGGCGTCCCAGCGCCAGTCGCCCAGGCCGCCGGCCGACAGGGCCAGCTGCAGGCGGGCGTTCCCGTCCACGAGGGCCTGCTGGTCGGTCTTGTGCTGGTTGATGTCTTGCACGTAGATGGTCAGCCCTTCCGGCGCGGGAAAGGCGCGGATGCCGATCCAGCCGCCGCGGCGCGAATAATACATTTCGCCGCTGACGGTGTGGTCTTCCTGCAGGGCGGCGCGGCAGGCAATGCCGAACGGGGAATGCTCCAGCTCCGGGAACTCGTCCCACAGGCGGCGGCCGAGCAGGTGGTCGCGGGTCATTTCGGGCGGGTCGAGCATCTGCAGCGCGCGGCCGTTCAGGTAGGTGATGCGCCAGTCGTGGTCGACCGCGCAGATGCCGTCGGTCAGGCTTTCGAGGATCGATTCGATGCGGGCGTTGGCGCTGCGCAGGGCCAGCTGGGCCGCTTCCAGCTCAGCCTCGGCGCGCTTGCGGGCGCCGAACATGCTGCCGCCTGAGGTGCCGTCCGACGCCGCGGCCGCCGGGATTTTTTTCTGTTCGTTCATGCGTGTGTCTCCCTGCGGGCGCGCCGGAAGGCGAACGGGCGTGTCGCGGCAAGCGGCAGGGGACATCGGCCGCCGGAGGTGGAGATGGCATACATGCGCGTCAAAGTCAGGGGCGCGCGGCCACCGCCGCATGGCCGCGGCAGCCGAACATGCCCGATTCTAGCCCAGCCCAGCATTCCGGCCGCACACGCTTGCCGCGTCAGCTTCGCGCCGCGGGGGCGGCGGCAACGCGGTCGAGGGCCGCCTGTAGCTGGTCGAGCTCGTAAGGCTTTTGCAGCGACAGATAAGGGAAGTCGAGGTGGCGCAGCAAGCTGTCGCCGTAGCCGGAGGCAAAGATCACCTTGATTCCGGGCTGGCCGGCGATGGCCTCGCGCGCCAGCTCCACCCCGGACATGCCGGGCAGGCTGACGTCCGAGAACAGCACGTCGTAGCGCTCGGCGCCGAGGCGGGCCAGGGCGTCGCTGGGATGGCCGACGCCGTCGGCATGGTGGCCGAAGGCGCGCAGCATCTCGCACACCAGGTATTGGGAATCGAGGTTGTCTTCCACCACCAGGATGCGCAGGGAGCCGGAGCCGGCCGCTTCCGCCGCCGGGGCGCTGGTGGGCTGGGCCAGGGTGCAGAACACGCCGCCCACGCCGCCATTGCCGTCCTTGACCGGCACCAGGTAGAGGTCGCGCCGTTCCTCCACGCGCCCGCCGGCCCGCACGAAGGCGAGCGCGACGTCATGGACGCATGAGGGCTTGCCCTGGCGCGCCGTGGCCAGCGCGTCGCGCGCGGCCGCCAGCGGCGGCGGCATCACCGGCGGCACCGTGCCACCGGGAACCTTGCCATAGCCGGGCCCGGCCAGTTCGGCATAGGCGGCATTGAACAGGACCACGGGCGCTTCGCCCCAGGCCAGCAGGGCGGGCAGGGGGCTGCCCAGCAACAGGTCGGCGGCGATGCGCAGCGGCAGCGGCCAGGCGTCCGGCGCCCCCAGCTGGGACGCCAACCAGTCGTAGTCGCTGACGGAGAGAGGGGAAGGGCCGGTTGCGTACATCGAGTCGTGTAGATGCCAAAAGGTGGCTAATCCTACACCAAGCCCGCGACGGGATGCGCGCGCACGACAGGCAAAAAAATAGCCCGCGGCTGAGGCTGCGGGCTTCAATCTATTTCCTTGGAGGAGAATAGAGGAGACAGGAAGCATGATGCTGCATTGCCGCAATTAGCTCCAATTTCCATTTCGAATACGCACCATCATCGAAATGAATATGTACGCTACAGTTCCAATCGTGCGGCGGTTGGTGCATGGGAGAAAATGTTTTACGATTGAAAAATATGAATGCATTTCTCCAAACGGGTGGCGGACGGTTCGCCGAACGCGCACGCTGCCGGCGCGCGTTCGTCTGTGCTCGCCCGCGAGGAGGGATGACGGGTCAGGTAGGCTGGCGCCGGCTGGTTCCGGCCGCCTGGCTGGCCTGCCTGGCGCTGGTGTGCGGCATCCTGGCAACAGTGCCGCGGGCGGCGCAGGCGCAGGACGGCTCGGCGCTGGAACGGCGGGTGAAGGCCGCTTTCCTGTACAAATTCCTGGCCTACACCGAATTCCCGGCCGGCGCCTTCGCCGAGCCGGCCGCCCCGGTCATCATGGTGGTCGCCAATTCGGAAGAGATGGCGGCCGACCTGGCGGCGATCACCGCCGGGCGCTCCGTCAACAGCCATCCGATCGTGGTGCGCGCCCTGCGCGAGGGGGATGGCGTGCTGGCCCACCTGCTGTTCGTGGGCGGCTCCGACTGCGGGCGGGCCGCGCGGGTGATCCGCGCCACCCGCGCACTGCTGGTCGTGACCGAATGCGACGGCGGGCTGCAGCAGGGGGCGGTGATCAACTTCCGCCTGGTTGGCGAGCACGTGCGCTTCGACGTCTCGCTGGATGCCGCCGAGCACAACAACGTACGGCTCAGTTCGCGCCTGCTGACGGTGGCCAACCACGTGCAGAAAGGAGCTCCATGACCAGGTGGCTCGATACTGGAACCGTGCGCGGCAAGCTGATGTCGATGTCGGTCGTGACCACCCTGGTCGCACTGGTGATCGCCTCGGTGGCCATGATGGCGTTCGACCTGGGGACCTTCCGCAATTACTGGATCCGCGACCTGAGCGCGCAGGCCGACATCATGGCGCGCGTGACGGCGCCGGCGCTCACCTTCAACGATGCCAGCGCGGCGCGCCAGAACCTGGCGGTGCTACGGGTGCGCCCGCAGATCCTGGCGGGCGCCGTGTACACCAGTTCCGGCACCCTGTTCGCCACCTATGCGGCCAACCCGGACGACCTGCAGGTGCCGGCGCGGCCGCCGCAGCAGGGCTATTCGATCAAGCGCGGCGAGCTGGTGGTGACGCAGCGCATCGTCGAGAACGGCGAACTGATCGGCACGGTCTACCTGCGCTCGCGCTACGGCCTGATTGACCGCATGCTCAACTACGGGGGGATCCTGGTCGCCGTGATGCTGGTGGCGCTGCTGATCGCCTCGCTGACGGCGCGCCGCATGCAGAGCTGGATCACGCGCCCGCTCAATTCGATGACCGAGGTGGCGCGCCAGGTGATGCAGCGGCGCGACTTTTCGTTGCGGGTGCCGGGCGAGAGCGGCGAGATCGGCGTGCTGGTGGACGCCTTCAATGACATGCTGGCCGAGGTCGGGCGCCGCTCGGATGCCTTGCAGCAGGCCAACCGCACGCTGGAGCACGAGATGCAGGTGCGCGAGCGCGCCGAGGACGCCTTGCGCAGCGCCGACAGGCGCAAGGACGAATTCCTGGCCACGCTGGCGCATGAGCTGAGGAATCCGCTGGCGCCGATCCGCACCGGGCTCGACATCCTGCGCCTGCGCAGCGGCGACGCCGCGTCCACCCAGCGTGCCACCGACATCATGGAGCGCCAGTTGCGCCAGATGGTGCGGCTGGTGGACGACCTGCTGGACGTGTCGCGCATCAATACCGGCAAGCTGGCGATCAAGATGGGCCGGGTCGAGCTGAAGGCGGTGGTCAATGACGCGCTGGAGGTGGTGCGCCCCTTCATCGAGCTGCACGGCCACGAGCTGATCATCGAGCTGCCGGACCGGCCGGTGTTCCTGCATGGCGACGCCACCCGGCTGGCGCAGATCCTGTCGAACCTGCTCAACAACGCCGCCAAGTACACCGACCGCGGCGGCCGCGTGACGCTGGCCGCCCACGTGGAGGAGAACGCGCTGGTGGTGGAGGTGTCCGATACCGGCATCGGGCTGGCGCCGGACATGCTGGACCAGGTGTTTGAGATGTTCGTGCAAGTCGATTCTCGGCTCGAGCGCAGCAACGCGGGGCTGGGCGTCGGCCTGTCGCTGGCGCGCCGCCTGGTGGAGCTGCACGGCGGCTCGATCGCCGCCCACAGCGAGGGCCTGGGCCGCGGCAGCCGCTTCACGGTGCGCCTGCCGATCGTGGTCGAGCCGGAGCCGCTGACCAAGCCGACGCCGGCGTCCTTCATCAGCGCCGAGACCTACCGCATCCTGTTGGCCGACGACAATGTCGACTTCGTCAACAGCATCGGCGCGCTGCTCTCGGCCATGGGGCACAGCGTGGTCATCACGCACAACGGACCGGATGCGCTGACCGCCGCCAGCCGCTTCTGCCCGGACTATGCCTTCCTCGACATCGGCCTGCCGCAGATGTCCGGCTACGACCTCGCGCGCGGGATCCGCGGGCTGCCCTGCGGGACGCTGACGATCCTGA
Organism: Massilia terrae; assembly: GCF_024753145.1. Lineage (GTDB taxonomy): Bacteria > Pseudomonadota > Gammaproteobacteria > Burkholderiales > Burkholderiaceae_D > Telluria > Telluria terrae. The sequence goes on along the minus strand of NZ_JANUGU010000001.1, from coordinate 1,490,909 downwards.
TCGCGGTGACCGGCTGGGGACAGGAGAAGGACCGCCAGCTGGCGTTCGAGGCCGGCTTCGACCATCACATGGTCAAGCCGGTGCGCTTCGAGCAGATCGAGGAGATCCTCGGCAACCGGGCGATCGTCGAGAAACGCCGCAAGTAGGCGTAAAAACGCGCCAGAGGGGAAACCCCGCTCCGGCGCACCAGGGCGGAAGCCGGCCGGCTTCCGCGTACATCAAGGACAGATGCCTGAGGGATGCAGCTTAGGCTTGTTTCTGTTTGCGGCGACGGGCCAGGAAGCCCAGCACGCCCAGGCCGCCCAGCATCATGCCGTAGGTTTCCGGCTCCGGCACCGGGGCCGCCATCATCATCGTGGCGCCGCCGAACGATGCCGCGGTGGTGCCCACGACATTGCCGCTCACTTTGAGGTAGTAATTGCCTGCGGCCAGATTGCTGGTCGACAGGGTCCAGACGTCGATCGGGCCGGCCGCATTGCCCGTGCCGCTGGCGATCAGCTTGTCGGCGGCGCCGCCAGTGCCAACGCCGTACAGTGCCAGGCCGGTGAAATCGAGGCCGGTGTCAGCGCTGGGGCTGATCGACGACACAATGGCGTTCATGTTCATCATGGAGCTGCCGCTCACGGAGAAGGTGAACTTGTCGGCGAAAGTGTTGCCCTTGTTATTGGCGCCGAATACATCGCCAAAGAAGCCGGCATTGTCCGTCAGGTTGAGCACTTGCGGAGTCTTGCCTATCGTATCTGCCATCGCAGTGGTGCCAAACGAGGCAGTGGCGATGACGAGTGCAGCGAGCAAAGTCTTTTTCATGTCTAAACCTCTCAAGAGAAACAGCCGCGTCCTGCAGCTTGGTTGTTCAAGAATCGGGGGAAGTCCAGATTAGCAAAAGCGTGATCAAAATCGTATAAGTGCACGGATCGGTGTGCTTCTATGGGGAAAAGTGCTGTCGGAAAAATGTTTTCCCGACAGCTAGACGCTGCAAGCGGGCTCCAGAGGGAAAACGATCAAATTGTGCTTGAGAGAAGGCAACGATTCCCGCGCGCGCAAGCTAATCGTCAGGATAGTCCTACGCAGAGAAGAGAGGCTGTCCGGCGCAACGCGCCCGTTTTTAAGGCCGGTTTAAGACGGATGGTGTGTGTATTGGCGACAAAAAGCGGCAACTCAGCGGTACTGTCGCTAACTCATCAGTAGAAAAAAGGGGCAGAAATGAAAAATGGCCCAGAGTTTCCTCTGGACCACTTTGAAAAGATGGTGCGGCTGGCAGGAATCGAACCCACGACCCCTTGGTTCGTAGCCAAGTACTCTATCCAGCTGAGCTACAGCCGCCCGAAGCACGCATTATAGCAGGCCTGCCCGAAATGGCAAAGTGCCACCGCGACCCGCGCGTGAGACCTCATGCAAAAGAAAAAAGGGACCAGGTTTTTCAACCTGGTCCCTCATGTCTTCTGGTGCGGCTGGCAGGAATCGAACCCACGACCCCTTGGTTCGTAGCCAAGTACTCTATCCAGCTGAGCTACAGCCGCCCGAGGCACGCATTATAACAGCAGTGCGCAAAATGGCAAAGTTGCGAATTGGGTGGTGCGAATTGGGCGGAGATTGACCATGGCAGCGTGCCTGAAGAGCTGCTGTCATTCCCGCGCACGCGGGAATCCCATTTCTTGATCGAAGCGCAGGTTGTGTCAGGGCGCATTCAAAATGGGGTTCCCGCCTGCGCGGGAACGACGTTCGGGGCTGAACGCAAACAAAAAAGGGACCAGGTTTCTCAACCTGGTCCCTCATGTCTTCTGGTGCGGCTGGCAGGAATCGAACCCACGACCCCTTGGTTCGTAGCCAAGTACTCTATCCAGCTGAGCTACAGCCGCCCGAGGCACGCATTATAGCAGCGTGATTTCGTTTCCGGAAGTCTTAATTTCTTTCATGTTCGCAAGGGCTCTGGTAGATTAAAGCGTCGCGAATCTGACGGGAATGATATGGTGGCGTCGACCACTCGAGAGGGGGCCGCCCGGGCGCGGCGCGTGCTGCGCTGGCTGTGCGCTTGGCTGCTGCTGATGTACTGCGCCGGCGCGCTGGCCGCCGGGCCGCGCACGCTGCGCTTCGTGCGCATTGGCGTGGAGCAGGGCATGTCGCAGGAATCGGTCCTGACCATGCTGCAAGACCACAACGGCTTCATGTGGTTCGGCACCCAGGCCGGCCTGAACCGCTACGACGGCTACCGCATGACGGTGTTCCGCACCGACCCCGACAATCCCGGCAGCCTGCCCGACAATTTCGTTACCGCATCCTACGAGGACGATGCCGGCCGGCTGTGGTTCGGTACCAAGGGCGGCCTCGCGCGCTTTGACGAGGCGACCCAGAAATTTGTGCGCTATTTGCCGGCCGGTAGCGGCTACGGCTCGGCCGCGATCCGCGGCATCACGGCGATCACGCCGGACGGCAAGGGCGGATTGTGGCTGGGCAGCGCGACCGGACTGCGCCACTTCGATCCCGCCACCGGCCAGTTCGCCCTGATGCGGCACGACCCGCTGGAGACCGCCAGCCTGGTGGACGACCACGTCAACGCGCTGGCGCTGGCACCGGATGGCGCGCTGTGGGTCGGCACCAGCAATGGCATCGACCGCCTCGCGGCCGGATCGCACAGCTTCCAGCACTACCGCGTGCTGCCCGCGGAGGACGGGCGCCGCAACAGCATCCAGGCGCTGTCGATGGGACCGCGCAACACGCTGTGGATCGGCACCAGCGCCGGGCTCGAAGCCTGGCGCCTGGACGAAGCTGTCCCGCAGCGCCAACATATCGCCGCGTCCGACGGCATGGGCGACGTGCCGGTGCGCTCGCTGTATCACGACGCCGGATCCAACCTGTGGGTCGGCACCGACCAGGACGGCCTGCGCTGGCGCGATCCCGCGACCGGCACCTTCCTCGCCTTCCGCAGCCAGGCCTACGACCGCCACAGCCTGTCGGGCAACCAGGTCGGATCGATCTGGGTCGACCGCAGCGGCACGCTGTGGGTCGGCACCCAGTTCGACGGCGTATGCCGGGTCGACCTCGCCAGCGGCGGCTTTTCGCGCTTCACCCACACCGTCGGGCAGCAGGGCGGCATCGGCAGCAACAAGGTGCGCGCGATCCTCGGCGCCGGCGACGGCTGGCTGTGGATCGGCGCCACCGGCGGCGGCCTGACCCGCTTCGAGCCGGAGACAGGCCGCGCGCAGCACTACCGGCACACAAGCGATCCCGCCAGCCTGCCCGACGACACCGTCACCGCACTGGCCAGCGCCGGCGGCCGGCTGTGGATCGGCACCCAGGCCGGATTGTGCTGGTTCGACGCGGCGCACGGACGTTTCGTGCGGCAGCCGCTGGCGCCCGATGTCAGCGCGGGCTTCATCAACGGCTTGCGCACCGGGCGCGATGGCACCCTGTGGATCGCCACCCGCCTTGGCCTGTACGCGCGCAGTCCCGACGGCACCGTGCGCAGCTGGCGCCACGACCCCGATGATCCGGCCAGCCTTGGCGAGGACCTCGGCTTCGCGGTGCTGGAAGACCGGCATGGCGCCATCTGGATCGGCACCGACAGCGGACTGGAACGCTACGACCGCGCGACCAATACCTTCACCCACTACCGCCACGATCCGCGCGATCCGGACTCGCTGCGCCATAGCCGCGTCTACTACCTGCTCGAATCGACCCGCGGCGAGCTATGGGTGGGCACCGCCGGCGGCCTGCACCGGATGGAGGAGCGTCCCGGCAAGCCGCCGCGCTTCAAGCTGGTGCCGCTCAGCGCCAGTCCGGCCTCGAATCCGATCGGCGCCATCCTGGAGGATGCGACCGGCGCGCTGTGGGTCAGCAGCACGGTCGGCATCTCGCGCTACGACCCGGTCACCGGCAAGTTCAAGTCCTATACGGCGGAGGATGGCCTGATCGACGGCTCCTATTTTGTCGGCTCGGCGTGGGCCTCGCCGCAGGGCGAGCTGTTTTTCGGCGGCGTCAACGGCATGACCGCCTTCGTGCCGTCGGAAGTGCGCGAGAACCCGTACGCGCCGCCGGTGGTGATCACCGACTTCCGCGTCTTCAACCAGCCGCTCACGCTCGGCGTGCCGACCTACCAGGCGCGCGACGTCAAGCTGTCATATCGCGATTCGGCGTTCTCACTGGAGTTCGCGGCCCTGCATTTCGCCGATCCGCTGCAGAACCGCTACGCCTACAAATTGGAAGGCTTCGACCAGGACTGGGTCGACACCGACGCCGGCAAGCGCTTCGCGAGCTACACCAACCTCGATCCGGGCCACTACGTGTTCCGTGTCCGCGCCAGCAACAAGGACGGCGTGTGGAGCTCGAACCCGGCCGCGCTGTCGATCACGATCCTGCCGCCGTGGTGGAAGACCTGGTGGTTCAGGCTGGGCGCGGCCGCCCTGGTGCTGGCGAGCGCCTGGCTCGGCTACCGCGCGCGGGTGCGCGCGCTGGTGCAGCAGACCGACCGGCTCGAGCGCCAGGTCGGCGCCCGCACCGCCGAACTGCTGCTGCAGAAGGACGCGGCGGAGCGGCGCAAGCAGGAGGTCGAGCGCCAGAAGGAAGTGGTGGAACAGGCCCAGCGCAATATCGCGCGCCTGTCCGAAATCGGCCGTATGCTGACCGCGAACCTGGACAGCGAAGCGATCATGACCACGCTGTACGAACACGTGCGCGCGCTGATGCCAGCCGACGTGTTCGGCGTCGGCATCCAGTATCCCGAACGCGGCGTGCTGGCCTATCCGTTCACGATGGCGCATGGCCGCCGCTGCCCACCGTTGGAGCGCAGCCTGGCCGAGCCGCAGCTGGCCGCATGGTGCGTGCGGCACGGGCGCGAGATCCTGCTCGGCGACGCCGAGAGCGAGTGCATCCACTACTTGCCGCCGCACCGGCCGGGCGGGCTGGCGCCGATGGTGCTGCCCGGCGCCGGCATGGCGGAGGATGCGCCGCATTCCGTGATCATGGTGCCGATCGTGGTCGGCTCACGGGTGCTGGGACTGGTGACCGTGCAGAGCTTCGAGCGCCAGGCCTACGAGCGCGTGCACCAGGACATGCTGCGCACGCTGTCGGCCTATGTCGGCGTGGCGCTCGATAACGCCGACGCCTATCGCCAGCTCAGCGACACGCAGGCGCAGCTGGCCTCGCGCGAGAAGCTCGCATCGCTTGGCTCGCTGGTGGCCGGCGTTGCGCACGAATTGAATACCCCGATCGGCAACAGCCTGCTGATGGCCAGCACGCTGCACGACAAGACCGAGGCGTTGGCGGCGCGCTTCGATGCGGCCGAATTGCGCCGCTCGGACCTGGAAGGCTGGATCAGCGCATCGCAGGAAGCATCGGAGCTCATCATGCGCAGCCTGCATGGCGCGGCGGACCTGGTCAACAGCTTCCGCCAGGTCGCGGTCGACCAGGCCAGCGCGCAGCGGCGCCGCTTCGACCTGGCGCAAGCCTGCCAGGAGATCTTCGCGACCATGATGAAACAGGTCAGCCTGGCGGGACACTGCCTGGTGCTGGAGGTGCCGGACGGGATCGCGATGGACAGCTTCCCCGGGCCGCTGGGACAGGTGCTGATCAACTTCGTCAACAACTCGCTGCTGCATGCTTTCGACGAGCCGGGCGGGCGCATGCTGCTGTCGGCCAGTACGCCGGAGCCGGGGCGTGTGCGCATCGAGTTTTCGGACAACGGGCGCGGGATCGCGCCGGAACATGTGCGGCGCGTGTTCGAGCCCTTCTTCACGACAAAGATGGGGAGCGGCGGAACCGGGCTCGGGCTGAATATCGTTTATAACATTGTGACGACGCTGCTGGGCGGGACCATCGGTGTCGACAGCAGGCCGGGCGAGGGCGTCACTTTTGTGCTCGATCTGCCGCTTGAGGTGAGGGTTGTGGCGGCGAGCGCAACCGAACGCACGTGATTTAACGAGAACGTCGTTCGCGCGAAGGCGGTTCCTACCGGGGGCAGGTCGTCCAATGAATCAGAATTGCCACCCCGCTAAAGCTTTTTCCTACCGGGGTCAGGTCGTCCAATGAATCAAAATTACCACCCCGCTACAGGTCTTGCCACCGCAAGAGTTCCTGCTCTGCAATCTTGGTTCATTGGACGACCTGACCCCATCTGGAAGAGTTACTGCTCTGCAATCTCGATTTATTGGACGACCTGACCCCATGTGGAGGGATCCCCACGTTCGCAGGGATGACGTTCCTTGTATAAGTAGGCCAACTAGAACATCAGGTTCTTCGGCTTCCCATCCACCCAGGCCTCGATGTTATCGACCAGCATATCGGCCAGGGTCTGCATCGCCCCGGCGCTGGCCCAGGCCACGTGCGGGGTGAGGAGGAAGTTCGGCAGGCGCAGCTGCAGCAGCGGGTTGTCCGGCACCGGCGGCTCCTTGCTCAGCACATCGAAACCGGCGCCGCCGATCACGCCGCGCCGGAGCGCATCGGCCAGGGCCTGCTCGTCGACCAGGCCGCCACGCGCGGTGTTAATCAGCAGCGCGCTCTTCTTCATGGAGGCCAGCTCGCGCGCGCCGATCAGGTTGCGGGTCTGCTCGTTCAGCGGCAGGTGCAGGCTCACCACATCCGAGGTGGCGAGCAATTCGTCCAGCGGCATCAGCTCGATATCGGGATCCTGCGGCGGGGTGCGGGTCGCCACCGCCACCCGCATGCCGAACGCGCGCGCCAGGTGGGCTACCTTGTGCCCCAGCGCGCCGTAGCCGACGATGCCGAGACGGCTGCCGGCCAGGTCGGCGATCGGATGGTCCAGCAGGCAGAAGCGGGTCGACTGTTCCCAACGCCCCGCCTCGACGTCGAAGCGGTAGGCGAACAGGTTGCGGCGCAAGGACAGCACCAGCGCGAACACATGCTCGGGCACCGCCACCACCGAATAATTGCGGATGTTGGCCACCGCGATGCCGCGCGCGCGGCAGGCGTCCAGGTCGACATTGTCGGTCCCGGTGGCGGCGATGGCGATCATCTTCAGGTCCGGCAGGCGTTCGAGGTCGTCGGCGCGCAGCGGCACCTTGTTGCTGATCGCGATGGTGGCGCCGGCCAGGCGCTCGGCCACCTGCGCCCGCTCGGTGCCGGTGTACTCGGTCCAGTGGTGCTCGAATCGGGGAGGGCGCACATTGGCCTGGAGGCTGTCGCGGTCAAGGAAGACGATACGGTGCATGGTCGGGCCTTTCATGAGTTTCCCCATTGTAGGGCATGCACCGTAAACGAAGAAAGACAGGGCGAACCCTGTCTTTCGGATGGTGGAGCTTGAGGGATTAGTGCTTGGCCTGGGCGTCGGCCGCGTTTTCCATTTTCTCTTCCTTGGCTTCTGCTTTGGCTTTCATGGCTTTTTTGTGAGCCTTGGCCTTTTTCTTGGTAGCGTCGGCTTTGGCGCTGGCCATGTCGGCATTGGCTTCTGCGGCTTTCTTCTCTACCTTGGCATCGGCCTTGGCGTCGGCCTTCATTTCCTTGGCTTCAGCCTTTTCCACCTTCTTGTCGGCCTTGCTCATGGCCGGTGCGGTGGGCTGGGCCGGGGCCGCGGTGTTCTGGGCGGCGGCGAAGGCGGAGGTTGCGAACAGGCCGGCAATCAGGGTGGCAACGATTTTGCTCATGGTAAATCCCTTCGGAAGTTGATCAGGTAGGGCTTTCGCGCCCCGGTGCTTCTGTGACCAACAACGATGTGGCCCGGCGATTCGTTGACGTGTTTTTACATCCACTTACAATCATTTGCCCAAAACAAGACACGTTAGCTGGCGTACAGTCCGGCGCCCGGCGGCCGCCTACACTGGTCCGGACGTCAAAGCGAAGGGTGGTGTGATGGCGGACGCGCTGAAACTCTACAAGGCGAAACGCAATTTCTCGATTACCTCCGAACCCGCCGAGGGCGGCAAGCCGTGCGAGAACGGCCTGTCCTTCGTGATCCAGAAGCACTGGGCCACGCGGCTGCATTACGATTTCCGCCTGGAGCTGGACGGTTCGATGAAGAGCTGGGCCGTGCCCAAGGGTCCCAGTTACGACACGCGCGACAAGCGCATGGCCGTGCATGTCGAGGATCACCCGATTTCCTACAATGAATTCGAGGGCACGATTCCCGAGAAGCAGTATGGCGCGGGCAAGGTCATCATCTGGGACAAGGGCACCTGGGATCCGCTGGAGGATCCGCGCAAGGGCTTCGAGAAGGGCAGCCTGAAGTTCGAGATGCACGGCCACAAGATGCATGGCAAGTGGGCGCTGGTCCGCATCAAGAATCGCAGCGGCGAGCGCCAGGAACCGTGGCTGCTGATCAAGGAAAAGGACGACTTCGCGCGGCCGGTCGAGGAATTCTCGGTGGTGGACGAGATGCCGGACAGCGTCAAGGCGCTGCCCCTGCCGGCTGACGCCGCCAAACAAGCGAAGAAGGCGGCGCCGGCCAAGGCGAAGCGCGGCGCCATGCCGGAAGGCGCGCTCAAGGCGGACTTGCCGGACGAGCTGGCGCCGGAGCTGGCCACGCTGGTCGACAGGCCGCCGTCCTCGCCCGCGGACTGGGTGTTCGAGGTCAAGTTCGACGGCTACCGCATGCTGGCCCGGGTCGAGGGCAAGTCGGTGCGCCTGATCACCCGCAACGGCAATGACTGGACCAGCAAGTTGCTGCCTTTGCAGAAGGAACTGGTCCGCATGAAACTGGCGGATGGCTGGTTCGACGGGGAAATCGTCGTCAACGACGAGCAGGGAAGGCCGAATTTCGGCATGCTGCAGCTGGCCTTCGACGGCTCGAATACCGCGCCCATCCAGTATTTCATTTTCGACGCGCCCTATCTCAAGGGCTATGACTTGCGCAACGTGCGGCTGGAGGAGCGGCGCGCGCTGGTGGAGGCCGAGCTGGCCGGCAGGGAATCGGCGAGCGTGAAGTTTTCCGCCGAGTTTGGCGATGACCCGGTCCAGCTGCTCGATGCGGCCTGCAAGTTCGGCCTGGAGGGCGTGATCGGCAAGCGGCGCGATTCGCGCTACGTGACGCGGCGTTCGCCGGACTGGATCAAGCTCAAGTGCCAGCAGCGCCAGGAATTCGTGATCGGCGGCTACACCGACCCGCAGGGCTCGCGTCTCGGGATCGGTTCATTGCTGCTCGGCTACCACGACAAGGATGGCGTGCTGCAATACGCCGGCAACGTCGGCAGCGGCTTCGACAGCGCGACCTTGCTGGACCTGCTGAAGAAACTGCAGGCGATCGAGACCGACGAAAGTCCCTTTCCGCCCAAGGCCGTGCCTGGGCGCAAGCATCATTGGGTCAAGCCGAAGCTGATCGCCGAGGTGAGCTTTTCGGAATGGACCAATACCGGCTCGGTGCGGCACCCCGTGTTCCAGGGGCTGCGCAGCGACAAGCCGCCCAAAAGAATCACCCGCGAGGAGGCAAAGCACGTGGAAGACGTCGAACCTGCCCGGCCGCAAGGCGCTGCACCGGTCGCCAGGCTCCCGGCCACGATGAAAGTGACGCACGGGGAGCGGGTGATCGATCCGTCGACGGGCCTGACCAAGCTCGACATGGTGCGCTATTACGCCCTGGTGGGCGAGCTGATGCTCGAACACCTGAAGGGCCGCCCCCTCGCGCTGGTGCGTGCGCCCGCGGGTGTGGGCGGAGAACTGTTCTTCCAGAAGCATACGGACGTGCGCAAGCTGCCGGGCGTGGTGCACATGCCGGAGGAGCTGGATCCGGGCGATCCGCCGATGCTCGGGATTGTGTCGGTCGAGGGGATCCTGTCGGCGGCGCAGTGGAACGTGATCGAGTTCCATACGCAGAACGCGGTGCGCAAGTCCTACGAGACGCCGGACCGCATGGTGTTCGACCTCGACCCGGGCGAGGGCGTGCAGTGGAAGACGATGCAGGAAGCGGCGCAGCTGATGCATGCCTTTCTCGACGAACTGGGCTTGCCGAACTTTCTCAAGACGAGCGGCGGCAAGGGTCTGCACGTGATGGTGCCGGTGAAGGGCAAGCTTGGCTGGGACGAGGTGAAGGCGTTCTCGCAGGCCATCGTGCACCACCTGGCGTCGACCTTGCCGGACCGCTTCGCCTTCAAGAGCGGGGCGAAGAACCGGGTGGGCAAGATCTTTATCGACTATCTGCGCAACGGGCGCGGAGCGACGACGGCCTGTGCGTGGTCAGCGCGCACGCGGCCGGGCTTGGGGATCTCGGTGCCGCTGGAGTGGGACGAGCTGATGCAGGTGAAGGCGGGCGATCAGTGGAACGTCGGTAACGCGCATACGCGGCTGGACAAGGGCAATGAGCCGTGGGCAGGGTACGCGAAGGCCGCAAAAACCTTGAGCGCGGCGATGAAGGTCCTGGGCGTGCCCGCCAAATAGCATCCTATCCCCACGTTCGTCAGCACGTCGTCCCGTCGAAGGACGCGACCCACAGACCCTCTGCGTCGTCGAAAATTACAGGCCGCAGGCCCACGTATTCAGTATGGGTCCCGGCGCCGGGACGACGGTTGGGGGCTAATGTTCGTTCTTGATAATCCCTCGAATATTGGTACACATCAGCGCCACCTGTAGCGTAATCAGCGCCCACGCCTCGTCATGCCAGCCCCAGACGATCCACAAAATATTGCTGAGGATGAAGGAACAAAATCCGACAACGCGTTTCCCGGCCCGCTTGGAGCCGATCAGGTAGGATGAAAGCAAGGTGACGGCCATGGCCGGCCATTGCAGCAGGTCGATCAGTTCATCCATTCAGCCTCACGCTGCTTTTTTGCGGCGCGCGGGGGCCTTGGCGGGCGCGCTGGCCTTCGATGCGCTCGATGCCTTGGCGGCCGCGGCACGCCGGGCCGGCGGCTTCTCCTCGTTGGCGGCAGCGCTGCGCTTGGCCGGCGCCTTGCGTGCTTTCGGGGCCGGCGCCCCTTCCTCTTCCTTGGCAGCGGCGCCTTTTGCTCCAGGTTTCTTGCCCAGGCTGGCCTGCAGCAGCGACACCAGGTCGATGACATTCGAGGTCGCCGTGCGCTCGCGCTCCGGCGCCGCCGTGGTGATGCTGTGCGTTTCGTTGGCGGCGATCTTTTGCTCGACCAGCGCGAGCACGTCCTCGCGGTAGGTATCGTGGAATTCTTCCGGATCCCAATCCTCGCTCAGGCCGTCGACCAAGGCCTTGGCCATCTGCAATTCCTTGTCGGAAATGGTCGCGTTCTTGGCGTCCGGCGCCGGTATCTTCAGCTCGCCCGCATCGCGGATTTCGTCGGCATAGCGCAGCGTGTTCAGCACGATCGTATCGCCCACGCACACCAGTGCCGCCAGGTGCTGCTTGACGCGGATGACCACGCGCGCGATGCCGATCTTGCCGGTGGCCTTGAGCGCTTCACGCAGCAAGGCATAGACCTTGTCGCCGCCCTTGCCGGGCGCCAGGTAATAGGGCTGGTCGTAGAAGAGCAGGGGAACTTGCTCGGCATCGACGAAGGCCGCGATGTCGATGGTCTGCGTCGCTTCGGGGTTGGCGCGGCGCAGGTCCTCCTCGGACAGCACCACATACTCGCCCGGCGTGTATTCGTAGCCCTTGACGATCTCGTCCCAGGGCACTTCCTTCTGGTTATTCTTGTTGTAGCGCTTGAAGCCGACCGGGGAGAAGTCGCGGCGGTCGAGCATGGTCAGGTCGAGCCCTTGCGAGCTGACGGCCGGATACATTTCGACCGGGATATGCACCAGCCCAAAGCTGATGGCCCCTTTCCACATGCTGCGTGCCATGGCCGGCTCCTTTCTCTACTCGCCAACGGTGCCGGTGACCGGGAGGATCACACCTGTAATGTAGCTCGAACAGGCGGGCGATGCGAGGAACACATAAGCCGGCGACAATTCTTCCGGCTGGGCCGGACGCTTGTAGGTGGTGCTGGCGCCGAATTCCTTCACTTTTTCCGGCGACTGGTCGGCCGGGTTGAGCGGCGTCCACACCGGCCCCGGCGCCACCGCGTTGACGCGGATGCCCTTGTCGATCAGGTTGGCGGCGAGCGACATGGTGAAGGCGTGGATGGCGCCCTTGGTCGCGGAATAATCCAGCAGCTGCCTGGAACCCTTGAGGCCGGTGACGGAGCCGGTGTTGACGATGGCGCCGCCACGCTTCATGTGCGGCAGGCAGGCTTTGACCATGTGGAAGTAGCCATAGATATTGGTGCGCATCGTCAGGTCGAGGCGGTCCTCGGTGATGTCGGTGATGTCGGCGGCGTGCTCCTGGAAGGCAGCGTTGTTGACCAGCACGTCCATGCGGCCCCATTCGGCGACGATCTGATCGACCGCTTGCTTGCAGAATTCCATGTCGCGCACGTCGCCGGGGACGGTGATGCAGCGCTGGCCCTCGGCTTCGACGCAGCGCCTGGTTTCGGCGGCGTCCTCATGTTCGTTGAGGTAAAGGATGGCGACATCGGCGCCCTCGCGCGCATACAGCACGGCGACGGCGCGCCCGATGCCGGAGTCGCCGCCGGTGACGATCGCGACCTGGCCCTGCAGCTTGCCGCTGCCTTTGTAGTGCTCGGCCATGAACTTCGGCTTGAGCTCCATCCGGGCTTCGATGCCCGGTTTGACGAGGTGTTGCTGCGGCATCGGCGGGGCGGGTTCCTGGATGCCGGTCTGGACCGCGTCCTTGCTTTCCTCTTTTTGCATGCTGCCATCGCGCTGGTCTTGCCGGCTCTGGATTGCCTGCATTTGCTTCGCCGTATCGTCCTGGTTTGCCATCCGTTGGTCTCCTATCGTTGCGCGTTCCCCGAACAGCGAAGTATTGGCCGCGCGGCCGCTGGCGACAGTGCGCTCCCACACAGAGCAGTCGCACTGCCGCAGGGCAACTTTTTGTTAAGAAATTGCACCAAAATGGTGTGTTAGCGGGCCGTATGCACCGGCTGGCAGCTGGCATGCATCGTGCTGGTGAGTAAGTGTCACCACAAGGGAGCGTAGCCATGAACGAGATCCGCAAGCTTGACTCCAAGGGCGTCGACCGGTTCCTGCCCGAACTGGCCGATTTGTTGAGGGACGCCGTGCAGCACGGTGCGTCGGTGGGTTTCCTGCCACCGCTCGGGATGTCCGAGGCGCTGGGTTATTGGCTGGAAGTGCGCGCCGCCGTCGCCGACGGCAGCCGGATCGCGCTGGTCGCGCTGCGCAGCGGCACGCTGGCGGGCACGGTGCAACTGGAACTGTGCCGCAAGGCCAATGGAAAGAATCGCGCGGAATTGCAGAAGTTGCTGGTCCACAGCGATGCCAGGCGGTCCGGCATCGCCAGCGCCTTGTTGGCGGAAGCCGAGGCGCAGGCCATGGCGCTCAAGCGCGGCCTGGTGTATCTCGATACCGAGGCCGGCTCGGGAGCCGAAGGTTTCTACCGCGCCTGCGGCTACACCCGGCTGGGCGAACTGCCGGACTATTGCTGCGACACGACAGGCCATTGGCGCGCCACGGCGATCTGGTTCAAGCAGTTGTTCGTGCCGCAGCCGCTCGCGGTCGCGGCCTAGACCTGTTCCGGCTTCTCCGTCTTGGGCGCCAGCTTGATCGGCGCCGCCTTGGCGGGGAAGCGGGCCTCGTGGCCTTCGTAAATCCTGGCGATGGCGGCCATGTCGGCGTCCTCGTCGCCCGTCAGGGTCAGGTAGTCGACCACGCCAAGTTCCTTCGCGCGGTAGTCGATGTAGCACAGCAGCACCGGCACCTTGGCGGCCAGCGCCAGGCGGTAGAAGCCGCTCTTCCAGTGCGGACGGTAGCTGCGCGTGCCTTCCGGCGTGATGGCGATCCAGCACCACTTCGATGCCAGCATGCTCTCCGCCAGCTTTTGCGTCGCGCCTTGCGGCGCGCTGCGGTCGATCGGGATGCCGCCCCAGTAGCGCATCACGGCGCCCATCGGGCCGAGGAACAGCGAGTTCTTCGCCAGCCAGCGGAATTGCAGGCCGATGGTCCATTTCGCGAACAGGCCGACGACGAAGTCCCAGTTGGACGTGTGTGGATAGACCACGGCGATGCCATGCGGGCCGGGCAGGGGCTTGTAGCGCACGTTCCAGCCGAACAGGCGCATCATCCGCAGCGCCGTGCGCTGGCCCCAGGTAGGCAGCGACGCGGGACGCAGCAGGTAGTCACTCATTGTTTCTCCAGGTGGCGCTAGGCCGTGTCTCGTATTTTATTGTCGGCGATGAAACGACATTTCGCCGCGGAAATCAGCGCTGAATTCTATAGCGAGCGCAAAGCAGCGACAAGCGCCGGGCTGGAACGGCCGGGCCGGCGCGGGTATCATGCTGCCAACCTGACACATCACCTGGAGCGTGCACGAATGGATACCACGATTTACCACAATGGCCGGTGCGGCACTTCGCGCAACACCCTCGAGCTGCTGCGCGAGCACGGCATCGAGCCGCGCGTCGTCGATTACCTGGCCACGCCGCCGTCGCGCGAGGAACTGCGCGGGATGATCGCCAAAGCCGGGCTGACCGTGCGCGAGGCGATCCGCTCGAAGGAGGCTGTCTATGCGGAGCTGGGGCTGGATAATCCGGCGCTGTCGGATGATGCGCTGCTGGACGCCATGCTGGCGCATCCGATCCTGATCAACCGGCCGTTCGTGGTGACGCCGAAGGGTGTGCGCCTGTGCCGGCCGGCGGAGTTGGTGAACGAGATTCTCTGATCACTTTTAATCAGAGAGAACGTCGTTCCCGGCAGTGCCGGGAACGACGGTCTTTGATGCAGTTAATGCTGCACCGCCCCTATATCGATGCTTTGCCCGCGCACTTTGCCTTCAAAATCCTGATCCGCCCCATCGGCTGCGCGCACGCCTTTCCCAACCGCCGGTGACTTCGCCCCGGGCCGAAAGTCCGACGTCCCCTTCCGATCGTAGGCCACGAATCCCGGCGCCGCCGCGATCGTTCCCGAATGGCTCATGCCTTCGGACAGCCTCCAATCCGCCCCATTGTTCTGGTACACCAGATTATTCCGGAAACTGTTGTGCTTCCCGGTATTGCCTTGCTCGACGATGCCGCTGCGGTTGTCATAGACGATGTTGTTGAGCACCTGGGTGCGGTCGTTCGGTCCCTGCGTATGGTAGTAGTCACCGCCGCCGACGACGATGCCGGTCTCCGAACCCGTCACCGTGTTCCCGGCGATGAGCACATTGTTGGCGTCATGCCAGAGGTGGATACCCGCGCCGGAAATGCGGAACACGATATTGCTGCGCACCGTCGCCGAGGTGCTGATGTAGATGCCGTGGATGAAGCGGCAGTTGTCCGGCCCGATATCGTGCACGCTGTTGCCCGTGACTTCGGACTTGACGCCGCGATAGTAACCATCGACCCCGATCCCGGCCCCGCCGCTGCTCTCGCACGGCACGTCGTTGGCGATGTGGTGGACCTGGTTGTTGCGGATGGCGACGTAGGAGCCGCCGTTGTAGATGCCGCCCAGCCATTTTGCGCCACCCTGGTACTGGCTGCCATCGACTTCGAAGCCGACGATGTCGACGTAGTTGCCGCGGTTTTGCCACGCTGTCGATGAGCCCGAATTCAGGGGCGGCACGATCTTCGCTCCCCATCGTTCAGTCGATTCGTAGATGATGCGCGCCTCCATGCTGCCGTTGGCGGTGGTCTTGAAACCGCCGGTGTACACGCCCGGCGCGACGTGAACGGTGGTGCCGGGCGTGACCACCTGGGCGGCGCGCATGATGGTCCGGAACGGCTCGTCCGCGGTGCCTGGGTTGCTGTCGTTGCCGCTCGGCGAGACGTACAGGTTGGCGCGGACGACTTCCGGAATCACGAGCTGTTCCGAGCCGCCTGCGCGCATGCGGCAAGCGGCCAGCGCCACCACCAGGCAGCAAGGCAGCGCGGTGAGCGCGAACCGGGTGAGGGTGTAAACGTTGCGTGGCATGGGCACTCCCGAGGCAAGGGGGACCCGAATATTTTTACAGTACGACAACTTCACGTACTGCCATCTGCCGCAAACATCGCTTTGCGCTAGCGCAAACTCGCCGTTTCCCGATTAGTCCAGCTCCAGCAGCATGGCCTGATGATCCGACCCCTCCTCGCTGCCATCGACGCGCAGCTGGCGCACCCGCGCGGCCAGGTCGGCGCTGATGAAGATGTAGTCGAAGGTAAAAGGGAGACCGGACGCGGGCGCGTCGCTGTGCAGGCCGACCGTGGGCGCGTGCCGGCGGCCGGGATGGGCGATCTGCCATGCATCGCGCCAGGCCAGGGTGCCGTCGGCGAAGGAGGCGAGCATGCGCAGGTACTCCAGCGAATGCGGCAGCATATTGAAGTCCCCCGCGAGGATGGCTGGCGCTGCGCGCGGCAAGGCGGCGAAGGCGCCGGCGCCGGGCGGGCCGGGCCGCGGGCAGGCCGCGTGGGCCCAGGCTTCGCGGTGCAGCTCGCGTACGTGCTCGACTTGCGCCATGCGCTGGCGCTCGGACAAATGCTCGAGGTGGGTCGTCATCACGCGCAGCAGGCCGGAAGGCGCTTGCACGGTTGCTTCCAGGACGCCGCGCGGCATGCTCATCATCTCCGGGTCCGGCGGCCAGGGCAGGGAATGGCGGAACACCTGCAGGACGGGATGGCGTGAAAAGATCATGCAACCCAGTCGCCTTCGTCCGCCGTCCGCATGCAGCGTGTCGGTGAACACGCCTTCGACCGCCGCATAGCCGGGCAGCCGGCGCGCCAGGCCGGCAAACTGGTCGCCGCTTTCGCTGCCATCGCGCGCGGCGAATCCGCTGGCGACCTCCTGCACGCACAATACGTCGAAATCGGAAAAACGATCGAGGCAAGCGATAATGCGGTCAAGGTCGGCGCCGCCGGCCGGACTGCGTGCGCTCTGGATGTTCCAGGTAATCAGCTTGAACATGGACGCCCTCTCAAAAAAGTCCGCTCAGGCTAGCGTGCCGCGCACCCGGCACAACTGATCCAGCGCAGGTGTGCGCCATGCCCGCCGGTTTTCATGGAGTCGCGATGTTCACGATGATCTTGATGGTGTATTTGCAGCAGAACCTGGACGTCACGCTGCAGCAGGCGGCGCCGCATGGCCGCTACCAGTCCCGCGGCGCGTGCGAACAGGCCGCGGTGCGGCTGCGCGGGCCGGTGCCGATTCCGAAAACGTATTCGGCGGCCTGGCAGGACGCGCTGTGCGTCCCGATCAAGCCGAACGTGCAAGTCAATCCCGCGCCGCTGCCGGACCTGGCCCGGGTGTTGCGCGAGCAGCCCGGTTCCGGTTGCCAGGCCGAGGGGGCGTGGCGCCGGCTGGCCGAAACTTGCGTGGCGCCGCGTTAGAGTTTATTCCAGTCGCGGTCGCTTTCGGGACAGAGTACGTTGCCGGCGCTGTTGCCTACACCCAGCGTCGATTTGCTGCCGGCGCCGGCGCGCACCGCTTCTTCGCTGCGCCAGGTGGCGGGCGGTCCGGGGCTGCCGGATTGGCGGCATATCACTTTGTTTCCTTGACGCGTGCGATAAAGAACGCGGCCGTCGGGCGCTGTGTATTCCTCCGTGACGATGTTGGGCGAGCGCTCGATGTGCGCGTCCTCCAGTTGCTGGGCAAAACGGCTCCATTTGCCGCTAGGCGTGAGTACTGGTGGCGCGGGCCGGGCGCGCAGCGGCGAAACGCCGTCCTGGCCGCGCAGTTCGCGGCCGATGTTGCCGATATCGTGGCGAGAATCTTCGAGGATCTGCGCGGCGGCCGGGGGCGCGGGCGCTTCCGCCTGAACCGCCACTGGCGCGACAGGCGTCGCGGGAGGTGCCGGACTCTTTGGCGGCGCAAGGGCCGACGGGCGGGGCGAACGCGCGTCCTTGCGTTTGTCCGGCGCCGTTGCAGGCAGCTTTGGCACGCGCACAGCTGGCGCCGGCAACAGCAGCACGGACAGCGGCTCTGGCGTTTCTACCGCCACCGGCGGCTGGTCGGCATGCCTGATCCACAGCGCGATCAACAGCGTGTGCACCAGCAGCGAGACCGCCAGCGGCCACCAGCGCCGCGGCAGTCCCGCCTCGTTCGACGCGGCGAGGATCAGTTCTTCGGCTCCGTCATCGCGTTCTTCATGGCGACGCAGCGCTGGTCTTCCTCCAGCGTATCGACCAGCCCGCGGCGGGTGCCCGCCGACAGCGCGGTCATTTTCGCGGCGGCATCCGACAGGCGCTTGACGCTGGCCGGGGTGCATGACGACGGAATCATGCTGCCGCTGTAGGCTCGCATATAGACTTCGCCGGCGGTCTTGTCCAGCTCAGGCAATTGCGCCAGGCGCTGGTCGGCGCTTTGTTCGGCCAATCCGCGCTGCTCGGCCGGGAACATGCTGAACATCGCGATGCGCACTTTCGAGAACGGCAGCTTGGTCTTCGGATCGCCCACGGTCGCCAGCCACTCGGCCTTGTTCGCGGCATCCGGGCGGACCACGGTTGCGGCCAGTGCGGCGGCCTGGCCGGTATCGGACTTGTCGCGCTCCTGCTCAGCCTTGATGAGTGCATCGCTGCCCGGGTAGTTATAGCGGCTCAGGTGCGAAATGATATTCCATCGCAGGTCCTGGTTGATGGCCAGCCCGTCGACCTTGGTCTTGCCATCGAGAATCTCGGCCAGCCGCGCCAGGCCTTCCGGCGTGCTCGCCATGCCGACGTAGGTGCCGAACCAGCGGCGCTGGAAGTTGTCGTCACCCTTGCTGGCGAGCGTGCCGTTCCAGGCCATGTCCTCCAGCGCCTTGCGGGTCTGGCGCGCCCACGCGTTGTCGATGCCCATCACGTCGAGGTAGGCCTTGGAGCCGGCAGCCTTGCCCAGCACGTCGCCCAGCAGCGTGTAGTCCTTCTCGTGCGGCGCATTCTTCAGCACCACCGGGATGAAGTCCTTGAGCGGCAGCTTGGCGTCGCGCACCGCATCCCACAGGCTGTGCCACAGCATGGTGCGCAGCAGCGGATCGGACACGCTGGCCAGGTGCTCGCGCGCGGTCTCGAACGAGCGCTGGTCGAGCTGGACCTTGGCGAAGCCCCAGTTCTGATAGTTAGCGTAGACCAGGTCCGGGCAAGCGCTGCCGGCCAGCGCCGTGACCTTGGTCCGGGTGCCGGCGTAGGTGACCGGCACGTTCTTGATCAGTTCAAGCTGGCCATTGTTCAGGCGGAAGCTGGCGACCTGCACGCGCTGTTCGCGCAGGGTCGGGAACTGTTTGGTGGCGTTCTGGTCTATTGCAAAGGAGTCGACCTTGCCGCCCTTGCAGCTGTAGTTGGCGGTAATCGTGTTCACGCCCGGCTGGTACAGCCACTGGCGGGTCCATTGCGACAGGTCGCGGTGCGCGGTCTTGCCCAGCGTGCCGATAAAGTCGTCCAGCGTCGCGTTCCTGTACGCGTACTTGGTCAGGTACTCGTGCACGCCCTTGCGGAACACGTCCTCACCCAGCAGGTGGCGCAACTGCATCAGCGTGGCCGCGCCCTTGGAGTAGGTGATGGCGTCGATATTGTCGAAGGCATTCTGCGTGGTCGCCACCGTCACCTCGATCGGGTGCGTGGTCGATTTCTGATCCTGTGCGTAGGCGCCGGCTTCACGTTCGGAATAAAACGCCTGCCATGCATCCTTGAACTCGGTCGCTTCGGCGGTGCCCAGCACGCCCATGAATTCGGCAAAGCTTTCGTTCAGCCACAGGCCGTTCCACCACTTCATGGTCACCATGTCGCCAAACCACTGGTGCGCCATCTCGTGCATGATCACGCCCGCCAGCGACTGGCGCTGGGCCGCGGTCATGTCGGCCTTGTACATGAAGCCGCGCTCGGCGAAGGTGATGGCGGCCGAGTTTTCCATCGCGCCGTACAGGAAGTCCGGCACCAGGATCTGGTCGTATTTGGCGAACTGGTAGGGAATGCCGAAGTACTGGTCGAAGAAGTTCAGGCCGGCCTTGGTGTAGCGGAACCATTCGGCCGGCTTGATCTGCGAAGCCACCGACTGGCGCGCGAACAGGCGCATCGGGTACTTGCCGGAAGTGTCTTCCCAGACCTTGTACGGGCCGGCGTGCATCGAGAAGTTGTACGGGCTCAGTTTCTTGGTGCGTGGGAAGGTCCAGCGCTTGCCACCGGCAACGTCGTCGATCTTCGTTTCGCGCGTGGCGGACACCACCTGCCAGTCGGCCGGCACGGTGGCCGTGAGCGTGTAGGTGGCCTTCAGGTCCGGCTGGTCAAAGGAGGCGAACATCTGGTGCGCCGCGGCCGGCTCGAAGTGCGAGTAGGTGTACACGCGGCCGTCCACCGGGTCGACCATGCGGTGCAGCCCTTCGCCATTGGTGCTGTGCAGGCGCTCGAAAGCCACGGTGACCGTGTTGCGGCCCTTGGCCAGGTCCTGCGGCGCGATCGTGATGAACCACTGGTTGTAGTCCGGCTTCACTTCCTTGCCATTGACGGTCAGGCGCTTGATCGTGGCCTTGTCGAGGTCGATGGTCAGCGGCGCGCTGGTATCGGCCAGGTCGAAGGTTAGCGTGGTGGTGTTGGCGAAGCTTTCCTTGCCGGTCAGCGTGAAGTCGAGCAGGTAATCGACATTCGACACGCGCGCCGCGCGCGCCGCGGCATCGCCTTGCGACAGGTAAGGCGTCTGCGCGCGCGGCGGCATGGTGGCCGCGTGGGCGCTGAAGGCGAAGACGGAAGCGAGGGCAAGCGCGATGGCGCGGGGAGCGAGACGGTTCAAGTTGGCGGTCCTTTCATGATGCCAGTCCGGCGGGTTGAGATTTGGCGGCAAGAATACACCGGAGTCGCCAGAACAAGAAATGTATGCATGTGTACGCGCATTCTCCGGTTCGGATGACCTGTTCAAGGCCAAAGCATTCCCGCGTTCGTTTGATTTGCATCGTTGTTCGCTTAACTCAGCCAGCGAAGATGGCAGCTCCGTTTTTCATGCGTGGACATCGCGATGATTCTGCTCACCGGAGTGGCTGGCTTTATCGGCATGCACATGGCGCGGCGCCTGCTCGCGCAAGGCATGGTGGTGGTCGGCGTGGATCATCTGGGGCCTTGTGCCGATCCGGCGATCAAGGCGCGCCGGCTGGCGCAGTTGCGGCATGCGCCGGGCTTGTGCTTCTTCCAGCTCGATCTGGCCGAGGCCGACGATGTGGAAACGCTGTTCGCGGAGCACCGCTTCGAGTGCGTGATCCACCTCGCCGCGCAAACCGGGGTGCGCTACTCGATGGAGCATCCACACGAATGCGTGCGCAATAACGTGGTCGCTTTCGCCAACGTCATCGAATGCTGCCGGCGGCATGGCGTGGGCCACCTGCTGTATGCGAGCAGCTCCAGCACTTACGGCGCCAACCGGAGCATGCCGTTCTCCGAGCATCATGGCGCCAACCATCCGGTGAGCCTGTACGCAGCCACCAAACGCAGCGACGAACTGCTGGCGCACAGCTACAGTCACCTGTACGGCTTGCCCACCACGGGGCTGCGCTTCTTCACCGTCTACGGTCCGTGGGGGCGGCCGGACATGGCGCCCATGCTGTTCGCGCACGCCATCACGCAAGGACGGCCGATCCAGGTCTTTAACAGCGGGCGCATGCTGCGCGACTTCACCTACATCGACGACGTGGTCGAATCGATTGCGCGCGTGGCCGAGCGGCCGGCCATGTCCAACCCGGCCTTCGACCCGGCCCAGCCCGACCCGGCGACCAGCCATGCCCCGTACCGCATCTATAACGTCGGCAACCAGGAGCCGGTCGCCTTGGGCGACTTCATCGCCGAACTGGAACGCGCGCTTGGGCGCAAGGCGGAGCGGGTGATGCGGCCCATGCCGGAAGCCGACATGCTCGCCACCTGCGCGGATACGCGCGATTTGCAGCAGGCTATCCAGTGGGCGCCATCCACGCCGCTCGCCACTGGCATCGGCCACTTCGTGCGCTGGTTCCATGACTATCATGCGTGACCTGCAGCCCTTGCAGACGGTGCCGGCGCCGCGCCAATCGCCCGCGTGTCCGCATGCGGAGCGCCTGTCGCTGGTGGTGCCAATGTTCGACGAAGCCGGCAACGTCCAGCAGCTGGTGACGCGCGTGCAGGCCGCCATGCTGGAATCGCCCTGGCCCTGGCAGCTCATCCTGGTGGACGACGGCAGCGGCGACGGCACGGGCGATCTCATTCGCGATGCCGTCGCCGGCTGCCCGGACCGGGTCCGCGCCGTGATACTGCGGCGGAACTTCGGCCAGACCGCGGCCATGCAGGCCGGCATCGACGTGGCCGAGGGAAGCATCATCGTCACCATGGACGGCGACCAGCAGAACGATCCGCAAGACATCGTGCGGATGGTGCGGCGCCTGATGGACGAAGACCTTGATCTGCTGGTGGGCTGGCGGCAGGCGCGGCAAGACAATCTCTGGTTCCGCAAACTGCCGTCGTGGTGCGCCAACCGGCTGATCGGCGCCGTCACCGGCGTCCGGCTGCATGATTACGGCTGCTCGCTCAAGGTATTTCGCGCAGACGTCGTGCGGCAAGTGCGGCTGTATGGCGAAATGCACCGTTTCATCCCGACCTGGCTGGCCACGGTCACTGCGCCCGCGCGCATCAGGGAAGAGCCGGTCAGCCATCTCCCACGCGTGCATGGCAAATCCAAGTACGGCCTGGCTCGCACCTTCAAGGTCCTGCTCGATCTGCTGTCGATGTACTTCTTCGCGCGCTATCGGGCCATGCCGGGACACTTCTTCGGGCGCATCGGGCTGGTGTGCGGCTTCGCCGGGGCGCTTGTCCTAGCCTGGCTTGCGTGGCGCAAGCTGATGTTCAGCGAGCCGATCGCCAACCGGCCGCTGCTCATGCTGGGCGTGCTGGTCGCGGTGATTGGCGTGCAGTTCATCTGCACTGGCATCGTCACCGAGATGCTGGCGCGGACCTATTACGAATCAAGCGGACGACGAACATATCTTGTGGGGCAGGTGCTCGGCAACGGCTTCGATGCCGGGGAGGGCGGGCTGTGAAAGGCATCGCGCAAGCCCAGATCGAGAGTGTGCGTGGCCTGTGGCTTTCTGCGCGCAGTGCGCTGGCGTCCGGCATGCCGGCGTTGCTGGTCGCTGTCGCCGTCTACCTCGGTCTCTTCTTCAGGCTAGGGGATTTTCCCCTGTTCGACGTCGACGAAGGCGCCTTCAGCGAAGCGACGCGCGAAATGCTGGAGAGGGGCGACCTGGTCACCACATGGCTCAACGGCGCCCCGCGTTTCGACAAGCCGATCCTGATCTATTGGCTGCAGGCCGCGTCGGTCGGGGCGTTCGGGCTCGATGAATTCGCCTTGCGGCTGCCGTCGGCGTTGGCCGGTGCGGCGTGGGTTGTGGCGCTGGTGGCCTTCACGAGACGGGTCGCAGACAACGCGACTGGACATGCCGCGGGGTTCATTGCCGCGACAAGCTTGGGCGTGACGCTCATTGGCCGGGGGGCGACGGCGGATGCATTGCTCAACCTTTTCCTCGCGCTGGCGATGTTCGACCTCTATCGCTATCTGGTGTCGCATCGTGTTCGATACCGGCGTCGCGTGTGGCTGTGGATGGCGCTTGGCGCATTAACCAAGGGGCCGGTGGCGCTGCTGATCCCCGGCGCGGCGAGCCTCATCGTCTTCGCGCTGTGCGGGCAGGTGCGCGCCTGGGCGAAGGCCGTGCGGGACCCGGCAGGCTGGCTGATCATGCTAGTGGTGGCCGGACCGTGGTACTGGCTGGAGTATCAGCGGCAGGGGCAAGCCTTCATCGACGGTTTCATCCTGCACCACAACGTGGAGCGTTTCGCGCAGCCGCTGCAGGGGCATGATGGCTGGCTGTTCTACTACCTGCCGGTCGCCTTGCTGCTCCTGCTGCCGTACACCGGACTGCTCCTGCGCGTGCTGCGGCGTCTGTCCGAGCTGCGCGCAACGCCGCTTGATGCATTTCTCTGGTGCTGGTTCCTGTTCGTGCTGGCTTTTTTCTCGCTCGCACAGACCAAGTTGCCGCACTATCTCATCTACGGCATCACACCGCTGTTCGTGCTGATGGCGCGTCATCGACACGCGATCGGTTCCCGCTTGCTCGCATTCGCGCCGCCATTCTTTTTGCTCGGATTTATCGCGTTGTTGCCAATGCTATTGCGCGAGATCGGCCCGCAGACCGGCAACCTTTACTTGCGGGACATGCTGAGCCGTCCGGACGTGTTCAGCCAGGCCTGGCAACGCGCCGCATGGGCCATGTTGATCGCCGTGGCCGCCCTGGCCTTGATGCCGCGTACGCCCGTCTGGCCCCGGCTTGCAGCAAGCGGGCTGATTTGCTCGTCCGCCGTCGGCGGCCTTGCGCTGCCGGCGCTCGCGGCCCTGCAGCAAGGGCCGGTGAAGGAAGCGGCCTTGCTGGTCCGCTCAGCGGGTCTGTCGGTGCGGACCTGGCATTTCAACGTGCCCAGTTTCAGCGTGTACCGTGGCGCAGTCACTGAACGGGCCGGCGAGCTGCGTAACGGCGAGCTGATCCTCACACGCAGCGACGAGCTGGAGGGCATGGGCCAGCATGGCGTGTTGTACCGCAAGGGCGGCGTGGTGCTAGCCCGCATCGGTGGATGAGGGCGATTCTCCATGGGCACCTCTCCTCGATCCGCTTGGGCGTGGGCGCCACCACTGCTTGCCATGCTGCTGTTCGCGGCGATTACCTTCAGCGACAGCAACCAGGAACTGTTCCTCGCGCTGAACCTCGGGGGCCATGTGTTCGGCGACCGCGTGTGGGCCAACCTGACCATGCTCGGTGATGGCGCCGTGGCGCTCGCGCTGGTCCTGCCGTGTATCAAACGTACTCCCGATCGCTTCTGGGCGGCCCTGATCGCAGCGGTGATCGCGACCGCCTACGTGCAGCTCATCAAGCACGCGCTACCGATTCCGCGCCCCCTGGCCCTGCTGGAATCCGATGCCTTCTTCCACAGTGGGCCGCCGCATCGCACCGGAGCGTTCCCGTCCGGGCATGCGGCCGCCGCGTTTGCGCTCGCCGGAATCTGGGTCATGGGCTTGCGCGGCTACGTCGTCTTGCGGTTGATGCTGCTGCTGCTCGCCGTACTGGTCAGCCTGTCTCGGGTGATGGTCGGCGTCCACTGGCCGCTCGACCTGCTGGGAGGCATGCTGGGCGGCTGGCTTGCCGCGTGGTGCGGGCTCATACTGTCCAGCCGTTTCGGATGGACCACGTGCAGCCTGTGGGGACTGGCTTCCGGACTGGTCCTGCTGGTTATCGCGGCGGCGCTCTTGTTCAGCCAGCATATTGGCTTCCCGGAAGTCATGCCGCTTCAGCGGGGTGTCGGCATCGTTTGCCTGCTGTGGGGAGGCTGGGAGTTGCTGCAGACACCCTTTCAATTACCGATGCGCCGGCGCGCGAGGGAGGAGTGAGTTGGACGGCGACCTGTGGTGGCTCGTGATCGGCTTCGGCGGCCAGGCGCTGTTCATGGCGCGCTTCGTGGTGCAGTGGCTGCTTAGCGAGCGCGAACGGCGCAGCGTGATTCCGGTCTCGTTCTGGTACTTCAGCATCGTCGGCGCATTGGTCCTGCTGGTCTATGCGCTGCACCAACGCGACCCTGTTTTTATCGCCGGGCAGTTACTCGGCGTGGGGATTTATGTCCGCAATCTGCACTTGATACGGCTGGAACGGGCCGAGGCGCGTCGAACGCCGAACTAAGCGGGCAGGAAGCAGGAGTGATTACGCCGCTTTGCTCCGTTTTACGGGCGTGACGTTCGCACTACTGTTTCGCTCGGCGTTCCATAGGTCATGCCGTAGCTGCATTTGCAGCCATGACTCGGCATTTCCGCCCAACCATTGAGCAAGCCTGATTGCCAGTTCAGGACTGATCGCGGCGCGACCATTAATGACGCGCGAGAGTGCCACACGGGAAACTCCCAGTTGAGCAGCGGCCTCCGTGACGGTCAGGCCTAGACCGGGCAAGACATCTTCCTTCAAGATCTCACCTGGATGAGCGGGGTCGTACATTCGTCCCATTTCAATCCTCTAGTGATAATCAATGTAATCGACCAAGTTTGCATCCCTACCGTCAAACACGAAAATGAGCCGCCAATTCGCGCTGACCCTGAGTGACCAGTAGCCACCCTTGGAGCCAATCAGACGATGCAAATGCCATCCGGGAACGTCGAGGACAGCGATATCTGAAGCGCCATCAAGCGCGGTGAGCTGGCGACGAAGCTTGGCAGCATGATCTGGCCGTATCCCGGCCTTGCTTCCCTTACGGTAGAACAGTTCGAGACCCTTGTGCGCAAAGCTCTTGATCATGATTGTATCCCGTGGCGATACACCATGTCAGCGTCACTTGTGCACTTCGTTGTGGCCGCCGGACGACCCGTTAGACCAAGGTCGGCAAAAGAGTTCCAAGCAAACTCAACAACCTATTGATGTCGCTCGCGACACGCCGCCGATCAGCGCCCAAAATCCGGATTCGGCCGCGTCATGTAGTACCACTCCTGATTCGCGCCGGCGTTCGTGTCCGGGAACAGGATCCGCCCCGCAAACTCCGCCACCACCGGCGTGCCGTCCGCGCGCACGCCGATCTGTTCGCCTTCCGCGACCGGATCGAAACTCGCCCAGGCGCGCGTGAACGCGTCCTTGGCATCGAGCTTGTCGTGCACCACGACCATTTGCAGCGCCTCCATCTCCTCGAACGGCACCGGGGCCGGCTCGGGCGCGTCGATCAGCTTGAGGAAGGTGAGGGTGTTCACGATCGCCCGATAGGCCACTTCCGGCGCGGCCGGATCCTCGTGCTGGCCGCATTCGAGCGTGAGCGCGTAGCCGCCCGTGGTGCGCATGTATTCGGTGGTGCCGACGCCGTAGCGCAGCACGGTTTCGAGTTCGGCGGCATTGCCACGGCTGCGGCGCTGCACGCCACCGCCATAGGCCGCCATCCAGCCGCTGACGAAGCGGCGCACGCCCAGGCGGCGCGCCAGCGCGCGTTCTTTCTCGGCATGCTTGAACGGTTCCAGCGGACCATCGTTGTTGACCGGTCCCACCATCACGAAGGGCTCGCCGGTCTTGGCGTTGAAGGAGTGCAGGTCGAGCAGCACGTCATGCTGGGCCAGCAGCGGGCACAGCCAGTTCGCGATCTGGTCCTCGAAATCCTGCGGATGCTCCTTCGGGAACAGGTTGCGGTTCAGGTTGCGGTCGCCGGAACGCGTGTTCTTGGCGTAGGCCAGCGGATTGACGATCGGGACGAAGGTCACGCTGCCGTTCGCAATGTGCAGCTTGCCGCTGTCGATTTCCTCCATCACGCGCCGGATGGCCTTGGTGCCGCACACCTCGTTGCCGTGGGTGGCGCCCATGATGATCACGCGCGGCCCTTGGCCGAGCCCGGTGTAGTTGACGGATTTGAACTGGAAATTGCTGGCGGAAGTCATTACGAACTGATCCAAAAGAAATGTCGGTGCCGACATTTTATCGGGAAATGCTGGCGGCGGCAGGGGCGGCGTGGCATGATTCGCAACTTTCACCGATACCACGCGAAATGACGACCTCGCTCCGCAGCCGCCGTGTGCACGGCCTCGACACCTTGCGTGCGCTCGCCGTCAGCCTCGTCGTCCTGCATCACTACGTGCTGTTCGTCAGCGGCCGCCCGACCTTCGGCTGGGTCGGCGAGCTGGGCTGGGCCGGCGTCGACCTGTTTTTCGCGCTGTCCGGCTACCTGATCGGCAACCAGATTTTCGCCGCGATGGGCAGCAGCGAGGGCTTTTCGCTGCGTCACTTCTATGCGCGCCGCTTCCTGCGCACGCTACCCAATTTCTATGTGGTGCTGGCCCTGTACTTCCTGTGGCCGGCCTTCCGTGGCGACGCGCCCTTGCTGCCGCTGTGGAAGTACCTCACCTTCACGCAGAACATCGCGCTTGAGCCGGGAACCGCGTTCTCGCACGCCTGGTCGCTGTCGATCGAGGAACAGTTCTACATGCTCTTGCCCGCGCTCGCGCTGGCCGGCGCTGCCCTCGGCAACTCGCGCCGCGCGGCGTGGGCCGCGATCGCGCTCGGGTTCGGGGCAGGGATGCTGTTCCGTGCCGATGCCTGGTTCGATCATGTGCAGGGCCAGGCCAACTGGATGAGCAGCTATTACAAGTACATCTACTACTCCAGCTTCTGCCGTTTCGACGAGCTGCTGGCCGGCGTGGCGCTGGCACTGTTGAAGAACCAGCAGCCGGCGTTGTGGCAGCGTTTTGCGCGGCATGGCAACGTCTTCCTGGCCGCCGGCCTTGCCGTCACGCTGCTGGCCTGTGCCCTGTTCCTTCACGATCATTTCGGCTTCGCGGTGACGGTCTTCGGCTACCCGCTGCTCGCCCTCGGGATCGCGATGCTGATCTTTGCCGCCGCCGCCGAGGGATCGCTGTTGCGCGAAACCCGCGTGCCCGGCGCCGGCAGCCTCGCCCTGTGGTCGTACGCGATCTACCTGACCCACAAGCAGCTGTGCATCATGATCGGCGACCAGTTGCGCGCGTCCGGATACGACGTCGAGTCGCCCGCCGCGATCGCGCTGATGCTGCTGGCATCCGTCGCTGCCGGATGGCTGCTCTACCGTTTGGTGGAAACGCCTTTCATGGCGCTGCGTGAACGCTACGTGCCCTCGAACTCGGCGCGCAAGAGCATGGCCGCGCCGCAGCAGGCAGAAGCTTAACGACGTCCGCCTTGCACCAGCCGCAGCGTGCGGCCGGGCAGGTCGGCGTCGATTACATCGAAGTCCGGGGGGACGCTGCGCAGGAAGACCGACAGCTGGCGCACCCGTTCGCCGATCTCCAGCCCGTCCGAGTCCTCGATAGCCTGGCGCATGCCCGGCAGGGCCTCAAGCGTATGACGGCTGCGGTAGGCCTCGACCAGCAGCTTGAGCAGGTCGCCCTGGCCGCCGCAGGCGCGGCGCCGGCGCTCGTCGGCGATCGACAGCAGCACGCGCTGCATGCGCGGGGTTGGATTGTCGATGTGCGCGAACACCGCAGGCGTGTTGGCGATCGCTTCGCAGATCGTGCGCTCGATCGCGTCGGGCTTGAGGTCGGACGCGATGTCGAAATAGGCGCGGTCCCAGCGCGTGCGCGCGTAGGCGTGACCGGGCGTGAAGGAATCGACCGTCTCCAGGCCGAGCGCGCGGCTGGCGCGGGCGTACAGGTCGGCGAGGGTGTCGATCAGCGGCATGATGAAAGTGGTGGGATTCGCATGCCGCAGAGTGTAGCGCAAACAGTGGGGGGGTATTGAGACGCGCGGAATTCTAACGGTGCAGATGAGATAAAGAGAACGTCGTTCCCGCGCAGGCGGGAACCCCATTCCTCTAACCGCCGCCACAATGGTTCGCACCGTGGCTGCGCTTGCAAAATGGGGTCCCCGCTTTCGCGAGGACGACGTTCCCTTTTCGAGTCGGCTTCCTTGCTACGTTCAGGCCGCGAACTTCCCAGCCCGGAAGTCCTCGACTGCCTGGTACAGCTCTTCCTGCGTGTTCATCACGAACGGCCCGTACTGCGCGATCGGCTCGCCCAGCGGACGCCCCGCGATCACCAGGAACTTGCTACCCTCGGTGGCCTTGATGCGCACACCATCCGCATCGGGCGCGTTATCGAGGATCGCCATGCGCGCTTGCGGCACGCCTTTGCCCTCGACCACCACCTCGCCGCGATACACGTAGACGAAGGCGTTGTGCCCGGCCGGCAGCGGCAGGTCGAAGCTCTCGCCCGCCGGCAGTTCGATGTCCAGGTACAGCGGCTGCGTACCTTCACGCACCACCGCACCCGTCACGCCATGGGTCTCGCCCGCGATCACCTGCACCGACGCGCCATTCTCCAGCGCGAAGCTGGGCAGTTCCTCGCTCGGGATGTCGCGATACCACGGATCCGACATCTTGTCCTTGGCGGGCAGGTTCAGCCACAGCTGGAAGCCCTCCATCAGGCCTTCATTCTGCTCCGGCATCTCGGAGTGGACCACGCCGCGGCCGGCAGTCATCCACTGCACGCCGCCGTTGGTGATCAGGCCTTCGTTGCCGCCGCTGTCGCGGTGCCGCATGCGGCCGTTCAGCATGTAGGTGATGGTCTCGAAGCCACGGTGCGGGTGCTCCGGGAAGCCGGCGATGTAGTCGCCCGCCTTGTCGCTGCCGAAGGCGTCAAGCATCAGGTAGGGATCCAGGCGGCGCTGCAACGGGCCGGTCAGCACGCGGTTGATCTTCACACCGGCGCCATCCATCATGAACTGGCCGCCCACCAGGCGCTCCACGCCGCGCGATTTGCGGACGGATACGGCTTGCACTTGCTTGGTCATGCTGTTCTCCTCGTTGTCGGCGCCGCAGCGCCGCTCTGGTCAAAACTGATTATGCAAAGACTGCTTCGATCGCCTGGTCGGCGTCGGCCTGGCCTTTGGCTGCCGCATCCGGACCCATTGCCTGGCCCGGAGAATACACGAAGGTGTGATCCTTCATGCCTAGGAAGTTGAGCAGGGTGACGATCTGCGGGACCTGCGGGTCGCCACCTTCGGGGTAGACGCCACCGCGGGCCGCGGCCACAAACACCTTTTTGTTCTTCAACAGGCCTTCCGGACCGGCTTCGGTGTAGCGGAAAGTCACGCCGGCACGGGCCACCGCGTCGAACCAGCCCTTCAGCTGCACGGGCATCGCGAAGTTGTACATCGGCGCGCCCATCACGATCACGTCGGCGGCTTGCGCTTCGGCGATCAGCAAGTCGTCCTTGGCTACACGTGCCGCCTGTTCCGGAGTACGCTGGTCGGCCGGGGTGAACAGGGCGCCCAGGGTGGCTTCGTCCAGGATCGGATGCTTGTAGGCGACCAGGTCGCGCACCTTGACGGTTGCGCCCGGGTTGGCGGCGAGCAGTTTGGCGGTGATGGCGTTCGCCACGCGGATCGATTCGGACTGTGCGCCGCGCAGGCTGGAGTTGAGCTGCAGGATGTTCATTCTAAAGTTCCCTTCGGGCTGGTGAGAATTGGTGATGAACGTACTTTAGCAATTCCAAATTCAATCCAGAAGACGTTAAAATGGATAATATTATTCAGCCAGTGGAACAATATGCATATCGAACCGAATGATCTTGTTCTTTTTGCCCGGATCGTCGACGCAGGCAGCTTCAGCAAGGCGGCGGACCGCATCGGGCAGCCCAAATCGACGGTTTCGCGCCGCATCTCGCAGCTGGAAGCGCAGCTGGGCGAACGCCTGCTCCAGCGGACCACGCGCAAGTTGGTGGTGACAGAATTCGGCGCCAGCCTGCTGGAGCACGCGCGCAAGGTGGCGGAAGAGGTGGAGGCGGCCGGCGCGTTGGCGCAGCATCGCCAGGCCGAGCCCAGCGGCAAGCTGCGCATCTCGCTGCCGCACGATTTCGCCAATCTGGGCCTGGTGTCGGTGATTGCGCGCTTTGTCGAGCGCTACCCGCAGGTCAGCCTGGAGCTGGACCTGTCGCCGCGCCGGGTCGACCTGCTGGCCGAAGGCTTCGACATCGCGATCCGCATGGGCGACCTGCCTGATGACGCCTCGCTCAACGCGCGCCGCATCGCTTTCGATCGCTTCGGGCTGTATGCCGCGCCGTCCTACATCGCCCAGCGCGGCCTGCCGGAACAGCCGGACGACCTGGTCGAACACGACCTCCTCAGCATGCTGGCGCGCAGCGGAGGGCCGGTCTCATGGGTGCTCACGCGCGGCAAGCAGCGCTGGGAGCGCACGCTGCCGGCGCGCCTGGCCGCCAATTCACCAGACCTGCTGGTGCGCATCGCGTGCAGCGGCGCCGGCATCGCGGCCAGCAGCTGGCGCTTTGCCGAGCCTTATATGGAAAGGGGAGAACTGGTGCGCGTGCTGCCGGAATGGGAGCTGCCGACTTATACCGGCTGGGCCGTGTTCCCCGGCCGCCGCCTGATGCCCGCCAAGACCCGCGTCTTCCTCGACATGATGGAGGAAACCTGTTGCGCCCAGCACCGCGCGGCGCTCGAGAAACCTTAGCGCGGGCGATCACCCATCATCTCGCCCAGCCGCACGCTGCGCTCCGGCGCCCAAGCCGGATTGAAGGCGATGGTGTCCTTCTCGAATAGCATGACGACGGTGGAGCCGAGCAGGAAGCGGCCCATCTCCTCGCCTTTTTTCAGCACGACCTGCCGGCCCTCGTAGGTCCACTCCGACACCTTCGGCAGGCGCGGCGGGTTGACCACGCCGTGCCACACGGTGGCCATGCTGCCGACGATCGTCGCGCCCACGAGCACCATCACGAACAGTCCGAACTCACTCGAATCGAACACGCAGACCACGCGCTCGTTGCGCGCGAACAGCCCCGGCACGCCGCGCGCCGTGGTCGGGTTCACCGAAAACAGTTCGCCCGGCACGTAGATCATGCGCGTCAGCCGGCCGTCGCAGGGCATGTGGATGCGGTGGTAGTCCTTCGGCGACAGGTACAGGTTGGCGAAGCTGCCGTGCGCGAACTGCGCGGCCAGCGCCGCGTCGCCGCCGACCAGCTGGGCGGTGGTGAACTTGTGGCCCTTGGCCTGCAGGATCTCGTGTTCGTCGATGGCGCCGAACTGGCTGATCGCGCCGTCCACCGGGCATACGAAGTCCGCATTGGCCAGCGGCCGCGCGCCTTCCTTCAGGGGGCGCGTGAAGAACTCGTTGAAGCTGGCGTAGCTGGCGATGTCCGGATTGGCCGCTTCGGCCATGTTCACGCCGTACTTCCCGACGAACCAGCGGATCAGGCGAGTCGTCATCGCGCCGCCCTGGGCACCCGCGACGCGGCCGGCGAGCGCGGTCAGCGCCTGCTTCGGCAATACATATTGCGGCAGAACTTTGATTCGATCGGACACGGTCGGGAACCTTTTGGCGACTAAACAAGAATACGGATTATAACGGGCTGCTGTGCCGATGCGGAATGCCGTTTTTCGGTGGTGCCAGCCCTGTTATGCATATTCCTATAACCGCTACCTGAAGGATGAGCCGTGATCAACCCAACGTTGAACGCGGCGCGTGCATATCCAGGGCGGCTGCGGCTGACCGTGCTCGTCACGGCGCTCGCGGCGGCCGGCCTCGCGCACGCGCAGCAGTCCCAGACCCCGAATACGTCCAGCGCCGATACCGCACCGCCGATGCAGAAAGTGGAGGTGCGCGGCAGCGTCGAGGCCTATGACCCGCGCCGCGACGACACCGCATCGAAAATCGTCGTCACGCGCGAGGAGATCGCCAAGTACGGCGACACCAGCGTGCTCGATGTGCTCAAGCGCGTACCCGGCGTGACCGTCACCGGCGCCAATGGCCGCGGCGGCGAGGTGCGCATGCGCGGACTTGGCAGCGGCTATACCCAGATCCTGATCAACGGCGAGCGGGCCCCGGCCGGCTTCACCATCGATTCGCTGTCGCCCGACGTCATCGAGCGCATCGAGGTGCTGCGCGCGGCCACCGCCGAATTCTCGACCCAGTCCGTGGCAGGCACCATCAACATCGTCCTGAAGAAAACCGCCAAGGCCGGCCAGCGCGACGTCAAGATCGGCATCGGCAAGGGGCCTGGCTTCTCGAATCCGATCCTGAACCTGCAGCTGGCCGACCGGGCCGACAAGATGTCGTGGTCGCTGCCGGTGAACCTGATTTACCAGCATGCGGAGCGCCTCGCCCCGGCCCACGAAGTGGATTACGACCTGCTTGGCGTGCCGGTCCTGCGCAGCTTCACCGACAGTTTCGGCACCAGCCATGCGGCGATCCTCAATGCCTCGCCGCGCGTGAACTGGAACCTGGAGGGTGGCGATACGCTGACCTGGCAGAGCTTCCTGAATGCGAACCGCTTCCACGGCGATACCTACGGAGTCACCACCACCGAGCTCGGTGCGCCGCCGCCGTTTCCATCGCAGGAACTGCATTCGGCCAGCCAGTTCGGCATGCTGCGTTCGGAGCTGAACTGGGTGCACAAGTTCGAATCTGGCTCGAAGCTCGACATGAAGCTTGGCGGCTTCGCCATCGCCGCCAGCAATGTGCAGGACCGCAGCGCGCTGCGCGATGCGGTGCAGGTCCTCGACAGCACGACCGAGAACCGCGGCCACGACTACAACCTGAGCTCGACCGGCAAATACACCAACCCGCTGCTGGAGGGGCATTCACTGGCCCTCGGATGGGACGTTGGCTACGGCCGCCATTTCGAGAGCCGCGAGCAGAACGACCTGCCGGTCGGCGGCAGCGCCGCCTACATGCTCGACCAGCGCTTCCAGGCCCGCTCCTCGCGCGTGGCCGCGTATGCGCAGGACAAGTGGACGATCACGCCGCGCTGGTCGCTGTACTTCGGCATGCGCTGGGAGGGCATCCGTATCCAGACCTCCGGCAACGACTTCGCCACCGCGCGCACCAATTCCTCGGTCCTGAGCCCCCTGATGCAGACCCTGTACAAGCTGCCCGGCACCAAGGCCGACCAAGTGCGCTTCGCCGTCACCCGCACCTATAAGGCGCCGGATTTGCTGAGCCTTCCGCCGCGTCGCTTCGTCTCGGTCAACAACAGTCCAACCGAGCCGGATTCGATCGGCAATCCGCATCTGAAGCCGGAGCTCGCGCTCGGCTTTGACGCCGCGTATGAGCACTACTTCGGCGAAGGCGGCATGCTGTCGCTGGCCCTGTCGCGCCGCAGCATCCAGGATTTCACGCGCAACGTGATCGTGTTCCAGGATGGCCGCTGGGTCCAGATGCCGTCCAACGAAGGCAAGGCCGTGACCAACAGCCTGGAGACCGAGGCCAAGCTGCCCTTGAAAGCGCTGGTCGCGGATGCGCCGGCGCTCGACCTGCGCGCGAGCGTGAGCCGCAACTGGTCGCGCGTGCAGTCGGTACCTGGTCCGGACAACCGGCTCGACCAGCAAACGCCGCTGTCAGGCACGCTCGGCGCCGATTACAGGACGGGCGCCTTCACCGTCGGCGGCAGCTTCGCGTTCCGCGCCGGCGGCCCGGTGCGGCTGTCGGCCAACCAGTCCAACTACCAGAACGTGCGCCGCGACCTGGACCTGTACGCGACCTGGAGGCTCGATCCGAAGTATCAGCTGCGACTGGCGCTGAACAATGTCCTGGGACAGGACGGCCTGAACGCCACCAGCTATGCCACGCCGGCCGGCCTGGTCACCCGCAACACGGTGTATCCCGGCTATATGGTCGCGCGCCTGACGCTCGAAGTGAAGCTGTGACAGAGGGGATATGCATGCCGCAGTGTTGCATGCATATCAAAAATAGTTCCGCGGCGGTGATCCGTTGGCTACCGTATGGACGAGAATAGCGCCTTTCTAAAAACGACAAGACCAGACCATGCAAGACCACAGCAAGCCCTTTCGCCTGACGATCATCGCCGCCGCCGTTGCGCTCGCGGCTTCCGCGCATGCGCAGGAAGCGCAAACCGGCGCAGCCAAAGCCACCAGCACGGAAGCGCCGATGCAGAAGGTTGAAGTGCGCGGGTCCGCCGAAGCCTATGACCCGCGTCGCGACGACACCGCGACCAAAATCGTCGTCAACCACGAGGAGATCGTCAAGTACGGGGACAACAACGTGCTCGATGTGCTCAAGCGTGTGCCCGGCGTGACGGTGAGCGGCGGCGGTGGGCGCGGCGGCGAGATCCGCATGCGTGGCCTGGGCAGCGGCTACACCCAGATCCTGATCAATGGCGAACGCGCGCCGGCGGGCTTCTCGATCGATTCGCTCGCGCCTGATGTGATCGAGCGGATCGAGGTGCTGCGCGCAGCCACCGCCGAGTTCTCGACCCAGTCAATCGCGGGCACCATCAACATCGTGCTGAAGAAGGCGATCAAGACCGCGCAGCGCGAACTGAAGCTGGGCTACGGCCGCGGCCCCGACTACAGCAACCCGACCGCCAACCTGCAGCTGTCCGACCGCGCCGGCAAGCTCTCGTGGTCGCTGGCCGCCAATGCCATCCACCAGGAGTCGGCGCGGCCCTCGCCGGCGCTGGAGCAGGGCTACGACGCGGCCGGCCGCAGCGTCCTGCTGCGCGAAACCACGTCCTATTCGGCGACGCGTTTCGACGCGCTCAACATCAGCCCGCGCCTCAACTGGAACCTGGAGGGCGGCGACACGGTGACCTGGCAGACCTTCATCAACGTGAACCGCTTCCGCCTGAACGGCACCAGCGACATCACCACCGTGTACGGCGCGCCCGCACAGTATCCGCACCAGTGGCTGCCGATGACCAACGATAACCAGTTCTTCCGCACGGACCTGAACTGGACCCACAAGCTGGAATCCGGTTCGAAACTGGACCTGAAGATCGGCGGCGTGCTGGGCGGCCTGGGCAACGTCACGCGGCGGCTGGCCTACAACGGCGCCACGCAAACGCTGGACAGCAAGATCGATTCCAAAGGCACCGACCGCGGATTCACCTCGACCGGCAAGTACACCAATCCACTGGTCGAGAATCATGCGCTCGCCTTGGGCTGGGACTTCGGCTACAACAACCGCACCGACGCCCGCCTGCAGCGCGACGCATCGATCGCCGGCCAACCGGCCTACCTCTCGGATGAACACTACAAGGGCCGTGTGCTGCGCTTCGCCGGCTTCGCCCAGGACGAATGGAACGTCACGCCGCGCTGGTCGGTGTACCTTGGCATGCGCTGGGAAGGGATCTTCACCCGCATCGAGGGCAATACCTTCGATACCGCGCACACGCGCTCCTCGGTCTGGAGCCCGCTGATGCAGACCATGTACAAGCTGCCGGGCACCAAGGCCGACCAGGTGCGCCTGGCGCTGACCCGCACTTACAAGGCGCCCGATGTGCAAAGCCTGATTCCGCACCGCTTCCTGTCGCTGAACAACAGCTCGACCGAGCCTGATTTCATGGGCAATCCCGACCTGAAGCCGGAACTGGCGCGTGGCATCGACGCGGCCTACGAACACTTCTGGGACGGCGGCGGCATGGCCTCGATCAGCGCGTCGACGCGCCAGATCACCGACTTCACGCGCCAGCTGACGATCTTCCGCGATGGCCGTTGGGTGGGCCTGCCGTCCAACTTCGGCAACGCGCGCACCTACGGGCTGGAGCTGGAAACCAAGTTTCCGCTTAAGTCGCTGTGGGCAGAGGCGCCCGCGCTCGACCTGCGCGCGAGCGTGAGCCGCAACTGGTCGACTGTGGATTCGGTCGCTGCACCGAACAACCGGCTCGACCAGCAGACGCCGGTGTCGGCGACCTTCGGCCTCGATTACAAAGTTGGCCAACTGACCACCGGCGCCAGCTACGCCTTCAAGAACGGCGGCCAGGTGCGCATTTCGGCCAACCAGCTGGCCTACCAGAGCGTGCGCCGCGACGTCGATATGTACGCACTGTGGAAGTTTGATCCGAAGAACCAGCTGCGCGTCGCGCTGGCGAATGTGCTGCGCCAGGACTTCATCAATTCGGGCAGTTACTTCGACCAGAACGGTTCGGTGACCCGCACCTCCATCACGCCGGGCAGGATGGTCGTCCGCGCGACGATGGAAATGAAGTTCTAGGCCAGGCGCATCGCCACGGCCCCGCAGGCGACCAGCGCCACAGCTGACAGTCGCGCGGGGCTGACCCGTTCACCCAGCACCAGCGCGGCGATCGCGGTCGCGAACAGGATCGAGGTCTCGCGCAGGGCCGCCACCGCGGCCACCGGCGCCAGCGTCATCGCCCATAGCGCGATGCCGTAGGAGCCCAGTGTGGTCACCCCGCCGATCACGACCAGCGGCAGGTTGGCGCGCGCGAACGGCAGCAGGTCCGGGCCGCGCCGCATGGCGGCCCAGGCCAGCGCACCCATCCCGCTGAACAGGAAAATCCAGATCGTGTAGGCGGCGGGCGCGCCGGAGTGACGCACGCCGGCGCCGTCGATCATCGTGTAGGTGGCGATGATGCAGGCCGTCGCCAGCGCGAAGGCCGTGGTCCGGCGGCCGCGCGCCGAGCCGCTGCGCGCACTCTCATACATCGCGAAGATGCCGCCGCAGATCAGGCCCACCGCGAGCCACTGCGCGCCGCTGAGATGCTCGCCGGTCAGCGGCCCGTTCACCAGCGCGACCAGCAATGGCGCGCTGCCCCGCATCAGCGGGTAGGACAGGCTCATGTCGCCGCTGCTGTAGGTCTCGACCAGCAGTGTGTAGTAGGCCAGCTGCGCGACGCTGGAGGCGGCGATGAAAGGCCAGCTCTCGCGCGCCGGCGCGGGCAGGAAGGGCAGGGCCATGGCGCCGAGCAGGCCGCCGCCGGCCACCACCAGCACCGTCGCGAGGGCGGTGTCGCTGCGCGACTTGACCAGGGCGTTCCAGCTGGCGTGCATCAGCGCGGCGAACAGCACGGCCGCCAGCACCGCGCCCGGCATGTGGCCGCTCATGCGGGCTTGTGATGGTGGGCGAAGTAGCGGCGCGCGACCACGATGGCGAGCACCTGCATCAATGCGCATAGGTAGAAGGAGCTGCCCACGCGCCAGTCGTCGGACGGCAGGTGGCTGACTGCGCCGAGAATAGCGGTGCCGACCAGCGGCATCACGATCACGCCAAGGCTGCTGACCGATTGCAGTGATCCCATCAGCTCGCCCTGTTCGCTGCCGGGTGTGGTCTTCGAAATAATCCCTTGCAGGGCCGGGCCGGCCGCGAAGGCCAGCAGGTTGCACAGGATGACCGCATACATCATCCACCCGTGCGTGGCCAGCCCGTACAGGAAATAGGCCAGCGCGCCCGAGGCCAGCCCTAGCATCGACAGGCGGGTTTCTCCGAAGCGCCGCATCAGGACCGCCAGCAGGCCGGCCTGCACCACGACCGAAGCCAGGCCGACGCAGAACATGGCGATGCCGTTGTCGCGCGGGGTCCAGTCGAAGCGGAAGGTGGTGTACAGCACCCAGGTCGACTGCAGCATCATCTGCGCGAAGGCGACCAGCGTGAATACGATGACCAGTCCGCGGATGTCGCGGCGCCCGGCCAGCCGCAGCAGCGCCCCGAAGGGATTCACGCGGGCGAGGCGGAACGGCGCGCGTGCACCCGGCGGCAGCGATTCCGGCACGAAGAAATAGCCGTAGACGAGATTGGCGGCGGACAGCGCGGCGGCGACGTAGAACGGCATGTGGATGTTGCTGTCGCCCAGCAGGCCACCCAGCATCGGGCCGCACAGGAAGCCGAGGCCGAAGGCGGCGCCGATCTTGCCGAAGCTTTTGGCGCGGTGCTCGTGGGCCGAAATGTCGGACGCATAGGCCGAGGCCACCGACATGCTGGCAGAGGACATGCCGCCGATGACGCGCCCGATGAACAGGCAGGCCAGGTTCGGCGCCCAGGCCGTGGCCAGGAAATTGATGCACATGCCCGTCATCGAATACATCAGCACCGGACGGCGGCCGATGCGGTCGCTGATGGCGCCGAGCATGGGCATGAAGATGAACTGCATCAGCCCGAACACCATCGCCATCACGCCGTACCATAGCGCTTGCTGTTCGCGGCCGCTGACGAACTGGCCGACCAGCACCGGCAGCACCGGGACGATCAGCCCGATGCCGAGCATGTCGATGAAAACGCAGACCAGGACGAAGTTGAGGTTGCCGGAGGAGGGCTTCAGGTTGGCGGCCGTCGATGTCATGAAATTCGAAGTGACTGATGCTCAAACGCCTATCTTAACATCCGATCAAGCACCTTTCATACATCGGGCGACCGGCCCAGCCACTCTTCGGCGAAGCGCTCGCGGAACTCCATCAGCAGCGCGACGCGGCGCTCGGCCAGGCGGCGTCCGGCGGCGGTCTGCATCATGCCCGGCAGGGCCGCCAGCTTGACCGCGAAGTGGTCGAGTGTGTAGCTGCGGTCGTCCAGCGGGCGATCGAGTGCAAGCGGATCGTCGGCGTGGGCGAGCGGACGGCCAAGCTGTCCGCCGATGTAGAACACGCGCGCCAGGCCGATGGCGCCGAGGGCGTCGATGCGGTCGGCATCCTGCACGATCTTCGCTTCGATGCTGTCGGCCGGGATCGCGGCCGAATAGCTGTGCGCCTCGATCGCATGCGCCACGCCATCCAGCAGCTCAGGCGGAAAATCCATCCAGCCGAGCTGGTGTCGCGCCAGACGCGCGGAGCGGCGCGATGCCTGGTCGCGTTCGGGATCGTTCTTCGGCAGGTTGACGAGGTCGTGCAGGTAGCAGGCGGCCATCACCACCAGTGCGTTGGCTTCGGGATGATCTTTCAACAGCGCTTGCGCGGTGCGCCACACGCGCTCGAGGTGGCTGGCGTCGTGGGCGCCGTCATTGCCCGCTGCGCCGGCCGCCAGCGCGGCCAGCTTCGGTTGCCACCAGGCCGGGTCGTGCTTGCTCATGCTTTCGCCTCGGACCCGAGACCGGCGCGCTGCGACAGCGCGTCGGCCTGCTGGTTGCGGTGGCGCGGCACCCAGCGCAGGGTCACCTCCGGCAGTTGCGCAAGCAGGGCGTGCGCTTCGCGCCGGTACGCCAGAAGCGCTTGCGCGGCGGCGTCCTCGGGACCGTTGACATCGTCGATCACGACCTGGCTGTCACCGTGGATGGTCAGCTGCTGCGGCAAGTACGCGACGGCGGCCCGCAGCAGCGCAATGAGGGCGCGGTATTCGGCCTCGCCGCTGTTGCCGTAGCCTGCCTGCTCGGAGATCTCGACGACCTGTCCGTCCGGCCCGTTGAGCACAGCGCCGATGGCGCAGCGGCCCGGGTTGGGACGGGCCGAACCGTCGAACCATGCATTCCAGGTGCCCGGACCCGCAAGGTGGCGCGCCTTGCGCTGTTGTTCGTTGGTGGCGCGCGCCGCGCGGCGATCGGCGATGCGCCGTGCCTCGGCCTGCGCCAGAGCGCGCCGTTCGGCGACCAGCTGGGCGAGGCCGGCGTCGCCAACCTGCTGTTCCAGTGTCGTGCGCAGCGCCTGCTCGTGCGTCATGCCGGTTTGCCGCGCCAATCGGCGGCTGGCGCTGCGTTCGCGCCGGTAGGCCAGCTCGTAGAGTTCATTCATCGTGCGCAGCATACCCGATCGGCGGACCGGACATGGCAAAAAGCGCCCGCAGGCGCTTTTCGTTGGCGTCAGTAGCGGCGCCAGTTGTCCGGTGCGCGGTCGCGCCAGTTGGGGACACCGTCGCCATCGCGGTCGCGGAGGTAATGCTCGCGTTCCTCCCAACGGCGGTGCTCGTCGCGGTCCCAGTCACGGCGGCGGTCCCAGTCGCGGCCCCGATCCCAGTCACGGCCACGATCCCAGTCGCGGCCACGGTCCCAGTCACGGCCACGGTCCCAGTCACGGCCACGGTCCCAGCCGGTCGGCGTCCAGCGCCCCGGCTCCATGTACCAGCCGCGATCGTGGCGATACCACACCGGGGCGCTATAGGCATACCCCGGGCGTTCGGCGATCCAGTAGCCGGGCGCCCATGCGTGGCGCTGTCCACGCCATTCCCAGTGGCCCGGCGCCCACACATAGCCACGGCGCGGCGCGGGCACGGCTTCGTACAGCGGGGCCGGCGGCGCCGAACTGATGACGACACTGTATTGGCTCTGCGCCATCGACGGCAGCGGGGCGAAGGCTGCGGCGGCGAGAGTGACGAAAGTAGCGAGAGTGAGGATGCGTTTCATGGTGTGGTCTCCGTATCCGGGATGGACGAGCCCACTATAGCAATCGCGGCCAGGCGCGGGGGCGATTGACGCAAGTCCTTACAAATGAAACGCTTGGTAGGATCCGCGATACATGCGGCGTGCGCTCGGGGAAGCGCGGCCGCTGGCGTTGGGCGTCAAGGGATGACGCAACGCCAGCGGGCAGTGGGCATCATGCATTGCTCCGTGCGGCGGCGCGTTCGGCGATCAGCGAGGCGCGCTTCTGTTCCGGCGTCAGGCGCTTGGCGGTCACGGTCACAACCGGCATGGCGGCCTGGATGGTGGCGACCGGCGCTGCCGGCTTCGCGGGTACATTCGCATTGGCGTTGGCGATGAAGGCTGCGGAGCCGGCAAAGACCAGTGCGGCGATGAAGACGGCTTCCATGTGTTTGGCGATGTTCATTTCAGTTCTCCTTGCAAATGTGGTTTCGATGTGAGCACTGTATCCAAGGGCTCCCTGGGTCGCCATCGGTATGCGACGGGAGGTAGAAAACACGGGATGAACTGCGAAAAAGCCGGTGTTTCAATGGCCCGCGTCTCGCGTGGGCGCGGTGTATCCGTAGCGCACTGAACAGCGCGCCCCGTTTCTTCGTTTTCTGGCAATATTTTTTCGGGTTCGCCGCCGGGCGGACCACGATTCAAGGGGACGAGGAAGGTATGCGTTTGCCGGGCACCCGCTATCAGGAACCTGGTTGGGAACAGGTGCGCAAGCTGCTGGGGCAGTGCTCCCTGCACGCGCTGGCGCAATGCGATGTCGGCCGCCTGGTGCAGCAGGAGGCGCAATATGACACGCTGGGTGACTACGTGGACCTGTGCGCCGATGCGCTGCGCGCCAGCGCCCGCGCATCGCGTGCGCAAGCGCCTGGCAACAGCTACGGCGAGACCGTGTTCGAGCTGGCGCTGACGCTGCTGTATGAACTGCAGGCCCGTCCCGCCGACTGGGCCGGGATGTGTGCGGCGGTGGTCGGCGAATATCGCCGGCTCGGTCCCTTCTGGCTCGGCGCCGGCGCCGACGGCCTGCTGCGCAAGAAGGTCAACGACATGTACGCCGGCCTGCGCGACAAGGTCGACTCCGACAACTACCAGGCCGCCTGCGGCCGGCCCTGCAGCCCGAACCGCATGTACGCTTTCCGCATGCTCGACACCGCGCGCGGCGAGATCGCCCGCCTGTTCGACGGCTGGGACCAGCACCGCGAGCAGGTCGGCGCCATCCTCGGGCGCGAGATCGGCGCGGAACCGATCGAGGCGCGCCTGCTGCGGGGAGGCGGCGCCTGCAAGGCCGAATGGGTCATCGCGTGGAGCGAGTCGCTGGAGCGCTTTACGGACAGCTCCGGTCCCCTTCACACCCGCTCCAAGCGCTTCGCCAGCTTGAAGACCAGTCCTGCGAAAATCGACGCCATGCTGGCCGAGATCGCCGAGTACGAGCGCATGTCGGCAAACCGCGACGGTGACTGGCGGCTCGACTCCTTCGAGGCGACCGGCTGGCTGGACGACTATGCCCGGGTGCTGGCCGACTCGCAGGAGGCCGCGAGCCCCGGCCCCGACCAGATCCTGGAGGCTCGGCAGGACGAGCTGGCGCAAGACGCCCGCGAGCCGGAGGAGGGCAGTGCGGCCGAACGCGACGACGAACCGGTGCCCGAGCGCGGCGCGCTTTCCCTTCCCCCCCGCTTTGCCGAAGTGGCGCTGTCCGCCGCGGGAGCGGGCGCGTGGGCCGAGCGTGCGCTGGCGCGCGACTCGATGCCGGTGCGGCTTGCGGTCTACCTCAAGCTGATCGGCCCGGCCGACGACTGCTATCCCGCCGAATGGCTCGACCCGGCGACCGGCGAGCTGCCGGTGATGCAGCAGCTCGCGCTGCTCGACCGGATCTCGCTGCCGACGCTGCGCAAGCGGCGCGACGCGGCGATCGAGCGGCTGGCAACAGCGCGCCGATGACGGAGGAAAGTTGAAACGTACAAACCACCTGGACCGCCGCCTGCGCGAACAACTGCTGGCCGGCCGCCGCAAGGAAGGCGACCGCCTGATGCTGGCGGATGACATCTTGCGCGCGGCGCTGGACGGCAGCCGCCCGCTGACCGCGAACGAGCGCATGGCGCTGGAGGCGTCGCCACTCACCGTGCGCCGCCTGCGCCAGCTCGCCATCGACAGGCGCGCGCCACGCAAGAGTGCCAACGACGATGCTTGGGACGGCAGTACCGGCATGCTGCGCGCGGCCGATTCGGGAACGCTGGCGCGCCTGACGACCGACGACGGCTACTGGATCCTGCATTTCAGCGATGACGACGGTGGCTGGCAGCTCACCCTGCAGCTGAAGGCATGCGCACCCTTCACCGCGCGCCTGCTGCGCGAACGTCCGGCGCTGTGCGTGCTGGACGCCGAGGGCAAGGTGCTGCTGCAGGGCCGTCTCGATGGCGACGGCGAGTGCGAAGGACCGTGGCAGGCGCCGGGCGACCCGGCACGCTACTTCCAGCAGCACGGCGCGCGCTTCACGGTGCGGCCGGTCGGCGGCGGGTGATTGCATGCACGGCCTGTTCCAGCGCGGTCCGCGCCACAGCGGATTCCTGGCCACCGAGCTGGGGACGGAGATCGTCGCACGCGCGCTGCCGGCGGGGCTGGCCGTGCCGGGCCACTGCTGCGGGCTGGTCGTGGATGCCGACGGTC
The DNA here is from genome assembly GCF_024753145.1 of Massilia terrae. Lineage (GTDB taxonomy): Bacteria > Pseudomonadota > Gammaproteobacteria > Burkholderiales > Burkholderiaceae_D > Telluria > Telluria terrae. The sequence continues at coordinate 1,446,881 of NZ_JANUGU010000001.1, read as the reverse complement.
GCACACGGCGCATGGCCGCCGGGCATCGGGCCAGCTTGGCCGCCGGCGAAACCGCGTGGTGCTTTCATCCAGGGCCATACACGGGGCAGATGGTACCCTTTGCCGCCGCGCCGGAGATCGGGCTGGCGGTGCACTTCGTGGTCGACCGCCCCGATCCGCGGCTGGAGCAGCAGCGCTTCGACCTCTTCCTGGCGAGCGAATGCGGCGGCAGCCTGATGCTGGTGGAGCTGGTGCGCGGCATGGAACAGGCGCTGCAGCGCGAGCTCGCCCAAGGGAATATGGAACTGCCGCCGTGTACCACGGTGGATGAGTGGAACGCCTTCCGCGCGGGATTCGACCAGCTGCTGTACACGCGCTTCGGGATCGTGGTGGAGGATTGCGTCCCGGTGGACCTCGGCGGCATGTGCGACTACGGCCGCATGCTGCTTGACCGTCTTGAATGCGCCGTGCCGCCCATGCCGGTGGCGGCATCGGTGGCGGTCCACCAGGTGGACGCCCGGGCCGTTGATGCGCGCGCCTTGCGCCGCCTGTTCCTGGAGCTGCCCTGCCTGATGCGGGCGGTGCGCCTGGCCGCGCTGCCCGCCAGCGGCGTCCAGTTCCGCACGCTGCAGGCGCTGCTGCAGCGCCTCGACCTGCTTGGCCTGTCGGTGGCGACCATGCCGGCGCTCGGGCTGCAAGCGCCGGGACAGGCGCTGCTGGCCACTGTGCAGGCGCGCCGCGCGCACCACTGCGTGCTGGCCGCCGAGAGCCTCGACGAGGCGTGGGCGCTGCTGGCGCGCTTCGAACGCGCCGAAGCCCGCGAGGCGCCGGCGCTGCTCGATGAGCTGGACCGCATCGCCGCCAACCTCGAATTCCACTGTGCCGCGCGGCGCAGCATCCATCCGGAGGACGAACAATGAGCGCGCCGCATGCTGCCGAATGTCGCTGCCTGCTGGCCGACGGTTCGACCCTGCTGGTGACCGCGTCGCGCCGTCCGCGTGAGGGCCGGACCGACGTCAAGTGTGCGGTGCCGGGGCAGCCGGCGCGGGCCGAACGCATGCAGCAGGTGGTGCGGCTGGCGCGCCATACCGAACCGCGCTACGACAGCCGCGACCAGGTAGTGCTCAGCATGGATCGTGCGCCCGCACCCGCGGAGCGCGGCTGGGAGCTGGCAGCGGTGCTGGCGGACCGCATGGGGCGCGGCGTGATACCGCCACAGGCGCTGCTCGTCAATGGCTGGTCCGACGAATGGCAGCTCGGGCGCATCGGCGGCCACACCCTGCGCGGCGCCCACGCCCGGGTGCTGCTCGGCGGTCCGGACGGCTTGCGCCATCTCGGCGCGCTCACCGGCCAGCCCGACGCGGCGCAGGCGGTGTCCAGCGCCCGCAGCTGGTTTCCCCTGCATAGCGGCGGCATCCACGACAGCCTGGACTGGGTCGAAGTCAGCGTCTATCCGACCGATGGCGGCAGCGACGACGAGTCCTCGATCACGGCGCCGGAACTGGACCTGGCCGGCCAGCACGAGGTGCGCCGAGTGCTGTTCGACGCGCGCCACTTCGATGGCCGGACCGGGCGCGCCTGGCGCACCACGGTGCGCTTCGGCCAGCCGCGGTTCCAGGGCAACTCCTTCGAACTGGCGCTGGTGATGGCCGACCGGATGGCGCGCGGCCGCGAGTTCCTGCCACGCGGGCGCATCCTCGCCAGCGGCTGTTCCAGCGCCTGGCATGCGGGCCGGGTCGAGGCGGTCGAAGGCGTGGCCGCCAAATGTGCGCTGCTGCTGGCGGCAGCAGCCCCCGGCGACCGGGTGCTGCTGCCGCGCGCCTGCGAGGGGCAGCTGCCAGCCGGATTCCCGGCTGCCCTCAAGGCGCGCGGCGCCAGCTTCGCCTGCGTGGAACGTGTCGGGTTTATTTGAACCCCTTGACAATCTCTGCTATAATTTTGACAACTTTAGCGCCAGCGGGGAGGGGGCGCTTCACCAGGAGACAGCGATGTTCGAGATGTTCGGTTTCGGCGCGGCCGAGTGCCCGCGCTGCGAGCGCAAGAACGCGGCCACCTCGGGCTACTGCGCGGGCTGCGGCCTGACCCTGGGCGCACCCCGCAATCCGCCGCTGTTGCGCGACAACCGCTGGATCGCGGGGCCGGACGAACTGGCCGTGTTCTTCGGCGTGCGCGAGCTGTCCGGCATCTTCGTCAAGACGCTCCGGGTGCCGGCCACCTCGCGCGCCTACATCCTGCAGGGCGAGAAAGCCACCGAAGTGCCGCAGGGCGAATATGAGATCGAGGGCTTCTTCACGCGCCTGAACCACCTGCTGCGCGACCAGCACGCCGAGATATTGGTCACCCGCACCGCCGCGCTGCCGGTCGAATTCGAGTTCGACGATCTGGAAAGCGCCGAATACCTGAAGCTGTCCGCGCGCTTCACCGTCCGCCTGCAGGTCGAACACGTGCCCGCTTTTGCCCGCCATTTCATGACCATGCCGGGCGTGATCGGCGCGCCGCAGCTGCGCGAGCTGCTCGGCGCGCCGGTGCGCCAGCTCGCGCTGGAATTCCTCGGCGCCCGTTCGGTGCGCGAGATGGCGGCCAACGGCGAGCTGCGCGCGGAACTGGACGAGCGCCTGCAGGGCGCGCTCAAGCTGCTGCTGGCGCAGTACGGCCTGGCCGCGGTGCGGGTCGATACGCTCGCGCTGCGCCACGATAAATACGACGCCAACCGAGAGCGCGTCGCCAGCCTGTGGCTCGCCGCCGACGAGCGCCACGTGCAGGTCGAGCACGCGCGCCACCTCGACGAGATGTACGACGCCGAGGAGTGGCAAAAGATCCGGCGCGAAGAGCAGCAGGGACGCCAGCGCCAACGCCGCGCCGAACTGTCGCTGGACCAGGCCGACAGCATGCAGCAGGTGCGCTCGCGCGAGATCGAGCTGTATGCGCGGGTGGCCGAATCCGAATCGCGCAAGCAGGCCATCGACCGCGGTGCGGAAGACGTCGTAGCCGAACTGGAGCACCACCTGGCCCGCCAAGGCGCGCGCCGCGGCGGCGAGGTCGACGAGTGGGCGCACCTGCGCGCGTTGGCGCGCAGCCGCATGCGCGCCGAGCTCGAGGCGCAGCAGCAGGAAGCGCTGCAGGCACGCCAGCTGGCGCAGCAGCGCTTTTCGCACGTGCTGCTGCAGCAGCAGATCAGGAACAAGATCGAGCAGGCGCTCGCCATTGAGGATGCCTCGCGCCGCCATGACGAGGTGGCGCGCCTGCGCGCGGCCGAAGCGCTGGCCGAGCGCCGTGCGCGCGAGCTGGACGACGAGCAGCACACCGCGCGCCGCCAGGCGCTGGTGCTGGCCAATGCCGCCCGCAAGCGCGAGCTCGAACGCGCGCTGGAGTGGGAAGAGGAACAGGCCCAGCGCCGCCGCCGCGAACTGCTGCGCGCCGATGCGCTCGATGCCGAGCAGGTGCGGCAGGAGCTGTCGGCCCTGCGCCGCGGCAGCGAACTGGCCGACGCGCTGGCGCGCCACGACAAGCTGCAGCGCACCATCGATGCCGACGCGCGTCACGAGCGCGCCATCCGCGACGTCGAGCTGGACGCCGAGGACCGCCGTCACGCGCAGGCGCTGGATCGAGCGAGGATGGAGATCACCCGTGCGCAGTCCTTCGGCGAACTGGATGACACGGCCAAGCTGGCGCTCGCGCCAACGGCCAACGCGGCCGCGCTGGCGGACCTATTGAAGACCCGGGTGCACGCCACCATGCGCGCCGAGCAGCTGGCGGCGCTGTCCGGCATGGCGTCCACCGTGACCGTGCTCGAAGCGCCGCGCCGCTGCACGCATGGCCACGCGGCGCGCGCCGGCGACGTTTTCTGTGCGGCCTGCGGCGCCGCACTCACCCACTGAAAGCATGCGAACAGCGATCGACAAAATCCGCGAACTGCGGACCTTGCATGAAGATGGTCTCCTGACCCGCGACGAGTTCGACCGGCGCAAGGAAGCCGTTCTCGACACCGCCTATCACGACGCCCGCGCGCATGCCGCGGCTTCCAGCGGCGAGAGCACGGAACTGGGCCTGATGGCCGGGCAGGAGGTCGGCCCGCCGAACCGCCGCTACCGCCTGCAGCGCCTGATTTCCTACGGCGGCAGGACCGAAGTCTGGCAGGCGGTCGACCTGGCGACCGAGGTCCAGCTGGGTCATGGCGCCCAGGTCGCGCTCAAGATCCATCCGCCGCAGCGCGCGGGGGCGGCGCATGAGGCGCGCCTGCTGCTGGAAGAAGCCATCTGCGCGCGCCGCCTCGCCCACGAGCACATCGTGCGTGTGTTCGACTGGTCGCAGGATGCCGCGACCGGCAGCGTCTTCCTGATCATGGAATACCTCGATGGCGAGGATCTGGACGCCGTCATCAAGCGCACCGGCGGCCTGGCGCTGGAGCGCGCCTGCGCCTTGCTGGACCCGGTGGCGCAGGCGCTCGACTACGCCTGGACCAAGTGCGGCCTGGTGCACCGCGACCTCAAGCCGGCCAATGTGTTCGTGCAGGCCGACGGCACGGTCAAGCTGCTCGACTTCGGCATTGCCGGCAGCTCCAACGGCAGCGCGGCGCCCGGCAATTCGGGCAGCGCGGCCTACATGGCGCCCGAAGCGGGCGATCCGCAGCTGGCGCCGGACCGCGCGCTCGACGTGCACGCCGCCGCCGTCATGCTGTACAAGATGGTGACCGGAACCCTGCCGTTCGACGCCGGCCGCCATGCGCGCGCATCCGAACGCGCGGAGGCCTTGCCGCAGCCGGTGCGCGCAGCTTTGCACGCGGGTTTCGCGCCGGAGCCTTCGCTGCGGCCGCCGAGCGTTTCCGAGCTGCTGCGGCGCGTGCGGGCCGCCGCGCTCCCCGCGCCCGGGCCGGCGGTGATTGCGGAGACGCCTGCGCCGGCCGCAACGAGTCGTCCCTCCGCGCCAGCCGCTGCGCCGGATCTGCGCCGCGAACAGGAACGCCGCGCGCGCGCCAGCGCCGAGGCCGAGCGCGAAGCGCGCCGCCAGCAGCTGCGCGAACAGCTGCGCCGCCGGCTGGAGCAGGACGCGGCGCAGGCCGGCGAGCGGGCAGGCGCGCGTCGCCCGGACCGCGTGCTCGCCGGCCTGCGCAGCATGTCGCCCGAGGCCCGCCAGGCGCCCGCCGCCGAGCAGGTGCTGGGCTCACGCCTGGCCTATGCGACCATCGCCACCACCGCACCCGCCGCCGCCAGCCTCGCTCCTTCGGCGGCGCCGTACGCGAGCCGCGGACGCTTGCGCGACCGCTTCCTCGACGATAGCGCACAGGGCCCGGAACTGGTGGTCCTGCCCGCCGGACGCTTCCAGATGGGCTCCGGCTCCGACGAGCAGCAGGCCGCCCTCGACGCCGGCGCGCGCAAGGCCTGGCTTGAGCGGGAAGTGCCGCGCCACCTGGTCGCCATCGGCCGCGATTTCGCGATCGGCAGGCATCCGGTCAGCGTGGCCGACTGGCGCGCGTTCGTGCTGGCCACGCGCTGGAAGCCGAGCGGCGACGTCAACTGGTCGGCGCCCGGCTTCATCCAGACCGACGAGCATCCTGTGGTCGGCGTCAACTGGCACGACGCGCAGCTCTATGTGCGCTGGCTCTCGACCCGCACCGGCAAGCGCTACCGCATGCCGAGCGAGGCCGAATGGGAATACGCCTGCCGCGCGGGCAGCGGCACGCCGTTCAACGTCGGCGACGATATCCGGCCCGACCAGGCCAACTACGACACCCGCTTCGCCTGGGCCGGCAAGGAGCGCGGCGTGCCGCGCCGCGGCACCACGGCGGCGGGCAGTTATCCGCCCAATGCCTGGGGCCTGTGCGACATGCACGGCAATGTGTGGGAATGGGTACAGGACGTCATGCACGACAGTTACGAGGGTGCGCCCATCGATGGCGGCGCCTGGCAGGCCGGCGGCGACCAGGAGCGGCGCGTGCTGCGCGGCGGTTCTTGGCTGTACCATCCGCGCTACCTGCGCTCCGCGGTGCGCAATGGCTTCGCGGCTCGCCTGTCCAACGACAAGGTCGGCTTTCGCGTCGTGCGCGAGGTGGAGTAGCGCCGCGCGGCCGTGCTAGAGTGCGTGCTTTGCACGTGCTTTGCAGCTCTCGCAGCACCATGGACCACCTCCTCGACAATATCTTCTGGCAGGCGCTCAGCGGTCCGCACGCCTGTTTCGCCACCGGCACCGACAGCGCAAGGCGCTACGCGCCGGGCTTTTCGCCCATCGTTGGTTTTCCCGATCCCCGCGCGCCGGACTTCGATGCGCTGCGCCCGTTCTGCGATCTGGGCGAGCATTTCTACTGCGATGGCTGGACCGGGCCTGCGCCGGCGGGCTGGCGCATCGAAGCCGAATCGACCATGTACCGCATGGTCTGGAACGGCGGCGCGCCCACGGCAGACGCCGCACCGGATGCCGTGCCGCTGCGGCGTGAACACGCCGCGCAGGCGGTGGAGCTGGCGAAGTTGACCAAGCCCGGTCCGTTCGGCCCGCGCACCATCGAGCTTGGCGACTACTTCGGCTATTTCGACGACAAGGGCAGCCTGGTCGCGATGGCGGGAGAACGGATGGCCGCGCCCGGCCTGCGTGAAATCAGCGGCGTGTGCGTTCATCCGGATTTCCAGGGCCGCGGCCTGGCCCGGCGGCTGATGGAAAAGCTGATTCTGCGCCAGCTGCAACGGGGCGAAACGCCGTTCCTGCACGTCATGAGCGCAAACGACGCCGCCCACGGGCTCTACCTGCGCATGGGTTTTGCCGACTGGCGCGAAACGCCGGTCCGCGTGATCACGCTGGCGCAGGCAGTGTAAAGTAGCCACTACATCCAACACACGACAGGGAGCCTGACATGACCATTACCGTCCGCCGCGACACCGCCTATCCAATGCGCCAGATCGTCCAGGTGCGCGGCCACGAGCTGATTGCCGACGGCACGATCCAGGAAGGCGGCGACGATGCCGGCCCGTCCGCGCATGACCTGTTCGACGCGGCGCTCGGCACCTGCAAGGCGCTGACCCTGGTGTGGTACGCGCACCGCAAGGGCATTCCGCTGGAGGGTCTCGAAGTCAGCGTCGACCGCGACGACAGCAAGGAGCGCGAGGGCATCTACAAGCTCGACACCACGCTGCACATGTCCGGACCGCTGAGCGACGCCCAGCGCACCGAGCTGCTGAACGTGGCCGGCAAGTGCCCGGTGCACAAGCTGATGACTACCGCGACGGTCGAGGTCAGCACCAAGCTGGCTTGACCGGGCGGCGGCGCGTAGCGCGCTTGCCTGTCCGCCGGATTGCGCTATGCTGGGAAGTGAAACAACGTTCACCCATGTGAGGTGGTTTCATGAAAATTCCCGAGCACCTGCGGATTCCGATGGTCGTCTTTTCGATCGAGGCCGTGTTGCTGATCGGCGCATCGCTGATCTTCCTCGTGCTGCGGCCGCCGTTCTCCTGATCGGCTAGGCGGCTGGCAGCAAGGGCCCGGCGCGACGCCGGTCGGGAATGCGCGCGCGTACGTTCCACGTTTCGGGGTACGGCCCGCCTTCAAAGCAAATTCCCATAGGCAAACCGGACTGGTGCGAGCCCGGCTCCAGCGCGTGGTCGGTGCCGCTCCCCGCTTCGCGCAGCCAGAAGCCACCGCCGCGATGGAACAATAGCGGCAGGGCAAAATCCCCGCCTGGCGCAAGGTCCGGGGCGAGCAGCCAGAAGCGTTCAGACGGCGCGCCGGCACGCTCCAGCACCAGGGCATGCGGCTGCAGCGCGCACACCTCCAGCGCGGCGATGCCGGGCACGCTGGCGGTGAACTCGATGTGCATCCCCTCGCGCAGCGCGACCGGGCGGGCCTTGCCGGGCCATTCGCCATCCACCAGGATGCCGTAGCGCGATACGTCCTCGATCATGTAGCCGTCCCGGTCGCGGCGGATCAGCGCATGGCGCGCCGAGATGCGGCGCGTGAGTCCGCCGCTGTCCGGATGGGCGAGCAGGACCTGGGCCTGCGGCGCCGCCGGATCGTAGCGGCCGATGACCAGCTGGTCGCCGGCGAACAGCCGCTCGTGGCGCGCGCCGCGCAGCAGGCAGGCCGCGTCGGCGGGGTAGGGGTGGGCCGGCAGGACGACTGCGCTATCGATTTCAACGAGGTCCTCATCCCATGCGATGGTCGGCAGGCTGATGCTGCCGGCCCGCGTGGCATCCAGCTCCAGGCGCGCGATGCCTGCGTTGCGGGCGCTGACGTCGATATCGACGCTGCCCGTCGCCGCCGCCGCATTGACGCGTGCGATCGAACCCTCGTCCGCGAACACGCGCACATTCTTGTGGTTGGCGAGGAAGGCATGGTGGATCTCGGACAGGCTGGCGTCCGCGCGCGGCACCAGCACCACGACCGAACAGATCCAGCTGCGGCCGCCGCCTTCCAGCTCGACCTCGATGCGGTGCTGGCCGTGTTCCAGGCCGCGCGAGGAGAATTCGATGAAGGCGGGGCACCACTGGCCGTGCGCCCCGCGCGCCAGCTGGTGGCGTGCCGCGCAGTGCAGCGGCAGCGGCGAACGCAGTGTCAGCATCAGGCCGCCCGGGCAATCGGCCGGCATGCCGCGTGGTTCGAGCTTGATCGCGTGGCGGCCGCCGGCGGCGCGCGGATCGAAGCCACTGACGTGTAGGTGCGGCCGGACTGGCTCAGTTGTGCGCGGTTGCGGATGCCCGTGCGCACACTCGAGCGCGCCCGGCATCACCCAGACGGTGCAGTGAGGATGCTCGGGATCGCGGCAGGGATGCATGGCGGCGCAGTAGATGGCTTTAGCGCCAGCTTATCCAATGCGGCTCATCCGTGTCGCGCGGATGCGTTGAACATCGAGCGGCTTGTACACGGCGTGTCCTGCTGGAAACAACTGGGTAAATCAACAGCGATCGCACGTTACAAGCGCTCGGCATTTAGGTCTACTATTTGTTGATCCATAGCCTGCCACCAAATGAAATGCGTTACCTATCTACGCTCGATGGAATCAGGGCCGTCGCGGTTATCCTGGTGGTGGTCAGCCACCTGATATTACAGCTTACGGATGGCGCGGAACCGGCTTTTTACAGCTACCGCACAATGGGGCGAATCGGGGTGGCGATATTTTTCGTGCACACCACTCTTGTGTTAATGATGTCGCTGCAGCGGCATGGACCGGCCGCCATTCCCTTCTACATCAGGCGTATATTCAGGATATACCCGCTGGCCATCGTCACCGTTTTGTTTTTTGCCCTTCTGCAGCTCGGGTCGATTCCAATCGACACCGGGAAACTGCTCAGCAATTTATTTCTGGTCCAGAACATCACGGGTTACGCTTCGCTGCCTCGTCCGTTGTGGTCCCTGCCATACGAGTTGCAGATGTATCTGGTTTTGCCCGCGCTCTATCACCTTGCCCGAACACAGCAGCCCGTCTTGTGGGCAATCGCGCTGTGGCTATCTGCTACTGTTTTGGCACTGTTGTTGCCCACGCAGTCGCTGGCACACAAGTTGGCGCTCTACGTACCGTGCTTCCTGCCAGGCTTCTTGGCGTACCTGCTTGCTGGTCGCATTCGATTCGAATTGTCCAGCGCTTGCCTGTTTGCTTTCATTGCCATCGCTGGCACTGTGCTAATTCCGATGCTGGTTAAGATTGGCTTTTCAGAAATGCCGCTGTTCTGGGTTTTTTGTCTCGCCATTGGAATCATAATTCCAGCAAGCGACGAACTCCAAAACAGGCATATCGTGCGGGGCGCAAGTTTGGTTGCGAAATACTCCTACGGTATCTACCTTACGCACGTTCTCGCAATGGGCGCTATCGATGGGTTAGTGCCCGGGCCGAAACTCGTGCAATGGGGCGCAATGCTTGTTCTGCTGATCGGGCTGGCCTACATGTCCTACCACGGTATCGAGAAACGCGGAATCGCTCTAGGCATGCGGCTCGCCGAGCGCTACGCTTCCAGGTCGAGGCGCACTAATTCGCGCAACACGCCCGACAGTGAGCAAGCCAGCGGATTCTAGATTCGCTTGCTGCTACACGGAATGCTAAGCCGAGGGCAGGGCGGTTTCGTCAAGCGCCAGTGGACGCAGCACGATGGCGGTCAGGTTATCGCTGTGCAGGCCGGCCGGCGGATGCGCTTCGATCTCGCCAAACAAGGCGTCCAACATCGCCCGCGCGCTGGACCGCCCTGCAAACAGCTCCGGCCAGCGCGCGACCCAGCGCTGCGCGTCGGGGCAGGACCAGAAGCCATCGGTGGCCAGCACGTAGACCGATCCGGGATGCAGCGCCACCGGCCGGCGGTCGTGCAGTTCGGCGAGCCAGGGCGGCAGGTCGGCGGCGCGCAGCTCGCGCAGCGGGTCGGACAGCAGCAGCGGATCGTCGAAGGTATTCCCGAGGACGAAGGCCTGGCTGATCTGGGGCCGGTGTTCGCCGTGGACCTGCTGCCACCACGCGCGCTCGTCGATCAGGTCGGCCATTGCGAAGGCGGTCGCGGGCACGTGGTCCACGGTGAGCGGAGTGGCCTGGCCGGCGCTGATCTCGTACAGGCGCGAATCGCCCACGTGGTATAGCAAGGCCGGGCCGCTGGCCGGGAGTTCGAGCATCGTGAGCGTGGTGCCGGGCCGTAGCGGCGAGTGTTCGATGCCGGAGAAGTGGTGCTGCAGCCGCGCGTGCAGCGCGTCCAGGTGCTGCGACAGTTCGGTGACGCTCGCGCATGCGGGTACGGCGAGCAGGCCTGCCACCACGGTTTCGGCGGCTTCGCGTCCGTGGCCGTGGCCGCCCATCCCGTCCAGCACCGCCAGCCGTGCATGGCCGCGCGGCCAGCCGGCGACGCGGCGCTTGTGGCGCTGCTGCCCGGCCAGGTACTGCGCATTGCCGTCGTGGTCGATCAGCAGGTAGTTGTCCTGGTTCTCTTCGCGCTGCATGGAACCGGCGCCGACGACGCTGCGCGCGGCGACGTCGAACCGGTGGCCGAAGTGGAGGGCGGAATTCATATCCGTGAGTGTATCCATATCAGCGCTGGAGTGGGGAGCCGATTGTGTTACCGTTGAAGGCCCTGGCCACAAATGCGATGCCCCGATGTTGATCCGCCCGCTCGAAGACCGCGATATCCCGGCCGCCGCCGCCCTGTTCCAGGCCGCGGCGCGCGAATTCATCGTGCATGAATCCCCGGATGGCGCCCCGCAGTTCACGGCCGAAAACGATGAAGCGGGCTTTCGCCGCCACGTCGCGGCCGGCTATGTGTACCACGTGGCGATCGTCGGCGACGTGCTCGCCGGCTTCGTCGCGGTGCGCGAGGTGACCCACCTGTACCACCTGTTCGTCGACAAGCGCTGGCACCGGCAGGGCATCGCGCGGCGGCTCTGGGAGCACGGCCGCGACAAGGCGCTGGAGGCCGGCAATCCGGGCTTCTTCACGGTGAACGCGTCCAATTTTGCGCTGCCGCTCTATACCGCGCTGGGATTCGTGCCGACTGCGCCGATGCAGTTCAAGAACAGCATCTACTTCACGCCGATGCGGCTCGACCTGCCGCGCGCCTGAGCGCATCAGGGACGCGCCTCGTCGGTGCGGCGCAGCCACAGGCTGCTGGCCCAGCCGCGTACCGCCTGTCCATCGAGGCTGGCGCTGACTTCCCACCAGTCGCCTTCGCGCGCGCCGGTTGCGATGACCGTGGCGCCGGCCGGCACAACACCAAGCCGTACTGCGCCGATCCCGCGCGCGCCGCGCAAGTTCAGGTGATCATGCACGCGGTAGCGCATGCCCGCTTCGGGAGCGCCGCGCGGCGGCGGGTCGGCGATGGCGGCGATCGGCCTGGCTTGCGCCGGCGCCGTGGGCACGAACAGCCATGCCAGCGTGCCCCCGATGGCCAGGGTGCCGGCGGCCAGCACCGTCGCCGCCTGCAGGTTGGCGCGCCGCCACCAGGCGCGCGGCGTCAGGAAGGCCGCCAGCACCAGGGTCGAGGCCAGGCCGGCGGCGTAGGCGGCGAACAGGCTTGCGCCGTGGTTCATGATCAGGCCTCGAAGCGCAGCACGTAGTGCCCTGCGACCAGGTGGTGCCCCGGCGGCAGGTGGTAGGCCTCGTCCGCGTCTCCCACTTGGGCGACGAAGCGCATTTCCTCGTCGAGGTGGTACAGGGCCTGGGTCGGGGACAGGCGGCCGATGCGGTAGCCATCGTCCACCGCCTCGAAACTGAAGGCGTTGCGCGACAGGCCCAGGCGGTCGGCGCTGGCAGCTTCCAGTCCCGGTGCGCGGCGCAGGCAGTCCTGCTTGTCGAGGACACGCAGCGCGGACAACATCGGCGCATTGCGTCCGAAGACGAAGCGTGCGCCGCCGGCGATTGCCTGTTCGGGGGCGTTCGGCAGGCGCAACAGCCCACAGTAGCGGTCGGCCATCTCGGGCGGAGCTTCCAGTAACTGTAGCGCGCCCGCGTCTGTTGGCGTGATGCGCGCCGGCAGCGTGACCCGCTGGCGGCCCGCGGCTGTGATGGCGTGAACTTCGTCACGGTCGGTAACGGCGAAGCGGATCAGCGACTGCTCCGCGGCGGCTGCGGGTGCAAGGCTACGATCGAGGCCGATCTCCAGCGCCGTGGCGCCGGTGTCACGGTAGCGCGACAAGCGCGGCAGGGCCAAAGCGGCCAGGCGCACGCGCTGGCGCGCGGCGACCGGAGCGTAAGTGGCGTCGCCTTCGGGCGCCGGGGGCACTACGCTGGCGCGGGCCGGCAGTGCGGTGGCCTGCGCATCCTCGGCCTCCGGGGTGCGCCGTTTCCAGACGGCGGGCGCCTTCGCGGGCTGGGTGCGCGGCACTTCGATTGGCCGCGCGGCCTGTTTCGGTGCGCCGCTGCGCTCCACCTTGAACAGTACGCGCGCGCCGCTGCTGCTGCCGCGTGGCCGCAGCACGTAGCAACCGGCCGCCGCATCGTAGCTGCATTCGAATGCCTCCTTCGGGCGCGCCTGCACCTCGATCGGCGTGTCGGGCCCGTCGTTCACCAGCAGCAGCGCGCAGTCCGGTCCGAATGGCCAGTCGGGCACCGTGTGCGTGGCGTCTCGCGTGTCGAGGCCGAGCAGGACCAGGCGCTGCTTCGGGTAGATCGCGCAGACCTGTTTCCAGACTGCGTTGTCGCGCGAGGCGCTGACGGTGTACATCACCTGTTCGGACGGACCGGGCAGGTAGACCGCGTGGCCGAACTTGACCTCGACCTCGCCCGGCTCGAGCGCCTCGGCGCCGACCACGTGGTAGCGCACGTCTTCGCTGCCGAGCTGGTCGCCGAAGTCCTTCTGGTGCAGCGCCTGCAGCGATTGCGCGAGCTCGCGCAGGCGTGCGCCGCGGGTGAGGTGGCGGTCCTCGTCGATCTCGTCCTGCGGCAGCATCAGCGTAATGTGGGAAAAGCAGCGGCGAGGCGCACGGCCGCGCAGCTCGCGTGGCGCCCGCTCAAGCAGGTCGCGCAGCAGGGGGCGGCGCGAGAACAGCTGCAGCCCCGGAGCCTGCCAGATCGATTCGGCGTTGAACACATCGTCAACCTTGCCAAGGGCTGAGTGGTGGACATAGATCGGCATGGGCAGCTCCTATCGGTTTTGATCGCTCGCGACACCAAACGCTAGCAGGGGGCGGATGAAAAACGGCTGCTGTGGGCGGTTCACGCGGCGCTCCTCAGGGTCCGCTGCATGGCGTCGCGGATCTGCGCGAGGGCGCGGCTGATGTCGAGCGCATGCCGTGGGCGCTGCGCGCGCTGCGGCGCGAGCAGGGTCCGCAACAGGGCCAGCGCGGCCGTCCCGCCACCGCCTTGCCGCTCGAAGCGGTCCGCGAACAAGGCTGCTTCGGAGACGCTCAATATCGGCCCGTCCGCTGTTTGCGCCTGGCAGTACCGCAGCCGCGCGCCGCCGCTGACGAGGTGGTAGAACAGCAGGCCAAGCGCGAAATAATCGGTGCGCGCGTCCGTGTCATGCAGGCCACGGTCGTTGGCGACCGCCTGCTCGGGAGCCTGCCAGCCGGGCGTGCCGGTAAATTCGTGCGCGGTGGTGTCGGCCAGCGCGCGCACCGTGCCGAAGTCGCACAGCTTCACCGTGCCATCGGCGTCGAGCAGCACATTGCCGGGCTTGAGGTCGAGGTAGCGCCAGCCGCACTGGTGGACTTTGGCGAGCGCCTGGTTGACCTGTCCGATCCAGTCGACGATGCGCGCAATCGGCACCGATCCTGCCGCGCGCAGGTCGGCGCCCAGCAGTTCGAGCGCCAGCACCGGCAGCCTTTCGTGCTCGCCGTGATCGAGCAGGCGCACGATGTGGCGCTGGTCCCAGGGCTGGAGCGATGCAAGGACCGCGCGCTCGACGCTGGCACAATCGGCCCAGCGAACGCGGAGGCTGTCGCCGGCCCGCGCCATCTGCGCGCGGTTGACCAGCTTGAGCGCCGCCACGCCAATCGTGGGCGGCCCAATCGCGCGCCACACCTGCCCGTAGGATGAGGTGGCGATCGGCTCGGCCAGGCGATAGGCGCCTGCCCGCAAAGTGATGATGGTCCCGGCGGTGTACATGCTGACGGCTAGCCGGGGGCGGACGAAAAAAAACCGCGTACGAGACGCGGCTTTTGCGAATACAGACTGATTACCAGCGGCGCCAGTGGTCGCCATGGTAGCCGTGGTAGCCGTGGTAGTAACCGCGGCCGCCGCCAACCACCACCACCGGCGCTTCGTAGTAGCGCGGACCGCTCACGTACACCGGGGCCGATTCATACACCACCGGGGCCGGGGCGTCGTAGTACACGGGTGCAGGCTGGGTGTACACGGGGCGCGATTCGACGTAGGCCGGCTGCTGATCGTAGTAGGCCGGTTGCTGTTCATAGTAGGTCACCGAGCCGCCGCGGCGATAGTAATCGTCGCGCGTCGGGACCGAATTGCCCACTGCCGCGCCGAGCACGCCGCCGACCCAGGCGCCATCGCGCCCGCCGACTGCATGGCCCAAGGCCGCGCCGGCGAGTGCGCCGACAACCGTGTTTGCACCGCGATCCTGAGCCATTGCCGAGGTGGACGACACCGCGGCCGCGGCCAGGAGCACCGCACCAAAGCATTTTTTGTTCAACATGGCTTTTCCTATCGCCTCACGGGGGATCGGGATGATCGCGTTACACCGGGGCATGGATGAACTATAGCGCCGGTTTTGGAACGCGTAATCTGTTCATACAGAATCTTACAAATCACGAGTGAGGCGTAACATGGCGATGCTGGCCCTTGCACTCTTGCAGACCAGTCCCATCTAGGTTCGGTCGCTTTCATTTCGTAACAAGCCATGCGCCGTTCTTTCATGCCTTTCCTGGCACTGGTCCTCGTCTTGCACTTCTACATCGGTATTCGGCTATTGCCGGCGATGGGACTTGGCGTGCTTGGCGTCGCGGTCGGCGTCCTGCTGTTGATCGTCTCCGCGCTGCTTGTCCCGCTGGGACTGGGTGCCCCGGGCATGCGCTGGCGCCGGCGCTGGGCCGAGCCCCTGACCTGGGCGGCGCTGATCGCGATGGGCTATTTCTCATCCCTGCTGGTGCTGACCTTTTTGCGCGACCTGCTGTTGTTGGGAATGAAACTGTTCAATGCAATGACGCCCTTGCTTGTTCACGACAGCGCGGTCGCGGTTCCGCTGGCGGCGCTGGCGGTCACGCTGGTCGGCTTCGTCAACGCCCGCCGGGTGGCGCGCGTGGTCAAGGTCGATGTCCCGATCGCGAACCTGCCGCCGTCGCTGGAAGGCTACAAGATCGCGCAGATTTCCGACATCCACGTCGGGCCGACCATCAAGCGGGCGTATCTGAATGCCATCGTCAACCGGGTCAATGCGCTCAAGGCCGACAGCATCGCGATCACCGGCGACCTGGTGGACGGCAGCGTGCGCCGCCTCGCGCCGCACACCGAGCCCTTGCGCCGGCTGGCGGCGCGCGACGGCGTGTTCTTCGTGACCGGCAACCACGAATACTATTCCGGCGCGGAAGAGTGGATCGTGGAGCTGCGACGGCTGGGCCTGACCGTGTTGATGAACGAGCACGTGGTGCGCAAGCGCAGCGGCGCCGCCCTGATGATCGCGGGCGTCGCCGACTACACGGCCCACAATTTCAACCCGGCGCACCGCAGCGATCCACACGCGGCCGCGGCTGGGGCCGGCGACGAGGTGCAGGTGCGCATCCTGCTCGCGCACCAGCCGCGCTCGGCCGAGGCGGCGGCCCAGGCCGGCTACCACCTGCAGCTGTCCGGCCACACCCACGGCGGCCAGTTTTTCCCGTGGAACCTGTTCGTGCCGCTGCAGCAGCCCTTCGTTGCCGGGCTTAACCGCGTGCGCGATATGTGGGTCTACATCAGCCGCGGCACCGGCTACTGGGGGCCGCCGAAACGTTTCGGCGCACCGTCCGAAATCACCTTGTTGCGACTCGTCCCGGCCTGATTCAATGTCCATACAGCAAAATTGCAAGAGATGCGCTATTGTGTGCGCTTTGCAACTTTTCTGAGGACCGCAATGAACCGTCGCATACCCCTGACCGTCCTTGCAACTGCACTGTTCGCCGGCGCCGCAAGCGCCGCCGGACCCGATGTCGATTCCGCCGCCCTGGCAAAAATCCGAGACGCCGCGATGCAGAGCAACTATGCATATGAGCGCCTGGAAGACCTGACCGACCTGGTGGGCCCACGCCTGTCCGGCTCGGCGGGAGCGGCCGCCGCGGTGCAGCAAGTGGCCGAGGCGATGCGCAAGCTGGGCGCGAAGGTGACGCTGCAGCCGGTCAAGGTTCCTCACTGGGTACGCGGCGAGGAGAAGGCGACCCTGGTTGGCTACACCGGCCAGCCGCAGGGCGTGACCCAGCGCATCGTGCTGACCGCGCTGGGCGGTTCGGGCGCGACGCCGGCGGCCGGCCTCACGGCGCAGGTGATCGTGGTCCACAATTTTGACGAGCTGAAGGCTTACAAGCCGGCCGACGTGAAGGGCAAGATCGTGCTGTTCGACGTGCCCTTCGACCAGCTGATGGCCGACCGCGGACTGGCCGGCAATGCCTACGGCCAGGCGGTGGCTTACCGCGGCGCGGGCCCGCGCATGGCGGCCGAAATGGGCGCGGCGGCGGCGCTGGTGCGCGCCGTCGGCGGTGCGGCCTACCGTATCCCGCACACGGGCGCGACCCTGTTGACCGATGGCGGCCGCATCCCGGCGGCGGCGGTCACGATCGAAGATTCCTTGCTGATCAGCCGCCTGTCCAAGCGCGGCCCGGTGACCATGCACCTGACGCTGACCCCGCAGACGCTGCCGGACGCCGACAGCTTCAATGTGATCGCCGACATTCCCGGCAGCGCCAAGCCGGACGAAGTGGTCATCGTGTCGGGCCACCTGGATTCCTGGGACCTGGCGACCGGCGCCAACGACGACGGCAGCGGCGTGACCAGCGCGATGGAAGTGATCAACACGATCAAGAAGCTGGGCCTGCAGCCGAAGCGCACCATCCGCATGATCGCCTGGATGAACGAGGAAAACGGTGGCCGCGGCGGCCGTGCCTATGCCGAGTCGGAGAAAGCCAACGCCGAGAAGCACATCGCCGCGTATGAAGACGACGGCGGCTCGGGCCGTCCGTTCGGCGTCAAGGCCAGCATCGGCCCGGCGTCGGTGAAGTACTTTGCGCCGCTGCAGGCTGCCCTGTCGCCGATCGGCGCAGGCGTGTTCATGCGTGAGGATGCGCTGGGCACCGGCGACCTGTCGCTGCTGGAGCGCGACGGCGTGCCGAGCTTCGAGCCGGTGATCGATTCGTCCGATTACTTCAACTACCACCACACGACGGCGGACACCTTCGACAAGGTCAATCCGGACAACTTGCGCCGCCACGCGGCCGTGATGGCAGCCACCGCCTGGTTCCTCGCCAACACCGACCAGCCGGTCGGCCGCGCGCCCGCCACGACGCGCTAAGCTGGCCGTGGTTCCCGTACCGGAATGGTGCGGGAACCATCGTCGCGTTCGTCGACTCTGTAAGCACATCACTGCTCAACGGAGGACATGATGGACGGACGCAAAAAACTTGCTGGACAACAGATCGCCGTGCTGGCGACGGACGGTTTCGAACAGGTCGAACTGGCGGCGCCACTGGCCGCACTGCGCGAAGCTGGCGCGGAGGCCGAGATCATCTCGCTGCAGCCTGGCCATATTCGCGGCGTCAACCTGAACGAACCGGCGGACGATGCCATCGTGGTCGACAGGCTGGCCGCCGAGGTGCGGGCGCGCGACTACGACGGCCTGTTCATTCCGGGCGGCTTCATCAATCCCGACCTGCTGCGCCAGTCCTCCGCGGCGCGCGACCTGGTGCGGGAATTCGACCACGCCGGCAAGCCGATCGCGACGCTGTGCCATGGGCCGTGGCTGCTGGTGTCCAGCGGACTGGCGAACGGACGGACGCTGACCTCGTGGCCGGGCGTGCGCGACGATCTCGTGAACGCCGGCGCCACCTGGCTCGACCAGGAAGTGGTGCGGGACGGTAACCTGCTGTCCAGCCGGGGGCCGCAGGATATCGTGCCTTTCGTGCGCGAGATGATCCAGTTGTATGCCGGAGGGCCAGCCAGCAATGGCGCGCTGCGCCGCCGCCGCTCGGATCCGCAGCGCGACCAGCCGGCCGCGTTCACGGCAAGCGGGATGCGGGCGATGCCGAACCTGTCCGTCAGCACCATGCTGGGCATGGCGCTGCTCAGCGCGGGCGCGTATGCGGTCCGGCGCGGGCTGCGCGGGGAGGGCGGGCAAGCGGCGCCGCGGTAAGAGTAATCGTTTGGCCTCGAAAATCGTTACCGTCGTTCCCGCCTCCGCGGGGAACGACGGCCTGTTTAGATTTTAAGCGTCGTTGTTGCTCCTTCGCGCGAGCCTCACCCAATCGGCACCCGCCTCACCGCCCGCGCATTGCCGCGAAACGGCCGCCCGTACACCGTCTGGATACCGCTGGCAAAGTTCTGCCCCCAGACCAGCTGTGCGCGCGTCTCGTGCTGTTCACTCGACCAATACCAGGCCCGGTCGAACTCCTCGCGCAGGTTAGCGAACAGCAGGGCAAGCTCGCGCCGCGTCGGCAAGATGCCGCCGCGCGCCGCAGCCCAGTCTTGCGCCGCGGGCCAACTGACGTCGGCTGCGCGGCCTGGCAACAGGATCAGGTGGTGGTCGGGTTCGCCCTGCCGGCCAAGGATGAGCCCGGCATAAAGTTCGCCTTCCTGCAGTCTGTCTTTTACTTCTGGATATTCCGTCATCGGATTGGTCCTCTCGCGTCATCGTGGCAGCTAGCTAAGACTTCGGATTGGCCCGCTTAGTTGCGGCGAAAAACGCGATATATCTCATGCAAGCGTTCGATTTCTATGAGGAACATGCCGGTGCGAATTTATTACGCCTAAAAAATTCTTTTTCAAAAACGTTGAACTTGGGCAGTTTCCGCACCTCAAAGGTACTCATTCACTTGTTGAGGTAAGGAACCTTCCCAATGCAAAAACTCGGAACTATCGCCAACACTGCCCGTTTCAACACCGTGCTCGCCGCCAGCGCCGCCGTCCTGCTCGCCGCAGCCGGTTCGGCCTCGGCCACCACGACGCCGGCCACGACCTACAACTATTACGTGTCCCCGACCGGCAGCGACAGCGCATCCGGCAGCAAGGCCGCGCCCTTCAAGACCCTGGCGCGCGCCGCCCAGGTGGCAACCCGTCCCGGCACCACCGTGTGGGTCGCGCCAGGCACCTACACCGGTGGCTTCACGACCACCGCCAGCGGCACCTCGTCCGCCCGCATCTACTGGGTCTCGACCTCCAAGTGGGGCGCGAAGATCGTTCCGGGCAGCACCGCCAACGTCTGGGACAACCGCGGCAACTACGTGAGCATCATCGGTTTCGACATCGACGGCAGCACCAAGCCGGCCGTGACCCACGGTATCTACACCGGCGGTTCGTACAGCATGATCCAGGATAACCACGTGCACCACATCGCCAAGACCGCCACCTGCACCAGCGGCGGCGGCTCGGCGATCGGCGTGGACAGCTACTACGGCGGCATCTGGAATGACGTGGTCAGCAACACCGTCAACGATATCGGCCCGGCCGGCTGCACCTATATCCAAGGCATCTACGTGTCGACCTCGGGTTCCGTGAAGAACAACCTGGTGTACCGCGTGGCGCAAGCCGCGATCCACCTGTGGCACGACGCCAACCACGTGACCATCACCAACAACACGGTAACCAGCTCGGTGTTCGGCATCATCGTCGGCGGCGGCGACTTTTATCACACGAGCGCAGGCGCCGACTACACGGTGGTCAACAGCAACATCGTGTTCGATAACACCTACGGCATTTCGGAGCAGGGCACGACCGGCACGCACAACAGCTACAGCAACAACCTGGTGTACCAGAACAGCAAGTACAACATCTCGCTGAAAAATGGTCTGACGGCAAAGAACACCGTGTCCTCGAACCCGCTGTTCGTGGCGTACTCGCGCACCGCGACCACGCCGAACTACCAGCTGACGTCGAGCTCGCCGGCGATCGGCCGCGGCACCTCGGTCGGCGCGGCTCCGACTGACATCGTCGGCAAGCCGCGCAATTCGACCACCGGCTACGACATCGGCGCTTACCAGCACTGATCGAAGCCTGCACGTCCGGTCCGCGCGCAGTGATGCGCGCGGGCTTGAATCGTCCTGATGAATTGAGGAAGCGCTGATGAAGAACACGACACCTCGCACGTCCCGATGGCGCATCCGTGCGCTGCTGTGCGGCGCGACCGGCATCCTGCTGGCCGGCTGCGGAGCCGGAAACCAGGGCGGCCTGCACAACGGGCCGCAGATGGCGGCGGTGGCGGTGGCAAGCGCGGTGCCGGCGGTTCAGGCGGCGACCGAGGCTGCAGCGCCCGATCCGGCGCCTGAGCCGGCACCGGCCTCGCTGCCAGCACCGCCTGCGCCTCAGTCTGCTTCTGTCGATCAATTGCCGTCTTCCACGGCCGCTTCGGCCGGCCAGGCGCCGCTTGTGGCGGCAGGGGCGGGCAATCAGGCCGCCGTTTCAAGCGGCCAGGCGGCGACCGCTTCAGTGTCTGGGCCCGGCAGTACCGCTCCGGCAACGGGCGCCAAGGCCGACGCGTTCGCCTTGACGGGTTATGGGGCCAGCCAGACTGCCGGCAGCAACGACGCCGGCACCGTCGCCGCAGCTGGCGACAACACGACGCCGGCCCAACCGGCCCAGGCGGCCAGCCCGGCAATTTGCAAGTACGGCGCCTGTTCGTTTCATTGAACAATGGCCTTCAGTCCCGCCCGCACCCAGCAATGTGTGCGGGCTTTTTGTTCGCCCCGGCGGATCTGTTCGATTTCTCATCCTGACCATCCTTTTCCGAGCAGAAAAGTAGTTGATGTCTTTGATACGCAAAGGAAATTTATTTTGAAAAAGATTGAACTTGGGAAGTTTCCAGCGCTCAAAGCTTACTCATTTACTGTTGAGCCAAGGAATACTTAGGATGAAAAAACTAGCCACCCTCGCTTCGAAAGTCCGTGTCAACGCTGCGCTGTGCGCCAGCCTCGCATGTTTGCTCGCGACACCCGGAGCCGGTGCAGCCACGGCCGCAACCACGACCTCTCCTGAAGTCCAAATCACCCAACTGTACCAATCGCTGCTGGGCCGCCAGCCGGATGCGGGCGGTCTGGCATATTGGTCGACCGCGCTGGCGAACGGCATGTCGATCGAGAACATCACGGCGAACATCGAAGCCAGCGCCGAGTACGTCGCCCTTCATCCGCCGGGATCGAACACGAGCATTCCAGCCACTACCTACAACTACTACGTGTCGCCGGCCGGCAGTGACAGCGCGGCCGGCACCAAGACCGCGCCGTTCAAGACCCTGGCGCGCGCCGCCCAGGTCGCCACGAGGCCGGGCACGACCGTTTGGGTCGCACCCGGCACTTACACCGGCGGCATCAAGACCACCGCCAGCGGCACTTCGTCTGCCCGTATCTACTGGATGTCGAGCACCAAGTGGGGCGCGAAGATCGTGCCGGGCAGCACCGCCAACGTGTGGGACAACCGCGGCAACTACGTGAGCATCATCGGTTTCGACATCGACGGCAGCGCCAAGCCGAGCGTGACGCACGGTATCTATACCGGCGGCTCGTACACGATGATTCAGAATAATCACGTGCACCACATCGCCAAGAGCGCCACCTGCAACAGCGCGGGCGGTTCGGCGATCGGAGTGGACAGCTATTACAACGGCGTCTGGAACGACGTGGTGGGTAATACCGTCAATGACATCGGTCCTGCAAGCTGCAAGTACATCCAGGGCATCTACGTGTCGACTTCGGGCACCGTGAAGAACAACCTGGTGTACCGCGTCGGCGAAGCTGCGATTCACCTGTGGCACGACGCCAACCACGTGACCATCACCAACAACACCGTGACTGGCTCCCACTACGGCCTGATCGTGGGCGGCGGGGACTTCTATCACACCAGCGCCGGCGACGACTACACGGTTGTGAACAACAACATCTTCTACGACAACGGCTATGGCATCTCGGAGCAAGGCACCACCGGTACCCACAACAGCTACAGCAACAACTTGGTGTACCAGAACAGCAGCGCGAATATCTCGCTGCGCAACGGCCTGACCGCGAAGAATACCGTGTCATCGAATCCGCTGTTCGTTGCGTACTCGCGCACTGCGGCCAGCCCGGACTATCATCTGGCTGCCGGCTCGCCCGCGATTGGCCGCGGCACCGCAACCGGGGCGCTGCCCACCGACATCGATGGCAAGCCGCGCAACGCGACCACTGGCTACGATATCGGCGCTTACCAGCACTGATTGTTCACCGCTTCGGTTAGATGAAACGTCGTTCCCTCGAAGGCGGGAACGACGTTCACTTTTTGTACCTGCGATTAATCGGGTAGCGGCATTGCGATCTGCGGCCCCTCGGTGCCGGCCTTGTTCATCACGCTGCTGACCTTGTGCCATTCGAATGCCTCGGATGGCAGTGCGGTGCGGCGCGCGAGTTCCATCGCCTGTTCCGGCGTGAGGCCGGGGTCAAGCCACAGTTGGGCATCTTCCGCATTGAGCACCACCGGCTTGCGGTCGTGGATGTCGAGCATGCCGGCCGCCGCATCGTCCGTGACCAGCACGAAGCCAGCCTCCGCACGGTTCTCGGTGAACGGCCCGAAATTGGCGAGCGCCAGCATGTAGAGCGGCGTCCCGTCCTTGCGATGGATGTGCCACGGCTGCTTGCGGCCCTTTTCGCCGGTCCATTCATACCAGCCATCCGCAGCGACGATCGCGCGACCGCTCTTCAACAGGCCGCGCCAGTAGCGGTTGTCCAGCTTGTCCAGCCGCGCGTTGATGCAGATCGGGACTTTGCCGTCCGCCCACCTGGCGCGGTAGCTCCAGAACACGTCGTCCACCCGCGCCTGCCCGTCCTGGATGTGCATGAGCGGCCGGTAGGTTCCCGGCGATACGTTGTATGCCGGAGTGGCCTCGCTGTCGTAGACGGCATCCGCCCAGCCGAACACGCTGGCGTAGAACCGGGCCGTCTGGCTTTGGTCGAATCGTCCACACATGCGGCCATGGTACCGCAAGTTCCGGCCCGGCGACGGCTGGTTCAGGTACGCGTGGCGAGCGCTGTGCGCACGCGTGAACGTGACAGCGGCAGGTCGCGCAGCCGCACCCCGGTCGCGTCCGCAAACGCATTCGCGATGGCCGCTGCGGCCGGACCCTGGGCCGCTTCGCCGGTGCCGAGAAACGGCTGTCCGGGCCGGTCGACAAGGTGCACCTTCACCTCGTCCGGCATCTGCGGGAAACGCAGGATCGGGTAGCTGCCCCAGTCCCGGCTGGTGACGGTGTTGGCGTTGAAGCTGACTTCCTCGCACAGCGTCCAACTGCACGATTGTAGGATGCCGCCTTCGATCTGGGTGCGGATACCGTCCGGGTTCACGATCTCTCCGGCGTCCACCGCCGCAACCGCACGTGTGATCCGAACGAATCCCGTGTCGCGCGCAACTTCGACCTCCAGTGCGATCGCGGCATACGCGCCGAGGTTCTTGTAGCGCGCAAAGGCCAGGCCTCGTCCGCGGCCGCGCATGCGCGGGTAGTCGCGCCAGCCGAAGCTGTCGGTCGCGACGCGCAGCACTTCCAGCGCACGCGGATCCTGCAGGTGCGCGCTCCGGAAGGCCAGCGGATCGAGACCAGCCGCCCGCGCCAGCTCGTCCATGAAGCTTTCGATCGCGAATACATTGCAGTACGCGCCCAGCGAGCGCAGCGCCGAAGTGCGCAGCGGCGGCTTGGCGATGAAATGGCTGGTCACCCGTGCGCTCGGCAAGGTGTATAGCGGAACGGCATTGCGGTCCCCGCCACCTTCGGGCTGCGGGATCGGCCTGGCGGGCGGCGGCGCAATCGGCTGCGCCAGCAGTGTAGCCGGCAGCAGGTTGCCTGCCTTGCCGGGCCGCGCGTTGTGCGGTGGGCTCCATACCTCGTAGGCCCAGTCGACGATGCGTCCGTTGCTAACCGTCGCCGCCGCATGCGCGAGCATCGGGGGCCCAAGCGGCTCCCATCCGTGTTCGTCCTCGCGCATCCACTGCACCCGGATCGGGCGGCCGGGCAGGGCGTGCGCCAGCAGGGCGGCATCAGCCGCAACGTCGTCCGCGCCATTGTGGCCGTAGCAGCCGGATCCTTCGATGTGGATGCAGTGGACTACATCCGGCGTCACCGCCAGCAGCTCGGCCAGCGCGTCGCGCAGCGGGAATACGCCCTGGCTGTGCGTCCACACCGTGTACTTGCCGTCGACGTTCTGCGCCACCGCGCACGAAGGGCCGATCGATGCGTGTAGCTGGAAGGGCTTGGAGTAGCTCGCCTCGATCCGCGTGCCCGCCACGCCCGAAGCGCCCTGCTGAAGTATCACCGAGTCCTCAGAGGGCGAGGTGCGCACGAACTTGACGATGTCGGCCTGCGGCGGGAGGGCGCCCGTCTCCTGCCACGCCACTGCCGCCGCGAGCGCCGCTGCCGCCTTCACCGCCTGGTATTCGCGCTGTGCGATGACGGCGAGATAGCGTCCGTCGCGCACTACCTTGATCACGCCCGGCATCCGCGCAGCCTTTGAAACGTCCACGCTCACGAGCTGGGCGCCGGGGCCGGGCGGCCGCACCACGCGTGCGTGGACCATGTTCGGCAGGCGCAGGTCCTGCACATATGCCTGCCCGCCGCTCACTTTGGCCGGAATGTCGACCCGTTGTAGCGGCTTGCCGATCACAGTATGCGTTTCGGGCGGACGCAATGGCGCCTTGCCAGTAGCCGCGACGTGCAGCGTCTGTCCGCTCACCAGCTCTCCATATCCGATCCGTCTGCCACCTCCCGAGATGACACCATCGGCCAGCTGCAAAGTCGCCGGCTGTGCGTTCAGGCGCTGCGAGGCAAGGCCGACGAGGATCTCGCGCACCTGCGCGGCCGCGTTGCGAATTGCGGTGCCGCTGTCCTGCATCGAGTGGCTGCCTGCCGTGTATTTTTCATCGGGTGTACGCGCCGTGTCGGCCGTGACCAGTGTGAGGCGCGCCGGCGCCACCACCAGCTCCTCCGCGGCAACCTGCAGCAGCGCGGTCTTGATGCCCTGACCCAGTTCCGCCTTGCCGGTAAAGACCGTGATGCTTCCGTCCGCGTCGATGCGGATCCAGGCATCGAGCATAGGCTCGTTCTTCAGGCTGCCCGGCAGAGCTGGCTTCCCGGCTTTCTGCGGCTGCGCCAGTAGCAGTGCCGGATCGAGCGAGAAGCTGACGACCAGCGCACCGGCCGTCTGTACAAAGCGCCTGCGCGAGCGATTGAGAGGTCCGTTCATCGCTGCCCGTCCTTGGCAGGCGGATGCAGCAGATCGGCTGCGCGCCGTACCGCGCGCAAGATGCGCATATGCGTCCCGCAGCGGCACAGGTTGATCGCCATGTGTCGGCGAATCTCCTCATCGGTTGGATGGGGATTTGTTTCCAGCAGCGCCTGTGCGCGCATGATCATGCCTGCGATGCAGTAGCCGCACTGCGCCGCCTGTTCATCGATGAAGGCGCGCTGCAGTACACCCGGCGTGCTCGCACTGCCCAGGCCCTCGACCGTGCGCACTGGCCGCGATCCGACCAGCGATACCGGCATCAGGCACGACAGCACGGCATCCTTGCCGACCATGACGGTGCACGCCCCGCACTGGCCAAGCCCGCAGCCGAACTTTGCGCCGCTAAGCTGCAAGTCCTCGCGCAGCACGTACAGGAGCGGCGTGTCCCCGTCGGTGTCCACCGATTGCGCGTGGCCGTTGATGTTCAGGGAGTAGGTGCTCATGGCCGCTTCGCTTTCTCGACTGCGCCAGGTAGGCCAGGCCACGGTGGCAGGCCCGCCGCATAGCGACGCAGGTAAGCCGCTAATGCGACTTGCTGCTCGTCGGTCAGCATGCCCGCGAAGCCGGGCATCCAGCGCGAAGGCTCGGTCGAGGGCGGGGTAATCCCGTCACGGACGATGTGCAGGAAGCTGCGCGGATCAGGATCGTACACAGCGACCGCCATCGGCATCTGCAGTGCGCCGCCGGATGAGGCCTGGCGCCTCTCGTCGTGACAGCGCGCGCATGCATCGGCGTAGACCTGCGCGCCAAGTTGCAGCTGTCTGTCGTCTGCCGTCGTTCCGGCAGTGTGGGCGGGCAGCGGCGTCTGGCTTGCGGCGACTGCATGGTCCTGCACGTTCTGCGAGCGCGGGACGAGTGTCGAGTGCAGGTAAGTGGCAATCGCCCGCACGTCGCTTTCGTCGGCAGTGGCGAAGCTCGTTGATACCTCTTGCATCGGCCCGCCGGCTATGGCGTGATCGGCTGCGATTCCGGTGCGGAGATAGGCCGTGAGCTGTTCCACGGTCCACGGCAGCGGAGATGGCGAATCCGCATTCAGTGCCGGCGCGAACCAGCCTTCGGCCTCGCCGCCGCCAAGGTATCTGCGCTGATCGGGCGCGCCCAGCGAATTTTGCGGCGTGTGGCAGGCGCCGCAATGGCCCAGCGACTGGACGAGATAGGCGCCGCGGTTCCATTGCGCGTCCTTGTCCGCTTGCGCCATTACCGGGGACTTGTCGAGGTAGAGCATGTTCCACCCTGCGACCAGCGCCCGGA
Organism: Massilia terrae; assembly: GCF_024753145.1. Classification (GTDB taxonomy): domain Bacteria; phylum Pseudomonadota; class Gammaproteobacteria; order Burkholderiales; family Burkholderiaceae_D; genus Telluria; species Telluria terrae. Next base: position 1,419,839 of record NZ_JANUGU010000001.1, on the reverse strand, counting down.
TGCCGAAGGGGAAGCGCATCTCGTTGGCGTGCGCGGCCTGCCTGACCGGGTCGCGCGTCATGATGAAAGCGTAGAGGTCGGCGATGTCGGCATCGCTCAGGTGCGTGTAATAGTTGTAGGGGAAGGCAGGGTACAGATGATGTCCGTCGCGCGACACGCCATCGCGCATCGCTCGTGTGAAGGCGTCCAGTGGCCAGCCGCCGATGCCGGTTTCCTTGTCGGGTGTGATGTTGGTGCTGTAGATCGTACCGAACGGTGTGCGAAGCGGCACGCCGCCAGCGAATGGACGCGCTGGATCGGCTGTGTGGCAGCTGGCGCAGGTGCCGATGGCAGCGAGGCGGGCGCCGCGTACCACTTGTTCGTGTGTGAAAGCGGGCGCGCCCGCGTCGGCTACGGCCGGGCGCAAGGTAGCGGAAGCCGAGGCGGCCAGCAGCGCCGCGATGCCGGCGATGCATGCCCATCCAAGTCGATTTCGAGCCTGTCGCACTCCAGCCATCCGCTTGCCCGCCAATGAGAGTGAACAAATCCTGCGCGCGATTCCGGCGACGGTCTGTTAGCTGGCGCGCATTGGACGAGCTGCTGCTGAGCCGATGCGAAACCGTGGTCGATTGTGCTAGAATCTCGCGCGCTGCCCGGATGGTGAAACTGGTAGACACCCGGGACTTAAAATCCCGTGCCAGAAATGGCGTGCCGGTTCGATCCCGGCTCCGGGCACCACCTCACAGCACGATTGCACGGCATCATTGCCCTGGCGGCGGCTCCCACAGTTCGACCTTGTTTCCTTCGGGATCAAGCACCCACCCAAATTTCCCGTATTCCGATTCCTCGGCCTTGCCCAGCACGTTACAGCCTTCGGCGCGCAATGCATCGAGCAGCGCATCCAGATCCGCGACGCGGTAATTGACCATGAACGGCGCCTTGCTGGGCGCGTATTCGTCACCTTCCATGGGCGAAATATTCCACGCCGTAGTGCCGGCGACCGGCTTGCCAGCCTCATCGGTCCAGTCGAAGGCCGCGCCGCCCCAAGGCTGGACGTCGATGCCCAGGTGGTTCTTGTACCAGGCGCGCATTGCTTCCGCGTCCTTGGCCTTGAAGAAGATGCCGCCGATACCGGTCACTCGTTTCATTTCGCCCCCTTATCTGGACTGTTCAGGTCTGTGGAGTCTACACCAGACCTGTGCGAAAATTGTCGATATTTTAACGAGGCGGCGAGGAGGCGAAGGATGAGCAAGTTGTTCGGCACCGGCCGCCGCGTGGTCTGGAACGGCGGCAGCACCTGGGTCGGTCACACGGAAGAGAAGACTGACTTCCATGCGCATCACATGATCCAGCTGACGCTTGCGCTGTCAGATGGCCACATCCGGTTCAAGATTCCCGATCAGGACTGGATCTCGTACGGCGCCACGATCATCGCAGCGCATGAGCCGCACGCCTTCGAAGCGCGCGGCCAACTCGTCGCCTTGATCTTCGCGGAGCCGGAATCGCGTGAGGGCCGAATCCTGCGCACTCGCTTCCCCACAGGCGTCAACGAACTTGACCGGAATACGTTCGGCGCCGAGATCGAAGCGCTCGCCGCGACCTTTCTTGGGCAGGGCAGCGACGAGGACCTGGCAGCCCACGCGCGCGCCTGCATCGCAAAATTGACCGGTGTCGAGACGGCGCCGGTGCGGCCCGTCGATCCCCGCGTGCAGCGCGCCATCGATGAGTTGCGCTGCCGCCTCGGCGAGCCTGTCACGCTGGCAGAAATCGCCGAGCACGTCCACCTCTCCGCTGAGCGATTCCGCCACCTGTTCCTGGCCGAGACCGGAATCCGCTTCCGCCCTTACGTGCTCGAACTGCGGATAGAAACGGCCATCGCCTCGATCAGGGCGGGCAAGAGCATCACGGAGTCCGCGCTCGACGGCGGCTTCGCGGATGCGGCGCATTTCGCGCGTACCTTCAAGCGTATGTATGGAGTGTCCGCGATCAGCGTGCAAAACGCGTAGCGCGAAGGTTAGCCGTTTCGTTCAATCGCGGCGCGGCCCGCATTCTTACACTGGCGTCTCTTTCAATCACTTCAGGAGAAACGCCATGAACACCACCACCGAATCCAAATGCCAATGCGCCACCTGCCCGGGTGCCGCGTGCACCTGCGGCTGCCAGCAAAAGTCCTGCGCTTGCGCCCCCGAATGCAAGTGCGCGGCGACGCCGTGCGGCTGCGCTAAATACTGATCCACCAGGCACTCGCACGCGGGGCGGCCCATGTGGAGCCGCCCTGCGTCACTCACAACATCAGACAAGTTATCGCCATGTGCAAACTCGCTCTCTACGTCTTTTCGTTCTTTGGTCCCGCCTTGCTGACCGCGTGCATGTCAGTTCCGTCGGATCTGGACCAGTCGCTGGAACACATGTCCAGCCAACACAAGTATCAAGTCGCCGTCCACTCGCTGGCCCAGCCGGCGCCGATCAACCGGATGCATGCCTGGGAAGTCCAGCTGCGCGCTCCGAATGGCCAGCCGGTCAATGGCGCCCACATCAGCGTCGATGGTGGCATGCCGCAGCACGGCCATGGCTTGCCGACGCAGCCTAAAGTGACGCGTGAACTCGGCGACGGACGCTATCTGGTCGAAGGCATGAAGTTCAGCATGCCCGGATGGTGGCAGATCAAGCTGAAGGTCGATGGGGCGGAAGGTGCGGACGATGTGACCTTCAACACCATGGTCAACATCAGCCAGCTGCTGGCGCGGCGATGAAGGCGCCCGCAAAGCGAAGCCGCCGGGCCGCCTGGTTGCTGGCCGCAGCGTTCATAGCCGGGAGCGCGCTGGCAGCCTCGATTGGCGATAGCCGCGGAGACGGCTGGTCGCGTGCGGAACTGAGCATTCTCGCGTCGATGCGGCTCGGCGCTGTGAATCTCGCCTCGCTTGATCCGTCCAATGCTTACGAGTCCTCGCCGGCGGCTTCGCGCCTCGGCCAGCGCATTTTCTCAGACACGCGCTTCAGCGGGAACGGAGCCGTGTCGTGCGCGAGCTGCCATCAGCCGGACAAGCAGTTCCAGGATGGCCGCCCCCTCGGGCAGGGCATTGGCACCGGCAAGCGCCGGACCATGCCGATCGCGGGCGCGTCGCGCAGCCCCTTCCTGATGTGGGACGGCCGCAAGGACAGCCTCTGGTCGCAAGCGCTTGGGCCGTTCGAAGACGCCGCGGAACACGGCGGCAACCGGCTCGCCTATGCGCACCTCGTCGATGCCCATTACAGGAAGGATTACGAGGCGGTGTTCGGCCAGATGCCGGATCTCAGCCGCTTGCCGTGGAATGCCAGTCCGGTGGGGACGCCTGAGCAGCAGGTGGCTTGGAACGCATTGAGCGCCAGTGAACAGCGCGATGTGTCGCGCGTCTTCGCCAATATGGGCAAAGCGCTGGCGGCCTACGAGAAGTCGCTGCAGCACGGCGAGTCGCGGCTGGACCGGTATCTCGGTGCGCTGGCTGATGGCGACCCAGGCGCGTCCTCGCAACTGAGCGCCAGGGAGAAGAATGGCCTGCGCATCTTCATCGGCAAAGGTAGCTGTGTGACCTGCCATACCGGGCCGCTGTTCACCGACCAGGCCTTCCACAACACCGGCATTGCGCCGCGCGTAGCGGGACAGCCTGACCTTGGCCGGCGTGCGGGTATCGCCAAGCTGCGGGCCGACGAATTCAACTGCCTGGGCCAGTTCAGCGATGCCAAGCCGGACCAGTGTACGGAGCTGAATTTCCTGGCCGATGACGAGGCGGCGGCGACGGCAGCGTTCAAGACGCCGAGCCTGCGCGATGTCGCAAGGCGCGCGCCTTACATGCATGCCGGCCAGCTCGCATCGCTGGACGAGGTCATGCGCCACTATCGCCGTGCGCCGCGGTCAGCGGCTGGACACAGCGAACTCAAACCGGTGCGGCTATCGGAAAGCGAAGTCGCCGACGTGGTCGCGTTTCTCGGGACCCTGAACCAGATCAGCCAGCAGTGAAGCTGCGGCTGCGCGCACTCGATGCCAGGCGGTTGTAGAAAACTGTTACGCCAGCCAGCAGCAATAGATGCACCAGCGCCGACAGTACCCAGCTGTTCGCCGTCAGTGCGTCGATCGAAGCGACGTTGTCGCTGAGCTGGCCCAGGTAGTTCCAACCCCAGTGCAGGCCGACCGCCGCCCACAGGCTGCGGCTGTAGTACAGCGCGGCGGCGTAGGCGAGGCCGAAGCAGAACAGCATCGTCCACTCGGCCGGCCCGTTGGACAGGCGATAAATGTGATTGAGGACGAACACAAGCGCCGAAAACGGGATGAAGAGCCAGCGCCTCGACAGCGCAGGAAATGCCCGCATCACAAAGCCGCGCGTGACGATGTCTTCGGCGATCGAGGGGAAAAAGGTATAGGGCAGCATCCACAGGGCTGTGAGTGCGATGCCAGGCGCTTCAGCGCTCAGTCCAGAGTATTTGTACACCCCGAGCTTCGTGCCAATCACCAGCGCGCCCAATTTCGCCGCGACAGCCAGCACGAAGAAGCCGCCCAGCAGGACTCGCCAGCGGGGCGCGCGCAGGTACCAGGCGTCCAGCCCTCGGTAGCCGAGCATGCGTCCGCACAGCCAGGCGACCGGCAGGAACATCAGCAGCAGCGTCGCCGCGACCGGAGTGCTGTGCAGGCCCCGTTGCCCCAGGCCCTCGGGCAGCTGGTAAGCCAGGAAGAGGATCAGGAAAACGAGGGCAAGGCGCGCGGGCGAGGCCGTGCGCGGCAGCGATTGGTCCGGGGCCATGGTCATTGGTGTAAAGACAAAAGATGGCAGGGTAGGCCAGCATGGTCAAAACGTCAACCTTGTGCTTTGGCTCGGCCGTGGGATGGTGTACGATGCTGGGCGGCGCGCCGAACGCAGGGCGCGATCGAATTTGCAGGGACAAGAATTGAACATCACCATTCACGACGAACTGCGTTCCTTTGTCGATCCTCTGACCGAGATCGAATACGCCGCGCTCGAGCGCAGCCTGTTGGCCGAGGGTTGCCGCGATGCGCTGGTGCTGTGGAACGATATCCTCATCGATGGCCATAACCGCTACGCCATCTGCCGCAAGCACGACATCCCTTTCCGCACTGTCCAGAACACCAACTTCGAGTCGATCGACGACGTCAAGCTGTGGATGATCGATAACCACCTGGCGCGGCGCAGCGTGTCGGACTTCCAGCGCGGCCTGCTCGCGATCCGCAAGAAGCAGATCGTGGCCTCGCGCAAGGCCGCCAATCCCGAGGCCGAGGAGGCGCCCGAGGACGAGTCGCCGCCGTGGAATACGCGCGAGGAAGTGGCCCGCGCCGCGCGCGTCTCGCCCAACACCATCAGCCAGATCGAGCGCATCCAGAAGGCCGCCGCGCCGCAGCTGGTGGAGGCGGTCCGCGCCGGTACCATCTCGATCAACGCCGCCGCCAATGTCGCGCAGCTGCCGCCGGAAGCGCAGATCGCCGCCGTGGCGGGCGGCCGCAAGGAATTGCAGCAGGCCGCGCGCCAGGTGCGCGAGCAGAAGGCCGCAGCCCGTCCGCGCAAGGAGACCGCCGACGGCGAACCGGTCGACGAAACGGCTCGCATGCGCGCCGAGATCGCGGCGCTGAAGGACCGCGTCGCGAGTCTGCTGACCGAAAACGAAGTGCTCAAACAACGACTGGCCGCGCTCGGCGGACAGGACGCATAACGACAACAAGGAGACCACTGATGACCACCACCCGCCTGATCGCCTCGACCCTGCTCGGCTGCGCCGCGCTGTCCTGGGCGCCGCTGTCGCTGGCGGCGCCCGACACCGTCGCCGCCGTCGCGAAAGCCCCTTACAGCGCCGCCGACGTCGCGCGCTGGAAGCAGGCCGCGCAGCGCGTCACGATCATGCGCGACAAGTGGGGCATCCCGCACATCTTCGGCAAGAGCGACGCGGACGCGGCGTTCGGCATGCTGTATGCGCAGGCCGAGGACGATTTCAACCGGGTCGAGGTCAATTACATCAACGCGCTTGGCCGCATGGCGGAAGTGGAAGGCGAAAAGGCCATCTGGAGCGATTTGCGCATGAAGATGTACGTCTCGCCGGCCGACCTGAAGGCGCGCTACGCGCAAAGCCCCGAATGGCTGAAGAAGCTGATGGTGGGCTTCGCGGATGGCCTGAACTTCTACCTGTACAGCCATCCGGAAGTGAAGCCGAAGCTGCTGACGCATTTCGAGCCGTGGATGGCGCTGGCCTTCAGCGAAGGCAGCATCGGCGGCGACATCGAGTCGATCGACCTGAAGAAGCTGGAGCAGTTCTATGGCAAGGCGCCGCAGGTCGCGCTGGCCAGCAACGACAAGGGCTTCGATCCCGAACCGACCGGCTCGAATGGCTTCGCGATCGCGCCACGCTTGGCTGCCGGCGGCCATGCGCTCCTGTGGATCAATCCGCACACCTCGTTCTACTTCCGGCCCGAGATCCACGTGGTCAGCGACGAGGGCCTGGATGCCTATGGCGCCGTCACCTGGGGCCAGTTCTTCGTCTACCAGGGCTTCAACCAGCACAACGGCTGGATGCATACCTCCGGCGGCGGCGACGTGATCGACGAATACCTCGAGACCGTGGCCGAGAAGGATGGTAAATACTTCTACCAGTACGACGGCAAGCTGCGGCCGATGAAGGCGGTGGCGGTCACGCTGCCGTACAAGACCGCCAGCGGCGGCATGGCCAGCAAGACCGTCACGGCCTACTTCACGCACCACGGCCCGGTGGTGCGCGAGGAGGGCGGCAAGTGGGTCACCACGCGCATGATGTTCGAGCCGATGAAAGCGCTGGAGCAGTCCTTCTCGCGCACCAAGACGCGCGATTACAAGGGCTTCCTGCAGGTCATGCAGCTGCGGACCAACTCGTCCAACAATACGGTGTACGCGGATGGCGACGGCAATATCGCCTACTTCCACGGGAACTTCATTCCGAAGCGCGACGCGAAATTCGACTGGAGCCGCCCGGTGGATGGCAGCACATCGGCCACCGAGTGGCAAGGCCTGCTGCCGGTGAAGGATACGATCCACCTGTTCAATCCAGCCAGTGGCTACGTCATGAACACCAATAACTGGCCGTTCAGCGCCGCCGGCGACTCCAGCCCGCGCGAGCAGGACTATCCGGCCTATCTGTGGTCGCTGCCGGAGAACGCGCGTGGGGTACATGCGGCGCGGCTGCTGAAGGACGTGAAGAGCCTGACGCTGGACAGCCTGGTCACGACGGCCTACGACAGCTACCTGACCGCGTTCGAGCCGCTGGTGCCGGCCCTGCTCCAGGACTACGATGCGCTGCCGGCGAGCGATCCGCGCAAGGCCGCGCTGGCTGACCAGGTGCAGGCGCTGCGCGGCTGGAACCTGCGCTGGGCGGTGGATTCGGTGCCGACCTCGCTGGCGGTGTACTGGGGCCAGGACATGGTCAAGCAGGCGTCCAAGGCCGCGCGCGCCGAGCACATGCCGGTGGTCGATTATGTGCAGACCCGCCTGAATTCCGACGAGCGCCTGGACGCGCTGGCGCGTGCATCGGAGAAGCTGAAGGCCGATTTCGGCAGCTGGCAGACGCCGTGGGGCGAGATCAACCGCTTCCAGCGCCTGTCCGGTGACATCGACCTGCGCTACGACGACAGCAAGCCGAGCATCCCGGTGCCGTTCACCTCGGCCACCTGGGGTTCGCTGGCCTCGTTCGGCATGAGCGCCAAGCAGGACACCAAGCGCATCTACGGCGACCGTGGCAATAGCTTCGTCGCGGCGGTTGAATTCGGGCCGCGCATTCGCGCCAAGAGCATCCTGGCCGGCGGCGAGAGCGGCGATCCGAAGTCGCCGCATTTCAATGACCAGGCCGAGATGTACAGCCGTGGGCAGTTCAAGGATGTGCTGTTCTATAAAGAAGACATCGAGAAAAACCTCGAACGCAAGTACCATCCGGGAGCATGAACACACCTGCACCGTCGTCCTCGCGAAAGCGGGAACGACGGTTTGCTTAATGCGTGTCCCGCGCTAGCGCCCCAACATTTCCCCACGTTATAATCGCGCGCAATCCAACGAGGGGTGCGGAGCAGGGCAGTGGCAAAACTCTATTTCAGATACTCGGCGATGAACGCCGGCAAGTCGACCTCCTTGCTGCAGGTCGCGCATAACTACGAAGAGCAGGGCCAGCAGGTCAAACTGTACACGGCCGTGATCGACGACCGCTACGGTGTCGGCGTGATCACCTCGCGCCTTGGCCCGCAACGCCAGGTCGACACTTTCACTCCACATACCAATTTCCTCGACAGCGTCCCGCAGGTCGCCTGCCTGCTGGTCGACGAGGCACAATTCCTCAGCACCGCCCAGGTCCAGCAGCTGCACCAGGTGGCCCAGGTGCGCGGCATTCCGGTGATCTGCTACGGCCTGCGCAGCGATTTCCGCGGCGAGCCTTTCCCCGGTTCGGCCTACCTGCTCGCCTTGGCCGACGACATCGAGGAAATCAAGAACATCTGCTCCTGCGGCAAAAAGGCGACCATGAATATCCGGGTCGACGCCGAGGGCCGCCGCATCAAGGAAGGCGAGCAGGTCAGCATCGGCGGCAACGAGAGTTACTTGCAAGCCTGCGGCCGCTGTTTCTACTCGGGCGCCGGCGCTTGACCCCAGCCGCGCTCACCCACGCTTGCGGCGCGCTCGCGCCGGCGTGGCTGTGTGCGCATGGCGATATCTTCCTGTACCTGCTGCCGTCGGCGGCGCTGGCCGTGCTCATCTGGATTGCGTCCAGCGCCCATCATTTCTTCTTCATCTTCACCGTGGCCGGCACCTTCTGCCACGAGCTGGCCCATTTCGGCGCTGGCCTGCTGACCGGCGCCGAGCCGAGCGGCTTCACCGTCATTCCGCGCCGCAGCGGCCGCACCTGGGAACTGGGTTCGGTGACTTTCGACAACTTGCGCTGGCACAACGCGGCGCCCAGTGCGCTCGCGCCCTTCCTGGTGCTGCTGGTGCCGTTCGCGGTGGCGGCCTGGCGCACCGCGCCGGGATGGCATTTCCGCCCGCTCGACCTGGCGCTCGCCTTCTTGCTGGCGCCGCAGTTTTTGTCGTTCTGGCCATCGGACACCGACTGGAAACTGGCCGCGCGCTCCTGGCCCTGGCTGCTCGTGATCGCGGGGGGCTTGGCATTCCACTATCGCCACTTCCTGTTTCAGTTTGTAAAAAACTGAAAGGCCGACTTACGCCAGACTTAAGCTTGGCCCGAAATGGCGCAAGCCCGCTCTGCGCGGCCCAGCTATCCTGTAGAATGGGTCCGCGAGCAGCCGGCCTGACCGGCGCCACTCACCGTTTCAAGTCTGGAGATCAATCGAATGAAGAAGCAAGTGTTGGCGGCAGTGTTGGCAGCGTTTGCCATGTCGGCCCATGTGGTGACGGCCCAGCCGGACAAGGCCGCGCCCGTCGTCCAGCAGCTCAAGCCAGCCGACGCCCAGGCCCAGGCCGCGCTGTGGGCTTCGCGCGTGATGTCGCGCTACCACTACAAAGCCATTCCCCTGGACGACGTCATGTCGGCCAAGATCTACGACAACTACCTCAAGTGGCTGGACAGCGAAAAGCTGTATTTCACCCAAGCCGATCTCGACCAGATGGCGCCGAACCGCAGCAAGCTGGACGACGCGATCAACAACGAGAACCTGACCATCCCGTTCCAGATGTTCAATCTGTACGAGCAGCGCTTCGCCGAACGCATGGCGTATGCGCGCGAGCTGGTCAACAAGGGCAAGTTCGATTTCACCACCGACGAGTCGATGCAGCTCGACCGCGAAAAGGCCGCATGGCCGAAAAGCGATGACGAAGCGCGCGACTTGTGGCGCAAGCGCGTCAAGAATGACTGGCTGCGCCTGAAGCTGGCTGGCAAGGACGACAAGAGCATCCGCGAAACGCTGGACAAGCGTTACGAGAACTACCAGAACCGTATAAAGAAGCTCAACAGCGAAGACGTGTTCCAGATGTTCATGAACGCCTACGCCACCGCGATCGAGCCGCACACCAACTACCTGGGGCCGCGCTCGGCCGAGAACTTCGACATTCAAATGCGCCTGTCGCTGGAAGGCATCGGCGCGGTGCTGCAGGCACGCGACGACTACACGGTGATTCGCGAAATCGTGCCGGGCGGCCCGGCGGCGCTGTCGGGCAAGCTGAAGGTCGGCGACCGCATCGTCGGCGTCGCGCAGGGCGACAAGGGCGCCTTCACCGACGTGCTCGGCTGGCGCATCGACGACGTCGTCCAGCTGGTGCGCGGCGAGAAGGATTCCCTGGTGCGGCTGGACGTGATTCCGGCCAGCGCCGGCCCGGACGGCAAGCACACCACGGTGTCGCTGGTGCGCAAGAAAATCAGCATGGAAGAGCAGTCGGCCAAGAAGTCGATCATCAAGGTCAAGGAAGGCGGGGTCGAGAAGCGCATCGGCGTGATCTCGCTGCCCAGCTTCTATATGGACTTCGAGGCGCGCCGCCGCGGCGACAAGGACTACAAGAGCGCCACCCGCGACGTGGCCAGGCTGCTGGTCGAGCTCAAGAAAGAGAAGGTCGACAATGTCCTGATCGACCTGCGCAACAACGGCGGCGGCTCGCTGCCGGAGGCGGTCGAGCTGACCGGCCTGTTCATCGGCAAGGGCCCCGTCGTGCAGCAGCGTTCGGCTGAAGGACGCGTGGATGTCGAGAGCGACACCAGCCCCGGCCTGGCCTGGGACGGCCCGATGGGCGTGCTGATCAACCGCGGTTCGGCCTCGGCTTCCGAGATTTTCGCTGCCGCGATCCAGGATTATGGCCGCGGCGTCATCATCGGCGAACCGAGCTTCGGCAAGGGTACCGTGCAGACCCTGATCAACCTCGACAAGTTCGCGCCGAGCGAAAAAGTGAAGTACGGCGAGCTGAAGATGACCATCGCCCAGTTCTTCCGCATCAATGGCGGCACCACCCAGCTGCGCGGCGTCACACCCGACATCAAGTTCCCGGTGACGGGCGATGTCGAGAATTTCGGCGAGTCCTCGTACGACAACGCGCTGCCCTGGGTGCAGATCAAGCCGGCCAACTACGCCCCGGCGGGCGAGCTGAAAGACCTGATCGGTCCGCTGCAGAAGCGGCATGATGTGCGCGTCGCCAAGGACACGGACTTCCAGTACCTCGAGGAAGACATTGCCGAAGCCAAGAAGCTGCGCAAGGACAACCTGATCTCGCTGAACGAAGCGGTGCGCCGCAAGGAACGCGATACCCAGGAAGCCAAGGCGCGCCTGCGGGAAGCCCGTCTGGCCAGCAAGGACGACGAGCCGGCCGCCGGCCCGGCCGCGGCCGAGAAACGCGGCAGCGTGCCGGCCCCGACCAAACCGGCCAAGTCGGTGCTGGCGGGCCGCAATGCGCCGCTGGCGGACGACGGCCTGCAGGCCGACGAACGCAGCCTGCAAGCGCAACTGGCTGCCGAGAAGAAGGCCAAGGACGCCAAGGACATCCTGCTGCAGGAAGCGGCGCACATCCTCGCGGATGAATCGGTGATGCTCAAGACCGACACCCGCCTGGCGAACCGCGCCATGCCTTACTTGCCGCCGACCAAGCTTGGCAACTGATCGATTTCATCGCTCCTTGTATTAAGGCCCCGCCCGGGGCCTTTTTTTCGTTCCGGCTCGTTACGCCACCGCTAGCGGCAGCGCCACAGCCTGTTTCTACCAGACTCGGCATTGCTCGGCTGCCGGGCGCACCATCGCCGCGCCTGGCTTGCAATGGAAGGCGCGCTGGAAGGAGCGCAGGTTCGATAATGGCGCGTTGATGCGGAACGCGGCCGGCGCGTGCCCATCCGTCTCAATCGATCTGCGCAGGAAGTCGTCCGTCTGCGCCACGCAGCGGTTCTGCGCATAGCGATAGAAGAAGCGCTGCGCGGGCGAGGTCCCGCTTGCGTCCACCCGGTACAATCGGTCGGCTCCCAGTTTGGCCTGCAGTGCTTCGAAGGCGAGACGTACCCCGCCATAATCGGCCACGTTTTCGCCGTACTGGTGGTCACCCTTCATCTTCATCCCCGGCAGGGCTTGGTAGGCATTCGCCTGGTCGACCACGCATTGGCCTTGCCGCTCTTCGGCCTTGATGTCGGCGTCGCTCCACAGCTCCTGGTTGCGTCCATCGGGCCCGTATTCGTGGGTTTCCGCGACGTGTACGAACTCGTGGCCAAACACGGCGCCGAAGGTGGCGTAGTTCAGCTCATCGGGCGCGTTGGCGATGAAGCGGGGCGCGCCCAGGAACGCCGCTGTCATGATCAGGGAGTTCGACAGCGCGTCCGGATAGCCGTTGGGAACGACCAGCCGGGCCGCCGCCATGCCCTCGCCGACCCATGGGCTGACGATCATGTCCCAGTTGGTGCGCGAGTGTTCGGTGCCGACCCGCGACCACGTCCTGTGCTGTTCGAAAGCGCGCGCGGACAGTACGTTGGCGAGGAAGGCGTTTTCCGCAAGAGGATAATTGCCGACTTCCGGCCACGTATCGGGAAAGCCGATCTTGAGGTCGGTCTTGGCGAGCTTGTCGGCGGTCGCCTTCCTCCCTCCCGGCGACAACCATTGGGCATCCTCGACGGACGCGATGATCCTTGCCTGGATGTCGGTCGCGATCTTCCGTGCGGCGTCGCGCGCTCTCCATCCGAGTATCCGCGTGGCGTACTGGCGCGAGAATTCGACCCCCATCGCACGCACGGTGGCATCGCGGCATTGGCCAGCCGGATTGCCGAGCTGAACGCGCAAGGCCGGGCTGATATCGCCGAACGCCCCGTTGTACGGCGCGGGCAGCTCGCCGCGCAGCGAATACAGGTACGCCCAGCGGAAATAAGCGCGAAGCTCGGCCGGTGAGCGCGCACGGAACTGCTCGTCGACAGCGCGCAGGTAGGCAGGCGCGGTCACGTTCACGGGCTGGTCCGCCGCCGCGCCGACCACGGCGAAATAGCCTGCCCAGTCGACCGCGGGCGCGAGCTGCGCGAGCTCTGCGAGGGTACGGGGATTTTCCGATTTGGCGACGTCGTAGCGGTCGCCACGCTCCTTGCGCAGCACCTGGCCGATCGCGGCGGCGATGGCTGCGTCATGCCTCGCGTCCGGCTCGGACATTCCAGCGTTGACGAAGGTCCGGAAGGCGACCTGCTCGTCGGTCCAGATATAGCTGTTGTGAATCTCGCCCCGATATCGATCCCACCGCTTGCGGTCGGGCTGGGCGCTGTAGGTGAAGAACGGGTCGACCCCGATCTGGCTCAGCTGCAGGTGCAATGTCTGGAGCTGGGCCGGCGATTCGGCGGCGTCGATCCGCGCCAGCCATTGCCTGACGAGCGCGCCGTCGGTCGCGTTGCCGGACAGGCAAGAGTTGTAGAAGGTCTTCAGGCGCATGAGCTCCGGATCCTTCGACACGTCCTGGGCAAACAATTTGCGGAAGCTGAGTTCGAGGTTGGCTTCGAACTGTTCGTTCGCCATCTCGACCGCGGGCTGTGCATCGCTCAATTTGGCGGCGGCGACGTAGCCGCCGCAGGCCCGCATGTAGAAGTCGTCGCAGGCGTTGACGGACTTGTTCACGGCCAGCAGGGAGATGGCGCTCGCGTTTCCAGGCAAGGGCGCGGGTGCCGCGCTGGGGCGCTTGGCGGCGGCGTGCTTGCCGGTCGCGCCCTTGTGTGTCGGCGCCTTTTCCTGTGCGAAAGCAGCGAGCGCGAATGCGGACAGCAGGATTGTGGCCGTGCGGGCCAGCTTATACGGCTTGAGCATGCAAGAATCGTCCTCTTCCAAAAGACTGTGGGGATGCGGGCGTGAATACACTACCTTAATTAATTGGCAATGTGAACATGCAGACGCCGGCGTGGCGCGGCGTGATTCCTCATCGTTTTTGGCGCTTTCCGGCCCTCCCGGGAAAACGTGATCGAAGAAAACTGCAATTTCCGCGAATCAATTTTTCGTTGGTTATCTTGTTTTTCGGAAATCGTTCTATCGAACTCATCCAATCGAAAACGTTGTTTTTTATAGCTGTGTTAGGATAATTGTGCCGTTGTAAAAAGAATAATCTTGCACACATAAGGAGCAACCTATGTTGATACGTCATTTAATTGTTGCGGCATTGGCGGCCAGCGCTTGTGCAGCGCACGCCGACGTCGTGCCTGTCGCATCGTCCACCGGGACCTCAAGCATCCTGTCCGGGTGGACTGGTGCGAATGGCGCCGACGTGCTGAGTTCCGGCGTCCTGTCCGGCAACCTCAGCCTGATCGGCGGCATTTCGTACGCGGATGCGGCCAAGTCCAGCGGGGCCAATGGCACGACCCTCGCCGACGTCCTGTACGGCAAAGCCAGCGCCAGCGTGGCCCAGACCGCGGACGGCCAGACCCAGCTGTTCTACAAGCAGGGCATCGAAGGCATGTACTTGCTGGGCTCCGGCCACGGGATCCTCGCCGCAATGCTGGGTGATGGCGTGTCCGTGGTCGGCTCGGCCAACGGCGTGACCGTGAGCCAGGGCAAGGGCGGAACCGGCAGTGGCCTCAGCGGAGGCGGCGCGCAAGTCGGCGGTAGCGGCGGTGGCGACACCGGCGGCGGCGGTTCGACCGGCAGCACGGGTAGCACCGGCGGCGGAGGCGGCGGCGGCGGCGGCACCGGCGGTGGTTCGACGGGCGGCACCGGCGGCTCCACTGGCGGCTCGACCGGCTCCATCGCGGGCACCGGCACCACCGGCAGCACCGCCGGCGGCAGCGGCGGCAGCGGTGGTGGCGCGCTCGTGCCGGGACCGGCCGACAATACGCCGCTGGGGCTTGACGTTGTCCCGGACGCGAACACGAACGCGGTCCCCGAGCCATCCAGCATCGCGCTGATGATGGCCGGCCTGCTCGGTGCCGGCGGCCTGGCGCGTCGCCGTCGCAGCTGACAGGCGGGTGTGGAGATGGGCGCAGACCGCGCCCATTCATTCCACGGCATTCGCTTGTGGTTCAGGTACAATCCTTGTGAACGATCGTGCTTTTATAGCCGGGGATAACAAGGAGACACCATGGACCTGGACTACACCGAGGAGGACCGTGCCTTTCGCGACACGGTCCGGGACTTCCTCGACCGGCAACTGCCCGCCGACCTGCGGCACAAGGTGCAAAGCCACCTGCGGCTGTCGAAGGACGACTACGTCCGCTGGCACAAGATCCTGAACCAGCAAGGCTGGGTCGCACCCGGCTGGCCCGTCGAATACGGCGGCCCGGGATGGACACCCGTGCAGCGCCACATCTTCGAAGAGGAATGCGCCACCGCCGGCTGCCCACCGGTGTTGCCCTTCGGCGTCAATATGGTGGCGCCCGTCATCATGGCCTTCGGCAGCCAGGTCCAAAAGGACTACTACCTGCCGCGCATCCTGTCGTGCGAGGACTGGTGGTGCCAGGGTTATTCCGAGCCCGGCGCCGGCTCCGACCTCGCCTCGCTCAAGACCAGCGCCGTGCGCGACGGCGACCACTACATCGTCAACGGCCAGAAGACCTGGACCACGCTGGCCCAGCACGCCGACATGATCTTCTGCCTGGTCCGCACCGATCCCGGCGTGCGCAAGCAGGAGGGCATCTCCTTCCTGCTCATCGATATGCACGTGCCCGGCGTGACGGTGCGCCCGATCATCATGCTCGACGAAGACCACGAAGTGAACGAAGTCTTCTTCGATAATGTGCGCGTCCCGGTCGCCAACCTGGTCGGGGAGGAGAACAAGGGCTGGACCTACGCCAAGTACCTGCTCGGCCATGAGCGCACCGGCATTGCCGCCGTTGGCCGCTCCAAGCGCGAACTGGCCTTCCTCAAACGCCTGGCGGGCCGCGAGCAGAAGAACGGCCGCCCGCTGATCGAGGATCCGCTGTTCGCCGCCAAGGTGGCCGCGCTGGAGATCGAACTGATGGCGCTGGAGATGACTGTGCTGCGCGTGCTGGCCAAGGGCGACCGTGCGCCCGGACCGGAGGCGTCCGTGCTCAAGGTGCGTGGCACCGACATCCAGCAGATGCTGACCGAGCTGATGGTGGAAGCGGCTGGCCCGATGGCGCTGCCTTTCGATCCGGCCTATCTCGAAGGCGAGCACGAACACAGCGTGTCCGGCGACGACGATGCCGCGCCGCTCGCGCCGTACTACTTCAACTATCGCAAGACCTCGATTTACGGCGGCTCGAATGAAATCCAGCGCAACATCATCTCCCAGATGATCCTGGGCCTGTGAGGAGAACCATGGACTTCGATTTCAAGGAAGAGCAGCTCCAGTTCGCCGACGCGCTCAAGCGCTGGATCATGCGCGATTACGGCGTCGAGGCGCGCCGCGCAATCGTGCATTCGCCGGCGGGGACGTCGGAGGCTGCCTGGAATACGCTGGTGGAACTCGGCATGACGGCCTTGCCGGTGCCGGAAGAGCATGGCGGCTTTGACGGTGGCGCGATCGACCTCTTGGTCGTCATGCGCGAGTTGGGCCGCGGCTTGGTGGTGGAACCCTACTTCGCAACCGTGCTCGGGACACGCTTCCTGACGCTGGCCGGCGGGCATGGCGACCTGCTCGAACAAGTCGCGGCAGGCGGGCTGAAACTCGCCTGCGCACTTGGCGAGCGCCAGTCGCGCCACGACATGGCCGACATCGCCACCACCGCGCGGCGCGACGGCGAAGGCTATGTGCTCGATGGCGAAAAGAAGGTGGTGATCCACGGCGCCGAGGCAGGCGCCCTGATCGTCTCCGCCCGCACCTCCGCCGCACAGCGCGAGCGTTGCGGCATCTCGCTGTTCGTGGTGCCGTCGGATGCGGAAGGCGTCCAGATCACCGGCTACCGCACGCTCGATGGCTTGCGCGCGGCCGACATCCGCTTCGAGCAGGTGAGGGCGGCCAGGCTGCTGGGTGAAGCGGACGAGGGCTGGCCGCTGCTCGACGAAGTGTTCGACTACGGCGCGGCCCTGCTGTGCGCGGAAGCGCTAGGCGCCATGGAGGCGCTGTTCGACGCCACGCTCGACTACCTCAAAACACGCCAGCAGTTCGGCGTCCCGATCGGCAAATTCCAGGCCCTGCAGCATCGCATGGCCGACATGTTCATCCACCTCGAACAGGCGCGCTCGATGGCGCTGCTGGCTGCGGTCAAGTACGACGCGGGCGATGCGGCCGACCGCCGACGCGTGATCTCCGCCGCCAAGTACCGTGTCGGCCAGGCTGCGCGCTTCATCGGCCAGCAGGCGGTCCAGCTGCACGGCGGGATGGGCGTGACCGACGAGCTGCCCGCCTCGCACTACTTCAAGCGGCTATCGATGATCGAACTGACCCTCGGCGACTCCGACCACCACCTGGCGCGCTTCATCGCGCAACCCGGCTTTGCCGAAGGAACCGCCGCATGAGCCAGCAGTGGTATTTCGAGGACTTTTACGAAGGCCAGGAAATCGACCTTGGCCAGCGCCTCGTGACGGATGAAGAGATCATCGCATTCGCGCGCCAGTTCGACCCACAGCCATTCCACATCGACCGCGAAGCCGCCGCTGCTTCCATTTACGGCGGCGTGATCGCCAGCGGCTGGCATACCTGCAGCATGATGATGCGGATGGTGGTCGACGGCCTGATGTGCAGCGCTTCCAGCATGGGATCGCCGGGACTCGACGGCGTGCGCTGGCTGCAGCCGGTACGCGGAGGCGACACCCTCGCGGTGCGCTATCTGACCACCAAAGTGAAAGCGTCCAACTCCAGGCCGGACCGTGGGGTGGTGTGGTCCAAATGGACCGCGACCAACCAGCGCGGAGAAGTCGTCTGCACGGTCGAGGGGATGGGCATGTTCGGGCGCCGTCCGGGAGGTAACAATGCGTGAAATCGCCAGTTTGCAGGACCTGGGTGCGTTGGTCGGAACCGACGTCGCGCAATCGCGCTGGTTCGACCTGCCGCAGCAGCGCATCGACACTTTTGCCGATGCCACCGATGACCATCAGTGGATCCATGTCGATCCGGAGCGCTGCCGGCGCGAGTCGCCGTTCGGCGTGCCGATCGCGCATGGCTTCCTCACGCTGTCGCTGCTGCCGGCGATGCTGGAATCGGCGCTGCGCATCGGCGGCCTGCGCCTGACCATCAATTACGGCGTGAACCGCCTGCGCTTCCCCGCGCCGGTGCCGGTCGACAGCCGGGTGCGCGCCAGCTTCGCGTTGCAGTCCTTCGAGCCGATCGAAGGCGGCGCGCAAATCGTCTGGCAGGTCACGGTCGAGCGCGAAGGCGGCGCCAAGCCCGTCTGCGCCGCCGAGTTCGTCTTACGCCTCTACAATTAGGCCCATCGTCCCGGCGCGAGGCCGGGACCCATGCTGAGCTAGCAAGCCGGCGTCGTTCTTCTTTCCGTGCGGCAATTCCTCCGTGGACACGGCACAACACGCCCCAGCAACTCCTGTTGCTACCTGAAAACACAGCCCCGTTCTGGACTACAATGCCTCGCTACTGAACATTGGGAAGAAGACGCATGGCAAGGCCCGAAAAAGTCCGGCTTGGCGAGATACTGGTCCAGCAAAACCTGCTGACCGAAGAACAACTGACTGCCGCGCTGGCCGACCAGAAACGCACTGGCCGCAAGCTCGGCCGCGTGTTCGTCGAGAACGGCTACGTGACCGAGGAACAGATCGGAAGCGCGCTCGCCCGCCAGCTCAACATCCCGTTTGTCCACCTCAAGTTCTACAACATCAGCCCCGAAGTCGTGCGCCTGCTGCCGGAAACCGCGGCCCGCCGCTTCCGCGCGCTGGTGCTCGAAGACCGCCGAGAAACCGCGCTGGTCGGCGTCTCCGACCCGACTGACCTGTTTGCCTACGACGAGATCGCGCGCCTGCTCAAGCGCGGCGTCGAACTGGCCGTGGTCAACGAAACCGAGGTGCTGCAGGCGATCGACCGCATCTACCGCCGCACCGGCGAGATCACCGGCCTCGCGCGCGAGGTGGAACAGAACCTGGGAGACGACTTCGTCGACTTCGGCGCGCTGGCCGCCAACCCGGGGCTGGAAGAAGCGCCGATCGTCAAGCTGCTGCAATCGGTGTTCGACGACGCGGCCCAGGTGCGCGCCTCCGACATCCACATCGAGCCGCAGGAAGCGCGCCTGCAGATCCGCTTCCGCATCGACGGCGTGTTGCACCTGCAGACCGAGGCCGACCTCAAGGTCGCGACGCCGCTGGCGCTGCGCCTGAAACTGATGGCCGACCTCGACATCTCCGAGAAACGCCTGCCGCAGGACGGCCGCTTCGCGGTCAAGGTGCGCAACCAGCGACTGGACGTGCGTATCTCGACCATGCCGACGCAGTACGGCGAATCGGTGGTGATGCGCCTGCTGAACCAGGCGAATATCAATTTGCGGCTGGACGCGATCGGCATGCCGCATGCGCTGGTAGAACGCTTCCGCGCCATCGTGCAGCGGCCAAATGGCCTGGTGCTGGTCACCGGCCCCACCGGCTCAGGTAAAACGACCACGCTGTACAGCGCGCTGGCGGAACTGAACTCGCTCGAGAAGAAGCTGATCACGGTTGAGGATCCGGTCGAATACCGGCTCCCCGGTATCAACCAGGTGCAGGTCAACGACAAGATCGACCTCTCGTTCGCGCGCGTGCTGCGCTCCGCACTGCGCCAGGACCCGGACATCGTGCTGGTCGGCGAGATGCGCGACCAGGAGACCGCCCAGATCGGCCTGCGCGCCGCAATGACCGGCCACCTGGTGCTATCGACCCTGCACACCAACGACGCCGCCAGCACCCCTCTGCGGCTGATGGACATGGGCGTGCCGCGCTACATGGTGGGCGGCTCGCTTCAGGCCGTGCTGGCGCAGCGCCTGGTGCGCGTAATCTGCGAGAGCTGCAGCACGGAGTACCAGCCGTCGCCGGTCGAACAGGCCTGGCTGCGCCCGGAGCTCGGCGTGCACGTCGAGACCACGCGCTACTTCCACGGGCGCGGCTGCTCGCACTGCAACGGCACCGGCTACCGCGGGCGTACCGGCGTCTACGAACTGCTCGAAATGACGCGCAGCGTGATCGACGCCTCCAACCACCCGGACCCCTCGCACTTCCTGAAAGTCGCGCAAGCCGAGATGGAAGGGGAGACGCTGCGCCGGCACGCCGTGCAACTGGTCGTCGCCGGCCGCACCACCGTCGCCGAAGCGATGCGCGTGTCGAACCAGATAGAGGAATAAGGTGCCGTTCTTCGCCTACAAGGGCCGCAACGGAAGCGGCGAACTGATGACCGGCGTGCTGGAAGCGGCCGACGCGGGCGCCTGTGCCGACCAGCTGTTCGGCAGCGGCGTCACGCCGGTCGAGATCACGCCGGCGAGCGGGAAGGGCGCCGGCATCAACGTGCACCGGCTGTGGGAGCGCCTGACGCAAAAGCCCGTGACCTCGATGGACGTGCAGCTGTTCAGCCGCCAGATGTACACGCTGCTCAAGTCCGGCGTGCCGCTCATGCGTGGCCTGGCGGGCCTGCAGGAATCGGCCATCAACAAGTCCTTCGCCAAGGTGATCAAGGACCTGCGCGAGTCGCTCGACGCCGGCCGCGAGCTGTCCGCGGCGATGAAGCGCCATCCCGAGTGCTTCTCCAACTTCTACCTGTCGATGGTGCGCGTGGGCGAGATGACCGGCCGCCTTGAAGAGGTGTTCCTGCGCCTGTTCGACCACCTCGAATTCGACCGCGACATGCGCCAGCGGGTGAAGTCGGCGCTGCGATATCCGTCGTTTGTGGTGACCGCGATGCTCGTCGCGATCGTGGTGGTGAACGTGCTGGTGATCCCGCAGTTCGAGCACGTTTTTGCATCCCTGAATGCAGAGCTGCCGCTCATGACCCGCGTGCTGATCGCTACCTCGCGGTTCTCGATCACCTACTGGCCTGCGCTGCTCGGTGCAGCGATTGCGGCTGCGATGATTTTCCGCGGCTGGATCGGAACACCTGCTGGGCGGCTCTCGTGGGATCGCCGCAAGCTGCGCCTTCCGATCGCCGGGAAGATTCTTCATAAGGGAACGATGGCGCGCTTTGCGCGCAGCTTCTCGCTGGCGATTAGGAGCGGCGTTCCAATCGTACAGGGACTGACAGTGGTTTCGCAGACGGTCGACAACGCCTACCTCAGTTTCAAGGTCGAGCAGATGCGCGATGGTGTCGAGCGCGGCGAGAGCATCCTGCGTACGGCGAGCGGCACCGGTATCTTCACTCCGCTGGTGCTGCAAATGGTCGCGGTGGGCGAGGAGTCCGGTTCCCTCGACGAGCTAATGGACGAGATCGCGCAGATGTATGAGCGTGAGGTCGACTATCAACTCAAGACGCTGTCGAGCCAGATCGAGCCGATCCTGATCAGCTTCCTCGCCGTGGTCGTGCTAATCCTCGCACTTGGCATTTTCCTGCCGATGTGGGACCTGGGGCAGGCTGCCTTGCATCATTCGAAATGACCGCGCCCGTGACCAGCGTCAGGGTGAGGGGTTTTGTCCTGCTCCAGTCGACGATCGCACTGATGGTGGCAGCCGTGCTCATTACCGTCATGCTGGTGCGTACGCGGCAGTACAACGACGAGGCCGAGCTGCAGTCCGTGAAACTCACTGTGAACATCCTGCGCGGGGCGCTTGGACTGCGTCTTGTGGAAGCCCGGGGGCAGGGCGCAGCGGCGATCAACAGGGTCGCCGAGGAGAATCCCTTCGACTGGCTTTCGCGAAAACCAGAGAACTATTTGGGAGAATATTACTCTCCGGAATTAAAAGAAATGCCTCCAGGAAATTGGCTGTTTGATCGGCGCGACAGATCCCTTGTTTATTTACTCAAGAGTCATAGAAGTTTTGCTTCCGAGGCATCAAACTTTCTAAAGTTCAAGGTAGAATTCGCTCAAGCCCGGTTGCCGGGAGTAAAGATCGGACCCGCAGAGGTCCCCAACGGTTTAGTCATCGAACAAATAGGCGATGGCGCGGCCACTAACTGAAGTACCGCGGGAATGTCCGCAAAAGCCAATTAAACAAAGAGTTCGGAGAATTAGATGACCAAAAACATTAAGGGCGCTGCGCAGGGCGGCTTCACGCTGATCGAGCTGATCGTTGTTATTGCAATCTTGGGCATCCTAGCCGCTACGGCCCTGCCTAAATTTGTTGACGTGAGCAAGGATGCTCGCATTGCATCGCTGAGCGGCGCTCGCGGCGCAATCAACTCCGCCGCATCGCTTGCGCACGCGCAAGGTCTGGTGAAAGGTGTGACTACTGGCAACATCACGATGGACGGCGTAACCGTTACCCTGGCTGGCGGTTTCCCTGACGAATCGACTATCGCCGCTGCCGCAGGCGTCACTGGTTTCGACACCAGCACTGACACGACCGCACATACGGCCACGTTCAAGGTGACTGGTGCCCCGACGCCGGCCAGCTGCTCGGTGGTCTACAACGCTGCTACCGGTACTGCCGACGCGCCGACCACATCTGGTTGCTAAGTTGGCGGGTGTGAGCGGTGCACGATTGCGATTGTTGTTCGTATGACGGTCGTGTCCGCTCCTTTCCGGCCAGTCCCCTCATGCCGAGGATTCACGATGGTCGAATTGATCGTCGTCCTGATCCTGATCGGTATCCTCGGCGCCCTGGGCGCCGCGCGTTTTTTTGACAAGGGCACATTCGATGCCGCCGCCTTTTCCAGCCGGGCTGCGGCGGCCCTGCGTTTCGCCCAGAAAGAGGCGATCGCGCAAAACCGGCCTGTCACCGCGTTTCTCGATGCCGCCGGCATCAACCTCTGTTTCGCCAATATCTCGCCTTGCCCAGCGGGACAACAAGTGGCCGCGCCGTTTTCGGTGGGTACCGGCAGCTATTGCACTTCCTCGACCTGGTACTGCATTAGCCGCCCGACCGCAGTCAACTACAGCGCCACCGTTGCATCCATCACGTTCGATGCGCTCGGCCGCCCATCCGCCGGCGGTGCCGTGATGGGCGCGGTGGCCACCCTCACAATCACAGAGGGCAGCGCATCGAATCTGATCACCGTGGAGCCGGAAACTGGTTATGTGCACTAGCCAGCGGCGCCAGCGCGGCGTCACCCTGATCGAACTGGTGTTGTTCATCGTGATCGTCAGTGTCGCGGTGGCGGGTGTGCTTTCCGTCCTGACCTTTACGACGCGGCATTCGGCCGATCCGCTGCGCCGCAAGCAGGCATTGATGATCGCCGAGGGCCTGCTCGAAGAAGTGGAACTGGCCCAGTTCACCTACTGCGAGCCGAATTCGGCCAACTCCGATACGGCCGGCAGTGTCTCGGCTTGCAGCACGCCCGAAACCTGGGGGCCTGAAGCAAGCGACTCGCGGCCCTATGACAATGTGAACGACTATGCGGTCTCGAGCGGCCATCCCTTCGACAGCGGCGGAGTGCTCGTTGACGCGGCCGGCAACGCGCTTGGATTGAGCGGCTATTCGGCCAGCCTTCTCGTCGAGCCGGCAAACCTGAACGGCATTGCCAGCGGCACGACAGCCGATCCGCAGGTGCTGCATCTCGTCGTCACCGTCACCTACGACGCCGGCCAGTCGGTGACGCTGGACGGCTATCGCACGCGCTATGCGCCTCAGGTCCAATGAATAGCAAGATGCGAAAAACCGCACAGCGCGGCTTCACACTGGTCGAGGCGATCGTCGTCATCGTCATCATCGGCATCTTGTCCGCCGCGGTGGCAGTATTCATTCGCGCTCCGGTACGTGGCTACGTGGACGCTGTCGGCCGCGCCGAGTTGACCGACACCGCCGACCTCGCGCTGCGCCGCATCGCGCGCGACCTGCGCCGGGCTTTACCCAACAGTATTCGCGTCTCCAATGATGGCCACTCCATCGAATTCCTGCTGACTCGTGCCGGCGGCCGCTATCTCGCTGCCGAAGACGGCGTGGCTGACGGCTCTTCGACTTTTGCGCTCGACTTCGTCAATGCTGCCAGCACCCAGTTTTCTGTCGTGGGCGCGATGCCAAGCCTGTCGAGCCGGGTGCAAGCTGGCAACTATATCGTCGTCTACAATCTCGGCCCCGGCTTTCCGATCACGGACGCGTACCAGTTCAATGTCGCAGGCGTGGGCAAGAACATCGCTCTTGTCTCCGGGGTCACTTTGGCTTCCGGCACAGTCCAGTCAATCGCACTGGCGTCCAACCCCTTCGCCGCGCAATCGACTCCAATGCCCTCGCCAAACCAGCGCTTCCAGGTGGTGAAGGGCCCGGTGACCTACACCTGCGGTTCCGTCAACGGCGTGCTGACATTGACGCGCCTTGCCGATTACGACATCAGGTCAACGATGAGCGATTCTGTCGGCAACGGCAGCAGCGCGGTCGTCGCGGATCGCCTCGATCATTGCAATGGGCTGTTCAACTATTCGGACCTGAACAGCACGCACCGCAGCGGCCTTGTGATCATGTCCTTGGGACTGCTGGCTCGTAACACCAGCGATCCGGCCGTCACCCTGGTCCACCAGGTCCACGTGGACAACACGCCATGAAGTCGAACCTCCGGATCGTTCAACGCGCCATTCGCAATGCCGGCATGGGCCTGGTCACAGCGATCTTCTTGCTGGTCGTGCTGTCGGCCCTCGGCGTGGCGATGCTGACCTCGTTCACCACTCAGCAAGCGAGTTCCAGCCTGGACGAACTGGGCGCGCGCGCCTACCAGGCCGCGCGTGCCGGCGTGGAGTGGGGCGTGTTCCAGCAGCTGCAAAAGAAAAACTGTGCAGCCAGTACCTTCGCGATGCCGCAAACGACGAACACGACGCTGTCCAGCTTCACGGTCACGGTGACCTGCACCCCAATCGGGGGCGGCTCGGACGACCCGCTGCAGCGCTATGTGATCAGCGCCTCGGCATGCAATATCCCGGACGCCAGCACCAATACCTGCCCCAACAGCGGTACCACTGCCCGTGATTACGTCGCGCGCCAGATCGAGGTGGAATTATGATGCGGCGCCTGCTTGCAACGATCGCGGCATTTGCTGTGGCGATGGTCCTGCCTGCCGCTCGCGCCGACACACCGATCGCCCTGCAGACCAGTTGGGCCGGCAACGTCAACTTCACCGGCACGGAAGCGACGATGCGCAACAGCGCCACCGACTTCTGCTCGGTGGTCAAGAAGAACCAGACCCTGACCAAGCCGCTTGCGACCATCCCGAGCGGCGCAACGGTGCTCGCGGCCTACCTGTATTGGGCGGGGTCGGGATCCAGCCCGGATTACACCGTGTCTTTCGAAGGCAGGAATGTCAACGCATTACGGAAATATACGGGGACCTACAATAACTCCGGCACCATCACCAGTTATTTTGCCGGCGTGGCTGACGTGACTTCAGTGGTCAAGGCGAAAGGCAACGGCACTTATTCCTTTGGCGGCCTGACGATTGATAACGGCGGCGTTTACTGCTCGGCGCAAGGCGTGCTCGGCGGCTTCTCGCTACTGGTGGTCTATTCCGACCCGACGCAGCCATTTCGCGTGATGAACCTGTATGAAGGCTTCCAGTCTACACGCTACAGCTCGCTGACCCTGAACCTCAGCAACTTCCAGGTGCCGAGTCCGCTGACTGCCAGCGTCACCGGCCGCATCGGCCACATCACCTGGGAGGGTGACCAGTCGCTGACCGCGCAAGGCGAGAACCTCACGTTCAACGGCACCGCGCTGACGGATGCGATGAACCCTCCCGGCAACCAGTTCAATTCGCAGAGCAATATCAACGGCGACACCGCTTCCTACGGCATCGACTTCGACGCCTACACCATCGGCTCGCCGATCATCAAGGCTGGCGACACGACGGCGACGACCACCTATTCGTCGGGCCAGGACCTGGTGTGGCTGAACGCGGAAATCGTGGCCGTGCCGAACGTGCCCACCGTCGACCTGGCGTTGACGATGACGCGTACCGGCACGCCGACAGCGGGAGCCATCGTCGGCTATTCGCTGGTCGTTACCAACAACGGCCCGAATTCGGAGACTGGCCCCGTGACGGTGTCGAACACGCTGCCGGCCGGCATGACCTACAGCACGGTCAGCGGCACAGGCTGGTCCTGCTCGTTCACGCCCGGCAGCGCGACTGCCACATGCAGCACGGCCGGTCCCGTGGCAAAGGGCGCGGTCTTGCCGGCGATATCGATCAGCGCCAAGGTCGATACGTCCGGCTTGTACACAAGCTTCACCAACACCGCTTCCGTGGCAGGCGTCGTCTTTGACAACGTGCAAACCAACAATAGCGCCAGCGATACGTCCGCCGACAACAGCACCAAGGCAAATGGCTGGGTGTTCACCACCGCGCGCTGCGTGCCGGGCTACCAGGTCGGCACGGCGTCATCCCAGTGTACGGTGTACACCGGACCGTACACGGCAGCGTCAACCACGCTCGGGCTGTATATCACCTACGTCTCCAATGGCGTTGCGACTGTGCCCAGCAACAATAAGAACAAGGACGTCGCTGCGTCGATGCAGTTTTCGCTTAGCTGTGTCAACCCGGGCAGCGACCAGGGCGTGAGCGCGAGCTTCGCGGGCAAGACGCTGCCGCTGTGCAGCGTGGGCGGATGGTCGGCTGCGGCCTCGATCCTTTTCCCGGCCGGCGAAGCATCCGGCAAGATGCTGGACGGCTCGGTGCCGGCGTTCATCTACAACGACGTCGGCATCGTGCGCCTGAACCTGACCGACGGGACGAACACGGCCTCCGTGCAGTTCACGTCGGTGCCGCAAAAGGTCGTATTCACATCTGTTGTCAATTCGAGTGGCGGAGTGAACACCGGCGCTAGCGGCAGTTTCTTCGCACGAGCTGGGGAGACATTCACCGCGAACATCCAGGTGCAGATGGCAGATGGCACCTACGCCAAGAATTTCGGCCATGAATCCGGCACCTACGGTCCGGTCGGCGTCGCCGTTGGCCAGCCGTCCAATATCGCTGTGGGAACGGTCACGACGGCGCTCGGGTCCATTACGAACGGTGTGTGGCCGATGTCAGTTACCTACGATGATCTCGGCACGGTCACGCTGACGGCGACTATCGCCGGCAACGACAACACCTACGGCGCGGGAACCTACTTCGGCAACGCGGTGACGACGACGACCCAGGTGGTGGGCAACTTCTATCCCGGCTATTTTGAAACGACGACCGACAGCAATCTCCCCTGCATGGCCCGCATGCTGTGCCCAACGACTGATCTCCCGACTGGCGAAAAAGCGGTGATCAACAAGGCGGCGTATTCACGGGGGCCATTCACGGGGGCAGTGAAGTTGCGCAGCATGAAGGGCACCGACCTTTCTGCGAATATCGCGAAAATCAGCTCCTTCCCAGCGATTTCGCTGACGGTCGCCTCCGGTCCCGGGCGGGACAGTAGCGTGCTGTCAGCCGTCGTGCTCTCTCCGTCGAGTTTGAGTTCGACCGCGCTGTCGTCGACGATATCCGCAACTCTGCCGAATCCATATCAAACAGGAACGCCGCACCCGCAGACAATAAGCTGGGATGCGCCACTTTCCGCTTACCTGCGCGCGGAAGCGCCGTTCGCGCGGCTGGGTGCTACCGGCGGTGATGTCGTCAGCTCGAACCGTGGCACAAGCCAGGTCTCAGTGGAAGGTGGTGTACGCCTCGTGCAGGGCCGCCTGATGGTCAGCAACGGCAACGGCTCGGAACTGCTGAAGCTGCCGCTCAACATCTACGCGCAATACTGGACCGGCAGCTCATGG
The DNA here is from genome assembly GCF_024753145.1 of Massilia terrae. Taxonomy (GTDB): domain Bacteria; phylum Pseudomonadota; class Gammaproteobacteria; order Burkholderiales; family Burkholderiaceae_D; genus Telluria; species Telluria terrae. Next base: position 1,392,244 of record NZ_JANUGU010000001.1, on the reverse strand, counting down.
GACAACAACGTCAACGACGGCGCCAGCTCGATCGGCGCCAGCGCGACCTACAGCAATTGTCAAAAAATGCTGGCCAGCGGTGGCGTCTGCAAGAACGTACTGTTCTTGTCCGGTGGCGGCCTCTTGAGCGGCGGGCACGGCACGCTGTGGTTGGCGGCCCCCGGCTCGGGCAATTTTGGCAGCGCCCAAGTCACTGTAACCGGCGCGCCCGCCTGGCTGCCGGTCACCATCGGCCAGGCAACCTTCGGCGTCTACCGTAGTCCCTTGATCTACATCCGTGAGGTGTACTAACAACGGCTTTTTTTCCCTGCGGAAATTAAAGATGACTATTTTGCTGCGGAAACCAAAATTTCCCGATGGTTTGTTCTAAGACTTGAATATAATCAACCATCTAGAGCGGATTGCTGAACGGGCGGCAAAGAATTCGGATGGGCTTTTTCAATAGGGCAAATAAACAGGACAGCTGGCTGAGTCTCGCGATCGTGCGGGACGGCATTGCGGCTGCCAGCATCGCGCGCGGCGGTGCACGTCCTGTGGTCCAGCGCGCCCAGTTCTTCGCGGGTTTCCCGGATGCGCAGGCGCTCGACCGCGCCGGCAAGGAACTGCGGGCCAACGCCTTCCGCATCACGACCCTGCTGGGCGCCGGCGAGTACCAGCTGCTCGCGGTCGACGCGCCCAACGTGCCCGCCGACGAAATGAAGACGGCCGTGCGTTGGCGCCTGAAGGACTTGCTCGACTTCCCGGTCAACGACGCCACCATCGACGTGCTCGACATTTCCGCCGACCCGAACGCCGCGGTGCGCCCGCAGCGCACCATGTTCGTGGTGGCGGCCCGCAACGCCGTGGTCGCGGCACGCCAGAAGCTGTTCGGCGAAGCCAAGGTTGGCCTGTCGGTAATCGACATCCCCGAAATGGCGCAGCGAAATATTGCCGCCATGCTGGAGCCCGAGGGCAGGGGCCTGGCGATGCTGACGCTGGGCGACGATGGCGGCCTGCTCACCGTGACCTATGGCGCCGAACTCTACCTGTCGCGCCGCATCGACATCTCGCTCGCCAGCCTGGCCGACGCGGACGACGAACGCCGCCACCAGGCCTTCGACCGCATCACGCTCGAACTGCAGCGCTCGCTCGACAATTTCGAACGCCAGTTTTCCTTCGTCAGCGTTTCGCGTCTCGTCGTGGGGCCGAGCGAAGCCCCGGACTTGGCCAATTACTTGTCCAGTAACTTGTACATGCCGGTCGACGTGCTCGACCTCGCCACCCTGTTCGACTTCAGCCAGACGCCGGAATTGCAGAAGAACTCGATCCAGCAGAAGTTCCTGCTGCCGCTCGGCGCCGCCCTGCGCACCGAGGAGAGGGCGCAGTGAGCCAGCAGATCAATCTCTACAATCCCGATTTCGAACAGAAGAAGAAGCTCTTCGGCGCATTCGCGCTGTCGCAGGCGCTGGTGCTGCTCGTGGTCGGCGTGCTCGGCATGACGGTGTACGCCCAACGCTCGGTCGCCGATCTGCAGAAACAGGCGGACGCCGGCGCGGCACGCGTCGCCAAGAAGAAGGCGCAGCTGGCCATGGTGGCAGTCGAATTCGGCCCGCGTGGCAAGAGCCCGGAGCTGGAGGCCGAGGCCGCCGACGCCGAAGCGCAGCTGGCGTCCCTCAAGCGCATATCCGACGTCATCGACCGTGGCGACCTGGGTAACGCCACAGGTTATTCCGAATACTTCAAGGCGCTGGCGCGCCAGCACGTGGACGGCCTGTGGTTGACCGGCCTCGCCATCACCGGCGCCGGCTGCGACATCGGCGTGCGCGGCAAGGCCACGGACCCGTCGCTGCTGCCCGGTTTCCTCAGCCGTCTGACACAAGAGAAGATCATGCAGGGCAAGGCATTTGGCAGCCTGCAGATCACCGAGCCGGGCCAGATGCAGTCGGCATCGGCCGCACCCGCGGACGCCAAGGAAGCGGCGAAGAATTCCAAGCCAGCCGCCGCCGGTTTCGTCGAATTCAGCCTGCAGTCCAAGTCGGAAGGAGCGCAATCGTGATGAAGCGTTTGCGTGCGCTCGGCGCCCGCATCGACGCCTTGTCGATGCGTGAGCGGATGCTGGTGTTCGCGGCGCTGGCCGCGTTCATCGTGTTCGCTGCCTGGATCGGCGGCCTGGGCCCGCTGCTGAACCGGCAGGCCGAATTGCGCGCGAAGATCAGCCAGCAGCAGAACAACCTGGCCGGCATGGACACCGAGATCGCGCAGAAGATCAAGCAATACCAGAACGATCCCGACGCCGCCGTGCGCGACCGTCTCAAGGCCGTCAACGCCGAGTCGGCGCAACTGAGCGAGAACCTGCGCGCGATGCAGAAGGGCCTGGTCGCGCCGGAGCGCATGGGCCCCTTGATCGACACCATCCTGCGCGCGAATGGCCGGCTGAAGCTGGTGTCGATGCGGACCCTGGCGGTGACCTCGCTGAACGAACCGCCTCCGACCGAGGCGCAGGCGGCAAGCAAGCAGCCCGACCCGAAGACGGCGCCGAAGGACGAGACCCAGGCCAAGCTGGCCTCCATCAACGCAGCCCTCGATGCGCAGCATAAAAGCCTGAAGGCGGCAGCGGCGGTGGCGGCGAATGGCGTTCCGCCCCCGGCAGCGGCGCCCGTACCCGCACCGGCTGCCGCACCTGCACCTGCACCCGTGGCCGCCGCTGCGCCGGCGATCGTCCCCAAGCCGGGCAGCCTGTTGTACCGCCATGGCGTCGAGATCACGGTGCGCGGCAACTACCTCGACATGATCGATTACATGACCGCACTCGAAGGCATGCCGACGCAGCTGTTCTGGGGCGGCGCGAAACTCGAAGTCGAGGACTACCCGACCTCGCGCCTGACCCTGACGATGTACACCCTGAGCCTCGATCCGAAATGGCTGAAACTCTGACCATCCCGCGCTGCATGGCGCTTGCCACCGTCCTGTTCCTCGCGCAGGCATGCGCCCACGCGCAAGCCTTGCAGGACCCGACGCGCCCGGCCGCTGTGCAGGCAAACGGCGATGGCGACGAGGCGAGCAGCGGACCGCAGCTGCAGTCGGTGCTGATCTCGCGCCGGCCCGGCGGCCGCCACGTCGCGGTGATCGATGGCGAGACCGTGCGATTGGGCGAGTCCTTCAAAGGCGCGCGTGTGGCCCGCATTACGCCGCAGGAAGTTGAACTGGTGCGCGGCAAGGATCGGCAAGTGCTGCGCTTGTCGTCGATCGAAGACGCAGCCGGGACGGTCAAGCCGGTCACCCGGATAAAATAACGAGAATAACGAGAGCAGGCATGCCAAGACAAATGACCACAAGAGGGATGCTGGCCGCGGTGCTGCTGGTGCTCGCCGGCTGCCAGAGTGCGCCAAAGAACACCACCTACGACACCATCAAGGCCGAAGTCGCGCAGGCGGCCGCGCAACCGGTCGCTCCCGCACCGGTGGACGCGGCGGTCAGCGATGCGCTGCTGCCCGCCGCCTCGACTCTCGCCAAGGAACTGCCGAAAGCGCGCGCGCCGATGGAAGAGCGCTTCAACGTCGCTTTCAACAATGTGCCGGCGCAGCGCTTCTTCCATGCGCTGGTCGCGGGCACCCACTACAACATGCTGGTGCACCCCGACGTCACCGGCAACATCAGCGCCAATCTCAAGGACGTGACCATCGTCGAGGCGCTCGACGCCATGCGCGAGATGTACGGCTATGACTACAAGATCGAAGGCAACCGCATCTCGATCCGTCCGCCCTCGATGCAGACCCGGATGTTCCAGGTGAATTACCTGCTGGGCAGCCGCCGCGGCCAGTCGAATTTGCGCGTGACTTCGACCACCATCTCGAACGGGAACAACCAGAACGGCCAGTACGGCAACCAGGGCGGCAACCAGTTCAACAACGGCCAGAACGGCGGCAACCAGGGCAACCAGGGCAACCAGGGCAACCCGAATAATCCGAACGGGACGAACGGCCAGATGTTCGGCAACAGTGCCGACGTCATGACGAATTCCACCAGCGACTTCTGGAAGGAGCTGAAGGAATCGCTGGAGGCCATCGTCGGTTCGAAGGAAGGCGGCCGCAGCGTGGTGGTCAGCCCGCAGTCGGGCGTGGTGGTGATCCGCGCCATGCCGGAGGAACTGCGCAATGTCGACACCTATCTGAAGGCGACCCAGTTGTCGGTCGACCGCCAGGTGATCCTGGAAGCGAAGATCCTCGAAGTGCAGCTCAACGACCAGTTCCAGAGCGGCGTGAACTGGGCCTCCTTCGCGTCCTTCAACAGCAAGCATTCGAACCGCGTGTCGACCGGCTTTGTCAGCCCCGGCGCGGGCCTGCAGCCCTTGCCCTTCGATGGTGGCCAGCCGGTGCCGATCAGCGCCGACGGCCTGACCGCCACCACCGGTTTTTCGCTGTCGAACGCGGCCAACACCGCCGGCTCGCTGCTCGGTTTCGCTTTCCAGACCAGTAACTTCGCCGCGCTGATCTCCTTCCTCGAATCGCAGGGCAGCGTGCACGTGCTCTCCAGTCCGCGGGTGGCCGCGATGAACAACGAGAAGGCCGTGCTCAAGATCGGCACCGACGAGTTCTACGTGACCGGGGTGAGCACCACCACCAACCTGACCAACAGCGGCAATACCACCAGCCCGAGCGTGCAGCTGGAGCCTTTCTTCTCCGGCGTGGTGCTGGACGTGACGCCTCAGATCGACGCTAGCGGGAACATCCTGCTGCACGTGCATCCATCGGTCAGCCAGGTGACGACCGTGAGCAAGGCGATCAACCTCGGCACCGCGGGCAGCCTCACGCTGCCGCTGCCGTCGTCGTCGACCTCCGAAATCGACAGCATGGTGCGCGGCCAGAACGGGCAGGTGATCGCGATCGGTGGCCTGATGCGCCAGTCCTCCACGGATGACCAGTCGCAGGTGCCGGTGGCCGGTTCGATTCCGGTGGTGGGCAATCTGTTCAAGTCGAAGAACAAGGTCAACCAGAAGCGTGAGCTGGTGGTGTTGATCAAGCCGACCATCGTCGAGGGCGGCGCCGAATGGAACCAGAACCTGCTCGACACCAGCCGCCGCATCGAGCAGCTGGCACCCAACGGCCAGGGGCGCAACTGATGTACACCGACCATTTCGGCCTGCGCGAACTCCCGTTCGGCATCACGCCCGATACCAGCTACTTCTTCAGCAGCCCGCGTTCGCAGGAGGCCCTGAACACGCTGCTGGTCGCGGTGCGCAATGGCGAAGGCTTCATCAAGATCACGGGCGAAGTCGGCACCGGCAAGACGCTCCTGTGCCGCAAGTTCATGGACATGCTGGGCGACGAATTCGTCAGCGCCTACATTCCCAACCCCTATCTCGAGCCGCGCACGCTGATGCTCGCGCTGGCCGATGAGCTGGAGCTGGTGCTGGAGAAGGACGTCGACCAGCACCACATGCTCAAGTCGATCACCCAGCGTTTGGTGGACCTGGCTTCACAGGGCAAGCGCGTGGTGCTGTGCCTGGACGAGGCGCAGGCGATTCCGGTGGAGAGCCTGGAAGCCCTGCGCCTCCTGACCAACCTCGAAACCGAGAAGCGCAAGCTGCTGCAGATCGTCCTGTTCGGCCAGCCGGAACTGGACCATAACCTGGCGATCGATTCAATCCGCCAGCTGGCGCAGCGCATCACCTTCCACTATCATCTCGGGCCGCTCAGCAAGGACGAGCTCGATTACTATATGGCGCACCGCTTGCGCGTGGCGGGGTTCGGCGGCGCGCGGCTGTTTTCGAAAGGCGCAGTGAGCAGGCTGTTCGCGGCGAGCGGCGGTTTTCCGCGCCTCGTCAACATCATGGCCCACAAGTCGCTGATGCTGTGCTACGGCGAAGGCAAGCAGCAGGTCGGCAAGGAACACGTGACTGCCGCCGCGCGCGACACCGTGGCGATGCGCCGCCGTCCGGCCTGGCCGTGGCTGGTCGGCGCCTGCGTGCTTGCGGCATCGGCCGCCGGCGTCACACTGGCGCTGGTGCGATGAGTGTCATTAATAAAATGCTGCAGGACCTCGACGCGCGCCAGAATGGCTCGGTCGAGGCTTCGCACATGTACACCAAGCCCGAGTCCTTCGGTGAGCGCGGTCTGTCGCCATTTGTGGTGGCCGGCGCGGCGCTCGGCGTGGCGGTGCTCGCGGCAGGCGCCGCGTTCGGGTGGCGCTACTGGCAGAAGGCGCACCAGCCGGTTGCGGTCGCGCCGGTCCCCGCCAAGGTGGTCATCATCCCGGCTCCGCCGAAGGCCGCGCCGCCTCCACCGGCGGCTCCGATAGCGCTTGCGGAGCCTGCAGTCGTGGCTACTCCCGCGCCGGCGCCGGCGCCAGAAAAGAAGCATGAGCGCCAAAAGGTCACTGCGGAACACAAGCGCGATGCCGTGAAAGCGAATACCAAGGCCGAGCCGAAGACGGCGCCGGCGGACACTGCGCCCGAGCAGGGCAAGGAAGTGACGTCGGCGCAGAAGGCGGAATCGGCCTACCGGCGCGGCCTGGCAAATATCCAGGAAGGCTATCTGGCCGACGGTATCGGCGCACTCGAACAGGCGCTGCAAGCCAACCCGCGCCACGACGCCGCGCGCCAGACACTGGTGCGCGTCCTGATCGACAACAAGCGCAGCGAAGAGGCGATCGGCCTGCTGCAGACCGGCCTGACGCTGGACCCGCGCCAGCCGTCGATGGCGATGCTGCTGGCGCGCTTGCAGATCGAGCATGGCGGCAGCGGCATCGAAACTTTGACGCGCACCTTGCCCTATGTGGGCGCCAACAGCGAATACCACGCATTCCTGGCCGGTGCGCTGCAACGCCAGCAGCGGCATCGCGAAGCGGTGGAGCAGTATCAGGCGGCGCTGCGCGGCGCGCAGAACGGAGTTTGGCTGATGGGGCTGGGGATTTCGCTGCAAGCCGAAAAGCGCGACACCGAGGCGCTCGATGCCTTCCGCAAGGCGAAGAACAGTGGCAACCTGTCGGCCGATTTACTGGCCTTCGTTGACAGCAAAATCCAGCAGCTGGTGCACTAATCCAAATAGCAGCGTCGTTCCCGCGCAGGCGGGAACCCATGTTGAGCCTATGGGCACGCGGTCTATGGGTTCCCGCCTGCGCGGGAACGACGGAAGTTATATTCTTTGCAGCCGTTCAAGCGCCGTCAGCAGCGTCTCATCCTGCTTCGCAAAGCAGAACCTCACCACACCGGATTCATTCGCATCGCGGTAGAAAGCGCTGACCGGAATCGCCGCCACCTTCACCTCCGCCGTCAGCCACTTTGCAAAGTCGGTCTCCTTCATCGACGAAATGGCGTCATAGCGCACGCACTGGAAGTAGGTCCCGTCCGCCGGCAGCAGCGTGAAGCGCGTGCCCGCCAGCCCTTCGCGGAACAGGTCGCGCTTGCGCTGGTAGAACGCCGGCAGCCCGCGGTACGGCTGCGGATCGTCCATATAGGCCGCAATCGCGTGCTGCATCGGCGTGTTCACGCTGAACACATTGTACTGGTGGACCTTGCGGAATTCACTCGTCATGGCCGCAGGTGCGGCGACGTAGCCGATCTTCCATCCGGTCACGTGGTAGGTCTTGCCGAAGCTGGACACGACAAACGCGCGCTCCGCCAGCACCGGATGCCGGCTCACCGATTCGTGGCGCTGGCCGTCGTAGACCATGTGTTCGTACACTTCGTCGGACAGGATCAGGATCTCCGTGCCGTCGACGATGGCTGCCAGCGCTTCCAGGTCAGCCGCCTGCAGGATCGAGCCGGTCGGATTGTGCGGCGTGTTCACGATGATCAGGCGCGTGCGCGGCGTGACCGCGGCCGCCACCGCGTCCCAAGGCACGTGGTAGCCATCCTCGCCGAAGCGCATCGCCACAGTGACCGCGACGCCGCCCGCCAGCTCGATGGCCGGCAGGTAGCTGTCATACGCCGGTTCGATGACGATCACTTCGTCGCCCGGATGCACGCAGCACAGCACGGCGGTGGTCAGCGCCTGCGTGGCGCCGGCCGTAACCGTAATCTCGGACGCCACATCGTAACGGTGCCCGTACAGCGCGGCGATCTTGTCCGCGATCGCATTGCGCAGCGGTGCGGCGCCGGTCATCGGCGGATATTGATTGTGCCCGGCGCGCATGGCGTCGTTGACGTGGTCGAGCAGGCGCGGATCGCAGCCGAAATCGGGAAAACCCTGGCCGAGGTTGACGGCGCCGTGTTCGTTGGCCAGCGCCGACATCAGCGTGAAGACGGTCGTGCCGACAGCGGGCAGGCGGGTTTGCAGTGCTGGGGTAGTCATGATGCGTGTCTCAGTGTCGAGTCGACCATTCTAGCAAGAGGGTGGCGAGCCTGCCGCGGCCTGGACCTCCAGCGCCTGCACCCATGCTTCCGGAGTCAGGATACGAAACAGGCCTTCGCGCGCCGCGCGCCGCGCCAGCTTGAGCAGGGCCTTGTCCTTGGTGACCAGCACCTCGGCGCCGGCGTCGCGCGCGATCTCCAGGAACTTCTGGTCGTCGCGGTCCGTGCACACGGGCAGGCGGACTGCCCTCGAATCCGGCGCGACTACCTTGATCAGTGCGTCGAAACGCGCGGCGGCCTTGGGGCGCGAGTCGTCGTCCAGCGGCAGGTGCGGGTAGCGCAGCACGGCCAGGTACTCGTCGCGGCAGTCGGCGCGTGCGACGGCTTCGAGGGTTCCGTCTTCGAGTCCCGCGAGCAGGAGCGACCAGCGCGGATCATGAAATACGAACAGGTCGAGGCAAACATTGGTGTCGATGACGATGCGTTGGGCTGGAGCGGGTATCATGTCGGCAATTTTACTTGTTGGACTGCTTCACTTGCTATGTTGATCGTTCTTTCGCCTGCCAAATCGCTGGATCTCGACACTCCGCCGACCACCAAGCTGCACACCACGCCCGATTTCATCGACCATTCCGCCCAGCTGATCGAGGTGCTGCGCGAGTACTCACCCGCGCGGGTCGGCGAGCTGATGGACATTTCCGACGCGCTGTCGGTCCTCAACGTAGCGCGCTACGCGAGCTGGAGCGCCGACCATTCGCAGGAGCGCCAGGCGGTGATGTCCTTCGATGGCGACGTCTACACGGGGCTGGAGGCGCGCAAATTCACCAAGAAGCAGCTCGACTGGGTGCAGTCGCATGTGCGCATCCTGTCCGGGCTGTATGGCGTGCTGCGGCCGCTGGACCAGATGCATCCCTACCGGCTGGAGATGGGCACGCGCCTGGCGAACCCGCGCGGCAAGGACCTGTACACCTTCTGGGGCGAGCTGGTGACGCGCAAGCTGAACGAGCTGATTGCCGAGAACGGGGACAAGGCGCTGGTCAATTTGGCGTCGGAAGAGTACTTCAGGGTGGTCAAGCCGAAGCTGCTCGACGTGCCGGTGATTACGCCCGTATTCGAGGACTGGAAGAATGGGAAGTACAAGATCATCTCCTTCTTCGCCAAGCGCGCGCGGGGGATGATGGCGCGTTACGCGGCGGTGAAGGGGATTCGGGATCCGAAGGCGCTCAAGAAGTTTGACGTGGATGGGTATGCGTTTGAGCCGTCTGTGTCGACTGAGCGGGAGTGGGTGTTTCGGCGGAAGGTCGAAGCTTAAGTTTCGGGCCACTCAAGCAAAATGGGGTTCCCGCGCGGGCGGGATCCCCATTTTGCAAGCAGACCTGCTGCTTTTACTTCATCACAGCATCTTTCGGCGACGGCATCGGCTCCGCCTTCGACCAGAACTTCCACCACGGCTTGCCACCCGCCGCATTCGGATTGGTGAACGCGCTGTTCGGATAGTTCTTGACGAACACGCGCTGGGTATCGTCGCGCAGTTCGGGCATGCCCAGTTTGTCGTAGGATTGGATCATGATGTACAGCGCTTCCTCGCGCGCCGGTGCGTCGCTGTAGTTGGCGACTGCATCCTGCGCACGATTGAGCGCGGCCAGGTAGGCGCCACGGCGGTAGTAGTAGCTCGCCACGTGCACTTCATACGAAGCCATCGCATTGACCAGGTACTTCATGCGCGCCAGCGAGTCCGGTGCGTACTTACTGTTCGGGAACTTGTCGACCAGTGCCTTGAATGCCGCGAACGCCTCGCGCGTCGCCTTCGGGTCGCGCTCGGTCGGGTCCTGCGAATAGATAAAGGTCAGGAAGCCCAGCTGGTCGTTGAAATTGATCAGGCCGCGCAGGTAATACATATAATCGACTTGCGGATGGTTCGGGTGCAGCTTGATGAAGCGTTCCACCGAAGCCAGCGCCTCGGCCTGGTCCTGCGCCTTGTAGTGGGCGTATGCAATCTCCATCTGCGCCTGGGTGGCGTAGGTGCCGAACGGGTAGTTGGTTTCCAGCTTCTCGAACAGCTTGATGGCGGCGTCATAATGTCCGCCATCCATTTCACCCCGCGCCTCATCGTATAATTTCGATGCGGACCAGTTTTTGGTCTCGTCGGCCTTATCTCCGAATATGCTGCAAGCCGACAGGCTCAGCAGGGCGCACGTCGCAACCAACACCGACAGTTTTTTTCGCATAACGTTTTGCATAAGAATTACCGATACAAGGAACGGCTGATTATAGCCGAGTGAGACTCACGTGATATCAAATGTAGCGCCGAATTCGGCGGATTTACCCATCGACCCCGATTTCGACGATGAGATCGTTACCGATTTTGCCCCGGCAGGCACCGACCTGTCGCCGATCACGCTTGAGCTTTCGCCGGCCGTGTGCGGGCAGCGCCTGGACAAGGTCGTCGCCTCCATGGTGCCGCAATTCTCGCGCAGCCGCATCCAGCTGTGGTTCGAGGGCGGCCACGTCAAGGTGGATGGCAAGCCGGCGCGCGGCAAGGATACCGCGTACGGCGACGAAACGGTGACCATCGAGCCGCAGGCCGCGCCCGAGGATACGGCCTACACGCCGGAGCCGATCGAGCTGGACATCGTGCACGAGGACGACGACATCCTGGTCATCAACAAGCCCGCCGGGCTGGTGGTGCACCCGGGCGCGGGCAACTGGTCCGGCACCATGCTCAACGGCCTGCTGCACCGCTGGCCGCAGCTGGCCAACGTGCCGCGCGCCGGCATCGTGCACCGCCTCGACAAGGACACCAGCGGCCTGATGGTGGTCGGGAAGACGCTCGCCGCGCAGACCGACCTGGTGCGCCAGCTGCAGGCGCGCACCGTCAAGCGCGAATACCTGGCGCTGGTGTGGGGCACGCCGCACCTGTCGGCCACCATCGATTCGCCGATGGGCCGCCATCCGCGCGAGCGCGTGAAGATGGCCGTTTCCACCAGCCTGAATGCCAAGCCGGCGATCACCCATTACGAACGCCTCGCCAGCGGCGCGCTGGATCGCCGCCCGGTGAGCCTGGTCCAGTGCCGCCTCGAGACTGGCCGCACGCACCAGATCCGCGTGCACATGCAGTCGATCGGCTTCGGCCTGGTCGGCGATGCGGTGTACGGCAAGACGCACCTGGCGCCGGCCTTTCACCGCCAGGCGCTGCATGCGCGCCGTCTCGGCCTCACGCATCCGTCCACCGGCGAGCACTGCGAGTGGGTGATCCCGCTGGCGGCCGATTTCGCCGAGCTGCTGGAGAGCGCCGGCATCGAGCAGCCCGAAGCGGTTTGATGGACGCATCCTCGATCATTCATCCGGCGTGGCCGGACTTGCCGTCGTCGGTAGGTGCGCTGGCGACCACGCGCCGCGGCGGCGCCAGCACCGGGGCGTACGACGATGGCACTGGTGGCGGCGGCTTCAACCTCGGCCTGCATTGCGGCGACGATCCGCAAGCCGCGCAGGCCAATCGCGACGCGCTGCGCACGCTGCTGCCGGGCCGTCCCGCGTGGATCTCGCAGGTGCATGGCATCGACGTGGTCGACGCGGCCACGGTCGGGCCGGACCAGCCGGTGCGCGTGGGCGATGCCAGCGTGTCCGATGCGTCGGGCGTGGTGTGCGCGATCCTCACTGCGGACTGCCTGCCGGTGCTGTTCGCGGACCTCGACGGCAAGGTGGTCGGCGCGGCGCATGCGGGCTGGCGCAGTCTTTCCGGCGGCGTGCTTGGCGCGACGATCGCTGAGATGCGCGCGCGCGGGGCAAGGGAGATCACCGCATGGATGGGCCCCGCGATCGGTCCCGCGAAGTTCGAGGTCGGACAGGACGTGTTCGACAGCTTCCTCGCACACCTGCCGCTGGACGAGGTGGCGCCGCGCTTTGCGCCCATCGCCGGCAGTCCCGGCAAATACCTGGCCGATATGTACGCGCTCGCACGCTGCCTGCTGGCGCGCGACGGCGTGACCCGCGTGCATGGCGGCGAGCGCTGCACCGCCACCGAGGTCGAACACTTCTATTCGTATCGGCGCGACCACGTGACCGGGCGTCAGGCTAGCTTGATCTGGATCAAGTAATTCACGCCCACGTCATCAATACTGTCTAGTCTTCCGGGGCGGCGTCATCCTTGTCCTTGTGCGCGGCAGCCTGCGCCTGACGTCGCGCGCGCCGCTTTTTTCCTCCGGTGAGGTAAAAAAGCAGGGACATCGGTAACACGCAATAGCCGAAAAAAGTCATAATCCCTGCAATGACGGTCGACTCGGTCGCCGCCATCAGGGCGACGACGTAAATCCATCCGATGGCAATGATCCACATGGTTTTCCTTGGCTAATAACCCGATTCTAAACAATGGATGCTGATATGAAAATGCCCGATCCCCAGGCTTTTGCCTCCACGTGGATGTCGCAGTTTGCCGATCCCGGTGCCTGGCAGCAGTGGATGAAAGTGCCAGAATTGAACGGGCAGGCGGCCAATCCGCTGGCGCCGCTGCTCAAGGATTTTGGCGCCGGTATTGCGCCGTCGAAGCTGGAGGAGATCCGCGCCGATTACCTGCAGAAGGCGACGCGGCTGTGGCAGGATTTCATGCAGGCGAAAACGCCGGAGCTGAAGGACCGCCGCTTTTCCGCGCCGGAGTGGGCGGCGAGCCCGGTATCGGCATTTTCGGCCGCATCGTATCTGCTCAATTCGGAATTCATGACGGCGCTGGCCGAGGCTGTCGAAGCCCAGCCGCGCGACAAGCAGAAAATCCGATTCGCGGTCCAGCAAATGGTCGATGCGATGTCGCCCGCGAATTTTTTGGCGACCAATCCGGAAGCGCAAAAACAAATGGTCGAGACCAATGGCGAAAGCCTGACCAAAGGTCTGGCGAATATGCTGAACGACCTGCAAAAAGGACGCATTTCGCAATCGGACGAATCGGCATTCGATGTCGGCCGCAATGTCGCCACCACGCCGGGGCAAGTGGTCTTCGAAAATGACTTGTTCCAGCTGATCCAGTACACGCCGAAAACCGAGAAGGTGCGCGCGGTGCCGCTGCTGATGGTTCCTCCGTGCATCAACAAGTTCTACATCCTCGATTTGCAGCCGGAAAATTCGCTGGTCAAATACGTCGTGGAGCAAGGCAACACCGTATTCATGGTCTCGTGGCGCAATCCCGACAATGCACTGAGCCATGTGACCTGGGACGACTACGTGGAGAAGGGCGCGATCAAGGCGATCGAGGTCACGCGGGCCATCAGCGGGCAGGACAAGCTCAATATGTTCGGCTTCTGCGTCGGCGGCACCATTGTGTCGACCGCGCTGGCGGTGCTGGCGGCACGCGGTGAACAGCCTGCGGCCAGCCTGAGCTTGCTGACGACGCTGCTCGATTTCAGCGATACCGGCGTGCTGGAAGTGTTCGTCGATGACGCCCAGGTGGCGATCCGGGAACAGCAGTTCAGCAACGGCGGGCTGATGCCGGGACGCGACCTGGCGACCACCTTCGCGTCGCTGCGGCCGAACGACCTGGTCTGGAATTATGTGCAGCAGAATTACCTGAAGGGCAAGGAACCGCCGGCCTTCGACTTGCTTTACTGGAACGCCGACAGCACCAATCTGCCGGGGCCGATGTTCTGCTGGTATCTGCGTAATACCTATCTGGAAAACAAGCTGCGCGAGCCGAACCGGCTGACAGTCGCCGGCACGCAAGTTGACCTCGGCAAGATCGCCGCGCCGGTGTTCATCTATGGCTCGAAGGAAGACCATATCGTCCCGTGGGAAGCCGCGTTCGCATCGATGAGCCTGCTGAATCCGAAGAACGCCAAGGCCAACCGCTTCGTGCTGGGCGCGTCCGGACACATCGCCGGCGTCATCAATCCGGCGTCCAAGAACAAGCGCAGCTACTGGACCAACGACAAGAACGGCAAGACCCGCCCGAAGACCGCAGCGGACTGGATGGCGGGCGCGAGCGAGCACAAAGGCAGCTGGTGGCCGGAGTGGGACGCCTTCCTGGCCCAGCACGGCGGCGAGGAAGTGCCAGCGCCTGTGTCGGCGGGCAACGAAACCTATCAAGCCATCGAGGCTGCGCCGGGCCGCTATGTGAAGATTCGCGCAGAATAGGTGTTGCACCATAATGGTGCATAAATGACAAACTTGTAACTGAGTTGCCTGAAATTATTTGCTGCACCTGCGGTCGCAACGTGGTATTTTTCAGTTTTGGCCGTCCCTCGTGGCAACAAACGTTGTCAAGTCAGCGCGGCCGGTGTCGGCATTTTTGCAATCATTCATCGCGCTACGGCGCTGCATATGGAACTGAGATGAGCAGTAAGAAGAGTGCGGAACGCCTGATCAAGAAATACCCGAACCGTCGCCTGTACGACACCCAGACCAGCTCCTACATCACCCTGACCGACGTGAAGCAGCTCGTGCTGGATGCCGAGGAATTCACCGTGGTCGACGCCAAGACGAATGAAGACCTGACCCGCAGCATCCTGCTCCAGATTATTCTGGAAGAGGAAGCGAACGGCGCGCCGATGTTTTCCAGTTCGGTGCTGGCGCAAATCATCCGTTATTACGGCCATGCGATGCAGGGCATGATGGGCTCGTACCTGGAAAAGAACGTACAAGCCTTCACCGACATCCAGAACAAATTCACCAGCGCGGCTGGTGCGTTTGGCGATGGCAAAGCCTTCAGCCCGGAGATGTGGACCCAGTTCATGAATGTGCAGGGGCCCATGATGCAGGGGATGATGAACAATTACATCGACCAGAGCAAAAACCTGTTCTTGCAAATGCAGGAGCAGATGAATAACCAGAGCAAGGCGATGTTTGGTGTTTTTCCGTTTGGGCCGGGGACGAATAACAACGAGAAAAAGTAGTACCAATACATTTAAAACCGTCATCCCGGCGCAAGCCGGGATCCATGCTGAGCTTGCGAATTAGCGGGCTGTCTATGGATCCCGGCCTTCGCCGGGATGACTTTTTTGCGGTGGTGGAAAGAGCCGGTGCCGACTAAAGGCAGCTTCGACCTGAACCCCCGCTTCCTGTACAATCGCGGATTGCCCTGATTTTTCGCCGCATTCCGCCATGCCTGAACTCCGCCGCAACCCCGCTCCCGCCACCAGCACCGCCGCCAGCGCCCCGGCCGATGCCGGCATCGTGATCCCTCCGGCCTCCGCGTCCGCCACCGGCGCCGCGCCGAAAGTCGGCTTCGTGTCGCTTGGCTGCCCGAAGGCGCTGGTCGACTCCGAGCAGATCCTCACCCAGCTGCGCGCCGAAGGCTACGAGACCGCCAAGTCCTACGACGGCGCCGACCTCGTGATCGTCAACACCTGCGGCTTCATCGACGCCGCGGTGCAGGAGTCGCTGGACGCGATCGGCGAGGCGCTGGCTGAAAACGGCAAGGTGATCGTCACCGGCTGCCTTGGCGCGAAGAAGGATGCGTCGGGCCAGGACATCATCACCAAGGTGCACCCGAAGGTGCTGGCCGTGACCGGCCCGCACGCGGTGGCCGAAGTGATGGACAGCGTGCATACGCACCTGCCGAAGCCGCACGACCCCTTCCTCGACCTGGTGCCCGACCACGGCATCAAGCTCACCCCGAAGCACTACGCCTACCTGAAGATTTCAGAAGGCTGCAACCACCGCTGCAGCTTCTGCATCATCCCGTCGATGCGCGGCGACCTCGTGTCGCGCCCGATTGGCGACCTGATGGTCGAAGCCGAGAACCTGTTCAAGGCCGGCGTCAAGGAACTGCTGGTGATCTCGCAGGACACCAGCGCCTACGGCGTCGACGTCAAGTTCCGTACCGGCTTCTGGAACGGCCGCCCGGTCAAGACCCACATGACGCAGCTGGTCGAAGCGCTTGGCCAGCTGGCGAAGCAATACGGCGCCTGGGTGCGCCTGCACTATGTCTACCCGTATCCCCACGTCGACCAGGTGATCCCGCTGATGGGCGACGGCCATGTGCTGCCTTACCTCGACATCCCGCTGCAGCACGCGCACCCGGAAGTCCTCAAGCGCATGAAACGCCCGGCCAGCGGCGAGAAGAACCTCGACCGCATCCTGGCATGGCGCAAGATGAATCCGGACCTGACGATCCGCTCGACCTTCATCGCCGGCTTCCCCGGCGAGACCGAAGACGAGTTCGAGTACCTGCTGGACTTCCTGAAGGAAGCGCAGATCGACCGTCTCGGCTGCTTCGCCTACTCGCCGGTGGAAGGCGCGTCCGCGAACGAGCTGGCCAACCCGGTGCCGGAAGAGGTCCGCGAAGAGCGCCGCGCCCGCGTGATGCTGCTGCAGGAAGAGATCTCGGCCAAGCGCCTAGAGGCCAAGGTCGGCAAGACGCTGCGCGTGCTGGTGGATGAAGTCGGCGCGCGTGAAGCGCTGGGCCGCTCGGCCGCGGACGCGCCGGAGATCGACGGCGTCGTGCACATCAAGCGCGCGCTCGCGCCGGGCAAGCAGAAGCCGGTGGTGGGAGAATTCATCGACGTGATCGTCACCAAGGCCGACGCCCACGACCTGTGGGCCACGGTGGCATAAAACCTCCGGGAGCGAACAATGGCGAAGAAATCCCTGCAGACCCAGCTGATCCACACCGATTACAAGGCGCCACAGGGATTCGACGCCTTCCCGAGCGCGATCCACCACGCCTCCACGGTCCTGTTCAAGGACGTGGCGGCGATGCGCAGCGGCGACTGGAAGAACAAGAACTCCTACAATTACGGGCTGCACGGCACGCCGACCACGTTCACGCTGGAAGCGCGGCTGGCCGAAATCGAGGGCGGTGAATACTGCCTGCTGGCGCCGTCGGGGCTGGCCGCGATCTCGATGATCGACCTCGGGCTGCTCAAGAGCGGCGACGACGTGCTCCTGCCCGATAACGTCTACAACCCCAACCGCGAACTGGGGCGCTGGCTGTCGCAGGACTATGGCATCACCGCGCGCCACTACGATCCGATGATCGGCGCCGGCATCGCGGAGCTGATGCAGCCGAATACGAAGCTGGTGTGGACCGAGTCGCCCGGCTCGGTGTCGATGGAAGTGCCGGACCTGCCGGCGATCTGCAAGGCGGCGCATGACGGCGGCGCGCTGGTCGCGCTGGACAATACCTGGTCGGCTGGCCTGGCGCTGCGCGGCTTCGATCACGGCGTGGACATCGTGATGCAGGCGCTGACCAAGTACCAGTCCGGCGGTTCGGACGTGCTGATGGGCGCGGTGATCACGCGCGACCAGGCGCTCAACGACCGCATCGCGATGGCGCATATGCGCCTGGGGATGGGCGTGTCCGGCGACGATGCCTACCTGGTGATGCGCGGCCTGCCGACCATGAAGCTGCGTTTCGAGACCCACGACGCGAGCGCGCGCAAGGTGGCGGCGTGGCTGAAGGCGCGGTCGGAGATCACGCGGGTGCTGCATCCGGCCTTCGAGGACTGCCCGGGGCACGAATTCTGGAAGCGCGACTTCACCGGCGCGGGCGGCTTATTTTCGGTGGTGTTCGATCCGAAGTACACCGAAGCGCAGACCGACCGCTTCGTCGATTCGCTGGAGCTGTTCGGGTTAGGTTATAGCTGGGGCGGGGCGAACAGCCTCGTCATGCCGTACCGGATCCAATCCATGCGGCGCGACTGGAAGGACCAGGGCATCCTGGTGCGGTTCAATATCGGACTTGAAGATACCGACGACCTGATCGCCGATATCGAGCAGGCGCTGGGTAAGCTTTAACCCCCACCGTGTAATCCGTCGTCCCCGCGAAGCCCGCGGGGACGGGCTACATATGGGATCAAACCGGCATCGGACGATTATTGTTTAAGTCCACAAACCCCCGAATCAAGCGATACGCCTTCCACAACCACGCCGCAATCCCGATCAGCCAGGCCAAGGGAATACCCAGCCCAAAGGTTATAAAAATCAGCGTCACCGCCACCGCCAGCCACACGATATAAATCCAGAACGACCTGATCATCCACGTGTGATGGCTGTACACCATCGTCCCCTCCGTGTATGGCCGCTTCACGTAGTTGAAGATCAGCGGCAAGAACGACAGCATGCCGAGCGAGAAGAAAAATGTCAGGCCATGCGCCAGGTACAGCAGGCGCGCCGTCTGTTTTGCGTCTTCCAGACCCTGGTCCAGAACGAGTTGCTGCGTCATGGTTGCTCCCTTGCCGGGCCACCCCGGCCACGCGCGCATTGTAGCAGTGCTGTTGGCTTTCCGATAAGCCTCAGGCGCGGGCCATCGCCTGCTGCGTCCAGGCGACGATATTGCCCACATCCATCGCCCCAGGCTGCCGCGCCAGCTCGCGCCCGCCGCCAAACAGGGCCAGCGTCGGAATACTCCGGATCCCGAAGCGCGCCGCCAGGTCCTGCGAGGCCTCGGTATCGACCTTCAGCAAGCGCACCCTCGGCTCCAGCCGCTGCGCCGCCTGGGCGTAGGACGGCGCCATCATCTTGCACGGCCCGCACCACGCGGCCCAGAAATCCACCAGAACCGGAATATCGTTCCTGCTGATGTGCTTGTTGAAGCGCTCGCTGCTGACGTCCGTCGGCGCCCCCGTGAACAGTGCCTTGGAGCAGTTGCCGCAGACCGGCTGGTCGCCGAGACGTTCGGCCGCCACCCGGTTCACGGCGTCGCAATGGGGACAGACGATGTGCAGGGGCCCGCTCATGATTCCTCCTCAGCATGATTTGCGCACATTGTATGACGGCGCCAGTCCAGAGGTCGCCCTGAACGAATCGCGCGCCCGCTTTATTTCCTTAAAGATAAACTTTCTATTCCTTAGCGACACATACCGACAGCAGCGATGACCCAAGCCGTACCTTCCCGCCGCGGTGCGCGCCTGATCGGCTGCGCCGGCTGGAATATCCCGAGAGAGGCCGCCGGCGAGTTCCCCGCCGAGGGCTCGCATCTTCAACGCTACGCCGCCGTGTTCCCGGCGGTGGAAATCAATTCTTCCTTCTACCGCCCGCACAAGGCGCAGACCTACGAACGCTGGGCGGCCAGCGTGCCGGACGACTTCCGTTTTTCGGTCAAGCTGCCGCGCACGATCACTCATGACGCCAAGCTATGCAACGTCGACGCGCTGCTTGACAGTTTCGCCGCCGGCGTCGCGGGACTCGGCCACAAGCTGGGTTGCGTGCTGGTCCAGCTGCCGCCCAAGCTCGCCTTCGACACGCGCGTGGCCGAGGCCTTCTTCGCGCTGCTTCAGGAGCGCTTCAGCTGCATGCTGGCCTGCGAGGCGCGCCACCCCAGCTGGTTCGGAGACGGCGCGACCGACCTGCTGCGCGAGGCCGGCATTACGCGGGTAATCGCCGATCCGGCGGCGGGCCAGCCGGGCGCGCACGAGCCCACCACGACGACCATCTACGCCCGCATGCACGGCAGTCCGCGCGTGTATTACTCGTCCTACGCGGACGACTACCTCGCAAGCCTCGCGGCCGATATCGCGACCCACAGCGCGGCCGGCCGCAGCGTCTGGTGCATCTTCGATAATACGGCGTCCGGCGCGGCGGTTCCGAATGCGCTCGGCGTGCTGCACGCGCGCGACGGGCAGGCTTCGCCCGGCGATGCCATACTTCGGGCATGGTGATGGCGACCTTCCGCTTTTACGAAGAGCTCAACGATTTCCTGCCGCGCGAACGGCGTGCCCGTTCCTTCACGGCCGCGTGCGCCCGCGCGGCCACCACCAAGCACATGATCGAGGCGTTGGGCGTGCCGCACACCGAGGTCGAGCTGGTGCTGGTCAACGGCGAGTCGAGCGGCTTCGGGCGCCTGGTCGAGGAGGGCGACCGCATCGCCGTCTATCCCAAGTTCGAGGCCTTCGACATCACACCGCTGCTGCGCGTGCGCGAGCGGCCGCTGCGCCGCCTGCGCTTCGTGGCCGACGCCCACCTCGGCGGCCTGGCGCGCTTCCTGCGCATGGCCGGCTTCGATACCGTTTATAGCAATGTCATCCACGACGACGAGATCGAGGCGCTCGCTGCCGCCGAAGACCGCGTGGTCCTGACGCGCGACCGCGAACTGCTCAAGCGCCGCACCATCACCCATGGCTGCTACATCCACACGCTCAAGCCGGAAGCCCAGCTGGGCGAGGTGTTCGACCGCCTGGACCTGGCCGGCAGTGTGCATCCGTTCAGCCTTTGCCTGCACTGCAATACGCCGCTGCATCCGGTGGACAAGGCCAGCGTGGCGGACCGCTTGCCGCCCGCCGTGCGGGAGCAGCACGAGGAATTCAATGCCTGCGGCCGCTGCGGCGGCGTGTTTTGGAAGGGCTCGCACTGGAAGCGCATGTCGGGCCTGCTGGCGCGCGTGACCGATGCCGGCGCGGGCCCTGTCAGCTAGGCGCAAGCTTATGTACAATCACTTCATGGTCAACGCGTGAGGGCACCATTGGCGCAGCTACCTTTCCCGATTCGAGTCGAATGCCCGCCCGGCGCATGTGTGTGCGGGCGCGAAGAACTGCTGGCCGATCCCAACGGCGACTACCGCCCGCTGCGCATCACGCGGCAGGAAGAGCAGCGCCTGCTCGGGCGCATCGAGCGTATCGCGACATTCGAAGACCTGAAGCACGTGCAGGAGCTGGTCCGCTCCCACATCGGCGCCGAACTGCGCATCCAGCCGGGACCGAATGAAGTGCGCACCGAACGCGGCATCATCATCGTGTTCGAGGATAAGCCGGGCCTGTGCAAGAAGCTGCGGCAGAACGTGCCGGCGGCAATCCGGCGCTGCCTCGTCAACAATCCCGAGATCACCTTCGCGCTGCTGAACTCCTACGACCTGCTGGGCGAGGGCTGACGCGGGCTGCGGGCGGCCAGCATCACGGTCGCCAGCGCGCATACCAGCAAGGCGGTACCGGCCCATTGCCACAGGCCGATCGTATCCGAGAACACCAGCATGCCGGCGGTGATGCCGACCACCGGCACGGCGAGGCTGAACGGCGCCACGCGATTGGCGGGATGGCGCTTGAGGAGGCCGGTCCACAGCGCGTAGGCCAGGATGTGCGCGACCCAAGCAAGATACACCACCGAGATCCAGGTGTTCCACGACAGCCGCGCGACATGCCAATCGGTGCCTGCCGGATCGAATACAAGCGACAACAGCAGGAACGGCACGATCGGCACCAGGCTGCTCCAGACGAGGAAGGGGAGCACTTCGAAGTGGGGAGTGGCCCGCTGTGCGTTGCGCACGACGATATTCGATGCCGCCCACATGCATCCTGAGCCGAGCACGAGGACGAAGCCCAGCGGCGTGGTGCCGTTGGCGCCGCCGCGTCCAAGGTAGGCGGCGCCGAAGCAGGCAAGGCCCAGCGCCGCCAGCGTCAGGCCGCGCCGCAGCGGCACGCCAATCGGTTCGCGCAGCAGCACGGCGCTGAACAGCGCGGTGAAAAACACCTGCGTCTGCATCAGCACCGACGCCAGCGAAGCCGACATCCCCACATGGAGCGAGACGAACAGGAAGCCGAACTGGCCGACGCCCTGGAACAGGCCGTAGAGCAGCAGCCATTTGAGCGCCATCGGCGGCCGCCGTACCAGCAGCACCAGCGGCAGCGCCGCGAACAGGTAGCGTCCCGCGCCCAGCTGGAAGGGCGTGAGCTCGCGCAGGCCGACCTTCATCGAGATGAAGTTGGTCCCCCAGATGACGACCGCGCCAATGGCCGCCGCAAAGTCGCGCGGCGCGAACTCCCGCTGCATTTCAGTGCGCCTGCGCGCCGCCGAGATAGGCCGCGACCACCTTCGGATCGGTCTTGAGCGCTTGCGCCGGGCCGTGCACCGAGATGCTGCCGTTCTCCAGCACGTAACCATAGTCCGCCACCGCCAGCGCGGCCGCGGCGAACTGCTCGACCAGCAGCATGGTCACGCCCTGTTCCTTCAGCCGCGTGATGATGCGGAACACCTCGTCGACCAGGATCGGCGCCAGTCCCATCGATGGCTCGTCGAGTAGCACCACTTCCGGGTTGAGCATGATCGCGCGCGCCATCGCCAGCATCTGCTGCTCGCCGCCGGACAGGGTCCCGGCCAGCTGGTTGCGGCGTTCTTTCAGGCGCGGGAACAGGTCCATGGCGCGGCCGAGGTCCTGTTGCACATCGCCTTTCGGACGGGCGCCGGTGAAGCGCGGGAAGGCGCCCAGCAGCAGGTTGTCGGTCACGCTCATGGTCGCGAACACGCGCCGCCCTTCCGGCGAATGGGCCAGGCCGGCGCGCGCGATACGGTGCGAGTCCATGCCGGTGATGTCGCGGCCAGCCAGCGTGACGCGGCCGGCCTTCGGCCTGATCATGCCGGAGATCGCGCGCATCGTCGTGGTCTTGCCGGCGCCGTTGGAGCCGATCAGCGTCACCAGCTTGCCCTTGGGGACCTCGAGCGAGATCCCATGCAGCACTTCCACTTTGCCGTAGGCCGCCTGCAGGTTTTCAATCGATAGCATCCGTCTGTCTCCTTACAACGCAGCAGCGGCGGGCGGGTCGGTCTCGGCGCCGCCGCCGAGGTAGGCTTCGATCACCTTGCGGTCGGCCTGCACCTGGGCCGGTGCGCCCTCGGCGATCTTCTGGCCGAAGTCGAGCACGGTCACGGTGTCCGAGATCGTCATCACCACGTCCATGTGGTGCTCGATCAGGATGATGGTGATGCCGTGGTCGCGGATCTTGCGGATGATCGCCATCAGCTCGCGGATGTCCGGCGCGGTCAGGCCCGCCGCCGGTTCGTCCAGCAGCAGCAGGCGCGGGTCGAGCGCCAGCGCGCGGCCGATTTCCAGCAGGCGCTGCTTGCCGTAGGGGAGGTTGCGCGCCTCTTCGTTGGCGAGGCTGGATAGCCCGACGAAGTCGAGGATGGCCGCGGCCCGTTCGCGCGCGGCACGCTCCTCGCGGACCACGCGCGGGGTCTGCAGCATCGCGTCGCCGACGGTGGAGCGGAAAGTGTGATGCAAGCCGACCAGCACGTTCTCTGTGGCGGTCATCTCGCCGAACAGCTGCACGTTCTGGAAGGTGCGCGCGATCCCGCCCAGCGCGATCTGCGCCGGCGAGCGGCCGCTGATCACCGCGCCTGCGAATTCCACCTTGCCGGCTGTCGGCTTGTAGATGCCGGTCAGGACGTTCATCATCGTGCTCTTGCCCGAGCCGTTCGGCCCGATCAGGCCGTGCACGGTGCCGCGTTCGACGACCAGGTCGACCTGGTTCAGCGCCTTCAGGCCGCCAAACTGCATCAGCACCTTGTTCGCATGAAGCAGGGTGCCGCCGGCGGCTTCCTGGCGCACGCCCTCGAAGGCATCGGCGTGCTTGCTGCCCGCGACCGCCTTCGTGTGGCGCACGCCGCGCCCGACCAGGCCGCGCAGGTAGCCGACGATCCCGTCCTGCAGGTAGTAGACGACGAACAGCGTCATCAGGCCGAAGATGGTGAGCCGCCAGTCGACCATATTGTCGATCTTGAAGGAGACGAACACCATGCCGAAGGTGACCGCCAGCGGCACGGCCACGCTGGCGAGCGTGCTGCGCTTGCGGGCCAGGCCGATGGCCGAACCGAGCACGCCGATGACGGCGGCCGCGATGGCGATCTGGCGGAACAGCGCCACGTCCTGCAGCAGGCTGGGAAGCATGACCACGACGATGGCGCCGATCATTGCGCCGGAGCGTGTCTTGCGGCCGCCCATGATCACCGCCAGCAGGAACAGGATGGTCAGTTCGAAGCTGTAGGTGTTGGGCGAGATGTACTGTTCCGAGTACGAATACAGGCTGCCCGCGAGACCTGCGAAGCCGGCGCTGATCACGAAGGCGTAGACCTTGTAGCGGTACACCGACACGCCCATGCAGTCCGACGCGATCGGGCTGTCGCGCAGGGCCTCGAAGGCGCGCCCCAGGTGCGAACGCAGCAGGCGGTCCACCACCAGCAGCGACAGCACCATGAAGATGGCGACCATGTAGAAGAAGCTGGTGTCTGTCATCTGCTTGCCGAACATGTCGGGCTTGGACAGCGTGATGCCCATCGGCCCGTTGGTCAGGTCGGTCATCTCGTTGATGAGGATCTGGACGATGGTGCCGAAGGCCAGCGTCACCATCGCCAGGTAAGGCCCGGTGACGCGCAGCGCGGGCAGGGCCAGGATCACGCCGAACAGCGCGGTGCCGGCGATGGACGCGGGAATCGCGAGATACCAGGCCACGCTATACTTCATGATCAGCACGCCGGTGATGTAGGAGCCGACCCCGAACAGGCCGGCGTGGCCGAGCGAGACCTGGCCGGTGTAGCCGACCACGATGTCCAGGCCGAACAGCAGGATCGCGTAGATCAGGATGGTTTCGACGAGGTGAACGTAATAGGGATTGGTGATGAGCTGCGGGTACACCGCAAGCAGTGCGATTCCGATCAGCGAGAGGATGATCTTCTTCATGCTCACACCTTCTTGATCGCGGCTTTGCCGAACAGGCCGGAGGGCTTCACGGCCAGCACCAGCAGCAGGAGCACCAGGCCCGGCACGTCCTTGTAGCCGGTCGAGATGTAGAAGCCCGCCGCCGTTTCGGCGATGCCGAGGATGATGCCGCCGACGATCGCGCCCATGCCCGAGGTCAGGCCGCCGATGATGGCGACCGCAAAGGCTTTCAGGCCGAGCGAGGCGCCCATATTGGCGCTGGTGAGGGTGAGCGGCGCAATCAGCACGCCGGCCAGCGCCGCCGTGGCGGATGACAGCGCATACGAGAAGGTGATCACCATGCGGGTATTGATGCCCATGAGGCCGGCCGCGTCGCGGTCGTTGGAGGTCGCGACCACCGCCTTGCCGTAGATGGATTTGCGGTTGAAGATCTCGACCGCGGCCATGATGGCCAGCGCGCCGAACACCACCGCCAGCTGCATCGGCTGCACGTTGGCGCCGAGGATGTGTATCGGTTCCTGCGACAGCGGCGAAGGGAAGGGCAGCGTGTCCTTGCTCCACACGTTCTCGGCGATGTTCTTGAAGATGATGGCCAGCGCGATGGTCGACATGATCCAGCCGAATTCCGACTTGATGCGGATCGCGGGCCGCACGCCGATCCATTCGACCAGCACACCCTGCAGCGCACCGAATATCACCACCAGTGGGATCATCATCCAGTAGCTCATGTAAGGGCCGCCGTGGATGGTGCCGACCAGCGACAGGCCGACTAGCGCGCCCAGCATCAGCGCTTCGCCCTGGCCGAAGTTGAGGGTGCCGGAAGTGGCGAATGTGAGTTGGTAACCGAACGCGATGACGGCATAGATCATGCCGAGCGCGATCCCAGAAAAGACCAGCTGCAGAAGGATATCCATCGTTTTCCACCCGAGGGAAGGCAGGCCTTCCCGGTCAACAGAAAAATGGCCAGCCTGGATCGCTCAAGGCTGGCCACTGCACGGCATTGCTATTGAAGCGTCACTTGGCCAGCACGACGCGGCCGCCGCGCACTTCGCCCATCTTCGTGTTGTCGAAGTTGATGGCTTCGTGGTCGGTATGGCTGTAAGGCTTGTTGTAGGTGGTAACGACGCCTTCGACCTTCTCGTTCAGGTTTTCGAGGGCCTGCGCGATCTTGGTGCCGTCGGTGCTGCCGGCCTGCTTGATCGCGGCGGCCAACAGGTAGATCGAGTCATAGCCCTGCGCGGCCGACACCGCCGACGGCATGCGGCCGCCCTGCGGCTTGTAGTCCTTGACGTAGGCCTCGATGAAGGCCTTGCGGCGCGGCGTGTCCGGGTCCTGGATGAAGGTCTGCGGCATGCGCGTGCCTTCACCGTTCTTGCCGGCGTTGTCGATGAAGTTCGCCATCGCCAGGGTCCAGCTGCCGACGATGGGCACGTGCCAGCCTATCTTCTCCATGCCGTTGGCGATCTGCGCCAGCTCGGGGCCGATGCCGTAGGTGAGCACGATCTCGGCGCCGGCCTGCTTGGCCTTGAGCAGCTGGGCGGTCATGTCGACGTCGCCGATGTTGTACTTCTCTTCGGCCACTGGCTTGATGCCGCGCTTCTCGAGCGCTTTCTCCAGGTCCTGGCGGCCGAGCTGGCCGTAGTTGGTGGAGTCGGCGAGGATCGCGACCTTCTTGAATTTGCGGTGGTCGACGGCTTCGCGCGCGATCATCTCCGACTGGATGGAGTCGTTGGCCGAGTTACGGAAGATGAAGTTCTGCGGTTCCTTGTCGAACTGGTGGGTCACGATGGATCCGGTGGCCACGTTGTTCAGGACCGGGATCTTGCCTTGCTGGTAGAAGCGCTGCGAGCCCAGCGCCACGCCGGTATTGATATAGCCGACGGTGGCGACCACGTGCTCCTTGTTGATCAGTTCCTGCGCCACCTGCACGCCGCGCTCGTTCTTGGCTTCGTCGTCGCGTTCGATCAGTTCGATCTTGCGGCCGAGGACACCGCCCTTGGCATTGATTTCAGCGGCCGCAAGGCGCACGCCGTCGCGCATCGACACACCCATCGGGGCCGAGCCGCCCGTGTACGGTCCGGACACGCCGATCTTGATCGGCTCCGCCGCCATGCCCGACATCGAAAAACCCAATGCTACACCTGCAACCAATGCCTTCAATTTGAAATCCATTTGCTGTCTCCGTAGTGTGTTTTTTGTAGCCCCGCCACGCTGGCGTCCGGAATACCGGCCTTCCATCGGTCGGTCCATTGTAGAGTGGCAAATAGACAACAGCAATTGATTAATCTTGCGCGACGCAGCATGTGGCGCACATGTTGATTGTGTAAGCGGCGCGTAAGTTTGTAAGAGTACTCATGCTACATTTGCACCAACGTATTTATGCGGCGTTCAAAACAAAACAGCCGGCGAAAATGCCGGCTGTTGCGTTGGGGGGAGAGACCAGGAATCAACGATGGCGAACGCCGCCGCCATGGAAACCCCGGCCGCCCCAACCACGGCCGCCCCATCCTCGGTGGCAGCAATTGCTCCAGCTGAAGCCCAGGCCGATCGAGACCGGCGGCCACCAGTAATAGGGATCGGGAGCGACGTAGACCGGCGCCGGTTCGACGTAGTACGGGGTGTAGACCGGCTGCTGCACGATGGTCGTGGTGCCCTCGGTGTAGGTGCTGCCTGCTGCCGCGGCGGTGCCGTTGGGAACCGGGGTGACCGACACGGTTTGCCATTGTCCAGGCGCGGCGGGTGCGCGGCTGCCGTAGTAGGCAGGCGCCGGATAGTAGGTGGCGCAGCCGCCAAGCGCGGCCAGCGCGAGAACGATGACTAGGTGTTTCATATATTTCTCCTCCAGATCCTCATATTAGGATCGTTCGAGCACTTGTGGCGGGGAATTACAGCTTGTTACAGGTGCAAGCGTTGCAGAAACTTTGTCAACACAGCCTGAACAGATCACACCACAGTTTAGTACGGTTCTTCGAGCTTTCTCGCGTCCTCGCTCAAGGGAACGGGCAGGGGATGGCCGGGCAGGAACCAGTTCATGAGCACGGCGCAAATGCCGCCGGTCGCCACGCCGGATTCGAGCACGTGGCGCAAGGCGTTCGGGATATGCGCCAGGAACTCCGGCACCTGCGACACGCCCAGTCCCAGCGCGAGGGACACCGCGATGATCAGCAGGGCGCGGCGGTCCAGCGTGACGCTCGCGAGGATGTTGATGCCGGCCGCGGCCACCGCGCCGAACATGACCATGACCGCGCCGCCCAGCACCGGCTCCGGCACCGCCTGGATCGCGCCGGCGACCTTCGGGAACAGGCCGAGCAGGACCAGGAACAGCGCGATCCACTTGCCGACGTGGCGGCTGGCGATGCCGGTCAGCTGGATCACGCCGTTGTTCTGGGCGAAGACCGAGCTGGGGAAGGTGTTGAAGAAGCCGGCCAGCAGGGAGTTGGCGCCGTTGACCAGCACGCCGCCCTTGATCCGCTGCATCCACAGCGGGCCTTCCACCGGCTGCTTCGAAATGCGGCTGGTGGCGGTGACGTCGCCGATCGCTTCGAGCGAGGTGACCAGGTAGATGATCACCATCGGGATAAACAGCGACCAACTGAACGACAGGCCGAAGTGCAGCGGCTGCGGCACCTCGATCCACGGCGCCTGCTGCATGCCGGTGAAATCGAGCCGCCCCATGGTGCCCGCCACCGCGTAGCCGACCGCCAGCGCGATGACGATGGCGCCGCTGCGCACCCACACCACCGGAATGCGGTTCAGCGCCACGATGATGCCCAATACGAGACCGGAGAGCAGGAGATTGTCGCCGTTGGCGAAGGTGCCGTTGCCCATCGCCGAGAAACCGCCGCCCATGCTGATCAGGCCGACCTTGATCAGCGTGAGGCCGATCATCAGCACCACGATGCCCGTCACCAGCGGCGTGATCATGCGGCGGATGAAGGGCAGGATGCGTGAAGTCGCCATCTCGACGAAGGAGCCGGCGATGACGACGCCGAAAATGGTCGCCATGACGGCTTCGACCGGCGTGCCCTGCTTGACCAGGGCCGCACCGCCGGCGATCAGCGGGCCGACGAAATTGAAGCTGGTGCCCTGCACGATCAGCAGGCCGGCGCCGAATGGCCCGAAGCGCCGGCACTGGACATAGGTGGCGATGCCGGAAATGACCAGCGACATCGAGAGGATCAGGTTGGTATCGCGCGGCGATACGCCGATCGCCTGGCAGATCAGGAGACCCGGGGTGACGATGGGGACGATGATCGCCAGCAGGTGCTGCAAGGCCGCGAGCACCGCGATCCACGGGCGCGGCCGCTCTTCCAGCCCGAGCACCAGGTCCTGGCTGCGCGAGTCGCCCGCAGCCTGTGGAATTGTCGCCGTCATGTTCATCCCTTGCGCAAAGCCGCGATTTTACAGCGGATGAGCTGACGGCGCAGGCGTGTCAGGCGAGGATGGTTGCCAGCGCGTCGAGTCCGCAGAAATTGAGGGCGATATCGGCCTGCGCACGCACCACCGGCTTGGCGCGGAAGGCGACCGACAGGCCTGCGACGCCCATCATCTTCAGGTCGTTGGCGCCGTCGCCCATGACGATGGCGCGGTGGGTGCCGACGCCCAGCTCCTCGCAGACGCGCTGCACGGTGCGCATCTTTTCTTCCGCGTCGACGATGCCGCCGAGGACGCGTCCGGACAGGCGGCCACCCTGGTCGACTTCGAGCACGTTGGCGTGGGTGTAGTCGAGGCCCAGGCGCGGCTGCAGGCGTTCGGTGAAGAAGGTGAAGCCGCCCGAGACCAGCAGGGTCTTCAGGCCAGCGCCCTGGATCGTCTCCAGCAGCGCCTCGCCGCCGGTCGAGATGCGCAGGCGCTCGTCGTACACGCGCTGCAGGGCGTTCACGTCCAGCCCCTTGAGCAGGGCGACGCGGCGCGTCAGGCTGGCCGCGAAATCGAGCTCGCCGCGCATCGCCGCCTCGGTGATCGCCGCCACTTCGGGCTTCAGGCCCTGCATGTCCGCGATCTCGTCGATGCATTCGATGGTGATCAGCGTGGAGTCCATGTCCATCGCCAGCAGCGAGAAGTCGGCCAGGCTGCGGCCGGCCTCGATGAAGGTGGCGTCGGCCTGGGCGGCATACGCGGCGGCGTCCACGGCCTTGTTAATGTCGTCGGCGGTCTCGACGTCTTCGCAGCGGATCGCGTGCGCGCCCAGTTCGACGATGCGCGCCGGGTGGGCCAGGGCGGCGATTTGTTTGAGGGTATCCAGGTCCGCCTGCGGTCCCTGCAGGACCAGATTCATGCTCATGTTCTTATGCCAGTAGTTGTTTGATGGTTTGCTTGACCTGGTTCACGCGCGCCGGCAGGTCCGGCATATTGGATGTGATGCGCAGCTTGTCCTGGCCGGCCAGCTTGATATGGCGGTTCTTCTGGATCAGGGTGATGATCCTGATCGGGTCGATCGGTGGCTTCTCCATGAACTGCAGGTTGGCTGCTTCGCCATGGGCGTCGATTTTGACGATGCCGACCGACTTGGCAAGGATGCGCAGGCGGTGCGTTTCGATCAGGGCCTTGACCGGGTCCGGCAGCTTGCCGAAGCGGTCGATCAGCTCTTCCTGCATGTCGTCGATCTTGTCCGCGCTCTCGCAATTGGCCAGGCGCTTGTAGATCGACAGGCGTTCGTGCACGTCGCCGCAGAAGTCCGCCGGCAGCAGGGCCGGCACGTGCAGGTTGATCTCGGTGGTGGACGAGAGTGGGGCGGACATGTCCGGCTCGCGGCCGGCCTTGAGCGCGCGCACCGCTTCGTTCAGCATCTCCGAATACAGCTGGAAGCCGACTTCCAGCATCTCGCCCGACTGGTTTTCGCCCAGCACCTCGCCGGCGCCGCGGATTTCGAGGTCGTGCATCGCCAGGTAGAAGCCGCTGCCCAGTTCTTCCATCTGCTGGATCGCGTCCAGGCGGCGTTGCGCCTGCTTGGTCAGACCGTTGACGTCGTTGACCAGCAGGTAGGCATAGGCCTGGTGGTGCGAACGGCCGACGCGGCCGCGCAACTGGTGCAACTGGGCCAGGCCGAACTTGTCGGCGCGGTGCATGATGATGGTGTTCGCGGTCGGCACGTCGATGCCGGTCTCGATGATGGTGGTGCACAGCAGGACGTTGAAACGCTGGGCCACGAAGTCGCGCATGACCTTTTCGAGGTCGCGCTCGTGCATCTGGCCGTGCGCCACCGCGATACGCGCCTCCGGCAGCAGCTCCTCCAGCGCGGCGCGCCGGTTCTCGATCGTCTCGACCTCGTTGTGCAGGAAGTAGACCTGGCCGCCTCGCTTGAGCTCGCGCAGGCAGGCTTCGCGGATCACCGAGCCGTCCTCGGTGCGCACGAAGGTCTTGATCGCCAGGCGCTTCTGCGGCGCGGTGGCGATGACGGAGAAGTCGCGCAGGCCTTCCAGGGCCATGCCCAGCGTGCGCGGGATCGGCGTCGCGGTCAGGGTCAGCACGTCCACTTCGGCGCGCAGGGCCTTGAGCGCTTCCTTCTGTCGCACGCCGAAGCGGTGCTCCTCGTCGATGATGACGAGGCCCAGCCGGTCGAATTTGACGTCCGGCGAGAGCAGCTTGTGGGTGCCGATCACGATGTCGAGTGTGCCGTCGGCCATGCCCTTGATCGCGTTGTTGACCTCTTTGCCGGTCCGGAAGCGCGACAGCTCGGCGATGCGCACCGGCCAGTCGGCGAAGCGGTCGGCGAAAGTCTGCGCGTGCTGCTCGGCCAGCAGCGTGGTCGGCGCGAGGATGGCGACCTGTTTGCCGCCCATGACGGCGATGAAGGCGGCGCGCAGGGCCACCTCGGTCTTGCCGAAGCCGACGTCGCCGCAGACCAGCCGGTCCATCGGACGGCCCGAGGTCATGTCGCGGATGACGTTGTTGATGGCCTCGGCCTGGTCGGGCGTCTCTTCGAAGCCGAAGCTCTGGGCGAAATTCTCGTAGTCTACCGCGGAGTACTCGAAGGTGTGGCCCTGGCGCGCGGCGCGGCGGGCGTACAGGTTGAGCAGTTCGGCGGCGGTGTCGCGCACCTGTTCGGCGGCCTTGCGCTTGGCCTTGTCCCACTGGCCGGAGCCCAGTGCGTGCAGCGGCGCGTCGTCCGGCGAGGCGCCCGAATAGCGCGAGATGACGTGCAGCTGAGAGACCGGCACGTACAGCTTGGCTTCCTTGGCGTACTCGAGGTGCAGGAATTCGGTCGCGCCTTCGCCCAGGTCCATGCTGACCAGGCCCATGTAGCGGCCGATGCCGTGGTTGATGTGGACCACCGGGTCGCCGATCTTCAGCTCCGACAGGTCGCGCACCATCGATTCGACCTGGCTGACCGCCTCCTGCTTCTTGCGGCCGGCCCGGCGTGCGCCGCCGGCGTACAGCTCGGTCTCGGTAATGAACACCAGCTTGCCGCTTGAGGCTTCGTCCAGCATGAAGCCGACCTGCAGCGGCGCCACGCCCAGCACGACCTTCGCGCTGGTGGTGCGCAGGTCCTCGAAGCTGTCGACGGATGCGAGATCGAGCTTGTATTCGGTGAAGTACTGCTGCAGGGTCTCGCGGCGGCCGTTCGATTCGGCGCAGATCATCACCCGCGCCGGCGCCTGCATCAGGTAGGAGCGCAGATTGGCCAGCGGGTCGTCCAGGCGGCGGTTGACGGCGATGTCCGGCAGCGGCGAGGACAGCTCGGAGGCCTGGCCGTTGGCATCGCGCGCAATGGCCCAGCGGCCGTGCGGCTTGGCGCAGATGAAGAACTGCTCGTCGCGCAGGAAAATCTCTTCCGGCGGCAGGATCGGGCGCTCGCGGTCGGCCTTCAGGAAGCGGTAGCGCGATTCGGTGTCGAGCCAGAAGCGCTGGATGGCGCCGTCGATGTCGCCGACCAGTGCCAGCGGCGATTCCGGCGGCAGGTAGTCGAACAGCGTCGCGGTCTGGTCGAAGAACAGCGGCAGGTAGTACTCGATACCGCTCGGGGCAATGCCGTTGCCGATGTCGCGGTAGATCGGCGACCGGGTCGGGTCGCCTTCGAAACGTTCGCGCCAGCGGCCGCGGAAGGCAGTGCGCGCGGCTTCGTCCATCGGGAATTCGCGGCCCGGCAGCAGGCGCACTTCCTTGACCGGGTACAGCGAACGCTGGGTGTCGGCGTCGAAGGTGCGGATGGTCTCGATCTCGTCGCCGAACAGGTCGATCCGGTAGGGCAGCGTGGAACCCATCGGGAACAGGTCGATCAGGCCGCCGCGCACCGAATATTCGCCGGGCGACATCACCTGCGTCACATGGGTGTAGCCGGCCAGCGTGAGCTGCGCCTTGAGCTTCGCTTCATCCAGGCGTTCGCCCTGGCGGAAGAAGAATGTGTAGGCTGCCAGGAAGGATGGCGGCGCGAGGCGCACCAGCGCGGTGGAGGCGGGCACCATCAGCACGTCGCACTGGCCGTTGCGGATCTCGTGCAGCGTGGCCAGGCGCTCGGACACCAGGTCCTGGTGCGGCGAGAAGGCGTCGTAGGGCAGGGTCTCCCAGTCCGGCAGCAGGTGGCATTTCAGCTTGCCCTCGGCGAACCAGGGAATCTCGTCGAGCAGGCGCTGGCCGTCGCTGGCATTGGCCACGATCACGGTCAGCATCTGCTTGTTCGCCTTCAGCTCCTGGGCGGCGACCGCGAGCGCATAGGCGTCGGACGAGCCGTGCAAGGCCGGCAGGGCGAAGCGTTGGCCCGGTTTGGGGAGATGCTTTTTAAGATCGAAGGACATGCAGCGCGAACCAACTTAACGGCGGAACGGGTTGTCAATTATAGACGATGGGGATGCGTCCCGCCGGACGCCTTGCTTGTCGCGCTGCCTGTCAAATGGTATTTACCAGACCGGCTCCGTGTTGCGCCATGCCGGCAACTGCTGGACGCGGGTGAACCAGGCCAGCACGTTGGCATATTGCGCCACCGGGACGCGGGCGCGTTCGATGTACATGAGCGGCGCGGCGACGGCGAAATCGGCCAGCGTCAGTGCATCGCCGCACAGCCATTCGCGGTGGGCCAAGTGGGCGTCGAGGACGGCGGCGAAGCGTTTCAGCTCGCGGGTACCGCGCGCCAGCTCGACCGGGTCGGTGTCGGTGCCCTCGACCATCTTCTTCCACACGTTCTGCCACACGATCACGCCGATCGCCGGCGAGAAGTGCTGGACGGACCAGAACAGCCAGCGGTTGACGTCCGCGCGCGCCAGCGGGTCGTGCGGGTAGAGGGTCTGGCCTGGCTTGCTGTCGGCCAGGTACTGCATGATGGCGCAGGACTCCGTCAGCGTAAAGCCGTCGTCCAGCAGCACCGGGATCTTGCTGTTGGGGTTGACCTCGGCCAGGCGGCGGCGGTCATCGGGGCTGGCCAGGTTGATTTCGACCATGTCGAGCGGGATGCCAAGATGGTCCGCGACCATGGCGGCGCGGCGCGCGTTGGACGAATAGGGGTGGTAGTACAGGTGCATTGCCGTCTCCGTTCAGGTGATTGATATGGCAATCTTAAGCAATCGCTATGACAGATTCTGTCAGGAGTCTTCTTTCGCCCCGAGTTCGGCGCGCCATTCGCGCAGCAGGTCGTGGCGCCGGCGTGGATAGCGTTCGTCGGTGGCATGCACGCCGGCGATCCGGTCGACGCGGAAGTGGCGGTTGGCCGCGCGCAGCTCGCACCAGGCAGCCAGGATGCGGCGGTCCTGGAAGTAGGCCAGCGCGAACGGCCACACCGTGCGCTCGGACTGCACGCCGTTCTCGTTGCGGTAGTCGATGCGCAGCTTGCACTGGCGGCGGATCGCTTCGCGCGCCGGTCGCACGAATTGGTCGGTGGTCTTCTTGCCGGCCGGGCCGACCGGCACCCACAAGCTGGTCTCGGCCATGTGGTCACGCAGGTCGCTGGGAGTGGCGGTGGCGATCTTGGCCAGGGCGCGCTTGGCGGCATCGGCCAGCGCGTCGTCGCCCTGGTGCTTGACCCAGCGCGCGCCCAGCACCAGCGCTTCCAGCTCGTCGGCGTCGAACATCAGCGGCGGCAGGAAGAAGCCGGCGCGCAGCAGATAGCCGACGCCGGCCGAGCCTTCGACGGGCGCACCAAGTTGCGACAGGGCCTGGATGTCGCGGTAGATGGTGCGCTCGGACACGGCCAGCTTTTCCGCCAGCGCGGCCGCCGTCACGGGGCGGCGGTTGCCGCGCAGGGCATCCATCAGCTGGAACAGGCGGCCGGTGCGGCTCATGGCTCAGGCGCTGGGAGCGCGGTTGGCGACGCCGAAGGGCACGTGCACCATCGGGATGCTGCCGCCGGGCGTCGAGGTCAGGTGGCTGAGCTGGTCGTCGAAGAAGATGTGCGGCCTGAACACCGACAGCACGCGTGCCTTGTTCATCCCGCCGAGGAAGAAAGTCTCGTCGGCCGACACGCCCCAGCTCTTGAGCGTGGTGACGACGCGTTCGTGCGCCGGCGCGCTGCGGGCCGTGATGATCGCGATGCGCACGATCTTTTTGTAGGACGGGTCGCGTTTCTGCGCCCGTTCCTGCAGACGCTGCATCAGCGCCAGCTTGCGGAACAGGTCGGCCAGCGGCCCTGGCTGGTGCGGGCGCGCCGCGTGCAGCATCTCGTGGGCGTGGAACCGGTCGATGCCGTCGCGCTTGAACACGGCCTCCGATTCGTCGTCCGCGATCACGCCGTCGAAGTCGAAGGCCACGCGCAGCTCTTCGTCGGTTTCGTCGTCGGCGATCTGCGAGGGCAGCACCAGCCCCGCCGGATAATCGGCCGCGATGGCGTTGCGCACGTCTTCTTCGTTCGCCGATAAAAACAGCGACACGTTGAAGGCCGGCAGGTAGGCGTAGGGCGACTGCCCGCTCATGAAGCTGGCGCGGGTGATGTCCAGGCCGTAGTGGGCGATCGAGCGCATCACGCGCAGCCCGGTCTCGGGCGAATTGCGCGAAAAGAGCACCACTTCGACCGGCGCCTGGCGCGGGAAGTGGCGATTGATGTTCAGGAAGCGGCGGATGAACGGGAAGGCCACGCCGCGTCCCAGGATCTGGTCGATGTGGGCTTCCTGGTATTTGCGGTACTCCTCGGGGCCGCTGTCGAGGTAGACCTGGTGCGATTCGGAGAGATCGAACAGCGCGCTGGACGCTACGCCGATGACCAGTTTTTGCTCAATCTGGAAAGCCACTCGGTCTCCTCGCGTTCAACGGACCGTCGGCGCGGCCAGCGGATGCTCGCCCGGTGGCGGCGGCAGCGTGATCGGCCGCACCGGCGCCGCCGGCGTCGCCGGCGGGAGAGGGCGCACCGGCGCTCCCGGCGGCGCGGCCACCGGATGATCGCCCGGCGGTGGCAGCGTCGTGCCGTCCTGCTGCGGCGTTGTGGCCGGCGCCGTCGGATCGGCCGCCTGCTCCGGCGCATTCGGGTCGATGTCGATGTACTTCAGTTCGGGCGTATCGGCGAACTCGCTGTAAACCCAGTCGTCGTTCTCGCGCACCACGCCGTCCGGCACCGCCAGTTCTTGCGGCGGCGCCTTGGCCAGCGCCACATGCATATAGTCGATCCACAACGGCAGCGCCACCGTCGCGCCGAATTCCTTGCCGCCCAGCGAGCGCGGTTCGTCGTAACCCATCCAGGCCACCGCCACCACGCCGCCGCCGTAGCCGGAGAACCAGCCGTCCATCGCATCGCTGGTGGTGCCGGTCTTGCCGGCGATGTCGGTGCGGCCGAGGCGTTTGGTGGCTTCGGCGCCGGTGCCGTAGCGGGCCACGTCGCGCAGCATGGTGTCCATCACGTACACATTGCGCGGGTCGAGCACGCGGTTCTCCTCGACGCGCACTTCCGGCGTCTTGGTCTCGGCGATCACCTTGCCGGTGCCGTCCTGGATCTTCGAGATCAGGTAGGGCTGGACCTTGTAGCCGCCGTTGGCGAATACCGCGTAGGCGCCCACCATCTGCTGCGGAGTGACGGCGCCGGTTCCCAGCGCGAGCGTGTAGTTCTTCGGCTGGCGGTCGAGGTCGAAGCCGAACTTGCCGAGGTATTCATGCGCATACGGCACGGTTTCGGCACGCAGCAGGCGCACCGAGGCCACGTTCTTGGACTGGGCGAGCGCGGTGCGCATCGTGATCGGGCCATCCCATTTGCCGTCGTCGTTCTGCGGCGCCCAGGTCTTGCCGGCGTCTTCGCCCGGCATTTCGAGCGGCGCGTCGAGGATCCTGGTCGCCGGCGAATAGCCCTTGTCCAGCGCGGCCGAGTAGATGAAGGGCTTGATGCCGGAGCCAGGCTGGCGCCAGGCCTGGGTCACGTGGTTGAACTTCTGCAGGCCGAAATCGAAGCCGCCCACCATGGCGCGGTAGGCGCCGGTGTCGGCGTCCATGGCGACGAAGGCCGCCGACACCTGCGGCACCTGGGTGATTGTCCAGTTGCCCTTGGCGCCCTCGCGGTAGATCCGGATCACCGCGCCCGGGGTCAGCTTGATGGTGTCCTTCGCGCTCTCTTTCAGCGCATTGGTGACCAGCTTGAGCCCGTCGCCGGTGATGTCGATGACGTCGCCGTCCACGTTCTCGACCTGCACCTTCTTCGGCGCGGCGGACAGCACCACCACCGGTATCAGGCCATCGCTCTGCAGCCGCTTCTGGATCGCTTCGACGATGGCGTCCTCGCGCTCCTCGGCGTTTTCAGGCAGTTCGATGCGCGCTTCCGGGCCACGGTAGCCGTGGCGCTGGTCGTAGGCCAGCACGTTGCGGCGCAGCGATTCGTAGGCGGCCTGCTGGTCGGCTTTCAGGATCGTGGTGGTGACGGTGATGCCGCGGGTGTAAGCCTCTTCCTTGAACTCGTTGTAGACCTGCTGGCGCGCCAGCTCGGCCACGTATTCGGCGTGCACATCGTATTCCTGGCCGCGGGTGTTGACGCGCAGCGGCTCGTGCATCGCGTGCTCGTACTGTTCCTGGGTGATGAAGTTCAGTTCACGCATCCGGCCCAGCACCGCGTGCTGACGCTGGCGTGCGCGCTTCGGATTCACTGCAGGGTTGTGGCGTGAAGGGTTCTGCGGCAGGCCGGCCAGCATCGCGGTTTCGGCGATGCTCAGCTGGTCGAGCGTCTTGCCGAAATAGGTGCGCGCCGCGCTTGAGAAGCCGAAGGAGCGCTGGCCGAGGTAGATCTGGTTCATGTACAGCTCCAGGATCTGGTCCTTGGTCAGGGCGTTCTCGATCTTGTAGGCCAGCAGGACTTCGGTCAGCTTGCGCGACGGGACCTTGTCGCGCGACAGGAAGAAGTTACGCGCCACCTGCATGGTGATGGTGGAGCCGCCGCTGGAGCCGAAGCCGTGCACCACATTGGACCTGGCCGCGCCAAGCGCGCGCCACCAGTCCACGCCGCTGTGCTCGTAGAAGCGCGTGTCCTCGATTGCCAGAACCGATTTTTTCATCATGTCCGGGATCTTGGCGATCGGGACGAAGTCGCGGTGCTCCTCGCCGAATTCGCCGATCAGCACGTGGTCTGCGGTGTAAATGCGCAGCGGGATCTTGGGACGGTAGTCGGTCACGGCCTCGATCGAAGGCACGTTGCGCATCACCGTGAACGTGAACCAGGCGCCGACGCCGGCGATGATGAGCAGCAGCGCGGCAAGCGCCAGGAGAATGAAGCCGCGCTCGCGGCCGGAACGCTGCCGTGGCAGCTCGGTCGATTTTCTCAAAACTGAACCCTCTAGGTTTGGCCGGGAGCGAATCCGGGCCATTGGCCGGCAATTATAATGCGCTTTCAATCCGCTACCGACTGTGCCATAGTCTCGCCGTCCGAGCACCACCCGGCGGCACCAGACGGTTCGCCTTTCAATACTTTACAAGGAATTCGTATGCCTTACGACCCCAGCCCGGCTGACGTGAAGCCGTACATCCCGGCGTCGGCGAACCTGCCGGAGATGACATGGCGCGCGCTGATCACCGGTACGCTGCTCGGCATGGTGTTCGGCGCGTCTTCCCTGTACCTGGTGCTGAAGGTCGGCCTGACCGTGAGCGCGTCGATTCCGGTGGCGGTCATCGCGATCACGCTGTTCGGCATCGCCCGCAAATTCGGCGCGCGCGAGCTGTCGATCCTTGAAAACAGCATTACCCAGACCGCCGGTTCGGCCGGCGAATCGCTGGCCTTCGGCCTGGGCGCCACCATGCCGGCGATTATGATCCTTGGCTTCGACCTCGAAATCACCCGTGTGATGCTGGTCGGCGTGCTGGGCGGCCTGCTCGGCATCCTGATGATGATCCCGATGCGGCACACGATGATCGTGGACCAGCACCGCGAACTCAAATTCCCGGAAGGGACGGCCTGCGCGGAAGTGCTCAAGGCCGGCGCCACGCCCGGCTCGCGGCTGGCCGCGGGCGAGGCGCTGGACGAGAATTCGGACGACGCGCGGGAAGCGCGCCGCCGCGCCTACGTCATCTTCGGCGGTTTCGGCCTAGGCCTGCTGTATAAAGTGCTGAGCATTTCGCTCAAGCTGTGGAAGGACACCGTCAACTTCATTTTCGACGCGCCGCTCAAGGCCGGTTCGATGGGCGCGGAGATCTCGCCCGAGCTGCTGGGCGTGGGCTACATCATCGGCCCGCGCATCGCGATGATCATGGCGGGTGGCGGCGTGCTGTCGTACATGATGCTGATCCCGATGATCAAATTCTTCGGCGATTCCCTCAACGTGCCGGTCGCGCCAGGCACCATGCTGATCCGCGACATGTCGCCCGACGATATCCGCAGCGCCTACGTGCTGTACATCGGCGCCGGCGCGGTGGCGGCCGGTGGCCTGATCAGCCTCGTGCGCTCGATGCCGACCATCTGGCACGGCCTGAAGAAGGGCCTGCAGGGCGTGGGCAAGGCCAGCAGCGGCAACCAGTCGCTGCGCACCGAGCAGGACATCCCCTTCAAGTGGGTGGCGATCGGCTGCCTGGCGATCGTCGCCGCCATCACGCTGGCCACGCCGCTGCACATGAATATCCTGGGCGGCCTGCTGATCCTGGCATTCGGCTTCCTGTTCTCGACCGTGTCCTCGCAGCTGACCGGCGAAGTCGGCTCCTCGTCCAACCCGATCTCTGGCATGGCGGTGGCGACGCTGCTGTTCACATGCCTGATCTTCCTGATCATGGGCTGGACCGGCGGCCGCTATTACGTCACCGCGCTGTCGGTCGGCGCCATCGTCTGCATCGCGGCCAGCAACGCCGGCACGACCTCGCAAGACCTCAAGACCGGCTTCCTGGTCGGTTCGACGCCGAAGCTGCAGCAGTACGCGATCCTGGCCGGTGCGTTGGCCTCGGCGTTGATCCTCGGCCCGATCCTGCTGAAGCTGAACGACGCCGGCACCGTGTACGTGCCGGCCGCGAAAGTGGCGCCGGGGATCACTGTCGACGCATCCCGGCTGACCGCGACCGCGCAG
The DNA here is from genome assembly GCF_024753145.1 of Massilia terrae. Taxonomy (GTDB): domain Bacteria; phylum Pseudomonadota; class Gammaproteobacteria; order Burkholderiales; family Burkholderiaceae_D; genus Telluria; species Telluria terrae. Next base: position 1,352,253 of record NZ_JANUGU010000001.1, on the reverse strand, counting down.
CTGCAAGGCCCGCAGGCGGCGTCCGACCACAACACCTACAAGGTCTGGCAGAAGACCGATACCGTGGGCGGCCCGGCCGGCAAGTACCTGGTGGCGAATGACGGCAAGCTGGCCTACCTGGTCGACCCGGGCATCAACGGCCAGTACCACACCCGTCCGGACGGCTCGGAAGTGAAGAAGTTCGATGCGCCCAAGGCTGTGCTCATGTCCTACATCATCAAGGGCATCCTCGACCGCCAGCTGCCGTGGACGCTGGTGCTGTTCGGCGTGATGATCACGATCGTGCTGGAGATGGCGGGCGTGTCGTCGCTGGCGTTCACGGTCGGCGTGTACCTGCCGCTGGTGTCGACGCTGCCGATCGCGATCGGCGGCATCATCCGCTGGGCGGTCGACCGCCGCAACAACAAGCTGCCGCAGTTCAAAGGGCTGAGCGACCACGAATGCCAGGCCGCGGGCGACCGCAGCCCGGGCACCTTGCTCGCTTCCGGCTACATCGCGGGCGGCGCGCTGGCGGGCATCATCATCGCCATCACGGCCGGTGTGATGACCGACTTTGATAATGTGATGAACAAGTGGGCCGAGGCGGCCAACCCCTTCTTCGCCGGCGCGAGCGCGGATGCGCTGTCGATCATTCCGTACGCGGGGCTGATCTTCCTGCTGTACTGGGTCGGGCGGGAGAAGCCGCAGTCTTGAACCGACCGGGCCGTCCGCAGAATATCGAACGTCGTCCTCGCGTACGCAGGGCCGCCCCATTTCGTTGAACAGTTGCGAGCGCCGGCTTTGGCTCGGATCGCGCAAAATGGGGTTCCCGCCTGCGCGGGAACGACGTTATCTTTCTAATGGAGGTAGCGCATGTCGGAGTTGGTTCTCACAACGTTTGACTGGGTACCCGAGCTTCCGCGGGGTTTTGTCCGTGACCTGCGCGTGCGCTGGGCGCTGGAGGAAGCACAACTGCCGTACACCGTCGAGAGCGTACCCTTTGGCGAGCGCTCGGCCGAGCACTTCGCGCACCAGCCCTTCGGCCAGGTCCCGTGGCTGCGGGACGGCGACATCTCGATCTTCGAGACCGGCGCGATCATCCTGCATATCGGTGAACTGAGCGAACGGCTGCTGCCGCGCGAACCGAAATTGCGCAGCCAGGCCATCGAATGGCTGTTCGCCGCCCTGAATTCGGTCGAGATGGCGAGCCTGCCGTGGGGCCTGTTTCATTTCTGGGGCAAGACCGGGGACACCGCATTTCCGCAGTTCGAGTCCTTCCTCAAGGCCTCCCGTCTCAAGCACATGGAAACGGTGCTGGCCGGCGGCGAATGGCTGGCTGGTTCGTTCTCGGTGGCCGATATCCTGATGGCCGACGTGCTGCGCCTGGTGGATCGTTTCGGCGGACTGGTGGAGTATCCCGCCTGCTCCACCTACCTCGCGCTGGCCACCTCGCGTCCCGCGTTCAAGAAGGCCTACGCCGACCAGATGGCGCATTTCGCGCGCGGCGATGCCGCCAGAAACGCCGGCTAGTCGCCGATTTCCGGCTCGACCAGCTTCCCGAGCAGCTCCAGCGATTCCTGCCAGCCCAGGTAACAGGCGTCGAGCGGGATCACGGACGGGATATTTTCCTGTTTGATCTTGACCTCGACGCCGCACGACACTTCGCGCAGCGTCACCGAGGTCTGCATCCGGCCAGGCAGATTGGGATCGTCGAATTCGGCGGTGTAGCTCAGGCTGACGTCAGGCTCCAGTTCCAGGTATTCGCCGCTGAACGAATGTGTGTGATCGGTCGTCAGGTTGGTGAAGGACATGCGATAGCGCCCGCCGACACGGACATCCATGTCGTGCACGGTGCCGAAGAAGCCGTGCGGCGGCAGCCATTTGGCGAAGGCGCCAGGCGTGACGAAGGCGCGGTAGACGCGGTCGGGCGTGGACTTGAAGACGCGGTGCAGCTCAACGGTATTGGACATGATCGGATCCTTCGGGCGGCAGGGGGAAGGCACACATTAACACGTGCGCGTTCCCGGCAGGCGCACTCAGACGAAGGCCAGGTCGTACTGGCGGATCGCGTCGTCCAGCCACTCGTCACTGTGGCCGAAACGGTAGCCCAGCGCCGTGGCGCGCGAGGTGTCGAGCGCCAGCGGAGCGGGGTAATCGAAGGGCGAAAGCTCGCCCGCTTGTCCGGGATGCTGCCTGATGGCGCGCGGCTGCGCGTCCAGCAGTTGTGCCGTCTTGTGATATAGCGCGTGGGCCGACAACGCGCCGGCGCAGGCGCCATTGACCGGTCCTTCGAAACGCTGGCTGCCCACCCAGGCCAGGAAGCGCGCGGCCTCCTGCGGCGACGTCAGGGAAGTCGTGGCGTCAGCGTGGGCATAACGCAGCGGCGCGCAGGCGCGCACCAGGTCCACATAATGCGCCAGCCGGCCGGTGAAATCGCCCTGGCCGCCGATCACGTGGCCGAGGCGTACGGTCACCAGCGGCAGCGTGCCGTCGCGGTAGAGGTAGGCCTCGGCCTGCAGCTTGCCGGGCACGTAGCTTTCGATGGCGCGCGCCGGATCGTGCCAGGGATAGGCGGTGTCGATGGGCTGGGCCTGCACATTCAGGTCGTCTTCCTTGAACGGGGCATCCTGCTTGCCGAGCAGGCCGCGGTAGACGTCGATGGTCGAGGTGACGACGTAACGGCCGGTCTTGCCGGCGAAGGTGCGCGCCGCGATCGCCGCGTCCAGTGGCGAGTAGCACATCTGGTCGAACACGACATCGTAGCGGGCGCCGCGGAAGGCGGTGCGCATCGCGGCCTCGTTGCGGCGGTCGACGCGGATGCGTTCGATGCGATCGCCGAACGGGTCCGGCGCGTAGCCGCGGGTGGCGATCGTCACCTTGTTGCCTGCCATGACGAGCCGCTGCACCAGCAGCTTGCCGAAAAAGCGTGTACCGCCGATCACCAAGATATTCTTGTTCATGTCTTTCCCGTGACGAATCGAGTATATTTTCTGCTCAGGCGTTGTATTGATCAAACGAGAAAAACTTGGGTCAATGAATAAGAAAAACTTATGCATGGGGTGGCGATGAAGCCGCTGAGGAGCCTTTCGGGGCTGATCGATTTCGACTGCGCGGCGCGCTGGGGCAGTTTCAAGCTGGCCGGCCAGGAGCTGCACAAGACGCCGGCCGCGGTCAGCCTGCAGATCAAGCACCTGGAGGAATCGGTCGGTTTCGCGCTGTTCGTGCGCCACGCGCGCCACATCACCTTGACCGAAAAAGGGCAGGAGCTGGCGGTGGCGGTGGCGCGCATGCTTTCAGACCTGCGCGACAAGATCGGCGCGCTGCAGGGCGGCGACGAGGAGGCGGTGCTGCGCATCTCGACCACGCATTCGTTCGCGATCAAGTGGCTGGTGCCGCGCATGCACCGCTTCACCAAGTTGTATCCGGAGCTGGACATCCGCATCGATTCGAACGACGTGCCGGTCGACCTGGAGGCCGACAGCACCGACGTCGCAATCCGCTACGGTCCGGTGCGCGATGGCGATCCAGCGACCTTGCTGCGCGAGCGCCTGGTGCCGGTGTACAGCCCTGAGCTGCTGGCGCCCGGCCAGCACGCGCTGACCCTGGCCGACCTTGGCCAGCATCGCCTGCTGTGCGAGAAGTCCAACGAGGCGTGGCTGCAGCTGCTCAACGAGAACCGCGCATTCAAGGGCGCCTACGATTTCTCGCGCGGCTACAGCCACTGGGGCGTGCTGGTGCAGGCGGCGGTGGCGGGGCAGGGTGTGGCGCTGGTGCCGTTCGGGATCGCGTGCGGCGACCTGGCCTCGGGCGGGCTGCGCCAGATTGCCTGCCGCAGCGCCGCCTTCCACAACGGCTACCGCTTCCTCGCCAATCCCCACAAGGAAGGGCTGGGCAAGGTGAAGCGTTTCCGCGACTGGATGTTCGCCGAGATGGCCGAGATGCGCGCCGCGATGGAGCAATGAAAAAGGCGACCACGCGGGCCGCCTTTGCCTTGATGCCGGAAGCGCTTACTTCACGCCGTGCATCAGCTTCTGGATGAGCGGAGCGATCAGGAACAGCAGGATGCCCGCGCCCAGCAGCGAATAGAAGCCGAAGGTGTAGCCCTGCAGCGCCGATGCGGTCGACATGCCGTGCTCGCCCGAGACCATGCTGGCAAAGATGCCCGACAGGTTGTTGCCGATACCGGTCGACAGGAACCAGCCGCCCATGCCCAGGCCGACCAGGCGCACCGGAGCGAGCTTGGTCACCATCGACAGGCCGATCGGCGACAGGCACAGCTCACCGACGGACTGGATGAAGTAGACGGCGAACAGGGTCCAGAACGGGATCTTGTTGTCGGCGCTGACCAGGTAGGACAGCGCGTACACCAGCAGGCCGAAGGCCAGGCCGTTGAACGCGAGGCCGAGGCCGAACTTGCGCGGGATCGACGGGTTGGCATTGCGGCGGCCCAGCAGCACCCACACGTAGGCGACGATCGGCGCCAGCGTGATGATCGCGATCGAGTTCACGCTCTGGAACCAGGCGGTCGGGAACACCCAGCCGCCGAAGTCGCGGTTGACGATGTTATTGGCCAGGAAGGTGAACGAGCTGCCCGCCTGCTCGAAGAAGCACCAGAACATCACGTTGAAGAAGAAGATGATCATCATCGCGATGGTCTTGTCGCGCGCGACCTTGCCTTCGCGGACGCCTTCGACGATCAGCATGATCGCCAGGATGATGAACAGGACCGACAGCACGGCCTGCAGCTTCTCCGCGCCCAGCTTGAGCAGGAAGTACACGACCGGGATCACGACCAGCGAGCCGATCGCCACGTAGACCACGCGCATGCGGTTTTCCAGTTCGCCGGTGGCGGCGCCGATGCCCTTGAGCTGGCGGCGGCCGATGTAGAACCACACCAGCGACAGCAGCATGCCGATGCCGGAGGCGAAGAACACGATCTTGTAGGCCGGGGTGTCGCCGGTGTTGAACACATGCTGCGCCAGCACCTGGGTCAGGATCGGTGCGATGAAGGCGCCGGTGTTGATACCCATGTAGAAGATGGTGAAGCCGGAGTCGCGGCGGGTGTCGCTCACGCTATACAGCTTGCCGACCATGGCCGAGATGTTCGGCTTGAACATGCCGTTGCCGACGATGATGGTGGCCAGGCCCAGCTTGAACACTTCCGGATCGGGGATCGTGATCGCGAACAGGCCCAGGGCCATGAAGGACGCGCCCACCAGGATCGAGCGCTGGTAGCCGATCACGCGGTCGGCGACATAGCCGCCGAACACGGCGCCGGCGTAGACCAGGGCGAGGTAGGAACCGTAGATAAGGTTGGCCGAGGACTGGCCCGACGGGTCGCCGTTGAAGAACTGGGCGACGACGTAAAGCACCAGGGCCCAGCGGATGCCGTAGAAGGCGAAGCGCTCCCAGAATTCGGTCATGAACAGCATCCACAGCGGAGCTGGGTGACCCATGATCTGTTTGAACTCCGGAATAGCGCGATCCTGGGCGTTTGAAGAAGCTGTAGCTGCACCGCTCATGCGGTTCCTCCCGAAATAGTAGTGGTTATACCGTTATCGTTTTTTTTTGGACCAGCGGGTAAGCCGATATCCAATAGCGTCGCATTGTAGAGTAAATCGTCCGGCACAAGCGAATTATTTAAGTATGTGTTAATCGCGTGCGCGCGAGCTTTGCGCCAGGCCGAATCCGGGCCTGTCCGAGTTGTCGTATATTGGCGTAGACTGGAAGCGTCGCGTAACAGAGAAGGACTAGAAGAAGATGAATTACGAAGTGGTCGATACCCTGATTTCTCCGGAAGGCCGGCTTGAGATCCTGTCCAAGGCCGAGGTCTCCAAACTGCTCGATACCAGCCAGGGTGGCCTGTACGGCGTGTTTCGCAGCTGCGCGCTGGCCGTGCTGAATTGCGGCAGTTCGATCGACGATGGCAAGGAACTGCTGGAACGCTACGGCAGCTTCGACATCCACATCATCCAGCGCGAGCGCGGCATCAAGCTCGATATCCGCGGCGCGCCCGCCATCGCCTTCGTCGACGGCAAAATGATCAAGGGGATCCACGAGCACCTGTTCGCGGTATTGCGCGATATCGTTTATGTCAATTTCGAGGTCGTCGACAATCCCAAGTTCAACCTGAGCCGGCCGGAGGGCATCACCGACGCGGTGTTCCATATCCTGCGCAACGCCAACGTGCTGCAGCCGCAGCGCAATCCCAACCTGGTGGTGTGCTGGGGTGGCCACTCGATCAACCGGGTCGAGTACAACTATTCGAAGGAAGTGGGCTACCAGCTTGGCCTGCGCGAGCTGGATATCTGCACCGGCTGCGGCCCGGGCGCGATGAAGGGGCCGATGAAAGGCGCCACGATCGGCCATGCCAAGCAGCGCCTGGGCGGCGGTCGTTACCTGGGCATTTCGGAGCCGGGCATCATCGCGGCCGAATCGCCGAACCCGATCGTCAACGACCTGGTGATCATGCCGGACATCGAAAAGCGGCTGGAGGCCTTCGTGCGCCTCGGGCACGGCATCTGCGTGTTCCCGGGCGGCGCCGGCACGGCGGAAGAGATCCTGTACATCCTCGGTATCCTGCTCCATCCGGAGAATGCGGAGATGCCGTTCCCGCTGGTGTTCACCGGGCCGGCGGAGTCGCGCGCCTATTTCGACCAGATCGACAGCTTCATCGGCGCCACGCTGGGCAAGGAGGCGCAGCAGAAGTACAAGATCATCGTCGACGATCCGGAGGCGGTGGCGCGCGAGATGTCGCTGGGGATCAAGCAGGTGCGCGAATTCCGCAAGTCGCGCAGCGATGCCTACTATTTCAACTGGCTGCTCAAGATCGACCAGGAATTCCAGCGCCCGTTCCGGCCGACGCACGAGAACATGCGCAACCTTCACCTGCACAAGAACCAGGAGGTCCACATGCTGGCAGCGAACCTGCGGCGCGCGTTTTCGGGCGTCGTGGCGGGGAACGTGAAGGAGGAGGGGATCAGGGCGATCGAGAAGTACGGGCAGTTCGAGATCGATGGCGAGCCGGAGATCATGGAGCCCATGGATTCGCTGCTGCAGTCCTTCGTGGCGCAGAACCGCATGAAACTGCCGGGCAAGGCGTATGTGCCGTGCTATCGGATCGTGAACGCTGCGGCTGTGTAAAGAAAAATGGGGTTCCCGCGCACGCGGGAACCCCATTCTGCTTGACTAGCCGTCAGTGGCCGATCAGTCTTCGCGCCGCAGGTGCGGGAACAGAATCACGTCACGAATATTCGGCGCATCTGTAATCAGCATCATCAGGCGGTCGATGCCGATGCCGCAGCCGCCGGCCGGCGGCATGCCGTATTCCAGCGCGCGGATGTAGTCGGCGTCGTAGTACATCGCCTCCTCGTCGCCGGCATCCTTGGCCTCCACCTGGGCCAGGAAGCGCGCGGCCTGGTCTTCCGGATCGTTCAGCTCCGAGAAGCCGTTGGCGATCTCGCGGCCGACCATGAACAGCTCGAAACGCTCGGTGATGCCCGGACGCAGATCCGATTCGCGCGCCAGCGGCGACACTTCAACCGGGTAGTCGATGATGAAGGTCGGCTCCCACAGCTGCGCTTCCGCGGTCTCTTCGAACAGCGCCAGTTGCAGCGCGCCCAGACCGGCGGTGGCGAAAGGCTTTACGCCGAACTTCTTCAGCTCTTCCTTGATGAAGGCCGCGTCATTCAGCTGCGCGTCGGTGTAGCCCGGCGCATACTTGTTGATGGCCTCGACGATGGTCAGGCGGTGGAAGGGCTTGGACAGGTCCAGCTCACGCCCGCCGTAGCTCAGGGTCGCGGTGCCGTGCGCGTCGATCGCGGCCTGGCGGATCACGCCTTCGGTGAAGTCCATCATCCACTTGTAGTCCACGTACGCGGCGTAGAACTCCATCATGGTGAATTCGGGATTGTGGCGGGTCGAGACGCCTTCGTTGCGGAAGTTGCGGTTGACCTCGAACACGCGCTCGAAGCCGCCGACCACCAGGCGCTTGAGATAGAGCTCAGGCGCGATGCGCAGGAACATCTGCATGTCCAGTGCATTGTGGTGGGTGATGAAAGGCTTGGCCGCGGCGCCGCCCGGGATCGGGTGCAGCATCGGGGTCTCGACTTCCATGAAGCCGTGTTCGTCCATGAAGCGGCGGATCGACGACATCGCGGCGGTGCGCGCCTTGAAGGTGCGGCGGGTCTCTTCGCTGGTGATCAGGTCGACGTAGCGCTGGCGGTACTTGGTTTCCTGGTCGGCCAGGCCGTGGAACTTGTCCGGCAGCGGACGCAGAGACTTGGTGATCAGCTTGAGCTTGGAGACCTTGATGGTCAGCTCGCCGACCTTGGTCTTGAACAGCGTGCCTTCGACGCCCAGGATGTCGCCCAGGTCGTAGTGGCGGAACGCCTCCATGGCTTCCTCGCCAGTGTCGTCCAGCGTGACATAGACCTGGATGCGGCCGTTGGCGTACTGGCCGGATGAATCCTGCAGGGTCGCGAACGCGGCCTTCTTGCCGGCCTCGCGCTTGAGCATCATGCGGCCCGCCAGCGCCACGTGCACCAGCTTGGCCTCGAGGTCTTCGCGCGAGTGCGAGCCGTACTGGCCGGCCAGGTCGGCGGCGTTGTGGGTCGGGCGGAAGTCGTTCGGGAACGCGACACCCTTCTGGCGCAGGGCCGTCAGCTTGGCGCGGCGCTCGGCCATGATCTTGTTTTCGTCGGTCGACGCCAGCGGCGCCTGGTCTTGGTTTTCCGTAGTCATGGTGGGATCTGGTTTATTGTTGGGTTGCCGGGGCGAGCAGCTCGTCGACGGACAGTTCGTTAAAGTCGGGCGCGACGGCGATCACCTTGTCGTACTGGCTAAACGCGTCGGCCGGCAAAGTGGTTGTCAGCACCACGGACGGCATGCCGGCATTTTGTGCCGCTTCCACGCCCAGCGGCGCATCTTCGAACACGATGCAGTCGGCCGGCGCCACGCCGAGCTTTTCGGCCGCCTTCAGGAACACGTCCGGATGCGGCTTGCCGCGCTTGACGTCGGCCGCGCCGACCACCGCCTTGAAATGGCGGCGCAGCTTCAGGCCGTCGAGCACGAAATCGATGTTTTCCGGTGGGCCGGAAGTGGCCACGGCGAGCAGCACACCCTGCGCTTTGGCTTCATCGAGGAAGCGCGACAGGCCCGCGAGTTCCTTCAGGTGCGGCCCGTAGATCTCGCGGTACAGCGCTTCCTTTTCGGCGTTCAGCGCCGCCACCTCGTCGTCGGACAGATGCGCGCCGAGGTAGGCGCGCATGATCTCCTTGCCCTGGCGGCCGGCGGTCGCACGGAAGAATTCATCGCGGTCGATGTCCTTGCCGCGGCGATGGAAGAACTCGATCCACGACTTCATGTGGAAGCCCATGTTGTCGACGATGGTGCCGTCCATGTCGAACACGAATGCGCGTTTTGCCTCGCTCATCGATCAGATACCCTGCTTGAGCGATGCGGAGATGAAGTCGTCCAGGTCGCCGTCCAGCACGTTCTTGGTGTTGCCGGTTTCAACGTTGGTGCGCAGGTCCTTGATGCGGGACTGGTCCAGCACGTAGGAGCGGATCTGGTGGCCCCAGCCGACGTCGGTCTTGGAGTCTTCCAGCTTCTGCTGCTCGGCCATGCGCTTGCGCAGCTCCAGCTCGAACAGCTTCGCGCGCAGCATGTCGAATGCTTCGGCCTTGTTGCGGTGCTGCGAACGGTCGTTCTGGCACTGCACCACGATGCCCGACGGAGCGTGCGTCAGGCGCACCGCGGAGTCGGTCTTGTTGATGTGCTGGCCGCCGGCGCCGGATGCGCGGTAGGTGTCGATGCGCACGTCCGCCGGGTTGATCTCGATGTCGAAGGACTCGTCCACTTCCGGGTAGACGAACAGCGACGAGAACGAGGTGTGGCGGCCGTTGGCGGAGTCGAACGGCGACTTGCGCACCAGGCGATGCACGCCGGTTTCGGTGCGCAGGTGGCCGTAGGCGTATTCGCCTTCGACCTTGATGGTGGCGGTCTTGATGCCCGCGACCTCGCCCTCGGACACTTCCAGCAGTTCGGCCTTGAAGCCCTTGCGTTCGCAATAGCGCAGGTACTGGCGCAGCAGCATGGACGCCCAGTCCTGGGCTTCGGTGCCGCCGGCGCCGGCCTGGATGTCGATGAAGCAGTTGGCGTGGTCCATCGGGTTGCTGAACATCCGGCGGAATTCCATCGCCTCGATGACCTTCTGGATCGCTTCGGCGTCGCCGGCCACGGCTTCGAGCGTTTCGTCGTCGCCTTCCTCGCGCGCCATCTCGAACAGGTCGGCCGCGTCCTTCAGGTCGGCGTCCGCCTTCTGCAGCGTCAGGACCACGCCTTCAAGTTCTTTCTTCTTCTTGCCCAGGTCCTGGGCACGTTTCTGGTCATTCCAGACGGTGGGGTCTTCCAGCTCCTGGTTTACCTGTTCGAGGTCATCCGACTTCTTATCGAAGTCAAAGATACCTCCGAAGTTCGGCTTCCCGACCGGTCAGGTCGGACAGCAGGGCGGAGATGGCGTTGATGCGTTCGGCTTCCATGTTCTTGGCGCTCTTTGATAGGTTGAATTCGAAACCCTCGATTATACCCCAGTGCGTGCAGCTTAGCGCCCCGCTTGATGGGGCGGGCAGCTGTGCCGTATCATCGGCCGGTCTTTCCAATCCGATCACTTATGTCGACCAGCCTGCCTTACCAAGTTTGCATCGCGGCCTTGCCGCTGGCAGTGGCCACGGCAGCCTGCGCGGGCGTTCCCGCCGGCGCGACCGCGACGCTGGCGGTGCTGGAGACCACGGACCTCCACTCCAACGTGGTCGGCTACGACTACTACAAGCTCGCCGCCGACCCGTCGCTCGGGCTTGAGCGCACGGCGACCCTGATCGCGGCGGCGCGGCGCGAATTCGCCAACACGCTCCTGCTCGACAATGGCGACACCCTGCAAGGCACCGCGCTGGCGGACTACCAGGCCATCGCCCATCCGGTGCGCTGCGGCCAGCGCCTGGCCATTTACAAGGTGATGAACAGGCTCGGATATGAAGGCGGCGGTGTCGGCAACCACGATTTCAACTATGGCCTGCGCTTCCTGGCCCAGGTGACCGGCAGCCGCTTCGACGTGTCCGGCGTCGACAAGACGATGCGCTGCGCCGGCCCGGCGTTTCCGATCGTGCTGGCGAACGTCTACAGCCTGAAGACCCATAAGCCGCTGTTCGCGCCATACCGCATCATCGACAAGCGCATCGCCGCGACCGACGCGAACGGCAAGCCGTTCAACGCAACCGTCAAGGTCGGGATCATCGGCCTGACGACGCCCGGCATCATGGAGTGGGACAAGCGCTGGCTGGACGGGAAGGTCTACACCGAAGGCGTGCGCGAAGCGGCCGAAAAGTACGTCCCGGAGATGCGCGCGAAGGGGGCGGACGTGGTGATCGCGATCTCGCACGGCGGCATCGACGGCGCCGCCTACACGCCGAAGATGGAAAACGCGGGCTACTACCTGGCCCAGGTGCCGGGCATCGACGCGATCCTGCTCGGCCATGCGCACGCCGTGTTCCCGGACGCTTCTAGCAATGCGCCGCAGTTCATGCTGCCGGGCGTCGACAGGGCCGGCGGCCGCGTTTTCGGCGTGCCGACCGTGATGGCCGGCCTGTGGGGCAAGGACCTCGGCGTGATCAGCCTGCGCCTGCGCCACGACGGCAAGCGCTGGGTGGCGGACAAGGACCGGGCGACCGTCGAAGTGCGTGCGATCCAGCGGCCAGACAAATCCTTCGTCGCGCCCGATCGAGCGGTCGCCGCGCTGGCGGCGAATGAACATCAAGGCACGATCGCCTACGTGAAAACGCCGATCGGCGACACCGGTTTCCGGATGTCGAGCTACTTCGCTGACCTCGGCGACGTCTCCGCGATCCAGCTCGTCAACGACGCCCAGGCTGACTACACCAGGCGCTATATCGCGGCCAACCTGCCGCAGTATGCGAGCCTGCCGGTGCTGTCGATGGCGGCGCCGTTCAAGGCCGGCGCTGCGGGGCCGGGCGACTACACCGATGTCCCGGCCGGCAAACTGGCGATGAACAATGCGGCGGACCTGTACCTGTATCCGAACACGCTGTCGGCGGTGAGGGTCAACGGCGCCGAACTGAAGGCGTGGCTGGAGCGCGCCGCCGGGCGCTTCAATACCATCGACCCCACGCAGATCGAAGCACAGGAACTGGTCAACAAGCAGTTCGCCAGTTATAACTTCGACATGCTGACCACGAAGGACGCCAGCTACGACATCGACGTCACGCAGCCGCCGGGGCACCGCATCTCGAACCTGCGTTACCAGGGCGCGCCGGTCGAGGATCGCCAGGAGTTCATCGTCGCGACCAATAACTACCGGGCCAGCGGCGGTGGCGGCTTCGCGATGCTCGGCTCGGGCAAGCTCGTCGTGGCCGCGCCTGACAGCAACCGCGATGTGCTGATCGACTACGTGCGCAAACTGCAGCACCTGAGCCGTGAAGCCAACGGCAGCGCGCGCAGCTGGCGTTTCAAGCCGGTGCACACCGCCGGGCCGGTGCTGCTGCACGCGGCGCCCCATCTCGACGATCTGGCGCGACAGTCGCATGCTGAACCGGCAGGCGAACCGGGCATGTATCGGGTATCCCTGTCCGACTGACAGACTGTGACCACGCCTTCCATGCGTCGCGCATAGCGGCCGAAAATATTTCCCCAAAGGTAACAATCTGAGAGTTTCTCGACGGCTCGCATGCATACAATGGCGGCTCGGGTCACACGATAAATCGATCCGCCGGCGACACAGTGCGCCAGGCGCGACACCAGAATGGGGATGAGATGAAACTGAATCGCTTTGCGCGCGGCGCATGTGCCGCTGTCTTGTCGTTAGCTTTGATGGATGCGGTGGCGCAATCGCCGAAGATCGATGCGGAGACCGAAATGAAGGCCGCGGTCGCGGCGGCACAAGCCGTGGTGAAGAACGGTCCTGTCGACATACCGCTCGCTAACCAGGCCACGCTCAAGCTGCCCGAAAATTACAGTTTCATTCCCCAGCCGGAGGCCGGCCGGATCATGAAGGCGATGGGTAACGGCGACGACCCGACCCGGCTCGGGATCATTATCCCTCCCGATAACAAAGGCATGGTCATCCCGCGCTTTATCGATTCCGGCTATATCAAAGACGACGAGGCACGGGATTGGAAGGTGGACGAACTGCTGGACAGCATTCGCGAAGGAACCAAAGAGGGTAATAAGGAGCGCGCCGCGCGCGGATTCCCTGAAATGGAGGTGATGGGTTGGACGCAAAGGCCGGCCTACGATGCGAAAACGCACCGCCTGGCGTGGGCGATCGAATCGAAAGACAAAGGCGCACCGGCCGACGCGGAACACGGCGTCAATTTCAACACGTATGTGCTGGGCCGTGAAGGTTATCTGTCAATGAACCTGGTCGCCTCCCTTCCTGAACTGGCCGAGACCAAGCCTCACCTGGAAACCTTGCTTGCGCAGACCAGTTTCAATCCCGGGAAAACATACGCCGACTTCCATTCCGGTACCGATCGCGTCGCCGAATATGGAATCGCCGCACTGGTGACGGGCCTGGCGGTGAAAAAGCTCGGGCTGTTCGCCATCATCGCGGCATTTGCGCTGAAGTTCTTCAAGTTGATTGCGGTGGCCGCGCTTGCCCTGATCGCCGGCATACGCAGCTTCTTCAAGCGCAAGAACGAAGCATGAATCGGCGATGAAATCGCTCCTGCTCCTTCTGTTCAGCGCCGGAAAGCTGGGCAAGGTGCTGACGACCGGCGGCACCATGCTGCTGTCGGTCGTGGCCTACGCCTTCGTTTATGGCTGGTGGTATGCCGCTGGTTTTGTCGCGCTCTTGTTCTGCCATGAGATGGGGCATTTCATTGCCGCGCGCCGCAGCGGCCTTCCGGTCGGGGCGCCGACCTTCATCCCATTTGTCGGCGCCTGGATCAATATGAAGGAAATGCCGACGGACGTGAAAACCGAGGCCTATGTCGGTATCGCGGGTCCTGTTGCGGGCACGGTGGCGGCGCTGGGCTGCTATTTCCTGGCGCGCCAATTTGATAGCGGCTTGCTGCTGGCACTGGCTTATGCCGGTTTCTTCCTCAATCTTTTCAACCTGATTCCGGTCTCGCCGTTGGACGGCGGCCGCATTACGGCGATCCTGTCGCCGCGCGTGTGGCTGCTGGGCGCGCCGATTCTCGCCGCTGCGTTTTTATGGCGGCCCAGTCCCATTCTCATCCTGATCGGCGTCGTCGCGATCCCGCAGCTGATCGCGGCCTGGCGCTACGATCCGGATGCGCCTGAAAACAAGGATTACTACGCCGTGCCGTTGGAGGATAAACTGACTTACGGGACATTTTATGTCGGGCTGATCGTCTTCCTTAGCCTGATGCTGCATGACCTTCACCAGGAGCTCGGAACGGGGCGCGGTTGATCGCTCGACGAAGTAATAGATGACCAATGTTGCCAGTCCGGTTATGCTACTGTTATTACTGTAGTTGATAGGCTGGCGTGCAATGAATTCGTCGCAGGCCCGGCCGCTGGATGCCGGCCCCCCCCAATCCGGAGAAAAGATGTCGCCTCAATTGCAGATGCGAATTGCGGTCGCCATGATGTTCTTGGGGCTGTGCCCATTTCTGCTCGGACTGGCCTGGGTAATCAAGGCGCTGTCCGAGGCCCGCCACCATGGCGCCTCGGTGGGCGCGTCGGATACTTTCCTGATGATCGTCGTGATGTTCAGCTCGTATGCATTCGCGCTCATCGTTGCCGGTGGAGGCTCGCTGCTGTCGTACCGGGCTGTCAGGCGGACCGCGGTTCCCATCACGGGTACCGGACTGCTGCGCCTCGTCGTCGCGGTAGTGCTGGCACTCCCGGTTTTCCTGTTCGTGGCAGTCTCCTTCTCTTCGGTGTAGCCGCTTGTGGCGGCAATGCCGCGTCCATCCAAGGATCTCGCTTCGGCTGCGCGCACGCCTGCGCCGGCTCACACTTTCGTCGCCACGGCTGATCTATTCTGGCTTTCGCACATCGACGAAAAGGAGATCCGCCATGAAAGGACATGCCGCAGTTGCAGCGCTGGCCGCCCTGGCATTTGCCGGTTGCGCCGTGCCGCCCGATCGCGACGACGGTGACGCGCAGCCGCCGCGCGCGGAACGGTGCCACCGCACGTCGGAGCGCGATATCGCCGCGCTGTTCGACCGCTGGAACGAATCGCTGCAGACGGGCGACCCGGAAAAGGTGGCGGACAACTATGCGGAGGGATCGATCCTGCTGCCGACCGTGTCAGACCGGCCGCGCGTGACGCGGGCGGGCAGGGTGGAATACTTCGAGCACTTCCTGGAAGACCAGCCCTTCGGCCGCATCGACTTTCGTCGCATCTACATCGGCTGCAATGCGGCGGTGGACGCCGGCCTGTACACCTTCACTTTCGACCGCACCGGCCAGATCGTGCCGGCGCGCTACAGTTTCAGCTACAAGTGGGATGGCAAGCGCTGGCTGATCACCAGCCATCACTCGTCGGCCATGCCCGGCAAGCCCTAGTACTCAGTGCAGGCGCTTTTTCTCCGGCTGCACCAGCACGAAGGGATGCACCACCGCGGCCCAGAGGGTGGAGTCGGCGACGGCCCACACCTGCGCCTGCTCGTCCTTGACCTTGTGGACCTTGCCCTCCGCGAGCCAGCGCTGCACGTTTTCCTTGTCGTCGTGCGACATGCGCACCGCGACATCGACGAGGTCGAGGTCTTCGCTCACGTAGATGACGGCGCCGGACGCGAAGTGGCGTTCCAGCTCGCTCCACTGGATGCGGGCGGTTTCACGGTTGACTTTGTCGTACAGTTCCTGGTCGTTCTCTGGCTTGGTCTTCATGGTGCGGCTTGTTCAGATCGGTTCTATCGCCGGGATCGGCGAACCCGCCCATGTTAACCGATAGGCCTGGCCCTTGCGAACATTGCCAACCAGCGCGGGCCGGAAACAAGCGAGGCATTCGCCGCCCTCGTGCCGCACGCTGGGGTAGATGATGCCCATCGAGCCGGAGTCGAGCAGTTCGGCGGCGAGCGCCTGCGAGTCCACATAGCTGGACGGATCCAGGCACTTGGGACAGGTGTTGTTGCCGCGCAGGTCATGGAAGGTGGCCGTAAAGTCGGCCAGCATGCACTGGTAGCTGACGCTGTCGTCGAAGCGGTTGATCTCCTGGTACTCGACGGCCTTGTGGAAGCACACTTCGGCCAGCGCGGTCTCGATGTCGAAGGCGCAGTACCAGGCGCCGCGGTCGCCATCGTTGAAGCGGCTGCCTTCCGGGCGCGGGTAGCAGAACGACGCATTGACGATGCGGAAGAAGGGCACGCCGAACACCAGTTCGTCCGGGCCGATGCCGGGCAGGCCGCCGAACTCGCCGCGCAGGCGCTCGTTGGTGGCGTTGTCCAGGTCGAACAGGTCGCGCAAAGTGGCGTCGTCATCGGCGAGCGGCGCCAGCACCGAGTCCTCGATGTCGGCGAAACGCGAGGGAATCAGGCGGCAAGTATCGAACTGGCGCAGGCTGGTGAGCTTGCGGACGTGACCCACTACAGCCCTCCGCGCCGCGCGTCGAGCAATTTGCGCACGGTTTGCATGGCCAGCATGCCGCCGCCCAGCATGAAGGCGAGCGGGGTGCGGCCGCCGAAGATGGGGTTGGTGTTGGGCAGCTGCACCCACTCGTCGGCCAGCTTGGCGCCGTACAGCACGTGCAGCGCCTTGTAGATGCCGAGCAGGTAGGAAATGCGGGTGATGCGGTCGACTTCCAGCACGCGATCGTTGTTCTTCTTCCATTCGTAGAACGAGGACGAGGACAGGCCGCCGAGCAGTTCGCGCGCGTCTTCGTCGCGCAGCTCCCAGGCCGCCGCGAGGCGGAAGAAGCCCTTGAGGGCGGATTTGGACAGGCGCTCGCGCTCGGCCTTGGAATTGAGGTCGACCAGCACGGCGGGTTCGAAGCGGCTTTTGGGGTAGGCGTAGGCGAGGCTCATGGTATTGCTCCGGTTATGGATTTGTTATACTCCAATTCCGGAGTTGGCGCAAGCGATGGTTGTCAGGAGATTACGACCATGACAGAATTGCAAATCTTGTCCAAATGGAAGGGTTTCCCGATGCGTTTGAGATGGATTGGCTTGCTGTGCGTTGCGCTCCTCACCCTGGCGGCAGCCGCCAGCGCGCAGCGCCTGTCGAATGCCGAGCTCAAGAAGCAGGTGGCGGACACCGAGCGCGCATTCGCGGCGACGATGAAGGCGCGCGACCATGCCGCCTTCGCCAGCTTCCTGTCGCAGGATGCCGTGTTCTTTGGCGGCGACGGCCAGGTCCTGCGTGGCAAGGATGCGGTCACGCAGGCGTGGAAGACTTTCTACATCAAGCCCGAGGCGCCGTTTTCGTGGGAACCGCAAGAGGTCGAGGTGGTCGAATCGGGCACCTTGGCCTATAGCGGCGGCCCGGTCTACGACCCCAGCGGCAAGGTGGTGGGGCGTTTCAATTCGATCTGGCGGCTGGAAGCGCCGAATACCTGGAAGATCGTGTTCGACCGCGGTTCGCAAGTCTGCAACTGCAAGAAGTAAACCCCGGCCGGCGCAGCCATGCGGCGCCGAACCGGGACGCCTGATCAGTTTCCTGCCGTCGCCACGCTACCCATCGCGACCATGGCGCGGCCCTGCGCCGCCGCCAGGTCTTCCCACTGCTTCTTGGCCGACGCCAGGTGCAGCTGTTCCAGGAAGCTGCCGATCTGGTCGTTGCGCGCCGCCTGCACCAGGTTGATCACGTTCTGCATCTCGGTACGCGAATTGACGACCGCGCCGAGCAGCACGCCCAGGCTGCGTTCGGCGCCCCCGCTGGCCGCGCCGAGATTGGCGAACGAGGCTTGCAGCTGGTTGGCCTTGGCGCCGAAATCGACGCGGATGACGCTGAGCTGTTCGGGCAGTCCGTCCCGGCACCGCGTGGTGCTCATGTCGCGCTCCGCGCGGTTCAGGTCATCTTGCGCCGAGCGCGTCGAGATATCGATCGCCTGCCTGATCTGTTCCCGGAACTCGCTCTGGCGCTGCAGCGCGGCCGCCAGTGTGCTCACGCCTGCCTCCAGCTGTGACGCGCTGCGCGCCAGGTCGTCCTGCAGTTTGGCCAGCGCCGCATTGACCTGGTCGCGCTGTTGCTGGGTCGGGACCTGGCCCTGGCGGGTTTGCTGCTGGACCGCGAGCACGATGTCGGCCGTGCTGCCGAAGTTGGCGCTGAAGCCGGGCAGGCCCGCGATCCAGTCACGCGTCGGGGCAAAGCTCTGCTCGAGTCGCACGCCGTCGTTGCGCGCGTGCTCCAGCGCCATGTCGAGCTGCTGCATGCCGCCCAGTACCACCTGCCGTTCGCATCGGCCGGTGCCGTGCTTGGCGCAGCCGAAGATGCCGAAGTCGATCTCGCAGTAACTGAAACTCAGCCGCAGGTAGTAGGGCCCGATGGACTGGCGCGCGAGCGCCTGCATGCGCGCGGCCTCGCTCTGGAACTGCGCGAGCTGGTCGACCGCTTCGCCCAGTGCCTGCGTGGTCGGCGCCTGGGCCTGGACGCGCGCCGGCTGCAGCAGCGCGGCCAGCAAGGGAAGGGCGGCCAGCAGCGGCAGGGCGCGCAGCAGGCGATGGATGGCTAGGGTTCTCATGCTTTCACCTTTGGCTGGATTGTTTGCGCCTGCCGCACTTGTGCCTCGACGCAGAAATGATCGGCCGCTTCGGCCAGGGTGCGCCAACGCGGCATCGCATCGTCCGCGCCGATCTGGGCGCCGAGCCAGTCGGCATCGCCGAGCTGCTCGTTGGTGGCGTCCGCCGCCAGCTGGGTCATCGCGCCGCCGAAGGTGGCCCACGCGGCGCGCACGCTCTGCAGGAAGTCGGCCATCGCGCACAGGCTGGTGTCGAGCCAGGCGCCGTCCTGCATGACGTCGTTCAGCGCGGCCGCCTGCACGCGCAGGTGCTCGGCGGCGGCGGTGATGGACGCCAGCTCGCGCTCGGCGTTCTGGATCTGCGCCGCCAGTTCCTGGCGCTTGTGCGGATGCAGGATGCCGGTCTCGCGCAGCTGCCCTTGCAGGTTCTCGAGCCGCGCGCGCTGGGCGCCGACCGCTTCCCATTGCTTCTGCAAGGTCGCGCCAACCTCCGCCATCGCGCTGTTGAACTGCTGGTTCTCGCGCACGATCGCGGCACGGAATTGCTGGATCTCGGGCAGCAGGGCCGCGGCATGGTCGCGCGACTGTGCCGCCAGCGGCCCCATTTCGTGCAGCGCGGCGCGGCGGTCGGCAGGCGCGGCGGCCGCGGCGACGCAGGTCTGCAGCGCACGCAGGCAGTCCTTGGCCGCGGCCTGCAGCTGGCCGATGGTCCAGGCGAAGGCCAGGTAGGGGCGCTGCGGACGCGCCGCGGCGCTGGCAATGCCGACCGCGCCGGCTAGCTGCGCGGGCGTGCCGAATTCATGCACCGCGTCGGCGATCGCGACGCAGACGGCGCCCAGCGCCGGCGTGAGCGTGCGCGCGTCCGCGGGCAGGCGGTCGATCTTGTCGAGGTAGGCGGCAAGGCGCGGGAAGCCGAGCGGTTCGAACGCCAGCGCCCGCCCGTCCGCCGTCAGCGCCGCGCGCGGGACCGCCAGCGAAGTTCCGATAATCCGGGCCATAGTGATCCTTTCGAATTAAAGTACTGCTCCGCCGCCGCGCGGGCGGCGGAGCGTGCGCCGTCAGGCTGCCTTGGCCAGCGGCTGGTTGGCCGGCATCGCATCGCCGAAGGCCAGGCTGGTGTAGTCGACCAGCGATTCGACGGTGAACTGCTTGGCGCTGTTGTCGATCGCCTGCCACGAGTCGACGGCCAGCTTGGACTTGGCCTTGACCAGGAAGGGCAGGTTGCCGACGTTGCCCTCGTTGATGCTCTGGCTGATGGCGATCATGTCCGAGTTCATCTGCACCCACACGCCCTGCACGGTCTGCAGGTTCTTCAGGAACTTGGACATGGCCGGGCCGACCCGCTGCATCTGGGTGTTGAAGTCGCCGAGGTCGGAGCGCAGGCGCTGCTTCTTCTGGAGCTCTTCGCCCTGTTCCTGGATCAGGTCGCAGTAGGCGTTGTACTCGGCGCGGCATTGGGCCGCCTTGACGCCGAGGCCGACGCCGGTCGCGATCGCGGCCGCGCCGCCGACCAGCAGCGAGACGCCGCCGGTGAACGGCGCCAGCAGGCCGCCGATCAGCATGCAGCCGACCGAGGTGGTGACGGCGGCGATGGTGAAGTCGCGCCAGGCCTTGTAGGCTTCGTCGCGCGATTTTTCGAGGTCGGCGATTTTCTGCGTCAGGCTGCCGATGGTGGTGTTGATGTCGGTGATCATCTGCGACGAGCTGCCGGTGAACGCGCTGAGCTTCTCGTTATACTCGTTCATCTTCTGCTCGAAGCGGCCGATCTTCTGGATCAGCAGCGACACTTCCTTCGACATCTTCTCCGACAGCGGGATCGGGCCCATGGTCTGGTCGAACAGGTAGGCCTTCAGGTTGGTCACCTGTTCCGACGGCGGCAGGCCGGTGAGACCTTCGAGCACGCTCTGGTAGCCGCTGACGATGGTGGCCGAGGTCTCGTGCACGCGCTGGCCGACCCACACCGTGTGGGTGTAAATCTCGGACGGCGCGTCCTTGGTGGCGAGCAGGCCCGGGTTCTTGATCAGCGCCGCGCGCAGCGAGCGCGGGTCGCCGAATTCCGTGGAGGCGGCCTGCACGCCCTTCATCGCATCGATGCAGCCGAGGATGGTCTTGGAGCCGCTGACGGCGCCGTATTTCTGTTCGAAGTCGCCTTTCGAGATCGGAAGGTCGACGGCGGCGCCGACATAGCCCTGCAGCTCGATCCAGCTGTCGGAAAACAGCGCGAACTGCGATTTCTGCCCGGATTGCGGATCGGACGGCGTCAGCATGCCGGGGGCGGGAGCGATGGTCGATGCGTCGTTGGCTGCGGTTACAGACATGTTGTTCTCCTGGTTTGGACGGAACGTTGGATGTGCGAAGCCGCTCACGCGGCCTTGCGGGCGCTGAAGTTCTGGATCCACTTGGCGTCGTCGCGCGGCAGCGGATCGCCGAAATCGATCAGGGTGGCGTCGACGAAGGAGCCGCGCACGAAGGCCTTGAGCGCTTCGTCGAGGCGCCCCCAGCTGGCGGCGGCGTCGTTCATCAGACCCTGGTTGAGCCACGGGCTGTCCGTCAGGTTGGCCACCGACAGGTCGTTCACGCGCGAGGACAGTTCGCGGATCGAGCCGTTCCAGGCGTCGCGCACTTCGCCCAGCTGGCTGATCACGCTGGTCGACGAGGGCAGCGTGAACTTCATCAGCTCGTCGAGCGCACCGAGGTCGCTGCGGTAGCAGATGCGCTTGCCGAGGAATTCGTCTTCCTCCTGCACCCGCGTGCACAGGTCCTCGTACTTGGTGCGCGCGATGCCGGCGGCGGTGCCGAGCGCGGCGCCGGCCAGCGCGGCGCCGGCGCCGGTGATCGCGCTGCCCACCGCAAAGCTGCCGCCCCCGGTGGGCACGGCCAGGATCACCATGATGGCGATGCCGGCGATGGCGATGACCGCCGGGACTGCGCAGGCGGCGATGGTCAGGCCCAGCCACTTGCCATAGGCGGCATCGCGTTCCTTTTCGAGGTCGGCGATGGTGGCGCGGATCTCGCCGATCTCCTTGTCCAGTTCGACCCGCGTCTTGGACGAGCGGTCGGTGTAGGTCTTCATCTGGTCCTGGGCGTCGGCCAGCTTCTGCTCGAGGCCCTGGAATTCGGTGATCAAGGTGTTGAGCTGGCCGATGGTACGGTCCATCGACGAGATGATCTGGCCCTGGTCCATGAACAGCGACTTGATGCCGGCCACGGTGTCGGACGGCCGCGCGCCTTGGGCGAGGTCGGGGATGCTCTTGAAGGTGGAGGCGATGGTGAATGCGTCCAGGTGCGTGCGCTGCAGGGTCCACACGGTGGCCGAGAACGCGTCGTTGGACGGGCGCGTGGCGTTGGCGAGGAAGCCCGGATCCTTGATGATCTTGGCGCGCAGTCCGGTGGGGCTGCCGTAGCAGTTGGCGGTCTGCTGCAGGCGGTGCATCGCGTCGAAGCAATCCTTCATCTGCGTGCCGGACGAGGCGTCGCCGTAGCGCTCCTGGTATTCGCCGATATCGCTCGGCAGGGCCAGCACGGCCTGCACGCGGGTCTGCAGGTCGAGCCATTCACGCGATGCGAGCAGGAAGCGCTGTGCGTCTTTGCTGTCGCCGGCCTGCAGGAGCAGTGGCGATGGAACGAGTAAGCTCATTGTGGTCCCCTCAAAAATGGTTGAAACCAGTGATCTGTCGAGGAAGCGAAGCTGCCGAAAATTAGGCAAAGCAGTGCCCGCGGCGCGGCCGGACAGGGCGTCGGATCAGGGCGTTTGGGGCGGAGAAGTTAAATTTTCGTCAACCCTGCGAATCAGTGTACGCGGGGCGGGAGGGGGCGAAACCTAGCACCAAGAATAGGTTGTAATTTTTTTAACGAATGGGCGGTTCGCGTTCGGCATCCACCCTGAAAACCGTCGTCCCGGCGAAGGCCGGGATCCATAGACCGCTCGCCACTTCGGTAAGTCCGCATGGATCCCGGCCTGCGCCGGGATGACGGTTTTTTGGGTTGGGATTACGCAGGCTCCGCGTGCTCGACCAGCAGCTGGACCTTGGTCACGCCGTTGTACTCGTTGGCGTCGAGGCGGAAGGCGACCCGGGCGCGCTCGCCCATGGAGGCGGTCTGGCCGAACCAGATCGCGTCGTAGCGCTTGCCGTTGCGCTCCAACAGAAGCTTGAGGTGGCGCTCCTTCAGGATGCGCTGGCTCAGTACCTTGAATTCGTCGCAGAACACCGGCGGGGCAAAGCCCTGTCCCCACACCTGCGCGTCCATCAGCTCGATGAAGTGGGTGGTGTAGTAGGCTTCCTCCAGCGGCCCATCGGTCTCGATCACGCGCTCGAGCTGCGCTTCGCTGAGCCAGGCCCGCGCCACGGCCTCGAAGGCCTCGCGGAAGCTGTCGAGCGCGTGCGCGCGGATCGTCAGGCCCGCCGCCATCGCGTGGCCGCCGAACTTGTCGATCAGGCCGGGCACGCGCTTGGATACCAGGTCGAGCGCGTCGCGCAGGTGAAAGCCCGGGATCGAACGGCCGGAACCCTTGATCAGGTCGTCGCCGGCCGGCGCGAAGGTGATCGTCGGGCGGTAGAACTTCTCCTTCAGGCGCGAGGCGACGATGCCGATCACGCCCTGGTGCCAGCCTTCGTCGAACACGCAGATGGTGCTGCTGTCCTGCGGCTGGAACTCGTCCAGGCGCAGCAGCGCCGTGTCCTGCATCTCGGCTTCGATCTCGCGGCGGCGGATGTTGATGTCGTTGAGCTGCTGCGCGATGGCCCAGGCGCGGCCTTCGTCGTCGGTGGCCAGGCACTCGATCCCGAGCGACATGTCGTCCAGGCGTCCGGCCGCGTTCAGGCGCGGGCCGACCGCGAAGCCGAGGTCGAAAGGCGAAGCGCTGCGGGCTTCGCGCCCGGCCACGCGGAACAGCGCGGCCACGCCCGGCTGCATGCGGCCGGCGCGCATGCGCTTGATGCCCTGCGCGACCAGGATGCGGTTGTTGGCGTCGAGCCGCACGACGTCGGCCACGGTGCCGAGCGCCACCAGGTCGAGCAGGCAGTCGAGCTTGGGCTGGTTCTGCTGGTCGAACACGCCGCGCCGGCGCAGCTCCGCACGCAGCGCGAGCAGCACGTAGAACACCACGCCGACGCCGGCCAGGTGCTTGCTGGGGAAGCCGCAGGCGGGCTGGTTAGGGTTCACGATCACGCGCGCGTCCGGCAGGCTGTCGCCGGGCAGGTGGTGGTCGGTGACCACGACTTCGATGTTGCGGCGTTTAGCTTCCTCCACGCCGTCGATGCTGGCGATGCCGTTGTCGACGGTGATGATGATGTCGGGCTGCTTTTCGCGCGCGGTGAGCGCCACGATCTCGGGCGTGAGGCCGTAGCCGTACTCGAAACGGTTGGGCACGATGTAGTCGACCCGCGCGCCCATCATCGACAGGCCGCGCAGCGCCGTGGCGCAGGCGGTGGCGCCGTCGCAATCGTAGTCGGCGACGATGGTCATCTTCTTCCCGGCCGCGATGGCGTCGGCCAGGAAGACAGCGGCCGCATCGATGTGCTTCAGGCCGGAAGGCGGCGCGAGCGCCTGCAGTTCGCTCGACAGCTCGCGCGGGTCGGACAGGCCGCGGGCGGCGAAGATGCGGGCCAGCACAGGATGTACGCCGCCCTGGATCAGCATGGCGGCTGTGTGCGGCGGGCAGGGGCGGGTGGCGATGCGGGTCTTCAAAGCAGGCGTTCCAGTGTCGGGCGGCGCCAGAATTTGCGCTGCGCGAGGGCGGTCGTGGTGGTTTCGGTGTGGGCGGTGCGATTGCTCAGTACCAGCTTGAGCTGTTTGATGCGGCCCTGCGAAAGTGCAGCCAGCAGCGGGACGAACAGGTCGGCTTCGAAGCGCTGCATCTCGTGCAGCCAGCCGGACCAGTCGGCGGCGATCGCGGGAGCGGCGGCGTTGCCGCAGATGAGCAGGGAGTTGCCGGTAATATTCAGCACTTCGGATGGCGAGGCCAGGTTGCGCGTGCCCAATGCCTTCAGCCAGCTGGTGGTTTCGAAGGTGGCGATGAATGGCCCACTGCCGGACTTCGGGGACTCGGCATGGGTTCCCGCCTGCGCGGGGACGACGGTATTTAGCACGGTGGTGGCGCCGGACCAGAGCCAGAAGGCGTTGACCGGGGGCTGGCGGCGCGATTCGCGGGCCGCATTGACGGCGTCGGTGTACCACAGCATCTGGATTTCGTTCTGCAGCTTGCGGTAGGCCAGCGCGTGCGGGCCGGCGGGCATGTAATCGGTCAGGTTCATGCCGACCGCGGTGTCCGGCGTCGCCGTGTCCATCCCGGCCCAGCTGTCGGCGCGCAGGAACCAGGTGTGGGCGTCGCCGTAGGCCAGGTGGTGGCCGGATTCCTCGGCGTACGGCACTGCCGCGTCGAACAGGGCGCGGCTCTCGGCTTCGCTCAGCTGCAGGTGCCGCAGGTCCGGCATCATCAGGTGGCTGCGCGCGATTTCGATGTGGGCCGGGCTGACAATGAACCAGGTGCCTTCGCGCGGATCGAGGCCGAAGCCGCGCATCGCGGCGGCGGCGAATGCGGGTTGGCCGGCTTGTTCCAGGCCCAGTTCGCGGGCCAGCCAGACTTCGTGCGGCAGCGCGCGCACGGCAAAGTCGTAGGGGTGAACCGTATGGGACGAGGTGCGCGACAGCAGGGCGGCCAGGGCGGGCGTGTTGAGCGAGCGCGCCAGCTCCTTCGCGAATTCGGGTGCGGGAAGGGCGAAGGGCAGGACGACGGTGAGCTGGGACATCCTGGTATTGTAGGGCAAACGGTCGCTATCCCCAACCGTCGTCCCGGCGCAGGCCGGGACCCATGCTGACTTTCCGAAGTAGCGAGCGTTCTATGGATCCCGGCCTTCGCCGGGACGACGGTTTTAAGGCTAGTGGTACAAACAGAACTACCGCAGACCGATGATTCAATTGTGCTAACCCCTGCCATGGTTGAGCGTTGTGTGGCACACTGCGGGGTCAGACGCTTTCAACCTGAATCCATGAGTCTCATCCAAAACCTGCCGTATGAATGGCAAGTTGGCTTGCGCTACACGCGCGCCGGCAAGCGCAGCGGCCGCAATACCTTCATTTCCTTCATTTCGCTGATCTCGGTCTCCGGCATTGCTCTCGGCGTCGCGGCACTGATCATCGTGCTGTCCGTGATGAACGGCTTCCAGAAGGACGTCACCGACCGCATGCTGTCGGTGGTCGCGCACATCGAAGTCTTTGACGCCAACGGCACCATGCCCAACTGGCGCCAGGCCGCGCAGGAAGCCTTCCACAACCCGGCCGTGCGCGGCGCCGCTCCCTTCGTCGAGACCCAGGGCATGCTGCTGCGCGACGACGTGATGCGCCCCGCCGTCATCCGCGGGATCCTCCCATCCGAAGAGGGCAAGGTGTCGGACGTCGCACGCCAGATCAAGCAGGGCAGCCTGAATACGCTCACGCCCGGCTCGTTCAACATCGTGCTGGGCTCGGCGCTGGCGCGCTCGCTGGGCGTCGGCATCGGCGACAAGATCACCATGCTGCTGGCCCAGGCGCAAACGACGCCCGCCGGCATGCTGCCGCGCACCCGCTCGTTCACGGTGGGCGGCATCTTCGAAGCCGGCTACTACGAATTCGATTCTGGCCTGGCTTTCATCAGCCTCGACGACGCGCAGAAGATGGAGCGGCTGGACGCGCCGTCCGGCCTGCGCCTGCGCATCAACGATATGCACGACGCGCCGCAGGTGGCCGATCAGCTCAAGAAGGCGATGTCCGGCGACCTGATCATGCGCGACTGGTCCAAGCTCAACGCGAACTGGTTCGCCGCCGTGCAGACCGAAAAGAAGATGATGTTCATTATCCTGACCCTGATCATCGCGGTCGCGGCCTTCAACCTGGTGTCGACGCTGGTGATGACGGTGACCGACAAGCAGGCCGATATCGCGATCCTGCGCACCCTCGGCTCGTCGCCGCGTTCGATCATGAAGATCTTCATGGTGCAGGGCGCGCTGGTCGGCGTGATGGGCACCATGGCCGGGGTGTTCCTCGGCGTGCTGGTCGCGCTGAACATCGACGTCATCGTGCCTTTTATCGAACACCTGCTGCACGTGCAGTTCCTGCCGAAGGATGTCTACCTGATCAGTGAAATGCCGTCCGACCTGCGCTGGCCGGACGTCTTCAAGATCGGCATCGTCTCGGTGCTGCTGGCTTTTGTGGCGACCCTGTATCCAAGCTGGTCCGCCTCGCGCGTGAAACCTGCGGAGGCGCTGCGCTATGAATAATGATGTGATCATGGCGCCGGTGCTGGAATGCCGCAGCCTGTCAAAGAGCTTCCGCGAGGGCTCCTACCAGGTACAGGTCTTCGACCGCATCGACTTTGCAGTGGCGCGCGGCGAGCGTGTGGCGATCGTGGGCGCATCCGGTTCGGGCAAGTCGACCTTGCTGCACCTGCTGGGCGGCCTCGATACGCCGAGCAGCGGCTCGGTCACCCTGATGGGCGAAGACTTCGCCTCGCTGTCCGAATCGCGGCGCGGCGAGCTGCGCAACTCCTCGCTCGGCTTCGTCTACCAGTTCCACCACCTGCTGCCGGAGTTCACGGCGCTCGACAACGTGGCGATGCCGCTCCTGATCCGGCGCGAAAAGCGCGAGGTGGCCAACCAGAAGGCGCTCGCGATTCTCGAGCGTGTCGGCCTGGCCAAGCGCGTCACCCACCGGCCGGGCGAGCTGTCCGGCGGCGAGCGCCAGCGCGTGGCGCTTGCACGCGCGCTGGTCACGCAGCCGGCCTGCGTGCTGGCCGACGAGCCGACCGGTAACCTCGATCACAGCACGGCCGAGTCGATCTTCGACCTGATGCTGGAGCTGTCGCGCACCCTCGGCACCGCCTTCGTGATCGTCACCCACGACGCCGAGCTGGCGCGCCGCTGCGACCGCATGCTGCGCCTGACCGAACACGGCTTGCAGGCAGTGGAGGCCTAGCCGGATGTGGATCGACACCCACTGCCACCTCGACGCGGCGGAGTTCGGCGCACAGGCGCTGGACATCGCGCAGCGGGCGGGCGAGGCGGGGGTGGCCATGATCGTGATCCCGGCGGTGGACCGTTCCGACTTCGGCACCGTGGCCGAGCTGTCGGCCGCCGCGCCGAATGCCTGCTATGCGCTCGGTATCCATCCCATCTTCGTGCCGAACGCGCAGGATGAAGACCTGGCCGTGCTGCGCGCCGCGGTCGAGGCGGCGCTCGGCGATCCTCGTTTTGTGGGCATCGGCGAGATCGGCCTCGACTTCTTCATTCCCATGCTGTGCACGCCCGAGATGCGCGACAAGCAGGAGCGTTTCTTTCGCGAGCAGCTGCGCATCGCGCGCGACTTCGACCTGCCGGTGCTGATGCACGTGCGCCGTTCGCAAGACCAGGTGCTCAAGCATGTGCGCCAGATGCGGCCGCCGTCCGGCATCGCGCATGCTTTCAACGGCAGCTTCCAGCAGGCGCAGAACTTCATCGACCTTGGTTTCCACCTCGGCTTCGGCGGCGCCATGACTTTCACGCGCGCGCTGCAGATCCGGCGCCTGGCCGGCGACCTGCCGCTCGCTGCGATCGTGCTGGAGACGGATGCGCCGGATATCGCGCCGGCGTGGATTCATCCCGGCCGCAACAGCCCGGACCAGCTGCCGGCAATCGGCGCCGCGCTGGCCGAATTGCGCGGCATCGCTGCGCCCGAGATCCGCGCCGCTTCGTATCGCAACGCCCTGGCCGCGATTCCGCGCCTGTCGCGCTTGCTGTCAACGTAATCCTCGGCAACTTTCGACGTGGTTCCCGCCACGCCGAGAACCCTTCCTCTAATCGCCGAAGTACCGCGCCGCGCACCCGCGCGTGCCCCCACATTCGCCTTCTCTCCGTTTGCTGGCCGTGGACCAGTTCGCCCACTATTAGTTCGCCCTTGCAACCATGATTCAGAACAATTGAATCGCTTTTCTTCCATGTCACCATGGATTCTCCTCTTAACAGAAGACCATCCTGGAGCGAGCTGTGGAGAGCACCACCGAGTTCCTGCGCGTCCTGCAGCACGAGCAGTCGCTGAGCACGGCGCATCGCCAGTTGCGGCTGCGCCTTGCGCATTCGGACCAG
Source organism: Massilia terrae (assembly GCF_024753145.1). Classification (GTDB taxonomy): domain Bacteria; phylum Pseudomonadota; class Gammaproteobacteria; order Burkholderiales; family Burkholderiaceae_D; genus Telluria; species Telluria terrae. The sequence continues at coordinate 1,323,522 of NZ_JANUGU010000001.1, read as the reverse complement.
CTGTCGGACGACGTGCTGCTGCCGCAGCGGGTGGTGGGCGTGGAGGCGGTCTGCGGCGGCATCGATTACCACATCGCGTGCGTGGCGAGCAGCCCGACGCTGCCGCTCAAGGAACTGATCGCGCTGCCGGCCGAGATCCAGGTGATGACCGACCGCGGCCAGCTGCGCAGCATCTGCGGACTGGTCACGGAAGCGCGCGCCGGCGATTTCGACGGCGGCCTGGCGACCTACCAGCTGCGCATTCGCGACGCGCTGGCGGTGATGGAGAAGCGCACCAACAGCCGCGTGTTCAGGCATCGCAGCGAGCTGGAGATCGTGCAGCTGCTGTTCGACGAATGGCGTCATTCGAATTCGGTGCTGGCCGGGGCCTTTGAACACGAGCTCGATGCCTTGCTCGACCCGCGCCAGTTCCCGGCGCGCGAGCAGGTCATGCAGCACAACGAGTCGGATGCGGCCTTCGTGCGGCGCCTGCTCAAGCGGCGCGGCGTGGCGTGGGTCGTGCGCACGGGTCGCGGCCGCGATACGGCGGTGGATCCGGCGCACGATGCGATCCCGGCGCACACGCTGGTCTTGTTCAACGAAGCGAAAAACCTGCCGCGCAACGCAGCCGGCAGCGTGCGCTACCAACGCGATGGCGCCACCTTTGAACGCGACACCGTGAGCTCGTGGACCGCCGCGCGCAGCCTGCAGCCGGGCAGCGTGGCCCGTCACAGCTGGGACTACAGGAATCCGCTGGGTGGCCAGTTCATGACGGCCAGCGTGGCCGGTTCGGCGGACCAGGGCAGCGCCGGCAGCCAACTGGCGGCCACCCTCGACGACTATCTCATCGAGATGCCGCACGCCGCCAATGACATCGAAGACCAGGCGCGGCTCGGGCAGGTGCGCATGGACCGGCACGCGTTCGAGACCAAGTGCTTCCACGGTGAAGGCACGGTGCGCGATTTCTGCGCGGGCGAGTATTTTGAGCTGACAGGGCATCCCGAAATCGACACCCATCCGGCGCCGGAGCGCGAGTTCGTCATCACCGAGCTGCACTTCGTCGCGCGCAACAACCTGCCGGCTGACCTGTCCGGGCGGGTCGATCGGCTGCTGTCGCACAATCGCTGGAACGCGCTGCCGGAACCGGGCCCGGGCGAGATGCGCGTGCACGTCGCTTTCACGGCCGTGCGTCGCGGGGTGCCTATCGTGCCCGCCTTCGATCCGCGCGCCGATGTGGCGCCGGCGCAGATGCAGAGCGCGCTGGTGGTCGGGCCGCCGGGCGAGGAAGTCCATTGCGATGCGCTGGGCCGCGTCAAGATCCGCTTTCCCGGCATGCGGATCGAGGACCACAAGCATGCGCAGGGCGCCGGCGCGTCCGATTCGCCGTCCGATTCTGCCTGGGTGCGGGTCGCCTCGAATTGGGCCGGGGACGGGCCGGGCCAGCGGCAGTGCGGCATGCTCGGGCTGCCGCGCGTCGGCACCGAGGTGCTGGTCGCTTTCCTCGGCGGCGATCCGGACAAGCCGATCGTGGTCGCGCAGCTGTATAACCAGCGCGCGCTGCCGCCGGCGCTCAGCCGCGCGGGCGACCTGCCGGGCAACCGCTACCTGTCCGGCGCGCGTAGCCGCGAGCTGGGCGGACAGCGCGGCAACCAGCTGCGCTTCGACGACACGCGCGGCCAGATCAGCGCGCAGCTGGCCAGCGACCACGCCGCATCGGAGCTGAACCTGGGCTGGCTCACGCATCCGAAAGCCAATGGCCACGGCGACCCGCGCGGCGAAGGCGCGGAGCTGCGCAGCGACGATGCGGTCGCGATCCGCGGCGGGCGCGGCGTGCTGCTGTCGGCGCACCCGAGCAGCAAGGCGGAAGGACCGCAGCTGGAGCGGGACAAGCTGGTCGGGCTGGCGCAGGTGATGCAGGGCGTGCTGGATGAATTGTCGCGGCTCGCGATCGAGAATTCGGAAGACGAAGCGGCCCAGCCAAGGCTGGCGGCGCTGGTCGACAAGCTGCAGCGCTGGCACGAGGGCAGCAATACCGCGGCAGGCAGCCTGCGGCCGGATGCGCCGCCGGTCCTTGCCGGCGCCGCGCCCGGCGGCATCGTGTTTGGCAGTGACGACAACCTGGCGCTGGGCGCACGGACCAAGGTCGACGTGATCAGTGCCGGCGATGCGGAGCTGGTGGCCGGCCGCAACCTGTTCGTGCGCGCGGCGCGTTCGCTGTCGCTGTTCGCCTTCGAGCTGGGCATGAAGCTGGTCGCGGCGCGTGGCAACGTGGTGGTGCAGACCCACCAGGGCCACGTCGAGATCAAGTCGTCCGGGCGCATCAGCCTGATCGCGGCCGAAGGCATCGAGCTCGATGCGCCGTCGGTGAAGGTGGTGTCGAAGGGCGCGCAGACCGATTGGGAAGACGGTGCGATCACCCAGCAAAGCTCCGGCAAGCACGTGGTCAGGGCGGCGGGAATCGAGCACGTGGACGGCGGCGACGGCACCCCGGCCGGGCTGGACCTGCCGCACACCCAACTCGAAACCGACGAACGCGTGGTGGTGATCGACAAGCAGACCGGCAAGCCTGCGCGCGGCCGGCGCTACGTCGCGCAGCACGAAGACGGCACCACCATCGAAGGCGTGACCGACGACGAGGGCCGGACCAGCGTCCTGCAGTCCTACGCCATCGGCGCGGTCGAGTTTCGCCTGCTCCCCGGGGATCACGCGCAATGAGCGAGCCGACGCGCAAGCTCCCGCCGCCGACGGTGGAGAAGGACGGCAGCCTGGTTGCGCATACGGTCGCGACCCCGAAATCGTTCAAGGTGCGCGCGCTGGTGGAGGTCCCGCCGGACAAGGTGGTGCCGATCATCTTCATCCCCGGGATGATGGGCACCAACCTGCGCATGCGCCAGGGCGCGGTGCTGCCGCCGGAAGATGGCGTCAAGTCCGGTGAAACCGCATGGCGTCCGCCCAACGGCAAGCTGGAAGGCGTGACCGAAGTCTGGACCTGGTCACGCCGCACGCCCGCGCAGCGGCAGGATATCCTCGACGGCGAGAAGCTGGAAGTCGATGCTTCCGGCTCGCTCCCCGGCTCCACCCTGACCGCGCAGCAGATGCGCGAACAGGGTTGGGGCGAGGTGCATGCCGACTCATACGGCAGTTTCCTCGCAAGCTTGCAGGAGAACCTGGAGACCACCTTCGAGCACGCCGGTTCGCAGCGCAGGATCAAGGAGCATTGGCGTGTGGTGATGGCGTGCGATGCCGCGCGCTGGGGCGTGCGCAGCATGGCGCCGCTGAGCGAGGCGGAGCTGGAAAAATTCGCCGGCTACTACTATCCGGTCTACGCGGTCGGCTACAACTGGCTGCAGTCCTGCGCGCAGTCGGCCGACCGAATCCGCAAACGGGTGCAGGAGATCATCAAGCACTGGCAGTCCGTCCAGCGCGAGTGCAAGCACGTGATCCTCGTGACCCATTCGATGGGAGGACTGGTGGGTCGTGCCTGCGCCAAGCAGATGCCCGGGCAGGTGGCCGGCGTCATCCATGGCGTAATGCCCGCATTCGGCGCGCCGGTCGCGTATCGCCGGATCGCCTGCGGGACGGAAGGAAGCCGGTTCGAGCGCGGCATGTCCAGCCATGTCAACGAAGACGGCTTCGCGCGCATCGCGGGCAATACGGCAGAGACGACGACTCCGGTCATGGCAGTCGCGCCCGGTGTGATGGAACTGCTGCCGAACCAGTTCTACCCACCAGGCTGGCTGGTGGTCCGCACCGTTCGCTCCGTCAATAAGGAACTGGAGTCGCGTGAGCTGTTGTCGCTTCCACAAGGGAATCCCTACGATTTCTATCGGGACATGGACAGCTGGTACAGGATGATCGATCCGGCACTGGTCGACCCGCGCCGGCGCTATATCTGGCGGCAGGGAGGGGCCGCCAGGCAGGCGAAGAAGGCGGTCGATACGGCGGAACATTTCCACTCGAATGTGCTCGCGGAGCAACAGGCCGGCGGCCGGCAGGAGGGCGAAGGGAGTTCCGTCAAACCCTACTATCACCCGATGACATACGCTTTCTACGAGGCGGACCTTGCCCGTCGTGCGTTCGGGAAGATTCGCTGGGTAGCGCAGGAGGCAGGCGGCGCTGTCGCGCTGACGGCGAACAACGTCCGGCAGGCCAGGCTCGTGAAGTGCCAGCAGGACGGCAGCCGCGATGTCGACGTCGACGGACGCTACCGGCTGCAATTCCGGCCCTGGCTGCAGGACGCGGCGGGCGACGACACGGTTCCGGCACAGTCGGGCGCCGGGCCGGGCGGCCATGTAGGACAGCTGTTTCGCACCAGTGGCTTTAGTCATCAGGAAAGCTACCAGGACCGCGACGTATTGTTGCTAACCCAATATCTGATCGCAAAGCTTGCGCAGAGCTTCACATGAAGCGGGATAACAACAAGAAGCTGGTCGCGCTGCTCGTCCTGGCCTTCCTCATGCTGTCGAGCGTGCGCGCGGTCGAGGGGATCCTGGATTGGACGAAGGTGGCGATGATGACACGAACGATGAAGACAGTCTGCCTCGGCCGCTTCCTGATCGACCTCCCCGGGCAGGCGCGGATCAGCATGGCGCCGGCCTTCGTGGACGGCTTCGACATCGTCAGTCATCCGGAGACCGATGACGAATTCAACGCGCGTGTCGCTGCGCGCGAGGCCGAGCTGCGCTCCCAGGCCAATGGGCTGGGAAAGCCAAGCCTGGAGAAAGTCCGGGAATATCGGGACGGTGGCAAAACCGGGAAGGTGCTCGTATCCGGGCGCTGGCGCGACAGCCTGGCGGAGAATGGCAAGCTGGTGCCTTACGAAGGCGTCGCGGTCGATGCCTATCTGCGCTCGGGTGACATGACCTTCATCCTGACGGCCATCGATTATGATCCCGCGAAGATCGACAATGCGCTGAAGCTGTTCGCGAAGCTATCTGCGCGCAAGGCGGATGAGATTCCATCCGAGCGCGGATTCTGCATCGGCCGTGGCTTCATCCGCGATCCCCTGTCCGCGGAACAGGGGGAGTCGGTCGCTTTGCTGGCGGGCCTGCCCGACCATCCGGATGTGAACATCTCATTTTCGAGCGTGGTCGGGGCAGCCGCGGCGCCCGGCATTATCGAGCGCAGCGCGCAGGCGATGGCGGACTATCCGCTGATCCTGAGGCCCGCCGTGCGGACCCTGCGCGAAGGCGTGCGCACCGTGAACGGGCTTGGCGGCGAGGAGATCGGGGTCAAGATCACCGAGCCGAACTTCGTCACCACGTTCACCTACGATTGGGAGATGCGCGCCGGAGTCAAGGATGTGCTGGCGCCACTATTGGCGCTGCAGCTGCAGACGGGTGTTCCGCTGCCGGGAGGCAGGGCGGTCCAGTCGAGCCTCGCCGAGGGCGCCGTCAACGAGCTGTGGGAGAACATCGTCGCCAGCATCCGCGTTCGCCCGTCGATGGCGGCGAAAGCTCCTGCCGATGAACCGGCGGCACCGATTCTTGGCACCCTGGCGAGTGCGGGCGATTCCTGCCCGTCCAGCGGGTGGTGGCAGTGCAATGAGGGCGGCGATGGCGTGTCGGTGCTGGGCGGGAAACGCCAGTTCCTGCGCAAAGGGCAGCGCATGCCCCAGGCGCTGCTCATGCCGCGCCCATCGCTGTGGGACAAGATGCGCGGACTGCAACCAAGCTACGAGTCGGTGAGTCCGACCGGCTGGAAGCTGGTGGACAGGCGGGCACGCGGGCGCGGGGCATCGTCCGCGCCGTTGGCGCTTGCCGGGCTGGCGGCGGGGGACGCTTCGGCTGCTTCGGCGCCGCTTGGAAGCTGCGCCAGGACCGGCGAGCTCTGTCCCGTGAGCGGCTGGTGGCGTTGCGAGGACGCCGAGGCGCTCGATGGCACGCGCTGGTTCGGCCAGGGCGGTGTGCTCCCCGATGCAACCTTCAGCATGCCGCCGGCATGGTTCGCGAAAAACGGTGGCGGCCCGCCGGTGATCCAGCGGCGCTGCAGCTGGAAGCTGGTGCGGCGTGCAGAGGCTCCTCACGCCGAACGCGTGGCCGAGGAAGATCCTGCCGTTTGACCGATGCGCCTCGCAATCCTTGGCTTTGTCGGCGGCGCTTCATTTCTGCAAACTTGCGCCTCGCTGCCGTCGGCGTGGCAGCTGTGGGCTTGTCTGGTGGCCGCGCTGCTGGTGCTTGGCTTGTTGCGCGGCCCGGCGCGCACGGCCACCGCCGGCGTTTTGCTGGGGTTCGCGTGGGCCGCGGCCCTTGCAGGCGCTGCACTGTCAGACGGGCTCGCGAAAGGCGATGAAGGCCGCGACGTCACCATCGTCGGTACCATCGACAATCTGCCGTACCGCTTCGAACAGGGCATCCGCTTCAACTTCAAGGTAGAGAAGGTGGTGGCAGGCGGCTTCCATGTGCCGCGGCACGTCGCGCTGGGCTGGTACAGCGGCCAGCACGGCGAGGACGCGCGCGCGGCCGACGTGCAGCCGGGCGAGCGCTGGCAGCTGACGGTACGGCTGCAGCGCCCGCACGGCAACGCCAATCCGGGCGGTTTCGATTACGAGGCGTGGCTGCTGGAACAGGGCATACGCGCGACCGGCTACGTGCGCGCGGCAGGCAAAACGAACCGGCGCCTGGACGCCTTCGTGCCAAGTCCCGGCAACCTGGTCGAACGCTCGCGGGCCTGGCTGCGGGAACGCATCCTGCAAGCCCTGCCCGGGGAAAAGTACGCCGGGGTGATCGTCGCGCTGGTGATCGGCGACCAGCGCGGCATCGACCAGTCCGACTGGGCCGTGTTCAACCGCACCGGCATCGGCCACCTGATCTCGATCTCCGGCCTGCACATCACGATGGTGGCGGGGATGTTCGCATTGGGCGTCTCGGCCTTGTGGCGGCGATCGTTCTTCACCGGCGCCCAGTTGCCGCTGCTGCTGCCGACGCAGAAGGCGGCGGCGCTCGCGGGTAGCGGCATCGCGCTGCTCTACGTCCTGTTGGCCGGCTTCGGCGTGCCGGCGCAGCGCACGCTGTACATGATCGGCGTGGTCGCGGCCGGGCTGTGGTTCGGACGGATCACCAGCGTCACGCATGTGCTGTGCGCGGCGCTTGGCCTGGTCGTGCTGCTGGATCCGTGGGCGATGCTGTGGCCGGGCTTCTGGCTGTCGTTCGGTGCGGTCGCGGTGATCATGTACGCGCACGCGGGGCGCGTTGGCGTCGTCAGGCGAGGCTGGCGCGGCGCCTGGCAGGAGGGCTGGCGGACGCAATATGCTGTCACGCTCGGCCTGGTGCCGGCGACCATGCTGCTGTTCGCGCAGGTGTCGCTGGTCAGTCCGCTCGCGAACGCGGTGGCGATCCCGCTGGTGAGCTTTGTGGTGACGCCGCTCGCGCTGCTCGGCGCGGTGATGCCGGCGCCCCTTTCCGCACCAGTGCTGCTTGTCGCGCACTGGTTTGTCGAGCTGCTGGCGGGTTTCCTCGACCTGATCGGCAATCAGCGCTTTGCAGTCTGGGCCGCGCCCGAGCCGGAGCCATGGCTATTCTTGCTCGCGCTCGCGGGCACACTGTGGATGCTGGCGCCGCGCGGCTGGCCGCATCGCTGGGCCGGGGCGGCGGCGTGGCTGCCGCTGTTCCTGCAGCAGCCTTCGCATCCCGGCGAGGGCCAGTTCCGGGTGACCGCCTTCGACGTCGGGCAAGGTATGGCCTTGCTGGTCGAGACCCGCGGCCACCGGCTGCTGTACGACACCGGTCCACAGTACTCGCTCGATTCGAACGGCGGCAACCGTGTGATCGTGCCCTACCTGAAGGCGCGCGGCATCGCGAAGCTGGACGGCATGGTCATCAGCCACAGCGACACCGACCACTCGGGCGGCGCGCTGGCCCTGCTCGAAGCGCTGCCGGTCGGCTGGGTGGCCTCGTCGCTATGGGACAGCAGTCATATCGTGCAGGCGGCCCGGCGCCACGTCCGCTGCGCCGCCGGCCAGCATTGGCGCTGGGACGGCATCGAGTTCGACATGCTGCAGCCATCGATCGACAGCTACGGCAACCGCGCGCTGAAGGCCAACGCGCGCAGCTGCACCTTGCGCGTCAGCGGCGGCAGCCACAGCATGCTGCTGGCGGGCGACATCGAAGCGGCGCAGGAGGCGCGGCTGGTGGCGACGATGCCGGACAAGCTGCGCGCCGACGTGCTGCTTGCACCGCACCACGGCAGCGGAACTTCCTCTACGCCGGACTTCCTGCGCGCGGTCGCGCCACAGTTCGGTGTATTCCAGGTTGGCTACCGCAACCGCTACCACCATCCGAAAGCCCAGGTCTTCGAACGCTACGGCGAGCGTGGCGTGCGTCGCCTGCGGACCGACGACTCCGGTGCCGTGACCCTCGAATTCAGGGGCGCCATCGTGGCGGACGAGTTCCGTCGGACCCATGCGCGCTACTGGTACGGCAGGTAGTGGCTTCACTCTAAACATGTAGGCGCAGGTGCCGGTAGAATCGGCGCTTCGATCCTCCATCCAGCCTGCGATGACCAAACCGCTGCTCCACTTCAGCCACGGCAACAGCTTCCCGGCCGGGACCTACAGCCAGCTGCTCGACCTGCTCGGGCGCGATTACGACGTGCGCAGCATCGACATGCACGGGCACGATCCGGCCTTCCCGGTGGACGACGGCTGGCACAGCCTGGTCGCCGAGCTGATCGCGCGGCTGGAAAGCCACGGCGAGCCCGCGATCCTGGTCGGCCATTCGCTCGGCGGCGCCCTCAGCCTGATGGCCGCGTATGAACGGCCGGATCTCGCGCGCTGCGTCGTGATGCTGGATTCGCCCGTGGTGGCCGGCTGGCGCGCGGCCCTGTGGTCGCTGGCGAAGCGCCTGGGCTGGGGCGAGAAGCTGTCGCCGGCGCGCCTGTCCTGGAAGCGCCGCAACGTCTGGCCGGACCGCCAGAGCGCCTACGAACACTTCGCCTCCAAGCCGATCTTCGCCGCCTGGGCGCCCGGCGTGCTGCACGATTATCTCGACAGCGGCCTGGCCCCACATCCCGACGGCGTCCAGCTGCGCTTCACGCGCGAAGTGGAGACCGACATCTACAGCACGCTCCCGCATGACATGGGCAAGGTGCTCGCGGCGCCGTTCCCGGTGCCAGTCGGCTGCATCGCCGGCACGCGCTCGGAGGAGATGCGCCAGGCCGGGCTGGGCGCCACGCGCCAATTGGTCGGCCCGAACCTGGTGCTGGTGGAGGGCGGCCACCTGTATCCGATGGAGCAGCCCGCGCTGACCGCGCGGCTGACCGGGCAGATGATCGAAAACCTTCTCGGCGGGCGCCAAGACAGTCGCTCCGGGAGGGCCGTTTTGGCGTAAAATCGCACGATTTATATCAAAACGGAACGTCCGATGACCATCAAAAGCGATAAATGGATCCGCCGCATGGCGCAAGAAACCGGCATGATCGAGCCGTTCGCGCCCGGCCAGGTGCGCGAGGCCGATGGCCGCAAGATCATCTCCTACGGCACCTCGTCGTATGGCTACGACATCCGCTGCGCCGACGAATTCAAGGTGTTCACGAACATTAACAGCACCATCGTCGATCCCAAGAACTTCGACTCCAACTCCTTCGTGGACGTGAAGAGCGACGTCTGCATCATCCCGCCGAACTCGTTCGCGCTGGCCCGCACCATCGAATATTTCCGCATCCCGCGCAATGTGCTGACGGTCTGCCTGGGCAAATCGACCTATGCGCGCTGCGGCATCATCGTCAACGTCACCCCCTTCGAGCCGGAGTGGGAGGGCTACGTCACCCTGGAATTTTCGAACACCACCCCGCTGCCCGCCAAGATCTACGCCGGCGAGGGCTGCGCCCAGGTCTTGTTCTTCGAAAGCGACGAGATCTGCGAGACCTCGTACAAGGACCGTGGCGGCAAATACCAGGGCCAGCACGGTGTCACGCTGCCGAAAACATGATTCAAATTTCGAGCAAGAACGGTTAATTTTGAATCGTGTTGTAAAAGGGGGCCACATGGCCCTCTTTTTTTTTGTAACAGGATGCGCGGTGCATGTTGCACGTGCTAAATTGATAAAACTCAATCATAAAACGATATCGGTCGCATGCTGCACTACGGTGTCAGCGTCTTTCATGGAGGTGGCCAGATGTCTACTAGTCCTGATTTCGAGGCACTGTTCAGGTCGTGTCCATATCCGTTCTTGCTTATGGACACCACGCTGACGGTTATCGACGTCAACGACGCCTGGCGGCGCGCGAGCGGCGCCGAAGCGTGCGACGTCGTGGGCCGGCACGTGCTTGCCGCCTTCCCGCCTGATCCCGAACATCCCGATTCCGCCGACGCGGCCGCGCTGCAAGCCTCGATCGAGCAGGTCATCCGCACGCGCCGTGTGCACGCCTTGCCGATGGTGTGCTACCTGGCCGCCGACGCCGCCGAGCGCGAGCCGCGCTACTGGAGCGTGATGCACACGCCCGTGTTCGACGAGCGCGGGGCCGTCACCAGCGTGGCGCAGAACATGGTCGAGGTGACCGAAGTCCCGGAAGGCGGCCGGCGCCGCGCGGATGAGGAGTTCGTGCGCTTCAACCGCTCGCTGATGGACGAGGCGGTGATTCGCGTGCTGACCGACGAAACCAGCCACCTGCGCGAGCTGTTCCAGCAGGCGCCCGGCTGCGCCGCCGTCCTGCGCGGGCGCGACTACGTGGTCGAGATGGTCAACGACGCCTATTCGGCGGTGGTGGGCCATCGTCCGCTGCTGGGCAAGCCGATGTTCGAGGCGCTGCCGGACCTGGCCGGCCAGGGCTTCGAGGAGCTGCTCGCGGAAGTCTACGAGACCGGCAAGCCGTTCGTGGGCCGCAGCGTGAGGATGTCGCTGGCGCGCGGCCGCGGCGGCGCCAGCGGCGACGTCTACATGGACTTCGTGTACCAGCCGATCTTCGAAAAGAACGGTTCGGTCAGCGCGGTGTTCATGCAGGGCCACGAGGTGACCGAAGCGCTGCTGGCGCAACAGGCCCAGCAAGCCGAGGAAGACCGGCTGCGCGATGGCCTGGACACGGCGCGCATGGCCGTGTGGGACTGGGAGCTCGACACCGGCAGCATCGTCCTGTCGGCGAACGCCCCGCAGGTGCTGGGTGGCCATTGGAACGAGATCGAGGCGGCGATGGGCTGTGTGCCGGCCGAGGACGTGCCGCTGGTGCGCGCCGCGATCAGCGAGGCGCTCGGCGCCCGTTCGCGCTACAGCGTGATCCACCGCTTCGTCCGGCCGGACAATGGCGACACGCTGTGGCTGCACAGCCGCGGGCGCGTGCTGTGCGACGAAAACGGGCAGGCGCGTTCGGTGCGCGGCGCGATGGTCGACATCACCGAGCGGATCCGCGCAGAGTCCGAGCTGGAGCGCGTCAACCGCGCACTGGCCGAGCGTGTTCGCGAACTGGCCGAGGCCGAGCGCCGCCAGGCCTTCCAGCTGGAGGTGACCGACCACCTGCGCCGCATCGGCGACCCGGACAAGGTGTACCAGGAAGTCTGCCAGATGCTGTGCCGCTTCCTTGGCGTGGCGCGCGTGCTGTGCGGCGACTTCGACCCGCGCCGCAACCTGCTCACCATCCAGGCCAACTACAGCGAATCGGGCCTGCCGCCGCTGGAGGCCAGCTATCCCGCCTACGGCATCGGCATCAACTACTTCGCGGCGCTGGCGTCGGGCCAGACCTGGGTCAACGAGGACGTGGACAACGACCCGCGCACTTGCGCCGGCGAGACCGCGGCGGCATTCCGCTCGCTCGGCATCCGCGCCGCGCTGGCGGTGCCGCTCAATTTGCGCGGCTCGACCCTGCCATGCCTGTTCGTGCACCACGACGCGCCGCGCCGCTGGACCGCCGAGGAAGTCAACCTGGTGGAGGACATTTCAGGCCGCATGTGGAACGCGGTCGAGCGGGTGCGCGCCGAGCAGGCGCTGCGCCAGGCCGACCTGCGCAAGGACGAATTCCTGGCGATGCTGGCGCACGAGCTGCGCAACCCGCTGGCCCCGATCAGCGCCGCGGCCGAGCTGCTGCGGGTGGGCAGCCTGGATTACGACAGCATCCGCCGCACCAGCCAGGTGATCGCGCGCCAGGTCGGGCACATGACGGGACTGGTGAACGACCTGCTCGACGTGTCGCGGGTGACGCGCGGGCTGGTGGTCCTGGAGCGCAAGGTGCTCGACATCCGGCGCGTGGTGGCCGACGCCGCCGAGCAGGTGGGGCCGCTGATCGAGGCGCGCGGGCATCTGCTGCGGGTGACGGAATTCGACCGCGCGGTGTCGGTCGAGGGCGACCACAAGCGCCTGGTGCAGGTGCTGGCCAACCTGCTCGCCAACGCGGCCAAGTACACGCCGGCCGGCGGCGCCATCGGCTTGGAGCTGGACGTGGTGGGCAGCCAGGTGCTGCTGCGCGTGAGCGACAACGGTATCGGTATCGCGACCGACGTGCTGCCGCACGTGTTCGACCTGTTCGCACAGGCCGAGCGCACGCCGGACCGTTCGCAGGGCGGGCTGGGCCTGGGACTGGCGCTGGTCAAGAGCCTGGTCGAGCTGCATGGCGGCGCGGTCGATGCGCACAGCGACGGGCCTGGCATGGGCTGCGACTTCACGGTGCGCCTGCCGCGGCTGGACATCGCGGCCGAGCCGACCAAGTGTGGCCAGAGTCGGCCGGATGTCCTGCCGCTGTCGCGCACCTTGCGGCTGATGGTGGTGGACGACAACGTGGACGCGGCCAGCATGCTCAAGCTGCTGCTGGAAGGGAGCGGGCATGACGTGGTGGTCGAACACGATGCGCTCGCGGCGCTGCAGCACGCGGAGTGCGAGCGCTTCGACGCCTTCCTGCTCGATATCGGGCTGCCGCGGATGGAAGGGCGCGAGCTGGCGCGCAGGCTGCGGCGCAGCGATGCGAATTGCGATGCGATGCTGGTGGCGGTGACGGGCTACGGCCAGCAGTGCGACCGCAACAGCGCGCTGGAGTCAGGGTTTGACCACTACTTCGTCAAGCCGGTGGATGCGGAGAAGCTGCTGGAGGTGCTGGAGGCGGCGAATGCGCATGATGTCTGGGTGTGAGTAGCCGCCATCGCATCCTGTAAAGCTGCCGTCATTCCCGCGAACGCGGGAATCCCATTTTGCATGCATTACCGCTGCGCGAGCAAAATGGGGCCCCCGCGTTCGCGAGGGCGACGGTATCTCTCAACGACCTTCTTCGGGCTTATTGCTTGACGCAGTCGACGAAGTACCCCAGCTTGCCATCCACCACGCGCTTCACGAGACCATGCACATCGGTCTCGAAGCCCGGGAACCGCTCATTGAAATCGCGCGCGAAGCGCAGGTAGTCGACGATGGTCTTGTTGAAGCATTCGCCCGGAATCAGCAGCGGGATGCCCGGCGGGTAGGGCGTGAGCAGGATCGCCGTGATGCGGCCTTCCAGCTCGTCGATCGCCACGCGCTCGATCTCGCGGTGCGCCATCTTCGCGAACGCATCGGACGGCTTCATCGCCGGCACCATGTCCGACAAATACATCTCGGTGGTCAGGCGAGCCACGTCGTACTGCTTGTAGAAGTCGTGGATCTGCTGGCACAGGTCGCGCAGGCCCCAGCTCTCGTAGCGCGGGAAAGCTGCCGCGAACTCCGGCATCACGCGCCACATCGGCACGTTCTTGTCGTAGTCGTCCTTGAACTGCTGCAGCGCCGTCACCAGGGTGTTCCAGCGGCCCTTGGTGATACCGATCGTGAACATGATGAAGAAGGAGTACAGGCCGCACTTCTCGACGATCACGCCGTGCTCGGCCAGGTACTTGGTCACGATCGAAGCCGGTATGCCGCTGGCGCCGAAGTTGCCGTCCAGTGAAAGGCCCGGCGTGACCACGGTCGCCTTGATCGGGTCGAGCATGTTGAAGCCCGGCGCCAGCTTGCCGAAGCCGTGCCAGTCGTCCTCGGCGCGGATCATCCAGTCTTCCTGGGTGCCGATGCCTTCCTCGCTCAGGGTGTCCGGACCCCAGACCTTGAACCACCAGTCCTGGCCGTATTCCTCGTCGACCTTCTTCATCGCGCGTCGGAAGTCGAGCGCTTCGAAAATCGACTCTTCCACCAGCGCGGTGCCGCCCGGCGCTTCCATCATCGCGGCGGCGACGTCGCACGAGGCGATGATCGAGTACTGCGGCGAGGTCGAGGTATGCATCAGGTAGGCCTCGTTGAAGGCGTCCTGGTCCAGCTTCACGGTCTCCGATTCGCGCACCAGCACCTGCGATGCCTGCGACAGGCCGGCCAGCAGCTTGTGGGTCGACTGGGTCGAGTAGATCATCGACTGCTTCGGGCGCGGACGGTCCTTGCCGATCGCGTGCATGTTCTTGTAGAAGTCGTGGAAGGTCGCGTGCGGCAGCCAGGCTTCGTCGAAGTGCAGGGTGTCGATTTCGCCGTCCAGCATTTCGCGCAGGGTCTCGACGTTGTACACCACGCCGTCGTAGGTCGACTGGGTGATGGTGAGGATGCGCGGCTTCTTGTTCGCAGCGTTGCGCGCGAACGGATTGGCCTCGATCTTGCGGGCGATCGACTCGGGCGTGAATTCCTCGAGCGGGATCGGGCCGATGATGCCGAGGTTATTCCGGGTCGGCATCAGGAACACGGGGATCGCGCCGCACATGATGATCGAGTGGAGGATCGACTTGTGGCAGTTGCGGTCGACGACCACGATGTCGCCCGGCGCCACCGTGGTGTGCCAGACCATCTTGTTCGAGGTCGAGGTGCCGTTGGTGACGAAGTAGCAGTGGTCCGCGTTGTAGATGCGCGCGGCGTTGCGTTCGGAGCGCGCCACCGGGCCGGTGTGGTCAAGCAGCTGGCCGAGTTCCTCGACCGCGTTGCAGACGTCGGCGCGCAGCATGTTCTCGCCGAAGAACTGGTGGAACATCTGGCCGATCGGCGACTTCAGGAAGGCCACGCCGCCCGAGTGGCCGGGGCAGTGCCAGGAGTAGGAGCCGTCGTTGGCGTAGTTGACCAGCGCGCGGAAGAATGGCGGCGCCAGGCCGTCCAGGTAGGACTTCGCTTCGCGGATGATGTGGCGGGCCTGGAATTCCGGCGTGTCCTCGAACATGTGGATGAAGCCGTGCAGCTCCTTCAGGATGTCGTTCGGGATGTGGCGGCTGGTGCGGGTCTCGCCGTAGATGTAGATCGGGATGTCCGAGTTCTTGTAGCGGATCTCCTGCACGAAGGCGCGCAGCGCGGTCAGCGCGAAATTGGTCTCCTCGACCGTGCCTTCACCGAACTCCTCGTCGTCGATCGACAGCACGAAGGCCGAGGCGCGCGACTGCTGCTGGGCGAACTGCGACAGGTCGCCGTAGCTGGTCAGGCCGAGCACTTCCATGCCTTCCTTCTCCATCGCCGCGGCGAGGGCGCGAATGCCCAGGCCGGAGGTGTTTTCGGAACGGAAATCCTCGTCGATGATGACGATTGGGAAACGAAATTTCATGGACAGCTCCAAAGCGAAGCGCCGTGGGAGCGGCCGCCCCGTTCAGGGAAGGCCACCGCGCACGGCACCGAAAAAATGAGATGCGGATTTTCGCAGAAAATCGGCGGTTGGGTGGAACTTTTTTGTAAAGTTAACCAGACAGGGCGCGCGGGTGGCGCACCGTTGTCTCTTGATGAACACCATCTCTCCCAGAACCGTCGTTCCCGCGAAGGCGGGAACCCATGCTGAGTATGTGGGCAAGTTGCTTGTGCGGCCTCGGACGCTCGGTATGGGTCCCCGCCTGCGCGGGGACGTCGTGCATGAGGTGGTGGAAGAAAGTCGATGCGTCAATGGTGCGCGACTGCTTCACCGGCGAAGATGGCGCCCAGCGGGTCGATGTGGAAGCCGGCGAAGGCACCCAGCGCGATGCCGACGATGGCCACCACCCAGGTCGCGCGCAGCAGCCAGCGGCGGCGGGTGAGCAGGGTGATCGCGGCCAGCGAGATCGCGATCTGCTCGGTGGTGGTCGCGAGCGCCCACTGGTGGTGCCGGTGCATGGCTTCCTCGGACTTCTTGTTCCAGGCCTCCGACGATGCCTCCCACTTCTCGGCGTCCTTCTTGATGTCGGCTTTTTCGGACTGGTAGCGCGCCACTTCGGAGCGGTACTTGGCCTGGTCCACGCCCGGCAGGCTGGTCGCGAGTTCGGCCAGGTTCTGCTTGTTGGACTTAGCCTGGTAATAGTTCCAGGCGTTGGCCGCCGTGGTCTTGTCGATCGCGGCGTTGTTCTTGTAGAGCGCCGCGTCGTTCTGCGTGGCGCCGCCCAGGTAGCCGAACAGCGCGCCGACCGTCGCCAGCACGGCCGTCATTACCGCGATCCGGCTGGAGAAATCGTCGCTGCCGTGGGCCGCGTGTTCAACCGCGTGGTCGTGCGGGCCGTGTACGTGAAAACCTTCCGAGGACATCGTGCTTACTTTCGCTTCTGGTAAGTGACAAATGAATAATCGCAGCTGTTTGCGTCAGAATGATGACGCTCGCGCGCGGTTTCGACCCATTGCGCCGGATCGATCGGCGGGAAAAAGGTATCGCAGCGGAAGACGTGGTCGATCTCCGTGATGACCAGGCGGTCCGCCAAGTCTAGCGATTCGCCGAAAATCTGGGCGCCGCCGATGATGCTGGCCTGTTCGTCGCCCACCAGCGCGAGCGCGTCCCGCAGCGACAGCGCGACGTCGACGCCTTCGTGGCGCCAGCCGGCATTGCGGGTGACGACGATATTGCGGCGCTTGGGCAGCGGGCGGCCGATCGAATCGAAGGTCTTGCGGCCCATGATGATCGGATGGCCGAGCGTGACGCGCTTGAAGTGCGCGAGGTCTTCGGGAAGGTGCCACGGCAGCTTGTTGTCGATGCCGATGCCGCGCTGCGCGTCCATCGCCACGACCAGCGTGATTTGCCTGCTCATACGGCCACCGGCGCCTTGATCCCGGGGTGCGGCTCGTAGCCGACGACCTCGAAGTCTTCGAATTTGTAGTCGAACAGCGAGTCCGGCTTGCGCTTGATGAGCAGCTTGGGCAGCGGCTTCTCGTCGCGCGAGAGCTGCAGCTCAACCTGTTCCATGTGGTTGCTGTACAGGTGGCAGTCGCCGCCGGTCCAGACGAAGTCGCCGACGCCCAGTCCCGCTTGCTGCGCCACCATGTGGGTCAGTAGCGCGTAGGACGCGATGTTGAAGGGCACGCCGAGGAAGATGTCGGCGCTACGCTGGTAGAGCTGACACGACAGCTTGCCGTCGGCGACGTAGAACTGGAAGAAGGCGTGGCAGGGCGGCAGCTTCATCTTCGGCACGTCGGACACATTCCAGGCCGAGACGATCATGCGGCGCGAGTCCGGGTTGTGCATGATCTGCTCCAGCACCTGCGTGACCTGGTCGATATGTTCGCCGCCCGGCGCGGGCCAGCTGCGCCACTGGTAGCCGTAGATCGGTCCCAGCTCGCCGTTGGCATCGGCCCACTCGTCCCAGATCGAGACGCCGTGTTCCTTCAGGTAGGCGATGTTGGTGGAGCCCTGCAGGAACCACAGCAGCTCATGGATCACGGACTTCAGGTGCACCTTCTTGGTGGTCACCAACGGGAAGCCGTCCTGCAGATTGAAACGCATCTGGTAGCCGAACACCGAACGGGTTCCGGTGCCGGTGCGGTCGGTCTTGACGGTGCCATGGTCTTTCACATGGCGCATGAAGTCGAGGTATTGGCGCATCGGTTTGTGTGAGTGATTTCTGTATGTATTATCGCCTATTGGGCCAGGGCTTGCGAGAGCAGCGCCAGCGCATTGCGGATCTGCTGGTACGACATGGCGAGCATGTTGTCGCCTACGTAGATCTCGACGTAGCTGGTATCCGGCAGCACGCCGGTGGCGGCGCGGTTGAACAGCCAGATGCCGTGCTCCTCCGCCAGCCTGTTGCGGATCGCCAGCGCGCGCTCGCGGCTGACCAGCAGGTGAAGGTGCAGCATATTTGCCTGCGGCGCCGCCGGGTTCACGCGGATCCCGGGATGCGCGGCCAGCGCGTCGTAGAAAAAGCGCGTGCGCTCAAAGTAAGCCGGCATGGCAGCGAGCCGCTCGTCGAACTGCATCGCCGCCGCGACCACATAGGGCGAGCGGTGGATCACATTGCCGCCCTGGCGTTTCATCCATTCGGACGCGCGCGCGACGAACTCGCGGCTACCCGCCAGCATGGCGCCGCCAAGGCCGCCGACGCCTTTGTAGAGCGACACATAGACCGAATCGAAGCCGGCCGCGATCTCCGCCGCGCTCTTGCCGTAGCCGGCCTGCGCTTCCCACAGGCGCGCGCCGTCCATGTGCAGGTGGGCGCCGCGTTCGTGGCAGTGGGCCTTGATCGCTTCCAGCTCGTTCCACGTGGACAGCTGGCCGCCAATCTCGCGCATCGGGATTTCGAGGCCGACCGCGCCAAGGCGGTCCGGCACGCTGCGCAGGTCGTCGGCGGTCCAAGGAAGGTTGCGGTCGCCCACCGCCAGCGCGCTGAAATGGCCGAGCAGCTGGTAGTTGGAGCGCTCGTGCACGAAGATGTGCGAGGTCGGGTGCAGCGCGACCAGCGGACGGCCGCGGTCCTGGCAGGCCAGGCGCAGCGCCGTCACCTGGGTCATGGTGCCGCTGACGCAGAACACGGCCGCTTCGAAGCCGAGGAGCTTGGCGATCTTGTCCTGGAAGCGCTCGATCAGCTCCCCGCTGCCATAGACATCGTGCTCGATGCCGTGCTCCTCGCACCATCCGGCCATTGCCGCGAACATCTCGGCGGGACGGCGTGCACGGTGGCCGGGGAAGACGGTGTGGCAGCGCGCCAGCAGTTCGTTATCGGTCAATTGAAGCTCCTGTAACTTGCACGTGGTGGAACTGCAGCGCGGCCAGGTTGGCGTAGACGCCGCCCAGCGCGACGAGCGATGCGTGGGTGCCGGTTTCGACGATGCGGCCGTCTTCCATCACGATGATGCGGTCGGCGCGCTGCACGGTCGCCAGGCGGTGCGCAATGATCAGCGTGGTGCGGCCAACCATTGCCGCTTCCAGCGCGGCTTGCACCAGCCGTTCGGATTCGGCATCGAGCGCGCTGGTGGCTTCGTCGAGCAGCAGCAGCGGCGGATTCTTGAGCAGCGCGCGGGCGATCGCGATGCGCTGCCGCTGGCCGCCGGACAGGCGCACGCCGCGCTCGCCGAGGAAGGAGCGGTAGCCCTGCGGCAGGCGCTCGATGAATTCGTGGGCGGCGGCCATCTTGGCGGCGGCGATCACTTCCTCGTCGGTGGCGCCTGCGCGGCCGTAGCGGATGTTCTCCATCGCGTCGGCCGAGAAGATGATGGTGTCCTGCGGGACGATGCCGATCGCGCCGCGCAGCGTGTGCAGGTCGAGGTCGCGCACATCGACGCCGTCGAGCGTGATGGCGCCGGACTGCGGATCGTAGAAGCGCAGCAGCAGCTGGAACAAGGTGCTCTTGCCGGCGCCGGACGGACCGACCACGGCCACCGTCTCGCCCGGGCGGATCGACAGGTCGAGGTGGGCCAGCGCGGCGGTGTCCGGGCGCGACGGGTAGGAGAAGTTGACGTCGGCGAGGGCGACAGCGGCGCCGGCCGCGGTACGCTGCGGCAGCTGTTTCGGATGCGCCGGGTTCTGGATCTCCGAGCGGGCGCCCAGCAGTTCGAGCAGGCGCTCGGTGGCGCCGGCGGCGCGCTGCGCTTCACCGAGCACTTCGGACAACGCGCCGATCGCGCCGGCCACGATGGAGGCGTACAGGATGAACTGGCCAAGGTCGCCGCCCGTCATGGCGCCGGACAGCACCGCGTGCGCGCCCAGCCACAGCACGAATACGATGGTGCCGAACACCAGGACGATGGCCAGCATGGTGAGGAAGGCGCGGGCGCGGATGCGGCGCATGGCGGTGGCGAACGCGCCCTCGACGCTCTTGCCGAAGCGGTCGGCCTCGATGCGCTCGTGGGTAAAGGCCTGCACGGTCGGCATCGCGTTGAGCATTTCGCCGGCCATGGCGGAAGCGTCGGCGATGCTGTCCTGCGAGGCGCGCGACAGCTTGCGCACGCGGCGGCCAAACAGCACGATCGGCACCACCACCAGCACCAGCAGGCCGAGGATGATGGACGAGAGCTTCACGCTGGTCACGAACAGCATGGCCAGGCCGCCGACGAACAGCAGGGCGTTGCGCAGCGCGACCGAGATGCTGCTGCCGACCACGCTCTGGATCAGGGTGGTGTCGGTGGTCAGGCGCGACAGCACCTCGCCGGTCTGGGTGGTCTCGAAGAATTCAGGGCTTTGCTGGACCACGTGGCGGTACACGGCTTCGCGCAGGTCGGCGGTGACGCGTTCGCCCAGCCATGACACCGTGTAGTAGCGGGCCGCCGTCGCCAGCGCCAGGATGGTGGCGACGGCGAAGAGGGCGAGGAAGGTGGCGTCCACATGCCGGATGCTGCGCGGGCCGGCCGACGCGCCGAAGCCCAGGTCGATCATCTGCTTGAAGGCATAGGGAATCGCGAGCGTGGCCGCGGCGGCGACCACCAGCGCGATGCCGGCCATGGCGAACTGCTTGCGGTAGGGGCGAAGGAAGGGGAACAGGCCGCGGAAGGCGGCAAGGCTGCCTTTGCGGCTGGCCGGGGTGTCGTTATTGGTATTGGAACGGTCAGTCATTGTTCGGTTCAGAGTTTGAGCGGTGCGACGTAGCCTGTCAGTTCAAGGTAGCCGTGGCCGGCGGGTTTGCCGTCGCGTGCGATGCTGACGGCGCCTTCCCAGTACACCGCGCCGGTCGAGCGGCGCGAGTCCAGTTCCTGGTCGGGCTGCAGCGGACGGACCTGCCAGCGAGACTCGCCCAGCGCGAGGTCGGTGGACACCGGATAGACGCCGCCGGTACGCGGCGACTGCCAGTGCGAGCGCGGCGAAAACCTGACTTGATCCGGCGCGTATTGACGCATCTTGCCGGCCGAGTCGCGCACTGTCGCGTGCGCCCACAGTGTACCACCTTGCCTGGAGCGGATTTGGAAGGCCATCAGCGCCGATCCATCGTCGAGATTCGCGCCCAGCCAGTCCCATCCCGACGCATCCGGCTGCAGCGCTTCGCTCGACCATTCGTGGTCCAGCCATGCGCTGCCGGTGACCGAAGCCGCCTTGGCGCCGGTGTGGGCCGCGGTCCCGCTCACCTTGAGCTGCGGCTGGCTGTAGTAATAGCTGGCGTTGCGCGGCGACGGTCCTTTTTGCGAGAAGCCGGCCTCGCCTTCCAGCAGGGGCGGCTGGGTGGGCTCGAGGCGCAGCTCGAAGGACAGCTCGCGGGCGCGCACCGTCACCTGGTAGCTGCCGTCGGCCGCGCGCAGCATGCGCCAGTCGTCGAGCTTGATGTCGGTGTCGCCTTCGCGCGCCCAGGCCAGCCCGAAGCCTTCGCGCGCATTGCGCTCGTCGTGCAGCAGATGGCCGACGGCGGGATCGGACAGCGCGGCGTGGCCGATCACCACTTGTTTGGCGGCGAAGGCGCTAGGATTGGCGTCGTCGTTTTCGAGGCGGCTGCGGAAGAAAGTGACCTGGAAGCCGAGCGGCTTGCCCTCGGCCGTGCGCAGCCAGCCGGTGACGTACCACCACTCGGTACGGAAGGCCGGGTGCGCGCCGAAGTCGGCGGGGAAAGCGAGGGCGCGGCCGGGCAGCACGGGCGAAAACGCCGGTGGTGCGGCGTGCGCCGCCAGCGCGAACAGCGTGAGGAAAATCAGCAGCAGGCGCTTCACCAGTCCTCCCTGACGGCGCGCACCGGGCCGCCGGACAGCGCGTAGCGTCCCGACGCGAGCGCGGTGAGCACGGACGCGATCACCAGCACGGTGGCCACGGTCGCGAGCAAGGGCCACGGCAGGTGCAGCTGCATGGTCCAGTGGAAGGACTGCGGGTTGACGACGAAAACGAGGATCAGGCTGATCACGAGTCCCAGCGCGAAGCCGCAGGCTACGCCGAGCGAGGTGAGGAAACCGCCTTCGAAGGCGAGGATACGCAGCACCTGCCCGCGCGTGACGCCGACGTGGCGCAGCATGCCGAATTCCCTGGCGCGCGCCAGCGTCTGCGCCGAAAAGGTGGCGGCGACGCCGGACAGGCCGATGGCAATGGCGATCGCTTCCAGCAGATAGGTGACGGCGAAGCTGCGGTCGAAAATCTGCAGGCTGACGGCGCGGATCTCGCCGGGCTGCGCGAGCGTGAGTCCGGGACCGAACGGCAGCTTGCGGATCGCCTGCGCCAGCTGGTCGGCGCTGGCGCCGGGCGCGGCCCACAAGGCCGCATCGGAGACCTCGGTATCGCCCGTGAGCGCGCGGTAATCGGCCAGCGTGATCACCAGCGATCCGGCCTGGCTCGCGTAATCGCGCCAGACGCCGGCGACATAGAACTGGCGCGGCGCGCCGCCCAGCGGCAGCGTCAGGTGCGAACCGGGCTGCACGCGGTACAGGTCCTGCATCGCCTCGGAGATCCAGACCGGCCGTTCACCCGCCGGCACCGGCAACTCGGGGCCGATCAGGGCCAGCAGCTTGCCCGGTTCCCGCCGGTCGATGTCGCGCGCGATCAGGGTGACGTCGGCGCGGTCGGCCCGCAGCGACAGCGGACGTGTACGCAGGAATTGGATGCGCGCGGCGCCCGGCACACTGGCCAGCGCCTGCTGGTCTGACGCCGACAGCGCGCCCGTGTTGCCGACACGGGCGGTCCGCACGTACAGGTCCGCCGGCAGGATGTGCAGCATCCAGTCGTCGACCGACACGCGGAAGCTGGAGACCATGATCCCCATCGCGACCATCAGGCTGAAGCTGGCGAGCACGCCGCCCAGCGCGATCGAGGCCTGTCCCGGCGCGTTGGCCAGCCGCGCCAGCGCGAGCGTCAGCACGGGCGGCTTCGCGTGGCGCTTTTGGAGCGCCCGGTCCAGCACGCGGAAGACGGTCGCGGCGAGGCGCGGCATCAGCCCGATGCCGCCGATGAGCAGCAGCGCGATGGCGAAGTAGCCGAACAGCGGAAGGCCCATCACCGGCGGCGCGAACGCGAACGCGGCGCCGAGCGCAAGGCAGATCAGTGCCGGCCAGACCCGCGACAGCCGGGCCAGCGGCGCCTCGTCGTTGCCGGACTTGAGGGCGACGGCGGGCCGGGCGCGCGCCGCCTCGAGTGCCGGCGCGAGGCAGCCGAGCAGCGCCACGGCGAGCCCCAGCGTGAAGAAGGCCAGTGCGGCCCCGGGCGCGAACGCGACTTCCGGGTGCACGCCGGGGAAGTAGCCTGCGCCGAGATCGCCGCCGAAGTAATGCAGCGCCAACGCGGCCAGCGCGTAGCCGGCGCCGATGCCGAGCAGCGAGCCGAGGATGCCGAGGCCCGCGCCTTCGACCAGGATCTGGCGCAGCAGGGCGCGGCGTTCCAGGCCCAGCACGCGCAGCAGCGCGAACTGGCTGCGCCGCCGCAGCACCGACAGCGCCTGGGTCGAGAACACGAGGAAGGCGCCGGTGAACAGCGCAACCAGCGCCAGCACGGTCAGGTTGACGCGATAGGCGCGACTCATATTGCTGGTGCGGCTTTGCTGCTGTTCGTCGTTGGGCTGGCCGACGCGAAAACGGCCGGGATAAGACCTCTCCAGCGCGGACGAAAGCGCCCGTTCGAAGGCGGCGCGGTTGACGCCATCGCTCAGCTTGAGGTCGATGCGCGACAGCTTGCCCAGACGATGGAAGCGCCACTGGGCCGCGCCGATGTCCATGACCCCAAGGCGCTGCCCGGCGCGTGCCTGCACGGAGCCGGCCACGCGCAGGCGCAAGTCGCCGGTGCCGCTGCGGACGGTCAGCGTGCCGCCGTCGCGCACGCCCAGCCAGGACTGGGCCGCCGGCGACAGGAAGATGGCGTCGTCCGCCAGCACGTCGGCGTGGTGCTCCGATGACGACTTGCCGACGAGACCAGGTTCGACGAAGCCGGCGCGCAGGGCGTCGAGGCCGACGATCTTCAGCGCGCCGCGTGCGCCCGGCACCGCGGCGTCGACTTCGAGCACGGGCGATGCGACCGCCACGCCGATGTGCGTCGCGAGCGTCGGGTAGATGGCTTCGTCAAACAGCGCCTCGCGCCCGGCCACCTGCAAATCCGCTTGCCCGGCCAGGCTCTTGACCGCCGCCGAGAATTCGTTGAACGCGGCCGCATTGATCAGGTGAATGGCGTAGCCCATTGCCACGCCGACGGCGATGGCCGCGATCGCCAGCAGCGCGCGCACCGGGTGGGCGCGCCATTCGCCCAGCAGCAGCCAGCGGGAAAGCAGCCTCAGGCCGGACATTCCACCGCCAGGGTCTCGGCATCGCGCCGTGCCTTGCGCTCGGCGCCGCTGGCCGCTGCGCCGGTGAGGCGGGCGCGGTCCTCGGACGACCATTTCTGTTTCAGACGCAGCTTGGCGCAGCGCTTGCGCTGGGCGTCCTCGGCGCGCTGCTCGCGGGCCTGGGCACGGGCTTCGCGCGCGGCCGTCGTGCGTTGGCGTTCGGCGCGCAGCTCTTGTGTGAGTCTCAGCTTTTCCATCTCAAGCAGCATCTCGCGGTCGCCGCGGGGCGGCGCCGGTGCGACTGCGGGCGCTGGCGGCGCCTGCAACTGCACCCCGTCGGCGCAGGGCCGGTCGCGGTACTCGGTCTTGCCGTGTTCGGTACATTTGAAAATCGCTTGCGCCAGCGCCGGCTGGGCCTGCGCGCAAGCGGCCGCCAGCAGAATGGTTCGCACCATGCTCGCCTCCTGGGTCAAAGAATTTTGCCAGGGTTCATAATGCCGAGCGGGTCGAGGGCGGTTTTGATGGCACGCATCATGTTCAGCTCGACGGGCGATTTGTATCGGCTCAGTTCGCCACGCTTGAGGGCGCCGATGCCGTGTTCCGCGGAAATGGATCCACCGAAAGCATGGGCGTTGTCGTGCACGATGCGGTTGATGGCCGGCTGGTGGGCCAGGAAGGCGTCGTGCGATGCGCCGTCGGCGGGCGCCACGTTGTAGTGCAGGTTGCCGTCGCCCACATGGCCGAAGCACACCACTTGGCAGCCGGGAAAAGCCTCCAGCAAATCATCGTCCGTCTTCTCGATGAATTCGGGGATGTTCGAGATCGGCAGGGAAATGTCGTGCTTGATGTTCTTTCCTGCGGCGGACTGCGCGAGGGAAATATGTTCGCGGATCTGCCACAAGCCGGCCGATTGTGCCATCGAGGTCGCCACCACGGCGTCGTCCGCATGACCGCGCTCGATGGCGTCGGCGATCGCCATTTCCAGCAGGGCGACGGCATGCTGTTCGGACTCGGCGCTGGACACCTCCAGCAGCACGTACTGCGGGTGCGCCGTCGCGAACGGTTTCGGCAGTTGCGGAAAATGGTGCGCGACCAGGCGCAGGCAAAAGTCCGACATCAGCTCGAAAGCCGTCAGGCTGGCGCCGACGTGGTCCTGCATGAGGCTGAGCAAGCTCAGCGCCTGCCATGGATTGTCCAGCGCCAGCAGCGCGGTGATCGAGGCCCGCGGCATCGGGTACAGCTTGAGCACGGCAGCGGTGATCACGCCCAGCGTGCCTTCGGCGCCAATGAACAGGTCGCGCAAGTCGTAGCCGGTGTTGTCCTTGCGCAGGCCGCGCAGGCCATTCCAGATTTCGCCTTGCGCAGTCACGACCTCGAGGCCCAGGCACAGTTCGCGGGCATTGCCGTAGCGAAGGACCGCGGTCCCGCCGGCGTTGGTCGACAGATTGCCGCCGATGGTGCAACTGCCTTCGGCGGCGAGCGACAGGGGAAACAGCATGCCTTCGGCGGCCGCGGCCTGCTGGATCTGCTGCAACACGCAGCCGGCCTGCACGAGCATGGTGCGGTTGCCGGTGTCGATATCGGAGATGCGGTTGAGCCTGCCCAGCGAGAGGATCACTTCCAGCCCGCTGTCGTCGGGCACGCTGCCCAGCACCAGTCCGGTCTTGCCACCTTGCGGCACCAGCGGAACCCTGTGTTCGGCGCAGGCTTGCACCAGTCGCGCGACCTCGGCCGTGTTGGCCGGCCGCAGCACGGCGCGCGCCTTGCCGGTAAAGCGGCCACGCCAGTCGGTCAGGTAGGGCGCCTTGTCGGCGGCGGCGGTCAGGACGTGGCGGCCGCCAATGATGTTGCGGCAGGAATCGAGGAAAACGTCAGTCATGCGAGACCTTGACTTTGTCCAGCAGCTCCTTGGCGAGGCGTTTGGCCTTCTGTTTGTAGGGCCGCAGGAACAGCAGGGCGCAAGCGTAATACAGCACCGACAGCAGCACTTCGCCGCCGGCCATGATGCGCGACGGGGTGGACTGGTCGGCCCAGGCCCGCACCACGCCTTCGGTAAAGTACAGCAGGATCACCATCGACGACCACTGCAGGGTGTACAGCTCGCGCTTGAGCACGCCGCGCAGGGGAATGAACAAGGGCAGTACCTTGAGGGCAAGCAGGGAGCCGCCCGGGTGGAGGGGAGCGACCAGCACTTCCCATGCGACGAGCCAGCCGATCAGCACCACGAGGCTGCCGATGGCGCCGGCGTGAAAGAACTTTTGGGTTTCCATCACTGTGTTCCGCGCAATTTCACCGCGGCCATTGCCAGGCGACGCCCAAGCGCAATGGCCAATGTCCTCTCATCTTCCGTGACCGGCTTGTCACCGTCAATACCAGCCCAGTGAGTCGCGCCATACGGGCTGCCGCCGGCGCTGGTGTTCATCAACTCGGGATGGGTGTAGGGCAGGCCCAGCACCATCATCCCGTGGTGCAGCAGCGGGATCATCATCGACAACAGTGTCGTTTCCTGCCCACCGTGCATGCTGCCGGTGGAGGTAAACACGGCCGCCGGCTTGCCCGACAGGGTGCCGGCGAGCCAGTCGGTGGCGGTCCCGTCGAGGAAATATTTTAGCGCGGATGCCATATTGCCGAAGCGTGTGGGCGAACCGAGCGCGAGGCCAGCGCAATCTGACAGGTCCTGTAACTCGACGTAGGGCGCGCCCGCCCTGGGGATGTCCGGCTCGGTGGCCTCGGCCACGGTGGACACCGCCGGCACGGTGCGCAGGCGCGCATTCGCCCGCGGCACGCTCTCGATGCCTTGGGCGATCAGTTCGGCCAATTTACGGGTGGCGCCGTGGCGGGAGTAGTACAAGACGAGAATAGTCAGATTGGTTGGGTTCATCGTTGGTATTATAGGGCGCTTTACAGAATGACATGGCCGCAAAGCGGCAGATTTTGGCGACGGATGCTCTCTAAAACAGTCTCATCGATTTCGCGCTCGACCAGCGAGATGATCAACGTCAGCGTGGACATGGTGCGCGGGCTCACCTGGAGCGAAACGCGCGACCTGGTGCGCTTCGCGATTCGCCGCCTGCGCGAGGAAAAGCTGCAGCAGGTGGCGGGCAGCCTGACCTTCACCACCACGCTCGCGCTGGTGCCGCTGCTGACCATCGTGCTGGCGATCTTCACGACCTTCCCGATCTTCGGGCAGTTCCGGCTCGCGCTCGACACCTGGTTCGTGCAGACCGTGATGCCGAAGGCGATCGCGAACACCATCACCTCGAACCTGACCCAGTTCGCCAGCAAGGCCACGCGGCTGTCGGCGGTGGGCGCGGTGGCGCTGCTGGTGACCTCGACCGCGATGATCGCGACCATCGAGCGCGCCTTCAACCAGATCTGGCGGGTGCGGCGTCCGCGGCCGCTGGTGCAGCGCGTGATCATCTACTGGGCGCTGGTGACGCTCGGGCCGCTGCTGGTGGGCTCCTCGCTGACCATCACCTCGCAGCTGTTCATTGCGACCGGTGGCCTGATGAAGACCATTCCGCTGCTGGCGGCGGTGTTCTTCACGGTGGTGTCGATCGCGATCACGACGGCGGGTTACACGCTGCTGTACATGGTCGTGCCCAACCGTTCGGTGGACTGGCGCGACGCGGCCTGGGGCGGGCTGGTGGCGGCGATCGCGTTCGAGGTGGCCAAGCGCATGTTCGGCCTGTTCATCCACCAGTTCCCGACCTACGCGATCATCTACGGCGCGCTGGCGGCGCTGCCGCTGTTCCTGCTGTGGATGTACCTGTCGTGGATGATCACGCTGGTGGGCGCGGTGCTGACCGCGGCGCTGCCTGTGGTGAAGTATGAGCGCTGGTGGTACGAGCCGGTGCCGGGCGGCGAATTCGTCGACGCGATGGCGATCCTGAAGG
Source organism: Massilia terrae (assembly GCF_024753145.1). Lineage (GTDB taxonomy): Bacteria > Pseudomonadota > Gammaproteobacteria > Burkholderiales > Burkholderiaceae_D > Telluria > Telluria terrae. The sequence continues at coordinate 1,295,436 of NZ_JANUGU010000001.1, read as the reverse complement.
TGCTGTACCGGCATTCGCAGATCAGCGGAACGGCGCTGGTGTCGAGCCCCGCAATCCGGGCCCATACACGCATCGGCTACGACGAGATGACGGCGCTGCTGGAGAAGATGGTGGCGGCCGGGTGGGTCGGGCGGGTGCACACGGACGTGTCGGCGCGGGCGCGCTGGGGCAAGGGCGTGCGCCAGCATGCGGATAACTGGGTGATGCTACTGGATCCGAGCTTGCTCAGGGTGTCGGACGTGTACCGGCTGTTCGTGTTCGGGGCCGCGGGTGTCGAGGCGCTGGCCGGGGCAACGGCGCAGGAGCCCGCGCCGGAGTCGCCGGTGGCGCTGGATACGGCGGAGCTGGCGCGGCAGGTGGAGGAAGCGGTCGAGAAGGGGCTGGGTCAGACGCTGGCCGAGCATTTTGGCGATCGGCGCAAGAAGGAATAAGCGAATCGCTCGCTCAGATTCTATCGTCGTTCCCGCCTTCGCGGCAACGACGGTAACTCTTGATCGGTCGCTCGCAAGAGGTCGCGCTGGACGCTACCAGGTCAACTTCCCGGTCAGCATCTGCCAGTACATCACCCAATCCGCGCGAAAGGAGTAGAGCGGCTGGTCGAAGGTGGCCGGCCGGTTTTTCTCGAACATGAAGTGCCCGATCCACGCCCCGCCGTAGCCCGTTGCCACCGCCACCAGCAGCCACCACGGATTCAAACTGTCGATGTACTGCGCGATCCCGGCGATGGCCGACGAGGTGCCGATGAAGTGCGCGCGGCGGCAGCGGCGGTCGGCGTGCTGCGTCAGGTAGTAGGGGTAGAACTCCGCAAACGTGCCATAACGCGCGTTCATCTTCGCCTCCTCGCTATTCGATCTCCTTCGCGAAGCCGTACAGCGCATCGAGTACGGCGTCCGGCTGCTCGGACATCATCGCGTGCCCGGCCTCCACGCTGACGATTCTGCCATGCCTGACCGCGCTCGTCAGCAGTTTGGCCGATCGCGCGGGGGTCATCATGTCCTTCGACCCCAGTACGAACAGGGTCGGGCAGCCCACCGCTTCGGCGGCCGCCTGGCCGTTGGCGTAGGCGTTGCAGGCCGCGAAATCGGTGTAGAACAGCTGCTCCGGGTTCTGCTGCGACATCCGCTGCATCAGCCGGCGCAGGCCACCCATTACCCAGAAGCCCGGCGCCGGTGACGAGGGCTTGTGCGCGATGGTCGAGTGCGACCAGATGTTCACCATGTCGATCGCGGCTTGTTCGTCCACGCGCGCGGTTTCGAGCAGGGAGTCCGAGACCTTCATCGGGAAGGTGGTGCCGAGCAGCGCCAGGCCGCGCACCCGCACCGGGGCGCGGTGGCTGGCCTCGAGCGCGATCAGCGATCCCATGCTGTGCCCCACCAGCACGGCGCGTTCCACGCCGGCGGCGTCGAGCAGCGCCAGCACCCAGGCGGCCATCGCCTCGACCGATTCCAGCGCCGGGCCGCTGCTCCTGCCGTGGCCCGGCAGGTCGACCGCGAGCACGCCGAAGCCGTGGTGCGCGAAGTAGCGGCTTTGCAGGCCCCATACCGAGTGGTCGTTCTGCGCGCCGTGGATGAAGACGATGGTGGGCAGCGCCGCGTCGAAAGGTTTGCCGCCGGTGTAGGCGTAAGCTTCCTTGTCCTGAACCCGAAACAGCATCTCAGGCTCCTTTCTGCGCTGCCTTGAGCGCGCGTGCGAGGTCTTCGATCAGGTCGCCCGGGTCTTCCAGGCCGATCGACAGGCGCATCGTGCCTTCGCCGATGCCGCTGGCGGCCAACTGGTCCACCGGCACGCGCAGGTGGGTGGTCGATGCCGGATGGATCACCAACGATTTGGCGTCGCCGACGTTGGCCAGGTGCGAGAACACCTTGAGGCTATCGACGAAGCGGCGGCCGGCCGCGCGGTCGCCCTTGAGGTTGAAGGTGAAGACGGAGCCTGCGCCTTTCGGCAGCAGCTTTGCGGCCAAGGCGTGGTCGGGGTGCGATTCGAGTTCGGGATAGGACACCGACTCCACCGCCGGCTGGCTCGCGAGCCAGGCAACCAGCTTGCGCGTGTTGGCGATGTGGCGCTCCATGCGCAGTCCGAGCGTCTCGACGCCCTGCAGGATCGCGAAGGCGTTGTGCGGGCTCATGATGGCGCCGAAATCGCGCAGGCCCTCGCGGCGGGCGCGCAGGGCGAAGGCGCCGACGGTCGATTCTTCGGTGAACACCATGCCGTGGAAGCCTTCGTACGGTTCGCACAGTTCGGCGAAGCGGCCGCTGCGCTCGTAGGCGCGCTGCCAGTCGAAGGTGCCGCCGTCGACCAGCAGGCCGCCCATCGCGGTGCCGTGCCCGCACAGGAACTTGGTGGCCGAGTGGAACACGATGTCCGCGCCGTGTTCGAGCGGCTGCAGCAGCCAGGGCGTGGTGAAGGTCGAATCGACCATCAGCGGCAGGTCGTGTTCGTGCGCCAGCGCCGCGATGCGCGGGATGTCGAGCACGTCCAGGCCCGGATTGCCGAGCGTTTCGCCGAACAGCAGCTTGGTGTTCGGCCGGATCGCGGCGCGCCAGGCGTCGAGGTCGCGCGGATCGACGAAGCTGGTTTCGATGCCGAAGCGCTTGAGCGTGTACGCCAGCAGGTTGTGCGAGCCGCCATACAGGGCGCGCGAGGCGACGATGTGCGAGCCGGCGCCGGCGATGGTCGTCAGGCCGATGTGCATCGCGGCCTGGCCGCTGGCGGTGGCGAGGCCGGCCACGCCGCCTTCCAGTGCCGCGATCCGTTCTTCCAGCACCGCGTTGGTGGGGTTCGAGATGCGCGAGTAGACGTGGCCGGAGCGTTCCATGTTGAACAGGGCGGCGGCGGTATCCGAATCGGGCAGGGTGAACGAGGTGGTGAAATAGATCGGCGTGGCGCGCGCGCCGGTGGCCGGATCGGGCGCGCCGCCGGCGTGCAGCGCGAGGGTATCGAAGCCGGGGTAGTGTGGACCGCTCATGATCGACTCGTTTAAGTGCGGAAATGGGCGGCATCGTAGCATTTATTCATCGGCGCGCCACAGTCGCGCGCACTGATTAGGCGCAAAACTGGATTTTTTATGGTGCATACGCTAAATTCAGACTTAAGAGTTATGCAAATTTATCAATCCCAGCTAGACCACCGACGAGGGCGCCCATCATGAAAGTTTCCGAAATCCTTCAGGTTAAGGGCAACATCCTGTACACCGTCAATCCCGATACGCCGCTGGCGACGGCCGTGTCGACCATGGCGGAGCGCGACATCGGCTCCCTGGTCGTGATGGAATATGGCGATCTGGTCGGCATGCTGACCTTCCGCGAGGTCATCGGGGTGCTGCATGCCAATGGCGGTTCGGTGGGTGACGGCACGGTGCGCCGCTACATGGACGATTCGCCGATCACGGTCACGCCGACCACCGAGGTCAACGAGGTGCGGCGCATCATGCTGGAGAAGCATGCGCGCTACCTGCCTGTGATGGATGCGCGCACGCTGCTGGGTGTGATTTCCTTCTACGACGTCGCGAAGGCGGTGCTTGAAGCGCAAAGCTTCGAAAACCGTATGCTCAAGGCCTACATCCGCGATTGGCCGGCTGAGCAGACGGCGGACGATTAACACCTGAGGTAAAAACGTCGTCCCGGCGCAGGCCGGGACCCATGCTAGCTCCCCGAAGTTGGAGGCGTTCCATGGGTCCCGGCCTGCGCCGGGACGACAGTTTTTTATGCTTCGGCGGCTTTCACGCTCGCCGCATTGCGCTGGCGCAGCCAGAAGCCGATGCCGAGCACCGCGAGCCAGGCCGGAATCAGGTAGACCGACAGGCGCAGGTCCGGGGTCAGGAACATGATGACCAGCATCGCCGCCAGGAAGCCCAGGCACAGGTAGTTGGTCAGCGGTGCAAGCGGGCTCGGGAAGCCAGTGGCGTGGCCCGCTGCGCGCTTGGCGGCGCGGAAGCGCAGGTGGATCCAGCTGATCATGCCCCAGTTGATCACCAGCGCCGACACCACCAGCCCCATCAGCATGCCAAAGGCTTCGCGCGGCATGAAATAGTTCAGGCACACGCACAGGCCGGTGGCGAGGGCGGACACGCCCAGCGCCCGCACCGGTACGCCACGGCCGCTCAGGCGCAGCAGCGCGCGCGGCGCATTGCCCTGCTCGGCCAGGCCATAGAGCATGCGGCTGTTGGCGTAGACGCCGCTGTTGTAGACCGATACGGCGGCCGTCAGCACCACCAGGTTGAGCACGTTGGCCACCGCGTTCGCATTGAGCGCGTGGAAGATCAGCACGAAGGGGCTGCCGCCGGCCGCAACTTTCTGCCACGGGTAGAGCGACAGCAGCACGGCGAGCGCGCCGATGTAGAAGATCAGGATGCGGTAGATGGCCTGGTTGGTGGCTTTCGGGATGCTGTGCGCCGGGTTGTCGGCTTCGGCGGCGGTGATCCCGATCAGCTCGAGCCCGCCGAAGGAGAACATCAGCATCGGGATCGCCATCACCAAGCCTTTGATGCCGGTCGGCATGAAGCCGCCGTCGCGCCACAGGTTGGCCACGCCCGCTTCCGGGCCGGCGCCGCCGGAGGCCAGCAGCCAAAGCCCGAACAGGATCATGCCGACCACCGCCACCACCTTGACCAGGGCGAACCAGAATTCCATTTCCCCGAAAGCCTTGACGTTGAACAGGCTGATGGCGTTGATCGCGAGGAAGAATGCCAGCGCCGATGCCCAGGTCGGCACGCCCGGCCACCAGTACTGGACGTAGATGCCGACCGCAGACAGCTCGGCCATGCTGACGAGCACGTAGAGCACCCAGTAATTCCAGCCCGACAGGAAGCCGGCGAGGTGGCCGCAATACTTGTTGGCGAAGAAGCTGAAGGAGCCGGCGACCGGCTCGTCGACCACCATCTCGCCGAGCTGGCGCATGATCAGGAAGGCGATCAGGCCGCCAACCGCGTAGCCCAGCAGGACGGCGGGGCCGGTCATCTGGATGGTCTGCGCCACGCCGAGGAACAGCCCGGTGCCGATCGCCCCGCCCAGCGCGATCAGCTGGATGTGACGGCTCTTGAGCCCGCGTTTGAGTTGGTGCGCCGCGTCGGACATAGTTTCCCCAAGTGCATGATGAAGCGGTGGATTCTAATGCAATTGAGTTTGCCGGGCGACGGTTTTATTGATCAGGTTTAATTACGGCGCGCGACCATGCCGATCAGGGCCGACGGACCGACGTGGCGCGTGCCTTCGGTCAGCCGGGCTTCGTAATCGCGCAGTTCGACCAGCTCGAAACCGTCGAATTCGGTGCGCAGCAGGTCGGCGGTGTAGAGGTGGTCGGGCAGGCCGGGGCCACCGGTGTTGTATTCCAGCTGCTTGGGCGTGTAGCCCTGCAGGAGGATGTAAGCGCCCGGCTTGACGGCTTCGCGCATGCGGGCGAACAGGCGCGCGCGCATGGCGGGATCGGCGAACTGGATGAAGATCGCGACCACGTAGTCATAGGCTTGCGTGGTCCATGCGTAGCTGTCGCAGTCGGCAACCTGGTAGTTGACGTCCACGCCGGCGTTCGCGGCCAATTGCCGGGCCTTGTCGACGCCCACCGGGGAGATGTCGAAGGCATCCACCTGCACGCCCAGCTGCGCGAGCCAGACGCTGTTGCGGCCTTCGCCGTCGGCCACTGCCAGGGCGCGGGTGCCGGGTTTGAACAGCCCGCGGTGCTCCGCGAGCCAGGCGTTAGGTTCGGTGCCGAAGACGTAGCCGGGATCGCTGAAGCGCGCGTCCCAGGTGGCGGAAGGTTCGGGAAAGGTACGCTCAGCCATGTGGCAGGCCCAGGTTGCGGTTGGCGGGCACCGCGACGTCGATCAGGCGCGGACGCGGCAGGTTCAGGTTGTTCATCAACACGATGAAATCTTCGCGGCTACGGTTGGCCAGGCGCGCATTGTGCTCGCGTTCCCAGCCGATGGTCGACACCGACTGGCCTTTGTAATCGTGGCCGGGCCAGATGCGGGTGGCGCCGGGCAGCGTAAACAGCTTGCCGGTGACGCTGTCGTACAGGGCTTCGGCGCTGCCGCTCTGGAAGTCGGTGCGGCCGCAGCCGTCGATCAGAAGGGTATCGCCGCTGAACAGGTTGCCGCGCCACAGGTAGCTCATGCTGCCCGCCGTATGGCCCGGAGTGTGGATCACCTGGATGGTTTCGCCGTCGCCAAAGCTGATGACGTCGCCGTCGTTCAGCTGCATTTCCGCGGGCGGGATGCCGCAACCGCTCGGGACGGCCGCCTTGGCGCCGGTCAGCTCGCGCAGCTTGCCGGCCGAGGTGACGTGGTCGGCGTGGGCATGGGTTTCCAGCACAATCTGTAAATGCAGCCCGAGGCGCGCGATGTGGGCGAGGTCACGGTCGAGGTTGTGGTCGACCGGGTCGACGATCACCGCGTCCTTGGTGCCGGGCACGTTCAGGATATAGGTGAACGTGGAGGATTCGGTGTCGAACAGCTGGATGGGGTTGGGGTTCATGCTGGGTCCTGTCTTGGTGGTCGCATCTGTTGCGCAGCGCTTATTGGAGTTTATTCCTTTGTAATGACGCTGGCGAGTGGCCGGGGCTGCTTACTGAGGTTCAAGCCGAAAATTCTTGCGCAGGCCGGACCAGCAATCAGCGTAGTTGCGCTGCAGTTGCGGGCTGTTCAGCGCGTACTCGGTCGGCTGGATCACGTGGCGGGTTTCGAACATGAAGGCCATGGTGTCGGCGACCTTGCTCGGCTGGCTGGTGTCGGCGTTGCTCGCCTTGTCGAAGGTGGCGGCGTCCGGGCCGTGGCCGCTCATGCAGTTGTGCAGGCTGGCGCCGCCGGGGACGAAGCCTTCGGCCTTGGCGTCATAGGCGCCGTGGATCAGGCCCATGAATTCGCTGGCGATATTGCGGTGGAACCAGGGCGGGCGGAAGGTGTCCTCGCCGACCAGCCAGCGCGGCGGGAAGATGACGAAGTCGAGGGTGTCGACGCCCGGCGTGTCGGACGGCGCCTGCAGCACCAGGAAGATGGATGGGTCCGGATGGTCGTAGCTGATCGAGCCGATGGTGTTGAAATGGCGCAGGTCGTATTTATAGGGCACGTAGTTGCCGTGCCAGGCCACCACGTCCAGCGGAGAATGGCCGATCGGCGCGCGCCACAGATTGCCGCAGAACTTGGCGACCAGCTCGAAATCGCCGTCGCGGTCTTCGTAGCGCGCCACCGGCGTCAGGAAATCGCGCGGGTTGGCCAGGCCATTGCTGCCGATCGGGCCGAGGTCCGGCAGGCGCAGCAGGGCGCCGAAATTCTCGCAGATGTAGCCGCGTGCCTCGCCGTCGGGCAGGGCCACGGAGAAACGCATGCCGCGCGGGAGGACAGCGATCTCGTGCGGCTGGACTTCCAGCAGGCCGAGCTCGGTGGCGATCGCCAGACGGCCAAGCTGGGGCACGACCAGCAGTTCGCCGTCGGCCGAATAGAAGAAGCGGCCGGCCATGCCCTTGTTGGCGGCGTATAGGTGGATGGCGCAGCCGCTCATGGCTTCCGGCGAGCCATTGCCCGCCATGGTGACCAGGCCGTCGATGAAGTCGGTCGGCGCGGCGGGCATGGGCAGCGGGTCCCAGCGCATCTGGCCGGGCGGCACCGGGGCCTGGTTGAAGTGGCTGGCGATGCGACCGTTGTCGAGGCGGGTGAAGGCGCCGTGCATGGCGCCGGGGCGGATGCGGTACATCCAGCTGCGGCGGTTGTGGCTGCGCGGCGCGGTAAAGGCGGTGCCGGAGAGCTGTTCGGCGTACAGGCCGTAGGGCACGCGCTGTGGCGAGTTGCGATGCAGCGGCAGGGCGCCCGGCAGCGCCTCGCTCGCGAATTCATTGCCGAAGCCGGAATGGTAACCGTCGTGGGACATGGAGCCTCCCTCATTGTTGATGCCACCACTCTAAGGCAATCGAGAATAATTTACGAGGCGAATACAAAAATGTAGACTATTGATTAGATAAATAAAACAAGCGCCATGATCGAACCGCATTCCATCGACCTCAATCTGCTGGCCGTGTTCCAGGAGGTTTACCGCGAGCGCCAGATCATGGCCGCCGCCAAGCGCCTCGGGCTGACGCAGTCGGCGGTCAGCAATGCCCTGGCGCGCCTGCGCCGCACCTTCGATGACGAACTGTTCGTGCGCACGGCGCACGGGATGCAGCCGACACCGTTCGCCGAGCAGGTGGCCGGGCCGCTCGGGGTGGCGATGGCGCAGGTGACGCTGGCGCTCAACCAGCGCAGCCAGTTCGATCCCGCGACCAGCGATCGCCGCTTCGTGCTGGCGATGACCGATGTGGGCGAGGTGCACTTCATGCCGGCGCTCGTGGCCCGCGCCCGCATTCTGGCCCCGCACGTGCAACTGAGCTCGGTGCGGGTCAGGCCGGTAGGGCTCAAGGAGGAGCTGGAGAGCGGGCGCGTCGACCTGGCTATCGGGCCGTTCGAAGGCATGTCGGAAGCGTTGTACCAGCGCCTGCTGTTCCGCCAGCCCTACGTGAGCATGTTCCGCACCACGCATCCGCTGGCGCGCGGCAAGGTGACGCTGGAACGTTTCAGGCAGGCCGAGCATCTGCTCCTGGACGCCAGGGTCGGTCCTTACGACCGGATCAACCAACTGCTCGAGCAGGCTGGCGTCGGCAAGGACACGCGCTACCGGGTGCCGCATTTCACCGCCGTGCCCTACATTGTGAGCGAGAACGATTTGGTGGTGACGGTGCCGAGGAAGCTGGCCGAGAGGGCGGCCAAGCCGTTCGGGCTGAAGTTGATCGAGCCGCCCCTGGCCCTGCCGTCGCTGCAAACCAATCTGTTTTGGCACCGGCGCTACAACGAGGATCCGGGCGGATTGTGGCTGCGGGCGCTAGTGGTGGACACGTTCGGTGAATAGGAGAAAACAGATGATGAGTTTGTGTCGCGCTTTTTCGGGGTTGGTTCTGCTGCTTGCGCTTGCCGAACAGCCTGCTTTGGCGTGCTGGGCCGCGCCACCGGGGCATTTGATCGGTGTTGATGAACAAATCGCGGACGCCAAGAATATTGCAGTTGTTAAGGTGGTGAGCGCGACCCCGACCGCCGACGGCCAGATCAAGTACGAGTTTTTGGTGCAGAAGCGCCTCGCCGGGGAGGAGCATGCGTCATTTGCACTTCTGGAAAGTGACGCTAAAGGTGTTATCCGCGACACCAGCTTTGACCGCCACAACGATCCGGCGTTCTGGGCGTTTGGTGGCGGGCGCTTGACGAATTACGTGGACTGCAAACTCTATCCCTGGTTCGTCGCGGGCGCCAGCTACCTGTTGTTTGACGACGCGCTCCAGACGCGTCGCAGTGCCGAAAAGATCGACACAATTGGCATGTCGTTTGATCGCGAAGACAAATGGCTGCTCTACGTGGAGGGGGCGCTGGAAAAACGGCGTCAGCGAGAGCTGGGTCAACCTAACTGAACGGAGGCCATATGCTGCTCGCGCTTGCGATTCTGCTGGTTTTCCAGTGTGTTGGAGAGGGCATCGCTTTTCTTAGTGGGTGGCCGATACCGGGGCCTGTGATCGGGATGCTGCTGTTGTTCGCTTCGCTGCTGGCCTGGCCTCGACTGCACGAACTGCTGGAGCAGACGGCGACTCAGTTGTTGCGGCATCTTTCGCTGCTGTTCGTTCCCGCCGGCGTGGGCATTATCGTTGCAGCGGCGAGTGGGCGTGGACAGTGGCTGGCGATTGCGGTTGCGCTGGTGTGCAGTACGCTGCTGACATTGGCAGTGACGGCGCTGGTGATGCAGGCGCTGGCGGGCAATCCGAAGGAGCCGGACGATGCATAGCCTGGCAAATTCCAGAAGAGATACCGTCATTCCCGCGCAGGCGGGAATCCATGCTGAGCATCCTGACATGCGGTCTACGGGTTCCCGCCTGCGCGCGACCGACGGTCTGTATTTCTACGCACATGCTTGGCGGCGCGATGTTTAACGGGATTGGCTCCTTCTGGGTGTATCTGTCGGCTTCGCCTTTACTTGGCCTGACGCTGACCTTGTGCGCCTACGTCGTCGCCCACGCGATCTTTGAACGCTGCAAATTTTCGCCGCTGGCCAATCCGGTGGCGATCGCGGTGGCGCTGATCGCGATTGTGCTGACGGTGTCCGGCATGTCCTACCAGCGCTATTTCGCCGGCGCGCAATTCGTCCACTTCCTGCTCGGGCCGGCGACGGTGGCGCTGGCGGTGCCGCTGGCGCGCCAGTTTCCGCGGATGCGGCGCGCGCTGCTGCCGATTTCCTGCGCTTTGCTGACAGGTTGCGTGACGGCCATCGTGTCGTCGGTGGCGATCGCCCGGCTGCTTGGCGCGACACCGCAACTGGCGCGCACCTTGGGGCCGAAATCAGCCACGACACCCATCGCCATGGCGGTCGCCGAACGCTTGGGTGGCCTGCCGGCGTTGACGGCGGTGGTCGTGATCCTGACCGGCATCTTCGGCGCGATTACGGGACGCTTTCTGTTCAATGCGATCGGCATCCGCTCGATGGAGGCGCGCGGCTTCGCGCTGGGCGTCGCTTCGCACGGCATCGGCACGGCGCGCGCGTTCCAGGTGAATGCGGAAGCGGGCGCCTACGCTGGGCTCGGCATGGGCATGAACGGCGCAATGACGGCGCTGCTCGCGCCCTGGCTGGTTCCACTGGTGCTGCGCTGGCTCTAGGGGCGACGGGACGCTATCATTGGTATGAAACTCAACGGAGGCCCTATGCAAACTCGTCTGGCCGGATTGGCTGTGCTCGTCCTGTTGCTGTTTGCCGGAGCCGGACGGGCGCAATCCATGCGGCCCGAAATCGCGGGACACGCCGTGACCGAGGGGCCGTTTCCCAAGCCGCAGCCCGTCTTTCCTTGGGGAGTGAAGGTGCTGCCGGACCTGGTCTATGCGCGCGCCGGCGCGCCGAAGCCGCTTGCCCTTGACCTCTACCTGCCGCCGGGCGCCAGCGTCACGCCGCGGCCGCTGGTGGTGTTCATCCACGGCGGCGACTGGAACAGCGGTTCGCGCCGCGCCAACGGCGCTTTCGCCAACTGGCCGCTGGCGCTGGCCTCGCTGGCCGCGCGCGGATTCGTGGTGGCCTCGGTCGATTATCGGCGCGCCGAGGACGCCAGCTTCCCGGCGCAGATCATGGATGTGAAGGATGCGATCCGCTGGCTACGCAGCAAGGCCGGCACCTACGGCATCGACCGCGCCCACGTGGCGGTGTGGGGCGCCGAAGCCGGCGGACAGCTGGCGGCGCTGGCGGCGGTGAGTTGCGGCGCGGCCGGATTCGATCGCCAGACCACTGGCGCGCCGCTTAATAATGCGATCGGCGGTACAGCCGCGGCGCCATCGCCGGCGGACGAATCGGCTTGCGTGCAGTCGGCGGTGACGTGGTCCGGCGCGTCGGACCTGCTCCGGATGCCGGAGATGGCGGCGGCCAACGCCTACCTCGGCTGCACCGGTTCCGCGTGCGATCCGCAGCGCCGCCTGGCGAGTCCGGTCACCTATGTCGACAAGTCCGCGCCGCCGATGCTGATCGTGCACGGGATGACGGACACCTTCATTCCGGTCGCGCAGGCCTCGCGCCTGAATGCGGTGATCCAGGATGCCGGCGGGAGCGCCGAACTTGTGCTGTTGCCCGACGTCGGCCAGGGTTTCATCGGCCCCAGCGAGGAGCGCACACGCGACGCGTCCCAGGTGGCTTGGCAGCGCACCGTCGACTTCATCGCGCGCACTTTGCGCCGGCCTTAGGAATGCGCCGACGACTTGCGGAATTTATTCACCGCGAAGATGGCGCCGGCCACGCCTAGCGCGACGGCGGCAGTGCTTCCCGCGATACCGACCACCGTGTCCTTGGCGATCTTGCCCGCTTCCGGGGTCAGCAGTTCGAGGCGGCGCTTGGTCATCTTGGCGCCGAGGTCGGACAGGGTGTCCTTGTCGAGCATTTGCTCGGCTTGCGGCAGCAGGACGGTTTCTTCATCGGCGACGTGGTGGATGACCAGTCGCATCAGGTCGAGCACCAAACGGTCGTGGTCCGGGCTGTGCGGATCGGTGCGGCGCAGCAAGGCGATGACGGCGCGCATCTCGTCGTGCTCGGGCTCGCTCTTGGCCATCACGCGCTCGTCGCTGGTGAGCTGGCGCATCACGGGATAGAACAACTCTTCCTCCAGCTTGGCGTGGATATCGACTGCCGTGCAGATCGTTTCCGCGAGCGCTTTCTTGACGCTGGGCGGCTTGTCGCGCGTGTACTGGTGGAAGGTGACCATCATGTGGGAATGGTCGAAGCGGATCATGTCGGTGATGCTTGGGCTTAATTTGCTCAGGGAAAACATCGCTCGTCTCCTGTTCTGGCGCGAGGCTTCATGCTAGCGCAGCGATCCGGCCCGGTCAGTAGGACGATGGCCTATGCGGATGTCGGCGCGCTGCGCGGGCTTGCCAGGTGCCGGCTGAACCAGTCGCGGGCCTGGCGCGCCACCTCGTCCAGCGCGCCCGGTTCTTCGAACAGGTGGGTGGCGCCGGGGATGATCGACAGTTCTTTCTCACACTGCAATTCGGCTAGGGCTTTGCGGTTCAGGCCAATGACGACGGTGTCGGCGCCGCCGACGATCAGCAGGGTGGGCGCGCGCACGTGCGGCAGGGCCGCGTGGCCGGCGAGGTCGGGGCGGCCGCCGCGGGAGACGACGGCGGCGACATCGGCCTGGGCCGCCAGCTGCAAGGCCGCCGCGGCGCCGGTGCTGGCGCCGAACAGGCCGAGGGGCAGGCCGTGCGCTGCAGGATGCTGGGCCAGCCAGGCGGCGGCGTCGGCCAGGCGGCGGGTGAGCAGGGCGATGTCGAAGCGGTTTTCGGCTTGCTGGTCTTCGTCTGGGGTGAGCAGGTCGAGCAGCAGGGTGCCGATGCCGGCCGTGCGCAGGACGCTGGCCACGTAGTTGTTGCGCGGACTGAGGCGGCTGCTGCCGCTGCCGTGGGCGAACAGGACGGTGCCGCGCGGCTGGTCGGGGAGGCCGAGCATGCCTTCCATGGACATGGCGCCCGAGGGGATGTTGACGAGTTCGGTGTAGGACATGGTGCGGCTCCTCTGATTAGATCCGCCGGAACTCCATCTTAGACCGCGCCAAGAAAAACGCCGTTCGCGTCCTGTTTGATACCGTTAAAAGGAGAACGTCGTTCCCGCCTGCGCGGGAACGACGTTCTGTGTGAGTGTCGAGTTGCGTGCTGCGCTAGTCGCGGATCTCCAGCGCCCGGTTCAGGCTCAGGGCCGCCAGCGAGCCGACGGCGCCGGACAGCAGGTAGAGGCTGACGTAGCCGAGGCCGAAGTTGGCCGACAGGCCCAGCGCCACCACCGGGGCGAACGCCGCGCCGACCAGCCAGGCCAGGTCCGAGGTCAGGGCCGCGCCGGTGTAGCGGTACTTGGCCTGGAAGTTGGCGGTCACCGCACCGGCAGCCTGGCCGTAGGACAGGCCGAGCAGGCCAAAGCCCACCAGGATGAAGATGTTCTGCCCGGTCTCGCCGCCGTCGATGAGCGTGGGCACGAAGGCCGAGAACACCGCGATCAGCGCCGCCAGCGAACCCAGCGTGGTGCGGCGCCCGACCTTGTCGGCGATGAGGCCCGAGACCAGGATGCCGACCGCCGCCACGCCCGCACCCCACATCTGCAGGTGCAGGAAGTCGGACGCCGGACGGGTGTCGTACAGCTGGATCCAGGACAGCGGGAACACCGTGACCAGGTGGAACAGGGCATAGCTGGCCAGCGCGGCCAGGGCGCCGATCACGACATTGCTGCCTTGTTCGCGCACCAGTTCGCCGACCGGGGCCGGATCGAGTTCGTGGGCGTCGAGCAGGTGGGTGTACTCGTGGGTCGAGACCAGGCGCAGGCGTGCAAACAGCGCCACCACGTTGATCGCGAACGCCACGTAGAACGGGTAGCGCCAGCCCCAGACGAGGAAGTCGTCGGAGGACAACGCGTTGAGCATGTAGGAGAACAGACCGGCGGCGATCAGGAATCCCACCGGTGCGCCAAGCTGGCCGAGCATCGCGTACCATCCCCGTTTATTTGCCGGCGCGTTCAGTGCCAGCAAGGAAGGCAGGCCGTCCCAGGACCCGCCTTGCGCCACGCCCTGGCCGATGCGCAGCAGGGCCAGCAGGACGATGGACGTGGTGCCGAGGCTGGCGTAGGTGGGCAGGAAGGCAATCCCGGCGGTGGCGGTGCCCATCAGGAACAGGGCGAGGGTCAGCTTGATCTCCCGGCTGTACAACTGCTGCAGCTTCATGAAGATGATGGTGCCGATGGGTCTTGCAATAAAGGCAAGTGCAAAGATGGTGAAGGCGTACAGCGTGCCCTCCAGCCGGTCTGCGAACGGGAAATACACCGACGGAAACACGAGCGCTGAAGCGATGGCGTAGACGAAGAAGTCGAAATACTCGGAAGCCCTGCCGATCACCACGCCGATGGCGATCTCGCCCGGGTGGATCCCGCCGTCGCGTGCATTGATATTGCGCGCGCCGCTGGTAGGGTGGGTAATGGGAGCGGCACCTGCAACACCGCCGTTCGAGGTCGTGCTTTGCATAATCTTCGTCTCCATATTGTTACTTGTAGTACAGCCCTGCTGCGCCTGAAAGTAATGCCTTGTGACAAAGGGTGGGACAAAACGTCCAATGTGCAGCCCTGGCTGTTAGCAGTACAGTAGCATGTTCTCAATCCCATGTAACGTCCTATACAAGCATGATTCCTTTGACCGTCCGTCGCGGGCTGGTTCTGACCCCTCTGCTTGCTGCCCTCGCGGGTTGCAATACGGTGGTGATGAGCCCGTCCGGAGACATTGCCAAACAGCAGGCAGACCTGATCAGTATCTCGGTCGCGCTGATGCTGTTGATTATCGTTCCCGTGATGTTCCTGATTGTCCTGTTCGCATGGAAGTACAGGAAAAGCAATACTGAAGCCAAGTACGAGCCCGACTGGGACCACTCGACCAAGCTCGAGCTGGTCATCTGGGGCGCACCGCTCCTGATCATCATCGCCCTTGGCCTGGTGACCTGGATCAGCACCCACAAGCTCGATCCTTACCGTCCGCTCGACCGCATCGACGAGAAGACCCCGATTTCCGCTTCGGCCAAGCCGCTGACGGTGCAGGTGGTGGCGATGGACTGGAAGTGGCTGTTCATCTATCCGGAACAGGGCATCGCGACGGTCAATGAACTGGTGCTGCCGACCAATGTGCCGGTGCGCTTCAAGATCACCGCGACCACCGTCATGAACGCGTTCTACGTGCCGCAACTGGCGGGCATGATCTACGCGATGCCGGGCATGGAGACGGAACTGAACGCGGTCCAGAACAAGCCGATCGTCAGCGAAGGCCTGTCGTCGAACTACAGCGGCGCCGGTTTCTCGGACATGCACTTCAGCTACCGCGGCGTGCAGCAGGCCGATTTCGATAAGTGGGTGGCGGCAACCAAGAGCGCCGGCGGCGCCCTCGGCCGCGCCGACTACCTGCAGCTGGCCAAGCCCAGCGTCAAGGAGCCGGTGCACCAGTACGCGGCCGTCGAGGACGGCCTGTACAACGCAGTGCTGAACCGCTGCGTCGAGCCGGGCTCGATCTGCGCCAACAAGCAGATGTACGAAGACGCCAAGCGGGCCTCCGAGATGGGCTCGCACGAGGTGAAGGAAGGCGAGCGCAAGGTTGCGCAGGCCGAGATCTGCACCCCGACCACCCAAACTGCGAAGAAGTAACCATGCAAGACTTTGACTTGACCAAGCTGATTTTCGGTCGGCTGAGCTGGGAAGCGATTCCCTATCACGAGCCGATCCTGCTGGGCACCTTTATCATGGTGCTCCTCGGTGGCGTGGCCGTTCTCGCCGCCCTGACCAAATTCAAACTGTGGGGCCCGCTGTGGCGTGACTGGATCACCTCGATCGACCACAAGAAGATCGGCATCATGTACATGGTGCTGGGCCTCGTGATGTTCCTGCGCGGCTTCGCCGACGCCCTGATGATGCGCGCCCAGCAGGCGATCTCGTTCGGCGCCAACCACGGCTTCCTGCCGCCGCACCACTACGACCAGGTGTTCACCGCCCACGGCGTGATCATGATCTTCTTCGTGGCGATGCCGCTGATCACCGGTTTCATGAACTACGTGGTGCCGCTGCAGATCGGCGCGCGCGACGTTGCCTTCCCGTTCCTGAACAACTTCTCGTTCTGGATGACCGCGTTCGGCGCGATCACCGTGATGGCCTCGCTGTTCGTGGGCGAATTCGCCCGCACCGGCTGGCTGGCCTATCCGCCGCTGTCCGGCATCCTGGCCTCGCCTGACGTCGGCGTCGACTACTACATCTGGTCCCTGCAGATCGCGGGTGTCGGAACATTGCTCTCAGGCGTCAACCTGGTGGTCACCATCATCAAGATGCGCGCCCCGGGCATGGACCTGATGAAGATGCCGGTGTTCACCTGGACCGCGCTGTGCACCAACATCCTGATCATCATGGCCTTCCCGGTGCTGACCGCCGTGCTGGCGATGCTGGGCCTGGACCGCCTGCTGGACACGCACTTCTTCACCAGCGAGCTGGGCGGCAACGCGATGATGTACGTGAACCTGATCTGGATCTGGGGCCACCCCGAGGTCTACATCCTGGTGCTGCCGGCCTTCGGCATCTTCTCGGAAGTCGTGTCGACCTTCTGCGGCAAGCGCCTGTTCGGCTACACCTCGATGGTGTATGCGACCGTCGTGATCATGATCCTGTCCTACCTGGTGTGGCTGCACCACTTCTTCACCATGGGCTCGGGCGCCTCGGTCAACTCCTTCTTCGGCATCTCGACGATGATCATCTCGATCCCGACCGGCGCCAAGATCTTCAACTGGCTGTTCACCATGTACCACGGCCGCATCCGCTATGAACTGCCGATGATGTGGACCGTCGCCTTCATGCTGACCTTCATCATCGGCGGCCTGACGGGCGTCATGCTGGCGGTGCCGTCGGCCGACTTCGTGCTGCACAACTCGCTGTTCCTGATCGCCCACTTCCACAACGTGATCATCGGTGGCGTGCTGTTCGGCCTGTTCGCGGGCGTCAACTTCTGGTGGCCGAAGATGTTCGGCTTCAAGCTGGACCGCAAGTGGGGCCTGGCCTCGTTCTGGCTGTGGACGGTCGGCTTCTGGGTCGCCTTCACCCCGCCGTACATCCTCGGCTTCATGGGCTACACCCGCCGTACCTCGCACTTCGAAAACACCGCCGACCAGTGGCTGTTCCAGATCTCCTTCGTCGGCACCCTGATGATCGCCGCCGGTATTGGCTGCCTGCTGATGCAGATCCTGGTGTCGGTCCTGAACCGCAAGCAACTGCGCGACGTCACCGGCGACCCGTGGGATGGCCGCACCCTGGAGTGGTCGACTTCGTCGCCGCCGCCGGACTACAACTTCGCGTTCACCCCGATGGTCCATGACAACGACACCTGGGCCGACATGAAGAAGAACGGCTATGCCCGTCCGCTGAAGGAATTCGTGGCGATCCACATGCCCAAGAACACCTGGGCCGGCTTCGGCATCGCAGCCCTGGCGTTCGTGGTCGGTTTCGCCATCATCTGGCATATGTGGCTGCTGCTGGGCATTGCCTTCGTCGCGATGCTCGGCGCCACCATCTTCCACACCTTCGATTACAAACGCGATTACTACATCCCTGCCGACCAAGTCGTCCGCACGGAAGAAGCTCGCACCGCACTGCTGGAAAGCCATGTCTGAGATTAACGTCAACGCTGGCGGCGTAGCGGCCGCCGACAACAGCTCGCGCTACTTCGTGCGCGAGCACCATCCGGAGAACGGCACCATGCTGGGCTTCTGGATCTACCTGATGAGCGACTGCCTGATCTTCGCCTGCCTGTTCGCGACCTATGCTGTGCTGGGCCGCAACTACGCCGGCGGCAAGAGCGGCGCCGAGCTGTTCGAACTGTCGACCGTGGCGCTGAACACGGCCTTCCTGCTGGTGTCGTCGATCACCTACGGCTTCGCGATGCTGGCCGCGGCCAAGCGCAACGTGAAGGCCACCCAGATGTGGCTGGTGATCACCGGCATCTTCGGCCTGTGCTTCCTGGGCCTGGAGCTGACCGAGTTCGCGCAGCTGATCCACGAAGGCTATGGCCCGTCGCGTTCGGGCTTCCTGACCGCGTTCTTCTCGCTGGTCGGCACCCACGGCCTGCACGTGACCTTCGGCATCGTGTGGCTGGTGACCCTGCTGGTGCAGCTGGGCAAACACGGCATCACCCCGGAAAACTTCCGCCGCCTGTCGTGCCTGTCGCTGTTCTGGCACTTCCTGGACGTCGTCTGGATCGGCGTGTTCACCTTTGTTTACCTGATGGGAGTGCTGCCATGAGCGACCACCACCACGACCACGGCCACCACGGCCACGACGAAATCGTTGCCCACGGCAGCGTGAAGGACTACACGATCGGCTTCATCCTGTCGGTGATCCTGACCGCGATCCCGTTCTGGCTGGTGATGGGCCACGTGCTGCCGGCCACCACCACCAAGGTCGTCATCCTCGGCTTTGCCGCCGTGCAGGTGATCGTCCACATGATTTACTTCCTGCACCTGAACGGCAAGTCCGAAGGCGGCTGGAACATGATGGCGCTGATCCTGACCGTGATCCTGCTGTTCATCGTGCTCTCGGGCTCGCTTTGGGTGATGTATCACATGAATGCCAACATGATGCCGGCGATGGACGCGAGCCACGCCATGCAGAACATGCCATGATGGCTTCCAGCGATCGGCCGCGCCGCATCGGGCCCTGGGCCCTGCGCATTCTCGCGGCGCTGCTGATCGTGTTGTTTGCAGGGCTAGGAACCTGGCAGGTGCAACGCCTGCAGTGGAAACTGGCCCTCATCGAGCGCGTAGAGTCACGCGTGCACTCGGCCCCGGCCGCGCCACCCCCTCCGGCGCGCTGGGGCCAACTTTCTGCGGCGACGGATGAATATCGCCGCGTGAAGTTGTCTGGTTTCTTCCTCTATCAGTTCACCACGCCGGTGCAGGCCGTGTCGGACCTGGGCAGCGGCTATTGGCTCATCACGCCGATGTGCATGGCCGACGGCAGCATCGTGCTGGTCAATCGTGGCTTCGTGGGGCTGGCGGACGGCTTGCTCGACAAGTATCCCGGACGCCGTGCGGAGGCTGCGGTTTGCACACCGGCCCCGGCTTCCCGTTATGATGTGGTGGGCTTGTTGCGGGTGCCGGAACCGCATGGCGGCTTCCTGCGCGAGAACGATCCTGCGCACAACCGCTGGTATTCGCGCGACGTCGCGGCCATCGCCAAGACGCGGGGGCTTTATAATGTTGCACCATACTTCGTCGACGCGGCCAAAGACCAGGATCCGGCGGACGCCCCGGACCATCCGGTGGGCGGCCTGACCGTGATCACCTTCCATAACAATCACCTGGTTTATGCCTTCACCTGGTATGCGCTGGCCCTGATGGTCATCGGCGCATGGTGGTGGGCGGCCCGCGGCGGCGCGAACCGGGAACAGGAAGATGCCAGCTGAAAGTGAAGCACTGAACAACAACCAGGCGGGCCGCGGGCCGGCGGCGCTGGCCGCCAATGTCGAGTACGCGGCCGGCCACACCAATATGCTGCAGCTGATCGAGCTGCGCTGGATCGCCGTGGTCGGGCAAGTGACCACTATCGCGGGCGCGATCCTGATCTTCAACGTCAACCTGCCGCTGGTGCAGATGCTGCAGGTGCTGGCCTGCCTGATCGCCTTCAATATCGCCAGCCACTTGCGCTGGCACGAACACCGTCCCGTCACCAACCGCGAACTGTTCGCGGCGCTGCTGGTGGACGTGACCATGTTCACGCTCCAGCTCTACCTGTCAGGCGGCACCACCAATCCCTTCGCCTTCCTGTACCTGCTGCAGGTGATTATTTCGGCCGTGCTGCTGGAGGCTTGGTCGACCTGGACCATCGTCGGCATCACGCTGGCCTGCCTTGCCGGGCTGGCCGTGTTCGCGAAGCCGCTGGCACTGCCGTTCGACCATGCGCGCGGCATCGGCAGCCTGTACGTGCAGGGCCTGCTGATCTGCTTCGTGCTGGACGCGGCGCTGCTGGTCATCTTCGTTTCCCGCATCAGCAACACGCTGCGCACCAAGGCGGCGCAGCTGGCGGACCTGCGCCAGCGTGCGGCCGAAGAGGAACACATCGTCCGCATGGGCCTCCTGGCATCGGGCGCGGCGCACGAGCTGGGCACGCCGCTGGCGACGCTGTCGGTGATCCTGGGCGACTGGAAGCGCATGCCGGAGTTCAAGCAGAATCCCGAGATGCTGGAAGAGCTGACCGAAATGCAGGCCCAGCTCAAGCGCTGCAAGTCGATCGTGTCCGGTGTGCTGCTGGCGGCCGGCGAGACGCGCGGCGAATCGGCGGCGCGCACCACCATCCGCACCTTCCTCGACCAGCTGGTGGAGGAATGGAAAGGCAGCCGGCCGGTGCGCGGCTTCGCCTACCAGAACTACATCCGCGACGACGTGCGCGTGGTGTTCGATTCGGCGCTGCGCCAGATGATCGACAATGTGCTCGATAATGCGCTGGAGGCCTCGCCGGAATGGGTCGGAATGGAGGCGCGCGTGGCGAACGGCACGCTGGTGCTGTCGATCACCGATACCGGCCCCGGTTTCGCGCCGGCGATGCTGGCCCATTTCGGCAAGCCCTATCAATCGAGCAAGGGGCGGCCCGGCGGAGGTCTGGGGCTGTTCCTGGTGGTGAACGTAGCGCGCACGCTGGGCGGCACGGTCACGGCCACCAACCGTCCCGAAGGCGGGGCCGAGGTGAAGCTGACGCTGCCGCTGGCCGCCATCGCATTGGAAGGGGAGGCTGCGAATGTCCGATGACCGCGAGCTCCTGATCATCGAGGACGACGAGGCTTTCGCGCGCACGCTGGCGCGCTCCTTCGAGCGGCGCGGCTACAAGGTGATGGTGGCGCCGGGCCAGGACGAGGCGGCGGAGTTGCTCAAATCGTATTCGCCGGGTTATGCGGTGGTGGACCTGAAGTTGAAAGGGCACGCTTCCGGCCTCGCCTGCGTGCAGATGCTGCACCAGCACGACGATACCATGCTGATCGTGGTGCTGACCGGCTTTGCCAGCATCGGCACGGCGGTCGAGGCGATCAAGCTCGGCGCGGTGCAGTACCTGGCCAAGCCGTCCAACACCGACGATATCGAGGCGGCTTTCGGCCACATCGCGGGCAGTGCCGAGGTCGAGGTGACCAACCGTTCGACCTCGATCAAGACGCTGGAGTGGGAACGCATCCACGCGGTGCTGGCCGAGACCGACTTCAATATCTCCGAAGCGGCGCGGCGGCTGGGCATGCACCGGAGGACGCTGGCGCGCAAGCTGGAGAAGCAGCGGGTCAAGTAGACGCGGCGTTCGGCCCAGTCGGCTAGCGCCAAACGTCCTCGTCCTTCCTTATCGTTCTGGACGGGCGTGTTGACCGGCAATCGTCGGCCAGCTTCCACTCATGTTCTGCTGGGAAGAGCAGCCACAGGTTTCGCCAAGCATTTCGCCGCGCACCGCCGTGCATGTTCGCGAAATCTGTCGGCGTCATTGCTTCTCCTTCGTAGAGCAACTGGTCGCCATTTAATTGGGCCACGTACGAACGATGCTTGAATACGGTCCTGAGCATCGTTCCTTCTGGTAGGAATAAGCGCTTCCATTGGTAGCCACTCGTGATTGGACGCATTTGCGACCCACCTGCCTTGCCTTTTCGGCGACTCTCAAGCGGCCACTCCCGCAGTACAGTTCCAGTAAGGTCACCGATCGTTCGCTTGTAGCCAATTTCTGTCATGTAGTGGCACACATCGACAAAGACCTCGTACGGGATGTACACATGCCAGAAGACCTCTCGGGGAGCACTGGACACGGGTTCTCTCCTCAATGCTTGTTTACGCTCAAATGTGCTCCGATGCGCTCGCGTGGGGTTTTGGGCCTCTCATTTCGCCTCGAGTGCGCTCACGGGGTGAGGGAAAAAATCTAAATTGCGCTTATTCCGTCTTAGTTTTGACTGCTGAGCTGTAAATGAGTTCGCAGGAGAGTAATTAAGAAGTCGCGAACTCGATGGAGAGTCAAAGTGAGAGTGGCGGAGATTGGGGGCCGGGGCCGCGCCGGTCGAAACTCTCTTGTGCCAGCCCGACATTGGTGCTAGCGTAATATTGCTCAGCCAATGAAGCACCCAGACTGAGCCGCAATTCGGTAGCCCTGAATACAAATAGACTTGGATTGGGAGGCGGACATGGGTAGCGATTCGATGGACCCGCACGGCCGGCGGCGCCGTGCGGTGATGCGGCAGGCAGGCACACTTGGCGCAGCGGCGGCGCTGGGCGCGCTCGGGCGCGATGCGCTGGCGGCCAACAAGACGGTCAACCTGGGCTTCGAGAACGGCGAGCGCGAGCTGGTGGCGTTTCCCCAGAAGCGGCCGATGATCCTGCTGACCAGCAGGCCGCCGCAGCTCGAAACGCCGTTCGGCATCTTCAACGACAACATCATCACGCCCAACGACGCATTCTTCGTGCGCTACCACTGGAGCGGCATTCCCACCTCGATCGATCCCGGCACCTTCAGGCTGCATGTCGGCGGCAACGTCAACTCGCCGCTGGAGCTGTCGCTGGCGGAGCTGAAGCAGATGGGCGGGGCGGACGTGGTTGCCGTCAACCAGTGCTCGGGCAACAGCCGCGGCTTCTTCCAGCCGCGCGTCAACGGCGGCCAGCTTGGCAACGGCGCGATGGGCAATGCGCGCTGGGCCGGCGTGCCGCTCAAGCTGGTGCTGGAACGTGCGGGCGTGAAGGCCGGTTCGGTGCAGGTGAGCTTCAACGGCATGGACATGCCGCCGGTGCCTGGCGGCCCTGACTTCATCAAGGCGCTCGATATCGACCATGCGCTCGATGGCGAGGTGCTGCTGGCCTGGCAGATGAACAATGCCGACCTGCCGGTGCTGAACGGCTACCCGCTGCGTCTTGTGGTGCCGGGCTACTACGGCACCTATTGGGTCAAGCATGTGAATGACATCCAGGTACTCGACAAGGTGTTCGACGGGTTCTGGATGGCGAACGCCTATCGCATCCCGGACAATTCCTGCGCCTGCATCCAGCCGGGCACCGCGATGGCGAAGACGACGCCAATCAAACGCTTCGACGTGCGCTCCTTCATCACCAGCCTGGCCGATGGCGCGCAGGTGAAGGCGGGGCAGTCCGTCGTGGTGAAGGGGATTGCGTTCGATGGCGGTTACGGTATCGCCGACGTGGCCTTGTCACTGGACGGCGGACGCACGTGGATGGAGACACGGCTGGGGCAGGATCTCGGGCGTTTCTCGTTCCGCGAGTGGTCGGCCACGGTGCGGCTGCCGAAGGGGCGGCACGAGCTGAAGGTGAGGGCCGTGAACCGCATCGGCCAGTCGCAGCCGATGACGGCGCTGTGGAATCCGCCCGGTTACATGCGCAATGTGGTCGAGACCACGCGCGTGGTCGCGGTGTAAGGAGGCTGCCATGACGATGACGAAACGAGCAGTCCTGTTCGCGGCGCTGGCCTCGGCGCTGGCGATTGCGCACGCGGTCGAGATCAACCTGCCGCCCGAGACCGCGACGTTCAAGCCGAGCACGCTGCCGGGCTACCAGCTGGTGCAGAAGAACTGCATGACCTGCCACTCGGCGCAGTATCCGTCCACTCAGCCCCCAAGCATGAATCGGGCATACTGGGAGGCGACGGTGAAGAAGATGAAGAAGCCGTTCGCCGCGCAGTTCGATGACGCGGAGATTCCGGCGATGGTGGACTATCTGGTCAAGACCTACGGGAACGAACAGCCCGGTGCGAAGCAAGCGCCTGCGGCGAAGCCCGGAACCTGAACTATACGGTTCGTCGTTCCCGCGGAGGCGGGAACGACGTTCTTGGTTAAACTTCAGCTACAAGGCTTACCAGCTATATCCTGCTTTCGCGTAGAAGAAGCGGCCGTTGAAGCCATTCGGCGCGAACCCGCTGTACGGCTGGATGCCGCCGTTGTTCAGGTTACCTTTCGACGTGATCTGTGCCGGATAGCGGTTGGTGACGTTGTCGACGCCTGCGCTCAGGCGCCAGTTGCGGTCCACCTTCACGCTGGCCGACAGATCCAGCACCCATTGCGGATCATACTGCTGGTCCAGCGTCGCATCGTTCTGCGGCACCGTGAAGCGGCCGTAGCGCGTGACCACCGCACGTCCATTCCACTGGCCACGGGTGTAATCCGTCGATAGGCTCAGCTTGTCCTTCGGCGAACCGACCGTGGTGCGGTTGATGGTCTGGCGATCGACCAGCAGCAGCTTGTACTGCGTGAGCAGCGCCGGATTGGCAGCCACGCGGCGCACGTCGTTCTGGTTGTAGTTGTAGCCGACCGTGAAGTCGACGCGCGCACCTTGCTGCAGCGGCAGGCGGTAGGTGCTGACCACATCCACGCCCTTGGTCCGGGTGTCGAGCGCATTGGTGAAGTAGCGCGCCGCGCCCACGGTGTAGCCTTGCGCCGCGAGAATGGCCTTGAGCGCATCCGGCAGCTGCAGGTTGGCCGAGAACAGGATGCGGTCGTCGATATCGATGCGGTACAGGTCGACCGAAGTCGTGAAGTATGCCGACGGCTGGTACTGCACGCCGATCGACAGGTTGCGCGCCTTCTCGGGCTTGAGCGGCACCGCGCCCAGCGCCGATGCCGCGCGGCTGCCTACCGCGAAGGTGCCGGTTTCGACCGGCGTGTTCACGCCATTGACGACCATGAAGTTGGTGGTCGTGATGGTGTAGTCCTGCTGCGCCAGTGACGGCGCGCGGAAGCCGGTGGAGGCGGTGCCGCGCACCGACAGCGCCTTGGTGAAGGCGTAGCGCGCCGAGGCCTTGGCCGAGGTGGTGTCGCCAAAATCGGTGTAGTGCTCGTGGCGCACGCCCAGGCCGGCGGACAGCTGCTCGGTGACGTCAGCCTCGAGGTTCAGGTACAGCGACTGGTTGTTGCGGCCGTTCTTGCCCGCGTTCTCGGGACGGAAGCCGGCGAAGCCCTGCGAGCCGGTGCCGGTCCACGACGCTTCCTCGCCGGCGCCGATCTTGTAGGTCTCGTGACGCGCCTCGTAACCCAGCGCCACCGTCAGCGGACCGCTGAAGTACGACACCGGCACCTCGCGTGCCACATCGAGGTTGAACTGGCTCTCGGCCGCTTGCAGGCTGCCCGCATGGAAGTGGGTCGGGCTGGCGGCGCCCAGGGTCTGGTTGATGGTGTTGTCGAGGTCCAGCTTGAACTCGTTGCTGCCGTAGTTCAGGCTCGCGTCCCAGCGCCAGCCGGCCAGCTCGCCACGCAGGCCGGTGACCACCGACTTGTCGGTCGAGGTGCTGTCCTCGAGCGGCAGGAAGCCGTTCGGGAAGATGGTCGGCGAGCGCAGCGCGCCGCCGTTGTAAGCAGTGCGCCAGGTGGCGGCGGCCGAGGTATAGCGGTGGCCGTAGTTGGCAAAGCCGTACCACTCGAGGTCGTCGTTGATGCGGTACTGGCTGTTGACGAACAGCGTGCGCGGGCGGCTTTCCGGATCGCCGAGGCGCTGCGTGACCTGGCCGTACAGCGGCTCCTTCGGATTGCGGAAGTCGGCGCCGGCGCGGTTGGTCGGGTCCTTGTCCGCCACTTCGGCGGCCAGCCTCACCCAGCCGTTGTCGCCGAGCGCGAAGCCTGTGCTGCCTTTCAGAGTCCACTGCTTGCCGTCGTGCTTCTGGTACTCGCCCCAGCCGGCTTCGACGTCACCGCCCTTGGCGCCTTTTTTCAGGATGATGTTGATGACGCCCGCGATCGCATCCGAGCCGTATTGGGCGGCGGCGCCGTCGCGCAGCACTTCAATGTGGTCGATCGCTTCCAGCGGGATCGCGTTCAGGTCGACCGGCGCCGAGCCGCGGCCGAGCGTGCCGTTGACGTTGATGACAGCGGAGGTGTGGCGGCGCTTGCCGTTGACCAGCACCAGCACCTGGTCAGGCGACAGGCCGCGCAGCTGGGCCGGACGCACGGCATCGCTGGCATCGGCGCCGGACGGGCGCGGGAAGTTCACCGACGGCAGCAGGCGGCCGAGCACGGTGGCCAGCTCGGTCGAACCGGTGGATTGCAGTTCCTTGGCGCCGATGACGTCGACAGGCGATTGCGAATCGAGGGTGCGGCGGTTTTTGGTGTAGGTGCCGGTAACGACCACTTGCTGGATCTGTTGTTCTTCGGCGGCGGGTGCCTGGGTCTGGGCGTGGGCGCTGAAGGCGCCGGCAAGGCTGAGTGCGAGCACCGTGAGGCGCGGCGCGTGGCGGAGGGTCTGGTTCATTTTTCTTCTTTCACAACTTGTTGCAGAGGTTCGAAGCCTAGCAGCCGCGGCAACTTGCCCGCCAATACACTTTGCTTGTTTGCTTATTCTCCAAAGGAAATATGCATTCTCCCAACACTGGAATCCGTATGGTAAATTTCACCCTTTCGCATCCCATCTTGTTATGAAATCATCGACTTTTGGCCCAGGCGCCCTGACTCTGCTCGCGCTGTCGCTGCTGTCCGGCTGCGCATCGTTTATCAAGCACGAGGCCGAGCCGGAAGCCGCCTTCGTGGTGCTGGGCGAGCAGGGCAAGGCGATCGCGCGCGCGATCACCACCGCGCCCGCGTGCCCGTCGTTGTCGGTCGATGGCCATGCGCGCGCCATGAATGTGCGCTCGCCGCTGCAGGCCATCCCGCCGCGCCCCGGCGCCAGGCTCCACCAGCCTGCGTCCACTGCCGTGATGAGCTGCGAAGCCGCGATTCCCGCCGGCGCGCGCCAGGTCCTTATCGCCGGGCGCGCGCTGCCGCTGCCGAAGGCCGAGCCACAAAAAATCGTCGTGATCGGCGATACCGGTTGCCGCATCAAGAACCACGAGGTCCAGGACTGCAATGACGAAAAAGCTTTCCCGTTCGCGCACATCGCGGCGGCGGCGGCAGCGTTCGGGCCGGACCTGGTGATCCACGTCGGCGACTTCCACTACCGCGAAGAACCCTGTCCCGCGGACCGTCCCGGCTGCAAGGGCAGCCCCTGGGGCTACGGTTGGGATGCCTGGAACGCCGACTTCTTCCAGCCGGCGAAGCCGCTGCTGCACGCCGCGCCGTGGCTGGTCGCGCGTGGTAATCACGAGAGCTGCGATCGCGCCGGGCAGGGCTGGTGGCGCTACCTCGACCCGCACGCCATCAAGCCGAACGGCATGTGTGACGACCCGAATGACGACCTGGTCGGCGACTACAGCGATCCGTACGCGGTGCCGATCGGGCCGGGCGCGCAGATCATCGTGTTCGACACCGCCAATACCAGCTACAAGGGCTTCAAGGCGGGCGATCCGCGCCGTGCGATCTACGCCGACACGCTGCGCAAGGTGCAGGCACTGTCGCGCCAGGCCGGCTACAACATCGCGCTCGACCATCATCCGCTGTTCGCGTTCGGCGCCACCGAGGACAAGAAGACCAAGGCGATTTCGCTGTTTGGCGGTGACAAGGGGCTTCTGGAAGCCTTCGGCGACGTGGAACCCGACTTCCTCCCGTCCGGTATCAGCGTGCTGCTGTCCGGCCACGTGCACCTGTGGGAGCAGACCAGTTTCGGCGGCCGTTTCCCGACCCAGTTCGTGGCCGGCTTCTCCGGCACCGACGAAGACATCCTGCCGCTGCCAGCCGCCGTGCCGCCCAGCGAGACTCCGGCGCCGGGCGCCGTGGTCCAGCACATGAGCTCATGGATCGACGGTTTCGGCTTCATGACGATGGAGCGCACCGGCCCGCAGGATTGGCTGGTGACCGTGCGCGACCGCGACGGCCGCGAGCGCAATACCTGCCGGGTGCACGGCAAGGAGTCTTCCTGCGAGATCGCGCAAGTTAAGTAGGACTTGTCCTACGTTAGGGTAAAAATTGTTGCGAAAGGAAACAATTTCGGGCAGTATAGGCCGGTCGGAACGTCATCTTTCGGATGGCAATCTCGATCAGCGATGAGGGGATAAACACGCCTCTTGGTCCCCCGGGAACCTTCCCCGGGGGCATTTTTTCGGTGATCAGTCCGGCGCTTCCCCTGGCTTCCCAAAGACTGCATGATCGAATTCCTCTCCCCGCTTTACCAACTCGCCTGGCCGTTCGCGCTGGCCGCCTCGTGGCTGGCCGGCGAAATCCTGTACCGCTTCCTCGGCATGCCGCGCATCGCGGTCTACGCCCTTGGCGGATTCCTGTTCGGGAATCTCGCCGCCAGCTATCTGCCGCCGTCCGAGGCGGGCGCCTTCCTGCTGCTGGCGAACTTCGGCTTTGGCCTGATGCTGTTCGAACTGGGCTACCGCATCAACCTCGGCTGGCTGCGCCACAACCCGTGGATCCTCATCACTGCGCTGGCCGAGAGCCTGTGCACCTTTGGCGCCGTGTATTTCGTCGCCACCTTCTGCGGCCGTCCGCCGCTGGCTTCAGCGCTGCTCGCCTCGCTGGCGATGGCGGCCTCGCCGGCGGGCCTGGTCCGCGTGATCAACGAGCAGCACAGCTCCGGCCAGGTGACCGAGCGCGCGCTGCACCTGTCGGCGTTGAGCTGCGTGCTGGCGGTGTTCACTTTCCGCGTCGTGATCGGGATCGGCGTGTTCCAGACCGAGGGCGACGTGCTGCATGCGGCGTGGAGCAGCCTGGTGGTGCTGGCGGTATCGGCAAGTTTAGGCGGCCTGTTCGGAGTGGTGGTCCCGGTGTGGCTGCGCTCCTTCGAGGATGGCGCACGCGACGCCACGCTGGCGTTCACCATCGCCGTGTTCCTGCTGGTGCTGCTCACGCACGTGCTCAAGTTCGAACCGGTGCTGGCCGCGCTCACTTTCGGCATCGTGGCGCGCCATCGCCGCATCGTGCTGTCGCCGGCGCAGCGCAACTTCGGCGTGCTGGGCGACCTGCTGTCGGTGCTGCTGTTCTTCTACGTGGCGGCCACGCTGTCCTGGGGGCAGGTGCTGAGCGGCTTCGCGCTCGGCCTGCTGCTGGTGCTGGTGCGGGCGCTGGTCAAGACCCTGATGTGCACCGTGTTCGCGCGGGTCTCCGGCATCACCGCCCGCAAGGGCATGTTCACCGGACTGGCGCTGACGCCGATGGCGGTGTTCGCGATCCTGCTGCTGGAGCAGACCCGGCGCCTCGGCGTCGACCTGTTCCACAGCCTGGCGCCGCTGGCCGCCATCGCCTTGCTGCTGGAAGTGGCGGGGCCGCTGGTGACCCAGCGCGCCATCCAGCTCGCGCATGAAGCGCGCACCGTTCGGGAGAAATGACATGCCATTGCCAACCTTTGCATCCTCGCCATCGCTGACCATGGGCGTGGAGCTGGAGCTCCAGCTGGTCAGCCTGTCCGACTTCGACCTGGTGGCGGCATCGCCAGACATGCTCGAACTTCTGGGCCGCAAGCCGTTCCCCGGCAACGTGACGCCCGAGATCACCCAGAGCATGATCGAAATTAACAGCAGCGTGCACAGCAAGCATACGGAACTGCTGGCCGAGCTGCGCGAGATCCGCGACAAGCTGGTGCAGGCCGGCGACCGCCTCAATGTCGGCGTGTGCGGCGGCGGCACCCATCCATTCCAGCAGTGGTCGCAGCGGAAGATCTTCGCCAAGCCGCGCTTTCGCGAGGTGTCGGCGCTGTACGGCTACCTCGCCAAGCAGTTCACGGTGTTCGGGCAGCATGTGCACATCGGCTGCAGCTCGGGCGACGAGGCGCTGTTCCTGCTGCATGCGCTGAACCGCTACATCCCGCATTTCATCGCGTTGTCCGGATCCTCACCCTTCCTGCAGGGCGCCGACACCCAGTTCACGTCGGCGCGCCTGAATTCGGTGTTCGCCTTCCCGCTGTCGGGCCGGGCGCCTTTCCTGCTGACCTGGGAATCGTTCGAGCGCGACTACTTCGCGCGGATGGAGAATACCGGCATCGTGCGCAGCATGAAGGACTTCTACTGGGACCTGCGGCCGAAGCCCGAATACGGCACCATCGAGCTGCGCGTGTGCGACACGCCGCTGACGGTGGAGCGCGCGGCGGCGCTGGCCTGCTACCTGCAGGCGCTGTGCCGCCACCTGCTGGCGCGCGAAGAAGCGCCGCCGCTCGAGGACGACTACCTGGTCTATAACTACAACCGCTTCCAGGCCTGCCGCTTCGGGCTGGACGGCACCATCGTCCATCCGCAGAGCCACGAACAGTTGTCGCTGCGCGAAGATATCCTTGCCACGCTGCGCCGGCTGGAGCCGCA
The DNA here is from genome assembly GCF_024753145.1 of Massilia terrae. GTDB lineage: Bacteria > Pseudomonadota > Gammaproteobacteria > Burkholderiales > Burkholderiaceae_D > Telluria > Telluria terrae. Next base: position 1,265,245 of record NZ_JANUGU010000001.1, on the reverse strand, counting down.
TGCCGAGGCGCTCGGCAGCCAGGCCGCGCTGGAGCACCTGTACCGTGAGGCGAATGAAGGAGGCGATGCCCAGCTGCTGCGCGAAGCGTTCGACGACGCAGGCAGCGCCGAGGGCATCGTGGACGAGGCCTTGCGCCGCTTCCGCGGCGAGGATGAAGCCTGGCTTGCTACATCTGCTGCGACATCATCACGCTGGCGGCGGATTCGTCGGCTTCGAGCGCGGTGATCAGGGCGCCCAGGTCCTGTTCGAGGCGGGCCAGCGTGGCGGGATCGAGCGAGGACAGGGCATCGGGCAGGACGCCGGTGAAGGGCATGGGGGCGGCCTTGAGCACGTCCTCGCCCGGCGGCAGCAGGCGCAGCGCGACGGTGCGGCGGTCCAGGCTCTCGCGGCCCGCGCTGACCAGGCCGCGCTCGATCAGGGCGCGCGTCAGGTTGCTGGCGGTGGACTGGTGGATGTCGAGTTCGCGCGCCAGCTCGGTGACGCCGATGCCGGGTGTGCGCTGGATGACCGCAAGCGCCCACAGCTGGGCGCCGCCGACGCCGGCTTCCCGCTCCACCTGGCGGAAATGGGATTTGACCGCATTGAATACAATACGGAACTGGCGCAGCACCCGCGTAGCAGGTACTGGCGCCGCAGCGGTATCGGTTTGGATTTGATCAGGCATGTACACATGATAACGGAAAGTTTCAGGATTTCGGTGGTTCGGAACACAACGGAGCGCAGCGCATGAGCCATTACCCGCATTTGTCCGGGGCGGCGCTGCGCCGGGAGTTCGCCGACTGGCGCCTGTGGTGGGGCCGCGGCGTGGTGGTTGCGATGGCGGTGCTGGCCGGGCTGACCGTGGTCGGCTTCACCTCTTTGTGTGAGTTTGCGGCCGGCTTGTTCGGAAAGCTGTACCCGGCGCACTGGTGGTTGCCGCTGCTGGTCAGTCCGGCGGTGGCGGCCGGCGTGGTGTGGCTAACTCGCCGCGTCGCTCCCGGCGCGGCCGGTTCCGGCATTCCGCAGGTGATGGCTTCACTGGAGCCGGAGGCCAGGTCGGGCGTGCGCGGCCTGTTCGTGTCGCTGCGGCTGACCGTCGCCAAGATCGTGCTGACCGCCGGCGGGCTGCTGGGCGGCCTGTCGCTGGGGCGCGAGGGGCCGTCGGTCCAGATCGCGGCGGGAGTGATGCTGCAGGCGCGCCGCTTCATGCCGCCCGGCGGCGCGGTCAATGCGCACGGCCTGCTGGTGGCCGGCGGCGCGGCCGGCATCGCGGCCGCCTTCAATACTCCGCTGGCCGGCGTGATGTTCGCGATCGAGGAGCTGGCGCGTTCGCCGGAGCGCCGCAGCAGCGGCCTCCTGATCGCCGCCATCGTGCTGGCCGGACTGATCGCGGTGTCGGCTCACGGCAACAGTACCTATTTCGGCGTGATCCACGCGCAGCAGGTCGGACTGGCGCTGCTGGCGCCGGGCCTGCTGGTGACGGTGCTGGCGGGGCTGGCCGGTGGCGGCTTCTCGCGGCTGCTGGTGGCATCCATGAGCGGGCAGGGCAAGGACATCTTTACGCGGCTGCGCAACAGCCGTCCGGTGGTGTTCGCCGCGGTGTGCGGCCTGCTGGTCGCCACGATCGGTATCGTCACCGCCGGCGCCACCTTCGGCAGCGGCTACGCCTCGACCCGCCGCATGGTGGAGGGCGCGGGCGCCATGCCGTTTGCCTATGCGCTGTTCAAGTTCTGCGCGACCTGGATCACGTCCTGGTCCGGCGTGCCGGCCGGGATCTTCGCGCCATCGCTGGCGATTGGCGCGGCAATCGGCAACGACGTGGCGCTGCTGACCAGCCATGCACAGGTGCCTGCCCTGATCGCGCTCGGCATGGTCGGCTTCCTGGCCGCCGCCACACAGGCGCCGCTGACCGCCTTCATCATCGTGATGGAGATGGTGGATGGGCATGCGATGGTACTCAGCCTGATGGCCTGCGCCCTGGTGGCGCGCGTGGTCGCCCGCACCGTCAGCCCGCCGCTGTATCCGACGCTGGCGCGATTCCAGCTGGCCCGTATTCCGCCCAAGGAAGAGCCGGGCGCTAAGTGAGGCCGCCAACCGTGGAGCGGCAGCGGGTCGGCTATACTTGCCGTTCTCTCTAGCGAAGCAGGTAAATACAAGTGGCCGAGGAAGAAACAAGGGGTAGCCGGTTGCGGCGGCATGGCAAACGGCTGCTGGACGCGGCTACCAGGATGGCGCAGGCGGGCTTCGGCCATGCCCATGCGCGGCTGCAGGGCCGCAGCACGGCGCAGCAGGCGGCGCTGATCTTTCTCTGGAGCCTGCTGGCCCTGATCATCGCCGGCGCCATCTTCGTGGTGTCGCTGATTCCCTTCACGCCCGGTATCTCGACCCTGAAACAGGCGCGCATCGCCCAGCCGACCGTGGTGCTGGCCGCCGACGGCCGGGTGCTGGCCAGCTTCGAGCAGGGCCTGCAGGAGCGCGTCAAGCTGTCGCAGATTTCGCCGAACGTGATCAATGCCCTGATCGCGACCGAAGACCGGCGCTTCTACGACCACCACGGCGTCGACTTCACCCGGGTCGGCGGCGCCATGCTGGCCAGCCTGCACGGCGATACCCAGGGCGGCTCGACCATCACCCAGCAGCTCGCCCGCAATATGTTCCCCGAGGAGATCGGACGCTCGCGCAGCCTGACGCGCAAGGTCAAGGAACTGATCACTGCGATCAAGATCGAGAACACCTACAGCAAGACCGAAATCCTGGAGATGTACCTGAACACGGTGCCCTTCCTGTACAACACCTTCGGCATCGAGATGGCGGCGCGCACCTACTTCAACAAGCCGGCGGCGCAGCTGGACGTGCTGGAAGCGGCGACCCTGGTCGGCATGCTGAAGGGGACCAACTACTACAACCCGGTGACCAATCCCGACCGCTCGATCGAGCGCCGCAACGTGGTGCTGGCGCAGATGCTGAAGGTGGGCGTCTTCAATGAGGCGCGCTACAGGCAGCTGGTGAAGCGTCCGTTGCGGGTGCGCTTCACGCGCCAGGCCGAGCACAAGAACACCCAGGAGAACCATTTCACCGCCTACGTGCGCAAGTGGCTGATCTCGTGGGCTGACGAGAACGACTACAACCTGCAGCAGGACGCGCTGGTGGTGCACACCACGCTCGACTACGACCTGCAGCAGGCCGCGATGCGCGCCGTCGAGCGCGAGGCCGACGCGCTGCAGGCGGTGGCGGACGTCGAGTGGGGCGAAGCATCGCCTCCCGGCGCCAGTTCGGTGGGCGCGTACACCGGCATGCGCGACGAGGTCGCCCCGTTCGCCTATTTCTGGCGCTCGCACGCCGACCTGCTCGACCAGTTCGTGCGCGAATCCGGCGCCTACCGCCGTGCGGTCGATGGCGGCGAATCCGACGATGCGGCGTTCAAACGCCTGAAGGCTGACCACGATTTCATGAGCCGCCTGAAGGCCAGCAAGACCCGGCTTGAAGCGGGCTTCGTGGCGGAAGACCCGAACACTGGCGAGATCAAGGCCTGGGTCGGCAGCCGCGACTTCCAGCGCGACCAGTACGACCACGTGGCGCAGGCCGCGCGCCAGCCGGGATCGACCTTCAAGCCGATCGTGTACGCGGCCGCGCTCGAGCGCGGCATCACGCCCGACCATCCCTACCTGGACGCGGTTCGCGACATCAAGGCCGCCGACGGCAGCATCTGGCGCCCGACCGACATGAGCGGCACCACCGGCCGCGAGTTGACCTTGCGCGACGGCCTGGTGTACTCGAAGAACACGATCACGGCGCAGGTGATGCAGGATGTGGGCTTGAGCCCGATCGTGAAGCTGGCGCAGTCGATGGGCGTCCGCCAGAGCAAGCTGGCCCAGGTGCCTTCGCTCGCGCTGGGCACCAGCCCGGTGACGCTGCTGGAAATGGTCAACAGCTATTCGACCATCGCGGCGCAGGGCGAGTACCGGACGCCGGTCTTCATCAAGAGCATCACCGACCACGACGGCAAGGTGCTGGCGGAATTCGGGAAGGATGCGCCGCAACGCGCACTGTCGCAGGCATCGGCGGTGACGCTGATCGACATGATGCGCGGAGTGGTCAACCGCGGCACCGGCACGGCGGTGCGCTACCGCTTCGGCATCACGGCGGACGTCGCGGGCAAGACCGGCACCACGCAGAACAACGCGGATGGCTGGTTCATCCTGATGCACCCGAACCTCGTCGCGGGTGCATGGGTGGGCTTCAACGACACGCGCGTCGCGATGCGCAGCGCCTACTGGGGGCAGGGCGGGCACAATGCGGTGCTGCTGGTGGGCGACTTCTTCAAGAATGTGCTGGACAGCGGCAAGCTGGATCAGGACGCGCTGTTCCCGGGCGGGCATAAGGCCGCGCCGGTGCAGAGGGCGCAGGAGCCGGAGCCGGAGCAGGACATGGAAGAGTCGGGTGATCTGCAGCGCGAGGGTGCGCCGGTTCCGCAACCGCCGCAAGCACCCATGCCGCCTGAAGAGGACGAAGAGCAGCCAGCGCCGGTGCCGCAGCCGCAGCCGGTCCGCCCACTGCCGCCGCTGCCGCAAGCCCCACCGCAACAGCAGCAGCCGACGACGGGTAACCCGCTGTTCTAAGAACCCCACAACAGTACGCGCACCATAAACGCCGTCGTCGTCTCGTTCATATTGATGCGGGATCGGTCCTGCTGGCCGCGGTCGTTCAGGTTGTCTGCCATGGCTTCCTCCTGAATAGCGATTCCGGTTCCAGTGTGAGCGCCGCAGCTCCATGCTTCCGTTCGCCGTTTCACGTTCGGGCCGCCTGCGGCGCGCGGCTTGGGGTGGTGCGCGATACCTCTTTTGAGGTACGCTTGCCATATCAGCATGATCAGGAGTGTACGCATGACCCAGCCTTACGAAACGGGCCAGCCCGAGCGCAGTGCGATCGACGCGCTGCCCGGCCCCGTCGCCCTCGACTTCGGCACCAACTGGTGCGGCTACTGCCGCGCCGCCGAGCCGCTGATCGACAGCGCACTGGCCGCCAGCCCGTCGTTCCGCCACATCAAGGTCGAGGACGGACCGGGCCGCGCGCTCGGCCGCTCGTTCAAGATCAAGCTGTGGCCGACGGTGATCGTGCTCAAGGACGGGCAGGAGGTCGCGCGCGTGGTGCGTCCGGCCGATGCCGACGAGGTGCTGGAGGCGCTCGCCAAGGCGGGCGGCGCATGACGGCCGCGGTAGCGGCGCGTCCGGTCAACCGACCGGCGACGGTGCTGTTCGCCAGCCTGGCCGGCACCACCATCGAATTCTTCGACTTCTACACTTACGCCAACGCGGCGGTGCTGGTGTTCCCGAAGCTGTTCTTCCCGGCCGCCGATCCCACCGCGGCCAGCATGCAGTCGCTGGTCACGTTCGCGATCGCCTTCCTCGCGCGGCCGTTCGGCTCGGCCATCTTCGGCCACTTCGGCGACCGCATCGGCCGCAAGGCGACCCTGGTGGCGGCGCTGCTGACGATGGGGATCTCGACCGTCGTGATCGGCCTGCTGCCGACCTACGCCGACATCGGCATGGCCGCGCCGCTGCTGCTTGCGCTGTGCCGTTTCGGCCAGGGCCTGGGCCTGGGCGGCGAATGGGGCGGGGCGGTGCTGCTGGCGACCGAGAACGCGCCACCCTCGCGCCGCGCCTGGTACGGCATGTTCCCGCAACTGGGTGCGCCGATCGGCTTCTTCCTGTCGTCCGGTGTGTTCCTGCTGTTGTCGGCGACGCTGACCGACGCCGAGTTCTTCGCCTGGGGCTGGCGCGTTCCCTTCCTCGCCAGCGCGCTGCTGGTGCTGGTCGGGCTGTACGTGCGCCTGACGCTGACCGAAACCCCGGCCTTCCAGGCGGTGCTCGACAAGAAGGAGCTGGAGCGCGTGCCGGCGCTGGCCGTGCTGCGCGATCATCGCCGCGCGCTGGTGCTGGGCACCTTCCTCGCGGTCGCGACCTTCGTGCTGTTCTACCTGATGACCGTGTTCACCATGGTCTGGGGCACCGGGCCGCTGCATTTCTCGCGCAAGCAGCTGCTCTTGCTGCAACTGGTGTCGGTGGTGTTCTTCGGCCTGACGATTCCGCTGTCGGCCGTGATCGCCGACCGCCGTGGCGCGCGCGCGGCCATGATCCTGGTGTCGGTACTGATCATCGTCTTCGGCCTGTTCATGAAGCCGCTGTTCGGCTCGGGCCACATGGCCCTGATGACCGTGTTCATGGTGCTCGGATTGTCGCTGACCGGGCTGACCTACGGCCCGCTGGGTACGCTGCTGTCCGAGCTGTTCCCGGCCGAGGTGCGCTACACCGGCTCCTCGCTCAGCTTTAACCTGGCCGGCATCATCGGCGCTTCGCTGGCGCCCTATGTCGCGCTATGGCTCGCCAAAAATTACGGCGTTCAATATGTCGGGTATTATCTGAGTAGCTCGGCCTTGCTTAGCCTGGTTGCGCTGCTGCTGACCGCGAGGCCACGGATCGGCGCCGCCACGCTGTCGCGCGAGCACGCCTGAAATTACCCAAGGGAGGCATGTCATGGAACGCGTTCTTGAATTAGGCGCCCGTATCCTGATGGCGCAGATCTTTCTCGTTTCCGGCTTCGGCAAGATCTCTGGCTACGCCGGCGTCCAGCAGTACATGGAAGCCGCGCACGTGCCGGGCATCCTGGCGCCGCTGGTGATCGCGGTCGAGCTGGGCGGCGGCATCGCGCTGCTGCTCGGATTCTGGACCCGCTGGGTGGCGCTGGCCCTGTGCGGCTTCACGCTGGCTGCAGCCTTCCTGTTCCACCTGCATCCCGGCGACCAGGGCCAGATGATCAACTTCATGAAGAACCTGGCGATGGCCGGCGGCCTGCTCATGTTCGTGAAATACGGCGCCGGCACGCCGTCGATCGACCGCGCGCGCAGCTAGATCAGAACGAGTAGACCACCGTCAGGGAGGTCTGGGTATCGGTGTTCTTCTTGTCGACCGGGACGCTGGTGTCGCTGCGCAAGGAGAACCCGGCCTTCATCTGCATGGTGTCGTTGATCTTGGTCGACAGCGCGGTCTCGGCGATGGTGTGGGTGTTCGAGGTGCCGTGCTCCACGCTGAAGTTCTGCGCGAACCAGGCCGACGACGACAGCGCCCAGCGGAACAGGGCCGCGCCACGTACCGTCATCCCGCTTTCGCTGGGAGCGGCGGCGTGCGCGCCGTGGAAATAGCCCGGGCCGATCTCGACGTCCAGGGTCTTGGACTCCGATTTGAACAGCTGGGAGCCGTAACCGACCGACAGGCTCGAATACTTGGTGTAGGCGCCGAATTTGTCGTCCACGTGCGAGCCGAGCACGAAGGCGCGCTGGCCTTCGCCCAGCAGCTTGAACGCCGCCTTGGCCGACAGCGCATAGCGCTCCGCCGAACGTTCGCGGGTGCGCGTGCCGTCGGCGTTGTGGATCTCGTCTTCCTTGAAATAGCCGCTGGCGATGTATTCGTCGCTCCAGTTGGAGGTCTCGTGGCGGGCGTCGATCTTGCCGGTCACGGAGGTGCCGTTGGTGTTACCCGAGGTGGTGATCGCGCCCAGTTCGGCGGACGTGAACCAGGAGCCTTCAGCCATCTTGTCGGGCGCCTTCACGGTCAGCGGCGCGTGCACATTGAGTGTTTGCGGCGGTGCGGCCGGGGTGGTGGCCGGCATCGTGTTGACGACGTCGGCGAAGGCAGGGGAGGCAAAAGCGGCAAAGCCGGCGGCGAGCGCCAGCGCGAAAAGCGAATCAGATTTCATAAGCATCTTGGCAGCCATTCGCGGCGCGCGTGGCGCCGGTCCTGGCTCGTCTTTCGTGGGTCGCCCGCATGCGTGGCAATCGGGTGCGTGCTGCGGCTGAGGTGGATATTGTAGCGTCAAAGCGGCGGCGTGTGACATCAGGCCGAATTTTTAGGCGCCGATGTAGATGATCTTGAAAGCAAACAGCGCGGCGATCACCCAGATCACCGGCGCCACGTCGCGCGCGCGACCGGTCAGCAGCTTGAGCACGCAGTAGGTGATGAAGCCGAAGGCGATGCCTTCCGCGATCGAGTAGGTGAAGGGCATGGCCAGAGCGGTGATCGCGGCCGGCACGCTTTCGGTGGTGTCGTGCCAGTCGATGTCGACCAGGTCGCGCAGCATCAGGCAGGCCACGAACAGCAGCGCCGGCGCGGTGGCGTAGGCCGGCACCACGCCCGCCAGCGGCGCGATGAACAGCGCGGCCAGGAACAGCACCGCCACGGTCAGCGCGGTGAGGCCGGTGCGGCCGCCCGCCTGCACGCCGGCGGCGCTCTCGATGTAGGCGGTGGTGCTGGACGTGCCCAGCATCGAGCCGGCCACGATCGCCGCGCTGTCGGCCAGCAGGGCCTTGTTCAGGCGGCCCATCTTCCCTTCGACCAGCAGCCCGGCGCGGTTGGCCACGCCCATCAGGGTGCCGGTGGCGTCGAACAGTTCAACCAGGAAGAACACCAGCACCACATTCAGGATGCCGGACGAGAGCGCGCCCTTGATGTCGAGCTTGAACAGGGTCGGCGAAACCGAGGGCGGGGCCGAGAAGATGCCGTGGAAGGTGTTCCCGCCGAAGAAAAAGCTGAGGACCGTGATGGCCAGGATGCCGATCAGGATCGCGCCGCGCACGCGCAGCGTGTCCAGCGCGACGATCAGGAAGAAGCCGATGATGGCCAGCAGCGGCGCAGGTTTGTGCAGGTCGCCGACTTTGACCAGGGTGGGCTCGCTGGCGGTGACGATGCCGGCGCTCTTCAAGGCGATCAGCGCGAGGAACAGGCCGATGCCGACCGTGATCGCAGTGCGCAGCGAACGCGGGATGCCGGCCACGATCATGCCGCGCAGCCCCAGCACGGTGACCAGGATGAACAGGCAGCCGGAGACGAACACCGCGCCCAGCGCCGACTGCCAGGCGATGCCCATGCCGCCCACCACGGCGAACGCGAAGTAGGCGTTCAATCCCATGCCCGGGGCCATGGCGATCGGGTAGTTGGCGTACAGCCCCATGACCAGGGTGCCGAGCGCCGAGACGATGCAGGTGGCGACGAACACGGCGTCCTTGTCCATGCCCGCGCTGGACAGGATCGAGGGGTTGACGAAGATGATGTAGGCCATCGTCAGGAAGGTCGTGACGCCGGCCACGATTTCCGTGCGGGCGTCGGTGCCGCTTTCCTTGAGCCTGAAAAAGGTATCGAGCATGAATGTGCGGGTCGAGGAGGGCGGCCGCGGCCGCGGGTGTGCGAAGCATATCATCGCCGGCCTTCCGCGGACAGCTCATCCGCGCGCCAGCTCGGCTGTTTAGTCAATCCGCCGAAAAAATTTCATGCTTGGCAAGCTGCGGCAAGGCGAGTTGATCAAATAATCATTGGACTGACCGAAAAAAGATGCGGCCAGACCACTACCTGTGTCATTTTGGTCGTTTGGCCTGACCAATTCCCCGGGAAGCCCTTGCGCGGGCAATATATTCGGCATATTCTTCTGATATATCAGTCTTGGCGCGAGCGATCGCGCCTCTCACGCAAGGAGCTTCGCAGCAATGACCCCATTCATGGACAAGGACTTCCTCCTTTCGACCGACGTCGCCCGCCGCCTGTACCACGAAGTGGCCGCCGACCTGCCCGTCATCGACTACCACTCGCACCTGCAGCAAAGCGAAATCGCCGGCCGCAAGACCTTCCGCAACATCGCGGAGCTCTGGCTCGGCGGCGACCACTATAAATGGCGCCTGATGCGCACCGCCGGCGTGTCCGAGCACTTCATCACCGGCCCGGCCAGCGACAAGGAAAAGTTCAACGAATTCTGCCGCGTGCTGCCGCTGGCGATCGGCAATCCGATCTACCACTGGAGCCACCTCGAGCTGCGCCGCCTGTTCGGCATCGAGCTGCTGATCAATACGAAGAACGCCGATGCGATCTGGGAGCAGGCCAATGCCAAGCTGGCGAAGATGGACACCTGGGCCTTCCTGGAGCAGGCCAAGGTGGAAATCGCCTGCACTACCGACGATCCGGCCGACGACCTGCTGCAGCACGCCGACATCGCCAAGTCGGGCCTGAAGACCCGCGTGCTGCCGGCCTACCGCCCGGACGCCGCGATGCGCATCAATAAGGACGGCTTCCCCGACTACGTCCAGCGCCTGTCCGAAGTCTCGGGCGTGAAGATCGCTTCGTTCGCGACCATGATGCAGGCCCTGGAGAAGCGCGTGGCCTACTTCCACGAGCGTGGCGGCCGCATCTCCGACCACGCGATCGACATCCCGCTGCCGGCCCAGGCCGCGTCCGCCGAACAGCTCGAGGCGATGTTCGCCAAGCGCCTTGGCGGCCAGCTGCTGGATGATCTCGAGGCCGCCCAGTACCTGCGTGGCCTGCTCGAATTCATCGGCGCCGTCTACGCCAGGCACGATTGGACCATGTGCTTCCACATCGGTGCGATGCGCAACAATAATCGCCGCATGCTCGACACCCTGGGCCCGGACACCGGCTACGACTCGATCTCGGACATGACCACCAGCGCCGGCCTGGTCGCGCTGCTGGATGCGCTGGACGCGGCCAAGCAGCTGCCCAAGACCATGCTGTTCAACCTGAACCCGGCCATGAACGAAGTGCTGTCGACCATGATCGGCAACTTCCAGGACGGCTCGGTGGCGGGCAAGGTGCAGTTCGGCCCGGCCTGGTGGTTCAACGACCACAAGCTCGGCAACCTGAACCAGATCCTCGCCTTCGGCAACCACAGCGTGCTGGGCGTGTTCGTCGGCATGGTGACCGACTCCCGCAGTTTCGCGTCCTACCCGCGCCATGACTACTTCCGCCGCCTGGTCTGCCGCCAGCTCGGCGAATGGGTCGAGGGCGGCGAGTACCCGGATGACTTCGAGGCGCTGTCCACCATCGTGCGCGGCATCTGCTACGAGAACGCGAAGAACTACTTCAAGCTGTAAAGCGAACGCATAAAAATGCAAAAAGTTATCTGCATCCACCCGGACGACAGCATGCTGGTCGCCCTGTCGGATCTTTCCGCGGGCGAGATCGTCAGCTGGGGCGATGAGCAAATCCTGATCAGCACGCCGATCAAGGTCAAGCACAAGCTGGCGCGGCGCGCGTTCGTGGCGGGCGACATCCTGACCATGTATGGCGTGCCGGTCGGCCGCGCGACCCATGCGATCCGCCGCGGCGAAGCTGTCACCACCGACAATCTCGAGCACTACGCGGCCGAGGTCGAGCTGGGCGAGTCCAAGCCTTACAGCTGGACGCCGCCGGACGTGAACCGCCTCGAAGGCGCCACCTTCAACGGCGTGGTGCGCGCCGACGGCCGCGTCGGCACCGCCAACTACTGGCTGATCTTCCCGCTGGTGTTCTGCGAGAACCGCAACGTCGAACACCTGCGCAATGCGCTCGAAGGCCCGCTTGGCTATACGTCGAACGATCTCGCCTCGTTCACGCTGTCGCTGCTGGGCGAGGACATGGAAGCGCCGAAACCGGTCGTGCGTCCGTTCCCGAATGTGGATGGAGTGCGCATCATCACCCACAACGGCGGCTGCGGCGGCACCCGCGCCGATGCGCGCTCGCTGTGCAAGATCCTGTCGACCTATGCCGACCATCCGAACGTGGCCGGCATCACGGTGTTCTCGCTGGGCTGCCAGAACGCCCAGATCAAGATGTTCAAGGAGGAGCTGGCCAAGCAGAACGCCGGCTTCGACAAGCCGGTGCTGGTGTACGAGCAGCAGCAGTGGGACAGTGAAGAGAAGATGATGAAGGCCGTGCTGCAGGATACCCTGTCGCACCTGAAGGAAGCGAACAAGGTGGTGCGCCAGCCGGTGCCGCTGTCGCACCTGAAGATTGGCGTGAAGTGCGGCGGTTCGGACGGCTTCTCGGGCATCTCGGCCAACCCCGCCATGGGCTATGTGTCCGACATGATCGTGGCGCTGGGCGGCTCCTCGATCCTGGCCGAGTTCCCGGAACTGTGCGGCGTCGAGGCCAACCTGATCGACCGCTGCGTGGAAGACGACGACAAGCGCCGCTTCCTCGGCATGATGCGCGACTTCGAAGCCAAGGCGCTGGCGGTCGGCACCCATTTCGCCGATAACCCGAGCCCGGGCAATATCCGCGACGGCCTGATCACCGACGCGATGAAGTCGGCCGGCGCGGCCAAGAAGGGCGGCACCTCGCCGATCGTCTCCGTGCTGGACTACGGCGAGCAGACCGCCAAGCCCGGCCTGGCGCTGCTGTGCACTCCGGGCGGCGACGTCGAATCGGTGACCGCGATGGTGGCCTCGGGCGCCAATGTGGTGCTGTTCTCGACGGGCCTCGGCACCCCGACCGGCAACCCGATCGTGCCGGTGCTGAAGATCTCGTCCAACACCCGCGTCGCCAGCAAGCTGTCGGACCTGATCGACTACGACTGCGGCCCGGTCATCGAGGGCAAGCCGCTGCCGGACGTGGCCAACGGCCTGTTCGACATGGTGGTCGCCACCGCCGGCGGCGAATACAAGTGCAAGGCCGACCGCCTGCAGCAATACGACTTCATTTTCTGGAAGCGCGACATCTCGCTCTGACAGGACACTGGAACACATATGCAAGCATTACGCCGCAGCGCACCGTTCGCGCTGCCCATCAAGATCCTCCAGTTCGGCCAGGGCAACTTCCTGCGCGGCTTCTTCGACTGGCAGGTCGACCTGCTCAACGAGCGCACCGGCCTGGATGCCGGCGTGCTGGTGGTGCGCCCGCGCGGCGGCGGCCCGGCGCCGCTGCTGGATACCCAGGACGGCCTGTTCACGGTGCTGGTGCGCGGCCTCGACGAAGCCGGCCAGCCGGTCAAGGAATACCGGCGGGTAGAGTGCGTGCAGCGCGAGCTGGACCTGAACGCGATGTACGCGGACTACCTGGCGCAGGCCGCCAACCCCGACCTGCGCTTCATCGTGTCGAACACCACCGAAGCCGGCATCGCCGTCAACGACAGCGACGCTTTCGATGACGCGCCGCCAAGCAGCTTCCCCGCCAAGCTCACGCGCTTGCTGTTCGACCGCTTCACCGCCTTCGAGGGCGCGCACGACAAGGGCCTGATCCTGCTGCCCTGCGAACTGATCGACGACAATGGCGGCGCCCTGAAGAAGGCGGTGCTGCACTTCGCGCGCCTGTGGCAGCTGGATCCGGCTTTCGACGCCTGGATCGAGACCTCGTGCATGTTCTGCTCGACGCTGGTCGACCGCATCGTCACCGGCTATCCGTCCTCGGACGCGGACGTGATCCAGGAAGAGCTGGGCTACCGCGACGCCTTCCTGGTCGCCGCCGAGTACTACTACCTGTTCGTGATCAAGGGCCCGGCCTCGCTGGCCGATGAACTCAGGCTCGCCGGCGCCAACCTGAATATCAAGCTGGTCGACGACATTACGCCCTACAAGAAGCGCAAGGTCGGCATCCTCAACGGCGGCCACACCTCGCTGGTGCCGGTGGCGCTGCTGGCGGGACTCGAAGCAGTCGGCCAGGCGGTCGACGATCCGCAGGTCGGCGCCTGGCTGCGCGCGGCGATCGAGCAGGAGATCATCCCGGCGCTGGTAATGGACCGCGCCGAGCTGCAGGATTTCGCCGAGGACGTGCTGCGGCGCTTCCGCAATCCGGCCATCCACCACCGCCTGGCCTCGATTGCGCTGAACAGCTGGAGCAAGTTCGCGGCGCGCGTCATGCCGCAGCTGCTCAACTACATCGAGCTCAATCACGGCAAGCTGCCGTGGCGCCTGGTGCTGGCACTGGCCGCGACCATGGTGCTGTACCGCGGCGGCGTGATCGAGCTGGCTGACGACAAGGCCCATCTCGACTGGTTCGAGCAAGGCTGGCAGAAGGTGCACGACAAGAAGTGGAGCGTGGACCAGCTGGTGCAAGGCTGGCTTGCCAACCGCGCGCTGTGGGGCCGTGACCTGAACCAGGTGCAGGGGCTGGCCGCGGCGGTGGTGCAGGCCGTCGAACGCATCGACAACACGGGGATTCGCCAGGCGCTGAACTGAGCCGGCCTCACATCATTTCATGGGACGGCGGCGCGGCAAGGCGCAAGCCGCTGGCCCGGCACGCGCACGAAGACGCGGCAAAGCAAGCAGGAGACAGCAATGAGGAAGTTCAAAGGGATGCGCTGGTGGATGGTCGGCATGGTCACCCTCGGCATGATCGTCAATTACCTGGCCCGTAACACCTTGTCGGTGGCGGCGCCGACGATGATGAGCGACCTGCACGTGACGACCCAGGAGTACTCGTACATCGTGGTCGCGTGGCAGGTCTGCTACGCGATGATGCAGCCGGTGGCGGGCTACATCCTCGACGCCATCGGCACCAAGCTTGGTTTCGCGGTGTTCGCGCTGGCCTGGTCGGTGGCCTGCGGCGCGGCCGCGCTGGCGGCCGGCTGGCAGAGCATGGCCTTCTTCCGTGGCCTGCTCGGCATGACCGAGGCGGCCGGGATCCCGGCGGGCGTGAAAACCACCACCGAATGGTTCCCTGCCAAGGAGCGCTCGGTGGCGATCGGCTGGTTCAACATCGGCTCCTCGATTGGCGCCCTGTGCGCGCCGCCGCTGGTGGTGTGGACCATCATGCACGCGAGCTGGCAGTGGTCCTTCGTGGTGGTCGGTGTGCTGGGCACCTTGTGGACTTTGCTGTGGGTGGCTTTCTACAAGCACCCGCGCGACCAGAAGCGCCTGTCCAACGAGGAACGCGACTACATCCTGGCCGGCCAGGAAGCCAAGTTCCAGGAAGACGCGCCGCAGAAGAAGGGGTCGTGGTCGGAGATCGTGCGCACCTCGAACTTCTGGTCGATCGCGATCCCGCGCTTCCTGTCGGAGCCGGCCTGGCAGACCTTCAACGCATGGATCCCGCTGTACATGGCGACTGAACGCCACATGGACATCAAGGAGATCGCGATGTTCGCCTGGCTGCCTTTCCTGGCCGCCGACATCGGCTGCGTGGTGGGCGGCTATATGTCGCCGTTCTTCCACAAGCACTTCAAGGTCACGCTGTTCAACTCGCGCAAATGGGTGATGGCGGTGGGCTGCCTGGCGATGATCGGGCCGGGCTGCATTGGCCTGGTCGCCAGCCCCTACACCGCGATCGCGCTGCTGTGCGTCGGCGGCTTCGCGCACCAGACCCTGTCCGGCGCGCTGTACTCCATCACCTCCGACGTGTTCGGCAAGAACGAGGTGGCCACCGCCACGGGGCTGGCCGGCATGTCGGGCTACCTCGGCGCGACCGTGTTCACGCTGCTGTTCGGCTTCCTGGTGACCAAGGTCGGGTACAGTCCGCTGTTCGTGGCGCTGGCCGTGTTCGACCTGATCGCCTGTGTGGTGGTCTGGACCATGGTGCGCGAAGGTGCGCGCGGCCAGGCCCCGGTCGTAAAGGCCGGGGTGGCGGCGGCCCAATGAAGAAGGAACTGGATATGGAAGCACAAACCGTCTACGCTATCGGCGAATGCATGATCGAGCTGCAGCGCTCCGGCAGCGGCATGGACTACCGCTTCGGCGGCGACACCCTGAACTCGGCGGTCTACATGGCGCGCCTGCTCGACCCGGCCAAGGTCAGGGTGGCCTACGTGACCGCGCTCGGGGTGGACGGCATGTCCGACGAGATGTGCGCCAGCTGGGAAGGCGAGGGCGTCGACACCGGCTGCGTGCTGCGCCTGCCGGACCGCCTGCCCGGCATCTACCTGATCGAGACCGATGCCAAGGGCGAACGCCGCTTCCACTACTGGCGCAAGGATTCCGCCGCGCGCCATTGGCTGGAAGCGCCGGACGCCGGCAAGGTGCTGCTCAAGCTGGCCGCGGCGCGCATGGCCTACCTGTCCGGCATCAGCCTGGCGATCCTGTCGCCGGCCGACCGCGAGATCCTGATCGCCGCGCTGGCCCGCTGCCGCGCCAGCGGCGGCACCGTGGTCTTCGATAACAACTACCGGCCACGCCTGTGGGAGAGCGCCGACGCCGCGGCCGAAGTCTATCGCCGCGTGCTGGCCAACTGCGATATCGCGCTGCTGACGCTGGACGACGAGCAGGCTATCCACGGCCCCGGCGATGCGATGGCCGCGGTTGAGCGCGCCCGTGCGCTGGGCGTGTCCGAGGTGGTGGTCAAGTGCGGCGCCGAGCCTTGCCTGGTGTGGGCCGATGGGCATGCCGTATCGGTGGCGCCGGCGCCGGTCGCGGCGGTGGTCGACACCACCGCCGCCGGCGACTCCTTCGGCGCGGCCTACCTGGCGGCGCGGCTGTCCGGAAGCAAGCCGGAAGTGGCGGCGCGCGCGGGCCACAAGCTGGCCGGCACGGTGATCCGGCACCGCGGCGCGATCATTCCGCGCGACGCCATGCCGTCCTGATTTGTTCCCAGTCCCGCACATTCGGTACACTGCCTGGCCATGAACACTTCGAACGCCGCCATCCTGAACATCGACCCCGACTCCGGCGTGAGCGCATCGCGCCGCGTGTATTTGTGCCTGCGCCAGCGCATCGTCGACATGAGCATGCTGCCCGGCGCGCGCATCGTCGAGCGCGAGATCGCCGAGGAACTGGGCGTCAGCCGCACGCCGGTGCACGAAGCCGTGCAGCGCCTGGCCGACGAGGGCCTGGTCGAGGTGCTGCCGCGCTCCGGCACCTTCGTCGCGCGCATCCCGCTCGACGGGCTCGAGGAAGCCATGTTGGTCCGCAATGCGCTGGAGTGCGCGATCATCGAGAAGGCGGCCGAGCGCGCGAAGCCCGAAGGCGTGGCGCGGCTGCGCGCCATCCTCGAGGAGCAGGCGCTGGCCGTCGATGCCAATGACCTGCGCGCCTTCCACCGCAGCGACGAGAATTTTCACGCCACGCTGGCCGAATTGTCGGGCTATCCGGGCGTCTGGCCGATCATCCTGCAGGCCAAGACCCAGATGGACCGCTACCGCCAGCTGACCCTGCCGCTGGAGGGCCGGATGAGCGGCGTACTGGCCGAACACCGCGCCGTGGTGGAGGCCGTCGCTTCCGGCGATCCCCGCATGGCCGTGGCGGCGATGCGCGAGCACTTGGACCACGTGTTGCCAGTGTTGGAAACGACACGAAAATTGCGTCCCGAGTTCTTTACGGCGCACCTCAACGAAGGCAGTTCGCGGTAGAATTTCCGTACGGCAATTTTAATAATTAGAGGTCCGAATGAAAGTTTCCACCCGCCTGTTTGCGCTCGTCGGCGCGGCACTGCTCGCGCTGGCCACCCTCGGCGGCATCAGCCTGTACACGCTGCACAAGTCGCTGCTGGCCGATCGCCAGGAACAGATCACCAATATGCTGATGATGGGCCGTCAGCTGGTCGCCCACTATCAGGGCGAGCAACAGCAGGGCAAGCTGACCGAGGAGCAGGCACAGGCTGCGGCCAAGGAAGCGCTGACCCAGCTGAACAACGACAACAAGGTGTATTTCTGGGTGCGCTTGCCAAACGGGCTCAACCTGGTCCACCCGAATCCGAAGAATATCGGCGTGATCGCGCAGGGCGAAACCATGGACGGCCGGCCGGACGCGGTGGCCTACCGCGAGCAGCTGGCCAAAGGCCCGGTCGCGCTGGTGTTCATGAAGACCAAGCATCCGAAGACCGGCCAGATGGCGGCAAAGCTCAACGGTGTGGTCGAGTTCACGCCGTGGAACTGGTGGATCGGCACCGGCTTCTTCAATGACGACATCGACCAGCAATTCTGGTACGAGGCGACCCGCTCGAGCCTGTTCTTCCTGGTGGTGGTGGCGGTGCTGTCGCTGCTCGGCTGGCGCATCGTGGCCGGCATCAACCGCACGCTGGGCGGCGATCCGGAGCACGCGGCCGACGTCACCCGCCGCATCGCCGGCAAGGACCTGTCGATGGCGATATCGGCCGATGCCGTCGCCGAAGGCAGCCTGCTGGAAGCGATCGGCCGCATGCAGAACGAACTGGCGAACACGGTGCGCCGCATCCGCAACCACGCGGCCACTATCGCCACGGCGTCCAGCGAGATCGCGGCCGGCAACCAGGACTTGTCGGCCCGCACTGAAGCCCAGGCCAGCTCGCTGGAAGAAACGGCGGCGGCCATGGAAGAGCTAACCGGCACCGTGCGCCAGAATGCCGAACACGCACGCATCGCCAACGACCTGGCGCAGAAGGCGGCCGACACGGCGCGCCACGGCGGCACGGTGATGGACGACGCGGTGCGTTCGATGGGCGCCATCGAGGCTTCGTCCAAGCGTATCGCCGACATCATCGGCGTGATCGACGGCATCGCTTTCCAGACCAATATCCTGGCCTTGAACGCGGCGGTCGAAGCGGCCCGTGCGGGCGAGCAGGGCAGGGGCTTTGCGGTGGTCGCGGGCGAGGTGCGCAATCTTGCACAGCGGTCCGCCGCCGCGGCCCATGAAATCAAGTCGCTGATCGGCGCCTCGGTGGCCGAGGTCGGCAACGGGTCGCGCCTGGTGGGCGACGCCGGCGCCGCGATGCGCAAGACCGTCGATTCGATCGGGCAGGTGAGCACCATCATTTCCGAAATCAGCGTGGCCAGCAACGAGCAGAGCCAGGGCATCGACCAGGTCAACGAGGCCGTGCTCGGCATGGACGAGGCGACCCAGCAGAACGCGGCGCTCGTGGAAGAGGCCGCCGCCAGCGCGGCTTCCCTGCAGGAACTGGCGCGTCAACTGGCCGAGCTGGTTGCGGTGTTCCGGCTGGAAGAACCGGCGCCACGATCGCAGGGTGCCCTGGGCCGGCGCGAGCGCTTGAAGCTGCCGGCATAAGTGGGCGGCGGTGATTCAGGAATCACGTATTTGATTAATAGATAATCTGTTTGCTGTAGTGTGCAGAATCGCACATACGCGCGCAAGACCAACTTCTACATTAACGACTCAATAGTTCCGAGCGTGATCTTGTAGAGGTGCGGCGATGGTGACGCGGAGAGAAGTGCTGATCTTGGGTGCAGCGACAGCCTGCCTGCCCGCGTGCGGCGGTGGGGGCGGCAATAGTAGCGCTTTGCTGACGGCGGCGCCGATGCCTGCACCGATGGCAGCGCCGACGCCGGCGCCGACCCCTTCGCCAACGCCGGCGCCGACGCCGGCCCCAACGCCCGCGCCGGCCCAGCGCGTCTACGGCACCAAGATTGTCGAATGGACGAAACTGAGCAATGCTGTTGGCGCCAGCGTGGTCGTCACCAGCAGCGCGGATGGCGCGCCTTCCACTTCGGCATTGAAACTGACCCAGAACCTGCCTGTCGCGACTGCCCAGCAATCGGTGGTGGCGGAGGTCGCTGGTCTGGTGCCGAAAGGAACCAGTCCGGGCTTCTCAGTCGGAATATGGGCGCGCAATCCTGGAACGCGCACGCTGGACTTCGACTTCGCCATCGTGAACGCACAGGGAACCCACGAGCTACGCTGGAATTGCGCGGTCGATCCTTCGGCTGGCTGGGTCTTCCTGACCATGTCGCCGACTCAGCAAATGCTCATCGGCTGGCAATTCGGCATCGATGCTCCTGCTTCGATACGCATTTCGCAGCAAGACGTATTAACCGAAGGCGCCTGGCAAGCCGGCGAGTACATCCTGTTCGGCCCGGTCTATGACGACCTGGCGTATCGGCCCTCGTTCTTCATTACATTTGACGACGGCTTTGCATCCGTGCGGCACGCGCCGTCCGCAACGGTGGCGAGCGGGCAGCAGTTGCTTGCTCGTTATGGATTCAAGGGGACGCTTTTCATCGTGCCTTCCTGGCTTGGCACCTCGGGTGTGTTTGGATACGGCAAGCTGAAGTGTAGCTTCCTGTCCGCCGATGATGTCGTGGCGATGCAGGCAGATGGCTGGGCGATTGGTTCGCATTCGAACACGCATCCATCGAGCCGCGATAACGCGGGCCTGCGCCTGCTCGGCCCCTACGGCTATTTCATGAGCAACTCCGTCGACAACCTTCCCGACACCTATGTCCGGGCATGGAACCTGAACGCGTTACACCGGCGACGGTGCATTGGCGCGACTGCGGGAAGCGCGGTCCTTGCCTTCGAAAATCACCCGCAGCTGTTGGCGAACATGCCGATCGTGTTCACCGACGCCGCCCCGCCGGGATTCACCGTTGGCACCGTCTATTATTGCCAGGATACGCCGAGCGACACCACAGCCACCTTTGCGACCGACCGCGGAAGCCTCAAGAATACCGTTGTGGCCACCGCCAACTGGAGCGGGCTAGCCAACTACCGCCACCCGGGATCGGCGAACGATGACAGCGCCATCTACGCCGACATCATGGCCGGCATCAACGGCCTGGCCGCAATCGGCATCAACACCGGGTCGAGCTACTTCGCGCTCCCCCAAGGGGCCGCGGACCGCTACGTGCGCTCGGCCTGCATTCGCGCCGGGATCAAGTGGATCCGCGGGGCATCGTATCGTGGCCAATCATTCCCCTTCGGCCGCCCGACCGGCGGCGGATTGAGCCAGATCGCCGATCAGCCGGGCGGTTGGATCGCGCATCCGGACTGCGTGCAGACCGACGGCAACGTCGCGCCGACGGTGACGCAGATCCAGCAATATGTGGATACGGCCGTGAGCATGGGGGCCTGCGGCTGCTCCTACCATCACGACGTCCAGGGCAATACGATCAGCAACCTCGACGCGCTGTGCGCTTACCTGAAGACCAAGGTTGACGCGAAGCAGATCGACGTGCTTACGCTGGACCAGTTCACGCTCAATTGACCCGGGAGGCCGCATCGCCAGCGATAGCCAGATTTGCTACCATGTCGGTTTGATCATCCCATTGTAAATCATGCCGAGAAATAAGCGTCCGCTGCCAAGAAAGTCCAACAATACGCCCCAGCCGAATTCCGATGCCCAGCTGCGCGAACTGTCCACGTTGGCGCTGACGGTGATCGAGCGCGGCGAGGCGGAGACGGGCAGCGCGCGCGAGGAAGAATTGCTGACCGCGGTGCGCCGCGCGCTGCGCCGCAAGCACGACGAGGTGCTGCTTGGCGCCATTGAATACACCAAGTTCACCGATCCGGATGCCTGCCGCTACCTGCGCGGGCTGGTCGGCGAAGAAGCGGCCAGCCAGCGCATCCGCAAGGAGCAGGGCCCGGAGATCGAGATCGATGCCTTCATGATCCCGTTATTTGTGCGCAGTACCGGCGGGCTGGTGGAGGACGAGGCCTTCGCGGACGAGGAGGCGTACACCAAGCTGGTCGAAAGCTTCCAGGAACTTGGCCTGGAAAGCGAGGCCGCCAACGTGGTGCTGGTGCGCCATCTGTACGACATGGACGAGGTCGATTCGATCGGCTACAGCCAGCTGCACGAAGTGGTGCGCGAGGCGGCTGCGTCGATGACGTCGCGCAAGCCCATGCCGATGCCGCTGCTCGAATCGACGATGACGGGCTGGAGTGGCCAGCAGTTCTCGGCCGAGGACGCGGCCATGGAGCTGCGCTTCCTGTTGGGCTTCGCGCTCAAGCCGGCGGACGATCCTTTCTATGCGGTGCCGGAGGGCGAAGCCGACAGCGACGCCTACTACGACGCGCGCATGATGCGCTACCGCGCCTGGACCGTGGATGCGGAGCCGCTGGTGCGGCGCTGCCTGGCGGCCGATCCGGAGCGGGTGCGGGTCGATTTCCTGTACCAGGACCTGTTCTTTGGTGCGCGCGAAAGCGCGACCGAGGAGATGGCGATGCTGCTGACCCTGGCCGAGGTCAACCAGCTGCTGGGAGAACGCGGCATGACCGCCGAGGACACCCGGGCCGTGGTCGCCGTGCTGGACGGCGGCGAGAATGCGCTGCTGCGGACGAATCTGTATGCAGGCGGCGACGAACTGGTCGGCTCGATCGACAAGCCGGTCGACCTGTCGGCCGATCTGGGTGAGGAGCTGGACGATATGTGCGACGCCTTGCTCACCTTCGGCTTCAAGCAGGTCGAAACCGCCGCCGACTTCACGCCCGACGGCCAGCCTGAAGGCGCCGAACGTTTCGACCGCCTCTAAAAGTTAGATTCAAAACCGTCATTCCCGGCGCAGGCCGGGTCGACGTGTTTCTGGTGGTAGTGAACCTCCCAGCCTTTCACCATCTGTACGTAAACACAGCAGATCGCGTTCGCGCCGCGATACCGTGCGCACGCTCACCTTCGCGCGTGCGCACAGTTGCGCAGACGATGAGTTTTCGTAGTGGTTTTTCTTGAAAAGCTGTAGGACTACGCTCACAATTTCCACCATGTGGAGGCGATCTCTCCTATGAAAGCGATGTTCCCGATACGATCATTCCATTACCCCGCGGCAAACTTGTGATGTGTTAATGAAAATCATGGAAATCTAGCATGTTACGATTTCATGGTCTGGCGTGGTTCGGCCAGGTGCCTCAAGCCCTCGTCCGAAGCCCGCGCAGCATCCCGGAAAATCACACGCTTGCCACGAAGGCGAAAGGAAAACTGAACATGCCGACCCTGATTGTGTTTTGCCACTTGCGCTGGGATTTCGTGTTCCAGCGTCCGCAGCACCTGATGACACGCCTGGCGGAACACTACCAAATCCTGTTTGTCGAGGAACCGGTGTATCACGAGGGACAGGCCCACCTGAAACGAACATCGGTAGCGCCCAACATCACCGTGTGCCAGCCGCACACCGCCATCCACGCCCCCGGCTTCCACGACGACCAGATCCCGACCCTGCAGACCCTGCTGTCCGACCTGGTCCCGGAAGGCGAGCAGCCCGTGGTCTGGTTCTACACTCCGATGGCCTTGCCCTTGCTGCAAGGACTGCATCCGTCGCTGGTAGTCTACGATTGCATGGACGAACTGGCCGCGTTCAAGAATTCCCCGAAACAACTGCTGCAGCGCGAAACGGCCTTGCTGAACATCGCTGACCTGGTCTTCACCGGCGGCCCCAGCCTCTACGAGGCCAAGAAGGAACGCCACGCCAACGCGCATTGCTTCCCAAGCAGCGTCGATGCCGTCCACTTCCGCAAGGCGCTCGATCGCAAGAGCAGCCACCCGGCGCAGGAGCCATTCGACTATCCGCGGCTGGGTTTCTATGGCGTGATCGACGAGCGCTTCGACACCGAACTGGTGCGCGCCATGGCCGAGGCCCATCCGGAATGGAATATCGTACTGGTCGGCCCGGTCGTGAAGATCGATCCGGCTGTGCTGCCGCGCGCCGCCAACATCCATTACATCGGCCAGCAGGATTACAAAGCGCTGCCGCAGTTCCTCGCGGGCTGGGACGTCTGCCTGCTGCCGTTCGCGCTGAACGAATCGACCAAATACATCAGCCCGACCAAGGTGCTGGAGTACATGGCCGCCGAACTGCCGAGCGTGTCGACGCCGATCACCGACGTCAAGGTGCCGTACGGCGACGTGGTCGCCATCGCCGAAACACCGGAGCAGTTCATCGCCGCCTGCGAGCGTGCGCTGGCGATGAGCGCAAGCGAGAAAGCCGCGCAGACCCAGCGCATGCGCGATATCGTCGCGAAGACATCCTGGCACAACACCGCGACCCGCATGCACGAGCTGATCCAGGGCACCGCGCCGGGCAACAAGGCGCATCGCCTGGTTGCACACACCGGCGATGCGGGCGCGCAAGTCAATTCCCTGCCGGTCCACGCTTCGCAGAAGGCCAATTACCGCAACGTGATCATCGGCGGCGGCCCGACCGGCCTGTCCGCGGCCTACCACTTGCCTGCCGACACCGTGCTGCTGGAGCGTAACCCGACCATCGGCGGCTGGTGCCGCTCGATCGAAGACAAGGGCTTCACCTTCGACTACGCCGGCCACATCATGTTCTCCAACGACCCCTACGTGCTGAAGATGTACGAGGTACTGCTGGGCGACAACGTGCACTGGCAGAACCGCGAAGCCTGGGTCTACAGCAAGGGCACCTACACGCGCTACCCTTTCCAGGGGGCACTGTACGGCCTGCCGCCGAATGTCATCACCGAATGCGTGATGGGCGCGATCGAAGCGCGCTATGGCGTCGACGACCAGGCTGAAGCGGCTGCCGCCCAGCAGATCGAGGATTGCTGCGCCGATGGCACCTCGGATGTCTGCAACACCGACAAGTCGGTCAAGGGCCAGGTGCGCAATTTCGAGCAGTTCATCTACAAGGTCTGGGGCAAGGGCATCGCCAAGCATTTCGCGATCCCGTACAACCGCAAGATCTGGACCGTGCCGCTGACCGAGATGGAGACCTCGTGGCTGGGCGGACGGGTGCCGCTGCCGAACCTGGAGGAAATCATTTCCGGCGCGCTGGAGCCGGTCGCCAAACCGATGGGGCCGAACGCACGCTTCGGCTATCCGCTGAAGGGTGGCTTCCAGGCGCTGATGGATGGCTTCAAGCCGCATATCAAGGGCAAGGTGGAAACCAATGCCGATGTGGTGCAGGTGCTGCCGCGCGAGCACGTCGTAGCGCTGGCCGATGGCCGCCGCTTCCGTTACGACAACCTGGTGTCGACGATGCCGCTGCCCGAGCTGATTCGCCTGATCGGCGACGAGGCGCCGCAAGAGGTGCGCACGGCGGCCAAGGGCCTGCGCCATGTGTCGATTCGCTGCGTGAACATCGGCATCGACCGTGTCGCCACCGACAAGCACTGGATCTATTACCCGGAAGATTCGATCTTCCACCGCATCTTCGTGCAAGGTAACGCCAGCCCGCAGTGCAATCCGCCGGGCGGCTTCGGCTTCACCTGCGAGATTTCCTACTCGCCGTACAAGCCGCTGCCGGTCGATGGCGACGAGTTGATCGCCCGCGCGATCGAGGATTGCCGCAAGGTGGGCATGATCCAGCCGGGCGACAAGATCCTGGCCGCCAATCAGGTCGACATGCCGATCGCCTACGTGCTGTACGACCACAACCGCGCCAAGAATGTCGAGACCTGCAAGAACTGGCTGAAGCAGTTCGACATCACGCTGGCCGGCCGCTACAGCGAGTGGGAGTACTACAACTCCGACCACGCGCTGCTGGCTGGTAAGAAGGCTGCGGATTCGGTGCTGGCGCTGCAGGCGGCGAAACGCGAGGCGGCCAAGCCGCCAACGGAAGCCCAACAGACGGCCCACGCAGAGTAAGCCAAGTATGTGAACGACGTTCCCGCGCCGGCGGGAACGTCGTATTGCGTTGTCTATCAACGGCGAAAGCGCAAATAAAAACGCGGACCACCGTATTCCTTTGGTCCGCGTCGGCTCGATGATGACACGCCCGCAGGCGCGTCACAACCCGGGTTTATTTACGATTATGGCCGCCCTGGCTGCCCTGGCTGCCCTGGTTACCGGACTGCGAGCTGGAACCCGAGCGCGAGCCCGACTGCGAACCGGAGCTGCTGCCGCTCTGCTGGTTGTCGTTCTTGTGCGACTGTTTGCCGGCCTCGCGTGCCTCTTGCGAGTTGAACTCGTGGGCATTGCCGGAAGCGTGGGCTGCGCGTCCGCCTTCCGAGGCGATTTCACGCTGCTTTTGCGGATCCATCGACGCAAAACCGCGGTTGCTGTTGCTGCCGCTCTGCTTGTTGCCACCTTGATTCGATGCCATGATCGTTCTCCTGTAGGAATAATGGGATACAGCTTCCCCTGCCGGATCAGTGTCCACTGACAGGCCGATCGGGGAGAGGCGAGGCCATCTTAAGTGGCGCATCGGACGCGCAGAATAGGACGGGACAGGGCTGCCTTGTAGGATGCGTCCGGCTGTCTCTGGTGCCCGATTTCAGTGTTTTGTGGAACCCTGCCGCAGCGGCGAAACGGGTGGCGGCGCGGGCCGCGCGCCACGTTCCGGATGCCGAGATAGATGCCGACCACCCAGATCGACAGCGTGTGGGTGGAGGACAGCACGGTGACCACGAAGTCGTCGAGTTTGGTTTCAGTGCGGGCGGCGATCGCGCGCAGGCGGCACAACAGCAGGTAGCGCACGCCGTACAGCGCGGCGACCGAAGCCGCGAACACCAACAGCGCCGCGCCCCAGCTTGCAAGTGGGTCTTGCAGCAGCGATAGATCCATTCTCATCCTTTGGCATTTCACCTTTTCCGCAAGGGGCTTAGTGTCGGCGAGAGCGGGCCCGGGGTGCGCACAATT
The DNA here is from genome assembly GCF_024753145.1 of Massilia terrae. Classification (GTDB taxonomy): domain Bacteria; phylum Pseudomonadota; class Gammaproteobacteria; order Burkholderiales; family Burkholderiaceae_D; genus Telluria; species Telluria terrae. The sequence goes on along the minus strand of NZ_JANUGU010000001.1, from coordinate 1,239,283 downwards.
GACATTCGGAAGGCCCCGTCATACATTGGCAAATCTGCATCTATCACCCTGCCAACGGGCCATGATTGCCGACCTCCCAACGCGTATCCTGCTCGTCGACGACCAGCCCGCCAACCTTGCCGCCCTCGCTTCCGTGCTGGCCGAACTCGGCGCGGAACTGGTGACCGCCGATTCGGGCGCGGCCGCGCTGCGGGCGCTGCTGGCACAGGATTTCGCGCTGGTGCTGCTGGACGTGCGGATGCCGGCGATGGATGGCTTCGAGACCGCGCAGCTGATCCGTCAGCACCCACGCACGGCCAGCGTGCCGATCATCTTCATGACCGCCGGCCAATGCGAGGCGCCGCAGCTGGAGCAGGCGTACGGCCTGGGCGCGGCCGATTGCCTGGCCAAGCCCTTCGATCCGCAAATGTTGCGGGCCAAGGCGGCCGTGTTCGTCGAGTTGTACCGGAAGACGGCCGAACTGGCGAGGCTGGAGGCCGAACGCCACCGCGACGCCTCCGAGCGCCTGGCGCGCAGCGAGCAACAGCTGGGCGAGAGCATGGAGCGGTTTGCGCTGCTGCTTGAATCGTCGGGCGAGGGCATCATCGGCCTCGATATGGCGGGCACCTGCACCTTCGTCAACGCGGCCGCCGCCGCCATGCTGAACGACCGGCCGGGCGACATGCTGGGCAGCGCGCCACATGCGCGCATCCACCGTCACCATGCCGATGGCAGGCCCTATCCCGCCGACCAATGCGACATCCTGCGCGCGGCGTCCGAGGGCCGGGTGCTGCGCAGCGAAACCGTTTTTTGGCGCAGGGACGGCAGCCAGTTGCCGGTGGCGTTCTCGGTGCACCCGATGGTGGTCGGCGGACGCGCCGCCGGGGCCGTGCTGACCTTCACCGACATCACGGGCCGGCGTCATGCCGAAGCCGAACGCGAGCACCTGTACCGCGAGCTGCGTGCCGCTAACGACCGCATGATCGAGATCTTCTACCGCGCGCCTGCCTTCATGGCCGTGATGCGCGGCCCGGAGCACGTGTTCGACATGGTCAATGAGCGCTTCCTGGCACTGATCGGCGTGCGCGAAGTGATCGGGCGTCCCGTTCGGGAGGTGCTGCCGGAGGTGGAAGGGCAGGGCTTCCTTGAGCTGCTCGACGGCGTCTACCGCAGCGGCGAGCCTTATGAGGGCAGTAATGTGCGCATGCTGCTGCGCTCCGCCGCCTCGCCCGAAGGCATGGAGGAGCACTTCGTCGATTTCGTCTACATGGCGCTGCGCGATCCGTCGGGGACGATCTCCGGGGTGCTGATGCACGGCGTCGAGGTGACCGAACGCACCCGCGCCAACCTGCTGGCGCTCGGCCAGCGCGGCGCGCTGGAATTGGCGGTAAGCGACGCGCCGCTGGCCGACGTGCTGGACGTACTGGCCCGCACCGCCGAGGATTATGCGGGCGGCCAGGCGCTGGCCTCGGTCCAGCTGGCGGAACCGGACGGCTACCTGCGCCACGCGGCCGCGCCCTCATTGCCGTCCGACCTGCGCACCGCGCTCGACAATATGAAGATCGGGCCGCTGGCCGGCTGCAGTGGCGCGGCGGCCTGGCGCGCGGAGCCGGTATCCTGCCCGGACATCGAGACCGATCCGCTGTGGGAGGGAGCACGCGGGATCGCGCTGGCGCATGGCCTGCGCGCCGCGCGCGCGGTGCCGATCCTGGCGCCGTCGGGCGCGCTGCTGGGCACCTTCTGCTGGTACTACTACGACAGCAGCGAGCGCCCGCCGCACGAGGCGCAGGCGATGGAGCTGCTGGCCAACACCGGCTCGCTGGTGATCGGCCAGCGCCACGAGGCGCGCGAACGCCAGGCCGCCGAGGAGCGCTCGCGTGCGATCCTGGAAAGCATGAGCGACGGCTTCCTCGCGATCGACGAGCAGTGGCGCATCACCTACGCCAACCGCGCCGCGGAACAGGCCACGCGCATGCAGCGCGAGGACATCGTCGGCGCCAACTTCTGGGAAGTGTTCCCGCACGTCTCGGGCACGGTGCGCGAACTGGCCTACCGCCGCACCGCCGCGCGGCGCGAGCGCGCGCACGTCGAGGCCTGGCTCAACCAGTACGGGAGTTGGTTCGAGATCGACAGCTTCCCGACGCCGGACGGCGGGATCGCGCTGTTCTTCCGCGACCAGACCGAGCGCCACCGCGCCGAGGAGGGCGTGCGTCGTCTGGCGGCGGTGGCCGAGCAGTCGACCGATTTTATCGGCCTGTTCACGCCGGACGCCGGCGGCATCTGGCTGAATCCGGCCGGGCGCGCGCTGGCCGGGTTGGCGCCGGATGCGAACATCGAGGCCTGGCGCCTGATCGATTTCGTCGCCCCCGATTCGCGCGACTTCATGCGGGGCGTGGTGCTGCCGGCGCTGACCGGCGAGGCCGCCCAATGGGAGGGCGAGCTGCGCTTCGCGCGGGTCCGTAGCGAGACCACCTTCCCGGTCTACTTCAAGGGCTTCGTGGTGCGCGACGCGCAGGGCAACAACCTCGGTCTGGCGACAGTCACGCGTGACATCACGGAGCACAAGCGTTCCGAGGACGCGCTGCGCCGCATCGCCGCCGACCTGTCGGAGGCCGATCACCGCAAGAGCGAGTTCCTGGCCACGCTGGCGCATGAACTGCGCAATCCGCTGGCGCCGATCCGCACCGGCCTGGACCTGCTGCGCCTCGGTGGCCACGGCGGCTCCGACCGTGTCACCGACATGATGGAGCGCCAGCTGGGGCACCTGATCCACCTGGTCGACGACCTGCTCGACATCGCGCGCATCACGCGCGGCAAGATCGAACTGAAGAAGCGGCCGGTGGACCTGCGCGCGATCGTCGCTACCGCGCTCGAGACCAGCGCAGCCCTGATCGAGAGCAGCGGGCATAGCCTGTCGGTGCAGCTGCCCGACGAGCCGCTCGGGATGGAGGCCGACGCCACCCGGTTGGTGCAGGTGCTGTCCAACCTGCTCAATAACGCGGCAAAGTACACGCCGTCCGGCGGCCACGTGAGCGTCGAGGCGCGGCGCGAGGATGGCCAGGCAGTGGTCGCGGTGACCGATACCGGGGTCGGCATTCCGGCCGAATCGCTCGGCTCGGTGTTCGAGATGTTCACGCAAGTGCGCAGCAACCTGGACCGGGCCCAGGGCGGCCTCGGGATCGGGCTGTCGCTGGTGCGCAGGCTGGTCGAGCTGCACGGCGGCCGCGTCAACGCGGCCAGCGACGGCGCCGGCAAAGGCAGCACCTTTACCGTGCGCCTGCCGCTGTCGGCTACGGTGCGGCAGACCGCCATGCGGCCGGATGACGCGGATGGCGTCACAATCGGCCAGCGGCCGCTGCGCGTGCTGGTGGTGGACGACAATGCCGATGCCGCCGAGAGCCTCGTCGAATTGCTGCGCCTCTTGGGACACACGACGCGCATGGCGCATGACGGCCCGTCCGGCTTGCGTCTGGCGCAGGAATTCGAGCCCGACCTGGTGTTCCTCGACATCGGCCTGCCCGGCATGAGCGGGCACGAGGTGGCGCGCGCGATCCGCCGCACGGACGGGCTGGAACGCGTGGTGCTGATCGCGCTGACCGGCTGGGGCGCGGCCAGCGACCTGTCGCAATCGCAGGAGGCCGGCTTCGACCAGCACCTGACCAAGCCGGTCAGCTTCGAGGCGCTGGAGCAGGCCTTTGCCGCAGCCGAGGAGCGCCTGTGAGCGCGATCGGCCTGTCGTGCGGCGTACTGGTGAAGAATGCGCACGGCGAACTGCTGCTGTGCCACGTGACGCACACGGCCAAATGGGATATCCCGAAGGGCATGCAGGATCCGGGCGAGTCCGCGCTCGAAGCGGCAATGCGCGAGCTGCGCGAGGAAGCCGGGATCGCGTTCGCGCCGGAGCGGTTCGAGGACCTCGGCGAATTCGCCTACCGGCCGGACAAGCGCCTGCACCTGTTCCGGGTCGAGGCCGGCGACGAACTGGGGACGCTGGAAGAACTGGTCTGCACCAGCTTCTTCGCACACCGCGTGACTGGCAAGCCGACCCCGGAAGCGGATGGCTACCGCTTCGCCGCACGCGGGGACCTGGGGCGCCTGTGCTGGCCGCGCATGGCGCAGCTGCTGCTGTCGCTGCAGTGGTAGCGGCCTAGCCGCCGGCCGGCGCCATCTCGGCGGCACGCGCGGCGCAGCGCGCCAGCACCGTTTCGATCGCTTCGATGGTGGCCGGCTTGGTCAGGTGCTCGTCGAAGCCCACGCGGGCGCTGTGTTCGCGGTCCGGCGCGCCGCCCCAGCCGGTGAGCGCGACCAGCTGTACTCCCGCCAGCGCGGGGTCGCGCCGGATCGCCTCCGCCACGTCGTAGCCGGACATGCCCGGCATGCCGATATCGAGCAACACCACCTGCGGACGGAAGCTGTGCACCATGCGCAGCGCCTGCGGACCGTCGTTGGCGATCGGGGCGGCGTGCCCCATCACGTCCAGCAGCGCGGCCAGGGTCTCGGCGGCGTCGCGGTTATCGTCGACCACCAGCACGCGCAGCGCTCCCGTGTGCGCGGCGGCGGCCGGCGCGGGCCCATCCTGCGGCGCGGCCGGCGCTGCGGCCGGATGCAGCGGCAGGCGCACCGTGAACACGGCGCCCAGTCCCGGCCCGGCGCTGTCGGCGCTGACCGAGCCGCCGTGCAGCTCGACGAAACTTCGTACCAGCGACAGGCCGATGCCCAGGCCGCCCTGGACCTGCTCGGCGCCGCCGGCGCGGGTGAAGATCTTGAAGATCTCGGGCAGCGCGGCGCGCGCGATGCCGATGCCATTGTCTGCCACGAGGATGCGCGCCTGCTCGCCGTCGCGGCCGGCCGACAGGACGATGCGGCCGCCGCGCGGCGTGTAGCGCGCCGCGTTGTTGAGCAGGTTGCTGATCACCTGGGTGATGCGGGTGGCATCGGCGTACAGGGGCACCGGCTCCGGCGGCAGATCCAGCTCGAGCTGGTGGCGCGCGGCGTCGATCAGCGGCCGGCTGATCTCGACGGCGCCGAGCACGATCTGTCCGAGGTCGACCCAGTCGGGCTTCAACTCGACCTGGCCGCGCGTGATGCGCGCCACGTCGAGCAGGTCGTCTACCAGGTGCACCAGGTGTTCGAGTTGGCGGTCCATGATGTCCTGCACCCGCGCCACGGTGGCGGCGTCGCCGCTGCGGCGCATCAGCTGCAGGCCGCTCCTGATCGGCGCCAGCGGATTGCGCAGCTCGTGCGCGAGGGTGGCCAGGAATTCGGTCTTGAGGCGGTCGGCTTCGGCCAGGTCGGCGGTGATGCGGCGCAGCTCTTCGTCGGCGCGGCGGCGCGCCGTGACGTCGGTGAACAGGATCGCGATGCGGTGCGCCTCTTGCGGGCCGATGCGCGTGGCGTAGACATCGAACCAGCGCTTGAGCGGTTCGGCCTGGTGGGTGAAGCGCACCGGCTCACCGGTGATGGCGACATGGCCGTACATGTCGAACCAATGCTGCTCGAGCGTGGGCACCATCTCGCGGATGGTCTTGCCGGCGGCATCGGACAAGCCGCTGTTGGCGACGAAGGCCGGATTCACCTCGAGGAAGCGGTAATCGTAAGGGATGCCGGCGTCGTCGAACATCACTTCGATCACGCACACGCCCTGGTCGAGCGAATCGAACAGGGTGCGGTAGCGCTCCTCGCTGTTGCGCAGCCTTTGCTCGGCCGCGCTGCGCTCGGCGGCGGTGTCGAAGGTGTTCAGGTAGATGCGGGCCTTGGTTTTGAGGACCACCGGCGACACCGGGTCGCAGACGACGTCGATCGCACCGGCCTCGTATAGCGGCTCGAGAATGGTGTCGGGCGCGCTCGGCACGCCGAGGGCGACCAGCGGCGTACGCGGCGTGCGCGCGTGAGCGAACAGGGTACGGACCAGCTGTTCCAGCGCTGCCAAGTCGCCGGCCCAGGCGGCCAGGATCAGGGCGAACTCGCGGTCGCGGGCGAGCGCCAGGGCCTGGCTGGCCGACGCCGCATGGACCAGTCCGCGGCCGAGCTGGCGCATGACGTCTTCGACGACCGGATCCGGGACCGGGCGGTCGCAGACGTACAGGACGTCGCCGTGTCCGGGGCGGTTCATGGCGCCGCTCCCGGACGGGCGCGGGGTGCCGCAACTGGCTGCGATGGGATGACGTTCATGGTCGCCGAGGCCGAGGGAAGCGCCGCGGCGCGCCCGGCCTTCCTGTGCCTATGTTCAGCGAACAATGTAGAAGTCATCCGATCGGCTGTCAATTCCTTGATGTACGCGGCTTCATTACGGTGAGTAGCGTCAGCGGGTGGCGCCGGGTGGGCGCGGCGGCTGGTTTGGCACGCCGGGAGCGAGCTCGTCCGGAGCTTGGCCGATGTGGCGGGCGGAGTCGGATTGCTGGTCGAGGTTCACTTCCTCGGCCACGTCGAAGCGGCCGTCGCCGTCGTCGTCGCCGGGCGGAAGCAGCTTGTCGGAGCGGACCGGCTGGGCCGAATCGCGCTGCGAACCATTGCTAGCCATGGGGTGCCTCCTTGGTGATGTAGGAAGGCATTATCGCGTTGCCCCAGCCGCGGGCGGCGCACGCTAGCCGGACTTCTTCTCGCGCGGCAAGTTCTTCTCGAAGATGGCCCACAGGATCAGGCCGTATGCCAGGACCCGGATGACGTAGTGGGTGGGTGAATCTTCGCCGCCGTTGTCGTGCAGCGTCGAATAGATGCGGTGCAGTCCCTCGATCAGGAAGGACAGCGAGAAGTACAGGAAAAAGCGATCGCCGGTGTTCCGCCAGAAACGCAGGAAGAACAGCGCGACGACCATCGAACCCATCGCGATGGCGCCGGTGAGCACATCGTTCATGGCTATTCCCTTTCGTAGATCAAACCATAGAGCAACAGGGCAATCGCGATCAGCGCCGTGACCAGCCGGGCAGGCAGGAGGCTGACGTCTTCGGGCAGCACGACCTTGTCCAAGAGTAGCAGCAAGTTGTTGAGTGTCATCACGGCAAAGCACGAACCGCTCCAGAACAGCAGGCGGTGGCCGGTGCGGCGGTAGCTGGCGTACAGCAGCCACGCGCATGCCAGTGAGGTCAGGGTGCACAGAGAATAGATGATCTGGCCCATGTCAGTTGTCCTTTCGCCACTTGAAGGCGTCCGCGAATTGCTGGGCCTTGCGGTCCAGCGAGGAATGGATGAGGTTGGTCACATCGACCAGGCGCGCCGCGTACAGCTCGACCAGGCGATCGATCAGCGTGCGCAGTTCGTTCGAATCCGGATGGTAGGAGTAGCCATCGCCATCCGCGCGCACGGCCATGCCGGCGGTGCACAAATCGTCGAGCAAGGCCTCGGCGGTGCGCTCGCGGATGTAGAGGCGGCGCGCGAGCGTGTCCGGCTGCCATGCGTGCCGCGGGTCGGCCCGCAACAGCAGCAGCGCTTCGAGGAAGGGAACCGAGGGCACGCTCGTGAGCACGAAGCGCCGCAGGTCCTCCGGAATGGTGGCCTTGGTCGTCGCCATTATTTCCGGGACGGAATATTCAGAAAAGGACGGAATTCTAGAGGATTAGCGGGGCCCATGCGTTCAATCGTGTGCTGGCTCTACAGAAACGCATTGTTACGTAAAAAATATTTCAGCGCAACATTTGCTTGATTTACAATCGCCGTTTTGTTGTGAGAAGCAAATGTCTTTGATGAAGTGGTTCGCCGGCGCCGTGCTTGGCTGCACGCTGTCCGGCCTGGCCTGGGCCGGTGGCTGCCCGGCCTATTATGTGAACGGGCGCCTGCCCGAGATCCGCAACCCGAAACTGGCCACGGCCACCCGCGAGTTGTGCTACGGGGAATTCGGCGTCATGCATTCCGGCGTCACGCGCACGCCGCTGTGGTCGGCTGAGCTGCTGAAGGCGGACAATGTGGCCGCCGCACAGGGCCTCAGCCGCGAGAACAGTTTCCATGCCGAGCCGATGCTGCCGGCGGCGCAGCGCGCCGAACTGTCCGATTATGCGCGTAGCGGCTTCGACCGCGGCCATATGGCGCCCAACGGCGACATGCCCGACCGCAGCAGCCAGCGCGAAAGCTTCACGCTCGCCAACATGGTGCCGCAGGACGGCGACAACAATCGCCATGTCTGGGCGCACATCGAAGCGGCGGTGCGCAAGATGGCGACACAGGAGGGCGCGCTGTACGTGATCACCGGTCCCGCCTTCCTCGGCGGCCAGCTGCGCAAGGTCGGCAACGTGATCGTGCCTAGCCATTTGTACAAGGTGGTGTACAGTCCCCGCGAGCGCGCCGGCGCGGCGTGGTTCGTCGAGAACCAGGCCGACGCGAGGCCGCAGGTATTGTCGATTCCGGAACTGGAGCGGATGGTCGGCATCAACCTGCTGCCGGCGCTGACCGACGAACAGAAAGCGCGGACGCTGCGCCTGCCCAACATCCGGCAGGGCCGCAGCCGCCGCCTGTGACAGGAGCACGCATGACCAAGCATTCCTTCAAGCCGTTTGCCAACGAATCCGATGAACTGGAGGTGGGCGGCCTCGCCATCGAAAACCGGCTCGACCGCGTGACGCTGGCGGGCGACCTCGACATCACCGCCGATCGCCAGGGCCTCGCGGCCGCACGCCTGCTGTACGAGGTGCTGGGCGAGGTGGTGCGCCGGCTCGAAGCCGATCCGGCGCTCCCCGAGCGCCTGCCGCCACCGGTGGTGGGCAAGGTGGACAATCCCTTCTCCTGATTGCAGCGTCAGCGTTCCAGCACATAGGTGCCGGGCGCGTGCGCCAGCGAGGGCCCGACCTTGCGCGCCGGCACGCGCGCGCCCTGCGTGTGTCGCGACAGCCAGCCTTCCCATGTCGGCCACCATGAGCCGTCGTGCAGGCGCGCCTCGGCCAGCCAGGTGTCGGCGTCGATGTAGCAGTCACCGCGGTGCCGCTCCATGCTGTAGAAGTGGCGCCCTGGATGGCCGGGCTCGCTGATGATGCCCGCGTTGTGCCCGCCGCTGGTGAGCAGGAAGGCGATGTCGCATGCTGCCAGCAAATGGATGCGGTGCACCGAACGCCACGGCGAGACGTGGTCGGTCATGGTGGCCACCGCGAAGATGGGCAGCTCGACGTCGGTGAGGGCAATGGGCCGGCCGGCCACCCGGTAGCGGCCCGTGAACAGGTCGTTGTGCAGGAACAGGTGGCGCAGGTAATCGCTGTGCATCCGGTAGGGCATGCGGGTGGTGTCCGCATTCCAGGCCAGCAGGTCGGTCATCGGCGGACGCCGCCCCAGCAGGTATTGCTCGACCGCGATCGACCACACCAGGTCGTTGGAGCGCAGCAGGCGGAAGGCGCCAGCCATCTGGCGATTGTCGAGATAGCCCTGTTCCCACATCAGGTCTTCGAGCCAGGTGACCTGGCTTTCATCGATGAACAGCGAGAGCTCGCCCGCTTCCGAAAAATCCGTTTGCGCGGCCAGCAGCGTCATGGTGTTGAGGACCTTGCTGTCGGTGCAGGCCAGGGCCGCCGCGGCCATCGACAGCAGGGTGCCGCCCAGGCAGTAGCCGGCCGCATTCACGCGCTGCCCCGGCACCAGCGCGCGCACCACGTCGATGGCGGCCAGCACGCCATTTTCCAGATAGTCGTTCAGGTTGAGGTCGCGGTCGTCCGCGGTCGGGTTGTGCCACGAGATCATGAACACGGTGTGGCCCTGGTCGACCAGGTAGCGTATCAGCGAGTTGTGCGGCGACAGGTCGAGGATGTAGTACTTCATGATCCACGCGGGAACGATCAGGACCGGTTCGGCGAACACGGTGGGCGTCGCGGGGCTGTACTGGATCAGCTCGATGAGGCCGTTGCGATACACGACTTCGCCCGGCGTGATGGCCACTTCATGCCCGGGCCGGAAGTGCTCCGCACCCGCCGGCGCCTGGCCGGCCATCTGGCGCTGCATATCCTCGACCAGGTGGCCGGCGCCGCGCAGGAAATTGAGGCCGTGCTCGGCAATGGTGGTGGCCAGCACCTCGGGATTGGTGGCGACGAAATTCAGCGGCGACATGACGTCGAGCATTTGGCGTGCGGCGAATGACACGACCTGCTCGTGGTGCTCCGTGACGCCGTCGACGCCGGTGGTGGCGTTGTACCACCATTGCTGGTTGAGCAGGAAGGCTTGCTGCAACAGATTGTAGGGCCAGTGTTGCCAGGCTTCGCTGCGAAAGCGCCGGTCCTGCGGCAAAGGCTTGATGCACGGCGGCACCTTGATGCCGATGCTGGTGCGGATCGCGTAGTCCCACCAGCGCAATTCCTTGTGCCATGACTTCTGCGCGAGCCGTTGCCATTTGGCAGGCGCGCCGGCCATGTGCATCAGCCAGTCGACCATGGCCAGCGTCAGGCTCGTCGGCGAGATGCCGTGCGTGCCGTGGCCGATGAGCGCGTGCAACAGGCGGTCGGCGTCGGCCGGCGGCTCGGGCACGCTGGTGTGCATTGTGACCAGGTCCTGATGGCGCTGCGCACCGCTGATTTGCGGCGGCGGCCAGGGAACCGGGGAGAGTAGCGGCGGTGTTTCCATCAGTATTTCCTTCGCCCGGGAAGCGCGATATCAAGAGCATCGCGGAGCAATGCGCGACGTGCTTGATCAGCCTCAATGGTGCGCGGCACATGCTGCCTTTCGGGTAACCTCGTCTTGTCAACGCGATATCCCGCCAACCAGGATTTGGAGACGATCATGCAACATACACTTATCGCCGTATTTGATAACCGCGCCGATGCGGACCGAGCGCAGGACGACTTGCTGCTTGCCGGCTTCAAGCGCGACTGCGTCAAGATTTCCACCAGCGATCCGACCGGCATCACCGATAGCGTGACCGGTAGCACCGATACCACAAGCACGACAACGACCAGCGCAACCACGCACCACCACGAAGGCCTGGGTGCGAGCATCAAGCACTTCTTTGCCGACATCTTTGGCACCGACAACAGCGAACATGCGCAGCGCTACAGCGATGCCGTCAGCCGCGGCCACCACGTGCTGACGGTGGTCACCGAGTCCGAACCTGAAGTCGAGCGCGCCGCCGACGTGGTCGAGCGCCATGGTCCGGTAGACATCGACGAAAAGCACGCACAGTGGACCGGCGCCGGCCAGATCAGCCATCCGGAAACGATGCGCGCAAGCGGCGCTGGCGGCTTGCAGCAAGCGGCGCCGGCGGCGCGCCAGTCGGGCTACAGCGGTTCGGCGCAACACTCGGAAGACCTGCTCAGGCCGCAAGGCGAGCAGGGCCTGTTCGCGCAGCAGTCGCTGAATGACGACGTGCCGATGGGGACGACCTACCAGGAACCGATGAGCCGCGAGGGCGAGTCGCTGCAGGGCTCGTGGCTGGAAGGCTCCGCCCTGCAGGCGCCGGGCAGCACCGGTTCGATGTATTCCGTCTCGCTGCAAGGTTCGCGCATCGGTGAAGGCATGCAGCGCGATATCGGCGGCAGCTCGCGCAGCGGCGTGCGGGTGTTCTCGCGCGATACCGAGATGGGCGGCACCGCTTCGTCGACGGAACCGAGCATGCTGGCCGATGACGATTATTATCGCAACGACTGGTCGCGCCGTTACGCCGGCACCGGCAGCTTCGAGGACTACCAGCCGGCGTACAGCTATGGCGCCGAGATGGCGCGCAATCCGCAATATCGCGACCGCAACTGGAACGATGTCGAGTCCGACCTGCGCGATACCTGGGAGCGCCGGCATCCGGAGCATTCCAACTGGGAGCGCTTCAAGGCCGCGATCCGGCATGGCTGGGATCGTATGACGGGTCACGAATCGCACCGCTCGCACTGGGACAGCAACTATGCATCCAGCGGCGAGAGCTATGACGAGTACGAGCCGGCTTATATGTACGGCTCGGAGATGGCGACCAGCGATACTTATCGCGGGCGGACCTGGGACGAGTCGGAGACAGCGCTGCGCAGCGAATGGGAATCGCGCACGCCGGGTGATACGAGCTGGGAACGTTTCAAGGCCGCGATCCGCCACGGGTGGGATCGGACGACCTCGTAGTTACTACTTTGAGAACGTCGTTTCCCGCGAAGTCGGGAACGACGTCCTCTTTTGATTCCGGGGGGGGCGGCTACGCCGCTTCGCTGATAGGCAGGCTGATGCGGTTGCGCCCCATATGCTTGGCCCGGTATAAGGCCGCGTCCGCAATCGCGACCAGCTGGCTCGCATCCGTGTCCTTCGACGCGATCGCCGTCGCGGCGCCGATCGACACCGTCACGTGCTGCATGGGCGCCAGCAGGTTCGGCACCTGCAATTGCTCGACCCGGCAGCGGATCCGTTCAGCGACGATGGCGGCGCCCTTGAGCGACTGGTTCGGCAGGATCACCGCAAATTCCTCGCCGCCATAACGTGCGACCAGGTCATTGGCCCGCATCTCGCTCGCCACCGCGGTCGCGATCCGCTTCAGGCATTCGTCGCCGCCTAGATGGCCGTGAGCATCGTTGTAAGCCTTGAAGTTGTCCACGTCGACCATCAGCAGCGACAAGGGCTGCTGCTGGCGCAGCGCGCGCGCCCACTCCGCGCGGAGAGTGTCGTCGAAGCAGCGCCGGTTGGCCAGCCCGGTCAGCCCGTCGCGCGTCGCCAGCTGTTCGAGCGCAATCTGCGCCATTTTTTCGTCGGTCAGGTCGCGCAAGGTTTCCACCACCGCCGTGATGCGGCCGAGCTCGTCGAAGATCGGGCAAGCGTCCGCCGCCAGATAGCGGCGGCGCCCCGCGCGCGGCATGTCGCACCAGCTTTCGGCGGACAGGCTGCCGCCGGCCGGCTGGCCGGGCACCTGGCGCGGATAGATATGGCGCACTTCGTCGGCACGGTTCTGGATCACCAGGTCGGCCAGCGTCGGACGCGGTTCCTCGTAGAACATGCGGCGGTGCTCGCCGGTGCCAAGGATCTCGCCGGCGCTGGCGCCCGTCAGGCGCTCGCAGGCGTGGTTCCAGATCACCACGCGGGCATCGCTGTCGAGCACAAAGACTGGAATCGCCAGCATTTCCATCAGCTGGCCGGCGAAGCCGCGTTCTTGCGGGGAGGCTGTGGACTCGATCAGGCGGGACACCATCGTTGTTGGGCTGGTCATGGCCATCCTTGTGTGGGTGCTCTTGACTGCTGACAAGTCGGATTTTGCTACCCACCAATGGCCCAACGCTTGATTTTCAGCAAGGAAGAGCAGGGTCGCCTTCAGCGCGCCACGCTTTCATGCGCGAGGGGTAGGGCGACGGCCAGCAAGGTGCCTTCGCGCGCGCCGCTTTCGACCATGAATTGTCCGCCCGCCGCGCTGATGCGCTGGCGCAGGCCGGACAGGCCGCTTCCATACGTGGCCGGATCGGCGTTCATGCCGATGCCGTTGTCCTGGATGTCGAGCGCGACACTGCCGTCGACGCAGCGCAGGCTCACCCGCACCAGCGAGGCGTGCGAATGGCGCGCCGCATTCGACAGGGCTTCCTGCACGATGCGATACAGCACCACATCGAGCAGCGGTTCGCGCTGGGCGGCCTCGATGGCGCTGTCCTCCGCAGCGTATTCGCAGGTGATGCCGGACAGCCGCGCAAACTCGCGCACCTGCCGTTGCAAGGCGCCGCGCAGGCCTTCGCCAAGTGCGAGCGGGCGCAGGTTGTTGATGGCCGTGCGCAGTGCGCGCAGCGCGGCGTCCAGGGAACTGCCGAGATGGGCCAGCTTGTCGTTGGCCGCCGTGTGCAACCCCTTGGTGGCGACCTGCAGCAAGGACACGTCAATCCGCGCCGTGAGCAGCGTCTGGCCCAGGTCGTCGTGGAGGTCGCGTGCGATGCGCCCGCGTTCATCATCGCGCACCGCCGCCTGCTGCTGGACCAGCAAGGCCATCCCATCGTGCAGCTCGGACAGGGCCAGCTCCGCCTGGCCGCGCGCCCTTTGCTCCGCGTGCAAGGCCGCCGTCGTCTCGCGCAGCCGGCTTTCCGCCGCGCGGCAGCGGCGCCGGAGCACGCAGCAGGCTGTCGCCAGTGTCCCGATCCACAGCAAGGTCACGCCCGCCGCAGCCTCCACTTGCCATGCGGCCGCCGCGGCGTCGCCTGCGCTGATGCAGAATAGGGCGGCGAGACAAATGCTTCGACAGGGCGGATTGGCCATGGCATATCGTCCGACAGGAATCAGAACTTTCTCCTATCCAACATAGCGCGCTTAAGTAAATGGAATATTGTTCACAATCAAGCCATTGCACGGAGCGCTGCGCCCGGGAAAGCGCGGACCTCACCGGCGGGCGGTTCGTGCCGCCGCGCTTCCCGCGCTATAATGGAGGGTTCACGAAAGGCTTAGAGTGACTTACAGCATCAAAGAAATCTTCTACACGCTGCAGGGCGAAGGCGCGCACGCCGGGCGTCCGGCCGTGTTTTGCCGTTTCTCGGGCTGCAATTTGTGGAGCGGCCGCGAGGAAGACCGCGCCACGGCCGTTTGCACCTTCTGCGACACGGATTTCGTCGGCACCGACGGCGAGCGCGGCGGCAAGTTCCGCGACGCGCAAGCGCTGGCCGCCGAGATCGACAGCCTGTGGCCGGACACCTATGCCGCCAGCAAGTACGTCGTCTTCACCGGCGGCGAGCCGCTGCTGCAGCTGGACGCCGCATTGATCGACGCCATGCACGCGCATGGCTTCACGATCGCGATCGAAACCAATGGCACGCTGCCAGTGCCGGCGGGCGTCGACTGGATCTGCGTCAGCCCGAAGATGGGCTCGAAGCTGGTGGTGGAGAAAGGCAACGAAATCAAGGTTGTGATCCCGCAGGCGAACCAGGACCTGGCCGCCTACGAACATCTCGACTTCGACAATTTCTTCGTGCAGCCGATGGACGGCCCGCTGGCCCAGCAGAATACGCGCCTGGCCATCGAGACCTGCCGCCGCAACCCCAAGTGGAAGCTCAGCCTCCAGACCCACAAACTGCTCCAGATTCCCTGATTTGCCATGCTGACCATTACCCGCAAACTCGAGTTCGATGCCGGCCACCGCATCCCGGACCACAAGAGCCAGTGCCGCAACCTGCACGGGCACCGCTACACGCTCGAGATCACGCTGATCGGCGAAGTCATCAACGCTGAAGGCAATTCCGACAACGGCATGATCATGGATTTTTCGGACATCAAGGCGCTCGCCAAGGAACACCTGGTGGACGTGTGGGACCACGCCTTCCTCGTGTACGAAAAAGACGATAAAGTGCGTGAATTCCTGGCCAGCCTTCCGGGCCACAAGACGGTCGTCATCGACCGCATCCCGACGGTCGAGAACCTGGCCCAGGTCGCTTTTGGCATCCTGAAGAACGCCTACACCGACCGCTTCGGCACCGGCCTGCGCCTGCACAAGCTGGTGCTGCACGAAACCCCCAACTGCTGGGCCGAGATCACGGATGCGTGACGAAGCCTTCATGGCGCTCGCCCTCGACCAGGCACGCCTGGCCTGGGCCGCCGGCGAGGTGCCGGTCGGCGCCGTCGTCGTGCGCGATGGCGAAGTGATCGCTGCCGGCTTCAACCAGCCGATCGGCAGCCATGACCCCACCGCCCACGCCGAGATCGTCGCCCTGCGCGCGGCCGCGGAAAAACTGGGCAACTACCGCCTGCCGGGATGTGAGCTGTACGTCACGCTGGAGCCCTGCGCGATGTGTTCGGGCGCCATGATGCATGCGCGGCTCGCCCGCGTGGTCTACGCCGCGCAGGACCCGAAGACCGGCGTGTGCGGCTCGGTGCTCGACCTGTTCCAGCACGGCCAGCTCAACCATCACACGGAAGTGGTCGGCGGCGTCCTGGCCGACGAAGCGAGCGCCATGCTCAAGGACTTTTTCTCAGAGCGCCGCGCCGCCGCGCGCCGTCCCGCCGAGGGCTGATCCGCCTGGCGCCCGTGCGAGCGCCGCCGCGATGCCGAAAATGCTATGCTGGTTTCATGAGGACGCCCCCGGGCGTGGAAACCATATTTGCATTACCCAACCGTAGTCCGGTGTGCGCGGCCGATGGCGACCGCAGCCACGCCGTGCCCGCCGCCATGCCTACTCTGACAGCCAACGGCATTCGCCTCGCCTTCGACACCACGGGCGACCCCAAGAGCGTTCCTCTGCTGCTCATCCATGACCTCGGCATGCAGTACACCGCCTGGCCCGAGGAATACGTCGAAGGGCTCGCCGACCTCGGTTTCTACGTCATCCGCTTCGACAACCGCGACTGCGGCCTGTCCACCAAGTTTGAGCAATCGGGCACGCCCAGTCTCAAGCTGGCGTGGCTCAAGGCACGCGTGGGCTGGCCGGTCTCGGTGCCGTACACGCTGGACGACATGGCGGACGATGCGCTCGGCGTGCTGTCGGTACTGGGCGTGGCGCGTGCCCACGTGGTCGGCGTGTCGATGGGCGGCATGATCGGGCAGGTGCTGGCGGCGCGCCATCCGGAACGCGTGCTGTCGCTGACTTCCATCATGGCCAGCAGCGGACGGCGCGGCCTGCCGAAACCGAGCGCCGCACTGCGCAAGCTCTTGCTGCGCGCGCTGGTCAAGCCCGATGATTTCGATAGCGCCGTCGACCAGGCCGTGGCGGTGCTGCGCATGATCGGCAGCCCGGCCTATCCGACGCCGGAAAAACTCCTGCGCCGCAAGGTTGCACGTATGCTGCGCCGTAATTGCTGCCCCGGCGGCACCGCGCGCCAGTGCCTGGCGATCGTTGCGTCCGGCGACCGCAGCGAGCTGATCTCGACCATCGTTGTGCCCACGCTGGTCATCCACGGCGCTGCCGACGTCGTGCTGCCGCTGGCCTGCGGCATCGACACGGCCGGCATCGTGCCCGGGGCGCGGCTGGAAGTGATCGAAGGGATGGGGCATGACCTGCCGCTGCAGCTGGCCGAGCGCATCCTTGCCTTGATTGACGAACATGCCCACGGTAAGATGGCGCCGGACTCATCACCCCGGCTTTTCGTCAAACAGTGACACTACCAAACATCGGATTGGCCATCGCGGCCACGGGCGGCGCTGCGCCGGATAACGCCGCCGTCGAGCGCGGCATCGCGAGGCTGCGCGAGCAGGGCGTCACCGTCCACAATTACTACGACCACGCACTCCTCCACCAGCGCTTCGGCGGAACGGATGAATCCCGCCTCGCGCAATTGCACGCGGCGATTGCGGATCCGGACGTGCAAGTCGTGATGGCCCTGCGTGGCCAATACGGCATCACCCGCCTGATGCCGCAGATCGATTTCAAGGCCATCGCCGACAGCGGCAAGATCGTGGTTGGTTATTCGGACCTGACGGCGCTTCACATGGGCCTATTTGCCAAGACGGGCGCGCTCAGTTACGCCGGCCCGATGATCTGCAACGACTTCTCGGACGAGGAGTGGAACGAGTACACCCAGCAGCAGTTCTGGTCCTGTCTGGCCGGGCCGACGCATACGGTGCGCGGCGCGGCGAGCGGCAATCCGGTGGTCGAAGAGGAGGGCACGATCTGGGGCGGCAACCTGGCGATGCTGGTGTCGCTGCTCGGCACCGAATGGTTCCCGACCATCGATGGCGGCATCCTGTTCCTGGAGGATGTGGCCGAGCATCCCTACCGCGTCGAGCGCATGCTGCTGCAGCTGATGCAGGCTGGCGTGCTGGAGCGCCAGAAAGCGATTGTGCTCGGGGATTTCTCGCGCTACAAACTCAGCCCTGCGGACAATGGCTACGATTTCGATGAAATGCTGGCTTATATGCGCGCCAAGCTGCCGGTGCCCCTACTGACTGGCTTGCCGTTTGGACACATCTCGCGTCGAGCCACAATCCCTTTCGGTGCGAAGGCGGAGTTGACCTCGGACGCGGTGGGATTTGCGTTGGCGATATATGATTACCCAACTATTGACCTAGCCGCTGAGCGCTTTGATCAGCGGCGCTAGAAGTTGCGCGAAGAGCACCGAACCGACAAGCCACATAATGATGGTATTCTTCGCGTCCGCGACGTCAGCCTTGGTCGCGTAATTCGCTTTTATCACTGCAAGGTCTTTTTCAAGCGTCGTCATGCGACTGTCAACCGCCGCGACCGCGTCCCCCAGCACGTTGACCCGACGGTCAACCGCCGTGATCATGTCGCCCAGCTTTGCCATTTCTTGCCGGTCCAGCTGATCCATTGAATCCCCCTCCGCGACAGCCTTCATTTTACGACTGCGCATGTTCGAGATCGTTGACAAGCCGCCATCCAGTGTTCGGAACTTTCAACGTGCAAGCATGTCCTTTGATTGCTTCTCCAATGGTAAAATAGCCGGTTATTCGAAAACTCCCGCTTTCAAAGGTTCCCCCGTGCTGAGTACAGCCAATATTACGATGCAGTTCGGCGCCAAGCCGCTGTTCGAGAACATTTCCGTCAAATTCGGCGAAGGCAACCGTTACGGCCTGATCGGCGCGAACGGCTGCGGCAAGTCGACCTTCATGAAGATCCTCGGCGGCGACCTCGATCCGTCGGGCGGCAACGTCATGCTCGACCCGAACGAGCGCCTGGGCAAGCTGCGCCAGGACCAGTTCGCCTACGAAGACACCCGCGTGCTGGACGTGGTGATGATGGGCCACACCGAGCTGTGGAACGCGATCAGCGAGCGCGACGCCATCTACGCCAACCCCGAAGCCACCGACGACGACTACATGAAAGCCGCCGAACTGGAAGGCAAGGTCGCGGAATATGACGGCTATTCGGCCGAGGCGCGCGCCGGCGAACTGCTGCTGGGCGTGGGCATCACCGGCGACCTGCACCAGGGCCCGATGAGCGCCGTGGCGCCGGGCTGGAAGCTGCGCGTGCTGCTGGCGCAGGCGCTGTTCTCGGATCCGGACATCCTGCTGCTGGACGAGCCGACCAACAACCTGGACATCAACACGATCCGCTGGCTGGAAGATGTGCTCAACGAGCGCAACTCGACCATGATCATCATTTCGCACGACCGCCACTTCCTGAACCAGGTGTGCACCCACGTCGCGGACATGGACTACGGCACGCTGAAGGTCTATCCGGGCAACTACGACGACTACATGGAAGCGTCGACCCAGGCCCGCAACCAGCAGCTGGCGAATAACGCCAAGGCCAAGGAGAAGGTCGCCGAACTGCAGGACTTCGTACGCCGCTTCTCGGCCAACAAATCGAAGGCGCGCCAGGCGACTTCGCGCCTCAAGCAGATCGACAAGATCAAGATCGAGGAATTCAAGCCGTCCTCGCGCGCCTATCCCTTCGTGCGTTTCGAAGGCGAGAAGAAGCTGCACCGCCTGGCGGTGGAGACCCAGGGCCTGTCGAAAGCCTACGACCACCAGATCTTCAAGAACTTCTCGATCATGGTCGAAGCGGGCGAGCGCATCGCGATCATCGGCGCCAACGGCGCGGGCAAGACCACGCTGCTGCGCTCGATCGGCAGCAGTGACATCGCCGGCCTGTCGGCCGACAGCGGCACCGTCAAGTGGGCCGAGAACGCCAATGTGGGCTATATGCCGCAGGATCCGACCGAGGAATTCGCGGACGACCTGAACCTGACCGACTGGATGGGCCGCTGGACCCAGGAAGGCGACGATGACCAGGCCGTGCGCTCGATCCTGGGCCGCCTGCTGTTCGGCGGCGACGAGGTACGCAAGTCGGTGCGCGTGCTGTCCGGTGGCGAGAAGGGCCGCATGATGTACGGGAAGCTGATGCTGGGCCGGCACAATGTGCTGCTGCTCGACGAGCCGACCAACCACATGGACATGGAATCGATCGAGTCGCTCAACATCGCGCTCGAAAAATACGCCGGCACGCTGATCTTCGTGTCGCACGACCGCGAATTCGTGTCGTCGCTGGCCACCCGCGTGCTGGAAGTGAAGGATGGCGAGGTGATCGACTTCCGGGGTAACTACGAAGAGTACCTGACCAGCCAGGGTATCAATTAATTTTTGTCGTTAGCTTTCGCACGTCGTCCCGGCGCAGGCCGGGACCCATAGACCGCGTGCCGGCACGCTCAGCATGGGTCCCGGCCTGCGCCGGGACGACGGTTTTGAGAGTGTCGTGAGTGGCCACTTCCTCAATGTGAGATCATATTCGGTATGAACATCCAACCGATCAAGACCTTCGAATACGACCGCCCGGTCGCCGGCGCCGCCTGCACGTCCGAGGCTTGGGCGCGCGTCCCTTCCGCACCCACCGCCGACGAGCGCGCCGCGCTCAAGGACCGCATCCGCTGCCTGCTCAAGGAGCGTGAGGCGGTCCTCGTCGCCCACTACTACGTCGACGCCGACCTGCAGGACCTGGCCGAGGAAACCGGCGGCTGCGTTTCCGATTCGCTCGAGATGGCGCGCTTCGGCCGCGACCATCCGGCCAAGACCCTGGTGGTCGCCGGCGTGCGCTTCATGGGCGAGACCGCCAAGATCCTCAGCCCCGAAAAAACCATCCTGATGCCGGACCTGGACGCGACCTGTTCGCTCGACCTGGGCTGCCCGGCCGATGAATTCGCGGCCTTCTGCGACCAGCATCCGGACCGCACCGTGGTCGTCTACGCCAATACCAGCGCCGCCGTGAAGGCGCGCGCCGACTGGATGGTGACCTCGTCGATCGGCCTGGACATCGTCAAGCACCTGCACGAGCAGGGCAAGAAGATCCTGTGGGCGCCGGACCGCCACCTCGGTTCCTACATCCAGAAGAAGACCGGCGCCGACATGCTGCTGTGGCAGGGCTCCTGCCTGGTGCACGACGAATTCAAGGGCATCGAACTGGACCTGCTGCGCGCCGCGCATCCGGACGCCAAGGTGCTGGTGCACCCGGAGTCGCCGGAATCGGTGGTGGCCCAGGCCGACGTGGTCGGCTCCACCACGCAGCTGATCAATGCGGCACAGACGATGGCCGCGACCACCTTCATCGTCGCCACCGACAACGGCATCCTGCACAAGATGCGGATGGCGGCGCCGGGCAAGCACTTCATCGAAGCGCCGACCGCCGGCAACAGCGCCACCTGCAAGAGCTGCGCGCACTGCCCGTGGATGGCGATGAACGGCCTGCAGAACCTGGCCGAGGTGCTCGAGAGCGGCCGCAACGAAATCCATGTCGATCCGGAGATCGGCCGCCAGGCCAAGCGCTCGATCGACCGCATGCTCGATTTCGCGGCGGCGAAGAAAGCGAAGGCGCTGCCGACCGGCGCGCTCGAACAAGAAGGCAAACTCTTTACTGGAATCGGCCCGGCATGAGCACGCTGCAAAACCCATTCGACGAATTCAACGACAAGCTGCAGGCGGCGTTCGAGCAGAACGTGCTGGCCGCGCTGCTGGAAGACGTGGGCACCGGCGACGTGACCGGCAAGCTGGTCCCGGACGACACGCGCGTGCAGGCGCGGGTGCTGGTGCGCGAGCAGGCGGTGCTGTGCGGCGCCCCGTGGTTCGAGGGCGTGATGCTGGCGGTCGACGCGAATAGCGTGATCGACTGGAAGTATGCCGAGGGCGAGCTGATGGCGGCGGACAGCGTGGCGTGCACGATCGAGGCGTCGCCACGCTCGCTGCTCACTGCGGAACGTGCGGCGCTCAACTTCCTGCAGCTCTTGTCGGGTGTGGCGACGGCGACGCGCAAATACGTCGACGTGATCGCCGGGACCAAGGCGAAGATCCTCGATACGCGCAAGACGCTGCCGGGCCTGCGCCAGGCGCAGAAGTATGCGGTGCGCGTCGGCGGCGGCGAGAACCAGCGCATGGCGCTGTATGACGGCATCCTGATCAAGGAGAACCACATTGCGGCGGCGAGGGGCATCAGCAAGGCGCTGGCGGCCGCGGATGCGCTCAATGCGGGCGTGCCGGTGCAGATCGAGGTGGAGAGCCTGGATGAGCTGCGCGAGGCCTTGGGGGCGGGCGCGACCTCGGTCCTGCTCGATAACTTCGACCTGGCCATGATGCGGGAGGCGGTCGCGATCACGCAGGGGAGGGCGCTGCTCGAGGCGTCCGGCGGGATCAACATGGATACGGTGCGCGCGATTGCGGAGACCGGGGTCGATCGGATTTCGATCGGCAGCCTGACCAAGGATGTGCGGGCGACGGACTATTCGCTGCGTGTCATCGGCTAAAAATCACCTCACCATAAAACCACGTCGTCCCCGCGCAGGCGGGGACACGATGAAGCGTTGACGGGCTGACTACTTCGGTAGCAATCAAACCCCGCTCTCACTCGCCCGCGCCAGCGCCTCCGCGCGCGCACTGCGCACCGGAATCGGCTCCCCAACCTGCGCCGCCATCGCATCGACCGCGCGCAGCACGCGCTCCATGTCGGCATAACTGGTCATGTGCCCCACACCCGGCTCCAGCTCCAGTTCCGCTTCGCGCAATTCCCGCTGCAGACGCTCCGAATTGCCGCTCGTATCGACCATCTTGTCCTGCGTCCCAGCGATCAAGGTGACCGGCACGTTCAACTCGCCGTAGCGGCGCGACAGCCTCATCGCCGACGGCGCCATCAGCGCGGCCTCGGCCGCCTGGGCCCGTAGCTGCCCGGGCCGCAACAGGAACCAGGGCGGCAACTCCTTGAAGCGTCCCGACGTTTTCTTGGGAGAGAACATTCGGCGCACCGTCAACGGCCACATCAGACGCATCAGGATCGGTGACAGGGTATATCGCATCAGGTCGCCAAAGATCGGGATCGCCGGCACCGCGGCAAGCGGCGCGTCCAGCCGCACGCTCGGGTAGTAGTAGCCCGACAGTAGCACCAGTCCGCGCACGAAATCCGGCACGTCCAGCGCCATCGACAGCGCCACCATCGAGCCCCATGAATGCCCCACCAGCAGCGCCGAATCGACGCCCAGCTCCTGCAGCGCATGGTGGATCAGCCGCGCCTGCGCCTGCGGCGTCCACAGCGTGGTGCGCGGACGCTCGCTGTAGCCGAAGCCCGGCCGATCGAAGGAAATGACGCGGTAGCGCTCGGCGGCGCGGTCGAGCAGGCCACACTTCTCGTAGTCGTCCGCCGTCAAGCCGTTGCCGTGCAAGAGGACGAGCACCGGTCCGCGCCCGCGTTCGATGTAATGCAACCGCACGCCGTCGACTTCGATGAAGCGGCCGCGCGGCGGGTGCTCCGCCTCGGACTGCTGGGTCTTGTGGCGCACGTAAAAGTAGGAGGCGGCAAGGCCGAGGCCGGCCAGTAGTGCACCGGTGCGCCAGTCAAGGTGCCGGCGCGATGTGGTCGGCAACATGCTGCGGATGTTATTTGTCACAATTGTCCCCTTCACGGTTGAACACGCAATGTGACTCTTCAGGCTCCCTGGTGGTTCAGCAGTTCCTGCACTTGCGGCAGGATTTCTTCGCTTGAGGCTTCGATCTTGAGGGACAACAAATCGTCGGCACGGGTGCGGCCCAGGTTGACGGCGGCGATCGGCTTGCCGGCCGCAGTAGCCAGGCGGCAGAAGCGGAAACCCGAGTAGACCATCAGCGACGAACCGATCACGAGCAGCGCGTCGGCGCGCGCCATCTGGTCCAGCGCTGCGGCGGTGCGTGCCGGTGGCACGTTGTCGCCGAAGAACACGACGTCTGGCGTCAAGGCGCCGCCGCAGTGCAGGCAGACGGGCAGGGTGAACGATTCCAGATCGTCCGGCTCAAGCTGGGCGTCGCCATCCGGCAAGGGCTTGGCCTGCTCGGCCGCGATGCCGGGATTGGCTGCGAGCAGTTGCTCCTGCACTTGGGCGCGGGAGAACGCACTGCGGCACTCCATGCACATGACCGCATGGATATTGCCGTGCAGTTCGAGCACGGCCCGGCTACCGGCTTGCTGGTGCAATCCGTCGACATTCTGCGTCAGCACCGAGCCAATGCGGCCTTCAGATTCCAGCGCGGCGATGGCGTGATGGCCGCGATTCGGCGTAGCGCGCGACAGCGTCGGATAGCCGACCATGCTGCGCGCCCAGTAGCGGCGCTGGACGGCTTGCGAACGCCGGAATTCCGGCCCCTGGATCGGCTGCCTGCCGCGCCGAACGCCGTCGCGGTCACGGTAATCCGGGATGCCGGACGCGGTGGACAGGCCGGCGCCGGTCAGCACCAGCGATCCGGGATGGCGCGCCAAAAAGTCCGCGAGCGTTGCCGCCTGCTCGCGCATCGTGAAACCCTGTGCCATCGTGCTTGCTTCCTCCCTCTGCTGGGATCGTATCACCCTTGCTGCCGGGACCAAAACACCTTTCCCGCGGCCACCAACTAGCTAGCCCGCGCGGGACGACCACGCGATCCCGCCGACGATCAGCAAGAAAGCGAGCGCATGGTACAGGTGCGGCGGCTCGCCGAGGAAGGCTGAGCTCAGCAGCGCAGTGAACAGCGGCGTCAGGTTGATGAAGAAGGCGCCGATGTTGGGGCCTGCTCGCATCACGCCCGCGCCCCAGCAGCGCATCGCGAGGATCGCGGGGCCGATCGCCACATAGGTCAGCGCAGCCACGACCGGCCAGCTCCAGGCGATGTGCACGCCGACAGTCCCCCATTCGGCGCCGGCCAGCGCGGCCGACCACAGCACGCCGTAGCCCACTTGCGCGGTGAGGAAGGCGGCCCAGTCGGCGCGCAAAGCCGGGACGTCTTTCTGCTGGAGCAGCAGCCAGCTGTAGAAGGACCAGGCGATGGTCGCAAGGATCATGTACAGGTCGCCGACCACGAGGCGCAAGGCCGCCAGCTGCTGCCAGTCGCCGCGGCACAGCACCACCAGTACGCCGGCGATCGAGAGCACGGCGCCGGTGACCTGGCGGCGGCGGATCGGGACACCGAAGAACAGGTGGCCGACCAGCATCATCCAGACCGGCATGCCGGAGGCGACCAGCGTGACGTTGATCGGCGTGGAGGTTTGCAGCGCGAGGTATTGCAGCGAGTTGTACAGGCCGACGCCGAGCAGGCCGAGCAGGGCGTAGCGGCGCCAGTTGGCCAGCACGCCGCTGCCTTTGACGAAGGCGGCGCGGCCAAGCGGCAGCAGGATCAGCAGGGCGATGGTCCAGCGCAGCAGGTTGAGCGTCATCGGCGGCACCGCCGCGCGCACCAGGCGGCCGACGACGGCGTTGCCGGCCCACAGGATGGGCGAGGCGGTGAGCAGGGCGGCGGTGGAGAGGCTGAGTTTGCGGGTCATTTGCAGAAAACAGTCCGTCGTTCCCGTGAAAACGGGAACCCCATTTCGTATGCATCTCCGCCGGCGCATGAGCAAACACTGTGCGACGGAATGGGATTCCCGCGTGCGCGGGAACGACGTTCTCTCTTCATGACGCGCTAACGACGCGGCGGCGTCAGCACGGACGGCAGCGCCTTCGGCAGCGTATCCGGATAGTCGCGCGAGTAATGCAGCCCACGGCTCTCGCGGCGCGACAGCGCGCTGTTCACGATCAGCTCCGCGACCACGACCAGGTTGCGCAGCTCGAGCAGGTCCGGCGTGATCCGGAAGTTGCGGTAATACTCGTCGATCTCGTCCTTGAGCAGGCCGATGCGGTGCTGCGCGCGTTCCAGGCGCTTGGTGGTGCGCACGATGCCGACGTAGTTCCACATGAAGCGGCGCAGCTCGTCCCAGTTGTGGGCGATGACCACTTCCTCGTCGGCATTGGTGACGCGGCTCTCGTCCCAGCCCGGCAGCTCCTGCACGCCCATGGGCGCGGCTGCGGCGATGTGCTGCGCGCAGGCGCGGCCGACCACCAGGCATTCGAGCAGCGAGTTGCTGGCCAGGCGGTTGGCGCCGTGCAGGCCGGTGCAAGCCGTCTCGCCGACCGCGTACAGGCCCTGGATGTCGGTGCGTCCGGCCAGGTCGGTCACCACGCCGCCGCAGGTGAAGTGCACGGCGGGCACCACCGGGATCGGCTGCCTGGTGATGTCGATGCCCAGTTCCAGGCAGCGCGCGTAAATGGTCGGGAAGTGCTCCTGGATGAACTCCGGCGGCTGGTGGCTGATGTCGAGATGGACGTAGTCGAGGCCGCGCTTCTTCATCTCGAAGTCGATGGCGCGGGCGACCACGTCGCGCGGGGCCAGTTCGCCGCGCTCGTCGTGGGCCGGCATGAAACGGGTGCCGGCCGCGCTGCCGGCTTCCGGCGGCAGCTTGAGCAGGCCGCCTTCGCCGCGCACCGCTTCGCTGATCAGGAAGGACTTGGCATAGGGGTGGTACAGGCAGGTCGGGTGGAACTGGATGAATTCCATGTTCGACACGCGGCAGCCGGCGCGCCACGCCATCGCGATGCCGTCGCCGGTGGCGGTGTCGGGATTGGTGGTGTACAGGTAGACCTTGCCGGCGCCGCCGGTGGCCAGCACGGTGTGGTCCGCTTCGAAGGTGAGCACTTCGCCGGTGCGCGTATCCTGCACGTACAGGCCGTGGCAGCGCGGCTGGCCGACCAGGTGCGGCGCGCCGCCTTGTACGCCTTTGCCGGTCAGCTTGTCGGAGGTGATGACGTCGATCGCGCAGTGGTGCTCGAACAGGGCGATGTTGGGGTGGGCGCGCACCTTCTGTTCCAGCGTCACCTGCACCGCGTGGCCGGTGGCGTCGGCGGCGTGGATGATGCGGCGCTGGCTGTGGCCGCCCTCGCGCGTCAGGTGGAAGCCCAGTTCGGCGCTGGCGTCGCGGGTGAAGGGCACGCCTTGCGCGATCAGCCATTCGATCGCTTCGCGGCCGTGTTCGACGATGTAGCGGGTCGCGGTCTCGTCGCACAGGCCGGCGCCGGCGACCAGGGTATCGGCCACGTGTTCGGCATGACTGTCGCCGGAATCGAGCACGGCGGCGATGCCGCCTTGCGCCCAGTTGCTGGCGCCATCGAGGAGTTCGCGTTTGGAGACAACCGCGACCTTGCGGGTTTCGGCCAGGTGCAGGGCCACCGACAGGCCGGCCAGGCCACTGCCGACGATGGCAACGTCAAATTTCATGATGCGGGCTTGAGGTTGGGCGAAGCCAACACTATAGACCATTTGGCCAGACGGCGCTCAGGGAAGGACCAGCCGATCAGCTGGCTGATCGGTTGCGGCGCCGGCCTACCAGGACGTGATCCAGCTGGCGGTTGCCTGGGCGACGGATGCGCGCCAGGCTTTGCTGGCGAATTCGTGGTTGGCCTGGGCCACTTCGACGCTGCGCAGGGCTGGGTGGTGGCGCAGCAGCACCTGCGCGAAGTGGCGCGCCGCGAGGTCTTCGCCCCCGAGCACCAGCATCGAGCGTCCGCCGAAGTGGGCCAGGCTGTCGGCGATGCGGCGCGGCAGTGCGGTGCGCTCCACGCCGGCGGCGGCCTGGAGGCTGCGGCGCAGCGGGCCGTTGGGGCTGCTGCGGCCGACCTTGCGCCAGAATGACACCTCGCCCAGCTGGGCCAGGTAGTGATGGTGCAGCACTGGCCCATCGCCGGCTTCGCAGCCGGGCAGGGGATTGAGCAGCACGACGGCGCAGACGCGCGGATCGAGCGGCGCGTACAGGGCTGCCGCCAGTGCCGCGTCGCCCAGGCCGAGAATGACAGATTCTTTCATTTCGGGCAGCTGAATGAAAAATTCTTTCATCGCGGCCCGGACGTCGTCTTCGATGGCGTCGAAGGCGCGCGGCTCGCCGTCGGCATCGCCCATGCCACGGCGGTCAAAGCGCATGACCGGCACGCCGCGCGGGGCCAGCATGCGCGAGAGCAGGGTGAACTGGCGATGGCCGCCCACCCGGTATTGCTCGCTGTCCGCCAACAGCAGCACGCCGCGCGCGAGGGGCCGCTCGGGCACGTCGACCACGCCGACCAGGCTGCTGCCGGCGCAGCCGAAGCGCAACGCGCGCTGCTCGATATTCATGGATCGCTCCGGAACACCGCGCTGGTCGCCTCCAGCAGGGCCGGACATTCGGTGACCGCCGGCGCGTTCCACGAAGCCGGACCGGCCACCGGATGGAAGTGCACCTGCACGCCGTCGCGCGCCCAGACCGCGGCCAGCCGCGCGACGTTGGCGGTGACGCGGGCCGGGGCCGGCGCCGGATCGGCAAACCAGTGCACCGTGCAGGGCGGCAGGCGCAGCTGGTCGGCCTCGCACTCGTCGATGGCCTTGACCAGCGGGATGGCCACTTCATAGCCGCCTACCTCGATATGGCCGTGGACCGCCAGCCGCGCGCGCAGCGCGGCCGTGCTGCGGGCGCCGTCCTCCGGCTGCGTTTCCAGCCGCAGGCGCAGGAACTGGTTGATGCAGTTGCGCCCGCTGGTGAATGGCTGCCACAGGATGAGGCCGGCAGGGCGCAGTTCGCGTGCGCAGTCGAGGGCGAGCAGGCCGCCCAGGCGCACGCCCCACAGGTGCAAGGGGCCACCGCCCGCGCGTTCGGCCAGCCAGGCTGCGGCGATGGACAGGTCGGACTTCCACAGCTCCCAGCGGCCCGAGTAAAAGTCGCCGCAGCTGTCGCCGCAGCCGAACAGGTCGAACTGCAGCACCGCGAAGCCGAGCGCCGCGAAGGCGCGCGACTGCAGCGAGGCCAGGCGCCTGGTCTTGTTGAGCTCTTCGGCGAACGGGTGCACATAAAGAATGGCGCCGCGCGGCTGCACATGCGGGTTGGGCGCATGGTAGACCGAAAAGCGGGTGCCCGGTTCGGCATCGAAGAAAAATGGTTCCACGCGCGGCGTGGACAGCAGCGGTGCATTCATGGCGCTTGCGTCTCCTGCACGATTCAGGTGAACGATCATGCTTTTGTCTGATTAGACTCCCGCACCATGGGCCCGCTTTGACGGGCCGCAAGCGTATCCCGGAGCAGTTTTTTGAGCGGTCGCAATGATCGTTCCAAGCTTTTTCCCAATCATGTTTCTTTGCCTCAAGCATTTCTGGAGGGAAGATGAACCGAAGAAATTCGAGGTGGGCGCAATGAGCGGCCTGTGCGGCTGGTTCTCGCGTGAACCGTCGGCCCTGCCGATCGCGCAAATGGCGGCGCCCCTGATCCGCTTCAGCCAGGCGCCACTGCGCACCGGCGCCCACAGCCTGGGCGCGGTGGCGCTCGCGGGCGGGCTGGACGCGGGCAGCCTGTATCACGAGGACGGCTTGCTGATCGCGCACTGGGGCGAGCGCGTCGATGCGCTGGCGCGCTTGTGGCGGGCGCATGGGGCCCAGGCCTGCGCCGGGCTGGCCGGGCGGTTCGCCTTCGCCTTGATCGATGAACGGCGCGGCGACACTGCTGGCGGTGGATCGCTGCGCGACCCGGCCGCTGTATTACCAGCTGGTCGGTCACACGCTGGTGTTCGCCAGCTCGGTCGATGCGCTGGTGCTGCATCCCGGGGCGGGCCGCGAGGTGGATCCGCAGGCCCTGTACAACTACCTGTACTTCCATGCGGTGCCGGGCTCGATCTATCGCGGGCACAAGCGTCTCGCGCCGGGCGAGTACATTCACATCCAGCAGTCGGGGCGGCTCGACCGCGGGCGTTACTGGCGGCTGCGCTTCCAGGAACGGCAACCGCCCGTGCGCCCGGATCTGAAGCACGAGTTGGTGGATACGGCGAAGCACGCGGTCGAAGCCTGCCTTGGACAGCAGCGCACCGGGGTGATGCTCGGCGGCGGCCCGGCCAGCGCGGCGCTGGCGGCCATCGCGCAACGCATCGGCAGCGAGCGGGTGCGCACCTATGCGGTGGGTTTTGGCGACAGCGGCCGCGCCGGGCTCGACCAGGTCCACCAGGCGGCGCGCCTGATCGGCACGGCGCATCACGAACGCGTCATCGGGCCGGCCGATGCCGCCGATGCCATCGTGCGGCTCGCGGCTGCCTGCGACCAGCCTTGTGGCGACCCGGCGGCGCTGGCGGCTTACCATTGCGCGCTGCTGGCCCGCGAGAGCGGCGCCCAGCGCCTGCTGTCCGGCGTCGGCGCCGCCGAACTGTTCGGCAGGCGCGCCTGCTACACCCGGCAACTGCGCTTCGCCCGCTATGAGCGCCTGCCGTCCGCCCTGCGCCAGCTGCTGATCGAGCCGCTGCTGTTCCAGCTGGCGCGGCGGGTGCGGCACGGCCCGCTGGCGGCGGCGCGCGAATTCGTGCGGCAGTCGATGATGCCGGTGCCGGCCAGGCTGCATCGGCTCCAGCTATTGAGCCGCTACCCGGCCGATGAAGTGTTCGCGCGCGACTTCCTGATGCTGGTCGACCCGACCGCGCCGCCGGCCAGCCTTGAGCAGGCCTGGTGGCTTACCCAGGCGCGCGATCCGGTCAACCGGATGCTCGCGCTGGACCTCTTGTACCGGGTCGGCGAGCGCGCGCTGCCGGCACTGGACCGCGCGCTCGACATGGCCGGCGTGGGCGCGCAATTCCCGTGGCTGGACGATGCGATGGTGGCGTTCGCCGCCCGGCTCGATCCGGCGTGCAAAGTGGCGGGCCCGGACGCGCTGTTCGCGTCCGCGCTGCAGTCCGTCCTGCCGCGGCGGGTCGCGCGAGCTCACGGCTGCGGGCTGACTCCGCCCATCGGACGCTGGTTGCTGGGTAACGCCAGGCTCAAGGCGCTGGCCTTCGACAACCTGTCGGCATTGCGGCGGCGCGGGATCATCCGCGCGTCCTTTGCCGACCAGCTCATGTCGCGCCGGCTGGCGGAGGATCCGCATCGGCACGGGCGCATGGTGTGGCTGCTGATGATGCTGGAGCTGTGGTTCGCCGAGCGCAAGTCGGCAGCGCCGGCCATCGCGGCCCATGTTCGCAGCGCCGAGGAGATCAGGGGTTAGCGCGGCTCAGGCCGGCTTGCGGACGGCGGCCTCACGCTGGCGGGTGAGCCCGTCGTACACCGCCAGGTAGCTGCGCGCCATCGCGGGAAGGCTGTGGCGGGCGATGACCTGGCTGCGCGCACGCGCGCCGTGGCGCGCGCCCATCTCCGGAATGCGGCAATAGTCCGCGATCGCGGCCGCCATCAGGTCCGGCGAGAGCGACGGCACGAGGATGCCGGTGAAGCCCGGATGGACCAGTCCCGTGTGGGCGGCGATGTCGGTGGCGACCACCGGCAGGCCGGTCGCCATTGCCTCCAGCAGCGTGGCGGATCCGGTGGCAGAAAGCGACGGCAGCACGAACAGGTCCATGGCCCGCAACAGCTGCGGGATATCGCTGCGATCCCCCGGTAGCCACGCACGGTGCGCGGCGCCGGCGCGGTTGAGCATGGACTGGCACTCGGCGCGGCAGGGGCCGTCGCCAATGATCATCAGCCTGAGCTTCTGATGCGCCGCGTGGGGCGAGGCGATCAGGCGCAGGAAGGCCTCGACCAGCGTCGAGTGGCTGTGGGCGGCATCCATCTGGCCGATGCTGCCGATGACAAATGCGCTGTCATGCATGAAGCCGTCGGGCCCGATGGCGGCCGGCGGGCCGAGGCGCGGATGAAACTGCACGCTGTCCACGCCATTGGAGATGTGCGACACGCGCGCCGGCTCGGCGCCGACCTGTTCAATAAGCCAGTGCTCGAGCTCCGGACTGACCGCGACGAAATGGCCAACGAGGGGCCGCAGCAGGCGGCGCAGCCAGCGGTGGCCGGGGCGCAGGCCCTCGGCCCGCTCGCGGCCGTGCTCGGCATGCACGCGCAGCTTGACTCCGGCCAGCGCCGCGATCATCTGCCCGCGCAGGCCGCTCAGGTTGCGTGTGTGAACCACGTCGGGCTGCAGCGCGCGCAAGGCCTTGTACAGCAGCAGATCGTGGCTGAGGCCGTTACCGGATTGGTGCAGCCGGATGATGTCGACGCCGCGCTCGCGCCCGGCTGCCTGCGTGTCCGTGCTGTCGTGCAGGCAGACGATGGCATGGCGGTAGCGTTCCGGCGGCATGTGCGCGATCAGGCTGACCAGTCCATTGCCGGTGTTGGCGGGTTCCAGCTGGTTGACGAGGTGGACGACGAGGGGCGGCTGGTGGACGGTATCGGGCATGTGCTCTCCGTGTGCTGGCCCTCAGCCGCGGATGGCTGAGCGACGATTATATGGCCGCGCAATCGGCACATTGTGGGACTTGGTCGCGCGCTTGACGCCGATCAAAGGCGCGCCGCAAGCACGCACTTCTTGCGGCAAATTTTCCGCGTGCTTGACGCATATCCAGACGGCAAACGGAACGCCATTCTTGCCGGAACTGGGCAGCCAGAGGATCAGTCTGAGCTGACATCAAGCCACCCAAAGGAGGAAGTCGACATGCTGGTTGAGCCGCCCCCGATCGTTTCGTTTCAAGCCGCCGCAGCCATGGCGGAAGTAGCCCATGCCAACGCGTGCGCAATCAATATCCGTATCGCCAGCTCGGCTGAATGCCACGCGGCGGCCGGCGCACTGATCCACAAGATGTATGCGTGGCGCGGCTACGCACTAGACAGCGGCGCGGCCAACGCGGCGAACATGATGACGCTGTTTGCCGAAGCGAACGGCGCGCTGCTCGGAACGATGAGCCTCTGGTTCGACCTGCATGGCACCCTGCCGGCGGATGAACTTTACAAGGACCGGCTGGACCAGCTGCGGCGCCAGGGAAGGCGGCTGTGCGAGCCTTCACGGCTGGCGATCGACCCTGGGCTGCCGAAGCGGGTCTTCGCGGCACTGATCCACGTTTCGTACATCCACGCCCATCATCTGCATGGATACTCGGATTACGTGATCGAGGTGAATCCGCGCCACGTGGCCTTCTACAAACGGATGCTTGGCTTTGCCGACCTCGGCGCCGAACTCGCCTGCGCACGGGTGGGCGCCCCGGCAGTCTTGCTACGGCTGCCACTGGAATACATGGGCGAGCAGATCCGACGATGGGGCGGCCAGCTGGACCAAGGCAGTGCGGCGAAGTCCTTCTACCCGTACTTTTTTGCGCAGCGCGAGGAGGCGGCGATCGTCGGCAGGCTCGCGGGCTCGTGTGCGCAGGGGAGCGCGGCATGAGGGCGGCAGCCAGTACCATCGACGAGCTGCCGTCACTCCTTGCGCAGATTGCCCACGTGGCCGGCCATGCCAACCTCCTCACCGACGCGGCGACGCTCGCGCGTTACGCGATGAGCACCGCGTCCCGGCCCGTGGCGCCCCTCGCCGTGGTCCGGCCCGGCACCACTGGCGAGGTCGCGGCGCTGGCGCGGCTGGCTTCGCGCCACCGGGTCCCGATCTATCCGGTGAGCACCGGGCGCAACTGGGGCTACGGCGACGCCTGCGCGCCTGCATCGGGTCAGGTCCTGCTCGACCTGTCGCGCATGAACCGCATCATCGAGGTCGACCGCGAGCTGGCGTACGCGGTTATCGAGCCCGGGGTCACGCAGCAGCAGCTGTCGGACTTCCTGCGCGACCAAGGAACGGGGCTTTGGTGCGACTGTACTGGCGCCGGACCGGATACCAGCTTTGTCGGGAATATCCTCGAGCGGGGCTTTGGCCATTCGCCGTACGGAAACCGCTTGCAGCATGTCGCCGGGATGCAGGTAGTGCTGGCCAGCGGCGAAGTGCTCGAAACAGGATTCGGTCACTTTCCCAATGCGCGCGCCCGGCATGTGTTTCCGTATGGCGTGGGACCATTCCTTGATGGCTTGTTCACCCAGTCGAACTTTGGCATCGTGACACGCATCGGATTGTGGCTGATGCCCCAGGCGGCGTGCGTGAACCATTTCCTATGCAGCGTGTCGCGTCATGGGGATGTCGCCGCCCTCGTCGATGCGCTGCGTCCGCTACGGCTCGACGGAACGCTGCGCAGCATCGTCCATATCGGCAACGATTTGCGCGTGCTGTCGGGTGGTCGGCACTTCCCGCGCGACCTGGTCGCGGACGGCTCATGCTTGCCCGATGACTTGCGAAGATCAATGTGCGATGAGGGCGGGATCCGGCCGTGGACCGCGTCCGGGGCGCTGTACGGTACAGCGCGGCAGGTAGCGGCCGCCAGGGCGGCGCTGCGGCGCGCGTTGGCGCGCATTGGGGTGCGCCCGACCTTCATTACGGCTGGCAAGCTGAAGGTAGCGGCGCACATCGCCCGTCTGCTCGGACCGGCGTCGACCGCTCGCCGCTTGCGTGCCCGGGTGGCGCTAGGCGAGGCACTGCTTGCGATCAACCGGGGCGAGCCGAACGGGCGCTTCCTGGCCGGGGCCTACTGGCGCCGGCGCAGCGGCATGCCGGACGGTTTTCCCACGAATGCCGATCCGGCGCGCGACAATTGCGGGCTCATGTGGATTTCGCCTGTGCTGCCGATGCGCGGCGCGGATCTGCTGGCTGTGCACGGGTTGGCGGAACCGGTGTTTCGGCGCCACCGGTTCGACTTGTTTGCGACCTTCAGCATGATCACCGAACGCGCCCTGGGCGGCGTGCTCACTGTGGCCTACGATAAGGAGGACCCGGACGAGCTGGCGCGCGCGCAGGCCTGTTACCGCGAAGTGTTCGCGCGAATGATGGAGGCGGGCTACATCCCCTACCGGGTCGGGAACCACTCGATGCGAGAGCTCGATCCGGGCGACGACGTCTTTTGGAAAACGGTGGCGACGATCAAGACGGCGCTCGATCCGGCGGGTGTGATTGCCCCCGGACGATATGAGCCTGCGCGGGTGCGGTCGGCATAGCGCCCGCTTTGGCGCGTCGCCGGAGCAAAGGCGCCAGTGTTCGCTCGCGCACTGTGTGCCCGGTGCGCCGGGAATACGATGGAATCCTTCCACCAAGGAGATAGCAGCATGACCAACTCCGCGCATCTGGCCGAACTGGCCGACCGCATCCGCCCGATTCGCTTTGCCATGTTCACGACCATCGACGCCAACGGCCACCTGGTCAGCCAACCGATGACGGTGCAGAAGACCGACGATAGCGGCATCTGGTTCTACACCTCGACCCTGACCGGCTTGTGGGAGAACATCGCGGCAACGCCACAGGTCAACCTGAGCTTCACGCAGCCGGACGACAATCTGTTCGTCTCCATCAGCGGCGAGGGGTTCAGGGTGGTGGACCGTGCGCTGATCCACGCTATGTGGAACACCATGGTGCAAGCCTGGTTCCCAGCCGGACCGGAAGATGAGCACGCGGTCCTGGTGCGTGTCGAGCCGCGCGCGGCCGAGTACTGGGATTCGGACGAGAGCAAGATGGTCAGGCTGTTTCATTACGCGAAAGCGGCGATGACGGGCGAACGTCCCGAGACCGATCCTGGCGAGCACGGGAAGATCTCGCTCTGACGAAGCCCTCGCCACCAGCGTTGCTTGCGGAAAGGTTCCCGGCTAGGTAGAGTGTCCCCTTCGATCGCTGGGAGCGGGACATGATGCTGGCAAGGCAGGGCAGGGCGGAATGACGACACTGGAAGTGGCGGCCAACGCCTTCACGGCACTCGCGATCGTCCTCGCGGGACGGAACAGCATGCATACCTGGTGGACCGGGATCGTTGGCTGCGGCCTGTTTGCGATCGTGTTCGCCAGCAGCAAGCTGTATGCGGACGTGGTGCTGCAGGTGTTCTTCATCGCCACCAGCATCCTTGGCTGGTGGAAGTGGCTGCGCGGCGGCGACGCAGGCGCTAACCTGCCGGTGACCCATGCCAGCCTGGCCAGCATCCTGTGGACCGTACCGATCGGCCTCCTGGCGACCGCGGGCTACGCGGCTTTGTTGCATCACTACACCGACGCCTACGCGCCACTGTTCGATTCCGCAGTCCTCGTGTTCAGTGTCATCGGGCAGATCATGATGATGCAGCGCCGCGTGGAAAACTGGGCGTTCTGGGTGCTGGTGAATACGATCGCCGCGCCGCTGTACTACAGCCGCGGCCTGCAACTGACGGCCTTGCTCTACGCCGGGTTCTGGATCAACGCAGTGGTATCGTGGATAGCGTGGCGCCGCCTGGCCGCCGCACCCCTTGAAGCCGAAGCAGCGCTCGATCCTTGTTAACTAACAAAACCACGTCGTCCCCGCGCAGGCGGGGACCCATGCCGAGCTTGCCGGCCCGCGGCCGATGAGATTTCGTGCCGGCGCACCCTGTCCATGGTGAAAATCGTTTCCGGCATTGCCTGAAACGACAAGTCAGGAGTAAGGGCTGGAGTTGGTGGACCTTACTCGCGCCTTCCAGCCTCGAGGTCCTCTTCGTTCTGGTTGGCTCCAGTCTCCGGCGTGCCCAAGCCTGTCCCCGTCCCGCCAGCCTGTTCGCTCCGCGTATCCTGAAATCCCCTCGCTCCTGAATCCGCCGTGTTTTCGCGTGTCGGCGCGCGATGCGGGTCGGCGGTCTGCGCCTCGGTATCGCCTTCTTGCGGCAAACAAGCGTTGTCGTCTGTCATTCCACTGCCGCCGCTGCCACCTGTCTCGGCCATCGACTCATGGGTCAGCGTCGATCCGGCCTCGCCGCTGGTGCGGTGTCCGACGCTACTCGTCGTGCTGGCAGAGCTGTGTGGGGAATTTCCGGTGCTGCCTTCGCCTTGATCTGATTTCATGATCCCTCCCGCGCGTTGACGAGGCCCATTATGCGCCCGGCTGGCCGGTCCCGGCAGTCGGCGCGCGATGCATGCGCGCGTAGGACGATGTCCCTTGTCCAGCAGGTGCGAAATCCGCCTGAATCGTGTGGCCTGTGCATCTGCTCCTGTGCTACGGTCAGGGCATGACTCATCTCTTATTACCTTGTGCTGTGCTGGCCGCCACGATGGCACTGGCACTTCCAGCGCACGCCTCCGAGAACGCCTGCCCGGCAGGCCAGGTGCTGGCAGCTCCTGACGCCCGGCCCCATTCGGCTCAAGGATCAAGTGGTCGCGGCATGCCGCGCGTCCGCGTGACGCGCCCGCGTTGCGTCCCGGCCAAGCCGCGCAAATCATGCGCTGACGACTGCTCTTGCGAAACGGGGCGCGCCGCCAGCACCAACCCGCCGCCGTCCCGCCAGACCGAGGCCGCATTCGGGGAAGTGCCGGTGGCTGCGGTGGTGCCGCCTTCCATGCCGTACCCGGACCAGGTTCCCGCCGGACCATCGAAGCAAGCTCAGCGCCACCAATCCGGCTGCGGCGTTCGCCCGGCGTCATAACGCATAGTGGCGCCCGTTGCGCGTTCGCCCGTGTTCCCATCGAAGACAAATTCAGAAAGCGGAGATCCCATGAATGACAACCCGTACGCGTCCTGTATCGAAGCCTGCACCGATTGCGCGGAAGCTTGCGACACCTGCGTCGCGGCCTGCCTGCGCGAGGATGACGTCAAGGCGATGACCCGTTGCATCGGTCTCGATATCGACTGCGCACAATTATGCCGACTGGCGGTGGGCGCGATGACGCGCAGCAGCGAAGCCGCTGAAGCAATTTGCAATGCCTGCGCTGAGGTCTGCGACATGTGCGCCGACGAATGCGCAAAACATTCAATGCAGCACTGCCAGGACTGCGCGGCAGCATGCCGGCGTTGCGCCGCCGAATGCCGCAAGATGAGCGGCCCGGGCGGCCAACGCGCCCGCGTCACCTCAGCAACCGCCCACTGACGGGCAGTTTTCGGCTGGAACGTGGCGGCCGGCGCAGTACGCTAGGGCTTGTAAGCGCCCGCGCTGGACAGCGCCTGCCTCAAGGCGTCCGACTGCGGATTGCTGACCTTGCCCGACAAGACGTCCTGCGCCGTTGCGGCCTTGCCGTAGTAGGCCTGCGTGGCCTTCTGGTTGAAGTGCACATCGTTGATCGCAAGCGTGGCCACATTGCCGAACAGTCCTTCGGAGCCGCTCCACGCGATCACATCGCTCATGCCAGCCTGTCCGGCCGCCTCACGACTCCACTTGACGACCGTGATGCCGAGATCCGCACTCAAGTTGAAACTGTTCTTTTCACGGAAGGCACTGACGGCCTTGTCATTGCGCATGATGAGCGTGATCGGACCACCTTCCGCGCCGGCTTGCAGGCCGATGCTGATTCCGCCCGTGTTGAAGAATGCCGGTTGGCTCCATGACCCGTCGGGCAAGTGAGCGAGGAATACGCCCGCGCCACCGGAAGCACCGAGCCCCAGCGCGGCACGCCCGTACCGCGGGAGGATATAGACGCCTTTCGCCTGCGCCAGCTCCTGGCTGAGACCGGGATCACTGGTCATGCGGCGCACCACGCCGGCGGCCTCGCTCACGTGCTTTTGCGCTGTTGCTGCATTGCTGCCGCCGGCGGCATGTGCAGGCTTGCTGTCGGATTGCGCCAAGGCCGGAGCCCCAACGCCGGCGAGCCCGACAAGAAAAAACGCGGACGCCAAAGTCCGCAAAGTGCTGATTACGGCCAGCATGTTCGTTCTCCTCTGTGTGCAGCCTCTGGCGCGTCTCGCCGATCGAGGCTACGACAATAGAGTGCCGAGACGCGGCGCCCTTGATCCCGCTCAGTCGTGTGCGCACCGCTGGCGAGGACACCGCCAGCACATTCGCCAGCGCCACACTGATAGACTGGTGTTTTCCATTTCGCCAGCCAGACATGGAATACCGCATTGCAGCGGCGGGAGTGCTGCTGCTTCACTTTGGTTTCATGGTGTTTGTCGTCGCCGGTGCGGTGCTGGCCTTGCGCCGGCGCTGGGTGATCGCCGTGCACCTGCCGGCTGCCGTGTGGGGATTCTGGGTCGAGGCGGGCGGCATCGCGTGCCCGCTGACTTACCTCGAGAACTGGCTGCGCATCCGCGGCGGCGAGGCTGGATACAGTGAAGGGTTCGTCGAACATTACCTGCTCGCCGCGATTTATCCTGAATGGCTGACCCGTAACACGCAGCACCTGCTGGCAGCATTCGTCCTGCTGGTGAACGTTTGCCTCTACGTCTCCGTCCTGCGCCACTGGGCGCGCCATCACACGGGCAGCTCCGAAGTGCCGCCGGCGGAGGAACCGTAATTCTGCAGCTCACCGAAAGGCAAGCGACGTTCATTCAGCGCCGCAAGGATGGCGTGCAGTTGTTCGTCGTTGGGCACGATATAGACCATCGCCTGGTCGATTTCGTCGCTCCAGCGGTGGCCATAGGGCACGGCATCTTCGCGCATGATCTTGGCGACAAAGCTGCCGTCGCGCAGTTCGCCGAACAGGGTGACCATCGGCGTATCGGGTGTTGTGTTCTTGACGGTCATGCTCATCGTAGCGCTCCTGTCTGATCGAATCGACTGGCCCTGCGCGCGTGGCAGCGGTGCCGGTGCCCCATTCATCTTGGCAGGAAATCCGATTCGATGGCGCGGCCTTGCCGGCCAGCATACAGGTGCGCCGCTTCGCGCTTCAGACCCGGTCCTGCCGTTCCGGCAACGCAAGATCCGGCAGGATCGCACCGATCGCCCCGAGCGTCACCGGCTTGGTCAGGTGATGCTCGAAGCCCGCTTCACGGCCTTGCTCGCGGTCACGCGGCGCGCCCCAGCCGGTCAAGGCGACCAGCCGGAGATTGTCCAGCGCGGGATTGGCGCGGAGGGCGCGCGCGACGTCGTAGCCGCTCATGTCGGGGAGGCCGATGTCCAGGAAGGCGATGTCAGGGCTCATGCGGGTGGCCAGTTCGATCGCCTCGCGTCCGGTGTGCGCAAGCGCCACCGTGTGGCCCGCCATCTCCAGCAATGTGCCGAGGGTCAGGGCGGCGTCCTCGTTGTCGTCCAGGATCAGCACCCGCTTCACATCCGCCAGTGGGGTAGCCATGTCCTCCTGTGGCCCCGCTCCGCCGTCCCAGTCCACCAGCGGCAGGCGGATCGTGAAGGTGCTGCCGTATCCAATGCCGGGACTCTCGGCGGACAAGCTGCCGCCATGCATCTGGACCAGTTGCCGCGCGATCGACAAGCCCACGCCGATGCCGCCCTTGCGGCGGTCGCGTGCGGTCGGCGCCTGCGAGAACAGGTCGAAGATGTGCGGCAGCATCTCGCGGTCGATGCCGATCCCGTTGTCGCTGACCCGAATCACTGCCTCCTTGTCTTCACGCTGGGCCGAGATACCCACGGCGCCACCGTCCGGCGTGTACTTCGCCCCATTGTTCAGGAGGTTGCCGACCACCTGTGCCAGCCGGACCAGGTCGCCATTGACCAGCAGCGGCTCGGCCGGCAACGACACGTCCAGGCGGTGCCCGGAGGCCTCGATGTGCGGGCGGCTGGTCTCGAGCGCGCTTTCGATGACGTCGCGCAGGGGCACGGCGGCCAGCTGCAGGTCGAGCTTGCCCGAACTGATGCGCGACACGTCCAGCAGGTCGTCGATCAGCCGCACCAGGTGCGCCAGCTGGCGGCTCATGATGTCGCGCGTGCGCACCAGCGGCGGCGGAAACGCCGGATTCAGCTTCATCAGTTCGAGGCCGGCCTGGATCGGGGCGAGCGGATTGCGCAACTCGTGCGCCAGCGTGGCGATGAATTCGTCCTTGCGGCGATTGCCTTCCTTCAGCTCCTGCTCAAGTCGCAGGCGCTTGTCGATATTGGTATCGGTGCCGAACCAGTGCCGCACCTTGCCCTCCGCATCGAGGATCGGCAGGGCGCGGACGAGGAACCACTGGAAACTGCCGTCGGCCGCCCGCAAGGGGAAAATATCTTCCCACGGCGAACCGGTCTCGACCGCATGGCGCAGGCCGGCCTCGACCCGCTCGTGATGGGACGGATGGCTGTTTGCGGTCCGCCACTGTTCGCCGAGATCGCTTGCGCGGTCCAGCCCGGTGTACTGGTACCAGCGGCGATTGAACCACTGGAACTTGCCTTCCGGCGAGAGGGTCCAGGCGTGCTGACTGATGTTATCGGCCAGCATTTCAAACGCTTCATGCTGGCGCACCAGGGCGTTCTGGGCCCGGCGTGAGGTCGCGAACAACACTGCGAGCGTGATCAGCGCGAGGCAGCAAGCCAGCGTGTTCGACCACAGCGCCTGGCGTGCCGCTTTCTGGTGCTTTTGCTCGCTTGCATTGAGCTGGCGGCGCTCCTCGGCGCGCAAATTGGTCAAGGCGATCCGCAGAGCGTCCATGATGCGCTTGCCGCGGTCTTCGCGCATCGTGGACACGGCCTCGTCCAGGTGGCCGAAGCGGCGCAGCTCGATCGTCGCCGCCATATCGTCGAGCTTGGCGTGGGCAAGGGTCTCGACCCGCTGCAGCATTTCGGCCTCGGCCGGGGTGGCGGGCGGCAGGGCATGGGTATCCGCCAGCAGCTTGTCGATCGAGGGACGCCGGATGTAGGCCACCGGGCCGCTGCCGGTTGCTGCATGGTAGGGTTCGAGAAAGGAGTCGTCGCCGGTCAGCAGGTAGCCGCGCTCGGCGGTTTCCGCATCGGCCATGCTGGTTTCGATTTCAGTCAGGCGCGCCAGCACTTGGTTGGCACGCATTACGGCGTGGGCGGTCTGTTCCTGCGTGCGGGCGTTGAGCAGGGCGATGACGCCGCTGGCGATAATCACCACCACGGTGATCGCGTAGGCGGACGCAAGACTCCATCGTCGGCGCGCTAACGTCTGTTCGGTCGAAAGCATGACAAACCCCGGCTGGCATCCGCAGACTCGTGGGGGAAGTCTACTTGTTCCAGAAAAATTGCGCCACACGACGCGAGAGCAGGCGGTGATTCTACCTCAGCCGTGTGGCAGGCCGCAGGGGCCGCGGCGAAATCCCGGAAAGGGGGGCGGTGCCGGGAGGGCGGGCACCGCGGACGGCAAGCAGACGTCAACTACTGGCAACCAGCAATCTTGAACGATGCGATTCGCGTGCTCCAGTTGAAGGTCCCGTTCGCTTGCAGGTATTCATTGGTGTACCAGAACGTGCAGTCATCGACCGGGTCGAGCGCCATGGCCGAGTAATCGCCCCAACGGTTCAGGTTGTTCAGCTGTGAACCAGTCCCCTGAAGCATCACGGTCTCGTTCGACAGCGTATTGAGCTGATCGGTCTTCAGGCGCGTGGCAAAGCGGATACCCGGGTGCAGCGACGAGCTCGAGGTGCTGTAGCCGAGCGCGATATTGCCCATCTTGTCCATCGCGATGCTGCCCATCCAGCGGAACGTCGAGTCCGGCGCAAACGTGGATTGCTGGTACACGGTCGGCGTGTTGGCCGACAGGTTGCGCAGCTCATACCAGCGCACGGCGGCGT
Organism: Massilia terrae; assembly: GCF_024753145.1. Taxonomy (GTDB): domain Bacteria; phylum Pseudomonadota; class Gammaproteobacteria; order Burkholderiales; family Burkholderiaceae_D; genus Telluria; species Telluria terrae. The sequence continues at coordinate 1,197,572 of NZ_JANUGU010000001.1, read as the reverse complement.
AGGTATTCTTGCGCGAGGCGCCGACGGCGACCGAATGGTTGACCACCAGCGACTCGTAGGTCCCGAAATTGCGGTAGGCCAGGCGATACATCAGGCGGTCGGCCAGCGAGTCCAGTTGCTCGGACGTGCCGGCCTGCGGAACGCAAGAGCCGCCGCCGCAAGCGGCATTGAAGGCCGCGACCGGGACCGAGGCCGCCGCACTCAAGGTGGAATTGGCCGGGTTCGCCCAGTCAACGTGCATCTTCCAGAAGTTCAGCGAGGAGCTGCCTTTGCTCAGCATGTAGTTGGGAGAGCCCGCCGACGGCAACGTGGCCCCATCGAGATCGGCCGGGAGCACGCCGCCGTAGCTGGTCGACAGCTGGAAGCACTGCTGGGTTGCCGGGGCGCCGTTCAGCATGCTGTTGCGGTCGTAGGCGCACAGGCGCGCACCCGCGAACGAGTTTCCTTTGAACATGTTGAACGTGACGTAGTAGGCGTCGGGCCAGACGCCGGCTTTCGGATAATCCGGGAAGTTGGTGTATTGGAAGGCGTAGCGATTCCAGGCGCCGGTCGCGTCCGAGGTCTGCGAGACCGCGACGCATTGATAATAGGGGCCGCCCGACGGCAACGCGAACTGCGTCATCACCCAGCGGTTGGCGATGCGGTCGTACTTCACGATCGGGTCGCCGTCATTGTGCGTCTCGCAGGGGCCGCCGAAGCCGGTCCACAGCGTGTTGCCGGCAACCGGGCCATACACCACCTTGCCGGTCGTCTTGTCGAACACGGCGAAGGCTTCGTTGACCCACTGTACGTACTGGGTTGCGCCGACGGCGCCGTTGGTGTCCGGCGGGGCCGAATCGACGGTATAGGTGCCTTGCGGGCCGGTGAAGCCGTTGCCCACGCCGTCGAATCCCAGGCCGGCGATCGTCGATGCGCCGCCCGTCACCGGTGCGGTCTGCGCCACCGCATCCTGCACGAAGCCTGGAGCGTCGATCAGGGGAATCTTCTTCCATTCCTTGACATGCTTGCTGCCGCTAAAGTCGTCCGGCTTGGGCATCAGCCCACGCAGGCTGGGCAAATGGTCGTGGGTAATGGCTGCGGAGACTTCAGCGCCGGCCATCGCGGCGTTATCGCTGGTGGCGTGGGCGGTGAAGGGTAGCAGGGATGCGGCACAGGCCGCCAGAAACAAGACGCGGTGGGAAACGAAGCGCATGAATTCCTCCATCGAGTATGGGAGAAAGACCGGCAGCCGGCGTCTCGCTAATCCCTGCGGGAGGAGGTCAAACGGTCTCCGCTGTTAAGCTTGCAGAGCTAGTGTAAGCAAAAGAACATGAACCCATCATGACAGTTCAATTAAAGTGCGCAGGCATTGGCGGAAGATCAGACTAGGCAGACTGCTGCTGAGCCAGAAATTCTTGGTAGAAGCGGACGAAGGCGCGTGCTTTCGGCGCCACATGACGGCCCGGCGGGAACACGGCATACAGCCCGCCCGTGGCCGCTTGCCAGTCGGGAAGCAGCCGCACCAGGCGGCCTGCGGCCAGCTCGGGCGCGCTGCTGAACTGGTCCAGCACGGTGAGTCCCGCGCCATGCAGGACCAGCGCGCGTAGCGAGGACGCCGAGTCGGCCTTCATGCGCGCCTTGAGGTGCACCGTTCGCTCCTCGCCCTCGTTCGAGCTGAAGGTCCAGGTCAGGGGCGTGCGCAGCAAGGTCAGCGCGACCCAGTCGTGGCTGGCAAGATCCAGCGGAGATTGCGGTGTGCCGGCGCGCCGCAGATAGTCCGGCGACGCCACCAGGTATTGCTGGAATTCCCCGAGCTTCACGGCGCGTTGGGATGAATCGCGCAGCCAGCCCATGCGGATTGCGACATCGATGCCCTCCGCCACCAGGTCCGAGATACGGTCGCTGGTGCGCAGGTCGATCTGCAATTTCGGGTGCAAGACGGCGAAACGGGCGAGGGCGGGGGCCAGCATCTGGACCGCGTGGTCCACCGGGGCGGTCACGCGCAAGGTGCCGGTCAACTGGTCCGGGCTCACATGAAGTCCGTCGACGGCGGCCTGGAGTTGTTCAAGCAGCGGCTTGGACTGCTGGTGCAAGGATTCACCCGCCTCCGTCAGCGCCACTTTGCGGGTGGTGCGCGAGAACAGGGCGACACCAAGTTGTGCCTCCAGCCGCGCAATTTCCAGACTCACTTTGGCCGGCGCGACGTTCAGCCGCTCGGCAGCCGCGGTAAAGCCGCCCATGTCCGCCACTGCACTGAAGACCAGCAGGTCATTGAGATTGATGTGGCCGGGAATTGCCATCGATTGATTGGAAATTCGAATTAATCATTTGCGGACTCTACCATTTATCGCAATAACCGGACAGGTCAGAATGGTGCATCTCCACTCACCAAGGAATTGACATGAAAATCGCAATCATCGGCGCCACCGGCTATGTGGGCTCGAAACTGCTGGCGGAAGCACTGGCCCGCAAACACGAAGTGACCGCGCTCGTTTCGCGCCCGGAACGCATTCCCGCCGGCTCGACAGCGCGTGCTGAAAAAACCGATGTGCTCGACACCGCTGCGTTGGCGTCACAGCTCCAGGGCCAGGACGTCGTCATCACCGCCTTCAGTGGTCATGCCCAAGGCGATCAGACGTATGACTACTACGTGCGGGGCATCAAGTCCATCATCGCCGCCGCAAAGCAGGCACACGTAAAACGTTTGCTGGTGGTGGGCGGCGCGGGCAGCCTGGAAGTGGCGCCCGGCGTGCAAGCCGTCGACACGCCGGAATTCCCGGCTGAATGGAAACAGAGCGCGCTCGGTGCGCGCGAGGCGCTGAACCTGCTGCGTCAGGAACAAGAGCTCAACTGGAGCATGCTCAGCCCGGCGGCTTACCTGGTGCCTGGCGAACGCACCGGAAAATTCCGCCTTGGCCGGGACCAGATGCTGGTGGATGCGAAAGGTGAAAGCCGGATCTCGGTGGAGGACTATGCGGTCGCCATGTTGAACGAGGCCGAGCAGGAACAGCATTCGCGTAGCCGATTCACTGCGGCTTATTGAAACACGCTGCGGTTTGATCGAAAAATCCTGAGGAAGGATCGATCCGGCTCGTCCTAATCAATAGGGCGATGCCGGACGAAGAGCCGGCGCTCATCTTATCCTTTGGAGGAAATCGATCTTGAAGTTGTATGCACACTCGCGCTGCCTGCTTATTGCTCTCCTGTGCGCCGCGCACGGACCTACATTCGCACAAACCGTGGCTTTTCCCGGCGCGGAAGGCTTCGGCGCGCTGGCCAGCGGCGGACGTGGCAAACCCGCTGTCGTGGTGACGAACCTGGATGATGATGGACCAGGTTCGTTCCGCCAGGCCGTTAGCCACGATGGCGCCACCGTCGTATTCAACACCGCGGGCGTCATCCACCTCAAATCGAATCTCCGGCTGGCGAGCGACCTGACCATCGCCGGCCAGACGGCGCCCGGCAGCGGGATTACCATCGCCGACGCGAAGGTCTCGATGACGGACGCGCACAACATCATCATCCGATACATGCGCTTTCGCGGAGGTATTGCGGAATCGAAGGGAAGCAGTTCGCTCGCCCTGGCCAATGCCAGCAAGGTGATGGTCGATCACGTGTCTATCGAATGGGGACGCTGGGACAACATCCAGACCAACGGCAATACCTATTCCACGATCCAGAATTCGATCATAGGGCAGGGGATTGTGCCGCAGCGCTTCGGCTGCCTGTGCGAGAGCGACTATCTCACGCTCAGCCACAACCTCTGGATCGACAACAAGAGCCGCAACCCCAAAGGCAAAGGCCATATCCAGTACGTCAACAACGTGGTGTATAACTGGGGCGTGACCGGCTACGTCGGCGGCCATAGCGCCAGCGATCATTATGCTGACCTTATCGGCAATTACTTCATTGCCGGGCCGGAGTCCAATCAGAATTTCATCGGCCAGTTCGCTAAGACCGACCATATCTACGCGCAGGGAAATTTCTACGATGGCGAGCGGAATGGCAAACTCGATGGCCGGCCGGTCGTTGCCGACGAATTCGATCGCGCGGGCGCGCATGTGATCGCGCAGCCGACCTTGAAGCCCGACATCGCGGTGCACGTCGAGTCAACAGCGGATCTCGTCCAACTGGTCGCCGCGAATGCAGGCCACAATATGTGCCGGGATGCCGTCGACCAGCACCTGATCGACGAATTGCTCAGTTTCGGCGCGGCCGGTAAATTCATCAAGGATGAGACCGAGGTCGGTGGATTACCCGCGCAGATCAAAGGCATTGCGCCCAAGGACACGGATGGCGACGGGATTCCTGACGACTGGGAACGCAGCCATGGCCTGGATCCGCACGACGCTTCCGATGGTCCGGCCATTGATAAGAGGACCGGATACAGCCATCTTGAACTCTATCTGAACGAACTCGCTGGAGGCCGGCCTGTCAGCTGCAAGGCACCGTCTTGACATTTGCGTTGCAAGGGAATGTACTGGTTCCTAAGCGCTTGCCATAAAACCGGAGGAGCAAATGTCAGCCACTTGCACACATCTGGACCAGATTTTGACCCACACTCCCAATTCGACGGGTTGTGAGGAATGCTTGCGTATGGGCGACACCTGGGTTCATCTGCGTTTGTGCCTTACGTGCGGCCATGTCGGGTGCTGTGACGATTCAAAAAACAAGCACGCGCGCCAGCATTTTCATGAGACCAAGCACCCGATCATCCGTTCAATCGAGCCTGGTGAAACGTGGGGCTGGTGCTACATCGATCAGCGCTATTTTCAGAAGCTTTAATTCGCAATGATCAAACGAGGGGCTGCCGCTCTGTGGCGGCATGCCCCTGCGGCGATATCAGGCCGAAGGATCGGCTGACGGAAGGTCTCCAAGCTCCGAGTGGCGCGACAAATGCTGGACGATGAACCAGCATTGCAGCTCATTGGTGCGGACGACTTCGCTGACGATCAGGTCGTTCGTACCGTCATCGCCGGCATCGCTGGCTTCACGCGCCAGCGGGCGGGCGTCCAGCAGGACAGTCTCGTGGCCATTGGCGAGGCGATCCAATTGGGCGCGCGCCGATTCGCGTCCGCGCGGAGCACGGGCGATCGACGATTCGCTGACCACATCACCTGGAAGCGCAATGGTCACGCCGCCCAAGGTCTGGATGCGTTCCGCGATCGAATCCATCAGCGCCGCTTGCTCGCCGTAGTGCTTGTCAAAGAGTAGATGAAGCTCGTAGAAGGTAGCGCCGGCGGTTTGCCAGTGGGCTTTCTTGTACGAGTCGCGCATGGCCATGGTATGGGCCAGCAGACGATTCAGGGCGCGCACGCTCTTTGCACGGACCTCGGCACTTAGACCGATGCGGACAGGTGCCAGCGAACCGAAGTCCTGGACGATACTTTCTGCTTTTTTGTCAGTCATGATCAACCTCGTCTCATCAGGGTTTTGAGGGAACTGCGGAGCTTTTTTAACGACAGCGTTTTCAGGACGCTACACCGATCATCGCTTAATTGGCGCGCGCCTCATGCATTAAAGCGTTTTCCGGCCTCGCAAGGGCAGCGGCCCTTCATTTCTAATTTGACATAATACAAATTATGCGAATCGACGTCTGGCATCAAAACAGCTTTCGCCTTTATGATGCGCGCCATGATTACCTGTTTCGATATCGGCGGCAGCGCCATCAAATGCGCCGTGGCGACGGCTGGAGGCCGGATCGGCGAGCTGCACCGGGTGCCAACGCCTACCCACGACTTCGCCGCTTTTACTCATTCAATGCAAGCGCTGATCGATTCCGGCGGCCCGTCGCGCGGCGTCGCCATCTCGATCGCCGGCGTTGTCGACCCAGCGGACGGCCGCATCAAATGCGCCAACATCCCGTGCATCGATGGCCGCGCGCTGGCCAGCGACTTGAGCTCCGCTTTCGGCCTGCCCGTGTGGATCATCAACGACGCCGACAGCTTCGCCCTTGCCGAAGCCCAGGCCGGCGCCGGACGCGGCCACACCAACGTGTTCGGCCTGATCCTGGGCACCGGCGTCGGCGGTGGCCTCGTGATCGGCGGACGGCTGATCGGCGGCCCGGGCGGCTTCGCCGGCGAATGGGGCCATGGCCCGGTCGCCGCGCAGTTTGCCGGCACGCCGCCGCAGGCCATCCCGCGCTTCCAGTGCGGCTGCGGCCAAGCCGGCTGCCTGGACACGGTCGGCGGCGCGCGAGGTCTCGAACGCCTGCACGTCGCGTTAAACGAAACGCAAAAGGACAGCCGCGAGATCATCGCAGCCTGGCAGGCCGGCGATGCCGATGCCGAACGCACCATCGCGTGTTTCATCGATCTGCTCAGCGGCCCGCTGGCCATGCTGGTCAATACCATCGGCGCCTCGATCCTGCCGGTCGGCGGCGGTCTGGCCAACAGCGCTCCGTTGATTGCGCGGCTTGACGAGGCGGTTCGCGCCGCCATCCTGCGCAAGACCGATGCTCCGATCATCGTGCCCGGCCAGGCCGGCACGGAACCGGGACTGATCGGCGCGGCCTGGCTGGGACTTGAGAAACTGGGAATCACGCATGGATAAGAAGATCACGCTAGAAGTCTGCGTCGACAACGTGCACGGGCTGGCCGCCGCATTTGCCGGCGGCGCCGATCGCATCGAACTATGCAGCGCGCTGGAAATCGGTGGCCTGACGCCGACCACCGGCCTGTTGCACGCGGCTTCGGCCAGCCCGGTGCCGGTGGTGGCAATGATTCGCCCGCGCGGCGGCGACTTCTGCTTCGACGACGCTGAAACCCAGCTGATGCTGGCCGAGATCGACGCGGTCGGCGCCGCCGGCCTGCAAGGCGTGGTGCTTGGCGCCTCGCTGCGGGACGGCCAGCTGGACTGGCGCACGCTGGAACGCCTGGTCGGCCGCGCTGCCGATCACGGGCTGCGCTGGACACTGCACCGGGCCATTGACCTGTGCCCGGATCTGGCCGAAGCGACGAAACTGGCCGTCGCTATGGGTTTCGAGCGCATCCTGACCTCCGGCGGCGCCAAGAGCGCGCCGCGAGGCATTGACGGCCTGCAGCGCTGCTTCGCCGCCGCCGCCGGACGCATCACCATCATGCCCGGCGCAGGCATCAACGCGGACAATGTGCGCGTGCTGCGCGCGCAACTGCCACTGACCGACGTCCACGCATCATGCTCGGATGCGCTGCCTTCAGCGTCGCCGCAGGTTCTGGCTTTCGGCTTCGATTCCGGCGCCCGCCGCCAGACAAGCAGCGAAAAAGTCGCCGCATTGAAGTCTGCGCTCCTGGCCTGACCCAACCCTCCTCTTGAAATTCCCGGCCGCTTGTGGGACACTCGCCGAGATTCGAGTGAAACCGGTTTCACTTTCCAGCGGGAGCACACTGTTTGTCGTTCGACCTGACCCTTCTTGCGCCCTATCTCGGCGACCTGGCTGCCGGCGCCCGCCTGACCGCCCTCGCCTGCGCGCTGGCCTTGGCCGGCGGCCTCGTGTTGGGCATCATCGCAGCCCTGATGCGCACCGCCGCATCGCCGCTGGCACGGCGGGTGGCCGAGGTCTACGTCGACATCTTCCGCAACGTGCCTTTCATCGTCCAGCTGTTCTTCCTGTTCTACGGGTTGCCGGAAATCGGCGTCGAGCTCGACGCCTTCAGCACCGGCGTGCTGGCGCTGTCGCTGGCCGGCGGCGCCTTCACTTCCGATGTGATCCGCTCCGGCATCCTGGCGGTGGAACCGGGCGTGCTGGAGGCGGCGCAGGTCAGCGGCCTGTCGCGCTTCGCGCTCTATCGTCGCATCGTGCTGCCGATCGCGCTGCGCAGTTCCGTGCGTCCGCTGGGATCGGTGTTCGTCAACCTGATCCTGACCTCGTCCATCCTGTCGGCGATCACGCTCAATGAGCTGACCGGCAGCGCCAAGATCATCGCGGCGGACACCTTCCAACCCTTCGAGGTGTACGCCCTGCTCCTGGTCCTGTATGCCGTCCTGACCTGGCTGGTGTCGCTGTCTGCCGGCGCGCTGCACCGGCGCCTGAACCGGGATCACGGCTGATGCGCTACACCGATTTCACGCCGCATGACCTGATCCTGCTGCTGCAGGGACTGGGCGTCTCCGTCGCCCTGTTCGCCGCCACCACCGCCATCGGCCTGGTCATCGGCCTGGCCTGGGCGATGCTGCGCTACTACCGCACGCCGGTGCTGGCGCCATTGGCCGCCGCGGTGACCGAGCTGCTGAAGAATTCGCCCGTGCTGGTGCAGCTGTTCCTCGTCTTCTTCGGCTTGCCCGTGCTGCTCGAGACCGACCTCACGCCGGTGCAGGCCGCCCTCATCACGCTGTCCGGCAATACGGCAGCTTTCATCTACGTGATCGCGGTGTCCGCCATCGAATCGGTGGGCCGCGATCAACTGGAAGCGGCGCGCGTATTCGGCTTGAGCCGCTGGCAAACGCTGCGCCGCATCGTGGCGCCACAGGCTGCAGCGTTCGGCCTCGGACCGCTGGCCGGGCTGCTGGTGAACCAGCTGCAGGTGACCTCGCTGATCTCGGTAATCGGCGTGGCCGACCTGACCAAGGTCGGCGCCATCCTGAACCTGCGCACGCTCAAGCCCTTCATCGTGTGGACCGTGATCGGCCTGCTGTACTACCTGATGGCCAGGCTGATCGCCCGGGCCTGCGCCCGCGCCGAGACCCGCTTGCGCGCCCATAGTCAATGGAAGGGTTTGTAGAATGATTCAGATCGAAGGCGTGGCCAAACGCTTCGGCAAGCACACGGTGCTCGATGGTGTAGACCTGCGCATCGCGCCGGGCGAAGTAGTGTCGATCCTCGGGGCCAGCGGCTCCGGCAAGTCGACCCTGATCCGCTGCATCAACGGCCTCGAAAAGCTCGATGGCGGAACGATTTCCGTCGACGGCAACCGCGTGGACAACCCGAAGCAGCTGCAGCTTGCGCGCCGGTGCTGCGGCACCGTGTTCCAGCTGTTTAATCTGTATCCGCACATGACGGCGCTGCAGAACATCGCGCTGGCGCCGATCGAAGTGCTGAAGGTGCCGCGCCGCCAGGCCGAAGACGAGGCGCGCGAACTGCTGGCTTCCGTGGGACTGGCCGGCCGCGTGGACGCCTATCCCGCGCAGCTCTCCGGCGGACAGCGCCAGCGTGTCGGCATCTGCCGCGCGCTCGCGATGAAGCCGCGCTACCTGCTGCTGGACGAAGTGACCAGCGCGCTCGATCCCGAGATGACGGCCGAGGTGCTGGCCATCCTCGCCAAGCTCGCGGAGAACGGCACCACGATGCTGTTCGTCACACACGAAATCGAATTCGCCCGCCAGATCTCCGATCGCATCGTGTTCCTCGACCAGGGCCGGCTGCTGGCCGACCTGCCAACCGCGCAGTTCTTCGCCGCGGACGGTGGCCTGGCGCAGCCGCGCATCGCCCAATTCCTTTCAAAAATGAGTAAGTCATGAGAATGCTGCTTGCGAACGCCGAGGCCTGGCCCGGCTTTGAGACCAGCGTCGAGCTGCTGAAGCAAGGCGGCGCCAGTATCGAGTCCCTCGTCAGCGGCATCGCCAAGGTCGAACGCGAGGCGAAGGTGCGCAGCGTCGGCTACGGCGGCTGGCCCAATATGCTGGGCGACATGGAGTTCGACGCCGGCGTCATGGACGGCACGACGCGCGACGTCGGCGCAGTCGGCGCAGTGCCGGGCACCCTGCCCGTCTCCGCACTGGCGCACGAGGTGATGAAGCACCTGCCACACGTGATGTTGACTGGCGCCGGCGCGCGTCGCTTCGCCACTGAGCGTGGATTCGCAATCGATGAGGTGCTGCACCCGGACAGCAAGCGCGTGTGGTGGGAACGGCTGCAGAAGGAGATGTCGCCGGAGCAGCTGGCAGCTTTTCCCGATATCGCGCTGGCCCCGCTCAGCAACACCATCACCGACCCCGAACGCGTGCGCGACACCACGGTCTTCCTGGGCCGCGACGCGGGCGATAACATCGGCGTGGTCACGTCGACATCCGGCTGGGCGTGGAAGTATCCGGGCCGGCTGGGTGACTCGCCGATTCCGGGCGCCGGCTTCTACGCGGACAGCCGCTACGGCGCCGCGGCCTGCACCCACACCGGCGAAATGACCATGCGCTGCGGGACCTCGCGCAGCATCGTGCTCGCGCTGCGGCTTGGCTATACTCTGCAGGACGCCATCAAGCTGGCGGTGGACGAATTGTCGGAGCTGAAGACCGGATTCCTGGCCGGTGTCGTCATCCACGCGATGGACGCCAAAGGCAATCACCAGGTCGTCAACTACCGCTGCGACGAAGAGATCCGCTACTGGTACTGGGACGAGCGCATGGCCGCGCCGGAATTGCGCGTCGCCTCCGCCATCCAATCTTGAAAGGACAGATCATGCAGCATCGCCTGAAACGCTACGCCGCCGCGGCGGCCTTGATGTTGGTTGCGACGTCGGCGCTGGCCGGACGCATCGAGGACATCAAGGCGCGCGGCTACGTGCGCATCGGTGTCTCGCTGGGCGGCGAGCCGGTCGGCTTTCGCAACGCCAGCAATGAACCGGTCGGCTATGACGTCGACGTCGCCAAACAGCTCGCTGCGAAGCTTGGCGTGCCGGCGCGCTTTTCGGATGTCTCCAGCGATGCGCGCATCTCGATGCTGATGTCGAAGCAGCTCGACCTGGTGGTGGCGAACGTCTCGATCACGCCGCAGCGCGCGCGCGTGGTGGATTTTTCGATCCCTTACAACGTAGCCGGCCTGCGCGTGATCGCGCAAAAGAGCGCGTACATCAAGACGCTGGCGGACCTGAACGGCAAGCGTGTGGTGGTCGGCCGCGGCACCACCGCGGACGCCTTCCTGAGGAAATCGGCGCCGCAGGCGGTGTTCGTCTACACCGATAATTTCGCGCCGGATGGCGTCCTGCTGCTGCAGCAGAAGCGCGCCGACGCCGGCATCGAGGATTCGTCGCTGCTCGACTACCTGGCCAGCAAGAATGAGCAGCTGGAGACGCTGCCGACGATGTACGGCAATACGCCGATCGGCATCGCGATGGCCAAGGGCGATCCGGCGCTGCTGAAGTTCGTGAACGGTTTCGTCTCGGACTACATCAAGTCCGGCGCCTACGCGGCCAACTACAAGAAGTGGTGGGGTAGTAAAGCTGCACCGCCGGCGTTGACCCCGCAATAATTTTAGCCGGTCAGCCGAGGAACGAAGCGGGTGGCGACCAGCACGTGGTCGCTGTTCTGCGCCAGGTCCGCGGGCTGGTTCAGGATACGCACGATCTGCGCCACGTAGTCGCGCTTGTCCGCGCCGATGGATGAAATCGGATAGGCGTCGAACTGCGTCAGCGAGATGTTATCGAAGCCGTACAGCCGGAAGCGGGCTGGCCGGTGCTCCGGAAAATGCCGGCGGTGCGCATCCAGCACGCCCATCGCCATCGCATCCGAGGTACAGAACACGGCGCCGGTGGCTTCCACGTCGATCTGCTGCGCCAGCGCGCGTCCGCTGGCGTATGAATAATCCCCGGCCAGTTCGGCCAGCAGCGTGATGCCATGCGATGCCAGCGCCGCGCGATAGGACGCGATACGGGCCTTCTCCACCAGCGACATCGTCCGTCCTGTCAGCAGCAGCGCCGTCCGCACACCTTTGGCGGCGGCATCGGCCACAGCCTCTCGAATCCCTTGGTCCTCGTCCATCGTGACTGACGGCGCGCCCGGATCGTGATGGCCATTCAGCATCAGCACCGCGTTGTTGCGGAACATGCGCCGCACGGTGGCGGCATCGGCAAAATCAGAAAACACCAGCGCCGCATCGACGTGATACGCAACCCCGTCGCGCAGGAAGGCTTCGGCATGGTCGCCCGCGCCGACACGGATGAAGATGACCTGCTTGCCGATCGCCTGGATCTCCGCCAGCAGCAGGTCGAACAGGTCGAGGTCCGACAGGTCGTGGATGTGATTGACGAGGATGGCGACCAGGTTGACCGTCTTGTTGGCCAGCCCGCGCGCGAGCAGATTGGGACGGAAGCCCAGCTGCTCGGCGGCACGCAGCACCCGCTCGCGCTTGTCGGCGGACACGGGACGCGGCTGCGCAGACAGGGCGCGCGACGCGATTGCGCGCGACACGCCCGCCAGCGCGGCGACATCGGACAGGGTCGGCTCCGGGGCGGGTTTCAGGGCGTCGTTCATGGCCCCGATTATACCCGCCCGAGAATCAATCCTTACGCAGCACGACGTGGGTAGCGGCCGCGGTCGGAACGTGCTCGGTGCAGCGGAATCCCATGGCTGCCAGGTCCAGGCCTTCGAACAGGTTCTCGCCTGAACCCAGCAACACAGGGGAGATCGCCAGGTGCATCTCATCGAGCAGGCCGGCGCGCAGGTACTCGCGCACCGTTTCAACGCCACCGCCCAGTCGCACATCCTTGCCGTTGGCGGCCTTCATCGCCTGGTCGTAGGCGGACTGGATGCCGTCGGTGACGAAATAGAAGGTGGTGCCGCCCTTCATTTCCAACGGCTCGCGCGGATAGTGAGTCAGCACGTACACGGGCACGTGGTACGGCGGTTCGTCGCCCCACCAGCCCTTCCAGCTGTCGTCAGGCCACGGACCACGCACAGGACCGAACATATTGCGGCCCAGGATCCATGCGCCGATATTCTCGAAACCACGCGCGGCGAAGTCCTCGTCCGCACCGTCCGTTCCCTTGCCCGCGTTGCCGATCATGGTCTGGAAAGTGCGGGTGCCGCGGAACCACTGGTGCAACGTGCCGCCACGCTCCCCCATCGGGTTTTCCAGGGTCTGGTTCGGTCCCGCTCCGAAGCCATCGAGCGAGATGGTGAAGCTTCGTACTTTGAGTTCGGACATCTGGTCTCCTTTTTTGTGTGCGGAGCGTCACGCGCTCCCGGGGTTCATGATCGATACCCCCATCAGCCCCACGACCACTTCCTGCGACAAGGTTTCCAGCATCACCCTTCGCAGCTTGATTCCGGGCCGCAAGCGGCAATTGAGCAGCATCGCGCGGCAGTTCTCGCCCAATTGTACAGTCTCCGGCCATGGTTTCTTCACCACGAATGCGTCAGCCGGATCGGTATAGTCGCTGCGCGAATGCTGCTCGACGGACAGGCCGGTGACGACGATCGGACACAGGTTCCAGTAGTTTTCCGGCGGGACCAGCTCCAGCCTGTCTTCCCGTCCATCCTCGTATTCCAGGCGCACGACCGCGTTCGCGATGTGGCACTGCATGACATTGGTCGAGCCGGCGATCAGCAGGAACACCGCTTCCCCGCTGCGGTCGACCGGGACCGAGACCTGGCTGGGCCAGTTGTCCCACAGTGAGGTGAACGCGACATTTTGCGCGTCCTTCCAAGCGAACGGCACGCCCTGCGGCGTCCGGATCTGGCCGGGGCCGCTGCGCAGGGCGTTGATCCTGTCGAGCTTGATTTCGGGCGGGCCACTCTTCCAGTGGGTGAAGGTCCACGGGGAATAGCCATCACTACCGATGCGCAGGGAAACCGTCGCGGGGCGCGGCGACAGGTATTGCTGCTTGAAGATGGTCCGGATGTCGCCATTGGCAGCGCTCGCCAGCCCGACAGTCGCCCACGACGCTACTTGCGGTATGCGTGCCAAGGTTTGTGCGCGGCGCGTACGCTCGGCCGCCGGATCGTCGATTCGAAGGTGGAACACCCGCCATTGCGGTGCGTCAGCCTCTTCGACCGCGAGGAATACGGTATGGGGTCCGGGATTCGGGGCGAGCAAGGCCGTCACGCGCCTGCCGTCAACGCGGGCGTTCGATAATGCGCCTTCTGGGTCGGAGATCGCGAGGATGGAGGCGCCGTTCGCGTCGAGCGCGATCGGCTCGCCGACATTTCCCGCCACGACAGTTGCGGCGACCGTTGTCCCCTGCAGCGCCAGGTCGACACTGACGGCCACCTTTGCCCGCGCCGGCAAGTCGATTTCGAGCATCGAGTGGCCAAATCCCGGGACAGTCCGGAAACTCACGTGACGTCCGTCGGCGCGTACCGCTTTCGGTTTGCCGCGCACCGGCAGCCGCAGCGTCAAGGGCGCCGGCCTGGCCAGCTCCACGTCAAGCGAAAGCCGGGTGCTGGAGCGCACAAAGCGCAGCGCGAAATCCGGGGTGCGAATCTCCGCTTGTGGCCAGCTGGCCGGAAACTGTGGAGCGATGACCACGCGTCCATTCGGATAATCGGGCCGGTAGCCGAACAGTCCTTCGACCACGCTGCGGCAGAACATGTGCACGCAGTCGCCAAAATCGGTGCCGCCCTGCAGGCCGCCCAGGTTGCCCGGCACATTGCCGTTGAAACCGGCCTGCATGAAGGCGCCGCGCAGGATGTCCCATCCGTCTTCGGCCAGACCTGCCTGGAAATTGGCCAATGCCAAGTGATAGTTATCGCCGGGCCAGTTCTCGCGGACTGACCAGATGCCGGGCACCCAGTTCGAGGTGACCACCGTCCGGCCGCCCAGCGGCATGCGCTTGTTTTCGAGGGTTGATGCGGCGTAATGCAAAGCCTGGACGGCCTGCTCTGGCGAAAGCAGGGAATCGGCATCGACCGCCAGGAAGATACTGTAAAGCCAGGGATCATCGTGGCGGCGCTGATGGCCACCCTGCTCCACGAAGGCGCCCGGGTGCCCCTTGCGCTCGTTCCACAGCTTGCCGAAAAAGCCGGCGCGGATGCGCTCCAGCACGGCCTCATGCCGCGCCACCGAAGCAAGGTCGCCGGCGCGCCGGGCCATGTCCCGCGCCGCGACATGGCCGCGCCAGGCATACACCGTCGCCTCGACCGAGCCGCCGCCGTTGTACCAGACCGAATCGGTGGGCCAGCTGTTGATATAGCTTTCGTAGAGACCGTCGCCGTCAGGGTCGAAGCACTCGCGCAGCCATTCGAGATGCAGCTCGAGGGCGGGACGCAACCGAGCCTCGAACGCGGCATCGCCGGTCGCGCGCCAGCTATGGATCAGCTGGTCGAAGAACTGCGATTGCATATCGTAGATGCCCTGGTCGAGCACGATCCGGCCGCGGCCGTACAGGCGCGAATCCGGATGCTGTTCACTGTGCAGCCGCGACGGATCGGTTCTGGCGCTGGTCTTGTCCGAAACAGTGACCTGGCGCGCCAGATAGTGAGCGGCTTGCGCGCCTACCCGTTCATGCCAGCCAAGCGCGGTGGCGCCGTACAAGGTGCGCCAGCCGGGCAGCGGCTTATCCCATAGCATGGCGCCGTGAACGAAAACCGGCGGACGCCACAGGCCATCGACGGCCAGCGCCGCCACCGGTGCAAGCGCGTTCAGGTAGGGATCGGGCGTGGAGACGGTAAAGCGGCCTGCCACCTGCACTCGCCGTTCGAGCGCGTTCTCGAACGCCGCCTTGGGATCCGGTGGGGCGCCCTTCCCTTGCTGCTCCGCCACCTTCACCGCGAAGAATGCTTCGTGCAACTGGTCGCCCGCGATACGGCCGCATACCAGCGGCAATTCGCCGCCGGCGCCGCTTGCCAGCGAACGCGGGTCGGCCAGGGCCGAGGCGTCGCCGACTGTCATGGTCGTTGGCACACTCCAGCGGCCGGCGCTGATCGTGCGGTCCAGCCCAAGCTGGAACGAATCCGCTTCCAGGGACGCGTGATTCCCGCGGCAGCGCTCGGGCTGGAATCCTTGCTTCAGCAGCTCAGGATGCCCGACCACATCCAGCTTCCAGGCGGCGCGGCCGCCCGGCTTGTACACGCCGCCATAGGCCCATACCAGCTCATCGCCGGCACGCGCGCCATTCACCCGCAAACGCAGCGCGAGGCCGGCGCCGTCCATCGTCGGCACGAGGTCCAGGTAGAATTCCAGATCGGGCCATCGCTCGCTGCGGACCAGCCAGCCAGCCACGCCGTCGCGAAAACTGGCTTCCGCCTGCAGCTCGTGTAGCCACGCCGCCGCTTGGCCGGGGCGCGCAAACGCCAGCATCAACGCACCGTGGACGAAGGCGTTCTGGCCCAGCCGCACCAGCGGCAGGTCGCCGGCCAGCACGAAGGAACCGTCGTTTCCTCCATAGAGCGGCCGGTTACCGATAAAGCCACGCCCAGCGCGCGTCACAATGGCGCCCTCGCGCAGCGCATAGTCGGCCGGGCTGCCACCTGCCGACGCCGATACGGCCGCCGCTGCCTGCACGGCCCGCGCCGGCAGCAGCACCGTCGCTACGCCGGCAGCGGCAATCTCGAGGAATTGGCGGCGATCAGTCATTGGATCAGGTACGAAGGTTTGGTGTCACTGCGCGCCAATCTTCGTCTATTCGACCCCGATAGTCTGATCAGAAATTTGATTTTTGTTCATCGTGTCACCCCATGTGCATTTACACGTGGAACACTCAAGGAAGCTCTCGCGATTGGCAACGGCAGGACAGGCGCAATGGTGTCTGGCCGGGTCGCCCAAGCGAGCCGCATGACGTTTCTCATAGCAACGGCCACCAGCCCCGATGATGCCGCCGGCGCCGTGCGCGCGCGAACCGAGGCGGCTGCCCGCAAAAGCTACGTCGATATAAAAGCGGATCACGTTGCGGCAGTATCAACAGGATCGGCATCGTTCCGCCAACGAGACAAACAATCAAGAAAGGAAAGACCTTGTTCCCAAGCCTCCCCGCTGCCCGAGCTTCCCGCTTACCGGTCCTGAAAGGCATTGCGCTCGCGGCGTTCCTGCTGGCCTGTGGCGCCCACGCGGAGACCGTCGTCAGGATCAACACCGCCGTCGCGGGAACACCGATCAGCCCGCACTTCTACGGCTTGATGACGGAGGAGATCAACTATTCCTACGACGGCGGCCTGTACGCAGAGCTGATCCGGAACCGGGCCTTCCGGGACGACGAAAACCAGCCGGTCCACTGGTCCCTGGTGCAAGCCAGCGGCGGCGCGGCCACGATGATGCTGGATCGGGATTCGCCAATTCCGGGAACAGCACTGACGACGGCACTCAAGCTTGACGCCACCGGAGCGGCGTCCGGCCGCCGCGTGGGCGTCGCCAACGATGGCTACTGGGGGATTCCCGTCAAGCCCGGCACCACTTACCGCGCCAGCTTCTACGCGCGCGCAGTGGCCGGAGGCGCGGTGCCGGTCCGCGCCAGCATCGAAAGCAGCGACGGCGCCACGGTCTACGCCAGCGCCAGCATCGCCGGAATTAGTGGGCAATGGACCAAGTACTCCGTTCAATTGACCACACCCGCGAACCTCGCTCCCACCACGGACGCACGCTTCGTGCTGTCAACTGAAAAACCGGGGACGCTTCTGTTCAACCAGGTCTCGCTGTTTCCTCCCACGCTGAATGACCGGCCGAACGGGCTGCGTCCCGACCTGATGAAAATGATGGCCGACATGCGGCCGAAATTCGTGCGCCTCCCGGGCGGGAACTACCTCGAAGGTGATACGGTCAACACGCGCTTCCAGTGGAAACAGACCCTGGGGCCGATCGAGCAGCGTCCGGGCCACATGGGCACCTGGCGCTACCGGTCCTCCGATGGCATGGGCCTGCTGGAATTCCTCACCTGGACCGAAGATATCGGCGCCGAACCGCTGTTGGCCGTGTTCGCCGGCTACGCGCTCAAGGGCGAGACCATCGCCGCCGGCCCCGCGCTGCAGCCCTACGTCGACGAGGCGCTGGACGAGATCGAATACGTGATCGGCGGCGTCGACACCAAGTGGGGTGCGCAGCGTGCAAAAGATGGGCATCCGGCGCCGTTCAAGCTGAATTATATTGAGATCGGCAACGAGGACGGATTCGACAAGCAGAAGACCTATGACGGCCGCTTCACCCAGTTCTACGACGCGATCAAGGCCAAGTACCCGCAGCTGAAACTCATCTCGACCGTCAATGGCCTGGACAGCCTGGGACAGCGCCAGCACCTGTCCAGCCGTGTGCCCGACCTGATCGACGAACACTACTATTTCGACGGCCGCGCCGGGATGGAAGCCGCGCACCGCTACGACAAATACGACCGCTCGCGGCCGAAGATCCTGATCGGCGAATGGGCCACGCGCGAAGGCGCGCCGACCACCAATATGCTGGGCGCGCTGGGCGATGCCGCTTTCATGACCGGCATGGAGCGCAACGCCGACATCATCAGCATGGCCAGCTACGCGCCGCTGTTCGTGAACGTCAACAAGGGCGGCATGCAGTGGCGAAGCGACCTGATCGGGTACGACGGCCTGACCAGCTATGGCTCGCCCTCGTATTACGCGCAAAAGATGTTCAGCGAATATCTCGGCACGGCTTCCCTGCCGCTGTCGGCCGAGGGCGTGCCGATGCAGAGCTGGACGCCGGCGGAGCGCAAGAACGAGGCGCCAAAGCCGCCACGGGATATTCCCAGCCTGTACTTCTCGGCAACCCGTGACGCCCAAAAAGGTGAGCTCTACATCAAGGTCGTGAATACCGTAGCCACGCCGCAAGAGGTGCGTATCGAGCTGGACGGTGCGAAGCAAGTGCTGCCGACTGGGGGCAAGGTGGTCCTCGCTGCCGCCGCGCCTGACGAGACCAATTCGATTGCCGATCCGAAGCACATCGTGCCAGTCGAATCGCCGGCGAGCGGCTTCGCTCCCAGCTTCAGCCAGACGTTTGCGCCGTATTCGGTGACCGTCCTGAAAATCGCGCTCAACCCTTATTAAAAGTAAGTCGTGCGTTCCTGAACGCGGGCTGGCTGGTGCAAAATGGTGGACAATTGTTGCACCAGCGTAGCGGCGACCTTGCCGCTCACCATCCAGCCCCCATCTGTCCAGGAATGAACAAGCGCCTTGCCCTTGACCGTATCTGGCGAAATTTCCACCCGGCCGTGTCCGGATGGTTCCGTTCAACCTTCCCGGCCGCAACCGAAGCGCAGCAGCACGCCTGGCCGCTGATCCAGTCCGGCCAGCCGACCCTGGTGGCCGCGCCCACCGGTTCGGGCAAGACCTTGACGGCCTTCCTGGCCGCGATCGACTCGCTGGTGCGCCAGTCCTCGGTCTCGCCCCTGCCCGACGAGACGCAAGTCCTGTACGTGTCGCCGCTCAAGGCGCTGTCGAACGACATCCACGTCAACCTTGAGGCGCCGCTCGAAGGTATCGGCCGCCAGTTGGCCGACATGGATCTTCCGCCGCACGGCATCCGCGCCGCCGTACGCACCGGCGACACCACAGCTGCGGAACGCAAGCAGATGCGCCGCAAGCCGCCGCACATCCTCGTCACCACGCCGGAATCGCTGTACGTGCTGCTCGGGTCGGACAGCGGCCGGGCCATGCTGTCCACAGTTCGGACAGTGATCGTCGACGAGATCCACGCGGTCGCCGGCAGCAAACGCGGCAGCCATCTTTCGCTCAGCCTCGAGCGGCTGGATTCGCTGTGCGAACACAAGCCCGTGCGAGTCGGCCTGTCGGCCACCCAGAAACCGCTGTCGGCGGTGGCCGATTTTCTCGTCGGCCGATCGGGTTCCGAATGCGCCGTGGTCGACGTCGGCCACGTGCGCGCCCGCGACCTCGCGCTCGAGCTGCCACCGGTGCCGCTGGAAGCCGTCATGGCAAACGAAGTCTGGGAACGCGTCTACGACCGCATGGCCGAACTGGTGGTCCAGCACCGCACCACGCTCATCTTCGTGAACACGCGCCGCATGGCCGAACGCGCGGCACGCCATCTCGGCGAACGCCTCGGCGCCGAACACGTCGCCGCGCACCACGGCAGCCTGGCCAAAGAATACCGCCTCGATGCCGAACAGCGCCTCAAGCGGGGCGCGCTGCGCGTACTGATCGCGACCGCTTCGCTGGAACTGGGCATCGACATCGGCGACGTCGACCTCGTGTGCCAGGTCGGATCGCCGCGCAATATCGCTGCCCTGCTCCAGCGCGTCGGCCGGTCCGGCCACCACGTCGGCGGGATGCCGAAGGGCCGCCTGTTCCCGACCTCGCGCGACGATTTGATCGAGTGCGCCGCCCTCCTCGACTGCGTCCAGCGCGGCGAGCTGGATATGCTGCACATCCCGCTCGCGCCGCTGGACGTGCTCGCGCAGCAGATCGTCGCGGAAGTCGCCTGCCGCGAATGGGCCGAGGATGAACTGTTCGCGCTGGTTCGGCGCGCCCAGCCTTACGCCGACCTCGAACGCACCCGTTTCGACAGCGTGCTGCGCATGCTCGCGGAAGGCTACACCACCCGCAATGGCGTGCGCGGCGCCTATCTTCACCGCGATGCCGCGGCGGGCACGGTGCGTGGCCGCCGCGGCGGGAAGATGGCGGCGGTGACTTCGGGCGGCACCATCCCCGACAACGCCGACTACATGGTGATGTTGGAGCCGCAGGGCCATTCGGTCGGCACCGTCAACGAAGACTTCGCGGTCGAGAGCCTGGCCGGCGACGTGTTCCAGCTCGGGAACCGCTCCTACCGCATCCTGCGGGTCGAAGCGGGCAAGGTGCGGGTCGAGGACGCACACGGCGCCGCGCCCAACATCCCGTTCTGGCTGGGCGAGGCGCCGGGCCGCAGCGACGAGCTGTCCGCCGGCGTGGCCCGCCTTCGCGACGAGATCGAGCGCGTGCTCGCGGCAGGTGGTGAAGGCGAGGCCGCGCTGGACCACGCCAGCGCATGGCTGGCCGAGCACCTAGGCCTGCACGAAGACGCCGCGCGCCAGATCGTCGACTACCTCGCCCGCGCGCGGGCCGCCCTCGGCGCCTTGCCGACCCAGCAAACGCTCATCATGGAGCGCTTCTTCGATGAATCCGGCGGCATGCAGCTGGTGCTGCACACGCCGTTCGGCAGCCGCATCAACCGGGCCTGGGGGCTCGCGCTGCGCAAGCGCTTCTGCCGCAGCTTCAACTTTGAACTGCAGGCTGCGGCCACCGAAGACGCGATCATCCTGTCGCTGTCGACCAGCCACAGCTTCCCGCTGGACGAGGTGTGGCGCTACCTGCGCGCGGCGAGCGCGGAGCATATCCTGGTGCAGGCGCTGCTCGATGCGCCGCTGTTCAACGTGCGGTGGCGCTGGAACGCCACCACTGCCCTCGCCCTGCCCCGCTTCGCAGGCGGCCACCGCGTCGCGCCCCAACTCCAGCGCATGAAGAGCGATGACCTGCTGGCGTCCGTGTTCCCCGACCAGGCGGCCTGCCTCGAGAACATCGTCGGCGAGCGCGAGCTGCCCAGCCACCCGCTGGTCGACCAGACCCTCGACGACTGCCTGCACGAGGCAATGGACAGTGAAGGCTGGCTGGCCGTGCTGCGCCGGATCGAATCCGGCGAATTGCGGCTGATCGCGCGCGATCTGCCCGCGCCGTCGCCGCTGGCGGCCGAAATTCTCAACGCCCGTCCGTACGCCTTCCTCGACGACGCGCCGCTGGAGGAACGGCGGGCACGCGCTGTAATGAGCCGCCGCTGGACCGATCCGGCCACCACGGACGACCTGGGCGAACTGGACGCGGACGCGATCGCCGCCGTCGCGGACGAGGCTTGGCCGCGGGCGCGCAATGCGGACGAGATGCAGGAAGCGCTGGTGGCGCTCGGCTGCATCACGGAGGCCGAGGCGGCACGAGAGGAAGCCTGGCCCGCCATGCTGGCCGATCTGGCCGCGGCCGGCCGTACGAC
Organism: Massilia terrae; assembly: GCF_024753145.1. Lineage (GTDB taxonomy): Bacteria > Pseudomonadota > Gammaproteobacteria > Burkholderiales > Burkholderiaceae_D > Telluria > Telluria terrae. The sequence continues at coordinate 1,176,055 of NZ_JANUGU010000001.1, read as the reverse complement.
GCGCCTGCGCGATGCCGGCGGCGCCGACCTCTGGGTCGCGCTGGAACGGCTGGACTGCGTGCAGGCCGTCTATCCGCACGCGACGATCTCGCCCGCGCTGACGGTGCCGGACAGCCATCGCGGCGACGGCGAAGAAGACTGGACCCGCGACGCAGCGCTCGTCGAACTGGTACGCGCTCGCCTGTCCGGCTTCGGGCCCCAGCCGGTGACGGCGATCGCCGTAAGCCTCGCGCTGACAGAAGCCGATACCGCGATCGCGCTGGCCGCGCTGGAAAGCGAAGGCTACGTCATGCGCGGCCAGTTCACGCCGGGAGCGAGCGAGGAAGAGTGGTGCGAACGCCATCTGCTGGCGCGCATCCACCGCTACACCATCAAACGTCTGCGGCGCGAAATCGAGCCGGTCGAGCCGCGCGACTTCATGCGCTTCCTGTTCGACTGGCAGCACCTGACACCGGATACGCTGCTGCAGGGACAGGACGCGCTGCCGCAGGTGCTGGCCCAGCTCGAGGGCTACGAGGCCGCCGCCGGCGCCTGGGAAAGCGACCTGCTCGCGCTGCGCCTGCAGGATTATTCGATCCTGTGGCTGGACGAGCTTTGCCGCGCCGGCAAAATCGTCTGGACCCGCCTCGGCGCGCCCCGCTCCGCGTCCGCCGGCCCGATACGCACGACGCCGATCGTGCTGCTGGCGCGCCGCCAGTCAGCGGCATGGCATGCGCTGCCGGCGCCGACCGGCGAGCCGGAGATTTCGCCCCGCGCGGCCCGCGTGCTCGAGGCGCTGCGGCGCGACGGCGCGCTGTTCTTTGACGAGCTGCAGCATGATGCGCATCTGCTGCCGGTGGAGCTGGAGAACGCGCTCGGCGAGCTGGTCGCCACGGGCCTGGTCAATGCCGACAGCTTTGCCGGCATGCGCGCGATGCTGCTCCCGCCGAACAAGCGGGCCACCGCCGACAAGCGCAAGCGGCGCGGCGCCGGCCCGAGCATGGAAGAAGCCGGACGCTGGGCGCTGGTGCGCCGCGCGCAGCCTGAAACGCCGACGGAGCGGCGCCCGCGCACCGATCCCCAAGCGCTGGAACACGTCGCGATGACGCTGCTGCGCCGCTACGGCGTGATGTTCTGGCGCCTGCTTGAACGCGAAGCCGCGTGGATGCCGTCGTGGCGCGAGCTGCTGCCGGTGTACCACAAGCTGGAGGCGCGTGGCGAGATCCGCGGCGGCCGTTTCGTCGCCGGCTTCTCGGGCGAGCAGTTCGCGCTGCCCGAAGCGGTGCCGGTGCTGCGCGAGATGCGCCGCCGCGAGCACGATGGAACCCTCGTGTGCATCTCGGGCGTCGACCCGCTCAACCTTTGCGGCACGCTCCTGCCGGGCGCGAAGGTGCCTGCCCTCGCCGGCAACCGCATCCTGTTCCGCGACGGCGTCCCGGTCGCGTCCATCGTCAGCGGCAAGATCAGCTACCAGGACGAAGGCGCAGCGGACCGCGAGTTGCTGCACGCGCGGCTGGTGGGGCACAGCCGGCCCGCGATGCCTTCGCTTCGGCCGCCACCTTCGAAGTCACGCACGGTGGATGTCCTTCGCTATTGAGAACGAATCCTGCTTGCCTGTTGGATAGATTTGCAAGAATATATCGCATCGCAAATGCCAACCAGGGAAGCCGTCCATGCGCAGAAAGCTCCTCGCCGCCGTCATCGCCACCGTCCTCGCCGCCACTGCGACCGCCGAAACCAGGCCATCGCTCGCCTACCAGTCGGTCGACCCGATGATCGGCACCGGCGGCGACGGCCACACTTATCCCGGCGCGACGACGCCCTTCGGCATGATCCAGCTGAGCCCCGACACGGAGCAGACCAACTTCAAGAAGAGCTACAAGTGGGCCGCCGGCTACCAGTATGGCGACAGCAGCATCCTCGGCTTCTCGCACACGCACTTCTCCGGCAGCGGCCACTCGGACCTGGGCGACGTGCTGGTGATGCCGATCGCCGGCGAGGTCAAGCTCGATCCCGGCACGCCGGATGCGCCACGCAGCGGCTACCGCTCGCAATTCAGCCACGCGACTGAACATGCGGAGCCGGGCTACTACGCGGTTACGCTGGCCGACTACAACACGCGCGCCGAGCTGACCGCCAGTGCGCGCGTGGGCTGGCATCGCTACACCTTCCCGGCCGGGCAGCCTGCGCATGTGCTGCTCGACCTGCGGTCCAGTATTTACGACTACGAGGGCAAGGTGCTGTGGTCCACGATCCGGGTGCGGCCGGATGGCACCGTCACCGGCGCCCGCGAAACGCGCGGCTGGGCGCCGGGCCGCCAGCTCTTCTTCGCGATGCGCTTTTCCGCGCCGATGACGAAGCGCCAGCTGATCGACCGCGAATCCAACAAGACCTACCGCGGCTTCAAGGGACCGGGCACGTCGCCAGCGGATACGGCTGAAGTCCAGGGCAAGGCCCTGGAAGCGGTCTTCGACTTCGGCAAGCTAGGTGCGCCGCTTCTGCTGAAAGTGGCCGTATCCACCGTCAGCGAGGACAACGCCGTCGGCAACCTCGATCACGATGCTCCGGGCTGGGACTTCGACGGCGCCCGCGCCCAGGCACGCGGCGCATGGGAGCAGGCGCTGGCGGCGGTCGACGTGGACGCGCCGGAACCGATGCGCAAGAGCTTCTATACGGCGCTGTATCACTCGATGCTGGCGCCGAACCTGGCGATGGACTGGAACGGCGAATATCGCGGCCCCGACCATCAGGTGCACTTCGCGCAGGACTACAGCTTTTACTCCACCTGGTCGACCTGGGACACCTACCGCGCCGAGCATCCGCTGATGACCCTCGTGCAGCCGCCCCAGCGCACCAACGACTTCGTGAACTCGCTGATCGCCGCGCAGAAAGCCAGCCCCTTCGGCATCCTGCCGGTGTGGGCCTACCAGGGGCTGGAGACCTGGTGCATGATCGGCTATCACTCGGTGCCGATCATCGCCGACGCCTACATGAAAGGCATCCGCGGCTATTCGATCGACGATGCGCTGAAGGCGATGACCAAGTCCGCCACCTATGCGCCGTATGCGGGATTGGGCGACTACATGAAGCTCGGTTACGTCGCCATCGACAAGGAACCCGAGGCGGCATCGAAAACGCTGGAATACGCCTTCGACGACTGGACCATCGCGCAGGTGGCGCGCAGCGCAGGCCGCAAGGATCTCGCGGCCACCTTCGAGAAGCGCGCAGCAAACTGGCGCAATGTGTTCGATCCGGCCACCGGTTTCGTCCGCGCCCGCAAGACCGATGGCAGCTTCAACACGCCCTTCGATCCGGCGGCGGTCGGCTACGGCAGCGATTACACTGAGGGGAACGCCTGGCAGTATTCGTGGTACGTCCCGCAGGACATTGGCGGCCTGCAGAAGGAACTGGGCGGTGCCGACAAGCTCAGTGCGAAACTCGACGCGCTGTTCGAGGCCAAGGTCGATCCGAAAGCTTTCGCCCACGTCGAGGACATCTCGGGGCTGATCGGCTACTACGCGCACGGCAATGAGCCGAGCCACCACATCGCCTACCTGTACGGCTACACGGGCCAGCCGTGGCGCACGCAGGAGCGCCTCAAGCAGATCATGGACAGCCAGTACTCCCCGACCCCGACCGGCCTGGCGGGCAACGACGACCTGGGCCAGATGTCAGCCTGGTATGTGTTCACGGCGATGGGCTTTTACCCCGTGGCGCCGGCCAGCAACCAATATGTGATCGGGCGCCCCTTCGTCAGCCGCGCGACGGTCAATCTCCCGAACGGCAAGCGCTTCACGGTCGTCGCGGATAGCCTGGACGACGCGCACCCCTACATTGGCAAGGTGACGCTCAACGGCAAGCCGCTGGACCGCGTCTACCTGCGCCATGAGGACATCGAGGCCGGCGGCGAGCTGCGCTTCGAGATGCAGGCGCAGCCGAACAAGGATTGGGGCCGCGCGCCAGGCAGCCGACCGTTCTCGATGTCCGGCTACGGTTCCTGACGCATCACGACAACTGCAGACGGTAACCGACACCGGTTTCCGTCATCAGGTATCGCGGCTGCGCCGGGTCGTCTTCGAGCTTGTGCCGCAAGTGGCCCATGTAGATGCGCAGGTAATGCGCATTCTCCGATTGATTCGGCCCCCAGACTGCACGCAGCAATTGCGGGGTAGTCATCACCTTGCCGGCGTTGGTGACCAGTACCGCCAGCAGCCGGTGTTCTATCGGCGTCAGCCGCACCGGCTGGCCGGAACGGATGACGCGCCGGTCCTGAAGGTTCACCGTCACGTCGCCAAAATTGACATCGCCAGTCGGGTCGGCATCGACAGCGCGCTGGCGCCGGCGCGATGCGCGCACCCGGGCCAGAAGCTCGCCGACGCCAAACGGCTTGGTCAGGTAGTCGTCGGCGCCGGCATCGAGTGCGCGAATCTTTTCCTCTTCATGGGTGCGCGCGGACAGCACGATCACCGGCACGGCGGACCACGAGCGCAGCTCCGCAATGAAGTCGACCCCGTCCCCGTCCGGCAGGCCCAGATCGAGGATCACCAGATCCGGCTTGCGCGTCCCCGCGTCGATCAGGCCGCGCCGGTAGCCATCGGCCTCTTGCACATGCCATCCTTCTTGTTCGAGCGCGCTACGCACGAAGCGCCTGATATGCGGCTCGTCCTCCACCAGCAGGGCGGTGCCCGCGGAATCAGTCATGTTGTTCCTCAGTTTCCAATTCGTCCTCTGGCGACGGCAACGCCGGCGGTGTCCCCAGCGGGAGCGTGAACGTAAAGGCGGCGCCGCCCTGTGGTCGTGTGCGGGCGAAGATTGTGCCACCGTGCGCTTCCACGATCGCCCGGCAAATGGCGAGGCCCAGGCCTACGCCCGGCTTGGCCGATTCACGCTCGCCGCGCGTGAATTTCTCGAAAATCGCTTCCTCCTGTCCCGCGGGCAGCCCTGGACCATTGTCGTCCACAACGATGTGCAGCCAACCGTCGCACTGATGCGCAGCGACGGTCACAGTGCTTTGCGGCGGCGTGTATTTCCCCGCATTCTCCAGCAAATTGCAGAGCACCCGTTCGATCAGCACAGCGTCGAAGCGCACCAATGGCAGGTCGACCGGTACCCGTGTCGCGACCTTGTGCGCGCCAAGCGCCGGACCACAGGCGCGCAGCGCGCTTCCGACCACTTCCTCGACCGGGTGCCATTGCAGGTTCAGGTGCACTTCGCCGCTTTGGATACGCGCCATGTCGAGCAGGTTGGACACCAGCGTGCCCATGCGCGTGGCCTCGTCGCACAGCGCTTGCGCCGTCTGGCGCTGCAGGCCGCTCAACGGCGGCGAGGACGTTGCGAGCGATTCGGCAAGGCCAACCAGCGACGTCAATGGAGTACGCAGGTCATGCGACAACGCCGCCAGCAATGAGTTGCGCAGCCGCTCGGACTCGATCCGGATCAGCGCGCCCTGCGCGACCTCAATGTAATGGACGCGCTCGAGCGCGATGGCGATCAGCGTCGCGAACGTGTCCAGTTGTCGCCGTAGCTCCGGCGACAGCAGCCAGCTCGGCTCGTCCGACTGCAGCGCCAGCACCCCGCGGGTACGCATCGGCGCGATCAGCGGAAGGTAGAACGCGGCACTACCTGCCAGGGTGTCGGTGCCCATGCCGGCAGGCGCCGAGTGATCATAGGACCACTGCGCGATGCCCACCTCCACCGCCGCCCGTCCTTCGCCACCCGGCTGGAGTTGAAGCCTCCCCTCGTCGTCCGGCAGCAGCAGGGCCATGCGCGCACCGAACACGCGCCGGATCGCGTCGTACGTCGTCTCCTGGATTTGTTCGGTCTGCAGGACGCCCGACAGCGCCCGTGCGAATTCATACAGCGCCCGTACCCTGCCCTCGCGCTGCCACGCGACCCGCGCCTGGAAGCGCAGGCCGGCCGTAAGGTGCCCAGTGATCAGGCCAACCGCGAGCATCACGGCGAAGGTCACCAGGTATTGGAAATCGGACACCGCGAAGGTGAAGCGCGGCGGCACGAAGAAGAAATCGAAACAGGCGACGCCAACGCAGGTCGCCGTCACCGAAGGCCCGCGGCCGAAACGCACCGCCACCAGCAACACCACCAACAGGAACAGCATGGCGATGTTGGCCAGGTCGAGGTGGCCGATCGCCGGCGTGGCCAGCAGCGCCATGCCGAGTGCGGCCACCGCGGCCCAAAGATGGGCCAATCGGCGCTGCGCTGCGCCCGGCACCGCGCCGGCCAGGGTGGAAAGCGAGAGCCGGGCGGCGCGCCCTGCCGGCGAGCCACCGGCGGCGACTTCAATGAGATCGATATCTGGTGCCAACCGTGCGAAGCTGCGGCTGCGCGGCTGGTGCCACGGCCATGGGCTGCTGTCTCGTCCAAACGCGATCTTCGACAGATTGTGGCTGCGCGCATAGTCGATGGCGGTGGCTGCCACGTCGGCGCCGGCCAGCACCGCCGTATCCGCTCCCAGCTCCTGCGCCAACCTGATGGCCTGGAGGATCGCCTCGCGCTCCGGCTTGGCCAGGCGCTGCAGCGCCGGTGTCTCCACATACACCGCATGCCACTGAGCGCCCATCTGGCCGGCGAGCCGTGCGGCACTGCGCACCACGCGTTCGGCATCGTCGCCCGGCCCGACGCAGGCGAGCAACGCGCCGGCCGTATTCCACACCGGCTCGATCGACTTCTCGATGCGGTAGGCGCGCACATCATCTTCGATGCGCTCGGCGGTGCGGCGCAGGGCTAGCTCGCGCAAGGCGATCAGGTTCCCTTTGCGGAAGAAGTTATTGCCTGCACGCTCGGCCTGCGGCGCCTGGTAAACCTTGCCTTCCTTCAGCCGCACGAGCAGCTCATCGGCCGGAAGATCGACCAGCACCACCTCGTTCGCGTCATCGAAGACGGTGTCCGGCACGGTCTCCCCGACTCGGATGCCGGTAATGCCGCCCACCACGTCGTTCAGGCTTTCCAGGTGCTGAACATTCACCGTGGTGAAAACGTCGATGCCGGCAGCCAGCAGCTCCTCGACGTCCTGCCAGCGCTTCGCGTGGCGCGAACCCGGCACATTGGAGTGAGCCAGCTCGTCGACCAGCATCAGCTCCGGGGCACGCTCGAGCGCCTGGTCGATGTCGAATTCCGGCAGCAGCTTGCCGCGATACTCGATGCTCCTGCGCGGCAGGATTTCGAGCCCTTGCAGCAGCGCCTCGGTTTCCTTGCGGCCGTGGGTTTCGACCACGCCGACCAGCAGCTTGCGGCCCGAGGCCTGCAGCTCGCGCGCCGCCGACAGCATTGCATATGTCTTGCCCACGCCGGCCGAGGCGCCAAAATAGATGCGCAGCCTGCCGCGCGCGGCCTTGCGCTCGGCGGCCTGGACCCGCGCCAGCAAGGCATCGGGGTCGGGCCGCAGATCGTCGCCAGGAGTTGCCATCTGCCCGTCCTAGCGCGACTGCGCAGCCTTGCCATCCAGCGCAAGGTTCAGTGCGAGCACATTGATCCGCGGCTCGCCAAAGAGCCCCAATATCCGGTCCTGGCGCAGCGTATCGACCACGGCGAGCACGCGTTGCAGAGGCACGTTGCGCGCCGCCGCCACCCGGGCGGCCTGATAAACGGCGGCGTTGATGCTGATATCGGGATCGATTCCGCTCGCGGAGGCCGTGACCAGATCGACCGGTACCGGCGTATTGGCGCCGGCCGGCCCAAGCGCGGCGAGACGTTCGCGCACGGCGACCGCCAGTGCCGGGTTGGTCGCTCCCAGGTTCGAGCCGCCCGAGCCGGCCGCGTTATTGGGCATCGGGGTGGTGGCCGAGGGCCGGCCCCAGAAATAGCGCGGAGAGCTGAACGACTGTCCGATCAGTTCCGAGCCTACGTCCTTGCCAGCGATGGCCAGCATGCTGCCCTCGGCCTGGCGCGGAAAAACCGCCTGCCCGATGCCGGTGACCGCAAGTGGATACAGCAAGCCGCAGATGGCGCTCAGGACCGCGAACAGGACCAGTGCGGGACGAATAATCGCATTCATGTCGGACTCCAGGGTTCAGATAAGGTGGAAGGCAGCCAGCAGCATGTCGATCAACTTGATTCCGATGAATGGCAAGATGATACCGCCGACACCATAAACCAGCAGGTTCCTGCGCAGCAGGGCCGTCGCGCCGATCGCGCGGTAGCGTACCCCGCGCAGGGCCAGCGGGATCAGGAACACGATGATCAGCGCATTGAAGATCACGGCCGCCATGATCGCCGACGCCGGGCTGGCCAGGTGCATGACGTCCAGCGCCCTGAGCTGCGGGTAGGTTCCGACGAATGCCGCTGGGATGATCGCGAAATACTTGGCCACGTCGTTCGCGATCGAGAACGTGGTCAGCGAACCGCGCGTCATCAGCATCTGCTTGCCGATTTCGACGATCTCCAGAAGCTTGGTCGGGTTCGAATCGAGGTCGACCATATTGCCCGCCTCCTTCGCGGCCTGGGTGCCGGAGTTCATCGCCACCGCCACGTCGGCCTGGGCCAGCGCCGGCGCATCGTTGGTACCGTCGCCAGTCATCGCGACCAAGCGGCCTTCGCCCTGGTACTGGCGGATCAGGCGCAGCTTGTCCTCAGGCGTGGCCTCGGCCAGGAAATCGTCGACACCCGCCTCGGCCGCGATGGCCGCAGCGGTCAGCTGGTTGTCGCCGGTGATCATCACGGTCCTGATGCCCATGCGCCTCAGCTCCACGAAGCGCTCCTTGATGCCGCCCTTGACGATGTCCTTGAGCTCGACCACGCCCATCACGCGGCCGTCATCCACCACTACCAGCGGCGTGCTGCCGCGGCGCGACACGTCTTCGACGGTGCGTGTTACCTCCGATGGGAAGGCCATGCCCAGCCCTTCCACGTGGCGCCGCACCGCGTCAGCCGTGCCCTTGAGGACTTTGCGTTCACCCAGCTCCACGCCGCTCATGCGGGTCGCGGCCGAAAAAGGCACGAAGGTGGCGTGCAGGGTCTCCATTTCCCGCGCCCGGATGTTGAAGCGCTGTTTGGCCAGCACCACGATGCTGCGGCCTTCCGGCGTCTCGTCGGCCAGCGAGGCCAGTTGCGCCACGTCGGCCAGCTGGCGTTCGGCCACACCCCGCGCTGGAAGAAAGGCGCCAGCCTGGCGGTTGCCCAGCGTGACGGTGCCGGTTTTGTCCAGCAAGAGCACGTCCACGTCGCCGGCCGCCTCGACCGCGCGGCCCGATGTCGCAATCACATTCGCGCGCATCATGCGGCTCATGCCGGCCACCCCGATGGCGGACAGCAGGCCGCCGATGGTTGTCGGGATCAGGCACACCAGCAGCGCGATCAGCGTCGTGATGGACACGGGCTTGCCGGCATGCGCAGCCTCGACCGAGAACAAGGAGAACGGCAGGAGCGTCACCGTCACCACCAGGAACACGATGGTCAGCGCCACCAGCAAAATGGTGAGTGCGATCTCGTTCGGCGTCTTTTTGCGCTTGGCGCCTTCGACCATCGCGATCATGCGGTCGAGGAAGGTCTGGCCCGGATCGGCCGTCACCCGCACCACCAGCCAGTCGGACAGCACGCGCGTGCCGCCGGTGACGGCCGAGAAATCGCCGCCGGACTCGCGAATCACCGGCGCCGATTCGCCCGTGATGGCGCTTTCGTCGACCGAAGCCACGCCTTCGATCACCTCGCCGTCGATCGGAATCACGTCGCCCGCTTCCACCAGGATGTGGTTCCCCTTGCGCAGGTCGGTGGCCGTGCACGGCAGCCAGCTGGTGCCGTGCCTCGGCGTGGCCAGCTTCTTGGCCATCACGCTTTCCTTCAGGCCGCGCAAGGTCGCCGCCTGGGCCTTGCCGCGCCCCTCGGCCAGTGCCTCGGCGAAGTTCGCGAACAATACCGTGAACCAGAGCCAGATCGCAATCGCGAGGATAAACCCCGGTGGCGCCTCCCCGGCCGCGAAGATGGCTTGCAAATACAGCAAGCTGGTAATAATGCTGCCGACGTACACGACGAACATGACAGGGCTGCGCAATTGGACGCGCACGCCAAGCTTCCTGAAGGCGTCGACCAGCGCCGGTCCGACCAGCTTGGTGTCGAACATCGACAGGCGCCTGGCGGAAAGCAGCGGGAGTGCTGCCATTGGAGCTTCGGTGGTGTGAGTTTGTGACATGGTGGTTGCTCCGAATTCTGGGTCAATGCGCATAAAGCTGCAGGTGTTCGACGGCCGGGCCGAGCGCAAGCGCCGGCACGTAATTCAGCACGCCCACCAGCAGCACCACGCCGATCAGCAGCGCGACGAACATCGGCCCGTGTGTGGGCATCGTCCCTGCGGTGACCTGCAGCCGCTGCTTGGCGGCCAGCGAGCCGGCAACGGCGAGCACCGGCACGATCACGGCGAACCGGCCGAACCACATCGCAAGGGCCAGCATCCAGTTGTAGAACGGTGTGTTGGCCGACAGCCCGGCGAACGCGCTGCCGTTGTTGTTGGCGGCCGAACTGAAGGCGTACAGGATCTCGGTGAAGCCGTGCGCACCGGGATTCGCGATACCCGCCTTGCCGGCGCCGGCGATGACGGCGATCGCCGTTCCCGCCAGGACCAGCACCGGCGTCACCAGGATCGCGATGGAGGTCATCTTCATCTCGTAGGACTGGATCTTCTTGCCCAGGTATTCGGGCGTGCGCCCGATCATCAGTCCGGCGATGAACACGGCCATGATGGCAAATACCAGCATCCCGTAAAGGCCGGACCCAACGCCGCCGAACACCACTTCACCGAGCTGGATCAGCAGCAGCGGCGCCGCGCCGCCAAGCGGCATGAAGGAGTCGTGCATCGCGTTGACGGCACCGCACGAGGCCGCCGTGGTCACCGCAGCGAACAGGCTGGAGGCGCTGATGCCGAAACGGGTCTCCTTGCCTTCCATATTGCCTCCCGATTGCAGGGCGCTCGCATGCTGGTCGACGCCGAGCGCCTGCAATGCCGGATGCGGCTGCGATTCGGCTGCCATCACCGCGACCGCCATCACCACAAATAGAAGGATCATGGCGGACAGGATGGTCCAGCCCTGGCGCCGGTCGCCGACCAAGCGGCCAAACGCGAAGCAGAGCCCGGCGGGGATCAGGAAGATCGCCACCATCTGCGCAAAATTCGACAGCGGCGTGGGATTCTCGTAAGGATGCGCTGAATTCGCGTTGAAGAATCCGCCGCCGTTCGTGCCCAGCATTTTGATCGCTTCCTGGGATGCGACCGGCCCCATCGCAATCGTCTGGGTCGTCGCGCGCAGGGTCTCAAGGACAGGCTGGCCTTGCGCGTCCTTGAGCGGCTGCCCGTCCGGCGCGGTTTTCGGCTGGGTAAAGGTCACCGGATCGATCAATTGCACGGTCTTGTACGAGGAGAAGTTCTGGATCGCGCCCTGCCCCACCAGGAACACTGCGAAGACGACGGACAGCGGGAGCAGCACATAGGCGGTGATGCGTGTGAGGTCGACCCAGAAGTTGCCGATAGATTTGGCCGAGCGCGCCGAAAATCCGCGGATCAAGGCGAATACCACCGCGATGCCGGTCGCCGCGGAGAAGAAGTTCTGGCAGGTGAGCGCGAGCATTTGCGTCAGGTAGCTCATGGTCTGTTCGCCACTGTAGCCTTGCCAGTTGGTGTTGGTGACGAAGCTGACTGCCGTGTTGAAGGACGAATCCGGGCCGACGTTGGCCATGTGTTCCGGGTTCAGGGGTAGCCACCCCTGCAGGCGCTGGAGCAGATACACGAACAGCGTACCGATCGCGTTAAACGAAAGTAGCGCAAGCGCGTAAGCTTTCCAGCCCATGTCCTCACCAGGCCGGACGCCGGCGACGCGGTACAAGCCATGCTCGGCCCGGTGAATCCAACCCAGGCCCGGTATGGAGTCCTCGCCCGCAATACGGGCCAGCAAGGCGCCGAGGGGCCAGGCCAGCGCCACAACCACCGCCAACAGCAGCGCCAGCAGCACAAGCGATTGGGTATTCATGTCACAGCTCCTCCGCGTTGAACAGCGCGTACAGCAGGTACACCAGCAGTCCGCCCGAGGCGAGCGCACCGATCAGGTAGAAGATGGTCATTTGCGCTCTCCCAGCCGGGCGCAGCCCGAGGCCATGGCCCAGATGCCGGCGGCGAAGAGAACGATTGCGATGATGAAGACGATATCCATTGCGTGCCTCGTTGATGTGGTTTTGGTTAGGAAAAGCTTAGCGCCGAGCCACTAAAACTTTTATAAAAGGGTGAAGAATCGGTATAAACACGGTGTAAAAATGCCATGCCCGATCCGACTCAGAAGCTGACGCTGACGCTCGCGACAAGCGCCGTCGCGCCGAGGAATTTGCTATTTGTCGGCGCCGCGTAGGCCGTTCTATTCGCATTGGTGGCGACCAGGGCGAGCGAACCGGTCGCGGAGCCCCATTTCTTCGACAGACCTACCTTCCAGTCGCTGTAGGCAGCCTCGCCGTGGCCATGCACTTGCTGGTGTCCGGCGTGCAGGTTGAGTGCGAGATCGCCACCGAGGTCGATATTCGCTCCAAGGTCGAGATAGCCGCTGCGATGGCTGTCGACAAAACCGAACAAGTTCGTGAGCGCCAGCGAATACTTGGCGTAGGCCGGTCCGTAGCCGAGCTGGCCATATGCTTCCACGGTATTGGCATTGGATAGTCCGGCGACCTTGCCCAGGCCGTTCCCCGGATAGACGTAGGCGAGCATCCCGGCGTCATAGCTGATGTCGGCCGAGAGCTGGCCACGCCGTCCTGCATATAGGTCCCACTCGGCATCTCCGCCGCCGCCCGCATCGCGGGTCCAGCGGATCGTCGACAGCCACGTGCCCCCGTACATGCCATTGGCGCCGTCCGCATAGTCCGCACCGCCTTGCAGCGCGGGACCCAGCCGAGATTGCGAAATGCCGCGGTACCGGTAATCAGAGACAAGCGCGGCATTGGCGCTGAACGGCTGCTGCTGTGCGTGCAGCGGTTCGACCATGCCAACCGCCAGGGATATGGCAAATATTGTTTTTCTCATGAATACACTTTCTGGTTGAAGAATTGGCGCTTGTCCCGCGTGGGACAAATCTCGCGGAGCAAATCGCCAATTTGGGCTGCGCCGGCGCTGCCTTGCTGGTCGCGGAGGCAATGGCCTGCGATTTGCGCGCCCGATCGGAGGGTCGCCAAGTGCAGGGCGGTGGAAGTCGTGCGTGCGGCGCCGAGCCGTAGCGCGTCGCGACCGAACTTCTGGAGCGCAGCCCCGTCTGGATCGGCCTCCGGGCACAACGCCACGCGGACGATATCCAAGCCCGGATTGAACAGGCGTGCCTGATACAGCAGGCCGGCCGGAGGCGGCACGCGGACGGCGGCGCCAAAATCAGTTTCGACCAATATGACCGCCACCTGGGCCGCGATGAGGGCGCACAGGGTCGAGCGATCCCCCGCGCCGCCGGCATCGATCACGACTAGGTCGTAGCGCTCGCACTCGCGCTCAAGGCAGTCGCGCAGTTGATCGCATCGAACCGCTTGTGCTTTGATCCGAGGGCGGATTCGCGCTTGGGTACGGACGCGCGCCCAGTCGGCACTGGCTTGCCCGGAAGTGGCGTCCGCGAGCAAAACTTTACGTCCCGAGTACGCCAGCCCGGCTGCGATATTTTGAGCGACCAGGCTGCTAGCGCTGGCCCCGTCCGCGCTACCATCGACGATAGTGATGACACGTGTGTCCATCTTCCCGCTCCCCTTTGCAACGATGCATTGGAGTCTAGGCCTGGGCACATAAAGATTTTCTAAAAATTCACGGTCGCCGTGTAATGAGTTTGTCAATGTCCCACTGCGCGCCAACGCGGGCTTGCTGACAATAAGTGCTTGATTTCGCTATAATCCGGCGCTTGAACCGAAGGATCCGCCATGTCATTGCTCGCCCACCAGCTCGAACTCCTGTCGCCCGCCAAAACCGCCGAAATCGGCCGTGAGGCGATCCTGCATGGGGCCGACGCGGTCTACATCGGCGGTCCGGCCTTCGGCGCGCGCCACAATGCGAGCAATCCGATCGAGGACATCGCTGCACTGGTGGAATTCGCCCACCGTTACCGCGCGCGCATCTTCGTCACACTGAACACCATCTTGCACGACGCCGAGATCGAGGCTGCGCGCAAACAGATCTGGCAGCTCTACGACGCCGGGGTCGACGCGCTGATCGTGCAGGACATGGGGCTGCTGGAAATGGACTTGCCGCCGATTCAGCTGCATGCAAGCACGCAGTGTGATATCCGCACCGCTGAGAAAGCGCGCTTCCTCGGCCAGGTGGGTTTTTCGCAGCTTGTGCTGGCCCGTGAGCTCAGCCTCAAGCAGATCCGCGAAGTTCATGAGGCGACCGATACGCCGCTGGAATATTTCGTCCATGGCGCCCTGTGCGTGGCGTTTTCCGGCCAGTGCTACATCTCGCATGCCGATACTGGCCGCAGCGCGAACCGCGGCGACTGCTCGCAAGCTTGCCGCCTGCCCTACACGCTGAGCGATGGGCAGGGCCGGGTCGTCGCTTACGAGAAGCACCTGCTGTCGATGAAGGACAATGACCAGAGCGCGAACCTGGAAGCGCTGGTCGACGCCGGCATCCGCTCGTTCAAGATCGAGGGCCGCTACAAGGACATGGGTTACGTGAAAAACATCACGGCCCACTATCGCCTGCTGCTGGACGACTTGCTGGAGCGCCGCCCGGAGTTCACGCGCGCCTCGAGCGGCCGCACCGAGGTGCTGTTCACGCCCGATGTCGACAAGAACTTCCACCGCGGCCATACCGACTACTTTGCCAACGGCCGCCAGTCGGAAATCGGCGCTTTCGATTCACCCAAATACGTCGGCGTGCAGCTGGGCGTGGTCAGCCGCGTCGCGGGCGACCATTTCGACCTGGTGGCCAGCGAGGCGCTCGCCAACGGCGACGGCCTGAACTACATGCACAAGCGCAATACGGTCGGCATCCTCGCCAACCGTGTCGAGAAGGTCGGCGCGAGCGAGGAAGGCGCACTGTGGCGTGTCTATCCGAATGAGCCGATCGCCACCCTCACCGGCCTGAAGGTTGGCGTCGAGATCCACCGCAACCGCGACCACCAATGGGAAGCTGCGCTGACCAAGAAATCGTCCGATCGCAAGGTGGCCCTGTACCTGACCCTGAGCGAACACGCCGACGGCCTGCGCCTGTCGCTGACGGATGAGGACGGCATCACCAGCGTAAGCGATGCCGCGATCGCTTTCCAGCCGGCCCAGCAGGCCGCGCAGGCTGACAGCGCGCTGCGCACCAGCCTCGGCAAACTCGGCAACACGATGTTCACCGCTGAGTCAGTCGAACTGGCCTTGCCGCGCCCCTGGTTCGTGCCGTCGTCCACCATCAACGCGCTGCGCCGCGATGCGGTGGCGGCGCATGAGGCGGCACGTCTGGCTGCATGGCAACGTCCGGAGCGCAAGGCGCCGGCGGAACCGGCTCCGGCCTATCCCGAGAACCAACTCAGTTACCTCGCTAATGTCTATAATGAAAAGGCGCGCGCGTTCTATCACAAGCACGGCGTGCAGCTAATCGATGCGGCCTACGAGTCGCACGAGGAGCCGGGCGAAGTGTCGCTGATGATCACCAAGCATTGCCTGCGCTTCTCGTTCAACCTGTGCCCCAAGCAAGCCAAGGGCGTCCAGGGTGTGCAGGGCCAGGTACGTGCCGAGCCGATGACGCTGGTGAGCGGCAACGAGCGCTACACCCTGCGCTTCGATTGCAAGCCGTGCGAGATGCATGTGGTCGGTGCGATGAAGCCGGGCATCCTCAATTCGCCGCCGCCGTCGGCAATTCCGTACAGCCCGCTGGTATTCCACCGTCAGCGTCCGCGCGCCTGATCGGCGCCCTCTCCTTGCCCGAGTCGCTCGCGCCCGATTGAGCGCGATCAAGCGCCCGGCCACCTGGAACGCCAGACTGGGCGCCAGCAGTGCGCCGTGAAGACGGCGCCTTTTGGAGAGGAGCCAACATGTTCAAGCAAATCCTATTACCGACCGACGGTTCGGACCTGTCCGAACGAGCGGTGCTGGCCGGCATCAGCTTTGCCAAGGAGGTCGGCGCCCAGGTCGTCGGACTGACGGTGCGGCCGGAGTTCCACACCATCACCTACAAGACCGACATGCTGGAAGACACGGAGCACCAGTTCAACGCGTCGACCGAGCAGCAGGCTGAAATCCATCTGACCTTCATCAGCAATGCGGCCCGTACCGCAGGCGTGCCCTGCTCGGTGACTCAGGTGGTGTCGGATGATCCGTACGAGGCGATCTTGCAGACAGCCAGGGACCAAAAATGCGACCTCATCATCATGGCATCGCATGGACGGCGTGGCGTCAAAGGAATGTTACTGGGGAGTGAAACGCAGAAGGTGCTGGTACACAGCGCGATTCCGGTGCTGGTTTATCGCTGAGCATTTCCGGTCAGCTCAGCATGGGCCCCGGCCTGCGCCGGGGCGACGGCAACCGACGATCAGATCCAGTAGATCAGCGCGGCGATGCCGACAATCAGCCCGACTTTGGTGAGCTTGTAGGCAGTCTTGTTCCACGCCTTGTAGCGGCGGCGGTACTGGCCCATGTAGTAGGAGACGCGGAAAAGCTTGCTCACGAGGCCGGTCTGGTCGCCGGTCTCGTTCGGCGAGGCCGCCGCCGTCATCATCGTACGGCCGAGCCAGCGGTTGATCGCCTGCATCCAGCGCCAGCGCATCGGACGCTCGACGTCGCAGAACAGGATGATGCGATCGCTTTCGCTGCCGTTGATGGCCCAGTGGATATAGGTTTCGTCGAAGATGACGCCCTGGCCGTCGCGCCAGCTGTAGGGTTCGCCATCGACTTCGATGAAGCAGCGGTCATCGTTGGGGGTGGCCAGGCCCAGGTGATAACGGAGCGAGCCGGCGAAGGGATCGCGGTGCTTGTTGAGTTTGCCGCCGGGCGGCAGTTCGGCAAACATCGCCGCCTTGACCGACGGGATGTTCTTCAGCAGCTTGTACGTTTCCGGGCACAGGCGCTCGGCCGACGGATGGCTGGCGTCGTACCACTTCAGGTAGAAGCGCTTCCAGCCATTCTTGAAGAAGGAGTTGAAGCCGGCGTCGTCGTTGTTTTCCGCGGCCTTGATCTTTTGCATCGCCACGAGGTTTTCGGCCTCGGCGCGGATCACTTGCCAGTTCTGCTGCAAAGGGGCGAGATCAGGGAACTGCTCGACGGGGACGTAAGGCGTGTTGGGCACCCGCGAAAACAGGTGCATAAAGATATTGATCGGCGCCATGAACGACGAGTGGTCGAACAGCTGGCGGCCGAATGGCAGGCGGACCCTGCCTCGGAAATGGATATGCAGGACCGACAGTACCAGAAAACCTACAATTACCCACTTCATTGCACCTCCGTTTCAGCCGGCAGCGGCTGATGTCGTCGTTTACCGAGGCGCAAGGATACCACAACCACCGGCGGCCCAAGGACGCCGGCGGCGGTTTTTGCCGTAGAGACGGCGCCGGTCGGCCAAGGCGTCAGGATCGCGCCACAGCCAACACCGGCAAGGACGTGAATCAGAGATACATTGAAGTGACCGCGTAACCCTTTTCGCCGATCTGGCCGCAGAGGTTGCTGATGTGGTAGTCGGGGATGTGCTCGGCATCGTCGTCAACCTCGACGGCGCGGGCCTCGACTTCCCAGTCGGTATTGGTGGCTTCCTCCGGAATATTGCGCGCTTCCGGGACAGCCAGGTAGGAGAACTTGCCGCCATTTTCGGCTCTGCGGTAAATATCCAGTCGCATAGTCGGTCCTTGTCTTCAAAGATGGAAGGATCAAAGTAGGCCATCGCGGCCGAGCCGTCTGTTAATTGGCCCACACTGCAGACCTGCCTTAACGGTGCGGGCCGCCACCAAGCACGCGCGCCGGCAGCAGCAGGATCGCGCGCAGGGTCTCGAACACGGCCTCGACGCCGATGCCGACGATCCGGAATGGGAGGCATACGAGCCACACCAGCGGATACAGGATCAGCGCCAGCAGTGCGATCGGCCAGCAAAGAAACAATAACACCAACCAGATGAGAAAGCCTACCATCATCGCTCCTTGGACAAGAATACATGGGCAGGGCTACTGTAGCGGCGTGGCGGGTACGTCACAATCGGGATGCGACGGATGGTATCGCGGGGCGACCGGCGGGGCGATTTGGGGGATGAATGGCGGGCTGGCGCTGAGAAAGGCCGTCGTCCCGGCGCAGGCCGGGCTCCGTGGGAACGTTGCCGACTTCGGGGAGTCGGCATGGGTTCCGGCCTGCGCCGGAACGACGGCTCGTACGCTTATGCGAATTCGATTCCCTGCGGGACGTCGACAGTGATCTGCTCCACCTGCGCCAGTGTGGTACTGATCGACGCCTGCAGCGATGGAATCGACCCGCCGGCGCGGTAGCGGAAGGAAATATCGACCACATCGCCCACCGCGACCTTCAGCGGCAGCGCCAGCGGCACCGACATGTAGTGGTTCAGCCAGTCGATCGTACTGCCCTGCTCCTGCACCACCGCGAGGATATTTTTGGTGATGAAACGCAGCGCGTTCAGCTCGCCATCGTGCTCTATCACGAACTGGCCGTCGAAGCCGATTACCGGATTGACGGCCTGCGAGAAGTCGAGCAGGCTGTACACCACCGGCTGGCCCAGTTGCACGGTGTCCGGATAGATGACCGTGTTTTCCTCGAACTGGATGATGGGCGCGTGGAAGCCCTCGAAATCGTATTCTTTCTGCAGCGGCTGCACGGCCATCAGGACGGCTTCCGGCATGAACACCGGCAGCGGGCCGCCAAAGCGTTCCAGGTAGCGCTGCTTGAACTGCTCGAACACGTCCACCTGCTTTTCACGCAGCATGCCAACGTGGATCATCTCGCAGATGACCACGTCGACCGGCTCCGGCGGCAGGTAGTCGAAAGCGTCGGCGTGGATTACTTCGACCTTGTGGCCGTTCTTGTTGATCGCCAGGAACTTGCGCGCTTCCTGCACGAGGTCCGGATTGAACTCGACGCAGTAGACCTTGTCGGCCTTCTGCGCGGCGAAAAACGAGAGCACGCCGGTGCCGCCGCCCAGCTCCAGCACCTTGGCGCCGGGGAATACCGCATAGTCGATCGCACGCTTGAAGTTGTGCATACGGTTCGGGTCCATCAGCATGTTGTGATGATAATGAACCGGAATAAACTGCCCCAGGTAGCAGCTCTCGATTTCTCGCTCGTTCAGCATTTGTTCCTCCGCCTCTTGCATTCGGGTTTGTTGTGGAACCCATTATCCAAGGCATGGCGGATTGCCCATGCGCGGAGGTGGCAGGGCTTTCCCTTCCAGTTCGCTGGATCAGTGCGCGGCGGCGCGCCCCGCGATGACGCCGGCGACGTGGTCCTTGCCGGCCCGCTGCGCCAGTTGGGTTGCGGTGAGGCCCTCGCTATTGCTCAGTTTTGCGTCGGCGCCGTGGTCGATCAGCAGCAGCGCGGTACGGTCGTGCCCTTCGCGCGCCGCCATCATCAGCGGCGTGTAGGCGCCGCTGGCCGGTGGCGACACCGCATCGACCCTGGCGCCGTGTTCAAGGAGCAAGCGCGTGATCTCATCGTCGCCGGCGGCGGCTGCGTAATGCAGCGGGGTCCAGCCCGGCCGGTTCACTGCGGCGCCCTTGTCCAGCAGCGCCTGGACCGCGGGCAGATTGTGCTTGTAGGCCGCCATCATCAGGGCGGTATTGCCGTTCATGGCGGTGGCGTCGACGTGGATGCCGGGGGTGGCCAGCAAGGCCTGAAACACCCGCATCGAACCTTCGCGCGCAGCCAGCACCAGGGCCGGCTCGCCGCCCACGGGGTTGATCTGGTCGGGCGCGATGACAGTGCCCGCCATTTTGCTCACGGTGCCGGCATCGTCCGTCTGCACGGCGCGAAAGAAATCCGCGAGCTGGCTGGCGGTGGCCGCACCGGCCGAACCACACCCAAGACAAATCGACAGCACGATACTGTGGAGAATGGTGCGGCGCGCAGCGCTCATGGCTCAGTCCCTTGGCACGTTAAACAGCTTGAAGAAATTATCCGTGGTTGCGTCCGCCACTGCGCGCAGCGACACACCCTTGAGCGTGGCGATGAACTCGGCCACATGCGGCACATAGCCGGGCTCATTCATTTTGCCACGATACGGCACCGGCGCCAGGTAAGGCGAATCGGTTTCGATCAGCATGCGCTCGAGCGGCACGGCCTTGGCCACTTCCTGCAATTCCTTCGCACTCTTGAAGGTGACGATGCCGGAGAAGGAAATGTAGAAGCCCATTGCCATCGCGGCCTGTGCCACCTCCAGCGACTCGGTAAAGCAATGCATCACCCCAGCCACTCCGCCTTTTTCAGGCGCCGCGCCCTCTTCCTGCAGGATGCGGATGGTATCGGCACTGGCCGCACGGGTGTGGATGATCAGCGGCTTCTTCGCAATGCGCGAGGCCCGGATGTGGGTGCGGAAACGCTCGCGCTGCCATTCCAGGTCGCCTTCGAGACGGTAGTAGTCGAGGCCGGTTTCGCCGATGGCGACGATGCGCGGGTTCCTGGCGAGTTCGACCAGTTGGTCGACCGTTGGTTCCGGGGTGTCTTCGTAATCAGGGTGGACGCCGACCGAGGCGTAGATGTGCGGATATTGCTCCGCGAGTGCAAGGACCTGGGGGAAGTCCGGCATGTCGACCGAGACGCACAATGCATGCGTGACCTTGTTCTCGGCCATTTTGGCGAGCACTTCGGGCATGCGCGAGGCAAGCTCGGGGAAATTGATGTGGCAGTGGGAGTCGATGTACATCCCGATATTGTACGTTGCGCGACGAACGCGTGCCAAAAGGCACCCGCGCAAAAAGAGAACCTGGTTCCCGCCTGCGCGGGAACGACGTTCTCCATACCTTTAATGCTCGCGGTCGCTCAGGCGACGCGCTTGCCGAGAATGTCGAGATCGCGCTCGATGCCATCGAGATTGGCCACCCGGGGAAAGTGCGCCCAGGTCTCGAAGCCGAACTTGCGGAACAGCTCCAGGCTCGGCTTGTTGTGCCCGAAAATGAAGCCCAACAAGGTATGCACCTTCACCTGCGGCGCGAACGCGATCGCCTGTTCCAGGCAATACCGCCCCACGCCCTTGCCGCGCCATTTCTCGTCGACATAGATCGACAGCTCTGCGGTGCCAGAATACGCCGGCCGCCCGTAGAAGTTCGAATACGACAGCCAACCCACGATTTCCGGCTGCGCCGCCGCATCATCCGCCGCGTGGATCACCCACAGCGGCCGCCGCTCCGGCGTATGGTCCGCGAACCAGTCCTCGCGCGACTGCACCGTGACCGGCTCCGTATCCGCCGTCACTTCGCGCGAAGCGATGGTGGAGTTGTAGATGTCGACGATG
The DNA here is from genome assembly GCF_024753145.1 of Massilia terrae. Lineage (GTDB taxonomy): Bacteria > Pseudomonadota > Gammaproteobacteria > Burkholderiales > Burkholderiaceae_D > Telluria > Telluria terrae. Next base: position 1,154,702 of record NZ_JANUGU010000001.1, on the reverse strand, counting down.
ACGGCAAGATCTTCGATGCGGGCAATGCGGTGAACGTAGGACGGCATAAAACGGAAACTAGAGGGTGTGTGTAGCGCGCGACGAACGCAGGGCCGCGCCGAGGATTTCTTCGATGCGCAGGCGCACGCGCTGCCCGGCTTCGTCCGCCGGAAAATGCACGCCGACGCCTTGCGCCTTGTTGTTGTTCGCGCCGGCCGGCGTGATCCAGGCGACCTTGCCGGCGATCGGGAATTTGGTCGGGTCGTCCATCAGCGTCAGGATCAGGTAGATCTCGTCGCCGATCTTGTAGGGTTTGGAGGTCGGAACAAAAATGCCGCCGTTCTTCAAGAATGGCATGTACGCCGCATACAGCGCCGCCTTTTCCTTGATCGCAAGCGACAGGACCGACGGCCGCGGAAGCTGCGTCGCGCTGGTGTCGTTCGGGGTGCCGCTCATTGGACTCCTTTCAAGTACAGCACGCAGTGTACTCAAGCAACATGTCTTCGACAAATAATTTTGGCGACAAGGGGTGCTCCGCAACAGCCCGGCGCTCGTTCGCACCCTTCATTGCCTTCAAGAGCTTGGCCGTGTGCACGTTCGCTGCCAGCGCGGCCAGTTCCTTCTGGTAGCGCGGGTAGTAGCGCACCCGGCCCGACAATTTGCACGAAAGCACGTCGTACAGCCAGCGCTGTTCCCAGGCGACCAGGGAAGCCAGCGGCGCCTTGGACAGCTTGTCGGCGGCCCGCAGCGCGGCATCGGCGCCCGGCCGGGCCAGGAACTGCAACAGCCCATCGAGCTCCTCGCGGTTGCCGCTTTCGGCCTGGGCCAGCGCCAGCAAGGGCGCGCCGCCCTGCTCGCGCAGCCAGCCGTCGGCATCCTGCACGCCCTGCGCCTGCAGCCACGCCAGCGCCTCATCATGACCCGGCATCGGCAGGGCGAATTTGCGGCAGCGCGAAAGAATGGTCGGCAGCAGGCGGTCCAGGCTGTTGGATGCCAGCAGGAACACGGTGCCAGGCGGCGGCTCTTCCAGCGTCTTCAGCAGCGCGTTGGAAGACGGCATGTTCAAGGCTTCGGCCGGGTACAGCACGACCACCCGCAGGCCCTGCCGGTGCGTCGAGATGTTCATGAAGTCGGCCAGCGCGCGGATCTGCTCGATCTTGATCTCTTTGGACGCGGTCTTGGTCGACTTGGCCTTCTTGTCCTCGCCCGCGTCCTCGCCTTCGGCCGGCGGCGCCTCGTCTTCCAGCGCTTCGGGGCGGACCCGGCGATAGTCCGGGTGATTGCCCTGCAAGAACCAGCCGCAGGAAGCGCATTCGCCGCAGGCATGGCCATCGGCCTTGACGTTCTCGCACAGCAGGGACTGGGCAAATTCTTCGATGAAATCGGTCTTGCCGGTGCCGGCGGCGCCGTGGAACAGCAGCGCGTGCGGCAAGCGCCCGCGCATCTGCTGCAGTTGCTCCCAGGCGCCTTGCTGCCACGGGTAGATCACAGCAGCCTCCCCAGCGCGGCGGCGATGGTGGCGCGGGTTTCATCGATGCTGCGGGTCGAGTCGATCACGACGATGCGATCCGGGAACTCGGCGGCCAGGCGCAGGTATTCGCTGCGGCAGCGCGCGAAGAAGTCGGCCTTTTCCTGCTCAAACTTGTCCAGGGTGCGTTCCGCGTCCAGGCGCTCGCGTGCGACTTCCAGCGGGACATCAAACAACAAAGTCATGTCGGGCCAGCGGTGCGGATGGACCCACTGCGCCAGCGCCATGATCTTCGCGCGGTCCATGCCGCCGGCCGCGGACTGGTAGGCGAAGCTGGCATCGGTGAAGCGGTCGGACAGCACCCAGTCGCCGCGCGCGATCGCCGGCTCGATGACCTGGGCCAGGTGCTCGCGGCGGCTGGCGAACATCAGCAGGGCTTCGGTCTCGACATGCATCTTCTCGTGCAGCAGCAGGGCGCGCAGTTTCTCGCCCAGTGCGGTCCCGCCCGGCTCGCGTGAAGATACGACGGTCTTGCCGCGCGATGCCAGCCATTCCGTGACGAAGCCGATGTGGGTGGACTTGCCGGCGCCGTCGATGCCTTCGAAGCTGATGAACTTGCCCGGCAGCGCCGAATTCTCTTGCGTCATTTGCCCGCCTGCTTCTGGAATTTATTGACGGCCTTGTTGTGGTCCGTCAGGTTTTCGGAGAACTTGCTGGTGCCGTCGCCACGCGAGACGAAGTACAGCGCTTCGGTCCTGGCCGGCGCCAGCGCGGCTTGCAGCGACTGCACGCCGGGCAGCGCGATCGGCGTCGGCGGCAGGCCCGCGCGCATATACGTGTTGTACGGCGTGTCGGTTTCCAGGTCCTTCTTGCGGATCTTGCCCTCGTATTTGTCGCCCATGCCGTAGATCACGGTCGGATCGGTCTGCAGCAGCATGCCGGTGCGCAGGCGGTTGACGAACACGCCGGCGATCATCGGTCGCTCGGACTTCTGGCCCGTCTCCTTTTCCACGATCGAAGCCATGATCAGGGCCTCGTACGGGTTCGCGTACGGCAGGTTCGGGTCACGCTTCTCCCACGCGGCCTTCAGGCGCTCCATCATCGCCTCGTGGGCGCGCTTGAAGATGGCCATGTCGCTGGAATTCTTGGCGAACAGGTAGGTGTCGGGGAAGAACAAGCCTTCCGGCGACTTGAAGTCCGGCGCGATCGTCGCGAGGATGTCCTTGTCCGTCATCTGCGCCGTCTCGTGCTTCAGATTGGGCGCGGAGGCCATTGCCTGGCGCATCTGGTGGAAGGTCCAGCCTTCGATGATCGTCACCGCTTCCTGCGCGAACTCGCCGCGCACCAGTTGCGTGAGCAGGCCGCGCGGCGTGGTGTTGGGCTTGAGCTCGTAGCTGCCGGCCTTGATGCGGGAAGCCTTGCCCGAGATCCGTGCCAGCATCGCGAACAGGAAAGGATTCACCGGCACCCCGGCCTTGACGATCTGCTGCGCCGCACCAGCCACGCCGGTGCCCGGGGCCACTGCGAATTCGATCACCGGCTCGGCGGTCGTAATCGGCGTGCGCGCCCACCAGGCGAAGCCGCCGACCACTGCTACCGACGCGACCACCACGGTCACCACAAGTTTCTTAATCAGAGCCATTCCGTATATAGGGGTATTGCGCCATCCTCGGCGCGAAATTCTCGACAACTCTATAATGAGGCCGTAATGATAAAGCCTAAACGCAAAAAAATTCGAGTATATGAGTAACTGGACAGATTACCTAGCTTCGCATGGCGCCCGCTTCCATATTGACGAGGCATCGCAGGTCGAGGACTTCGGCAAGGCCCTGACCACTTCCGAACTCGCCGCCGGCTTCGTCGCCCCCGTCACCGACCTCGGGCTGATCGCGGTCACCGGCGATGACGCCGCCAGCTTCCTGCACGGCCAGCTGACCAACGATGTCGAGCACCTCGGCACCGGCGAGGCGCGGCTGGCCGGCTATTGCACGCCGAAGGGGCGCCTGCTCGGCACCTTCCTGATGTGGCGCGATCAGGATGCCATCTACCTGCAACTGCCACGCGAACTGCAGGCGCAGCTGCAGAAGCGGCTGACCATGTATGTACTGCGGGCCAAGGCAAAACTGAATGACGCGACCGGGGCGCCGGCAAACGAAGCCTTGCTCGGCATCGGCGGCGCCAAGAGCGAAGCCGCGCTGCGCCAGCATGTGCCCGACCTGCCCGCAGCGCCCTACCAGGTTGCGCGCTCGGAAGCCGGGACCGTGATCCGGCTGGCGGATGCCTTCGGCGCGCCGCGCTTCCTCTGGCTGACCTCGGCCGCGAAGGCGTCGGCCGCCCTGCCCTCGCTGCGCGAATCGCTGGCGTTCGGCGGCAACCAGGCCTGGTATCTGTCGTCGGTGCACGCCGGCGTGCCGCAAGTCACTGCCAGGACGCTCGAACAATTCGTGCCGCAAATGGTCAACCTCGAGCTGATCGGCGGTGTGAATTTCAAGAAGGGCTGCTACCCGGGACAGGAAATCGTCGCGCGCAGCCAGTACCTGGGCAAGCTGAAACGCCGCACGGCCTTGGCCACCATCGACAACGCTGCCGCCCTCGCCGGGCAGGAAGTGTTTTCCGCGGCCGATCCCGAGCAGCCATGCGGCATGATCGTCAACGCCGCCGTCAATGGCGCGGGCGGGGCCGATGCGCTGGTCGAGATGAAGCTGGCCTCGCTGGACGAGGAAGTGCATCTCGGCTCCGCCACCGGCGCCAGGCTGCAATTCCTGCCGATGCCGTATGCGCTCGATGCGCTCGACGTCTGAGCAATGACCGACCTGTACGTCTATTACAAGGTGCCGGTGGCGCACGCAGCGCGGCTCGAAGCGCTGGTGCGCGCCATGCAGGCGGGGCTCGCAGTGTCGCACGCGGTGGCGCCGCAGCTGAAACGCCGCCCCGACGCCCGTGATGGCGTGCAGACCTGGATGGAAGTCTATCCCGCGGTGAGCGACAGCTTTGCCGAAGCGCTGGCCCATGCCGAGCGCGAGGCCGGGCTGGCGGACCTGATTGCAGGCCCACGCCACGCGGAAGTATTCATGGATCTAACAACATGTGCCTGATTGTCTTTGCCTGGCGCGTGATCCCGGGTGTACCCGTCATCGCCGCCGCGAACCGTGATGAATATTACGACCGCCCCGCGACCCCTGCCGGTCCGTGGCCCGAACACCCGAACGTCATCGCAGGCCGCGACCTGAAAGGCGGCGGCAGCTGGATGGGCGTCACGTTAGACGGACCGAACGGACCGAAGTTCGCGGCGCTCACCAATATTCGCGGACCCAATGAAAGGCGCGCGGATGCGCCGACGCGTGGTGTGCTGGTTGCGGACTTTTTGACCGGGACCTTGTCGGCGCCGGCGTACCTCGAGCGCATCGCACCAGGCGCCGGTGAATTCAATGGCTTCAACCTGGTGCTCGGCGACCGCGAAGCCTTGTATTGGTATTCCAACCGGGCCGGCGACGACCCGCGCAACGGCAAGCCGCTCGAGCCGGGCGTCTACGGCATCTCCAATGGATTGCTCAACGATCCCTGGCCGAAGGTGGTGCGCACCAAGGCGCAGTTCGCGAGCCTGCTGTGCTCGGGTGCGCCGGAAGATGCCTATTTCGAAATGCTGGCCGATACCACGCGCGCGCCGGATATGCGCCTGCCGGAGACCGGCGTGCCGCTGGATATGGAGCGGATGCTGTCTGCGGTGTGCATCAACTCGCCTGGCTACGGCACGCGCACGTCGACGGTGGTGAGGTTGTTTGCAGATGCGCCGCCGGCGCTGAGTGAGCGCGTGGTGCAGCCGGTTTGCGCCGACGAGTGCGACGCCTGAGCGACCGCCTGCATCAATATTTCCCTTACTCCAAAGATCGTCGTCCCCGCGGAGGCGGCGACCCATGGATCACTTCCTTAGCCGCACAGCGATGCCGCAGGCCCGTCATACTCGGCATGGGTCCGCGCCTCCGTGGGAACGACGGCGCTGAATTGAGTGGGCAAAGTGAGCGCCGTGGCCGATCAGACGGCGGAAACGCCGCCGTCCACCGCGAGGATCTGCCCCGTGATGTGCTTCCCCGCATCCGATGCGAACAACACCACCGCGCCTTTCAGGTCTTCATCATCGCCAAGCCGGCCTAGCGGCGCTTCCCTGGCCAGTTCGTCGCCCATGGCCGACAGCACGCCCTTCGTCATCTTCGAGGGAAAGAATCCCGGCGCGATTGAATTGACGGTGATGCAGTACCTGCCCCACTCCCCAGCCAAGGTGCGCGTGAAGTTGACCACCGCACCTTTCGAGGTGTTATAGGCAAGCGTCTGCATGGTCCCCGGCGGATTGCCCGCCAGGCCCGCAATCGATGAAATGTTGATGACCCGCCCGAAGCGCCGAGGAATCATCGACGCTTTGCCGACCGCCTGCGTCAGCAGGAACATGCTGCGCACATTGAGGTCCATCACCTTGTCCCAGGCATCGAGCGGATAGTCCTCCGCCGGGGCGCCCCAGCTGGTGCCGGCGTTGTTGACGAGGATATCGACCTGCCCCAGCCGCCGCATCGCTTCGTCCACGAAGGGCTGCACTTGCTCCTGATGCCCAAGGTCGACCGCAATTGCCGACACATCGATGCCGCGCTGCTGCAGATGCGCGACGGCTTCGTCGAGTTCGTCCTGCTTGCGCGCCGAAATCACGAGCCGCGCGCCCTGCTCGCCAAGCGCCTGCGCCATTTGCAGGCCCAGTCCGCGCGAACCGCCGGTGACGATCGCGGTCTTGCCCTTCAGAGAGAACAGCTCCTGGGTCGTGCGCATGCGGCCTCCGGGCTACCGGTCAGACTTCGAAATCCATGCATTGGCGCCCTTCGCGCACCGAGGCGATGAAGGGAATGACCGCCTTGTGGGTGGGGTGCGCGGCGTAAGCTTCCAGCGCTTCCTTGCTCTCGAATTCGGAATACAGGACGGCGTCATAGGTCGCTTCCAGCCCCGGCTGCGCCAGCGCGACTTCGAACTTCAACATGCCCGGCACGATGCCGGCGCAGCCGTCCAGCCGGCGCTTCAGCTCGGCCGCATTGGCGGCGCGGTCGGCGCCTTCTGCATGGTCCTTCAACTTCCACATGACGATGTGCTTGATCATATCTTTCTCGTATCACAGAGCCCAAAACTGAGCCATTTACATATCACAGCCCCCCGGCTAAGCGCGGCGGCGAGGCTGAGCAGGATAGCATGCTTCCCTGGCAAAACCGGCAACCGTTCGGCGCTACGATCACGCAGGCGATTGTTCGTAAGCTTCGCGTAAGTTTGGCGAAAGCATGACGTAAGTTTAACGCCCCACACTCCGCCCTAGCTGACGCAGGATCGGCTAATCCTACGGATTGACTACTATACGGAGACAAACAATGGCTATCACACCCGGCATGACCGCCGGCGGCAAATCGATGCCGACCGCCGCGGGCCTGACCAAGGAAGAGCGCAAGGTGATTTTTGCGTCCTCCCTCGGCACCATTTTCGAATGGTACGACTTCTACCTGTACGGCGCCATCGCCCCGATCATCGCCGCCCAGTTCTTCATCGGCGACCCGACCACCAAGTTCATCCTGGCCCTGCTGGCGTTCGCCGCCGGCTTCATCGTGCGTCCGTTCGGCGCGCTGGTGTTCGGCCGCCTGGGTGACCTGATCGGCCGCAAGTACACCTTCCTGATCACCATCCTGATCATGGGTGCGTCGACCTTCTGCGTCGGCATCCTGCCCAGCCACGCCTCGATCGGCCTGGCTGCGCCGATCCTGCTGGTCAGCCTGCGCATCCTGCAGGGCCTGGCGCTGGGTGGCGAGTACGGCGGCGCCGCGACCTATGTCGCCGAGCACGCGCCGGAAGGCCGCCGCGGCTTCTTCACCTCGTGGATCCAGACCACCGCGACCCTGGGCCTGTTCCTGTCGCTGCTGGTGATCCTCGGCGTGCGCACCGCTACCGGCGAAGATGCCTTCAAAGAGTGGGGCTGGCGCATTCCCTTCCTGGTGTCGGTGGTGCTGCTTGGCATCTCGGTGTGGATCCGCCTGCAGATGAACGAGTCGCCGGCATTCGCAAAGATGAAGGCCGAAGGCAAGACCTCGAAGGCGCCGCTGGTCGAGTCCTTCCTGCACTGGAAGAACGCCAAGATCGTGATCCTGGCCCTGGTCGGCCTGACGATGGGCCAGGCCGTGGTGTGGTACACCGGCCAGTTCTACGCCCTGCTCTACCTGACCCAGGTGCTGAAGATCGACGGCCCGACCGCCAACATCCTGGTCGCCATCGCGCTGGCCCTGGCCACGCCGTTCTTCATCATCTTCGGCTCGCTGTCGGACCGCATCGGCCGCAAGTGGATCATCCTGATCGGCTGCCTGATCGCCGCGCTGACCTATATCCCGATCTTCAAGGCCATCACCCACTACGGTAACCCGCAGCTGGAAAACGCGATCAAGAACTCGCCGGTGGTGGTCGTGGCCGATCCGGCATCCTGCCACCTGCAGATCGACGTGACCGGCACCGCCAAGTTCCCGTCCTCGTGCGATATCGCCACCTCCATGCTGACCAAGGCATCGGTGAGCTATGACCGTATCGACGCGCCGGCAGGCACTGTGGCGACGATCAAGATCGGCGACAAGGTATTCCCGTCGTTCAATGCTGTGATGACGCCGGATAACCTGAACTTCGACAAGGCTTCGGCCGACCACCAGACCGCCCTGGGCAAGGACGTCGGTGGCGCGCTGAAGGCCGCCGGCTATCCGGCCAAGGCCGATCCGGAGCAGATCAACAAGCCGATGCTGGTCGTGTTGCTGTTCATCCTGGTGCTGTACGTGACCATGGTGTACGGCCCGATCGCGGCCATGCTGGTGGAGATGTTCCCGACCCGCATCCGCTATTCGTCGATGTCGCTGCCTTACCACCTCGGTAACGGCTGGTTCGGCGGCCTGCTGCCGACCACCGTGTTCGCCCTGATGGCATTCAACGGCAATATCTACTATGGCCTGTGGTATCCGATCATCGTCGCCGCCGTCACCTTCGTGATCGGCGCGTTGTTCGTACGGGAAACCAAGGATAACGATATCTACGCTGCAGACTAAACAGTTCGTCAGCTGTTCGAAGCCCCCGCTCGCGGGGGCTTTTTTTGTGCGTTCGCCACTCGTTGCAACATTGCCACTAGTTACAAGTGGCTGAACTTCTACGATCGCGACGATGTGCTGGGATGGCCACTGCAGCCACTGTCGGAAGCCTACGGCAAACTGGTGAAGGATGTGGAGATCAATGCGGGCCAGGGCCTGTTCGACCTCGTCGCCAAGAGCTGGAATCCGTGGTCGCACACCACCTACTGGACCGACAACGGCGTGCTCGACCCGGTCGCGAACACGCTACGCAAGCTGGCAGGCTGAGCGGGCCGCGCAAGCGATGCGGGCCACTGTTGCAGCGGCCCGGATTATTCGATCGCCGCTTTCACCACTGGCGCCGGATCGTCCCAGCGCCACACGCGCATGCGCCAAGCGGCCCAGGCGCTCAGGCCGGCGCCGGTGAGCAGAATCAGGCGGGTGTCGAACAGCGTTAGCACGGCGCCGCCCAATGCCATCACGATATTCGCGAAACAGAAGGTGGTCGAAAGCAGGCCCATCACTGAGCCCAGGCCGTGGCTGCCGAAACGGTCGGCCGCCCAGGCCTGGATGGTGGCGTTGTAGAACGCGTGCGGAAGACCAAAGAACACAATACCGGCCAAGCCGAGCCACAGGTTGCCGAGGGCCACGCAGGCAATTGCCAGCGCCACGGCGACCGCATAAAGACTTGAACGGCGCAGCGGATCATGCCGGCTGGGACCGCCAGCGACGGCCGCGGACAAGGTCATCACGCCGCACAGGCCGACGTTGACGAGCGAGATGCCACGCGTATCGAAGTGACCGATCTCGACCAGCCACAGCGGATAGAACTCGTAGAAGCCGGTCACGCCGCAGGTGTAGGCGAGCTGCACGATGAACAGCAGGCGCAGGTCTTCGTGGCGCAGCAGGTTGAAAGCATGGCGTTCGCGCGCCACCGACAGCCACGAGCCAACATGGCCGTGCGCCTTATCCCGATCGAGCGCCACGAAAGCCAGGCAGGCGCCCAGCAACAAGGCGCCGGCCGCGATATAGAACGGCACCGACAAGCCCAGGCTGATGGTGATCCCGGCCATCAAGGGACCGAACAGCCAGCCCAGGTGCAGCGCTCCGTTGAACCACGACAAGGCGCGATTGCGCAGATCGCCTTCCAGCTTGTCCGCCAGCAGCGCCCGCACCACCGGCGCCTGACCTTCCATCAGCCCGGTACCGAAGCGGGCGGCGAGGAACAGCGGATACGATTCCATGGCCAGCGCGCCCGCGGTCAGTACATGGCCCAAGGCGGCGCCGGCCGCAGTGACGAGGACCAGCTTGCGCCGCCCGAAACGATCCGATAAGGGCCCCATCACCGCGTTGCCAAGCAAGAGCCCAAGCGGATTGATCAGCAATGCGATGCTAAACAATAAGTTAGGAGGCAAACCTAGAAAATGGTTTAAGTTGTTCGGCGTACTCGCGGCGAACAAGGGAGGCAGGATGGGGTACGGCAGGGACGCGCCAGTCGTAGCCAGCAGACCCAGCAGGCATGCCGTGGCGATGAGAAGGTGATTTTTCACGCGGGACAGCTAAATAAAAGATAACAAACTGTAGCGTGGCCCGCAGTAGATGTAAACGCGATTCTTACCCGTTGCGGGTAGTGCTCCTGCTCGTTCAGGTGTTTTCCCAAGGAAATACAGGCGGGGCACTGACGCCACGCAGCCGCCAATTCGCACCCGCCGTGATGCGTGTGCGCGACACATCATTCGTCAGCTAACGAATCCCTTCCCCTCGATGGCAAGCCGCACCATGAGCGGCGCCGGCGCCCACGCCTCGCCATGGCGCCCGCGCGCATACCGCTCAATGGCCTCCAGCACATGGGGCAAGCCGACGGTGTCGGCATAGAACATCGGGCCGCCCCGGTGCAGGGGGAAGCCGTAGCCGCTCAGGTAGACCATGTCGATATCCGACGCACGTAGCGCAATGCCCTCCTCCAGGATCCGGGCGCCCTCGTTCACCAGCGCATACACCAGCCGCTCGATGATTTCCTCGTCCGACACCTTGCGGCGCCGGATGCCCTGCTGGCGCGAGTAGTCGGCGATCATGTCGTTGACCAGCTGCGACGGATGCGCATGACGGTCGCCGGGCTTGTAGTCGTACCAGCCCGCACCCGACTTTTGTCCGAAGCGCCCTAGTTCGCACAGGATGTCGGCCGTGCGCGAATACACCAGGTGCGGCGACTCCACCGCGCGCCGCTTGCGGATATACCAGCCCACGTCGTTGCCGGCCAGGTCGCTCATGCGGAACGGCCCCATCGCGAAGCCGAACTTTTCGATCGCCTTGTCCACCTGTTCGGGCGTCGCCCCTTCGTCCAGAAGGAAGCCTGCCTGGCGCAGATACTGCTCCAGCATGCGGTTGCCGATGAACCCGTCGCATACACCCGCAACCACGCCCGTCTTTTTAAGCTTCTTCGACAAGGCCAGCGCAGTGGCCAGCACGTCCTTGCCGGTTTGCGCCCCGCGCACGATCTCCAGCAGCTTCATCACCTGTGCCGGGCTGAAGAAATGCAGGCCGATGACGTCCTGCGGCCTGCTGGTGACCGCCGCGATCTTGTTGATGTCCAGCGTGGAGGTGTTGGAGGCCAGGATTGCGCCTGGCTTCATCACCTTGTCCAGCTCGCGGAACACCTGGGCCTTCACCGCCATTTCTTCGAACACGGCTTCGATCACGATGTCGGCATCCGCGATCTCTTCGTAAGACAGCGTGCCGCTGATGAGGTTCAGACGCTCTTCAAGTTTTTCTGACGTCAGCTTGCCTTTCTTGAGCGCGCTCTCGTAATTCTTGCGAATGGTGGCGAAGCCCTTGTCCAGCGCGTCCCGCTTCATCTCCAGGATGGTCACCGGAATGCCTGCATTGGCGAAGTTCATCGCGATGCCCGCGCCCATGGTGCCGGCGCCGATGACGGCAGCCTTGGCGATGTTGCGGAGCGGCGTATCGGCAGGCACATCGGGAATTTTGCTGGCCGCACGCTCCGCGAAGAAGGAGTGGCGCAAAGCCTTCGATTCCGTCGTTTCCTTCAGCTGCAGGAAACGATCACGTTCGAATTTCAGGCCATCCTCAAAGGGCATTGTCGCCGAGGCCGCAATGGCATCGACGCAGGCGACAGGCGCAGGAAACGCACCGGCTGCCGCCTTCACCCGCTCTCGTGCGCCCTTCAGGAAGGCGTCGAGATCGGGATGGGCGACCTTGCGGTCCCGCACCTTCGGCAGCGGACGGACATCCGCAATGTTCTCGGCGAATTTGATCGCGGCCGAAAGCAGCTCGCTTGCGTCAGGAACGAGTTCATCGAACAAGGCACTGCCAGCCAGTTTTTCGGAAGGCACCGGCACGCCGGTGACGATCATCTCAAGCGCCCGCTCGATGCCGACCAGGCGTGGCAAGCGCTGCGTACCGCCGGCGCCAGGGATCAGGCCCAGCTTTACTTCTGGCAGCGCGATCTGCGCGCCCGCTGCCGCGACGCGATAGTTGCAGCCAAGCGCCAATTCCAGGCCACCGCCCATGCACACCGAATGGATCGCGGCGACGACCGGCTTGCTGCTGCCCTCGACCGTGCGGATCAGGGTGTGCAAGGTCGGCTCAGTCAGCGCCTTGGGAGAATTGAATTCGCGGATGTCGGCGCCGCCCGAGAAGGCCTTGCCTGCCCCGGTCAGCACGATGGCCTTCACGGCTTCGTCCGCTTCGGCCCTGCCGATAGCCTGGACGGCCGCGGTACGCGTCTCCAGGCCAAGGCCGTTGACCGGCGGATTATTCAGCGTGATGACGGCAACCTGGCCCTGGACGGTGTACTCGGCGCTCATGGCTCTCCTCGTTGTTGGTTGAATTGGCAACGCGTGCACTATAACTGAAAAGTACGACCGTTTTATTTAAAGATGCCGCCGTCGACACTGTCGAACGCGTGTTGCGAGATGTAACGCACGTTTGCAGGTCAGCGCCGCCCCAATAGAATCCGCCGCGTACGGTAAAATCCTGACATCATCCATTGCCAACATCAAACTGGAACCGCCATCACTGCCGACGATCTTCCGCTGCGTAACTCGTTCGCACAACTTCCGCCCGCGTTCTATACACGCCTGATCCCGACGCCCCTGCCCGCGCCCTATTTTGTCGCCGCGAGCGGACCGGCGGCAGCGCTGGTCGGGCTCGACGTCCGGGAGCTGGAGAACGACGATTTCCTTGCCCTTTTCAGCGGCAACCGGGTCGCTGCGCGCTCGGAACCGCTGGCGGCCGTGTATTCGGGCCACCAGTTTGGTGTCTGGGCCGGACAGTTGGGCGACGGCCGCGCGATCTTGCTCGGCGACCTTGCCACTGCCAACGGCCCGATGGAGTTGCAGCTTAAGGGCAGCGGCAAGACGCCCTACTCGCGCATGGGCGACGGCCGCGCCGTGCTACGCTCCTCGATCCGCGAATTCCTGTGCTCCGAAGCGATGGCCGCGCTCGGCATCCCGACCACGCGCGCACTGGTGCTGACGGGCTCGAACCAGCCGGTGATCCGCGAAACGATCGAAACCGCGTCCGTGGTAACCCGCATGTCGCCCAGCTTCGTGCGTTTCGGTTCCTTTGAACACTGGCACTCTCGCAACAAGCCGGACGAGCTGCGCGTGCTCGCCGACTACGTGATCGACAATTTCTACCCCGAGCTGGGCACCGGCCCCGAGCGCTACGCGAAGCTCCTGCGGGAAGTCACCCAGCGCACCGCGCAGTTGATCGCGCAGTGGCAGGCCGTCGGCTTCATGCACGGCGTGATGAACACCGACAATATGTCCATCCTCGGCCTGACCCTGGACTACGGGCCCTTCGGTTTCATGGAAGCGTTTGACCCCGACCACATCTGCAACCACACCGACAGCCACGGCCGCTACTCGTATGCGAACCAGCCCCCGGTCGGACACTGGAACTGCTACGCGCTGGCCAACGCCCTGCTGCCCCTGATCGGCAAGGTGGAAGATGCCCAGCAGGCGCTGGACGTCTACCAGCCGGCCTTCACCAAAAAGATCGACGAGCTGCTGCACGCCAAGCTCGGCCTGGCGACAAATGAAGAAGGCGACCGCGAGCTGCTGGACGAAACTTTCAAGCTCATGCAGGACAATCACGCCGACTTCACGCTGTTCTTCCGCCGCCTGGGCGCGCTGCAGGTCGACGCGCCGGAACACGACGCCCCGCTGCGCGACCTGTTCATCGACCGCGCAGGCTTCGATGCCTGGGCCGTAAGATACCGCGAACGCCTGCGCCGCGAGCACAGCGTCGACACGGTTCGTCGCGAACACATGATGCGAACCAATCCCAAGTATATTCTGCGGAACTATCTGGCTCAGGTTGCGATCGAGCGGGCGCAGAATGACGACTTCAGCGAAGTGCGCAAGCTCTTGTCCGTGCTCGAACACCCTTACGACGACCAGCCGGAGAATGACGCGTACGCGGCCTTGCCGCCCGATTGGGCCAGCCACCTCGAGGTGAGCTGCTCCTCATGAATCAAGGAAATACCATGACCGACAAAGTAAGCAAGACCGACGCCGAGTGGCGCGCCCAGCTCGAACCGATGGAATACCAGGTGACGCGCCACGCCGCCACCGAGCGCGCCTTCACCGGCAAATACTGGGACCACCACGAACACGGCATCTACCACTGTGTGTGCTGCGGCACCGCGCTGTTCGAGTCCGACGCCAAGTTCGAATCCGGCTGCGGCTGGCCGAGCTATTTCCGCGCGCTCGATCCGAACAACGTCATCGAGAAGGTCGACCGCAGCCATGGTATGCTGCGCACCGAAATTATCTGTGCGGTATGTGACGCGCACCTCGGCCACGTATTCCCGGACGGCCCGCCGCCGACCGGTCTACGCTATTGCATCAATTCGGCCGCCTTGCGTTTCGAACCCGCCTGAACCACGTTCGATCTATGAAATTCCTGTTCGACCTGTTTCCCGTCATTCTGTTCTTCCTTGTGTACAAGCTCGGTGAGGGCCACCAGGAAGCGGCGCACGCTTTCGCCACGCAATACCTCGGCACACTCGTGTCCGGCGGCCAGCTGACCGCGGCCCAATCCCCCATCATGCTGGCCACCGCGGTCGGCATCGTCGCCACCATGCTGCAGATCGGCTACCTGCTGGCGCGCGGGCGCAAGGTGGACGGCATGCTGTGGCTGTCGCTGGGCGTGATCGCCGTCATGGGCGGCGCCACCATTTACTTCCACGACGAGAACTTCATCAAATGGAAGCCGACCATCCTGTACTGGGCGTTCGCACTGGCATTGGCCGTCGCGCAATTCGGCTTCCGGAATAACCTGATGCGCAAAGTCATGGAAGCCAATATCCAGCTGCCGGAAGCCATTTGGGAGCGCGTCGGCTACGCCTGGATGGGCTTTCTCGCCACCATGGGCGCGCTCAACCTGTTCGTCGCGTTTGTGCTGTTCCGGGCCAATACCAGCGCCTGGGTCAGCTTCAAGCTGTTTGGCTTCACCGCCATCTTCTTCGTCTTCATTTTTGTGCAGATGCTGTTCCTGGCCAAGCACATGAAGGAGGACGCGTGAGCGACGATCGCCTGGCCCGCATCCGCACCCACCTCGAAGCCGCGCTGGCGCCGACCGTGCTCGAACTCGGGGACGATTCGGCGCTGCATGCGGGCCACCCCGGCGCCGCCTCCGGCGGTGGTCATTACAGAGTCAAAATCGTGTCGGCGCGCTTCGAAGGGCTCAAGCTCGTCATGCGACACCGACTCGTGTATGATTCCGTGCACGATATGATGCGTACCGAGATTCACGCGTTGGCGATAACCGCGCTGGCGCCGTCCGAAGTGTCTTGACGGCATTCAGTGAGTCTTAAGAATCGTGCCCGACAATTTTGAAAACGAAGTAAAAAAACGTCTCAATCCGTCCAAGCTAAACTCCCCTCAACAGGAATCCATAATGACTTTTAAGCCAGCTCGCCTGCTGTTAGCACTCATCGCCGTTGCCGCTGCTCCTGCCTTCGCACAGAACCTCGCCGTCGTGAACGGCAAGGCGATTCCGTCGTCGCGCGTGGATGCCATCGTCAAGCAGGTGGTGGCGCAGGGCCAGGCACAAGACACCCCGCAGCTGCGCGAGCAGATCAAGAAGGAAGTGATCGCCCGTGAAGTGCTGATGCAGGAAGCCACCAAGGAAGGCTACGACAAGAAGCCGGACGTGAAGCAGGCACTGGAAAACGCCCGCCAGTCGATCATGATCAGCGCCCTGGCGCGCGAGTACATCAGCAAGCACCCGGTCAGCGACGCCGAAGTGCAAGCCGAGTACGACAAGTTCAAGGCCCAGACCGGCGACAAGGAATACCATGTCCGCCACATCCTGGTCGACACCGAGCAAGCCGCCAAGGACATCATCGCCAAGATCAAGGGCGGCGCCAAGTTCGAAGACCTGGCCAAGCAGTCGAAGGACACCGGCACCGCAAGCAGCGGCGGCGACCTGGATTGGGCCGTGCCGTCGGCCTTCCCGCCGGAGTTCGGCGCAGCCGTCAAGGGCCTGCAAAAAGGCCAGGTCACCGAGACCCCGGTTCACACCGGCAATGGCTACCATGTCGTGAAAGTCGACGACATCCGTCCGGCCAAACTGCCGGCACTGGATGAAGTGAAGCCGCAGATCCAGGAAGAACTGGCTCAGCGTAAACTGGCCGCCTACCAGGAAGAAATGGTTAAAAAGGCAAAAGTGCAGTAAGATGTAACATTCCGGCGGCGAAGGCCGCCGGTTTTCGTCGCCAGTGGCGATACGTCGAGTGTTTTTAGAGGATCAGAAGAATGATGTTGAAGCCAGCCCGCCTGTTGTTAGCCCTGACCGCGATGGTTGCCGCGCCTGTGTTCGCGCAAAATGTTGCGACCGTCAACGGCAAGCCCATCCCCGCGGCCAAGGTCGACCAGCTGGTCAAGCAGGTCGTCGCCCAAGGCAAAGCCACCGATTCGCCGCAACTGCGCGAACAGGTCAAGCGCGAGCTGATCGGCCGCGAAGTGCTGATCCAGGAAGCGGACAAGCTGGGCCTGGGCGCCCGCCCCGACGTCAAGGCCGCGATCGACAATGCCCGCCAGAGCATCGTGATCAACGCCATGCGCGCTGACTACCTGAAGAAGAACCCGGTCACCGATGCCGCCATCAAGGCCGAATACGACCGCTACAAATCGCAGGTCGGCGACAAGGAATACCACGCCCGCCATATCCTGGTCGACAGCGAGCAGCAGGCCAAGGACATCATCGCCAAGCTGAAAGGCGGCGCCAAGTTCGAAGAGCTGGCCAAGCAGTCGAAGGACGGCAGCGCCAACAATGGCGGCGACCTGGACTGGGCAAGCCCGGCCACCTACGTGCCTGAGTTCTCGAAGGCCCTGGTCGCACTGCCGAAAGGCGGCATCACCGAGACCCCGGTCAAGACCCAGTTCGGCTGGCACGTGATCAAGCTGGAAGATGTCCGCCAAGCCAAGATCCCGCCGCTGGAAGAAGTCAAAGGCCAGATCGCGGAAGCCCTGCAGCAGCGCCAGCTGGCGCAGTTCCAGGATGGCCTGATGAAGAAGGCCAAGATCCAGTAATCGGCACAGGTTTCACAGTTGAAAGCGCCTCTCCGGAGGCGCTTTTTTCTTCGGTGCTCTCTGCGTAAGTATAGATAGAGATACCGTCGTTCCCCCTTTCGCGGGAGCGACGGAAATGGGTTAGCGCGCATTAGAGCAGCGCAGGCTGGGCGAGGCCACCGCACAAACCAGCACCGGCTTGCCATCCATATCGAACTCGGTCAGCCGCCAGCCGCCGTCCTCGCGCTCCAGCATCGCGAAGCCAAAGCCCTGGCGCGTGTGGAAGGCATCGATCCGCACGCCACCAATCTCGCGTGACGCCGCCGGCAATTGCTCCGGCAGCCAGCCCTCCGTCATCGAGCCACTGTTACCCAGCACAAAAGTCGGCGTTCCGCCTTCGCTGAAGCCCAGCGCCTCGAACAGGTGAACGTGGCCGTGCAGCGCCAGATCGACCGGCGGTGCGAACAGCGCGCCATCGCGGGCCGCGCGCAGCGATGCGATCATTTCCTTGCTCTCAGGCCGGATCGGCTTGCCCTTGGTCGGCAGGCCCAGTGCGAGCACCGGATGGTGGCTCAGGAATACCGCGTGCTCCGCGCCCCTGGCCAGCTTCCCGACCTCGGCGAACTCGCGCTGGAACTCCGCATCGGCGCCCTTCTGCTCCGATGAATCGAACACGATCAGCCGCGTCTGCGCATCCAGGGTCACCGCGAACGGTTGCGTATGCGCGGCCAGCTCATCCTGCGCCGGATCGTTGCACGAGCGCGCCTCCGTCAAAGGCGCCGCATCGAGGAAGCGGAACCAGCCCTGCCCCGCGCGCGAGCAGGATTCATGATTGCCGCGCACGAACACCCACGGCGCGGCCCGCAGCAGCGGTTTCGCGGGACCGAAGAAATCCGCGCTCCAGGTGTCCTGGCCGAAGCCCCAGGGGCTGCCCGCGCAGGCCTTCTCGCCGGCGGGACACGGGCTTTCGCGATAGTGGTAGTCGCCGACGTGGATCACGAGGTCGGGCTGCTGCGCGGCCGCACTGCGGGCCACGCGCGCAAACGGCCATGCATCGTTGTCCTTGCAGGGCTGGAAGGCATTTTCCGATTGCTTCATGCGGCAGCCGGTGTCGCCGATGACGACGATCCGCTGCGGCGCCGACACCGGTACCGGCAGGTCCAGCGCGCCGACTCGAGCGGTGCGCGTGCCAGGCGGCAGCGCAGCCTCGCACACGGTCAGCTCGAAGCGCGCCGGCTTGGTCACGCCCTGCGCCACCGGCCGGGCCGGCACCGCGCTGGCCGGCGCCCGCACCTGCATCGGCAGCTCGCGGCCATCGACACGCAGCGCCGGGCATTCCGACGTGCGCACCAGCGCGCGCGCGAGGACCAGCTCACCCTCGCCGCGCAGCAGGTACGCGTGCTCGACCGTCGCGTCCGGCTTGAACCCGGCGCAGCCGGCCAGGCCCAGCACCACCATGCAAAGAGTGCGGCGCATCGATCAGAAATCCGCCTTGACCGACACCTGGAAACTACGCGGCGCCTGGAAGGTGTACTGGTCGAACGCCGCGTTCTTGGCCGGCGAGATCGAGGTCACGTCCTGGTGGTTGAACAGGTTGAACACGTTCAGCTGCAGCTTGAGCAGGCTGATGCCCATGCCCGGCTTGGTGAAGCGGTAGGCGAAGGACAGGTCGGTGTTGGTGTACGCGGCCGTCTTGTAGGTGTCGTAGGCAGCCGGCTTGCTCGCATCGAAGTCGGCCTGGCGCACTTCGCCCGTCCGTTTGCCGATCAGCGAGCCGGACCACGGGCCGTCGTTGTACAGCAGGCCGATCGCCGCCGTCATGTTCGGCGAACCGGAAATGGTCTTGCCGGTGTCGTTGGTCGTCGCCTTGTTCTTCGAGCCGTTGGCGTACAGCGCAAAGCCGTGGCCCACCATCCACGTTGCCTGCGCCTCGATGCCCTTGTAGGTCGCGCCGCCGACGTTGATGTAGGCAGCGTCCGTGCCGCCGAGGCCGTTGGACACGTACTTGTTGGTGAAGTCGATCTTGTACACGTCGACGTCCCAGGTCACCGCCTCGGACTGGCCTACCACGCCAAGCTGGTAGTTGACCGACTTCTGCGGCGCCGAGCTGTTCTTGCTCGGATCGGCGATGTAGAACGATTTCAGGTCGGGGATCTGGAAGCCCTTCGCATACTGCGCGTACACGGCCATGGTCGAAGACAACTGCTGGTTCGCGGTCAGGAACGGCAGCGTGCTGCGGTAGTCGACCGAGCTGTGCTGCGGCAGGCGCGTGGTCTGGTTGACGTCGGCGTCGACCGAACGCCTGATGCGCACGAGCTTCAGGCCCGGCGTCACGGTCAGGTCGGGCGTGACCGACCATTCGAACTGCGCGAACGGCTGCACGTTGCGGATGTTCGACTGCTGGTCGAACAGCACGCTCGGATTCTGCACCGGCGCCGGCTTGGTCTCGCGCGGGTCGCGGATGCCGCCCAGCGTCAGGTCCAGGTCGTACTGGTGGCGATCGGTGTCGGAGTACTCGTACCACAGGCCAGTGCGGAAGGTGCCGGCGTCTAACCGCTTGTTCAGGCGGAAGATGTCGCCGTAGACACGGTACTTGTTGCGCTTGTCGATGCCCGGAATGTCCTTGTTGCCGGCCGGGCCGATCTTGGTGCCCGGGGCCGTGGCGCCGGTCGGGTCGGTCGACGAGATCGTCTCGTTGTCGTAGGCGTAGGTATAGAGCTGGTTGTCGGTGGTCCAGCCCGTGCCCCAGTTGGTCTCCGCGCGCAGATAGCTGAAGTCGGTGTCCTTGGCGGTGTGATTGTAGCCGGCGTAGTTGAAGCTCGTCGGGTCGTTGTTCAGGCTGTAGTTCCTGCCGTACAGCGCGACCTGCGCCAGCGTCGGCCCCTTGTTGTTGTCGGGCTGGACGTACTTGATGCGGTTGGCCGACATGAACAGGGTCAGCACAGTCGCGTCGCCCACCGGCCGGCGCACCTTCATCAGGTAGTTATCGCTCTTGATTGCGTTCAGGGTCAGGTAGCCATCCGACTTCAGGTGCTGGTAGTTGAGCTGCACGGTGCCGTTGCCAAAGCCCGCCAGGCGGCCGCTCTCGTAGGAGGCGCCGGCCAGCGCGGTGCGCCAGGTGCCGGCCGAACCGAACACACTGAACTTCTCGTCCTTCAGCGGCTTCTTGGAGAACAGGTTGATCGAGCCGCCGAAGGTGGCGTAGCCGAGGTTGTCCGCATTGCCCGGGCCGCGTTCGACGATGGCGCCGCCGATCGTGGAGCCCGGAAAGAACGAAGTCGAGTGGTGCGCCGGGTTGTTGGTGTCGCCCCAAGGGATGCCGTCGAAGGTGATGTTGTACTGGTCGTCGGAGAAGCCGCGCAGCGTGGTCTTGGTCTCCGACAGCCCCGGTCCATTGGCCGAATCGCCCGACACGCTCGGCGCAACGTTGACGATGCGGCTGTATTCCGTCGTCGGGGTCACCGACAGCTCGATGAAATCACGGGTGATGATCGACTGCGGCTCGGTTGCGCTCAAGCTGGCCTGGGTCGGCGCGACGGCCGACGCGGTGTGGTTGCCGAGGTAGTCGCCGCTCTTGGCGGAGACCACGACCGTGGCGACCGGGGCGGCTTCATCGGCGGGCTTGTCGTCGGTGGCGGCGTGGCTGGAAACGGATGCGAAAGCGAGCGAAATCAGGAGGGCGAGCTTGGTGCGGGAAAAGCGTTGCGGGGTCATGGAGGGTGGTCCGTCTCTTCGAGGGTTTCAGGAAATACAACTTTGAATTCCGGAAACTATAGGTCTCGAATATGACCGCGACGTGACCACTGGTAACAAAGCGCGGCCGTCTGCGGTTTGCGCGACAGGCCGGCGCGGCATGAGAAAAAGTTATGCAGCCAACACTTGCTTTTCTCTTCTGCCGCCAAATGGCTGCGTACTACAGCGATCTTGCGTTAGCCCAGCCGTTTTTTGCATTGTAATTACAATTTTCCGACGACTTGATGGTTAAGCTTTGATTACTATTGCTACGCAGAAACACACACCGGAGCTTACCAATAATGAAACCGAAACTGAAGTCCCTCGCGGCCGCGGCGCTGCTCACCATCACCGTCGCCGCCCCCTGGTCCGCGCAGGCTGCGGGCCGCCCCTGGGTCACCGGCTACTACGGCGGCTACTTCTGGGACAGCACCCTGTACCAGGCGCCGCAACACGTCGACATGACGGCCATGACCCACTTCGTTTTCGCGCGCATCGCCCCCGGCGCCGGCAATTCGGGCGGCAATCCGGGCGACGTCATGCCGGGAGCCGGCACGGCCCACACCGACATCGACCATGGTCCCGGGGTGCCGTGGGAGAAGACGCCCGAGCAATACCTCGTGATGCGCGCGCACCAGGTCGGCACCAAGGCGCTGATCATGCTTGGCGGCGACGACGCCTTCGGCGGTTTCCACGCCTCGACCGATCCGGCCGTGCGCCCGGCCTTCGTCAAGAACCTGGTCGACTACATGGTCGCGCACGACTATGACGGCATCGACGTCGACTGGGAAGGCATCGGCAGCTCGGACACTGAGAACCAGCAGCGCCTTGAAGCCTTGCTCGCGGAACTGCGGGTCGAAGCGAATGCGCGGCCGCGCTACCAGAACAGCCCGGTGATCATCACCTTCCCGGGTGGCGCGCTCAATCCGAACGCCGACAAGGTGACCGACCACATCAAGCGCGTGGCCGCGCTGGTCGACCAATACAACATCATGAGCTACTGCGGCACGTGGTTCAACTACGACTGGAACTCCAGCACCTTCACGCCGCTGACCGCACCGGCCGACAAGGCGCGCCCGGTCTCGATCGCCGGCACCATCCAGATGCTGGAAAACGCCGGCGTACCGCGCTCGAAGGTCGGCATGGGTATCGGCTTCTACGGCCTGAGCTACAAGCCGCCCTTCGATCGCCTGGGCATGGCGACCAATCCGTATCCGATGAGCTATTTCAACGCCACCGACCTGCTGTGGAGCTACACCCTGCTGAACAAGCTGGGTTACCTCAGCACTGGCACCTATATGTGGGATAGCGAGACCCAGACCAGCTACCGCACCTACGGGGCGGCCGGCTACACCCCGGCCCAGCGCACCGACACCACCAGCGGCTATATCTCGTACGAGGACCCGGCCACCATCGCGGCCAAGGGCGCGTGGGCGCAGTCCACCCGCGCCGGCGAAGGCGCGGCCGGCACCATCATCTGGTTGGTCAACTACGGCACCACGGATGGCGTCAACAACCCCTTGCTCACCGCGACCAAGAAGGCCTTCCTCGACCCGAACGCGACGGAGCCGGGTCCGAACCCGAATCCCCTGCCCGATCCGCCGCCGCCGGTGATCACGGCGCAGCAGACCATTTCGTCGGACTGGGGCAGCGGCTACTGCGCCAACATGACGCTCACCAACACCGGCCCGAGCGCAGGCCCGTGGACCTATAAGCAGGCCTTCCCGGACACCATTACCTCGCTGTGGGGCGGCACCTACACCCTCGCGAACGGCCAGCTGTCGATCAGCGGCCCGAGCTACAGCCCGAACCTGCACGTCGGCCAGTCCACCACGGTGGGATTCTGCGCGACCCGCCCGGCCAAACCGGTCGAGACGCCGCCGCCCCCGCCGTCAGGCGCGCTGGCCACAGCGGTCAAGATCACGGCGGACTGGACCAGCGGCTATTGCGCATCGATCGCGGTAAGCAACACGACGACGAGCAAGGTGGCTGGCTGGAAGGTGGACGTGGCGAACATCCAGGGCACGGTCAGCAGCCTGTGGAACGGCAAGTACACGATGGATGGCTCGACCATGCATCTGTCGGGGCCGGACTGGAACCCGGACCTTGCCGCCGGCGCGACCAATAGCGACGTGGGTTACTGCGCCAGCCGCTAATCGGAGGCGTCGTTCCCGCGAAGGCGCGAACCCCATTTTCTTAGCACGCCACATCAATCGCATATCGGCGGCGTACATCAGAAATGGGGTTCCCGCCTCCGCGGGAACGACGGTCGAGTTTAAGGTAAATTCCTTCAGTTAATCCGGGCAATGCGGCGGCGCTCCCGGATACTGGCCGTTGTTGTAGACGTCGAGAATCGCCGCCCACACCTTCTGCTGTCCGCAAGTTCCGGGTGTCGCGCACGTTGCGAGGCTGGTTCCGCTGATCAGCCAGTCACGCGTAGCCGCCATCACGTCCTGCACCCCTTGCGGTGCTGATGCGCCCGCATTGCGGTTGAGCACAGCCGTCATGAACTGGTCGGCCAGGATGATGTAGGCATTGCCGCGCGGCGGCGTATCGTAGATCTGCTGCCAGGTCATCCCGCTGCCATAAAAGTTCATCGCGCGGTACCAGTCGCCCGGCCATTGCACGCCCGGTTTGTTGCCCCAGTAGCCTTGGGTACGCACGCAGCCGGTCGGCTTGCAGCCGCAGGTCGTGCCGCTGAATTCAGGTGCCGGCGGCACCAGCGCGGTCTGCCCAGCCATCGTCAACCGGGCCTGCCCACGCACAGTGCCAACGTTCAAGGGCGCCGCCTCGACGCTGAACGGAACGATCTGCACGTCGCCCGAACGCAAGGCGGTGACTGACCCGCCCGAGCCAGCCAGGAAGGCGTTGGAGAAGCCGTCACGCGTGGTCTTGTTTTGCACCCAGTAATCAACCGACACCGATGCCGTCGGGTTCGATGGCAACACCGCCGAGACACCGAAGTATTGCCAGTTCCCAGTGACTGAATTCTGACAAGTGTCGAGCGTGGTAACGGCGGCCGGCTGGGCAGTCTGTGCGGCTGCGGGCGCCGAATGCAGCACAGCAATGGTGGCGAGAGCGGCGGCAAACACGGGCAGGCGGAACAGCGATGAACGCAAACTCATGGCAAGTCTCCCGAAAAGGCGCACAGCGGGACGCTGGCGCTCACAGCCATCATGCGTTGCGCATGAAGGCCCGCGCTTGTGTCAGCTCATCCAGAGAATTGGTTCAATTTCCACGAAAAAAAAGCGCTTCCGGAGAAGCGCTTTGGTTTGCGGCGGCGCCGGTCAACCCACCCACTTGCGTGCGTTGCGGAACATGCGGGTCCACGGGCCATCCTCGCCCCAACCGTCCGGCGCCCACGAATGCTGGACGGTACGGAACACGCGCTCGGCGTGCGGCATCATCACCGTGAAGCGGCCGTCCGGCGTCGTCACAGCGGTGATGCCGCGCGGCGAGCCGTTCGGGTTGAACGGATAGGCTTCCGTAGCCTGGCCGCGGTTGTCGACGTAACGCAGGGCCTGCACGACGGCATCGATGTCGCCGGTCTGCGAGAAGTCCGCGTAGCCTTCGCCGTGCGCGATCGCGATCGGCGCCTGGGTGCCGTTCATGCCGGCAAAGAAGATCGACGGCGACTCCAGCACCTCGACCATGCCGAAGCGCGCCTCGAACTGCTCCGACTTGTTGCGCGTGAACTTCGGCCAGGCGTGCGCGCCCGGGATGATCGACTTCAGGTTGCTCATCATCTGGCAACCGTTGCAGACGCCCAGGCCGAAGGTATCGGTACGCTGGAAGAACTTCGCGAACTGCTCGGCCAGCTGGGCATTGAACAGGATGGTCTTGGCCCAGCCCTCGCCCGCGCCCAGCACGTCGCCGTAGGAGAAGCCGCCGACGGCGATGATGCCGTGGAAGTCGTCCAGCCTGGCGCGGCCGGCGATCAGGTCGCTCATGTGCACGTCCACCGCCGCGAAGCCCGCCTGGTGCATCACCCACGCGGTCTCGATGTGCGAATTGACGCCCTGCTCGCGCAGGATCGCCACGCGTGGACGCTGGCCGGTGGCGAGGAAAGGCGCCGCCACGTTCTCGGACAGGTCGAAGCTGATCTTCGGCGAGATGCCGGGATCCGCGTCGTCCAGCAGGCGGTCATATTCCTGGTCGGCGCAGGCCGGGTTGTCGCGCAAGCGCGCGATGCGCCAGCTGGTCTCGCTCCACAGGCGGTGCAGTTCCTTGCGCGGCTGGCTGTAGATGACGCGGGCGTCGCGCGTGAACTCGATCATGCCGCGGTCATTCAGCTTGCCGATAATGTGGCTGCAGGCGCCCAGGCCGGATTCGCGCAGCACGTTCATGACGGCGCTGCGTTCCTCGTGGCGCACCTGCACCACGGCGCCCAGCTCTTCCGAGAACAGCGCGCGCAGCGTCAGGTCGTTGCGGCGCTCGCCCACCTGCGCCGCCCAGTTCTTGGCGTCGCCCTGGTCGGAGGCGTGCTCGCCTTCCATGGCGAGGATGTCGAGGTTGACCGACACGCCGGCGCGGCCCGCGAAGGCCATCTCGCTCAGCGTGGCGAACAGGCCGCCGTCGGAACGGTCGTGGTAGGCCAGCAGCTTGCCGTCGACGTTCAGGCGCTGGATGGCGGCGAAGAAGGCCTTCAGGTCTTCCGGTGAATCCACGTCCGGCACCGCGTCGCCCAGCTGCTGCGTCACCTGCGCCAGCGCCGAGGCGCCGAGGCGGTTCTTGCCGCGTCCGAGATCGATGAGGATCAGGGCGGTGTCGCCCATGTCGGTGCGCAGCTGCGGCGTCAGCGAGCGGCGCACGTCCGGCACCGGCGCGAACGCCGACACGATCAGCGAGACCGGCGAGATCACGGCCTTGTTTTCACCTTCGTCCTGCCAGGTGGTGCGCATCGACAGCGAGTCCTTCCCGACCGGGATCGAGATACCCAGCGCCGGGCACAGCTCCATGCCGACCGCCTTCACGGTGTCGTACAGCGCGGCGTCCTGGCCCGGCTGGCCGCAGGCGGCCATCCAGTTGGCGGACAGCTTGATGTCGGTGATGTCGGCCACCGGCGCGGCAGCGATATTGGTGATCGCCTCGGCAACGGCCATGCGGCCCGACGCGGCGGCGTCGATCACGGCCAGCGGGGTGCGCTCGCCCATCGCCATCGCCTCGCCGACGTAGCCGTCGAAGCTCATCGCGGTGACGGCGCAGTCGGCCACCGGCACTTGCCACGGGCCGACCATCTGGTCGCGCACGCTCATGCCGCCCACGGTGCGGTCGCCAATGGTGATCAGGAAGCTCTTGTCGGCCACGGTCGGCAGCAGCAGCACGCGGCGCGCCGCTTCCTCCAGCTCGATGCCGG
The DNA here is from genome assembly GCF_024753145.1 of Massilia terrae. Taxonomy (GTDB): domain Bacteria; phylum Pseudomonadota; class Gammaproteobacteria; order Burkholderiales; family Burkholderiaceae_D; genus Telluria; species Telluria terrae. The sequence continues at coordinate 1,128,509 of NZ_JANUGU010000001.1, read as the reverse complement.
TCAGGTCCACCGGCGGCAGCTCGCGCTGGACATGCTCGACGTCGCGCTGCATCTTCGGCGGTTTGCCGAGCAGGACTTCCATCGGCATGTCGACCGGCGCATTGTCGTGCAGCGGATCGACCACGCGCAGCTGGCGCTCCTCGGTGGCGACGCCGATCGCCGCGAACGGGCAGCGTTCGCGCGCGCAGATCTCGCTGAATGCCTGCAGGTCGCCTGGTGCGATCGCCAGCACATAGCGTTCCTGCGATTCGTTCGACCAGATCTCCTTCGGCGCCATGCCGCTCTCCTCGAGCTGGATCTTGCGCAGGTCGAAGGTGGCGCCGCGCTTGGCGTCGTTGACCACTTCCGGGAAGGCGTTCGACAGGCCGCCGGCGCCGACGTCGTGGATCGAGATGATCGGGTTCTTCTCGCCCAGCGCCCAGCAGGCGTTGATCACTTCCTGGGCGCGGCGCTCCATCTCCGGGTTGCCGCGCTGGACCGAGTCGAAGTCCAGGTCGGCGGTGTTGGTGCCGGTCGCCATCGACGACGCTGCGCTGCCGCCCATGCCGATGCGCATGCCGGGGCCGCCCAGCTGGATCAGCAGGCTGCCCGGCGGGATGTCGTTCTTGTGGGTGTGCCCGGCCGAGATGTTGCCGATGCCGCCCGCGATCATGATCGGCTTGTGGTAGCCGTACACGCCGCCGGCCGCGCTTGCGTTCTGCTCGTACGTACGGAAGTAGCCGCCCAGGACCGGGCGGCCGAATTCGTTGGAGAAGGCGGCGCCGCCGAGTGGGCCGTCGATCATGATCTGCAGCGGCGAAGCGATGCGTTCCGGCTTGCCGTAGACCGACTCGGTGCGCTCGCCGGTGCGCGCGGTGACGTCCGACGCGTTCTCCCACGCGCGCTGCGCTTCCGGCAGCAACAGGTTGGACACCGTGAAGCCGGTCAGGCCGGCCTTCGGCTTGGCGCCGCGGCCGGTCGCGCCTTCGTCGCGGATCTCGCCGCCGGCGCCGGTGGAGGCGCCCGGGAACGGCGAAATCGCGGTCGGGTGGTTGTGGGTCTCGACCTTCATCAGGGTGTGCGTCAGCTCGGTGGCCGGTGCATATTCCTGGCCGGCGCCGCGCGGATAGAAGCGGGTGACGCTCGCGCCTTCCATGATCGAGGAGTTGTCGCTGTAGGCCACCACCGTGCCCTTGGGCTGCAGCTGGTGGGTGTTCTTGATCATCTGGAACAGCGACTTGTCCTGCTTGGCGCCGTCGATGGTCCAGTCGGCGTTGAAGATCTTGTGGCGGCAATGCTCGCTGTTCGCCTGGGCGAACATCATCAGCTCGACGTCGGTCGGGTTGCGCCTGGCCTTGGTGAAGGCATCGTCCAGGTAGTCGATTTCGTCGTCCGACATCGCCAGGCCCAGTTCCGTGTTGGCGGCGACCAGCGCGGCCCTGCCCTTGCCCAGCACGTCGATGGCTTCGAGCGGCTTACCTTCGAGTTCGGTGAACAGGTTCGCAGCCTCTTCCGCGCTGCGCAGCACGGTCTCGGTCATGCGGTCGTGCAGCAGGGCGGCGACGGCGGCCGCTTCGTCCGCGGACAGCTTCTTGGCGCCGCCGATGCCCAGCATGCCGCTCTTGAGCGTGACCGTGAAGCCGATGCCGCGCTCGATGCGGTGGATCTGGGCCATGCCGCAATTGTGGGCGATGTCGGTCGCCTTCGATGCCCACGGCGAAATCGTGCCGAGGCGCGGGATGACGAAGAACTCCTCGGCCGCGCCGTCGGCCGGCGCCAAAGCCGGCTCGCCGTAGGTCAGCATGGCGGCCAGGCGCGCGGTGTCGTCGGTGGACAGCGGCGCGCTGGCGTCGATGAAGTGGTAGAACCTCGCGGACACCTGCGTGATGGCCGGGGCGACGGCTTGCAGTTGGCTGAGAAGGCGTTGGCTACGGAAGGCGGACAGGGCGTTGGAACCCGGCAGGATCAACATGGCTTGGGCAGTCGGTTGATGCAGCGGTGCTGCGTGTGGAAGATAGCCCGTTATTATACAGCGTCGACTGTTTCCCGTTCTGCCATCCCTCCAGGAAGTTGCCCTTTCACCCGTGAAACGGTATTGTAGTGAATGAAAGAAACTGGCGGCGCGGGAGAGGCGCGCGAACCGGTCGGTCCCAGGGAGCGAGATGCAACAGAACAGTCATTTGTCGGTGCTGGTCATCGACCCCAATCCAGGCATGCGCGGCAGCATCCAGAACATGCTGGGCCAGGCCGGCATCAGCAAGGTGGAATACGCCGTCAACGCCGGTACCGCCGTCAAGCAGCTGATGCGGCGCTCCTACGACATCATCCTGTGTGAATACGACCTGGGCGGCAGCGCCGAGGGCCAGGACGGCCAGCAGTTGCTCGAAGACCTGCGCCACCACCGCCTGATTGGCCTGCTCACCATTTTCATCATGCTCACCTCCGAAGCGGTTTACAGCAAGGTGCTGGGCGCGGCCGAGCTGCAGCCGACCGACTACATCCTCAAGCCCTTCACCGTCGACACCCTGGTGCAGCGCGTCAACCGCGCGCTGGAACGGCGCGCCGCCTTCCTGCCGACCTTCCAGCTGATCGGCCAGGGCAACCTGCGCGAAGCGATCCGCTCCTGCGTCAAGGCCGAGGCGGCGCACCCGCGCTTCGCGACCGATTTCGCGCGCCTGCGCGCCGAGATGCATGTCAACCTCAAGGAATACGCCGAGGCCGAGAAAGTCTACCGCGCGATCTTCGACACCCGGCCGCTGGGCTGGGCGCACCTCGGGCTGGCGCGCACCATGTTCTCGCTGGGACGCATCGACGAGGCCCGCGCCTCGCTGGAAGAACTCATCAAGGCCAATCCCCAGCTGATGGGCGCCTATGACCTGCTGGCACGCTGCCACGAGGCGCAGGGCGCGCCGGCGAAGGCCAAGGAGGTGCTGGAGCAGGCGGTGGCGATTTCGCCGCACGTGGTGCGCCGCTTGCGCAAGCTGGGCGAGGTCGCGCTGGATGCCGGCGACGCGGGGATCGCCGAGAAGTCGTTCAAGCAGGTGGTCGGCAAGGCCCGCTATTCGGAATTTCGCACGCCCGAAGACCACGTCAACCTGGTGCGGGCGCTCGCGAAAAAGGGCGACAGCGAGCAGGCCACAAACGTGCTGCGCGACCTCGAGCGGGCCTTCCGCGGCAACCCGGCGCTGGACGTGTGCAAGGCCTACGCCAACGCCCTGATGCACGAGGCGGCGGGCAACGGCATCGCCGCGGCCAGCGACCTGAAAGTCGCGGCCCACGGCGTGCGCGCGGCCACCGGGCTGAGCGCGAACCTGAAGATGTCGCTGTCGCGTTCCTGCCTGGCCCAGAAACTCGACGGCGAAGCGTCGGACGTGATGATGGCCGTGCTGAACGACGTGAACAGCGAAGTGAGCACCGAGCAGGCGATGGACGTGTTCGCGAAGGCGGGGCGCAACGATCTCGCGCGCGCCATCGGCGAGCAGCTCGACACGCAGGCGCAGATCCTGCTGGGCGTGGCCGACGAGAAGCGCAATATGGGCGACATGCGCGGCGCGGTGCAGACGCTGCTCGAGGCGCTGCACATGGCGCCGCAGAGCATGAAGGTGACCTTGGCGGTCGCGGGCGGCATCCTGCGCCAGATGAACGAACTGGGCTGGGAGCACCCGATGGGCGAGCTATGCCACGCGCAGCTGGAAAAGATCCGCGAACAGGCGCCGGACCATCCGCGCCTTCAGCCGCTGCTCAACGAGTACAACGCCACGCGGCGCAAGTACGGTATTGCGAGCTAACCAAGCGTCGTTTTGCCATATCCCCCACCACCCGGCGTCTCGATGACGAACACATCACCCACCTCCATGCCGACCTTGCCGATGTGGCCGAGGTGCTCGACATGGCCATCGGCCCGGATGATGTAGTTGACGCCGCGCGCGCCGGGCTCGCCGCCGGCCATGCCGAACGGCGCATACACACGATTGTTCGACAGGATCGCCGCGGTCATCGGCTCCAGGAAGCGCACCTTGCGCACCCCGCCGTTCCCGCCGTGCCAGCGCCCAGCCCCGCCCGAATCCTTGCGGATCTCGTAGCTCTCCAGCCGCACCGGGAAGCGGAACTCCAGGATCTCGGGATCGGTCAAGCGCGAGTTGGTCATATTGGTCTGCACCACGTCGGTGCCGTCGAAGCCTTCGCCCGCGCCGGAACCACCACTGATCGTCTCGTAGTACTGGTACTTGGCGTTCCCGAAGGTGAAGTTGTTCATCGTGCCCTGCGATGCCGCCATCACGCCCAGCGCGCCGTATAGCGCGTTGGTGATGCAGGTCGACGTCTCCACGTTCCCCGACACCACTGATGCCGGATAGTCCGGGTTGAGCATTGAACCGGGCGGAATGATGACCTTGAGCGGCTTGAGGCAGCCGGCGTTGAGCGGTATATCGTCGTCCACCAGCGTGCGGAACACGTACAGCACGGCTGCCATGCACACCGCCGAGGGCGCGTTGAAGTTGTTCTGCAGCTGGCCGGAGGTGCCGCTGAAATCGATCTGCGCGCTGCGCTGTGCGCGGTCCACGCGGATCGCCACCTGGATGCGTGCGCCGTTGTCAAGATCGACCACGAAGCCGCCATCCTTGAGCGCCGTGATCACTCGCCGTACCGCTTCCTCCGCGTTGTCCTGCACGTGCCCCATATAGGCGCGCACGACATCGAGACCGAAGTGCGCGACCATCTTGCGCAGCTCCTCGACTCCCTTCTGGTTGGCCGCCACCTGCGCGCGCAAGTCAGCCATGTTCTGGTCCGGATTGCGCGCCGGGTAGCGGGCGCCTGACAGCAGCGCGCGCGCCTCGGCCTCGCGCAGCACGCCGTCGCTGCCATCGACCAGCTTGAAGTTGTTGATCAGGACGCCCTCTTCCTCGATATGCACGGAGTCCGGCGGCATCGACCCCGGCGTGGTGCCGCCGATATCCGCATGATGGCCGCGCGAGCCGACGTAGAACAAAATCTCGGCGCCGGTTTCGTCGAACACCGGCGAGATCACCGTCACGTCCGGAAGGTGGGTGCCGCCATGGTATGGGTCGTTGAGCACGTAGACGTCGCCGGCCTTCATCTTGCCGGCGTTCGCTGTCATCACGGTCTTGATGCTCTCTCCCATCGAGCCGAGGTGGACCGGCATATGGGGCGCATTCGCGACCAAATTGCCGGCGGCGTCGAAGATCGCGCAACTGAAGTCGAGCCGTTCCTTGATGTTGACCGAATAGGCCGTGTTCTGCAGGCGCAGGCCCATCTGCTCGGCGATGGACATGAACAGGTTGTTGAAGATCTCCAGCATGACCGGATCGGCCGTAGTGCCGATCGCGCGCCGCTGTGGCAGCGCCGCCACCCGCGTCAGCACCAGATGGTTGTAGCGCGTGACTTCGGCCTGCCAGCCCGCTTCCACCACGGTGGTCGCGTTCTTCTCGGCGATGATGGCCGGCCCATTGATGATATCGCCAGGGCCGATGTCGGCGCGCTCGTAGATCCCCGTGTCGTGCCATTCGCCGGCCCCGAACATCCGCACCTGTTCCTTGTGTGCGAGTGCGGCGCTGCGTTCGATGGCCGCTTGCACAGCTTCCGGCGGCGCGTCCGAGCGGCCCAGCGCCTCAACCGAAATCGCCTCGACCACCAGCTCCTTCGACGGCATCAGGAAGGAGAAGCGGCGTTTATAGGCAGCCTCGAACTGCTCCTTCATCTTGTCGACGGTATCGAAGGACACGACGAGCGCGGAATCCGTGCCTTCGTAGCGCAGGTGGACACGGCGCAGCAGCTCGATGCGCCCGGCGGCGACGCCTTGCGCCAGCAGGTCCGAACGAGCGGCCTCGCCGAGGCTGTCGAGCTGCCGTTCGAGGTCGCCGGCGCCGACGTCGCGCAAACGCCGCTCGACCGCATGCTCGCGCAGCGCGCCCTGGTCCGCGAGGCCCATGCCGTAGGCCGACAGCACGCCGGCCAGGCTGTGGACGAACACGGTCTTCATGCCGAGAGCGTCCGCGACCAGGCAAGCGTGCTGGCCACCGGCGCCGCCGAAGCTGGTGAGCGCGTATTCGGTCACATCATGCCCGCGCTGCACCGATATCTGCTTGATCGCATTCGCCATGTTCCCGACCGCGATCTGGATGAAGCCTTCGGCCACCGCTTCCGGCGTCGGCGTGCTACCGGTAGCCTCCCCAATTCGCTGCGCCATGGCCACGAACTGCTCCCGAACGGTGTCGTGGTCGAGCGGCTGGTCCGCGCTCGGCCCGAACAGACGGGGAAAATGGCGCGGCTGGATTTTGCCGAGCATGACATTGCAATCGGTGACAGTAAGTGGCCCGCCGCGCCGGTAACTGGCCGGTCCGGGATTCGCACCCGCGCTGTCCGGCCCCACGCGGTAGCGGCTGCCGTCGAAATGCAGGATCGAACCGCCGCCTGCGGCCACGGTGTGAATGCTCATCATCGGCGCCCGCATTCGCACGCCGGCCACGCGGGTCTCGAACACGCGCTCGAATTCTCCCGAGAAGTGCGACACGTCGGTCGAGGTGCCGCCCATGTCGAAGCCGATTACACGGTCGAAACCGGCCAGCTGGCTCGCGCGCACCATGCCCACGATGCCGCCGGCCGGGCCGGAAAGAATGCTGTCCTTGCCATGGAAGGTGCGGGCATCGGTCAGCGCGCCGCTCGACTGCATGAACTGCAGGTTCACGCCCGGCAGCTCGGACGCGACCTGGTCGACATAGCGCCGCAGGATCGGGGACAGGTAAGCGTCGACCACGGTGGTGTCGCCGCGCGCCACGAGTTTCATGAGCGGGCTGGCCTGGTGCGAAGTCGAGACCTGGGTGAAGCCGATCTGGCGCGCGATGCGCGCCACGGCCTGTTCATGCTCACGGTAGCGGTAGCCATGCATGAAAACGATGGCCAGCGAGCGCAGGCCACTGTCGTAGACCTGCTGCAGCGCAGCGCGCGCGGCTTCCTCGTCCAGCGGCTGCAATACCTCGCCGTGGGCGCCGACCCGCTCGTCGATCTCGATCACGGACTGGTACAGCAGCTCCGGCAGCACGATATGGCGGTCGAACAAGCGCGGCCGGTTCTGGTAGGCGATGCGCAGCGCGTCGCGAAAGCCGCGGGTGATCGCCAGTGCGGTCGGCTCGCCCTTGCGCTCCAACAGGGCGTTGGTGGCGACCGTGGTGCCCATCTTGACTGCTTCCACCCGGCGCGCCGGAACCGGCTCGCCCGCCGCCAGGTCCAGCAGATGGCGAATGCCGGCCACCGCCGCGTCTCGGTACTGCTCGGGATTTTCCGACAGGAGCTTGTGGGTCGCCAGCCGGCCATCGGGGCGACGCGCGACGATGTCGGTGAAGGTACCCCCACGATCGATCCAGAACTGCCAATCCATGCTTTTCTCCGAGCTTTGTGATCCAAGCGCACATTGTAGTCGCGCAGGCGGCGGATTTTAGCGAAAATGCACTATCGGGGTCACGGATCGCAAGTCATGGACAATCTGCTCTACAGCGTCGAAAAGATCAGGATGGTCGAACGGTCCGCCGCGATGGTGCTCGGCGACGATGTGCTGATGCGGCGGGCCGGCGCGGCGGCCACGCGCTTTGCACTGGCGCTGCTGGGCGACCATCGCAAGCTTCCGGTCCTGCTGGTTGCCGGTCCGGGCAACAACGGCGGCGACGCGCTCGAAACGGCCGCAGGATTGCGCGAGGCCGGGGTCGAGACGCTGGTGCTGCACCTGCCCGGCAGTGGGGCGGCTTCGCTGGAGACCACCCAGGCGCTGCAGCGCGCGCAGGCGTCCGGAGCGCAGTTCATCGACGCATTGCCTGAACACCTGCAGCTTGGCCTCGTCGTCGATGGGATGTTCGGCATCGGCCTCGCACGTCCACTACAGGGCCGCCATGCCGAGATCGCCCGGCTCCTGCACGACTACGGCTGCCCGGTACTCGCGCTGGATGTTCCGAGCGGGCTCGATGCAGATACCGGCACGGTGATCGGCAGCGGCCCCGATCGCGTCGCCGTCACTGCCACCCACACCATCACCTTCATCGGCAACAAGCCGGGCCTGCACACCTGCGACGGCCGCGATCACGCAGGCTGCGTCCGGGTCGACGACCTGGGCATCGCCTCGCATGAATTTCCTGCGCCGAGCGCATGCCTGAACGGCCCTGCCCTGTTTGGCGCCGAACTGAAGGCGGCGCGCCGGCCGCAGAACTCGCACAAGGGCAGTTTCGGCGACATCGCGATACTCGGTGGAGCGCAAGGAATGGCGGGCGCTCCGGTGCTGGCCGCACGCGCCGCGCTCCTGTCCGGCGCGGGCCGCGTGTTCGTCGCCGCGCTCGACCCCGCGCTTTGCCATGACAGCATGCACCCGGAACTGATGTTTCGTGTCGCCGGCAGCTTCGACTTCAGTGGCCGCACAGTGGTCGCCGGTCCCGGCATGGGCGAAGCGCCGACGGCGGCGCGGCTGCTGGCAAAGCTCATCGGCAGTGACTCACCGCTGGTCATCGATGCCGATGCCCTGAACCGGGTCAGTGGCGACACCGCACTGCAAGCGCAACTGGCGCAGCGCAAAGCCCCGGCCATCCTTACGCCGCATCCGCTGGAGGCGGCCCGGCTATTGGGGGTGACCGCCGCGGTGGTGCAAGCCGACCGTATCGAAGCCGCGCGCGAGATCTCCGGCCGCTTCAACGCGACCGTGGTGCTCAAGGGCTCAGGCACGATCATCGCCGAGAACAAATCGCATACGATGGTGATCAACCCAACGGGCAATCCAGGCCTGGCCACCGGCGGCACCGGCGATGTGCTCAGCGGCGTGTGCGGCGCCCTGCTCGCTCAAGGCTGGGGGCCGCTGGGTGCGGCGCTGGGCGCGGTCTGGATGCACGGCACAGCCGCGGATGAACTGGTGGACAGCGGGGTCGGGCCGATCGGCATGGCGGCAGGCGAGCTGGCGCCGGCGATCCGCTCGATCCTGAACCGGCTGGTGCGACAGGCGGCCGGGAACTGAGACTCAGGCCGGGGCGACAATCCGGCCGGCGGCGATGGTGATGATACGGCCACAGCGCGCCGCGATCGAGGGATCGTGCGTGACCAGCACGAGGGTTGAGCCGCGTTCACGATTCAGCTCGAACATCAGCTGGATCACCGCCTCGCCGGTGGCGGCATCGAGGCTGCCGGTCGGTTCATCCGCGAACAGCAGCGGCGGCTCGGTGACGAAGGCTCGAGCCAGCGCCACGCGCTGCTGCTCGCCACCGGACAGGTACTTGGGATAGTGCTTGAGGCGGCTCGCCAGGCCGACACGTTCCAGCATGGCCTGCGCCTTCTGTTTGGCATTCGAATCGCCGCGCAGTTCGAGCGGCAGCATCACGTTTTCCAGCGCGTTCAGGTGCGCGAGCAGCTGGAAGGACTGGAACACGAAGCCCAGCCGGGCCTTGCGGAACGCGGCGCGGCCGTCCTCGTCGAGCGCGAAGATATCGACGCCGTCGAGGATGACCCTGCCGGTGCTGGGCGTATCCAGCCCCGCGAGGAGCCCCAGCAGCGTCGATTTTCCGGAACCCGAGGCCCCAACCAAGGCGAGCGTCTCGGCCGGTTGCACGGTAAAATCGATGTCGTGCAGGATGGTGAGTTCGCCGCTGGCGTCCGCCACCCGCTTCGACAGGCCGGCCACTTCGATCGCCGGCCGCCGTTCGCCGCGCGCGGACGCATCAGTTTTCAAAGCCTCGGGATTATCACGCATGCTTGGAGTTCTCAAGAAAGTGGCGGTGGGCGCCGCGCTGCTGCTCGGCGCCGCAAGCGCCTATTCTGCACCAAAAACCGTGCTGGTGGTGGGCGACAGCCTGTCCGCGGAATATGGCCTCGCGCGCGGCACGGGCTGGGTCGCGCTGCTGGAACAGAAGCTCAAGGCCCAGAAGGTGGACGCCACCGTCGTCAACGCCAGCATCAGCGGCGAGACCACCAGCGGCGGCCGCACCCGCCTGCCGGCGCTGCTGGGCCAGTACCATCCTGCGCTCGTGGTGATCGAGCTCGGCGCCAACGACGGCCTGCGCGGCCTGCCGGTGCAAGCCGCCGAAGCGAACCTGCGCAGCATGGTCGACATGGCGAAGAAGGACCACGCCAGGGTCCTGCTGGTGGGGATGCGTATGCCGCCCAACTACGGCCGCGCGTACACCGAACAGTTCTACGGCATGTACAAGAAGGTCGCGGACGAGACCAAGACGCAGCTGGTGCCGTTCATGCTCGACGGCGTGGCCGACAAGCCGGCCCTGTTCCAGGGCGACCGCATGCATCCGGTCGCTGCCGCCCACCCGACCATCCTGGCCAATATCTGGCCCAAGTTTTCCGCACTCCTCAAATCGCAATGAAATACCCCGCCGTACTGAACTTCGACGAGATCCTGCCCCAGCTGGACCAGTTCGACACCATCATCGATGCCCGCAGCGAATCCGAATTCGCGCTCGATCACCTGCCGGGCGCGATCAACTGCCCGGTCCTGAACGACGAGGAGCGCATCCTGGTCGGCACAACCTACAAGCAGGTCAATGCGTTCGAAGCGAAGAAGATCGGCGCGCCGCTGGTGGCCCGCAATATCGCGCACCACATCGAGACGCTGTGGCAGGACAAGCCGCGCGACTGGAAACCGTTGGTGTACTGCTGGCGCGGCGGGAACCGCAGTGGGTCGATGGCGCACATCCTCGCGAAGGTGGGCTGGCCGGTGGTGCAGCTCGATGGCGGCTACAAGGCTTACCGCGCCTATGTCGCGGCCGCGCTGGAGAATCCGGCGCCGGTGCCGTTCCGCGTCATCTGCGGGACCACGGGCAGCGGCAAGAGCCGCTTGCTGGAGACCCTGGCCGGGATCGGGGCGCAGGTGCTCGACCTCGAGCGCTTGGCGGCGCACCGAGGCTCGGTGCTCGGCAACCTGCCGGACGAACCGCAGCCGTCGCAAAAGCGCTTCGAGAGCCTGATCTGGGACACGTTGCGCAAGTTCGACATGTCCAAGCCGGTGTTCGTCGAATCGGAGAGCAAGAAGGTCGGCAACCTGCGCGTGCCGGATGCGGTGATGGCAATGATGCGTTCGTCGCCGTGCGTGTCCTTGATGCTGTCGCGCGCGAACCGGGTGCGGCTGCTGATCGAGGATTACGATCACTTCATGAAGGATCCGGCGCTGCTGAATGCGCAGCTGGATCATCTGGTGCAGCTGCACGGGCGCGAGAAGATCGGGGCGTGGCATGAGCTGGCGAATACCGGGCGGATGGCGGAGCTGGTGGACCAGCTGCTGGTGGACCACTACGATCCGGCGTACCTGCGGTCGATTGACCGGAATTTCCTGCGGTTCGGGGATGCGCAAGTCTTGGAGATGAGCGATATCGGCAAGGACGATTTCATCAAAGCCGCACACACCTTGCACGGCGCCTGACCGTACCACTACCCTCAAAACAGTCGTCCCGGCGCAGGCCGGAACCCATGCTGAGCCTCCCGGCTAGCGGCTCATCGCTCCACTACCTACGCGTTCTATAGGTCCCCGCCTGCGCGGGGACGACGTGTGAGCTTATTCGATAAATCCAAACCGTCGTTCCCGCCCGGGACGACGGGCAAACCAAAAACAAAAAGCCCGGCACACAGCCGGGCATTCTTTTTGCGACGATCTACGCTTACTGGCCGTCAGCCTTCGCACCCAGGTCCGCCGCCTTGACGGTGACCTTGGCCTTGGCCTTCTGCTTCAGGACCTCGATGAAGCCGTACATCTCCTGCGCAGCCAGCGCCTGGTTCACCTGCTCGGCTTCCTGCTTGCGGCGCGCCTCGTCGGGTTGCGCCGGCTGGCCGACCTTCGAGATGCGATACACGCCATAACCCTGGCCCGGCAGCTCCACGCCCACATAGGCCGGCAGCTTGCTCACATCGGCCTTCATCACCGCGACAGCCGCGGTCGGGTTGATCTCCGGCTGCTTGGCGCGCGACACGGTCTTCGGTGCGCCGAAACCGGTGGCATCGCCAGACGCCTTGGCCGCGGCCAGCTTGGCCTCGCCGGCCTGCTTCGCCAGGAGCATCGCCTCGTCCGCCGTCACGCGCTGGCGGATGTCCGCTTCCACTTCGGCCAGCGGACGCTTGGTGGCCGGCTTGAACTCGATCACATGGCCCGATACCAGCGTGCTCGGCGCGACTTCCACCGCTTCGGTGTTGCGTTTGTTCTTGATGGAGTCAAGCGAGAACAGCGCAGTCAGGAACTTGGCGTTGTTGTACGGCGCGGTGCCCAGCTTCGGATTCGGCGTGCGGTTCAGGCCATCCACGGTCTGGATCTTCAGGCCCAGCTTGTCGGCGGCCGGCTTCAGGCTGTCGGCCTGCTCGTACACGGTATTGGTGAACAGCTCAGCCATCTCCGAGTACTTCTTCGACATCTTCTGCTTCTTCAGCTCCGCTGCGATCTGCGGCTTGGCTTCTTCCAGCGTCTCCTGGGCCGCCGGCTTGACCGCGGTGACCTTGATGATGTGGTAGCCGAATTCCGACTTCACCAGGTCGCTGACCTGGCCTTCCTTCAGCGCGTAGATCGCGTCTTCGACCGGCTTCACGAACAGGCCCTTCTGCACTTCGCCGAGGTCGCCGCCCAGCTCCGCCGAACCCGGGTCATCCGAATTGGCCTTGGCGATCTTCGCGAAATCGGCCGGGTTCTTGCGCACCTCGGCCAGCAGCTTGTCGGCCTTGGCTTTGGCCTTGGCTTGCTCGTCGGCCGATGCGTCCTTCTTCAGCGCGACCAGGATGTGGCTGGCGGTGCGCTTCTCGGGCGTCGAGAACTTGTCCTTGTTCTTGTTGTAGGCGTCGGCGATCTCGGCATCCGACACCGCCACCTGGCTCTCGACCGCGCTCGGATCCAGCACAAGGTATTCGGCCTTCGCCTGCTCCGGCACCTGGAACTGCTCCGGATGCTTGTCGTAGTAGGCCTTGACCATTTCCGGCGTCACGTTGACCTTGGCGGCGAATTCGGACAGCGGGAAGGCCATCTCTTCGACTTCACGTTCCTGGGCGCTGATGTCCGACAGGTGCGCGGTGACGCTGCGCGGCGTGAACGCGGTGGCCTGCACCGAGCTGGCCAGCTGCTGGACCGCCATGTCATGGCGCATGCGCTGGTCGAACATCGCCGGGCTCATGCCCTGCGACTGCAGCACGGCCTTGTAGGTGTCCATGTCGAAGCTGCCGTCCGGCTTGCGGAAGGTCGGGATGTCGAGGATCGCCTTCTGCAGGCTGGCATCCGTCACCGTCATATTATTCTTGGCGATCTCACGGTTGACCGAACGCTCAGCGACCAGGTTGTCGAGGATGGCCTGCTTGGCTTCCGGCGTCTCGAACATCTTCGGATCGAACTGCGGGCCGGCCATGCGGCGGTACTGGTCGATCTGCTGGCGCTGCGCCTGCTCCCAATCCTGCTGGGTGACCGCGTGGCCGTCGACCATCGCCACGCTGTTATCGGCACCGCCGCGGTTCTCGTAGCTGCTGACGCCCACCAGAACGAACGACGGCACGATCAGCAAGGCCAAAAGGATCTGCATCAGGCGCTGGTGAGTACGGATAAATTCAAACATGTCGGCGATTACTCGTGATGTAAGCGTTAAACAGCGTAACTAAAAAAAAAGGCGAACTCTCGTTCGCCCTGTTTTCTGAATTTGGCGGAGCGGACGGGGCTCGAACCCGCGACCCTCGGCGTGACAGGCCGATACTCTAACCAACTGAGCTACCGCTCCAAATTCCTGTCGTAGTTTGTGGCGGAGCGGACGGGGCTCGAACCCGCGACCCTCGGCGTGACAGGCCGATACTCTAACCAACTGAGCTACCGCTCCACAAGCTACTTGCTACATGTCCGGTAGCGGCCCAAGGCCCTGCTTGCCAGACATTCCCGCTGCTGTCACAGCAGCGAAGAAGCATTAGTTTACAGCATCTTTCAGCGCTTTACCAGCCTTAAATTTCGGTACGCGCGCAGCTTTGATCTTGATGGCTTCCTTGGTGCGCGGATCGCGGCCGGTGCGCGCGGCGCGCTCGCCGACGGTGAAGGTGCCGAAGCCGACCAGGGTCACGCTTTCGTTCTTCTTCAGGGTTTCCGTGACGGCGGTCAGCATGGCGTCGAGGGCGCGTGTGGCCGAGGCTTTGGTGATGTCCGCGGACTTCGCGATTTCTTCGATCAGTTCAGTTTTGTTCACTAAATTCCCTCTTTGTTTCGACGTGACCGCAAAAGTGCAAGGCGGTATTAAACAAGTTGGGGAATGATTGTGTCAAGCAACATTGGTGGGGGGATGTTGAGATTAGCAGGAGGCGGCGCGAAACCAAGCTTCGTCGTCCCGGCGGAGGCCGGGACCCATGCTGAGGGCGGGTCGCCTGCGGCTCTATCGATGTTCGACGACGCAAGCGGTCTATGGGTCCCGGCCTGCGCCGGGACGACGGTTTTACGGATAACAAAAAAAGAGGCGCCGCTTGGGCGCCTCTTCTGTTGTTGCAGCGAAGCTTAGTGCTTGACGACCTCGCCCGAACCTTCCGTGGCGCCGGCGGTCACCGGCACCTGGGTCACTTCGACCAGCGGCTCCGGCTGGCGTTCCAGCGCCACTTCCAGCACCTTCTCGATCCAGCGCACCGGGATGATCTCGAGCTTGTTCTTCACGTTGTCCGGCACGTCGGCCAGGTCCTTCACGTTCTGCTCGGGGATCAGCACCGTCTTGATGCCGCCGCGCTGGGCTGCCAGCAGCTTCTCCTTCAGGCCGCCGATCGGCAGGACCTCGCCACGCAGCGTGATCTCGCCGGTCATCGCGACGTCGGCACGCACCGGGATGCCGGTGAAGATCGACACCAGCGCCGTGGTCATCGCGATACCTGCGGACGGACCATCCTTCGGCGTCGCGCCTTCCGGCACGTGGATGTGGATGTCGCTCTTCTCGAACACCTCCTGCTTGATGCCAAGGCGCTGGGCGCGGCTGCGCACCACCGTGCGGGCTGCCTCGATCGACTCCTTCATCACTTCGCCCAGCGTACCGGTGCGCACGATCTGGCCCTTGCCCGGCACGTTGACCGCTTCGATGGTGAGCAGGTCGCCACCGACTTCGGTCCACGCCAGGCCGACCACCTGGCCCACCTGGTTCTGCTTCTCGGCCACGCCGAAGTCGTAACGGCGCACGCCCAGGAACTTGTCGAGGTTCTTGGCGCCGACCGTGACGCGCTTCTCCGACTTCTTCATCAGCAGCATCTTCACCACCTTGCGGCAGATCTTCGACACTTCGCGTTCCAGCGAACGCACGCCCGCTTCACGGGTGTAGTAGCGGATGATGTCGCGGATCGCGGACTCGTCGACGCGGATCTCATCGTCCTTCAGGCCGTTCGCCTTCAGCTGCTTGGGCAGCAGGTAGCGCAGCGCGATGCTGGTCTTCTCGTCCTCGGTGTAACCCGACAGGCGGATCACTTCCATCCGGTCCAGCAGCGCCGGCGGGATGTTGAAGGAGTTCGAGGTCGCCACGAACATCACGTCCGACAGGTCGAAGTCGACTTCGATGTAGTGGTCCGAGAACGTGTGGTTCTGTTCCGGGTCCAGCACTTCGAGCAGGGCCGACGACGGGTCGCCGCGGAAGTCCGCGCCCATCTTGTCGATCTCGTCGAGCAGGAACAGCGGGTTGCGCACACCGACCTTGGCCAGCGACTGCAGCACCTTGCCCGGCATCGAACCGATGTAGGTGCGGCGGTGGCCGCGGATCTCGGCTTCGTCACGCACGCCGCCCAGCGCCATCCGCACGAACTTGCGGTTGGTCGCCTTGGCGATCGACTGGCCGAGCGAAGTCTTGCCGACGCCCGGAGGACCGACGAAGCACAGGATCGGCGCCTTCAGCTTGTCCACGCGCTGCTGCACCGCGAGGTATTCGAGGATGCGTTCCTTGATCTTCTCGAGTCCGTAGTGGTCGGCATCCAGCACCTTTTGCGCGTTCTCCAGGTCGTTGTTGACCTTGGACTTCTTCTTCCACGGCAGGCCGACCAGGGTGTCGATGTAGTTGCGCACGACGGTGGCTTCGGCCGACATCGGCGACATCAGCTTGAGCTTCTTGATCTCGGCCTGCGCCTTTTCCAGCGCCTCTTTCGGCATGCGGGCGGCGACGATCTTCTTCTCCAGCTCCTCGATGTCGGCGCCTTCTTCGCCTTCGCCCAGTTCCTTCTGGATGGCCTTGACCTGTTCGTTCAGGTAGTACTCGCGCTGCGACTTCTCCATCTGGCGCTTGACGCGGCCACGGATGCGCTTCTCGACCTGCAGGATGTCGAGTTCGCCCTCGAGCTGGCCGAGCAGGTGCTCAAGGCGCTTGGCGACGTTGAAGATCTCGAGGATCACCTGCTTCTGCTCGAGCTTGAGCGGCAGGTGGGCGGCCACGGTGTCGGCCAGGCGGCCGGCGTCGTCGATGCCGGCCAGCGAGGCCAGGATCTCGGGCGGGATCTTCTTGTTCAGTTTGACGTACTGGTCGAACTGCTGGACGATCGCGCGGCGCATCGCCTCGACTTCGGAGTCGTCGCCAGTCTCGGAATCGACCGGGGTCAGCTCGGCCACGAAATGGCTGGCGGTATCGCTGATGTGGTCGATGCGCGCACGCTGGGCGCCTTCGACCAGCACCTTCACGGTGCCGTCCGGCAGCTTCAGCATTTGCAGAATATTGGCCACGCAGCCGATCTCGTAGATATCGGCTGCGGAAGGTTCGTCCTTGGCGGCGGCTTTCTGGGCAGCCAGCATGATGCTCTTGCCCTGCTCCATCGCGGCTTCGAGTGCCTTGATCGACTTGGGCCGGCCAACGAACAGCGGTATCACCATATGCGGGAACACGACCACGTCGCGCAACGGCAACAGGGGCAGCGTCGTTTGTTCGGTTAATTTCGAAGTTGTCATGGCATACCTTATAAAAAGCGTGTTGACGATGTTGGGCGTCGGCGGCCTAAAAACAAGGCCCGCTTGGGAAAAATTTTCTACAAGTAAAACTTTATCCGGTCAAACCCACGTCGTTCCAATCCAATAAAAGTCGCTACCGTAATGAAAAAAGCCACCTTCGCGGATGGCGCCGCGAGAGTGGCTTTTCGATTGAAGCCGCGTCTTTTATTGAGGAAAATTGTACCGCCAAAGTTCAGCGCTTCAAGCCCTTTTGTGGCGTATCCGCCCGGAAAATTTTAATTTTCTCCGGAAGCTTTCGCCGGTTCGCTGTAAATCAGCAAAGGTTTCGCGCCATTCGTGATCGTATTCTCATCGATCACGACTTTCACGACGTTTTGCTGGTTCGGCAGCTCGTACATCACGTCAAGCAATGCATGCTCAAGAATCGAACGCAGGCCGCGCGCGCCGGTCTTGCGGGCCAACGCCTTGCGGGCGATGGCGTGCAATGCGGCCGGGCGGATTTCCAGCTCCGCGCCTTCCATTTCGAGCAGCTTGGAGTACTGCTTGATCAGCGCGTTCTTCGGCTCGATCAGGATCTGGATCAGCGCTTCCTCGGTCAGCTCGGACAGGGTGGCGACCACCGGCAGGCGGCCGACCAGTTCCGGGATCAGGCCGAACTTGATCAGGTCTTCCGGCTCCACTTCCATCAGCAGGTCGGAATTGGAACGCTCGGACTGGCTCTTGACGCTGGCCGCGAAACCGATGCCGGACTTTTCCGAACGGTTCTGGATGATCTTGGCCAGGCCATCGAAGGCGCCGCCACAAATGAACATGATGTTGGTCGTGTCGATCTGGACGAAGTCCTGGTTCGGGTGCTTGCGGCCACCCTGCGGCGGCACCGATGCCATGGTGCCTTCGATCAGCTTGAGCAGGGCCTGCTGCACGCCTTCGCCGGACACGTCGCGCGTGATCGACGGGTTGTCGGACTTGCGCGAGATCTTGTCGATTTCGTCGATGTAGACGATGCCGCGCTGGGCCTTTTCAACCTCGTAGTTGCAGCTCTGCAGCAGCTTCTGGATGATGTTCTCGACGTCCTCGCCGACATAGCCGGCTTCCGTCAGCGTGGTCGCGTCGGCGATCACGAACGGCACGTTGAGCATGCGCGCGAGCGTCTGCGCCAGCAGGGTCTTGCCGGAACCGGTCGGGCCTACCAGCAGGATGTTGCTCTTGGCCAGTTCGACGTCGTCCTTCTTGCCCAGGTGCTTGAGGCGCTTGTAATGGTTGTACACGGCCACCGACAGGATGCGCTTGGCGGTCTGCTGGCCGATGACGTACTGGTCCAGCAGCGCGCTGATCTCGTGCGGGGTCGGCAGGTCGGACTTGGCGCCGGCCACGGATTCCACGCTCGAGGTCTCGTCGCGGATGATGTCGTTGCACAGATCGATGCACTCGTCGCAGATGAAGACCGATGGACCTGCGATGAGCTTTTTCACCTCGTGCTGGCTTTTGCCGCAGAACGAGCAGTACAGAAGTTTTTCGCCGCTAGAGGATTTTTTGTCAGACATGGGGCAGGATTCTGTTGAATTGCTATGAATATAACGCTAATACGGGGGCGCAACAAGTGCGCACGACATGCTCATGCTACCCGAAATGAAAAAGAAACGCCCGAACGCGCTCACGCCCGGGCGTATTTCAGCAACACCTTGTGGGGTGCATCAAGCGCGGTTGGTCAGCACCTTGTCGATCAGACCATAGGCTACGGCTTCCTCGCCCGACATGAAGCGGTCGCGGTCGGTATCCTTGTGGATCTGCTCGACGCTCTGGCCGGTGTTTTCGGCCATGATGCGGGCCAGGCGTTCGCGCAGGTAGAGGATTTCCTTGGCCTGGATCTCGATGTCCGAGGCCATGCCCTGGGAACCGCCGGACGGCTGGTGGATCATCACGCGCGAATTCGGCAACGAATAGCGCTTGCCCTTGGCGCCGGCGGCCAGCAGGAAGGCGCCCATCGAGGCGGCCAGGCCGGTGCACAGGGTCGACACGTCCGGCTTGATGAAGTTCATCGTGTCGAAGATGGCCAGGCCAGCCGACACCGAACCACCCGGCGAGTTGATGTACAGCGAGATGTCCTTGTCCGGGTTCTCGCTCTCCAGGAACAGCAGCTGGGCCACGATCAGGTTGGCCATCTGGTCGTTGACCGGACCCACCAGGAAGACGACACGCTCCTTCAGCAGGCGCGAGTAGATGTCGTATGCGCGTTCGCCGCGGCCGCTCTGTTCGACCACCATCGGCACGAGGCCGAGTGCTTGAGTGTCCAATGCCGGATTACGGTACATGTTGCGATCCTTTTAATGTTCGAAACCGGCGCTACCGCCGTACCCGCTGCGCGGGGACGACGATGAACGCCGGTTTCGCAGTCTTGAAGAGATAGTCTACCTTGGCGCTTAGGCCGCCGGGTTGCTACCCATCAGTTCGTCGAAAGCGACGTCTTTCGACGACACTTTTGCCTTGCCGAGCACATAGTTAACGACGTTTTCTTCCAATACAAGAGCTTCCACCTCGCCCAGGCGGCGACGGTCGCTGTAATAGTACTTCAGGACTTCCTTCGGATCTTCGTAGCTCTGCGCGAAGTCTTCGATCTGGGCCTTGACCTGCTCCGAGGTGGCTTGCAGGTTCTGGTCATTGACCAGCTGGCCCAGGATCAGGCCCAGGCGCACGCGGCGCTCGGCCTTCGGCGCGAACCATTCGTTCTGGAACGGCAGGTTCTTGACGTCCATGCCGCGCTGGGCCATGTCCTGGCGGGTCATCTCGGCCAGGCGCTGCGCATCCTGCTCGATCATGACCTTCGGCACGTCCAGTTCGGTGGCCTTGACCAGCGCATCCATCACGGCTTCCTTGTTGCGGGCCTTGATGCGGGCGTTGACTTCACGCTCCAGGTTGACCTTGATGTCTTCGCGCATCTTGGCGATGTCGCCGTTGTCGATGCCCAGCGATTTGGCGAACTCGGCGTCGACTTCCGGCAGGTGCGCCCACTCCAGCTTCTTCAGGGTGATGGTGAACTGGGCGGTCTTGCCGGCCACGTCCTTGCCATGGTAGTCCTCCGGGAAGTGCAGGTCGAAGGTCTTCGACTCGCCCACTTTCAGGCCAACGGTGGCGGCTTCGAATTCCGGCAGCATGCGGCCTTCGCCCAGCACGAATGCGTAGTCGTCGGCCTTGCCGCCGGCGAATTCGACGCCATCGATCTGGCCGACGAAGTCCACGGTCACGCGGTCGCCATTGGCAGCCACCGGCTCGCCGCCGCTGCCGTGCTCGCCTGCCTCACCCTTGGTGTGGAAGTGCACGCGCTGCTTGCGCAGGATGTCGATGGTCTTGTCGATTTCGGCGTCCGACACGTCGGTCTTGACGGTCTCGACTTCGACGTTGGCCAGGTCCGGGATCACGACTTCCGGATAGACTTCGAAGGTGGCATCGAATGCCAGCGTGCCTTCCGGCGCATCCTGCTTCGGCTCGATTTTCGGGAAGCCGGCGACTTTCAGTTCGGCTTCGTTGGCGGCGACATTGAATGCGCGGCCGACCTTGTCGTTCAGCACGTCGCTTTCGATCTGGTAGCCGTACTGCGCGGCGACCATCTTCATCGGCACTTTGCCAGGACGGAAGCCGGGGGCGCGCGCCGTTTTCGCCTGTTGCTTGAGGCGCTTTTCGACTTCGGTACGCACGTCCGCGACCGGAACGGAGATGGTCAAGCGACGCTCGAGCTTACCCAGGGTTTCGACTTCAGTTGCCATTGTAAAAATCGTCCAAAAAATAAATTGTTCGTGGTGCGAGGAGGGGGACTCGAACCCCCACACCATTGCTGGCGTCAGGACCTAAACCTGGTGCGTCTACCAATTTCGCCATCCTCGCGCAGGATTGCTGGATCTTGCCACAAAAACAAAGGGCGCCCGACAGTGAAACCGGCCGCCCTGCACTCCGCTGTTTAGGGGCTACAACTTCAACCCGTTATTTTACTGGATTTTCTGACACGATTGGAGCGTTTTTTGCTCAGTGGTGTGCGCGGCTTGGCGAAGCGGCAAGCATCGCGATTGTCAAAATATGCATGACCTATAATGGCGCACCACATTACCAGGCCCCGCCCGCCCCCAGATGGCAGTAGACCATTACGAAAATTTCCCTGTCGCGTCGATCCTGATGCCGCGCCGCCTGGTGCCGGCGGTTGAGGCGATTTATGCTTTCGCGCGCAGCGCCGACGACCTGGCCGACGAAGGCGACGCCGCGCCCGCCGAACGCCTGGCCGCACTGTCGGCCTACGAAGCGCAGCTCGATGCGATCGAACGCGACGAGGCCGTGGCGGACCCGATGTTCGCGCGCCTGGCAACAGTCGTCGCACAATACCAGCTGCCGCTGCAGCCGATGCGCGACCTGCTGTCCGCGTTCAAGCAGGACGTGGTCACGCAGCGCTACCCCGACTACCCTTCCCTGCTCGATTACTGCCGCCGCTCGGCCAATCCGGTCGGCCGCCTGATGCTGGCCCTGTACGGCGCCACCGACGATCGCAGCCTGCGCGAGTCCGACGCGATCTGCAGCGCGCTCCAGCTGATCAACTTCTGGCAGGACGTCGCGATCGACTGGAACAAGGGCCGCATCTACCTGCCGCTGGACGACCTGGCCCGCTTCGGCGTCACGCCCGACACCATCGCCCGCGCTCAAGTCGACCAGCCCTGGCGCGAACTGATGCGCTTCGAGCTTGACCGTGCCCGTGGGCTGATGCTGGAAGGCGCGGCCCTGCCCAAGCGCCTGCCGGGCCGCATCGGCCTCGAACTGCGCATGGTGGTCCAGGGCGGCCTGCGCATCCTGGAAGCGATCGAGCGCCACGGCTACGATGTCTTCCGCCACCGCCCCCAGCTGCACTGGCGCGACTGGATCGTGATCATCTGGCGCGCAATCCGTATGTAAGACACATCCAATACTGCCCAGCGCCTTGGCCATCGGCTAAGATAGCGGATTCGCAAATTTGTTTGTCCTTACATGTCTCCCGACGAATACTGCCAGCAAAAGACCGTCCAGAGCGGCTCCAGCTTCTACTACAGCTTCCTGTTCCTGGAACCCGAGCGCCGCCGCGCGATCACGGCGCTGTATGCGCTGTGCCGCGAGCTGGACGACACGGTCGACAACGCCACCGACGAATCGGTCGCGCGCATCAAGCTGGCGTGGTGGCGCACCGAGATCTCGGCGATGTACAACGGCACCCCGACGCATCCGGTAACGCAGGCGCTCAAGCCGCACCTGGCCACCTACCAGCTGCATGAGCCGCACATCCAGGCCATCGTCGAAGGCATGGAGATGGACCTGAACCAGAGCCGCTACCTCGACTTCGCGGGCCTGAAGCACTACTGCTTCCACGTGGCCGGCGTGGTCGGCATCCTGTCGGCCAGCATCTTCGGCGTGTCGAACCCGCAGACTTTGCAGTTCGCGGAGAAGCTCGGCCTCGCTTTCCAGCTCACGAACATCATCCGCGACGTCGGCGAGGATGCACGCAAGGGGCGCATCTACCTGCCGGTCAACGAGCTGCAGCAGTTCGGCGTGACCGCGGCCGACATCCTCAACGCGCGCCACAGCGACAAGTTCGAGGCGCTGATGAAGTTCCAGGCCGACCGCGCGCGGGCCTACTACGACGAGGCGATGGCGCTGCTGCCGAAGGAAGACCGGCGCGCCCAGCGCCCCGGCCTGATGATGTCGGCCATCTACCGCACCCTGCTCGACGAGATCGAGCGCGACCACTTCCATGTCCTGACCCAGCGCATTTCGCTGACGCCGCTGCGCAAGCTGTGGCTGGCGTGGAAGACCTATGTGCGCAGCTGAAGCCCGCCGCGTCGCGGTGGTCGGCGGCGGCTGGGCCGGTTGCGCCAGCGCCGTCGGACTGGCGCGCGCCGGTTGCAAGGTCACGCTGTTCGAAGCCGCCCGCACGCTGGGCGGGCGCGCGCGCGCCGTCGAGGTCAATGGCCTTACGCTCGACAACGGCCAGCACATCCTGCTGGGCGCCTACCGCGACACGCTGCGCCTGCTGCGCCAGGTCGGCATCGATCCCGCGGCCGCCTTCCTGCGGCTGCCGCTCCAGATGCGCTACCCGCCGCACTCCGGCGGCATGGACTTCGTCGCGCCGCGCCTGCCGGCGCCGTGGCATATGGCGATCGCGCTGCTGCGCGCCAAAGGACTCGAACGCGCCGACAAGCTCGCGCTTGCGCGCTTCACCACCAGCGCACGCTGGATGGACTGGAAACTCAATGAGGACTGCAGCGTGGCCGAGCTGCTGGAGCGCTTCGACCAGACCGAACGCCTCGCGAAGCTGATGTGGCATCCGCTGTGCCTCGCAGCGCTGAACACGCCGCCGGATCAGGCGTCGGCGAATGTCTTCCTCGCGGTCCTGCGCGACAGCCTGGGGGCCAATCGCGCAGCGTCGGACATGCTGCTGCCGCGGATCGACCTCGGCGCCCTGTTCCCGGCCGCCGCCGCACGTTATCTCGAAAGCCGAGGCAGCGAAGTGCGCCTCGGCGCCCGCGTCGAAACGCTGGCGCAGGATGGCGACGGCTGGCTGCTCGACGGCGAGCATTTTGACGCCGTCGTTCTCGCCACGCCGCCGCAGCAAAGCGCACGCCTGCTTGACGGCTTGCCTGAAACGGCGGACCTGATCGCGCAGCTGAACGGTTTCGGCTACGAACCGATCACCACCTGCTACCTGCAATACGATCCGCAATTGCGCCTGGCGCTGCCGCTAACCGCGCTGGTCGACGGTCCCGGTGGCCACTGGGGCCAGTTCGTATTCGACCGCAGCCAGCTCGACCCGGGCCATGCGGGCATGCTGTCGGTGGTGGTCAGCGCTTCGGGCGCGGCCGCCGCGCTGGACCAGGATGAACTGGCCGCGCAGATCGCCGCCCAGCTGGCCGATGCGCTGCGCATGCCCGCGCTGGCCCAGCCGCGCTGGAGCCGCGTCATTACGGAGAAGCGCGCCACCTTCGCCTGCGTCCCGAACCTGCGCCGTCCCGACAACGCCACCCGGCTGCCCGGCCTGGCGCTGGCCGGCGACTACACGGCCGGCGAATACCCGGCCACGCTGGAATCGGCCGTGCGCAGCGCGCTGGGCGCGACCACAGCCATCCTGTCCAGGCGCACCCTGCCCCGCGAAAATGGCAGCCTGTCGCATACCGATGGCGACGACGACCTCCCTTCCGTACAGTAGGAGCATCAACAAAGGTATGGACGGAATGGCAATGAACCATCAACTTGGACTGCGTACACTGGCCCTGCTGGCGTTTGTCGCCGCAGCCACGGCCATGCTGGTCAAGCCGGACCTGCTCGGCGTCATGCGTGCGGATAACGCGCCCGCATTCGCCGCCGCGCTGGCCCTCGGCCACAACTGAACACTGGAGCCCAGCCGCATGCGCAAAATGGAATACCTCGACGCGCTCAAGCGAGCGATGATGGGACTGCCGCCGGAAACCCAGGCCAAGACCCTCGCTTACTACGAGCAGCGCTTCGTCGACGGCATCGCCGCCGGGCGCAGCGAAGAGGAAGTCGGGGCGGATCTGGACGATCCGGCCAAGATTGCGATGACGCTGCGCGCCAGCGCGCACCTGAACACTTTCAACGAACGCAAACAGCCCGTCAATGTGCTGCGCATGCTGCTGACGGCCGCCGGGCTGGCCATCTTCAATCTCTTCATGCTGGTGCCGGCCGCCGTGCTGGGCGCGCTGCTGGTGTCGGTGTACGTGGCCGCCGGCGCCTTCTACGGCTCGGGCATCGTGGTCACCGCCAGCGGGCTCGCCGGCGCCAATGAATTCGTGTTCAACGAGCCGCTGCGCCTCATCGCCCTGGACCGCAACAAGATCACGGTAGTCGACCGCAAGCATCCGGACGGCGCCACCGCGACCATCCGCATCGGCCCGCGCGGCATCGAGGTCCAGGAAGACATCGACAACACGCCGGTCGACACCGGCGCCGACAGCGCTTCCATCATCGAGGAAGACGCGCGCAACGGCAGCATCCACGTGATCACCGACATGGACGCCAGCTCGCGCGGCACCCAGGTTGCCGTCGGCGCC
Organism: Massilia terrae; assembly: GCF_024753145.1. GTDB lineage: Bacteria > Pseudomonadota > Gammaproteobacteria > Burkholderiales > Burkholderiaceae_D > Telluria > Telluria terrae. Next base: position 1,103,573 of record NZ_JANUGU010000001.1, on the reverse strand, counting down.
GGCCTGGTCCTGGGCGGCATCATCCTCACCCTCATCGCCTTGGTCGTCACGCGTTTCAGCCTGATTGGCCTGAAACGCTATCTGCAGATGAACCTGTCCCTGCTCAAAGGAAGCTGAATCCATGCGCGTCCTGTTGAAAATCGGCTTCTCGCTCCTGCTGCTCGCGATGGTCCTGACCACGGTGGCATACGTCGTCCTGCGTAACCACGGCGTGAGCGGCTCGATCAATCCTGGCAGCCGCCTGCTGGCGACCGACACTCGCAAGGTGACCAAGAACGTCACCTCGGTGGAATTGGCTGGCCCGATCGACCTGACGGTGCGTTACGGCCCGGTGCCGTCGCTGGAGGTGCGCGGCGAGCAGCGCCTGCTGTCGAACATCGACACGACGGTCGATGGCGACAAGCTGCGCATCGCCCTGCGCGGCCTGCTGCTGTCGCACCGCCGCCCGCTGCAGGCCACCGTTGTGCTACCGGCGCTGTCCAACCTGAGCGTCACCGGCAGCGGCGACACCAAGGTCGATGGCTTCTCGGGCGAACACGTCGAGCTGCAGCTGGCCGGCCCCGGCTCGATCACCTTCAATGCGCGCTACCGCCAGGTGACGGCGCGCCTGCACGGCAGCGGCGATTTCGATCTGGACGTCGGCAACAGCGACCGCGTGGATGCGCAGGTTGTGGGGTCGGGCACGATCACGCTGGCCGGCAGCTGCACCGAGCTGGCGGCGGAAACCACGGGCTCGGGCGAGATCAACGCGCGCCACCTGAGGGCGGACAAAGTGGACCTGCGCCAGTTCGGCACCGGCGACAGCTCGGTCAGCGCGCGCACTTCGGTGACGGTGTCGGTCAATGGCAATGGCGACGTTGAAGTCTACGGCAACCCGCCGCAGCGCAGCGTGTCCCGCAGCGGCAACGGCGACGTCACCTTCAACGAGTGAGCCACTCCAGCGCGCCGCGCGCGGCAGCGCTGCCACTTGCGAAGCAGGCGGTGAGCAGGTAGCCGCCGGTCGGCGCTTCCCAGTCCACCATCTCGCCCGCGGCGAATACGCCGGGTACTTCACGCAGCATCAATCTTTCGTCCAGCGTTTCGAAGCGAATGCCACCGGCGCTGCTGATCGCTTCCTCGATCGGACGTGGACGGCGCAGCACCAGCGGCAGCGCCTTGATCGCGGCTGCCAGCTTTACCGGGTCTTTATAGTCTTCCGCAGTCAGGCATTCACGCAGCAGGCCCCCCTTCACACCCTTGATGCCCAGGCGGCTTTGCAGGTGGCTCGACATCGATCGCGAGCCGCGCGGCCGCGTCACCTCCGCAAGGACCCGATCGGCATCGAAGTCCGGCGCGAGGTCGAGCCAAACCGTGGCGCTGCCGTTCGCAGCGATCTGGTCGCGCACCGGCGCCGAGATCGCATACACCAGGCTGCCCTCGATCCCGGTTTGCGTGACCACGAACTGGCCTTTGCGCCACTCCTTTTCACCGGCACGGTTCACGAAGGTGATCGCGACCGTGGTCAGGGGCGCGCCGGCATGGCGCTCGGCGAAGTAATCGCTCCAATCGGCGTCGAAACCGCAATTCGATGGGACCAGCGGCGCCACGCCGACGCCGCGCCCCAACAACAGCCTGGTCCACGCGCCGTCCGATCCGAGCCGCGGCCAGCTTGCGCCGCCCAGTGCGAGCACGGTGGCGTCGGCCTTGGCCGGCAATTCGCCCTCCGGCGTCTCGAACAGCAGCGCGCCGTCGCGCCAGCCGACCCAGCGATGGCGCATGTGCAGCCTCACGCCCGATTCGCGCAGGCGATGGAGCCAGGCGCGCAGCAGCGGCGCGGCCTTCATTTCGGTCGGGAACACGCGGCCCGAGCTGCCCACGAAGGTTTCGATGCCAAGCCCGTGGATCCATTCGCGCACCTGCGCCGGCGTGAAGGCGTCGAGCCAGCGCCCGACCTCGGCCGCCCGCGCGCCATAGCGCTGGACGAAAGGCTCGTAAGGCTCGGAGTGCGTGATGTTCATGCCGCCTCGCCCCGCCAGCAGGAACTTGCGTCCCGCCGACGGCATCGCGTCGTACACGTCGACCTGGACTCCGCCCGCCGCCAGCACCTCGGCAGCCATCAGCCCGGCGGGGCCGGCGCCGATCACGGCAACACGGGCGGCGGATGTTGATACGGCTTGGGTCATGGCGAATGCGGTCAATGGGGAAGCTGCGCATTGTAGTCGATCGCGCCACAAATCGATGTAAAGGGTGCTTGACACGCCAAAAAAGCTGGACTACGATGATGTCAAGCTAACTTTACACGCAGAGGAGATCGGAATGACGCACCAACAAAGAATCAACCGCGCTTACTTCCTTGAACTGGGCGGCTCGCTCGCCGTGTACATGGTGCTGCTGTTCGCGGCGATCCGCTTCGGCCGCCCGATGCCGGAAGGCGCCGCCCGTTCGCTGGTGCTGGTCAGCCCGATGGTCGGTTTCGCGCTGATGCTGTGGACCATCGCGCGCCACTTCAACCGCATCGACGAATACATGCGCCTGCGCCTGCTGGAAAATATCGCGATCGCCGCCGGCATCACGGCCGGCCTTACCTTCACCTACGGCTTCCTTGAGACCTCCGGCCTGCCGCGCATCTCGATGTTCACAGTATGGATGGTGTTGTGCGGTTCGGTGGGCGTGGTCCAGCTGCTGCGCAAGGTGCTGAATCGATGAAGAACATTATCCGCGAACTGCGCGCGGAAAACGGCTGGAGCCAGGCCCACCTGGCCGACCTGCTGAACGTATCGCGCCAGACCATCAATGCCATCGAGACCGGCAAATACGATCCGAGCCTGCCCCTTGCGTTCGCGATCTCCAAACTGTTCTCGCAATCTATCGAAACCATTTTCACACCGGAGGAATCTGAATGAAACCCGTATCGCTGCTGTTCGCCGCCGTCATGGTGGTTTGCGCCCCTGCCTTTGCGGCCGAGCCGGAAGCTGCACCGAATCCTTACGCATTCAACGCCGCGGCGGCCGAGAAGTTCGATGTCGGCGCGCTGCAGGTCCAGCGCTTCGGCAGCGGCGGCCGGCCGCTGATCCTGATCCCTGGCCTTGGCAGCGGCGCCTGGGCCTTCCAGGACCTGGTGCGCAGCCTGTCCGACAAACATGCGGTCTACGTGGTCACCCTCCCCGGTTTCGACGGCCGGGCTCCGGCCGAAGGCAATGTGATGGACGCGTCGCGCAGCGCGCTGCGCGAGCTGATCGCAAGCCACAAGCTGGATAAACCCGTCCTGGTCGGCCACAGCCTGGGCGGCACGCTGGCCATCGCCGTGGCCGAGGATGCGCCACAATTGGTCGGCGGAGTGGTCACACTCGACGGACTTCCCGTGTTCCCGGGCACGGAAGGGATTCCGGCGGCGATGCGCCCGCAGGCCGCACAACGGATGCGCGCGCAATTGGCGGCGGCGGATCCACGCCAGTTCGAGGCGCAGCAGGTCGCGTACATGCGCACAGTCGGCGTCCTCGACATCGGCATGGCCGACGCGCTGGGCCGCCTGTCCGCACGAAGCGACCAGGGCGCCTTCGCGCGCGCCGCCGCCGACGACTTCGCGCTGGACCTGCGCGCCGGGCTGCCGAAGATCACCGCGCCGGTGCTGGTGGTGTCGCCATTCTTCGAAGCCGACGGCGCGCAGCTCAAGATGTCGGAAACGGACAAGGCCGACTACTACAAGTCGCTGATGGACGGCACACCAAAGCTCGAAGTGGTGAGCATTTCGCCGTCGCGCCACTTCGTCCAGTTCGACCAGCCCGAACAACTGGCCGACACGATCAAGACTTTCCTGACCACACTGTGAGGTAGAGATGAAAAAGTTTTCCCGTTGGGCCGCCCAGTTCCTGCTCGCCGCCGGCTCCATGTTTGCCCTGCTGGTGTTGGTCGACATGGGCAAGGGCACGATGTTTGCCGATGCCTGGCAGAGCGCGCTGGCGTGGGCGGTCGTCTCATCCGCCATCTTCGTCGGTACACGCTATTTCCAGGCCGAACGCGGCAAGCGATGTGCTGTTTGCGAAACATTCGAACCCAAATAAGACAGGGGCCGCAACAGCGGCCTTTTTCTATTGCAGCGCGTAATGTTTTCCTGATGGCTTCATGGTAGATTTGATATCAGCTCTTGCATATGAGCTGTAAATATGGAGGTTGAGAGCTGGTTTTCTGATCTAGAAATGCGAACGATGCATACGGCAAGACAGTAACGACCTTGGCACGATTCGCCTGGCAGTCCGTTTCACCATCTTGGAGGAAGTATATGTCGGTAACACGCAGGACGATGCTGGGCGCAATCGCGACCAGCCCGCTCTGGCTGCAGCCCGCATGGGCTCAGCCGAATAACCTGAAGATCTCGCACCAGTTCCCCGGCGGTAGCGTCGCCGAAGGAGATTTCCGCGACCGCTTGTGCCGCATGTTCGCGGCCGACGTCGAACGCCGTACCCACGGCGGCCTCAAATTTTCAATCTATCCCGGCTCGGCGCTGTCGCAGGCCAACGCCCAATTCCCGGCGCTGCGCAAGGGCTCGCTCGATATGGCCTTGGTGCCGCTGTCCTACGCCGGCGCCGAGCTCCCTGAAGTGAACATCGGCCTGATGCCCGGCCTCGTCACCTCCTACGAGCAGGGCTACGCCTGGAAAAACGCCGAAGTGGGCAAGGAGCTGACACGCATCCTGGCCGACAACGGCATCGTCATCGTGAGCTGGATCTGGCAGGCCGGCGGCGTGGCTTCGCGCAGCAAGGCGATTGTCGATCCGGAGGACGTGCGCGGCCTGAAGGTGCGCGGCGGCTCGCCCGAAATGGACCTGATCCTGAATGCGGCCGGCGCCAACGTCGTGAGCGGGCCTTCCGATGAAATCTACGCGGGCATGCGCACCGGGACCATGGATGCAGCGCTCACCTCGTCGACCTCGCTGATTTCGTTCCGCCTGCAGGAGGTGTCGAAGTCACTCACCACCGGCCGTGGCGGCGCATACTGGTTCATGTTCGAGCCGCTGATGATGTCGAAGACGGTGTTCGACCGGCTGTCGAAAGAACAGCAGGCGGCGATCATGGCGGTGGGAGCGGACCTGGAAGGCTTCGCGCGCAAGATGGCGCAGGCTGATGATGCGGCCGTCGCTGCCGTGTACCAGCGTGCGGGTGCGCGTGTGGTGGACCTGAATTCGGCCACGCTCAAAAAGTGGCAGGATATTGCGCGGGATACGGCGTGGAAGGATTACGGCGAGCGGAATGCCAACTGCGCTAACCTGCTTGCGCTGGCGGAGAAGACGATAACGTAATCGGTACGCTCGAAATATGGGGTTCCCGCGGACGCGGGAACCCCATTTGACTTTATTTAACCGCCAGTCACCGGCGGGAAAAACGCTACCTCGCCACCGTCAAGCACTACCGTCTCCGGCTCGCACATCACATGGTTGAACGCCATGCGCAGCGCGCGCTTGTGCGATAACGTCTCTGCCCACACGCCACCACGCGCAATCAACAGCTCACGCACCGCACCGACTGTCGCCACACCTTCCGGTAGCGTCACGCTTTCAGTGGACACGCCAAGCGCCTCACGCACGCTGGCAAAGAATCGCAGTGTGATCTTCATGGTCTAGTGCTGCAGCTCGGCGAACGGAATGAATCGCACCATCTCGCCCTTCGCGATCGGGTGGCCCGGCGGATTGTCGATGACGCCGTCGCCCCACACCGTCGACGTGAGCACGCCCGAGCCCTGGTTCGGGAACAGGTCCAGGCCGCCGTCGGCGTTGACGCGGGCGCGCAGGAACTCATTGCGGCGATCAGCCTTCGGCCAATCGAAATCGGCGCGCATCGGATAGGCGCGCGGCTCCACGCTGCCGCTCACCCCCTGCAAGCGCAGCAGGAAAGGCCGCACGAACAGCAGGAAGGTGATGAAGCTCGACACCGGGTTGCCCGGCAGGCCGAGGAAGAATGCCGATCCGTTTTCACGCCGCACCTCGCCGAACGCCAGCGGTTTGCCTGGCTTGACCGCGATCTGCCACATGTTCAGCCGCCCTTCCGCTTCCACGGCGGGCTTGATGTGGTCTTCCTCGCCGACGGAGACGCCGCCGGAGGTGATGATCAGGTCGTGCCCTTGTGCCGCATCGCGCAGCGTGGCGCGGGTGGCGTCCAGCGAATCGGGCACGATGCCGAAGTCGGTGATGTCGCAACCGAAGTTTTCGAGCAGACCGCGCAGCGTGAAGCGGTTGGAGTTGTAAATCGCGCCCAGTGCCAGCGGCTCGCCCGGCATTGCCAGTTCGTCGCCGGTAAAGAACACGGCCACGCGCACGCGGCGGCGCACGGTAACGTTGGCCAGGCCAACCGATGCTGCAAGGCCCAGCTCCTGCGCGCGCAGACGCGTCCCTGCAGGCAGGATCACCGAGCCGTTGACGATGTCTTCACCACGACGGCGGATCCATTCGCCCGGCTGCGGCGTGTGGCGGATGACAACGCTGTCGCCATCGGCCTCGCACTGCTCCTGCATCACCACCGCGTCCGCGCCTTCGGGAATCAACGCGCCAGTGAAGATGCGCGCCGCGGTGCCCGGCTGCAGCGGGCTACCGACGTGGCCGGCCGGAATGCGCTGCGCCACCGTCAGGCGCGCGCTGCCGCCCGCGCAGTCCGCCGCGCGCACCGCGTAGCCATCCATCTGCGTGTTGTCGGCGCCGGGAACGTCGAGCGTCGATACCTGGTCGGTTGCCAGCACGCGGCCGTTCGCTTCCAGCGTCGGCACGACGTGGATTTCGTCGACGGGACGTGCGGCGGCGAGCAGGAAATCGAGCGCCTCGCGTACAGCCAGCATCGGCTTGCGGACGGGTTGGTCGGCCATGGTCACAGTCCGGTGTGGGCGGCGATGTAGCTCTTCATCTCGTCGACGTTCGCCTGCATCACCACGAACTTCTGCGGCAGCGCCTCAATGTTCTCGAAGCCCGCGGGACGCTGGGCGTTGCGGCCGAGCGCTTCCAAAATGGTTTCGTTGAACTTGGCGGCCAGCGCGGTCTCCAGCACGATCATCGGCACACCGGGGCGAACGTGTTCGCGCGCGACTTTGACGCCGTCGGCGGTGTGGGTGTCGAGGGTCAGGCCGGTCTTCGTGAACACGTCGCGGATGGTGGCCAGGCGGTCGGCGTGGGTCGATTTGCCCGACGCGAAACCGTACTGCGCGACCTTGGCGAATTCGTCGCCGTCGCTGCCCGGGCCGCCGGACAGGTCGAAGCCGCCTTCGGTGTCGACCTTGCGGAACAGCGCGCGCACGCGCTCGGAATCGCGGCCGACCAGGTCGTACACGAAGCGCTCGAAGTTGGATGCCTTCGAAATGTCCATCGACGGGCTGCTGGTGTGGAAGGTCTCGGCCGACTTGCGCACGCGGTAGACGCCGGTGCGGAAGAATTCGTCGAGCACATCGTTCTCGTTGGTCGCGACGATCAGCTGGTCGATCGGCAGGCCCATCATGCGGGCGATGTGGCCGGCGCAGATATTGCCGAAGTTCCCCGACGGGACGGTGAACGAGACCTTCTGAGCATTATTCGTGGTAGCGGCGAGGTAGCCGCGGAAGTAGTACACCACCTGCGCGACCACGCGCGCCCAGTTGATCGAGTTGACGGTGCCGATCTTGTGGCGGGCCTTGAACGAGAGGTCATTGGACACGGCCTTGACCATGTCCTGGCAGTCGTCGAACACGCCTTCGACCGCGATGTTGAAGATGTTCGGATCCTGGAGGCTGAACATCTGCGCGGTCTGGAAGGCGCTCATCTTCTTGTGCGGCGACAGCATGAACACGCGGATGCCGCGCTTGCCGCGCATCGCGTATTCGGCTGCGCTGCCGGTGTCGCCGGAGGTCGCGCCGAAGATATTGAGTTGCTCATCGTTCTTGGCGAGCGCGTACTCGAACAGGTTACCGAGCAGTTGCATCGCCATGTCCTTGAACGCCAGCGTCGGACCGTTGGACAGTGCCTGCATCACGAGCTTCTTGTCGCCGTCGCTTTCCAGCGTGCGCAGCGGGGTGATGTCGGCGGCGCTGTCGCCCGCGCGCGCGTTGCGGTAGACGTCGGCGGTGTAGGTCTTGGCGGTCAGCGCCTTCAGGTCGGCATCGGGGATGTCGGTCGCGAACTTGCGCAGGATTTCATAGGCCAGCTCGGCGTACGGGAGCTTGCGCCAGGCATCGAGTTCGGCGCCGGTCACTTGCGGGTACTCGGCCGGCAGGAACAGGCCGCCGTCGGGCGCGAGGCCGCCAAGGAGGATGTCGGAGAAGGCTTGCGGATTGCGCGCGGACGATTCCGGGGTGGCGCGAGTGGAGACGTAGTGCATAGGTAGCGGATCGGGATGAGGAAACTCGGGTCGACTCCTATTATAGTCCGAGCTTGGGATCCGTACCGATCTGCTAACAATCGCGAGATTACAGATCGTCGTTCCCGCGGAAACGGGAACCCCATTTTGTATGCACGGGTGAGAGCGCGTGCGCTAGCCCTGCTCAAATAAAATGGGGTCCCCGCGTTCGCGAGGACGACGGCCTGTTAATGAATCAGCAGGCCGCGTGGTTCACCGTCACCACGTGGATCGCCAGGCCGCCAAGCGAGGTTTCCTTGTACTTGGCCTGCATGTCGTAGCCGGTCTGGCGCATCGTTTCGATGACATCGTCCAGGCTGACGAAGTGGGTGCCATCGCCCTTCAGCGCGAGCGAGGCAGCGGTGATGGCCTTGATCGCGCCCATGCCGTTACGCTCGATGCAGGGGATCTGCACCAGGCCGCCGATCGGGTCGCAGGTCATGCCGAGGTGGTGTTCAATGCCGATTTCGGCGGCATTTTCGATACGTTCGTTGCTGCCGCCCAGCGCAGCCACCAGACCCGCCGCCGCCATCGCGCAGGCCACGCCCACTTCGCCCTGGCAACCGATTTCGGCGCCGGAGATCGATGCATTCCGCTTGCACAGCATGCCGATCGCGGCCGCCGTCAGCAGGAAGTCGCGGATGCCCGCCGCAGGATTGATTGGCTTGCAGTCCTCGGCATAGTAGCGCAGCACCGCCGGGATGATGCCGGCCGCGCCGTTGGTCGGCGCCGTGACCACGCGTCCGCCCGCGGCGTTTTCCTCGTTAACCGCCATCGCGAACAGGCTCACGTGATTGAGCGCGTCGTGTGGCAGCGCGTTGCGGCGCTCGCCGGACAGATGCGCCTCCTGCTCCTGCTTCCACAGCACGGCCGCGCGGCGCTTGACGTTCAGGCCACCGGGCAGCTGGCCGTTGGTAACCAGGCCGTGCGCGATACAGTCGCGCATCACCTGCCAGATGCGGTCCAGGCCAGCGTCAAGCTCCTCCTCGCTCATGCGCGCGCGCTCATTCGCGCGCAGCATTTGCGGGATGGTCAGGCCGTTCGCCTTGCCGAGTGCCAGCAGCTGGCTCATGGTATCGAAGGGGTAAGGCACCAGGACCGACGCCTGCGCGGCCTTGGTTTCACCGGCCGCGGTAATGAAACCGCCGCCCACCGAGTAGTAAGCCTTGTCGATCTCGCGGCCATCGGCAAAGCGCAGCACGAAACGCATGCCGTTCGGGTGCTCGGGCAGCGTTGCGGTTTTGTGCCAGACCAGGTTGGTCCTGGCCGAAAACGGGACTTCCTTCACACCGAGCAGCGCGAGCTTGCCGTCCAGCTCCGCCTCATCGAGCTTGCCCTCGACCGCATCGGGATCGATGTCCTGCGGGGTTGCGCCCATCAGGCCGAGGATCACCGCCTTGTCGGTGGCGTGGCCGACGCCGGTCAGCGCCAGCGATCCGTACAGGTGTGCCTCGACCGCCACCGCATCATCCAGCGGCTCGCATTCGAGCAGGAAGCGGCGCGCGGCCACCATCGGCCCGACCGTGTGCGAGCTCGATGGCCCGATCCCGATTTTGAACAGGTCAAATACGCTCATGTCCATGAGCTGGTCTCCATGTCTTTGTTATTGTGGTGACGGCGCTTATTCAAGCGGCTTCGCTGACGGCGCCGACGTCGATATTCTTCAACATGTCGGCGACCATCTCGTCCACGCCGATACGGGCTTTCCAGCCCCAGTCGGCGGTAGCGCGGCCGTCGTCAAGGCTCTTCGGCCAGCTGTCGGCGATGCCCTGTCGGCTGTCCGGCTTGTACGCGATGGTAAATTCCGGCAGCGCATACTTGATCGCGGCAGCCAGCTCGCGCGGGTTGAACGACACGCCGGCCACATTGTACGAGGAACGGATCTTCACCTGTTCGGCCGGCGCTTCCATCAGCTCGATGGTAGCGCGGATCGCGTCCGGCATGTAAATCATCGGCAGCGTGGTCTCGGGGCCGAGGAAGCATTCGTAGGTTTCACCGCGCAGCGCCGAGTGGAAAATCGCGATCGCGTAATCGGTGGTGCCGCCGCCCGGAGGCGACTTGTAGCTGATGATGCCCGGGTAGCGGATGCTGCGCACGTCCACGCCGTACTTGGCGTGATAGTACTCGCACAGGCGCTCGCCGGCCAGCTTGCTGATGCCGTAGATGGTGGTCGGGTCCATCACCGTGTACTGCGGCGTGGCCTGGGCCGGCGTATTGGGGCCGAAGGCGGCGATCGAGGACGGCCAGAAGATCTTCAGCGGCTTGCCTGCCTCGCCGCGCTCGCGCGCGATTTCGAGGATGTTCAGCAGGCCATCCATGTTGAGCGTCCACGCTTTGAGCGGCGCCTTTTCGCCGGTGGCCGACAGCAGCGCGGCCAGCTGGTAGACCTGGGTGATGCCTTCGTCGGCGATCAGCTGGGCGACACGCGTCTTGTCCAGCACGTCGACGGTGGTGTAGCGCTTGGCGCCGAAGCGGTTTTCAGGGCCGATGTCCGAGGCGATCACGTTGTCCGCGCCGTGCTTGTCCGCGAGTGCGGCAACCAGCTCGCTGCCGATCTGGCCGTTGGCGCCGATGATGAGGATGCGTTCCATTGCGTTTTCCGTAGTGCGTGGATTAGTTGTTCTTGATGATGCCCAGCTCGCGGCCGGCCTGCTCGAAGGCGGCCAGCACGCGGTCGAGCTGCTCGCGGGTGTGCGCAGCCGAGACCTGGGTGCGCACGCGCGCCTGCCCCATCGGCACCACCGGGTAGAAGAAGCCGGACAGCAGCACGCCCAGTTCAAACATGCGGGCCGCGAATTTCTGCGCCAGCGGCGCATCGAACAGCATCACCGGCACCACCGGGTGCGTGCCGGGCTTGATGGTGAAGCCGATGCGCTCGATCTCCTTGCGGAAGTAGGCGGTGTTTTCTTCGAGGCGGTCGCGCAGTTCGGTCGATTTGCTGATCCGTTCCAGCACCGACAGCGAGGCGCCGGCGATCATCGGGGCCAGGGTGTTGGAGAACAGGTAGGGACGCGACTTCTGGCGCAGGGTCTCGATGACTTCCTTGCGCGCCGAGGTGAAGCCGCCCATCGCGCCGCCCAGGGCCTTGCCGAGGGTGCCGGTGATGATGTCGATCTTGCCGATCACGCCGCAGTGTTCATGTGTGCCGCGGCCAGTCTTGCCCATGAAGCCGGTGGCGTGCGAGTCGTCGACCATGGTCAGCGCGCCGTATTTCTCGGCCAGCGCGACGATCTTATCCAGCTGGGCGATGGTGCCGTCCATCGAGAACACGCCGTCGGTGACGATGATCTTGTGGCGCTTGCCGGCGTCAAGGGCGGCCTGCAGCTGTTTTTCCAGGTCGGCCATGTCGTTGTTGGCGTAGCGGTATCGTGCGGCCTTGCACAGGCGGACGCCGTCGATGATCGAGGCGTGGTTCAGCGCGTCCGAGATGATGGCGTCGTTTTCGTCGAACAGCGGTTCGAACACCCCGCCATTGGCGTCGAAGGCGGCGGCGTACAGGATGGTGTCTTCGGTGCCGAGGAAGCTGGACAGCGCGCGCTCGAGGTCCTTGTGCACCGTCTGGGTGCCGCAGATGAAGCGCACCGAGGACAGGCCGTAGCCGTATTTTTCCAGCGCGGCGGCGGCGGCCTTCTGGGTTTCGATGTCGCCGGACAGGCCGAGGTAGTTATTGGCGCACATATTAATCAAGGTGCGGCCATCCTGAGCCACCACTTCGGCGCCCTGGCGCGAGGCCAGCACGCGCTCCGGCTTGAACAGGCCCTGCTCGCGCAGGTTTTCCAGGTTCTGCTGCAGGCCAGTGTAAAACGCTTGATCGCTCATTTCATTTCCCTCGTCTCGATGCCGGCTTGACCGACGGTTGTCCGATGCTGTAATTTGACAAAATATCAATCGGGTTCGGCGGCTTATTCGTTTTCCGTTATGTCGAACTCGAATTCAATATAATGGATCTTACGCCCGGCTGTTGAACTTGGCAAGTTCTTCAGGTTAGCAGATATGGATTTTTGCCGTCGTCTATGAAAACCACCCTGAACACCAATGCGCCACCCGAGGTCGGCGCCACCTTGCAGCGGCTGCGCCTGGAGCGCGGGCTGACCCTGGAAGACCTGTCGCGCATCGCCGGCGTGTCGAAATCGATGCTGTCGCAGATCGAGCGGGAGAAGGCGAACCCGACCATTGCGATCACCTGGCGGCTGGCCAATGCGCTGGGGGTCGGGATCGGCGAGCTGCTGGCTGCGGAACCGCGCGAGGTCGACACCATCCGGGTGCTGGAGGCGCACGAGACGCCTACCCTGCCCGGGCAGCATGCGGGTTATGTGTTGCGCATCCTGGGGCCGATGGAACTGGCGGGAAAGTACGAGTGGTATGAGCTGACCCTGGCGCCGGGTGGCGAACTGGCCTCACAGGCGCATGATCCTGGGACCAATGAGCACCTGACCGTGCTGCATGGGTCGCTGGAAGTGGAGGTCGGGTCCAGCAAGCGCAAGGTCAAGATGGGGGCGACCGCGAGGTATCCGGCGGATCAGGACCATGTGATCCGGAATGTGGGGAAGACCGAGGCGAAGGGCTTGCTGGTGGTGGTGCACCGCTGATCTGATCGGGACCACACACCTGGGGACCGTCGTTCCCGCGCAGGCGGAACCCATGGACAAGCTGCGTCGCCGGGCAGGAGCCGCGTGCGCGCGCGCCCAGCATGGGTCCCGCCTGCGCGGGAACGACGTGCTGCTACTTAGAGGGACATCCCCAGGTTTTTCACCAGGAAGCCCCAGCGGTCGGCAACTTCGTCGATCTGCTTGGTCGTCGGCTTGCCCGCGCCGTGGCCGGCCTTGGTGTCGATACGGATGATCACCGGGGCGCTCCCGCCTTGCGCTGCCTGCAAGGTCGAGGCGAACTTGAAGCTGTGCGCCGGCACCACGCGGTCGTCATGGTCGGCCGTCGTCACCATCGTGGCCGGATAGCAGGTGCCCGGCTTGATGTTGTGCAGCGGCGAGTACTTGACCAGCGCCTTGAATTCGTCCGCGTTGTCCGACGAGCCGTAGTCCGATGTCCAGGCCCAGCCGATCGTAAACTTGTGGAAGCGCAGCATGTCCATCACGCCCACTTGCGGGATCGCCGCGCGGAACAGTTCGGGACGCTGGGTCATGGTCGCCCCCACCAGCAGGCCGCCATTGCTGCCGCCGCCGATCGCGAGCTTCTGTGCCGACGTCACCTTGTTTGCGATCAGCCACTCTGCCGCGCCGATGAAATCGTCGAACACGTTTTGCTTGTGCAGCTTGGTGCCGGCCTCGTGCCATGCCTCGCCGTACTCGCCGCCGCCGCGCAGGTTGGGCACCGCGTACACGCCGCCCATTTCCATCCACGCCAGATTAGCGGGCGAGAATGCCGGGGTCAGGGAGATGTTGAAGCCGCCGTAGCCGTAGAGATAGGTCGGGTTATTGCCGTCCATCTTCAGACCCTTCTTCGAGACGATGAACATCGGCACGCGGGTGCCGTCGCTGCTCGTGTAGAACACCTGGCGGGTCTCGTAATCGTCCGGATTGAACGCGACCTTGGGCTGGCGGAAGATGCTCGACTTGCCAGTCTTCATGTCGACACGATAGATCGTGGTCGGGGTGGTGAAGCCGGTAAATGAGAAGAAGGTCTCGGTGTCGCCGCGCTTGCCGCCGAAGCCCGCCGCGGAACCGATGCCCGGCAGCGTGATCTCATGCAGCTGCTTGCCGTTCAGGTCCATGACCTTGACGACACTGCGCGCATCCTTCAGGTACTCGACCACGAGCTGCTGATTGAGCATCTTGGCCGACACCAGCGTGTCCTGGCCTTCCGCCACGATCTGCTTCCAGTTCGCCTCGGCCGGTTTGCGAGTGTCGATCGCGATGATGCGCTGGCGCGGGGCCTTGCGGTCGGTGACAAAGTAAAACACCGGGCCGATATTGTCGATGAACTCGTAAGCCGCGTCAAAGTTGTCGATCAAGGCCTCGACCTTGGCGTTCGGCTTGCCCAAGTCCTTGTAGAAGATGCGGTATTTGTGCGCCGTGCCCTTGGTCGCGGTGATCAGCAGGTATTTGCCGTCGTCGGTGGTATTGCCGCCGAAGCCCCATTCCTTCTGGTCGGGACGGTCGTAGACCAAGGTGTCGGCCGACTGCGGGGTGCCGATGCGGTGGTAGAACAGTTTCTGGAAGTAGTTGACGTCGGCCAGCTTGGTCGCTTCCTTCGGCTCGTCGTAGCGGCTGTAGAAAAATCCTTTGCCGTCGTGGGTCCAGGCAGTTTGCGAAAACTTGACCCACTTGATGTGGTCGCTCAAGTCCTGGCCGCTCTCGATGTCGCGCACTTTCCACTCGTTCCAGTCGGAGCCGGAGGCGGCGGTGCCGTAGGCGAGCAGCTTGCCGTCAGGGCTGACCGCGAGACCGGCCAGAGCCACGGTGCCGTCGGCCGCCAGGGTGTTGGGGTCGAGCAGCATGCGCGGCTGCTCGTTGAGCGACTTCATAGTGTACAGCACGGACTGGTTCTGCAGGCCATCGTTGCGGCTGTAGAAATAGCGGCCGCCCTCGCGGAACGGCACCGAGTAGCGCTCGAAGTTCCACAGCTGGGTCAGGCGCTGGCGGATCGGGTCGCGTTGCGGGATCGTCGCCAGGTAGGCTTGGGTGACCTTGTTTTCGGCCTCGACCCAGGAGTGGGTATCGGCGCTGTTGGCGTCTTCCAGCCAGCGGTAGGGGTCGGCGATTGCGGTGCCGTGGTAGTTGTCGGTCTGGTCGACTTTCTTGACGACCGGATAGGTCAGCGGTTCGCCGTAGGCCGGGCAGGTTTGTGCCGTGGCGGCGCCGGCGCCAACGGCCGCGATCAGGCCGGCAACGACGGGAGCATGTCTCAAGTGCATATTGTTCTCTTTCTCGTGGAAATGATGGGTGCTGCCGCTGGGCATGATAGCGCGAAATGTCTTGACGGGACATCTGCGGCAAAGGGCGCGGCGGGACGATCGCGCTCAGCATGGGCCCCGGCCTGCGCTAGAGTGACGGGTGCCGCAAACAATTGTTGGTGACACCGACAATTGTTGACT
Organism: Massilia terrae; assembly: GCF_024753145.1. Lineage (GTDB taxonomy): Bacteria > Pseudomonadota > Gammaproteobacteria > Burkholderiales > Burkholderiaceae_D > Telluria > Telluria terrae. The sequence goes on along the minus strand of NZ_JANUGU010000001.1, from coordinate 1,088,198 downwards.
CTTGAGCGCTTAGTCCGGGCGGCGTTCGAGGCGGCGGTGGGCGATCTGCCAGTCGCGCGACATGTCGAGGGCCCAGCCGATTTCGGCCGGCGACAGGCGGCGCGCGACGATGCTCTTGTTGGTGCTGGCGGTCTCGTCGCCCGCATCGGCGGCAAGCAGCATCCACATGTAGGAGCGCACCTTGTCGCGCGCCACGCCGCGCCCGCTGCCGTACATGCCGCCGAGGTTGTACTGGGCCAGCGCATGGCCCTGCTCGGCTGCCTGCTCGTACCAGAACACGGCCATGGCGTCGTCATGCGGCACGCCCTGGCCGTTGGCGTACATGACCCCGAGGTTGTTCTGGGCGCTGGCATCGCCCTGTTCGGCGGCGAGCCTGTACCAATAGGCGGCCTCTTCTTCGTCACGGGGCACGCCCTGGCCGTTGGCGAAGATGACACCGAGGTTGAATTGCGCGTTGGCCGCGCCCTGCTCCGCCGCGCGCCGGTACCAGTCCAGCGCGCGCAAGGGGTCGCGCGCGGTGCCGGTGCCGTTGGCATACATATTCCCAAGGTTGTACTGCGCCAGCACGTGCCCCTGGTCGGCCGCGCGCAAGTACCAGGTGAGCGCCCGCGCCTCGTCTCGCTCCACGCCTTCGCCATGCGCGAGCATCAGGGCGAGCGAAAACTGGGCGTCCTTGTCGCCCTGCTCACCGGCGCGCTGGAGCCAGGCGAAGGCGCGTAGCGGATCGGCCTTGACGCCCTGGCCCTCGCCATAGGCCAGCCCGAGCTGCCGCTGCGCGACCGCATCGCCTTGCGCGGCCGCCTGGCGAAACCAGCACAGGGCCTGGGCATCGTTGCCCTCCACGCCCTGGCCACGCTTGTACATCAGGCCGAGATTGAGCTGGGCCCGCGCGTTGCCCTGCACCGCCGCCTTGCGAAACCACGCCATCGCCAGCGGAAAGTTGATGGCGGCGCCAAAGCCGTGCAAGTAGCATTCGGCCAGCAGGGCCTGGGCGCTGGCCACGCCCTGCTCCGCCGCGCGGTAGAACCAGGCCAGGGCCAGTTCGGCGTTGGCGGCCAGGCCCCGGCCGTTCTTGTACATCTGGCCGAGGTTCTGCTGGGCCGATGCATCGCCCTGTTCAGCGGCGCGCCGGAACCAGTAAGCCGCCGCGTTGTCGTTCTGGCCGGTGCCGCGCCCGTTGTAATACATGGCGCCGAGATGGTTCTGGGCGAAGGCGATGCCCTGCCGCGCGGCGAGGCGCAGCCACTTGAAGGCGCGCGCGTCGTCGCGGTCGATGCCATCGCCGCGTTTGTACATCAGTCCGAGGTTGAATTGCGCATAAGGATCTCCCTGCTCGGCGGCCTGGCGGAACCACACATAGGTCTGGTGATGGGCTTCGCGAGAGATGTGCTGGCGATTCATCTGTTCCTCCGGCTCGAAGCCGTTGAAAACGCGAGAAATATCCGGCCGTTCGGGCCTGGCGGCCTGAAGACTATTGATAAAATTTTAAGTGCGTGATCCTGCGCGGCGTTTGACTGCGCACAATCGTACGACCCACAGCGCATAAAAAATCCGCCGTTTTGCGGCGGATAATGGAAGGAATTGGCGCGGCTCAGGCAGGCGCAGCGGCGTTTTTTTCTGCGGCGTACTTGCCCAGCCAGGTGGGCACTTTCGCTGCTGCCACTTTGTTCACCGCCGCCAGCATCGCCGGCTCGATCCGGGGCAAGCCATATTCGCGCCCGATGTGGCGGCCAATGTGGATCAGCACCTCGGCCGCGACTTCGGCGTCGGCCTCGGCCCGGTGCGCGGCGCTCCGGAAGGCGATGCCGAGCCGGCCCGACAGCTGGCCCAGCTTGTAGCTCGGCAAGCCCGGAAACACGCGGCGCGACAGCTTGAGCGAACAGACCAGATGGGCGTGGCCGCAGCCACGGCCCAGGCGTTCTCCCTCGGCCACCAGGAATTTCTCGTCGAAGCTGGCGTTGTGCGCGGCCAGCGTGTCGCCGCCGATGAAGTCGAGCAAGCGCGGCACCACGTCGGCCGCCGGCGGCGCGCGGTCGACCATTTCCTGCGAAATGCCGGTCAGCGCGGTGATGAAGGATGGGATGCGCACGCCGCAATTGACCAGCGACACAAAGCGTTCTTCGATACGCCCGCCGACGATGCGCAGCGCGGCCACTTCGGTGATGCGGTCGCCCAGCGCCGGCGACAGGCCGGTGGTCTCGAAGTCGAGCATGACGATCGGACGGTCGAAAACGCTCATGCCGCTCACCCGAAGCGGCGCGCGGCGTCGAGCGCGAGGCCGGCGCCGATGCTGCCGAACAGGTCGCCTTCGACCTTGCGCGCGTCCGGCAACAGCGCGGCGATGCGGGCGCGCAGCGAAGCCACGCCACTGGAACCGCCGGTGAAGAAGATCGTGTCGACCTGCTCGGGGCGGACCGCCGCTTCGGCCAGCAAGGTGGCGACGGTGGCGGCAACGGAATCGACCAGGCCGGCGGCAGCCTCGTCGAATTGCGCCCGGGTCACCGTCAGGACCGCGGCCGGGTCGAGCCGGTCGAGGTCGAGCTCCACCGTGGCGTTGGTGGACAGGGCGATCTTGCCCTCTTCCATGCGCATCGCCAGCCAGTGGCCGGCGCGCTCTTCGACCAGGCGGCGCAGGCGCTGCAGCTTGGCGGGCTCGGCGGCATCGCGCACCAGTTCGTCGAGCTGGGCGATGCTCTTGCGGGTGTAGGCCTGGTTGATGGTGTGCCAGGTCGCCAGGTTGAAGTAATAGCTCGATGGCACTTGAGCGCCGGACAGCAGCATGCTGCCATAGCCGAGCAGCGGCATCGCGGCGGCCAGGTTCAGGTATTTATCGAAATCCGTGCCGCCGATGTGCACGCCGCCGCTGGCCAGGATGTCGTCGCGGCGCTCGACCCGTGCCGCGCGTTCCGGCGCCAGCCGCACCAGCGAGAAGTCCGAGGTGCCGCCGCCGATGTCGGCCACCAGCACCAGTTCCTCGCGCTCGATCCGCGATTCATAGTCGAAGGCGGCGGCGATCGGTTCGTACTGGAAGCCGATCTCCTCGAAGCCGACGGCGCGCGCGATGCCGGACAAGGTGTCTTCCGCCAGCCGGTCCGCATCCGGGTCGCCGTCGACGAAGAACACCGGGCGGCCGAACACGGCCTGGCGGAAGCCGCGCCCGGCCTCGCGCTCGGCGCGCCGCTTCAGCTCGCCGATAAACTGCGACAGCAATTGCCGAAAAGGCAAGGCGCGGCCGGCGACCTCGGTCTGGCCTTCGATCAGGCTGGTGCCGAGCAGGCTCTTGAGCGAGCGCATCAGGCGGCCTTCGTAGCCTTCCAGATACTCGGCCAGGGCGGCGCGGCCGTAGTGGACGCTGTCGTCATCGGCATTGAAGAACACCGCCGACGGCAGGGTCGGCTTGCCGTCTTCCAGTGCCAGCAGCGCCGGCTGGCCGGGACGCGACCAGCCGACGGTGGAATTGGAAGTGCCGAAATCGACGCCGCAAGCCTGGGCCATGAATGTCTTTCGAAAAAGGGGCGTCATGTTACCAGATTCGGGGCGCAACGGATGAGCTAATTTGGGAGCGACGGTCACTTAAGGGCGAAGTTTCATCGCTGTTGGTGGCGCTTGAGCTGGCTCACGCCAGGCGCACCGTGCCAATCGTGCTGCCCCGAGCCGCGCTATAGTCCGCGAAAGTTGAAACGGCGAAGGGAACGCGCGATGGCGGGCACAAGCACCGGCAGCCCAGATCTCGTCCACGGCGAAGGCGCGGCCGCGCATCCGCATGGCTGGCGCCGCTGGCTGTTCGCCACCAATCACAAGGACATCGGCACGCTCTACCTGTTCTTCTCCGTCACCATGCTGATGATCGGCGGCGCGCTGGCCATGCTGATCCGGCTGGAGCTGTTCCGGCCCGGCCTGCAATTCGTCCAGCCGGAGCTCTACAACCAGTTCGTCGGCATGCACGGCCTCATCATGATCTTCGGCGCGATCATGCCGGCCTTCGTCGGCTTCGCCAACTGGATGGTCCCGCTGCAAGTCGGCGCGGCGGACATGGCGTTCGCGCGCATGAACAACTTCTCGTTCTGGCTACTGCCGCCCGCGGCGCTGCTGCTGGTGACCTCCTTCTTCGTCGCCGGCGGTGCGCCCGGTTCCGGCTGGACCATGTATCCGCCGCTGTCGGTACAGATGGGCCCGGGGATGGACATGACGATCTTCGCCGTGCACATGATGGGCGCGTCATCGATCATGGGCGCCATCAACATCATCACCACCATCCTGAACATGCGGGCGCCGGGCCTGCACCTGATGCGGATGCCCATGTTCTGCTGGACCTGGCTGATCACGGCCTATCTGCTGATCGCCGTGATGCCGGTACTGGCCACCGCGGTCACCATGGTGCTGACGGACCGCCATTTCGACACCACTTTCTTCAACGCGGCCGGCGGCGGCGACCCGGTCATGTTCCAGCACATCTTCTGGTTCTTCGGGCATCCCGAGGTCTACATCATGATCCTGCCCGGCTTCGGCATCATCTCGCAAGTGATCCCGGCGTTCTCGCGCAAGCCCCTGTTCGGCTATGCCTCGATGGTCTACGCGACGGCCGCGATCGCGATCATCTCCTTCATCGTCTGGGCGCACCACATGTTCACGACAGGCATGCCGGTCACGGCGCAGCTGTTCTTCATGTACGCGACCATGCTGGTGGCTATCCCCACCGGCGTGAAGGTATTCAATTGGGTGGCCACCATGTGGAAAGGCGCGCTAAGCTTCGAAGCACCAATGCTGTTCGCGGTGGGCTTCCTGTGGGTGTTCACGATCGGCGGCTTTTCCGGCTTGATCCTCGCGGTGGCGCCCATCGACGTCCAGATGCAGGATACCTATTACGTGGTGGCGCACTTCCACTATGTACTGGTGGCGGGATCGCTGTTCGCCTTATTTTCCGGCTATTACTACTGGGTGCCGAAATGGACCGGACACATGTACAACGAGAAACGCGCACACTTCCATTTCTGGAACTCGCTGCTATGGGTAAATCTCACCTTCTTCCCCATGCATTTTCTCGGCCTGGCCGGCATGCCACGCCGCTACGCGGACTATGCCAGCCAGTTCACCGACTTCAACGAGCTGGTCTCGGTCGCGGCCTGGCTGTTCGGGCTGACCCAGGTCTACTGGCTGCTGTTCATCGTCTTGCCCAACATCCGCGGCGGGCCGCCGGCCCCGGCCAAGCCATGGGACGGTGCGGAAGGACTGGAATGGACGGTGCCCAGCCCGGCGCCCTTCCACACCTTCGAGAAGCCGCCCCTGATCAAGTGAGCGCGATGCCATGACGCGCGAATGGCTGCTCAAGCGCAACTGTTCGCTGACGCCGCGTCAGCTGGCCAGTGCCTACCTGCTGCTGTGTATGGGCAGCTTTGGCATCGCCTTGGTCTTTGTCGTCGCGGGCATCTGGATCGTGCTCGCGTTCGCGCTGGTCGAGATGGCGGCAGTGGGGGCCGCACTGTTACACTATGCGCGCCACGCGCTCGACTGCGAGCACATCGCACTGTCCGAGCGTTGCCTGCTGGTCGAACGGGTGCGCGGCCGGCGCACCGAACGGATACGCCTGGATCCTCACTGGGTGCGGGTGCTGCCGCCCGCCAGCCGGCGCGCGCTGATCGAGATCGAATCGCGCGGCACCCGCATCGCCATCGGCGCCTTCGTCACCGACGCGCGCCGCCAGGAACTGGCGCGCGAACTGAGGCGCGAGCTGGGCGGCGCCTCCTTCCTGTCCTGAGCCACGCGCGGCCCCTGCCGCCTTGTCAGCCTGCTCTTACATCCAGACGGCCCGCCAGCCGATGCCGGTCGTGCTTGCTCTTTTGCATAATGCGCATCGACTTGTGCAGGGATATTGCACAGGAAGCAAGGAGATGTAGAAACATGAGCAATACTGAAGTGGAATGGGCAATTGTCGTGCACGGCGGAGCTGGTGCGCCGTGTGAACTCAAGGACGGCTGCGAGCGCGCCGCCGCACGCGGCCTGGAACGCCTGCGTGAAGGCGCCGACGCCCTCGACGCCGCCGTCTCGGCCGTGGTCACCCTCGAAGACGACGGACGCTACAACGCCGGCACCGGGGCCATCGTCGGTCTCGACGGCGAAACCATCGAACTGGACGCATCCGTGATGGACAGCCGCGGCCGCCTCGGCGCGGTGGCCTGCGTGCGCGATGTCAGGAACCCGATCCTGCTGGCGCGCTCGGTGGCCGAAACCCCGCACTGCCTGCTGGCCGGGGAAGGCGCCGACCGGCTGGCGCGTGCGATCGGCCTGTCGCCCCATCCGGGACCAGCCGAACGCCAGCGCGCCGCGCACCGCAACATCATGCATCAGCTGGCCGGCGCCCTCCCCGCCATGCCGGGCGTCGATAACCACGCCTTCCTGCGTTTCTGGAACTACAACAGCCCGCTCGAGCTGCCTGAATGCGCCGCCTGCGACACCGTCGGCGCCGTGGTGCGCGATGGCGACGGCCAGTTCGCCCTTGCCGGCTCGACCGGAGGCTCGGCGCCGAGCCTGCTCGGCCGTGTGGGCGACACGCCCATCGTTGGCGCCGGGTTCTACGCCGGCCCGGAAGGCGCGGTCGCCGCCACCGGCGGCGTCGACCAGATCGACAAGCGCTTCCCGATCGGCCTGATCGCCGTCAGCCGCCACGAAGCGGCGAGCTGCAGCAACCGGGACATGCCAAGCGCGCGTATCATCGGGAAATGAAGACCGAATCCCACACCACCGCGAGCCACGGCCACCTCGTCATCATCGGCGGCGGCGAGGACCTCGAGAACGACAAGGCGATCCTCGCGCGCTTTGTCGAATTGTCGGGCGGGGCCAACGCCAGGATTGTCGTGATCACGGCCGCCAGCGGCATCGCGGATGAGAAGTGGAGCGACTACGACCGCGTTTTTGGCGAGCTTGGCGCGCGCCAGCGCGTGCACCTGAACGTGCAGTGCCGCGAGGACGCCAACGACGAACAGCACATCCGCGCCATCAGCGAGGCTGACGGCATCTTCATGACCGGCGGCGACCAGAAACGCCTGCTGGCGCTCGTCGGCGGCACTGCACTCGACGCGGAGATGCACACCGCGCTCAAGGTGCGCGGCGTCTGCATCGGCGGCACCAGTGCCGGCGCGTCGGCGATGTCCGGCCACATGCTGGCGCACGGACGGGCCGACCGCCCGGAGAAAGGCGCGGTCAGCCTGGGTGCGGGACTGGGATTCCTGCACAAAGTCGTCATCGACCAGCACTTCTCGGAACGCCAGCGGCTCGCGCGGCTGCTGTCCGTCATCGCGGCCAATCCCTACTTGCAAGGGATCGGCATCGACGAGGACACGGCGCTGGTGGTGGAGCGCGGCGTGGGCATCGAGGTGCTGGGTGAAGGCGCGGTCACCATCGTCGACGGGCGGCACATGAGCACCAACATCTCCGAGATCGACGATCACAAGACGCCGGAGCTGATCGATGTGCGGCTGCACTTGCTGCCGGCGGGATCACGCTACCGCTTGCCGCAGGATGGCGAGGCGAGTCGATTGCCGGCACCGTTGGCCGAGTTTTTGGAGAATGTCACCAGGCGGAATCCGAACTCGTGAAGCGCGGCGGAGCCCCGCCGCATCTTCCCCGTTTCCCAAGAGTCCGTCGTGCGCGCGCAGGCCTGCTAAAAAGCGAGCTCGATGCTTACGCGGTTTGCGACGCGATCCGGTCTGCGCTCTCCGGATCCATCGTCCGAATCGCCTCGATAAACACCTTCAGCGACGACCCGCACGCAAACACCAGCACATCCCCCGGCGCGCACAGCGACAGCCCAAGCCGGATCGCGTCGTCGACGTCTATCTCGCGGTGCAGCGTGTCCGAGATGCCGACCACCTCCTCCGCCCCCTCGAGAATCAGGTCGACCGCATCACCCACTGGCCGCCCACGGCTCTGCGACTCATACACCACCAGCTCGTCGAAGCGCTCGCCGCACACCCGCCCGATCTGCAGCAAGTCCTCGTCGCGCCGGTCGCCGGGCGCGGTGACGATGCCCACCAGGTGGCGCGGCAGCATCGCGCGCGCCATGTCTGCCGTGGCGGCGTAGGCCGCGGCGTTATGCGCATAGTGGACGATCACGGTAACGCCGCGGATGTCGAACACATTGGTGCGCAGTGGATTGGTCCGGCCGTCCGACACGAAGGTCGACAGCCCCGCCACGATCTGCAGGTGCGAAAAGCCCGCCGCCATCAGGGACGCCGCCGCGGCCAGCGCATTCGCAATATTGAAGCGGGCCAGGCCGCCGAACGCGATCGGCATGCTCTCCACCCGCAGCAGTTCGATCTGGCGCGCTCCATCGGCGATGACGATCGCATTGTCCTGCATGTACGCCCCGCGCCCACCCCCGTCCAGATGCTTGATCAGGACCGGATTATCCGCATTCATCGAAAAGAACAAGACCTCGGTGGCCGGCTTCAGGCGCCGCACCATTGCCACGCACAGGGCGTCTTCCGCATTCAGCACGGCCGCGCGCGAGGCCGATTCGGCGACGATCGCCTTCACCTGCGCCAGGTCGTCGATGGCATCGACGCCGTCCAGCCCAAGATGGTCCTCGGCGACGTTCAACACGACAGCGACATCGCAGCGGTCGAACGCCAGCCCGCGCTTGAGGATACCGCCGCGCGCCGTCTCCAGCACCGCGAAATCGACGTCGGGCGAGGCCAGCACCGTGCGCGCCGACCAATAGCCGGTGCAGTCGCCCACCGCCACCGCCTTCCCATTGATGTAGACCCCGTGGGTGGTGGCGACGCCCGCCGAACGCCCCGCGAGGCGGGCCGCATGCGCGATCAGCAGCGAGGTAGTGGTCTTGCCATTGGTCCCGGTGACCGCGATCAAGGGGATGCGGCCATCCGAGCCGCCCATCAGGCTGTCGAGGATGGCGACGCCCGCATCCATCGCACCGCCACCGCCGGGAAGCACGTCCGCCGGCGCGGGCAGCGCATTGCTCTCTTGCTCGTCGCTGGCGGTGCGGGCCTGCAGGCGCTTTTGCTTGACGCCCCAGCCCAGCTGGAACAGGTTCGAATCTTCGCTGATGCGCTGGTATGGCACACCCCGTTCGTCAGCTGCCGCAACCACCGCCGCCGCGCTCGATCCGATCGCGTGCCGCGCGACGATCGCCTTCAACTCGTCCAGGCGTGGCGCGAGATTGAAAGCTTCGCCGTGGGCCAGCGCGTCGACGATGTCGATCGCAAGCACGAAGGCCGGCTGGGCCAGGCTTTCGAGCCGATACTCGCAGACGATGCGCACCAGGCCCGGCTGGCCGGTGACAGGCCGCGTGCGGCCGTAGCTGGCCGGCACGCCTGCCAGCGTCTGCAGCTCCAGCGTCACTTGTTCCACCACCCGGCCCGCGAGCGTGCCCTCCTTCAAGCGCAGCGCGAAGCCGCCGCGCTGGCCGGTCGGGACCAGCTGCCGGTGCAGCGAGGGCAGGAGCGCGAGCAGCGCGTCGTTGAAGCCGATGATCTGGCGCGTCTGGATGCCATACAGCTCGTCCAGCGCCAGGACGCTGAGCAGGCACGGGCTGTCGGCATGCACGTTCGGGCCGCGCAGGAATCGTTGTTCCAGGATGTGCACTTGGGAATCCTCGTCAGGAGAATTTCGCTATGGTAGCGATCTGCGCGACGAGAAGGCGCACGAACAGCTTAAGCCTGGTCGCCGAGGCAGATCCCCAGTTCGCGGGCGGTGGCGAGCGTGTCGCTGTCGAGCGGAACGGTCTTGGTGTGCCCGGCGACCTCGGACAGCGGCACGGTGCCGATCGCGCCATCGCCCAGTGCCACCATGACGCCGCCTTGCCCCAGCGCCAGCGCGCGCACTGCCGCCGCGCCGAAGCGCGAGGCCACCACGCGGTCGAACGCCGAAGGGCTGCCGCCGCGTAACAAGTGGCCGAGCACTACCGAACGGCATTCCTTGCCGGTCAGCCCGGCCAGCTCGTGTTCGACCCGGGCGCCGACGCCGCCCAGTCGTTCCAGGCGTCCGGTCTCGGCGCCGGCAAGCACCGTACGCTCACCCCGCACTGGCTCGGCGCCCTCCGCGACCACCACCAGCGAATGATGGTGTCCGGCCGCGTCACGCGCCCTGATCGCGGCCGCGACCGCGGCCAGCTCATAGGGAATTTCCGGAATCAGGATCGCGTGCGCGCCGCCGGCCATGCCCGCGTGCAGCGCGATCCAGCCGGCGTAGCGGCCCATCACTTCGACCACCATCACGCGGTGCTGGCTGTAGCCGGTCGAATGCAGGCGGTCGATGCATTCGGTGGCAAAACCCACCGCGGTGTCGAAGCCGAAGGTGGCGAAGGTATGGTCAAGATCGTTGTCGATGGTCTTCGGCACCCCGACCACCCGCACGCCCTTGTCATGCAAGGCGGCGGCGATCGCCATCGAGCCGTCGCCGCCGACGGAGACCACCGCGTCGAAACCGTTCTCGCGCAGCAGCCGGGCCAGCTCTTCGGTGCGGTCGATCTCGCCCACGCTGCCGTCCGCCTGGCGCACAGGATAGTGCAGCGGGTCGGCGCGGTTGGTGCTGCCGAGGATGGTGCCGCCGAGCGCGCCGATGCCGTAGACGGATGTGGCATCGAGCCGCATCACGGGCTCGCCGGTGCATTGCTGGGGGTCGAGCAGGCCGTTGAAGCCGTCGCGGATGCCCCAGCATTCCCAGCCGCGGCGGATGGAGGCGAGCACGACAGCACGGATCACCGCGTTCAGGCCCGGCGCATCGCCGCCGCCCGTGCTGATCGCAATCTTCAAACGCGCCCCTGCCGCCTGGTCCGCCACACCTGCCCCCCGCGATTATTTGGTGTGGTCACTATAGCATGGGCAAGCTAGTGCGCTGCCGCCATGCGCCGGTCGGGCAAGGTGCGGCGTTCGACCGCCGGCGCCCCGCGCGGCCGCGCCACCAGGGCGCGGGCACGCACGGCCAGGGCCAGCAACAGCACGCCGGTGACAATGGCGTAGCCGCTGACCATCCACACCAGCGCGACGGCACCCGCCAGCGGATACAGGAACACCAGCGCGCCGAACACCACCTCGGCAATACCGGACACGGCCAGCAGCCACTCGCCCTTGACGTCCTTGCGCAGGCGCACCGCGGCAACGATATCAAGCACGCCCGCCACCAGTGCATTGGCGGCGATCACCATCACCAGCACCAGCGTGGTCAGCACCGGATTGGCCACCGCGACAATGGCCGCGCTGATGCTCACCAAGCCGAGCAACAGCGGCAGCCACCAGCCATCGTCGATCCTGCGGTGACCGATGGCGCCGATGACGGAGGTGACGCCGCCCAGCAAGGCGAAGGCTGCAAACAACGCCGCCAGGGTCAGCAAGGTCAGGCCCGGCCACAAGAGCGTGAGCACGCCGAACAGGATGCCGAAAATGCCGCGCAGCGCCGGCACCCACCACGAACGCAAGTAGAAATTGTTCATGTTCAAACACCAGGAAGAGGCGTGGCCGCGCGAGGCGACATGCCTGCCGCGCCACTAGTCGCTTAGGCAGTGCCGGTCCGCGACAGTTCCGCCGCCGTGCCCGGCAGCGGGCCGAAGGCAGCCGCTGACTGCGCCGTCAAATGGGGCAGCACCCGGCGCTGCGCGCGCAGCAGCGCCTTGAACATGGGCGCGTGCAGCACGCGCCGCATGTCGCCGTCGTGGTCAATGTCCCACAGGCCCATCGGCATCCAGCGCCGGGGCGCATGCCAGTCGAGCATGCCGATCACCGGATACAGGCAGACGCCGCGCAAGGGCACCTTGGCGCAGAGCAGTTGCTCGGCTTCCCCGGCCAGCTCTTCCATCCAGCCGGCCCGGTGCTCGCCCCAGTGCGAAGTTTCCGAGATCAGCACTTCGGCGCCATAGCGACGCCATGCTTGCTCGACCAGCGTGGACAGCGGCATGCGGCGCGGATCGTCCGGATCGAGCCAGCTGCCGTCCTCGCCGTGGACCCACTGGCAGTTCCAGTAATAATTGACGCCGACCACATCGAGGTGGGCCAGGCTGCCGCCCAATTCGGGCAGCAGGCGGCCGGCCAGCATGTCCCACGCTTCGAATACGCTCTCCTCGTTGAAGCGGCGCGCGGCCGTGGCGGCGTCAAGGCTGTCGTTGCGCGGCGCAACCCGGCACAGCGGGTCGGCGTGGACGAAGCGGGCGTCCGGCACCCAGGCGCGGATCGCATCAATGCCGCGGATCGCGGCCTGGATCAGCGCCACCTTGAGGTCGAAGGCACGCCCGGACAGGTGCGGCGCAAAATGGGCGGCATCGCCCGCCGCCCAGGACATGTACGACGGTTCATTGACCGGCGTGAACCACAACTGGCCGCGCAGATGACGGCGCAGGAATTGGGCGCAGGCTTTGCAATAGGCGGCGAAGCGGTCGATGAAGGCGCCCGACAGCAGTTCGACATCGTCCGGGTAGCCATAGTGAAATAGGTCCCAGATCACTTCCATCCGGTAGCGCTTGGCCATGTCGACCACCGGCCACGCGGACGAGAAATCGTAGCGGCCGTTCCGGTCCACCAGCGGCCAACGGATGGCATCGCGCACCGTCGCGATCCCGGCGGCACGCAAGCGCCGGTAATCCTCGCCGACGTGCAAGTGATGCAGCGTATCTTCGACCAGGTCGATCCACTGGCCATCTCGGTTATAGCCGGTCGTACATTCGAATCCGGCCTGGAAAAAGCTTTTGAACACGGCAGTTCACCCCGTCCGGAAGGAGGGGCCAGCTTAACGGCAGGCGGCGCGGGACAGTGTGCGCGGCTTCACATACCGTCCATACCCAGGCCGAAAAGCGGGTGCCCGGAAGTACATCGCGGCGAAAACTGCTACGATCGAAATCTCTTGAGAAAGGAATCAGCATGTCCCGTCGTTTCAACATCGCAGCCATCGCCGGCGACGGCATCGGCAAGGAAGTTTTGCCGGAAGGCCGCAAGGTGCTGGAAGTCGCCGCGCGCAAGTTCGGACTCGACCTCCAGTTCACCCCCTTCGAATGGGCCAGCTGCGACTATTACCTGAAGACTGGCGCCATGATGCCGCCCGACTGGAAGGACCAGCTCGCGGGCATGGACGCCATCTACTTCGGCGCGGTCGGCTGGCCGGCCACGGTGCCGGACCACATCTCCCTGTGGGGCTCGCTGCTCAAGTTCCGGCGCGAATTCGATCAATACATTAACCTGCGTCCGGTGCGCCTGTTCGACGGCGTGCCCTGCCCGCTTGCTGGGCGCAAGGCCGGCGACATCGACTTTTACGTGGTGCGCGAAAATACCGAAGGTGAATACACCAATCTCGGCGGCATCATGTTCCCGGGAACCGAGCGCGAGCTGGTGATCCAGGAATCCGTGTTCACGCGGCACGGCGCGGACCGGGTGCTGAAATACGCATTCGAACTGGCCAGCGCGCGCCAACGCAAGCACCTGACCGTCGCCACCAAATCGAACGGCATCGCGATCAGCATGCCGTGGTGGGATGGCCGCGCGGACGCGATCGGCAAGGATTATCCCGGCATCACCATCGACAAGCAGCACATCGACATCCTGACCGCCCGTTTCGTGCTGCAACCGGACCGCTTCGACGTGGTGGTGGCGTCGAACCTGTTCGGCGACATCCTGTCCGACCTCGGTCCGGCCTGCACCGGCACCATCGGCCTGGCGCCGTCGGCCAATCTCAATCCGGAGCGCAATTTCCCTTCCCTGTTCGAGCCGGTGCACGGTTCGGCGCCGGATATCGCCGGCAGAGGCATCGCCAACCCGATCGCGCAGATCTGGTCCGGCGCGATGATGCTGGCATTCCTGGCGGATGCGCCGGATGCGGGCCCCGGCTACCGCGAGGCGCATGATGCGATCGTGGGCGCGATCGAGCAGGTGCTCAAGGACGGCCCGCGCACGGGCGACCTGGGCGGCAAGGCCAACACGGTTGAAGCTGGCGACGCGATCGCCCGCGCGCTGGAAGCTGCCTGAACGCCCACACGACACCACCTCACACCACGAACGTCGTTCCCGCGGCAGCGGGAACGACGATCAATTTGAGGTAGCAAAAACAAAGGCCCGGCAAAACCGGGCCTTTGTCAGTGAAGCCGGCGGGTGCGCCCACCGGCAAACAGCTTATTTCATCGCCGACTGCGATACACCCATCGGCGAACCGCCTGCCTCAGGCGACTTGTTCAGCAGCGAGCGGTGACGGGCATAGCCGAAGTACACCACCAGGCCGATGACCAGCCACACACCGAACGCGATCCAGGTGACCGCGCCAAGGAAGGCCATCAGCGTGCCGCAGGACAGCACGGCCAGCGCCGGCACCACCGGCACACCCGGGCAGCGGAATGCGCGATGCAGGTCCGGGCGCTTCTTGCGCAGCACCACCACGGCAACCGCCACCAGGCAGAACGCGGCCAGGGTGCCCATGTTGACCAGCTCGCTCAGCACCTTCAGCGGGACCAGCGCGCCCAGCAGGCCGAACACGATACCGACCATCCACGTGGCGAAGAACGGGGTGCCGTACTTCGGATGCACTTCCGACAGCTTCGCCGGCAGCAGGCCGTCGCGCGACATCGCGAAAATGATGCGGGTCTGGCCGAACGCCATCACCAGGATCACGGTGGTCATGCCGAGGATGGCGCCGAGGTCGACGAAACCCGCGAACCAGTTTTCCTTCGCGTACTGCAGGGCCAGCGAGACCGGGTGGTCAACGTTCAGCTGGGCAAACGGCACGATGCCGGTCATGATGGCCGACACCACCACGTACAGAATGGTGCAGATGGTGAGCGAGCCGATGATGCCGATCGGCAGATCGCGCTCGGGACGCTTGACCTCTTCCGCTGCCGAGGTGACGGCGTCGAAACCGATAAAGGAGAAGAACACCAGCGCGGCTGCGCTCAGGGTGCCCGACACGCCGAAGGGCATGTAGGGATGCCAATTGGCCGGCTGCACGTGGCGGAAGCCGACGGCGATGAACAGCAGCACCACGCCCACCTTGATGACCACCATCACGTTGTTGACGCGCGCCGATTCGCGCACGCCCAGCGACAGCAGCGCGGTCAGCGCCATCATGATGCAGAATGCCGGCAGGTTGAAGTAGGTGGCGACGCCCGGCAGCGCACCCGGCGCCGCGCTGAGCGCGTCAGGCAGGTGCAGGCCGAAACCGCCCATCAGCGACTGGAAGTAGCCCGACCAGCCGACCGACACGGCGGACGTCGCCAGCCCGTATTCAAGCAGCAGGTCCCAGCCGATGATCCAGGCCACCAGTTCACCCAGGGTCGCGTAGCTGTAGGTATAGATCGAGCCGGCGACGGGGACAGTCGATGCGAACTCGGCGTAGCACATGGCGGCGAAACCGCAAGCGATTGCGCCGGCGACGAAGGACAGGGTCAGCGCCGGGCCGGCGGTGGCGGCGCCAGTACCGGTCAGAACGAAAATACCTGTGCCGACGATGGCGCCGATGCCCATCAGGATCAGGTCGAACGGTCCCAGCACTTTCTTGAGACCACCGGGTGTGCGGCTGGCGGCCACCATGCTGTCCAGGTTCTTGGTTCTAAAAATACTCACTAGCCTCTCCAATAAAAATAACGGCCGCGCGTGGTTATAGTTGTCGTGCGTCCGGATTGTCGTGTTGCGGGCATGGGATCCTCCATGCAGCGCATACATTAACGCATTCTCCACCCCGGCAGAAGCCTTTTGAAGCCAGGGCGGCGCGAAGCTGGCGCAAACCTTGGTCAAATGGCGACGCAGGATTGAGATGCGGCATTGAACCACTGCATGGGTTTTCGTGCAACAAAAGATGCATTGTCATTACGCTGCACTGCACGATGAAAATCGCGCGCCGGTCAGCCGGAATCGGGACCGGAGCCGGCCTCGCAGGCCTCGAGTTGGCGGCGTTCGCGGTGGATGCGGATCTGTACGGCGACGATGCGCACAGCGGCGAAAAACGGGACCGACAGGAAAATCCCCGGCACGCCCGCCAGTTCGTCACCCGCCAGCAGTCCGAACACCACGACGATCGGCGGCACGTTCACGCCTTCGCTCATCAGGTAGGGGTTGAGCATGTAGTCCTGGAAGATCCGGTAGGCCACGATGAAGGCGACGAGCCACCACACGTGCGGGTAGCCGCTGACGATGGCGACCGAAAAGATGGATAACGCCGCGATCAGCGGGCCGAACACGGGAATGACTTCCAGCAGCGCTGCCAGCACCGCCAGCAACAGGGCAAACGGTGCGCCCAGCAGCGACAGCACGACGCTGTACACGATGACGGTCGCCAGCGACAGGAGCGCCAGCGCGCGCACGTACTGCGACATCAAATGGTTCAGCCCGCGTGCCAGGCTGGACCAGAAGGAACCGTCCTGCTTTTTGCCCAGCGATACCAGCACGCCTTCGATGCCGGGCGCGTCCCGCACCATCAGGAAACTGAAGATCGGCACGACGACCACATAGATGAGATTGCCGGCGACGTGGAGCAGCCCGGTGCCCAGCCCGCGCACAGTCGGCAGCGCCTGGCTGGCGCCGGCCGAGATCAGGTTCTGCAGGAACTCGGCCAATCGCACGCGCAAGGGCTCCAGCGGCGCAGGAAGCGGGAGCTGGCGCTGGAGCTGGCCCGGCTGCATCAGCTTGGGCAGCTCTTGCGCCAGGTTTTGGGCCTCGGTCGCGATGCGGGTACCGAACAGCGCGCCGGCCAGCACGAAGGCGCCGACGATCAGGGCGTACACCATGATCAGCAAAGGCACGCGCGGCAACCGGCCGCCGGTCCAGCGCTGGAGCAGCACGAACAGCGGGTACACGAGGTAGCTGAAGAAGACGCCGAACAGCAGCACCAGCAGCGTGGTGCGGACCGTGTAGGCGCAGTACAGCGCCAGCAGCACGAGCGCGGCTGTCCACACGGCGCGCGCGGCGCGGACGTCAATGCCGAACAAGGGCTTCTCCCAAGGTTTGCTCCTATGCTTGCTTGTTGCGCAATCATATTCGCAAAGCCGGTATCGCCGCGCGCTGGTGCGGCGGAAGCTGACTTAGCGCGTAGGAAATGGGGTTCCCGCGTGCGCGGGAACGACGTTCTCGATCGAGCTAACGTTGCTTGGACAGGTTCTAACGGCGGCGGCGGCCGTGGGAGAACAGGGGGCAGTAGTTGGTGCTGGATTCGAGATTGTCGCCGGATTGGCCAGAGCGGTCGACCACGCGCAGCCAGCCATCCGGATGATTCGGCGCCGGCGATTGGCCGCAGTTGGTGTGCACGAAGTGGATGCCGATCCCGCGGTCGTACAGCTGGCCGCACAGCGACAGGTGGTCACCTTCGCGGATGCCGTCGATCGGCGCCGGCACGACCGGCTGTCCCGGGCGATAGCCGCTGGCGAAGACGTTGTCGATGGCGACGTCGTAGACCTGGCCATCCTGGTCGGCGCGCAGCTTCAGGTGGGTATGCGAGAGCTCGATGCCCTGGCGGAACTGCCCGTGCGCGAAACGCGGGCCCTGCAGCACCACGCCACTGCGCCATGCGCCGCTGGCGGCTTCGCAGGACTGGCGTTCGTCGGCAGCGGCAGTGGCGGCGGCCATGGCCAATAGCATCCCAAACAGCGCTCGTTTCATATCGTCCCCTTCAGAATGCCGCACCATTGCTAATTGTACGCCGAGCCCAGCAGGAGCAAATGAACGGCGGCTTAAACGCCCTCTTCCTCCGGCAGCTTGAGGCGCCCGAGGTGGTAGTCGTACTCGTAGACTTCGCCGTAACGGCCCCACTCCACCGCGATCTCCAGCGTGCGCTTGGCCTCGTCCTGTTCCAGGTGCTCTTCCAGCAGGTCGATGAAGGGCTGTTCGGACACCGCGCCGCCCTCGGCCTGCACCAGCTGCTCGCGGATGCGCGCGGCCAGCGGCACGTGGGCCAGCAGTTGGCGGCCGAAGATTTCCTGCCGTTCTTGCTGGTCGGCGCCGGCGTAGCGCATGCCCAGCGCGGTCAGCATGATGTCGCCCGCCTCCACTTGCGCCAGCCCCAGCATCGTCATCGCCTCGTAGGTCGGGAACAGCTCCTCGTCCGGCAGCTCGGTCTCCTCGGCCAGCTTCGGCAGGTCGGCGCGGCCGTCGAACGGCGCCTGGGCGACCAGGTCGAGCACCGCCTCGATGCGGTCGATGTCGGTGTCCGGCAGGCGGTAGTCCGGATGCGCCGGCGCCGGGGCGCCGACGGCGGCCGGCTGCGGCACCGGACGCATGGTCATCAGGCCGTACACCTGGTCCACCAGCGCGCGCACGCGCGGCGAATCGGCATCGCGCGGACGCGGCAGGTTGATGCGCACTTCACTGCGGATGCGGCCAGGATCGCTGGACATGATGATGATGCGGTCGGCCATCATCACGGCTTCCTCGATATTGTGCGAGACCACGACGATGCCGCGCGTCGGGATCTGGTTGCTGTCCCACAGCGCGAGGATGTCGTTGCGCAGCGTCTCGCCGGTCAGCACGTCCAGCGCCGAGAAGGCCTCGTCCATGAGCAGCACGTCTGGATTGGTGACCAGCGCCCGTGCGATGCCCACGCGCTGGCGCATGCCGCCGGACAGCTCGCGCGGCAGCGCGCCGCCGAAACCGGCCAGGCCGATCAGCTCCAGCACCTCGTCGGCGCGGCGTTCGCGTTCATCGGGCGGCACGCCCTGCGCCTCCAGGCCCAGCTCGACGTTCTGCTGCACCGTCAGCCAGGGGAACAGCGCGAAAGACTGGAACACCATCGCCACGCCCGGCGCCGGGCCGGCGATCGCTTCGTCGCGGTACATGGCGCGGCCACCGTCGGCCGGGATCAGGCCGGCCATGATGCGCAGCAGGGTCGACTTGCCGGAACCGGACTTGCCCAGCAGTGCCACAATCTCGCCCTTGCGCAGCGTAAAGTTCAGGCCGTCCAGGATGCGGCGCGGCGCGCCATCGGCGCTGGTGAAAGATTTGCCCACGCCTTCGAGCTGGATCAGGATATCTTTGGCCATTCAATTCCCCTTACAGGCTGCGGTCGCCGGCGAGTACGTACAATTTACGCCAGAAGAAACGGTTCAACAGCATCACGAAAATGCACATCACGCCGATGCCGAGCGCGATGCGGTGGAAGTCGCCGGCGTCGGTCATCTGCTTGATGTAGCTGCCCAGGCCGTTCGCGGCCAGGGTGGTCTTGCCCCACGTGACATATTCGGCCACGATGCTGGCGTTCCACGAGCCGCCGCTGGCGGTGATGGCGCCGGTCACGTAGGCCGGGAACACCGCCGGCAAGTACACCCGCTTCCACTTGAGCCAGCCTTTCAGGCCGAGATTATCGGCGGCCAGGCGCAACTCGGTCGGGACGGTGGAGGCGCCTGCCACCACATTGAACAGGATGTACCACTGGGTGCCGAACACCATCAGCGGGCTGAGCCAGATGTCCGGGTTCAGGCGCCAGGTCACCAGCACATAGACCACCACCGGGAACATCAGGTTGACCGGGAACGCTGCCAGGAACTGCGCCACAGCCTGCACCCGCTGCGAATACGCCGGCCGCAGCCCGATCCAGACTGCCAGCGGCACCCACACCAGCGAAGCCAGCGCGATCAGCAGCATCACCCGCAACAGCGTGGCGAGGCCCAACAGCACGACGTGGCCGACCTCGGCCCAGCCTACCGCCGCGTGCACGTAGACGATCAGCTGCAGCGAAGCGTATCCCGCAAGCAGCACCAATATCGCATCCCACACGCGCGGCATCACGTCGCGCAGGGCGCCCGGCATGACCGACTTGGGCGCGCGTACCGGCGCGCCGCCGAACCAGCCGAGGGTGCCGCGCATGCGGGCCCAGAAACGCTCGGCCAGCCGGCTCATCACGATGCTGCGGCGGCCCCAGTCGAGCAGCCACGAGCGCTGCGCGGTGTCGCCCTGCGATTCCTCGAAGCGGAACTTGTCGGCCCAGGCCAGCAAGGGGCGGAAGAACAATTGGTCGTACAGCACGATGCCGGCCAGCATGGCGACGATGGCCCAGGCCACGGCGCGGCCGTTTTCCTGCTCGATCGCGACCGCGATGAAGGCGCCGATGCCGGGCAGCTTGATGTCCTGGCCCGCCACCGAGATCGCTTCCGCGGCGACGAGGAAGAACCAGCCGCCGGACATCGACATCATCATGTTCCACAGCAGCGAAGGCATCGCGTACGGCAGTTCGAGGCGCCAGAAGCGCTGCCAGCCGGACAGGCAGAACACGCGCGATGCTTCCGACAGCTCGGCCGGCACGGTGCGCATCGACTGGTACAGGCTGAATGCCATATTCCATGCTTGCGAAGTGAAGATCGCGAAGATCGCCGCGCATTCCACACCCAGCATGCTGCCGGGGAACAGCGCGATGAAGGGCGCGATCGCGATCGCCTGGAAACCGAGGATGGGCACCGACTGCAGGATGTCGAGCAGCGGAATGAGGATCTTTTCGGCGGCGCGGTATTTGGCCGCCACGGCCGCGAACACGAAGGAAAACAGCAGCGAGCAGCCGAGCGCCATGAACATGCGCAGAATGGTGCGCAGCAAGTAGTACGGCAGCGACCACACGTCGAGCGCGATCGGCGTAGGCTGGCCGAGAATGAAGGGGCGCGCCATCTGCGCCGCGCCGTAGGCGGTGGCGGCCAGCACCACCAGCACCAGCGGCAGCAGGATCCAGTCCCAGCGGTTGGGACCGCGTGCGGCGCGCGCCTGGCCCGACTGCCCACTTTGGAAAAACTCGAACATCACACATCCCCTGCGCCCATGCGGCGCCGCTACCTGCGCGCAAGGCCTGGCCTGGCTGCACGCTGGCGACAAATCCCCGTCAGTTGCCGCCCAGCAGGCGGCGTGATTCGTGGTGCGGTGAAACGCGCGGCTGCGCGGCAAAACCGCTGAACTTGCGTGTGTTGTGTGGGATACGGATGTGCCGGCACGGCGCCGGTACAAGGGAATACCATCATCCGGGCAGGATGACGGCAGGAGACGGTAGAGCCTGCGTTATCTTGCCGAGAATGCATCAGCCGGGGGCTGGCAACAACTGTCGCTCGAACAAGTGCCCATGAGGGAACCCTAAAAATGAAAACCCCGCGAGTGTAGTTGTCGGGCTTCACGGCGTCAAGGCAAAACGGGTTGAAATTGCAATGAACTGCGTGCGCTCGCGAACTGTCCGTGCCTGTTGTTGGATGCACAATCGGCTCATTGGTGCGTTTTCATTTTTACAATATGCTGCGAATCCTCGTTTCGCTCTTCCTTACGCTCGTGTGCGCGCAGGCGCTGGCCGACCCGCCGGTACGCGTGGCGCGGGTCGCCTACACCCGCGGCCCGGTCAGTTTCGCCCCTGCCGGCACGGATGAGTGGGCGTTGGCCAGCCTGAACCGTCCACTGGTCGCGGGCGACCGCGTGTGGACGGAACCGGGCGCGCGCGACGAGCTGCAGCTGGGCGGCGTCGCCGTACGGATGGACGGCAGCACCCTGCTGTCGATCCTGACACTGGACGACCGCGCGCTGCAGGTCCAGCTGCCGCAGGGCACGCTGAACGTGCGCGTGCGGCCCGGGCCGGCGGCCGGCATCGTGGAGGTGGACACGCCGAATCTTGCGCTGACGATCGACCAGCCGGGCCATTACCGTGTCAGCGTCGACCCATCCGGCAACACGACCACTGTGCGCGTCGACGACGGGCAGGCGCAGGCCTTCGGCCAGAACCAGGCCTACACCATCAATCCCGGCCAGGATTTCCGCTTCATCGGGCCGGACCTGCGCAATGTGCAGGCGCTCGATCCGCGCTACCGCGACGATTTCGACCGCTGGTGCTTCGAGCGCGACCGCCGAACCGACCGCGCCCGCGCCGTCCGCTACGTGTCGCCGGCGATGATCGGCTACGAAGACCTGGACGACTACGGCAGCTGGCGCATGGTGCCGGATTACGGCAATGTGTGGATTCCGCGCAGCGTTCCGCGCGGCTGGGCGCCCTACCGCGACGGCCACTGGGCCTGGATCGAGCCTTGGGGCTGGACCTGGATCGATGACGCGCCCTGGGGTTTCGCGGTCACCCACTACGGGCGCTGGGCCTATGTCGATCGCGGCTGGTGCTGGGTGCCGGAACCGGCCAACGCGATGCCGGTGTACGCGCCGGCGCTGGTCGTGTTCGCCGCAGCCGGCCTGTTCCTGGAACATGACCGGCGGCGCGGCCCGGACGTGGCCTGGTTCCCGCTGGCGCCGCATGAAGCTTACCGGCCGCCCTACCAGGCCAGCCCGCGCTACCTCAGCGCGATCAATTTCAATGCCGGGAACGCGCCGCCGGCCAACTATCGCAACCGGACCGTGAACGGTGCGGTGACCGCGGTGCCGGTGAATGTGTTCACGCGGGCGCAGCCGGTGCGCGGCGCCGGCGTCGCCGTGCCGAGCGCGCGCTTCGCCCAGGCGCCGCTTACGGTGGCGCCGCAAGTGCAGGCGGGACGCGAGAGCGTCGCAGGACGCAGCGCAGGCGGGCACAGGCCGGCGCAGGCATTGCTGGCGCGGCCGGCAATGACGCGCATGCGGCCGGCAGTCGCCGGCGCCGGACAAGCGCCCGCCACGCAGGTGCCGGGAACGCAGGCGCCGCAGCCGGTGCCGACTCCGGGAAGGCAGTCGGGAGTGCGGGGACAAGGTCCGGCGATCGCGCCGGGGCCGCATGGTGCTGGGCCGCAGGCAATGCCAACCCAGATCGCACCACTGCCGCCAGGCGAAGGCAGGAACCCGCACCTGCCGCCGGGACAGCAACACGGACGGCCCGTGGGGCCGGGCGCCGCGCCGATGCCGGTCTTGCCCCAGGGTGAACAGGCCGGAGCGCGCCGGGGACCGCCACAACATCCTCTTGAACATCAGCAAGCGCCGGCTGTCGCGCCACAAGCGGGCGTGCCAGTACCGCCGCGCACTTTGCAGGAAAGCGTCGCGCAGCAGCATCAGCGTGAACCCGGGCAAGTGCCGCAGGCAGCGCCAAGGCCGCAGGAACCGCCGCCCGGGCGCCGCGAGGCCATGCAGGGGCCGCACGCAGCGGTGCCGCATCCACAGATAGCGCCGCAACGCGTCGAAGCGGCCGCACCTCAAGCAGCGCCGCATCGCGAAGCGCCGCGCCAGGAACCGGCACATGAACAGCCGGTGCCGCAGCGCCCGCAACCGTTGCACACCCAAGCCGCGCCGTCACACCCTGAACCCGCGCATCCGCACGTGCAAGCGCCTGCGCTACGGCCCGAGCCGGCGCATGTGCAAGCACCGGTCCAGCGGCCCGAGCCGCCACGGCCACAAGCCGCGCCGCGACAGGAGCCGCCGCGTCCCCAGCCGGCGCCCCACCAGGAGCCGCCACGTCCGCGGCAGCCTGAACCGCGAGCCGAGCCGTCTCAACCGCAACCGCGGCCCCACCCCGCCGAGGCACGACCGGCACCACAACAGCACCAGCCACAGCAGGCGCGCGAAGGCCAGGCGCAGCACGGCCACAACGAACAGAACGACGACAAGCACTAAGCGCCGGGGCACGGGCACGCCCAACGCATTCAGCCATGGCCGGAGCGTGGCCGCCGCGAGCACAAGCACGAGGAACACCAAGTGCCAGCCGCCTCACAGCCAGCCAGCGATGTCCAGCAGGGTCAACGCGGCCGAGCCCATCATCAGTACGGCGGCCAACCCGGACGCGCGGGAAACCGCCAGCGATGTCAGCGTTCCGGCGCAATGCGCCACAGCACGCCGCCGCCGTCATCGGCCACGATCAGCGCTCCATCGGCCGCGACCGCGACGCCGGCAGGACGCCCCCATACGTCACGGTCGCTGCTGACGAAGCCGGTCACGAAGTCCTGGTACTCGCCGGTCGGCACGCCATTCTTCATGAACACGCGCACCACCTTGTAGCCTGTGCGGGTACCGCGATTCCACGAGCCGTGCAGCGCGAGGAAGATGTCGCCCTCGTACTCCTTTCCGAACGCATGCTTCGCGCCAGCCGGCACATGATAGACCACCATGCCGAGCGGCGCGGAGTGCGCCTGCAGCAAGGTGTCCGGAACAATTGCCTTGCCCTTCAGGTCAGGACGGATACCCTTCAGGCGCGGGTCTTCATGGTCGCCGAGGTAGTACCACGGCCAGCCGTAGAAGCCGCCCTTCTTCACGCGCGTGATGTAGTCCGGCGGCAGATTGTCGCCGAGCTCGTCGCGCTCGTTCACGCTGCACATCAGGTCACCCGTTGCTGGGTACACCAGCATGCCGACGCAGTTGCGCAAGCCCGTGGCAAACGGGCGGCGCTCTTTTCCATCCGGACTGAACGCAAGCACGGCCGCGCGGTCAGTCTCGACGCCCCATGCGCCGCCGACACCGTGCTCTGCTTCCCACTTCGACAGCGGCTCGGGCGGCTTGTTCCCGATATCGGACGCGTAATTGGTGGCCGAACCGATCGACACAAACAGGGTCCTGTCGTCCGGCGAAAAGGCCAAGGTCCGGGTAACGTGGCCGCCGGTCGTATCTACCAGCTTCGGCACGATCACTTCCGCTGCGCCGCGCGCTTTCAGGTCGCCGCTGGCGTAAGGAATACGCACGATCGAGTTGACGTTGGCAACGTACAGGTACTTCGGGTGCGCGTTCGAGGGATAGAAGGCCATGCCATAAGGACGCGTCAGGCCGCCGATAAAGACGCCGTCGGACTGCGCCTTGTCGCCGGCGCCCTGGCGGAACACGCGGATCTGCCCCTTGCCCGGATCGGCCAGGAAAATATCGCCGTTCGGCGCGCGCAGCGGACCACGGCCGCGGTCCGGATCGGTGCCGAAGATGCCGATCTTGAAGCCGGCCGGCACGTCCGGCATCGCGCCTTCCGGCCGCGTCGCCAGCTTCGGGCCGTTGCCGGCGCTGCTGGTGCCGAATGGCGCGACCAGCTGGTCGACGCTGATGCGGTAGGTTTTGCCCGGCTTGTTCTCGGCCCAGTTGCCAGGTGCGGCGCCGGATGGCGCGGCCGCCGGCGCAGCCTTGGCGCTGCCTTCGCCGTGCAGGCTCGCAAGGTAGGCAATCACGGCTTCGCGGTCGGACTTGGCAGGCACGTTGACCGGCATGGCCGTGCCGGGTACGGCGCTCCCTGGATCTTCCAGGAACACATCGAGATCCTCCGCGGTCCAAACCTTGCCGCCGGCGCCGGCGCTCGCCAACACTTCGCTGTAGTTGAAGCCAGGTGCGGAGCCGAGCTTGCGGCCAAGCAGCCCGTACAGGCCGGGGCCGGCGCGCGACGACAAGCCGGGATCCACCGTGTGGCAGCTCGCGCAGTTGTTATTGAAGTAGGTCTGGCCAGCGCTGGGGGCGCCATGTGCGCCGGTGGCGATGGCTGCCAGCAGTGCGGCGTGGATGATCAAGGTCTTGCGTTGCAAGGTCCGCCTCCTCGTTGTTGAGCTTGATGTCGCTATCATAGGACAAGTTCGGGCACGATGGAGTCCCGGCACAACCCAAAACGGAGGAAGCATGAACGAGGAAGCCCTGAACCATAGCATCCGCAAGTTTCTGAAGATGGTTGGCGTGCAGTCGCAGCGCGAGATTGAACAGGCGGTACGGCGCGCGGTTCAAGAAAACAAGGTGAATGGCAATGCGGCGCTGCCGGCCACGATGACGCTGGATATCGCGGGCGTGCAGCTGCATGTGAAGTTCGATGGGATGATCGAATTGGAGTGAGTGCCTGGGCCGTTACGGCATTCTCACTACCACCTTCGAAAACCGCAGCAAAAAAAACGCTGCAAGCTTTCGCATGCAGCGTTTTTTGAATTTGGTGGGAAGTGCAAGTTTCGAACTTGCGACCCCTGCAGTGTGAATGCAGTGCTCTACCCCTGAGCTAACCTCCCGAAGCGAGGCGTATTATGACAGGCCTCTTGCGATTTGTCACGTCCTCGCCGAATCTTTTTTCTTCGCGATGCCGTTTGAAGAAAGTAGTTACGCGTCCGGCGCAGGCAGCGGCGCGTAAGCGCGCCACACGCACGAACCCTTCGCCGCTTTGTCCAAACCAAGCAGCACGCTCGCATGCCTGGTCTCTTCTTCATCGTTCGCCTTGAGCACGATGATTTCGCCAAGCGGCACGGAATCGAGCATCTCGCCCACCACCGCGGCTTCGACTTCGACATCCATCGACAGCATGTTCTGCCCGCGCGTCATCGCCAGGTAGACGTCGGCCAGCAGCTCCGAGTCGAGCAAGGCGCCGTGCAGCTTGCGGTGCGCATTGGAGATGCCATAGCGGTCGCACAGCGCGTCGAGCGAATTGCGCTTGCCCGGGTGGAGTTCCTTCGCATGCACCAGCGTGTCGATCACGCCGCTGCAATACGAAACGAAATCCGGCAGCTTCAGGCGCTGGAATTCGTGATTCAGGAAGCCCAGGTCGAACGGCGCATTGTGGATGATCACTTCCGCGCCGTTGATGAAGTCGCGCAGTTCCTCGGCGATCTCGTGGAACTTGGGCTTGTCGCTCAAGAACTCCGTGGTCAGGCCGTGCACCGCCAGCGCGGCTTCGTCCGAATCGCGCTCGGGGTTGATGTAGCGGTGGTAGTTATTACCGGTCAGCTTGCGGTTGAAGATTTCAACGCAGCCGATTTCGATGACGCGGTCGCCAGTGCGTGGATTCAGGCCGGTGGTTTCGGTATCGAGGACGATCTGGCGCATGCGACGTAATGGATGAGTTGAACGACCGCGCGAGTATAGCAAAACCGCTCGTCCACCTCGAGCGCGCCGCCGCGCCCTGTTGCACCTTATCGACGTACTACCGAGGCCGCACCTTTGTTGGCAAGCACGTCGGCGCGCTCATTGCCCGGATGCCCGTTGTGGCCACGGACCCAGCGCCACTCCACCTCGTGCTGCTGCTGCGCCGCGTCGAGCAGCTTCCACAAGTCCTCGTTCTTGACCGGTTCCTTGGTCGACGTTTTCCAGCCGCGCGCCTTCCAGCCATGGATCCACTCGGAGATCCCCTTCTGCACGTATTGCGAGTCGGTGTGCAGCACCACATGGCAGGGACGCGTGAGCGTGGTCAGCGCCTCGATCACGGCCTTCAGTTCCATGCGGTTGTTGGTGGTGTTTGGCTCGCCGCCGAAAATTTCCTTTTCGTGGCCATTCGAGACGAGCAAAGCGCCCCAGCCGCCGGTGCCAGGATTGCCCTTGCAGGCGCCGTCGGTAAAAATTTCTACTTGCGTCATGCCGCCCTTATTTGATTCGTTCATTTCGATTGGTCGCCGGCACGGTTTGCGTGGACTTGGCCTTCTTCTTGTTCCACACCGGGCCGATCAGGCGCATGCCCTTGACCCGCTTGATCGCGTGCACCATGTACACCGCGCCCAGGTAAGGCCACCATTTCTGGCCGGCGGATTCCATCAGCGAAAAGCGGTCGAGCCAGTGCGTGGTGCGGAACGGCGGCGCGTAGCAGCCGAAGTGGCTGCGGCTCACGCCGAGGTTCAGCAATTTTAACCAGTCTTTCAGCCTCGGCAAAGAGATGAACTCGCCGGCGGTAGGCAGGTAGTCGCTGCTGGTGATCTTGCCGACGCCCTGGCGCACGCCCCACAGGCTGGCCGGATTGAAGCCGCAGATGATGACCTGGCCTTCCGGAATCAACACGCGTTCGACTTCGCGCAGCACCTGGTGCGGTTCGGCGGCGAATTCCAGCACGTGTGGCAGCACCACCAGGTCCAGGCTCTGGGATGCGAACGGCAACTCCGCGAAATCGAGTGCGATCCCGATTTGATTGCCGCTGCAGATCGCCAGCTCGTCGGCGGTCGACGTGCGCGTTGCCGCCTGCCACTTGTTCGGCATGCGGCTGGCCGCCAGCGCGTCGATCTGCGGGACGCCGATCTGGACCGCGTTGTAGCCGAAGATATCCGCCGTCAGCTCGTCCAGGCAGCTTTGCTCCCAGGCGCGCACGTAAGCGCCGGCCGGCGAATGCAGCCACTTGTCGAGCGCTATAATGGATTTTTCCGACATGCCTACCCTTTTCCAATCCGCACGATGACGATTCTGCCACGCGGCGACCTGGCCGTTCTTGCCGTACCTGCGTTCAAGGACAATTACCTGTGGCTTATCCACGATGGCGTCCATGCCGCGGCGGTCGACCCCGGCGATGCCGCGCCCATCCTGGACGCGCTGCAAAGCCACAGGCTTACCCTGACTGCCATTCTACTCACCCATCACCATGCTGACCATATCGGCGGTGTTGGCGAACTGCTGGAGCGGTTCCAGGTGCCTGTCATCGGCCCGCGCAACGACGGCATCCCGGCGGTGACGCAGCCGGTGGGCGAAGGCGAACGCGTCCAGGTGCCGGGGCTCGATCTGGAACTGGACGTGCTGGAAGTGCCCGGCCACACCCTTGGCCACATCGCCTACGTGCGCAGCACCGGCATGCACTGGGCTTTCTGCGGCGACACCTTGTTCGCCGGCGGCTGCGGCCGGCTGTTCGAAGGGACGCCGGAGCAGATGACGTCCTCGCTCGGCAAGCTGGCTGCCTTGCCGGAAGATACGCAAGTGTTCTGCGCGCACGAATATACCTTGTCCAACCTGCGTTTTGCCGAGGCGCTTGAGCCGGGCAACGCGGCGCTGCAGTTGCGTATCGAGATCGAGGCCGCAAAACGCACGGCCGGCCTGCCGACGGTGCCGTCGAGCATCGGCCTGGAAAAGGCGACCAATCCTTTCCTGCGTTATCAGGAGCGGGAGATTGTTGAGAGCCTTCAGCATGCTGGCCGTTTGCAAGCGGGCGCAACACCGGTGCAGGCCTTCGCCGCGCTGCGCGAATGGAAGAACGTGTTCTGATTGCGAGGAGCAGCATGGCCCACGAAGCGCGCAGCGTGACGTTTTACTTTGATCCCATCAGTCCTTATGTCTGGCTGTGCGCGGCGCGTGCCATCGAGCGCATCGAGGCTGCCGGGGCGCAGGTGCGCCTGGAGCCGGTGCTGTTTGCCGCCATGCTCAATGCTCACGGCAATGTCGGACCGGCGGAGATCGCAGCCAAGCGGGCCTACACCTTTCGCGATGTGATGCGGCAGGCGGCGCTGGCCGGCTTGCCGTTCGAAGGACCGCCGGGGCATCCCTTCAACCCGCTGCAGGCGCTGCGCATGTGTACGGTGCTTGTTGGCGAACGCGAGCGGCGCAGGTTTGCGCTGGCCTTGTTTGCGGCCTGCTGGGAGCGTGGCGAGGATATTTCGGACGAGGCGACGCTGGTGCGGATTGCGGGCGAATGCGATCTCGATGGCGCGGCGCTGCTTGCGGCTTCCAGGCAGGCTGAGGTCAAGCAGCGCTTGGCGGCTGCGACCGAACGGGCGATTGCGGATGGGGTGTTCGGGGTGCCGACCTTCAGGCTGGATGGCGAGCTGTTCTGGGGTGGAGATCGGATTGGGACGCTGCTCTGGCGGCTCGAAGGCAAGGGCATTGATGAAGGCAAGCTCGCCCGCTTCCTTGCGAAGCCGCCGCTCGCGGAACGCAAGCGCTGACCAATTCCGCCACATCAAAAACGTCGTCCCGGCGAAGGCCGGGACCCATAGACCGCTTGCTACTTCGGACACTCAGCATGGGCCCCGGCCTTCGCCGGGGCGACGGCTTAATGTTGCGGCGCTATCAGATTTCCTCGTACAACGGCAAGGTCAGGAACTCCGCGAAGTTCTCCGACGTCGACATCTGCTCGAAAATCTCCGCCGCCCGCACATAGCTCGGATTGTCGCCATTCGCCGCGACGGCCTTCACCTTGGCCAGCTCCTCCGGAATCATCGCCCGCACCATGTCGGCGGTAACCTTGCGCCCGTCCTCCAGCACACCCTTCGGCGTGCGGATCCATTGCCACACCTGCGAGCGGCTGATCTCCGCAGTCGCCGCGTCTTCCATCAGGTTATGGATCGGCACGCAGCCATTGCCCGCCAGCCAGGCGCCGAGGTAGTGGATGCCGACGTTGATGTTGTAGCGCAGGCCCTCTTCCGTGATCGGGGCTTCCGGACGGAAGTCCAGCAGGTCCTTCGCACTCACCTGCACGTCCTCGCGCTGCTTGTCGATCTGGTTCGGACGGTCGCCCAGCACCTTCTTGAACTCGGTCATCGCCAGTTCCACCAGGCCCGGGTGCGCGACCCAGCCGCCATCGTAGCCATCGGTCGCATCGCGCGATTTGTCGGCGCGCACGCCGCCCATCGCGACCTCGTTCTTGGCCGGATCGTTCTTGATCGGGATGAGAGCCGACATGCCGCCGATCGCCGGCGCGCCGCGCTTGTGGCAGGTCTTGAGCAGCAGCAGGGCGTAGGCGCGCATGAAGGGCGCGGTCATCGTCACTTTCGGACGGTCGGCCAGGCAGAAATCCTTGTCCAGCTTGAACTTCTTGATGCACGAGAAGATGTAGTCCCAGCGGCCCGCATTCAGGCCGGCGCTGTGCTCGCGCAGTTCGTACAGGATCTCGTCCATCTCGAAGGCGGCGAGGATGGTCTCGATCAGCACGGTCGCCTTGATGGTGCCTTGCGGCAGGCCGAGTTCGCGCTGGGTGAACACGAAGATGTCGTTCCACAGGCGCGCCTCGAGGTGCGATTCCATCTTCGGCAGGTAGAAGTAAGGGCCGGCGCCGCGCGCCAGCTGTTCCTTGGCGTTGTGGACCATGAACAGGGCGAAGTCGAAGATGCCGCCGGACACGCGCTTGCCGTCCACCAGCACATGCTTCTCGTCCAGGTGCCAGCCGCGCGGACGCACGACCAGCGTGGCCACCTTGTCGTTCAGCTTGTACGATTTGCCGCCCTGCTCCAGCGCGATGGTGCCGCGCACGGCGTCGCGCATGTTCAGCTGGCCGGTGATCTGGTTGTCCCAGTTCGGCGTGTTGGAGTCCTCGAAGTCGGTCATATAGCTGTCCGCGCCCGAGTTCAAGGCGTTGATGACCATCTTGCGTTCGACCGGGCCGGTGATTTCGACGCGGCGGCATTCCAGCGCTTTCGGGATCGGCGCGATCTTCCAGTCGCCGGCGCGGATGTGTGCGGTTTCAGGCAGGAAGTCCGGACGCTCGCCGGCGTCCAGGCGTTTCGCGCGCTCGACACGGGCGGCCAGCAGTTGCTGGCGGCGCGGCTCGAATTCGCGCGACAGCTTGGCGACCAGGTCCAGCGCTTCCGGGGTGAGCACCTGCTCGTAGCCCGGCTTGATGTCCGCCTTGATTTCCATTCCGGATGGGGTGCCGATGGTCATTGTCTTGCTCCTGTCTCGTTGAAGGTTGGATGATCCCTTGGTGCAGCGCACACTTGCGCCTGGCTTGCCATCAAGTATATTCACTGTACGGTATTAAAACGATACAATTATTCAAGTCATTCTTTACTTTTTGTATCAAATCAAAAGGCCGCAGAGATGGACAAGTTTCGACAGATTTCCACCTTCGTCGAAGTCGTGGCGCGCGGCAGCTTATCGGCCGCCGCCCGGGCCGAGGGCATCGCGCCGGCCATGATCGGGCGCCGCCTGGACGCGCTGGAAAGCCGGCTGGGCGTGAAGCTGGTGCAGCGCACCACGCGCCGCCTCGCGCTGACCGACGAAGGTGCGGCCTTCCTGGAGGATTGCCAGCGTATCCTGGCCGAAGTGGACGACGCCGAGAGCGCGGTATCCGAACGCAGCCGGCGCGCGACCGGCCACCTGCTGGTCTCGGCCCCGGCCGGCTTCGGCCGCCAGCACGTGGCGCCGCTGATCCCCTCTTTTTTGGCCGAGCACCGCGAGCTGACAGTCGACCTGAACCTGTCCGACCGCATCGTCGACCTGATCGGTGAAAGCGTGGACGTCGCGATCCGCATCGCCAGCCCGGCCGATTCGAACCTGGTGAGCGTGAAGCTGGCCGACAACCACCGCGTGGTGGTGGCCTCGCCCGCCTACCTGAAGCGCCACGGCACGCCGCAGACGCTGGCGGACCTGGCGCGCCACCAATGCCTGGCGATCAGCAGCGAAGGCAGCCAGCGCGGCTGGACCTTCCAGGAAAAGGGCAAGATCGTGACCCTGAAAGTAAGCGGCAATATGGTCTGCAACGACGGCGCCGTGCTGCACGACTGGGCGCTCGGCGGCAAGGGCCTGGCCTGGCGTTCGATGTGGGAAGTGGCCGCGCAGATCGGGGCCGGAAAACTGGTGACGGTGCTGGACCAGCACGCCGCACCGGGCAACGACATCTATGCCGTGTTCGCCCAGCGCCGGCATTTGCCCCTGCGCATACGCGCCTTCGTCGACTTCCTGCGCCGCGCCTACGACCGGCCTGACTACTGGCGGCGGAAGTCCTAGCGCAGTGCAAGGGACAAAAAAAATCCTCGGTGATTCCGAGGATTTTTTTAGCTTACGCTAGTTCGAGCCTTACAGCGGCTGAATGTTCGAAGCTTGTTTGCCCTTAGGACCGGAGGTCACATCGAACGAAACACGCTGGTTCTCTTGCAGAGATTTGAAGCCTTGGGATTGGATCGCCGAGAAGTGAGCGAACAGATCTTCGCCGCCTTCGTCCGGGGTGATGAAGCCGAAACCCTTGGAGTCATTGAACCATTTAACGATGCCAGTTGCCATTACAATTTCCTATTTCAGTTAAGTTGGGCTTGCGCCCGTTTTCGATCGTTTGAAGAAGCAAGAAAGAAATGACAGACAGACTGCACTACTACCTCGAATCCAACGATCCCTCATTATACCGAGAAAAACCTTGCAAACACGATTTTCGCAAATAAAACAACCAGTCCAGCACAAAATTCCATACACCAACTTTTACGGGACTGCATTTGCGTCGGCAGTAGGGAGAATATATGGCATCGATACTGCTCAAATTTGCGATGGATCAAACGACGCGATGCACGTTTTTTTGCCCCACGGCACGCAGTAATGTAGCTGAAACAGCAAGAATGGCGCGCACGAATGAAAACAGCGTGCGGGGCAGTTCAAAAACGGGAATTCAGGCGATGCGGAAGGCGGCGCGCGCCGCCTTCGCGAAGAGATCAGCGTGGTGCTGAAACGACAGTATTACTTGGTGCCGAAGATGCGGTCGCCGGCATCGCCCAGGCCCGGCACGATGTAGGCGTGGTCGTTCAGGTGCGAATCGAGCGAAGCGACGTACAGCTTGACGTTCGGATGGCCCTTCTGGAACACGGCGACGCCTTCCGGCGCGGCAACCAGGGCCAGGAAGATGATCTGGTCGTCCGCGACGCCGCGCTTTTTCAGCACGTCGACCGCGTGCACGGCCGAATTGCCGGTCGCAACCATCGGGTCGCACAGGATGAAGGTACGGTCGGTGGTGTCCGGCAAGCGCACCAGGTATTCCACCGGCTCGTGGGTTGCCGGGTCGCGGAACACGCCGATGTGGCCGACACGGGCCGAAGGAACCAGTTCCAGCAGGCCATCGCTCATGCCGACGCCGGCGCGCAGGATCGGCACCACGGCCAGCTTCTTGCCGGCGATGACGGGCGCGTCGATGGTTTCCAGCGGGGTCTTGACTTTGCGCGTGGTCAGCGGCAGGTCGCGCGTGATCTCATAGCCCATCAGCAGCGTGATCTCGCGCAGCAGCTCGCGGAAGGTGCGGGTCGAGGTGTCGTGCTCCCGCATGTGGGACAGCTTGTGCTGGATCAGCGGGTGGTTGAGGATGTACAGGTTGGGGAAGCGCGGATCTTGTTTCATGGTCGGCATCGAATAGGTATTGTCGTGGCTAATCTACGGCACGTATTCCGGCATTATCCCAGCCGCCGCCCCATTTGTGCGTATTTTTTGCCAAATGGTCACTAAGCCGCCAGCGCCCTCGCCAGGATAGCCGCACAATCGGTTCCGGCAGGCAGCTGGCCGTAGGCGCCGCCGACGCCGCGCCCCAGCCGCGTCGCCACGAAGGGCGCGGACACATAGTCCGGCGCAAAGCGCAGCAGCAAAGCAGCCTGCACCGCAAGCACGATGCGCTCGGCCAGCATCCGGCCTGCGAATTCGTCGACCTGGTTCGCGGCCAGGTCGTCCAGCAGGCGGTCGGTGTAGAGGTCGAAGGCGGCGGCGTGCCCGGCCGCCGGGGCCAGTTCCAAGGTCAGCGCCGTGTGCATGGCTTCCGATGACTTGCCGATCGCGCGCAGCACGTCCAGGCACATCACATTGCCCGAACCTTCCCAGATCGAATTGACCGGGAACTCGCGGTACAGGCGCGCAAGCGGGCTCTCTTCCACGTAGCCGTTGCCGCCAACCACTTCCATCGCTTCGGCGCCAAAGCCCGGGCCACGGCGGCAGATCCAGTATTTGCCGGCCGGCGTCAGCAGGCGTCCCAGCATGGCCTGTTGCGGATCAGCCGTCTCGTCGAAGCAACGCGCCAGCCTCAGGGCGAAAGCGGTCGCGGCTTCCGATTCGAGCGCCATGTCGGCCAGCACGTTCTGCATCAGCGGCTGCTCGGCCAGCTTGCGCCCGAACACGGAGCGCCCGCGTGCGTGATGCAGCGCATGGCACAGCGCGGCGCGCATGATGCCGGCGCTGCCGACCACGCAATCCAGCCGCGTGTGGCTGCCCATTTCGAGGATGGTCGGGATGCCGCGCCCCACCTTGCCGACCAGCCAGGCAATGGCCCCGGTGAATTCGACCTCGGACGAGGCATTCGAACGGTTGCCGAGCTTGTCCTTCAGCCGCTGAACGCGGATCGCATTGCGGCTACCGTCCGGCAGCCAGCGCGGCATGAAGAAGCATGTCAGGCCGGCGCCGCCGTCATCGGCGGTTTGCGCCAGCACCAGGTGCGCATCCGCCTGCGGCGCCGAAAAGAACCACTTGTGACCGACGATGCGCCAGGCGCCCTCGCCTTCCTCGCCGAAGCGCGATCGGGCCTCCTGCGGATCGAGCGGCGCGGCGCGCGTGGTGTTGGCGCGCACGTCGGTGCCGCCCTGCTTCTCGGTCATGCCCATGCCGACCAGGGCGCCGCGCTTCAGATTTACCGGTAGCGAGCGCGGATCGTAATCGTACGACAGGATCTTCGGTAGCCACTCGCGCGCGAGCCGCGCCTCGCCGCGCAGTGCCGGCACCGAGGCGTAGGTCATGGTCACCGGGCACTGGGCGCCGTTTTCCACTTGCCCGAACAGCAGGTACTGGGCCGCGCGCACCACCTGCGCTCCGGCACGGGGATAGGCCCACGGCGCCGAATGCGCACCTGCGCCGATCATCAGCTCCATCAGCCGATGCCATGCCGGATGGAACTCGACCTCGTCGATGCGGCGGCCGCTGCGGTCGAAGTTGATCAGCTTGGGCGGATTGGTGTTGGCGAGCCGCGCCAGGTCGAGGACCTCGGCCGAACCCAGCTGAGCGCCCAGCGCCGCCAGTTGTTCGCGAGCCCAGCCGCCGCCCTCGCGCGCCAGCGCTTCCTGCAGGGCCGGATCGCAGGTGAACAGATTGATGTCCGCGAATGGCGCGGCCTGGTTGAATACCACGTGGGTGTCGAACGCGTCCATCGGCGTCTCCATAGCGGCTGACGCCCTCAGGCTAGCGCAAAGTTATCAGCGCGGCAAGAACAGGCCAGCCATCGCGAATGCTTGCTGCGCCACGTCAAGGCCATTTGATGCCGCACGGAATTTTTCGGTGCTACATTGGTCAATGAGAGCTTGCTTGGCTACTACAGGGATTGCGCGATGCGTTCGACATCACCGCTTGTGCCGCGGCAGGGACTGCACCAGGGGCTGGAAGGCTTGCTGGAAGCGGCCGGCGACGTCGTGTTCCGGCTCGCCGCCACCGGCGAGATCCGCTTTGCAAACGCCGGCGCGATCCGCCTCGCCGGCCTGCCGAACGGCCTGCGCGGCGCGGCGCTGGCGGCGCTGGTGGCCGACGCCGACCGCGCTCCCTTGCGCCATGCGCTGGCCGACGCCCTCGCCAATCCGCAGCCGGTGCTGGTCGAGGCGCGCCTGCGCTCGCACCAGCGCGAAACCTGGTTCGAGCTGCGCATCATGGCTTGCCCCAATATCTCCGACGACAGCACCCTGCTGGTGATCGGCCGCGACATGACCGCCCAGCACGCGACCGAGGAGCGGCTACGCCACATGGCGACCCACGATGCGCTCACCAGCCTGCCCAACCGCGTGCTGTTGGCCGACCGCATCCGCATGGTGATCGCGTCCGCGCGTCGCTCGGGCCAGAAGTTCGCCGTCGCCGCCGTCGGCCTGGACGGCTTCAAGAAGGTCAACGACGGCCTTGGCCACCCGGTCGGCGACGAGGTCCTGCGCCAGGCCGCCGAGCGCCTGCGCCGGACCCTGCGCGACAGCGACACCCTGGCACGCGCCGGCGGCGACGAATTCGTCGCGGTATTGCCCGGGACCGCCGGCGAGAACCAGCTGCAGCTGGTCGCGACGCGCCTGCAGGCCGCGCTGCAGGCGCCGTTCGAAGTCGGCGAACACACCATCTACCTCGGCGCTTCGGTCGGCATCTCGACCTACCCGCTGCACGCCGAGGACGAGGTGCGGCTGGTGGCGCTGGCCGACGCCGCCCTCACCCGCGCCAAGGAAAAGGGCAAGGGCCGCTGCATGGTCTACAGCGCGCGCGACAAGGGCGCGCCGGCACACGACATCTCGCTCGAGGCGGCGATGTTCTCGGCGGTGCGCGAAGGCGAGTTCCTGCTGTACTACCAGCCAATCGTCAGCGCCCGCTCGCGCAAGATCGAGGGTTTCGAGACCCTGATGCGCTGGTGCCATCCAACGCTCGGCATGGTGCCGCCGGCGCGCTTCATCCCGATCGCCGAGTCGAATGGCCTGATCAACCTGCTCGGCGCATGGGCGCTGAAGGCCGCCTGCATGCAGGTGCGCCAGTTCGAACTGGCCGCGCGCCGCGAGCTGTACATCTCCGTCAACATCAGTCCGCGCCAATTCCGCAGCGACCAGTTCCTCGACGTGCTGGACGAAGCGCTGTCGATGTCCGGCGTGCCCGCCAACCGCCTGGTCCTCGAAATCACCGAGGGCACGCTGATGGTCGACCCGGCCCACGCCGAGGGCCTGCTGCTGCGCATGGCCGAGCGCTCGGCGCGCATCGCGATCGACGATTTCGGCACCGGCTATTCCTCGCTGGCCTACCTGAAGCGCTTCCCGATTTCCGTGCTCAAGGTCGACCGCACCTTCATCAAGGACCTGCCCGACTCGCGCAAGGACGCCGCGATCTGCAGCGCCGTGCTCGATCTGGCGCGCCACCTCGACCTGTCGGTGGTGGCGGAAGGCGTCGAGACCGAGGCCCAGCTGGCGCGCCTGGCGCAATCCGGCTGCCATTACGTACAGGGCTACCTGACCGGGCGCCCGATGCCGGCCCACGTCGCGCTGGCCGCGCTCAACGACGACCTCTACGAATCGTTGCTGCCCGAGGAGCTGCGCCAGTGAGCGCGCAGGCCGACGCGACACTCGCGCTGCTGTGGGAGCGCGTGCGCCGCGACGGCGACATGCCCGGCTTCACCCGCGCCGTCAACGCGGTGCTGGCCTCGCTGCGCGGCGAGCACGAAGGCGAGGTGCCGATGACGCGCATCGTGCTGTCCGACCCGGTGCTGACCCAGCGCGTGCTCAGGCTCGCCAACAGCGGCATGTACGCCGCCTTCGGCCAGCGCATCGACACCGTCTCGAAGGCGGTGCTGGTGCTCGGCACCGATACCATCGGCCACCTCGCGCTGGGCCTGAAGCTGGTCGAGGAACTGGGTCGGACCCGGCCCGATTCCGGCGAGGCGCACGCGGAAATGGAAAAGGCGGTATTGGCCGGGATGGTCGCGCACAAGGTCGCGACTGGCCAGGCGCTACCCGATCCGGAAGCCGCGGTGGTGTGCGCTCTACTGCATTCGCTGGGCCGGATGATGGTCACCTGGTACCTGCCGGAGCGTTGGTCGGCGCTGCAACGGCAGGCGTCGGAATCGAACGAGGACGCGGCCGCGCTGGCGGAGCTGGGCCTGTCGCTGGAAGCCATCGGACGCAGCGTCGCCGAGCACTGGGGCCTGCCGCAAAACCTGGTGGCCGCGATGCGCAGCGTGCCACCCGCCGCGCGCGCCGGCAAGCTGGTGCAAGAGGACTGGCTGGCCGCGATCGGCACCATGTCGGCTCGCTGCGCGCACGCGCTGTGGAATGACGATGCCGCCGGTGCCGCGCAGCTGCGCGAGCTGGCAACCGCCTACGGCCCGATGCTCGGCCTGGCGCCGGACAAGGTCCTGCGCGCGGTGGCCGAGGCACAGTCGGAGGCTCGCATGGAGCTGTCGGTGGCGCCGCTCGCGCGCCCGCTGCGCCAGCGCGAACAGGCCGCCGCGCGCGCCAGCCGGCGTGCGGCCGGGAACCGGGTGATGATGGCGGGCCGAGCCGAACTACGCGAAGCGCTGGCGCAAGGCGATCCCTCGCGCGCATTGGAACTGGCGGTGGAAGCGATGCACCGCGGCCTCGATTGCTCGCGCAGCCTGTACTTCCTGCACCAGCGGCAGGAGGCCTTGTATGTGGTGCGCATGGGATTGGGCGCCGGTGTCGACGAGGTGGCGCCGCGCCTGCGTTTCGGCGACGGCTACGAGCCCACCGTGTTCCACGCCGCGCTTCGCAGCGGCCAGCCGGTCTTCATCGATCATCCGGCCGACCCGCCGTTCGCGCCGCGCCTGCCCGCATGGTGGAAGGCCACGCTGGCGGATGCGCAAAGCTTCGTGATCGCGCCCCTGTGCGTGCGCGGCGAAGCGATGGGCTTCCTGTATGGCGACTGGACCGGCGCGAACGAGCCGCTCAAGCCGGGCGCCGTCGAACTGGGCCTGATCAACGACCTGCGCGGCCAGCTCGCGCAGGCGCTCGACCCACGCTGGCAGGCCGAACTGGCGGCAAGCCGCGCCTGAATCAGATACGCGGCGTGTCGACGCGCACGTCGCCGCACTGCGCACGCTGCATCAGCGCATGGTCGATCAGCACCAGTGCCAGCATGGCTTCTGCGATCGGCGTGGCGCGAATGCCGACGCAGGGATCGTGACGGCCGAAGGTCTCGACCATCTGCGGATTGCCGGCCTTGTCGATCGAACGGCGCGGGATGCGGATCGAGGATGTCGGCTTGATCGCGATCGAGACCGTGATGTCCTGGCCGGTCGAGATCCCGCCCAGCACGCCGCCGGCGTTGTTACCGATGAAGCCCTGCGGGGTCAGCTCGTCGCCGTGCTCGGAGCCTTTCTGGCGGACCGACTCGAAGCCGGCGCCGATCTCAACGCCCTTGACCGCGTTAATGCCCATCATCGCATAGGCGATATCGGCATCGAGCTTGTCGTAGATCGGCTGGCCGAGGCCGACCGGCACATTGCGCGCGACCACGTCGATGCGCGCACCGATCGAATCGCCGGCGCGGCGCAGCGCGTCCATCGCCTCTTCCATCTGCGCGATCAGGCCAAGGTCGCCAGTGGCCGCGAAGAAGGGATTGCTGTGCACGTGCTCCCAGCTCTGGAACGGCACCTCGATCTCGCCCAGTTGGCTCATGCATCCGAAGAACTCGGTGCCGTAAGCCTGGCGCAGCCACTTCTTGGCCACCGCGCCGGCGCCGACCACCGGAGCCGTCAGGCGCGCCGACGAACGGCCGCCGCCGCGCGGGTCGCGCACGCCATATTTATGCCAATAGGTGTAATCCGCGTGGCCCGGCCGGAAGGTCTCGGCGATATTGCCGTAGTCCTTGCTGCGCTGGTCCTCGTTGCGGATCAGGAGCGCGATCGGGGTGCCGGTGGTGACGCCTTCGTACACGCCGGACAGGATCTCGACCCGGTCGGCCTCCTGGCGCTGGGTGACGTGGCGCGAGGTGCCGGGCTTGCGGCGGTCCAGTTCGGGCTGGATGTCGGCTTCGGACAAGGGCATGCCCGGCGGACAGCCGTCGATGACGCAGCCGATTGCCGGCCCGTGCGACTCGCCGAAGGTGGTAACGGAGAAGAGCTTGCCAAAGGTATTGCCGGACATGATCAAGAATGCAAAAGTGGAAAGCGCATTCTACCAGTTGCGGCAAATCCCCGATTGCGAGCCGTTTTTTTTCCAATCGTCAAGCCGCTGTTGCATCTGGAACATATGTTAGACAGAAAGGTCACAAAGCTTTAATGACAGCTAACAAAGCCAGATATACTGAAATCTGAGTCTACAGAGAAACAAACCAGGGAACGCTTTCATGTCCGTAACGAATCCGCGCACTGCCGTAGAAAACGACAGCGACGGACTCGTCTTTGCGGATGAAATCCCACGCCACGGCGCCCGTGCGCCGGAACCGCCGTGGCGGATCATGATCGTCGACGACGATGCCGATGTCCACACCACCACGACCTTCGCCCTGTCCAATATGGAGATGCAGGGCCGTCCGCTGGAATTCGTGCACGCCTACTCGGCGGCCGAGGCGCGCGAACTGCTGCGGCACGAGACCGGGCTGGCGGTGATCCTGCTCGACGTGGTGATGGAACAGGCCGACGCCGGCCTGCACCTGGTGCGCCACGTGCGCGAAACGCTCGGAATGCGCGACGTGCGCATCATCCTGCGCACCGGTCAGCCAGGCTATGCGCCGGAGATGGACGCGATCCGCGGCTACGACATCAACGATTACCGCTCCAAGTCGGAGCTGACCCGCACCAAGCTGTACACCGCGGTGGCGGCGGCCGTGCGCTCGTTCGAACAGATCCGCGCGCTGCAGGCCAACCGGACCGGCCTCGAAACCATCGCCCGCGCCAGCGCCGAGCTGATGGCCTTGCACGGCCCGCGCGACTTCGGCCACGGCGTGCTGGCCCAGCTCGCGATTTTGCTGAACCAGCCGGCCGACGGCGTGCTGTGCTCGCGCGAGCCGGGCCAGCACAACGCGCCGCTGCGCGTGCTGGCCGGCAGCGGCAGCTGCGCCCACCTGGCCGACGGTGCGGTGACCGCGCATCCGGACCACGGCGTGCCGGCCGCGATCGAACGCGCGCTGGCCGAGCGCACCAATCTTTACCTGCCGGGCCACCTGGTGCTCTACTTTTCCGGCAAATCCGGACGCGATTTCGCCGCCTGCCTGCGCCTGGCGCGGCCGATCGGCGACATCGAGCGGCGCCTGCTCGACGTGTTCTGCGGCGTGGTCGCGGTGGGCCTGGACAATGTGGAGCTGGTCACGCACCTGCACCGCTCGGCCTTCTACGATTCGCTCACCGGCCTGCCCAACCGCACACGCCTGGTCGAACTGCTGGACGCCACGCTGGCCGGGCCGTTCCGCGCCGAAGCGATCCTGGCGCTGGTCGACATCGACCACTTCTCGGAAACCAACGACGCCCTCGGCCACCAGTTCGGCGACAGCCTGCTCAACGCGGTGGCGGAGCGCCTGCGCGCCTCGCTGTCGGGCGTGACGGTGGCGCGCATTGGCGGCGACGTGTTCTGCGTGCTCGGCGCCGCCCAGACCGTGACCCCGGCCGGCATCAGCGCCCTGTTCGACGCGCCGTTCTCGATCGATGGCCAGGACGTCCAGGTGGCCGCGACGCTTGGACTGGTGCGCTTGTCGGACCATGACGGCAGCGGCACCGATGCGCTGAAGGACGCCGACATCGCGCTCAAACGCGCCAAGAGCCAGCACGGCAGCAAGCATTTCTACTTCACGCGCGGCCTGGGCATTGCGATCCGCGAGCGGGTGCGCATGATGCACGCGCTGCGCCGCGGCTTCCGGCGCGGAGAGCTTTACCTGGCCTACCAGCCGCAGGTCGATCTCGACACCGGCCATTCCTTCGGCGCCGAGGCGCTGCTGCGCTGGCGCACCGAGGACGGCGAGGACGTCGCACCGGACCGCTTCGTGCCGATCGCCGAATACTCCGGCCTGATCGCGGAGATCGGCGAATGGGTGCTGCTGCAGGCCTGCCGGGAGCTGATGCGCTTGCGCGCTGCGGGCCATACCGGTTTCACCATGTCGGTCAACGTCTCCCAAGTGCAGTTCCGCCACCCGCATTTCATCGACATGCTGCGCCGCGTGCTGCAGGAGACGGGTGCGCCGGCCGAGAACATCGAGCTGGAGATTACCGAATCGATGGCGATGGAGGAACCGGACGTGCTGGCCGAGCTGCTGGCGCAGGTCAAGGGCACCGGCGTGTCGATCGCGATCGACGACTTCGGGACCGGGTTCTCGTCGCTCTCGCATTTGCAGCGGCTGCAGGTCGACCGGCTCAAGATCGACCGCGCTTTCGTGTCCGAGATCACCGGCTCGGCGCGTGGCAGCAGCATCGCCGAGATGGTGATCCAGCTTGGACGGAATCTTGGGCTGTCGATCATTGCCGAAGGCGTGGAAGATGAACGCCAGGCGCACATCCTGCGCGCGCTGGGCTGCCGCAAGGCACAGGGCTTCCTGTTCGCGCGCCCCTTGGCTCCCGATGCACTGCTGGACTGGCTCGCGCAGCCTCACTGAGCAGCCACACACCGCCATCGTCGTCCCTGCGAAGGCGGGGACCCATAGACCGTTTGCAAGGCCGCACGATTTGCCCCGGCCGCGTAGCTGCGCGCTCAGCATGGGTTCCCGCCTGCGCGGGAACGGCGGGGTTACATTAACGATGAGTACAGCACCAAATGCGCTTATCCGTTTCAGTTTGTCCTAAACTGAATCAAGGTTAAACGTTTCATCTCCACCCCTGCTGCACAGCAACATAAAAAAACCTGAGCAAACGCCACGCGTGCACGGCTGAACCCTTTATCATGCCGCTTGCCGCAAGTCACCTCACAAGGGAGAAGCGTTTTTATGAGCCAGAGTAAGCCTCTGTCGCTGCATGTACCGGAGCCATCCGGCCGGCCCGGCTGCAAGACTGATTTTTCATACCTGCAGGTCACACCCGCGGGCGCTGT
Organism: Massilia terrae; assembly: GCF_024753145.1. Taxonomy (GTDB): domain Bacteria; phylum Pseudomonadota; class Gammaproteobacteria; order Burkholderiales; family Burkholderiaceae_D; genus Telluria; species Telluria terrae. The sequence goes on along the minus strand of NZ_JANUGU010000001.1, from coordinate 1,045,540 downwards.
ACGTCAACCACCCATCGACGTATTGCCGTCCGAGACGAGCGACCTTGCCTCCACCATGATCCGTGTGCTCGACGATGACGGCAATGCCGTCGGACCGTGGGCGCCCGATCTCGACCGCGAGACGCTGCGCTTCGGCCTGCGCACGATGATGAAGACGCGTATCTTCGATGCGCGCATGGTCATCGCCCAGCGCCAGAAGAAGCTGTCGTTCTACATGACCTCACTCGGCGAGGAAGCAATCGGCACCGCCCATGCGCTCGCGCTCAAGGACGGGGACATGAACTTCCCGACCTACCGCCAGCAAAGTCTGCTGATGGCGCGCGAATACCCGCTGCGCGACATGATCTGCCAGCTGCTGTCGAACGAAGCCGACCCGATGAAAGGCCGCCAGTTGCCGGTCATGTATTCGGTGCGCGAGAAAGGCTTCTTCAGCATCTCGGGCAACCTCGCGACCCAGTACCCGCAAGCCGTGGGCTGGGCCATGGCCTCGGCGATCAAGGGCGACACCAAGATCGCATCTGGCTGGATCGGCGACGGCGCCACCGCCGAATCCGACTTCAACACCGCGCTCACTTTCGCGCACGTGTACAACGCCCCGGTCATCCTGAACGTGGTGAACAACCAGTGGGCGATCTCGACCTTCCAGCACATCGCCGGCGGCGAGAGCGTCACCTTCGCCACCCGCGGCGTCGGCAGCGGCATCGCCTCGCTTCGCGTGGACGGCAATGACTTCCTCGCGGTGTACGCCGCGTCCTGCTGGGCCGCGCAGCGCGCGCGCGGCGGCCATGGCCCGACCCTGATCGAATGGGTCACCTACCGCGCAGGTCCCCACTCCACTTCCGACGACCCGTCGCGCTACCGCCCCGCGGACGACTGGTCCTACTTCCCGCTGGGCGACCCGATCGCCCGCCTGCGCAAGCATCTGACCGCCAAAGGCTGGTGGAGCGACGCGGAACACGAAAAGGTACAGGCCGAACTGGAAGCCGAAATCCTCGCCGCCCAAAAAGAGGCGGAGAAGCACGGCACCCTGATCGACGGCCGCGTGCCGAGCGCGGCGACGATGTTCGAGGACGTCTACAAAGACATGCCCGAGCACCTGCGCCAGCAACGTCAACAATTGGGAGTGTGAAGTGGCACGCGACGACGATAAACCAGAAAGCAAAGTCGTGCCGATGACGATGATCCAGGCGCTCAGGAGCGCCATGGACATCATGCTCGGCCGCGACGACAACGTGGTCATCTACGGCCAGGACGTGGGCTACTTCGGCGGCGTGTTCCGCTGCACCGACGGCCTGCAGGCCAAGTATGGCAAGACGCGCGTGTTCGACGCGCCGATCTCCGAAGGCGGCATCGTCGGCACCGCGGTCGGCATGGCCGCCTACGGCCTGCGGCCGGTGGTGGAGATCCAGTTCGCCGACTATTTTTATCCGGCGACCGACCAGATCGTGTCCGAGGCCGCGCGCCTGCGCTACCGCTCGGCCGGCGACTTCACCTCGCCGCTCACCATTCGCATGCCCTGCGGCGGCGGCATCTATGGCGGCCAGACCCACAGCCAGAGCCCGGAAGCCTTTTTCACCCACGTGTGCGGCCTGCGCACCGTGATGCCGTCCAACCCGATCGACGCCAAGGGCCTGCTGATCGCCGCGATCGAGAACGACGACCCGGTGATCTTCCTCGAACCGAAGCGCCTGTACAACGGTCCCTTCGACGGCCACCACGACCGCCCGGTGGTCCCGTGGTCCAAGCACCCGATGGGCGAAGTCCCGGAAGGTTATTACAAGACGCCGCTCGACAAGGCCGCCGTGTTCCGCCAAGGGGCCGACCTGACCGTGCTCACCTACGGCACCATGGTGTGGGTATCGGAGGCCGCGGCCAACGAGACCGGCATCGACGCCGAAATCATCGACCTGCGCACCCTGTGGCCGCTCGACCTTGAAACCGTGCTCGCATCGGTCAAGAAGACCGGCCGCTGCGTGGTCGTGCACGAGGCCACCCGGACCAGCGGTTTTGGCGCCGAACTGGCCGCGCTGGTGCAGGAACACTGCTTCTATCACCTCGAAGCGCCGATCGAACGCGTCTGCGGCTGGGACACTCCCTACCCGCACGCGCAGGAATGGGCGTACTTCCCGGGCCCCGATCGCGTGGGCGCGGCATTCAAACGTGCGATGGAGCGCTGATATGGGCATTCATGTCATTAAGATGCCCGATCTGGGCGAAGGCATTGCGGAAGTCGAAGTCGTCGAATGGCACGTCAAGCCGGGCGACGTCGTCAAGGAAGACCAGGTGCTGGCCGACGTCATGACCGACAAGGCCACGGTCGAGATCCCGTCGCCGGTGCACGGCACGGTGATGGCGCTGGGCGGCGCGATCGGCCAGTCGCTGGCCGTGGGCGCGGAGCTGATCCGCCTGGAAGTCGAAGGCGCGGGCAATCACTCGGCCGACAAGGACAAGGCGGCGGCAGCGCCGGCGCCAGTGTCCGCGCAGGACGCCGTGGCCGAACAGCAGGCCGGGGAGCCGGTGGCTGTCGGCGCATCGGGCAAACCGTCCGGCAAAGCGGAAGCCGCGCCGGCCAGGACGGCCGCTGCTCCGGCGCCCGCACCGCAACGCGCGGCCGCTCGTTCCACTGCACAGGTAGTGGCGCTGCGCCCGGCGGGCGAGAAGCCGGTCGCCGCTCCCGCCGTGCGCCAGCGCGCATGGGACCTCGGCATCGAGCTGCAGTATGTGATGGGCAGCGGCCCCGCCGGCCGCATCACGCATGCCGACCTCGATTCCTACATCGAGACCCGCCAGCGCGGCGGCGGCGGCATGGGCGGCGCGGACAACCGCTACGCCGAGCAGCATGGCGAACAATCGACCCCGGTGATCGGCCTGCGCCGCAAGATCGCCGAGAAGATGCAGGAAGCGAAGCGCCGCATCCCGCACTTCACCTACGTCGAGGAAGTGGACGTCACCGAACTTGAAACCCTGCGCGGCCAGCTCAACGCCCGCTACGGCGAGGAGCGCGGCAAGATCACCCTGCTGCCTCTGCTGATGCGCGCAGTGGTGCTGGCGGTGCGCAAGTACCCGGACGTGAACGCGCGCTACGACGACGACGCCGGCATCTTCACCCGCTACAACCCGGTCCACATCGGCATCGCCACCCAGACCGGCACCGGCCTGATGGTGCCCGTGGTGCGCAACGCCGAGGCGCGCGATCCGTGGTCGAGCGCGGCCGAGGTGGCGCGCCTGGCCGACGCCGCGCGCAACGGCAAGGCACTGCGCGAAGAGCTGTCCGGTTCCACCATCACCATCACCAGCCTGGGCGCGCTGGGCGGCATCGTCAGCACGCCGGTCATCAACTGGCCGGAAGTAGCGATCGTCGGCGTCAACCGCATGGTCGAGAAGCCAGTGGTCCGCAACGGCGCCGTAGTGGTGCGCAAGACGATGAACCTGTCGTCCTCGTTCGACCACCGCGTCATCGACGGCATGACGGCGGCCGAATTCGTGCAAACCATCCGCGGCTACCTCGAGTGCCCGGCAACCCTGTTCGTGGAATGAGGATATGAATTCAGTAACGACGACTCTGCTCGTGATCGGCGGCGGACCGGGCGGCTACGTGGCCGCGATCCGCGCGGGGCAGCTCGGCATCCAGACCATGCTGGTCGAAGGCGACAACCTGGGCGGCACCTGCCTGAACATCGGCTGCATCCCGTCCAAGGCCCTGATCCACGCCGCCGAGGAATTCGAGAAGGCGCATCACTACAGCGGCGATTCGCCGCTCGGCATCGCGGTCGAAGGCGTGAAGATCGACGTTGCGCGCACCGTGCACTGGAAGGACGGCATCGTCAAGCGGCTCACCGGCGGCGTCGGCGCGCTGCTGCGCAAGCACGGCGTGCAGGTGGTAAAAGGCTGGGCGCGCATCATCGACGGCAAGACGGTCGAAGTCACCGAACATGGCGCGGCGGAAGGCAGCATGCGCATCCATTGCGAGCACCTGCTGCTCGCGACTGGATCGCAGGCGGTCGAGCTGCCCTTCATGCCCTTCGGCGGCCCGGTGGTCTCGAGCACCGAAGCGCTGTCGCCCGGGAGCCTGCCCAAGCGGCTGGTGGTGGTCGGCGCCGGCTATATCGGGCTGGAGCTGGGCATCGCCTACCGCAAGCTGGGCGTGCACGTCTCCATCGTGGAAGCGATGGACCGCATCCTGCCGGCCTATGACGAGGAGCTGGTGAAGCCGGTGGCGGCGTCACTCAAGCGCCTGGGCATCGACGTCCACCTGCGCACCAGCGTGCTGGGCGCCACCGAAGCCGGCGACGGCGTGCGCATCCGCGGCGACGGCGGCTACGAGACGACCCTGGTCGCGGACCGCGTGCTGGTGGCGGTCGGACGCAAGCCGCGCACCGAAGGCTTCGGGCTGGAGAGCCTGCTGCTCGACATGAACGGCCGCGCCGTGCGCATCGACAACCAGTGCCGCACCTCGATGCGCAATGTGTGGGCGATCGGCGACCTGACCGGCGAGCCAATGCTGGCGCACCGCGCGATGGCGCAGGGCGAGATGGTGGCGGAGATCATCGCCGGCAAGCGGCGCCACTTCGCCCCGGCCGCGATTCCGGCGGTGTGCTATACCGATCCTGAGGTTGTTGTGGTTGGCATGACGCCGCAGGATGCGGAACGCCAGGGCCTGGATGTCATCACCGCCAACTTCCCGTTCGCAGCCAATGGCCGGGCCATGACCATCGAAAGCACGGACGGTTTCGTGCGGGTGGTGGCGCGTAGCGACAACCACCTGATCGTTGGCTGGCAGGCGGTCGGGCGCGGCGTGTCGGAGCTGGCAGCGGCGTTCTCGCAGTCTATCGAGCTTGGCGCGCAGCTGGAAGACGTCGGCGGCACGATCCATGCGCACCCGACCCTCGGTGAAGCGGTGCAGGAAGCGGCACTGCGGGCACTGGGGCACGCGTTGCACATCTAAACGCTTGGGAAATAAAGAGAACGTCGTTCCCGCGCCGGCGGAACCCCACTTTGCGTAAGCAGTGCAAACGCGAGAGCAAATCGCTGCTCGACGAAATGGGGTCCCCGCGTTCGCGAGGACGACGTTCTCTTCTTTTTCGAGTTCTCGCCTATCCTGACGTTCTTAACATCACAGTCGCTGCTTCGCCGGCGCCCGCGCCAGCACCATCCCCAGCGTCAGCGCGGTCTCCGTGACCTCTTCCAGCGACGGCGAATAGTCCTGGTCGATCCAGCGCAGCGCGATGTGCATCACGCCGCCGACCACACCTGCCTGCAGCAGCTCGTCGTCCTGCAGCTCCGGCGGCGCCACCATGCTGGCCACGCGCCGCCCGATCTCGCGCAGCGCCGCGTCGAAGGCCTTGTCCACCGCCCGGCTCACGCCACGGATCTCGACCAGGAACACGCGCGCCGAGCGCGGCTCGCGCTGCAGGGCCGCGAAGTGCTCCAGCAGCATCGCGCGCGCCCTCGCCTTGCGGCTGCGGCCCGCATCCTCGGCCGCCCGCATCACCTCGCCGAACATGCTGAAGGTGACCGCGTTGAAGCAGGCAATCAGCAGCTCCTCGCTGTTGGCGAACGACTCGTAGAAATAGCGCTCGGTGAGTCCGGCCGCTTCGCACACCGACTTGACGGTGGCATTGTGATAGCCCCGCTCACCATAGACCGCGACGGCCGCTTCGACCAGCCGGCTGCGCCGTTGCGCGCGCCGCTCGTCGGGCGAAACGCCACGGTAGGGGCGCGAGGTTTGGATGTCCGGGGTCATGCCGCTATTGTGTCACAGTACGGACGCAGCGGCACCTCCCTCGGCCGGGGGAACACAGCGCGACAGCTTGTCGGCATACATCGCGTTGTCGGCGTGGCGCAGCAGCAGCTCCGCCTGCTCGCCGTGATCGGGGAACAGCGCGATGCCGATGCTCGCGCTGACGTGCACGCAGTGCTCGCCGATCGACAACGGCACGGTCACGGCGGCGCGGATCTTGTCCGCCACCAGGGACGCGTCTTCGGGCCGCGCCAGCTCATCGGCCAGCATCACGAATTCGTCTCCGCCGAAGCGCGCCACGGTGTCCGAGCTGCGCGCGCACAGCGCCAGGCGTCCCGCGATCTCCTGCAGCAGGCGGTCGCCCGCGCCGTGGCCCAGGGTGTCGTTCACTTCCTTGAAGCGGTCGATGTCCACAAACAGCAGCGCCAGCCGGCGCTCGGTCCGGCGTGCGCGTGCCAGCGCGATGCGCAGGCGGTCGTGGAACAGGCGGCGGTTGGGCAGCCCGGTCAGGTCGTCGTAGCGCGCCGCACGCAGCAGGTCGGCGTGCAGCTGCTGCCGCTCGACCGCGACGGCCAGCTGCGCCGCGACGAAGCGGAACAGTTCAGCATCGGCGGCCAGGCCGCCGGCGCCGGTTCGGTCGCGCAGGAACAGTGCGCCATTGGTGCCGCGTTGCCCGGTGAGCGCCAAGGCCTGCCAGCTTTCGACGTGATGGTCGCAAGGCACGTGCACCAGCACCGGCGCACCGCCGCGGTCAGACGCGCGCGGCCAGTGGCGCAGGCGCTCGCGCACGCTGGCCTGCATCGCGCCGTCGCCGGTCGAAAAGAAGATCGCCGCCTCGCCGCGCTCGCCGACGCCGTCGGCGACGATGGCCACCGCATCCACCTGGACCACCTGCGCGAGGATCTGGTGCAGTTCGACGCACAGCTCGGCCAGTTCGGTGCAACGGTGGGCGGCAGAAGTGATTTCGTAGGTGGCGGACTGGCGCCGCTCGGCCAGCACCAGGCTGCTGACGTTGCGTGCCACGCCCACGCGCAGCCCGTGCTCCGGCAGCAGGCGCGCCGACCACATGAGCTGGACCCGGCGCCCGTCCTTGTGCAGGTAGCAGTTCTGGAAGCCGACCCGGCGCTGGCCGCCGCGCACCCGAGCCGCCTCGGCTTCCGTCGCCACCCGGTCCTCGGGCGCCAGGAACTCGAACTGGCGCCGCCCGATCATCTCCTCCGGCCGGTAGCCCAGCATGTCGTGGCATGCCGCACTGACGTGGACGATGACGCCGTCATGATCAACCAGGAAAACCGCGTCCAGTAAAAGATCCGTAATGCTGTCCAGCAGATCCGGCAGGGGCATTTTCAAAGATGGCATACAGCCTTCATTTACCGTAGGACAACAATCTTATCATTGGAGCAGCAAAAATATGCAATAGGCAATGGTTTTTGCCGCAGCTGCTTACATCTTGCCACCAAAAATTTGACAATGTACAGTGTCACTAATCAGAAATACAACGGAACAGCATGTCCGCCCTCCCGCCTTCATCCGATAAGCCCCTGCTCGACGTGCTGATCGTCGGCGCCGGGCTGTCCGGCATCGGCGCGGCCGTTCAGTTTCAGCGGCGCTGCCCCGGAAAGCGCTACGCGATCCTGGAGGCGCGCGACGCCATCGGCGGCACCTGGGACCTGTTTCGCTATCCCGGCATCCGCTCCGACTCCGACATGTACACGCTCGGCTATGCGTTCAAGCCCTGGACTGCGGCCAAGGCCATCGCCGACGGGCCTGCCATCCGCGACTACGTGCGTGAAACGGCGCACGAGCATGGCGTCGAGCGCCACATCCGCTTCGGCCAGAAAGTGACCGCCGCCGAATGGTCGAGCAAGGACGCCTGCTGGACCGTGGTGGCCGAGGAGCGCGCGGGTGGCGCCAAGCGCACCGTGCGTGCACGCTTCCTGTACATGTGCAGCGGCTACTACAGCTACGAGCAGCCCTGGCGCCCGCGCTTCGACGGCGAGGACGATTTCACGGGCGTGATCGTGCACCCGCAGTCCTGGCCCGAACGGCTCGACTACGCCGGCAAGCGCGTGGTGGTGATCGGCAGCGGCGCCACCGCCGTGACGCTGGTGCCGGCGCTTGCGCAGACGGCCGCGCACGTGACCATGCTGCAGCGCTCACCGACCTTTGTGGTCAATCGCCCTTCCGAATATGCCTTCGCCGCGCGCTGGCAGCGTATCCTGCCGCGGCGGCTGGCCTGGTTCGCCACACGGTGGCGCCTGATCGCCGAGAGCATGGTGCTGTACCGCTTCGCGCGCAGGTATCCCGACGAGACGCGGCGCCGCATCCTGTCGCTGGCGCGGCGCGACCTGGGCCGCGATTACGACGTCGAGCGCCACTTCAACCCGCGCTACCAGCCCTGGGACCAGCGCATCTGCGTGGCCCCCGACGGCGACCTGTTCCACGCCATCCGCGCGGGCCAGGCGTCAGTGGAGACCGACACCATCGAGCGCTTCACGCCCGGCGGCATCCTGCTCAAGTCGGGCAAAGAGCTCGACGCCGACATCGTCGTGACCGCCACCGGCCTGCGTCTGAGTGTGCTGGGCGGCGCTGCCTTCAGCGTCGACGGCCAGCCCTACCAGCCCGGCGAAGCGCTGGCGTACAAGGGCATGATGCTGTCCGGCCTGCCGAACTGCGCGATCGCGTTCGGCTACACCAATGCGTCGTGGACCCTGAAGGCCGACCTGACTTCGGCCTGGGTCTGCCGCCTGCTGCGCCACATGGACCGCCGCCACGCCGACATTGCCATGCCCCGGCGCGATGGCGCGCAAGCCACCCAGCCTTTCGTCAGCTTCACCTCTGGCTACGTGCGGCGCGCCGTCGGCCTGCTGCCGCAACAAGGCGCGCACAAGCCATGGCAGGTCTACCAGAACTACCTGCAGGACCTGTTGATGATCCGCTTCGGTCGCATTGCCGACGGTGTCCTGCGCTTCGGTGCGAAAGGCGCGCTCCCGTGAAGCTCGCGCAGAGGGTCGCGGTAGTCACCGGCGCCGGCGGCGGCATCGGCCGCGCCATCGCGTTGTCGCTGGCGCAGCGCGGCTGCCACCTGGCGCTGGCCGACATCAACGGCGCAACAGCCGAACTCGCCGCCGCCGAAGCGCGCACCTTCGGCGTGCGCGCCACCCACCACCAGCTCGACGTGGCCTGCCGTTACGCGGTGCGAACGCTGCCCCCCGTCGTCCGCGCGGCGCACGGGCGGGTCGACCTCCTGGTCAATAATGCCGGCGTGGCGCTCGGCGGCACCTTCGAGCAGGTCAGCGAGGAAGATTTCGACTGGCTCATGGAGATCAACTTCCACGCAGTCGTGCGCATGACGCGCGCCTTCCTTCCGCTGCTCAAGGCCAGCGACGACGCCTGCGTGGTCAACCTGTCCAGCCTGTACGGCTTGATCGCACCGCCGGGCCAGGCCGCCTACGCCGCCAGCAAGTTCGCGGTGCGCGGCTTTTCCAACGCGCTGCGCCACGAGCTGGCGGGAACATCGGTCGGCGTCACCGTGGTGCACCCGGGCGGCGTCAACACGGCGATCGCGCGGAATGCCCGGGTGCCGGCCGCCGCACCGGAGGAGGAAGTGGAGCGCGGCCGCAAGATCATGCAGAAGCTGCTGCCCATGCCGGCGTCCGAGGCCGGCGAGATCATCGTCCGCGGCATTGAGCGCCGCCAGGCGCGCATACTGGTCGGCAGCGATGCGAAGATTGCGTCGCTGCTCGAACGCCTTGCCCCGGTCAGTTACTGGAACCTCCTTCGAAAGGCCATCAAGGCATGATCGTCAACCTGCTGCTGTTCCTCGTCGGCGCCGTCATGCTGCTCGCCGCCGCGGGCGCCCTGTTCACCTGGCGCACCGCGCGCCGGATCGAAGCGCACCTGCCGCCGCAGGGCCGCTTCATCGACGTGCCGGGCGCGCGCCTGCACATTGTCGAAGCGGGCAGCGGACCGGCACTGTTGCTGGTGCATGGCCTGGGCGGGCAGCTTTGCCATTACACCTATAACGTGGTGGAGCGACTCGCCGCCAGCTACCGCGTGATCGCGGTCGACCGTCCCGGCTCGGGTTACTCGACGCGCGATCCGTCGGCCAGCGCCGGCTTGCCCGCGCAAGCCGCCGCATTGTCTTCCCTGGTCGCGGCGCTGGGCCTCGAACGCCCACTGGTGGTCGGCCATTCGCTCGGCGGAGCGCTCGCACTGCAGCTTGCGCTCGACCATCCGCAACGCGTCGGCGGGCTGGCGCTGGTCGCGCCGCTCACCCATGCGCCGGACGCGGTGCCGGCCGCATTCGAGGGGCTGACCATCGCATCGCCCACCATGCGCAAGCTGGTGGCGTGGACGCTCGCCACGCCGGCCGCGATCATGCGCGCCACCACCGTGCTGGCCCAGGTGTTCGGCCCCGAACCGGTGCCGCGCGATTTCGCCACCCGTGGCGGCGGCCTCCTCAGCCTGAGACCGGGCCAGTTCCTCGCCTCATCCGCCGACCTGCAGGCGCTGCCCGCCGCGATGGAGCAGCTGGAGCGGCGCTACGGCGAGCTGCGCGTGCCGGTACGTATCCTGTTCGGCAAGGACGACCGCATCCTCGACTGGCGCGCCAACGGCCAGGCCCTGGCGGACAAGGCGCCCGGCGCCGCCCTCACCCTCGTCGACGGCGGCCACATGCTGCCGATCACCCAGCCGCCGTTGACGGCTGCCTTCATCCGCGAGGCCGCCGGCCAGCAGTTCGGCCTCGCAGGCCGCCAGGCCACGGGCTGAGCAGCATCAGGCCCGGCGGCGGGCAACACCCGGATCTGCTAAAATAGTTGGCATTTTTCGCGAGCATGCCGGGAGTCCAGATGTCGGTCCGCACAAGGTTTTCACGCGCGATTGGCGTCTTCTCTCTGCTGCTGGCATGTGCAGCCGGCAATGTTCTTGCGGCCACACCAAGCGTACTGCGGCCCTGGCCGGCGAAACAGGCGGCACCGGCGTTCACGGCGCCCGATACCGGCGGCAAGCAGTGGCGCCTGGATGGCTTGCGCGGCAAGGTCGTGGTCCTTAATTTCTGGGCAAGCTGGTGCAGCCCATGCGTCGAGGAAATCCCGGCCTTGGACGCGATGGCCAGCGATCGTGCCGGGCAGATCGTCGTGCTCGGGGTCAATTACATGGAAGCCAGCTGGACTGTGGAGAACTTCGCGCAAGCCCACCCGGCACGGTTTCCCCTGCTGCTCGACAAAAGCGGCGAGCTGTTCAAGCGATGGACCACCGGCGTGATGCCGACTACCATCCTGATTGGCCGCGACGGCACGCCGCGCTGGCGCATGATCGGTCCGCTGGAAGCCGGCAACCGCGCCTTTGCAGCGGCACTCGACAAACTGCTGGCCGAGCCGGCGCCCATTAACCTGAACGAGAACAAGTACAAATGAATGATTCGACCACCTCCCAAGGCCGCCGAGCGCTGCTGAAATCCGCCGGCGGCGCGCTGCTGTTCGGCGCCCTGCCGCAAACCCTGCTGGCCCAAGCCCAGCAGGCCGAGCGCCACTTCGATCCGCAGCCGGGCGACTGGCGCACCTTCGAAGTCGTCACCCGCGTCGAACTGGCGCACGGTAACGGCCCGTCGACCGTGTGGGTGCCGGTGCCGTCTATCGACACGCCGTGGCAGCGCTCGATCTCCAGCAACTGGTCCGGCAACGCGGCCGCGGCGAAGCTGGGCGCGGATCCGCGCTTTGGCGCGCGCTACCTCGTCGCCGATTTCGACGGCAGCAAGCCGCCGGTGCTGGAAGTGGCCAGCCGCGTGCAGACCCGCAGCCGCGCGCAGGACTGGCGCCAGGCCCCGGCCCAAACCGAATCCGCGCAGGACCTGCAAATGTGGCTGCGCCCGACCGACCTGATGCCGACCGACGGCATCGTGCGCAAGACCTCGCTGCAGATCGTGTCCGGCGCCCGCACCGACGTCGAGAAGGTCCAGCGCATCTACGACTGGATCGTGCTGAACACCTTCCGCGAGCCGAAGGTGCGCGGCTGCGGCACCGGCGATATCAAGACCATGCTCGAAACCGGTAACTTCGGCGGCAAGTGCGGCGACATCAACGGCCTGTTTGTCGGCCTGTGCCGCGCGGCCGGCGTGCCGGCGCGCGACGTCTACGGCATCCGCCTGGCGCCGTCGGCCTTTGGCTACAACCAGCTGGGCGCCAGCAGCGCGTCGCTGCAGGGCGCGCAGCACTGCCGCGCCGAAGTCTACCTGCGCAAGCACGGCTGGGTCGCGATGGATCCGGCCGACGTCGGCAAGGTGATGCGCATGGAGACCGCCACCTGGATCAAGGACGCCGACAATCCGCTGGTGGCGCCGGTCCGCAAGGCGCTGTTCGGCGGCTGGGAAGGCAACTGGATGGGCTATAACTTCGCGCACGACGTGCAGCTGCAAGGCGCGCACGGCGCCAAGGTCGGCTTCCTGATGTACCCGCAGGCGCAGACCAACGGCGAAGCCTACGACTCGCTCGATCCGGCCAGCTTCAAGTACACCATCAGCGCACGGGAAATCAAGGCATGAACCAGCAGCGCGCGGCCCTGCGTCCGGGCCGCGAACAATTCGGCCTGCGCCTGATGGCGGTGGCGGTGGTGTCGACGCTGCTCGCGTCGACCTGCTGCGTGCTGCCGCTGGTGCTGGTGCTGGCCGGCGTCACGGGCGCGTGGATGTCGCACCTGGTGGCGCTCAAGCCGGTCACGCCGGTGTTCGAAGTGCTGGCCGTGGCCGCGATCGGGTGCGCCGGCTACCTGGTGCTGCGCCCCGTGCGCGATTGCGACGCCGACGCCTGCGAAGCCACGCGGCCGTTCACCCGGCGCATCTTCGTCGCCTGCGCCGTGTTCGTCGCGCTGCTGTTAAGCTTTCCCCTGTTTGCACCGCTTTTCTATTGAGCCGCTCATGAAGCCCACATTGCTACTGGCCGCACTGCTGGCCGTCCCCGCGCTGGCGCTGGCCAAGCCGCAGACCGTCTCGCTCAACATCCCCACCATGGATTGCGCCACCTGCCCGATCACCATCAAGGCAGCGCTGAACAAGGTGCCGGGGGTGTCGAAGGTGAAGGTAAGCTACGAGCGGCGCGAAGCCGTGATCGTGTTTGATGACGCCAAGGCGAGTGTCGATGACCTGAAAAAGGCGACGGCCGATGCGGGCTATCCCGGCATGATCAAGACCGCCGCGCGATAAGCCGGCCGCACTCCTCAGAATAGAGAACGTCGTTACCGAAAGCGGGAACGACGTTCTACCTTAGTCGCGCTTCTCGGTAGCGAAGTACAGCAGCGCCGCCGCCGGCAGCGCCATCCCCAACGCCGCCGTCGCGCCCCATCCCCATCGCTCGAAGGTCCACGCCGACAGTGCCGATCCGATCGCGCCACCCGCGAAGAAGGTCGCCATATAGATGCCGTTCACGCGGCTGCGCGAATGCGGATCCAGTCCGAAAATCACTCGCTGGCCCAGCACCAGGTTGCCTGTGACGCCAAAATCCAGCAGGATCGCCGCCGCCACCAGCAGCCCAAGCGCGACCGTCGAGCCGGCCGGCGCCACCAGTGTCATCCCGTAAGCGACGATGGCCGCCGCCATGCAGAAGGTCGACGCCGGCCGGACCAGTCCCCGGTCTGCCACCCGCCCCGCGATCGGCGCCGCGATCGCGCCAGCCACCCCAGCCAGCGCGAACATCCCCACGCCGCGCTGCGTCAGTCCATATGTAGGGCTGGTCAGCAGCAAGGGCGTCACGGTCCAGAACACGCTGAACGAGCCGAACATGCCGGCTTGATAAAGCCCGCGCCGCCGCAGCACGCTGTATTTGGCGACAATGCCGCCCATCGATGCGAGCAGCGCGACGTAGCCGCTGCGCGAATGTGGATGGCGCACCGGCAGCAGCAAGCGCAGCACCACACCCAGCAGCACCATCACCACCGCCGACACCACGTACACCACCTGCCACGACCAGCGGTAAGTGATCATGCTGGCCACCGGACGCGCCAGCATGATCCCGAACATCAGCCCGCTCATGACATTGCCGACCACGCGCCCGCGCAGCGCTTCCGGCGCCATATGCGAAGCGTAAGGCACCAGCACCTGCACAGCGACCGCCGTGAAGCCGATCAGCAGTGCCGCCAGCATGAAGGCGGACGGCTGGCCGACCAGCACCGCGAGCAGCAGCGCGCCGGTCTGCAGCGCGACCAGCGACAGGATCAACTTGCGGTTTTCAAGCAGGTCGCCCAGCGGGACGATGAGCAGCAGTCCGGCGCCGTAGCCGACCTGGGTCAGCGTGACGATCAGCCCCGCGGCCGCGGGCCGCAGGCCGATGCTCCGGCTGATCGGCCCGAGCAGGGGCTGTGCATAGTAGAGATTGGCGACGATCAGGCCGCAGGCGGCGGCGATCAGCACCGTCAGCCAGGCCGGCATCGCGGCCACGCTGGCCGCCGGATCATTGCGGAGCACGTGGCGCTCCTTGTTCTTGTTGAGTCATGCTGCAAGCGAAGTCGGAAAAGGCAGCATGATACCTGCCATCCGCTCCGCCTGCAGAAGCTTACTTGGTGACGGCGATCCTGGTGCGGTGGCCGTTCTTGAAGGTGTACAGGGTCAGCGTGCCGTCGCGGATGTCGCCGCGCTGGTCGAAGGCGATCAGGCCAGTCAGCCCGCTGTGGCGGATCTGCGCCAGCACCGGCAGGTATTTGGCCGGCTCGGCCGAACCGGCCTTCACCATCGCCTCGACGATGGTCATGATCGAGTCGTACACATAGGGCGCGTAGATCTGCACGTCGATGCCGAAACGCTTCTTGTAGTTGGCGTTGAACTTCTCCAGCCCGGCCTTGGCCGAATCCTCGATGCCGCCCGCTTCGGCGCACACTACCTGGCCGTCGCTCATCGCACCTTGAGACAGCGTCGCGATTTCATCGGAGCAGATGCCGTCGCCGCCGATGAAGCGCAGCTTGCCCATGCCGAGCGCCTTCATCTGGTGCAGCATCGGGCCGGCCACGGCGCTCATCCCGCCGAAGAAGATCAGGTCCGGATTGCTTGCGCGCACCTTGGTCAGGATCGCGCCGAATTCGGTCTTCTTGTCGTCGGTGTATTCCTTGGTGACGATGGCGCCGCCGGCTTCCTGCAGGCCCTTGACGAATTCCGCCGCGATGCCCTGGCCGTAGGCGGTACGGTCATCGATCAGCGCGACGCGCTTGGCCTTCATGTCCTTGACGGCGTAGCGGCCAAGGGTGCGGCCCAGCTGCTTGTCGTTGACCACCACGCGGAAGGTGGTGTTGAAGCCCTGCTCGGTGTATTTCGGGCTGGTGGTGGCGGCCGAAATCTCGGGGATGCCAGCGTCGTGGTAGATCTTGGATGCCGGGATCGAGGTGCCCGAGGTCTCGTGGCCGATCACGGCATTGACCTTGGCGTCCACCAGCTTCTGCGCGACCACGGTGGCCAGGCGCGGCTCGCCGGCGTCGTCCTCTGCCAGCAGCACGAATTTCGCCTTCTTTCCGCCGATGGTGATGTTGCGCGAGTTGAGCTCATCGATCGCCATGCGCGCGCCGTTCTCGTTGTCCTTGCCGAAGTACGACAGCGGCCCGCTGACCGCGGCCACGTGGCCGATCTTGACGGTGAGCTGGTCGGCGGCCATGGCGCTGAGCGGCGCCGCGAGGGCGATGGCGGGTATGGCGAAATAACGGCGTACGAACATGAAATCTCCAGACAGCGATGAATACCAGCTCGCCAGTATAGGGGATGCGGCGGCCGTCCCGAAGGACGTAATGGCAATATCGAAAGAAGCGCTTGCTATAAGGCCGGGCTAGCGGATCACGCCCAGCATGGCGCGCTGCCCGTTCCTGAAGGTGTACAGCGTCAGCGTGCCGTCGCGGATATCGCCGCGCTGGTCGAATGCGATCGGCCCGGTCACGCCCTTGTGCACGTTCGAGGCCAGCACCGGGCGGTATTGCGCCGGCGTGCTCGATCCGGCCTTCTCCATTGCCGCCGCCAGCGCCATCACGGAATCGTAGACGTAGGGCGAGTAGATCAGGCTGTCGATGCCGAAGCGCTTGCGGTAGTCGGCGCGCCAGCGAGCCAGCGCCGCGCCGTGCGCCTCGTCGACGCCGCCGGATCCAGCGCACAGCACCTGGCCTTCCGCCATCGCGCCCTGCGCCAGCGTCAGCATCTGGTCGGTGCAGATGCCGTCGCCGCCCATGAAACGCAGCTGGCCCATGCCGAGCGCCTTCATCTGGCGCAGCATCGGCGCGGCCACCGGCGTCATCCCGCCGAAGAAGATCATCTCGGGGCGGAGCGCACGGATGCGGGTGAGGATCGGCCCAAATTCGGCCGCCTTGTCATTGGTCGCCTCGCGCGCGACGATGTTGCCGCCGGATTCCTTGAAGCCTTTGACGAATTCACTGGCCAGGCCCTGTCCATACGCCGTATGGTCATCAATCAGCGCGACCCGCTTCAGGCCCAGCACTTTGCCCGCGTAGCGTCCCAGCGCGCGCCCGAGCTGCTTGTCGTTGCTCACTGTGCGGAAGGTGGTATTGAAGCCCTGCTCCGTGTACTGCGGGCTGGTTGCCGAGGTGGTGATCTGCGGGATGCCGGCATCGAAATAGATCTTCGACGCCGGGATGCTGGTGCCCGAGGTCTCGTGTCCGATCACGGCATTCACCTTCGCGTCCACGAACTTCTGCGCCACCGATGTGGCCATGCGCGGCTCGCTGGCGTCGTCCTCGGCCAGCAGCACGAAGCGCGCCTTGCGTCCGCCGATACTCACGCCGCGCGCATTGAGTTCGTCGATGGCCATGCGCGCGCCGTTCTCGTCGTCCTTGCCGAAATTGGCCAGCGGGCCAGTCAAGGCATCGGCGAGACCGATACGCACTTCCAGCGGCTCCGAAGGCGCAGCCCATGCTGCCGCGTGCACCGCCAGCGCAAGCGCCGACAAGGACAAGATTCGACCAACCGCCATGCTTCCTCCGCGACTGAAAGTGAATGGCCGAGTATAGGTCATGAATACGGCGGCAACAAAGTAAAATGGCGCAGCCCGCGACCCGTGCGTCATGCCCGGTCGTCCTGCGGGACAATCAAGCGTCCAACAACACGGAGAAACCATGCGCGTCGCGACCTTCAACGTCAACGGCATCGGCAGCCGCCTGCCAGCCCTGCTTCAATGGCTCGAGGAGACCAAGCCCGATGTGGCTTGCCTCCAGGAGCTCAAGGCGCCGCAGGAGAAATTCCCGGAACAGGCGATCCGTGACGCCGGCTACGGCGTGATCTGGCACGGCCAGAAAAGCTGGAACGGCGTGGCCATCCTGGCGCGCGGCACCGAGCCGCAGGAGATCCAGCGCGGCCTGCCGGGCGACCCGACGGACGAGCAGAGCCGCTTCATCGAGGCCAGTGTCGACGGCTTGCACGTGTGCTGCCTCTACCTGCCGAACGGGAATCCGGCGCCCGGACCGAAGTTCGATTACAAGCTGTCGTGGTTCGAGCGCCTGATCACGCGTGGCGCGGAGCTGATCGCGAGCGAGCGCAAGGTGATCCTGGCCGGCGACTTCAATGTGATGCCGACCGACCTGGACGTGTACAAGCCGGAACGCTGGGTCAACGACGCGCTGTTCCGGCCGGAGAGCCGGGATGCGTTCCACCGGCTGGTCGCCCAGGGCTGGCTGGATGCGCTGCGCGCCATGCATCCGGGCGAGACGATCTACACATTCTGGGACTACTTCCGCAACGCCTTCGGCCGCGATGCCGGGATTCGCATCGACCACCTGCTGCTCAGCCCCGCCCTGGCGCCGGCGCTGCGCGGGGCGGATGTGGACCGTTTCGTGCGGGCGCGCGAAAAGCCGAGCGACCACGCGCCGACGTGGGTCGAACTCGACCTGTAGCATCAAACCGACCGTCGTTCCCGCCTCCGCGGGAACGACGGTGTATTAGGCGGTATCGTAGAATGGCGATGTTCAAGCAATCAGAGCCCCCACCATGAGCGCGATCCATCTCGGCCCGCAGGACGCCCTGCTCGTCATCGACCTGCAATACGACTTCCTCCCCGGCGGCAGCCTCGCTGTCCCCGCAGGGCACGAAGTCATCGCCCCGATCAACCGCCTGCTGGCCTGGTTCGGCGACGAGCACCGTCCCGTGTTCGCATCGCGCGACTGGCATCCCGGCGATCACTGCTCCTTCAAGGAACAAGGCGGCCCTTGGCCACCGCACTGTGTCGCCGACACCCGCGGCGCAGAATTCGCCAACGAACTGGCCTTGCCGGATGACGCGATCATCATCTCCAAGGCCGATACCGCCGACCAGGACGCCTACTCCGCCTTCAACGGCACCGACCTCGCCCAGCAGCTGCGCGAACGCGGCATCACCCGCGTGACGGTGTGCGGCCTGGCGACCGACTACTGCGTGCTCAACACCGTCACCGACGCCCTCGACGAAGGCTTCGAGACCCTGATCGTGCCCGAAGCGATGCGCGCGGTGGACGTGCATCCCGGCGACGGCACGCGCGCGCTGGACCGCATGGTGGCGCGCGGCGCCGTCGCGGTTCGCATCGGCGACCACGGCATGACCGCGCTGTCGGTGTCCTGAATGATGACCGGCGTACTCGCGGCGGAAGACGCCGCCCTGATCCGCCGCTGCGCGGCCGATTCCGAACGCACCGGCATGCTGGCCGCACCCGTGCAGGAACTGATCCACCAGCGCGGCTGGTTGCGCATGTTCGCCCCTGAATCGATGGGCGGCGCCGAACTCGCGCTGCCACAGGGCGTGCGGCTGGAGGAAGCGCTCAGCGCGGCCGACGGCAGCACCGGATGGACCGTCACGCTATGCGCGGGCGCCGGCTGGTTCACGGGCTTCCTTTCGCCGGAACTGGCGCGCGGCATCGTCGCCACGCCGCGCGTCTGCCTCGGAGGCAGCGGCGCCCCATCCGGCTATGCCGACATCGACGGTGACGGCTACCGCCTCAGCGGACGCTGGAACTTCGCGACCGGCGCACCGATGACCACCCACTTCACGATGAACGCCGTGATCCGCCAGGATGGCGCACCGCTGCTCGACGAGGCCGGCAAGCCGCGCATCCGCGCCTTCGTGGTGCCGGCAGCCCAAGTGAGGATCGAGGAAAACTGGCACGCCATCGGCCTGGTCGCCACCGCTTCGCACACCTTCAGTCTTGACAAGGTACGAGTGGACGCAAGCCATGCTTTCGACCTCGTTCCGGGCGCCGCGAAGGAAGCGGGACCGTTGTACCACTTCCCCTTCATGTCGCTGGCCTTCGTGACGCTGGCCGCCAACATCTCCGGCATGGCCCTGAACTTCATCGGCCAGGCGCGCGAGATCATCGGACGCCGCCACCATCACATCACCCAGCAGCCGCTGGCGGAACTGCCGCAGGTGCAGCAGGCGCTGGCGCGTGGCCCGCGGGAACTGGACGAGGCGCGCACACGCTTCTACCAACTGCTCGACGCCGCCTGGGACCAGAGCTGCCGCGGCGAACACCCCGGCGCGGCCGCCGACCACGAACTGCAGCGCGCATCGCTGGACATGGTGGATACGGCGCGGCGCGCGGTAGACGAACTGTATCCGCTGTGCGGCCTGGCCGCAGCCGACCGCAGGTGTGACAGCGACATCGCCCGCGCCTGGCGCGACCTGCACACCGCCACCCAGCACGCCCTGATGCTGCCGTTTTCCGCCTGATCCGCCAATCCCATGCTCACCATCGAACAGACTTTCGGCTTCCTCGCCGCCGCCATGCTGATCACGGTTTCGCCCGGCCCGGACAATATGATGGTGCTGGGCACCGGCATCTCCAAGGGACGGCTGCGCGGCATGGCGTTCGGCCTGGGCTGCGCGCTCGGCTGCCTGTCGCACACCCTGCTGGCGACCATCGGCGTGTCGGCCCTGATCGCCGCGTCGCCGCTCGCCTTCACGGCTTTGAAAGTGGCCGGCGGCCTGTACCTCGTCTGGCTGGGATTGCAGGCACTGCGCAGCCGCGGCGGAGCGCGAACCGCCAGCGCTGGCGGCAGCGAGGACAGCCTGTCCTCCTTGTTCGCCAAGGGCCTGCTGGCCAACGCCATCAACCCCAAGGTGGTGCTGTTCTTCCTGTCCTTCCTGCCGCAGTTCGTGGTGCCCGCGCACGGTCACGCCAACCTGCAGACGGCGGCGCTGGGACTCATCTTCACCGCGCAGGCGGCCGTGCTGTTTGGTCTTCTGGGATTTTTCTCCGGCGCGGTCGGCCAGTGGCTGGCCAGGCGGCCGAGCGCCGGGATGTGGCTCGACCGCGTGGCCGGCGGAATCTTCGTCGCACTCGGCCTAAAGCTGATTGTCAGCCGATAGGGCCTGGTTTGCGGCCGGAGCGGCGCCGTCCGCCTTTTCCGCTTCGTGAGTGGCCAACGCGCGGATCGCCTTGTTGCGGCCGGCAGCCTTGGCCACATACAGCGCCCGGTCCGCGCGGCGCAGCAGCGCCGTGATGGTTTCGTTCGGCTCCAGGCAGGCGATGCCGATGCTGACGGTGTAGGCCAGCTCCTCGTCCGAGCCCGGGATCCGCATCGAACGGTCGAGCGCCTCACGCAGGCGTTCGGCCACGACGATGGAAGTGGCGATATTTGAATCCGGCAGCAGCACCGCGAACTCCTCGCCACCCAGCCGCGCGCAATAGTCCACCTGGCGTACAAGCTGCTCCGTGCGGCGCACGATATCGACCAGCACATGGTCGCCCACCGCATGGCCCAGCTTGTCGTTGATCCGCTTGAAGTGGTCGACGTCGAACAGCAGCACCGACAGGTCGGAGCCGGCGCGCAGCGTACGCGCCCGCTCACGTTCGGCCAGCTCGAAGAAGGCGCGGCGCGACCAGGCGCCGGTGAGGTAATCATGGTCGGCGGCGTAGCTGGTCTTGGCGATGATCCCGGCGTTCGCCATCATCACCGCGCCGAGCGTCAGCGACGGCATCGTAATTGTCCCGAGCGAGAAGAAGATCACGTTCCACGTCGTCACATCGAAGAAGACCGGGATGTCGGCGGCCTGTGCCAGCGACACCAGGCCCCGCACGCCGTGCCCGAAGGCCAGGTAGAACGCGGTGATGGCGGTAAATCGATAGGGGTAGCGCTGCGGCGCATCCGGCAAGGCGCCGCGCACCGACAGGCCGAGGGCCAGGCACACGCCGCCGTGGTACAGCGACATGTCGACCACGCGCAGGTGGAAGGAATCGACGCCGTAGTGGAACACCATCAGCGTGGCCAGCGCCAGCCCGATGCAGCTCAGTAGCGCAGGTCCCGAAATCGCCTGCCCGAGGTGGCGTCGGAAACCGACCAGCATCATCGTGATGGCCGTCATGTAGACAGTGTTGGCCAGCTCGATCGACAACAGGTCCGGAATGAAGCCGCGCGCAGCAAACAGGGGCAGCGCGACCACCGCCATCCAGTTCGCCTGCGACCACGCGCGGATGCCCTCGGCACCGATGCGCGACAAGGAGGACAAAACCAGCAGCATCACGGCCGAAAATGCAGCCGTCACCAACATCAGACTCAGGTTAAGCATGGATGAACGAAGAGCGGATGGACGCCGTGCGAGGAAGGGCCAGCCGGCAAGGCACGAACGCGTAATGAACCCATCGTACAGAACATGTTGCGCTGATGCAATACACGATGCATGAAAACCACGAAGCCGTGGACTGGCGCCAGCGCTGCCGGCGCGGCAAGCGGGGCGCTGCTGTCTCTTATACAATCGTGCGATATCAACAAGCGACTGGAGCCCCTCATGTCCGGCTATAGCATCAACATCGAAGAGAAAACGCTCGAAGGCAACAATTTCCGCGAGGTGCTGTACACCACGAAACGCAGCCAGCTGGTCATCATGACCTTGCAGCCGGGCGAGGAAATCGGCATGGAGCACCATGAGGGACACGACCAGTTCATCCGCGTCGAGGCGGGCCAGGGCGTGGCGATCCTCGACGGCGAAGAGCACACGCTTGAAGATGGCGTAGCGGTCGTCATCCCGGCCGGCACCGAACACAACGTGATCAACACCTCGGCCGACCGGCCGATGCGCCTGTACACCCTGTACACGCCACCCGAGCATCCGGACGGCATCATCCACAAGACCAAGGCCGAAGCCGACGAATACGAGCGCCAGCACGGGCACTGATCGCGCCGCCACAGCATGTGAGTGCAGTCCTACACAACCAGTCTACGTTTTCTGATTGGAGCGCTGGCGGGCAGGCCTAACATCGTCTTCCTGTTTCACCGAAAGGAGACGATGATGGCTGAGAACAAGGGCAAAGGCACCAAGGGCCGCGAGTTCGACGAGTTGAGCGGCATTGGCACCAGCCAGGCCGGCACCACCGGCACGACTGGCAACCTGAACAGCGGCAAGCACGACGGCAGCGTCGGCATGCCGCCGCTGTCGGACTCGGGCAACCGCCAGAATGCCGACCTGGGCGAGCATGGCGACCTGCCGGCACTGGGCAATCGCGGACGCGGGAACGCCAGCCGCCAGGGCAGCGGGTCCGGCTCGCAGCAAGCGGGCAAGGCCAGCGAAAGCGAGGACAAGCCTTCCCGCTGAGGCGGTATTCTTCACTACAATGGGAGGATGGACCATCCACCTCCCCTTCCCGCGCCCGGGCCGCTGTTGCTGCGCGCCCTGTTCAAGCGCGCGCGGGCCACGACCACAGTCGACGGGCCCGCAAGCACCACCTATCTTGCATCCCCCACCAACCAGAAAAGCTTGGCAAGCTACCGCCAGCTGATCGGCTTTGATGCGGACGCGTTGCCGCTGACCTTCCACTACCTGCTTGCACAACGCGCCCAGTTGGCGTCGATGCTGGGCGCAGGCTTCCCGTTCCGCATTCCCGGCATGATCCACGTGGCCAACGAGCTCATCGCGCACGACGCACTCGATCCGGCGCGGCCGATGCTGCTCCATACCAGTGCAAGCATCGCGCCACCGCAGGCCAATGGCGCGATCCACGTCCTGTTCCGCACAACGGGACAGCAAGATGGACGCGACATCTTCAGCTGCGCCAGCGACTACCTGGCGGTACGCGGCCGGCGCGGAGCAAGGTCCGCGCCTCCGCCAGTCTCCCACACCGCCCCAATCGCAAGCTGGAAGCTGGACAGCGCAGCGGGCCGCCGCTATGCAGCAGTGTCGGGCGACTGGAACCCGATCCATTTGTCGCACTGGACGGCGAAGCTGATGGGCATGCGCACGCCGATCATCCACGGCATGCACACGGTTGGTGCATGCTGCGCGGCGCTGGAACACGCAGCCGGCCGGCGCGTGGCCGCGATCTCGTCCCGGTTCACGGCGCCCATCGCCCTGCCCGGCCAGGTGACGCTGTCCGCCGATCTTGAGGCAGGCGAGTACACTGCTAGCAGCGGCGGGCGCGACGCGGTCATCGGCAGCTTCAGGCTGGCCTAGGCGCCAGCGGTGCGCGGCCATGCTGCGCGGCTGCGGTAAAGTGCACGCCTGCTGAATCGACAGGACAGATGACTGAACTCGAACAAAAGCGCGCAAGGCCGGTTCGCTACCGTATCGAACGCCTGCTCGACACGCTGCTGTTGAAAGGCAGGGTCGCGGCGTGGAGCTACCGGCGCGGCCTGCACGGCCGGCTGGCTGTCACCCGCCACGACATCGCCCTTGCTCCCGAAAAGCGGCTACCCAGGCCGCTCGTGATCGCGTTCGCATCGGATCTGCACGCCGGACCGACCACCCATGCCGCACTGTTCGACGAACTGGCGCGCCTGATCGAAAAGGAGCAGCCGGACGTGGTCCTGCTGGGCGGCGACTACGTGTCGCTGGGCGGTCAACATGTCGCCGGGCTGGCCCGCCTGTTCCACATTGCGGCGAAGGCGCCGCTGGGCAGCTACGCCGTGATCGGCAACCACGACATCTGGCACGGCCGCGGCGGCATCGAGGCCCAGTTGCGCCGCGCCGGCGTGCAGGTGCTGGTGAACCGCAACCAGCGCCTGCCGGCGCCGTTCGACAACGTCAGCATCTGCGGCATCGACGATCCCTGGACCGGCCAACCGTCCCCACGCGACACCTTCGAGGGCGCGGCCGGGGTGAGGATCTACCTCATGCATTCTCCCGATGGCATGTGGCACCTGACCGACGAGCGCTTCGACGTCGGCCTGGCAGGCCACACGCACGGCGGCCAGATCGCCTTCGCCGGCGGCACACCGCTGGTGCGCCCGCGCGGGCCGCTGTCGCGCCATCACTGCCGCGGCAGGTTCGATTTCGCACACGGTCCGCTGCTCGTCAGCCGCGGTGTCGGCTGCAGCGCGCTGCCGCTGCGGATCAACGCCGATCCCGAACTCATCATCTGCACTTTGAGCTGAGTCAGCAGTGCGCACGATTGCGTGGCAAAAGCCGGTGCGTAAAGCGGCTTCGGCATAGTATTGATCCCAAGCCCTGCCATTTTGGAGCGCACCAATGCAAGCACCGCCAATCAAACCCGACCAGCCTTCCAGCGCCACCGAACAGATGCCGTTCCGGCGCCTGCTGTACCGATTCCTGTTCTTCGACTGGCTGTTCGCCGACGTCCACGCCGCGCGCAACCGCATCGAACGCCACGCCGCCCGCCAGCACAACCGGCGCATGAGCCGCTACCTGCCGGTCTACCTGCGCCGCTGGTCCTTCCTCACGGCCTTCGACTTCGGCCTCGGCTTCCTGTTCGAGCGAGGCCTGCAGGCGCAGGTGCTGTCCGCATGGTTCTTCACCTGGTCCTGCGTCAGCCTGACCGGGGTGATCATCATCACCGTCGCCTGGGCCTTCCTGGTCCACGGCCGGCTGTCCTGACCGGCCCCGGAAAGCCGATATAATCGTCCCCGTTTAAATCCGCTTTCCGGACCACGATGAAAAAACTCCTGCCCCTGCTGTCGATCCTGCTCGTTTCCGGCACCGCCATTGCCGACGACGCCGCACTCCAGAAGTGCCGTGCGCTCGGCGAGGCTTCCGCGCGCCTGCGCTGCTACGATGCGATTCCGCTTACCGCCGGCAACCCGGTCGCCAGCGCCGCGCCGGCAGCGGCGCCCGTTGCCGCGAACGCTGCGCCGACCGCCGCCACGACCGCCGAACAGAACTTCGGCATCGAGCAGGTGAAAAAGAAGACGGAAGATGAGCCGAAGTCGATCGAGAGCACCATCGTCGGCACGTTCGACGGATGGGGTCCGAACTCGCGCATCAAACTGGCCAATGGCCAGGTATGGCGCATCGTCGACGGCAGCGACGCCGTCCTCACGCCGATGCAGAATCCGAAAGCGCGTATCGAGCGCAATGTGTTCGGCACGATGTTCCTGCACGTCGAGGGCACCAACAACTCGGCCAAGGTGCGCCGCGTCCAGTAACACCGTTCAGGCGGCTGGCGCGATCCGTGCCAGCACGCCTTCGCGGTCCAGAATGTAGCGATCGAGATCGCTCGCCAGGAACAGGCGGCCGCCGTACTCCACACGCGCTTCCGCCTCGACCTCGGCAATCGACTGGTGATAGCGTGGACTGAAATGGGTCAGCACCAGGTTCGGGACCTGGGCTTCCTGGGCGAAGTACGCCACCATTTTTGCGGAACTGTGCTGCGGTTCCGGTCCGATCTTCAGCAGCACTTCCTCGGTGTAGGTAGCCTCGTGCACCAGCACGTCCGCGCCTTGCGCCACTTGGGCCAGCAGCTGCGGGGTATCGTTGTCGCCGCCGACGATGATCTTGCGCGGCTTGCGCGACGCCAGAAGGTAGTCCTCCGCACGCAACACGCGCCCGTCTGGCAGGTTCGCGCCTTCCCCACGCTGGAGCTGCCCCCACACCGGGCCGGCAGGCACGCCATCACGCGCAAGCCGGGCCGCATCCAGCTTGCGCTCGACCGACTTTTCCTCGAATGTATAGGCGTATGAAGGCACGCGGTGCGACAGCGCCACCGCGCCAACGACGACGTCCGGCAGCCAGTCGATGTGCGCGCCATCCTCCACTTCGACGAAATCCAGATCGTAGGGCAGGCCCAGGGCCGTTGTCGCCATCACGCATTCCACATAGGCGCGCACTTCCGGCGGTCCGGCGATCAGCAGCGGCGCGCTGCGGTTAAGCAGGCCCGCGCTGGCCAGCAGGCCGGGAAGCCCGTAGCAATGGTCGCCGTGGATGTGGGTAATGAAGATGCCGCGCAGGCCGTGCAGCGAAAAGCTGGTATGCAGGATGCGGTGCTGGGTACCTTCGCCGCAGTCGACCAGATACCAGTGGCTCGACTCCGGCGGGCGCAGCGCGAGGCCGGCGACGTTACGCGCTTTGGTGGGTGTGCCGGATGAGGTGCCGAGGAACTGGATCTCCATGATGCGAACCATTATCCGCCATGTGCGCGGCCATGTCGCGCACCGGTTTGCTCAGAACAGCGTCTGCTGTGGACTGGTCAGGCGCGCGAAGCTGTCGCCGATGAAGGGCAGGATCGCGTCCGCCACCGGTTCCAGCTGGCGCGTCAGGTAATGTTCGTAGTCGATCGGGGAGCGCAGGGTCTCCATCGGTTCGGGGCCATTGACGGTGACGAGGTAGCGGATCCAGCCGCCGTTGCGGTACTGCGCCGGCCGGCCCTGGCCGAGATGGTGCTCGTCCGCCATGCGCGCCGCGCGCACGTGCGGCGGCACATTGCGCTGGTAGTCTTCCAGCGGGCGGCGCAGGCGCTTGCGGTACACCAGCAGCTCGTCGAACTCGCCGCGCAGCGTGCGCGCCACGTAATCGCGCACATAATCCTCGTGCGGCTCGCCCTTGAAGATCCTCATGTACAGCCCCTGCTGGAACTGCTGCGCCAGCGGCGTCCAGTCGGTGCGCACCGTCTCCAATCCTTTGTAGACCACGTCCACGCCGCCGTCGCCGGTGGTGACCAGGCCCGCGTAGCGCTTCTTGCTGCCTTCATCCGAACCACGCACGGTCGGCATCAGGAAGCGCGTGAAGTGGCGCTCGAACTGCAGCTCAAGCGCGCAGTCCAGTCCCATCTCCTCGTGCAGGTGCGTGCGCCACCACGCATTCACCGTGGCGACCAGCGCGCGCCCGATGCGCGCGGCATCTTCTTCCGCATGCGCACGGCCCAGCCACACAAAAGTCGAATCGGTGTCTCCGTAGATGACCTGGTAGCCCTGCTCCTCGATCAGCTCGCGCGTGCGGTGCATGATCTGGTGGCCGCGCATCGTGATCGACGAAGCCAGCCGCGGGTCGAAGAAGCGGCAGCCGCTCGATCCCAGCACGCCGTAGAAGGAGTTCATGATGATCTTGAGCGCCTGCGACAGGTGCTGGTTGCGCTCGCGCTTGGCCGCGTCGCGCCCCTCCCACACGCGCCGCACGATATCGGGCAGGCAGTGTCTGGTGCGCGAAAAGCGCGCCCCGAGGAAGCCCGGCACGGTTTCCGCCTCATCTTCCCGCAGCCCTGCGACCAGTCCCACCGGGTCGATCAGGAAGGTGCGGATAATCGACGGGTAAAGGCTTTTGTAGTCGAGGACCAGCACCGAGTCGTACAGGCCGGAGCGCGAATCCATGACAAAGCCGCCCGGACTGTCGCCGCCCACCACGTCGCCGATGTTGGGCGCCACATAACCCTGGCGGTGCATCACCGGCATGTACAGGTGCTCGAACGCCGCCACCGAGCCGCCGCTGCGATCCGCCGCCAACCCGGTCACGCTGGCGCGCTCCAGCAGGAAGTCGAGCAAGCCGGTTTTGGCGAAGATACGCGTGACCAGTTCGCAGTCCTTGAGGTTGTAGCGCGCCAGCGCCGGCTTGTCCTCGGCGAACATGCGGTCGATCGCGTCCATGCGGTCGTAGGGATTGTCGATGTCCTTGCCTTCGCCGAGCAGGGTCTGCGCCACGCTCTCCAGGCTGAACGAGGGGAAGCTCCAGGTCGCCGAGCGCAGCGCCTCGATGCCATCGATGACCAGCCGGCCCGCGATCGAGATGAAGTAGTGCTCCTGCTTCATGCCGTGCTCGCGCCATTCGATCGCGCTGCCGTCACGGCCCAGGCGCAGCGGCCGTTGGAAGCGTTCGGCATGCTGCTGCAGCACGCGCATATCGAACTGCACCAGGTTCCAGCCGATGATCGCGTCGGGGTCGTGGCGCGCGATCCACTCTTCCAGCCGGTCCAGCAGCGCAGCGCGGCTGTCACAGTAGTCGAGCGCGAAATCGCATGCGGATGGGTCGCCGTTCGGCGGCCCGAGCATGTAGACCTGGCGCTGGCCGCAGCCTTCCAGCGCAATCGAATACAGCTCGCCGGACATGGTGGTCTCGATATCCAGCGACACGGTGCGTAGCTTGGGACGGTAGCCGTTCGCCGGACGCAGCAGGCCTTCGGCAAGCAGGCGCTGGTCGCTCTCCACGCTGCCGGCGAACTGCACCGGGGCGGTAATGAAGCGCTCCATCAGGTAGCGCTCCGGCGGGCGGATGTCGGCCTCGTAAATGTCGATGCCATGCTGGCGCAGGCGCTTTTCCAGTTTGAGCAGGTGGCGGTAGCGGCTGCAGTACAGCCCGAGCACCGGGCGGTGGCTGAAATCGGTCAGCGCCAGCGGCCGCAGCTCCCAGCCGCGTTCGCGTTCGAGCACCAGCCTGACGCTATCGCCAAGTTCGGCCGGGACGAAGGCCACGCAAGGCTGCGCGGCCAGGCGCACGCGGCGCGCACCGTCGTCGGTCGCGAGCCAGAAATCGACCTCGACGCCGGCATCGGTATCGCGCCAATGCCGGGTCAGCAGAAAGCCTTGTTGTCCTGCGGGTTCGTCCATGGCGCCAGTTTAAGGCAGCGGCGGCCGGCTGTGCACCGGATCAGCCAAGATCGGCCAGCTCCGTTTCGGTGAAGCCCGCGCGGCGGCGCGCCTCGATGTTGAACGGGCCCTTGAGCACCGGCGCCTTGTGAAAAGTCGCCAGCTCGGCGTAGGTCGCGCGCGGATCGACGCCGCGCTGCGCGCACAGGTAGCCATACCAGCGGTTGCCGATCTCGACGTGGCCAACCTCTTCGCGCAGGATGATGTCGAGGATCCCGGCAGCAGCCATGTCGCCGGCCTGCGCCAGCTTGGCGCGCACGCCCGGTGTCGCATCCAGCCCGCGCGCTTCCAGCGTGCGCGGCACCAGCGCCATCCGCGCCAGCACGTCGCCGCGCGTTTTCTCGGCCATCTCCCACAGGCTGTCGTGCGCCGGGAAGTCGCCGTAGCGGCTGCCGAGCGAGCGCAGGTGCGCCTCCAGCATCGAGAAATGCTCGGCCTCTTCCTTCGCCACGCGCAGCCAGTCGGTGTAGTAGTCGGGCGGCATGCCGGCGAACCGCCAGATCGCATCCAGCGCCAGGTTCATCGCGTTGAACTCGATATGGGCCAGCGCGTGGATCAGCATCGCGCGGCCTTCGACCGTCACCATCGAGCGGCGGCCGACCAGGCGCGGCGGGACCAGCTCCGGCTGCGGCGGACGGCCCGGAATCGTGGCCGACGTCTTCAGCTCGAGCGCGCAGTCGAGCGTCGTATCGCCGGACAGCGACGCGGCAGCCAGCGCCAGGACGCCGGCGGCCTTGGCCTCTGGCGCGGTCTCGACAAGCCATTCCAATGCACACGTCCGCAGCTCACACGCTCGCGACATCGTCATTCCCATCCGCAGAAAAGCTGCGAGTGTACCCGAACTACGCCCGCGCCGCCGTGTCTGAATTCATTCACATCTGCTTCGGCTTCCCAGCGATGAGCACCCAGTCGGACACTGTCACCCAGCCGCCAATCGCGGCTAGCAAGCTGGCGCGCTCGTTCACCTTCTGCACCGGCATCGAGAACAGCGCGCCGACCATCACCGGGCCGGACGGCAGGCGACTGCGCATCGACGAGATGGCCGCGTCGGGCCATTACCAGCTGTGGCGCGACGACTTCCGCCTGGTGCGCGAGCTGGGCCTGCACTGCCTGCGCTACGGCGTGCCCTACTACCGCACCCATCTCGCACCCGGGCAGTACGACTGGTCGTTCGCCGACGAAGCCTTCGCCGAGCTGCACCGGCTGGGCATCGTACCGATCGCGGACCTGTGCCATTTCAGCCTGCCGGACTGGCTCGGCACTTTCCAGAACCCCGACTTCCCGCGCTACTTTGCCGAGTACGCCGAGGCCTTCGCGCGGCGCTACCCATGGGTGTGGCTATACACGCCGGTGAACGAAATGCTGATCACGGCCGAGTACTCGGCGCTGAAGGGCTACTGGAACGAGCAGCTATGCACGGATGCCGCCTTCCTGACGGCGCTGGTCAACGCGGTCGAAGCGAATGTGCGCGCCAGCGAAGCGATCCTGAAAGTGCGCGACGCCTGGTTCGTGCAAAGCGAATCGACGCGCTACTACCACCCGGCCAATCCGGACGCGCTTACCCATACGGCGCACCTGAACGAGCGCCGCTTCCTGTCGCTCGACCTGAACTACAGCCATGCGCCCTCCGGCCGCATCCTGCGCTATATGCTGGAGAACGGCGTGCCGATGGCGAAATTCGACTATTTCATGAACCGCTCGATCCGGCCGCGCTGCATCATGGGCACCGACTACTACCAGACCAGCGAGATGCGCGTAACCCCGGACGGCGACACCCACCGCTGCCATGTGCTCGGCTACTACGGCCTCGCGCGCCAGTACTACGAACGCTTCCGCCTGCCGATCATGCACAGCGAGACCAACCAGTTCCAGATCCTGAATGCGGCCGAATGGCTGGAACGGCAATGGGGCAGCGTGCTGCGCCTGCGGCTGGAAGGCTATCCAATGGTCGGCTTCACCTGGTACAGCCTGACCGACCAGGCGGACTGGGACATCGACCTGCGCGAACGGCGCGGGCAGGTCAACACCAGCGGACTGTATGACATGCAGCGGCGCATCCGCAAGGTAGGCATCGCCTACCGCCAGATCATCAGCGATTGGCGAGACGCGCTGGCCGGGACCGAGATCCGCTACTGAGCGTGCATTAACAATAACGTCGTTCCCGCGGACGCGGGAACGAAGGTATCTCTTTGTTCGGCGATTCGACAGCCTACGCGCCTTTGCTTCCTGCCGCCACCCGCACCAAGTCGCCCTCGGCGATGCCATCCGGCGGGCTGTCGATGATGCGGTCGGCGCGCGTGACGCCGCTCGCCAGTTCGACCGCGCTGCCAAGGTCGCGCCCGACGCTGACCGGACGGATGTGCACGTGGTTGCCCGCATCGACGGTCGCCACGCGGGTGCCGCCCTTCCCGACGATCAGCGCGCCCGGCGGCACGATCACCGCGTCCTTCGGCGCTGGCAGGGCGAAGCGCACGGTGGCGAAGCCGCCCGGCAGCAGTTCGCCGGCTTTGTTGTCCACCGCCAGCTGGACCAGCATCGCGCCCGACCCGGCGTCGATCGCCTGCGACAGCGATTCCACCGTCGCCTTGTAGCTGCGGCCGGCACGCTCGGGCACCGACAACTCGGCAACGCTGCCGCGCTTGATCAGCGCCACCTGCAGTTGCGGCACGCGCACGTAGACGCGCAGGCGGCGCAGGTCCGACACCACGAACAGCTCGCTGCCCGCGGCCCCGCCCACGCTGACCAGCGCGCCGACGTCGGTATTGCGCGCCGTGACCACGCCGTCGAACGGAGCCACCAGCCGCGTGTAGCGCTTGAGCGCCAGCTGGCGGTCGACCGTAGCCTGCAGCGCCGTCACGTTCGATTGCCTGGACTGGTAATCGTTCTGCTTCTCGTCCGCTTCCTGCTTCGACACTGCCTGCGACGCCACCAGCGACTGCCAGCGCTTGGCGGTGTTCTCGGCCAGCGTCAGCCCGGTCCGCGCGGTCGCCAACTGGGCTTGGGCGCCGCGCAGGTCCTGGTCCAGGTCCGGCGTGTCGATCTGGGCCAGCAGCTGGCCGGCCTTGACCGGCGCGCCGATGTCCACGGTCCACTTCTGCAAGTAGCCGCTGACGCGGGCGTAGATCGGCGCCCGCGACCAGGCCTCGATCCGGGCCGGCAGCACCAGCGGCGCGCCGCCGGCATCCTGCGGCGCCACCAGGCTCACGGTCGGCACCGCGCGCTCGCCGGCGTCCTGCTTGAGTTGTTCGGCCTGCGAATGGCGGGTCGCCAGGCCGCCGATGACGATGGCGGCGGCCGCGACGGCGATTGCGCCGGCGGCCAGCAGCGGGCGGGAAGACTTAGTTGGCATGGACGGGTACTCCGGAATGGGGTTGCGGGCCGGCGGCGGCTTTGCGCGCGCGGCGGCCGTGGACGATGCTGAACACGACGGGGACGAACACCAGCGTGGCGATGGTGGAGAACAGCAGGCCGCCGATCACGGCGCGGCCCAGCGGGGCGTTCTGTTCGCCGCCCTCACCCAGGCCAAGCGCCATCGGCAGCATACCGATGATCATGGCCAGCGCCGTCATCAGAACCGGGCGGAAGCGCACGAAGCCGGCTTCCAGTGCGGCCGCGGCGGCGTCGCCCAGCTCCGCGAGGCGCTCGCGCGCGAAGCTGATCACCAGCACGCTGTTGGCGGTGGCCACGCCCATGCACATGATGGCGCCGGTCAGGGCCGGGACCGACAGCGTGGTGTGGGTAGCGAACAGCATCCACACGATGCCCGCCAGCGCGGCCGGCAGCGCCGACACGATCACCGCCGGGTCGCTCCAGGACTGGAAGTTGACGACGATGAGCAGGTAGATCAGGCCGACCGCGCCGAGCAGCCCCCACAACAGCCCGGAGAAGGCGCGCTCCATGGTGCGCACCTGGCCCAGCATCTCGACCGATGCGCCTTTCGGCACGTCGGCCTTGGTATCGGCCAGCACCGTGCGGATCTCGGCGGCGACGCTGCCCAGGTCGCGGCCCTGGGTGGTGGCGTGGATCTGCACCATCGGCTGCACGTCGTACTGGCTGACCAGCGCGCTGCCGCTGCCGCGCTGGATGCGGGCCAGACCGCCCAGCGTGGCCGCGTTGGCGCTGGCGCCGTTGCCGACCGGGAGATTGGACAGCGCCGCCAGCGAATCGAGCTGCGGCTGCGGGGTCTGCATCACGATCGGGTAGCTGACGCCGTTGGCCGGATTGAGCCAGTAGGTCGGCGCGACCTGGCTGCTGCCGGCCAGGTTCACCACCATGCTGTTGGCCACGTCCTTGGTGGTCAGGCCGAGCTGCTGCGCCTGGGTGCGGTCGACGTCGACATTAAACACCGGCGCACGGTTCGATTGCTGGATACGTGCATCCGCCACGCCGGGAATCGCGCGGATCCGCTTGAGCAGCTGCTGGGCGTAGCCGAAGTTGGCGTCGATGTCGCGGCCGCGCACCTGCACGTCGATCGGCGCGGGCGAACCGAAGTTGAGGATCTGGCTGACGATGTCGGCCGGCGGGAAGGAGAACGTCGTATCCGGGAACTCGCGCGGCAGCACGTCGCGCAGCTGGCGCACGTAGTTCGCGGTCGGCGCGTGGCCTTCCTTGAGCGCGATCTGGAAGTCGCCGTCCTGTGTGCCCATCACGCCGGTGTTGTTGTAGGTGAGGTTGATGGAGCTGGGCGGCAGGCCGATATTGTCGACCATGGTTTCGATCTGGCTGCCCGGGATCACGCGGCGGATCGCCTGCTCGATCCTTGCGAAGCGCACCGCGGTCTCCTCGACCCGCGTGCCGACCGGCACCCTCGCATGCATCAGCACCTGGCCGGAATCCACCGCGGGGAAGAAGTTACTGCCCAAGAAAGGCACCAGCGCGAACGACAGGGCGACCACGGCGAGGAAGCCGATCACGAACGGCTTGCGATGGGTGACGGCACGCTCCAGCACGTGGCGGTAGCCGTGGCGCAGCCGCTCGAAGCGGGCCTCGAAGCCGCGCTGGAAGCGCTGCAGCGCATTGGTGGGCGCCGCGTGGCCGTGCCGGGAATGCGCGCGCAGCAGGTGGTTGGCCATGGTCGGCACCAGCGTGCGCGACAGGATGAACGAGCACACCAACGCGAAGATCACCGCTTCGGCCATCGGCACGAACAGGAAGCGCGCCACGCCTTCGAGGAAGAACATGGGGATGAACACGATGCAGATACACAGCAGCGACACCAGCGCCGGCGTCACGATCTGCTGGGCGCCGTCGATGATGGACGATTCCACGTCCTTGCCGTGTTCGAGGTGCCAGTTGATGTTCTCGATGGTGACGGTGGCGTCGTCCACCAGGATGCCGACGGCGAGCGCGAGGCCGCCGAGGGTCATCAGGTTGAGCGTCTCGCCGAAGGCCGCCAGCGCGATGATCGAGCCGAGGATCGACAGCGGGATCGATACCGCGATGATGACGGTCGAGCGCCAGCTGCCGAGGAACAGCAGGATCATCACGCTGGTCAGGCAGGCCGCGATCGCCCCTTCCAGTGCCACCCCGCGGATCGCCGCGCGCACGAACACGGACTGGTCGTTGATCGGCACCACCTTCAGCGCCTCCGGCAGCGCGGCCTTCATGGCAGCCAGCTTGGCGCGCACACCGTCGACGATGGCCAGGGTCGAAGCCGAGCCGTTCTTCAGCACCGACATCAGCACCGAGCGGCCGCCGTCAACGTGCACGATATTGGTCTGCGGCGCATTGCCGTCGTGGACGTCGGCGACGTCGGCCAGGTAGATGGTGCCGCCGTTGACCGCCTTCACCGGCAGCCGCGCGAGGTCGTCGATCGCCGACGGCGCGCTGTTCAGCTGGATGGTGTATTCGTAGTCGCCGATCTTCTCGTTGCCGACCGGGGTCAGCACGTTCTGCGCGGCCAGCGCGGCGGCCACGTCCTGCGCCGACAGGCCGCGCGCCTGCAGCGCGTCTGGCTTGAGGTCGATCTGCACCTGGCGCTGCTTGCCGCCGTACGGCAGCGGGATCGCGGCGCCCGGCACCGTCACCAGCGGCGTGCGCAAGGTGTTCATGCCGAGGTCGAACAGGTTCTGCTCCGACAGGCCCTTGCCGGACAGGGCGAGCTGCAGGATCGGCACGGTCGCCGCGTTGTAGTTCAGGATCAGCGGCGGCGTGATCCCGGCCGGCATCTGCTTCACCGCCACCTGCGCGATCGCGGTCACCTGGGCGTTGGCCACCGAGATGTCCACGTTCGGCTGGAAGAAGATCTTGACGATGCTGATGCCGCTGTAGGTGTTCGACTCGATGTGCTCGATATTGTTGACGGTGGTCGTCAGGCTGCGCTGGAACAGGGTCGACACCCGGCCCGACATCTGGTCCGGCGGCAGGCCGGTGTACTGCCAGGCCACCGCGATCACGGGCATCTTAATCTCAGGAAAGATGTCGGTCGGCGTGCGCATCGCCGCCAGCGGCCCGAGGATGAGCAGCGCGAGCGCCAGCACGACAAAAGTGTAGGGTCGCCGCAGCGCGACGCGGACCAGGCCAAGCAACATTGTCAAACTCCAAACCGGGGAACGGTGGCGACCGGACACATGACCTGCGCCAAGTGCGCGTAATTACAATCGTTTCGCGACGAACCATCGCGCAAATCCCACACTATGCGGCAAAAGTTTTCGCTTGCCTATCCTTACATCCGCCTATCCATCCTGCATGTAGCCTTGCGCGGGCGCAGCCATGGTCGAGCCCGGCAGGTGCACACTTTGCCGCATTGCCGGTGCGCCGCAAGCCGGGAAGTTTTCCTGCGCACAATTGAAAAAGTGCATGACATTTCTTGTCGAAAAAAGTAGTCTTTTCGGCACGCAAACATCAGCCCCATCCTTGTCTGCGGGACAACGACAACCACATTCTCACGAGGAATATTATGGCTTTGATACGTGCAGCAGGCTGGCTGGGCGCGATGTTTGCCGCCGCCAGTGTCTTTTCAGTCGCCCATGCGCAGTCGACCACTGACGATAGCGGCTACAAGAGCAAGCAGGATTACATGAGCTTCTCGGCGGCGGGCCAGGGCGAGGAAGACCGCCCGACCGTGATGGGGCGCCTGGAATGGCTGAAGGCGCGCTATGGTGAAAGCTTGCCGGCGGACTTCTCGCGCCGCATGGCCGCCGAATTCTATAACCAGCGCAATACCTACCCGCAGCTGGCCCCGGGCGCCGCGGCCCCGGCCGGCGTGCCGGTGTGGCAGTCGGTCGGCCCGACCCGCGCCACCAAGACCCAGAACGGCATCAAGCTGTCGGTGACCGACAGCGGCCGCCTGCGCAGCATCATGCCGCACCCGAGCGACCCGAACACGGTCTATGTGCTGTCGTCCTCGGGCGGCATCTGGAAGACCAGCAATTTCGAATCGCCCTACCCGAGCTGGAGCCCGATCACCGACAAGGCCATCACCACCAGCGGCGGCGCGGCGGCGATGGGCAAGGACCCAAACACCCTCTACTACGGTACCGGCGATCCCTTCGACGGCATCCCGATCGTCGGCGGCGCCATGCTCAAGACCACCGACGGCGGCAATAGCTGGTCGCCGTTTACCTTCCTCGGCACCTCGGGCATGGTGCTTGACGTGAAGGTGGACACCCGCGGCGCCAGCGATATCGTGATGGTGGGCACCGACACTGGTGTCTACCGTTCCAACGACGGCGGCAATACTTACAGCCAGGTGCTCAACGGCGGCACCGCCTGGAGCCTGGTACGCACCCGCACCGGCTGGCTGGCCGCAGTCGCCACCAGCAAGTACTACAGCCCGGCCACGATCTACAGCTCGGCCGACGGCGTGACCTGGACCGCGCTCGCGGTACCCAACATGACCGCCGGCGCCGGCCGCATTACCCTCGCCGTCGGCGCGCCCGGCGACGCGGTGGTGTATGCCTACGTGGCCAACTCCTGCGACACCACCTGCGACCAGAAGGACCTGTACCGCTCCGGCGACAGCGGCGCCAGCTGGACCGCGCTGGGACTGAACTCGAAGGCGCCGGGAAACCCGAACGAAGAGAACCCGACCATGGAACTGATGGGCGGGCAAGCCTTCTACAACCACATGATCGTGGTCGATCCGGCCGACGCCAGCCGCAACACGGTCTACCTCGGCGGCCAGCTGAACACCGGCAAGACCACCGACGGCGGCCAGACCTGGCGCCTGCTGACCAACTGGCTGGCCCAGTTCGGCCTGCCCTACGCCCACGCCGACCACCACACGGCCGCGGTGTCCACCGCCGGCGGCAAGAAGCGCGTGATGTTCGGCACCGACGGCGGCCTGTTCGTCAGCTATGACGAGGGCGCGACGTGGACCGACCAGAAGAACGTCGGCCTGGTCGACCACCTGATCTATTCGATGGCAACGCCCGGCTCGGATCCGAAGACCGTGCTGGTCGGCCTGCAGGACAACGGCACCCGCATCCGCTTCAGCAACACCAGCACGTTCAACCAGAGCTACGGAGGCGACGGCTTCGGGGTCGGTTACAGCCAGAACCTCAGCAACATCACGGCGCTGGGCAGCTATGTCTATGGCTACATCTACTACTCGCAGAAGGATCCGAAGCAGCAGAGCAAATGGAACGACCCGGCCTGGGACGGCAACACCTGTTCCTACAACGGCATCAACGCCTGCAACGCCTACTTCGTGACCCCGATCGCGACCCCGACCGCCGGGGCCGACCCGAGCGGCAACGTGTACTTCACCAACACCGCCAGCAAGGTCTACCGCACCGACAACGCCGGCGCCTCGTGGACGCCGATTTTCGACGGCAGCACCGCCTTCACCTATGTGCGTGGCGCATCGCACAGCGTGGCGGTCAGCCCGGTCGACCTGAACCACGTGGCGGCGGTGTCGACAGGCGGCAGGATCCTCATCACCAACAACGGTGGCCTCAACTGGGCGCTGCGCAGCACCCTGGTGCCGGGCCACGCGGGCTACAACAGCACCATCGCCTACGCCAACAACCAGGTGCTGTACGTCGGCTCCGAGAACCCGCTCGGCCAGGCCGTGTGGGTGGTCAAGTCGACCGACGGCGGAGTGCACTGGGCCGCCGCCAGCCATGGCTTGCCGAACGTGCCGATCCAGAAGCTGCTGGTGGCGCCGAACGATGCTTCCGGCAACACCGTGTACGCCGCCACCTGGCTCGGCGTGTACCGCACCACCGACGGCGGCGCCAACTGGAGCCAGTTCGGCGCCGGCCTGCCGACCGTGGAAGTGAGCGACCTCTACATGCCGGCCAACGGCAGCTTCCTGCGCGCCTCGACCTACGGCCGCGGGGTGTGGGACCTGCCGCTGCAGTGATTGTCTCGACACGGTCCGGCGCCAACGCCGGGCTGTAATGACGGCGGGCTGCGGCCTGCCGTTTTCTTTTTTCGCCTGCGCGCGACATTCCTCAAAGATGCTTTCTTTGCAGCTATTGTTTCCGTGTATTATTAGTTTGCGCCACGTGGCGGAACGGAACATGGAGACTGTCGGATGAATAAAGCAAGACTGGGTGCACTGCTCGCGCTGGCTATTCTGCCGTTGTGCCTGTCCGGCCCGGCCCTCGCCGGTCCGATCGATGAAGCCAAGGCCCGCGCCCACCTCGACGCGGTCGCCGCCGGCGATCTCGAGGGTCTGATGCGCGATTACGCCGAAGACGCCTACCTCGACTGGGTCGGCGGTCCGCTCGAAGGACGCTACCGCGGCAAGGCGCAGATCCGCGCGCTGTGGGAAAAATGGATAGGCGCGAACAAGGGCCAACCGCGTCCGGTACAGCGCGGCGCCCTCAACGCCTTCGCCAACAAGACCGGCGCCTCGATCGAAGCCAAGGCCGCCTACGAAGGCGCGGTGCCGGTGAAAGTCTGGCATGTGCTGACCTACCGCGACGGCGAGCTGGATACCGAAATCTGGCAGATCGCACCGGCCCTCCAGATCGAGAAATGAAGCGCGGCGTCCGCACGCTGCTGGCCGCGGCCGCGCTGGCGCTGTCATGCGGCGCCGGCGCCGCCACGCTGGAAGCGCTGGTCCTAAATCCCGCCGGGCAGGCGGTGGCCGATGCCGCCGTCGTGCTCGAACCGCTGGCGCCGGTGGCGCTGCGAGGGCGCCCCACCGCATCGATCGAGCAACGCGGACGCGAGTTCATTCCCTACCTGACGGTGGTGCAGGCCGGGACCGCGATCGACTTCCCCAACAACGACACCATCCGCCACCACGTCTATTCCTTCTCGCCGCCCAAGCAGTTCGAGATCAAGCTCTACGCCGGCAAACCGGGCCAGCCGATCGTGTTCGACAAGCCGGGCACGGTAGTCATCGGCTGCAATATCCACGACTGGATGGAGGCCTACGTGCTGGTGGTGGAAACGCCCTGGTTCGCCAAGACCGGCGCCGACGGCCGCGCGCTGCTGCGCAATGTGCCGCCCGGCCGCTACCACCTGCGCCTGTGGCATCCGCTGCAGAAGGCGCAGCCGGCGGTGCGCGACATCGAGGTAGCCGATTCGCCGGCGCCGCTTCGGCTCGCGCTGGACGTCAAGCCGCGCGAGCACAAGCCGCATACCGAGGATGCCGACCATTACTAAGCTGTTCTCGACATCGCTCCAGCGCCGCATCGTGATCGTGTTCGCCGGCCTGCTGGTGCTCGTCATGGGGCTGGTGCTGGCCCTGGTGCGCACCAGCAGCCAGCACATCGTCGACAACGAGGCGCGGCGCGAACTGGCGCTCGGCGCCAACGTGTTCAAGCGCCTGCTCGAACAGAACCAGCGCCAGCTGGAGACCGCGGCCACCGTGCTGTCCGGCGACTTCGCCTTCCGCGAGGCGATCGCGACCCAGGACCAGCCCACCGTGCGCTCGGTGATCGCAAACCACGCGCGCCGCATCCACGCGCAAGTCATGCAGGTCGCGGGCACCGACGGCAAGCTGATCGCGTCGAGCCAGCGCGCGGTGGCGCCCGGCGATCCCTTTCCCTTTCCCGACCTGATCGCCAGCGCCGAGCAGCCCGGCCGCAGCGCGGGCTTTCGCCAGATGCGCAATGGCCAGCTGTACCAGGTGGTGCTGGTGCCGATCATGGCGCCGCAGCGCATCGCCTGGGTCGCGATCGGCTTTGCCGCCGACGACCGCTGGGCCGCCGACCTGGCCGCGCTGTCCGGGCTGACGGTGCACATAGTGCGCGCCGGCGGTCCGATGCCGGGGCTGCTGGCGACCTCGGTGCCGGCGGCGCAGCGCGCCCAGTTCGAGCATGTGCTGGTGGACGGCGGCGACGCCATCGAAATCAATGGCGCGCGCTACGAAACCGTGCGCGTCCCGCTCGACGGCGACATCCAGGCTTTGCTGCAGCTGCCGGTGGCGCAGGTGCAGGCGCCCTTCAGCGTGCTGCTGGCGCGGCTGCTGATGGTGCTCGGCGCCGGCGCGATCCTGTTCGCCTTCGGCAGCACCATGCTGGCGCGCCGCATCGTCCGCCCGCTCAACGATCTGTCCGCAGCCGCGCGCCGCATCGCGATGGGCGACTACGGCCAGCGCCTGCCGACACTGCCGGGCGACGAGATCGGCCAGCTCGCCACCAGCTTCGCCCACATGCGCGACGGGATCGCCAGCCGCGAGGAACGCATCGCGCGCCTGGCGTATGTCGACGTGCTCACCGACCTGCCCAACCGCACCCGCTTCGCCGAGACCTTCGCGCAGGTGCCGGAAGACGCCAGCGGCGCGGTGGTGGTGCTCAACATCGACCGCTTCGCCCTGATCAACAACGCGCTCGGCCATCCGGTCGGCGACCGCCTGCTGCGCGCCATCGCCGGCCGTCTGCAGGGGCTGGTGCCGGCGCAGGGGATGGTCGCGCGGCTGTGGGGCGACCAGTTCGGCTTCCTGCTGCGCGATGCCGGCACCGACGCTGCGCGCGCCTTCGCCGAGCAGCTGGTGTCGACCCTGCAGGCGCCGATCACGCTCGATGGCCAGCGGCTCGACGTCAGCGCCTGCATCGGCATCGCGCTGTATCCGCAGAACGGCAGCGATGCCAGCACCGTGCTGCGCCGCGCCGAGCAGGCGATGCAGGAAGCGAAGCGGCGCCACGGCGGCATCGCCTTCGCGGCCGATATCGGCGCCGAGCCCGCGCCCGAGCAGCTGTCGCTGATCGGCGACATGCGCGACGCGATGGCGCGCGCCGAGTTCACGCTGTTCTACCAGCCCAAGCTCGATTTCAGGAGCGGCCGCATCGTCGCCGCCGAAGCCCTGCTGCGCTGGCAGCATCCCACCCGCGGCATGATCCCGCCGGTGCGCTTCATTCCCTTCGCGGAGCAGACCGGTTTCATCCGCGAGATCACGCCGTGGGTGATCGAGACCGTGGTGCGCCAGTTGGCGCAGTGGCAGGCGATCGGCATTGAGATCGTAGTCTCGGCCAACCTGTCCGCGCTCGACCTGCTCGACCCGAAATTGAGCCAGCGCGTGCGCTGCCTGCTGGTGCGCCACGGCGTGCCGGCGCACCGCCTGTGCCTCGAGATCACCGAAAGCGCGCTGATGGCAGATCCTTCGATGGCGATGGAACACCTGGCCGAGCTGTCCGCGCTCGGCGTCAAGCTGTCGGTCGACGATTACGGCGTCGGCCAGGCCTCGCTGGCCTACCTGAAGACGCTGCCGGTGAACGAGCTCAAACTCGACCGCAGCTTCGTCACCGCGGTCGACGCCACGCCGAAGAACGCGGCGATCGTCCAGTCGACCATCATGCTCGGCCACGCGCTGGGCTTGTCGGTGGTGGCGGAAGGCGTCGAGACGCCGGCCGAGATGGACTGGCTGCTCAAGCACGGCTGCGACATCGGTCAGGGCTACCGCATCGCACGGCCGATGCCGGCGCAGCAGCTGCCCGGCTGGATCGAGTCCTACACCGCGCCCGCAACGGCTGTTTGATCCGCGGTCCTTTCCTTGCACCCTTGCCAGCGGCCCGCGCGGCCGCCGGATAGAATAGGCCGACTTCGCAAGCAAGGAGAGAAATCGATGTCCGATCAAGGCAAGTACGTACCGCCAGCCGTCTGGGTGCCGGCCGAATCCGGCGGCCAGTTCGCCAACATCAACCGCCCGGTCGCCGGGCCGACCCACGAGCAGGCACTCCCGGTCGGCAAGCATCCGCTGCAGCTGTATTCGCTGGCCACGCCGAACGGCGTCAAGGTCACCATCATGCTCGAAGAACTGCTCGCGCTCGGCCACGCCGGCGCGGAGTACGATGCGTGGCTCATCAAGATCAACGAGGGCGCGCAGTTCTCCAGCGGCTTCGTCGAGGCCAATCCGAATTCGAAGATCCCGGCGCTGGTCGACCATAGCGGCGCCGCGCCGCTGCGCGTGTTCGAGTCGGGCTCGATCCTCGTCTACCTCGCTGACAGGTTCGGCGCCTTCCTGCCTACCGAGATCCGCGCGCGCACCGAGACGCTGAACTGGCTGTTCTGGCAGATGGGTTCCGCGCCCTTCGTCGGCGGCGGCTTCGGGCACTTCTACGCCTACGCGCCGGAGAAGCTGGAGTATCCGATCAACCGCTACGCGATGGAGACCAAGCGCCAGCTCGATGTGCTGGACCGCCAGTTGGCGCAGCATCGCTTTGTGGCCGGCGACACATACACGATCGCGGACATGGCGATCTGGCCGTGGTACGGCGGCATGGTGCGCGGCGAGCTCTATAACGCGGCCGAATTCCTGTCGGTGCACGAGTACAAGCACGTGCTGCGTTGGGCCGAGGAAGTCGGTGCGCGCCCGGCCGTGATCCGCGGCCGCAAGGTCAACCGCGTGCGCGGCAAGCCGGAGGACCAGGTGCCGGAGCGGCATGAGGCCTCGGACATCGGATGATTCGCCGGTCGAATTAATAATGCCTATTTGATTCTTTTTTCGAATCACAGCCGGGTCGTGCTTGAAGTTTCAGTAAAGTCTAACTATATTAAATAGTGAGCGACAAGACCGAAACCATCATGACGACCCGCCCATACGACAATACTACGCGCAAGACCGCCCAGGCCGAGACCACCCGCCGCATCATCGAGGCTGCCATCGCCCTGCACGCCGAGCGAGGCGGCATGGCGACGACCCACGCCGACATCGCCGCGCGCTCCGGCGTGTCGGTTGCGACGGTCTACAAGCACTTCCCGTCGCGTGAATCCCTGCTGCCGCACTGCATGGGCGCGGTGGCAAAGGATGCGCCGTCGCTGGAACCACGGCAGCTCCTCGCGATCCAAGGGACAGCCGAGCGCATCGCGGCGCTGGTCCGCGCCCTGCACGAACGCTACCGCTATTTCCATCCCTGGACGCGCTGGACCGCGCGCGATGCGGCCTCGCTTCCGCTGCTGGCAGAAGCCGCACGCACGGCCCAGCAGGAAACCGAGGCGATGATCCGCGCCGTCCTTGAATCCTGCGCGGGCGCGCCGCTGTCCGCGGAAACCTTGACCCTTGCCTACGTCCTGCTTGGCTATCCCGCCTGGCAGCGTCTTGATGCCGATTTGAGCGACCCGGAGCGTGTGGGCCGCGCCATCGAGCAGGTGGTGACACTGCTCATCCCGAAAGCCAACGCCTGAACAAGGAAGCCCGATCATGCAAGCCACGACCGCCACCACTGTCGACGAGATCGCCGACGGCATCTTCCGCATCTCCACGCCCGTCCCGCCCCAGCAAATGCCAGGCGGCTTCTCGTTCAACCAATACCTGATCCGCGATGAGCGACCGCTGCTTTACCACACGGGCCCGCGCCGCATCTTCACCCAGGTGCGCGACGCCATCGCCAGCGTGTTGCCGGTCGAATCGCTGGCCTACGTCGGCTTCTCGCACATCGAGGCCGACGAGTGCGGCACACTCAACGATTTCCTGACGCTGGCGCCGCAGGCCGTGCCGCTGTGCGGCGCGCTCGCGGCCATGATCTCGGTCGACGATATCGCGCTGCGCCCGGCCAAGGGCATGGCCGACGGCGAGGTGCTGTCGCTGGGACAGCACCGCATTCGCTGGCTGGCCACGCCGCACCTGCCGCACGGCTGGGAATGCTGCGCCGCCTACGAGGAGTTCACCGGCACATTGCTGTGTGGCGACCTGTTCACCCAGCCCGGCCATGCCAATCCCGCCTTGACCGGCGACGATATTCTCGAGTCGAGCGAAGCGTTCCGGCTGCAAATGGATTACTACGCACACAGTCCCGACACGCGCAGCCAGCTGATGCGGTTGGCGGAGCTGGCGCCCGCGACCCTGGCCTGCATGCACGGCAGCGCATGGCGTGGTGATGGGCGCGCCCTGCTGCGGAAGCTTGCCGACCGGCTAGCGCCGGCGCAAGCAAGCTGATCAGCTAACAAGCGTCGTCCCAACATTTTTCCGAAATGAAGCTGTGGCCCAGCTTGATCTGGGCCACACGCGCGGCTTCGCTCGCATGATCGCGAGCATGGCCAATTCCGCTCGCGCGCGGAACATCCAGATGGGGCGCCGTACGCCCCGCAACGCGCCTGCCACCAGGGCAACCCTTCCAAACCTTTGCAAGGAGAGCGACATGTTGCCGCGCATCGAGTCGATCAGGAAGAAGCGACAAGCCCATGCATTCCGCTGGGTATCCGCACTGCTGGGAAGCCTTGCGCTGTCTGGCGCCTCCAGCGCGGCCCCGCGCGCGGCCAGCCCGACGCTGTATCGGGTGATCAACCTCGGGCCGGGCGACACCGGCATCGCCATCAATGCCAAAGGCCAGGTCGCAATGACCCACGCCGATCCGTGGGATCCGCCCACGCGCGCCTGGTTCTACGACGGCGTGCGCCTGC
Source organism: Massilia terrae (assembly GCF_024753145.1). Lineage (GTDB taxonomy): Bacteria > Pseudomonadota > Gammaproteobacteria > Burkholderiales > Burkholderiaceae_D > Telluria > Telluria terrae. Next base: position 1,001,319 of record NZ_JANUGU010000001.1, on the reverse strand, counting down.
ATGAAATTCCCCCGCTCGGCGACGGCTTCATCCGCACGACCGGCGTCAACGATCACGGACAAGTCACCGGCGTCTCAAGCTCCGCGACGGGCTTCACCCACTCCTTTGTATGGAGCAAGCAGCGTGGAACGGTCGATATCGGTACCTTGCCTGGCTATACTGTCGCGTGGGAACCCGCGATCAACAACCGCGGCGAGATTGCCGCGACCGCGGACTCCGGCGGAAACGCGCCGTGGCCGCACGCCTTCCACTGGAGCGCGCAAAACGGCGCCGAGGACCTCGGCTTGCTGGTGCCGGGCCCTGACTCCTCCGCTTACGCACGGGCGATCAATGACGACGGCATGATCGTCGGAAGCGCCTGGGCGGGCGGCCACAGCTACCAGGCCTACGCCTGGACCCGCAGCGGCGGCATGGTCAACATCGACACGATCAACAGCCGCTATTCCGACCCGGTCGCGGTCGGCGCCAAGGGCCAGGTAGCGGGCAAGCTGCTGAACGATCCCAACAACTACGGCAATACCTTCTTCTGGACCGCCGCCACCGGCATGCGCGAGCTCGGCACCGGCAGCGGACAGGGATCGGGCATGTTCGGCATGAGTTCGGGTGGCCGCATTGCCGGCGTCGTCACCTATGCAGGCGCGTTCGAAAAAGCGATGACCTGGACGCCGGAGCAAGGCATGGTCGAACTCGGCACGCTCGGCGGCCACCGGTCGGCGGCGTTCGCGGCCAACAACAAGGGCCAGGTGGTCGGCGCCTCGGTGACCCCGGAAGACCGCTATCACGCCTTCCTCTGGAGCAGCGCGGAAGGCATGACTGACCTGAACCAACGCCTGTACCGTGCACCGCCGGGCCTGGAGCTGTACAGCGCGGGCGCGATCTCGGACGACGGCTCGATCGCCGCGGCATCGAATGCGGGGCTGCTCTTGCTCAAGCCGGTGACCGGGAGCGGTAAGGGAGTGGGCGACGGTCTCGTGGCGGGCCCGATCACGGCGCCCGATTCGAGCGCAATCGGCGCGACGCTGGACGCATCAATCACCTTCCTGGCCGACTCCCATGCCAGGAACTACACCGTGACGTGGTCGTGGGGTGATGGAACCAGAGACCGGCCGATCCCCGTCACCATCAACAACGGGACCGGCACCGCCACCGGACGCCACATCTACTCGACGGCGGACTTCCTCACGATCTCGGCCACGATCGCTGACGCCAAAGGGAACACGGTGACCGTCACCCGCTTTCTCTACACCTACGATCCGTCCTGCAACTTTTGCATTAGCGGCACCGGCTCCGTGATGGCGCCGGCGCAAGCGAACCCGGGCTGGGCTGGATCCGGCGGCATCGCGAACTTCCGCTTCGCGGCGCCATCAGCGACAAGCGCAAGCGTCGCCAACGCGCGCGGCGGCGCAGGCGGCAGGCTCTACTTCAGCCTCGGCGGGCGCAATTTCCGCAGCGACGATGTGCGCGTGCAGTCGACGCAAGGACAAGCTGCGACCCTGGCCGGAACCGGCACGATCGACGGCACCAGCAAGTACAGCTTCACCTTGTCGGCGGTCGCAGGAGGCAATGGCACAGCCGGTAGTTTCGGGATGAAGATCTGGCATATCGATCCGAGGACCGGGGCCGAGGTCGTCGACTTCGACAGCCAGAACGCCAATCGTCGAGCCGGCGCCGAGCTTGTCGCCGGCCGCATTCTGATTCGCTAGTTTTCGGACTACAGGCCGGACGTTTGAATGTACATTAGTTCTAATGTATTATCCCGCGCATGGATTCCAGACAAGCGCCCGGCTTGGGTGAACTGCTGCGCTACGTCGGCGACCTCGTCGAACAGGGAGCTGAGGAGCACTATCGATCGATGAGCCTGAATTACCGGGCTCGTTATACGCCTGTGCTGCGCGCGCTTGTCTCCGGCGCGCAGACCGTCACCGACATCACCGAACGTACCCGCCTGACCCAGGGGGCAATCAGCCAGACCGTCGGACTGCTGGAAACGGACGGCTACATCACACGCCGCGCGCTCGACGACGCCCGCAAGAGCGCCATCCAGCTGACCCCATCGGGCCGCGCACTGGTTCGCAAACTCGACCGCCACTGGGCCGCGACCTTCGAGGCCATTGCCGCTCTGGAGAAAGAAATCGGCCACCCACTACGCCACGCGCTCGAAGCTGCAGCCTCTGCGCTCGAGCGTGAAGACTTTTCCGCGCGGCTCACCGCGGCGAAGGCCAGGCTCAAAGGAGAACAAGCAGATGACAAGTAATGCCCAGCCCGCACGCAACTGGTTCGACGAAGGTGGCCGCGCCTACGCGCGCTTCCGGCCGGAATATCCGCGCCAGCTCGCCGAATTCCTCGCTTCGGTAGCGCCGGACAGCGAGCTCGCCGTCGACGTTGGCTGTGGCAATGGCCAGCTGACCCAACTGCTCGCGCCCTACTTCAGCCGCGTGGTCGGCCTCGACCCCAGCGCCGACCAGATCGCGAACGCGATCCCCAACGAACGCATCGATTACCGCGTCGCGCCCGCCGAACACCTTCCGGTCGCGGATTCCAGCACAAGCCTGATCACCGCGGCGCAAGCCGCCCACTGGTTCGACCTGCCCGCGTTCTACGGCGGAGTGCGCCGCATCGGCCGGCCGGACGCGGTGGTGGCCCTCGTCAGCTACGGCGTGCTCAAGCCGGAACCGGAACTCGCTGCGCGCTTCCAGAAGTTCTACACGGACGAAATCGGACCGTACTGGCCGCCGGAGCGCAAGCTGGTCGATTCCGGCTACGCAACGATTGAATTCCCATTCGACGAGTTCGCCGCCCCGGCGCTGGAGATCAAGCTCGAATGGCACCTGTCCGAATTCATCGGCTATCTGCTGACCTGGTCGGCCGTGCGCAGCGCCAGGGAAGCGGGCCGCGAGGACCTGCTCATCAATTTCGCCAACGACATTGCGCAGCTGTGGGGAGAGCCCAACCACAAGCGCACGGTCAGGTGGCCCATCAATATGCGCATCGGGCGCTTATGATGGCATCGCGGGCGGGTTTCAGTGCCCGCAATCCACGCCGGCGGCGGGCGGTCCTGCGAGATATTCCTCGTCCGTCACCTTATCCATCCACACCACGGCCACCCCATCGAGCGCTTCCTGAATCGCAGTGTGGGTCATCGACGTGGTCGGCGTCGCGCCATGCCAGTGCTTGTGGCCCGGCGGGCACCAGATGACGTCGCCCGCACGGATCTCGACGATCGGGCCGCCTTCGCACTGGGTCCAGCCGCAACCGGCCGTCACCACCAGCGTCTGTCCCAGCGGATGCGTATGCCATGCCGAGCGCGCGCCCGGCTCGAAAGTGACGCTCGCGACCGAGGTACGTGCCGGCGGCGGAGGCGAGTTCAAGGGATCGATCCTCACGTTGCCGGTAAATGTCGCTTCCGCGCCCTTGATCGAAGGCTGGGAGCCCACACGTTTCAGTTCCATATCTGTCCTTAATTGTTTGCTGGCGCGAACTCGCGCTCTACGATGCCTGTCAGTGTAAGCAAGATCGCCGCACGCATTAAGTGGACAAACCCGCATGGGCTCATGAATCGAATTCATGAATCGCCACCGCAAAAAAAAGCTGGCCAAACCGCCAGCTTCGGACTAACCTGATAACGTTCACACAGATCGGGGGCGATGATCATGCTTTCTCCTTCCAAGCTGACCGATAACCCTTGGCAAGCGCTGGGCGCGACGCACGCCGATACGACGGCGCGCCTGGACGGCGTTGCCCCAAACAGCCTGGGCCGGACGCCGGCCAGCCTCTTCCACAGGGACTCGTGGAGCGCATACGCCAGGATCCTGCGCCGCGCGTCGCCGCACCGGCCCGATCTCTGCTACGGCATCGAGATCGGCACCGCGAACATGAAGCTGGCGGCCTGCGATGCCGGCGGGGCCGTCCAGTACAGCGAACGCGTGGACACGGCCGGCTTCAGCTTCGACGAGATTGTCGACGCCGTCTGTGACCTGGTCGGCGCGGCCGATAGCGCGTTGGCGACCAAGGCCCCGCTGGGACTGGCCGTGCCTGGCATTGTCGACAGCGCCACCGGCCTCCATCAGACAGCAAATCTCGCCTGCCTGCGTGGACGAACGCTGCTGCCCCTGTTACGCGCCCGTCTGAACCGGACCATCACGCTCGGCAATGACTGCCACTGCTTCGCCTTGTCCGAAGCCCATGGTGGCGCGGGAGCCGGGCAGCCCAGCCTGTTCGGCCTGATCCTCGGCGCCGGCGCCGGTGCCGGCTACGTGGTCGATGGCCGCCTGGTCCTCGGACGCAACCGCGCGGCCGGAGAATGGGGCCACTGGCCGCTGGCGCCGGCGCTGCTGGCCCGCTACGGCCTGCGCTCCCTGCCCTGTCCCTGTGGCGCCTCGGCCTGCCTGGAACGCTACCTGGCCGCTCCTGGCCTGCGCCATCTCCATGCATACCAGATCGGCGAGGCCGATGTCCCGCTCGACGCCCTCGTCAAGCGCAGCGATGCCGGCGACAGCATCGCGCGGGCCAGCCTGGCGCTGCACGCGGAGCTGCTCGGCGCCGCCATCGCCCACATCGTACTGGCCTACGATCCCCACGTGATCGTGCTCGGCGGCGAACTGTCGCGGATGAGCCACTTATACAAGGACGTGCCCGACGCGGTACGGGCGCACCTGATGCCCGGCCTGCAGGCGCCGCCCATTTTGCCTTCCCACTTCGGAGATACGGGCGGCGCGCGCGGCGCTGCCCTGCTGGTGCGCCAGTACCTGCCCGCCAGCCTAGAACTAAGCTGACGCTCAGAACGTGTACTGGGCCTTAACCATCGGCGTACGCGCGGTCGCGCCAACGATATTGTGGCCATCGTTGCCGAACTTGTTCTTCCAGTACTGGTAAGCCACGCCGGCGCGGAAGCGCTTCGGTTTCGCATTGAACAGCGAGCCAACGTCGTACATCAGCTGCATGTCGATATTGGTTTCCGGCGCCGTATCGCGCCCGAACTCGTTCTTGCCCTTGGCCGCGATGAAGTTGGCATACCCTTCGAATGACAGTTTGGTCGAGCCCAGCGGGAAGGCCCACACCGCGCCCAGCATCGGGTGGGTGTCATAGCGATAGCGCGGCGTGCTGACCTGGGTGAAGGTGCTGTACGGCGCGTTGCTCTCCCACAGCGCGTACACGCCGACATTGAGCAGTCCCGGCACGTCGAACATCAGCGTCGGCCCCAGCACCAGCATCCGCTTCTTCGAGTTGTAGCCGGCGTCGACCTTGGTGTTCACGTCGAAGCCGCCGGTCAGCCCGACGTCCTTGACCGGCCCGAAGCGGACCGGTGCACCGCTCACCTTGCCCCACTCGACCGTGTTGCGGTAGACCACGTAGAATTCCTGGGCGCCGCTGCTCGCGCCTTTCGACGACGGGTCGGTCTTGTCCGACAGCAGAATGTCGAGGTTCACGAAATTGCTGCCGTAGGTATAGCCGCTTGCGTGGGTGAACTGGATGATGTCCTTGTGGATGTCGTTCGGGTTGAACGGCTCCGCGAAGCTGTTACCGACACGATAAGCGATCGAGGTGTCGCTCCAGTCCGCGGCAAAACTTGCCGACACGACGCCAGCGATCAGGGTCATTGCGATAACTGCGCGCTTCATGCTTTGCTTCCTTGTGCGATCGAATGTTCAACGCCTGCTTCCTCGTGGTGCGCCTCGGCGACGGCATCGCCGGCGCCATTGAAGAACAGGTTCAATGCCACAGCCGCGACGGCGGTGAGCAGGATGCCGGATTCCAGCAGCGGATGCAGCTCGTGCGACATCTGCTGGGCCCAGTGCGGGGCGACCAGCGGCACCAGGCCGAAGCCGATCGACAGCGCCACGATGTAGAGGTTGAAGCGGTTGCTGCGGAAGTCGACGCGGGTCAGGATGCGGATGCCCGCCGCCGCCACCATGCCGAACATGACCAGGCCGGCGCCGCCCAACACAAACTGCGGGATCGACTCGACCGCAGCGGCCATCTTCGGCAGCATGCCGAGCACGATCATGATCATGCCGCCGGTCGCGCAGACCCAGCGGCTCTTCACGCCGGTCACGGCCACCAGCCCAACGTTCTGCGAGAAGCTGGTGTGCGGGAAGGTGTTGAAGATACCGCCGAGCAGTGTCCCGAGGCCATCCGTGCGCAGGCCGGCCGCCAGTTGCGTCTGGTCGATCTTCTTTCCGGTCAGTTCGGACAGCGCCAGGAACATGCCGGCGGATTCGATCATCACCACCAGCATCACGACCGCCAGCGTCAGGATCATGACGATATCGAAGGTCGGCATGCCGAACGCAAAGGGCGTCACCACGTCGAACCAGTTTGCTTTGGCGACCTTCTCGAAGTGCATTTTTCCAGTCGCGTAAGCCACCGTGCAACCAGCCAGCATGCCAAGCAGCACCGAGATATTGCAGATGAAGCCGCGGGCGTACTTGACGAGGCCCAGCACCACCAGCAGCACGAACCCGGCGATCGCCATATTGTCCAGTGCGCCGTAAGACGGGTTGGCAACCATCGGGATCGGACCGGCGAGCTTGACGGCGGGCGCCACCGCGCCGGGCGGCAAGGCCGCAGCCGCCTGCGCGGCGCCGGCCTTGGCGGCATCGACCATGGTAACCAGCTTGGCCGTGTCCACCACCTGGGCCATACCGTCCGGCCCGCCCATGGCCCAGCCCACGCCGACCCGCATCAGGCTCACGCCGATCACGAGGATGATGCTGCCGGTGACGACTGGTGGAAAGTAGCGCAGCATCCTGCTCATCAGCGGAGCGAACAGGACCGCCAGCGCACCGGCGCCGATGCCGGCCCCGAAGATCGCCCGCGCCCCGTCGACGCCCGGCACGGCATTCGCGATCGCGACCATCGGCCCGACCGCGGCAAAGGTCACGCCCATCATGACCGGCAGCTTGATGCCGAACCACGACGTCAGGCCCAGCGACTGGATCAGCGTCACGAGTCCACAGCAGAACAGGTCCGCCGAAATCAGCATGGTCACTTGTTCCGGCGACAGCTTCAGCGCACGCCCGACGATCAAGGGCACCGCAATGGCGCCGGCATACATCACGAGAACGTGCTGCAGCCCGAGTGCCGAGAGTCGCCCGAAAGGCAGCCTCTCGTCCACCGGATGGTGGCTTGGATGGTTCATGTTTGTCTCCTGTTTATTGTTGAAGCATTTCTGAAACCAAATGTGCTGCTTTTCTTTTTATCGTGGCGTGGGACGTGCGGGGCCGTCCGGGACGCCGTCCCCGGTGTTTATTCGACGTGCGCGCCCTCCTCGTACCAGCGCTTGATCAGCTCGCGCTCGGCAGGCGTGATCTGGGTCGCGTTATTCAGCGGCATGGTCTTGAGTACGGCCGCCTGCTGGTACATCTGCTGCGCATGCTGCTTGATGGTGGCCGGGGAATCGAAGGAGATGCCCTTGCTCTGCAGCTGCGCGTTGTGGCACATCGCGCAGCGCTGGTCGACCACACCCTTGAGTTGCTGGAAGCTGACCGGCTGGATCGCGGCAGCGGCGGCAGGCATGGTTGCGGCTTGCGCGGTGCCGGCAGCCGGTGCGGCAGCTACGGTCGGCGCGACCGGCTCCGGCGCCGGCGCCAGCCAGACCACCATCGCGAGCAGCACGGCGACGCCCACCGCGGCATGTTCCCAGGGAGCGCGCTTGCCGTGCACATGGGCCTTGTGGCGCGCCACGAAGCTGTGGCGGATCAGCGCGCCGGCCAGCATCAGCAGCACCAGCGCCACCCAGTTGTTGGCGCCAGAGTAGAGCCAGCCGTAGTGGTTGGACAGCATGGCGACCAGCACCGGCAAGGTGAAATAGGTGTTGTGCACACTGCGCTGCTTGCCACGCCAGCCATAAACCGGATCGACCGGCTGGCCCGCCTTGAGTTGTGCCACCACCTTGCGCTGCCCGGGAATGATCCAGAAGAACACGTTGGCGCTCATGGTCGTCGCCAGCATCGCGCCGACCAGCAGGAACGCGGCCCGTCCGGCAAACAGGTGGCAGGCCAGCCACGCAGCGAAGACCACGCAGGCAAACACGCAGGCGCCAACGATCAGGTCGCCATTCTTCTTGCGGCCAAAGCTACGGCAGATCGTGTCGTAGATAAACCAGAACGCGACGAGGAAACCGATCGCGCCGGCAACCGCCGCGCCCGGCGACCAGTCATGGACGGTCTTGTCGACCATGAACATGCCGGCATTGAACAGGTACAGCACGGTGAACAAGCCGAAACCCGACAGCCACGTCGCGTAGCTTTCCCAATAGAACCAGTGAAGCTTGTCCGGCATGGCCTTCGGCGCCACCAGGTATTTCTGCGGATGGTAGAAACCGCCGCCGTGCACCGCCCATAGTTCGCCGTCGACGCCCTTTTTCACCAGGTCGGGAGCGGTCGGCTTTTCGAGGGAGTTGTCGAGAAATACAAAATAAAACGATGCGCCGATCCAGGCGACCGCAGTAATGACGTGGGTCCAGCGCAGGAGCAGGTTTACCCAGTCGAGCAGATAGGCTTCCATAGAACCTCAAAGCGAAAAGAAAGTACAGCTCGGCTGTACGATCCCTTCACCACAGCGGGCTCTGTGAGGGGCTGGATATCGCAAACATCATCGGGGGATTAATCCGACGGGCTCCGCGGCGACACGATCTTACTGTATACGATTCTTTTGAATCTGGATATTTATTTTTTGATTTTTTGTGGCCGGGTTTTCACGACCCGCGATAGGTCGAGTAGGCCCAGGGGCTGACCAGCAGCGGTACATGATAGTGCCCTGCCACGTCGGCGATCCCGAAGTCGATCGGCACCTCATCGAGGAAGGCCGGCTGCGGCAATGCCACGCCACGCTCGCTGAAGTACTTCGCCACCGAGAATACAAGGCGATAGCAGCCCACAGCCATCGTCTCGGCATTGAGAAGCGGGCCGCCGTCAGCGCGTCCGTCCGCATTCAAAGTGAGCGTCCTGATGGTTCTGGGGGCGCCGTCTTCGCCCATGGCTTGCAGGGTGACGCGCATGCCGGCGGCTGGGCAGCCGTGCATCAGGTCGAGTACGTGGGTGCTGAGATGTCCCATTGTGTTCCTTTCGTTGGCGGGTTCAGATTGCATACACTTTTTATTTTCAACTTCGAAAAAAGTGTATACAATCCAGTACCGATGTCAACCACTTTTACGACCATGACCCGCTCCCGCACTCCGCTCAAGATCGTCGCGCCCGATTCTGATGCACCGGTGCACGCCGTCACGCCGAACGCCGCCCCGGCCGCCAGCGCGACGCAGCGCATCGTCGACTCGATCACCGACGCCATCGCCCACCGCCGCCTGATGCCGGGCACCAAGCTGTCCGAGCAAAAGATCGGCGACATCTTCCAGGTCTCGCGCACGGTGGTGCGCCAGGCCTTCAACCAGCTTAGCCGCGACCGGCTGGTGGTGCTGGAACCGGCGCGCGGCGCCTTCATCGCCACCCCGACCGCCGAGGAAGCACGTGATGTGTTCGAAACCCGTGCCATCCTTGAAACCGCCGTCACCCGCCAATTGTGCCCGGTGATCACGGACGCCCAGATCGCCCAGCTGCACGAACACCTCGCGCTCGAACGCGCCGCCGTGGAGAACGTCCACGTCGAGGGCCGCACCCGCCTGCTGGGTGACTTCCACCTGGTGCTGGCGCAGATGGTCGGCAACCAGGTGCTGGTGCAGATGCTGAGCGAACTGCTGACGCGTTCTTCGCTGATCGCGCTGATGCGCCAGTCCTCGCAGTCGGCGGAAGAGTCGCTGGCAGAGCACGTGGCGATCGTTGACGCTTTCGAACGGCGCGACGTCAAGGCGGCGGTGCGCCTGGTCAGCAAGCACCTGAGCAATGTGCAGGCCAACCTCGACCTCGACCCGCAGCGCGTCGACCTGGCCCAGATCCTTCAACGCTGATCCTGAAGAGAGAGACATCATGAATCCAAGCTACCCGCGCGACCTGCGCGGCTACGGTCCGCAAGCGCCGCACGCCGACTGGCCGGACAACGCCCGCGTCGCCGTGCAGTTCGTCCTCAATTACGAAGAGGGCGGCGAGAACTGCGTGCTGCACGGCGACGCCGGCAGCGAGCAATTCCTGTCCGAGATGTTCAATCCGGCCGCCTTCCCCGATCGGCACCTGAGCATGGAGAGCATCTACGAGTATGGCTCGCGCGTCGGCGTCTGGCGCATCCTGCGCGAATTCGAGCGGCGCGGCCTGCCGCTCACGATCTTCGGCGTCGGCATGGCGCTCGAACGCAGCCCCGAAGTCACCGCCGCATTCAAGGAACTGGGCCACGAAATCGCCTGCCACGGCTGGCGCTGGATCAGCTACCAGAACGTCGACGAGGCCACCGAACGCGCCGACATGGCGCGCGCCATGGAGTCGATCACCCGCCAGACGGGCGAACGCCCGCTCGGCTGGTACACGGGACGCGACAGCCCCAACACGCGCCGCCTGGTGGCGGACTTCGGCGGATTCGAATACGACAGCGACTATTACGGCGACGACCTGCCGTTCTGGCTCAAGGTGCGCAAGACCGACGGCTCGCAAGCGCCGCAGCTGGTGGTGCCCTACACGCTCGACTGCAACGACATGCGCTTCGCGCTGCCGCAGGGCTTCTCGCACGGCGACCCGTTCTTCGAATACCTGCGCGACGCATTCGACGTGCACTACGAAGAAGGCGCCGACCGCCCCGCGATGATGAGCATCGGGATGCACTGCCGCCTGCTCGGCCGCCCCGGCCGCTTCCGCGCGCTGCAGCGCTTCCTCGACCACATCGAGCGTCACGACCGCGTGTGGGTAGCCCGCCGCATCGACATCGCGCGCCACTGGAAGCGCGCGCATCCCTACAACCCGGACACCGCATTCGCGTGGGAGTAAGCATGCTGACCCTTGAACGCCTCAACGCCGCCGACGAAGCGCAATTCACCGCGCTGCTCGATGGCGTCTATGAACACTCGCCATGGATCGCGGCGCGCGCCTGGGCCGCGCGCCCCTTCGCCAGCCTCGCGCAGCTCAAGCACGCGCTGGTGCAGGCGGTCGAAACCGCGCCGAACGAAGCGAAACTGGGCCTGATTCGCGCCCACCCGGAGCTGGCCGGCAAGGCGATGGTGTCGAAGTCGCTGACCGCCGAATCCACCAACGAACAAAGCAAGGCCGGGCTCACCGACTGCACGCCGGAGGAATTTGAGACCATCCAGCGCCTGAATGCCGGCTACAACGCCAAATTCGGCTTCCCCTTCATCCTCGCGGTGCGCGGTCCGCGGGGGGCCGGGCTGCCGAAGCGCGAGATCATCGCAACCTTCGCGCGCCGCCTCGACAACGCGCCCGATTTCGAACTGGCCGAGGCGCTGCGCAACATCCACCGCATCGCCGAGATCCGCCTGGACGACAAGTTCGGAGCGGAGCCGGTGCTGGGCAACCTGGTGTGGGACTGGGCCGAGAAGCTCGCCGTCCACAGCGACCCGGGCTACGCCGAACGCGGCGAACTGTGCGTCACCTACCTCACCGACGCCCATCGCAACTGCGCCGCCCAGCTGGCGCGCTGGATGCGTGAAGACTGCGGTTTCGACGAAGTGAATATCGACGCGGTCGGGAACGTGGTCGGCGTCTACCACGGGTCCGATCCGCGTGCGCGCCGCCTGCTCACCGGCTCGCACTACGACACCGTGCGCAACGGCGGCAAATACGACGGCCGCCTCGGCATCCTGGTGCCGATGGCCTGCGTGCGCGAACTGCACCGGCAGGGCCGCCGCCTGCCGTACGGGATCGAGGTGATCGGCTTCGCGGAAGAAGAAGGCCAGCGCTACAAGGCCGTGTTCCTCGGCTCGGGCGCCCTCACCGGCCAGTTCGACCTGGCCTGGCTGGACCAGCGCGACGCCAACGGCATCACCATGCTGCATGCGATGGAAGCGGCTGGCCTGCGCATCGACGACATCCCGAAGATCAAGCGCGACCCTGCGCGTTACCTCGGCTTCGTCGAGACCCATATCGAACAGGGCCCGGTGCTCAACCAGATGAACCTGCCGCTGGGCGTGGTCAGCTCGATCAACGGCAGCGTGCGTTACCTGGGCGAGATCGTCGGCGTCGCCAGCCATGCCGGCACCACGCCGATGGCGATGCGCCGGGATGCCGCCGCAGCAGCTGCGGAACTGGTGCTGTTTGCGGAAAGGCGTGGCGCGGCCGTGCCGGACCTGGTCGCTACGGTCGGCATGCTGGAAGTACCGAACGGATCCATCAACGTCATCCCGGGCTGCTGCCGCTTCAGCCTCGACGTGCGCGCCACCACCAACGAGGTGCGCGACGCCTGCGCCCGCGACATCCGGACCGAACTGGCCGCCATCTGCGAACGCCGCGGCGTCCAGTTCGCGCTGGAAGAAACGATGCGCGCTGCTGCCGCGCCCTGCGCGCCCGAATGGCGCCAGCGCTGGGAGCGGGCGGTGGAATCGCTCGGTCTTCCGGTCTTCCACATGCCCAGCGGCGCCGGCCACGACGCCATGATGATGCACCAGATGATGCCGCAGGCGATGCTGTTCCTGCGCGGCCTGAATGCCGGCATCAGCCACAACCCGCTTGAATCGATCACCAACGACGACGCCGAACTATGCGTGCGCGCCTTCCAGACCCTGCTTGACCAACTTGCCACGGACCCGACCTGATCATGACTACTCCCTACGATACCCTCGACGCCTGGATCGACGCCCACTTCGACGAAGAAGTCCGCTTTCTGCAGGAACTGGTGCGCGTTCCGACCGACACCCCGCCCGGGAACAACGCGCCCCACGCGGAGCGCACCGCCCAGCTGCTGAATGAATTCGGCTTTGAAGCGGAGCAGCACGCGGTGCCGGCGCGAACGGTCCATGACGCAGGGCTGGAAACGATCACCAACCTGGTCGTGCGCCGCAAATACGGCGCCGGCCGCACGGTCGGCCTGAACGCGCACGGTGACGTTGTCCCGCCGGGCGAAGGCTGGACCCATCCGCCCTACGGTGGCGAGGTCGCCGACGGCAAGCTGTATGGACGCGCCGCGGCGGTCAGCAAGTGCGATTTCGCGACCTTCACCTTCGCCACCCGCGCGCTCGAAGCGCTGGGCGCGCCGCTCAAGGGCGGCGTGGAACTCTACTTCACCTACGACGAAGAATTCGGCGGCGAACTCGGGCCGGGCTGGCTGCTGTCGCAGGGCCTGGTCAAGCCTGACCTGCTGATCGCGGCGGGCTTCAGCTACCAGGTCGTCACCGCGCACAACGGCTGCCTGCAAATGGAAGTGACCGTGCACGGCAAGATGGGACACGCCGCGGTGCCGGAGACCGGCGTCGACGCGCTACAAGCAGCGACCCGCATCCTGGTCGCGCTGTACGACCAGAACCGCGTGTACAAGGAGACGCTCCGCAGCCAGGTCAAGGGCATCAACCACCCTTACCTCAACGTCGGCCTGATCCAGGGCGGCACCAATACCAACGTGGTGCCGGGAAAAGTGGTGCTCAAGCTGGACCGCCGCATGATCCCGGAGGAGAACCCGGCTGAAGTCGAAGCGGGCCTGCGCCAGCTGATCAAGGATGCGGTTGCCGGCTGCCCGGGAATCACCATCGAGATCAAGCGCCTGCTGCTGGCGAATGCGCTCAAGCCGCTGCAGGGCAACCAGCCGCTGGTGGATGCGCTATCGCGGCACGCGACTTCGGTATTCGACGAGCGGATCGAGGCCGCGGGCACGCCGCTGTACACGGATGCGCGCCTGTTCGGCGAGCAGGGTATCCCGGCCGTGCTATATGGCTGCGGGCCGCGCACGGTCTCGGAGAGCAATGCGAAGCGCGCGGACGAGCACATCGACCTGGAGGATCTGCGCCGTGCGACCAAGGTGGTGGCGCGCGCGCTGTTCGATCTGCTCGACTGATCGGCTAAATAGAGAACGTCGTTCCCGCGTTCGTGGGAACGACGTTCTCTCTTACTTGTTACTTCGGCTGCGCCAGCACATCACCGACGCGCACCACGTGCAGCAGATTGGTGCTGCCAGCCTTCCCCGACGGGAACCCGGCAACCACAACCACATCATCCTCCGGCCCGGCCAGCCCGTAGCGCACCGCCGCGCCAGCGGCATCCGCCACCATCTCACCCAAGGTATGCGCCTCCTGGAATGCCACCGGATGCACACCCCACACCACGGCCAGACGGCGCGCTATGGAAGCGCTCGGCGTCAGTGCCAGGATCGGCGTCACCGGCCGCTCGCGGCTCGCGCGCAGGCAACTGGCCCCGCTCACCGTGTACGCAACCGTAGCAGCAGGCGCCAGCAGGTTGGCGACCCGCCGCAGCGCGCAGCAGATCGCGTCCGCGGTGCTCGCCTCCGCCGGCGTATGGCTCGCCTCGAGCCCGACGCGCCAGCCCGGATCGTGCTCCACTTCGCTGATCACCTTGTCCATCACGGTCACCGCTTCGATCGGAAACTGGCCCGACGCTGATTCGGCCGATAACATCACGGCATCCGCACCTTCGTAGATTGCCGTCGCGACATCGGACACTTCGGCGCGGGTCGGCACCGGCGACGCCGTCATCGATTCGAGCATCTGCGTCGCCACCACCACGGGGCGCCCCGCCGCGCGCGACGCGTGCACGATGCGGCGCTGCAGGACCGGAACCTGCTGAGGCGGCAGTTCGACGCCAAGGTCGCCACGTGCCACCATGATGCCGTCGGCCAGCGCGACGATGTCGTCCAGTGCGTCGATCGCGGCCGGCTTCTCCAGCTTGGCCATGATCCACGCTCGGTCGCCGATCAAGGCGCGGGCCTCGCGGATATCGTCGGGTCGCTGTACGAACGACAGCGCGACCCAATCCACGCCGAGGTCCAGCCCGAACGCCAGGTCCGCGCGGTCCTTGGCGGTGAGCGGCGAAATCGGCAGCAGCACACCCGGCACGTTGACGCCCTTGCGGTCTGACAGCGGGCCACCAGTCAGCACCGTTGTCTCGGCGAAGTCAGGACCGCAGTCGTCCACGCGCAGGCGCAGCTTGCCGTCGTCCAGCAGCAGTTCGGTGCCGGCGTGGAGGGCTGCGAAGATTTCGGGGTGCGGCAGGTTGGCCCGGCTCGCGTCGCCGTCTGCCGGATCGAGGTCGAGGCGGAAGCGCTGTCCGTTCACCAGCTGGACCTTGCCGCCAGCGATGCGGCCAACACGCAGCTTCGGCCCTTGCAGGTCCATCAGGATGCCGATCGGGCGGCCGAGATCGCGCTCGACTTCACGGATCGTGGCGTAGCGCGCCGCATGGTCGTCGTGGCTGCCGTGGCTGAAGTTCAGGCGGAAAACATCGGCGCCGGCGTCGGCCAATGCGCGGATTCGTTCGTAAGTGGAGCTGGACGGGCCCAGCGTGGCAAGGATGCGGGAGCGGCGGGTGCGGAGCATGATTGATCCTGTGTCGTTTCAAGTACAGATACCGCCGTTCCCGCGCAGGGGCCGGGCGCCCCTGCGCGGGAACGACGGCCAGTCGTCTCAAGCCAGCAATATGGCCCGGAAGTCATTCACGTTGGTCAGCGTCGGCCCAGTCACCAGCGAATCCCCAAGCGCGCGGAAGAAGGAGTGGGCATCGTTATCGTCGAGACTCTCGCGCGGCGGCAGCCCGCGCGCCCACGCACGTGCGAGCGTGTCCGGCGTGATGAACGCCCCAGCCACCTCTTCAGCGCCATCGACGCCGTCCGTGTCCGCGGCCAACGCGTGAATCCCGGGCGCCGCACCAAGCGCCACAGCGAGCGCCAGCAGGAACTCGACATTGCGCCCGCCCCTGCCCTTGCCACGCACGGTCACGGTTGTCTCGCCGCCCGAGAGCAGCACGCAAGGGCGCGCCAACGGCTGGCCATGCCGCTGCGCCTGCAGCGCAATCCCCGCCATGACCTTCGCCACTTCACGCGCCTCGCCCTCGATACTGTCGCCGAGGATCATCGGCGTTACGCCGGCGGCGCGCGCGACTTCAGCCGCTGCCTCAAGCGCCATCTGCGGCGATGCGATCAGGTGGGTGACGATGTTCGCCGTGCGCGGGTCACCGGGTTTGACAGTTTCGCCAGCACCGCTCTCCAGCAACCGCCTCGCGCCAGGCGGCAGTTCGACGCCATAGCGCCGCACCACTTCCAAGGCATCGGCGCAGGTGGTCGAATCAGGCACTGTCGGCCCGGATGCGATATCGGCGGGATTATCGCCAGGGACGTCGGAGATCAGCAGGTTGAGCACACGCGCCGGATGGCAAGCCGCCGCCAAGCGCCCTCCTTTGATCGCTGACAGGTGGCGCCGCACGCAGTTCATCTCGGTGATGCTCGCGCCGCAGGCCAGCAGCGCGCGGTTTATGGCCTGCTTGTCCTCCAGCGTGACACCCTCGCCCGGCAGCGGCAGCAGCGACGAACCGCCGCCCGAGATCAGGCAGATGACGAGGTCTTCCTGCCCAAGTCCCTGCACCATGCGCAGCATGCGCCGGGCTGCCTCGCGTCCGGCCGCATCGGGAACCGGATGCGCAGCCTCGACGATCTCGATGCGCTCGCACGGCACCGCGTAGCCATAACGCGTGACCACCAGGCCGCTGAGCGGTCCCGGCCAGTTGCGCTCCAGCGCCTGCGCCATCGCAGCCGAGGCCTTGCCGGCGCCGAGCACGATGGTCCGGCCTTTCGGCGGCGAAGGCAAGTACAGCGGAATGCGGCGGTGCGGCTGGGCCGCGTCGACCGCGGCGTTGAACATCTCCCGGAGCAGTTCGCGGGGTGTACTCGTCATCGTTCTCTCCTCATGCGCGCGGTGCGCCGGTGGCCCGGCGCTGTTCAGGCTTCCTGGCCGATCTCGAAATTGGCCATGATCTCCAGCGCGCGCACCATGGCCGAGTGATCCCAGCCACCGCCGTCATGCGCCGCGCAGGTGTTGAACAGCTCCTGCGCGGTCGCGGTATTCGGCAACGCCACGCCGAGCTGGCGCCCTGTGGTCAGCGCCAGATTCAGGTCCTTGCGATGCAGGTCGATGCGGAATCCCGGCGCGAAGCTACGCTTGATCATACGCTCACCATGCACCTCCAGGATGCGCGAGGACGCAAAGCCGCCCATCAGCGCCTCGCGCACGCGAGCCGGATCAGCGCCTGCTTTGGCCGCCAGCAGCAGCGCTTCGCCCACCGCCTCGATCGTCAGCGCGACGATGATCTGGTTGGCGACCTTGGTGATCTGGCCGTCGCCATTGCCGCCCACGAGCGTGACGTTCTTACCCATCAGCTGGAATAGCGGCCTGACCGTGGCGAAGGCCGCCTCGCTGCCGCCGACCATGATGGTCAGGCTGGCGGCCTTGGCGCCGACCTCGCCGCCGGACACCGGCGCATCGAGGTATTCGCAGCCCAGTTCATTGATGCGGCGCGCGAAGTCCTTGGTGGCGACCGGCGAGATCGAGCTCATGTCGATCACGATCTTGCCGGCGCTGAGGCCCGCCGCAACGCCGTTGGCGCTGAACAGCACGTCCTCGACATGCGGCGTGTCCGGCACCATGACGATGATCACGTCGGACTTCGCCGCCACGTCGGCGCCGTTGGCGCACACGTTTGCGCCTGCCTCGACCAGCGCCGAAGGCATCGGGCCTTGCGTGTAGGTGAACAGCGTGTGGCCGTTTGCGGCGAGATGTCCCGCCATCGGGGCGCCCATGATGCCCAGTCCAATGAAACCGATGTTAGCCATAGAATCCTCCATATCGTTGTCTTTAATCGTGATGTCACTGCGCGTTCAGCGCTTCGATCCAGCCCAGCCCCGCCTGGGTCGTCCCGGCGGGCTTGTATTCGCAGCCGATCCAGCCGTCGTAGCCGAGTTGGTCGATGTGGCGGAACAGCCAGGGGTAGTTGAGCTCCCCGGTGCCCGGCTCATGCCGGCCCGGATTGTCGGCCAGCTGGATATGGGCGATGCGCTGCAGGTTGCGGGCAAGCGTGTTCCCGATCTCGCCCTCCATACGCTGCGCATGGTAGATGTCGTACTGCAGGTACAAGTTGTCGGAGCCGACCACTTCGATCAGGTCCAATGCCTGCGCCGTGCGGCTGAGGTAGAAGCCGGGGATATCGAAGGTATTGATCGGTTCGACCAGCAGCCGGATCCCCGCCTGTTTCAGCGCGCCGGCCGCGAAGCGCAGGTTGTCGACCACGGTGCGACGCACAGCCTCCGGATCGGCGTCCGCCGGCGTGATCCCGACCAGGCAATTCAGCTGGCGGCAACCAAGCGCCATTGCGTACTCGATCGCGCGGCCAACGCCGTCCTGGAACTCGCCCTCGCGGCCCGGATGGCAGCCGATGCCACGCTCGCCCTTGTCCCAGTCGCCGGCCGGCAGGTTGTGCAGGACCTGCGTCAGGCCATTGCGGTCCAGGCGCTCGGCCAGCGCTTCCTTCTCGAACGAATACGGGAACAAGTACTCCACTCCCCTGAAGCCGGCGGCGCGCGCGGCCTCGAAGCGTTCGAGGAAGGGCAATTCGTTGAACAGCATCGTCAGGTTGGCTGCGAATCTTGGCATGGCGTGTCTCCTCCGTGTGTCCTGTTTCAGGCGCTGAAGATGGCGGTGGGCGCGTCGCCCGGTTGCTCGGCCAGCGCTTCGAATTCGTTGACCGCGTTGATCTCGGTGCCCATTGCGATATTGGTGACGCGTTCGAGAATGATCTCGACCACCACCGGCACCCGGTGCTCGCGCATCCACGCCCTGGCCTGGGCAAACGCGGGCTGGATCTGGTCGACCTCGCGCACCCGGATCGCCTTGCAGCCCAGGCCCTCCACCACGGCCACATGGTCGACGCCGTAGCCCGCGGTCTCCGGCGCATTGATGTTCTCGAAGCCGAGCTGCACGCAGTAATCCATGTCGAAGCCGCGTTGCGACTGGCGAATCAGTCCAAGGTAGGCGTTGTTCACCACCACATGCAGGTAAGGCAGGTTGAACTGCGCGCCCACGGCCAGCTCCTCGATCATGAACTGGAAGTCGTAGTCGCCCGAAATGGCGACCACTTCGCGCTCCGGATCGGCGGCGCACACGCCCAGTGCCGCGGGCGCGGTCCAGCCCAGCGGGCCGGCCTGGCCGCAGTTGATCCAGTGGCGCTCCTTGTACACGTGCAGGAACTGGGCGGCCGCGATCTGCGACAGGCCGATCGTGCTCACATAGCAGGTATCGGGCCCGAAGGCGCGGTTCATCTCTTCGTACACGCGCTGCGGCTTGATCGGCGCCGCCTCGAAGTGCGTCTTGCGCAGCATGGTGCGCTTGCGCTCCCGGCACTGTTCGGCCCACGCGCTGCGGTCAGGCAGCCGGCCGATCGAGTCCATGCCGCGCGCCGCTTCGATCAGCTGGTCCAGCGCGGCGCCGGCGTCCGACACGATGCCGTAGTCCGGGCCGAACACGCGGCCGATCTGGGTCGGTTCAATATCGATGTGGACGAATTTGCGGCCCGCGCGGTACACGTCGACCGAGCCGGTATGGCGGTTTGCCCAGCGGTTGCCGATGCCGATCACGAAATCGGATTCCAGCAGCGTGGCATTTCCGTAGCGGTGGGCGGTCTGCAGGCCTGCCATGCCGGCCATCAGCGGATGGTCGTCGGGAATGGCGCCCCAGCCCATCAGGGTCGGGATCACCGGCACGCCCGTCAGCTCCGCGAATTCACGCAAGCGCGCCGCCGCATCGGCGTTGATCACGCCACCGCCGCACACGATCAGCGGCCGCTCGGCGGCGTTCAGCATGGCCATCGCCTTCTCGGCCTGCGCGCGGCTTGCGGCCGGCTTGTAGACCGGGAGCGGCTCGTAGGTGGCGATATCGAATTCGATCTCCGCCACCTGCACGTCGAACGGCAGGTCGATCAGCACCGGGCCGGGGCGGCCGGAGCGCATCACGTGGAAAGCCTGCTGGAACACACGCGGCACCAGGTCCGGTTCGCGCACGGTGACGGCCCACTTGGCGACCGGCCTGGCGATCGCCTCGATGTCGACCGCCTGGAAGTCTTCCTTGTACAGGCGGGCGCGCGGGGCCTGGCCGGTAATGCATAGGATAGGTATCGAATCGGCGCCGGCCGAATACAGGCCGGTAATCATGTCGGTGCCCGCCGGGCCCGAGGTGCCGATGCAGACGCCGATGTTGCCGGCTTCCGCGCGGGTGAAGCCCTCGGCCATGTGCGAGGCGCCCTCGACGTGGCGCGCCAACACGTGGCGGAAGCCGCCGTTGCGCTTCATTGCCGAATACAGCGGGTTGATCGCCGCGCCGGGAACGCCGAACACGGTGCTGACACCTTCCTTGCGCAACACCTCGGCTGCTGCGTCGATTGCTCTCATGCGGGCCATTTCGCCTCCATTGCGATGTGTGGATCGGATCGATGAAGATCAGGATAGCCGTAACACCGCCGAGCTTGAATTGCTGATACCATCGGCTCTATCGATACTTAAAGTATGGAGTGCTCCAAGGAATGGACCGCTACACCGAGATCCGCAGCTTCGTCCTGATTGCCGAAAAAGGCAGCTTCGCTTCAGCCGCGATGGTGGAAGGCGTGACCCCGGTGGTGATGGGCCGGCGGCTCGACACCCTCGAGCGGCGTCTTGGCGTGCGATTGATGCACCGCTCGACACGCGGGCTGACGCTGACCGCGCTGGGCGAACAATTCATCGAACCGTGCCGCCAGCTGGTGCGCGACTTCGACATCACCGAGAACAGCATCAGCGCCGGCAGCAGCACGGTGCGCGGCCACCTGGTGGTCTCGGCCCCGGCGGCATTCGGACGTTCGCACGTGGCGCTGCATGCGCTCGCTTTCCGCGCCATCCACCGCGAGCTGAAGATGTCCTTCAACTTCACCGACAGCGTGGTGGACCTGGTGCGCGAAGGTTACGACATGGCGATCCGCATCGGCGAAGTGCTCGACCCGAACTATGTCGCCGTGCCGCTCTTCCCCAACCGGCGCGTGGTGTGCGGCACGCCGGACTACTTCGAGCGCAATGGCGTGCCGCGGACACCGGAGGATCTCGCCCAGCACAACTGCCTCGCATTCAACCTGCAGGGCGGCCAGCAGCGCGGCTGGACCTTTCAACGCGATGGCAAGCTGTTCGCGGTGCGTGTCGACGGCGACCTGTCGTGCAACGACGGCGAGCTGCTGTTCGACTGGGTGAAACAGGGAGTGGGAATCGGCTGGCGCTCAACCTGGGAAATCCAGGCCGAGCTCAAACGCGGCACGCTGGTGACGGTGCTCGACGAGTTCGCGGTGGTGAATTATCCGATCCAGGCAGTGTACCCGCAGCAACGCTACTTGCCAGCGAAGATCAGGCATTTCATCGACTACCTCAAAGACGTCTACAACGCACCGGGATATTGGGAGAAGCCGCCGGCAGTACGCGCATCGACTTAAGGCAAACCTCGACGTACTGGCGCTTTCGAAGTGCCGACCTATACTTAATGTCGGCCGGTTTCAGTGCCCCGATTAATTTGATTCGGAGGGTCATGCGATGAGTGCGACGTTAGAGAAAAAATCTTTGGAGAAGCCGGATGAAGTCCGTCCCTTCAAGGACGGAAAAGGCAAACTGTCCGTCTTCACACTGGGCAACCAAACAATGGGGCGTGGCGAGTTCGAACCTGGTTGGCGCTGGAGCCAGCATGTGAAACCGATAGCCGGAACGGATTCTTGCCAGGCAACCCATACAGGCATGATTCTTGAGGGCCGGATGGTCGTCAAGATGAATGATGGGTCCGAGATGGAATATGGCCCCGGCGATGTTTTTTACATGCCGCCCGGACATGATGCCTGGGTGGTCGGCGACCAGCGCTGTGTGCTGTTCGATGTCACAGGCGTCGCCAAATACGCCAAACCCCACTAGCAAAATAAAACCCCTCACTCCCATTCAAACGGGGGTGAGGGGTTAAAGGCAAGTGCCCAAAGTCACTTAGTGGCTGGCAGCGCTCGTACCGGCCGGCGCATTCTTCACGTACTTGTCGAACCAGCGCAGCATTTCGTACACCAGCTGCTCGTTCGATTCACGCGCGGCGTACCAGTGCGGTTCGTGCGGCAGCATCACAAGACGTGTCACGCCGCCGTTGCCGCGCAGGGCCTCGTACAACTTGACCGATTGCAGCGGCGTGGTGCCCGGGTTGGCGTCGTCGGTGCCGTGCACGATCAGCAGCGGCGTCTTCAGCTTGTCGGCGTAGAAGAAGGTCGATGCCTTGGTGTACACGTCCGGCGCTTCCCACACGGAGCGGCGCTCGTTCTGGAAACCGAACGGCGTCAACGACTTGTTGTACGAGCCGCTGGTCGCCGCGCCGGCGCGGAACAGGTTGGAGTGCGCCAGCAGGTTTGCGGTCATCAGCGCACCGTGGCTGTGGCCCGTCACGCCGACGCGGTCCGGATCGGTCACGCCCAGGCGCACCGCTTCGTCGACGGCGGCCTTGGCGTTGGCGACCAGCTGTTCGGTATAGGTGTCATACGCCTTGCGCGGGTCTCCCACGATCGGGAAGGCGGCGCTGTCGATGATCGCGTAGCCCGACAGCAGCAGCAGGCGATACTGGCGCAGGCGGGTGAACGTCGCTTGCGAGCCGGTGGTCTGGCCGGCCTTGGACGCGTCCGCATAATCGAGCGGATAGGCGTTCAGGATGGTCGGCAGGCGCGTGCCTTCCTTGTAGCCCGGCGGCGTGTACAGCGTGAACGACAGTTCGATGCCGTCAGCGCGCTTGTACTTCACCAGGCGCTTCTTGATCTGGCGGACTTGCGGCACCGGATCGGCCAGGTGGGTCAGCGCCACGCTCGACGAAGCATAGGAAGGTTCGCCGGCCGCGGCTTGCGTGCTCGCACCCAGCGTACGCACGAAGGCATTCGGCGTTTCCTCGGCAGATTGATACCAGGTCAGCAGTCGGCGCTCGTCGTTGCCGGCAAAGCCGAGGAACTGTTCATACGAGGTTTTGCTGCTGCGGAACAGGCGCTCCGTCTGCTGCGTCTTCAGGTTGAACTTGTCGAGGAACGGACGGTCACCATCAGGCGAGGAACCCGCGCCGGACAGGAACATCGTGTCGCCATCCAGGCGGATCACGTTGAAGCCATTGGCCAGCTTGCGGCGGATCGGCATCCCCGGATTGCCGTACTTTTCATCGCTCGACATGTCCCAGATCAGGCGGCGCGAATTCTTGGCGTCGTCCACGTTGATTTGCCAGGTGCGGTGCCATTTGCGATTGACGTCGTAGTCGCTCAGCAGTGCCACGCCCGGCTGCTCGCTCCAGGCCAGGCCGGCATAGCGCTGCTCGGTGCGGGTGATTTCCACCGGAGCGCCGCTGAAGGGCGCTTTCAGCATCATCAGCTTGTCGCGCTCGGCCGCCTTGACGTTGGGGTTGCCGCCGTCCAGGGCTTCCGCCCAGACCAGGGTGGCGGCATCGGTCGGACGCCAGGTGAAGTTGCGCGGGCCGGTCGGCACGCCACGGTTCGGCACGCGGTCGGCCAGCGGCAGCGAAGCGATTTCGCGCACCACGGGGTTGGCGCCCTTGGCCGTGCGCTGCGACAGGTCCCAGATCTCGACCTGTTTCGGGAAACGGTCGAAGGTGGTGACGTAGGAGTACGGCGGGCGGATCTCGGTCACCAGCACGTGGTGGCCGTTCGGCGCCACGCCCAGGTCTTCGTACAGGCCGGGCTTGCCGACCGGGGTGACCTTGCCGGTGGCGGAATCGACTAGCGCCAGTTGCGAAGTGCCGTAGAAATTGAACAGCGCCTCGTCGTGGCGGTTGCGCAGGGTGTCGCGGTTTTCGTAGGTGCTGCTCTGGCCGGATCCGCCCAGCGATTCCTGGATGCCGGGCCCATCCGAGCCCGGCACTTCGGCCGGCGGCGCCTTCTGCGTGGACACCAGCTTGACCAGCAGGGTTTTCTGGTCGGGCATCCACTGCACCTGGTCGCCGAACATCTGGTTCAGGCGCACGCCCGGCAGGCGGTGCACGGCGCCGGTCCTGGCGTCGCCAACCCACAGCTCGACCGCTTCGGTGGTGGTGTTTTCGAACACGAAGCGCTGACCATCGGCGCTCCACACGGGCGGACGCGGGCAGGCGCCGGCCGGCAGCTTGACGGCGGTCTGCTTGCCGTCTGCCACCTGGACCAGGTCAATCGCGCTCACACACGGTGGGATGCCATAGCCGCCCGGGGTGTCGTGCTGGCTGCGGTTGCCCGGCTCGATACGCACGCCGGCCAGGCGCAGGAATGGCGTGGCCACCTTGGCGATCGAGGGATAGTCCTGGATCGTGACCAGCATCAGCTTGTCGCGGGTCGGGCTGAGGAAAGGCGACGGCGGCGGCGGCGCGCGCATCACGTCGAGGATTTCCTTCGGCGGCTGGTTGTAGGCGCTGGATACGGCAGCGGCGCTGGCCGTGGCGGCCGATGACGCCGCAATCGCAGCGGGCGCAATGGCGACTGCGAAAGCGGCGCTGGCGACGCCGCGCAACAGATGTTTTCCCTGCATGGTCAATTCTCCGGTTTTTTATGGATTTCATCGATGCACGGCGGGATCGCCGTCCGTACACGTGAACCGGAACATTGCCACGAAAATGTGCTTACGGCAACATTAAAGAACGATTAAAGCGAATTAGCCACATCACAGGGTTTCCCTCTCATACGGGATTCCGAGATCGTCGTAAATCGTGTAGACCGTGGCCAGCAGGTTCTCCAGCTCGGGCGAACGGTCCATGTGACGCACGCTGAACAGGATGGGCGAGAAGGCGTGCTTGTCCTCCAGGTCGCGATACACGACATTGCGGTGATGCATGCCCTGTACGCTCTGCGGCACGATCGAGATGCCCTGCCCGGCCGCCACCAGGCCGATCGCGATCTGCAGTTCGCGCACTTCGGTCACCTGGTCGGGCGCCAGGTTCGCCTCGCTGAACACGGCCAGCACCTGGTCGGCGAAACTGGGCCGTGGCGCCTTCGGGTAGACCAGCAGCCGTTCGTGCACCAGTTCGGTCAGGCGCACGCTGCCCTCGCGCTCCGCCAGCCGGTGTCCGGGAGACATCGCCACCATCATTCTTTCCTCGCGCAGCAGGATGCGCCGGATGCTCGGATCCTCGCTCTTCAGCCGCCCGAAGCCGACGTCGATGCGGCCTTCCTTCAGCGCCTTGAGCTGTTCCACCGTCGTCATCTCGTGCAGGGTCACCTCCACCTGCGGGTAGCGCTCGCGGTAGCGGCGCACGATTTCGGGCAGCTGTCCATACAGCGTCGAGGCGACGAAGCCAATCGACAAGGTCCGTTCGAGCTTGCCGACGCGCTGGGTCATGGCCCGCAGCTCGCGTACCTGGTCCAGCAAGGGCTTGGCATGGGCCAGCAAGAACTGGCCGGCCTCGGTCAGCCGCAGCGGGCGCGAGCCCTTCTCGATCAGCGCGACACCAAGGTCTTCCTCCAGCTGCTGGATCTGGCGGCTCAGCGGGGGCTGGGCGATGTGCAGGCGCGCGGCGGCGCGGGTGAAATTCTTCTCTTCCGCGACCGCGACAAAGTAGCGTAGGTGCCGCAATTCCATGTCCATACCTATCGGGTATTGAAGTGATACCAAAACGGTGTTGGACGCCTGCCCGCGAGGGGCATATCGTCACATCACCCTGAAGGAATTATACGCAATGAATATGATTGAAAAGATCGAAACCTTTCTGGTGGACGTGCCGACCATCCGTCCGCACAAGCTGTCCGTCGCCACCATGAACACGCAGACGCTGGTGCTGGTGCGCGTCCTCTGTGCCGACGGCATCGTGGGCTGGGGCGAAGCCACCACCATCGGCGGCCTGAACTACGGTGAGGAAAGCCCGGAAAGCATCAAGACCAATATCGACACCTATATCGCGCCACTGCTGTCCGGCATGGACGCCAGCCAGCCCGCGAAGGCGATGGCCAAGGTGCGCAAGGCCATCCAGGGCAACCGCTTCGCCAAGTGCGCGCTCGAAACCGCGCTGCTCGATGCGCAAGCGCGCCGCCTGCAGGTGCCGCTGTCCGAACTGCTGGGCGGGCGCGTACGCGACGCGCTGCCGGTGGCGTGGACCCTCGCCAGCGGCGACACCTCGAAAGACATCGCGGAAGCCGAGAACATGCTGGACCTGCGCCGCCATCGCATCTTCAAGCTGAAGATCGGCCTGCGCCCGGTGGATGACGACGTTGCCCACGTGTTGGCCATCAAGCGCGCCCTTGGCGAGCGCGCCAGCGTGCGCGTCGACGTCAACCAGGCGTGGAGCGAGATGGATGCGGTGCGCGGCATCGCCAGGCTGGAAGCGGGCGGCATCGACCTCGTCGAACAACCGGTCAAGGCCGACAACCGCGCCGCGCTGGCCCGCCTGAAGCAGCGCTTCGACGTCGCCATCATGGCCGACGAAGCCCTGCACGGACCGAACGATGCGATGGCATTGGCGCGGATCGATGGCGCCGACGTCTATGCCGTCAAGATCACCCAGTCCGGCGGCCTGCTGCCGGCGCTGGAGGTGGCGACGGTCGCACGCCTGGCCGGCATCGGCCTGTACGGGGGCACCATGCTCGAAGGCGGCATCGGCACCGCGGCCACCGCCCAGGTCTGCTCGACCTTCCCCGAACTGGCCTGGGATACGGAGCTGTTCGGCCCCCTGCTCCTGACCCAGGAAGTGCTGCGCGAGCCGCTGGTCTACCGCGACTTCATGCTGCAGGTTCCGACCGGCCCGGGGCTCGGAGTCGAGATCGACGACGACAAGCTGCACGCGATGCAGCGCCATTAACGAGGAGACCCCATGCTGTTCCATGTACGAATGAACGTGAACCTGCCCACTTCGATGCCCGCCGACGAAGCGGCGCAGCTCAAGCAGACCGAGAAGGAGTTCTCGCAGCGCCTGCAGCGCGAAGGCAAGTGGCGCCACCTGTGGCGCATCGCCGGGCAGTACGCCAACGTCAGCCTGTTCGATGTCGACAGCGTCGACGAGCTACATGCGCTGCTGACCGCGCTGCCGTTGTTCCCCTACATGCAGGTCGAGGTGATGGCGCTGTGCCGCCATCCGTCGTCGATCCATGAAGACGACCGCTGAATCGGGAGCGCACATGCCTTTCGCAGAAATCGGCGATCACGCCACCAGGATCCGCCTTCACTACCGCACCGATGGCTCGCGCTCGCGCCCTTGCGTGGTGCTGTCGAATTCCCTCGGCACCGACCTTGGCATGTGGCATGCCCAGGTCGACCGGCTTGCCGCCGACTTTTTCGTCGTGCGCTACGATACCCGTGGCCACGGCCAGTCCGACAGCGCGCGGGGGCCTGCCAGCATCGAAGACCTCGGCCGCGATGTCATAGCGCTGCTCGATTTTCTCGACATCAGGAAGGCCTCGTTCTGCGGCATCTCGATGGGCGGACTGACCGGCCAGTGGCTTGGAGCGCACGCCGCCTATCGCATCGACCGGCTGGTGCTGGCCGATACGGCCGCCAAAATCGGCGCCGCCGCCGGCTGGAACGCACGGGCAGCTCAAGTGCGCGCCAGCGGCATGGACGCCGTCGCCGACAACGCACCGGCGCGCTGGTTCACGCCCGGCTTCATCGATCGCGAACCGGGCAAGGTCGCGCGGATGGTGGCGACGCTGCGTGCGCAGGACGCCGAAGGATACGCCAGCTGCTGCGATGCCCTCGCCCACGCGGACCTGCGCGAATCCGCCGGACAGATCACGGCGCCCACCTTGCTCGTGGCGGGCGAATTCGACCCCGTCACCACCGTGGCTGACGCCGAATGGCTGCGTGAGCGCATCCCCGGCGCACGGATGTCGCTTGTCCCGGCATCGCATATATCAAACGTCGAGGCCGAGGCGGCATTCACCCGCGCCGTGCTCGACTTCCTGCTCGCCTAGCACCTGTTTTTCAACCAAAAAATACAAGAACATATTCGGAGTAAAGAATGGATTCGAGACTCTTCATCATCGCCGCAATCACAATCGGCTATTTCGCCCTCATGTCCTACATCACCTACCGGGTGCGCAGGCACGCCAACAGCAGCGAGGGCATGACGGCCGGGGGCCGCAACTATCCGGCCTACCTGATCGGGGCCTTGCTGCTGTCGGAGTTCATCGGCAGCTCGGTCAGCATCGGCACCGCGCAGATGGGCTTCAAGCTTGGCATCTCCGCAGCCTGGAACCTGGTGGCGCTGTCGATCGGCTTCCTCCTGCTTGCGCTGGTGCTGGTCAAGAAGTTCAAGGAAAGCGGCCAGTCCACGATCTCCGGCATCCTCGCACAAGCGTATGGAGAGCCGATCCGCTACGCCGCATCGATACTGACGATCGTCGCGCTGTCGATTGTCGCGGTGGCGCTGTACGCTGGCGGCGGCGCAGTGCTTGCCGCCGTCCTGCACATCAACAAGACAGTGGCCATCCTGCTGGTGGGCGGTATCACCGTCGTCTACGTGAGCCTCGGCGGCATGCGCTCGGTGGTGTACACCAACTTCGCGCACTCGGTCATGAAGTACATCGGCATGATCCTCGCGCTGGCCTACGCGCTGCAGGCAACCGGCGGCGTCCACGTGCTGCAGGCGCAGCTGCCCACCACCATGTTCAACTGGGTCGAAGTCGGATGGGGCCAGATCTTCGCGTGGATGATCGGCGGGATCGGCTCGATCTTCGCGACCCAGTACGTGATCCAGGCGCTGGTCAGCACCGACAACCCGGCCGTCGCCAAGCGGGCCTGCTTCTACGTGTCCTCGCTGATGATTCCGTTCGGGCTGATGGCAGCGCTGGTCGGCATGTGCAGCGCCGTGCTCTACCCAGGCGTGAAGTCGATCGACGCGTTTCCGGTGCTGATCGCGCACATGCCCGCTTTCTCGGCCAGCATCATGGTGGTCGGCCTGGCCGGCGCGCTATTAGGCGGCATCGCAGCGACCACGCTGGCCTCGGCGACGCTGGCCATGAAGGACTTCTACGACCCGATGTTCAACAAGGAGAAGAACGACCGCAAATCCGTGCGCTTCATCCGCATCGCGATCGCGGTGGCCGGGCTGCTGCCGCTGGTGCTCGCGCTGTCCGCCGACAAGCTGCTGATGATCGCTTTCCTCGGCAAGGCGTTGCGGGCCACGCTGGCCGTGCTGATCCTGATGGCCTTCTACGCACCGAAGTTCGGCACGCCGCGCGGGGCATTCGTCGGCGTGATCCTGTCGGTGATCGCCACGATCGGCTGGTTCCTGGCGGGGAATCCATATGGGGTCGACAGCTCCTACCTGGCGCTGGCCGCGCCCTTGCTCACGATGGGCATTAGCCACCTGTTCAAGTCACCGGCGGCGGAATTGGCCGAGGTCAGGTCGACAATCGCAAATTAAACCCCAGAGATAGCGTCGTTCGAGTATCAAACGAGGCCGAGGGACTTGGGCGCGACGCCGGGAAATACCTCGGCGAGCCGTTCTCCGGTCAAGCCGTACATCTGGCCGAACAAGCCGGCCAGCACAGCGCGGTACTCGTTCAGCACCGGATAGTCCCGGTTCTGGAAAAGAGTCCTGGCATTCAACGCGACCTGGTCCCCGGCGATCTTGCCCCCGCTGACGCCACCGCCCAGCACCCAGAACACCGAGCCGTGGCCGTGGTCCGTGCCACGGTTGCCGTTCTCGCGGAAGGTGCGCCCGAACTCGCTGACTACGACCACCACGGTCTTGCCCCAGTCCGCCCCCATTTCACGGGCGAAGGTGGCCAGTCCCCTGCCCAGTTCATCGAAGCGGCCGGCGAGATAGCCGGTGGCGGCGCCCTGCGCGACGTGGGTGTCCCAGCCGCCCACGTCGATGAAGCCGAGCTGGTATTTATCCTTCATCAGCGACGCAACGCGGTGCGCTTCGAGCTCGAAACCCTTGGTGTTGATCGCGTTACGGCTTGCCGCTTCCATCTCCGCCGCCATTTCGCGCGCCACCTCGCCCTTGGTCGCGAAGCCCTCGTTCACCTGTCCCGAAAGCTCCTGGTTGGCGTACATGCTGGCGATGATCCGGTTCTGGCGGTCGTCCAGCGCGGGCTTGCCGATATTGCGCAGCGCGACGTTCGGCACGTTCATGCTGCCCTGGAAGATGAGCGGTAATTGATCGGTAAACGAAATCGGCGCCGGGACCTGCGAACCGTTGAGCGCTGCGGCCAGGCGGTTCATGAATCCCGAGCGGTAGTTCCGGCGTCCCGCGCCCTGCCCCATTTCGATGGTGTCCTGCGTTTCGAAGTGGCTGCGCGTCAGGTCCTCGGTGCCGGCGAACGGGATGAACACGGCCTGCTGCGACTGATACAGCGGATAGATGCTGCCCTTGAGGGCCGGATGCAGCGCCCAATCCGAAGTCAACGCAAGGCTCGCGCCGGTGTCAGCCGACGGCTTGGGAATCGCGATATTCGGCCGCGACTGGTAGTAGAAGTCGCTGCTGGTCGGCACCAGCAAACTGGCAGCATCGTAACCGCCGCGCAGGAACACCACTAGCAGCTTGGCCGGCGCGTCAGGCGCAGCCAGCACCCGGCTCGAACAAGCGGCGGCCAGCGGCGCTGCGCCCAGCCATTTCAACAATTCGCGTCTTTGCATGGCGGCTCCCGGATATTAGCGGTACATGAATTCAGGCGAGGATAGCAGGAAGGCGTTCCATTCCTGCGGCGAGACCGCCTGCTCGAGCGCCTGCCGCGTCGCCGGGGCCAGCGCTTTCTGCCAGGCGTCGTAATACAGTACGTTCGCCAGTTGCGGGAAGCCCGGCAGGTCCTTCGCCTGTGGCACGTCGGGCTTGAACAAGCCGGCCCCGCCGCCGCCGATCGACTTGGCGATCTCGAAGCGGGTCGCCATCTGGCCCGAACTCTGCCAGGCAGACGAAACGAGCGGATAGCCATCCGGCGTCTGGCGGCCGTACAGCGGCTCGCCCATGCGGTAAAGCCAGCCCGCCATCGGGTTGGCGTTCAGGATCGGCTTGTCGTCGTAGGCCATGCGCACTGCAGAGACCACGTAGTGCACCGGATCCTTGAAGGCGCGGCCCAGCGACTGCCGGAACTCTGGCGCGGCGAACAGCGACGCCAGCGTGGCGGAAATGTCGCCGTCGGATCGCAAGAAGGTATCGGCCATGTCCTGAACCAGCTGCGGAGACGGCTCACTGCCGGTGAAATAGATGGCCAGCTTGCGGCTGACGTAGCGCGCGGTGGCCGGATGGCGGCACAGCCGGTCCAGCGCTTCGTCGACCTCGGCCAGGCCGCGGCCTTTCACGGCCTCCCCGAGCAGGACCTTGTTGCCGTAGTCGTGGCGATTGGGATTGAACTCGAACAGGCCATTGCGCACGTACTGCGCCTGCAGCTCGCGCTTCACCGTGGGCGACTTGGCGCCGAGGTTGACGCCAAGGCCGGTGAGGATGCGCGCCAGCTCCTGCACGTCCTTCTGCGAATAGCCGCCGTTGACGCCAAGCGTATGCAGCTCCATCAGCTCGCGCGCGTAGTTTTCGTTGATATGGCCGGCGGCGTTCTGCTCGTTGTCCAGGTAGCGCAGCATCGCCGGGTGGAAGACGGTGGCGCGCAGCAGGTCATGGAATTTGCCCAGCACATGCGGCCGGATCGCGTTTTCTTCGTAGTCGCCCACCATCGCGCGCAGGTTGCTTTTTCCCGAGTGGACGCTGAAATGGTTCATCCAGAACCAGGTCAGCTGCTCCTGCAACTGGTTGTGCGAGTAGACGTCGCGCAGCAGCGAACGCGCGGTCGCTTCCCTGGTCAGGCGATTGAACTCGTCCTGGTAGGCCTGGTTCGCCGCTTTCTTTTCGTCGTCGTTGGTGATCGCGTCGACCTGCTTGCGCCGCTGTTCGAGGTCCATCACCAGCTGGTCCAACGGACGCTGCATGATGGTCATGCCCTTGATCTGCGCGTCGACCGTAGGCGGGAGCCTGTCGTCCGTGGGATGCAGCTGCTGCTCGAGGTAGCGCGACAGGCCGGTGGCCTGCGCTTCACGGTAGCTGGAGGAGCTGGCGCCCCAGGTGATGCGGTTCAGGACGGGCAGCAGCGACGCATCCGGCATGGCGGCATCCGGCGCGCCGGACGTGGCGCAGCCGGCCAGCATCGCAAGGGCACAGAAAGGGAGATATCTCATCGGCTTTGACTGACCTCGTTATTGGTAAATACACCGTCACGCTGTACACCTCCGCGTAACTCCCGAAACGCGGCGCATTCCATTTTCGTTGACCGAGCGAAAAGCTTTGCTCAATCAGCTGATTATCTGGCGCCCCGCGCCCCTCCTTTGTTGACACGTGAAAGCCCAAGAATTGATACTCGAATGGGTATTCTCTTGCATAAGTCCAACATTAAGTCGCCACCATGCGCCGATTCGCAGCCGCCCTTCCTCTTTTGCTCGCATGCGCCGCCGCCTTCGCGGCCAACGGCAGGCAGGTCGAGAAGCTGGACCGGGGCGTGGTCGCCATCCATACCGAAGACGGCAATTTCGTGAGCTGGCGCGCGCTGGGCACCGATCCGGCGGGCCTCGTGTTCAACGTCTACCGCGACGGCCAGAAGATCACGCCGACGCCGACCGCACTTACCAATTTTGTTGATGCGCACGCGGCGGCCGCCACCGTCTATAGCGTGCGCCCGGTGCTGCAAGGCGCCGAGCAGCCCGCTGCAAGCGCCGATGCGACCTGGCAGCAGCCCTACAAGACCATCCCGATCCAGAAGCCCGCCGATGGCGTCTCGCCCGACGGCCAGCGCTACAGCTATGAAGTCAGCGACGGCTCGGCGGCGGACCTGGATGGCGACGGCACATATGAGCTGCTGATCAAGTGGCAGCCGACCAATGCGCACGACAACGCGCACCGCGGCTACACCGGCGACACCTACATCGACACCTACAAGCTGGATGGCACGCGCATGTGGCGCATCGACCTTGGCCGCAATATCCGCGCCGGCGCCCACTACACCACCTTCCTCGCCTACGACTTCGATGGCGACGGCAAGGCCGAGGTGATGATGAAGACCGCCGACGGCACGGTCGATGGCATCGGCAAGGTGATCGGGGATGCCAGAGCCGACTACCGCAACGCCAGCGGCTACATCCTCGACGGCCCCGAATTCCTCACTGTGTTCAACGGCCAGACCGGCGCCGCCATGGCCACCACCAGCTACCTGCCCGCGCGCGGCAGCGTGGCCGCATGGGGCGACGATTACGGGAACCGCGTCGACCGCTTCCTCGGCGGCGTGGCCTACCTCGACGGCCACCGCCCCAGCGCCATCTTCTCGCGCGGCTACTACACCCGCGCCGTGATCGCGGCCTGGGACTGGCGCGACGGGAAGCTCTCCAGCCGCTGGGTGTTCGACACCAAGGACGGCGGCCCGGGCGCGGCGGTGGAAGACCAAGGGTCGCACTGGCTGTCGGTGGCCGACGTCGATGGCGACGGCAAGGACGACATCATCTACGGCGCAGCCACCATCAACAGCGACGGCAAGATGTTGTACAGCACGGGGCTGTGCCACGGCGACGCCCTCCACGTCGGCAAGCTCGATCCGAACCGCACCGGCCTGCAGATCTTCATGGTCCACGAGCAGCCCGGCTGCTACCGAGGCAAGGGCATCGAGATGCACGACGCCGCCACCGGCAAGGTGCTGTGGAGCCTCGACGGCGAAGGCGAGGACGTCGGCCGCGGCACCTGCATGGACATCGATCCGGCTTATCCGGGCGAGGAATGCTGGGCCGCCAAGGGCGGCTTGATGAGCGCGGCCGGCGTACAGATCTCGCCGCGCCATCCGCGCGCGATCAATTTCGGCGTGTGGTGGGACGGCGACCTGCTGCGCGAATCGCTGGACCGCGCCATGATCGAAAAATGGAGCCCGTCCGAGCAGCGCCTGCAGACGGTGCTGGACGCACGCCGCTACAACGCCGCGTCGATCAATGGCACCAAGGCGCCGCCGGTGCTGTCGGCCGACCTGTTCGGCGACTGGCGCGAGGAAGTGGTCTGGCGCAGCGCCGACAACACCGCGCTGCTGGTGTTCTCGACCACCATCCCGACCAGCCACCGCATCCCTACCTTGATGCACAATACCCAGTACCGCGCGCAGGTCGCGGGACAGAATGCCGGCTACAACCAGCCGCCACACCCCAGCTTCTACCTCGGCGAAGGCATGTCGCCGGTGGTGCAGGAACCCATTTACGTGCCTACGGAGTAAGAGAAAAACATGAGACTGCGCACCCTTTCCCTGGCCATCGCGGCCGCCCTCGCCGCCAATGCCGGCGCCGCCGAACGCATCACCGTCACCGTCACCCAGGACCTGTCGATCGCCCGTCCTTCTGAAACGATTTCGGTCCCGTGGGCGAAGGTGAACGAGGCGCTGCCGCATGCGCGCGCGCAGCAGCTGGTCGTCAAGGACGCAGCCGGCCACGTGCTGCCCTACCAGGTCACCAACGTCGACGCGACCGCGAAGGACCCGAAATTCATCGGCGCGGCCTACGGCGAGCTGCTGTTCCAGCACGATTTCCCGGCCGGCGAGAAGAGCGCGACCTTCACCATCGAGAAGGCGCAGGCCACCGTGCCGCCGTTCCCGACCAAGGTCTTCGCGCGCTTCGTCCCGGAGCGCCTGGACGACTTCGCCTGGGAGAACGACAAGGTCGCCCACCGCACCTATGGCCCGGCGCTGATGGCGCCCGCGCCGGCCGGCTCGAACAAGGAAGTGCTCAGGACCAGTGGCCTGGACATCTGGTTCAAGCGCGTGCCCTACCCGATCGTCGACCGCTGGTACAACATCGGCCACGACCACTACCACCATGACGAAGGCGAAGGCATCGACATGTACAACGTCGGCACCACGCTGGGCGCCGGCGGTACCGGCGTGTGGGACGGCAGCAAGCTGTACACAGGCGCGAACTTCAAGTCGTGGAAGGTGCTGGCCAATGGTCCGGTGCGCGCGATCTTCGAACTGAGCTACGACAGCTGGGACGCCGCCGGCACCAAGGTCTCCGAGGTGAAGCGTTTCACCGTCGACGCCGGCCATTACTTCGACCGCATCGACAGCACCTTCACCTTCGAGGGCGCCCCGGTCACCGTCGCTGTTGGCCTGAACAAGAAACCGGCCGACAAGGGCGAGGACGAAACCATCAGCTTCGACCGCCGCAGCGGCGAGCATGCGCTGCTGCAGTGGGTGGCGCAGAAGCGCGACGGCGATTTCGGCGTGGCCGTCATCGTTCCGTCTTCCGCCAAGGCGCAGTACGCGGACGACAAGCACAACGAGATGATGCTGGCCAAGGCGACTGCGGGCCAGCCGCTGAGCTACTACGTCGGCGCCGCATGGACCCGCGT
Source organism: Massilia terrae (assembly GCF_024753145.1). Taxonomy (GTDB): domain Bacteria; phylum Pseudomonadota; class Gammaproteobacteria; order Burkholderiales; family Burkholderiaceae_D; genus Telluria; species Telluria terrae. Next base: position 966,158 of record NZ_JANUGU010000001.1, on the reverse strand, counting down.
CGGCGACATCAGCTCGCGCGAACAGTGGCAGCGCTATGTCGACGACGAGTCGGCTCGCGTGGCTTCGCCGCTGAAGATTTCGCTGTCGTCCAAATGAGGGCGCGCGGCTGGCTGATCGCCCTGCTGGCCGCGTGCGCGGGCAACGCCCACGCGGCCACCTGGTACGTGGCGCCAACCGGCGATGACGGCGCCAAGGGGAGCATCGAAGCGCCGTTCCGTTCGATCGCGCATGCGCAGGAGATGGCCCGGCCGGGCGACACCGTCTACCTGCGTGGCGGCCTGTACGCCTACACCGCCGCCACGCACGCCTGCGCGACGCGGCGCGACACCGTCAATGGCATTGAACTCGACAAGGGCGGCGCCGAGGGCGCGCCGATCCGCTACTGGGCCTATCCGGGCGAAACGCCGGTGCTCGACTTCTCGGGCATGAAGGATGACTGCCGCGTGAAGGGCATCAGCGTAACAGCCGACTGGCTGCACCTGAAGGGCATCGAGGTCACCGGCGCACCGCAGCAGCCGCCGAACCATCTGAACCACGAGTCGTGGGGCATCTGGGTCCACGGCAGCCACAACATCTTCGAACAGCTCAATCTGCACCACAATATGGGGCCGGGCCTGTTCATCAAGGATGGCGGCTACAACCTGGTGCTCAACACCGACTCGCACCACAACTACGATCCCTACACCTCCAACGGCGCGGGCCAGAGCGCAGATGGTTTCGGCGCGCACATCAGCGCCGGCCACCCCGGCAATGTGTTCCGCGGCTGCCGCGCCTGGGCCAATTCGGACGACGGCTTCGACCTGATCCGCGCCTTTTCGCCGGTCACCATCGAATACTCGTGGGCGTGGCAGCAGGGCTACCTGCCCGGCACCCACACCTCGCTCCCGGCGGGGAACGGCAATGGCATCAAAGCCGGCGGCTACGGTGGCGTGTACGCGCCCGGTGGCGTCACGCACATCGTGCGCTTCTCGGTTGCGTTCGACAACAAGGTCAACGGCTTCTACGCCAACCACCATACCGTGCCGATTGACTTCTACAACAACACCGCATTCGGCAACGGCACCGACTTCAATATGCTGGGCATCGCTCCGGACGGATCACCCATCAACATCGGGAAGCTGCGCAACAACATCTCGTATTCGGGACGCCTGAAAGTCGACAACACGGACAGCGCCTACAACTCCTGGGACCTGCCTCTGAAGGTCAGCACCGACGATTTCGAAAGCGTGTCGCTTGAAGGCTGGGATGCGCCGCGCCAGCCGGACGGCAGCCTGCCTGTGCTGCCCAACTTCCACCTGAAGAGCAGCAGCCCGCTGGCCGCCGCCGGCGTCGACGTCGGATTGCCCTTCCGCGGCAAGGCGCCCGACCTTGGCGCCTTCCAGCGCTGAACGAAACCACCATAGGATACCAATGCTTCGCTACGCCACCATCGCCCTTGCGGTCCTGACGGCCTGCAGCCCCGCGTTCGCCGCCACCGGCCGCGTCACCACTTCTTTCGACGCCGGCTGGCGCTTCCTGAAAGCCGATGCCAAGGGCGCCGAGCAGCCGGGATTCAAGGACGCGTCGTGGCGCGCCTTGTCGGTGCCGCACGACTGGAGCATCGAAGGCCCCTACGACCAGGCCAACCCGACCGGCCGCGGCGGCGGCTACCTGCCGGCCGGCGTAGGCTGGTACCGCAAGCAGTTCACGCTGCCGCAGGACGAGGCCGGGCGCCGCGTGCGCGTGGAATTCGACGGGGTGATGGCCAACAGCGAGGTCTGGGTCAACGGGCACCTGCTGGGCAAGCGCCCCTACGGCTACGCCAGCTTCACCTACGACCTCACGCCTTACCTCAAATTCGGCAAAGGCCAGCTCAACGTCATCGCGGTCCGCGCCGACAATAGCGTGCAACCCGCATCGCGCTACTACACTGGCGCCGGCATCTACCGCCACGTGCGCCTGGTGAGCACCGCGCCGGTCCACTTCGGCGAAGAAGGCGTGTACGTGACGACCCCGCAGGCCGGCGCCGCCAATGCCAGCGTGCGCATCGCGGCGGACATCAGGAACGACTCGCGCGCGGCAGGCGACTACTCGGTGGTCACCACGGTGTACGACCCCGAGGGCAAGGCCGTCAGCACCATCGAATCGCAACAGCACGTCGAGCCGGGCAAGTCCGCGACCGCGACCCAAACCGGTGATGTCGCGTCGCCCGCGCGTTGGTCGATCGACCAGCCGAAGCTGTACAAGGCCGTCACCGTCATCAGGAACGGCGACACGGTGCTCGACGAGCAGGTCAACAACTTCGGCATCCGCGAAGCGAAGTTCGAGGCCGACACCGGCTTCTGGCTCAACGGCGTGAACCTGAAGATCAAGGGCGCCTGCATCCACCACGACGCCGGCGCACTGGGCGCCGCCGTGCCGCTGGCGATCTGGGAATACCGTTTCCAGCGCCTGAAGGAGGCCGGCGTCAACGCGCTGCGCACCTCGCACAATCCGGTCGCGCCGGAAGTGCTCGACCTGGCCGACCGCATGGGCTTCCTGGTCATGGACGAGACATTCGACACCTGGACCGCGGCCAAGCAGCACGGCGAACAGGGCTACAACCGCTTCTGGTCGGACTGGTGGGCCACCGACACCCGCTCGATGGTGATCCGCGACCGCAACCACCCGAGCATCATCCTGTACAGCGTCGGCAACGAGATCCACGATGACCTGGACAGCCCGGAAGGCTTCAAGAAGTACAAGCAGCAGCAGGACCTGATCCACCAGCTCGACCCAGGCCGTCCGGTGACGATGGCGCTGTTCCGCCCCGCGAATTCGAAGGTCTACCTGAACGGCTTCGCCGACATGATGGACATCGTCGGCCAGAACTACCGCGAGGACGAACTGGTCGCCGCACACAAGGCGCACCCGCAGTGGAAGGTGATCGGCACCGAGAACGCGCACCTGCTGCCGGCCTGGCTGGCGATGCGCGACAACCCATTCATGGCGGGCCAGTTCATCTGGATTGGCTTCGACTACCTCGGCGAGGCAGACTGGCCGGCCATCAGCTTCGACAAGGGCCTGTTCGACCGCATCGGCAACTGGCATCCGCGCGGCATGCAGCGCCAGAGCTGGTGGTCCGAAAAACCGATGGTCCACGTTCTCCGCCACGCGGACAATGGCGGCGCCGGCGCGCTGGTGGCCGACTGGACGCCGAATGACATCGACGGCTACGACGATGCACGCCTTGAGGTGTATAGCAACGCCGACGAGGTCGAGCTGTTCCTCAATGGCCAGTCGCTGGGAACGAAAGCCAAGCCGGCCGACGACAGCCCACGCCAATGGAAAACCACCTTTGCGCGCGGCGTGCTGCGCGCGGTCGCGCGCAATCACGGCCAGGTGGTCGCCACGGAGGAACTCAGGACCGCCGGCGCGCCCGCGAAGATCGAGCTGTCCTCGACCAAACCGGCGCTGGCGCCGACCTTCGACGACGCCGCCTATGTGACGGCGCGCGTGGTGGATGCCGACGGCGTCACGGTGCCGCAGGCGATCACGCCGATCACCTTCACGGTCGGAGGCAAAGGCGTGCTCGCCGCCGTCGACAACGGCAGCTTCACCAGCCACGAGCCCTACCTGACCAATCGCTGCGTGGCCGCCAATGGCCTGTGCGCGGCCGTAGTGAAGGCTGCCGCGGCCGGAGGCAAGATCACCATCCAGGCATCCGGCACCGGCCTGGCTGCGGGCAGCCTGACTCTCGACACCATCGCAAAATGAGGATGCCGATGCACCCTGTACGACAAACCCTCGCCGCCGCCGTGCTGGCGGCCTTCGCGCTGTCCGCGCACGCCGCCGACAGCTACCGCCTCGCCTTCGACAAGGCGCACGCGCCCGCCGGCTACACGGTGGTGCAGCCTGCCGAGACCTATAGTGCGGAACGCGGCTACGGATTCGAACCCGGCGAAAAGCCCGGCGGCCCGTTCTACTTTTCCGTCGCCCTCCCCGAGGGCAACTACAACGTCACCGTGACACTGGGCGACGACAAGGAGCCGGCGCTTACCACGGTCAAGGCCGAGCTGCGCCGCCTGATGCTGGAGAATGTCGCAACCGCGGCAGGGCAATCGGTGACGCGCACCTTCACCGTCAACCTGCGCACTCCGCAGATTGGGGCAGTGGACCACATCGCCGCCGGCGAAGTGAAACTGAAGACGCCGCGTGAAACCGTCAAGGAAGCCTGGGCCTGGGACCAGCGGCTGACGCTGGAATTCAACGGCCAGCACCCGGCCGTGCGTTCGATCGAAGTCGTTCCGGTCAAGACGCCGACCTTGTTCCTGCTGGGCGATTCGACCGTGTGCGACCAGCCTGGCGAGCCATACAACAGCTGGGGCCAGATGCTGCCGCGCTTCCTCAAGCCCGGCATCGCGGTGGCCAACCACGGCGAGTCCGGCGAGACCTACCGCGACTCGATCGGCCGTCGCCGGCTCGACAAGATCCTGAGCGTGATGAAGCCGGGCGACACCCTGCTGATGCAATTCGGGCACAACGACCAGAAGCAGATCAAGGCCGGCAAAGGCGGCCCCTTCACCACCTACAAGGCCGAGATCAAGACCCACGTCGACGCTGTGCGCGCGCACGGCGGCCTGCCGGTGATCGTGTCGCCGATGGAGCGCCGTGGCTTCGACGCACAGGGCAAGGTGATCCCCTCGCTGGCCGAATACGCGGAGGCGGCGCGCCAGTCGGCGCAGGAGCTGGGCGTGCCTTTCATCGACCTGAACGCGAAGAGCAAGGTGCTGTACGAGGCGCTTGGCCCCGAGGGCTCGAAAGCGGCTTTCGCGGAGCCGACGCCGGGTCATCTCGACAACACCCACCACGACAACTACGGCAGCTACGAGCTGGCCAAGCTGGTGGTCACCGGCATGCAGGAGGCGAAGCTGCCCGCAGCCGCCTTTGTGGTCGATGGCTTCGCGTTCGACCCGGCGCGTCCGGATCCGGTGGCGTCCTTCCACGTCCCGCCGAGCCCGACGCCCAAGGCCGACCGTCCGCTGGGCGACGAGGACCATAAATGAAGCGGCGCGCCGCGCTGGCGCTCGCGGCGGCGCTGCTTGCAGGCTGCGCCAGCATCCAGCCGGCGCCGGCCGGCGACGCCTACCTGTTCGCCTACTTCGTCAAGAACGGAGAGGACGGTCTGCACCTCGCGGGCAGCCGTGACGGCTACCACTGGACCAAACTGGGAGCCGGCACCAGCTACCTCAAGCCGCAGGCCGGCAGCGCTCACCTGATGCGCGACCCGTGCATCCTGCGCGGACCGGACGGCACCTTCCACCTGGTCTGGACCACCGGCTGGACCGAGAACACGATCGGCTACGCATCCTCGAAAGACCTGGTGCACTGGTCGGCGCAGAAGACGCTGCCGGTGATGGCGGGTGAACCGGGGACGTTGAACGCTTGGGCGCCGGAGATCGTGTACGACGAACGGCGCGGCGAATACCTGATCTTCTGGTCGTCCACGATCCCGGGCCGCTTCCCGGATACCGACAAGTCGGGAGATGGCAAGTACAACCACCGCATCTACGCCACGACCACAAAGGACTTCGAGCACTTCACGCCGACCGCCCTGTTCTATGACCCGGGTTTCTCGGTGATCGATGCGACCTTCATGCGCACCACCGGTGGCGACTACCTGCTGGTGAAGGACGAGACGCGCACGCCGGCGCACAAATACCTGCAACTGGCGCGCGCCGATGACCTGCACGGGCCGTTCGGGAAACTGAGTGCACCGATCACCCCGCCGGGGCTGTGGACCGAAGGGCCGACGGCGCTGCAGGTGGGTGGGGATGTCATCGTCTACTACGACGCGTACACGGCCAAGCACTACGGCGCGCTGCGCTCGCGCGACCTGGCGCACTGGGAGGATGTGACGGCGAAGATGAGCTTTCCGGATGAAGGCACGCCGCTGCGGATGCGGCATGGGACGGCGATTGCGGTGCCGACGGCACTGCTTGACTCTTTAACCGCAAAATAGAATCCGTCGCCCCGGCGCAGGCCGGGATTCATGCTGAGATGGCGTCGCCTGCGGCGCCGATTTCCGTGCGACTGCGCAAGCGTTCCATGGGTCCCGGCCTGCGCCGGGACGGCGGTTTCGCGGTTAGCTATTTGGTCTTGGCTTTCGCGATTTCGACCGCGTAGGTCTCGTGGCGTCCTTCGAAGGTGCCGCCAAAGACAACCCACTTCCCATCCGGCGTAAAGTGCACATTCGGCTCCAGGTCGCGATACCCGTGCGCCTTCATGTTCACCAGCTTCTCAGACCGGAACCGGTTCCCTTCCGGGTAGAACGCATAGATGAACATCCCGTTCGGCGCCTTCGCCACCTGGGTCGGATCGCCGCCGTCGCCCGCGAACATCTTCTCTCCCGGCGCGACCGCGTAGTGGATCGACCACTCGTCACGGGCCAGCTCGTAGCTTGCGATCTCATGCCCGTCCTTCACATCGGCGCCAGCGAAATAGAACTTCTCGCCGCGCGGGCGCTGCAGGTCGAACCAGATCGACTTACCGTCCGGCGAAAAGCCTTCGTGCCCGGCGATCTCCATATCCATGGTCCGCTTGTGCATCAGCGTCGTGCTCTGGTCCTTGATGTTGTATCGCCATATGCGGTCCACCTTATGCCACGGGCCTTCGTGGCAGAACATCAGGACATCCGGATCGGTCGGCGAGAACTGGATGTGGCCGAGCCAGTTGTTCTCCTCGTGGACCACCTTGAATTCACCGGTCGCGATATTGATGGTGAAGATCGAGTTGAGCAGGTGCGCGTCGTAGATGCGGTTGAAGTAGTCGCTCTTCTTCGGGTACTTGCGGTTGATTTCCATCTGTTCCGGCGCCGCATAGCTGCCCGCAAACATGGTGCCGTCCGCGTTGATGGTCGCGAGGCCGCCACGTTTACCTGCCGGGAATGTGTACAGCTTGCGCGTTGCGTGCGTATCGACGCTGGTCGCGTAGATCGTATCGCCGGCCTGCCACAGCACCTCGCGGGTCTTCCGCGCGATCATCGGCAGCACGCGTTTCTGGCCCGGCTCATTGGTCACCTGCTCGACCTTGTGCGTCCTGAGGTTGAGCGTAAAAATCTGCGCATCGCCGCCGGCGCGGTCCTGGAACACCATCTTGTCTCCCTCATCGTGCAACTGCTGGATGAAGGGATTATTGTGGAAGTACCAGTTGCTGATCGGGTGGCCGTCCACGCCCGACAGTCGCATCACGCGGTGCCCGGTGTCCTTGTCGATCCACTCGGCGGGCATGGGCTTGCGCGAGCCGGTTTCGAGCACCTCCTGCGCGAACGCGGCATGCACGCACACCGATGCCAGCACCAGCGCGGCGATTGTCTTGAGTTTCATCCTGTCTCCGTTGTTTATATTATTGACCCTGGTACATCAGGGCGCTGTCGTTCAGGCCGAACCTGAATTTCTTGTTCATCTCGATGATCTCGGCGCCGGCCAGCAGCGTCGGGCCGTAGCCGTGCGCGGCCAGCACGCTGGTCGGGCGGTAGGAATAGAAGGCCGGGTCAAATGCCATGCCCGTGCCGACGCAGATGCCTTCGATCTGGCCTTTGTCCGTCACCTTGCTCGCCACCGCGTCCCATGCCAGGTTGGCCATCGGGCCATACATCTTCGCATCGACGTAGCCGCGGTTGACGGCGCGCGCGATCGCGTAGGTGTAAATCGCAGTGGCGGAAGTCTCCTGGTAGGTATCGGGGCGGTCGATCAGCTGGTGCCAGAAGCCTTCCTTGGTCTGGTAGGACGCCAGTCCCTTGATGTGTGCACGCAGCTGTTCCAACACGGCTTTGTAATCCTTGTGGTCCTTCGGCAGCACTTCCAGCACCTCGACCATCGACATCACCGCCCAGCCATTGGCGCGCGCCCAGTGGAATTCGGGGTGGTCGCGCAATCCTTCGACGTAGCCGTGCATGTAGATGCCGAGCTTCGGATTGAACATGCGCTTCGAGAACTGCAGCACCTGGCGCGCCGCGTCGTCGTAGTAGCGATGGTCGCCGGTCGTCTTGCCCAGGTAGGCCATGGTCGGCACGCCCATGAACATATCGTCCAGCCAGAGCGTGTTTTGCAGAGGACGCATCTTGAAGCCACCCTTGCCGTCCGGACCGCCGCGCGCCAGGGTGCCGTCCTTGAGGCGGTACTCCTTCTTCGTGACGAAGTCGCCGCAGATCGAAATCATCTGCGTGTAGTCGACCGGGGAACCGGCCAGCTTCGCCCTAAGGAAGCTGTGGCACAGGGCGCCGGCATCGTCCAGCGCGTGCGGATTCAGGAAGCTCTTGATCGGCGCGGCAGAATGCTGCGGGTCCGCGTGCACCGTCGGATAGTAGGTCTTGGTCAGCTGGGCCAGCATCTGGTGGCGCTTGACGGCGTAGTCCGTATAGCGGCGATCGCCAGTGGCGGCGCCGGCGGCCAGCATGCCGCTGTAGGTTACGCCCCACTCGTAGCTGGTCAGGCGAAAGTCGCCTGGCTTGAGCACCGCTTCCGGATCGGGCCGCGACAGGTCCGCGACCGGCGCGCCGGTGGTCTTGTTGATGACCTCCGCCGGCGTCACGCGGTCGAGGTAGCCGAACACGCGGTCCAGCACTGCCTTCACTTCGGCCGCATCCATTGCCTTGTACGGCGTCGGATAGGTGACCGTGAGCGCGTGCAGCATCGCGTCGCCGGCGGCCGGGCCTTTTTCTTGCGCGGCCGGCGCCTGCTGGGCCGATGCCTGCAGGGCCAGGGGAAGCAAGGCGCCGAGCAGCGCGCTGCGCAGGGTCGTGGGATTCATGTTCATTTGAGCTGGTAGATCCTCAGGTTGTCGATGGTCTGGCGCGACCACGTGGTGCGAAAGCCGAAATATCCGCTGGTGAGCGGCTTCGGATCGCGGTACGAAAAGTATTCCTGGCCGTCGACCAGCATGCGCGTGCAACCGTTGTACACAGCGATCTCGACCTGGTAGTCGCGGTTCGGCTTGAGCAGGTGCGCGGCATCCAGGTATTCACCGATGACCACGCGCTGGCCGTCGCCGTAGCGGCGAAATCGCGTGGTCTTGTTGGTGTTCCCGCCGAAGCCGACGTAGTACATGTCGATGTCGTCGTAGTCCTCGAACTTGCCGCTGCGCGTGAACAGGTTGGCGTTGCGCGGATCGCGCGCCATCCAGAAGTGGTTGAAGTCGGACAGGCGGTCGTGCTTGCCCCCGCCCACTTCCACTCGGCGCGTGTAAGTGATCAAGAGGTTGCCGGACAGCGGCTTGTCGAGCCACACCGTGGCGCCGGAATCGACGTCCATCACCAGCCGGCCGTCGCGGTCCTCGATCACGTTGCCGGGCGTTTTCGCGTATTCCAGCACATAGCCCTTGAGCGGCCCGCTGAAATCGTCTTCCCATACGAGCTGGCCGCGCTGGCCCCAGTCGGTGCAGGCAGCTTGCGCGACGGCGGCCGCGGCCATCATTTCGAGCAGCATTCCCTTCCTCCTACTGTTTGCCGCGCTGGCCCGCGCCGCGCTCGGGCATCGGCGGCGTTGGCGGCAGCTCCTGCGGTAGCGCGTCGCCCAGCAGCGACAGCGTTTCGATGACCGTCAGCCCGCTCTGGGCAGAATCGTTGGTCGACACGCCAAAGGCTTCGCTGGTCGGCGCCAGCACGTCCGGGCCGGCCAGCTGACGCGGAACGGCGCCACGCCAGCGCACCAGGTTGTCGATCGCTGGCTTGGCAAAGGCCGGATTCTTCGTCTGCGAGTAAGCATAGGCAGCGAGGCGCGGTCCGCCTTGCGCCTTCTCCACGTACGACCCGTCCGCGCCTTCGGTGCCGGTGGCCTTGTCCTTCAAAAGTACGTCGCCCGGCGCCTCGCCGAGCCGCGCGTACTGCAGCCAGGCGGTGGCGAAGTCCTTGCGGCCCAACAGCGGCACCAGCTCGAACATCACCTCGGCCCCGCCCTGGATGGTCGACAGGTTGTACAGCACCGGCACCTGAGCGTGTTCGATCGGATCGGGAATCGGCAGCAGCTTGCCGGTGGCCGGGTCATAGCCGACCGTCATGCTGCCGCGCCCTTTCAGCGGGCCGATCTTGTTCCCGCCCAGGTCCGGGTTCAGGCCATTGTGCACGCCCGAACGCAGCCAGTACGGCATCTGCAGGATCGAGTCGACGCCGGCATTGATGCGGTCGCGCCATTTGCTGTCGCCGCTGCGCTCCCACTCGGTCATCCAGTTCCCGGCCAGGACGTACCAGTCGGGGCCGATGCGGATCCGCCCCGGATACTTCGGATCCTGCGGCAGCACCGGCTGCGCCAGGCGCATCGGGTCGTACTTGATCATCGCCTTATCGGCCTGCAGCTGCTCGCGCATGACGTCACCGATGCGCTCGTCGGTGGTCAGGTAGTAGAACGGACGCCAGTGTGCGGCCTGGCTGATGCGGCCTTCCTTCGAGCCGTCGCCCCACTTCACCACGTTGTGGCGCGAGCCCAGTCCCATCATCGGTCCCATGTGATAGACGTTGGTCTCGCTGGTATTGCGGGCCAGCGCCTCGGCCATGCGGAACAGGTCGGCGCGGCCGCTGCGCAGGTAGCTGGTCCACATCCACAACACCGTGCCCAGTTCCGTGTTGTCCCAGGCGTAGCCGCCATGGTCGTAGTTCCACACGTGGCGGCGGAAGTTATAGCTGTGGATGTAGTCGCCGTAGGTCCAGAATCCGTACCAGTGGCGGTCATCCTGCTGCTGCTTGTAGAAGGACAGCACCGAATCGAGCTTATCCTCGACGGCGGCGCGCGCCGGCGTCGAACGGTTCACCGGATCCCACACGCCAAACACCTTGGCCGAGTGGATGTAGGCCGGGCTGGCGGCGAGCAGCGCGCGCGCGGCGCCGGCCTTGGCCATCGCGGCCAGTTGCGACCGCGCCGGCACTGCGGCGGTCGGATACAGCGTGAACTCGCTGGTCTTGGCGACGCCGTAAGCCACCGACATCCCCTTTTGCACGTCCTCGTAAGTTGCGCCGAGGCCGTGAGCGCGGGTGTCGTAGTGGCGCATGTCCATCGCCGGTGCGTCCGGGGACCACAGCCAGGCGGTCAACTCGGCGGCATTGCCGGCCGCGCCGCGCACTTCGAATCCGGCCGGGAAGCTTTGCCAGAAATCCTTGACGCCGACCGCCAGGCCGCCCGACACGTCGCCGGCGAAGGCCAGCCCGGACGAACGCTTGCCCGCATCCGAGAAGATCCAGGTGCTGTCGGCATTGGTGCGCTTGACGATATCGAAGCCGTCCGGCGTCGGCTGGGTGAGCTTGTAGTCGCTCCAGATGGCCAGCTGCTCCTTGTCCTTCACGCCGTAGAAGCGGCCGCCGTCGATTTTCTGCCCGGCCACCTGGCGCGGATCGGCGTTCAAGTCGCCCGGCTGCAGCGATTCCATCCACAGGCCGCCGTCCTGGCCGCTGAAGGCCACGTCGCGGTTGTACACTTCCTCGCGCATCGGCACCGTGAATCGCAGGCCCAGGCCGCGGATGAAGTCCTTGCGCTGGTCGCCGTCGAAGACGAAGGTGTGGACCACATGGATTGCGCTTTCGCCCGCATAGAAGTACAGGCGTACCGAGAACGGCAGCCATTCGCGGCCGCTCTTGACCAGCTTGTTCTTGCCCTCGATCTTGATCACCGCGCGCACCGGGCCGGACTGCTCGACCGTGACCTTTTCGATCTTCGATGCAAACGCGGCGCGCTGCGGGACGGCCAAGTGATCGTCCGGGTCCGGCCCCTGCTGCACCAGGCCGACCAGGCGTCCATTCTTCGCCACCTCGCGCCCATCGATAGTGATCGACTGGACCAGGTCGGCGCCGCGCGTGCCGATGCGAACCGTCGACACGCCGGTGCTGACGTCGATGTAGCCGTCGGCGCGCCGCACCGCGACCGCTTGCGCAGGCGCCGCGCCGGCGCCGGCCGAGATCACATACTGGCCAGCACCGTGCGCAACGGTAGCGAAGCCGCTGAATTTGAGCGAGCCATCCGGCCAATAAGCCAGCGGCCAGGTCTGCAGCGGCAATGCCTTGCCGTCAGGGCCTTTCAGCGCGAAGGATTGGTCCTTCTGCACCGTAGCTTGCGGCCAGGGCACGCCCCAGCTCACGCCGGTGTCGATGGCCGGCGCATTGCCGACCCAGTTGACCGTTACATCGGCGGGGGCGGCGACAACGGCGCTGGCCGCCATGAGGAAAATGGCGCCGCAGGCCGCGGCAAGCTTCATCGATTTCATTTGGCCACCTGAGCAAAGTACGGACCGAGCGGATCACCCGGCAAGGCATGCAATCCCGCGACCACGCGCGCGGCGGTGAAATCCGCGCCCTCCTGGTTGGTATGGGTGCGCGCGTCGGCGAAGAAGGTATTGACCTTGTCCGCGCCGATCTTGCGATAGCCGTCGGTGACCACCATCGTCAGGTCCATGAACAGCGCGCCGCCGGCATCGGCCACCTGCTTGTCCCACTCGGCAAAATTGCCGAAGTCGCGCGCCTGTTCCCAGCGGTCGCGGTGCGGCACCGGCGAAGCGACGATCACGGTCACGCCCTTCGCGCGGGCATCGGCCACGTAGCGGGCCATGTACCAGCCGAAGGTGTGCACCTGCTCCTTTGCGCCATCCGGCCGGGTGTCCTCGACGGTTTCGGGACCGGTGCCCGGACCCGATGCGCGGCCTTTCATGGCCGGGTCGCCAATCTTGCCGCCGTCATTGTGGCCGAACTGGATGATGACGAAATCGCCCTTCTTCATCTGCGACAGCACTTTGTCCCAGCGGCCTTCGTTGAGGTAGGTGCGGCTGCTGCGCCCGCCGATGGCGGCGTTGACGACGTTGATCTTGCGGCTGTCGAAGTTCGGCCCGATACGCTCGCCCCAGCCGATCGCCCCCTTGAAGCCACCGCTCTTCACGGTCGAGTCGCCAACCAGGAACAGCGTCGGCAGCGAAGGATCGAGCGGACGCTCTTCGCGCACCGTTTTCGCATCCAGCACCGGCCGGTCGTCCTCGGCTGGCTTGAGCCAGGCGAGAACGCGCTTGTCGCCCAGCTGCCTCAGGCCCTGCACCACCATCTGCGCATTCAGCTCGGCGCCGGCCCAGTTGGTGTGCACGTGTTCGTCCGGATTCGTCAGCGGGAACATCCCCATCACCGCGTCGTGGCCCATCTGGTCGTAGCGCGCGGCGGTCATTTCGTTCAGGTCGATGAAGCCCACATGCTCTTGCTGCGCCACCTGTCCGGCCCAGCCGGCGTAGTCGTTCCTGTTGCGGCGAATCTTGCCCTGCTCGTCCCAGGCCTTGCGCGGGATCAGCGAGCAGATGACCGGCGTGGCGCCCTTGGCACGAATGTCGGCGACGAATTTGCGCAGGTACCAGCCGTAGCTGTGCACTACCTCGTGCTGGTGGGTGAGCATGTTGTCGATTTCCTGGCTCTCCTCGCCCACACCCTTGATGGTGCCGCGCGCACGCTTGTCGTCGTTCAGCGGCGCCGCATCGTTGTGCCCGAACTGCATGATCACCACGTCGCCCGGCCTCACGAAAGCCAGCGTACGCGCCCAGTGGCCGCTGGTGAGGTAGGTGCGGCTGGACAGTCCGCCCACTGCGCGGTTCACCACGTTCACCTTGTTCGGATCGAAGCTCTGCGCGATCAGGTGGCCCCAGCCCCACTGGCCGGCAGGGCCTTTGTTCTGGCCGTCGTCGCGGCCGTTGCGGACCGTGGAATCGCCGATCAGGATCAGCGAAGGCAGCGCCGGGTTGGCCGGTTCCGGCAGCACCACCTGGGCGCGCGCGGGATCGGTATTGACAGCGGGAGGCAGCGGCTGCTGCGCCTGCGCCGACAGCGCGGAGGCGAACAGCAAGGCGGCAAGCGCGTGGATGGTTGGGAAGCGCATGGTGATCATCATCGTGGTCAGGATGAGCAGATTCTATGCGAGCAAAATCACACCGGTCTCCCCTCGTCCGAAAGAATCACCAGATTGATTCGATAATGCCTACACGTAGCGCGACAATGGCCCGATTTGTCATGACAAACGGAGACAAAACCATCATGTCCATACGCCCTCCCTGGTATGCCTGCCTGCTCGCGGCGGTGCTTGCCGCGCCTTGCGCGCACGCCGGCATCGGCCAGCGATTCCCGTCCGAACGCAAGGTCGTCAAGGACCCCGTCACCGGCACCATGCTGACCTTCCTCACCAGCCAGCCGCACGGCGACGCCAAGATCTACCCGACCCACCCGCAGTGGACCGCCGACGGAAAATGGGTAATCTTCCGCTCGCACATGGTGCAGGGCGAGGCGATGGCCGTCAACGAGAAAACCGGCGACATCGTGCAAGTCACCGAAGGCGGCTACAGCGGCATGCTGAACGCGGCGCGGCATTCAATGAAGCTGTACTTCCTGCGCCAGGCAGGCAGCGGACAGCAGGTGGTCGAAGTCGATCTGGCCAAGCTGTTCGCCGACAGCGCCGCGGGCACGCTCAAGAAAGCGGATGCTTACCAGCGCGTGACCGGCACCCTGCCGGCGGAGCTCCAGGCCAACGGCAATACCGCGCTCGATGCGGACGAGGAGTGGCTGTACTTCGGCATCGGCCGCGACGCCGCCGCCAAATACCTGCCGGCCGGGACCAAGCTCCAGCCGGCCTTCGGTCCACGCCACATGGGCGCCGGCCCGGCCGGCATCGCGCGCGTGAACGTGCGCACCGGCGAGATCCGCCACGTGGTGTCGGTCCCGTTCCAGGTCGGCCATATCCAGGCCAACCTGTGGAACGCGGGCGAGATCGTGTTCTGCTGGGAGACCGGCGGCAAGGCGCCGCAGCGCACCTGGACCGTGCGCGCAGACGGCAGCGGCCTGCGCCCGCTCTACCCGGAAGCGCCGTACGAATGGGTCACGCACGAAGCGGTGATCTCGCGGGATGAAGTGGCGATGGCGATCCTCGGCCACCGCCAGATCCCGGGCGCACCGCAATCGGTGCAGGAACCGACCACCGGCTGGGAAGGCGCCAATCCGGGCCACGATGACGGCTGGGGCGCAACCGGCACCCGCGAAAAGCCGAGCGGCCTGGCGATCGTCAACCTGCGCACGCGCCAGATGCAGATCGTCGGCCAGACGCCATCCGGCAGCGGCTTCTGGCACGTGCATGGCTCGCCGGACGGCCGCTGGGCGGTGGGCGACGACTTCTCGCGCAGCGTCTACATCATCGACCGCAAGACGCACGAAATGAAGATGCTTACCACCGGCCACAAGACCACCGCCGGCGACCATCCGCACCCGACCTTCAAGCCGGACGGCACCGCGATCGAGATCGAATCGGCGATGCTGTCGGCGGACGGCCGCACCATGAACATTTGCATCGTGCCGGTCCCGGAGGACTGGCTCAAGCGCGGCCAGTAGCCGCCGATGTCAGTCCAGCGGCTCGATGGTCACGTTGCGCAGCTCGTAGGGCGCGCCCTCCAGCTGGAAGCCGACGTGGCCGGAAGCCGGGTCGGATCGCGTCACGCGGTTCTGCGCCACGCCGTTGATGCTGACGTCGATCGCGCCATCCTGGCACACGACATCGATGCTGTTCCACTCGCCGGCCGGCTTCTCGCTGTCGGGCGCCGTGTGGCCCTTGATCGGCGGGTAGGCGCCCGGCGCGGTGGTCAGCGGTTCGGCAAAACGCGCGCCGGCCATCGGCAGCAGGTCGCCGTTGAAACCGTGCTTGGTCTGCACCTGCTGGCTCACCGGCCACACGCCATCCTTCGGGCCGGAGGCGATGTGCAGCAGGACGCCACTGTTGCCGGGCTTCCCGCTCCAGCGATACTCCACGTGCAGCCGGTAGTTGGTGTAGGTGGCGCGCGAAGCCAGGAAGCCGGACGGTTTGCCGGTCACCGCGATCACACCGTCGGGACGCTGGACGAAGACATCGGACAGCGCCGCCGGCGTGCCGGTGGACAGCTCGAAGCCGTCGAAATCGCGCCCGTTGAACAGCGGCCCCGCGCTTGCGCAGCCCGCGATTGCGGCCAGTGCAAATACCCCGGCTGCCATAGAAAGCTTTACCATGTTGTGCCTGTTTGATCAGTGAAGAAAATTGGAGATTCGATGAAGCGTTATGCCCTTGCCCTGCTGCTGGCGGCCACCGTGGCCGCTGCCGATGCCGCACCTACCGTCATCCCGCTGTGGCCCGAAGGTGTTCCCGGCGCCAAGCAGACCGGCCCCGAAATCAACGAGAAGGGCCACACCGAAAACGTCAGCGAGCCGACCATCACGATGTACGGCCCCGCGGTCGACCACCCCAACGGCACCGCCGTGATTATCGCTCCTGGCGGCGGTTATGTGCGCCTTTCGACGGACCGCGAAGGCGAGCAATACGCCAACTGGCTCAGCACCCTCGGCGTGACCAGCTTCGTGCTCAAGTACCGGATGAAGGAATTCGGCCACCCTGCCCCGCTGCAGGACGTGCTGCGCGCGGTGCGCTATGTGCGCGCCCATGCGGCGGAACTGCACGTGCGCCCCGAGCGCATCGGCGTGATGGGCAGCTCGGCCGGCGGCCACCTGGCGGCCAGCGCCGGCACCCTGTTCGACAACCCACTCGGCCGCACCGGCGCGCCGCTCGACGCGGTCAGCGCGCGCCCGGACTTCCTGGTGCTGATGTACCCGGTGATCACGATGGAGCCGCCGTATGCCCACAAGGGCTCGCGCAACGCGCTGATCGGCGCGAACCCGAGCCCGGAGCTGGTGCAGCTGATGTCCCTCGAGAAGCAGGTGAAGCCCGATACCCCGCCGACGCTGCTGATCCACACCCAGGAGGACAAGACCGTCCCGGTCGAGAACAGCATCATGTTCTACCAGGCGCTCACACGTGCCCATGTGCCGGCCGAGATGTACCTGTTCGAACACGGCGCCCACGGCATGGGCATGCGCCAGGGTCTTGGCACCGCCTCGCAGTGGCCGCGCCGCGCCGAGGAATGGCTGCGCGACCGCGGCCTGCTCGATCCGGCCAAGTAAGCACGGGGGCCGCTCAGGGCAGGTGGAACATCTGCTGCAGCGGCCACTCGCGCGGCCGCTTGCTCGGCTCGACCTCCATCAGGTCGGCCATGTAGTCCCACCAGCGCTGCATCACGGGTTGCTCCGGCAGCGCGCCAAGCTTGTGGTCGGGCCACAGCTTGAGCACCGCGAACAGGTGCAGGGTCTCCTCGTCGAGGAAGATCGAGTAATCGTAGACGCCGGCGTCGCGCAAGGCGCGCGCCAGTTCCGGCCAGATCTCGTCGTGCCGGCGACGGTACTCCTCGACCGTGCCCGGCTTGAGCTTCATGCGGAAGGCGCGCCCGTTCATCACTTGGCCCCCTGCGCCATCCGCTTCAGTTCCGCCGCCGCCAGCATGAAGCCGCCGACACCGTAGTCGAAGCTCGAGGTCGGGCGGTAGAAGGCCGGCTCGGCGCCGGTCTGCTGGATGTTCCCGAGGCGGCCGTCCGCATACACATTGCGCAGCAGTCCCGCCCACGCCTTGGCGATCACCGGCTTGTAGCGCGCCGCATCCAGGATGCCGTGGTTGACGCCGTAGGCCATCGCAAACACGAACAGCGCCGAACCCGAGGTTTCAGGCAGCGGATAGGTCTTCGGATCGAGCAGCCCGGCGTGCCACAGGCCGTCCGGCCCCTGCAGGCCGGCGATCCGCTCCGACATCTCGCGCAGCTGCTGGATGTAGAAGCCGCGCTGCGGATCGTCCTGCGGCACGTAGTCGAGGATGCGCGCGATGCCGCCCATCACCCAGCCCTCGCCGCGCGACCAGAAGATCTTCTGGCCGTTGGGCTCGCGCTTGCCGATATAGCCGGCGTCGCGCGCGTACAGGTGCTCTTCCTTGTCGTACAGGGCGTCGTAGGTGCGCTTCCAGTTCAGGTGCACGTAGTCGAGGTACTTTCGCTCGCCGGTGGCCTTGTACATCTTGACCCAGACCGGCGGCGCCATGAACAGCGCGTCGCACCACCACCAGGGGATGCGCGCATCGTTCGGCTTGAGCGTATCCAGCGGCAGCAGCTCGTCCATCGCGCCGCGCAGCGGGCCGATGTCGGACTGCTGCTTGTCCTGGAAGTACAGCTCGAGGTAGGTCTGGCCGACCGACAGGTCATCCGCATTGGGCAGCCGGTTGCGCAGCTTGAACTCGAACTGGCGCGCCATGTCGCGCATCGCATCGCGGTACTTGGGGTCCCCGGTCGCTTCGGACGCCGCCATGAAGCCGGCGTAGGTCACGCTCTCGGTCCAGATGAGCGAGAAATATGGCCGGGTCCGGGCCAGCTGCCAGTCGGCCACCTTGCGCAGCGCCTTGTCGATGGCGGCCGGCTCGATCGCGGGCGACAGGTCGCTTGCAACGGGGCCGCCGTCCACCGGGGCATCGCCGAAGTGGCGGCTGGTGTCCTTGTCGATAATGGCCTGCATGGCCGCGGTAGGCTGCGGGTAGTCCTGGGCCAGCGCCGGCAGCGCGGCGGCCAGGGCCACGGCAAGCAAGGTCATACGGATCGGTGCACGCATCATGATTTGTCCTGTTCCTCGAAACTCTTCTTGTTCATCAAAGGATCTTTTCCCCGACCAGCTTGACCGGCCCGAGGATGCCCGCGGGCTTGGGCGCGATCAGCTGGGTGTCCTGCGGCTCGAAGCGCTTGCCGTAGCGGCCCCACAGCAGGCGGTAGTCCGGCAGCGCATGCCCGGCCAGCACGTTCAGGGCCAGGTTGGCGACGCGCACCTCGATCTTGTTGGCGCCCGGGACCAGCAGCGACGAGACATCGGCCGTGTACGGCGCATGCCAAACGGAGCCGGCCAGCTTGCCGTTCACATAGACCTGGGCGGCCTCGCGCACCGGGCTTTCGAGCATGGCGCGCATCCCGGCCGGCACTTTGGGCGTGCTGTCGAGCGCAGTGCCAGGGCCGAAATCGATCACGATGCGGCGGCCCGCAATCTGGTCGGCGGCCAGCGTCACATCCTTGGAATAGACGGCGACGCCGGAGAAGTAGCGGGTGGCATCGTCATCGGTCCACGAACGCAGCTTTTGCATCTGGACCGAAGCTCCCTTCCCGAAGCTGACGCGCCAGTCCTGGCCCAGGTCCGCGACCACGGCCGGCGCGTCCAGGCGCTGCGGCTCGGCGGCTGCCAGCGGCTTGTCGCTGAAGACCAGCACGCGCGACTCATACGGCGCCAGCTTGAGCTGCGGCTGGCGTTCAGCGCGCACCAGCTTGCCGCTGTCCGGTTCCAGCCAGGCGGCGTACTGGCGCTTCGAACCGAAGCTGGCGTTGGCGCTGACGTCGTGGTTGCTGGTGTTGGCGACGAAGTAGATGTCCGCATCCGCCAGCTTGCGGCGCACGAAGCCGACGTCGGAAACATCGGCCGACAGCTTCATGTCCGGCGCCAGCATGGCGGCCAGCGCCGCGCCGACCGCGGCGTCGTCCCGCACCAGCACCACGTTCGGACCGGACGCGAACAGCGCGTCGGCGGCCTGGCGCACCTGCTCCGACTGGCGCTGCGCATCCAGCAGGCCCGGCGCCAGTGAAGGCTTGCCGCCCACGGCGATGATCTTGCCGCCGCCACGCACGTATGCGGACAGGCGCGCCAGCACGGCCGGCGCAAGACGCGTCACGTGCGGCATCACCAGTACCGGATGGTGCAGCCCCAGGGCGAGGATCGCGTCGGCGTCCACGTAATCGAGGTTCTGGCCGGCGTCGAGGATCTGCGTGGTCAGTTCGGGCGTCACGTACTTGGCCATGTGGCCGGACAGGGTCACCTTGCCTGGTTCGGTCGCCGCATACACGTCGTCGTTCGGCAGCAGCACCGCGACCTGGTTGGCGGGCTCGCCCTGGCGCATCAGGTAGCTCATGCGGGTCAGGTAGCCGGTCACGTCCGGCATCACGCTCCACCACGGATTATGGTCGTTGAACACGGCCGCCGCGTAGAAGGAGTAGCCCGGCTCCACGGTGCCCGGCGGTGTGTACGGCCAGCCGTGGCCGACGAACTGGTTGACACCTTCGAGCAGCATGCGGTCGGCCTCGGCCTTCATGTCGAGCGGGGTGGCGCTAAAGGCCGGCGAATGGAGCCAGGTCCAGGTTTCGGCAGAGATCACCGCCTTGCCGTACAGGTGGCCGGCCGAGGTGGCCAGGCGCGTGAACGAGAACTGGCGGAACTGCGGGCCCTCGCCTTCCGGCAGGTCGACCAGGCGGTTGCTCGACAGGGACACCGCCGGCTCGCCGTAAGTCTGCGAGCGGAAGCGGGTCTTGTGGGCCTTGGCCCAGGCGTCGATGCGCGACAGGTAGCGTTCGTCGGCCAGCTCGGTCTGGGTCTTGACCCAGTCGTGGCGCACGCCGGCGGCCGCGTCGCCATTGCCGGTCCAGAGCTGCGGCAGGTATGGCGTCAGGTCGTAGCCGCGGCGCTTGCGGAATTGTTCGATGAAGTCATCGGTCCAGTCGGTGCCGTACACTTCCAGGCTATCCGAGAACACCGAATACGGCGGCTGGTCGCCGAAGGCCTTGAGCAGCGGCTCGGCGACCGTCTTCAGGTGATGCTCGACCGCCTTTTCGCTCAGGTGGTCGAGCACGAAGCCGTCGGCATCCAGCGCCGCGCGCTTGACCTGCTGGCCGGTGCGGCTGGCGATAAAGGCAACCGCCACACGCGCCCGAGGGTCAGGCGAGATCTCGACCCGGCCGTTGACCGCGGCGCCCGGTTTCGCCAGCGCCAGGCGGTTGGCGTCGAAATCGGCGCCCTTGCCTTCGCCGGTGAATACCGCGACCAGTTTCTCGCCGCTCATCACGACGGGCAACGCGAAGGAACTTGAATTTGCCGGGATGTCGACGGTGGCCATGCGCAGCCGCGAGGCCGCCTGGTCCACGCTGATATGCGGGCCGCCGTAAGGCCAGCCGCTGGCCAGCGTCATGTCGACGCGTAGTCCGTTGGCGCGGCCGGTGCGGTTGGCGAACGATACCGCGTCGAGGAATTCCTTCGACATATACGGCACGTTCTTGATGCCGCGCGCCGGATCGTCCAGCTCCATCGGATACACCGGCTGGATCTCGAAGCCGCCGAAGCCGCCGGCCTTCATCGCGCGGATCTCGCGCTCCAGCTCGGGTTTGGCGACGGCCGGGCCGAACCACCACCAGCGCATCAGCGGCCGCGCTTCGGGCGGCGGCGACGCCAGCCTGGCGGCCACGGTGGCGATGGAATCGGGGGCGGCGTGCGCGGCGCCGGCAGATAGCAAAGCGGCCGCGGCACAAATAGCCAGCGGCCTGCGCGAGAAGCGCTTGGTCATTCGGGTCTCCCGGATAGCCTCGCGCCGCGTCCGGCCACGTGGCCGTGACGCGGCGCGGGTGAACTTCAGACGATGCCGCTGCCGCTGGCGCCGGCCTTGGGCGGACGCGCCGCCGCGACGCGGTCGCGGTAGCCGCTGGCACGGTAGCAGCGCACCGGATCGGCGGCGCCGCCGGCACGCACGCGGGCCATCGCGAGGATTGCGCTGACGTCGGTGCGGTAAGCCTGCTTGAGCGTCTGCGCCGCTTGCAGCACGTCGTTGGACTCCTGGAAGCCGGCCAGCGCGGCACGGTCCACCAGCGCGGCCTGGACGAAGGCGCGCTGTACTTCGACCGCGCTGCTCATCAGGCTCTCGACCGGGTCGGTGACGTTGTGCGACTGGTCCAGCATGTAGCTCGGCTTGAAACCGGCGCCGTCGCGCTGAGCTGCGTCGGCCAGCTCGTTAAAGACCAGGAACAGCTGGAAGGGATTGATCGAGCCCGAATCCAGGTCGTCGTCGCCGTACTTGCTGTCGTTGAAGTGGAAGCCGCCCAGCTTGCCGAACTGCGCGAGGCGCGCCACGATCATCTCGATGTTGGTGTTCGGTGCGTGGTGGCCGAGGTCGACCAGGCACTTGGCCTTCGGGCCAAGGGCCTGGGCGCAGGCGAAGCTGGTGCCCCAGTCGGCGATGGTGGTGGCGTAGAACGCGGGCTCGAACAGCTTGTGCTCGATCATCACGGTCCAGTCATCCGGCAGCGCGGCGTAGATCTCGCGCATGCTCTCCAGGTAGCGTTCCAGCGCGCCACGCAGGTTGCTCTGGCCCGGGAAGTTGGCGCCGTCGCCGACCCACACGGTCAGCGATTGCGAGCCGAGTGACTTGCCCAGCTCGATGCAGTCGATATTGTGGGCAATCGCCTGTGCACGCACTTCGCGGCTGTTGGCGGTCAGGCTGCCGAATTTATAGGTCTGCTCCTGGCCGGCCTGGTCCTGGAAGGTGTTCGAGTTGACGGCGTCGAAGCCCAGGCCCAACGCGGAAGCAGCCTCGCGCAGTTCGCGCGCGTCGCTCGGACGGTCCCACGGGAAGTGCAGCGACACGGTCGGCGTGGCCTTGGTCAGCTGGTTGATCACGCCGCAGTCGTCCAGCTTCTCGAATACATTGCGCGGCTCGCCGCGGCCCGGGAAGCGCGCGAAGCGCGTGCCGCCAGTGCCCACGCCCCAGCTGGGCACGGCCACGGCGAAGGTCTGGGCCAGCGAGGTCAGTTCCTCGATATCCACGCCACGGCGCGCCAGCATTCCGCCCAGCGCTTCGTAATCGGCCTTGAGGTCGCTCGCCAGTTTGGCGTTGTGCTCGGCCACCAGGGCGGCGTCAATCACGGTCGTCATGTCAGTCTCCTTCAAGTGCGCGGCGTGGCCCGCCGGGCCCGCCGCAATTCTTCTCTATATATTAGCGCGTGAACGCAGCCGCATTGCCCGCATCGACGTTGAGCACGTTGCCGGTGCTCTTGGCCGACTTGTCGCTGCACAGGAAGTACACGGCTTCGGCGATATCCTCCGGCAGCACGCTGCGCTTGAGCATGCTGCGCTTGCGGTAGAACTCCTCGACGTCGTCGGTGCCGATCTTGTTCGATGCGGCGCGCTCTTCCTTCCACTTGCCGTCCCAGATGCGCGAACCGCGGATCACGGCGTCCGGGTTGACCACGTTGACGCGGATGCCATGTTCGGCGCCTTCCAGCGCGACGCAGCGGGCCAGGTGGATCTCGGCGGCTTTTGCGGTGCAGTAGGCCGAGGCGCCGGCCGATGCGACCAGGCCGTTCTTGCTCGCGACGAAGACCATGCTGCCGCCCAGCTTCTGCTGCTTCATCATCTGGAAGCCGGCGCGGCTGACCAGGAAGTAGCCGGTCACCAGGATGTCCTGGTTGCGCTGCCAGATGTCCAGGGTGGTCTCGTCCAGCGGCGCGGCCGAGGCGATGCCCGCATTCGACACCAGCAGGTCGACGCCGCCGAAGCGCAGCGCGGTGGCCGACAGCACGTCCGCCACTTCCTGCTCCTTGGTGATGTTGGCGCGCACCACGCCCAGGCTGTCCTTGCCGGCCACCTTGGCCAGCACGCCGCGCGCCTGCTCCAGGGCTTCGGCGTCGATATCGGTCAGCATCACGCAAGCGCCTTCCTGCAGCAGCTGGCGGGCGACCGCCTGGCCGATGCCGCCGGCGCCGCCGGTGACCAGCGCGATGCGGCCGGCCAGGCTCTTCGGCTTGGGCATGCGCTGCAGCTTGGCTTCTTCGAGCAGCCAGTATTCGATGTCGAAGGCTTCCTGTTCCGGCAGGCCGACATAGCTGTCGACGCCGTTCGCGCCGCGCATCACGTTGATCGCGTTGACGTAGAACTCGCCGGCGATGCGCGCGGTGGCCTTGTCCTTGGCGAACGACAGCATGCCCACGCCCGGGATCAGGTAGATGATCGGGTTGGCGTCGCGCATGGCCGGGCTGTTGTCGTGCTTGCAGCGATCGTAGTAGGCGGCGTAATCGGCGCGGTAATCGCTCAGGGCCTGATCAAGACCGCTCACCAGGCGATCAAAGTCCGGCGCGGCCGGATCGAAGTCCAGCACCAGCGGGCGGATCTTGGTGCGCAGGAAGTGGTCCGGGCAAGAGGTGCCGAGGGCGGCCAGCGGGGCCAGGTCGGCGCTGCAGACGAACTCCAGCACGGCGGCGCTGTCGTCGAAGTGGCCGAGCTTGTACTCGTCCTTGCTGATCTTGCCGCGCAGCAGAGGCATCAGGCGTGCGGCCAGTGCGCAGCGTTCTTCCGCTGCCAGCGGCGTCGACTTCTGGCCACCGAACACCGGCTGGGCGATGTTCGCATCCAGCCAGGCTTCGGCGCGCTTGATCATCGCCAGCGTGTTTTCGTAGCAGGACTTGGCGGTGTCGCCCCAGGTGAACAGGCCGTGGCCTTCGAGGATGATGCCCTTCAGCTGCGGCTGCGACTGCGACAGTTCTTCCAGCTTCAGGCCCAGGTCGTAGCCCGGACGCTGCCACGGCAGCCAGCCCAGTTCGCCTTCGAAGATCTTCTCGGTCAGGTCCTTGCTGTTCTTGCAAGCGGCGATCGCGATCACCGAGTCCGGGTGCATGTGATCGACGTGCTTGCGGTCGATGTAGGCATGCAGCGGGGTATCGATACTGGCGGCGCGCGGATTCAGGTTGAAGGTGCAGTGCGGCAGGTAGCCGACCATCTCGTCCTCGTGCGCCAGGCCGCGGTAGCGCTGCTTGAGCGCTTGCAGCTTGCTCATGTACAGGGTCGAGAAGCCGTCCAGCTTGATGCTGCCGAGGTCGCCGCCGGAGCCTTTCACCCACAGCACTTCCACCTGGCCGCCCGACAGCGGGTCTTCCATCATGATCTTGGCCGACGTGTTGCCGCCGCCGAAGTTGGTGATACGCAGGTCCGAACCCAGCAGGTTCGAACGGTACAGCAGCAGCTCTGGCTCGCTCATCTTGGCGGCCAGCTGGTCATCCCAGCGTGACGCGATTGCTTCCTTCTTTGCTTCAATCATTTCGCTCATACAGTCTCCGTGTGAATTATCCAGGCCGGGAGCCCCCGCCTGCATTGATCCTTTGCCTCGCGAACCCAGCCGCGATCAACTTGGCGGTCAGTAGAAACCGGGGGGTATAGGGGTGTCAATGCAGAAACGCTCAACTTCATGAGCAAGAGCCGAATAATCATCCGACTGATCGAAAATCGATCATTTGTTGCACCGCACCCAAAAACAATCAGCGTATTGAGCGGATTTTGATTGACCGAAGATTACTTACTGACTATCGTTTATCAGGCACAGCGGTCATTCCCTAGACTGCGTGGCTAGTGACCCGGCAAATAAAACATAGGTCACAGAGGAGACAATCATGGTGAATCACAAACGCCGCAAGCGTTTGCTGAAGCTGCTCGCCGAGCATCAGACGGCCAGCGTGCAACAGCTCGTGGAGTGGCTCTCTGCGTCCCCGGCGACGGTGCGGCGCGATATCAGCTGGCTCGCTGCGCGCAATCTGCTCACGCGCACCCGCGGCGGCGCCGAGAACCTGCTGCCGAAAAAGCGGCAATTCCCGCTGTCCAGCGAGACCTTCCAGAACAATATCCAGTGCTTCGCGGCGCGCAAGCGGGCCATCGCGCGCCACGCGGCCGGCATGTGCGTGGACGGCGAAACGATCATCATCAACGGTGGCACCACCACCTTCATGATGGCCGAGTTCCTGGCCGAGAAGCACCTGAAGATCCTGACCAATTCCTTCCTGATGGCGGAGCGCCTGCTCGTTTTGAGCAAGAACGAGATCATCGTCCCCGGCGGCACGGTCTACCGTGAGCAGAACGTGATCCTTTCGCCGTTCGACAACGACATCACCCAGCACCACTACGCCAGCAAGATGTTCATGAGCGTGAACGCGATCTCGCTGCTGGGCCTGATGGAGGCGGACCCGCTGCTGATCCAGGCCGAGAAACGGCTGATCAGCCAGGCCGAGGAACTGGTGGTGCTGGCCGACAGCTCCAAGTTCGCCAAGAAGGCCGGCCTGATCCTGTGCGGCCTGGATCGCGTCTCGCGCGTGATCACCGATACCAATGCCTCCGACGCCGCCGTGCAGCTGCTGGAACAGTACGGCGTCAAGGTCACCACCGTGCCGCCCGACGAAATCCCGCCGGACACCAACGCGTCTTTTTATAACCCGGCCTACGACCTCCAGTCGGCGGCCATGCTGCAAGCGGAGATCGCACATTGAAGATCCGTAGACTGCTGCTGGCGGCGATGGCCGTCGGCGTACTGGCCGCCACCACGACCGGCTGCGAGAAGAAGCCCGAGAAGACCCGCATCGCGATGGTCGTCAAGAACCTCGGCAACGGCTTCTTCGACGCCGCCCACCAAGGCGCGGAGGAAGCCGCCAAACAGCTCGGCAACGTCGAGATCATCTACACCGGCCCGACCACGCCCAGCGCCGAAGGCCAGATCGAGATCATCAACTCGCTGATCAGCCAGAAGGTCGATGCAATCGTCATCTCGGCCAACGACCCGAATGCGCTGGTCCCGATCACCAAGAAGGCGATGGCGCGCGGGATCAAGGTGGTCTCGTTCGACAGCGCGGTGGCGCCGGATGGCCGCCAGATGCAGCTGAACCCGTCCAATGCGCAGCTGATCGGCGAGAAGCAGATCCAGATGGCGGCCGACGAAATCGGCGGCGCCGGCGAGATCGCGATCCTGTCCGCGTCGGCCCAGGCCACCAACCAGAACATCTGGATCGGCGTGATGAAGCAGGTGCTGGAAAAGCCCGAGTACTCGAAGATCAAGCTGGTCGGCACCGTGTACGGCGACGACCAGTCGGACAAGAGCTACCGCGAGGCGATCGGCCTGCTGCGCAGCCATCCCGACCTGAAAGCGATCATCGCCCCGACCACGGTGGGCATCGTCGCCGCCAGCAAGGCGGTGGTGGACGAGCACCTGGTCGGCAAGGTCTACGTCACCGGCCTCGGTCTGCCGTCCGAAATGGCCGGCCACGTGAAGAGCGGCGCGGTGAAGGAGTTCGCGATCTGGAATCCGATCGACCTGGGCTACGCCGCCACCTATGCGGCCGCCCAGTTCGTGACCGGCAAGGCGACCGGCAAGCCGGGCGAAACGGTCTCGGTGGGCCGCCTGGGCAGCGTGACGCTCGACGCCAGCCGCGACGCCGCCCTCGGGCCGCCGTTCACCTACAACGCGGAAAACGTCGACAAGTTCGCCAAGCTGTTCTGATGCACCCTGCCCCGCATCCGCGCGTTTCGCCGCGCGGCGCGGGCTTACCCGTAATGAAGTCCGTATGCAATCCACTCAAGTGTCAAGCCCTGCCAGACAAACCGCGCCTGGCGTCCCGGTGCTGCAACTAACCGGAATCAGCAAGCGCTTCAATGGCATCCACGCGCTCGATGGCGTCGGCCTGACGATTCGCGCCGGCGAGGTCATGGCCCTGATCGGCGAAAACGGCGCCGGCAAGTCCACCCTCGTCAAGACCCTGACCGGCATCTATCAGCCGGATGCAGGCACCATCGCGCTCGACGGCAAGCCGGTCTCGTTCAGCAGCCCGCAGCAGGCCATGGCCGCCGGGATCACCGCCGTGCACCAGGAAACCGTGATGTTCGACGAGCTCTCGGTGGCGGAGAATATCTACGTCGGTCGCCAGCCGACCACCGGTCCGTTCGGCCGCATCGACTGGGCCAGGATCGAATCCGAGGCCGAGGCGCTGTTCGCGCGGCTTGAGGTGTCGCTGCCGGTGCGCGCCCGCGTCAAGGACCTGTCGGTGGCGCAGCGCCACTTCGTCGAGATCGCGCGCGCCCTGTCGCAGGATGCGCGCGTGGTGATCATGGACGAGCCCACCGCCGCCCTGTCGCAGCGCGAAATCCATGAGCTGTACCGCATCATCGACCAGCTGCGCGCGGCCGGCACCGCGGTCATCTTCATCTCGCACAAGTTCGACGAAATCTTCAAGGTTGCCGACAGCTATACGGTGCTGCGCGACGGCCGCTTTGTGGCCGATGGCAGGCTGTCCGACATCAGCGAACCGGAACTGGTCTCGCTGATGGTCGGCCGCGCCGTCAAGGACGCCTATCCCAAGGCCCATGTCGAGATCGGCGCCCCGCTGCTGCAGGTCGAGAACCTGTGCCACCCGACCGAATTCGACAAGGTCAGCTTCACCTTGCGCCGCGGCGAGATCCTCGGCTTCTACGGCCTGGTCGGCGCCGGCCGCTCGGAGGTGATGCAGGCACTGTTCGGCATGACCGCCGGCGTCACCGGCAAGGTCACGCTCGACGGCAAGCAGCTATCGGTCACCAAACCGGCCGAAGCGATCAAGGCCGGCATCGCCTACGTGCCGGAGGACCGCCAGCACCACGGCGCGCACCTGACGCTGCCGATCCGCCAGAACATCACGCTGCCGGTGCTGTCGCGCATCGGCTTCTTCCTGCGCGGCCGCAGCGCCGCCGAGGAAACCCGCATCGCGCGCCATTTCAGCGAGCAGCTCGAACTGAAGGCGGCCCACCTCGGCCAGCTGGTGTCCGAACTCTCCGGCGGCAACCAGCAGAAGGTCGTTCTGGGCAAATGGCTCGCCACCAATCCGAAAGTGATCATCCTCGACGAGCCGACCAAGGGCATCGACATCGGCTCGAAAGCCGCCGTGCACCGCTTCGTCAGCGAGCTGGTGACGCATGGCCTGTCGGTGATCCTGGTGTCGTCCGAACTGCCCGAAGTGCTGGGCCTGGCCGACCGCGTGGTCGTGATGCACCATGGCGTCGTGCAGCGCGTGTTCGAACGCGGCGAAGCGACACCCGAAACCGTGGTGGCAGCCGCCTCGGGACTTGAATTGGCGGAGGCAGCATGAATTTGCTCAAACAACGCGAGCCGCTGCTCGCCCTGATGATCATTGCGCTCATCCTGATGGTCGGCCTGCGCGCACCGGTGTTCCTCACCGCGCCCTCGCTGGCCAACCTGGTCACGGACAGCACCCTGCTGGTGATGCTGGCGCTGACCCAGATGCTGGTCATCGTCACCCGCGGCGTCGACCTGTCGGTGGCATCCAACCTGGCGCTGTCCGGCATGGTGGCTGCGATGCTGGCATCGCATAATCCCGGCCTGCCGCTGTTCCTGGTGGTGCTGGCCGCGGCCCTCACCGGCCTCGCGCTGGGCCTCGTCAACGGCTGGCTGATCGGCAAACTGGCGCTGCCGCCGATCGTCATCACGCTTGGCACCATGAGCGTCTACCGCGGCCTGGTGTTCGTGCTGTCGAATGGCACCTGGGTCTCCGCGCACCAGATGCCGGCCGGCTTCATCGCCTTCCCGCTCACCCGTTTCCTGGGTTTGCCGAACCTGGTGTGGATCGCGGCCGCGACCCTGCTGGTGATCGGCTTCATCGCGCGCCACAGCCGCTTCGGCCGCGACCTGTACGCGATCGGTAACGCGCCGCAGTGCGCCGCCTACATCGGCATCCCGACCGCGCGCCGCCTGCTGTGGACCTACGGCCTTTCCGGGCTGGTCGCGGGCCTGGCCGGTTACCTGTGGGTAGCGCGCTACGCCGTGGCCTATACCGAAATCGCCTACGGCTTCGAATTCACCGTGATCGCGGCTTGCGTGATCGGCGGCGTCAGCATCGCCGGCGGTGTCGGCTCGGCGCTCGGCGCCGTGCTCGGCGCGCTGTTCCTGACCGTGATCGGCAATGCGCTGCCGGTGATGCAGGTGTCGCCGTTCTGGCAGAGCGCCCTGACCGGCCTCGTGATCCTGGTCGCCGTGATGATCAATGCCCGCGGCAATATCCGCCGCAGCCGCCAGATCCTGCCGCTGCACCAGAACCAACTCAACGCCAATCGGAGCGCCGCGTGAACCCGACGACTACCACCATGCCGCCGACCACGAAGACGTCGCGCTACACCATCCTCGACCGCGAGGGCTTCCGTTTCAAATCCCTGCTGGCACGCTGGGAGACCCTGCTGGCCGTACTGCTAGTCTTGGTCTTTGCCGGCAATGCAATCGTTCAGCCGAACTTCCTCGACCTGTACAACCTGCTGGACGGGACCACCAACTTCAGCGAGAAAGCGCTGATCGCGCTGCCGATGGCGCTGCTGATCATCTGCCGCGAGATCGACATCTCGGTGGCCGGCACGCTGGCCCTGTCGTCGGTGGCGATGGGCCTTGCCAAGGCGGCCGGCATGCCGGACTGGACGCTGCCGCTGGCCGCGCTGGGCACGGGCACCGCCTGCGGCTTCCTCAACGGCCTGCTGGTCACGCGCTTCGCACTACCCTCGATCGTGGTCACCATCGGCACCGTGTCGCTGTTTCGCGGGTTGGCCAGCGTGGTTCTTGGCGACAAGGCCTTCACCGGCTACCCGCAGATGATGGCCGACTGGGGCCAGGGCTACTTCTTCGGCATCGTGCCGCGCGAGTTCGTCGTGCTGCTGGTGTTCGCCGCGCTGTTCGCGGTGGTGCTGCACACCACGGTCTGGGGCCGCCGCATCTACGCCATCGGTAACAACCCGGAAGCCGCGCGCTTCTCCGGCATCGCGGTGGACCGCTACCGCCTCGAGCTGTTCATGCTGACCGGGACCATGGCGGGCCTGGCGGCCTTCCTGCTCACCGGGCGCATCGGCAGCACGCGTCCCAACATCGCCACCGGCTGGGAGCTCGAAGTGATCACGATGGTGATCCTGGGCGGCGTGAGCATCGCCGGCGGCGCCGGCACCATTGGCGGCGTGTTGCTGGCCGTGCTCACCATGGGCACCCTCACCTACGGCATGGCGATGGCCAACATCCCCGGCATCTACGTGACCATCCTGGTCGGCGTGCTGCTGCTGGTGACCATCGCGGTGCCGCGCCTGCTGCGCCGCAAGTCGGGCAAGTAAGCGATGGCGACCGACGCACTGATCGTTCTCGACATCGGCAAGACCAACGCGAAGCTGGTGCTGGTCGATGCCGAAGGCCGCGTTCTGGCCGAGCGCCGGCGGCCGAACACCATCGTTGACAGCGGACCGTATCCGCATCACGACGTCGAAGGGATCTGGGACTGGATGCTGTCCGCCTGCCGCGAATTCGGCAGGCTGGCGCAGGTATCCGCCATCGTCCCGGTCACGCATGGCGCGACGGCCGCGCTGGTTGGCGATACGGGCCTGGTGCTGCCGGTGCTCGATTACGAAGCGGCGCTGCCCGGCGTCGATTACGACGCGATGCGCCCGCCCTACTCCGAGACCTATTCGCCGTCCCTGCCGGCGGGCCTGAACCTGGGCCGCCAGCTGGTGTGGCTGGAGCAGCGCTTCCCCGAGCAGTTCGTCCAGACGCGGCACATCCTGATGTATCCGCAGTACTGGGCCTGGCGCTTGTGCGGCAAGGCCGCCGGCGAAGCGACATCGCTCGGCTGCCACACCGACCTGTGGAATCCGCTCACCCAGCGCTATTCGAGCCTGGTCGCGACCATGGGCTGGGAGCCCCTGATGCCGGAAGTCGCGCCGCCGTCGGCCGTGCTGGGCCGCTTGCTGCCTTCGGTCGCCGATGCGAGCGGGCTGCCGGCCGATTGCGTGGTGGTGTCGGGCATCCACGATTCCAACGCCTCGCTGATGCGCTACCTGCGCGACGACGGCGCGCGCACGGTGCTGTCCACCGGCACCTGGATGATCGCCGCCGCATTCGGCGCGCCGCTCGACGGCCTGCGCGAAGACGCGGACATGCTTGCCAACAGCAATGCCCTTGGCAAGCCCGTCCCCTGCATGCGCTTCATGGGCGGGCGCGAGTTCGCGGCGCTGGCAGGCGATCAGCCGGAGACCTGCACGCTGCAGGACATCGAACGCCTGATCGCGCAGGGCACGCTGGCCCTGCCCTGCTTTGCCGAAGCCGGCGGGCCGTTTGCCGGCACCGCGGGCAGGATCGAAGGTCCGGCGCCGACGGACGCGCGCGAACGCTATGCGCTGGCCACACTGTACTGCGTGCTGATGACGGATTACTGCCTGGACGCGCTGCAGGCCAGCGGTCCGCTGGCGGTGGAAGGCAGTTTCACCGCCAACCCGTGGTTCGGCCCAATGCTATCGGCGTTGCGTCCACAACAGCCAGTCACGTACTCGGACGATGCCGCCGGTACCGTCTGCGGCGGCTGGATGCTGCGCTACCGCGATGCGGTGCCGCCTGCCGGCGCCAAGGACATTGCGGCAATTGCGCCACAGGCCCTCTCCGAATATCGCCAGCGCTGGCTGGCCGCCCTCCCGTAATCTAAAGAAAACGTCGTTCCCGCGCACGCGGGAACCCCATTTTGCGTGCACTCCGAAGCAATCGAACGTAGTGGCCGGCACCAGAATTGAGGGTACTGCTTTCGCGGGAACGACGTTCACACAAATAAAAAAGTGCCAGCCACCTTTTACAGCGGCTGGCACAAACAGGGTGAGACTGGCAATCAGTTCTTGATCGACACGCTCACAAAGTAGCGCCTTCCCGACCACGCAAGCTCGTTCACGCGGAACAGATCACCCGCATCCGTAATCTGCGCCTGGTTGGTCAGGTTCTTCCCCTCCAGCGAGAAGGTGACGTGGTCGTTGTAGCGCCACTGGAGTTTCGCATCCAGGAAGCCAGTCTTCTCCTGGAATACCGGATTACCCGATACGTCATTCCCGCCCGTGAAGAAGCGGTCGCGCCAGTTATATGCGACGCGCGCATTGATCGGGCCACGGTCGTACCATAGCGACAGGTTGTACGAGTTGCGCGACATGCCTGGATACGGCAGCACGGTGCCATCGAGGATGTTCAGCCGCTCGGTGCCTTGCGCATACTTGAACGACATACGGGTGTAGTTCGCATCGCCACCGAAGCCGGCCAGCCACCCCGGCAGCCACGTGAAGGCCGAACGCGCCGCCAACTCGACGCCTTTGGTGGTCGCGCCCTTGCCGTTGATCGGCTGGGTCACGTCGAACAGCTGGCCGTCGTGGAACAGGTCGACCTTCTTGACCAGCACCTTGTCCATCACATAGCTCGAAATGTCCTTCTTGAAGAAGGCGGCCGACAACTGGCTGTCCTGCGACGGATAGTATTCGAAGCTCAGGTCCGTGTTGGTCGAACGATAGGGCTTCAGGTCCGGATTGCCCGCCGTGCAGGCGTCGGTGCCGTCGCCGCCGAATTGCGGATTGCCGCTGTTCCTGGTGCAGGTCGCATTCGGCGCCAGCAGGTCGATGCTCGGACGCGCCATGGCCTTGGCCCAACCCAGCCGCACCAGGGCGCGGTCCGTGAACCACAAGGCGCCGTTGAAACTCGGCAGATAGTCGTGGTAGGTGTTGTCCACCTTCGCCACCGAGTTGCTGACCACGGTATCGGTGAAGCTCGACGAGCCCGGCGACTTTTCGGTGCGCACCTGGTACTTGAACAGGCCGGCCGCGCTGTCCCTGGTGCGGGTGTAGCGCATGCCGAAATTGCCGTCCAGGTCGAGGCCGAACACCTGGGTCGCATAGTCCAGGCGCAGGTAGGTCGACGCGATACGCTCTCCGACGTCGAAGGCCGGAATCTGCGGATACGTCTTGCCGTCGCTGCCCGGCGCGTTGTACAGGTAGTCGTGGTTGAAGTGCGAGGTATCGAATGATGGAGCGGCCGCTGCGTACACCGGCGTCAACCAGCTGCTTGGCATGTTCGAGACGCCGTTGTACCCGTTAAAGAAGGTGCCCGGCGAACGGCCGCTGGCGGCACTGACGAGGCCTGCCATCTGCGCAGCATTTACATACTTCGTCGCGAAACTCGAATTGATGAAGCTCTGCGTGTCGTTCGGGCGCTGTGCGCCGCCGGTGTACAGCGGATCGTAGATCCAGGTCTGGTTGACGTTCGCGCTCATCACATTGACATCGCCGCCCGGCCCGCCGGTGCTGGCCAGGTAGCCGCCGCCGTTGTACTGCTTGGCCGATGCCTTGCGAGCCTGTGCGCCGAACCACACTTTGGTAAAGAACGGCGTGGTCAGGCGGTACTTGAAATCCAGCTTGGCCTGGTCCTCGGTATTCTTGGTCTCGCTCGGCCGATACTGCAGCTGCGCCTGCACGTAAGAGCCTGGGTTGTCCGGACTGTACGCGGCCGGGAAGGCAAAGTGCGGGAGCCCTTGCGAATCGAGCGTCACCTTCAGGCCCGGCGCGTTCTGGGTGTAGACGATGCTGTTGGTATTGATGTTGTAAAGCGAACGCGAGGTGTTTAGCAGGCCCTCGACTTCCAGCCGGCCGCGCTTGAAGCTGAAGCCTGTCGATGCGTACTTCGAATCGATGTCCAGCGCAAAGTCGCGCGCCGAGGTGCTGAACGCGCCCTGCCCGCCCTGGCCCGCCGCATTGAGGCACTGGCCGACGGTGTACGAGGTCACGTAGTGGTTCTGCACCACCATGCTCGATGGTGTGCCGGCCGGCGTGACACAGGTGCCGGCCGTGGTGGGCACGCCGTTGGCGCCGTAGACCGGGGCCGTGCCGGTATCGGCCAGCCGGCTCGCGCTGGAAAAATCGGTGCCGAAGTTGCGGTCGTTCAGTCGCTGCTCCTGCTTGTTGGCCTGGTAGCTGGCCCACGCATTGAAGTCCTTGCTGAACTCATACTGCGCGGTCAGCTCACCCGAAGAACGCTTGTGGTCGCGGGTCCAGATGCCATAGCGCGCGATGCCCGGCGAATAGTCGTTCCACTGGTTCAGGCAAGCCGTCTTCTGTGCCGAAGTGAGACCGGTCGTTGTCGAACACGCCGCCTTGCTGCCGATCGCGGCGACCATCGGATCGGTACTGGTGACGGTCTTGTCCGCCGAATTGTCCCAGTCCTGCAGGAAGCGCCACGATGTGTTGCGGGCGTAGTCGTTGCGGGTGAAGACCTTGTCGTAGACGATATTGGCCATCAGGCCCAGCTTCCCGCCAAGGTAGCGGTCGGCCATGAACAGGTTCCCGCGCGGTTGCACGCCGCCGCGGCTGGAAGCCTGCTCCCCCGACAAGGTGGTGCTGATGGTCGGCTTCTTGAATTCGAGCGGCCTGCGGGTGCGGATGCTGACCGTGCCGCCAACGCCGCCTTCGGTCATGTCGGCGGTGATGCCCTTGTAGACGTCGATGGAGCCGATCAGCTCCGAAGCCAGTTCGCGCAGTTCCGCGCCGCGGCCCGCGGTGCCGTTGGTGCTGAGGACCGACATGCCGTTGATCTCGATCCGGTTCAGGTTCGGTTCGACGCCGCGAATCGACACTTGCGAACCCTCGCCGAAATCGCGCGACAGCTGCACGCCGGTCACGCGCGACAGCGCCTCGCCCACGTTCTTGTCCGGGAACTGGCCGATGTCTTCGGCCACGATCGAATCGGACACGGTGCTGGCCCTGAGCTTGCGGTCGATCGCCGACGCCACCGACTTGCGGGTGCCGGCCACTAAAATCACCGGGACGACTGGCTGCTGCGCGGCGTCGGCCGGTGTATCCGGGCCGTTGGGTTGCGCCGTCTGCGCGGCGGGCGCGGTCTCCTGCGCCAGCGCGCCATGCGCGGCTAACATCGACACGACCGCGGCGACTGCGCTGGCGCAGCCGGTGCGGTGGATAACGGTCAAGCGGGTCACTTCCTTGCTCATCTGTCGTCTCCGTTGAAGGCCAGTCGGCTGGCCTTTACATAAATTTACAATGCAAATCCATTGTAAGGACGACGGTATGAGCTGTGGATAGCGCTCGAAAATCAATCACCAACATGACCGGAACTGCCGCGCTGGCACAACACCGGGGTCAGGTCGTCCAATGAATCAAAATTCCAGCCCAACTACTTTGCTTCCCGCGCCGCACTTTTGATTCTTTGGACGACCTGACCCCTATGGATGCTTACTCCCTCGGCGCGTCCGCCACCGGCTCGCCGAAATCGGGCGTTCCATCGGCGCGCCAGTGGATCACCTGGGCGCGCGTGTCGCGGTTCGGGTCGTGCAGCGGGTCGCCTTTGATCTCGCGGTAGTTGCGTGCGTGGTAGACCAGGATGTCGGTCTTCCCGTCGGGCGTGGTGGTGAAGGAGTTGTGGCCCGGCCCATACTGGGCATTCGCCTCGCTGCTGCGGAACACCGGCTCGGGCGACTTGCGCCACACCACGGGGTCGAGCAGGTCGGCGCCCACCGGCGCGCTGAGCATGCCCATGCAGTAGTTGGCGTCGGTCGCACTCGCCGAATATGTCAGGAACACGCGACCGCCGTGCACCAGCACCGCCGGCCCTTCGTTGACGTCGTACTTCACCTTCTCCCACGGGTACTCGGGCTTCGACAGCAGCGCCACGCGCCCTGTGATCGAGACCGGCGTATCCATTTGCGCCATGTATATATTGGTGCCGCCCTTGCCGCCCGCCGCGCGCTGTGTCCAGACCAGGTAGCGCTTGCCGTCCAGCGCGAAGGTGGTCGCGTCCAGCGCGAACGATTCCCAACCCGTGCGCAGCTGGCCGCGTTCGATCCACTCGCCCTTGAATGGATCCTCAGAGGCGTTCTCCAGCACGAACAGGCGGATTTCCCACACCGATTCGGCCGGCGCGGCGGTGAAATAGATGTACCACTTACCGTCGATCCGGTGCATCTCCGGCGCCCAGATGTGTGCCCCCATCGGACCGCTCGCGTGCTTGCGCCACACCACCTGCGGCATGGCCTGCCCCAGCTCGTCGAGCGAGCGCGCGCGGCGCAGTTCGATGCGGTCGTATTCCGGCACCGTGGCCGTCATGTAGTAGTAGCCGTCGGCCTGCAGCGCCACCTGCGGGTCGGCGCGCTGGCGCACCAGCGGGTTGTGGAACTGGATGTCGGCGGCGCAGGACAGCAGCGGCAGCATCAGCGCCGCCATTAGCGCGACACGTCGGATCGAGAATACCATGATCGCTCCGGATAAAAAAAACCAGTCGACCGCGTTGGCGACTGGTGAGGAGGAGACCCGTAATCACCGGGTGCTGGTAAATATTCTACGCTGGCGGTGGGCCGCCCTGGAGCGGCCGCACCAAAGAATCAGCAAGGTGATCAGCCCCGCGCTGCACGCGTCTTGAGCTGGTCGAGCAGCACCGCGGCCAGCAGGATCACGCCGCGCACGAGGTACTGGTAGAAGGCATCGACGTCGAGCAGGTTCATCACATTCTCGACAGTGCCCATCACCAGCACGCCAACCAGCACGCCGAAAATGCGCGCCTTGCCGCCCTGGAGCGAGACGCCGCCCAGCACGCAGGCCGAGATCACGTCAAGCTCGAAGCCCTGCGCCGCATTTGGCTGGCCGCTGGTGATGCGCGAAGCGAGGATCAGGCCCGCCAGCGCGGTCACTACGCCCTGCAGCAGGAATATCCACACGCGCAGGCGCTCCACGCGCACGCCAGCCAGGCGCGCCGCTTCCGGATTGCCGCCAATGGCCAGGGTGTTGCGGCCGAAGACCGTATGGTTGAGCAGCACGCCGAACACCACAAAACACACCGCAACCACAATCACCGGAACCGGCAGTCCGAACGGACGGGCGTCGCCGATGCTGATGAAGGCGTCGCTCGAAATGCCGACCGCCTGGCCATGCGAGACGATGAAGGCGAGGCCGCGCACCATCAGCATGGTGGCCAGCGTCGCGATCAGCGCGTTCACGCGCAGGTAGGCGATCAACATACCGTTGCCGGCGCCGATCAGGGCGCCCGCGCCGATCGCGCCGGCGAAGGCCAGGCCCACGCTGTCGGTGCGTTCGAGGATGATCGCACCCAGCACGCCGGCGAAGGCGATGGTCGATCCGACCGACAAATCGAAGTCGCGCGAGGCCAGGCACATCATCATGGTGCAGGCGACCATGCCGATCTGCGCAACCGACAGCATCAGGCCGATGATGTTCGCGCTCGAAAAGAAGTTGTCGACGGTGACGGACAGCACGGCGAACAGCACCGCGTAAGCCATCGGCATGCTGTACTCTGCCACCCATTCGCGGCGCGCGCGGCGCACTGCCAGCTCGGGTACGGCGGGATTCATCGTAGTCACTCCACTCTCCTGTTTCATTGGGTTGCCGCGGGCAGCGCCAGGCGCAGCACCGCTGTTTCGTTTGCATCGCCGCGCGCCAGCTCGCCGCTGATCGCGCCATCGCGCATCACCAGGATGCGGTCGGCGATGCCCAGCACCTCGGGCAGCTCGCTCGACACCACGATCACGGCGCAGCCGGCGGCCGCCACCTCGTGGATGATGCGGTAGATTTCGTTCTTGGCGCCGACGTCGATGCCGCGCGTCGGCTCGTCCAGCACCAGTACCTTGAGCTCGGGCTCGGCCAGCCAGCGCGCCAGGATCGCCTTCTGCTGGTTGCCGCCCGAAAGCAGGCGGATCTCCTGGTCGCGGTCACGCGTCTTGATGCGCAGGCGCTGGATGAAGCGGTCCGCCAGCTCGGCCTCGCGGCGGGCGCGGATGAAGATCCCGCCCAACAGGTCGTGGCGGCGGCAGCTGATGTTGATGTTCTCGGCCACCGAAGCCTCTGGCACGATACCCTGCTCCTTGCGGTCTTCCGGCGCCAGGAACAGGCCGGCGCGGATCGCCTCGTGCGGGCCGCTTCCGGCCAGCGGCTGGCCGTCGAGCAGCACCTCGCCGCCGGCGGCCCGGCGGTCGGCGCCGTACAGCAGGCGCATCAACTCGCTGCGTCCCGCGCCCACCAGGCCGAAGAAGCCCAGCACTTCGCCGGCGCGCACCCGGAAGCTGTTCGGCTGCGACAGGCTGGCACCGTGCAGGTTGCGCACCACCAGCCGCTCCGGCCCATGTTCGCGCTCGCGGTATTCGTAGATGTCGTGGACGTCGCGGCCCACCATGTCGCTGATCAGCCGCGCACGCGGAACCTCGGCCATCACCGGATGGGTCGCGATCTTGCGCCCGTCGCGGAAGATGGTGCAGGCGTCGCACAGGCGGTACAGTTCCTCCAGCCGGTGCGAGATGTAGATCAGGGTGCGGCCGTCGGCGCGCAGCTCGCCGATCAGGCGGAACAGGATCTCGCTTTCGCGCTGCGACAGGCTGCTGGTCGGCTCGTCGAAGGCGATCACGCGTGCATCCTGCATCACGGCCTTGCAGATCTCGACCATCTGGCGCTGCGCGATCGACAGCGTGGACAGGCGCGCTGCCGGATCGAGGTCGACCCCAATCTGATTCAGGCGCTCGGCCACGATGCGGCGCGCCGCCTTGTGGTCGACGAAGCCCAAGCGGCGCGGCAGGCGGCCCAGCAGGACGTTCTCTGCCACGGTCAGCTCGGGCACGTACTGCAGTTCCTGGTGGATGACGGCGATGCCAGCCTTGATCGAGTCGGCGGCGGAGTGGAATTTGCATTCCTCACCGCCGACCAGCAGGCGGCCGCCATCTGGCCGGTACTGGCCGCCGAGGATCTTGAGCAGGGTCGACTTGCCCGCGCCATTCTCACCGAGCAGGCCGTGCACCTTGCCGGCGTGCGCCTCGAAGCTCACGCCGTCGAGCGCCTTCACGCCGGGGAAGCGCTTGCTGACGCCGTCGAAACGAAGAAAAGCGTCCATCAATTACAGGCCAAACTGGGCGCGCACCTGCTGCTGGTTCGCGCGGGTCATCAGGGTGCCGGTGGTGAGGGTCAGCGGCGGCGGCGCCACGTTCTGGGTGATCCACTTGTAGACCATCATCGAGGCCTCGTAGCCATGGCGCTTGGGGCTGATCAGCACCGTGCCGAAAAAGCCAGTCTGGCCCGGCTTGGCGAATTCGTTGAGCGCGGTCTTGCTGCCGCCGATGCCGACGCCGATCATCGAGGCAGCCTGCATGCCGCGGCCTTCGGCTGCGCGCACCGCGCCCAGCACGGCTTCGTCGTTCAGGCCGAATGCGACCCAGCGTTTGAAATTGGGGTGCTTGGTGAAGGCGATATTGGCCGCGTTGAAGGCGTTCTCGGTGTCGCTCTTGGCTTGCGCCGCATCGACGATGTTCTGGACCGGGAAACCGGCCGCCTTCAGCGCATCGACCGCGCCCTGGGTGCGCTCACGCGCGGTCGGCAGCTGGTCGAAGGAGACGCGCAGCGCGCCGACTTCGGCCATGTTCCATTTGCGCGCCTTCATCTCGGCGACCATGGCCTGGCCGGCCTGCTTGCCGATGTCGTAGGCCGAAATGCCCATGTGCGGAATGCCCGCGATCGGCTTGCCGCTGCCGTCGACCAGCTGGTCGTCCACCGACATCACCTTCATGCCGGTGCGCTTGGCAGCGCGCGCCACCGCCGGGCCGAGCTTGACGTCGGGCGCGCAGATCACGAAACCTTGCACCTTTTGCGCGGCCAGGTTATCGATCGCGCCGATCATCTTCTCGCCGTTGGGAATGCCGATCTTCACCAGCGTGAAGCCCTTCTCGCGCGCGGCCTGGTCGGCGAAGCGCCACTCATCCTGGAACCACGGCTCCTCCGCCTGCTTGACGAGGAAGCCGATCTTGACCGGGTCGGCCGCGAAAGCCGGGGAGGCGCACAGCGCCAGGGCGATGGATGCGCCGAGCAGCCGGCGGCGCGATGTCGTCGTAATTGTCATGCTTGTCTCCTGTTTTTTCGCTCTATTGAACAATGAATTGAGCGGCCAGTACAGCTCCCGCGCACGGAAGCTGATCGGTTTTGAGCAAATAATCAGCCGCCTGATCGAAACCGCTCATTGCGCCGGCTCGACGCTCACGGTTCCATCGAGGCCCGCTGGCTCGCCTGCCTGCGCTTCGCTGATCACGACCAGCGTGGCCGGCCCGCGCGCCTGTCCCAGCGCGACGATGTATTCGCCCGGGGCGGCGGACGAACGCGCCTTGACCTGTTCGCCGTTCAGCCAGAACTCCGCCTTGCCGCGCAGGCCGACGAAGTGCACGCGGCCGCCGGCCTGCGCGGGCGTGACCTCGAATTCGGCGCGGTAAAGCTGGTAGCGCGCGGCGGCGGCCTCCTTGCGCAGGGCGGGCATGCCCAGGGTCCAGCTGTTCATGTCGTTGGCGGCCGGCTTGGCCTGCGGATCCGGACGCTGCGCGCTGGCAGGCGCGATACGCCATTCGTCGAGGTAGGCCACCGGCGAGGCGACCGCCGGCACGAAAGGCGGCTGGGCCGTGGCCCGCAAAGGGATGCTGAGCGTCGCGGCTTGCAGGCCCGGCGCGGTAGCGCGCACTTCCAGCGTGCCGCTGCTGTTCCAGTCCGATTGCACGATCAACTGCGCCAGTCCGTTGAACAGGCGCCGCGTATTGCCCTTCTCGTCCTCGTGCGAATTCGGGTCGCCGTTGCCGTGGCCGAGCGATTTCCCGCCGCCGCTGATGGCAAAGGTCACCAGCGGATCGGCCACCGGCACCGCGCGTCCCTGCGCGTCCAGCGCGCGCACGGTGATCGGCATCGCGTCACGGCCATCGCCAGCCAGCGCCGGACGGTCCGGCACCAGCTCCAGCCGTACCGCCGGGCCGGTGGTTTCGACTACCGCGCGCGCCACGTCCTTCCCGCCCTTGTAGCCGATCGCCTCCAGGCGGCCCGGCTGGTACGGCACCTTGAACTCGTTCATGCGGTAGCGGTCCACCTGCTGCTCGCCGAGCTCGCGCCCGTTCAGCAACAGCTTCACGCGCTCGACGTTGGCCATTACCTTCACCCGAATGTCCTGGCCTTCCTTGCCCGGCCAGTTCCAGTGTGGCGCGATGTAGACCAGCGGACGGTCGCGCAGCCACTGCACCTGGTGCATATAGTAGGCGGTCTTGGGGAAGCCGTTCAGGTCCATGATGCCGAAGTAGGAACTTACCGTCGGCCACACGTTCGGCGTCGGTTCGCCGCGATAGTCGAAACCGGTCCAGACGAAGCCGCCCGCCATCCATGGCCGCGTGTCGATCGCTTCCCATGCCTCGCGGTGGCCGTTGCCCCAGCGCGCATGATCGTCGTCGTAGCTGGCGATGACATTGTGCTCCTTGTCGCCGATGTATTCGCCGCGGGTCATGAAGGCCGAGGTGTCCTCCGAGCTGGTGAAGGGCTGATCGGGATGCGCGGCATGGATGCGGTCGTAGTCCTTGACCTGGTAGTTCGCGCCCAGCACGTCCACCGCATTGGATACGTTCAGCTTCGTGAAGAAGCCGCTGTTCATGGCCGCGGTGACCGGGCGGGTATCGTCCAGCTGCTTCACCGCCGCCGACATGCGGCGCACCATTTCATAACCGACCTCGCTGCCCTGCACGGGCTCCTCGTTGAACACCGACCACAGGATCACGGACGGATGCTGGCGGTCGCGCCGAACCATCCACTGCAGTTGCGCCATGTACTCCGGCGAAGGATTGAAATTGCGGTTCTCGTCCATCACCAGGAAGCCCTGGCGGTCCGCCATGTCCAGCACTTCGGGCGCGGGAGCGTTGTGCGAAAAGCGGATCGCGTTCACACCCAGCTCCTTCAGGCGGCGCAGGCGATATTCCCAGATCGAATCCGGCACGGCGACACCGACGCCGGCGTGGTCCTGGTGGATGCACACGCCCTGCAGCTTCATATGTTCGCCGTTCAGGAAGAAGCCCTGCTGCGGGTCGAAGCGAAGGGTACGGAAGCCCGTGTTCAGCGCAAGCTCGTCGACTACCACTCCCTTCTCGCGCACGGTAGTCGTCACCTTGTACAAGCTGGTGTGCGCGGGCGACCACAGGGCCGGATGCGCCACCGCCAGCGGTATGTTCACGCTGCCCTGCCCCAGCACCGCCACCGTCGCCTGCGCGCGGCCGTGCGCAAGCTGTCGTCCCGACGGGTCGGTCACCGCCACGTCCACCGTTACCTTGGCCGGATCGTGGCCGGAATTGGCCAGCGTGACTTCGACCGGGATCGACCACGCACCGTTCCTGCCCTCGCGCGGCGTCGCATGCACGCCATCGGTCGGCACGTACACCGGGCTGGTTTCCACCAGCCAGGTGTGGCGGTAGATGCCGGCGCCCTCATACCACCAGCCTTCCATCGCCTCGGCATCGACCCGCACCGCGATGGTGTTGAGCGCGTCGCCATAGCGCAGGAAGGGCGTGATGTCGATCCGGCTGGCGTTATAACCGGACCAGTTGTGGTGCACCACTGTGCCGTTGACCCAGATCGTCGCGTTGGTGGCGATACCGTCGAACTGCAGCTCGAAGTGGCGGCCGCGCTTGGCCTCATCGATCCGCAGGTAGCGGCGGTACCAGCCGATGCCACGCGGACGATAGCCCTGCGAGACATTCGCCGAAGGGTCGAACGGCCCTTCCACCGCCCAGTCATGCGGCAGGTCCAGCTTGCGCCAGGCGCTGTCATTGAAGCGCAGCGCCGCCGCGCCCCACACATTGCCGGCCTTGGCGTTGCGGTAGGTGTCCTCGTGCCCAACGATCTTCGGCATTGGTACGTCGCCGAGGTGGAACAGCCAGCCCCGGTCCAGCGACATCACCTGCCGGCCTTCCTGTACCTGGGCAGCCGGCGCGGGGAGTGCCAGCAAGGCAAACGCGAGCCAGCAAATGAGTCGGGAAAAGCGGGATGCAAGACCAGTCATGCGCGAGCCTTTCATTTGCCGTCTGCAGACAAGCGAATGTCTACGGGTTTGTCGCGGTCAGCGTGGAGCCAGCCGTCGGCCAAGGTGAGCTCGGTCACCTGGATCGTGCTGCGGCGTTGCTGCGGGCCGTCCTTTTTCGCATCGGGGCCGGTCCGCCCCGGATGGGTGAAATAAAAAAGGAAGGCGCGGTCGCCGCTCACCACCACGTCCGGATGGCCTCCCATGACGCCGTCGTTTGGTCCCTTGCCGGGCTGCTCCAGCAGAGTATCCGGCTGGCGCGTCCAATGCAAGGCATCGGGCGAGCGGAATACGCCCAGCCCGTGCCACAGATCCTCGATCAGCCACCACTGGCCGCGCCAATTGAATACCTTGGGACCCTCGCCGCGCTGGGCCACCGCCAGCCCGCGATCGGTCCAGTGCTTCAGGTCGGGGCTGTCGGCGTAGTAGATGTACTTGTGATCGAGCTCGTTGTCGTACCACATGCGCCAGCTGCCATCGGGCAGGCGCGCGAGCGACGCGTCGATCAATTTGTCTCCCGCCAGCTTGATCGGTGCGGCGTTGCGCCAGGTCCGCAAGTCGGTGCTGGTCAGGTGCACTATGCGGCGTGGATGCTTCCAGTCGGTGAACACGCCCGGCACCACCGTCAGGAACATGTGATACGTGCCATCGTCGGCGCGCACCACGTCCGGCGCCCAATGAGTCGCATCGTCGCCGCCATCGTCAGCCGGCAGCTCGATGTCGGCGGTGCCGACGTACTTCCAGTTCGCGCCGCCGTCGGCCGATTCGGCGATGCCGATGCGGGTGCCGTGCACCCAGGTCACGCCGGGAAGGTCAGTCTTGTTGGCGCGCCGGTTCGTGTAGAACATCCACCAGCGCCCGCGCTCCTGGTTGTAGACCACGACCGGGTCGGCCGCGCCGTCGTACACGGGGTCGCGGAACAGCGGCTTGGCCGCGATATGCGGTTCGGCCGCCGACCACGCGCAGCCCATCGCCAGCATCAGCCCAATCAGGCACTTTTTCATTTTTTTACCTCTCGCTAGACGCGCCCGATTCTAGGCGAGAAGCCTGTACCGACGGGCAGCCGGCAGCGAAAGAATCACCATCTTGAGCGAGGATTATGTCAGCCGATCAGCCACCCATCCGTTACACTGGACTGGAGACCCCTAATCACATTCGGTACAGGAGATACTCGATGCGCAAGAAGCCTGGATTTACCCTGCGGCTGCTGGCCGGCCCCGCCCTGCTGGTGCTGCTGCAGACCGCCACAGCCCAGACGAATCCGGCGCCGCCAAGCGGCACGGTGGTGGTCAGGGGCCAGCGCGACCCGACCGGCAGCGCCGGCATGGTCGACGCGGCGAAGAGCAAGGTCCTGTCGCACCACTATGCATCGTCGTGCGGTTTCATGGGCACGCCCAGCGCCGCCGAGGAAGACGTGGCGCAGGCCTACCTGCGCGACTTCGGCATGGACGACACCTATTCCAACGACATCGATCGCTTTTCAGACGTGGCGCCCTACGGCGACGTGTCGAACATGCCCAATCCGACTTCGCTCGACAGCTTGCCCCAGGTCGACGCGGTGGACGGTAACGCCCGCGTGTACTGCGGCATGGCGGATCGCCGCTTCGCCGCCGGACAAAACGCAATCCTCCGCAAGGACAAATCGCTGGCCCTCGCATTCGAGGCTTTCGACAACAAGGACTATGCGCGCGCCTTCACCCTGTTTAACACGGCGTGGAGCAAGATCGGCTACGACGAGGCCGGGCTGATGCTGGCCAAAATGAATCTGTACGGGATGGGCACCGCCAAGGATCCTCAGCGTGCAATCAAGTGGCTCAAGGAAGTCGCCGACGGCCGCTTCGACCCGACGCGC
The DNA here is from genome assembly GCF_024753145.1 of Massilia terrae. GTDB lineage: Bacteria > Pseudomonadota > Gammaproteobacteria > Burkholderiales > Burkholderiaceae_D > Telluria > Telluria terrae. The sequence goes on along the minus strand of NZ_JANUGU010000001.1, from coordinate 921,178 downwards.
GAGCGCATGCCGTACAACCCGAGGCAGCCGTTCGCGATGAACGACAAGATCGAGGCCGCGTTCATGCTGGCGCGAATCTACGAGCACGGCGTCGGCACCGCCAAGGATCCGAAGGAGGCCGCGCACTATTACGAGCGCGCCGCGGACTTCGGCTTCGTGCCGGCGCTGAACATGCTCGGCCAGGGCTGGCAGAACGGCTACCTTGGCGCACGCAATCCGTCCAAGGCGCTCGGCTACTACAAGGACGCGGGCGAAAAAGGCTATGTGCCGGCCCTGTACAACGCGGGCAAGCTGTACTACAACGGCGACGACGGCGTGCCACGCGACCTGAAGATGGCCGGCGCCTATTTCGCAGCCGCCGCCAAGGCTGGCCACCCCGGCGCGATGTTCGCCGCGGGCCGCATGTACGACCTGGGCGAAGGCGTGCCCACCGACGAGAAGAAGGCCACCGTGTACTACAAGGACGCTGCGCTGAGGGGCAACCGCGACGCCCAGTTCGCGCTGGCCACCTACTTCTACACCGGTGAAGGCGTGCCGAAAGACCAGGCCACCGCACGCAAGCTGTTCGATGCCGCCGCGCGCCAGGGCCAGCCGGATGCGATGATGAGCCTCGGCGCGATGGAAGCCAACGGCGAAGGCGGCCCGCGCGACCGCGTTGGCGCCTACGTCTGGCTGAGCCTTGCGAGCGCTTCGGGCATCGCTACCGCCAAGGACGCGCTGAAATCGGTCGGTCCCACACTCACCGCTCAGGAAAAGGCCAAGGCCGAGGCCATCCTCAAACCGACCGCAAAATAAAACAACGCCGTCCCCGCGAAGTGCGCGGGGACGACGGGTTTTGAGCTAACGCTTTTTAATCGAAGCCCGGCCCGCCTCCACCGCCACCGGGGCCGCCGCCAAATCCACCACCGCCCGGGCCACCCGGACCGCCGCCGAAGCCACCCTTGCGCCCACCACGATCGCCGCGCGGGCCGTCGAACATGTCGCCCCGGCGTCCGCCATTGCGGATACGCTGGTCGCCCGTCACGCCGCCCCACTGGTAGCGCAGGCCGATGTTGAAGGTGCGCGGCTGCTTGCTACGCTCGCTGAATACGCGCAGCACCTCGTTTTCGGTGAAGCTCTGCATGCCGCCCACGTTGAACACGTTCTGAACGTTGAAGTTAAGCGTCATCTGCGGCGACAGGCGATGCTGCCATGAGAACTGCGTCATGGTGAACGCCTTGTTGACGCCCTGCCCGGCCAGCGTCGGACCATTGTGGTTGACCATCAGCTGCAGCGAATCCACGCCGATCTGGTAGGCCAGGCGCACCTTCGCGCTCTCGCGGTGGATGGTCTGTTCGACCTGCTGGTCGAAGTTGAAGTTAAACAGCCGCAGTTGCTTGTCATTGCTGATGGTCGTGCTGAAGTTGGCCGACAGGCCCTCCAGGAACAGCTGCTTCACATTGAACGCCAGCTCCACACCACGCGAATCGTGGGTGCCGAAATTGACCGGCGAGGTCACGATCACGTCCGGATCGCTGGCGAGCGGGTAGCTGCGCCACGACACCACCGGCGATTCGCGGCGCTCGAACAGGGTGAAGCTGGAATCCACGTCGAAGAAGCGGTCGCGGTAAGCCAGCTCGTACAGGTCGTTATTGACCGGCTCCAGGTTCGGGTTGCCTTGGGTGGCGTTGTAGTCGTTGAGGTACACCAGGTTGGGATTCAGGTTGCGCTCGTTCGGCCGCGAGATACGGCGGCTGGTGCGCAACTGAAGCATGCCGGTGTCGCTCAGGTCATACGTGGCGTAGAAGCTCGGCAGCCAGTTCATGTAGCTGTACTTGTCTTCTTCGTTCAGCAGCGGCTGGCGCACGTCGAGCGTCGTGTACTCGGCACGCAGGCCACCCAGCAGCGACAGCGCGCCGAACTTGGTGCTGAGCGTGGTGTAGAGCGCTGCGTTGCGGTCGTTCGATTCGAAGTCGCTGGTGCGTCCAGGAACCGGCTCGTAATTCCCGGTCAGTGGATTGAGCGCGCTGTAGAACGTCGAATTGCTGCCCTTGGTCTGCGCGACCTTCCCGCCTGCCTTCAGCTGCCAGGTGTCGAACACGACGCGCTGGTAATCGGTGCTGATGTCAAGGATGCGGGTGCGGCGGCCGTTGTCACGCTGGTTGTCGTTGACGATGCGAGCCGGGGCAAGCCGATAGTCATAGAACACGCTCTGGTCGCTCGGGTTGCTCTGCCCGGTGTATCGCAGGTCGAACTTGAACTCCTCGCCCGGCTCCCCGCTCTTGTGCGAATAGGAGGCGCCAAGGCCGAAGTTCTCGGACGGCGAATCGCTATGCGAGTGGCTGGTGTAATCGGCGGTCGCGACCTGGTTCAGGCCGTAGCGATAGGTGTTGCCGGTGCTGTCGTTCTGCGCATTGAACTTCGAATAGCTCGCAGTGGCGCCGGCCTGGTCACGTTCGCCTACGTTGTAGGTGAAGGTCGAAGCCATGGTCACCGAATGGCGCGGCGCGCGGTTCTGCGTGGAGGAATTCGAGCCGCCGATCACGTCGCCGGTCTGCGGATCGAGATATTCGCGCTGCGAATTGCGGCTGCCGGTATTCAGATCCTTGCGCACGCCGATATTCCCGCTGATCGAGTACGGGCCCTCCGCGTGTTCACCGTTGAGAAAGCCGTTCTCGCGCGCGTTGCTGCCCTTGTTGGCCGAGAGGTTGGCGCGCGTGCCTGGCTTGCGGTTGCGCTTGAGGACCAGGTTGATGATCGGGCCGCTGCCGCCCTCGTTGCCGAACTCCGCTCCCGGCACGTTGATCACCTCGATCGATTCGATGGCTTCGGCCGGGAATGCGTTGAGCGCGTCGCCGCGGTTCTGGCCCTGGAACTGCGCGTCACGCTTCCCGTTGACCATGACCTGCACGTTCGAGTTACCACGCAACTGGATGTTGCCGTCCTGGTCCACCGTCACCGATGGCACGTTGTTCAAAACGTCCGCTGCCGACGCGTTGCTGATGCTGATGTCGTTCTTCAGGTCGTACACGTCGCGATCGACCTTGTTGGTCGGGCGCGATGCGACCACCTCGATGGTCGCCATGTCCTCGCTGCCGGCCTGCGGCTCCTGCGCGGTCGAAGTGGTCGTCGATTTGGCTGCATCGCCTGTTTTCGCGGGAGTGGTCGCGGCCTTCTGGTCGGACTTTGCATCCTGTGGCGGACGTACCGGATGGACTGTTGCAGGCTTGGCGCTGTCGGTGGTCTGGGCGAACAGCGGCTGCGCTGCGAAACAACCCACGATCAGGGCGGATAGGAATTTAAGCTTCGGGCTGGTTCCAGGAGCGGCAATATACATACGTTTTATAAGTGAATTATCTATACCAAACGACGCAACCTTAACGCGGGAACGTGTAAAGAAACGACAATCACCTAAACAATCAAGCGACTGAGCACTCACCGTGACCCGCGCGAAGCCACGCGGACGGCCGCGCCATCGAGGACAATCCGGTCGATGACGACACCGGGATCGGTGCCGTAGACGCTGATCGTGTGCTCGCCCACTGTGTGGATGGAGAGCGACATTTTAACGACGCGCTCGTTATCCAGCACCCCCTGTGCCCAGTCCGGACGGCCGTCGTTGACCGGCAGCGTCAATACTTGCGGCGCACCGTCGTCGATGGCGACCGCGAGGCGCAGCGTCGCGCCATCGCCATGGGTCGGGATAAGATGCACCTCCAGCGGCAGGTCGCCGACGAAAGGCAGCTTCACGTGGTAGTCCAGTCGCGCCGCGTCGACCGCAATATGTGCGGCCGAAACCGGCATGCTGCTCGCAGGCGCGAGCGCCACCGCGCCCTGCTCGCCGTGGCCCAGCCCCGGGATCACCTCCCACGAGGCGGCGGCACCGGCGCGCTGGCAGTCGAACTGCGCAGCCTCGATGACGAGCCGCGGGGCCGGCGGCGTCTCCGCGCGTGGCGGATAAGATGGCATCGTCCACTTCGACAGGCGCAGCGACGGCCACTGGCGGTCCGCTGGTTCCTGCGACATGATGTGACGCCACTTGCCGCCAGCCAGGCCATCGTTGTACCAGGCAGTCAGCTTGTCCAGCCTGGCGTCGGCCGCCAGCGCGGCGGCCTGGTTGCCGCGCTCACCCTCGAAGAAGCGCTCGTTGGCCAACGCGCTGGCCGTGACCGGATAGGCCACCAGCTCGAACCACGCGTCCTGGCTGCGCTCCGCGATCTTCGCTTGAAGCGCCTCGACCCGTTCGCGCAGCTGCCGGAACGCCTGCAGGCGCTTGCTTGCCTCCTCGTCGCCAAGCGTGCTGCGCCGCGGCGGCTGCTTCGGCAGCCACCACTGCAGGTGCTCCGGACGACGGTCGAAATTGAGTCGGTGGTAGTCATCCATGATGGCCGCGATCTCGTGCGCGTGTTCCGGCCCGAATTCGCGCGCGGCCCATTCGACCAGGAAACGCGGCAGGTCCTGTGCATTCCACTGCTTGACGTCCCATGCCAGCCGCAGGAAGAACTCGGTGTCGATCTCCGCCGGCTTGAGGTCGCCAACGTTGGCGATCCAGATGCGCTGGGCGCCGGTGTCGTAGGCGCGGGTCATCTCTTCCCACACCAGCGCCGGCGGCGTGGTGCTGAGCCAGATGTACGACAGCGGCGCGCCAAGGTAGGACAGATGGTAGTAGACGCCAAACCCGCCCGCGCGCGCGCGTTCCGCCGGCGTGGTGAAGTTCCGGAGGTAGCCGAAATTATCGTCGGTCCACATGACCGTCACGTCGTCCGGGACCTTCAGGCCGTTGCGATACTGGCCCAGCACCTCTTTGTAGGGCACGAACACTTGCGGCACCTGCTCCGGATGCCGATTCACGTACTTTGCGAGCAGCGCGCGCTGGTCGTCGAAGATATTCTCCAGAAGCCGTGCGCGTTCGCTGTCCGACTTCGGCCCCTGCATTGCTGAGTCGTGGATGCCGCGCATGCCGATCGTGTAGATGTTCTCGTAGCGGCCATTGGCGGCGACGCGGTCCTCCCAGTACTTGAGCACACCGTCGCGATTGGTCTGGTAGTTGTAGGCGTGCGGGTCGTCCTTCCACTCGCCGACGTTATTGCGCAGCATGGGCTCCGCGTGCGAGGAACCCATCACGATGGCGTACTCGTTCGCCAGACGCGCGTTCTCGGGGAAGCTGTTGAATGGCGGCGTCCCCGGATGCATCGCGGGCCACAAGGTATTGGCCTTCAGGCGAAGCAGCAGCTCGAACATTTTTTCGTAGGTTTTCGGTCCGATGCCGCCGTGCCCAGGTTCGAGCGTGCGCGCGGCCCATTGCTGCAAGCCCCAGTCCTCGTCGTTGATGAAAATGCCGCGGTACTTGACCGAGGGCGGTCCGAAGCGCCGGGTTCCGGCAGCGACGTACAACGCATCCTTGTGCGCGGGCGCCACGTCCGCCCACCAGTACCAGGGCGAGACACCGATGGCCTGCGACAACTCGTACACGCCGTAAGCTGTGCCGCGCGGGTCGCTCCCGATGATCGCCAGCGCGCGCGGCACACCCGGCAGCGGATGCTCGACGGTGGCGATGACGAAGCTTTCCCAGGCGCCGCGCAGCTTGGCTACGTCCACCTTGCCGGACGCCGCCAGCGCATCGGCCACCGCGCTGGTGCCGAGGGTCCCGACCAGCACCGCCGGCGCGCCTTCCGCTGCGGATCCCAATGCAGGCCGCTGCCCTGTAACGCGTTCAATGTCCGCCGCCAGGTCGCGTGCGGCGTGGCCAACCACGGCCGCATCGGACGACGAGTAGACGATGCGCGCAGCGCCGGCGCGGGTGGCCAGCGCGAAGTCGCCGAGGGCGGGAGCAGCATGGACCAGCGGCGCGGCATTGGCGGCGCCGGCCAGCAGGCAGGTCAGGAACAGGAGGGTACGCAGCATCGCTTGGATCCTATGATTTTTTCACACGAATCGTACACAGGGCTTCGGTCCAGTGTCCATCGCAGTCGCAAAAGGTCAAATTGTTGATTGCGCCAGGCGGCACAGGAGGCGCGCAGTAGCTTATGCTGCGCTCACCCGCGCGCTTCCAATCGACGATATGCGAATGACAACCATGACCCGCCCCGCCCTGCGCTTCGCCGCGCTCACCCTGCTCGCCTGCGCGCTGCCGCTGCACGCGGCCGAAGTGCGCGACCTGTCCGGCACCTGGCGCTTCGCGCTGGACCGCGACGACCAGGGCCTGACCAAACACTGGTACGACAGCGCGCTGGCCGACCATATCCGCCTGCCCGGCATCCTCAACGCCCAAGGCTACGGCGACGAAATCCGGGCCGACACGCCATGGGTGCTGTCGCTGTACGACCGCAACTGGAATCTGCGCGAGGACTACAAGGCCTACACGAAGCCGGGCCAGGTCAAGGTGCCCTTCCTGTCGCAGCCGCCGCGTCACTATCTCGGCGTGGCATGGTACCAGCGCGACATCGAGGTGCCGGCCAACTGGAAGGGCAAGCACGTATCGCTGTATCTCGAGCGGCCGCGCTGGGCCTCCACCATTTGGGTCGACGGCCGTGAAGCCGGCGCCGACGACAGCCTGGTTGCGCCGCACGAGGTCGACCTCGGCCTGCTCGCTCCGGGGCGGCACCGGGTATCGGTCCGGGTCGATAACCGCATGCTGATGAAGTACCGGCCGGATGCGCACAGTGTGTCGGATTCGCTGGGAATGAGCTGGAACGGCATCATCGGCAAGGTCGAACTGCGGGCGACCACGCCGGTCTACATCGACGACGTGCAGGTCTTCCCGGACGTCGAGCACAAGACGGTGCGCGTGCGCCTTGCGATCGGCAACGCAGGCGGCAAGGCCGGCCAGGGCACGGTCAGCGCCAATGGCCATGACTTCCCGGTCACCTGGACAGAAAAAGGCGGCAGCACCGAGTTCCAGGTCCAGTACCCCAAGAACGCGGCAAACTGGGACGAATGGCATCCGGTGCTCCAAACCCTGCGCCTGAAGCTCGCCGGCGCCGGCGCGGGAGACGCGCGTTCGGTGTCCTTCGGCTTCGCCCAGATCAGCACGAAAGGCGCCGACATCCTCGTCAACGGCCGCCCGGTATTCATGCGCGGCACCCACCACGGCGGCGATTTCCCGCTGACCGGCTACCCGCCGACCGACGTCGCCTACTGGAAGAAGATCTTCAAGATTAACAAGGCATGGGGCATCAACCACATGCGCTTCCACTCCTTCACGCCGCCGGAAGCGGCGTTCCAGGCCGCCGACGAAGTGGGCGTCTACCTGCAGCCGGAACCGGGCATGTGGAACAGCTTCGCGCCAGGTTCGCCGATGGAGGCGCGCCTGTACCAGGAAACCGAGCGCCTGATCCGCGCCTATGGCAACCACCCCTCGTTCATGATGCTAAGTCCGAGCAATGAGCCGTCCGGGAACTGGAAGCCGGTGTTCGACAAATGGATCGCGCACTTCCGCTTAGTCGACCCACGCCGCATCTATACCAACGGCACCGGCCACACCGAAAAGGTGGTGCCGGACGTCGACAAGGGCGCTGACTACCTCGCGATCCAGCGCATTGGCCCCGCGCCCCTGCGCAACAAGACCGGCTGGTTCGGGCGCGACTACAGCGATTCGCTCGCCGGCATCACGGTTCCGGTGCTGTCGCATGAAGTGGGCCAGTGGATTTCCTATCCCGATTTTTCGGTGATCGACAAATTCAAGGGCTACCTGCGACCGGGGAATTACGAGATCTTCCGCGACTCGGCCCGCTCGCACGGTGTGCTCGACAAGAACAAGGACTTCGCCTACGCGTCCGGCCGCTACCAGCTCGAGGCTTACAAGGAGGAGATCGAGGCGGCGCTGCGCACACGCGGCCTGTCCGGCTACCAGCTGCTGGACCTGCACGACTACCTCGGCCAGGGCACCGCCTTGGTCGGCATTCTCGACACCTTCTGGGAGTCGAAGGGCTACGCGACCGCCGACGAGTTCCGGCGCTATAACGGCGAGACCGTGCCGCTGGCGCGCCTGACCAAGCTGGTGCTGACCACGCGCGACACGCTCGACGTGCCAGTGGAGATCGCCCACTACGGCGAAAAGCCGCTGGCCAACGCGCAGCCATACTGGCAGGTGCTGGACACCAAAGGCAAGCCGGTTGCCGAAGGACGCTTCGCCGCCACCACGATCCCGATCGGGCATAACACGGCGCTGGGCCATATCAACGCCAGCCTCGCCGCCCTGCCCGCGCCGGGGCACTACAAGCTGGTGGTCGGCCTGGCCGGCACCAAGGTCGCGAATGACTGGAACTTCTGGCTGTACCCGGCCGAAGAAGCAAGCGCAGCGCCTCCGCAGGTGGTGGTCACGCATTCGTGGGACGAGGCCGAGGAACGCCTCGCGGCCGGAGCCAATGTGCTGTACATGCCGCGCAAGGCGGACCTGGACTGGACCTCGCCGCAGCTGGCCGACGTGCCGGTGTTCTGGAACCGCCTGATGAATCCGGGCTGGAGCCGCATGCTCGGCCTGTGGATCGACAAGCGCCATCCCGCGCTGGCCGAATTCCCGACCGACGACTACTTCGACTGGCAGTGGACCGAACTGGTGGCCAATGCGCGCGCGATGAACCTGGAGCGCCTGCCGCGCGGCCTGCAGCCGATTGTGCAACCAATCGACGACTGGAACCGCAACTACAAGCTCGGCGTGCTGTTCGAGGCGCGGGTCGGCAAGGGCAAGCTGGTGGTGTCCACCGCCGACCTCGAATCGAAACTGGACGAGCGCGTGGTGGCGCGCCAGCTGCGCAAATCGGTGCTCGACTACATGGCCAGCGCTGGGTTCCAGCCGAAGACCGAACTCGCTGCCGCCGACCTGCGCGCGACCCTGTTCGACACCCGCGTGATGAAAAAACTGGGCGCCAAGGCGAGCGGCTGGCCGGACGCAGGCAACGCGATCGACGGCGATCCGAATACCTATTCGCTGGTGAGCGTGCGCGCCGATATCCCGCGGCCACAGCCCGAGCTGACCATTACCTTCCCGGAGTCGGTGCCATTCAATGGCTTGGTGCTGATGCCGCGCCAGAACCATCGCGACCATGAAGGCGATGTGCGCGAATGGCTGGTGCAGGTCAGCGATGACGGCCAAGCCTGGCGCGACGTAAAGCGCGCGACGCTTGGCTCGACCTTTGATCCGCAGCGGATCGTGTTCGACCAGGGAGTCAGCGCGCGTTACCTGAAGCTGACCGCACTGTCCGGCTTCGGGCTGGATCGCGCGAGTGCGCTGGCGGATGTGGCCGTGCTGTACACGGGACCGAAGCTGCCTGACGAAGCAGGGGAACTGGAATACAAGCGCTCGCGTTCGACCAGTGCGGACGTGGACGAAGCAGGAATGGACGACAAGCGCAAAGCGCAGAAGAAGTAATCAGGGAGACCGTCGTTCCCGCGCACGCGTGGAGCCCTATTTTGCGCGAGCAGTCGCAGCGCTCGCAAAATGGGGTCCCCGCTTTCGCGAGGACGACGTTCTCTCTTTAATTTCTTCTGGGGACCGCAAACTCAGCATGAGCCCCGGCCTTCGCCGGGTCGACGCGTTTGCGTTAGTGGTTAACTTGAAGCCGTGGTCCCCGCGCACGCGTGCGTTACCGCGGTTGCAGTCCGGAGATCTTCAAGGCGACTGGCAACGGCGCGCCTGAGGTCGGAAGTAGCTGGAGGTGCAAGCCTGCGGCATCTTGGCTGAACGCGACTGATTCGCCACCGACCACTTCGACCTTGGTCACATTGCCGACCGCCGGCGTCAACGAGGCAAGCGTATTGTCACCGCCCGCTTTGCCGATCGCATACAGCGCCTCGCCCTTGACCGTGAAGCGCCAGTCACCGTCACCGAAGCGCGTCCACGGATGCGTGTCGTAGATGGCGTCGCCATACCGCTGCAGCCAAGCGCCAACCCCGAGCAGAACCCGCTGCTGATCGTCCGGAATCATCCCATCAGCCTTTGGTGCGATGTTCAGCAGATAGAACCCGCCTTTGCTGACGGTATCTACCAGCTTGCCGATGATCGAGGCTGCCGACGAGATCCTCATGCCCGCCGTGTAGCCCCAGGTACTGCCGATCGTGTCATCAACCATCCATGGCGAAGGACGGATACCGGAAGGCGAACGCGTGCCGACCTTCTCGAAGTCGATGATGGACCCAAGCTGATGACTGTCGTCGTTGTCCGGCGCGTAGGCCACCCACTTGGTGCTGATCGAAACCTGCTTGCCCCAGCCGCTCGCACGATTGTAGTAGTAGGCCGCCACGCGCTCCTTCAGCGGGTCGAGCACGCGCAGGTTCACGCCATTGTCGAAATAGAGCAGATCGGGCTGGTACTTGTCGATCAGTTCGAAATTGCGGGCCAGCCAATCGGACAGGAAGCGCGACATCGCCAGCGGACTACGGTCTGCCACATTGTAGAAGTCCGCCCAAGCGGGATCGAACAAGTCCGCATGACGCTCGCGCAGGCGCGCCTCGACCTGGGCGGTCGGATTCACGAAAGCGAAGTTCTCGACGCCGTGGTTGGATACACCGAAGCGCATGCCTGCCCTGCGCACCGCAGCACCAAGATCGCCGATCAGGTCACGGTGCGGCCCCATGCGCTTGGCGTTGAACGGAGTGACCGCACTGTCCCACAGGGCGAAGTTATCGTGATGCTGCGCGGTCGGCATGACCAGGCGCGCGCCAGCGCGGCGGAACAGTTCGGCCCACGCGTCCGGATCGAACTTCTCCGCCGTGAATTGCGGGATGAAGTCCTTGTAGCCGAATTTCTCCGGCAGCCCGAAATGCTCCGTGTGCCAGGCCAGGTCGCGGTCGTACATGTGCTTTTCGTACCACTCGTTGTGATACGCCGGCACGGCATACACGCCCCAGTGCAGGAAGATGCCGAACTTCGCGCCCGCGAACCAGGCCGGCGGCTGGTAGTTCTTCCGGATCGAGTTCCAGTTGGCCTGGTACGGCCCGGCGGGCAATGCAGTCGCCAGCCCTGCATTTGCGGCAGACACAATCGCCGGCGTCGCGGGCGGGCCCATGACGCCATAATCGTACAGCTTCGATTCAGGCACACCGCCGCGGTCGGGCTTGGGCAATGGAGCAGCATTGGCAGAAAACGCAGCAGCCAGCAGCACAAGGAGTGCCTTCACGCGAAGCGTCTTCATATCACTCATGATAAAGCTGGCTGCGCCCGCCGTCGATCAGGATGTCAGCGGCATTGATGAAGCGCGCCTCGTCGCTGGCGAGGAACAGCGCGGTATAGGCCACCTCCTCCGGCTCGCCGATGCGGCGGCACGGCAGCAGATTGGCCTGGCGCTGGCGCTCCGCTTCCGGGTCCGGGCAGCTCGCCAGCCAGGCCTTGATCTGCTCCGTCATGATTAAACCCGGCGAGATCGAATTGACGCGGATGCCGCGCGCCGCGTATTCGATCGCCAGGGAGCGAGTCAGGCCGATCAGCGCATGCTTGGCCACCGGGTAAGGAAAACAGCCCGGAATGATCTTGTGCCCGTGGACCGAGGCGATGTTGACGATGCTGCCGGCGCTCCGTTCCAGCATGCGCGGCAGCGCCGCCAGCGCCATGTTCCAGGCGCCTTCGAGGTCGACCGCCATGCAGCGCTGCCAGTCTTCCGGCGTCAGTTGGAGCGGATCGGAAAACACGTTCATGCCGGCGTTATTGACCAGGATGTCGACCTTTCCGAAGAGCTCCACGGTGCGGTCCACCAGGCGCCGCGTGGCGGTCCGGTCGGACACGTCGGCCAGTTCGAACATGCTGTTTTCGCTGCCCAGCTCCGCGCGCATTGCCGCGGCGTGTTCGTCGTCGCGGTGGCTGTTGATCACTACGCGCGCACCCTCGGCCACGAAACGACGCGCGATGGCGGCGCCGATGCCCATGGTCGAGCCGGTGACGATTGCTACTTTGCCTTCCAGACGGCCGCTCATTCATTTTCTCCTTCAGGTACAGGCTGTTCTGACCGGAACGGCACTCCCGGCAGTCCCGCCTTGTTGACCAGATTCGGCTGCGCCGCCTCGTCCCATGCAAACCGCGCCTTCACCGGATGCGGCACCTTGGGGCTGCTCAGCACCACCTTGCCCTGCTCGATGCTGGCCTTCGCCGAATAATAGCGGCCATCCGCGCCGGCGATGTCGAACCAGCTCAGCGCCTTGCCGTCGCGCGCGGCCAGCCCGTCGGCGTGGGCGAAGCTCAGGATCGCCTTGTCGCCTTCAATCGCCATCGACTTGAACGCCGGACCGTAGGCTTCGATGTCGCGCCGGTCGTAGGCCTGCACCAGCGCCACGTTGGCCAGCCGCTCGCCCACCGTCTTCTTGTCGCGCGGGTGGATGTCGCGCAGGTCGTCGACGAGGTCGGTGGTGACAATCATACCCGTGCCAGGAATGCGCAGCGACTGCGCCTGTGCTTCCCACAGCCGCGGTTCGGCATCGGAATCCGTCACCCGGTCGTGGCGCGTGGAATGGTAGAGGTGGGGCGCGACCTGCACGTAGTAGAACGGGAAGCTGGCGTTCCAGTGCTGGCGCCAGCCCGAGACCAGCGCCTTCATCTTGCCGGCGTAGGCGGCGCCGTCGTCCGTGTCCATGATGTTGGACTCGCCCTGGTACCAGATCACGCCCTTGATCCCGAACGGCGCCAGGCCAGCCACCATGCCGTTGTACAGGATCGACAAGTCCGATGCAGGCCAGGCGTCGGCGGTCTGATTCTCGACCGGCGTCCACAGTTCGATGCGCGTGCCGCCGACTGTAGAATCGATCAGGCCGACCGGCGTATGCAGCTCCTGGTTCAGGCGGCGCCCAAAGAAGTAAGCCGCCGCCGAGAACTTGGTGGCCTCGACGGATTCGGGCGTGCACACGACCCACTTGCCGGATACGTCATCGCCCGGCTTCTGCGCCTTGTTGCGGCTCACCTTGAACAGACGGATCGCCGGGTGGTTGGCGGCCGCAATTTCGGCCTCGCTGTTCAGGGTCGGCTTTTGCCCGTGCTGTTCGCCGAGCGGCTTCTGCATGTTCGACTGGCCGGAAGCCAGCCACACCTCGCCGACCAGCACGTCGTTCACCACGATCTCGTTGCCCTGCCCGCGCACTGCCAGCGGCCCCGGTGCATCCGATGTGCGGCGCAGGTCCAGCTGCACAGACCACTTGCCATCCGCGCCGGCGCGCACCGTTTTTTCCTGCGTGCCGATCTTCACGCTGACTTGTTCATTGGGCGCGGCCCATCCCCACACCGGCACCTTGTCCGCGCGTTGCAGCACGAGGTGGTCCGAAATGATCGCCGGCAGCCGCACCGCGGCGTCGGCCGCCGAAGCGGCAAACAGGGCTGCCAGCGCCAGGGCAAGCCGCCATGGCCGATTGGTCTGATACATCTTGATCCTCACTTACGGAACGCGATAGAACTCGGCCTCGACGATCGACAGCGTGCCTTTCGGCGTGCGGTTCGCGCCGGTGTCGGTAATCTTCTGGTTTGCCACTTCGGTCAGCGCGATCGCATTCTTCTCATCGGCGGCGCCAATCAGCTCGATGCGCACGCTGCTGCCCTTGTGCGACTTGAGCGGCAGCGTCACGTAACCCAGGCTCTTGGGCGTCATGCCGTTGAATACTTCGGTGTCGTCGACGAGGACCCGCAGCGGGTAGCTGCGCTCGCGCCAGCCGGACAGCTTCAGCACCACCTCGCTCAGGGTGGCCGGCGCGGCCAGCTTGTAGGTGATGGCCGGTTTCTTGTCGCCCGCCGCGCTGGCCCAGACGCTGGTCTCGTTGTCGTCGAAGGACTTGGCCGCATTCTCACCGTTGCTGGATGCCTCGACCGATGCGACCGGCACTGCGACGCGCGACACGTGGAACGACGGCGTCGTCGGCGTCGGCCCGCGATCCAGGCGCAGCGGCTGTCCTTCGCCCGGCAGGTGCGTGGACAAGCCGCCGCTCGACGGCGCGGAGACCGATTGCAGCACCAACTCCGCCGGCGCATAGCCCTCGGCGGTAGCGCGCAGCACGATGCGTCCCGGTTCGGCGCCGCTTCGCACCAGCACGCGGTTCACGCCGCCGATTACCGGCAAGTCATGCGACAAGATGTAGTTGTCCGGTCCTTGCGCGATACCGCCGCGCCACTCGGCCGGACCATCGAGTTCGAAGTGCACCTTGTCCATCGCGACCGGATTGCGCTGCCCCTTGGCGTCGACCACTTCCACCTGCACCAGCGCGAGGTCGGCGCCATCGGCATGCAGGCCGCCCGGCGCGGTCATCGCGGTCAGGCGCAGCGCGGCCGGCGCACCGGCGGTGGCGACCGAGGTCTCGCAAATCTGCTTGCCGGCGGCGTTGTAGCCGATGGCCTTCAGCTCGCCCGGCTGCCATGCCACGTCGTCGAAGCTGAACAGGAAGCGCTCATGCTGGCGGCCGTGGCCGAGCGGTTTGCCGTTCAGGTACAGGTCGACGCGGTCGGCGCTCGACACCACCGTCACCGGCTTGACCGTGCCGGGAGCGTAGTTCCAGTGCCCGATGATGTAGGCGCGCGGATGCTCGATGTCGACCCAGCCGTCCCACACCACCTGGTGCGCGAACCAGCCGTCCTTCTTGATGCGCATGGCGTCGACCTCGCCGCTGCGGCGATAGTTGTCCAGGCCACGATGGTGGGTGTTCGTGTCGGAGAACACGATATTCACGCCGCCCGAGCTGACGCGGGTGCCGGTGCCCGGCCGCTCCCGCCAGTAGTCGTACCAGCGCTGCACGTCCTCGATCGCGTGCGTGTCCTGGTTGCGGTTGTAGACGCTGGCGTCGGCGCCCTTGTGCTGCGGCCCGTCGCCATCTTTATGGAAGGGCGGGGTCCAGTTGTCGCGGAACTCGCGCGCGGCTTCGTCGCGCGAATACTCCATGGCCCAGAACGGGATGCGCGCGCTCTTATTGATGTATAACATTTCGCCGCCATACTCGGCGACGTCGGAAGCGAGCATCTCGCGGCTGCCCGATGCGCGGCCGCCGTAGGGGTCGAACTCGTCGCGGATCGCCTTCATGTCACGCATGTGTTCTTCGCTCACGCCGCGGTTGCCGCTTTCATAGAACACGATGCTCGGGTTGTTGCGGTTGTAGATGATCTCGTCGCGCATCACCTCGAGGCGCTGGCCCCAGCGGCGGCCGGTGACGTCGGCCTCCGAGTCGCCGGCCGGCATCGCCTGCATCATGCCGATGCGGTCGAAGGACTCCACATCCTGCTTCCACGGCGTGATGTGCATCCAGCGGAACAGGTTGGCGTTACTCTCCAGCGCGAGGCCGTTGCTGTAGTCGGACATCCAGGCCGGCACCGACTGGCCGATCGCCGGCCATTCGTTGGTGGTGCGCTGGGCATAGCCGTGCACCTGGATCACGCGGTCGTTCAGCTTGATCATGCCGTGGCCGAATTCGGTCTTGCGGAAGCCTGTGCGGGTGGTGACGCTGTCGACCGGCTTGCCGTCGACCTTCAGCGTGGTCACCACGTTGTACAAGTAGCCGTAGCCCCAGCTCCAGAAGTGCAGGCCGCCGACCTTGGCGCTGGCCTTGACGGTGCCTGTCGCTCCTGCCGCCAGCGTCTGGGCAGGCGCCGAGAAGCCGGCGACCTTCTTGCCGTCGGCGTCGCGGATCTCGACCTCGTAGCTGAAGGTGCGCGGCTTGTCGTATTCGTTGCGCACCTGCGATTCGGCGGTGACGGTGGCGCGCTTGCCGCGGATGTCGAAGTCGCGCGCGTAGATGTACACGCCGGTCGTGCCCAGGCTCGAATACAGGGGCAAGGTCTGGTACAGCTTGTCCGCCACGTGCAGCTTGACGTTCTTCGGCAGGCCGCCATAGTTGGCGTTGAAGTTCTTGTCTTCCCACTGGTAGCGCTGGCCGGTGGCCTGCTCGCGGTATTCCCAGCTGTTGTCGGTGCGGACCGCGATCACGTTCTCGCCCGGGACCAGCAGCGCGCTGATATCGACGCCGAAGGCCGTGACGCCATCCTCGTGCAGCGCCGCGCGCTTGCCGTTGACGTACACCTCGGCCGCCTGGCGCGCGCCTTCGAATTCGATGAACACCTTCTGCCCACGCGCCTCTTCCGGCAAGGTGAAACGCTTGCGGTACCAGGCGATGCCGGTCGTGTGGTCGGCGATGTCCTTGCTGAAGGCGTCGTCCTCGTTCCAGGCGCGCGGCAGGGTGACCTTTTTCCAGCCGCTGTCGTCAAAACTGGCCTCGGCGGCGCGGGCCGGATCGGCCACCGCCAGCTTCCAGCCCGGGTTGAAGTTGAAGACCTCGCGCGCAGCAGCAGGCGCCGCGCCGCACGACCACGCGAGGAGCACTGCGAGCGCGGCGGGGACCAAAGTGGGGGTACGTGGGTTCATGAAGTGGACGGCGTCGGCCAGATTGTTGTGATAGCGGCACGATGCTATGCGCGCCTCCAGCCCCAGTCAACGAACCGCGCTTTTTAATCACCGGGATGAGCGAACAGGCGCGCAATGTGCAGGGTTCCCTCATTCGAAAACGCTCAGTTTGGTGATCAAAACAACACGATTGGCCGCCAAACTGCGCGTTTCGAGCATCTTCTTGATTGATTGCATCTTGGCATGCCACATGGCTTGAATCGGGAAATACACTGGTCGGACCAATCGCCCCTTCAGGGCACGGGCAAAGCCCGGGATAACAGGTCCCTGCTGGACCAATAATGGAGACAGGTATGAGAGAAATGGAACAACGCATCCGCCTCACGCGCTTGAGCTACGCGGTGTCGCTGGCGCTTGCATCACTCGTCGCTGCCAACGCAGCCATGGCGCAGGAAACTGCGACCCAATCCAACCAGGCGCAAGACCAGGCTGCCCCCACCAAAGTCACGACCGAGAACAAAGATGGGCTGACCACCGTGGTGGTGAGCACCCGCCGCTCGCAACAATCGAGTATCGATCGCAAGAAGAACGCGGCCACCGCGATCGACTCGATCGTCGCGGAAGATGTCGGCTCCCTCCCCGACCGCAATATCGGCGAGGCGATTTCGCGCATGTCCGGCATCGCGCTGGACCGCGGCGACTTCGGCGAGGGCGTCACGGTGGCCGTGCGCGGCAACGGCCCTGACCTGACCCGCGTCGAACTGGACGGCCAGGCCGTGCAGTCGGCCAGCAACCCGGGCGACAGCGGCCGCGGCTCCGAATTCCGCCAGCTTTCGGCGGACCTGATCAAGAGCGTGGACGTGGTCAAGGGTTCGACCGCCGACATGGTTGAAGGCTCCCTCGGCGGCGGCATCATCATCAAGACCCGCACCGGCCTGGACTTCAAGGAGCCCTTCGTGTCGGTGCGCGTGGCCGGCACCCAGAACAACCTGAACAAGAAGTGGGAGCCGGACACCAACGTCATCCTGGCCCGCAAGTTCATGGACAACCGCCTCGGCCTGCTGCTGAATGCATCGGCATCGACCCTGGCGAACGAGCAGCACCAGATGCAGGTGGCCACCAGCGCGAACGCCGGTTATTCGCGCCTGATCGACTTCGACAATTCGCCGAACAAGACCTTTACCTACAATCCAGCCACGCTGAACATGGCGGATCCGGCGTCGACCACGCCGGCCGGGCTGTCGGTGGGTTCGACCGGCATTTATCCCTACACCACCGGTACCGGCAACTACAACACGGCCACGCCCCAGGAGATCCTGACCAAGTCGGCCGCCGCCCAGACCAAGGCCGACTGCTATGCGGCCTTCCCGCAGCTGACCACCGCCGATAATTCGCTGAAGAACCTGAGCTCGACCAACCGCACCAATGCGGTGAACGCGCGGCAGAATGAGCTGATCAGCTGCCTGAACCAGTGGAACGACTACACGCCTTCGCTGGTCCGCAACAAGGTCCAGCGTGAAATCGACAAGCGCCAGAGCATCGACCTGCGCGCAGACTTCAAGGTCAACAACGAGCTGACTGTGTACGCCAAGGGCAGCTACTCCAAGCGCCGGACCGAGAACAATACCTCGTTCCTCAACCTCGGCGGCATGAACGTCAATACGGCCGGCACCTTTGTCGATGCCAGCGGCAAGCGCAGTGTCTCCCCGACTGCGACCGGCTATTACCTGTATCCGAACAACCCGAGCTTTGCGAACGGCGTGCCGACCGCGGGCGCGGTCACCAACGTCAACCCGTCGTCCGTCACCGTGGATGCCAACCACCACGTGACCAGCTTCGGCATCAGCGACGGCACCGCCGGCGTTGACCAGATCTACAACCGCGACTCCAGCATCACCAAGTACCTGCAGTTGGGCGGCATCTGGAAACACGACGGCCTCACCGCCGAGTTCCTGGCCGGCGACGCCAAGTCGAACTACGTCGCAGAGCAGTTCCGCACCACCTTCAGCTACGCGTATGGCGCAGCGACGCTGACCGCGCAGCCGAACGGACTGTGGGCCTACAGCTTCCCGTCGGGTTCGAACTTCAACCTGTACAACGCGGCCAACTACGGCGCGCTCACGGCACCGGGAGCGTCGGCGAAAGTGACCGGCGGCGGCACCAATATCAACGACATCCCGGCCTACACCGCGGCCCAGCAGCCGCTGCTCACCAGCTCGCAGCCGCAACTGACCTATACGCCGACCGTCCGCGACACCGAAGAGCGTACCGCCAAGCTGGACCTGACGTATGCGCTGGGCGACCGCGTGCCGTTCTTCACCCGCCTGAAATCCGGTTTCAACCTGCGCGACACCAAGTACAACCAGTGGGGCAACAGCGGCAACGGCTACCAGGTCAGCACGACGCCGAACGTGTACGTTGAGCCGTCGATCGTCCGCAGCACCCTGGTCGGCTGCCAGGACACCGCCGGTTCGCTGGGCGCGGGCGGCAACAAGTGCAACTTCGGCTTCACCCCGAGCAATGCCTACAACCGCCAGGGTTCGGGCACGGTCACCGTGACCCCGGCGCAGTTCGTGGACATCATCGGCCAGTCGCTCTCGGGTAACGTCACGAACACCCAGTTCTTCAACGGCGCCAAGGGTTCCTTCGGCAGCGCCCTGACCAACTGGCCGAACATCGACGTGCTCAAGACCTTCGCGCTGTCCAACGTCCCGAACGCCAACCTGAACTGCATCTACACCTGCGTGGGCACTGACGGCAAGACCTATGCCCAGCCGGTCACCCGGATGAGCGAACGCTCCGAGGCGGCATACCTCATGAGCGACTTCAACATCGACCACATCCCGTTCACCAACCGTTCGCTGCCGTTCGGCTGGGAAATCGAGGGTAACCTGGGCTACCGCTACATCCGCACCAAGGTGCACGGCATCGGCCAGATGGCATTCGAATCGATCACGAAGACTGCCACCTTCGACCCGGCTAACCCGAACGCCACGGGCGGCATCAACGACGTCACGGTGACCACCAACACCGCCGTCGATGCGACCACCCACGACTTCCTTCCGATCTATAACCTGGCGATGTGGGTGGTGCCGGACAAGGTCGTGGTGCGCTACAACCGCGCCCGCACCGTAGCCCGTCCGCCGGTCACCTTCCTGTTGCCTTCTGGCCTGTGCCGCTACGACGAGCGCCTGGGTACCGATGCAACCCAGACCTGCACCAAGACCGTCGGCAACCCGGCCCTGCAAGCGCAGAAGAACCTGAACCAGAACTGGAGCGCCGAGTTCTACCCGAACAAGGACACGATGTTCTCGCTGTCCTACTTCAACCAGCGTGGTATCGTCGGCCCGGCACTGGTGCAGACCGCCAATGGCACGCTGGGACTGGCCCTGATCGACCCGACCACGGGCCAGAACCTGGCCGAGCTGCCGTTCTCGTTCCCGACCTATGAGAATGGCATCGCGACCACCCGCAAGGGCTATGAGTTCGGTACCAAGACCGCGTTCACCTTCCTGCCTTCGTACCTGCGCTATACGGGCTTCGACGGCAACTACACCAAGCTGAAATCGGTGTCGTCGACGCAGAACATCGTGGACCTGCTGACCGGCACCCCGATGCCGCCGCTGCGCGAATCGAAGTTCCAGTACAACTGGGCCTTCTGGTACGACGACGGCCGCCTGTCGGCACGTGTCGCGGTGCAGGGTGTGGCGCCGTTCTTCAACAACATCGCTGGTTCGAGCGGCAACGCCCTGAACAACTACCCGAACGCCAGCGGCAACGCACGTCCGCCGGCATACAACCCGGGTTCGCCGAACTTCCGCGACGCGACTCGCTACATCGATGCCAAGATCGCCTACAAGATCTCGCGCAACGTCGAGCTGTTCGTCGAGGGCCGCAACCTGGGCAACGCGGTCACCAGCAACAGCCAGGGTTCCTACGTGCCGTTCGCCAGCGGCGCACCGAGCATACTGGACTACAGCTACTCGGGCCGCAAGATCATGATCGGCGCGAACTTCCGCAACTAAGCTGTAACGCGGACTCCGTACTGGAACGACCTGGCGACAGGTCGTTCTTTTTTTATGTTAAAACGATTTATAGTGAAAACGCTGCTTGCCAGTTTTCTCGTCTGTGCCGCCGCAGCGTGCGCCGGTGCGATGTCCGCTGGCGCCGCGAAACCCGGAGGACGTTGGGTCGCCAGCTGGGGCGGTGCCCTGGTCCCGGCCGGCGCCAAGGCCGCGCTGCACGATGACGAGCGCGCGGACGTCACGCTGCGCCAGATGGTGCGGCTATCGATCGGCGGACGTGAACTGCGAGTCCGGTTCAGCAATTTGTATGGCAGCGAGCCGCTGGTGATTGGCTCTGCGACGGTCGCGCCAGGTGCGGCTGGCAGTCCTGCTATCGGCGGCCCCGTACTGCCCCTGCGCTTTGGCGGCGCGGCCGGGATCACGGTCGCGCCGGGCCAGGAGATCGTCAGCGACGCGCTGCCAATGGAGACGGCTGCGGACACGGACATGGCCGTTTCGCTTTATCTGAAATCGGCGCCGCCCCAGCAAAGCATTCACACGGCTGCACACGCCACCCAGTTCATCGGCCGTGGAGACCAGTCGTCCGCGCGGGATTTCAGCGCGACGCGCCAGGTGACATCGTGGTTCCAGCTGGGCGGGGTCGAAGTGCTGTCCGCGACAGAGCCGCCGGTGCTCGTCGCCATCGGCGATTCGATCACCGACGGCACCGGCTCGACCACAGACGGCAACGACCGCTGGACCGACGCGCTGCAGGTACGACTCGCGCTGGCCCATACGCCGGCCGCGGTGATCAACGCCGGCATCGGCGGCAACCGCATGCTGCGCGACGAGATCGGACCGCCGGTCACGGCGCGTTTCGACCGCGACGTAATCGGGCGCGCCGGCGTCACCCACAGCGTGGTCCTGATCGGCGTGAATGACCTGGGGCGCTTGCATCGCGGCAGCGGCGAGACGACGCAAACGCGCGCGGCCATGCTGCACGACCTGCAATCGGCCTGGCAGGAGCTGGTGCGGCGCGCCCATGCGCAAGGTGTGTGCGTGATCGCGGGGACGCTGACACCCTATGGCGACAGCCGCCTGTACCACCCGCAGCCGCACAACGAAGAAGACCGGCAGGCGCTCAACCAGTGGATCCGCAGCTCTGCCCTGTTCGACGGCGTGGCGGATTTTGACGCCGCCGTGCGCGATCCAGCCGCACCCGGCAAGCTGCAGGCGACATTCGACAGCGGCGACCACCTGCACCTGTCACCGGGCCGGCTACCGCGCCATGGCCGGCGCCGTGCCGCTGGACCGGCTGGCCCCGTGCGCGGCCAGCGCCAAGCCGCGTTAGCGCGCTTCCTCGACGTCGATCAGGATTTTGGCCGGACGCGCATCCGGCGCCAGCGCCTGCATGTGCACATCATTGAATGTGATGCCGCGCGCGTGGCGCATGTACATGCCATAGGCCGGCAGCGTCTTGCCGAACATATTGAATTCGGGGTAGGCGGCTTCCTTCTCCGGCAGTTGCAAGGCGGCTGCCGCTTCGCTTCCACCGCCCGGCAGTTCTAGCCGCACGTTCGAGAACTCGATATGCTCGACCGGATGGTCCGGCACGCCGTTGATCAGCATTCCGATCATGCGCACGTTTTTGGCGTCGACATTGCGGATGACGACATCTCGCAGGCTGCCGGCCGCAGGCCGCGGCTGCTGGCCGGGCCGGAAGGTCTTGAGGCGCGCGCCGAGGCGGATACTGATCGGGACCGAAACGCCATCCATGGTCACATCGATGATGGTCACCTTGCGCAGGTCGCCGCCATCGACCGCATACAGCGCGATGCCCGCCATGTCGGTGTTGGTGATCTCGCAATGCGACACCGTCACGTCTTCGAAGCCGCCGTACGATTCGGTCCCCAGCTTGATGGCGTTGGTGTGGCTGGACAGCTTGCAGTTGCTTGCCGTGATGCCGCGCGTCGGCGTGGCGCCGGTGGACTTGATCACCAGCGCGTCGTCGCCGCTGACCACGTCGCAGTTGGTCACGCGGATGTCCTGGCTCGAATCGATGTTCACGCCATCGTTGTTGTGAAGTTTCTGGTCACGCGAGCGGATGGTCACGCCATCGACGACGGCGCCCTTGGTTTCGAAGAAGTTGAGCGTCCACGCGCCCGGATTGGTGAGGTGGACATCCTTGACGACGACATTCGAGCTGCGCACCCAGCGCAGCAGGAAGGGCCGGATGGCGTAGGGCTTCTGGTTGTCCGCAAGCTTGCGGCCCTGCCCGTCCACCGTGCCGCTGCCTTCGATGCCGACATGGTCCGCACCCACCGCCACGATCAGCGCGTGCCCCATCGGGTTCCCGCTGCCGTCGATGAAGGGATCCACGTTGCGGTAGTCGGACGGGTTCGTGCTGCCCAGCAGGACCGCATCCTTTTCGAGCCGCAGCGTCACGCGGCTTTTCAGCTCGATGGTGCCGGTCAGGTAGCGCCCCGCCGGGAAATCGACCACGCCGCCCCCGCCGGCAGCCGTCTCGTCGATCACCTTCTGGATGCTGGCCGTGTTGAGGGTCGCGCCATCGCCGATCACGCCCGCCTTGGAAGCATCGATCACCTGCTGCGAAGCGGCCATCGCCGGCATCGCCACACCTAGCAGGCACGCCAGCGCAAGCAGCTTCGAAAATCGGATTGGATCGCTCATCAATGGTCCTTGGCTTGTACAGATATCCCCCCCGATGCTATGTTCTTCCATAGGCGCAGTCAACGAAGCGGGCCGATAACTCATGCGGATGAGCGGATCGGGAGCAGGCGCCCGTGACAGACGGCGCTAAACGATCAAGACCGTGACCGAAGCGGCGCCTTTGCGCCAGAAAGCTGCGCGTTTCGGGTATCTTCTCGTCATATAACAACCACCTGCCTTTTTGAGCACAGCCCCAATGAGCAAACCATTCAAACGCATCCTGTTCACCGGCGCGGCCGGCAACCTGGGCCGCCGCCTGCGGGATCACCTCCAGCAATTCGCCGATGTGGTGCGCCTCACCGACGCCGTCGATTTCGGCCCGGCGCGCGAAGGCGAGGAAGTGATGCTGGGCGACCTGGGCAACCGCGATGACGTATTCCGGATGTGCGAAGGCGTGGACGCGATCCTGCACTTCGGCGGCGTCTCCACCGAGCAACCGTTCGAGCCGATCATGAATGCGAATATCCTGGGCACGGTGAACCTGTACGAGGCGGTGCACAAGCTGGGCATCAAGCGCGTGGTGTTCGCCAGCTCCAACCACACGATGGGCATGTACCCGACCACCACGCTGGTGGACGCCGGCATGCCCACTCGCGCCGACGGCTACTACGGCCTGTCCAAGGTGTGGGGCGAGGCGCTGTCGCGCTTTTACTGGGACCGCTTCGGCATCGAGACCGTGTGCCTGCGTATCGGCTACTGCTTTCCGGAGCCGACCACGCACCGCCAGATGAATACATGGGTAAGCCTGGACGACATGGTCCAGCTGCTGCACCGTTCGCTCGTGGTGCCCTGCGTCGGCCACTCCATCACCTTCGCGGTGTCGGACAATCCGGGCCGCTGGTGGGATGACCGCCACACCCGCTTCCTCGGTTACGCGCCGAAGGACAGCTCGGCACAGTTCGCCGATCCGCTGCACGGCGCGGCGGTCGACTATTCGACCAACGAAGACATCACGCTCAAGTTCCAGGGCGGCCCGTTCCTGAACAACGGGCCGAAGTACCCTTCCTGAAGCGGCTAGCCGAAGCGCGCGGCCGGCAAGCCGGCCACGTCGACCGGCACCGCGAACAGCGCGCCGGCCAGCGGCTCGGCCGCCAGCTGGTCCTGCCCCAGGTCCTGGCGCGCGCTCGTGATGTAGAGCGTCTTGAGATCGGGGCCGCCGAACGCGCACGACGAAGGCTGGGACACCGGCACGCGCACGATGGTGTCGAGCGTACCGTCCGGGGCATAGCGGCACACGCGCCCGCCGCCCCACTGCGCGATCCAGATGGCGCCTTCGCTGTCCGTGGTCATGCCGTCGGGCGAGCCTTCCACCGCGTCGTCGAAGCGGCGCCATGGCTGCGCTGCGCCGGTCGCGCCATCGGGGCCGATCGGATAGGCCGATACCTGCGCCAGCAGGGAATCGGTGTGGTACATGGTCCCGCCATCGAGGCTGAAGGTGGGACCGTTGCAGATGTGGATGGACTGGTCCTGCACGCTCAGGGTATGGTCGCGGCGCAGGTGGAACAGGCGCCCGTCCGGGCGATGGACATCGGCGTTATTCATCGAGCCGAACCACAGGTTGCCGTGGGCATCGGCCTTGGCGTCGTTCAGGCGCACGTGTTCGCCCAACTCAAGCGGCAGCGCCAGCGGCTCGATGCGCAGCTCTGGCTCCAGCCACAGGCGCACCACTTCGCGGCGCAGGCCGGCCATGAAACCGTCGCCGTCACGTCGCGGCACCACCCAGCACACGAAGTCCGGCAAGCTCCACGAGAAGCGCTGGCCGGAGCCGGTGCACAGCGCGTGCAGCCTCGACGACTTGATGTCGACAAAATAGATACGCTCCTGCTCCGGCACCCACAGCGGGCCTTCGCCAAGTTCGGCGCCTACCGGCCAAAGGCATTCGGCCTGCAGCTCACGCATGCTCGCCCCCTTGCGCCGCCTGCCAGGCGTCGACGTAGCTGCGCGCGATCGGCGCCAGCTCCGCGGCCTGCGTGCCCGGCTTGTACAGGGCCGAGCCGATGCCGAATCCGGTGGCGCCCGCCGCGATCCAGTCAGCCATCTGGTCAGGCTTGACGCCGCCGACCGGGAACACGTGCGTACCCGCGGGGAGCACGGTGCGCAGCGCCTTCAGGCCGACGGTGCCGATGGCCTCCGCCGGGAACAGCTTCAGGCCGTGGGCGCCTGCGCGCAGCGCGCTGAACGCCTCGCTCGGGGTGGCAATGCCGGGCAGGCATAGCATGCCCTTTTCGCGCGCGTAGGCGATCACCTCCGGGTCGCAGTGCGGGGTCACGTACAGGCGGCCACCGGCGCCCGTCACGGCGTCAACGTCGGCCTTGGTCATCATGGTGCCGCCGCCAACCACCGCGTCCTTCGGCGCAATACGGGCCAGGGTGGCGATGGCTTCGACCGCACCGGGACGGTTGAGCGGCACTTCCAGCAGGCGGAAGCCGGCATCGAGCAGGGTTTTGCCGACCGAGGCTGCGTCAGAGGGCGGCAAGCCGCGCAGGATCGCGACCAGCGGCGGCGCGTAGGAATTCAAATCCATCAGGGACCTTCCGTTATGAATGTGGAGAGCGCGGCGCAATAGACCGCATCGGGATCGAACGTGGTGACCGCAACGCCGAAATTGGCGGCGGCGGCACGGTAGCGTTGCACCAGCGCTTCTGAACCGACCAGCGATATCTTTCCGGGCGCGGTGCCCTCGTCGATGGCGGCGGCGAACTCGGCGCCGATCAGCAGGCCGCTGGCGAAAGAGCGCGCGCAGGCCGCGGGCATCGCGCCGCTGACCACGCGGGCGCGCACCGAGAACAGTGAATGTGTCAACGGCGCACGCTCGCGCGCCAGGCGCAGGCCAGCCTCGAAGGCCGACGCATCCTCGCGGGCATCGGGTGCATTGATCAGTGCCGAGAGCGTGCCGTCCTTCGACAAGGCGGCAAACAGCTCGCCGGTCATGTAGGTGGACAGGCGCTGGACGCGGCCGCCCGCCAGCAGCACCCACTTGCTGTGCGTGCCCGGCAGGACCACCCAGCCATCGCCCTGCCCCAGCGCAAGCGCGCCGAGCAGCTGGGTCTCTTCGCCGCGCATGACGTCGATGCTGCCGCTGCGCTGGCAGTAGCCCGGCACGATCGCCACCGTTCCCGGCGCCTCCGCCACCCTGACCAGGTGGCGCGGCAGCTCGGCCAGCGGCACATCGGTGTCGAGGTAAGGCGCCTCGCACCAGCCCTGCGCGCTGCCGACCATGCCGGACATGATGACGCGGGTCGTCGGTGGCACCTGCATCGCGGCGCGCAGCGATTCGAGGGACTCGGCAAAGCGGCCACGTTCGGCCAGCATGCCGCGGTCGTCGGCGTGGCTACGCAGGACCTTGCCCTGCGCGCCCACCAGGTAGGCGCGGCGGTTGGTGGTGCCCCAGTCGATGCCCAGCACTTGTTGGTTCATGGATGATTGGTCTCGCGGTGATCTGGCCAATGTAAATCATACGGGCAGCCAGCGGCGCGCAACAATAACGAAACTCGCGCGAGCTATGCCAAATCCGTATGCGAGATCGCCGGTCAGCGCGATTTTGCGGCGCGCAGGGCTTCCAGCATCGCTTCGGCCGACGGCGACAGCAGGTGCCGCTTGCGGGTCACGATGCCATACACGCCGGCGCGCACGCCCAGGTCGAGCGGCAGCACAGCCAGGCTGCCGGCGTCGAGGTAGGCCCGCACCAGCTCCGTCGGCAGCGCGACGATACGGTCGCTGTCGGCCAGCAGCTGCGGCACCATCGACATCGACATGGTTTCGACCGTATCGGTGGGTTGCCCCAGTCCCTGCGAGACGAACAGTTCTATCAACTGTTGGCGCAAGCGGCCAGCCGGCGGCAGGATCCACGCGGCGCCTGCGACCTCCGCCAGCGACAAATCGCGGCGCTCCAGCCAAGGATGGCCGGCGCGCACGATCAGGCTATGGGTTTCATCTGCCAGCGGCTCGAAATTCAGCTCGGCCGCGGCGGCCGGATCGACGATGCGGCCAATGACGATATCGAGTTCGCCTGCGCCCAGCTGTTCCACCAGCGCCTGGCTGGTGTCCACCGTAACCACGATCTGGACCTGGGGCGAGCTTTCCTTCACCAGCCGCACGGCGCGCGGGACCAGGGACACGGACGGCGTCAGCACGCTGCCCAGCGCCACCCGGCCGCCGATTCCGGCCAGTCCCTGCATGATTTCCTGGTGCGCCGCGTCCATTTCGGCCAGCGCGGCGCCGGCGCGGCGGATCAGCACCTTGCCGTACCAGGTGGGGACGACGCCGCGCGGCAGGCGCTCGAACAGGGTCACGCCGAGCGCGTGTTCAAGTTCGCCGATGAGTTTCGACGCGGCCGGCTGGGTCACGCCCGCCGCCTGCGCCGCATGCATGATCGAGGCATGGCGACCGAGTTCGACCAGCAGCACGAGGTGCCGGGTCTTCAGGTGCGAGCGGATGAATCGATCGGAAGTGGTGTCGCGCATGCTGCCAGTGGTAGGACGGATGAGGCATCATAGAACAGCGCCGCGCCGACCGTCAATTTGGCGCGCGGCCCGTCCCTGCCCCTCCCGTCACCACTCGGCGACGCTGCCGTCCGCGTGGCGCCACACCGGGTTGCGCCAGTCGGGCGCCGATTCGGACGCGGCGATGACGGCCTGCTCGTCGACTTCCACGCCCAGGCCCGGCTTCGACAGCGGCTTGAAGTAGCCGTCGATGACCTTGAAGTCCTCGCGGTTCTTGACGTAGTCCAGCAGTTCCGCGCCCTGGTTGTAGTGGATGCCCATGCTCTGCTCCTGCAGCACCGCGTTGTAGGAGACGAAGTCCACGTGCAGGCAGGCCGCCAGCGCGATCGGGCCCAGCGGGCAATGCGGCGCCAGCGCGACGTCGTAGGCTTCGGCCATGGCCGCGATACGCACGCATTCCGTGATGCCGCCGGCGTGCGACAGGTCCGGCTGGACGATTGCCAGGCCGCCGCCTTCGAACACGCGCTTGAAGTCGAAGCGCGAGTACATACGCTCGCCGGCCGCCAGCGGGATCGAGGTCGAATCGGCCAGGCGGCGGTATTGTTCGCTTTGCTCGGCCAGCACCGGCTCCTCGACGAACAGGGGACGGTACTGTTCCAGTTCGCGCAGCAGCGGCTTGGCCATCGGGCCGGCGACGCGGCCGTGGAAATCGATGCCGAATTCGATCTTCTTGCCAAAGGCGGCGCGGATCTCGGCGATGCGCTCGACCGCCGCGTCGACCTTGGCCGCGCTGTCGATCATGCCCAGCTCCTCGGTGCCGTTCATCTTGAAGGTGTCGAAGCCGCCCTTGCGCAGCAGTTCGATGCTGGCGATGATGTCGGCCGGACGGTCGCCGCCTACCCAGCTGTACATCTTCATCCGGTCGCGCACCAGGCCGCCCAGCAGTTCGTACACGGGCTGGCCCATCACCTTGCCCTTGATGTCCCACAGCGCCTGGTCGACGCCGGCGATGGCGCTCATCAGGATCGGGCCGCCGCGGTAGAAGCCGGCGCGGTACATGGTCTGCCACAGGTCGTTGATGCGGGCCGGATCCTGGCCGACCAGGTAAGCCTTCAGCTCATGCACCGCCGCTTCGACCGTGCGCGCGCGTCCCTCGATGACCGGTTCGCCCCAGCCGGTCACGCCCTCGTCGGTTTCGATCTTCAGGAACATCCAGCGGGGCGCGACGCGGTAGGTGGTGAGATTGGTGATCTTCATGGCTCGGCAAATATAGTTGAACTTCGCGAAAGTCTAGCAACGCGCCGCGGCCCGAATGTATATCAAATCGTCCCTGACTTATACGAAGTTCGGATGCCTAGGGCCGGTCGACGCGCGCCACCAGTCCGCGCCGGCCATTGCGGTCGAAGGCGGCCACCTGGATCACGCCGTGTTCGGCGATCGGTCCGGTGACCGGCGGGCTGGCGGTGGTAGGCGTGCTGCCGTCGGCCGTGTAGCGCAAGGTGATCCCCGGAAGGACGTGGTTGACCAGCACGCGGTCGCCCTCGACCAGCAGACCCGGCGGCGCGATGCGGTAGTCTACACCGGCGTGCTCGAGGTCGAGGCGCGGGAGAACACGTTGGCCCAGCGCGTTGACGAAGCCGGACCATGCGGCGCGGTGCAGTGCGGCGGATCTGGCGGAATCGGGCTCGGTAGCCCATGCCGGATCCGGCGCCCAGGCCCGTTCGGCCACTGCCAGCAGGCGCGGCATCACCAGGTAGTCCATGCGGGCCGGTTCGAGCACGGTTTCGCTGAACAGGTTCGCTTCGATGCCGCGCACGTGGGCGCGTCCGTAGTCCGTCAGGCCGTCCTTGCCGATGCGCGCGTCCGGGGCCAGGTTCTTCAGCATATCGAGCGGCATGAAGTCGTACACGGTATCCAGCTCGATATAGCCGCCCCAGTTGACGCCCGGTTCGTCGGGGTTCGCATTGTACGACTGGTCCATGTACATGCTGGTCACCGGCGACAGGATCAAGTCGTAGCCGGCATTGCCCAGCCGGTTCGCAAAGTCCTCGGCGCCGGTGGTGTTATTCCAGACGTAGGCGCGAAATCCCCGCTGCGTAAAGCGCGGGTTCGGGATCAGCTTGCGCTTCCCGTTCAGCATGGTGCTGCGAGCGGCCAGTTCCTCCCAGCCGGAGGCATACAGGCCCTGGTGGCGCAGGATAGTGTCGACGCGATCGTAGAAGTAGTCCCATAGGTCGGCGATATTCGCCAGGCCTTCCTTGCGCATGCGCGCGAGGCTTGCCGGCGACTTTTCCCATGCGCCGTCGGCCAGCTCGTCGCCGCCGACATGGATGGTTCGAAGCCGCACGCCGGCCGCCTTGTACAGTGCCGCGACACGCGTCACCACGTGGTCGATGAAGGCGTAGGTCGAGTCCAGCCCGGGGTTCATCACGTTATCGCTGTAGAACTGCGCCGAGCTGTAGACCGAGCGGTCCTGGAAGTCATTCAGCAGATACTTCGCGGCATCCTTGCTGCCGGCCGCCTGCAGGCGATGGTAGCGCGCCGCCATAGCCTGCACGGCAGCGCGCGCGTGGCCGGGCATCTCGATTTCCGGGATCACATCGATGTGGCGCGCCGCGGCGTAACGCAGGATCTCGATGTAATCGGCTCGCGTGTAGAAACCGCTGCCGTTGGTATCGCGCGGATCCGGACCGGATCCGTAGGCAGGCTCCAGGCGCAGCCCGGGCCGATCACTGTGGCCACGCACCGCGCCGATGGACGTCAGCTCCGGAAGGCCGTCGATCTCCAGGCGCCAGCCTTCGTCATCGGTGAGGTGGAAGTGCATGGTGTTCAGCTTGTAGCGCGCCATCAGGTCGAGCCACTTGAACACCGCTTGCTTGCCGAGGAAGTTACGCGCCACGTCGAGCTGGAAGCCACGGTAGCCGAATCGCGGCGCATCGGTAATGGCCACTTCCGGCAGCGCCATGCTGGTGGCGCCGGGCAAGGGCATCAGGTCGCGCAGGGTCTGCAGGCCGTAGAACACGCCCGCCGCGCTGTTGCCGACGATGCTGATGCCGCTGTCGGCGCGGATCGCCAGGGTATAGGCCTCAGGCGAAGCCTGCCCTGCCACCGTTCCCACCGATAGGCGCAGCGGAGGGCCGCCGGCCGGCAGACCGGCCGGGAACAGCGCATTGGCCAGCGCGGCTTCGCCGGACAGAGGGGCTGCGGCGCTCACCGTGGGCCGCCCGCGGAGGACGAGCTGGCCGGGACCTTTCTCCAGTTGCAGTGGCGTCGGCAGCACAGGCGGAACCGCGGACGGCGGCAGCGGATCGGCGCCGGCGTTGCGGCGGTACGTGTCTTCCGGCGTGACGGCAGGCTTCACCGCGATCGGCATCGCCCGGTAATCGCCAATCCGGACGCCGACCGCTGGCGCGGCATCGTACACAAGGTAGGGGCCCATCGGAGCCCTGCTCAAGTTGACCACCTTGCCGGGATAGCTGTATTCGACATTCAGGGTCGCGCCGGGCGCCAGGCCGGCAAAGCCGGGAGCGGGCCGGAAGCGAAACAGTTCGCCGGCGACGTGTTCCAGTGCCAGCTTGCCAGGCACGGCGCCCGTAACCATGCTGCACACACAGTTGAAGTAGAGCGACCAGTCCTGCGCCGGCAAAGGCCGGCTGTCGTGGTTGGTCAAGATCAGCCGTGCACTCGCGCCTCGGCCCGGCGTTTGCGTGCCGGCGCTGCTGGTCGCAAGCTCCCAACGCAACTGAAGCTTGCTAGCACTGGCAAAGCTTGGCGCCTCCGTGGCAAGCGGCTGAGCGGCAAGCGGAATGGCTAACAAATACAGGGCGAGCGCGGTGTAGCTCAGACGAGATGGCAGTTGCATTGGCGACCCGGCAAGTTAACGATCCCACATCATAGCATCAAGTTGTCGCCAGACATCCAGATCATGCTCTCCGCCCTCTGCGCGTGCGCTCAGTCCTTTCCATTCCAAGCCAGCGTCTCGCCTTTCGCCCGCCCCGCCCAGCGGTCACCCGCCCACAGCGGCATCGTTCGATGCTGTATCTAAAACGCCAATCGGCGTATCAATTTTTAGCAATCCGCTGCTCACCTGGCAGGGTAAATTGACCGCTGTCCCGGCAAAGCCTGCGAAGCTGCCGCCGGCGTGACGCCAGCCTTGCCGATCAGGACATTGTCGAAATACGGCACGCTGGTTTTCCGCTTGCCGTCGGACGCCGCCAGCAGGCCAGCCATTCCGTGCGAATACAGGCCATCGGTAGCCGACAATACCGGCGCGCCATCGACCAATGCCGTGATCCGGTCGCCTTCGAACCGCAGCGCAAGCCGGTGCCACTGCCCCGCCGCGATATTCTGCAAGTGCGTCTGCGCCAGCAGCTTTTCTCCGCCCTCGCCCATATCGTGCGCGGCCTTGATAATGGCCTGCTGCTCGGCGTCGCCAACCAGCTTTTTCTTGTCCACTTTCCCGCGCACGAGCACCAGCCGCAGTTCGCCGCTGTCGCTCATTTGCAGGAAGTAGCCTTTCGGGATGAAGCCGTAGCCTGTCCCGACATCGTTCACGCGGCCCATGACGGCCGCCGAATCGCCTGCGTTCAGGTAGACATCGGCGCTGGCCTCATAATCCTGCCACTGGTCGTCGCCGATAATCGTATAGGGCTGCCAGTCCGGCGCCCATGACAGCGTCGGCGCCGGCACGGCCTGGTGCAGGCAGCGGCCGTTCCTGGCCGGGCAATCGGCCAACTCGAATGCGCCGGAGATATCGGCGAAATAGCGCGGTAGGTAGCCCCACTCCTTCGGATTGGCGTATTGCTCGAAGGTTTCGTAATAAGGAAACGGGAAAGACTTCGGCGCCGGCACCTGGTCGAAAGACCCCTTGCGCTGGCCGTCCGTGGTGGTCAGCGAATAAGCCGAATCAGGTTCGAGCGCCACGGCCACGACGCCATTCACGGGCTGAAGGTCATCAAGACGGATGAACTGTTCCTTGGCGTTGCTGCGCCAGACCGCGAGCCGCTTTGCAGTCAGTCCCGCGCCGACAGCAAATTGCACCTGCTGCGGACCCTTCGCATCCTTTGTTTCGATGATGATGCTGTAGTCGCCATTCGGCGCCTTCAGCGTAACGTAGGTTCCGCCCTCCTTCAGGTCGCCGCTGCCCCCGGCGATGTATTCCCATCCCGCCTCGGTGAACTGGCCATAATGCGCATAACCCCACAGCGACTGGTTCGGCTCGTAATGCCCGCTCCACGGCCAGTTCGCACGCAGCGCCGCTTCCTTTTCGCCGGAATAGCTCTCCATCGTGTACAGGCCGGCGATGCCGTACCAGTTGACGACCTTGGTCACACCGCTGCGGATCCAGTTTTCGTTGAAGGCTTTTACGATGCCGATCAGGCCATCGAAGCCGGCCTTGTACACGTGCTGCTCCGTGTTCCACAGGCGCTTGCCCATCCGCGCGGCCTTTTCCTGAACCGCTTTGGGAGCTGACGATTGCGGCGCATTGATATGGGCGCCGATAATGTCGATGGCATCGCGCAGACCTTTGTCGGCCACCATATCGTCGACAAAATCGAATTTCCATAGGTCCGGCCAATTGTCGAAGGCATGCATTTTCACGCGCGCGAAGCCGTTGGTGTCCAGCGTGGCACGCAAAGCCTTGGCGAACTCATTGCTGACGCCTTTTTCGTTGCGGATGCCGATCGCTTCCATCTCCAGGCCATACACATCGTGCAGGCCGCGCAGCCACTTCACGTAATAGTCCGCCGTGTCCTGGGAAAAGAAGCGCGGCGCGCCACGGCTTTGCGCGAAAAATTTGCCGCTGTCGCCGATCCAGCCCGGCGCGCTCCAGGCGGCGCCGTCCAAGGTCAGTTTCGGATTGCGCTTGCGCGCTTCGACCATTTCCCACCACAGGTAGCCACGCGAATAATCCAGGTCCTCGCGGGTGTGCATATGGCTTGGCATCGAGCCCTGTGTCGAATTGCCATCGCCCGGAATCTCGACATACAGCGCGCTGACCGAAGCGCCGAAATGCGGCTTGTATATCAGGTCCAGGATCTGGCTGCGCTGCGGCTCGGGGTAATCCTTGAGCAGCACCGACGTTCCCCCGCCGCCCGTCACGACGCCAATCCCGTCGAATCGCGTGCCGCCGGCATTGCCGTTCAGGACGACGCGCTGCACACCTGGCGTTTGCGCGAATGCCGGGGCGGCGCCAAGGCAGGCGGCTGAAACGGCGACGAAGAGCGGCCAGCGAAATCGGCGAAGCATATTTTTCCTTATGGGTGAGCGAAATGGAGTGTAATGAAAGCAGTCCGGGAAAAAATCGCCGATTGCAAATTGATCACGGATTTGATCGGCCGGCCGGCCCGAAAAAAAATGTAAAAAACAGGGCATATTTCGCCCGCCCGACCGTCGTAGTCTGTGGGAGACAAAAAAAGTGCACGAATATGGATAACAAGGTAATCGACTGGCTGACTTCGAACGTGCTGCCCTTCGAAGCCGAGCTGCGGACAATGTTACGCAGGGTGTGCAATGGCCCGGCGGAAGTCGACGACGTAGTGCAGGAGATGTACTACAAGCTGATGTCGATGCCGGAAGTGCAACATGTCCGCGAACCCAGGGGTTTCGCCGTGCGGGTCGCCAAGAACCTGGTGATGGACCGCATGCGGCGCGACGCCATCGTGCGCATCGAGGCCATGTCCAATCTGGAAGAGCTCGAACTGGAGGACCAGGCCCCCTCACCGGAACGGGTGGCGATGGCGCGTGCCGAGCTGAACTGGGTGATGGGCATGATCGCGAATCTCCCGCCGCGCTGCAAACGGGTCGTCATGGCCCGCCGCATCGACGGCCTGTCGCAGAGCGAGACCGCCGCAAGCCTGGGCGTGAGCGAAGCAGTAGTTGCAAAAGAAATGTTTAAAGGAATGAAATTGATTTCGCAAATGGTGGCCCGCGTGGCCATGCGCGGCAAGGACGCCGAGGACGGCTCATCCGAGGAGAAGTCATCATGGCAGTGATCGACGACGAAGCCCTGGAATGGGCGTTGCTGCAGGCCGAGGGCGAGCTGGACGACCAGCGGCGCCGCGCCTTCCAGCGCTGGTACGACGCCGACGTCCGCCACAAGGGCGCCTATGTGCGGGCCATGGTCATCAACAACGCCCTGTCCCGCGCGACCGTGCAGGACAACCTGCGCCCGGCCCCGAGCCAGCCTGAGGCCGGCGGATGGGAAACGCAATCCGCACGCTGGGTCACGCGCCGCCGCCTGCTGGCCTTCGGGGCCATGGCCGCCTCGGTCGCCGTGCTGGCCCCGCGCATGATGACGGCGCCGCGTGAAGCGGCTCCGGCCGGACCGGCCCCGCTGGTGCTGGCCACCGCCAAGGGCGAATTCCGCAAGGTGCCGCTGGCCGACCAGTCGGCCGCCTCCATCAACAGCGCCAGCCAGATCGAGGTCCGCTACGGCGCCCACGCGCGCCAGGTGACGCTGGCCCGCGGCGAAGCCTGGTTCGAGGTGGCGAAGGACAAGAGCCGCCCCTTCACCGTGCAGGCCGGCGCAGTCCGTGCGCAGGCGGTGGGCACGGCGTTCTCGGTGCGCCGCGATGGCGACAGCGCCGAAATCCTCGTCACCGAAGGCACGGTCGCCGTGTGGACCGGCGAGGACGGCGAGCGGCGCATGGTGACGGCCGGCGAGCGCGCCCTCGTGTCCGGCCCGGCGGCCGGCGTCACGGTCGAACGCAGCCCGCAGGAAGTGCAGCGGCGCCTGGCCTGGCGCGAAGGCAAGCTGGTGTTCATGAACCAGTCGCTCAAGGACGCCGTGGCGGACTTCAACCGCTACAGCGCCAAGACCATCGTCATCGCCGACCGCAGCCTCGACCGCCGCACCCTGATCGGCCAGTACCGCACCGACGCGCCGGAACGCTTCGCACGCGACGTGAGCGCTTCGTTCAACGTGCCCTACACCATCACCGCAAAGGAAATCCTGATCGGCCGTCCTTCCTGAGTTGCCGGAGCTTGCATTGCCCACGAGGCTGTCAGACAATGCAAGTGCTTGCCGGCAAAAAAACAGGATAGGAGACAGCCCGCATGATCACCGCTCAGCGTTGCGGCGGTATTGCCATCGCGGTGCTTTCATGTTGTGTCGCGGCGCAATCGACCGGCGCCCAGCCGGTCAGGAAAGAGTTCAACATTCCCGCGGGCCCTGCCCCACAGGCGATCGCCGCGTTCGCGCGCCAGGCGGACGTGAACATCGTCGCGCCCGGCGACCAGCTTGCCAGGCTGTCACTCAACGAGGTCAAGGGCAGCTTCACCGTGGCCGAGGCGCTGGCCCGGATGCTGGCCGGCAGCGGGTTTACCAGCAAGACCAATTCCGACGGCGCGATCGTGATCATGGCCGCGCCTGCGTCGCCTGCTCCGCCTGTGCTCACGGAGCGGCCGCCAATGCCATCGGTCATCGTCTCCGGTTTCCGGGCCAGCGTGAACACGGCGCTGGCGCTCAAGCGCGAGGCGGACGGCATCATGGACGCCATCGTCGCCGAAGACGTTGCGCGCTTCCCCGATGCCAACCTGGCGGAATCGCTGCAGCGCGTGCCCGGCGTTGCGCTCACTCGCGGCGAAGGCGGCGAAGGCCGCCAGATCACGGTGCGCGGCCTCAGTCCCCGCTACACGCGGGTGCGCATCAACGGCATCGAAGCATCGGCCGCCAGCGGCGCCTCGGACATCAACGATGCGACCAACCGCACCCGCGCCTTCGATTTTTCCGTGTTCGCCTCCGAACTGTTCAACAAGCTGGTGGTGCGCAAGACCTCGGAAGCGGCGGTCGAGGAAGGCTCGCTCGGCGCCACCGTCGACCTGCGCGCGCCCCGCCCTTTCGACTTCAAGGGCGCGACGGTCAGCGTCGGCGGGCAGGAACTGCACAACTCGCTGACCGGCAAGACCCAGCCGCGCCTGGCCCTGCTGCTGTCGAACCGCTGGGAAACGGACTACGGCAAATTCGGTGCGCTGGTGTCGGCAGCATACTCAAAACGCCGCGCCACTGAGGAGGGCTACGAAGCCGTCAACCTGCTGAGTGCAAGCAACGACGGCGGCTTCTGCTCGCCGCTTGGGGCTGCCGTCCAGAACCCGGCCGACGACCCGGCCAAGGGCACCACCGCAGCCGCATGCGGCTACGGCGTGCCGCGCACCTCGGATCCGGCCGCATACAACGCCGTGATGAGCCGTACCGACGATTACGGCCAGACCGTGGCCAAGCCAGCGCCAGGCTCGGGCGCGTTCGCGCCACGCATCCCGCGCTACCGGCGCTCGGAGACCGACTACGAACGCAGCGGCATCACCAACGCCTGGCAGTGGCGCAACAGCGACACCAGCATCAATCTCGACCTGATGTACGGGAAGTTCGCCAACAAGCGCTACGACAACTACATCGAGGCGATCTCCTTTGCCCGGTCGATGGCGCAGGCAAACGGCAAGCCGGAGAGCTCGATCGTCGCCGCCGACTTCAGCCAGGATGGCAGCTGGGACTACGGCAAGTTCAACGGCGTCGACGTGCGCACCGAAGGCCTGCTGGATGTCTACACGACCAGGTTCCGCCAGCATGTCCTGTCCGGCAGCCACAAGTTCAGCGACACGGTCAAGATGAACTTCCTGTTCGGCAATTCCAATTCGAACCTGAACAATCCAAGCCGTGCCACGGTGCAGTTCGACGCGCCCAATGTGAACGGCTTCTCCTGGGATTCGCGCAATAATCATCACTTCCCGAACCTGAATTTCGGCATGGATGTGAGCAATCCCGGCCTGTTCAGTTTCGCGCCGCAGGACGCCGACGGCACCGTGCACGGGCAGTTCGTGGGCCGCTACCTGGATACCACCAACAAGCTCGAAACCCATGAGCTCAAGCTGCGCTGGGAGCTCGACGACAAGCTGGCCGCGCACTTCGGCGTCTCGATGCGCAACAACATCTGGAGCAACTACGAGGTCGGCTCGGGCGCCAACGGGCTGGCCCTGCCCGCCGGCATCACGATGGCCGACATCTCGCGCCAGATCGGCGGCTTCGGCGCCGGCCTCGGCGGCAGCGGCGTGCCGAGCGCGTGGGCCGCGGTGGACCTGGACAAGTTCCGCGCCGTGGCCGACATCGAGTGCCACTGCGCGGCCGTGCCGGGATCGCAGTACGACCTCGGCAACCAGGTGAAGCGCCGGGTCGAAGAGAAGATCGACGCGCTCTACGGTATGCTCGACTTCAACCATGACCTGCTGGGCATCGGCTGGCGCGGCAACGTCGGCCTGCGCGGCGCGTCGACGACGGCCACCTCGACCGCGCTCATCAACGTCAACGATGCGCTGCTACCGAACACGGGCGTGAAAAAGTACCGGGACTGGCTGCCGTCCCTGAACCTGACGGCGCGGCTGCCGTCCAGCGTGTACCTGCGCTTCTCGGCCGGCAAGACCTTGTCGCGGCCGGAATATGTCGACCTTGCGCCCTCGGTCGCCGTCTCGACCAACTCGCAGACGGTCGCGATTGGCAACCCGGACCTGGATCCGATCCGCGCCCGGACCTACGACCTGCAGGCGGAGTGGTACTACGGGAAGAATGCAATGGTCTCGCTGGGCTACTACCACAAGGACATCAATACCTTCATCCAGCAGGTGACCGCGCGCGCGCCGTACAACACACTGGGTTTGTCGAACGCGCTGCTGATCATCAGCGGCGGCTGCTCGCTGACCGGCGGCACGCCGGGCTGCCCGACGCTGCCGGATTCCGACGTGGTGGTGTACCGCAAAGTCAACACGCCGGGTGGGCCGCTGGACGGGCTGGAATTCAACCTGCAGGCGCCGTTCAGCTTCCTGCCGGGATTCTGGCGCAACTTCGGTCTGCTTGCGAATGCGACGGCGGTGAAATCGCGGATCACCTACATTACGCGGGTCGACAACCCCGCGACGCCAGTCAACGAGCAGCTGTCCCAGACGTCGGACTTCACCGGGCTGTCGCCGCGGACCTACAACCTGACGCTGTTCTATGAGGATCCAAGGTTTGCGGCACGGGTGTCGGCGGCCCACCGTTCACGCTATCTGTCGGCGGTGCTGGGCAATGTGAACGGCGCGGATTACACCTTCGTCGACGGCACGACCAATATCGACATGAGCCTGTCGTACAGCATCACCCCGCGGCTGCGCCTGACGCTCGAAGGCCAGAACCTGACCGATACGCCGCTGCGCTATGGGAAGGATTTGAGGCGGAATGACACACTGCTGTACGTGCATTTTGGGCGGTCGGTGATGCTGGGGCTGAACTACCGGTACTAAACCCCGGGGTCAGGTCGTCCAATCAATCAAAATTACCGACCTACTATATTCCTATCGCAATCTTGATTCTTTGGACGACCTGACCCCAGGGTAAAAAAAACGGCCCGCAAGGGGCCGCAAACAGGGGAGACAGGTTGTGGGCAGAGCGCCGCGGCCATCCGGACGCGGCGCCTGCCCAGGGCATCAGAACTTGTAGTTCGCACCGAGCACGAACGACCGGCCCGAATGCACGTACAGCAGCGTATCGTTGCGCGTCAGGTCCTTGCCGTAGCGCAGCGGCGCGTCCGTCAGGTTCTGGGCCTCCAGCGAGATGCGCAGTTGCGGCGTCACGTTGTACGACAGGCTCATATCGACGTTGGTCGAGCCGTCGACGAAAGTGTAGTCGGCGCCGTTCACGTCACCCAGCACCGCCGACAGATAACGCGAGCGGTGCGCGGACGACACACGGGCGCTGAACTTCTCGTTCTCGTAGTACAGCGTCAGGTTGTAGGTGCGCGGCGAAAGGCCCGTGAAGTCGGACACCTTGGTCAGCTGCTCGTTCGCCGGGGTCGCCGGGTTGTCGAGACGCGTGATGTAGGTGATCTTCGACTTCACCGCCGTCGCGTTCGCGAGCAGGCCGAAGTTGCTCCAGAATCCAGGCAGGAAGCTGAACGGCGCCTGCAGGTTGAATTCCACGCCATTCAGCGGCCCGCCCTGCGTATTGACCTTGCGGCTGATGTTCACTTCGGTATCCGGCAGCGTGATGCAGCCCGGCACCCCGCCCGTGATCGAGCAGCCGTTCGTGATCAGCAGCTCGTTCGGCAGACCCAGCGTGTTGTACGGCGCGCGCGTGTTCACCGTCTGGATGAAGGAGCCGATGTCCTTGTGGAAGTAGCCCAGCGAGACCATCGCATTCTTCGCGTAGTACCACTCGGCCTGCAGGTCGTAGGTCTTGGCGCGGATCGGATCGAGGTTCGGGTTGCCGATGGTGACCGATTGCGAGGTGGTCGACACGCTGACCGACGGCGCCATGTCGGTGTACTCCGGACGCGACAGGGTCTTGCCAGCCGAGAAGCGCATGAATACGTTCTTCGGCAGTTCGGCCGTCAAATTGAATGCAGGCAGCCAGTCGTGGTACTTCTTCACGCCGGTATTCGGCTGCAGCGCGCCGCCGACGTTGATGATCGCGGTCGAGGTGGCGGTGGTGTCGGCGCGGCGCACGCCGGCATTGCCGCGCCAGGTGATGCCCAGCAGGTCATAGTTGAAGTCCATCATGCCGTACAGCGCATCGATTTTCTCCTCGACCCGGCGGTTGGTCTGGCTGGCGATGTTGTACTGCGATCCCGGCACGGCGGAGCAGTGGCACTCGATGTCGTACACGGCGCGGAACTTGTCCAGGTCCACCGCTGCCCACGAGCTCGGCACGCCGCTGCCGCCCAGGCCGGAACCGAAGCCGCTGATCTGGCGCGAGATGTCGGCCATGGTCACGCCGGCCGGCAGGGCCAGGCCGTTGGCGCCCGAGCCCACTTCGTAATTGCTCCAGATGTTCTTGCGCTGAGACAGGCCGAAGCGGCTGGTCAGGTGGTCGTTCAGCTCCCAGCTCAGGTTGACTTCATGGGTTTCGAGCTTGTTGGTGGTGTCGAGGTAGCGGCCCACGAACTGGCCGTGCACGGTGCCGTCCGCTTCCTGCGGGCCGAAGCTGAACAGGTTGGGGTTGCTCACGTCCATGCCGAAATTAAGGGTCGGCACGTTCGGGTTGTTGCGGAAGTCCCAGGAGAAGCCGTTCACGTTCGGCGCGTCGAACTGCACGGTGGCGCGGGTCGGCTCGTTCAGGTTCGAGTTCGAGTTACCGAGCAGGAAGTTCATCTTCACCGTGTCGCTGAACTTGTGGCTGCCGGACAGCACGTGCTGGCGGAACTTGGTCGTGTACACGTCCAGCAGGCCTTCGGTGCGGTCGTCCACGGCATTGAACTGGCCGTAGACCCAGCGGCCGTCCT
This sequence comes from Massilia terrae, assembly GCF_024753145.1. Taxonomy (GTDB): domain Bacteria; phylum Pseudomonadota; class Gammaproteobacteria; order Burkholderiales; family Burkholderiaceae_D; genus Telluria; species Telluria terrae. The sequence continues at coordinate 880,484 of NZ_JANUGU010000001.1, read as the reverse complement.
GGTTGAAGTCGGACGCGAGGATCGAGGTCTGCGGCTTGCCGTTGGCCTGCGCCAGGGTGCGCCCGAAGGAGATCGCCTCGATGTAGTTGTCGTAGCGCTTGTTCGCGAATTTCCCGTACATCAGGTCGAGGTTGATGTCGGTGTCCTTGCCGCGCCACTGCCAGGAGTTGGTGAGGCCGGTGCGCTCGTAATCGGTCTGGGAACGGCGATAGCGCGGGATGCGCGGCGCGAACGAGCCCGAGCCCGGCGGCGGGTTGGCCACGGTCTGGCCGTAGTCGTCGAGGCGGCTCATCACGTTGTTGTAGGCGGCCGGGTCCGAGGTGCGCGGCACGCCGAAGCCGCAGGCGGTCGGGGTGATGCCCTTGGTGGCGTTGTTGGCCGGATTCTGGACCGCGGCGCCGAGCGGCGAGCAGAAGCCGCCGTCGTTGCTGGCGCTCAGCAGGTCGACCGCCTCGTAGCCTTCCTCGGTCGCACGGCGCTTCGAGAAGGCGCCGGAAATCAAGGCGCCGAATTTGCCGTAGGCGGTGTCCCAGCGGTTCGACAGCAGCGCGGTCAGGCGCGGCTGGGTCTTGTCGGCGAGGGTGTTGTGGAATTCCTGCACGCCGAAGTTGACGGTGCGGCCCTTGAAGTCGAAGGGCCGCGCGGTGCGCAGGTCGACGGTGGCGCCGAGCGAGCCTTCCTCGACCGCCGCTTCCGACGTCTTGCGCACTTCGAGGCTGTTGAACAGTTCCGACGCGAACACCGAAAAGTCGAAGCCGCGCCCGCGGTTGGTGCTGCCGTTGATGTCGGACGCGCCGGTGGCGGCCACGCCTTCGATGCCGTTGATGCGCACCCGGGTGAAGCCGGAGTTCAGGCCGCGCACGGTGATCTGCTTGCCCTCGCCGCCGTCGCCGCGCGCGAGCGACACGCCCGGCACGCGCTGCATCGATTCGGCCAGGTTGGCGTCCGGGAACTTGGCGATATCTTCGGCCTTGATCACGTCGACGATGCCGTCGCTGTTCTTCTTGGTGTTCAGGGCGCTGTTCAGGCTGGCCCGGAAGCCGGTGACCACGACCACGCTGTCGTTGGCCTTGTCGGCAGCTTTGTCGGCAGCCGGCGCGGTGGCGCTGGCAGGCGCGTCGCTGGGGGCGGCGGCCTGCTGGGTGGATGAGTCCTGGGCATACGCTTGCGCCGATGCCAGCATGGCCAGCACGCCCATGCTGATCAGGCTGCGCTGGAACGCCGCGCCGCGGCGTGAATCCGGATGATTCGCCTTCATTTTCTGTCGTCTCCTGTCGATATTTTTCATGAGGGAAGCTGCACTGGCGCTCCTCGCGCCGGCGCGCAAAAAACACGCCCTCATTTGTCGAGACGTCTGTCGAAAAAGATTCATACCCCCCGGATTGCAAACAATCACGGCCTTGAGCAAAGCGGGCATTATGCAAGATATTGCATAATGCCCGCTGGTGGAGATGCTAGCTGACGATGAGCGTACCGGCCATCGTCTCGTGGCCCGATCCGCAGAAAATGTCGCAATGAAATGAAAATTCGCCGGCCTTGTCGGGTGTGAACCGCAAACTCGTGGTGGCGCCGGGCATGATGTCGCTCCGGACGTTGAAATCGGGCAAGTTGAATCCCATCGGCACGTCCAGCGAGGTGAATTCGAAGGTGACCGGCACGCCACGCGCCAACCGGATTTCGGACGGATCGAAGACGAACCTCCGGGCGCGCACCCGGATCACCTGCTCCTGTTGCCGCCTCGCCCTTGCCGGGACCATGATGGCCAGTGCTCCGAGCAACAGCAGGCGCCGCTGCGGGCTGGACTTCACGATGCGCCTCGCTGGACCGGGAACTCCTGCAGCTCGAAGTCGCGGCCCGCTTGCTCCACCCCGGTTTCCCGAAAGCCGAGTCCGCGATACGGGTGCGCGGCATCCCAGGGCACCGGCAGGCGCTTGGGCTGTGAACCGGGCGCTGGCAAGGGGTAGATCAGCGAGCGCGCCGCGTGGTGGGCGATATGGCCGGTCAGGTGGTGGTTTTCCTGGTGAATATGACCGTAGAAGACCGTCACGTTCGGATGGGGCATCAAGAGCGCGACGGCAGCCGCGCCATCGCGGGTCGCCCAATCCCATTGCGGATACAGGTCGAACAGCGGCCGATGCGTGAACACGACGATCGGCACGTCCGCTCCCGTCTTGGCCAGGTCCGAGGACAGCCAGGCCAGCTGGGCATCACCGATTTTCCCCGCCGGGTCGGAGACATTGTCGAGCACGATGAAATGCACGCCCTTGTGGTCGAAGGTATAGTGCGTGTCGCCAAAAAACTCCTGGAAGGCCGCCCCCTTGTCGAGCGAGGCGTCATGCTCGCCGGGCATGAAATGCACGTCCTTGACGCGCAGGCCGCCGATGATGCCCTTGAACTCGCGCAGCCGCTTGCGGCGCTCGGCCGGATCGTCGGTGGTGTGGGTCAGGTCGCCGGTGAAGACGATGAAGTCCGGCGGCGGCTCCAGGCTGTTCACCGCCGCCACAGCCTTGGGCAAGGTGCCGCGCGCGTCCGGATTGGGCGGGCCTTCGAAGCCCCAGTGCGCATCCGACATCTGCACGAAATAAAAGTCCTCGGCAGGCGTGCCCGCCCGCGCCCAGCCGGCCAGGCCGGACGCATAGACAATGCCGCCCAGCCCCGCCATCTTGAGGAAATCGCGCCGCTTGATCGTGTGTTTCATCTTCGCCTCCTCCAGTCGCCTTGAACATCGGTGACGGGGTATACCGGGATCGGCGCGGACTTATTCCCGAACTGTCCGCAATCGGGAATAAAATCACAGGCGCAGCAGTCTTGATGGGATGACAAGCGGAATTCTATCCATGGCCACCTCGATCCTTGAAGCACGATTCCGGGAATTGATCCTGCCGCACCTGGATTCGGCCTTCAATCTGGCCTGCTGGCTGACCCACAACCGCGACGACGCGCAGGATGTGGTGCAGGAGGCCGCGATGCGCGCCTACAAGTATTTCGCGGGCTTCCACGGCGACGACGGACGAGTCTGGCTGCTGCGCATCGTCCGCAACACCTTTTACAGCTGGTGCAGGGTCAATGGCGCCGCGTCCCAGACCGAGTTCGACGAAACGCTCCACAGCCTCGACCCGTCTGGCGACGCCTGGCCGGAACAAGCCCGTGCGACGCCCGAGGCGCTGCTGATGCGACAGGATTGCGACCGGGTGGTGCACCAGGCGCTCGCCGCCCTGCCCTTGGAATTTCGCGAGGTCGTCGTCATGCGTGAACTGGAAGATCTGTCGTACAAGGAAATTGCCGCGATTGTCGGGATTCCGATCGGAACCGTCATGTCACGGCTAGGACGTGGCCGCAAGCTGCTCGCCAGGAGCCTCGGCGCCACACTCGGGGGGAATGATGGAGCATAGTGAAGTCCAGCAACTCTTGCCCGCTTATATAGACCAGGAACTGGGCATTGTCGACGCCCTCGCAGTCGAGCGTCATCTCGAGACCTGCCTCGCCTGCCGGCAAGAAGTCGAAGCCCAGCGCCAGGCCGGCATGCGGGTCCGCAGCGGAGCGGCCTACATCGAGGCGCCGGCGGCACTGCGTTCGCGCATTCTCGCAGGCTTGCCGGCCGAACGCTCGCCACGCCCGCGCCCGGCGTCGCGCCAGGCCTGGTGGGCCCAGGCGGCGGCCGCCCTCGCGGTCCTGCTGGCGCTCGCATGGGGCGTCAGCGAGTACCGCGCCGTCCCTTCAGCCCAGCAGCGCCTGACCGAGGAACTGGTGGAGAATCACGTCCGTTCCTTGCAGGTGGACCACCTGACCGACGTCGCTTCGACCGACCAGCATACCGTCAAGCCATGGTTCATCGGTAAGCTGAACTTTGCTCCGCCGGTGGTCGACCTGGCGCAGCAAGGTTTCCCGCTGATTGGCGGACGCCTCGACTATCTGGAACAGCACGATGTCGCGGTGCTGGTCTACCGGCGCTACCGCCACCCGATCAACCTGTACATCTGGCCGGGGACGGAGTTTCCCGAGACCCCGCAATCGACGCGGGTGCAGGGCTATCGCCTGGTACGCTGGAGCGCCGGCGGCATGAATTATTCGGCGGTATCCGACGTGGCGGACAAAGACCTCGCGCAGTTCGTCGGCTTGCTGCGGCAATAAGCCACATACCGGAAACGGTATCGCTCGATCCGAAAATGTGATCGCAGCATCGCCGCCCTCACCGGCCCATTCTCATGCCGGAGCGGTTATCTTATCGATCCCAACCTTTCCGATGGGATATCACAGTGACGACCTCCTTGCTGCCGCTCTTGCTGGCACCGTTGATGTTCCTTGCCGCGCATGGCAGCGCCGAAGAATTGACTATCCGGGCCGATACGAGGCCAGCCGCGCCGCGGGCGGGCGAACTCAAGATGGGCAGCCACACCGCGCCCGGCGGCGCCACGCTGACCGTCAACAGCCGCTTCATCGAAATCAACGGCAAGCCGGTCATTCCGGTCATGGGCGAATTTCATTACAGCCGCTATCCGGCCGCCGACTGGGAAGCAGAGCTGCTGAAAATGAAGGCGGCCGGCGTCAATGTCGTCTCGACCTACATCATCTGGCAGCACCATCAGGAAAAGCCGGGCGCATCGGGCTGGTCCGGCAACCGCGATCTGCGCCGCTTCGTTCAACTGGCGCAAAAACATGGGCTGTATGTCTTTCTGCGGATCGGGCCATGGGCGCATGCGGAGGTGCGCTATGGCGGCATTCCCGACTGGGTGGTCGACTCCATGCCGACGCGGCGCAATGACCCGCTTTACCTCGCCACGGTCGACGGCTTCTTCAAGGAGATCGCTGCGCAGGCGCGCGGGCTGCTGTGGAAGGACGGCGGCCCGGTCATCGGCGTGCAGATCGAGAACGAATACAACCGCACCGGCGCCGGCCAGGGCCGCGAGCATATCGCCGTCCTGAAGGCGATGGCGTTGAAGGATGGGCTCGACACCCCCCTCTACACGGTGACCGGATGGGACCGCACCATCTTTCCGCGCGGTGAGGTGATCCCGGTGTTCGGCACCTACGTCGACGAACCGTGGTCCGAGCTGCTGAGCGCGCTGCCGCCGAAGTCCAGCTATATGTTCCAGTTCGGCGTGCGCGACGAAAAGGGCCTCGGCGCACAAGGCGGCAATTCAAAGGTGGGCGATGCCGCGCGCGACCAGGACATCACGCCTTTCTTCGGCGCGGAATATGGCGCGGGCGTGCCGGCCATGTACCGCCGCCGTCCGCTGGTGTCGCCGGACGATATCGCCGACATGGCCATCACCAAGATGGGCTCGGGCGTCAATCTGCTGGGCTACTACATGTTCCACGGTGGGCAGAATCCCGCCGGCTATCCATCGCGTGAAGAAACAACCACCCTCGGCGCGCCAAACGACCTGCCGAAACTGAATTACGATTTCCAGGCGCCGCTGGGCGAGTATGGCGATGCGCGGCCTGTGTTGAATCGCCTGAAGCCGCTCCACTACTTTATCCAGTCCTTCGGCGACCGTCTCGCGCCGACCGAGGTGTTCGCTCCCGATGTGCAAGCGAAAAACGCCGCGGATATGGCGACCCTGCGCTGGTCGGTGCGCGGCGACGGCAAGTCCGGATTCCTGTTCGTGAACAACTACGTTCGCCAGTACGACATGGCGGAGCACCGGGACGTCCGCTTCACGGTGAAAATGGCTGGTGAAACCTTGACCTTGCCATCGCACGGCATCACCGTCAACCAGGGCGACGCCTTCATCTGGCCGCTGCGCTTCGACCTGTCCGGCGTCAGCCTCGCGTGGGCGACCGCGCAGCCCGTGACGCGGATCCGCGATGATCAGGGCGAGCTCTACGTCTTCATGCAGACCGGCCAGATTCCCGCCGAGTTCGTCTTCGATGGCGGCAAGATCGTCAGGCCGAGCCCCGGCCAGGTCGTGACCGTTGATGGCGGCGAGCACCGGACTGCCCGCTTTGTCCTGTTGACGCAGGCGCAGGCCGAGCACTTGACGCGTGTCTCGCTGGGCCGCCGTGACTACCTCGTCGCGAGCGAGGCGCACGTGTTCGAAGGCGTTGACGGCGCAATCGAGCTGCGCCAGACCAGTCCGGCCTTCCGCTTTGGCATCTATCCGAAGCCGCCCAAGGCCCTGGGCGGATCGCTCGCGCTCGCGCCGTCGGGCCAGGATGGAATATTCCAGACTTATGTGGCGTCCGCGCAGCCGGTCACGCTTGGCGCCGACGTCAAATTGCTGCGTCCCGCGGACAAGATGCCGCCATCGAAAACGCCCTCCACCATTCCGCGCCCGGAAGCCTTCGGCGCCTCCGCCGCCTGGTCCATCGCACTTCCGGCGGGCGTGCTGGATCACGTCTCCGACGTCTTCCTCGACATCGACTACCAAGGCGACGTCGCGCGCCTGTTCGCCGGCGCGGAGATGCTGGACGACGACTATTTCAACGGCAAGACCTGGCGCATCGGCCTGAAACGCTATGCCGGCAAACTCGGCACGCCCTTGATGCTGACCGTGCTGCCGCTGCGCGAGGATGCAAAAGTATATTTCGATCCCACGGTGGCGCCGCAGTTCGAGAACGGCCAGCTCGCGAAGCTGAAGCACGCGACACTCGTGCCGGAATATGGCTTGACGGTCCGGCCGAAGTGACTCGTATCGCCGCCTGCCGTTGCAGGGGCGATACCGCGAGCTGGCCTACAAGGGCAATACGGCCTTCACGTAGGCCTGCTCACCGCGCGGCCGGTTGCGCACGTCGAACTCCCGCTGCAGCTTGGCCGTCAGGAACCAGCCGCGTCCGCTGTCGTATTTCAGCGCGGGACCGAGCGCGAATGCACGCGCCTTCCCCGCTGCGCCGGGGCCGGAATCGGCGCCGACCTGGCGGTACACATGGCCGCCGACGCCCACCACCCAGCCGTTTCCGCAACCCCAGCCAAGCGCATAATCGGCATGCAGCGCCTGCCCTGAGCGGGTGCCGGTCTGGTGGTTGGTCCCGTTCAGGTCATAGATTGCCTTGAGGTCGACGTTCCAGCCGCGCGCCTGCACTTGGCTCAGCGCGAATACCGGCTGCACCGTCCAATAATTCTTGCCAGCGCTCGATGGATCGGTCGGCTTGTAATCACCGGTCGGCGCGACCACGTCCAGTGCCGCCAGGTAGTGAAGGCTGTCGGATGCATGGTAGCCCAGCGCGGCACCGATGGTCATGTCGCCCAGTCCCTGGCTCTTCCATCGGCCCGCGCCCGCATGCATGTCGACGTCCACCAGCGGCGCCACCACATGGAAGGCCAGCTGTCCGCCCAACAGCGATTGGTGGCTGACCCAGACCAGGCGCGGCGCGATCACGTTCACCCGCACGCCAAAATTGGGGATCGCCACCGCATTGCCGGCGCCATCGCGCACCGAGTCGTAGCGCAGGCTGCCCGCATACACGATCCCGTACACGCCCGGCGGCGGCAATGCCCCGGACATGAAATTCTCCAGCCCATCCGGATAAATGCCGAGGCCACCGTTTTCCGTGGCGCCGGCGCTGCCCCACGCGGATGCCAGGGCCAATACCAACATGCTTGCTCGCTTCATCTCGTCTCCTTTGTTGTGTTGTTGCGGCGACGAAGCCTGACGCAACGAACATGCCATGTCCGCAAGCACAAGGAGGGGGCGCGCGCCGGCACCGCAATCCCTCATCATTTGATGAAGCGGGCATCATCAAATGATGAAGAACTTGCGCGCGGAAACTGTGGCACTATTCCCTGAGAATATCGATATCCATGCAGGAGACGTCGTCGTGGAAAACCCGCAGTTGCCGTCCAACGAGGATCTGCTCGCGCAGATCCGTTTCGATCCCGATCAGGGCGCCATCTGGCTGTACGAGCAGCGCGTGACGCTCAACCAGGCGGCCGCATGGGGCGTGCTGCGCGACGAACTGGTCGAGAGCATCGGCGCGCAGCGTGCGCGCGCCCTGCTGCTGCGCTTCGGCTACCAGACCGGGCTGCGCGACGCGGAGCTGGCGCGCAAGCTGCGCCCCGACCTGCCGGCCGAACAGGCGTTCATGGTGGGCCCGCAATTGCATGGCATCCGCGGCCTGGTCCATGTGCGGCCGCTGGAACTGGACTTCGATCTCGCCAAGGGCAGCTTCTTCGGCCGCTTCGAGTGGCGCAATTCCTTCGAGGCCCAGGTGTATCGGCAGCACCACGAAATCAGTACCGAGCCGGTGTGCTGGAGCTTGCTCGGCTACGCGAGCGGCTACACCACCTACTTCATCGGGCGCCCCATCATCTACAAGGAAGTGGCGTGTCTCGGCTGTGGCGCCGCGCACTGCGAAATCGTCGGCAAGCCGGCCGAGGAATGGGATGACCACGCCGAGACCGAGCGGCTGCTGCTGCGCGACTCGATGGCCGAAGAGCTGTTCGCCCTGCAGAGTGAAGTCGGCGAGCTGCGCGAAGCGCTGCGCGCCGGCGAGCAGGACACGCTGGCCAATTCGGTGGGCCGTTCGCGCGCCTTCCGCGAAGCCAGCCACCTGGTGCGGCGCGCCGCCGCCAGCAAGGCCAATGTGCTGCTGCTGGGAGAGACGGGCGTGGGCAAGGAAGTGTTCGCACGCGGCCTGCACGCCAGTTCGCCGCGCGCCGGGCAGCCCTTCGTGGCGGTCAATTGCGCATCCATTCCGCCCGACCTGATCGAAGCGGAACTGTTCGGCGTCGAGAAAGGCGCTTACACGGGCGCCACCGTCAGCCGGCCCGGCAAATTCGAGCGTGCCAATCATGGCACCATCTTCCTGGACGAGGTGGTGGAACTGTCGGCGCGCGCGCAAGCGTCGCTGCTGCGTGTGCTGCAGGAAGGCGAACTGGAGCGCGTCGGCGGCAGCCACAGCTATGCGATCGACGTGCGCATCGTGGCCGCGACCAACGAGGACCTGAAGCAGGCGGTGGCAAGCGGAAAATTCAGGGCCGACCTGTACTACCGCCTCAACGTCTATCCGGTCCATATTCCGCCGCTGCGCGCGCGCAGCGAGGATATCGGCCTGCTCACCGAACACTTCATCGGCAAGTACAACACGCTGTACGGCAAGCGCATCCTCGGGGTCTCGGACAAGGCCATGGAAGCCATGATGCTGTACCCGTGGCCGGGCAATATCCGCGAACTGGAGAACATGATCGAGCGTAGCGTGATCCTCACCGACAGCAAGCAGATGATCGACGTGCACACGCTGTTCCCGAATCTGGCCGAACCCGGCGGCATGAAGGCGATCGCGCCCTCCGGCCACCTGTACACGCCGTCCCCCCATGAACCGGGCGCCGGCCCGGATACGTTGTGCGAGCAATTGCTCAGCGAGGAATTCAAGCTGGACCAGTTCGAAGCGCGCCTGATCCACACGGCCATGGCCAAGGCCGAAGGCAACGTTACCCAGGCGGCGCGATTGCTGGGCATCACCCGGCCCCAGCTCGCCTACCGTCTCGACAAGCTGAAAGGCCTGAAGTAAGCCTCCCCGCCCGGTCCCGCGCGAGCAGCGCCGGGGACCGCCACGTCTCATCGCCGCAACATCTTTCCTCTTCTTGCCTGGGCATTTGCTGAAACCGCCGCCCGGCGCTTCATGAAATCGTCAAGCGGGCGCCGCGCACCGCCCCTTCTGCGGGCCGGCTTTCCCTCGTAAGCGCAGGCATTCGGGCTGCTGGCACGCCGGTTGCTATGTCTCTGTTGCGGCAACAGAAAACAGGAGGAGACATGAAACCATTGCCCGACATGCCCAGCCGATTCGTGCGCGTGACTGCACGCGAGGCCGGCTGGATCCAGTTCGAATTTTCGATCGGCGACCCGGGCCTGTGCGTGGAGCTGACGATGCGTCCGGCACAGTACGAGGCATTCCGGCGCAAGCAGCGCGCATTCGAACTGCCGGACATCCCCGCCGCCCAGCGCGACCACGAGCGACGCCACTGGCACGACAGCGTGCCCGGCGAACGCCCCCACGATTAACACCACCAGGAGACAAGCCATGCAAATCGACATACGGACCGACGGCATCACGCCGCTGCGGCAGACCTTCGCCAACATCGCCCGCCGCATCGGTCCGGACAAGCCGGCCACGCGCTACCAGGAAGCGATGTACGACCTGCAGCCGGACACCAGTTTCCACTATCGCCCCTTGTGGCAACCCGAGTACGAGCTGTACGACAGCCGCCGCACGGCCGTGAAGATGGCCGACTGGCACGCGCTGAAGGACCCGCGCCAGTTCTACTACGGCACCTGGGTGAACAATCGCGCCCGCCAGCAGGAGTCGATGGAAAAGAACCTGGAGTTCATCGAGCAGCGCGGCTTGCTTGCCGTCATGCCGGCCGCGACCCGGGACATACTGGTGACCACCCTGGTCGTGCTGCGCCACGCGGAATGGGCCGCCAATATGAACAATGCCTACGTCACCGCGTACGGCTACGGTTCCGCGATCACCGAAGCGGCCATGTTCCAGACCATGGACCGGCTGGCGCTTGCCCAGTACCTGACCCGTATCGGCCTGCTCATCGGCGGCAAGCCAGCCGTCGACACGGCAAGGACTGCCTGGCTCGACGACCCGGCCTGGCAAGGGGTGCGCCACGCGACGGAAGACCTGCTGGTGCGCCAGGACTGGTTCGAATTGTTCGTGGCACAGAACCTGGTCTTCGACGGCCTTGTGTATCCGCTGTTCTACCAGAAGCTCGACGCCCAGCTGGCCATCGGCCATGGTCCCACCTATGGGCTCGCCACCGATTTCATGCGCACATGGTTCGGCGAAACCAGCCGCTGGGTCGATGCCGTGGTGAAGACCGCCGCCCAGGAAAGCGCCGCGAATGCGGCCGTGCTGGGCAGCTTCGCCTTCGGCTGGCTCGACCGCTTCGAAGCGGCGCTGGAACCGGTCGCGCAGCGCCTGTTCGGCGACGACGGCGGCGACGTGCTCGCGGCCGTCGCCGCACCGCTGGAACAACGCCTGGCCGGCCTCGGCCTGACCCGGCAAGGAGCGCCATCGTGAGCGAACAACTGGTCTTCATCGCCCTGCAGGCCAACGAGGACATGCGCTCCGTCATCGAAGCCATCGAGGCCGACAACCCGCGCGCGACCGTGCACCGCTATCCCGCCATGGTGAAGATCGATGCGCCGCGCCGCCTTGAAATCAACCGCGCCACCGTCGAAGACCTGATCGGCCGGCGCTGGGAGGTGCAGGAGCTGCAGCTGGGACTGATTTCGCTGGCCGGCAACATCGAAGAAACCGACGACCAGTTCGTGCTGGCCTGGGGCTAACACATATACAAGGAGACACCATGAATACCGCAACCACGCAATCGCCCAAGCAGGCGCCGGCGCAGAAAATGTCGATCCGCGACAAGTACGCCCTGCTCACCCGCGACCTCGGCTGGGACACCACCTACCACCCGATGGACAAGGTCTTTCCCCAGGACCGCTTCGAAGGCATCGTCATTCACGACTGGGACGGCTGGGAAGATCCGTTCCGCATGACGATGGACGCGTACTGGAAGTTCCAGTCCGAGAAGGAACGCAAGCTGTACGCCATCATCGACGCCTTCCAGCAGAACAATGGCCAGCTGCATGTGACCGACGCCCGCTACGTGAACGCGCTCAAGCTGTTCCTGACCGGCGTCTCGCCGCTGGAATACGCGGCCCACCGCGGCTTCGCCATGGCCGGGCGCAACCTGCGCGGCGCCGGGGCCCGCGTGGCCTGCCAGATGCAGTCGGTGGACGAGCTGCGCCACTGCCAGACCCAGATCCACACCATCAGCCAGTACAACCGCTTCTTCAACGGCTTCGCCGACTGGCGCCACATGCACGACCGCCTGTGGTACTTGTCGGTGCCCAAGTCCTATTTCGAGGACGCGATGACGGCCGGACCGTTCGAGTTCATCACCGCCATTTCCTTCTCCTTCGAATATGTGCTGACCAACCTGCTGTTCATGCCCTTCATGTCCGGCGCCGCCTTCAATGGCGACATGGCGACCGTGACCTTCGGCTTCTCGGCGCAGTCGGACGAATCGCGCCACATGACGCTCGGCCTTGAAGTGGTCAAATTCATGCTGGAGCAGGATCCGGCCAACCTGCCCATCATCCAGAAATGGGTCGACAAATGGTTCTGGCGCGGCTACCGCCTGCTCACGCTGGTGGCGATGATGATGGACTATATGCTGCCCAAGCGCGTGATTAGCTGGAAGGAAGCGTGGGAGATCTATTTCGAACAGAACGGCGGCGCCCTGTTCGCCGACCTGGCCCGCTACGGCGTGCGCATGCCCAAGTACCACGAGCAGGCCGCGCAGGAAAAGGATCACCTGTCCCACATCGCCTGGTCGATCTTCTACAACTTCAACCATGCCGCGGCGATCCACACCTGGGTGCCGGAGGAAAGCGAGCTGCAGTGGCTGAAAGAGCAGTATCCGGACAGCTTCGAGCAATACCACCTGCCGCGGCTGCGCTACTGGCAGGAACAGCACAAGGCCGGCAAGCGCTGGAGCAATCCGGGCCTGCCGATGCTGTGCCAGATCTGCCAGATCCCGATGGCCTTCCCGGAACCGGGCGACCCGACCCAGATCTGCTACCGCGAAGTTCAGCACAAGGGCGAGCGTTACCACTTCTGCTCGGACGGCTGCTGCGACATCTTCACGGGCGAGCCGGAAAAATATGTGCAGGCCTGGCTGCCGGTGCACCAGATCTTCCAGGGCAATTGCGGCGGCGCGACCTTGCCTGAAGTGCTCGACTGGTACCACCTGAAGCCCGAGGACCGCGGCGACTACGCCGACTCGGCCGACCGCGCCAACTGGGAGCGCTGGACCAGCAACAACCATGACGCCGCCTGAGCGGAAAAGGAGACCATCATGCCAGTCATCGCATTAGCCCCGGGCTACCAGGGCGAGGTCCGCGACCGCGTGGAGAACTTCCACGGCAACCAGCTCGTGTATTTCGGCTGGGATCGCCACATGCTGTTCTGCAGCCCATTCACCCTGCCGTTACCGCCCGACATGCCCTTCGCCACCCTGGTGAGCGAGGTGCTGGCGCCGCTGCTGGCCGCACATCCGGAAGGACAGTCGATCGACTGGACCGCGGCGCGCTGGCTGCGCTCGGGCGAACCGTTCCAGCCCGACCTGCAGGCCAGCCTGGGCGCGAATGGCCTCGGCCACAAGTCCGTGCTGCGCCTGCAGACACCGGGCCTTGGGGGCATTGGCGCCAGCGGCAACTGAAGGGAGGACGCCATGTGCTACCAACTGACAATCGAGCCGCTGGGCCAGACCATCGACGTGGCCGAGGGGCAGACCATCCTGGATGCTTGCCTGCGGGCCGGCGTGTGGCTGCCCCATGCCTGCGGCCACGGGCTGTGCGGCACGTGCAAGGTGCAGGCCAGCGACGGCGAACTCGAGCACGGCGCCGCCTCGCCTTTCGCCCTCATGGACTTCGAGCGCGACGAGGGTAAATGCCTGGCATGCTGCGCCACGATGCAGTCCGACCTGACCATCGAAGCCGATATCGACCCGGACCCGGACGCGCAGTGCTTGCCGCTGCTGGACTATCACGCCCGCGTGTCACGCATCGAGACCCTCACCCCGACCATCAAGGGCGTGTTCCTCGAGATCGAGCACGGCGACGCGCTGCGCTTCCAGCCCGGCCAGTACGTCAACCTGTGGCTGGCCGGCGAGGCGACACCGCGCGCCTTCTCGATCGCCTCGGCGCCGTCGTCGCGCGAAATCGAGCTGAACATTCGGCTGGTACCGGGCGGCAAAGTCACTTCCTACGTCCACGGCCAGCTGGCGGTCGGCGAACAGGTGATGCTGTCCGGTCCGCTCGGCCGCTTCTTCGTGCGCAAGAGCGATCCGCGTCCGCTGATCTTCATCGCCGGTGGCTCGGGCTTGTCCAGCCCGCGCTCGATGGTGCTGGACCTGCTCGAATCGGGCGATCCCCGGCCGATCCGGCTGGTCCAGGGGGCGCGCACGCTCGACGAGTTGTATTACCGGGACGAATTCGAGGCGCTGGCCGAGCGTCATGCGAATTTCGAATACCTGCCGGTGCTGTCGAGCGAAGCCCAGGATTCGCCGTGGACCGGGGAGCGCGGCTTCGTCCATGAACTGGCGGCGCGGCGCTTCGGGCAGGACTTCCGCGGCTGGCGCGCCTACCTGTGCGGACCGCCGCCGATGATCGAGGCCAGCATCGCGGCCCTGATGCAAGGCCGCCTGTTCGAAAAAGACATCTTCACCGAGAAATTCCTGTCGGCGGCCGACGCCGGGCAGGCCACGCGCAGTCCCCTGTTCCGGGCGCTGTGAGCCTGGCTACAACCACGTTTACCAACAAGGAGACAGACATGAACAAGCAATCCATCGCAGCACTGCTGGACAAGATCGAAAGCACCGAGACCGCCAGCGGCAATCCGCGCGTACAGGCCATCGTCAACCGGATCGTGCGCGACCTGTTCGCCACCATCGAGGACATGGACATCCAGCCAGACGAATTCTGGAGCGCGGTCGGCTACCTGACCGAAGCCGGCCGCAACGGCGAATGGGGGCTGATCGCGGCCGGCCTGGGCTTCGAGCACTTCCTCGACCTGCGCCTGGACGAGGCCGAAGCGCGCGCCGGCGTCGCCGGTGGCACGCCGCGCACGATCGAGGGCCCGCTGTACGTGGCCGGCGCTCCCGAATCGCTGGGCAGTGCGCGCCTTGACCAGGACGAGCAACCGGGCGAAGTCCTGTTCATGCAGGGCCAGGTCCGCGGCGCCGACGGCAAACCCGTCGCCGGCGCGCTGGTCGAAGTCTGGCACGCCAACCACCTGGGCGGCTATTCCTTCTTCGACCCGAGCCAGAGCCGGTACAACCTGCGCCGCTCGATCCGCACCGACGCCGATGGCCGCTACCGCTTCCGCAGCAAGGTCCCGGTGGGCTACAGCGTGCCGCCTGGCGGCTCGACCGACAAATTGTTGAAGCTGCTGGGCCGTCACGGCACCCGGCCGGCCCACATCCACTTCTTCGTTACCGCGCCGGGGCACCGCAAACTGACCACGCAGATCAACATCGACGGCGATCCCTACCTGTGGGACGACTTCGCCTTCGCCACCCGCGAGGGTCTGGTGCCGCCGATGAAGCGGGTGGACGACTCGGCCGCCCTGCGCGTCCAGGAACTCGAGGCACCCTACTTCGCGATCGACTTCGATTTCGAACTGCTCGCAACGCGGGACGGCCTGCCCCCGGACCAGGTCGAACGGGCGCACTTCGAAGCCTGAACGCTGATTTTTGCCGTCGTCGTCCCGGCCTGCGCCGGGACGACGGACTGGGTAGCTGGCAAAACAAAAGGAAGCGCGCAATTCCAATGCCGTGGTAACCTTGCTGTGACGCACTCAGCCACAAAGATCCAGCATGAGCACCACCGACCCGCTTTACCCTTCGCAAAAACAGTACATCCTCACCGCCAGCTGCAAAGCCGCCATCGGCATCGTCGCGGCGGTGTCCGGTTTTCTCGCACAGCGCGATTGCTATATCTGCGCGCTGGAGCAGTTTGACGACGATTCGACGCAGCGCTTTTTCATGCGCGCCGTGTTCCGGCCGATGTCCGCCGACATGGGCGTCGACCTCATTCGCGCGCAATTCCAGACCGAAGTGGCTGGCCGCCTGGAGATGGAGTGGGCGATCTACGATCCCGCCGAGCCGGTGCGGACGGTGATCATGGTGTCGAAGACCGACCACTGCCTGGACGACCTGCTGTACCGCCGCCGCAACGGTGAACTGAACATGGCGGTCACGGCGGTGGTGTCGAACCACCAGGACCTGCGCCCGATGGTCGAGCGTGAGGGCATCCGCTTCGTGCACCTGCCGGTGGACACGGAGAGCAAGCGGCGACAGGAAGAGCGCCTGCTCGAAATCCTCGACGAAACCGGCTCCGAACTGGTGGTCCTGGCGCGCTACATGCAGATCCTGTCGGACGAGCTGTCACGCACGCTGGCGGGACGCTGCATCAACATCCACCACTCCTTCCTGCCCGGTTTCAAAGGCGCCAAGCCTTACCACCAGGCCTACGACCGTGGCGTCAAGCTGATCGGCGCGACGGCCCACTACGCCACGCCTGACCTGGACGAAGGTCCGATCATCGAGCAGGTGGTGGCACGCGTCGACCACAACTACAAGCCCGAGCAACTGGTGCGCGTGGGCCGCGACAACGAGTGCCTGGCACTCGCCGCCGCGGTCAAGTTCCACATCGAGCGCCGCGTTTTCGTGGACGGCAACAAGACCATCGTCTTCCGCGGCAGCTGATTAGCGCAGCTGCACCGCCACTACGTCAGGCAGCCTGGTGCGGCGCGCAGCCGGCAGGCGCACGGTGAGCTTGCCGTTCGCGAACTCGCTCTGCACTGGCTTGCCGTCGCCAAGCAGGGTCACTGTGGCGGGCGCGGCCGCCAGGCCTTGCAGCACCAGATCCGTGTCGCTTGGCGCAATCAAGTCCTCGTCAAACGCCCGCTCCTTTTTCGTGAACGCAGGCACCGCGAACAGGAAGCGCTGGCGGCCGGACGCCGTGGCCGGCACCGAAGCCTTTTCGCTTTCCGGCAGCGCAGCGGCTTGCACAGCGGCGCGGTTCAGTTTCATCCACGCGGCCACCTCGGCCAGTTTGGTGTAGGCCTCCGGGGCCAGCTCGCCATTCGCGTCGGGACCGACATTTAGCAACAGGTTGATGTTCAGCGAGCGGGCAAGCGCAAGGTTGGCGAGTTCGAAGCCGGCCGAGTAGAACGGCGTTTTGGTGTAACTCCAGCCCTGGGTCCAGGTCGTGCACCATTCGGCCCATTGCCCGCGCGAGACCTTGCCGGTCTTCAATACCGGGCCTTCGAAAGTGGCGAAGTCGCCATCATGAAAGTAGCGCGGCGACAGCACGATGCCCGGCTGCAGCTCGCGCACCCGCGCCTGCGTCAAGCGCGGAGCGTCGCCCTCGGGCGCGGGAATCGCGCCGTCGAACCACAACATATCGATCTTCCCGTAACGCGTGAGCAGTTCCTCGACCTGGCCCTTGACCACGGCGTTGTACTCGGCCAGGTGCCTGGCCTTCTCTTCGTTTGTCTTGAACACGGTGCGCGGCTTGAGGTCGGCGTCCAGTTCCGGAAGCCAGGGATTCATGCGCGCCGTGCCGTAATACATGAAGTTCATGTAGTCGCGGTCGAAATGCCAGTTCGGCGGCGAATAGTAAAGCCCGACCTTGAGGCCATACTTGCGGGCCGCATCGACAAAAGGCCGCACCAGATCGCGCCCACCCATATAGTTTTTGGTATTGAATCCGCCGTAGGCGCTGGGCCACAGCGCGAAGCCGTCATGGTGCCGGGTGGTCAGCACCACGTACTGCATGCCGGCGGCCTGGGCCGCGGCCATCCATTTTTCCGGATCATAGTGCTGGGGATTGAAGTCCTTGGCAACTTCCCAGTACTTGTTGGGCGTGATCGACGGTGGCTTGCCGTCGAAGTTCCAGTCGGCCTCGCGGATGATGCGCGCCTGCTCCTTGGGATCGGTGAAGGACTTGTTCTTCCAGGCGCCGACGATCATGGCCCAGGACAGGTCGCCGACCCGTTGGTCGCGCGTATCGAACACGCTGGTCAGGCCCCAGTGGATGAACATGCCGAAGCCGGCCTGCGGGAACCACTGTGCATCGGGATGGCTGGTGTGCGGGGCCGGTTTGTTGTCCTCGACAATGCCGATGGCGCCATGCTGGGCCTTGGCGACGTCTTGCGCCAGGGCGGGGGCAGTCGCAGCCATGCCGCAGCACAGCAGCGCGGAGCGAAGCGAGGAACTGAAACGGTGGGGAAGATTCACGATATCTCTTCAGTTGATGGTTAGGGCAGGATGAATTCGGCGTTGAAACTCGCACCGGCGGCGCCGGCGGTGTCGATGCGTAGCCGCAGTTGCGGCGCCGTTGCGAGGACCGTCACTCCGGCGCCAAGCTTGACCACGTGGGCCACCGGCTGCGCGAGCCGCACTTCCAGCACTTTCTCGCCCTGGGTCGGCTCGGCGATCGCCAGCCGCAGGCGGCCCGCGGCCACGCTGGCCACCACGGCTGCCGGCGCCGAACTCCAGACATAGTCACGGCCGCCGCGCGGCGCGCTGCCGGCCTGCCACAAGTCGGCGGCATACACGCCCTCGCCG
The DNA here is from genome assembly GCF_024753145.1 of Massilia terrae. Lineage (GTDB taxonomy): Bacteria > Pseudomonadota > Gammaproteobacteria > Burkholderiales > Burkholderiaceae_D > Telluria > Telluria terrae. The sequence goes on along the minus strand of NZ_JANUGU010000001.1, from coordinate 862,390 downwards.
GGCTCGGACACGGCCGCGGCATGTTCGTCATTGGCTTCGATGCGCAGGCCCGGATCGCCGGCGGCGGCGCGCGTCGCTTCGACGCTGGCGTTCGGCAGCAGCAGGTAGGCGTAGCGCGGGCTGCCCTGCGGAATGCCCAGCACCTGGTAGCTGTCGCGAACCACGCCCGCCGGACCCGACAAACCATTGATGTCGCGCCAGCTGCCGCTGCGTTCGGAACGTTCGGCGCGGACCGGCATGGCTTGGGGGAACACGTAGCCGATGCTGCTGCCGGCCTTGTCGTCCTGCAGATGCGCCCAACGCGCGCTTGCCACGCTGCCGTTGCCCAGCGGCTGGCCATTGACCAGCAGGCGCGCGCCGGCCGGATCCGCCAGACGGCGGTTTTCCACGATGGTCTCGACCTGCCCCTGCCCGCCGCCGATACCCGAGCCCAGCGCAAGAACGCGGTCGCCGAGCTGGAACCAGGCCTTGCGTCCATGCAGATCAGAGCCGGTCACGTCGCGCAACGAGAACACCATGCCCAGTGCCGCGTACTTGCCCAGCGCTGCGCCGCCGACCCAGGTGTCGGAATTAGGGTATTTCTTCCACTCGACCGGCCGGCCCTGGCCCGAATGATCGGTGGTGGTGCCCGGCAGGCGCTGGAGATCGATGGTCGCCCAGTAATTGCCATCGAACTGCGCCTGGTCGGGGCCGTACAGCTGCAGCACCCCCATGCCGCTCCACCAGGGATGCAGGTTTTCGCTATTGCCGGCCTCGAAAGAAGAAATGCGCGGCGAGCTCATGCTCAGTACGGCCGCAAAGCCGCGGCCGCGCAGGATGGCACGGTCCATCGAGGCGTAGATGCGGGCGCCCTCCTCCTCGGCTGCAGCCCGTGTGGCGGGGTCGGCCGCGATCTGCTGCAACAGACCGCGCTCGTACAGGCCGACCTCCTTGCCGTCCGCTCCCCCCAGATAGTTCGCGCCGAACGTGCGGTCGCGCTGCATCCAGCCCTTGATGGCGGCGCGCAGGGCGGCGCGCTGTTCCGGCGGCGCCTGATCCGCGATCACGGCGAGCGACGCCGCCATGCCGCGCCCCACCTTGTGGTCGGTTTGGCCGTGCCGGGATACGCCGCGGCCGCGCAAGGCGTCCGGCATGGCGCCGTCGATGATCGGCGCGGCGAAGCCTTCGAGCGCCCACTGGAAGATGCGTGGCGCACGCGGATCGCGCAAGGCCCATTCGGAATCGCCCAGGATATACAGCAAGCGTGCATAGTCGGCCAGCGCCACCGCGCCGTAGCCACCGTTGTAGGCGACGTGGCCATGCTGGATAAAGGAACCGTCGCGGTAGAAGCCGTTGCCACTGGTGGCGTAATCGAGCGTCAGGGCCAGCCCGTCGCGCCCTGCCGCGATACGCTCGCCATCCTTGCCCAGCATGCCGCTCAGGACCATCACCAAGGACTTGTCCAGCAGGTTGGCGCCCTCCTCGGCCCACTTCCGGTCCACCTTGCCATCGGCGAGCGTCTTGTAGCGGGCATCCGGCACGTGCCAGTTGACCGCCTCCAGCGTACGCCGGCGCAGCTCGGCGGGCACGGCCTCGTCGGCCAGGGTCAGCACATTGAGCAGCAGCAGCGGCGTGCCGATCTGCCAGTCCCACCAGTTGCCGAACTCGTGGCGGCCGGCGGTGTAGTAGTGGCGCACCAGCCAATCGAGCCCGACCGCCAGCCCGGCGCCAAGGCGGGCATCGTGCCAGGACGGCGTGCCGGGCGCGGCAAAGGCGCGCGCCATCTGCTCCAGGCGCGCGGCGTTCGCGGTGACGGCGGCCGATGCCTTGATCGGGTAAGGATCATCGAAGCGGGCCAGGTCCTTCCACAAGGCCTTGGCGTCCGGATCGCGGGCCATGCCGTCCAAGGCGCGCTGGGCCGCATCGGACTGCGACAGCAATTGCTGCGCCACGCTGGAGTCGCCGCGGTCCTGCGCCGCCGTACCCACCAGCTTGACTTGCCAGCGTTCGCGCATGGCATCGAACTCGTCGCCGGCCAGCGCCGCCGCCGGCACCAGGCTGCCAGCCAGGACACAAGCAAGCCACCAATTTTTTTTCGCAGATTGCATTCCCATTCGCCGTCTCCGTATCGCAATATGGGAACGTTATCATGCGAAAAGCGGAAATGGCAAGCTCCGGATCGCGATCGCGAGCGTTCGAGTGTCGAGAAAAACTAGGCGCGCTGCCGCCGGCTGCGCCTGGAAGTGCTGCACGCAGGCGCCGGTCCGGTCGACGCACGGATGATGAATTCGCTCGGGAATTCGATGCGCTGGCGGCGCCCGGGCTGGCCCTGGATCCGCCGTGTCAGCTCCTGCACGGCGGCCTGCGCCATCTCCCCGAACGGATGGCGCAAGGTGGTCAAGGGCGGCTGGGTCATGGCTGCGGTCGGGATATCGTCGAAACCGATCACGGAGATATCTTCCGGAATCCGCAAGTTCTTCTCGCGGATGGCATTCAACACCCCGAGCGCCATGCCGTCATTGGCGGCGAAAATCGCGGTGGGCGGCGCGTCCAGCGCCAGGAGCTCGCGCGCTCCATCGAAGCCGGACTGCTGGCTGAAGTCGCCCTGGTAGACCAGTGCCGGATCGAGCTCGATGCCGGCATCGGACAGCGCCGACATATAGCCGCGCTCGCGCAAGTCGCTCTGGCCCGTGTAGGCATTGCCGCGCACGAAGCCGATGCGGCGGTGGCCGAGGTCGACCAGGTGCCGCACCGCGTCGTGCGCGCCGTTGACGTTATCGCCACGTACGACCGGCAAAGTGGTCTCGTGACGGAAATAGTTGATCAGGACGATGGGGCTGCTGCTTTTCTCCAGCGTTTCCAGGTAGTCGTCGGTCATGCGCGGCAGCACATAGACCAGTCCGTCCCACAGCCCATGCAGCATCTGGCTGATACGCGCGCCATTGCCGCTGCCCATGTCGCCCAGCGAGTTATAGATGAACAGGTCCATGCCGACCTTGCGCACTTCTTCGCTGAGGGCCGTGACAAAGCAATTGACCACCGACGAGGTCAGGTCGTTCACGACCACGCCGATGACGTTGGTCTTGCCGCCCTTCATCAGGCGCGCGGCGGCGTTGGGCGCGTAGCCGAGCTGCTTGGCCGCGGCCTGCACCTTGGCCCTGGTCTCTTCCGACACATAGCCTTCGCCGCTCATCGTGCGCGACGCGCTCATGACCGAGACGCCCGCCAGTTTTGCCACGTCAACCAGTGTAACGCCTGCTTTCTTCATCCTGTTTCGTGCCAGTCCCGTTAACGATATTTATATTTTATCGGAAGCACGGTCCCGGAAGGAATTTAGTTGCCGGGGCCGGCGCCGCAGGCGGGCGTCGCGCTCGTGCAAAAAAAATACAAAAGATCATCATGACGGTTAACGCTACCAGCCAGTCTTATGGTATCGTTACCTCCATCGGATAAGAATGTCCTTAATGGAGACCGTAATGAAGAACCCACGCAGCGGGATTGCCATGTTCCGCACCAAACCCATCGCCCTGGCCGTCCTCGCTGTCCTGCATGGCATCCCTGCTTTCGCACAAGAGGCCGCTCCGCCCGTCGAGCGGGTCGAGATCACCGGCTCGAAGATCAAGGGCGTCGACATGGAATCGTCGGTGCCGATCCAGACCATCACGCGCGTGCAGATCGAGGCGACCGGCGCGACCTCGCTGGATGAAGTGCTGCAAACGCTCGCGGTGTCGGGCGACGCCCGGAACCGCACCGCCGGCGCCGACCAGAACTCCTTTGCCAACCTGCGCGGCATCGGCTTCGGCCGCACCCTGGTGCTGGTCAACGGCCATCGCTGGGTCGGCAGCTCGGACCTGAACGGTTCGGTCGACCTCAGTTCAATTCCGCTGGCATCGGTTCAGCGCATCGACGTGCTCAAGGATGGCGGCTCGGTGCTGTACGGCGCCGACGCGATGGTCGGCCTGATCAACGTGGTGCTGAAGGACCATTTCGACGGCGTCGAGGCGCGCGCCTACTATGGCGACTACCAGCACGGCGGCGGCGCCCAGAAGAAGGTGGAACTGACGGCCGGCCACAGCGGCGAGCGCTTCTCGTCGATGATTTCCCTGCAATTCAACGATGGCGACGGCCTCCACAACAGCGATTACGCGCTCACGCGGCAGCGTTCGCCAGCGGGCTCGGGCTACACCAACAACACCGACAACACGCCGGCCGGCCGCTTCCAGCTGTGCAAGGGCGCGCTGCTGGCGTCCGGCGGCTGCGCTGCGGGTACCCTGGCCGATCCGACCGGCAACAAGAACAACTTCATCACCTACGACACCCCCTACAATCCGGCGCTTGGCGCGGCCGGTAACAACTGGCGCACCTATAACCGGCCAACGGACAGCTACAACAACCAGGTCTTCAACAGCCTGCTGGTTCCCCTGCTACAAAAGTCGGTCGTGGGCGACCTGTCCTACCGCTTCACCGATCACATGAAACTGCGTGTGACCGCGCAGTTCATGGACGTCGACGCCAATTCCGATGCCGCGCCGAATGACCTGAACCTCGGCCCGGGCGGCCTGGCCAACGGCACCGGCATCTTCATTTCGCCGAACAGCTACTACAACCCGTTCGGCGTGCCGGTCGGCCGCATCCAGCGTGCCGGCACCGAACTTGGCGCAGCGACGCGGGTCGCCAACACCAAGACCACGGCGATCTCGCCGGTCCTGTCGGGCGACTTCAGCTTCGCCAACCGCAACTTCGACTGGGAAGCGGGAATGGAATATGGCGCGACCCGCCAGCATGCCAACCGCCTGAACGAGGTCAGCAGCAGCCGCCTGACCAATGCCCTCGGCCCGTCCTTCAAGGATGCCAACGGCAACATCGTGTGCGGCACGCCAGGCCAGGTGATCGCCGGCTGCGTCCCGGCCAACCTGCTCGGCGCCGGCACCCTGACCCCGGCCATGCTGAACTACATCCGCTTGAACCCGAGCGAGGTGGGCTGGACCAACGACTTCCGCGACCACGACTACTTCGTGCAGATGAGCTCGGCGAACCTTTACGAACTGCCGGCCGGCTCGCTCGGCTTCGCCAGCGGCTTCGAACGGCACATCGAGTATGGCAGCACGGTGCGCTCCGCCGCGTACGACCAGGTCGACGTACTGTCTGGCACGCGCGGCAACACGGACGGCGGCTTTGGCTCGAAGGACGCCTATGCCGAGTTCTACGTACCGGTGCTGAAGGATAAGCCGTTCATCAAGATGCTCGACCTGAGCGTCGCCTTCCGCCATTCGAAGTACGACAGCGGCGCCAGTGTCAACAACAAGCAGTTCGGCTTGAAATGGAAGGTGATCGACGACCTGGCGCTGCGCGGCAGCTACAGCACCGGGTATCGCCTCGACCTGTCGGGCATCATCCAGAATACCGCCACCTCAGCGATCACGGTGACCGATCCGTGCTCGTTCACCACCAATACCAACGGCACCGTCGCCAGCAACCGCTACGCGCAACTGACGGCGGCGCAGCAGGCCCAGTGCCAGGCGGCCGGCGTGCCGGCTGGCGGCTACGATACCCGCACCGCGATTCCAGCCCAGGCAACGCAGCTGAACACCGGCAACCAGCAGCTCGGCCCGGAGCGCGACATCTTCCGTACTTTCGGCTTCGTGTACAGCCCGCACTACGCCAAGGGTCTCGATGTCACCGTCGATTACTGGGACGTGATCTTCCGCGACAGCATCCTCAAACCCAACGCGAACCAGATGGTGCTCAACTGCCTGTCGAATCCCGGCGACCCGCGCCTGTGCCCGGACGGCTGGCTGCAGCGCAACGCGAATGGCGTGGTTACCAATTTGCGCACCAGTGCGCTCAACGGCCCCGGCGGCGAGCGCTTCAAGGGCGTCGACGTCAGCCTGCGCTACCGGCCGAAGACCACGCCCTGGGGCAAGTTCGGGATCGAGCTGAACAACTCCATCCTCACCGAAGTGATCGACACTCCGGCCACGCCGGTGGACAAGGTCGGCGTGTTCACCACGGCCACCACGTCGTCGGGCTCGCACTACCGCCTGCGTTCGAACCTCAACGTGGACTGGGCGCGCGGCAACTGGAGCGCGCGCTGGGGCGCACGCTACTTCTCGAGCCAGACCGAGAACTGCACGCTGACCGGCAGCGCCTACGCCAGCGTCTGCAATGACCTGGGCCCGGTGCAGTCGCAGAGCGATCCCAACAACCCGGCGACGGCAAAATACCTGCCCTTCCTGGGCGGCGGCAGCGCCAACCGCATTCCCGCCTACACGCTGCACGACATCAGCGTCGCCTACACGCCAGCGCCGAAGAGCCGGATCAAGTTCGGGGTCAACAATGCGTTCAACAAGACGCCGCCGCTGGCCATCAACTCGAACCGCAGCTTCCCGCTCAACTTCGGGATGCCGGACCGCTTCTTCTACATGGAGTACACCCAGAAGTTCTGAGCTGGTCAACGATGATGATCCTGAATCTTCCTGCAAGCTTATGGGACGCCCGCCGGGACGGCCATACCGCGAGGCGTCACCATCCACGCGTATGAAAACGCCTGACTTCTATTACGGCATCGACCTGGGCGGCACCAAGATCGAACTGGTGGCCTGCGATGCCAGCCTTGAAGTACGCTACCGCCGGCGCGTGTCGACACCGGTGCACGATTACCATGCGCTGGTGAACGCCATCGCCGGGCTGGTGCTCGACGCCGATGCCGCGCTGGGCTGCCGTGCCCCGCTCGGCGTCGGTGTGCCCGGTATCGTCGACAGCGCTACCGGCTATCACCTGTGCGCCAACGTCCCCTGCCTCACCGGCCGCACGCTCCTGCCTCTGCTGCACGCGCGCCTGGCCCGCCCAGTCACGCTCGGCAACGACTGCCAGTGCTTCGCCCTGTCCGAAGCCCACGGCGGCGCCGCCGACCAGGCGCCCAGCGCTTTCGGCCTGATTCTCGGCACCGGCGCCGGCGCCGGCTACGTCGTCGAGGGCCGCCTGGTGCGCGGGCTGCACGGCGCCGCCGGCGAATGGGGCCACTGGCCGCTCGACCCGGCCCTGCTGCGCTTCTACCGCCTGCCGATCCTGCCCTGCGCCTGCGGGCGCGAGGCCTGCCTCGAATGCTATGTCTCCGGCACCGGCCTGCGCGGCCTGCACGCCCAGATTTGCGGCGGTGCGGGCGACAGCGCCGAACAACTGGCGGCGCGGCGCGCCAGCAGCGACGCCCAGGCCAGGACGGTGTTCGAGGTGCACCTCGACTTGCTGGGCGCGGCGCTGGCGCGCATCGTGCTCGCCTACGACCCGCATGTGATCGTGCTGGGCGGCGGCCTGTCGCAGCTGCCGCATCTGTACAGCGGCCTGCCGGGCGCGATTCGTCCGCACCTGATTCCCGGCCTTGGCGTGCCGCCGATCCTGCCGCCGGTCTTCGGCGATGCCGGCGGCGCGCGCGGCGCGGCGCTGCTGGCGCGCCAGGCCCACACGGTGACCGCCTGCCATGCCGACGCCGCGGAGGCGCCGTGCTGAACGCCGGCCTGCGCCGCGAGCGCATCCTGCAAACCCTGGACGCGCAGGAGAAGGTGCGCGTCAAGCATCTGGCGCAGCGCCTGGGCGTGTCCGCCGGGACCATCCGCGGCGACCTGGAAGCGCTGGCGACGGCCGGGCTGCTGCTGCGCCAGCATGGCGGCGCCAGCCCCACCCAGCGCACGCCGCGGCCCGCACGCGCCCTGCGCCACGACCGCAAGCAGCGCATCGCCGACTGCGCCGCCGACTTGGTGCAGCCGGGCGACAAGCTGATTCTCGATGCGGGGGCCAGCACGCTGCAGCTCGCGCTCAACCTCGCGCGCTCGCTGGCGCAGCCATCGACGGCGCCGCGGCTGACCGTCTTCACCAGCAGCCTGCCGATCGCCAATGAACTGGCGTCCGTGCCGGACATGGAACTCATCCTGTCCGGCGGCGTGCTGCGCACCGATTCGCAATCGTTCCAGGGACCGCGCGCCGAAGCGAGCATGGATGCCTATGTATTCGACAAGCTGTTCCTGGCCGCCGCCGGCTTCGATCCCGAATTCGGCCTGTCCACCCATGACGATGCGGAAGCGCGCCTGAACCAGCGCATGGTCGCCCACGCACGCGAAGTGATCGTGCTCGCGGACGCCAAAACACTGGGCCAGACATGCCTGCACCGCATTTGCGCGCTGTCGCGCATCAGCACCGTGGTAACCGACGCCGGCATTGCGCCAGCCTTGCAGGCGGCACTGGAGCGACAGAAGGTCCGCGTCCTGATCGCGAAGGAGAACTGACATGGGCCGGCAAAAGTCGCAGGCATAACAGGCCGCCGTTACAAAATCCACCAACCCGGCGAATGATTCTTTCCAACGGCCCTTCCATGGCCTTTGCGTGCGCCGATATTGGGCAATAATGCCTCCGCAGCCGCCGGGTGTGCGAGCCTAATCCACTCCACCCGTCGGCAACGCACGCATAGTCAGCACGAAAATCCGGTTCCACAACGCTGCCGGCCCTGACTGATCGCGTCAAGAACAGGGCCCGGCGCAGCGCGCACGGTTGCCTGCATTGAGACAATTTTTCAACGTGAGCAATTCATGAGTACATTCTCGACTGTCGACCTGATCGTCTTCCTCTGTTATTTTTTGCTGGTGGCTGGCTATGGCCTGTGGGTCTACCGCCGCAAGCAAGCCGGTTCCGGCTCCGCCTCGCACGACTATTTCCTGGCCGAAGGCTCGCTGACCTGGTGGGCCATCGGCGCCTCGCTGATCGCGTCCAATATCTCCGCCGAGCAGTTCATCGGCATGAGCGGCTCCGGCTACCGCATCGGCATGGCCATCGCTGTGTATGAGCTGATGGCGGCCGCCACCCTGGTGATCGTCGCCGTCTTCTTCATGCCGGTCTACCTGAAGAACCGCATCTACACCATGCCGCAATTCCTCGAGCAACGCTACGGCAAGGCGGTGGCCACCACCATGGCGCTGTTCTGGCTCGGCCTGTACGTGGTGGTCAACCTGACCTCGATCCTGTACCTGGGCGCGCTGGCCATCAGCAGCCTGTCCGGCATCGCCCTGCTGCCCTGCATGCTGTTCCTGGCCGTGTTCGCCGCCATCATCACGCTGGGCGGCATGAAAGTGATCGGCTACACCGACGTGGTGCAGGTGACCTGCCTGGTCATCGGCGGCCTGGTCACCACCTGGCTGGCGCTCGACCTGGTCGCCAACCTGGGCGCCAGGCACGGCGCGCTGGCCGGCTTCTCGGAACTGTATGTGCGCGCCCACGACCACTTTGAAATGATCCTCAAGCGCGACAATCCGAACTATATGGACTTGCCCGGCCTGTCGGTCCTGCTGGGCGGCATGTGGATCGTCAACCTGAACTACTGGGGCTGCAACCAGTACATCACCCAGCGCGCGCTGGGCGCCGACCTGCCCACCGCGCGCAAGGGCCTGCTGTTCGCGGCCTTCCTGAAATTGCTGATGCCGGTAATCGTGGTGCTGCCAGGCATTGCCGCCTTCGCCCTCGACAAATCCGGCGCGCTGGGCGGCGCCATGTCCCAGGGCGGCGAGCTGAATCCGGACCGCGCCTACCCCATCCTGCTGAACCTGCTGCCATCGGGCCTGAAGGGCATCGCCTTCGCGGCGCTGACGGCGGCTGTGGTGGCCTCGCTGGCCGGCAAGGCCAACAGCATCGCCACCATCTTCACGCTGGACATCTACAAGAAGTCCTTCAACCCGGCCGCCGACGAGCAGCGCATGGTGTGGATCGGCCGCGTCGCGGTGGTGCTGTCGATGCTGCTGGCGGTGGTGATCGCGCCGATGATGGGCATCGACAAGAAAGGCGGCTTCCAGTACATCCAGGAATACACCGGCTTCGTCTCGCCCGGCATCCTGGCCATGTTCCTGCTGGGCTTCTTCTGGAAGAAAACCACGCCGGGCGCGGCCATGTTCGCCACCGTTGGCGGCCTGCTCGGCTCGATTGTGCTGAAGTTCCTGCCGCAGATGACGGACCTGTCCTTCCTGGAAGCGATCGGCTTCGCCAAGGCCAACGCCGCCGGCGTGGCCGAGATCCCCTTCCTCGACCGCATGTTCATCGTGTTCTTCGTGGTGGTGGCGGGCATGGTACTGATCAGCAAAATGGCGGAGGCCAAGCGCAGCGAGACGCTCAAGCCCTTGCATATCGACGCCTCGCTGTTCCGCGTCGACGGCGCCTTCGTGCTCGGCTCGGCCATCATCGGCGTGGTGCTGACGACGATCTACGGCCTGTGGTGGTAAGCGGCGGATAAGTGATGGCCCGGTCCAGCCGGGCCATAAAAAATCGGCGGGCCCGTGCTGGCGCCCGCCGATTTTTTTTGGGAACGGCGCCCGGTCAGGCGCAAGCCAGCTGCGCTTCGCTGCCGCCCAGCACGCGCTCGCGGTAGGCGCGCGGGGTGCAGCCCAGTTCACGCTTGAACACCAGGTGCATGTACTGGGGCGAGGTGAAGCCGCAATCGAGCGCCACGTCGGCAATGCTGCGCGAGGCGTCCTCCACGCCGGCCTTGGCCGCCTCCAGCTTGAAGCGCAGGATCGCGTCATGCACGCTGCAGCCCAGCTCCTGGCGGAAGTAGGTTTCCAGCGAGGAGCGCGACACGCCCACATATTCGGCCACCTGTTCGGTCTTGATGCCCTGGCGGGCGTACTGGCGGATAAAGTGCTGGGCCCGCATCACATGGGGATGCTTGACCGCCCGATGCTGGCTGGAGGCCAGCACATTGATGCCGGACGGCGGCACGTGGATGCGGGTCTCACCCAGGCGCACACCGTGCAGCATCTGGTCCAGCAGGTGGGCGGCGGTGCGTCCCATTTCCTGGGCGCCCTGGATCACCGAGCTGAGCGGAATACGGGTCAGCATGCGCACCATCGGATCGTTGTCGATGCCGATCAGCGCCACCTGCTCCGGCACCGCGATACCGGCAAGGGTGCAAGCCTGCAGCAGCTGGCGCGCGCGCGCATCGGTCACGGCAATGATGCCGACCGGCTTGGGCAGGCTGCGCAGCCAGGCGATCTGGCCCTGCACCGCCTCGTCCCACGAGGAGGCGGAGGTACCGCAGCCGCGGAAAATCTCGGCCTCCATCCGTTCTTCCTGCATCAGGCTGCGAAAGGCTTGTTCGCGCTCCTGGGCCCAGCGGTTGTGCTCGGTCTCAGGCAGGCTGAACAGGGCAAAGCGGTGCAGGCCGACATCGATCAGATGGTCGCGCGCCAGCTTGATCAGCTTGTAATTATCGGTTGCCACATAGGGCAGGCCTTGCGGGTACTGGGCCGGGTCGGCGTAGGAGCCGCCCACCGCCACCACCGGCAGCTGGCAGCGCGACAGCGCCGCCGCCACGGCGGGGTCGTCGAAGTCGGCAATAATGCCGTCGCCCTGCCAGTGCTCGATGCCATTCAGGCGCAGGCGAAAATCCTCTTCCAGAAATAAATCCCAGGCCGAGCGGGTACTGCCCAGGTAAGCGCCGATGCCGGCGATAATTTCACGATCAAAGCTCTTGTTCGCATTAAACAACAGCGCAATACGGTTTGCCTTGCTGGTTTTCATCGCGATTTGTCTCCGTTTTATCTTGAATGCTCTGTTTATGCTCCACAAGGGGAGCTGGCTCTCAGGCCAGATACGGGATGACATCGGGGATGGTGGTCTTGCAGCTATCCAGACAAAGCCGCCGGTCATTAAATCGAGATGAACGGCATTATCTGGTTCGACGCCCACGCCCCTCCGTTTTAAAATAACCCACGGATAAAGGATAGGCGGCATCGCGCCCACGGCACTAACGCCGGCGGCGCGATTTCTAGCAAAGTGCAGGAATTGCGATCAGTTCTGCAGGAAGTGCAAGTGGCTCAAACCGTGTCTTTGACGGTCTCGGCGGGGGAAGAAGCGGCAGGAGGTTGTTGGTTTGCAATAGTGCGGAAAGCTTTCGGCGTGCAGCAGTATTCTTCCTTGAACAGCTTATTAAAATACGATACGTTCGCGTAGCCTACAGAATAGGCGATTTCCGCCACCGTGGCACTGCTTTTTTCAGCCAATAACCTGGCGGCCTCGGTCAGCCGCAATTTATTCAGATAACTGGTGAATGTCATGTCCAATTCCGTTTTCAGGACTTCATTCACCTTATTCCGGTTGGCGCCTGTTTGATTCACCACGCATTCGAGATCGAGATCGGGATTCGTATAATTGGTCGCAATAAACCGCAATACCGAGGCTTTTTCCTTGTCCTTATAAGGCTCCAGGGTTAATTGCCGATAGGCCAGCAGCGGCAAATCTTTTTTCATTTTTAAATCCAGGGCGGCCGTCAGCGCGCGGGTATGGGCCAGGAAAAACCAGGTGGCAAAGCCGGCGCAGCTGGCCGCGATGGCCACGCCCAGCGCGATCAGGTAGCGGTAGTCGCGCCCATGCAGGGTCAGTTCGCTCACTTCCAGGTAGGAGTCGACATTGTGCGGGCTGGTGCCGCTGGTCCCGAACAGCACCTTTGCCACCTGGTCCAGCGTGTAGGACTGCCGCGACAGGTCGAGGTTCATCTGCACGAACCACCAGTCGGGCTGGGAAAACCGATTCAGGTCCAGCGAAACCGGCACGCCGCGCGGGGTGCAGGAAAAATAGGTGCCGGGCGAGCGGTAGGTGTGGAAATCGCCGACCCGCGAAAAATTCTTGTCGAAGGTGGACATCACCAGGAACATGGAGTTGGCCGGCGCACATTTGGCCAGGAAGCTCACCGTTTGATACTTCGACCAGTCCACGTGTACCAGCTTGCCCTTGCTGTCAACCAGCAGCAGCCCGGCGCCGGCATAGGGATAGCGACTCTGGTCGGTGATCCGAAAGTCGAAACGCAGGCGCTCGCGCGAGCTGTCATGCAGTCGCGAGGTCGAGGTGCCGCCGCTGTCGCCGTCGGAATAGGTGTTGTATTGCCAACGCGCGTCGGCGTCGTTCGCCGGCAGCAGGGACAGCGACAGAAAACTTTGATAGACCAGCACGCACGCCAGCAGCGCGTCGGCCACCACCAGGAAAATCAGCGCCAGCAGCGCTTTCTTGTAAAACTCTTGCATACGATACGGTCCCGAACTGTCTCGCGCGCCACGTATATTGACAGCTGCGATGCCCCATCATAACAGTTCCCTTTCGTCTCGCCACGCTCAGGGCTTCCCCACCGCGATGCCCCTGCCCGCCGTGCTCATGTAGACCACGCCAAAGGCATTGCTGTCGCCCACGACGAAGGCGCCGTCGCCCGGACCGCCGTACTGGTGGGCGTCGTCGTTCACGCGCAGCCAGCTGGCGCCGGCGTCGGTCGAGCGGAACACGCCGCGCACGCCGCCTACCGTGCCCCAAATGAACACGGTCGGATAGGCGGCGCCGCTGGCCGCCTTGCCAAAGCCCACGGCGCCGCAGTAGCCGACCCCGCCTACCTTGCTGAACTGGCGGCCCGCGCTGGTGCTGCGCGCCAGGCCGCTCTCGTTCAGCGCGACCCAGACATCGCCCGGGCGGCCTGGCGCGGCGCGGATCAGGCTGGCGCCGCCGCTGGCCAGCGTGTTGCGCTGGCTGAAGGAGCCGCCGCCATCGGTGCTGGCCCAAAAGCCGCCCGTGAGCGGGTCGTACACGTAAAAACGGCTGGCATCGACCGGATCGGCCAGCGGGCGCGCATTTTTCACGGCCAGCCCGGTCACCGCCGTCCAATGCGCGCCCCGGTCAGCCGAGCGATAACTTGTGCTGCTGTTTTCCGGGCTATGCAGCAGCACCGCGCCATCGGCCGACCAGGCCAGCTGGCCCTTGCCGGCCTTGCTGGCTGCCTGCGTCCAGCTGGCGCCGCCATCGGCCGACAGGTACAGCAGCCGGCCCACCCGCGCCACCATCCTGCTGTTGCGGTCGGCCACCGCCAGGCCGGTGGTCGTGCCCATTTCCGGTGTGTGGATCGGGCTGCCGTAGCTGGCGGTGTCGAGATGGCGGAGACCGTCGTAGTCGCCGATCGCCGACAGCAGCGCGCCGCCGGGAATGCTGGCGATGTTCAGCGGCACCGTCTCTTCCAGGCCCTTCACGGTGAAGGTCCAGGTGGCGGGCCTGGCCTCGATATCGGCGGTCCTGAACACGCCATTGCCCGAGCTGACCCAGACCGATCTCGCATCACGCGGATCGAACACCACGGTGCTGGCCCAGTGGATGGCCTTGCCCGCGATCCATGGCACGCCGCCGTTGTTTTGGGCGAAGCCGCGCGCGATCACATCGCTCCAGCTGGCGCCGCCATCGCTGGAGACAAAGATCCGGTCGCCGTTGGCCGTGCCCTGGCGCGCGTACAGGCTGATGGTCGACGCCACCAGGCGGCGGGGATTGGCCGGATCGACGCTGATGCCGCTGAACGCCGCCGTCACACCTGGCGGCGTGACATTGCTCCAGCGCCCGCTGGCGATGGCGTACTTCCAGATCTGGCCGCGGTCCATCGAGTCCGCCCGCAGCGGATGCGGCCCGGCGCCGTTGGCATAGCTGAGATACAGGTTGCCCTGTCCATCCAGCGCGGCGCGTTGCGGCATCAGGTCGCCCGGCGCGCCCGGCACCGCGCGAAAGGACGCGCCGCCGTCATCGCTGCGGTACAGGTTGGCTCCCGCCGATCCGTAGCGCGAAATGCCCACGAACAGGCGCTGCGCGGCGCCGCGCGCCACGCTGGACGGATCGGCGACGAGCAGGCAGATGCCGTTGCCGTCCGGGGTTGTGGTGACATCCAGCGCGCCCACCCTGCCCCAGCTGGCGCCGGCATCCCTGCTGCGGAACAGTCCATTCGCGCGCGTCCCCGCGTACAGCACCTGGCCCGAACCGGGATCGACCACCAGGCGTTCGCCATTCTGGCGGCCCATGCCGTTGCCATGGGTCTTGAACTGGGCGCTCACGTCGGTGACGGCAAAGCTCGCGCCGCCATCGTGCGAACGCAGGACCGCCGTCTTGCCGCCATTCAGATAGGCGGTTCCCGCCAGCAGATAGATATTCGCCGCGTTGGCGGGATCGACCGCCAGCGCATCGACGCCCAGGTAGCCGGCTTGCTCTTCCGGCAGCCAATCCAGCAGCGGCAGCCAGCGCCCGTGGGTCTCGTCCCAGCGGTAGGCGCCGCCGACGTCGGTGCGGGCGTACAGCGCGCCCGTCCCCGGCGGGCCGGGAACCAGGGCCGAGACGAAACCTCCGCCGCCCATGGCGACGCTGTCCCAGGTGTAAGTGGGAGGCGCCACCGGGGCGGGCGCCACGGCTGCCGGCGCGGCCAGCGCCAGCATGGCGACCAGGCCCGCGGCGCAGCGGCGCCAACCAAGACACAGCCACTTCATCGCCATGCGCCGCCAGGCAAGCCAAGCGCCACGGCAGGCGCCACATCCCGTTTGTTCAGGTCCATCCGGCGTCGACCACGAATTCCTGGGCGCTGCACATGGCGCTGTCGTCGGCGCCAAGATAGAGGCACATCGATGCGATGTGCTCGGGCAAGAGCTGGCCCGGCAGGCACTGGTTGCGTCCGATCTCCTCCAGCGCCGCCGCATCCACCCACATTTCCATCTGGCGCTGGGTCATGACCCAGCCCGGTGTGACGGTGTTGACTCGCACATTGTGCCGGCCCAGATCGCGCGCCAGCCCGCGTGTGAGCCCGTGCGCCGCCGCCTTGGCTGCCGCGTAAACGGGATAGCCCGCACCCTTGGCGTGCCAGGAGATCGAGCTGATGTTGATGATCGATCCGCCACCCTGCGCGATCATGCCCGGCGCCACCGACTGCACGGCGAAAAAAAGCGGGCGCTGGTTGATGGCGATGCGATCGTCGTAGTAGGACACGCTCACGTCTTCGATGCGGTGGCGCTGGTCGTTGGCGGCGTTATTGACCAGGATGTCGAAGGACCCGCCCAGTTCCCGCGCACTGCCTGCAATGGCCGCTTGCAGGGCGCCGACGTCGGTAATGTCGCAGCGCGTGAACAGCGGACGCGCGAAGCCTTCCTGCTCCACCGCCTCGCACAGCGCCGCACCGGCCTCACCGGCGATATCGACGAACGCCACCCGCGCACCCTGCTCCGCAAAGGCGCGCACGATGCAGGCGCCAATGCCGCTGGCGCCGCCCGTGACGAATACGCGCCGTCCCTGCAGGCTGGGATAAGCGGCTTTCCTGGTCTGTTTCACGATGACTTCGGTCATGCTCACTCCTGCGTCAGCAAGCCGTCGCGGCGGCGCCATACCTTGGCGGGATTGGCGTCGCGCAGCACTGGCGGCAGCAGCGGCTGCGGCAGGTCCTGGTAGCACACCGCGCGCAGGAAGCGGTGGATCGCCGCGCTGCCGACCGAAGTGCTGCGCCCGTCCGAGGTGGCCGGGAAAGGACCGCCGTGCACCATCGCATGCGCCACTTCGACGCCGGTCGGAAAGCCATTGGTGACAATGCGCCCGGCCTTGCGCTCCAGTACCGGCAGCAGCGCCTGCGCCGCGTCCATGTCGGCATCGTTCATGTGCAGGGTGGCGGTCAACTGGCCTTCCAGATGCTCGGCCACGCGCCGCATCTCATCCAGATCGCGGCAGGCGATCACCAGCGCGGCCGGGCCGAATACCTCGTCCGACAGCGACTCCTGTGCCAGGAAGCTGGCCGCGCCGGCACGGAACAGGGCCGGGCCGCCCTGGCAGCCGGTGTGGGCGGTCGAGACCAGGGTGCTGACCTCGGACTGGGCCGCCAGCGCCTGCACGCCGCGCTGATAGCTGGCCGCGATCCCCGCCGTCAGCATGGTGCCGGCGGCAGAGCCTCCCAGGGCCTGCGCGGCGGCGGCGCAGAAGCGGTCCAGCGCCGGCCCTTCCAGCCCCAGCACCAGGCCGGGATTGGTGCAGAACTGGCCCACGCCCAAGGTCAGCGAGGCGGCAAAGCCGGCCGCCAGCGCGTCGTGGCGGGCCGCCAGTGCGGCCGGCAGCAGGAACACCGGGTTGATGCTGCTCATTTCCGCATACACGGGAATCGGCTGGCGGCGCGCGGCGGCGGTCGCCATCAGCGACGTGCCGCCCGCCCGCGAGCCGGTAAAGCCGACCGCCTGGATGGCCGGGTGGCGCACCAGCGCCTGTCCGATATGGGAACCGGAACCCGGCAGCAGGGAAAACACGCCGGGCGGCAGGCCGCAGCCCTGGACCGCCGCCACCACCGCATGGGCCACCAGTTCCGAGGTGCCGGGATGGGCCGAGTGCGCCTTCACCACCACCGGGCAGCCGGCCGCCAGCGCCGAGGCGGTGTCGCCGCCCGCCACCGAGAACGCCAGCGGGAAGTTGGAGGCGCCGAACACCGCCACCGGCCCCACGCCGATCAGGCGGTAGCGCAGGTCGGCGCGCGGCAGCGGCGCGCGCTGCGGCATGGCGGGGTCGATGCGCGGATCGCACCAGGACCCTTCGCGCAGCAGGCCCGCAAACAGCTTGAGCTGGTTGCAGGTGCGGGCCCGTTCCCCTTCCAGCCGCGCGCGCGGCAGGCCGGTTTCCGCCATGGCGCGCTCGATCAGCTCGTCGCCCAGGTCGAGGATATTGCCGGCGATGGCTTCCAGCAGCGTGGCGCGCTGCGCGTCGCTGCTGGCGCGGAAGGCGTCGAAGGCGGCGCCGGCCAGGACGCAGGCTTGATTGACCTGTTCTTCGCTGACGCTGTGGAACGGCGGTTCAATGTGCTCGCCGCGCTGGGGGTCGAAGGCGCGGAAGGAATCGCCGGCGCCGCGTACCGGCTGGCCGCCGATCAGGGCTTGTCCAAGAAGTTTCATATTGCTCTTATCTTTGCAAATCGGGTTTCGTGTACTACTTGCCAACGCGCTGCAGGGTGACCAGCGCGATGTCGTTGCTGTGCATGGGAACGCGCACGCTGGCCGTGCCGCCCGCCCCGACCTTGAGCACGCGCGCGGTCTCCGGCGCATCCGTCGTCAGGGCCTGCAGGCGGGCCAGCTGTTCCAGCGTCAGCGCCTTGGGCGCGCCCATCTCGATATAGGCCGAGTAAGCGTCGTTGGCGCGGTAGCCGGTGCGGCGCAGCTGCATCCGGTAAGTGCCCGGTCGCAGATGGCGCAGCTGCAGCGCCACCGGCGCCGAAGGCACGGACGGTTGCAGGCGGCTATAGAACGAGCGGTTGCTCAGCTTCTGCTCCGGCTGCTGGAAGTCCCATACCAGCGCGCTGACCGTGCCGCCGCCGTACGCCGCCATGGCTTGGCCGTCCGCCAGCGGGATCGCCTTGCCCTGCAGCGCATGCAGGTATTTGTAGGCGAAATAGGCAGGCTTGCGAATGCCCTCGCGGTTCAGCAGGCCGAAGCCGCCGTGGAACGGCGTGTCCGGCGGTCCCGGCTCTTCGAACAGGTCGGTGTAGGCCCAGTAGCTCATGCCTTGCACCAGCCCTTGCGTGGCCTTCAGCTTGCTCAGGATGTAGGGCGCGCTGATGTACGAATCGTGCACCAGGTCGCGCGGGGTGTAGCTGGTGCTCCACTCGGTGAAGTACAGCGGCAGCTGGGGGAAGGCCGAGGCGGAGATCTGCTCGCGCACGCGCCGCACGTCGCCGATGATGGCGTCCGGGGACGGCGACAGCTTGGTGTCCTCCTTGCCCTTTTCGTCGAGGAAGCCGCCATCCACGCCATAGGTGTGGGTGGTAACAAAGTCGACCCCGGCGCCGCTCTTGGCCACATGGGCCAGGAATTCCGGCACCCAGGCCGCGCCCGCGGTGGAAGGTCCGCCCACTTTCAGCTGCGGGTCGACGGCCTTGATGGCGCGGGCGGTGTCGTCATACAGGGCCAGGTAGTCTTCCAGCTTGCCACCTTCGAAGAAGCCGGCCAGGTTCGGTTCGTTCCACACTTCGAAGAACCAGTTGCGCACCTCGGCCGGGCCGTAGCGCGCTTCCAGGTGCTGCATGAAGGCGCCCACCAGGTCCTTCCACGCCTGCTGTTTGGGAATCGAGGTATTGCCCTGCCAGTAGAAGATCTTCTGGCCGGAGGTGGCCAGCGCCTGGGGCGTGAAACCCAGCTCCACGAAGGGACGGATGTGGCGGGCCAGCATGGCATCGTACAGGGCGTCGATACCGCTCCAGTCGTAGACGATCTTGCCGTCGACTTCCCGCACCGTCTTGAGCACGTCATGGAAAATGTCGTGGAAGCGCAGGTAGCGGAAGCCCAGTTCGTCGACCGTGGTCTTGAGCTGGGCCATGCTGTCGTCGCGGCGCAAGGTGCCCGGAAAGTCCGAGCCGACCGACAGGTCGAAGAAGCGGTCCAGCGGCTGCTCGGCGCGCGCCGTGTCGACGATGATCTGGCGCGGAACTTCAGCTGCAGACGCGGCGGCGTGGCCGGCGGCAGGCGTCTGTGCCAGCCACAGCCCGGCCAGCGTGGCCAGCATCGTGCGCCGGAAATGCGGTGGGAAATGCGTCATGCAAGGGGTCTCCTGAGGTGTCTTCGGCGCATGCTATCACCGCATTTTCCGCTTGAGACCTGCACAGCCGTCACTTGCTACTAATCATGTGCGTGATTGGTGATTTTCATAATTGCCGCGCCAGAGGGGGCTGCGCACAATACCTCACACTCGACAACAATACGTCCACTTTCCTGGAGAAGACATGGTATTTCGCCCCCGGCGCTGGCTACTGGCCGCATCGATTTCCGCAATTGCAAGCAGCGCTTTCGGCGCCGCTGCCGGCGCCCCGCTCGCCACCCTCGACCGCGACGGCGCCTGGGTAAGCGTCGAAGCCTACGGTCCCAACGTGGTCCACGTGACGATCGCCGCCGACAAGGCCGAGGCGCTGAAAGGCCCCGGCTACGGCATCCTTGCCGCCAACGCCGACCATGCCGCCTTCCGCCACAGCAGCGGCAAGGATGGCGACACCTTCAGCTCTGCGGCACTGAGCCTGCACGTCAATCCGGCCCCGCCGCCGCACGTGCCGAGCGCAATGGAAAAATACTTCGCGCCGTCGCTGGCCCCGGTAGGGCTGCAGGTCAGGAACGCGGACGGACAGACCATCCTGAACATGACCGGCTGGGATATGGCGCCCACCACCGTCAGCGGCGAGAAGACCTACCAGGTCGGCGCCTCTTTCGCCGCCCCGGCCGACGAGCACTACTACGGCATGGGACAGAACCAGGAATCGACCGGTCCGCTCGACCTGCGCGGCCGCGTGATCGACTGCCAGCACTGGTACGAAGCGCCGGGCGGCGAATCGGTGTGCGTACCCTTCCTGGTGTCGTCCAAAGGCTATGGCATTATCTGGGACAACCCCTCGCCGACCCGACTGCAGGCCGCCATCAACGGCCGCACCAGCCTGCAGTCCAAGGTGGGCGAGCGCCTGAGCTTCTTCATCGTCACCGGCAAGACGCCCGAGGAAATCTACTCCGGCTACGCGCGCGTGACCGGCAAGACCCCGATCCCGCCCAAGGCCGCGTTCGGCCTGATCCAGTCCAAGGCGCGCTACGAGAGCCAGCAGGAAGTGCTGCGCGTGGCCAAAACCTACCGTGAAAAGCGCTACCCGCTGGACATCATGGTGGTGGACTGGTTCTACTGGACCCGCATGGGCCAGCTCGACATCGACCCGGCGCAATTCCCCGATCCGGACGGCATGAACAAGCAGCTGCACGCGATGGGCATGCAGTCGATTATCTCGATCTGGCCGCGCTTTGAAACCTCCGGCCGCTACTTCAACGAGCTCGATACCAAGGGCTATCTGCTCAAGGACAAGGATGGCAAGACCGTGGATGGCCTGCCCTTCCGTGCCGACCGCGCCGGCGCCCTGATCGACGCCACCAATCCGGCCGCCCGCAAGTGGTTCTGGGAACACGCGCGCGACAATATCCTGTCGCACGGCTTCGATTATCCATGGCTGGACGAGACCGAACCGGACCTGGTCCCGGACGGCTACTTCTATTCGATCGGCTCCGGCGACCGCTACCACAACGTCTTCCCCCTGCTGCACGTGGAAGGCGTGGCCGACGGCATGCGCGCCTGGAAGCCCAACAAGCGCCGCCTGATCCTGTCGCGCGCGGCCTACCTGGGCTCGCAGCGCAGCGGCGCGCTGTTCTGGTCGTCCGACATCAACCCCAGCTGGGAAGCGCTGGCGCGCCAGATCCCGACCGGCTTGAACATGACCGCCTCCGGCATCGCCTACTGGGGCAACGACATCGGCGGCTGGCAGTGGTTGCCGCAATCCACCCAGGCCACCCATGCGCCGCTGCTCGATCCGTCCGGGGCGCGCGACACGGTGGGCCAGAACAATGACTATCCCGAGCTGTTCACGCGCTGGTTCCAGTACGGGACCTTCCTGCCCACCCTGCGCGTGCACGGCGACCGCAAACACACCGAGATCTGGGAATTCGGCGCGCCCGCCGAAGCGATCCTGGCGCGCTATGACCGCCTGCGCTACCAGCTGATCCCCTACATCTACAGCCTGGCCAAGCAGACCTGGGACAACGGCGCGCCTTTCATGCGCCCGCTGTGGATGGACTTCCCGCTCGATCCGAACGTGGCCGATATCGGCACGCAGTACATGTTCGGCCCGGCATTCCTGGTGGCGCCGGTGACCGCGCAGGGCCAGACCGAAAAGGATGTCTACCTGCCGGCCGGCAGCGAGTGGTATGACTTCTGGACCAACGAAAAGCATGCCGGCGGCCGCTGGATCAAGGTGGCGGCGCCGATCGACCGCATTCCGGTGTTCGTCAAGGCCGGTTCCATCGTGCCGCTTGGCGCCGAGATCCAGTCCACCGCCAGCAAGCAGGCGATTGCCGAGATCCGCGTGTATCCCGGCCAGGACGGCGAGTTCGCGCTGTATGACGACGACGGCGTGTCCTACGACTACGAACAGGGCAAGGGCGCCCTCACCCGACTGCAGTGGAACGACGCCACCCGCAGCCTGAGCGTGAACGGCGCCGACAAGGAGCTGGCGCGCAGCGCGCAGCAGCTGCTCAAGGTCGCCAAATGAAGCGACGCGAGTTGTTCAAGGCGGCGCTGGCCGGCGCCACCGGCGCCCAGCTGGCGCCGTCGGGCGTGGCCCTGGCCGCCACGCCGGCGCCGCGCCGGGCGCGCGGCATCGAAGGCCAGCGCAAGGCCGACCTGGGTGACGGCACCTACCTCAACCCCATCGTCGCCGGCGACCATGCCGACCCGGCCGTGCTGAAGGACGGCGACGATTACTACATGACCTTCTCGTCCTTCATGTCCTATCCGGGCGTGGTGATCTGGCATTCGCGCGACCTGGTCAACTGGACGCCCATTACCGCCGCGCTGCGCAAGCCGATCGGCTCGGTGTGGTCGATGGACATCGTCAAGCACAAGGGCCGCTATTTCATCTACATTCCGGCCGGTGGTTCGATCTACGTGATCCACGCCGAAAGGATGCAGGGACCGTGGAGCGATCCGGTCGACCTCAAGCTGGACGCCTGCATCGATCCCGGCCATGCGGTAGGCGAAGATGGCAAGCGCTACCTGTTCGTCAACGGCGTGCGCCGCGTGGCGCTGACCGATGACGGTCTGGCCACGGCGGGTGCACTGGAGAGCGTCTACCAGCCCTGGCGCTACCCGGACAATTGGGTGGTGGAGATGTTCGCCCCCGAAGGTCCGAAAATCTTCCGCCGCGGACCCTGGTTCTACATGGTGCTGGCGGTGGGCGGCACTTCCGGCCCGCCCACCAGCCACATGGTGATTGCGGCGCGCTCGCGCTCCATCCACGGCCCCTGGGAGAACTGTCCGCATAATCCGATCGTGCATACCGCCAGCGCCGACGAGCCATGGTGGTCGCGCGGCCACGCCACCGCGGTCGAGGGACCGGCGGGCAACTGGTGGCTGATCTATCACGGCTACGAAAACGGCTTCCGCACCCTGGGGCGCCAAACCCTGTTGGAACCGATTGAATGGACCAGCGACGCCTGGTTCCGGGCCAAAGGCGGCACGCTGGCGAAGCCGCTGCCCAAGCCCAAAGGCGGCACGGCCGGTCCGGCCGGCCACGCGCTGTCGGATGACTTCTCCAGCAATAAATTCGGTGTGCAGTGGAGCTTTTTCGACCCCGCCCCGGACGAGATGCAGCGCGTGCGCTACGAGGACAACAGCCTGGTGATTCGCGCCAAGGGCAGCACACTGGCCGACTCCTCGCCGCTGACCTGCATCGCCGGCGACCGCGATTACGAGGCTAGCGTGGAGCTGGAGATGTCGGACGGCGCGCAAGGCGGCCTGACGCTGTTCTACAACCAGCGCGGCTACTGCGGCGTGGGATTCAGCACGACGCACATGTTCACCTACCAGTACGGCGAGGAACAGCGCTGGATGCGCCAGGAGCTCAAGGGCGGCCGGGTGCACCTCAAGGTCACGAACCGTTCGCAGGTGGTCACCTTCCACTACTCGCTGGATGGCCGGCACTGGATCCAGCACCCGTGGCAGGTGGAAGTGTCCGGCTTCCAGCACAACACCTTCGGCGGCTTCCTCAGCCTGACACCGGGGATCTTCAGCGCCGGCCAGGGGGAAGTACGCGCCCGCAACTTCCGCTACCGCGCGCTGCTGTAACTCTCAACGACGAACCGCGCGGCGCCTTGCCGGGCGGCGCGCGGTGCTCAATCAGTTTGTGTACAGCAGGCCGCGGCCGGTACCGCTCAGGTAGATGCGTCCGTAGGTGTTCCAGTCGGCCGCCATGACGCCGATGCCGCCGAACTGGTGCGCATCATCGTTGTAGCGCGCCCAGCTTGCGCCACCATCGTCGGAGTGGTACACGCCCCACACGCCGTTCATCGCCCCGACCACGTAGACGGCGGCCTGGTACGAGGAGCCGCCCAGCGCCTTGCCCAGGGCGATCACGCTGGCACCCTGCAATTGGCCGGTCGAACCGCTGGCCGCGACCGTCGCGAAGTTGCCGACCTTGGCCCAATTGGCGCCGGAATCGGTCGAGTGGTAGACGGCGTTGCCGTCGGCCAGCCAGATGTCGCCCTCCACCTTGGGGTTGATCGCCATCGAGGTGGTCCAATAGGCGTTGGGCGCCAGCTTGGCCGACACCGAACCCTGGCTCAGCGTGAAGTTGTGGCCGCCATCGGTCGAGACATAGACCTTGCCCGCCGTGTTATTCCACGGTACCCCGGCCGAATCGTAGGCATACACCTTGGCCGGATTCTTGCGGTCGACCACCAGGCGATAGCCGCGATCCCAGCCGACCGCGGGCAGCGCAGGCAGGTTGGTCGGCGTCCAGCTCGCGCCATTGTCGGTGGAATAGGACGGCACCGAGTTGGCGGGCGCCCAGATCACCTGGCCACGCGCGGTGGCGACAATGCTCGACGCGGCGGCCTGGTTGGCGGCAGCACCGTTGGGCAGGACCGCGAAGTTCGACCACGTGTTGCCGCTGTCGCCCGACCAGAAGCCGAAGGCGGTCGAGGACGAGTTCAGCACGCCGCTGCCGACGATGTAGCTCGGATCGGACCAGGCCATGTCGGCGGCATTGCCATTGCTCCAGGCGCTGGTGGGGCCCCGGGTCGGATGCGCCGTGACGTCGGTCTGGACCCAGGTGCCGATGTCGCCCGCGCTGTTGACCAGGGTGTAGGCCGCGCCGGCCGGTGGCGTAACGAGGGCCTGGGTGGCGGTTTCCTCAAGATTGTTGACCGGCGCATCCCAGCTCGGCGTGGCCGACGACGCGTTCCAGGTTTCCCAGACACCGCCGCCGGTGATGTGCATGATGTGGTCGCGGTTGGCCGGATCGATTTCGATGTCGTCCACCCAGCCCCAGTAGCCTGCGCCCCCGTGCTGCATGCCGCCGGCGATTTCGCGCCAGCTGCCGCCGCCGTTGTCGGACAGCTGCACCACCGGACTGGTGCTGGTCCATGTACCGGTGACGGCCAGCGCGATGCGGGCCATCGCGCCGCTGCCGTACACGGACACGCCGCCGTAGCCCCCCGTGGTGGTGGCGGCGAGCTGGGTCCACGACTCGCCGAAGCTCGTGCCGCCGAACTTGTAGAGATAGCCGGGCCCGCCGGCGCCCTGTCCTGCGGTCTTGTTGAACACCACGTAGAAATAGCCATCGCTGGTACGCACCATATGCGGAACGTAGTAGCCGGACACGCTGGACGGGACCGGCACCGGCGTCCACGAGGAGCCGCCGTCCTGGGACTTGTACAGGGTCGAGCCCAGGCCCGCCGCCTGGGCGTAGTCCGGTGCGACGGCGGCATATATGTTCCGGGTGGCCGCGCCGCCGCCCACATTCGAGTTGTCGAACATGATCTGCTCGACGCCCTTCACACTGCCGATCACCTTGATCTGGGCGCCCGTGAGCACGGTGCTCGACAGCGCCGCCTGGGTCCAGGTCTGGCCCGAGTTCGTGCTCTTCCACAGCCCGGCCGTGCGCGAGGCGTAGAACATGGTCGACGGGTTGGTGGGGTCGAGCTGCAGGCGTTCGCCAATCGCCCGTGCGTCTTCATTGCCGCCCACCGGGAACGGCAGGTCGTAGTGCGTCCAGCTGGCGCCGCGGTTGCTTGAGGCGTAGATGCGCCCGTTTTGCGGATTGCCGCCGCCGTCGACCGTGTACATGCCAGTGACCAGGTAGACCAGCTGGTCGTTGGACGGATCGAGGGCGATGCTTTCCACGCCGTGGAACTCGCTCTCGCCGCCGCCAAACCCCGGGCCGTCGGTGATGGGCGTCCACGAGCCGTTCGAATTATTCCAGCGGTAGGCGCCGCCGATGTCGGTGCGCGCGTACATGACGTTCGCGCTGGTCGGATGGTAAATGAGGCCGGTGACATAACCGCCGCCGCCCCACTTTACGCTGGTCCAGCTGCCGGCCGGAGTGCTCGACGTAGTGGCCGCCGGGCCGCTGCTGGCTGGCTGCAAGCTCGGACTGCTGGCCGCGGCGGTGTCGGGCGTGCTGCCGCCGCTACAGGCAGCCAGTACGCCCGCCAACAAGGCCGGCAAGACGAAGTCGTGCTTCCGATTCATTCGGTTGTCCTTCAAAAAAAACACGGATTGAGCGGGGCGCCGCATCAAGCGGCAGCTTGCTTCTGCAGGAATTGCGCGTGGTCCGGCATGCCGTCCACCGCGCGTTCGATCGCCTTGCGCAGGTTCCAGAAGTGCGCCTGCAAATGGCGCAGGTCCAGCAGCTCGACCATGGGATCGTAGCGCTTGGGCTGCAGGCCCAGGCCCTGCATGATCGACAGATGGGACGCCTCGCGGAAGCCCTGCAGGTCGTAGATCATCACATGGCCCGTTTCGCGGAACAGTTCGATCTGGTGGCGCAGGGTGTCGGGAATCGGCATATTCGCGCAGTAGCGCCAGAACTCGCTGTCGGAGCGGTCGTTGATCTTGTAGTGCAGGATGATGAAGTCGCGCACATATTCGTAGCGCTGCGACACCAGGCGGTTGAATTCGTCGGCCAGTTCGGGGCGGAAGCCGCGGTCCGGGAAGTACTGCACCAGCCAGCCCACCGCGTTTTCGATGACGTTGATGCTGGTCGACTCGAGTGGCTCCAGGAAGCCGCTCGACAGTCCAATCGCGACGCAATTCTTGATCCATGACTTGCGCCGGCGACCGGCGGTAAAGCGCAGTTGGCGCGGTTCGCCCAGCGCTTCGCCATCCAGGTTCTCGAGCAGCAGGCGCCCCGCTTCGGCGTCGGTAGTGAAGCCGTCGCAGTACACATGGCCGTTGCCGGTGCGGTGCTGCAGCGGGATGCGCCAGGTCCAGCCGGCCGGGCGCGCGGTCGACACGGTGTACGGCGTGATGCCCTCCTTGCGCGCGCATGGCACCGCCTGCGCGCTGTTACAGGGCAGCATGGCGCTCCAGTCCTCGTAGCCGGCCTTGTACACGCCTTCGATCAGCAGGCCGCGGAAACCGGAGCAATCGATGAACAGCTCGCCCTCGACGCGCTGGCCGTCGCGCAGCTTGACGGCGGTGACGAAGCCCGTTTCGGGATGCTGCTCCACCTCGTTGATCATGCCCTCCACGCGACGTACGCCGCGCTGCACGGCGTATTCGCGCAGGTAGGCCGCGTACAGTCCGGCGTCGAACTGGTAGCCGTAGGCATAGGCTGGCCCCATCCCCGGCACCAGCTCGAGAGGCGGCAGGAAGCGCTGCTTGCGCGCCATCATGGCCGTGATCGACCACTCTTCCAGCGGCGGCATGTCCTTGAATTCACGCGCAAGCCGCTGCCATGACAGGTGCGGCTGGCGCCCGTGGACCAGCGGACCGAAGTCGCTGAAACCGTGGAAGAAGCGGTTGCCGATCCGGCCCCAGTCCTTGAACTCGATGCCCAGCTTGAAGGTCGCCTGCGTCCTGCGCATGAACTCCGCCTCGTCGATGCCGAGTGTGCGGTTAAAGTACGGCAGTGTCGGCAAGGTGGACTCGCCGACGCCCACGGTGCCGATTTCCGGCGATTCCACCAGCGTGATCTGGCAGGCCGCGCCCAGCAGCCTTGCCAGCCCGGCCGCGCTCATCCAGCCGGCGGTGCCGCCGCCGACGATGACGATTTTTCGGATGGCCTGATCGCTCATTCCTGCGTCTCCTTTTTGCATGCCCGGATCAGTACGTGCCCAAGCGGACCTTCAGCACCACAGGCCGTGCGGGCAAGTTAAGGCCGTAGTCGGTCTGGTCACCATTCCAGTTGCGCTCCATGACCCATTTGCCGCTGGCGTCGAAATGCCCTTCCTCGACCCGCGCGAACATGGAAGGCTTGCCGGCGTTGGCGCCATCGCCTTCGAAGCGCAGCCGCGCGCGCTGGCCGACCACGATGAATTCGTTTTCGCCGGTCTGCGCCAGCGCCACGCCGCCGTTGGGCTGTTCGGTGCCGGGCGCGAACTCCTTGCGCTGCGCCAGCCAGCCCTCGTCGCCGAACTGGCCCAGGCGGAAGGCCACTGTCATCTTCCAGTTCTTCAGCCCGACCTGCTGCGGGGTGCGATCGTCGCCTTCGGCCACGCCGTGGGTGCGGCCCTCGAAGGCCCATTTTGCCCACAGGCGCTCCATCGGACGGAAGGCCTCATAGACCTGGCCGAAGGGTTCGGCCATGCGTTTGTCGGTCAGCTGCGAGCCAAGCGGGTAATTGCTGTAGTCGGCGTAGTCGATGCCGAACGGCGCCGCGCCCAGCGCACCGCGCCCCAGAATCTGGTACACATAACGCGCGTAGCCGGCCGCATTGCCCATCTCCGGCACGAACAGCGCATTGTCCGGGCGCTGGAAGCGTTCCAGGTTGGCCGTGATGCGCTGCGACTCCGGCGCGTACAAATCCGGGCCGGCGATATCGATATGCGGCGCGGCCGCCTTGTAGATGCCGATCACGTCATAGGTCGGGCCGCCGCTGGCGAAATTGTTCTTCCACGGCGCCAGCGGCTCGAGCGGATCGCGCAGCGCATTGTTGACGTACATGGGCAGGTTGTAGACCGCCCTTCCCGCCTTGGCAATCTCTTCGATGTAGCGGGCGATCGCATAAGTATGGAAATACTGGTCGGCATACGGGCCGTAGACTTCGCTCCAGCTGCCGCTGGCCGCGCCGGCCACGCTGGGCTTCTGGCGCGCCAGCACCGCGGCCGGCACCGGCTGGCGGAATTCCGCCTCCGCCTGCTGGCCGAAGTCGCGTGGATTGCCATAGGTGCCGACCTCGTTCTCCACCTGCACCATGATGACGGTGTGCTGCGCCTGGTCGGCCTCTTTCAGGTGGCGCATCAGGGCCGTGAAGGCGCGCTGGTCGGCCTTCAGCGTCTCGGCGCCAAACGGCGACAGGCAGTAGGTCAGCTTGCCGTCCTTGTCGACCATGCGCGGGAAACGCTGGTTGTTGAACTTGACCCATTCGGGTGTGTATTGCGGGCCGGTGTTCTTCCAGGTGCCGAACCACAGCAGCACCAGGCGCACCTTGTGCTGGCGCGCCTGCGCCAGCAAGGTGTCGAGATAGCTGAAGTCGAACTTGCCTTCCGCCGGCTCGATCTGTTCCCACGCCACCGGGATTTCCAGGGTGTTGGCGTGGGCATCCTTGACAGCCGGCCAGACCTGCTTCAGCGCGTCCGGATAATTGCTTGAATTGTGGGCTTGTACGCCCAGCATGGTGTACGGCTGGCCATCGACCAGCAAGGCGTAGCGCCCGTCCTGTTGCACCAGTTGCGGCATGGGCGTGGCGGCCCAGGCAGGAAGAAGTACGGCGGCCAGCGCCGGCAGGCAGCCGGCCGCCAGCAAACGGCGGAAACGGATTTTCACGTGGCAGATTCCCTGAAGGTCAAAAGGAAAGCCTCCTGCGGCCGCGCGGGGCCGCAAGAGGCTGGTGCTGCATCGACTTTAGAAGTTGTAATGCGCCTTCAGGTAGTAGCTGCGGCCGGTGAAGTTGGCAAAGTGCTCCTTCAGGCCGATCTGCTGCTGCATGTACTGCTTGAACATGGCGTTGGTCAGGTTGCCGACGTTGAAGGACACGTCGAAGTGTTCGTTCACCTTGTACTGCAGGCCAAAGTCCACCTGGCCGTAGGCCCCGCCCCAGACCGGCAGCGCGTAGGCCACCGAGCCCGGCTTGCCCATGTTCGGGCTGTTCGGGTTCTGGTCGAGGCCGTCGCTGTTATTGGTGCCGAAGGCATTGATCACCTGCAGGTAGTTGGAGCGCCAGCTGTAGGCCAGGCGCGACGACCACGGCCCCTTGTCGTACAGGAGGGCAAAGTTCACGGCGTTCTTCGACATGCCCAGCATCGGCTCGTTGCCCAGCACGCGGCCGTTGGTGTCACAACCGGACAGGTTCAGCAGGGTATTTGCCTCCAGCGTCCCGGACGGCGTGCACCACAGCGCGGTCGGTGCATGCATATTCTGGTGGCTACGGATATAGGTGTAGTTGCCCTGCACCCCGATGCCCTTCAGCCAGTCAGGCACATTGTCGAAATAATGCTGGAAGCCCAGCTCGGCGCCGTAAGCGCGGCCATCGGCGCCGTTGGCTGGCCCATTGGTCAGGAAATCATGCCCAACGCCGTTGGAGTCGGTCAGCGTGTTGACCACCGTGCGCTGGATGATGATGTCCTTGATCTGCTTGTTGAACAGGGACAGCGTCAACGAACTGCCCTGGCTGGAATACCACTCCGCCGTCAGGTCGACGTTGTTCGACAGGACCGGCTTGAGCATCGGGTTGCCGTTGGCGGTGCCCTTGAAGTCGATCGAATCGAGCACGCTCTGCTTGGTCACCGGGTCGACGTGCGAGTTCGGCTGCATCGTCAGCGTGGTGTACTGCTGCATCTGGTAGAAGTCCGGCCGCGACATGCCTTTCGAGACGGCGAAGCGGAACTGCAGCTCCTTGCTGGCCTTCATGCGCATGTTCAGGCTCGGCAGGACATTGGTGTAGTTGTGCTCGATCGTTTGCATGCCGTTCACGGCCGCGATCGTCGGCACGCCCGGCGGCTGGGTGCCGGTCGGCGGGCTGAACATCAACATGCCGGAAGCCTTCTCTTCGGTGCGCACCACCCGCACGCCGATATTGCCGTCGATCGGGTAACGCAAGTTGTCGAAGCCAAAGCGCAGCTGCGAGAAGACGGCCTTGGTGCGCTCTTTCTGGAGGTTGGTGTCGCTCGGACCGCCAAACACCGATGGCTTCCAGTTGGTGCAATCGCCGTTGGCGGGGGGATTGGCGCAGTAATAGTTGGCGTAGTTGTGCAGCTCCTGGTACGCCGCCGGCACCGAGTTGAAGGAACTGGTCACCGTCGACTGGGTCGGCACGATGATGGTCGGCGCGGCCGGCAGCGTGCCATTGAAGAAGTTGCCGAAGCTGTGCGCGACGTAGTTGGTCTGGCTCAGGCGCGGATCGGTCAGGACCGCGAAGTGGTTGTAGGGCTGCCAGCTGTTGCCGACCGACCAGGACTGGGTGATGTTCTGCCACTCGTTGCCGCCACTGCCGCCGTGGGTACGGTTGGTGACCGAATCGCGATCGGTCATCCGGAAGCCAAAACGCAGATCCTGCAGCACCGGCGAATCGAAGGTGAATTTGGCGTCGAACTTGGCCGCGTTTTGCGTGGCCACCGCGGCATCGCGGTGCTCCTGGGCGAAGCTCCAGTAGTAGTTATTGGGATTGGCCAGCCACGCGCGGTCGCTGGCGTCGAAGGTGTAGGTCGGCACCGAGGTGCGCAGGTCAACCGTCTCCTTGGGCATGAAACCGCCCAGGCCGACCGTGTTGTCATAGGCCTGGGTGGTGGCGCGGGTGTGCTGCAAGTCGGCGCGGAAGGCCCACTGGTCGGTGGCGCGCCATTCGACGTTCCAGGCCAGGTCGGAGGTGTCGGCCTTGCGGCTCGACTGGCGCGCGTCGGTGCCGAAGCCGATGCCGTTGCTCAGGCCGAAACCGCCATCGGTCGGATTGTGCAGGACGCCGGTCAGCAGCGCCCCATGGGCGTCGTAGGTCGCACCCGGATCGACGGTCAGCGTGGACGGCGTGGTGGACATGAAGAAGCCGCTTTCCTCGGTGTACATCTTGTACTTCGATTTGAAGTACGTCATCGCGGAAGACCAGTTCTCGTTCTTCCATTGCAGGGCGCCATACAGGCCGTCACGGGTACGGTTGAAGATGTTCGAGCTCCAGCTCGCGCCGGGGCTGATCCAGCGCGTCTGGCCCGGCGTGATGTCGGTGCGCGGAATATACGGGCTCACGCCCATGCTGTCGCTGGCGGTGGAAATCTCCGAATGCGCCACGTCGATCAGCGCGCCGAACTGGCCCAGCGGGGTGGTCCAGCGGTTGGAGACCAGGCCGGACAGGCCCGGCTTGGTTTTCTCGCTGCGCGTTGCGCGCGATGCCTCCGCCGAAATCGCCGCCTTGAAGCCCTTGTAGTCGAACGGCAGCGCGGTGCGCAGGTTGACCAGGCCGCCGATAGCGCCCTCGATCTGCTCGGCCGACGGATTCTTGTACACGTCCACGCCGGCCATCAGCTCGGGCGGCACGTCTTCGAAGCTCAGCGCGCGGCCGCCGTTGGCGGAGAACGAGTCGCGTCCGTTCAGTTCCGAGCGCACATAGTTCATGCCGCGCACCGACACGCCGGTACCCTCGGCGGCGAAGCGCTGGATGCCGTCGCCCGTGCTTTGCAGCGGGTCGGCGCGGTACTGGGTGCGGTCGATCGACACGCCGGGGATGCGTTGCAGCACTTCGGTCACCGAGCGGTCAGGCAGCTTGCCGATGTCGGCGGCCACGATCGAATCGACGATCTCGTCCGAATTGCGCTTGATGTTCGCCGCCGATTCCAGCGCCGCGCGCTGGCCGGTCACGACCACCGTGGTGGTGTTCTTGGCGTCCTTGTCTTTGTCTGCGTTGGTATCGGCGGTTTGCGCAAAGACTGCGCCACTGGCCAAAAGAATAACTTGCGCTACCCCGGCGGCAATCGCCGTTCTCTTAAAGTCTTTCAATTTTATCTCCGTCGTTGTTCTCAGGCCATCTGGCAGATCTGGCACATTTGTATCGCTTGATACCGCAATGCGACAAGCAAATTTTGCTTCCCGCATCCGTTGCTCGCAATTGTGAAAATCACCAATCCCAAAAATGAAAATCCGTATGTGGAAAACACGTATGGCCCGCCAGCTCAGCGCGCCAGCACTTGGCCCAGGTAATCGGCATGCGCCGGCAGTTGCGCCACCAGGCGCGCAATCGCCTCGCGGCGCTGGGCCAGCGCCTGCTGCGCCTGCTCGCGCGACAGCTCCTGCAGCACCGGATCGGCCCGTCCCGGCCAATGGTCCATGCCGGCGTGGATCGCCAGCCAGCTGGTGGCGTCGAAGCCTTCTTCGTCGTACTCCAGCAACACTCCGCTCTCGCGCCACGCATGCAAGCGGAACGCCAGCGTCTCCGGCAACGCCATGCCGGCCATGTCGCGCCACAGGGCGCTGTCACGGCGCGCCGTCAGGCAGTAGTGCAGGATGATGAAGTCGCGGATGCGGGCGAACTGGCGCACCAGTCCGCCGTTGAAGTCCTCCACCGCCGCCGCATCGACCGGCGCCGCTGCGGCCAGCAGCCGCATCAGCCTGCCCAGCCCGCTCTGGATCAGGAAGATGCTGGTCGATTCCAGCGGCTCCAGGAAGCCCGCCGACAGGCCCAGCGCCACCACGTTGTGCACCCAGAAGCGCTGCCGGTGGCCGGTGGTGAAGCGCAGCAGGCGCGGCTCCGCCAGCGGCCTGCCGTCCAACTGCTGCAACAGCTGGTCGCGGGCGCGCTCCTCGGAGATGTAGCGGCTCGAGAACACATGGCCATGTCCGGTGCGCTGCTGCAGCGGGATGCGCCAGGCCCAGCCGCCTTCCAGAGCCGTGGCGCGCGTGTACGGCGTAATGCCGTCGCCGCTGGGCTCGCAGGGACAGGCCCAGGCCCGGTCCACCGGCAGCCAGTGGCTGAAGTCGACGAACGGTTCCTCCAGCGTGCGTCCCAGCAGCAACGAGCGGAAGCCGGAACAGTCGATGAACAGATCGCCGTGGATCTCGCGGCCATCGGCCAGCAGCACGCTGCGCACGCCGCCATCCTCGCGCCGCTTGACGGCGATGATGCGGCCCTCGGTGCGGTTGGCGCCGCGCCGCACCGCCAGCCGCCGCAGGTAGCTCGCATACAGGCTGGCGTCAAAGTGGTAGGCATACTTGAAGGGCGCGCCCTGGATCGCGTTTGGCGCGCAGAAGCGGCCCTCCTGGGCCATCACCGTCGGCAGGCATTGCGCGCCGAACGCGCCGGCTACGGCATCCCCGAGGCGCCGGTGCTGGCCCCACAGGGAATGCGAGCCGGTCAGGCTGCCGAAATCGCCGAAGGTGTGGAAGTAGCTCTCGCCTTGCTGGCGCCAGTCGCGGAACTCGACGCCGAGCTTGTAGGTGCCCTCGGTGGCGCGCAGGAAGTCGGCTTCGTCGATGCCGACCAGGCGGTTGTACTCGAGAATGGAGGGAAAGGTGGCCTCGCCCACGCCGACGATGCCGATTTCCTCCGACTCGATCACTTCCACCGTGCGGCCGCGCAGGCCCGTCACCAGGGCCAGCGCGGTCATCCAGCCGGCCGTGCCGCCGCCGACGACGACGATGCGGTCAAAGTTGCTCATGATGGCTATTCCTTGAGTGGCTTGCCGTTCACGTCATAAGTGGCGGCGTCCAGGTGCACCACCACGCTGCTGGCCTGCGGGTCCATCGCGCTGGCAGCCAGCACCAGGCGGTAGTCGCCGGCCTCCACCTTCCAGGTCTTGCTGGCCGATTCATACACCGCCAGCAGGCGCGGGTCGATGCTGACGCTGCCCCTGGCGCTGGCGCCGGGCTTGACGTCCAGCTTCTGGAAGCCGGCCAGGCGCTTGGGCGCTTCCCACTTGGCCTGCAGCGGCGCCACGTAGACCTGGGCCACCTGCTTGCCCGCCACACGGCCGGTGTTCTTCACCTTGAACGAAGCCTGCAGCACGCCGTTCTTCACCTCGGCCGCCAGGTCCGACATGGCGAACTCGGTGTAGGACAAGCCATACCCGAACGGGAACAGCGGCTTGAGTTCCTTCAAGTCGAACCACTTGTAGCCGACCGCCGCGCCTTCGTGGTAGTCGACGTCGAAGCGCCGGTTCTCGACTTCCGGATAGCCGTCCAGTACAGGGCGCGGCAATTGCGACTCGGAGGCCGGGAAGGTGGCAGGCAGGTGGCCTGACGGATTGGTTTCACCGGTCAGCACGCCGGCAATCGCTTCTCCGCCGCCGGTGCCGGGGAACCAGGCTTCCAGCACTGCCGCGGCTTGCGGCAGCCAGGGCATGGTCACCGGGCCGCCGGTCTCCAGCACCACCACGGTTTTCGGATTGGCCGCCGTGACCGCCGCGATCAGGGCGTCCTGATTTTTCGGCAGCGACAAATTGGGCACGTCCATGCCCTCGCCGGTCCACTGGGTGGCGAACAGCACCACCACGTCGCTGTCCTTGGCCAGGCGCGCGGCGGCGGCCGGATCGGCGCCGTCATTGAAGCGCATACTGGCCTTGGGCAGGCGGCGCTGCAGGGCTTTCAGCGGCGAGGACGGATACACCATCACCGGGCCAGGCCAGGTCTTGGGCTCCAGTCCCGGCACCGCATTGCCGCCCACCGGATACACCAGCGAGGAACCGCCGCCGGCCAGCACGCCCTTGTCCGCGTAGCCGCCGATCACCGCGATGCGCTGGGCCGAAGCCTTCAGCGGCAGCACGCCGCCGCTGTTCTTCAGCAGCACCATGCCCTCCTGCGCATCCTTGATCGACACCGCGGCGTGGGCCTTGAAGTCGATGGTGGCCGGCGCCGGCGCGGCGACCGGATGGTCGATCACGCCGTGCTCGAACATCGGCACCAGGATGCGGCGCACCATGTCGTCCAGGCGCGCCGGCGGCACCCAGCCGTTTTGCACCGCTTCCTTGAGCGGCGCGGCAAAGTAATTGGACAGGTCGAAGGGGAAGCCGGACTCCTGGTCCAGGCCCGCATTGGCGGCGGCGATGGTGCTGTGGGTCGCGCCCCAGTCGGACATCACCCAGCCCTGGAAGCCCCAGTCGTGCTTGAGCACCTCGTTCAGCAGATAGCTGTTCTCGCAGGCGTACACGCCGTTGACGCGATTGTAGGAGCACATCACCGAGCCGGGATTGCCCTCTTCCTTGGCGATCTGCATGGCCAGCAGGTCCGACATGCGGGCCGAGCGGTCGTCGATCTTCACGTCGAGCGTGGTGCGGCCGCTTTCCTGGTCGTTGAGCGCGTAATGCTTGAGGGTGGAGACGATGCGGTTGGACTGGATGCCCTTTATCTGGGCGCCGACGATCCTGCCGGCCAACAGGGGATCTTCGCCGCCGTACTCGAAGTTGCGGCCGTTGCGCGGATCGCGCATCAGGTTGACGCCGCCCGCCAGCATGACGTTGAAGCCGAAGGCGCGCGCTTCGGCGCCGATCATGGCGCCGCCGGCGTAGGCGGTGTTCGGGTCCCAGGTGGCGGCCGTGTTCAGGCCCGAAGGCAGGGCCGTGGCCTCGCGCGCATTGGGACCGGCCTGGCTGGCCACGCCGATGCCGGCGTCGGCTTCCCACAGGTTGGGAATGCCCAGGCGCGGCACGCCCGGGATGAAGCCGGCGGACTGCGTGCGCGCTTCGGCCGGCGGCGGCGTATTTTTCCACTCGGCGCCCATGTAGCCGAACACCAGCTTGAGCTTCTCGTCCAGGCTCATCTCCTTCAGGACCAGGTCGGCGCGCTCACGCGCGGCCAGTTTCTGGTTCATCCATGGCTGGTCCTTGGTATCGGCCGCGACGGCCATAGCGGTGCCGCAGAACAGGGCGACTGCGGCAGAGATCACACTGATTTTTTTGGAGATTTTCATGGCAATGTATCGAAAAAAAAGGGGCAGCCCAACGCCGCCCCATAAACCTGCCGGTGGAGGCAGAGAGGAGACCACAACTAAGACTGGAGGGCACGCGCGTGCAGGCCCGCCCTTGCCTCATGTTCGAGGCAGACACGCGACAGCCAGGCGCGCAGCGGCCGGTCGTACCAGCGCGACAACATCAAGGCAAACAAGGTCACTCCGCAGTACATCGCGATGGCGACCGCCGCCAGCACGGGCCTGGAGGGATGGGTACTCCAGTTCCAGTGGGCGAACAGATAAATGAAGGGGTAATGCACGATATACACCGGGTAAGACAATTCGCCGGCCAGGCGGCAGATCCGACCGCCG
Organism: Massilia terrae; assembly: GCF_024753145.1. GTDB lineage: Bacteria > Pseudomonadota > Gammaproteobacteria > Burkholderiales > Burkholderiaceae_D > Telluria > Telluria terrae. The sequence continues at coordinate 825,888 of NZ_JANUGU010000001.1, read as the reverse complement.
CGCCCTTCCGGCTGCACCTCGCCGGCACCGGCCATCAGCACCAGCGGGAACAGCACGATCACGCAGGCCGCTTCAAACAGCCAGCCGTACTTGCCCATCGCGGGCGACATGAACACCGCCAGCAGCACCAGCGACAGCAGCAGGTAGGCCGACGGCAGCGCAATGCGCAAGCGCGAGCGGTAGACCAGCAGCCCAAGCAGGAAGGGGCAAGCCAGCCGCACCGGCGCGGCCCAGAAATGATCCCAACCCCAGCCCACACCCAGGTTGCCGAAGTACCGCGCGGTCAGCAGCAGCGCCAGCGCGCTGGCGGCGCACAGCACCAGGTGCAGCTTGCGGCCCAGCCGCGGCGCAAACAGGCCATACAGCAGGTTGGCGATATATTCCTGGAACAGCGTCCAGGATGGGCCATCGACGGGATGGGTCTCGCCAAAATAATTGGGCAGCGTGGGCGCCGGCAGCAGCAGCAGGTTGAGGCCAAACGTCAGCAGCAGCATCCCCAGCGACAGCTTCACGCCAACCCGCTGGGCATCGCCGACAAAGGGATCCAGCACATAACCCACGATCCCCGCCAGCATGGCGACGATCACCATCGGATGCAGGCGGATCAGGCGGCGCAGGAAAAAGCCGCCCTTCGACAACTGCGGGCCGCCGGCGGAATGCCCCGCCAGCCGCGCATCGTAAGCATGGCCGAGGACGAAACCGGACAAGGCGAAGAAAAAGTCCACTGCCAGGTAGGCGTGCTGCAAAGGATTCTGTTCCGGCGTAGGCGCCAGCAGTTCCCAGATGTGGAACATGAACACGCTGAAGGCAGCGGTGCCGCGCAGGCCGTCCAGCACGTGGTAGTGCGATTTCATGTCCGACCTTCGCCGCACTGATAGCAGATCTTCATGCCGATGTCTCCTTTATGTTTTTTCGCATTTTGGAATCCGGGCCCACTTGCGGCAATTGCGAAATTTGTTAATGAGGCACATGAAATTACGCAGCTACGGGTGCGTCCCAGGACAAAAAATCATTCAGGGCCTGCGCAAATTTCATAATTGCCCACCACCGTGCGGCATCACAGAATGGCAGGCAATCACAGACTGGAAGGTTCCCGCATGCTCAAACGGACAGTAATCTCTCTTGCCGCCTCGTGGCTGGTGGCCGCCAGCGCCTGGGGCGCTCCGGAATTCCCGACCATCCTGTACGGCGCCGCCTACTATCACGAATACATGCCCTACGAACGGCTGGACAAGGACGTGGCCATGATCAAGGCGGCCGGCTTCAACGTGGTGCGCCTGGGCGAGTCCACCTGGAGCCTGTGGGAGCCGGAGGACGGGCGCTTTGAAACCGCCTGGATGGACCGCGTGGTCGAGGCCATGGGCAAGGCCGGCATCAAGGTCATCATGGGCACGCCGACCTACTCGCTGCCGGCCTGGATGGCGCACCAGCATCCCGAGATCCTGGCACGCCGCGCCGGCGGCGGCATGAACAGCTACGGCATGCGCCAGAACATGGACACCGACGCCCCGGCCTACCGCTTCTACGCCGAGCGCCTGATCCGCCGCATCGTGGCCCATTACAAGGACAATCCGAACGTGATCGGCTGGCAGGTCGATAACGAGACCGCCAGTTACGGCGCCACCAATGACGACAGCTTCATCCGCTTCCAGCACTACCTGGAAAAGAAGTTCGGCACGCCGGAGAACCTCAGCAAGGCCTGGTTCCTCAACTACTGGGGCCAGAACCTGCATACATGGGAAGACCTGCCGCGCCCGGACAGCGCCCAGAGCACCGGCTACAAGCTCGAATGGTCGCGCTGGAGCCAGATGCGTGTGACCGACTTCCTGCACTGGCAGGCACAATTGGTGCGCGAATGCGCCGGGCCGCGCCAGTTCGTCACGCACGACTTCGCGGGCGCCATGCACGGCGACGTCAACGAAAACGCCGTCGCCAAAGCGCTGGATGTCCCCGGCGTGAACATCTACCACTGGTCGCCGCAGGAGTACTACAACGGCGCGGACCAGGCGCTGCAGGCCGATTTCACACGCTCGCTCAAGGGCGGCAACTTCCTGGTGACCGAGACCAATGCGCAGACCACGGACTGGAGCTCGTCCTTCCAGTATCCGCCCTACGACGGCCAGTTCCGCGAGGATGTGTACACCCACATCGCCAACGGCGCCAACATGGTCGAATACTGGCACTGGGCCTCGATCCACGCCAACCAGGAGACCTACTGGAAAGGCGTGCTGTCGCACGACCTGGAACCGAACCGCGCCTACGGCGAAATTAGCCGCACGGGGCACGAGCTGCAGAAGATCGGCCCGCGCCTCGCCAACCTGCGCATCCACAACGAGGTAGCGATCCTGTGGAGCCGCGACTCGCTCAACGCCATCAACGACATGCCCTTCGCCAAGGACTCGCAATGGGGGGCGGGCGGCAGCAAGGCCGATTACAGCTCGCTGGTGCGGCAGATCCACCGCGCGCTGTACGACCAGAACGTCGGCGCCGATTTCGTCTTCCCCGAAAGCCAGGACTTCTCGCCCTACAAGCTGCTGATCGTGCCGTCGCTGTACGTGGCGGACGATGCGCTGCTGAATCGCATTGCCGACTACATCCGCAAGGGCGGCCACGTGGTGATGACCTTCAAGAGCGGCTTCACGAACGAAAACGCGGCGGTGCGCTGGACCATGGCGCCGGGGCCGCTACGCGAGGCGCTCGGCTTCCACTACCAGGAATTCTCGAATCTGGCCCAGCCGCTGGCCTTGAAGGACGATCCCTACCATGTCGGCGAGGACAACAAGGTGCGCTACTGGGCCGAGTTCCTGCAGCTCGACAGCGCCAAAGCCCTGGCCTGGTATGACCATCCCTTCTTCGGCCGCTGGCCCGCCATCACCTCCAACCAGTACGGCGCTGGCAAGGTGGTCTACGAAGGCAGCTATCTGTCGGATAAACTGCAGGCCGGCGTGCTACGCGCGGCGCTGCAGGATGCAGGCCTGGCCGGGCCGGACCAGCAGCTGCCGCCGCGCGTACACGCCAGCAGCGGCAGCAACAGCTTCGGCCGGACGCTGCGCTACTACTTCAACTATTCCGGCGACGCGGTCAGCTTCACTTACCGCCGCCAACCCGGCACCGACCTGCTGAGCGGCCGCCGCCTGCGCTCCGGCGATACGCTGCAACTGGGGCCGTGGAACCTGGCGATCATCGAGGAAGACGGCGCCTGACCCCGAACCAGCTTAGCGGAACAGCAGCTGGGCAAAGTCATACAGGTTCTCGGCCCAGCTGTCGCGGTCGTGCCCATACGGGTCGACGTTCCACACGTGCGCGATGCCGCTGGACTTCAGGTAGCGGTGAAAGTCCTGCGAAATGTGGAACAGGCCGTCCTTGCTGCCGCAGGACAGATACAGCAGGCGCAGTTGCGTCCGCGCGCGCACCGCGTCGGGCAGCAGTGCGGCCGCTGCGGCGGTATTGGGCGCCGACGAGAAGCCGCCCACCCAGCTGAAACTGTTTAGGTTCGCCAGGCCGAAATTCAGCGCCTGGCCACCGCCCATCGACAGACCCGCAATGGCGCGTTGCCGCGGGCCGGGCAGCGTGGGGTACTGCTTGTCGATGGCGGGAACCAGCGTTTCCAGCAGCTCGCGCTCAAATGCCGCAAAGCCGGCGATATGTTCGGGCGTGTAGGTGCGTTCGGGCGGCGGCGCCCGGTCGTCCGCCAGTGCGCGTCCGTTCGGCATCACGACGATCATCGGCACCGCTTTCCCGTCCGCGATCAGCTGGTCGAGGATGGCGCTGGAACGCACGTAATAGCGCCAGTCGTCCAGCGATCCGCCAAGGCCATGCAAGAGGTAGAGCACGGGATAACGGCGCTCCTTGCTGTAGCCCGCGGGCAGATACACATTTGCCTTGCGCCGCGTGCCCGTCACCGGCGAATCGTAGCTGAACTCTTCCACCCTGCCCTGCGCGACGCCGGAGCGGGCGTCCGCGAATCCGGCCGGCGGAACCGAGAAGACACGCACGTCATCGGCCGCCAGTTGTGGCGCCTGATAGACGCCGGGCGGCGGTCCGGCATGCGGCTGCTCGGGATTGGCGACGGGCGCCTCAGGTGTCAGCACCACCACCGCGCCGCCGCCGCCCGCCAGCGACAGCCTGATGCGGCTGCCCTGCTTGACCTGCGCCGTGCTGGCGGCCAGGTGGTCGCGGTCCTTCCCGTCCTGCAGGATCTCGGCGCCATAGCGCACCCCGCCGTCGAGGAAAGTCAGCGGGATCTCCAGCTTGCGCGCGCTCTCGTTGGTCATGGCGCCGATGTACCAGGTGCTTCCCTTTCGGCGCGCCGAGACGATGTACTGGCCGATGTCGCCGTCCACCACCCGCGTTTCATCCCAGGTGGTCGGCACCTTGCCGATGAACTGCGCGCCGTCGGCCCAGCTGCCGTCCGGGTTCCTGTACGCTTCCGGGTTATCCGCAACCATCACCAGCGGCGAGTCGTACACCACATACATCGCCACCGCCTGCCCGCGCGTCGTCTGCACGAAGGGCTTCACGTTACGCTGGCGCGCGCTGAACTGCTCCGGCGCCAGCGAGCGGAAGCCGCCCGGCGTATAGTCCATCGGTCCCAGGATCATGCGAGTGAACGGCAGGGTCACGTTGTGAGTCGCGGTGACGCGGCTGCTCCACTTGTTGTACTCCGCGCCCATCACGCCTTCCTGCGTCATGTAGTTCGGGTAGGTGCGCAGCAGGCCGTCCGGCGGGTAGGCGGCATGCAGGTCGACCATCAGGTGGTGCGCAGCAGCCTTGCCCAGCACCTTGTGGTAAAAGCCGACCATGTCCTGGTCGTTGCGGTTCATGAAGTCGACCTTGATGCCCTTGATGCCCCACGATTCATACAGGGCCAGGGCCTCGTCCAGCTGCCGGTCCAGCTGCTCCCACTGCAGCCAGACCCAGACGCCGACGCCCTTTTTGCGCGCGTGGCCGATGATGGCGGCCATGTCCATCTGTGGAATGGGCTTGGTCACATTGGCGGCCTGCCCCCATTCAGCGCTGCCCTCGTACCAGCCTTCGTCGATCAGGATATAGTCCAGCCCCAGCGCGGCGGCGAAGTCGGTGTAGGCGCGATAGGTGGCGGTGTTGATGCCGGCATCGGGCAGGTTCACCGCCCAGCCGTTCCACCAGTCCCAGGCCGACTTACCCGGCTTGATCCAGCTGGTGTCCGCGATCACGGACGGGCTGCCCAGCGTGGCGATCAGGCTCGATGCGGCCAGCGCGCCCGGCGAGTCGGCCAGCATCACCACGCGCCATGGCGTCAGCAGCGGCCCGGCCGCCAGCGAGGCGCGCACCGGCGGCAAGTAGCCCGGCGCTTTCGGATCGCTGTGGTGCGGCGCCAGTTTGATTTGCACGCCCAGGCCGCCCTCGCCGCGTCCGGAGTAGTAGGCGCCGGCATAATCGCGCTTGTCGGCTTCGGCCAGGGCGAAGGTGGTGTTCTTCACGCCGGTCTTGCAGACCAGCGGCGCGTCGAACAAGTGGGCGGGGCGAATCGCCGACGCCTTGACCGGATCGAACTCGCCTTCATGCGCATTGTCGGGCTGCCCCGGATTGAAGCCCCAGCAGCGGTAGTCGGCCGGGAACACGAAGCGGGTCGCTTCGCCGTGGATGCCGATCTCGTCGACACTGGCCTGCTGCGGCAGCACGTAGCGGATCGCCACGCCTTCGTCGTAGGCACGGACCACCAGATCGAGCTTGATGTCCTTGCTCTTGCCCGCGAAGTGCAGTTCGATCTGGTTATAGTGATTGGCCACGCTGGCGGCCTTGCCCGCCACCGGCCGGTAAGTCTCGTTCACCGTCTTGCGCTCGCTGCCAACGACGCGCAGCGTGCCTCCATCCAGCGCGCCCTGCGTGGTCTGCAGGCCAAGCGCGGAGCTGGCGATGATGGGATGCTGGTCGCGGCTGATGGCATAGCTCAGCTGCCCATCGGCGGCCGTCAGCTCCACCCGGATGCGGTGATCGAGGGACTCCAGTACCGCGTCCGGTTGCGCCAATGCCGCCAATGGGAAAGCCAGTGCCGGCACGGCCTGTATGAAATTGCGTAAGGTGGTGTACATAATTTATTGGTTCCTGTTTTCGGGTGCGGCGGTTGATTACCATGCCTTCTCGTTCAACCGAATGCATGATCCAACCATGAGAAAACTCATCATTCCCCTGCTCTTCTTCGTCGCCTGCGGCGTCGCCCAGGCGCAAACCCAGACCATCACGCTGTGGCCGGAAGGCGTGCCGAACGCGAAGGCCAATGCCGGCCCCGAGCACCATGACGGCGAGCGCATCAGCAACGTCTCGCAGCCCACGCTGACCGTGTACCCGGCCTCCTTCGACCGCCCGGCCAAGACCGCCGTCATCATCTGCCCCGGCGGCGGCTACCGCTTCCTGTCCTTCACCCGCGAGGGCGAGCAGTACGCGCAGTGGCTGTCCCACCTGGGCATCGCTGCCTTCGTGCTGAAATACCGCCTGTCGGACTTCGGCCATCCGGCGCCGCTGCAGGACGTGCTGCGCGCGATCCGCACGGTGCGCGCGCATGCCGCCCAGTACGGCGTTGCGCCGGACCGCATCGGCGTCATGGGCAGCTCGGCCGGCGGCCACCTGGCTGCCAGCGCCGCCACGCTGTACGACAATCCGGCTGGCCGCACCGGCAATGCGCTCGATGCCGTCAGCGCCCGTCCCGACTTCGTGATGCTGATGTACCCGGTCATCACGATGACTTCCCCCGCCATGCACGAAGACTCGCGCAGGGCCCTGCTGGGCAACGCGCCGGCCCCGCAGCTTGCGCAGCTGATGTCGGTCGAAAAACAGGTGACCGACAAGACCCCGCCGACGCTGCTGATCCACTCGCAGGACGACGGCCTGGTCCCGGTCGAGAACAGCATCCTGTACTACCAGGCGCTGACCCGCGCCCATGTGCCGGCCGAGATGTATCTGTTCGAGCACGGCGGCCACGGCATGGCCATGCGTCCCGGCCTGGGCACCGCTTCCAACTGGACCAGGCGCGCCGAGGAATGGCTGCGCGACCGCCAGCTGATCGTGCAATAAGCCGCAATGCTTCCGGTGCGCCGGGAGCATTGCGGCCAGGAGCGTCAGGCGACTCTCAGGGCGATGGCGTACGGCAGCGCCGGCTTTTCGGACGGCAGCGTGACGTGCAAGCCATGCACATCCTGTTTGAACGCCAGCGGCTTGCCGCGTCCCACCAGCTCCACCCGCGCCACCCGCTGCTTCAGGTAGCCGCCGCTGCGCATGGACTTGATGCTCACCTTGCCGTCGTCCGGCCAGCCCATGACGAAGGCGTACACCATGCCGTCCTTGGTGGTGAAGCGGATGTCCTGCGCGGTGAAGGGCTTGCTCTTGCCCTCGTTGAAGCCTGCGCCCTCGGTCGGCGCCACCGTTGCCATGGCCGGGCCTTCGCCCAGCACGTGCCAGGGGCGCGTGTCGTAGATGCCCTCGCTGTTGACCGCCATCCAGCGCCCGATCTCTTCGACGATGGCGCGCTCCTGCTCGTCGATGGTGCCATTGCCGCGCACGGGTACGCTGAGCAGCAGGTTACCGTTCTTGCTGACCACGTCGATCAAGGTCTGCACCACGGTCTGCGCGCTCTTGTAGCCTTTGCTGTCGTAGATGCGGCGGTCGTAATGCCAGCTGCCGATGCAGGTGTCCGTCTGCCACGGCAGCGGCTCGATCTGGTTGCTCTGGCCGCGTTCGATGTCCATCACCATGCTCCGGCACTGCACCGGATCGAGGATCTTGCCGTTGACGACAGCTTCCAGCCGGCCCTTGCGCATGACGCTGCGGTTGTACATGTGCGCCGCCAGCCGCATGCCGACGTCGCTGACCGGGTACAACGGCAGCACGGTGTCGTCGAAGTAGAGCAGGTCCGGATCGTAGGCGTCGATCAGGTTGACGGTACGGTCGAACAGCTTGTCGGCGTATGCCTTGCTGGGCACCGAGGCGCCACCACGCCAGTGCCACTGCTCGTAGTAGATGCCGCCTTCGGCGTCGGTCTTGCTGCGCGGGTGCCGCTGCGCATACAGGGCCTGCGGGTCGAGTCCCTCCCACCACTTGCCCTTGCCGTCGGCCGCGGTCTGGTTGCCGTCGTAGGGAATGCCGGCCTTGGGACCGGCCTTGTCGGCGCCCTGCGATACTTCGTACCAGGTCCAGGCATGGGCCGCGTGCACGCTGACGCCGAAGCGCAGGCCATGCTTGCGGGCCGCCTGGCTCCAGCCTCCGACCAGGTCGCGCGTCGGACCGATCCTGGTAGCGTTCCATTCCGGCTGGTGCTTGCTGTCGTACAGGTCGAAATTGTCATGGTGATTGGCCAGCGCGACGAAGTAGCGGGCGCCAGCCTTCTTGTACAGTCCCACCAGGCTGTCGGGGTCCCACTGTTCCGCCTTCCATTGCGGGATCACGTCCTTGAAGCCGGCCTCCGAGGGGTGGCCGTACTTCTGCAGGTGATGGCGGTAGGCCTCGCTGCCTTCCTCATACATCGCGCGCGCGTACCAGTCGCCGAATTCCGGCTCGCACTGCGGGCCCCAGTGCGCCCAGATGCCGAACTTGGCGTTGCGGAACCAGTCCGGGGTCTGGTAGGTGGACAGCGAAGTCCAGTCCGGCGTGAACGGGCCTGCAGCCATCGATTCGGCCTGGCCCTCTGCCGCGAGGAGATCGGGGGACAGGGCCAGCGCCGGAATGGCGGCGGCCATATGCTTCAGTAATTCGCGTCGTCTCATTGTTATCCTTTCCGCTTGTGCGGCTGCCCTTTCCAGTGGGCTGGTTAGTGAATATATCCCGGCGCTTGCCCGAGGCTCATGCTTCGTAGCCGTACCAGCCGGCGTCGACAAAGTAATTGCGCCCGCTGCAGCGCGCCGCGCTGTCCGAGGCCAGGAACAGCGCCATCGCCGCCACGTCCTGCATCTCGACCCGCTGCGGCAGGCACTGGCCGGCCAGCATGCGCGCCTCTTCTTCCGGTGAATGCCACAGCGCCGCCTGGCGCGGCGTGCGCACCCCGCCCGGGATGATGCAGTTGACCCGGATGCCGTCGACGCCAAGGTCGCGCGCCAGGCCGGTGGTCATGCCTTCGATGGCCGCCTTGGCCGTCATGTACAAGCTCAGTTTCGGCATCGCCAGATGCCAGGAGATCGAGCCGAGGTTCAGGATCGCGCCGCGGCCCGCCGTGCGCATGGTGCGCGCGGCCGCCTGCGCGCAAAAGTACAGGTGGCGCAGGTTGACGGCCATGCGCTCGTCCCAGTAGGCGGGCGTGACGTCGTCCACTGCGTGACGGTCGTCGTTGGCGCAGTTATTCACCAGCACGTCGATCACGCCGGCTTCCTGCGCGATGCGGGCGAAGGCGCGGCCGACCGCCTCCAGGTCGGCCATATTGCAGCGGATGTAGACCGGCGGATGGGCCGCTGCGCCGAGCGCCTGGGTCAGCCTGTGCGCTTCCGCGTCGGCGATGTCGAGCAGGTACACCCGCGCGCCCTGGCCCGCGAAGGCCGTCACGATCTCCGCACCGATGCCGCTGCCACCGCCGGTGACGACCACGCAGCGCCCCGCCAGGTCGCGATAGCTGGCGTAAGGCGCCGCCACATCGGCGGGCTGCATTTCATTGCTCACTTGCTTGTTCTCCCCGATTACATTGATGCGCGAAATGTTGCCCGTTGCGTTCGGCGGCCGCAATTACGAAACTCACCAACAAAGCCCATGATTACGCGCACTGCTGCAAGGAGATGTGATAGACCGTGGTCTGGCGGTAGACCTGGCCCGGACGCAGGATCACGGACGCCGCATGCTCGCTGTTGGGTTGGTCGGGAAAAGCGCCCGCCTCGAGGCAAAAGCCGTCGTGGCGCGCATAGGGGCGCGCCGCCCGGCCGCGCACGCCGCCCAGGGAATTCCCGCTGTAAAACTGCAGCCCGGCCTCGGTGGTCGAGACCTGCAGGCAGCGCCCCGAGCCGGGATCGACCACGCGCGCCACTTCGCGCAGCTCGCCGGCGCGGCCGGACGCGCGGCCGCGCACGCAGTAGCAGTGGTCGAAGCCGCCGGCCTGGCGCAGCTGTTCATCGGGCCAGCACAGGCGCGCGCCGATCGCGGCCGGGCGGCGAAAATCGAATGGCGTGCCGCTCACCGAGGCTACCGCGCGCGGAATGCCGCCGGCGTCGGTCTCCAGGTAATGATCAGCTTCGATCTGCAGCATGTGGTCGCCGACGTCGTCGCTGCCGCCGTTCAGGTTGAAGTAGGGATGCGCGCTCAGGTTGAGCGGCGTGGGCGCGTCGGTCACCGCCTCGTAGTCGATCGCCAGGGCGCCGTCGTCGCCCAGGCGGTAACGCACCTGCACCTCGACCCGGCCGGGAAAACCGCCCGCGCCGTCCGGCGACACCAGCCGCAGCAGCACCTCGTCCCGGCGCGCCGCGCCGTGCCAGCGCAGCGTGTGAAAGCCCTGCGGGCCGCCGTGCAGGTGGTTGCCGCGGTCGTTGGCCACGATCTGCACCGGCGCGCCGTCCAGCAGGAAGCGTCCGTGTGCAATGCGGTTGGCCCAGCGCCCCACCACCGCCCCCAGGTAGGCCGGGTTGTCGCGGTAGCCGGCCGCGTCCGGGTAGCCCAGCACCACATCGGCATAGCGGTTATAGCGGTCCGGCGTCCACCACGACACCAGGGCCGCGCCGCGCTCGCTGATCGTCACGCGCATGCCGGCGGCATTGCGCAGCGTGAACAGCTGGTCTTCCGGGTCCATCACGCAGGTGGCATCCGAGGAGGTGTCGATCATCACATAGGGCTTTCTTCGAGGGAGACGGTGGGCGCGTGCCGGTCCAGGACGGCGCGGTGCTGATAGGCCCGCGGCGTGCAGCCCAGCTCGCGCTTGAACACCAGGTGCATATACTGGCTGGAGGTGAAGCCGCACTTGAGCGCGACATCGACCAGGTTGCAGTCGCCGCGCGACAGGAGCGCGGTGGCCGCTTCCAGCCGCAGGCGCAGGATCTCGTCATGCACGCTGCAACCCAGCTCGCGGCGGAAATAGGCTTCCAGCGAGGAGCGCGAGATGCCCACATAGTCCGCCACCTGGTCGGTCTTGATGCCCTGGCAGGCGTACTGGCGGATGAAGTGGCGCGCCCGCATCACGTAGGGATGCTTGGTCGATTCGTGCTTGCTGGAGGCCATGACGTTGATGCCGGCCGGCGGGATCAGGATGCGCCGCCCGGCCAGGCGCACGCCGTGCAGCATCTGGTCCAGCAGGTGGGCGGCGGTGCGCCCCATCTCCTGGGCACCCTGGATCACCGAGCTGAGCGGAATGCGGGTCAGCATGCGCGCCAGCGGGTCGTTGTCGATGCCGATCAGGGCCACCTGCTCCGGCACGGCGATGCCGGCGATCATGCAGGCCTGCAGCAGCTGGCGCGCGCGCGCATCGGTGACGGCGATGATGCCAACCGGTTTGGGCAGCTGCTGCAGCCAGTGGATCTGCTGCTCCATCGCCTCTTCCCAGGACTGGGCGCAGGTCGCCACGCCGCGGAAGGTCTCGCCATCGAAGCGCTCGCGCCGCATCAGGGCCATGAAGGCTTGTTCGCGCTCCTGGGCCCAGCGGTTGCCTTCCGATACCGGCTGGGAAAACAGGGCGAAATGGCGCAGCCCGGCCTCGATCAGGTGATCGTAGGCCAGCTTGATGAGCTTGAAATTGTCGGTGGCCACATAGGGCACGCCGGCCGGATAGCTGGCCTCCTCGCCATAAGAACCGCCCACCGCCACCACCGGAGCCGGGCTGTCCGCCAGCGCGGCCGCCACGGCCGGATCGTCAAAGTCGGCAATGATGCCGTCGCCCTGCCAGCGCTCGATGCCCGACAGGCGCAGGCGAAAGTCTTCCTCCAGGAACAGGTCCCAGGAACTTCGCGTACTCGACAGATAATCGGCGATGCCAGTAATCACTTGCCGGTCGTAGATTTTGTTCGCGTTAAATAGCAGCGCGACCCGATGCGTTTTCAGCGTCGACATGCGGCGGTCTCCTCGGCGTCTTCATTTTTTTATGTACTGCCCGGCCATTCTGCAAGCAGCTGCTTGCCAGCTCAATTATGAAAATTACCAAGCGGCCTAGCGATTCTTTGCGAGCGCGCGCCGCGGCGCCGGAGCGGCGCGGTGATTTCATTAGCCGCTTTGGCGAGTTTTGCAATTGCGCGCGCCCTGTTCGGTTCGCACAATGCGCCGATCAAGTCCAATGAGGAACAAGAGATGAAGTGCAGGATGAATCGGACGACCCGGCTGTTCGGCGCCGCACTGTTGTCGCTTGGTGCGGCGCTGGCGTCGCATGGCGCGCTCGCGGCGGACCCGCCTTCCACCGCGCCCGCGGCCGGCCAGGCCAGCGCCCCCGCCCGCATCGACTGGTGGCGCCAGGCGCGCTTCGGCATGTTCATCCACTGGGGCGTGTATGCCATCCCGGGGCGTGGCGAATGGGTGCAATGGAACGAGCAGATTCCCGTCGACGAATACGCCAAGCTGGCCGACCGGTTCAAGCCCGCCGCCTTCGATCCGGCCGCCTGGGCCGAACTGGCCAAGGCGGCCGGCATGAAGTACACGGTGCTGACCGCGCGCCATCACGACGGCTTTGCCATGTTCAACGATGGCGACAATCCCTTCTCCAGCGTGAATACGGCGGCGCATCGCGACTTTGTGGCCGAGTATGTGAAAGCCGTGCGCGCGGCCGGACTGGGGGTGGGACTGTATTATTCGCCGCTGGACTGGCGCTTCCCCGGTTTCTATTTCCCCGACCTGCAGCGCGAAAGCGCCGAGGCCATGCGCGCCCAATACCATCGCCAGCTGCGCGAGCTGCTGTCCAACTACGGCAAGATCGACGTGCTGTGGTTCGACGGCGGCGAGACCGACTGGCTGAACTTCGGCGCCGACTGGACCCCGGTGGACAAAGGGGCAAGCTGGGTCAAGCGTCCGTGGGGCCAGCACTACCACGGCGGCTTCAGCTGGGAGCATGACAAGGCCTACGCCATGCTGCGCCAGCTGCAGCCGGACCTGCTGATCAACGGGCGCGCCGACATGCCGGAAGACTTCCATTCGCGCGAGGGCGACGGCGCGCTGGGCGGCTTCGACAACCAGCATCCCTGGGAGCTGGCCACTACCATCGCCGGCGCCTGGGGCTACCAGCCGGGCATGCAGCCCAAGCCACTGGAGCATTACATCCGCCTGCTGGTCAACGTGGTGGGACGCGACGGCAACCTGCTGCTGAACGTCGGTCCCGATCCGGACGGCCGCATCGATCCGGCCCAGGCCCAGCGCCTGCGCGAGATCGGCGGCTGGCTGGGCAAGTACGGCCAGAGCATCTACGGCACGCGTGGCGGACCATTCCTGCCGGGCGCGTACGGCGTCTCGACCCATCATGACAAGACCATCTACGTGCACGTGCTGAACTGGCCGCAGCACAAGCTGGTGCTGCCCGCCATTCCGGCCAAGGTCCTGCGCGCGTCCGCGCTCACCGGCGGCGCAGTGAGTTTTGCCCAGACCAGCCACGGCATCGAACTGGCCGTGCCGCCCGCCGCGCACGACCGTATGGACACCATCATCGCGTTGGAACTTGACGCAGCGGTCGACGCCCCAATCAAGACGGAATGAGGGCAGGCTAGCTTGCCCGCCCCCACCTAAGCTGGACTAGCGGCAGCCCGGCAAGGTCACCTCGACCGGGGCGCCGCCGGCCAGCACGCGCACGCCCGCGCGCGCGGGGGTGGCGGCGCAGCGCACGATAAACGCCTGCTGGCGGCGCATGCCGGGGAAACTGCCCTGCCACGGCGCGATGGCCAGCTTGCCGCGCGCCTGGTCCCAGCTGAAGCGCCGCACCGCATACTCACCCTGCGCATAGCCCTGGCCGTCGCCCGCATCGTCATATAGCTCGAAACTGCCGTCCCGGCCGGGATAGACGCGCAGTTCGATCGGCGCGTCGCTGGGCTCATCGGCAAACTGCCGCACTGGCCCCAATGGCAGGATGCTGCCGGCGCGGGCGAACAACGGGATGGCGGCGATATCGGCCTTGGCCGCAATCACCTGGCCGCCCGCGTAGCGCTGGCCGGTCCAGAAATCGAACCACTCAATTTTCGCGGGCAGATACACGGTACGTACCGCCGTGTTGGGCGAAGTGACGGGCGCCACCATCAGCACCTTGCCGAACATGTACTGGTCGGCCGTGGCCACGGCCTGCGCGTCGGCGCGGAAGTCCATCGCCAGCGCGCGCATCATGGTGCCATTGCGGCTGGTGACGTCCCACGAGGCCGAATAGATATAGGGCAGCAGGCGGTAGCGCAGCGCCGTCACGTCGCGCAGGATCTTCTGCGTGGCCGGATCGAAGCGCCAGATCTCCTTGCCCTCGCCGGTGCCGTGCACGCGGAACATCGGGTTGAACGCACCGAACTGGTACCAGCGCGTGTACAGCTCGGCATACGCTGGATCGGCCGGATCGCGGCCGAAGAAGCCGCCAATGTCGGCCGCCCAGTACGGGATGCCGCTCAGTGTGAAGTTGAGCGCGGCCGGCAGCTGGGCGCGCAGCACGTCCCAAGTGCCCATGGTGTCGCCCGACCAGGTGATGGCCGCGTTGCGCTGCTGGCCGCTGTAGGCCGAACGGGTCAAGATGAAGGGCCGCTTGGCAGGCGCGTCCTTGGCCGAGCCCTCGAACACGGCCGTCGTGTGCAGCAGCGGATAGGCGTTGTACACCTCCTTGCCTGGACCAGCGGCAGTGGCGACCTCGCGCATCTGGCCCCACCAGCCGCCCAGTTCTGCCTCGCTGGCGTCCAGCCACCAGCCATCCCAGCCGGCCTTGCCCAGCGTGCGGCTGATCTGGTCCCAGTAGAGCTGGCGCCCGCGCGGCGCGTAGGCGTCGTACCAGCGCCCTTTGCCGGCCGGGTAGACGTTGTTGTACAGCTGGGGATACAGGACGCCGGCCGCTTCCAGCTCCGCCGCATTGCGGGTGCCGGCGTCAAAGCGCGCCCAAACGGAAACGATGGCGTGCACATGCTGGGCATGCAGCTGGTCCAGCATGCCCCTGGGGTCCGGGTAGCGCGCCCGGTCCATCCGGTGCTCGCCCCAGGCGCCCGGTGTCCAGTACTGCCAGTCCTGCACCACCGCGTCCAGCGGCACGTGCATGGCGCGGTAGCGCGCCGCGATGCCCAGCAGCTCGGCCTGGGTCTTGTAGTGTTCCTTCGACTGCCACAGGCCCCAGGTCCAGCGCGCCATCATGGGCGCCCGTCCGGTCAGCTCACGGTAACCCGCCACCACCTGGTCCAGTTCCGGCCCGAGGATGAAATGGTAGTCGACGCCCTGCCCCCCCTCCGAGCGGAAGCTCAGCGGATAGTGGCCATTGGGCAGGCCTGCCTCGACCTCGGTGACGGCGGCATTGTTCCACAACAGGCCGAAGCCTTGCGGCGTCACCAGCATCGGCACCGCCACGTCGCGATTGGCCTGCTGCAGTCGCACCGAGGTGCCGCGGTAGTCGAGCTTGCCGTTCTGATGCTGTCCCAGGCCGAACACCGGCCCGTCGTAGCCGAAACCCTGCATGACGCCGCCCGTGCCGACATCGCGCCCGGCCTCGGCCAGCAGCAGCTTGCCCTGCGCATCGTGGAAGCTGACCGCGCCGCTGCCCTTGGCCACCCGCACTTGCAAGGCCGCGGTGGCGAGCTGGTAGTAGTCCGGCGTTTCGCTGCCGGTCCAGGCCGGCTTGCCCGGCTGGGCGATGACGGCGGGATTGTAGTTGCCCTCCCAGCCTGACGCCGGACCGGCCAGCACGTGCACGATGCGCTCGCTCCACGGCTCGATGCGCACGGTGCCCTGTGCGGTGCTCACGACCAGGCCGCGCGGGCTCCGGAGCACCGCGGGCGCGGCGCCTTGCGCGCACACCGGCAGCGCAGTCGCGCACACGCCCGCGATGGCCGATGCAAGGGCAACTTGCAGCAATCTCTTCATCATGACCTTCCCTGAATTTTAAGGAATTCGATTCTATCGGCGGATCCGCCGCGCAGCCATCCGCCCTGTCCGCTTTGCTCAATTATGTTGAGCGATTTGAAAATTTTCATAATTGCCCGGCCCCGGACAAGACAGCACAATCGCCTCGCCAGACAAGCCAAGCTCGTCGGGCATTCGCAACCACACGATGAGAACAAGATGGAGACACCCCGTACCACCGCGCCCCTACTGGCGCTTACTTTGGCCTGCCTGGGCCTGCCCGCGCAGGCGGCCGATCTCAAGCTGGCGCAACTGTTTTCCGACCACGCCGTCCTGCAGCGCGACCAGCCCATCACCATCTGGGGCACGGCCGGCGCCGGGCGCCAGGTGGCCGTGACGCTGGGCGGCCAAAGTGCGAGCGGCACAACCGACGCGCAAGGCAAGTGGCGCATCGCACTGCCGCCGCTGCACGCCGGCGGGCCTTACCAGCTGACCGTGAATTCGGACGGCCAGACGGTGAGCCGCGCCGACATTCTGGTCGGCGACGTCTACTTGTGCGCGGGCCAATCGAATATGGAGTTCGCGCAGCGCGCCTCGACCAATGCCCAGGGCGCCACTTACAGCGCCAACAACGACAAGCTGCGCTACCTGAACGTGCAGAAGAACAGCGCCATGACGCCGCAGGATGAGCTCAAGGGCCCGGTGGCATGGACTCCGCTGACGGCGCAATCGGTCGGCGACGCCTCCGCCGTGTGCTACTACATGGCGCGCTCGCTGCAGGCCAGGTACCAGGTTCCGGTGGGCTTCATCAACGCCAGCTGGGGCGGCACCACGATTCAAAGCTGGATCGGTGCGGAGTCGCTCGGCACCGTCGGCGGCTACCAGGCCGGCATCGATGCCGTCGCCCGCTACGGCGCCAATCCTGCCGCCGCCAATCTGGACGAAGACGCGCGCAGCGAATCGTGGTGGCAGGAGCACGATCCGGCCACCGCCGCGCAGCGCGCCTGGAGCACGCCGGACTTCGACGACAGCGCCTGGCCGTCCGTGACGCCCAGCGGCTCGTGGAAGAACACCGGCCTGCCCGGCTTCAAGGACTTCGACGGTGTGGCCTGGTACCGCAGTACCGTCACCCTGACCGCAGCCCAGGCCAAGGCGGCCAATCTGCTGCGCCTCGGTCCGGTCGATACCAGCGACACCACCTGGGTCAACGGCGTGCGCGTGGGCGGCGCCAGCATCCCCTGGATCTGGCGCGAATACGCGGTGCCGGCGGGCCTGTTCCACGCCGGCCGCAACGTGATCGCCATGCGCGTACTGAACGGCGGCCAGGGCGGCGGCCTGTCGGGCCCGCCCGAACTGCGCGGCATCGGCACCGCCGACGGCCAGCTGATCCCGCTGCCGGCCGCCTGGAAGGTGCAGCGCGGCAGCGCGCTGAAAGGCTTGACCGTGCCAGCGGCGCCATGGGACTGGCCGAACAGCATCACCACCCTGTACAACGGCATGATCGCGCCGCTGCTGGGCTACAAGTTCAAGCTGGCGGCCTGGTACCAGGGCGAAGCCAACGCCGACGCGGCGCAGGAATACCGCACCCTGCTGCCCCTGCTGATGCGCGACTGGCGCCAGCGACTTGGACAGCCCGAACTGCCGTTCCTGGTCGCCCAGCTGCCCAACTTCGGCGACACCGCCACAACGCCAGGCAAATCCAGCTGGGCCGAGCTGCGCGCCGCGCAGGCCGAGGCGGTGGCGCACGACGCCCACGCCGGACTGGCCGTCACCCTTGACGTGGGCGACCGCTTCGACATCCATCCGACCCAGAAGACCGTCGTCGGCGAGCGCCTGGCGCGCGCGGCGCGGACTCTCGCGTATGGCGAAAAGACGGCGCCCGGCAGCCCCTATGCGGTATCTGCCCGGCGCAGCGGCAAGGATATCGTGATCGCCTTCCGCGACGCGGGCGCTGGCCTCGCGACCTATTCGTCCGACCGCGCCATCGGCTTCGAGGTGTGCGCGGGCACGGCTTGCCGCTATGCCGATGCGCGCGTGGCCGGCGCCACGGTGGTATTGCCCGGCGCCGCCAAAACCGGCGTCACGCGCGTGCGCTATGCCTGGGCCGACGCCCCCTTCGTGAACCTGTTCGGCGCCGACGGCCTGCCGCCCGGCAGCTTCCAGCTCGACGTTCACTGAAGCGGAAGCGGGCAGGCACCACGGCGCCCACGCGGCGCCGCTCATCACACTTTGAATGGGAGTATTTGATGCAAGAGCAAGCAACCCTGGGCTGGCGCCATCGCCTGGCACTGTTACCCTTATGCCTGGCCATGGCCGCCGCGCACGCGGCCTCCGACCCGCTGGCGCCGAGCGCAGGCTGGAGCGCCTACACGGCCGGCCAAGGGGCCACGCCGCCGATGGGCTGGAACAGCTGGAACGCCTTCGCCACCAATATCGACGAAGCCAAGATCCTCGGCTCGGCCCAGCGCATCTTCGACAGCGGCCTGGCCGCCAAGGGCTACCGCTACATCAACCTGGATGACGGCTGGGTGGCGCACCGGCGCATGCCCGATGGCCGCCTGCTGATCCGGCCCGAGCGCTTCCCCTCTTCCGTGACGGCCGGCGGCAGCAGCTTCCGCCCCTTCACCGACCGGCTGCATGCGATGGGCTTCAAGGCCGGCATCTACTCGGACCTGGGCCGCAACACCTGCTCCCAAGCCTATTCCCCCGACAGCCCCGACCTGCCCAAGGGCAGCGTGCTGGAACGCGAAGTGGGCTTGTACGGCCGTATCGACCAGGACATCAAGCTGTACTTCGCCGACTGGGGCTTCGACTACATCAAGGTGGACGGCTGCGGCGTGCGCGCCTTTGGCGCCAACGAGGCCAAGGTGCGCTCCGGCCAGTACCGCGCGCTGGCGCCGGTGCTGGACATGGAATCGGTCACCCGCTCCGACATCCCTGTCGTGCAGGCCGAATTCGGCCAGATCAACGCCGCCCTGCGCCGCTACCGGCCCAATGGCGACTTCCTGCTCTCGCTGTGCATCTGGGGCTCGGGCGACGTGCGCGCCTGGGGCAAGAACTTCGGCAATGTCTCGCGCACCAGCGACGACATCACGCCGGCCTGGTCGCGCATGCTCAGCAATTTCGACAGCGCGGCCAAGCGCGAGCTGTATGCCCACCCCGGCAGCTGGAACGACCCCGACATGCTCTTCATCGGCAAGGGCGACTTCGACGCCGAGCACCTGGTGGAGGCGCGCTCGCATTTCTCGCTGTGGGCCATGCTGAACGCGCCGCTGCTGATCGGCGCCGACCTGCGCACCACGCCGCAGCCGCTGGTGGACATCCTGGGCAATGCCGATATCATCGCGCTCAACCAGGACCCGGCCGGCAACCAGGCAACGCTGGCCTATGACGCCGACGACCTGCAGATCCTGGTCAAGCAACTGGCCTCGGGTCAGAAGGCGGTCGCGATCTTCAACCGCGGCGTCACGGCCATCGACGTCGACCTGACTGCCGAGCACCTGAAGCTGCGCAAGGACGCGCCGATCACGCTGACCGACCTGTGGAGCAAGGCCGACACCACATTCACCAATGAGACCCGGCTGCATGTCGCGCCGCGCGAGACCCGCATCTTCCGCGTGCAGGGCCAGCGCACGCTGGCCGATGGCCTGTATCTGTCGGAGATGCCCGGCAGCGTCAATCCGGCGGTGGACGGCGTCACCCAGCCGCAGGCCGACCCGACCATTTTCCGTTCCTCGTTCGCCTGGAGCGGCACCAAGGGTCCGGGCGAGCGGCCCATGTATGCCGGCTGGGGCGGCGCGCGCGCCGACAGCACGCCTTACGGCCAGTTGCTGCAGATCGCCGGCGCGCGCTACGCGGCGGGCATCGGCATCCTGGCCAATTCCCGCCTGGAGGTGCGCAACCATGGTTATCGCCGCCTCAGCGCGCAGGTCGGCGTGGACGACTCCGCGCAGGACCGCGCGCGCGCCGTCACCTTCCTGGTCTACGGCGACGGCAAGCTGCTGGCAAAGAGCAAGCCGATGCGCTGGGGCCAGCCGGCCCAGGCGCTGAACGCCGACGTGGCCGGCGTCAAGATCATCGAACTGGTGGCGCGCACCGGCGCCGGCGGCAATGCGCAGCTGCCCGTCAGCTGGGGCGACGCGGCGCTGCTCTCCTCCGCCCGGCACGACTAAGTCCGATGCCGATCTTGATGCGGCTTGCGCGATGGATGGCGGCGGCACTGCTGTCCATCGCGCCGCCGTTGGCGCTGGCGCGCGCCACGCTGCCCATGGACAGCGGCTGGCTGTTCCGCAAGGAAGATGGGCAAGCGTGGCAAGCAGTCACCCTGCCCCACAGCTTCAATGCGGGCGACGCCACCACCCCGGCTTACTACCGGGGACCGGCCTGGTACCAGCGCACCCTGCACCTGGCCAGGCCAAACAAGAACCAGCGCCACTTCCTGGAATTCGACGGCGCCTTCCTGACCACGCAAGTCTGGGTCAACGGCCATCCCGCGGGACGCCACGCGGGCGGCTTCGCGCGCTTCCGCTTCGATGTCACGCGCTGGCTGAAGCCCGGCCGCAACGAGATCCTGGTGCGGGTCGATAATGCGCGCGACCCCGGCGTGGCGCCGCTCGGCGGCGACTATACGATGGCCGGGGGCCTTTACCGCCCGGTCCGCCTGATCAGCACGCCGGACCTGCATTTCGACCTGCTGGACTACGGCGGCCCGGGCGTGTACCTGGACGCGACCGGCGTCACCCCGGCTTCGGCGCCCCTGGCATGGACCGTCCGCATCGCCAACGAGCGTGGCCGCGCGGTGCCTGCCGTCGTGACGATGCGCCTGCGCAATGCCGCCGGCCGTGTCGTCGCCACCGCGCGCCAGCAGGTAACCCTGCCGCCACACCGCGTCACCAGCGTCTCGCTGCAAACCCGGTTGGCCCGGCCGCACCTTTGGCAAGGCGTGGCTGACCCGTACCTGTACACCAGCGAGGCCGAACTGCGCGCGGACGGGACCGGCGACAGGATGGAGTTCCACAGCGGCCTGCGCGACATCCGCATGGACCCGGCGCGCGGCCTCCTGCTTAATGGCCGGCCGTACGCGGTCCACGGGGTCAATGTACACCAGACCTGGCTGCCAGGCAAAGGCACCGCGGTGACCGAGGCGGATATCGATGCCGACTACCGCATCCTGGCCGATCTGGGCGTCACCGGCCTGCGCTACGCCCACTACCAGCACCCGCAGCACGCCTACGAGCTGGCCGACCGACTCGGCTGGCTGGTGTGGACCGAAGCGCCGCTGACCGCCGAGGTCGGTGCGACGCCGTCCTTCCAGGCCAACAGCATCCAACAGCTGCGTGAACTGATCCGGCAGAACCGCAACCACCCCGCTGTCATGGTCTGGGGCCTGGGCAATGAAATTTACCGGGTCGATGCCGACAGCGCGCGCATGCTGGCCTTGCTGCACCAGACCGCGCGGGCGGAGGATCCGTCCCGCCCGACCGTGTATGCCAACTGCTGTGCGCCGGTGGAGGGGCCGCAGGCCTCGCATACCGATGCGGTCGGATCGAACGTGTATTTCGGCTGGTATGACGGCGCCTTTGCAGACCTCGGCCCTTTCCTGGACCGGAACCACGCGGTGCGGCCGAATACGCCGCAGGCGGTCAGCGAATACGGCGCCGGCGCCGGCACGCAACAGGAGGAAGACCCGCCGGCACGCCCCGCCCCGGCCGGCCCCTGGCACCCCGAGCAGTACCAGGCCCTCTACCACGAGGCGGCATGGAATCAGCTGGCGGCGCGGCCCTGGTTGTGGGCCAGCTTCGTCTGGGCGGGATTCGACTTTCCCTCGGCGGGGCGCAACGAGGGCCAGCATCCCGGCTTCAACGACAAGGGCCTGGTCAGCTTCGACCGGAGCGTGAAAAAGGATGCCTATTTCTGGTACCAGGCCAACTGGTCGGCGCGGCCCATGGTCCACATCACCTCGCGCCGCCTGGCGCAGCGCAGCGACAGCGCGGTGCAGCTCAAGGTGTACAGCAACCAGGCCAGCGTGCGGCTCCGTGTGAATGGCGCCGACCTGGGCGAACAGCCTGTCTCCGGCCATATCGCCGCGTGGCCGCTGCGGCTCGGCGAAGGCATCAACCGCATCGAAGTCGTTGCGGGCACCGCACACGACGCGGTGGAGTGGGACTACCGCTAGCATAGGCGCCCGGCCGGCGGCCGGGCGCGACACGCGTTCCGGTCAGTCGCGCCATTCCAGGTGCACCACCTTGTAGCCGTTCTGCTTGAGCAGCTTCAGCAGCACCGGCAAGGCGTCGGCAGGCGGGCCGTAGGCGTCGTGCATCAGGATGATGCCGCCGCCGGTCGCTTGCAGGCTCTCCAGCAGGCGCGCCGCCAGCGTTCCGGTCGTGACATCCGCTTCCCAGTCGCCGATGCCCAGGTCGACCGACATGACTGCCAGCTTCTCGGCTTTCAGCGCCGCCATAAGGGTTGGCGTCTCCTCGAGAAACGGAAAGCGATATGCGGGCGCCGCCGCGCCGAAGGCCGCCCGATACACGTCCTGGGTCTGCTTCAAGTCGGCCAGTTGCTGGTCCGGCGTGAGCGTTCCCGGGTGGGTATGACGATAGCTGTGCATCCCGGTCGAGTGGCCCTCGCCGGCAACGCGCCTCGCCAGGTCGGGAAACCGGGCGATGTTGTCGCCCACCATGAAGAAGGTCGCCTTGACGCATTGCGCGGCCAGCGCCTGGAGCACGCGGGGCGTCGTTTCCGGACGCGGACCGTCGTCGAAGGTCAGCACGACTTCGCCTTTGTTCAAGGGAAGCGGGTCATGCTGTACCTTGCCCCAGGCGCCGTATGCGCGCTTGAGCGTGAGCGTGCGGCTCGTGCCCAGTGCGTCGGCGCCGCATCCGGCAGATGCGGCGGGCGCGGCGGATGCCGCTTTGCCGCCTGCCAGCACCACCAGGGCCGCGAGAACGGCCATACGAAAAATCCGAGCCTTCAGCTCTGGCGATTGATTCGGGCTGCGCATCTACACCTCATCATGTCAGGATAATCTGCCTAGCATACTTAGCACGTGATGGCGCCACAATTGCGAAAAACGGCAAGTGCGGAAATCAAATTTCGCACTGCCTGGCCGCCTCAAAATGCGGGCAACTTGGCGAATTTGGTGGCCCAGGCTTAGAGGTAGCGCTTGAGCAGCCCGCGCCAGAGCAGCACGCCGCAGCCTGCCGTCGCCGCGCCGACCAGGTACAGCAGGCGGTAATCGCGTCCCGCCGCGTCCAGCAGCGCGCCCAGGCCGACGGCCGACACCAGCACCAGCAGCGCCGTGACCGACGCCGAGACGGCGGCCAGCTGCAAGAAGCGTTCGCGCGGCAAAAGCGCCGGCAGCAGCGAGACCGTGCCGGTCAGGTAGCAGCCGGCCAGCACGCCGTGGACAATCAACGCGACCAGGAAGCCGGTGCGGCCGTGGACCAGCTGCCACGACGCCAGCATGCAGACCGTGTACAGGGTCAGCGTGACGGCGCCCACGCGCAAGGGATGGAAGCGGTCCGCCAGCCAGCCAACGGGCCAGGCCAGCAGGATCGAGATGGCATAGGTCAGCGCGATCGCGCGGCCGAAGCTGCCCGCATCGACGCCAAACTGGGCGCAGGCGTTGATGCCGTTGATATTGATGGGCAGGACTGCGATCGCGCCCACCGCCACCGCGGCGAACAGCCTGCCCCATTGCTTGTCGCCCGCCTGGACCAGGCGCCAGCCGGAGCGTGGCGGCGGCGCCGCGTAGGGCGGCTCGCGCACCTTCAGGCACACCAGCAGCATGCAGGCCATGTAGACCGCCGCGATGGCCGCCAGCAGCGGCTGGAACACCGCCACCAGGCCGTTACGGAAAAACAGCGCGAAGAAGCCGGCGCCGGTCGCCAGGCTGACAATGCGGAACAGGCCGAAGAAGCGCCCCAGTATGTGGCGCGGCACGGTATCGTTGATCAGCGCGAGGAACAGCGGATTGCCGACGATGGTGGCCATCTCGAACACGGTCCAGCTGACGGCCAGCCCGGTCAGGCTGGTGCTGAAGATCATGCCGGTCATGCCGATGGTGGTGACCACGGCGGTGCCGAAGACGAAAGGAATGCGCCGGCCGTAGCGCGTACGGGTACGGTCGCTCCAGGCGCCGATCAGGGGGCCGAGCGTCAGGGACAGCAGCGCCGGCATGGCGCCGATCAGGACGTTGAGCAGCGTGGCATCCTGGCTGAAGCCCAGCAGGTGCACCTTGAACAACTCCTGCACCGAGCGCTCGCGCAAGGACCAGCCCAGGTCCCCGATCAACAACAGGACGCACAGGACCGGCAATCCCATGCGCCCGGTCCGTACGCTTGCCTCCTCATCCCGCACCCAGCTCTCCCTATTCCACTTCTGGTTTCCCTCTACTATAGAGCCAGTCGCCGGGAAACCCAAGCCCGCCGGCCCTGCGGACTGCGCGCCTCATCCATGACGTTTAGCGCGACAGTTGTACCTGCAGCGGCGCCGCCGCGCGCGCAATGGTCGTGCTGGCGCGCGCCGCGCCCACCGGCACCGCCGGGACTACCGCGCGCGGGAACAGCAGGAAGCGCCGCGTCTCGTTCGGCGCCAAATCGGTCTGGAACAGGGTGCCGCCGGCGCCGGCTTGCGAGGGCAGCACGCGCGAAGTCAGCGCATCCATCACGACGACGTCGCGGGCGCTGGTGCCAACCGATTCCTGCAGCCGGTAGAACGGGCTGGCGCTGAAGACGGTCGCCACCTGCGGCGTGGCCGCCTCCTCCAGTCCCATACGGTACATCTCGCTGCCGGCCATCAGCAGGGAGCCAACCGCGAAGATGTCGGTCGATTCGGGATCGAAGCTGCGCGGGTCGGCGCCGATCGGCTGCACGTGGATCAGCTTGCCGTCCGCCTTCACGCTGGCGGCGAGCGCCTGCCAGGCGCGCTTGACGGCGGGCTCGTAGCGTTCGCGCGGCAGCAAGCCCTGGTTCACGCCCCATGCCAGCGCATAGGTGTACAGCCCGGTGCCGCTGGTTTCCTGCATCGGATAGCTGGCCGGATCGAGCAGGCTGGCACGCCAGAAGCCATCCGCCTGCTGCAGTTCCAGCAGCCGCTGCGCCATCTCGCGGTACTGCTGGACGAAGCGCTCGCGCGAAGGATGGTTGGCCGGCACGTATTGCAGCATGCGCACCAGCGCGCCCAGCACCCAGCCATTGCCGCGTCCCCAGAACACTTTCTTGCCGTTGGCCTCGCGCTGCTTGAAGTAGCGGCTGTCGCGGTAGAACAGATGCTCTTCTTTGTCGTACAAATAATCCGAGGTGCGCCACCAGTGCGCAATCGCGAATTCCAGGTAGCGGGGATCGCCGGTGACGGCCGACAGCCGCGCCCATGCCGGTGGCCCCATGAACAGCGAGTCGCACCACGACCAGCGCATCAGTACGCCCGGCTGCAGGAAATCCAGGGTGCCGTCGCGCGGCTCCTCGATGATGCCGTCGAACTGGGCGCGCATGGGCGCAATCATGGCCGGGTCGCGCAATTGCTGATACAGCTCGGCATAGGTCTGGCCGACCGCCTGGTCGTCCGCGTGATACAGGCTGGGGCCAAGGCGCCAGCGGTTCGCACGGCCCATCGCCAGCATGGCGTCCAGATACGCCGGCTTACCCGAGATATCCGCCAGCGCCATGAAGCCGGCGTCGCCCACGGCTTCGGTCCAGTCATCCTTGGGATAGGTGGTGGGATGCGCCAGTTGCCAGTCGGCGGCCTTCTCCATCAAGGCTAGCACCGCGGCAGGCGCCGGCGCAGGCGCCGCGGCCTGGGCGGAGGCAAGCAGGAACACGCCCGCAAGCAGGCTGGCCAGGGAAGTCAAACCGCAAGTTTTCATGTAAAGCACCGTTACTGAACCATTAATGCGATAACGATACCACAGGTTTCCCGGAAAAGCGCGTGGTTTTTCGTCACTTGGCCAAATGGAAGCGAGCGCGGCTTGAATCTTTCGATCGGATGTGATAACGTTACCCCATCTTCACTAAGCCCTCCGCCCCATGACTGTCCGTATTCCTACACTTGCCGGCGCGCTCGACCTGGCGCTGCACCAGCTGGAATGCACGCTCGCCCAGCTCGGTCCGGATACCTTCCCTGGCGACACCTCGGTGGCCCAGCATTACCAGCCGCGCCGCCTGGATGGCGCGCCGGCTGGCGCCAACGTGGGCTGGACGACGGGATTCTGGACCAGCCAGTTGTGGCTGGGCTGGTCACTCGGCGGCCGGGCCGCCCTGCGCGCCGCCGCCGAGCGCCAGACCGCCAGCTTCATCGAGCGGCTGCGCGACGGGGTCGACCTGGAGCACCACGATCTGGGCTTCCTGTACATCCTCAGTTGCGCGGCCGCGCACTACCTGACCGGCGACCAGGCCGCGCACCAGGCCACGCTCGGCGCAGGCAAGCGCCTGCTGTCGCGCTTCCTGCCGCACGCGGGCGTGATCCAGTCGTGGGGCAGCATGGACAGCCAGGAGCAACGCGGCCGCGTGATCATCGACGGCATCATGAACCTGCCGCTGCTGCATTACGCGGCCAGGGCGAGCGGCAACCCGGCCTATACCGAAGCCGCCCGCAGCCACCTGCAGCGCACCCGCGAGCACCTGGTGCGCCCGGGCGGCGCCACCTACCACACCTATCACTTCGACCCGGCCAGCGGCGTGGCGTTGCGCCCTTCCACCCACCAGGGCCTGTCGGACGATTCGTGCTGGGCCCGCGGCCAGGCATGGGGCTTGTACGGCTTCGCCATCAATCACCGCTACCTGCCGGAGATGGGATTGCTGGACGACGCGATGCGCCTGGCCGATTACTTCCTCGACCAGCTGCCGCCGGACCGCATCGCGCTGTGGGACCTGAGCCTGCAGCACGACAGCGGCGAGCCGCGCGACAGCTCGGCCTGCGCCATCGCGGCCTGCGGACTATTGGAGATCGCGGCCCAGCTGCCCGCGGGCGCGACCCGCAGCCGCTACTACGAGGCGGCGCAGGACCTGGTCCAGGCGATGATCACGCATTGCGCCGGCGCGCGCCCGGAAAGCGGCGGCCTGCTGCGCCACAGTGTCTACCACCGCGCAGCCAGCCTCGGGGTCGACGAAGCCACACTGTGGGGCGACTACTATTACCTCGAAGCGCTGGCCCGCCTGCAAGGCCGCTGGACGCCGTCGCAATAAGCTCAACCGCCCTGCCGCGCCTGGATCACCAGCTGCGGACGCAGGGCCTCGAAGTCGGTATAAAAACTGTCCATGTCGACGCCGAAGGCCGTGCGGAAGGCGGCCGCCGTGGTCGCGCCGGCGGCCACCTGCTCGCACAGGATGCGGACCGCGCCGATGCCGGCAGGCGCACGGCCGACCAGGTAGTCGATCGCCAGGTAACCGATATGGCCCGGCCACACGGCCGCGCTGGTGCCGCCGAGCTGGCGCAAAGGCATGCCCAGCTCGCCGGTATAGTCGGCGCTTTGCAACATGAACTGGCGGACGTCGGCGCGGCTCATGCTGCCTTGCGCAAACATCGCCTCGTTGGCGACAAACTCCGCCAGGCCCTCGTTGATCCAGAATCCGAGCGGCTGCACCGAGATGCTCAGGCAGCCGAGACTGCTTTGCCAGGCGTGGGTGTATTCATGCACCACGACCTTTTGATGGTCCGCCAGCTGCGTCCAGTGGGCATACACCGACGAATCCGCCGGCCGGTCCCAATCGCTGTGCTTGACGTCGATGAAGGGACGCAGCTGCGAGCTGCCGCCGGGGCCCACGGCCAGCGCCGTGCAGCAGGAACCGCCACCGCCGAGCTCCTGATTGCCGAGTCCGCTCGCGACCACCTTGAACGTGGTGGCCGTGCGCACCGCGGCCGGCAAACCGCCGCCGAGCTTGCTGTCGATGAAAGTCTGCGCCAGCACGGCGGCGCCCTTCACGATCGCGGCCTGGTCCGGCGGCACGTTCGCCGCGATATCCCAGTGGAAGCCGGCGCCTGACTGCTGCACGAGCTGGGCCACCGTATCGCTGACCGACTTGGCCAGCGCCGCATCGTCGCGGCCCGGCTGGGCGCCGGCCAGCATGGTGCGCGCCAGGACATTGGCATCCAGGCCGTCGTAGGCCATGCGCTGCAGCTCGCCGCCGAGCGCGTCGGTAAATGCGGCGGCTTCCCTGGTCTTGATGGCGATGCGGTCGACGTCGCTGTCGCGCGCGCTGGACAGGATGGTGAGTGCCGCCTGCGTACGGCTCATCGATCCGCTGCGGATGGCGTTCAACCACCACTGCTTGCCGGCGTCGTCCGGCACGCGATTGAACAGGCTTTGGTAGATGGCCGTCACGAACCGGTCGTCGTCGCCGGCGTACAGCGCGTTGTACTCCGCGCTATTGCCGAAGGCGTCGATCACGGCCCGCACGGCAACGCTGCTCTGGTAGGCCTGGAGCAGTCCCGCCACCGTCGTCGGCGCGCCGGCCGCAAGGAGGTTATTGGCATGCCACGCCATACCGGCAGGATCCGCAGGGCGGCCGAAATCGGCAACGTAGATCGCCTGCAGCGCCGGGTAGTAATCGCTTGCGCTGCGAGACGTGACTTGCGCCGCCAATTGCGGAGGCGGGGCCTGTGAAGCGTCCCCGCTACACCCCGCCAGCGCTGCCAGCACCACGCCAATCAGCAAGCTACTCCGTTTCGTCCGCATTTTGTATTGACGTGAAAAGAAAGATGCCAGAATAGCATGAGTTTCCACAGGGCAGGAAAAAAACGCTGCCTTCAGCGCGGGCCGAAACTGGCGCCGAAGGTGGCGCCGGCCGCGCCCTTGGTGGCGATCCGCAAGCGCAGGCGCGGCGCGGTCGCCAGCACCGTCACGCCGGGATCGGCCTGCTGCAGTGCGCCGACCGGCTGTTCCAGCGTGATGTCCAGCGTGTCCTGGCCCTGGGTCGGATCGGCCACGGCGATGCGCCAGCCCGCTTCGCCGCCGCGCACCAGCACCGCGGCCGGGCCGCTAGCCCGCAGATAAGCCTCGCCGGCGCGCGGCGCACTGCCGGCTTGCCACAGATTGGCCGCGTACAGGCTGGCGCCCGATTGGCTGACGGCGGCCGCCTGCGTGTCGTTCGCCTCGATGCGCAAGCCCGGGTCGGCGGCGGCGGCCCGCGTGGCCGCCTCGCTGGCATTGGGCAGCAGCACATAGGCGTAGCTCGAAGCGCCATGCGGTATCGCCAGGCTCTGGTAAGTGGCGTGCAGGACCTCGCTACCGCCCTGCTCGTTCAGATCGCGCCAGCTGCCGCTGCGTTCGGCGCGCTCACTGACCAGTTCGGCGCCGGCCGGGAACAGGTAACCCAGGTGGCTGCCCGCCTGCCGGTCTTCGAGCCAGGCCCAGCGTGCGCCCTCGCGCTTGCCGTTCGCCAGCGGCCGGCCATCGACCAGCAGGCGCGCGCCGGCGGCATCGCGCAGGCGGCGGTTCTCGACGATGGTCTCGGCCGCGCCCTCGCCGCCGCCGATGCCGGCGCCCAGGGCAACGATGCGCTCGCCCAGCAGGAACCACGACTTCTTCCCTTGCAGCCCGGAGCCGGTCACGCCACGCATGCTGAAGTCCATGCCCAGCGCCGCGAAACCATCGAGACTGGCGCCGCCCACCCAGCTGTGTAGATTCGGATACTGCTTCCACTCGACCGGCCGGCCGCTGCCGCTATGGTCGGTGGTGGTGCCCGGCAGGCGGCCACTGTCGATGGTCGGCCAGTAGGGGCCGTCGAACTGGGCCTGGTCGGCGTCGTACACGGCCAGCGAACCCATGCCGGTCCACCAGCCGCGCAGGTTCTCGCCATTGCCGAACTCAAAGGACGAGGTGCGCGGCGAGGTCAGGCTGAGCACGGCCGCGAATCCGGGCCCGCGCAGGACGGCGCGGTCCATCGACGGGTAGAGGCGCGCACCGGGCGGTTCCGGTGCGGCTGCGGTGGCCGGATCGGCCGCGATCGCGCGCAGCAGGCCGAGGTCGTACAAGGAAACGCCCGACGTGCCAACGCCGCCGGGCGCGCCCAGGTACGCCGCGCCATAAGTTCGGTCGCGCTGCATGGCGCCCTTGACGATGCCACGCAAACTGGCGCGCGATTCCGGCGGCGCCACTTCGGCCAGTTCGGCAATGGTGGCGACGACGCCACGGCCGACGCTATGATCGGTCTGTCCGCGGCCCGATATCTTGCGGCCGCGCACCGCATCGGGCATGGCGCCATCGACCAGCAGGTCACCGAACGCCTCGCGCGCCCAGACGAACACGCGCGCCACATGCGGATCGCGCAGCGCCCACGGCGAATCCGCCAGCAGGAACAGCAGGCGCGCATAGTCGCCCAGCGCCACCGCGCCATAATTGCCGGCTTAGGCGATGTAGCCATGCTGGATGAAGGAACTGTCGCGGTAGAAACCGTCGCCGCGCTCGACGAATTCCAGGCTGGGACCGATGGCGTCGCGGCCGAGCGCGATCCGGGCGCCATCCTTGTCCAGCATGCCGCTGAGGATGGCGACCAGGGCCTTGTCGAGCAGGTTGGCGCCTGTCTCGAGGTAATTGCGGTTGAGGCTGCCGTCATCGCGGGTCTTGAAGCGCGGGTCGGGCACGTACCAGTTGACGGCGTCGAGCGCGCGCCGCTTCAGCTCCGGCGCCAGCGCGCCGTCCATCAGGGCCAGCACATCCAGCACCGTCAGCGGCGTGCCGATCTGCCAATTCCACCAGTTGCCAAAGGCCGCGCGGCCCTGGCGGTAGTGATGCCGGACGAAGCGGTCCAGGCTGGCGCTGACGGCCGCCGCCAGCGCCGCATCGCGGTACAGCGGCGAACCGGGCGTGGCCCAGGCCAGCGCCATGTCTTCGATGCGTCGCGCATTGGTGGTCACGGTGGCCGACGCCAGCAGGCCCTTGGGGTTGTCGAAGTCGGCGATATCGGCCCACAGCACCGGGCCGGTGCCCGGCGTCAGCGCAGCCATCGCCTTGCGTCCTGCCTCGCCGATCGCTTGCAGCTGGGCGCGTACGGCCGGGTCCTTGCGGTCCAGCCCAGGCGAGCCCGCCAGACGGACCTGCCAGCGCTCGCGCAGGACGTCGAAATCGTCCCCCGCGTGGGCCGCGCCGGCGGCCAGGCCCACCAGTGCCACCGCGATCAGCTTGCGCATCATCCGTGCTCCTTAACGCGAGACGGTGACCGACACCGGCGCCGTCACGCGCGCCGCGATATTCGCCACATAGGCGTCCCAGGCCGCGGCATCGGCGAATTCGCCGCTCCTGCTCCAGCCCGCACCCAGATAGTAGACGAAGCTTTGCTCCGGTTTGGCATTGCCGAGGGCCAGGTAGTGCGTGTACTCGGCCTTGTTGACGGTGAAGCCAGTGGCGCCCGGCAGGATCACGGCGCAGGCGTTGTTTCCGGCTTCCATGGTCGGCTCCCAGTAGCTCATCCAGCCGCGGCGGTCTTCGCGGTAGTGGCCTTCTTCCTTGCGCTGGACGATGCCCACCCCAACCTCGATCGGGCCCGGCGTGGGGCTGGCGAAGCGGCTGTCGACGCGGCTGAAGTGGCTGCCGGCGTCGAGCGAGATGCGGCGCGTTTCGGCCACCTTGCGGCCGCCGGCGTCCCAGGCGTCGAAACGCAATTCGAATTCGGTGCGCAGCGGGCCATCGGCCAGGATCTTCCAGCCCGCATAATTCTTCGAGGTGTACAGGGTTTTGCCGTCATAGATGCCCAGGCCGCCGCAGCCGCGCGACGTGCCCACGTGGTAGAAGTCGAGGCCCTCGCCCTTGTCCAGGTGGTAGTCGCCGCGCGCATACCAGGCGTCCTGCACCAGCTTGCTGGTGCGCTTGGACCAGACGTCGACGCCGCTCGAGACCAGCATTTCGCGCGGGTCGGTCATGATCGCCGGGCCGTAGACGCGGTGGGCGATCTTGTCGTTTTCCCAGGCGAAGTCGTCCATGCGCTCGGGGACGAAGCGGGCATGGGCGCGCGCCACCACCGGCGGCTGGGCCGGCACCTTGTCGCGCGCCAGCAGCAGGTAGCGGCGGGTCTCGCCCGGCGCCAGGTCGGCCTGGAACAGCAGGCCGTGCTCGACCTTCTGGGTCGGCAGGATGCGCGAGGTCAGCGCGTCCATCACGACCGTGTCCGCGCCGAGGCCGGGCGCTTCGATGCTCTCCTCGCTACGGCGCAGCGGGGTCGCATTGCTGACCGTGACGGTGCCGGTGCGAGCACGTTCCAGGTCCATGCGATAGACTTCCGCGCCCGCCAGCAGGAAGGCGCCGACCGCGAAGATGTCGGTCGATTCGGGATCGAATTTCTTCGGGTCCTGGCCGATCGGCTGCACGTGGACCAGCTTGCCGTCGGCGTGCACGTGGCTGCCCAGCGCCGCCCAGGCGCGAAGCACGGCCGATTCGAAGCGCTCCTTCGGCAGCAGGCCCTGGTTCACGCCCCAGGCCAGCGCATAGGTGTACAGGCCGGAGCCGCTGCTCTCGCGGCTCGGGTAGCTGGCCGGATCGAGCAGGCTCGAACGCCACAGGCCATCCGCCTGCTGCAGGCCAACGATGCGTTCGGCCATCTCGCGATACTGTTGCAGGAAGCGCGCGCGCTGCGGATGGTTTTCCGGGATGTACTGGAGCATGCGCACCAGGCCGCCCAGCACCCAGCCGTTGCCGCGTCCCCAGAACACTTTCTTGCCGTTCGCCTCGCGCTGCGCGAAATAGCGGCTGTCGCGGAAGAACAGGTGCTCCTGCTTGTCGTACAGGTAGTCCGAAGTCTTCCACCAGCGCTCGATCGCGAAATCGAGGTAGCGCGGGTCGCCCGTCAGCGCCGACAGCCGCGCCCAGGCGGGCGGCGCCATGAACAGGGCGTCGCACCAGGACCAGCGCTGCTGCACGCCCGGCAGCAGGAAGTCGAGGCTGCCCTCGCGCGGGTCGCGCAGGATGGCGTCGAACTGGGCGCGCATCGCGGCGATCTGGTGCGGGTCGCGCAGCATCTGGTAGAGCTCGGCGTAAGTCTGGCCGACCGCCTGGTCGTCCGCGTGGTACATGCTGGGCCCGAGCTTCCATTGATTGTGCTCGCCCATCGCCAGCATCGCGTCGCGGAAGCGCCCACTGCCGGAGATGCCGGCCAGCGCCATGAAGCCGCTGTCGCCGACTGCTTCGGTCCAGTCGTCGCGCGGATAGGCGGTGGGATGCTCCAGCTGCCAGTCGGCGACCTTTTCCATCAGGTTCAGGGTCGCACGGGCGCTGGGCAGCGATGCCGTGGCGGCCTGGGCCGTGGCGGCCGACACCGGCATCGGCAGGCCAGCCGCGGCCACGCACAGGGCCGTGCAGAGGGCCGCCACCGGCAGCAGGGAAAGGCGTGGTTTTTGCATGATTACTCCGTTATTCGTTGAAATGTTCAGGGAAGCGAGCCTTACCACCACGCTGCGTAGAGCGCGACCAGGATGCCGATCACCATCAGCGAACCGCACAGGAAGCGCCTGTCCGGCCGGAACATGGCGGCATCGACCACCAGCTCCCCGGTTCCCTGGCGCTGCGGCGCGATCAGGCTGATGGCGACCATCGCCACCACGCAGGCGACGAACACGATGCCCATGCGGTCGATGAAAGGGATCTGGTACGCGCCGGCCGCGTCGGCCTTGGACAGGCCCCAGCGCGCCAGGCCGGACAGGTCGCACCAGCCGGGCAGGAACTTGAGCAGCAAGGAAGCGAAGAAGCCGCCGATGGCGACGAACATCGCCGCGGCCGACGTGGCGCGCTTCCAGAACAGGCCCATCAGGAACATGGCGAAAATGCCCGGCGACACAAAGCCCGTGTATTCCTGGATATACTGGAAGCCGCCTTTCTTGTCGATGCCGAGCATCGGCGCGATCAGCAAGGCCAGCGCCATGGCGACAAGCACGGCCACGCGGCCGATCCACACCAGCCGGGTCTCGCTGATTTCGCGCTTCGAGGCTTTCTGGAACACGTCGAGCGTGAAGATGGTGGCGATGCTGTTCGCCTTGCCGGCCAGCGAGGCCACCACGGCCGCCGTCAGCGCGGCGAAGGCCACCCCTTTCAGACCGGGCGGCAGCAGGTTCAGCAGGGTCGGATAGGCACGGTCCGGGTTGGTTTCACCACCCTGCACCATCGCCGCGGCGAAGCCCGCATTGTGGTGGTGCAGCACATAGGCGGCGATCCCGGGCAGCACCACGATCAGCGGCATCAGCAGCTTGAGCAAGGCGGCGCACAGCAGGCCGGCGCGCGCGGTGGGTAGGCTGGCGCCCAGCGCGCGCTGGGTGATGTACTGGTTGCAGCCCCAATAGTTCAGGTTAACGATCCACATGCCGCCGAGCAGGATCGACAGCCCCGGCAAATCCATGTAGAAGGGATTGTCGCGCTTGAAGACCAGGTCGAAGTGTTCCGGCGCCTTCGCGCCCAGCACACGCAGTCCGTGCAGCACGCTGCTGCCGCCGTCCAGGCCGGCCACCAGCTCCAGGGCCAGCCAGGTGGTCACCAGTCCGCCCAGCACCAGGCAGGCCACCTGGATCACGTCGGTGTAGCCGATCACCCGCATGCCGCCCAGCGTGATGAACACCGCGAACAAGGCCAGCGCGAGCATGCACGGCAGCAGCGGCAGCCCACCCATGCTGCTGATCGCCAGCGCGCCCAGGTAGAGGATCGAGGTCAGGTTGACCACCACGTACAGCAGCAGCCAGAACACCGCCATCACCATCGCCACCGTGCCGTTGTAGCGCTGGTGCAGGAACTGCGGCATGGTGTAGATGCGGTTCTTCAGGTAGACCGGCATGAAGAAGGCGGCCACGAACAGCAGCGAGGCGGCGCCCAGCCACTCGTAGCTGGCGATCGCCAGGCCCATGCTGAAGCCGGCGCCGCTCATGCCGATGAACTGCTCGGCCGAGATGTTCGAGGCGATGACCGAGGCGCCGATGGCCCACCAGGTCAGCGAACCTTCGGCCAGGAAGTAGTCATGCGATGCGCTGGCTGCGCGCGCACGCTTGCGGCGGTAGACGAAGATGCCGTAGGACGCGACGACGATGAAATAGCAAAGGAAGACCAGGCTGTCCAGGGTACTGAAGGCATTCATGCTGTGTGTCTCTGTTCTATTTATCTGGTGGCGATTCAGGTCCAGCCGCCGTCGACCACGAATTCCTGCGCGGTGCACATCTGGCTGGCCTCGGAAGCGAGGAACAGGACCATGGCCGCCAGGTCGTCCGGCATCACCGGACCCGGCAGGCACTGGTTGCGCGCGATGTCGCGCTTGCCCTCTTCGTCCAGGTGCAGGGCCAGCTGCTTCTCGGTCATCACCCAGCCCGG
The DNA here is from genome assembly GCF_024753145.1 of Massilia terrae. GTDB lineage: Bacteria > Pseudomonadota > Gammaproteobacteria > Burkholderiales > Burkholderiaceae_D > Telluria > Telluria terrae. The sequence goes on along the minus strand of NZ_JANUGU010000001.1, from coordinate 790,694 downwards.
CGTGACGGTGTTGATGCGCACGCCCATGGCGCCGACGTCGCGCGCCATCGCCCGTGTCATGCCGTGGCAGGCCGCCTTGGCGGTGGCATACAGCGGGTAGTTGCCGTTCTTGATCTTCCAGCTGGTCGAGCTGAAGTTGATCACGGAGCCCGCGCCCTGCTTCGCCATGCCGGGCAGTACCCCCTGGATCGCGAAGAAGTAGTGGCGCAGGTTGATCGCCATGCGGCGGTCCCAGTCGTCCGGTGTCACCGAGGCGATGCTGTGGCGGCCGTCGAAGGCGGCGTTATTGACCAGCACGTCGACCGGGCCCCAGAGCTCCATGACGGCAGCGATTGCCTGGTGCAGCTGGTCGAGCTGGGTCAGGTCACAGCGCTGGTAGAACGGCGCCACACCGGGTGCCGCGCCAAGCTCCTCGCACAAGGCGCGCGCGGCGCGGTCGTCGATATCGACAAAGGCGACCCGCGAGCCCTGGGCATGCAAGTGCCGCACGATGGCGGCGCCGATACCGGATGCACCACCGGAGACCAGCGCCACCTTGCCGGCGAGGTCGGGATAGATTGGTTTTGTTTTCATCGAGTCTTGTCCCAAAAAGATGGCGTACAAGGAGGGGGCCTTGTACGCCAAACAGGGGACAGCCAGTAATGCTTAGAACGCGAAGTCGGCGCGCGCCGCGAAGTAGCGCTTGTAGTCGCGCGCCGGGGTCCACTGCTGGATGTTCACGAGCGCCGTCGGCTTGCTGCCGTACATCGTGTTGCCCCAGCTGACGTTACCCATGCTGGCCGCGTAAGACTTGTTGAACACGTTGTTCACGTTGAAGGAGAACTTCCAGGCGCCCTTCTTGTCCTTGAGGCCGGCGCCAAGGTTGAAGATGCCGTAGGCGCCCTGGACCGAAGTCGGGTCCTGGTCGATGCGGAAGTTGATCTTGCTCTGCCAGCGGTAGGCGGCCGTGATGAAGGCGTCGTACGAGCGGTCGGTGCGGATGTCGTACTGGCCGCCCAGGTTCAGCTTGTATTTCGGCGCATTCGGCAAGGTCATGCCAGCCAGGTCCGCCGTGTTGGCCTTGCCGAACAGGGGATTGTTCACGATGCAGTTCCCCGCGCCGACCACGGTGCCGCCGGTGCCGGCGTCGTTTAGGCGGCTGTAGCAAGGACCGTTCGGGAAGCTGGTGACGATCGCCTTGGTGTAGGCAAACGAGCCGTTCAGGGACAGGTCGCGCAGCACGCGCCAGTTCATGTCCGCCTCGAAGCCGCTGCTGCGGACGCTGCCGATGCTGTGCAGCTGGGTGCGGTAGATGCCGTCCGCGTCGGTCTGGCCGGCCGACTGCTGGAAGCCGTCGAAGTCGGTCTTGAACACGGCCAGGTCCAGGGCCATGCGGTTGTCCAGCAGGCTCAGCTTCAAGCCGCCTTCGACGCTCCTGGCATCTTCACCTGCCACGAAACCGTTGTTGAAGTTGGCGTCGTTGAACGAGCTGGTCAGGTCGATGCCCTTGCCCTTGTGGCCGGTCGAATAGGTCACATAACCCATGGCGCCGGGATTGAAGCGGTGCTCCAGGCCGATCTTGCCGGTGGTCTTGCGCTCGCTGTCGCTGTCCTCGTAATGGTGCTGCGAGCGGTTGGTGACGATCGGCGCGAGCAGCGGGCTGTCGAAGGTGTAGCCGACATCTTCCTTGTTGTAGCGCAGGCCGGCGATGATGCTGGTCTTCTGCGTCAGGTCGATCGTGCCATTGGCGAAAATGGCGTAGTTGGTGTTGAACGCACGCGCCGAATAGTTGGTGATGTAGGTACCTGCCGGGAAGCGCTCGAGATGGCGGCCCAGGTCGTTCTTGCCGTAGAACAGGCCGGCGACATAGCGGATCCGGCCTTTATCCGGCGAGATCAGGCGCACTTCCTCGGTCTTCGACTTGACGTCGAATTTACCGGTCTGGTACAGGCCGCCGTGCAGGCCGGTCGGCTGTCCGCCCACCAGCGCGTTGGCCAGCACATCGCTGTCGGTGTTGTCGCCGTCCTGGTAGTCGGTCATCTTGTAGTGCGACCAGGAGGTGATCGACGTCAGCGTGTGGTTGGCCAGGAAGCCGGTGTCGCCGAAGGCATAATTGACCTTCAGGCCGGTGCCGACGTCATTCGCCTTGCCGCCCGCCGGGTAGTCGTTGCGCACGGAGACGTTGTCCGGGCCCGGCGTGATGCCGGCCAGGATCTGGGACACCGGGATCTGGCTTGCCGGCGAGGCGTAGGTGAAGCCGTTGTTGAGGGAGTACAAGCCGTTCATGTTCGACACCAGGCGCAACGGGCTCACGCAGCAGTTCTTGTTGAAGGTGCTGGCGTGCGGCGAGAGCACCACCGTCCACTGGTCGGTCGGGGTCCACTCGAACTTGCCGACGAAGTTGGTGTTGTCGGAGCCGTTCAGGTGCTTGCCGTTGGTCAGGTTCTTCACCACACCCGGGAAGGACGAGGTGCCGGCGGCCAGGCGCATGCGCATGGTATCGGACAGGGCGCCGGACACGCTGCCGCTGACGCGCCACTCCTGGTCGTCCGTGATGTAGGTCGACACCTTGGTCTTCCACAGGCTGTCGATCGGCTTGGTCGAGATGTTGACGGCGCCGGCGATCGAGCTCTTGCCCATCAGCGTGCTTTGCGGGCCTTTCAGCACCTCGACACGGTTGACGTCGGACAGGTCCTTGAAGGCGTTGGCTTGCATCGCGTACGGCACGTCGTCGATGATGACCGAGACGTCCGCCTCGACGCCGACGCCCAGCGAGAAGGTGCCGATGCCGCGCATATTGATGCTGTAGTTGCCCGGCTGCGAGCTGTAGCTGACGCTCAGGGCCGGCGACAGGGCCGGCAGGTCATCGAAGTCCTTGACGTTGTTACGCTGCAGCACCGCATCGCTCAGCACGGTGATCGCGGTCGGCACGTCCTGCAGGTTCTGGGCGCGCTTGTTGGCCGTCACGACGACGGTTTCCAGCTGCGCCGAATCATCTTTCTTCGCTTCCTGGGCGTGGGCAATGGTGGCCACGGCGAAGGCCACTGCGGCCACGACCGGCCGAACCATCGGTTTGCCGCCCTGTTGTTGCATGTTTCTGTTCACAGCTACTCCTCCTCATCGGACATTGAACGCGTCCACGGCCAAACGTGTATGCGATAACGTTATCAGTTCTTATTTTATAAAAACGCAGTACGTGACTGCGCATCTATGTGATAACGATATCATTGAAATTATCCGAAACTCAAGCGATTTTTGATGTGTGCGAAAAAAACTACACCTGGCGCGCGCGGCTACGCTTGGCGGGCATGGCGGCCGGCGCCGGCCCGGTGGATTCGCGCATCACCAGCTCGCTTGGGAATTCGATGCGGTGGCGGCGGCCCGGCTCGCCCTTGATCCGGCGCATCAGCTCCTGCACCGCCGCCTGCGCCATCGCCTCGAACGGGTGGCGCAAGGTGGTCAGCGGCGGCTGGGCCATGGCCGCGGCCGGAATGTCGTCGAAGCCGATCACGGAAATATCCTGCGGAATGCGCAGGCCTTTTTCGCGGATGGCATTGAAGCAGCCCAGCGCCATCGCATCGCTGGCGGCGAAGATGGCCGTGGGCGGATCGGCCAGCGCCAGCAGCTTGCGCGTCCCTTCCATCGCCATCTGTTCCTGGAAGTTGCCCTCGCAGATCAGCTCCGGGTCGAGCGCAATGCCGGCTTCGGCCAGCGCAGCCGCATAGCCGCGTTCGCGCAGGTCGCTCTGGCCGGTGTAGGCGCTGCCGCGCACGAAGGCGATGCGGCGGTGGCCGAGTTCAAGCAGGTAGGACACGGCATCGCGCGCGCCATTGACGTTGTCGCCGCCAACCACGGGCAGGCTGGTCTCGTGGCGGAAGTAGTTGATCATGACGATCGGACTGGTGCTCTTCTCCAGTGTTTCCAGGTAATCGTCGGTCATGCGCGGCAGCACGTAGACCAGACCGTCCCACAGGCCGTGCAGCATCTGGCTGAGCCGCTTACCCTTGCCGCCGCCCATGTCGCCCAGCGAGTTGTAGATGAACAGGTCCATATCGACCTTGCGCACCTCTTCGCTCAGGGCCGTCACGAAGCAATTGACGACGGACGAGGACAGGTCGTTAACGACCACGCCGATGACATTGGTCTTGGCGCCCTTCATCATGCGCGCCAGCGCGTTCGGGATGTAGCCCAGCTGCTTGGCCGCGGCTTGTACCTTGGCCTTGGTTTCTTCCGAAGAATAGCCTTCGCCGCTGAGGGCACGCGATGCCGTCATCACCGAGACGCCCGCCAGCTTCGCCACGTCGACCAGTGTCACGCCTGCTTTTTTCTTCATAGGGTCCCTGCCGTCGCTCCGTTAACGATATTCTGATTGTAATGGCAACGGCTAGGGTTTGTAACGTTTCGCGGCGAAATCAGTGGCGGCGAACCAGCGCTCGATGGCGGCGGCGAGATCCTGGCCGGCGGCCGGCAGCGTGCGGTTGGGCTGCGCGCCAGCTTTGTAGTCTGCACCGGCGGCATCCGCCGCGGCCGGGTAGCCGGCGAAGGTATTGCCGCTCCAGCTGATGTCCTTGAGGCTGCCCGGCTGCTCCGCCCGGCGGGCCAGCTTGCCGCCGCCGTCGGCCCGCAGGATGACGTTGCCGCTCAGCGTTACCTCGTTCTTGTTCTCGTGGGCCGATTCGATCACCGTCACATCCAGGCCCGGCTTGGTGGTCACGACCAGGTTGTCCTTCACCGTGCCCCCCTCGGCGCCGACGATGAAGACGATGCGGTGGCCATCATTGACGCTCAGGTTGTTCTCGACCAGCGCGCTGGCCGCCTTGGCCCAATTGCCCATGCCATCGGTGCCGCAGCCGCAGAACAGCATCAGGCCGCCTTCATTGTCATGGCTGTAGTTGTTGCGGACCATGGTGCCCCAGGTGCCCAGGTCGGCATCGAAGGCCATGCCATCGGCCATGCTGCCGCGCTTGCGCACGCCGTGCACTTCGTTGTACTGGAACAGCGCATCGTCGGTGTTGATGGCCCAGGCGCCGGCGCTGTTGCCGGCCACGCGCATCCATACATCGTAAATCAGGTTCGATTCCACCAGCGGCGCCGTGGCCGTGCGCACGATGATCCCGTCGCCGCCGATATCGTGGATCTTGTTATTGCGGATCACGAGGCGCGTCGACGGCAGGAAATCGATGGAAGTGCGGTCCGCCAGCCCCTTGCGCTGTACCGGCGCTTCCCCTTCCTTCAGGTAGTCGCCGCAGGGTGCTCCACCGACACGGCACATCCATGCCGAGCGGTTCGAAATGCCGATGGCGTCGACATGGTAGACCTCGCTGTTCTCGATCAGCACGTCATCGAAGCGGGTCGGCTTGCGCCCTTCTTTCGCGACGCTGCGGGTGATGTCGAACAGGATGCCGCCGGTCTGTTTGTACATCACCGGGCCCTTGACGTCCAGCGAGAAGCCGTGCACGTGGTGCACGTAGACGTCGTTGATGCGGTAATGCGTGCCGGCGCCGAAATCCTCCAGCTGCACCAGCAGGCCGACGCGCGGCCCCTCGCCCAGGCCGTCGTTGCTCAGGTCCAGCGAATTGATTTCCCACTGCTCGACATTCAGCAGGTGCACCGCGGCGCGCCTGGCCGGGCCGTCGTCGGCCGTGCACAGGGAACGGTATGGGCTGATGCCGGTCGGCGGCTTGCCGGCCTCGGTATACGACTGGTCCGGATCACGCCTGCTTTGCACGCAGCCGGCGGCGATGGCCGGCCGCGGGAGATTGGCCGGGCCATAGGCGTCGACCACGATCGGCGCCTCCGGCCGTCCCGAACTGCCTGCCATCGGCTTGAACGTGCCATGGCAAACGGTGCCGCGCTTGAACAGGATGTGCGAGCCGGGCGCGAATCGGATCCGGTTCAACTGCTCCAGCGAGCGCACCGGATTTTCAAGGCCGGCCTCAGGTCCGCCGGCCGAGCAATCGACGTGATAAGTGGCCGCCGCGGCCTGGCCCGCCCCGGTGGCGAGGGCGGCCAGCGCCAGGGCGCGAAACAGATGTGCGTACTTGTTCATTCATTCTCCTGGCATGCCAGGAGTGCGCGAATCGGCCGCCCGGCTAATTATGGGGTCGTACGCCGTCGATGATAACGTTCACACTCGCACATAGCCAAGAAAAATCTGCAGTGCTCACGGGGATTTCTTGTACAAGCCCGCGAACTTCAGGCCAAAGAACAGGATGAAGGTATAGCACGCCGCCGGCACAAGGAAGGACAGGTGCAAGCCGACGCTGTCGGCCAGCACGCCCTGCAAGAACGGCACCACCGCGCCGCCGACGATGGCCATGCACAGGATGCCGGACGCCTGCCCGGTAAATTTTCCGAGTTGGTGCAGCGCCATGCTGAAAATCGTCGGGAACATGATGGAATTGCACAGCCCGACCGCGAGGATCGCCCACATGGCCGTCGGGCCGTGGCCGAAGATGGCAACCATGATCAGCGCGATCGAACAGGCCGCATTGAAGGCCAGCGCCTTGCCCGGGCTGACCACGCGCATGACGGCGAAACCGATGAAACGCCCGATCATCGCCCCGCCCCAGTAGAAGCTGACGAAGTGCGCGGCATCGGCCGGCGCCAGGCCGGTGATGTCCGGCTCGCCAAAGAAATTGATCAGGAAGCTGCCGATGCTCACCTCACCGCCGACGTAGAGGAAGATACCGATTGCCCCCATCACCAGCTGCGGGTAGGCCAGTGCCGAATGCCGGGCGCCGGTGTCGGCCTGCTGCGTGGCGCCGTCATCGGTGTGGCTGATCTGCGGCAGGCGGGCGAAGGCGAACAGGACCGCCAGCACCAGCAGCGCGGCGGCCAGCGACAGGTAGGGCCCCTGCACGCTCGCCGCCTGCGATGCACGGTAGGCGAACTGCTGCGCCTCCGGCAGCCGCGCCAGTTCGGACGCGCCCAGCACACTGCCCGACAGGATCAGGATGCCGCCCAGGGTCGGCGCCACCGTGGTGCCCAGCGAATTGAAAGCCTGGGTCAGCGTCAGGCGGCTCGATGCGGTGCGCGGATCGCCCAGCACGGTCACGTAGGGATTCGCGGCCACCTGCAGGATGGTGATGCCGGCGGCCAGCACGAAGAAGCCCAGCAGGAACAAGGCATAGCCGCTGTTCGCCGCCGGATAGAACAGCGCGCAGCCGCCGGCGGCCACCGCCAGCCCGGTCACGGCGCCCTTCTGGTAGCCGATCTTCCTGATCAGCATACCGGCGGGGATCGAGACGAGGAAGTAAGCGCCGAAGAAGCAGAACTGCACCAGCATCGCCTGCACATAGGTCAGGGTGTACAGCGCCTTCAGGTGCGGGATCAGCACGTCGTTGAGCGCGGTGAGCAGGCCCCACATGAAGAACAGGATGGTGACGATGATCAGGGGCCCGGTGTTGGCGGCGCCTGCGCGGGTTTGCTGCAGCACGGCCGGCTGCGAAACGTGTTCCATGGGAAGTCTCCTGTTGTCTGTTTTAATGCTGCTCGGCCAGCTGCCCGGTCAAGATCGCCGAGGCGCCGAAGAATGCGGGGTACGGCTCGATAATCAGCCAGGTCGGAATGCGCGCGACATACGGCGACAGCCGGCCCTTGTCCTCGAAGCGCGCGCGGAACGGCGAGCGTTCGAACAACGCGCCCAGCCGCGGCACGATGCCGCCGCCGATGAACACGCCGCCGGTCGCGCCCAGCGTCAGGGCGAGGTTGCCGGCCACGCTACCGAGCGCGCCGCAGAACACGTCGATGCTGCGCACGCAGTCGGGGCAGTCGCCGTCCAGCGCGCGGCGGGTGATGTCGGCGGCGCCCAGCGCCTTCCCGGACAGGCACTCGTGGATCAGTTCGATGCCGGGGCCGGACAGCAGGCGCTCGGCCGACACATGGCCGAAGCGGGCGCGCAGCTGAGACACCACCGCGTCCTCGAATACATCGCCGGGCGCGAAGCTGGCATGCCCGCCTTCGCTCGCCAGCGGAATCCAGGCGCCGCCGGCCGGCACCAGGCCGGACACGCCCAGGCCGGTGCCGGGGCCGACCAGGCCGATCGGGCGCCCGGCCTGCGCCGCGCCGCCGCCGACCTGCACCCGCTGGGCCGGTCCCAGCTGCGGCAGCGCCATCGCCAGCGCGGTGAAGTCATTCACCACCGCCAGAGTGGCCAGGCCGAGCGCGTCGCGCAAGCCGGCGATCGAAAAGCTCCAGTGGTGGTTGGTCATGGCGACCTGGTCGCCGTCCACCGGGTTGGCGATGGCGATCGCCGCATGCCTGATCGGTGTGGAGCAGCGCGCCGCGACGCTGCCCAGGTAGGCCTGGATCGCAGCGCCCAGGCTGGGGTAATCGGCGCAGGCCAGCACCGCCACCGCCTCGAACTGCAGCGGCGCGGTTTCGACGGCGAAGCGGGCATTGGTGCCGCCTACATCGGCCAGCAGGCGCGGGCACGCGAAAGCGGCATCGTTCATTGCTGGGCCGGGCAAGTGAGTGCGTCCTTGTCTTTGGCCGCGCCGCCGACGATCTGGATGTTCGCAAAGGCGGCCGTGAAGGCGCCGGTGCTGGTGACGCGGAACGGCGTGTCGACGTGCGCAAGATCGGCGCCCTTGGCCACAAAGCAGGCCAGCGGGATCTTGATGGTCTGCTTGCCTTTGCCCGCCATGGCGGCGAACAGCGCGCCGAAGTCGAGCTGCGCGCCGCCGAGCGCCACGCTGACGCCGGCCTTCGGCGCGGCCGTGACGATGGTATCGAACTGCAGCGCGCCGTCGGTGGTGGCGAACGCCGGCAAAGCGGCGGCCTTGGCGCCGTGCGCCTCCAGCGAGGCGGCGCCGCTCCAGGTCACCAGCTTGCCGTCCTGCTGGGTATTGACCTGGGTGGTCTCGACCTTCACGGCCGGCAGCGTGATCACGCGATTCAGGTCGGCGCCAAGCGCCTCACGCTGGGCGCCGCTGACGATATACAGCGGCCAGGTCGCGCGGTCGGCCTGGTTGAACACCGGGTACGAGGTGGTGACACCGCAGCCGCCTTCCGGATACGAAGCATCGAGCTGGCCGACTTTCGACTTGCTGCCGTACTTCAGGCCATAGCCGGTCGCGAACAGCGGCGCATAATCGCGGTCGCCCGCATTGAGTGGGGTCTGGCACACCGACTTCGGCCAGGAGAACGACAGCTTGCCGCTGAAGCCCGCGTGGTCATTGAACAGCACATCGGACACGCCCTTCCCTTCGGTGCCCGGCAGCCAGGCCATGACGAAGCTGTCGGACAGATTGATCAGGTCGTTGACGTACAGCGGACGCCCGGCCACCAGCACCGTGATCACCGGCTTGCCCTTGCGCGCGACCTGTTCCAGCACGGCCAGGTCTTCGGGATAGCGGCCGCTGTGGCGCAGCGTGCCGGACGGGCCGATGTCGCCCGCGCCTTCCGCATACGGCGTCTCGCCGACCACCGCGACCACCGCATCGAAGCCGGCGACGTCGACGCCGGCGCCATCGGCGCTGTACTGCACATTGGCCGCGCCGGCCTCGGCGACGATGCCGGCCAGGATGGTGTCGCCGACCGGGAAGTCGCTGTCCTTGTTGTCGGTGCCCTGCCAGGTCAGGCTCCAGCCGCCGGTCTGGTTCGACATATTCGCCGCGCTCTTGCCGACCACCAGGATGCGCTTGCCGCGCTTGAGCGGCAGCGCCGCGCCGTCGTTCTTCAGCAGCACCAGCGACTCGCGCACCGCCTGGCGCGCCAGCGCGCGCGCCTGCAGTGCCTCCTGCTTGCCGGCGTACTTGTTATCCGAGGGCTTCTTCAGGCCGGCGCGCAGCTTCACGCGCAGGATGCGGGTGACCGCGTCATCGATGCGCGCCATCGGGATCTCGCCGCTCTCGACCTGCTTGATGGTGTTGGCGATGAAGGCTTTCCAGTCGTCCGGCACCATCACCATGTCGATGCCGGCATTGATCGCCTGGGCGCAGCTGTCGTTGCTGCAGCCCGGCACCTGGCCGATGCCGTTCCAGTCCGACACGACGAAGCCGTCGAAGCCCATCTTGTTCTTCAGGACCTCGGTCAGCATCGCTTTCGAGCCGTGCATCTTGCCGTAGTTGACGCCTTCACCGGCATCGTCCCAGCTGTTGTACGAGGCCATGACGGTCTGCGCGCCCGCCGCCAGCGCACTGTAGTAGCCGGCGCCGTGGATGTTGATCATCTGCGAGAGGGTCGACTTGTTCACGCCCTGGTCCTTGCCCTGGTCGGTGCCGCCGTCGCCCATGAAGTGCTTGGCGGTGGCGACCACGTTGGCGTCGGAACGGAAGCTGCCCTGCAGGCCGCGCACATAGGCGCCGCCATATTCCTTCACCAGCGCAGGCTCCTCGGAAAAGCTCTCGTAGGTGCGGCCCCAGCGGTCATCGCGCACCACCGCCAGGGTCGGCGCGAACACCCAGTTGATGCCGGTGGCGCGCACCGCCTGCCCGACCGCGGCGCCGATGCGCCCGACCAGTCTGGCGTCATGCGCCGCCCCCAGCCCGATATTGTGCGGGAACAGCGTCGCGCCGAGCACATTGCTGTTGCCGTGGATCGCATCGATGCCCCAGATGACCGGGACCTTGACCGCCATATCGGTCGACATCGAAGCCTCGTAGTAGCGGTCGGCCAGCGCGACCCACTTGGCGGCGCTCGCGTGCTTGTCGTTGCCGGGCCAGCTGCCGCCGCCGTTCAGCACCGAGCCGAGGTAGTACTGGCGCACCTGTTCCGGCGTGGCGGTCTTGATCTCGGCCTGGGTCATCTGGCCGATCTTCTGCGCCAGCGTCATGCCGGCGATGATCCTGGCGATCTTCGCTTCGAGCGCGGCATCGGGGCGCACCGCGCTGCGGATGTGCGGCCAGTCGGCCAGCGGAGCCGGCGCGGTTGCGGCAGCGGCGCCCGCGGACAGCAGCGCGGCGGCGATGAGATAGATTTTCTTATGCATGGAGCTGGTCTCTCTTATGGATGTTATGCGGGCCGAAGCAAAATTGGAAACGTTCCCAACCTGGCCATCAATAGTGCGTTCCCGGGATAGATTTGTCAACCGAAAAGATCCACGGCGCTGCCGCCGCCGTCAGCCTTGCTGCGGCTCCAGCTTGAGGAAGGCGCGGTACCATTGGCCGCTGCGCTTGAGCCGGCGCTGCTGGGTCGCGAAATCGACGTGGGTCAGGCCGAAGCGGCGCGTGTACCCCTCGGCCCATTCGAAGTTGTCGAGCAGGCTCCACGCGAAGTAGCCCTTGACCCGGCTGCCCTGCGCGATCGTGTCGCGCAGCGCCGCCAGGTGCCGCACCAGGTAGTCGCGCCGCTGGTGGTCGTCGATCTGGCCGTCGGCGCCGACCACGTCGTCCCAGGTCGAGCCGTTCTCGGTGATGTAGATCGGCGCGCAGTCGTAATCGGCCTCGATGCGGCGGATCAGGGCGCCCAGTCCATCCGGCGCCACTTCCCAGCCGAAGGCGGTGCGCGCCACGTCCTCGCGCGCCACCACGCGCGCCTCCAGCGGTGCGGCGCCGGGGGCATGCGCGATGATTTCGGGGAAATAGTAGTTCACCCCGAGGAAATCTGTCGGCGCCGCGATCGCCTCGAGGTCGCCGGCCAGCACCGCCGGCGCATCGGCGGCGCAGCGTTCGAGGATATCGGCCGGATAGCCGCGCCCGTGCAGCGGGTCGAGGAACCAGCGGTTGCGCAAGCCGTCGTGGCGCACGCAGGCGGCGATGTCTTCCGGCCGGTCCGAGGCGGCGCTCAGCGGATGCAGGCTGAGCGCGATGCCGGCCTGCGCATCCGGCACGTTGGCGCGGATCGCCGGCAGTGCCAGCCCGTGCGACAGCAGCACGTGGTGCGCCACCTGCAGCGCGGTGCGGAAGTCCTTCACGCCGGGCGCGTGCACGCCTTCGAAGTGGCCGTGGATGGCGGTGCACCACGGCTCATTGTGGGTGATCCAGTGCTTGACGCGGTCGCCGAGGTGGGCGCTGACGACATCGGCGAATTCGGCGAAGGCATGGACCGTGTCGCGCTCGTTCCAGCCGCCCCGCTCCTGCAGGTGCTGCGGCAGGTCCCAGTGGTAGAGCGTCAGCCACGGCTGCAGGCCGCGTTCGAGCATGCCGTCCACCAGGCGCGAATAGAAGTCCAGCCCCTGCGGGTTGGGACGGGCGCCGGGTTCGGGAAAGATGCGCGGCCACGCGATCGAGAACCGGTAGGCATTCAGGCCGAGGTCGCGGCCAAGGTCGAGATCCTCCGGCCAGCGGTGGTAATGGTCGCAGGCCACCGCGCCGCTGGAGCCGTCGCGGATCGCGCCCGGCTGTTCGCAGAAACGGTCCCAGATCGAATCGCCCCTCCCGCCTGCGCGCACGCCGCCTTCGATCTGGTAGGACGAGGTCGCGCAGCCCCACAGGAAGTCGCGCGCGAAGTCGCTGCGCGCGATGGCCGGTGGTGCGGGGTCGTGAATTTTCTTAGTCATCTGTTGGCGATCGTGCAAACTGACACGGCCGGCATTTTGCGCCGGCGCATGGAAAGGTTTCCAAGTGTAGCAAAGAATCGGCCGGCGCGCACTGTCCGCATCCGTGTTTTATTGCCGGCTTGCGAGCGCGGCCAGCGAGGCCCGTTCGGCCAGCCGGATCGGGAACTCGGCCGCCACCGGACGCTCGCCGCCGTAGCAGCGGTTGAGCAAGGCGTTGACGCCGCTGAGGGCGATGTCGCTCCAGGGGATGTGGACGGTGGACAGGCGCGGCGCCGAAAATTCGGCGCTCGGCGTGTCGTCGTAGCCCAGCACCGAGACCTGGCCCGGCACCGCGATCCCGGCCTCCTGGAAATACGACAAGGCGCCCACCGCCATTTCGTCGTTGGCGCAGAACAGCGCGGTGAACAGTTGGCCCGAGGCCACCAGTTCCGCCGCCGCCGACCACCCGCCCTGCGGCGAGAAGTCGCTCTCGGCGATCCACAGCGCGCCGGTATCGACACCCGCCCGGCCCAGTTCATCGAGGAAGCCCTGGATCCGCGCGACGTTGTCGGAGGCCGTCGCCGGGCCGGCGATCACGGCGATCTTGCGGTGGCCGCGCGCCAGCAGGGTGCGCGCCGCCAGCGTGCCGCCGGCGCGGTGGTCGGGGCTGAAGCACTGGCCCGGCAGCTTGCCGGAACAGTTCAGCAGCACGACGCGCGACTGCTTGGGCCCCAGCGCGGCGATGTCCTCGTCGCTCAGGTCGTTGCTCATCGCCAGCAGGCCGTCGCAGCCGCGCGCGATCAGGAAGCCGATGCCCTCGATCGCCTGGCGGCGCGCATCGCCGGTGCCGGTGCCGAAGGCGACCACCATGTTCAGGCCGGCGGCGCGCAGTTCGGTATCGATCAGCTGCAGGATCGGCGTGTAGAAGGTGCCCTTCAGGATCGGGATGTACACGCCGATCATGCGCGAGGATCCGGACAGCAGCGCGCGCGCCGTGTGCGACGGCCGGAAGTCGAGCTGTTCGATCGCCTTCTGCACCTTTTCGAGCGTGGCCGGCGACACCGAGCCCTTGCCGCTCACTACCCGCGAGGCGGTACCCAGTCCCACGCCAGCCAGGCGGGCTACATCCTTGATCGTTGCCACGGCATCCTTCGGTTGATCGCTGATTCGCGCATTAGCAAAAGCATACTGCATTTGGGGCGCCGGAACCACCCGGCCCCGCCCTTCAAGGCTGGTCGTTCCAGGTGAAAGTCGCCACACTGCCGGCCGGCAGCGTGTAGCCGAAGCTGCGCCCGGCGGCGCGCACCGAGAACGCGCGCGGCCGCGGCGCCGGATTCGCCACCAGCAGCGCGATTTCACCGTCGGTGTTGCGGAAAGCGACCGTATCCAGGCCGCCCTTGCCGGTGCTCGATGCGATCCGGCGCGCGCCCGGGCGCACGAAGCGGCTGGCATGCGCGAGCGCGTAGTATTCGACGTTGCGGCTGATCGCGCCGGTCTGCGAATCGATGGTGACCACTGCGCGGCAGTCGCCGCAGCCGCCCTTGTGCGGCCCATGGTGTTCGTCGAGCGCCAGGTTCCACAGCGATACGCCTCGCGCCCAGCCGCGGGTGGCGCCGATGATCAGGGTGCGCGTGAAATACTGCAGGTTGGGAGCGAAGCCCGGCGCCCATTCGCCGCCCGAGCATTCGGTGAGCCAGGCATCCTTGTCGGGATGCGCATCGTGCACCGGCCCCTGCGCCTTGACGTCGCCGGCGTAGCAGTGCCAGGCGACCGCGCTGACATACCTGGCTGCAGTGGGATCGGCCAGCACCGCCAGCGGCGACTCCGGCTGGTCCCAGTTGTGGTCCCAGTCGAAGATCTGGGTGCCCGGGTTCTGCTTGGCCAGCACCGGCCCGAGGAAGCCGCCGATGAAGGCGGCGCGCGCGGCCGGATCGACGCGCATGCCGGGATAGTCGCCCGGCTCGAAATGCGGCTCGTTCTGCAAGGTCAGCGCGAAGATCGGCACGCCCTCGGCCTGGTAAGCCGACACGTAGCGGCTCAGGTATTGGGCGAAGGGCGCGAACGCTTCCGGCTTCAGCTTGCCCTGGATCAGACTGTCGTTGGTCTTCATCCAGGCCGGCGCGCTCCACGGCGACGCCATCACTTTCAGCTGCGGGTTGATCGCCAGCGCCTCCTTCACGGTCGGCAGCAGCGCCGCGCGGTTCGGCTCGATCGAGAAGTGCTCCAGATTCGGGTCCGACTGGCCGGGCGGCATGTCGTCGAAGCTGTAATGGCTGGTCGAGAAATCCGAGGCGCCAATGGTGAGGCGGGTGAACGACAGACCGATGCCGCCCGGGCCGCGGCCGAACAGTTCCTGCATCAGCGCCTCACGTTGCGGCGCATCGAGGCGCTGCTGGATCAGCTGCGCCGAAGCGTCGGTGATGGCGGCGCCGAAGCCCGCCATCTCCTGGAAGCGCTGCGCCGGATCGACGTCGATCACGATCCCGGCGCGGGTGGCGGCCCCGAAGGCGGCATCCTTGCCGCGCGCGAGCAGCAGCTTTTGGTCGCCGGTGGTGATCCATGCCTGCACCGGCTGCGGCGCGGCGGCGGCCTGCAGCGCGACACCTGCCAACAGCGGTAGCAGCACGGCGCGTAGCCGCATTCCAGACAGTCCCGTCATGCTTCCCTCTCCTTCGTTATTGAATCTCATAAGCGCCGCTCGCTGGCGGGGTCGAACAGGGAGGCGCGATCGGCGTCGAAGCCGAAGCGCAGTTCCTCGCCGATGGCGAAGCCACGCTGGGCGTAGTCGATCGCCGACAGCTGCTGGCCGCCGGCCTCGATGCTCACCACCTGGTGGTTACCCATCGGCTCGACGAGGGTGACCTTGCCGGCCAGGGGCGCGCCGGGCTCGATGGCGATGTGCTCCGGCCGGATGCCGAGCACCACGGGGCGCGCGCCGAGCGTGGCGGCGGCCGGCAGATCGAGCGCCAGCGTTCCGGCGCCGAAGCGCCCACCGCCATCGAGCTCGCCGCGAATGAAGTTCATCGCGGGCGCCCCGAGGAAGCCGGCCACGAACAGGTTGGCCGGGCGCTGGTACACCTCGGCCGGCGCGCCCACTTGCTGGACGCGGCCGGCGCGCATGACGACGATGCGGGTGGCCAGGGTCATCGCCTCGACCTGGTCGTGGGTCACATAGATCATGGTCGAGCCAAGCGCCTGGTGCAGCAGCTTGAGCTCGCGCCGCAGCTCGGCGCGCAGCTTGGCGTCGAGGTTGGACAACGGCTCGTCGAACAGGAACACGCCGGCCTCGCGCACCAGCGCGCGGCCGATCGCGACACGCTGGCGCTGGCCGCCGGACAGCTGCGCCGGTTTGCGGCCCAGCAGCGGCTCCAGCTGCAGCATGCCGGCGGCACGCGCGATGCGGCGCCGGATCTCCTCTTTCGGCGTGCCCGCCACGCGCAGGCCGAAGGCCATGTTCTGTTCCACGGTCATGGTCGGGTACAGGGCGTAGGACTGGAATACCATGCCGATCCCGCGCTCGCTCGGCTCGGCGTCGGTCATGTCGCGCCCGCCGATCTCGACGCTGCCGGCGGTCACGTCGAGCAGGCCGGCAATGCCGTGCAACAGGGTCGACTTGCCGCAGCCGGAAGGACCGAGCAGCACCAGGAACTCGCCCTCCTCCACCGCCAGGTCGAGATCCTTGATGACCTCGTGCCCGCCGTGGCGGATGTCCAGGTTCCGAAGACGCACGTTCGACATGAATTATCCCTTTACCGCGCCGGCGGCGATGCCGCGCACGAACCAGCGCCCCGAAATGAAATAGATCGCCAGCGGCACCAACGAGGTCAGGATGGTGGCGGCCATGTTCACGTTGTACAGGCGCACCCCGGTGCTGGTGTTGATCACGTTATTGAGCTGGACCGTCATCGGCAGGTTGTCGCGCCCCGCGAACACCAGGCCCAGGATGTAGTCGTTCCACACGCCGGTCACCTGCATGATGGCGGCGACCACGATGATGGGCAGCGACATCGGCAGCATCAGCTGCAGGAAGATGCGCCAGAAGCCGCCGCCGTCGATGCGCGCGGCCTGGAACAGTTCATGCGGGATCGACGCGTAGTAATTGCGGAACAGGAGCGTCATGACCGGCATGCTGAAGATCAGGTGCACCAGCACGATGCCGGCCAGCGAACCGAAGATACCGATCGCCCCCAGCACCCGCACCAGCGGGAACATCATCACCTGCACCGGAATGAAGGCGCCCAGCATCAGCACGCCGAACAGTAGCTGCGCGCCGCGCGGCTTCCAGAACGACAGCGCATAGCCGTTGAGCGCGCCGAGGAAAATGGCGAGCACGGTGCTCGGCACGGCGATCTTCACCGAATTCCAGAAGCCGGCGCTGATGCCTTCGCACGATACGCCGGTACAGGCCGCGGTCCACGCGTCGCGCCACGGCGCCACGGTCAGCTGCAGCGGCAGCGCGAAGATATTCCCGAGCCGGATCTCCTCCATCGGCTTGAGCGAGGTGACCACCATGATGTACAGCGGCAGCAGGAAGAACAGCGCGGCCGTCAGCAGGAAGGCGTAGATGCCGATGCGCGCCGGCGTGAAGCTGCGCCGCTTCATGCGCGCCCCTTGCGGCTGCGCGCATAGGCGTAGGGCGCCAGCAAGGCCAGCACCGGCACCAGCAGCATCACGGCGGCGGCCGAGGCGAGGCCGATGTTGGCGCGCCCGAACAGGTTATCCATGATGAACTTGGCCGGCACCTCGCTGGCTGTGCCGGGGCCGCCCTGGGTCATCGCCACCACCGCGTCGTACAGCTTGACCACCGCGGTCGACAGCAGCAGGAACACGGTGGCGATGGTCGGCCCCATCATCGGCAGCACCACCGACAGGTAGACGCGCCAGGCCGGAATGCCCTCGACCCGCGCCGCCTTCCAGATGTCGGGGTCGATGCCGCGCAGGCCGGCCAGCATCATCGCCATCACCAGCCCGGACGCCTGCCAGGCGGTGGCGATGACGATCGTGTACATCACCTTGTCCTGGTCGACGATCCAGTCGAAACCGCCGGCGCCGAAGCCGAGCTGGGCGAGCGCCTGGCCGATGCCGGCATCGGGCGTGAGCATCCACTGCCACACCAGGCCGGTGGCGACGAAGGACATCGCGTAGGGATACAGGAACACGGTCCGCAGCACGCCCTCGCCGGACACGTTCTGGTCGATGAACACCGCCAGCAGGAAACCGGTCACCATGCAAGCGGCCACGAACAGCAGGCCATACAGGACCAGGTTATGCTGCGACACCAGCCAGCGCTCGTTGTCGAACAGGCGCGTGTACTGGGCCAGTCCGACGAAGTGGTCGGACGGGAAGCTGCGCGAACTGGTCAGCGAGATCCGGACCGACCACAGCACCGCGCCGAGGTAGCCGACGATGACGGTCAGCGCCATCGGCAGCAGCGCGGCAAACGGCACGATCGCGCGTGCCCGCTTCAAGGCGCGCATCGTCCTAGTTCTGCAGCGCGGCTGCAATGCCTTGCTGGGCTTTCTCGACCGGCATCGCGGAATTCCAGTAGGCGGTCAGCACGTCGGCCAGGTCGCCGTTCTGGGCCGGCGTCAGGTATACCTCGCCGTTGCCGACGTGGCGCGCGCGGTCCTTCATGATGGCCATGCCGGCCTGGGCGCAGGCGTCCATGCGCGAGGCGTCGAGGTCGGAGCGCACCGGGACCGATCCCTTCAGGCGGCTGAACTCGATCTGGGTGGCCGGCGCCACGATCACGCTGGCCAGCAGCTTTTGCGCCTTGAGCGTGTCCGGATTGTCGGTCTTGGGGAAGATGAAGGCGTCGCCCTGGATCAGGTAGGGGGTCTTGGGGCCGAAGCCGGCGATGCAGCCGTAGTCCTTGCCGGCGACCTGGCGCGCCGCATTGAATTCGCCCTTGACCCAGTCGCCCATGATCTGCACGCCGGCGCGGCCGGAGATCAGCATGGCGGTGGCGTCGTTCCAGTTGCGTCCCGGCGCCGCCGCGTCGGTATAGCCGCGCAGGCGCTTGAAGGCCAGCAGCACGTTGCGGAATGCGCTTGACCGGATCGCGCGCGGATCGCGGTCGCGGAACACCGACAGGTACAGGTCCTTGCCGCCGACATTGGCCAGCACCGCCATGAACACGATATTTTCCTGCCACGACTGGCCGCCGTGCGCCAGCGGCACCAGGCCGGCCGCCTTCAGCTTGTCGAGCGCCGCGAACAGTTCGTCCATCGTGGCCGGCTCGCGCGTGATGCCGGCTTTCTTGAAGGCCGCCTTCGAATACCAGATCCAGGTCGGCATGTGGATGTCGATCGGCACGGCGTAGTAGTGGCCGTGGACCTTGATGACGTCGCGGATCGGCTCAGGCAGGGTGCTGTCCCAGTGTTCTTTGGCGGCGACGTCGTCGACGTTATTGAGCATGCCCTCCTCGATCACGTCGAGGAACTGCTTGGAGGTGTTGAACTGGGCGGCGGTGGGCGGATTGCCGCCGGCGACCCGGCTGATGGCCACGGCGCGCGCCTGCTCGCTGCCCGCGATCGCGGTGTCGACCCACACGCCGCCGGCCGCGCGGTAGGCGTCGGCCAGTTTCCTGACCGCGGCCGATTCCCCGCCCGAGGTCCACCAATGGATGACTTCCGCTTTGGGCCCGGCCGCATGCGCCACGCTGCCGGCGCCAAACGCCAGCATCCATGCCAGCGCCAGCTTGTGTGCTCTGAACATCGAATCTCCTTGTAGCGGATCTGGGTCCGCTTGCCGGTGGGAGGCCGCTCTCAAATGGATTGGAAACGTTACCACCGCCTTGATGGACTATACCACCCGCGATGTTTTGGTGTCAATGCGGCCCTCGGCGCCCCGCCATTTTACGGGGTTTATCGACAATTGCCGACTTCCATCTGATGGGTCTGCCGTGCGCTAAAAAAATATCGCCACCGGCACGCCGGGGTGATATATTTCCGGAAAAGTTGGAAACGATTCCAGAACGCTGAACGGAGACCCAGTGAAATACCAGACCAGCCTTCTCATCGCCAGCCTGTGTGCGCTGGCCGCCTGCCAGGCCATGGCCGGCCCCGCAACGCCGGCCGCCAGTGAGGCCGCGCCGCTGCCGCCTGGCGGCAAGCCGGCCGGCTACAAGCTGGTGTGGGCCGACGAGTTCAGCAAGCCCGGCCTGCCCGACCCCGCCAAATGGGACTACGACACCGGCATGAACAAGACCGGCTGGGCCAACGAGGAGCTGCAGTATTACGCCAAGGGCCGGCTGGCCACGACGCGGGTGGCGCATGGCAAGCTGCTGATCACGGCGCGCAAGGAAAAGCTGGCCGGTGAAAGCGACTACGGCGGCCAGGCCTACAGCTCCGGGCGCCTGTACACGCGCGGCAAATTCGAATTCACCTATGGCTTCGTCGAGGTGCGCGCCAAGCTGCCCTGCGGCCTTGGCACCTGGCCGGCGATCTGGATGCTCGGCACCACCGACGGCTGGCCGGAACAGGGCGAGATCGACATCATGGAACACAGCGGCATGAAGAAGGGCGAGGTGCTGGGCAGCCTGCACACGGGCGCGTTCAACTGGCCGAACAAGACCCAGATTACCGCGCCGACCCGGGTCGAGACGGTGTGCGACGCCTTCCATCGCTACCAGCTGACCTGGGATGCGGACCACATCTCCATCGGCGTCGATGACCGCAACTACCTGCAGTTCGCCAATCCGAAGGACGGCGACCACCACAAGTGGCCATTCAGCGACCCGCAATACCTGATCCTCAACCTGGCGATCGGCGGCATGATGGGCGGCCCGGTGGACGACAAGATCTTCCCGGCCACGATGGAAGTCGACTACGTCCGCGTCTACCGGCGCTAAGCGATGATCGTGCCGCACCAATTCAAGCAAGCCTCCACCCTCGCCGCCCTTCTGCTGGGCGCCGGCCTGTGCGCCGCCGCGGCGCCCGAAGCGGCAAGCAGCGCGCGCGTGCGCCAGCTGCTGTCCCAGATGTCGCGCGCGGAAAAAATGGCCGTCATCCGCGGCGCCCAGGAACCGGCCGGGGTAACCCTGGGCCAGGCCGGCTGGACCGCCGGCGTCCCGCGCCTGGGCATCCCTGACCTGCGCTTTGCCGACGGTCCGCCCGGCGTGCTGGTGCGCCACCCGTCGACCGGCATGCCCTCCACCCTCTCGATGGCGGCCACCTTCAGCCCGGCCGATGCGGAGGAAACGGGCGCGCTGATCGGCCGCGACGCCCGCGCCCTGGGCGTGGACGTGATCCTGCAGCCCTTCATCAACATCTACCGCGACCCGACTTTCGAGCGCGCGTATAACACCTACGGCGAAGATCCGGTCCTCACCGGAATACTGGCGGCGCGCTTCGTGCGCGGCGCCCAGGCGCAAAACGTGATGGCCCAGGCCAAGCACTTTGTCGCCTACGATGCGGCGGCGGCGGATGTGGAGGTCGATGGCCAGGCGCTGCGCGAAATCTACGCGGAGCCGTTCCGCGCCGTGGCCCAGGCCGGCGTCGCCTCCGTGATGTGCTCGTACAACAAGGTCAATGGGGTGCACGCCTGCGGCAACGCGTCCACCCTGAACGGCATCCTGCGCAAGGAATCGGGCTTTCGCGGCTTCGTCACTTCCGACTGGGGCGCGACCCATGGCGCCGAGTTCATCGCGCGCGGCCTGGACATGGAACAGCCGGGCATCGGCCCCGACGCCTACTTCGCCCTTGGCAAGGAGGCCGCCGCCGCCGGCATGACGGACGAGGACAAGGCGGAGCTGGTCGAAACCCTGGCTGCCGGCGTGCCGGAGGAGCAGCCCTACATCACCGCCCCGGCGGCCGAAGCGCCGCAAGCCGAGCCGGCCGGCATGTCGAAGAATCTCGGCGCGGCGCTGGCGAAGGGCAGCGTCACCGACGCCGACCTCGATCGCGCGGCCGGCCACGTGCTGGGGCAGATGGAGCGCTTCGGCTGGCTCGATCGCGCGCCGAACCATACGGTGCAGGCGCAAGCGGTCGAGGCCAATGCCCGCGCGGTGCAGCGCCTGGCCGAACGCGGCGCCGTGCTGCTCAAGAATGACGGCGTACTGCCGCTCAAGCCCTCCGATCTCGATTCGCTGGCCCTGGTCGGCCCCGGCGCGCAGCAGACCTTTGCCATCGTCGCCGGCGAAGAGCAGTCCTTCGGCCGCGCCGAGCGCCAGCTTGGCGCCTACCACGCCCTGCGCGCCATGGGCGCCGGCGACGGGCTGCGCCTGGCCGTGGCCGATGACATGACTGGGGCGCCAATCCCGCCGCAAGCCTTCAGTGGGCTGGTGCGCATCGAGGGCAAGCAGCAGGCGGCTGCCGCCGACATCGACCACACCCTGCGCTCCGGCAGAGCGCTACCTGCCGGCGCCAGCGCCAAATGGAGCGGCACCTTGAACGTGGACGCCGCCGGCGCCTACGACATCGACCTCCAGCTGATCGGCGCCACCGGCAAGTTCGCGATCGACGGCCGCAAGATCGGCAATATGGGCTGGTGGGGCGGCCACGGCGACATCGTGTTCGCCAACCGCGACAACGTGATCCCGACCACCGACGGCCTGGACAACGTGCGGCGCCTGGTCCAGCTCAGCGCGGGCCCGCACCGCATCGAGGTCGAGGCCACCGCCGACAGCAGCGGCGCGCCGGTACAGGTGCGCCTCGCCTGGGTCACGCCGCGCATGAAGCAGGACGCGTTCGAAGCCGCGGTCGACGCCGCGCGCCGTGCCAAGACCGCGGTGGTCTTCGCATGGGCGCGCAATCATCCGGCCTTCGGCTTGCCGGGTGAGCAAGACCGGCTGATCGAGGCGGTGGCCGCGGTCAATCCGAATACGGTCGTGGTGTTGAACACCGGCCACGCTGTGGCCATGCCCTGGCTCGACAAGGTGCGCGCCGTGCTCGAAATGTGGTACACCGGCGACGAAGGCGGCTGGGCCGCGGCCAGGCTTCTGACCGGCCGCGCCAATCCGGCCGGCCGCCTGCCGATCACCTGGCCGGCGCGCCTGGCCGACGGGCCGGCCAACGACCCGGCCCATCCCGAACGTGCGTCCAAAGGCGTGAACGGCAAAACCGTCTACAAGGAAGGCATCTTCGTCGGCTACCGCTGGTACGACCACCAGGACCTCGCGCCGCTGTTCCCCTTCGGTTTCGGCCTGAGCTACACCAGCTTCCGCTATTCGGACCTGAAGCTGGCGCGCGCAACCGACGGCGGCCTCGATGCAAGCGTGGTGGTAAAAAACACGGGCCAGCGCGACGGCGACGAGGTGGTGCAGGCCTACCTTGGCGCCCCGCATCCTGCCCCCGCCGGCGCAGCTTTCGCCAAACGCGCGCTCGCCTCCTTCGACCGGATTACGCTCGCGGCGGGCGAGGAACGGCGCGTGCAACTCCACATTGCGCCCGAACGCCTGCGCTACTGGTCGAAGCGCGACCAGGCCTGGCACGACGCCCGCGACGGGCGCACGGTCTACATCGGCCGCTCCTCGCGCGATCTGCCACTTTCGAAAATGGTCAGCCAATGAAAATTGAAACGGAATACGATGCGATCGTCATCGGCAGCGGCATCAGCGGCGGCTGGGCTGCCAAGGAGCTGTGCGAGAAGGGATTGAAGACCCTGGTGCTGGAGCGCGGGCGCGACGTGAAGCATATCGCCGGCTATCCGACCATGAGCAATCCGGCCTGGGACTTCAAGCTGCGCGGATCGATCAGCCGCCAGCAGCAGGAGGAGAACCCCTACATCTCCAAGGCCGCCGGCTACGACGCCACCACCGCGCACTTCTTCGTGAAGGACGCCGACCATCCGTACATCCAGGAAAAGCCGTTCGAATGGATCCGCGGCTACCAGGTCGGCGGCAAGTCGCTCACCTGGGGCCGCGCCTGCGCTCGCTGGGCCGACAGCGATTTTCGTGCGCCGGAGCGCGACGGCTATGGCATCGCCTGGCCCATCACGTACGAGGACATCGCGCCCTGGTACAGCCACGTCGAGAAATTCGTCGGCATCAGCGGCAGCAAGGAAGGCATCGAGACCATGCCGGACGGTGAATTCCTGCCGCCGTATGAACTCAACTGCGTCGAGCAGCACCTGCGCACCGTGATCGCGGAGAAGTTCGGGCGCCATTACGTGCCGGGCCGCTGGGCGCACCTGACCGAGCCACAACAGGTCCACCTGGAGCAGGGCCGCGGCCAGTGCCAGAACCGCAATCTGTGCATGCGCGGCTGCCCCTTCGGCGGCTACTTCAGCTCCAACAGCGGCACCCTGCCCTGGGCCGCCCGCACCGGCAATCTCACCATCCGGCCGCATTCGGTGGTGCATTCGATCCTGTACGACGACAAGCTGGGCGCCGCCACCGGCGTGAAGGTGATCGACGCGCAGAGCAAGGAGGTCCTGGTGTTCAAGGCGAAGATCATCTTCGTCAATGCCTCGGCCCTGAACACCAACCTCATTTTGCTCAGTTCAAAGTCGGCGCGCTTCCCGAATGGCCTGGGCAATGACAACGGCCTGCTCGGCAAGTACATCGCCTTCCAGAACTACCGCGCCGGCATGAGCGGCGAGATCGACGGCTTCGAGGACCAGTACTACGAAGTGCGCAAGCCGTCCGAATGCATCATCCCGAACTTCCGCAACGTGCATCGCCAGGACACCGATTTCGTCGGCGGCTACGTGATCTTCTCGGGCGCCGGGCGCCAGGGCTGGGGCGAGGCCGGCGCCGATGCCGGAATCGGCGCGGAACTGAAGAAGGCCGCCAGCCAGCCCGGCAAATGGACCGCCTACATGTATATGCAGGGCGAGACCATCCCGAAGGCCGGCAACCACGTGCGCCTGAGCGAGGACCAGACCGACCAGTGGGGCATTCCGCTGCTGGTGACCTCGGTCGGCTACGACGACAACGACGACCGCATGGTCAGGGACTTCCTCGCCGAGGGGCGCAAGATGATGGAGGCGGCCGGCTTCAAGAACATCCAGGCCACCGACAACCACCAGGCGCCGGGGCTCGACATCCACGAGATGGGCGGCGTGCGCATGGGGCGCGATCCGGCCACCTCGCTGCTCAACGAGCACAACCAGCTGCACCTGTGCCGCAACGTGTACGTGACAGATGGCGCCTGCATGACCAGCACCGGGAACCAGAGCCCGTCGATCCTGTACATGGCGCTCACCGCGCGCGCCGTCGACCACGCGGTCAGGGAACTCAAGAAAGGATAAGGCCATGCACCGCCGCGACTTGCTCAAGCTGATCGCCGCCGCCACCGGCTGCGCTTTGGTCGGGACCGAACGTGCGCTCGCCGCGCCGGCGGCAGGCGCCGCGTTTTCGGCGCACGATATCGCCATGCTCGATGAAATCGCCGAGACCATCATTCCGCGCACCGATACGCCAGGCGCGAAGGATGCCGGCGTCGGTCCCTTCATCGCGCGCTACGCCCACACCTGCTACGAACCGGCGCAGCTGCGCAGCCTGCAACAGGGCATCGGCAACATCGAGGCGGCGATGCGCGCACAATCCAGGGTCGGCTTCCGGCAAGCTTCCCCGGCGCAGCGCCACGCGCTGCTCTCGGACCTCGACCGCGAGGCGAAGCAGCAGGCGAACGATCCCGCCCGGCCGGCGCCCCATTACTTCACGCTGATGAAGCAACTGACCCTGCTCGGTTTTTTCACCTCCGAACCGGGCAGCACGCGCGTGCTACGCTACCGGCCGGTGCCCGGCAAATACCGGGGCTGCGTACCGTACAAGAAGGGAGAGAGCTCATGGGCATGACCGCGTTGCGCCGCATGGCGCTGGCGGCGCTGTGCACGGCGCCGCTCGCCGTGGGCGCCGCCACGCCGCTGCAGTCCTTTGCCGGGCGCTGGGACGTCACCCTGAAGACGCCGCAACGCGCCTATTCGTCGTGGCTCGAGATCCGCGCCGAGCACGGCCAGCCACGCGTGCGAATGGTCGGCCGCTGGGGCCATGCGCGCTGGCTGCCCCAAGCGTCGCTCTCCGATGGCCACCTGCGCTTCGTCTCGCCGAAGGAAGAAGAAGGCCGCACGGACGGCGACATGGTGTTCGACGGCGCGCTCGACGGCGGCGAACTGCGCGGCACGACCACCGGCCCGGACGGCGCCACCTGGACCTGGCGCGCCACCCGTGCGCCGGCGCTCAAGGCCGCGTACATGCCGAAATGGGGCACGCCGGTCAGCCTGTTCGACGGCAGGGACGCCCGCGCCTGGACGCCGGTGGACACCGCAGCCAAACAGTGGCGCGTCGCCGACGGCGTCCTCACCAGCCCCGGCGCCGGCACCGACCTGCGCAGCGTCGCCAGCTTCGGCGACTTCAAGCTGCACCTCGAATTCAACTGCGTGCCGGGAGCCAACAGCGGCGTCTACCTGCGCGGCCGCTACGAGCTGCAAATCGAGAACGACCGCGAACCGGAGGCCGCGAACATGCGCACCGCCGGGATCTACGGCTATCTCGCGCCGTCGCCGGCCGCGCCGCGCACGCCGGGCGTGTGGCAAAGCTACGACATCACCCTGGTCGGGCGCTATGTCACCGTCAAGCTGAACGGGCAGACCGTGATCGACCGGCGCGAAATCCCGGGCATCACCGGCGGCGCGCTCGACAGCCGCGAGGGCGAGGATGGGCCGCTGGTCCTCCAAGGCAGCGAGGACGGCCAGGTCAGCTACCGCAATATCGTCATCACCCCTGCGGTGAAGCCATGAAGCCAGGCCGCCGGCGCTTCCTGCGCGCGGGCGCTGTCGCCGCCGGCGCCGCCGCCCTCCCCGCGAGCATCGCGCGCGCGCTCGCGATCCCGGCCGCGCGCGTCAGCGGCACCACCGCCGATGTGGAGCACGTCGTCATCCTGATGCAGGAGAACCGCAGCTTCGACCATTACTTCGGCACGCTGGCCGGCGTGCGCGGCTTCGGGGATCCGCGCCCGCTCACGCTGCGCGAAGGCAGGCCGGTGTGGTATCAGCCGGGCGACGATGGCCGCCACGTGCTGCCCTTCGCCCTGCGCGCGGGCGGCGGCGCGGACGACCGTAGCCAATGCCTTGAATCGGACCTGCCGCACACCTGGAAAGGCAGCCAGCGCACCTGGGCCTTCCACGATGCCTGGGTCCACAGGAAGGGCCACGGCTCGATGGGATACCTGACGCGCCAGGACATCCCCTTCTATTTCGCGCTGGCCGACGCCTTCACCATCGGCGACGCCTACCACGCCTCGCTGTTCGGCCCGACCAATCCGAACCGCATGTTCCTGTTCAGCGGCACCAATGGCCTGTCGGTGAACCGCGACGGCTTCCACGCGCTGGACAACGTCGATGACTTGAACTACATGGCGCCGATGGCGCTCGACCAGGCGGCGTGGATCTCGCCTTACACCTGGACCACTTACGCCGAACGACTCAGCGCGCACCAGGTGAGCTGGAAGGTCTACCAGGAATACGATAACTACGGCTGCAACGCGCTGGCCTACTTCCCCCAGTTCCGCAAGCTCGACCTGTCCGATCCGGAGCAGCGCGAGCGCTACCGGTGCGCGCGTGCCTATGCCGGCGAAGCCGCGGGCCTGGACGGCAGCGGCGTTCCGGTCAACGCCAACCCGCCGGACGCCCAGGCGCTGGTCGACCTGATCGCCGCGGATGTGCGCAGCGGCGCCCTGCCGGCCGTGTCGTGGATCGTGTCACCGGCGAAGTTCTGCGAACATCCGGAGATGAACCCGCCCGGCTACGGCGAATCGCTGGTCGCGCGCATCCTCGACGCGCTCACCGCGAGCCCGGAAGTCTGGGCGAAGACGGCCCTGATCATCTGCTACGACGAGGAAGGCGGCTTCTTCGACCATGTGCCGCCGCCGGTGCCGCCCGCATCGCCCGGCGAGGGCTACAGCGGTGTGCCGACGACCGGCGAGACCAGCGGCGGCGAAGCGGTCGGTCTGGGCGCGCGCGTGCCGCTGCTGGTGGTGTCGCCATGGACACGCGGCGGCTGGGTGTGTTCCGAAGTGTTCGACCACACTTCCATCCTGCGCTTCCTCGAACGCCGCTTCGGCGTCGCCGAGCCGAACATTTCGCCGTGGCGGCGCACTGTCTGCGGCGACCTCACCTCGATGTTCGACTTTGCCCATCCGAATGCGGACCGGCCCGGCGCGCTGTTCGACACCAGCCACCGCAGCTACCTCGACCGGGCCGACGCCCTGTGCCGCAACCATGGCCCGGTGGCGCCGCCGCTGGACCAGGCGCTGCCGGCCCAGGAACGCGGCGCCGGCGGCGACGCCACCCGGCCCGCGCGTCCCCTTCCCTACCACCTGGCGGCGGACGGCGCGCGCGAGGGCGACCGCTTCCGGATCGCCTTCGCCAACAGCGGCCGGGCCGGCGCCGCCTTCACCGTGTATTCGCTGCGGCATCATGGCGGACCGTGGTACTACACCCTGCCGCCCGGCGATGCCGCCATCGGCAGCTGGGGCCTGCAGGAATTCCGGGACCGACAATACGACTTGCGCGTGTACGGGCCAAACGGCTTCCTGCGCGTGTTCCGCGGCGGCGCCGACAGCGATGTCGAAGCCCGCGTGGACGAGACAGCGCGCGGAACCCTGGCGCTGCGGCTTGAAAATCATGCGGCGCGCGCGGCGCCCGTGCGGATCGAGGACCACGCCTACGGTGGCGGCGTGCGGGAACTGCTGCTCGATGCCGGCGCCAGTGTGGTTCTGCCGTGGCCGGTCGAGGCCAGCCATGGCTGGTACGATATCGGGATCACCACCGGCCACGATGGCGCGTTCGCGCGGCGCTTCTGCGGCCACGTGGAGGACGGCATGCCGAGCCGCAGCGACCCGGCCTTCGGTGCCGCGCGCGAACAGGCAGTCTGATTTCAGGAGAGAGGCACGATGCGCAAATTGAAAATTGGCGTGCTGGCGGCCGCGCTGGCGCTGGCAGTTCCGGCCCTGGCCTTCGAGACGCTCCGGATGCCGGTCCCCAGCCAGTCGATGCACAAGGCGCCCAACACCACCGTGATCCTGCCCGCCAGCTACCGCCAGGGCAACGCCCGCTACCCCACGGTGTACCTGCTGCACGGCTGGTCGGGCAACGATCAGGACTGGGCCATGGAAGGCAATGCCGGCCCGCTGGCCGACACCTACGGCGTGATCCTCGTCATGCCCGACGGCGGCTACGACAAGTGGTACGTCGACAGCCCGGTCTCATCCGGCGACAAGTACGATACCTACGTCGGCGAGGAAGTGGTGGCCTTCGTCGACCAGCACTTCCGCACCGTCCCGCAGAGGCAGGCGCGCGCCATCACCGGCTTGAGCATGGGCGGCTTCGGCGCGCTGCACATCGCGCTCGGCCACCCGGGAACTTTCGGAACCGCCGGCAGCATCAGTGGAGGCGTCGATCCGCGCCCCTTCACCGAGAAGTGGAATCTCAAGGCAGCCTTCGGCGATCCGGTTCGCAATGCCGATTACTGGAACAGCCAGGCGATCATCAGCAACGCAGAGCGCCTCGGGGCCAGCGGCATCGGACTGGCGATCGATTGCGGAGTGGACGATTTCTTCGCCCCCGTCAACCGCGCGCTGCACCAGCGTCTCCTGGAACTGAAGGTGGCGCACGACTATACCGAGCGTCCGGGCGGGCATACCTGGGACTACTGGACCAACGCCATCAAGTACCAGATGCTGTTCTTCTCGACCCGGTTCAGGCAGGAACGGAACTAGGCTGCCA
Source organism: Massilia terrae (assembly GCF_024753145.1). Taxonomy (GTDB): domain Bacteria; phylum Pseudomonadota; class Gammaproteobacteria; order Burkholderiales; family Burkholderiaceae_D; genus Telluria; species Telluria terrae. The sequence continues at coordinate 761,626 of NZ_JANUGU010000001.1, read as the reverse complement.
GCCCTTCAATGCACCATGTACTTCGACGCGTCGTCCGGACCGTGGCGCACAGTGATGCCGGCGGCGTCCAGCTGTTCGACCTGCGGCTGCAGCCGGGCTTCGAACTTCTCCATGTCGCGCGGGCCGGCCGGTGACCAGGCCACTTCCGCGAAGCCCATCATGCGCGGATACAGCATGAACTGCAGGAAGCTCTCGGTGCGGATGTATTCGGTCCAGATGCAGGCCTCCACGCCGCGCACGCGCGACAACTCGGCCGGCGTATAGTCCGCCGGCACAGGCTCCCACGCCAGCACCTTGGCCAGCGAAGTCGGGCCGTTGTCGTTGCCCTCCCATGGCGCGCCCGGTTCGCCCAGGCCCTGCGGATAATCGAAATACACCTGGTCCACCGGCGACAGCACCACGTCGAAGCCGGCCTTCACCGCCTGGTCGCGCGCCTCGGGATGGGCTTTGCGCCACCACTGGATCACCGTGTGGTCCACGCCCGCGCTGAAGGCTTCGTCCCATGCCATCGCTTGGCGCCCCAGGCCGCGGATGATCTGCGCCACGCGCCGGTCGAAGTGGCCCTCCACGGCGCGCAGGTCCTTGCCGCCCAGTTGCTGGCGCAGCGCCTGCACCTCCGGCAGCGAGTTCCAGTTGCTGCCCAAGGCCAGTTCGTCGCCGCCGAAATGCAGGACTGGCGACGGGAACAGGCGCGCCACTTCCGCGAACACGGCCTCGATGAAGCGGTAGCTGTCCGGATTGGCCGGGTTGATGCTATGCCCGCCGTCGAAGAACTGGGGATAGGCGCGCGCCGAGGTGCCGGCGTGGCTGGGCATCTCCACCGTCGGCACCACCGTGATGTGGCGCTCCTCCGCGTAAGCCACCAAGGCACGGATGTCGTCTGCGGTGTAGAACTGGCCGTCCTCGTTTTCCGTCAGTTTCGGATACGCCGGGATCGCCAGGCGCCAGCCGCTGTCGTCGGTCAGGTGCAGATGCAGGACGTTGAGCTTGTAGTAGGCCATCTGGTCCATGATCCCCATCAGCACCTGCTTCGGGAAGAAATGGTTGGCCACATCGACCAGCAGCCCGCGCCAGGCGAAGCGCGGGGCATCGGAGATCTCCACCGCGGGCAAGGGCGCGCCATGGGCGGCAAGCACCAGCTGGCGCAGGCTCTGGGCGCCATAGAACAGCCCCGCGCTATCGGACGCACGGATGCGGATCCGGTCCGGCGCGACCGACAGCGCGTATGCTTCCGGGCGCGCGCCGGCGGCGGGTGGCGCCATCTCCAGCACGATTGCCGGGCTCTTGCCTGCGCCAATAGGGAGATGCAGCGCAGCCGCCAGTTGCGCCGCCGTCGCCGCAGCCGCGCCGCGGCCGATCACCGGCGTGGCCGGGCCGAGCACGAACACGCCCTGGCCGGCGCTGGCCTGCATGGGCCGCGGAATGACGGCATCGCCGGCGGCCAGCACGGGCGCAGCCTGCGCGCTCACGGCGATGGCGCAGGCGCCGAGAAACGCCGCGACAAGGCGCGGCAGTGCAGCTCTGGTGTCGGTCAGCATACTTGCGCTTTCTTGGTACTCAGTCCGGCACGCCGCAGTACTGGCGGACGTAGTCGGCATGGCTGGGCATGAAGTCGACGCATTTGCGCACCACCTGCTCCACGTCGCCCAGGAATTCGGCCACCTCGGCGGCCGGACGGACGTCGGCAAACGGGTGATGGCCCTTCGCCTCGATGTGCTGGCCATGCATTACCTGCAGCCAGCTGACTTCGCCGAACAAGTCTTTTTCGGAATGGACCAGGCGGCCATTGCTGCGATACAGGTCCATCTTGTGCTGCAAGCTGTCCGGGATGTCCATGGTGCGGCAGTAGTTCCAGAACGGCGAGTCGTCGCGCCGCGTGGCTTTGTAGTGCAGGACGATGAAGTCGCGGATGCGCTCGTACTCGGTCTGGGCCTGGGCATTGGCCTCCGCGATGTCGGCGGCGTCGAAGCCGGCGCGCGGGAACATCGTCAGGAGCCGCAGGATGCCGGTCTGGATCAGGTGGATATTGGTCGATTCGATCGGTTCGAAGAAGCCGGCGGCCAGCCCGATCGCCACGCAGTTCTTGTTCCAGATTTTCTTGCGCCGCCCGGACGTGTAGGCGATATGGCGCGGTTCGGCCAGCTGCTGGCCATCCAGGTTGTCCAGGAGGATGGCGGTGGCCTCGTCCTGGCCCATGAATTCGCTGCAGTAGACGTGGCCATTGCCGATCCGGTGCTGCAGCGGCACCCGCCACTGCCAGCCGGCCGTATGGGCGGTGGCGCGCGTCATCGGGATCAGGGGCTCGACCGCGCTGGACGGCACCGCCACCGCGCGGTTGCAGGGCAGCCAGCGCGACCAGTCCTCGTAGCCGGTCTTGAGAGTTTGCTCGATCAGCAGGCCACGCAGGCCGGAACAGTCGATGAACAGGTCGCCGCCGATGCTCTCGCCGCTTTCCATGATGACCGCCTCGATGAAGCCGTCGGCCGGGCGCTGCACCACCCGCACCACCTTGCCCTCGGTGCGCCGCACCCCGCCCTGCTCGGCCAGCCCGCGCAGGTAACGGGCATACAGGCCGGCGTCGAAGTGGTATGCCTGGACGATCTCGCCCAGCGGCGAACCAGCCATGTCGGCCGGCGCGCGCATGAACTTGGCCTGCAGCGCCGCCGCCGTGTTGATGGAATACTTGGCGAGATCGCTGGGCTTCCCTTCCTGCATCTGGCGCAGCCAGAAATGGTGGAAGGGCAGCCCGTCCAGCTCCGGCCCCAGCTTGCCGAAGCCGTGCACGTAGCGGTCACCGAGCGCGCCCCAGTTGACGAACTCGACGCCCAGCTTGAAGGTGCCGCGCGTGGCCCGCATGAATTCGGCTTCGTCGATGCGGAGGATGGAATTGAAGGTGGCCAGGTGGGGAATGCTGGCCTCGCCCACACCGATGATGCCGATGTCGTCCGATTCCACCAGGCGGATCCGGTAGTCGCCCTTCAGGATGCGCGTCATCGCGGCGGCGGTCATCCAGCCCGCGGTGCCGCCGCCGACGATCACGATGTCCCGGATATTCTTTTCTTGCATCTGCGTCCCTGCCATGAATACGATAAAAAAAACCCTGCCGGGGGGGACGGCAGGGTCAGGCTACAAACAGGCTCAGAACTTGTAGGACGCGCCCAGCAGGAACTGGCGGCCGTAGGTGTTGTACTTCCACGGCAGCAGGCCCTTGCCGTTGCCGCCAATTTCCGGTCCGGCCGTCTCCGCCGACGGCGCATTCGTCACGTTGTTCACCTGCAGCAGGATCGACAAGCCCTTGTACGGTCCCTGCTCGAACGAGTAGCCGAGCTGGAAGTCGACTTGCGACTCGGCGTCGATGTGCGAGGAATACTCCGTGCTCAGCAGGATGCTGCGGGTCGAGGCGGTGAAGGCCGAACGATAGCGGCGGCTGATCCGGGTGGAGAAGCCGTTCTTCTCGTAATAGGCGGTGACGCTGTTGACCACGCCGGAGAAGCCGTCCAGGTTGATCTTGTTGCCGTTATTGTCGTCCGGCAGCTGGTTCCTGGTGCCGGACACGCTGGCGACCACGCCATAGCCGGACAGGACCGGGGTCAGCAGCGAACCATCCAGCGAGGCGCTCAGCTCCATGCCGTACACCTTGCCGCCCTCGCCGTTGGCCATCGCCGAGATGGTGCCCAGGTTGGGGTTGCAGGACTGGTTGGAGACCGGGCAGCCCGGGGTCAGGTTCGAATAGTTCGGGAAGCCGCTGAAATCCCGGGTCGTGGTCTGGTTGTAGATAAAGGTCTGCAGCTTCTTGTAGAACATGGCGGCCGCGATATAGCTGCTCTTGCCGAAATATTTCTCCAGCGAGAAGTCCAGCGACTTCGCGCGCCACGGCTGCAGGTCCGGCTTGCCGCCCGAACCAGCGGACCAGGTGCCGACGCTGGAGCCGAGCGCGACCGCGGTCAGCTTGGGCTGGTCGGCGCCGGCCCGCATATCATCCATGCGCGGGCGGGCCATGGTCTTGGCCGCGCCGACGCGGGCGTACAGGTCGGGCATCAGCTCGAAGTTCAGGTTCAGGCTGGGCAGGTAGTCGGTGTACTTGGCGCCGCCGGTGACCGGAATCACGGAGCCCGCGCCTGGCGCGCCCGGCGTGCTGCTGTCGTTCCAGGCGAAGCCGTTCGACAGCTGCTGCGTATGCACCGCCTGGACGCCGAGGTTCCCGCGCACCGGGACCTTGCCCAGGTCGGTGTCGATGTCGAGCTTGGCGTAGCTGGTGGTCACCCGTTCGTGGATCGAATAGGCCTGGTCCTTGGCGTCCCACGGATTCTTCGACGTCGCGGTGTACAGGCCGAGGATGGCCGGCACGTTCCACGCCAGGATGTTGTTGTCGATATTGCCCATCCGGATATTGGTGGTGCCGGCCAGCGCATTGGCCGGGATCGCCATATTGTCATGGGCCAGCGCCAGGCTGTATTCGGCGGAGTTGACCACCTTGTCGCGACGGGTCTGGTTGATGCCGAACTGGACCTTGCTGAACAGCGTGCTGTCCAGCGTGCGCGCGGCGTTGAGGCGGAGCGACTTGATCTCGTCGGTGTAGCTCGGCGTCACCAGTTGCGCCCAGTTCGGGTTGTTGGTCAGCGTCACCTGCGCCGGATTGGTCAGATCCTGGTTGGTCGACCAGCCCGGATCGGATTCACTGTCCAGCCCGGAAAACTTGAAGATCGCCTTGCCCGGCTGCGCGGTGGCGATCGATTCGATCAGGCGCTCGTGGCGCTTGGCCTTGGACAGGCCCACGTCCAGGCTGGTGGTCCATTTCGGATCCAGCTTCAGCTCGCTCTTCCAGCCGGCCGAACGGATGTCGTCGGTGCGGTTGAAATTCTTGTCGTCGATGATGTTGGTGCCGTTGGCCACGGTGCCGCTGGAGACCACGGTGTTGCCGTTCAGGCTGGACGTGCCGACGTTCGAATAGGCCGAGGCCGGGTCGGCCCACAAGCCGAGGTCGCCGGTCCATTGGTTGGTGACGCGGTCCTGGGTGAACTTGGAATAGTACATGTCCACTTCGGTCCGGAAATTCTTGTTCGGACGGTATTCCAGCACGCTCATCAAGCCATCGCGCTTCTGCTTGCTGGACACGTTGCTGGCAGTGAAGCCCTGCGAGGCCACCGAGCCGGCCGGCAAGCCGGTGGCGCCGGCGCCCCATTGGCCGACGTAGTCACCGTATTTCCACGATTCGTAATTCTTGGCCTGGCCCGGCGAATCGAGGTGGGCGAAACCGATCGAGAAGCCGACGGTGCGGTCGAGGAACTGGTTCAGGTAGGACGCGCTGATCCGGTTGCCCACGCCGCTGGCGCCATTGGCGTTCAGCTTGCCGTAGGAGTTTTTCTCGCCGCGCACGTTGACCGACATCTGGCGGCCCTGGAAATCCAGCGGCATGGCCGGACGAATGTCAATCGTGCCGGACAGGCCCTGGCCGACCAGGGTCGCATCCGGCGTCTTGTAGACCAGCACCTGGTTCACCAGTTCGGACGGGAACTGGTCGTACTCGGCGGCGCGGCCGTCGCCCGAGCTCACCACTTCGCGGCCATTGATCACGGAACCGGCATAGTCCGGGCCCAGGCCGCGGATCGAAATCGCCGACGGGCGGCCGTCGACCCGTTGCGCGGCCAGGCCCGGCAGGCGGGCGATCGAGTCGGCGATACTGGAATCGGGCAGCTTGCCGAGGTCTTCCGCCGACACCGCCTCGATGATCAGGTTCGACGCCTTCTTCGCTTCGATCGCGCCTTCGATCCCCTTGCGGATGCCGGTCACGACGACGGTCTGGGTGGTGTCGGTGACTTCTTGCGCATAGCCTGCGCCGGACACCAGCAGCAGCGTGCAAGCTGCCGCAATCGGCTTGATCTGAAAGCGTTGGTAAAGGCGCGCCGGCTGGCGCGACTTCATGGGTGCTGGTTTTTTCATGTCTAGGCGGAATTTAATTGTTATCGAATGGTCAATGCAAGCCGACCGGTCTCCCCAAATTGGAATCGTTCCCAATTCCTCAGGGCCGATAGTGCGGCGGGCGCTGTTTTTTGTCAATTGTTTTGTTTTAGAACGTCGGGCGACGCCACGGGAGGAGATTGGAAAACAACGTTGGGGACCCGGCCGCCGTGGGCCGGGTCGCCGGATTCATCGCAGCGTTGCGCAGGCGACGTGTTTGGCGGCCGGTGTGGACGACGCCAGCGCGACGCCGGAAGCGCTCAACTGCTCGTGCGCGATGTGCTGGAGGGCGACCGCGGATTCGGGCGAAATGCCGAGATCGGCCGCGGCGCATTCCTGCGGTCCCATCGCGCGCGGATCGCGGCCGGTGATGCTGCCGAAGATCGTCAGCGCTTCGAGGTAGTAGCCGTACACGCTGGCGTGGTAATTGTCGGTGCCCCACAAGTTCACCTTGCCCGGATCGATGCCGTCGAAGGGATTGGCGTCCGCGACGCCAGACTGGATCGCGCGATTCCAGGCTTCGCCGACCGGAATCACACGGTTCACCAGCCCGGCGCCGGCGGCGGCCTGGTCGTAGCCGGCGCGGACATCGTTCGCCATGGCGACGATCGGCTTGCCGTACCAATGGCCGGTCGGCAGATAGGTCTGGTCCGCGCGCGACCACGTCGCCATCAGGCGGATATCGACGGACGCGTTCTTGTCCTTCAGCACCTGCGCCATGCGCTTGACCGAACGGACCAGGGTGGCGGGATCGCCGGGGTGTGCGGCATCGAGGGTGCTATAGCTTTGCAAGACCACGGTATCCCAGCGGCGCTGGCCGATTTTTCCCAAGGCGTGATCCAGATGCCAGTCGATCCCCACGCCGGGATTCGTCTCGAGGAAGACGTCGTAATGCAGCCCGGCCTGGGCCGTGAACGATTTGAACAGCGCCGGGACACCGCCCGTTCCGTTCTGGTTCAGGTCGGTCACCGTGTTGGCCCGGTACTGCATGATTGGGGTACCGGCGGCAAAGGTGAAGCTGTTCCCGACGAACAGGATGTTGGCGGCGAAGGCCTGTGGCGCGAGCACGCAGCACAGCAGCGCGGCGCGGCGCAAGGTCGTGGCGAATCGGGTTAGTGGCTCGGGCGAGCCAGCGGGTCTGGTCATGAAGCGTCCTGGTGTGAGTGGCCGGCAAGGGGTTGGGGAGCGCGGCAGATTCTGGAATCACGTCCTTGAAAAGTCAAGGCAGGCGCAAGCGCGGCCAATATGCCTTTTTACAGCGCGATGCCGCCTAAAACGCACAAGACCATGCGCTGCGCCTGCGGTAGTCTTGGCCTGCTAACACTCGAAGCAGGGACCATGAAAAAAATATCGATCATCGATTCGCATACCGGCGGCGAACCGACCCGCCTCATCGTCGGCGGCGGCCCCGACCTGGGCACCGGCCCCTTGGCCGAACGGCTCGCCCTGATGCGGGAGCAGCATGACCATATCCGTACCGGCACGGTGTGCGAGCCGCGCGGCTCCGACGTCCTGGTCGGCGCCCTGCTCTGCGAACCGCATGCGGAGGATTGCGTCGCCGGCGCGATCTTCTTCAACAACGTCGGCTATCTCGGCATGTGCGGGCACGGCACCATCGGCCTGGTCGCTTCGCTGGCCCACATGGGTCGCATCACGGTGGGACGGCACCGCATCGACACGCCGGTCGGCGTCGTCACCGCCGAACTTCACGCGGATGGTGCCGTGAGCGTCGACAATGTCGCGTCCTATCGCCTGCGCAAGGGTGTCGCGCTCGAAGTCGAGGGCTACGGCAGCGTGACCGGCGATATCGCGTGGGGCGGCAACTGGTTCTTCCTTGTCGACGGCGGCGCTGCCGATATCGCGCCGTCAAACATCCCTGCCCTGATGCAGTTTTCCGAAAAAATCATGGACAGCCTGCGCGACCAGGGCATCACCGGCAGCGGCGGCGCGCCCATCGATCACGTCGAGCTGTTTTCCTCATCGAATGCTGCCGACAGCAGGAACTTCGTCCTGTGCCCGGGCAAGGCCTATGACCGCTCGCCCTGCGGCACCGGCACCAGCGCCAAGCTGGCTTGCCTGGCGGCTGACGGCAAGCTGGCCGAAGGCGCGGTCTGGCGCCAGGAAAGCATCATCGGCAGCGTGTTCGAAGGCAGCTACCGGCGCGAGGCGGAGCGCATTGCGCCGACCATCCGCGGCAGCGCCTGGATCAGCGGCGAAGCCACCCTGCTCTTCGATGACAACGACCCGTTCGCGTGGGGCATTCCACAAGCGCGCTAGTCCGTCGCTTCAAGGCCTTTGCGCATCCGCACGCCGTATTCGGTCGGGCTCATGCCGGCATAGGCCTTGAACTGGCGACTGAAAGCGCTGTGGTCCGTGTACCCGCATTCATAGGCGATCTCGGCGATTTTCGTGCCGGGCTTTTGCTCGATCAGGGTCCTGGCGGCGGACAGCCGGCACTGCAATAAAAGTTGTCGCGGGGATTGGTGAAACACCTTCTGGAATAGCCTCTCCACCCGCGACAGCGATAGTCCGGCCTCCTCCGCCAAGGCCTTGAGCGAAATATTCTCCTGATACTTTTCGCTGATGGTCTGCGCGATCTGCGCGATCTTTCCGTAGGCGGGATGCAGGTCGTCGAGCAAGCCGAGGTCTTGCGAGGTTCCTATCAGGCCGATCACTGTCCCATCCTTGCCGTACAGCGGCGTCTTCTTCGTGATGCACCAGCCACGGCTGCGCCCGGGGTAGATATGCAATTCCAGCTGCTTGTCGATCGCCACGCCCTTGTCGATCACCATCCGGTCCTGTGCCAGATAGGTTTCGGCCAGCGCTCGCGGGAACAGTTCCAGCGCGGTCTTTCCCAGCACGTCCCGCTTGTGCCGGACTCCGCAGCGCCGGACCATGGTGCGGTTGATGCTGAGATAGCGCCCTTCCCTGTCCTTGACGAAAAATGCAATGTCGTTCAAGGCGTCGAACATGGATTCGACCGCCTCGATGCCGATTGTCTCGAAAGCCTGAACCGCTGTTTGCTCGATCATCGTTTCCTCCGGAGCCACAATATAGGCGCTGTGCTCCAGCCTGGCAAGCCTGTGCCGATTTCGGCCTCCTTTCTCGCCGCTTCACGCAAGACCGTCCCTTCGCCAGGCTCTAGCATGGAGCCTTTCAAATGCCGCAGACAAGGAGAGGTATCGCTATGTGGAAAGGTGTTCTTCCGGCCGTCACGACCAAGTTCAAGGAGGACGGCTCCCTGGACCATGAGGAAATGACCCGTTGTTTCCAGATCCAGATGGACGCCGGCGTCGACGGGCTGATCGCATGCGGCTCGCTGGGCGAAGGGCCGATGCTGTCGCAGGACGAACGCATCGAGGTGTTCAAGCTGTGCAAGGCGGTGAGCGGCGACAAGCCATCCCTGCTGACCGTCGCCGAGGCGGCCACCAGGGACGCCTGCGCACTGGCCGAGAAAGCCGCGAAAGCGGGCGCCGATGGCCTGATGGTGGTGCCCAGCACGATCTACCACACCGATCCGCGCGAGACGGTCGCCACCCTGAAGGCCATCGCACAGGCCGGCGACCTGCCGATCATGATCTACTCCAACCGGCTGGCTTACCGCGTCGACGTTACGGTCGAGATCATGGAACAACTGGCGAAAGACGCCCGTTTCGTCGCGGTCAAGGAATCGTCGGACGATATCCGCCGCAGCACCGAGATCATCAACCGCTTCGGCGATCGCTTCGACCTCCTGACCGGAGTCGACAACCTCGCCTTCGAAGCGCTCAGCATCGGCGCGATCGGCTGGGTTGCCGGCTTGTGCCTGGCGTTCCCTGACGAGACTGTCGCGATTTATCGCCTGGTCCAGGCGGGGCGCTACAAGGAAGCGCTCGACATCTATCGCTGGTTCAGGCCATTGCTGGATCTCGACGTGTCCACCTACCTGGTCCAGAACATCAAGCTGGCCGAAGCCCTGGCGATCGGATCGAACGAGCGCGTGCGCGCACCGCGCCTGCCGCTGGCGGGCGAACGCCGTGCGAAGGTCGAGCAAGTCATCAAGTCGGCGATCGCCTGCCGTCCCAAGCTTCCCGCGCTGGCGTGAAGCATCCGGACCTTGTCGTCATCGGCGCCGGCATCATCGGCGCCGCCTGCGCCCTGGAACTGCAGTCCCGGGGCCGCTGCGTCACGCTGGTCGATGCCTGCTACCCCGGCGCCGGTGTGACTGCCGCCGGCATGGGCCATCTGGTCGCGCTCGACGAATCCCCGGACGAACTCGATCTCTGCCTGCTGTCGCTGGAGCGCTGGGAGGAATATCTTTCGAACCGGGGCGGCCCGGCGGAGTATTCGCAATGCGGCACGCTCTGGGTGGCCGAGGACGATGAACAAATGGGCCACGCGCTGGCCCGCGCCGAGCGTCTGGCCAAACGCGGATGGGACGCGTCGCCGGTCTCCGGCGCCGGGCTCGCGAAGGTCGAGCCCGCGCTGCGTCCCGGCCTGGCCGGCGGGGTCAGGGTCGCGCGTGACGGCGTCGTGTACCCGCCGGCTGTGGCGCGGGATTTGGCACAGACCTTGGTTGCGCGCGGTGGCCGGACGGAATTTGGGTCGGCGGTCGTCGGCCTGAACGGCCATTCCGTCCTGCTCGCTTGCGGCCGCCGGCTCCTCGCGGGCGATATCGTGCTTGCGGCGGGACATGGCGTACCACGCCTGCTTCCCGATATGCCCATCTTCCCTCGAAAAGGCCATCTCGCCATCACGGACCGCTATCCGGGGCAGCTGTTTCACCAGATCGTCAGCATGGCTTACGGACAGACCGAGGCTGGCAGCGATGCCTTGGCCGTCGCCGCCAATGTGCAGCCGCGCGCCACCGGACAATGGCTGGTCGGCTCCTGCCGCCAGGATGGCATTACCCATCCGGACGTCGACCCGAAGGTGCTGTCGCAGGTGCTGCGTTCGGCGATCGCCTTGTTGCCATGCCTGGCCGACATGAACATCATCAGGACCTGGACCGGCATGCGCCCCGCGACGCCGGATGGCAGGCCGATCATCGGGCCGCATCCGGCCTTCGACCATGTCTGGCTCGCCGCAGGCCACGAGGGATTGGGCGTGACCACGGCATTCGGCACGGCCGAATTGCTGGCCGACCTGATGCACGGGCGCCCTTCCACGATCGATGCCAGCCTCTATTCACCATCGAGATTCGCGCATGCCCACGCCTGAGCCCAGCTGTATCGTGACCGTCGACGCCATCACGGTCGAAGTGCCCGCAGGAGCAAGCGCCGTCGCCGCCCTGGTCGCCGCCGGCACGCTGTGCACGCGGCGGTCTGCCACCGGCAGGCCGCGCTTTGCCGTGTGCGGCATCGGCCAGTGCCAGGAATGCCGGGTGACCGTCGACGGCAAGGCGAATGTGCTGGCTTGCCGGACCCTGTGCAAGGAAGGCATGCGCATCGTGACCGGAGCCCATCCATGAGTTCGCTGCACATCGTGGGCAGCGGCCCGGCCGGGCTATCCGCCGCGCACACTGCGGTCAATGCCGGGGCCAAGGTCTGCCTGATCGACGATAACCCTGCGCCGGGCGGACAGATCTGGCGGGGTGGCCCTGGCAAGTGGATCGATCGGCGCGCCGCCGCCATGTGGCATTCCCTGGACGCGCATCCGGATTTCACGCAGCTGAAACGCGCATCGGTCATCGGCGCCGTCGCCCCGGATACCCTGCTGCTGGAGATCGAAGGCGAAGGCCTGCGCCTCCCATTCGAACGCTTGCTGCTCTGTTCGGGAGCGCGCGAGTTGCTCTTGCCGTTTGCCGGATGGACGCTGCCCGGCGTCGTCGGCGCGGGCGGTTTGCAGGCGCTCATCAAGGGAGGCATGCCGGTACGCCAGCGCAAGGTCGTGATCGCAGGTTCCGGCCCGCTGCTGCTCGCAACGGCGTTGAGCGCCCTGCAAGCCGGCGCACAGGTCGAGGCGATCATCGAGCACCAGCCGTCCGCGCGGCTGGCGACATTCGGGCTCGGACTCCTGCTCAGGCATCGAGAAAAATTTCTCCAGGCAGTCTCCCTGTTCGCAAGACTGTGGCGAATACCTTACCTTACCGGAGCGCAGATCGTCGAGGCACGGGGCGACGGCGTCCTGCAGGGCGTCGTCATCGAGAAGAATGGCGCGAAACAGGAATATGCCTGCGATTTCCTGGCGGCCGGATTTGGGCTGGTGCCGAACGTCGACCTGGCGCGTGCACTGGGCTGCGACATTGCGGATGACGCCATTGCGGTCGATCGCCTGCAAAGGACCAGCCGCACGAATATCTGGGCCGCCGGCGAGTGCACCGGCGTCGGCGGCGTGGACAAGGCCATCGTCGAGGGACGGATCGCCGCCCTCGGCGCACTTGGGCTGCCTCCCTCGCCGCGCGACCTGTCGCTGCACAGGCAGTGCCATGATTTCGCGGCCTTGCTGGCACACAACTTCGCGCCGGACGCCTCCCTGCGCGAGATGTGCCGCCCCGGCATCATCGTGTGCCGCTGCGAAGACGTCCGCGCATCCAGCCTCGCGGGCCAACACGATTGGCGCCAGGCAAAACTGAACACGCGGATCGGGATGGGCCCTTGCCAGGGCAAGACCTGCGGGCCTGCCTGCCAATTCCTGTACGGCTGGTCATTGCCGGCTTCCCGCTTACCGATCATGCCCGCGAGTGCGCGGGTCCTCTCCCAGATTGACTAAGGAGCAAATATGAATATTGGTGGAACATCCAGACAAGCAGCACTCGATGCGCTGCAAAACATGACCGGCCGCGCTGTACCGATCAGCCTGGACGAGTACATGGCCCGCATCCGGCGCGCGCAGGAATTCATGAAAGCAAACGGATTCGACGCGCTCTACCTGAATGCCGGGAGCAACCTGACTTATTTTTCGGGCACCAAATGGAATCCCAGCGAGCGCATGGTTGGCGCAATCCTGCCCTCAGTGGGCGAACTGGCTTATATCGCGCCTGCCTTCGAGCACGACACGATCCGCAATTTCATGGTCGTGCCGGGCGACGTGCATTGCTGGGATGAGCACGAGAAGCCGGCAGCGTTGTTGCGCCAGGTGCTGGAAAAGATGGGGATCGCGGCCGGCACCGCGCAATCACCGGTGATCGGCATCGACGAGAGCACGCCACTGTTCCTGTTCGAGGCGATTCGCGCAGCGACCGCTGGCTACGTCCTGCAGACCGCGTATCCGGTGACATCCTTCTGCCGCATGCGCAAATCGGATGCGGAAATCGCGCTGATCCAGTGCGCGATGGACATGACGATGGCAGTGCATGTGGCGGCGGCGTCAATCCTGTATGAAGGCATCACCACTGCCGAGGTCGAGGAATTCATCCAGCTCGCTCATAGAAAGGTGGGGGCGAGCGGTTCATATTTCTGCATCGTGCTGTTCGGCGAGGCGAGCGCCTATCCGCATGGCGTCAATTACATCCAGACCTTGAAGCGCGGGGATACGGTGTTGATCGACACTGGCTGCAAAGTCCATCACTACATCTCCGACATCACGCGGACCTATGTGTTCGGCGAGCCGTCGGAACGCCAGCGCTTTGTCTGGAATGCCGAGAAACGGGCACAGCACGCGGCATTCGAGGCGGCGCAATTGGGCATCGCCTGCGAAGAAGTGGACAAAGCCGCGCGGCGCTCTCTCGAAGCCAATGGATTCGGACGCGGCTACAAATTGCCGGGACTGCCGCACCGCACCGGCCACGGCATCGGGCTCGATATTCACGAAGGCCCTTATCTGGTCGGCGGCGAGCGCACGCTGCTCGAACCCGGCATGTGTTTCTCGAACGAGCCGATGATTTGCGTGCCCGGCGAATTCGGCGTGCGGCTGGAAGACCATTTCTACATGACGCCGGCGGGGCCGAAATGGTTCACGCAGCCGGCAAACAGCATTGACCAGCCTTTTGCTTCGGACTGACAGGCATGCCCTGCCTCGCGCTGCGCCGCACGCGTTATTACAAATGCTTGCGAATGTAACGTTTACAGCCTTTATCGTGCGCGCATCCGCAAGTAGTCTAATGGACTCTGCATTATCCAGCGCTAGCGCAGCGGCTTCACCGCTCGCCGGGCGCAATTTCATCAAATGGAGTCCTCCTTGTCCGACCAAAAAAATGCCCACCCCGAGACGGTAATCAAAGTAATCGGCGTCGGCGGCGCCGGCGGGAATGCCATCAACCACATGGCCTCCTCCGGACTGTCTGCCTTCGAATTCATCTGCGCGAATACTGACGCGCAGGCACTGACGAATACCCGCACCGAAAAACAGATCCAGCTTGGCGAGAGCGGCCTTGGCGCGGGCAGCGACCCGCTGGTCGGGCGCGAAAGCGCCATTCGCGAACGCTCCATCATCGCTGACGCCATCAAGGGCGCGAACATGATTTTCATCACCGCCGGCATGGGTGGTGGCACCGGCACAGGCGCCGCGCCAGTGGTCGCTGAAGTGGCGCGCGAGATGGGTATCCTGACTGTCGCCGTCGTGTCCAAGCCCTTCGAATTCGAAGGCCCGCGGCGCATGCGCGTCGCCGACGAAGGAATTGCGACGCTGGCACGGTGTGTCGACTCGCTCGTCATCGTCCTCAATAGTCGCCTGGAGGAGGTGCTCGGCGACGATATCACGCAAAAACAGGCGTTCGCCGCCGCTGACGAGGTCTTGAGCAAGGCGGTCTCCGGCATCGCGGACATCATCACCGTTCCCGGAATGGTCAATGTCGACTTCGAGGACGTGCGCACGGTCATGCGCCAGACCGGCATGGCAATGATGGGATCTGCCCAGCACTCCGGCGAGGATCGTGCCGTCAAGGCGGCCGAGGAGGCGATTTCCTGCCCACTGCTGGATGGTTCGAACCTGCGCGCCGCGCGCGGGCTGCTGGTCAACATCGCCGCATCCGAGGAAACGCTGAAATTGCGTGAAACCAAGGAGGTGATGAACGCAGTCTGCGCCCAGACCAGCAGCGACGCCATCATCAAGTTCGGCGCGGTCTTTGACGAATCGCTGGGCGACGCCATGCGCGTTACCGTGGTGGCCACCGGCTTGAACCGGCCCAGCGACTTCGCTGCCGGTGCGAAGCGATCGCCGATGGCACGTTCGGCGCCGGGCAGTGGCAGCGCGTCGAACTCACCTACCCAGATGCGTGGCAGTGGATACCGCGACTCCGCAGTACAAGCAATCCTGCGCCAGACCGCTGGCCCGCGAACGGGAACGCGCTTACCTGGGCTGAACGCCAGCGAGGACGCTGGCAAGCAGATTTAGTCCTCCGGCGCCGCCCAGACCAGGTTCCACAGGTGGCCATCAAGGTCCTCGAAACCCTGGTCGTACATGAAGCCGTGGTCCTCCGGCGGGTGCGGCGTGCGGCCGCCAGCAGCAACGGCCTTGGCGATCAGGGTGTCGACTTCCTCCCGGCTTTCACAGCTCAGGCAGATGACGACTTCATTGGCTTCCTTGGCCTGCGCGACGGGCTTGTCGATCAGGGACTTGAAGAAAGGCTCGGTCGTCAGCATGGCCTGGATGGTGTCGCCGACGATGTTCATGAATGCCGCGTTCTCGCCGCTGAATCGGTCATTGAAAGTAAAGCCGAGCGCGGAAAAGAAAGCCTTGGACTTGGCCAGGTCCTTCACGGGCAGGTTGAGGATGATCTGTTTCTTCACGGCGTCTCCTTGGTTCAGGTGGAATGGGCAACCAGTGCCTCATCCCTAGTCGGATGGGGGCACACGAAATCGACACGCTTTCGAAAAAATATTGTCCTCTACGCGCCTCCGGAACCGCGTGCAGCCGCCACGGCGGCCCGCGCCCTATGCAATTTCCTGTAGCTATCCATCAGGCGGTGATGCCTGTCGAGCCCTTCCAGCCGCATGCTGGTCGGCGTCAGCCCGTAGAAACGCACGCTGCCGTCCACCGAACCAAGCACCGCGTCCATCCGCGCGTCGCCATACATCCGGCGGAAATTGACCACGTAATCGTCCAGGTCGAGCTCGTCGTCGAGCATCACCTCCAGCACCACGTTCAGGGCCTGGTAAAACAAGCGGCGCTCGACGGTATTGTCGTTGTACTGCAAGAAGGCCCCCACCAGTTCGTGCGCCTCCTCGAATTGCTGCAAAGCGAGGTGAATCAGCAGCTTCAACTCGAGAACCGTCAACTGGCCCCAGTCCGTATTCTCGTCAAATTCAATGCCGATCAGGGTGGCGATGTCGGAGTACTCATCCAGCTCGTTGTTCTCGAGCCGATCCAGCAATGCCGCCAGGGCGGCATCGTCCAGCTCATGCAAGCCAAGGATATCGGCGCGGAACAACAAGGCCTTGTTGGTGTTATCCCAGACCAGGTCTTCGACCGGATAGACTTCCGAATAACCGGGAACCAGGATCCGGCAGGCCGTCGCGCCCAGCTGGTCGTACACCGCCATGTAGACCTCTTTGCCCATCTCTTCGAGGATGGCGAGCAGGGTCGCGGCTTCCTCCGCGTTGGAATTCTCGCCCTGGCCGGTGAAATCCCATTCGACAAAATCGAAATCCGCCTTGGCGCTGAAAAAGCGCCACGAGATGACACCGCTGGAATCGATGAAGTGCTCGACGAAATTGTATGGCTCGGTCACGGCCTCGCTGGCGAAGGTCGGCTGGGGCAAATCGTTCAGGCCCTCGAAACTGCGCCCTTGCAGCAACTCGGTGAGGCTCCGCTCCAGCGCCACCTCGAAGCTCGGGTGCGCGCCAAACGAGGCAAAAACGCCGCCAGTGCGCGGGTTCATCAGCGTGACGCACATGACCGGATAGCTTCCACCCAGCGATGCATCCTTGACCAGCACCGGGAAGCCCTGCTCTTCCAGGCCGCGGATCCCGGCCAGGATGCCGGGGTATTTCGCCAGCACCTCGTGGGGCACATCAGGCAATGCGATTTCGCCTTCGATAATTTCGCGCTTGACCGCGCGTTCGAAAATCTCGGACAGGCATTGCACCTGTGCTTCTGCCAGCGTATTACCGGCGCTCATGCCGTTGCTGGCGTACAGGTTTTCGATCAGGTTGGACGGGAAATACACGACCTCGCCGTCCGACTGCCGCACGTACGGAAGCGCCACGATACCCCGTTCCACGTTGCCGGAATTGGTGTCGATAAGGTGAGAGCCGCGCAACTCGCCATCCGGATCGTAGATCTCGAGGCAGTAGGCATCGAGGATCCCGGCCGGCACAGCATCGCCGGGGCCGGGCTTGAACCAGCGCTCGTCCGGGTAATGCACGAACGCCGCGTTGGCGATCTCCTCGCCCCAGAAGGCGCCGGCGTAGAAGTGGTTATTACTTACACGTTCGATGTACTCGCCCAGGGCCGACGCCAGTGCGCTTTCCTTGGTCGCTCCCTTGCCATTGGTGAAACACATCGGCGAGTGGGCATCGCGGATATGCAGCGACCACACATTGGGAACGATATTGCGCCACGAAGCGATTTCAATCTTGATGCCGATGTCCGCCAGCAGGCCCGACATATTCGCGATGGTCTGCTCCAGCGGCAAGTCCTTGCCGGTGATATAGGTGCTGGCGTCGGCGGCAGGCTGCAATGTCAGCAGGGCTTGTGCATCCGCATCCAGGTTTTCCACCTCTTCGATCACGAACTCGGGCCCGGCCTGCACCACTTTTTTCACGGTACAGCGGTCAATCGAGCGCAGGATGCCCTGGCGATCCTTGTCCGAGATATCCGGCGGCAGCTCGACCTGGATCTTGAAGATCTGCTGGTAGCGGTTTTCCGGGTCGACGATATTATTTTGCGACAAGCGGATATTGTCGGTCGGGATATTCCGGGTGTTGCAGTACAACTTCACGAAGTAAGCCGCACACAAGGCCGATGAGGCCAGGAAGTAATCGAAGGGACCAGGCGCCGAGCCATCGCCCTTGTAGCGGATCGGCTGGTCGGCGATCACCGTGAAGTCATCGAACTTGGCTTCAAGACGTAGCTTGTCGAGAAAGTTAACCTTAATTTCCATGGGAGAATTCCAAACCGCTGCGCAAAAGGGTACAGCCCGCTATTATCCGTGGTTTCCGGCAGCCGGCATAGCCGGCCGGTGAGCCAGCAATCGGCGGAGCTGGGCCGCCTGGTAGGCCCCGAAGGTGTCGCTGAACAGGCAGCGGATCAGGGGATCGTCGATCACATCGGCTTGCGCCAGCTCGCGTTCGGTGTCGGCATCGAATCCTGCGTCGTTGATGCGCAGGTAGATCGACGTCAGTGACTCGCCCAGTTCCAGCGCCGCGTACAGTTTTGCGGCTGGGATGTCGGTGGTCCAGGCCAGCGGTGTGTTGCCCTCGGCGGGACAGGAGCGGCCGTCGGCCTCAAGACGATAGCGGAACCGCGTCACCGCTCCCGTGTGATCGTAGATCGACAACTGCCAGATCCGGGGCCGGTCGAAATAGTCGGATGCGGCGTCCACCGCGCCGTACCTCTCCGGCAGGCCCACGCGGCAGTATTCCATGACGCGCGCAAGCTGCGCTGCCGTCAAGGGCGCGAACTGGCGCGCGATGTCGGCCGTGGACGGGGCGGCAGCATTGCCGTGGTAGCTGTAGTCGACATTCTGGTCGCCGATCGGCAGCACCCAGCTCAAGGAAGGGGCCGGCCGCAAGGATGTGGCGTCCAGGCGCACTGAGACCGAAGGATCGAGACGCACCACCTGGGTGCCTGGCAATGCCGCCACCACCTCGGCCGTAAACCGCGCGTAGGAAATCGGGAAAAAGGCGCGGTTGTACCACGACCACGGTTCCTGCAAAAACTGGCAGGAACTCGGCACGACGTAGCGCGGATCGAGCGCCCGCAGCTGAGGCAGCCACTCCTCCGGCAGATTCGGAGGAGCGGCGACCGTGCGCGACGGCGCCAGCACTTCGAGCTCGCGCATGGTTTGGAACGGCCACAGGACCATGTCCCAGGGCCCTTGCGCAAGCAGTCCGGCGAGCGCGGCATCGTCGATCCAGGAATCGACGACGTTCAATACATTCAGCCCGGCCGCCTTCACCTGGAACATCGAATCCACCTCGGCATCCATGGCTTCGCGCGGCACCACCTGGAAAGCGCCGACGTCGACCGGCACGTCCAGGCGCAAGGCGTGCACGCGGCTGAAGCCCAGTTGCCGCACCATGTCGAACAGCTCGTCGAAGAGACAGTAGATGAAGAGCGGCGTGGCGCGGTCCAGCAGATCGAGGCTTTCCAGGGAACAGTGATCGTCGTGGAAGTGGGAGATGAATACGGCGTCGAAGTGCTGGCGCCGGATCTGCTCGCGGTCGAAGCGAACGTCGGGAAAGGCGTGGCAGTTACGGCTGAACGGGTTTTCGAAAATCGTATCGAAGGCAATGCGCGTGCCCTCGCATTCGAACACATAGCCGGCGTGGAGGATTCTCGAGATGGTCAGCGATGGCGTGGACATGCTTGCTTGCGCTCTACATAAAATCAAAAAAGCCGTTGATCATTCTGGCGGAATGATCAACGGCCTTCTTTGGATTCGGCTACTTACCGAACTCCGATCACTCCCACTCGATCGTCGCCGGCGGCTTGCCCGAAATGTCGTACACGACACGGTTCAGGCCGCGCACTTCGTTGATGATGCGGTTCGACACCGTGCCCAGCAGGCTGTGCGGCAGGTGCGCCCACTGCGCCGTCATGAAGTCCAGGGTCTGCACCGCGCGCAGCGCCACCACGTATTCGTAGGTGCGGCCGTCGCCCATCACGCCGACCGATTTCACCGGCAGGAACACGGCGAAGGCCTGGCTGGTTGCCTCGTACCAGTTGACCGGCGCCTTGCCGGCATCGATGCCCGGCACCATCGGCGCTTCGAACGGGGTCTTGCGCAGTTCTTCGATGAAGATGGCGTCCGCTTCGCGCAGCAGGTCGGCGTATTCGCGTTTCACTTCGCCGAGGATGCGCACGCCCAGGCCCGGACCCGGGAACGGGTGGCGATAGACCATATCGTGCGGCAGGCCGAGCGCCACGCCCAGCTTGCGCACTTCGTCCTTGAACAGCTCGCGCAGCGGCTCGAGCAGCTTCAGGTTCAGCGTTTCCGGCAGGCCGCCCACGTTATGGTGGCTCTTGATGGTCTGGCCCTTCTTGCCCTTGCCGGCCGATTCGATCACGTCCGGGTAGATGGTGCCCTGCGCCAGCCAGCGCGCCTTCGACTGCTTCTTGGCCTGCTCCTGGAACACTTCGACGAACTCGCGACCGATGATCTTGCGCTTCTGTTCGGGATCGGTGACGCCGGCCAGGTGGCCCATGAACTGCTCGGAGGCGTCGATATTGACCACCTTCACGCCGAGGTTCTTGGAGAACATGTCCATGACCATCTTGCCTTCGTCCTTGCGCAGCAGGCCGTGGTCGACGAACACGCAGGTCAGCTGGTCGCCGATCGCGCGGTGGATCAGCGCGGCGGCCACGCTGGAATCGACGCCGCCCGACAGGCCGAGGATGACCTCGTCGCTGCCGACCTGGGCGCGGATCTTTTCGACCGCTTCGCTGATGTAGTCCGGCATGTTCCAGTCGGACTTGCAGCCGCAGATCTCATGCACGAAGCGGCCGATGATGGCTTCGCCTTGCGTGGTGTGGGTCACTTCCGGGTGGAACTGCAGCGCGTAGAAGCCGCGCTCTTCGTCGGCCATGGCGGCGACCGGGCAGCTCGGGGTCGAGCCCATCAGCTTGAAGCCCGGCGGCATTTCCAGCACCTTGTCGCCGTGGCTCATCCAGACCTTGAGCATGCCATGGCCTTCGCTGGTCACGAAGTCGTTGATTTCATTGAGCAGCCTGGTATGGCCGCGGGCCCGCACTTCGGCGTAACCGAATTCGCGGACCTTGCCGTTCTCGACCTTGCCGCCGAGCTGCATGGCCATGGTCTGCATGCCGTAGCAGATGCCCAGCACCGGCACGCCGAGTTCGAACACGGCTTGCGGCGCGCGCGGCGATTCGCCTTCCAGCGTCGAGTTGTGGCTGCCGGACAGGATGACGCCGGCCGCGCCGTAGCTGCGGATGAAGTCGTCGCTGACGTCGTAGGGGAAGACTTCGGAGAACACGCCGGCGTCGCGCACGCGGCGGGCGATCAGCTGGGTGACCTGGGAACCGAAATCGAGGATGAGGATTTTGGAGTGCATGGGTAGCGAAAATCGAGTTGAATTCTGATCAATGGAACCGTCGTCCCGGCGTAGGCCGGGACCCATACGGCGCGAGCAGGCCACCTCAGCATGGGTCCCGGCCTGCGCCGGGACGACGTGGTCTGCATGCTCGTACAAAAAGCGGCGCATCAGCGCCGCTTCGTGGATTATTCCGTCCGGTAGTTCGGCGCTTCTTTGGTGATCTGCACGTCGTGCACGTGCGATTCACGCATGCCGGCCGAGGTGATCTCGACGAACTCGGCTTTCTCGCGCAGGTCGTCGATGGTCGGGCAACCGCAGTAGCCCATCGACTGGCGCACGCCGCCGACCAGCTGGTACAGGATCGCCACCACGCTGCCCTTGTAGGCAACCCGGCCTTCGATGCCTTCCGGCACGAACTTCTCGGCTTTCGATTGCGCTTCCTGGAAGTAGCGGTCGGCCGAACCCTCGACCATCGCGCCCAGGCTGCCCATGCCGCGGTAGGACTTGTAGCTGCGGCCCTGGTACAGGATGACTTCGCCCGGCGCTTCTTCGGTGCCGGCGAACATCGAACCCATCATGACGGTGTTCGCGCCTGCCGCCAGCGCCTTGGAAATGTCGCCCGAGTAGCGGATGCCGCCGTCGGCGATGCACGGCACGCCGGTGCCCTTGAGCGCTTCGGCTACATTGTGGATGGCGGTGATCTGCGGCACGCCAACGCCGGCCACAATACGGGTGGTGCAAATGGAACCGGGCCCGATGCCGACCTTGACCGCATCAGCACCATGCTCGACCAGGGCGCGCGCGGCGGCCGCGGTGGCGATATTGCCGCCGATGACGTCCACGCCCGGGTAGTTATCTTTGATCCATTTCACGCGGTTCAGGATGCCTTGGGAGTGGCCGTGGGCGGTGTCGACCACCAGCACGTCCACGCCGGCCTTGACCAGCAGGTCGATGCGCTCTTCGTCGCGCGGGCTCACGCCCACCGCCGCGCCGACCAGCAGCTGGCCGCGGGCGTCCTTCGATGCCAGCGGGTGCTCGTGCGACTTCTGGATGTCCTTCACGGTGATCAGGCCGCGCAGTTCGAACTCGTCGTTGACGACCAGCACGCGCTCCAGGCGGTGCTTGTTCATCAGGCGCTTGGCTTCGGCCGTGTCGGCTTCTTCCTTGACGTACACCAGCTTCTCGCGCGGGGTCATCTTGGCGCGCGCCTCGGCTTCCAGGTCCTCTTCGAAACGCAGGTCACGGTTGGTGATGATGCCGACCACCTTCTTGCCCTCGACCACCGGGAAGCCGCTGATGCCGTGTTGCGCCGCGAGGGCCAGCACTTCGCGGATTTTCATGTCCGGCGGAATGGTGATCGGATCGCGCAGCACGCCCGCCTCGAAACGCTTGACGCGCGCCACTTCGCGCGCCTGGTCTTTCGGGGCCAGGTTCTTGTGGATGATACCGATGCCGCCTTCCTGCGCCATGGCGATTGCGAGACGGGCTTCGGTCACGGTGTCCATGGCCGCCGACAGCAGCGGGATGTTGAGCGTGATGTTGCGAGTCAGCTTGGTGCGGAGGGAGGTTTCGGCCGGAAGAACATTGGAGTAGGCCGGGACGAGCAGCACATCATCGAACGTGAGTGCTTTCTGGATTAGACGCATAGCATTTCCTATAGGCGCAAAAGTGAATTATACAGAAAGTCTCGCCGGCCGGCACGACAGGCCCCAAAAATGGCCCGCGGCCGGCATGATCGGCCACCCGGCCGTAAGGACGCGCAATTGACAGCCGCGCGCTTTCATGGCGAAATCGTCTTAGTTTTCGTGGAGAAACATCTCATGCGTCCTACCCTGCCCGCCCAATTGCCGCGCCTGCTCGGCGCCTTCCTGCTGCTGGCCTACGGCATCGCCCACGCCCAGTTTGCCTGGGTCGACGAGAAAGGCGTCAAGCATTATTCGGACCGCCCGCCGCCGCCGGGCACGCCGGCCAGCAAGATCCTGAAAACGCCGGGCAAACCGGCGGAGCTGTTCGCAACGCCCGAGCAGGCCGAGGTGGCGGACGCGAAGTCGGCCGACGCCGGATCCGCGCCGAAGCAGCCGACGCTGGCCGAGCGCGAAGCGGACTTCCGCAAGCGTGCCCAGGACCGGGCCAAGGAAGAAAAGAAAGCGGCGGATGAAGCCCAGCGCCAGCAGGCCCAGCACGCCAATTGCGAGCAGGCGCAGCGCTACAAGAACGCCCTCGACTCAGGCATGCGGATGACCGAATCCGGCAGCGACGGCGGGCCGCAGTGGATGTCGGACGAATCACGCGCGCGGCACCTGGCGGAAACGAATAACGTGCTGGCGGCTTGCCGCTGAGTAGCTCACTGCGATAAGCAACTGACCGACGTTCTCTTTTGATACCTAAAGCGCGTTTATCCCGCAGCTTCAGCGCGCGGCGGCGTCTTTCTTGGCCGCGCGGCGACGCCGTGAATCCTTGGGATCGGCCACCAGCGGCCGGTAGATCTCGATACGGTCGTGTTCGCGCAGCACCGTGTCCAGCGTCTTCTTCTTCGCGTAAATGCCGACCGGGGCCGTGCTCAGGCTAATGTCCGGGAAGGCTTCCAGCACACCGCTGCGCTCGATCGCCTGGCCGATGGTCGCGCCCGGCTCGACCTCGAGCGCGCGCAGGAACTCGTGCTTGTCGCTGGCGTAGCAGACCTGGATGTGCAGCGCCTCAGCCATACACGGTCTCCGCGCGCTTGCAGAAGGAATCGACCATGCTGTTGGCGATCATGCCGAACACGGGGCCGATCAGCTGTTCGAGGATAATGCTGGAGAATTCGTAGACGAGGTCGAACTCGATCTTGCAGGCATCCGCGCGCAGGGCCTTGAAATGCCAGGTCCCCTCCAGCATCTTGAACGGGCCGTCGACCAGGTGCATCTTCATCTGGGTCGGGCGCTCGTTGTGGTTGGAGGTGGTGAAGCTCTGTTTGACACCGTGGAAATTGATCGCCAGGCAGGCCACCAGTTTGTCGTCGCCCCGTTCGATCACTTTGACCCCGCCACACCAGGGCAGGAACTTGGGATAATCTTCGACCTTCGCCACGAGGTCAAACATCTGTTCGGCGCTGTATCCGAGGAAAACTGACTTGTGTACTACTGCCATTGGTCAACCGTTTGCTATGATGTTGGGATGTTGCCATTTTTTGCGCTTCGCAGCGCCGCGACGCATAGTTTAACCGACCCGCGCCTTTTAGCTATTTCATGAGCATTGTTGACAATAAAAAAGCCTTTTTCGACTACTTCATCGAGGACCGTTACGAAGCGGGGATGGTGCTCGAGGGTTGGGAAGTGAAAGCGATCCGCGAAGGCCGGGTGCACATCAAGGAAGCGTATGTGGTGACGCGCGGGGGCGAGCTGTTCCTGTTCGGCTGCCACATCACGCCGCTGGGCACCACCTCGGCCTGGAGCAACGCGGAAGTGCTGCGCACCCGCAAGCTGCTGCTGCACAAGGGCGAGATCGACAAGCTGATCGGCAAGGTCGAGCGTTCGGGGTACACGGTGGTGCCGCTCAACCTGCATTACAAGGCGGGGCGGGTGAAATGCGAGATCGGCCTGGCCAAGGGTAAGAAGCAGCACGACAAGCGTTCGACCGAGAAGGACCGCGACGCCAAGCGCGAGGTTGAGAAGGCGATGAAGACGCATAAGCGCTGACTTATGCAAGTCGTCCCGGCGGAAGCCGGGACCCATGGAACGTATGCTCCGTCGCACACTCAGCATGGGCCCCGGCCTTCGCCGGGGCGACGGTTTTTTAGTTTGCTTCCAAGGCTGGCTTTACTTCCTGGCTCGCTTCGGCCAAGCGCAAGCTGACTCGCCACGAACAGAAACTGAGCACCAGCCCCACCGTCACCCCGCACGCCAGCTTGAACGCGCTGCCGAACAGCATCGGCGCGACCAGCCCCGACACCAGCGCGAACGACATCATCTGGATGAACGACAGCATCGACGCCGCCAGCCCGCGGTGATGGGGGAACAAGCCGAGCGTGCCCACTTGCAAGGCCGGCGCCGCCACCGCCAGCCCGAACGTGAACACCGCCAGCGGCAGCACCGCCCACGGAATCTCCGGCGTGAACAAAGCCGTGTAGCCGACATTGAGCACGCAGGCCAGCGCCATGCAGCCATAGCCGACCCATTTCATCGTTGCAGGCGCATAAGTGCCGCTGCGCTTGCCGCTCCACGCCGACCCGATCACCGAACCGCCGATCAGCGGAATGAACAGCCACGCGAACGCCGTCTCCGGCAGGTGCAGGATTTCCATCACAAAGTTGGCCGCCGCCCCGATGTACAGCGACAGCCCGCCAAACGCCAGCCCCACCGACAGCGACAGCAAAAGGAAGCGCGTGTGCTTCAACACCATCAGGTAATTGCGCGCGATCACCACCGGATGGAAGGCATGCCGCTTCTCGGCCGGCAGGCTTTCCGGCAGCATCTTTAAGCACAGCACGATCATCAAGGCACCGAACACGGAAAGGAACACGAAGGTCGAGCGCCAGCCGAAGTGCACGTCCAGGGCGCCGCCGAGAATCGGCGCGATCGCGGGCGCGAGGCCGAACACCATCATGATGTGCGACATCATCTTCTGCGCCTTGGCGCCGGAGAAGCGGTCCTGCACGATGGCCTGCCCGATCACCGAGCCCGATCCCGCCGCCAGCCCCTGCAGCGCGCGGCACGCCAGCAGCCAGCCGAAACTGGGCGCCAGCGCGGCGCCGGCCGAAGCCAGCACATACAGCGCCAGCGCGCCCAGCAGCACCGGCCGGCGCCCGAAGGAATCCGACAAGGTGCCGTAGAACAGCATCATGAACGCGAAGCAGAAGATGAACACGCTGAGCGTCTGCTGCACCGCCACGGGTCCCACCTCGAACACGCGGCCGATCGCCGGCATCGAGGGCAAATAGGTGTCGATCGCCAACGCGCCCACCATGCCCAGGCACGCCAATACCACCGTCAACGCTCGATCCATCCCAACCGCCTTTTTCTGTAATTTCCGGCCCTGCAATACGGGCGCACGGGCCGCGATTGTAGCCGCTTTTCGACGTATTTACACGAGCCCGCTTTAGGCCGCGTCAATGCGTCCCGCATGGCCCGTCGCATGATCGGTACTGCTGTGCCTGTTCAACGACCTCTGCAGGAGAGTTAACCATGAACATCATCATGCACCGCCTGGCCGCAGTGCTGGGTTTCGCCGCGCTCGCCGCAACCGCCGGCTGCGCGACCCACGGTCACTACCTCCAACGCAACCTCGTGTCCGACATCCCCGCGATCCCGGCCGAACACCACGACCCGCAGCTGGTCAATTCATGGGGCGTGGCCTTCAATCCCTTCGGATTTGCCTGGGTGGCGGACAACGGCACAGGCGTCGCCACGCTGTACGACGGCGACGGCAACAAGCAGTCGCTGGTGGTCACGATCCCGGCCGCGACCGCGGGCGCGACGGGAACGCCGACCGGCATCACCTTCTACGGCGGCGCGGAGTTCGTGGTCACGCAAGGCAAGCTCTCCGGCCCGGCGCGCTTCATGTTCGCCAGCGAGGATGGCGTCATCTCGGCCTGGGCGCCGAATGTCGACGCCACGCATGCGCTGCGCGTCGCCGGCAACGACGGTGCGGTCTACAAGGGCATCACCGTGAGCGCCACCGGCAACGGCGCGCGCCTGTACGCGGCCGACTTCCACAACGCCAGGGTCGACGTGTTCGATGGCGCCTTCAATCCGGTCCTGCTGGCCGGCGCCTTCGCCGACCACGCGATCCCGCACGGCTATGCGCCCTTCGGCATCCAGAATATCGGCGGCGACATCTACGTCAGCTATGCCAAGCAGGACGCGGCGCGGCACGACGACGTCAAGGGCATGGGCTTCGGCTTCGTCGACGTCTACGATCCGGAAGGCCGGCTGGTGCGGCGCCTGGTCTCGCGCGGCGACCTGAATGCGCCGTGGGGCATGGCGCTGGCGCCGGCCAGCTTCGGGCGCTTCGCCAACCGCCTGCTGGTGGGGAATTTCGGCGATGGTAAGATCAACGCCTACGATATCGACAGCGGCGAATGGAAAGGCCGGCTGCAAGGCCCGAACCGCAAGCCGATCCAGATCGACGGCCTGTGGGGCATCGCTTTCGGCAACGGGCTGCAGGACCAGCCGACCAACACCCTGTTCTTCGCCTCCGGCCCGAACGGCGAGGCCGACGGGCTGTACGGGCGCCTGGATGTCGCGCCCAAGGGCAAGTAAGGTCAGCGCAGCGACAGGCCGAAGCGGTCCGGCCGCGGCATCCAGTTGCCCAGGTAGTCAGCCGACACCACCACCCGTTCGGCGCGTCCGACCAGCAGGTCGCGCCGGACCAGCCCGATGTAGCGCGAGTCCTTGCTGTTGTCGCGGTTATCGCCGAGGAAAAGGTACTGGTCGCGCGGCACGGTGATCGGCCCGAAGTTGCGTCGCGCATCGACCTCGGGCAGCAGCTGGATGCTGTGGTGGCGGCCGGCCAGCGTTTCGTCGAGCCGCACTGCGTCGACGGTGCCGCCGCCGGCCGGTTCGCGCATCATGCCCTGCACCGCCAAATCGACCGGCTTGCCATTGATGACCAGGCGCTCGTTGCGCATCTCGACCACGTCGCCGGGCAGCGCGATCAGGCGTTTCACGAGGCGGGTGCCGTCCTGCGGCGAATTGAAGGTGACCACGTCGCCGCGCGCGGGATCGCCCAGGCGCGCCAGCACCACGTCGGTCAGCGGCACTTTGAGATTGTAGGCGGTGCGGTTCACGAGGATCACATCGCCCTCGAGCAGGTTGGGCCGCATCGAACCGGACGGCACCGCATTCAGCTCCGCCACCGCGGAACGGAACACGCCGATCAGTAACAGGAACGCCAGGAATCCCTTGTTGTCGCGGACCCAGTTTTTCATTGAAGACTCCACCGTTGAGTTGTTGTGGATGTCTTTATACGCGGGGATTCTTTAGCGATGCTTAAACACTAATGCGCGCATCAGATCAGGATATCGGATGCCCACTCAGCACCATCCCCACCGCATCCGCCAGCACCATCAGCACCCCGAACCCCAGGCACTTCGCCAGCGCAAGCAGCTTGCGCCCCTGCTCCCTGCTGCGCAGCAGATAGTAAGGAATCCCGATAAACACCAGCAGGATGACGCACACGTTCAACCACGGCGACCGCCGATAGCCCACCACATCGCTATCGCGCCGATACCAGAGAAAGCAAAGGAAGTTGATCGCCAGCGTCAGCGGCGCCGTCAGCGCCAGCGGCAATGACTCGCCGCGCGCGTTGAAAGTAGCGTCCAGCCCGCCAGCTAGCAGCATGACGAGCAGGATTGCGATCAGGATACGTTGTTGAGTCATTCGAAAAACAGCCGGCGCGCGTCAGCACGCCTCCACGCCTCACTTCTGCGATTTGACGATCGTGAGCGCACCCGCGATCAGCGACCCCATGTCGCCCATGTTCGCCGGGACGATCACCGAATTGTTGGTCTTGGCAAGATTCCCGAAGGCAGTCACATATTCCTCCGCCACCCGCAGGTTCACCGCGTCCATGCCGCCCGGCTCGCGGATCGCGCCGCCCACCTGGCGCAGCGCGGTGGCGCTTGCATCGGCCAGCGCGACGATGGCGGCAGCTTCACCCTGTGCGCGGTTGATCGCGGCCTGCTTCTCGCCCTCGGAGCGCGCGATCGCGGCGTTCTTCTCGCCGTCCGCGATATTGATCTGCTCCTGGCGCCGGCCTTCCGACGCCGCGATGCGCGCACGCTTCTCGCGCTCCGCCGTGATCTGCGCCTGCATCGCGTGCAGGATCTCGGCCGGCGGCGTCAGGTCCTTGATCTCATAGCGCAGCACCTTCACGCCCCAGTTCGAAGCCGACTCGTCGATCGCGTTGACGATCGCGGTGTTGATGTGATCGCGCTCTTCAAAGGTCTTGTCCAGCTCCATGCGGCCGATTACCGAGCGCAGCGTGGTCTGCGCCAGCTGCGTGATCGCCTGGATGTAGTTCGACGCGCCGTACGACGCGCGCATCGGATCGGTCACCTGGAAGTACAGGATGCCGTCCACCTGCAGCTGGGTGTTGTCCTTGGTGATGCAGACCTGTGGCGGCACGTCCAGCGGGATCTCTTTCAGCACGTGCTTGTAGGCGATGCGGTCGACGAACGGCACCACGATATTCAGGCCTGGCCCCAGCGTCGCATGGTATTTGCCAAGCCGCTCGACCACCCACGCGTGCTGCTGCGGCACCACGTTGATGGTCTTGATGACGAAGACAAGCGCAATGATGAGGATGACGAGCGCAACTGTTCCGAACATGATGTGTCCTTGTTTTGGATGAATTAGTTTTTCTTATGCATTCGAGACGATCAGACGGCTGCCCTGCACCTCGACGATCTTGAATTCCCCGGCCTGCGGCGTGGCGCCCTGCCCCAGCTCGATGTCCCACAGCGCGCCGCGGTACAGCACGCGCGCCTTGCCGTCCTCCCAGCCCGGCACCTGGACGCGCTGGCCGATGTCCATGTTCACGTTCTGGTCGCGGGCCGAGTTGCTGCGCGCCGGCTTGCCGAAGCGGCTGCGGTGCAGCAGTCCGGTGGCGATCACGCCGACGATGGCGGCCGCGATCGCCTGCAGCGGCCCGGAAAACCCGGCCAGCGCGGCCAGCGCCCCAAAGGCCAGGCCGATCGCGATCATCAGCAAATAGAAAGTGCCCGTGAACAGCTCAAGGATCACCAGCACGCCCGCGGCGACCAGCCAGTTCATCCATTCCTGCATCGCAACCTCCCCCAAGTCGAAACCCGCTCAAAAGACAAAACCCCCGCAACCCGGCCCGGGTAACGAGGGTCCTCGCTACGTTGTAATACGCTTTTTATGGTCTTTTTGTTCAAACAACTTGATGCTGGCAGTGTATCCCTTTTTGGCGGATAGTCAACAGGGTAATTGTTTTTTTGCAAACGAAGCGACCGACGGTAACGGGGCGCGGGTGGGCAGGGTCTCCAAAGCCTGTCCTCGCGATATTCACCAGTTGATCACGTTTAGGCCCGATCTTCATACTCACCGTTCCGAATCGACTACGAATGTGCATTCCCGGATGACGCAATTGGCCGAATTGCCTATGAAATTGAACGATATCCGCACGCTAGTGTCTAAAACTTGTGTCACCTGAAATCGCAACGGTTTCAGTAAAAAACGTCGTCTGGTCGAAGTGAATCGGCGGCAAAGCGTTGTTTTTCGCGTGGAAAACGTGTGTCGTCGTCCGCGAATCGGGCGGCATCGAGAAAGAAGACCATAAATCGAGGACTCCATGAAAACAAACACTGCCAGCCTACCTGTACCCGAGCTAACCCTTCCAATTTCCCTGGAAACCTACCAACAACTTTTAGTCGCCTCTGCCAAAACCGGCTACAGGAAAGAGATCTGGGAGATCGGCGCTGCGGCCATTCACGAGTGGTTAGCGCGAAATGAGCCCGAAGCGTTCGGCCGACCTGTCATCAAGGGGCATCAATGGAAGCAGTTGTTTCTTCCAAATGGCACCTTATTACGGACCAGTTTCAACGGAAAGAATTTTTACAGCCTTGTCGAGGATGACCAGCTAATTTACAAAGGCGCGGTATCGTCACCAAGCCAATTTGCAAATTGTGTGGGAGGCGTACGTCGCAATGCTTGGAAGGTAATCTGGGTGCTTTTTCCAAATACGACATTGTGGAGGACCGCCGTATCGCTTCGTACGCAGCGAACTAAGCGCATGTGAATGGCTCATGACCCAAGCCCCTCGCTCGTTATTCGGAACGAGGGGCACACAGGCCGGGCATCAATTACGCCCTCGCCCCATTCCCCCATTCCTGCATTTCGCTCCACTTTCCCGTCAATTGGTCGCATCAACTCTGGATTGTACGTACGAAAAGTGATACTTTCCGTCCGTTAATTTTTTTGCTTCTTAATCCTCAATCCAGGTAAATATGTCGAGTAACACTGCCGCCAAATTTCCATTCGCTTGCAAGGCCATTCCTGCTGCGATCGCCCTGTTGGTCTTCAGCCTGAGCGCCAACGCGCAAACCTCGCCTGGCAGCGAAAAGCCTGCTGACCCCACCGTCAAACCCGCAATCAAAGCCGATGAGAAAGCCAAGGCAGCGGAGCCGGCGCAGCCGGCAAGCCAGACGACGCCGACCATCACCGTGGTCAGTGAGCGCCAGACCAACCGCGTCGACCGCCAGGTCTACGACATCAAGAACGACGCCAGCACCGCCGGCGCGTCGATCGGCGACGTACTCAACAACGTGCCCTCGGTGAACGTGGACCCGAACGGCACGGTGCGCCTGCGCGGCAGCGAGCGCGTCACGGTGCTGGTCGACGGCAAGCCCACCGCCCAGCTGCAAGGCGACAACCGCGCCGCCGCCATCAATGCCCTGCCGGCCGAGAACTACGAATCGGTGCAGGTGATCAATAACCCTGGCGCCGAATTCGGCAACGAAGCCGGTGGCGGTCCCATCCTGAACCTGATCTCGCGCCGCTACACCAAGCCGGGCGGCAACGGCAGTGTGGCCGGCAACGTCGGCCCCGGCGGCCGACACAACGCCTTTGCCAACGGCAGCTACAGCTCCGGCTACGCATCGGTGAACGGCACCCTGAACGTGCGCCGCGACGGCAACGACACCGATACCGACGAAGAGCGCGACCGCATCGATCCGGTCACCAAGGCCGTCAGCCGCCTGACGCAAGACGTGCACCGCCACGGCATCCAGGACTTCCTGCAGGCCGGCGTGGGCGGCCGCTACAACTACAGCGAGACCGACACCGTCACCGGTTCCGTCTCGTTCAGCAAGCGCGGCAACGACGCGAGCCAGAGCGAACACTTCACCGATTTCCGCACCGGCCAGTCGCCGGTGGTCGATTACTTCACGCGCCGCAAGACCTCGGGCGACGCACTCAACCACGAGTTCGTGACCGGCTGGGAACGCCGCTACCCTACCGATGGCGAGTCGCTCAAGGTCGACCTGCGCCACTCGTCCAACAACAACACCAATGACACCGGCACCGTCTACGAGCCGGTGCTGATGCCCGCCACCGGCGCCCCGACCCTGCGCAACTACGCGCAAAACGGCGAGACCCGGGTCCGCATGACCGACCTGAGCAGCGATTACAGCAGCCCGGTCGGCCCGGGCCTGCTGACCGCCGGCGGCCGCTGGCAGAAGACCAGCCAGACCTTCGACAACCGCTACCTCTTCCTCGACAACGGCAGCCTCGACAGCCGCCGCACCAACCTGTTCCAGCTGGACCAGACCGTGCTGGCCGCCTACGGCACCTACGAGATGCCGATCAACAAGGAGTGGTCCTTCAAGAGCGGCCTGCGGGTCGAGCACACCGACCTCGACCTGAATCAGGTGACGACCGCGATCCAGGCCAGTAACCAGTACACCAACTACCTGCCCAGCCTGTTCCTGACGCACAAGCTGGACCCGAACACCAACCTGCGCCTGTCCTACGCTGACCGCATCTCGCGGCCGAACGCGGGCGACCTGAATCCGTTCGTCAACTACGCCAACGATTACTACGTCAGCTCGGGCAATCCGCGCCTGCACCCGGTCAAGCTGCATTCGCTGGAACTGGGCTACGAGACCAAGATCAAGGGCCTGATGCCGGTCAGCGTGCGCGGCTACCTGCGCCGCGAAGGCGATGTGATCACCGACCGCCGCGTCTTCCTCAACGACAGCCAGCTGCTGACCACGAAGGAAAACCTGGGTGACCGCCGTTCGGGCGGCATCGAGTTCTCGCTCATGGGCATGATCCCGCCGGGCATGAAGGTGTCGGGCTATGCCCTGCCGAACATTCGCTTCATGTTCAACGGTAACTACGGCTTCATCGAGCAGGACAGCGTGAGCACGCTCGGCCTGACGGGCCAGAAGCGCCGCACCCCGTCGCTGCAACTGCAGGGCGGCGGCCAGTGGCAGGTCACCCCGACGGACGTGCTGACCTTCATGACCTTCCACCAGGGCAGGTTGCTGTCGGGCGAGGGTTATCGCGAGCCCTTCGGCATGTTCAACCTGGCGTATGAACACAAGTACAGCCCGCGCCTGTCGCTGAACGTGCGCGCCAACGACCTGCTGCGTTCGACCGACCAGAAGTTCCGCGTCTCGACCGACACCCTGCTCGACCGCACCGACACCCGCGTGCACCAGCGCCGGCTGTACGTCGGCCTGCGCTACACCTTCGGCGGTACAACCGGCAACGATGCGGTGCGCAACGCGCTGCAGTCGGCGGGTGTGAACATGGACAGCGAAGCGGCAAAGAACGCGATGCGCATGGTGCAGAGCCAGCAGCAGATGGAGAAGGATGTGCAAGCCAAGGCGGCCGCGCAAGCCAAGGCGGCTGAAGCGGCGCAACCGGCTCCCGCCGCTGCGCCTGCGAGCTCGCCCGCGCAACCGCAGCAGCAGCCGCCAAGCCAGCAATAAGAGCCTAAGACAGAACGTCGTTTCCGCGCAGGCGGGAACGACGTTCTCGCAATTGCATCTCCCATCGGAGGACTAAGAGCTGCCGTCGTTCCCGCGAACGCGGGAACCCCATTTTGCCGGCGCTTCACCTGCGTTCGATAGTGCCACGGTTCCCGCCTGCGCGGAAACGACGTTCCCTGTTTAGCAGATTCGCCCGGTTGTTTCGGCGCTCGCTAAACATCGTTGGTCGCGGCTCATCGGCATGGCCAATCCTATGGAAAAGTGACAAGATGCCACTACTTCCAGTCCAGGGAATCATCCATGCACTTCTTCCGCACTTCCACGCTTGCACTCCTGCTGCTCTCGACACTGCCCGCCTTCGCGGCAGCCGATGACGAACTCGGCGATTACGTCCCCGAAACCAACCCTCAGGTCATCCGAAAACTGGACCAATGGCAGGATTGGAAATTCGGCTTCATGATGCACTGGGGCGCGTACAGCCAGAAGGGCCTGGTCGAATCGTGGTCGATCTGCTCGGAGGACGTCGATTGGTGCGGGCCGCCGAAGCACAACAAGTTCGCCGCAAAGTATGCCGACGATTACGTGGGATACGTGAAGGCGTACGAGCAACTGCCCACCACCTTCAACCCGGTGAAATTCAATCCGGATGCATGGGCAAAAATCGCCAAGGACGCCGGCACGAAATATGTGGTGTTCACCACCAAGCACCATGACGGTTTCGCGATGTTCGACACCAGGCAGAGCGATTACAAGATCACCGCCGCCAACGTCCCCTTCCACACCAACCCGCGCGCCAACGTGACCAAGGCCGTATTCGATGCCTTCCGCGCCCGGGGTTTCGGCATCGGCGCCTATTTCTCCAAGGCCGATTGGCACAGCGACGATTATTGGTGGCGCCGCTATGCCACGCCGAACCGCTACGTCAATTACGACACGCGCAAATACCCGGAGCGCTGGCAGAACTTCGTCAAGTTCACACACGCCCAGATCGGCGAGCTGACCAGCGGCGCCTACGGCCCAATCGACGTACTCTGGCTCGACGCCGGCTGGGTGCGCAAGCCGCGCGCCACCGATAACAAGGAACTCACCGGGATCGCAGACTTCCGCCCCGGCCCCGAGGACATCGACATGCCCGGCCTGGCCGCACTGGCGCGCAAGCACCAGCCGGGCCTGATCGTGGTGGACCGTGCAGTGGGCGGGCCATACGAGAACTACCGCACGCCGGAGCAGAAGATCCCCGACCAGCCATTGCCGTATCCGTGGGAGACCTGCATGACCTTGGGCGATTCGTGGTCCTGGGTCCCGCATGACAAGTACAAGTCCGCGCGCACTGTGGTGCAGATGCTGGTCGACGTGGTGGCCAAGGGCGGCAACTACCTGCTCAACGTCGGCCCGGATGGCAACGGCGAGTTGCCGCCCGAGGCGGTCGCACGCCTGCATCAGATCGGGCAATGGATGCGCGTGAACGGCGAAGCGATCTACGCCAGCCGCGCCGTTGCGCCTTACAGCGCCGGCAAGTTCCGCTATACCCGGCTGAAAGACGGCACGGTGTACGCCATCTACCTGCCCGCTGATGGCGAAACGTCGTTGCCGTCGACCGTGCGCATCCCCGGCCCTGCTCCGGCCGTCGGAACCGACGTCAAGCTGCTGGGCGACGAGTCCAGCTTGGACTGGCGCCGCGACGGCGACGCCACCGTGGTCGATATTCCCGATGCGACGCGCCAGCATCTCGCCGGCGGTTATGCATGGGCTTTCCGGCTGCCGGGTGCGGCGCCCGCGCTATAAATTGAAAGGCACTGTTTGGAATGGGCACGTCGTTTCCGCGGAAGCGGGATCCCCATTTTGTGTGCGCGCCGACGAACTCCAACGAAGCAATTTGCATGAGAAATGGAATTCCCGCGTGCGCGGGAATGACCGGGCTTATTTCAACACTTAACGGAGACAACACTAAAAAAAACCCTCGCGGCCCGCAGGCGGCGAGGGTTTTTAGCGAAGCCCTGCAGGCTTACATCTTGGCCAGCTTCTGCCAGGTGTCGATCACCGAGTCCGGGTTCAGCGACATCGACTCGATCCCCTCCTCCACCAGCCAGGCTGCGAAGTCAGGATTGTCGGACGGCCCCTGGCCGCAGATGCCGATGTACTTGCCCTGCGCACGGCAGGCCTTGATCGCCATCGACAGCAGCGCCTTGACCGCCGGGTCGCGCTCGTCGAAGTCCTTGGCCAGCAGCTCCATGCCGGAGTCGCGGTCCAGGCCCAGGGTCAGCTGGGTCAGGTCGTTCGAACCGATCGAGAAGCCGTCGAAGTACTGCAGGAACTGCTCGGCCAGGATCGCGTTGGACGGCACTTCGCACATCATGATCAGGCGCAGTCCGTTCTCGCCGCGCTTCAGGCCATTCTTGGCCAGCAGCTCGACGACTTGCTGCGCCTGGCCCAGCGTGCGCACGAAAGGCACCATGATCTCGACGTTGGTCAGGCCCATGTCGTTGCGCACCCGCTTCATCGCGGCGCATTCCATCTCGAACGATTCGGCGAAGTCCGGCGCGATGTAGCGCGCGGCGCCGCGGAAGCCGAGCATCGGGTTCTCTTCATCCGGCTCGTAGCGCGAACCGCCGATCAGCTTCTTGTATTCGTTCGACTTGAAGTCCGACAGGCGCACGATGACCGGTTTCGGCCAGAACGCGGCGCCGATGGTTGCCACGCCTTCGGCCAGCTTGTCGACGTAGAAGGCGCGCGGCGAGGCGTGGCCGCGGGCCACCGACTCCACGGCCTTCTTCAGGTCGGCGTCGATGTTCGGGTACTCCAGGATCGCCTTCGGGTGCACGCCGATGTTGTTGTTGATGATGAACTCAAGGCGCGCCAGGCCGACGCCGCCGTTCGGCACCGACTGGAAATCGAAGGCCAGCTGCGGGTTGCCCACGTTGAGCATGATCTTGGTCTTCAGCGGCGGCAGTTCGCCGCGCGTGACTTCAGTGACTTCGGTTTCGAGCAGTCCGTCGTAGATCTTGCCCTCGTCGCCCTCGGCGCAGGACACGGTCACGAAGTTGCCGTCCTTGAGCGTCTCGGTGGCGTCGCCGCAGCCGACGACGGCCGGCACGCCCAGCTCACGCGCGATGATCGCCGCGTGGCAGGTGCGGCCGCCGCGGTTAGTGACGATGGCCGAGGCGCGCTTCATCACCGGCTCCCAGTTCGGATCGGTCATGTCGGCCACCAGCACGTCTCCCGGCTGCACACGCTCCATCTCCGACGGGTCGTGGATCACGCGCACCGGACCGGCGCCGATCTTCTGTCCGATCGCGCGGCCGGAGGTCAGCACCGTGCCCTTGCCCTTGAGCGCGAAGCGCTGCTGCGCGTCGCCCGCCTTCTGTTGCGACTTCACGGTCTCCGGGCGCGCCTGCAGGATGTACAGCTTGCCGTCGCGGCCGTCCTTGCCCCACTCGATGTCCATCGGGCGGCCGTAGTGGTTCTCGATGATGACCGCGTACTTGGCCAGCTCGATGACTTCCTCGTCCTTCAGCGAATAGCGGTTGCGCAGCTCGACCGGCACATCGACGGTCTTCACCGAACGGCCGGCCTTCGCTTCAGGCGTGAACTCCATCTTGATCAGCTTCGAGCCGAGGTTGCGGCGGATGACCGGGCGTTTGCCCTGCGCCAGCATCGGCTTGTGGACGTAGAACTCGTCCGGGTTGACCGCGCCCTGCACCACGGTCTCGCCCAGGCCGTAGCTGGAGGTGATGAAGACCACGTCCTTGAAGCCCGATTCGGTATCGATGGTGAACATGACGCCGGAAGCGCCCAGGTCCGAACGCACCATGCGCTGCACGCCGGCCGACAGCGCCACTTCGGCGTGGGTGAAGCCCTTGTGCACGCGATACGAGATTGCGCGGTCGTTGTACAGCGAAGCGAACACGTGCTTCATCGCTTCGAGCACGTTGTCGATGCCGACCACGTTGAGGAAGCTCTCCTGCTGGCCCGCGAACGAGGCGTCCGGCAGGTCTTCGGCGGTGGCCGACGAGCGCACTGCGAACGACACTTCGGTGGACGAACCTGCGACCAGGCGATCATAGAAGGCGCGGATTTCCTGCTCCAGGCGCGGCTGGAACGGAGTGGCGACGATCCACTGGCGGATCTCGGCGCCGGCGGCGGCGAGCGAGCGCACGTCGTCGACATTCAGGCCTTCCAGGCGCGCGGCGATGCGGTCGGCCAGCGAGGGGCCGCCATCGACGCTGTGGCTGAGGAAGTCGCGGAAGGCGGTGGCCGTGGTGGCGAAGCCGCCCGGCACGCGCACGCCGGCTTCGGCCAGCTGGCTGATCATCTCGCCGAGGGATGCGTTCTTGCCGCCGACCGATTCGACATCGGTCATGCGCAAGTCCTCGAACGAGGCGACGTAGACATTGCTGCCGCCTACCGCCCGCTCAGGCACCTGGAGTCCTGCATTAGACAAGTTAGTCATGGTAAAACACCTTTTTGATGATGGAAATCTTTCGTGCCCTGGGCGGGACGACGGTGTTTTCTTGTTATTCTTGGCGCCGTGCCGCACAATGCGAAACCGTTGCCGAGCATTTTAACCCGTGCGGGACGGATTCACACCGCACCTGGGTCAGCCATTTTTCCCGCCATCGCAGACCATGAGCACTGAAGCCCCCAATCCTTTCCCGCCGTCAACCAGAACTGTCTTTTTTGTATCGGATGGCACGGGCATCACCGCCGAAACCTTCGGCCACGCCGTGCTGAGCCAGTTCGAGATGCGCTTCCGGCCGGTGCGCCTGCCCTTCATCGACAGCATCGACAAGGCCCACGAGGCGGCGCGCCGCATCAACGACAGCTTTGCGATGGACGGCCAGAACCCGATCGTGTTCTCGACGCTGGTGAAGCCGGAACTGTCGCTGGTGATCCGCCAGTCCAAGGGCATGCACATGGACCTGTTCCAGACCTTCGTGGCGCCGCTGGAGCAGGAGCTGGGCGTGAAGTCGACCCACACCATCGGGCGCATCCACAACGTGGTCGATACCGAGGAATACAAGAACCGCATCGAGGCGATCAACTTCTCGCTGGCGCACGATGACGGGCAGTCGCACAAGAACCTGGCGGAGGCGGACGTGATCCTGGTGGGCGTGTCGCGCTCGGGGAAGACGCCGACCAGCCTGTACCTGGCGATGCAGTATGGTTTGAAGGCGGCGAACTATCCGCTGATCCCGGACGATTTCGAGCGCGGCAGGCTGCCGTCGGCGCTGCCGCAGTTCAAGCACAAGCTGTTCGGGCTGACGATTTCGCCGGAGCGCTTGTCGCAGATCCGCAATGAGCGGCGGGCGGGCAGTAAATACGCCTCGCTGGAGAATTGCAGGTTCGAGGTGAATGAGGCGGAGATGCTGATGCGGCGCGAGGGGATCAGGTGGCTGTCGTCGACCACCAAGTCGATCGAAGAAATCGCCACGACGATTCTGCAAGAGATCAAGCCGGACCGGCGCGAGTATTAATCGTCCGCGAACCCGGCAAATATACAGACCGTCGCTCCCGCGAAGGCGGGAACGACGGTCTGTTTAATCAAGCTTCTAGAAGAAGTGGCGCCAGTCTTCCAGCCACCCTGGGAAATCCTGCGCCTCCATCGGGTTGGCGATGTGGTAGCCCTGCGCGTACGTGCAGCCCAGCCCCTGCAGGAAGTCCCAGTCCTGCCGCGTCTCGACGCCCACCGCCACCGACATGCGGTCCAGGTTGTGCGCCAGGCCCAGGCATGACTTTAGCACCGTGCCCAGCGCCAGCTTCTTCGACGCCCCGTCCACGAAGCTGCGGTCGATCTTCAGCTCCGAGAACGGAATCCGCGCCAGCAGCTGCAGGTTGGAACGACCGGTGCCGTAGTCGTCGATCGCCAGCCCGAAGCCCATCATCCGCAGCCGCACCAGCCGCTCGATGAAGTTCGGGTCGCTGTTCAGCACCGACGATTCCGGCATCTCGAAGGTCACGTAATCCGGCATCAGGCGGTGCCGGTTCAGCGCCGCCGTCATCTGGCGGATGAAGGCCGGATGCGCCAGCGTCTCCGGCGCCAGGTTGATCGAGATGGAGATCGGGATGCCCTTGTCGTGCAGGCTGCGGCAGCGCTCCAGCGACAGCTCGATCATGCTCCAGTCGAGGAAGTCGATGCGGTTGTGTTCTTCCAGCGCGTGGATGAAGCTGGACGGCGACAGCAGTCCGAATTCCGGGTGGCGCCAGCGCGCGAACACTTCCAGGCCCTTGACCTGGCCCGTGGCCAGCTCGATCTTCGGCTGGAAGAACGGCTCGAATTCGCGCCGCTGCAGCGCCGCGCCGATGTCCTTGAAGCTGAAGCGCGGCGCGCTTTCCTCCGCCGGCAGCGGCTGCGGCGGCTGGTAATTTTCCAGCAGCGACTCCAGCTTGCCCGGGTTGACCGGCTTGGTGATCGTCCCAAGCAGCTCGAGTCCATACACCTGGGCCAGCGTCTCGATCGAGAACATCAGGTTGGCAGGCTGCTTGCCGGTCACGATCAGGCGCGTGTGGCAGTCCAGCGTTGCCAGGTTGCGGATCAGCTCCAGCCCGTCCATGCCCTGCAGCTCGAGGTCGATGATGGCGACGTCCGCCGGCGGCGTGAAACCACCCTGGAAATAGCGCAGCGCGGCGTGGCCGTCCGGGACGTCGGTGACCCGGCTCGCGCCAAGTCCCCTGAGCATCTCGATCAGCGCCGTGCGCTGGACGGCGTCAGCTTCCGCAACCAGAAAGTTCAAATGCGCGATATCCATTGATGCTCCAGTATTTCCCTACTGGAAGATTAACCGAAGCCGGTCCAGCCGTCTATCTCCGGGACTGGCGCAATTGCTCGAAAAAACACACCGCGGCGCAGGCGGCCACGTTCAGGGACTCCACCTGGCCCGCATGGGGTACCGCGACGCGGTGCGTAGCGAGGTCCAGCAGCTCCTGCGAGACGCCCTGCCCCTCGTGCCCCAGCACCCAGGCTACCGGCGCGGACAGGTCCAGCTCATACAGCTGTTCGGCCGCATAGCCGCTGGTAGCCAGCACCGGCACGCGCGCGGCCCGCACCAGCGCGGGCAAGTCGGCGTTTTCGAAGATGTCGAGCACGAAGTGCGCACCCATCGCCGCCCGCAGCACCTTGGGCGACCAGCAGAACGCCGTGCCCGGACCGCAGTACACCTGGCGGATGCCGGCCGCGCCCGCGCTGCGCAGGATCGAGCCGACGTTGCCCGGATCCTGCACGCCATCCAGCAGCACCGCCGATTCGGTGATCGCCTCAGGCTGCTGCGGACGCGGGGTCTGGGCCAGGAAGGCGATGTTCACGCCATGCTCGACCTGGCTGATGGCGCCGAACAGGGCTTCCGGGAAGGCCGTGACGTGGGTGTGCAGCTCCTCGCAGCGGCGCACGATGGCCCGCACCTCGGGATTGGAAAGCGCATCTTCGGACACCAGGCAGTGGTCCGGCGCGCCCTTCAGGTCGAGCCAGGCCTGGCACAGGTGCACGCCGTCCAGCAGGCTCTGGCCGGCCTTGCGGCGCGCCTGCGAGCTGGTGGCCAGCTGCTTGAGCTCCTTGTAGAACGCGTTGTCGCGCGAGGTGATGGTCTTCATAGGCCGTCGAACAGGTCCGGTTCGAGCAGCTCGCGCACCGGCGCGAAGGAGCGGCGGTGGATCGCGCACGGGCCGTGCTCGCGCAGGCGCGCCAGGTGCAGCGGCGTCGAGTAGCCCTTGTGCTGGTCGAAACCATACAGCGGATAGGTCTCGTGCAGCGCCACCAGCGCGGCGTCGCGCGCGGTCTTGGCCAGGATCGAGGCGGCCGAGATGGCGTGCACCTTGTCGTCGCCGTCGACGATCGCGTGTGCCTTCACCGCCAGCGGCGGGCAGCGGTTGCCGTCGATGAGGGCGATGGTGGGCAGCATCGACAGCGCCTCCACCGCGCGCCGCATCGCCAGCATGGTGGCGTGCAGGATGTTCAGGCTGTCGATCTCTTCGTGCGAGCACTCGGCGATGGCCCAGGCCAGCGCGAACTCCTTGATCTGCGGCGCCAGCTCGTTCAGGCGCTTCTCGGTCAGCTGCTTGGAGTCCTTCAGTCCCTCGATCGGCCGCTTCGGGTTGAGAATGACCGCGGCCGCGAACACCGGGCCGGCCAATGGTCCCCTGCCCGCTTCGTCCACGCCGCACACGATGTCCTCATCGGTGAAGGGGCGCAGCCGCGGCGGCAGGCCGGGATAGAAATTGATCTTCTTCTTGCTCATCTTATTTGCCGATGACGGCCAACACCGCCTCGGCGCTCTCTTGCGCGCTATTGCGCAGCAGGCTGTGGTGCATGTCGGTGAAGCGCTGCTCGAGCCGCGCGCGGCCAGCCGTGTCCTCCAGCTGGCGCCAGACGGCATCGGCCAGCGCTTCCGGCGTGGCGGCATGCTGCAGGAACTCGGGCACCACGAACTCGCGCGACAGGATGTTCGGCAGGCCGATCCACGGCATATAGCCCATGTGGCGCATGATCTGCCACGACGCCTCCATCACTTTATACGCAATCACCATCGGCTTCTTGAACAGCGCCACCTCCAGTGTGGCGGTGCCGGACGCGACCAGCACAGCGTCGCCGGCCGCGATCGCGGTGTGCGACTGGCCGTCGACAATCTGCAGCGCCACGTCGGCCAGCCCGGCCGTGGCCACCAGCCCGGTGAACGCGGCCTTCTGGCGTTCGCCGGCCATCGGCACCACGAACTTCAGCGACGGGTCGCGCTGCGCGAGCAGGCGCGCGGCGCGCACGAAGGGAACGGTCAGGTATTTGATCTCGGCCATGCGGCTGCCCGGCATCACCGTGACCACCCGTGCATCCGGCGCCAGGCCCAACGCCTGGCGCGCGCCGGCGACATCCGGCCGCAGCGGGATCACCTCGGCCAGCGGATGGCCGATATAGGTCACCGGCACGCCGGCGTCCTTGTAGATCTGCTCCTCGAACGGGAAGATCACCAGCATGTGCGAGACCGCGCGCTGGATCTTCTTGATGCGGCCGCCGCGCCAGGCCCAGATCTGCGGGCTGACGAAGTGCACGGTGGGGATGCCGGCGGCCCTGAGCTGTTCTTCCAGCCCGAGGTTGAAGCCGGGGTAGTCGGCGCCGATGAAGGCGGCCGGGGGATCCAGCAGCAGGCGGTCGCGCAGACGGTTCTGGATACCCTTGATCTCGCGGTAGCGCGGGATCACTTCGAACAGGCCGCGCACGGTGAGCGTATCCATCGGCACGTCCGAGACGAGGCCCTGCTCCATCATGCGCGGGCCGCCGATGCCGTTGAAGTGGACGTTGGGAAGACGGGGACGCAGGCCGGCCATCAGGCGGCCCGCGAGCATGTCGCCGGAGACTTCGCCGGCCACCAGGGCCAGCGAGACGTCAGCGGACGATGCCACGGGTGCTCACACCCAGGAACTCGCGCAGCGCGCGCACGTCGGCGGCCGCGGCCTCGGTCGATTCCGCTTCCTGCTCCTGCAGCGCGGCCTTGGCTTCTTCCAGCGTCAGGCCGGCGCGGTACAGCGACTTGTAGGCCGCGCGGATGCCGTCGATCTGCTCGCGCGTGAAGCCGCGGCGCTTCAGGCCCTCGATATTGATGCCTTTGGCGGCGGCCGGGTTACCGGCCACCATCACAAAGGGCGGCACATCCTGGGTCAGGCTGGTGTACATGCCCACGAAGGCATGCGCGCCGATCTTGCAGAACTGGTGCACGCCGCAGTAGCCCGACAGGATCGCCCAGTCGCCGACTTCGACGTGGCCCGCCAGCTGGGCGTTGTTCGAGAAGATGGTGTTGCTGCCGACCTGGCAGTCGTGCGCCAGGTGCACGTAGGCCGAGATCCAGTTGTCGCTGCCCAGGCGGGTGACGCCCTTGTCCTGCGCGGTGCCCAGGTTGAAGGTGACGAATTCGCGGATCGTGTTGCGGTCGCCGATCTCCAGCCGGGTCGGCTCGCCGTTCCACTTCTTGTCCTGCGGCGCGGCGCCGATCGACGAGAACTGGAAGAACTTGTTGTCGCGGCCGATGGTCGTGTGGCCTTCGATGACCACGTGCGGCCCGACCACCGTGCCCGCGCCGATCCGCACGTTGGGGCCGATGATCGAGTACGGGCCGACTTCGACCGACGGGTCGAGCTCCGCCTTCGGGTCGACGATCGCGGTCTGGTGGATCAGGCTCATTACTGCTGCCCTGCCGGCGCGGGGGCCGCTTGGGTGGCCGATTCGTTGGCGCGGATGGTGCACATCAGTTCCGCTTCCAGCGCGATCTTGCCGTCGACGCTGCCGACCGCCTTGTACTTCCAGATGCCGCGCGCCACGCGCAGGATCTCGACGTCCATCTTCAGCTGGTCGCCCGGCTCCACCGGACGCTTGAAGCGCGCGCCGTCGATGCCGGCGAAGTACACCACCGAGTTCGCGTCCGGCTTCACGTTCATGGTCATGAAGGACAGGATGGCCGCGGTCTGCGCCATCGCCTCGACCATCAGCACGCCCGGCATCACCGGCTTGTGCGGGAAGTGACCGTTGAAGAATTCTTCGTTGACGGTCACGTTCTTGATGGCGGTGATGCGCTTGCCCAGCTCGAAGTCGATCACGCGGTCCACCAGCAGCATCGGGTAGCGGTGCGGCAGGTATTCCTTGATCTGGTTGATGTCGAGGACTTTGCTTTCGGTAGTGGTCATTTGTCTTCTGTGAGTTTTTTGATTGTTTTTTCGAGCGTGCGAATCTTCTCGCGCATCGAGGCCAGGTTGCGCACGATCGCCGCGCTCTTCTCCCACTCGGCGTTCTTCGCCAGCGGATAGAAGCCGGTGTACTGGCCCGCTTCGAGCACCGAGCGCGACACCATGGTGCCCGACGAGATGTGCACGTTGTCCGCGATTTCCAGGTGGCCCAGCACCATCGCCGCGCCGCCGAAAGTGCAGTGCTTGCCGATCCGCGCGCTGCCGGCCACGCCCACGCAGCCCGCCATCGCGGTATGCGCGCCGATGTGGCAGTTGTGGCCGATCTGGATCTGGTTGTCCAGCTTGACGCCCTCCTCGATCACGGTGTCGGCCAGCGCGCCGCGGTCGACCGAGGTGTTGGCGCCGATCTCGACGTCGTCGCCGATCACCACCCGCCCGGTCTGCGGGATCTTGATGTACACGCCCTTCTCGTTGGCGAAGCCGAAGCCGTCGGCCCCGATCACGGCGCCGGACTGGATGACGCCGCGCTTGCCGATGATGCAGCGCGAATGAAACGTCACGTTCGCGAACAGGTGCGTGCCCTCGCCGATCTCCGCTTCGCG
Source organism: Massilia terrae (assembly GCF_024753145.1). Classification (GTDB taxonomy): domain Bacteria; phylum Pseudomonadota; class Gammaproteobacteria; order Burkholderiales; family Burkholderiaceae_D; genus Telluria; species Telluria terrae. The sequence continues at coordinate 716,891 of NZ_JANUGU010000001.1, read as the reverse complement.
CCCGATGTAGCAGCCGGCATCGATGACGGCGCCAGCCTTGATCACCGCGCCCTCTTCCACTGTCGCGTGCGGCCCGATGTGGGCCGAGGGATCGACCTGTGCGCCGCGCGCCACCACCGCGCTCGGGTGGACGCCGGGTTCCGGCACCACGGCGTCGAGCGCCACGAAGTACTGCGCCGCGCGGGCGAAGTAGGCGTAGGGATTGCTGGTGACGATGCGCGCGCCTGCATAGGTGGCGGCCACGGTGGGATCGTCCAGCGGCGACAGGATCAGCGCCGCCGCGTTGCTTTGCGCGGCCAGCGCGCGCAGCTTGCTGTTGGAGAGAAAGCTGATCTGCGATGCCCCTGCGTCTTGCAAGGGCGCGATGCCGGTGACCTCGATGTCCGGGTCACCCGTCAGATGCCCGCCGAAGCGTTCGACCAAATCACCCAGTCGAGTGCCCATACTGCTAATCCTTCAATTCTTCAAATCGTTACTTGTCGAGCAGCTTGAGGATCTTGTCGGTGATGTCCACGCGCGGGCTCGACCAGGCGGTTTCCTGCAGCACCACGTCCAGGTGCTCCTGGGCGGCGATCTGCTCGATCAGTTTGTAGGCTTTCTGCGCGATCGCGGCGCGCTCCTCGTTCTTGCGCTGCAGGAGGTCCTCCTGGAACTCGCGCTGCATGCGCTGCACGTCCTTTTCCATCTCGAACAGCTCGCGCGCACGCTTGGTGCGCTCGAAGTCGGACAGCTTGGGCGCGTCGGCGTCGAACTTCTCGGAGGCGGCCTTGAACTTGCCGACCGCGTCTTCGTTGGCCTTCTGGCGCTTGGAGAACTCGGCCTGGATCTTGGCGTCGGCCGCCTTGGCCATCTTCGACTCGGTCATCAGGCGCTCGGTGACCACTACACCGATGCGGCTGGGCGGCATCGTATCTTCGGCATGCGCCAGCGAGCAGGCGAACAGCGCGGCGATCGCAAGGCTCCGGGGCAGCGAGGCTAGCATAGTTTTCAACATATTCTCCGCAATCGTGAATCAGGACGGGTCCCGCGTCAGAAACCGGTACCCATCTGGAACTGGAAGCGCTCAAGGCGGTCGCCCGGCTTCGCGTTCAAGGGCTTAGCATAACTCAACTTGAGCGGACCGACCGGGGAAATCCACGACAGGCCGATACCGGCCGAGTAGCGCATCTCGTTCAGGCGGATCTTCTGCTTCTCCTGCCAGATCTGGCCGCCGTCGCCGAACACGAACCAGCGCAGGCTGCGGTCCTGGCCGCTGCCGGGGAACGGGAACTGCAGTTCGGCGTTGGCGATCAGGCGCTTGGAGCCGCCCAGCGCGTCGAAGGTGGTCGGGTCGACCACGCCCAGCGACGAGCTCTCGTAGCCGCGCACCGAGCCGATGCCGCCGGCGTAGTAGTTCTTGAAGATCGGGTAGACCTTGCCGCCCAGGCCGTGGCCGTAGTCGGCCTCGCCGCGCAGCGCGAGCGTCATCCAGCGCGTCAGCGGACGATACCACTGGTGCTCGTAGCTCAGGCGGTAGTACTTGGCGTCGCCGAACGGGTCGATCTCGATGTTGGCGCGCTGGAAGCGGCCGGCGGTCGGGGTAACGGCGCTGTCGCGCGAGTCGCGGCCCCAGGCTGCGGTCAGCGGGATCGCGTAGGTGTGGGCCGAGCCTTCGCCGCTGGCCGGGCCGCCATTCTGCATCACCCAGTTCTTGTACACCGCCGGCGAGGTCTGGTCGGTCTCGATGGTGGTGGTCTCGGCGCCGATACCGAAGAACACGGTGTCGACTTCGGAGAACGGCACGCCGAAGGTCATGTTGCCGCCGTGCTGGCGCACGGTGAACATGCCGATGTTGATCGCCGGCGGACGCGAGGTGCGCAGGTAGAGCTGGAACGCGCGCGACACGCCGTCGTCGGTGAAGTACGGGTTGGTCTGCGAGAACGCGATGGTGCGATTGTAGCGGCTGGTGTTCAGCTCCAGGCCGACGGTGTTGCCGCTGCCGGCGAAGTTCTGCTGCTGGATCGCCGCGGTAAAGGTGAACTTCTCGGCCTGCGAGAACGCGCCGCCGATGGTGAAGTTGCCGGTCGGGCGTTCGGTCACTTCCAGGTTGACGTCGACCTGGTCGGAGGTGCCCTGCGATTCCGGGGTGTCGACCTTGACGTCCTTGAAGTAGCCGAGGCGGTCGACGCGGTCGCGCGAGAGCTTGACCTTGTCCGCGTTGTACCACGAGCTTTCGAACTGGCGGAACTCGCGGCGGATCACTTCGTCGCGCGTGGTGGTGTTGCCCGCGATGTTCATGTGGCGCACGTAGGCGCGCTTGCCCGGATCGACGAAGAAGGTGAACGACACCAGGTGCTTGACCGGGTCGGTGATCTCGGCGTTGGCGGTGACGTTGGCGAAGGCGTAGCCGAAGGTGCCCAGGCGCGCCGAGATGCGCTTGATCGATGCTTCCTGCGCGGCGCCGGAATACACCTGGCCCGGGTGCAGCACGATCAGCTTTTTCAGTTCGTCCTCGCGGCCGAAGGTCTCGCCTTCCAGCTTGACGCCGGAGACGGTGTACTTCTCGCCTTCGGTGATGTTGATGGTGAGGTAGATGTCCTTCTTGTCCGGCGTGATCGCGACCTGGGTCGATTCGACGTTGGCGGCCAGGTAGCCGTGGTCCAGGTAGAAGGACTTGATCGCCTCGATGTCGCCGGTGAGCTTGGTCTTGGAGTACTGGTCGGCCTTGGAGTACCAGGTGAACCAGCCAGTGGTGGACAGCTGCAGGATCTCGCGCAGTTCCTTGTCGCTGAAGGCCTTGTTGCCGACGATGTTGATCTGGCGGATCTTGGCGACGTCGCCCTCGTCCACGTTGAACATCACGTTCACGCGGTTGCGCTCGATCGGGGTGACGGTGGTGGTGATCTTGACGCCATACAGGCCGTGCGACAGGTACTGGCGCTTGAGTTCCTGCTCGGCGCGGTCGACCGACGCCTTGTCGAAGATCTTGGTCTCGCCGACGCCGATTTCCTTCAGCGCCTTGACCAGCATGTCCTTCTCGAATTCCTTGGTGCCGGTGAAGTCCACCGAGGCGATGGCCGGACGTTCCTCGACCAGCACCACCAGCACGCCGTTTTCCTCTTCCAGGCGGATGTCCTTGAAGAAGCCGGTGGCGTACAGCGCCTTGATGGCGGCGGTGGCCTTGTCGTCGTTGAAGGTCTCGCCCACACGCACCGGCAGGTAGCTGAACACGGTGCCTGCCTCGGTCCGCTGGATGCCTTCGACCCGGATGTCCTTGACCACGAACGGGGTGACGGCCCACGCCGGCGCGGCACATACGGCCAGCACGGCGGCGCCAATGAGGCTGCGGCGGATGAACGGCAAGGCAAAACGATCAGGTTGTAATTTCATTGGCTCTCAGTGGATACAATCTCATTTTGGACAAACGTACGTATTCTCAGCCCCGTGCTTGGTCTGGCTTTTTTCAAAGCAGCCGCACCAGGTCATTGAAGACGGCGAGCGCCATCAGCATGAACAGCAGGCCTACCCCGGCGCGCTGGGCGATCTCTCCGATCCGCGCGGGCAAGGGGCGCCCTGTCAAAACTTCCACCGCATAATACAGCAAATGGCCCCCATCCAGAACGGGAATTGGTAACAGATTCATTACACCGAGGCTGATGCTGATGAAGGCGACGAAGCGCAGGAACACCGCCAATCCGGCATGCGCGCTTTGGCCGGCGGCGTCGGCGATGGTGATCGGGCCGGCCACGTTTTTGACCGAGACCTCCCCGATGATCATCTTGCCGATCATCTTGAGCATCATCGTGCCCTGGTCCCAGGCCACGCGCGCGGCGATCCCGACTGCCGGCAGCGGGGCCGAGACCACGTTCACCAGCTCGGGCTGGGCGCCGACGGCGGCCTTGATCATGCCGCGGCCGGTGGCCTGGTCGAGCGTCGGGCTGACCGGTATATGCATCTGCTGGCCGGCGCGGGTCACGCTGAAATCGAGCACGCGGCCGGCGTTGGCGCTGACGGTCTTGGTGAGCGCGATCCAGTCGGGGACCGGCTTGCCGTCGATCGCGGTCACCAGGTCGCCCTTCTTCAGGCCGGCGCGCGCGCCGGCGCCGCCCGCCATCACTTCGCCGAGCAGGGCCGGCGGGCGCCACATGTCCATGCCGAGGGCGTTCATCACGTCGCCGTCGACATCCAGCTTGGCCATGGCGGCCGCCGGGATCACGGCGCGGTAGCTGCCGCCCGAGGCGCCGCGCAGTTCGAGGTCGGCTTCGCGCTTGTCGACCGCCGCGCCCAGCACCTGCAGGCGCAGCTCCGGCCACGAACGCACCGGGTCACCGTTGATCGCGGTGACCACGTCGCCGCCGCGGATCCCGGCCTGCCAGGCGGCGCTGGTGGCAGCGCCCGGGGCCAGCCGCGCCGAGGGTTCCTCCACGCCGTGCATGAACAGGCCGGCCAGCACCGCGATCGCCAGGATGAAGTTGGCGATCGGGCCGGCGGCGATGATCGCGATCCGCTTCCATACGTTCTGCGAGGTGAATTCGCGATCCAGCTCGCTGTCGTCGGCCGGCGCGGTGGACGGGTCGCGCTTGTCCAGCATCTTGACGTAGCCGCCGATCGGCAGCGCCGACAGCGCCCACTCGGTCTGGTCGCGGCCGAAGCGGCGCGCCCAGACGATCTTGCCCATCCCGACCGAGAAGCGCAGCACCTTGACGCCGCATAGGCGGGCCACGATGTAGTGGCCGAATTCGTGGAACACCACCAGCGGCCCGAGGGCCAGCAGGAAGGCCAGCACCGTGTAGATGAAGTTCATGGCATCAGGCCCCGGAGATGGCCGCCACGATCTCGCCCGCGGCCTGGCGCGCGCGCCCGTCCTGCTCCATCACCGCCTCGATCGAGGTGGCGGCGCCGTGCGGCAGCGTGTCCATCACGCGGCCGATCACGCGGTCGATGTCGCGGAAACCGATGCGGCGGTCGAGGAAGGCCTGCACCGCGACCTCGTTGGCCGCGTTCAGCAGGGCCGGCGCGGTGCCGCCGTCGCGCAGCGCCTCGAAGGCCAGCGCCAGGCAGGGGAAGCGCTGGAAGTCGGGGCGGTGGAACTGCAGCGAGGCCATCCGGGTCAGGTCGAGCTGGCCGACGCCGGACTCGATCCGCTCCGGGAAGGCCAGCGCGTGCGCGATCGGGGTGCGCATGTCCGGGTTGCCCAGCTGGGCCACCACGGAGCCGTCGACGTAGGACACCATCGAGTGGATCACGCTTTGCGGGTGGATCACGACCTCGATCATCTCGGCCGGCGCGCCGAACAGCCAGTGCGCCTCGATCACTTCGAGACCCTTGTTCATCATGGTCGCGGAATCGACCGAGATCTTGCGGCCCATGACCCAGTTCGGGTGCTTGCAGGCTTCCTCGGGCGTGACGTCCTCCAGCGTCTCGACGGCGCGCTGCAGGAAGGGGCCGCCGGATGCCGTCAGCAGGATGCGCGCGACGCCGGAGTCAAGCGGCTTGCGTCCGTACGACTCGGGCAGCGACTGGAAGATCGCATTGTGCTCGCTGTCGATCGGCAGCAGCGTGGCCTTGTGCTCCTTGACCGCGTCCATGAACAGCTGGCCGGACATCACCAGCGCTTCCTTGTTCGCGAGCAGGACCTTCTTGCCCGCGCGAGCGGCGGCGATGGTGGGCGCGAGGCCGGCGCCGCCGACAATGGCGGCCATCACGGTGTCGGTGGCGTCGCTGCTGGCGACGTCGCACAGGGCCTGCTCGCCGTATTCGACCGACACCGGCAGATCGGCGAGCAGCTGCGACAGGCGCTGCGCCGCTTCGGCGGTGCCGACCACGGCGCGCGCCGGGCGGAAGGCGCGGCATTGGGCGGCCAGTTCATCGACCCGGCTGTGGGCGGTCAGGGCATAAACCTGGTACTTCCCGGGATGGCGCGCGAGCACGTCGAGCGTCGAGGCGCCGATGGAACCGGTGGCGCCAAGGATGGTGATGCGTTGCATGGTGAAGCTCCTCTTAGAGCCAGGCGCCGATCAACGCCGCCAGTGGCAATACCGGAATCAACGCGTCGATCCGGTCCAGCACCCCGCCATGGCCTGGCAGCAGCTTGCTGCTGTCCTTCATGCCGGCGCGGCGCTTGAGCTGCGATTCGAACAGGTCGCCGACGATGCTGGCGGCGACGATGAGCACCAGGCTCGCGACCAGCGCGGCCCAGCCAAACCGGCCCTGCATGCGGGCGGCGAAGGTGTCGGCCATGGTCTGGCCGCCGAACAGCACCGACAGCGAGGCGATCAGCAGCACGGCGATGCCGCCGCCGATCGCGCCTTCCCAGGACTTGCCCGGCGAGATGGACGGCGCCAGCTTGCGCTTGCCGAAGGCCTTGCCGGCGAAGTAGGCGCCGATGTCGGCGACCCACACCAGCGCCATTACCGACAGCAGGTACAGCGGCGAATGCTGGAACAGCTGGACGATGGCGGCGAAGCAGCCGACGATGGCGACCGCGTAGGTAATCGACAGCAGCATATTGCCACCCTGCCCCAGCGGCGGCAGGCCGATCTTGAGCGAGGGCGCCAGCCGCAACAGCCAGATCAGGGCGCTGAGCGCGAACCAGAACGTCAGGTTGCCGGCCCCGTGCACGAAGAAAGCCCAGGCGAAGGTGGCGGTCCAGACCGCGGACACCACCACCGCGCCCTTCGATTCCGGGTTGAACAGGCGGAAGGCTTCCCACACCGCCGCGCCGAAGGCCACCGTCACCACGACGGCGAAGGCGGTGGTGTTGTTGAAATACAGGATCGGCAGCAATACCGCCAGCAGCACGACCGCCGTGATGACCCGGGTTTTCAGCATCAGCTTTTCTTTGCCACTTGATCGCCGGTGCGGCCGAAACGGCGCTCGCGGCTCTGGTAGGACGCGATCGCCGCGTCGAGCGACTGGCTGTCGAAATCGGGCCAGAAGGTGTCGGTGAAGTGCAGCTCCGAATACGCGAGCTGCCACAGCAGGAAGTTGGAGATGCGCTCCTCGCCGCCGGTGCGGATGAACAGGTCGGGCTCGGGCGCGTAGGCCATCGCCAGGTGCTCGGCCAGCATCTCCTCGGTGAACTCGGTGAGGCCGGGGTTGGCCGCCACCATCTTGGCGGTGGCCTGCATGATGTCCCAGCGGCCGCCGTAGTTGGCGCACACGGTCAGCGTGAGGCGCGTGTTGTTGGCGGTCTTGCGCATCGCGTTGGCGATCATGTCCTGCAGCTTGGGGTCGAAGCGCGACAGGTCGCCCACCACCTTCAGGCAGATGTCGTTGGCATGCATCTTCGACACCTCGCGCTCGAGCGCGGTGACGAACAGGCGCATCAGCAGCGAGACTTCCTCCTGCGGGCGGCGCCAGTTTTCGGACGAGAACGCGAACAGGGTCAGGTATTCGATGCCGCGCTCGACACAGGCTTCGACGCAGCCGCGCACGGCCTCGACGCCCTTGACGTGGCCGGCCACGCGCGGCAGCAGGCGCTTGGTGGCCCAGCGGCCATTGCCGTCCATGATGATGGCGACGTGGCGCGGTACCTTGGGCACTTCGGGAACTGCGGTCGTCGAACTCTTATAAATCATAAAGCGGGACCTGGAATCACTACAAAACAAAAAGGGCAAACCGGCCTGGCCTCTACTGGCCCAGGCCGGTTTGGCGCGGGCGCCCGCGGGCGCCACCGGTCAGACGGTGAGGACTTCTTTTTCTTTCTCGGCCACGAGCTTGTCGATGTCGGCGACGAACTTGTCGGTCAGCTTCTGGATCTCGTCGGCCGAACGGCGCTCGTCGTCTTCCGATGCGGTCTTGTCCTTGACCATTTTCTTGACCTGTTCGTTGGCATCGCGGCGGATGTTGCGCACGGCGATCTTGGCGTCTTCCGCTTCCGACTTGCACAGCTTGACCATCTCCTTGCGACGCTCTTCGGTCAGGGCCGGGGTCGGCACGCGGATCATCTCGCCGAACGAGGACGGGTTCAGGCCGAGGTCGGATTCGCGGATGGCCTTCTCGATGGCGGCCAGCATTTTCTTTTCCCACGGCTGCACGCCGATGGTGCGCGCATCGATCAGGGTCAGGTTGGCCACCTGCGGCAGCGCGGTCGGCGAGCCGTAGTAGTCGACCATCACGTGGTCGAGGATGCCGGTGTGGGCGCGGCCGGTACGGACCTTCGCCAGGTCGGCCTTCAGGGTCTCGATCGACTTGATCATGCGATCCTGGGCGTTCTTCTTAACGTCAGCTAAGGACATGCTGCTCTCCTGAGTTTTCTATATGGATTAAACGTGTACCAGTGTACCTTCGTCCTCGCCCATGATCACGCGCTTGAGCGCACCGGGCTTGACGATGGAAAACACCTTGATCGGCAGCTTCTGGTCGCGGCACAGGGCGAATGCGGTGGCATCCATCACCTGCAGGTTCTTCGAAATCGCCTCGTCGAACGAGATCGATTCATAGCGGGTAGCGTGCGGATCCTTCTTCGGATCGGCAGTATATACGCCATCGACCTTGGTTGCCTTCAAAACAATCTCGGCCGACACTTCGGAGCCGCGCAGGGCGGCCGCGGTGTCGGTGGTGAAGAAGGGGTTGCCGGTGCCGGCGGCGAACACGACGACCTTGCCTTCTTCCAGGTATTGCAGGGCTTTCGGGCGCACATAGGGCTCGACCACCTGCTCGATCGCGATCGCGCTCATCACGCGCGCGGTGATGCCCTGCTGGCGCATGGCGTCGGCCAGTGCCAGGGCGTTCATGACGGTGGCCAGCATGCCCATGTAGTCGGCGGTGGCGCGGTCCATGCCTTGCGCGCCGGGGGCGACGCCGCGGAAGATGTTGCCGCCGCCGATGACCACAGCCAACTGCACTCCCAGGTTCGCCACTTCCGCCACGTCGGCCACCATGCGCTCGATGGTGGCGCGGTTGATGCCGAACGGGTCGTCGCCCATCAGCGCTTCGCCGGACAGTTTAAGGAGGACTCGTTGGTAGGCGGGTTTGGTCATGATGGTGCGGGCTCCTTAAATTGTGATGTTACGAATTCTGGTCTGGCCGCCGGGGCGGCCTCATCTGCTTCAGACGCAGATGGAGGTGTTACCTTTTGCCCGCTCCCCCTGCCCGTCGTCCCGGCGGCCGGGTCCCATGGAACGCGTGCAGTACTGCTGCGGGCCGCATGCCGATCAAGCTCAGCATGGGTCCCGGCCTGCGCCGGGACGACGGTTCCTTTTAAGGTGCACAAGGAGCCGCCCTTAAAAAAACGGGCCTCGCGGCCCGTTTTCCATTTTACTGCTTGGAAGCAGCCATCTGTGCTGCAACTTCTGCCGCAAAGTCATCGACTTTCTTCTCGATGCCCTCGCCGACCACGAACATGACGAACGATTTTACGCTCGCGTTGTTGGCCTTCAGCATTTGCTCGATCGACTGCTTGTCGTTCTTCACGAACGCCTGGTTCAGCAACGACACTTCCTTCAGGTACTTCTGCACCGAACCATCAATACGCTTGGCGACGATCTCGGCCGATTGCGGCTGCTTGCCTTCGGCGACGGCCTTGTCGGCGTCTTCCTTGGCCTTCAGTTCAGCAACCGAACGCTCTTTCTCGATCAGCTCGGCCGGAACTTGTTCCGACGACAGTGCCACCGGCTTCATTGCGGCGATGTGCATGGCCACGTCCTTGCCGACCTGGTCGTCACCCTCGAACTCGACGATCACGCCGATGCGCGCGCCGTGCAGGTAGGAAGCCAGCTTGGCGGTAGTGTCGAAGCGCTTGAAGCGGCGAACCGTCATATTTTCGCCGATTTTACCGATCAGCGCCGTACGCACGTCGTCGAAGGTCTGGCCGCCTTCGACCGGCAGGGCTGCCAGCGCGGCGACGTCGGCCGGGTTCTGCTCGGCGACCAGGCGGGCTGCCTGGTTGGCCATCGCGAGGAAGTCGTCGTTCTTGGCGACGAAGTCGGTTTCGCTGTTGATCTCGACCAGCGCGCCGACCTTGCCGTTGATGTAAGCGGCCACCACGCCTTCAGCGGTGATGCGGGCTGCGGCTTTCGACGCCTTGCCGCCCAGCTTGACGCGCAGGATCTCTTCCGCACGGCCCATATCGCCTTCGGCTTCGGTCAGTGCTTTTTTGCATTCCATCATCGGGGCGTCGGTCTTGGCGCGCAGTTCGCCAACCATCGCTGCAGTAATCGCTGCCATGTTTGTTTCTCCTAAATGTGTATCCAGGGTCCGGGCGCCGGTGTGCCGCCGCCCGCGCTAATTCTGCTTAAAAAAAGGGGAGGCACAGGCCCCCCTTCGGTGTCAGGCAGGCGCGCGGCCTGCCCAACGATTATGCCTGCTCGGAGACTTCGACGAATTCGTCGCCGCCCTTGACAGCTTCCATCACTTCGGTGGTGGCGTTGGCACGGCCTTCCAGGATCGCATCGGCGACGCCGCGTGCGTACAGGGTGATGGCTTTCGACGAGTCGTCGTTACCCGGGATCACGTGGGTCACGCCGGCCGGCGAGTGGTTGGTGTCGACCACGCCGATGACCGGGATGCCCAGCTTGCCGGCTTCGGTGATGGCGCCCTTGTGGTAGCCGACGTCGACCACGAAGATCGCGTCCGGCACGCCGTTCAGGTCCTTGATGCCGCCGATCGACTTCTGCAGCTTGTCCAGCTCGCGGTTGAACATCAGGGCTTCTTTTTTCGACATCTTCTCGACTTCACCGGATTCGATCGCGGCTTCCATGTCCTTCAGGCGCTTGATCGAGGTCTTGATGGTCTTGAAGTTGGTCAGCATGCCGCCCAGCCAGCGCTGGTCGACATACGGCACGCCGGCGCGTTGCGCTTCGGCGGCGATGATGTCGCGGGCCTGGCGCTTGGTGCCCACCAGCAGGATGGTGCCGCGGTTGGCAGCGATCTGCTTGATGGTTTTCATCGCATCCTGGTACATCGCCATGGTTTTTTCCAGGTTGATGATGTGGATCTTGTTGCGATGACCAAAGATGAACGGCGCCATCTTCGGGTTCCAGAAACGGGTCTGGTGGCCGAAGTGAACACCGGCTTCCAGCATTTCGCGCATAGTAACGGACATTGAATTTCTCCAGGGTTAGGTCTCAAATCCGGCCAGTCACCTTTGAAAGGCACCCTTTGTGGGCCGGATTCGCGATTTACTTAAAAAACGGCCATTTTGGCCGCTTGCCGGACACCTGCCCGAGCAACCCGAGATTTTACACCGACAACCGTGGCTTGGGCAAGATGGTCATGCGGGGCATGACACAATCGGTCTTTGCAATAATAACAACGAAGGCGAGCGCCCCGGGCCGGCGCCGGCCGGCGCGAACGCTGCCAATGCAACATCTATTATAATGTGGCGAATTGCCGCACGGCCGCGCACCCTGCCCGGCCGTGCCTCTCCTTTTCCAAGACGAACGATTATGTCCATTTCCATCAAAACCCCGGAAGAAATCGAAGGCATGCGCGTCGCCGGCCGCCTGGCCTCCGAAGTGCTCGATTACATCACCCCCTTCGTCAAGCCGGGCGTGACCACCGGCGAGATCGACCGCCTGTGCCACGAATACATGGTCAATGTGCAAGGAACGGTCCCCGCCCCGCTGAACTACGCGCCGCCGGGCTACACCCCGTATCCGAAGGCGATCTGCACCTCGGTCAACGACGTGATCTGCCACGGCATCCCGGGCGACAAGGTGCTCAAGGCCGGCGACGTGATGAATATCGACGTCACCGTCATCAAGGACGGCTTCCACGGCGACACCAGCCGCATGTTCTTCATCGGCGCGCCGTCGATCCAGGCCAAGCGCCTGTCCGAAGTCACCTACGAGTGCATGTGGCTGGGCATCGCGATGGTCAAGCCGGGCGTGCACCTGGGCGATATCGGCCACGCCATCCAGCAGCACGCCGAGAAGAACGGCTTCTCGGTGGTGCGCGAATTCTGCGGCCACGGCATCGGCCGCGTGTTCCACGAAGAGCCGCAGGTGCTGCACTACGGCCGCGTGGGCACCGGCGAGAAGCTGGAAGCCGGCATGACCTTCACCATCGAACCGATGATCAACGCCGGCCGCCGCGAGATCCGCGAGATGCCGGACGGCTGGACCATCAAGACCAAGGACCGCAGCCTGTCGGCACAGTGGGAGCACACCATCCTCGTCACCGAAACCGGCTTCGAGATCATGACGCAGTCGGCCGGGACCCCGCCGCCGCCGGCGATCGTGCTGCCCAAGGCCGAAGCGGCGGCCTGACATGCCCGCCAGCGCGCAGCTTGACCAGGCGCGGCCCCTGCTCAAGCACCGCCTGAAGGCCGAGCGCCAGCAGCTGATCGCCGACTTCCGCCACGACGGCAAGCCCGAGAAACTGCTGCGCGGCCTGCGCCAGAGCGTCGATTCGGTGCTGGCCGAGGCCTGGCAGGCTTGCGGCCTGCCCGAGGGTTGCGCGCTGGTGGCGGTGGGCGGCTACGGCCGCGGCGAGCTTTTCCCCTATTCCGACGTCGACGTCCTCATTTTGCTGGGCGCCCCGCTGGACGCCGCCACCCAGGCGCGGGTCGAGATGCTGGTGCAGCTGTTCTGGGACCTGGGCCTGGAGATCGGCCACAGCATCCGCACGGTCGACGAGTGCATGACCGAATCGGCGGCCGACATCACGGTGCAAACCAGCCTGCTGGAAGCGCGCCTGGTCACCGGCAGCCACGCCGTGTTCACCCAGCTGCAGCGGCGCTACCGCGAGGCGATGGACCCGCAGGCCTTCTTCCTGGCCAAGACCGCCGAGATGCGGCTGCGCCACGCCAAGTACGAATACACCGCCTTCGCGCTCGAACCGAACTGCAAGGAGAGCCCGGGCGCGCTGCGCGACCTGCAGGTGATCCTGTGGGTGGCCAAGGCCGCCGGGCTGGCCAATTCCTGGAGCCAGTTCGCCACGCGCGGCCTGATCACGCGCGAGGAAGCGCGCCAGCTGATGGAAAAGGAGCGCGCCTTCAAGGACATCCGGGTGCGCCTGCACCTGCACACCGGACGCCGCGAGGATCGCCTGCTGTTCGACGTCCAGACCGCGATCGCCGAGACCTTCGGCCTGGCCAGCTCGGGCGCCGGCTTCGAGGCGCGCCGCGCCAGCGAATTCCTGATGCAGCGCTACTACTGGGCGGCCAAGGTGGTCACCCAGCTGAACACCATCCTGCTGCAGAACATCGAGGCCCAGCTGTTCCCGCAGCCGCTCGAACTCACCCCGATCAACCCGCGCTTCAATGAAGTCAACGGCTTGATCGATATCGCGCGCGACGACCTGTTCGAGACCGAACCGGCCACCCTGCTCGAGATCTTCGTGGCCATGACCGAGCGCCACGACATCAAGGGCATGACCGCGCGCACCACGCGCGCACTGTGGCACGCGCGCCTGCTGATCGACGACGCCTTCCGCGCCAAGCCCGAACACAAGCAGCTGTTCCTGCGCATCCTGCAGGCGCCGCAAGGCCTGGTGCACGCGCTGCGCCGCATGAACGACCTCGGCATCCTGGGCCGCTACCTGCCCAGCTTCCGCCGCATCATCGGCCAGATGCAGCACGACCTGTTCCACGTCTACACGGTGGACCAGCACATCATGATGGTGGTGCGTAACCTGCGCCGCTTCACGATGACCGAGCACGCCCACGAATACCCCTTCTGCAGCCAGCTGATCGCCAACTTCCGCGACCGCTGGCTGCTGTACGTGGCCGCCCTGTTCCACGACATCGCCAAGGGCCGCGGCGGCGACCACTCCGAGCTGGGGCGCGAGGACGCCACCGAATTCTGCACCAGCCACGGGCTGTCGGAAGAAGACACCGAGCTGGTGGTGTTCCTGGTCGGGAACCACCTGACCATGTCGCAGGTGGCTCAGAAGCAGGACCTGTCCGATCCCGACGTGGTGGCCTCGTTCGCGCGCCTGGTTGGCGACGAGCGCCACCTGACCGCGCTCTACCTGCTGACCGTGGCCGACATCCGCGGCACCAGCCCCAAGGTGTGGAACGCGTGGAAGGCCAAGCTGCTGGAAGACCTGTACAAGATGACCCTGCGCGTGCTGGGCGGCGAACCGCACAGCGCCGACCGCGAACTGCGCACCCGCCAGCAGGAAGCGCTGGCCACCCTGCGCCTGTTCGGCCTGCCGGCGGACGCGCACCAGCAGCTGTGGGACCAGCTCGACGTCGCCTACTTCCTGCGCCATGACGCTTCCGACATCGCGTGGCAGACGCGCGCCCTGATCGGCAAGCTGGGCAGCGAGAAGCCGGTCGTCAAGTGCCGCCTGGCGCCGATCGGCGAGGGCCTGCAGGTGACGGTCTACTCGAAGGACCAGCCGGACCTGTTCGCGCGCATCTGCAGCTACTTCGACCGCAAGAACTTCTCCATCCTCGACGCCAAGATCCACACCACCCGCGACGGCTATGCGCTCGACACCTTCCTGGTGACCGAACAGACCTTCGCCGGCAGCTACCGCGACATCATCAGCCTGCTGGAGCACGAGCTGACCGAAGCCCTGAACACGCAGGGCCCGCTGCCGCCGCCGGTGCGGGGCCGGCTGTCGCGCATGTCGCGCACCTTCCCGATCGCGCCGAGCGTGGAGCTGCGGCCGGACGAACGCGGCCAGTTCCACGTGCTGTCGATCGTCGCCAACGACCGCACCGGCCTGCTGTACGCGGTGGCCGGCGTGCTCAATCGCTACCGCATCAACCTGCACACCGCGAAGATCATGACCCTCGGCGAGCGCGTCGAAGACGTGTTCCTGGTCGACGGCGCGGTGTTCAACAATCCGCGCACCCAGGTGCAGTTCGAGACCGAGCTGCTCGACGCGCTCCACATTTAAACCTTCGTTGTACCGATGACTGAACCGCTACGCCTGTCCAAACGCATGTCCGAACTTGGCCTCTGTTCCCGCCGCGAGGCCGACGAATGGATAGCGCGCGGCTGGGTGCGGGTCGACGGCCAGGTGGTGTCGGAGCTGGGCAGCAAGGTGCTGCCCTCGCAGCGCGTCACCGTCGACCGCCAGGCCAGCGCCCAGCAGGCCAGGCGGGTCACGGTCCTGATCCACAAGCCGGTCGGCTACGTCAGCGGCCAGGCCGAGGATGGCTACAAGCCGGCGGTCACGCTGATCCGACCGGAGAATCGCTGGGCTGAAGACAAGTCACCCGAGCAGTTCCACCCAACGCAGCTCAAGAGCCTGGTGCCCGCGGGGCGCCTCGACATCGATTCGGTGGGCCTCTTGGTGCTGACCCAGGACGGCCGCATCGCCAGGAAGCTGATCGGCGAGGACACCGCGGTCGAGAAGGAATACCTGGTGCGGGTGCAGTACACCAAACCCGGCCGCTTGCCCGACGCCGACTTGAAGAAGCTGAACCACGGCCTGTGGATGGACGGAAAGCCGCTGCTGCCGGCCAAGGTGCGCTGGCAGAACGACGACCAGCTCAGCTTCACGCTGCGCGAGGGGAAGAAGCGCCAGATCCGCCGCATGTGCGAGATGGTCGGCCTGAAAGTGATCGGCCTGAAGCGCGTGCGCATCGGCCGTGTCAAGCTGGGCGAGCTGCCGCCGGGCCAGTGGCGCTACCTGGGACCGGACGAGCAGTTCTAATTACTTACATTACCGTCGCCCCCGCGCAGGCGGGGGCCCCATTTGACGTTGCTGGCAATGCGTCGCTCAGGCCAACTGCCAACCGACGATCACCGCGTTGTACACCGCATGCACCAGCATCGGCGCCAGCAGCCCCTTGCAGCGCTCGTAGGCGTAGGCCGTGCACAAGCCAAGCACGAACACCGGCAGCATCGACACCGGCGGATGCACGATCGCGAACAATCCGGCGCTCAGCACCATCGACGGCAGCAGTCCGCCCGAACGGCGCAGGCCGCCGAACACCAGGCCGCGGAAGATGAACTCTTCGAACAAGGGCGCGGCCAGCACCGCCAGCGCGACAAGCCAAGCCGCCTGAATGCCGCTCGCCGCTCTCGCCTGCGCCATTTCCACGAACCACGGCGTGGACTTCAGGAAGTACAGGTAGGCGACGCCGACGCAAGCCGCAGCCAGACCTGCGCCCAATCCCCAAGCCAGGGACTGCAGTGGCTGTCCGGCCAGGATCGCCGGAACGCCGGCGGTCCTGCTGCGCCGGTATGCCAGGCGCACCAGCGCATATACGATCGCACCCGCGCCAACGAAGGACAGGGTCATCGCGAGTCCCGTGTCCACGCGGGCGCGCTTGAGTAGGAAGATACCCAGCACCTGCAGCACGAAGAACAGCATCGCCGCCATCATGCCGTCGGCGGTGGACACGCGCGCCGGCGGAGCGGCGGATGGGTCCAGCAGGTAGGGCAGCGCATCGCGCGACTTCTGCCACAAGGCTTGCGCCAGCCCGGCGGTGAGCACCATCACGACCAGCGCCTGGAACCATTTTTCGGCGTAGATGGCGTAGCCGTACATTGCGGCCAGCATCATGTACAGGTAGACGTAGCTGGGCCGCACCTTGCTGCGCACGTCCTGGGCCAGCGGATCGCAGGCGAACACGCCCAGCGCCACGGCGATGGCCGAGAACAGCGGCAGGCCGGCCAACACGACTGCAAAAGCGCCGATGAGACGCCATTCGAAAGCCGGCGCGGCGGCGAGCCCGAAGGCGAGGATGAGCAGCGGATAGACCAGTGCCAGCACCGCCCACATCTTCGCCTTGTCCTTCAAGACCTCCTCGATCGTGGCCGGGAAGGTGTAAAGCATCCAAAGCGCTTGCCCTTCGTTGTTCAGCGTCTGGAATGCCGACAGCATCAGCATATAGGAGCTGATGCCCCAGGCGGTAAGCGCGAGCGGGACCGGGCCTGCGGCGAAGGCATTCAACTTCCCGTTCAGGACGACCTGGCTGCCGACGATCACGACCGGCATCAGCAGGCTTTGCACGAGGAAGTTGCGGTCGCGCGAGAGCAGGCGCAGTTCGCGCCGTTGCACCGGTGAGCGCGGCAGCAGCCGGCGCCAGAACGCGGACGGCTCCTGCGCCTGACGCGGGATGCGCCGCGCGGCCTCGCGCACGCCCGAGGAGACGACACCATCGCGCAGCTGGCGGCCGAGCACCCAGACCCCGGCGGCGGCGAAGAGCGCCACCTCGGCCAGCAGCGCAGCGATGCTGGCTGCCGCGACGCCCGCACCGCCGGCCGTGATCGCCCGCACCGCGAGTCCCGGCGGCGTCCACATCAGCCACTGCGGCAAGCCGCGCCCCAGCGAGCGGATCAGCGCGGCGCCCGCGGGCATGCCGAAGCTCATCGCCAGGTAGAGGAAAGGCAGCGTGGCGATGCTGCACAGGGCCTGCAGGTTGCGCAGCCTGGACGGCGACAGCGTCATGCGCAAGCCTGTGTCCACCACAGTGCGCAGCACCGCCGTCAGCGGCAGCAGCGCCAGCGTGGCGACGATACCGGCCAGCGGCGCACTCCAGCGCAAACCGTTCAGCCACGCCAGCGCCACTGACGTCGGCAACAGCATGAACCATCCGGACGGATTGGCGATGCTGCGTTCGACGATGCGGCCCGCCAACAGCGTGCCGCGTTTGATCGGCAGCGTCACCAGCCATTCCAGGTCCCAGTCGGCCTGCGCGATCTCTCGGCTGCCCAGCGACATCAGGAAACTGGCGACCAGCAGCAGCGACAGCTGGAAGGCGACCGCGCGCGCCAGCGGCTCGCTGACCCCGTCTTCGGCGATTTCCCATGCGGCGATCGCATCGGCATCCAGGCGTGCGGTATCGGCCGCACACAGACTGCCCGGCGTTACCCCGCAGTGCATGTTCAGCACCGCCTGGTGGGCGACGTGCTCGAACGCGAACAGCATCCAGATAAGCAGCACGACGCCAAGCACGCCGCTGAGGCGCCGCTTCGGCCGGGTCGCGCTGCGGGTGGTGGGCGGCGCTCCTTTGCCGCGGAAGCGGCGCGACAGAACCATGTTGGCCAGGCGCCGCAGGCGCAGGCAGGTCAGCAGCCAGGCCGCGCGCACCGGGCCTGCAGCCATCATTGGGCGTGCTCCCCGGCTTCGTCGGTCAGCTTAAGGAAGACTTCTTCGAGCGAGCCGGTGCTGGCCGCCGCGGATCGCACCTCGTCCATGGTGCCGGTGGCGACCAGGGAACCGCGATGGATGATGCCGACGTGGTCGCACAGCTTCTCGGCCATGTCCAGCAGATGGGTCGAGACGAAGATGGTGGTGCCGCGCGCCGCCTCGGCCAGCAGGCGCTCCTGCACGTCGCGCGAGGAACGCGGATCGAGGCCATTGATCGGCTCATCGAGGATCAGCACCGCCGGCTCGTGGATCAGCGCGCAGGCCAGGCCCAGCTTCTTCTTCATGCCGAGCGAGTAGTTGACCGCGAACTCCTCGGCCGCCTCGTCGAGCGCGAATTCGGCCAGCATGCGCGCGGTCAGTTCGGCCGCCTCGGTCTTCGAATAGCCGTGCATCTCGGCGACGAACCGCAGGATCTCGCGGCCGCGCAGGAAGTCGTAGAAGATCGGGGTATCGGGCAGGTAGCCGACGCGGCGCTTCACCTCGGTGGCCTCGGCATGGCAATCCTTGCCGTCGATGAGGACGCGGCCGGCGCTCGGCACCAGGATCCCCATCATCATGCGGATGGTGGTGGTCTTGCCGGCGCCGTTCGGGCCCAGGAAGCCGAACACCTCGCCCCGGCGCACGGTCAGCGTCAGCGGCTTGACGGCCTCGAAAGTGCCGTAACGTTTTTCCAGCGCTTGGAATTCAATCACTCGACGGTCTCGAAAATGGCGACGGCCTACATTCTAGCCGCCGGGTGATTGCAGAAGCTATCGAAAACTAACCGCGCACGCCGCCGTCGAGCGCCAGCCTGTGTTCCTTGCGCTTCTGCGCCTGTTCGAAGCGGCGCTGCTCGTCGGGCGTGGACGGTTCCAGCTGCGGCACCTCGACCGGGTTGCGCTGGTCATCCACTGCCACCATCGTGAAGAAGCAGCTGTTCACGTGCCGCACCGCCTGGGTGCGGATGTCTTCCGCGACCACCTTGATGCCGACCTCCATCGAGCTGCGCCCCGTGTGGTTGACCGAGGCGAGGAAGGTGACCAGCTCGCCCACGTGGATCGGCTGGCGGAAGGTCACGCGGTCGACGCTCATCGTGACCACGTAACGGCCCGCGTAACGGCTGGCGCAGGCGTAGGCCACCTGGTCGAGCAGCTTGAGGATGGTGCCGCCGTGGACGTTGCCGGCGAAGTTGGCGGTGTCCGGCGTCATCAGGACGGTCATGGACAGCTGGTGGTTGGGCAGGTTCAAGCAAGGCTCCGTATGGGCAGAAGTGTTGGGATGACATTAGCACAGCCCGCGCGAACCTGCTGGCGCCGGCCCGGGGCTGCGGGCGGCGCGCGCTTCGCATAGAATGGCGGGGTCACTCCAACAGGTAGCAGCATGTCGATCCCAACCCCGAACAATCTTGAGTCGCAGACCGCGCGCGCCCTGCAGCTGGCACAGCGCGTGGACGCCATCGAACCCTTCCGCGTCATGGAAATGCTCAAGGCCGCGGCCGCGCTCAGGCACGATGGCGCCGACGTCATCAGCATGAGCGTGGGCGAGCCGGACTTCACCGCGCCGGAGCCGGTGGCCGCCGCCGCGATGGAAGCGATCCGCTCCGGCGTCACGCAATACACCGATTCGCTGGGCGTCGCGCCGCTGCGCGAAGCGATCGCCGCGCACTACGCCAGCGCCTGGGGCCTGAAGGTCGACCCGCGCCGCATCGTGGTCACCGCCGGCGCCTCGGCCGGCCTGCTGCTGGCCTGCGCCGCCCTGGTGGCCGAAGGCGACGAGATCCTGATGCCCGATCCCTGCTACCCCTGCAACCGCCACTTCGTGTCGGCCTTCGGCGGCAAGCCGATACTCATCCCCTCCTCGCCCGATGACCGCTACCAGCTGACCGCGCAGCAGGTCGATGAGCGCTGGAGCGAGCGCACCCGCGGCGTGGTGGTGGCGTCGCCGTCCAACCCGACCGGCACCTCGATGACGGCCGAGCAGCTGCGGGCGATGCTGCAATCGGTGCGCGCGCACGGCGGCTTCGCGGTGGTCGACGAGATCTACCAGGGCCTGTCCTACGACGGCCGCCCCACCAGCGCGCTGGCCTATGGCGACGACGTCATCACCGTGAACAGCTTCTCGAAATACT
Organism: Massilia terrae; assembly: GCF_024753145.1. GTDB lineage: Bacteria > Pseudomonadota > Gammaproteobacteria > Burkholderiales > Burkholderiaceae_D > Telluria > Telluria terrae. The sequence goes on along the minus strand of NZ_JANUGU010000001.1, from coordinate 696,802 downwards.
TCAACATGACCGGTTGGCGCCTGGGCTGGCTGGTGGTGCCGGAAGCGCTGGTGCCGGTGTTCGAAAAGCTGGCGCAGAACCTGTTCATCTGCCCGTCGACCATCGCGCAGCATGCGGCGCTGGCCTGCTTCGATGCCGAGACCATCGCCATCTACGAAGAACGCCGGCTCGAATTCAAGCGCCGCCGCGACTTCATCGTGCCGGCGCTGCGGGAACTGGGCTTTGCCGTGCCGGTGATGCCAGACGGCGCCTTCTACGTGTACGCCGACATCAGCCAGCTACCGCACCACGACGCCAATGACAGCAGCGCCTTCGCGATGTCGGTGCTGCGCCAGGCCCACGTGGCGATCGTGCCCGGCGGGGACTTCGGCTTCGCCGCGCCGGACAAGCACGTGCGCTTTTCCTACGCTACCAAATACGAACGCATCGAGGAGGCCGTCGAGCGCTTGGCACGGCTGTTCAGGCGCTAGGCCGACGGCGCATCGTCCGCGTGCTCCATCACGTGGACCTGGATCTTGTGGACCCGCCAGAACATGTCGTTGATGCGCGAGCCCAGCGTGCGCAGGGCTTCCGCCGGTTCGTCCTTGAAACTGACCAGCACCGCCGGGTGCGAGCCGTCGCCCGGCATGTGCTGGATCGCGTCGTATGGCGGGAAGCCGTACTTGACCAGGAAGTCCCTGATCTCCTCGTCCGTGGCTATGGGGTCGACGTCGGTCATCCAGAGTGCGGCCATGTGCAATCTCCTTTTCGGGGCTAGGCGGAAGGGCTACAATGCTTGTTTTAGCCACAAGCTTACCCCCAGACCGCATGATCCGCTTTTCCCCGTTCCGCCACGTCGCCTGCGCAGCTGCCCTGGCCTTCGCCCCGCCGGCCTTCGCTGCGCCCGCGACCAGCCAGCCGGTGGTGCAAGAGGCGCCGCTGCGCGCCCACCTCGCCTTCCTCGCCGACGACCTGCTGGAAGGCCGCGGCACCGGCCAGCGCGGCGGCGCGATCGCGGTGCGCTATCTGGAGACGCAGGCCGCCGCGATCGGGCTGAAACCGGCCAACGGTAACAGCTACCGGCAAGCGGTGCGCATGGTCGGCGAGAAGACCCTGCCTGGCAGCTCGCTCAGCTTCGACGTCGGCGGCAAGACGCTGGCGCCACAGTTCGGCGCGGACACCGTGTTCGCCAACGCCAACGGCAATACCGAGACCAATGTCGATGCGCCGGTGGTCTTCGTCGGCTACGGCATCCACGCCGAAGACGAGCACTGGAACGATTTCGCCGGTGTCGACGTCAAGGGCAAGCTGCTGGTCGCGATGGTCAACGACCCGCAGCCCACCGGCGCGGAGCCGAACCGCTTCGGCGGCAAGTCGCTGACCTGGTACGGCCGCTGGATCTACAAATTCGAGGAAGCGGTGCGCCAGGGCGCGGCCGGCATCCTGCTGATCCATACCACGCCTTCGGCCTCGTATGCCTGGAGCGTCCCGCAGAACAGTTTCACGCACGAGCAGTTCCACCTGGCCGGCGTCGCCGGCAACGCACTGCAGGGCTGGCTCACCGAAGACATGGCGCGCGCTCTCTTTTCGGCCGCCGGCAAAGACCTCGACGCACTGCGCGCGCAGGCCGAGGTGCGCGGCTTCAAACCGGTCGAACTGGGCGCCACCGTACATGCGCACGTGAAGAGCGCGGTGCGCACAGCCGAGGAATTCAACGTGGCCGGCATCGTGCCGGGGACCGATCCGACACTGCGCGACCAGGCCGTGATCTATTCGGCGCACTGGGACCACCTCGGCATCGACCCCAACAACGTCAAACCCGACCACATCTGGAACGGCGCCATCGACAATGCCTCCGGCGCCGCCGCGCTGTTGGCGATGGCGCAGGCCGCGGTGGCGCATCCGGCGCGCCGCACCCAGGTGTTCCTGTGGCCTTGCGCCGAGGAGCAGGGCCTGATCGGCAGCCAGGGTTATGTCGCCAACCCGCTCTGGCCGCTGGCGAAGACCGCGGCCGACCTGAACCTGGACAGCATGAACTTCGTCGGACCGACGCGCGACATCGGCGTACAAGGCAGCGAACGCAGCTCGCTGCGCGCGAGCGCCGAGCGGGTGGCCGGCTCGATGGGACTGAAGATCGCGCCGCCGGTGCCGGACCTGGGCGGCGCCTACTTCCGTGCCGATCACTTCAGCTTCGCCAAGGCGGGCGTCCCGGCCTTCAACGTTGGGTCGGCGGTGTTCTCGGGCGACGGCAGCTTCGAGTTCGTGCATGACCAGCGCGGCTCGCACGATAAGATGATCGCGTTCACCAAGCGTTATCACCAAGTGACGGATGAATACGATCCGGCCTGGGACCTGTCGGGCATGGTGCAGCAGGCGCAGTTCACGCTGAATCTCGGCTACGCGGTGGCCAATGCGGCGGCGATGCCGGTGTGGCGGCCGAACGATGCGTTTGCGCGGGTCAAACGCTAGCCCCGAACGTCGTTCCCGCGAAAGCGGGAACCCCATTTTGCCGGCACACCGATAACGATTGCTTTTACCACTCCGCTTGGAGAAATGGGGTTCCCGCCTGCGCGGGAACGACGTTCTATCTGAGCCATAGCCGCTTGCTTCTTTTCCCCCGACGAGCAACAATTGTCCGATCAACGATAAGAACGCCGCTTACGGCGTAGGGACAAGGGACGATGAACAAGAAGCTTGGCGCCGCCTTGTGCGCGGCCGGGGTGCTGGTGTTTGCAACGCTGCCGGCGCATGCCGATTCCGGCGCCGAACAGCGCTTCAAATCGATCTACACGGCCGAATGGAAGTGGCGCCAGGAGAAGCACCTCGCGCGCGACGATTCCTCGGGCGCGAGCCGCGAACTGCCGCACGAAGACGCCGCTTCGCAAGCCGCGCGGCTGGCCTACTGGCAGGGCGTGCTGGCACAGCTCAACGCCATCGCGCCTGCCGACCTGCCGCCGCCGGAGCGCATCAACTTCGCCGTCTACCGCGCCCAGATCGCCGCGCTGGCCGAAGCCCTGCGCTTTCACGAATACGAAATGCCGGTCAACGCCGACAGCTCGTTCTACACCAACCTCGCCTACTCGGCGCGCAGCGGCTACAAGAACGCGCAGGAGTACCGCTCCTACCTGCACCAGCTGGGCGAATTCCCGCGCTACTTCGACGAGCAGACCGCGAATATGCGTGCCGGACTGGCGCGCGGGTTCACGCCGCCCAAGGTGACGCTGGCCGGCCGCGACGCTCCGCTTGCCTCGGTGGCCGATGCCGCCACGCCGCAGGACACCATCTTCTACAAGCCGTTCAAGCAGATGCCGGCGTCGATCCCGGCGGCCGAACAGGAGCAGCTGCGCGCCGAAGCCGTGGCCGTCATCCGCGACCAGGTGCAGCCGACCTACAAGCGCATGCTGGCCTTCATGCGGACGGACTACATGCCGCGTGCGCGCACCACGCTGGCGGCCTACGCCCTGCCCGACGGTAAAGCCTACTACCAGTCGAAGATCGTCGAGTTCACCACCACATCGCTCAGCGCCGAGCAGATCCACGAGATCGGCCTGTCCGAGATGGCGAAGATCCGCGCCGAGATGATGGAGACGATCCGCGCATCCGGTTTCAAAGGTGACCTGCCGGCCTTCCTGCAGTTCCTTCGCACCGATCCACAGTTCTACGCCAAAACCCCGCAGGAACTGCTGATGCACGCGGCCTGGGTCGCCAAGAAGTTCGACGCCAAGGCCGGCGACTATTTCGGCTACCTCCCGCGCCGACGCTTCGCCATCGTCCCGGTGCCGGATGACCAGGCGCCCTACTACACCGCCGGCCGCGGCGGCCCCGGCGTCTACCTCGTCAACACCTATAACCTGCCGTCGCGCGCGCTGTACAGCCTTCCCGCGCTGACCCTGCACGAATCGGCGCCGGGCCACGCCTTCCAGATGCCGGTGGCGATGGAGCAGAAAGGCCTGCCCCCATTCCGGCGCGGCTACATCTCGGCCTTCGGCGAAGGTTGGGCGCTGTACGCCGAGCGTCTCGGCAGCGAGATGGGCATCTACGAGAACGCCTACGAGACCTTCGGGATGCTGAGCTACCAGGCCTGGCGCGCGGCGCGGCTGGTGGTCGACACCGGCATCCACGCCAAGGGCTGGACCCGCGCGCAGGCGCAGGCCTACCTGCACGAGAACACCGCGCTGGCCGACCATGAGATCGAGACCGAAGTGGACCGCTACATCTCGTGGCCGGGCCAGGCCCTGTCCTACTACCTGGGCGAGATGGCGATCACCAAGGCGCGCCACAAGGCGGAAGCCGCGCTCGGCCCCAAGTTCGACATCCGCAATTTCCACGACACCGTGCTGCAGCTGGGCTCCGTTCCGTTGCCCGTGCTAGAGGCGCGCATCGACCAGTTCATCGCCGACGGCGGAACCAATCCCTATCAGGAGAAATGACCATGCTTCGCTTGCTCGGCAAGGCGCCCTCGATCAATGTGCGCAAAGTGCTGTGGACCTGCGACGAGCTCGGGCTCGCCGTCGACAACGAACAGTGGGGATCGGGATTCAAATCGACCGACACGCCGGAGTTCCTGGCCCTGAACCCGAACGCGATGGTGCCGGTGCTGGTCGACGGCGACGTCGTGCTGTGGGAGTCGAATGCGATCTGCCGCTATCTCGCCAACCGTTACCATGGCGAAGCGCTGTTGCCGGCCGATCCAGCGCGGCGCGCCATCGTCGAACAGTGGATGGACTGGCAGGCGACGGAGCTGAACAACGCCTGGCGCTATGCTTTCATGGCACTGGTGAAAAACAGCCCGGCGCACCGCGACGCGGTAGCCATCGACGCCAGCATCGCGGGCTGGAACCGGCACATGGCGATCCTGGAGCGCCATCTGGAGCGCAGCGGCGCCTTCGCATGCGGCGACCAGTTCACGCTGGCCGATGTCGTGCTGGGACTGTCGGCCAACCGCTGGCTGATGACGCCGTTCGACCACCCCGCGCTGCCCGCCGTGCAAGCCTATGTCGAGCGACTGTCCGAACGGCCGGCCTTCCTGAAGCATGGCCGCAACGGCCTGCCGTGAAGCGGATCAGCCTTCCGGCGCCGCAGCACGCCGGCTCTGGCAAGGTTCCGAGGCCAGGAGCGCCAGCAGGCTGGCCGGGTCGACCGGCTTGACGCAGTAATCATCGAAGCCGGCGCCAACCGCGCGGCTGCGGTCGTCATCCTGGCAATAGCCCGACAGCGCGACCGCGTACGGCCGCCGCCCCGCCACCGCGTCGCGCAGGCGCGCCACCAGTTGCAGGCCATCGATAACGGGCAGGCCGAGATCGCAGATCAGCACATCGTAATCGCCGGTGCAAGCCGCGGACAATCCGGATTCGCCGTCATAGGCCACGTGCACCTCGTGCCCTTCCAGCGCCAGGAAGCGCTGCAGGGTGTCGCAGGCGTCCACGTTGTCCTCCACCAGCAGCAGGCGCAGGCCGCGCCCGGCCGCGGCGGGCATGCGAATCGGCAGGGCCGCCGGCGCGTCGTCCGATAGCGGCAGCACCACAGTGAAGCGGCTGCCGCGGTCCATCCCATCGCTGGTGGCCGTGACCCGGCCACCATGCATGCCGACCAGATTGCGCACCACATTCAGGCCGACACCGAGGCCACCCTCCGAGCGCGCCAGCGAACGGGGGCCTTGGGTAAACAGCTCGAAGATCTGCGGCAGGAATTCCGGCGTGATGCCATCGCCGTCGTCGTCCACCGTGGCCACGGCGTGGCCGTCGGCGCAGCTGGCGGCGATGCGGATGCTGCCGCCCTCGCGGGTGTATTTCGAGGCATTCACGAGCAGGTTGGTGAAGACCTGCACGAGCCGCACGCGGTCGCCGAGGATCACGGCCGGTTGCTCCGGCATCGCCACCTCCAGGTGCTGGCCGCGCTCGCGTATGGCGGGACCGACGGTCTCTACCACCTGTTCGATGATGTCGGCCAGCGCGACGTTCTGCAGCGCGAGCGTGATCTTGCCATTGCTGATGCGCGCGGCATCCAGCAGGTCGTCCAGCAAGCGCGCCATGTGTTCGACCTGGCGCCCGATCACCTGCGACAGCTTGTGATGCTGCGATGCCACCACCGCCGATTGTCCCAGCAGCGCGGCCGCCATGCCGATCGGGGCGAGCGGGTTGCGCAGCTCGTGCGCCAGCATGGCGAGGAATTCGGTCTGGCGCCGGTGGGCCTCGACCGCGTCGTCGCGACCGGTCTGGGCATTGACCGTGGCCAGCACCAGGTGTTGGTTCGCCTCGCGCAGCTGGGCGACCGTCGCGTCCGTCGCGGCCCGTTCGCGCACCAAGCGGCGCAGCCCTTCCAGCTCCTCCTCCAGCGCGGCGATGCGCAACAGGTGTGGCGCCTCGATGGCCTCGTGTTCAGCAGGGACCCGTTGTGAAAGCTTTGAATCTTTGTCTTTGACGTGTCCCATGCATCATCTCTACTGGTTTGTGCCGCTCTTGTGTGTTCGCCCCGAAAGCAGGCCGTTGTATCGTTCCGTGCTCCCCGCTAGCTCGATGCCCGCGTCCGTGATGCGGTATTCGCGCAGCTCGGTGCTGTGCGCGCTGCCGCGCACCTTCACCACCGACATCACCTTGGACAGCCTGCCTTCGATCTCGGCGTAGCGCAGCGCGATGACGGCATCGGTGAGGAAGGAGATGTCGTCGATCGAGAAGCGCAGCTCGGTGTAGCGGTCCTCCAGCCCGATCGTGACCAGCGCCGTCACGCCGCGCTTGGCCAGCGACGACAGCATGCGGAACACGGCCAGGCGGAACTGCGCCTTCACTTCCGGCGCCAGGTATAGCGAGAACTCCGACAGCGAATCCACCACCACCCGCGTGGCCCCGGTCTCGTCGATCGCGGTCATGACGTCGTCGATCAGTTCCTCGACAGTCAGGTCCAGCAGGCGGCTTTCGATCGAGCGCACATGCCCGGCCTGCACCAGCTCGGCCAGCTCCGCATTGCGAAAGCGCGACGCGCCTTTTTCGAAGGTCACCGCGATGCCCTTCTCGCCGTTGCGCGCACCCTCCTGCAGGAAGCGGGTGGCCATGATGGTCTTCCCGGTCCCGGTCGGGCCCACCACCAGCAGCGTATGCCCCTGCGGCAGGCCACCATCCAGCATGCTGTCCAGTCCAGGCACGCCCATCGCGATGCGGCGCGCGTCGCGGTCGATGGTGCCGCCCGGGCGGCGGTCGTCGGCCAGCGCCGGCAGCAGGCGCGGATAGACGCGCAGGCCGTCGCCGGTGATGCGGAAGGGGTGCGATCCGGCCATATGGGCCTGGCCGCGCATCTTGACCACGCGGATCTTGCGCACCACCGAGTTCATTTCCTCGCTCTGGCTCAGCGCGATCATGCCATCGGCCACCGTCATGATCGGGTTGGCCTCGGCGTCGACCTGCGTGTATTCGCCGATCAGGAAGGTGGTCGCCTGCCAGCTCGTCATGCGCGTGCCGAGTTCCTGCACGAAGGCCTGCAGGTCGGCCACGCCCTCGATGCCGCTCTTTGCGGTCTGGACCACCGAACGGAAGGAATCGACAAACACCAGCGACGGCGAGAACGACTCGACCTCGGTCATGATCCGCTCCATCAGTCCGGAGAAGTCGCCGGCGCGCAGGTCCTCGGCCAGGTTCACATAGCGGATGTCCGTGCCGACCTTGTCGAGGTCAAAGAAACCGTACTGCTGCTGGTAGCGCAGCATCTTCAGCGGCGGCTCACCCAGCACGGTGAAGAACAGCGCGCGGCAATCGGGCTGCGCCAGCGCGAACATGATCTGGTGCGCCAGCGTGGTCTTCCCGGAGCCCGGGGCGCCCGCGATCAGGTTGAACGAGAACTCGGTCAAGCCGCCGCCCAGCAGGACGTCCAGGCCTGGCACGCCGGTGCCCAGTTTTCGCAAGCTTACTTTGTCGGTCATTCCTTGTGCTCCGGTGCGTTCTTCTGTTCGCCGTCGCCGCGGGCGGCCGCATGCAACAGGCGATTCGTCAGCGCCTCGCCTATCAAGCCGGCGAGCAACCTGGTGAAAGTGTCGAGTAAGGCGGCATTCCCGTCATGGGCCGTGTCCGCGCTTTGCCTGCCGTAGCAGTCACCCAGGTTTTCTATCAGGGCATCGATCGTTTTGGCCGAGCTGCTTGTCGAAAGCCAGCCGAATCGCGGCGCGACCAGCCGGCGCGCCCTGCCGAGCAAGGCGCAAAATCCGCTCTCCCCAATGAGCGGGCTGAGATGGGCGGCCACGCGCCGCCACGGCTGGAGCAAGCCTTCCCTGCCGTTTTCCGTGCGCTGCACACCGCTCATCATCTCGACGAGCAGTTGCTGTCTGTTTGCGTCGTTTTTTTCCATGCACCGCAAAGATGAGTGGGACGCCGCGCGTAGGTGGCGCCGCATAAACAAACGATTATAGATCGTTTGCATCATCGGCATGGGAATAAATTAACAATTGTGCGCGGTCCCGCGTGCGCCGCAGCGCGGACCGGCGGGCCTCAGTCGAACAGCTTGAATTTCAGCTGGACCGAAATGCCCCCGTAAAGGCGGTCCTTGTAGCTCGGGACGAAGCCGATATTGACGCCGACGCGCTGGTATTCGACGGTGGCGGTCGGGATCGCGGCCGGGAACCAGCCGCCCTCGCGCATGTGCGGGTAGCCGTTGAATGCGGCCAGCGCCGCGCCCAGGCGCACCGGGCCAATGGCGTAGGGCTGCCAGATTACGCCGGCGTAGTCGCACCACTCGCGGTCGCTGTTGAAGAAGCGCCCGGCGGCGGCCGACAGCGCGCCATTGAAGCGATATTCGGCGCCAAGACCGCGATTGGCGCCGTTGAGGTCTTTGTCGCGGTTGAAGTGCGCAGTCAGGAAGCCGCTGTCGACCCATAGTTCGCTCTTTGGCGAGGTATCGATTTTGGTGAACAGTCCGTCATCAGCCTGCGCCAGCGGCGCAAGCAGCAGCAGCGCTGCAGCCAGCACAGCCTTCAATCATCGCCTCCGGAGACCAGGTCCGGGAACATCACCTCGGTAAAGCCGAAGCGCGAGAAGTCCTTGATCCGCATCGGGTACAGCACGCCGAGCAGGTGGTCGACCTCGTGCTGGACCACGCGCGCATGGAAGCCGTCCACGTCGCGGCTGATCGGCTGGCCCAGCTGGTCGAAGCCTTCGTAGTGCAGCTGGGTGTAGCGCGGCACGCTGCCGCGCAGGCCCGGCACCGACAGGCAGCCTTCGAAGCCCTCTTCCATCTCATCCGACAAATGCTGCAGGCGCGGATTGATCAATACCGTTTCCGGCACCGCCGGCGCGCCCGGGTAGCGCGCGTTGTGCTTGAAGCCGAAGATCACGAGCTGCAGGTTGACGCCGATCTGCGGCGCGGCCAGGCCGGCGCCGTTGGCGGCATGCATGGTGTCGAACATATCGGCGATCAGCGCCTGCAGCTCGGGCGTGTCGAACGCCAGCACCGGTTCGGCCACGCGCAGGAGGCGCGGGTCGCCCATCTTCAGGATTTCACGCACAGCCATAGTCAGCCTTGTCCGTTCTGCAGTTCGGCGAGGAAGGCGCGGAAGCCTTCGGCGGTTTCCGGATGCTTCAGGCCCATAGCGGTGGTCGCCTTCAGGTATCCGAGCTTGGAGCCGCAATCATAACGCTGGCCGGCGTAGCGGTAGGCCAGCACGCGTTCGTGCGCCATCAGCGCGGCGATGCCGTCGGTGAGCTGGATCTCGCCGCCGGTGCCGGTGCCGAGGTTCTCCAGGTGGTCGAAGATGGCGCCCGACAGCACGTAGCGGCCGACCACCGCCAGCGTCGACGGCGCCACGTCCGGCTGCGGCTTCTCGACGATGCCGTGCACCAGTTCCAGGTTCGGCTGGTAGCCTGAAGCGCTGACGATGCCGTACTGGCGCGTATGCTCGCGCGGCACGTCCTGCACCGCCAGCACGCTGCACTTTTCGCGTTCGTACAGCCCGGTCATCTGGGCCAGCACCGGCGCCGTGCCCGGCTCGGTGTCCATGAAGTCGTCGGCCAGCAGCACGGCGAAGGGCTCGTTGCCGACCACCGGGCGCGCGCACAGCACCGCGTGGCCGAGGCCCAGCGGCGCCGACTGGCGGATGTAGATGCAGGTGATGTTCTTCGGGATCACGTTGCGCACCAGTTCCAGCAAGGCCTGCTTGTTGTGCGCCTCGAGTTCGGATTCGAGTTCGTAGGCCTTGTCGAAATGGTCCTCGATGGCGCGCTTGTTGCGGCCGGTGATGAAGATCATCTCGGTGATGCCGGCGGCGACCGCCTCCTCGACCGCGTACTGGATCAGCGGCTTGTCGACGATCGGCAGCATCTCCTTCGGCTGTGCCTTGGTCGCGGGCAGGAAGCGGCTGCCCAGGCCGGCGACCGGGAATACGGCCTTCTTAATTGTCGTCATTCGATCTAATCCTTGTTTCCATTTGCTGCCGCCAGCAGCGCCATCAGGCCGTCTTCGTCGAGCACGGTGACGCCCAGCTGCTCGGCCTTGGCCAGCTTGCTGCCGGCTTCCGCGCCAGCGACCACGTAGCTGGTCTTCTTCGACACCGAGCCGGAGACCTTGCCGCCGGCCGCTTCGATCAGCGCGCCGGCTTCGTCGCGCGACATGGTGGGCAGCGTCCCGGTCAGCACGAAGGTCTTGCCGGACAGCGCTCCTTCCTCGGCCGCGGCCTGCTCCGGCAGCTGCGCCAGCAGTTCGCGCCGCAGCTCGGCCAGCGCCAGCACCGTCTCGCGGTGGCCGGGAACGGCCATCCAGCTCTCCAGCGATTCGGCCACCGTGTCCGGCAGGCCGAACACGCTGAAGATCTTCAGGTGCGCCAGGTCGTCCAGCGTACGGCCATCCTGCAGCAGCTGGCGCGCGCGTGGCTCGGTCAGCTTCGGAATGTCGAGCGCAGCCAGCATCAGCACCTCGTCCAGCTTGTCGCGCAGCTGGGCCTTGGGCGCGTGCTCGCCCTGCGGGCTCACGCCGGCGTCGAGCAGCGCATCGAGCGCCTGCTGGTTGCGCGGCTCCGAGAAAAAGTCGGCGATGGCGTCGGCCACGGTGCCACCGATATCCGGCAGGAGCCGCAGCAGCGCGGCCGGGGCGCGCCGCACCAGCGCAAGACTGCCCAGCCAGTCGGCCAGGGTCTTGGCGGTCGATTCGCCCACGTGTCGGATGCCGAGCGCGAACAGCAGGCGCTCCAGCGGCGGCCGGGTGCTGGCGGCAATCGCTTCCAGCAGGTTGTCGGCCCACTTGGTCGCGATCTTGCCCTGCTTGACCGTCTCCGGCGTGGTGCCGTCGCGTTCATCGGCGGCGCGCTTCATGGCCAGCAGGTCGTCCAGCGCCAGGCGGTACAGGTCGGCCACGCCGTGGATCAGGTTGCACTCGACCAGGCTGTCGATGTAGCGGTCGCCCAGGCCTTCGATGTCCATCATGCGGCGGCCGGCGAAGTGGCGGATCGCCTCCTTGCGCTGGGCCGCGCAGGTCAGGCCGCCGGAGCAGCGCGCCACCGCCTCGCCCGCTTCGCGCACGACGTGGGCGCCGCAGACCGGGCAGTTCTTCGGCAGGTGATACACGGCGGGCGCCGGATCCGGGCGCCGTTCCAGCACCACCGACAGAACTTCCGGGATCACGTCGCCGGCGCGGCGCACGATGACCGTGTCGCCGACGCGCACGTCCTTGCGCAGCACTTCGTCTTCGTTGTGCAAGGTGGCGTTGGTGACGGTCACGCCGCCCACCGACACCGGCACCAGCCGCGCCACCGGCGTGATCGCGCCGGTGCGGCCGACCTGCACGTCGATCGCCTGCACCACGGTCAGCGCCTCTTCGGCCGGGAATTTATGGGCCAAGGCGAAGCGCGGCGCGCGCGACACGAAGCCGAGCCGCGCCTGGTCCTGCAGGCGGTTGACCTTGTACACCACGCCGTCGATATCGTAGGGCAGCGTCGGGCGGCGCTGGCCGATGTCGCGGTAATAGCCGAGCAGGCCGTCCGCGTTCTTCACCACCGCGCGCTCGTTCGACACCGGCAGGCCAAGCTCCACGTACCAGTCGAGCAGGCCCGAATGCGAGGCCGGCATGTCCGCGCCTTCCAGCACCCCGATGCCGTAGGCGAAGAAGCGCAGGCTGCGCTGGGCCGTGATGCGCGAGTCGAGCTGGCGCAGGCTTCCCGCCGCGGCGTTGCGCGGATTGGCGAATTCCTTGTGGCCCTGGTCGCGCTGGCGCTGGTTCAGCTTCGCGAAATCGGATTTGAACATCAATACTTCGCCGCGCACTTCCAGCACGCGCGGCAGGTTCTCGCCCGCCAGGCGCAGCGGCACCACCTTCACCGTGCGGATGTTGGCGGTGACGTCCTCGCCGGTGCTGCCGTCGCCGCGCGTGGCGGCCTGCACGAACACCCCGTCCTCGTAGCGCAGGCTGATCGCCAGGCCGTCGAACTTGAGTTCGGCCGCGTACTCGACCTGCAGCGTGTCCAGGCCGTCGCGCACGCGGCGGTCGAAGTTCTCGACATCTTCATCGGTAAAGCCGTTGTTCAGCGACAGCATCGGCACCGCGTGGGTGACCTGCTTGAACTCCGGGATCGGCGCCGCGCCCACGCGCGCGGTCGGCGAATCGACGCTGGCCGCTTCAGGGTGCGCCGCTTCGAGCTGCTGCAGCTCGACGAACAGCTTGTCGTACTCGGCGTCCGGGATGGTGGGCGCGTCGAGCACATGGTAGGCGTAGATGTGGCGGTTCAGTTCCTTGACCAGCCACGCCATGCGCGACTTGTAATCCTCATTCGTCACGACGGTGCAATCCTCAGCTGAACAGGCGCAGCGCGCGGGTCGAACCGGCCGGGATGTCGGCCGTCTCCATCTCCTGGTAGAAGTCCTGGACCTGGCTGTTGATCTCGGCCAGCGCCTCGTCAACCAGCGGCTGGTCGTAGTCGTCGACGATGGTCGCGTCCAGCCGCTGCACCAGGGTCTTCGCGCCGGCGATCATCTTGCCGAAGCCATCGCGGGCCGGCGCAACGCAGGGAACGTCGAGCAGCAGCGTGAGCTTGTTGGTGGTGTCCGCGCCCAGCGTGACATTGGTCGACAGCGTGTACAGCACACCGCCATCGCCGTCCGGCATTGCGAAGCGGCCATCCGGGCGCACGTCGTAGCCCTGGTTTTCCAGCGCGCCGATCAGGGTGCCGATGGCCCACGGTGCGCCGTTCGAACGCAGGTTCACGCCCAGCTGGGCGTCGTGGCCGGCGACGAATCGGTGCAGGTTGCGCGCTTCGCTGACGGCCTCGATCATGTCCGGCAGCTCCGGTTCGGCGCCGATCTCGTCGGCCAGCGGGCGCAGGCGCGACACCAGCTCCGAGTATTCGAGTTCGTTCAGCGAGGTGGTGCGGGTGGCCATCTGCACGCCGGCCTGCAGCTTGGTGTAGACGCCGCCATGCACGATCGGCTCCCAGTCGCCGTTCACGTGCAGGCCGATGAAGTGGACCGGCTTGTTGCCGACCCGGCGCAGCTTCTGGAGCACCGGCAGCAGCTTGTCGCCGCGCGCCGGCGCTTCCAGCGCGAGCGGGATCAGGCAGTCGATCAGCGGATCGACCAGGCTTTCGGCCAGTTCGGCCGGCGGCGTGTCCGGCGCGGCGCCGGGCAGCGTGAGCTTGGCGGGCGGCGGCACGTCGTCCGGCGCCTCGTCGGCGACGCCGGTGGCGCCGAGCGAAGGTTCGAGCACCACGCCCTCGCCGGCCGGCGCCACGCCGAGGTCGAGCACCGGCTCGTGGCGCGACATCGGCGTGCCGTCGGCGCGCATCAATACGTCGTCATGGTCGTTCGCGAACGCGCGCTCGACGCTCTTGCGGGCGCGGTATTCCTGCCATTTGTTGTAGCCGAAAACGCCGACGACGAATACGCCGCCCGCGGCGAACAGGCTCATTTCTAAATCTGTCATGCTGCTTGTGCCTCTTGTGCGAAGTTCGCGGCGGACTCCATGTCCACCGCCACGATGCGCGATACGCCCTGCTCCTGCATCGTCACACCAATCAGTTGGTTGGCCATCTCCATCGCGATCTTGTTATGCGAGATGAAAAGGAATTGGGTATGGTCCGACATGCGCTTGACCATGCGGCAGAAGCGCTCGGTGTTGGCGTCGTCCAGCGGCGCGTCGACCTCGTCGAGCAGGCAGAATGGCGCCGGGTTCAGGCGGAACATCGAGAACACCAGCGCGGTCGCGGTCAGCGCCTTTTCGCCGCCGGACAGCAGGTGGATGGTGGCGTTCTTCTTGCCCGGCGGCTGGGCCATCACCTGCACGCCGGCGTCGAGGATCTCGTCGCCCGTCATCACGAGCTTGGCCTGGCCGCCGCCGAACAGGATCGGGAACAGCTCCGAGAAGTGCTGGTTGACGCGGTCGAAGGTTTCCTGCAGCAGGTCGCGGGTCTCCTTGTCGATGCGCGCGATCGCGTCTTCCAGCGTGTTGATGGCTTCATTCAGGTCGGCGTTCTGCGAATCGAGGAAGCGCTTGCGTTCGGCGGACTGGGCCAGTTCCTCGACTGCGGCCAGGTTGACCGCGCCCAGCGCTGCGATGGCATTGGTCAGGCGCGTGACCTCGCCCTGCAGGTACTGGGCCTTCATGTCCGGCGTCAGCTTGTGCGCCAGCTCGGCCTCGTCGGCGCCGGTGGCGCCGAGCGCTTCGGCGAACTGCTCCTGGTTCAGGCGCGCGGCCTGCTCCTTGAGCTGCATCTCGGTGATCTTGTCGCGCTGCGGCTGCAGGCTGCGCTCGGACTGCATGCGCGCTTCCTCGGCGTGACGCAGCTTCTGGGTGATCTGGTCCAGCTCGTGGCGCGCATCGGACAGCGCCTTTTCCTGCTGCGTACGGCGGTCCAGCAGCTCTTGCAGGCCCTCGCTGGCGGTGCCGGATTCGAGCGCGGCCAGCTCCTGCTTGCCGGACTCGATGCTGTCCGCGACCTGGGCCGCCTGCGCCGCTGCGGTGGCGATGCTGCGGCCCAGTTCCTCGATCTTGCTGCGCTGGGCGCGTTCGGCGAATACGGCTTCCTGCGCCGAGCGTTCCAGCTCGCGCAGCTTGTCGCGCGCATCGGCCAGCGCCTGCTCCTTGCCGAGGAATTCGGTCTGGCGGTCTTCGTGCGCGCCCTGCAGCTCGGCCAGTTCCATGTCGAGCTGTTCGAACTCCGCCTCGGATTCGAGCTGCACCTGCTTTTGCTCCGCCTCGTGGGCGCCGATTTCCGCGAGGTCGGCCTCGATCTGGGTGCTGCGCTGGTTGAAGCGGGCCTCGATTTCGCTTTGCTTGACCACGTCGATCTGCAGCGCGTGCACCTGCTGGGTCAAGGACGCCACCCGGCTGCGCGATTCCTGCAGGCGCCGCGCCAGCTCGGACACGGCGGCGTCGGCCCGCACCGAGCGGGTACGCGCCTCGTCGGCCAGCAGGGCCTGCGCGCGCAGCTGCTTTCCGATATTGTCGATCTCGTGCTGGCGGCCCAGCATGCCGTCCTGCTCGGCGTCGGCGGCGTAGAAGCGCACGCTGGACTGGGTGATGACGTGGCCCTGGCGCGTGACGAAGCAGGCGCCCGCGGGCAGGCGCGCGCGCGACGCGAAGCCCTCGTTCGCATCGTCCGCGACATAGACGTTGGTCAGCCAGTCGTTCAGCACCCCGCGCAGGCCCGGATCGTTCAGCTTGAGCAGGTCGGCGAACGGCTTCAGGCCCGGTGCCTGCGCCACTTGCGCGGCGCCGGCGGCGGGCGTGAACAGGGCCAGGCGCGCCGGCGGCGCGTCGCTGAAGAAGGCCTTGGCCCAATCGATATTCGACATCTCCAGCGCACCGGTGCGTTCGCGCAGGATCGCCTCCAGCGCGGTCTCCCAGCCGTCCTCGATCTGCAGCTTCTGCCACAGGCGCGGCAGGCTGTCCAGGCCATGCTTCTGCAGCCAGGGCTGCACCTTGCCCTGGGTCTGGACGCGGTCCTGCAGCTGCTTCAGGGCCGACAGCTTCGCCTCCAGCTGGGCGTTGGCCGCGGTTTCTTCCTGCACCGCCTTGTGCGCGGCGGCCCGCTCCTCGTCCAGGCGCTGCTGCTGTTCGGTGGCTTCTTCCAGCAGCATGGTCTGCTCTTCCAGCGCCTGCTGCTTTTCCTCGAGCTGCATGCGCAGGTTCTCGAGGTGGGCGCTGTCCGGGGAATTCAGGCCGTTCTTTTCCTGCTGCAGGCGCTCGCGCCGGGTGGCCAGGTTGGCCAGGATGTTCGATGCGTTGCGCTGGTGCGCGGACGAGAGCTCGATGCGCTGCTGCAGCTGCATGATGCGCTCGCGCGATTCCTTGGTCTTTTCCTGCGCCGCGCGCCAGGCCGCATCCAGCTCGGGCAGGCGCTCGTTGTGGACCTCGACCGCGATCTGCGCGCCTTCCGCGCGCGCCGCCAGCTCTTCCTGGCGCATCTCGGCTTCGGCCAGCTGCTCCTGGTATTCCTGGCCTTGCGCGATCCACTGGTCGCGCTGCGCCGCCAGCGTGCCGAGCTGGTTGGCCAGCCGCGTGCGCGACTCGATCACGTACTTGATCTGCGCTTCCAGGCTGCCGATTTCGGAATTGGTCTGGTACAGCGCGCCCTGCGCCGTGTGCAGGCGGTCGCCGACGCCGAAGTGGGCCTGGCGCATCTGCTCCAGTTCCAGCTCGACGTGACGCAGGTTGGCGGTCTGCGCCTCCAGCGCCGTCTGCGCCGCTTCCATCTCGGCGAACACGCGCTTCTGCTCGGCCTGCGCTTCGTTCTTGCGCAGCAGCCAGAGCAGCTTCTGTTTTTCTTCCTGGTCGCCCTGCAGCTGGTGGAAGCGGTTGGCGACGGCGGCCTGCGCCTCCAGCTTTTCCAGGTTGGCGTTCAGCTCGCGCAGGATGTCCTCGACGCGGGTCAGGTTCTCGCGCGTGTCGGCCAGCCGGTTCTCGGTCTCGCGGCGCCGTTCCTTGTACTTGGAGACGCCGGCCGCCTCCTCCAGGAACACGCGCAGCTCTTCCGGGCGCGACTCGATGATCCGCGCGATCATGCCCTGGCCGATGATGGCGTAGGCGCGCGGACCGAGGCCGGTGCCGAGGAAAATGTCCTGGATGTCGCGCCGGCGCACCGGCTGGCTGTTGATGAAGTAGGACGAGGTGCCGTCGCGCGTCAGCGTGCGCTTGACCGCGATCTCGGCGTACTGGCTCCACTGCCCGGCCGCCTTGCCCGCGCTGTTGTCGAACACCAGCTCGACCGAGGCGCGCCCGGCCGGCTTGCGGTGGGTGGAACCGTTGAAGATCACGTCCTGCATCGACTCGCCGCGCAGCTCGGAGGCCTTGGACTCGCCCAGCACCCAGCGCACCGCATCGATGATGTTCGACTTGCCGCAGCCGTTCGGCCCGACCACCCCGACCAGCTGCCCCGGCACCTGGAAGTTGGTCGGATCGACGAATGACTTAAATCCCGACAATTTAATGGAGGATAGTCGCACGTTGTCTCAGGGCTGGGCGTCAATCGTTAAAAAAGTAATCATACCATCTGTTCCTTGCTCTACGGCTATGTAAAAAGGTGGGCGAGGCGCGGATTTCGCCCGACTATAACCGATGGCCTGCATTTGCCCAAGGGGGCGCCGGACGGGCTGGCGGATTGATCCGGCGCAAAGGTCGGGGACGGCGTTTCCCTAACATAACATGCTCCCCCTCCCCGACTGAAGGAAGCGCAATGAAATCACTTCGGCAACTTAACAATAAAACAAAACTGTGCGGCGGCACGCTGCTGGCGTTCGGGCTGGGCGCGCTGGCGTCGGCCTGGCTGCTGGGGCAACTGGACGCGATTGCCGGGCGTGGTGGGGCGGCGAAGATCGAGGGCGCGGCAGTGGGCGCATTCGTCTTCCTCACCCTGGGAGCGGCAGCGGCGACCTTGCTGGGCCTGTGGCTGGCGGCGGAGACGGCCCGGCCGCTGCGCCAGGCCAGCGCCTTCGCGGCGCGCATGGCTGATGGCGAGCTCGACGGCAAGCTGGACATTGTCGACGGGGGCGACGCCCGCGTCTTGCTGCACGGCTTGCAGGACGTGGGCGGCCGCCTGCAGGCGACGATGGGCGAGCTGCGCGGCGGCGCCGAAGCCCTGGTGCGCGGCACCGGCGAGATCGCGCAAGGCAGCCAGGACCTGTCTGCCCGCACCGAGCAACAGGCCGCGGCGCTGGAGGAAACCGCGTCCTCGATGGAGGAGCTGACCGCCACCGTCACGCAGAACGCGGATCACGCGCACGAGGCCAGCAAGCTGGCGGTCACAGCCTCCGAGGTGGCGGTCAAGGGCGGCGCGGTGGTGTCGGAGGTGGTCGGCACCATGGCCTCGATCAACGAATCGAGCAAGCGCATCGCCGAAATCATCGGCGTGATCGATGGCATTGCCTTCCAGACCAATATCCTGGCCCTGAACGCCGCGGTGGAAGCGGCCCGCGCCGGCGAACAGGGGCGCGGCTTCGCGGTCGTCGCGTCCGAGGTGCGCAGCCTGGCCCAGCGCTCGGCGGCGGCGGCCAAGGAAATCAAGGAGCTGATCGACGATTCGGTCGAGAAGGTCACGGCGGGCACCGCGCTGGCGGACAAGGCCGGCAGCACGATGAACGAGGTGGTCGCAAGCGTCAAGCGGGTCACCGGCATCATCGGCGAGATAGCGGATGCCAGCGCCGAGCAGACCACCGGCATCGACCAGGTCAACCAGGCGATCGCCGCGATGGACCAGGCGACCCAGCAGAACGCGGCCCTGGTCGAGCAGTCCGCCGCCGCCGCCGCCGGGATGCGCGAGCAGGCCGACACCCTGACGCGCGTGGTGGCCGCCTTCGGGCGCGCACCCCAGTCCAGCATGCCGCGCCGGCCGGCCCAGCCGGTTCGCGCCGCCGTCCCCGCTCCGGCTCCCGCCCCGCCGCCCCAGGCACGCACCCAGCCGCGCCCTCCTCCCGCGCAGCGGCGCCCACGCGGTTCCGCCCAGGCCGCAATGAGCGCGGCGGAATCGGAATGGGAGGAATTTTGATCATTTGCTCATTTTTTCTAAAAAACGAGACTTTAATCGGAAGATATGTCCTACACGAGATCCGGTAATGCTCCGATACCGAAGCAACGGCTCTGCTCGCATTATGGCTTCCACCGAAAACTGCTTGGGGATTTATATTTCCCGCAGAGTGGCGAGTAAGACATTTTCCATTTTAGAAAGGAATGATCATGAACTCGAACAGCAAAGGCACGCAGGGCGGTACTCACGAGCAACACGTGCAGGCAGGCAGCCAGAGCCACAAAAACGACGGCAACCGCCAGTCGGCAGGCTCGGGCTCGGGCTCCGGCTCGGGCATGCGCGGCGGCACCCGTGAGCAGCACGCCGAAGCTGGCCGCCAGAGCCACAAAAACGACGGCAGCCGCCAGTCCGGCTCGTCGGGCTCGGGCTCGGGCTCGGGTTCGGGCTCGGGTTCGGGCTCCGGCTCGGGCAGCCGCGGCGGCTCGCATGAGCAACACGTCGAAGCTGGCCGTCAAAGCCACAAAAACGACAACAAGCGTTAATACGTTTTAACGCGCAACAAAAAGGGCCTGCCGGCCCTTTTTATTTATCCCGGCTTTAAATATGGCCTGCTTCGGGAAATAGTGGGGTTTATAAGTTCCGAAAAGCTGGAATATCGGACTCAAGCGCAATCAGCCATTCTATTTAGCTGAGAAAGCTGCTGTAATATATGCAGCCCGCTTACCTGAGAAACACCTTGACGATCCTCCGCCTCACCGCCGCCGACTGGCAAAGCTACCGCGCGCTGCGCCTGCGCGCGCTGGAAGACTCCCCCGACGCCTTCGCGGCAACACTGGAAGCACAATTGGCGCGCCCGGATTCGGCCTGGGCGGATCGCTTGGATACCGCCGCAAGCTCACCCGACGAATTGCCGCTGCTCGCCGAACATGCTGGCGCGCCGGCCGGCCTCGCATGGGCCAAGGCGGACGCCGCCGATCCGGCCATCGTCGAACTGTTCCAGGTCTGGGTCGCGCCCGAGGCCCGCGGCCGGGGCCTCGCCACCGCCCTGCTGCGCGCGGCGATCGGCTGGGCCCGCGAACGCCGGTTCCGCGCGATGACGCTCGGCGTCACCCAGGGCGACACGCCGGCCGTGCGCCTGTACCGGCGCGAAGGCTTCCGCGACATCGGCGCGCCGGTCCCGCTGCGCCCGGGCAGCAGGCTGCTGTCGCAGGCGATGCGGCTGGAGTTGTAGGGCGCCTCAGATATTGCGCAGCACCGCCCCCTTGGGCGGCGCGAAATCGACGATGTCGTTGACCATGCCGGCCGCCTTGGCGTCGCGCGAATTGAGGTGCAGGTCGGAGTACTGGTGGATATCCCACTGCTCCTTGGTCAGCTCCACATGCTTGCGCAGGATGGACTCGGTGCGCGCGTCGTCGGCGCGCAGGCCCTCGACGATGATGTTGAGCGCATCCGGCCGCGAGCCGGGCGAAGCCGTGGCATGCGATTTGTGCACCATGAAGCGCGCCGTCTCGCTGCAATAGCGCTTGCTGCCGGACAGGAACATGATCACCGCGATCGACGCCACCGCCCCGCCGTTGTACATGACGAACTCGATCGGCGAATTGGCCAGGAAGTTATAGAGACACAGGCCATCGCTGACGTAGCCGCCATTCGACTGCACCAGAACGTGGGCGCGCTCGATGCCGTCCTCGGTCATCATGGCCACCGCGTCGAACACCCGGTGCACCATGTCGCTGTTGACGTCGCCGGAAAGGGTGAAGTAGCCCTCTTTTAGCTGTTTTGCTTGCTCTTCGCTCATAGTCTTCCCTGCTCGAAAAGTGTTACGGGCTAGTGTAACAAATGCCGGGAGAAAGCCATTTTGCCTGCGCTTCATTCGTGCGGGACAACATGGCGCGGCCCGGTTTCCAGGTTGACAGCGACAGGGCTGCTGGCATATCCTCCACAGTCTTGACCGGGAGAGGGTCGCGCACGCGACCGCCGAAGGGGCATTACCCAAAAAACTCTCAGGCAAAAGGACCGGTCAAGGGGCAGCTGGCGCAGCGCGCGGCGGTCCAACTCTGGAGAGCGGCCGCGGCAAACCAGCCGGCGGTCCACCGAAGGGGCAGGCGGATCACGTCCGCTATCTCTCAGGTACCAAGGACAGAGGGGTGCGATGGCACAATTGTGCCTAACCCTGTTACCTGCCCGAGGATTCCATGACGCTCAAAGCGACCCCGCTCAATTCCGTACACCGCGCAGCCGGCGCCAAGATGGTCGACTTCGGCGGCTGGGACATGCCGGTCAACTACGGTTCGCAGATCGAAGAGCATAACGCCGTGCGCACCGACGCCGGCATGTTCGACGTGTCGCACATGTGCGTGGTCGACCTCAAGGGCGCCAATGTGCGCGCCTTCCTGCGCGGCCTGCTGGCCAACAACGTCGACAAGCTGCAGGTGCCGGGCAAGGCCCTGTACTCCTGCATGCTGAACCCGCAGGGCTTCGTCATCGACGACCTGATCGTCTACTACTTCACCGAAGACTGGTTCCGCCTGGTCGTCAACGCCGGCACCGCCGAGAAGGACGTGGCCTGGATCCAGCGGCAGAACGACGCCACCAGCAGCGGCCTCACCATTACCCAACGCCGCGACGGCAACGATCCGATCGCGCTGGTCGCGGTCCAGGGCCCGAACGCGCGCGCCAAGGTGTGGGAAGTGATCCCGGCCGTCAAGGAAGCGTCGGAGCCGCTCAAGCCCTTCAACGTCGCCATCGTCAAGGACACCCAGTTCGGCGAAGTGATGGTGGCGCGCACCGGCTACACCGGCGAAGACGGCTTCGAGCTGGGCGTGTCGGCAAGCCAGGTGGAAGCGCTGTGGAAGGCGCTGGCCGCGGCCGGCGTCAAGCCCGCCGGCCTGGGCGCGCGCGACACCCTGCGCCTGGAAGCCGGCATGAACCTGTACGGCCAGGACATGGACGAAACCGTCAACCCGCTCGACGCCGGCCTGGGCTGGACCATCGACCTGGTCTCGGAGCGCGACTTCATCGGCAAGGCCGCGCTGCAGAAGATGGGCCAGAACGCCAACTTCGTCGGCCTGATCCTGCGCGAAAAAGGCGGCATCCTGCGCGCCCACCAGAAGGTGGTGGCGGCCTCCGGCAATGCCGGCGAGATCACCAGCGGCACCTTCAGCCCCAGCATGCAGCAGGCGATCGCGCTGGCGCGCGTGCCGGTCGAGGTTAAAGTCGGCGACACCGTGCACGTCGAGATCCGCGACAAGAAGCTGGCCGCCTCGGTGGTCAAGCTGCCCTTCGTCCGCAACGGCAAAGTGCTGGCCGCCTGAACGAATTTATACTAACAAGCCTGTCCCCGCGGAAGCGGGGGCCCACCCCTAAATAGGAGTCACACATGAACATCCCGGCCGACCTGAAATACACCGAGTCCCACGAGTGGGTCCGCGTCGAAAGCGACGGCACCCTGACAGTCGGCATCACCGAGTACGCGCAGGACGCACTGGGCGACATCGTGTTCGTCGAGCTGCCGCAGGTTGGCAAGTCCTTCACCGCCGGTGACGACGCCGCCGTGGTCGAGTCGGTGAAAGCCGCCAGCGACATTTACGCGCCGGTTTCGGGCACCGTGACCGCCGTGAACCAGCCGGTCGCCGACGCGCCGGAATCGATCAACGCCGACGCCTACGCCAACTGGCTGTTCAAGCTGCAGCCGGCCGACGCCAGCGCCGTCAACGGCCTGCTGGACGCGGCTGCGTATGGCAAGGTCACCGAAGATCATTGATATACCAACCGGCGCTTGATCGCGCCGGTGTCGTTTTAGCACCACCAGCAGATATACCGTCGTCCCGGCGCAGGCCGGGACCCATAGACCGTTTGAGGCGTCGAACATTCGACGGCCGCAGGCCAGGTAACTCAGCATGGGTCCCGGCCTTCGCCGGGACGACGTTTCAAGTTTCAACTAATCGCCCCGCTACCATGACCCGCTCCAGCCTGACCCAACTCGAAGCCCGCGACGGCTTCATCCCGCGCCACATCGGCCCGTCCGACACCGAACAGGCAGCCATGCTGTCGACCCTCGGCTACGCCACCCGCGCCGCCCTGATCGATGCCGTGGTCCCGGCCAACATCCGCCGCAAGGACCAGCTCGACCTCGGCCAGTTCGTCGAGCCGCTGCCGGAAGAAGCCGCCCTCGCCAAGCTGAAGGGCATCGCATCGAAGAACAAGGTCATGAAGTCGGTCATCGGCCAGGGCTACTACGGCACCCATACGCCGAAGGTCGTCCTGCGCAACATCTTCGAAAACCCGGCCTGGTACACCGCCTACACCCCGTACCAGCCGGAGATCTCGCAAGGCCGCCTGGAAGCGATCCTGAACTTCCAGCAGGTGATCACCGACCTGACCGGCATGAGCATCGCCAACGCCTCGATGCTGGATGAAGCCACCGCCGCCGCCGAAGCGATGACGCTGATCCAGCGCGTCGGCAAATCGGGCTCGAAAGTGTTCTACGTCGCCGACGACGTGCTGCCGCAGACCCGCGAAGTGATCGAGACCCGCTCGCAGCCGCTCGGCATCGAAGTCAAGACCGTGGCCGCCGGCAAGGTGGGCGAGCTGGCAGACAGCTGCTTCGGCGTGCTGCTGCAGTACCCGGGCGTGAACGGCGACGTGCGCGACTACAGCGCCGCTGTCGAAAAACTGCACGCGGCCGGCGCGATGGTAGTGGTCGCGGCCGACCTGCTGTCCCTGACCATGCTCACGCCGCCGGGCGAATGGGGCGCCGACGTCGTCGTCGGCAACAGCCAGCGCTTCGGCGTGCCGCTCGGCTTCGGCGGCCCGCACGCGGGCTACATGGCCACCAAGGACGAATACAAGCGCAGCATGCCGGGCCGCCTGGTCGGCGTCACCGTCGACGCGCAAGGCAACCAAGCCTACCGCCTGGCGCTGCAGACCCGCGAGCAGCACATCCGCCGCGAAAAGGCGACCTCCAACATCTGCACCGCGCAAGTGCTGCTGGCCGTGATGGCCTCGATGTACGCGGTCTACCACGGCCCGGCGGGCCTGACCGCGATCGCCCGGCGCGTGCACCGCCAGACCGCGATCCTGGCTGCGGCCCTGGCGCAGCTGGGCTTTGAATTCGCCAACGCCAGCTTCTTCGACACCCTGACCGTCAAGACCGAGCGCGCCGCCGAGCTGCACGCCGCCGCCGAAGAGCGCGGCATCAACCTGCGCAAGATCGACGCCAAGCACGTCGGCCTGTCGCTGGACGAGACCATCACCCGCGAGGACATCGAGGCGCTGTACGCCGTGTTCGCGAGCACCGTGCAGGGCGCGGCCGCGATCGACATCGACGCACTCGACGCCCAGGTGGCCGACCAGTACCCGGCCGCGCTGGCCCGCAGCAGCGCCTTCCTGACCCACCCGACCTTCCACCGCTACCACGCCGAGCACGAGATGCTGCGCTACCTGCGCGCGCTGGCCGACAAGGACCTGGCGCTGGACCGCACCATGATCCCGCTCGGCTCCTGCACCATGAAGCTGAACGCGACCAGCGAGATGATCCCGGTGACCTGGCCGGAGTTCTCGAACATCCACCCGTTCGCGCCGGAAGACCAGACCGTCGGCTACCGCGAGATGATCGCCCAGCTGGAAGCGATGCTGTGCGCCGCCACCGGCTACGCCGCCGTGTCGCTGCAGCCGAACGCCGGCTCGCAGGGCGAGTACGCGGGCCTGCTGGTCATCAAGAAGTACCACGAGTCGCGCGGCGAAGGCCACCGCAACGTGTGCCTGATCCCGTCGTCGGCGCACGGCACCAACCCGGCATCGGCCAGCATGGTCGGCATGCAGGTGGTGGTCACCGCCTGCGACGAGAACGGCAACGTCGACCTCGAGGACCTGAAGAAGAAGGCCGAGCAGCACAGCGCCAACCTGGCCTGCGTGATGGTCACCTACCCTTCGACCCACGGCGTATTCGAGGAAGGCATCAAGGAATTATGCGAAATCGTGCATAACCATGGCGGCCAGGTCTACGTCGACGGCGCCAACATGAACGCGCTGGTCGGCCTGGCCGCGCCGGGCGTGTTCGGCGGCGACGTCTCGCACCTGAACCTGCACAAGACCTTCTGCATCCCGCACGGCGGCGGCGGCCCGGGCGTGGGTCCGATCGGCGTCGGCGCGCACCTGGCCAAGTTCCTGCCGAACCAGCTGTCGACCGGCTACCGCCGCGACGAATCGGGCATCGGCGCGGTCAGCGCGGCGGCCTACGGCTCGGCCTCGATCCTGCCGATCTCGTGGATGTACATCGCGATGATGGGCGCCGAGGGCCTGACCGCGGCGACCGAAGTGGCGATCCTGAACGCCAACTACATCGCGCGCCGCCTGGCGCCGCATTACCCGGTGCTGTACACCGGCCACGACGGCCTGGTGGCGCACGAGTGCATCATCGACCTGCGTCCGCTGCAGGACAAGACCGGCATCAGCAACGAAGACGTGGCCAAGCGCCTGATGGACTTCGGCTTCCACGCCCCGACCATGAGCTTCCCGGTGCCGGGCACGCTGATGATCGAGCCGACCGAGTCGGAGTCGAAGGCGGAACTGGACCGCTTCATCGAGGCGATGATCACGATCCACGCCGAGATCGCCAAGGTCGAGCGCGGCGAGTACGACAAGATGGACAACCCGCTGAAAGGCGCGCCGCACACCGCCGAGGTGGTGACCGCGGACGACTGGAAGCACACCTACTCGCGCGAAGTGGCCGCCTTCCCGGTCGCCTCGCTGCGCAAGAAGAAGTACTGGCCGCCGGTCGGCCGCGCCGACAACGTGTACGGCGACCGCAACCTGTTCTGCGGCTGCGCACCGATCGAAGACTACGAGTAATCGGCTGTCACCTGACCGTCGTTCCCGCGCACGCGGGAACCCCATTTTGCGTGTATGGCCACGCACGCAAAATGGGGCCCCCGCCTTCGCGGGGCGACGGTAACTCTTCGTTTTCTGCAGTATCCGCTGTCGGGATTTCTTACACCCGCCCCGCTAAAATTTCCCCCGCAAAACTTAACATGCTGATTTTACGAAATAATTTCGTTTAGGCATGAAAGTTGCTCGCCCTTCTCCCGCCACCAAGACTCTTGGGGAGAACGAGCATGAAGCACTCTTTTGCTGCCGTTGCTGTCCTGTTTCCCGCCTTGGCCCTTGCCGCCCCGATCACGCTGACCGGGACCGTGCGCGACTTCAACGCCTGGGGCAGCACCTGGAACGGCGTCGCCGGCCATCCCGACTTCGAGAACGTGATCGCGGACGACCGCGGCATCGTCGCCGCCGCGCTGGGGGTGGACGGCAAGCCGGTGTACGCGAGCGGCAGCCACCCGACCATCGCCAGCGCCGCCTCGTTCTACCAGTGGTACCACGACGACCCCAGCGTCAATCGCACCGGTTCGCTCACGCTGACCCTCGACCCGGCGACCCCGACCACCTGGCAGTACAGCAGCAGCGCCTTCTTCCCGATCGACGGCCAGCTGCTCGACCAGGAAACCGACGACCACAACTACGGCTTCACCACCGAGTGGCACACCATCTTCACCTTCCTGACCGCGCATGACGACGAGTTCAGCTTCACCGGCGACGACGACGTCTGGGTGTTCATCGACGGCAAGCTGGCGATCGACCTGGGCGGCGTGCATGGCGCCGAAAGCGCCAGCGTGGACCTGAACAGCTTCGCCGCGGCCAACGGCCTGGTGGACGGGAACAACTACAAGCTCGACATCTTCCAGGCCGAGCGCCACACGACGGGATCGAACTTCACGATGACCACCTCGCTGCAGCTGGCGCCCGTGCATGTGCCGGAGCCGGATTCGGTGGCCATCATCGGACTCGGGCTGGCCGCGCTGGCGCTGGCCCGGACCCACGCGGCGCGCCGCCAGCGCTAGTCGCGGCGGGACGCCAGCACCAGGTGAGGATGCGATGGATTGCGCCGCCGGTTATGAACCGTGGGCGCCGGCGTGCGGGCCGGCGCCAGCGTGGCATGCGCCGGCTCGTGCACCGCCTCGTCGAGCCGGAACGCGGCCACCGCGCGCGACAGCGTGATCGCCTGCTGCTGCAGGCCGCGCGCGGCGTTGGCCGCCTCCTCCACCAGCGCCGAATTGCGCTGGCTGACCTGGTCCATCTGCACGATCGCCTCGTTCACTTCCGACAGCCCGCTGGCCTGGCCCGCGCTCGCGCTGCTGATCTGGCTGATGATCGTGCCCACCTGCTGCACCGAACTGGCGATGTCCGCCATGTGGTGCCCCGCCTCGGCCGCGCACGCGGTGCCGCCCTCGATCTGCGCCACCGACTGGAGCGCCAGCTCGCGGATCTCGCGCGCGACGGTGCCCGCGCGCTGCGCCAGCGTGCGCACCTCGCAGGCGACGGCGGCGAAACCGAGGCCGCATTCGCCGGCACGGGTCGCCTCCACTGCCGCGTTCAAGGCCAGCGCGCCGGTCTCGCTGGCGACGGCGTCGATCGCGCCGACCAGCTCCGCCACGCGCAGCGAACTGCCCTTGACCGACTCCATGGTCTGCATCAGCTGGCCGACCACGCTGCCGCCTTCCTGCGCCACGCTGCTCGCGCTGGCGGCCAGCCGGTTGGCTGCCTGCGCGCTGTCGGCGGTGAGGTTGACGGTGGCGGCCAGCTCCTGCATCGACGACGCCGTGTGTTCCAGCGAACTGCTGCGGAACACGGCGCGCGTGGTGAGGTTCAGGTTGCCCAGCGCGAGCTCGCGCGAGGCGCTGCCGATCGAGCGCGCCGAATCGAGGATGGTGCGCAGCGTGACGTTCAGGTTGCGGATGCTGGCGTCCAGCGCGCGCTGGGTCTGCGCGATCTCGTCGCTGCCGTATTCGCGCTCCGCGACCGTCAGGTCGCAGCTGGCCAGGTGGGTGGCGGCGGCGCCGATGCCGCGGATCTCGTCCAGCAGCGCGCGCCGCACCGCCACCGTGATCGCCAGCGACAGCGCGATCGACAGCACGATCAGCACCGGCATCAGGCTCGAGGTGAAGCGGAAGTCGGCGGCGGCGTCGCCGGACGCGCGTGCGCCCAGCTCCTGCTCGAGGCGCGACAGCTCGGTCAGGCGCGCCGCCACCACGGTGAACGCGTCTTCGGCCTTCTGCATCGCGTTGGCGCTGATCGACTGGTCGTTGTGGGCCAGCTCGATCACGTCGTCGACCGCGCGTACGTACACCCGGTGCGCGGCAGCGGCCTGGTCGACGTAGCGGCGTTCCGCGCCGCTGCCGGCGGTCAGGGTGGCCAGCTGCGCGAAGCCCTGGTCGATGGCCGCATGGCGGCGCTGGATCTGCCCGATCAGCGGGTCGGTGCGGCTGCGCGGGAAGCTGCCGCTGATCCACGACAGCAGGCGGTAGATGTCGGCGTGGGCGGTCTGCGCGGTGGCGACCAGGTCGGACGCGCTGCGCATGTGCACGGCACGCTGGTGCACGATCGTCTCCAGCGACTGGTTCTGTCGTACCATCGCATAGTAGGCGCTGCACGAGAGCACGACCAGCAGCACCAGCACGGCCCCGGGCGCCAGCAGCAGCTTGGGGCCGATCTTCAGGCGGGAGAGCATGGAGATCCTTGGCGTAAATTTTCTTAGGCGCATTGAGCCAATCTACGCTGTCCCGCGCGCGCTTATTTGAGTCTGCTCAAAACGTACTGGCATTCAAGAGGATGAATACATGAACCGCGCACCCGCCGCCGCCCTGCTGTCGGCGCTCGTTTTTCCCGGAGTCGGGCACTTCTATCTGCGCCGGCCGCGGCGGGCCTGGCTGTTTTTGGTGCCGGCCCTGATTGCGGCGGTGATCTGGTTCGGCGACGTGGCCACGCAGGTGTCGACGATCCTCGACCAGGTGACGAGTGGCGCGCTGGCGCCGGTTCCGGTGGCGATCGCGGCGAAGCTGGAAAAGCAAGGAGGGGGCTCGCCGCTGGTGCCGCTGGCGGAGATTGTGTTTGGGGTGTGCTGGGTGGGGGCGATCATCGATGCGTTCGTGATCGGGCAGAAAAGCCGCTAAAGTACGAACGCAGGATTGGCCGCACCGTAAGACGCCGTCGTTTCCGGCAGTGCCGGGAACGACGGTTTTCAGGTAACGCAGTACCGGACAGATCAATCCAGTTTCGCCGCGTGCTCGCGCGTGGCGTGGAACTTGAGCTTGGGCCAGCGCTCTTCGGTCAGGCGCAGGTTGACGCTCGAGGTCGCCAGGTAAGCCAGGTTCCCGGCCGCGTCATACGCCACGTTCGGCGCCAGCGCCTGCTCGAAATCGGACAGCGCCTTCTTGTCATCCGAGCTGACCCAGCGCGCGCTGCTGATGCTGGCCGTCTCGAACATCGCATCGACGCCGTACTCGTTCATCAGCCGGCTCGCCACCACCTCGAACTGCAGCACGCCGACGGCGCCCAGGATCAGGTCGCTGCCCAGCACCGGCTTGAACACCTGCACCGCGCCCTCCTCGCCCAGCTGCTGCAAGCCTTTCTGTAGCTGCTTGGTCTTGAGCGGATTGCGGATCCGCACCACGCGGAACAGCTCCGGCGCAAAGTAGGGAATGCCGGTGAACGACAGCATCTCGCCTTCCGAAAAACTGTCGCCGATCTGCATATTGCCGTGGTTCGGCAGGCCGATGATGTCGCCGGAATAGGCTTCCTCGACCTGCTCGCGCGACGATGCCATGAAGGTCACCACCTGCGACAGCTTGACCTCGCGCCCCAGGCGCAGGTGCTTGACCTTCATGCCCTTCTCGAAGCGCCCCGAGCACACGCGCAGGAAGGCGATGCGGTCGCGGTGCGCCGGGTCCATATTGGCCTGGATCTTGAAGACGAAGCCGGAGAAGCGTGGCTCGGCCGGCTCGACCTCGCGCACGGTGGCGTCGCGCCCGCGCGGCGGCGGCGCCCACTCGACCAGCGAGGAAAGGATCTCGCGCACGCCGAAGTTGTTGATCGCCGAACCGAAGAACACCGGCGTCTGCTTGCCATCCAAAAAGCGCTGCAGGTCGAAGGGATGCGAGGCGCCGTGCACCAGTTCCACCTCGATCTTCAGCTGCTCCATCTCGAGCGGGAACATCTCCATCAGCCTGGGGTTGTCGATGCCCTTGATGATCTCGAAGGCGCCGTCGGCTTTTTCCTCGCCGGCCTTGAACAGCATCACCTCGTCGTTCAGCAGGTGGTACACGCCGCGGAACAGCTTGCCCATGCCGATCGGCCAGGTCACCGGCGCGCATTCGATCTTCAGCACCGATTCCACTTCGTCCAGCAGTTCCAGCGGGTCGCGCGTCTCGCGGTCCAGCTTGTTCATGAAGGTGACGATCGGCGTGTTGCGCATGCGGCAGACGTCGAGCAGCTTGATGGTCTGCTCCTCCACGCCCTTGGCCGCGTCGATCACCATCAGCGCCGAGTCGACCGCGGTCAGCACCCGGTAGGTGTCTTCCGAGAAGTCCTGGTGGCCCGGGGTGTCGAGCAGGTTGATCACGTGGTCGCGGAACTCGAACTGCATCACCGAGCTGGCCACCGAAATGCCGCGCTGCTTCTCGATGTCCATCCAGTCCGAGGTCGCGTGGCGGCCGCTCTTGCGCCCCTTGACGGTGCCGGCCAGCTGGATCGCGCCCGAGAACAGCAGCAGCTTCTCGGTCAGCGTGGTCTTGCCCGCGTCGGGGTGGGAAATGATGCCGAAGGTGCGGCGGCGCGCCACTTCGCGCGCGATCTGCGCCGGCTGGTTGCCGGAGGCCGCGTCCTGCGTTCCGGATGTCGTTGCTGCGTTTTCGGTAGCCATGATGTCGGCCATCCTGTGGCCAATTGCAAAACCCTCGATTTTACCGGCTTGCGGGCGTCTTGTGTGGCTCCTCCCTGCTGGACCGCCTCCACTCCCCGTTGCCTGTCAGCAAATCGTCAGGATTCTTTCAGGCATTTGACAGCTTAAAAGTTTATACTGGGCAACATTTCCACACTTTTGCCCGCCAGGAGCCCTGATGCGATCCCAGTTTTTCTCCTTCCGCAGCCGCAGCCCCGGTTTCACCCTGGTCGAACTGCTGATCGCCGTGGCCGTTGTCGGCATCCTGTCGGCGATCGCCTACCCGGCCTACAGCAAGTACGTGGTCAAGGGCAACCGCGCGGCCGCCCAGGCCTACCTGCTGAACCTGGCGCAGGCCGAGACCGAATACTTCGCCGACGCCCGCAGCTACGCCACGACAACGGCCGCCCTGAACCTCGCGCCGCCGGCCAACGTCAGCGCCAAGTACACCATCCAGGTCGACGTCACGGCCGGCCCGCCGGCCACCTTCACCCTGAGCGCGATCCCGATCGTGGGCGGCCAGCAGGACGGCGACGGCACCCTGACCATCGACAATTCCGGCGCCCGGACGCCGGCGGACAAATGGTAAACCGGCTGGCGGCCGCGCGCGGCTTCACCCTGCCCGAGCTGCTCACCGTGGTGGCGATCATCGGCATCCTGGCCGCGGTCGGGGCGCCGTCGATCACGACCCTGGTCGCCAACCAGCGCGTGCGCTCGGCCGGCAGCGAGCTGCTGCAGTCGCTGACGCGGGCCCGCAGCGAAGCCATCAAACGCAATATGGAAGTGACCCTGCAGCCGGCATCCGGCACCACCTGGCAAGGCGGCTGGCACATCCCCAACCCGAGCGACACCGGCCACCCGATCGAAGTCCACGGCGCGGTGCCGGCCGCCACCATCACCGGGCCGGCATCGGTGGTGTACCAGGCCAACGGCCGGGTGCGCGGCAGCGACGGCCCGATGAGCTTCGACGTCTCGGCCGCCCGCGCCACCATGCACCGCTGTGTCGGGGTCGACCT
This sequence comes from Massilia terrae, assembly GCF_024753145.1. Lineage (GTDB taxonomy): Bacteria > Pseudomonadota > Gammaproteobacteria > Burkholderiales > Burkholderiaceae_D > Telluria > Telluria terrae. The sequence goes on along the minus strand of NZ_JANUGU010000001.1, from coordinate 665,115 downwards.
GTCCGGCCGCCCTTACCAGAAACACGAGGCTTGCTGACCGCCATGCGCATCCATTCCCTCTCCCGCCAGCGCGGCACCACCCTGGTCGAAGTGCTGGTCACCGTGATCATCCTCGCCTTCGGCCTGCTCGGCATCGCCGCGCTGCAGGCCAAGGCCCAGGTCGGCACCGTCGAGTCCTACCAGCGCGCCCAGGCCGTGGTGCTACTGCAGGATATCAGCGCGCGCCTGAACAGCAACAGCGGCGACGCCGCCAGCTACGTCACCGCCAGCGCGGTCGGCACCGGCGACAGCGAGCCGGTCGACTGCAGCACCCTCACCGGCACCGCCGCCCAGGACCTTTGCGCGTGGAGCGCCACGCTCAAGGGCGCGGCCGAGGTCGACACAGCCAGCAATACCAAGGTCGGCGCCATGCTCGGCGCCCGCGGCTGCATCGAGGAACTGCAGGCGCAGGACGCCACGCCGGGCGTCTGCCAGCCCGGCATTTACCGTTTAACCGTTGCCTGGCAGGGTATGCACCCGACCAAGGCGCCGAGCCTGAGCTGCGGCAGCGGCGCTTTCGGCAGGGACGACAGTTACCGCCGCGCGATCGCGGTGCAGGTGGCGGTCGGCCTGCCCCACTGCAGCTAGGAGATCCGGCATGCGTTCACCATCCCCCATGCCGGCGCGCCGCGCGCGCGGCTTCACCCTGCCCGAGCTGCTGGTCGCGATCGCCATCGGCCTGCTGATCCTGGTCGGCATGACCACCCTGTTCGTGCGCAACAGCCGCGCCCAGGCCGAGGTCGAAAAGGCCAACCGCCAGGTCGAGAATGGCCGCTTCGGCATCGACCTGCTGACCACCGACCTGCGCAACGCCGGCTTCTACGGCGAATTCGACCCGACCGGGATGGCCACGCCGACGTCCGTCCCGGATCCGTGCGGCAACTCGCTGGCGGTACTGGCGGCGGCCCTGCCGCTGCACGTGCAGGGCTATAACAACGACGCCGCCGCCATCCCCATCTGCGTGCAGGACCGGCGCGCCGGCACCGACGTGCTGGTGGTACGCCACACCAGGCCCTGCATCGCGGGTGCCAGCGACTGCCAGGAAGACGTGAGCGGTCCGCTGTTCCAGGCCTCGCTGTGCAATAACGACAGCGAGCTGGACAACGCATCGATCACCGAATACTTCCGCCTCGACACCAGCACCACCAACCTCAACCGCCACAAGCGCGACTGCACCACGGTGGCCGACACCCGCCGCTACGAGACCCATATCTACTTCGTCGCCAACAACGACAACGGCAGCGACGGCATCCCCACCCTGAAGCGCGCCGAACTGCGCATCGCCAGCGACGGCACCCTCGGCTTCGTCATCGTGCCACTGGCCGAAGGCATCGAGAACATGCAACTGGAATACGGCGTCGATACCGACGGCGACGGCAAGCCCGACCTGTTCACGCCCACGCCCGACAGCGCCAACGGCTGCACCGACGCCGCCTGCGCCGCCGCCAACTGGCGCAGCGTGATGTCGGTGCGCATCAACCTATTGGCACGCAACACCGAGGCCACGCCCGGCTACACGGACACCCGCAGCTACGTGCTGGGGCACCTCGCCGACGGCAGCAACAACACCATCGCCGCCGCCAACGACCATTTCAAGCGCCACGTGTTCCAGTCGCTGGTGCCGATGCCCAACCCGATCGGAAGGAAACAATCGTGAGCCCGCGCCCGCACCGCCACCAGCAGGGCCTGACACTGATCGTGGCCCTGATCATGCTGGTCCTGCTGACCTTGCTCGCGCTCACCAGCATCAACCTCGGCAATTCCAATCTGCAGATCGTCGGCAATATGCAGCAGCGCGAGCAGGCCGTGGCCGCCGCCAACCAGGTGCTGGAGGAAACCATCAGCTCAACCCGCTTCTTCGCCTCGCCGGACGCGGCCGTAGCCACGCCCTGCGACGGCCCCAACGTGCGCTGCGTCGACGTCGACGGTGACGGCAATGCGGACGTCAAGGTCGCGCTGACGCCGTCGCCGGCCTGCGTCAAGGCGCAGGCCATCAAGAACACCGCGCTCGACCTGTCCAACACCGAGGATGCCGGCTGCTCCGTCGGCGTGCCGCAGAACTGGGGCGTGGACAAGGCCAACGACGGCAGCTCGGAATGCGGCAGCACGATCTGGGACGTCACCGCGGTGGCGACCGACGTCGCGACCCAGGCCTCGGTCAAGGTCACCCAGGGCGTCGCCGTGCGCGTCGCCAAGGATGACATGGTCACCAATTGCAATTAACCGAAACAGGGACGCCATGAAACGCAGCGCCTTCACCACCTGCCTCGCCTACGCCCTGTGCAGCTGCCTGATCTCCAGGCCGCTTGTGGCGGCGGCGGACGACATCGACATCTTCACCGGGACCTCGGGCGGCACCTCGTCCAACCCGCGCATCCTGATCGTGCTCGACAATACCTCGAACTGGTCGCGCCAGAGCCAGCAGTGGCCGGGCGGCCTGCAGCAGGGCCAGTCGGAAGCGCGCGCGATCCAGAGCCTGCTGCCGACGCTGGACACCACGGTCAGCATGGGCCTGATGGAATTCGTCACCGGCGGCAACGCCAACGACACCGGCGGCTTCATCCGCTCGGCGGTGCAGCCGCTGACGACCGCCTACAAGGCCTCCTTTTCGACCAAGCTCAGCACCATCTTCGACCACGTCACATCGTCCAAGCCGGACGATCCAGAGAAGCGCAGCTCGAACACGCCCTACGGCGACCTGATGAATGACGTGTACAACTACTTCGCCGGCGCCAACGCGTTTTCGCCCAGCGCGACGCCGGCCAGCCTGGCCGACAGCGCCGGCTACACGACCAACTACTCGACCTTCCGTTCGCCGCTGACGTCGGACAGCACCTGCGGCAAGAGCTTCGTGATCTTCATCGGCAATACCGATTCGAACGGGCCGGAAAAGGACACCGCCGACAACACCTCGCGCCTGAACACGCTGACCAACAACCGCACGGCGAGCGGCGCCCTGATCCCGGTCACCCAGCTCGGCCTGCCGAACTTCACGGTCCAGAACACCACCACCCGCACCAATGTGGCGACCACGACGGCGTGCTACGCCAACCCGACCGCGGCGGCGGCGGAGATCCCGAACTTCGCGACCCAGTGCTCGGCCTACACCCAGGACTGCCTGATCGGCGACCAGACCGCCAACATCAACCCGATCGCCTGCCCGGCCGGCACCCGGGCCTACACCGTGATCCAGTCAGTCTACCATCCGGCCACCACCTCGCCGGGCGTGCCGGTGCAGGGCACCCCGACCAGCCCCCCCTCCGTCGCCACCACCGGCTACTACGCCAGCGCGAGCAGCGTGCCGGCCAGCGACCATGGCAGCCTGACCTGCCCGGCCACCACCACCACGACCAGCGGCAACAACACCGCCACCACCACCTACAGCTGCAGCTACAGCATCGGCGCGCCGATCGGCAACGCGACCCAGAGCACGTCGCCCAGCACTAGCTCGAATGCCTGCTACGCCGGGGTCGGCACCAGCAGCGGCTACTGGGACCCGGCCACCACCAGCGACTTCGGCGGCCTGGCCTGCCCATCCAACAGCACCTGCACGTATTCCGGCACCTGGGCCAATAACGCCGGCGGCTGTACCGGCAAGGACCAGCGCAAGGTCAACATCATCCAGACCGCGACCGCCAAGCGCCAGTACACGGTGACCCAGACCATCACCCCGACCACGGTCAACAGCACCACCACCCCGGCCTACACCAGCACCACGCCGCTCGGCATGACCTCGCAGTGCTACGCCAGCGCGCCGGCCAGCAGCACCGGAGACTACGCGGCATCGTGCACCGGCAGCAACATCAGCTGCACCTACGGCAACACGCCGACTTCGTCGACCGTGGCTTCCTGCCCGGCCGGCACCAGCGCGTACAAGATCGATGGCGTCAACATCGAACTGGTCGACACGCCGACCGGCACCACCAGCCTCGACACCGGCCCGCGCAACGCCGACGAATGGGCGCGCCTGCTGCACGACCAGGGCGTGCCGGTGGCCGGCTCCAGCATCAAGCCGTCGGTGGTCACCTACACCATCGACGTCTACAACAAGCAACAGAACCCGGTCCAGACCGCGCTGCTGATGAGCATGGCCAAGGCCGGCGGCGGCAAGTACTTCGCCGCCAAGAACGAGAATGCGATCCTGGATGCGCTCAAGCAGATCATCGTCGAGATCCAGGCCGTCAACACCAGTTTCGCGTCGACCAGCCTCCCGGTCAACGCCACCAACCGCGCCCAGAACGAGAACCAGGTGTTCATCGGCATGTTCCGCCCGGATCCGAAGGCGCGCCCGCGCTGGTTCGGCAACCTGAAGCGCTACCAGTTGGTGGCCTCCGGCGCCGGTGTCGACCTCGGCGACAGCAATGGCGCCCTGGCGATCAACCCGCAGACCGGCTTCATCACACCATGCGCTGCCAGCTACTGGACCAGCGACAGCGGCAGCTACTGGAGCGGACTGGGCATCGACCCCGACCCCGCCAGCGACTGCAAGACGGCGAGCACCAACAAGTACTCGGACGCGCCGGACGGCCCGCAGGTGGAAAAAGGCGGCGCCGCCGAGGTCGTCAGGAACGGCAACACCACCGGCACCGCGACCAATGCCGTCAGCCGCAATATGCTGACGCTGGCCAATGGCGTGCTCGCCACCTTCAATACCGCCAACAGCGGCCTCGACGCCAGCCTGGTGAGCTTCATCCAGGGCGCCGACGTCAACAACGAAAAGAACAGTACCGACCCGGCCTCGCTGGCCACCACGCGGCCGTCGATCCACGGCGACGTGATCCACTCGCGTCCGCTGCCGGTCAACTACGGCGGCACCACCGGCGTGCGGGTGTACTACGGCTCCAACGACGGCGCCCTGCACGCGGTCAGCGCCGCCACCGGCGTCGAAAGCTGGTCCTTCGTGGCGCCGGAGTTCTTCAGCCGCCTGTCGCGCCTGAAGGACAACTCGCCGCTGGTCAACTACCCGAACCTGAGCACCTCGATCACGCCGACGCCGACGCCGAAGGACTACTTCTTCGACGGCTCGGTCGGCCTGTACCAGAACGCCGACAACTCCCAGGTCTGGATCTACGCCAGCATGCGCCGCGGCGGCCGCCGCGTGTACGCGATCGACATCACCCATCCCGACACGCCGGTCTACAAGTGGCGCGCCGGCTGCGGCGACCTGAACGCGGACACCGACTGCACCGCCGGCATGTCCGGCATCGGCCAGACCTGGTCGACGCCGAGCGTGGCCAAGATCAAGGGCTATACCAGCGGCCCGGCGGTTGCGTTCGGCGGCGGCTACGACCGCTGCGAGGATGCCAACACCGCCGCGCCGTCGTGCAGCGGCGGCAAGGGGAACCAGATCTACATCCTCGACGCCAACACCGGCACCGTGATCCGTAGTTTCGCCACCGACCGCGCGTTGGCGGCCGACGTGGCGATGGTCGACATCGACAACGACGGCATGCCCGACTACCTGTATGCGGTGGACACCGGTGGCAGCATCTACCGGGTGGACTTCATCGACAGCAGCAATGGCGCGTCGCGGCCGAGCACTGGCTGGACCATGCGCAAGGTGGCCTTCACCAGCGGCGGCGGGCGCAAGTTCCTGTTCGCGCCGGCCCTGCTGCCGGCCGCCGGCAAGGTCTACCTGGCGCTGGGCAGCGGCGACCGCGAGCATCCGCTGCAGTCGCAATACCCGTATGCGAACGTGACCAACCGCTTCTACGTGTACAAGGACGACCTGGCGGCGCCGGCCAGCACCGCCGCCTATGACCTGGACACCATGGACAACCTGACCAGCACCAATAGCTGCTCGACCACGCCGGTGCTGCCGAATTCGGCCAAGAAGGGCTGGTTCATGGACCTGAACCAGTACGGCCAGGGCGAGCAGGTGGTGACCACGGCGCTGATCGCCAGCGGCATGGCCACCTTCAGCACCAACCGGCCGATCCCGCCGGACACGGCATCCTGCAGCACCGCGCTGGGCGAGGCGCGCGGTTACTGGGTCAACCTGCTCAATGGTTCGGGCGCGATCAACGCGGCCGGCACCTGCGGCGGCCAGCGTTCGTCGGTCTTCGTTGGCGGCGGCCTGCCGCCGTCGCCGGTGATGGCCAACAGCGTGCCGATCGGCGGCAAGGCGGTGTCGGTGATTATCGGCGCGATCCAGAAAGGCGGCGACGACGGGACCGCGGCCGGAAGCAGTTCGGCGATCGGCCCGCAGAAACACCGCCCGAAGATCAGTTCGAAGCGTAAGCGGACGTATCGCTACACCTCGGGCGAGTAAGCACGCGCAAGATAACCTTGAACGTCGTTCCCGCGGAAGCGGGAACCCCATTTCTCACGCCCGCCGTTGCGTTTTAGCTAAGTGGCACGCATGGAAAATCGGGTTCCGACCTGCGCGGGAACGACGTTCCGTCTATTGGATCAGTTAGCCGGGGTCAGGTCGTCCAATCGATCAAAATTGTGGTCGTGTAATGACTCTTCCGCACTCTTGATTCTTTGGACGACCTGACCCCGGGTGGGATTTATTTTAGGCTGAAGGAAAACGCACTGTGAACACGGCGCCGCGCCCTTCCGGGCCGTTGCCCAGCTCGACCTGGGCGCCGTGCAACTGCGCGATGTCGCGCACGATGGCCAGCCCCAGTCCACTGCCGGTGGTGCGCTCGTCCAGCCGCACGAATCGCTGGAATACCCTGGCCCGCTGGGCCGGCGGAATACCCGGCCCGGTATCCTCCACCACCAGCCGCGCTGCCCCGTCCATCATGCCCACCCGCACCGTGACGCTGCCGCCCTCCGGCGTGTAGCGCAGCGCGTTGTCGACCATGTTGTCGAGCAGGTCGCGCAGCAGGAAACGGTCGCCGCGCACCGGCGCCGTCGTCAGCGCGAAGCCGAGGTCGATGCCGCGCGCCACGGCCTGGTCGACCAGGGCCTGCACGGCGTCCGCCACCAGTGCCGACAGGTCCAGCGCCTCCAGCCGCGCCGTCTCGAAATGGCTGGGCTCGGCACGGGCCAGCGCGAGCAGCTGGTTGACTTCGCGGATCAGGCGCTCGTTGGCGCGCAGCATCAGGTCGAGCGAGGCGCGCGATTCGGCATCGTCCTTGTGATGTTCGGCCAGCCATTCCAGCTGCAGCTTGAGCCCGGCCAGCGGGGTGCGCAGCTGGTGCGCCACATTGGCCTGGAATTCCTGCTGGGCACGGGCGCCGGCGGCGGCGCGGCCGAGCAGGTCGTTGAAGGCGACCACCACCGGCGCCAGTTCATCCGGCAAGCCGTGCTCGTCGAGCGGCTCCAGTTCGCCGCTCTCGCGGCCATCCAGGCGGCTGCGCAGGCGCGCCAGCGGCGCCAGCCCGTTGGTGACGGACAACCACACCACGCCGGCCAGCGCGAGGCTCACCACCACTTCCAGCGCCACCATGGTCCGCACGATGGCGTCGCGCACCTGGGTGCGGGCGCGCACGGTGCGGGCGACGCCGATGCGCACCGGTCCGGACGAGCCCGCTGCTTGGGCGATGGCCACCCGTACCGCTTCGCCGCGCATCATGGCATCGCTGACGCTGCCCGGACGGCCAGCCAGCGGCAGGTCGCCCGTGCCGGCCAGCAGCGCGCCATTGGAATCACGCAAGGCGTACCAGGTCTGGTCGATGCCATCGCTGGCGGCGGCCGGCAGCGTCCCCGGGCGTAAGGCCAGCGCTTGCGCCGCCTCCGACAGCGATTGGTCGAAGGCGCGCTGGGCCGGCTTCCATGCCAGCTGGTAGCTCAGGGCCGCCGCGCCCAGGTTGACCAGCATCAGCGGGCCCACCAGGCGAATGAGCAGGCGCAGCCGGATGCTGCTCATGCGGCCGTTTCGAACAGGTAGCCGAAGCCGCGGATGGTGCGGATCGCCACGCCGGCATCTTCCAGCTTGGCGCGCAGGCGCGACACGTAGACCTCGACCGCGTTCAGCGTCAGGTCATCGCCCCAGGGCTGGATCGCGTCCACGATCTGCTGTTTGGAAACGACCCGGCCCGTGTGCTGCAACAAGTATTCGAGCACCGCCCATTCGCGCACCGACAGCTCGAGCACGCGCTCGCCGACGCGGGCGCGGCGCGCGGCCAGGTCGAGGGTGAGCTTGCCCGCCGCCAGCGCCGCCGGCGCCGGCTGGTTGCGCCGCGCCAGCGCCCGGATGCGCGCCACCAGTTCGGGCGTCGCGAAGGGCTTGACCAGGTAATCGTCAGCGCCCAGCTCCAGCCCCTTGACCCGGTCCTCGACGGCGTCGCGCGCGGTCAGCAGGAGCACCGGCATGGCCGAGCCGCGGGCGCGCAGGCGGCGCACGACCTCGAAACCATCGATGCCAGGCAGGCCGATGTCGAGCACGGCCACCGCGAAGTTGCCAGCATGCAGCAATTGATCCGCGCGCAGGCCGTCATGGGCCAATTCGACCTGCATGCCCTGGGCTTGCAGGACACGGCACAGGCCGTCGACAAGGACGGCGTCGTCTTCCACCAGGAGGATCTGCATGGCCTAATGCTGAGTTGCTTTGATGTCCACCATTATGCGGCATTTCATTGCTCGTTCCTAAGAAAACAGGCCAAAAACAGCCCTTGCTCCAGTAGGACTGGACTGACAAAACATTATGCTGAGAGCCTACATTGGTGCGACTGCTAATCTTATGTTCGGCACCGGACTATGGCCTTAATGTACACACATCGCGATCGGGCAAAGCGCGCCCCAGACCGCAACGATGCATAAAGCTAGAAGATTACGAGGACATAAAATGAACAATGTACAACTTGGTGGTGCCACGTTGAAAGCGCAGTCGCTGAACCAGATCCCCGCTACCAGCCAGGAACTGAAAACTGCGTCCCGTCCGGTTGTCAGCTATAGCGGTACGCAACAGAACGAACTGTTGGCCGCACTTCCGCGCCAAGACCTGGAAACCCTGTTCGAGCACCTGGAACTGGTCCCGCTGCCCTTCGGCAAGGAACTGTTCGAGTATGGAAGCAAACTGGAGTATGTGTATTTCCCGACCACCGCCATCGTTTCCCTGCTGTACGTGATGGAAGATGGTGCGACCACCGAGATCGCCGTGGTAGGCCACGAAGGCGTGGTGGGCGTGTCGCTGTTCATGGGCGAACGCGCCATGTGCAGCGCCGTGGTGCAAAGCGCCGGCTACGGTTACCGCCTGAAAACCCAGTTCCTGCGTGACGCCTTCAACCGCGGCGGCGCCCTGCCCCAGCTGCTGATGCGCTACACCAATGCCCTGTTCGCCCAGATGGCGCAAAACGCCGTCGGCGGCCGCCACAGCTCGATCGAGCAGAAGCTGTGCCGCTGGCTGCTGGACCGCCTGGACCGCTCGCCGAGCAACGAGCTGAAAGTGACGCAGGAACTCATTTCGATCATGCTGGGTGTGCGCCGCGAAAGCATCACCGCCGCCGCCGGCAAGCTGCAGGAAGAAGGCCTGATTCAATACCGCCGCGGCAACATCACCGTGCTGGACCGCACCGGGCTGGAAGAATACGCGGGCGAATGCTACAAGGTGGCCAAATCCGAATATGACCGCCTGCTGATGGACGTGGCGCGCTAAGCCCGCATCGACAGTGAATGAAAAGCGAGCGCCCTGCGGGGCGCTTTCTCTTTTTCAGCCACCGCCGACACGACGTGCTGGCGAGAAAAAACGCTGCCTCCACGCACTCGGGCTAACAAAAGCAAACGGCCGCAACGCGGCCGTCATTCTCTTCAGCACCGCAACCGCTCAATCGAGCAGATTGTTCTTCATCGCGTAATACGTCAGGTCGCTGTTCGACTGCAGCCCCATCTTTTCCATGATCCGGGTGCGGTAGGTCGACACGGTCTTGATCGACAGGGACAAAGCATTGCCGATGTCCGACACCGTCGCCCCCTTGGCCAGCCGCAAGAACACCTGAAACTCGCGGTCCGACAACTCGGTGTGCAAGGCCGTGTTGGGATCGCGATCGAAGCTTTGCGCCAGGAGCTCGCCCACTTGCGAGCTGACATAGCGCCGCCCCTGGTACACGGTGCGCACTGCCGTCTTGAGCTCGTCGGCGTCGCACTCCTTGTTGAGGTAACCGTTGGCGCCCATCTTGAACAGGTTGAGCGCGTATTGCTGCGCCGGATAGCCGGACAGGATCAGCACGGGCAAATTGGGTTGCCCTTGCCGGATGGTGCGCAGGATGTCGATGCCGCTCTGGTCGGGCATGGCGATATCCAGCAGCAGGACGTCACAGATTTCGCGACGGGCGATGTCCAGGGCTTCGCGCCCGGTGGCGCCTTCGGCCACCACCTCGAACTCGCCCGAGGACGAAAAGATCTGCTTGAAACCCGCTCGTACTATCTGGTGGTCGTCACAAATGGCAACGCGTATCATTGTCTTCCCTAAAAGCCTTAAAGTTTCCTGACACAGGAAAGAGCCAAGGCTGAACCGTACGCCCAATGTCACTGCGTTGATTCAGCAAAATCGCATGTGACATTCTAGCACTCCGGCGTAATGCTTCAACAGGCGCACGAATGCCTGAGTCAGGCAGCGCGCGGACCGTGCTTGAGCAGGTCGAGGATGGCAAGAAGCTCGGTGCGCAGCGCCGCCGGGTCGAGACCGGGGGCCTGCTCGTCGGCCACGAAGTCGGCCACCGCGACGGTTTCGCCGCCGCGGCTGTCGAGCTTGTTGCGCGCGCCGCTGATGGTGAAGCCCTGCTCGTACAGCAGCTCACGGATACGCCGGATCAGCAGCACTTCGTGGTGCTGGTAATAACGGCGGTTCCCACGACGTTTGACCGGTTTTAGTTGGGTAAATTCCTGCTCCCAGTAGCGCAGGACGTGCGGCTTGACCCCGCACAGCTCACTGACTTCGCCAATCGTGAAATAGCGCTTGGCCGGAATCGGCGGCAGCGCGGACGGCTCAAGCTTGCTCGGACGCTCGTTCATTGTTCAGTTCAGGCGGCACGCGGGGCCGGACCGGCCTCTTCGACCATGCCCTTGAGTTTCTGGCTCGCGTGGAAGGTGACGACGCGGCGCGCCGTGATGGGGATTTCCTCGCCGGTCTTCGGGTTGCGTCCCGGACGCTGCGGCTTGTCGCGCAGCTGGAAGTTGCCGAAGCCGGACAGCTTCACCGCTTCGCCGCGTTCGAGCGCGTTGCGGATCTCGTCGAAGAAGGTTTCGACCATGTCCTTGGCTTCGCGCTTGTTCAGGCCGACCTGCTCGAACAGCAGCTCGGCCAGCTCGGCCTTGGTCAGGGTCGGCATTGCACTTTCGGCTTCCTTGCGCGAGCGCGCCACCTGCATCGCACGATGCAGGTCCGCGGCCAGCGCTTCCTGGAGGACGGCCGAATCGAGATCGTTATTGTTAATTTTAGTGCCCTGCCTTCAGTTCAAACGGTGTTTCGGACATGGTTCATGCACGCAAGCGCGCGCCGTGTTTTTGTTTCGCCGCCTCGGCCAGCGCCGCGATGATTGCATCGACAGCATCGTCCTGCAGCGTCGATTGAGTATCTTGCAAGCTAATCCGGAAAGCAAGACTTTTTTCGTCGGTTTCCAGACCTTTGCCGCGATATTCGTCAAATAAAACAACGGCTTGCACGATCCGTCCGAGCGGATTCGATTGTACCTCAGCAGAGAAGGAGTCGAGAATATCCTGAACTGTAACCTGTTGTTTCACAACAAGTGCCAGGTCGCGGGTGGCGCCCGGGAACTTGGAGATCTCGACATAGTGCGGCACCACGCGCTGCTGCAGGGCTGCGGCATCGATCTCGAACAACACCGGCGCCTGCGGCAGCTCGTATTGCTGCATCCAGCGCGGGTGCAGTTCGCCGATGACGGCCACTTGCTTGCCGTCCAGCAATGCCACGGCGCTGCGCCCCGGATGCAGGGCCGGATGCGCGGTCTTCTCGAAACGCAGCACGCGCGGCGCGAACAGGACCTCCAGGTCGGCCTTGACGTCGAAGAAGTCGACCGCGCGCGCCGGCACCGACCACTGCTCGTCCAGCGCCGGGCCGTAGGCGATGCCGCCCACGTGCTTGCGCTGCTCGAAGCCGGCCACGGACAGCGGGCCGTCCTGCACTTGGGCGTCGCGCTTGTACACGCCGGCCACCTCGAACAGGCGCACGCGCGCCTGCTTGCGGTTGACGTTGTAGCGCAGGTTGGCCACCAGGCTGCCGATCAGGGTCGAGCGCATCACGCTCATCTGGCTGGCGATCGGGTTCTGCAGGCGGATCGGTTCAAGGTTGGCGGCGAAGTCGCGCTCCCACGCCTCCTCCACGAAGCTCATGTTGACCACTTCCTGGTAACCCAGGCCGGCCAGCTCGTGGCGGATCGCGAACAGCGAGCGGCGTTCTTCGGGCTCGGCCAGCATGCTTGAGGCCGCCACCGGCGGCAGCGCCGGGATGTTCTCGAAGCCGTACACGCGCGCCACTTCCTCGATCAGGTCTTCCTCGATCTCGATATCGAAGCGGTACGAGGGCGAGGTCACGTGGAACACGCCCGCAGCTTGCGTGAACGGCAGGTTCAGGCGATTGAAAATGTCGGCCACCTGGGCGTCGGTGAAGGGGATGCCGATCACCTGCGAGGCGCGCGCGGTGCGCATCGCCACCGGCTTCGGCTGCGGCAGCTTGGCCACGTGGTCGTCGACCGGACCGACCTTCGTATCGGCGGTGCCGCACACTTCCAGGATCAGCGCGGTGATGCGCTCGATGTGCTCGACGGTGGTCGCGTAGTCCACGCCGCGCTCGAAGCGGTGCGCCGCATCGGTCGAGAAGTTGTAGCGGCGCGCGCGGCCGCGGATCGCGTCCGGCCACCAGAATGCGGCTTCCAGGTAGATGTCGGTGGTGTCCAGCGTGACGGCGGTGGCGTCGCCGCCCATGATGCCGGCCAGCGATTCGATTTCCTTGTCGTCGGCGATCACGCCCACGGTCTCGTCGACGTCGACGGTGTTCCCGTTCAGGAGCTTGAGCGATTCGCCCTTGCGGCCCCAGCGCACATCGAGGCCGCCGTGGATCTTGGCCAGGTCGAACACGTGCGAGGGACGGCCCAGCTCCAGCATCACGTAGTTGGAGATGTCCACCAGCGCGGAGACCGAACGCTGGCCGCTGCGCTCGATGCGGCGCTTGATCCAGTCCGGCGTCGCGGCGCGCGCGTTCAGGCCACGGATCACGCGGCCGCTGAAACGGCCGCACAGGTCCGGCGCGCTGATCTTCACGGGCAGCTTTTCGTCTAGCGTCACCGCCACTTCGCGCGCGGTGGGCACCGACAGCGGCGCACCGGTCAGCGCGGCCACTTCGCGCGCCACGCCCAGCAGCGACAGCGCGTCGGCGCGGTTCGGGGTCAGCTTGATGGTGAACTTCAGGTCGTTCAGCAGCAGGTAGTCGCGGATATTGGTGCCGACCGGCGCGTCTTCCGGCAGCTCCAGCAGGCCGGCGCTTTCCTCGGACAGCTTGAGCTCGCGCGCGGAGCACATCATGCCCTGCGACTCGACGCCGCGCAGCTGGCCGACCTTGATCTCGAACGGCTTGCCGTCCGCGCCGGGCGGCAGCACCGCGCCGGCCATGGCGCACGGCGCCTTCATCCCGGCGCGCACATTGGGGGCGCCGCAGACGATATTGAGCATGGTGCCGGTGCCGACATCGACCTTGCACACGTTCAGGCGATCCGCGTTCGGATGGCGGGTCACTTCCAGCACCTGCGCCACCACCACATTGCTAAACGGCGGCACCACCGGCTCGACTTCCTCGACCTCGAGGCCGGACATGGTCAGCAGATGGGCCAGTTCGTCCGAATTCATCTTCGGATCGACCAGGGTACGGAGCCACTTTTCGGAGAATTGCATAGTCTTGGCGGTGGTATTAGTTGAACTGCTTCAGGAAGCGCAGGTCGCCTTCGTAGAACAGGCGCAGGTCGTTGACGCCGTAGCGCAGCATCGTCAGGCGCTCAAGGCCGGAGCCGAACGCGAAGCCGATGAATTTTTCCGGATCGAGGCCGAAGTTGCGCACCACGCTCGGGTGCACCTGGCCGGAGCCGGACACTTCGAGCCAGCGCCCTTTCAGCGGGCCGGAGCCGAACGCGATGTCGATCTCGGCCGAAGGTTCGGTGAACGGGAAGTACGAGGGACGGAAGCGCACCTGCAGGTCGTCGGTCTCGAAGAAGGCCTTGACGAAGTTGAGGTACACGCCTTTCAGGTCGGCGAAGCTGATGTTCTCGCCGATCCACAGGCCTTCGACCTGGTGGAACATCGGCGAGTGGGTGGCGTCGCTGTCGACGCGGTAGGTGCGGCCCGGCGCGATCACCTTGATCGGCGGCGTGTGCGTGCGCGCGTAACGCACCTGCATCGGGCTGGTATGGGTGCGCAGCAGCAGCGGTTTGCCGGTGCTGTCGTTGCCTTCGATGTAGAAGGTGTCCTGCATCGAACGGGCCGGATGGTTCTCGGGGCTGTTCAGCGCGGTGAAGTTGTACCAGTCGGTCTCGATCTCGGGACCGTCGGCGACGTCGAAGCCGATCGAGCGGAAGATTTCCTCGACCCGCTCCCAGGTGCGCATCACGGGGTGGATGCCACCATTGCTGCGGCCGCGGCCCGGCAGGGTGATGTCGATCGCTTCGGCGTTCAGGCGCGCTTCCAGCAGCGCATTGGCGATGGCATCGCGGCGCGCGGTCAGGGCCTGTTCGATTTTTTCCTTGGCGGCGTTGATCAGGGCGCCCTGGGCCTTGCGCTCATCGGGAGCGAGCTTGCCCAGGCCCTTCATCTGCTCGGTGATTTGGCCGGTCTTGCCCAGGTATTTCGCTTTGGCGTTTTCCAGCGCGGCGGCGTCCACGGCGGCGGCGAAATCCGACCCTGCCGCGGCGACGAGTTCTTCCAGCGAGTTCATCGTGTTCTGTTCCTGTTTTTTCAGTGGCTTGGAGGCGCCACAATCAAAAACGGGGCACAAGGTTCGCACCTCTGCCCCGCTCTTTTCGCGCCGCCGTCGCCGGCGGCGCTGATGATGCTATGCGCAGATCGCTTAGGCAGCGAGCTTTGCTTTGACCGTGTTGACAATCGCGGCGAAAGCCGGCTTGTCGTGCACTGCCATGTCGGCCAGCACTTTACGGTCCAGTTCAATCGCGGACTTTTTCAGGCCGTTCATGAACGCGCTGTAGGTCATGCCGTGCGAACGCGAAGCCGCGTTGATACGGGTGATCCACAGGGCGCGGAAGACGCGCTTCTTGTTGCGGCGGTCGCGGTAAGCGTACTGGCCAGCACGCATGACTGCTTGCTTGGCAATACGGAATACCTTGCTGCGGCGGCCACGATAGCCTTTGGCAAGCTCAAGAACCTTCTTGTGACGGGCACGTGCAGTAACCCCACGTTTTACTCGAGGCATATTAGCTCCTTTAGTGTGAGATTAAGCAGACGGCATCATGCGGTAGACGCTCGTCACGTCCGACGCATTGATGTTGCGGGTGCCACGCAGCTGGCGCTTGTTTTTGGTGGTCTTCTTGGTCAGGATGTGACGCTTGAACGCCATACCCGACTTGACGGTACCACCCGGACGCACGCGAAAACGCTTCTTCGCGGAGCTTTTGGTTTTCATTTTTGGCATGAGTGTTCTGCCTGTTAAGGGCAGCTCCATGTCGGACAGGATTGCAGGTGGCAGCCCTTTGCTGCGCTTGGATGCCTGCTTTCACTTGTCTTGCAGCGAACGCGAGGTTCACTACAACCTGTTCCTAAAAACAGGAATCGGGGATTCTAGCACAGAATGACGGGCTTGAATATGCCCCAACCGTCGTCCCCGCGCAGCGGGACCCACCCACAAAAAATCAAGGCCGGGCCGGCTTGCAAGGATCTCCTGCAAACCGGGCCCGGCCCTGGCGTACTGTCGCGAAACTTATTTCTTCTTCTTCGGCGCAACCACCATGATCATCTGGCGTCCTTCGAGCTTGGGGAACTGTTCCACCTGGCCAACCGCTTCCAGGTCGCCACGCAGGCGCTCCAGCATGCGCATGCCGATGTCCTGGTGCGCCATCTCGCGGCCACGGAAGCGCAGCGTGATCTTGGTCTTGTCCCCTTCTTCCAGGAACTTGATCAGGTTGCGCAGCTTGATGGAGTAGTCGCCTTCGTCCGTGCCAGGGCGGAATTTCACTTCCTTGACCTGGATGACCTTTTGCTTCAGCTTGGCCTCGTGCGCCTTCTTCTGCTCCGAGTACTTGAACTTGCCATAGTCCATCAGACGGCAGACCGGGGGAACCGCGGTCGGCGCGATCTCAACCAGGTCTACGTTCGCTTCTTCGGCCAGACGAAACGCTTCAGCCAGGCTCACAATGCCCAGCGGCTCGTTGTTCACCCCGTTGAGACGCATTTCCGGGTAGGTGATTTCGCCATTGATGCGATTCTGCTTGTCAGTAGCTATGTTGTTTCCTTTGAATGTTAGGGAAGATTCGGCCGCTTACTTCGCCCTGGAGGATTGTTCGCCCAAGAGGCGTTCCAGGAGCGCATCGACCGGCATCACGCCCAGGTCGACATTGCCACGTGCACGTACGGCCACTGTGTTTGCATCACGTTCCTTGTCGCCAACTACCAGGATGTAGGGCAGTTTTTGGACGGAATGCTCGCGTATTTTATAGGTAATCTTCTCGTTTCGCAAATCAGCGTGCACGCGCAAGCCCGCTTTGCGCAAGGTATCCGCCACCTGTTTTGCATACTCCGCCTGCGCATCCGAGATGTTCAGGACCGCCACTTGCACCGGCGCCAGCCACAGCGGCAGCGCGCCCGCATAGTGTTCGATCAGGATGCCGATGAAGCGTTCCATCGAGCCCACGATCGCACGGTGCAGCATCACCGGCACCTTGCGGGTATTGTCCTCGGCGACGTATTCGGCGCCCAGGCGGCCCGGCATCGAGAAGTCGACCTGCATCGTGCCGACCTGCCACGGACGGCCCAGGCTGTCCTTCAGGTGGTACTCGATCTTCGGGCCGTAGAACGCGCCCTCGCCAGGCAGCTCGGTCCAGCTCACGCCGCAGGAACGCAGGGCCGCGCGCAGGGCCTCTTCGGCCTGGTCCCACACTTCGTCCGAGCCGATCCGGTTATCTGGACGCAGCGCGATCTTGACGTCGATGTTCTCGAAGCCGAAGTCGCCGTACACCTGCATCGCCTGGGCGTGGAAGTCGGTCACTTCGCCGGCGATCTGTTCTTCGGTGCAGAAGATGTGGCCGTCGTCCTGGGTGAAGCCGCGCACGCGCATCAGGCCGTGCAGCGCGCCCGAGGACTCGTTGCGGTGGCACTGGCCGAACTCGCCGTAGCGCAGCGGCAGGTCGCGGTAGGAACGCAGGCCGGCGTTGTAAATCTGCACATGGCCCGGGCAGTTCATCGGCTTGAGCGCGTAGGAACGGTTCTCCGACTCGGTGGTGAACATGTTCTCGCGGTAGTTGTCCCAGTGGCCGGTCTTCTGCCACAGGGTCACGTCCAGGATCTGCGGCGCCTTCACTTCGTTGTAGCCGTTGACCTGGTATTTGTTGCGCATGTACTGCTCGACCTGCTGCCACACGGTCCAGCCCTTCGGGTGCCAGAAGATCAGGCCCGGCGCCTCTTCCTGGAAGTGGAACAGGTCGAGCGCCTTGCCCAGCTTGCGGTGGTCGCGTTTCTCGGCCTCTTCCAGCATGTGCAGGTACTGCTCCTGCTCTTCCTTCCTGGCCCAGGCGGTGCCGTAGATCCGCTGCAGCATCTCGTTCTTCGAGTCGCCACGCCAGTAGGCGCCGGCCAGCTTCATCAGCTTGAACACCTTCAGCTTGCCGGTCGAGGGCACGTGCGGGCCGCGGCACAGGTCGGTGAAACTGCCTTCGGTGTACAGCGACACGTCTTCATTGGCCGGAATCGAGGCGATGATTTCAGCCTTGTAGGCTTCGCCGATCGACTTGAAGTAGGCCACCGCCTCGTCGCGCGGCAGCACCTTGCGGGTGACCGGCTCGTCCTTCTTGGCCAGCTCGGTCATCTTCTTTTCGATGGCCTGCAGGTCTTCCGGGGTGAACGGGCGCTTGTACGAGAAGTCGTAGTAGAAGCCGTTGTCGATCACCGGGCCGATGGTGACCTGGGCGTCCGGGAACAGTTCCTTAACGGCGTAGGCCAGCAGGTGGGCGGTCGAGTGGCGGATCACGTCCAGGCCCTCGGCATCCTTGTCGGTGATGATGGCCAGTTCGGCGTCATGGTCGATCAGGTGCGAGGTGTCGACCACCTTGCCGTCGATCTTGCCCGCGAGCGCGGCCTTGGCCAGGCCGGCGCCGATGTTCGCCGCCACCTGGGCGACGGTGACCGGGCCATCGAATTGGCGGACAGAACCATCGGGAAGTCGCACGTTCAGCATACTGATCTCCATTCGGCGCACCGCGCCAGTTAAAGGACGTTGAAGCTAAGGATAAAAACAAAAGACGAAAAAAAACGCGCACCAGGCGCGTTTATTTCGAAGTGTCGAGCAATAGAACACCGATACCGCGTCTAGCGATTCTCCCACATCATCATGGTAGTTCGCGGTGTCATAACCGTCGGTGCCTTTCTCGCTCTTACTAGAGTGTTCTGGTGGGCGGTGCAGAATTCGAATCTGCGACCCCTTGGATGTCGACCAAGTATTCTAACCAGCTGAACTAACCGCCCGAGAACAGCAATTATAGAGAAGCGGCCCTGCCAGCGCAAGCGTTGCACTGCAAAAAATTACACCGTTGAAATAGCCCCGTCGCCCCGGCGCAGGCCGGGGCCCATCGACCGTTTGCTACTTCGGACAGTCAGAATGGGTTCCGGCCTCCGCCGGGACGGCGTTTCACAGCTGCTGGCTGATCCCCCGCCCGTTTTCCAGTACACTTGCCGATCGCACTATCCACTATAACAACGATGCCTGAACAAGCGACCTCCTCCGCGCACCTGCACGAGCACCGCGCCGGCGACGCCCGCCACGCCCACTACATCGAAGAGCGCAGCAAGACCGCGATGGCGCTGGCGCTCGGCCTGACCCTGCTGTTCGCGGCGGTCGAGGCGGTGACCGGCTGGTTGTCGAACTCGCTCGCGCTGATTTCCGACGCCGGGCACATGCTGACCGATGCCGCCGCCCTCGGCCTGGCCCTGCTGGCCCAGGTCATCGCCAAGCGGCCGCCGTCGGCGCGCCATTCCTTCGGCTTCGTGCGCGCCGAGGCGCTGGCGGCCTTCGTCAACAGCCTGGCCATGCTCGCGCTGGTGTGCTGGATCGTCTACGAAGCGGCGCAGCGCCTGGCCACGCCGGAACCGGTGAAGGGCGGCGTGGTGCTGGTGGTGGCGGCGATCGGCGCCTGCATCAACATCCTGGTCGCCTTCGTGCTGTCGCGCGAAGAGCAGAACATCAACACCCGCGCCGCGCTCATCAACGTGCTGGGCGACCTGCTGGGATCGGTCGCGGCCATCATCGCCGGCGCCGTCATCTACTTCAGCGGCTGGGTGCGCATCGACCCGCTGCTGTCGATCTTCGTGTCGCTGCTGATCCTGCGTTCGACCTGGAGCATCCTGCACGAGTCTTACCATTTCCTGATGGAAGGTGTGCCGCATCACATCGACTACCTGCAGGTGGGCGACGACCTGGCCCAGGTTGCGGGCGTGCTGTCGGTGCACGACCTGCACGTGTGGGACATGTCGCCCGGCCACCCTGCCCTCATTGGCCACCTGGAAATCCGCGACCTTGCCGAATGGCCGGCCGTGCTGCACCGCGTGCGCGGCATGCTGTTGTCCAAATACGGCATCGACCACGTGACCCTGCAGCCGGAACCTGTAGGTCACCTGTAAGCCGGTTCTTACCCTCCGCTGAGGCGCGGACCGATAGGCGGCCCCTGCTCCTTTTCCCATAATCCGGGGATGACTCCGCTCGTCCCAGCATCCAAGGTCCACGACACGCTCATCATCGGCGGCGGCCCCGGCGGCCTGACCGCCGCGATCTACCTGCGCCGCTTCACCCGCAACGTCGCGCTGGTCGACAAGGGGCGCAGCCGCCTGCGCCTGATTCCGGTGTCGCACAACTACCCCGGCTTCCCGCTTGGCGTGAACGGCGAAAGCCTGATCGAAAACCTGGAGCGCCAGCTCGGGCAATACGGCGGCAGTGTGATGCGCGGCGAAATCAAGCGCCTTCAGATCGAGGACGGCCATTTCGCCGCCGAGTACCACGACGAGGAAGGCGGCGTGCACGAGCTGCGCGCGTTGACGGTGCTGCTGGCCACCGGCATCGCCGACGCCGGCCTGCCGATCGAGAACTGGGAGGAAGCCGTCGCTTGCGGCGCGGTGCGCCTGTGTCCCGTGTGCGATGGCTACGACGTGATGGACAAGCAGATCGCGGTCGCCACCGCGGCCAGGAACCCGGTCGGGCACGCCCTGTTCATGCGCACCTTCAGCGCCGACGTGACGCTGTTCGAGCGCGCCGAGCAGTGCTCGCTGGACGGCGAACAGCGCCGCAGGCTGGAAGCGGCCGGCGTGCGCTACGTTGAATCGCAACTGCGCGGCGTGACCCTGACCGCGGACATGAAGCCGCGGATGCACACGCAGGACGGCGCCGACTACGAGGCCGACGTGTTCTATCCGATGCTGGGCGAGACTGCGCGTTCGGAGCTGGCCGTCGCGCTGGGAGCCGAGACCACGGAGTGCGCGGAGCTGGTAGTGGACAAGCACCAGCGCACCACGGTGCCGGGCGTGTACGCGGTCGGAGACGTCACCCATAGCCTGAACCAGATCGCGGTGGCGGCCGGACAGGCGGCGGTGGCCGCCACGCGCATCCACAACGTCCTGCCACCCGCGCTGCGCCAGCCGCCTCAATCCGGCAGCAGGTAGCGCACGTCGCGTCGGTCCTGCGTTTGCGGGCCGCGGACCAGGAAAGCGTCCCATCCCAGCCGCCCGCCCTCGCCTTGCCGCAGCGCCGCGTTGCGCACCTCGGCGGCGCGCAGCACGACCTCGACTTCGTATTCCAGCGCGGCGCCGGTGAACATCGACAGCATTCCACGCAGCGCCCGTGCGGCCGGGCCGCCGGGCAGGAAGGCGTCGAAGCTGCTGTAATCGAGCGGACCGACGGTGAGCAGCAGCCGCAAGTCGCGCTGCCACACACGCGAACCCGCTAGCGCGCCCGCGCCCAGCACGGCGTCGGCGCCGCCAAGTGTGGTCTGCTGCGCGTGCGGGACCTCGTACCACGCACCAGAAAACTGCCCGATGCTGATCGGCTGTCCGAAATACGCCGACAGCACACGCGCCATCTGCGCCGCCGAGGCGGGACGGTGACGCAGCGCCGCCGCAAAATGGGCCAGCGATTCATCGCGGATTCCGTCCGCAGCGAGCCTCCCGCGCAGGGACGTTCCGCCCATGCCCGCGAGCGACAGCAGCAGCGGCAGGAACTGGTCGCGGCCATCGGCCTGGCATTTGAACTCCAGCCGGTACTTGCGCCACGCCTCGTAGAACATCAGCAGGGAACGGTTGGACAGCGCATCGAGGAAGGCGCGCGGTCCGTCGTCGCGCTGGTATAGCTGGTGCTGCGCCAGCCGCTCGGTGTAATGCACTGGCAGCGCTCCTCGGCCGCCCAGGAAGCCCATGAAGCTGGGCGTGATGCGGATGTACCGCAATTCGGCCGGCGCGGCGCCTGCCGGCTCGACGCAGATGGCTTCCAGCTCGCTTGCCGGGAAGCTGAGCGACATCGAATTCTGGAAGCGCAGGTAGCTCGACACATCGCCAGTGACGCCGCGCCGGCGCAGCCAGAGCTCGATCAGGCGCACCGCCTGGAAGAACCGGAAGCGATACGGTTCCTTGAACAGGCGCTCGATTACAGCAGGCTCAAATCGCCGCTTCGCGGTGCGCATCGCAATAGCTCATCGCCGGTCCGGGCGGAGACCAGCAGCAGTTGGGTAAAGCTGTTCGCGTGAACGTACAGCCCGAGGAAGCGCTCGACGATGTGCGCGAAAGCGTGGATGCCGCTGCCGACAAAGGCCTCCTCGTCGATGACAAGGCGCACCTCGACGCCGCGCACCAGGCAGGAGAACGGATTCCCGGCCAGCCACGCCGTCGCCGGCTTCTGCCCGATGCCGACGATGCCACCGATCTGCCTTCGCGAGGACGGCGAGCGAGGCAGGTCGTACAGCGCAAGCATCTCGCGAAAGGCGTCTGCGCCGCCGTCCGTCAGCGACAGGTGGTTGAGCGTCAGGTGCGAAATCAGCCGCCAGTGCGCGCTGCGTTCTCGTTCGAAGCGGTAAGACAGGCTGGGCTTGCGCAGGAAGCTGATCGTCTTCACGCTCGATCCTCCTTCCGCGAACAGGTCACCACCGGCCTGGCCGTAGCCGAGGGCTGCAGGCAGGTCGCGGTTGGTGCAGGTCAACTCCAGATTCAGGGTGTGGATCTCCACCTCGGCCGGGTCGAAGTCGATGTCGACGATTGAAATTTCGGTCTCGTAGCCGGGGCTTTTTTCTGCCAGTCGCTCGTCGCGCCGCATCACCCAATAGTGGCCCTCGCGCTCGGGCGCCTGGCCGTGCTTGAGCGAATAGAATGGCAGGAACTCGACCACCGATTCGCCCTGCGGCGTCTGGCGCACGAGGTTGACCGAATCGATTGAATGCACCTCGAAGCCATAGGCGCGGCGGCCATCCGCCAGCACGGGATAGCTCGCGCTGGTGTGCGTGACGCGGATTGGTTCGCCGCGCATGCGGAACAGGTTCACCACTGGAGTACAGCCGAGCAGCAGATTGTTGGTCGACAGCGTGCCGAGCATGCGCGCCGTGTTCGAGTCCGAACGCATGCCGCCGAGGCCGAGGTGCAGCGTGATCGTGCGCGTCTCCGGCGGCAGAGCGGCGGCGATGGCGGCGAGGTCAAGGTCGACGAAGTTGAACTTCTCCGGGAAGCAGAAGTATTCGGTCAGCAGCCGGTATGCCGCATGCGAGCGCGCCGGGAAATCGATCAGGGCTTCGTCCAGCTCGAAGCCGGCCGGCTTCACCGGGATCGCACCGAGCGGCACCCAGCGGCTGCCCCGATCCGCTTCGACCCAGGCAGCGGCTGTGCGCATGAGCAGCGCATCGCGCAACGCCGCGCAGAACGAGGGTTCGCCATCGATGAAGATGTGTAGCCTCTCCACGCCGAGCTGGCAGACCGACGCTTGCGCGGCGGTACTGGCGATGGTGATGCTGATGCCCGATGTGATCCCGGCCGGCAGCGTCACTGCTTCCGGAGCCCGAATGATCGGCGCAAACGCGGCATCAGCCAACGTCAGCGGCGCCACCGCCACCGGATACACCGTGCGGAAGGTGCACGGCGCGCCACGCACCGGCCTTGTGCCCAGTTGCGTTCCGCGTGCGATCACGCCGGCGCTGGTCTGCTGGTTGACCGCGCTGCCAAATTCGAAGCGCGCGATCGAGCACGATGGGAACGGACGCAGATAGTGCGGATACAGGGCCTCGAACAGGGCCTCGGTGAATTCCGGGTAGTCGTCGTCCAGCCGTTTGGCGATGCGCGCATTGAGCAGGCCGAAGGACTCGATCATGCGTTCGATATGCGGGTCCTCGCACACTTCCCCGCCGATCAGCAGCCGCCCGGCGATCTTCGGATAGCGTTCCGCGAATTCGCGCAGGCCGCTCCGCAAGCAGGCCAGTTCGCGCTCGTAGTATGGAAGCAGGTCCTCCATCCCTCAGGCTCCCGGACGGGTGGACTTGCTGATGCTGTACTGGAGCGTCGACGGGTGCAGCACCGCATCGAACTGCACCGGCTCATGGGTGCTGCTGGCCACCAGCAGGGCGGAGATCGAAAACGCCAGGCGGTTGACCGCCTGCTCGCGCACTTCCAGCAACGCACGCACATTGCGCAGGCGCGGCTCGTGATGCGCAATGGCTTTCTCGATGCAGGCGCAGATGAAAGCGCGATCCGCGGGACTGGACAGGGAACGGTCGGCGAAGTCCGTGAGTCCGTAACTTACGATCGAATTGCTGGACTCGGGGAAGGCCTTCAGTGCATCCTCGCGGATCACCAGGCGCGTATTGAGCAAGGCCTCCAGGTCGCGCGCCACTGCGTCCTTCAATTCCTCCGCCGTCATGCGCACCGCGGCCGTTCCGGAGCGTGCCGGCAAGCCCAGCAAGCGGTCGAACAAGCCTGGCGTGAAACCTTTCATGCGCCTCCCGGTGGGTGCTGTTCGGCATTTCCAACAGACATCTTTGCACATATCCGACGGAAAAAACAGGCGCGGCGCTTGGCGGCCACGCTCACCTTGAGCAGGCGCAAGAGTAGCTATTGTTTGGGTGCAAAAGCTCATCCCAAAAAGCTATGGTGAGAGCTTGCCGGCGAATGTTTAGGAGGGGAAATGTCTTGCAAGGTACTTTGGGGAGAAGGGCTGCTGCTGCGTCCGCAGCATTTCCAGCGCCAGGACGAATACCACGAGCACCGGCTGCACAAGAGCATCCACGCCGTGCACCCCTATGCCTGGGGCGTCGAGGCGCTCAAGGTCGACCGCGATGCGCTCGCCAACAGCGTGCTGCGCATCCTCGCGCTGTCGCTGCGCTACCAGGACGGGGAACTGTATGACGCGCCGGACATCGACGAGCTGCCGGAGACCGTGGACCTGAACCTGCTGCAGCCGGCGCAGCAAACGGTCACGTACTACGCCGCCCTTCCCGGCCTCAAGCCCTTCAGCGGCAATTTCGCGCAACCGGGACAGGCATCGAACGCCGCCCGCTACGTGCAGGCCAACCAGGAGACGGCCGATCTGTACACGCAGGCGGCGCCGGTGCAGATGGCCTACCTGAAGCGCGCGGTGCGGATCGTGTCCGAATTCGAGCCGCGCGATTCGTACATCTGCTTCCCGCTGCTGCGCCTGCGGCGCGCCACCACCGGAGGCTTCGAGCTGGACGACAGCCTCGTCCCGCCGTCGCTGTCAATTGGCGCTTCGCCGGTGTTGTTCCTGCAGCTGCGCCGCCTGTTGGACGCGCTGCAGGCCAAGGTGAGCGCGCTGTACGGGCACCAGCGCGAACCGAGCCGCACCGTGATCGAATTCCGCTCGGGCGACGCGTCCTCGTTCTGGCTGCTGCACACCGCCAGCGCGGCCTGCGCTTCGCTCACGCACTACATCAACCATCCGGACCTGCATCCAGAGCGGCTGTTCGAACAGCTGCTCGGCGTGGCCGGCCAGCTGTTGACCTTCTCGAAGAGCTGGACCCTGGCCGATTTGCCGGCCTACCAGCATGCCGATCCCGCGCCGGGCTTCGCCAGGCTGCACATGATCATCCGTGAGCTGCTCGACACCGTCATCTCGTCCAAATACTTCGCGATTGCGCTGACCGAGGCGCGGCCGTCCTACCACCACGGCAAACTCGATTCGGGAAAGATCGACGACAAGACCAACTTCTACATCGCGGTCTCCGCTGACATCGCTGCCATCGAACTGATTGAGATCGTGCCGCGAAGGTTCAAGGTCGGCGCGCCGGACGACGTCGAGAAATGCGTGCTGGCGGCGCTGCCCGGCGTCCGGCTGCAGCATGCGCCGCAGCTTCCGGCGGCGGTGCCGGTGCGGCCGGAGACCAGCTACTTCCTGCTCGAGGCGAAAGGCCAAATGTACGAACGCATGCTGCAGGCGCAGTCGGCATCGATCTATGTGCCCTCGGGACTGAAGGACTTGCGGCTGGAGCTTCTGGCCGTGACATCGTAATCAAGGAGACTCTCGCATGGCCGGAGCACTGATCCGATTGGGCGACAAGACCTCGCACGGAGGCACCGTCGTCGAAGCATCGCAGCATTCCGACATCGACGGCGTCGGCATCGCGCGCATGGGCGACAAGGCGAGCTGCCCGATCCACGGCAACACGCAAATCGCGAGCGGAGACATGACCTTGATCGTGGACGGCAAGCCGGCCGCACGGCACGGCGACAGGACCGGGTGCGGTGCTACGCTCATCGCCGGACAGCAGACGAGCGTGGACAATGTCTAGCCCCGTCAATGCGGCAGTGGCGAGCCCGATGCCGGCGTGGGGCAAGACGGCGCTGCTGGTCGGGCTGCTCTTCATCGGATGCTGGGGCGCCGCGATTCTCTACTGGCGAATTACGGATCGCATGCCGACGGCCGGCGAGCTGGCATTCTGCTTGGTCGGTGCGCCACTGCTCGTCACCAGCGGTGTGTGGCTGTCGCGCAGGATGCTTGAACAGCGCGCGACGCCCTCGCCCGCTTCCGCGCCAGTCGCAGCCAGCGCCGCCGGTGATCGCGGCCTGCTCATCCTCGACAGCGCGCTGCGGCTGCCCTGCGGATCATCGGCAGAGGAAGTCTACGCCGCGATCCGTTCGAACAAGGCGCGGCCCGATCTCGACCGCGAACTGCTCGACGATGATGGCTTTCCCGTGATGACGGCGCGCTGCGCGCTCGCCGATGACGAGAGCTTGCGCGATGAGATCGCGGAGTGGATGGCCGCAAACGGTCTCGCCAACGCGGAATTCATCGACGAGCACTGGCGCGCGCTAGTGCTGGCCACACAAGTGGTCGATGATCTCGCGAGCGCAATTGGGACAAAAACGCAGACGCTTCATTTACAAGCAATCGCCCCTGAGGACTGGACATGCGTGCAACGGCGTGCTGCTGGTGCGTGGATGGTGAACGTCATCATCCAAACCGGGTGGCCGGCAGATCGCATCACGCAGGGGTCGGAAGCAACAGGTTCGGAAAGGCTAGCGGAGATTCTAAATCGATTGGCCGTGTCTGGAGAGACTGCTGTACTGACAATGGTCGTGGCATTCGCATCGAACGTGGGCGACCAGACCGTGGCGCGCTGGAGCGAGGACAGAACACTTTTTACGTCCTCAAACTCAAACGGGAGGATTCCAGGTGAAGGCGCGGCGGGCTTGCTTGTCTCCGACTTGCTGCACGCGCCAGAACAAACTGCCCTACCACACGCGGTGTTGCATCAAGTCGAAGAAGATCGCCGGGATACCGCTGCCGACAACTTACGGAACACGGACTCGAAACTGCTCACAGATCTGGCGGTGCGCGCGATCGATCGTGCACAACTTAAGGCAACAGAGCTGGCTGCGATTGTCAGCGACACAGGTCATCGGCCGAATCGTGTGCTTGAAATGATGGCGTTGGCGTCTGCCATATCGTCCGAACTGGATACATCCGAAGATGTGATCAGGACTGGCGCAGCGTGCTGCGATTGCAGCGCAGTCCCATCTCTCGCGGCCGTGATTCTGGCGCAGCACTGCGCTTGCAAACAGCAAAAGCCAATCGCTTGGGCCAGCAATGAAGATGCGATGTGGCGTGCTGTCGCAATCGTACGTCCCGAAGTCGTTCAATCGTCGGAATAGGAGGAAATATGTATCGCTCCTTATTTGCCCTTGCACTGTGCGGCAGCATCCACGGGTTCGCAGTGAGTAGTCAACCATCCACTGTCAGCAGCAAATCAGACGCTCCAATAAACCAGCGTATTCAACAACTGGTCGCGAAAGTGAAAGCCTCGCTTCGTCCGCTTAAATCGGGCACCTTCGAGATGGGCGACTGGGGGCCAAGCCCTGGTCGCCATTACGACTTTGAGCGCGACTCCAGCCCGCTACACAAAGTGACGCTGGATGGCTTTTACATGATGGCCTACAAGGTCACCTACGATGATTTCGACATTTTTAC
Organism: Massilia terrae; assembly: GCF_024753145.1. Taxonomy (GTDB): domain Bacteria; phylum Pseudomonadota; class Gammaproteobacteria; order Burkholderiales; family Burkholderiaceae_D; genus Telluria; species Telluria terrae. The sequence continues at coordinate 637,523 of NZ_JANUGU010000001.1, read as the reverse complement.
CGACGCTATCGGCTCCGAGCGGATTGATATGGACGACTTGGGCATCCGTGAACGTGCCCCCAAACGACCTGCTGGCGTCAACTGGCATGGGGCAAAAGCCTACTGCAATTGGCTCGGTAAGCTGACTGGCTTGCCATTCGACCTTCCAACCGAGGCGCAATGGGAATATGCGGCCAGATCAGGCGGCCGGAGGGTACTTTTTGCAACGGACAACGGTAAGATCGAGCGAGGCCGGAACTTCCCCAAAGAATGGGAGGACGGCCCGCGACCGCCGTTGCCAGACGTCGGGAGCTTCCCGCCTAATCCGGCCGGATTGTATGGCATGTCGGAGAATACAGGCGAGTGGGTCAACGACTGGTACGACGACAAATACTATTCGATTTCACCGAAAATCAATCCGCGCGGCCCGGAGCATGGCCAGTTCAAGACTCAGCGCGGCAGTGTCGGGGGAAGAGCTGAAATAGCAGCGGCAGTATTCATGCGGGCAAATAGCCCACCTCAACGGTTTCATCCCAACTATCCCGACGGAGATATCAACCATCCCGTTGAAGTCCCAATGGCTGGCTACTCCGCGTATGAAGTAGATACGTTCCGATGTGCCGTTAGTGTTAAGCCATTTCAAGACCGCCGGAATACCCCGGGTGATGTAAAGGCAGCGAGGCGGCGATAAATTCCCGTTCGTCATTGCGGAGGAACGGACGCCCGCATAGTGGATGCGATCGAATTAACTCAGTCTGGCAGCGCTCGATGCAGTCGGCGTAGACGGTGCGATCAACAATTGAATTAATGAGCTGAACGCCATGGTTGCGACCTGGCGCCAAGCCAATATCCGAAGTGACTCGATCGATCGTATTGTTAAGTTGGCTAATTGACTGAACTGTGGCTAATAGTTCATTGATAATGAACGCAGCTGCCTGTCTGAGGCGATTATCGCCGATATTTTGACCATTCTTCACAGCTTCGATCACTGCATGAATCACTGCACCTCGCGCCTCCGGAGGCAGATAGACGTGCCACCCCCAACCTGTGCGTAGCCTTAACTCAAGCTGGTGCATGCCTTGAGCACCTGATCTTGTTAAGCGATTGCGAGCCTCGGAATACATTTCGCGGACAGCACGCGGCTTCAGTCCCACGAGCGTTCCAGGTTCTCTCCCATCCGCGCTCAGCAAATAGAAGAGTTGATTGAGCGTGTCGAAGGCATCTGCGTTCATCAGGTCCGTCAACTTCTTGTAGCCGGCTTGCTACATCTGGTGCGCAATGCACATCAAGAATGCACTGATCTGCTTTGCCCCGACCTTCGCTGCAATGTTCACTTCACAGCCCAGGCCAAGGCACCGGGATCCTTTGGCTGCGATCACAAAATAGCCGTCTCGATAATCGCATTCGAAGCCGCCCTTGGCTGCCAAGCCTTCGATCAGGCTCACGTCGCCATTGACCTCCGCAACGTCAACATAGGCGGCAATTGCCTTGTTAAGATCCACCTTCTTGGGGACGCTGGGCACCAATCCTTCCGGGTTTAACCACTGCAGCGCTCCTGACAAGCCAACCCCTTCCTTTAGCCCGGCGAAAATCTTCGCTTCGCCCTTCGCTCCCTGCCTTGTTTTTACACCGCCCTGGCCCTTGGGCGTGCCTTTGATTCCTTGCTTGTCCCCCGTCACTGTGATGCTGACACCGGTTTCAAGAACGACGCTCGCGCCAGCGAGCGCGAAGAGCGATAGGTCTCCTCGAAGGCGGAAATAGCCCAAGTCAAAGAGCTGCTCTGCAATGGTTGTGTCGAGATGCCATCCGGCCGCATGCGGCAGATAGAGAACCGTATCGACCCTGGCCTCGCCAACCGCAAATGAGCCCTCTCCGTTAGCCTTAAGTCCGAATTGCGCGGCCTTTGCCATCCGCTTGAAGCGTTGAAACCAGTTCAGGTCACGCAGATCGTTTGACGCCCCCTGCAGGGGCGAAAAGTTGAGCTCGGAGCCAGCGCCCGCCGTCCAGCGAAAAAGTTGCGCTACTGACTTCACGTCAATCTTGCGGTATGGGTTATCGGGATCAGCGCTTTCTGATCCCACGATTCCCTCGACGATTTCCCGCTGGCCACGCTGCAGAAACTCCGTTGCCTCCGCCCCCATCACCTTCGCCCAATCCGTCAAAATGCCGCCGAAATGTTCCTCGTCTTTCGGCGCCCATTTCCATTTCTTGGAGAATTTCGCCTTGTCCTGCACCTTACTGAGCATCCGCTTCCTGAGCTCGTCGGCATTCAGCTTCGTACCATCAAATAATTTCTGTTTCGCCCCCTTCTTGTGCTCGGCGGGTCCCTCGACCATATAAACCCTTTTGTCCGCAAGCGCCCGCTTCAAGTGCTCCGCGCTGACGTAAATCGGGGTCGCAGTCCGCCCCTCGATACGTTTTAGCGTCAACGGCAAAAGCTCTACAATTTTGTTGGGGTCGCTCTTTTGATTGACGATTGGCTCCACGTGCTTTTTGGCCGCCTCGCTCTTCTTGGCCAGAATGTCCAGGGCCACGTCAAGCTGCCTGCGAGCTTCGTCAAGAGCAGCTTTCGGTGGATTCGGTTGTTGGAGGAGATCATGCAGCGCCAGCGAGTTCGCGGTCACATCCCGGTTCGCAGCCTGTAGTTCATCGATTGCCGTCTTCTTGGCGTAGCCATCAGCGCGGCATGCCAGCCATTCATCCGGATACAAGGCGATAAATGAATTGTCTTCAGGACGGTAAACGAGAACGCCCTCCGTCAGTGAACGATCCGCCTGTACGAATGTCTCCCGTGGGGTGGTCGTAGGAGCATACTTGACCGGCGCCAGCACCTCACTCATGCGCTTCTCCTTGAAGGCTCATTCTTCTTTCGGCAAATGCAGGGTCAGCTTCTCGCGTTTGGAGCTGAAGATTCGCTGTGTCCGTCCACATGCATCGGTAATACCTTCGATGACGATCCCGCTCTCGGATTCGAGCCGGTATCTCACGTGCGCCAAAGGCTTTTTGGTTTCCTCGTCGACGACGACAAAGGCCTCGTTGTATATCTGGTCGGGCTGCGGCAAAACCGTCGTACTCAAGCTGCCATCGACCGGGCCACCGAGCTCCTTCGTGCCTGATTTGAACTCCACCTTACCCGGTGCCTGGATCGTGATATCTCCGCCCTCAAGCTTCATCGCTACGCCTTGGGCGGCAAGTAAGACGTAGGTTTTAGCCGCAGCGCGAACGCCCCCGCTTACGCTTGCGACAGTGACGCACTTGTCGGCAACGAGATTCGTTGCACCGGAAATGCTCTGGCAAACAACGTGGCCGGTCGCGGCGTGAAATCTGATGCCCGTTTCCTGATTCGGCCGCCTGCTGTGGTTTATTTTGCCGTAAGTGAAAAAGCAAATGCCAGCGGCCACCGCGTGACCATAATTTGACGTCACCACCAGATTGATATCCGCAGCGGCGGAAATTGAGGTCGTACCGCCCGCATTGAGGACCGCGTTCGCCGGCGTGGTAGCGACAATGCCCTTGGGGCTCGAAAGCTGCAGTTGCGGCTCACTGTATGCAGTTGAACCAGAGCTTGCGAAATTGACGGTTTCCGCCGCAGCGCCTAGCTTTGCTACAACCGCGACCTCGCCATTGTCGAGCACCTCGCCAGGCAACTTGGCATTATGCGTTGCGGCAGTTTCAGCGTAAGTCCGCTGCATCGCTCGTCTTGCGGCGATCTGTTCGCTTGCAGCGCGAGAGTCCATTTGATCGCCATGCACATCCGCAGACAACAGCATCCCCTGCCCCGCACGCAGCGCAACGCTGTGCTCGGATTTAAATTCGGCGCCGAAGCCGGCCGGCTGCAGCAACTGGTTATCGGCCTGATGCCGCAGGCAGCCCAGGTTCAATTCGTCCGTGCCCTTATGCGCGGCCGCGTGACGCTGCAGGGATAAGCGCGCCTGCCCCGCCGTGTCGTCGAACACCAGCTGGCTGTAGGCGCCGCTGCCGTCCTGGCTCGCTTGCATGGCTTGGCTCTTGATCCCGGAGAGCGCCGCCGGATGAGCGTGCCCATCGGTCTCGCCCGGAAACCACATCGGCGCATTGCCGGTTGCGGCTCCCGCGCCATGACTGATCTTGTTGAACTGCGCGTCCATTTCACCGCAGCCGTTGTACACGCTGCCGATGATCACCGGCCGGTCGATGTCACCGTCCATGAAATCAACCAGCACCTCTTGTCCGACGCGCGGCAGCGCATGGCTGCCCCAGTTCGCACCGGCGATCGGCGCCAGCGGCGTCGCCACGCGCACCCACGTGCCGGCGCTATCGTCGCCGGGCGCGCCGGTTTGCCCTTCGGGATTGGGATGGCTCAGCCGGTTGTGACTCGGCTGGTTGCCGGCGCCGCGCTGCCAGTGGAACTGGACCTTCACGCGATGGTCACGGTCCGTATGGATCGCCGCGCCGGGTGGCCCGACCACCACCGCTGTCTGCTGCCCGCGCACAGTCGGACGCGGACGCATCGGACCTCCAGATCGATACGGCACCGTCGAACGAATCGCATCGATCCGGTTCCGATACAGCGCGCGCTCGCCCAGCCCGGCGGTGGTATCGCCAAGGCGCTCGACGACCGCTCCTTTCAGTTCCGCGCTCAGGTTGTTGTGCATGAGGTGTGAGACGCGCGTGACGAGGAATGTCCTTTCGCCGTCCGGCTCCCGATCCGCCACCGCATGCCCGTCGAGCCGGAACGTCGTTCCCGGCGCGAGCGTGCGCACGGTGCCCGCGCCGGTGAAGGTCTCGCAGCGCACCTCGATCGCTTGCAGCTGGCGCTCGGCCATGCGCTCGCCGTGCTGGCGGTTCGCGTACGCGTACTGCCCCGGCACATCGCGGCAAACCAGCTGGATATCGGAAGGACTCGCGCAGGAAACCGGCCGCACTCCACGTGTCCGGTAATCCCAGCTGGACAGCTCGACCGCGTTGGTCTGCAAGCGCACTTCGCGGCGCCAGCGGTCCATGCTGTCTTCCTTCATCACCGCGCCCGGCTGGGTGAAGCGCACCGCAGCCTGCGCATTCGCCGCGAACGCGCCATTGTGGTCGGCGATCACCAGCCGGTGCGCGTCCCGCTCATGCTCGAAAAAGTAGAAAAGCCCCTCCTCGCTCATCAGCCGCTCGGAAAATGCGAGGTCGGATTCCTGATATTGCGTTGTCAGGCTGCGAACCGGATAGACGCTGCGGTCGGCGACGTCGAGTCGCCATTCCGGTGCCAGCCTGCCCTGCCCTTGCCAGCCGCTGAACACGGTGTCGAGGATGTCGAGGACTGTCTTGTCCTGGAAAATCCGGCTATCCCGGCCATGGGCGAGAAACGCGGTCCACGGCTCCAGTGTCAAGGCATAGCGCGCGAATCCGCCGTTCGCGCCCTTGATTTCAGCCGAGCTTACATGGCCGTGAAATGGCCGCCACACGCCACGTTCGACAGTCCGCAGCTCCAGCGAGACCGGCTGCCCGAGCAGCGAACGCAGCGAAATTCCCGCATCGAGCGACAGGGCCGTGATCAAGAACCGGTAACCGTTCCCGATAGATTCTTCGCCGTGAACGCTTTCCGCCAGCAGGACGTCGTCCCCCAGCGGCGTGGTCAGGCGCAGCAGTCGCGTGTCTTGGGTGAAGTGGGCAGCGAAAAGCGAGGCAAGCGGGGGCATGAGGGAGCGGCGCAAGGGGAAGGATATAGCATTTGATGCCAAATCCCCTGCCCAACTCTTGAGCCCCCGCAACAATTTGCCGCCGGGACAGCCAGCACAGTCGGCTATTTCGTCGATGACGCCAGCGCAATCCGCCGCCGGATCTGCTCCGCCTCGGCCGCATTGCCGACCGCCTGCGCACGCTTCTCCGCCACGCCGAGCCAGGTCAGCAGCGGACGGCGCCAGCCCTGCGCGGACGCCGCATCGATGGCGGCGGCAATGCCCTCCGGCGGCAGACGCTGGGCCTTGAACGCAGCGCCGGCGGCGACCAGGCGCGCCAGCGGATCCGTGACCGCGGCCACCGCGCCGCCACGCACCACGGCGGCATGCTGCTCGGGCAGCAGCTCCGGCTTCGCGTCCTGCCAGCGGCCGTCGATGTAGGCGGCGTAGGCGCGCTGCGCCGGTGTCGCGCCATCGGCCAGCGCGGCGAATCCGGGGCAGCCTTCAAATACCAGGCTGGCCGCCTGCGCAGCGCAGCGCACCAGCTCGATCTGCGCGACCGCGTCCGGCCGGCCGGTGCTGCTGGTCGCGAGCCGCGCCCGCGCGTACTCCGCGTCGGCGACACGCGTGTCGCCAGACAGGTAGGCGTCCGTGAAAGCGCCGGTGGCGTCCTGCGCATTGGTCTGCCACGCCGGCGGCACCGGCTTGCTGGCGCAGCCTGCCAAGGCCAGCGCCGCGAGGATGAGGATGCGCTTCATGGCAGCTTGATCTCCGTGCTGTGTGCAAAGGGCCATTTGCGGTTGATCTCGTCGACCAGCCGGTTCACCTTGCGCAGGCTGGCCTCGACTTCGCCGCGCAGCGTGCCCAGGTCGTTGGTGGCGCTCTTCGCGTTGGCGGCCACGCCCTGCGCCTCGACCAGCACCGCATCGGCCTTCTGCAGGGTGACCCGCGCATCCATCAGCAGGCCGTTCAGCTGCCGGATCGCGGCCTGCGAGTCGTCCACCACGCCGTCCTTGCCGAACACGCGCTGGTCGGCCTTGGCGATCAGCGCGTTGACGCGGTCCAGCGTCTGCAGCAGCTTCTGGGCCTCGGCGTCGCCCCCTAGCGCACCCAACAGCCCGTAGCGGCCAGCCATGCGGTTGCTGATCGTCTCGACGTTGCCCAGCGTGGTATCGATGTGCGAGCCGGACGCGGTCAGGCTTACCATATTCTCGAGCAGCTCGCGGGCGCTCGCGACCATGCGCGGGATCTGCTCGCTGACGTCGCCGCGCAGCAGCGTGCGCGCAGAATCCGGTGGCAGCGGCGGATCGGTCAGCACGCCGCTGAAGGCGCGCAGGCGGGTCTCGCCGACCAGGCTGCGTTCGAGGGTAAACACGCTCGACACGCGCAGCCACTTGGCATCCTTGCGCGGCACGTCAACAAAGATCGACACCTGGCCGTTGGCGCCCAGCCCGACCTGGCTCACGCGCCCGATCGGGAAGCCGGCGAAGGTCAGGTCCATGCCCGGCGCGACGCCTTCCGAGTTGTCGGTCTCCAGGATCAGGCGCTGGGTCGGCTCGAACACGCCACGCGCGTACATCACGTACACCACGAAAGCGACAACGAGAGCGCCGATCAGCAGCAGCAGGATCGCCGCTTTCGCTTCCACGTGGGCCGGTTCGTCGGGATTTTGGTCGGTCATGGCGGTATCAGATGTATTTGATGGCAAGTGATGCGGCCTCGATCAGGAGCAGCACGAACAGCAGCCGCAGGGCGCCCGGCTGCACTTGGGTCAACAGGCGGCGCGGATAGCGCTGCAGTTCGAGGATGGCGGCGGTCGGCACCAGCGCCACGGCCAGTCCGAACAGCAGGGTCTTGAGCGCGAAGCCGATGGCGACGATCGGCTCGAAGATGCGGCCGACCGTGCGGGTGTATTCCGTCAGGCCCCACGGCGACAGGCCGTAGACATTAACGTAGGCGAGCAGCAGCACGACGGTCCCGCTGGTTGCGGCCAGGCTCAGGACCGCGAAGGCGTTGGCCAGTACTTGCGGCACCAAGTCTCGCCGCAACTGGCGCAGTGCTTCGGCGCTGACCGATTCGGTGGGGACGCCGCGGCGCGCGAGGCCGAGCGCGGCGGAGTCGAAGGCCATGCTGGCCCGCAGCGCGGCGAACATCGCGGCCGACAGCGGCAGCAGTTCGAGCACCAGCACGCGCACCACCATCTCGAGCGCGAAGTGCGACAGGCCGTAGCTGCGCGCGGTGACCAGCACGATGCGAATCACGACCAGGCCGATCAGCGCGGTCAACATGGTGAACCACGGGAGCACCTGCCAGGTCGCGGCGTAAATGTAGCGCGAGGTGGACAGGCGGGTAGCGCGGCTCCAGGTCGATGGGCTGAACGCCATCACCAGCGCGACCGCGCCGAGATGGATCATGTACCACCAGCTGCGCAGGTAGCGAAGGGCGCGCAGGCCCCACAGGCTCGGGTTGGTGTGCAGGACGGATGAGCTACGCATTGCCAAATGATACATTTTTTGGTGGGTAGGGGCTCGAAATGTATCGTATTGGGGCGCGGAGATGCACGCTCAGCATGGGTCCCGGCGTGCGCCGGGACGACGGTTCTTAGATTAGTAGCTAAAGATAGCTCCGTCGTTCCGGCGCAGGCCGGAACCCATACTGAGTTACCCGACCCGCGGCTTACTGCCTGCGCGCCTGGCTCACCCCCGGCACCTCGCCGATCGCCGCCAGCGCCTTCTGCAGTTGCCCGGTCGACGCGATCTCCGCCGTGAAGACCATGCGCGCCTGCCCTTTCGAGCTTTGCGTGTTCACCCCGATCACGTTGATCTTCTCGCGCGAGAAAACCTCCGAGATATCGCGCAGCAGGCCCTGGCGGTCACCGGCCATGATGAACAGGTCCACCGGGTAGACCGTGTCCGATTCCGCTGCACCCCACGCGGTCTGTAGCACGCGCTCCGGATTCTTGGCGCTCATCTCGCCGAAGTTCTTGCAGGTGGTGCGGTGGATCGACACACCCTTCCCGCGCGTGACGAAACCGACGATGGGATCCGGCGGCGCCGGCTTGCAGCAGCGCGCCAGCTGCGTCATCAGGCCCTCGGTGCCGACCACCAGCACGCCCGACTTGGCGCCCTGCTCCACGCTCGACGAACGGCTCTTGTTGACGACCGCCGCGTCCTCCACTACAGGCGCGGCTTCCGGCTGGTCGTGCAGCGCGGCCTCGACCTGGCGCAGGCTGAATTTGTCCTTGCCGACTTCGACGAACAGGTCGTCCAGCTTGGCAAAGCCCAGCTTGTGCGCCAGCGCTTCCAGGTTGACCGCGGTCTTGCCCTCGCGCTGCAGCGACTTCTCGACCATCGCCCGGCCCTGCGCCAGCGTCGCGGCCAGGTCCATCGCGTGGAACCAGGCGCGGATCTTGGTGCGAGTGCGGTTGCTGGCCGCATAGCCGGGGCTGAGCCAGTCGCGTGACGGCCCTGCATTGCCGGCCTGGCCCTTGGCGGTGATGATCTCGCAGGTCTGGCCGTTCTTGAGCGGCGTATTCAGTGGCACCATCACGCCGTCGATCTTGGCCCCGCGGCAGCGGTGGCCGATCTCGCTGTGCAGGTGATAGGCGAAGTCGATCGGCGTCGCGCCCACCGGCAGTTCCAGCACACGCGCCTGTGGCGTCAGCACGAAGATGCGGTCATCCAGCGTGGTCGCCTTCAGCTTCTCGACCCACTCGCGCTGCTGGTCCTCGTGCTCGGCCACGTTGTCGGCCACGTCGTTTTTCCACGCCAGCAGCTGGCGCAGCCAGGCGATCTTCTCGTCGTACTTCTGGCTCTTGAAGTTGGAGCCGCCTTCTTCCTTGTAGCGCCAGTGCGCGGCGATGCCGTACTCGGCGAAGTTGTGCATCTCCTGGGTGCGGATCTGCACCTCCAGCGGCCGCCCGTCCTCGGCGGTGACCACCGTGTGCAGCGACTGATAGCCGTTGGCCTTGGGCTTGGCGATGTAGTCGTCGAATTCGCTCGGGATCGGCGTCCAGATGTTGTGCACCAGGCCGAGCACCGTGTAGCAGGTCTTCACGTCCGCCACGATGACACGGAAGGCGCGCACGTCATACAGCTCCGAGAAGTCGAGCTCCTTGCCGCGCATCTTGTTCCAGATACTGTAGATGTGCTTGGGCCGTCCGCTGACCTCGGCCTTGATGCCGGCCGCCTTCAGCTCATGCTCCAGGCGGTCGATCGAGCCCTGCACGAAGCCCTCGCGCGCCATGCGCTTCTCTTCGAGCATCTTGGCGATGCGCTTGTAGGTCTCGGGCTCGATGAAGCGGAACGACAGGTCTTCCAGCTCCCACTTGAGCTGCCAGATGCCCAGGCGGTTGGCCAGCGGCGCGTACAGGTCCAGCACCTCGCGGCCGTAGGCGTGGGTGACCTCGTCGAAGCGCTTCTGGTCGGCGAAATAGCGCAGCGTGGTCGCGCATGAAGCAAGGCGCACCAGCACCACGCGCATGTCGGACGCCATCCCGAGCAGCATCTTGCGCAAGGTCTCGACCTGCGCCACGGCCTGCTCCTTGGCGTTCTTGCCGCGCCCGACCGGCTGCTGCTGCGCGGCGGTCAGGTCGCGCAGGCGGATCAGCTGGTGCACGCCCAGCACCAGGTCCGCGACCTCGGTGCCGAAGCGCTCGCCCAGGCTTTCGGCGACCGCCGGCTCGATCAGCGCCACTTCGAACAGCAGGCCGGCGATGCGCGTTTCCGCGTCCGCGCGCAGGAAGGCGAGCGTACCCGCCACGCCGAGCGAAAACTCGAACGCGTTCTGGCCGGAAGTGGCGAGGCGCTCGCCGTAGGACTCTTGCGCGTACTCCAGCGCGGCGCGCACGCGCGACTCATCCTCGGGGCGCAGGCCCTGGATCAGTTGGGTGGCGGCGTCGCCCAGCGCGACGGTTGAAACCATATAAACGGTTCTCTCAGCGCAGTGCGGCGGTGACCACGATCTCCACCAGGCATGCGGGATTGGCCAGCTTGGCTTCGACCGTGGCGCGCGGGGGCGTGTGGCCTTGTGCGACCCATTCGTCCCACACGGCGTTCATGCCGGGGAAGTGGGCCATGTCGGCGATGAAGATCTGGCACATGAGGATGCAGGTCTTGTCGCTGCCCGCCTCGGTCAGCAGGCGGTCGACGTGGCCCAGCACCTCGCGCGTCTGGCCTTCGATGTCCTGGGTGGTGTCGTCGGCGATCTGGCCGGCCAGGTAGACGGTCTCGTTGTGGATCGCGGTTTCGGACAGGCGCTTGCCAACGTGAAGTCGTTTGATTTCCATGGTTTCTCGTTATAAATGTGACGGCACTGGGCCGGTTAAAAAGTCGCGCACGATCGCGATCTGCGCATCGTGCATCAGGGTCGGCGCGTGGCCGACGCCGGGAATCTCTACTACTTTCGGGTGCGGGCCGCGCCCCGCCATCTGCGCCGCGGTCTCGCGCGACAACAGGTCGGACAGCTCGCCACGCAGCAGCAGCGTCGGGCATTCGATCGCATCCCAGGCCGCCCACAGCGAGTCCTCGGACGCCTTGGCCACTTCGGGCGTGATCGCCTGGAACGGCACTGCCAGCCCGAGGTCGTAATGGCGCACCCACGCGCCATCCTCCTGCCGGCGCAGCACGTCGCTGGCCAGCTTGCGCCACTGTTCGTCGGTGTGCGGACCGAACGAGGCCGACACCTCGCGCACGTAAGCCGCGCCCTGCTCGAAGCTGGGGAAGCGCAGGTCCTCGCCGATGTATTCGCCGATGCGGGCCATGGCGACCGGATCGAGCACCGGGCCGATATCGTTCAAGACCATCTTGCGGATCGGCGTACCCTTCAGCGAAGCCAGCACCATGCCGATCAGCCCCCCCATCGAGGTACCGACCCAGTGCACGGCCTCGTCATCGCTGTTCGCGGTGACGCGGGCGATCAGGGTAACCATGTCGGCGACATATTGCGGCACCGTGTAGTGGCTCGGATCGCGCAGGCGCTCGGAACGGCCGCGGCCGACCACGTCCGGGCACACCACGCGGTAGTCTCCGCACAGGGCGCGCGCCAGCTGGTCGAAATCGTCCGACACGCGGGTCACGCCATGCACGCACACCAGCACGCGCGGGTTGCCCGGGTCGCCCCATTCCTTGTAGGCCATGCGATGCAAGCCGGCGGGCGAACTGCACTGCACGCTCTTGATCCTGGCTTCGCTCATGACCTCTCCATACAAAATTTAATCCTGCGCCGATGGCAGCCCGACATTTTAGCGGGCGATGCGATTAGAATTCTACCAATTCTGCGACATCCCACCTGATCACTCTTACACGAGGATACTCATGACTTCGAAGATGTTAAACGGTAAGACCGCGCTTGTAACCGGCTCGACCTCGGGCATCGGCCTCGGCATCGCCCGTTCACTGGCGGCGCAGGGCGCCAATATCCTGTTCAACGGCTTCGGCGACGCCGGGCAGATCGAGGCCCTGCACAACGGCGTGGCACAGGAATTTGGGATCAAGACGGCTTACCACAATGCCGACATGTCCAAGCCGGCCGAGATCGAGGCGATGATGAAGTTCGCGGACGAGCGTTTCGGCGGCGTCGATGTGCTGGTCAATAACGCCGGCATCCAGCACGTGGCCAACGTCGAGGACTTCCCGGTCGACCGCTGGGATGCGATCATCGCGATCAACCTGTCCTCGGCCTTCCACACCACGCGCCTGGCGCTGCCCGGCATGAAGAAGAAGAACTGGGGCCGGGTCATCAATATCGCCTCGGTGCACGGGCTGGTCGGCTCGGCGGGCAAGTCGGCCTATGTCGCGGCCAAGCATGGCATCGTCGGCTTCACCAAGGTCACCGCGCTGGAGAACGCGCACAGCGGCGTGACCTGCAACGCGATCTGCCCGGGCTGGGTACTGACCCCGCTGGTCCAGAAGCAGGTGGACGACCGTGCCGCGCGCGAAGGCACCAGCGTTGAGCAAGCCAAGAAAGCGCTGCTGTCGGAGAAGCAGCCCTCGGGCGAGTTCGTCACGCCGGAAGAGCTGGGCGCGCTGGCCGTGTTCTTCTGCAGCCCGGCCGCGGACCAGGTGCGCGGTGTGGCGTGGAATATGGATGGCGGCTGGGCGGCGCAGTAAGTATGCTCAAGACCGCGCTTGCCAGTGTGTTAAATCGGTCTTGGTTCGGGATTGCAGCTGCTGTCGTCGCCAGCGCCATTTCCCAATACTTGCGGGAGCATCGACTCTCCGTTGTGGGCCTGTTCGTGAGCTTGTTCGCGGCGCTTGCGGCCACTTCGCTTTGCGTGCTCCCAGTCGAGATACATAAGCAACGCCACAAGTCCTGAACCTATGCTCGAACTTCGCCCAACCTGTGAAAACTGCAACAAGGCACTGCCACCAGATGCCTTGGATGCTCACATTTGCAGTTACGAATGCACCTTCTGCGCAGACTGCGTCGATAGCGTATTGAAGAACGTTTGCCCAAACTGCGGCGGAGGTTTTACCCAAAGGCCGGTTCGACCGTCGAGAAACTGGAGGCGGAACAATTTCCTTGGGAGCGATCCGGCCAGTTCCAAAGTGACGTATCGCCCCGTGGATCCGGCCGAACATGCGGCCTTCGCTGCGACGATCAAGGCCATTCCGCCCGAGCAAAGATAAGCGTCAGGCCGGGAGCAATGCGATCATGCCACGCCGGAAGAGACTGAAATCAGTTGGAAACGGCGTGCTTATCTCCTTCGTCAGCCGTAACAACGACCTGGAAGGATATTGGGCACTCGGCAAGCTGTATGCTCATGCGCTCAGCCATGCCACCAATACCGTCGAGCTCGATCTCCTGAGCGGCCAGCTGATTCCAGCGGATGCCCAGTTCGCGGCAATGATCCATACTTACTCGCGCATGTTTGCCAGACTGCTGCGTGGACTAGGGATGCCGCACGACCGGGTCCGCGAGGCGAGAATACGGGTCCAGTTCGATGTACCTGTCCAGCAAGGACACTATCCCCTGCAATCCTACGCGAAACCCCTCGAAGCCACTCTCGACATAAGAGACCTGGGCGGCAGCACGTACTCCCTCAAGGCGCTCAGTTGGTGCCATCCGCACGACCCGCACATCGAAGCACGAAGTACCCGCGCCACTGTGGAAAAGTGAGTATTTTAGTCGCACACCCCGCTGGTATGCTGATGCTTATTAGCAACTTTCAAGCATGAGCATCCATGCAAACCTTTCTCCGCTGCGGATTTCTCGCGCCCCTGCTGCTCGCAGGCCAGACCGCGTTCGCACGCGCCCCGGACTGGCCGAGACTGATTGGCGGGACCCGTACCGAATGCTCCCAGGCGATGACCCTGGCGAAGCTGGCGTTCCATTCCAGGGAGTACTTTGTTTTTGACCTGCATACGATACCCGATCGCTTTCCTTCGAAAGTGTTGCTTCAGTCTGCCAACGAAGGTGACGAAGTAGTTGCAGACTCATCGGCATTCGATGAACTGGACTCGACGCCTCCCTTCCCCCGCAAGCTGTACTGGGGCAAGCGCTTGATCGACGGTTACCGTCTGGCCCTGATGGTGCGCGGACATCCTTGGCGGGAAGACCGGTACGAACTCTATGTCGCCGATTCGGCTGCCCCGCCTGCAGCAGTTCTGCGCAACTGGCAATCACCGCCGGATGCGCAGGTACGCTCGATCGTTGCTGATGCAGCGGTAACCCCACGCATCTACCGCACCGGCACGCAGCAAGGGGTCTGGGCGCTCTCCTTCGGCAACAGCGAGGAGCCGCTCGACTCCTGGAAGATATGGGTGCCAGCAGCGGATACCTTGCGGGAGGCGTGCTCGATTCAGTTCCACCCAGCGGGCAAGCGTACTGTCTACCTGTTGCCGCATCCCGTGCGCGAGCTGGAGCATTTACTGGACCAGACCATGGGCAGCGGACGATACGACGGCAGCCTGCATTCGACCGCCCTTTTGCGCCAGGCAGCCGCACACACATGGGGCAACGCGGCCCTGCGCCCGTGGGCGGTCGCGTCGCGACGCGGCGTGTACAACACCCGCAAACAAATCGACGCGGCGCTGGACAAATGGGCTACGGAACGCCCGGGTAATCGTCAATTGCTAACTGCAATCCGGCGCCAGTATCCCCTCGCGGAGCGGGCGCTCGACCTATACTATCAGCAGCGCTTCGGGCTGGTGCCTGCCCTTGCACATCGTGCGGCCGCCTACGTACTTGACTTGGCATACCGGGAGCACTACACGTTCTCGCGACACGATGCTGAGTCGCACAGCGACGCTGAAGCTAAAGCGGACGCGGCTGCAAATCCCTGGCCATCGCATTGACCAGCCACGACCGCTTCATTCGCCCGACGTCATTACAGACACCCTCCTGCCCGTCCGCTATTATTTCGTTATAACAACTTTTAAAGGGACGACAATGCGGACCTGGGCCAAGAAACTCGCTCTGACCACACTCGCGCTGCTGGCTTGTGCCGCGCACGCTGCCGACAAACGTCCAGTACTGCTGACCGCCGACCGTGTCTGGACCGGCGAAGGCGCGCCGCATGCCGGATGGGCAGTGCTGGTGTCGCAGGACCGCATCCAGGCCGTCGGCCCGGCCGACAAGATCAGCGTCCCGGCCGACGTCGAGCGCGTCAACCTGCCCGGCCGCACGTTGATTCCCGGCCTGATGGACCTGCACTCGCACGTCCTGCTCCACCCTTACAACGAAGTGACCTGGGACGACCAGGTGATCAAGGAAGCGCCGTCCTATCGCACCATGCTGGCCGCGCGCCACGCCGCCGACACGCTGCAGGCCGGATTCACCACCCTGCGCGACCTCGGTACCGAAGGCGCGGCCTACGATGACGTCGGCATCAAGCGCGCCATCAACGAGGACGTGCTGCCGGGTCCGCGCCTGTTCGTCGCCACCCGCGCCATCGTCGCCAGCTTCAGCTACGGTCCGGCCGAGCGCAACTATCGCCCGGACATGGACCTGCCCTACGGCGCCCAGCAGTGCACCGGCGTGGACGAATGCGTGAAGGCGGTGCGCGAACAGTCCTCGCACGGCGCGGACTGGATCAAGTTCTACGCCGACTACCGCACCGGCGTGGACGGCAGCACGCGGCCGACCTTCACGCTGGACGAGATGAAAGCGATGGTCAACGCGGCCCACGTCACCGGGCGCAAGGTGGCGGCGCATGCGGCGTCGGACGATGCGATCCGCATGGCCGTGCTGGCGGGCGTCGACACGATCGAACATGGCTACGGCGCGTCCGAGGCCACGTTCAAGCTGATGGTCGAGCATCGCACCGCTTACGTACCGACGCTGACGGCGCCCGAGGCAATCGGCGAATACTTCCAGCACTACACGCGCGGCGGCACGCCGACGGCCGGCATGCAGCAGGCGATGCACGCGTTCCAGCTGGCGCGCAAACTGGGCGTAACCATCGGCAGCGGCAGCGACGTCGGGGTATTCGCCCACGGCACCAACTACCGCGAGCTGGAATGGATGGTCAAGCTGGGCATGACGCCGACCGAGGCGCTGCGCGCGGCCACGGCAGTGGCGGCGCAGATCCTGGACAAGTCGAAGGACCTGGGTCAGCTCAAGCAAGGCATGCTGGCCGACGTGGTGGCCGTCGAGGGCGATCCGACCGCCAATATCGAAGCGCTGCGCAAGGTCAGCTTTGTGATGAAGGGGGGCTCGGTCTATCGTCGCCCGACGCCTCAGCCCTGAATCGCCTCCAGCGGGCTGCGCAGCCGACGCGCGCCGCCAAGATGTCAATGGCTGTGCGCCAGCAGCGCCGGCGCCACCTGCGAGCGGGTGAGTCCCCCCTTGTCGAGCCAGCGCCGCGTCTGGTCGGCCGCGCGCTGGATGAGGTCCGCGGCGTGGGAGAAATCGTATGGTGATGCCGCCAGGGGGCACAGCGGCGGCACCATGATGATCTGCGCCAGCCCCTGGCAGCGTTCGAACTCGCTGGCCAGCTGGTGTGCGATGACCAGGGTGACGGCGTGCAGGATGCTGGCGATGGCGCCGCGCGGCGGCGCCTCGAGGGCGCAGGCGAATCCCGTGGGTAGCACGATCATTCGCCGCGCCCCGAGTTCGAGGGCCACGCTGATCGGCGTGTTGCTCGCGATCGCTCCGTCGATCAGGAAGTGCTCACCGATGCGCACCGGCGGGAATACTGCGGGAATGGCGCAGCTTGCGAGCACGGCCTCGACGACCGGGCCGCGCGAAATCGTCACGGTGCCGCCGCCGAGCTGGTTGGTGGCGACCATGTGCACCGCAATGCGTGCGTCCTCCAGGGCCTGGTACGGCAGGCATCGCTCGAGCAGGCCGCTCAGCCCGGACGGGTCGACCGTGGAGCCGTCACCGTTCTTCAGCCGCAGCAGGCTGCCCCATGCGAGCGGAAACACCGTGCTGCGGCGCATGCCGCACCAAATGGCGGCCAGCCGTGCCAGGCCATCCGCGTCGGGCGCCCCGGCAAAATAGGCGCCATTGATCGCCCCCACGGAAGAGCCCACCACCAGGTCCGGAACCAGGCCGTACGCGACGAGCGCCTGCAGCATGCCGACCTGGATTGCGCCGAAACTTCCGCCTCCGGCAAGTACCCACGCGGTGGGCGACCCGGTCGTATCAGCCATTAGACGCTCCGAAGCGGCGTCGGCCACCAGCCCGACCATCCAAAGTGGCGGCACGGTCGTGGGCCGACGAGTGCATCCATGGTAGCAGCAATGCCCAAAGCCGAGCATCCTGAGGAAAGTAGCACTTTCTTCCAAGCAATCGCGCGCGGGCCACGAAAAGTCAGGCGTACGATGGTCTGCGGGTTTTCCACAATAGCCCGCCCTCAACTATTCATGGATCATGGCGTAATCAACAATTCGCCTGAAGAGCTGACATGAAAAAGCCAATCTATAAAGTCCTGTACGTCCAGGTGCTGTTCGCGATCATCGTGGGCATCCTGCTGGCCGTGTACGACCCTGGCCTCGCGGCCAAGATGAAGCCATTGGGAGACGGCTTCATCAAACTGATCAAGATGATCATCGCCCCGGTCATCTTCTGTACCGTCGTGTCCGGCATCGCGGGCATGCAGGACATGAAGAAAGTCGGCCGCGTCGGCGGCAAGGCGCTGCTGTACTTTGAGATCATCTCCACTTTCGCACTCCTGATCGGCCTGATCGTGGCCCACCTGGTCCAGCCGGGCGCGGGCTTCAACGTCGATCCGACCACCCTCGACACCAAGTCGATCGCCGAATACACGGCCAAGACTCATTCGCTGTCGACCGTCGACTTCCTGATGAACATCATCCCGAGCACCTTCGTCGATGCTTTCGCCAAGGGCGACATCCTGCAAGTGCTGCTGATCGCGATCCTGTTCGGCTTCGCGCTGTCCATGCTCGGCGAGCGCGGCCGCCCCATCGCCCGCTTCATCGACGACCTGTCGCACGTGATCTTCGGCGTGGTTGGCATCGTCATGAAAGCGGCCCCGATCGGCGCATTCGGCGCGATGGCCTTCACCATCGGCAAATACGGCGTCGCCGCCCTGCTGCCGCTGGCCAAGCTGGTCGGCACCTTCTACCTGACCTCCTTCCTGTTTGTCGTGCTCGTACTGGGCACCGTCGGTTACTTCACCGGCTTCAACATCTTCCGCTACCTGTCGTACATCCGCGAAGAACTGCTGATCGTGCTGGGCACCAGCTCGTCGGAATCGGCGCTGCCTTCGCTGATGCGCAAGATGGAAAAGCTGGGCTGCTCGAAATCGGTGGTGGGCCTGGTGGTCCCGACCGGCTACTCGTTCAACCTGGACGGCACCAACATCTACATGACGATGGCCGCCCTGTTCATCGCCCAGGCCACCAACACCCCGCTGACGCTGACCCAGACCCTGACCATCCTCGTGGTCGCGATGCTGACCTCGAAAGGCGCATCGGGCATCACCGGCGCCGGCTTCATCACCCTGGCCGCAACGCTGGCCGTGGTCCCGACCATCCCGGTGGCCGGCATGGCGCTGATCCTCGGTATCGACAAGTTCATGAGCGAATGCCGCGCACTGACCAATATCTGCGGCAACGGCGTGGCCTCGATCGTGGTGTCGAAGTGGGAGGGTGAACTCGACCACGAGACGCTGCAGCGCGAGCTGAAGCATCCGAGCCATCTGGAAGAAGACAAGGAAATGTATCCGGTCAAGGAAGCTGCCTGATCGTTCTTCCAGCCGCACAGCAACAAGCCGGGTTCGCCCGGCTTTTTTATTTGATGCGGAAGATGACGTCGACCTGCACCGCAAAGCGCAGCGCGGCGACGCTGGCGATATTGGGCTTTTCCATGCGCTTGGGGCTGCCGGCGCGCGAACGGTTCGTGAAGTCCGAGGCGAACAACCCCATGGCATTGCTCAGGTTCTTCAACGCGCCCGTGGACACGCCCGTCACGGGGCCGAGCTTGCGGCCAAATCCGGCCGCCATCGCTTCGGCGTGCTTGCGCGCGTCCTTGATCGCTGCGTTGGTCAGCTCCATCTCGACCTGCTCCTTGTCCGCCGGCGCAAAATCGGTGGCGAAGTTGTCGAGGTTTTCCATCCCGACCAGGCCGCCGGCGATGGCCTGCCACTTGCTCAGGTCGCGCACGTTCAGGTGAACCGAGCAGCGCACGTCGTAAACCTGGCTGCCTTCCTTGATGGACTGGCGGACGTCGCGCAGCATCACGTCTTCGGCTGGCAGGCCCTGCTCCTGCACCAGCGCCTGGATCTGGGCGATCCGTTCATCCACCGTGGCGCGCGCCTGCGCCGGATCGGCGTTGGTCGCGACAATCTCGAAATCGAGCTCGCCCAGGTCGGGCGGCACGAACTGCATCGCGCTTCCGGTGATGTGGATGAACGGGTACTCCGGCAGCTGCGATGCCGAAGCGGCGAGCGGAACGAACAGGAAGGCGAGCAGCAGGATGGACTTCTTCAGCATGTGGTCTCCTCTTTGAAAATCAGTCTTTCAGGGCGAGCGCCGGCGACATGCGCGCGGCACGCAGGGTCTGGCGCGTGGTAGCGGCGATGCCGACGGCAGCGATCAGGGCGAACGCAAGCACGAGCGGCATCTGCCCCATCGGCGCGCGTTCGACAAAACCGGCCAGGTAGCGTTCGATGCCGAGCCAGGCGAGCGGCAGCCCGGCCAATGTGCCAAGTGCCACCAGTACCCCGAACTCGCGCCCCACCAGCCGCGAGATGTCGCGCCCGCGCGCCCCGTGCAGCTTGCGGAGCACGATCTCGCGCGAGCGGCGCTCCACGCTGTACGCGGCCAGAACGTAGATGCCGAAGCTCGCCAGTGTGGTCGCCACGATGCTGGCCAGGCCCAGGATCTTTGCCAGCCGCAGGTCTTCGTCGTAGTTCTGCGCGAAGATCGACGCAGCCGATTCGATATCGGGCGGGTCGTTCGGGAAGTGGCGCGTCCACGCGGACTCGATCGCGTTGCGCACGGCCGCCAAGTCGCCCGCGGCGCGCACCGTGAACACGTTCAGCTCCTCTCTCACCCGGAACATGATCGGGCCGGGCTGCTGCTTCATGGTCTGGAAGCGGAGTTCGGGAACGATGCCGACGATGCGTGAGTTTTTGCCGAACACCTGGCCGACCGCCGCCTCAGGCGAATCGTAGCCCAGCGCCTGCGCAGCCCGTGCGTTGAGCACGACGTTATCGGCGCCGGATCGGTCCAGCGACTCGTCGAACAGGCGGCCAAGCAGCGGCCGCACTCCGTAGACCTTGAAGAAATTCGCACCGACCGCCTTGAACTCGAGCTGCACCGGCGCCTGTCCCGGACGTTCGATCGCGACAGTCGATTTCATGCCATCGCGCCCGATCGCCTCGTCCGACACCGTGACGCCCGCGACACCGGGCAAGCGCGCCAGGTCGTCACGGAAGGCCTGCGCCGCCGGCGCCGTGCCGCCGCCTGGCGCGGCCACCACCAGCAAATGCGCCGGATCGAAGCCCGGATCGGCCTGGCTTGCGTAGCGGGTCTGCCAGCCTACCGCAAGCGTCGCCGCAATCAGCGCGATGGCCACGCCGAACTGCAGCACCGACAGTACGCGCCGCAGCCGCGCACCGGCCGCGGTTTCGCCATTGCCGCGTCCCTGCAGCGCGACGCTCGCGGGCAAGCGCCGTGCCAGCACATAGGGATACAGGCCGGCCAGCATGCCGGTCGCGGCGCCCGTTGCCAGCATCAGCAGGCAAGCCTGCGTCGACATCATCGCCGCGAGCGGCCGGTTCACAAGCGTGGAGAACAGCGGCAGCACCAGCCACGCGAGCGCGAGGCCGATCACCGTCGCCGCCATCGACACCACCAGCGACTCCGCCATGAACTGGCGCGCCAGCGCCCCCGGACTCACGCCGAGTGCCTTGCGCATGCCGATCTCGCGCCGCCGCGCCGCCGTACGGATCGCGGCGAGGTTCACGTAATTGGCCGTGGCCAGCGCGAGGATCAGCACGGCCAGCGCCGCCAGCCCAAGCACGCCGCTCCTGCTGCCGTAGCGCCGGCCGCTGCGGCTCGCGAGCAGGTCCGGATCAAAGTACAGATCGGACAATCGGGCCAGCCCGATCGAGCTGACCGGGCCGCCCTTGGCCAGCTGGCGCAGGCGCAGCGGAAGCGCTGCATCGCGCTGGTTGATCGCTTCCTGCAGCACCGCCTGCAGTGCGCCGGGCTCGAAATCCGGCGCTGTCTTCACGTACACCGTGGCGCGCGTCCAGATGTTGGGCGCCCCGCCGGCGAATGAATGCTGGCCGGCGCCGACCAGCGCATCGATGTCGACACTGGTGTTGGCCGGGAGGTCCGGCAGGACCGCGCGCACCTCGTAGGGCTGGCCGGCGATGCGCACCACCTTGCCGAGCGCGTGCGGATCGCCGAACAGTCTGGTCGCAGTCTCGCGGCTCAATGCGATGCCATCCGGACGAGCCAGCGCCGCCGCGGTGTCGCCTTCCAGCGCGCGGATGCCGAAGAAACCAAGGTAGTCGCCGTCTGCCACCTGCACGGTCAGCGGCACGAGCCGCGAATCGAGTTGCGCCGCCACGTCGTAGGACTTGGCCGTGGTGGCGCTCACCGGCAGGCCGCTGTCTCGCACCGTCCGCGCCAGGTCGCGCGTAGCGATGGGCTGCCAGTCGGGACGCGGGAGGACATTGGCCCGTTCCTTGACGAGCCAGATCCGGCCGGCATCCGGGATCGCATCGTTGTAGGTGAAGGCGTAGCGCACCAGCGCAAGCAGCAGGAAGCAGGCCGCGAAGCCCACCGCCAGACCAAGCACAATCACGGCCGAATAGCCGGGCTGCCGCGCCAGCAGGCGCCAGCCGATACGGAAATCGCGCAGCTTCATACATCGCCCCAAAGTAGACAATGATGTCTATGCTATCCCCGGCGGTGTGCTTGCGGCAAGCACATTTTGTTAAGAAATGCGCTAGACATCCAAATCTAGACAAGCTACTCTAGGCGCGCGTTTACTTATTTTGCGAGCCCTGCGCCATGGCCAAATCCCCCGCCCTCCCCAAGCCGACACCGGCTGAACTCGACCTCCTGCAGACCCTGTGGCCGCTTGGCTCGGCCACGGTACGCCAGGTGCATGAAGCGATGCAGCAGGAGCGTCCGGACGTCACCTACGCCACCGTCCTGCGCCTCATGCAGATCATGCACGGCAAGGGCCTGCTGCTGCGCGACGAGAGCGGACGTTCGCACGTGTACGCACCGGTCTACACGCAGGACTCGCTGCAGACCAACCTGCTCAAGGACCTGATGCAGCGTGCATTCGCCGGCTCGGCCAAGGCGCTGGTGCTGGCCGCGCTCAAGACCGGCATCTCGAAGAAGGAGCGTGACGAAATCGAAAAGCTGCTGAAGGATGACGAGAAATGAGCCCGGCCATGAACGAGCTGTTGGTGGCTATAGGCTGGACTCTCCTCGATTTTGTGTGGCAGGGTGCGCTGGTGGGCTGCATGGTCGCCCTCGGGCTCACGGCCTTGCGCGGTGCGAGGCCGCAGCTGCGCTACCTGGCCGCGTGCAGCGGTTTGATGGTATGCCTGCTGTGGCCCGCGTCGGGCCTGGTGAAGCGCCTCGTTACGCCCGCGGCAGGCGCCTTCGCGCGGGCCGGCGCGGCACACGTGGCCGGTCTGGCGAATATCGCCACCGGGGCCGACATGCTGGCTTGGCTGCAGGCTAACATGGCCATGCTGGTCGCCGCCTGGGCAGCGTGCGTGCTGGCGCTCGCGCTGAGAATGGCGCTTGGCCTCGCGTGGATCAACCGGTCCGCGCGGAGCACCAGCACCAGCCACGCGTGGCAGGCGCGCCTGACCCAGCTGGCGGCGCACGCGGGCATCGCGCGCCCTGTGCGCCTTCGCATCGTCGAAGCGCTGGCCAGCCCAGTCACCGCCGGCTGGTGGCACCCCGTCGTGCTGGTGCCCGCATCGCTGGTTTCCGGCATGCCGGCGGAGCTGCTCGAAGCCCTGCTCGCGCACGAGATCGCGCACATCAGGCGCCACGACTACCTGGTAAACCTTGCACAGAACCTGGTCGAGACCATCCTGTTCTACCACCCCGCCGTGTGGTGGATCTCGGGCCGTATCCGCGCCGAGCGCGAACAGATCGCCGACGACATCGCGGCGCGTCAACTGGGCGACCCGAAACGCCTCGCGCGCGCCCTGTCGGAACTCGAAAAACGCCAGTTCGGCTCGCGCCAGCAGCTCGCGCAGGCGGCCAGCGGCGGCGACCTGATGGCGCGCGTCCGGCGCCTGCTGCGGCCGGACACGCCATCGGCCGGCTGGACCTCGCTGGTCCCGCTGCTGGGCATCGCGATGCTGTGCGCCGCCGCGTATGCGAACAACGCACCGGCGCCGATCCGTTTGCCGGTGGCCGCGACTCAGCGCCCCATCGTCGATTTCAGCACCTGCACCAAGCCGATGTACCCGAAGGCGGACCTGCAGGCCGGCCATGAAGGCACCGTGACGCTCATGTTCCTGGTCGGCGCCAATGGGAAGGTGGAGCAAGCAAAGGTGACACGCTCGAGCGGGTATCCCAGCCTGGATGCCTCGGCGCGCGACGCGATCGCCCAATGCCGCTTCGTGCCGGCGACCAGCCACGGCCAAGCAGTCCAGATGTGGGTCCCGGTGGCCTACCAGTGGCTGCTGAACTAGACCTTAAAAAAACGGAGACAGTCAGTCAAATAAGAAAACGCGCAGGCGGAAAATGCCAGCGCGTTTTTGCTTTCGGCGGCGGGCCGAGCCCGCTCTCGTCGCTCAAACAGCCGTAAAGTCCAGCTCGCAGCCAGTCTTTTCGGCGACTTCTTCCTTGCTCACACCCGGCGCCAGTTCAACCACTTTCGGGCCGGTGTCGGTGATGTCGATCACGCACAGGTCGGTAATGATGCGATCCACCACGCCCACGCCGGTCAGCGGCAGGTCGCACTTCTTGAGGATCTTGTGGCTGGTGCTGCCATCCTTGGCGGTGGCGACGTGCTCCATCACCACGACCACGCGCTTGACGCCGGCCACCAGGTCCATCGCGCCACCCATGCCCTTGACCATCTTGCCCGGAATCATCCAGTTGGCCAGGTCGCCCTGCTGGGACACCTGCATGGCGCCAAGGATCGCCAGGTTGATCTTGCCGCCGCGGATCATGCCGAAGGAATCGGCCGAGCTGAAGTAGGCAGCGCCCGGCAGCGCGGTCACAGTCTGCTTGCCGGCGTTGATCAGGTCGGCGTCGATTTCGGCGTCGGTCGGGAACGGGCCGATGCCAAGCAGGCCGTTTTCGGACTGCAGGAACACTTCAATACCAGGCGGGACGTAGTTAGCCACCAGGGTCGGCAAGCCGATGCCGAGGTTGACGTAGAAACCGTCCTGCAATTCCTGGGCCGCGCGCGCGGCCATTTGATCACGAGTCCATGCCATGTTTTTCTCCGAAAGCTGGTGTCAGTTGGAACGCACGGTGCGCTGCTCGATGCGCTTTTCCGGGTTCGGGTTGTGAACGATGCGGTGCACGAAGATGCTCGGGGTGTGCACCTGGTCCGGATCGATCTCGCCGATCTCGACCAGCTTTTCGACTTCCACGATGCAGACCTTGCCTGCGGTGGCGACGTTCGGGTTGAAATTGCGCGCGGTCTTGCGGAACACCAGGTTGCCCGCCTTGTCGGCCATATAGGCCTTGACCAGCGATACGTCCGGCAGCAGCGAGCGCTCCATCACATACATTTCGCCGTCAAATTCGCGGGTTTCCTTGCCCTCGGCGACGATGGTGCCGTAGCCGGTCTTGGTGAAGAAGGCCGGAATGCCGGCGCCGCCGGCGCGCAGCTTTTCCGCCAGCGTGCCCTGCGGAGTGAATTCGAGTTCGAGTTCGCCCGCCAGGAACTGGCGCGCGAATTCCTTGTTCTCGCCCACATAGGACGAAATCATCTTTTTGATCTGGCGCGTTTCGAGCAGTTGGCCAAGGCCGAAGCCGTCGACGCCGGCATTGTTGGAGATGGCAGTCAGGCCCTTGACGCCCGAATCGCGCAGCGCCTCGATCAGCGCCTCCGGAATGCCGCACAGGCCGAAGCCGCCGACGGCGATGGTCTGGCCGTCTTGCACGACACCGGCGAGCGCCGATGCCGCGTCAGGATAAACTTTATTCATACCCGTCCCTTTAATAGTTGAGCAGCACGCTCTTGCTAACCGCAGAGTAAAATCTGAGCATAAAATACGCCCGGTCAAAGCACAATACCGTAGAAATACCGGTCATCGACAACCCTGGGGACACGCGATTTACATCAGATGAACGCATCATACGCCATTGATTATGAGATGATTTTCCAGCATGCCCCGGTCGGCATGTGCATCTCCGTGAACCGTGTGATCCAGTCGTGCAACCACGCGCTGGCCTCGATGTTCGGCTACCGGAAACCGGAGCTCGACGGGCAGTCGTTCTCGGTGCTCTACCCCACCATGGACGAGTTCCTGCGCACCGGCGACCGCATCATTCCGATCATGAACGCGAAGGGCCGCTACTCGGACGAACGCATCATGCGCCGCGGCAGCGGCGAGCTGTTCTGGTGCCACGTGACGGGCCGTGCGCTGGACCCGGCCGAGCCGCTGGGCGCGGGCGTGTGGACCTTCGAGGATGTCAGCGAGAAGCGCCCGGTAACGGCCGAGCTGACGCCGCGCGAGCGTGAGATCGCCGCGCTGCTGGTCGAAGGCAAGACCAGCAAGCTGATCGCTCGCGAGACCGACCTGTCGCCGCGCACGGTCGAAATGCATCGTGCCAAGCTGATGCGCAAGTTCTCGGCCGCCACTTCATCCGAGCTGGTGCACAAGCTGGTGGGCGTTACCCGCTGATCCGGGCAGCTGGCGTGAGCATCTCCGCGATGTCCGGGTCTTGGCTGAACGCTTCCTCAAAATAATTCACGAAATGCTGGACCTTCAGCGATGGCCGCCGTGCCGGCTGGAACACCACGTTCAGCGGCAGCGTGGGCAGGCGGTAGCGGGTCAGGATGCGCTTGAGCCGGCCGGCGCGCAGGTCGTCGCCGTAGATCCACGCCAAGGAATAGCTGATGCCCAGGCCGTCCACCACCGCCTGGCGGATCGCCTCGGAGCTGTTCGAGCGGAAATTGCCGTCGACCCGCACCACGATGTCTTCGCCGTCATCCTGCCGAAAAGTCCATTCATTGATGCTGACGAGGCCGGTGTAGACCAGACAGCGATGTTTCAGCAATTCGAGCGGATGCGTCGGTTCGCCGAATTTTTCAAGGTAGGCCGGCGAAGCCAGCACGGCACGGTGCGCGGTGCCGATGCGGCGCGCGATCAGGCGGCTGTCGCGCAACTCGCCTACACGAAAGGCCAGGTCGGCGCCGGAAGCCACCAGATCGACAAAGCTGTCGTCCAGTTGCAGTTCGACCTTGATGCGCGGATAGCGTTCGTAAAAGCCGGCCAGGCGCGGCACGATGTGATGGCGGCCGAAAGAGACCGGCGCGGCGACCTTCAGCGTGCCGGAAATCTCGTGTTCCGTGGAATGGACCTCGACCCGCGCCTCTTCCAGCGTATCCAGGATCTGCCGGCAGCGCTCGTAGTACAGGCGGCCGGCTTCGGTCAGCGAATGGCTGCGGGTGGAGCGCACCAGCAGCTTGGCGCCCAGATAGGCCTCCAGCGCCTGCATCCGCTTGCTGATCGCGGACTGCGTCGTCAGTGTTTCGCGCGCGACGGCCGAGAAACTGCCGGTCTCGACCACGCGCACGAAGGTTTCCATCATCCGTAAGCGATCCATTCATTCCTCCTTGGAATAAATTATATCGCTGAACACCCCTCTTTAAGAACGGACGGAATAGCCATAATTTGATGATGGGCGAGCCCGGCTGCCGGGAACCCGCACCGAATTCGATACGAGAAATGGACGGAAAAAAATGACGACTGACGCAAGCAAGCTGTTTCAACCGACCCGCATCGGCGACATCGAGATCGCCAACCGCATCGTGATGGCCCCGCTGACCCGCAGCCGCGCCGACGAAGCGGCCGGCGACATCCCGGGCAGCCCGATGAACATCGAATACTATCGCCAGCGCAGCAACGCCGGCCTGATCATCAGCGAAGGCACCCAGGTCTCGCCGATCGGCAAGGGCTACATGGCAACGCCCGGCATCTATTCCGATGCCCAGGTGGAAGGCTGGAAGCCGATCACGCAAGCTGTGCACGAGGCCGGTTCGAAAATCGTGGCGCAGATCTGGCACGTTGGCCGGATCACGCACCCGGAACTGACGGGCGGTGCGCAGCCGATCGGCCCGTCGGCGATCAAGCCGAACATCGTCGCGTACACGCGCAGCGGCAAGGTGGAAGCACCGGAACCGCGCGAGCTGTCGCTGGCCGATATCAAGCAGGTGGTGGACGAATACCGCCGCGGCGCGGCCAACGCGATTCGCGCCGGATTTGACGGTGTCGAGATCCACGGCGCGAATGGCTACCTGATCGACCAGTTCATGCGCGATGGCGCCAACCGGCGGACCGACGAATATGGCGGCTCGGTGGAAAACCGTGCGCGCTTTGCGCTGGAGGTGGTGGATGCGGTGGCGGCCGAAATCGGCGCGGGCCGGGTCGGCATACGCCTGTCGCCGGTTACGCCGTCGAACGACATCACGGACAGCAATCCGCAGGCGGTCTTCGGCTACCTGGTCGAGGAACTGAACAAGCGCGGCATCGCCTTCATCCATTTCGTCGAAGGCGCCACCGGCGGCGCACGCGATCTGCCGGGCTTTGATTTCGCCTGGGCGCGCAAGGCCTTCAAGGGCGCGTATATCGCCAATAACGGCTACACCCGCGACATGGCGATCGAGGCGGTCGAATCGGGGCATGCGGATGCGGTGGCGTTCGGACGGCTGTTCATCGCCAATCCGGACCTGGTGCAGCGGCTCAAGTTCAATGCGCGGCTGAATGTGCCGAATCCGCAGACCTTTTATTCGCCGGGGCCGGTGGGTTATATCGATTATCCGGCGCTCGACCAGGCGGCGTAATAGTCAAGAGAACGTCGTTGTCCCGGAGGCGGGAACCCATTTTGCAAGCGCAATCGCTCTATCGAACGCAGCGGCTACGCATGAGAAATGAGATCCCCGCTTTCGCGAGGACGACGTTCTTTCTTCGTGACACTGGGGCGATTCTTCAGAATTTCGCTTCCAGATTCACCCCGGTCCGGATTGCCCCCGGCATGACGTGCGCCTGCCGCGATATGCCGGAAGCGTCAGCGTACAAGCGTTCATACCAACTGCCTGGCGTACCAAGGATATTCGCGACCGACACGCGCAACTGATAACGCGGGTCCAGCTTCCACAACGCGTATGCATCCAGGTCGCGGCGGGTCAATTGGCGCTGGCTTTGTGCTTCCGACACCTGCACCCAGCTCCCCTTCTGGAACACGAGCGTCGCGCCAAGACCGAAATCCCCGCTCTTGTAATCGAGGCCGACATTGGCCGACAGCGGCATCTGTGCGTCCAGCCGGTTATTCGGCCCCGGCACGGTCGACACCTCCGACCAGTTGCGGCTCGCGCTCGCGCGCATGTCGACGCCGGTCGCGGACGGAATAAGCGACTTGAGCGGCATTTTCACTTCGGCTTCGAGCGTATGCACCAGCGCGTCGCCGTCGTTGAGCGGCTGGTTCAGCCAGCGTCCATTTGGATCCACGACCAGCGCGGTGCGGATGTAGTCGGTTATCGCACGGCGCGTCACGCTGATGGCGACCATGCCGCCCTGTTCCCAGAACTGTTCATAGCCCGCGTCGATGCCGGTGGCCAGCTCCGGCTTCAGGTTCGGATTGCCGCTCGAATCCGGGCTGAATCGGGTATTCAAGGTCGCTTCGTAGCGGCGTGAGGTCAGCTGGTCCAGAGTCGGCGCCTTGTAAGTGCGCGTGAGCGCGAGGCGCAGCTGGCGTCCACTTTTGTCCGGGAATTTATAGAGGAATTGCGCCACCGGGCTCAATACATGATTGCGCGAGCTGATGCCGCCATCGGCATTGGTGCCGCTGCTTTCCGTCTGCACGCCTTCCCAGCGCGCGCCGACATAGGCCGAGATATTCTGGCGGAGGTTCCATTCGTCCTGGATGAATGCGGCGAAACGATCGATCCGCGGCTCGAAACGCTCGATTGTTTCCGTCACCGGCGCCGCGTCCGTTTGCTCGTGGCGGTCGCGCGCCTGGTCGTCTTTCTGCCTGCTGGCGTCAAAGCCGGTGGCGAGCGAATGATCGTCAAATAGCGAACGCGTGAATTTTCCGCGCATCGACGCGCGGCTGGCGAGGGTGGTCGTATCCCAATTGCGCTCCAGGCGCGATGCGCGCGCGGCCGTGTACATCACGTTGTCCGAATCGCTGGTAAAGCGGCTGCGTTCGGCCGACATCGTCAGGTCCAGTTTGCCGCCGCCGATTTTCGAGACGTAATTCACATCGCCCTTGAGCACACGCTGTTTGGCCGGCGTACCGCCCTGCCCCTCGGCATAGTCGGGCCGGGGCCAGGCGCCGAATTGGGCAGTGTGCACCCACCGGTACGCAGATTCGTTGCTGCTCGCCTGCGCAGATCCGTTCAAATTCAATTCGTCGCCGTTATCGAATTTGTAGAGCACACGCGGAAGCAAGACCATGCCTTTCCAGGCGCCGCCGCCATTATTGGCCGTCTCGCGCGACTGGCTAATCTGGCCCGAAGGAAGATAGAACTCCTCGTCGCTATGGCTGGCATAGTCGTTAGTGCCGCGCCAGGCGGCGGCGTTCAAAAAATAAGACAGCTGGTCCACCTTATTGGCCCAGGTGCCGTTCACCGACGTATTGCGGTTTTGCGAGGAATGGTTGTAACTGAGCCGCACATCGCGCTGCGGCTTTGCCACCACCTTGCGCAGGATGATATTGATGGTGCCTGCAATCGCCTGCATCGAATATTCGGCGCTGGCGGAGCGGATGATTTCGATGCGCTCGATCTGGTCGGGCGTCAGCGCGTCCAGCGAGAAACCGGGCGGCGGACGGTCGCCGTTGACCAGGATTTGCGTGTAGCCGGCGCCAAGGCCGCGCATGCGCAGCACATTGCCGGTCACCGTCACGCCGGGCGCACGTTTCAGCACGTCGAAAACGTTATCGTCGCCGTATTTGGTGATCTCGTCGCGGTTCAGCACCGTTTTGCTGGCCGTATCGTCGCGGCGCGGATCGTAATGCGCGGCCGAGCCCTTGACTTCGATGGTCTGGATCTGCGCGGTGCTGGTGTCTTTGGTCTTGTCCGCCGGCTTGGCCGCTTTCACGGAAGCGGGCGCCGTCTGGGCCAACACAAGGGACGGGAAAATCAGGAGCGCGGCGGCGCCACATCGGAAGGGCTGGGAAAACATCTCTTGAACCTGAACTGGGTGAGATGCTGAGCTTAAATGATTGTTGCGTTCAGGACAATTATTGATTGTGCCAGGCTCGAACGCTAACGGGCCTATAATCAGCTCCGGTTCCAATCCACTGCGAGGTTACGATGAAAAACAGATTCATTGCCCTGTTCATTGCCCTGTCGCTGGGCAGCGCCGGCGCCGCCAACGCCGGCTGCGTAAAAGGCGCCATTGTCGGCGGAGTCGCCGGCCACGTGGCCAAACACCACGCGCTGGCCGGTGCGGCTGTCGGCTGCGTGGTCGGCCATCACATGTCCAAGAAAAAGCAGCGCGAGCAGGAAGCGCAGCAAAAGGCCCAGCAACAACAACAGCAGCAGGCGGATGCCAACGCCAAGCAGGTGCCGCCGTCGAAATAAGTCGTCTGAAAGCTACCCCGTCGTCCCGGCGCAGGCCGGGACGACGTTTTTTAGGATAAGGGTTAGGGGAACGAACGCTCAGGCGTTTATTCGCTCAGGGCGCGGGTAGCAGCGCGCGCACCTCGTCCGGCAACGGCACGGACTTCTCGGCCGCGAAATTCACCCACACGACTTTCGCGCCACCTTCGGCATGCAGTGCGCCTGCCTGTCCATCCGCCCCGACCAGCCGGATCTCGTGCGTGACTTCAAAGCTGGAACGCCCCGGCGACCCGACAAAGGTCGTCACTTCGATTTCGCCCGGATATTTGAGCTGCTTGATGAAACTGCAGTGGGCGTTGACGATCACCGGGCCTTCGGCGGTGGGATTGGGCGCACCTCCCGCTTCTTCCAGCCAGGCGATGCGCGCCGACTCGATATAGCGGAAATACACCGTATTGTTCACATGGCCCATCATGTCCATGTCGCCCCAGCGGATCGGCATCCGCATGACGTGCACCTGCTGTCGCTTGCTCATTATTGCGCGGTCATCCCGTCGTCGGCCGTGATGATGGCGCCGTTGATGAAATGCGTTTCCTCCGCGGCGAGCAGCAGCAGCAGCCCGTCCAGGTCTTCCGGCCGGCCCGGCCGTTTGCGCGGCAGGATATCGAGCAGCTTCTTGCCGTTTTCGGTGCCGAAGTATTCTTCATTCAGCTCGGTCGAAATGAAGCCGGGGCAGATGGCGTTGACGTTGATGCCGTACTTGCCCCATTCGACGGCCATCGCCTTGGTCATCTGGACCACGCCTGCCTTGCTCATGCAGTAGACGCCGATCTGCGGCAGCACGCGCAGTCCCGCGACGGAGGCGATGTTGACGATGCGGTGCTGCTTCTTGGGGTCGCCCTTGGCGCGCGCGATCATGCGCTTGGCCACCTGCTGCGCCACGAAGAAGGCGCCGCGCAGATTGGTGTCCATCACGAAGCTGAAGTCTTCCTCGGTGACGTCGAGCAGGCGCTGGGTGGTCGACACGCCGGAGTTGTTGACGAGGATGTCGATCGGCCCGGCCTCGGTCTCCGCGTGCGCGACCGCCGCCTTGATGCTGGCGAGATCGGTTACGTCCAGCCCCACCACGTGCGCCGCGCCGCCATCGGCCTCGATCTCGGCGCGCAGCTCCTTGAGCCGCTCGGTGTGCGGCGAGGCCAGCACCACCTGGGCGCCGGCGCCCGCCAGCGCCTTGGCGAAACGCGCGCCCAGGGCGCTGGATGCGCCCGTAATCATTGCTATCTTGCCTTCGAAATTTACTTCAATGCCCACGTTACGGCTCCCGTTGCTGCTCGGCGATGTTGTTGGAGAAGTCAACATCATTACACATCTTGCCAAGTTTAGAATCCCGCCTCGCATTATCGCCGTAAAATATCGGGCAAAGTTGCATTCGCCACCGAAAAGCCGCACACTCGTGCTTAAATTTTTTTAACCCTACAAGAACATGACTGAGACCTCCAACCTCCTCGAACAATACGGCCCGCGCGAAGCCATGGAATATGACGTGGTGATCGTCGGCGGCGGCCCGGCCGGCCTGTCGGCGGCGATCCGCCTGAAGCAGCTGGCGCAGGAGAAAGGCCAGGAAGTGTCCGTCTGCGTGCTCGAAAAAGGCAGCGAAATCGGCGCGCACATCCTGTCCGGCGCCGTCATGGATCCGCAGGCGATCACCGAACTGTTCCCGAACTGGAAGGAACTCGGCGCGCCGCTCAACACGCCCGTCACCGAAGACCGCGTGCTGTTCCTGACCGAGACCAAGGCTTACCAGACGCCGAATTTCATGGTGCCGAAGTGTTTCGAAAACCACGGCAACTACGTGATCTCGCTCGGCAACGTGGTGCGCTGGCTGGGCCAGCAGGCCGAGGCCCTGGGCGTGGAAATCTTCCCGGGCTTCCCGGCGGCGGAGATCCTGTACAACGAGGACGGCTCGGTCAAGGGCGTCGCCACCGGCAATTTGGGCGTGAACCGCGAAGGCCAGCCAACCGATGCCTTCCAGCTCGGCATGGAGCTGCACGCCAAGTACACGCTGTTCGCGGAAGGCTCGCGCGGGCATCTGGGCAAGCAGCTGATGTCCAAGTACGACCTCAACAAGGGCAAGGATCCGCAGACCTATGGCATCGGCATCAAGGAACTGTGGGAAATTGATCCGGCCAAGCACAAGCCGGGCCTCGTGATCCATACGGCCGGCTGGCCGATGGACAACGCGACCTACGGCGGCTCCTTCCTGTACCACCTGGAGAACAACCA
Organism: Massilia terrae; assembly: GCF_024753145.1. Taxonomy (GTDB): domain Bacteria; phylum Pseudomonadota; class Gammaproteobacteria; order Burkholderiales; family Burkholderiaceae_D; genus Telluria; species Telluria terrae. Next base: position 604,470 of record NZ_JANUGU010000001.1, on the reverse strand, counting down.
GGTCGCGGTCGGCTTCGTGGTCGGCCTGGCGTACGAGAATCCCTATCTGTCGCCGTACGAGGAATTCCAGCGCTACAAGACGCACCCGGCGATCCGCACCTTCTTCGAGGGCGGCAAGCGCATTTCCTACGGCGCGCGCGCGATCACAGCGGGCGGCCTGCAATCGCTGCCGAAGCTGGTGTTCCCGGGCGGCGCGCTGATCGGCTGCGATGCGGGCTTCCTCAACGTCTCGCGCATCAAGGGCAGCCACGCGGCGATCAAGAGCGGCATGCTGGCGGCCGATTCGGTCTTCGTGGCGCTGGGTGAAGGCCGCCAGGGCGACGAGTTGGCGAGCTATCCGGCAGCCTTCGAGCAATCGTGGCTGCACGAGGAGCTGCACGTGGCGCGCAACTTCAAGCCGTGGATGTCCAAGGGGCTGGTGCTGGGCTCGATCATGACCGGCATCGACCAGATGGTCTTCCGCGGCAAGGCGCCGTGGACGCTGCATCACCAGCATGCGGATCACGAATGCCTGAAGCCGGCGGCGGATTTCAAGCCGATCGTGTATCCGAAGCCGGATGGCAAGCTGACCTTCGACCGGCTGTCGTCGGTGTTCATTTCGAACACCAATCACGCGGAAGACCAGCCGATTCACCTGACGCTCAAGAACAAGGATGTGCCGGTGGAGGTCAACCTGGCCAGGTTCGCGGGGCCGGAGCAGCGCTATTGCCCGGCGGGGGTGTATGAGTTCGTGAAGAACGATGCGGGGCAGGAACGCTTGCAGATCAATGCGCAGAACTGCGTGCATTGCAAGACTTGCGATATCAAGGATCCGACCCAAAACATCGTGTGGGTGACGCCTGAAGGGGGCGGTGGGCCGAATTATCCGAATATGTAAGCGTCGCGGTGACGCTTCGGAAATGGGGTTCTCGCGGAAGCGGGAACCCCATTTTCCTTGATCAGTGTTGCTGGTGCGCCCTGTTGAGGCGCTGCTCGGTATAGCGCTGCACCTGCTCGAAGATCAGGCTCAGAACCCAATAGATGGCAGCCGCCGCAATGTACAAGGGCAGCGGCTGGAACGTCGTCGCAATCACTTCCTTGGTGGCCAGCATCAGCTCGGTCATCGTGATCACCGACACCAGCGAGGTGTCCTTGATCAGGCTGATCAAGGTATTACTCATCGACGGCACCGCGACCCGCAAGGCCTGCGGCAACACCACATAGCGCAGCGCCTGCCCATAGCTCAGGCCAAGCGAAAAACTGGCGCGCCACTGCCCCACGCCGATGCTGTGGATCGCACCGCGCAGGCTTTCAGACAGGTAGGCGCCGGCGTTCAGGGACAGCGCCAGGATGCCGGCGGTCACCGGCGTGAACTCGATGCCGACGCTGGGCAAGCCGTAATAGATCACGAACAATTGCACCAGCAACGGCGTGCCGCGCATGATGCTGACGTACAGCGCCGCTGGCCAGCGCAGCGGCGCCCATGGGGCGATGCGCATCACGGCGATGGGGAATCCCAGCACCAGCCCGCCCAGCATGGCGGCAACGGCAAACAGGAGGGTGTAGCCGGCGCCGGTCAGCATCACCGGCGCCGCTTCGCGCAGCAATTCAATCAGGTCCATCAAACGCCTTTATTCTGCGGGGCGGCTGGCGTCGGTACCGAACCACTTCATCGACAGCTGCTTCAGGCTGCCGTCCGCGCGCGCGTCCTCGATCGCCTTGTCGAGCGCAGCCTTGAATTTGGGATTCCCTTTCTGGAAAGGGATGCCCATGCGCGAAATATCGCCCAGGCGTGCGGCGCCACGCAGCGGCAGATGCGAAGTCTTCACCAGGTAATTGACGATGAGACTGTCCTGCAGCGCCGCGTCGATGCGGCCGAAAGCGAGGTCCTGCAGGGTTTCCGGCGTCGCCGGGTAGCTCTTGATGTCGATGCCGGGCGGCGCAGCCTTGAGCTGCTGCTCGAACACGGTGCCCTGCCCCACGCCGACCTTCTTGCCCTTGAGGTCGGCCAGCGTCTTGTACGTGGTGGTGTCGTTGTTGCGCACGACCAGTTGCGGAATCGAATAGGTGTACGGCACCGAGAAATCGAAGGTGGCCTCGCGCTTGGGCGTGATGCCGACCTGGGCCACGATGACGTCGTACTTGCCCGCCCCCAGGCCGGCCAGGATCGCCGACCACTCGGTGCTGATGAACTCGGGCTTGAGCCCCATGCGCGCGGCCAGCAGGCGCGCCACTTCGACGTCGTAGCCGGTCAGCTGGCCAGTCTTCTTGTCCTTGTAGTTGAACGGCGGATAGGTGCCCTCCATCGCGATCCGAAGCGTGCCGCGCGCCTTGACGGTGTCGAGCAGGTCGGCGGCGTGCGCGGGCACGGCGAAGCCAGCCGCCAGCAACAGGGCGCCGGCCGCCAGTGCGCGGCGGCGGAGAGTGTTCAGGGAGTTCTTTCGCATGGCATCACCGTTACACGAAATGCTGAATGCGTTGTTATAACCGAAAAACGTGATTGTGCGAAAGAAATATTCCGTCAATACAAAGTCTTAGCGCCAGGCCATGCGCGCGCGGGCGCCGAAGTTGTGGCCGGTGACGAGGATCGTGCTTTCGACCAGGCTCGACAAGCCGAGGATCAGCTGCACCAGCCGGTCGGCGGGCAGGATCCATATCTGGCCCTTGGGCTGTTCGGCGCCGGTAGCGGCGATGATTAGCGGGGCCACCCATTCGGCGTCGGGCTCGACGTCGAGGATCACGGCGTCGGCGGCGGTCTGCATGGTGATGGCGCCGCCCACGGCGAGGCTGAAGCGGATGCCGGCGCCGGTTTCCTTCGGGCTGATCAACTCCTGCATCGCCTGGTTGTGCTCTTCGATCCACAATTCGACGTCTTGCGGCGACACCAGCGCATCCCAGGGGCGCGGGCGGAAACGGGGCTTGTCGGTGTCGGGCAGGTTCATGTGGTACGGCAGGAAAACTGGAAGCGCTGTATCGTAAGACATTTCGGCGCCCGCGGCCATCCCGAACTGAGCGGTTGCGCGCGCGGGCCGCCACATGGGAGGGCCCTGTCATGAAATTCCAGCAGACCTACCGGCCGCAGCACGGCGGCTACGTTTCCGAATTCACCAGCTTCATCAACGGCTACCAGCGGCAGCATCCGGACATGGAAAAGGGCCAGCAACAGGGTTGGTACTTGCTGTGGGATAAGCACGTCGATTTCGACGAACTGGAGCGGGAGCAGAAGGCGGACGTGCCGCTGAAGCCGGGCAGCTATTACTACGAGTAGTTTAGAGCATGACGATGCGGGCCTGCACCGTGCCGCCGGCGACCAGCAATTCGCCGACCGAGATCGGCAGGCTGAAACGGCGCGGACCGGCGCTGCCCGGATTGACGTACAGGACGCCGCTGTCCTCGCGCTGCACCGGCTTGTGCGAGTGTCCCGACACCACCACGCGGGCGCCAGCCGCGGCGGGATCGCGCGGCAGCGTCTTCAGGTCGTGGACGACGTAGACCGCCACGCCATCCACCTGCAACAAGGCGGTGTCCGGCAGCGCGCGCGCCCAGTCCGCGCTGTCGTTGTTGCCGCGCACGACGGTGAGCGGCGCCAGCGCGCGCAGGCGGTCGAGGATGTCCGGGCCACCGATGTCGCCGCCGTGGACGATGTGGTCGGCGCCAGCCAGGAAGGCCAGCGCCTCCGGCCGCAGCAGCCCATGGGTGTCCGAAATGAGGCCGATGCGCAAGCTCAGTGCCGCCTGCTGGTCGCCATCTTGGCCGACAGGTAGATCGAGTACAGCGCGGCCACGCCCACCAGCACGAAGATGACGCGCGACAGCGGGCTTTCGGCGCCGAAGATGGTGGAGACCACGTCGATATTGAAAAGCCCGACCATGCCCCAGTTGAGGCCGCCGATGATCAGGAGCACCATCGCGACGTAGTCGACTGCCGACATGACGGAATTGCCCTCGCGTAGTGCTACGCGGCGTTCCGGCAATTGGCGCCGGTCTATGGTGTGTGCGTTCAAAGTTGCCATCACTGTTCTCCTGGAAACGGCGGACCAGCCTTCTGGCCGATCCGGCTTGTGACAGCAAATTTTCGCGCAAGTTCGGCTTGGCGTCAGCCTTTCCAGCTACGATTCAGGCCCGTATCCGTATGAATCCAGCCACCTTTCGCGCCGGAACGATAATAGAAGCCAACGCCGCCCTTGCGGAAACTCTGCACCAGTCCGCCCAGCACTTCCTCGTTCAAGGCGGCAATGCGGATGTCGGCCGCGCGGCCGGACATGTGGAGCGACTGCCGCGCCGCCGGCACGCCCTGTTCGATCAGGCGCTTGTTGGAGGCCGGGGTACGGTAGCCGGACAAGATTTCCAGTGGCTGTTCCAGCCCGTAGCGGGCGATGAAGGCCTGGGTCGCCCACAGGGTTTCCAGCAGCTTGGGGTCGATCGGGATCGTGGCCTTGCCGTTGACGTCGCGCAGGATGTGGCACAACTCCTGGTAAGCCGTGTCGATCACCTCGCCGTCCTTCCAGTACAGCACCTTGGTCTTCTCGTTGCTTTGCGGACGCACCAGGGTCAGGGTGCGCGGCTTGACCCAGAAGTCGAGGTCGAGCATCTGGGCATCGAACAGGTCGGGCGGCGGGGCCAGGCTGGTGGTGCCACTGTCGGCCACCTTGATGGCCGGCGCGGCCGGTTCGCGCCCGGCGGTTTGTTGCGGGACCGCTTTCTGCGCGGCCTGGACCGGATGGGCCCGGGTGCTGGCACTGGCGCACCCGATCAGCGGCGTGGACAGGACACCGAGCGCGGACAGGCGCATGCCCTGCTGGAGAAATTCTCTGCGTGAAGCCATGAGCGTACTCATCAATTCGAGGCGCTTACTATAGCGCAAGGTGAGCACGGAAAAAAGATGACGGCAGGCTATTTACCGCTGCAATTGCAGAAACGCTTGCGCTGGGCGGGATCGGTGCACTTGAGGCTCTTCCACAGCAGGTCACACTCCAGGCCGAAACAGGCCTTTTCCTTGCCGGCATTGGTGTAGCCGTGGCGCTCGAAGAAGGCGCTGCTCGACGGCGGGCTCTGCAGGTGCAGGCGGCCGATGTCCCAGGCGCGCGCTTTCTGCTCCAGCCCGTCCAGCATCGCGCGGCCGATGCCGCTGCGCACGGCATTGGGCAGCACATAGCACAGGGCCACCTTGCCCGCGGCGGTCAGCAGGGCGAGGCCGACCAGTGCGCCGTCGCGCACGGCGACCACGGCATAATTACTGGGCGTGGAAAACCAGGTGGCGACATTCTGCGCGGTCTTGTTGCCGAGCCAAGCGTCGAGGATGCCGGGATTGTCGCCGTGGTCCGGCACGCAGCCCTCGGCGATCGATCGGCGCAACAGATGGCAGGCTGCCTGCGCATCGGTTGGCAATGCTTGTCGAATTTCAATACCCATTGTTCCAAGAAAACAAAAAACGATAAACCGGTCAGGCTTCGGCCGACGCCGCGAACTATACACCTAAGCTCGCAAAGCCGCTCTGAGCCCATGCATATCCAGACATATGCATGCCTGCGCTTTTCTAAGCATATGACAAAACTATTGTTCCGTTTGTGCGCGAATTTACGGAACATGAATTGTTTTCACCGTCCTGATAGCGAGAAGAATATGACCACCACGACCACGTCTTCCCTGCGCCGCTGGCTGCTCGCCGCCGCGCTTGCCAGCGCCCTGCCCCTGTCTGCCAACGCCCGCGACGTCGAGCTGTTAAACGTTTCCTACGACGTCGCGCGTGAATTGTACAAGGACATCAACCCCGCCTTCGTGGCGGAGTACAAGAAGCAGACCGGCGAGACCGTCACCATCAAGCAATCGCACGCGGCATCGAGCAAGCAGGCGCGCGCGGTCGCCGACGGACTGGAAGCCTCGGTGGTAACGATGAACCAGGCCAACGATATCGATTTCCTGGCCGACAAAGGACTGGTCTCGAAGGATTGGGCCAAGAAGTTCCCCGACCACGCGGCCCCGTATTACTCGACCATGGTGTTCCTGGTGCGCAAAGGCAACCCGAAGAACATCCATGACTGGCCGGACCTGGCCAAGCCGGGCGTGCAAGTGGTGATCCCGAATCCCAAGACCGCGGGCAATGGCCGCTACACCTACCTGGCGGCCTGGGGCTCGGTGCTCAAGAAAGGCGGCAGCGAGGCGCAGGCGCGCGAGCTGGTGAAGGGCATCTTCAAAAACGTGCCGATCCTGGACGCCGGCGGCCGCGCCGCCACCACCACCTTCACCCAGCGCCAGATCGGCGATGCGCTGGTTACATTTGAAAACGAAGTGAACCTTGTGCGCGCCGAATTCGGCGGCAACTTCGACGTGGTCTACCCGAAGGTGTCGATCCTGGCCGAGTCGCCGGTGGCCGTGGTCGACAAGGTGGTCGACCGCAAGGGCGTGCGCAAGGAGGCGACGGCCTACCTGAACTTCCTGTACACCCCGGAAGGCCAGGAAATCGGCGCCAAGCACTTCCTGCGCGTGCGCAACCAGGCGGTGATGAAGAAATACGCGGCCAACTACCAGCCGATCACGCTGTTCAGCGTGGACGAGCTGTTCGGCGGCTGGCAAAAAGCCCAGAAAACGCACTTCGATGACGGCGGCGAGTTCGACAAGATCTACCAGTCGAAATAATCGCTGCCGGCACCGCCGGCCGAACAAAGGGCTCCGACGGTTTCGCGGGGCCTTTTTCTTTTGTCCTTTCGGCATAAAAGGGAAAATTTGCTTGTGCGCCATAGACATACGTTACAAATCGGTGGTATCTTCTGAACTGTAGAAGTTTCCCCACAGCCACATAGTTTCCGCTGTCAACCCCGACAGCGATTTGCCCGTTTACCAGACCATGATGAAAAAACTGTTCGCCGCGGCATTGCTGTCGATGACCGCCGCTGCCGCTACCGCGGTGCCGTTCGGCTCGCAATCGGTGCTGGTGGTCGAAGACGACACCGGCAAAGTCCTGCTCGAGAAGAACGCCGACCGTGTCGTGCCGATCGCCTCGCTGACCAAGCTGATGACCGCCATGGTCGTGCTGGACGCGAAGCAGGACATGGACGAGCCAATCGAGATCGAGAAGGCCGACGTCGACACCCTCAAGCACAGTACCTCGCGCGTGCCGGTCGGTGCGACCATCCCCCGCCGCGACGTGTTGCAGCTGGCGCTGATGTCGTCCGACAACCGCGCCGCCGCCTCGCTGGCCCGCACCTACCCGGGCGGCATCGAGGCGTTCAAGACCGCGGTCAAGCACAAGATCATCGCCCTCGGCATGACCAACACCGCGATCGAAGAGCCGACCGGCCTGAATCCGGCCAACCGCTCGACCGCGGAAGACCTGGTCAAGATGGCGACCGCCGCCTCGCGCTACCCGGAGATCACGCGCATCACCACGGATCCGCGCGACCTCATCAGCATCAAGGGCCGCGAAGTCGAGTACCACAACACCAACCGCCTGGTCGGCGCCAAGGGCTGGGATATCGGCCTGTCCAAGACCGGCTACACCCAGGAAGCGGGCCGCTGCCTGATCATGAAGGTCAAGGCCGCCGGCAAGAACGCGACGCTGGTGCTGCTGAACGCGGGCGCTTCGTCGGTGCGCATGCTGGACGCGCTGAACATCCGCCGCTATGTGCTGGGCGACAGCACCACGACCGCGAACGCGGCGCCGCGCGCCAAGGCCGTGTCGACGCGCCATCATGTGCGTCGCGCAAAGAAGCGCCGGCACAACTGATTCGCTGGATCCAATGACAAAGCCCGCGCGATGCGGGCTTTTTTTTCGTCGCTGGTAGTCGTAGCGCCGATTACATGGTTACCGTCATTCCCGCGAACGCGGGAACGACGGTAGAGGTGTAAGGAGGTGCGAAAGGCTATGAGCCCAGCAGCTCACGCAAGCCGCTGGCGCGATGGGTGCGCCGCGCGATCGCCTGGGCCAGCCCTGCTCCCGCCGGCGTGATCAGCGTGAACTCCTCGCTCGCCCGCGTGATGCCGGTGTAGACCAGCTCGCGTGTCACGATGCCGCCACGGTCCTGCGGCAACACCAGCACCGTGTGCCGGAACTCCGAACCCTGCGATTTGTGGACCGTCATCGCATACGCCGTCTCCACGTCACGCAGGCGCGTCGCGAGCACGCTGCGCACCGCATCGCCTTCGAGGAAGTACACGCGCAGCGAACCGGGGCGCTCAGGATCCGGCAGCGTCAGGCCGATGTCGCCATTGAACACCCGCGTGCCGTAATCGTTCCGCGTCACCATCACGGGCCGGCCCACATACCACTCGCCGCCGCGGCGGATCAGGCGCGCCGCTTCCAGCTTCTCCTCGATCGCCGTGTTCAGCCCCGCGACGCCCCAGTCGCCCTCGCGCACCGCGCACAGGATGCGGAAAGCTTCAAAGCGCTGCAGCACCTGCCGCACCCAGTCCTCGTGGATGCCGGCGCCGGGACCGGCCTTGACCAGTTCCAGATAGCCGCGATAGCCCGCCACGCCGAGCGCCACGGCCTGCGCCGGGTGCGCGTTCTCCATCCAGCGCACCGGGCCATCGCCGGCGCGCAGCACACGGTCGGCCGCGTCGGCGTCTCCGGCGTTGACCGCCAGCGCAAGCTGCCCGATCGGCCCTGAGAAGCGCCGGCTGTGGCGCAGCATCACGGTCTGCTGGGCCAGCGGTCCGCCGGCGCCCGAGAACTGTCCGGGGATCGCCTCGCCGCTCGCGGCCTGCGCGTACGCCAGCGTGGCCGCGCTGTAGTTGCCGGCCTGCGCATCGTGGCACAGGTCGCCGAGCACGGCGCCCGCCTCCACCGATGCCAGCTGGTCCTTGTCGCCCAACAGGATCAGCGTGGCCCCTGCCGGCAGCGCGCCGAGCAGCGCGGCCATCATCTCCAGGTGGACCATCGAAGCCTCGTCCACGATCAGCACGTCGACGTCGAGCGGATTGCCCGCGTGGTGGGCAAACGCGCGGCTGTCCGGACGCGCGCCCAGCAGGCTGTGGAGGGTGCGCGCCGCGCCCATGCGGTCCGCCAGCGCGCGCAGCGGCAGCGCATCGCCGACCCGCTGCGCCAGGTCGCCCAGCGCCTTGTCGATCGACTGCTTCAGGCGTGCGGCCGCCTTGCCGGTCGGCGCGGCCAAAGCGATGCGGCGCCGGCCCGCGTCCTCGCCCGCCACCGCCAGCAGCAGGGCCAGCAAGCGCGCCACGGTGTAGGTCTTGCCGGTGCCCGGACCGCCGGTGATGACGGCCACCGAGCCGCGCAGCGCGATCGCGCAAGCCAGCTTTTGCCAGTCCGGCGATTCGGCCGCGCGATGCGAGGCGAACAGCAGGTCGAGCCAGCGCCGCACCTCGGGCGTGTCGACCTCGTGCGTGTCCTGGGCGCGGGCGCGGATCGCATCGGCCACCGCCATCTCGTCGCGCCAGTAGCGGCGCAGGTAGAGGCGGTCGCTGTCCAGCACCAGCGGCTCGCCGTAATCGAATTCGCCGGCCTGGAACACCAGCTCGCAGGCGCCCAGTTCGGCGCGCCATGCCTTGGCGTTTTTCGGCAGCGGGCCTGCCGTGCCGGCCAGCGTCTGCCACTGCCCCTCCGGCCAGCCAAGCAGCTCGCCCGGTCCCGCCGCCAGGTCGGCCAGCGGCAGGCAGCTGTGGCCCTGCCCTTCCATTTCCGACAGTGCCAGCGCGGCCAGCAGCACGGCCGGCGAGGCGGCGCCAAGCGAAGCACAGAAGCGCGCGAACGCGCCGGACAGGCGCCGCAGCTCGCCCGCTTCGGTCAGCCGCGTGACTTCACTCCACAATGCGTCCGTCATGCGGTCTCCGTTCCAAGCAGTTGGTCGAGCCGGTCGAGCAGTTCGATATCCGGCTCCAGCAGGTAGCAGCCGCGCGTGGCGGCGTTGCCGATCCCGCGCAGGAACAGGAAGACCGCGCCGCCCAGCTGGCGCGCCGGATCATAAGCGTCGCCAAGGCGGCTCTTGAGCAGGCGGTGCAGCGCAAGCATGTAGATCGCGCCCTGGATGTCGTAGCGGTGCGCGGCCATCCCGCCCGCCATGGCGCGCCGCGTGTAGGCGGCATCGTTGACGCCCAGCGCATTCGATTTGTAGTCGAGCACCCAGTAGCGCCCCTCGTGCTCGAACACGAGGTCGGCAAAGCCCTTGAGCATGCCGTGCAATTCGCGCTCCGGCAGCACCGCGCGGTCGATCCCGCCCAGCAGTCGCTCGCGGCAGGCGCGGTCGAGTTCACCCACCGCCAGCCGCTCGCTCGGAAACCAGAATTCCATTTCCGGCAGCGGCTGGTCGATGTCGGCCAGCGCGGCGCCCAGCGGCGGCAGCGCCGTGGTGGTCACCACCCGCAGCCACTCCAGCGCATCGTCCTTGCGGTTGGCCCAGCCGGCGCGATCGCAACGCTGGGTGAAACGACTGTCGAAATGCTGGTCGTGGACGATGGCGAAGCCCTCCTGCGCCATCCACTCCAGCTGCTCGTGCAGGAAGTTGCCGGGCACCGAACCGCGCGGGAAGCGGTGCCACGGCAGGTCGTCCACGGTGGACGGCACGGCCACGGCGTCCGGCTCCTCCAGCAGCGTTTCGTCCTGCGCGCGCACCGGCGCCGCGCTGGCCTGGCGTGCGATCGAGGTGAAGGAACCGACGCTCCAGTCGCGCTCGAAGCTGGCATCGTAGACCGGCGTCTCGACCAGTGCCGGACGCTCCTCCACGCGGTCGAGCATGGTGCAGCCTTCCGGCGCATCGAGCGCATGAAGCTCGATGTCGTCGACCTCGCCGCGCAGCTGGCCGAAGCGCTCGCGCAGCTCGGTCACCGCGATCGGGTCGTCGCCGCCGAGCAGGTAGCCCAGCGCCGATTCATGCAGGCGGTTCTGCCCTTTCTTGCGCGCCGCCAGCGAAGCCACGCCCAGCCAGAGGAAATGACTCGCCCGCGTCAGCGCGACGTACAGCAGGCGCACATCTTCCTCCAGTCGCGCGCGGTCGGCCATCAGCAGCGCCTCGTCGGCCAGCGCGAGGTCGAGCTTGCGGGCGCCGTCCGCGCCGACGAATTCGACGAAGCTGCGGCGCGCACCCTCGACCTTGCGCGCGGTGACCGCGAACGGCAGGTACACCAGCGGATATTCGAGGCCCTTGGACTTGTGCACCGTGACCACCTTGACCAGCTCCGCATCGCTCTCCAGGCGCAGCACACGCTCGTCGCCGCCCTCGCCGGCGCCCTTGACCTGTTCGGCGAACCAGCGCACCAGCGCCTGCTCGCCATCCAGTTCGCGGCTGGCTTCCTGCAGCAGCTCGGCCAGGTGCAGCAGGTTGGTCAGGCGCCGTTCGCCGCCCGCTTCGGACAGCAGCCGCGCTGGCAGCTGCAGTTCGTGGACGAAGCGCCGCAGCATCGCGAGCACGCCCTGGCGCTGCCAGGTGATGTGCAGGGCCTTGAGCTGCTCGACCCGCTCTTCCCACGCCGCTTCATCGGCGGCCAGGCGCGCCAGTTCGGGCAGCGGCAGGCGCGCGGTGGACGTCGCGAACGCGGCGCGCGCCAAGCGGCCGTCGAGCGGATTGGAGACCGCGCGCAGCCAGCGCAGCACGTCGCTCGCTTCCTCGCTTTCGACCACCGAATCCTTGTCCGACAAATACACGCTGGCCACCTTGCGCTGCTGGAGCGCGCGCCGGATCGCGCTGGCCTCGTTGCGGTCGCGGACCAGCACCGCGATGTCGGCCGGGACCAGGCGCCGGAACCTGCCCTCCTTGTCGAAGCCGACGCGCGGATCGTTGAGCAGCGTGACGATGTGCTCCGCGCAGTGGTGAGCGAAGAAGTCGCGGTAGGCCTCGGCCTTCATATCCTCACGGTCGAAGCAGCACACGGCCAGCGCCTGGTACGGCCCGTCGACGCCGACCAGTTCTTCCTTGCGCCCCTGCGCCTGCACTTCCTCGAACGGCAGCGGGTTCTCGTGCTCCTTCCTGAAGCGGAATGCGCCCGAGCCGTAGCGCCCTTCGGCATACATGAACAGGCGGTTCACGGCAGCGACGATGCCCTGCGTCGAGCGGTAGTTGGTCCCGAGCTTGTAGTGCCGCCCCTCGGTGGCGCGGCGCGCGGCCAGATAGCTGTGGATGTCGGCGCCGCGGAAGCCGTAGATCGACTGCTTCGGGTCGCCGATCATGAACAGGCCGAGCGCCGGATCGTTGGCGGCGACGCGGTACAGCAGGTTGAAGATACGGTACTGGTCGGGCGAGGTGTCCTGGAATTCGTCGACCAGCGCGACCGGATACTGCGCCACGATCCTTCGCCGCAACGCGTCGCCGTTGGCGCCTTCCAGCGCATCGCGCAGCCGGTGCAGCATGTCGGCGAAACCGAACTGGCGGTTGCGGCGCTTGAGGGCCGCCATCCGCTGCGCGATATGCTGTGCCGCGTGGCGCAAGAGCGCGTGCGACAGCGGCTGCAGCCTGGCCAGCTCGGTGCGCAATCCCTGGGTCTCTTCAAACCACGCGGGGATGTCACTGCGGTAATCCTTGCTGAAGGCGTCGCGGATGCCGCCCGGGGTCAGCCGGCTCCACGCCGTGTCGCTCAGGTCGGGCGCCAGCATGTGGCGGTCATGCGCCCACGCGCGCAGCGCATCGAACCACTTGGCCAGCGAGTCCGGGCGCATCTTGTTTCCGTTGAAGCACTTGGGATTGCGCTCGCGCTGCTGAGCGATCCACTGCTCCATCTGGTTGGCGCGTTCAAGCCAGCCCTGCTTGAGCCGGGCCAGGTCGGCCAGGTGAGCGGCCTGCAGCCGGACCACCAGTGCGGCCAGCGGCTCGTCGACCGGCGTGCCGAATGCCTCCCAGCGTGGCACCAGCTCGCGCACGCCGCGCTTGAGGACCTCGACGTCGGCCCAGCAGCCGAGCACCGCGCCCAGCGCCTCGTCGTCCAGCGGATAGACCTGCTGGCGCCAGTAGTCGTGGGCGGCGTCCTCGAACAGCGCGCGCTCGTCGCCGAGCAGTTCTTCGTCGAACAGGCTGCCGCTGTCGAAGGCGTGCTCGCGCAGCATGCGCTGGCACCAGGCGTCGATGGTGAAGATCGCCGCCTCGTCCATCGTTTCGGCGGCCAGCACCAGCCGGTAAGCAGCCTGCCGGCGTTCGGCCTCGCCCGGATAGGCCGCGGCCAGTTGCTCCAGGTGCGGATCGGACTGCACGTCTTCGCCACGGAAGTACGCAGCCGCATGCACCAGCCGCTCGCGGATGCGGTTGGACAACTCGCGCGTGGCGGCGCGGGTGAAGGTCATCACCAGGATTTCGGACGGCAGCAGCGGGCGTGGATGCGCCGCCTCGCCGCCATGCCCGAGCACCAGGCGCAGGTAGAGCGCGGCGATGGTCCAGGTCTTGCCGGTGCCGGCGCTGGCCTCGATCAGGCGCGAGCCGTGCAGCGGGAAAGTCAGCGGGACGAGGTTCTCGCTCATTCCGTCACCTCCACGTGCACGCGAACCTTGATGTCTTCTTCCATCCAGCGCACCAGCGGGCCGTAGGCAGCAGCAGCCAGCCCGGCCCATTCGCCGCTCGCGGCCAGGGCCGCGAAATCGGGCCACAGGCGCGCCAGGCACTGCTCCTGTTCGACCTCGCCCGGTCGCTCGAACCCGCCTTCGTAGGCGGAACGCGGATCGCCGCCCTGCAGGTAGACCAGCGCCGTCTTGCAGGCCAGCGGCAGCGGCGCGTCCAGGTTGCGGCGCCACAGGGCGATCAATGCGGCCAGCTCCGTCATCGCGCGCGACGGCTCCAGCGGGCGCATCTCGATCACCGCGTCGCGCGCGACCATGAAGCCGGCGACGGGCGTGCCGCAGGCCGCGGCCGCGAGCTGGCGCAGCCACGGGCCGATCAGCTTGTCCCCGCGCGGCGCGCCGCCGCGGTCCAGCACCTTGGACGAAATCTGCATCAACCAGGCCGTATCGAGCACGCCGGTGCGCAGGTGGTCGATCCAGTCGTCCAGCCTGATGCCATCGCATTCCAGTCCCACCGGGAACTTGGGCGCGGGCGCGGGATACCGGGTCACCAGCTCGATCCAGGCGCTGCGCACCGGGACCAGGTCGCGCACCAGGCCGACCTGCCATTGCCGGCCGACGCGGCCAATCGGCAGCAGGCCCTGGCGGCCAAGGCTCGCCGCGCAGGCGGTCAAGGTGGCCGCCACGTCCTCATCGGGCTGCGGATTGCCGGCGTCGTGCAGCAGGCGGTCTTCCAGCGAATAACGCTGCAGGCCGTCCAGCGCAAACGGCTCCTCGTCCTCGCCCACCACGTCTTCTTCGGCGAACGAAACGCCCAGCCGGCGGCGGAAGAAGTGCTTGGCCGGCTGGCGCACGAACTGCGCCAGTTCGGCCAGTGTGAGGCTGTAGTCCTGCTCGATTTCGTAAGGCGCCAGCGGCTGCTCTGCCTCCCCTGCTTCAGCCGCGTGGGCGGCGCGCCACTCGCCGGCGTAGGTCGGCAGGCCGCCGCTTTCGAAATACACGCGGCTGAAGGGCTGCAGCGCATGCACAGTGGTGAGCGCATCGATATCCAGCTTCCAGCCCGCGACCAGGTAATCGCGCAGCTGCGACACCAGCACCGAGGCCGGCTGCTCGCTGTTGTCGCGCACATTGCGGCCGACCCAGCTCACGTACAGCTTGTCGCGCGCGGCCAGCAGTGCCTCCAGCATCAGGTAGCGGTCGTCGTCGCGGCGCGAACGGTCGCCCGGACGGTGCATGCCGGCCTGCGCCAGCAGGTCGAAGTCGGCCTGTTGCGCACGGCGCGGGAAGTCGCCGTCGTTCATGCCGAGCAGGCAGACAACGCGGAACGGCACCGCGCGCATCGGCATCAGCGTGCAGAAGGTCACGCCGCCGGACACGAACTGGTGGTTCAGGGTCGGCTCGTCGACCTGGCCGAGCCAGGCTTCGCGCAGCACCGCCAGCGGCACCGCTTCGTCGAAGCCGGCGTTCTCGCACAGCTCGATCCAGTCGCGCAGCGCCTTGTCGAGGTTGGCCAGCATCAGGCGATCGGTCTCGTCGTGGGCCTTGAAGAACGCGGCCATCAGCTCGCGCGCCAGCTGGCCCCACTCGGCCGGGCGATGCGGCTGCGCCAGCGTGATGCGCCAGGCCAGCAGCGATTCGACCAGCTGCGCCAGCGATCCGGCCAGCTCGGCATCGAGGCCGCCGACTTCGGGATAGGGCTCGATGTCGCCGAAGCTGGCGCCGGCGCCGCTGGCGTAGCCGAGCAGCATGCGGCGCACGCCGAACATCCAGGCGTTCTGCTCGCCGGCCGCGCCCAGTCCCAGGCCGTCGCGGTGTTCGCGGTCCAGGCCCCAGCGCACGCCGGCGCCGTCGATCCAGCGGCCCACGGTCGGCAGGTCGTCCTGTGCCAGCCCGAAGCGCGCGGCCAGCGCCGGCACATCGAGCAGGTCGCGCACCTCGCTCTGGCGGCAGCGCTGCTGCGGCAGGCGCAGCAGCCATTCCAGCGCGACCAGCAGCGGATTGACGCTGCGGTCCTTGACGTCGCCGATCTCGAAGGGGATGTAGCGCGGATCGCTGCGCTTGTGCTGGTCGAACACGGCGTGGATGGCGGCGGTGAACACGTCGATGTCGGGCACCATCACCACCACGTCGCGCGGACGCAGCGTGGGATCTTGCGCGAACATCGCCAGCAGCTGGTCGTGCAGCACCTCGACCTCGCGCTGGACGCTGTGCGCGACCTGGAATTCGATCGAGCGGTCGTCCGGCGCCGGCGGCGCCAGGGGATGCTCGGTGAGCGGCAGCAGGTCGCGCACCGCGCCCTGCACCTGCGACAGCAGCGTGCCGCTCTCGCCATCGGAGAACAAGTCGACCCGCAGCTTGCCGAAGCGCTCGCTGTCCTGCTGGTCGAATTCGTCGAGCATGCGCACGAAATCGCGGCCCTGCCGTCCCCAGCTCGCCAGCAGCGGATGGCTGTGCGCGTGCAGTTCCTCGACCGGGACGTGCGCCAGGTTGCGCCCGCCGCGCAGCTGCTGCCGCCGGTGCGCGGCCTTGAGCAGTTCGCGGCCCTCGATGATGTCGCCCCAATAGAACTGGCAGGGATTGGGCACGGCCAGCAGCACCTGCGTATAGCGCGACAGCGCGGCCACCGCCTGCAAGGTCTGGTACGGCAGCGCCGACATGCCGAACAGGACGACGCGGCGCGGCAGGCGGCCCGCAGGCTCGGCGCCGGCCAGGCTGGCGGCGACGAAGCGTTCGTGGATGGTGGCGCGGCCGGTGCCGCGCAGCGCCGGCTCCAGGCTGTCGTGGACGGCGCGCCAGAGCTGCGCCTGCCACAGCTGGTCCGGCGGCAGCGGCACGGGATCGACGCCGGGGCGGCGCAGCTGGTCGCGGCCGGCCTCCCAGTCGGCCAGCCAGTCGGCGCGGTAGACCTGGTACTGGTCGAACAGGTCGGCCAGGCGTTCGGCCAACTGCAGCCGGCGTTCCGGGTCGCCATCGCCGAGGAAGTGGGCGAGTGGCGCGAACACCTGCTGCGCCTGCAGCGCGGGCAACAGGCGCATCAGGCGCCAGGTGAGCGGGCCTTTGTCGAAAGGGGAAATCCTGGGCACCTGCTCCTGCCCCAGCAAGCCGCGATAGGCTTGCCACAGGAAGCGCGCGGGCAGCGCCACCTGGGTCGCGGCGCACACGCCCAGATGGCCGGCAAGCGCGATCTTGAGCCATTCCGCCACGCCGTTCGACTGCACCAGGATGGTCTCCGTTTCAAGCGGGCCGAGCGGATGGCTGCGCAGCCAGTCGAACACGGCTTCGCGCAACAGTTCCATCTGGTTCCCGTGCAAAATCAGCAAGCCGGGAGTGAGGGGTTGGGGCATGGGCGTATGGTTGGGCAGCTTGGGGGCACAGGATACTATCTTCGGCCTCCATATGGTAGTGATGGCCGCGCCCGGGGCACACCTGGATTGCAAGACCGATAATCATCGCGATCGGAAGCCCGTTGTTGCTACGCCTGGCTTGGCGCCTGGCCCAGCCGGGCTGGCGTGCCAGCGGCGGCCGCGCCTTTAACGCTGGTCGGCCGCGCGGACGCCGTATTCGGCGGCGATGTGGCGTTCGAGGCGTGCGTGCAGGCCGCGCAGGCGGGCCGTCAGCGCGCGAGCCTGGGCCAGTGCCGCGCGCGACTGTTGCGCTTCCAGTTCGGCGCACACTGCGGCGAAAGTGGTGGCGCCCACGGTTCGCGCCGAAGACTTGATACGGTGCGCCACCGCGCCGGCGCGCGCGAGGTCGGCGCCGGCCAGCGCGACGTCGATCTCGGCCATCCCTTCGCGTGCGGCGTCGAGGAACAGGAACAGGTATTTGCGGATCTGGTCGCGGTCCTCGCCCACGGTCGCGGCCAGCACCGTGGTATCGAGCAGCGCTGCCGCTCCTGCCGGCGCGTACGGCCTGGCTGTCGGCGCCGGCCCCGCCACCGGGGCGTGCCGCAGGCAGCGTGCGATGGTGTCGGCCAGCAGCGCCGGGTCCACCGGCTTGGCGACGAAGTCGTTCATGCCGGCCGCCAGGCTGCGTGCGCGGTCCTCGACGCTGGCGTTGGCGGTCATCGCGATCACCACCATGTCGCGCAGGGCCGGATCGGCGCGGATGCGGCGCGTGGCTTCCAGTCCATCCATCACCGGCATCTGCAAGTCCATCAGCACGCAGTCGAAGCGCTCGCGGCGCAGCAGCTCCAGCGCCGCGCTGCCATTGCCCGCCAGCGTCACCTTCGCACCGGCGCGTTCCAGCAATTCGCGCGCGACCTCCTGGTTGAACACATTGTCCTCGACCAGCAGCACGCGCACGGCATCGAGCGAAGCCGCGGCCGCCGGCGCCGCATCGTCGCCGCCGCTGGCCTGCCCCAGGCGCGCGGTGAACCAGAACAGGCTGCCCTGCCCGGCCACGCTCTCGACGCCGGCCTCCCCGCCCATCAGCTCGGCCAGCTGCTTGCTGATCACCAGCCCCAGCCCGGTGCCGCCGTAGCGCCGCGTGATCGAGGCATCGGCCTGGTGAAACGGGGTAAACAATTTGGACAATTCGGCCGGGTCGATGCCGATGCCTTCGTCCTGCACCTCGAAGCGCACCAGCGTATCGGCGCCGCCGCCGGCCAGCGGCCGGGCGCGCACCTGCACCGTGCCATGTCCGGAAAACTTGATCGCGTTGCCGACGAAGTTGAGCAGCACCTGCTCCAGCCGCAGCGGATCCCCGCGCAGGGGACGGCGCAGCGCCGGATCGACGTCGAATTGCAGGCGCAGCCCCTTGGCCGCGGCGTCCTCGCCCAGCTGGCCGGCCACGTTGCGCATCAGGCGGTCGAGCGAGACGTCGAGCAGTTCCAGCTCCAGCTTGCCCGATTCGATCTTGGAAAAATCGAGCAGGCGGTTGATGATCCCCAGCAGGTGCTGGCCGGCGTGGTGGATGCGGTCGAGGTAGCCGCGCAAGCGGGCGTCGTGCGCCAGCCCGCGTGCGAGGTCGGTCATGCCGATGATGCTGTTCATCGGCGTGCGGATCTCGTGGCTCATATTCGACAGGAACTCGCTCTTGGCGCGGCTGGCGGCATCGGCCCTGGCCTTGAGCTCCTGCAGTTCGGTGATGTCGGTGGCCACGCCCAGCATCGCCACCACCTGCCCGTCCACCTCAACCGGCACCGCGACCCGCCACAACTGGTGCATCTTGCCCCCGTGGTCGACGAATTCGCGCTGCTCGGCCAGGCGGCATCGGTCGGTGAACACGGCCTGGTCGTGGCTCCAGTATTTGTCGGCCTGGCGGGCCGGCACGATCTCGCTGTCGAGCTTCCCGACCACCTCTTCCGCACTGCGCCCGAACGCGGCCGCGGTCCGGGCGTTGACGTACAGGTAGCGGCGCGCGCGGTCCTTCATGAACACATAGGCGTCGACGTTGTCGAGCACCGAGTCGAGCAAGGCGCGCTGTTCGACGGCCTTGCGGCGCGAGCAGTAGAACTGGAGGAACAGGCAGTACACCAGCAGCGTGGCGACGAAGCCGCCGGCCAGCGCCAGCCACGGGATGCTGCGGTCCACGCCCACGTACAGGTCGCCCCGGCGCGCGAACACCAGCAGCTTCCACAGCTGGCCATTGAAGTCGACTGGCAGCACGGTCTCGAATTGCGGCGCACCGCTGCCTTCGCTGCGGTACAGCAGGCGATCGCCCGGCGCGGGAGGCCCCGGCCGGCCGCCGGGCGCCGCGCTGTACAGCGCCAGCGCGAGCGAGTGTTCGCCGGGACGGCCGAGCGCCTGCTCGATCAGCCCCGGCACCGAGAACCCGATGCCGACCGTGCCCAGGAAGCGCGCGCGCCGGCTGGCCACGTCGGGCGGCAGGCCGCCGCCGCTGTACACCGGCAGGCGCATGCCCAGCCCGATGTGCGGGTGCGGCCCCGCGACCTGCACCGGCTGGCCGGAAGCGCTGATGCCGCCGGTGTCGCGCGCCACCGCCAGCGCATGCTCGATCAGCGGGTTGGCCGACATGTCGACGCCGAACTTGTCGGCCAGCGGCTCGAAGGGCTCGATGTAGGTGATGACGTTGTAGCCGGCGCGGCGCCCTGGCGGCTTGATCGTGAAGTCCGGATAAGCGGCCGGATCGACGCTGCGGTCGGCGCGCACGGAAGCGATGAAGGCTTCGCGCTCGCTGTCCGGCACGTAGCGCGCCCAGGACACCGCGTCGATGGCCGGTGCGCTGTGCTGCAGGTCGAGCGCGGCGACATAGCGCCGGAACTGGGCGCGCGAGAGCATGTCGGATGCCGCGAACTGGGCCGACAGGCCGCGCACCACCGTGGTGTACAGGTTGATGCTGGCCGCGATGCGCTGCTGGGTGGCGCGCGCGCGGTTCTCGAAGCGCAGGCGGGCGTCCTTGTGCAGCTGGCGTTCGGTGGCCACGAACAGCAGCGCACCGACGAGCAGCGCCAGCAGCAGCCCGCCCAGCCACAGCAGGACATTGGAGCCGGCCCGGGTGCGGCGCGGTTGCAGTCTGCTGGTAATCGGAGGCGGCATCGGTGGACTCGTGGCTGGCTCGGCGCCAAAAGCCACAAGTATATGGCAGGCCGGCGGGACGCGGCACGGCACCTTGAGCGTGCCCGCTCCCGCATGGCCAAGCAGCGCGCGCCGTCAGGACGCCAGCCGGGTGTCGAACAGGGCTTCGCAGGTCGGCTCGATTTCGACGAACAGCGCGACCGCGGTCTCGATGCCGATCTTGACCGGCTCGCCGAGGCGGTGCGTGACCACGCCGGCGCGCCGCAGCATGCGCTCGATGGCGGTGGTGGTCACGGTGACGTACTGGCGCAGGCCGGCCTCATGGCCGTAGCGGATGATCGCCGCGATCGACTCCATGGTGATCTCGGAGAAGCCGAACGGGCCGCAGTCCTCGGTCTCGATCGCGAAGCGCGACAGCTCGTAAATACGCGGATCGGACGGCGCCTCGGCGCCGTGCAGCAGCTCGGGGAAGGAATCCTTGAGCATGTACGGGCCTTCGGTCGGCAGCACGCGCCAGCACCCGCGCAGGCTGCCGCCGGCCTCGCGCATCATCATGTACAGCGGTTCGAGCGCGTCGTAGCCGTCGATTTCCATCCCCGACAGCACCGGCACTTCCCAGCCCAGCCGGCCCTTGAACACTTTCGCCCGCAATGCATGCATCTCCCACAGGTCTTTCGATTTGAATTCCCGCCGTGCTGCGATTTCGATCTGCAGTGCCATGACATCCCCCATTGTTTTGTTGACATCGGAATATGCAAGGTGCATACGAAGTGTCGGCCAAAATCGGGGGAAACTGAACTAGCAGGCTTGCTAGGTAGATATAAATCGCCAAAGTGAAATACTTGCTAATTGCATATTTCCTCGAAAGGTGAATATCATGGATAAAGATTTTGTTTCCGAGGCAAGAATGGACGAGCAGAGTGCAACGATCGGCATCAACGCCGATGCCGTGCGATCACAATTGGCCGACCTGCGCCAGTTGCGCATCAGCAAGCGAGAGAGCCAAGAGAAGTTCTGGGGCCGCTTCGGCGTCACCCAGTCGAGCGGGAGCCGGTTCGAGACCGGGCTGTCGATCCCGGCGCCGGTGGCGATCTTGCTGAAGCTCTATGTCAACGGCAAGCTCAACGATGGGGACCTTCAGGAATAATCAGGCCGAGGGCAATTGCCTTGACCACGGCCTGCTGGCGGGTATTCACATTGAATTTCTGCCGCACGTTGGCCATGTGGAAATTGATGGTCGCTTCTGAGCAATCGGTGATGCGGGAAATCTCCCAGGAGGATTTCCCCGCCATCACCCACTTGAGCACTTCCAGCTCGCGCCGGGTCAGCTTGGGAGCAATCTCGGCTGGCTGGCGCGGGATCATCAGGCGCTGCGACGATTCCAGCGCATAGTCGCGGATCAGGGCCAGGTCGCCGATCCGGCCCCGGATCTCCCCCACCGCCTTGCCGTCGGCCGCGGCGTCCGACGCGAAACTGAGCACCCCGAACTCGCCGTTCGGGCCATGCACCGGCAGGGTCACCCCGGAACGGATGCCGAAGCCGCACGCTTCCTCGTACAGGGCACGTGGGGCGGCCCCGGAAAACGCGTCCGGCTGCCACACGATCGGCAGGCTGCTCGACAGGCAATGGGTGACGGTGGGATCGACATAGGCCAGCCGGTCGGCATCGTAGCGTTCCCGCCACGCCGCTGAATAATTGCTGACCAGGAAAGCGTTCTCGAACTTGGCATGGCGCGACGGTACCGCCCCGTACAAGACATGATCGAAGCCGCAAGAGCGCGCGAGCGCAAACAGCGCCCGGCTCCAGGCGGCGTCATCCTTGCTCTCAAGCAAGTCGATCAGTTGTTCGGTCTGCACCATGTGGCAAAGTAGGCAATGTTTTCTTTAATGCTAGATGAGATGTAAGCAGACTGCATCAAGAATTACAATTTTTATATTATTTCCTGAGGCGCTTTGGCCACGTTAAGTTGCCCTACAGAAACTAAACAATACTGCTTCCGCGCCAATCGTGCGACAAATTTGTGGTTTTTCCTCTACCCTCCCACGGTTCACGCCTTCACAATTGCACATATGCAACAAGAATGATCCGGCTGCCATTCTTTCCCGCTTGCCCCCTCGCGAGCACAAGGGTATCTTGTCACGATTTCTCGCGTAACATTTTTCATTGCACCAGCGCGCTCGCCGCTACACTAGCTACCAGCTCCGTTCCTGAGGAAGTAATCCATGAATGACATGACCGAACTGTCCGAAGAGCTCGACCTCCGGCTGCTCCTGCAAACCCTGATGGCGCTGAAGAAGGGCGACTTCACGGCCCGCATGCCGTCGGACTGGACCGGGGTGGCGGGCAAGATCGCCGACACCCTCAACGAAATCATCGAGACCAAGGAAAAGATCGTCACGTCGGTGAAGGACGTGTCGCGCGTGGTGGGCCGCGAAGGCCGCCTGACCCAGCGCGCCAGCGTGCCCGAGGTGACCGGCGGCTGGGCCACCATCCTCAGCTCCGTCAACACCCTGATCGACGACCTGGTGCGCCCCACCACCGAGATGGCGCGCGTGATCGGCGCGGTGGCCAAGGGCGACCTGTCGCAGACCATGGCGCTGGAGGTGGACGGCCACCCGCTCAAGGGCCAGTACCTGCGCGCGGCGATGACCGCGAACACCATGGTCGAGCAGCTGGCCTCGTTCTCGTCCGAGGTGACCCGCGTGGCGCGCGAGGTGGGTACGGAAGGCAAGCTCGGCGGCCAGGCGCAGGTGAAGGGCGTGGCCGGCACCTGGAAGGACCTGACCGACTCGGTGAACTCGATGGCGGGTAACCTCACCTCGCAGGTGCGTAACATCGCGGAGGTGACCACCGCGGTGGCGAACGGCGACTTGTCCAAGAAGATCACGGTGGACGTGCGCGGCGAGATCCTGCAGTTGAAGGACACCATCAACGTGATGGTGGACCAGCTGCGCTCCTTCGCATCCGAGGTGACCCGCGTGGCGCGCGAGGTGGGCACCGAGGGCAAGCTGGGCGGCCAGGCCTATGTGCCGGGCGTCGGCGGCACCTGGAAGGACTTGACCGACAACGTGAACTTCATGGCGTCCAACCTCACCGGCCAGGTGCGTAACATCGCGGCGGTGACCACCGCGGTGGCGAACGGCGACCTGTCCAAGAAGATCACGGTGGACGTCAAGGGCGAGATCCTGGAACTGAAGAACACCATCAACGTGATGGTGGACCAGCTGTCCTCCTTCGCCTCCGAGGTGACCCGCGTGGCGCGCGAGGTGGGTACGGAAGGCAAGCTCGGCGGCCAGGCGCAGGTGAAGGGCGTCGCCGGTACCTGGAAGGACCTGACCGATTCGGTGAACTCGATGGCGGGTAACCTCACGGCGCAGGTGCGTAACATCGCGGACGTGACCACGGCGGTGGCGAACGGCGACCTGTCCAAGAAGATCACGGTGGACGTGAAGGGCGAGATCCTGGAACTGAAGAACACCATCAACGTGATGGTGGACCAGCTGAACTCCTTCGCCTCCGAGGTGACCCGGGTGGCGCGCGAGGTGGGTACCGAAGGCAAGCTCGGCGGCCAGGCGAACGTGCCCGGCGTCGCGGGTACCTGGAAGGACCTGACCGACGGCGTGAACTTCATGGCGTCCAACCTCACCGGCCAGGTGCGTAATATCGCGGAGGTGACCACCGCGGTGGCGAGCGGTGACCTGTCCAAGAAGATTACGGTGGACGTGAAAGGCGAGATCCTGGAACTGAAGAACACCATCAACGTGATGGTGGACCAGCTGTCCTCCTTCGCCTCCGAGGTGACCCGCGTGGCGCGCGAGGTGGGCACGGAAGGTAAGCTCGGCGGCCAGGCCTATGTGCCGGGCGTCGGCGGCACCTGGAAGGACCTGACCGACAACGTGAACTTCATGGCGTCCAACCTCACCGGCCAGGTGCGTAACATCGCGGCGGTGACCACCGCGGTGGCGCGCGGCGACCTGTCCAAGAAGATCACGGTGGACGTGAAGGGCGAGATTCTCGAACTGAAGGACACCATCAACGTGATGGTGGACCAGCTGTCCTCCTTCGCATCGGAAGTGACCCGGGTGGCGCGCGAGGTGGGTACGGAAGGCAAGCTGGGCGGACAGGCAAACGTGTCCGGCGTGGCCGGCACCTGGAAGGACCTGACCGAGAACGTGAACCAGCTGGCGGCGAACCTGACCAACCAGATGCGCGCGATCGGCGAGGTGGCGACCGCCGTGACCCGCGGCGACCTGTCGCGTTCCATCCAGGTGGAAGCGCGCGGCGAGGTGTCCTACCTGAAGGACAACATCAACGAGATGATCCGCAACCTGAAGGAGACCACCCAGAAGAACGCGCAGCAGGACTGGCTGAAGACCAACCTGGCGCGCTTCACCCGGCTGCTGCAGGGCCAGCGCGACCTGCAGGCCGTGACCAAGCTGATCCTGTCGGAACTGGCGCCGCTGGTCTCCGCCCACCACGGCGTCTTCTACATGATGGACTCGCAGGAGATCGACGCGCGCCTGCGCATGATCGCCTCCTACGGCTACCGTTCCAGCCGCAAGCTGCCCACCTCCTTCCTGCCGGGCGAGGGCCTGGTTGGCCAGTGCGCGCTGGAAAAGACCCGCATCTGGCTGACCGACGTCCCGCGCGACTACATCGTGGTGTCGTCCGGCCTGGGCTCGGCGCCTCCGACCAATATCGTGGTGCTGCCGATCCTGTTCGAGCAGCAGGTCAAGGCGGTGATCGAGATCGCCTCGCTCGACCGCTTCACCGACACCCACCTTTCCTTCCTCGACCAGCTGATGGAATCGATCGGCGTGGTGCTCAACACGATCGAGGCGAACAGCCGTACCGAATCGCTGCTGACCCAGTCGCAGTCGCTGGCGCAGGAACTGCAGCAGACCAACCAGGAGCTGGCCGAGAAGGCGCGCCTGCTGTCGGAACAGAATATCGAGGTGGAACGCAAGAACCGCGAGGTGGAGCAGGCCAAGCTGGCGCTGGAAGAGAAAGCGACCCAGCTCGCGCTCTCGTCCAAGTACAAGTCCGAGTTCCTGGCCAATATGTCGCACGAGTTGCGCACCCCGCTCAATTCGCTGCTGATCCTGGCGCAGCAGCTGTCCGACAACCCCGAGGGCAACCTGTCGGGCAAGCAGGTGGAATTCGCCAAGACCATCCACGGTTCCGGCTCCGACCTGCTGACGCTCATTAACGACATTCTCGACCTGTCGAAGATCGAGTCGGGCACCGTCACGCTGGACGTGTCCGAGTACCGCTTCAACAACCTGCGCAACTACGTCGACCGCACCTTCCGCCACATGGCCGAACAGAAGCACCTCGGCTTCACGGTCGAACTGGCCGACAACCTGCCGACCGCGCTGATGACCGACACCACGCGCCTGCAGCAGGTGCTCAAGAACCTGCTGTCGAACGCCTTCAAGTTCACCAGCCACGGCCAGGTCGCGCTGTCGATCAGCATGGTGGAAATCGGCTGGAGCCCGGACCACCCCAACCTGCCGCTGGCCGATGCGGTGGTGGCGTTCTCGGTGCGCGACACCGGCGTCGGCATCCCGTCCGACAAGCTGCAGCTGATCTTCGAGGCCTTCCAGCAGGCCGACGGCTCGACCGCCCGCAAATACGGCGGCACCGGCCTGGGCCTGTCGATTTCGCGCGAACTGGCGCGCCTGCTGGGCGGCGAGATCCGGGTCGAATCGATGATCAACGTCGGCTCCACCTTCACGCTGTACCTGCCGTACAACCGCGCCGGCTTCGTCAACTACGAGCTGGCGCGCCAGCCGCAGCCGGCCCGCCTGGCGCCGCCGCAGCCGCAGCCGCAGCACAACGCGGTCGCGCTGGCGCCGAACACCGACAACGACGTGGTCACCGTCGAGGCCACCGTCAGCAGCAGCGCGCTGGTCGAATACGCCTCGGTGCTGGACGACCGCGGCGTGATCGCCCCGGGCGACCCGTCGGTGCTGATCGTGGAAGACGACGAACGCTTCGCCAAGGTGGTGCTGGAGTTCGCGCGCGAGAAGAACTTCAAGGGCATCGTCACCCACCGCGGCGACTCGGCCCTGTCGCTGGCGCGCGACTACCTGCCGTCCGCGATCCTGCTCGACATCGACCTGCCCGACATCGACGGCTTCACGGTGCTGGACCGCCTCAAGCGCGACCCCAACACACGCCACATCCCGGTGCACGTGATGTCGTCGCTGCGCGAGCGCGAGCGCGCACTGCGCCAGGGCGCGATCTCGTACATCAACAAGCCGGTCGGCCGCGAGCAGCTGCAGGAGGAGTTCACCCGCATCCAGAAATTCCTCATGGGCGGCAAGCGCAGCCTGCTGGTGGTGGAGGACGACAAGGCCCAGCGCGACGCCATCGTGCAGCTGATCGGCGCGTCCGACCTGCGCCTGGTGACCGCCGAAGACGGCAAGGCCGCGATGGAAGCGCTGGAGAGCAGCCACTTCGACTGCATGGTGCTCGACCTGACCCTGCCCGACGTCTCCGGCTTCGACCTGCTCGACCAGATCGGCCATAACCCGCGCCTGCGCGACCTGCCGATCGTGATCTACACCGCCAAGGAGCTGACCCGCAAGGAAGTGACGAAGCTGAAACGCTACGCCAAGACCATCGTGGTCAAGGATGCGCGCTCGCCCGAGCGCCTGCTCGACGAAACCGCGCTGTTCCTGCACCGCTCGCACGCCAGCCTGCCGGAGAACCAGCGCCGCATGCTGGAAGAGATCCACGCCGCCGAGGGTGGCCTGGCCGGACGCAAGGTGCTGATCGTCGACGACGACCTGCGCAACATCTTTGCCCTGTCCTCGCTGCTGGAACGCCAGCAGATGCAGGTGCTGTTCGCCGAGAACGGCCGCGACGGCATCGAGGTGCTGGAGAAGGACCCGAGCATCGAGATCGTCCTGATGGACATCATGATGCCGGAGATGGACGGCTACGACACGATGCGGGCGATCCGCCGCATCCCGAAGTTCAAGTCGCTGCCGATCATCACCCTCACCGCGAAGGCGATGAAGGGCGACCGCGACAAGTGCATCGCGGCCGGCGCGTCCGACTACATCACCAAGCCGGTCGACGTGGCCCAGCTGCTGTCGCTGATGCGGGTGTGGCTGCATTGACCGCCTGGGCCTCGTTCGCCGCCGGGGTCGCGCCCGACGAACTGGAAATCGAGCTGCTGCTGGAGGCGATGTACCAGCGCTTCGGCGTCGATTTCCGGGGCTACGCGCGGCCCGCACTGAAGCGCCGGCTTACGGAGCTGATCCGTGCGCAGGGGCTCGCCACCATCTCGGCGCTGCAGGAAAGGATGCTGCACCAGCCAGGCGCGCTGGCCGTCCTGCTGCGCGCGCTGGCGGTGCCGCCGGCCGCGCTGTTCGACCCGCCCCAGCATGCCCTCCTGCTTCGCGAGGTGCTGGTGCCGGCGCTGGGGGTTTGCGCGCTGCCGCGCGTCTGGCTGGCCGAATGTGCCGGCATCGGCGAGGCGTGGGCGCTGGCGATCCTGCTGGCCGAGACGCAGCTGCATGGGCGCACCGAGATCTTCGCCACCGTGTCCAACGAGGAGCTGCTGGCCGAGTCCAGCGAAGGCACGCTGCCGGCCCAGAACCTGGCCGCGCTGCAGCAGCGCTACGAGTGCAGCGGCGGCCGCGGCAAGCTGGCCGACTATCTCGAAGTGTCGAACGGCCGCGCGAGCCTGTTGCCGCAGTTGGCCGGCCGCATCACCTGGGCTCACTATAGCCCGGTGACCGACGCCTCGTTCAACGAGTTCCAGGCCATCGTCTGCTGGCGCGCCCTGCCCGACTTCGGTCCGGTGCTGCGCCAGCGCGTACTGCGCCTGTTCCACGATAGCCTGGCGCGCTTCGGCGTGCTTGGCATCGACAAGCCGCTGTCGCCATCGGACGGGATGGCGGACCGCTACCAGCAGCTGGTGCCGGGCCAGGGCTGGTACAAGCGGGTCGGCTGAGCGCCCGACCCGATGCACGAAGTGCGCGGCGTCGATGTGATGGCGGTGCTGCGCTGAGAGGCCGCGGCAGCGGTGGTATCATGGGGCACGGATTCACGCCCCCTGATACCAGCAATGAAACACACCCTCTTCCTGTTCGACCTCGACGACACCCTCCTCGACTTCAAGGCCTCGGAAAAACTGTCCTTCGCGCGGACCGTGCAGTCGCTCGGCGTCTCCGACGGCATCGACGAGCTGTTCGCGGACTACCAGGTGATCAACATCGATCTGTGGAAGCGCTTCGAAGCAGGCACGGTGGCCAAGGAATTCCTGAAGGTCGAACGCTTCCGCGCCACCTTCGCGCAGCATGGCCTGGACCTCGACGCGCAGGCGGCCAGCCACACCTACCTCGAATCGCTGTCAGAGTCGGTGGTGCTGATCGAAGGCGCAAAGGAAGTGTGCGAGGCGCTGGCCGCGATCGGCGAAGTCGGCATCATCACCAATGGCGTCGCGCAGATCCAGGGGCGGCGCATCTCCAGCGCCGGGCTGCACCATCACATCTCGTTTGTTGCGACCTCGGAAGCCTGCGGTTTCGCCAAGCCGGACAGCCGCTTCTTCGACTACACCGTCAAGATGGCGCGCAAGTTCGCCAAGGCGGAGACGGTCATCGTCGGCGACCGCCTCGACGCCGACATCCTCGGCGCCAACCGCTTCGGCATCGAGAGCTGCTGGTTCAACCCGTCCGGCGCGGCCAACGAATCCGAAGCCGTGCCGGATTACGAGGTCGCGAGCCTGCACCACATCGTGCCCTCGCTCAAAGGGCTGGCGTTCGCGGAATAGCAACTCAACGTCGCGAATCGTGCGGGCGCTGGCGCGGCCCTTCTTGCATACTTGGCCCGTCAGGGCTTGCCGATCGTCGGCCGCGCGGCGATGCGGTCGCGCCAAGCCTGAAGGTGAGTGAAGCCGGCCTCGCCTGCGTTGAACTTCAACATGCCGCGCGCGAACTCCAGTCCGCAGAAGGCCGTGATGTCGGCGATGGTGAAGCGGTCGCCGGCGACGTAAGCCTGCTTCGCCAGCACGCCATCCAGCCAGCGCGCGCTGGCCAGCATCTTCTCACCCTGCGATTTGCCGAAGTCCTCGAACTGCGGCTGCTCCAGGGGCGCCAGCGCGGGATGGGTGTGGCGCACGCAGTTGGCGATCTGCAGGAACAGGTAGTGCTCCACCTGGCGGTCCGCCATCTCGATGAAGGCGCGCTCTTCGAAGCCCTCGCCCATCAGGTTCGGCTGCGGCTGCAGGCCTTCCAGGTAAGTGCAGATCGCGCGCGTTTCGGACAGCGTGCGGCCATCGTCGAGCTCCAGCACCGGCACGCGGCCGAAGGGATTCCTGGCGAGGAATTCGGGCGTCTTGATCTCGCCGTTGAACAGGTCCACCGCCACGATCTCGAGCGCGATCCCCTTCTCCGCCGCAAAGATGCTGACCCGGCGCGGGTTGGGCGCGTATTTGCTGACGTAGAGCTTCATCCGGTCTCCTAGTTTGTCACTTCAGGCTGAGCGCATGATAGACCGAATCGGCGCTGCGTGCGCCATCTGCATGGCTCGTTGACATGCTTTCGGATTTGGCTAAAGATGTCGGGCGCCGCTCTCACGAGGCGCGGCGTTCAACGTACATACTCGCAAAGGTCGCCCATGCATCGCAAGCTCATCCCGGCCGCTGTCGCCGCCGCCCTCGCCCTGTTCGCAGCCCAGCCCTTGACCGCGGCAGCCGCCGCCGCTCCGGCGCGGGCCGTCACGACCCAGCTGCCGCGCGGGATCACGCCCACGCACTACGATGTGTCGCTGGCGCCGGACGCGAAGGCGGCCACCTTCGCCGGCAAGGTCACGATCACGCTCAATGTGCAGGCGCCGGCCGGCAGCATCACGCTCAACGCGGTCGACCTGAAGTTTGCCGGCGCGGCGCTGACCCCGGCCGCCGGCGGCGCGCCGGTCAATGCGACGATTGCCGTGGATGCGAATGCGCAGACCGCCACCTTCAGCTTCCCGCGCCCCATCGCGAAAGGGACCTACAAGCTCGCGCTCGACTACACCGGCGTGATCGGCACCCAGGCGGTCGGCCTGTTCTCGCTCGACTACGACAGCCCGGCCGGCAAGGAGCGCGCCCTGTACACGCAATTCGAGAACTCCGATGCGCGCCGCATGATCCCCTCGTGGGATGAGCCCTCCTACAAGGCCACCTTCGCCCTCGACGTGACGGTGCCGGCAGGCCAGATGGCGGTCTCCAATATGCCGATCACCAAGCAGGAAGACCTCGGCAACGGCCTGGCGCACGTGAGCTTCGCGCAGTCGCCGAAGATGTCGACCTACCTGCTGTTCTTCGGCCTCGGTGATTTCGAACGCGCCCGCATGACGGTCGACGGCACCGAGCTGGGCGTAGTGACGCGCAAGGGCGGCGCATCGCAGGCCCAGTTCGCGCTGGATTCGGCCAAGCTGGTCCTGCGCGAATACAACGATTACTTCGGCGTGCGCTACCCGCTGCCAAAGCTCGACAACATCGCCGGCCCGGGCCGCAGCCAGTTCTTCGGCGCGATGGAAAACTGGGGCGCGATCTTCACCTTCGAATACGACATGCTGGTCGATCCCTCGTTCTCGACCCCGCGCGACCGCCAGAACGTGTTCGCGACGGCCGCGCACGAGATGGCGCACCAGTGGTTCGGCGACCTGGTCACGATGGCGTGGTGGGATGACCTGTGGCTGAACGAAGGCTTCGCCTCGTGGATGGAAAGCCGCACCACCGCGCGCCTGCATCCGGAATGGAATACCGCGCTGCAGTCGGTGAACAGCCGCGACGCCGCGATGTTCCGCGATTCGCTCGCCACCACCCACCCGATCGTCCAACGCATCGAAACCGTCGAACAGGCCAGCCAGGCCTTCGACGACATTACTTATCAAAAGGGCGAAGCTGTCATCCACATGCTGGAAGGGTATGTCGGCGAGAACGCCTGGCGCAGCGGCGTGCGCGCCTACATCAAGGCCCACGCCTACGGCAACACGGTGTCGGACGACCTGTGGAAAGCGGTCGAGCAGGCGGCGAAGAAGCCGATCACCGCGATCGCGCACGACTTCACGCTGCAGCCGGGCGTGCCGCTGATCCGCGTCGAGGACATCAGCTGCAAGAGCGGGAACACGGTGGTCAAGCTGTCGCAGGGCGAATTCTCGCGCGACCAGCCGGACAAGAAGCCACTGTCGTGGCGCGTGCCGGTGATCGCTCAGATCGTGGGTGCGCAGAAGCCGGGCCGCGCCATCGTCAGCGGCGGCCAGGGCGCGCTCACGCTGCCGGGCTGCGGCGGCGCGGTGATCGTCAATGCGGGCCAGAGCGGCTACTACCGCACCCTGTATGCGCCGAAGTTCTTCAACGAGATCGCGGCCTCCTTCGACAAGATGGCGCCAATCGACCAGTTGGGCGCGCTCGCGGACAGCTGGGCGCTGGGCCTGGCGGGACTGCAGAACACGGCCTCGGTGCTCGACCTGGCGGCGGCGACGCCGCTGGCGGCCGACCCGCAAGTGTGGGGACGCATCGCGTCGGTGTTCGACAACATTCACAACCTGTATGAAAAGGACAGCACGCCGCAGAAGCGCTTCGACGGCTATGCGGCAGCGCGCCTCGCCCCGGTGATGGCGCAAGTGGGCTGGAACGCGCGCGCGGGCGAGCCGACCACCATCACCAACCTGCGCGAGCACCTGATCGCGGTGCTGGGCGACCTGGGCGACCCGAACGTGGTCGGCGAGGCGCGCCGCCGCTATGCCGCGATGGACAGCGATCCGAAGGCGGTGCCGGCGGAACTGCGCAAGGTGATCGTCGGCGTGGTCGCGGAACACGCCGACGCCGCCACCTGGGACCAGCTGCACGCGCGGGCGCAGGCCGAGAAGACGCCGCTGATCAAGGACCACCTGTACACGATGCTGGCCTCGGCCAACGACAAGGCGCTGGCGCAGCGCGCGCTGGACCTGGCCCTGGGCGACGAGCCGGGCGCCACCAACAGCGCGGCGATGCTGTCGCGCGTGGCGCAGTACCATCCGGACATGGCCTTCGATTTCGCGATCAGTCACATCGACCAGGTCAACCAGCGCATCGACGCGACTTCGCGCAGCCGCTACTTCCCGCGCCTGGCCTACGGCTCGTTTGATCCGGCCATGATCCAGAAGCTCGGCGACTACGCGGGCGCCAACCTGGCCCCGACCTCGCGCCGCGACACCGACACGGCGATCGCCGCGATCCGCGACCGCATCAAGGTGCGCAATGAGCGCTTGCCGGAGATCGATGTGTGGCTGGCCAGCCATCGGGTGGACTGAGGCGCGACGGTAAAAGTACCCGCTAGCGCACGCAAAATGGGGTTCCGGCGTTCGCGGGAACCCCATTTCGACGCGTACCACTTAGCGTAAAAGAACCGACGACCTCACTTAGGCCGGCGCGGCCTGGCGCGCTTTCAACCATACATCGAGCTTGCGCGCGCTGCCGGGCGGTACGTGCAGTCCCAGCTTGGAGCGGCGCCACAGGATGTCCTCGGCGCTCGTGGCCCACTCATGCCGGCACAGGTACTCGGCTTCCGCCTCGTACAGCCCGGGCACGATTTCATCCCCCATCTGCTCCATCGAGCCGCGCCCCGCCAGCAGCACTTCGATCAAGGTGCCGTAGGCGCGGGCGTAGCGCGCCAGCAGCGGCGCGGGCAGCCACGGCCAGGCCGCCTGCTGGCGCCGCATCCACTGCTCGAACTCCAGCACCGCGCGGCTTGCCGGCTGCGGGCCGTAGAGGTCGCCGCCGGGCAGGCAGGCGTGCGCGGTCCACGGCCCGGCCTTGCGGCCCAGCGTGGGCGCGATCCAGTCCACCGCCTGCTCGGCGAGCTTGCGGTAAGTGGTGATCTTGCCGCCGAAGACGGACAGCAGCGGCGCGCCGCGCGTGTCGCGCTCCAGCCGGTAGTCGCGCGTGACGGCGGCCGCGTTGCCTGACGCATCCTCCACCAGCGGGCGAACGCCGGCGTAGCTCCACACCACGTCGGCCGGGCCGATCTGGCGCACGAAGTAGCGGTTGGCGAGTTGGCACAGGTAGCCGACTTCCTCCGGCGTGATGGCGACCTTGTCCAGGTCGCCCTTGTACTCGATATCGGTGGTGCCGATCAGCGTGAACGCGCCTTCGTAGGGCATGGCGAACACGATGCGGCCATCCGGGTGCTGGAACAGGTAGGCGAACTGGTGGTCGAACAGGCGCGGCACCACGATGTGGCTGCCCTTGACCAGGCGTAGCGCGGCGCCGGCGCCGGTCGCGCCTTGCAGGAAGCGCGCGGCCCACGGCCCGGTGGCGTTGACCAGGCAGCGCGCGTTGACCCGGGTGCAGCCATCGGCATGCTGGAGCGTGGCGGACCAGTGGCCGGGATGGCGCTCGATCGCACGGCACAGGGTGTGCGGCATGATGGTGGCGCCGCGTTCGCCGGCGTCCAGCGCGTTGAGCACGACCAGCCTCGCATCGTCGACCCAGCCGTCCGAATACACGAAGCCGCGCGCGAACTTGCGCTTGAGGGGCTTGCCGGCCGGGTGGCGCGGCAGGTCGACCGCTTCGGATCCGGGCAGGAATTCGCGCGGCGCCAGGCGGTCGTACAGCATCAGCCCGGCGCGGATCAGCCACGCGGGCCGCTGGCCGCGGTCATGCGGCATCACCAGCCGCAGCGGACGCATGATGTGGGGCGCGCTCTTGAGCAGTACCTCCCGCTCGGCCAGCGACTTGCGCACCAGCCCGAACGCGAAGTACTCCAGGTAGCGCAGCCCGCCATGAATCAGCTTGCTGGAGGCCGACGAGGTATGGGCGCCGAGGTCGTCCTTCTCGCACAGCACCACGCGCAGGCCGCGCCCGGCGGCGTCGCGCGCGATGCCGACGCCATTGATGCCGCCGCCGACCACCAGCACATCGCACTCGATACGGTTTGCGTCCTCGCTCATGCACTCTCCCCCGGAGGGAAATCAGTCTCGCCCTCGATGACCCGAGGATAACCCGACAAGGCGCGCGATGCCTGCATTCCGCCCATCACCGCCGCTTCCACGCAACCGGCATCGAGTCCGGTGCGCAGCCAGTCGCCGGCCAGGTACAGGTTCGACAGGCCCGAGCCGCTTGCCGTCACGCGGTAGCCGCCGCTGCCGGCCACCGACAGCACGTAGCGCTCGGACGGGTCGACGTTCGCACGCCAGAACTGGCGCTGGAAGCGGTCCTTGCCCTCGCCGTGCAGCGGGTCGTGCAGCCAGTCCCACGCGAAGCCGCCGGCCGCGGCCGGCCACAGCCCACCGATGCGCGACGCCAGCAGCGCGAACGCGTTGTCGCGCGCTTGCGCGTTGGCGCGTTCCGGATAGCCGTGGTCGGATTGCGGCGGCAGCGCGCCGGCCGGGAACACCCCGCAAAAATAGGATACCCCTGCCGGGCGCTCGCTGCCCGGCCAATCTTCACGCGCCAGCACCTGGTCCATCGGCGCCCAGGTATCGTAGGGCTGGCTGAAGCCGGTCAGCACAGGCTGCTGGCCGCCGGGGTGTTCGGTCCATCCGAGCGCGTCCAGATCGCGGTCGAACCAAGCCTGGAAGGCCTGGGTGGCGATGGTGCGCAGGCGCCTGGCGGTGGCGCGCAGCGGCGGACTGGCGTCGAGCACGCGTGGCGCCAGTAGTGGCAGCGAGGCCACCGGTATGCCGAACACGATGTGGTCGAAATCTTGCCCGCGGCGCAGCACGCGCTGCGGCAGCTCGCGCCCGAAGGCCTGGCGGTAGATCGCCGGCCAGTCGCTGTACCACGATTCGAGGTCGACGCCGCTTTCCCGCATCAGCATGGCCTGGGCAGGATCGAGCTGCTCCCACAGTGCTTGCGAAGGCCAGCACGGCAGGCCCTTGACGTCGACCAGCGGATCGTAGCTGCCGCCCACGAGCGCCTGCTCGGTCAGGCGCACTTCGCCGATGCCGTCGCCATCGGGCAGCAGCTCCTCGACGCGCCGGAAGAATTCAAAGCGCACGCCGCGCGCCGCCAGCACCTGGTAGAGCGGCGCGAACACGGCGTCGCCCATGCCCGCCGTCATGCGCCACATGACGCTGCCGCGGTAGGCGAAGCCGATGCGCAGCATGCAGCGCAGCGCGGTCCCCGCTTCCACGTTGGGCCGCGCCGGGTCGCCGTCGTCGTAGGCGAACAGCAGCTCATACAGCGCGCGCACCGGCGTGCTGTCGACGCACAGCCCGGGGTCGCCGCCGTGGCGCCGCAGCCAGGCGCGCAAGTCCTCGTTGTTGATCGCGTCAAAGCCCTGCGTGAACACGCCGTCGGCCAGCATCCCCTTCAGCGCCGTGCGCGCGATGGCAATGCCGACCAGCGTGTGTTGCAGCTGGCCCGCGCTGAATGCGGCTCCCTGCGCTTCTTCGCCCAGCTGGTCCAGCGCCGCCGCCAGCGCCGCGCGGTGTTCGCTGCGGTGGGCGCGCGCATCACGCGGCAGGCTTTCGGCCAGCGCCAGCAAGCGGTCGGCGGCACCGGCGCGCAGATTGCCCTGCCAGCGCGGCAACCAGCGGATGACTTCCAGCGCCAGCGCCCACGGCGTGAGCGGATCGCTGCCGGTGCCCGGCGCGCCCGGCCGGCGCGGCAGCACCAGGTTCCACGGGCGCCAGGCGGCGCCGTCCTGTTCGGCCAGCGCGATGTAGTCCTGTGGCTGGAAGGCGGCGTCCCAGGTCGCCAGCGGCGCGCCCGGCGCGCGCCCGAGCTCCGTGTAGGCCGCGCGCATCATCGCGAAGGCGTTGGCGTAGTGGCCGAACCAGATGTGCAGGCCGTGCTCCTCGATGCGCCGGCCGAGATCTGCGTTGCGCCCGCTCGCGCCCTTGCCGCCGAGGCGCCAGCCCTGCTGGTAGACGGTAATGTCGATACGCTCGCGCCAGCCCGGCTGCGCACTCAGGTAGAACGCGGCCGCCAGCGCGCCGGCGCCGCCGCCGAGAACAGCGATCTTCTGGACCTGTGCCATTCTTCTCTCCCGGACAATTGCGCTCAGGCCAGTGTATTGTTGCCGATCTAGACCGATGTTTGCCTACATCAAGCTTGCTGCTTGCTTGCGTGACGCTGTGTAGAATTCAGGCATGACGATGAACTTCCACGCTGTCCGATGACCGCACCGGTGCGCGCCTGGGTGCGCATGCCGTCGGGCAAGCGCCTCGACCTGCTCGATCCCACGCCCTTCGACTGGGACGACGCCGACCTGGCGCTTGGGCTGGCCCGCACCTACCGCTGGGGCGGGCACTCCGCCTGGCCGCTGCCGCTGTCGGTGGCCCAGCACTCGATCATGGTGATGCTGCTGCGGCAGGCCGAAGCGCCCGCCCTGTCGCCCGAATTCGCGCTGCGCGAGCTGCTGCACGACGCCGAGGAAGGCCTGCTCGGCTTCGACGCGATCTCGGTGATCAAACCCTTCCTCGGCGACGGTTTCCGCGCCCTGACCCGGCGCCTGGAGCACGCGGTGTTCCTGCGCTACGGCCTGCCCTCGTGGACGCCGCAGGAGCACCGCCGCCACAAGCAGGCCGACCGCATCGCCGCCGCCAGCGAGGCGGTGCACGTGGCCGGCTGGTCGGAGCAGGAAGTGCGGCGCACGCTGAAAATCCAGTCGCCGGTGCTGGCCGAAGATCCGCTGGCCGCGCTGTACGGCGGCACGCCGTGGGAACCGTGGCCGCCCGCGCTGGCGGCGGAGCGTTTTCTTGAGCAACTTAGCGAACTACAGAAACGTATCCAATTTGCAAGATAATTCAGCCAAGCTGCTGATTTGATTGGATATTTCTTGATATCCACAAAAGCTGTGGATAAATGTGTGGAAAAGAGGCTATTGACAAGCCAGAAGCCCAGATTTCATGCGGCTTCCGATAGTTTGCCCATTCCGAAGGCAAAAATCGCAGCCTTATAAATCAAGGACTTAGAAAGGCCATGAGGCCTGGTCCTAGAAAGCTACTCAGCAGATTCCTACAAATTCCTACAGCGGGGGATAAGTCAGCAAAACTCCCGCGTGAGCGATGTTCACTTCCAGGCGTTGCGGGCCCGCTCGCGCACCAGCATGCGCACCGCTTCCGGCATCGGTTGGCGGCTGTGGGCGGTCTGCGCGTCGAGCCAGGCGCACTCCTCGAAGTGCTTGAGCATGGCCGGGCTGATGAAGCGGGTGCGCTGCGCATACACGTGGCGGTCGCCCATCTGGGCCTGCTGCTTGATGAAGAATTTGTTCGGCACCACCAGCTGCAGGTGCTCGCGGGCGCGGGTCATCGCCACGTACAACAGGCGGCGCTCCTCCTCGATTTCCTCCATGCTGCCGGTCGCCATGTCGGACGGAATGCAACCGTCGACCACGTTCAGCACGTGCACCGAGCGCCACTCCTGCCCCTTCGACGAATGGATGGTGGACAGGATCAGGTAATCCTCGTCCAGCAGCGGCGGCCCGGCGCGGTCACTGGTCGCTTCCGGCGGATCGAGCGTGATCTCGGCCAGGAAGCTCTCGCGCGAGCCGTAGCCGCCGGCCAGCGCGGCCAGCTGCCCGACGTCGGCGGCGCGCACCTGCGGATCATCGTGCATGCGCTCCAGGTGCGGCAGGTACCAGTTCTTCACCAGCTCGATGTCGCCCGGCCAGCGCAGGCCCGGCGCCCGCAGCGCGCGGTAAAGGGCGACGAACTGCTGCCAGTCCTCCTTGCAGCGCGCCGGCGGCTCGAAGGCTTCCACCGCGCCGGACGGGTCGGCGGCTTCGCTGACGATGTCGAGCAGGCGGGTGGCGGTGGCCGGGCCGATCCCCGGAATCATCTGGGCCACGCGAAAGCCGGCCATGCGCCCGCTCGGGTTCTGGGCGAATCGCAGCACCGCCAGCACGTCCTTGATGTGGGCCGCTTCCAGGAATTTGAGGCCACCGAACTTCACGAAGGGGATATTGCGGCGCATGAGTTCCAGCTCCAGCGCAGCGCTGTGGCTGGCGGCGCGGAACAGCACCGCCTGCTGGGTCAGCGGGATGCCGGCCTCGCGGTGTTCGAGGATGCGGTTGCAGACCCAGCGCGCCTGCTCCGCTTCGTCCGGAATCAGCACCAGCTGCGGCTTGCTGGACGAGTGCTTGTCGGTCCACAGCTGCTTGGCGTGGCGTTCCACCGCCTGCTCGATCATGGCGTTGGAAGCGTCGAGGATGGGCTGGGTCGAGCGGTAGTTGCGGTCGAGCGTGATCACCTCGGCCGGGCGCGAGAACTGCTGCGGGAAGTCGAGGATGTTGCGCACCGTGGCGCCGCGGAAGGAATAGATCGACTGGGCGTCGTCGCCCACCACCATCACGCCGCGCCCGTCCGGCTTCATGCCCTGGATGATCGCGGCCTGCAGGCGGTTGGTGTCCTGGTACTCGTCCACCAGCACGTGATCGAAGCGCGCGCCGATCTCGGGCCCGAGCTCGGGATCGGCCGCCATCTCGGCCCAGAACAGCAGCAGGTCGTCGTAATCGAGCACGTTCTGCTCCTGCTTGGCGTCGACGTAGGCGCCGAACAGGGTCTTGAGCTGGGCCTCCCACTCGGCGCACCAGGGGAAGGTCGTCTTGAGGACAAGCTCGAGCGGATCGCGGCTGTTCACGGCGCGCGAATAGATCGACAGGCAGGTGCCCTTCAGCGGGAAGCGCTTCTGCCCTTGCGTAAGGCCGATCTCATGGCGCACGAGGCCCATCAGGTCTTCGGAATCGCTGCGGTCGTGGATGGTGAAGGATTCGTCCAGGCCGATGCGGCCGGCGTACTCGCGCAGCAGGCGCGCGCCGATTGCGTGGAAGGTGCCGGCCCAAGGCAGCGTGGTGGGCGCGTGCGACAACGCCAGGCCCATGGTCTTCTGAAGCACGCCGCCGGCGCGCTGGGTCATCTCGTTGGCGGCGCGGCGCGAGAAGGTCAGCAGCAGGATGCGCTGCGGGTCGGCGCCGCCGCCGATCAGGCGCGCGACACGGTGCGCCAGGGTGTTGGTCTTGCCCGAGCCGGCGCCGGCCACCACCAGCAACGGGCGTGGCTCGGCACTGCCGACATCGTGCTCGACAGCCGCGCGCTGTTGCGGATTAAGGGCGGCAAAGGGATCGTCGACGGTCGGCGTGTGCATGGACTGGTGGGTTGGAACGGGTAACGCGACTGTACAGTTATACAGTGTGCCGACGCAAGCATAAATTGCGAAATCACTTCCTGTTTTCGCTCAAAAATACTTTCGGTTGTCCGTGCGTCAGCGCACATTGTGCGGACCGGCCGGGATCGCCAAGTATGCGGTTTTAAAGGCTTTTTTCGGATATCCACAAAGACTGTGGATAACGATGTGGAAAATACCCCTCTTGACAGCCGCGAAGCCACATCTGGCGCGCGTTTCAACAAATTGCCTGTTGCGCGTGCAGATGTCCAGGCCAGTAAAATCAGTGACTTGGAAAGGCCCGGCGCGCTGTTTTGGAAAAAAGAAGGAGTGTTAAAAAACGGAAATAATTGTGTATAACACAGGTGGAAAAAGCGTCTGAAGCGACGTGGAAACGGTGCATTTTTTGCATCTATTTTCTCGCCTTTCAGGAAACTTTTTTCAGGGACGCGCGCGCCGCCGATGTGGTTCCAGCAACACGCGGCAAATCACGTGGGCCGCCACGTCGCGTGCGCGAAGGTATTCGATGGCCGACATCGTCTGGCCATGCTCGCGCATCAGGATGCCGTGCTCGACGATCTCGCGCTGGACGCGGTCCGACCGCAAATCAGTCGCCTCCGCAATCGCAAGGCCGCCATTATTTGGTGCCGAAGTTTGATCCATCGCGACTCCTTCGCATTTGTGCGTGCTAGCGCGGTCCTAAGGAGTATTCATCCGTGGCGAATAAAGTCAATATCAAGCTTTTATCGAACGCATATTTTTCTACCAATTTTTACCTTCGCGCAGCGGCGCGCCATGCTTCGCGGAGGCGGCCTACAATCAGCCGCTTTTCCCCGAATCGCCAGCGAGGTTGTTGATGAGTAATAGTACAGAATCAAGCCCGAATCCCGGCGACGACGCCGAGGCCGGTACGCCCGGCACCGGCGAAGATATCTGCCCCGCTTGCCAGGGCAGCGGCAAGCTGGCCGATGGCCGTTCTTGCCCTTCCTGTGGCGGCACCGGGCGCATCGTCGAGGGCATCGGCGGCGGCTGATGGTTGGACAGCGGCCGGGGCGGACGCGATAATGCGGGGATGAATTCCTCCGCAGTAAGCCCGCCCCCGCCCGCACCACGCCGCCCGCAGTCCCTCGCCGACCTGTTCATTTCCTTCACCCTGCTCGCCCTGCAAGGCTTTGGCGGGGTGCTCGGCGTCGTCCAGCGCGAACTGGTCGAACGCAAGCAGTGGCTGACGCAGGAGGAATTCCTGGAAGACTGGGCCGTCGCGCAAATCATGCCCGGCCCGAACGTGGTCAATCTGTCGCTGATGATCGGCGCGCGCCACTTCGGCTTCGCGGGCGCGATGACGGCGCTGGCCGGCCTGCTCGCCTTGCCGCTCTTGATCGTGCTGGTGGTCGGTGTGCTGCACGACCGCTTCGCCGACAGCCCGGCCGTCGTCGGCGCCTTGCGCGGACTGGCGGCGGTGTCGGCCGGACTGATCGCGGGCGCCGGCCTGAAGCTGACGGCGGCGCTGGCGCACGGACCGATTCCCCGGGCCTGGGGCGCGGCGATCTGTATCGCCGGCTTCGTGCTGGTGGCCTTGCTGCACCAGCCGCTGCTGGCAGTACTGCTGGTGCTTGGCGGCCTGGGCTGCCTGATCGCCTGGCGCAAGCTCACATGAGCGCGCCACTGCACCTGGTGCTGGACTGGCACGACTGGCTCGCGCTGCTCGGACATTTCATGCTGCTGTCGCTGATGTCGGTGGGCGGCGCCATTTCGACCACGTCGGAGATGCACCGCTTCCTCGTCGAGCAGCAGCACTGGCTGACCCAGACCCAGTTCAACGACGCCATCGCCATCGCGCAGGCCGCGCCGGGCCCGAACGTGCTGTTCGTGGCGCTGATGGGCTGGCACGTGGGCATGAACGCGGGCAGCACCGTGCTCGCCGTCCTCGGCGTGGCCACCACCATGGTCGGCATCATGGTGCCGTCGACCGTGCTCACCTATACCGCCGCGCAATGGGGCCACCGCAACCGCGACCTGCGCGCGGTGCGCGCGTTCAAGCAAGGGATGGCGCCGATCGTGGTGGCGCTGCTGCTGTCCACCGCCTGGATCCTCGGCAGCACCGGCACCGGGCGCGCGGACTGGCCGCTGTGGCTGCTGTCGCTGGCCAGCATGCTGGTGGTCTGGCGCACCCGCGTGCACATCCTGTGGCTGCTCGGCGCCGGCGCGGTGCTGGGCGCGCTGCATCTCGTGTAAGCACGCGCACCGCGCTTGGCAGGCCGCGCGGCGGGCGGGCATACTTGCGGCATCGACCACACCTGGGACCACCATGCTCGAACTCATCAGCGAACACATGTGCTTCGGCGGATCGCAACGCGTCTACCGCCACGATTCGGCCGCAACCGGCCTGCCGATGCGCTTTTCCGTGTACCTGCCGCCGCAAGCCGGAGGCGAGCGCCTGCGGGTGCTGTTCTACCTCGCCGGCCTGACCTGCACCGAAGAGACCTTCATGATCAAGGCCGGCGCCCAGCGCTTCGCGGCGCAGGAAGGCCTGATCCTGGTCGCGCCGGACACCAGCCCGCGCGGCGCCGGCGTGCCCGGCGAAACGGACAGCTGGGACTTCGGCGTCGGCGCCGGCTTCTACGTCGATGCGACCGAGGAGCCGTGGTCGCGCAACTACCGCATGTACAGCTACCTGCTGGAACTGCGCGAGCTGGTGCTCGACGAGTTCATGGGCGACGCGCTCCGCTGCGGCATCTTCGGCCACTCGATGGGCGGCCATGGCGCGCTGGTGATGGCGCTGCGGAACCAGGACCTGTTCAAGTCGGTGTCCGCATTCGCGCCGATCGCCGCGCCCAGCAGCAGCCCCTGGGGCGAGAAAGCCTTCACCGGCTACCTCGGCGCCGACCGCGAAGCCTGGCGCGCCTACGATGCGACCGAGCTGATGCTGTTGATGAAGACGCCCTTCCCCGGCGGCATCCTGATCGACCAGGGCCTGCACGACAAGTTCCTGGCCGAGCAGCTGAACCCGGGAGCCTTCGAGGCCGCCTGCCGCCAGGCCGGCCAGCCGCTCGAGCTCAATTACCACCCCGGCTACGACCACGGCTATTACTTCATCTCGACCTGCATCGAGCACCACATCCGCTTTCACGGGCGGCAGCTGGGCTGAGCGGGCCGCCAGCGGCGGTGCGGCTCAGGCCGGCGCCGCCAGCGGAGGCGCCCGCAGGTGCAGCACCGCCCAGGCGCGCACCCGCAACGCCAGCG
Source organism: Massilia terrae (assembly GCF_024753145.1). Classification (GTDB taxonomy): domain Bacteria; phylum Pseudomonadota; class Gammaproteobacteria; order Burkholderiales; family Burkholderiaceae_D; genus Telluria; species Telluria terrae. The sequence continues at coordinate 562,254 of NZ_JANUGU010000001.1, read as the reverse complement.
CCAGCAGGCCGATGCCGCTGCTGAGCGCGTACAGCCCGACCACCGGGCCGAAGGCGAGCGCCCCCACGTCCGGCGCGATGGATACCGCCAGGCCGAAGGCGATGGACGCCAGCGCCGACAGCGCAAACAGGCGCTCGCCCTGGATGAACTTGCGCAGCCGCAGCGCCGCCACCAGGTCGAGCAGGCCGCAGGCCAGCGCATGCGCGGCGATGAGCAGGACCAGTACCAGCGCCGTGGGCGCGGGATGCGCCAGCGCCAGCAGGCCGGCGCCGATGCCCATCAGCCCGAACATGAAGGGCATGCGCCAGCGCGCGTCCGCGCGGCGGTTGTGGAGCGCGCCCGCCACCCACACGGCGCCGCCCAGCAGCGCGTAGGCCGCGAACAGCGCCACCAGCCACAGCACCGTCCGCCCCGGGCACAGCAGGGCCAGCCCGCCGAAGCCCACCGTCACCAGCCCGCGCAGGGCCGGCATCCACCACGATCGCAACAGGGTCTCGTTCACTTGACGTCCTCCTTCTGCAGCGTCTGACCGGCAAGCGCGGCGGCGAATTCCAGCGGCCGGCACGCTTCCTGTTCCGTATCAAACCGACAGAATCGCAAAGGAAACAATGACGCCGTGCGCACCCTGCGGCGATGCCGGAATTCTGCCCGGCAAACGAACGGCGCGCGCGCGGCGAGGTGTGTATTCTGGCCTCCGGCACGCATGTCCTGCGCAGCGCTTCGCTGCGGACTACGGTCCAGCAGGCTTTCCCCGCGTGCCCGGGAGCATGCGATGCCTGACGATATACCGTTCAAGAACCGAAGCGAAGCGGGCAAGCTGCTCGCCAAGCAATTGACCACCTATGCGCACCGGGGCGACGTCGTCGTGCTGGCCCTGCCGCGCGGCGGCGTGCCGGTGGCCTACGCGGTGGCCGACGCGCTCGGGGTGGAACTCGACATCCTGCTGGTGCGCAAGCTGGGCATGCCCGGCCAGGAGGAATACGCGATGGGCGCGCTGGGCAGCGGCGGCGTGCGCGTGATGCAGCCCGGTTTTCCGGGACTGATGGGCGTGACCGCGCAGCAGGTCGAGGCGGTGGCCGTGCGCGAGCAGGCCGAGCTGGAGCGGCGCGAGCGGCTCTACCGCGGCAGCCATCCGCCGGCCGACCTGCGCGGGCGCACGGTCGTGCTGGTGGACGACGGCATCGCCACCGGCTCCAGCATGCTGGTCGCGGTGCAGGTGGCCCGGCAACTGGGCGCCGGCAAAGTGGTGGTGGCGGTGCCGGTGGCGCCGCCGGACACCGCGGCGCGCATGGCGGCCGAGGTCGACCAGTTCGTCGCGGTGGCCACGCCCATGGCGTTCCGCGCTGTGGGCCAGTGGTACCGCCGCTTCGACCAGACCAGCGACGAGGAAGTGCAGGACCTGCTGGCGCGCGCCTGGCGCGGCCAGGCCGGCCAGGGCGCCGGCGCCATCGATCAACCAAACCAGAGGACCAGACATGAACCAGACGACCGACACCGGACTTGAACTCGGAAAATGGCTGGCCGGCGCAGCCGCCGGCGCGCTGCTGATGTACCTGCTCGATCCCGACCGCGGCAGCGCCCGCCGGGCCCGCTCCGCCGGCGCCCTGCGCGACGTCGGCAAGCAAAGCGGCAACAAGCTCGGCAATATCTGGGAAGGCATCGCCAGCCGCTTTTCCAGCGCCGCCGAATGCGCGTCCGACGCCGCCGGCGAACTGGCCGAACGGGCCAGCGACAGCGCCAGCCGCCTCGCCGGCCGCGCCAGCGAAGGCGCGCAGCGCATGGCCGAAGCCGCCAGGCCCGATGGCGCCGCCGGATCCGCCACCGATACCATGTCGCGCGTGGCCCAGCGGGCCGGCGAAGCGCTCGGCCTCGGCGGCGGCCGCGTGCAGCGCATGCTGGGCGCCAGTGGCGAGCAATGGACGCCGGCCCTGCGCGGCTCGGCCATGGTGGGCGGCGGCCTGCTCGGCATGTACGCCCTGATGCGCCGCTCCCCGCTCAGCATGGCGCTGGGCGTGGCCGGCCTGGCGATGCTGGCGCGCGGCGCCGTCAACCAGCCGCTCACCGGCATGCTGGCCGGACGCGGGCTGGGCCAGACCATCGACCTCGAAAAGAGCATCCTGATCGACGCCTCGCCCGAAGAGGTGTACGAGATGTGGACCGATTACGAGAATTTCCCGCGCTTCATGTCGCACGTGGTCGAAGTGCGCGACCTCGGCCGCGGCCGCTCGCACTGGGTGGTGCGCGGGCCGGCCGGCAGCGAGTTCGAGTGGGACTCGCGCCTGACCGAGCAGTCGCGGCCGCACCGCCTGGCCTGGCGCACCGAGCCGGGCGCCGAGATCGGCCAGAACGGCTCCGTGCAGTTCGAGCCGGCGCGCGGCGGCACGCGGGTGACGGTGCGCATGTCCTACCAGCCGCCGGCCGGCGCGATCGGCCACGGCATCGCCACCCTGCTGGGGGCCGATCCCAAGCGCCAGATGGACGACGACCTGGCGCGCATGAAGGCCTTCATCGAGCGCGGCGCGCTGCCGCCGGATGCGGCGCGGCACGGCAAGTCCAGCAGCCGCTACCTGCATTGAGGATGCCGAGATGGTCACCGCCGCGTCCTCGATCCTGGCGCGCGCCATCGCCGCGGCCGCCCAGCCGCTGACGGGGGCCCAGTCCGACTACGACAGCCTGCTCGACCTGGTGGGCGACGCCCACTACGTGCTGCTGGGCGAAGCCACCCACGGCACCCACGAGTTCTATGCGGAACGGGCGCGCATCACCCAGCGCCTGATCCGCGAGAAAGGCTTCACCGCCGTCGCGGTCGAGGCCGACTGGCCGGACGCCTACCGCGTCAACTGCTACGCCCGCGGCAGCGGCAAGGACGGCGACGCGGTGCAGGCGCTGGGCGGCTTCCAGCGCTTCCCGAGCTGGATGTGGCGTAACACCGACGTGGCCCAGTTCGCCGAATGGCTGCGCGCCCACAATCTGGCGGTGGAGCCGGCGCGGCGGGCCGGCTTCTACGGGCTCGACCTGTACAGCATGTTCACCTCGATCCAGGAGGTGCTGGCCTACCTGGACAAGGTCGATCCGGTCGCCGCCGCCGAGGCGCGGCGCCGCTATGCCTGCTTCGAGCACTACGGCGAAGACAGCCAGCACTACGGCTACGCCACCGGGATCGGCCTGTCCGAATCGTGCGAACAGGGCGTGCTGGCCCAGCTGCGCGACATGCAGCAGCGCGCCTTCGACTACGTGCAGGCCGACGGCGGCAATGCCGAGGACGCCTACTTCTATGCCCAGCAGAATGCGCGCCTGGTCAAGAACGCCGAAGAGTACTACCGCACCATGTTCCGCGGCCGCGTGTCCTCATGGAACCTGCGTGACAGCCACATGGCCGAGACGCTGGACGCCCTGTCGCGCCACCTGTCGCGCGGCGGGACCAAGGCCAAGATCGTCGTGTGGGAACACAACTCCCACATCGGCGACGCCAGCGCCACCGAGATGGGCCGGATGGGCGAGTGGAACGTGGGCCAGCTGGCGCGCCGCCACTATCCCGGCGACACTTGCCTGATCGGCTTTTCCACTTACGACGGCTGGGTGACGGCCGCTTCCGAATGGGACGGTCCGGCGGAACGCAAGCGCGTGCGGCCGGGCCTGGCGGAAAGCTACGAGGACGTGCTGCACCAGGCCGGCATCCCGCGCTACTTCCTGCCGCTGCGCCCGCACAGCGACGCCGTGGCCGGCTTGTCGGAGCGGCGCCTGGGCCGCGCGATCGGCGTGCTCTACATCCCGCGCACCGAACGCCAGAGCCACTACTTCATGGCCGAACTGCCGAAACAGTACGACGGCATCATCCACATCGACCGCACCAGCGCCGTGCGGCCGCTCGACCCGACCAGCGGCTGGCACAGCGGCGAGCCGCCGGAGACTTTCCCGGAAGGGCTGTGAGGAACAGGGGCGCGCGCCCCTGTCTTCATCACAGGCAATTACCGGCCTGCAGCCCGCACAGGGTATTGAGCAGGTTGACCCAGCGGCCGTCCGGAATCGAGGCGCCCTGCACTTTCGGGTCGTCCGGCACGTAGATGTACGAGGTCACGCCGACCACCCGGTTCGAGCCCGTGTTGGAACCGGTGCCGCCACCCGCCTGCAGCAGCTGGAAGTTCTGGACCCACGGCCCGCCGCTGGAGCCGCCCGTCGCATCCGAGCCATATTCCACATTGTTCGGCGCCACCGTGCGGAAGGCCCCGCTGGTGATGTCCTGCATCTTCTGGCAGCGATCCAGGTTGCAAGGGTAGCCGAGCTTGGACGTGTGGTTGGCCGCCAGGCTGAGCGTCTGCCAGCCGAGCCAGCCGGTGACGTCGCCCAGCGCAAAGATGCGGCCGCTGACGCTCTGGTCGCCGAACATGATCATCGCGTAGTCCGCGGCATTCGGCACGCTGCCGCCGCCGAAGGCCCAGGTGCCGGTGACGGTGGCGGCGCGCCAGTTCCACGCCAGCAGCGGCGCGGTGCCGTCGCGGAAGGCCGGCACGAACACCCAGTTGTCGTGGAAGCCGGCCGAGGTGCCGCTGTGCACGCAGTGGCCGGCCGTGGCGACGATGCGGTGCTGGATGACCGAGGCCGAGCAGACGAAGGGATCGCCGCCGATCGTGAAGAACAGCTTGCCGATGGTGATGTAGGGATAGGCGCGGTCCGCGGAAAACGGGGCGGCGCTGCCTGCGAACATCGGAAACACGCGCGAGCTGGTGTACTGCGCGCCGAAGGTGCCGACCGCGCCGGGCGTCAGCACTTCGCGCTCCACGCCCTGCTGGGCGGCGCCCGGGGCGAACAGCTTGAGCGGCGCGCTGCGCAGCTGGGCCGTGGGCGCCCTGGCGGCGCCGCTTTCGCCCTTGGCGCCGGGGGCGGCGGGAGGTTCCGCGCGCAGGGTCGCGTCCGGCGCGACATGGGGCATCGGCATCGGCTTGGCGGCGCGGAAGCGCTCCGCCGTCCAGTATTCGGTGATCGATTTCGCGTTCTGGTTGGTAATGACGAGCGCTTTCTCTTCCGCATTGCTGGGTGCGGCGCCGAGCAGTATCAGTCCGAGCAACGGTACGCCGGCAAGCACATGAGTCTTCATGGTGAGCTCCCTTCTGTCGAATGGTCGGTCCGGAACGGGCGCGCTCGCCGCACCGGGCAAAAACTACGGCTCAAGCTTAGGAGCATGGCGAGAAGAAGTTCGGAGTATCCGCCACTGTATTGACGAGTATCAAAACGGCCAGCAAATGCAATATTTCCGGCGAGTCAGCCATATGATCTAGTCACCCTGCCCCGAATTCGCTAGCATGTGCGACAGTCCAAGTCAGGCAAGGTCAACCATGAGCACATACACCCTGAACATCAACGGCAAGCCGCGCACGGTCGAGGTCGAGCCCGACACGCCGCTGCTGTGGGCCCTGCGCGATGCCGCCGGCCTGGTCGGCACCAAGTACGGCTGCGGCGTCGGCCAATGCGGCGCCTGCACCGTGCACATCGACGGCGCCCCGGCCCGCTCGTGCCTGACGCCGGTGTCCAGCGTCGGCAGCAAGAAGATCACCACCATCGAAGGCCTCGATGCGTACGCGATGCATCCGCTGCAGCAGGCATGGCAGGAACTGGACGTGCCGCAATGCGGCTACTGCCAGGCCGGCCAGATCATGACGGCCAGCGCCCTGCTCAAGCAGCATCCGAAGCCCACCGATGCCCAGATCGACGGCGCCATGGCCGGCAACCTGTGCCGCTGTGCGACCTACACCCGGATCCGCGCCGGCATCCACCGCGCGGCCGAGATCGCGGCACATGGAAAGGGCAAGAAATGAGCCCGCACATCGACTCCCCATCGCGCCGCAACTTTTTGCGCCAGGGCGCACTCGGCGGCGCCGCCCTCGTCATCGGCCTGCATGCGGACGGCCTGCTGGCCGCCGTCACCGACGCCGGCGGCAGTGGCGCAAGGTTTGCGCCGAACGCCTTCATCCGGATCGACAGTGATGGCGTGGTGACCCTGGTGTCCAAGCAACCGGAGATTGGCCAGGGCATCAAGACCTCGCTGCCGATGGTGATCGCGGAAGAACTGGACGTGCCGTGGCGCGAAGTGCGCATCGTGCAGGGCGACCTCGACCCGGCCTACGGCAGCCAGGGCGCAGGTGGCTCGACTTCGACACCGACCAACTACAACGAGTTCCACAAGCTCGGCGCGACCGCGCGCACGATGCTGGTCCAGGCCGCCGCCCAAAGCTGGGGCGTTCCAGTAGACCAGTGCCACGCCGAAAACAGCGCGGTGCTGCACCCCGCCAGCAAGCGCCGCCTCGGCTATGGCCAGCTGGTCGCCGCGGCGTCGAAACTGCCGGTGCCGGACGCGGCCCAGGTCAAGCTCAAGGATCCGGCCAGCTACAAACTGCTCGGCACCCGCGTCGGCGGCGTCGACAACGTGGCTGTGGTGTCCGGCAAGCCCTTGTTCGGCATCGACGTGCAACTGCCGGGCATGCTGTACGCCGTCTACGCCAAGTGCCCCGTGTTCGGCGGCAAGCCGAAGAGTTTCAACGTGGCCGACATCAAGGCCATGCCGGGCGTGAAAGACGCCTTCATCATCGAGGGCACCGGCAACCTGAACGGCCTGATGCCGGGCGTGGCCATCATCGCAAGCTCGACCTGGGCCGCGTTCCGCGCCCGCAAGCAACTAAAGGTCGACTGGGACGAAGGCGCCAGCGCCGCCCACAGCTGGGCCGGCTTCGCGGCGGCCGCCAGGCAGGCCGCCAAACAGCCGGGCGAGACCGTGATGCGCAAGGATGGCGACGCCGAACAGGCGATCGCGGGCGCGGCCAGGCAGGTCGAGGCAGCCTACACCTATCCCTTCATCTCGCACGCGAGCATGGAGCCGCAGAACTGCACGGCGTGGTTCAAGCCGGACAGCGGCACGCTCGAGCTGTGGTCGCCGACCCAGAATCCGGCCGCCAACCAGAACCTGATCGCGGCCACCTTCGGCATCCCGAAAGAAAAGATCGTGCTGCACATCATGCGCAGCGGCGGCGGTTTCGGGCGGCGCCTGTCGTCCGACTACGCCGTTGAGGCCGCCGCGATCGCGCAGAAAGTTGCGGGTCCGGTCAAGCTGACCTGGATGCGCGAAGACGATATGCAGCACGACCATTTCCGCGCGGGCGGTTTCCACTTCCTGCGCGGCGGCCTCGATGCGCAAGGCAAGCTGGTCGGCTGGCACAACCATTTCGTGACCTTCGCCAACCGCGTCGAACGCGAGGGCAAGAGCGTGCTGCAGCCGGGCAGCGGCGGCAGCCTGTCGGGCGACGAGTTCCCGGGCCGCTGGGTCGCCAACTGCCTGCTGGAACAGACCGCGCTGGAATGCAGCATCCCGATGGGGCCGTGGCGCGCGCCGGGCAGCAATGTGTTCGCCTGGGTATTCCACAGCTTCATCGACGAGCTGGCGCATGCAGCCGGCCGCGATCCGATTGAATTCAGGCTTGAGCTGCTAGGCAACAAGGATGTCGTTCCGGGCAGCGGCGAGCGCGGCGTGGCGTACGACGTCTCGCGCATGCGCCACGTCCTGCAGGAACTGGCCGAGAAGTCCGGGTGGGGCAAGCGCAGCTTCGCGCGCGGACAAGGTGCGGGCGTCGCCTTCCACTTCAGCCATCGCGGCTATGTGGCGCAAGTCGCGGAGGTGACGGTGTCGCGCGACGGCAAGCTCAAGGTCGACCGGGTGGTGGTGGTCACCGATATCGGCGCGCAGATCGTCAACCTGTCCGGGGCCGAGAACCAGGTGCAGGGCGCGGTGATCGACGGCTTGTCGACGCTGATGTATCCGGAACTGAACATCGAGCACGGTCGCGTGGTTCAGAGCAATTTCCACGAGTACCCGCTGCTGCGCATGCCGGACACGCCGCCCAGGATCGAGGTGCATTTCCTCAAGACGAACTACCCGGTGACGGGGCTGGGCGAACCCGCCTTCCCGCCGCTGGCGCCGGCCGTGTGCAATGCGATTTTTGCGGCGACCGGGAAGCGGGTGCGGGAGCTGCCGCTTAGCAAGACAGATTTGAGCTGGAGCTGAGGTCCAACTTCCATCGCGTGCCTGCAAACTCAGCATGGTTCCCGCCTGCGCGGGGACGACGGTTGGTGGGTAACGAAGAAGTTGCGCAGATCGGCTGTTCACGCGGCCCCGGGTGGATGATCACCCGGATCGCCGCTGCGGGCTCCGTAGCGCATGCAGATCTGCGCCGCCTGCTCCGCCTGACCCGGCTCACTCGCCACCACCCTCATCAGGAACAGACCTTGCTGATGCTCCGGCTCGAAGGTCCGCGAATACGCCTGCCCGCCCACCACGTCCGGATCATTCCCGACCGTGAAATTGGATTGGCCCGGCCCCGCCTCGTCGATCATGGTCTTGAGCCGCACGCTGGCGTCGCTGAACCCAGCCGCCAGCAGCGCGTTGCGCGCCTGCTGGGCCGCGTCGTAGTTGTCGAAAATGCGTACGATTTCCATGGCCGCTCCATCCATCATTGAATGAAGCCACCGTACCAGAATCGGCGCCCCGGCGGCGCTCAGTCCGGGACCACGGCCGTCGCTTCGATCTCGACCCGCGCGCGGTCTTCCATCAGTCCCGCCACCTGCACCGCGCTCATCGCCGGATAGTGGCGGCCGATGGCCTCGCGGTAGGCCGCCCCCAGCTCGGCCGACGCGGCCAGGTATTCGCGCTTGTCCACCACATACCAGGTCATGCGCACGATGTGCTCCGGCCCCGCGTTCGCCTCGCGCAGCACGGCCACGATGTTTTCCAGCGCCTGGCGCGCCTGCCCGACAAAATCGTCGGTCTGGAACTGGCCCTGAGCATCCCAGCCGATCATGCCGCTCACCGACACGATGCGCCCGCGCGCCGCCACGCCGTTCGAATAGCCCCTGGCGCGCGGCCAGCCGGGCGGGTGAAGAATCTCCATCAGTAATCCTTTAAGCCGGCTTGATGCCGCGTTCCGCCAACAGTTCGCGTGCGATGATCAGCTGCTGCACCTCGCTTGCGCCTTCGTAGATGCGCAGCGCGCGGATCTCGCGGTACAAGCTTTCGACTGCCTGCCCGCTCACCACGCCCAGGCCGCCGAACATCTGCAACGCGCTGTCGATCACCTGCTGCGCCGTTTCGGTCGCGGTCAGCTTGGCCATTGCCGCTTCCTTGGTCACGCGCCGGCCCTGGTCGCGCAGCCACGCGGCGCGGTAGGTCAGCAGCGCCGCGGCATCCACGCCGGCCGCCATCTGCGCCAGCTTGGCCTGGGTGAGCTGGAAGTCGGCCAGCGTCTTGCCGAACATCTTGCGCGAAGTCGCGCGTTCCAGCGCTTCATCCAGCGCGCGACGCGCGAATCCCAGCGCCGCCGCCGCCACCGAAGTGCGGAACACGTCGAGCGTCGCCATCGCCACCTTGAAGCCCTGCCCGGCCTCGCCGATGCGCTTCGATGCCGGCACGCGGCAGCCGTCGAAGCGCAGGCGCGCAAGCGGGTGCGGCGCCATCACGTCGATGCGCTCGGCGATCTCGAAGCCGGCGATGCCCGCATCGACGATGAAGGCGGAAATGCCGCGCGCGCCCGGCTGCTCGCCGGTGCGTGCGAACACGACGTAGAAATCGGCGATGCCGCCGTTCGAGATCCAGGTCTTTTCGCCGTCGAGCACATAGCTGTCGCCCTCGCGTCGAGCCGCGCACTGCATCGCCGCCACGTCGGATCCCGCCTCCGGCTCCGACAGTGCAAACGCGGCAATCGCCTTGCCCTCGACGACGCGCGGCAGGTACTCGGCGTGCTGCTCCTCGGTGCCGAACAGCGAGATCGCGCCGCTGCCCAAGCCCTGCATCGCAAACGCGAAGTCCGCGAGGCCCGCATGCCGCGCCAGCGTCTCGCGGATCAGGCAGATGGCGCGGGTGTCGATGGCCCGTCCATCGCCGCCGACGGCATGCCGCAACCAGCCGGCATCGCCGAGACTGGCAACCAGCGCGCGGCAGGCGCCATCGACGTCAGCGCCATGCGCATTCGCCACGTTCGTGGAAGCCCAAGCATCCAGCGCACGCGCCAGTTCAGCGTGGCGCGGCTCGAAAAAAGGCCAGTCCAGGTATGCGGTATCGGCCATCAGTCGCCCTCGAAGTGCGGTTTTTCCTTGGCCACGAAGGCATGGTAGGCGCGGTGGAAGTCGTTGGTGGCCATGCAGATGGCCTGCGCCTGCGCCTCGGCTTCGATGGCCTCGTCCACGCCCATATTCCACTCCTGCTGCAGCATCTTCTTGGTCATGCCGTGCGCGAAGGTCGGCCCGCTCGCCAACGCCGCGGCGAAAGACTGCGCCTCGGCCAGCAGTTCTTCCGGCGCGCACAGGCGATTGAAGAAGCCCCAGCGCTCGCCCTCCTCGCCCGCCATGCTGCGGCCGGTGTACAGCAGCTCGGCCGCGCGGCCCTGCCCGATCACGCGCGGCAGCAGGGCGCAGGCGCCCATGTCGCAGCCGGCCAGGCCCACCCGCGTGAACAGGAAGGCGGTCTTGCTGCGCGCGGTGCCGAAGCGGATATCCGAACCCAGCGCCAGCATCGAGCCGGCGCCGGCGCACACGCCGTCGATCGCCGCGACCACCGGCTGCGGGCAGGCGCGCATGGCCTTGACCACGTCGCCCGTCATGCGCGTGAACGCCAGCAGGCCCGGCATGTCGAGCCGGGTCAGCGGGCCGATGATGTCGTGGACGTCCCCGCCCGAACAGAAATTCTCGCCCGCGCCGGTCAGCACCACGGCCTTGACGTCGTCCGCGAACGCCAGCTCGCGGAACAGGTCGCGCAGCTCGGCGTAGGAATCGAAGGTCAGCGGATTCTTGCGCTCCGGCCGGTTGAGTGTGAGGGTGGCCACGCCGTCCGCCACGCCGAACACGAAGTGACGCGCGCTGTAGCCCGCCAGGCTGGTGCGGTTGCCGGGCAGTTGATGGGGTTCGCCGTGCAGGTAGCGCATACGGTCTCCTGAAAAAGTCATCCTTCAAGCAGCCGCGCGGCCACCTGCTGCGGCGACAGTCCGCCGGCGGAGGCCGCAAGCTGGCGCTCGCGTTCCAGATTGCGTTCGAGTTGCAGTTTGCCGGCGCGGTACTGCTTCGGCCACGCGATGTCGGTGAAGCCGATCTTCGCCGCCTCGGCAAGCGTCCACGCCGGGTTGGCCAGGTGCGGCCGCGCGACCGCGCACAAGTCGGCACGGCCGGACGCGATGATACCGTTGGCGTGGTCCGCTTCATAGATCGAACCGACCGCGATGGTCGGGATGCCTGCCTCGTTGCGGATGCGGTCGGCGAACGGCGCCTGGAACATGCGCCCGAACACCGGCTTCTCCAGCTTCGACACCTGGCCCGACGAGCAGTCGATCATGTCGGCGCCGGCCTCCTTGAACAGGCGCGCCACTTCCACCGCATCCGAGGGCGTGATCCCGCCTTCGACCCAGTCGTGGGCTGACACCCGCACGCTGATCGGCAGCTGCTCCGGCCACACGGCGCGCACCGCCGCGAATACCTCGAGCGGATAGCGGCAGCGGTTTTCCAGCGAGCCGCCATACGCGTCGGTGCGGCGGTTTGTCAGCGGCGAGATGAAACTCGACAGCAGGTAGCCGTGCGCACAGTGCAGTTCCAGCCAGTCGAAACCGGCTTCGGCGCATGCAAGCGCGGCGCGCACGAAGTCGGCCTTGATGCGCTCCAGGTCGTCCGCCGTGGCCGCCCGCGCCATCTGCGACACGCCCTCGATGTACTGCTGTTCGGAGGCCGACACCAGCGGCCAGTTGCCCTCGTCCAGCGGCAGGTCGATGCCGTCCCACATGGGCCGGGTCGAACCCTTGGCGCCGGCGTGGCCGAGCTGGATGCCGATTTTGGCGTCGGTGTTGGCATGCACGTAGCCGACGATGCGGCGCCAGGCCTGCGTGTGCTCCGGCGTGTACATGCCCGGGCAGCCCGGCGTGATGCGCGCGTCGGCCGACACGCAGGTCATCTCCGCCATCACCAGCGCCGCGCCGCCGAAGGCACGTGCGCCGAGATGCATCAGGTGATAGTCGCCGGCCACGCCGTCCACCGCCGAATACTGCGCCATCGGCGACACCACGATCCGGTTCTTGAGCACCACGTCGCGCACCCGCAGCGGCGTGAACATGGGCGGGATGCTGCGGGCGGTAGAAGGCAGCGGCAGGCCGGCCTGAGCGTACGCGCGCTCGGCTAGCCAACGCTCCAGCCGCTCGACGTACACCGGGTCGCGCAGGCGCAGGTTCTCGTGCGACAGGCGCTGGCTGCGCGTCAGCAGCGAATACGCGAACTGCTCGGCCTCCATCGCCGTGTAGCGGCGCACGTTCTCGAACCACTCCATCGAATTGCGCGCCGCGCTCTGCAGCTTGAGCACCTCGACCGAGCGCGCCGCCTGGTAGGCCGCCAGCGCCTGCTCGACCGGAACGCCGCCGCCGAGGCTGCGCGCCAGCTCGATCGCGTCTTCCAGCGCCAGCTTGGTGCCCGAGCCGATCGAGAAATGCGCGGTGTGCGCGGCGTCGCCCATCAACACCACCGGCACGCGCCGTTCGCCGGCATCGATCCAGTGCACCCATTCGCGGCAGACGATGCGCGGAAAGCTGATCCACATCGCCGAACCGCGCAAGTGGGAGGCGTTCGACATCAGCCTGTGGCCATCGAGGTGGCGTGCGAACAGGCGCTCGCAGAAAGCGATCGCCTCCTCCTGCGGCATGCTGTCCAGTCCCGCGGCGCGCCACACCTCCTCCGGCGTCTCGATGATGAAGGTCGAGGTCTCGCCGTCGTATTGGTAAGCGTGCGCCTGGAACCAGCCGTGCTCCGTCTCCGCGAAGGCGAAGGTGAAGGCGTCGAATTTCCTGGTGGTGCCGAGCCACACGAAGCGGCAGTGGCGGCTGTCGATGTCGGGCTGGTAGATCGCGGTGTGACGCGTGCGGATGCGGCTGTTGATGCCGTCGCAGGCGATCACGAGGTCGGCGCCGTAGGCTTCCGCCACCGCCTGCTCGTCGGCCACGTCGGTCTCGAACACCAGCCGCACGCCCAGCTCCTCGCAGCGCCGCTGCAGGATGTTCAGCAGGCGCTTGCGGCCGATGCCGCAGAAGCCGTGGCCGCCCGAGGTCACGGTGCGCCCCTTGAAATGGACGTCGATGTCGTCCCAGTGGTTGAAGGCGCCGAGGATCGCGCGCGCCGTCTCCTCGTCCGCGGCGACCAGCTTGCCCAGGGTCTGGTCGGAGAACACCACGCCCCAGCCGAAAGTATCGTAAGGCCGGTTGCGCTCGATGACGGTGACCTCGTGCGCCGGGTCCTGCTTCTTCAACAGCAGCGCGGCATACAGGCCGGCCGGGCCGCCGCCGACGCACACGATATTCATAGCCTGCCCCTGTCAGCTGTCACACATGCGCGAATATTACAGGGATAAATACTTGACGTGTCAAATAATTCAGCCCTTCCAATCGGGCGGCGCGATGAATGTGAGTACAATCGGCTTCTACTTGGGCTCGCCGGAAAAAGAACAAGCCGCCACCATGCCAGACCCCCTGACCAAGTTTCGCCTGATTAGCCTGCGCAGCCGCCTGATGCTGCTGGTGGCGCTCGCGATCATGCCGCTGGCGGCCATGACCGTGATTAACGGGATCCGCGAGCGCGACCACGCGATCCGCGTGTCCGAAGAAAACCTGCTGCGCCTGACGCGCCTGGCCGCCGCCAACGAAGCCCAATCGATCGAGGGCGCGCGCCAGATCCTGGTGGACCTGGCGAGCGTGCCCGAGCTGCTCGGGCCGAAGGAACGCTGCAGCGCGCTGCTGGCGGACGTCCTCGAGCGCAACGAAGGCTACGTCAACTTCGGCCTGATCCAGCCCAACGGCGAAGTCACTTGCAGCGGCGTGCCGCTGACGCGCCCGGTCAACCTGGGCGACCGCACCCACTTCCAGCGCGCCGTCAGCGAGCGCCGCTTCATCGCCGGCGACTATGTGTTCGGGCGCGTGATCCGCAAGCACACCATCAACCTGACCTATCCGGTGATCGACCGCCAGGGCGCAGTGCGCGCCGTCGTGTTCGCGGCCCTCGACCTGGCGGAGCTGGACACCTACATCAACGAGATCAGCCTGCCGCCGGGCTCCGTGCTGGCTACCGCCGACGGCCGCGGCCAGCTCATCTCGCGCCGGCCCGACCCCGAGCGCTGGCTCGGCACCAGCGTGCCGGCGGTGATGCGCGCCGGGATGAGCAAGCCGGGCGGACCGTCGCTGCTGGTGCGCGGCGACGACGGCGTGGAACGCCTGCACGCCTTCGCCCGCGTCGGGCCGCCGCAGCTGACCGACTACACGGTCTCGATCGGCGTGCCGGTCGAATCCATCACCAGCGCCGCGCGGCGCGACCAGATGATGTCGCTGATGGCGCTCGCCTCCACCACCTTCCTGGCGCTGCTGGCGGCCTGGCTTGCCGGCGACGTCCTGATCGTGCAGCGCGTGCGCAAGCTGATGCACACCGCCGCGGACATCACCGCGGGCAAACTGGAAGCGCGCAGCGGCATCGAATACGGCCGCGAGGAGATCGGCAACCTGGCCAAGGCGCTCGACGAGATGGCCGCCGCGCTGCAGAAGAAGGAAACCGCGCGCAGCCTGGCCGAACGCGAGCTGCGCGCGGCCGACCAGCGCAAGGACGAATTCCTGGCGATGCTGGCGCACGAGCTGCGCAACCCGCTGGCGCCGATCAGCACCGGCGCGCATTTGCTCAAGCTGCTGCATTCGGACGACGCCCAGATCACCCAGACCTGCGCCATCATCGCGCGCCAGGTCGAGCACATGACCAGCCTGGTGGACGACCTGCTGGACGTCTCGCGCGTCACGCGCGGGCTGGTGTCGCTGTCGACCCAGGCGCTCGACCTGCGCCGGGTGGTCGAGGACGCGGCCGAACAGGTGCGCCCGCTGTTCACGACGCGCCGCCACCGCGTGGTGCTCGACCTGCCGCCCGGCCCCGCCATCGTCAAGGGCGACCACAAGCGGCTGGTGCAGGTGATCGCCAACCTGCTCGGCAATGCGGCCAAATACACGCCCGAGGGCGGCCACGTCACGCTGCGGCTGGCGCCCGAGGACGGGCAGTTCGTGGTCACCATCGTGGACGACGGCATCGGCATGGACCCGGCACTGGTGGCGCGCGTGTTCGACCTGTTCACCCAGGCCGAACGCACGCCGGACCGCTCGCAAGGCGGCCTGGGACTGGGCCTGCCGCTGGCGCGCAGCCTGGTCGAACTGCACGGCGGCAGCGTCAGCGCCTACAGCGCGGGGCTGGGCGAAGGCAGCACCTTCACAGTGCGCCTGCCGCGCTTCGAAGAGCCGCTGGCCGGCACGGTCCCGGCGCCCCCGGCCGCCGAACGGCGCGGCGCGCACGGCGAGCCGCTGCGCATCCTGCTGGTCGACGACAACCAGGACGCGGTCGCGACGCTGCAGCTGTTCCTGCAGGCCGCCGGCCACGTGGTGGAAGCGGCCTTCCGCGCCGGCGAGGCGCTGGACGCGGCGCGCATGTTCCGGCCCGACGCCTGCCTGCTCGACATCGGCCTGCCCGACTTCGACGGCAAGGAGCTGGCGCGGCGCCTGCGCGCCGATCCCCTGACTTCCGGCGCGACCCTGATCGCAATGACCGGCTACGGCCGCCCGCAAGACCGCGATGCCGCCCTCGCCGCCGGCTTCGACCACTATCTCGTCAAGCCGGTCAGCACCACGCAGCTGGCCCAGATCCTGGCCACGGTGCGCCCCGCCAGCGCGCAATCCTGAGCGCATCGCCCGGCGCAAGCTCGCCCGTTGCTCTATCATCGCGGATGAATGGAGGAATGAATGGGTTCGGTTGAATTGGTGCTGGCGATGCTGCTGGCCGTGATTGCGAGTGGCTACGTGGTGCGCATGCTGCCGTTTCCGCTGCCGCTGCCGCTGGTGCAGATCGCGCTGGGCGCGGTGATCGAGGGCGTGTTCGGGCACGGCGTGACGCTCGAACCGGACATCTTCTTCCTGCTGTTCCTCCCGCCGCTGCTGTTCCTGGACGGCTGGCGCATCCCCAAGGTCGGCCTGTTCCGCGACAAGGGCACCATCATCGAACTGGCCTTCGGCCTGGTGGTATTCACGGTGCTCGGCGCCGGCTTCTTCATCCACTGGCTGGTGCCGGGCATGCCGCTGCCTGTGGCGTTCGCGCTGGCGGCCATCGTGGCGCCCACCGATCCGGTTGCGGTGTCCTCGATCGCCAGCCGGGTGCCGATTCCGCCGCGCCTGATGCACATCCTGGAAGGCGAGGCCCTGCTCAACGACGCCAGCGGCCTGGTGTGCTTCCGCTTCGCCGTGACCGCCGCCGTCACCGGCCACTTCTCGCTGGCCTCGGCCGCGACCACCTTCGTGTGGGTGGTGCTGGCTGGCCTGGCTTGCGGGGTCGCGGTCACGCTCGGGATCTCGGCAGCCCAGCGCTACCTGTCGCGCAAGGTGGGCGAGGAAAGCGGCTCGCCGATCCTGATCAACCTGCTCACGCCCTTCGGCGCCTACCTCGCGGCCGAGCACCTGAACGCGTCCGGCATCCTCGGTGCGGTGGCGGCCGGTGTCACCATGAGCTATGTCGAGCTGTCCGGCCGCGCCGGCGCCAGCACCCGCGTGCGGCGCGCGGCTGTGTGGGACGCGGTCCAGTTCTCCTTCAATGGCGTGATGTTCGTCCTGCTGGGCGAGCAGCTGCCAGACATTATCAGCCGCGCGGCCGACGCCGCCGAAGCGGCGGGCGGAGAGAAAGGCGTGCTGCGCCTGCTGCTGCTCGCGCTCGCCGTCAGCCTCGGCCTGACCGTGCTGCGCTTCGTCTGGGTGTGGGTCTCGCTGCGCCTGACCCTGCTCAGGACCGGCCGGCAGGATCAGCAGACCAAGGTGACCCGCTTCAAGTTGGTGCTCGTGACCTCGCTGGCCGGCGTGCGCGGCGCGATCACGATGGCCGGCATCCTGACCCTGCCGCTGTTCATGCCGGGCGGCGCGCCGCTGCCGGGGCGCCACCTGGCGATCTTCCTCGCGGCCGGCGTGATCCTGGTGTCGCTGGTCCTGGCCAGCATCGCCCTGCCGCCACTGCTGCGCTCACTGACCCTGCCGGAGGAACCGGCCGGCGCCGCGCAGGAAGACCTGGCCCGGCACGAAGCGGCGGTGGCGGCGCTCAAGGCGGTCGAGCAGGCCAGCCACGAGCAACTGCACGTCGATCCCGAGATCCAGGCCAGCGCGATCGAACGCGTGATGGGCATCTACCGCCACCGGCTGGGCAGCGGCGACACGCTGGACCCGGCCCGGCTGCGCATGGCGGACGAGGCCGAGCGCAACTTCCGCCTGGCCGCCCTCGCAGCCGAGCGTGAAGCCATCCTTGGGCTAGCGCGGCACGAGCGCATCTCGGACGAGACCGCGCGCAAGCTGCTGCGCGAAATCGACCTGGTCGAAGCGCGCTACCGCTGACGGCGCGCCGCTAAGTTATTTCGCGAACGGTGCGCGGCGCCGCCGGCGCGTAGCATGGCACGGATGAAGAGCGAAGACCTGGCCATCGCCAGCCCGGTGGAAAACACCGACCCGCCCGCCGCCGCCAAGGCCGCGGGCCTGCGCTACGTGAACGACAGCAAGCCCGGCATCCGGCGCGAACCGGCGGCGGACGGGTTCCGCTACGTCGACGCCAAGGGCGAGCGGATCGAGGATCTCGACACGCTCCGGCGCATCAAGTCGCTGGCGATTCCGCCGGCCTGGACCGACGTCTGGATCTGCCCGCAGGAGAATGGCCACCTGCAGGCCACCGGGCGCGACGCGCGCGGCCGCAAGCAGTACCGCTACCATCCGAAATGGCGCGAGGTGCGAGACGAGGTCAAGTACGGGCGCATGATCAAGTTCGGCCAGGCGCTGCCGGCGATCCGGGCCGAAGTGAACCGCGCGCTCGACCTGCCCGGCCTGCCGCGCGAGAAGGTGCTGGCGACCATCGTCTACCTGCTCGAGACCACCATGATCCGGGTCGGCAACGAGGAGTATGCGCGCACCAACAAGTCCTTCGGGCTGACCACGCTGCAGCGGCGCCATGTGCGCATCGACGGCAGCGAGATCGAATTCCGCTTCCGCGGCAAGAGCGGCGTGTACCACCAGGTGAAGGTGCTCGACCGGCGGCTGGCGCGCATCGTGCGGCGCTCGCGCGACCTGCCGGGGCAGGAACTGTTCGAATACATCGACGACGATGGCGAGACGCGCACGGTGGATTCGTCGGACGTGAACGACTACCTGCGCCAGATCAGCGGCGAGGATTACACCGCCAAGGACTTCCGCACCTGGGCCGGCACGGTGCTGGCGGCGATGGCGCTGCAGGAGTTCGAGAAGTTCGATTCGCAGGCGCAGGCCAAGAAGAACGTGGTGCGCGCGATCGAAGCGGTGGCCGAAAAGCTGGGCAATACAGCGTCGGTGTGCCGCAAATGCTATGTGCATCCGGCGGTGCTGGACGCTTACCTCGAAGGCGCGACCGTCGAGGTGCTGCGTGAACGCGCCGAAGAGGCGTTGGAGGGCGAGCTGCAGCCGGAGGAAGCGGCCGTGCTGGCGATGCTCCAGGAGCGATTGGCGCGCGAGGCCGAGCGGCCTGTGGCGCCCGCAAAAAAGCCAAGCCGCCCGCGCCGCAAGCTCGCTGCCTGAACTACCGGCCCCTCTACACTTCCCCTCAACGCATCAACGTCGTCCCGGCGCCGGGCCCCGGCCTCCGCCGGGACGACGGGGTATGCAATAAATTGCATATTTCGTAACCGTAATGAAATAGTGACAATAGGTGAGAATTGGCATCTTGGTAATGCCCTACACTCCTCCGGATTCACACAAGAGGAGTGTCCATGGTTGCCCAAGCCCTGCCCGATCTGGGACGCGTCATCATCGAACCCACGCCGACCTTCGCGCGGCTGAAGGACAAGCCGAACGGCTGGCTGCCGCTGCTGGTGTCGATCCTGCTGTCGGTCGCCCTGATGTACTGGTGGACCTCGACCGAGGACTACGCCTGGCTGCGCGAGCACATGATCGCCTCGCACCCCGACATGAAACCGGAAGCGCAGGAAGCGCTGGCGAAGTTCCTCACGCCCGGCCGGATGATGCTCACCTCCGCCGGCGGCGCCGTCATTGGCACCCTGGTCCTGATCTCGCTGACCGCCGGCTATTTCCTGATCGCCGCGCGCGCCATCGGAAGCGAGATCGGCTACGGGAAATGGTTCGCCTTCGTGGCCTGGGCCAGCGTCCCGCGCCTGCTGGTGGTGCCGCTGATGGCGCTGCAGGTGGCGACCTCGCACGGCCAGCTGGCGCCGGAAGACCTGAACATGGTCTCGCTGAACTACCTGATCTTCCACCTGCCGATGTCCCATCCCTGGGCCTCGCTGGTGAACAGCCTTGACCTTGCCACCTTCTGGACCGTGGCGCTGGCCACCGTCGGCCTGAAGGCCTGGACCGGCCGCCCGACCGCCACCTGCCTCACCATTGCCGCCCTGCCCTACGTGGCCGTGTACGGCCTGTGGGCCGCCAAGCTCGCGTTCGTGGGCTGAGCGGCATGGCACGCAAGCTGATTCTCGGCGCCGCCGTCGCCGCGTTCCTGATCGTCCCTGTCGCCGTCAAATTCGGCGGCGGGAAGCCCAAACACGAAGCCGAGCTGGCGAACGTGGCCAGGCAGGAGATCCGTCCATCGATCCTCGCGACCGGCAACCTCGTGTTCCGGCAGGAGGTGCAGCTGTCGGCCGAAGTGATCGGCAAGGTGGCGGCGGTGCTGGTGAAGGAAGGCGACCGCGTCGAGCGCGCCCAGCCGCTGTTGCGGCTCGACCCGACCGTGTACGTGGCAGAAGTGAAGCAGCAGGAAGCGAGCCGGCGCAACGCCGCGATCGCGATCGAGCGCGCCCAGATCAACCTCGACACCCAGCAGCGCAACCTGGAACGCACCCAGCGCCTGTACCAGGACAAGTTCATCGACATCTCCAGGTACGACGACGCAGTGCACCAGGTCGACCTGGCCAAAGTGGAGCTGCGCGCCAGCCGCGAGACGCTGGAGCAGGCCTCCGCCCAGCTGGCGCAGGCCAAGGAGCATCTGGCCAAGACCGAAGTGCGCGCGCCGATCGACGGCACGGTGACGGCGGTGCCGATCAAGATCGGCGAGACCGCGGTCGCCAGCGCAACCGGCATCGCCGGCTCCTCACTGATGACCATCGCCGACGTAGGATCGATCATGGCCGAGGTGAACGTGGACGAAGCCGACATCGCGCGCGTGGCGAAAGGCCAGCAGGCCAAGGTCTTCCCCGCCGCCTTTCCCAACCAGCCGGTGACCGGCACGGTGGAAAGCGTGGCGATGGCGCCGAAGGGGCCGACGCTGGGCGCCGCGGCCTCGCAAGGCAAGAGCTATGTGGTCAAGTTGCACCTGGACGATGCGAAACTTGCGCTGCGCTCGGGCATGACCTGCCGCGTCGAGATCGTGGTCGGCAGCAGCGCCGCGCGTCCTGCCGTGCCGCTGCAAGCCGTGCTGTCCGAGGAATCCGGCGGCGCCAAGGAACGCAGCAAGAACGTCAGCTACGTGTTCACGGTCGTCGACGGCAAGGCGAAAAAACAGCTGGTGGAACTGGGCCTGTCGGACGACGCCAACCAGGAGATCATCAAAGGTCTCGCGGTCGGCGACACGATCGCCGTTGGCCCCGCGCGCGTGCTGCGCGAACTGCACGATGGCGACCTGGTGGTGGCGAAGAAGGCGGAACTCAAGGTCGCCGGAGCCGGCAAGTGATCCGGCTGCAGGGAATCGTCAAGGAATACCAGATGGGCGACCAGACCGTGCACGCGCTGCGCGGCATCGACCTGGAGATCCAGCGCAACGAGATGGTGGCCTTCATCGGCGCTTCCGGCTCCGGCAAGTCGACCATGATGAACATCATCGGCTGCCTGGACCGGCCGAGCAGCGGCGAATACTGGCTCAACGGGCGCGCGGTAGCCGCCATGAACGGCGACGAACTGGCGCGCGTGCGCAACCAGGAGATCGGCTTCATCTTCCAGAGCTTCCACCTGCTGCCGCGCGCGAGCGCGCTGGACAACGTGGCGCAGCCGCTGATCTACCGCGGCATTCCGCTGCGCGAGCGGCTGGCGCTGGCCGCGCGGGCGCTGGAGCGCGTGGGACTAGGCGAGCGCAAACACCACCGTCCGAACGAGCTGTCCGGCGGCCAGCGGCAGCGCGTGGCGATCGCCCGTGCGCTGGTCGGCAATCCCTCGATCCTGCTGGCTGACGAACCGACCGGCAATCTCGACTCGTCCACCAGCGAGGAGATCATGGGACTGATTCGCGAACTGCACGCCGGCGGCCAGACCGTGGTCATCGTGACGCACGAACCCGAGATCGCCGGCCAGTGCGAACGCGTGGTGCGCCTGCGCGACGGCCAGGTGATGTCGGACGCCTCCACCTCGGGAGCGGCGGCATGACCCTGTTCCTCGAAAGCCTGCGCTCGGCGCTGGCGTCGATCCGCGCGCACCGGCTGCGCAGCTTCCTCACCTCGCTGGGCATCGTGATCGGCGTGGCGTCCGTGATCACGGTGGTGTCGCTGATCCAGGGCCTGTCGAAGAGCGTCAGCGACCAGTTCTCCGGTCTGGGCGGCAATGGCCTCACGGTGAAGGCGCACAATGAATTCAAGGACGTCATGCGCGGCAAGGTCAATTACCTGCGCTTCGACGACGTCGAGCACCTGCGCGTGCACATGGATGAAGTGAGCGAACTGTCGCCGGTGTTCTCGCCGGGGTTTTCGGAAGTGCGCTACACCGGCCTGTCGGCCACCGCGCAGGTGGTCGCCACCTCGGCCAGCTACCAGGAGGTCAACCAGCGCTACGCCCGGCTGGGGCGCTTCATCAGCGATTCCGACGACGCCGGCGCACGGCGCGTGGCCGTCATCGGCGAGAAGCTGATCGACGACCTGCACCTGCCGGACAACCCGGTCGGATCCTTCGTCCTGTACGCGAACGAATGGTTCAAGATCGTCGGCGTGATGGAAAAGCGCGGCGAGGTGTTCGGCATGTCGCAGGACACCTACATGATCATCCCGTACAAGACCGGCCAGAGCATCATCGGCAACAATACGCGGCCGCAGATGCAGATCACGCTCGCGGTGCGCGACCTGACGCGCCTGGACGAAACGCGCCAGCACCTGCGCACGGTGATGCGCAACGCGCACCGGCTCAAGCCCGAGGAGAAGGACGACTTCGAAATCGACTCGGCCGACCAGATCGCGAAGACCTTCGACAAGATCAGCACCACGGTCACGCTGGTCATGAGCGGCATCGTCGGCATTGCGCTGCTGGTGGGCGGGATCGGCATCATGAACATCATGCTGGTGTCGGTGAAGGAGCGCACCCGCGAGATCGGCATCTGCAAGGCGATCGGCGCGCGCAGCCGCGACATCCTGATGCAGTTCCTGATCGAGGCGGTGACCCTGTCGCTGCTGGGCGGCGTGCTGGGACTGGCGATCGGCTATGTGCTGGGCGTGGTCATTGCCGGCATGATCCCGGACTTCCCGCCGGCGGTGGTGCCTTGGTGGGCGGTGGCATTAGCGATGCTGTTTTCGGGCTCGGTCGGCGTGGTGTTCGGCGTGGTGCCGGCCAGCCAGGCGGCGCGGCTGGATCCGATCGAGGCGCTGCGGTATGAATAGCCTTCGTGTTGAGTTTTGATTTTTTTGGAGATAAAAATGCGCAGTGTCGCTTTTTTCCTGGTGGCCGCTGCGTCAGTCGCGATTGGCGGCTGCGGAGGCGGCGGTTCTTCCCCTGACCAGCCCATCCCCACCCTGACCAGCGCCACCATCGGCGGCGCCATCGACGGCGTGGTTGGAACCGTCCTCCTGCAGAACGCCGGCGAAACGCTCGCCCTCACCTCAAGCGGGAGCTTCCAGTTTTCAAAGCCGGTAACAGAGGGCGCAAACTACAATGTGACTCTGCGCGGCGCTCCAGCCGGCCTGGTATGCAAAGTGTCGAACGCATCAGGGTCGGTCGCGCACGGGACGGCCAGTATCAGCGTCCCGGTCACGTGTACGGGCAACGGAGCGATCGCCCTCTATCCATTTGTGGTTGGCGTGACGGTCTCCGGTTTGCTGCCGGGGGGCTCGGTCACCTTCTCGAACAATGGCGCGGACACGTTGACGGTGAAGGAAAACGGGCTCTTCGTCTTCGCTACCGATTATTTCGTCCAGTCGGTTTATGGCGGGCAGGTCGCGGGCTACAAGGTCACGGTCCAGAACAACCCGGCCGGACAAAGCTGCGCGCTCACGAATTCATCGGGGCGTGCGACGTCCAGCACCAACTTCATCAATATCGCGGTCAACTGCAAATAGCGACGCCCAAGACGATCAGTCCTTCAACTCCCGGTGCGGCACCTGCTTGACGTAGTAGCCCGACACGTGCCAGTTGCCGTCCCGGTCCAGCATCGGCGTGACGGTCTCGATGGCCATCTGGTCGTCCGGCAGTTTGCTGAAGCGCGTGTTGTACTGGATGACGACGTAATCGCCTTCCGGCGCGCCGGGCAGGTTGCGGGTTGGGACCGCGGTCACCATTCGGCGCGATTCCAGCCTGCCAAGCGGCGCGCGCACGGTCTTCATGGCGCCATCCCACTGCTGCAGCGTGACCATCAGCCTTGAGGCGCCGGCCATCTCGTTGTACGAGCCGGTGACGTCGCCCTTGTCGACGGCGGCGAGGAAGCGTTCGGCGGCGGCAGCGGCCGGGCCGACGTTGGCTTCCTGGGCGCTGTTGTCCTGGGCATGGGCGAAAGTGGCTGCGAGAGCCAGGGCGGCGAGCCAGATGCGGTGATTCATGCAGGTCTCCTTTCGGTTTGCCGGTATCACTCTACCACCTACCCCAAAACCGTCGTTCCCGGCCTGCGCCGGGACGACGGGGATTTTTTAAACGTAGTGCTTGAACACCTGCCGCAAATACGCGAGGAAGGTCTCATCCGTACACTGCGACTTGCCCGGCGTGTCCGACAGCTTGGCCACGGCCTGGCCATTGCAGCGCACCAGCTTCATCACGATGTTCAGCGGCGGGATCCCGGTGTCGTTGGTCAGCTTGGTGCCGATGCCGAAGCCGGTCATCACGCGGTCGGCAAAGTGGCGGTACAGCGACAAGGCGAGCGGTATCGACAGGCTGTCCGAGAACACCAGCCGCTTGGTGCGCGAATCTATGCGCAATCTTGCATAATGCGCGAGCGCTTTCTCGCCCCACGCCACCGGGTCGCCCGAATCGTGGCGCAGGCCGTCGAACAGCTTGGCGAAATACAGGTCGAAGTCGTCGAGGAAGGCGTCCATGCCCACCACATCGGTCAGCGCCGTGCCAAGGTCGCCGCGGTATTCCTGCACCCAGTCCTCCAGCGCGGCCTTCTGGAAGTCGCGCAGGCGCACGCCGAATGACTGGAAAGCCTGCATGTACTCGTGCGCCATGGTCCCGATCGGCACGAGGTTGTATTTGCGCGCCAGGTGCACATTCGACGTGCCCTTGAAATAGCGCGGCGCCTCGCGCGCCAGCGTGCGCACCACCTCGTCGTGCCACTCGCCCGAGAAGCGGCGCCGCACGCCGAAGTCGAAGAACTCAAAGGGATTGGCGCGGTGCGGTTCGCGGTCGAAGGCATGCAGCTCGTCGATCTTGGCCTTCAGGCGGACGCGCGCCTCGGCCAGCGCCTTGTCCTGGTCGAAGCGGCGGAAGTACAGCTCGTTGACGATGTAGAGCACGTAGATCTCGAATCCCATCACGTGCACCACCGGTCCGACGGCGCTGATGCGCAGGTGCGGGCCATCGGTTTCGACCTTGATGAACTTGCGCTGGAAGCGGAAGACGGTGAGGAAGTCGGCGAAGTCGCTCTTGATGAAGCGCAGGCCGCGCAGGTAGGCCACTTCCTCGTCGGTGAACATCAGCGAGCAGAGGTGATCGAGCTCGCGCTCGACGTCCTCCTTCAGCTCGGCCAGCGGGAATTCGGGCTCATTGCGGCACTTGAATTCGTATTCGCCGTGCGCGTTGGGATGCCGGTGCAGCAGCGCCTGCCACATCGTGAACTTGTAAAGATCGGTTTCGAGCAGGCTGCGGACGACGTGTTTCATGAGCTCCGGTGGCTTGGGTTACGTCGCTCTCTTCCGGCGGCGCTTGGGCGCGAGCATGGTGCCGGTGCAGCCCTCGGTGCCGCAACGGCATTCGAACAGGCGTTTCAGCGCCGGCGTGTGGCGCTCGTCGTATATCAAGGCGTAATTGTAGTTCAGTTCTTCGCCGGGCTCGATGTCGTAGAGCGCGTGGATGAAAACGCGGCCGTCATCCTCGTAGGCTTCGCAGTTGGGCGAGCAGGCGTGGTTGATGAAGCGCGCGTCGTTGCCGTGGCTGCCGCCATCGATGACGCGGCCGTCGTGCAGGCTGAAATAGAAGGTGTGGTTGATCGGGCCGCCGCGCGCCGCGGCGCGATCGATGGCCTCGGGCCACGAGATGCGCTCGCCCTTGTATTCGATAATGCGCTCGCCCGCATGGATTTCGCGGCGCGCGAACACGCCATTGCCATGAACCTGGGAGACCCGGACCTCGTATGCCGGCGGGGCTTTGCGTGCGCCGGCCCTTTCTGATGTGGACATGAACACCTTGGTGCGATCGACGTAGTTGGAGTGCTACGTATTATCGAGGTTTTCGCCCGCGCCAGCGCGCACGCTTAGCGCTTGCCGCTCAGATGCGGATCTGGCGGCGCGCGCAGCGCATCCCGCCGGCGTCGCGGAACACGATCCACACCTGCGCCTGCTCCAGCTGTTCGGCGAGGTCGAGCGCCTGGCCGTAGCCGAGGCCGAACTGGCGCTGCAGCAGCGAGACCGGTCCGGCGATCACATCGCCGTGCTGGTCGAAGTGCGACTGCACGAGCGCCAAGGCCCGCTCGTACAGTTGCTCGTCGCGGCTGCGGCGGCGCGGCGAGACGCGGGCATCGGCGGCGCCGCTGGCGGCAAGGCCGAACAGCGCAAACGCGCCACGCAGCAGGGAACGGCGGACTTCGGTAACGGTATGCTGGCTCATGTTCATCTCCTCTTGTGTTTGCCTGATGAAGTCATGGTATGCTCGATATACGACAATATGTGACGCATAAAAAAGATGGGCGAAAAAGGTAAACAGGCGAGCGAACAGACGCTGGCGCGGCGCATCGCCCTGCTTGACCGGCTGCCGGTCGGGCATACGCCGGCGGCCGGGCGCACGGTGGGCGAACTGACCGGCTTCCTGAACGCGAGCGGCTTCGATTGCGGGCGCCGCACGGTGGAGCGCGACCTGGAGGCGATCGACGCAGTCGGCTCGGTGTGGCGCACGATCGGCGTCGACCTGCAGCAGGGCCTGGACGAGGACGACGGCCGGGTGCCGCGCTGGAGCCACACGGCCAACAGCAAGGCGCTGCTGTTCCGCACGCTGTCGAACGAGGATGCGCTGCTGCTGTCGCTGGTGGAGCAGGAGCTCAAGTTCTTCATGCCGGCATCTGCGTATGAATCGCTGATGCATTACCTGAAAGTGTCGAACCGGGTGCTATCGCTGCATGCGAACCAGCGCCAGTTCCGCGACCGGGTGCGGGTAATCGCGGACGGGCCGGCGCTGCGCCCGCCCGAGCTGAACATGCCGCACCTGCACGAGATTAACGAGGCGCTGCTGAATGGCGAGCAGCTGGAGCTGGGCTACCGGACGGCGCGCAGCAGCGCGGAGACGGCGTACCGGCTGCATCCGGTGGGACTGGTCAAGCAGGGGCTGTTCTTCTACCTGCTGGCGGTGAAGGAAGAGAACACACACAAGCGCGCCCCGGGGCCGGTGCAGACGTTTCGGATCGACCGGATCCGGCGTGTGGCGCGGCGGCTGCAGGAGCCGGTGGCACGCGGCTTGCCGAGCCTGGAGGCAGCGCTGGGCAATGGGCAGCTGCAGTTCTTCGACAAGGGGCCGGTGGGGCTCAGGCTGCGGTTTGCCGATACCGCCGAGGGTATGGCGCTGTGCGACAGCTATCGGGAGACGCCGATGGCGGCGGACCAGCGCATCGTCAAGCGCACGGACGGGAGCCTGGAGCTACAGGCGACGGTGATGTATTCGCTGCAGCTGGTGAGGATGCTGCAGGCGGAGGCGCACCGGTCGTATGTGGTGGAGCCGACGGCGCTGAAGGAAGAGATTATGGAATTTGTGCGACAAGCGGCGAGCTTGCATCTGCGCCCCACTCCCCCTTAGACCGTCACCACCTGGGGTCAGGTCGTCCAAAGAACCAACATTGCGACACAGGAACTGTTTTGGAGGCCGATTTAAATGGTTGGGTTGGAACTTTGGTTCATTGGACGACCTGACCCCAGTAGGATGGTGGTTCGCGTTTTTAACGATGAGTTCAGCCGTTGTAGGCACGCTGGAGTTCGGCCAGGTCGAGCTTTTTCATCGCCATCATCGCGGCGAAGATGCGGTTGATCCGGCTCTTGTCCGGGTCGGTCATCCACTGCTCCATCACGCGCGGCACGATCTGCCACGACACGCCGTAGCGGTCCTTCAGCCAGCCGCATTGGCGCGCCGCTTCGTCCCCGCCCTCGCCCAGGCGGTTCCAGTAGAAGTCGATCTCCTGCTGCGTGTCGCAGAACACCTGCAGCGACAGGGCCTCGGTGAATTGGAACAGCGGCGGCCCGTTCAGCGCCGTGAACGATTGCCCATCCAGCTCGAACACCGCCGTGAGCACCGTGCCGGGCGCCTGGCCGTGGACCTCCTGCCCATACTCCGGATAGTGCGAGATGCTGACGATGCGCGAGTTGGGGAAGATGCCGGTGTAGTAGCGCGCGGCTTCTTCCGCCTGGCCGGCGAACCACAGGCACGGGGCAATGCGCGGTGAAATCGTGGACATCTGTTCCTCCTTCAGCAATCTTCTTCGCGATATTCGACACCGCTCGTTCCTGCAGCCTCCTGCTTGCGCAGCTCGACGCGCCGGATCTTGCCGGAGATGGTCTTGGGCAGTTCGCGGAACTCGATGCGGCGGATGCGCTTGTACGGCGCCAGCCGCTCACGCGCGAAGGCGAAGATGGCGCGCGCCACTTCGGGGCCCGGCTCGACGCCGGCGCGCAGGGTGATGAAGGCCTTGGGCACGGACAGGCGCACCGGGTCGGGGCTCGGCACGATCGCCGCTTCCAGCACGTCGTCATGCTCGACCAGCACGCTTTCGAGCTCGAAGGGGCTGATGCGATAGTCGGACGACTTGAACACGTCGTCATTGCGGCCGACGTAGAAGTAGTAGCCGTCTTCGTCGATGGTGGCGGTGTCGCCGGTGTGGTAGTAGCCGGCGCGCAGGACCTCGGCCATCTTGGCGTCGTCGCCCTCATAGCCAAGCATCAGGCCGAGCGGGCGCGGGTCGAGCGCGACGCAGATCTCGCCTTCCTGCGCCGGCTGGTCGTCGATGTCGAGCAGCGCGATCTTGAATCCGGGCAGAGGACGGCCCATCGAGCCGGGCTTGACGCGCTGGCCGGGCGGGTTGCCGACCTGGGCGCTGGTCTCGGACTGGCCGAAGCCGTCGCGGATGCGGATGCCCCATGCGCGCTCGACCTGGTCGATCACTTCGGGATTCAGCGGCTCGCCGGCGCCGACCAGTTCGCGCAGCGGCGGCTTCCATTGCGTGAGGTCCTCCTGGATCATCAGGCGCCACACGGTCGGCGGCGCGCACAGCGAGGTCACGCCGCAGCGCTGGATCACGTCGAGCACCGAT
Organism: Massilia terrae; assembly: GCF_024753145.1. Classification (GTDB taxonomy): domain Bacteria; phylum Pseudomonadota; class Gammaproteobacteria; order Burkholderiales; family Burkholderiaceae_D; genus Telluria; species Telluria terrae. The sequence goes on along the minus strand of NZ_JANUGU010000001.1, from coordinate 533,547 downwards.
TTGGCGTTGAAGCGCTCGTAGTTGTAGACGAAGATGGTGGCGCCGGCATTCCAGGGCGCGAAGAAGCAGCTCCACGCATGCTTGGCCCAGCCGGGTGAGCTGATGTTCCAGTGGACGTCGCCGCGCTGCAGGCCGATCCAGTACATGGTCGACAGGTGGCCGACCGGGTAGCTCTGGTGGCTGTGCAGGACGAGCTTGGGCTTGGCGGTGGTGCCGGAGGTGAAGTACAGCAGCAGCGGGTCGTCGGCGCGGGTGTCGCCCTCGGGCTTGAACACGGTGGTGACGTAGCGGCTGTCGTCGAAGTCGCGCCAGCCTTCCGGCCTGCCGCCGACGGCGATGCGGGTGAAGCTGCCTTGCAGGCCCTCGAACTTGGCCGCCTCGGACGCTTGCGCGATCACGTGGCGGATCACGCCGCGGTCGATGCGGTCCTGCAGGTCGGCAGTGGACACCAGCATCGTGGTCGGCACCAGCACGGCGCCGAGCTTGATCCCGGCCAGCATGATCTCCCATAGCTCGACGCGGTTGGGCAGCATCAGCAGGACCCGGTCGCCGCGCCGCACGCCGCAGTCGTGCAGGTATTCGGCCACCTGGTGCGAGCGCGAGGACATGTCGGCGAACGAGATCTTTTGTTCGCTGCCGTCTTCTTCCACCACCCATAGCGCGGTGTTGTGGTTGTCCTTCGCTTCGGTGTCGAAGAAGTCGAGCGCCCAGTTGAAGGTGTCGAGCCGGGGCGCCTGGTAGTCGCGCCAGGCGGTGTCGTAGTCGGTGCGGTGGCGCTGCAGGAAATCGCGCGCCTGCTGGAAGCGCTGGTATGGCGTCATGTCGGTGTCTCCTCCGCGTTCTATGCAGGCTGGGGAGACGGATGCGCCCCGGCCTTGTACGCTATCGTACATTGCGTGGCGCATCATGGCGAGCGAGGCTTACACCCGGCTTACTGGGGCCGCCGCAGCTCGACCGACAGCTCGCCGCCGGGCTGCATCATGTCGCGCACCCGGCAATCGCCGCACATGCGTATGCGGTCGAGGTGGCCTTCGAAGGCGGGATGGCTCGACAGCTTGCCGAGCATGTTCTCGATCATCTGCAGGGTGCCGAAGGGCTGGCCGCAGCGGATGCAGTTGAAGGGCTGGGTTTCGGCCATGAGCACCGGCTGCCTGCGGGTCTCCGCGAAGGACAGGCGCGGCACCAGGGTGATGGCGTCTTCCGGGCAGGTGTCGGCGCACAGGCCGCACTGGACGCAGTTCTGCTCGACGAAGCGCAGCTGCGGCAGGTTCTGGCCATCCATCAGCGCGGACGCCGGACAGGCGCCGACGCAGGCCATGCACAGGCTGCACTTCTGGCGGTTGACGTCGATGGCGCCGAACGGACTCCCTGCCGGCAGCGGCACCGACTCGGGCTGCACCGGCGCGTTGCGGTACAAGTGGTCGAGCGCGTAGTCGAGGGTGTTGCGCTTGTCGGCGGCGACGTTGAACAGGGCTGGCTGTTCGCAGGTCGCGCCACGCGGCGCATGACGCAGGGCGGTGGCCAGTTCGGATGGCGTGGCGGCGCGCGCCAGCTGGAAGTGCGGGCCCTGGTAGCCCAGGGCGTCCATCACGGTCTGCGCGATCGCCATCTGCTGGTCGAGCGCGGCGGCGTATTGGGGAGCTTCGGCGCCGGTCAGCAGCACCGTCACGCCGGAAGCGCCATAGGCCAGCGCGGCCAGCCAGAGATCAATGCCAGTGGATGCGGCGTGGTGCAGCGCAAGCGGGATCGCGCGGGCCGGCAGTTGCAGCCCTTCCGCGCCGGCCTGCTCCAGGAGCGCTGCGCCGTGGTCCTGACTGTGCAGGAGCAGCAAGGCTTGTTCGCCGCCCGCTTCGCGGTAGGCGCGCAGTGCGGACTTGATGCGTGAGCCGTTGTACGGCGCGCTGGGGTAGGCGTAGCTGATCGCGCCGGTCGGGCACACGGTGGTGCAGGCGCCGCAGCCGGCGCACAGGTAAGGATTGACCTTGATGCGCTCACCCGCGCCCGCAATCGCCTTGGCCGAACAGATGTCGATGCAGGCGTTGCAGCCGGTGCGCTCGTTGCGGCTGTGGGCGCACAGCTTTTCCTTGTAGCTGAAGTATTTTGGCTTCTCGAAGTCGCCGGTCATCTCCAGCAGTTCGGCCACGGCGGCGTCGCGCGCGGCTTCGTCCTGGCCTGGCGCGTAGTAGCCGTGCGGGTGCTGGTGGGTGGCGATCAGCGGGCTGGCCGAGAGGTCGAGCACGAGGTCGAAGCTGGACTGCTGCGCGGCCTGTCCGGTGGCCTGCCAGCGCGCTTCGAAGGCCCCCAGCCAACCGGCGACGGCGACGGCGCGCGGGGCATGGATGGCGTACGCGCGCGCGGGAAGCAGGTCCGGTTCGGCGTCGGTCAGCAGCAGCGTGACCGGCAGGGCCTGGGCCAGCCGGTCGGCGCGCGCCAGCGCATGGGCCGTGTTACCGACCACGAGCACCCTGCCCTTCGAGTGATACTGCACCGTGGCCGCGTCGTCCGGTTCGGGCAGCGCCTGCATCGCGGCCAGGGCGGCGCCGCGGGCGAGCGCGTTGCGCTGCTCCTGCAGCGGATCGGGTGCGGCCGGTTCGATGAAGCGTATGTTCATGCGTCGTCTTGTCGTGGTGGTGGTTCGGGCTGGCCGCCGTTCGCGACCGGTTTCTCGTCGAGCATGTGCGCGAACACGCTCCTGGCGTGGTTCAGCGATGCCATCATCGCGGCCGGGATCGGGTCGGGCTTGTTGTAGTCGTCGATGTAGACGTCCAGGCCGTCCATGATGTTGAAGTGCGGGTCGGAGAACAGCTTCTTCATCGCGAGCCGCTGCACGGTCTTGTCCACGCCCTGGCTGACGAAGGCGGAGAAGTCGGAATCCGGACCGAGCGCGGCGACATCCTCGATCGTGGGCTGCTGGCGCGGCGCAGCGGCCGGCGGCACCGGCGCGACCGGCGGATGCGTTTGCATTTCCGCCGGCGGGGCCGGCTCGGGGTTGTCGCCGGCGTACTGCATCGATGCGCCAGCCGGCGCCTCGGGTGCGTGCGCATCGCCGCCCTGCGACTTGAGCCGCGACCAGCGGCGCAGGAAGCTTTCGTTGGACATGGCCGCCTATCCGTGTTCGCGGCCGCGGCGCGGGCGCGGCTGGTAGTGCTCGCGCAGGTAGGCCGACAGCCAGCCGTGGATTTCGGCGGGCATCAGCACGCCGTCGGCGGTTTCGCCGGAATCGAACATGCGCGTGCCCTCCAGGTAGCTGACCGAGCAGCGCACCGGCATCGCACGGCCGCCTTCCATGCGCCACAACACGAACACCTTGGATTCGGGCGCCATGGCGTTCTCGTAGTAGCCTTCGTTTTCGTCGGTGTACAGCTCCAGGTTGAGGCCGGAGACGAGGTAGTAGTCGCGCTCCGCGCTCTCGCTGAGCACATGCAGCGGCGGCAGGTTGCCGCGGTTCGGGACCACGCCCACGGCCGCCCAGGCGTCGTTGGCCCAGCGGTGCTTGATGGCGCGGCGCTGCATCATCACGGCGATTGGCATGCTTGCCATTTTCACGGTGGTCTCTCCAGGTTGTCTCGTTTTCAGGGTTTCTTCTTCACGTCTTCGCTGGGTGGCGCGGTGCCCAGCTTTTCGCTCTTGATCGGCATCGGCGGCGGGGCGGCAGCCGGTTTGGACGGCGGCTGCGCTGCCGCTGGCGGCGTGACGCCCGGCTTGGGCGCGGTGGCGCCGGCCGGCGGCTGGGGCGGCGTGGCCACCGCCACGGCCGGATTGGTGTGCCAGCCCTGCGCCGAGGCGCGCGAACGCCAGCGCGAGGTGATGGTATCCATGGTGGCCAGCAGCGCCTGCTTGTCCTTGGCGGCCTGGGCGTCGGCGGCGGCCTTCTTGGCGGCGGCGGCTTGCGCGGCGGCCGGCGATGGCGGCGGCAAGGTGGCGCCGGCCAGTCCGCTCGCTGTCAGCAGGGCCAGCGTGGCAATTGGTTTCAGGTAATGGCGCAATCTCATGGCGTGCTCCTCACTTGCCCGGCGCGGCCGAATGCGCGGGATCGCGGTTGACCGCCGGGGCGCTCGCGGCCGCGCCAGGCGGCGGTGCGGCCGGCGTGCCCATGTCGCCCGGCGGCAGGTTGGCGCCGGGGCGTCCGGCCGAGGACGGCTGCGAGGTACCGCTGGACGGTCCCTGCCCCGATTCCTGCACCTGGCCGCCCATCGCCGTGCCGCCGGCGTTCCCGCCGGCGCCGCCGGCGTGGCCAGGCGTGCCGCCCGCGTAGGTGCCGTCGGTCACGGGCTTGGCATTCTTGGTGAGAATCTGGCCACTGGTGCCGCCGCCGGCCGTCACCATGCCGGGAAACTTGGTCTGGCGCACGCCGGTGGCCGCATCGGTCGCTTCGCGGTGGCAGCCGGCGCCGGCCAGCAGCAGCCCGCAGGCGAGCACATACATGATTGATGTTTTCATGGCCGCCCTCATGTCGCCGGCCCCGGCCGTGGACGCGGCGGCACGCGTGGCGGCTCCGGCGGCGGCGCCATCGGCGCTTCGCCGGATTTGACCTGCTCGTACCACAGCTCGTGGTGCTGGCGCGCCCATTCCTCGTCGACCGTGCCGTGGCGCATGCCCTCATAGGTGCCGGGGGTGCCGATCGTGCCGATGTAGATGTGGCCCATGGCCGCCATGATGTAGAACGTGGCGCCGGCCAGGTGCAGGTAGTTGGCGACCTGGATCACATAGCGCGACTGGTTGAAGTTGGTGAAGTCCAGGATCAGTCCGCTGAAGGTCATCACCAGGCCGAGCACCGTCAGGCCGAGCCAGAACCACAGTTTTTCGCCCGCGTTGAAGAAGCCGGCCGGCACATGCTCGTGGGTGGCCAGGCCGCCGCCGCGCCGCAGCCAGGCCCTGTCGACGCGCGTGAACACATTCCGGTGGATGAAGGTGAAGAACATGATCAGCGAGCAGATGATGAAGATCGGCCCGAAGATGTTGTGGATGTATTTGGAAATGAAGGCCAGTCCCGAAAACACGCCGTGGCCCATCCACGGCATCAGGATGACCTTGCCGAAGAAAATGATGAGCCCGGTAAAGGCCAGCAGCAGGAAGCTGATCGCGGTGCTCCAGTGGATCAGGCGTTCGAAGTCGGTGTAGCGCAGGATCCTGCGCCCGCTCTCGCGCGGCCGGGCAAACGGACCGATCACAAAATAAAACAGCGCGATGCCGATGATGGCGAGGATGATCAGGATGCCGCTGGTGGACGAGATCCAGCCATTGCGCCAGGTACGCCACAGGTTGCCGCCACGCTGGATGATGACGTCGCCTTCGCGGGCGCCGTACTGGCCAATGTAGTGGCGGTCGATGTGCGCCTTGCCGGAGGCTGCATTGTCCAGCGCGGGCTCCGGTGCCCGCGAATCCTGCTGGGCCTGCAATATGGTCTGCTCTTCGGCGTAGGCCGGTTCAGCGCGATTGTTCGGCACGCCGGCCCAGGCCGCGGGCAGCAGCAGGGCCAGCATCAATGCCAGCAGCGCGCGCGTGAGATAGTCCATCGGTCTCATCAATGCCTCCTCACGGGTTGGCCCGGTTGTATTCGTTCTGGTTCAGCATGCGGTCCTGCACCGCCGCGAACCAGGCGAGCTTGTCGTTGTGGAACAGCCGCTGGAACTGGCGGTCATCCGCCTTGCCCGCGTACTTGCCGTCGCGCCAGGCCGGATGCTGCTGCACTTCGAGGCAGCCGGACAGCAGGATCGGCAGCAGCAGCACGGCCAATAACTTGAATCGCTTCATGTCGGGAACCTCCCCGCATCGTTCTGCGCATCGCTCTGGTTCTGGTTCTCGCGCGGGCCCTCCCCGGTGGCCTTGATCGTGCCGCCGTTCTTGGGCCGGCCGTAGCTGATCTTCCAGCCCCACAGTTCAGGGCCGTAGCCGCGCGTTTCCACCCGTTGGCGGTAGATGTCGGCGATGACATTGGCGTCGCCCGCGAGCAAGGCCTTGGTGCCGCACATTTCAGCGCATAGCGGCAGCTTGCCTTCCGCGATGCGGTTGCGGCCGTATTTCTTGAACTCGGCCTCGGACGTATCCGGTTCCGGGCCGCCGGCGCAGAAGGTGCACTTGTCCATCTTGCCGCGGTGGTTGAACAGGCCGGTCTCGGGGAACTGCGGCGCGCCGAACGGGCAGGCGTAATAGCAGTAGCCGCAGCCGATGCACTGGTCCTTGCTGTGCAAGACGATGCCGTCCTCGGTGTGGTAGATGCAATTGGTCGGGCACACCGCGAGGCAAGGTGCGTCGGTGCAATGCATGCAGGCCATGGAAATCGAGCGCTCGCCGGGAACGCCGTCGTTGATGGTCACCACGCGGCGGCGGTTGACGCCCCACGGTGTTTCGTTCTCGTTCTTGCATGCGGTCACGCAGCCGTTGCAGTCGATGCAGCGCTCGGTGTCGCAAATGAACTTCATCCTTGCGGCCATGATCCCCTCCTCGTCAGGCGCGCCGCACGCGGCACAGCGACACCTTGGTTTCCTGCATCATCGTCACGGCGTCGTAGCCGTAGGTCCAGCCGGTATTGGTCGCCTCGCCTCGCACATACGGCGCGGCGCCCTCCGGATAGTGTTTCTCGAGGTCGTCGCCCATGAACCAGCCGCCGAAGTGGAAAGGCATCCACACGATGCCGCTCGGCACGCGCTGGGTCACCATGGCCTGCACCTTCAGCTGGGCGCCGGTCGGCGTCTCCACCCACACGTAATCGCCCAGGTGCGCGCCGATCTGGGCCGCGTCGTCGGGATTGATCTCGACGAACATGTGCTGCTGCAGCTCGGCCAGCCAGGGATTGGAGCGCGTTTCCTCGCCGCCGCCCTCGTATTCGACCAGGCGGCCGGAGGTCATGATCAGCGGATAGTCCTTGGAGAAATCGACGTCCTGCACCGATTTGTACAAGGTCGGCAGGCGCCAGAAATTGGCCTTGTCGTCGTAGGTCGGGTACTTGGCCACCAGGTCGCGGCGCGGCGTGACCAGCGGCTCGCGGTGCACCGGCACCGGGTCCGGGAAGTTCCACACATTGGCGCGGGCGCGGGCATTGCCGTAAGGGACGCAGCCGTGGCTGAACACGACGCGGATGATGCCGCCCGACAGGTCGGTCTTCCAGTTCTTGCCCTCGGCCCGGGCCTGCTCCTCGGGGGTGAGCTCCTGCCACCAGCCCAGCTTTTTGAGGAAGACGTGGTCGAATTCCGGGTAGCCGGTGTCGATCTCGCTGTCCTTGGTGGTCGAGCCATCGGCCGCAAGCAGCGAAACGCCGTTGTGCTCCACGCCCCAGTTGGCGCGGAAGGGCATGCCGCCGCCCATCGCCGGCTTGTGCAGGTCATACAGGATCGGCGTGCCCGGGTGTTTCATTTCCGGCGTGCCCCAGCACGGCCAGGGCAAGCCGTAGTAATCGCCCTTGCACGGCCCGTACTCGGCCAGCAAAGTGGTCGGGTTGAAGGTGTGCTTGTTCTCCATGTGCAGCTTGAGCCGTTCCGGCGAGCAGCCGGTATAGCCGATGGTCCAGCAGGAGCGGTTAATTTCGCGCAGGATGTCTTCGATCACCGGCTCGTTGTTGACCACCTTGATGTTCTTGACCAGCTCGTCCGCGAAGCCGAGCTTCTTGGCGAACAGGTACATGATCTCGTGATCGGTCTTGCACTCGAACACGGGCTGGATCACGCGTTCGCGCCATTGCAGGCTGCGGTTGGATGCGGTCACCGAACCTTGCGTCTCGAACTGGGACGCGGCCGGCAGCAGGTAGACGCCGTTCTCGCGCCCATGCATCGCCGCCGTCATGCTCGGATAGGGGTCGATCACGACGAGCATGTCGAGCTTTTGCATGGCCGCCTTCATGTCCGGCAGGCGGGTCTGGCTGTTCGGCGCGTGGCCCCAGTAGAACACGGCCTTCAGGTTGGTCGGCTGGTCGACATATTTGTTTTCCTCGTTGACCGCGTCGAACCAGCGCGACACCGTGATGCCCGGCTTTTCCATCAGCTCCTTGGAGCCGAAGCGCTTGAGGATCCAGTCGTAGTCGACGCCCCAGACGGCGGCGAAGTGCTTCCAGGCTCCTTCGGCCAGGCCGTAGTAGCCGGGCAAGGTGTCGCCATTCGGGCCGATGTCGGTGGCGCCCTGCACATTGTCGTGGCCGCGGTAGATGTTGGCGCCGCCGCCCTGCACGCCGATATTGCCCAGCGCCAGTTGCAGGATGCACAGCGCGCGCACATTGGCGGTGCCGACGTGGTGCTGGGTGATGCCCATGCACCAGACCACGGACGAAGGCCGGTTCTTGGCCAGCATCTCGGCGGCCATGCGTACGCTGGCCTCGGGCACGCCGGTGACGTCCGAGACCTTGTCCGGCGTCCACTTGGCGACTTCCTTGCGCACATCGTCCATGCCCCAGGTGCGGGCCGCGATGAATTCCTTGTCTTCCCAGCCGTTATTGAAGATGTGCCACAGGATGCCCCACACCAGCGGGATGTCGGTGCCGGGACGGACCCGCACGTAATGGTGGGCGAAACGCGCGGTGCGGGTAAAGCGCGGGTCGACCACGATCATCTTGGCGCCCAGTTCCTTGGCGTGCAGGAAGTGCAGCATCGAGATCGGGTGCGCCTCGGCCGGATTGGAGCCGATGAACATCACGGCCTTGCTGTAGTGCAGGTCGTTGAAGGAGTTGGTCATCGCGCCGTAGCCGAAAGTCTGGGCCACGCCCGCGACCGTGGTCGAGTGGCAGATGCGCGCCTGGTGGTCGCAGTTGTTCGAGCCCCACAGCGAGCACCATTTGCGCAGCAGGTAGGACTGCTCGTTATTGTGCTTGGAGCTGCCGATGACCATCAGCGCATCCGGCCCCGACTGCTTGTACAGCTGCAGGAGCTTGTCGCCGATCTCGTTGATGGCCTGGTCCCAGCTGATGCGCTGGTACTTGCCGTTCACCAGTTTCATCGGGTAGCGCAGGCGCTTTTCGCTGAACGCGTGCTCGCGCACCGAGGCGCCCTTGGCGCAGTGCGCGCCCATATTGAAGGGCGAATCGAAGGCCGGCTCCTGGCGCACCCAGACGCCGTTGGTGACCACCGCCTCCACCGAGCAGCCGACCGAGCAGTGGCTGCACACGGTGTGCTTGATGACGGTGTTGGCGCCGGCCGGCGGCGGCGCCGGATCGGCGGCCTGCACCGGCTCGATCATCTGCAGCGGCAAATGGCGCGCCAGCGCGCCGGCGCCGGCCGTGATGCCGGCACCCACCAGGAACTTCCTGCGCTTGAGGCCACCCTCGCGCGTGATCTTCACCAGGGACATGGGGCACTCCTTGCGTACCGCTCACCAGTAGGCGGCGGTGCTGTAATAACGACGAATATGTTCGGTTTCGTGATAGCCGGAGGCAGCCGGGGCCTCGGCTGCCTGCGCCACCGGAGCGGCCTCGGCGGCGGGAGCGCGGGCGGCCACCACCGCCAGGGCGCCTGCCGGCACGGCCTTCAGGAATCTGCGGCGCGCCGGATCGGGCGCCGCGCGCGGTGCATGCTCAGTCATCGATGCTCTCCTCAAATGCAAAGGCCTCCGCCTCGATGGCGAAGAAGGCCTGGGCGAAGCCGGCCACCAGGCGGTAGAAGCTGGCTTGCGGGTCATTGGCGATGTCGGCCAGGCAGCGCGCGCTCCAGGGCGCGATGTGGCGCTCGAAGAACCATTTCTGGATGGCGAGCGGCTGGCGCGGCAGGCCGGGACCGCCGGCGACCAGCAGGCGCATGGTTTCGCACAGCGCGCCCAGGTGGTCTTCGAAATCGCCGGCGCCGGCGGCGCGGGCCAGGTGCAGCTCGGCCAGGTCGGCGCGCAGCACGGACAGCGGAATGTCATTGAGGAAGCCGGACAGGTAGCGCGACTCGTAGGGATTGTGGCGCGGCGTGCCGACGCTGACGAACAGCTCGGCGAACTCTTCCGCCACCGCATCGGCCTCCGTGATGGCGGCGGCAATGGTCAGCTTGTACCAAGCCTGTTCCAGTGGATGGCCACCCTCGCCGCCGCAGATCGGGTCGGCCTCGGCGAGGCTGGCCAACAGCGCCGCGTCGGGCGCGGCCAGCAGCAGGCGCGCCAGCAAGGCGTACAGGTCGGCCCTGGCCTGGTCTTCACCAGACAGCGGCAACGGGGCTGTCGCCGGGCCGGGTGCGGCCTCCATCGATCGCGTGGCGTGCACTTGCACAGGCGACTCTCCTGTTAGCAAAGGTATATAGGCAGTTTATCTACTACTTTGTGCGAGCAGCGCACGAATGGGCGCTAACGCATCCCGGCCGCGCGCATGGCGATATGTAGCAGCAGGGCAACCGCGCCGAGCGCGCAAACACCGCCGGCCCAGAGCGCCGCCATCCAGCCGAGCCGGCCCAGCCACAGCCGTGTTTGAGACCGCATCAGTGGTAGCCCTCCCCGTGCCGCACCTTGCCGCGGAACACCCAGTACGACCACATCGTGTACATCAGGATGAAAGGGATGATGAACAGCGTGCCCACCAGCAGGAAGCCCTGGCTCGACGCCGACGAGGCCGCTTCCCAGATCGTGATGCTGGGCGGCACGATGTGCGGCCAGATGCTGATCGCCATGCCGCTGTAGCCTAGAAAAACCAGGGCCAGCGCCATCACGAAAGGCAGCCGGTGCGGATCGGCGCGCAGCGCGCGCAGCAGCACGACGATGGCGGCCAGCACCAGCAGCGGCACCGGCGCCAGCAGGATGATGTTGGGGAAGCTGAACCAGCGCTCGGCCACTTCCGCATGGCGCAGCGGCGTGTAGATGCTGACGGCGGCGATGGCGGCCAGCAGCAGCCAGGCGAAGGGCCGCGCCACCTCGATCATCCGCTCGCGCAATGGGCCCTCGGTTTTCATGATCAGCCAGGCGCTGCCGAGCAAGGTGTAGGCGATCATGACCCCGAACCCGGCCGCCAGCGGGAATGGCGCCAGCCAGTCCAGCACGTTGCCGGCATAGCTGCGGCCGGAAACCTCGATTCCTTCGAGGAAGGTGCCGAGCGACACGCCCTGGAAGAAAGCCGCCGTCACCGAGCCGCCGATGAAGGCCTTGTCCCAGATATGGCGCTCGTGCTCGCGCGCCTTGAAGCGGAACTCGAAGGCGACGCCGCGGAAGATCAGCCCGACCAGCATGAACACCAGCGGCAGGTACAGCGCCGACAGGATGATCGCGTAGGCGACCGGGAAGGCGGCCAGCAGGCTGGTGCCGCCCATCACCAGCCAGGTCTCGTTGCCGTCCCACACCGGCGCCACCGTATTCATCATCACGTCGCGGTCTTGCTTCGCCTTCACAAAGGGAAACAGCATGCCGATGCCGAGGTCGAAGCCGTCCATGATCACGTACATGAAGACAGCGAAGAAAATGATCACGATCCAGATCGAGGAGGTATCGACGCCCATCTCAGCCCCCTTCCTCTGCCGCGGACAGCGGCCGCATCGGCGTATGCTCCTGCCCCGGACCGCCCTGCGGCGGGCGGCTGGCATCGAAGGTCTGCGGGCCCTTGCGCACCAGCCGCAGCACGTAGGCGAAGCCGACGCCGAACACGAAGAAATAACTCACCACAAAAATGGCCAGGGTCAACGCCACCGGCGCCGCGCCGTGGGCCGAAGCGCCGTCGGCGGTGCGCATCACGCCATACACCAGCCAGGGCTGGCGCCCGACCTCGGTCGTGACCCAGCCCGCCAGCAAGGCCAGCAGGCCCGCCGGGCCCATCGCCACCGCCGCCTGCTGGAAGGCGCGCGAGCGGTACAGCGCGCCGCCCCGCCGCAGCCACAGGCTCCACAGGCCGAGCACGATCATCAACAGGCCCAGCCCGACCATCAGGCGGAAGCTCCAGAAGACGATCAGCGAATTGGGCCGCTGGTCGCGCGGGAATTCCTTCAGTCCCTTGATCTGGCCATTCCACGTGTGGGTGAGGATGACTGCGCCCAGGTGCGGCACCTCGACCGCGAACCTGGTGCGTTCCTCCTGCATGTCCGGGATGCCGAACAGCAGCAGCGGCAAGGCCTGCGTGCCGCGGTTTTCCCAGTGCCCTTCCAGCGCGGCGACCTTGGCCGGCTGGTACGCCAGCGTGTTCAGGCCGTGGGCATCGCCCAGCACGGCCTGGATCGGCGCGACGATGGTCATCATCCACATCGCCATCGACAGCATGGTGCGCACCGCCGGGCTGTCATTGCCCTTGAGCAGATGCCAGGCCCCGGACGCGCCCACGAACAGGGCCGTGGACAGGAAGGCCGCCACCGCCATGTGCATCAGGCGGTAAGGGAAGGACGGGTTGAAGATGACGGCCACCCAATCAACCGGCACCGCCCTGCCGGCCACGACCTCGAAGCCCTGCGGAGTCTGCATCCAGCTGTTGGCGCCGAGGATCCAGGTGGCCGAGATCAAGGTGCCCAGCGCGACCAGGCAGGTGGCGAGGAAATGCAGGCCGGGGCCGACGCGGTTCCACCCGAACAGCATAACGCCGAGGAAACCGGCTTCGAGGAAAAAGGCGGTCAGCACCTCGTAACTGAGCAGCGGCCCGGTGACGCCGCCCGCGAATTCCGAGAAGAAGCTCCAGTTGGTGCCGAACTGGTAGGCCATCACGATGCCCGACACCACGCCCATGCCGAAGTTGACGGCGAAAATCTTGCTCCAGAAATGGTAGAGGTCGACGAAGACCTGGCGGCCGGTGCGCAGCCAGCACAGTTCGAGGACGGCCAGGTAGCTGGCCAGGCCGATGGTGATGGCCGGGAACAGGATGTGGAAAGCCATCGTGAACGCGAACTGGAAGCGCGCCAGGTCCACCGCCGTCAAGTCCACCATGACCTCCGTTTGTCACGACCTGTTCGAAATCTACCATGTGGCCGTGGCGCGCACGCTTGCGCAGGTGCCGCTTTATTACCACACGTTCTTGTCAGGTATTCAAAGGGTCGGCCAGTATTCCGGACTAGCGGTCCCAAGGCGGTCTATAATTCTTGTCGTCGAATAATTTTCTAATGCCCGTATGCCCAAGCCCCTGACATTTTCCGCGGATCCCGCGGCGCTCAACGTCCAGGCACTGAAGAAAAGCTGCGCCGCATGCAGCATGCATCAGCTGTGCCTGCCGATGGGGCTGGAGGACTCGGACATCAACCGGCTTGACCAGATCATCGGCCGGCGCCGTCGCCTCGAGCGCGACGAGCACCTGTACAAGATCAACGAGCCCTTCCGCAACCTGTACGCGGTGCGCTTCGGCCACTTCAAGACCTACCACATCAACGCCGCGGGGGAAGCGCAGATCACGGGCTTCCAGATGGCGGGCGAGCTGCTGGGCATGGACGCGATCAGCGGCGACCACCACTACTGCGACGCGGTGGCGCTGGAAGACAGCGAGGTGTGCGAGATCCCGTTCTCGCGGCTGGAGGAACTGTTCTCCGAAGTGCCGGCCCTGCTGCGCCACTTCCACCGCATCATGAGCCAGGAAATTACGCGCGAGCAGAACGTCATGCTCCTGCTGGGGAATATGCGGGCGGAGCAGCGGTTTGCGGTGTTTTTGGTGAACCTGTCGGCACGCTATGCGGCGCGCGGCTATTCGCCGAATACCTTCCAGCTGCGCATGTCGCGCGAGGATATCGGCAACTACCTGGGGCTGACCATCGAAAGCGTCAGCCGGCTGCTGTCGCGCTTCAAGAAGCAGGGTTGGCTGCAGGTGGACAAGCGCGAAGTCACGCTGCTGGATCCGGCGCGCATCAAGGCGATTGCGGCGGGGACGGAGGAATGCAGTCCGATGCAGTGATCGAGCGCCGACTGTGCTGCTCGTTTAACCACTGTTATCAGAACCGTCGTTCCCGCGCAGGCGGGAACCCATGCTGAGTTTGCGGGCCTGCGGCGCCACCTTTCGACGACGCGCATGGTCTATGGGTCCCCGCCTGCGCGGGGACGACGAAGCTTGCTTTAGTGGTCAGATCTTCTTTTGCTGGGCAATCCAGCGATCCACCACCTCGCCCAGCACATCCAGCGGCACCGACCCGGTGCGTAGCACCACGTCATGGAAAGCCGGCAGCGAGAACTTCGGCCCCAGCTCGTTCTTCGCCTTCTCGCGCAGCTCCAGGATGCGCAGCATGCCCACCATGTAGGCATTGGCCTGCCCCGGCCACGCGATGTAGCGCTCGATCTCTTCCTTGTTGATGCCGTAGTCGATCGACTGCTCGCGGGTCCAGCCCTTGGCGTGCATGCCGGTGTCCACCACCAGCCGCCGCGCGCGGAACAGCTCCGAGCCGAGCGCGCCGAGCAGCCCCGGCACGTCGTCCTTGTACCAGCCCTGCTCCACCGCCAAGCGCTCCGCGTACAGGCCCCAGCCCTCGCTGTGCGCGCTGCCGCCGCCGAAGATGCGGTTGGCGCGGTACTTCGGCAGGCCGGTCTGCTCCTGCTGGATCGCGAGCTGGAAGTGGTGGCCGGGCACCGCCTCGTGGTAGGCCAGGCTGCGCATGCGGATCATGTCGAACTTCGGCCCACGCAGCGGCACCCAGAAGGTGCCCGGACGGCTGCCGTCAGGCGCGGGCAGCGAATAGTGGGCCGACGCCGACGCTTCCGTGATCGGTGGCTCGCGGCGCACGTCCACCGGCGCGCGCGGCATCAGGTTGAAAATCGCCTTGCTGCGCACCTGCGCGTCCGTGACGTAGTCGGCGTAGCGTGCCAGCAGTTCGGGACGCGGGTCGCCCTCGGTCTTCGGCTGGAAGCGCTCGTCGAGCTGCTTCATGCGCTCCGCGACCGAACCTTCGGCCAGGCCCAGCTCGCGCAGGTGCTTGTCCATCTCGCCTTCGATCCGGGCGACTTCGCGCAGGCCGATCGCATGGATTTCTTCCGCCGACAGCTTGGTGCTCGTGAAGTTTGACAGGTAGTGCGCGTAGGCCGCCGCGCCATCCGGCAGGCGCGAGATGCCGACCACGTTGCCGGTGCGCGGATAGAGTTCGACCATGAAGGCCTTCACGCGGCCGTAGGCGGGAATGACCTTCTCCTGCACGATATGGGTCGCCTTGGCGATGGCGTCGGCGCGCGCTTCCGGGCTCAGGTCCTTGAGCGCGGCGCTGCGCTTGTCGAGCGAGGTGACCAGCACGTTCTGCGCGGCGGCCGGCTCCAGGAATTTGTCGACCTGGTACTGGGCGCGCTCGAGGATCACGCGCGGCGGGATCAGCTTGCGCGCGGCGTCGCGGCGGGCGCGGACCAGCGCTTCGTCGATCCGGGTCGAGACCTGCTCCAGGCGCGCCAGGTAGTTGGCGACATCGTTGGCGTTGCGGATCGGGTGGGTCTGGGTCATGAAGTTGACCAGGCCGACCTGCACGCCGCCGTGCTGCGAGAACACGAAGTTATAGCCCTCGAACGGCTCGCCCTCGACGGTCTTGGACAGCGACCAGCGCATGGTCGCGGCCGAAATGCGCTGGTCTTCCGACAGCGGGCCGGCCATGTATTTGTCGAGCTGCGCAATGCCCTTCTTCGCCAGCGCGATCATCTGCTTGCGGCGGGCGTCGGTCAGGGGCGTGAGCTGGCGGTCCAGCGCGTTCTGCTCGGCGCCCTCGAAGTACTGGGTGGAGGTGGCCATCTGCGGGTTCTGGCGTACCCAGTCCTGGGCGAATGTCTCGGCCCAGGTATTGAAGGCGGCGTTTTCCTTGACCGCGCTGACTGCTGCGGCGGGCGCGGCGTGGGCGGCGTTCGGCAGCGTGGTGCCGATGAGCAGGGGGATGGAAAGTGCGGCGGCAACGGCGATGCGCATCGCGCGTGGATGGATGGTCTGCATTGTGGTCTCTCTTTTGTTGTGGTTGTACGCAAGTCGTGGTTGCTGCTTGGAATCTATCACGTAAATGCACGCGCGGCTGTATTGACGATTCCACCAGCGCATACAAAATGGGGTTCCCGCCTGCTCGGGAACGACGATCTCTTTTCGTTAAGAGCTACCGTCGTTCCCGCGCAGGCGGGAACCCCATTTCTTCAAACGAAGCCGATTACAGCGGATCCGCCGTGATATCCAGCTCCCCATGCTTCGGATAATCCCAACTCCGCGCCAGCCGCCAGTCCTTCTGCTCGCCCTCGACCACCACCTGCCAGTGCGTATGCTCCAACGCCGGCAGCACCACGCTGAAGCGCCCGTCGGCATCGGTGCGCGCGAGCAGCGTCAGGTCTTTTTCCGGCAGGGTCGGATGCGCCAGCATCACCTGGAACATGCCGTTGAACGGCCGTCCGAAACTGGTCATTCGCCCCACCAGACGCCCCGCCCGCTCATCGAAGCGCAGCTGCGCCGACAGGTGCAGCGCGCTGGCCACGCGGTCGCGCCGCAGGTCCTGGTTGATCGCCTTGCCCTGCTTGTAGTAGTCGCCCACCACCAGCGCATCCTCGCGCGTGACCGCCAGCCAGGTGGTGACGGCGCCCGCCACCACCACCGCTGCCGGCCCGAGCATCAGGAGCCACGGCCAGCGCTGCGCATACCACGGCGGCTGCGGCGCGCTGCCCAAGACATGTGAATGAGTATTCATACGAACTCCTTGTTAGTGCGGCACGATGAAGACCGCTTTTTCCTGCACGTGCAGCGAGGGATCGTCCACTGCGTTCAGCTCGAACTTGATCTTGTTCGAGCCGCGGCTGCCCGCGCCCCCGGGCACGCGCACCCGTACCGGCACCGCGCGCGTGGTGGCGCCGGCGACGTCGATGACCGCGTTGTCGACCACCTTGGCGCCCGGGATGCCCTCCACCGTCAGCTTGTAGCGGTGCGCGGTCTCGCCGGTATTCATGATCTGCAGGCGGTACACGTTCTCGATCTGGTCGTCCTCGACCTCGCGCCCCATCGAGCCGCGGTCGCGGATCACGTCCAGCTTGAGCGGCGTGCGCATCGCCAGCGTGCCGAACATGACTGCCACCAGCACGCCGAGCAGGCCGGTGTAGATCAGCACGCGCGGCCGGAACACGCGCTTGCGCGCCTGCTTGTTGGTGAGCTTGTTGACCAGCGCGTTCTCGGTGGCGTAGCGGATCAGGCCACGCGGCTTGCCCACCTTGTCCATCACGATATTGCAGGCGTCGACGCAGGCCGCGCAGCTGATGCACTCGTACTGCAGGCCGTTGCGGATGTCGATGCCAGTCGGGCAGACCTGCACGCACATGCTGCAGTCGATGCAGTCGCCGCCAAGCTTGCCGCCCGGGCTGCGCGGCTCGCCGCGCTTGGCGTCGTAGCTGATGATCAGCGTGTCGTGGTCGAACATCGAGCTCTGGAAGCGCGCGTACGGGCACATGTACTTGCACACCTGCTCGCGCATCCAGCCGGCGTTGCCGTAGGTAGCGAAGGCGTAGAACACGATCCAGAAGCCTTCCCACGCGCCCAGCGTCAGGCCGAGCGTCTCATGCACCAGCGACTTGAGCGGCGTGAAGTAGGCGACGAAGGTGAAGCCGGTCCACAGCGAGACCACGCCCCATGCGGCGTGCTTGGCGCCCTTGCGCGCGATCTTCTCGACGGTCCAGGGCTGGCGGTCCAGGCGGATGCGGGCGCTGCGCGCGCCCTCGATCTTCTGCTCGATCCACAGGAAGATTTCGGTATAAACCGTTTGCGGGCAGGCGAAACCGCACCACACGCGGCCGGCGACGGCCGTCACCAGGAACAGCCCGTAGGCACAGACGATGAGCAGGCTTGCTAAGTAGATGAAGTCCTGCGGCCACAGCACCATTCCGAACAGGTAGAACTTGCGGGCGCCGAGGTCGAACAGCACGGCCTGGCGGCCGTTCCATTGCAGCCAGGGCAGCCCGTAGAAAACTGCCTGCGTCAGCCAGACACACAGCCAACGCAGTGTTGCGTAGCGGCCCTTCACTTCGCGCGGGTAGATCTCCTCGCGCGAGGCGTACATCTTGATGACCGCTTCTTTTGGCGCATTCATTTCAATTCACCGCGGCCGTTGTCGCTCGCTCTGCCGGGTTGTTCGACAGGCTCCACACGTAGGCGGCCAACACGTGCACCTTCTGCTCGCCGAGGAACTCGCCCCAGGCCGGCATGGTGTTGTTGCGGCCCTTGCGGATGGTTTCCATGATGGTCTCGGCGCTGCCGCCGTACAGCCAGACCTTGTCGGTCAGGTTGGGCGCGCCGATCATCTGGTTGCCGTGGGCGTCCATGCCGTGGCAGGCGGCGCAGGCGGCGAACTTCGGCTTGCCGAAGGCGACCTTGACCGGATCCGCGGCCAGGCCCGACAGGCTGCGCACGTAGTGGGCGACGTTCTCGACGTCGCTGTCCGAGCCGAGCGCCGCGGCCATCGACGGCATCTGCCCGTGGCGGCCGTGCATGATGGTCTCCTTGATGATCTCCGGCGTGCCACCGTACAGCCAGTCCTTGTCGGTCAGGTTCGGGAAGCCTTTGTTACCGCGCGCGTCGGAGCCATGGCACTGCGAGCAGTAGGTCAGGAACAGGCGCTCGCCGATGGCGTGCGCTTGCGGGTCGGCGGCGACCGCCTTGATGTCCATGTTCGCGTACTTGGCGAACAGCGGGCCGTATTCGGCGTCGGCCTTTTTCAGCTCCGCCTGGTACTGCGTGGTCGACTTCCATCCCAGTTTGCCGGGATAGCTACCAAGGCCCGGGAACAGGATCAGGTAGCCGACCGCGAAGAAGATGGTGATCCAGAACAGGCCCATCCACCATGCCGGCATCGGCGTATTCAGCTCGGTCAGGTCCTCGTCCCACACGTGGCCGGTGGTGGCGAGCGGCTTGCCGTTTTCGTCCAGCTTGACCTTGAAGCGCGACTGCGACCACAGCAGGATACCGCAGCCGGCGATGCCCGCGATGGTGATCAGCGCGACGTACCAGTTCCAGAATTCGTTGATGAAGTCAGACATGCTTGTCCTCCCCTGCCTGTTCGTCGTCGGCGAATGGCAGGCTGGCCGCCTGCTCGAAGCTGCTGCGGTTCTTGGGCGTGAACGCCCACCACATGATGCCGATGAAGGTGATGAAGGAGACCACCGTCATCACGCTGCTCGCGGTGTCGAAGATGTGTTGGATTGCCATGTCAGTTCCTCGTCTTGATCTGGGTGCCCAGGCCCTGCAGGTAGGCGATCAGCGCGTCCTGCTCGGTCTTGTCCGCCAGTTCGGCGGGCGCGTTCTTCACGTCTTCCTCGGTGTAGGGCACGTTCAGGCGCTGCATCGCGCGCATCTTGGGCACGATCTCCTGCGGATTGAGCTTGTTCTGCGACAGCCACGGATAGGCCGGCATATTCGATTCCGGCACCACGTCGCGCGGGTTGTTCAGGTGGGTCTTGTGCCACTCGTCCGAGTAGCGCGCGCCGACGCGGGCCAGGTCCGGGCCGGTGCGCTTGGAGCCCCACTGGAAGGGATGGTCGTACACGAACTCGCCGGCCACCGAGTAGTGGCCATAGCGCTCGGTCTCGGCGCGCATCGGGCGGATCATCTGCGAGTGGCAGTTGTAGCAGCCTTCGCGGATGTAGATGTCGCGGCCGGCCAGGCGCAGCGGCGAATACGGTTTCAGGCCGGCCACCGGCTCGGTGGTCGAATGCTGGAAGAACAGCGGCACGATCTCGACCAGGCCGCCGAACGACACCACCAGCACCGTCATGCCGATCAGCAGGGCGACGTTCTTCTCGATCCACTCATGGGTAAATTTCATTGTTCTCTCCTGCTTATGCGGCGTTGGCGACGGCGGCGTCATTGGCGGCCTTCGCGTGGCCGGTGCCGACCGGGATCGGCTGGTCGACCGAAACGGTGCCGCGCATCGTCATGAAGGTGTTGAAGGCCATGATGCACATGCCGGTCAGGTACATCGCGCCGCCGGTGACACGGATCACGTAGTACGGGAAGGTGGCTTTCACGCCTTCGACGAAGGTGTAGGTCAGGGTGCCGTCCGGGTTCACCGCGCGCCACATCAGGCCCTGCATCACGCCGGCAATCCACATCGAGGCGATGTACAGCACGATGCCGATGGTGGCCAGCCAGAAGTGGGTGTCGATCAGCGCGACCGAATACATCTCCTTCTTGCCCGACAGGCGCGGGATCAGGTAGTAGATCGAGCCCATCGTGATGAAGCCGACCCAGCCCAGGGCGCCGGCGTGGACGTGGGCGATGGTCCAGTCGGTGTAGTGCGACAGCGAGTTGATGGTCTTGATCGACATCATCGGGCCTTCGAAGGTGGCCATGCCGTAGAACGACAGCGAGACGATCAGGAACTTCAGGATCGGGTCGGAGCGCAGCTTGTACCATGCGCCCGACAGGGTCATGATCCCGTTGATCATGCCGCCCCACGACGGCGCCAGCAGGATCAGCGAGAACACCATGCCGATCGACTGGGTCCAGTCGGGCAGCGCGGTGTAGTGCAGGTGGTGCGGGCCGGCCCACATATAGGTGAAGATCAGGGCCCAGAAGTGCACGATCGACAGGCGGTACGAGTACACCGGGCGCTCGGCCTGTTTCGGGATGAAGTAGTAGACCATGCCGAGGTAGCCGGCGGTGAGGATGAAGCCGACCGCGTTATGGCCGTACCACCACTGGACCATCGCATCCTGCACGCCGGCGTACATCGAGTACGACTTCATCCACGATGCCGGCATCACCATGCCGTTGACGATGTGGAGGATGGCGACGGCCAGGATGAAGCCGCCGAAGAACCAGTTGGCGACGTAGATGTGCTGCACCTTGCGCTTCATGATGGTGCCGAAGAAGACCACCGCGTAGGTGACCCAGACCACGGCGATCAGCAGCGCGATCGGCCATTCGAGTTCGGCATATTCCTTGCCGCGCGTGAAACCCATCGGCAGCGAGATGGCGGCGCTGACGATCACCAGCTGCCAGCCCCAGAACACGAAGGAGGACAGTTTGTCGGAGAACAGGCGGACCTGGCAGGTGCGCTGCACGACCCAGAACGAGGTGGCCATCAGGCCGCAGATGCCGAACGCGAAAATCACCGCATTGGTGTGCAGCGGGCGCAGGCGGCCGTAGGTGAGCCACGGGGTATCGAAGTTCAGCGCGGGCCAGGCCAGCTGCGCCGCGATGAAGACGCCCACCAGCATGCCGACCACGCCCCAGAACACGGTGGCGATCGCAAACTGGCGCACGATCTTGTAGTTATAGTTTAGACTGCTGTCCAAGATGCTCTCCTGAAAAGATCCATTGATGACTATCAAGAGAGTAGTTTTCCGGACCCTAAAAATCCTTGATGTGAATCAAAATCTAGGACATCCCTTGGGTTACAAGGATCGTGACAACGGTCCCTAAGATCACAGGAAGACTTCCATGCCCATATCCTCCCAGCAGCACGCAGAGATCGAGCAGCGCCTCAGGCAAAGCCGCAAGGACGTGATGGATGCTGTGGCCGACCGCATCGGCGGCGAGGCGCCATCGATCGCGCCGGCCACGCACACGGCGCAGAACGAAGACATGCCGCAGGCCGAGATGATCAGCCATAACGAGGAACACTACGCCGACCACGAGACCACGCTGCTGCACGAGATCGACGGCGCGCTCGGGCGGCTGGAAACCGGCGGCTACGGCATCTGCGTCGAATGCGGGCGCGAGATCGCACCTGAGCGCTTGATGGCCACGCCGACCGTGCAGACCTGCATCCCGTGCCAGGAGATGCTGGAGCGCGAGCAGCGCCGCGTGAACGGGCCGCCACCGCAAATCTGATCGCTCAGGGCGCCTTGTCGTCGTCGCGCAGGATGCGCAGTGCGGGGCCTTCAAGGTCGTCGAACTGGCCGCTGTCGGCCGCGCCGAAGAAGATCCAGATCGCCACGCCGACCATGATCAGGCTGAGCGGGATGAGCAGGTAAAGCGATTCCATTTCAATTTCCCTTCCTGAGCCGCAGGGCGTTGGCGACCACCAGCGCAGAACTGGCGGCCATGCCGACGCCGGACAGCCAGGGATTGAGCAGGCCGAAGGCCGCGGCGGGGATCGCAGCCAGGTTGTACACGGTGGCCCAGCCCAGGTTCTGGCGGATCACCTTCAGGGTGCGGAGCGCGGTGTCGGCGGCATCGGCCAGCGGAGCGAGGCCGTCGCCGAGCAGCACGCAATCGGCATTGAGCTGGGCCAGCGCGGCGCCGCCCCCCATCGCGAACGAGACATCGGCGCCGCGCAGGACGGCGGCGTCGTTGATGCCGTCGCCGACCATGGCGACCACGGCGCCTTGCGCTTGCAGCTTGCGCACGTAATCCAGCTTGTCCTGCGGGAGCTGGCCACCCAGGGCTTCGTCGATGCCGAGTTCGCGGGCGATGGCCTGCACGGCCTGGGGTTCGTCCCCGCTTAACAGTACGACTGTCTTGCCGGCTTCCTTGAAGCGCCCGATGATATCGTGCGCCTCGGGGCGTGCGCTGTCAGCGAGTTCAAAGCGCGCCAGCCAGCCGCACTGCGAACCAAGCCAAACACAACTCACCCCGTCGTCCCCGCGCAGGCGGGGACCCATGCTGAGCATCCCGTCACGCGGTCTATGGGTTCCCGCCTGCGCGGGAACGACGGTGGAACCAGCGACAGCGGTGACGAAATGTTCACTGCCGAGCCGATACTTAATGCCGTCTACGACGCCCTCGATCCCTTCACCCACAACGTAACGCAAGTCATGGGCGACCGCATGCACGGGCGCCGCCGCCCGCAGCGCCAGCGCAATCGGATGCTCATTCGCCGCCTCCAGCGCCGCCGCGATCCGCAGGCACTCCTGCTCGTCGACACCGTCCAGCGCCGTGGCGGCGCGCAGCTGCGGCCTCCCCATGGTCAGCGTGCCGGTCTTATCGAACACAATATGCGTCGCCCGCGCCAGCGTCTCCAGCACATGCGGCTGCACCGCGAGCGCGCCCCGGCGCAGCAGGCGATCGGTGGCCGCAGCCAGCGCCGTCGGCGTAGCCAGCGACAGCGCGCAAGGGCAGGACACCACCAGCACCGCAATCGCCGCCGACCACGCGCGCGAGGGATCGATGACATGCCAGGCCAGGAACACGGCAACGGTGAGCACCAGCAGCCCGGCCACGAACCACGCCGCGATGCGGTCGGCCCACAGCGCCAGCGCCGGCTTGCCCTGCCCCGCCCGTTCGACCAGGCGCACCAGCAACGCCAGCGTGCTGTCGCGCGAAGCGGCCGTCACCCGCAGGATCACAGCCTGCGCCGCATTGACGGCGCCGCCGGGCAGCTCGTCGCCCACCGCGCGGCGCTGGGTGCGGGTCTCGCCGGTGAGCAGCGACAGGTCGGCTTCGGTCGCGCCTTCGACGATCACGCCATCGGCCGGCACCGCCTGGCCCGGCGCGACCAGCACGTGGTCGCCGGGCCGCAGCGCCGCCACCGCGACCAGTTCCGTCGCACGACTGGATGGATAGCCTGGCATGCGCTGGCTCGCCGCGGGCAGCGCGCGCTGCAAGCCTTCCAGTCCGCGTGCGGCCTTGCGGCGCGCGCCCAGCTCGTAGTAGCGGCTGGCCAGCAGCAGGAAGATGAACATCGTGATCGAGTCGAAATACACCTCGCCCGTTCCGCGCAGCAGCGACGCCACGCTGCCGATGAAGGCGGCGCCGATGCCCAGCGCCACCGGCACGTCCATGCCTGGCATGCCGCGCTTGAGGTCAGCCCAGGCGCCGCGGAAGAAGGGCTGCGCCGAGTACAGCACCGCCGGCACGGTCAGCGCCAGCGAGGCCCAGTGCATCAGCGCGCGCATATGGTCATCCATCGTGCCGTCGGTCGCGATGTAGACCGGGAAGGCGTACATCATCACCTGCATCATCGCCAGGCCGGCGATGAAGAGCTGGCGGAACAGCTTCTTGCGGGCGCGATCGAGCTGCTCGCCGTGCTGCTGCGCGTCGTAGGGAAAGGCCCCGTAGCCGATGGCGCGCAAGGTGCGCACGATGTCGCTGGGGCGGCACTGTCCGGGCTCCCAGCTCACGCGCAGGCGCTCGGTGGCGACGTTCAGCGCAGCCTCGCGCACGCCGGGCAGGCGCTCCAGCCGGCGTTCGATCAGCCAGACGCAGGCCGCGC
Source organism: Massilia terrae (assembly GCF_024753145.1). GTDB lineage: Bacteria > Pseudomonadota > Gammaproteobacteria > Burkholderiales > Burkholderiaceae_D > Telluria > Telluria terrae. The sequence continues at coordinate 509,626 of NZ_JANUGU010000001.1, read as the reverse complement.
AGCGGATGCCCTCGACCGAGAACACGCCGTCGCCCACGTCCGGATCCTGGTCGTACAGCGCCAGCTCGGGCGCATCGGCGCCGGCATCGTCGGCGCGCGGAGCATATTCGGTGCGGGTGCTGTAGTAATCGGCGAGGCCGCCATCGGCGATGGCCTGGGCGGCGGCGGCGCAGCCGGGGCAGCACATCGGGCGCACGGCGCCGCCGATATGCGCGTCCCAGCGGCTGCCCGGCGGGACTGGCAGTCCGCAATGGAAACAGGCGGCAGGCTGCGGCACCGCGTTCATGCCGATCCTCCGATGCACAGCGTGTGCAGCCAGCTTTGCGGCAGGCCGCCGGCAGCGCGCGCGATGCCGAGCAGGCCGAAGCCAAGCACCAGCAGGCCGGCGCCGATGCGCACCGGACGCCGCGCCGTGAACGCGCGCAGCTGGGCGCCGGCCACGCCAAGCGTGAGCAGCATCGGCAACGTGCCAAGGCCGAAGGCCAGCATCAGGGCCGCACCCGATGCCGCCGAACCGCTCAGCATCGCGGTGACCAGCGCGCTGTAGACCATCCCGCACGGCAGCCAGCCCCACAGGAAACCGGCACTGGCCATCTTGGCCGGCGTGTCGGGCGGGCCGACGCGGCGCAGCAGCGGCTGCACGTGGCGCCACAGGCCGCGGCCGCCCTGCTCCAGCCAGGCCAGGCCGCGCCATGCGTCCATCAGGTAGAGGCCGAGCGCGACCAGCATCAGGTTGGCCATCCAGTAGCCGCCGGCCTGCAGCGCCGGCAGCCCGGCCAGGCTGCGCGCGCCGGCGGCCGCGCCACCGGCAAGCGCGCCGGCCAGCGTGTAGCTGCCGATGCGCCCGGCGTTATAGGCGATGACGCTGGACAGGACCGCCGGCGGCGCGGTGACGGTGCGCACCGGCACCGGGAACGCGCTGGCGCGCGCGGGCGCCAGCGAGAGCGCGCTCACGATCCCGCCGCACATGGCGGCGCAGTGGACGCTGCCGAGCAGGCCGACCACGAACAGCGGGAACAGGCCGGCGGCGAGCATCAGATGGTCTGCGAATGGCGCGGGCCGGCGGCGCGCGCAGCGAGGTAGCGGTCGAACACCATGGCCACGTTGCGGATCAGGAGGCGGCCCTTCATCGACACCGAGATCCATTCCGGGCTGATGGTGACCAGTCCGTCGGCTTCCATCTCGCGCAACTGCTCCAGCTCGGAGGCGAAGTATTTGCTGAACACGATGGGGAAAGCCTGTTCGAGCGCGGGGATCGACACTTCGAACTGGCACATCAGCTTCTGGATCAGCGAGCGGCGCAGCGCGTCGTCCATCGACAGGCGGATGCCGCGCGACACCGGCAGCTCGTTGCGGTCGAGCGCATCGTAGTAGGCGTCGAGCGTCTTGACGTTCTGGCTGTAGGTGGCGCCGACCGCGCTGATGGCCGACACGCCGCAGGACACCAGGTCGGTGTCGGCGTGGGTCGAATAGCCCTGGAAGTTGCGGTGCAGGCGGCCCTGCTGCTGCGCCACCGCGAGGTCGTCGGTCGGCTTGGCGAAATGGTCCATGCCGATGTAGACGTAGCCGGCGCCGGCCAGGCGCTCGATGCACAGCGAGAGCATGGCCAGCTTGGTGTCGCTGCTGGGCAGGTCGGCCTCGTTGATGCGGCGCTGCGGCTTGAACAGGTGCGGCATGTGCGCGTAGTGGTAGACCGCGATGCGGTCCGGGTTGGCCGCGATGACCTTGTCGAGGGTCTGCGCCATGGTCGTCGCGGTCTGCAGCGGCAGGCCGTAGATCAGGTCCACGCTGACCGAGCGGAAGCCGGCCGCGCGCGAGGCATCGATGATGGCGCGGGTCTCGGCCTCGGGCTGGATGCGGTTGACCGCCTTCTGCACGTCCGGGTCGAAGTCCTGCACCCCGAGGCTGATGCGGTTGAAGCCCTGGCGGCGCAAGGTGTGGATGCGCTCCGGCGACACCGTGCGCGGATCGACTTCGATCGAATATTCGCCGGCGCTGTCGGGCGCGAAGCGGAACACGCGGTGCAGGTGGTCCATCAGCTCGCCCATCTGCTCATCCGACAGGTAGGTCGGCGTGCCGCCGCCGAAGTGCAGCTGCTCGACCTCGTTGATGCCCGAGAAAAGCAGGCCCTGCATGCCGACCTCGCGCTTCAGGTAGCCGAGGTAGGTGGCGGCCTTCTCGCGGTTCTTGGTGACGATCTTGTTGCAGGCGCAGTAGTAGCAGACCACGTCGCAAAACGGGATGTGCAGGTAGAGCGACAGCGGCTTGGCCGCGCCGCGGGTGCGCACGGCGGCCACCGCCTGCAGGTAGTCGCGGTAGGCGAAGGAATCGGTGAAGCGGTCGGCGGTCGGGTACGAGGTGTAGCGTGGCCCGGACTTGGCCAGGCGGCCGAGCAGCTCGGCGTCGAATTCGACCGATTGCGTCGCCGCCGGCGGCGGCGCGGCGGGGGTGAGCGGGATGACGTTTGAGCGCATGTTCTGGAGACTCCGGTGGTTGAGGGCCGCAAAGCGCGGCTCAACTTAATGCACCCAGTCTATTGATGCGGGTCAGCAAAATCCTTGACCTGCATCAAAACTGACAGAATCGTGACAGGCCCTTATTCGAGATCAATTTGGCAACAACGCGACGGTATCGTCTTTTTTTGACGGGACCGGTGCACCTCTTCCGGGTCAGAAACGTTCTGGGGCCTGTCCTGCCCGTCCTTGCCCCCGAATAATGTTAATTGATGAAAAAGTCCGTGCCCGTCCCGTTTCCCAGGACGAAATGTTGTACCCTTCCACGGATGTGTCTGTCTCAACGTTTCCCTCGCCGCCGATGAACGATTTTTCCATTCAAGCGCGGCACGCCGACATCCTGTACGGCCCCGACCAACCCGAACTGCTGCGCGACGAAATCCTCGCTGACCTGCTGGAGGCGACCGCCGCCCGCTTCCCGGACCAGCTGGCCCTGGTCGAAGCCGAGCGCCAGGTGAGCTACGCGGAACTGGACCGCCTCGCCAGCCTGGGCGCCGCGCGCCTGCTCGATGCCGGCATCGGGCCGAACGACATCGTCGGCCTGTGGATGCCGCGCGGGATCGACCTGCTGGTCATGCAGGCCGCGATCGCCAAGGCAGGCGCGGCATGGCTGCCGGTGGATGCCGACACGCCGGTCGAGCGCCTGCTGGTCTGTATGGACGACGCGCAGGCCAAGGGCGTGGTGACCAGCGCCGGGCTGGCGCCGCAACTGCAAGGCATCGCCCAGCCCATGTTCAAGGCGGAGGACATGCTCGATCCGCTGCCCGCAGGGGCCGCCCCGCGCCGGCGCGGCCACGTGCCGCCCGATGCGGCGGCCTACGTCATCTACACTTCCGGCTCGACCGGCAAGCCGAAGGGCATCCTGATCAGTCAGGGCAGCATCTGCCACTTCCTCCGCAGCGAAAACGAAGTGCTGGGCGTGCGCCGGCAGGACCGCGTCTACCAGGGCTTCTCAGTGGCCTTCGACATGTCCTTCGAGGAGATCTGGATCTCCTACCTGGTCGGCGCCACCTTGTGGATCGGCCCGCGCGAGGCGGCCGGCGACCCGGAAGCGCTGCCACGCCTGCTCGACGAGAACCGGGTCACGGTGCTGCATGCGGTGCCGACCCTGCTGGCCCTGTTCGCGCAGGACGTGCCCTCGCTGCGCCTGATTAACCTGGGCGGCGAGATGTGCCCGGAGAGCCTGGTCGAACGCTACTCCAAGCCCGGCCGCCAGATGTTCAACACTTACGGGCCGACTGAGGCGACGGTGTCGGCCAGCCTGGCGCGCCTGGTGCCGGGGCGGCCGGTGACGATCGGCCGGCCGCTGCCGAACTACGGCCTGCTGGTGATCGCGGCCGGCGGCGAAGCGGGCCAGCTCACGCTGCTGCCGCTGGGCGAAACTGGTGAGCTGTGCATCACCGGGCCGGGACTGGCCGCCGGCTACCTCGGCCGGCCCGACCTCACCGCCGAAAAATTCCTGCCCAATCCCTGGGCCAGCGGCGAGCACGACGCGCGCCTGTACCGCACCGGCGACCTCGCGCGCATCCTCGATGACGGCGAAGTGGTGTGCCTGGGCCGCACCGACGACCAGGTCAAGATCCGCGGCTTTCGCGTGGAGCTGGGCGAGATCGAGGCGGTGCTGGCGCAGCAGGCCGGCGTCGGCACCACCGCGGTGCTGCTGCGGCGCGACGACGGCATCGACCGGCTGGTGGCCTACCTGGTGCCGAAGGCCGGCGCAAGGGACGAGGAACTGGCCGCCGCGACGCTGCGCCACGCGCTGGCCGAACGCCTGCCGCCCTATATGGTGCCGAGCCGCTTCGAGCAGCTGGCCGAAATGCCGCGCCTGACTTCCGGGAAGATCGACCGCAAGGCGCTCAAGGCGATGCCGCTGTCGGCGCCCTCGCTGCTCGATGCCGCCGAATCGGATGTGCCGGAGACGCCGGCGGAAGAAGCGCTGTTCGCGGCGCTGGCCGAACTGTTCCCGGGCCAGCCGGTGCGGCGCGAGGCCGACTTCTTCAGCGACCTCGGTGGCCACTCCTTTTTCGCGGCGCGGCTGGCGTCGCGCCTGCGCACCGATCCGCGCTTTGCGCACATCACGGTGCGCGACATCTACCAGCAACGCAAGATCGGCCTGATCGCGGCCACGCTCAACGAAACGGCTGGCAGCGCCAGCGTGCAGGAAGAATGGACGCCGCCGCCGGCCAGCAGGCGCTGGCTGTGCGGCCTGGCCCAACTGGCCGCGGTGCCGGGCCTGGTGGTGCTGCGCATGGCCCAATGGCTGGCGCCCTTCTTCACCTATCACTTCCTGACCGGCGACCCGGGCGATTCGGTGCAGCGCGCGATCGCGGCCTCGATCGCCGTGTTCCTGCTGGCGACGCTGCTGGAATTCGCGGTCGCGATCGCGGGCAAGTGGCTGATCGCGGGACGCCTGAAACCGGGCTCGTATCCGCTGTGGGGCGTGACGTACTACCGCTGGTGGCTGGCGGACCGGCTGGTCGAGTCGGCGCCGAGCTACCTGCTGAATGGCTCCTCGCTCAACAACTGGTGGCTGCGCGCGCTGGGCGCCAAGGTCGGGCGCGACGTGGTGATCGGCTCGCTGACGCTGCGCGCGCCGGAGCTGCTGTCGATCGGCGACAACGTCAGCGTCGGCAATGCGGTCAACTTCGAGAACGCGCGGGTCGAACGCGGTCGCCTGATCCTGGGTCCGATCCGGCTCGACGACGAAGCCTGCGTGGCCTCGTACGCGATTTTGGAAGGCAACACGCGGGTCGGCCGCGGCGGCCACCTGGAAGGCCAGTCCGCGCTGCCGGACGGTGCGCAAGTGCCCGACGGGCGCGTGTGGGCCGGCTCGCCCGCGCGCGACACCGGCGCATGGGATCCGGCCAGCCTGCCGCCGCGGCCGCGGGTATCGACAGCGCGGCTGGTGAACGAAGCGCTGTTCTTCGGCGCCGGCATGCTGCTGGTGGCCACGCTGTTCTTCATGCCGGTGTTCCCCAGCTTCGTGCTGATCGACTGGTTTGACGACCAGGACAAGCTGCCCTGGCTGCCGGGGACGACGGTGTCGAACCAGCTGGCGCGCTACTTCCTGCTGGCCTTCCCGGCGAGCGCGGTGCTGATCGTATTGACGGCGCTGGTGTCGGCCGCGATCCGCTGGGGCGTGCTGCCGCGGCTGGAGCCGGGCCGCTCGCCGGTGCACAGCCAGACCTATTGCGCCAAGTGGCTGGTCAGCCATATCCAGGAATCGAGCCTGAATGTCCTGCATGGCATCTACGCGACCGTGTTCGCGCCGTTCTGGTATCGCCTGCTGGGCGCGAAGGTCGGGCGCGATGCCGAGATCTCGACCGCGCTGGGCGTGGTGCCGGACATGCTGACCTTGGGCGACGAGACCTTCATCGCGGACGCGGTGATGCTGGGCGACGAGCAGATCGACGGCGGCTGGATGACGATGCAGCCGACCGTGGTCTCGCACCGCAGCTTTGTCGGCAACGGCAGCTACATCCCGGACGGCACGGTGCTGCCGGAGCATGTGCTGGTGGGCGTGCACACGCATGCGCCGGACAATGGCGCGATGAAGAGCGGCGACACCTGGCTCGGATCGCCGCCGATCCACCTGCCGGCGCGCGAGCAGGTCAGCGGCTATCCGGAACACCTGACCTACAAGCCCTCGCCGCTGCGCCGGATCGGACGCGCGCTGGTCGAGGCCTGTCGTATCGTGACACCCCATGCGGTCGTGATCGCGGTAGGCTATACCGTGGTGCTGGACCTGATGCCGCTGGCCGGCGCCGGCCGCTGGGCGCAGGTGGTGGGCGACCTGGCGCTGGTCGGGGTGGCTTACGGGATCGGCAACTACCTGATGGTGGCGCTGCTCAAGTGGCTGCTGGTGGGCCGCTACCGCAAGCGCGCGGAGCCGATGTGGACGCCGTTCGTGTGGCTTTCGGAGGGCGTGACCAATCTGTATGAAGGGATCGCGGTGCCGAACTTCATGCGCTACCTGCGCGGCACGCCGTGGCTGCCGCTGGCGTTCCGCCTGCTCGGCTGCCGCATCGGACGCGGAGTCTATATGGATACGACCGACATCACCGAATTCGACTGCGTGAACATCGGCGACGACAGCGAACTGTCGGCGCTGTCGTGCCCGCAGACGCACTTGTTCGAGGACCGCGTGATGAAAATCGATCATGTCGAGATCGGCGCGAAGGTATACCTTGGTCCGCGCAGCGCGGTGCTGTACAGCGCTCGGGTCGGCGACAATGCCCGCCTCGGCCCGCTGACGCTGGTGATGAAAGGCGAGCATATTCCTGGAGCGACCAGCTGGGCCGGGCTGCCGGCCGCACTGGCGAAGGGCTGATGGATGCTGTGGACGTATGCTGGTGGCCGGGGCGGCTGGCCCCGCGCGACGATGGCCTGTACGTGATCGGGGTCGAGGGCAATGGCGAGCGCCAGCTGGCGCGGCGGCGCACGCGGCTGGCGCTGTGCGAGGCCATCGCGCAGCTGTACGGGCTGGACGTGGCCCAGATCATGGTCCACTTCTCGGCCGGGCGTGCGCCGGCAGTGTCGTTTTCGGGCATGCCGCAATTGGTCGCGCCGGGCATCTCGATCAGCCACGATGGCAAGCTGTCGGTGGCGGCGATCCACCGGCACGGCCTGGTCGGTGTCGACCTGATGCGGGTGCAGGAGGTGCCGGACTGGCGCGCCATCGCCCGCGATTACCTGCCGCCGCATGTGCGCGACCAGCTGGAAATGGCGGCGCCGGCTCAGCGCCCCATGCTGCTGGCGCGCGCCTGGACCGAGCAGGAGGCGCGCCTCAAATGCCATGGCCGCCAGCTGTCCGAATGGAGCGGGCTGGCGCTGCCGGCGCGCTGTCACACGCTGTCTTTGCCGGAGGGTTTTTTCGGCGTCGTCGCGGCCTATGCGCTGCGCGGACCGGAAGGCGGCGCAAGCTGATCGTCGGCCCGCAATCTTGCTCTGCAGGTAAGATTGCGGCATGGATAACATCAGCCATTCCCTGGCCGGGCTCGCGCTCGGCGAACTCGTCGAACGAAGCCTTCCCGCCGACACCGATCCGCTGCGGGCGCGCGTGCGGCATCGCTTGCTGCTGGTGTCGTGTTGGGCCGCGAGCAATTTCCCCGATCTGGACCTGCTCCTGACGCCGCTGGCGCCACGTCCGCTCGGCTACCTGTTGCAGCATCGCGGACACACGCATACCCTGGTCGGGCTCCTGCCCCAGGCCGTCCTGCTGCTGGCCGCCATCTGGCTGCTGTGGCCGGCCGCGCGGACGCTGTTGCGTTCGAGCCCGGTGACGCGCGGCGGCTTGCTGGCGGCCGTCGCCGGCGGCTTGCTCTTGCATATTGGCATGGACTACCTGAATGTCTACGGCGTCCACCCCTTCTATCCGTTCGACAACCGCTGGGTGTATGGCGACCTCGTGTTCATCGTCGAGCCCGCGTTCTGGGTTGCGTTCGGGGTGCCGCTGGCCATGCTTGCCGGGCGGCGCGCGCGCTGGCTGTGGCTGGGCTTGCTGGCGCTGGTGCTGGCCGGCTTCATGCTGCGCGACTACCTCGAGTGGTGGTCGCTGGCGGGGCTGGCGGCGGGAGGACTGCTGCTGGCCGTGGTCCAGGCGTGGGCGACCGGGCGCAGCCGGCGCGGACTGGCCGCAGGATGGGCGCTGCTCGGTGTGTTTCTCGGCGGCCAACTAGTCGCGGAGCGGGAGGCGCGCGCGCTCGTCATGCAGCAGGCCGGCGACGGCCGCTTGCTGGATGTGGCGCTGTCGGCATTTCCCGCCAATCCGGTCTGCTGGTCACTTGTCACGGTGGCACAAGATGATGACGGACAGCAAATGGTGCTGCGGCGAGGACTGCTGAGCCTGCTACCGGGCCTGGTGCCGGCCTATGCCTGCCCATCTCCCATCGGCGGCACGACCAGCCGCGCCGCCCCATCGGAAGGGATCGCGTGGCAATGGACACAGTCCGTGCCGCTGGCGCGCCTGCGTAGCCTGCACCAGCAGGACTGCGCGGTGGACGCCTGGCTGCGCTTTGCGCGCGCGCCCTCACTCCAGGGCGAGCGGGCGACCGACCTCCGCTTCGGGCCGCCGGGCGCGCCGAATTTTTCAACATTGCAACTATCTTCCGTGAAGCGCTGCAGCTTCAACGTGCCGCCTTGGGATTATCCGCGCGCTGATGTGCTCGGTGTGGCAGCGCACTGACACTTTTTGCGCGTTGCCCCTTCCCTTTTCGTTTTTTTGGGGTAGTATCCAAGACTCAATATTTCCTTTGGAGAAGTCATGACCGTCCGCTTCGCCGCTGCCGCGTGCCTGCTCATGCTGCCGCTGTGCTCCAGCGCGGTCGCGTCTCCCCTCGGCGTGCTGACGGCGCCGTTCGCGTCCAAAGTCCTGATCCAGCAGCGCGAGCAAGCCGCACGCGAGAAATCTGCGGAAAACAATACCACCCAGGCCCGCGCGGAAGCCTGCCAGGCCAGCCTGGAGCAAGGCGCGCGGCCCGAACGCGCCGACGACAAGCCGGCGCGCTGCGAGATCAGCGAAGGTAATGTCGTTGCCGACCGCAATGGCGGCAGCGAGAACGCCCTGCCCGACGCGGACAAGAAACGCTCGTCGGACTGAGCCGCCCGCGCCAGCCCCATGATCGGCCGCACGCCGCGCCGCCGTTTGCGCTGGCGCAGGCGTGCGCGACGCGTTCAGCGTTCAGCTGATTTGCAACTTGCTGGCGCTACCGCCAGCCTTCTTCGGTAAATTAAGTTCAAGCACGCCATCGACGTATTTGGCGCTGGCCTTGGATTCGTCGATGTCCTGGTCCAGGGTGAAGCTGCGGTGCTGCTCCCCGTAGAAAAGCTCGCTGCGTACGATGCGCTCGCCTTCCTTCTGTTCGGATTCGCGGCGCGACTCGGCCGCAATGGTGACGCGGTTGCCCTGCACCTCGACCTTGATATCTTCCTTCTTGACACCCGGGATTTCCGCGCGCACCGTATAAGCCTGTTCCGATTCGGCGATGTCCAGGCCGATCATCGGTTCGGCCGTCAGGTCGCGCAGGGAGCGCGGGGTCATCTCGTGAAACCAGTCGTCGAGGGCGCGCATGGGCGCCATGCGTGTGATGGTCCCGAACGGGTCGTAACGGGACAATTTATTGGCCATGTCGGTCTCCTTGTCGGTCAACGGACGCGTCCACCGGGACGCGTACCCGGTTTGGATAGTATGCCACGTGTCTTGTGCTACTGCTGCATTTGAGATGCATCAAAGACTTTACGTTTTCGCGCGCACACACTGGATGCGGCTTTACGAGGAGCAAGCTATGTACAAGAAAATTCTGGTACCCACTGACGGCTCGGAACTGTCCGACGAGGCCGCCGCCGCCGCGATCAATTTCGCCAAGCTCTGCCATGCCGACATCGTCGCGCTGTCCGTCGCCGAGCCCTACCCGCTGATGCCGGCGGCCGAAGGCGCCATGGTGGTCGACACCGGCTTCGAGGCCGACACGCTGCTGGGCATGGCGCGCGAGAACGCCGACAAAGTGGCGGCCGATGCCCGCGCCGCCGGGCTCAACTGCACCGCGCTGACGGTGTTCTCCGTGGTGCCGCACGAGGAAATCATTCGCACCGCCAATGAACAAGGATGCGACCTGATCTTCATGGCATCGCACGGCCGGCGCGGCCTGTCCAAGCTGCTGGCCGGCAGCGTCACGCAGAATGTGCTGGCCTACTCGTCGATTCCGGTGATGGTCTTGCGGCCGCGCCGGGACACTGGCAAGCTGAAGACGCCGGGCTGAGCACCGGCAAGGAGATTCACGGAACTCGCGTTGCGCACCGATGTCGTACAGGTGTTGCCAGATCGGAGTCAGATATGGGAACGCACGAACCATCACAGCAGTTGGGCTTTGCCTTTGCCGCCGTGCACGCCACCCGGCGTGAGCTGGCGCGCACCATTTCCTCGCTCGCGAATGCCGCCGACGAGCGCGTGCCGGGCTGCTACAACCAGCTCGTCGCCGCTGTCGAGCACGCCTTCCGCGCGGAGGAACTGGTCACAGAAGCGATCGACCAGGATCGCCTGCGCGAGCAGCAGGAAGGCCATGCGCGGGCCCTGTCCGCCTTGCACCAGGCCGCCAACCGCATCGATGATGGCGACGCCGCGCTTGCGCGCGAGGCGCTGGGCCTGCTCGGACGCTTCCTGATCGCCCAGCGCGACCGCGTGCCGCCCCTCAAAACAGGGCCGCCGGGCCGCTGTCCGCCGTCTCGGCGGGCGCCGGATAGGTGATATGGCGGCCCTCGACGTGGGCAAAGGGCGTCAAGGTGTGCGGCTTGCGCTTGCCCTGCCCCATGATGTGCTCGACAGGGATGCCGCGCACCACCAGCGCGTCCGCGACCATTGAGCGGTGGCAACGCCACGGCACGGACTCGGCGCACATCAGCACGCACTGCACCGTGCCCGCCAGCCGCGCGAGCTCGTCCACATTGGCCGCGAACTCCGGCGTTTGCATATAGTCCGCGTAGCCGCGAAAGGACGTGTTGCGCCAGCCGGCGTTGGCGGAGTCATGCTTCGGGTGGCGCAGGCCGCCCAGGCCGGCCATGTGGCGGTACGCGATGCCGTAGACGGCCAGCGCATCGGGCAAGGTGTCGCGGTTGAACTGCGGGTTGTGGCGCGAGCGCGGCACGGTGCGGATATCCAGCAGCAGGCCGACCTGGTTTTCCTTCAGCAAGCCGATGAATTCCTCGATCGGGCGGTTGGAATGGCCGATTGTAAAGACGATCCGGTCGTCCACGCGTGACCTCTGCGGTAATGGTGATCAAGCTCCATTGTCGCGCGGCTTGGCGCCTTCTGGCGCACGCTGCCCAAAAGAACTTATCGATTGACTAATCCCGCGATTGGGCCGACCATCGCTGGGCAAGAATGACAAGAAAGGGGCGGCAGATGCGGATGCGGGCGGCCTGGCTGGCGATCCTGCTGGTGGCGGGATGCGCGAAGGAGCCGGCCAACACTTACCAGGGCTACGTCGAAGGCGAGTTCGTCTACATGGCCTCGTCCCAGCCGGGCCAGCTGGTCAAGTTGGCGGTGGCGCGCGGGCAGACGGTGTCGGCCAACGCGCTGCTGTTCGAACTCGAATCGGCCAACGAGGCCGATGCCGTGCGCCAGGCCCAGCAGCAGCTGCAGGCCGCGCAGGCCCAGCGCGCAGACCTGGCCACCGGCCGCCGTCCCCAGGAAGTGAACGTGACCCAGGCCCAGCTCCAGCAGGCGCGCGCCGAGGCCGAACGCCTCGGGCTCCAGCGCCAGCGCGACGAAGCCCAGTACCGCGCCGGCGGGATCGCGCGCGCGCAGCTCGACGACACCCGCACCGCCGCCAGCGCGGCGCAGGCGCGGGTGCGCGAGCTGGAGGCGCAGGTGCAGGTGGCCCGCCTGCCCGGCCGCGAACAGCAGATGCGCGCGCAGCAGGCCCAGGTCGACGCGGCCAGGGCGGCGCTGGGACAGGCGCAGTGGAAGCTCGCGCAGAAGCAGGTGCATGCGCTGGACGCGGGCCTGGTCTACGACACCCTGTACCGCAGCGGCGAGTGGGTGCCGGCCGGCAGCCCGGTGGTGCGCATGCTCCCTCCCGCGAACGTCAAGGTGCGTTTCTTCGTGCCCGAAACAGCGGTGGGCGCGCTGGCGCCCGGACGCAAGCTGCAGGTGCGATGCGACGGCTGCGCGGCCGCGGTGCCGGCCACGATCAGCTTCGTCTCGAACCAGTCCGAATACACGCCGCCCGTCATCTACAGTAACGCGACCCGATCCAAGCTGGTGTTCATGGTGGAGGCACGGCCTGCTCCCGAAGACGCGCCGAAACTGCGTCCCGGCCAGCCGGTGGAGGCGGTGCTGCAATGAGCGACCGGGAGGCGGCCGCGCTGGCGATCGACGTGCGAGGCCTGAACAAGCACTTCGGCGACAAGCACGTGGTGCGCGACGTCGCGCTGCAGGTCAAGCGCGGCGAGATCTTCGGCTTCCTCGGCCCCAACGGCAGCGGCAAGACCACCACCATCCGCATGTTGTGCGGCCTGCTCACGCCCGATTCCGGCAGCGGCACCTGTCTCGGCTTCGATATCCTGCGCGAGAGCGAGCAGATCAAGCGCGAAGTCGGCTACATGACGCAGCGCTTTTCGTACTGGGACGACCTGTCGATCCGCGAAAACCTCGATTTCGTCGCGCGTCTCTACCAGGTGCGCGAGCGCGAACAGGTGGTCACGAAATCGCTGGAAGACCTGGGCCTGGCACAGCGCGCCGACCAGCTGGCCGGTACCCTGTCCGGCGGCTGGAAGCAGCGCCTCGCCCTGGCCGCCTGCCTGCTGCACGAACCGCAATTGCTGCTGCTGGACGAGCCGACCGCCGGCGTCGATCCCGGCGCGCGGCGCGACTTCTGGGAAGAGCTGCACCGGCTGGCGGCGCGCGGCATCTCGGTGCTGGTCAGCACCCACTACATGGACGAGGCGGAGCGCTGCCACCGGCTGGCCTACATCGCCTCCGGATCGCTGCTGGCGCAGGGCACGGCGGACGAGATCACCAATTCGCTCAAGCTGGCCACCTTCTGCCTCACCGGCCCCGGCCTGGCTGGCTTGGCCGACAAGCTGCTAGGCCAGCCGGGCGTCGAGCAGACCGTCGCCTTCGGCAGCGCCGTGCACGTCAGCGGCACCGATGCCGATGCGCTCAAGGCCACCCTGGAGCGCGTGGCGGCGGAGCGCGGGCTGAAGGTCGAGCCGATCCGCACCTCGCTGGAACACGCCTTCATCTACCTGATGAAGCGCGCGCCAAAGGAGAACGGGCATGCGTAACGGCTTCTCCGTCACGCGCTGGTGGGCCATCGTGCTGAAGGAATTCCTGCAGCTGCGGCGCGACCGCATTACCTTCGCCATGATCATCGGCATCCCGATCATCCAGATGGCGCTGTTCGGCTTCGCGATCAATACCGACCCCAGGCACCTGCCCACCGCCGTGATCGCGGCCGACCAGAGCGAGTTCACGCGCAGTTTCGTGGCCGCGATGCGCAATTCCGGCTACTTCGAGATCGTGGCGACCCTGCCGTCCCAGGAGGAAGGCCGGCGTGCGCTCACGCGCGGCGACGTGCTGTTCGTGCTCGACATTCCCGCCGATTTCACGCGCGAACTGGTAAAGGGCCAGCGGCCATCGCTGCGGATCGATGCCGACGCCACCGATTCGATCGCCGTCGGCGCGGCGCTGTCGGCCCTGCCCGGGCTGGTGCAGGGCGTGCTGCAGAAGGATATGCGCGGCCCGCTGGGCGGCATGGCGGCGCCCCCGGCGCCGGCCTTCGACGTCCAGGTCCACAAGCAGTACAACCCGGAGTCGGTCACCCAGTACAACGTGGTGCCCGGCCTGATGGGCGTGATCCTGACCATGACGATGGTGATGATGACGGGCCTCGCGATCACGCGCGAGCGCGAACGCGGCACCATGGAGAACCTGCTGGCGACGCCGGTGCTGCCGCTGGAAGTCACCAGCGGGAAGATCGTGCCCTATGTCGCCATTGGCCTGCTGCAGGCCACCATCATCGTGCTGGCCGCGCACTTCGTGTTCGGCGTGCCGTTTGTGGGCAGCGTGCTCGCGCTATACCTGTCGGCGCTGCTGTTCATCGCGGCCAGCCTGGCGGTGGGGATCATGCTGTCCTCGCTGGCGCAGAACCAGCTGCAGGGCGTGCAGCTCACCTTCTTCTACTTTTTGCCGAACATCCTGCTGTCCGGCTTCATGTTCCCGTTTGCCGGCATGCCGCGCTGGGCGCGCTGGATCGGCGAGACGCTGCCGCTCACCCATTTCAACCGGCTGGTACGCGCCATCCTGCTCAAAGGCGCCGGCTGGGCCGACCTGTGGCCCAGCATCTGGCCGATGCTGCTGTTCATGGCGGTGGTGATGCTGGTGGCGGTGCGGGTCTACCGGCGCACGCTGGATTGAGGATGAAAACGATGAGGCGAATAGTGCTGGTGGCCGGGATGCTTGCGCTGGGCGGCTGCGGCCTCACCTTCACCGGGCCAAAGATCGTGGCGCATGTCGAAGACAGAAGCTACACGCCGGCGCCGCAGCCATCGCGCACCGTCGAGGCAGGCGGTCCTGGTGGTGCGGCGCAGGTCGTTACCGCGGCCGATCCGGTGGGCGGAGCGTGGTGGCAGTCTTTCCGTTCGCCCGCGCTCGACGCCCTGGTCGAGCAGGCACTGCGTTCCAGCCCGACGCTGAAGCAGGCCAATGCGCGCTTGGCCCAGGCCCGCGAGAACTACAACGCGCTGGCCGGCGCCACCGAATGGCCAAGAGCCGACCTGGCGCTGGACGCAAGCCGCCAGAAGATCAGCTCTGCCGCGATCGCGGGCGGCTCCTTCCTCGGAAGCCGCACCATCCCGCCGTTCTCACTCTACGACGCACGGGTCAACGTGTCGTATTCGCTCGACCTGTTCGGCGCCAACCGTGCGGCGCGGCAGGCGTTGGCCGAGCAGGCCGAGTACCAGCGCTTCGAGCTGGAAGCAGCCCGGCTCACGCTGGCCGGCAATGTGGTCACCACCGTCATCCGCCACGCAGCGCTGGCCGCGCAGATCGACCTGTCAGAGCGCATGGTGGCGATCCGCGAACGGCAGCTGCGGATTGCGCAGGGCCGGCTGGCGGCGGGCGGCATCGCGGAATCGGACCTGCTCGCGCAGCGCATCCTTCTGCAGCAATCGCGTAGCAGCATCCCCGCGCTGCGCACCCAGCTGGCGCAGGCCAGCCACCTGCTGGCGGTGCTGCTCGACCGCACGCCGGCAAATGCGCCCGACACGCCGGCACTGGACGCCATCGCCCTGCCATCCGAACTCCCGGTGAGCATTCCAGCCAGGCTGGCAGGCCGGCGCCCGGACATCCGCGCAGCGGCGGCGCTGATGTACCAGGCCGACGCCAATCTCGGCGTCGCGACGGCCAACCTGTTCCCGCAGATTACCCTCACCGGCAGCGCCGGCGCCGAGGGGACGAAGGTCAGCGAAATGGCGTCGGTATGGGCACTCGGCGCGGGGCTCACACAGCCGCTGTTCCACGGCGGCGAGCTGCAGGCGAAGCGGCGCGCAGCCGAAGCGGCGCACAGCGCCACGTTCTGGGCCTACCGCCAGACCGTGCTGGAGGGCCTGCAGCAGGTCGCCGATGCGCTGCGCGCGCTGGAACTGGACGCCGAGGAGCTGGCGGCGCGCGAGCAGGCCAGACGCGATGCGGCGTCGGCATCCGGCATCGCGCGCAAGCGTTTCGAGGCCGGCGGGATCAGCGAGCTGGCTGCGCTCGAGGCGGAGCGGCAGGAATTGCAAGCCTCGCTCGACCGCACCCGCGCGCAGGCCCAGCGCCTGCTGGACAGCGCGGCGCTGTTCCAGGCACTAGGCGCACCGGTGAGCGGAGCGCGCTAGCGGCCCGCGGCGTGCTCGGGTAAGCTTGGCGGGTTCAAGCAGACAGAATCCACGCCATTGAAAAAGCACCGCATCATCGCCATCGCCGCAATCGCGGCAGCCCTCCTCTCCGGCATCGGCGTCTACCTCGCACGCAATCCGGAACTGCGCCCGCACGGGCTGCCGCAAGCGGTCCTGCGGCCCTTTGGCCAGCACACCAAGCCTGACTGGCGGGCCTGGGTGTCCACCGTCGCCGGCGACGGCCTGGCCGGCACGGCCGATGGCGCGGCGGCCACGAGCCGCTTCAGCGATCCCTACGGTGTCGCCATCGCGCGCGATGGCACGGTGTACGTGGCCGATGGCGGCGACAGCAACCGCATCCGCCGCATCGCACCGGACGGCACCGTGTCCACGCTCGCGGGCGGACGCGAAGGCTACGCCGACGGCCCGGCAGTCAGCGCAGCCTTCGACACGCCATCGGGCCTGGCGCTGGACGGCAACGGCAACCTGTACGTCGCCGATACCGGCAACCACGTCGTCCGGCGCATCGCGCATGATGGCACCGTGAGCACGATTGCGGGCAACGGCAGGCCCGGCTTCGCGGATGGCAAAGGGGCCGCCGCTCAATTCAATGGTCCGGTCGGGGTGGCGGTGGACCGCGCGGGCATCGTCTACGTGGCCGATACCTACAACGACCGCATCCGCCGCATCGCACCGGACGGCACGGTCAGCACGGTCGCTGGCGCCGGCGCGCCGGACAACGCCGATGGTCCCGCCGCCAGCGCCGGCTTCGACACCCCCACCGCGCTCGCGGTCGCCGCCGACGGCACGATCTACGTGGCCGACACCGGCAACAACGCAATCCGCAAGATCGGCAAGGATGGCCTGGTGAGCACTTTCGCCACCGCGCCCGAAGACGAGCGGCGCCCGATCCTGCATGAACCGGTGGGACTGGCGCTGGCCCGTGACGGCTACCTGTACGTGGCTTGCGCCACCGGCGGCCGCATCCTGCAGTTCGCCCCGGACGGCAGCTATCACGCCCTGCTGGATGCCGATCCGGCAGCCGCGGATGCCGACGTGCGCCTGTACGGGCCGCGCGGCCTGGCCCTGGAGCGCGACGGCAGCCTGATCGCGGCCGACGCGCAAGCCATGCGCGTACTGCGGCTGGCGGACCAGCGGGCCGGCGGCGCCCAGCCAAAAGCGCCGCAACCGCAAGCGCTGCGCAAGGACCCGATGCCGTGGCCGGTCAGCCCGCAGTTCGGCGAGCACGAAGTGGTGGGCCTGATGGGCGAGGTGCGCGGCAGTTATGACGGCGAGAGCCGCGACCACTTCCACGGCGGCCTGGACATCCGCGCCGACGTCGGCCAGCCGGTGCTGGCGGTGGCGCCGGCCAAGGTTACCGACCCTTTCCCCAATTGGGGTTTCGGCCAGCTGGGCGAAGGCATCAGCGTCGGCGCGCTGTCATACATCCACATGCGCGTGGGCCGCGACCGCAAGGGCCACGCGGTCGACCCGCGCTTCGAGCTGCTGCTGGGCGAGAAGGGCAAGCCGGACCGCGTGCGGGTGCGGCGCGGCACCCGCTTCGCCATCGGCGACGAACTGGGCACCGTCAACGCGATGTCCCACGTCCACCTCGAATACTTCCCCGGCGGGCCGAAAGCCAATCCGCTGGCCCTGCCCTTCACCGGCGTCGCCGACCACATTCCGCCGCATATCGACAAGGTGGCGCTGTACGACGACGCCGGCAAACCGCTGCGGCCTGCAAAACGCGGCAAGCCGCTGCTGGCGGCACGCACGCTCGGCACGGTGCACATCGTGGCCGACGCCTGGGACCAGATGGACGGCAACCTCGCGCGCCGCCGCCTCGGCCTGTACAAGGTGGGCTACCAGGTGCTGCGCGCGGACGGCAGCCCCCTGCCCGGCTTCGAACAGCCCCTGATCACCCAGGTCTACAACCGCCTGCCGCGCGACCGCGAGGCCGTCAAGGTCGTGTATGCGCCCGCCAGCGGCATCACGGTCTACGGCAGCAAGAGCACGCGCTTCGTGTACGGCGTGACCAACACCCTGCACGACGGCCAGGCGGCTGCGGGCGGCTGGCGCATCGATGCAATGGCGCCGGGCGATTACGTGCTGCGGATTTATGCCGCGGATTACGCGGGCAATGTCGCGACAGCTGGCCGTGACCTGAAGCTGACGATCGAATAATTCAAACCGTGATCACGAGGTCTTCGCGGAAGGCCTCGCGCTCGCCCTTGCGCGCGTAGCCGAGCGGGTTGGCGACCACGCGGCACGACCACGGGCGGCCGTCCTCGACGCCTTCCGCCACATAATCGTTCATGCAGTGCAGGTGCCCGTGCATCCACACGTCGGCGAGCGGGAACAGCTCGTCCAGCGCATTGCAGAAGCCCGCGGTGCCGGGTGTGAGGCCGTAGCGCGGGTCGGCGCTGCGCAGGCTTGGCGCGAAATGGGTGACGGCGACGGTGGCGCCGTCGAAGGGAGTGGCGAGCGCATCGCGCAGCCAGGCCTGGCTTTCCAGCGCCATCTCGCGGATCTCTTCGGCCAATACCGGCACGCCGGCCTTCAGGGTCGTGTTGCGGCTGAGGTAGAAGTTCGCGGCGCGGAAGGCCTTGGTACGCGCCCGCAGCTGCGCTTCCAGGCTGCGCTCGTTATTGGCCAGCGCGTCGAAATCGCTCCATAGCGTACTGCCGACGAAGCGCACGCCATCGATGACGAGCACCTCGCGCTCCAGCCAGATGATGTCGAGCTGTTCGCAAATACCGCGCAGGCGGGCATAGGCCTCGTCGTACTCGAAGGAGTCGAATTCGTGGTTGCCCGGGATGTAGAGAACCTTGCAGGCAGTCCCCAGCCGCCCCGGCGCGAAGCGTCCGAGGCCAAAGTCATCGCCTTGCAGGCGCGAGCCGGGCTGGTAGGAGCCGATATCGCCCGCCAGCACCACGACGTCGGTGCCGTCGGCGACGATGGGCGTGAAATCGGGATCGGTTTCGAGATGCAGGTCCGAGAAAAGCTGAATGCGCATGGCTTGAAGTATATCGGGATTGCCCATGCGCCGCCCGGCTTAGCCCCGTGTATCGGGCTCCCCCTCTTCCGGATCGAGGTACACGGAACCGTCCGGATCGCGGTGCACGACCGTGATGCCCGGCTCTTCCTGCTCCAGCCGGCGCAGCTCCAGCTCCTCGGACGAGATGCGCGGCGCGGCGGCGGCATCGAGCTTGCGGCGCGTCTCGCAGGCCTGGTCGTAGCGGTCGAAGGCCAGCTGCAGGATGGATTTGAGGTCGTCCGCCTCCCAGGGTTTGGCCACGTAGCGGAACACCTCGCCGCGGCTGATCGCGTTGCTCACTTCCGCAAAATCGGTCGAGGCGCTGAGTACGATGCGCACTGCATCCGGCTGCAGCCGCTTGACGAATTCCAGGAACTCGGCGCCGTTAATGCCCGGCATGCGGTAGTCCGAGAACACGGCGTCGAAGGACACCTCGCCGCAGCGCACCAGCGCCGCCTCGGGATCGGAAAACATCTCCAGCTGCACCAGCCCGTCCTGGAACAGCGGCCGCATCGTGCGGTACAGGGCGCGCAGCACCAGCGCCTCGTCGTCGACCAGCAGCACCCGCCTCATCGCGCTTCCCCTTCCATTTTCACGTACACCGAGAACGTGGCGCCGGCCATCCGTTCGAGGTCGGCCAGCTGGCGGATCATGCGCTCGGTGAGCACATGCTCGGCCGACAGCAACAGAGACCCGTCGCGCCGCACCAGGTCGCGCGTGGTGCGCATCCCCGGGCGCAGCTCGTGCACGAGCAGCGCGCGGTCCTGGGTCGGCTCGACCGGCACGCGGCCGGACAACACCTCTTCGAACGCCGCCACCACCGTCGGGTCGTAGCGCTTGCCGCGGCTGTCGATCACGATCTTGGCCGCCTGCTCCGGGCGCAGGCTCTGCTCGGCCAGCACGCCGACCTGCAGGTTGTCGTAGTCGCTGGCCAGCGCCAGGATGCGCGCACCCAGCGGGATATCGAGTCCAGACAGGCGGTCCGGGAAGCCCTCGCCGTCGAAGCGTTCCTGGTGCGCGCGCACCAGCGCGGCCGCCTCGCGCAGCTCCTCCAGCGGCATCAGCAGCTGTTCGCCGCGCTCCGGATAGCGCCGGTACAGGCCGAGCATGTCGCCGTGCATGCGCGACACCGGCATCTCCAGCATGGCGTCGGAAAAGCCGACCTTGCCGATATTGTGCAGCAGGCCGGCGACGAAAATCTGCTGGGACTCGCGATGATCGACGTCGAGCCGGCGTGCCAGCCGCCGCGCGAGGTCGGCCACGCGGCGCGAGTGGCCGGCCAGCTTGGCGCCGCGCAGCTCGATGATGCTGGAGAAAACCTGGATCGAGGTCAGGAAGTTGCGCTTCAGTTTTTCGTTGGATGCCTCCAGCTCCGCGGTGCGCTCCGCGACCTTCGCCTCCAGGCCATGATTCAACTCGCGCAGCTGCTCGTTCTGGCGATGCGCCAGCGCTTCCAGCCGCTGCTGCTCGTCGGCCATCGCCTTGCGCTCCAGCGCATGGCGCACCACCAGCAGCATCTCGTGGTCGTCCCACGGCTTGGTGACGTAGCGGTAGATCTCGCCGCGGTTGACGGCATCCAGGATCAGGCGTACGTCGGCATTACCGGTCAACAGCAGGCGCATGCTGCCGGGCGAACGCAGGCGCACCTGCTCGAGGAACTCGACGCCATCCATCTCCGGCATGCGCATGTCCGAGATCACCACGTCCACCTTGCGCGTGTCGAGCAGCGCGAGCCCGGCTTGCGCGCTCTCCTCGGTCAGCACCTCGTAGCCGTGAGCGCGGAACAGGCGACGCAGCGCGGCCAGGATGTTCTTCTCGTCGTCGACGCACAGTACCGTCGCTCGCGCCACGCCGTCCGCGGCCGCGCTCATGCCCGCTCCTCGGCGGCGCCTTCCTGCTGGCGCACCGGCAGCGTGATCCGGAAGGTGGTGCCCTGCCCCGGCTCGCTCTGCACCTCGATCTGGCCGTTGTGCTTCTGGATGATCCCGTACGACAGCGACAGCCCGAGCCCGGTGCCGCTGCCGATCGGCTTGGTGGTGAAGAAGGGATCGAAAATGCGCGACTGGATCTCCTTGGGGATCCCGGCGCCGTTGTCCGAGATCTCGATCCAGACCTGGTCCTCGCCCTGGCGCCCGGTACGGATCGTGATCATGCCGCGTTCGGCGTTAATCGCATGCGCGCCGTTGACCACGATGTTCATGATGACCTGGTTGATGTGCGAGGGCTGGCACTCGATTTCCGGGATGTCGCCGTATTCCTTGACCACGTCGGCCTTGTACTTGACCTCGTTGCTGACGATGTTGAGGGTGGAGTCGATCCCCGCATGCAGGTCGGCCCACTGCCACTCCTGGTTGGCGTCCACCCGCGAGAAGTCCTTCAGGTCCTGCACGATCTTGCGCACCCGGGTGATGCCCTCGCGCGATTCGTCCATCATCAGCGGGATATCCTCGATCAGGAAGTCGATGTCCATCTCCTCGCGCTGCTTTCGCAGCTTCTCAAGCAGGGCGCGGTCGCCGATCCCGGATTCGGCCTGCTGGTAGGCCTCCAGCATCGACAGCAGGCGCGCGATATACGTGCCGAGCGTCTCGAAATTCGAGAACACGTAGCCGATCGGGTTGTTGATCTCGTGCGCCACGCCGGCCGCCAGCTGGCCGATCGAAGCAAGCTTCTCGGACTGCACCAGCTGCTCCTGTGCCATCGACAGGCGCAGGTTCAACTCGGTCAGCTCGTTGTTGCGGCGCGTGAGTTCGGCCTCGGCGGCCTCGCGCCTGCGGATATCGTCCTCCAGCCGCTGCAGCGCCAGTTCCAGTTCCTTGGTGGGGTTGCCCACATCCGATCGATCGTCCATTGCACCCTCCTATTCGCCCGCGGTCAGTATCTGGCAGGCTTGCTCGAATTCCGCTTCGGTCTCGGCGAACACGCGCTGCAGGGCCGCCGCCTCGATGCCCAGGCTGTCCCAGGCATCCTGCGCCAACGGCGGCACCAGCTCGTCCGGGTCGCCATCCAGGTCGAGCGCATGCACGATCACGTTCGCCACGTGGACCACGCTCGCGATCCCGCCGAGATCGTCGCGCATCGGCGCGTGATGGTTGCCGATCGCGCGCTGGATCAGTTCCGGGAACTTCCAGTGCTGGGCCAGCGCGCGCCCGACCACGGCGTGATCCAGGCCCAGCACCTGGCGCTCCGCGTGCGACGGCTCGCAGTCTTCCTCGCCTTGCAAGGCCAGCGCCGCCGCGTATTCGTCCGGGAAGCGGGTGGCCAGCACCAGCCGGCCGATATCGTGCAGCAGGCCGGACACGAAGGCATACTCCTGGCTGCTACCGGCCAGCCGCGCCACACTCTTGGCGCACAGCGCGGTGCCGACCGCGTGGCGCCAGAAGGCGGTGAAATCGAGTCCGCCGTGCGAACCGGCGCCGAACTGGCCGACGATGCCGGCCGACGTCACCAGCGCGCGCACGCTGTCGAAACCGAGCACAGTGATCGCCTGGTCGATCGTGCGCACCCGGCTTTGCAGGCCGTAGAACGAGGAATTTGCCAGCCTCAGGGTCTTGGCAGCCAAGGCCTGGTCCTTCGCGATCTGCGCGGACAGCTCGGCCACGGCAACGTCGGCCTGGCCGAAGGTGCGGATCAGCTGCACCACCACCGAGGGCAGCGAGGGCAGGTCGCGCACCTTGGCCACCACCTGTTCGAGCGTGAGCGTGTTCATTGAAGCTGCCCCGCGCGGTAGGCCTCGACCTGCGCGCGCAGCAGCGCGTCGGCGGCGCCGCCGTGCGGCTTGCGAAACAGCTGCGCCAGGCGCGCGGCGACGCGCTCGCGTTCGGCCTCCAGCTCTTCCGCGGAGATGCCGCCGTCCTCGATCCGCACGCTCTCCACGCCGCGCCGCCGCAACGCCACCAGCAAGGTGTCCGACAACGTGGCGCCCTTTGCCAGCAGCACCTTCCCTTGGTGGTCGCAGACTTCGTCGGCCAGCACCATCCCGGCGCCGGCGTCGTCGATCGCGACCTGCTTGTACTTGCCAATCATGGCGATGTTCCTTGTTGTTGGTCCGGCCCTGCCGGATTGAAAATCATGAGGGTGCCGCGGGCACTGGTGCCACGGCCCATGCCGTGGGCCGCGATCCGGAAGCGCGCGCCGCCGACCTCCAGCAGGCGCGGGCTGCCCTCCTCGATTGAGAGCAGCTCCGGCATGACCCATTCGGCGGGACTGCCGAGCAGTTCGCCGGCGTCGCGGAACAGCGCCTGCGCCGCCAGGTTGGCGAAAGCCACCGCCTGCTCCTCGTCCAGCCCGAGGATCGGCAACGGCACGTGCTGCAGCGCCTCGCGCACGATCGCCAGCGAGGTGCCGGTGTGGCTGATCTGCTCCTGCTGCTGGCGCAGCACCTCCTCGAGCTGGCGGTTGGCCTGGGCCAGGTGCTGGTTGGCGGTGCGCACCTCGAGGTCGAGGCGGCGGTTCTCGTCGGCCATCTCCTTTTGCCGGAAGGCCTCCAGGATATGGGCCCGCATCTGGGTGTCGTCCCAGGGCTTGGTCAGGAATTTGTAGATCGCGCCCTCGTTGACGGCGTCCGTCACCGACTGCAGCTCGGTGAAGCCGGACAGCACCATGCGCACCGTGTCGGGATGCGAGTGCTTCACCGCGCGCAGGAACTCGACCCCGGTCATGCCCGGCATGCGCTGGTCGGACACGATCACGTCCACCTGCTCGGCCGCCAGCAGTTCCAGGCCTTCCTTGCCACCCGGCGCGGTCAGGATGCGCAGGCCGGCGCCGCGCAACTGGCGCTTGAGCGCGGCCAGGATGTTCGGCTCGTCGTCCACCAGCAGCAGCGTGCGCTCGCGCTTCTGCATGCGCAGCAGGTGCCCGGGCAAGGCGCGCCCGCCGGCCAGCAGCTCGCCGAAGGCCGCGGCGTCGAGCGCTTGGCTGTAGACCGCGCCCTGGACCTCGTCGCACATGCCGGACGCCAGCTGCACGCACTGGGCCTCGGTGTCGACCCCTTCGGCCACCACCCGCATCCCCAGGTTGTGCGCCAGCGCGATGATCGCGTCCGGGATGGCCGCCCCGTTGCCCTGCTGCGACAGGGCGCTCACGAAGGATGGGGCAATCTTGAGCGCGTCCAGCGGGAAGCGGCGCAGCTGGGCAAGGCTGGAATAGCCGGTGCCGAATTCGTCCAGCGCGATGGAGACGCCCAGCGCGCGCAGGCCGTCCAGCACCGCCACCGCGCGTTCGGCGTCGGGCATCACCATCCGTTCGGTGAGCTCCAACTCGAGCCGGGCCGGCGCCAGCCCGGTCTCGTCCAGCACCCGGGTGACATGCGCCAGCAGGTCCGGCTCCTTGAACTGGCGAGCGCCGATGTCGAGCGCAAGCCGCAGTTCTGCGTGTCCGGCCTGCTGCCAGGCGCACACCTGGGCGCAGGCGGCGCGCATGGCCCAGGCGCCGATCGGCAGGGCCAGCCCGGTGTCCTCCGCCACCGGCATGAAGCGCTCCGACTCCAGCAGGCCCAGTTCCGGATGGCGCCAGCGCAGCAGCGCCTCGGCCCCGGCCACGCGCCCGGTCTGGAGGTCGAGCTGGGCCTGGTAGTAGAGTTCGAACTCGCCGCGCTCGATCGCGTGGCGCAGCGCGCGCTCGGTGCGCAGCCGCTGCTGCGCCTCGTCGTTCATCTCCGGCAGGAAGAACTGGTAGTTGTTGCGGCCAAGCTCCTTGGCGCGGTACATGGCCATGTCGGCGCAGGCGATCAGCGCTTCCGGATCGCCGCCGTCCTGCGGGAAGCAGGCGATGCCGATGCTGGCGTTGATGAAGCACTCGTTGCCCTGCACCGCCACCGGGCGCGCGACCGCGTCCATGATACGTCCGACCATGCCGACCGACAGGTGGCCGTCGCCGCGCTCGGCCAGCACCAGCACGAACTCGTCGCCGCCCGGCCGCGCCACCGTGTCTTCCGGCCGCACCGCCGCCGACAGGCGCTGCGCCACCGTGCGCAGCAGCTCGTCGCCGGCCTGGTGGCCGAGGCTGTCGTTGACCTGCTTGAAGCGGTCGAGGTCCACGAACAGCACCCACAAGGCGTAGCCGTGGCGCGCGGCCGCCGCCACCTCCTGGCGCAGGCGTTCGGCCAGCAGCGCGCGGTTGGCCAGCCCG
Organism: Massilia terrae; assembly: GCF_024753145.1. Lineage (GTDB taxonomy): Bacteria > Pseudomonadota > Gammaproteobacteria > Burkholderiales > Burkholderiaceae_D > Telluria > Telluria terrae. The sequence goes on along the minus strand of NZ_JANUGU010000001.1, from coordinate 484,576 downwards.
GTCAGGGTGTCGTGGGTGGCCTGGTGGTGCAGCTCGGCCTCGTAGCCGCGCTTGTCGGTCACGTCGTAATGGGCCACCACGAAATGGCGCACCGCGCCGGCAGCGTCGCGGCATGGCGCTATATGGGCGGAGAACCAGAGCTCGGCGCCGTCCTTGCGGCGTGTGCGCAGCACCACATTGCCTTCGCGCTGTTCGCGCACCAGCTCCTGCAGCTCGGCGGCGCCGGGCGCGCCGGCGTCGCCGCCGCACAGCACGTCCAGGCCGCGTCCCAGCACTTCGGCGTGGCCATAGCCGGTCAGGCGCTCGAATGCAGGGTTCACGTATTCGATCACGCCGCCGCCCTCGGCGCGGGCGATGACGATGCCGTTGATGCAAGCCTCGATCGCCTGCCGCTGCAGCTGCAGCGAGGCGTTGGCCTGGGTCAGCGCGGCAGTGCGCTCGCGCACCAGGCGCGCCACCCCGCGCTCGCGCACGCTGAGCGAGCCGACGCTGGCGGCCGCCAGCAGGCTGCCGCCGCTCCCCAGCAGGAACATCAGGAAGGAACCGAGGCTGTGCGCCAGCAGCGGCTCGGGCGCGCCCCGCACCACCACATGCCACGGCCGCCCGCCCACCTCGAACGAGGACGCCATGTGGCGCGCCTGCACGCCCCACACGCCGGCCAGCGGCGCCTCCCGCGGCGGATCGCGGCGCCCGTACACCAGCGCCGCCGGGTTGGCGTCCCGGTCCTGGTAGACCTCGACATCCAGGCCCGAATCGGCCCCCAGCCGCAGCTCGGCGAGCGCCTGTTCCACCAGTTTGGCGGCATCGACCGCGGCCACGGTGTAGCCCTCGACCTGTTCGCAGGACGGATGGAGCGGCGCGGCGGCGTCGCGGTACACGGGCCTGAACACCAGGAAGCCGGGCCGCTCGCGCGTCCCAAGCCGCACCTGCTGGCGGCCGGTCATCACCGCCTTGCCGCTCGCACAGGCCTGGCGCGCGGCCTGGTCCTGGTCGGCGCGCGCGGCGCCATCCAGCCCCGCCAGGTGAACAACGCCGGCGCGCGCCACCGCGTAGTCGGCCCCGTCCCCGGCCGGGACGGGCTGCCAGGCCAGCAGCGCGACCTGCGGCATCGCGTCCAGCACCGGCCTGGCGTAGGCGTCGAACTGGGCGCGCTGTAACTGCGGCACCGCCTCCACCAGGCGGCTGATGCCGGCCAGTTCGCCCATCACGTCATCCAGTCCTTCGCGCACCTCGCCGATGCGGATCGACGCCTCGCGCTCGAACTCATTGCGGATGCGCTGCTGCTCGAGCGAGCGGATCGCCACGGTCAGGCCGACCGTCACCGCCAGGCCCGCGACCAGCGTGATCACCGCCGGCCCCTGGCCCAGCCGCGCGCCCAGGCGGCGCAGCGCTTCCCGTGCCGCGTGAACCATCTTCACTATGCGAGCGCAGCGGCGGGCGCCGGCCGTTTCGACTCGAATTCGGCGAACGCGTCACGCACCGCCGTCGCCAGCTCCTCCTCCATCCAGGGCTTGGTCAGGAACTTGAAGATCGCGCCGCGGTTCACGGCCTCGGTGACCGACTGCAGGTCGGTGTAACCGGACAGCACGATGCGCACCGCGTCCGGGTACATCTGCTTGACCCGCGCCAGGAACTCGGTGCCGCTCAGGCCGCGCATGCGCTGGTCGCACAGGATCACGCCGGCCTCGGTGGTGGCCAGGATCTCGAAGGCCTTGTCGGCGCCGTTGGCCACCAGCACCCGGTAGCCGGTGTGGCGCAGCGCGCGCCGCACCGCCGCCAGCAGGTTGACCTCGTCGTCGACGTATAGCAGCGTGCGCTGGTACGGCTGCGGCATCAGCTTGTCCAGCGCCAGCGATTTCTCCTCGCGCAGCATGCGCGCGCAGGCGTCCGCCGCCACCGGCCGGCCGAACAGGTAGCCCTGGATCTCGTCGCAGCCGTTCTGCGCCAGCAGGGCCAGTTGCCCTTCGGTCTCGACGCCTTCCGCGATCACGTCCAGGCGCAGCCCATGCGCCATCGCGATCACGGCGCGCGAGATCGCCAGGTCGTCGGGGTCGGAGATGATGTCGCGCACGAAGGACTGGTCGAGCTTGAGGCGGTCCACCGGGAAGCGCTTCAGGTAGTTCAGGTTCGAGTAGCCGGTGCCGAAATCGTCGATCGCGAGGCGCACCCCCATGTCCTTCAGCTTGCGCAGGATGTCGAAGGTCTTTTGCGGATCCTCCATCGACGCGCTCTCGGTCAGCTCCAGCTCGAGCAGGGTCGGGTCGAGGCCGGTCTCGGCCAGGATGCGGCCGACGGTGTCGACGATCTGCTCGGAGAACTGGCGCGCCGACAGGTTGACCGACACCGGCACCGCCGACAGGCCAGCGCGCTGCCAGGCGCAGCTCTGTTCGCAGGCCTGGCGCAGCACCCATTCGCCGATCGGCAGGATCAGGCCGGTCTCCTCGGCCAGTCCGATGAAGCGGCCCGGCCCGATCAGGCCATGCTCCGGATGCTGCCAGCGCAGCAGCGCCTCGAAGCCGACGATGGCGCCGGTCGACAGGCTGGCCTGCGGCTGGTAGTACACCACCAGCTCATCGCGCTCGAGCGCGCGCCGCAGCGCGCTCTCGATGCGGAAGCGCTCGTACATGCCCTCGTTCAGGTCGGGCCGGTAGAAGGCGTAGCGTTCGGCGCGGCGTTCCTGGACGCGCTGCAGGGCCGCTTCGGCGCCCTGGGCGATGCCGTCGTAGTCGTTGCCGTCGTTAGGGTATAGGGCGATGCCGAGATAGGGGTCGAGGTGCAGCTGCTCGCCGTGGTAATCGAAGGGCTGGTCCATCGCCTCCAGCACCTGGTGCGCCAGCGTGGCCAGTTCGGCCTCGTTGGAACGCAGCGCCGCGATCGCGAAGGTGCGTTCGCCGGCTCGCGCCACGGTGAGGTCGCCCTCCACCAGCCCGGTCAGGCGCCCGGCCGCCTGGCGCAGCAGTTCCTGCTCGGCCTCCAGCCCGAGGCTGGCCTTGATCACCACCAGCCGCGAGAGGCTGAGCAGCATGAAGCCCAGCACCTGCCGCCCTTCCACCACCCGCGCCTGCATCTGGCGTACGCGGTCGCGCAGCAGGACCTGGTTGGGCAGGCCAGTCTCCTGGTCGAAGTTGTTCAGGTAGCTCAGGCGCTCCTCGGCGCGGTGCAAGTCGGTCACGTCCATGCCGGTGGTGACCACGTATTGAACCGTGCCGTCTGGCTGGCGCAGCCAGGTGGTGGACCAGATCACCTTGCGCACGCTGCCGTCGCGCGCCAGCCATTCGCCGCTTTGCTGCACCGGCCGCGAATCGCCGGGCGCGCGCTCGGCCAGGATCGGGCCGTTGTCGGCGCGCCGGAAGAATTCGCGGAACTCGCGTCCCAGCACCTCTTCCGCGCGCCAGCCGGAGCGCTGCTCGGCGGCCGGGTTGAACAGCTTGATGATGCCCTGGCCATCCAGCACGCAGACCAGCGCGCCGCTGGTGTTCACCACCGCCGACAGCAGCGCGCGCTCCGATTCGAGCGCCGCGGTGCGTTCCTCGACCAGGCCCTCCATATGCCCGTACAGGTGGGCGCGCTCGACTGCGACCGCGATCTGGCTGCCGACCGTTTCCATCACCTGGCGGTCGTCGTCGCCCGGTTCGCCGTCCCCAACGAGCAGGCACATCATGCCGCGGCAATGGCCACCGGCCGCAAGCGGGATACGCACACATGGCCGACCGTCCCAGTCGCCGGTCTGCGGCCCGGTCTCCAGCGCCGGCGAGTTGCCGGCCACGCAGGCGCAGGGCGCGACCGGATCGCCGGCGGCGTCTGCCGCCACCGCGAAACGCGGGCCGCCCTCATGGTCGAACAGCGTGATGGATGCCGCTCTCACTCCCGGCAGGTCGAGCACGCGGTCGAGCGCCAGCTCCGCCACCTTCCGTTCCGGCAGCACCGGGTTGAGCGCCTCGGCCACCCGGTACAGGCCCTCCAGCGACTGGTAGGAGTGGGCGATGCGCTCCTGCTGCTCGCGCAGCTGCTCCGTCATGTGGATCGCTTCTTCGTAGGTCGAGATCAGCAGGTCGAAGATCTGCTGGCGCTCGGCCGTGATGAAGTGGGTGTGGCCGCCGAGGTTGACCTGCATCCCCAGCTGCACCCGCTCGTTGCTGCGCAGCGCGCGGTTGGCCAGGATGAAGCGGATGCGGCCCAGCAGGTAGTCCGGCTCGTAGGGCTTGCGGATGAAGTTGTCGGCGCCGCAGTCCAGGCCCTTGATCACGTCGTACAGGCTGGTGAGGGACGTCAGCAGGATCACCGGGATGTCGCACAGGGCCGGATCCTTCTTGATCTCCTTGCACATCTCGAAGCCGTCCATGTTCGGCATCGAGATGTCGGCGACGATCAGGGTCGGCGCCGAGCGGCGCGCCTCGGTCAGGCCAGCCAGTCCGTCGACGGCGATCCGGACCCGGTAGCCGCCGTCGCCCTGCAGTAGCCGCGCCAGCTGGCGGGCCTGGGTGGCGCTGTCTTCCACCACCAGGATTTCGATCGGCGTGGTTTCGCTTTGTGGGGTCATTGCTATGTTCTTGTCAAATTTGGGAAACGGGAGATGGAAATGGTTCCGTGGGCAGCCGCGCCAGCAGCTTGCCGATCTCGGACGGCTGCAGCACCAGCATCGCGGCATCGAGGCGCACCGCCTCGCCGGGCATGCCGTAGATGACGGAACTGGCGCGATCCTGGGCGATCGTCAGCGCGCCCTGCTCGCGCAGCTGCTTGAGCTCCGCCGCGCCGTCCTTGCCCATGCCGGTCAGCAGGACCGCGGCGGTGGCCGCGCGCAGCTCGGGATCGATGGCGCGGAACAGGTGTGACACCGAAGGGCACATGCCGTGTTCCGGCGGTGCGTGCAGCAGCTTGCAGCTCGGCCCCGGACCGAGCGCCGGCTGGCGCCCGTCCGGAACAACGTAGGCGCGCCCAGCCGCCAGCGGCGTGCCCTCCTGCAGCACCTCGACCGGATAGCCGCTGGCGCCGGACAGCCAGTCGGCCAGGCCCTGGGTGAAGCCGGGCGCGAGGTGCTGGACGATCACCACCGGCAGCGGAAAACCCGGCGGCAGCTCGGCCAAGATGTCGCGCAGCACGGTCGGGCCGCCGGTGGACGCGCCGATCGCCACCAGGCGCCGCTGCGCGCCCAGCTTGCGCGCTTCCGGACGGCGCGTGTCGGCCCAGCGACGCACCACCCGCACCTCGGCCATCGCGCGCACCGTGCGCACCAGCGCGGCGGCGGTCGACTCGTGAGCCGGATTGCCGGGACCATAGGGACGGCGCACCAGCACCAGCGCGCCGGCCTCGATCGCGCGGAAGCTGGCGTCCACCTCGGCGCGGTCCTCGCCCCCGCTGACCACGACGATGCGGGTCGGGCACGACTGCATGATGCGGCGGATCGCCTCGTAGCCGTCCATGCGCGGCATGTGCAGGTCCATGGTGATCACGTCCGGCGCGAGCTCGTGCGCCATGCGCACCGCCTCCTCGCCGTCGTTTGCGACGCCGATCACCTGCAGGCCCGGCGCTTCGCCAAGGATATGCACGAGCAGCGCGCGCACCGAGCTCGAATCGTCCACCACCAGCACGGTCGTCATTGCGCCTCCATCCCTGCAACCCGGCGCACGGTCGCCAGCAGGCGGTCCTGGTCGAAAGCGCCCTTGGTGAAATAAGCATCGGCGCCGGCGCGCAAGCCGGCGGCGCGCTGCTCCGGGGTCTGGAGCGAGGTCACCAGGATCACCGGCAGCTCGGCGGTGGCGGCATTGGCGCGGATGCTGGCGGTGAGCGCCAGCCCGTCCATATTCGGCATCTCGATGTCGCTGACCACGGCGTCGTAGCGCGGGCCGCGCAGCTTCTCCAGTGCCTCAAGGCCGTCGGCGGCGGTGTCGACACTGCAGCCGGCGCCTTCGAGGATGTGCTTGAGCAGCAGGCGCGAGGTGACCGAGTCTTCGACCACCAGCACGCGCGTGCCCGGCGCCGCTTGCTGTGGCACGGCGGGCGCGCCGCGGGCGCCGGCCAGGCCGTGGCTGGCGATGTCCTCCAGCGCGACGACGGGCGCCAGCGCGCCGTCCCCAAGCTGCGCCGCCCCGCTGAAGAAGCGCACCCGGCGCAGCAAGGGGCCGAGGCGCTTGGGCAGCACGTCCTGTTCGGCGACGATGGCGTCGGCCAGCATGGCGAAAGCCTGGGCTCCGGCGCGCGCGACGATCACCACGCCTGCCGCCTCTTGCGCGTCCGGGCCCAGGCCGAACAGCGCGCCCAGGCGCACCAGCGGCAACACGCGTCCGCCGGCCAGCACCGTCTCGCTGCCGGCCACGGTGCGGATTTCCGCCTGCGCCACACGGCACACCGATTCCAGTCCGGCCAACGGCAGGGCGAAGCGCGCGCCCCCGACCTCGACCACCAGCGCACGCATGCTGGCCACGCCGACCGGCAGCAGCAGCTCGAACACGGTGCCGGCGCCGGCCTCGGTTTCGACCAGCAGCTGGCCGCCGGCCGCCGCCACCTTGTCGGCCACGATCGCCAGGCCCATGCCGCGCCCGGACACCTGGGTCACCTCGGAGCGGGTCGACACGCCCGCGCCCAGGGCCAGCTGCAGGCGCTGCTGGCGGTTCATCTGCGCCACCGCCTCCGGATCGAGGCCAAGGCGCCGCTGGGCCGCCTCCGCCACCGCGTCGGTGTCGATGCCGGCGCCGTCGTCGCTGACGCGCAGCGCCACCGTCCGCGCGTCGCGCTGGGCCACCGCGATCGCGATGCGGCCGGTGGCGTCCTTGCCGCGCGCGGTGCGCACATCCGGCGCCTCGATCGCGTGGTCGACGGCGTTGGTGACGAGGTGGATCAGGGCTTCGCGCACCACGCCCAGCACGCGGCGGTCGATCGCCACCCCGGCGCCGCTGGTGTCCAGCCGCACCTGCTTCTGGTGTCCGCGCGCCAGGTTGCGCACCAGCGCCGGCAGTTCGTCGAGCGCTGCGGCGGACGGCACCAGCGAAGTCTCCAGGGTGGCGTCGTGCAGCCGCCCGCGCACCGCATGCAGCTCCTCCTGCACCCGTTCCAGCCCGCCGGCCAGGCGGGCGCAGGCCAGTTCGGCGGCGGCGCCGTCCTGGCCGCGCACGGCGTTGGCCAGCGCGCGCAGCTCGGCCACGTGGTGGCGCAGCTTGAGCTCCACCGGCAGCAGCGCCTCGGCGTGCACGCGGATGGCATCGATGCTGCGGCTGTCGACCCGGATGCGTTCAGCCGCGCCGGGAGCGGCCGCCGGCGCCGGCGCCGGAGCGGCGGCCTCCTCCGGGACCTCGTCCGGCGCCGCGGGCGCGGCGCTGTCAGCCGCCGGCGCCGGGCGGCGCACGGGCATGTCCAGCTGCGTGGCCAGCAGCGAGGCGCGCTTGCGGCTGCGCAGCCCGGGCGCGTCGATGACCTGGCGCGCCGCGCCGGCGGCCTGGTGCAGGCGGTCGAACTGTTCGGCGCTGGCCGGCGCCGCGGCGTCGCGCAGCACCGCCAGCGCACCTTCCAGCGCATGGCACAGGCGCTCCAGATCGAGCTCGTCGACGGTGCGCGCCGCGCCTTTGAGCGTGTGCAGCGCCTTCAGGATCCGCTCGACCGCCGCCACGCGCTCCGCGCCGGCGGCCTGCTCCAGCGCCACCAGCCCGGCGTCAATCTGGGTCAGGTGCTCGCGTGCTTCCTCGCTGAAAATGGCGCGCAGGCGCTGGCGGAACTGCGGATCGGTCATCGTATGCTCACACCTGGAAACGTTCGACCACCCGGCGCAGCGACTGGCCCAGCGCGTGCAGGTCGCGCGCCGAGGCTTCGGCCTGGCGCGAGCCGGCCGCGGTCTCGGCGCTGGCCTGCTGGATGTTTTCCATCGCCAGCGCCACCTGGTCCATCCCGGCCAGCTGCTGCTGGCTGGAGGCTGCAATCTGCACCGCCGCCTGCGCGGCGTCTGCGATGTTCTCGGCCAGCTCGCGGATCGCCTGGCCGGCGCGGGCGGTCTGCTCGACGCCCTGCGCCACGGTCTTGGCGCCCTGCTCGGTGATCATCACGGCGGCGCCCACGCTCTTCTGGATCTCGCCCAGGATCTCGCGCACCTGGCGCGTGGCCTGGCGCGACTGCTCGGCCAGGCTCTTGACCTCCTGCGCCACCACAGCGAAACCCTTGCCGTGCTCGCCCGCCTTGGCGGCCTCGATCGCGGCGTTCACCGCCAGCAGGTTCGATTGCTCGGCCAGGCTGGCGACGCTGGCCGTGATCTCGCCGATCGCATGGCTGCGCTCCGACAGGCGCACCACGGTGCCGGCGATCGCCTCCATCTTTTCCTGGATGGTCTGCATGCCTTCGATGCTCTCCTCGAGCGCGCGACGGCCGTCGGCGGCGGTGCGCGCGGCCTCCTGGGCCGAGTCGGACACCGCGCGCGACTTTTCGCTCGACAGCAGCGAAGTCTGCTTGACCTCCTCCACCGTAGCAGTGGTCTCGCTGACGGCGGCGGCGGTCTCGGTGGAACTGGCGGCGCCCTGCGCGGTGCTGGCCAGGATCTCGCCGGCGGCCGCGGTCAGCGTCGCCACGCCGGTGTTGGTTTCGGTGGCCAGGGCGCGCCACGAGTGCACCATTTCACCGAGCGCCTCCATCAGCTGCCCGACCTCGTCGCGGCCGGCCGGCGGCGGCACGTGCGCGCGCAGGTCGCCGGTGGCGATGCGCGCGGCCAGCGTCGTGGCCTCGCGCAGCGGCGCGGCGATCGAGCGGTTCAGCCACCAGCCCATCAGGAACGCGACCGCGGCCGCCCCCGCGCCGATTGCGAACAGGGCGGCGCCGGCGCGCTGCACGAGCGCGTCGCTGTCGCGCATGCGCTGGCGCGCCTGGCTCAGCTGCTCCTTGCCCATCTCGTCGGCGACTGACTTGAGCTGATCGAACTTGCGCTGCAGGTTGCCGGTGACGGCCGATACCGCGACATTGCGCTCACCGGCCTTCAGCGGCGCGACCACCTCGCCGTCGCGTATCGCCGCGTATTCATCGTGCGCCGTCAGCAGGCGCGCATAGCCGCGCCCGAACTCCTCGTCGACGTCCTTGTACGGCTCCAGCTCCGCGATCAGGCCGCGAATCGTCGCCTCCTCGATGTCGAGCTGGCGGTTGAAGGATACCTGCGCCCCGCCCTGGGTCACCAGGGACGACAGCAGCGCCACGCGCTCGCGGTTGATGGCGTTGCGCAGCTCGACCATCTTGAGGGCGATTCCCAGGTCGTCGGTGAACAGCGTCTGCTGCGAGGCGCGCAGCTTGGTCAGGGCCTGGTAGGACATCGCGCTTGCCACCACCATCGTCGCGACCAGCAGGCCGAAGCCGAGCGTCAGCTTGGCGCGGGTGGTCATGTCGGCAAAAATGGGCATCTCAATCTCCTTTCAGCGGTCGGCATCGACGACCAGGGTGGAATCGGCAAGCAGGCGCCGCGCGTCAAGCAGCGCGGTGCGGTCGGGGGCGACCCCGAGCAGGCAGGTGTTGGCCAGATCGGCCAGCGCGGGCAGGCAGTGGCCCAGGTCCGTTTGTGCGAAGCGGCGCGCGCCGTCGATCGCGTCGGCCAGCACCGCGAAGCAGTTGTCCTCGCCCTTGAGCACAATCAGCGCCGAAGGGTCGGACAGTTCGGCCAGCGGCAGCGCCAGCAGCACCCGCAGGTCGACCACCGCCAGCACCTCGCCCTCGGACATGGTGACGCCGGCGACCCAGGCGGGCACGCCCGGGATGGCGGTCAGCGGCTGCCAGGCCAGCACGCGCGCGACCAGCGCCGCCTCGAAGGCATAGCGCTCGCCGGCGCAACGGAAGGCCAGCGCCTCGATGCCGCCGGCAGGCGCGCCGTCCGCCGGAACCGAGGGGTGGGCCAGCGCCTCCGCCCGTTCCCTGAGCAGTCGCGCCTGCCGCGCCGGATCGTCCTGGTCCTGCGCAGCGAGCGCGGCGGCGCTGGCCTCGAGCCGGCGCACCATCGCCTCCCAGTCAAATGCCGGGCCGCTCATTGCAATCGCTCCAGCCAGCGCGCGGCGGCGCCGTCGAGATCGCGGTCGGCGCCGGCCAGCCGCCGGCAATCGTGCAGCAGGCGCAGCGCGCGCGCGCGGCGGCCTTCCGCGTCTTCGATCAGCGCGGCCAGGTAGTGGCCGAGGGCGCTGTCCGGATCCAGGTACAGCAGGCGCTTGACGCCCTCGCGCGCCAGTGCGCGCTCGCCGTGCTCCAACGCGAACAGCGCGGCGCTTTGCTGCAACGGCAGCGACAGCGGGTCGGCCTCGACGGCGCGGCGCAGGCACTGCAGCGCCTCGTCGCGGCTGCCCTGCTCCATCAACTCGCGGGCGCGCGCCATCAGGTCCGGACGGGGCGGGGTTTCGGCGCGGCGCGGCGCCGGCGCGGCCGCGACGCGGCCCCGTGCGCGTGGCGCGGCGGCAGGCTGCGGCAAGTCGGGCAGCGATGGTTCGGCCGGCGGCAGCTCGGCTGGCTGCGGCTGCGAGTCCTTGCGGAAGAACACCGCGTCCGCGTGGAATACCGGCGTGAAGCCGGCAAACAGCTCAGGCGACGCTTCACTGGCATTCACCACCAGCCAGCCGCCGTCAACCAGGCAAGCTCGCAGCCGCGCCACCGTGTCGCGCGCCTGCTGCGGGCCGAAGTACATCAGCACATTGCGGCAGAAGATGACATCCATCGCCAGCGTGCCGCTGGCGGCCGAGGGATAGCTCGCGCCGGCCAGGTTCAGGCAGTCGAAGCGGACCTGCGCGCGCAGCGCGGGATCGATCTCGAAGCGGCCCTCGTCGACCGGCCGGAACCAGGCCGCGTGGTCGGCTGGATCGGTGTTGCGGAACGACCAGCGGCGGTAGACGCCGGCGCGCGCGAAGTCGAGGAAGGCCTCGTTCAGGTCGGTGGCCAGGATCGACGCCATTGCCGGCGCCATTTGCGGCACGCGCCGGCGCAGCGCGATCGCGATCGAATACGGCTCCTCGCCGGTGCAGCAGCCGGCGCTCCAGATGCGCAGCGGCCGCTGTTCGCCGCGCGCCAGGTGGGCGCGCGCCTGCTCGCACACCAGGTCCAGGGCACGCGGCTCGCGGAAGAAATAGGTCTCGCCGATCGTCAGGAAGCGCGCGCAGGCGGCGCCGCGCGCATCGTCCCACGGCCCGTCGGCCAGCCAGGCCGCGCAGGCCGGCACGTGCGCGTGGCCGAGCGCACTGGCCATCCGCCCCAGCGCCGCGTGGAACTGGCGTCGCCGCGCGCCGGCGAAGCGCAGGCCGGTCTCGGCCTCGACCCGCTGCGCCGCCAGGTCCAGCGCGGCGTCGGCCAGCCTCGCCTGTTCAATGCCGTTCATCGGACAGCTCCTCGAGCGCCAGCGCCAACTGCGCCTGCTCTTCGTCGAACAGGAAGCGCGCCGGATCGACCACCAGGCACAGGCCGTCGGGCAGGTGCACTGCGCAGTCGACGAAACCGGCCGCGCCCACTTCGCCCGGCCAGCCATCGGCGCCGCGCATGGCCACGCCCGGACCGGTGATGGCGTCGACCACGAACGCGCACAGGAAACCGCCCAGCTCCACGATCAGGAACTGCTGCCCGGGGTGGATGACGGTCGGGCCGCAGCCGGCGCGGCGCGAGAAATCGAGCACGGTCACGGTCTCGCCGCCGATGTCGAGCACGCCCAGCGCGATGTCCGAAGCACCCGGCAGCGGGTCCGGCTGGGCGCTCAGCACGGCGCGGCGGACGCAGGCCAGCGGTACCGCAAAGCGCCGCCCGCCGCAGGCGAACTCCAGCACCTGGAGTGCGTCCTGCGGCCCCTGTTGGACAGCGCCAGCCCCGGCGCCGCCTGGTCGCCGCAACATCGAGGTCGCGGAAGCTTGCTCGTTCATATCGATGGCTTCTCAAAACGTTACGGAGATTGTTAAAGGCGAATCAACACCCCTGGTCCCGATGCTAACGTCCGGCTGCCCTGGCGCACAGGTCCGTCGTGCGTGCGTCGCGCAGCGGCATTGCGGCCGCTAGCGCCCTATAGCGCGCAAATAACCCGAACTTGTTGCCATTTCGCGCACCACCGTGGTGCGCACGCGCGCTTCCTGTCGCAAAACTGCAGCGCGCCTGTCGTAATTTTAACGACAGCAAATCATGTCACATTGTTGCGCATTATTAACAATTGCTGCTAAACGACCAAGCCGTGCTTCAATGCGTAGCGGATCAGGGCCGCATTCGAATGCAGGCCCAGCTTGCGGAAAATGCGGTTGCGGTAAGTATTGACGGAGCTGACGCTGATCCCCAGCTCGGCGGCCACCTGCTTGACCTGCAGGCCGGCCCCGATCAGGGCCACGATCTCGCTTTCGCGCGCGGTCAGGCGTTCGTGCGCCGGCGCTTCGGCTCCCTCCAGCATCTGGCGCGCCATCTGCTCGGCCAGGCGTGGCCCGATATAGGTCGCGCCGGCCGCCACCTGCCGCACCGCGCGCACCAGCTCGTCCGCGGCCATGGCCTTGGTGACGTAGCCGCTGGCGCCCGCGCGCAAGGCGTTGACCGCGTACTTGTCCTCGCCGTACATGCTGAGCAGGACCACACGTTGTTCGGGATGATGGCGGCGCAGCTCGGCCAGTCCTTCGAGGCCGTCGAAGTCCGGCAGGTTGATGTCAAGGACCACCACGTCCGGCGCATGCTGGCGCACCAGGGCCAGGGTCCCGGCCAGGTCGGCCGCCTCGCCGACGATGCGCAGGTCCGGGTGCGAACGCACGATCTTCTTTACGCCTTCGCGTATCAGTTCATGGTCGTCCGCAATCGCAATCCTGATCATCTTGTTTCGTCTTTCATATGTCTTGAACAGCGCCGGCCAGTCCGCCGTCGACCGGCACCAGCGCCGACACCAGCGTGCCGCGCGGGGCCAGCGGCCCGACCAGCAGGCGGCCCCGCACCAGGGCCGCGCGCTCGCGCATGCCCTTCAGGCCGAGGGCGCCGGCGCGGGCCCGGCCGCCGCGCCCGATGCCGCGGCCGTCGTCGCGCACACGCAGCAGCAGGTTTTGGCCGCGCCGCTCCAGCGTGACCCGCACCTCGCCGGCGTGGGCATGGCGCAGCACGTTGGTCAGCGCCTCCTGGAAAATGCGCAGCAGCGCCTCGGCCGCCGGGCGCGCCGGCTGCGGCAGCCCGGCCTCCACTTCGACGCTGGTGCGGATGCGGGTGCGCTGCTCGAAATCGCGGGCGTGCCATTCCAGCGCCGCGTACAGCCCCTGCCCGTCCAGTTCCGGCGCGCGCAGCTCGGTCGCGATGTCGCGCACGATCTGCAGCGCGCGATCGAGCGTGCCGCTGGCGCCGCGCAGCTCGCGCGCCACCTCTTCCGGTTCGTGGTCGCCGTCGAGCGCCAGGATGTGGTCCTCCAGCAGCCGGATGTCGATCTTGGCCGCCGACAGGACCTGGCCCAGCTGGTCATGCACCTCGCGCGCCAGCGCCGCGCGCTCCATCTCGCGCACCGTTTCGAGCCGCCGGTACAGCGACTTCAGTTCCTCCTGCGCGGCGCGGCGTTCGGCCTCGCGCTGGCGGCGCTTGGTCACGTCCTTGGCCATGTGGACCAGGTAGCGCGGCCGTCCATCGCCATCCTCGATCAGCGACAGGAAGCTGAGCACCCAGACCATCTCGCCGCCGGCGCGCCGGAACCGCATCTCGGTACGGCAGGACGCGACCTCGCCCGCCAGCAGGCGCGCCACCCACGGCGCCGCCGCATCGAAATCGGCCGGCTCGACCAGCTGCGACAGGCTGCGCCGCGCCAGCCATTTCTCGTCGCAGCCGAGCATCGCCAGGTAGGCCTGGTTGACCCGCAGGTAATCGCCTTCGATCGAGGTGATCGCCACCGCGCCCGGCGCCCGGTCGAACACCGCCGCCAGCAGCTGGTGCGCCTCGCGCAGCTCGCCGGTGCGCTCGTGGACGCGCCGCTCCAGGATCGCATTGGCATCGCGCATGGCCTGTTCGGCCGCCTTGCGCGCGCTGATGTCGGCGCCGAAAGCCAGTACGCCGTACGGCGCCGGCAGGATCCGCACCTCGTACCAGCGCCTTCCGGCCGGGTGGTAATGTTCGACCGCTTCCGGCCTGCCGCCGGCGGCCACCGCGCGCAAGGCTTCCAGCAGCGCGGTGCCGGCGACCTCCGGCGCCACGTCCAGCAGCTGGCGGCCGGCCAGCTGGTGCACCTCGCGGTCGAACGAACGCGCCGCCGCCGCGTTGAGCGAGCGGATTTTCAACTCGTGGTCATAGCTGACGATGGCGTCGCTGGCCCCTTCGATCACCTTGGTCAGGTCGTCGCGGATCGCTGCCACTTCGCGGTTCAAAGCCGAGAAGCGCGAGCGCGACAGGTCAAGTTCGGCCAGCGTCTCGGCGCGGCGCCGCTCGGCTTCGAGCGCGTCGGCGCCGGCGATCGCGGTCGCCACCAGGCCGACCGTGGTGTGCACGAAGCGCAGGTAATTGTCGTCGCAACGCACCAGCGGATTGAGCGCGACCACCATCAGGCCGCGCGCCTGGCCCGGCCCCGCCAACGCCAGCGGCACCGCCAGCAGCTGGCGCACCGGCTCGTCCCAGGCGCCGCAGCGGTCACCCTCGTCGAGCATGGCGGCGGCCTCGAACAACTGCGACGCCCCGGTCAGGGCCAGCGCCGCAAACGGATGCGCCGGCGCGGCCGCGCCCGGCGCAGGCCACGGCAGGCTCGTTGGAATCCGCGCGCCGCCGGAACGCAGGCCGCTGCAAAACACGCGCCGCGCCGATTCGCCCTCGGCCAGGTACAGCGCGACCAGCGGCAGGTCGAAGGGATTGGTGGCCATCGCGTCGCGCAGCAGGTCGAGCGCGCCGTCCGCGCCGCGGCGCTGGGCCACCTGGATCGCCAGCTCGCCAAGCCAGCGCTGGCGCCGTTCGGCCAGCACGCGCTGGGTCGTCTCGATGGTATTGACAAGAACGCCCGCGATCGCATGGCCGGCGTCGTAGATCGCGCTGTACGAGACCGTGAAGTAGCATTCCTCGGTGAAGCCGGCGCGATGCAGCACCAGCAGGAGGTCGTCGCGGCGGCACGGCCGGCCGGTCTCCAGCACGTCGGTCAGCAGCGGCTCCAGGCTGTCCCACGCCTCCGGCCACACTTCGCGCACCGGCCGCCCGAGCGCCCACGGATGCTTGTCGCCGAAAATCTGCGCGCACTGGTCGTTATATACATACACGAGGTCGGGGCCGACCAGCACCGCCATCTGGAACTGCGAGGCGAGGCTCAGCCTGACGGCGGAACGGATCGCTTCGGGCCAGCGCTCAAGCGGACCGAGGATGGTTTGGCTCCAGTCCTTTTCGTTCACCGCGCGCACCATCTCGCCCGCGCCGGGGAAGGCGCAAGTCGAGGAAGGGGTGGCGTGGTCGTCGGTCATCAGCTTAGCGCTTGATAGTGGTTTTGCTATCTTATTTCAGAATCTACAATGCTTGCAGGAAAGGCGCAACGCGTGGTGCATAAATCGGGCGCGCGTTTCAGATAACGGAAATGTAATCTTTCGCTCCTCTTTCCGTCAGGTACCGGAAGGCACAATGGCATGTCATTCAACAGGTCCCGACATGCACGCACACCGCACCACTTTCCTGCTGGCCGCCGCCCTCGTCCTGGCCGGCTGCGCCAAGGCCCCCGCCACCGAAGACAAGAAACCGCCGCTGGTCAGCGTGACCCGCACCCGCGCGCTCGACATCCCGATCGAACTGTCGGCGCAAGGCCACATCGTCCCGCTCAACTTCGTCGAGGTGCGGCCGCAGCTGACCGGCACCATCCTCGCCGTGAACTTCCGCGAGGGCGACGACGTCAAGCCGGGCCAGCTGCTGTTCACGCTCGACGACAGCGACGCCCGCGCCCAGCTGGGCAAGGCCCAGGCGCAGGCAGCGATGATCGCCGCGCAGCTGGCCGATGCACGGCGCGACTACCAGCGCGCGCAGGCCCTGGTGGCGTCCAGGTTCATCGCGGCGAGCAGCGTCGACACCGCTGCCAGCAAGGTCGATGCGCTGGTCGCGCAGGCCAACTCCGCCGCGGCCGAGATCAGCGCCGCGCGCACCACGCTGGCCCACACCCGCATCTATTCGCCGATCGCCGGCAAGGCCAGCGCCGTCAGCGTGCACCCGGGCAGCCTGGCGCAGGCCGGCGGCAGCGCACCGCTGGTGACGGTCGCGCAGTTCTCGCCGGTGGGCGTCGAGTTCACCCTGCCGGAGAAGGACATGCCGGCGCTGCTGGCCGCGCGCGCCGCCGGTGCGGTCCACGTATCGATCGACGGCGACGCCGCGGACGGCGAGCTGACCTTCGTGAACAACACCATCAACCAGGACAGCGCATCGATCGACCTGAAGGCGAGCTTCCCGAATCCGCGCCACACCCTGTGGCCGGGCGGCTTCGTGCGCGTGGTGGTGCACGCCGGCGTCAACCACGGCGCCGTGGTGCTGCCGCCGCAGGCCGTGCAGGAAGGGCCGGCCGGCCGCTTCGTGTTCCTGACCACGGACGACGGCAAGGTCGCCACGCGGCCGGTCGAGCTGCTGCGCATCCAGGGCGGCATGGCGGTGATCGGCGGCTTGCCGGCCGGTGTACCGGTGGTGCTCGAAGGCGGCCAGAACCTGCGCAGCGGCGCCAAGGTGCGCGTGGCCGCGTCCAACCCTGCAACGGTCGCGATGGTGGGCCAATGAAGTTCGCCGGACTGTGCCTGCAGCGTCCGATCGCGACCCTGCTGCTGTGGCTGAGCGTGGTGGTGGCCGGATTCGCCTGCTGGCTGAAACTGCCGGTGGCCGCCCTGCCCACCTACGATACACCAACGATCCAGGTCGGGGCGCACCTTCCCGGGGCCAGCCCGGAGACCATGGCCACCTCGGTCGCCACGCCGCTGGAGAAGCAGTTCTCGGCCATCCCTGGCCTGATCAACACCACCTCGACCAGCATCCAGGGTGAGACACAGATCACGCTGGAATTTGAAGCCAGCCGCAATATCGACGCCGCCGCGGCCGACGTGCAGGCCGCGCTGTTCCGTGCTTCGCGCTCGCTGCCGGCCGAGATGACCACGCCGCCGTCCTACCGCAAGGTCAACCCGGCCGATGCGCCCATCCTGCTGGTCGGCCTGTCCTCGCCCTCGCTGCGCCTGTCCGACCTGAACGCGTTCTCCGACAACGTGCTGGTGCCGGCGCTGTCCACCATCAGCGGCGTGGCCCAGGTCAACGTGTCGGGCCAGAGCCGCTACGCGGTGCGGGTCGAGATCGATCCCGACAAGCTGGCCGCGCTCGGCCTTGGCCTGCCCGACATCGCGGCCGCGCTGAAGGCGGCCAATTCCAACGCGCCGCTGGGCCAGCTCGACACGCATCGCCAGATGATGAGCATCCAGATGACGACGGGCCTGATGAAAGCCGCCGACTTCGCCCGCATCGTGGTCGCCACCGTCAACGGCCGCGCGGTGCGGCTGGACGAAGTGGCCAAGGTGCTCGACAGCGTCGAGAACAACCAGAACACCAGCGGCATCAATGGCGAGAGCTCGATCCTGCTGCAGGTGCAGCGCCAGCCCGGCGCCAACACGGTCGCCACCATCGACGCCATCCGCGCCGCGCTGCCGCGCCTGACCGGCCAGCTGCCGGCATCGGTCAAGGTGACGGTGCTGAACGACCGCTCGATCTCGATCCGCGACGCGGTCCACGACGTCAACCTGACCATGCTGCTGACGATCGCGCTGGTGGTGCTGGTGATCCTGCTGTTCCTGCGCCGCCTCGCGGCAACGCTGATCCCCTCGATCACCCTGCCCGTTTCCCTGCTCGGCACCTTCGGCCTGATGCTGGCCTTCGGCACGAGCCTGGACAATATCTCGCTGATGGGCCTGACCATCGCGGTTGGCCTGGTGGTCGACGACGCCATCGTGGTGCTCGAAAATATCATGCGCCATATCGAGGAAGGCATGGCGCCGCGCCAGGCTGCGCTGCGTGGCGCCTCCGAGGTGGCCTTCACCGTGGTCTCGATCTCGGTGTCGCTGGTGGCGGTGTTCATCCCGGTGCTGTTCATGCCGGGCACCATCGGGCTGTTGTTCCACGAGTTCGCGTTGGTGGTGACGCTGGCGATCCTGGTGTCGGCGGCGGCCTCGCTGACCCTGGTGCCGCTGCTGGTCGCGCTGCTCGTCAAGCCGGAAGCAGCGCACCGCGCGCCGCCGGCATGGAGCCTCGCCTTCGAACGCGGCTTCGAGCGCCTGCTCGCCGTGTACGGCCGCACGCTCGACTGGGCGCTCGCGCACAGCAAG
This sequence comes from Massilia terrae, assembly GCF_024753145.1. Classification (GTDB taxonomy): domain Bacteria; phylum Pseudomonadota; class Gammaproteobacteria; order Burkholderiales; family Burkholderiaceae_D; genus Telluria; species Telluria terrae. Next base: position 466,358 of record NZ_JANUGU010000001.1, on the reverse strand, counting down.
ACCGTGATGATCGCCGCACTGTCCACCTTCGCGCTGACGGCCTGGCTCTACGTCGCCTCGCCCAAGAGCTTCTTCCCGCAGGAGGACACCGGCCAGATCAACGCCACCGTCGACACCCCACAGGATATGTCGTACGAAGGCCGGCTCGCGGTCCTCAAGCAGATCGAAGCGGTGCTGATGAAGGATCCGAACGTGGCCGACCTGGCCTCCAAGGTCGACCACGACACCACCGCGCTTTACCTCACGCTCAAGGCGCGCGGACAGCGACCGGCGATGCCGCTGGTGCTCAAGCAGCTGCGCGCCGAAACCGCCTTCCTGCCAAGCGTGAAGGTGTTCTTCAGCCCCGTGCAGAACCTGAAGCTGGGCGGGCGCAGCTCGAAGAGCACCTTCCAGTACACGCTGCAGGCGGTCACTCCCGGCTCGGTCGAGAACTGGGCGGGCAAGCTGGTCGAGGAGCTGGGCAAGTCGCCGGTCTTCGTCGGCCTGGCCACCGACAGCGAGCGCAATGGCCTGGAAGCGCGCGTCGAGGTGGACCGCGACAAGGCGGCGCAGCTGGGCGTCAATATGGACAGCCTGCGCACCACGCTGTCGGAAGCGTTCGGCACGCGCCAGGTGTCGACCATCTATGCGCCGGAGGACAGCTACCAGGTGATCATGGAACTGTCCGATAACTTCCGCCGCGACGAAACCAGCCTGTCCAAGGTCTACGTGCACGGCACCGGCAGCACGCTGGTGCCACTGAGCGCCTTCGCCCGGATCGGCCGCGGGCCGGCCACGCTGGCCGTCAACCACCAGGGCCAGCTGCCGGCGGTGACGATCTCCTTCGACCTCGCCAACGGCAAGTCGCTGTCCGACGCCGCCGCCGCGATCGAGGCGGCCAAGATCGCGATCGGCATGCCGTCGACCATCCTCGGATCGTTCGCCGGCGAGGCTTCGCTGTTCCAGCAGTCGCAGACCAGCCAGCTGTGGCTGATCGCGATCGCGGTCGCCGTCATCTACGTCATCCTCGGCATGCTGTACGAAAGCCTGATCCATCCGGTGACCATCCTGCTCGGCATCCCGTCGGCGGCGGTGGGCGCGCTGCTGGCGCTGCGCATGACCGGGCTTGACCTGAGCTTCGTGGCGATGGTCGGCATCCTGCTGCTGGTTGGCGTGGTGAAGAAGAATGCGATCATGATCATCGACTTCGCGCTCGACGCCCAGCGCAGCCACGGCTTGGCGCCGCAGGTGGCGGTGCGCCAGGCCTGCATCCTGCGCTTCCGGCCCATCATGATGACCACGTTGTGCGCTATCATGGGCGCGCTGCCGATCGCGCTGGGCCTCGGCGCGGGCGCGGAGCTGCGCCAGCCGCTCGGCGTGGCGATCGTCGGCGGATTGTTGTTGTCGCAGCTGATCACGCTGTTCATCACGCCGGTGCTGTACCTGGTATTTGACCGGCTGGCCGCGCGGCGGACAACCGCGGTGCCTGCCCTGCGCGCGGCCGCCTGACCATTTTTTCGGACCATACGCCTTGACCAAAATTCTCCTGGTCGAAGACCAAGCTACCGCGGCGGCCTATTTGTCGCAGGGCCTGCGCGAGGCAGGAATGACGGTGGACGTCGCCAGCAATGGCCCGGACGGCCTGCACCGCCTGCTGACCGAGCATTACGCGCTCGCGATCCTGGACGTGATGCTGCCCGGGCTGGACGGCTGGACCATCCTCGACACCGCGCGCCGCGCCGCATCGCCGACGCCGGTGCTGTTCCTCACCGCGCGCGACGACGTCGAAGACCGCGTGCGCGGCCTCGAACTGGGCGCCGAGGACTACCTCGTCAAGCCCTTCGCATTCAGCGAGCTGCTGGCGCGGGTGCGGGTGATCCTGCGCCGCGGCGACGCCGGCGCCAACTTCAAGGAACCGACCCGCTACGAACTGGCCGACCTTGCGCTCGACCTGCTCAAGCACCGCGCCACGCGCGGCGCCGACCGGCTCGACCTGACACCCAAGGAGTTCGCGCTGCTGGCACTGCTGATCAAGCGCACCGGCGAGGTCCAGCCGCGCGCCGTGATCGCCGACCAGGTCTGGGACATGAACTTCGACTCCGACACCAACGTCGTCGAAGTGGCGATCCGGCGCCTGCGGGCCAAGCTGGACGATCCCTACCCGGTCAAGCTGCTGCACACGGTGCGCGGAGTCGGCTATGTCCTCGAAATTCGCGATTGAGCTGGACGTGCGGCGCTGGTCGCTGACGGCGCGCCTGGGCGCCTTCTTTGGCGCGGCCATCGCCGCCATCGTGCTGGGCGTGTCGGCGATGATGTATGCGGAACTGGTGCACCAGCTGCGCGAGAAGGAAGAGCTGGAAATCCGCGACAACCTGCGCATCCAGAACGAAGTGTTCAAGCACCTGTCCAAGCAGCAGAACCCGACCCAGTGGCAGCACGAGTGGAGCGAGCAGCAGGAAGAAAACAAGCGCTTCGGCTGGCAGCTCATCGCACCCGACGGTACAGTCAAGCTGGCCTCCGACAACGCCGGCGCATTCGCCGCAGGGTTCGCGCGGCCCGACCTCCACGACGACGACCGGACGACAGACAGCAGCGGCGACAAGACCCGCTACCTGCTGATGTCCAGCGTTCGGGCCGAAGCGACGGGACCAGGCATGCGCCTGCGCGGTGCGCTCGACGTCAGCCAGGACGAGAAGGTCCTGCGCCGCTACCTGCGCAAACTGGCGCTGGTGGTGGCGGCGGCGACCTTCGTTGCCGCTGCGCTGGGCTGGCTGCTGGTGTGGCGCGGACTGGCGCCGGTGCGCGCGATCAGCGCAGCGATCGGCCGCATCAACGCGCAGCGCCTGCACGCGCGCATCGCCAACGAGGCCTGGCCATCCGACCTGCGCCAGCTCGCCCTCACCTTCGACGACATGCTGGCGCGGCTGGAGCGCTCGTTCGAGCAGCTGTCGCGCTTCTCGTCCGACCTGGCGCACGAGTTCCGCTCGCCGATCAACAACCTGGTGGCCGCCGCCAGCGTCACGCTCGGCCGCGCACGCGACGTCGCCGAGTACCAGAACACGCTGGAAGTGATGGTCGAGGAAGGCAACCGGCTATCGCGCATGGTGTCGAGCATGCTGTTCCTGGCGCGCGCCGACAACGCGCAGCAGACCGTCAAGCGCGAGCGGCTCGCCGTCGGTGAGGAATTCGCCCGGCTGATCGAATTCTTCGAGATCATGGCCGAGGAACAGGGCATCAGCCTGCGCACCGAGGGCGAATGCACGCTGATGGCCGACCCGCTCCTGCTGCGGCGCGCCCTGTCCAACCTGCTGGCCAACGCGTTGCGCTACACGCCGCGCGGCGGCGCCGTCGTGCTGAAAGCGGCGGCCGAGGGCAATGCCTGCGTCATCTCGGTCAGCGACAACGGCTGCGGCATCGCCGCCGAACACCTGCCGCACCTGTTCGACCGCTTCTACCGCGCCGATCCTGCCCGCAGCTCAACCGACAGCACCGGCCTTGGCCTGGCCGTGGTGCGCTCGATCGCGGAACTGCACGGCGGCACGGTCGAAGTGCGCAGCGCACCGGGCCAGGGCGCCACCTTTGAGATGCGCTTTCCGATGGCGTCCGCCGCGGCACGCGAACAGGCCGCCGCCTGAAAAGCGCCAAATCAGGCGTTTGATCTTGCAAAGTGCTCAGCCGAGTTCACATTCTGTGTATACTCGGCATATTTCTGCTGTTGTCCCATGACTTCTGATCAACAAGACAATACATCCCCGTTGGCCAGTCGCGCGTGCCGCGCCTCGTACCGCGACCTGGCAGTGGCCCTCCTTTCGCTAGCTGCTGTGCTGGGCACCAGTCCCGTGTTGGCGCAAGTGACCAAGCTGTCAGCGCCGCCGGCCTCCGCCGCGCCAGCCAAGTTCGACACCGTCACCGTGCGCCGCGGCGACATCCAACAAACGGTCGACGCGCCCGGAAAGCTCCAGCTCCACAAATGGGTCGACACCTACGCCCAAATCGCCGGAGAGGTGAAAGACGTGCTGGTCGCCGTCGGTGACACGATCCAGGCCGACCAGGCCCTGGTCGACATCACCCCGGCCCAACAACCGGCCAAAGCCGCAAGCAATCGCGCGCAGATGGCCCGGCTGCAGGCAGATCTTGCCGACCAGCGTGGACAGCTTGATTTTGCCCAGCTCCAGTTCAAGCGCCAGACCCAGCTGAAAGCGCAGAACGCGACCCGCGAGGACGCCTTCGAATCGGCGCGGATGAACGCGTCATCGGCAAGCGCGCGGGTCGATGCGATCACGGCGCAAATCCACGAACTCGAAGCGACATCGAAAATCGATGAGGAAGCGCGCCAGAAAACGATCGTAAGGTCGCCGATTGCCGGTACCGTGGTGTCACTCACCGCGCGCACGGGACAAATGGTCGCTGCCGCACAACCTGCCGCACCGCTGCTCCGGATTGCCGACCTGTCGGAGATGACCGTAGCCGCGCGCGTCGCGGAGAACGATGTGACGCGCTTGCGGCCAGGCATGGCGGCGAGTTTCACGACCCCGGGCTATCCCGGAAAGCGCTGGTCGGGAAAGCTGCGCCAGGTCATTCCCATCCCGGTCGACGGCACGGGCGAACAGGGCAAGCAGGCCTTTTATATTGTCCTGTTCGAGGTCAAGAATCCAGATCACGAACTGATGAGCGGTATGAGTGCGCAGGTGCAGTTCGTCGTCGCGCAGGCGCGCGATGCGCTGCTGCTGCCGGCTAACGGCCTTGGTGCGCCGGACGAGGACGGCCTTTACAACGTCAACGTGCTCGACGCCGGCCAACGCGTCAGCGCCCGCAAGGTGAAGATTGGACTGCACAATTCGCAACAGGCACAGATCCTTTCCGGATTGGCCGCAGGCGACAAGGTGCTGGTCGGCCCGGCGCCCAATGTGCTTCCGACGCCCGCTGCGGCAGCATCAAGCTCTTGAGGATTGCCAATGACGCACCGCGCTTTAAAGCTGACATTGCCCCGCACTCCAGCAGCATCGTCCATTCTGTTTGGTCTGGCTTGCGCCGTTCTGGCGGGGTGCGCCAGCCATGCCCCAATTGCGGAGCCGCCGCCCAAGGTCGACTTGCCTGCCGGTTGGACGGTCGCTGGCAATTCGAACCACGAGGAGTGGCCTGACAAGAATTGGTGGCAGCGGTTTGGCAGCCCTGCCCTGACGCATTTGGTCGCTGAAGGCCAATCCAGTAATCTGGAGCTCGCGGGCGCACTTGCGCGCGTGAGGCAGGCAGAAGCAGAGGCACGCATTGCCGGCGTGTCGTTACTGCCCACTGCGAATTTTTACAGCGGCGCGAACCGCGCCGTACCCATTGGAAGCGGCAGCGCAAGCACCTCAGCCGCTAATTCCTTGCAGGTTTCCTACGAAGTCGATTTCTGGGGCAAAAACAAGGCGGGCGTGGCGTCTGCGGAAGCGTCGCTGGAGGCCAACCGTTTCGACCGCCAAACCGTGGCGTTGACGGTCACCAGCGGTATCGTGTCGACCTATCTGCAAGTGTTGTCGCTGCATGACCGGCTTGCCGTCGCCCGCGAACATGTTGCGAATGCCGAGCATGTCCTGAAATTGGTCGAGGCACAGAAGAGCGCAGGCGCAGCCTCACCCCTCGACCTTGCGCGCCAGCGGTCTGCCCTGGCTCAGCAGAAATCGGAAATACCGGATTTGATGCAGCAGGAGCGCGAAGCGCAGTCGGCGCTGGCAATCCTGCTCGGCAAAACGCCACAGACATTCTCCATTGGTAAGGAAGGACTGGACACGATCACCTTGCCGGAGGTGTCCCCAGGCTTGCCATCCGAGCTCCTGTCGCGCCGGCCCGATATTCGTCGCGCCGAGGCCAACCTGGCCGCCGCCGACGCCAACGTCGCCGTCGCTCGGGCGAACCTGTTCCCCAGCATTAACCTCACCGGAGCGCTGGGTGCGCAAAGCAGCGCCTTGCTGTCGCTGCTTAATGCACCGAATCTGCTCGTCAATGTCAGTGCCTCGCTGATGGCGCCGATTTTCGATGGCGGCCGGCTGAAGCGGGAACGCGACCTCGCCGTCGCCCGCAAACAGGAACTGGTCCAGGTATATCGCGCGACCGTGATTTCCGCCTTCTCGGAAGTGGACACGGCGTTGGGCCAGATTCGCAGCCTGGATGAGCAGCGTCGCTTGAAGACGACCGAATTGGAGCAGGCGCGCGAGGCGTACGACCTGTCGGAAATCCGATATAAGGTCGGCGCCGAAGATTTGATGACGGTGCTCGATACCCAGCGCGCTTTATCCAATGTGCAGAACGATATGGGGATATTGAAACTCAAGCGTCTGCAGGCGACGGTGTCCTTGTACAAGGCGCTCGGCGGTGGCTGGAAGGAAGACCAAAGCCGAGGCAATTCACTTCCTGGGAAAACTTGACCGTTGATGGCGCACCGCTCGAACGGCGGTACCAGAAGTACCGTCACGTACCGCTTGGCAGAAAGCGCCAACGCCAACAAACAAGCCTGCCAATAATGGTTGCACTCCCCGTTTCGGAAGCGCGCCATGCACCCACATCATCGCCCCGCTGTCGTCAACGACATCCATTCCGCGCTCAATCCAACACGGGTTGCGCGCATTTACGAACCGCGCAGCATTGACGATATCCGTCACATCATCACGGCGGCGGGACGGCAGGGCTTGCCCGTCGCGGTCTGTGGCGGGCGGCATGCGATGGGCGGGCAGCAATTTGCCGCCGATGCCGTGCTGCTCGATATGCGGAAGATGCGCCGCGTGCTGGCCTTCGACACGGCCGCCGGCCTGATCGAAGTCGAAGCCGGCATCGAGTGGCCGGAACTGATCGAGCATCTCAACAGCGCTCCAGACCCGGAAGGCATCCGCTGGAGCATCCGCCAGAAGCAGACCGGCGCGGACCGGCTGTCGCTGGGCGGCTGCCTGTCCGCGAACATTCACGGACGCGGCCTCCGGATGCGCCCCTTCATCGGCGACGTGGAAGCCTTCACGCTGGTCGACGCACAAGGCCAGGTGAAGCACTGCAGCCGGAGCAGCAACCATGAGCTGTTCTCGCTGGCGATCGGCGGCTATGGACTGTTCGGCGTCATCGCCAGCGTGATGCTTCGCCTTGCGCCACGCCAGAGGATGAGGCGCGATGTGACGCTGCTTCAACTGGAAGAACTGATGCCGGCATTCTCGCAGCGCATCGCAGCCGGCTATGTCTTCGGCGACTTTCAGTTCGCCATTGACCCGGACAGCCGTGACTTCATGCAGCGCGGCGTCTTCTCGTGCTACCTGCCGGTCGACGACGCCACCCCGCTAGATGCCGCGACAAGGGAGTTGTCCGAACAGGATTGGCGCGACCTGCTGCATCTTGCGCACACCGACAAAACCGCCGCTTTCGAACACTACGCGCGCCACTATCTGTCGACCAACGGCCAGCATTACTGGAGCGACCGGCTGCAGCAGAGCACTTATCTGGACGGCTACCATTGCGACATCGACCGCACTCTGGGCCATTGTGGCTCCGAAGTGATCGGGGAAATCTATGTGCCACGCGAACGGCTTGTGGACTTCATGCGCGCGGCAGCCGCCGATTTCAGGCAGCATGGCGTCGACCTCATTTACGGGACCGTCCGACTGATCGAACGCGACACGGAAAGCTTCCTGCCGTGGGCGCGCGAGGACCACGCCTGCGTCATCTTCAATCTGCACACGCCGCATACGGCCGACGGCATCGATGCGACAAACCGCGCCTTCCGCCGCCTGATCGACATGGCGATTGCGCGCGACGGCAGCTTCTACCTGACTTACTCGAGAGCTGCCAGTGCAGCCCAGCTTAGCGCCTGCTATCCGCGCTTCGAACAATTCCTGGACGCGAAACGCCGCTTCGATCCGCAAGGACGCTTCCAGAGCAACTGGTACCGCCATTACGCGGCGCTGTTTGGATGCGCACCTGCTAATCTGGTGGCATGAAACCGGACAAGCCCAGCAGGACCGCGCTGATCGTCGCGGGCGGACTGCAGCTGGCGGGCGCGCGAGCCTCATTGCCTGCCGCTGTGCTGCCTGTCGACGCGCTTCGCCTCGGCGAACAGTTGCTGCGGCGCGCTTATCCACGCCTGGCCTACCTGCTGCGCAAGGCATGGTTTCAACGCCTGTGCGGTCTGGTCGAGGCCGCCACCCTGCCGGGGATTTGCATGCACTTTGCGCTCCGCAAGCAGATCCTGCGCCGGCATGCGCAAGCCGCGCTGGCCGCCGGCTGTACGCAAGTGATCGTGGTCGGCGCCGGGTTCGATACCTTGTGCGCGGAACTGAAAGCGGCACGCCCGGATGTTTGCTGTATCGAGATCGATCACCCTGCGACGCAAGCCGTAAAGCGCGCTGCGGCAGGCGGCGATGGCATCGCCTTCATCGCCGCCGATCTGGCGCGGCAGGACCTAAGCTCGGTTCTGGCGACGCATCCGGCGTTTCATCGGGCGGCGTCGACGCTGTTCGTTGCGGAAGGACTGCTGATGTATATGCCGCTCAATGCGGTGCGCGCACTGTTCGAGCAAATGGCCACGGCAGCGCCGCATTGCCACGTGGCGTTCACGTGGCTGCAGCCACTGGCAAACGGACATCCCGGGTTCCGGCAGGGCAGCCGCCTGATCGATGTCTGGTTGCGATGGCGGGGCGAGCCATTCCTGTCGAGCATGGCGCGCCCCGGTCTCGCGAGCTTCCTGGCCGACGCAGGCTTCGAACTTGAAAGGCTTGAAGTCAGCGGCGATCTGCTGAATGGCACAGACCTTACGGAACGGCCGATCGAAGACGAATACGTCGCGCTGGCTTCGGCGGGTCCTCATTGAAGGCTCCAACGAAATGCTCAGGTTTGTCACTGATAGTAGCCCCTGTACGCTGAGGCAACGATGACGCGGCATTTGGCTAAGAAACTTTCCAGGATTGCTTGACGTTCTCATTATGCAAGCTAAGCTTCAAAGGCTTTGGCAAGGTCCCATCAACCCGACAGGAGAACTATGATGGCTTACGGTATTACACATTTCTTTCCTGGTGGTACGCAGGAACAATACGAAGCGACAATTGCGGCCGTGCATCCAAGCAGAGAAAAGCTGCCGAAGGGCCAAATCTACCATGCGGCTGGCCCAACGGCCGGCGGTTGGATCATAGTAGCAATCCACGATTCCAAGGAAAGTTGGGAACAGTTTCGCGAAGGAATCCTAATACCGAAAATGTCGCATGGTATCAACGGCGGGTTTACCGCGCCACCACAGGAAACGGCGTTCGAGGTTCACAATCTGCTGCCGTGAATCTCTGCCATGCTGAAATCTCCGTTCATCGCCGCCAAACTCGTCATCGCCTCGCTTGCCATTATCGCCGGGTGCAGTGGCTTGCCTGCACATCAGAATAACAGCGTCGCACGCCTCTACATTCTCAATTGCGGCGAAGGTGTAGCGGGCGATATCTCGCGCTGGTCGCCGGGTGTGAACGTGGGCCAATCCATGGCATTCGCCGACAACTGTTACCTGATCAAGCATGACCAGGACTGGATGCTGTGGGATACCGGCGTGAAGGACTCCATCGCCGCGCTACCCGACGGCGAGGCTCCGGCTGATCCAAGGGCGATCCACTGGCGCCGGCCGAAAACGCTGGCAAACCAATTGGAAGCACTTGGTGTCAAGCCAGCGGACATCAAATACGTCGCGATCTCGCACAGCCACCCGGACCACATCGGAAATGTCGAGATGTTCCCACAGTCGATGCTGCTGGTGCAGAAAGCCGAATACGATTGGCCCGGCGCCAACAATGCACCACGCTTCAATCCCGCGCATCCAGTCACCAAGCTTGAAGGCGACAAGGATGTCTTCGGCGATGGCAGCGTCACCATCCTTTCGACACCCGGTCACACGCCCGGCCATCAGTCCTTGCTGGTCAAGCTGCCGAAAACCGGTGCAATCGTGCTGTCAGGCGATGCGGCCCACTTCAAGAGCAATTGGAACAATCGCCGCGTACCTTCCATTAATTTCGACAAGGACCAAACACTGGCTTCAATGCAGCGCATCGCCGATGTGCTAGCGAAGGAAAAGGCTCAGCTCTGGATCAATCACGACAAGGCACAGCGCGACACGCTGAAATTGGCACCCGAGTATTACAAGTGATCCTGGCGAGCACCAGCGCCACCCTTCCCTTGAACCTTGCACCACCGCACGGGAATAAACGGTTGAACAGTCGCTGTTCGCCGTCGCGCCGCCCGTAGGTGCGCGGGTTACCGAGAAGGGGAATTATCATGCGTACTTCAATGGCACTCACGCTGGCCCTGCTGCTGGGCGGCTGCGCAACCCAGGCGGACCGCGCAGCGGAACAGCAACGCGAGGTGGACGAAATGATCGCGGTCTACGGACCTGCATGCCAAAAGCTGGGCTATCAGGCAGACACCGAGCAGTGGCGCGATTGCATCCTCAAGATGGATACCAAGAACGCCATCGAGCGCTGGCGGACTGCACCGACGACAACGACCTGCTTCGGCCATCGCGGCTTCTTTAACTGCTCGACTTTCTGATAGCCGCGCCCCATCAGCCAGCGCGAGACTTTCAATCTCCTCCCCGGAGACCCAAGCGATGGCACCAATCCGGAACACCGAAGACCGTTATGGATCGGTCGCGATCCTGCTCCACTGGCTGATGGCTTTCCTCATGATCGGACTCGTGGCATTGGGACTGTATATGGTCAGGCTTCCCGATGTCGGTTTCGACACGAAGAAAATCACGCTGATCCTCCTCCACAAAGAATTTGGCCTGTTAGTGCTCCTCTTGTTTGCAGTCCGCCTGGCCTGGCGTATCACGCAGATCCTGCCACAACTGGTTGCACACCTGCCCGATTGGCAGAAAGTCGCCGCGCGATTTGTTCATCTCTGCTTTTACGCCTTGATGTTCGCATTGCCGGTGTCTGGTTGGCTGATGTCGTCCGCGGCCGGCATTCCGGTATCGTTCTTTGGCCTGTTCCTGCTGCCCGATTTCCTTCCTCATGATGAGTATCTGTTCCAGAGGCTGATCGGCATCCACAAATGGTTCGCCTACGGGCTGATCCTGCTCATCTTTGTTCACGTGGGCGCGGCGCTGCGGCATCATTTCCTCTTCAAGGACGACACCGTGCGCAAAATGCTGCCTTAGCGCGCTTTCTCGACCACGAAGGCGGCAAGTTCACGCAATGCTTTTTCCGTCGCCTCGTTGGCCGCCACGACGCCGGCATAGGGGTTCTTTTCCCCCATCGTTTCGCGCATGGATACCTCCTTGCTCGCGATGATCTCGTTCGTCGCCTCGCGACTCAAATAGAAGCGCATCGTCAACTTCAGCATCGGCGGCTGTGCCGTGAAGTCCTGCTTAAGCTCCAGGATTTCAGTGCGCAGCGCGAACGTGTGACGGCCGAAATCGGGCGCCGCAAACACCTCGCTGAAATAGTGGGTGTTCGACATCGTCGCGACTATCAACGGCAGCATCATCTTCGAAGGAGTTTCCGCCCATTCGTTTTGGCTGAAATACGCAATTTGATACGCTTGGGTCGTATAGGCCATTTGCGTCGTGCCATAGACACGGTCGGACTCAGGGGCCAGCACAAACAAAGACGTTGCGTGAGTCTGTTCGATAGGCAGGTCAACAGGGACACGATTCAGCACATATTTCTGAGTGCTTACATCCACCGGCGAGAGCGCGGTGCAGCCGACAAACGGCGCCACATAGAATGCGACCAAAACCGTCCTGGCGATATTGGCTGTCATTTTCTTTCCCCTGGCCCCGGCGCCGGCGGCGCCGTGCCGCGAATCAGGATCGACGGATTTCGATTGATCTGGTTCGTCACGGCAGTCGTGGAACCGGACAAATCGTCCAGATCGGTCAGCGCTTTGTGAGCTTCCGGCAGGATTTGCGTCTGCAGCGCTCTCACCGTATCGTGGCTCGAATCCAGGACGGAACGAGCTTGAGGCAGAATCTGCGTCTGGAGCGTTGTCACCGAGTCGTGGCTTGAGTCCAGCAGAGGCGCAAGACGACGACTCGCGCTTTCGGTATTGGCGACGATCGTATTCATCCTTTTGGAATTCGCCGCCAGAACCTTGGTCACCTGCTGCAGGCTTTCCGCCGACTGCTTCAGCGCCACAACGGTCTTCTTGTCGAGCGTCGATTGCAGCAGGTCTGTCAATGCTTGCACATTCGCCGTCGCCTGGTTCAAGGTCGTATCGAGCGTCATCGATTTCGACGGAGCGGTCGGTATTGTCGGGTAAGCCTCGCCCGGCCGCCTGGTCAAAGGACCCGAACTCATGCCGGCATCTTCGATCGCAATGTAGACATAGCCGGTAAAACCGCGCGACGCGAGGCCGCGCGAGGTAAGCGTCGCGACGCTGGCGGAAGTGATCGGCGCAGTCTTATCGATACTCAACAGGATACGTACGGTGTGCGGATTGAGCAGCTTGACGCTTTTCACCTTCCCCACATCGACGCCGTGGAATTCCACCGGCGCGTCGACAATCAGGCCGGACACCGATTCCTCAGTCGATATCTGATAAATCAGGTAGTTGCCAACGGAAACGAGATACCAGAAAGCCGAGGCGACAAGGGCAAGCAGCAGGAATGCCGCGAACGCGAATTTCGCCTGCGTGTTGGTATCGATTTTCATCGCAATGCCTCCAAGCCTGCCACACGGACACTCTTATCCGTTAATTCCCTGTCGCGGAATGATGGTTCTCGACCGGGCGTGGAAACTTTTTTGGAGGCAAGCTAAACCGGGTCGCCTGCAAGCCGATAAAGGAAGCCGTATTCGCGCGCCATCTGGGCGACATTGCGCACCTGGAGCTTGTCGTGCACGCGGGCGCGGTGCAGTTCGACCGTGCGCGGCGACAGGCCGAGCAGTTCGCCTGTCTCGCGGTTGGTGTGCCCGGCGAGCAGGCAATCGAAGACCTCCTTTTCGCGCTGGGTCAAGCGTGCGAAGCGTCCCTCGCGCGCCTGGCGCAGGCCACATTGGGGATATTGCGGCGCCGAGCTGACGGCGATCTGCGCGAGCGCCTCGCGAATCCGCGCATCATCGAAGGATTTGTCCAGCACATCGATGGCGCCGGCCCGGAATCCCTCGCGGAAAAATCCAACCGATCCCTTTTCGCTGACCAGCACCACGCGGGCGCCGGGGCAAGCGACGACGAGCCGGCTCACCAGCCGCACAGCATAGTCATGCGCATGGCCGGCATCGACCAGCACCACCGCGCCCTGCCCGCCCCGGCCCGCGAGGAAGGCATCGACCTTCGACACCGGCCGCATGTCGAAGCCGCCGGACGAGACCAGCAGGCATATGCGCAGGTCGATTGCGCCAAGGTAGACCAGATGAAGCAAGGGCCGCCGCGCCGGCACGATCGCGGCGGAGCGGCCCTGCGGCTGGACGGCCGTCAGCACCTTACTGGCCCCTGGCTTCGTCCACGAAGCGGTTGGTGAAGGTATCCTCGACCTTCACCTTGGCGTACTCCGGCTCGAACGCGGACAATACGCGCCACTCCTGCCGTGCGGCGTCCTCCGGCATGCGGCCATCGCTGGCGAACATGCCGATCTGCTCGCGCAGCACCTTGAGGTAGGCCGCTTCGTCCTTGCCCTTTACGTCGGCGGGGATCAGCGCCGCGATCTCCTCCGGCGTGTGAGTATTGATGTAGCGGAGCGTGCGCACGAAGGCGCGCGCCAGCAGCCGCGCGATCTCCGGATGGGCCTTGATGCGGTCGCTGGCCATGTACACGGTACTGCTCGGGAAGGTGGTCCCCAGCGCCGCCCGGGTGCCGGCGACCGTGGTCAGGTCCGCGAACACGCTGGCCACGCCGCGCTCCAGGTAGTAGTCGCCGTCCGGGACAGGCGCCACCACCAGGTCGGCGCTGCCGTCAGCCAGCGCGGCGGCGTTCTTCTCCTTGCCGTCGGTGCCGAGGCGGACGTAGTCGCTCAGCTTCAGGCCGCCCGCCAGCACCAGGCTGTTGGCGACGGTCGTCTTGGACGAGCCGGCGCCGCCCGAGATGATCCGCGCGCCCTTCAGGTCGGCCGGTGTGTGCAAGCGCTCCTTGGCGCGGTTCGACACCAGCACCTGCATGCCGGGCGTCAGGCCGAGCGTGACGATGGCCTCGCTCTTGAAGCCCTGCGCCTGGTTGGCGATGTTGTGGTGGTAGTAGGCCAGCACGGCGTCGATGCGGCCGTCGCGCAGCTGGTCGCCGTGCCACATCTCGTTGCGGGTATTGACCACCGTGACCGCCATCGCGCCTTCGCGCAGGTAGCCCAGCCGCTCGGCCACCAGCACCGGGAAATTGCGGATCGCGCGGATCTCGTCGACCAGCAGCACCACGCGATTCGACACCTCGACCGGCGTGGTCGCCGGGGCGAGCTTCGGCTCGGCGCTCGCCGTGGTGCAGAACGCGGCCGCCAGCGCGGCCATGAAAACAATTCGCTTCATTGAAGTCCTTTCGGTTTGATCAGCCGATGCGGGAGATGAAGAACAGCGCGAGCGTCACCACGATGGCGCCGCCGATACGGGTGGCGATCTGCGCGAACGGCATCATCTGCATGCGGTTGGCCGCGGTCAGGATGGCCACGTCGCCGGTTCCGCCCTGGCCACTGTGGCAGGCGTTGACGATAGCGGTCTCGATCGGGTACATGCCCATGCGGCGCCCGACCACGAAGCCGGTCGCCATCAGCGTGGCCACGGTGGCCACGATGGTGATCAGGTTCGCTACGGTGAACGAGGCGATCAGTTTCTCCCACGGCGTCATCGCCGCGCCGATGGCGAACAGCAGCGGGTACGTGACAGCCGTCGAGAAAAATTTATAGACCACGTGCGAGCCCTGCTGCAGCTGCGGCGACACGACGCGCCAGAGCTTGAACATCACGGCGATGAACAGCATCGCGACCGGCGCCGGGAAGTCGAACAGACGGAAGCACATCAGGCCCACCATGTACAGCGTGATTGCGGTGATGCCCGCAGCAGCCACGCCACCGACGTCTTCGACCGCGGCAGCCGGCTGCAGGCTGGCCGTCGGCAGCTCCTCTTCCACGCCCGGCTGCAGGCGGCCCTCGCCGGTCAGGTGGGGATAACGCTTGCCGACGAAATTGAGAGTACCGGACATCAGGATCGCGCTCAGGCTGCCCAGCATCACCGGCGGCAGTACTTCCGCGAACAGGTCGCCCTGGGCCAGGCCGAGGATGGACGCGTAGCCGACCGACAGCGGGATCGCACCCTCGCCCACGCCGCCCGCCATGATCGGCACGACGATGAAGAACAGGGTGTGCTTCCAGCCCAGCCCGAGGCCGGTGCCGACCGCGGTGCCGACAATCGCCGCGATCACGGTGCCCGCCGCGAGCGGTACGAATATCTTCAGGAAGCCCTTCACCAGCACCGTGCGGTCCATGCTGAAGATGCTGCCGACGATGATCGACGCGATGAACAGGTAGAGGAAGTTGGTGACCTTGGTGAACTTGACCACGTTATCCAGCAGGACCGGCGGGATCGCATGCAGGTACACCAGCAGCGAGGGCACGAAGGTGGCGAAGATGGCTGCGGCGCCGATGTGGCGCAGCACGGGCAGGCGCTTGCCGATTTCGGCACAGGTGAAGCCGCCCACGCACAGGATCGCCATCGATACCGAGATATCGGTGGGCACCTTGCCCAGGGCGACGAAGCCGCCGATCAGCGCGAGCAGCAGGACATAAATCGGCAGCGGCAGCACGCCGACGCGGGTATCCATCAGGCGCCACCAGGCGGCGCGCCAGGCCGGCGCGGCATCGGCCGCCGGCGTCGCCGCCATTGCGGCGGAAGGCAGGTCAAGAGGTTTCACTTCGGTCTCCATCATCGTTGTTGTGGCAGGATCAGCGCGAGAAGGTCAGCACGCTGAAGGTATTGGGCAGGAAGCGCGTGGTGCCCTTTCCATCGTCGCCGTAGGTCTCGACGTATTGGGCGTTGACCAGGAAGACCTTGCCAGTCGCCTCGTCCAGCACGCCGGTGCGCGCCATCGGGCGGGTGCCGATGGTCTGCGCGACGCGGTACTGGTCGGCGCTTGCCTGCGCGATCACGGTCATGGTGGCGTCCTGGCCGTTGGCGGTGAGGATGGCAGCCTTCTTCGCGTCATACATCACCTCGTCGACACCTCGGCCGATCGGCAGGCTCGCGATCTGGCGGCCGTCCTGCGCATCCAGCACCGCGAGCTGCGGGCCGGCAGCGCCCTTGCCTCGGCAGCCGACGAACACGCGCTGGTGGGTCAGGTCCAGGTCCAGCGAAGATGGCTGCTTGCACTCGCCCAGCGCGAAGCTGCCGGTTTCCTTCAGCGCGCGTGCGTCGATGCGCGACACCAGCGCGCGGTCGCGCAGCGGCAGGAAGATGTTGCCCTTTCCGTCCGGACGCGGTGCGTCCACCTTGATGCTCTTCAGGACCACGCTGCCGATCTCCTTGCCGGTGCGGCCGTCGAAGAACAGCACCGGCGTGGTGCCGGCATGCTCGTCGGCCTCACCGACCATTGCGAAGCGCTGGGTCACGGCGTCGTAGGTGGCGCCGTCGAAGCCGTCGGTGCTGCTCTTGGCACGGCTGATGGTCTTTAGCGTCGAAGGGTGGAACAGAATGACGTCGCCCTCGGTGGTGCCGGCGATGCCGAGATCAAACTCGGGCGCGAGCGCCGAGGTGTTGGTGCCCTCGCTCCTGTCGAGCGTCTTGATCATCTTGCCCGCGCGGGTGTCGTACACATGAAGGCCATCGGCGCGGTGGGCGATGAACAGGTGGCCGCGCTTGGCGTCCAGTACGTTGTAGTCCCAGCCGGTGTCGCTGCTCTTGATGGTGACCACCTTCTCCAGGTGGTAACCCTGCTGTTCGGCGGCGCCGGCGGCGCAGCAGGCCAGCAGCGCGGCGGCGGCGATCAGGGTGCGGTGAATTTTGTTCATCAATGTCTCCTTTGTTTATTTGATTTAGCGGCCCATCTTGAAGCCCCAGGTGAGGCCGAAGCGCGCCTCGGTGATGCGGGCGCCGTCGCTGCGCACGCGGCGCACGCCGGCGTCGAGCGCGAGCTCCTCGCCGACATTCCAGATAGCGCCGACAAGCGCCCCGCGCGAACGCGGCTCTCCGGCGGTATGCTCGTGCGTCAGCTCCAGCACCGGGCGTACCTTCCAGTCCTCCGGACCTTCGAGGATCACGCCGTGGAACTGGCCCCAGTGGTGGGCGCGATCGCGCTCGCTGGCCACGTTCACGTGCACCGTTCCCCAATTGAAGCGCTGCGATGCGATGGCTGCGCAGCTGCCGCCGCTGCCCTGTTCACCGTGATAGCCAGGCAGCAGCGCCGCGCACTCCACGGCGACGCTGATGCCGCTGCCTCCGTCCTGCAGGCTGCCGTGGCGCAGCACGTGCTTGATCGAGACCTGGGTGTCGTTCAGGCCGGTGCGGTACGGTGCGTCGGTGCGGTCGATGGCGGTGTTCAGGCGGCCCTCGATCACCAGTTCGGTATCGTCGATGATGCCGAAGTTGAATACGGCGCCGGGGAGCGTGCGCATCCGGCCGCCGGTCTGGCGCAGGTAGCCGCCGCCCAGTTCTAGCTCGAACATGCCCTTCTCGGCGACGGCGGCATCGGTGCCGTCGAAGGGGCGGTAGGCGTAGGCCGAGGGCATGGCCAGCATCGCTGCCACCGCCAGCATCAACGGCGACAGCGCGCGCGCGGCGCGAAACTGCAACTGCATGGTGTCTCCTTTTGTTTATTGATGCATGCAGCGTAAAGCGCCATCCTTGAATCAACCTGAACCTTCCCTGAAAGTTCGTTCATGTTCGGCGCGGGGACGAAAAAAAACCGCGCCTCGGCGCGGTTTAAACGTGTACCTATGGCGGGCGGCTCAGTTCCCGCCTTCGGCCACGGCCTGCTTCCAGGAGTGGAGCAATTCTTCATGGCGCTGCGGCTGGATCGGCCCGGTCAGGTCGAGATTCACCGCGATCGGCCGCACATGGCCATTAATCTCGCGCAGCAGCCTGGCCTGCGACACCTCGGCATCGACATCGGCGCGGATCGGCGCAAGCTTGACCGCGTCGCCCAGCACCTTCTGGCCGTGGGCGGACAGCAGGAAGTCCGTCCACAAGCGCGCCGCATTCGGATGGCGCGCATGGGCGGCGATGAAGGTGACGCGCGTCAGCACCATCGTGAAGTCCTTCGGCAGCACCACGCCAAGGTGCGGCAGGTCGGCCTGCGAACGGCTCATCGCATACGCACCCATCACGTTGTAGCCGATCAGGTATTCGCCCGAGTTGATCTTGGTGAGCATGTTGCCGGTGCCCGGCGAGGGCTGGTAAGCCGCCGCACCCATGCTGCGCAACAGCGCCGGCATCTCCTTGTAGTGCTGGAGGTCCTGCGCCGCGAACATGAAGCCGACCCCGCTCTTCTCGATATCGAAGGCCGTCACCTTGCCCTTGAAGCGCGGGTCGCGAATGACGCGGGCAAAGCTGGCGTGGTCGCGCGGCACCTGGTCGCCCTGCACCAGGTCCTTGTTGTAGACAATCGCCACCGGCTCGAAGGTGGTGCCGTACGCGAGGTCGCGATAATTGGCCCACGCCGGCACCTTGTCGGCCTGCGGCGAATGCCAGGCCTGCGCGTAGCCTTCCTTGACCAGCTCCATCTGCAGGTCCATCGACGAACTCCACACCACGTCCGCGCCCTCCGCCTTGCCATCGTGCTCGCGGACCCAGGCATCCATCTCGTTGGAACCCAGCTCGCCGTCGTAATCGACCTCGATGCCCGGGTACATGCGCATGAAGTCCTGCACCAGCGGGGCCGCCGCCTTGTTACTCAACACGCTCTTCACCACCAGCTTGCCCTCGGTGCGCGCGGCGTCGACGATGTGCTGGTAGTCGGCCGGGTAGCCGCGCGGCGGGGCCGCATGGGCGGTGGCGCATGCCAGGGCCAGTGCGGCCGCGATCAATTTCAGTGCCATGTCTGTCTTCCTTTAGTAATCGATCTTCGCGCTGAACTTGTAGCTGCGGTCCATGCCTGCGCCGTAGGTGCCGGTGGCGACCGCGTTCCAGTAGCGGCGGTTGGCCAGGTTGTCGACGTTCAGCTGCAGCGACAGGCCGTGCCCGGCGATCTTGGTGGAGTAGCCGATGCCGGCCGAGTACAGCAGCACCGACGGGATCATCCCCTGGTTCTGCGGGTTGATGTTGCGCTCGCCCACGTACGAGGCGCCGGCGCGCAGGCGCAGTCCCGGCACTGCCTGCACCTTGTAATTCAGGCCGGTGCTGACCACCAAATGCGGCGTGTTCTCCGGCCGCTTGCCGTTGATGTCGGTGTCGGACACCTGCACGGAATTCATCAGCTGGCCGGATACATCGAGGCTGAGCTGGCGCGTCAGTTCGGCGTTGATGGTGGTCTCGACGCCCTTGAAGCGGTTGATGCCGACGTTGGCGAAGATGCCGGTCGACGGCTCGGTGATCGCGTTCGGGCGTTTGATGTCGAAGTAGGCCAGGCTCGCGTTGATGCCCTTGAAGTAGGCAGTGCGGATGCCGAACTCCGACTGGGTGGCCACTGCCGGCGGCAGGATCTCGCCTGCGTTCAGGGTCTGCTTGTTGGTGGGCGCCACTGCGCCCTCCTCCAGGCCCTTCATGTAGCTGGTGTAGATGGTGGTGGCCTTGGTCACGTCGTACAGCACGCCGAACGCGGGCGAGGACGTGGTGCCCGCCGTGACGCCCTTGGCGTTGCGGAAGTCGAAACGGGTCTGGCGCAGGCCGAGCAGCAGCTTCCACTTGTCGTCCACGTGCACGGTGTCATAGACGTACACGCCGGTATTCAGGCTGGTGGAATCGGCGAACACCAGCGGCCCGGCCGGCAGGATCGGCGCCGCCAGCACCATTGGCGCATAGATGTTCTGTTTCTGGCCGGCCGGCTGCACGTTCGGATTGGTCGAGGTGCGGGTCAGGCGGTCGGTGCGCGACACGCCCATGGTCAGCTCGTTGTCCAGCCCGAAGGTGTCGAAGTGGCCGGCCACCTCGGCGCGGCTGAATTTGGTCACGTACTTGTTGGCGATGTAAGTGACGTTGTTGTTGCCAATGCCCGAATCGAGATTGGTACCGATGTCGATGCGGTCCTGGATGCGGGTGCGGTCCGAATCCGAACGCGACACCTCGAAGGTGGCGCGCCAGCCCGGGGCGATGGTGTAGAGCGCGCGCAGCTGCTCGTTGGTGGTGCGCGGATGGTAGACGTCCCAGGTGCCCGACAGCAGATTACGTGGATCCGGCACACGCGGCACCGGAATCTTTCCGGTCTTCGGGTCAACCGGCGACAGGCTCACGCTGGCCTGCTCCACCACGTCCTTGCGGTAGTTTTCCACGTCCAGCAACAGGGTCAGCGCGCGGTTCACGCGCCAGTCCAGCGCGGCGCTCGCAAAACTGCCGGTGCCGGAGGCGTCCTCGATGCCATTTTCGAGATGGGCGCGCGAGACGTTGACGCGGATGCCGAACTGCTTGTTGTCGCCGAAACGGCGGCCGATGTCGGCGCCGACGTTGGCCTGGCCGAATGCGTTGCCCGACAGCGAAGCGCTGGTGACGTCACGGGCGCCGGCGCGCTTGGTCACCAGGTCGATGATGCCGGCCGGGCTGGCGATACCGAACATCAGCGCGTTCGCGCCCTTCAGCGCCTCGATCCGCTCCTTGTCTTCGGTCGGGAACGACATCACGCCGGTGATCGGGAGGCCGCCGTTGAGGCGATAGTCGGTGAACAGGTTCAGCTGGATGCCGCGGATGCGCACCGCGTCGTTGGCGCTGCCCTTGGCGTTGCTGCTGGAGACACCGGCCACGTTCTTGATCGCGTCGGCGTAGCCGTCCTGGGTGTCCATCGCGTCCATCGCGGCGCGGCTCACGACGTTCTTCGTCATCATCGACTGGGTGTCGACGGTGACGGCCTTTGGCGCTTCGTCGGTGGCGGCCTGCGCAAAGGTGGAAGGGGTGGCCAGGACACTGGCCAGGCCAAAGGCTGCGCAAAGCGCTGCCGGGATGCGGGCACGCTGGAATTCCAAAATCTGTCTCCTTCGGCACCCTGGTCACCGCTCTTTGGAGCATTTGGGCCGGATGCCTGTTCGTTAGAATTATGTCTGTTTGCCGTCCTGGCCGAAAGCTCCAGTCGACATGGTCATGCTAATAATGCTGTATTAACCGCTTCTGAATTGATCCTGAAATCCTGTTCAGGTTTGCGTTCAGATATCCAGAACCAGCAGCGGCGTGCGCGAACGCGAGCAGCACGGCAGGATGCAGCGCTTGCTGGCGCGCTGTTCGTCGCTCAGGTACAGGTCGCGGTGATCGGGCTCGCCTTCCAGCACGGTGGTCATGCAGGTGCCGCACACGCCCTGCTCGCACGAACGCGGCACGTCGATCCCTGCCTTGGCCAGTCCCTGCAGCAGCGACTGGCCGCTGGCGATCGTGATCACCTTGTTGCTGCGCGCCGCGCGCACCTCGAAGGGCTGGTCGGCGCTGCTGGCCACCACCTCGCCGGCAAAGTATTCGCGGTGCAGGTTGGCCTTGTCCCAGCCCAGGCGCGCAGCCGTCTCCAGCACCGCGTCCATGAAGCCCTTGGGGCCGCACACGTACAGGTGGCGTGCGGGCGACGGATCAACCAGCAGCGTGTTCAGGTCCAGCAGCTGCTCCGGAGCGCCGTCGCTGAGGTGCAGCGCGGTGCTGTCGGCGAAGCGCGACTCGATGTAGCCGGCAAAGGCCATCGCCGAGCGTGAACGGGCCCGGTAATGCAGGCGGAAACGCGCACCCTGGTCGGCCAGGTGTTCGGCCATCGACAGCAGCGGCGTGATGCCGATGCCGCCCGCAAGCAGCAGCGTTTCGCCTGTGGTTTCGGCCAGCGGGAAGTGGTTGCGTGGCGCGCTGATCTCCAGCAGGTCGCCCTCGCGCACCTGCGTGTGCAGCAACTCCGACCCGCCGCGCGACTTGGGATCGCGCAGCACGGCGATCACGTAGCGGTGGAATTCACACGGGTTGTTGCAGAGCGAGTAGCGGCGCACCAGGCCGCGCTTCAGGTAGACCTCGATGTGCGCGCCCGGCGTGAATGGCGGAAGAACGCCACCGTCGGCGGCCACCAGCTCGAAGCGCACGATGTCGTCCGCTTCGACGGTGCGCGCGGCGACGCGCACGCTCAGCCGGCCGGCCGGCGCGCGGCGCAGCGAGCGGCGCAGGAAGCTGGAGATGCCCGTGTAGCCGAGCAGCGGCACGCCGAGCAGGCCAAACAGCATCACGCATTTGCCCGCCAGCCCGCCGATCAGGCCATTGTGCAGGGACAGCATCCAGAAGTAGAGGCGGTTGCCGGTGCTGCTCTTCGCGTAAGGTTCGAAGCGCAGCGGCGCGGCCGTGCCGGCATCCAGGTAGAGGTAGGTCCGCGCGTTCGGATGCGGCGCGTCGCGCTCGATGAAGAACATTTCGATCGCATCCTTGGCCTTTTCCGGATAGCGCAACTGGCTAACCACGGCCCCGGGAACGGTCTGCTGGCCAACCAGCCAGGCCTGTTCCAGCGTGGCGCGCGCGTCGCCCGGTGCCGATTTCGGCGGCTTGGCGGGCCTCGGTGAAGCGGTGACCGCGTACAGCCCCTGCTTGTACCACTTGAACGCCTGCGGCAGGCCGGTGAGCGCGCTGGCCATCACCACCAGCCCGACGTACAGGCCGACCGTACGGTGCAGGCTCAGGGTGCGGGCGGGGCCGCGCAGCGAGGAGTCGTAGCGCATCGCGCTGCGCATGCCGCGCCGGGTGGACGGCCACCACAGGTAGTAGCCGCCGCCGAGCAGCACCAGCACGGTCAGCAGCGCCGTGGTGCCGGCCACCTCCTCGCCCTCTTCGATGAAGCGCATCCGGTGCAGGCCCTCGATGCTGCCGAACAGGCCGGCGTAGCGGTTGCGCTGCCCCAGCACCTGGGCGGTGCACGGGTTCAGGTAGACCGTGTTCTTGTCCTTGAATCGCACGTACGCGGCCGGTACATGTTCGGTCGTGGGCGCGGCGCTTTCCAGCCGGATGAAGTCCAGCTTGCCCTTCGGGTAGGCTGCGCGCGCCGCCGCCGTCAGTTCGTCGATCGGCGCCCGGCCCAGGCAGGCCGGCACGGTCAGCAGGTCGCGGTCGAGCCGTGGCTCGATCTGCGGCCGGAACAGCATCGACGCGCCGGTCACCGCCAGCATCATCAGCACCAGTCCCGCGGTGAGCCCGGTCCAGCGATGCACCCGCAGCATCGTGAATTGCGAAAGGACTTTGTTCATTGCTGCTCCACTCTAGCGGTCAGGCCGTCATTGCTTGCGCCGCGCGCGCCGCCGCCATCTGCCGGCGCCGTCCCAGCCAGCTGCCGATGCCGGTCCACGCCAGCACCGGCACGCACAGCGCGCCAAGCATCAGCAGCAGCTGGGCCACCACGCCGCCCACGTGGCCGGTGTGCAGCGACAGCAGCCAGAAATACAGCTTGTGCCCCGCGCTGTTGGAGGCGTACGGCGTGTAGCTCAGCACCTCGCCGGTGTAGGCGTCGAAGTTCAGGTAGGTGCGCGCGTTCGGGTGCGGCGCGTCGCGCTCGATCAGGTACATGTCGACCGGCGCGCGCGGCTTGTGCGGAATATGCATCAGCACGTCCTGCGGCTCCGGCACGATCGACTGCGCACGCTGCCACAGCGCTTCCATCGGCAGGCGCGCGGCGCCTTCGGCCGGCTTGGCCGACTTGGGCAGCTTGGCCGGCGGCGGCGAGCCGGTGATGGTGTAGATGCCCTGGCGGTACCAGTCCAGCGCCTGCGGCAAGCCGCTCAAGGCGCTCACCAGCACAATGGGCATCGCGACCAGGCCGAACACCTTGTGGCGGTTGATGTTGCGGGCGCGTCCGCGCAGCGCGGGGTCGAGCTTGAGCGCGCCGCGCCAGCCGGCGGCGCTGGCCGGCCACCACAGGAAGATGCCGCCGGCGACCAGCAGTGCCACGAACGCCAGCACCGACGTGCCGGTGACGATGCTGCCGTTGTCCATGAAACGGAAGCGGTGCAGCTGTTCCAGCGTGCCGAACAGGCCGGCGTAGCGGTGGCGCTGGCCCAGCACCTCGCCGCTGCAGGGGTCGAGGTAGACGAAGGTCTGGTCGGTGAAGCGCACCATCGCGGACGGGATGCGGCCGCCTTCCGCTTTCGGCGCCAGCAGGCGCACGTAGTCGAGCGTGCCACCGCTGTGCAGTGCGGCCGCATTCGCCGCCAGCTGGTCGATCGAGGCATGGCCGTCGCAGGCCGGCACGGTCAACAGGTCGCGGCTTTCCATGGGTTCGAGCTGTGGCCGGAATGCGAGCGTGGCGCCGGTCACGGCGATCCACAAGATGACGATGCCGACCGTCAGTCCGGCCCAGCGATGCAGCGGCAGGATGCCGCGATAGAGGTGGCGTTTCATGCGTTGTCTCCATGTGTTCGGGCCGCCGGTACGCACGCCGCCGGTCCACTATTTTTTTCTTGCAGAACCCGAAATTCGGTATATGCTTGCGCCGTTGTCGGGCCAGCTTGATGCCGATAGTGCGGCGCGAACCTGAACCGAACCTGAAAGCCAGTGATATGAAAGTCTTAATCGTCGAAGACGAAGTCCGTCTCGGCCAATTTCTCAAACAGGGCATGGTCGAGCACTCGTACACGGTCGGCCTCGCCCACTCCTGCGCCCAGGCGCGCGACGCACTCTGCGACACCCACTACGACGCGATCGTGCTTGACCTCGGGCTGCCCGACGGCGATGGCCTCGACCTGCTGCGCGAGTGGCGCCGCAGCGGCTTCAACGAACCGGTGCTGATCCTGTCCGCGCGCGACACCGTGGAAGACCGCATCCGCGGCCTGGACATCGGCGCCGACGATTACCTGCCCAAGCCCTTCAGCCTTGAGGAACTGCAGGCGCGCATCCGCTCGCTCCTGCGGCGCCATTCGACCGCGAAGGAGACCGTGCTCGAGCACCGCGGCATCCGCCTCGACCTGCTCGCGCACGCAGTGACCTTCAACGGCCAGCCGGTCGACCTGACCAGCCGCGAATTCGCGCTGCTCGAAATCTTCATGCAGAACGTCGGCCGCATCCTGCCGCGCACCCTCATCGCCGAGAAGATCTGGGCCGCCGCCTACGACATCGACACCAACCTGCTCGACGTCTACATGAGCCGCCTGCGCGCGAAGCTCGACTGCGAACCGGGCAAGCCGCTGTTCAAGACGGTGCGCGGCGTCGGCTACCAGCTGGTCTGACACCATGCTCTGGCGCCAGTCGATCAGCACCCGCCTCGCCGTCTGGTACGCCGCGGCCGCGAGCGCGACCCTGTTCTGCCTGTTCGCGGCCGGCTACTTCATCCTCGAAGCGCAGCTGGTGCATGGCCTGGACCAGCTCAATACGTCCGAATTCGGCGAGCTGCGCGCGCACCTGATGCGCGACTACAAACCAGACGATCCGGCTTTCGTGGAGACCCGGCTGCGCAAGCCGGTGGAGCGCGCCCACGCCCTGTTCTACGTCGCCATCGAAGACACGCGCAACGAATCCGACTTCCGCTCGTCCAACCTGGGCGACGTGCAGCTGCCGGCCAATCCGCGCCACGACGCCTACAACATCGTGCTGCCGCAGGCGGGCGAACTGCGGGCCGGCGTGTTCCGCCTGGCGCCGCTGGTGATCACGGTCGCCACGCCGATGCAGGGCGCGCGCGCGCAGCTGCGCGACTACCTGCGCATGTGCGCCGCGCTGATGGTGGCGATGGTGGCCGCCAGCCTTGGCATCGGCATTGTCCTGAGCCGCGCCGCGCTCAAGCCGATCCGCCTGATCAGCGAGACCGCCAACCGCATCGGCTCGGACAATCTCGACGAACGGATTCCGGTGGGGGTGGTGAACGATGAAGTGTCGACGCTGGCACGCATGCTGAACCAGATGTTCGACCGGCTGCAGGCCTCGTTCAACGAGGTGCGGCGTTTTTCGGCGGAGGCGTCGCACGAGCTGAAGACGCCGCTGTCGCTGATCCGCCTGCACGCCGAGAAGATGCTGCGCGAAGGCGTCTCGCCGCAGCACGAGGAAGCGCTGATCGTCCAGCTGGAGGAGATCGCGCGGCTCGACCAGATCATCGAGGAGCTGCTGTTCCTGTCGCGCGCCGAGGCGAATGCGATTTCGTTGCAGTCCGAAGAAGCGAATCCGGCCGCCTTCCTGCAATGGTTCGCGCAGGACGCGCAGGTGCTGTGCGAGCACCACAGCCTGCGTTTCGCCCAGACCCACGATGGCGAGGGCCGTGTCAGCTTCGACCGCAAGCGCGTGCGCCAGGTGCTCCTGAACGTGCTCACGAATGCGATCAAGGTGTCGCCGCCCGGCGCCCACATCACGCTGCGCTCGGTGCTGGAGGACGGCACCTGGACGTTGGTGATGGAGGACGAAGGCCCCGGCCTGCCGGACCACGAGCACGAACGCATCTTCGAACGCTTCGTGCGCGTCAAGCAGCCGGATGCCGATGACCGCGGCAATGGGCTGGGACTGGCGATCTGCCGCAGCATCGTCACGCTGCACGGCGGGCGCATCCGCGCGCGCAGCGGCGCGGCCAAGGGCCTGCAGGTGGTGATCGAGCTTCCGGCGGCATCAAGCGCCGCGAGCGTCGCGGCCTAAGCACCCAAAACTGCCGCCGTCACCGTAAGATAGAACGTCCCGCGCAGGCGGGAACGACGGAGCACATCTTGCGTCAAGGCTGCTGCAGCAGCACTTCGCGCGCCGCCTTCACCAGCGCCGCGCCCATGCGCTCCAGCCGCGCCGGCTGGATGCGCCACGCGTGCCAGTACAGCGGCACGTCGACATGCAGCTTCGGCGTCAGGTCGACCAGCGCGCCGGATTCCAGCATCGCCGCGCACTGCTCCAGCGGCAGCATCCCGTAGCCCAGGCCGAGGCGGATCGCCTGCACGTACGGATCGCTGGCCGGCACGTAGTGGAAGGGATAGGCGCCCTCGGGCAGCCCGAAATGCTGCAGCAGGAAATTGGTCTGCAGCGTGTCCTTGCGGTCGAAGACCATCACCGGCGCATGGCGCGCCGCCTCGCGGTTGATCCCGTCTGGGAACCAGCGCCGCGCGAACGCCGGGGCGGCCACGAGAAGATAGCGCATCAGGCCAAGCGCGCTCACGGCGCAGCCCCGCATCGGTTCGTTCTCGCCCGAGATGCAAGCCACGGCCTGGCCGTGCTCCAGCAGCGCGAAGGTGTGGCCCTGGTTGTCGAGCACAAATTCGACCAGCAGCTTTTCCTCGATCAGCACCGGCGCCAGCACCGGCAGCAGCCAGGTCGCCAGCGTGTCGTTGTTCACCGCCAGCGTGACGCGCACCGGCCCGGCATCGTTCTCCGTATCGGCCACGAATTCCGCTTCAAGCAGCGCGCGGCGGCGCAGGAACTGCAGCAGCCGCGTGCCCGGCGCGGTCGGGCGGCAAGGCCGCGTGCGCACCAGCAGTGGCGTACCCATCTCCTGCTCCAGCGCCGAAATCCGCTGCGACACCGCCGACGGGGTGATGCGCAATTGGAGCGCGGCCTGCTCCAGGCTGCCCGTGTCGACGGCGGCGAGGAAGGCTTCACTGCGGCGCGGATCGATCTTCATAACATTAGCCCTGCTTACCTAACTTTAATTTTCATTAATATAATTGATGAACTGAACCTTGTCCTTCATCCTGTCGAAAAAACCAAGGGAGCAAGGCGATGTTTTCGCAACAGATTTTCATGCAGGGTTTGGGAATGGGCGCCAGCCTGATCATGCCGATCGGCGCCCAAAACGCGCACGTGATCCGCACCGGCATCCGCGGCAGGCACGTGGCGCTGACGGTGGCCACTTGTGTGCTGATCGACGTCAGCCTGATCGCACTCGGGATGGCGGGCTTCGGCGCGCTGATCGAATCGTCGCCGCTGCTCATGGCCTTGAGCCGCTACGGCGGCGCCCTATTCCTGCTGTGGTACGGCCTGCGCTGCCTGGTCAGCAGCTGGCGCGGCGGCGATGCGCCGAACCTGTCCGGCCAGCCCAACGGCGGCGCGCACCAGGCGCTGGGCACGGTGCTGGCGATGTCGCTGCTCAATCCCCATGTCTACATGGACACCGTGGTGCTGCTGGGCGCGGTAGGCAGCAGCCTGGCCGCCAGCCACCGTCCCTCGTTCGCGGCCGGGGCGATGCTGGCCTCGCTGCTGTGGTTCACCGGCCTTGGCCTGCTGGCGCGCCGCTGCTCATCCGTGCTCGGACGGCCCGCGGTGTGGCGCTCGATCGAAGCCTTCACCGGCTTGACCATGCTGGTACTGGCCGCCTTGCTGCTGCGCGTTTGAGGCGATACCACCAGCACAACCGTCCATCCAGGGTCAGGTCGTCCAAAGAATCAAGTTTGCGGTACAGGAATTCTGATTCATTGGACGACCTGACCCCAAACGCTTTTTACTACATCGATTCATGCAGTAACACACTCGACCGAATCGTGCTGTCGTTGACTGTCCCCGACCCCAGTGGAATACTCGGGATTCACCGAGCTAGTCCGGGCGGCATCCAACAAGGGAGTTCAACATGGCTACTACGTACAAAGTGGGTTACTTCGTTGGCAGTCTTGCGAAAGAGTCGATCAACCGAAAACTGGCGCACGCGCTGGTCAAGCTGGCGCCGCCGGACCTGAGCCTGACGGAGATCCCGTTCAAGGACCTCCCGCTATACAGCTACGACTACGACGCCGACTTCCCACAGGTCGCCAAGGACTTCAAGCAGGCGATCGCGGACGTGGATGCGCTCTTGTTCGTTACGCCGGAATACAACCGCTCGATTCCCGGCGGCCTGAAGAATGCGATCGACTGGGCCAGCCGTCCGTACGGGAAGAATTCCTTCACCGGCAAGCCGTCCGGCATCATCGGCACCTCGCCCGGCGCGATCGGCACCGCCATTGCCCAGGCCAGCCTGCGCGGCGTCCTGTGCTTCTGCAACTCGCCGCTGATGAACACCGTCGAGGCCTATATCCACTACACGCCCGGCCTGTTCACCGATGACGGCGAGGTGACCAACGAGTCGACCAAGAAGTTCCTGACCAATTACATGAACGAATACCACGCCTTCGTCATTCGCGTGGAAAAGGCCTTTGCCCCCTGACGAAGGGGATTCCATCCTGATCGTGAAGACGGCGGACCCGTGATCCGCTGACGTTCAACCGCCCCCATACCAAATTCGCATAACCTCATAGAATCTCGCCATAAGGTTGATGGCTTAGCGACTTCTCCCTACTCTTCAAACTTGGTGCTGGACAATAATCCGGCGGAGTGAGAAAACAGTGGAGACATCGCAATGAAACCAAGAAGTCACTGGTCAGTTTGTGCGGCAACCGTGCTGGGGGTAACGGTGGCCGGAAACGCGGGCGCGCAGGCGGCCGATCCGGCGCAGGACCGCGCGCAGGCGCCGGCCGCCGCCCCGGTCGAGGTCATCAAGGTGACCGGCACCCGCATCGCGCGCCGCGACGCCGACACCGTCGGCCCGATGATCACGATGACCAGCGACGACATCAAGTTCGCCGCGCCCACTTCCGTCGGCGACATGCTGCAGAGCCTGCCCAACACGGGTGTCAGCCTGAACTCCAACGGCACCCAGGGCACTTCCTTCGGCGTCAGCTCGATCAACCTGCGCTATCTCGGCAGCGCCGAAGGCAGCGGCAACCGCACGCTGGTGCTGGTCGACGGCCACCGCTGGCCCAGCGCCGCCGGCGGCCGCGGCTTCCGCGATTTCGTCGACCTCAACTCGATCCCGCTGGGCATCATCGACAATATCGAAGTGCTGAAGGACGGCGCCTCCGCCATCTACGGCGCCGATGCGATTGCCGGCGTGGTCAACATCCACACCAAACGCCGCCTCGACGGCTTCCAGACCGACCTGCGCGTGGGCGAAACCTCACGCGGCGACAACCGCAATTACAACGGTTTCATCAACTGGGGCAAAAAGCTCGACGCCGCCTCGGTGTTCCTGTCGGCCAGCTTCAACGAGACCAGGCCCATCCTGACCGCCGACCGCGACGTCACCCGCACGGCGCTGGCGCCGCTGACCGCGCCACCGACCAGCCCGCAAGGCCTGTACGTGCTGCCCGGCCTGTCGAACAACAAATACTTCGGTACGCCGGCCGGTTTCGCTTCCAACGCCGCCAACGCCATCACCCGCAACACGGGCGTGACCACGATCGGCAGCGGCGCCGGCGCGGACGACAGCTTCCACCGCGCCGCGCTCCCGGACGACTACTACAACACGCAAACCCAGGGCATCTACGCGACCGGCCCCAGCAAGACCAACGGCCTGTTCGGCCGCCTGAGCTACCGCATCAACGACGATGTCGCCGCCCATGTCGAGGCCATGTATTCCACGCGCCGGTCCAGCCAGCTGTTCGCACCGTTCTCGCTGGACATTCGCGGCAGCAATGGCTTCAGCATCCCGGCCGACCAGGCCTACAACCCCTTCGGCACCGCCAACGGCGTGCCGGCCACCAACGCACTGGGCTTCTCCGGTTCGACCTTCCGCATCCAGCGCGTGCCGGTGGAAGTGGGCAACCGCGACAACGTCCAGCACGTCGCCACCTCGCGCCTGCTGGTCGGCCTCGATGGCAGCACCGAGCTGTGGGGCCACTGGGACTGGGACTTCACCCTGTCGCATTCGAAGACCAAGGCCACCTTCGACGCCTACAACCAGATCAACCTGGAGAATGTGTATCGCGGATTGGGCGCGAACTGCACCGGCAGCTGCGTGCCGCTGAACATCTTCGGCACCATCACGCCGGCGATGGCCGACTACATCCGCTTCAAGGGCCACGACGAAAACAGCACCACCCAGACCGACCTCGCCTTCAACGCCACCCGCACCCTGATGGAGCTGCCGGGCGGCCCGCTGGGCCTGGCGACCGGCTACGAATACCGCAAGGAAGGCGCCGAAGATCTGCCGGATTCCTTCGCCAGCGCACCCTCGTCCGTGCTGCCGCTCGTGAATGGCGTGGCGCAGTCGCCGACCACCGCATCGGGCCGCGACGTGACGCGCGGCAGCTACAGCCTGAACGAAGCGTATGCCGAACTGAGCGCGCCGATCCTTGCCGGCCTGCCCGGCATCGACAAGCTGGAGCTGGATGGCGCGGTGCGCTATTCGCGCTACTCCACCGTCGGCGGCAAGGCCACCAGCAAGCTCGGCATCCTGTACCGCCCGGTGAAATCGCTGCTGGCCCGCGGCACCTGGTCGCAAGGCTTCCGCGCTCCGTCGATCCTGGAACTGTACCAAGGCCAGCGACAGACCAACTTCCCGACCGTCGACCCGTGCAACGGCGGCGGCGCCGGCCTGCCGGGCTGCGCCGGCGTTCCGTCCAGCTACAACCAGAGCCAGTACAACGGCGGCCTGACCCGGGGCATCACCGCCGGCAACCGCTTCCTGAAGCCGGAAACGGCCGACACCTACAGCCTTGGCCTGGCCTGGACGCCGGAGTCGCTGAAAGGTTTCAGCCTGACCGCGGACAAGTTCCTGATCAAGGTGAAGGACGCGATCGCCGCGCAGACCGCGACCCAGATCCTGCAGTCCTGCGCGACTACCGGCAATTTCTGCGAACTCGTGGTGCGCGCGCCGTCCGGCGAAGTGCAGCAGCTGACGCAGGCCGTGGTCAACCTGTCGCGCATCGAGGTGGCCGGCATCGACGCCACCGCGCGCTACGTGGTGCCGGTGGCAGGCGGCAAGATCGATACCGCGCTCGACCTGTCCTACTTGGAACGCTACCGCTCCTATGTGCCGCAGGCCGACGGCTCGGTGGTGATCGACGACCGCGCCGGCAAGGCCGACCAGCCGCGCTCGACCTTCCCGCGCCTGAAGGGCCAGGCATCGCTGCGCTACCTCGCCCCGAGCTGGACCGCAAGCTGGAAGGCGCGCTACATCGGCCACAGCGCCGACCTGCCGGGTAACGCCGTCAATGGCGGCACCGTCAGTGCCGTCACGTATCATGACCTGCAGTTGGGCTACACCCTGCCGAGCGGCAAGGTGACCCTGGCCTTCGGCGTCGACAACCTGTTCGACAAACAGCCGCCGCTGTCGGCCGCCAACAATCCGATCAACTTCGACATCTATACCTACGACGTGCGCGGCCGCTACATGTACGCCAAGGTATCGAGCAAGTTCTAAGCACCGATGAGCCACGCAACGCAACACGGCAGCAAGCGCTGGGCGCTGGACCCGGTCATGATGATGTTCGCGGCGCTCGCCGTCGCGATCGCGCTGACCTGGACCATCCCGTCCGGCCAGTACGAGCGCAAGGGCGGCTCGCAGAACGCGCTGGTGATCCCCGGCACTTATCGCGAACTGCCCAAGGCGCTGGACGCGGCGGCCCTGCTGCCGCCAGCCGGGAAAAAATCCGAGGAAGGCGCCAAGGAGCCGAAAATCGCGCCCGCCACGGTCGCGCGCCCGGTCTCGCCCGCGGCGCTGGTGACGGCGATACCGGAAGGGCTGGCCAGGTCGTCCAGCCTGATCTTCATGATCCTGCTGCTGGGCGGCATGTTCGGCGTGCTGCGCACCTCGGGCGCGCTGGACGCCGGCATCGAGCGGCTGCTGTCGCTGACCGGCGGCCGCGCCGGCGTCGTGGTGCCGGTGGTGATGCTGGCGGTGTCGGCGGGCAGCACCTTCCTCGGCCTGATCTCGGAATACCTGCTGATCATCCCCATCGTCATCGCGCTGGCCGAACGGATGGGCCGCAGCCGCCTGTTCGGCTTCGCGATGCTGACGCTGGCGGCCAAGGTCGGCTACCTGGCCTCGGTCACCAACCCGGTCGCGCTGCTGATCGCCCAGCCCATCGTCGGCGCGCCGGCCTTCAGCGGCGCCGGCCTGCGGTTGGCGATCTGGGCCGTGTTCCTCGCGATCGCGATCGCCGTGGTGCTGGGCGTCGGCCGCCAGGACCAGCACACGACCGTGCACTGCGACCACCAGCCGCTGTCGAAGCGCCATCTGGCCGTGCTGCTGGTGATCGGCGCGACGGTGGCGCTGCTGGTGCTGGGTTCGGCCGAATTTGGCTGGCGCGACGCCCAGTTCGCCTCGCTGTTCGTGGTCAGCGCCGCGCTGGTCGGCATCGCCGCCGGCATGACGCCGCGCCAGGGCGCCCACGCTTTCGTGGACGGCATGAAGTCGATGATGCTGGCCGCGCTGCTGGTCGGCATGGCGCGCGGCGTCGAACTGGTGCTGCGCGACGGCATGATCCTCGACACGATCATCGCCTTCGCCTCGCACCACGTGGCCGCCCTGCCCCCGGTCATCGTGGCGCCGCTGGTGATGCTGTTCGAGATGTTCCTGACCCTGCTGATCCCGTCGACCTCGGCCAAGGCGGCCCTGAGCATCCCGATCCTGGCGCCGATCGCGCATAGCGTCGGCGTCAGCGGCCAGACCACGGTGCTCGCTTTCTTGCTGGGCAACGGCTTGGTGAATATGTTCGCGCCGACTTCGGGCATGCTGCTGGCCTACCTGGCGACCGCCAACATTCCCTACAGCACCTGGTTCCGCTTCGTGCTGCCACTGTTCTGCCTGTTCACGGTGCTGTCGGCCGCGGCGGTGATGATTGCCGTGCTGATCGGGTATTGAGTATGAATCACTTCGTTTTACACGACGTCGCCGTGCCGATGCGCGACGGCTGCCGCCTCGCGGCCGACGTCTACCTTCCGGACGACGGCAGCGGCTGCCATCCGGTACTGCTCGAACGCACGCCCTACAACAAGCTGGGCACCAACCATGGCGACCGCAGCAAGGCCGATCCCGCCGCACGCTCCAAGCCGGAGATCGCGGCCATGTTCGCGCGTGCCGGCTACGTGGTGGTGGTCCAGGATTGCCGCGGCCGCTACGCCTCCGAAGGCGGCTTCACCAAATACGTCAACGAAAGCGAAGACGGCGCCGACACCATCGACTGGCTGATGCGCCAGCCCTGGTGCAACGGCCGCATCGGCAGCTTCGGCCTGTCCTACGGCGCCCACGTGCAAAGCGCGATGGCCGCACTGGCGCCGCGCGGACTGTCCGCCATGTTCCTCGACTCGGGCGGCTTTTCCAGCGCCTTCCACAGCGGCATCCGCCAGGGCGGCGCCTTCGAGCTCAAGCAGCTGACCTGGGCGGTCAAGCACGCCCGGCTGGCGCGGGCCACAGCCGCCGACCCGGCGCGCAAGGCGGCGCTGGACGCGCAGGATATCCGCGACTGGATCGGCGTGACGCCATGGTCCGAAGGCCATTCCCCGCTTGCGGCCGCGCCGGAATATGAGCAGTACGTGCTGCAGCAGTGGCGCAGCGAGGTGTTCGACGAATGCTGGAAAAGCCCCGCCCTGTGCGCCCGCGCCCACTATGCCGAGTGGGCCGACGTGCCGATGGTGCATATGTCCAGCTGGTTCGATCCCTACGCGCTGACCGCGGTCGAGAACTATGCCGGCCTGGCGCGCCTGAAGCGTTCGCCGGTGAAGCTGGTGCTTGGACCGTGGACCCACGGCCAGCGTTCCGTCACCTTCGCCGGCGACGTCGACTTCGGCCCCGCCGCCACCCTCGACGACAATATCGCGCCCGACTACACCGCCCTCCGCCAGGCCTGGTTCGACCGCCACCTGCGCGGCGACGACAGCGCGCCCGACTACCTGCCGCAGCCCGTGAAGATCTTCGTCATGGGCGGCGGCAGCGGCCGCAAGGATGCCAATGGCCGCCTGCAGCACGGCGGGCATTGGCGCGACGAGGCGGACTGGCCGCCTCCCTCCACCACGCATACGGTGATGCACCTGCACGGCGACGGCAGCCTGGCCGCGCTGCTGCCGCAAGCCGAGTGCGAGGCGCTGGAATACGATTTCGATCCGCGCGACCCGGTGCCCACCATCGGCGGCGCCATCGCCTCCGGCGCGCCTGTGATGTTCGCCGGCGCTTACGACCAGCGCACCACGCCCGCCATCTTCGGCGCCAAGGCGCCATTCGGCCCGCTGGCGGACCGTCCCGACGTGCTGGTGTTCCAGACCGCACCCTTGGCTGAAGCGGTCGAGGTCACCGGCCAGCTCGTGGCCCGGCTGTGGGTGTCCTCGTCCGCGCTCGACACCGACTTCACCATCAAGCTGCTGGACGTCTACCCGCCGAGCGCGGACTACCCCGAAGGTTGCGCCATAAATTTAACGCATGGCATACTGCGGATGCGCTTTCGCGACTCCTTCGAACACCCGACCCTGCTGGAACCCGATGCCGTCTACCAGATCGAGATCCCGACCTACCCGACCAGTAACCTGTTCGCGGCGGGCCATCGCATCCGGATTGACATCTCGAGCAGCAATTTCCCCCATTTCGACGTCAATCCCAACACCGGCGCGCCGGCGGGCACAGTGTCGGAGCCGGTGGTCGCGCACAATCGCCTTTTCGTTGGACACGGGCGGCCGTCGGCCATCCTCCTGCCGGTCATTCCCTGAGGAGGGCGCGTGGGCGAGCTGAGGGACGAGATCAGCTTCAAGTCCCTGCGCGCCTTCCACGAGATCGTCACCAGCGGCTCGGTCACGGAAGCGGCGCGGCGCATGGGCATGAGCCAGCCGGCGGTCAGCCGCATGCTGGCCCAGCTGGAGCAGCAGATCGGCTTCGAGCTGTTCTTCCGCGACCACGGGAGGCTGGTGCCGACCCAGGATGGCATCCTGCTGTTCGACGAGGTCGACCAGTCGATGGGCAGCGTGGAGCGGGTCTACACGCTGATCCGCGACATCGGCGACTACCGCGTCGGCCAGCTGAAAGTGGTGGCGCCGCCCAGCTTCTCCGAGGGCGTGCTGCCGGACATCGTCAGCGCCTTCCTGGAGCGCTTTCCGCGCGTGCACCTGTCGATCGATTCGCGCAGCATCGAGACTTCCAAGGCGATGATCGCCACCCGCGCGGCGGACTGCGGCTTCGTCAAGCTGCCGCTGGGCCGCACCGACCTCCACTTCGAGCACATCGTCTCCAGCGCCACCGTGTGCGTGCTGTCGGCCGGCCACCCGCTGCGCAGCCAGCGCGTGCTGACGCCGCAAAAACTGCGCGG
Source organism: Massilia terrae (assembly GCF_024753145.1). Lineage (GTDB taxonomy): Bacteria > Pseudomonadota > Gammaproteobacteria > Burkholderiales > Burkholderiaceae_D > Telluria > Telluria terrae. Next base: position 430,402 of record NZ_JANUGU010000001.1, on the reverse strand, counting down.
CCATCCACTGATCCTGCTTGGCCTGGGGCGAACTTCGCGCGCCCAGATCGAAGCAGAGTTCGCGCGCGCCGGCGTGCGGCCCGAGGTACGGCTGGAAACGCACACGGTAGGTTCGGCCTGCGCGCTGGCCGAGCGCGGGCTGGGCGTCGCCCTGGTCAACGAGATGCTGGCCACGCCCTACCTGCGCGCGGGCGGCATCGTGCTGCCCTTCGAGCCGACGCTGACCAACGAGTATTCATTCGTGACCTCGGCCCTGTCCGAGCCGAGCCGGCTGACCAAGGCCTTCCTCGAAATCACGAAGGCGCACTTCAATACGGCAGGATCCCCGGCAGCAGCGGCCGGTTCAGGCGCTCGCTCCACCACTTGAGCGCCGAGCCCATGGCCTCGGTGCGCCAGGCCAGCCAGAAGGTTTCGGGCGGGCGCGGGGTCTCGACCTGCAATTCCACCAGCACGCCCTGCTCCAGCTCCACGCGCACGCAGGCGCGCGGCAGGAAGCCGTGGCCCAGTCCGGCCGTCTGGCAGGCGATCTTGGCCTGCATGTCCGGCACCGTGATGCAGTGCTGCCCGTCCAGCAGGCCCACGGTACGGTCGGTGGACGAGCGCGCGCCGTCGCCGACCACGATCGCGGTGTGCTCCAGCAGGTCGTCGCGCGTGAGCGTGCGCCCGACCCGCACCAGCGGATGCGAGGCCGTCACGCAGAACACGAAGTCCAGGCTACCCACCGGCACCGCCTTGTAACCGCCGCCGGGCGGTGGTTCGCCGGCCGCCACGATCAGGTCGGCACGGCCCTCGCGCAGCACTTCCCAGGTGCCGGTCATGGCCTCGGTGCCGATGCGCAGGCGGGTGCCGCAGCGGAGCTCTTCGAAGGCACGGATGTCTTCGTTGAAGGCGCTGGTCGGGATCAGCGAATCGTGCACCAGCCGCAATTCGGCCTCGTAGCCGGTGGCGACCTTGCGCATGCGCGACTCCAGCTGCCTGGCCGCGGTCAGCAGCCAGCGCCCTTCCTTGAGCATTTCCTGCCCTGCCGGCGTCAATACGACGCGCGGACCGTTGCGCACGAACAGCGCGAAGCCCAGCTGTTCTTCGAGCTTGGCAACGGCGTAGGAAATGGTCGACGGCACCTTGTGCAGCCGCTCGGCCGCCGCGGCGAACGAGCCCTGGCGCGCGATGGCGTCGACGATTTCGATGGCTTCCAGCGAGAGTTTGAGCACGGGCGAAGCATCCTCTTGAATGAATATTCGAAATTATCGCTGATATGGCGGCAAACTATTCAAGCTACCGCCCATTGATCCGCGCGAAAATTCTTCCATCGCAACGAACTATATGGAGAAACAAATGCTTGAGATCCGCAAAGCCGAACATCGTGGCAACGCCAACCATGGCTGGCTGAAATCGCGTCACACCTTCTCGTTCGGCCATTACCACGACCCGAAGCAGCAGGGTTTCTCGGACCTGCTGGTCATCAATGACGACCGCGTCGCGCCGGGCCAGGGCTTCGGCACCCACGGCCACCGCGACATGGAGATTTTCTCCTACGTGCTCGAAGGCGCGCTGGCGCACAAGGACTCGATGGGCACCGGCTCGGTGATCGTTCCGGGCGATGTGCAGATGATGAGCGCAGGCAAAGGCGTGCAGCACAGCGAATTCAACCACTCGAAGGAGGAAGGGGTGCACTTCCTGCAGATCTGGATCGTGCCGAACGTGCAAGGCGCCGCACCGCGCTACCAGCAAGTGCACTTCGAAGAGGCCGAAAAGCGCGGCCGCCTGCGCCTGATCATCGCGCCGGAGGGCGAAGGCGGTGCGCTGGCGGTGCGCCAGGATGCCCGCGTCTACGCCGGCCTGTTCGACGGCGACGAGTCGGCGACACTGGACGTCGGGACCGAACGCCATGCCTACGTCCACGTGGCGCGCGGCAGCGTCGAGGTCAATGGCGAGCGCCTGTCCGAAGGCGATGGCGCGCGCATCCGCAACGCCGGCAGCCTGCGCTTCGATCACGGCGAGAAGGCCGAAGTGCTGGTCTTCGACCTGCAGCCGCACGAGCTGCCCTGGTAAGCCGCATCATCGCCGCCGCCTCCGCTTCCCGCGGTTGACGGCGGCGACGCTGATCCAAAGCGGCTGGTACAGTCAGCCGGCAACACCTGGGAGAATTCATGGCTGGATCCAGCACCGCTTCCACCGCCAGCAGTTTCGCGCCGCTGCGCCAGCAGGCGTTCGCCGTGCTGTGGGGCGCCGCCGTGCTCGGCAACATCGGCATCTTCATGCGCGACGTCGCCAGCGCCTGGCTGGTGACCGACCTGTCGGCCAGCCCGGCCGCAGTGGCCCTGGTCCAGACCGCGGCCTCGCTGCCGATCTTCCTGCTGGCGATTCCCGCCGGCGTGCTGTCGGACATTCTCGACCGCCGGCGCTTCCTCGTGTTCGTGCAGCTGAGCTGGCGGCAGTGAGCGCCATCCTCCTGCTGCTGTCGGCCACCCATGCCCTGACCGTCGACTACCTGATCGCCCTGACCTTCGTCGGCGGCGTCGGCGCCGCGCTGACGGGGCCGACCTGGCAGGCCATCGTGCCGGAACTGGTGCCGCGCGAGGATCTCAAGGGCGCGGTGGCGCTCAATTCCCTGGGCATCAATATTTCGCGCGCCATCGGCCCGGCCGCAGGCGGCGTCATCCTCGCCAGCTTCGGCGCCGCCGTCAGCTATGGCATCAATGTGCTGACCTACGCCGTCGTGATCGCCGCCGTACTGTGGTGGAAGCGGCCGGCCACGCCCGATACCGGACTGTCGGAGAGCTTCCTCGGTGCCTTCCGCGCCGGGCTGCGCTATACCCGGGCCAGCACCGACATGCACCGGGTACTGCTGCGCGCCGCCGTGTTCTTCCTGTTCGCGAGCGCGCTCTGGTCCCTGTTGCCGCTGGTGGCGCGCAAGATGCTCGGCGGGACCGCGGGCTTCTATGGCGTGCTGCTGGGCGCCGTCGGCGTCGGCGCGGTGGCCGGGGCGCTGGCGATGCCGCGCCTGCGCCAACGGATGAACGCGGATGGCCTGGTGCTGCTGGCCTCCCTGCTCAGCGCCGCCGTCATGGCCGCGCTTGTTTTTACGCCCTCCAAATTGCTGGCGGTGGCCTTGCTGCTGGTGCTGGGCATCGGCTGGATCATGGCGCTGACCACTTTCAACAGCGTGGCCCAGTCCATCCTGCCGAACTGGGTGCGCGGGCGCGGCCTGGCGGTCTACCTCACCGTATTCAATGGCGCGATGGCCGCCGGCAGCTTCGGCTGGGGCCTGGTCGCCAAGCAGATCGGCGTGCCCGACACGCTGGCGGCGAGCGCCCTCGGCCTGGCCGTCGTCGCCCTGCTCTTCCACCGCGCGCGCCTGCCCGCCGGCGAAGCCGACCTGCAAGCCTCGCGCCACTGGCCCGAGCCCCAGCTCGCGGAGCCGGTCGCGCATGACCGCGGCCCGGTGATGGTGCAGGTCGAGTATTGCGTCCGGCAGGAAGACCGCGCGGCCTTCCTGGAAGCGATCAAGCGCCTGTCGCTGGAACGCCTGCGCGACGGCGCCTACACCTGGGGCGTGGTCGAGGACAGCAGCGATCCCGAGCGCCTGCTGGAATGGTTCATGGTCGAATCGTGGGCCGAGCATCTGCGCCAGCACCAGCGCGTCTCGCTGGCGGACGCCGACGTGCAGGAGCAGGTGGCGCGCTTTCACCGCGGGCCGGGCAAGCCGGTGGTCAGGCATTTTCTCTCACTGTAGGATTCCTACATCTTCATTTCGCTGTATAAATGTCTGTATACCAATCCACGCAACACAGAAAAACAGCAGATGACCACCTTCCATTCCCCGCGCCGCCGCTCCTTGCTCAAGGCCGGCGCGGCGCTCACCGCCAGCGGTTTGCCGATGTTTTCCTTTGCCCAGAACTCCGATCCTTGGGCCCGCGCCCAGCAGATCATCGACGGCTTCGCCAAGCCGCTGGCGTTCCCAAAGCGCGACTTTGTCATTACAGAATTCGGCGCCAAGCCCTGCGAACTGCACAAGGTGAAGGGCTTCGTGACCATCGAAGAAAAAGGTGAAGTCGATACGCCGGTGCCCGGCTCACACGACAGCTATCCGGCGATCCGCGCCGCCATCGCCGCCGCCAGCAAGGCCGGCGGCGGGCGCGTCGTCATCCCGGCCGGAAACTGGTACTGCAAGGGCCCGATCGTGCTGCTGTCGAACGTGCACGTGCACCTGGCGGCCGGCGCGCAGGTGCTGTTCAGCGCCAACCCCAAGGATTTCGCCCGCGACGGCGATGTCGACTGCGGCCCCAACGGCAAGCTGGTGCTGGCGCGCTGGCAGGGCAACGACTGCCTGAACTTCTGCCCGATGGTGTACGCCCGCGGCCAGAAGAACATCGCCATCACCGGCGAGGACTGGACCAGTGTGCTCAACGGCCAGGCCGGCGTGCCCTTCGAAGACGGCAGCGGCGGCTGCTGGTGGGGCATGAATCCGAAAGGCGCCCAGCCTGGCGCCATGCACCAGGGCGTGACCAACCCGGCCAATCCGGAATCGCTGGCCGCGCTGGCGCCGAACCTGGACGCTGCCGCCCTCGCCCGCATCCAGGGCAACCAGGCGAACTGGCGCAGCGACGAGAAGTTCCTGCCCGCGCTGTCCGAAGCCGGCGTGCCGGTGCAGAAGCGCGCTTTCGGCCTCGGCCATTACCTGCGCCCGTCGATGATTTCCTTCGTCGACTGCGAAGACGCGTTGATGCAGGGCTACCAGGTGATCAGCACGCCGTGCTGGATCCACCACCCGATCAATTCGCGCCGCGTCCATTGCAACAAGGTGCGCATGGAAAGCGTCGGCCCCAACACGGACGGCTTCGACCCTGAATCCTGCGATACCCTGCTGCTGGAAGGCTGCCTGTTCAACACCGGCGACGACTGCATCGCAATCAAGGCCGGCAAGAACAAGGACACGCAATACGGTCCAACCCGCAACGTCGTGATCCAGAACTGCATCATGAACAGCGGCCACGGCGCCGTGACCCTGGGCAGCGAAATGTCGGCCGGCATCGAGCACGTGTACGCCCAGCACCTCGAAGTGCGCAACGCCCACTGGGCCACCGATCCCGTCAATACGGCGATCCGCCTGAAGACGAACATGAACCGCGGCGGTTTCCTGCGCCACTTCTACGTGCGCGACTTGAAGCTGCCCAACGGCGTGCGCCTCAAGCCCGGCTTCTACAAGCCCCTGCCGGGCGGCCCGGTGCCGGCCAACACGGCCTCCACCGGCGGCGGCGCCGTCATCACCTTCGACTGCGACTACAGCCCCGCATTCGACCTGGTGCGCAGCCGGCCACCGGAGGTGTCGAACATCCATATTTCCGACGTCAAGGTCAGCGACGTCAAGACCAGCAAGGGCAGCTACTCCTGCTACCAAGCATTCGTTGTCGTCGGACCCGTGGCCACAAGCTACAACGGTCCGGCGGGCGCCAAGGTCCTCCCCGTCACCGATGTGACGATCACCGACTGCGATTTCGGCACGCCGGTCAATGGCGAGGCGCCATGGTTCATCCACAACGCGAGCGACATCACGCTGTGCAATGTGAAGATCGGCGGCAAGCTGCATAACGAGAAGCTGACCGGCTGAGAAACCACTGGCGGCCTGCTTGCCGCCGCCCCGCGTGCGAACGCATCCGGGGCGCGCCGCTCACGCCGGCCGCCGCATAATCGCGGGATCATCGCATCCCATCCAGCACAACCATACGCCGCCCGCGCAGGCCGCGCGGCGGCTTTCCTATCGCCACCAATGGCCGGAGGACCCATGAGCACCGAAAGCAACCTGAACGAAGCAAAAGACACCCAGCTGCGCGCCGACGCGCTGGAATACCACCGCAGCCCCGTGCGCGGCAAGATCGAAGTGGTCGCCACCAAGCCCCTGTCGAACCAGCGCGACCTGTCGCTGGCCTATTCGCCGGGCGTGGCCTACGCCTGCGAGGAAATCGCCGCCGATCCCGCCACCGCCGCCGAATACACTTCGCGCGGCAACCTGGTCGCGGTGATCAGCAACGGCACCGCCGTGCTGGGCCTGGGCAATATCGGTCCGCTGGCATCGAAGCCGGTGATGGAGGGCAAGGGCTGCCTGTTCAAGAAATTCGCCGGCGTCGACGTGTTCGACCTCGAACTGGCCGAGAACGATCCGGACAAGCTGGTCGAGGCCATCGCGATGCTGGAACCGACGGTGGGCGGCATCAACCTCGAAGACATCAAGGCGCCCGAGTGCTTCTACATCGAGAAGCAGCTGCGCGAGCGCATGAACATCCCCGTCTTCCACGACGACCAGCACGGCACCGCCATCATTTCCAGCGCCGCGCTGATCAACGCGCTCAAGGTGGTGGGCAAGGACATCGGCCAGGTGAAGCTGGTCGCCTCCGGCGCCGGTGCGGCGGCCATCGCCTGCCTCGACATGATGGTGAGCCTGGGCGTCAACCAGAAGAACGTCTACGTCGCCGATTCGAAGGGCGTGATCTGGCAGGGCCGCGACGCCAAGATGGAAGCCAACAAGGCCCGCTACGCGCAGCAGACCGATGCCCGCACCCTGGCCGACATCGTCAAGGGCGCCGACGTCTTCCTCGGCTGCTCCACCGCAGGCGTGCTGACCGGTCCGATGGTGCAGACCATGGCCGAGCGTCCGGTGATCCTGGCGCTGGCCAACCCGGAACCGGAAATCCGCCCGGAAGTGGCGAAGGCCGCGCGCCCGGACTGCATCGTCGCCACCGGCCGTTCGGACTATCCGAACCAGGTCAACAACGTGCTGTGCTTCCCCTACATCTTCCGCGGCGCCCTCGATTGCGGCGCGACCCGCATCACCGAGGAGATGAAACTGGCCTGCGTGAGTGCGATCGCCGCGCTGGCCGAAGCGGAAGCCAACGACGCCGTGGCCGCGGCCTACGCCGGCCAGGACCTGAGCTTCGGCCCCGACTACATCATCCCGAAACCGTTCGACCCGCGCCTGATGGCCACGATCGCGCCGGCGGTGGCGCAAGCGGCGGCCGACTCCGGTGTCGCCACGCGCCCGATCGCCGACATGGCCGCCTACCGCGACAAGCTGGGCGAAATGGTCTACCACACCGGCTTTTTCATGAAGCCCGTGTTCGCCAAGGCCAAGGCCAATCCCAAGCGCGTGGCCTACACCGACGGCAGCAACCAGCGTGTGCTGCGCGCAGTGCAGACCGTGGTCGACGAAGGCATCGCCAAGCCGGTGCTGATCGGCCACGCGGCGGAAATCGAGGCCGCGATCCGCCAGTCCGGCCTGCGCCTGAAGCGCGGCACCGACTACACCCTGGTCGAGGCGGAGCTGGACACCACCCTGCAGGGCACGCGCATGCTCAACGCGGGCGAAGTGGACACCCTCATCTGCGGCATGACCGGCAGTTACGACGACCACCTGGAGCACGTGAAGAAGGAAATCGGCATGGCGCCCGGCGCCGGCGCGCTGGCCGCGATGAACGCGCTGGTGCTGGACAAGATGACCCTGTTCATCACCGACACCTACGTCAACGACACGCCGAGCGCCGAGGAGCTGGCGGCGATCACCAGGCTGGCCGCGACCGAGATCCGCCACTTCGGCCTGGAGCCGAAGGCGGCGCTGCTATCGCATTCGATCTTCGGTTCGTCCAGCCGGCCGTCGGCCCAGCGCATGCGCGCGGCGCACGCCCTGCTCCAGCAAACGGCGCCGGAGCTGCAGGTGATCGGTGAAATCCAGGGCGATGCCGCGCTGTCGGAGGACATCCGCGCCATCTACCAGCACAACGGCGGCTTCGGCGGCAACGCCAACCTGCTGGTGATGCCCTCGCTGGACGCGGCCAACATCACCTTCAACGTGCTCAAGGTCTCGTCGGGCAAGGGCGTGACGGTCGGCCCGATCCTGCTGGGCGCGGCGAAATCGGTGCACATCCTGAGCCCGAGCGCGACGGTGCGGCGCATCGTCAACATGACGGCGCTGGCGGTGGCCGAAGCGCGATGACATGCATGACGGGCCCCGCGCGGGCCCGTTTTGCTCACCGTTTTGACAACCCGGCGCCGCCGGGTTGAGGCATCATTCAAGCTCGACCCACTCCAACCTGACCGCAGAGGACTCCTTTGAGCCGCCGATTCATATTGCCAATTGCCGCCGCCGCGCTGGCCCTAGCCGCCAATGCCGCCTTTGCGGATGGCCCCTACCGGAACCCCGACAACAAGAACCCGCGCGACGTCGGCGAGGGCACTTACCCGATCCCGTACAAGATGCCGACGGTGGCCGAAATCACCGACTCGCTGATGCGCGTGCGCGATTACCTCGACCAGGCCACGCCGACCCGCGTGATCAGCTCGAAGACCGGCCAGCCCATCGCCAACCTCGAAAAACCGGTGGCGGACGCCGTCGTCTCGCCGGCCAAGGGCGACTTCAGCTTCACTTCCTACGAAATGGGCGTGGTGCACGCGGGCCTGATCAAGGCGCGACAAATCACCGGCGATGCGCGCTTCACCGCGATGACCGAGCGTCACTTCGACTTCATCGGCCGCATGCGTCCCTACTTCAAGGCCCAGCAGGCGCAGTTCGGTCTCGAAAAAGCCAACAGCTTCTCGCGCCTGCTGGCGCCGGCCTCGCTGGACGATTCCGGCTCGATGTGCGCGGCCATGATCCGCGCCCGCTTCGCGAAGATCGGCCCGGACCTCTCGCCGGTCATCACCACCTGCAGCGACTGGGTCGCCAACAAGCAGGTGCGCCTGCAGGACGGCACGCTGGCGCGCAACCGCCCGGCCGCGTGGTCGCTGTGGGCCGACGACATGTACATGGGGATCCCGGCGCTGGCCGAGACCGGACACCTGACGGGCGAGCGCAAGTACTTCGACGACGCCGTCAACAACGTCCTGAACTTCACCAAGTACCTGTACAACGACAAGCTCGGCATCTACACCCACGGCTGGAACGCCAACAACCCGGACGCGCCGCGCTTCTACTGGGCGCGCGCCAATGGCTGGGCGGTGCTGTCGATGTCGGACCTGCTGGACGTGCTGCCGAAGGACCATCCCGGCTATCCGCTGGTGCTGGCGCAGCTGCGCAAGACGCTGAAAGGCATCGCCGAACTGCAGTCCGGCGCCGGGCTGTGGCACCAGATGCTGGACCGTTCGGACTCCTACCTGGAGACCTCGGCCAGCGCGATCTATGTGTACGTGTTCGCGCACGCGATCAATGAAGGCTGGATCAGCCCGACGACCTATGGTTCAATCGCGCAGGCCGGTTGGCAGGGCCTGACCACCCGCATCAACGCGCGCGGCCAGGTGGAAGGCACTTGCGTGGGCACCACGTTTGCGTCCGACCAGGCCTACTACTACGCCCGCCCGACCAGCGCCGACGCGCTGCACGGCTACGGACCGACCCTGCTGGCCGGCGCCGAGATGATCCGCCTGCTGACCAACCCCCACGTCAAGGTCCAGTACAAACTGCGCACCTACCACTACATGCCGGCGGACCAGCTGCCGAACTACGGCGAGCATCAATAAGCTCCATGAGGCCGTCGTTCCCGCGTGCGCGGGAACGACGATCAAGGTGAGCGCCAGGCGCTCACTCCATCCCCATCTTCAACCCCTCGATCGCATGCGCCTGCACGATCGGCGTCAGGCTGTCGACCACCCGGCAGGTGATATGGCGCCGCTGCTCTTCCGGTAGGCTGTCGTAATACGCGCGGGTCAGCTGCAAATCGTGCTTGTCCGCGTTGGTGCCGTCCGGCGCATCCACGCCCAGCACGAATACCGGCCGCGACTTGTCCGAATGGTTGGCCGTACCACGATGAATCGTCAGCGCCGAACGTGTCGAAATATCGCCCATCTGCGGATACTTGCGCTGGGCGCGCGCGGCGTAGCGCGGCCATAACTCGCGCGCCGGGAACATCGGGTCGCCGCCCTCCAGCGTATCCCACTGCGTGCCGGTAGCGATCTCGAACGGGCCGATGTCCTCGGTCACATCCACCGTCGTGATATTGAAGGCAAGCGAATCGAGCCGGCGCCCGACGAGCGTGGCGGGCGGCGCGGGGAAGTCCCGGTGCCAGGGCTGATTCATCGCGCCCGGCCCCGGCACATCAAAGCCTGCCTCGACAATCTTGTAGTCCGGTCCCAGCACCGCCCTGCACACCGCGACCACCCAGGGATGCGAAATAATGTCGAGGAAGCCGCGCAACCGTTCGGGATGAATCTCGACATAGTAGCGATTCGGCCCACGCGCCAGCGCCCCGCCCGGCTGGCGCCGCGCCTCATCGAACAGCACATCGATATCCTCGCGCAGCTGCGCAACAAAGCCGCGCGTGAAAGCGCCCTTCAGGCCAATGATGCCGTCGCCATACAGCCCGCCCATGATCGCCGCGGTGTCGTACTGTTCAATTTGCGGATTGGCAGTATCCATGGGAACACTCCTTCTGCGAAAAAGCGGTCCCCATACTAGCGATAAACATGTCCGAACGTCGCCGCGTATCGCGCTACGTTCGCGCCCACACGGACTGGCATTGGGATCTGCTCGAAACTGGGGCGCATGAAATTCAAAGACGATCACCGCCAGCAACATCAACGCCGGTCCGACCGCGCAACCGCCGAGCGCGTGGACCTTGCCGCGCTGACAGCACGCGCCTTCGACCTGCACGCGGCCACCAATTACCTCAGGCTGAGCGGAGTGCAGGCCCACCTCATCGAAAGCTTCGCTGCGCGCTGTCCGCAGGGATTGCGGGCCGCCCAGCCGGAGCGCGTCGACGAACGCAGGCGCAGTTTAGCGCCTGGAAACAGCACCCCAAATTGAGCCCAGCCAGCGTTGCCGGAGACGAACAACGGACAAAAATCCGCGACCGACGGACGCATTAATCACGCCAATGACCGTTTTTTACAGCGGCGTGGACGACGGCTTGTTTTTGCGCTAGCGTGCCTTGTTGCAAAAATTGCCCAGCTCCAAATGCTCCGACGAATTCCGTTTCTCATCGCTCTCCTCTTCCAATTCGGCCCCGGCACGTTTGCCCAGGCGGCGGAAACCGTAAAGCTGGAGGCCTCGGCGCTGCGCCCCAACCTGCAGGGCAATATCGACCGTCCGCTGCGCTACCGGCCCGAGGGCGCGGACTTCGTGATCGAGAACGGCGCCGAGTTCTTCAACCGGCCGCTCTACGGTGGCAACACGGCCTTCCGCGTCGACGCCGGAGACAAGCCGGAGTTCTCGCTCTATCTGCCGGGGCGAGGCGGCAACCTGCGGCTCGGCCTGCGCACACCGGCCGGCGTCACCTGGCTGCATGCGGCGCGCACGGTGGTGACGCGCTATCGTCCGGGCGAAATGCATTACGAGATCGCCGACCCGCTGCTGGGGCCACAGGGACGGATCGAAGTCGCCGCCATTGCGCTCGCCGCCACCGAAGGCCTGGAGCTGGAGGTGCGCGGCACGCAACTGCCGCCCGCGACCGAACTGGTGTTCGCTTTCGGCCCGGGCAATGGAGAACGCGGCAAGCGCGGCGGCGACATCGGCACCGAACGGGTGCCCATCGGCGAGTACTTCCAGTTCACGCCGGACTTCGCACGCGATACGCGCATCGAGCTAGTCGACCACGGATTCCTCGCGGCGGGCAAGCACGCGACCATCAGCGCGACCGCGGATGCGCCGGTGGCGTGGCAGCGCGCCGACGCCGACCGCTGGAATGAGCTGGCTGCGCTTTTGGCTGCTGATGAGAGCAGCCGCACGAACGTGGTCGTGGGGCGGCTGCCGCTATCAGACCGGCCGGTGCATCTCGCGCTGCAAGTGATGGCGCGCGGCCAGGCAGGCGAGCTGGCCGTCTATCGCGAAGCCGGCGCGCAAACCAGCGCGGTCCCCGCGAAGCTGCTGCCGCGCTTCGCACCATCCGAACTCGCCCAGCGCTACGCCGAAGCACGCGATCATTTCGAGCAGCTGCGCCAGCGCGTGCGCATCGACACGCCCGATCCCTGGCTGAACGCGGCAATGGGCGCGCTCAACGTCGCCGCCGATGCGGTATGGGACGACGACCAGGGCGCGATCATGCACGGCGCGGTCGCCTGGCGCACCAAGCTGCTCGGCTGGCGCGGCCCGTACGCGCTCGACGCGCTCGGCTGGCACGACCGCGCGCGCCGCAACTTCGACGCCTGGACCGGGCGCCAGAATACTTCCGCAATCCCGGCCCGGGCTCCGTCCGCCGACGCCAAGTCCAACCTGGCCCGCAACGAGGCGGGGCTGCATTCGAACGGGGACCTGAGCAATTCGCACTACGACATGAACCTCGTGTTCATCGACGCCTTGCTGCGCCACCTGCTATGGACCGGCGACAAGGCGTATGCGATGGCGGTCTGGCCGGTGCTGGAGCGTCACCTGGCATGGGAACGGCGCCTGTTCCGGCGCGAGTTTGGGCCAGGCCGCTTGCCGCTGTACGACGCCTACGCGGCGATCTGGGCCAGCGACGACCTGTACTACAACGGCGGCGGCGTCGCCCACACCTCGGCCTACAACGCCTGGCAGAACGAGATGGCGGCGCGGATCGCACGCATGATCGGCAAGGATCCCGCGCCCTACCAGGCCGAGGCCGACGCGATCCGGCGCGGCATGCACGAGCAGCTGTGGATGCCGCAAACCGGCGCCTTCGCCGAATACCGCGACCTGCTCGGCAAGCAGTCGCTGCACCCGAGCTACGCGTTGTGGACCTTCTACCAGACCATCGATTCCGGCGTCCCGACGGCATTCGAGGCTGCGCGCATGGCGTCCGACCTGGACCGGCACCTGCGCCCGATCCCGGTGCGCGGCCCCGGCGTGCCCGCCGACAGGCCCTATCATGTCCTGCCATCGAGCGACTGGATGCCCTACTCCTGGTCGATCAACAACGTGGTCATGGACGAGAACCTGCACACGGCCCTGGCCTACTGGAAGGCCGGACGCGCGGAGACCGCATACGACCTGGCCAAGGGTGCGCTGCTGGCCAGCCTCTACATGGGCATCAGCCCGGGCAATATCGGCACGATGAACTACCTGGACGTGTACCGGCGCGAGGCCCAGCGCGATTTCGCGGACGGTTCGGGCGTGATGGCCCGCGCGCTGGTCGAAGGCTTGTTCGGCGTGCGTCCGGATGCGCTGGCGGGCGTGCTGGCAATCCGGCCTGGCCTGCCGCCCGACTGGGATCATGCGAGCCTCTCCCACCCGGACCTGAACATCGCGTACCGGCGCGACGGCATGCGCGAGCGCTGGACCGTCGCCCAGCAAAGCGCGCGCTTCACGCGGCTGGTGCTGGACCTGCCGGCACGCCAGGCGCAGGTCGACAGCGTGCTGGTCGATGGCAAACCGGTGAAGTGGAAGGCCGACGACGATGCGGTCGGCGCACCGCGCCTGCATCTCGACCTGCCGTTCGCGCGGCAGGCCGACATCGAGATCACGTGGCGTGGCGCGGCGATCGGAGCGAATGCTTCATCGGTCGAAAGCGCGGCCGGGCATCCGGGGTTCCGCATGGTCCACCAAGGCGACTTTCGCTGGTGGGAGCTTGCGCCACAGGAGCCGGTTCAGGCTTCCTGCAAGCTCGAAGGCCCGGACTGGACCAAAGGTGCGCCGATCGGCTCGCGCCAGGTCGACCTGCAGCCCTGGTTCAACGACCGCGTGAGCGCGATCTTCAAGCAGGGCAAATACCTGTCGCCGCGCCCGCCCAAGGTGACGCTGTCCCTGCCCAGCCAGGGCATCGGCGCATGGGCGGGCCACGTCGACGAACTGCCTTCCATCGACGATGCCGGCCTGCGCGCGCTGGGCGGCACGCTGTCGCTGCCGAATGGCCTGAGCTTCGCGACGCCATCCGGAAGCTGGGCGCAGAACGTCGTCTTCACCTCGCAGTGGGACAACTACCCGCGCGAAGTCACGCTGCCGCTCAGCGGACAAGCCGGCCGCGCCTTCCTGCTGATGGCCGGTTCGACCAACTTCATGCAGAGCCGCTTCGACAATGGCGAGGTGATGGTGACTTATACCGATGGCAGCCAGTCGCGACTCGCGTTGCGCAATCCGGACAACTGGTGGCCGATCGAGCAGGACTACTTCGTCGATGACTTCCAGTTCCCGTTGTGCGGCAAGCTGCCGGTGCGCGTCGACCTGAAGACTGCCCGGGTGCATGTGCCGGATCCGGCCACGTTCAAGGGCGCCGGACGTGGCCACATCGACGGCGGCGCGGCCAGCGTGCTGGAGCTGCCACTGGATTCGTCACGCACGCTCAAGAGCCTGACCGTGCGCGCGCTGGCCAACGACGTGGTGATCGGGCTGATGGGCGTGACCCTGGACTAATCTGCGGGAACGACGGACTGTGAATATTTTTTTGGCCGAAATGTCGAATTAGCCTCCCCCCGTTCGTCTACCGGTAGACGCCAGCAAACTGGTATCGTTTACCGGCAAACCACGGAGGGAAGAAATGAGAAAACTGGTATTGAAAATGTCCGTCTCGCTGGACGGCTTTGTGTGCGGACCGAACAACGAGATCGATTGGATATTCAGGACCTCGTCCGACGATTCGAGGGCGTGGGTCGTCAACATCCTGCGCGAAGCCGATGCGCACCTGATGGGAAGCCGGACCTATGCCGACATGGCGGCGTTCTGGCCGTTTTCAGACACACCGTTCACGGCGGCGATGAACGACATTCCGAAGATCGTCTTTTCGAGGAATGGCAAGGACGGCGCGCACGTCGCAGGCGTCACCCGCGCGCTGGCCGATGCAAAGGCGGACCGTGGGCAGCAGCGCGGCGTCACGCCGACGGAAGAAGTCCTGCTGTCCTGGGCCGATCCCACGATAGCAAGCGGCGAGCTGGCCGATGAGATCCGCAGCCTGAAGGAACAGCCGGGGAACTACCTCCTTGCCCACGGCGGCGCGCTGTTCGCGCAAAGCCTCGCCGCGGCCGGACTCATTGACGAATACCGGTTGGCGATTCATCCGGTCGTGCTGGGCCAGGGCAAAGGGCTTTTCGCCGGCCTGCATAAGCCGGCAGACCTGCGGCTGGTCAGCGCCACCACCTTCACTTCCGGCGGCATTGGAGCCGTGTACCAGCCAGCTTAAGTCTAGATACCGTCGTTCCCGCGAAAGCGGGAACCCCATTTTCGATGCGCGCCACATCATTCGACCAAAGCAGCACGCTCGCAAAATGGGATTCCCGATTCCGCGGGAATGACGTGCCAATTTCAACACTTAACGCCAACACCTGTGTTATATTCATCGCACATGGCAAACCAAACGCAACTGCTAAAGCTAGACCTACTGCTAAGTCTGACACTTGGCCGGGGTCTGTTCGCGTTTGCCACCCATCCGTTGCTACCGCGGTAACGCACCCAACTCCCCCCTGATCCCGGCCCACGTACCCGCGCCTGCCCTGCCGCAGCGCGAGAAGGGGGAGCCCAAGTGTGTTTTAACCGGCTGGCGCCAGAGCGCCGGCACCGAACGTGGAGCTCCAGATGATTCAAGAACCGTCCCGCAAGTACCGTCCCATTTCCCCTGTCCGGCTCGAAGACCGCCAATGGCCGTCCAAGGTCATTTCGTCGCCGCCGACCTGGCTGTCCACCGATCTGCGCGACGGCAACCAGGCCCTGTTCGAGCCGATGAACGTCGAACGCAAGGTGCGCATGTTCCAGGAGCTGGTGCGGATCGGCTTCAAGGAAATCGAGGTCGGTTTCCCCTCCGCTTCGCAGATCGACTACGACTTCGTGCGCCGCCTGATCGACGAGGACCTCGTGCCGGACGACGTGACGCTGATGGTCATCACCCAGTCGCGCACCGACCTGATCGAAAAGACGGTCGACGCCGTGAAGGGAGCGCACAGCGCCATCGTCCACATCTATAACGCGACCGCGCCGGTGTGGCGCGAAGTGGTGTTCGGCATGACGGTGCCCGAAATGGTGGCCTTTATCGACCGCCACGTCCGTTACGTAAAAGAGCTGACGGATGCGCGGCCTGAGACGCGCTGGACCCTGCAGTATTCGCCGGAATGCTTCAGCATGACGGAGCTGGACGTGTCGCTGCAGGCCTGCCAGGCCGCGATCGAGGCATGGGGCACCGGTCCGGGACGCGACATCATCATCAACCTTCCGACCACCGTCGAAAACGCGACGCCGAATGTGTTCGCGGACCAGATCGAGTGGATGCACCGTCACCTCACGCCGCGCGAGCACGTCATCCTCTGCGTGCATCCGCACAATGACCGTGGCACCGGCGTGGCCGCCGCCGAACTGGCGATGATGGCCGGCGCGCAGCGGGTCGAGGGCTGCCTGTTCGGGAACGGCGAGCGCAGTGGCAACGTGGACATCGTCACCCTGGCGCTCAACCTCTACACGCAAGGCGTCCATCCCAAGCTGGACTTCTCGGACATCAACGGCATCGCCCGCATCGCAGAGGAATGCACCGGCTTGCCGATCCATCCGCGCCATCCTTATGTGGGCGACCTTGTCTTTACCGCGTTCTCCGGTTCGCACCAGGACGCGATCAAGAAAGGCTTCGCGGCGCGCGATCCGAACGGTGTCTGGGAAGTGCCCTACCTGCCGATCGATCCGGCCGATATCGGGCGAACCTACGATAGCCTGATCCGCGTGAACAGCCAGTCCGGCAAAGGTGGCATCACCTACTTGCTCGAACGCGAACGCGGCATCCAGATGCCGCGCCGGATGCAGGTCGAATTCAGTTCGGTGGTACAGCAGCATGCCGACGCCAGCGAGAGCGAAATCAGCGGCCAGCAGTTGTGGACGATTTTCTCCGACACCTATCTGCAGACGCAAAGCGAGGGCGCGACCCTGGTGTATTACGGCCACCGCCTGGACGACGATGGCCAGAGCATCGAGCTCGATGTCTCCTTCCGTGGCCAGCATCATCGTTTGTCCGGTAACGGCAACGGGCCGATCGCCGCTGTCGTCGACGCGCTCGGACTGCCGATCCGTATCGATCACTACGAGGAACGTGCGACCAGCGCGGGCGCGCAGGCACAGGCGCTGGCGATCGTCGAGGCGGCGTGGCCGGGGATCGCCGGCTCCGCTTTCGGCGCGGGGATCAGCACCAACATCGTCACCGCGTCGGTGCTGGCTGTGGTGAATGCGATCAATCGCCTGGCGGCGCGTGGCTGTCCGGTGATGGTCGAGGCGCAGGACGCCACTGCGTAAACCCTTAGCCTCAAACCGTCGTTCCCGCCTGCGCGGGAACGACGTTCTCTCTTTCGTTCTTATCGCATCGTGACGCCAGCCACCGACCGTCCGGTATTGATGGCATTGGCACTCAGCGGCGCCATCGGCAGTTCTTCATTCGACGGCAATCCACGCGCGATTTCCAGCATGATCCCGCGCAGCCAGATGTGGCAGGGGTCGTTCTCCTGGAACCGGTGCCATTGCAGGCATTCCGCCAGCGGCGGAAGGTTGTACGGCAGCGGCAGCACACGGATCGGCAGCCGCCGCGCGCAAGCCAGAGCGAGCCGCGTGTGCATGGTCGCCACGAGGTCGGTGCCAACCAGCGCGGTGGCCATGCTCGAAAAATCGCAAGTGATGACGCGGATATTGCGCTTGACGTCGCGCGCCCGCAGCAGCAATTCTTCCATCGTCGGCGAGCGCGGTCGGCCCAGCATCGGCGCGATGTGGGCCATGCGCTCGTAGGTCGCGGCATCGAGCACGTCGCCCACCTGGGTATTGCCCTCCCAGAGCACGGCGCAGTAGTGGTCCTCGAACAGCTGCCGCTGCGGATGCTCGGTATCGAGGAAGTGGCGCGGAATGATCAGGAAATCGTTCTCGCCACGGCGCAGCTTTTCGGCGGCGTCGTCGGCCAGCGGCACCAGCTCCAGCGTCATATTTGGCGCGTCGCGCAGCACCCGCGCCACCACCTGGTTCAGGAAGACTTCAGTAGCGTAATCCGATACCATGATCTTCATCGTGCGCGTCTCGCGCGCCGGATCGAAGTTGACGCGGATGCCCACCGTGGCGTGCACGTGCAGGATCAGGTCGTGCACCGGCCCCGCCAGCTGGCGGCCGAGCACCGTCAGTTCCATGTTGCGGCCGACCGCGGCCAGCAGGTCGTCCTCGAAAAATTCGCGCAGGCGCGCCAGCATGCCGCTCATCGCGGACTGGCTCACGTTCACGCGCGCCGCCGCCCGCGTGATGTTCTGCTCGTCGAGCAAAGCATCGAGCGCCAGCAGCAGATTCAAGTCCAGACGGTTGAATCGCATCCGTTGTCTCCAAGTTATCGTAAGGCTTCCGCCCTTTTTATCCTTACTTTATTTTCTTTTTTAGTGGCTGTCACCATAAATAGACCGGCTCCGCACGCGGCGCGGAGCGGTTCATGGCGGCTTTGGGGCTAGACCCGGGGGGTGCGCACGAAGTCGAGCAGCGGGCCTGACAGCGATTCGTCGCCGCTGTTGATCGAGTACACCTGGCTAAGGTGGTTGTGATTGCGGATCATCGCGATGCGCGGCTGGAAGCCGTGACAGGTGACGAGGCGTGCGAACAGTTCACCTGCCTGCGCCTGCATCTGCACGGGATCCAGCTCGGCGTAGGTGATCGCAAGCGGGAACGGCGCAGCGTCCACTAGTTCGACCGTGGACATGCGCGGATAGGCGTCGAAATCCGGGCCAAAATACGCTTCGTTGCGCGGGTCCGGCGTGGCGATACCGAGCTGGCGGCGCGCCAGCAGTTCGAGCTGCGCGTTGTAGACGCCGGACGCGAGGAAGGCGCCCGCGATCTCCAGGCCCTCGGTGGGATGGAAGCGCTTGACCAGAATTGCCGCCGCGACATGGGCCGCGCCCGCCGATTCACCTGCCATCACGATGTGTTCAGGATTCCCGCCGTACGACGCGACATGGGCGCGTGCCCACGCCAACACGGAGGCTGCGTCCTCGGCCCCGGCTGGCCAGCGGTGGCGCGGTCCGAGGCGGTAGTTTGGCAGAACCGCGAGCACGCCGTGACGCGAGAAGTAATGGCCGACCGCGGCGCGGTCGCCCTTGTCGCCGCGGATGAAGCCTCCGCCGTGCAGGAACACCACCACCGGCGCGGGTTCGCGTGCGCCGACAGGCCGGTAGACATCGAGCCGATGCCGCTCATCGCTGCCATAGGCGATATCCGTGACCACTTCCCCGCCGCGAGGCATACCGGCCAGCAGCGGCGCATACAGCGCCTTGGCGGCGGACGGGTCGATCACCGGGCCCGCCGCGCGGATCGCTCGTTCGATTTCCGGAAGCGTCATCACAGCGCCGCCAACGCTGGATCCTTGTGGAAGCGGCCGTCCTTCATGATCGCACGCAGGCGCTTGCGGTCCTGCAGGATCGCCACATCGGCGGTTGGATCGCCATCGACCAGCAGCAGGTCGGCCAGGAAGCCCTGCTTGACCTGACCCAGCTCGTCCCCCATGCCCATCAGCTCACCGCCCAGCAGCGTGGCCGCCGACAGGGCTTCCTGCGGCGTGTAGCCGAACAGCTTGACGAACAGCTCGAGATCGCGCGCGTTGCGCCCGTTCGGGTTGAAGGGAAAACCGTAGTCGCCCCCCGGCAGCACGCGCAGGCCGCGGCGGCGCAGTTCGGGCACCAGCTTCTTCTGCAGTTCCAGCACTTCGGCGGCGCTGCGCTTCATGTGGCTCATGTCGAAGTGCGGCGGAGGGGCCGCATCGAGCGTGGCCTGGATGATGCCGATGGCCGGCGCGATGAAGATCTCGCCGCGCTTGGCCTCCAGCATATCGAGCGCCTCCTCGTCGGCATAGGTGCAGTGGTACAGCACCCGAAAGCCCGCGCGCAGGCCCATCTTGACCGCATCCGATGCCTGCGCGTGGCAGGCCAGCCAGACGCCGGACTCGCGCGCCTGCTCGCCGGCGGCGTCGGCCTCCTCCTGCGTGTACATCAGCTTCTGCGAGGCGCCCGGCATCAGCGCATCCTCGCCGGACAGCAGGAACTTGACCGACTTGGCGCCGATCGCCGCGCATTCCTTCACGAAGGCGCGCACCGCATCAGGGCCGCTGCCATGTTCGGCGACGCGGCCCGGGTCGAGCTCCTCCACCGACGGCGGCTCGCGCTCGATCGACGAGGCGACCAGGCGTGGGCCCGGCATGCCGCCGCTGGTGATGAAGGTGTTCAGCACCACCTCGACCGATTTGCTCAGCGAGCCTGCCGAATAGGCGCTCGTGAAGCCGTGGTCGAGCAGGATGCGCGCGTTGCGCGCGGTGGTCAGCACCAGGTCTTCCGGCGGCAGCGCCATGCCGGGCACGAAGCGCTCGACCGAACTTGGCCAGGACAGGTGCGCATGGGCTTCGACGAGGCCCGGCATCAGCGTGCCGCCCTGGCCGTCGATGACGCGGTCGGCGTCGTGGTGCGCAATGCCGGCGCCGTCGCTTACCTCCGCGATGCGGTTGCCTTCGACGCGCACCGCGCCGGTCCCCGCGCGCATCTGGCTGCCGTCGAAGATGCGTACGTTTTCAAAAATAATGCCGCCCACTTGTGTCTCCTATTTTTACATCACATCAGGCTTCAGCTTAGCCAGACCGGCTGGCCAGCCAAAGCCCATTTTGGCGATACCTGCTATCGCTCACGCGGCGATGCCGTTGGCCTTCGCGATCTGGCCCAGCGTTCGCGCGCTCGGCTTGACGGTCCGCTTCATGGTCGTGCGGTCGACCGCGATCAGGCCGTAGTGCGGTCCGAATCCGAAAATCCATTCGAAGTTATCGAGCAGCGACCAGTGCACGTAGCCCTTCACTGGAATACCGTCTTTCAGGCATTTGGCGACGCCGCCGACCGCGGTGCGGATATAGGCGCTGCGCACCGCATCGTCGTCCGTCGACACGCCGTTCTCGGTGACGAAGATCGGCACCTTCACGTGCTGCGCCGTGTAGCGGATAGTGGCTTCCAGCGCCTGCGGGTAGTACTCCATGTGAGCGGACGTGAACCTGGCGTCTTTCGGCGGCGGACGAACGCCGTCCGGGCCGATCAGTTCACGTGTGTAGGTCTGCACACCAATGAAATCGCCATGTTCGGAGATCGCCTTGAACCACGGCTCGTACGCGATGGCGCGTTTGCGCGCGACCATCGCTTCGCCGCCGTCGACGGCCTGGTCGTCGGCGATCGCGAACGACAGGCCGACCGGCAACTGCGGCCGCACCGTCTTGATCGCCTGGAAGCCGGCGGCATGGCCTTGCAGCAGCCCGGCTTCGATCTTCGCGAAGTCGCCAAAAATCCATGACGACCATTTCCCGGTGCCGGCTAGCTGCCCTGCCCTGGCGAGCATCTGGCGCATGCGCGGATTGTCGGCCATGCCGGACAGCGGGCCGGGTATGCCGAACAACAGGCGCGGCAGGTTCGGCTCGTTGAAGGTGGTGACGTAGTCGATCAGGTCACCGAGGTGGCGCGCCACCTTGTCGCAGTAGCGCGCGTACAGCTGCGGCGATCCCTCGGCCTCCCAGCCGCCGCGTGCGGCGAACCAGGCCGGCGTGACGAAGTGGTTGAAGCTGACCATCGACTTGACGCCGTGGCTGCGGCACGACAGCAGCACGTCGCGGTAATGCTCCAGCGCGGCCACCGAGAACATGCCCTCGACCGGCTCCACTCGCGCCCACTCGATCGAGAAGCGGAAGGTATTCAGTCCCAGGCCAGCGAGGATCGCGATGTCCTGGTCGTACAGGCGGTAGTGGTCGACGGCGGCACCGGACGGCTCCTTGAATTCGGTCGGCTGGATGTTCTCCAGCAGCCAGGCGTCGCTGGCGACGTTATCGCCTTCGGCCTGGTGGCCGGCGATGGCCGCCCCCCACAGGAAGCCCTTGGGGAATGGGCCGTTGGCCTTGGCCGCGCCGGCGGGCGCCGACGGCAGCAGCGTGGCGCCGGCCAATGCAGTGCCCAGGCCAAGCAGCGTACGGCGGCTGGCGTCGAGTTCTTTGTCTTGTCGTGCCATGTTTGTCTCCTCTTTGTATTTATGGAATCCGCAGGTCCAGGGTGTCTCCCAGCCCGGCGACGAGATCGCGCAGCGCCTGGCCGCTGTTGGCCACACCGTACACGTAATGGTCGGGCCGGACCAGCGCCGCACAGCAACCGTGGCGTGCGAACCAGCCTGCCAGCACGCCGTCCAGCTCCCGGGCCTGCATCCAGTACGGACCACTGGAGAATGCGACCTCCTCCGGCGGGATGCTGACGACGATGCCGACATGCTCCGCCAGCGCCAGGATTTCCTCGGGCAGATGCGCGATTCGCCGGTTGGTGACAATGCGCCAGCCGCTGCCCGCCAGTTCGTCCAGCAGCAGCGGTCCGGTGGGACCGCTGACGCGCGGTTGCGGGAACAACTTGCCGGTGCCGCTCCCGCCGCCGCGCGCCAGCAGGCCGCCGGACAGTGGCGGGATGATGTCCTGGCGCGGCACGGTCTTGATCGCGCCGCCGGCTGCATCGATCAGCGCGGCGTCGCGCGCGCGGGCCGCCGCGGGATCGCGCTCGCAGATGACCGCGCCGATTTCCTTGATGCGGGTGGTCAGGCGGCGCACGTGTTCGCGCCGCTCCACCCTGTAGGTATCGAGCAGTGCCTCAGCCGCGGGGCCGGTGGCATCGCCCGCCAGCACGGTGCGCAGTTTCCACGCGAGGTTGGCCGCGTCGCGCACGCCCTGGCACATGCCCTGCCCCAGGAAGGGCGGCTGCTGGTGCGCGGCGTCGCCGGCGATGAATACGCGCCCATTGCGCCATTCGCTGGCGACCAGCGCGTGGAAGCGGTAGCTGGCCTGCCGCCACAGCGTGGCATCCTCTGGGCCGATCCAGCGCCGCAGCACACTCCAGGCGCCCTCTTCGGTCGCCATGTACGCCGGGTCCTCGCCCGGCAGCAGCGAGATCTCCCAGCGGCGGTGGTTGCCCGGTCCGATCACATAGGTGCAGGGACGCCCGGGCTCGCAGTACTGGACGCTGGTCGTCGGCAGTTTGGCCAGCCCGCGTTCATTGACCTGCACGTCGACCACCAGCCAGGGTTCGTCGAACTCCAGGTCCTCCAGCGTGATGCCGGCGGCTTCACGTACCGAGCTCGAAGCGCCATCGCAGCCGATCACGTAGCGGGCGCGCACGGACAGCGCCGTGCCCTCGCTGTTCTCCATCCGTACGGTGGCGCCGTCGCCGTCCTGCTCGACGCCGGTGAAACGCCAGCCCAGCGCCACCGTCACCGCCGGCAGCGACTCGACGTGGCGGCGCAGCGCCGCTTCCACCGGCGGCTGGCTGAACACCATCGACGGCGTGTGCCCGAGCGGGTATGGCGGTTCGACCGTCGCCAGGCGCTTGATCAGCTGGCCGTCGACGCCGTAGTACTCGGACGGAGTGAACGGCTCGCAGTGCGGCGCGATGGCGTCGGCCAGGCCGAGGTTCTGGAACACCCGCATGATCTCGTGGTCCAGCGCGATGGCGCGCGGCTTCGGATAGACCTCATGGCTGCGGTCCACCACCAGCGTACGGATGCCGGACTGGCCCAGCAGCGCGGCCGCCACAGCGCCGGACGGGCCGAAACCGACCACGACGACGTCATAGCCGGCCTTGTCGCGCAGCTTGTTCATGGCTGCTCGTCTTCGACCGTGTTGACCAGCAGGCCGACGCCTTCGATCTCGATCTCGATGGTGTCGCCGTGCTTCATCCACACCGGCGGCGTGCGCGACTGGCCGACGCCGGCCGGCGTGCCCATCGCGATCACGTCGCCCGGCTCCAGCGTCACGCATTCGGTCAGCAGCGCGATGGTCTCGGCCACGTCCCAGATCATGTCGCGCGTGTTCGCGTCCTGCATCACCTGCCCGTTCAGGCGCGACTGGATGCGCAGGCCTGCGCCGCCCGCCGGCAGTTCGTCGGCGCTGACCAGCACCGGGCCAAGCGCGCCGGTACGGTCGAAGTTCTTCCCGATGGTCCACTGCGGCGTGCGCTTCTGGTAGTCGCGCACCGAGATATCGTTGAAGCAGGCGTAGCCGAACACGTAGTCGAGCGCGTCCTCCCGCTTGACATGGCGCGCGCGCTTGCCGATGACGACGGCCAGTTCTGCCTCGTAGTCGAATGTTTCGGAGACACGCGGACGCGGCGAAGCTTCGCCATGCGCCAGGAGCGAGGTCGTGGAGCGCAGGAAGAACCACGGATAAACCGGCTTCTCGCGTCCGCTCTCGGCCGCGTGGTCGTAGTAGTTCAGGCCCAGGCAGACAGTCTTGCCCGGTTCCGGCACCACCGGGGCCAGCGCCACACCGGCCAGCGGCTGCCGCGCGAACGGGCCGGCCACTTCGATGGCGCGGCGGCCGGCGGCCAGCAGGTCGACGCCCGCGAGCAGTGCCTGCCGCACGTCGGACGGCACTTCGGGGATGACCTTGTTCAGGTCGATGAGATGATCGCCGTCGACGACGGCCAGGCGGGCTTCATTGCCCACGCGGTAGCTTGCGAATTTCAAGAGTTTCTCCTTCGGTGATGCTTATTGTTCGATGAAACGGATTTTTTTCTGCGCCTGCTTGATGCGGTCGGACGGCGGCTTGGACACGCCCCACTGGTCGAAGCGGCCCGGCGGCCAGGTCCAGTCGGCCGGGCCGCCGACCTTGTAGCTGTCGTCGACCTGCAGCACGTCGGCCGTGTATTCGATGACAAAATCGTCCGGCCCGACGAAGTAGGCGAACACGTTGTTGCCGGGACCGTGGCGGCCTACGCCCCATTCGATCGGCCAGCCGGCGTCGCTCATGCGGCCGGCGCCGCGCATCACGGCGTCCAGGTCCGGCATCACGAAGGCAATGTGGTTCAGCGTGTTGGCGTCGCTGTCGGCCAGCGCGATGCTGTGGTGGTCGCTGTTGCAGCGCATGAAGGCCATGATCCTGGTGCGATCCGACAGCCGGAAGCCAAGCGCCTCGGCGAAGAAGCGCTGGGCCACGGCGACGTCGGCGCTGTTGAACACGACGTGGGTGATGCAGCTTGGCGCATCGCTGTGGGTCTGTTCGGTCCAGCGCTGGTCGCCGTGCACGAAGCGCAGGATGCGGCCCTGCGGATCGGCGATCGTCACCGCCACGCCGCCGCCCGGCTCCTCGACCGGCGCAGGCCCCGACAGGACGCGGCCGCCGGCTGCGGCCGTACGCAGCGCGATAACGTCGAGATCGGCGCGGCTTGCGGTGCTGAAGGTGACGTCGCGTACGTCGGGCCGCTCGCTGCGGTGCAGCGCGAGGATGTGGTGGAAGCTGCCGCCGCCGCGCAGGTAGACCGCGTCATCGGTGCGCGCCGCGGCCTGCAGGTTCCAGGTGCCGGTGTAGAAGCGCTCCGCGGCTTCGAGGTCGGTGACGCCGATGGCGATGCTGCGCAGCTGGCCGGCGGGTGATGCGGGCATGGGAACTCCTTAGTTGTGAACCGCGGCGGAGGCTTCGATGCCGAGGAAGCGCGCCGCGTTGAGGGTGACGAGTTGCGCGCGCACGTGGCGGTCGGCCACCACCGCGGCGATGCTGTCGACCGGGCGCGCGTCGTGGAAGGCAAAGGGATAATCGGTGCCGATCATCAGCTGGCTGGCGCCGAAACGGTCCAGCAGGTGCCTGAGCGTCGCCGGGTCGAACACGAGGGTGTCGTAGAACAGGCGGCGCGCCTGCTCCGACGGGCTGTCGGGCATCGCATCACGCAGCGCCGGGAAAACCTGGCGCGCCTGTTCAAGCCGGGGCAGCAGCGAGGCCAGCGTGCCGCCGCCGTGGCTAAAGGCCATCTTCAGCGACGGATGGCGTCCAACCAGGTTCGAGGTCAGCACCGATGCGGCGGCCAGGCCGACGTCGGTCGGATAGGCCAGTGCGGGCAGCAGCTTCTCCGGCCCGACCAGGCGCTCTTTCCCGGCCGGCTTGAGCGCGTGCACGAATACCGACACGCCCCTCTCCGCGCAGGCGGCGAAGAATGGCTCGAACTCGGGCGCGCCAACCGCCTTGCCGTTGATGTTGCTGCCCACTTCGATCGATTTGAATCCCAGCTTGCCGGTGAGGTAATCGAGTTCGGCCAGCGCCAGGTCGAGATCCTGCAAGGGTACCGCGCCCATGCCCACCAGCCGTCCGCCCGACTGCGCCGCCATCGAGGCCACCTGCTCGTTCATGTAGCGAAGCAGCTGACTGGCCGCCAGCGGCTCCATCCAGTAGGACAGCAGCTCCGGCATCGGCGAGATGGCCTGCACCGCGAGGCCCATCAGGTCCATATCCTCGATCCGGCGCGTGGCGCTCCAGGTACGCTCGGACACGGTGCGATAGACCTTCCCGGCGATCATGACGTGGCGGTGGCAGTCCCGCGCAGCCGCCATGGACGGCCAGTCGGCCGGAAGCCTGCTGCCGACGTAGCGCGGCAGGTCATGCGGAACGACGTGGGCGTGCACGTCGATGCCGCAGGCGCAGGCATGGTGGTGCATGCTCACGCCGCCACCAGCCCTGCCACGCGCACGCCGGCCGCGCAGATCGCCTCGTCCTGTGCGCCGGTGCCGCCGCTGGCGCCCACGGCGCCGAGAAGTGTGCCGTCCGCGCTGCGGATCGCCACCGCGCCCGTCTGCGGGATGAAACGGCCCTGGCCCGACGAAGCCAGCGCGTTGAAGAATACCGGGTTGTCTTGCGCACGCTGGTGCAGCACGCCGCTGGCCACGCCCATGCCGGCTGCCGCAAACGCCTTGCCCTGCGCGATATCGACCCGCAGCATGGACGCGCCATCTTCGCGCTGCAGCGCGACCGGATTGCCGGCGGCGTCGAGCACGACCACCGCTACAGGTGGTAGCCCGTCGGCGCGCGCGGCGGCCAGGGCGGCGCCAAGGATCATATTTGCCTGGGCAAGAGAAAGCTTATCAATCATAATCATCTATCATTAAACATTAGGGCCCACGGCCAGCGGGCGGGCGGCACGGCGCGCCACCAGCGCAAAGAACAGCAAGGCGGCGCAGCCGACAGCGACCGCCAGCACGGCTTGTCCCGCGAAGCCGGCACGCATCGCCACCGAGCCGGCCAGCGCCGGGCCGATCGCAGAGCCGGTCATCATCATCGCGGGCGTCGAGGCCAGCGCGCGGCCGCTCGGGTCCAGGCTGGCGATCAGGCCAAACAGGAAGGTATGGGTAAAGATCAGCACCGCCGGATAGACGCTGCCGGCCAGCGCGTAAGGGAAAAAGTCGCCGGACAGGGTCACCGTGAGCGCCAGCGCAACCTGCAGCGGCGCCGCTACCAGCGCAACGCGCACCGGATTCAGGCGCCTTTGCAGCAGCGCGGCGATGGCGGCCGGCAGCAGGTTCACCAGCCCGCAGACGATCAATACGATGTTGACGCGCTCCTGGCCGAAGCCACGCAGCGCGCCGATCCGGTCCAGCATGCTGAAGGTGAGCGCCTGGTTCAGCGCCATGCAGCTCACGCCGAGGATGGCGAACCATGCCGCGCGCGGCAGACGGCCGGCTGCGGCGCGCTGGCCGCCGTCCCCCGCCACCTGTGGAAAACCGAATGCGCAGGCCAGCGCGGCCAGCGCCATCAGCCCGGCGAACGCCTTGAACAGTACAGCGCCGCCAAGCGCAGCCACCGCAGGCGGCACCGCAGCATAGAAGCCGACGGCGCCGATTCCCAGCGCGGTGCCGGCCAGCGCGAACAGCCGGTGCGGGTTGGCGCTGCGGCCGATGGTGCCGTGGACGACCGACAGCCCGGCGCCGGTGGCAAGGCCGGCCACGAGATGCAGCGCCAGCAGCGCGCCGAGGCCGTGCGCCTGCGACGCCGCCAGGAAGGCCAGCGCCGCCACCCCATAACCGCCGGCGGCGCAGGCGCGGCGCGGCAAGCGGTTGTACAAGGGCGCGGCAAACAGACTGGCAGCCACCGCGCCGAGCAGGAAGGCGGTGACGATCATGCCGGCGTATTCGAGGTCGAAACCGTAATGCTGGACGAGCGTGCCGACCCAGACCGGCAGGGCGACCAGGTCGACCATGCCGACGAAATGGCAAAGCATGAGTGTGGCGCGTCCGCGGCCGCCGTCCGGGCCTCGGCTCGCAAGTGTGGCGTGCATGGGTGTCTCCGTTGTCGCTTGTTTTGCTTGCCCGGCAAAGATAGCAGCGCGTCCGGCCCAGCCGAACGCCAGAGTTTCGATAGGACGTATCAGGTTTTCCGATCAATCAGGCGATTGATCATCACCCTCGATCGTCGATAGCAGGTATCGGGAATTACGGCTTCCTCATGCCTGAGCAGCGGTCCTATACTCGATTCGCCTGTCCTGGCGTACATACCGCGCCGGGCGCAACGCAGACCTGATCAAAACAGGCCGGCCAACGGACCGGCCCCAAAAGGAGACAATATGCCTGCATCACGCACCCCGTCGGCGATCTCGCTGACCGTCCTGTCCATGAGCCTCGCGGCGATCTGGAGCCCGGCCCACGCCCAGAGCGGCGACAGCGGCGCAAGCCCCGAGGCCAGCGCCAAAGCCGACAAAGGCATCGAGACGGTCGTCGTCACGGCGCAAAAACGCAGCCAGAGCCTCAAGGAAGTCCCGGTCGCGATCACCGTCGTCAACGCGGCGCAGCTCGAACGCGCCGGTGTCAAGGACATCGGCGACCTGGCCAAGACCGCGGCCTCGCTCGAATTCGGCGACCAGTCGGCCGGCGGCCCTGGCGGCAGCGCCTCGATCCGCGGCATCGGCACGGCGGTGTTCACGCAATCGGCCGAGAGCTCGGTCGGCGTGGTGGTGGATGGCGTGCCGCAGGGCGCCACCGCCAGTGGCCTGATGCTGGACCTGGCGCGCGTCGAGGTGCTGCGCGGCCCGCAGGGCACCCTGTTCGGGAAGAACGCGTCGGCCGGTGTGCTGAACATGGCGACGCAGGAGCCGATCATCGGCGACCGCAGCGGCAATGTGCAGTTCGAATTCAAGGGCAAGCATGGCGACGCCGTGCGCGCCACCGGCAACGTGCCGCTGAACGACATCTCGGCGCTGCGCATCTCGGGCATCGCGGAGCGCAACAAGGGCGTGTACCACAATGACCTGACCGGTAAGGACAGCGTTACCGACAACGGCGGCGCGCGCCTGCGCTACCTGCTCAAGCCGAGCCGCGACCTGAGCATCAACCTGATCGGCGAAGCCTCCAACCAGCACAACCAGAATGCGGTGTTCTTTGCGCCGTCGGTGGCGTATGCGACCAACACGGCGGGCGACCATCATCCGGCAGCGGAATTCGCCTCCTGCGGCGTGACCGTCTCGAAGACCAACAACGAAGTCTGCTCGGACGGTCCGGAGCAGCAGCATACCAAGGTCCGCGGGGTGTCCGGCCAGGTCGACTGGACCATGCCGAGTGGCGACAGCCTGACCTCGATCACGGCCTACCGGACCCGCAAGCAGGGGCCCGACTACGTCAACATCGGCATGTCGAACACCTACGACAAGATCTACAACTTCAATCCGCACCAGGACGCGCGCCAGTTCTCGCAGGAGCTGCGCATCGCCTCGCCGCTCAAACAGCCGCTGGAATATGTGGCCGGCCTGTTCTACGCCGACGCCACCAACTTCAAGGACTCCACCACCACCGTCCTGCCGGCCACCTTCCTGCCCTCGCCGCCGGTGCCGCGCTCGATCGCGACCGACGCGATCCAGCACGCCAACCTGACCACCAAAGCCCTGTTCGGCCAGGCGACCTGGCACCTGACCGACGCCACCGCCCTGATCGGCGGCCTGCGTTACACCCGCGACTCCGTCAAGGCCGACCAGTCGCAGTCGAGCGTGGTCGCCTTCCAGGGCTTCACCCTGCCCACCACAGTCAAGAGCGCGAGTGGCACCGCCGACCAGTCGAACGTGTCCGGCAAGGCGGGCATCCAGCACACGCTGTCGAAAGAGGCCAACCTGTACGCGACGTTCAGCCGCGGCTACAAGGGACCGCAGATCGACACCGATACCCCGATCGGCGCGGCCCAGACGGCCGGCGCCTACCAGGGCAATATCGTCAAGCCGGAACTGCCGACCAGCCTCGAACTGGGCACCAAGCTGTCCTTCCTGCAGCGTCGCCTGGATGTCGATCTGGCCGCCTTCCACACCAAGATCAAGGACTTCCAGGAGCAGAACTGCACGCTGACCCCGATCGGCGCGCTGAGCTGCATCCCGCTGAACGTGCCCAACGTGACCAGCAAAGGCGTCGAAGCCGACATCCGCGCGCGTCCAGTTCCGCAACTGCAGCTCGGCATGAGCCTGGCCGTCATCCTCGACACGGCCTACCCGGCCGGCTTCATCTTCGATAACAACAACGTCGGCGGCCACCGCCTGATGTACTCGCCGCGTAACAAGGCCACGCTGAACGCGGACTACAGCTGGGACCTGCCGGGCGACTATGAGCTCAAGCTGGGCGGCGACCTGATTTACAAGAGCACCGTCCGCTACTGCAATTCGCTGGACCCGGAGTGCAGCTTCGGCGGCCACTCGGTGGCGTCGTTGCGCCTGGCCTTGCGTTCGCCGGACGACAAGTGGGGCCTCGAACTGTACGGCCGCAACCTGGGCGACAAGCGGGTGCCGAACGCGATCATCTATCCGCTGCCGGGCAAGGGCGCCGGTTCGGGCTTTGCCTATAGCCTGGGTGAGAACTCGTTCCGCCGCATCGGGCTCATGGCAGACTATCGCTTCTAACCACGCGCAGGCCCGCCCCGGCCGGGCCTGTTCCTTGAAGGGGACGCATGAAGAGACGAGGTTTTTTGGGCAGCGTCGCAGCGCTGCCGCTTGCCCCGGCCCTTGGCGCACCGGCCGGATGGATCGACCAGCGCGCCTCCGCCCGCGTCATCGTCGATAACGATTTCGCCGGCGATCCGGACGGGCTGGTGGCGCTGGCGCACCAGGCGCTGTCGCCGAAAGCGCACACGCTGCTGGTCACCACGTCCGCGCTCGATCCCAAGCTGGCGGGCATGGCGGGGCTCGACCCGGGCCAGTCGGCGGCCGCCGGTGCGCGGCTGGCGCGAGAGCTGCTGCGGCGCCTGGCCCTGCGGCATGCGCCGGCAGTTGCCGCAGGCGGGGAAGACCAGGCTGCCGCACGGGCGATCGTCGCAGAAGCGATGCGCGACGATCCCCTGCCCTTGTTCCTTACCTGTGGCGGACCGCTGACCAATGTCGCCGCCGCGCTGAAGCTCAATCCGGAAATCGCGCGCCGGATGACCCTCGTCTGGATCGGCGGATCGTCGGCCAGCGAAGGCGGGGCCGAATACAACCTGGCGACCGACCTGGCCGCCGCGCGCTACGTGTTCGAGGAATCCCAGCTGCCGGTCTGGCAGGTCCCGGCCGAGGAATACCGGCGCTTCCAGGTGTCGGTCGCAGAGCTGACGGACATCTTCTGTTCGCTATCTCCCGTCTCGCAATGGCTCTACGACCAGTACCGGCACCTGCCGCCCTTCGTCCAGCTGGGCGGCACGATCACATTCGGCGACAGCCCGCTGGTATCGCTGACGGCGTTCGACACCGCCGCCAATCCCTACACGGTCCGCACCGCGCGCCGGATCCTGGACGATTGCCGCAATGGCGACGAGATCGCCGGCCGCCGGGTACGCATGTTCCATTCACTCGATCCACGGCTGAATTTCGCCGATTTCATCGCCTTGCTGCGGCTGCACGCGCGGCGCTCGTAAATTCAATCGGAAGACCCTATGCCAGTACAACACCATTCCTTTCGCCGTGCCGCGCTGGCGGCTGTCATCGCCTGCCTGTTCGCGCCGGCCTTCGCAAACGACCAACTGGGCGCCGGATTCGAGAATCCTCCGCAAGGCGCGCGACCGCGCGTGTGGTGGCACTGGCTGAACGGGAATATCACGAAGGAAGGCATCCAGAAGGACCTGGACTGGATGGCGCGCTCCGGGCTTGGCGGCCTGCAGAACTTCGACGCCGAGATGATGACCCCGCAGCTGGTCCCCACCCGCCTGCCCTACATGAGTCCCGGCTGGTCGGAAGCTTTCAAATTTGCGGTGCAGCTGGCCGAACAGCGCAAGCTGGAATTCGGCATCGCCGCGTCGCCGGGCTGGAGCGAGACCGGCGGCCCGTGGGTGCGGCCTGAAGACGGCATGAAGAAGCTGGTGTGGAGCGAGACCACCGTGAGCGGCGGCCGGCCGCTCAGCGTGAAGTTGCCACCGGCGCCGCGCACGACCGGCCCGTTCCAGGACCTGTTCGTCCAGCCGAACATCATGGGCGAGCGGCCGAGCCCCGACAAGATCGCCCGCTACGGCGCGGACATCGCGGTATTCGCCTACCCCTTCGCGGCGCCCGCCCTGCCTGTGCCAGCCGTGCGCACCGACGGCAAGACGCTCGACGCGGACAAGCTGGCCCGCATGACCGAGGATGCCGTTGCGGAGGTCCCCTCCCCGACGCCCGACAAGCCGGCCATCATCACGCTCGATTACCCCTCGCCGCAAACGGTGCGCTCGGCCAGCATCTTCGTCCCCGGCTCCGCCACCTTGTTTGACGGCGCCGGCATGCAGCCGGTGCTGGAGGCCAGCGACGACGGCGCCACCTGGCGCAAGGTCGCGGACCTGCCGCTGGCCCTCGTCCCCAGCAGCGCCGGATTCGCGCCGGTGACAGCGGCCCACTTCCGCGTGGTCATCAAGGCGAAACCGGCGGCGCCGAATCCCGCCTTCATGCCGGTCCCGGGCGCCGACACCGGGCCGTTCGGCGCGATCGGTGCACCAAAGCCTCTTCGCCTGAGCCATCTGAGCTTGTCGGGCGAACCCAAGGTCAACCAGTTCGAAACCAAGGCCGGCTTTGCGACGGCCGACGATTACTATGCGCTCGACGCGGGCATCGATCCGAAGGAATCCGGCGTCGCGCCGTCCGCCATCGTCGAATTGAGCGGCAAGGTGGACGCGGACGGCAAGCTCCGCTGGACGCCGCCGGCCGGCAACTGGAAGATCGTCCGCATCGGCTATTCGCTGACCGGCACTGAAAACCACCCCGCCACGGCGGAGGCGACCGGGCTGGAAGTCGACAAGTACGACGGCCAGGCCGTGCGCACCTACCTGGAGACCTACCTGTCCAAGTACCAGCAGGCTGCCGGAAAGGACAGGGTCGGGGCCAAGGGCGTGCACGCCATCGTCACCGACAGCACCGAGGTCGGCGCATCCAACTGGACCCCGCGCCTGCTCGAACAGTTCAAGCGCCTGCGCGGCTACGACGCGCGGCCATGGCTGCCTGCCCTGACCGGCGTCGTCATCGGCGACCGCGCACGCACCGACGCCTTCCTCTACGATTTCCGCCGCACGCTGGCTGACCTCATGTCGAGTGAACACTACGGGACCGTGGCCACCGTCGCGCACGAACACGGCATGCGCGTGTATGGCGAAGCGCTGGAAAGCGCACGTGTCACGCTCGGCGACGACATGACGATGCGTAGCCACACGGACGTCCCGATGGCGGCGATGTGGGCCTACCGGCCGGAGTTCGGCTCCAACCCGACCGCCATCGCCGACATGCGCGGCGCTGCGTCGGTGGCGCACATCTATGGCCAGAACTTCGTCGCGGCCGAGTCCATGACCAGCGCGATGTCGCCGTGGGCCTTCGCGCCTTCCGACCTGCGGCCGATGATCGACATGGAATTCGCCAGCGGCGTGAACCTGCCGGTGATCCACACGTCGGTGCACCAGCCGCTGGGCGAAGACAAGAAGCCAGGCCTGTCGCTGGCGATCTTCGGCCAGTACTTCAACCGCAACGAGACCTGGGCCGGCATGGCACGCCCGTGGGTGGATTACATCGCACGCAGCAGCTACCTGCTGCAGCAGGGCCGCTTCTACGCCGACGTCGCCTACTTCTACGGCGAGGAAGCGCCGCTGGTTGCGCTGTACAAGCACGCGCCGCCGGCCGATGCCCCGCGCCGCTACGCCTACGATTTCGTGAGCGCGGACGCGGTGCTGGACAAGCTCTCCGTCAAGGGCGGCGATGTGCTTGCGGCCAGCGGCGCGCGCTATCGGGTGCTGTACCTCGGCGGATCGACCCAGCGCATGACGCTGTCCATGCTGCGCCGGCTGCATGCGCTGGCCGAACAGGGAGCAACCATTGTCGGGCAGGCGCCGGTCGCCGCGCCGGGGCTGGCCGATGATGCATCCACCTTCGCCACACTGGCCAAGCGCATGTGGAGCGGCGCGCTGGTCACCCATGTCGGCAAAGGCCGCGTGGTGGCCAGCCGCGATGTGGAAAGCGCACTCGCGCAGCTCGGCCAGGCACCCGATTTCAGCAGCGATGGCGATGTGTTGTTCGTCCACCGCCGCCTGAGCGACGGCGACGTCTATTTCGTGACCAACCGCGCCGGCAAGGCCCTGAATACCGAGGCCCGCTTCAATGTGCATGGAAAGTCGGCCGAATTCTGGCACGCCGATACCGGACGCAGCGAAGCGGCCAGCTATCGCAGCGACAAGGACGGAACCTTCGTGCCGCTGGCGCTGGACGCGAACGAATCGGTCTTCGTCGTGTTCCGCAAACCGGCCAAGGCAAGCGCGGTGACCGTTCAGGCTCCGGCATGGAAGCAGGTCGCCACGCTGGACGGCGGCTGGAAGATGCGCTTCGACGGCCTGGCGGCGCCATCGCCTGTCGCTGATGCTCGCCCGGGTTCCCTGGCCAGCAGCGACGACCCGCTGGTCAAGTACTTCTCCGGCACGACGATCTACCAGAGCAGTTTCACCCTGCCCGCAGGCGTGAAGCCTGGCGCCCCGCTCAAGCTGGACCTCGGCCAGGTCGGCGACGTCGCGCAGGTGCTGGTCAACGGTAAGGACGCGGGCATCGCGTGGAAGCCGCCCTACCAGGTCGACATCGGCTCGCTCGTCCGCGCAGGCGCCAATACCGTCGAAGTCAGGGTCGCCAACCTGTGGATCAACCGCCTGGTGGGTGACGCGCAGCCAGGTGCGACGAAGGTCACCTTCACCGCCGCCCCGACTTACAAGGCTGACGCGCCGCTGCGTCCATCGGGCCTGATCGGGCCTGTCACCCTGCGCGCCGCTGCAAATTGACAGGAGCCACCTTGCCAACACCAGTGATCAATGCAAGCCTCGAAGGCCAAACCGAGTCCTTCGAGGCCGCGAGCTACAAGTCCGCGATCTCGCTGTTATCGAGCCTGTTCTTCACCTGGGGCTTCATCACGGTCATCAACAACACGCTGCTACCGCATTTGCGCAGCGTATTCTCCTTGAGTTATACCGAGACGACGCTGATCGAATCGGTCTGGTTCATTGCCTATTTCGTCGCGTCGATACCGTCCGCCAAACTGATCGAACGCGTGGGGTACAAGGGCTCGATCGTCATCGGCCTGTGCATCATGGCCCTGGGCTCGCTGGTGATGATTCCCGCCGCGCGCATGCCGTCCTACGGAGTCACGCTGCTCGCCCTGTTCACGATCGCCAGCGGAATCACCCTGCTCCAGGTCGCGGCCAATCCCTACGTCGCGCTGGTTGGCACGCCGGAGACGGCATCGGCGCGCCTGAACCTTGTCCAGGCGTTTAACTCGCTGGGGACGACGCTCGCGCCGCTGTTCGGCGGCTACCTGATCCTGGGCCGGTCCAGTTCCGGCACCGCGCAGGCGGGCCATGTGCTCACGCAAGCAGAGCGCCTCGCCGATGCGCAGGCGGTCCAGCTGCCCTACCTGATCGTCGCTGGCGTGCTGGTGGTCCTCGCGATCGTCATCGCGCGCTTCCCGCTTCCCGCGATTGGCGCGGGGAATACGAGGATGGCCAAGCTCGAACGCTCGAAGCACTCGCTGTGGCGCTACCGGAACCTGGTGTTCGGCGTCCCGGCGATCTTCATTTACCTGATCGCCGAAATCGGCGTCGCCAACCTGTTCATCAATTTCGTCTCGCAGCCGGAAATCGGCAACCTGAACCACGAACAGGCTTCGCACTACCTCTTCCTGCTGTGGGGTGGGATGATGGTTGGACGTTTCATCGGCAGCTTCCTGATGCGCAGGATGCCGGTCGAGGCGGTACTGGCGGGCGCCAGCCTGGGCGCCGGGATGGTGATGCTGGCGGCGGCCACCACAACCGGGCCGGTGGCGATGTGGGCGCTGATCTCGGTCGGCCTCTTCCACTCGATCATGTTCCCGACCATTTTCACGCTCGGCATCCGCGGTCTTGGCGCATTGACGGAAGAAGGCTCGGGCCTGCTGATCATGTCGATCGCCGGCGGCGCGCTGGTGATCGTGCAGGGCTGGCTGGCCGACAGCTTTGGCCTGCAGTCCTCATTCCTGCTCACCGTCGCCTGCGACGTGTACGTACTGTTCTACGCCCTGTGGGGCTCGCGCCCGGTCGGACGCAAGGGCTGACAGCGAAAGTTACGCCGCCGGCCCCGCGTCCGGCGGCTTACATCGCCAGCACCTCCGGCCCAACTTCGCGGATCGACTTCACGCCAGTCAGGACCATATTGGTGCGGATGTCCTTCTCCATGATCGCCAGCAGCTTCTCGACGCCCGCCTGCCCTGCGACCGCCAGCGCGTAGATGAAGGCGCGGCCGAGCAGCACGCCATCGGCGCCCAGCGCCAGCATGCGGAACACGTCGGTGCCGGTGCGCACGCCGCCATCGGCGAAGATGGTCATCTTGCCTTGCACTGCCTTGGCAATCGCGGGCAGCGCCTGCGCCGTCGAGAGCGCACCGTCCAGCTGGCGCCCGCCATGATTCGAAACCACGATGCCGTCAGCGCCGAACGCCAGTGCGTCGAGCGCGTCGCCCGGATCGAGGATGCCCTTGATGACCAGCTTCCCTTTCCACTCGTCGCGGATCCACTGCAGGTCGTTCCAGGCGATCGCCGGGTCGAAGTTGTTGCCCAGCCAGCCGATGTAGTCGGCCAGACCTGTCGCATGGCCGCGATACGCCGAGATGTTCCCCAGGTCGTGCGGGCGGCCGAGGAGGCCGACGTCCAGCGCCCAGCGCGGATGCGTCATCGCCTGCAGCACGCGCCGCGCAGGACCATTCGGGCCGCTCATGCCGCTATGCGCATCACGGTAGCGCGCGCCCGGCACCGGCATGTCGACCGTGAAGACCAGAGTCGTCGCGCCCAGCTCGCGCGCGCGACGCATCACGTCGCGCATGAATTCGCGGTCCTTGAGCACGTACAGCTGGAACCAAATCGGGTTCGGTATCTGAGCCGCGACTTCGGACAGCGGGCAGACCGACACCGTCGACTGGATGAAGGGGATGTTGCGCTTGGACGCCGCGCGCGCCGCCTGTACCTCGCCGCGCCGTGCGTACATGCCGGCCAGGCCGACCGGCGCCAGGGCGATCGGCAAACCATAGCTCTGGCCGAACCATTCGGTCGACAAGTCCAGGTCCTCGGAGCCGCGCAGCACGCGCTGGCGCAGCTTGATCCCCTGCAGGTCGCTCACGTTCGCGCGCAGCGTCTCTTCGGCGCCGGCGCCGCCATCCAGGTAATGGAACAGGAAGGGAGGAAGTTTGCGGCGCGCGGCCTCGCGGAAATCGGTGGCGGACGAGATGATCATGTGGGGAACAAACGAAGTGAAGCAGTCAAAGTAACCATTTGGCACGGTAGCACGAAACCGCCCCTGTTGCACTCATCTGAGCATATCCTTGATTGAAATCCGCAGCCGCGCAGACGCTGCTCGGGACCGACGTGGCTGATTCAGATTACGGGGCCACTGATCGAACGCGGCATCTGCGCGAGCAGTTGCGACAGGCGGCGCAGGCCGGCGGCCAGGCGCTTGCGGTCCTGGATGCTGCCCAGCGAAATGCGGATTGCGTTGGGACGGTGAGGCGAGTCGCTGAAGACCTCGGCCGGCGTCACCGCCAGGCCTTCCGCGCCGGCGGTACGCGCCAGTTCCGATGAGGTCCAGTGGCTGGGCAACGGCAGCCAGATATGCAGGCCGTTCCCGGCCACATCGGGCCGCCCGGCCAAGATGTCGCTGGCCAGTCCATGCCGTGCTTCGGCCTCTTTCCTGACCCCGGCGAACAGCTGTTGCGCCGAGCCGTCGAAAATCCACTGGGTCGCCAGCGCGGTCGTCAGCGGCGCGGACATCAGGGCGAATGAACGCAACGCAGAGATGAAGCGCTGGCGCTCATGCGTATCCTTCAGCACGACGTAAGCGACGCGCAGGCCGGGCGTCAGGCACTTCGACAGCGTCGCCACGTAATACGCATGGTCCGGCGCGAGCCTGCTCAGCGGCGGCGGGGCCGAATCGGCAAACAGCCAATACGGATCGTCCTCGATGATGCGCGCGCCGTGCTTCACCGCGACCGCCGCGATCTCCCTGCGCCGTTCCAGCGGCATCGTCGCGGTGGTCGGGTTCTGCAAGGTCGGATTCAAGTAGATGAGGCGCGCCCGGTATTTGGCGCACGCCTTTGCCAGCGCGTCCGGCCGCATGCCGGAGGCATCCGTCTCGACGCACACCAGCTGCCGCCCGAACTGCTCCACTGCCGCCCGCAGGCCCGGGTAAATGGTCGGCTCGGCCAGCACCACGTCGCCCGGCGCCGAGTGCGCCAGGACCAGCGCCGCCAGCGCGGCCTGCGCGCCGGGGCACACCACGATGTGCTCCGGGTCGACCCGGCCGAACATCGGTTCGAGCCACTTGGCGCCCGCGGTTCGTTCGGCCTCGCTGCCGCCACCAAGGTGGTAGGTCATCAGCTGCTCGTTGTCGGCGCGGAGCAGCACTTGCGAGACGCCCTGCTTCAACAGGTCATCGAAAGCGACGCCGGCGGGCGGCGGCGGAATGTTCATGCTCAGGTCCAGCACCTGCGCCAGCTCGACCTTCGGCACCGACACATACGTCCCGCGCGCGCCGCGGCCTTCCACCAGATTGCGCCGCTTGGCCTCGTCGTAGGCGCGCGTGATGGTGGTCAGGTCGACCTTGAGCCTCGCCGCCAGCTCTCGCTGCGGCGGCAGGCGGTCGCCCGGATTGAGCTGACCCTCGAACATCGCGCGTTCAAGTGCATCGGCGATCAGCAGGTAGCGCGGGCCTGTTCGATGCTCCAGGCCGGCCAGCCATGCATGACTCAAATCCGCATTCTGTATGGATCTTGTCTGGGCCATTCTATGTCGATGTATGGATCTTGCTTGCGCCTAGTATGCATGCAACCCTCGCATAAATCCACACGAGCAAAGGAGCGTGCCATGGAAAGCAAACGTTCATTTTTCGAAACGCTGAAGGCGGTCGGCTGGTCCTTCATCGGGCTGCGGCGCAAGAAGGACTTCGACGTCGACGCCGAGGGCGCCATCGATCCGGTCCACATGCTGCTTGCGGCCTTGGTCGGGGTGGCCATGTTCATCGGCTTGCTGCTGCTGGCGGTGCAACTCGCGGTATCGGGCAAATGATCATTCGCGTCATTTGGCCCGGGAGCTAACGCTCGACCGACAGCGCCAGCGTTTCCTTTACTTCCTCCATCACAACATAACTCTTGGACTGGCCGCCGTCCGCCACGTGCAGGATCTCGCCCAGCAGGCGCCGATACTCCGTCATCTCCGGGATTCGCGCCTTGATCAGGTAGTCGAAATCGCCGGACACCAGGTGGCATTCCATCACTTCCGGAATCGCCAGCATGGCGCGCCGGAAGCGTTCGAACGCCTTCTCGGACTTCTGATGCAGCGTGATTTCGACGAACACGAGGATCTGCAGGCCCAGCGCCTGTGGCGCGACACGCGCGTGATAGCCGCTGATGACGCCATCGCGCTCCATCCGTTTGACGCGCTCGATGCACGGCGTCAGCGTCAATCCGACCTGCTCGGCCAGGTCCTTCATGACGATTCGTCCATCGCTCTGCAGTATCGAGAGGATATGCAGGTCGATCTTGTCGAGCACCCGGCTCGACTCTTTTTGAGTGCGCATTAATTTTCACCAAAAATGAAGTCAATAACAGCATCAATTACTGATCAGATGCCGATAATATAGCAATCTTTACCGAACAAATACAGAACGGGGACAGCGATGGGCGCAAAACGGGTTTTGGTGCTGGGCAGCGGCGTGGTCGGCGTGACGACCGCCTACTATCTGGCGAAGGCAGGCCACCAGGTCACGGTCATCGACCGTCAACCCGGTCCGGCCCTTGAAACGAGCTTTGCCAACGCCGGCCAGATCTCCCCCGGCTACGCCTCGCCCTGGGCGGCTCCGGGCGTACCGCTGAAGGCCTTCAAGTGGCTGTTCCAGCGCCACGCCCCGCTGG
This sequence comes from Massilia terrae, assembly GCF_024753145.1. GTDB lineage: Bacteria > Pseudomonadota > Gammaproteobacteria > Burkholderiales > Burkholderiaceae_D > Telluria > Telluria terrae. The sequence continues at coordinate 390,379 of NZ_JANUGU010000001.1, read as the reverse complement.
CCATCCGCCCGGATGGCTCGCTGTTCCAGCTGCAGTGGATGTGGGAGATGTACCGCAACTGCTCGGGTGAGCGCTATGCCATCAACAAGGAGCGCATGGTGCGCCTCGCCGAGTACAGCCGCGACTGCATCCGCCAGCTGCGCCAGGAAACCGGCATCGCCTACGAAGGCCGCCAGCAAGGCACCTTGCAGCTGTTCCGCACCCGCCAGCAGTTCGATAGCGCAGCCAAGGACATCGAGGTGCTCAAGCAGGCCGGCGTGGCATATGAACTGCTGACGCGCGAACAGCTGTCCCAGGCCGAGCCGGCGCTGGCCAAGGTGAAGGACAAACTGGTCGGCGGCCTGCGCCTGCCCAACGACGAAACCGGCGACTGCCAGCTGTTCACCACCCGCCTCGCGCAGATGGCGAAGGAACTCGGGGTGCGCTTCGTGTTCGACACGGAGATTCGCCGGCTGGACATCGACAACGGCGAAGTCACCAGCGTCTGCACCGACAAGGGCTCCTTCACGGCCGACCGCTATGTGCTCGCACTGGGCAGCTATTCGCGCCTGCTGCTGAAGGACCAGTTCCCGGTTCCCGTTTACCCGCTCAAGGGCTATTCGATCACGGTGCCGATCACGAATGCGGAGATGGCGCCGGCATCGACCATTCTGGACGAAACCTACAAGGTAGCTGTCACCCGCTTTGACGACCGGATCCGCGTCGGCGGCATGGCCGAGATCTCGGGCTACAGCAAAACCCTCAACCCGGCCCGCCGCGAAACGCTGGAGTTGGTGGTGAACGACCTGTTCCCGGAAGGCGGCGACGTCAAGCAGGCCACTTTCTGGACCGGCCTGCGCCCGATGACCCCGGACAGCACCCCGATCGTGGGCGCGACGCCGCTGCGCAACCTGTTCCTCAACACCGGCCACGGCACGCTCGGCTGGACGATGGCTTGCGGGTCCGCCAGCGTGATCGCCGACCTCGTGAGCAACAAGTCCCCCGCCATCGATGCCAGCGACCTGGCGGTGTTCCGCTACGCCGGCACCGCCCCCACGACCGCCCGCCCGGCCCTCGCGGGCGCCTGAGGGGAGACCGTTTTGGAAGCACTCCTGGAATCCGCGCTTGTCCCGTCGGTGCCGCCAACGCGGGCGGGTGCGCTGCTGACGATCGACCTGGCGGCGGTCCGCGCCAACTACCGCCTGCTAAGGGCACGCGCGAACGGCGCCGTGGTAGCCGGGGTGTTGAAGGCCGATGCCTACGGGCTTGGGATGGCGCATGTCGCCCCGGCCCTGGCACGTGAAGGCTGCCGCGTATTCTTTACCGCGCACCTCGAAGAAGGCATTCGCCTGCGGGGCCTGGTGCCGGCGGACAGCCGCATCTATGTCCTGCACGGCCCCATGCCGAAGACTGCGCGTGATTTCGTCGAGAACGACCTGATGCCCGTGCTGAACGATCCAGGCCAGGTACACGAATGGGTCCAGTGCGCGCACGCACTGGGGCGGCCGCTTCCAGCTGCGCTGCAGGTCGACACGGGCATGTCGCGCATGGGCATATCGGAAGCCGACCTGCAAGGGCTGGGCAAACCGGCACGCTGGCTGGAGGGCATCGATGTACAGCTGCTGATGAGCCACCTGGCCTGTGCGGACGATCCAGAGCATCCAATGAACACGAGCCAGCGGCAGCGTTTTGAAACACTACATACACGCTTCCCTCGACTGCCCGCCAGCCTCGCAAATTCCTCAGCGGTTTTCCTCGGGCCCGAATTTCACTACGACCTGGTGCGCCCTGGCGCGGCCCTGTACGGCATCAACCCGCAACCGGGCAGCCCGAATCCCTTGCGCCAAGCTGTGTCGCTGGACGCCCGCATCGTCCAGGTGCGCACAATCGCCGCGGGCGATGCGGTCGGCTATGGTGCCCGCTACACGGCCTCGGGTCCGCGCCGCATCGCAACCATCTCGATTGGCTATGCCGACGGCTGGCTGCGCGCGCTCACCGGTCAGGGCTACGCCTGGATCGACGGGGTGCGGGTGCCGTTTGCCGGCACCGTATCGATGGACAGCATCACGCTGGATGTCACCGGCTTGCCGGAGCCGCGCATCGCCCCCGGGCAGTCGGTCGAGCTGCTGGGCGCACACCAGCATGTGGACGAGGTCGCGACGCAGGCTGGCACCATTGGCTATGAAGTGCTGACCCGGCTAGGCGGCCGTTTCCATCGCCGCTATACCGACATTTGCTGAAACGGAATTCTCCTGCACGACCCTGCCTCGTGTACGAACGTTGACTGATGCCCCAAGAGCGCCTAATGTGGAGTCGGAGGTAATCATCATGTTCAAGACCATCCTGGTTCATGTCGACCTCTCCGTCCACGCACCGGCGCGCATCCGCTTCGCCTGCGCCCTCGCACAGGCGCACAACGCTTGCCTGGTCGGCGCCGCCATGGTCGGCGTATCACGTGCTGTCTTCCCGAACGGATACGATTGCAAACCCGGCACCCTCGCCGCCAGCTGTTTCGAGCCGCTGGCAAACAATGCGAAACGAGCACTGGAAAACTTCGAGGCCATCGTTGGCGAGTGGAACATTCCGTACGAAGAGCGCTTCGTGTCCGACGAGGCGGACAACGGGCTCACGCGGCATGCGCGCTTCGCCGACCTGGTCGTCATCAGCCAGGACGATCCGGAAGAATCGATGCCGGACATGGCGGTGCAGCTGCCCGAATACCTGATCATGAATGGCGCCCGGCCGGTCCTGCTGGTGCCGCGCACCGATCCCAAGCCCGATCGCATTTCGAGCGTCCTGCTCGCATGGGACGGCAGTAAGGAGGCGTCGTACGCGATGAGCGGAGCCCTGCCCCTGCTGCGCGGCGCGTCAGAAGTGAACGTGGTCGCGCTGGCCGCAAGGGACGAGGAAGTGCAAGAATTCCGCGACCAGCAACCGGCGCTGCTCGATTTTCTACGCCGGCACGAAATCAGCCCCGGCTTCCACATCCGGGACCTGAGGGGCGACACTGGCCGGCAACTGCTGGACCTGGCCGCCGAGTTGAACGCGGGCTTGCTGGTGATGGGCTGCTACGGCCATAGCCGCATGCGCGAACTCTATATGGGCGGCGCCAGCCGCACCGTGCTGGCCGACACCACCATTCCCGTGCTGCTCGCACACTGAAGTCCTCCCTCCGCGCATCTGCGCAGGCTTGACCCAAGCATTGATTAATTGCATATTCGCAATTCCTAATCAAGCGCCGCTCGGCGTCAATACAAAAGGGGAGACGATGAAATTGCTTCGATCAATTTGGCTGTTGGCGTTTGCTTTCGCCTCGATGAATAGTGCCCACGCCCAGATGAGCGTGGATGCGAACACGATCAACCGGATCGCCGACGAAGGCTACAACCGCGGCCAGGTGGTCAATCTGGCGGAATACCTGACCGACCGCATCGGCGGCCGCATGACCAATTCCCCCGCGATGCGCGAAGCGGAAAAATGGAGCCAGTCGATGTTCCGTTCGTGGGGACTCGACGTGCGCACCGACGCCTTCGAATTCGGACGCGGCTGGTGGATCGAATCGGCGCACAGCCGCATGGTCTCGCCGCGCCCGCTTGAACTGCACTCGATCCCCGTCGCGTGGACCCCGGCCACCAAAGGCCCGGTCGCGGCCGACATCGTCGTCGCGCCGATCCGCAATGTGCGCGACCTGGCGAGTTGGAAGGGCAAGCTGAAAGGGAAGATCGTCCTGGTCAGCTATCCCGAGCCGCCGAAAGATGACCTCGGGCCCGCGTTCAAGCGCCTCGACGACGCCGAGATCGGCAAGTTGAATGCGTACCGCCAGCCGTCCTACGATCCGGAGCGGCCAGAAATGCTCAAGCGCTACCTTGAACTGGGCAAGGAACTGAACCGCTACATGGCAGCCGAGGGTGCGCTCGCGCTAGTCAAGATGTCGCGCGGGAATAACGGGCTGGTGCATGGCGAAGGCCGCTTCTACAAGGTCGGCGAGACCCCGGCGCTGCCCGAAATCGAAATGGCCGCCGAGGATTACCGCCGCCTGGCGCGACTGGCCAAGACCGGCCCGGTGAAGCTCGAAATCGACAGCCGCGTGCATTTCGATGACCGGGACACCAATGGCTATAACATCCTCGCCGACATCCCGGGCCGCGATCCGAAGGCCGGCTACGTGATGGCCGGCGCCCACCTCGACAGCTGGGTGGCGGGCGACGGCGCGGCCGATAATGGCGCCGGCTCGGTGGTCGTGATGGAAGCGGCGCGCATCCTGTCGGCCCTGCATGTGAAGCCGAAGCGCGCGATCCGCTTCGCGCTGTGGTCGGGCGAGGAACAAGGCCTGATCGGATCAAGCGCCTACGTGGCGCACTACCTGGCCAAGCGCCCGGTGTCGACCGATCCGGTGCTGGCCAAGATGCCGTCCTATTATTGGGACACCTACCCGATCATGCCCCTGCCCGGCTTCAATGACATGGCGGCTTACTTCAACCTGGACAACGGCTCGGGCAAGATCCGCGGCATCTACGCGGAGGGCAATTTCGCGGCGGTGCCGGTGCTGCGCAACTGGCTGGCGCCTTTCGACAGCCTCGGTGCGAGCAAGGTCGTCGCTGCGCCGACCGGCAGCACCGACCACGTGATGATGACGCGCCTCGGCCTGCCGGCCTTCCAGTTCATCCAGGATCCGCTCGACTACGGCTCGCAGGTCCACCACACCAACCTCGACACCTTCGACCACCTGCGCACCGAAGACCTGCGCCAGGCGGCTGTAATCCTGGCCACGGTGCTGCTGCAGGCCGCCGACAGCGACCAGCCGCTGCCGCGCAATGTGCTGCCCTCGCAGCCGACGGCGACGGATCCGTTCTTGTATCGGGATCCGAAGAACGATTAAGCGATCCCTCGAAAAGCACCGTCGTTCCGGCGAAGGCCGGAACCCATGCTGAGCAACGAGGCCCGCGGCCAACGACAACGCCGCGTAGATTCACACTCAGCATGGGTTCCCGCCTGCGCGGGAACGACGGTTTATTTTAGTACCTAGCTGTTCTCAAGCTGCACAGCGGAGATCACGCTATCGAGACGATTGCCATCGCAGCACATCGCTCTTCCCCCTTCGAAAATCGGGTCGACCAAACGGCTCAGCACCGAACCGCTGGGCATCTCCACAGCCAGACGCGCTCCCCGCTCCCATGCATGGCGCGCCGTATCGGCCCACAGCACGGGACGCGCCATGTTCGCGGCCAGATCATCGATGATGGCGCGACCGCCGAACAGTGCTCGCGCGGTGCTGCTGCTGATGTACGTGATCGACGGCCGACCAAGCGTTATGCCTTCGGTTGCTGCGGCGAGTTGGCGCGCCTGCGTGGCAAGCAGTTCGCAGTGCGACGGCACCGGCACCGCCAATCGTTCAGCGCGCAGCGCGCCATTTTTTAACGCGAGCGCGGCCACTTCCGCCATCGCCGCATCGGCCCCGGACACCACCAGTTGGCGTTCCGCGTTCAAGTTGGCGAGGTACACCGGGCTGGCCGGTCCATGCACGCTGGCGATGAGCGGTTCCAGCTGGCGCGCGGTCAGTCCACTGATCGCGGTCATGCCGTAGGCGCTTGGGTATGCGTCCTCCATCAGGCGCGCGCGCTTTTCGACCAGCCGCACGGCGTCACCGAAATCCAGCACGTTTGCCACCACCGCCGCAGGCCACGCGCCAATCGATAGTCCCGCCACCATCGATGGACGCGCACCATGCGTCGCGAGGACGCGCGCCATCGCTACGCCGGCGACGAGAAGGCAAAGCTGCACCGCGACGGTGGAGCGCAGCGCAGAATCGGTGTCGAGCGCGCCGACGTCGTAGCCAAGCGTGGTGCTGGCTTCTTCCAGCGTGCGCGTGGTCTCGGGATGCGGCGGCAGCGTGTGCAACATGCCGCTCTTCTGCGCGCCTTGGCCGGGGAAGGTGAACAGCACGCTCATCCCGGCTCCAGCGCTTCCCACGGGTCGGCCACCAGCATCGGGCCATGCGCGGTCTTGAGCAGCACCCTGCCCGCGCCGCGCGCATATTCCGACAAGGCGAATCCGCCGGCGCCGGTGTCGATCTGGATATCGAGGCGGCACGCCGCGCTGTCCCGCAGTGCGCACAGCGCGGCGATGACCGCCGTTTCAAGGCGCGCCGGCGCGCGCACCAGCAGATCGAGGTCGCTGTCCGGCCGCAGCACCGGCAGGCCAGTCGCGAGCCAAAAGCCCGCCCCGCCCACCGGCCCCCAGTCCAGGCCCAGCGCATCGAGCTGCGGCTTGAGCGACAACAGGGCCGCGACACAGGGCCAGTCGCAAGGTTCGATTGGTTCAGACAGCATCTCGGGCGAGACGCAGCGAACAACCGCGTCGGCATGGACGTAGCCAGCGCAGCGCTGGTTACGCTGCAGCCCGCGCGCACCGGCGGGTATCCGATCTCCGGCCACGACGTCCCTCCGCACCACCACCGGCGCCGCATCGTCCAGCCAAGCGGGCAGCTCAGCCGCCGGCTCGAACGATCCGGGCCGCAGCCACAGCAAGTCGTGCGGACGGAAAGGCATCTCAGCCCACCAGCGAGCGCGTGGCGAAGTACAGCAGCGACGGCCCAAGCAGGCAACCGAGGCCGGTGTGGAAGGTCGCGACCAGCGCGCCGTACGGCACCAGACGGCGGTCGGTGGCGGCCAGGCCCGCGGACACGCCGCTGACGGTGCCCGCCAGGCCGCCGAACACCATCGCCGAACGCGGCGTCTTCAGGCGCAGGAAGCGCGCCGCCATCGGCGTGCCGACCATGACCATGATCGCTTTCACCAGACCTGTCGCGATACTCAGCGCCATGATCTCGGAGCTGGCGCCGATCGCCGCGCCGGTCACCGGGCCGACGATGTAGGTGACTGCGCCGGCGCCGATGGTGGTCAGGCTGACCGCGTCGCGATAGCCGAAGCTCCAGGCCACGCAGGCGCCCACGATGAAGGGCAGCACGGTCCCCAGCAGCAGCGCGGCGGCGCCTACTAGTCCGGCCTTGCGCGCCTCGACGACCTGCACTTCAAACGCGGTGGCCACGATGGCGAAGTCGCGCAGCATGGCGCCTCCCATCAGCCCGACGCCGGCGAACACGGAGACGTCGGCCAGACCGGCCTTGCCGCCAGTGGCGATGCCGCCCCAGTATGCGAGGCCAAGACCGATCAGGATCGCGATGGCCGAGCCATGCACGCGGCCCATCGTCAGGCGGCGCGACATCTGCATCGACACCACCATCACCAGCCCGACCAGGGCGAAGGCCATCACCAGGCCATTATGCTTGACGGTTTTTTCCAGCAGTTCGATCATCTTGCTCTCCTCAGGCGCGGCGAGCGCTGATGGTGGGTTCGGCGTCAGCGTCGGCATCCTTGCTGTCGAATTCGGCCTCGTGGGTGGTGCGCTCGGTGCTGTTGATCAGCGCGATGCAGCCGGCGCAGGCCACCACGGTAGCGAAAGCCGCTAGCAAGGCCACCGGGCCGCCGCGCAGGGCCGACACCACGTTCTGCTGGGCGGCCATGGCCACCACCACCGGGATGTACATCGCCCCCCAGAAGCTCACACCCATTTCGGTCGGCTGCGGCATCAGGCCGCGCTTGTGCATGTACAGGCGGGCGCAGATCAGCAGGATCATGGCGATGCCGACCCCGCCGACGTTGGTCTTCACACCCAACAGGGTCCCGAGCAGGTCGCCCAGGAAGATGCCGAGCAGGTGGCACACGGCCAGCAATGCGGTTCCATAGATAATCATGTTTGTCTCCTCTAGCTTCAATCAGCAAGAAAAATAGCGGCGGCCTGATTTATTGTTTACGGCCTGGCGCAGTCGGGTCAACGGATGGTCGTCAGTCGGCGGCCTCCCATTCTGTCCGCAGCAGTTCGCGCACGCGGCGCGATGCCTGGCGGAGCTCCCCGTTCAGCCGTCCAGCGAGATCACGTTCGCGGTCCTCCAGGATGTCGGCCAGCGCGGCCTCCAGCGTGTTTCGGACCTGCGCGATATCGCCCTCGCCCGGCAGCGATGCGTCCTCGACCCGCAGCAGCTTCCACAAGATGCCGAGCGTGGCATAGCTCGCGATGTCGTAGGCCATCGGCGGCACGCTGGCGGCCAGCTTTTCAAGCGCGTCGACCGAACGCAGGGTGACGCGGGCGGCGGACGCCTTGCCCATCGCGTGTACCTGCACCCCGGCGTCGTCCAATGCGATCAGGCGGTTGGCCTGGTAGCCGTGGGCGAGGAAGGCGCCGGACATCGCCAGGCCGACGATCAGGCCGATCACAGGATGGCCGGCGATGCGCGCCTCGGCATAGGCGCCAGCGGCGCCAGCCAGCGCCAAGTGGATGCCGAAGGCTTCCTCGCGCCGGCCATAGGCTTGGCTGGGCACATCGATCACGGCGACGATCGGGCGCTTGACCGGCGCATGGCGATCCAGTTCGACCACCTCCTGCACGGCGCGCGCCAACTGCCAGCCCTCGACCAGCCCGACTTCGCCGCCGCGCGCACGCGGGAAGCGGTTGTCGGGATCGGGCACCACGGCGATGTAGCGCGCGGCCTGCCCGGCCAGCATCGCATCGCAGACCTGGACGGCGCGCCAGTCATGCACGGGACTCGCGCCGCCGGTGAGCAGGCGCAGCCACATGGCGCCGCGGTTCTTGGCTTCCTGTTCCATCATGCGTCTCCTTGGGCGTAGATCGCGCGCACGTCCGCCGGCGTCGGCTGCGCGGCGGTATCGACGCGCGCCAGCCGCGCCAGATAGTCGCTTGCGCAGTCGCTGCGGTGGCGCGCCGGCAAGCCCTGCGCGAACAGGCGCAATATCGTCGCCTTGATCTCATCGGTGTCGTCAGCCACGCAGGCGTCCACCAGGCCGCTGGCGTAGCGCTGCTCGCCGCCGGTCAGGCCCCAGATCAGGGCGCGCTGGCGCGAATCGAATTCGGCGATGCCGGCTTCCTGCTCGATCACCTGCGGACCGTTCAGGCCGAGGCGCGCCTCGCGCGTCATCACCAGGTACGAACACAGCCCGGCCGCGATCGACATGCCGCCATAGCAGCCGACGGTGCCGGCGCTGACGCCGATCACCGGCTGGTAACGGCGCAGGTCGACGATGGCGGACTGGATCTCGGCGATGGCGGCCAGCCCGAGGTTGGCCTCCTGCAGCCGCACGCCGCCAGTTTCGAACACGATCACGGCGCGCGTCGGCACGCCACGTCGGTTGTCGCGCGCCGCCAGTTCCAGCGCACCGGCGATCTTGGCGCCGCCGATTTCACCCATGCTGCCGCCCTGGAAGACGCCTTCGATGGCCAGCACCACAGTCGGGTGGCCGTCCAGCTTGCCCTTGGCGACGACCACGCCGTCATCGGCCTGCGTCACCAGATGCTGCTTCGCGAGCCATGGCGAATGCAGGCGCTCGAAGGGACCGGCCAGTTCGCGCATGGTGCCCGCGTCCAGCAGCGCAGTGGCGCGGCTACGCGCGCCGCGTTCGATGAAGCTGTCGCGCTTCAGGAATTGTTCGACGCTCATGGCGCGCTCCCTTTCTGTTGCGCCTCTTCGAAGGCCTGCTCGATGCGCATGCGCACCACGCCGGGCGTCGCGCCGTTGTCATTGATCTCGATGCGCGCGGCCGGCAGGCTGCCCTGCCCGAACACGCGCTCCAGCAGCGCCTTCCAGGTGGCGCCGTAGCCATCCACCGAGGTCTGCACCGCGACGGTCGTCTTGCCGGCGGCGGCAGGTTCCAGCAGCACTTCCAGGTCGCCCGAGGCGACCACGCCGGTCACCGTGCGCCCTTGTGCCGGCTGGCCTGCGCCGAACTCGAAGTCCAGTCTTTCCATGATTGTTCCGTCTCCTTTATTCGTGTCCGCGTTCGATGCGGTCCAGTAGCAAGCTGGCGGCCAGCAGGTCGGCCGCGCCGCCGGGCGAGACATGCAGCGCCCGCATCCGCGCTTCGAGCGCGTGCAGCGCCCTGCGTCCGTTCGGCGTGGCGATTCCGCCCAGTGCCAGCACGCGGCGCGCACCTTCCTGCGTCGACTGGAGCGCGCGACGTCCGCCGCGCACCAGCAGGCAGGTGTCGTCCAGTCCCGCCATCACGGCCAGCAGCGCGTTGACGCGGGCCTGTGGCTCGGTGTCGCCACGGGAGCGCGACAGGCACAGCATGGGCAGGGCCTGTCCGACCACGGCCGGGAATCCGGCCCGGGCCTGGCCGCGCGCGCCGCCCACCCCATGTTCGCGGCAGGCTTGCTCGCCCTTGTTGCCAGTCTGCGCGGGCGCATCGGGATCGTCGATGCGGGCCAGCATGCCGGCGGTGCTGGCAATCGCCGTGGAGTCCGTGGTCTCGGCATGGCGCGCGGCAGCCGTCACCAGCAGGCCGAGCGCCCAGATCGCGCCGCGATGCGTGTTGACGCCGCCGGTCGCTTCCATCATCGCGGCCTCGCCTTCGCGGCCGATGGCGCCGATGCGGCGGCGCAGCAGGCCCGGGTCACGAACCGTCGCGCCAGCCTCCGCCATCTGCTGAAAGGCCGGACGCAGCGCGCAGGCCGAGCGGCACATCAGCAACCAGCTCAAATCGTGGTGGGCGCCGTTGCCGCGCATGTCGACCAGGCCGGGCTTCGGCGTCAGCATGGCTTCGTCCAGCAGCGCGTGGACCGCCAGGTTCGCCAACGCTTCGGCTTGTGCCAGGCCGCTGGGGCGCTGGGTGAGTGAGTTCAACGCCGTCATCACCAGCTCCTGAACTTGGCCGGTGGGTCGTACAGGCCGCCGGACCAGTCGACCAGCTCCGCGATGCTCTTGGCCGCCAGCAGCGAGCGCGTAGCCTGCGCGCGCTGCACGCCCATATCCTCCGGCAGCGCGATCAGCCCTTGCTCCCGCATGCGCGCGGTCTGCTTCGGATCGTGGCGCAGTCCGATCGGCGTCACGCCCGCCACCGCCGCCAGCATCGCCTTGCGCTCTTCCAGCGAGCGCGCCTTGTACAGGTAGGCGATGCCCTCCTCGGTCAGCACATGGGTGACGTCGTCGCCGTAGATCATGACCGGCGCCAGCGGCATACCGGAGGCCTTGCCGACTTCGACCGCATCGAGCGTTTCGACGATGGTCGGCGCGGTGCCATCCTGGAAGGTCTCGACCATCTGCACCACCAGCTTCTTGCCGCGCGCGAGCGGATCGTCGGTCTCGACCAGATCGAGCCAGGCCGGCGTCGGGTGACGGCGGCCATGCGGATCGTGGCCCATGTTGGGCGCTCCGCCGAAGCCGGTCAGGCGGCCGTGCGTCACGGTGGACGAGTTGCCGGCGCCGTCCATCTGCAGCGTGGAGCCGATGAACAGGTCGACCGCGTACTGGCCGGCCAGCTGGCAGAAAGCACGGTTCGATCGCATCGAGCCGTCACGGCCGGTGAAGAACACGTCCGGCCGCGCCGCGGTGTAAGCTTCCATGCCCAGCTCCGCGCCGAAGCAATGCACGCTCTCGACCCAGCCCGACTCGATCGCGGGGATCAGCGTCGGGTGCGGGTTCAGCGTCCAGTTGCGGCAGATCTTGCCCTTCAGTCCAAGCTGCTCGGCGTAGGTCGGCAGCAGCAGTTCGATGGCGGCCGTGTTGAAGCCGATGCCGTGGTTCAGCGACTGCACCTGGTGGCGCTCGTACACGCCGCGGATCGCCATCATCGCCATCAGGATGTGCACCGGCTTGATGAGGCGCGGGTCGCGCGTGAACAGCGGCTCGATATAGAACGGTTTGTCCGACTGCACCACGAAGTCGATCCACGATCCCGGCACGTCCACGCGTGGCAGGTCCTTGGGATCGTCGACGATCTCATTAACCTGCGCGATCACGATGCCGTCGCGGAAAGCGCCCGCTTCCACCAGGGCCGGCGTGTCCTCGGTGCTGGGACCGGTGTACAGGTTGCCGGCGCGGTCGGCCTTGTAGCCGGCGATCAGGACCACGTTCGGCGCCAGGTCCACGTACAGTCGGCTGTACAGCTCGATGTAGGTGTGCAGCGCGCCCACCTGCAGCGTCCCCTCCTGCAGCAACTGCGAGATGCGCAGGCTCTGGGGGCCGGCGAAAGCGAAGTCCAGCTTGCTCGCGATGCCGCGCTCGAACAGGTCGAGGTGTTCCGGTAGGCTGACGCTGGGCATGATCATGTGCAGCCGCTGGACGCGGTCAGGGTCGAGCTGCACCAGGGCGCGGGCGAGGTAGTCGGCCTGCTTCTGGTTGTTACCTTCCAGCACTACCCGGTCGCCGCTGACGACCAGGTGTTCGAGCGCTTCCACCAGGCGGTCGCTGCGCAGCACCGGGCCGTCGGCCAGGTGGCGCACCGCGTCCAGGCGGCGCTGCTTCTCGCGGCGCCGGGTGTCCCACTGGCGCGGGATGGGGCTTGTGCTTCCCATGGAGTCTCCTATTGTCAACAGCGTTTGATGCCAGCATAGAAAGGGCGACCGGGCGATTCAATCAACATGATTTGCGTTTCTTTACTCTCAAGTTAATAATTGACCTCATGATCAATGAAGAAATCACGCTGAAAAAGCTGCAGGTCTTCCTGGCCTTCATGCGCCTGCACAACCTGACCAAGGTGGCGGAGGAGCTGGGCCAGAGCACGGTCAGCGTGCACCGCGCCCTGCACACGCTGGAGGAAGGATTGCACTGTCCCCTGTTCCGGCGCGAGGGCCGCAGCCTGGCCGCGCTGCCGGCCGCCTTCGTCTTCGCCAAGCACGCCCAGCGCGCGGTCGAGGAAACCGAGGAAGGCATCCGCAAGGCGCGCGAGATGGCCGGCGTGGGCAGCGCCAAGATGAAGATCGGCTCGCTGTATTCGCTGACCTTGGGCTGCATTCCGCAGCTGATCATGGGCGTGAAACTGCGCCGTCCCGAGCTGCAGATCGACCTGGTGCTGGGCTCGAACCAGGAGTTACTGCTCAGCCTGAAGGAAGGCCGGCTGGACGCCATCGTGGTCGGCTTGCAGGCGCCGCTCGATGACCCGCAGCTGCTTGCCGTCCCCCTGTTCCAGGACGAGGTGCGGCTGGCGGCGCCGCTCGGCTCGCCCTACGCCGGGCGTGAGCATGTCGACCTGCGCGAGCTGCGCAGCGAAAAATTCATTACCCTGGCCGGCGGTTTCGTCACTTCGGCCAGTTTCGACCATGCGTTCGAACAGGCCGGCTACGTGCCCGAGACCATCATGCGGGTCGGCGACATCTTTTCGCTGATGAACCTGGTCGGCAGCGGCATGGGCTACAGCCTGTTGCCGGGGCGCGTGGCCGGGTTCAGCGGACGCATCGACCTGATTCCACTGGATGCGCGCTACAGCTCGCAACAGGCGATCACGCTGCTGCTGTTGCGCTCGCGCGAACGCGACCCCAACCTGCTGGCTCTGGCGGCAGAGTGCCGTATGTACGGGACGCGCAAGCACTAGCGAACCGGGCTGGGTGCGGCAGCTACGGCAAGCGGCGGCCCGATGCGTTCAAATAGCGCGATCCGACCCGACCGCACGGAGCGCCGATGCACCGCAAGCAGGAACCAGACTGCCCCCACCCACGCCCCGGCGACTATCCGCCCGGCCAGGCGCTCCTGTACGCCGAATCGTTTTCGCCGAATACGGCCGAAGGGGCGTGTCCGCAGTGCTCCGGTCTTGGACGGGTTTACGAAGCGACCGAGGCCTCGATGGTCCCCGACGACAGCCTGACCATCCGCGAACGCGCCGTCGCCGCCTGGCCGCCGGCCCGCGAAGCGCTGTCGGTCACCTTCGCCGGCATGGACATCATGACGCTTTCGCGGCTTCCGCTCGAATGCCTTGCGCGCCTGCTGAAGCCCTACGCGGACGGCAGCAAGCCTTCGCCAAAGGACAAACCCGCAGAGCAGCTCATCGTCACGCGCCGCATCGCCGCCGACCTGTGCGCGCGGCTGGAGACGATGCTGGCGCTCGGCCTGGGCTATCTCGCGCTGGAACGAAGCACGCCGACCTTGGCGCCGGGCGAGCTGCAGCGCCTGCGCCTGGCGACCGCGGTGCGATCAAGCCTGTTCGGCGTGGTCTACGTGCTGGACGAGCTGTCGGGCGGCGAGGCGCAGCGCATCAAGCTCGCCACCGAACTGCAGCGCGCGACACGCGGCGGCGCGCTGTACGTACTGGACGAGCCAACCACCGGCCTGCATCCGCTCGACACCGACCGCCTGGTGGCGCAACTGGACCGGCGCGGGCGAGGCCGGCGGCAGCGTGGTGGCAACCGGACCACCTGACAAGGTCGCGGCGTACACAGGCAGCCGCACCGCGCCCTACCTGGCCGCTTGCCTGCACAATCACGCCAACGCTTGACCTGCGCAACGATTGATCGCATATTGCAAACAACCTCGACACCTTCGTGCACCATGCGGACGATTTTGCCCTTGTTGACCGTTCTGCTCCTGTCGGCGGCTTCGCCAGCAGCGCGTGCAGGCTGTTCGCGTCCGCTGGAAGTGCCGCTCGCTCCCCTCGGCTTCTCGATCATCCTTGACGGCGACAAGGCCAGCGGCGTCTTCGTGAACTTCATCGAGCAGGTCGCGGCCAGCGCCGGCTGCGAGCTTCGCATGCATCCGGTTCCGCGGGCGCGCCTCGAATTCATGTTCGAGAATGGCGGAGCGGACGTGATTTTGGCGGCGACGCGGTCGGAAAAACGTGACCAGTCCGGCCGTTTCATCCCTCTCGTGCAAAGCCGCGCCGTGATGGTGTCGCTGAACGGCAGCCGCCCTGCGATCCACTCGCTGGCCGAACTGATCGCCACTCCAGGCCTGCGCGTAGCCGTGGTGCGCGGCTTCGACTACGGCCCCGCGTACCAGAACGCGGTCGAGCAACTGAGCCGGCAGCACAGGCTCTTCCTCGAAAAGGACCCGCTGGAAATCGCGCGCATGCTCAAGGCAAAAATGGTCGACGCGACCATCATGCCGGCGAGCGCACTGTATGGCGCGGCGGTCGTCGACAAGCGGGTCAGCGACATCACGACCAGGCTCCGGATCGAGCCGCTCGGGGAGCTGCCCTGGCATCTCGGCGGGATGTACCTGTCGCGGCGCTTGTCGCAAGCCGACCAGGCCATCCTTGAAAAGGCTATCCTGGCCGCGAACCGCAACCACGCGCTGCTCAACGCCTACCGTCAATACTATCCCGCCGAGCTGGTGGCCGCGGGAACGCGCGCGTTGTAATCCTCGTCAGCTCCGGCGCGGGTACATCGCAAACATCCAGGCCAGGGCGATGAAATAAGCCGCCGGGATCATGGTGAACAGCAGCGTGTAGTTATTGCCGCTGCGGGTCAGCACCCAGCCCACGAGCTGGGTCATGAACATGCCGCCGATCGCCGAGCACATGCCGCCCAGCCCGAACACCGAGGCCACCGCCTCCTTCGGCGTCATGTCGATCGCCAGGCTCCAGATGTTCGCCGTCCATGCCTGGTGCGCGGCGATCGCGATCGAGATGTAGGCGGTCGCCAGCCACACGCCGCTGGCGGACGAGACGAACACCACCGGCAGCAGGCACAGCGCGCACAGCAGCATCGACAGCAGCCGCGCACGGACCGCATCCATGCCGCGCTTGACCATGAAGGACGACAGCGCGCCGCCAATGATGCTGCCGACATCGGCCATCAGGTAGATCACGATCAGGGGCGCGCCCAGTTCGGCGACGCTGATCCCAAGATGGAACTGCTGGTTCAGGTAGGGCGGCAGCCAGTACAGGTAGAACCAGAATACCGGCGCCGTCAGCATGTGGCCGATCGCGAAGGTCCACAGGGCGCGCATGCGCAGCACCTGGCGGTACGGCACGCGTGCCGCCGCCGGCTCCACGGTGCTGCGGATGTGGGCCAGTTCGCCGGCGCTCATGCGCGGGTGCGCGTCCGGGTCGTGGTAGTGCTTCCACCACGCGGCCAGCCAGGCAATGCCGAGCGCGCCAATGACGAAGAACACCGGCTGCCAGCCCCACACTGCGAGGATGAAGGGGATCATGATCGGCGTGAGCATGGCGCCGACATTGGTGCCGGCGTTGAAGATACCCACCGCCAGCGCGCGCTCCGACACCGGGAACCACAGCCGCGTGGTCTTCACGCAGCCGGGGTAGTTGCCGGCTTCGGCGAAGCCCAGCACGAAGCGGCACACCATGAACCCGGCCACGCCGGCCGCGAAACCGTGGGCCGCGGCGGCCAGGCTCCAGACCAGCACCGCCAGCGCGAAGCCGCGCCGCACGCCGAGGCTGTCCATCAGCCGGCCCTGCAGCGCATAGCCGATCGCGTAGCCGACCTGGAACCAGAAATTGATGTTGGCGTAGTCCTGCGCCGTCCACTGCATCGCCCTGGCCAGCACCGGCTGCATGATGCCCAGCGCGGCGCGGTCGATGTAGTTCAGGGTGGTGGCGCCGAACACCAGCGCCAGCATCGCCCAGCGCAGCTTGCCCTTGGCCGCCATCTTCCCGGCCGGCGCGGCTGCGCGCAGCGCAGCCGATCCGCTATCCACTTCCATAATGTCTCCGTCTTTTTCTACCGGTGTGCGGCGCATCCTTCGACGGGATGCTCAGTGTGCCGCCACTTCGTCCTTCACCTTAGCGTGCGCCCGGCCCCGCCGCAAGACCTGGTCGGCCACCCAGCGCGCCGAGTTGCGCGCGCGCTGCGCGACCATCGCGGGCGGCATCTGCAGGTAGTCGTCATTGAATACTTCGAAGCTGTAGTCGCCGCGGTAGCCGCCGAAGTGCAGGCGCCGCACCAGGTCCGCCAATTCGCGCGAGTGCTCGCCTTCGCCCGGGAACACGCGCAGGTGGCGCGCCGTTTCCAGCCGCTCTTCGGACGAGCGGATTTCGCGCCACATGAAGTCGGACAGCTGCACCATCGCGATCTTGTTCCACGGGATCTCGTCAATGGTGTCGAAGGGCGAGCGGTTGGCCAGCATATGATAGGAGTCGACAACGACACCCAGGTTGGCATGGTCGGCCAGCGCCACCACCTCCCATGCTTGGCGGCATTCGCTGATGTTTCGGCCCCAGGACAGGGCCTCGAAGCCGACCCGCACCTTGAGCGGCACCGCCAGGTTGGCCAGCTTGGCAAGGTCGTCCGCGATCTTGCCGGTATCCGCGCTGGCGTGCTTCGAGGTGGACGAGCACACCATCAGCAGCGGCGCGCCGACCGCATGGCAGATCTGCAGCATGCTCTTGGCCATGTCGACCTTATAGTCGTGCAGCGTGCCTTCCAGGCCCTCGTAGTCGCGCATCACCTGGATGCCGGTGACGCGGATGCCGCTCGCGCGCACCAGCTTCGCAGCCGCCTCGACACCGCCCGGAAAATTGACCATGTCCTTCGCCCACAGCATCAGCTGGGTGAAGCCGGCCGCGCGCGAGGCTTCCAGCTTGGCGCCAAGATCGCCCGCGAGCGTGATCGTGTCCATGCCAAACTGGCTAAGCTGCATGGCGCGCCTCCAGCGTGTCGTGCACCAGCTCGAAGCTCACGCCGCCCTTGAACAGCTGGGTCAGCGCGCCCTTCCCGTTCGGCTTGACCGGCTCGCGGTCGACGAAGGCCACGCCGCGCTGCTCCAGCGCACGCACCGCCGCGCCCACGTCCGGCGTGCCGAAGCCGATCCGGATCAGCTCCTCGTCCCAGTGCACATCCTCGCTGCCCGGCGGCGGTTCGACCAGCTGCAGGTAGAAGTCCTCGCACGGGCTTTGCAGCAGCGTCCCCTTGGGCAGAATGCCGAAGCGGGTCTCTTCCGGCAGCACGCGGAAATTCATCAGGTGCTGGTAGAAGTCGACCCACTCCGCGCTGCGGCCGGCGCCGATCGACTGCACCACGCCGAAGAAGTGCAGGCCGGCGATGGCCGCCGGCGCCACGTCCGTCGCGGCGGCGGGCTTGAAGTCGACGTCGTAGATCGAGAAGTCCTGGCAGCGGTCGACAAAATAGAGCACCGCGCCACCGGGACCGTAGACGCCCGGGATGTTCAGTTCCATCGCGCCGGCGCGGGTCGGGATCGCCCACGCGCCGCGCGCCAGCGCCTGCTCGTAGGCCAGCGCCGCGTCACGCACCCGGAATGCGATCGCCGACAGCGAGGTCCCGCCCGGTTCGTCCTGCACGCCGGAGCGCGCGCCGGGATCGGCGTTGACCACCACGTTCATGCCGCCCTGGCGAAACAGCAGCACTTCGCGCGAACGGTGCCGCCCGACCTGCACAAAGCCCATCTGCTCAAGGACGCCGCCCAGCGCCAGCGGTTCCGCCGTGATGTATTCGATGAACTCGATGCCGTCGAGGCCAAGCGGATTGCTGGGTTCCGGATTGTTTTCCCGTGTCTTCATGTCTCCTCCTGCTGCTCTCATTCGCCTGCGGCCTGCTGCAGGTCCTGGAAATGCTGCTGCATCCGTTCCGCGTCCGGGCTGATGCCGGTGAATAGCTCGAAGGCTTTCACGGCCTGGAACACCGCCATGCCGCCGCCGGTGGACACGCGGCAGCCGATGCGCGCGGCTTGCTGCAGCAGCGCGGTCTGGATCGGGAAATAGACGATCTCGCTGACCCAGTGCGTAGGGCGCAGCATGTGCGCCGGCAGCGGCAGGCCCGGATGCTTGGCCATGCCAGTGGGCGTCGCGTGGATCAGGCCATCGCTGGACGCCATCGCGGCGCCCAGGTCGCCCGGCGCCGCGGCTCGGCCGGCGCCGAAGCGCTCGCACAGCGCGGCGGCCAGCACGGCGGCGCGCGCCGGATCGGCATCGAACAGGTCGAGCCGCCGCACGCCCATCGCGAGCGCGGCATGCGCGGTCGCGGCCCCGGCCCCGCCCGCGCCCAGCTGGACCACGTGACCCAGCGCGACGCCCGGCAGGCTGCGCCGAAAGCCTTCGGCATAGCCCCACCAGTCGGTGTTGTGGCCGATCCGCTTGCCGTCCTTGAACACCACCGTGTTCACCGCGCCGATCGCGCGCGCGTCCTCGCACAGTTCATCCAGCAGCGGGATCACGGCCTGCTTGGCAGGATAGGTGATGTTCAGGCCGGCGAAGCCCATCGCCTCGGCCGCGTCGAGCAGCCCGGGAAGCCCGTCGAGGCCGAGGCCGAGGCGGTCGAGGTCGATGATCTGGTACAGGCAGCGCAGCCCCTGCTGGTCGCCCTCCCGCTCGTGCATGGCGGGAGTGAGGGAGCGCTGGATGCCGGCGCCGATCAGGCCCAGCAGGATTCGTCGTTTGCTCGTCAGTGGCATGATGAAACTCCTTATTGAGCCCATCATATACTAACTATTTAGTTAGTCGCAACAGAAATCAGGCCCATGTTGTGGCCGGCGAGCTTGTTCAGGGAGCGCGCACGTAGCGCAGGATCATGTCGATGACGGATTCGCGCCGCGCCTCGTGCACTTTCTTGCTGGCGAGGTCGCGGTCGAAGATATAGCTGAAGGTGTAGCGGTTCGAGACGTTGTAGAACGACAGCGCGCTGATCGACATGTGCAGGTCGACCGGATCGAGGTCGGCGCGAAACACGCCTTCGGCAATGCCGCGCTGGCACAGGTTGTCGAGCAGACCGATGGCCGGCCGGTTGATCGCCTGCAGCTCGGGGATCTTGCGGATGTACTCGCCCTGGTTGATGTTCTCGCTCATCACCATGCGGATGAACTCCGGGTGCACGGCGTGGTAGTCGAAGGTAGCGCTGACCAGGCGGCGCAGGGCCGGCACGGGCGGCAGGTCGTCGATGTGGAATTCGCTCTCGATCTGGCGGAAGCGGCGGTAACTCTCCTCCAGCGCGGCCACGTACAGGTCGTCCTTGCCGCCGAAGTAGTAGTAGATCATGCCCTTGTTGGCGCCGCTTTCGGCCGCGATGGCATCGATGCGCGCGCCGCTCAGGCCGTACCGGGAGAACTCCTGGATCGCGACATTCAGGATTTTGTCCCGGGTGCCGTCTTCCTCCGCTTTGGCGATCGCGGCTTTTGGTTTGCGTGCTTTGGTAGTCATAAAGTCAATTCTAAACGATCGGGCCATGCCGTGGCTCAATCAAAATTTCTTCGCTGGCGATTATTGCACTAACCAGTTAGTACGATATACTCGACTGTGTCCATCAGGAGACAACAGGAGACCGATCCATGAACAAGAACCTGCAACAGGCAGTACTTGGCCTGGCATTCGTTGGCGCGGCCGGCTGCGCCGCCGCGGCCGCCCCTTCCACCACCATCGACAGCGGCCGCATCGAGGGCAAGCAGCTCGCTTCCGGGGTTCAGGCCTACCTCGGCATTCCCTACGCGGCGCCCCCGGTGCGCGAACTGCGCTGGCGCGAACCGCAGCCGGCGCCGCATTGGGATGGCGTCTGGCACGCCGACCGCACCGGCCCCGAATGCATCCAGCTGCTGCGGCGCAAGGACATCAACCACTACTTCGGCGAGGAAGCGACCAGCGAAGACTGCCTGTACATGAATGTGTGGGCACCGCGCAACGCACACCCGGGCGCGAAGCTGCCGGTGGTGGTGTTCATCCATGGCGGCGGCTTCACGGTCGGCTCCAGCGGCATGGCGCTGTACGGCGGCGCCAGCGTGGCGGCGCGCGGCGCTGTGTTCGTCAACTTCAACTACCGGCTCGGCATCCTCGGTTTCATGGCGCATCCGGAACTCACCGCCGAGTCGCCTCATCATGCCTCGGGCAACTACGGCTTCCTCGACCAGGTGGTGGCGCTACAGTGGATCCAGCGGAATATCGCGCGCTTTGGCGGCGATCCGGCCAAGGTCACGATCAGCGGCCAGTCCGCCGGCGGCGCCTCGGTGCTGGCGCTGACCGCGAGCCCGCTGGCGAAAGGCCTGTTCCAGCGCGCCTTCATCCAGAGCGGCCCTGCCCTGAACGATGCGCCCTCGCTGGCCGAATCCGAGCAGACCGGCCTGCAAGTGCAAGGGGCGGTCGGCGCGAAATCGCTGGACGAGATGCGCCAGCTGCCGGCCGACCGCATTTTCGTAGTCCAGCGCGACTTCCAGTTCGGCGAATCGGGCTCGGTCACCGTCAAGCCCAATGTCGACGGCTACTTCCTGCCTGCCAGCGTGCCCGCCATCTATGCGGCCGGCAAGCAGAACGACGTGCCGACCGTGGCCGGCTTCACCGCCGACGACATCAGTCCCAGCCCGCTGCGCCTCGTGCACACGCTGGTGGACTATCGCGACAAGGCGCGCCAGGTGTACGGCGACAACGGCGAACGCTTCCTGCAGCTGTACCCGGCCAGCACCGATGAGGAGGCCGCTGCCATGGGCCGTCTGTCGGCGCGCCACGCGATGATGGAAAAGGCCACTTACGCGCTGGGCCGCGCCCACAATGCCACCGGCAAGACGCCCTTCTACATGTTCCTGTTCTCGCGGGTGCAGCCGTTCAACCCCGCCGCCAAGCCCTTCGATTCGCCAACCGGCGCCTATCACACCTCGGACGTGCCCTACTGGTTCCAGACCCAGGATGCGCTCAACCTGTTCCGGCCGACCCGCATCTGGGGTGAACCGGACCGCGCGCTGTCGGCGCGCATGATGGACAGCCTGCTTGCCTTTGCCCGCACCGGCAACCCGGCCACGCCAGCGACGCAGTGGCCGGCATGGCGCGCCGCCGAACCGCGCTACGTGGACTTCGGCAACCAGGTCGGGGTCGAACGCGAAAACAGCGCCCAGCTCGAATTTCAAAACGTGCCGGCGCACTTCGTACCGGCCGGCGCCGCGATCCCGCGGCTGACCAGGGACTGAAGATGACAAGCACGCCGAAACCACTGGAATTTTGCGGCCGCCGCCTCGGCGGCAACGGCCGCGCCCTCGTGTGTACGCCGCTGGTCGGGCGCAGCACCAGGGCGCTGCTGGCCGAGCTGGCCTCCATCCTGCCGCAGTCGCCGGACCTGATCGAGTGGCGCGCGGACTTCTTCGACGCCATCGCCGACCAGCGGCAAGTGCTGGCCGCCGCCAGCCAGTTGCGCCAACTGGCCGGCAGCGTGCCGCTCATCTTCACGCGCCGCGCCAGCCACGAGGGCGGCGAGCCGCTCGCGATGGACGAGGACAGCGTCGTCGAACTGTATGCCGCGATCTGTGCCAGCGGCGACGTCGATTTCGTGGACTACGAGCTTAGCCAGTCCGAGCATCACCGCCGCCGCGTGCGTGCCGTATCGCAGGCGCATGGCGTGGCGTTGATCGTGTCCTGCCATGATTTCGATCGCACGCCGGCCTCGGTCGACATGCTGGAAACGCTGGCGCGGGCGGAACGCGAAGGCGCGGACATCGCCAAGCTGGCGGTCATGCCGCGCGACCCTTCCGACGTGCTGCGCCTGCTGGAGGCCACGCTGCAAGCCCACACGGCCCTGCAAATCCCGGTCATCACCATGTCGATGGGAGCGATGGGTGCGCTCAGCCGCACCTGTGGATGGCAGTACGGTTCGAGCGTGACCTTTGGTGTCGGGCACCGCGTATCGGCTCCCGGACAGATCCCCGTTGGCGTACTGCGCAGCACGATGGCGGCGCTTGGCGCGGCCGGATGAAAGGAGACGACATGCCTGATCTATCACGCCGCAAACTGCTGGCCGGCCTGCCCGCCCTGGCGGCAGTATTATCCGGACCAGGGCGCGCCGCGCCAGCGCCGGATGCGCCCCGGTCGGAATTGGTCTACGAAGCCGTGGTCGACATCGGCCCGATGGTAACGGTCGGCGATTCGCCGCTGGGCGTGCGCCGCCTGGTGCCGATCACCGGCGGCACCTTCGAAGGCCCCGGCCTGCGCGGCACCGTACTGCCCGGCGGCGCCGACCGCCAGCTGGTGCGCAAGGATGGCGCGCGCCAGCTCGACGCGTTGTACGAGATGAAGACCGACGACGGGGTCATACTCACGATTCACAACAAGGTGTTGATCGACGATCCAGTCGGTGGGCGCCGCTATGCGTTCTCCACGGTGGAGATCAGCGCGCCGGAGGGCAAGTATGGGTGGCTGAACCGGCTGGTGTTTGTCGGTACGCTACAAGCATTGATGCCTGCGCGCCAGGCGGTTTCGATCCGTGTCTACAAAATTAACTGACGAACAGCCGCACGCCGGAATACCGGGCGAATAGCAAAAAAGAGTACGTCGTTCTCGCGGAAGCGGTAACGACGTTCTCTCTAATGCCCGAGATGCCGGTCTGGTACCCGGGATGTCGGTTTAATGCCCCAGATGCCGGTCGTAGAACTTGGCGGCGATCTCGTACAGATCCTGCGACTCGGGATAGTCCGGATTGGTCATGAACCCGTGCCCAAGCCCATCGTAAATCAGCAGATCCGATTCCACGCCCGCCTTGACCAGGCGGCGATGGCCATATGCCGCCGCGCTCATCGCAAAGTCCCGCGTGCCGGTCGCAAATAAGGTCGGCGGGAACTTGGCCAGCACGTTCAGGTCGCTCGCCGGCGTCACCAGCGGATCGTCCAGGTTGACGCTGTCCAGGTAGTTCGGGCCGGGAGGATTCTTCGGCAGGTTGCCAGTCGCCAGTCCGGCGAACACCGGCGCATCGCCCTCCATGAACTTCGCCCCGGCGCCCGCGCAGTACAGGCCGATCGCGCCCGGACGCGGCAGCCCCGCTTTCTGGAAATAGGCCACGCTCTCAGCCACCAGCGCCCCGCCCGCCGAACATCCCACCAGGCCGATATTGGCTGGCCTGTACTGCTTGAGCATCGCCTTGTAGACCTTGGTGAAATCCTCGGTGGCGGCCGGGAACTTATATTCCGGCCCCTGCCGGTACAGCAGGCTGACCACTTTAAACTGGCCAACGGCAGCCACCGGGATGCTGATCAACAGCGAGTTGGCCCGGATGCCGGTACGGAAGCCGCCGCCGGGCGCATTGATCATCACCCGGTTCTTGTTGCGCGCCGGGACACCCGCCTTGGGCGTGATGATCGCGACCTGGATGCCATCGATCTCGGTCTCCTGGATATCGACCGGATACAAGGCGCGCATGTGGTCCACATTCGGCTGCAGGGCCTTGTTCATGCTGGCGCGCAGTTCGACCATGTCGGTGGTCTCGGGCGGCTTGGCCGCGCCCGGCCCTTCCGTCGGCCGGGTGCGCTTGACGATCGCCTGCGATTCAGGGCTGAGGATGCTCGACAGCGGGATCGCCCCGCCATTGATGTGGGCGGTCCCTTCCGCATCGATGGTGGTGACCTGCGCGAACGCGGCTGAGGCCCCGAAGCCGAACAGCGCCGAAATCACCGCGGCGGCGCCGCGTTTGATTCGTAAAGCCATCTCTGTCTCCTTGGTCAGAACTTGGTGCGCACGCCAACGAAGAACGCGCGGCCAACGATGTCATAGGTCGACGCCACGGTCAGGTTCTGGTTTCCCGGCACCGAAGCAGGATCGCGGTTGAACAGGTTGGTGATGCCGCCGCGCAGCGTGGTGTTCTTCGACACCGCATAGTTCAAGGTCAGGTCGGCGATATCGTACTTGGCGACGCCGGCGGTCGGGCTCGCGGGACGGGTCACGGAGGTGATGTCTTTCATCGCCGGCAGATGGCGCCAGCGCAGCATCGCCGAAAGGCCGCCGAGCTCGTAACGGAAGGTCGTGGTGGCCTGCCAGCTCGGGCGGACCACGGTACTGACCGTGCCCTTGAACTCCTGGATCGCATCGCCCGGCAGGGCTTGCGACTGGTAGGAGTGGAGGAAGTTGGCGCCCGTGTTCACGCCGAAGCTGCCCCAGTTCGCCGGCAACCCGAGCGCGGCAAGCTTGAAGTGCCAGTCCAGTTGCACGTCCACGCCCGAAGTTTTCAGCAAGCCCAGGTTCAGGTACGGGGCCGCAACCTGGGTCAGCAGGCCGTTGGCATCGCGCGAGATCAGCTGGCAGAACGGATTGGTCGGCGAATACGAGGGATTGCTGCCGTCCAGGTTGTAGCATTTGTTCAAGGCCGATGCCGCCGGCACCGCCGAGATCGTGTCCTTGATCTTGATGTCGTACACGTCCACCGAGGCCGACACTTGCGAGAACAGCGGATTGTCGAACTGCGGCGTGAGCACGAGGCCAAGCGTCTTGGTGTCGGCGGTCTCCGGCTTCAGGTCGCGGTTGCCGCTGCTGACGGTCGAGGTCGCGACGGTCGGGAAGGTGTAGCTGTCGACCACGTTCGCCGGGACGCCGGTCGCGATGCACAGCGCGCGCATGGCCGCCGCGTTGGCGCCGCTGCGCGCGGTGGTGCGCACGTCGCAGGGCTCGCCGCCGTTCGGCGGGCTGCCGAACTGGACCTGGGCGCCGGTCGCGGCGCTGAACAGCTCGCCGATATTCGGTGCGCGGATGGCATGCTGCAGGCCGCCGCGTACCAGGGTATTGCTCAGCGGCGACCATTCCAGTTCGATCTTGTGGGTCTTGGTCACGCCCGAGATGTCGTAATCCGACAGGCGCGCCCCAGGCGACAGTGCGAGGGTGCGTGCGAACGGTACATCCTTGAGCAGCGGCACGCGCAGTTCCACCGCCACTTCCTTGACCGCGGTCTGGCCGGACGAGCGCTGCGACGCGATGACGGCCTCGATGTTCTGGGCCGCCAGTTCGGAATCAGGCAGGTAGTTGTAGGTGTTCTTGCGGTAGTTGGCCGAGGCCGAGAACTGCACGTCGCCGGCCGGCGCCTCGAACAGCGTGCCCTGCACCGACGCTTCGGCCATGCGCTGGGTCAGCTCTTCCTTGCTGAGCGTCGAGGTCGACAGGTAGTTGCGGCAGGAATCCGACAGGCTCAGCGAATTGGCGATGCCGAAGGGGTTGAAGCCGCCGGCGCACACCGAACGGCCGCCGTCCGCCGCATTGAGCAGCTGCTGCACGCGCGAGCTGAGCACGGCGTTGTTCATGGTCTGGTCGTGCACCGAGCGGTCGGTCTCGACGTAGGCGTCGAAGGTCCAGTCCTTGTATGGGATATTGCCGCGCACGCCAACGATGAGCTGGTCGGTGGTGTAGCCTTCATCCCAGTTCTTGGCTGGAATGCCGACAAAGCGGGTGTTCCACAGGAAGGGCGCGTTCGGGTCCGGACGCGAGGCCAGGATGGTGCGCAGGTCATTCGGGATGAACGGGTTGGACAGCGGCACGGTGGTGTTCGCGCCGAGGCCGAACTGGGTCAGGCTGCCGCCGCTGCTGGTATTGGCCACCGAGTGAGTGTGCAGCAACTGCGTGTAGCCGGTCACGTCCGGCGTGAAGCGGAATTCGAGCTTGTTGAACAGGTTCTCGCGGCGCAGCGCGTGCAGCAGGTCGCTTTGCGGCAGCACCGGCATGCGCACGTTGCCGCCGATGAGGACGTAGTTGCCGTTGAGGGGGCCCTTGTAATTGACCGCGCCGGTCTGGCTGAACAGGCTGCCGTTGTCGTTGAAGCCGAGGTTGTTGGTGCGCGGCACCGTGGCCGTGATGCCGTAGGACGAGAACACGCTGTTGATCGCGGCCTGCGAGGGCAGGTTGCTGGCGGCCGGCACATAGGTGCTGGTGCCGATATAGCTGGACGGCACGCCTAGAGCGAAGAACGGACGCGAGGTGCCGCGCAGTTCCTGGCGCTCATCATAGCTGAGCGACAGCAGCGCATAGCCGCGGCCGTCGGCGAACCTGGCGCCGGCCGCAAGCGACGGGCTCTTGCGGGCCAGGTCGCGCTTTTGCGAATTGCCGTACTGGACGTCGAGCATCACGCCTTCGAACTTGCGCATGGTCTTGAAGTTGACCACGCCCGACATCGCGTCCGACCCGTAGACCGCGGAGGCGCCGCCTGTAATCGTTTCGACGCCGTCGATGATGGCGGGCGGCAGGATGTTGATGTCGACCTGGCCGAAGGCGCTGGACAGCGGAAGCCGGCGGCCATCCAGCAGCACCAGGTTGCGGTTATCGCCCAGGCCGCGCAGGTCCAGCGTCGCGCGCGCACCGGTGCCCTGGGTGCCGGTCGAATCGGTACCCGACGGCGTGAATTGCGGCAACTGGTTCAGCGCCGCCTCCAGCGTGACCGCCCCGCCCTCCTGCAGCACGTCCTTGGACGTGGTCACGATCGGGCTCGGCGAGGAATAGTCGCGGCGCGCGATCTTCGAGCCGGTGATGACGACGGACTGGATCGGCTCGGCCGACGTGGCACTGGTCGCGGCCGGGGCTGGCACCGGCGCTTCCTGCGCATGGGCGCCCAGCATCGCCGACAATCCCAGCGCCGTGCCGCATGCCAGCGGCTTCGACAGACCTATCCAGACATTCTTGCGCTTCATTTTGCCTCCTCCATTTTTATGGTTGCTTCTGATTATGAGCACACTCTACACTAACTAGTTAGTTCAAAACCATTTGTTTCGGGGCTCTTCCGTTACAGATTCTTAACCTGGTGCAGTTCTGGATTGATTGTACTAACCAGTTAGTATAAAAGTCACCCGTTTATTTACAGATGCGTTGGACGTGTCGCAGGAACAACACATCGGAGCCGGGCCGGGGTCAAAATGGAGACTCACCGAACAGGAACATATGACGCCCTCCTCCTCCGTCCTCGCCGCCTTCACACCGTCCGGCGAACTGCGCGCATGTATCAACCTCGGCAACCCGATCCTCGCCTGCCGCGACAGCGAAGGCGGCGTGCGCGGCGTCTCAGTCGACCTGGCGGGCGAGTTTGCCCGGCTGCTCGGGGCGGAGCTGGAACTGGTGCTGGTGGACGCGGCCGGCAAATCGGTCGACGTGGTCGCGTCGGAGCAGGCGGACATCGGCTTCTTCGCGATCGATCCGGTACGCGGCGCGAACATCGCCTTCAGCGCCGCGTATGTGCTGATCGAGGGATGCTACCTGGTGAAGGAAGCTTCGCCGATCCGCGCCAACGAAGAAGTCGACCGGGCCGCGCACCGCGTGGTGGTCGGTAAGGGCAGCGCCTACGACCTGTTCCTCACCCGCTCGCTCAAGCATGCGCAGATCCTGCGCGCCCCAACCTCGCCCACCGTGGTGGACATCTTCCTTGAACAGCGCGCGGATGTCGCGGCCGGAGTCAAGCAACAGCTGGAAGCGGATGTGCGGCGCATCGGCGGCCTGCGCCTGCTCGACGGACGGTTCATGGTCATCCAGCAGGCGATGGGAACGCCCAAGAGCCGTGGCAGCGAAGCGGCCGCGTTTCTGGCGCAGTTTGTCGAGCACATGAAAGCGAGCGGTTTCGTCGCCGCGGCATTGCGGCGCCACGGTATCCAGGGGGCTTCGATCGCGCCCGCCATTTGATACTGATGGTTGAAAATCTTTCTGCAGATTGCTGACTACCGCTAACACCCCGCAGCGCCGATACTGGGTTCTCCAACACCCACTGCATCGAGGAGAACATCATGAGCACCACCCTGAACGGCAAAGTCGCATTCATCAACGGCGGTTCGCGTGGCATCGGCGCCGCCACCGCCCGACGCCTGGCGCAGGATGGCGCCACGGTGGCCATCGGTTATCAAAGCTCGGAGCAAGCGGCGCACGCGCTGGCCGAAGAAATCCGCGCCGCCGGCGGTGAAGCATTCGCCATCCACGCAGACGCCACGGACGCCGCCGCGCTCACCCAAGCCATCGACAGCGTGGCCAAACGCTTCGGCCGCCTCGACATCCTGGTCAACAGCGCGGGCGTGCTGCGAATGGGGCCTGTCGACCAGTTCTCGCTGGACGATTTCGACCAGACCGTGGCGGTGAACGTGCGCTCGGTGTTCGTCGCGGCGAAAGCGGCTGTCGCGCACATGGGCGATGGCGGGCGCATCATCAATATCGGCAGCACCAACGCGCAACGCGTGCCCTTCGCGGGCGGCGCCGCCTACGCGATGAGCAAGGCCGCCCTCACCGGCCTGGTCAAAGGCATGGCGCGCGACCTCGGTCCGAAGGGCATCACGGTCAACAATGTCAGCCCGGGGCCGGTCGATACCGACATGAACCCGGAGTCCGGTGATTTCGCCACCGCGCTGCATGGGCTGATGGCGATCCCGCGCCACGGACGCGCCGACGAGATTGCCGGCATGGTGGCCTACCTGGCCGGGCCGGAGTCCGCGTTCGTGACCGGGGCGGACCTGCTGATCGATGGCGGTTTCGCGGCCTAGGACCAGAAGCGGGCGGCATGTCCGCTGGCGCGGAAGGCTTCGACGATGTAGTCGACGAAGACCTTGGTCTTGGCCGGCACCAGCTTTCGGCTCGAATAGTAGATCGACAGGGGTTTGGTCTCGGCGTACCAGTCCGGCAGCACACGCTGCAATTCGCCGGATTCGAGAAGGGGCGCTGCGTGCGGCATCGGCAGCATCGCCACGCCCATCCCACACGCTGCCGCCCGCGCGATGGCTTCGGGGTCATCGAGCACCATGACTGGCCGAACGCTCGCGGTGATCTCGCGGCCGGCATCGTTACGCAGCGTCCAGGGCACAAGGCGGCCGGTGCTGAGCGAACGGCGCAGCAGGCAGCGGTGCCGCGACAGGTCCGTGGGCGACTTGGGCTTGGGGTGCTGTTCGAGGTAAGCGGGCGACGCGGCGAGGACCACGCGCACGCGTGCGAGCTCACGCGCGATCAGCCCTTCGGTCAGGTCGATGCCGCCACCGATGGCCACGTCGAAGCCTTCAGCGATCAGGTCGACCTGGCGGTTGTCGAAGTACAGGTCGGGCACGATATCCGGATAGCGCCGCAGGAATTCATCGAGCATCGGCACAAAATAATTGCGGCCGACGGCAAGCGCCATCGAGACCTTGAGCGTACCTGCTGGCTTGCCCGCGCCCTGCTTCAATCCCGTCAAAGCTTCGCTGATTTCGGTCCACGCAAGGCGCACTTCACGGTAGAGGCGCTCGCCCTCTGCGGTCAGGCTCAGGCTGCGCGTGCTGCGCTGAAAAAGGCGCACGCCCAATCCGGCCTCCAGCCTCGCCACGCTCTTGCTGACCGCTGCAGGCGTCAAACCCAGTTTGCGCGCGCCGGCCGAGAAACTGGACTCCTCGGCGGAGGCCACAAAAGCGTCGAGATGAATTCTCAGTTCGGCATGCATTCCGCCATTCTATCCCAGCATTGAAATCCCTCCGCTGGCTGCGTTTCGATTTCAAAATCCACCAAACCCCATTCCGATTTTTGCAAATCGACCGTCGTGAATCGTTCGAACTGCTAGCATCCTCGGCGCCCCTCCCGCGAAAGGCCAGTCACAAATGAACATCAACATTCACCGTCGAGCGATTGTATTTACCTGCTGCGCCGCCGCTTCCCTCCTTGCACTGCCTGCCGCGCATTGCGCTGAAGGTACGTTCGGATTCAACTTCTCGAATCAAGCCAGGCACGGGATGACAACGGTGAATGGCGCGCCGCTGTATGACGACGCACGCGGTTACGGTTTCGTGAACCAGACCGTCGCCCTGCCCGCGCGTACCGTCCATACGGCGGGCATCCGTAGCGAAGCCAGCGGCGCCGTGATCAGCGAACCTGCTTTCGAGACCGAGAAGAATTTCGAAAGCCTGAACTACAACCATTTCGGCATGGCGTTTCGGGTCAAGGCAGCGCCAGGCGCGTACGCGATCAAGGTCCGTACTACTTCGGATGCGGCGGATGCCACGGTTTCCATTTCAGGCATGCAGACCAGTCGCCTCACCGGAAACGTGACCTGGGATGCCGCCGGCCTGCTGCCGAATAAGTCGCCGATGGTGGTGCAAGGCCGCGAGTTGAACTATCGGTACGTGAATGGCGAGCAGTTCATCGATATCGAAGTTGAGCCGAACAAAATCAATACGCCGGTCGGCATCGCGGAAATCACGATCACGCCAATCCCGACGCAGCCTCGGCCCTCAGGCGTGCTGCCGACCGTATTCACACTCGGCGATTCGACCGTCAAATCCTATACCTTCGACGAAGCGCCGATGAGCGGATGGGGCCAGGTGTTCGACAATCTGTTCGACCTGAAGAAAGTCAGGGTCGTCAACTATTCGAACGGCGGCCGCTCTTTCCGCAATGCGTATGCGGAAGGCCGCTTCAATGACCTGCTGCTGGCCGGCTACCCCGGCGATATCGTCATGGTGCAGTTCGGGCACAACGACGAAAGCGAGGACGAAATGCGTCGCTTCGGCCGCGGCGCCACCGAGGCCATGTACGAGTCGATGATCAGGAATGTCTATCTGCCGGCGATTCGCGCGCGCGGCATGGTCCCGGTGTTAGTCACGCCGATGTCGCGCGTGAACGGCAACCAGAAAGCCGGCGAACCGTATGCCAATTCGTTCAAGAAGCGGCACTTTCCGGAGCTGATGAAAAAAATCGGCGCCGAACTTGGCATCACGGTGGTCGACCTGAATGCGCGCAGCGTCGAGTTTTATAACCAGACCGGCATCCCTGCGATGACGGCGATGGTGATGTCGCTCGAAGCCGGTGAAACGCCGGGCAAGACCAACGATGGCAGCTACGCGAACGGCCATCCGGCCAACAAGATCGACGGCACCCATTACAAGGAAGCGCTCGCCAAGCAGTTCGCGCGGATCGTCGCCACCGAACTGGCGCGCCTCGCCAAACAAGGCGATCCGGTGGCCAGCGAGCTTGCGGGCGAATTGCGCAGCGACGTGAAGGCGGCGATTGCGGCAAATGACTGGTCCGCGATTTATCCGGAGATCGCCAACGACATCCGCAGCGGCAGCGGCGCGTATTACCGGAATCAGATCGAAAAGCTGATCCAGCTCGGCGCCTTGCACAAGGACGCGCAAGGGAATTTCAATCCGGAGCGGCCGATGCAGACGCGTGAATTCATCGCCGCGCTGGCCATGCTGATGCAATTGCCGGACGGCGCGCTGGCTGGCTACGCCGACGGTCCGCTGACGCGCGAAGTCATGGGCGCCATCGTCGCGGACGCTTATCACACCAATTTTTCGCAAAAGCCGAAGTACATGACCGACTACAACGGCAAATCCGTCGTGCCCGGCATGCCCGGCTACGATCCGAATCTCGACACTGGGGCGAAAGGCGCCATGTACTACCCGCTGGTCGACTGGACGAAGCTGAGCGACACCGCTGCGATCGCGCCGGCGTACGCGGCCAAGGTCAAGGACGCCTATGAACTGGGCCTGATCCGTTCCGAGCAAGGAATCGCGCGCGGACGCATGATCAACGGCCGCGACCTGGAACCCAAGGCCGGCGTGACCCGCGCCAAGGCAGCGAAGGAGCTTTATTTCATGTGGGTCCTGGCCCAGCCTCCTCGCATGGAGGACGATACAATCACGACGGCTCGTAAAACCGATCTTTCGACAACATGATTTCGTTGTGCGCGCGGCCAGCGGGGATCATCGGAAAGCAGTTTTCGGTTTGCTCGACGCCGACGTCGAGCAGGAATGGGCCGGGTGCGGCAAGGCATTCAGCAATCGCGGCATCAAGTTCATCAGCATTGCTGACCCTGCGCGCAGCCCATCCGAATGCCTGCGCCAGCGCGACAAAGTCCGGCAGCGCCTCGCTATAGCTATGGCTGTAACGCCCGCCGTGATGCAGCTCCTGCCATTGGCGCACCATTCCCATGCACCGGTTGTTCGACAAGATCAGCTTGATCGGACAGCGATGCTGGACTGCGGTGGCGAGCTCCTGGATATTCATCAGGATCGAAGCGTCGCCGCTGACACACACCACCAGTTTATCCGGATGCGCGATCTGGGCTCCGATTGCGGCTGGAAGCCCGTAGCCCATTGTTCCCGCGCCTCCTGACGTCAGCCAACGCCGCGGCCTGTCGATCGGCAGGTACTGTGCCGCCCACATTTGATGCTGACCCACGTCGGTGGAAACGATGGCGTTCTTGCCAGAGATTTGCGCTGCGAGGGCCTTCATCAATCCCTGCGGCGCGATATGCGGCGATGGCGAAACGAATTCCAGACATTGCGCCGCGCGCCACGTCTCGATGCGTTGCCACCATTGATCCGTCGGGACGCGTTCCGATTCTAAATGGTGGAGCTCGTTCTGCAGCGCCGTCAACATTGGCTCGCAATCACCGACCAGGGCCACGTCCGTTTTAACGACCCGGCCAATTTGCGTCGAATCGATATCGACATGGATGATGCGCGCGTGCGGACAGAAATGTTCGAGCTTTCCCGTTACGCGGTCATCGAAACGCGCGCCCACGCAGATAACCAAATCCGACTCGTGCATCGCGAGATTGGCCTCCAACGTTCCATGCATTCCCAACATGCCGAGCCATTGCGGAGCGGCGGATGGAAATGCGCCGAGTCCCATTAACGTCAGCGTGCAAGGCGCGTTCTTCCAACGCACCAGCTCAGCGAATTTTGCGCATGCCTGTTCGCCTGAATTGATCAGCCCTCCTCCACCGTAAAAGATTGGGCGCTGCGAACGCGCGATCAGCTTTGCGGCTTCTTGAAGGCCGGAGCCAGTCGCTGTTTGAGGCGCCTGGATTGGAGATCGCAGGCATGCGTGAGGCTCGACGGTCATCTGTGCCTGTACGTCTTTGGGCAGGTCGATCAGGACCGGACCGGGACGGCCTTGGGTAGCCTGCCAAACAGCCTCACTGACCGCATGCGGAATTTCGCTGACCGTTCGGATCTGCCTGTTCCATTTCGTGACCGTGCGTGAAATACCCAAGGCGTCGCATTCCTGAAACGCGCTGGTGCCGATTGAAGCGGTAGCCACCTGGCCGCTCACGCAAAGAACGGGAACGGAATCGGACAGCGCGTCAAGCAGGCCCGAAGTCGTGTTCGCAACGCCTGGCCCGGAAGTGACGAAGACCACGCCAAGCTTGCCGGTTGATCGCGCATAGCCTTCCGCAGCGTGTACTGCGGCTTGTTCATGCCGAACCAGCACGTGGCGCAAACGCGGCTCCTTGTACAGCGCATCGTACAGCGGCAGCACTGCCCCGCCCGGATAGCCGAAGATCGTGTCGACGCCATGATCGATCAACGTGGCCAAGAGTAATTGCGCGCCGGTCAGAACGATGTCTGTCGGGACGTCGCGGTCGAAATTTTTCAGCGAGTCATCCATGGAAAAAAATTTTAACGGCGAAGCCGGTGAAAGTGCTTCATAATTCAAGCAAATTCGCAGCCAATACGGAAAATTTTATGGATAATCCAGCGACTGAAGGAAAATCTTTCGACAAGCAGGACCTGGCGATCTTGCGCCTGCTGCTGGCGGATTCCCGCGCGTCCCTACAGGAGATTGGAAAGGCCGTGGGCCTTTCCACCACCTCCTGCTGGAATCGGATCAAGCGGATGACCG
The DNA here is from genome assembly GCF_024753145.1 of Massilia terrae. Lineage (GTDB taxonomy): Bacteria > Pseudomonadota > Gammaproteobacteria > Burkholderiales > Burkholderiaceae_D > Telluria > Telluria terrae. The sequence continues at coordinate 356,375 of NZ_JANUGU010000001.1, read as the reverse complement.
ACTCCGGCGCCATCGATGGCTATACGATCAAAGTCGACCTACCCAAGATCGGCTACCACGACACCGTCATCGTCCAGGTGACGCTGGAAAGCCATAGCGAAGAGACGCTGGATGAATTCGGGCGAGCGCTAAAATCGATTCCCGAAGTGCTGGAAGCATCCCTGATTTCGGGCGACTACGATTACTTCATCAAGATCGCGGTGAAAGACACGCGCGACTATGAGCGGCTATTGCGCGAGAAGCTCTACAAGATTCCCGGCATACGCCACAGCAAATCAAGCTTTGTGCTGCGGACCTTGAAGAAGGAAGACACCCCACTCACGAGTTGAGTCGTCCATCGCTACTGTCGGCAAACTTTACGCCCTTCCCGCCGCAGCGGAACCGTGGACCCGGCGCTTCGCTAAGCGCAAGCGAGGCTACCCTTGGCGCATGGTCCGCCCGAAGCGCGCCAGGGCCACGCCGAACAGGGCCGCGCCGATCGCCAGCAGCGCCAGGAAGGGACGCCACACGATGTCGATACCCGCGCCCCTGAACAGGATAGCCTGGCTGAGTTCGACGAAGTGGGTGGTCGGCGCCAGCAGCATCAGTTCGCGTAGAGGCACCGGAATGCTTTCTCGCGGCGTATTGGCGCCCGAGAGCATTTCCAGCGGCATGAGCAACAGAATCACGAGCAGGCCGAATTGCGGCATGCTGCGGGCAAAAGTGGCCATCAGGATGCCCAGCGATGCAGTAGCAAACATGTGCAGCGCGGCGCCGCCCATGAACAAGGGGATCGATCCCTCGATGCCCACGTGAAGCAAGGTCCGCAGGACCACCAGCAGCGCCGCCAGCGCCGCCAGCAGCACCACCGCCGACATCGACCATAGCTTGGCCAGCATGATTTCCGCCGGCGCCACCGGCATCACCAGCAGGTGCTCGATGGTCCCGTGCTCGCGCTCGCGGATCAGCGCCGCCCCCGCCAGGATGATCGACAGCATGGTCATGCTATTTACGGTCTCCATCAGCCCGCCAAACCAGGACGGCGCCAGCGAGGGATTGAAGCGGGCGCGCAGCGAAAGCTCGACCGTGGGCGCCGGCTCGCTCCGGATCTTCTGCATGAAGGTGGCGACCTCGCCGAGGGCGATCTGGCGCACGTAGGCGCTGCCGGTGAATGCCTGGCTCATGCGCGTCGCGTCGACATTCAGCTGCAAGGCGGCCGCGCGCCCGGCCAGCACACGGCGCTGGAAGCCGGCCGGAATCACCAGCACGAAAGTGGCGCGCCCGCGGTCCAGCCGCGTGTCGGCCTCGTCCAGAGAGATCAGCTCGGGCGGCATGAACTGCGGCGGTGAAAAGGCTTCGCGGATCCGCAGCGACAGCGGCGACTGGTCCTCGTCGACAATGGCGAGCGCGGCGCGGCTGAGCGTATCGGGCTGTGCTGTCGCCGCCGTGTACACGCCGGCCGAAAAGCTGTAGACGATCAGCCCCAGCATGACCGGATCGCGCAGCAAGCTCCACAGCTCCTTGAGGCCCAGATACCAGACCTTGCGCCAGGAAAAGCCAGGCATCTCAGCGCTCCTGTTTTGGCAGCGCCATGATGGCCAGCAGGACGATGACCGGCGCCGCCAGCAGCAAGGCCATGAAATCCGGGATTAGCTCTGGAAATCCCAGCGCCTTGTTGAACACCCCGCGGGCAATGGCCAGCATGTGCGAGGCGGGGTAGGCTTCGCCGATCATTCGCCCGGCTCCCTGCAGCGCGGTGACCGGGTTGATCAGGCCGGCGAACTGGATCGCCGGAAGCATGGTGCCGATCATGGTGAAGAACAGCGCCCCAATCTGGCTGCGGGTGAAACTCGAGGCCAGCAAGCCCATGCCGGTGGAACACACGCAGAACAGCAGCACGGCCAGCATCAGGGCCGGCAGGCTGCCCTTCAGCGGCACACCGAGCGCAACGACGGCCAGCACCGTCATCAGGACGGCATTCACCATCGAGAGCAGCACATACGGCGCTTGTTTGCCGAGCAGGAATTCGCTACGCCGCAGTGGGGTGACGTACAAATTGACGATCGAGCCCATTTCCTTCTCGCGCACGACGGCCAGGGCGGCCTGCATCGCCGGCAGGTTCAACAGCAGGATGGCGATGATGGCGGGCACCATGGCAGGCAAGCTGCGTACGTCCGGGTTGTAGCGGAACCGGGTCTCGATGTCGACCGGCGCCGCACCGCTTCGCGCGGGGGCCAGGTGTTCCACCCACTGCTGGTGCGCGCCCTGCAGATAGCCATCTACCGTTTCGGCCCGGACCGGGTTGGCGCCGTCGACCCAGGCCCCCACCTGGGCCTGGCGTCCGCGCTCGACCGCACGCGCGAAGCCGGGCGGGATTTCCAGCGCCAGCGCCAGCTCGCCCGAGCGCATCCGCCGATCGATTTCCTCGTAGCTGGCGAGGGGCGCGCGTTCCACGAAATAGCGCGAACCGGCCAGGTTCAGGGCGTAATCGCGGCTGAGACTGGTGTTGTCGCGGTCCAGCACGGCATAACGCAGGTTTTCCACGTCCATGTTCAGCCCATAGCTGATCACGATCATCAGCAAAAGCGAACCGAACATGGCCAGGATGGCGCGCACCGGATCGCGCAGCAGTTCCAGCGATTCGCGCCAACAACAACTTGCGGCGCGCCCGAACCAGCCCGCCTGCGCCGGGGCCGGCGCCGGAAAGCGCGGCGGCTGGCGCGCGCCGTCCTGCGCCTCGCCCAGCCAGGAGATGAACGCCTGTTCCAGGCTGGAGGCCGCGCGCTCACGACACAGCGCCTCCGGCGCGCCGGTAGCCAGTACCCGGCCTTCATGCATCAGCGCGACGCGGTCGCAGCGCTCGGCTTCGTTCATGAAGTGGGTCGAAATGAAGATGGTCACCCCGTCCTCGCGCGACAAGTGGAGCATCTGGTCCCAGAACTGGTCGCGCGCGATCGGGTCGACTCCCGAGGTCGGCTCGTCCAGGATCAGCAATTCCGGCTCATGCACCATCGCCACCGCCAGCGACAGGCGCTGCCGCATCCCCAGCGGCAGCGCGGACGGCAAGGCATCGAGCACCGGTTCCAGCCCGAAGCGCCGCGCCAGGATCGCGCAGCGCTCGCGGCCGCGCGCATCCGGCATGTCGAACAGCCGCGCATGCAGCAACAGGTTCTGGCGCACCGTCAGCTCCTGGTAGAGCGAAAAGCCCTGCGACATATAGCCGACGCGGCGCCGGGTCGCCTGGTCGCCAGGCCGCAGGGGCTTGCCGAACAGGCGCACTTCGCCGCTGCTGGGCGCCAGCAGACCGGTGAGCATCTTCATCGTGGTCGACTTGCCGCAGCCGTTCGAGCCAATGAAGCCGAAGATCTCGCCGCGCGCGATACTGAAGCTCACATCGTCGACCGCCACAAAGGTGCCGAAGCAGCGGCGCAGCGCGTGCGCCTCGACCGCGGGCGGGCCGGCGTTCGATGGCGCGGACGACGCCGCGGCGGTGGCCGCGGCAGCAGGCGCGGCGCCCCCCAGGAGGACCGTAAAGGCCTGCTCCAGGCTGCGCGTGCCGGTACGCGCCAGCAGCTGTTCCGCGGTCCCATCGGCCAGCACGCGGCCGGCGGCCAGCGCCACCAGGCGGTCGAAGCCGCTGGCCTCCTCCATGTAGGCGGTCGCGACGACGATGGTCAGGGCTGGCCGGAAGTGCCGGATGGCCGCGACCAGCTCCCAGAACTGCGCACGCGCCAGCGGGTCCACGCCGGTGGTCGGCTCGTCCAGGATCAACAGGTCAGGATCGTGAATCAAGGCACAGCACAGGCCGAGTTTCTGCCGCATGCCGCCAGACAATTGGCCGGCAGCCCGATCGAGGAAAGGATGCAAGCCGGTGCTGCGCGCCAGGAGGTCGATCCGGGCGCGCCGCGCCGCCGGCGCCACCCCGAACAGGCGGGCGAAGAATTCCAGGTTTTCGTCGATCGACAGGCTGGGATACAGGTTGCGGCCCAAGCCTTGCGGCAGGTAGGCGATGCGGGGACAGATCCGCGCGCGAAAGCGGGCTTGCCGCATGTCGCCGCCGAGCACCTCGACGCTGCCCTGCTGCACGCGGCGCGCGCCGGCCATGACGGCGAGCAGGCTCGATTTGCCGACCCCGTCCGGCCCGATCACACCGGTGATGCTGCCGGCCCTCACTTCCAGGTTGATGCCGGCCAGCGCCTGGACCCGCTGGTAGCGCAGGCCCAGGTCGCGGCAGCGCACTGTCACCGGGCTCCCGTTCACGGCGCGCTCCGCAGCGCCAGCGCCGGCGGCCACGGTTGCCTGGAATCCAACCGCACCCAGGCGACACCCGGCACCCCGGCCTTCACATGGCTGGGGTAGCGCTCAAGCACGTCGCGGTCGACCTTGGCTTTCACGCGGAACATCAGCTTCTCGCGCTCGCTGGCGGTTTCCACCGATTTCGGGGTGAACTGGGCCACGCTGGCCACATAGCTCACCTTGGCCGGGACGATGAAATCGGGCGCGCTGTCGAGCCGGATACGCACCTGGGCGCCGAGGGCAATGCGCCCGGCCGCGGTCTCCGGGACGAAAATGCTCATGTACACGTCGGTGAGGTCGATCAGGTTCAGCACCTTGCCGCCGGCCGGCACCACCTCGCCCGGCTGGACCAGCCGGTACTGGATGCGCCCGCCGCGTGGCGCGACCAGGATCCCGTCCTGCAGTTGGGCGTCCAGGCGGGCGATGGTGGCAACGGCCGCGGCCACCGCCGAACCCGCGCCGACCACCTCGGCCTGCGCCGCTTCCGCCGCCGCCCGGGCCGCCGCCTGCTGGGCCTGGGCCGCCTTGACTGCGGCCAGCGCGCCGCGCACGCGGGCACGGTCGTCGTCCAGTTCCTGGGCCGTGGTGGCGCCTGCCGTCGCCAGCGGGATCGAACGCGCGAGGCGGCGCTCGGCCGCTTCCTGTTCGCTCTGGCGCTGCGCCACGAGCGCGGCCGCGGCCAGCTCCTCGCTGCGGCGCATCGCCAGCTGGGCCTGCACGCCCGCGACCCCGTCGCGCGCCTGCTGCGCGCGGGCCGCCGCTTCGTTGCGCTGGGCCTGCAAGGAACGCAAATCCATCCGCGCCACGACCTGGCCGGCGGAAACCAGGTCGCCCTCATCGACCAGGATCTCGGCGATCCGCCCTGCTTCTTTGGTGGCAATATCGATCTCGATGGCCTCGATGCGCCCGTTGCCGCTCACGAAGCCGGCAGGCGGCGCGGTCGCCGCGGTGCGGCGCCACAAGTGCAAGCCGCCCAGGACGATCAGCACAAGCAGCAAGGCAAGGCCGAGGCGGCGCAGCCAGAACGGGTTCATGGCACTCCTTACGGTGTCAGTGACCAAAACAGGCAACCCCTCGCTATAGTAATCCCGAGAGCTCGTCGATTGCGTCGTTTGCGCGTCACACGCCGTGTTCGCTTCGGCCGGCGTCAAACCGCCTCGTCGCCGGCGCCGCCATCTGCTAACATGGTTTGAAGCACCCTGACAGGGAGGCTGCCATGGGCGACCACGACAACTTCATCCGCTGGTTCTCCGATCTGGGCATCGGACAAATTCCTTTGGTGGGCGGCAAGAACGCCTCGCTGGGCGAGATGTATCGCGAGCTCGGCGGCCGCGGCGTGCGGGTGCCGAACGGCTTTGCGATCACCGCCGCCGCCTACAAGGCCACGCTGGACCGCGCCGGCGCGTGGAAGCCCCTGCACGCCGCGCTCGACGGCCTGGACCCGGCCGACGTGGCCGACCTCGCCCGCCGCGCGGCGGCGGCGCGCGCCATCGTCTACGGCGCCCCCTTGCCTGCCGAACTCGAGGACGCCATCCTGCGCGCATGGCGCACCCTGCGCCAGGAATATGGCGATGGGCTGACCGTCGCGGTGCGCAGCTCGGCCACCGCGGAAGACTTGCCGGGCGCAAGTTTCGCCGGCCAGCACGAAACCTATCTCAACGTGGCCGGCGAGGCCCGGCTGCTCGACAGCGTGCGCCACTGCTTCGCGAGCCTGTTCATGGACCGGGCGATCGTCTACCGAATCGAGCACCGGTTCGACCATTACCGTGTCTATCTGTCGGTCGGCGTCATGAAGATGGTGCGCTCGGACCTGGCCTGTTCCGGCGTCATGTTCAGCCTCGATACGGAAACCGGCTTCCGCGACGTCGTGTTCGTGACCGGCGCCTATGGTCTCGGCGAAAACGTGGTGCAGGGAACCGTCGACCCCGACGAGTTCTATGTCTTCAAGCCGACGCTGCGCGCGGGCAAGCGCGCGGTGCTGCGCCGCAGCCTCGGCGGCAAGGAAATACAGATGGTGTATGCCACGGGCGGCGGCCGCACCACCACCCGCAACATCGCCACGCCGTCCGATGCGCGCGCCCGCTATTGCCTCGACGACGCCGGGGTGCTCGAACTGGCCGACGCCGCGCTGCTCATCGAGGAGCATTACAGCGCCAAGGCCGGGCACGAGGTGCCGATGGACATCGAGTGGGCGCGGGATGGCCTCGACGGCAAGCTCTACATCGTCCAGGCCAGGCCGGAAACGGTGGCGGCGCGCAAGTGCGCCACCCGGCTGGACGAATACCGGCTGGATGAACAGGGCCGGGCCCTGGTGTCCGGCCGCGCGGTCGGCAGCACGATTGCTTCCGGCAGGGCCCGCGTCATCACTGCGGCCGCCCAACTGGCTGAGTTCCAGGCTGGCGAAATCCTGGTCGCGGAAGCCACCATGCCGGACTGGGGCACAGTGATGAAAAGCGCCGCCGGCGTGGTCACCGATCGCGGCGGCCGCACCTGCCACGCGGCGATCGTGGCGCGCGAAATCGGCGTGCCGGCGCTGGTCGGCTGCGGCAGCGCGACGGCGGCGATCCGGACCGGCGACATGGTGACCGTGTCCTGCGCCGAAGGCGACCTCGGCCATGTCTATGCCGGCGCCATTCCGTTTCACCGGACCAGCATCGACCTGGCCGGGCTGGCCATGCCGCGTACCAAGGTCATGATCAACATCGGCAATCCGGACACCGCCTTCCAGACCCGCTTCCTGCCGAACGACGGGGTGGGACTGGCGCGCATGGAATTCATCGTCGCCGAACACATCCGCATCCACCCGATGGCGCTGGTCGATCCGGCCCGCGTCGCCGACCCCGCGGTACGCGAGCAGATCGAGCAGCTGACCCGCAACGCCCCGTCCCCGGCCGAATACTTCGTGCGCGAGCTGGCGGAGGGGGTGGCAACGATCGCCGCCGCCTTCTATCCGAAGCCGGTGATCGTGCGCATGTCCGATTTCAAGACCAACGAATATGCCAGCTTGCTGGGTGGATCGTTCTTCGAACCAAGCGAAGCCAATCCCATGCTGGGTTTCCGGGGCGCGGCGCGCTACGCGCATCCGGCCTACGCGGCCGGCTTCGAACTCGAGTGCAGGGCAATGCGGCGCGTGCGCGAGGACATGGGCCTGTCGAACCTGCTGCTGATGATCCCGTTTTGCCGCCGCGTCAAGGAAGCCCAGGATGTGCTTGCGGCGATGGCCCGGCATGGCCTGGAGCGCGGCAAAAACGGGCTCGAAGTGTATGTCATGTGCGAGATTCCCAACAATGTGATCCAGGTGGACGCCTTCGCCGCCCTGTTCGACGGCTTCTCGATCGGTTCGAACGACCTCACCCAGCTGGTGCTCGGGGTCGACCGCGACTCCGACATCGTGGCCTTCGACTTCGACGAACGCGACCCCGGCGTGCTCGAGATGTTGCGCCAGGCCATCGCCGGGGCCCACCGCAATGGCCGCCACATCGGCATTTGCGGCCAGGCGCCATCGGACTATCCGGAAGTGGCCCGCTACCTGGTGGAACAGGGCATCGATTCGATCAGCCTGAATCCGGATTCGGTGGTAAAAACCGTGCGCAACCTGGTCGAGGTCGAGCGCGGCCTCGGCATCGGCCCGCGTGAAGCCGGGTGACGGAAGGCGAGCGTGGCCCGCGCAACCAGACGTTGCGGTGCGGCGCGCCGCGACCTACATTGAAGCTGGCGGCCGCGTTCGCGCGCCGCCATGGACGAGCAGCTCGGGGAGCCCAATCATGAACTACAAGACGATCATGGTGCACGTCGACGCGTCCGACAGCGCGCCGGACCGCATTGCCTTTGCCGCCCAGCTCGCGGCGCAGCAGGAAGCGCACCTGGTCGGCATTGTGCAGACCGGGATAGCACGGCTTGTTTACCGCGCCGCCATGCCGGCGCTCGTCGACCTGTCGGCGCTGTCGCCCCTGTTCGAGGAGCTGCGCGAGAAATGCGAAGCCAGTTCGCGCCAGTTCGACGCGCTCGCGCAGCAGGCCGGCATCACGTCCTTCGAGCACCGGATCGGCGACGAGGATCCGGCCAACGCCCTGGCGACCCAGGCCATGTATGCCGACCTTGTCATCGTCGGACAGGCCGATCCGCAGGGGCGCGATCAGCCGGAGGGGCCGTCGGTGCCGGAATATGTCGCGATGAACAGCCCTTGTCCGGTGATGGTGCTGCCGTATGCCGGCGCGCACGCGCCTTCGTTCGAGCGCATCCTGATCGGCTGGAACGCCAGTCCCGAGTCGGCGCGCGCCGTGCGCATGGCGCTTCCCTTCCTCGTCCAGGCAAAGGAAGTCACGGTCGCGCTCGTCGAACGGCTCAACGGCTATCCGGGCCCGGCCGGGAGCGGCAATGAGATTGCGCTGTTCCTGTCACGGCATGGCGTGACGGTCGACCTGCGGCAGGAATATGGCGATGATGCGGGCGAGTCCCTGCTGTCGCTGGCCAGCGAACAAGGCGCCGACCTGCTGGTGATGGGGTGCTACGGCCATGCGCGCTTCCGCGAAGTGCTGCTGGGTGGGGCAAGCCGCGCCGTGTTGCAACGCATGACTGTGCCGGCGCTGCTCGCGCATTAGGCTCGCTGGCGGCCAGGCTATTTCTTCAGCCAGCGCGGCAGCATGGTGACGAGGACCGTGTCCTTCAGGAAGTAGTGATGGAACAACGCGGCGGCCGCGTGCAGGCCGGCGATCCAGATCAGCGTATCCCCCAGCAATCCGTGCAGCTCCGATACGCGCTCTCCCAGGGAATGGGACGCGGCGATCATCGGCGCCACCTCGATGCCCGCCAGCAGCGTCACCGGGTGGCCCTCAAGCCAGGTGCCGATCACCGCGCTCAGCGGCACCGCGCACAACAGCAGGTACAGCGCGCCTTGCACGGCCTTGGACGCGATGTCCATCCAGCGCGCGACATCCGGCGGATCCGGCCGCCGGTCGGCCAGGCGCCAGAGCAGGCGCGCAGCCGTCAGGACGAAGACAGCCAGCCCCAGCGTTTCGTGCGCTTGCCGGCCGAGGTCGGCGCCGCGAAAGACCTCGTCCTCGGATCCCTCAGGGCCAAGGATGAAGGCGGTGACGACCAGGACCGCGGTGAGCCAGTGAAACGTCTGGGCCAGGGCGCCATATCGGATGGTTGGGCTGGATGCCATGGTGGTTTCCTTGGTTAGCGATTTTCAGACAGCGGGACAGTTCTGTTGGCGTCCAGGGCGATCATGCCAGCTCCTGCGATTCGAGGTATTCCGGCACCCGGCAATTCCAGTGCAGCTCCTCTTCGATGCGGTGGCGCAGCGCATCGGCCGCGGCAGGCTCGCCGTGCGTGACGAAGGTACATGCCGGCGGCCGCAGGAAATGGCCGAGCCAGCGCATGATCTCATCGGCGTCGGCATGGGCCGACAGATTGTCGATGTGGCCGACGTGGGCGCGCACCGGTACATACTCGCCAAAGATCTTGATTGCCGTCGCGCCGGCCACCATGGCCGCTCCCCGCGTGCCGCCGGCCTGGAAGCCGACGAACTCGATCGAATTGCGAGGATCGCCGGCGAAGGCCTTCAGGTGGTGCAGCACCCTGCCCCCGGTCGCCATGCCGCTGGCGGCGATGATCACCATCGGAACCCGGCGCTGGTTCAACGCGATCGATTCCTCCACGCTGTTGACGATGTGCGCGGTGCGGCACATGGCTTCGCATTCATGGCGGCTCAGGCGGTGCAGCGCGTGGTATTTCTGATAGAGCGCGGTGGCATCCGTCGCCATCGGGCTGTTCAGGTAGACCGGCAGCGCCGCCGGGATCTGGCCCTGCTCCTTGAGCTGATGGATGGCATACAGAATCGATTGTGCACGTCCGACCGCAAACGCCGGTATCACGGTCACCCCACCACGCGCCGCGGTCTTGCGGATGGTCTCCCCCAGCTGAAGCGCCGGATCGACCGGGTCGTGCAGCCGGTCGCCATAGGTGGATTCGACGACCAGATAATCGCTGGCGGCGATGTGGTCCGGCGCCACCATGATCGAATCATGCTCGCGCCCCAGGTCGCCGGAGAAGGTCACGGTCCTGGCGCCGCTGCTGATGGTGACCATGGCCGCGCCCAGGATGTGGCCAGCGAGGGCCAGGCGGCCCGTCAGTTTTCCGCAAACAGCAAATGGCTTGTCGAAAGGCACAGGCGCAAAACGGGACAGCGCCCGCACCGCATCGGCCTCCGTGTAGAGCGGCAGCGCGGGCGCGTGTTTCGAGTAGCCCTTCCGGTTGGCGTGGGTCGCTTCCTCTTCCAGCAAGCGGCCGCTGTCGGGCAGCAATATCTTGCAGAGTTCATAGGTCGCTTCGCTGCACAATATCTTGCCGCGAAAACCGTCCCTGACCAGCACCGGAAGGTAGCCGCTATGATCCAGGTGCGCGTGGGTCAGGACCACGGCGTCGATGTCGTCCGGCGCCACCGGCAGCGCGTTCCAATTGCGCAAGCGCAACTGTTTGTAGCCCTGGAACAAGCCACAGTCCACCAGGATGCGCTGCCCATCGCATGTCAGCAGGTACTTGGAACCGGTGACGGTACCGGTTGCGCCCAAAAATTGAATTTGCATGATTTGCTCCTGGCCCGCCTCGTCCAAGATTACGCGACGGAACACAAACAGCATAGGCCATCAGCAAGGCCATGGCGCACCGGAGACCGCCAAGAGCAAGAAAAATTGAAGCGTTTTTTGATCTACATCATGCTGACCAATGCTCGCTCCATCAACCGTGGCTGAAGCGCTTGTGCATGCGGCGCAGGCCCAGCCACACCACGCACGCGACCACCGGCACCAGCAGGCCGGTCGCCACCTCCGGATTGATCGGCAAGCCCAGCCCCTTGGCGGCCTTGCCGGAATAACCGAGCAGGCCCACCACGTAATATGAGATGGCCGCCACCGACAGGCCCTCGACCGCTTGCTGGAGCCGCAGTTGCTGGGCGGCGCGCCGGTCCATCGACTGCAGGATTTGCCGGTTCTGCATTTCCTGCACGATGCCCACGCGCGTACGCAGCAGGTCATTGGTGTTGGCGATGCGGCGGACCAGCGCCTCCTGGCGTTCGGCGATCGCCTCGCAGGTGCTCATCGCCGGGGCCAGGCGGCGCTCCATGAACTCCTCGACCGTGGGCACGCCCTCGATTCGCGATTCGCGCAGTTCGTCGATGCGTGCGTTCACCAGGCGATAGTAGGCCTTCGAGGCCGAAAAGCGATAACCGTTATCCAGCGTGAGCTTCTCGAGCCGCACCGCCAGGCGCGTGATCTGTTCGAGCAGGTCCTGTTCGCCACCGGGCGTTTCGCTGGTGGCCACCATGGCCGTCGCCAGCGCGGCCAGCTTGGCCTCGATGTCGTCCAGCTCGGACGCCACCTGGCGCGCGGCGGGCAGGCCCAGCAGCGCCATCATCCGGTAGGTTTCGATCTCCAGGGTGCGCTGCACGAGGCGTCCGGCCTGCTGCGCGCGCATGTCCACGTCGCGCAGGACGAAGCGGCTGAAGCCATCGGCCTGGATCGCGAAATCGGTCCACAGCTCGCCGCCCTGCATCACGCGGGCGCCCACCAGCAGGTTGCCGCCAAAGGCGCCGCCGAGTGCGAAGGCATCGGCTGCTCCTCCCTGGAGCGACACGTGCACGGCCGCGATCACGCGCCCGGCCAGCGCTAGCAGCCAGGCCTCGGGCAAATGCGCCAGCGGCAGCTTCGCGAACAGCTGCTCGACGGCCAGGCCGTCGTCGACGCGCTCGGCAAGCGTATAGGTCGCGAACTCGGTGTGGCATTCCCATTTGAGGCGGAAACGCCCGAAGTCATGGTAGAAGTGGCTGGCGCCGGCGCTTGGCGGCGCGACGCCGAAGTGCGTGCAGAGTTCCGCCAGCAGCGCGTGCTGCTCGGAGTTGTTTCCGTTTGGAGGCCCGGTGTCGCCGCTGCGGCACACCGCCAGGTGGGTGATGGCCTCCGGTCCCAGCAGACGAAGAAACGGACGCGAATGGATTTCCGCGGCCAGCGGCACGCGTTGCGCATGGCTCAAACTGAAACGATCGATCATCACGCGCGTTCCCCTCCCAATAGATCCCACGGCCATGACGTGCCCGGACAGCAATCCGGCGAAGCACGCGTGGCAGTTTGCTTAACGATAAGCTCGATTCTACAGCCTGTTGAGGAAAGAGACTGGCGTGGCCGCCATCACAAGGTCGTCACGGGGTGGCAAGCCGCCGCAGCGTCAAGGCCGCGGCGCGCCGGAACCACGCAGCCGGAGCGCGTTCAGTACCACCGACACCGAGCTCAGGCTCATGGCGAGCGCCGCGATCATCGGAGAAAGCAACTGGCCCGTTAGCGGGTACAGCAGCCCCGCCGCGACCGGCATCCCCAGCGCGTTGTAGACAAAGGCGAAGCCGAGATTCTGGTGCATATTGCGTACCGTAGCGACCGAAATCGCGCGCGCCGTGCCAATCGCCCGCAAATCGCCCTTGACCAGGGTGACGTGTGCGCTGTTGATCGCCACATCCGTCCCGGTACCCATCGCGATGCCGACGTTGGCCTTGGCCAGCGCCGGCGCGTCGTTGATCCCGTCGCCAGCCATCGCCACCAACCTGCCCTGCTGCTGGTAGCGCTCGACCAGCGCCAGCTTGTCTTGCGGCCTGACCTCGCCGTAGACCTCGTCGATGCCGAGCCGCGCGCCGACGGAGCGCGCGGTCGTGACGCCATCGCCGGTTGCCATCACGACCGACAAGCCGGTGGCGCGCAGGTCGGCCAGCGCCTCGGCGGTGGTCACTTTTACGGGGTCGGCCACAGCCAGCAGGCCGGCGAGCCGGCCATCGCGCGCCAGGTACATCACGCTGGCGCCGTCGTGCCGCAAGCGCTCGGCCTCATCGCGCAAGGGCTGCCAGTCGACACCGGTGCTGTCCATCAGCACCGTGTTGCCGAGTACGACCTTGACGCCGGCAACCGTGCCGCGCACGCCGATACCGCTGGACGACTCGAAGTTTTCTGGCCTAAGCAATTGAAGCGCGCGGCGCCGAGCTTCAGCGACGATTGCATGGGCGAGCGGATGTTCACTGCCCTGGTCGAGGCTTGCCGCCAGCGCCAGCACCTGGTCCTCGTTCCAGCCAGCCGCGCCGACCACCGCCGAAAACGCCGGCTTTCCTTCGGTCAGGGTGCCGGTCTTGTCGACGATCAGTGTGTCAACCTCACGCAGCGCTTCGATGGCGGCCGCGTCGCGGAACAGCACGCCTCTGGTCGCTGCCTGGCCCGTCGCCGCCATGATCGACATCGGCGTAGCCAGGCCAAGCGCGCACGGGCAGGCAATGATCAGCACGGACACCGCATTCACCAATCCGTACACCCAGCTCGGCTGCGGACCGAACAGGCCCCACCCAAGCAGGGTCAGCACGGCCAGCCCGACCACAACGACCACGAAATAGCCGGCCACCAGGTCGGCCAGGCGCTGCATCGGCGCGCGCGAGCGCTGCGCCTGCGCCACCATTTGCACGATCTGCGACAGCACCGTCTGCCCGCCGACCTTCTCGGCCTGAATGATGAGGCTGCCGCTGGCGTTGATGGTCGCGCCGATCACCTTGTCGCCGGGCCGCTTGGTCACGGGAACGGGCTCGCCGGTTAGCATCGATTCGTTCAGCGAGCTCTCACCATCCAGAACGACGCCGTCGACCGGCACCTTCTCACCCGGCCGGATGCGCAGGGTGTCGCCGATCTGCACATGCGCCAGCAGCACGTCTTCCTCGCTGCCGTCGGCGCGGATGCGGCGCGCGGTCTTGGGCGCGAGCCCGAGCAGCGCCTTGATTGCGGCCGAGGTCTCGGAGCGGGCCCTGAGCTCGAGGATCTGCCCAAGCAGCGTGAGCGAAATGATGACCGCCGCCGCCTCGAAGTACACGGCGACCCGCCCATGCATCATGAAAGATTCCGGGAAGAGATGCGGAGCAAAGGTCGCCGCCACGCTGTAGCCGTAGGCGGAACTGACGCCGGTCCCGATCAAGGTCCACATATTGGGACTGCGCTTGACCAGCGACTCGGCCGCGCGCCGCAGGAACGGCCAGCCGGCCCACAGCACTACCGGCGTGCCGAGCAAGAACTCGGCGTAACTTTGTCCTTCGAATCCGCCAACCAACAAACGATCGGCCGCCATCGCCAGCACAGTCACGATGATCGTCAGCGGCAGGGTCCACCAGAAGCGGCGCTGGAAGTCCACCAGTTCAGGATTGGGCCCCTCCTCCAGCGAGGGCAGCACCGGTTCCAGGGTCATGCCGCAGATCGGACAGTTTCCGGGCGCCGGCTGCCGGATCTGGGGGTGCATGGGGCAGGTATAGATGGTTCCGGCCGCCTGCTCCGTGATGCCGTGCTCGCCGGCGCCCACGGATGCCGGCGTCGCATCCACATGCAGGTGTTGGTGAGAGTAGTGATCGTGGTCGGTCGTTGGCAAATTTTTCATCGCTTAGCCTGATGCTTTTGACGCTCATCAGTTAATTCCTTGATGTTGATCAACTCTCCCAGACATGCCGCGAAGCAGCCCCACCGGGAGCAGCACATTGCACTTTGCCCGGCTAACGTTCCGCTTCCGCATTCACCTTGCTTGACTTCCTCGAAATGCGAAATAAAAATGTACTTACGTTGTAGCGCGGTGCCACACACGGAACTGCCATGTTTCAGCAAGACCACAGCGAGATGGGCCGCCGGACAAGATGGGTTCTGGCAGGTTTTGTGGCGATTGCCCTCTTTTTCCTGATTACAGGACACAGTGCGCACGTGTTTGGCATTTTGCCCTATCTATTGGTGTTGGCATGTCCGTTGATGCATTTGTTTCACCACCACGGACGACATCGCCAACACCCGTCGGGCACCGTACAAGATACTTCAGTGGGAGCTGCCCATGACTCCTGACAATGCACCGGCATATGGCTTGTGGGGCTTGGTCGTCGTCAATTCCTTGGTATTCATCATCTTCGCCTTCAGCTTTGCCCGTCCACAAACTCGCAGGGATTGGCGTTCGTTTAGCGCTTTCTCGGCCTTTCTCGTCGCGCTGTTCACTGAAATGTATGGCTTCCCCCTGACGATCTATCTCCTGCTTCCTTGGCTGACCCGGCATTTTCCCGGAGTGGATTTTCTGTCGCACGATGCTGGACACCTTTTCGAAACGGTGACGGGGATTCAGGTCAATCCACACTTCGGTGCCCTTCATATTGCAAGCGACCTGTTGATCGTTCTCGGGTTTATGTTGTTGGCTTCGGCATGGGACGGGCTCTATAAGGCCCAGCGCGCGCATACCCTCGCGACCGCCGGTCCTTACGCCAAGGTACGCCATCCTCAATACGTAGGATTTGTGATCATCATGTTCGGCTTTCTATTGCAGTGGCCCACGATCGTGACATTGATTCTCTTTCCAATTCTCGTCGGAATGTACGTGCATTTGGCACGTGTGGAGGAACACGAGTCGATCGCGGCGTTTGGCGATACCTATCGGCGGTACGTGAAGGAAGTACCCTCATTCTTCCCGCGTTTCAGGCACTTATCGGGTTCGCCCGACAAAGTTGGCCGTGAACGGCACGGATAACATCGCCGGCCCGGCGGCGCCAACTTCCTGCGGGCCCCAACCTCAACCAAAAGGAACTAGGAAATGCGGACAATTTCAACTCGCTCGATCGTCAGCCTGGCTAGCCTGCTGATGATTTTCGGCCTCGCTGCTTGTGCCAATCCTCGAGGCGACCAAGATCATGAGCAACATCACCCAGCACAGACTGCCGACAGGACAAATGGTCCAAGCCCAGGCACATCGATGCCGGCAGACCAAATGGAAGGCGGAAGTATGATGGGGGGCAATGCTGGTTGTGGGATGATGCCCTGCGGACCCAGCGCCAAGGGGGAGCCTCAGCATATGAACAAGGAATCGATGTGCGCAATGTATCGCGCCATGCAAAATGCGCCGACCGAACAGGACAGGCAAGCGATGATGGAGCGGAACATGCAAGGTATGTCACCCGAAATGCGCCAACAGCATATGGAGATGATGCGCAAGCAGTGTCAGTAGCGGCACGATGAACCAGATGCGCGCTCCTGGCGCGTTAGATCAAGCAGCAAAGGAACGCCAACTGCCTTCGTTCGCGCCGTCTCTTTAAAGAGGTGAATGAAAATGAAACCGTTACAAAATGGCGTCGCACTGTCAGTGACCGTGGCTGTATTCTATTCGCTCTGTACTCTCGTCGAGGTGCTGTGGCCTGCGCAATTCCTCGGGTTCATGAACGCCCTGTTCCATGGAATGAACTTCCGCCTCCTGCAGGCATCCGAACTCCACCCATGGCGCCAGTTTGTTTATGCCTTGGCCGTGATGATGCTATGGTCTTTCGCAATCGGCGCATGCTATACGCTTGTACATGACGCGCTCGCCCACGTGCATTTCCACCGTCTGGTACATCACGCGTAGCTCGCAAGGGCCGCAGCAGTTAACGCCGACAGGCCGCATGTAACGGGCGCCCGCCGGCGCCTGGCCGGTCTGCCATGCAGTCCGACGGTATCGGCTGACCGCTAATATTCGTCGGTCGGCGACCCGAGGTTGGAAGGCCCCGAACGCGAACTCGTGCTCCAGAAGGCGATCTTCACCCGGAGCCCGGAGCGCCGCTTTCTCTCGCTGTTCGAACCGGTCCATGGCTCGGCGCCCGACATCTACGACAAGAACACCGCTCATCCGATCGCGATGATCGGGTCCGCCGCCCTGATGCTGGACTTCCTTGGGCTGGGGGCGAGACCCGGGAGGCGAATGTGTGGGCGATCCATCCCCAGCGGCTGGAGCGCAGCGGCAGGCCGCGGGCCTGTGTCGGTTTCCTTGAGGCATACGTTGTCCGCCAGCTGAACCCCACTTTTCGATCCATTTCGCTTAACCACAACAACCACATCAGGAGTCCGCATATCCATCAAGCACGTTCTGGCGGCGACCGCCTTTGCCTTCGCAGCTGCCGCGGCCGCTTCCACCTTCGCGCACGCCAAGCCGAAAGGAAGGCCGTCTGGAATCAAAAGTATCAGTAACTTCAAAAACCTTGCTGCCGGCACCCCGCAGGTGCGATCTGCTCCAACCAAGGGCTAGCCTGCCGCCATGCCTGCTAAAGGATTTCTGGTGATGAGGATGTGCCGTTCGAATCGAGGATCATCCGCACGTCCAAACGCCCGCTTATCACGCGCCGAGCCAGCGCCGCGCTGATGGCATCGCCGTGGACCACTTTGCGACCGAATGCATCCACTGCATGACTCGGAGAAAGTGTCCGCGATGCCGGAAAGTTTTCCCCGATTCTGATTTGAATTTAGATCAATATATTTCGCCCAAATCGGCAGACGTTGACGCCATCGTTTCTCTGTATGCCGCAATTACGCACCTGACACGAAATCAATCAACACTGAAGCCAGGCACCTCGCTTCGGGCTAAAGCGCCTAGGGGGCGCCGCCAGCAAAAACAACTTCCGGGTATTCGCAGTTGGCCGCCCCAAACTCGATGTATGCTACTTACTAGTTCCACCAACGAGGACGCGCTGACAGTCCAAAAGCACTCAGGTTGCGCGCGTCCCGATGGGGATCCATTTCGGCAAGTGGCATGACCACTGGTGACCGGGCAACCCACCATTTGAAAAGCCTTCTCACCCAATCGGCGCAACTGTTCGTCAGCTATCAGGCGGAAGGTACCTGCGGTACGTCGATCTTGCGAGATGCGACCGACGCGCCTATCCACTGGCGAACGTTCACGGAATCGACCACAAGTACGGCTGGTCGGTCACGGTACCTCGCTGCAGACCGCGGAGCTAACATGACAAAGAAGCCAATACCCTGCATGGCAACGGAAACCGGCAACATGCTGAAGCCGTGGCGAGCCGGCATCGACACCTATCAGGAACCGGTCGTCTACATGCGCCGGGAGTGCCCAATATGTCGATCGGAGGGATTTACGACTCAAGCCCGCGTGCAGCTGACTGCCGGAAATCGAAGCATCGTGGCGACGCTAAGTGTCGTCGACAGTGCCTGGCTTGCCGAGAACGTCGCAGGCCTATCAGAGTCTGCCTGGCAAGCTCTGGCTCCCCAGGCTGGCCAGCTTGTCGCGGTAACCCATGCGCCGCCGCTGGATTCGCTCAGCCATGTTCGAGCCAAGGTCTATGGGCACAGCCTCGGCGACAGCGAATACGGTGCGGTGATCTCCGACATTGCCGCCGGCCGCTATTCAGACCTGCAGATTGCGGCGTTCATTACCGCCTGCGCGGGTGATCGGATGAAGCTAGAGGAGACGGTTTCGCTCACCAAGGCCATGATTGCCGTCGGCGACCGCATTGATTGGGGCCGCTCGGTGGTCGTGGACAAGCACTGCGTCGGCGGCTTGCCTGGGAACCGAACCACCCTCATAGCAGTGCCCATCGTTGCCGCCTGCGGACTCACGATGCCGAAAACATCGTCGCGCGCCATCACCTCCCCGGCCGGGACGGTCGATACAATGGAGGTGCTGGCGCCGGTCGACCTTGACGTTGCGAGAATGCGGCGTGTCGTCGAGCGCACCGGCGGCTGCATCGTGTGGGGCGGCGCCGTTAGACTCAGCCCCGCCGACGACATCCTCATCCGCGTCGAGCGTCCGCTCGATCTCGACAGCGAAGGTCAACTGGTGGCTTCGGTATTGTCCAAAAAGGCTGCGGCCGGCTCGACCCATGTGCTGATCGACGTGCCGGTCGGCGCCACCGCAAAGGTACGCACCACGCAGGCCGCTGCATCGCTAGCCTTCCGCCTCCGGAACGTCGGCAGCGCCATCGGCCTGCAGGTGTCCCTGCGAGTCACCGATGGTGAGCAGCCGGTCGGCCGGGGAATCGGCCCCGCACTAGAGGCACGCGACGTACTAGCTGTCTTGAAGGGTTTGCCCGAGGCTCCGGCAGATTTGCGCGAACGCTCGCTCAGGGTGGCGGCCGACATCCTCGAGATGGGCGGTGCAACGCTGGTTGGCGATGGTCTGGGGCTAGCCAACGATGTGCTTTCCGACGGCCGGGCTTGGGCGAAATTCCAGGAGATCTGCGCGGAGCAAGGCGGCATGCGCATCCCACCTACGGCGCGTTTCACCCGCACAATTGAAGCGCTGGCCTCGGGTCGCATCACGCGGGTCGACAACCGACTGCTCGCACGGACCGCCAAGCTGGCAGGCGCGCCTACCGCGCCGGGAGCCGGCATTGATGTGCACGTGCGTCTGGGGGACCGCGTCGACGTCGGGCAAGCACTATTCACGCTGCATGCCGAAGCGCCGGGCGAGCTGGAGTATGCGCTGGAGTTCGTTCGCTCCCGCCCGCCGATCTTTCAGATCTCGGAGAGCGCATGAAGCCACTTGTCTTTCATCTTCCAGGCGACGAAGTTTTCGCCGCGGGTCTGGTCCGCGCGTTAGGTGCTGATGTGGGGCGCCTGCAACTGCACCAGTTTCCGGATGGCGAATCGCTGGTGCGGCTCGATGCCGACGTGACAGGCCGCATTGTCGTGCTTCTGGCGAGCCTTGCGCAGCCCGACATCAAGGCGCTCCCTTTGCTATTCGCAGCTGATGCCGCACGCGACCTCGGTGCCGCGCGCGTGCTGCTAGTGGCCCCCTATCTGGCCTATCTGCGTCAAGACCGCCGCTTCAACGCCGGTGAAGCGATCACATCCCGCACCTTTGCCGCGCTTTTGTCATCTCTGTTCGACGGCATCGCCACCGTCGACCCCCATCTGCACCGCTATCATTCGCTCGGCGAGATATACGGGATACCTACCGCCGTCGCACAGTCAGCGTCAGCCGTCGCCGCCTGGGTCGTGGCCAATGTGGTTCGTCCGGTGCTGATCGGACCAGACGCGGAAAGCGAGCAATGGGTGCGCGAAGTCGCGCGGGGCGCAAATGCACCTTACACGGTTTTACGGAAGATTCGCCATGGCGACTTGAACGTCGAGGTGAGCCTGCCCGACCGCTCAATCGTAGCCGGTCGTCAACCGGTGCTTATCGACGACATTGTCGCGAGCGCGCAAACAATGATCCGCGCGATCGCCAGCCTTCGCCAAGTCGGTTTGCCGGCGCCTGTGTGCATCTGCGTTCATGCACTTTTTTCCACCGATGCGTACAGTGCGCTACTCACGGCGGCCCCGCTGAGGGTACTTAGCTGCGACACTGTATTGCATGCCTCTAATGGCATCAGCGTAGTGGGTCCGCTCGCGGTCGCTGTCCAAGATCTGATCCAGGCCATCAAGACATGAACGCTGCTTCACTCGCTCGCACTAAGCACTTACCGAACCCTTGGGGGCTTCATCGATTGACAGATGTGTTCGCGCGCAGATGGGATAAGTCCCTTGCCCCGCTGACTGAAGGGATACGCTTCATTTGTGATAACCGACTGTTTGCGAAAGCAGTACTTCTTGATCATGAGTAAGACCGAGGGCGTCCGCAATCGCGTCGCGGTCAATCCAGGCACGAATAACGGTGGCGAGGCGGTTTGCTGCCGCAAATAGATACACATTTTGCGCCACCGCGCCAGCGGCTACATACGCATAGGGCGCACGCTTCTCAACGGGGATCAAATGCGAGTGCTTATAGTTGGCTACATAGACTAAATCCATCGCTGCATCGTCGACAAAGTCTTGGTAACCCGTTACACGGCGCAGATCGCCGTGTGCAACCAAATCGAGCCGTTGCATCGCCGCGTCATAGCGGTAGGCACCACTCGAAAGCGCAACGAATATGTCGATCTCCTGCGCGTTCATCGCAGACGGGGCGGTGCGATAGCCGCCAGGCCGGTTCACGCCGCACGCCGCCCATAGCAGCGTCGAAAGCAGCGACAGCGGCAGCTCACGAGGCGAGAACTCACGAGAGGAATGACGAGTCGACAGCGCTTCCATCAACGGCATCCCTCCCCGAGTCTCCGGTGCGAGCAGCGCGATTCCTGAGCCTGTCGATCCCAATGCCGGTTTCGGCCGCAGTTTCCCCATTTTCCCGAGTGCCAGCTTAGTCAATGTATTCATCGTATTTCCTCCAATCCGCGATTCAAGTCAACTTGACACGCAAGTAGGCGATTAGATCGTCAAGCGAACGAAGCCTTGCGTAGTCGGCCTCAGGGATGTCGACTTTAAAGCGACGGTGTAGGCCAAGCAGAAGGTTGAGCCAATCCATCGAGTCGAGATCGACCTGCTCGCGCAATCGTTTGGCGTGCTCCAGCTTGGCGGGGTTCAACTCTGGTGCTATCGACGTGAGCTCAGCGATCACCCCGGTCAAGATATCCTGTTCGTCCATGGTGCCTCCCTTTTCAGAGCTCAGCAGGACGCTGCAATCGCTCCCGCAGTTCAGTCAGGAACTGTGCACCGCGATGACCATCGGACACCCGATGGTCAGCTGCCAAGCTGGCGATGCTCAGCGGCATGGCAGACAGTACGCCCTCGCTCGCCCATGGGCGCTGCTCGATCCGGCCAAATCCAATCAAAGCCACCTGCGGCGGGTAGATGATGCCAAAAACAGCATCGGCGCCCTGGTCACCAAGATTGGTCACAGTGACTGTCGGTTCCGCCATTTCGGAACTGCGCAATGACCCTGCACGTGCGCGACGCACCAGGTCGAGCAGCTCCCGCATGATCTGCTCTAGCGGCTTCGAGGCGACGTCGTGCAAGGCAGGCGCGATCAGGCCACCCTGACGAAGCGCGATGGCGACGCCGACGTGAACTTGCGAAGAGGGCTGATGGAGTCCATCCCGAAAGAAGCCGTTCAGCTCAGGAAATCTCTCCAGGGTGAGCGCGACCGCCTTCAACTGTAGCGCAGCCATCAGTATGCGTTCGGTGACGGATCGCTGAGCATTGAGCTCCGTTAGCCATTGTTCGGCGTTGCGCATCGGCACCGCCTCGCTTAGATAATAGTGGGGTATCTCGCGCTTGGAACGGCTCATCGCCGCAGCGATCGACTTGCGCGTCTCGCTCAGGCGCTCTGTCGGTGCAAGCGCGCACGGCGCGGTTTGACGCGCCCGTTCGACGTCCTGCAGAGTAACCGCTCCGCCAGCCCCGCTTCCCGCAACTGTGTCGATGTCGATTTGGAGCTCCGCGGCATGTTTGCGCGCCGCTGGCGATACCGGACGCCTGCCGGCAGGCGTCGCGCCCGATGACAGTGCGTTGGTGAGCGGCGCCGCCGGCTCTGGCGCGGGTACTGGCGCGCGTGGTGTGGCGCGAATGTGTTGCGCATGGCGCGCATGTTCGGCCGTTTCGCCTGGTTCCAAGAACGTGGCAAGCACCGCGCCCACCGGTACCGTCTCACCCGGCCGTACCAATAGTTCAAATACCGTGCCATCCTTCCATACCTCGACGTCGACTGCCGCCTTCGAAGTATCGACCACAGCGATCACCTGGCCGCTCCTGACAGGGTCTCCCGGCTTGACATGCCAGGCGAGAAGCTTTCCCTGGTCCATATCCGAGCCAAGGGAAGGAAGCGTGAATTCAATCATGCCTGTCCCAAAAGACCACGTGCCGCAGTCACAATGCCGTCGACTTGCGGCAAGGCCGCCAGCTCCAGGTGGCGCGCGTAGGGTACGGGGACTTCGGCACTGCACACGCGAGCGACCGGCGCATCGAGGTCGTAGAATGCGTCTTCCATGATACGAGCGACGATCTCCGCCGCCAGGCTGCCACTGCACCAGGCCTCATCGATGACCACGGCGCGCCTTGTCCGCCGCACTGAGCCGACGATCGTCGCCGCGTCCAGAGGCCGCAGCACACGTAAATCGATCACCTCGGATTCGATACCTCCGCTCGCCAGTTGCTCAGCGGCTTCCAAGGCTTTCGGCACACAGCCACCATAGGCAATTAAGGTGACATCATGTCCGTGGCGGCGAACGGCTGCGCCGGTAATATCGCAAACCGGCGCCGGCATGGTATCGCCGACGTCCTCCTCCATGTTGTACAGCTGCGCATGTTCAAAGATGATCACTGGATCCGGGTCGGCCAGCGATGGCATCAACATGCCGCGCGCGTCGGCCACGGTGGCCGGGGCCAGCACACGAATGCCCGGAATGTGCGCGTACCATCCTTCCAGGCTGTGCGAATGCTGCGCCCCCAACTGGCGCCCAGCGCCGGTCGCCATCCGGATGACCAGCGGAACGCCAAACTGGCCGCCCGACATGTGGCGCATCGCCGCCGCCGTGTTAACGATCTGGTCCAATGCCAGCAGGCTGAAGTTGATCGTCATGATTTCGACAATCGGACGCATACCGCCTAGCGCCGCACCGATCCCAGCCCCGACAAAACCGAGTTCGGACAGGGGCGTGTCGCGAATCCGTTCGGGACCGAACTCATCGAGGAAGCCTTTCGACACCGCGTACGAGCCGCCATATTTCCCTACATCTTCTCCCATCAGGAAAACACGTGGGTCAGCAAGCAAGGCTTCCCGTAAGGACTGGCGCATCGCCTCTCGGTAGCTCATCTTCATGGCGCATTTCCCTCGCCGAGCAGGTCTTTTGTGAGGTCTTCGACCGGCTCCACGGCCGCCGCGTCGGCAAACGCAACTGCAGCGTCGATCTCGCGCTTCGCGCTAGCATCAAGCGCCAGGAATTCTTCTTCAGTCAGCTTTCCCTCATTTTGTAGGCGCGCCACGAACAGATTGATTGGATCACGCTTTTTCCAGGCCTCGACCTCGTCCGGCGACCGATAAAGGTCGGGGTCGAACATCGAGTGCGCACGAAACCGGTAAGTCTGGCATTCAAGGAAATACGGCCCCTCCCCCGCACGCACCTGGGCAGATGCGAGCGCAACGGCTTGCCGGACAGCAAGCACATCCATACCGTCAACCCTGCTGGAGGCCATGTTATAGCTGGCAGCCTTGGTGCAGAGGTCGGTCTGCGATTCCGAGCGCGCCAGTGCCGTCCCCATGGCGTAAAAATTGTTTTCGCAAATGAGCATCAGCGGGAGTTTCCATAAAGCAGCGAGATTGGCCGCTTCGTGGAAGACGCCCTCGGCCATCGCCCCTTCCCCGAAAAAGCATGCGCTCACGCGCGGTACCCTTTGCATTTTATCGGCCAACGCCAGGCCGACTGCGAGGGCAATTCCGCTTCCGACAATGGCATTGCCGCCATAGAAATGGCTGGCACGGTCGAACAGATGCATCGAGCCGCCACGCCCATGCGAGCATCCAGCGAGCTTGCCGAACATTTCTGCCATGATCGCAGTCATGGGCACGCCGCGCGCCAATGCATGGCCATGCTCACGATAGGTCGCGATAATATTGTCTTCCGGCGCCAGCGCATGCAGCGCGCCAACGGCGACTGCCTCCTCGCCGACGTACAGGTGCAAGAAGCCGCGGATCTTGCCGGCACCGTACAACTCTGCCGATTTCTCTTCCATGCGGCGGATTCGCTGCATATTGCCAAGCAGCACATGGCAAAGCTCGCGCTCCTGCGGTGGGCTAGCGGGCCAGGCGGTCGAAAGGGCAACTTCTGCGGGATTCATGGTCCGGTTTCGAGGGTAGAGAGATCACCTTCCGGCAAGCCCAGCTCGCGGGCCTTGAGCAGGCGCCGCATGATTTTCCCGCTACGCGTACGCGGCAACGAAGCGACAACTTCGATCTCCTTTGGCGCCATCACGGCGCCCAGCCGGGACCGGGCATGACCAAGCAAATCCTTGCGCAACTGTTCCGAGTCCGTGAACCCGGCGCGAAGCGACACGAAGGCTTTCACCACTTCACCGATGGTCGGGTCGGGCTTGCCGATGACGCCGGCTTCCGCGACCGCTCGATGTTCGATCAGGGCGTTTTCGACTTCGAAGGGGCCAATCAGGTGTCCCGCCGACTTGATCACGTCATCGCTGCGGCCAACGAACCAGAAATAGCCGTCGGCATCGCGTCGCGCCAAGTCGCCGGTCAAGTAGAGATCGTCCGAAAAGCATTGTCGGTAGCGTTCCTCGTTATTCAGATAACCGCGCATCATGCCTGGCCAGCCTCGCTGCAAGGCGAGTTCGCCATCGATGCCGGGTTGGGAAACAATCTCGATTTTGCCTCCGGGGGCACGACGGGTAATACATGCGTCGACGCCTGGGAGTGGTCGTCCCATAGACCCGGGTTTGATGTCAAAGCCTGGCGTATTCGCGATCATGATGCCGCCCGTTTCGGTCTGCCACCAGTTGTCATGGATCGGCAGGCCCAGCACTTCCTTTCCCCACCAGACAGCTTCTGGATTCAGCGGCTCACCAACGCTGGCGATAAAGCGCAGGTCGGGAAACGAATGCTTGTGTGCGACGGCAGCTCCCGCCTTCATCAACATCCTTATCGCGGTGGGCGCGGTGTACCAAACGCTGACTTGCTGGCTCTCAAGGATACTGTACCAGCGGTCCGCATCGAAGTCGGCGGCGTCGATGATCGACGTGACACCGTGCAGCAGCGGCGCGATGATCCCATACGAGGTGCCTGTGACCCAGCCGGGATCGGCAGTGCACCAGAAGATGTCGTCCGGGTGCAGGTCGAGCGCGTATTTTCCGCTGACCCAATGGGTAACGACCGCATCGTGCACATGCATGGCGCCTTTCGGCGTGCCGGTGGTGCCGCTGGTGAAATGCAGGAGTGCGAGGTCCTCGGGAACCGTGTGGACAATATCGAACTGGTCGGATGCGGTTCGCAGCAGTTGTGCCAGGTCTTCCGTACCAGCGATCGGCTGAGCGCCAGCATCATCCCGCACGAGCAGCAAATGGTGCAGGCCCGGAAGCATTGCTCGGATTGGAATGATCTTTCGCCGATACAGTCCTTCTGTCGTGACGAGCACGCACGCGTCACCGATTGAAAGCCGGGTCGCGATCGGGCTCGAACCAAATGCAGAGAACAACGGGCACGCCACATTGCCGTTCTTTAAGGTGCCCAACACGGCGACATAAAGTTCTGGAATGCGATCGGCCAATATGAAGACACGTTCGCCTTGTTGGACCCCTAAGGCCCGCAATGTGTTGGCGAACCGATTGGTCAACAATGACAATTGGGAGAAAGTGATCTCGTGACTGTGCTCGTCGCCGAGAAACCGAAACGCGACTTTGTCGCGATTGGCACCGGTTGCGTGGCGGTCGACCGCCTCGTAAGCGATGTTCAGTCCGCCGTGCGGCAAGCCTGTCAATTCGCGCCGTGCGGACGACCAAGAAAAAGTCGCGCGGAGTCCGTCGTAATCCGACCAGTTAGGCGTTTGCTGGTTCGGGCGGATTTGCTTGCGAATAATGGGCGGACGTGACACGACACACCTAGCTGCCAGGGGTCGGCGCGCGACTGAGTGCCTTTTGCAGAGGCTGCAACTGAGGATTGCTCAAGCCGCCTTTAACGATGTCCCCAGGCGAAAGCACTCGTCCATAGTAAGCGAATCGAGCAATTTCTTGGATTTGCATGATCACCGTCCCGCGGTTGTAATGGACAAGCCAAACCAAATTCATAGTAGTTGCGCGCCGCACTGCAAGTTTGATCCATATCAAATCGCAGAAATGTCGCGTGCGCTCAATTCAGGTCGCGCATACGTGCCCGCCAAGCGCCGCCTGTTGAATGCTCGAAATCGAAGGCTATACTTTGAGATCTGGGCTGACGTCAAATCCCAACGGTGTCAATTCGGCATCTCGACGGCAGAAGGAGCAAAACGTGGGCCGTGCTGTTGCAAGACTGCAGCGATCTGGGAGCACCAGCCCGGGGCCGCGTGTATATGACTACATTATTGTCGGAGGCGGATCAGCGGGCTGTGTACTTGCCGCCCGCCTGTCGGCCGATCCCGGTTCGACTGTCTGCGTCATCGAAGCCGGTCCGTATGACTCGAATCCCTTCATCAAGATCCCGCTCGGCATCGTTCATTTAATGATGAGCAAAAAGCTGAACTGGCAGTATTTCACTCAACCTCAACAAGAGCTGGATGGCCGTTGCCTGTTTTGGCCACGCGGAAAGGTGCTGGGGGGAAGTAGCTCCACCAATGCCATGATCTACACGCGCGGCAATCGTGCGGATTACGATCATTGGGCGGCGCTTGGAAATGCCGGCTGGAGCTATGCTGAGGTGCTGCCGTACTTCTTGCGGGCTGAGCACCACGACGGTGGCCGTTCGGCCTTCCACGGCCACGACGGAACGCTTCACGTGACGCCCCTCTGTTCACCGAACGTGCTGTCGCGTGCTTTTGTTGCCGCCGCCGTCGAGGCGGGCTTTCCGTTTAACGAAGATTTTAATGGGCCGGTACAGGAAGGAGTCAACCTTTACGAAGTCACCCAGAAAAACGGTGAGCGCTGGAGCGCTGCGCGCGCGTTCCTGCAACCGGCCTTGGGTCGTCCAAACCTGACAGTGGTGACAGGGGCGCTCGCCGAGCGCGTGCTGTTCGACGGCATACGCGCCGTCGGCGTGTCCTACCGGCGCGGAAGGGCCAGCATTGATATCTTCGCGCGTTGCGAAGTGCTGCTTGCCGCTGGCGCCGTCAACTCGCCGCAGCTGCTAATGCTGTCCGGGATCGGCGATCCGCAGCACTTGGCGCACCACGGCATCCCGCTCCGCCACGCGCTGCCGGGAGTCGGCCACAACCTGCAGGACCACTTGGACATCCTGGTAGTGCACAGTTGTCGCCAGCCGGTGTCACTCGGGCTGTCGTTCGCCACGCTGCCGGCACAACTCGCGCGTGTCTACGAATATGGCATTTACCGGTCCGGCGCGCTAACCAGCAATTCAGCTGAGGCGGGCGGTTTCATCAGAAGCGGGCCGGACGTCGGCTTGCCCGACATGCAATTTCACTTCACGCCTGCGCGTCTTGACAACCATGCCCGCACGTGGCGCAGCGCCTTCTTCACTTTGTGGGGGCACGGGTACGCGTTGCACGCCTGCCCGCTGCGTCCCGCCAGCCGCGGCCGCATCACGCTGCGCAGCGCCGATCCGGTCGCGCCGGCGCTGATAGACCCCAATTATCTCGCGGCGTCGTCTGATATGCGAGCGATGATCGAATGTGTGCGTGTCGCCCGCCGCGTCCTTGCCGCAAAAGCGTTTGATCCATACCGCGGAGTCGAGATTTTTCCCGGTGCACACGTCCAGGCGGACGTTGACGTAGAAGGGTTCATCCGACGCAAGGCTGAGACCATCTACCACCCGGTTGGCACTTGCAAGATGGGATGCGACCCGATGTCCGTCGTCGACAAACACCTCAGGGTCCACGGTGTCGACGGCTTGCGCGTCATCGACGCCTCCGTCATGCCCACGCTAATAGGTGGAAACACCAACGCACCAACAATGATGATTGCTGAAAGAGGCGCTGACCTGGTCCTCTCAACGCGGGCGCGATTGACGCGCAACGCGCCTGTGTCCGCCCCCAAATTCTGAGCGAGGAGTAATACATTCATGCGCTATTTCGTCACTGGTGCTACTGGTTTTATCGGAAAACGGCTGGTGCTCAAGCTGCTCGAAGATCCGGAAAACGAAGTATGGTTCCTCGTGCGCGCGTCTAGCCCCGACACCTTGGCAGCGGCCCGGCGATATTGGGGCGTCAGCGCGGCGCGCGCCACGCCAGTTTTCGGGGACTTGCTCCAACCCTTGCTGGGCGTGTCGGAGAGCGACCGCACTTTGCTGCGCAAGCAGATAGATCACGTCTTTCATCTCGCGGCTGTCTATGACCTGCGCGCCGATGCCGCACAGCAGGTAGCCGCCAATGTCGATGGAACCAGGAACGCGGTGGAGTTGGCCGTCGCCCTCGATGCGCGATGCTTCCATCACATGAGCTCAGTCGCAGCAGCCGGCATGTACGACGGGACGTTTCGGGAAGACATGTTCGACGAGGCCGGGGCCCTCTGGCATCCCTATTTCGCCACGAAACACGCGGGGGAGAAAATTGTGCGCCAGTGTCGCGCCGTATCCTGGCGCGTCTATCGTCCAGGCCTGGTCGTCGGCGATTCGCGCACCGGGGAAACTGACAAGGCCGATGGCCCGTACTATTTCTTTAAGTTGATCCAACGGCTGCGCGCCCTATTACCGCCATGGATGCCGGCCATCGGTATCGAGGGCGGACACATCAATATCGTTCCGGTCGACTACGTTGTCGCTGCGCTCGTTTGGATCGCGCACAAGCCGGGCCTCGACGGACGCTGCTTTCACTTAACCAATCCAGTTTCCCATCGCGTGGGCCAGGTACTTGATCTGTTCGCGCGAGCGGCCCATGCGCCTCCACTGCGCCTACGTGTCAATGCAGCCTTGCTTGGCCTTCTTCCCGCTTGGTTGCGCAATGCAGTGGGCACGCTCCAGCCGATGCACCAGCTGCACCGGGCGCTGATGGCGGAATTTGATCTGCCGGACGACATCCTGCAGCTGCTCAACTGGCCGACTCGTTTTGACAACCGCGAGGCAGTCGAAGCACTGCGGGACAGCAGCATCGTGTGTCCGCCGCTGGAGCAGTATGCAGCGCCAGTCTGGGACTACTGGGAACGCCACCTGGATCCGTCCTTACACATCGAGCAGAGACTGCGTGCCCGCCTGGTCGGCAAAGTGGTCCTCGTGACCGGAGGCTCTTCGGGAATAGGTCTCGCCACCGCACACCGGCTGGCGGCCGCTGGCGCCACCACGCTGATCTGCGGACGAGACGAGGCCAAGCTGGAGGCCGCTCGCTCCCAGGTCCAGGCCCGGGGCTTTGACGTGCTTCCCTATCGGGCCGACCTCGCAGACACCGCTGACAGCCAGCGGTTCATCGAGCTGCTGTTGTCAGAACATGGTCGCGTGGACGTGTTGATCAACAATGCCGGACGTTCCATTCGACGTTCGATCGACCAAAGTTACGACCGCCTGCATGACTTCGAACGCATGATACAGGTCAACTACTTCGGTGCGCTTCGAATGGCTCTCGGACTCTTGCCCGCCATGGTGGCGCAAGGTGCCGGTCACATCATCAACATTTCCTCAATCGGCGTGCTGACCAATCCACCCCGCTTTGCGGCTTACGTTGCGTCCAAGGCGGCGCTGGAAGCGTGGTCCTATTGCGCCGCCGCCGAATACGCGGACTTGGACATTGCGTTCACCACGATTAACATGCCGCTGGTGCGGACCCCAATGATTGCACCAACCGAGGCATACCGGGATGTCCCGGCACTCGCTCCCGAAGCCGCCGCCGACCTTGTGGTTCAGGCCATCGTCGACCGTCCGGCACGCATCGCAACCGATGTCGGCCTGGCCGGCATAGGCGTTCAGCTAGCTGCGCCGCGCGTAGCACAGATCATCATGAACGCCGCCTACCGCATGTCGTCAGAGTCCGAGGGCCTTGCGCACGACGGTCAACCTGCCGTATCGGCCGAGCTGCGCGCAATCCAACACCTGCTGCGGGGAGTACACCTGTGATGTCACAAGCCCGCGCGCCACGGGAGTCGATGTCGGTCGTTGACATCGCGTGGCTGCGCATGGATCGCCCGACCAACCTGATGATGATATGCGGAATGATGATGTTCGAGCACCGTGTCGACATCGACCGGCTGCGCGATGTGATCGCTGCGCGCATGCTCTGCTTTCACCGCTTCCTCCAGCGCGTCGGCGGCCCGGCCGAGTCCCCTTGCTGGGAACCAGACCCCCATTTCGAACTCGATTGGCACGTGCAGCTCGTCGCCCTGCGCCCTGGCCGCGACGCGCTGGAAGAACTGTTGGGCGATCTGGTCAGCACTGCCCTCGATCCTCATAAGCCAATGTGGCAATTCCATTTGGCGCAGAGGGCAAACGCCAGTGCCCTGATCCTGCGAATCCACCACTGCTATGGCGACGGTTTCGCCCTGCTCCATGTTGTCGACGCGATAACGGACCTGGATCCGGCACACCCGCATGCGGCGCAGGGCGACCTCGTTCCGGCACCAAGGCGTACCTCATGGGAGCGCATTCTTGGCGTTGTCGCCGAAACTGCGGGCGATGCCTTACGTGCCACGCTCGACTTGGCCGACACGGGTTCTGCCCTGCTGGCCTCGCCACGCCGTACCGCTGCGGCCGCGGCAAGCGCCGTTGACCTGCTGTACCAGGCAGGCGTGATCGCGGCCATGATGCCTGACGCAAACACCAGTCTCAAGGGCGAACTCGGCGTGACTAAGCGCGTGGCCTGGGCCGCCCCCTTGGCGCTCGACGAGGTCAAAGCGGTATGCCGTGTATTTGGATGCAGCGTGAACGACCTCCTTGTCGCTTGTCTTGCAGGCGTGCTTCGCGCGTGGTTGCAGGATCGTGGCGAGCAGGTCGATGGTCTCGAGCTGCGCGCCTTGGTACCCGTCAATCTCCGGCCGCCGGGCCCGGTCCACGACTTGGGGAACAGGTTCGGCATGGTGTTTCTCGACCTCCCGGTCGGCATCGAGAATCCGGTTCAACGGGTCGCCGAGGTCAAGCGCCGCATGTCCGATCTGAAACGGTCACAACAGCCTCTCGTCGCCTTGGGCATCCTGGCCGCGATGGGCCTTGCATCGGAATCCCTGAAGGAACGCTTGCTGGAGACGCTCGCAGCCAACGCAAGCATCATCGTGACCAATGTGCACGGTGCGGACCAGGCACGCTATCTGGCCGGGCAACGCATAGCACGCCAAATGTTTTGGGTTCCGCAGTCCGGCGGTATCGGCCTCGGCGTGAGCATCCTCAGTTACGCCGGCCAGATTTCGCCGAAATAAGTTCTAAAATCACGCAGGGGATGATTGATAATGTTAACAAATCCCCACTATTGGCCCAACAATTCGTTGATTATAATAACGATGTTTTGCAAAATAAGGCATTGCCGCTCAGTGATAGCTCAGGCAATGGCACGTACACACAGTTCGCAGGTGGCAAAGTTCATATATGGTTAGATTTAAATGAAAACTGGGCCAATGGAAAGACTACTTATTCCGCGAATCAAAGTGGAGGCGGAGACTATATTGCTCCGGAAGGGGAGTTCGCAGCAGTGATGTCGCACGAATTGGGGCATTACGAAAATGCTCCGAACGACCTCGCTATGGAAAACGCCCTTCATCCCACCGATCCTGGGTACCTCACAAGCTTGACGGCCCTCCAGCTATATGGAGAAGGGGAGGCCACATATAATAATTTTCTGGTGAGGAAAGAGCTAATTTCTAACGGCGGAATTGATTCTGGCGTTCGCGCGACGAGCGCGGTAGTCGTAGGAATGTACGCTGAAGACGCACAGTATCCCACGCTAACCCCGGATCAACGCAAGGTTTATCTTTCCGGCATGGCTGGGAACTTACAAGGAACCGCGACTGTTAGTGGTGGCAAAGGCAACTATTGGGATTTTTATTACGCCCAGAATGTCGCAAACCACCCCGGCGCGAAGCCCGCCCCAGCGTCGTCAAGTGTCGACTTAATGGACATGGATAAAGATGGGCATTACGAGGAGTGTATTGTCCACAACGCGGACGGCAGCGATGTGATTACGGTTGACCGTGATTGCAGCATGTACATTTCGAATCCGAACACTACTGTATATGTTGCCAACGGTATAACCGCCACTTTGGAAGGTGGTGGATTTACCGTGAACGCTGGGCAGGGGTCGACTCTTTGGGTCGGGGCAAATGGTCAGGTTTCACCTGACTCCCAACTCATCACCGTCAACTCGTACGGAGCCAACGTCAAATTGCTCAACGACAGCCGCCTCAACATTATTGGTCAGGGAATTGGTGGAGTTACTCACGTGGACTCATGGGGGGGCGATAACGTAGGCATCTTGGGTCACAGCGTCGAGTATCATGAGCACAATATCTCTTCAGGATCAAATGTATGGGCGGGAACGAACGGAACTTCGACAATTGGCGGAAATACCTCATCCGGCGGCGATATAACAATCTCCAATGAAATTGGTACGATTACAGTACTGGATAATAGCAGTGTCAACATAAGCAACGGTGACTATGGGATCAGCCCAACAGTGTCGTCGAGGGCTGTTTACATTCAGTCAAACTCATATGTTTGGACGGACAATTCTGCCAACGAAAAATACTATATGAACGGGGATCATAGTCAACTGGACATGTGGGATTACAATAGTACGATATACCAGAACGGCACAAACAACTTGGTAAACATACGAGATACCGGCGATGTAGTGTATAGCAGCGGAACTGGCAACAAGGTGAACGATTACGCGCCCCACGCCAACGTCTATGCCCAGGGGCAGTATCAATATGTGTGGATTTACGACTCAACCTCAACGGTCTATATCACCTATTCAACAAGCAGCCAAGGCGGGGCGCCCGCAGAGAATTACTATTATTTCTGGGGCTTCGGAGGGAACAGCAAGTCGGTAACGGAAAAGATCAAATCCGGCGACTCTCCCGTAATTGACTTAATGAAAGAATCAGCGAATCCGCTCGACAGCAACGCGGCGGCCGTCGCGCTAAAGCAATTGCAGTATATTATCAATACCGATGCCCATACAACCGTAACCGGTACGCGATGGGATAGCACAACGATTACGTGGTCATTCGACTTGCCTCCTGGAAACGGCGAAAACAAGGTTAGTCCAAAGTACCAAGCCGCAATCATTGACGCCTTTAATGCATGGACGCAAGCAACCGGCATCCACTTTCAACAGGTAAAAGATGGCAGCTTTGCGGATGTTTCGATTGAATTCTCTAACCTTAACAATCGGGATACAAATTTGCTTGGGGCAACGAGTTTTAATGCTGAAAATGGAAGGATGAAGGCAGGCGCATTGATCCAGCTCGATAAACCTTCGGATGTGTTGCTGACCCCAACCGGAGACGGTAATTTTTCCTACAACGGTACTGATGCGACACTAAAACAAGTCGCAATGCACGAGATCGGCCATATTCTCGGACTCGGCACTAACAATGATCCGGCCTCAATCGAGTACTATCTTCTCGGCTCACAGAACCGAAATATCAGCAATGCAGACCTAGACGTAATTTATTCAATTTATCCAGAGCTCGGTCATTCTCCTGCCAAAATCATTGGCCCATCCTGGTCAGACGCCGACTTACCGCACTTGGTAAAGTAGCGCTCGCCGAACATCGCTAAATTCGTACCCGGCCAGTGGGCGTCGTTAGGTTGGCTCGCGCGGGCGAGTGCGCAGCGCGAGCCCCCTCCCCTGCCGCGGCAACCGCCGTGCCGTCAGCCGAGCATGGCGGGCTGGAGCGCAGCACATGCACGCCGTGCTGGGCGAGCCGTGGCCCGGGGTATCCACGTTTTCGTGGGCGTGCGCTCACAAAAATTCCCCTTCGCTTCTGCTGTCCGACAGGAGACTTACGCGAACTCCGCGAAGTGCTCCGCCGACTCCGGCGTCGGCGAGCCGAACTACGCAGGTGCTTGTCGCGAAATACGGTCTCAAGCAAGCTGCGGGCCTCGCTAATTCGAGCACGTGAATCGTTAGGGTTGCTGTTCACCAAGTTTTTCGCTTCGGTTGCGGCGTCAGCCACTTGACGTAGAGGAGCCAGGCCTTGGTCTATCCGTGAACGAGCCACATTGCTTGGCGTTCCTTGGAGCCGTGACGAGAACGAGACCTCGGTATTTATCCAACCCAGCAGTTCATTGATTGTACGTGGCGCAAATACGCCCCCCGTTATCCTCGAAATCAAACAGCGGCTCTGGTGGTGCGTTTTCCACTGAGGCTCCGTGCATGGTTTGTTTCCATATCTAGGCTACGTGAAAACACTAACGCGACGCACCGCAACCGCGCCGCAACGCGGCGGCCGCCTAGCGAGCAGCATGCCGGGTCGGAGCAGCGCGGAGGAATGCCGTGCTGGGCGTGCTGTGGCCTGGCGGGAGCCGAGCGCGTCAGCGCTGGGCTAAGACGGGCGAGCCTTTTGCGCTTTCGCGAAGCGAACGACGTGCAAAGATGGCAATGTTGACATGTCAACGTTGACGAGGGGGATCGGTGAGCAACGCAGGGGAAACGCTAGACCTGGACGGCGTCGCCGCTCTGTTCGGCGCGGAACCGGAGACGGTTGCCCAGTATGCGCGCACGGGCGAACTGCCGGGCACACGCATCGGCAAGGGGTGGATATTTCTCAGGGAGGACGCGTTGGCCTTCCTGCGCCAGCGGATCGCGCGGGACACCGCCGTTCGGCGGGCCGCGCACGCCAAGACTGATCGCGCAACGGAACAGGACGGTTCGCCAGCCAAGCAAAAGCCCGTCGGAGTTTTGCTCGATCACCGGCCGCGTCGGCGACGCACCGAACTTCCAGCGCTGCCCGCGATAACTTCACACACGACGTCACCATAACTGCGACGCGAGGTCGCTGCCGCGCAAGCTCGCGTAGCGCTTTAGCTGACGCGGATCCTTGTGCCCCGTGATCTTCGCGATTTCGGTGTCGCGTAACGTCGTCCGCTGGAACAGCCTGCACGTCGCCTCGTGCCGTAGGTCGTGGAAGCGAAAGTCCGCCACGCCGGCAGCCTCGAAGATTTGGGCGTAGGCCCGCGACAGGTCGCGCGTGACCTGGTCGAGAATAGCCTCGTTCCTGTCGCCGCACCAGAACGGGAACAATCGCCCTTCCCGCGCCGCGATCGCCGCTTTCTGCGACTCGATATAATCTGCCAGCAATCCGACTGTCGGACTCGGCAACGGCACTTGGCGTCTGTCGCCATTCTTTGTTCGGTCTAGGTGGATGGTCCGTTGCGCGAGGATGACCTGGCCAATGTCTAGCGTGTAACACTCGCGCATGCGCATCGCGGTATCGCGAGCGAGTTCAAAGAACACACGTTCGTCGAGCGTATCGCCAAGCCGCGATAGGATCCGCGCTTCTTCATCCGGAAATAGCCGGCGGTCACGCTCCTCGTCGACGCGAACCTCCAGCCCGCTCTTGGAGAGCGCTTCGGCATCAGCGTCCGTGTAGGTCGCAAACCCGCGCTTCAGGAGGCGTAGTGGATTCTGCGCCATGATCTCGGGATGCTTGCGCAGCATCCAGTCAAAGCAACGCGCTAGTGCACCGTGGCGGTGCCGGATCGTCGACGGCGCCAATCGCTGGACCCGTTTCATCTCAACGATCCACGCCTCTGCCCATTCGTAGTTGAGCGCCGAGGTCGCCAGCGTCGCCACGCCAGGCAGGGCGGTGTCGAGCAGTTTTTGGTCGGACAGTGGGACGGGGTTGTGCTTCAAGTATTCGAGCACACAGCGCCGCACCGTCCAGATCTCCTGTTTCGGGCTGGCGCGCTCGAGCAGCGCCTGCGGCACGATGCCTTGTGCCAACAGGCCCTCGAGCTGATGCATGTACGCTTCGGCCGCGTAGCGCGTGTCGAAGGTGGCCCACAAATCCTTCGGCAGGAGCTTGTGGGTCACGCGGATCTGGAAGCCATACGGCCGCGTGTAAAGCGTTCCCATGATGCGTTCATCATAGGCCGTGACGGCGGCGTGTCAACGGCGCACGTCAACGGCCCGCGGCAAATTGGCCGTATCAGGGTGAGGTGCACCTCAATTTTCGTGAGGTGGAGAACCCAAAATGAAACGGGCCCCAAAGGGGCCCGTCATAGGGAGAATCTGGAGGCGAGGACGGGAATCGAACCCGTCTAGACGGCTTTGCAGGCCGCTGCATAACCTCTTTGCTACCTCGCCAGATTTGATCGTAACGCTTGTCGACAAACCCGACTGTGGGCTATATCAACAAAAAGGGAAGCCAGGCTTCCCTCGTATATTCTGGAGCGGGAGAAGAGTCTCGAACTCTCGACCTCAACCTTGGCAAGGTTGCGCTCTACCAACTGAGCTACTCCCGCATGGAGCCAAATTGTCATACTACTCCAGCAAGAAGCTGGAGCGGGAGAAGAGTCTCGAACTCTCGACCTCAACCTTGGCAAGGTTGCGCTCTACCAACTGAGCTACTCCCGCACTACAGAACAGCAATTATCGCAGAAAATCCTGCCCTCTGTGATAACCGTTTTGAACCGAACACTTTGCAAGTTTTGGAGCGGGAGAAGAGTCTCGAACTCTCGACCTCAACCTTGGCAAGGTTGCGCTCTACCAACTGAGCTACTCCCGCTTCGTCTTGCTGCTGTGCTGCATCGTTCGCAACAGGCAGGCATTATAGAGGTTCTATGCTCACTGTCAAGGATGACCCAAAACAATTCTTACATGACACCGGACTTTTCTTTCATTAAAGGCCAGGCGCGGCGCAGGTAATAGAACATCGACCACACCGTCAGCACGCCCGCGAACCACAGCAGCGGGCCGCCCAGCAGCGAGGTGTCGATCATGCCGAACAGGGTGCCGTCGAACAGCAGCAAGGGGATGGCGACCATCTGGGCGGCCGTCTTGATCTTGCCGAGCGAGCTGACGGCGACCGACTTGCGCGCGCCGATTTCGGCCATCCATTCGCGCAGCGCGGAGATGGTGATTTCGCGGCCGATGATGATGAAGGCCAGCACGGCGTTCACGCGGCCCAGCCAGACCAGCACCAGCAAGGCGCCGGCCACCATCAGCTTGTCCGCCACGGGGTCGAGGAAGGCGCCGAAGGCGGTTGATTCGTTCCAGCGCCGCGCGAGGTAGCCGTCGAACCAGTCGGTGATGGCGGCGATGATGAAGACCAGGGTCGCGAACAGGTCCGCGTGCGGGCGCCAGTTCAGCGGCAGGTAGTACACCCCGACCACCAGTGGAATGAGTGCGACGCGTAACCAGGTCAGGAGGATCGGGATGTTGAAGGGCATAGGAAGCTGCGATAACTGTGGGGGTTTTGCGGCGATAGTCTACCTTGCTATTGCCTTTTAAACCAGTTGGGCTGATGGTGCGGCTGTACGTACTGCGGGCGTAAAATCGAACGTCGTTCCCGCGGAAGCGGGAACCCCCATTTCCCGTGCGTGCCGCTTCGGTGAGCGCTCTGGCCCGCGCACAAAATGGGGTCCCCGCTTTCGCGAGGACGACGTTCTCTTTTTTCAGTGCAGCTGGCGGTAGATTTCTTCGGCCAGGGTGCTGCTGATGCCTTCGACGGTCATCAGGTCTTCGACGCTGGCATTCATCACGCCGCGCAGGCCGCCGAAGCGGGCCAGCAGCTTCTGGCGGCGCTTGGCGCCGATGCCTTCGATTTCTTCCAGCCGCGAGGCCTGCCGCGCCTTGGCGCGCTTGGCGCGCATGCCGGTGATGGCGAAACGGTGCGCCTCGTCGCGGATCAGCGCCACCAGCATCAGCGCGGCCGATTCCTTGCCCAGCTCCTGCGGCGGGCGGCCGTCGGCGAAGATCAACGTCTCCAGGCCCACGCGCCTGCCCTCGCCTTTCGCCACGCCGACGATCAGGCTGATCGACAGCCCCAGCTCCTCGAATACCTGGCGCGCCATCTCGACCTGGCCCTTGCCGCCGTCGACCAGCACCACGTCCGGCATCACGCCATCGCCATTGGCTACCTTCTCGTAGCGGCGCGTGAGCACCTGGCGCATCGCGGCGTAGTCGTCGCCCGGCGTGATGCCGTTGATGTTGAAGCGGCGGTACTCGCTGTTCTGCATTTCGTGATGGTGGAACACCACGCACGATGCCTGCGTCGCCTCGCCCGCCGTGTGGCTGATGTCGAAGCATTCGATGCGGATGCTGTCCAGCTCCTCGCTGTCCAGGCCCAGCACCTCGGCCAGCGCGCGCGTGCGCGACTGCTGGGAGCCCTGCTCCGACAGGAGCCGCGCCAGCGCGATCTCGGCGCCCTTCTGCGCCAGCTCCAGCCATTGCCGGCGCTGCCCCTGCGGCTGGAAGATCAGGTTGATGCGGTGGCCGCACTGCTCGGTCAGCGCCATGATCAGCTCGGGCTGGTCGAACTCGATGTTGAGGATCAGGGTGCCGGGGATGAATTTGTCCGCGTAGTGCTGGGCCATGAAGGCCGCCAGCACCTCGACCTCGATCGGCGCTTCGCCCAGCGCTTCGCCCACGTGCTGCGGGAAGTAGGCGCGGTCGCCCAGGTGCCTGCCGCCGCGCACCATGGCCAGGTTGACGCAGGCGCGCCCGCCCTGCACCACCACGGCGATGACGTCGACGTCGGCGTCGCCGGTGGTCTCCATCGATTGCTGGTGCAGCACCTTGGACAGCGACTGGATCTGGTTGCGCACGCTGGCGGCCTGCTCGAACTTGAGCTCCGCCGCGTAGGCGTGCATCTTGTGTTCGAGGTCTTCCATCACCTCGCCCTGGCGCCCGCGCAGGAATTTGGCGGCGTTGTCGACGTCGAGCTTGTATTCCTCGACCGCGATCGCGCCCACGCAGGGCGCGCTGCAGCGGCCGATCTGGTGCAGCAGGCAGGGGCGCGTGCGGTTCGAGTACACGCTGTCCTCGCAGGTACGGATCATGAAGACCTTCTGCAGGATCTGCATCGACTCCTTCACCGCCCAAGCGCTGGGGAACGGGCCGAAGTACTGGTTCTTCTTGTCCAGCGCGCCGCGGTAGTAGGCCATGCGCGGCACGTCGCCGCCGCTGATCTTCAGGTAGGGATAGGACTTGTCGTCCCTGAACAGGATGTTGTAGCGCGGCTTGAGCGTCTTGATCAGGTTATTCTCAAGGATCAGCGCTTCCGCTTCGCTGTTGGTCACCGTGGTCTCCAGCCGCGCGATCTTCTCGACCATCATCGCGATGCGGGGGCTGGACAGGTTCTTCTGGAAGTAGCTGGAGACGCGCTGCTTCAGCTTGCGCGCCTTGCCGACGTAGAGCACCGCGTCGTTGGCGTCGAAATAGCGGTACACGCCCGGCAGTTCGGGCAGTTTGGCGACCGTCGCCAGCACCTGCGCACGGGCGTCGGGCTGCGCGTCCGGGCTCTCCACTTCCGTCACTTCACTCATTTACTTCTCTCGTTGCTGCCTTCCGGCTCCTGGGTCACGATCACGAAGGCGACGCCGTAGTCTGCTTCGTCGCTGATCGTGACCTGGGCACTGAGTCTGTTCGCGCGCATGAATTCTTCCAGCGCGCCGCTGCACACGATCACCGGCTTGCCGCTCGGCGCGTTGAGCATCTGCGCGCTGCGCCAGGTCATCGGCATGCGCATGCCGAGGCCGACGGCTTTCGAGAACGCTTCTTTGGCCGAGAAGCGCGTGGCCAGGAAGCGCAGCCCGCGCAGCTCGTTCTTGGCCTTGCGGGCGTGGTATTTGGCCAGTTCCTGGGGACCGAGGATCTTTTCCGCGAAGCGTTCGCCGCTGCGATCGAGCGCAGCCTGCACGCGCGAGATCTGGACGATGTCGGTGCCGATCCCGTAGATCATCACTCGCCCAGCGAGACGCCCAGCCGCGCGTCGACCATGATCGACTTCATCTCGCGCACCGCGTGCTCCCAGCCGACGAACAGTGCGTGCGCGACGATCGCGTGGCCGATGTTGAGCTCCTGGATCTCCGGGATCGCGGCGATCGGCTGCACGTTCGTGTAGTGCAGGCCGTGGCCGGCATTGACGCGCAGGCCACGGCGCACGCCGGCGCGCACGCCCTGCTTGATGCGTTCCAGTTCGGCCGCGATCTCCACCTCGTCGTCCGCTTCCGCGTAACGGCCGGTGTGCAGCTCGATCACCGGCGCCCCGACCGCCGCCGCGGCTTCGATCTGGGCTTCGTCGGCATCGATGAACAGCGACACGCGGATGCCCTCGCCGGCCAGCTGCTTGATCGCCGTTTCGACCTGGCTGTAGTAGCGCACCACATCCAGGCCACCCTCGGTGGTGACTTCCTCGCGCCGCTCCGGCACCAGGCACACGTCCTGCGGCCTGACTCGGCAGGCGAAGTCGATCATCTCCTGCGTCACCGCCGCTTCCAGGTTCATGCGGGTGTGCAGCTCGGGGCGGATCGCCAGCACGTCGGCGTCCTTGATGTGGCGGCGGTCCTCGCGCAGGTGCAGCGTGATCAGGTCGGCGCCGGCCTGCTCGGCAAGCAGCGCCGCGCGCAGCGGGTCGGGATAGACGGTGCCGCGCGCGTTGCGCACGGTGGCGACGTGGTCGATGTTCACGCCCAGGTCGATGACGGAACCGGCAGGGTGCAGGAAGCTCATGGTGTTCTTATAACTGCATTAGGTCGATCAAAATCTGGCGCGTGTTCAGCGGCGCGCCGCCCAGGTGATACGCTAGCAGAAAGCGCATCAGTTGTTTGCTCTGCGCCTGCGTGACGGGGTCGGCGTAGTCGCCGCGCTCCATGTCGAGCAGGGTGCGGCCGGAGACGACCGGCCAGCTATCGTCCATGCGCAGTTCGCGCGGGCCCTTTTCCGGGTCCACGACATAGTCTTCTTCCGGCACCACCGGCTGGCGCGTGGTCGTGGACCGGCCAAGCTCGGCAGCCACGCCTGTTTCCTTAAGTAAGGCACGTTCGAACTTTCGCAAGACGATTTGTGCGGGTTCGCCGTGCGCCAGCTCGTTCAGTGTAGCAACGTATTTGTCGAACAGCACGGGATGGGGGTCGTCGCGGGCCAGCAGCTTGACCAGGAGTTCGTTCAGGTAGAAGCCGCACAGCAAGGCCGTCTTTTCGATTGGCAACATGCCGCCGACCCATTCGGCGTCGATCAGGGTGCGCAGCTCGGATTTGCCGCTCCAGCCGGTCGAGAGCGGCTGGAAGGTCTGCAGCACGCCGCGCAGCTTCGACAGGGGCCGCTTGGCGCCCTTGGCTACGACTGCCACCCGGCCATGGTCGCGGGTAAACAGATCGATGATGAGGCTGGTTTCCTTGTAGGGATAGCTGTGCAGCACGAAGGCCGGCTGGCCGGTGACCCGGTGGTCCCGACCGCTGCTGGCACGGCCGCGCCGCGGCGCCGGCGCGGGGCTGTCCTGCGCGGGAGCGTGGAGGTCGGCGTCGAGGATGGACATGCCCGGTGGCGGCTGCCTTTCGCGCTTACTCGTATCCGTAGGCGCGCAGGCCCGCTTCGTTGTCGGCCCAGCCGGACTTGACCTTGACCCAGATTTCCAGGTAGACCGGGCCGCCGAACAGCTTCTCCATGTCCAGACGCGCAGCGGTGGAGATTTCCTTCAGGCGCGCGCCCTTGGCGCCGATGATCATGGCCTTGTGGCTGTCGCGCTCGACGAGGATGGCGGCGAACACGCGGCGCAGGTTGCCTTCCTGCTCGAATTTTTCGACCAGCACGGTGCTGGTGTAGGGCAGCTCGTCGCCGCTGTTGCGGAACACCTTTTCGCGGACGATCTCGGCGGCGAGGAATTTCTCGCTGCGGTCGGTGATGTCGTCCGGCCCGAAGATCGGTTCGTTGCGCGGCAGCCAGTTGCGAATTTCCTTTTCCAGCGAATCGACCTGGAAGCGCATCTTGGCCGAGACCGGCACCACGGCGGCGAAGGGATGCAGCGCCGCCACTTTCTGCGCGAAAGGCATCAGCTGGGCCTTGTCCTTCATGCGGTCGGCCTTGTTGATGACGAGAATGGCCGGCACGTTCTTCGGCAGCAGGTCCATCACTTGCTGGTCGGCGGCGCCGAACACGCCGGCCTCGACGATGAACAGCACCACGTCGGCCGCCGTCAGCGTGTTCGACACGGTCTTGTTCAGCGTCTTGTTGAGCGCGTTGGCGTGGCGGGTCTGGAAGCCCGGCGTGTCGACGTAGATGAACTGGGCGTCTTCGCTGGTCTGGATGCCGGTGATGCGGTGGCGCGTGGTCTGGGCCTTGCGCGAGGTGATCGACACCTTGGCGCCGATCAGCACGTTCATCAAGGTCGACTTGCCGACGTTGGGGCGGCCGACGATCGCGATGTAACCGCAGCGAAAATCCGGATTGGTGGTACTGCCGTCGTTCATGCTGACTTGCTTCCTGCTTGTTTCTGCGCTTTCGACTCGGCGACAGGTTTGGTTTCGGGCTCGGGCGCCACGGTCTCGGGCGCCGGGGCGGCGGCGGTGTCGGCCAGCGGGGCGTCCGGCTGGATGGTCGCGATCCCGGCCAGTTTCAGCTGCGCGGCGCGCGGGCGCGCCTTGCGGGTGGCGGACGGGGTCTTGACCAGGGCCTTCTCGGCGGCTTCCAGCGCCAGCCGGGCGGCGGCCTGTTCGCCGGCGCGGCGGCTGCCGCCGCGGCCATAGACCTGGATGCCCAGCTTGGGTACCAGGCACTCGACTTCGAATTCCTGGCTGTGCGCGGCGCCGTGGGTGGCCACTACATTATAGGTCGGCAGCGAGATTTTTTTGGACTGCAGGAATTCCTGCAGCAGGGTCTTGGCGTCCTTGCCGAGGGTGCGCGGGTCGACCGTTTCCAGGATCGGGATGTAGAAGGCGCGGATCACGTCGCGCGCCGCGTTGAATCCGGAATCGAGGAAGATGGCGCCCAGCAAGGCTTCCAGGGTGTCGGCCAGGATCGAGGGACGGCGGAAACCGCCCGACTTCAACTCGCCCTCGCCCAGGCGCAGGAACTGCGACAGTTCCAGCTTCTGCGCGATTTCGTACAGCGACTGCTGCTTGACGAGGTTGGCGCGCAGGCGCGACAGGTCGCCTTCGTCAAGGGTGTTGAAACGCTCGTACAGCACGGAGGCGACCACGCAGTTGAGGATCGAGTCGCCGAGGAATTCAAGCCGTTCGTTATGCAGACTGCTGTGGCTACGGTGCGTCAGGGCTTGCTGCAGCAGGCCAGCATCCTGGAAC
Source organism: Massilia terrae (assembly GCF_024753145.1). Classification (GTDB taxonomy): domain Bacteria; phylum Pseudomonadota; class Gammaproteobacteria; order Burkholderiales; family Burkholderiaceae_D; genus Telluria; species Telluria terrae. The sequence goes on along the minus strand of NZ_JANUGU010000001.1, from coordinate 312,674 downwards.
GTGTAGCTCAGGCGTGTTTGCAATAACTGAAGATTCATCGTCAATATTATCTGCCTCGCCGCTTACTGCCCGGCGCTGGCCGCGGTTTGTGCGGCCACCGCACCGGTCTTGTCGGTGGTGCCCGCGTAATTGATCAACAGGCTGACGTTGCCCGCCAGCGGAATCCGTTTCTCGTAGGCGAAGCTGATCTCCTGTTCGCCATTTTCCTTGGTAATGACCAGGTCGTGGCCGTTGATCGAGTTGATGCTGTTGATTTCGGCCGCTTTATCGAAGGAACGCTGCATCTCCGCCACGCTGCCGCCCGTGGCCTTGGCCCGGGCGATACCGTCCTGCACCGCGCGATATTCCATATAGGTCGGGAACACCTTGGCAGCGAAGATGAGCAGCACGCCCAAAATCGCCAGCACGAAGATCAGTCCGGACAGCGAAAAACCGCGCTCGGCGTTGAAGAAATATTGCTTACGTCCCTGCATCTGCGAACTCCTCGAACTTAGTGGATACCGCCGATCCGCTTCAGGTTACCGAAGTTCATCCAGATCAGGATCGCTTTGCCGACGATGTTCTGGTCCGGCACGAAGCCCCAGTACCGGCTGTCAGCAGAGTTATCGCGGTTGTCCCCCATCATAAAATAATTGCCCTCCGGTACGATACAGGTAAATTTGTCGTACGAATAGTCGCAGTTTTCACGATGCGGGAAATTGTCCACGGAGCCGAGGTCGATGGTGCGCCGCCCTTCCATGGTCAGGATGCGGTGTTTCACATTCGGCAACATTTCCATGTATTGCTTGTGATAAACAGGGCGCTCGTCGTCGAGGTAGTCGTCCATCGGCTGGTACTCGACCGGCTTGCCGTTCACCGTCAAGCGCTTGTTTTCGTAGGTGATTTTATCACCCGGCACCCCGATGACGCGCTTGATGTAGTCCTGGCTCGGGTCCTTCGGGTACTTGAACACCATCACGTCGCCGCGCTGCGGGTTGCCGACTTCGATGATCTTCTTGTTCACGATCGGCAGGCGGATGCCGTAGGCGTACTTGTTCACCAGGATCAGGTCGCCCACCAGCAGGGTCGGCACCATCGACGAGGACGGGATCTTGAACGGCTCCCACAGGAAGGAGCGCAGCACGAACACCAGCGCGATCACCGGGAAGAAGCTGCCCGAGTACTCGATCCAGGTCGGCTGGCGCAGCATGGCGGCCTCGATGGCGGCGCGGTTGCCGTTGTCCAGCTTGATGCCGTCGGCGGTCGCCTTGGCGTTGCGGGCATCGTAGGCGGCCAGCGCGGCGTCGGCCGCGGCGCGGCGCTTCTTGGCCAGGTAGAACACGTCGAGGCACCAGATCACCCCGGTGACCACCATGGCCACGAACAGGATCAGGGCGAAGTTGCCGAGGATGGTTTGCAGGTTCATTTTTCTTCCACTTGGAGGATGGCCAGGAAGGCTTCTTGCGGGATCTCGACCGAGCCCACTTGTTTCATGCGCTTTTTACCAGCCTTCTGTTTCTCGAGCAGTTTCTTCTTGCGGGTGATGTCGCCGCCGTAGCACTTGGCCAGCACGTTCTTGCGCATCGCCTTCACGTTCTCGCGCGAGATGATGGTGGCGCCGATCGCGGCCTGGATGGCGACGTCGAACATCTGGCGCGGGATCAGCTCGCGCATCTTGGCCGCGACCTGGCGCCCGCGGTAGGCGGCGTTGGCGCGGTGCACGATGATGGCCAGGGCGTCGACCTTGTCGCCGTTGATCAGCATGTCGACCTTGACCACGTCGGAGGCCCGGTATTCCTTGAACTCGTAGTCCATCGAGGCATAGCCGCGCGAGGTCGACTTCAGGCGGTCGAAGAAGTCGAGCACGATCTCGGCCATCGGGATCTCGTAACGCAACTTGACCTGGCGGCCGTGGTAGCTCATGTCGATCTGCACGCCGCGCTTCGAATTACACAGCGTCATGACCGAGCCGACATATTCCTGCGGCATGTACAGGTTGACGTTGACGATCGGCTCGCGCACCTCGGCCATTTTGGACGGCTCGGGCATCTTGGACGGGTTGTCGACCTTGATCTCGGTGCCGTCGCGCATCGCGACCTCGTACACCACGGTCGGGGCCGTGGTGATCAGGTCCATGTCGAATTCGCGCTCCAGGCGTTCCTGCACGATCTCCATGTGCAGGAGGCCGAGGAAGCCGCAGCGGAAGCCGAAGCCCAGCGCCTGCGACACTTCCGGCTCGTACATCAGGGCGGCGTCGTTCAGCTTCAGCTTTTCCAGCGAATCGCGCAGCGCGTCGTACTGGTTGGCTTCGACCGGGAACAGGCCGGCGAACACCTGCGGCTGGACTTCCTTGAAGCCCGGCAGCGGTGCCGGCGCCGGCTTTTGCGCCAGGGTGATGGTGTCGCCCACCTTGGCGGCGTGCAGTTCCTTGATGCCGGCGATGACGAAGCCCACCTGGCCGGCCGCCAGTTCCGGCAGCTGCACCGAGCGCGGCGAGAAGATGCCGACCTGCTCGACCAGCTGCTGGGAGCCGGTGGCCATCAGCAGGATCTTGTCCTTCGGGCGCAGGGTGCCGTTGACCACGCGCACCAGCATGACGACGCCGACGTAGCTGTCGTACCAGGAGTCGATGATCAGGGCCTGCAGCGGTGCATCGGCGTCGCCCTTGGGCGGCGGCACTTTCGCGATCAGGGCTTCCAGCACGTCCTCCACGCCGAGGCCGGTCTTGGCCGAGCAGGTGGTGGCGTCGGACGCGTCGATGCCGATCACGTCCTCGATTTCCTTCTTGGCGTTGTCGGGATCCGCGTGCGGCAGGTCGATCTTGTTCAGGATCGGCACCACTTCCACGCCCAGGTCGAGCGCGGTGTAGCAGTTGGCCACGGTCTGGGCTTCCACGCCCTGGGAGGCGTCGACCACCAGCAGCGCGCCTTCGCAGGCCGACAGCGAGCGCGACACTTCGTAGCTGAAGTCGACGTGGCCCGGGGTATCGATCAGGTTCAGGTTATAGGTCTGGCCGTCGCGCGCCTTGTACTGCAGCGCCGCGGTCTGGGCCTTGATGGTGATGCCGCGCTCGCGCTCCAGGTCCATCGAATCGAGCACCTGCTCGTCCATTTCGCGGTCGGACAGGCCGCCGCACAGCTGGATGATGCGGTCGGCCAGCGTCGACTTGCCGTGATCGATGTGGGCGATGATGGAAAAGTTACGTATGTTCTTCATTAAAAGCTCAAAACCGAATGTGGGCGGGGCGGCTTGCTGGACCGTCGCAATACGAAAAAAGCGCTTCGTTAAGGGATTGGCAATCCCCTGGCGAGCGCCTTATCAAACGCGAGAAGCTGATGTGCTGTGGACAGAAGCTTTTCCGGACTTGGCATTTTACCGGATTTCAGGGCAGAAAGCCCGGATTACGGCTGCAGCGGAGAGGGAAAATGGCGTGAAGCCACCATTAACCTTCATCGTCGTCCCGGCGGAGGCCGGGACCCATGCTGAGTTTGCGGGGCTGCGACGCGCCATTTCGACGACGAAAACGGTCTATGGGGGATCAATGCCGGGGGCATTGATCCGCCTGCGCCGGGACGACGGCTGGTGATGCGGGGAAAATCAGGCGGGAGTGGGCTGGGTGGCTGTGCGATCGAGGTAAGCCCGGACCGCCGCCTCATCCAGGAAGTAATGACACAGCTCCGGCTCCTCCAGCCGTCCATACAGCACCGGCACCAGCTCATCGAAGCGCGCCACCAGCGCCGGGTCGGCGTCGACGTCGATCACGTCGACCTCGAACGGCGCTCCCGGCGGGGCCAGTTGCTGCAGCGCGGCCAGCATGTCCTCGCACAGGTGGCACCAGCTGCGCGAGTAGAGCGTGAACCGGGCCGTCATTCGCGCGGCTTGATCACGAGGTACTGGGTCACGGTGTCGCGCCGCACCAGCACCGCCACCGGCTTCTTCGGATCGAGCTTCGCCACGATGCCATTGAATTGCGATGCGCTATGGATCTCGGTGTTGTCGACCTGCAGGATCACGTCGCCCTGCTGCACCCCGGCCGTGGCCGCCCTGCCCTGCACCGATTCGACCAGCACGCCGGCCTCGGTCTTCAGCTCGCGCTTCTGGGCCGCCGACAGGTCGCTCACGTGCAGTCCCAGGGCATTGGTCTCGGCCGGCGCGCCTTTCTTGGGCTGGGCCTTGCCGCTGGATGCCGTCTTTTCGTCCTGCAGCTCGACGATGGTGACGCCGATATCCTGCTGCTTGCCACGACGCCATACCGTCACATTGGCCTGGCTGCCGATCTTCGATGCGCCGACCAGGCGCGGCAGGTCGGCCGTCTTCTCGATCGGCAGGCCATTGAATTTGAGGATGATGTCGCCGACCTTGATCCCGGCCTTGTCCGCCGGCCCGCCCGGTTCGACCATCGCGACCTCGGCGCCGCGGGCGCGCTCCAGGCCCAGGGCCTGCGCCACGTCGCGCGTGACTTCGCCGATCTGCACGCCCAGGCGGCCGCGGGTGACGTGGCCGGTCTTCTTGAGCTGTTCGGCCACCCGCATCGCTTCCTGGATCGGCACCGCGAAGGAAATGCCGTTGTAGGCGCCGGACAGGGTCGCGATCTGGGAGGTAATGCCGATCACTTCGCCGCGCATATTGATCAGCGGGCCGCCCGAGTTGCCGGGATTGACCGCGACATCGCTCTGGATCAGCGGCAGGTATTCGCCGGTGTCGCGCGCCTTGGCCGAGATGATGCCGGCCGTGACCGTGTTTTCGAGGTTGAACGGGGAGCCGATCGCGATCACCCATTCGCCGACCCGGATCTTGTTGGAGTCGCCGATGCGCAGGACCGGCAGGTTGGCGGCCTCGACCTTGAGCACGGCCACGTCGGAGCGCTCGTCCGAACCGAGCACCTTGGCCGTGAACTCGCGGCGGTCGGTCAGCGTGACCGTCACTTCGTCCGCGCCCTCGACCACGTGGGCATTGGTCAGCACGTAGCCGTCGGCCGAGATGATGAAGCCGGAACCGACGCCGCGCTGGACCTCCTCCGGCACCGCATTGCCGCCGCCATTGCCGCCACGGCGGCCGCGCGGCACGGCCTGGCCGAAGAAGCGGCGCAGGAATTCCTGCATCTCCGCATCGCCCTGCCCCATCTTGATCCGCTCGGTGGTGCGGATGTTCACCACCGCCGGGCCGACCTTCTCGACCAGGTCGGCGAAATCGGGCAGGCCGACGACTGGCGTGACGACGACCGGGGCCGCAGCCTGGGACGATGGAAGGAAGAACAGGCCGGCGCAGGACAGGAGCAAGGCCGACAAGGCAGTGCGTGCAGATTTGCTGGTCATGGGATCATTCATCCGCTGTTGGAGAGTTGACGCAATGGTAAGCGAAAATGCCTGCGTCTGTCGCCACCGACTGGGGGAGCGGGCGGCTCGGCTGCTCTCGGCTGGCGGCGAATGCTTCGAGACCTTCGATACAAAAAGAACGTCGTTCCCGCGCAGGCGGGAACCCCATTTTGCTCGCGCCAGCAGCCACGTTCAACGTCAGTGGCGCGCTACGAGTGGGGCTCCCGCCTGCGCGGGAAGTCGGGCTCGGCAGCGCCGGGCACGACGGTATCACTGGGGCGGGCTGGTCAGGACCGCGGCGCGACCACGACCGCCGGCACGACATCCACCTCGCCCAGCGCCTCGGCCCGTCGCCGGATTGGCATGGGTTCAGCGTCCAGGCGCGCCGCCAGCTTGCCCGCAAAGCCCGGCGACAGGTCGGCCGAGGCCCGCGCCCTCAGCACGTCGCCGATGTGGTGGTAGACATCCCAGGCCTGCTTGCCTTCAGGCGTCTGCAGGCCGGCAAAGGCCAGTTCGAGGTCGCCTGCAGACAGTTCGCCATCGCAGAGGGCGGAGATGTGCTCGCGGATTTTTTTGTTGGTATCCATCGTGTCCGTGCCGTGGGGTCAAAAATATCACTGCTGTTTCGATCGATCATCGCTACCTAGCGCCGCTTGTCAACCGGGAAGTCGAGCAGGGGCTTGAGCTTCTCGGCGATGACCTCGCGCGCCCGGAAGATGCGGCTGCGCACCGTCCCGATCGGGCAAGCCATGACTTCGGAGATTTCCTCGTAGCTTAGCCCCTCAATTTCGCGCAGGACGATTGCCGTTCGCAATTCGAGCGGCAAGGCTTCCATCGCGGCATTGACCGTGTAGGCGATCTGCTTGCTGGCCAACACCGATTCCGGCGTGTTGATGTCCCGCAGGCTGTCCGCATCGTCAAACGCTTCGGCGCGCTCGGCGTCGGCCTCGGTGGAGGTCGGGGCGCGCCGGCCCTGTGTGACGAGAAAATTTTTAGCAGTGTTGATTCCGATCCGGTACAACCACGTATAAAAAGCCGAGTCGCCGCGGAAATGGCGCAGCGCCCGGAACGCCTTGATGAAGGTTTCCTGCACCACGTCTTCCGCCTCCGCAGGGTCGTGCACCAGCCGCGACACCAGGCGCATCAGCCTGCGCTGATACTTGGCCACCAGCAGGTCGAACGCCTGCCGGTCGCCAGCCTGGACGCGCTCGACCAGCAATTGATCACACTCGCGTTCTGTCGTCACAGCCCATGGCCCCATTGGCTGCCGCGGTGCTCTCCTTACATAAGAGTTGGCCCGCTGCAATAAGTTCAAAGTATTTTTTGCATCACTGTGCAAACCCGCGGCCGGCGGCATCCCCGCTGCCCGCATCCGCCGCCCGCACCGCGACCGCCAGCGCGCGGAACTGCTGCGGTGTGACGCTGTCGCGCAGCACGGGCAGCACGGTCAGTCCGCCGTCCGGCGCACGCAGCAGCAAGAGCAGCAGCTGCGGCCACACTGTCGACCCCGGCGCCACGGTGACCGGCACGGCCGCGTCCTGCGCCCCGCCCTGCCCCACGCCTTGTTGTACCGCCAGCCGTAGCTGGCCAAGTCCAGAAATATCAATCCGGCGCGTCTTTGTGCGGCGGGCCGCGGCGTGCAGCAGGAATGCCGCTGCGACGAGGAACAATGCGCTGCACAGGGGCGCGCACTGGAAGCGCGCGCCGGGCGAAAAGGCGAGCGCGAGCCCCGCCGCAGCGTTGCACCCGCCAAAGAAAAAGACGAGCGCGCGCAGGCGGCGCGAGGGCACGACGACGGCGGACACCGCGATCGACATGGCTGGCAGCAGAAAAAAGGGGAAGTAAAAGAAGCGCCGGCCGCACGAGGCGGCCGGACGGATCAGCCCACCTCGTTAGAACGAGGCGAACGGATTAAGTTCAGACTTTTGCGAACACGAGGGTACCGTTGGTACCGCCGAAGCCGAACGAGTTCTTGACCGCGTAATCGATCTTCATTTCACGCGCGGCGTTGGCGCAGAAATCCAGATCGCATTCCGGGTCCTGGTTGAAGATATTGATGGTCGGCGGCGAAACCTGGTTGTGGATCGCCAGCACCGTGAACACCGATTCCAGGCCGCCGGCGCCACCCAGCAGGTGGCCGGTCATCGACTTGGTCGAGTTGACCACCAGTTTTTTCGCGTGCTCGCCGAAGGTGCGCTTGATGCCCTGCACTTCCGCCACGTCGCCCGCCGGGGTCGAGGTGCCGTGCGCGTTGACGTAGCTGACCTGGTCGCGGTTGATGCCGGCATAGTTCAGGGCCGACACCATGCAGCGCGAGGCGCCGCTGCCATCTTCCACCGGGGCGGTGATGTGGTTGGCGTCGGCGCTCATGCCGAAGCCGATCACCTCGGCGTAGATCTTGGCGCCACGCGCCTTGGCGTGTTCGTATTCTTCCAGCACCATCACGCCGGCGCCCTCGCCCAGCACGAAGCCGTCGCGGTCCTTGTCCCAGGGACGCGACGCCGTTGCCGGGTCATCGTTGCGGGCCGACAGTGCGCGCGCCGAGGCGAAACCGCCCAGGCCCAGCGGCGACACGGTGGACTCGGCGCCGCCGGCGATCATCATGTCGGCATCGCCGTACTCGATGAGGCGGGCCGCCGCGCCGATGCAGTGCAGGCCGGTGGTGCAGGCGGTGACGATGGCCAGGTTCGGGCCGCGCAGGCCGAACTTGATCGAGAGATCGCCCGAGATCATGTTGATGATCGAGGCCGGCACGAAGAACGGCGAGATGCGGCGCGGGCCGCGGCTGTCGTATTCTTCCTTGGTGGCTTCGATCATCGGCAAACCGCCGATGCCGGAACCGATCATCACGCCGATGCGGTCGGCGTTGGCGTCGGTGACTTCGATGCCGCAATCCTGCAGCGCCTGGATGCCTGCGGCCATGCCGAAATGGATAAAGGTATCCATGTGGCGGCCTTCCTTGCCCGGCAGGTAATCCTCGATGTTAAAGTTCTTCACCTCGCCGGCGAAACGGGTCGAAAACGCCGATGCGTCGAACTTGGTGATGTTCGCGATGCCGGACGTGCCGGCCAGCGCCGCGCTCCACGTCTCGGCAATGGTGTTGCCGATCGGGGAGACGCAGCCGAGGCCGGTCACGACGACACGACGGTTGCGTGAACTCAAGCGATTCTCCTGGAAAAACTGAAGCTTAGGCCTTGACGTGCGCCTGTGCGTACTCGATGGCTTGACGCACGGTGGTGATCTTCTCGGCTTGCTCGTCCGGGATTTCCATTTCGAATTCGTCTTCGAGTGCCATCACCAGTTCCACGGTATCGAGGGAATCAGCGCCGAGATCGTCAACGAAGGAGGAATCGATTTTGATGTCCGCTTCGGCAACGCCCAGTTGCTCAGCGACGATTTTTTTAACGCGTTGTTCGATATCCGACATGTTATGGCTCCATTTAGGTATGTGTTGCGGAAAGTGCGCGCATTTTAGCAGGTTTGCGCGGTGAAAAACTATTTTCGGCTACTGCCGCTAATTCAGCCGAATCTACAAGCAAAAAACTTCAAACAAGCTTAAAACGCGTCCATTCAATCGAATCGGACGCGCCCGGCGTCAGTTCATATACATACCGCCGTTCACGTGCAGCTCGGTGCCCGTGATGTAGGCGGCTTGCGGGCCGGCCAGGAAGGCCACGGCGTGCGCGATGTCCTCGGGGCTGCCCAGGCGGCCCAGCGGAATCTGGGTCAGCAGCGCTTCGTGCTGGCCCTCGCCCAGTGCCTTGGTCATGTCGGTATCGATGAAGCCGGGGGCGACGCAGTTGACCGTGATGTTGCGGCTGCCGATCTCGCGCGCCAGCGCGCGGCTCATGCCGGCCACGCCGGCCTTGGCTGCCGCGTAATTCATCTGGCCCGGATTGCCGGCCGCGCCGACCACCGAAGTGATATTAATGATACGCCCATGTTTCGCTTTCATCATCCCGCGCAGTACGGCGCGCGACAGGCGGCCGACGGCGGTGAGGTTCGTGGCGATGACGCTGTCCCACTCCTCGTCCTTCATGCGCATGGCCAACTGGTCCTGGGTAATGCCGGCGTTGTTGACCAGGATGGTGATGGCGCCGATGTTCTTGGCGATGTCATCCGTCACGGCGGCGCACTGTTCGGCGTTGGTCACGTTCAGGACCATGCCCTTGCCGCCGACTTCGGCCAGGTAGGCGCCGATCGCCTCCGCGCCCGCTGCGGTGGTGGCCGTGCCGACCACCGTGGCGCCCTGTTTGGCGAGTTCCAGCGCGATGGCCTTGCCGATGCCGCGCGAGGCGCCGGTGACGAGAGCGACTTGGTTTTGCAGATTCATTGTGTCCTCTTTAAACGACGTGAACGATACTACGGCGGGCCATCAGGCCTGCTTGAGCGCACTCAAGACGCGCTCCAGCGATTCCTGGTCGACCAGCGCCTCGCCCACCAGCACCGGATCGATGCGCTTGGCCATGCCGATCAGGGTCTTGGACGGCGCGCACTCGATCACCTGGGTGACGCCGGCAGCCGCCATCGCCTGCATGGTCTCGACCCAGCGCACCGGGCCGGCAGCCTGGCGCACCAGCGCGTCCTTGATCAGTTCCGGATCCTTGTTGACGGCGACGTCGACGTTGTTGATGACGTCCACTTGCGGCGTATTGAACGCCAGCTTGGCCATGTAGTCGCGCAGGCGGTCCGAGGCGGGTTTCAGCAGCGAGGAGTGGAACGGCGCCGACACCGCCAGCTTCATGGCGCGCTTGGCGCCCTTGGCCTTGGCCAGTTCGCAGGCCTTGTCGACGGCGCCGTTGTGGCCGGCGATGACGATCTGGGTCGGCTCGTTGAAGTTGACGGCCTCGACCACTTCGCCCGGCACGGCGGCCTGGGCTTCGGCGCAGACGGCGCGCACGTCGTCGGCGGACAGGCCCAGCACGACGGCCATGCCGCCCTGCCCGACCGGCACTGCGTCCTGCATCGACTGGGCGCGGAAGCGCACCAGCGGCACCGCGTCCTTGAACGGGATCACGCCGGCCGCGACCAGGGCCGAATATTCGCCCAGGCTATGGCCGGCCATCACGGCCGGGGTCTTGCCGCCGGCCGCGATCCAGGCGCGGTACACGGCCACCGCCGCGGTCAGCATCACCGGCTGGGTGTTGGTGGTCAGGTCCAGGCTTTCCTTGGGGCCTACGGCGATCAGGCGGCCGAGGTCCATGCCCAGCGCGTCGGAGGCTTCGGCCACGGTGTCGGCGACCACCTGGTTGCCGGCGAAGCCGTTCAGCATGCCGACGGCCTGGGCGCCCTGGCCAGTAAAGAGGAATGCGAATTTGCTCATGGTCTGTGTTCCAATCTTCTTGTTATCAGGGGTCAGGCGGGCGCGGCCCGCCCGCCGTCACATGCGCGCGAGGATCGCGCCCCAGGTAAAGCCGCCGCCCACGCCTTCCATCAGGACATTGTGGCCAGGCTTCACGCGACCGTCGCGCACGGCGAGGTCGAGCGCCAGCGGGATCGAGGCGGCGGAGGTGTTGCCGTGCTGGTCGACGGTCACCACCATTTTTTCTTCGGGCATCTTCAGCTTGCGCGCGGTGCCCTTCATGATGCGGATATTGGCCTGGTGCGGGATCAGCCAGTCGACGTCGGACGGCGTCATCTTGGCCGCTTCCAGCGTCTCGGTGGCGACTTCTTCCAGCACCGAGACGGCCAGCTTGAACACCGCCGGGCCGTCCATGTGCAGGTAGCCGCTGCCGGCCAGCGCGCCGCCGGCCAGGTTGCCGGGGATCGACAGGATGTCGGAGTGGCTGCCGTCGGCGTGCAGCTTGGTGGCGAGGATGCCCGGCTCGCTGGAGGCGGTCATCACCACGGCGCCGGCCCCGTCGCCGAACAGCACGCAGGTGGTGCGGTCTTCGAAATTCAGGATGCGCGAGAACACTTCGGCGCCGATCACCAGCACGTTCTTGTGGGCACCGGACTTGATGAAGGCGTCGGCCACGGACACCGCGTAGACGAAGCCGCTGCAGACGGCCTGGACGTCGAAGGCAGCGCCGCCGCCCTTCATGCCGAGCTTGTTCTGGACGATGCAGGCGGTGCTCGGGAAGCTGCCGTGGAAGTCGGGGGTCGAGCTGGCGACGATGACCAGGTCGATCTCGCTGACGTCCTTGGCGGCCATCTCGAGCGCCTTCCTGGCCGCTTCGACCGCGAGGTCGGACGCGTTCTGCTCCGGCGCCGCGTAATGGCGGGCGGAAATGCCGCTGCGCGTGACGATCCACTCGTCCGAGGTCTCGATGCCCTTGGCGGCCAGTTGCGCGGCCAGGTCGTCGTTGGTCACGCGTTGGCCCGGCAGATAGCTGCCGGTGCCGATGATTTTGCTGTACACGGTCATTGCTTAACTCTGCTTGATGGGGGAGCCGGTCGTTTCGGCAGGTACGGCGCCCGGCGCGGCCGGCATGATCTCGGCGATCATCCGCGAAAGCTGTTCCTGCACATTGTTGTGGGCGGCATCGAACGCGCGGCGCAAGGCCCACTCGAAGGAAAACGCGTCGGCCCCGCCATGGCTCTTGATTACCAGGCCCTTCAGGCCCAGGAAGCTGCCGCCGTTGTAGCTCTTCGGATTGAGCTTCTTGAGCGACCTGTAGGCGAACAGCCCGCCCAGCGTGGCCAGCAGGTTGTCGCGGAATGCCGATTTGAAGAAGTGCGCCACGCCCTCGACTGCCTTGAGCGTGACGTTGCCGACGAAGCCGTCGCAGACGACGACGTCGGTGGTGCCCTTGAAGATATCGTTGCCCTCGACGTTGCCGTGGAAATTCAGGACGCCGCGTTCATGGTCGGCGCGCAGCAGCGCGGCCGTGGCCTTGACCACTTCATTGCCCTTGATTTCCTCGTGGCCGACGTTGAGCAGGCCGATGGTTGGCCGCGCGATGCCTTCCATCGCCGAGCACAGCACCGAGCCCATGATCGCGAACTGGTGCAGGTGGTGCGGCTCGCAGTCGACGTTGGCGCCGAGGTCGAGCATATAGGTCGGCTTGCCCTGTTCGTTGGGCAGCATCGAGCAGATCGCCGGGCGGTCGACGCCGGGCATGGTCTTGAGCACGTAGCGCGACACGGCCATCAGGGCGCCGGTGTTGCCGGCCGAGACGCAGACATGGGCCGCGCCTTCCTTGACCAGCTCGATCGCCACGCGCATCGACGAATCCTTCTTGCGGCGCAGCGCCACTTCGACCGGATCGTCCATCGCCACCACTTCGGTGGCATTTTTCACGGCCAGGCGCGGATTGTTCTCCGCGTGGCATTTCTTGAGTTCGGCGCGCAGTTCCTCCTCGCGGCCGACCAGAATCAGTTCGGCTTGCGGCTCTTGCTTGAGGAAGGAAATGGCTGCAGGGATCGTGACCGAGGGGCCATGATCGCCTCCCATGCAGTCGATGGAAATTTTAATTGTCATTTGTCGGGGACGTGCCGCAAGTCAGACACAGCGGACGGCAACAGGCCGCCTGCGCATGGCTCGTGGCCAGCCAGGATCGGCGGAATTCAAAATGACGGTGTGCAAACGTGGATTGCAGCCGAAGACAAACAAAAAGCGGCGCCACGCCAACAAGGTACGTTGCACCGCTTTCATATTACGACAAACGTCGATTACTCGTCGTTCTTGGTCTTGAGCACTTTGCGACCACGGTAGAAGCCGTTCGGGCTGATGTGGTGGCGCAGGTGGGTCTCACCGGTGGTCGGCTCGACAGCCAGGTTCGGCGCGGTGAGGTGGTCGTGCGAACGGTGCATGCCGCGCTTCGACGGGGACTTCTTATTCTGCTGAACTGCCATGATGACTCCTAATACATAAGTTCTAAAATTCTAACACATTCGATTTCGCAAATACATGCTTATCGAGTATCCCACCGGCAAACTCCGTTGCCGATACGTTTGAAACGCACACTGCCTACCGACCTACTCGACTACACGCGTTTGACACGTTCACTGCTTACTGCTTATTCGGATTTCAGGTTCTTCAAGCCGGCGAAGGGCGAGACCTTTTCGGTTTTGAGCTTGTCCAGCAGACTCGTGTCCGGACAGACCTCGTGTTTCGGCGACTGCGGCAAGGCCAGCAGCGCTTCGTCTTCCAGCAGGTCGCGGATGTCGCAGCTGGTGCTGCCGACGATCACGTCGATGCTTTCGTCGCCGAGGACTTCCTCGATCTCGTCGGCGTCCTCGTCGTCGCGCCCGAGCACCAGCATGGTGGTCGAGTCGATTTCGTAAGGCATGGGCTGCAGGCAGCGCTGGCACACCAGGTGCACCGGGCCGGCCACCGACAGCGTCAACGCCGGGTAGCCCTGGGGCGTGCTGCCGCCCTGGATCGACCAGCGAATCTCGCCGGACGGATCGGCGCAGTCGGCCGCCAGCCGGGTCATTTCAGCGACGGGAGTGCCCCCTTCGCGGTAGCCGTTGTTTCGACAAAATTCGAAAGCGTCGATGACAAAAGCGCTCATTTGAGAAATTGGACCCGGAAAACCTGCGATAATAACAGGCTTATCCCCGTGGAGTCAAAGACTTGCGCGTTTTTTTGGCGCGCGACAATCGATGATGCAACAGGCTGAGCCATTCATCGGATTTGCTTCACGGAAAGCCCCATTCATTGGCCTTTCTTCTGAATATACCTAAGAGCGCTCGACATGATAGCAAGTTCCCCAGCCCCACGCCTGATCCTTGCCTCGAGCTCGGCTTACCGGCGCGCGTTGCTGGCACGGCTGCGGCTGCCGTTCGAGGCGATCGCGCCGGACATCGACGAGACCCCGCTGGCGGGCGAGACGCCGACCGCGACCGCGCTGCGGCTGGCGCGCGCGAAGGCGGCCGCGGTGGCGGCACGGGCGCCGGGGGCGCTGGTGATCGGGTCGGACCAGGTGGCGACGCTGGATGGCGAACAGATCGGCAAGCCGGGCAGCCACGCGGCGGCGCTGGCCCAGCTCCAGAAAATGCGTGGGCGCGAGGTGGTGTTTCATACGGCGCTGTGCCTGTGGGATGGGCGGATCGCCGCGCCGGAGGCGGCGGCGCAGGTGGAAGACGTGCGGGTGACGGTGGCATTTCGCGACCTGCCGGATGCGGAACTGGACGCTTACCTGCGCATCGAAGCGCCATATGACTGCGCGGGCAGCGCCAAGAACGAGGGGCTGGGCATCGCGCTGTTGGAGCGGATCGATAACAGCGATCCGACGGCGCTGACGGGCTTGCCCTTGATCGCGCTGACCTCGATGCTGCGGCGTGCGGGCGTTGCCTTCTTCCGTCATTAGAAACCTGACCGTCGTTCCCGTCTGCGCGGGAACGCCGAAGCGAGATAAATCAAACCGTATCGTATGACTGGCACTCTCTACCTGATCCCCAACACCCTCGGCCCGACCGCTCCTGAACCCGACGCGCTGTCGCACATCCTCCCCGACCAGGTGCAGGCCGTCGCCGCCCGCCTCGATTACTTCGTCGCCGAAAACGCGAAAACCGCGCGCGCCTTCCTGAAACTGGTTGGCCTCAGGCACCCGCTGGCCAAGCCGCTGCAGGAAATCGACATCGCCGAACTGAACGTCAACACCCCGGCGCAGGCCTTGACCGCCCTGCTCCAGCCCCTGCTGGCCGGGCGCGACGCCGGGCTGGTGTCGGAAGCGGGCGTGCCGGCCGTGGCCGATCCGGGTGCGGACCTGGTGCGGCTCGCGCACCAGCACGGGATCATGGTGCGGCCGCTGGTCGGGCCGTCGTCGCTGCTGCTGGCCGTGATGGCTAGCGGCCTGAACGGCCAAAGCTTCGCCTTCAACGGCTACCTGCCGACCGACGCCGAGCAGCGCGCCAGGCGCATCAAGGAGCTGGAGCAGCGTTCGCGCAAGGAAAAGCAGACGCAGCTGTTCATCGAGACGCCGTACCGCAACGCGGCGATGCTGGAGGCGCTGGTGTCGAATTGCCAGCCGGGGACGCTGGTGTGCGTGGCGACGGATCTGTCGCTGCCGAGCGAGACGGTGCGGACGCTGACGGCGGCCAAGTGGAAGACGGCCCTGGCCGGCGGCAAGGGGCCGGATTTTCACAAGAAGCCGACGGTGTTCTTACTGCTCGGCCAGTGATCGCGGTTCCCGCTGGCGCGGGAACGACGGTATCTGTCAAGCGAACGGTATCTGTCGAGCGGCGGCTCAGTGCACTTCGTACGCCAAACCCTGCACCCAATCAAACGCCGCCAGCTCGATATCGCGCACTTCCTTGGCAGTCAGTCCAAGCTTCTTGATCAGCGCAGCGAACGCCTTCCCGCACTCTGCGGCCTCCAGCATCTCGACCACTTTCAGCATCGTGCCGAATTGCCCCTCGCGGCGCAGCAGCGCCTCGCGCACCTCGTCCGCCACTTCGACGCGATTGAGGATGTCTTCCATCGGCACGGCAAACAAGGCATCCGCCAGCGACATGATGCCGACCGTGAACGCGCGGTCGGCGCTGTCGGCATCGATCGGCCACAGCCGCCGCGTCATCAGCTCCAGCAGCTTGCCGCGCGTGGTCGCCATCTGCAGCAGCGGCGAGTTGAATTCGACGCGCCCGCCCGGCGAGGCATACAGCAGGATCTGCAGCCAGCGCTGCAGCTGCGCGCGCCCCAGCCCGGCCAGCGCGTGCGACACCGATTCGATGCGGTGCCCCGGCCCGGCGGCCCGGCTGTTGACCAGACGCAGCAGGCTCAGGCTGATCAGGGCGTCGCGCTTGACCGCGGTTTCGATCGCGCGGTCGTCCGCGTGCGAGTTGATCAGGTCCAGCAGATGCAGCACCGCCAGCTCCGACGGTGCGATAGTCTTGCCCGACAGGATGGCCGGGCGCGCAAAATAATAGCCCTGGAAATAGTCGAAGCCCAGCTCCAGGCAGCGATGGAATTCTTCCAGCGTCTCGACTTTTTCGGCCAGCAGCTTTTTGGTCAGGCCCTTGAGCGAGGCGGTCAGCTCGGGCAGGCGTTCCGGATCGATACCCTGCAGGTCGACCTTCACCACATCGACCAGGTCGATCAGTTGCTTGACGTCGGCCGAGCACGCCACCACGTCGTCCAGCGCGAACTTGAAACCAAGCTGCTTGAGCTCGGCAACGCGGGCGCGCAGCTGCTCGGTCGGCTTGACCGTTTCGAGGATTTCGAGGATAACTTTGTGGGGTGGCAGGAAACGCACGAAGTCGCTCATCAGCACGTCTTCGTCGGCATTCACGAAGGCAAGCTGGTCGCCGACCACCTGCTCCATGCCCAGTTGCGAGGCGTGCGAAATCACGGCGGCGGTGGCGGCCGCGCCGGTGGTCATCTGGGCGTCGTCGTGCTCGCCCGCGGCGCGAAACAGCAATTCAAATGCCACCAGATGCTGATCGCGGCCGAGGATGGGTTGGCGCGCAAGGAAAAATTCGTCGGCAGGCAGCGCCTTCACGGCCGCAGCTTCAGCATGCATTATGTATGGCTCCGGGAAACATTGCGACCCGGAAGGTCGCGCAGACCGATCATCTGCGCCGGCCCAATAGCGAATATACTACAAAAACCAAGGACCTTAGCATTTCGACATCGAAACGTATGGCCTAGCCGCGCCGGCCGTTGCGCGGATTACGCGCGGGCGGCCGCTCGGCCCCCTCGCGCTGGGGAGTTTGGTCCGGTCGCGCTTTCTCACCGGACGCACGACCCGGCTTGCCCTCACGGCTGCCTTCGGCTGCCCCGCGGCCCTCGCCGAACTTCTGCCCCGGCAGGCGCAGGCTGCCGCCGCCCGACAGCGGGCTGGCACGGCGCGCATTGCCCACCGGCTGGCGCGGCTGGCCGCCGGTGCGCGTGACAGCGGCGCCCGTTACCTGGGTGCCCTTCTCGATGGTAAAGGTGGCCGCGGCATCCTTGCCCAGCACGCGCACCAGGTAAGGCATCACCTGGCGCAGCATCGGTTCCAGCGTGTACGGCGGATTCAGCAGGAACATGCCGCTGGTGTGCAGGCCGACGCCGTCCGGGGTCGGGGTCGACACGGTCAGGGTCACGTTGAGCCATTCCTTGGCCGGCAGGCGCTTGAGCTTGTCGGCGAACTGGCGCGATTCCATGCGCTGCAGCACCGGATACCAGACCGCGTAGGTGCCCGAGGGGAAGCGGCCGAGCGCCTCCTCCAGCGCATCCTTCACGCGGCGGTAGTCATCCTTCACCTCGTACGGCGGATCGATCAGCACCAGCGCGCGGCGCGACGGCGGCGGCAGCAGCGCCTTCAGGCTGAGGAAGCCGTCGCCGCGCTCGATCATCACGCGGCGGCCGCGCGCGCGCTCGCCCTGCTCGGCCTTGTGCGCCTCCAGCTTGCGGAAATTCTCCGCCAGGATCTTGTTGTCCGCGGGATGCAGCTCGAACAGGCGCAAGCGGTCCTGCTCACGCGACATCTGGTCGGCGACGTAGGGCGAACCGGGGTAGTAGCGCAGCTTGCCGCTCGGGTTCATCGCCCGCACCACGTCCACATACTCGGCCAGCGGCGGCGGCAGGTCGCGGCATTCCCACAGCGGCGCGATGCCCGACTCGTACTCGGCGTTCTTGGACGCGTAATTGCTGTCGAGCGCATACACGCCGGCGCCCGAATGGGTGTCGATATAGGTGTAGGCCGCGTCCTTCTGGTTCATGTACTTGTGCAATTGCACCTGCACGAAGTGCTTGAGGACGTCGGCGTGGTTGCCGGCATGGAAGGCGTGGCGATAGCTGAGCATGGTGATTCCCTTGGCGTAACCACGCATTATCGCCCAGAATCCGGGCCCGGCCCAAACGGGACGAAAAAACGCCGCAGGGGCGCGAGCCTCCTGCGGCGAACACCACGAGGTATTACGACGGCTCAGGCGACTTTCTTCTCGTCGAAGAACTGCTCGTCCTCGGTCGAGCCGTGCAAGGCGGTGGTCGAGCTCTGGTTCTGCTGGATCGCCTGGGTCACCGCATCGAAGTAGCCGGTGCCGACTTCACGCTGGTGCTTGACCGCGGTGAAGCCCTTCTCGGCGGCGGCGAATTCGGCTTCCTGCATCTCGACGAAGGCCGACATGCCGGTGCGCGCGTAGCCGTGAGCCAGGTTGAACATGCTGTAGTTGAGCGCATGGAAGCCGGCCAGCGTGATGAACTGGAACTTGTAGCCCATCGCGCCCAGCTCGCGCTGGAACTTGGCGATGGTGGCGTCGTCCAGGTTCTTCTTCCAGTTAAAGGAAGGCGAGCAGTTGTAGGCCAGCATCTTGCCCGGGAATTTGGCGTGGATCGCCTCGGCGAAAGCCTTGGCGTAGGCCAGGTCGGGCTTGCCGGTCTCGCACCAGACCAGGTCGGCATAGGGCGCGTAGGCCAGGCCGCGCGAGATCGCCTGCTGCAGGCCCGGGCGGGTGCGGTAGAAACCTTCGACGGTGCGCTCGCCGGTGCAGAACGGGCGGTCGTTGTCATCGACGTCGGAGGTCAGCAGGTCAGCGGCCTCGGCATCGGTGCGCGCCACCAGCAGGGTCGGCACGCCCATCACGTCGGCGGCCAGGCGTGCGGCGGTCAGCTTGTCGATGGCTTCGCGGGTCGGCACCAGCACCTTGCCTCCCATGTGGCCGCATTTCTTCACCGAAGCGAGCTGGTCCTCGAAGTGCACGCCGGCGGCGCCCGCCTCGATCATCGACTTCATCAGCTCGAACGCATTGAGCACGCCGCCGAAGCCGGCTTCCGCGTCGGCCACGATGGGGGCGAAATAATCGACGTCGTCCTTGCCTTCGGACCACTGGATCTGGTCGGCGCGCTGGAAGGTATTGTTGATGCGGCGCACCACCGCCGGCACCGAGTTGGCCGGATACAGCGACTGGTCGGGATACATCTCGCCGGCCAGGTTGGCATCGCCCGCGACCTGCCAGCCGGACAGGTAGATTGCTTTCAGGCCGGCTTTCACCTGCTGCATCGCCTGGTTGCCGGTCAGGGCGCCCAGGGCGTTGACGTAGTCTTCATTGTTGAGCAGGTCCCACAGCTTCTCGGCGCCCCGGCGCGCCAGGCTGTGCTCGATCTGGACCGAGCCGCGCAGGCGCACCGCATCCGCCGCCGTGTAGGCGCGCTGCACGCCTTTCCAGCGGGGATTACTGTCCCAATCTTGTTGCAGGGCCGATTGTTGCTGTTCGCGAGTTGCCATGATTTATCTCCTGAAAGGATGGTGAGTTGAAAAAACCGGATCCGTTACTGGAAATGATAGGCCGATTGTGCACAGCACAATCACTCTTATATAAGACAGCGCATTAAAATTTTTCGCATAAAAATCAAACACCTATAATCAATATTTCATGATACGACATGCCGTTTCTCCAAACGGGACCGTAGGAACGTCTTCCTCCTGGGGATATTTCGCAATGCGCAATGGGTCAACCGCAATCTGAAAAATACCGTCCTGGATGGCTGTCCAGACCATCTTACGGCCTCCCGCGCAGCTGAAATTGACGGTAGGCAACGATCAGCAAGCAAGGCGCCGTCAAAGCTCAACAGTAACTATCGGTTTCGCGCGCACGATTGGTTTCCAAATGGAATGCTTGCTTAAAAAAAGTTGTATTGTCGTGACGCCAACACCCGAAGGCGAAAACCCTTGACAAATCTGAAAAAAGAGGAAACAACATGCGTACAAAACTATTACAAAAGGCCGCGATCACTGCCTTGCTGGCAGCAGCGTGCGGTGCGGCAAGTGCGGGAGCGATCACATACCAGGGCGTGACCTTCACCGCCACCCGGACGGCCACCCAGTTGATGCTGAAGATCGACGCGGGCAGCCCGAGCGGCAACTGGAGCACCGCCGTTGATATCGCCGCCCTCCAGATCGAAAGCATCGGCACCTTTACCGGCGTATCGTTCACCTCGAATATCCCGGGGCTGGCGGCGTGGACTGAGAGCGGCGCGCAACTGAATAACAACGGTTGCGGCGGGGGCATACAGGCGAACAGTACTGTGTGCATCGACGGCACCCCGGTCGCGCTGGCCAACAATATGCTGATCACCTACACTTTTACCGGCACCGCATTCGACCTGAGCAGCCCGAAGGTGAAACTCAATTTCATCGACGCGACGGGCAGCCGGATCGGCAGTCAGTTCAACAGCACCATTACGGCCGACCTGACGACGCCGAACGATCCGCCGCCAGGCTACGTGCCGGAACCCGGATCGCTGGCGCTGCTCGGGGGCGGCGCCCTGGTGGCCGTCCTTGCCCGGCGCCGCGCGCCCAAGGCTTGAAGCGTCTTCGCGTCACGCCGCTTCAAGTCAGCCTGGCACGAAGCGGCGTTGCCGCATCCATTTGGTGAGCACCCATTTTTCGCCGCTGGCCGGCGCCGCGCCCGCGTGCAAGGACAGCGGATCCAGCTGGCCGTCGCGGTTGCAGTACTCGAAGTAGACCGCGCTGCCCTTGCGCGGCGCCGACGCGAAACCGGCCTCCGGGAACACGGTCTCACCGCCCTCGTCCACATCGTTCAGGTAGATGACCATGGTAGCCACGCGCTGCCCGCTGCGCGCGATCGACTGGCGGTTGGCCTCATTCACCGGCATCAGGAAATCGAAGTGCGGCGCGCTGGCTGCGCCCACTGCATAGCGCAGCACCTGCAAGCCTTCGCCCTGCTCCACCGGCAGCCGCATCAGCGTGGACAGGCGTCGGTCGATGCGCGCCACCAGCGCATTTTCCTCGAGCCGGAAGAACATGCCCTCGCTGTTGCGGTTCATGCTCATGGTGTCCTTGCCGCTGGCGGGATCGACGATCGTGGACGGCGCCAACCGTGGCCGCGCCAGCGCGACCAGCTGCTCGCACTCGTCCGGATCGAGCACATTGTCCAGTACCGCCGTCGCCGGCTGCGCCAGCCGCGCTGCCACGCGCACGGTGCGGCCATCCACCGCGCGCAGGTTCGGGCCGGCGAAGCACGGCGTCTCGTGGCGGTAGGCCGCATCGGCCAGCTGTTCGCTCGAAAAACCGGAAGCCGGAATCCCGGCGCCGCGCGCGCGCATGGACCAGAAGGTATCCGCCAGCGCAGCGGCCAGGCGCGCGTCGAAGCCTTGCGCGACCATGGCGCGCGCCAGCGGCGCCGGCGGAATGCCGCGATCGATATTGTGCAGCGCCCAGTCGCGCAGCTGCTCCGTGAACCTCAGGTCGATGCCGCTCACAGGTCCAGCGCCTCCCAGCCGCCCGCGCCAAGCACGAACTCCTCCTTGAGCTGGAGCGTGCCGGCGCCGCGGATGATGCGGTCGACCATCGGGAACACCGCGCGCACCTCCGGGTCGACGGTCCACGCCGCCGGCTTGACCTTGTAGGTGTAGGTCGCAACCGCATGTCCCGCCGCCGGCGTCTCCCACCCGGCCAGGCGGTCGAGCGACAGGTGCGCGGCGCACAGGTCGGCCGGCGCCTCGCTGAAGCGGTTGCCGGTCGCGCGCTTGTGCGCGGGCCGCGCCAGGAAGTAGGCCTTGCCGGTGCTGGTCAGCTGGTAGCGCCGTCCGTCCGCGACCTCGGTACCTTCGGCCAGGCCGAGGCGTTCGAGCACCGGCATCTGCAGCGCGTTGCGCGAACCGGCCTGGCGCTCGGCCGCGCTGACGTCGACCGGCCAGGCGCTCTTGGCGAGGCACAGGTCGCCGCGCTTGGCCAGGTACTCGTTCAGCGCCTGCGTCAGGTTCGCTTCGTTCAACGCGCGCGGGTCGTGGGTGCATGCGGCCAGCAGGCTCACGCTCAGGATGCAAAGGACTCGTTTCATCATATCTCGCATGATCAATCAACGCAGGGACCCGACACGGACTGCGTGGCAGCTTGATAGCCGTCGGTCAGGGTCTTCAGGAAGCACAGCAGGTCGGCGATCTGCGCATCGCTCATCGGCGGCTTGCCGCCGGGCGCGCGGCCGTCGAGCGGGAGCTGGGTGTCGATGTTGGCGCGCCAGGCCGCCGGCAGGTCATTGAATTTCCGGACCGTGCCGCCGGTGTACTGCGTGGTGATCAGGCCGTAGGTCGGGAAGCCTGGATCGGGCTTGGCCTTGGGCGTGCCGCCGACCGTCGGATACCAGATCTCGGGATTGGTGTCGCGCGTGTTGTAGAAGCGGATCGCCTGCTCCAGCGAATGGATCACGCCATTGTGGAAGAAGGTGCTGCGGGTGGCGACGTTGCGCAGGCTGGGCGCCTTGAACATGCCGCAGAACGGGTTGCTGCCGTCCGCCGCGTCCGGGTGGTCGCTGCGGTTCGGGCCGCACAGGCCGAGGTCGAAATACTTCGGATCCTGGTTGGCCGCGATCGCCATATTGCGCGGTACGCCGATCGCCTCGTACGAGAAATCGGTGAACAGCGCCGAGCTTCCGTTCAGGCCCGCGCCCTGGTAATGGCAGGATGCGCAGTTGGCGCCATTCGGGTCGGTGAACAGGCGCATGCCGCGCGTTTCGGCTGCGGTCAGTGCGCCGCCGATCTTGTTGCCCGCGTAGAGATCGAACTTGCTGGTGTAAGGGTGGAAGCTCGGGTCTTCCATCTGGAAGGCCTGCAACGCAGCCAGCGCGAAATTGAATGCGCTGTCGGTGGCATCGAGCGAGGCGCTGCCAAAGGCCTTGCGAAACAGGTCCGCATACGCGGCGCTGCGCAGCTTCGCGACCACGTCGGCGGCGCCGGCGTTGGCCATCTCGTTCGGCGCCAGCAGCGGGATTTTCGCCTGGTCGGCCAGGCTCCTGGCGCGGCCGTCCCAGGTGAAGCCGCCGCCCGGGCCGGGCGCGCTGATGCCGTCCGGGTTGTCGAGCTGGTCGGCGTAGGCCGGCGTGTCCTGGATATAGCGCAGCGAAGGCGCCGCGCGCTGGCCCTGCGCGGCCAGGTCCGGGCCGCCCAGCTGCACCGCCAGCTTGTTCGGCGGGCCGTAGGCGTAGTTGGGATCGTGGCAGCTCGCGCACGACTGCTTGCCCGAACCGGACAGCGTCTGGTCGAAGAACATCTTCTGCCCGACCTGTGCGGCCAGGCTGAGCGTGGACGCGGACACCGCCGGCGCGGTGGCCGTGGTATCGGGCGCGCTCGCGGATTGCTGGCCGCCGGCCTTGCCGGAGCCGCCGCAGCCGGCCAGCGCCAGCAGCACGGCCGCCAGCGCGTATCGTAGAGTCGTTCTCATCATGCGTGTCGGTTGCGTGGCCCGGGCGCGCGGCCCGGGCCGCGCCGAGCCTTTACTTCTTCAATGCCCACAGGTTGGCCTGCGACGCATCCGCGCCGACCTGCGCCGGGATCGACGGATCGATGTCGGTCGACTGCTTCTGCGTGTAGCCGGCCGGGATCACGAAGGCGTGATTCATCGGACGCACCGCATCGAAGTGGGTGTCGGCGCTACCCGCGTACTCCGGCAGGTTCAGGATGTTCTGCGCGATGAAGCGCTCGGTGTACTTGGAGCGGTTCATGTACGAGGCATCGACCTTGGGGTCGGCCAGCTGGAACATGTCCTGCAGCGTGCGCACCAGCGAGAAATGGCTGTAGGCGTCGCTGTCGGCCACGCCCTTCGGCGCACCAGCCTGGTTGGTCAGCATGAAGAAGATGCTCTCGCCGTGGCCACGGTTGCCCTTGCCGTAGTTGGCGACCGTGGTGTCGCGGCTCCAGCTGCCGTCGGCGTTGCGCTTGAGCGGCGTGGTGTTGGTGCTGCTCTTGTCCGGGTTCCAGCCGCAGCAGGAGTTGAAGCCCGAGGTCGCGCTGCCCTCGTCGAACATGACCACGATCGCGACCCGCTTCTGCGGATTGGTCCAGTCTTTCGACGCGCGGATCTTCTTGATCACCCAGTCGACGTAATTGTCGCCACGCGTGATGATGGCGCTGCCGGCGCAATCGCTGGCGACCTTGGTCGTGCCGTCGCCAGCGGTGCCGTTGACGGTGATGCCGTGCATGTCGTCGCACTGGTCCGGGATCACGAAGTTCAGGTTGCCGACCTTGCCGGCCGCGAGGTCGGTGCTGAACTGGTCGAGGTTATAGCCGGCCGGGACCGTGTACTTGCTGGTCTTGAGCAGCTGTCCATCCCACTGGCCGCCGCCCATGGTGCGGTTGCTGTACGCGAACTCCGGCGCACTGCGCACGTTCTGGTAAGCCATGCCCGGGTGGTGCTTGGTCTTGTACAGGCCGGCCGGCAGCGGCAGCTTCAGGGTGGCGTCGCCCAGCACGGCGGTGTTGCCGCCCACGGTGCCCGGCTGGTACACATTGTCGCCGGCGACCACGGCGCTGTCGGCGATGCTGTCGGTGCGCAGGTCCTGGCCCGGGTTCATCGATTCGTTGTAGGTGCGCCAGGTCATGCCCTTGGCGGTCAGCGCGTTGAACAGGTTGGGCGCGGTGATGTTGTGGT
Organism: Massilia terrae; assembly: GCF_024753145.1. Taxonomy (GTDB): domain Bacteria; phylum Pseudomonadota; class Gammaproteobacteria; order Burkholderiales; family Burkholderiaceae_D; genus Telluria; species Telluria terrae. The sequence goes on along the minus strand of NZ_JANUGU010000001.1, from coordinate 288,124 downwards.
TGACGCCGGCGGCCTGGGTGCAGGTGGCGGCGAACGGCGAGTTGGCCAGGCCCGGCTGCGTGTTGTCCGGCAGCGGCAGGTCCTTGGGCGCGTTGGCGCCGGTGGCGTCGCAGTTCCACTGGCTGTCGTCGGTGATGCCGAAGTCGTCGGCGCCGCCCAGTGCGGTGTAGTTCGGCTCGCTCGGGTTGCCGGTCGCGTAGTAGCTGGTGAACTGGTTGCCTTCTTTCATGTAGGCGTTGATTTTCGGCGCATACGGCGAATTCAGGATCTTGTTGGTGCCCTTGTTTTCCAGCATGACGATGAAGATCTCGTCGTAACGCGGAATGCCCTCGATCGCGAACGCGGCTTGCTGGGCTTGCTGGAAGGTGATCGGCTTGCGGGTTTCGGTGGCCTTGTTGGTGGCGGCGCTGACGCCGGCCAGGCTGGCCAGTTCGGGGTCGCCGCCCGGGTTGGCGAGCGCGTCCGGGTAGAGGTCGCCGCGGTCAAGCTTGGTGATCGCGTATTCGAAGCGGTTGGCGAGCGCGTTCATGTCGGCCAGCATGGCGGCCTTCACGGTGGCATCGGCCACGCCGTTGACGTCGGCCAGCACCTTGTCGGCCGTGGCGCCCAGGCGCGTGGCCAGGTTGGCCTTCTCGGCGGCGTAGGTGCTGCCATTCGCTTCCATCTGGCGCACGACTTCCGACGACAGCGCGCTGATCACGATCGCGCCGCCCTGCTCCGTGACCTGGTCGGCCGCGGCGCGCAGCACGTTGCGCGTGGCGACCTTGGCGCCGGTGGCGGTGTTGGTGGCGGCGCTGCCGATGTCGGCGATCAGGGCGCCGGCGCTGTCGGCGCTGATCGAGAACGCGCCCTTGCTGTCGGTGGTGGCCTGGGTCTCGCCGCTGTCGCACTTGCCGTTGTTGTTGGCGTCGATGCAGACCACGGCGCCCTGATAGTAGCCGCCGGACAGGTTGGGATCGGTGGTGCTGCCGGCCGTGTAGCCGCTGGCGACGACGACGCCGGCCATGGTCACTTTTTGCGTGACCGAGCCGGCGCCGGAGCCTGTGGCCTTATTCGAATCGCTGCTGCAGGCAGTCAGCAGGGCCGCGGCGGCGGCCAGCGCGGTCAGGGCGAACGCTTCGGAACGCAAAGTGGTGCGAAGGCGGGACATAGCTATCCTTTTGCTGTGTTGGTTGCGGGGGGCGGGATCCTCGCGACACAGTATCGCCACGGCACGTGACGTGCCGATGACAAACAGCAAAGGGAAATGTTTCTGGATTGTTTCCGTGCTGCCTGCGCATGGTGCGCAGGCAGCAGCGCCGCATCAGAAGCGCGTACGCACGCCGAACACGAAGTTCCGTCCCGGCAGCGGGGAAATATCCTTCAGCAGCGAGGTGGACATGCGGATGTCTTCGTTCAGCAGGTTCTTGGCCAGCACGAACCAGGTCACGTCGTTATTGCCCACGTGCTGGGTGTACTCGATGTGCGCGTCGAGCAGGTTGTAGGCCGGCGTCGGCGTGTGCTCCGACATGGCCAGGCGGTCCTGCCCGAACGCATGCGTCAGCGAGACGCCGCCACGCCAGTTGTCGCGGCGGTAGCCGACTTCGGTGCCGAAGCGGTCGGCCGGCTGCAGCGGCAGGCTGCCGCCACGATTCAGGTAGCCGCGCGAGGTGTCGGCGAACACGCGGCCCGACCAGCCGGCGCCGGTCTGGTTGTAGGTCACTTCCCCTTCCCCGCCCTGCACGTGGGCATCGGCCTGCTGGAACAGGCGCTGGCGGAAGTCACCGCCCGGCTTGCCCTCATCATCCAGCGTCAGGCCGGTGATGTTCCCGTAGATGAAGTTGCTGACGTTGTTGCGGAACAGGTTGGCGCGCCAGCGCACCAGGCCGCTGGTCTTCTGCAGCGACAGCTCGACGTTGCGCGAGGTCTCCTTGACCAGGTCGGGGTTGCCGACGTCGAAGGTCAGGGTCGCATCGTGCGGGCCGCTCGAATACAGCTCGTCGATGGACGGCGCGCGCTGGGCGTACGACAGCGTGACGCCGGCGCTGTAGCCATCCGCGAACGGCCAGGACACGCCGAAGGAGGTCGAGCCCAGGTTGAACTGGCGCTCCTTGTTATTGATCGGCTGGCGCTTGACGGTTTCATAGCGCACGCCGGCGGACAGGCGCAGCGGTCCCGCGTTGGCTTCCTCGACCAGGAAGGTGGCCGCCGACGTCGAGTGGGTGGGCGGCACCGTGTCCGGGCCACCGGCCGCGCTGAGGGCGGAGAAGTTGGTGTTTTCGGTCTGGAAGCCGAAGGTGCCGTGCATGCCGGCCACCGGCTTGTGCTCCATCTCGGCGCGGGTTTCCAGCGAGCGGTTCGAGAACAGCGTGGCCGGATTGCCCTGCTCATCCAGTTCCGCGTGGTGGTAGTCGGTGTAGCCCGCCTTCAGCTTGAGGTTCTCGAAGCCGCTGAACGGCGCCTTGACCAGGCTGTCGACATCGTAGCGGTTCTGCTTCTGGTCGATGCGCGAACCTTCCGCGCTCGGGATCCCGTACACATTGCTCAGGTGCGACGCCGACAGGCCGACATAGCCCCAGTCCTCGATGTACGAACCGCCGACGCCCACGCTCTTGCTTTCCGTATCAGAATGCGGCAGGTGGCCGGACGCCGACGTCGGGTCACCCTTGATGCGGTTGCCGGGGATCTTGTAATCCAGGGTATCGCGCCAGTTGCCGTCGGCATGCAGGGCAAGCTTGCCGACCGATCCATCGACCGAGCCGGACACATCCTTGCCATTGTCGACCGTGCTATAGCGCGACGCGGCTTCGCCGGTCGGCTGCGGCGCCAGCTCGGTCGGGATGCGCTCGTTGACCACGTTCACCAGGCCGCCGATCGCGCCCGAGCCGTACAGCAAGGCCGCCGGGCCGCGCAGGATTTCGATCTGCTTGGCGGTCGCGCCTTCCGAGGCGACCGCGTGGTCGTTGGACAGGCCGGAGACGTCGGACGTGGCCATGCCGTTTTCCAGCATCTTCACGCGCGAGCCTTCCATGCCGCGGATGATCGGGCGCGAGGCGCCGGCGCCGAAGGCCGACGCCGACACACCCAGTTCATTGGACAGGGTTTCGCCCAGCGAGCTGCCGACCTTGTCGAGCAGTTCGTCGCCGGACAGCACCTTGGCGGGGTTGAGGATCTGGTCGGACTCGGAACCCTTGATGGCGGAACCGGTGATGACGACCTTCTGGATGTCGCCGTCGGGGGTCCCGGCAAATGCGGGAGCGCCGAAAGCGAGCAGGATCGCGCCGGCGAGCGCGGTGCGTTGCTTGTACTTCATTGGAAACCTCTGAGCAAACTGATAACGAACGACACCGCCCGGCCATGACGGCCGCGGCAGTGCGGATGAGGGATGGATCGTTACCAGGCCGCGGGGGGTGCGCGGGAATCGAAGACGCAGCGCGTCAGCAGGCACAGCGTGGGAATGCGCGGGGCAGGCTGCAGGTTGAACGCAACGTCGACCGGCAGGAACAGCCGCACCACCGTGGGCAGCGCGAACGCCATCTGGGCGCTGGCCGCGCACTGCACGCACAGGTCGACCAGGGCGCCCTTGGCGGGCTTGCCCCCACGGGTGTCAGCCTGGGCCGCGATCCTTTCGGTACCGCCGCGCTGGAACTCATTCGCGTGCGTATAGCCGTGCATCGTCCCCACCTGCTGCGATAACAGCAGCAGGAGCGAGAGCAGGATATGGACGAATGAACGTTGCACAGATATATCAGTTCGAAGGATGAACGCATTCTATGCGCTCCGCGCGAGATGTGCCAGATGTTTCCTAAGGGTATGCATGACGTATGTATAAGCCTTCGCAAGCTGAACCATCGTCCCGGTGAAGGCCGGGACGACGGTGCACAGGGCAGCGTTAGCGACCCAACAGAGCCAGGACCCCACACGGCTTAGCCTGCGTCTAGCGGACTCATCACGAGTTCGCGCCCGGCCGGCCGTTCGCAGGACGCGAAGGCCGGCCACCTTTCATTGAGGAGAAGCACAATGAAAAACACATTACGCAACGTTGCGGTATCCGCCCTGCTTGCCGCCGGGCTTGCCGCCCCGGCCTCGGCCGGCGCAGGCACGCTGGACTACCAGGGCGTCACCTTCACCACGTCCTGGACCGGGAACGTGCTCACGCTGCAAGTCGACGCCGCCCACCCGACCGGCGACTGGGCTGGCGCCACCACGCTGGACGCGCTGCAGCTGAAGGATGTCGGCAGTTTCGACAGCGTCAGCCTGGGCGCGGCGCCCGGCGATGCCGCCAACTGGACGCTGCCGGCGAATGAACTCAATGCCAATGGCTGCTCGGTCGGCGCGCACCCGGGCATGGGAGCGTGCTTCTCGGGCGCGCACGTGGCGCTGGGCGCGGCGGCGCAAGAAGCGCGCTAAATAAGAGCGCGAAGCAGACGAAAAACAGAGCGCAAAAAAAGAGAACGTCGTTCCCGCCTCCGCGCGAACGGCGTTCTTCTTAGTTCAGCATGTCGGCCTTACTTCGCCAGCTCGACCGCAGGCTCCTTCTCGAACGACAGCATCCCATCGCGCACGCCGACGTGGATCGTATCCTTCGGACCGAAACGACCGGCCAGGATCTCCTTCGACAGCGGATTTTCGATCTGCTGCTGGATCGCGCGCTTGAGCGGACGCGCGCCATACACCGGGTCGAAGCCCGCTTCCGCGATCTTCTGCAGGGCGTCTTCCGACACGTCGAGGTGCATTTCCATCTTCTCGAGCCGGCCTTCCAGGTTGTGCAGCTGGATCTTGGCAATCGCACCGATGTTCTTCTCGTCGAGCGCATGGAACACCACGATCTCGTCGATCCGGTTGATGAACTCCGGCCGGAAGTGGCCACGCACCTCGGCCATCACGGCCAACTTCACCACCGCCGGGTCGTCGCTGTCCATCGCCTGGATCTTGTGCGAACCCAGGTTCGAGGTCATCACGATCACCGTGTTCTTGAAGTCCACCGTGCGTCCCTGCCCGTCCGTCATGCGGCCATCGTCGAGCGCCTGCAGCAGCACGTTGAACACGTCCGGGTGCGCCTTCTCGATCTCGTCGAGCAGGATCACGCTGTACGGCTTGCGCCGCACCGCCTCGGTCAGGTAGCCGCCCTCTTCGTAGCCGACATAACCCGGCGGCGCGCCGATCAGGCGGGCCACCGAATGCTTCTCCATGAATTCGCTCATGTCGATGCGGATCAGCGCGTCCTCGGTATCGAACAGGAAGGACGCCAGCGCCTTGCACAGCTCCGTCTTGCCGACGCCGGTCGGGCCGAGGAACATGAACGAGCCATACGGCCGGTTCGGGTCCGCCAGGCCCGCGCGCGAACGGCGGATCGCGTCGGACACCGCGGTGATCGCCTCGTCCTGGCCGACCACGCGCTCATGCAGCTTGCCCTCGATATGCAGCAGCTTGTCGCGCTCGCCCTGCATCATGCGCGCCACCGGGATGCCGGTCGCGCGCGAGACCACTTCCGCGATCTCCTCGGCGCCGACCTGGGTGCGCAGCAGTTTCGGATGCGTGCTTTCGGTGCGTGCCGTGACCTGCTCGGCCTCCTTCAGCTGGCGCTCCAGTTCCGGCAGGCGGCCGTACTGCAGCTCCGAGACCTTCTGCCAGTTGCTCTGGCGCTTGGCCTCGTCCATCTGCTGGCGGATGCGCTCGATCTCTTCCTTGATGTGGGTGGTGCCCTGCACCATCGCCTTCTCGGACTTGAGCACTTCGTCGTAGTCGTTGTACTCGCGCTCCAGGCGCGCGATTTCCTCGTCCAGCAGGTCGAGCCGGCGCACCGAAGCCTCGTCGGTTTCCTTCTTCACCGCCTCGCGCTCGATCTTCAACTGGATCAGGCGGCGATCGAGCTTGTCCATCACCTCCGGCTTGGAATCGATCTCGATCTTGATCTTCGAGGCCGCCTCGTCGATCAGGTCGATTGCCTTGTCGGGCAGGAAGCGGTCGGTGATGTAGCGGTGCGACAGCTCGGCCGCGGCGATGATGGCCGGGTCGGTGATCTCGACCTTGTGGTGCAGCTCGTACTTCTCCTGCAGGCCGCGCAGGATGGCGATGGTCGCCTCCACGCTCGGCTCGTCCACCATGATCTTCTGGAAGCGGCGCTCCAGCGCGGCATCCTTCTCGATGTACTTGCGGTACTCGTCGAGCGTGGTCGCGCCAATGCAGTGCAGCTCGCCGCGCGCCAGCGCCGGCTTGAGCATGTTCCCGGCGTCCATCGCGCCCTCGGCCTTGCCGGCGCCGACCATGGTGTGGATCTCGTCGATGAAGACGATGGTCATGCCCTCGTCATGGGCCAGTTCCTTGAGCACGGACTTCAGGCGCTCCTCGAACTCGCCGCGGTACTTGGCGCCGGCCAGCAGGGCCGCGAGGTCGAGCGACAGCACGCGCTTGCCCTTGAGCGAATCGGGCACCTCGCCGTTGACGATGCGCTGCGCCAGGCCTTCCACGATCGCGGTCTTGCCGACGCCCGGCTCGCCGATCAGCACCGGGTTGTTCTTGGTCCGGCGCTGCAGCACCTGGATCGCGCGGCGGATCTCGTCGTCGCGGCCGATCACGGGATCGAGCTTGCCGATGCGGGCGCGCTCGGTCAGGTCGAGGGTGTACTTCTTGAGCGCCTCGCGGTTGCCTTCCGCCTCGGCCGAATTGACCGATTCGCCGCCGCGCACGGCCGAGATGGCCGATTCCAGCGCCTTGCGGCCAAGGCCTGCCTCGCGTGCCAGGCGGCCGGCGTCGGACTTGTCTTCGGCGAGCGCCAGCAGCACCATTTCGGAGGACAGGAACTGGTCGCCGCGCTTCTGCGATTCGCGGTCGGCCAGGTTCAGGAGCGACATCAGCTCGCGCCCGACCTGGATCTCGCCGCCGGTGCCGGACACCTTCGGCAGGCGTTCGAGGGCGCCGCGCAGGTTATTGGTGAGCGCGCCCACGTTGACGCCGGCGCGCTGCAGGAGCGAGCGCGCGCCGCCGTCGTCCTGGTTGAGCAGGGCGACCAGCAGGTGAGCAGGTTCGATATAGGGGTTGTCGTTGCCGACCGCCAGCGATTGCGCGTCCGCGAGCGCTTCCTGGAGCTTGGTCGTCAGTTTGTCTTGCCGCATGGTAATGCTCCCAGTGAGTGTTCTTTAACTGGGGAGCATGTGGGGTGCTGGACGGCGTTTTCAAGACGACATTACATAACCCGTAAGTTATGGATTGCCGTCGTCCCGGCGGAGGCCGGGACCCATGCTGAGCTAATTGGCCTGCGGCGGCAGATTTCGACGGCTCAAGCGGTCTATGGGTTCCGGCCTGCGCCGGAACGACGGATTCTGGCTAGTGAGCGGACAGCGCGCGGTAACTCGCAAACCCAGCGATGCAGAACGCAATTGAACCGACAAGGTGCAAGCCCGCATGCGCCAGCGCCCAGCCATACTGCCCGCGCTGCAGCAGCAGCATCGACTCGCCCGAAAAGGTCGAGAACGTGGTCAGCCCGCCGAGGAAGCCGGTGACCGCGAACAGCCGCCACTCCGGCGGCAGCCCCGAATTGGCCGAGAAGAAGCCCAGCGCCAGCCCGATCAGGTAGCCGCCGAGCAGATTGGCCGCCAGCGTCCCGCCCTGCACGTGCGAGTGCACGTCCGACAGCCAGACCGACAGCCCCCAGCGCAGCCACGCGCCGATGGCCGCGCCCAGGCCCACCGCCAGCCAGCTCAATGCGCCACCCACTTGGCCTTGGCGCTGTCGTCCGTGATCCGGGCGTCGACCCAGCGCGCGCCGTCCGCGGTGTCTTCCTTCTTCCAGAACGGGGCGTCGGTCTTGAGGTAGTCGATGATGAATTCGCAGGCGTCGAAGGCTTCGCCGCGGTGCGCGCAGGCCACCGCCACCAGCACGATCTGGTCGCGCGGCTTGAGCGGGCCGACGCGGTGGATGACGATCGCGCCCATCAGCGGCCAGCGTGCCTGCGCCTGCTCGACGATGTCCTGCAGCGCGCGCTCGGTCATGCCGGGGTAGTGTTCAAGCTCCATCGCGGACACCGCCGCGCCGTCGTTCATGTCGCGCACGGTGCCGACGAAGCTCACCACCGCGCCGATCCGCGCGTCGCCCTCGCGCAGGCGCGCGAGCTCGTGGCCGAGGTCGAAATCCCCTGCCTGCACCCTCACTTCGATCATCTACCCTCCTTGGCCAACCGCATGAGCAAATGCTCGATGCGCGATGCGGTCCGCGCGTCGGCCAGCGCCGGGAGCGCGCACAGCTGGCGCAATTCGGCGGCCGTGGTGGCCGGCCGGTGGCCAGACTTGAGCGAGGACTGCAGCACTTCCACCTGCAGCTTGAGCCGCTCGCGCGCGAACTCGGGTCCGCTGTCGACGCCGGCAATGATCTCAAGACGGAGCAAATCTTGCAACAGGCGGGGCCGATTCTGCTCCAGCAGGCGGGCGTAGGCTTCGCGTTCCGGGCCGGCCGTGGCGGCCAGCGCGGCGCCAAAGCGTTCGCGCAGCACCCGCTCGTCATCGGCGGCGACCGGTGGCAGCGCGTCCCACGGCGCCTGCCAGTCGGTGGCCGATGCATCGATGGCCGGGGCGGCGATGGCCGCTTCCAGCTCGTGCACCAGGCGCAGGCGGTCGCGCAGCGCGCTGGCCTGGGCCATGCCGGCGGCGCGGCGCGCGGTGTCGGCATGGTGCTGCACCAGGGCGATCGCGTCGTGGTAGCGCTTTTCGAGCCGCGCTTCGTGCGCGCGCGGCACCGGGCCGGCCGCATGCCACTCGGCGGCGGCATCGCGCAGCAGCTTGCTGGCGCTGGCCGGGGTCGCGTCGGCGGCGGCCGCCTCCAGCCGGGTGCAGATCGCGGCCTTGGCCGATTCGTGCTCGCGGCGTTCGACGTCGAGCGCGTGCGCGCTCTCCTTGCGGCTGTTGAACAGCGCGTCGCAGGCGGCGCGGAAGCGCTGCCACAGCGCCTGCTCGTCCTTGCGTTCGAGCGGCAGCGCGCGCGCATGCTCCTGCCAGCGGTGCTGGATCTCGCGCAGCGTGTCGACCACATGGCGGTTGTGCGGATCGAGCGCCGTCACTTCATCGATCAGCTCCTCGCGGCGCGCCATCTCGGCACGGCGCTGCTCGCCCAGCGGGCCTTGCAGGGTGTTGAGCACATCGGCGAATTCGTGGTCGAGGCGCTTCTTCTCCTTGCGGTCAATGGCGCCGAGGTGGCTCCACGCGGCGCGCAGGCGCTGCACGGTGCCGGCCACGTGGCGCCAGTCGGTTTCGCCCGATTCCAGCTTGCCAATTTCGGCGCGCGCCTCGTCGAGCAGGGCCTGGCCGCGCGCGGCGTTGGCGTGGCGTTCGTCGGCCTGGTGCCGGAAGTGGGCCGCGGCCGGCGCGTAGGCGGCGCTGCAGGCGGCGTCGAAACGCTCCCACAGGCTGCGCGGCGCCGCGCCGGAACTGCCGTCGAGCGCCTTCCAGCGTTCGCGCAGGCTGCCCACCTTCCTGGCCAGGTCGCTCATCGGCAGCTGCTGCGCCCGCAGGGTCTCGGCGGCCTTGATCAGTTCTTCGCGCGAGACGTTGCCGCCCCAGCGCGCCCAGTCGGACAGGCGCTTCAGCTCAGCGCGCACGTGCGCCAGGCGGTCGGCCTGCGGCTGCGTCAGGCGCATGCCCTTGTCGCGGCTTTCGCGCAGCTGCTTGTCCAGCTCCGCGGCGGTGCCCAGCGAGCCGGCCAGCAACGCCGCTTCCAGCGCATCGACCGTGCCGAGGAAATGCTGGTCGGCGCCCTTGCGCGGTTTCGGTGCGGCGGCCGGCTGCGCTTGCGGCTGCGGCTCCTTCGGCTTGCGCTCGGCTTGCGGCAGGCCGGCCAGCAGCGCCTCGAAGCGTTGCTGCTGCTCGTCCGCCTGGGCAGCGCGCGGCGCCGCCGGAAGCTTGTGCCAGGCCTTGCGCAGCGCGTCGGCATCCAGCGTGGCGGGCGCGGCGGCCTGCCATTCTTGCAGCTGCTTGTCGCGCGCCGCCAGTGCGGATTGCCCTTCTTCCAGGGTCGCGAGGCCGGCCGCGATGCGCGCGTGCTCGTTGGCGAATTCCGACGTCAGCGCGCGCGGCAGCGCTGCCTGCTCGCCCGCGGCGAGCGCGGTCTCCTGCTCCTGTCCCAGTTGCGCAAGGCGCGCGCGCAGCTCGTCGGCGGGCAGGCCGCCCGACTCCAGCGCACGCAGCGCCGCCAGCCGGTCGCGCATCGCGCGCTGCAGCGTGACCTGCGCTTCCAGCCGCTGGCCGAGCTGGGCGCGGATGGTCTCGAATTCGCCGGCCAGCTGGGGTGCGGCGATCACCGACCAGTTGCGGTCCAGCTCAGCGACATGGTTGGGCGTGAGCAGCTCGTCCTGCAGCAGCGCCCTGGCCTGCTCGATGGCGGCCTGCGCGCGGCGCTGTTCGGATTCGTCGTGGCGGATCGCTTCGAGCCGGGCCTGCATCAGCTTGGCCACGCGGCGGTCGGTATTGCGCATCGCGGCGCGCACGCGTTCGAGCTGCGCCGGCGTATGGACGAACTCGGCGGCGGCCAGCCGCAGTTCGGAGAATTCGCATTGAAGAATGAAGTCGGCGGCGGCCGTTTCGTCGCCATTGATTTGCCGAAGCTTGTCGGCCTGCAGCGCACGCTGGGGAGTTGCGGGTGCGGCCGTTTGCTGCTCGGCCTGCCCAGACTGCGCGGCGGGCTCGTCGCCGGGCTTGTTTTCTCCCGGACGCTTGAACAGAAACTCGAACATGATGGAGTCGCACTTCCAAAACCCCCATCATAACAAAGAACGATGCGGGGCCTTGGCGGGCCGGCCGGCGGCGTGCGCGGGCCGGCTGCGGCTCAGTGCGCGTAGCTGACCCGCGGCCCGACGCGATGGCTGCGCTCGGCGCGGGGCACGACGCCACGGCCGGTGCGCGGCGGCCCTTCGCCGTTGCGGCTTTCCTGCTGGTAGGCGTCGTGGGCCAGCATCTGGTTGGCGATCGCGAACCAGTCCTCGCCCGAGATCACGCTGCCGGCCACGGGAAAGAGCTCGCGCTCCTCGCGCTCCAGCCGTTCGAGCAAGGCGGCGCAAAATAGTTCGAGGGCGCCACAGAACTGGGCCACGCCTCCGCCGTCGGGCTCGGCGGTCTCGACAATGCGCAGGGCCGCGGCCATGGCGTCCGCGGCGGCCTGGCTGAGCGCGTCGAGCTGGTCGAGCAAGCCGTCAGCGCCATCGCCGGCGCGGCGCACGGCGGGAATGAGGAATTTGTCGAGCTTGCGCCAATGGCAGCTGTCGTACAAGCCACGGATGGTGTCGCAGGCCACGTCGATTTGCATCTGCGACAGCTTCGTTTGCTCTCGGAAATTTGTTTGGAGCAATTTCTGGAGGGCTTGCAGGCTGGTTCGGACACTCGTTTGTTCGACCGACAGTGCCACCAGCGTGTATGTCGCAGTTAACATCGTGTCTCCTCTCAGAATCGTTTCGCCAACGCAAGCACCGCCCCGACGTGCGGGAGATACCTGGCTGGGAATGTCGTTTTGAACAGGCCTGTGAGAATTTTATTCTTGTCATCGGCCCCTGGGAACTAACAGTTTAAAGAGCCTCCCACCGTTGTGTTTGATTTAACGCAAAGGCGGACGGCCAGTGTGGCACATTTCTTATCAATCGTGCCGCACTTGTGACAGTGTGGGGCGGGCACAACAGGATTGCCAAGCGACAAAACTATCAGGCGGCGAACTTTCCTTTCGGCATGGAAGCATCCCCCAGCGCGCCCTGCAGCTGGATGGCGAACGCGGCCGGCTCGGCGGGGCCGACCGCGACCTGCTCGCAGCCATGCCAACGGGCGCAGCGGACCAGGGCGCCCGCGATGTCGCTGGCGAAACGCTCGCTCGCGCGCACGCCCGGCTCCAGCATCGCCGCCTTCAGTTCGAACACGCCCTCGCGCCGGTGCGCCTTGGCGTCGATGCGGCCGACAAGCGCGCCGCGCCGCAGCAGCGGCAGCGTGAAGTAGCCGTAGCGCCGCTTTTCGGCCGGCGTGTAGCACTCCAACCGGTAATCGAAGCCGAACAGGTCGAGTGCGCGCCTGCGGTCCCACACAATCGGGTCGAAGGGCGACAGCAGCGTGGTCAGGGTGGGCGCCAGTTCGCCGCGCGCTGCCTGGTGCGCGGCGTCTTCCAGCTCAGGATGGAGGTAGACCGGATCATCCCAGCCCTCGACCCGCGCGCACAGCAGCTCGCCGCGCGCCGCCAGCGCGGCCGGATCGGGATGCGGGCGCTTGGTGCGGTGGTAGTCGGGGATCCAGGCCGCGCGCGCCAGCCCGAGCGCGCGCACCGTGCGCAGCACGAACTGGCGGCGCACCTCGTCCAGCGCCGGCATCTGGCTGTCGTGCCACGTCGGATGCACGCGCTCGGCCAGGTCATAGATGCGTTGGAAGTTGTGGCGCCGCGCGATCATCAGCGCGCCCGCCGTGAACAGCACTTCGAGCGAGCGCTTCTCCGGCTTCCACTCCCACCAGCCGCCGCCCTGCCCGTCGGTGCGCTCGAAATCCGAGGAGCGCGCCGGGCCGTGCGTGCGGATGTGGTCCATCACGCGCTTGACGTCGGCGGCGCGCTCGCGCATCCAGGTCTCCGAATACTTCCAGCCCATCGCGGACGGATCGAGCATGCGGTGGCGGTACAGGCCATAGTCCTCGATCGGCAGGAAGCAGGCCTCGTGCGCCCAGTATTCGAACAAGCTGCCCTCGGCCAGGTGCTGGTCCAGCCATTCGGGCCGGTAGTCGCCCAGACGGCTCCACAGCACGAGGTAGGGACTGCGCGCGACCACGTGGATGGTATCGATCTGCAGCATGCCCATGTGCCGGATCGTGTCCAGCACATCGGCCTTGGTGGCCTTGCGGCGCGGTGGCCGCAGCATGCGCTGTGCCTGCAGGTGGAGGGCGCGCGCGGCGCTCATCGAAAGGGTCAGTTCGCTCATGCCAGCATTCTAATGACGTTCGATCAATCCCCGGCGATTTTTCTCGGCGCATGGGGAACGGCTGAGCTATAGTAGCGCCGCCCACATCGAGCCACGATTTCCATGCGCCTGCTGCACACCTCCGACTGGCACCTCGGCCAGACCCTGCACAACTACGACCGCTCCTGGGAGCACCAGTGCTTCCTCGACTGGCTGGTCGAGACCATCGTCGCCGAACAGGCCGACGTGCTGCTGGTCGCGGGCGATGTGTTCGACAACGCCAATCCGTCGGCGCAGTCGCAGCGGCAGCTTTACCGCTTCCTGCAGCAGGCGCGCGAGCGCGCGCCCTGGCTGCAAGTGGTGATCATCGCCGGCAACCACGATTCGCCAGGCCGGCTGGAAGCGCCCTCGCCGCTGCTGCAGGTGCACGGCGCGACGGTCGTCGGCAGCGTGGCGCGCAAGCCGGACGGCGAGATCGACGCCGGGCGGCTGCTGGTCCCGCTCACCGGCCGCGATGGCGCGGTCAAGGCCTGGTGCATGGCGGTGCCCTTCCTGCGTCCGGGCGACGTGCCGCGCATCGAGGGCGACGGCGATCCTTACTTGAACGGCATTGCGGCGCTGTACCGCCAGGCCTTCGACATCGCGCGCGGGCGCTGCGCCGAGGGCCAGGCGATCATCGCGATGGGCCACTGCCACATGGTCGGCGGCGAGCCCTCGCAGGATTCGGAGCGCCGCATCGTCATCGGCGGCGCCGACGCGCTGCCGGCTTCGATGTTCGACGCCGCGCTGGCCTACGCCGCGCTCGGCCACCTGCACCTGGCGCAGCGCGTAGGCGGACAGGAGCACCTGCGCTACTGCGGCAGCCCGCTGCCACTGTCGTTCTCCGAGGTGAACTACAAGCACCAGGTCCTGCGCATCGACCTCGATGGCGCCCGCGCGGCGGCGGTGACGCCGATTCCCGTGCCGCGCGCCGTCGAACTGCTGCGCGTGCCGGAGGCGCCGGCGCCGTTGTCCGAAGTGCTGGCGCAGCTGGAGGCGCTCGAACTGCCCGAACAGCCGCAGCACGCCCGGCCCTATCTTGAAGTGCGGGTGATGCTGGACGGCCCCGAGCCCGGCCTGCGCGCGCAGGTCGAAGCGGCGCTCGCGGGCAAGCCGGTGCGCCTCGCGAAAATCGAGCCGACCCGCCGGATCACGACCGCCGCGCCGGCCGACGACGCGCTGACGCTCGACCAGCTCGCGCAGCTCAAGCCGGACGATATCTTCCGGCGCCTGTACGCACAGCGCTACGGCGAGGAAGCGCCGCAGGAGCAGGTCGAGGCTTTCGCCGAGCTGATGCTGGAGGACGCACAGGCATGAGGATCCTGCGCATCGCGGGCCGCAACCTGGCCTCGCTGGCGGGCGAATTCAGCGTCGATTTCGAGTCCGAACCGCTGGCCTCGAGCGGCCTGTTCGCGATCAGCGGGCCGACCGGCGCCGGTAAGAGCACCCTGCTCGATGCACTATGCCTCGCGCTTTACGGCACCACCCCGCGCCTGCCCAAGACCGGGCCGCGCGCCAGCTCCCTGCCGGACGTGAACGGTGAACCGGTATCCACGGTCGACCCGCGCAACCTGCTGCGGCGCGGCACCGCCGAGGGCTATGCCGAAGTCGATTTCGCCGGCAGCGATGGCTTGCGCTACCGCGCGCGCTGGGCCGTGCGGCGCTCGCGCAACAAGCCGGGCGGGCCGCTGCAGCCGGCCTCGGTCACGCTGCACCAGCTGCCGGAGATGGCCCAGGTGGGCCGCACCAATTCGGAGGCCGCCGCCGAAATTGCGCAGCGCGTGGGGCTCTCCTTCGAACAGTTCACGCGCGCCGTGCTGTTGGCGCAGAACGAGTTCTCGGCTTTCCTCAAGACTGACGAGAACGAGCGCGGCGAACTGCTGGAAACGCTGACCGGCAGCGTGGTCTACAGCGACATGTCGCGCCGCGCTTTCGAACGCGCCAGGCGCGAGCAGGACGCGCTGCGGATGCTGACCGATAAGCTGGCCATGCAGGCTCCGCTGCCGGCCGAGGCGCGCGCTGAACTCGATGCGCAAAAGGCGCAGGCCGAACTGGCGCTGGCCGAGGTCGATGCGCGCCGCGCGCTGCTCGAACAACAGCGGCGCTGGCACGAGGAGCTGGCCAAGCTGCGGCGCAATGTGAAGCAGGCCGAGGAGGCGCTGGCATCCCATCGCGCGCTGCTCGATGCCGCTGGCGAGCGCCGGCGCCGCCTCGCGACGCTGGAAGCGGTGCAGCCGGCCCGCCCGCTGCTCGCGGAAAGCGACCGCCTGGCGCGCGAACTGGCGCAGGCCGTGCACGCGCGCGCCAAGCTGCAGCAGGAATTCGACGCGCTGCTCGCCGGACGCCGGCACCTTGAGGCCGCGCTTGAACAGGCGGGACGCGCGCTCGCCGAAGCGCAGGCAGCGCAGCGCGATGCGGCGCCCGCGATCGACAAGGCCAAGGAGCTCGACGCCGCGATTGCCGCCCTGCTGCCGGCGCGCGACCAGTCGGCGACCGCGCTGGATGCCGCCACCAACGCCTCGGTGCAAGCCGAAGAGGCCCTGTCGGCACGGCGCACCCAGCTCGACGAGGCGCGCAACGCACACCAGGACAGCGGAAACTGGCTGGCTGCGCACGCGCGCCACGAGCAGCTGGCCATGCATTGGGACCGCTGGGAGCGGCTGCTGTCGCAGGCAGTGCAGGCCGCGCACGATGACGCTGCTCTCGACGTCTCGCTGCGCGCCGCCGATGCGGCCTCGCGCGGCGCGGCGGCACGGTCGCAGCAATCCGCGCAGGCGACACAAGCGGCACAGGCGACGCTGCGCGATCATGAATCCAGCCTCCAGCAGGCAGCCGATTCACTTGGCGCCTTTGATCTGGCGGCCCTGCGCGCCGAACGCCAGCAAATCGACCAGCGCCGCGAACAAGTGACCGCGCTGGAAAAACTGTGGGCGCGGTGGTCCGAGGCCGCGCGCCGCCTCGAACAGGCCAACGTCCAGCATGCGGCCACGAGTTCGGCGCGGGACGAAGCGGCAAAGGCGCTCACCGCCGCCGCACGGGATCACGACAGCCTTGCCGCAGCGGCGGCGCAGGCCGAACGGATGCTGGCAGGCGCCGAACTGGCTTGCGCCGACAGCGTCGAACAACTGCGCGCCCAATTGAGCGACGATGCGCCCTGCCCCGTGTGCGGCGGCGCCGACCATCCCTACCGCCACACCGATCCACGCCTGCACGCGCTGCTGGACGGCTTGCGTGCCGAAGTCGATCGCACGCGCGGCGCATTGCAGGCCAACCTGTCGACACAGGCAGCGCAGCGCCAGGCCGCCGACAGCGCCACGCAGCGCCTGGCCGCGCTCGACGCCGAACGCAGCGACCTCGCGGCCGCTGTGGCCGAACTCGCGCAGGCCTGGGACCGGAACGCCCCGGCAGCCGACAATCGCGAAGCATGGTTGGAAGAGCAGTCGCGCGAAATCAAGGAGCAGGCCGCCTCCCTCGACATCCGCGAGCAGGCCGCACATGCGGCGGCCAAGGCGCGCGACGCAGCCCAGCAAGCCTGCGACGCCGCACGCGCCGAACACGCACGCCTGCTGCAGCTGGCGCAAACGGAAGCCGACCAGGCCGCGCGCCTGCATGCCGACAGCACGGCGCTGCAAGCCCGGCGTGAAGCCGCCGCCGGCGCCCTGGCTGCGCTACTGGAGGAGCTGGACGAGCCGCTGTCGCAGGCCGACGGCGACGGCTGGCAGTCCAACTGGCGCGAGGACCCGGCAGCATACCGCCGCGCATGCGCCGCCCATGCCAGCGCATGGCGTGTCCAATCGGAACGGCTGGTGAGTCTCGCGGCACACATCGCGACACTCGACGTCCAAGTGTCCGCCGCGACCGAGCATGCCGCCCATGCCGCGCGCGCCGCCGCAACGGCGCGCGCCGAGTTCACTCGCGCCGACCTACAGGTGAAGGACAAGCAGCGCGAGCGCGCCACGCTGTGGGAAGGCATGAAGGTGCAGCAGGTCGAGCAGGCCCTCGCCAACGCGGTCGAACAGGCGCGCGCCGCGCTTGCCGCCCGCCAGCAGGCGAACGCCGAAGCGGCCCAGCGCGAAGCGGCGGTGCAGGCATCGCTGCAGCAAACCGACGCCCGCTGCACCACCCTGCGCTCGGACACCGAACAGATCGACGACAAGTTGGCCGCCTGGCTCGACAAGTACACCCACAGCGGCGACGACCTCGATCCCATCCCCGACCGCGCTGCGCTGGCCAAGCTGCTGTCCGTCAGCCACGAAGAGCTCGCGCGCGAACGCGAGGCGCTGCAGCAGCTGGAGACCCAGCTTGCTGCCGCCGCCACCGTGCTCGCCGAACGCAGCGCCCAGCGCGACCTGCACGCCGCCAGCGCACCGGCCGGCGGCTACCCGGACGCCGAACAAGTCGGCGCGGCGCTCGAAACCGTCGAGCGCGAACGCGCCGGCCAGCATGAGCAGGCCGCCGCGCTGCGCCTGCAAGCCGCCCAGGACGACGAACGGCGCGTGCAGGGCCAGGCGCTGTTGGCCGGGATCGAACAGCAGCAAGCGATCGAACGCAAGTGGGCCAGGCTGTCCGAACTGATCGGATCCAGCGACGGCAAGAAGTTCCGCAACTACGCCCAGCAGTTCACGCTCGACGTGCTGCTCGGTTACGCCAACCGCCACCTCTCGCAGCTGGCGCGCCGCTACCGGCTGGAGCGCGTGGTCCACCCCACCGGGCCGTCGCTCGCGCTGATGGTGCGCGACCAGGACATGGGCGGCGAGGTCCGCCCGGTCAATTCGCTGTCCGGCGGCGAGAGCTTCCTGGTGTCGCTGGCGCTCGCGCTGGGCCTGGCCTCGCTGTCGTCCAATCGCGTCAAGGTCGAGTCGCTGTTCATCGACGAGGGCTTCGGCAGCCTGGATAGCGACACGCTGGGCGTGGCGATGGAAGCGCTGGACGCGCTGCAGGCGCAGGGCCGCAAGGTCGGCGTGATCTCGCATGTGCACGAGATGACCGAGCGGATCGCGGCCAAGATCGTGGTGCGGCCGGCGGGCGGCGGGGCCAGCGCCATCTCGGTGCAGTAGCGGGTGCTACAATCGCGGCTTTGCCGCATCCCGCCCGCCTATCATGAATAAACCCGCCCGCTTCCTGACCTTCAAGTGCGCCAAGTGCGCCAAGCCCGTCAAGGTCCAGCTGCAGAAAGTGTCCGCCTGCTCGCACATCCAGCCCTACTTCGGCGTGTGCGACTGCGGCGAGGTCAAGCTGCACGCCACCGGCGAACCGGCCGCGGTCCAGTCCTTCCTCGCCTCCGGCGGCATCGACTGGCACCACCATCACTGACATGAACGCGCCCATCCACTGGATCGAGCACGGCGAGGAACGCTCGGCCGCATGGCATTCCGAAAGCGGCTGGCCGGTTCCGAAGAACGTGGTGCTGGCCGACGACACCATGCCGGCGGACGTGGCCTACCGCCACGCGCTGGACGGCACCGGCCTCCTGTGGCGCGGCGATTACCAGAACGCGCGCCAGCTGCTGCAGGCGCTGGTGCGCCGCATCGAGAACAAACGCGGCAAGCACAAAAAGCCGAAGGCGCCCGCCACGCCCACCGAACAGTTCCACCGCCATCGCCTGGCGCAGCTGCAGCGCGCAAGAACGCTGGCGATGCTGCTGATCCCGATCGACGCCGGCTGCACGATCCCGCTGCGGCGCGCGCCCGATGTGCGCGAAGCCTGCCTTGAAGCCTACGGCGACCAGGCCGAATTGCCGATGGTGGTCTCGCTACGCGAACTGCTGGGCGTGATCGGCGCGCACGAATGGCGCCGCAAGGGTGTGCCCATTCCCGCGCTGGATGCGCGCATCCATCCGTGGTACGGCGTGTTCTCGCCGGTGCGCGGCGAATACGTCGAACTGGTCGCGCAAGCTCCCCTGCCGGCCGGCGCCGGCAAGCTCGCTTTCGATGTCGGCACCGGCACCGGCGTGCTCGCGGCCCTGCTGGCGCGGCGCGGCGTGCAACGCGTGATTGCCACCGACATGGACGAGCGCGCGCTCGGCTGCGCACGCGAGAACATCGCGCGGCTCGGGCTCACCGGGCAGGTCGAGCCGGTGAAGGCCGACCTGTTTCCGGAAGGCCGCGCACCGCTGGTGCTCTGCAATCCGCCCTGGTTGCCGGGCAAACCCAGTTCCTCGATCGAATGTGCGATCTACGACCCGGATAGCCGCATGCTCAAGTCCTTCCTCAACGGTTTGGGCGCGCACCTGGAGCCGCAGGGCGAAGGCTGGCTGATCCTGTCGGATCTCGCCGAGCACCTTGGCCTGCGCACGCGCGAGCAGCTGCTCGGATGGATCGCGGACGCGGGGCTCGACGTGGCGGCGCGCCACGACACGCGTCCGGTGCACGGCAAGGTGCTCGACGCCGGCGATCCACTGCACGCGGCGCGTTCGCGCGAAGTGACGTCGCTGTGGCGGCTGCGCGCGGCGGCGTAGAGCCAATCCGATTTGCGCCGGCAGCCCGGACGCGATACAATCCATGCATCAGACGCGGGGTGGAGCAGTCTGGCAGCTCGTCGGGCTCATAACCCGAAGGTCACAGGTTCAAATCCTGTCCCCGCAACCAGATTTACGGAACAAGCCCGACTCCTGCAGCCGGGCTTTTGTTTTCTGGCCCAGCGCATGAGAGACAAGAAAGACAACGCGACGATCGACTTGCCGGGCTTCGAGGAGGCCTTTGCGCCGCCACCGCTGCCGGCCGAGCCGAAGAAGCTCGCGCCGCGTCCGCGCCGGGCCGCGCTCAAGCAGGAGCAGCTCGAACTGCTCGACGAAACCGATGCCACCGGCCTGCCCGTGTGGAAGCGTGACGACAATCTCGATTTGACCGGCCTGCCCGTCTGGGCCCCGGCCTGAAAGGCCAGCCCATGACCACTCCCTTTTCCGCACTCGCGCTCGACGCGCGCTTCCTCGCCAACCTCGACACGCTCGGCTACAAGTCGATGACGCCGGTGCAGGCCGCAAGCCTGCCGCCCGCGCTCGAAGGCCGCGACCTGATCGTGCAGGCGCACACCGGCAGCGGCAAGACCGCGGCCTTCGGCATCGGCATGCTGAACCGCCTGAACCCGACGCTGTTCGCGGTGCAGGGACTGGTGTTGTGCCCCACCCGCGAACTGGCCGACCAGGTCGCGCAGGAGCTGCGCCGCCTCGCGCGCGGCGTCGGCAACATCAAGATCCTCACGCTCACCGGCGGCGTCGCGCTGCGCCCGCAGGCGGCCTCGCTCGAACACGGCGCCCACATCGTGGTCGGCACGCCGGGCCGCGTGCGCGACCACCTGGCGCGCCGCACGCTCGATCTCAAGCGCGTGCAGGTGCTGGTGCTGGACGAAGCGGACCGCATGACCGACATGGGCTTCTACGACGACATCGCCGCCGTCGCGCGCGACTGCCCCCAGTGGCGCCAGACTTTGCTGTTCTCGGCGACCTATCCGGACGACATCCGCGCCGCCACCAGCGAACTGCTGCGCGACCCGGTCGAGATCGTGGTCGATGCCGCGCCCACCAGGCCGCGCATCGAGCAGCGTTTCCACGAAGTGCCGTTCGAGTCGCGCGATGACGCCGTGGCCACGCTGCTGGGCAACCAGCCGCCGGGATCCGCCATCGTGTTCTGCAACACGCGCGTACATTGCCAGGAACTGGCCGACCTGCTGCACGAGCGCGGCTTCGCGGTGCGCGCGCTGTACGGCGAACTCGAACAGCGCGAGCGCGACGAGATCCTGCTGCTGTTCTCGAACCGCACCGTATCGGTGCTGGTCGCCACCGACGTCGCCGCGCGCGGCCTCGATATCGCGGACCTCGATGTCGTCATCAACGCCGGCATGACGCCCGATCCCGAAGTCTACGTGCACCGCATCGGCCGCACCGGCCGCGCCGGCGCCACCGGCCTCGCGCTGACCCTGTGCACCAGCCGCGACAAGAAGTGGGTGGCGCAGCTGGAAAACGCCAGCGGCGAAACGGCCGACTGGCAGCCCTTGCCGCCACCCGTGGACACGCCGCCCGCGCCGGCGCCGATGCTCACGCTGTGCATCGCCGGCGGCAAGAAGGACAAGCTGCGCCCCGCCGACCTGCTCGGCGCGCTGACCGGCGACGCGGGCCTCACGCGCGAACAGGTCGGCAAGATCAACATCACGCAGTTCACCAGCTACGTCGCGGTCGCGCGCGAGGTGGCCGGACAGGCACTCGAACGCCTGTCGAAAAACGCCCCGCTCGGCGGCGAATTCGGCGCCATCAAGGGACGCCATTTCCGCATGCGGCTGCTCGCCGCTTAGGCACGCACGGTTGAGTAACTCACAGACGCAGCGGGACTGAATCTGGCATTATTTGCAAGGACTAAGGGGCCTTTGCAATGATGACCAGTCCAAGCACAAATGCGGTTCCCGCGCTGGCGCGCCCGGTGCGCGATGTGGTGTCGCAGCAGCCAGACGTCGTGAGCGAAGTCTGGTGCCGCAAAATCTTCCGCCAGGTCCTGCAGGAGCTGGAACGCGCGCACGCGCTGCAGCGCGGCCATGCGCCCATCTCGGCGGACACGGTCTTCCTCGACGAGCACAACGACCCCGCGCTGGCCCCGGCCGCGCCCGGCGCACCTGAACCCGGCGAAGCGGCCGACGTGCAGGCGCTGGGCCAGCTCATCCACTACGCCATCACGCAAGAGGAAGTCCCGTCCATGTCGCTGCGCAAGCGCGGCCTGCCGGGCTATAGCGACTCGCTCGTCACCGCGGTCGACCAGTGCGCCGCTGCCGACCCGGCCGAACGGCCGCAAACCATTGCCGACCTGCGCAACCTGCTCGGCATTGTCGCCCTCGGTCCCGCGCTTGGTACTCCGGCAATTAATCCTGTCTACATGCAAGCGGCCAACCTGCCGCGTCCCGGTAAACTGGCGAGCATGGGCAAGGGCATGCGCTGGACGCTGATCGGGCTTGCCGCCGTCGTGCTGATGGGCGCCGCGTCGGCATACTGGATGATGTTGCGCGATACCTCGAGCGAGGAAAACATCGTGCTCACGCTGCCCGGCGCCGCGCCGGAACCGGCGCCGCCGTCCAGCAAGCCAGAGGCAGTGCCGACGCCGCAAACATCCGCCGGGCAGCCCGCGATCATCGCGCAGTCCGCGGCGCCGAAGGCCGCATCCGAGGCGCCACCCGCGCCGCCCCAGGCCGCTGTGGCGGCGCCCGCGCGGGAGCGCGTCGCCAAGCCCGGCACCACCAGTTACAAGCTGTTCATCAAGCCCTGGGGCAGGGTCTACGTCAACGGCAGCGAACGCGGCGTCAGTCCGCCGCTCAAGGTCCTGACCCTGCCCCCAGGGAATCATACGGTGCGCGTGGTCAACCCGGAACTTGGCGCACGCATCGTCAAGGTCCATTCGATCAACCACGGTACCGGGCAGATCGAAGTGGACTTCACGGAATGAGGAAGATGGCCGGATGAACGTGAAACTTGCCCTGCGCTTTGCTTGCTGCCTGAGCCTGCTGGCCGGCTGTGCCGACCTGTCGCCCTACTTCGCCAGCACGCCCGCGAAGCCACACCCGCGCGCCGAAGCGGTGCTCGCAAAAGCGCCGCCCCCGGCGCCCGCGCCAACACCCGCGCCAAGCGCGGCCCCGGCTTACCCGCCCCCGGCCGGCGACACCCAAGCCCTGCGCGAAGGCATCCGCCTGTATGAAAACGGCGACTACAACGCCGCCATCCGCCGGCTGTCGTCGCCCGAAGTCGCCAACGGCCCGCTGCGCATGCGCGTCACCGCGCTCAAGTACACGGCCTTCAGCTATTGCCTCACCAACCGTGCGGCGCAATGCCAGCAAGCCTTCGAGAAAGCGCTGAAGCTCGACCCGAACTTCGACCTGGCGCCGGGCGAACGCGGCCACCCGCTGTGGAGTCCCGTGTTCGCCAAGGCCAAGGCCCGCGCCGGCTAGGCCAGCCTCAGGTTCACCGTTGCCGGGAAGGTCGGCGCGCGCCGGTGCAGGGTTGCCTGCTCGTAGGCGTAAGCCATGGCGATCAGCGTCGCCTCGCTCCATGCCCCGCCGACAAAGGAGATGCCCACCGGCAGTCCATGCGTGTAGCCGGCCGGGACCGTGATGTGCGGATAGCCCGCCACCGCGGCCGGCGACGAGAAGCTGCCGCCGTAATGGTCGCCGTTGATATAGTCGGTGAGCCAGGCCGGGCCGCCGGTCGGCGCGACCAGCGCATCCAGGCTGTGCTCGCGCAGCACCTTGTCGATGCCTTCCTCGCGCGAGAAGCGCAGGTTGTTGGCCAGCGCTTCCTTGTATTCGCTGCTGTCCAGCCCGCCCTTGCCTTCCGCGGCCACCAGGTGCTCCTGCCCGAAATGCGGCATCTCGCTGGCGGCGTGCTGCTTGTTGAAGGCGATCAGGTCGCTCATGTTCTTGACCGGCGCGTGCGGCGCGTAATTGTCCAGCCAGGCCGCGAGGTCCGGCTTGAATTCGTACAGCAGCACCGTGGTTTCGGTGTCGTTGTACTTGTCGATGTTCGGCACTTCCACGTCCACCAGCACCGCGCCCTGCGCCTGCAGCACGGCCAGCTCCTTGTCGATGATCGCGTCCACCGCGTCATTGCTGCCGAAGAAGTTGCGCGCGACGCCGATGCGCTTCCCATGTAGCCCATCCTTGCGCAACGCGGCGGCGTAGTCGGCGGCGCGTGCGTCCTGGGTCGCGGGGTCGCCGGCGTCGCTGCCGGCGATCGCGGCCAGCAGCAATGCGGCATCGGCCACGCTGCGCGTCATCGGGCCGGCCGTGTCCTGCGAATGGGCGATCGGGATGATGCCGCTGCGGCTGACCAGCCCGAGCGTGGGCTTGATGCCGACGATGCCGCAGGTAGAGGACGGCGACACGATCGAGCCGTCGGTCTCGGTGCCGATCGCGAGCGTGGCCAGGCCGGCCGCCATCGCCGATGCCGAGCCGGAGCTCGATCCGCTGGTGTTGCGGTCGAGGGCATAGGGATTCCTGGTCAGCCCGCCGCGGCCGCTCCAGCCGCTGACGGAATGGGTCGAGCGCATATTGGCCCACTCGGACAGGTTGGTCTTGCCGAGGATGACGGCGCCGGCCGCGCGCAGCTTCTCGGCCACATGGGCGTCGCGGCTGGCGCGCACGCCTTCCAGCGCCAGCGAACCGGCCGTGGTGCACATGCGATCGGCGGTGGCGATATTGTCCTTGATGAGCACGGGAATGCCGTGCAGCGGCCCGCGCAGCTTGCCGGCCGCGCGTTCGCGGTCCAGCTCGCTGGCGATGGCGAGCGCGTCGGGGTTGAGCTCGATGACGGAATGCAGCTTCGGGCCGGCCTTGTCGAGCGCGGCGATGCGGGCCAGGTATTGCGACACCAGGGTCCGCGAGGTCAGCTTGCCGGCGCGCAGGGCGGCCTGTTGTTCAGCGACGCCGGCATCCAGCAAGCCGCCGGCAGAGGCTGGCACGCTGGCCGCGCCCGCCTGCGCCACATTTGCCATGGCGCCCGCTGCCAGTCCGATTCGAACGAAATCCCTGCGATCCATTGCGGTCCTCCCTCAGTTGGAAGGCGACAGGATAACAGCAAAATGATTCCGTTCGGAATTCCCTGTCCGTCGTTCCCTTTGAGCATTAGAGCTAACAAAAAAGCACGCGAGGCTAACCTGGCGTGCTTTTCGTTTGTCGCCGGCGCGAAGCCGGCAAGTCGCAGCAAATCAGCCGCGCACGACGCGCTTGTACTCGTTGGTACGGGTGTCGATTTCGATGACGTCGTCGTTGCTGACGAACAGCGGCACTTGCACGATGTGGGCGTTGGCTTCGATCGCGTTTTCGATCTTGGCGTCCTTGAGCACGTTGCCCGAGGTGTTGCCCTTCACGGCCGGCTCGGTGTAGACCACCTGGCGCGCGATGATGGTCGGCAGTTCGACCGAGATCGCCTTGCCGTCGTAGAACACTGCCTCGCACTCCATGCCGTCTTTCAGGTAGTGCAGCGCGTCACCCAGGTTTTCTTCTTCGATTTCGTACTGGTTGTACTCTTCGTCCATGAAGACGTACAGCGGGTCGGCGAAGTACGAGTAGGTCACCGGCTTCTTGTCCAGGACCACGACGTCGAACTTGTCATCGCCGCGGAACACGTTTTCCAGCGGTGCGTTGGTCAGGAGATTCTTCATCTTCCACTTGTACGTGAAGCCCGTGCGGCTCGAACCATTGACGTCGGAACGCAGCACGATGAAGGGCTTGGCGTCAACCATAATGATGTTGCCAACACGAATTTCTTTTGCGGGTTTCATAGGGTGTATGCGTCTTTAAGAGAAGGTTGCAGTAACCGGGCATCATACCATGTTTTTCGCAGGCAGCCTACCGGAGAGACCCCGCGAAAGAGAGCAAATTGCTGACCAGGTCGCCGTTTTCCAACATCTCGCGTTCCCAGGTTTTGGCGCGCGAAACGAGGCCCGGGAAGTCATCCAGCAAAGCCTGCCAGGCGCCCGGCCAATCGGCTTCCGTGCAGGCGCCGTTGAAGCCCAGGGCGACGCGCTCCAGGCTCCCGATGCCGTCCGCATAACGCTGCAGGAAGGCGCGCAATTTCTTGTGGTGCAGGTTTTCGTCCTGCGGATAGATGTGCCAGATGAATGGCTTGGCGGCCCACTGCGCGCGCACCCACGAGTCCTCGCCGCGCACGATGTTGAAGTCGCAGGACCACAGCAGCTTGTCGTAGTCGGGCTGCGGCACGAAGGGCAGCACGCGCACGGTCAGCATGCCGCGCGCGGCGCTGGCGCCGGCCACCGGCTCCTTGCCGAGGAAGCCACGCACCGTGCCGGCGGCGACACCTTCCGGCACCAGGCAGGCTACGGGCTGCCCACCCTGCGCCCAGGCATCGAACAGCTCGGCAACAGGCGCATGCGGGTAGCAGAACAGCGACACCTTGAACGCATCGATCTCGTTTCGCGACAAGCCCAGCGATGCAAGGAAAGGCGCCGGCTGGAAACGGGCGCGCTCAGCCAGCAACCTGGCCTCGTGCAGCAAGCCGCCGGTCTTGCCCGTGAAGCCGGGAAAGAAGAAATACTTGGTGATCGGCAGGCGCGGATGCATCGACGGCATCCGGTGGCAGCCTTCGACCCACTCCTCCGCCGACAGCCCTTCGTAATTGATCCACACCGGACGCGGCTCGCGCGCCGCCATCGCCTCGACATAGGCCGGCGGCAGGTCGACGCCGAAGAACTCGATCACGACGTCGGGGATATCCTGCGGCGCGAAACTGCCGTCCTTGCCCTGCCAGTGCAGCACGGTGACGCCCTGCACCAGCTGGCGCGGCGCGTCCACCACCACTTCCGGGCAGATGCGCTGGAAGCTTTTCAGGTCGTCGACCCACAGCGTCACCTCGACGCCATGCTCGTGCGCGATCTGGCGTCCGAGGCGCCAGCAGATGCCGATATCGCCGTAGTTGTCGACGACTTTGCAGAAAATGGCGAGGGTGCGTGTGCTGTGGGTCATGGAAATCGCGTGCCAATAGAAAAACCGGAGCACCTATCCGCGCGTTCGCGGTGGTCTGCTCCGGTTTTAAGCTGGCGTCCCCACGGGGATTCGAACCCCGGTACTCACCGTGAAAGGGTGATGTCCTAGGCCTCTAGACGATGGGGACCTAAAACTGTCTGGATTTTACTTCTTCTGCTACTGCTTGCCAAAACCTGGCGTCCCCACGGGGATTCGAACCCCGGTACTCACCGTGAAAGGGTGATGTCCTAGGCCTCTAGACGATGGGGACCTAAAACTTGGTGGAGGTAAGCGGGATCGAACCGCTGACCTCTTGCATGCCATGCAAGCGCTCTCCCAGCTGAGCTATACCCCCCAATTACTGCTGGACCTGCCTTACTGCCAATTCTTGGCGTCCCCACGGGGATTCGAACCCCGGTACTCACCGTGAAAGGGTGATGTCCTAGGCCTCTAGACGATGGGGACCCTGGACTGCTAAAACTGCCTCTTCAACGTGGTGGAGGTAAGCGGGATCGAACCGCTGACCTCTTGCATGCCATGCAAGCGCTCTCCCAGCTGAGCTATACCCCCGTCCGGTGAAGAAGCAAAATTATAGCGTGCTTCTTGCATTCTGCAAATAGCGAATCGTCGTGTTCAGATGAATTTTTCAATACGATTTACGACGACAGCGCGTCCGAACAGCTCCAGCACGGCGTCGATGGCAGGCGTTTGCAACTGGCCGGTCAGGGCCAGGCGCAGCGGCATCGCCAGTTGCGGCATCTTCAGGCCGTGCGCGGCCAGTACTTCCTTGAGCAGCGCCGACAGCGCGGCCTTGTTCCACTCCACTGCCTTGCAGCGCTCGGCGAACTGGGCCAGCGCCGGGCGCACCGCCTCGGTCAGGTGCTGGGCCACCAGCGCCGGGTCGGCCTTCGGCTCGCGGTAGAACAGCATGGCGGCGTCGGCCAGTTCGTTGACCGTGTGGGCGCGCTCCTTCATCAGGCCGATCACTGCCTGCAGGTCCGGGCCGGACGCCAGGCGGGCGCCGTCGCGCTCCAGCACCGGCTGCGCCAGCGCGGCCAGGCGGGCGTTGTCGGCCTGCTTGATGTAGTGGTTGTTCAGCCAGGCCAGCTTCTCGTCGTTGAACTGGGCCGCCGAGGCGGTCAGGTGATCCAGGTTGAACCACTCGGTGAACTGCTCCATCGAGAAGATCTCGTCGTTGCCATGGCTCCAGCCAAGGCGCGCGAGGTAGTTCAGCAGCGCTTCCGGCAGGTAGCCCTGGGCCGGGTATTCCATCACGCTGACGGCGCCGTGGCGCTTGGACAGCTTCTCGCCGTCGGCGCCCAGGATCATCGGCAGGTGGCCGTACTGCGGCAGCGGCGCGCCGAGGGCGGCCAGGATATTGATCTGGCGCGGCGTGTTGTTGACGTGGTCGTCCCCGCGCAGCACGTGGGTGATGCCCATGTCCCAGTCGTCGACCGCGACGCAGAAGTTATAGGTCGGCGTGCCGTCCGGACGCGCAATGACCAGGTCATCGAGCTCCTTGTTGCCGATCGTGATCTGGCCCTTGACCACATCGTTCCAGGTCACCTCGCCATCCAGCGGGTTCTTGAAGCGCACCACGGGCTTGATGCCGGCCGGCACCGGCGGCAACTCCTTGCCCGGTTCCGGACGCCAGGTGCCGTCGTAGCGCGGCTTTTCGCCGGCGGCGCGCATGCGCTCGCGCATCGCTTCCACTTGTTCCGGCGAGCAGTAGCACAGGTAGGCGGTGCCGGCTTCCAGCATGGTCAGGATGACTTCGCGGTAGCGGTCCATCCGCTTCATCTGGTAGAACGGGCCCTCGTCGTAATCCAGGCCGAGCCAGTGCATGCCGTCCAGGATCGCCTGCACGGCTTCGGGAGTCGAGCGCTCCAGGTCGGTATCTTCGATGCGCAGGATGAACTGGCCGCCGAAGTGGCGGGCGTAGGCCCACGCATACAGCGCGGTGCGGGCGCCGCCGAGGTGGAGATAGCCGGTCGGGCTGGGAGCGAAACGGGTGCGGACGGTCATGGCGTGGGACGAATTGGTAAAACGCCTATTTTACCGCTTCGGTGGCGCGAGTCTAAGCTGGAACGTAGGTCAGGCGGATCACATCGCCGGCCATCCGGTCATGCGCCACCAGGTGCAGCGGCGGACACGGCCCCGCGAAACAGGGCTTGCCGCTGCCAAGCACGACCGGGTGCAGGCAGATCCGGTACTCGTCGATCAGGCCTAGCCGGGTGAGGCTGTGCGCCAGCTCCGGGCCGGCGACTTCGATCTCGCCCTCATGCTCCGCCTTCAGCTTGCGGATCGCCGCCTCAAGATCGTCGCCGACGCGGGCTTGGTCCGCTTATCGGGGATGACAATGCGGCGTATGTGACCAATAACGGCATCGTGCCGGAGCCGATGCGGTCAGGGCCGTTTGCATCGGGTGGGACGGTGTTGCGCATCAGCCTTGATTAGTCGCCACAAGAACCGTCGTCCCTGCGAAGGCGGAGATCCATGCTGAGTTTGCAGGCCTTCGGCCTGCGGTTTCGATCACGGACGCGGTCTATGGCTCCCCGCCTTCGCGGGGACGACGGCTGCGAATATTGATCGGCCGCGTCCCGCCATCCAGCGCCCGCGCCCGCAGCTGACCGCAACCACCATCCACATCCTGCCCCGCCGAATCGCGCAGCTTGGTCAGCACACCGCGCCGCTGCAAATCCGCCGCCAGCGCGCGCGCCTTGTCCCACGACGGCCGCGTGAACGGCAGCCCGTCGTTGGCGTTGTAAGGAATGATGTTCAGCACCGCGTACTTCCCGCGCAGGAGCTCGACCACCGCATCCATCTCGTCCGCCCCGTCGTTGACGCCCTCCAGCAGCGTCCACTGGTACTGGATCGGATAACAGGTCAGCCGCGCATAACGCTCGCCCTCCTCCACCAGCTCGCGCGGATCGATGCGCGGCGCGCGCGGCAGCAGCTCGGCGCGCAGCTCCGGTTTCGTGGTATGCAGCGACAACGCCAGCGCCGGCTTCACGCGTCCCGCCGGCAGCCGCTCGAACACGCGCGCATCGCCCACGGTGGAGAACACCAGGTTCTTGTGCGAGATGCCCGCCTCGACCCCGAGCAGCTCGATCGCTTCCATCACGTTGTCGAGGTTGTGCGCCGGCTCGCCCATGCCCATGAAGACGACCTTCTTCACGGGCCGACGGCGCCGCGCCAGCACCACCTGCGCGACGATCTCGCCGCTGGTGACCTGCCGCAGCAGGCCGCCCTGCCCCGTCATACAGAAGCGGCAGCCCACCGCGCAGCCGACCTGCGACGATACGCACACGCCTTCGCGCGGCAGCAGCACGCTTTCCACCGTCTGGCCATCGACCAGCCCGACCAGCAGCCGCGCCGAACCATCCGCGCCGGGATGCTCGGACAGCACGCGCGCCAGGCCATCGAGTTCAAGGTCGAGCGCCGGCAGCGCCTCGCGGACCGGCTTGGGAAGATAGTCGTCCGGCCGGCGCCGCCCGCGGTCGTGTGGCGCGCACTGGATCCAGTCGCGCAGCACGCGCTGGGCGTGTTCCGGCTGCGCCCCCAGTCCCAGGAGGCGCTCGCGTATCGCCTGTATCTGCACCGCTGCCTAGTCGTTCTTGACGACGATGGTGGGGAACTTGCTGCTCATGTCCTTGGCCTTCTCGGCCACCTTGATCGCCACCTTGCGCGCGATCTGCTTGTAGACCGCAGCCACCGGACCATCCGGATCGGCCACCACGGTCGGACGGCCGGAATCGGTCTGCTCGCGGATCGACATGGTCAGCGGCAGCTTGCCAAGGAAGTCGACGCCGAAGTCGTGGCACATCTTCTCGCCGCCGCCTTCGCCGAAGATCGCTTCGGTATGGCCGCAGTTCGAGCAGATATGGGTGCTCATGTTCTCGACCACGCCGAGGATCGGGATGCCGACCTTCTCGAACATCTTCAGGCCCTTGCGCGCGTCCAGCAGGGCGATGTCCTGGGGGGTGGTGACGATCACCGCGCCGGTCACCGGCACCTTCTGCGACAGGGTCAGCTGGATGTCGCCCGTCCCCGGCGGCATGTCGACCACGAGGTAGTCGAGATTGCGCCAGTTGGTCTGGTCCAGCAGCTGCTGCAGGGCCTGGGTGACCATCGGGCCGCGCCACACCATCGGCTCGTCCGGGTCGATCAGGAAGCCGATCGAGGTCGCCTGGATGCCGTGGTTCTCCAACGGCTCCATGGTCTTGCCGTCGGTGGTCTCCGGACGGCCGGTAATGCCCAGCATCATCGGCTGCGAGGGCCCGTAAATATCCGCGTCGAGGATGCCGACGCTGGCGCCTTCGCTCGCCAAAGCCAGCGCCAGGTTCACGGCCGTGGTCGACTTGCCCACGCCACCCTTGCCCGAGGCCACGGCGATGATGTTCTTCACGTTGGGCATCACCTTCAGGCCGCGCTGCACCGTGTGCGACAGGATATTGCTCGACACCTTGACGCTGACCTCGGCCACGCCCGGCAGCTTGCTGAGCGCGGCGCTGACCAGGGTGCGGATCGCCGGATGCTGGCTCTTGGCCGGATAGCCCAGCTCGATATCGAGCGAGACCGTGCCGCCCTCGATCTTGATGTTCTTGACTTCCTTGGACGACACGAAATCCTTGTCCGTGTTCGGGTCGACGACCGACGACAGCGCAGCCTTGACGTCTTCAACAGTGATGCTCATGAAATTCTCCGGGTGATATTGTCGCGAAGTGTAGCGCAATTCGGCGCCGCCGCCCTTGACGGAATGGCAAAATCGGCCGATGCCCCCTGCGCGAAAAGGGCCATCCGCTGGTAAAATGTCCGTTTCCCTCCACCAAAGAAGCGTCTCGACCATGACCCGCAAGCTGTTCGTCACCACCGCTCTCCCCTACGCCAACGGCCCGTTCCACATCGGCCACGTGATGGAGTACATCCAGGCTGATATCTGGGTGCGGTTCATGCGAATGCAGGGCTGCGAAGTGCACTTCGTGGGCGCCGACGACACGCACGGCACGCCGATCATGATCGCCGCCGAGAAGGAAGGCATCACGCCGCAAGAGTTCGTGGCGAAGATCGCCGCCGGCCGCGCGCAGTACCTGGACGGCTTCCACATCGCCTTCGACAACTGGTACTCGACCGACTCGCCGGAAAACGTCGAGCTGTCGCAGTCCATCTATCGCAAGCTGCGCGACAACGGCCTGATCGAGACCCGCACGGTCGACCGCTTCTTCGACCCGGTCAAGGGCATGTTCCTGGCCGACCGCAACATCAAGGGCGAGTGCCCGAAGTGCGGCGCCAAGGACCAGTATGGCGACAACTGCGAAGTCTGCGGCGCGGCCTACGAGCCGACCGAGCTGCTCAACCCGTACTCGGTGTTCACCAACGCGACCCCGGTGCTCAAGCCTTCGGAACAGTACTTCTTCAAGCTGTCCGACCCGCGCTGCTTCCACTTCCTGAAGGACTGGCTGAACACGCCGGGCCGCCTGCAGCCGGAGATGGTCAACAAGGTGTCCGAGTGGCTGGGCGAGCACGGCGAAAAGCTGGCCGACTGGGACATCTCGCGCGACGCGCCCTACTTCGGCATCCCGATCCCGGACGCGCCGGGCAAATTCTTCTACGTCTGGCTGGACGCACCGGTCGGCTACCTGGCCAGCCTGAAGAACTACTTCAGCAAGAACGGCGGCGACTACGAAGCCTTCCTCAAGGATCCGGCGGCCGAGCAGGTGCACTTCATCGGCAAGGACATCGTCTCCTTCCACCTGCTGTTCTGGCCCGCGATGCTGAAGTTCTCGAACCATCCGATCATCGAGAAGCTGAAGGTCGCGGTGCACGGCCACCTGACCGTCAACAACGAGAAGATGTCCAAGTCGCGCGGCACCGGCATCTCGCCGCTGCGTTACCTGGAACTGGACATGAACCCGGAGTGGCTGCGCTACTACCTGGCGTTCAAGCTCAATTCCAAGGTCGAGGACCTGGACTTCAACGGCGAGGACTTCGTCGCCCGCGTGAACTCGGACCTGATCGGCAAATACGTCAACATCGCCAGCCGCTGCGCAGGCTTCATCGCCAAGCGCTTCGACGGCAAGCTGGCGTCCTCGCTGTCGGACAACGCCAAGCAGTGGATCGCGCGCGCCCTGACCGCCGACGGCGCCGAGCGCCAGGCCAGCATCGCCGCCCTGTTCGAGGCGCGCGAATTCGGCAAGGCCCTGCGCGAAGTGATGGAGATTGCCGACGTCACCAACCAGTATGTCGACGAGTACAAGCCCTGGGTGCTGGCCAAGGATCCGGAAAAGACCGCCGAGCTGCACGAAGTGTGCACCACGGCCCTGATCCTGTTCCGCCAGCTGACCATCATGCTGGCGCCGGTGCTGCCGAGCGTGGCGGGCCGCGTGGCCGAATTCCTCGGCGACGCCAAGCTGGCCTGGAACGATACCAAGGGCGGCGCCGTGTACGAAACCATGCTGGGCCGGACCATCGGCGCCTACAGCCACCTGATGCAGCGAGTTGACCCGAAGATGATCGAGAACCTGTTCGACAAGCCGGCCGCGCCGGCGGAAGCGGCGCCCGCGGCGGCCGAAAACGAAGCCGCCGGCATCGAGCCGATCGCGCCCGAGATCTCGATCGACGATTTCTCCAAGGTCGACCTGCGCGTGGCCAGGATCGTCAACTGCGAACACGTGGAAGGCGCCGGCAAGCTGCTGCGCCTGACGCTGGACGTGGGCGAAGGCCGCACCCGCAACGTCTTCTCGGGCATCAAGTCGGCGTACAAGCCGGAAGACCTGATCGGGAAGCTGACCGTCATGGTCGCCAACCTGGCGCCGCGCAAGATGAAGTTCGGCGTATCGGAAGGCATGGTGCTGTGCGCCTCGGCGGCGGACGAGAAGGCTGATCCGGGGCTGTATGTACTGGAGCCGATCGAAGGCGCGAAACCAGGGATGCGGATCCGCTGATCTCAACCACTAAAACTGGCACGTCGTCCCGGCGCAGGCCGGGACCCATGCTGAGTGTGAGGGGCCTGCGGCGTCAACGCGCGGCCATGCATGCGTTCTATGGGTCGCGGCCTGCGCCGGGACGACGGTTTCAAGCTTGGCTGCTAAAGCACATTTTGGCCTTGCAGGCATCCCCGCCATATCAACGCCGCTTGCAAGCGCGGCGCTATAATGGCATGTTTATGAAGAAACTCGCGCCCGTGCGCGCCTTCCAACCTTTTTGATTGGTAGCAAAATAAAAATGACCGAATTGACCTCCCTGCGCCACATCCCGACCGCGAACGTTTTCCGCAAAGGCGACGTGTTCGTCCTGTTCGGCGAACTGTTCGGCCGCGGCTATGTGAACGGCCTCATCGACGAGGCGCGCAAGACCGGCATGACGATCATCGGCATCACCGTCGGCCGCCGCGACGAGAACGGCACCCTGCGCGCGCTCACCGCCGAGGAACATGCCGAAGCCGAAGCCAAGCTCGGCGGCCGCATCATCAACATCCCGCTCATGGCCGGCTTCGACATGGACGCCCCCGAGGGTGAACAGAACCCGACCGAAATGCTGTCCGGGATTACCCTGAAGTCCTGGCAGGAAGACAAGCTGGACTGGTCGCGCATCGAGCGCTGCCACGAAGCCGGCGTGCGCCGCTTCACCGAGTCCGCCAGGCAGGCGATGGCCGAGATCGACAAGCTGATCCCGCAAGGCGCCAACGTCTTCTTCGCCCACACCATGGCCGGCGGCATCCCCAAGATCAAAGCCTTCCTCGCCATCGCCAACCGCATCTACAAGGGCCGCGGCGAGCGCTTCATGTCCTCGCGCGCCCTGCTCGACAGCGACCTGGGCAAGCTGATCCTGATGAACTTCGACGAAGTCACCGCCAACACGCTCAAGCACCTGATCGACGCCTCGGCGCCGATCCGCGAGCGCGTGAAAGCGGCCGGCGGCGAAGTGCGCTACACCGCCTACGGCTACCACGGCACCGAGATCCTGATCGGCGGCCAGTACACCTGGCAGACCTATACCAACTACACCCAGGGCTACGCCAAGATGCGCCTGGAGTCGATCGCGCAGGCCGCGTGGGCACAGGGCGTCAACGCCACCGTGTTCAACTGCCCGGAGATCCGCACCAACTCGTCCGACATTTTTGTCGGCGTCGAGCTGTCGCTGTTCCCCCTGCTGGCCGCGCTAAAGAAGGAAGGCGGCGGCGCCTGGGCCCAGCAGCAGTGGGACATCTGCCAAAGCCTGCTGGGCGAAGGCACCTCGCTGCAGTCGGTGCTCGACACCATCGAACAGTACAACCAGACCGGGACCAGCGGCCACTTCCGCAACTTCCCGGCCTGGCCGATGGATAACACGCCGGAACTGGCCGACGTCATGATCGGCACCTCGGAAGCCGTCACCGCCCTGCACACCGACAAGAAGGCGCTGATCACCGACCACCTGTCGGCCCTGGTGCTGGAAAGCGCCGGCCCGCTGATGTTCCACGGCGCCTCCGAAAAGATCGCCCCGGTGCTCTGGCTGAACCACGACATCATCGCCCGCCAGCTCAACGAACTCCACAAGTAACGTTCGTACGGAAGTATGAACGTCATCCCCGCGCAGGCGGGGATCCCATTTGACTTTGCTTTTTAACGATCCATGAGCCTCTTCAACCAACACAGCATGTACGAATCCGAGCACACCAAGTTCATCAAGGAGCTCAAGGAAAAGACCCCTGGCATGGACGAGCGCCAGCAAGCCGGCCGCGCCCTGCTGTGGGACAAGGCCCCGATCACGCTGGACGAGCAGCGCCGCATCGCCGAATCGCGCCTGCGCCAGCAAGCCTACCCCTACCAGACCAAGGTCTGAGTCCGGAGGGAGCATGCTGCCCGAGCAGGCTGCGGCGGAAGCGCTGGCCGACCCCGCGCTGGAAGCAGGCGCACCCGATGCGCCTGACGCCTCCGCCGGCGCGCAGGCCGACGCGGCCATCGCGCGCCTGTACGGCGAGCCGGTGCTGCAGCTCCCCAACGACCTGTACATCCCGCCCGACGCGCTCGAGGTCTTCCTCGACGCCTTCGAAGGTCCGCTTGACCTGCTGCTGTACCTGATCCGCAGGCAGAACTTCAACATCCTCGACATCCCGATGGCGCAGGTGACCCTGCAGTATCTGGAATACGTCGAGCAGATCCGGCAGACCAACCTCGAGCTGGCCGCGGAGTACCTGCTGATGGCCGCCATGCTCATCGAGATCAAGTCGCGCATGCTGCTGCCCAAGCGCCACGACGACCTGGTCGAGGAGGTGGGCGACCCGCGCGCCGAACTGGTGCGACGCCTGCTGGACTACGAGCAGATGAAGCTGGCCGCGCAGGAACTGGCCAGCGTGCCGCAGGAAGGGCGCGACTTCTGGCGCCCCACGCTGTTGATCGAACAGGGCGCGGGTCCCGCGTTCCCGGACGTCGATCCCTGGGACCTGCAGCGCGCCTGGATGGACGTGATGCGGCGCGCCAAGCTCACCCAGCACCACAAGATCAGCCGGCAGGAACTATCGGTGCGCGAGCACATGTCGGCCATCCTGCGCACGCTGCAGTCGTCGCGCTTCATCGAATTCACGGAGCTGTTCAACGGCCAGGCCAGCGTGCCGGTGGTCGTGGTGCACTTCGTGGCCATGCTCGAACTGGCCAAGGAAACCCTGATCGAGATCACCCAGGCCGAACCGTTCGCGCCGATCTACGTGCGGCTCGCCTACTCGCCCGCCTGAGGCTGGGCGCCGCGTTCACCGTCTCACCGAAAACCATGAAAATCATTTCCACCATTGAGGAGCTGCGCGACCAACTGCGCGGCCAGCTGCGCACCGCATTCGTTCCGACCATGGGCAATCTGCACGAAGGTCACCTGTCGCTGATGCGCCTCGCGCGCAAGCACGGCGATCCGGTGGTCGCGTCGATCTTCGTGAACCGCCTGCAGTTCGGGCCGAACGAGGACTTCGAAAAATACCCGCGCACCTTCCAGGCAGACGTCGAGAAGCTGGAGAAGGAAGGCGTGTACGTGCTGTTCGCGCCGACCGAGAAGGACATGTACCCGGAGCCGCAGGAATACCGCGTGCAGCCGCCGGACGGCCTGGGCAACACGCTGGAAGGCGAGTTCCGGCCGGGCTTCTTCACCGGCGTGACCACGGTGGTGATGAAGCTGTTCTCGTGCGTGCAGCCGCGGGTGGCGGTGTTCGGCAAGAAGGACTACCAGCAGCTGATGATCGTGCGGAACATGGCGCGCCAGTTCGCGCTGCCGACCGAGATCATCGGCGCCGAGACGTATCGCGCGGATGACGGCCTGGCACTGTCGTCGCGCAATGGCTATCTGTCGGAGGCGGAGCGCGCGGAGGCGCCGTTCCTGTTCCAGGCGCTGAACTTCGTCGCCAATGAAATGCGCAGCGGGCACCTGGATGTGTCGC
The DNA here is from genome assembly GCF_024753145.1 of Massilia terrae. Lineage (GTDB taxonomy): Bacteria > Pseudomonadota > Gammaproteobacteria > Burkholderiales > Burkholderiaceae_D > Telluria > Telluria terrae. The sequence goes on along the minus strand of NZ_JANUGU010000001.1, from coordinate 251,348 downwards.
AGCTGGAGAAGCGCGCGATGGAGGACCTGGCCAAGCGCCAGTGGAAGCCGGATTATGTCTCGATCCGCAAGCGCATCGACCTGCAGCCGCCGTCGGCGGGAGATCTGGCGCAGGGGACGCCGCTGGTGGTCTTGGCGGCGGCGAAGCTGGGGAACACCCGCCTCATCGATAACCTCGAAATCTGAGTTACCCTCAAAACCGTCGTCCCGGCGCAGGCCGGGACCCGTGCTGAGTGGGACGGGCCTGCGACCCATGACGCTCTTCGACGGCGCACGCGGTCTATGGGTCCCGGCCTGCGCCGGGACGACGTGCGGATGTTATCGGGTGAAGTTCAACCGGTGGTGACGTTCTGCGCCCACGCCAGCGCCGACAAGTGCGCCTTGTTGACATCCTCCGGCGTGATCCCCAGCGATTGCGCCAGCGACGCCACCAGGTTCGAATTGAGCTCGCACGCCTCGGCCAGCGCCAGGTAAGGCCCGTACATCCCTTCGCGCGTCAGCAGCGCCCGCACCACCTCGTCCGGCAGCCCGACCGTATCGAGCACTTCCTTCATCGGCAGGCCGAGCAGCCGGTCCAGCAGCGAGAACATGCCCGCCACGAACAGGTTCTCGCCCTCGCCGCGCGCCAGGAACTTCTGGCCCAGCAGTTCGCACAGGCGCGCGCGCACCACCGCGGTTTCCATCAGCACCGGCGAATAGCCGCTGGTGCTAGCCGTCGCCAGCAGCAGCGTCAGCCAGCGGTACAGCGGCGCATAGCCCATCAGCGTGATGGCCTGGCGCAGCGACTGCACCTCGCGCCCCGCGCCGAAGCCGGCCGAGTTGATGAAGCGAAGCAGCTTGTAGATCAGCGCCGGATCGCGCTTGAGCACCGCTTCCAGCTTGGGAATGTCGTCGTTCGACTGCACCATCTTCATCAGCTGCAGGATGATGGTCTGCGCCGGGTTCATGCCCTTGACGTCGCCGCCCGGGCGCGGCGTGAGATGCAGCTTGCCGACGAAGGCGTCCAGCCCCAGCGCGGCGCAGGCGTCGAAGTCCTGCCAGGTGGTGACCGGACGGCCCACCAGCCGCACCGCCGAGGCCTTGGCCGACGCGTAGGCGCGCGCCTGCGCGCCGACGTCGATGCCGGTGAAGCGCACTTCGGCGTAGGACGCCACGCGCGACAGGTTCTTGGACAGCAGGTTGGCGTCGGCGCCGCCGATCGAAATGCCGACCCCGCCCGCGCGCAGCGCCTGCATCGCGGCCAGCGTGTCGCGGTCGCCCAGTTCGCGTCCCTGGATGGTCAGCACGGTGCGCGCCGCCGGCAAGGCATGCAGCGCGTCGGTCGACAGCATCTCGGCCACGGCGTCGATGAACAAGAGCTTGTCGCGCAGGAGCCAGTCGCCGTCCTCGTCGACCATGTGTGCGGCGACAAAAGTGATCAGCGATTCGAGGTGAGCAGCCTCGACCCGCTGGCCGAAGCGCTGCCACGACAGCTCGTAGCCGATCACCTTCTGCTTCGGATCGAGCAGCGGTTCGCGGACGATGAAATTAGTCTGGTGCATAGTGAATCGCGGGTGCCGCCGGTGGCGGTGTCAGAAGCCGAGGCTCTCCAGCAGGTCGTCGACCTGGCCCTGGTTGGCCACCACGTCGGCATTGGCTTCCGGGTTGATCTGGGGGCCGTTCATCAGCCCGTTGTCGTACTCGCGCTTGACCTCGGCCGGCGCGAAATCGACCAGCAGCTCGACCAGCTGCGTCTCCAGGTTCTGGGCCAGCGCCGTGACCCGGCTGATCACCTGCCCGGTCAGGTCCTGGAAGTCCTGGGCCATCATGATGTCCATCAGGTGCTGCCGGGTGGCGGCGGCGTCGCGCTGGTTGGCCTGCAGCTGCGCGATGCTGGCTGCGGCCAGCGCGCGCCAGTCCCCTTCCTGGCCGCCGTCGAGCAGCGCCTGCCAGCGCGCCGCGATGTCGCCGCTGCGCTGGTCGATCGCGTCCTGCATCGGGTTGGCGGCGTCGGTCGCGTTCAGCACTTTCTGCGCCGCCTGTTCCGACAGCCGCGCCACGTAGTCGAGGCGGTCGCGCGCGTCCGGAATGTCGCAGGCGGCGCGCTCGATCAGCTTGTCCAGGCCGAGCGCGCGCAGGCTGTCGTGCAGCGTGCGGGTCAGGTGCCCGATGCGGCTCAGGACCTCGTCATGCGAGGCCGCGGCGCCAGTCTGCTCGCTCATTTACGCCGCCTTTTCGAGCTTCTCGAAAATCTTGTTCAGCTTCTCGTCCAGGGTCGCCGCCGTGAACGGCTTGACCACATAGCCGTTGGCGCCGGCCTGGGCGGCCGCGATGATGTTTTCCTTCTTCGCTTCCGCGGTCACCATCAGCACCGGCAGCTTGGCCAGCGCGGGATCGGCGCGGATGTTTTGCAGCATGGTCAGGCCGTCCATGTTCGGCATGTTCCAGTCCGATACGACAAAGTCGAACGGCTCGCTGCGCAGCTTGGCCAGCGCCTGGACGCCGTCTTCGGCCTCGTCGACATTGGCATATCCCAGTTCTTTGAGCAGATTCTTGACGATGCGGCGCATCGTCGAGAAATCGTCAACGACCAGGAAACGCAATTTGGGATCAGCCATGTATTACTCCGTTGATTCTTTTACTCGGGTTGGGTGGGGACTTCGGCCGTGCGACGGGCAAGGCTACAGGATAGCATTTTTTGTTGCCCACAGGCCATAAACGGGCATGGAAACGACAGCACGCGGATCAAACACGCAACGCCCTTCCGCCGTGCGCGGCGAGGTGGCCGAGCACCATGCCCGGCAGCGCCGACAAGGGCCCGATTTCGTGGGTGGCGCCGACGGCGATCGCCTCGCGCGGCATGCCGAACACCACGCACGAGGCCTCGTCCTGGGCGAAGTTGAAGGCGCCCGCCTCTTTCATTTCCAGCATGCCGGCGGCGCCGTCGCGGCCCATGCCGGTGAGGATGACGCCGACCGCGTTCTTGCCGGCTGCCTGCGCCGCCGAGCGGAACAGCACGTCGACCGAGGGACGGTGCCGGTTCACCGGCGCGCTCTGCTCGATGCGGGTCATGTAGTTGGCGCCCGAGCGCACCAGCATCAGGTGCGAATGGCCGGGCGCGATGTAGGCGTGGCCGGGCAGCACGCGCTCGTTGCCGGCGGCCTCGGTCACGCTGATCTTGCACAGTGAATCGAGGCGCCTGGCGAAGGAGGTGGTGAAGCCTTCCGGCATATGCTGGGTGATCAGGATGCCGGGGCAGTCGGACGGCATCTGCATCAGGAATTCGCGGATCGCCTCGGTGCCGCCGGTGGACGCGCCGATGATGATCAGCTTTTCCGACGACGTCAGCGGGCTGCGCAGGGCCGGCAGCACCGGCGCCGGCGCGACCGCGTGCACCGGCCGCGGGCGGATGCGGGCGCGCGCGGCGGCCCGGATCTTATCGCAGATCATGTCGGTGTATTCGCGCATCCCGCTCTGGATCGAGATCTTCGGCTTGGTGACGAAATCGACCGCGCCCAGTTCCAGCGCGCGCATGGTGATCTCGGAGCCGCGCTCGGTCAGCGAGGACACCATCAGCACCGGCATCGGGCGCAGCCGCATCAGCTTTTCGAGGAAGTCCAGGCCATCCATCTTGGGCATCTCGACGTCGAGCGTGAGCACGTCGGGGTTGGTGCGCTTGATCAGGTCGCGCGCGACCAGCGGGTCGGGCGCCACACCCACCACTTCCATGTCGTCCTGCGAGTTGACGATCTCGCTCATCACGCTGCGGATCAGCGCGGAGTCGTCGACGATCAACACCTTGATTGTCATTGCTTGGCCCTTTTAAATCAGAACAGGTCGATGTCGCCGGCGACCGGCTCGACCTTGAGGCGGCTGGCGTAATCGAGCTCGCGCCGCGCCAGCGTATCGTTATGGGTTTGCATCAGCTTCTTGACCAGCACCTTGCCGTTGTGCGGGAAGAAGTAAACCTTGCGCGGGTAGATGTCGTTCAGGTCTTCGGCCAGGATCGGGATGCGCTCGGTCTTGAGGAAGTTGGTCACGAAGGCCGCGTTACGCTCGCCCACATTCATGGCCGTGAAACCGCGCAGCACCGCGCCGCCGCCGAACACCTTGGCTTCCAGGCTCTCGCGCCGCGCGCCGGCCTTCAGCAGGTCGTTGATCAGGACCTCCATCGCGTAGGTCCCGTAGCGCATCGAGGCCGACACCGGGCCGCTGTCGCCCCCGTCCGGCAGCATGAAGTGGTTCATGCCGCCCAGCCCCGTCACGCGGTCGCGGATGCAGGCGGCCACGCAGGAGCCGAGCACGGTCACGATCAGCATGTTCTTCGGCGTGTAGTAGTACTCGCCCGGCAGGATCTTGGCGGCGTCGCAGTCGAACGTTCGGTCGTAGTAGACGTTGGTGGCGAAATGGGCGTTCATGTCGGGTGTGCGCTAGGCGTGGTTAAGCTCGTACACCGTCTTGCCGCGCAGGCGCAGCGCATCGGACACGTACAAAAAATTCTCGGAATGGCCCGCAAACAGCAGGGCGTCCGGCTTCATCAGCGGCACGAAGCGGGCCAGGATCTTGCGCTGCGTTTCCTTGTCAAAGTAGATCATCACGTTGCGGCAGAAGATGGCGTCGAAGCTGCCGGACAGGCGCCAGTCGGCGTCCTGCAGGTTGAGCTGGCGGAAGCTGACCAGGTTGCGCAGCTCCGGGCGCACCCGCGCCATGCCGGCCTGGCTGCCCTTCCCCCGCAAAAAGAATTTGCGCAGGCGTTCCGGCTCCAGCTTGTCGACCCGCTCCATGCCGTAGATGCCCTCGGCCGCGGTGGCCAGCACATTGGTGTCGATGTCGGTCGCGACGATGTTCACCGGCGGACGCAGCGTGCCAAAGGCTTCGCACATCGTCATCGCGATCGAATACGGTTCCTCGCCGGTGGAGCTGGCCGAACACCAGATATTCAGCTGGCCGCCGTGGCGCGCGCGCGCGGCCACCGCATGGTCGGCCAGCAGCGGGAAGTGGTGCGCCTCGCGGAAGAACGAAGTCAGGTTGGTGGTGAGCGCGTTGGTGAACGACTCCCACTCGTGGTCCATGCGGCCCGCCTCCAGTTCGTCGAGATAGTTCGCGAACACGGCGATGCCGGTGGCGCGCAGGCGCCGCGCGAGACGGCTGTACACCATCTCCTGCTTGCTGTCGGCCAGCGAAATCCCGGCGCGCCGATAGATCAGCGCGCGCACGCGCTCGAAGTCGCGGCGCGTGAACTCGAATTCCTTGGCGGTGTCTGGGGTGTGCGGCACTTTGCCTTACCTTCGTCTTTCGTGCGGGTACCAGCCCCGGCCCTGGCAGGCCGGCCAGGGCATACAGTGCCTGCCTTGCCTTTACGCTGCCAGCTTGTCGATCAATCCCATCTCGCCCGACGACATCAGCTTGTCGATGTCGATCAGGATCAGCATGCGCTCGTCCACCGTGCCCAGCCCCGTCAGGTAGTCGGTGTTGAAGGCGGTGCCCATCTCCGGGGCCGGCTTGATCTGGTCCGGCGACAGGGTGGTCACGTCCGACACGCTGTCGACCACCATGCCCATGATGCGGCCGCTGATGTTCAGGATGATCACCACCGTGAACTGGTCGTACACCGGGGTGCCCAGCTTGAATTTGATGCGCATGTCGACCACCGGGATGATGATGCCGCGCAGGTTGATCACGCCCTTGATGAATTCCGGCGCGTTGGCGATGCGGGTCACCGCCTCGTAGCCGCGGATCTCCTGCACCTTGAGGATGTCGATGCCATATTCCTCGGAGCCGAGGGTGAAGGCGAGGAACTCGCTGCCGGCGCCGTCGCGCGTTTCGGCTGCGTTGCTGTTGGTGACTGTGGACATGGGTTTTTCCTTCGTTGGCAAAACAGGGATTTATGAAACAACGGTGTCGTCGGCCAGCTGGCGCGAAGAGCGCAGCAGCGCCGCGACGTCCAGGATCAGCGCCACGCCGCCATCGCCGAGGATGGTGGCGCCGGAGATCCCGGCCACCTTGCGGTAATTCGATTCCAGGTTCTTGACCACGACCTGCTGCTGGCCCACCAGCTCGTCGATGAACAGCGCCGCCTTGCGCCCCTCGGTCTCGAGGATGACGACGATCGCCTCGGACGGATCGGTATAGCGCGGCTCGATGCCGAACATCTGGTGCAGCGGGATCAGCGGCAGGAATTCGCCGCGCACCTTGAGCACGCGGCCCTGGCCGGCGATCTCCTTGATGTCCTCGCGCGCCGGCTGCAGCGACTCGACCACGAAGCCGAGCGGCAGGATATAGATCTCCGGGCCGCAGCGGATCGACATGCCGTCCAGGATCGCCAGCGTCAGCGGCAGCGAGATCGAGATGGTGGTGCCGAAGCCCTTGGCCGAGCGGATGTCGACCACCCCGCCCATCGCCGTGATGTTGCGCTTGACGACATCCATGCCGACCCCGCGGCCGGAGACGTCGGTGACCACTTCGGCGGTCGAGAAGCCGGGCGCGAAAATCAGCTGCCAGACGTCGGCGTCGCTCATGCCTTCCGGCGCATCGAGGCCGTTCTGGCGCGCCTTGGCCAGGATCCGTTCGCGGTTCAGGCCACCGCCGTCGTCGGCCACTTCGATCACGATATTGCCGCCCTGCTGGCCGGCCGACAGGAACAGGCGCCCGGCCTCGGTCTTGCCGGCCGCGCGGCGCGCCGCCGGCATCTCGATGCCGTGGTCGATGCTGTTGCGGACCAGGTGGGTGAGCGGATCGACGATGCGCTCGATCAGGCCCTTGTCCAGCTCCGTGGCCGAACCGTGGGTGATGAAGTCGACCTTCTTGCCAAGCTTGCTGGCGAGGTCGCGCACCATGCGCGGGAAGCGCGAGAACACGAAGTCCATCGGCATCATCCGGATCGACATCACCGCTTCCTGCAGGTCGCGCGTGTTGCGGGTCAGCTGGCCGACCGATGACAGCAGGCGCTCGTGCAGCATCGGATCGAGGTCGCTGGTGCGCTGCTCGATCATGGCCTGGGTGATCACCAGCTCGCCCACCAGGTTGATCAGCTGGTCGACCTTCTCCACCGACACCCGGATCGAGGACGATTCGGCATGCGAATGGGCCGTCTTGTCGTTCCTGGAGGCGGCCTTTTTCTCGGCCGCGACCTCGGAGATTTCGAGGGGCTCCGGCCCCGTCGCCAGTTGCGCCTTGGGCTGCTCGGCCTTGATCCCGGCCTGGGCCCGGATCACATCGATCGGCTGGAAGAAGCCGTAGCCGCGCTCGTCGTCGGACAGCTCCGGCTCGGCCTCGGCCGGTTCCTCGTTCATGTCGAAGAAGCCGTAGCCCTGGTCGGCCTCGATGCGGGCGCGCTCTTCGCGCTCGATGCGGCGCTGCTCGGGCGTGAGCGGCGGCGCCTCGAACACCTTCAGGTCTTCCGGCTCCAGCACGAAGGAGCAGATCGCGATGATGTCTTCCAGGCTTTCGCGGGTGGTGATGATGATCGCGCTGCGCCCGCCCTCGATCGGCGCCACCGAGATCCGGCCCAGCAGGCCCAGTTCGTCGACCAGCGCGTTGACGTCGCGCTGCGGCACCTGCGGCAGCTCGATCTTGAAGCGGCGCGCGCCCTCGACCGGATGCTCGCCCTCGCCGGCGTCGCCGCCATGCAGGAAGGACGGCAGCGCCTGCTGCTGGGAGCCGGGCACCAGGCCATCGGCCAGGTCGTGCAACACCATGCGCACATTGCCGACCGCTTCCTGGTCGACCTCGGCCCCGTGCTTGTGGCCGTCCAGCTGCATCTTGAGGATGTCCTTGGCCGCCAGGAAGGCGTCCACGTGCTGCCCGGTCAGCGCCATCTCGCCCTTGCGGATGCGGTCCAGCAGCGACTCCAGCACGTGGGTCACTTCGCTCATGTCGTTCAGGCCGAAGGTGGCGGCGCCGCCCTTGACCGAGTGCGCGGTGCGGAAGACCGCGTTCAGGTCTTCCGCATCCGGGGCCGCCACATCGACGCCCAGCAGCAAACGCTCCATTTCGGCGAGCAGTTCTTCCGCTTCGTCGAAAAAGACCTGGTAAAACTGGCTGATGTCGATGGTCATGTCGCTTCCGTGATTACGCCGCGGCGCTTAGCCGATGACTTTCTTGACCACCTCGATCAGGCGCTGCGGGTCGAACGGCTTGACCAGCCAACCGTTGGCGCCGGCCGCGCGGCCCTTGGACTTCATCTCGTCCGACGATTCGGTGGTCAGCATCAGGATCGGCACCTTCTGGTAGGCCGGCAGCGCGCGCAGCATCTTGATCAGCGACAGGCCGTCCATGCGCGGCATGTTCTGGTCGGTCAGCACCAGGTCGACCGCCTGCTGCTTGGCCTTGTCCAGACCGTCCTGGCCGTCGACCGCCTCCACCACCTGGTAGCCCGCGGCTTTCAGCGAGAACGCCACCATCTGGCGCAGCGAACTGGAATCGTCGACTGCGAGAATTGTTTTTGCCATGTTTGCTCCTGCCTTTTTAAATCTTGATTTGGTTGCGCCTGTTGTTAGAACAGCTCGATGTCGCCGCTTTCCATGTGCTTCTGCTCGACCGACCTGCGCAGCACGCTCTTCAACTCCAGCGACTGGATTGCCAGCGCCATGTGGACCTTGCCGAGGCGGTCCACGATTTCTTCCTGCCCGCTTTCGGGCACGATGCCGGCGCCGTGCGCCCCCAGCGTACCGAGGAATTCGGACAGGCCGGTGACACGCTTGACGCTGCGGTCGATCAGCTGCCCGGTCATGTCCTGGAACTGCATGCTGGTCACCGCCAGGTTGACGTGCTGGCCGATTTCATCGGACATGCGGGCCAGCGCCTGGCGCTCCTCCTCAAGCAGCGGCTCGCCCGCCAGCAGGCGGTCCACCAGCGGCTGGCGCGCCGCGATCGCGCCGTGGATCGCCAGGAAGCTGGCGGTCAGCTTGTCGATCGCTTCCTGCAGCAGCAGTTCGGTCTGCACGAGATCCGTCTCGACCTCGGCCAGGTGCCGGCGGCCGTGCTCGGACACGCCGGACATCAGGCGCTTCACGTGCGAACCCAGTATTTTTTTGCGGGTCATCTTGGCTCCTCCTTCGCCGCCTTACCTGGCCACCGCGGGTGCGGGCGCCGGCGCCGCTGGCGCCGCCGTTCCTGCCGCCGCGGCGGTCACTACGCCGTTCGCGTCTTGCGCCGGCACTTCGAGCTTGCCGGCATCGCGCCGGATCGCTTCTTCCGTGCGCTTGTTCAGCACGATGATGCTGATGCGCCGGTTGATCGGATCGAACGGGTCATTGCGGTTGAGGGGCGCGGCCGAAGCCAGGCCCACCACCCGCATCACCTTCTCGTCATGCATGCCGCCGATGACCAGCTCGCGCCGCGAGGCATTGGCACGGTCGGCCGACAGTTCCCAGTTGCTGTAGCCGGCGTCGCTCATATAGGGCGTGGCGTCGGTGTGGCCGGACAGGCCGATCCGGTTCGGCACGTCGTTCAGCACGGCGCCGATGGTGCGCAGGATCTCGCGCGTGTACGGCTCCAGCTCGGCCTTCGCCAGCTGGAACATCGGCCGGTTCTTCTCGTCGACGATCTGGATCCGCAGGCCCTCGCTGGTAATATCGAGCAGCAGCTGGTTCTTGAACTTGCGCAGGTTCGGGTCGCTCTCGATGGTCGCCTCGATGCGCGCCTTCAGGTTCTGCAGGCGGCCCTGCTCTTCCTTCTCGAGCGCGGCCTTGGCCGCCGACAGGTCGTAGGTCTTCTTGTCGGCCGGGACCTCGCCGCGCTTGACCTGGCCGTCGCGCTTGGTCAGGTCCTTGCCGCCGCCCTGCAGCACCGACGCCGAGTCGCCGCTGCCCGAGCCGCCCGACATGGCGACCTTGAGCGGGGTCTTGAAGTATTCCGCGATGCCTTGCAGGTCGCCCTTGGTGGTCGAGCCGAGCAGCCACATGAGCAGGAAGAACGCCATCATGGCCGTGACGAAGTCGGCATACGCGATCTTCCACGCGCCGCCGTGGCCACCGCCGTGGCCCTTCTTCACTTTCTTGACGACGATTGGCCGCTGGCCTTCATCGGCCATATGCCCTCCGCAGGCTCATATGCTCGTGGTTCAACGCTGGTCCTTACTTGGCCTTGGCCTTCTTGATGTGCTCTTCCAGCTCGGCGAAGGTCGGGCGCTCGGTCGAGTACAGCACCTTGCGGCCGAATTCCACCGCCAGCGCCGGCGCGTAGCCGTTCAGGCTCGCCAGCAGCGTCACCTTCACGCACTGGATCATCTTGCTCGACTCTTCCAGCTTCTGCTCCAGCAGCGTGGCCAGCGGGCCGATGAAGCCGTAGGCCAGCAGGATGCCGAGGAAGGTGCCGACCAGCGCCTTGGCGATCAGGATGCCCAGTTCGGCCGGCGGGATGCCGACCGACTCCATCGTGTGCACCACGCCCATCACGGCAGCCACGATACCGAAGGCCGGCAGGCCGTCGCCGACCTTGGCGATCGCATGGGCCGGCACCGAGGCTTCCTGGTGATGGGTCTCGATTTCATTGTCCATCAGGTTTTCGATCTGGAACGCGTCCATATTCCCCGAGACCATCAGGCGCAGGTAGTCGGTCATGAACTCGACCACGTGGTGGTCGGCCAGCACGGCCGGATACTTGGAGAACAGCGGGCTTTCGGCCGGCGCCTCGATATCGCCTTCGATCGACATCAGGCCTTCCTTGCGCACCTTGGACAGCACGTCGAACAGCAGCGCCATCAGCTCCATGTACAGTTCGCGCGTGTAGCGCGAGCCCTTGAACACGGTCGGCAGCGCCTTCAGCGTGGCCTTGACCGTCTTGCTGTTGTTACCGACAAAGAAGGCGCCGAGGGCGGCGCCGGCGATCATCACGAGTTCGAGTGGCTGGAACAGTGCCGCGAGATGGCCGCCTTCCATCGCGAACCCGCCGAACACGGCAGCGCAGACGACCACGTATCCGATAATGACTAACAAACCCTGCTCCCTAGTCCGTCCCGGTACATTGCCAGGACAAAATGTATTGAAACTAAAAAATATTTACTCTGGGGAACTAAGATAGCGTGAGAACGCCCCTTCGGGCAAGTAAATCTGCGGAAATGTCGTCTAAAAGTGGCAGTGAAACGGCTTTTAAAACAGCGTTCTTGACAGGGCTCAAGCTGAGCTGATTTACAGAGGAACAAACGTGCTCTCTGAGTTAGAAGCGCCATATGTATAAGTTGCGGCCGCTTCCTTCCGGCGCCAGCACCTCGTCGGGCGGATGGCCGGGAATGTCGAACTCGTAACTGGCCAGCGCGCTGCCGGGCCGCATCTCGGCCCTGGCCTTGCGCCATAGCGAACCCATCGCGGCGGGCGACAGGTAGGCGAATACCAGATCGTAGTTACCGAAATCGAGGTCTTCATAATCGCCGCGGACGAAGCGCGCCGGGCTGCGCGCGAGCGTGGCCCGGAGGCGGCTGACAAGCCAGGGCAGCGGCGCCAGCTCGATCCCTTCGATGCGCGCATCCGGACGGCGGCGCGCCAGGTCGAGCGCCAGCCCGCCGAAGCCGCTGCCGATATCGATCGCGCGCGGCGCCCCGCCCTGCGGCAAAAGCTCCGCCACTGCGGCGCGCACCTTGCGTCCCGATGGGTAGTAAGGCACCTGGGTGCGGAAGGTCGACCAGAACAGCACGAGGAAGACGAGGAAGGCGCCGAGGAAGACGGCCGGCGGCAGATCAAGGAGCTGCGCGCCCAGCACCGCCAGCGGAAACGCGAACTGGATCGCGCACCACCAGCGCGCCAGTCCCAGGCGGGCCGACAACAGCGCTGCCACCGCCCCCTGCACCAGCGCCACCTGCAGGTAGCCGGGCGCGGCGCCGAAGCGGGCGGCGAGATAGATGATGGCGAGGGTGGGCGCCAGGCTGGCGCACTGGATCAGCAGCGCGCGCACGGCCGGGATGGCGCCAAAGCGACGAAGGGCGCTGCTCGCGCGGCGCCCTTCGGGAATCGGATGACGGGAAATCACGCAGCCTGCAGTGCAGCGGCTTCCTTCGATTTGCGGGTCTTGCCGGCGCGCGAAGGCATGTGGCACAGGCCGCACTGGTAGCCGCGGTTCAGGTCGAGCGCATTGACGACGAACTTGCCCTGGCAGCAGCTGCACGGCGCCAGCGTCAGCATGTCGCTCTGGAAGAAGCGCACCAGCGTCCAGGCGCGCGTCAGCGACAGCAGCGGCTCCTCGCCCCCGTCCGGCGGCATCTGTTCGAGATAGAGCTTGTAGGCCTTCATCACGGCCTGGATGCCGCTGGCCCCGGCGTACTCGACCAGGAATTTGTGGATATTGATGAACAGCGAGGAATGGATATTCGGTTGCCAGGTCAGGAACCAGTCGGTCGAGAACGGCAGCATGCCCTTCGGCGGCGACACGCCCTTCAGTTCCTTGTACAGCTTGAGCAGCCGCTCGCGCGACAGCGACACTTCGTTTTCCAGCAGTTGCAGCCGCGCGCCCAGCTGGATCAGCTCGATGGCAAGCTGGATTTCCTGGGCTTCCGTCACCACGCTTTTCTTGCTCATGTTCCGCTCCGGATTAGTTAAGCGGTTACTTAAGCGATTTCTTCGACCGGCTGGCCGGCCATCAGGATCGCCGCATGCGACTGCGCCAGCGAACGGTCCTTGTTGTAATTGGTGAGCATCGACAGGATGGCCGCGTCGTCGAAGCGGAAGCGGGCCAGCATCATGTTGCCGCCTGCCAGTTTCAGGATCTGGGCGTTGCTCATGCCCTCGATCAGGTCGGCAATGTCGGCGGAGATACCGAGACGGAAGATCGCGGTGACTTTATCGGCGCGGATCATTTGTTGGGCAAGCATCAGGTAGCTCAGGTTGGCATCCCGAATTTCAGCCATCATGTCGTTCGCAGTCATTTTCTTCTCCGTTATCCGATTGAATCCTGGACTTCTTTTTCGTTTCCAGGTGGACACATTCTGACCGTGGGGAAACTTTTCGGATATAGGGAGGACGCTGGATTTTTCGTCCGGCAAAGACGAAGACGATCCGTAGGGTTTTGTCTGACAAACCCTTGCGAATCGGGGAGATTCCCTGCCAAAACAGGGACTTAGCTTTGTAGGTGATGTCCTACGCTAGAAAGAAACAGCTCTGATGCGATCTACAACTTTTTTGATTTACGACAATTCTTGGCTGAACTTTAGGGTCAAACCAAAATTTTTTTCGCTGCTTTAAAACAACAGTCGTATCTCAGGTAACGGCCGCCTCCCGGAAAACTTTAGGGTCTCGTGCAAGTTTTTTTTCAAACCCCGGGGGCAGGCACGCGCATTTCCGCGTATCTGGAATGATTAACGGCACCGATTTCGGGAACTTTAGGGTTTTTTCGAAAAAATTTTAAAAAAATTTGTTTCTTTGATTTCAAGGACTTAGCGCAAGCGCCTGTCGACAGAGGCCGATTCCTTGCTACACTTGCATCTCCCAAGCCAATACTTGAGGCTTAAAGCAAGCCCACACAAAGGTCCTGCATGCACACTCCTCCACTTTGGGACATCAGCCCGACCATCTCGGCCGATCTCCCGGTCTGGCCCGGCGATACCCGGTTCGACGCCAGCGCCACCTGGGAGATCGGCAACGGTTGCCCGGTCCACGTCAGCCGGATGACCATGACCACCCATCTCGGCGCGCATACCGACGCGCCCTCCCATTACGACCCGGCCGGCGCCAGCATCGACGCCGTCGGCCTCGCGCCCTATATCGGTCCGTGCCGCGTGATCCACTGCATCGGCGCGGCCCGCGTGCTGCCCGCGCACGTGGAAGCGCACCTCGACGGCCTGCCGCCGCGCGTGCTGCTGCGCACTTACGACAAGGCCCCGCAGGCGCAATGGGACGCGCAGTTCGCCGCCGTCGCGCCCGAGACCATCGAGCTGCTGGCCGCGCGCGGCGCGCTCCTCATCGGCACCGACACCGCCTCGCTCGACCCGCAAGACTCGAAGACCCTCGAGGCCCACCACGCGGTGCGCCGGCACGGCATGGCCATCCTCGAAGGCGTGGTGCTCGACGAGATCGCGGAAGGCGACTACGAACTGATCGCCCTGCCCCTGAAACTTGCAGGCATGGACGCGAGCCCGGTGCGCGCGATCCTGCGCCCGCTGGCGCGAAAGGACTGACGCATGGCTCACCAGATCACCCGCGACGACTGCCGCGCGCGCGACGCCGACGACCCGCTGGCCCGCCTGCGCGAGCGCTTCGACCTGCCGCAAGGCGTCATCTACCTCGACGGGAATTCGCTCGGCGCCCGCCCCCGCGCCGCGCTCGAACGCGCGCAACAGGTGGTGGCGCAGGAATGGGGCCAGGGCCTGATCCGCAGCTGGAACACGGCCGGCTGGTTCGCGCTGCCGGGCCGCCTCGGCGACCGCATCGCCCCACTGATCGGCGCCCGCGACGGCGAAGTCGTGGTCACCGACACCACCTCGCTCAACCTGTTCAAGGCGCTGGCCGGCGCGCTGGCGATGCAGGAACAGCGCGACCCCGCGCGCCGCGTGATCGTCACCGAGCGCTCCAACTTCCCCACCGATATCTACATGGCCGAAGGGCTGACGCGCTGGCTCGACCGCGGCTGGCGCCTGCACCTGGTCGACAACCCGGACGAGCTGGATGAAGCAGTCAATAGCGACTGCGCGGTGCTGATGCTCACCCACGTCAACTACCGCACGGGCTACCAGCACGACATGGCCGCCGTCACCGCGCTGGCGCACCAACACGGCGCGCTGGCGCTGTGGGACCTCGCCCATTCCGCCGGCGCGGTGCCGGTCGACCTGCACGCGGCGCAGGCCGACTTCGCGGTCGGCTGCACCTACAAATACCTCAACGGCGGTCCCGGCGCGCCGGCCTTCATCTGGGTCCCGCAGCAGCACCAGGCCGCGTTCGCGCATCCGCTGTCCGGCTGGTGGGGCCACGCCCGGCCATTCGACATGGCGCCCGCCTTCAGCCCCGCCGACGGCATCGTGCGCGCGCTGTGCGGCACCCAGCCGGTGCTGTCGCTGGCCCTGGTTGAATGCGGGCTGGAGATCTTCGAGGAGACCAGCATGCAGGCCCTGCGCACCAAATCGCTGGCCCTCACCGACCTGTTCATCGAGCTGGTCGAGAGCCGCTGCGGCGGCCATCCGCTCGGCCTGGTCACGCCGCGCGAGCACGCACGGCGCGGCAGCCAGGTCAGCTTCACCCATCCGCACGGCTTCGGCGTCATGCAGTCATTGATCGAGCGCGGCGTGATCGGCGACTACCGCGAGCCGCACATCATGCGCTTCGGCTTCACGCCGCTGTACACCAGCTACGCCGACGTCTGGGACGCGGTCGAGCAGCTGCGCGACATCCTCGACCGCGGCGACTACCGGATCGACGCCGAACGCGGCGCCGTCACCTGAAGGGACACAATGGACAGCAAGGACAACAAACCGGCCGAATGGCACGGCGCCAAACTGGATTTTGCGGGATCGATGAGCTATGGCGACTACCTCGGCCTGGACCAGATCCTGTCGGCCCAGCACCCGCTCTCGCCCAACCACAACGAGATGCTCTTCATCGTCCAGCACCAGACCAGCGAGCTGTGGCTGAAGCTGATGCTGCACGAGATGCAGGCGGTGCGCGCGCAGATCCGCGCGGGCGAGCTGCCGCCGGCCTTCAAGATGCTGGCCCGCGTGGCGCGCATCATGGACCAGCTGGTGCATGCCTGGGACGTGCTGGCGACGATGACCCCGCCCGAATACACCGCGATCCGGCCCTACCTCGGCGCCTCGTCGGGCTTCCAGTCCTACCAGTACCGCGAGCTGGAATTCATCCTCGGGAACAAGAACGCCAACATGCTGCCGGTGCACGAGAAGCGGCCGGAGTTGCACGCGATCCTCGAACGCGAGCTGCATGCGCCGTCGGTGTACGACGAAGCGGTGATGCTGTTGGCGCGCAGCGGCTTCGCGATCGCGCCCGAGCGCATCGAGGGCGGCTTCACGCAGCCGACGCGCTGCGACGAATCGGTCAAGGCCGCGTGGCTCGAGGTGTACAAGGATCCCGAGCACCACTGGGCGCTGTACGAGCTGGCCGAAAAGCTGGTCGACCTGGAGACCTCGTTCCGCTTCTGGCGCTTCCGCCACGTGACCACGGTCGAGCGCATCATCGGCTTCAAGACCGGCACCGGCGGCACCGCGGGCGTGAGCTATCTGCGCAAGATGCTCGACGTGGTGCTGTTCCCCGAATTGTTCGCGCTGCGCACGGCGCTTTGAAAGGAAGATTCACATGATCTGCGAAGTCATCACCCTCCCCGGCCTGTGGAACTCCGGGCCGCAGCACTGGCAGACGCTGTGGGAGCGCAGGCACGCGGGCTTTCGCCGCATCCAGCACCGCGACTGGAACCATCCGCAGCTGGAGGAATGGATGGCGGAGCTGGATGGCGCGATCGCGGCATCGCGCGGGACGCCGATTTTGGCGGCGCACAGCCTGTCGTGCGCGCTGGTGGCGCATTGGGCGCAGTCGGCGCCGCACCTGAAGATTGCCGGGGCCTTCCTGGTGGCGCCCAGCGACACGGAGGCGCCGAACTATCCGAAGGAGGCGGTCGGGTTTGCGCCGATGCCGATGCAGAAGCTGCCGTTTCCGAGCATTGTGGTGGCGAGCGCGAACGATGAATACGTCAGCATCGAGCGAGCGCGCGCGTTTGCGCAGGCGTGGGGCAGCAAGCTGGTGGAGATTGGGGATGCGGGCCACATCAACGGCGCCAGCGGCTACGGCGATTGGCCGGAGGGCGAACGGATGCTGCTCGATTTTTGCGACCAGCTGCGCGCATAGTTAGCTTAAAAACCGTCGTTCCCGCGAAGGCGGGAACCCATAGGTAAGCAGCGGGTCCGCACATTGGCCGCTTACCTGCACACTCAGCATGGGTCCCCGCCTGCGCGGGGACGACGGTTTTGGTGACTGCGGCTTACTTCGCCAGCAGCATCTCGTTCAAGCGCTTCACAAACGCCGCCGGATCCGCCAGCGTGCCACCTTCGGCCAGCATCGCCTGATCAAACAGGATATGCGACCAGTCCGCAAAGCGCGGGCTCGCCGCGTCCTCGTCCTTCAGGCGCGTCACCAGCGGATGGTTCGGATTGATCTCCAGGATAGGCTTGCTGTCCGGCGCAGTCTGCCCCGCCGCCTTCAGCATGCGCACCAGGTTACCCGACAATTCGTTCTCGTCCGCGACCAGGCAGGCCGGAGAATCGGTCAGGCGGAAGGTCACGCGCACGTCCTTGGCCTTGTCGCCCAGCGCAACCTTCATCTTCTCGACCAGGTCCTTGTACTGGGTCTCGGTCTCCTCGTGTTCCTTCTTCTCGGCCTCGTCCTCCAGCTTGCCCAGGTCCAGGCCGCCCTTGGCCACCGACACCAGCTCCTTGCCTTCGAACTCGCCCAGGAAGGACAGCATCCACTCGTCCACGCGGTCGGTCATCAGCAGCACTTCCACGCCCTTCTTGCGGAAAATCTCCAGGTGCGGGCTATTCTTCGCGGCGACGAAGCTTTCGGCCGTGACGTAGTAGATCTTGTCCTGACCCTCCTTCATGCGGCCGGCGTAGTCCGCGAACGAGACCTTCTGCTCGTCGCTGTCCTCGTTGGTCGAGGCGAAGCGCAGCAGCTTGGCGATGCGGTCCTTGTTGGTCGCGTCTTCGCCGATGCCCTCCTTGAGCACCTGGCCGAACTCGCGCCAGAAGGTGGTGTACTTCTCCTTCAGTTCCTGCTCGTCCGCGTTTGCCATTTCTTCCAGCATGCCCAGCACGCGTTTGGTCGAGCCCTCGCGGATCACGCGCACGTCACGCGACTCCTGCAGGATCTCGCGCGAGACGTTCAAGGGCAGGTCGGCCGAATCGATCACGCCCTTGACGAAGCGGAGATAGGTCGGCATCAGTTGCTCGGCGTCGTCCATGATGAACACGCGCTTCACGTACAGCTTGATGCCGCCGCGCTTGTTGCGGTCCCAAAGGTCGAACGGCGCGTGGCTCGGGACGTACAGCAGCTGGGTGTATTCGCTGCGGCCCTCGACGCGGTTGTGGGTGTACGCCAGCGGTGGCTGGAAGTCGTGCGAGACGTGCTTGTAGAACTCCTCGTACTGCTCCTTGGTGATGTCCGACTTGGAACGGGCCCAGAGCGCGCTGGCCTGGTTGACGGTCTCCAGTTCGTCCTTGAGCACCGATTCCTGCTTTTCCTGGTCCCATTCCTCCTTCTGCATCACGATCGGGATCGAGATGTGATCGGAGTACTTGCGGATGATGGACTTGAGCTTCCACGCGGAGAGCAGTTCGTCCTCGCCCTCGCGCAGGTGCAGGATCACATCGGTGCCGCGATTCGGCTTGTCGATCTGCTCGACGCTGTAGTCGCCCTCGCCGGCCGACTCCCAGCGCACGCCCTGCGCCGCATCCAGCCCGGCGCGGCGGCTCTCGACCGTGATGCGGTCGGCCACGATGAAGCCCGAGTAGAAGCCGACGCCGAACTGGCCGATCAGGGCCGCGTCGGCCTGCTGGTCGCCAGACAGCTTGCTGAAGAATTCCTTGGTGCCCGACTTGGCGATGGTGCCCAGGTGCGCGATCGCTTCCTCGCGCGACAGGCCGATGCCGTTGTCGGAAATGGTGACGGTGCGCGCGGCCTTGTCGAAGCTGACCTTGATCTTCAGCTCGTGGTCGTTGCCGTACAGGGCGTCATTGTTGATCGCCTCGAAGCGCAGCTTGTCGGCCGCGTCGGACGCATTCGAAATCAGCTCGCGCAGGAAAATCTCCTTGTTCGAATACAAGGAGTGAATCATCAGATGCAGCAGTTGTTTAACTTCAGCTTGAAAGCCAAGAGTTTCTTTTTCGGCAACAGCCATGTTTTCCTCGGTAAGTTGGTTAAACGGACTGCGGGGATATGGGGACGGCAAAACGTTTTTCAAGAGCTATCATCCCGGACTGGGGAACCTGCTGCGAGCCCTGCTGTCCAATCCCGGCAAGCGATAACGGGAGTACCATCAACAACAAACTGAAAGGTGGCGCATGGGCACGCGACTTGGCGAGCTGGTCGAGCTGTTTGGCGGGCGGTTGGTGGGCGATCCGGACGTGCGTGTCGACGGCGTTGCGCCGCTCGAGCGCGCGGAGGCGGCGGAGCTCAGCTTCCTGGGCAACAGCAGGTTGCGGGCCCGGGCCACGCAGAGCCGGGCGGCGGCCATGATTCTTGCACCGGCGGACGAGGAGGCCGTTTCGGCGGGCTATTCCGGCGCACTCATCGTTACAAGCAATCCCAGCGCCTATTTCGCCAGGGCGGCGCAACTGCTGCAGGCGCATTGGGTGGCAGTGCCCGGCATCCACCCCGGCGCCGTCGTGCACGAAAGCGCACGGGTCGACCCAGGCGCCCAGATCGGCCCGCTCGTCACCATCGAGGCCGGCGCCGTGATCAAGGCCGGCGCCATCATCGAGGCCGCCTGCTACATCGGCCCCGGGGCGGTGGTCGGCGCAGGCACGCATTTCTTCCCCAAGGTCACCTTCCATGCGCGCTGCGTCATCGGCGCCCGCGGCATCATCCACTCCGGCGCGGTGATCGGCGGGGACGGTTTCGGCTTCGCGCTGGAAGACGGGCGCTATATCAAGATGCCGCAAACCGGGCGCGTGGTACTAGGCGACGACGTCGACATCGGCTCCAACACCACCATCGACCGCGGCGCCATGGACGACACCGTGATCGAGGACGGGGTCAAGCTCGACAACCAGATCCAGATCGGCCACAACTGCCACATCGGCGCCCACACGGCCATGGCGGGGTGCGTCGGCGTGGCCGGCAGTACCCGGGTCGGCCGCCACTGCACCTTCGGCGGCGCGGCCATGGTCAACGGCCACATCGAGATCGTGGACAACGTCCACATTACGGCCGGCACCCTGGTCGCGGCATCGATCACGGCGCCGGGGCGCTACACGGGCTACTACCCGATCGCGCCGAATGCCGAGTGGGAACGCAACGCCGCCATCTTGCGCAGGCTGTCGTCCTACCGCGACCGCATCCGCGCGCTCGAAAAGGCGGTCCAGGCCGGTAGTGCTGAGCAGAAATAGGCCGGTCCGGCCGGATTCGGAACACTTGACTATCGGACCCGAAACGTCGACAGTGAAAGGGAGACCCGCAACCAGTGAGCTTACGATGGAAATGAAAAGAATCCACTCCGGGAAGCTGCGCGCTATCGGCTATGACTCGCGCGAGCGCATCCTGCGCGTCGAATTCGAAGATGGCAGCGCGATCGACTACTCGGGCGTCGGGGACTACGTCTGGCGCACGCTGTCGACCACGGGCTCGGCGTGGAGCTACTACCGCGACAATATCGAGGAAGAGTATGCGGGCCGCACCGGCAAGGCCGAGCGCAAGAGCAATCTCGACGCGCTCAATGCCCTGTTCGGATCGCCCCCTCCACCCGACAAGGACGCATGACCGTTCCTTTCGGCGCGGTATCGCTGCCGTCCTGCTTGCCCGGCCATGACGGGGCGATGCAATCTTACCGATCCGTCCCATCCGCGGCGCACGAGCGCGGGTACAATATCGGCTTTTCATCGCCCCAACCCAACAGGAAGAGTACATGTCCGTCTACGACAAGCTGAAAGAACTGAACATTACCTTGGCCTCGCCGGCCACCCCGGCCGCTGCCTACGTCATGTATGTACAGACCGGCAACCTGGTCTTCATTTCCGGCCACATCGCCAAGAACGTGGACGGCTCGCCGAACACCGGCCTGCTGGGCAAGGACAAGACCACGGAACAGGGCCAGCAAGCGGCCCGTTCGGTGGCGATCGACCTGATCGGCACCCTGCAGGATGCCTGCGGCGGCGACCTGAAGCGCGTCAAGCGCATCGTCAAAGTGATGAGCCTGGTGGCATCGACGCCCGAGTACAACGAACAGCACCTCGTCACCAACGGCTGCTCGGAACTGCTGGGCGAAGTGTTCGGCGACGCCGGCAAGCACGCGCGCTCGGCCTTCGGCGTGGCCTCGCTGCCGCGCGGCACCTGCGTCGAAATCGAAATGATCGTCGAAGTGGCGTAACGCTAGAATTTAGCTGCAAATCCCGGGCCCGCTCCCACCAGGAACTGGCCCTCTGTCGAGCCTGCCTACCCGGCGTGGCTTATAATGACCCGGCACCACCCGCGGTCCCTTCTGTGAGATGAGTATGAAAATCGAGAATCCCAACCCCATCCAGTGGCACTTTTCCGATCGTGCGCAGCAACTCCAGGCTTCCTTCATTCGTGAGATCCTGAAGATCACCCAACGCCCGGAAATCATTTCGTTTGCCGGCGGCCTGCCCTCGCCCGCCACCTTCCCGGTGGAGCGCATGAAAGAGGCGTTCGACAAGGTCCTGACCGACAGCGGCCGCGTCGCCCTGCAATACGGCCCGACCGATGGCTACGCCCCGCTGCGTGAGTGGATTGCCGACTACCTCTCCACCGATGGGTCCAAGATCGTTCCCGAGCAGATCCT
The DNA here is from genome assembly GCF_024753145.1 of Massilia terrae. Taxonomy (GTDB): domain Bacteria; phylum Pseudomonadota; class Gammaproteobacteria; order Burkholderiales; family Burkholderiaceae_D; genus Telluria; species Telluria terrae. Next base: position 229,932 of record NZ_JANUGU010000001.1, on the reverse strand, counting down.
GATGGTCTCGGGCTCGCAGCAGGCGCTCGACCTGCTGGGCAAGGTGCTGATCGACGAAGGCAGCCGCGTGCTGGTCGAAACCCCGAGCTACCTGGGCGCGCTGCAAGCGTTCTCGGTGTACCGTCCCGAATTCAAATCCGTCGACACCGACGAGCACGGCCTGGTGCCCTCGTCGATCGACGCGGTGGCGCAAGGCGCGCGCCTGCTGTATTCGCTGCCGAACTTCCAGAATCCGACCGGCCGCTCGCTGTCGATCGAACGCCGCCTCGAGCTGGTCGAGACCTGCGCCCGCCTCGGCCTGCCGCTGATCGAGGACGATCCTTACGGCGCGCTGTCGTACAAGGGCGAGCCGAAGCCGCGCATGCTGGCGATGAACCCGGACGGCGTGATCTACATGGGTTCGTTCTCGAAGGTGCTCACGCCGGGCATCCGCCTGGGCTATGTGTGCGCCCCGCTGCCGCTGGTGCGCCGCCTCGAGCTGGCCAAGCAGGCCGCCGACCTGCACACCGCGCAGCTGACCCAGATGGTGGTGCACGAGGTGGTCAAGGACGGCTTCCTGGATCGCCACATCCCGACCATCCGCACCCTGTACGGCAACCAGTGCCAGGTGATGCTGGACGCGCTGGCCGAGCACTTCCCGGCCGATGCCACCTGGACCACGCCGGAAGGCGGCATGTTCATCTGGGTGACGCTGCCGAAGCAGATCGACGCGCTCAAGCTGCTCGACCAGGCGATCGCCGCGCGCGTGGCCTTCGTGCCTGGTTCGCCGTTCTACGCCAACGAGCCGGAAACCAACACCCTGCGCCTGTCCTTCGTCACCGTGCCGCCGGAGCGCATCCGCGAAGGCGTGGCGGTGCTGGGCAAGCTGATCAAGGATATGCTGTAAGCGCAGCTACCGCACCTCTACACGTAACACCGTCGTCCCCGCGCAGGCGGGGATCCATGCTGAGCTAACGGGCCTGCGGCGTTTGGATTTTCGACAGGCGGCTTGTCCATGGGGTCCCCGCCTTCACGGGGACGACGTTTAAGGCAGGTGGCCGGATTTAGAGCTGGCTCGGATAGCCGGTGATATCCGCAATCTCGCGATACATCGGCCTTAGCTGCCGGTACATCCGCTTGTACACGCGCCGATACAGCTTGTCGTACACCGCCCGGTTCTGTGCGATCGGCTCGAACACCCTTCCCACCCGCGTCATCTCCCTCACCGCGGCCGCAAAGTCCGCATGCATCCCCAGTCCCACCGCGGCATCGATCGCCGCGCCCAGTCCTGACGTCTCGTAGACATGCGGCCGCGCCGTCGGCAGTCCGAAAATGTCCGCCGTGAGCTGCATCGCCGCGTCGCTCTGCGAGCCTCCCCCCGACACCCGCAGCTCCGTGATCGGCACCCCGCTGCGCTTCTCGATCCGCTCCTTCCCTTCGCGCAGCGCATACGCCAGCCCTTCCAGGATCGCGCGGTACACGTGCGCCCGCGTGTGCACGTCGCCGAAGCCGATGATCGCGCCCTTGGCCTCGCGCCCCGGCACGCGCAGGCCCGGCGTCCAGTAAGGCTGCAGCATCAGTCCCATCGCGCCCGGCGGCACCGAGCTGGCCAGGCGGTCGAACAGCGCCTCCGGCGCCACGTCCTCGGCCAGCGCCCGCAACTGCTCCTGGTGGCCGAACTGCTCCTTGAACCAATTGACCATCCAGTAGCCGCGGTACACCTGCACCTCGGTGCTGTACGCGCCTGGAATCGCGGCCGGATACGGCGGCACGAACGGCGTCACCTCGACATAGCGGCGGCTAGTGGTGTTGATGGTCGCGGTGGTGCCGTAGGACAGGCAGCCCACATGCGGCTCGCTGCAGCCGGCGCCGATCACTTCGCAGGCCTTGTCGGCGGCCGCCGCGAACAGTGGCGTGCCGGCCGGGATACCGGTGCCCGCCGCCGCCTCCGCACTGATCGCACCCAGCCGCTCGCCCGGCGCGGCCAGTTCCGGCAGCATGCGCTGCTCCACGGCCAGCGCCTGCCATTTCCAGTCCCAGGCCCGCGCCCAGCGGTGGCGCCGGTAGTCGAAGGGCACATAGCCCACCTGCGAGCCGGCCGAATCGACATAGCGTCCGCACAGGCGGTAATTCAGGTAGCCGGACAGCAGCAGGAATTTGGCGGTGGCCGCGTACACCTCCGGCTGGTGCTGGCGAATCCAGTTGATCTCGGCCTCGCCGCGCAGGAAATCGATGGTGCCGTCCACCCGCGCCAGCTTGAACGCCGCCTGCCAGAACGGGCTGATGGGCGGCACGCTGTCGGCGCGGCGCTGGTCGAGCCAGGTGATCGCAGGCCGCAGCGGCTGCCCGTCGGCGCCCAGGTTGACCACGGTGCCGCGCTGCGTGGTCACCGCCACCCCGGCCACCGCCGCGGCCGATACGCCCGGCTGCGCCCACAGTCCCTGGCACGCGCGGCAGACCGCCTGCCAGTACTCCTCCACGTCGTGCTCGGCCCAGCCGGGCTGCGACGAAAAGTAGGCTTCCAGCGGCACCTGCGACTTGGCCAGCGGCTCGCCGCGCGCATCGAACAGCAAGGCGCGCACGCTCTGCGTGCCGTTGTCGATGGCGAGGATCGCCGGCCGCATCAAGGACGCTTGCGCCGCAGGCGCACGGCGATGCGCACGATGTCGTCCACCGTCGGCACGATCGCTATCAGGCACAGGGCAGCCGCCAGCGGCACCGTGGAGATGAAGCCGAAGTGCTTGAACCCGATCGCGCCCGCCACGCCGCCAGAGACAAAGCAGAACAGCAAAGTCGCCAACATCCCCAGGCGCTCGCGGTTGGCGCCGACATGCGGCAGGCTGCGGGTCCTGTTCCAGTACAGGCTCTTGCCAAGTTCGATGCCGATGTCGGTGACGATGCCGGTCATGTGGGTAGTGCGGATCTCGGCATGCGAGAGCTTGGTGACGAGCGCGTTCTGCAGCCCCATGATGAAGCACAGGAGCATGACCGTCACCGGGATGAACAGCCCGGGCACCGCCTGCAACTGGGCACCGAGCACGCCGAACACCAGCAGCAGCACGGCCTCGAGCAGCAGCGGCAGCGCGTATTCGCTATACATCCGCCGGCGCCGCACGTAATTGACGATCAGCGCGGTGCAGGCCGCGCCCAGCAGGAAGGAGACCACGGCGCCGGCCCCGTCCAGCACCAGGTCGTAGCTGGCCAGGGCCAGGTTGTCGGCCATGGCCGAGACCACGCCGGTCATGTGCGAGGTGTACTGGTGCACCGCCAGGAAGCCGCCGGCGTTGGTGGCCCCGGCCACGAAGGCCAGGGTGAACCCGAGCTGGCGGTTGGCACTGACGGTGCGGCGGTGTCCGGTCAGGCTTCTTGCGTAATTAATCGGCACGGCGATCGGCTGGTTGGGCGGGCTGGATCCCTGAAGATGATGATCTTACTGCAAATACACTGCAACGAGGGGCATCGGGGCAGAACTTATCAGCGCTATAATGGGAAAATCATTCGTATGCATAGCCCTGGTACCGTCGTGAATCCAAACCTCGAAAGACTGCACCCCTACCCCTTCGAAAAGCTGCGCCAACTGTTTGCCGGCGTGGTGCCCAACCCCGGCTACAGCCCGATCAGCCTCGGCATCGGCGAGCCCAAGCACCCCACCCCGGCCTTCATCCAGAAAGCCATGACGCACAGCCTGGACGGGCTGGCGCACTATCCGAGCACCCTCGGCGGCGAGCCGCTGCGCGCCGCGATCGCCGGCTGGATCGAGCGCCGCTACGGCGTGCCGGCCTTCGACCCGGCGACCATGGTGCTGCCGGTGAACGGCTCGCGCGAAGCGCTGTTCGCCTTCGCCCAGGCCGTGGTCGACGCCTCGCGCCCGGGTTCGCTGGTGGTCTGCCCCAACCCGTTCTACCAGATCTATGAAGGCGCGGCCTATCTCGCCGGCGCCGAGCCCTACTTCGTCAACTCCGAGCCAGCCCGCAATTTCGGCTGCGACTACGCCAGCGTGCCGGCCGAAGTGTGGGCGCGGGTGCAGCTGCTGTTCGTCTGCTCGCCCGGCAATCCGACCGGCGCCGTGCTGTCGCAGGCTGACTGGAACACCCTGTTCGAGCTGTCCGACCGCCACGGCTTCGTGATCGCGTCCGACGAATGCTATTCCGAGATCTACCACGGCGCCATGCCGCCGATCGGCGCGCTCGAAGCGGCGCACGAGGCCGGCCGCAGCGGCGGGATCCATCCGTACCGCAAGCTGGTCGTGTTCTCCAGCCTGTCCAAGCGCTCCAACGTGCCCGGCATGCGCTCCGGCTTCGTCGCCGGCGACCCGGCCATCCTCAAGCAGTTCCTGCTGTACCGCACCTACTGCGGCGGCGCCATGTCGCCGCCGGTGCAGGCAGCCTCGATCGCGGCCTGGAACGACGAGTCGCACGTGATGGAAAACCGCGCGCTGTACCGCGAGAAGTTCAACCTCATCACCCCGCTGCTCAAGCAGGTGATGGATGTCGAGCTGCCGGACGCCGGCTTCTACCTGTGGGCCGACGTGCGCCGCACCGGGCTGGCGGACACGGAATTCGCACGCAGGCTGTACGCCGAATATAATGTCACGGTCCTGCCAGGGAGCTACCTCGCGCGCGACGCGCACGGCGTGAACCCGGGCCGCGATCGCATCCGCATGGCCCTCGTGGCCGGCGTGGATGAAGGACTGGAAGCGGCCAACCGCATCGTCCAGTTCTGCAAATCGATCGGCGCATAAGCACTACCAACGGAAAACCCAATCAACGATCCATCATGACCCAACAACTCCAGACCCTCATCGACACCGCCTGGGAACAGCGCGCCGAAATCTCCGCCACCTCCGCCAGCGCCGAGCTGCGCGACGCCGTGGCCCACGTGCTGGCCGGCCTTGACAACGGCAGCCTGCGCGTCGCCCGGAAAGACGCCGGCGGCTGGACCGTCAACCAGTGGATCAAGAAGGCCGTGCTGCTCTCGTTCCGCCTCGAGAACAACGTGCCGGTGGCCGGCGGCGACATGCAGTTCTACGACAAGGTCCCGACCAAGTTCGCCGACTACACGGCCGACGATTTCGCCAAGGGCGGCTTCCGCGTGGTGCCGCCGGCCGTGGCCCGCCGCGGCAGCTTCATCGGCAAGAACGTGGTGCTGATGCCGTCCTACGTGAACATCGGCGCCTACGTCGACGAAGGCACCATGGTCGACACCTGGGCCACGGTCGGTTCCTGCGCCCAGATCGGCAAGAACGTGCACCTGTCGGGCGGCGTCGGCATCGGCGGCGTGCTGGAACCGATGCAGGCCAACCCCACCATCATCGAGGACAACTGCTTCATCGGCGCGCGTTCGGAGATCGTGGAAGGCGTGATCGTCGAGGAGAACTCGGTGATCTCGATGGGCGTGTACATCGGCCAGTCGACCAAGATCTACAACCGCGAAACCGGCGAAGTGAGCTACGGCCGCGTGCCGGCCGGCTCGGTGGTGGTGTCGGGCAGCCTGCCCTCGGCCGACGGCAAGTACAGCCTGTACTGCGCCGTGATCGTCAAGCAGGTGGACGCCAAGACCCGCGCCAAAACCGGCATCAACGAACTGCTGCGCGGCTTCTGATGACGCGCCACGCGCGGATCCTGATATGATCCGCGCGTAGTATCAACAAGAATTCGAACAAAACGAGGGAGAGAACACCATGGCAATGGAGCGACTGTTCCAGCTCATGAAAGAGAAAAACGCGTCGGACATGTTCTTCGCGGTGAACTCGCCGGTGCAAATCAAGATCAACGGGATTCTCATCCCGATCAACCAGAACAAGCTTTTCCCGGACAATATCCTCTCCCTCCTGTCCGAGGTCTGCTCGCCCGAGCAGATGGAAGAACTCGAACGCGAGCATGAGCTCAATATGGGCGTGTCGGTGCCCAACCTGGGACGCTTCCGCATGTCGGCGTTCCGCCAGCGCGGCACCATCTCGGCGGTGTTCCGCTTCGTGCCGGCGAATATCCCGGCGCTGTCGGAGCTGGGCCTGCCCTCGGTGCTGTCGGAACTGATCATGGAAAAGCGCGGCCTGCTGCTGCTGGTGGGCGCCACCGGTTCGGGCAAGTCGACCTCGATCGCGGCCATGCTGGACTACCGCAACGAGCTCAAGTCCGGCCACATCCTCACGCTGGAAGACCCGATCGAATTCCTGTTCCGGAACAAGAAGTCGATCGTCAACCAGCGCGAAATCGGCAGCGACGCCCTCAGCTTCCACACGGCGCTGAAGAACTCGATGCGCCAGGCGCCGGACTGCATCCTGATCGGGGAGATCCGCGACAAGGAAACCATGGCGGCCGCGCTGGCGTATGCGCAGTCGGGCCACCTGGTGCTGGCGACGCTCCACGCCAACAACAGCTACAACGCGCTGAACCGCATCATCAGCTTCTACCCGATCGAGAACCGCTTCGCGCTGCTGCAGGACCTGTCCTCGGCGGTGAAGGCGATCGTGTCGCAGCGCCTGGTGCGTTCGGCCAACGGCGGCCCGCGCAATGCGGCGGTCGAGGTGATGGTCAACACGCGCTACATCTCGGACCTGATCGAAAAAGGCGAAATCGGCCAGATCAAGGAAGCGATGGACAAGAGCCTGTCGCCGGGCTCGCAGACCTTCGAGACCGCGCTGTACAACCTGGTCAAGGAAGGCAAGGTCTCGCAGGAAGAGGCGCTGGCCAACGCCGATTCGGCCACCAACCTGCTTTGGTTGCTCAACAACGGACCGAAGGGCCAGGCCGAAGAGAGCAAGCCGGACGACGAGCCGCCGAGCGCGTCGTTCACCGAGTTCACGCTCAATAATTAAGGCATGAAGAGAACGTCGTTCCCGCGCAGGCAGGCGGGAACGACGTTCTCTTTTTTTTGCGTTTGCCGCCGCACCAAAAACAAAACGTCGTTCCGCTTCCGCGTGAACGACGTTTTCGTTTAGTCCGACCGAACTAGCGCAGCGCTTCAGTCAGCACACGCCCTTCGGCGGCCGCGGGTGGCCGCACACGCAGCAGGTGCGCCAGCGTCGGCGCGATGTCGACCACTTCGGTGTAGTTGCCGTAAGCGCCCGGCTTGATCCAGCGGCCACCCATGATCATGACCGGCACATTGGTGTCGTAGTCATAGGGATTGCCGTGGGTCGCGCCGCTGGTGCCGCTGCTGTAGATCGAATACGCGGTCGGCACCACCATCAGGTCGCCCGACAGCTGGCGGTTCCAGGCGCGCTGCATCAACACCCCCAGGCGCGTGGTCTGCACGCCGCCGTTCTCGAACTGCGTGCGCGTGAACACCTGAGCGATGCCCGGCTGCGCCAGCAGGAAGCGCGCAGCACGGTTCTCCACTTCGGAGCGCGACAGGCCACGCTTGTCGATGGCCTCGTAGTCCAGGTAGACCTCCGGCAGCATCGCGCGCTTGACGAGCTTGGCCACGCCATAGCTTTGCTCCAGATCGGCGTTGAGCGCGTCCACCAGTGTTCCCGGATTAATGCGCAGCGCGTCGATGTGGCGCGCCTGGCTGAATTCGGGCGAATTGGCGAAGCCGTGGTCCGCGGTCAGCACCACCAGCACGTTATCGAGCCCGATGCGCTTGTCGAGATAGCCGAAGAAGCTGCCGATCATGCGGTCCAGCTGCTGCAGGTGGTCGTGCGACATCACGCTTTCCGGTCCGTAGGCGTGGTTGACGTAGTCGTGGCCCGACAGGCTGATGCCCAAGAGGTCAGGCACGCCGGCCGGATTGCGGCCCAGGTTCTCGCCCTCCACTGCCGCACGTGCGAACTCCAGCGTGAGTTGGTCGACAGCCGGGCCAACTTTCAGGCGCTCGTAGTACTTCGCATCCGGCGCGCCGCTTTCGCTGTGGTAGATGAAGGGGAAGCGGTTCGGGTTGGTGGTGGTCGGTTCCGGGTACGGAGCGTCGCCGGCGTAGGCGGCATCGGGCAGCAGCCGGTTCCACGATTTGCCGTAGAAGCGGTCCTGCGGGCGCGCCGCGCGGAAGCGCTGCACCCACTCGGGATACGACTGCATGTAGAAGGTGCTGGTCGCGAAGTCGCCCGTTTTATCCATGTACATGTAGGCGGTGCCGGTCTTCCCCGCCAACAGGATCGCGCCACGGTCCTTGCCGGACACCGTCACCACTTTGGCGCGGTCGCCGGTGGCGTAGCGCAGCTGGTCACCGAGCGTGTCGACGCGCAGCTTGTGCGGCGAGGTGCCGTCGTGGGCGCCGGTCTCCTCGTCGATGTAGTGGTAGCGCTGGTCTTCGGTGCAGTAGACGGTCTTGCCGTCGGCATCCAGCCAGTTGTTCCCGATGATGCCGTGGCGGTAGGGATAGGCGCCGCTCAGCACCGCCGAGTGGCCGACCGCGGTGACGGTGACGCCGTGTGCCTGGTGCGCGTTGCTGAACGCGGCGCCCTGCTCCAGCAGCCGGCGCAGGCCACCGTCCTTCGCGAACTGGTCGCGGTAGCGCAGCACCTGCTCGTTGGGCAGGCCGTCGATGACCATCACGACCACGAGTTTGGGAGACTGGTCCTTGCCCGGGGCCGAGGCGGCGTGCGCGGACAGGGCGGCGGCGCCGGCCAGCGCGGTGATCGCGAGCAGCCGGGTGAGCGAAGCGAAACGGTTCATATAGAAACGGCAGTGGCTGAAAGCTCAACATTATGCCAGCCATGTGTCTGCTGTATGACATCCCGCGCGGCCAATCGCTTGCCAGGATGGCAGCTGTGCTATCCTCGCAGCTTCCCCGCATACCAATCCGGCGGCGCCCGCGCGCCAGCCCAGCCATTTCCGCGATCATCATGAAACGAACCCTCTACGGCATCCCCAACTGTGACACGGTCAAGAAAGCGCGCACCTGGCTCGCCGACAACGGCCACGAGTTCACCTTCCACGACTTCAAGAAGCAGGGCCTGGACCGCGCCACCGTCGCCAAATGGCTCGAACAGCTCGACTGGGAAGTGCTGGTCAACCGCAAGGGCATGACCTGGCGGAACCTGACGGACGAGCAGAAGGCCGCCGTCACCGACAAGACCAGCGCGCTGGACCTGATGCTGTCCAACCCGTCCGTGATCAAGCGCCCGGTGCTCGACCGCGGCGGCAAATTCTCGGTCGGATTCTCGGCCGACCAGTACCGCGCCCTGTTCGCATGAAGCCGTCGCGCACGCTGCAGCTGACCGAGGAGCTGATCGCCCGCCCCTCGGTGTCGCCCGACGATGCCGGCTGCCAGCGCCAGCTCGCCGGACTGCTGCAGCCGCTCGGCTTTCGCTGCGAGACCATCGAGTCGAACGGCACCACCAACCTGTGGGCGCGCAAGGGCAGCGAAGCGCCCCTGTTCGTGTTCGCCGGCCACACCGACGTGGTGCCGACCGGCCCGCGCGAGCAATGGCATTCCGATCCCTTCGTGCCGACCCGGCGCGACGACAAGCTGTACGGACGCGGCGCCGCCGACATGAAAACCTCGCTGGCGGCGATGGTGGTGGCCACCGAGGAGTTCGTGGCCGCGTATCCGCAGCACAAGGGCTCGATCGCGTTTTTGATCACCAGCGACGAGGAAGGCCCGGCCACCGATGGCACCAAACTGGTCGTCGAGATGCTGGATGACCGCGGCGAGAAGCCCGACTACTGCGTGGTCGGCGAACCGACGTCGAGCCACGTCCTCGGCGACATGATCAAGAACGGCCGCCGCGGCTCGCTGTCGGGCCGGCTGGTGGTCAAGGGTGTGCAGGGCCACATCGCCTACCCTCAGTTCGCGCGCAACCCGATCCACCTGGCCGCACCGGCGCTGGCCGCACTGGCGGCCGAAGTCTGGGACGAAGGCAACGAGTACTACCTGCCGACTTCGTGGCAGGCCTCGAACATCCACGCCGGCACCGGCGCCAACAACGTCATCCCCGGCACGCTGACGGTCGACTTCAACTTCCGCTTCTCGACCGCCAGCACGGCCGAGTCGCTGCAGGCCCGCGTGCACGCCATCCTCGACCACCACCAGCTCGAATATGAGCTGGACTGGACCCTGTCGGGACTGCCCTTCCTGACACCGCACGGCACCCTGTCCACCGCGATCTGCGAAGCGATCCTCGCGGAGACCGGCGTCAAGACCGAATTGTCGACCACCGGCGGCACTTCCGACGGCCGCTTCATCGCCCGCATCTGCCCCCAGGTGATAGAATTCGGGCCCACGAATGCCAGCATCCACAAAATCGACGAGCACATCGAACTGCGCTCCATCGATCCCCTCAAGAACATCTACCGCCGCACGCTGGAACGCCTGCTGGCCGGCTGACACGAGAACATCGCCATGAACACCGACTCCTTCCGCACCCCGCGCGACCTGCTGCGCTACGCCGTCACCCGCTTCAACGCCGCCAAGCTGTTCTTCGGCCATGGCAGCGCCGAAGCCTTCGACGAGGCGGCCTACCTGGTCCTGCACACCCTCAGGCTCCCGCTCGACAAGCTCGATCCCTTCCTCGACGCGCGCCTGCTGCACGAGGAAGTGCTGCAGGTGCTGGCGGTGATCGAGCGCCGCGTCACCGAGCGCGTGCCGGCGGCCTACATCACCAACGAGGCCTGGCTGGGCAGCTACAACTTCTACGTCGACGAGCGCGTGCTGGTGCCGCGCTCCTTCATCGCGGAGCTGATCCCGCAGCAGTTCGCGCCGTGGGTCGACGATCCCTTCGCGGTCGAGAATGTGCTGGAGCTGTGCACGGGCTCCGGCTGCCTGGCGATCATGATGGCCGACGCCTTCCCGAACGCGGTGGTGGATGCGGTCGACATCTCGAAGGACGCGCTGGCGGTCGCCGAGCGCAACATCCGCGACTACAAGCTGGAAGGCCGCGTGAACCCGATCGAGTCGGACCTGTACCAGAACGTCCCGTTCAAGCAGTACGACCTGATCGTCACCAACCCGCCCTACGTGAATGCGGAGTCGATGAAGACGCTGCCGCCCGAGTACCTGCGCGAGCCGCAGATCGCGCTGGCCGGCGGCGCCGACGGCATGGACCTGGTGCGCAAGATCTTGGCCGGCGCGGCCAAGCGCCTGACGCCGGAAGGCATCCTGGTGGTCGAAATCGGCAACGAGCGCGAGTTCGCGGAAGCCGCATTCGGCGACCTGGGCCTGACCTGGCTGACCACCAGCGCCGGCGACGAGCAGGTGTTCCTGCTGACCGCCGACCAATTGAAGTAAGCCGATGATCCGCTTCCAGAACGTCAGCCTGATGCGCGGCACCAAGCCGCTGCTTGAGAACGCCGACCTCACGCTCAACCCCGGCGACAAGATCGGCCTGGTCGGCGCGAACGGCGCCGGCAAATCCAGCCTGTTCGCGATGCTGCGCAACGAGCTGCATCCCGACCAGGGCGAGATCGATTTCCCGTCCAAGTGGCGCATGGCCTACGTGGCGCAGGAGACGCCGCCGCTGCCGCGCGCGGCGCTCGATTATGCGATCGACGGCGACGTCACGCTCCGCAAGCTGCAGGCCGAACTCGAACGGCTGGAAGCGGCGCCGCACACCACCGAGAACGGCATCGCGATGGGCGAGGTGCACAGCGCACTGGCGGACCACGACGCCTACACGGTGCAGTCGCGCGCCGAGCAGCTGCTGCTGGGCCTGGGCTTCTCGCTGGAGCAGATGCAGCAGCCGGTGGCCAGCTTCTCGGGCGGCTGGCGCATGCGCCTGAACCTGGCGCAGGCGCTGATGTGCCCTTCCGACCTGCTGCTGCTGGACGAGCCGACCAACCACCTGGACCTGGACGCGATCATCTGGCTGGAGGACTGGCTCAAGCGCTATCCGGGCACGCTCATCATCATCTCGCACGACCGCGATTTCCTCGACGGGATCGTCAACGTCATCGTGCACATCGACGAGAAGCGGCTGAAGCGCTACTCCGGCAACTACAGCGACTTCGAACGCCAGCGCGCCGCCAACCTGGTGCTGGCGCAAGCCGCCTACGAGAAGCAGCAGCGCACCAAGGCCCACCTCGAATCCTTCATCACCCGCTTCAAGGCCAAGGCCACCAAGGCGCGCCAGGCCCAGAGCCGCATGAAGGCGCTGGCCAAGATGGAGGAGCTGGCGCCGCTGCGCGCGGCGGCCGAGTTCTCGTTCGAATTCCGCGAGCCGCTGTCGGCGCCGAATCCGCTGCTGGTGATGGAGGACGTGGAAGCGGGCTACCCGCTGCTGGACGCGCACGGCGACAAAGTCGACGGCAAGGCCATCGTCCACCGCGTGAACTTCTCGCTGCAGATCGGGCAGCGCATTGGCCTGCTGGGTGTGAACGGCGCCGGCAAGTCGACCCTGATTAAGACGATCGCGGGTGAGCTGGCGCCGCTGGACGGCACGGCGACGCTGGGCAAGGGCCTGTCGATCGGCTACTTCGCGCAGCACCAGGTGGAGATGCTGCGGCATGACGAATCGCCGCTGTGGCACCTGGCGAAGATCGCGCCGACCACGCGCGAGCAGGAGCTGCGCAACTTCCTGGGCGGCTTCAACTTCCCGGGCGAGATGGTGACCAGCCCGATCGCGCCCTTCTCCGGCGGCGAGAAGGCGCGCCTGGCGCTGGCCCTGATCGTGTGGCAGCGCCCTAACCTGCTGCTGCTGGACGAACCGACCAACCACCTCGACCTCGAAACGCGCGAGGCGCTGACGCTGGCGCTGGCGCAGTTCGAGGGCACGCTGGTGCTGGTGTCGCACGACCGCCACTTGCTGCGCGCGACCACCGAGCAGTTCCTGATCGTCGCCGACGGCAAGCTGCAGCCCTTCGACGGCGACCTGGACGACTACAAGGAGTGGCTGTTCCAGACCAAGCTGGGCAAGGGTTCGGAGCCGGCGCCGCTGCCGGTGGCGGAATCGAAGGCCACCGCCGCGCCGGCGCCCGCGGTGGACCGTCGCGAGCAGAAGCGCCTGGAGGCGGAGGAGCGCCAGCGCCTGTCCGCGCTGAAGAAGCCGATCGAGTCGCGCATCAAGCGGCTGGAGGAGCAGATGGCCAAGCTGAATGCGAAGAAGGCCGAGGTGGATGCGAAGCTGCTCGATCCGGCGATTTACGAAGCGGGCAAGAAGGAAGAGCTCAAGAACCTGGTGGCGGACCAGGCCTTCTGCACCCGCGACCTGGAGCAGCTAGAGGGGGAGTGGCTGGAGTTGCAGGAGCAGTTGGAAGGCATCACCGCGTCAGCCTGATACAGAAAGAACGTCGTTCCCGCTTTCGCGGGGACGACGTTCTCATTTTTGCAGTTTCATGTGGTCAGGCGACCACACGCGTCAACGCCGGCCTGTCCCGCTGAATCGACATCAGGCGGTCGATATCGACCAAAATCAGACGGCGGCCTTCGAGCTGCCCCAGCCCGAGCAGGTAATCGACCTGCTGCGCGCCTTGGCACGGAATCGGCACGATCTGGTCCGCCCGCAAGCTGACCACGCCGGTCACGCCATCCACCACCATCCCCATCACGCATCTGCTCAGCTTGAGGATGATCACATCGGTCAGCGGATTGGCCTGCGCCGGCTTGCCCTCGAAGGCGGCGCGCATGTCGACGATCGGCATGATCACCCCGCGCGAGACCGCCACCCCGCTGATGATCGCGCCGTCCGCCGCGAAACGCTCCAGCGACTTGAGCACACGCAGTTCCTGCACCTTGTCGAAATCGAGCCCGTATTCCAGTCCGCCGAGCGAGAAGCTCAGGAATTTGCGTGTGCGCCCCTTGTCTCTGGATTCGCTATGCATGGCCGTCCCCGTGGTTGAGCGCCTCTATCGTAAAGGCGCATGGGATGACGGCTGTTGACTGCTGTCAATATTTCTCAGCTGTCGTCGGTGCCGCTGTGCCAGTTGAAGCTGCCGCTGCTGCCGGCGAACAGGATTTGCGAGCTGGCGATGCCGCGCAGCCGGGCCTTGATCTCGCGCACCGGGAGGTCGTAGGTGGTGCTGCCGTCCGGGTCGAAGTGGATCATGCGCACCCTGGTCTCGCCCGATACCTGTGCGATCGACAGTTGCGATGCGCCGGCCTCGTCGCGCTGGGCGCGCAGCTTGGCCGCCAGCTCCTGCCCCACCACGCACTCGGCCTCGCCGGCCCTGATCGCCGCCGACACCTTGCCGATGTCCTTGAGCGCCGGCCCGACCGACTGCGCCAGGCGCTGGAACATCGGCATCTGCTCGGGCGTCAGGGTGATCTCGTTCTTGCGCACGCCGGTCGCCAGGCGCAGGTATTTCAGCACCTCGGGCTGGCTGGTCAGGGTCTCCAGCACCGCCTTCTGCTTCTGCACTGCCGCGGCCAGCTGCGCGACCCGTTCCGCCGTGGCGGCGATCACGGCGTCGACGTTCTTCGGGTCCGGCACCTGCACCACGACCACCATCTCGGACTGGCGCCGCGGCCCGGCCGCTTCGATCGCGATGTTGCGGCCGCCGATGGCGCAGCCCTCGGCCTTGGCCACGGTGACGTCCTGGCCCAGGATCTCGCAGTTGACGGCATGGTCGATGCGGATGCGGGTGCCGGAGATGACGGAGTTCTCGGCGCGCTCCAGCACCACTTCGCCGTTGCTGGCCTGTACTGTCGCGTTGGAGACCATGCCGCGCACGCGGATGTCGCCCAGCTTGTTGACGGCGGCGCCGCCGATCAGGTTGTGGTTGAGCGCGATGGTGCCGCCGCGCGAGACGATCTTGCCGTACACGTCGGCATGGACGGTGATGCTGTCGCCTTCGATGACGCGCTTTTCCTGGACTTCGCCGAATTCCTCGTAGTCGCCGGTCAGTTCCAGGTTGCCGGTGGTCTTGGCGCTGACGCCCTCGTGGCTGACGATCTTGCTGCCCACCGAAATCTGGTTGCTGCGGCTGTCGACCATCAGGAAGCCGGACTGCTTCGCGACCAGGAATTCGCCGTCCGGCGTGCGCTCGACCGCGGTGCCGAGGCCGCAGTAGGCCTGCAGGTCCACGTCCTTGGGCACCGCCGGCTCGATCTGGATACCGGACAGCTCGAAGCCGACGGTGCCGGCCACGCGCGGGATCTTCTGCAGCAGGCGCACGTCCTTGCGGATCTGCGGAAAGCGGTTCTGGAACGAGTTCAGGTCGAGCATGCCGTTGGCCAGCTGGCGCGGCGCGTCGCTGCGGTGGATGTCGTCGGTGACTTCGACGATGCGCGCATCGGCGCCCTGGACCGGCTCGAGGCGGCGCGCGATCACCGCGCGCTCCGAGCCGCCGGCCTTGATCGCGGCGCGCACCAGGCCGATGTCGATGCCGAAGCGGATGCCCTTGCCCCACATGTCAGCCACGAATTCGTCGATATTGAGCAGGGCCGGTTCGCCCACGCCATCCGGGTCGTCGGGGTCGGCCAGGTACACCGGCTCGAAGTAGTATTCGGCCGCGCCCTTGTCGATGCGGACCGCGCGGTACAGCTCGCGCCGCGCCGGCGTGAACGGCGCGATGCCGGAGGCGAAACGCAGCCACCCATCCTCGCCCGGCACGGCCTTGGGGCCGACGCCATACAGGGCGCGCATCAGCACCGGATAGGCGAGCCCGGTGAAGTAGTTATCGTTGGACAGGATGCTGTCGACCGCCATCATCAGCGCCGGGCGCTGCAGCGAAGGATCGAGATAGACGCCGTCGGCACGCTGCACCACGCCGTACTCGGGCATGGCGGCATCCGGACCGGGCGGCGGCGTCTCGGTTTTTGCTGCGGCGGGATCAGTCGGCAAGGTCACGCTCCGGGTCGGTTGCATTGCCGTGGCCGTCAAAGGCTACAGCTGACCTGGCTAGCGTAACACGTCGCTAACACAAAATAAATCTTAGGCAACAAATATATGCCTGCCGCATGGGCAAGCGCGCCACAGTCAGCGCCGTGGCTGCGGACGGGTGTACAGGTCCATGCCCGCTTCGTTGATCTGGCGGCGCAGGTCGCGCCGTTCGTCCGGCGTCATGCGGCTGGTGGCCGGGGCGGGATGGTGCTGGTCCTGGCCGCGGGCGGCCGGGTCTTGCGCGCGCGGATCCTGGCGCGGGGTAAACTCGCGGCTGTCGAACGAGCGCGGATCGAAGCGCGGTTGCGGCTGGTCCGGGACACGCTGCGGCATGCGCCCGTCTTGCGCATGCTGGGGATCCTGGTTGCGGGAGTCGCCATTCCGCTGGGCGAACGCGGGCGCGCAGACCACGGCCGCGGCCACACAGGCCGCCGCGCCTACACGCAGCGCACGCGCCAGCAAACGGCCGCCAATGGCGGGGCACGATGCTTGGGTTGGAGTGGGCGCGTAGTTCATGGTGTTCCTCTTGTCGCGATGCCAGATAAACAGATAAGCTTCCAATCGACTCGTACCCAGTGTATGCATAATCCCTGACGGGTATAAGGCCAATTGGGTAAAGTTTGTAACACAATGTAATGCCGGGTTATGAACAGGCGCACAGTCCAGCCTAAGAAGTTACCATAGCGATATGGTTCTGACAAACGCAGAGTAAAGATGACAACTCCCTCTAACACTCCTTCCAGCCCCAACGCGGGCGGCCATTCGGCCAAGATCATGGTCGTGGACGACGACGTTCGCCTGCGCGACCTGTTGCGCCGCTACCTCACCGAACAGGGCTTCACCGTGGTCACCGCGGAGAATGCGACGGCGATGAACAAGCTGTGGCTGCGCGAGCGCTACGACCTGCTGGTGCTGGACCTGATGCTGCCGGGCGAAGACGGGCTGTCGATCTGCCGCCGCCTGCGCGGCGCCGGCGACCAGACCCCGATCATCATGCTGACCGCCAAGGGCGAAGACGTGGACCGCATCGTCGGCCTGGAAATGGGCGCGGACGACTACCTGCCCAAACCCTTCAACCCGCGCGAGCTGGTGGCGCGCATCGGCGCGGTGCTGCGGCGCAAAGGCCCGGACGAAATCCCAGGCGCGCCGTCGGAGACGCCGCAGAGCTTCGAGTTCGGTGATTTCGTGCTCGACCTGGGCACCCGCACGCTCAAGAAAAACGGCGAGACCGTGCCCCTGACCACCGGCGAATTCTCGGTGCTGAAGGTGTTCGCGCGCCACGCGCGCCAGCCGCTGTCGCGCGAGAAGCTGATGGAACTGGCGCGCGGCCGCGAATACGAGGTGTTCGACCGCTCGCTGGACGTGCAGATCTCGCGCCTGCGCAAGCTGATCGAGCCGGATCCTTCCAGCCCGCTCTACATCCAGACCGTGTGGGGCCTGGGCTACGTGTTCATCCCTGAAGGCCAACCGCGCTAGTGACCGCTTTCTTCCCGCGCGTGGCGCGCTTCGGCTGGATCAGGAGCGGGCTGTTCTGGCGCACTTTCTTCCTGCTGTCGGTGCTGACCACGCTGTCGATGGGCTCGTGGATCGGCATCGTCAACCTGGTCCAGCGCGGACCGCAGGTGCAGCAGACCGCCGAACTGGTGGTCTCGGTGGTGACCATCACCAAGGCCGCGCTCACGCACTCGGCGCCCGAATTGCGGCGCGAGCTGCTGTTCGAGCTGGTGTCGAACGAAGGCATCCGCATCCTGCCGCTGGAGCCGACCGACCGCGTCGAGCCACCGTCGACCACGGCGATGATGCCGGAGATCGCGGCCGTGGTGCGCGACAAGCTCGGACCCGACACGCGCTTCTCGCGCCGCGTCAACGACGTTCCCGGCTTCTGGATCAGCTTTAACATCGATGGCGACAAATACTGGCTGATGCTGGAGCGCGACCGCCTGGCCGGCCTGACGCGGGTGCAGTGGATCGGCTGGGCCAGCGTGGTGGGCGCGCTGTCGGTGCTGGGCGCGGCCCTCATTTCCAGCCTGATCAACCTGCCGCTGGCGCGCCTGACGGCGGCCGCGCGTTCGATCGCGCAAGGCCAGCGCCCCGCCGCGCTGCCGGAAAAGGGCTCGAAGGAGATCATCGAGGCCAACCGCAGTTTCAACCAGATGGTCGACGACCTGGCGCAGCTGGAAAAAGACCGCGCGGTGATCCTGGCCGGCATCTCGCACGACCTGCGCACGCCGCTGGCGCGCATGCAGCTGGAGGTCGAAATGGCGCGCCTGTCGACCGAGGCGCGCGAAGGCATGCAGTCGGACATCGCCCAGATGGACGCGATCATCGGCCAGTTCCTCGACTACGCCAAGCCGACCGAAGCGGCCACCTTCACGCCGGTCGACCTGTCCGGCATGCTGGGCGATGTGGCGCATACCGCCGAACGCATCCCGAATATGCGGGTGAAGGCGTCGATCGAACCGGATATCCACGTGATGGGCAACTCGACCGACCTGCGCCGCGTGCTCAACAACCTGGTCGAGAACGCGCGCCGCTACGCGCGCACGCCCGGTGAGGATGTCACCGACATCGAGATCGATTGCCAGGTCAAGGCCACCGGGCATGGCCGGCGCGCGGTGATCACCTTGCAGGACCACGGGCCGGGTGTGCCGGAGGACCAGATCGCGCAGTTGCTGAAACCGTTCACGCGGCTGGACACGGCGCGCGGCCAGGCCAACGGCGCCGGGCTGGGCCTGGCGATCGTCGAGCGCGTGCTGTCGCGCCACAACGCCGAACTGACGCTGCAGAACCGCCCCGGCGGCGGCTTGCGCATCCAGATCACGCTGCCGCTGGCGCGCTGAATTCATTTTCACTTTCACCGCACGAGACCATGACCGACAACGTCCAACTCCAGTACAGCGATATCGAAGCCGCCGCGGCCCGCATCAAGGGCGCGGCGCACCGCACGCCGGTGATGACCTCGCGCACCGCCAACGCGATGGCCGGCGCCGAGCTGTACTTCAAATGCGAGAACCTGCAGCGCATGGGTGCGTTCAAGTTCCGCGGCGCGTACAACGCGATCTCGCGCTTCTCCGACGGGCAGAAGCGCGCCGGCGTGCTCACTTTCTCGTCGGGTAACCACGCGCAGGCTATCGCCCTGTCGGCCAGCCTGATGGGCATCAAATCGGCCATCATCATGCCGCTGGACGCGCCGGAGCTGAAAGTGCGGGCGACGCGCGGCTACGGTGGCGAGGTCATCACCTACGACCGCTACAAGGAAAACCGCGAGGAAATCGGCGTACGCCTGGCGCAAGAGCGCGGCATGACGCTGATCCCGCCCTACGACCATCCGGACGTGATCTGCGGCCAGGGCACGGCGGCCAAGGAATTGATCGAAGACGCCGGCCAGCTCGACGTGTTGCTGGTGCCGCTGGGCGGTGGCGGCCTGCTGGCCGGCTGCGCGCTGGCGGCGGCCACGCTGTCGCCTTCGTGCAAGGTGATCGGGGTCGAGCCGGAAGCCGGCAACGACGGCCAGCAGTCGCTGCGGCGCGGCGAGATCGTCGACATCCCGGTGCCGCAGACCATCGCGGACGGCGCCCAGACCAGCCACCTGGGCCACCATAATTTCGCGGTGATCCAGCGCTTCGTGGACGACATCGTCACCGTCAGCGACGAACAGCTGAAGGCCACCATGCGCTTCTTTGCCGAACGCATGAAGATCGTGGTGGAGCCGACCGGCTGCCTGGCGGCGGCTGCCGCGCTGCATGGCGTGTATCCGGTCGAGGGCAAGAAAGTCGGCATCCTGATCAGCGGCGGCAACGTCGACCTGGCGCGCTTCGCCCAGCTGGTGGCGGGCTGATGGAGCTGATCCAGTCGCCGGAACTGCCCGCGCCTGCGGGCCATTATTCGCAGGCGGTGGCGGCGGGCGGGCTGGTGTTCTTGTCCGGAATCTTGCCGGCGGCGGGCGCAGTCGATCCTGCCACGGCGGGCTTCGAGGCGCAGTGCGGCTCCGTGTTCGAGCAGTGCGAAAAAGTATTGTGCGCAGCGGGCTGCGGCTTTGCGGACGTGGTCCAGTGCACGGCCTACATTGTTGGCGTGGAAAACTGGCCCGCGTTTAATGCGCTGTATGCAAATGTGTTCGGCACACACAAGCCGGCCCGCGCCGTCGTGCCGGTGCCGGGCTTGCATTACGGATTCATGGTCGAAGTTCAACTCGTGGCGCAGCGTCCCGGCGCCTGAGGCTTGTCAGTCCGCGTAACAATTTTTACAAGCCAAAGCGGGGCAGCGCACCGATTTCCTACCGAGCTAAGCGTACCTTGGCATGACCACAGGTTAAAGGAGGAAGTCATGAAAAAACTGATCATCGCCGCCCTGCTCGCCGGTTCCTTTGGCGCCCTTCATGGCACAGCCCAAGCCCAGACCATCATCGTGCGCGAGGCCCCGCCGCCGCCGCGTGACGAAGTGGTGCCGGGCCCGCGCCACGGCTACGTGTGGGCGCCGGGTCACTGGGAATATCGCCACCACCGCTACGTCTGGGTGCGCGGCTCGTGGATGCGCGAACGCCACGGCTACCGCTACAACGCCCCGGCCTGGGAACAGCGCGACGGCCAGTGGATGATGCGTCCGGGCCGCTGGGCCCACGGTGACGCCGACCATGATGGCGTGCCGAACGACATGGACCGTCGTCCGCATGATCCGACCCGGAACTGATTTGCGTTTGGGTTCCTAAACGTGCTGTTATAGAGAACATCGTTCCCGCGGAGGCGGGCCCCCCCCTTGCTTGCGACCCGCCTACCTTGACGCTGGCGACTCCGGATGAGAAATGGGGTTCCCGCGTGCGCGGGAACGACGTACTCATTTCTTTCCCTTCTCGCGGCGGAGTGACCGTCGCGAACCAGCGATTCGTGGACAAGCTCCGGCTTTTCGACAAATCAGACGATCTATCGGTCCCGGCCTTCGCCGATACGACGCTCGCTCTTTGCTAAGCCTGCCGCGAACGAGCGAGCGCTGGAACGGTCTTGTCTCATCGCCGGACCGGCGCTTGCTGCGTCTGCGGCGTTTGCGGCGGCTGCGGCGGTATCGTTCCTTGCGTGCCGCCGCCACCGCCCGGCCCCTGGCTGCCGCCCGTGAGCGGCGCCCCTTGCTCGGTACCGCCGCCGGTGACGCCGGCGGCCGTCGCACCGCCCACGCGCGGCCCCGGCGCCCCGGCCGCGGCCGCCACTGCCGGATGCGCGGCGGTGCCGGTCGCGACGTTGACCAGCTTGCCCGCCGGCGGCGGCGCCGGCTGCGCGCTGAAGAAAGCTGCGATGGCCGCGACGTCGGCATCGTTCAATGCCCGCGCGATTTCCACCATCTGCCCCGAGGGATCCGTCTTGCGCGCCCCGCTCTTCCACGCTTGCATCGCCGCGCTCAGGTAGTTGGCATGCTGGCCCGCCAGATAGGGACTGGCCGGCGGCTCGCCAGCGCCGCCCGGGCCGTGGCAGTTGGCGCAGGCCTGCACGCGCCGCACTTCATCGCCCTTGGTGGCAAGCAGCAGGCCACGCGCCGCCGCACCGCCCGCCGCCTTCGCGCCCGCACTGGCGGCGCTACCTGCGCCTCCGCCCAGCGACGCGTAATATGCGGCAACATCGCGGATCTGTTCCGCGCTCAGCCCTTTGGCGACCGGCTCCATGACCGGGTTGACGCGCGCCCCGTTGGCATAGGCGGCTAGCTGTTTGCCGATGTACCAGGCGCTTTGCCCGGCGATGCGCGGGAAGCCACCGGCCGCGTTGCCCTCGCCTTGTGCGCCGTGGCAAGCCACGCAGGCGGTCACGCCGTTGGGCGTACCCTTGCTGGCGATCTGCTCCCCCGCCTGCGGCTGCGCCGGCCCGGCCGGCGGGGCCGCTGATGCCCCCGGCTGCCCCAGCGCCAGCGCGGCCCCTCCCTGCGCCTGCTGTTCCTGCATCATCGCGGCCTGGGTCGGCTGGCCGCCAGGCTCCGCCGCGGTGACACTCCGTCCGCCGCCGGTCTGGGACGCGCTACCTTGCGTCGAGCCGCCTTGGGTCATTGCGCCAGCGCCCTGCGGCGCGCCGCCACCCGCGTTCGCCCCGCCGCCGCCCTCGACCGTGCCGCGCCCCGCGCAGGCCACCAGCGCCAGCGTCGCCAGTCCCGCGCATATCCTGGTAGTCGTGTTCATGCTTGCACCAATGGTCCGGGAGACTTCAGGTAGCGGTGGACGATCGCCTCGGCCGAGAAATAGGCCAGCGCGCCAACCGTACCGGTCGGGTTGTAGCTCGCGTTCTGCGGGAAGTTGGAGGCGCCGATCACGAACAGGTTCGGCACGTCCCAGCTTTGCAGGTAGCGGTTGACCACGCTGTCTTGTGGACTCATGCCCATGATGGTGCCCCCGGTGTTGTGGGTGGTCTGGTACTGGGTCACCACATACGGCCCCTTGCGCGGGCCGCCGGCCACCATGCGACCGCCCATCGCGCGCCCGATGTCCATCGCCTTGGACGTGACGAAGGCGGACATGCGCAGGTCATTGGCCGGGAAGTCGAAAGTGATGCGCAGCAGCGGCTGGCCCCAGGCATCCTTGTAGGTCGGGTCCAGCGACAGGTAGTTGTTCCGGCTCGACATCGACGTGCCGTGGGTACTGACCACCGAGGTGTGGTTGTAGTGCTTGACCACGGCCGCCTTCCAGGCCGCGCCCCAGGCCGGCGTCCCCGGCGGCGTGGGATGGAATTCGATCGGCCGGCCATTGGTCATGACCTCGCCCAGGTAGGCGCCGCCGACGAACTTGTGCGGGCCGTGGTCGAAGTTGTCGGCGACGAAATCGGCCATCACCATGCCGTTCGCGCCGGAGCGCATGAAGGGATTGATGTTAACCGACTCGTCGAAGAACACCTGCACCGCGCTGGTGGTCTGGTAGGCATAGTTGCGCCCGACCTGGCCGCGCCCGGTGGCGGAATCGTAGGGCTCGCCGATGCCTGACAGCAGCAGCATGCGCACATTGTTAAGCGCGAACGAGCACAGGATCACCATCTTGGCCGGCTGCTCGAACTCGCGCCCGGCGGCATCGATGTAGGTGACGCCGGTGGCGCGCTTCTTGTCCTTGGACAGGTTGATGCGCAGGACCTGCGACTGCGTCTTGACCGTGAAGTTCTTGTCCTTGAGCAGCACCGGCAGCAAGATGGTCTGCGGCGAGGACTTGGCGAAGTGCTCGCAGGCGTAGCGCTCGCAATAGCCGCAGAACATGCAGGTGCCCATCGACATGCCTTCCGGATTGGTGTACGGCTGCGACAGGTTGGACGAGGGCTGCGGGAAAGGATGGTAGCCGAGGCTGGTTGCGGCCTTGCGGAAGATGGCCGAGCCGTAGGGTTCCTTCATCGGCGGCGTCGGGTAGGCGCGCGAACGGGGATCCTCGAACGGGTTGCCGCCATCGAACTTCTGGCCGCGCACATTGCCGGCCTGCCCGCTGGTTCCCAGCAGGTATTCGAAGCGGTCGTAATACGGCTCCAGCTCGGCGGCGGTGACGCCCCAGTCCTGGATCGTCAGCTCGGGATCGATGAAGTCCTTGCCGTAGCGCTGCTCGTGGTGCGAACGCAGTTGCAGCTCGCTGTCCTGGAAGCGGTAGGTCTGGCCGTTCCAGTGCACGGCCGCGCCACCGAGCCCGGTGCCCGGCAGGAAGCTTTCCCAGCGGCGGATCGGCAAGGCGACCTGCTTGCCGTTGTTCCGGAAGGTCATCGCTTCCTTGGTGTTGTCCTGCATGAAGGCCTTGCGCACCGAATAGCGCAGCTCATCATGAATCTGCGGGCCCTGGAAATCGGGAACCGTGAATTGCGGATTGCCGCGCTCCAGGCCCACCACCCTGAGTCCGGCCCTGGTCAGCTCGCGCCCGAGCATGGTGCCGACCAGCCCGACGCCGATCAGCACGGCATCACATTCTTTCAGCCGGGTAGCCATCAGTGCCCTCCCTTCTTCTTCGCCGGGCCCGCATGCGGGGCTTCGGCGGATGGTGCGGTGGCAGGCGGGCTGACCGGGTCGACCATGACCATGCCGCGCACGTTTTCGCCGATCGACATCGGCGGGCGCGTGAACAGCATGCCGTGCTGGTCGACCAGGTCGTAGTAGTTGGCGTAGGCGCCGGGGAAGCCGATCATTTTCCAGGCCACCATGTCCTTGTTGCCGCCGTAGATGGGGTCGCTGAAAAAGCCTTCGATGGTCAGCCCCAGCAGCGACTCGAAGAAGGTATTGGCCGGCACCCCGTTCA
This sequence comes from Massilia terrae, assembly GCF_024753145.1. Taxonomy (GTDB): domain Bacteria; phylum Pseudomonadota; class Gammaproteobacteria; order Burkholderiales; family Burkholderiaceae_D; genus Telluria; species Telluria terrae. Next base: position 206,029 of record NZ_JANUGU010000001.1, on the reverse strand, counting down.
GGCTTTGCTTGCCGGTCTGCAGCGATTGCAGGTAGGCATCCTGTTCCTCGCCGGGCAGGCGGTCGAAGCTGGTATTGCGGCGCCGCTGGATGTCATCGTTGATGGCGCGCAGCGCATTGTGAAACAGCTCGGCCGGCGTGAACGGCAGCTGGTAGCCCTGCCCCGGCACACCCTGCTGCCACGGCCCGCTGCGGTACAGGCGCTCGCCCGCGCCCCAGGCGCCGCCGAGCTGCTTGTCCATATAGTTGGGCACCCCGGCTTCGATGGCGCCAGGGCCGTTGGCGTCGGACGGGATCAGTCGCGCCACCGCGGCCTCGATGAAGCGCGCCTCGTCGGGCCGGAAGAAGGTGTAGGCCGTGGCAGGCGCCGCGCCGCTCCCCATTTGCTGAGGAGAATCATGGGCATGGGCCGGGTCGTCGTGCGTGAGCGCGTGGGCCTTCCCGGCGATGACCGCGGCGCTTGCGCCGGCGGCCTTGAAGAACGATCTTCGCGACAGCTTTTCCATTTGCGTCCTCTCTCCGCTGCGTTTTTTTTCGGATGGAACGGGACGTCAAATGGCTGCGTCCAGTGGAGCATTAGAGCGGCTGGATGCGCGGCGGTTCGCTGGCAGGCGGGGCAATGCCGATGCAGCAAAGGTGACGTCGGTACGTTAGCGTACAGATAACACACGAGCAGGGGCGCACAATAAGCAGCATGCCTTGCCGAGGAGCCGTCATGAGAACCACCGCCTGCCAGATGAGCCTGATATTGCTAGCCGCGAGTGCGGCGCCCGGCGCGCTGGCCGGACCGGACATCCTCAAATGCGTCGACAGCGCGGGCCATGTGACGCTGACCGACCAGCCCTGTCCCGCCGGCTCGCGCGTGACCCTGGTGATCCCGGATGCGGCGCCGGAGCGGCTGCCGGCGGCGCGCGGCGCGGCGCAGGTGGGCAGTTCGGGTAGCGCGGGGGCGACCGGCTTGGGCGGCGATGAACCGCAGGTGACCGCGCCCGCCACGACGGTGCCGGCGCCGGGCGTCGAGCGCATGCCGCCACCGCCGCGTTCCAAGTACAAGACACCGGCCGGCAAGCGCGTGCCGCTGTCGCGCGACGAAGCCACGCTCAGGGCGGCGCATATGCGCATGCTGATCAACGATGATGAGATGGGGAGGCAGGCGGCGCAGTAGCTAACTCTCTTGTTAGCCCACGCCGTCGTCCCGGCGAAGGCCGGGACCCATGCTGAGCTGGCGGGCCTACGGCGCAACGGTTCGATTACTCAAGCGGTCTATGGGTCCCGGCCTCCGCCGGGACGACGGTTGTCGATTAGCTCAGTGCACCCGCGCCACCAGCTCATACGGCACCTGACCCGGCTCGCTGGCCAGGCAGCGCACGATGTCGCTGACCTCGGGGTCCTCGATGAAGTCGGCCGACGATTTCATCTGCAGCAGCCGCTCCGGCGCCTGCGCGCGCGCCACCGCCCAGCCCTGCACATAGTCCACGCCGATCTCCGCCAGCGTGCGCACCGTGGCCGCATCCTCGGCCCATTCCGCGATCGTCTTCATGCCCAGGTTGACCGCCAGGTTGACGATCGCCTCCACGATTGCGACGTTGGCCGGATGCGCGTTGATGTTGACGATGAAGTTGCCGTCGATCTTGAGCACGTCCGCCGGCAGCTCCTTCAGGTAGGAGAACGAGGTGTAGCCGGCGCCGAAGTCGTCCAGCGCCACCTTGACCCCGTGGGCCCGCACCTGCTCGATGAAGCGCCGCGTGTTGTCCAGGTCATGCAGCGCCACGCTTTCCGTGATCTCGATGCACAGGCGGTCGGTGACGGCGCTGCGGCTGGCCAGGATCTCCAGCGTGTCCTGCACGAAGCGCTCGTCGTTGAGCGAGGCGCCGGACAGGTTCATGCACACGAAGCGCGTGTTGGGCAGGCGCACGGCGTTGGCCGAGATCCAGTCCAGCGTGGACGCCAGCACCCAGCGGTCGATCACGCCGGCGCGTCCGCTCTTCTCGGCGGCGCTGATCACCGGCGCCGCGGTGACCACCGTGCCGTCCGGCTCGCGCATGCGCAGCAGCACTTCGAAATTGAGCGATTCCTTGGGCCGCTTGAGCGACATGATCGGCTGCATCTCGATGAACATGTCCTCGGTCGGCTTCGGCCCGGACAGGCGCGCCACCAGCTTGAGTTCGGCCTCACGCTCGTGGAAGGCGGCCGAGCCGCGCTCGTACACCACCAGGCCATCGGCGGCGCCGTGCTTGGCTTCGCGGCAGGCGCGGTCGGCGGCAGATACCGCGTCCTTCAGCGCCATCCCGCGCGACACTTCGATCAGGCCGATCGAGCCGCGCACCTGGAAGGCCTTGTCGCCGACCCGGTAGGGTTGCTGGCCGAGGCGTTCGACCATGCTGCGGCAGATCATCGATGCCAGCGGCACCGGCGTATCCGGCATCACGATCACGAATTCGTCGCCGCCCACGCGCCCGATCTGCTGTTCGCCGCCCAGCATCATCGCCATCCGCGCGCACACCTGCTTGAGCACTTCGTCGCCGGCCGCGTGGCCGTATAAATCGTTGATCAGTTTGAAGCGGTCGAGGTCCACGTAGGCCAGCGCCAGCGGCTTGCCGGAGGCGAAAGACAGCGCGGCCGCCTCGAACATCTGCTCGATGCCGCGCCGGTTGTGCACCTTGGTCAGCGGATCGTGGTTGGCCATGAAGCGCAGCTGCTCGGTGGCCTTGGTCTTTTCGGTGATATCTTCCAGCACGCCTTCGATGCGGCCATGCGCCAGCGTGGCGCGCGCCAGGAAGGTGCGGTCGCCGTCGCGCGACTGCAGTTCCAGCTCGGTGTCGTGGCGGCTGTGCACCCCGTCCTGCAGGCGGCCGAGGGTGGCGTCCTCGAAGAACTGCTGCCAGCGCGTGCGGCCCGGGATGATGGCGTCCGCACCCAGCATCGCGCACAGCGCCGGATTGGCCGACTGGAAGTGGCCGTACAGGTCGAGCGTGAACAGGCCCAGCGGCATGGCCTCGTAGGCGTGTTCCAGCTCGGCCTGGGCCGCGATCCGCTTGACCGTCTCCAGCCGCATCTGCTCGGCGATCGCGAGCGCGGCCAGCAGGTTCGAGGCCAGCGCCGCGGTGACGCTGTTGGCGATGCCGACCAGGTCGTGCACGCCGAGCGCCGCCGCCACCACCTCGGCGAAGTTGGACACCAGCGTGACGCCGAACGAGGCGCCGAACCACAGCGCCACGCGCGACTGCACGCTCATGATCACGCTGCCCAGGCCAATCCCCAGCAGCACCAGGCCGACCGCGACGAACACCCACATCACCGGCAGGAAGGACCCGTAGGGCAGGAAGATCGCCAGCGGCAGCAGCGCCAGCGCCAGCCACTGCGTGACGCGCAGCGCGGGGCTGAAGCGGGTGCGCAGCAGCTCCGGGCCGAACAGGGTCATGTACAGGGTGACGGTGGCGATCGCATACAGGGCCATGCTGATCGCGCGGCCCGGCAGCAGCCAGCTTTCGGGCACGGTCTGGCCCAGCCACTGCACGTCCCAGCCCGCCGACAGCGAGCCGACCCGCAGGTTCAGCACCAGCCAGGCAGCGAACTGCAGGTACAGCACCTGGCGGTTGATCAGCGCGGTGACCAGGATGAACACGGTCAGCACGATCATGCCGCCATCGAGCAGGCCGGAATTGCGGTGGAAGTGCTGGGTCGACAGCAGCAGCTGTTCGGCCGGCCACTGGACCGCGGTCAGGTGCGCGGGTCCGGCGAAGCTGGCGCGGCACAGCACCGCGGTCGGGGTGTTCCACAGCCGGATCGCGAAGCCGGCCTTGACCGCGCTGAGCGCACCGCTGGCGTTGGCGCGCGTGGCTTCGCCCAGCGGCTGCAGGCTGGCCGGGTCCCAGCACTGGATATGCAGCGCATGGCGCGACGGGAATTCAACGTAGTCGGCGTCGCCGGGCACGCCGCGGGTGGCGGCGAGGAACCACACCGGCGCTTCGGACAGATGGGTTTCGTAGTAGTCGACCGGCTGCTCGCCTTCGAGCATGCGCAGCGCGGACTGCGGATCGAGCCGCGCGCCGGGATCGGCCACGACGCGCAGCGGCACCTGCTGCTGGCCGCTGCCGTCGACGTAACGGTCGGTCCACCAGCCCAGCGCCACCACCGACAGCAGCGCCACCACGAGGGGCACCGCGTACACCGACAGCAGGCGCAGCGCGCCATCCACCATCCGGTGGATCGCATTCACGCTGGTTTTAGGGGGGGACGGCTGGAACATAACACTGTATCACTTGGGTCATCCCGGCCGGTCGGCCGGTAAATGATTCCACAAGCATACAGCTTAGTTATGATGCCGTCATGCAATATTTTGTAGACAGATCATCTAGACCACAGCCAGTCCGCGCATGCTGCGCTGCACCGGGGCGCGCACCGGCTGCGGACGGGCGGCCGGGGTGCGGCGGCTGATGTCGATGTCGGGGTGGCGGGTGCGGCGCACGAAGTTCAGCAGCGGGTGGCCGGCGGCGGTCCAGCGCTCCTCGGCGGTGGCCACTTCGAAGGCCATCACCCGGTGCGGAATGCCACCCACGTGGCGCAGCGGCACCATGCTCTTGTCCTCGAACACGTCGGTGAACAGCAACTGCTCGTACTGGCGGTCGACCGGCACCCGGCCGGTGGCCAGCGCCCAGTCGATGTCCTGCTCCAGCCAGTATTCGAACATGGCCTTCATCAGCGCCACCTTGACCAGATGCCCGACACGGCCCTCGCCGACGCCCAGGCGGGTGACTTCGGCCAGGCGCCGGCCGCGCAGCCACGACGGCAGCACGATCGAGTCTTCCAGGTTGAGCGGGCGGTGGGCATTGGTCTGGATCCGCACCGAGCCGAGCGGCTCGCCGTCCAGCCGCGATTCGGCCAGCAGCACCACGCTGTCGTCGTCGAAATCGGACTCCTCGGGCAGCGCCAGGCTGCGCGCGAATTCGGGCACGTGGCGGGCGTAGGCGGCGTGGCGGATCTGCACCGCCTTGCGCAGCGCTTCGCCATCGCCGGCGCGGCGGACGGTAAATGGCAGGCGCTCGGTCGGCAAGGCATTGTCGGAAGCTGGGGCGGCGGCGGAACGGAAAGGAAGCGGCGGCATGAGACGGTACTCCTGTTCGAAAATAAACACACTTGGCGATTCATTATCGAGCTTTAAAATTCCGTCAATCTAAGGAGCAGGCAGCCTTTCCCCCCCTATTTGCATACTTTCAGGCCATGAAGCGGGCGGCGCCGGACACCCGGATCGAGCTTCCCGGCGCGGCTGGAATCCCGGCGAACAGGCGCGAGCGCATGCCCATGTCCTCGCCCTGCACCACTTCGATGCGGCCGCCATGGGGCCAGCCGAGGTCGCGCAGGTAGCCTGCCAGCGCGGCGGTCCCGGCGCCGGTGGCCGGGTCTTCGTAGACGCCGCCGGCGGCAAAGGGATTGCGGGTGTGGAAGCGATGCGGCGATTCGGCCCACGCCAGCACCACCGTCACCACGCCGTGCGCATGCATCAGGCGGCGGCCGGCGTCGAGCTCGTAGCGCATGGCGGCGAGCAGTTCGCGGCTGGCCAGCGCCAGCACCATGTGGTCGGCGCCGGCGTGCGCCAGCGCGGGCGGGATGCGCGGGTCGAGGCCGGCGCGGGTGTAGCCGAACAGCGACAGCGCGGCGTCCACCAGCGCTTCCGGCGCGGGCGCGCTGCGGGTCGGCGGCGACTGCAGCGCGGCCTGCACGCCCTCGCCCTCGCGCCGCCCTTCGACCGTGATGCTGGCCTGGTTGAGGGTGAGCGGATAGATGCCGTCGCCGAAGCGCCGGGCCAGCGCCGCACCCAGCGCGATGGTCGCGTGGCCGCAGAACGGCACCTCGGCCTCCGGCGAAAAATAGCGCGCGCGCCAGCCCTCCCCCTGTGGCGCGGCGAACACGGTCTCGGAGAACCCGACCTCGGCCGCCAGCCGCTGCATCAGCGCCGCCGGCGGCAGCGCCTCGCCCAGCCACACGCCGGCCGGATTGCCGCCCACGCCGCCGTCGGCAAAGGCGGCGATGCGCAGGATATCGTCATGGTCCACGTCTGTCCTTCCTGTACAAGAGCGAAGCCGCCATGATACGCGGACCGTGGGCGGCGCTCAGGAGATGGCCTTGGCCATCTCGGCGGCCATCTCCTCCGGCGACACGTCGCGCACATGGGTCGCCATCGACCAACGGTGCCCGAACGGATCCTCGACGATGCCGTAGCGGTCGCCCCAGAACATGTCGGCCAGCGGCATGCGCACCGTGGCGCCGGCGGCAACAGCGCGTGCGAAAGCCTGGTCGACGTCGGCCACCGCCAGATGCAGGGTCACCGGCGAACCGTTCAATTTCAGCGGGCCATAGGAATGCCACTGCGGAAACTCGTCGGCCAGCATCAGCGCCGAGTCGCCGATGCGCAGCATGGCGTGGCCCAGCTTGCCGTCCGGGCCGGGTATCCGCATCACTTCCTCGGCCCCGAAGGCATTTTTGTAGAACTCGATGGCCTCGCTGGCGCCGGCGCACACCAGATGCGGGGTGATCGTATGCATCCCTGCCGGGACGGTTTTTTCGCTACTGCTCGTCATGGCGATCTCCTTTCGGACAGAAAAACGGGGGCGGCGGCGCTTGACACTACCGCGCGCCCGGCCTAGTATTTCGAATATCATCTAATTAGACGCAGACTGAACTAACGTGGACGACAGCAATTCCGCCTTCAAGGCGCTCGCCGACCCGACCCGGCGCGCGATCCTGCACCTGCTGCGCAAGGAAGAAATGACGGCGGGCGAGCTGGCCGCGCGCTTCGACATGAGCAAGCCTACCCTATCGCATCATTTTGCGGTGCTCAGGGACGCCGGGCTGGTCACCAGCCGGCGCGAGGGCCAGACCATCTGGTACGCGCTCAACACGACCGTGCTGGAAGACATCCTGAGCTGGACCATGGACCTGGCGCGCGGCGCCAAAGGAGAACAACAATGAAGAACCGATACCTGATCCTGTCCCTGCTGCTGATCGTGGCCTCCTTCGGCGCCACCCTGGCCCTGTACGGCCAGCTGCCGGAACAGGTGCCGCTGCACTGGAACGCCCATGGCGAAATCGATCGCTACGGCGGCCGCGGAAGCATCTTCATGATGCCGGGGATGATGGCCTTCATGCTGGCCCTGCTGGCGGTGCTGCCCAAGGTATCGCCGCAGCGCTTTTCGGTGGACGCGTTCAGCGACACCTATTGGTACTGCGCGCTGCTGATCGAGGGCCTGCTGGGCTGCCTGCACGGCTTGATCATGGCAGGCACGCTCGATCACGACTTCGACACCGGACGCTGGCTGCTGGCGACGACGGCCCTGTTCCTGGCGCTGCTGGGCAATGTGATGGGCAAGGTGCGGCGCAATTTCTGGATCGGCGTACGCACGCCTTGGACGCTGGCCAATGACCGGGTCTGGTACGCGACGCACCGGCTGGCGGCCAAACTGATGGTGGGCTGCAGTGCGCTGGCGATCGTGGCGGCGCTGGCCAACCTGAGGCTGGTGGCGGTAGTGCTGCTGATGGCCGGGCCGCTGGTGCCGGCGGTGTATTCGCTGCTGTATTACAAGCGCCTCGAGCGCAGCGGAGGGCTGGAAGCCTGATCGAGCGCTTGTCGCCGTCGCCCGTTAATAACTGTACGCGGCTGAAAGATAGAGGAAGTCGGTGTCGTGTCCGCCGAGGTCCGCCAGCACCCGCGCGACAGTCACGTGCACGAAACCCCCATTGATCAACACGTGGCGATTGGCGCGCCAGGTGACGTCGAGCGACGGTTCGTTACCACTGTGCCGGCCATGGCGGCCTGCGGTGCCGGGTATGGGAGGCCCTGGGGATGTGAAGACCGCGTCACGTATTGTCTGCCGCCAGATGAAGTCGCACGCGGCCGTGACAGTCAAGGCCGGGGCCGGCTTGAATACCAGCGATGGCTGCAGGTCGATCACGTTCGAGGCGCCGATCAGGCCAGCCTGGTTGAAATAAGCAATCTTCGGAAATAGCGGGCCGTAGCTGCGCAACGTGGCGCCGTTCGGATCACTGTTTCCGCTGCCGACGGTAATTTTGAAACCGCCCCGCGTCGTCCAGGGGGCGTGCGGGAATGTGTAGCCGGTATCCAAGGCAAAACCCCAGGCCCGGATGTCTTTCTGCGCGAAGGTGCCAACCTGGCCCAGCGCCTCCCAGTCCCAATCCCATTTCCCGGCGTGGCCGAAGACGCGTGCGCCGATCGAGTGTCGTTTTTCACTGCCTGTTCCGATGGCGTACACGGCGCGGCGGTTGTCGAAACCAAGGTAATAGATATCCACCGCGGAATCGGGTATGAGACTGATGGGGCTGGTCGTGTAGACGCCCCAAAATTCTTGCGCGCTATTCGATTTGTCGTCGAAATTCCCCTCCTGCAAGAGAACGGGGCGCGTCGCGAAGACATCGTAACGGGTTTGATCGACCGCCCCGCTGAAGCGAATGCCGTCGAACGCGCGGCGGACGTTGGGCGCGTCCCGCACCGCGACCAGCCGCTGCGCGCCGAATGCCATTTCCTGCCGCCCGATCCGCACGAAGGGGACCTTGCTGTCCCCGGCGCCGTCAAATTGCCAGTCGAAGAATGCCTGCTGCACATCCAGTCGATCGCTGTACGGCGGCGCAGCGGAGTTCTTGCCGAACGCCCGATGGCTTGCGAGCTGAACAAACGCCCGCGCATGTTCGTCCAGGTGCAGGTCTGCATGCACGAGCACGCGATGCAGCAAATAGCTGTCGGCGCTCCGGCCCGGAACGCCGAAATCCGCAGCTGTATAGTCTTCAAAACGTTCGCGGACCTCTCCGCCAAGGCTGACGAAACTCTCCGTGCCGTCGATGGGGATGTACTTGATCGGATCCCAGGAATCCGCGCGGCTTGCGGTGTCCTTCAGGTAGCGATAGTCCTCATCGTAACGGAACAGTTTGTAGGCGGGGGCCGGCGCGGTTCCGGTACTTGTCGCGACTTCGCTTCCCGTCGCCTCAGGTGGGCCGGCTGCGAGGACGCACAACAGTATCCCGGCCAGCGCGGCCGCGGTGCCATTTTTTTCTGCGGTAATGGACATAGCACGAGCCACGACAGGATTATTCGGTAGCGCGAACCGCCAGCGGCGCACGCCCAATGTAGGCTAAATCATCGGGCGTTACGGCCGCGCAGCGAATGCTTTTGAGGCGAATCAGCTGCGTTGCGAGTCCAGCATTTCATTGTTCTGCTGGACTTCCCGCGCCTTCGCATAGCTTTCCATCAATAATTGGTATGCGGGGAAAATCCTGGTGTAGACATCGGCCCACTGCTGCGCATCCGCGCGGTTCCAGGTCTGCTGCAGTTCGGACGCGACCGCGGCGGTATCCATCGGGACAACGCCTGCCTGCACGATGCGCGCCAGGGTCGTTTCCTGGGCCATCTTCGAATAGGTCCCGGACGCGTCGACCACGGCAAACACTCTGTAGCCGTCGGCAACCGCGGCGATGGACGGGAACGCCATGCACACGCTGGTGATGGTGCCCGCGATGATCAGGGTCTTGCGGCCGGTTTCCTTGACCGCGGCGACGAAATCGGGGTTGTCCCAGGCATTGATTTCGCCTTTGCGCGCGACGTACTTTGCATGCGGCGCGTTTTCGTGGATTTCGGGAATCAGGGGACCGTTCGGCCCCTGCGGCACGGAGGCTGTGGTAATCACCGGCAAATTGGCCAGCGTCGCCATTTTGGCCAAGGCCGCCACGCGCAAGCGCAGTTCCGGCATGGGCATGTCGCCGACCGTCTGGAACAAACCGCTCTGGTGGTCGATCAGCAGCATGGCGCTGTCGTTCGGGTCGATAATCGGTCGCTTGCCGTTGAAGTTGGCTGGGGTGCTCATAATCTATCTCCTTCAGGAATTTAGCCGTCGCCGATGCGCCGGTGTCCACCAGATTAGGAGATGGCGCTGTGGCCCGGTAGACGGCAAAATATGCCTTCAGCGTTCTATCGGTAGAACGAAGGAGCCCGAATGCCCGTCGACCTCAACGACCTCTACTATTTCGCGAAAGTGGTTGAACACCAGGGCTTCGCCCCTGCCGGAAGGGCGCTTGCCGTTCCAAAGTCAAAGCTGAGCCGGCGGGTGGCACTGCTGGAAGCACAACTGGGTGTGCGCCTGATCCAGCGTTCGACGCGGCGCTTCTCGGTGACGCCCTTGGGCCAGAACTACTACGCCCACTGTGCGGCGATGCTGGCCGAAGCGGAGGCTGCGCAATCGGCAATCGACGAGATGCGCGCGGAGCCCAGTGGCCTGGTCAGGATGACCTGCCCGGTCGCGCTGCTGCACGCGCGTATCGGCCAGATGGTCGCGGACTTCATGGTCAAGCATCCGAAAGTGATCTTGCACCTGGAAGCAAGCAATCGCAGCGTCGACGTCATTGGCGAGGGCGTGGACATCGCCATCCGGGTGCGCCCGCCGCCTTTGCAGGACAGCGACCTGGCGATGCGCGTGCTGACCGAGCGCGTGTGGTGCGTGGTCGCCAGCCCGGCGCTGCTCGCCTCTTACGGCGCCATCACGACACCGGCCGAGCTGGAACGCCTGCCCACGCTCGATCTCGGCCCGGCCCAGGCGCAACACCTGTGGCAGCTGGCTGGCCCGAAAGGAGCGCAGGTCGAATTCCGGCACGTGCCGCGCATGGTGACCGACGATATGACGGTGCTTCTCAATGCGGCGGTGGCGGGCGCCGGCGTCGTCTGCCTGCCCACCATGATCGTCAGCGACGCCTTGCGCGACGGGCTGCTGACCCGGCTGGTTCCCGATTGGGCGCCCAAGGGCGGCATCGTGCACGCCGTGTACCCGTCGCGGCGCGGACTGCTTCCCTCCGTGCGGGCGCTGATCGACTACCTTGCGATGCGGTTCACGGAGCTGGAGGAAGAATGAGCTCCCGCCGGCGACGGGCTTGTTTCAGAACCCGGGCGGGCGCTCCTTCGCGACACCCGCCGCCTTCTCCAGCGCCAGCCCCACGCGCCCGATCGTCCCCTCGTCGAACAGGCGCCCGATCAGCGTGACCCCATGCGGCACGCGCCGCGGCGGCTCAAAGGTCGGCAGCGGCTGCTTCGGGTTCGGCGCCCAGTCGCTGCGCGCCTGCGACACCTGCACGAAACCGGTCCGCACCGTCAGAGACGGGTGCCCCGTGAAGTTCGAGATCGTCAGCATCTCGTCGCGCAGCGAAGGCACCAGCAGCAGGTCCACCTCGCCCATGATGCGCGCCATCTCCTGCGCCACCTTGCGCCGCAGGCGGTCGGCCTGCACGAAGTCCACCGCCGACAGGAAGCGCGACTCGCGGAACAGGTTCGGCCACGCGTCCGGCACCTGCTCGCGCAGCTGGTCCACGCGGCCGTCCAGCGTGATTTCTTCGAACGCAGCCGCCGCTTCCGCGAACAGCACCGTGTTCAGCGACTGATAGGGCCAGTCCGGCAGCGCCACCGGCACCGCCTGCATGCCCAGCTTCCTGATCGTCTCCAGCGCCGCGCGGTCCACATCGGTGGCGGGCGCCTCGTTCATCCAGCCGGCGAAGTAGCCGACCTTCAGCCCGCGCACGCCGGCGCCGGCATCGAAGTCCAGCCGCGACGGCACTTGCGCCACGTCGCCCGCGTCCGGCCCGGAGATCGCATGCAGCACCAGCATCGCATCCTCCACGCTGCGCGTCATCGGGCCCAGCTTGTCGAGCGACCAGCACAGCGTCATGGCGCCGCTGCGCCCGACCCGGCCATAGGTCGGCCGCAGCCCGGCCACGCCGCAGCGCATCGAGGGACTGACGATGCTGCCGCCGGTCTCGCTGCCGACCGAGAACGCGACCAGCCCCGCCGCCGTGGCCGCGCCCGGCCCCGCGCTCGAGCCGGACGCGCCCTCCTCCAGCAGCCAGGGATTCACGGTCTGGCCGCCGAACCAGATATCGTTCAGCGCCAGCGCGCCCAGGCTCAGTTTCGCGAGCAGCACCGCGCCCGCCGCATTCAGCTGCGCGACCACCGCCGAATCCTTGGCCGGCACGCGATCGCGGTAAAACTCGGCGCCCCAGGTGGTGCGGATGCCGGCGGTGTCGAGCAGGTCCTTCACGCCATACGGGATGCCATGCAGCGGTCCGCGGTATTTGCCGGCGGCGATCTCGCGGTCGGCCTGGCGCGCCTGCGCCAGCGCGTGGTCTTCGGCCAGCGTGATCACGGCGCGCAGCTTGCCGTCGTAGCGCTTGATGCGGTCCAGGTAGATACGGGTCAGCCGCTCGGAACTCAGCTTGCGCGACTCGATCCAGCGCGACAGCTGGGTCACGGGCGCATAGGCGATGTCCTCGTCGCGGGCCGGCAGCGGCGCGCCGTCGGCGCGGCTGCGCACGAAGCGGCCATGCCCGGCGACGGCGCGGCCGACCGTGGCCGGATGCCAGACCGTGGCCGGCGCGAGTTCCGGCGCCAGCGCCACCTTGCGCGGGCCGGTGCGCCGCTCCATGGTCGACGCCAGCGAGATGCGCCAGTTGGCGGCCGCCATGTCGCGCTGCCCAGGCGTCATCCGCACCTGCATCAGCTTTTCGGCCTCGGCGAAAGTGGCCGGGCCGACGTCAGGCCCCACCGCGGGCGTGGCGCCAAAGGTGGGCGGCGCGCCAGGCGGCGGCTGGTCCTGCGCCAGCGCATCGGGACGGATGGTGGTGGCGGCCAACAGGCCAAGGGGAGCGTTGATCAGGAACTGGCGGCGCTGGGTCATGAGTCCTCTACATGATATGAACGAACTCCAGCGATGCTACCCGACCACGCTTGCCAAAACAATACCGCTCAGCTCCGGTCCAGCTCCGGGTAATGACGGAAGATGCCCTCCTCGCTGAACGGCAGCCTTCTGGGCGACTCCAGGTAGGCCGCGATGCGTGGCCGCGCGGCGACGCGGTCGCGCAGGTTTGCCAGCCCCGGATAGTCCTTCGCCATCGTCCCCATCGCGCGCGGGAAGGCATAGCGCAGCCCCTCGACCACCTGGAACAGCGACAGGTCGGCATACGTCAGCCGCTCGCCGACCAGCCATTCGCGCTTGCCCAGCACCCGCTCGAAATAGCCCAGGTACTTGGGGATGCGTTCCTTGACGAAACTCGCCGCGCGCCGCTTGGCCTCGGGCTTCTGGTCCTCGTAGTACCGGGAGGTCGACACCGGATGGTGGCTGTCGTGCACTTCCGCCACCAGGTCGGCGATGGTCAGCTGCAGCTGGTGGGTCCACAGGCCGTTGGCCTCGTCCAGCGGCGCCAGCCCGTGGTGCTGGCCGAGGAACAGCAGGATGTTGGCGGTCTGCCCGATCGTCAGCGCACCCGCCTTCAGGAACGGCGGCGCGAATGAAGGATGGGCGCCCTCCTTCAGCAGCTTCATCAGGCGGTCCATGCCGCCGCGCTCGCGCGCCACGTCCACGTAACCGGCGCCGGCCTCCTCCAACGCGAGCCGGACAAACTCGCCGCGGCCTTGGATCGTCGGCCAGTAAAAAAGTTCGTATGCCACGGGCAACCTCCGCTCTCGTTGGGTATGGCGCAATTATCGGGCAGGGCCGCATCAGGACGGCGCGGCAATCGTGCTAGGCTTGCCGCGCAAGGCTGAGCGTGGAATGCGACACGAAAACAAAGTTGAGGTGTAGAATTTATTACCCTTGAGCAATCTCATTTTTGACCGGCAGTGGCTAAGACAAGATAGACCTGACCGATCCCGAATGTGACCACGGAGCGCGAGATGATATTCGCCTACCTGAAACAGCAGTGGCTGGCCGGCGGCCACGACAGCCTGGGTTCCCGGCTCCTGTCCATCTGGCGCAGCCTGCGCGTCCTGTGGTTTTATCGCGACCACCAGGCGCTGTGCCAGCTCGACGTCTACCGCAACTACGTCGCCCATCTGTCCCAGGGCGACCTGTTCCACCACCTCAGCCACCGCGGCTACCTGCTCAAGGGGCTGACTCCGAGCCAGCGCGTGCAGTGCGTGCTCGGGCACTACCATTTCGAGGAAACCACTTTCAACGCCGCCTACAAGCAGGCGGTGTACCGCGACGGCGGCCTGCTGCTGTGGCAGCACGCCAGCGGCGACGACCACTTCAGTCTCCGGCTCGATATGGCGCCGCGCGCCCACGCCGAGGGCGACCTGGCCATCTCACTGATCGCCAACGGCAGCTGCCTGCACCAGCTTTCTTTCAGCTGGATGGAAGGCGCACTGGCCGGCGTTGGCGCGCCGATGGTGCCTTTTGTCGCCCGCAACCAGGGCCGCTGGGCGGATTCCGGCGCGGCGTTCGAAGCTTTCGAGCGCGCCTTTCCCAACAACTCGCCCAGCTTTTTCTGCTTCGCTGCGATGCAGGGTGTGGCGCAGTCGGTGGGCATGGACACGGTCATCGCGGTCAAGTGCACTGCCAACGTGAGCTACGAGGCGAGCGAGGACAAGCAGTTCGCCAACGCCTATGACAATTTCTGGAAGGTGCTGGGCGGGGTGGAGACGCCGGGCCCGGTCTGGCGGATCGCGCTGCCCTTCTATCTCAAGCCGCTGGCCGACATGCCGTCAAAGCACCGCAAGCGCGCAGCCCTGCGCCGCGAATTCTGGCGCGCCATCGGCGACGCGGCGCGTTCGACCTTGCAGCGCCACTTGCTGCACGCGCGCGCGCACCATGAGCATGCGGCGCCGGTGCGCGAACCGGCTGAGGCCTGAGTAGCCTTTCCTTATCCGAAGCAGCTACCGTCGTTCCCGCGCAGGCGGGAACCCCATTTCGTATGCGCGCCACTACGGCCGCCCTTTTGGCCGCCCACGCAAAATGGGATTCCCGCCTTCGCGGGAATGACGGTCCCTCAACTAAAACCGATTTGGGTCATGCACGCGATTGCAACCATTGCGCGATAATCCCTCTTTTGCCCGCACCACAAAAAGAGGCTCGCATGCTCAACTTTGATTTCTACAACCCCACCCGCATCGTCTTCGGCGAAGGCCAGATCGCCAAGCTGCGCGAACTCGTGCCCCAGGGCGCGCGCGTCCTCATGCTGTTCGGCGGCGGCAGCATCCGCGCCAATGGCGTCTACGATGAAGTGAAGGCCGCGCTGGCCCAGCACACCGTCTTCGAATTCGGCGGCATCGAGCCCAACCCCACCTACGAAACCCTGATGGAAGCCATCGCCCTGGTCAAGGCCGAGCGCATCGACTTCCTGCTCGCGGTCGGCGGCGGCTCGGTCATCGACGGCAGCAAGTTCGTCGCCGCCGGCGCGCTGGTCGACGGCGACCCGTGGAGCATCCTCGAACAGCACGCCAAGAACGTGAAGGCCGCGCTGCCCTTCGGCGCCGTGCTCACCCTGCCCGCCACCGGCTCCGAAATGAACGCCGGAGCCGTCATCACGCGCAAGGCCACGCTGGAGAAGTTCGCCTTCGGCTCGCGACATGTCTACCCGCAGTTCTCGGTGCTCGACCCTACCAAGACCTACACCTTGCCCGCGCGCCAGGTCGGCAACGGCATCGTCGACGCCTTCGTGCACGTGATGGAACAGTACCTGACCTACCCCGCCGGCGCCAAGGTGCAGGACCGTTTCGCCGAGGGCCTGCTGTCCACGCTGGTCGAGGACGGCCCGAAGGCGCTGGCCGAACCGCACAACTACGAAGTACGCGCCAACCTGATGTGGACCGCGACCCTCGCCCTGAATGGCCTGATCGGCGCCGGCGTGCCGCATGACTGGGCCACCCATATGGTCGGCCACGAGCTCACCGCGCTGTATGGCCTGGACCACGCGCAGACGCTGGCCGTGGTGCTGCCGGCGATGCTGCGCGTGCGTCGCGAGGACAAGCGCGCCAAGCTGCTGCAGTACGCCGAGCGCGTGTGGAACATCGTCGATGGCGGCGAGGACGAGCGCATCAGCCAGGCCATCGACCGCACTGAAGCCTTCTTCCGCAGCGTCGGCGTGGGCACCCGCCTGCCCGACTACCAGCTCGGCGCGGAAGTCATCGGGCCGGTGGTGAAAGCGCTCGAAGCGCACCGCATGGTCAAACTGGGCGAACGGCGCGACGTCACGCCCGAAGTCAGCCGCAAGGTGTTGGAACTTTGCCTCTGAGCTGACTGTCAATTGTCGTGTGCACCACGGCCCGCAAGGGATCGTGGTACACTCCCGGCTTCGCTAGGGGTCCTGGGCCAGGGTATTGGTTCCGGGTGAGAGATACCCTCCGTACCTGATCTGGATAATGCCAGCGAAGGAAAGCGCAACGCAGTTTTCCATACCGAGTTTGCCCTTCCCCCACGTTGGCTCCGGCTTTTAAAAAAAGCAGCGCGCCGCCGCGGCGCGCGAAAACGAGCAAACCAATGAATAAAAATTTCAAGCAGTCCCTCCTCGCCTGCGCGATCCTGCAAGCCTTCGCCGTGCACGCCCAGACCCAGACCGGCAACGAGCCGATCACTGAAGTGGTCATCACCGGCGCCAAGCAGTCGGGCGGCATCGCCAGCGTTGGGGGCTTCGGCAACAGCGCGGTGATCGACACCCCGGCCTCGATCAGCACCATCGACGCGCAGAAGATGCAGGACCTGTCGATCCGCTCGGCCACCGAGGCGATGAAGTACGACGCTTCCGTCAGCGACTCGTACAACGCGGTCGGCTACGCGGAGCAATTCGCGATCCGCGGCTTCGCGCTCGATAACGACGCCAGCTACCGCAAGAACGGCATCGCGATCCCGAACGATACCCAGATCCCGCTCGAGAACAAGGAACGCATCGAAGTGCTCAAGGGCCTGTCGGGCCTGCAGGCCGGCGTCACCGCGCCGGGCGGCATCATCAACTTCGTGACCAAGCGCCCGACCAACAAGGACCTGCGCAGCGCCACCGTCGAGGTGAGCGAGCGCGGCACGCTGTACGGCGCCGTCGACCTGGGCGGCCGCTTCCAGGACCGCCGCTTCGGCTACCGCATCAACGCCGCCGCCGAAGACATCCACCCCTACGTGCGCGGCGCCAACGGTTCGCGCCAATTCGTCTCCGGCGCCTTCGACTGGCAGATCAGCCCCGACGCCCTGCTGCAGCTGGACTTCGATTACCAGCACAAGTCGCAGAAATCGGCGCCCGGATTCCAGCTGATCCGCAACGAGGTGCTGCCGACCGGCGTGTCGCCGAAGATGTTCCTGGGTGACCAGGCATGGGCGCGCCCGGTGGACACCAAGAGCACCAACCTGGGCCTGCACTTCGAATACAAGCTGGGCGCGGGCTGGCTGGCCAGCGTGGACGCCAACAAGCACTGGTTCAAGCGCGATGACTTCACCGCGTTCCCGTACGGCTGCTCGACCGAAGGCGAGGGTTTCTACCCCGGCTACTGCAGCAATGGCGACATGGACATCTACGACTACATCAGCACCGGCGAGCGCAAGACGCCGTGGGGCGCGCAGGCCCAGGTGCAGGGCAAGTTCGCCACCGGCCAAATCGCGCACGCGGTCACCTTCGGCACCTCGTACTACGAGCGCCATAACGCCTACGGCGACTACGTGTACGACTTCGTCGGCACCAGCAACTTCCGGACCAACGCGCCGGTGCCGCCGGTGGCCGCGGACCGCGTCACCGGCCCGGTGTCCGAGCGCCTGCATGACCAGGAACGCGCGCTGTACGCGCAGGACATCGTCAACGTCGCGCCGAAAACCACCCTGCACGCCGGCGCGCGCTGGGTGAACATCAAGCGCAACCAGTTCATCGACGCCAGCCTGCCGTTCGCGAAGAGCGACGACTCCTTCGTGCTGCCGAACGTGGCGCTGGTGTACGCGCTCACGCCGAACTGGAACGTCTATGGCTCCGTCAGCCAGGGCATGGAACACGGCGGCGTGGCGCCGATGCAGACCACCAACCAGAACCAGGTGCTCGGCCCGAGCCGCTCGCACCAGGCCGAGCTGGGCGTGAAAGGCGTGTCGAGCGAGGCGCTGACGCTGACGGCCGCGCTGTTCCAGATCCGCAAAGGCCTGGAATACACCAACGCCGCCAACACCTTCGTGCGCAATGGCGAAGAGACCCACCGCGGCATCGAACTCGATGCGTCCGGCAAGCTCGATGCCAACCTGGCCTACAGCCTGTCGCTGCAGGCGCTGAACACCCGCCAGCAAGGCAGCGGCGACGCCACCATCGACGGCAAGCGCGTGGCCGACGTCCCGGCGTTCAAGTCGGTGGCATGGATGGAGTACAGCGTGCCGCAAGTGGCGGGCCTGAAGGTGGACGGCAGCTGGTCGTACACCGGCAAGAAGGCCTTCGACGTCGAGAACCGCGTGTTCGTGCCGGGCTACCACGTGTTCGGCCTGGGCACCTCGTACGCGCTGCGCACCGGCCTGGCCAAGGTAACGCTGCGTGCACGCGTGGACAATGTGTTCGACCGCTTCTACTGGCGCGACGTGACGCCGGAACTGGGCGGCTACCTGTTCCCGGGCGCGCCGCGCACCTTCCGCGTGTCGGCCCAGTTCGACTTCTGACCGGCTAGATCGCGCGCGGGCCGAGCACGTCCTCGGCCTGCCGCAGCCGGCTCTCCAGCCCTCCCCGCACCAGGATAAACGGTATATCCCGTTTCTCCAGCGTGTCGACCAGCATCCGGTGCACCGACTGGCGCACCGCGTCCGAATCGCGCATCAGGCCATCCGGCTCCCATGGCAGGTCCGGCGCCGACACCAGCGTGAAAGCATAGTCGTGCGAGGCGGCCAGCGCCGCCAGCTGCGCGTCGATGCGGCCCCAGTATTGCAGGCTGTAGACCGCCGTCATCAGCGGCGTGGTATCACAGAACAGGAAGCGCGTGGCTTGCGACACGGCGGCCTCCTCGCGCACACGCTGCTCCAGCGCGATGACGTACTGGTCCTCCTCGCGCGGCACGCGGCCTTGCGTGTCGACGAATTCGCGCAGGTATTCCGGCACCCACACGGTGTCGTAGTACATGGCCAGCGCCTCGGACAGGGTCGACTTGCCGGTCGACTCGGCGCCCAGGATCGCAACCCGAGCGACAGCGCTCATCGCGCCCCCACGGCTGCCACGTTCGACCATGCGCGCAGGCCGCCGATGGCCAGTGCGACGAAGATCGCGTACAGGATCGCGGTCAGCATCAGGCCCTTGTACACGTACAGGCCAACGTACAGCACGTCCACCGCGATCCAGACATGCCAGTTCTCGACCTTTTTGCGCGCCAGGAGCACGGTGCCGAGCAGGCTGCCGGCGGTGAGGAAGCCGTCCGCATTGGGTACGTCGGTGTTGGTGTACGCGCGCAGGAACAACGCCAGCAGTACGAAGCCGATGCCCCATCCAGCGCCCGACCACAGCCAGCCGGCGTTATTGAGGCGCGTGACCGCCAGCTTGCTCTCACCCGCGCCGCGCAGCCACTGGTACCACCCCCAGATCCCGCTGGCGATGAACACCAGCTGCAGCGAGGCGTCCCCGTACAGGCGCGCGTTGAAGAACACAATGCCGTAGGTGGCCGAGGACACGATCCCGAGCAGCCAGCCCCAGTGGTTCTGGCGGATATTCATCAGCACCATCGCTACCGCCAGCGCGAAGGAGATCAGTTCCAGCGGCGTCGTGCTGAAACCGGCAAAAGACAAGGTATCGTTCATTGATGCGGGGTGATGGTGATGGCGGGCTGCAGGCCGGCGCGCGCGGCGAGGCGCACCAGCAGGTCGAGGCTGAACTGGTGCGTCTTGCCATGCTTGATTTCGGAGACGCGCGCCTGGGTCGTGCCCAGCACGGCGGCAGCTTCGGTCTGGGTCTTGCCGCTGGCGTGCAGCCAGGCCTCGAGCGCCTGCGTGAGGGCGTCGCGGATCGCGGTTTCTTCGGGGGTATCGGCAATCATGGTCAGGTGTGCATTATGCGCTTGGCATCAGGGATTATGCAATATATTGAATAACGTTGCGCCGGCTCGACAATAGCACCGAAAACGCTCCCGGAGCATGGCGCCGCCTCGTATACTCGACGATCGTTCCAATAACTATTACAGAGGAGTCTCGATGCGTTTGCGTTCCCTCGCCGTCTGCGCCACGCTGCTCGCGCTGCACATCCCGTCGTTCGGCGCATCCAAGGTACCGCTTGCCGCGTTCGTCCACGAGGACACCTACTCGCATCCGCGCCTGGCCCCGGACGGCAAACACATCGCCGTGACCGTGCGCATGCCGTCGGGCGACCGCACGGTGCCGGTGGTGACCGTATATTCGCTGCCTGACCTGAAGATCACCGGCGCGATCCGCATGCCTGCGTTCGACGTGCCGCTCGACGTGCGCTGGGTCAGCAACGAACGCATCGTCATCGCCACTGGCAAGGAGCTCGGATCGCGCGAGCGTCCGGTGTCGACCGGCGAACTTCTGGCGGCGAACCTGGACGGCACCAGGCAGGAGTACCTGTACGGCTACCAGATGTTCAAGCTGTCGCGGCGCGGCGACCGTTACGGCGACGACTACGGCTTCGGCTCCATCCAGGCCATCCCTTCAACACCGAACAATCACCTGTTCGTAAGCTCGCATCTTTGGCAAGGCGGCAGCAGCCAGTTGTATGACATCGACAGCGCCGGCGCCACGCGCAAGCTGCTGGCCAGCCTGTCGATGCAGGACCTCGACTTCGTCATCCAGAACGACGGCACGCCGCGATTCGCCTACGGCCGTGGCGATGACGGCTGGGTTGTCATGTTCCGGCATAACGATGCAAATGGCGCGTGGGACAAGCTGGCCGACAACCGCGGCCGCGTCTACGCGCCATTCGTGTTCGAACCCGGCGACAAGGCCTTCTACGCGCGCTATTCGCCGAAAGGCGCCCCTGACCTGATCGTGCGCGAGAGCCTGGCCGACGGCAGCCGCACGACGCTGTACGAGAATCCGAACGCCGATCCCACCAACATCCAGTTCGACTCGCATGCCATTCCCATCGCGGCCTCGTCTTCGGTCGGCATGCCGGCCATGCGCTACTTCGACGAGAACAACGCCGACGTCAAGCTGCACAAACTGCTCTCTTCGCAGTTCCCCGGCAGCGTGGTGCACTTCATCGACTTCACGCAGGACGGCAACGTGCTGCTGTTCGGCGTAGCGAGCGACCGCGATCCCGGCGAGTTCTACCTGTTCGACCGCCGCTCCGGCAAGGCTGATCTGCTGTTCTCGGGGCTGGAAGCAATCAATCCGGACGAGATGGCCGAGCGCCGGCCGATCAGCTTCAAGACGCGCGACGGCCACAATATGTTCGGCTACCTGACGATGCCGGCGCATGCGGCTGGCACCAAGGTACCGCTGGTCGTGATGCCACATGGCGGTCCGCACGGCATCTCGGACGAGTGGTACTTCGACCTCGATTCGCAATTCCTCGCCAGCCGCGGCTACGCGGTGCTGCAGGTGAACTACCGCGGCTCAGGCGGACGTGGCGTCAACTTCATGGAATCCGGTTACCGCCAGTGGGGCAGCAAAGTCCAGGACGACATCGTCGATGGCCTGAAGTGGACCATCGCCCAGGGCGAGGTGGACGGCAACCGCGTGTGCTCGTACGGCGTCAGCTTCGGCGGCTACTCGGCGCTCATGCTGGCAGCGCGCGAGCCGTCGATGTTCAAATGCGCGATCGGCTATGCCGGCGTGTACGACCTGAACCTGCTGGCCGCCTCCGACGAATACCGCGCCAACAAGACGGCGCAGAGCGTCATCGCCCGCTACATCGGCACCGACAAGCAGGAACTGGACCGCAACTCGCCGGTGTCGCTGGCGGCGCAGATCAAGGCGCCGGTGCTGCTGGTCCACGGCGGCAAGGACAAGCGCGCGCCGGTGCAGCACGCCGAAGAGATGCGCGAGGCGCTGACCAAGGCCGGCAACGCGCCCGAGTGGCTGCTGGCGCCGAACGAGGGGCACGGGTTCTACGACACCGCGAACCGTACCGCTTTCTACGAGAAGCTGGAAGCTTTCCTGGCCAGGAACATCGGCAAATAGGCGCAAAAAAAGCCGCGCGGTGCTCGACCCGCGCGGCTTCCCATTCGAGCCGTCATTCCCGCGAAAGCGGGAATCCCATTCAGTCGCGTGCCACTATCGCTTAACGCTAGCTCGTACCGTAGAAAATGGGGTTCCCCGCTTTCGCGGGAACGACGTTCGTAGTACTGCTAAAGCCTGTGGCGCTTACTTCTTCGGATACTTGACCGTCATCTCCCTGATCACGTTATCCGCGTGATCGACCTGCTTCATCACCCACAGCATGTAGCGGATATCGACGTGGATCGCACGCGTGATCGCGCTGTCGAAGTACCAGTCCTTGGTGATCGATTCGTAGGTCGAATCGAAATTCAACCCGATCAGTTCGCCGCGCTTGTTCATCACCGCCGAACCGGAATTGCCGCCGGTCGTATCAGCCGTCGACAGGAAGTTCACCGGCACCGTGCCCAGCACCGGATCCTTGAACACGTCGTAGCGCTTGCCCTTGATCGCATCCTGCAGGTTGGCCGGCGCCACGAAGGGCTCACGGCCGGTCGCCTTCTCCATGATGCCTTCCACCGTCGTGAACGGCCCCTTGGTGATGCCATCTTTCGGCACATACGGCGCCACGGTGCCGTAGGTCACGCGCAGGGTCGAGTTGGCGTCCGGGTAGACCGGCTTGCCGAGCGACTTCTTCCACTCGATGACCGCGGCCATGTACTGCGGGATCACGCGCTCCAGGTTGCCGTCCACTTCCTTGCGCTGCTCTTCGACCGCATTGGCGGCGTCGTACATGCGCACTGCGAGCTGGATGAACGGGTCATCCGATTTGCGGAATGCTTCGGGATCCTTGCCGATCCACGCGAGGCGCTTGGCGGTGTCGGACAGCTCGGTCGACTTGTACATCGCCTCCAGCTGGGAGGACGCCGGCAGCAGCGCGTCCAGTCCCTGCGGGCGCGTCTTCGGATCGAGCTTGGCATAGCGCGCCAGCGCGGCCGAATAGCGCGCACGGTCCACGCTTGGCACGAAGGACTGCTCCAGGCGCGACAGGCGCGCCTTGATGAAGGAGAGGTCGCGCTCCTGGTAGCCGGCCTCGCGCTGGGCGTCCGGCTTCTGGCGTTCCAGCGCCAGCTTGTACAGGGTGCGCGCGCTCTTGAGCATGTCGCTGTGAGTGGCTTCGCCCAGCGCGAACTCCTCGCGCGACGCGGCCATGTCGGCGCCGATCACGCCGTCCAGGTCCGCCAGCAGCGTCTTCGAACCGCTGCCGTGCTGCTTGTACCAGCGGCGGAACTCGGCGTCCTGGGTGTCCTTGATCGCCGCGATGTCCTTGCGCGCAAAGCCGTCCAGCAGGCCCTTGGTTTTCTTGAGCACGTTGTTGGCGCTCTTGACCACGCTGGCGTAGCGGACGTCGTAATTGGCATTGCCCATGGTCGCGGCGGCGATCACCGACAGGTCGGCCGTGATCGAGTCGACCTTGGCCGGATAGTCGACGTCGCGCGCGAAGCGGATTTCCGACGGCAGCTTGTAGCGGCTGGTGCGGCCCGGGTAACCGGCCAGCAGGATCGGGTCGCCGTTCTTCAGGCCTTCGGCCGACACCACCAGGAAGTCCTTCGACTTGTACGGCACGTTGTCGGGCGACGGGTCGGCCGGGCGGCCGTCCTTGCTGACGTAGGCGCGCAGGAAGGAGAAGTCGCCCACGTGGCGCGGGAACTCGTAGTTGTCGATGTCGCCGCCGAAGTCGCCGATGTGGTTGGACGGCGCGTAGACCAGGCGCACGTCGCGGATCATCAGCTGCTTGATACGGTAGTACTCCAGGCCGCGGTGGAAGGCCGGCACCGAGCAGCGGTAAGCCTTGTCGGTCTCGCACTCGGCGATCAGCTGCTTGATGCGGTTCTCGACCTGCTCGTGGCGCTCCTTGCCCGACAGGTTGGGCGCGAGGCCCTTGAGCACGCGGTCGGTGACGTTCTCCACCTTCTCGGTCACGTACACCAGGGTGTTCGGGCCGCCCGGCAGTTCTTCGGCGCGGGTCTTGGCCAGGAAGCCGTTGGCGATGTAATTATGTTCAGGGGTCGAGTTGCGCTGGATCGCCGAGTAGCCGCAGTGGTGGTTGGTGACCACCAGGCCGTCGGGCGACACGAACGAAGCCGAGCAGCCGCCGAGCGAGACGATGGCGCTCATCGGGTGCTTCGACAGGTCGGCCAGCTGCTGCGCCGGAATGGTGATGCCGATGCGTTTCAGCTCGGACTTCAGCTGCGGCAGCTGGTGCGGCTGCCATTGGCCTTCGTCGGCATGGGCGGCCGCCGCTGCGCCCAGCAAGGCGACTGGGAGGACAAAAGATTTGAACAAAATGGACCCCTGATAAAAATATATTCGCCGACGCTGGTCCGCTCGTGGCCAACCGGCGTCGATGAATGTTAACAATCAATGAACGAGTATAGCCGTGTTGCGAAACGGTGGAAACGGTTTTCACCGTTAATTCCGGAGAGGCGCCAGCAGGCTGCAGGCGACGCCGGTAAAATGAACGGCCGCCCGGCCCATGTTCTTTCCCTGCCATCCGCATGCCAAGTATTTACGCCGCCTTCACCCGCCAGATGCAGCGCTTCTCGGTGGATTCGTTCACGATCATGCTGCTCATCGTGGTGACGCTGGCGAGCATCGCCCCCGCCAGCGGCGCCACGGCGGTGGCGTTCGGCCATGTCACCACCATCGCCATCGGGCTGCTGTTCTTCCTGCACGGCGCCAAGTTGTCGCGCGAGGCGCTGGTCGAAGGGCTCACCCACTGGCGCCTGCACGTGCTGGTCCTGTGCAGCACCTTCGTCCTGTTCCCGATCCTGGGGCTGCTCATCAAGCCGCTGGCGCTGGCCATGCTCACGCCGGACCTCTACCTGGGCGTGCTGTTCCTGTGCGCGCTGCCGTCGACCGTGCAGTCCTCGATCGCGTTCACCTCGATGGCGCGCGGGAACGTGGCCGCCGCCGTGTGCAGCGCCTCGGCGTCCAACTTCGTGGGCATCTTCATCACGCCGCTGCTGGTCGGCCTGCTGGTGGCGCGCACCAGCTCGGCGGGCGGATCGTCGCTCGACTCGGTGCTGTCCATCGTCGAACAGCTGCTGCTGCCCTTCATCGCGGGCCAGCTGCTGCGGCCGTGGATCGGGCGCTGGGTCGACCGCCACAAACCGATGCTGAAGATCGTCGACCAGGGCTCGATCCTGCTGGTGGTCTACACGGCGTTCAGCGATGCGGTCAACGAGGGGCTATGGCACAAGGTGTCGCTGGGCACGCTGGCGGGCATCCTGGTGATCAGCGCGCTGCTGCTGGCGCTCGCGCTGGGCATCGCGACGCTGGTGAGCCGCAGGCTGGGCTTTTCGAAGGAAGACGAGATCACCATCGTGTTCTGCGGCTCGAAGAAGAGCCTGGCCAGCGGGGTGCCGATGGCGAAGGTGCTGTTCGCGCCCACCTCGTTGGGCATGATCATTTTGCCGCTGATGCTGTTTCACCAGCTGCAGCTGATGGTGTGTGCGGTGCTGGCGCAGCGGTTTGCGCGGCGAAAATCGGCAACCTGAAACCGTCGCCCCGGCGGAGGCCGGGGCCCATGCTGAGTGTGCGATGTAGCGCACTGTCTATGGGTCCCGGCCTTCGCCGGGACGACGGCGCTTGAACTTACTTTCGTTCCGCGACGCTGGCATCACGAGCGGCGCGGAACTCGCTATCCTGCGACCAGTTCGGCCAGTCGCCCGAATCGGCCAGCTGCCGACCCGTCGCATACAACAGCTCCAGGTCGCGCTTCCCGCCCGCGAAGGTCCACTCCGGCCGGAATTCGTCGGACGGCTGGTGGTAGTCGTTGACCCGGTACGCCTCCGCATTCGCCTTGCCCGCCGCGAGACCACCCTGCTCCCAATCCTGCCCGCCCCGGAACGAGATCGCCGGCACGCCGCGCTTGGCGAACGAGAAGTGGTCGGAACGGTAGAAGTAGCCGGCTTCCGGATTCGGATCTGGCGAATACCTGCGGTTCTGCTTCGCCGCCTGCGCGCTGAGGCGATCGAGCAGGTCGAGCTTGGCCACGCCCGAAATCGAGAAATCGCGCGCCGGACCGTTGGGCGCCACGCCGTCCATATTGAATACGCCCGCCGTTTTCGCCAACGGGTACAGCGGATTGGCCGCGTAGTATTCGGAACCGAGCAAGCCCTTCTCTTCCGCGGTCACCGCCAGGAACACCACGCTGCGCGCCGGCGCCGGCTGCTTGCCGTAGGCGCGGCCCAGCTCCATCAGCGCGGCGCTGCCGCTGGCGTTGTCCAGCGCGCCGTTGTAGATCCGGTCGCCCTTGGCGTTGGCCGGGCCGATGCCCAGGTGGTCCCAGTGCGCCGTGTACATCACGTATTCCTCCGGCCGCTTGCTGCCGCGCTTGAGCGCGACCACGTTCTTCGACTTGATCACCTTGGCGTCGACCGCGAAGCGCGCGCTCATGGTCACGCCCTTGAGTTCGATGGGCTTGAAGTCGCGGCTTCGCGCGGCCAGCTTGGCCTGCTCGAAATCGAGCCCGGCGCGCTTGAACAGGTCCACCGCCAGGTCACGCTGGATCCACGATTCGATGGGCGCATGCTCGCTAGCGGCGTCCTTGCGCACGATGTCGTACTGGACGATGGTGTTCGAGTTCTTCACGGTCGGCCAGCCATACGAGGCCGGCGCGCTCTCGTGCACGATCAGCGTGCCGAGCGCGCCCCGGCGCGCCATCTCTTCGTACTTGTAGGTCCAGCGGCCGTAGAAGGTCATCGCCTTTCCGCCGAAGTCGCCCTCGCCGGTCTCGAAATCCGGATCGTTGATCAGCACGACCGCCAGCTTGCCCTTCAGGTCCAGGTCCTTGAAGTCGTCCCAGTTGCGTTCCGGCGCGGTGACGCCGTAGCCGACGAAGACCAGCGGCGCGTTCGCGATGTCGACCTGCGACTGGCCGTTTTCGGCCGGACGGATCGCGATCTCCTGGCCCTGCGTGAGCGTGACGGTCTGCTTGCCGTCGCTGATGCTGGCTGCGACGGGTCCCGTGATCTCGAAGCGGCCGAGCGGCACGTCCTGCGTCCAGCTGCGCTCGCCGCCCACCAGGTCGCCGCCCGGCTGCAGGCCCGCGGCCTTGAACTGCCTGACGAGATAATCGACCGTCTTCGTTTCACCCGCGGTGTTGGGGCCGCGCCCTTCGAATGCGTCGGAAGACAGCGCCTTCACGTCTTGCAGCATGCGCTGCGCGTCGATCTTTGGCGGAGTGGCGGCCTGCGCCGCGGCGGCGGCGAACATGGCCAGGACAATGGTTTTCTGTTTCACGCAAATGTCTCGTTGGCTGGGCTTCGGTGGCGTCAATACGAGTGACGGAACTCGGCAAAATGCGCATCAAAGTATCGATTGAAAAATTTCCACTGTCAAACGTGCATGGTCGACCAACTCGACTTATAGTGGCCGCTCCGACAGTCCATCCGCACGCCGCACATGACCAAGAGACTTCTCGCCGCCACGCTCCTGTCCACCCTCGCCTTTACCGCGCAGGGCGCCGACTATCCGGCGCCGGCGGAACGCGATTTCTTCATCAAGGACTTCCGCTTCCAGTCCGGCGAATCGCTGCCCGAGCTGAAGATCCACTACCGCACGCTCGGCGCGCCGCAACGCGACGCGCACGGCAAGGTGACCAACGCGGTGCTGATCACGCACGGCACCGGCGGCACCGGCGCCCAGTTCATGCGGCCCGAATTCGCGGGCGAGTTGTTCCGGCCGGGCGGCGCGCTGGACGTGGCGCGCTACTACGTGATCCTCACCGACGGCATCGGCATCGGCGGCTCCAGCAAACCGAGCGACGGCCTGCGTGCGCGCTTCCCGCACTACGGCTACCGCGACATGGTCGACGCCCAGTACAAGCTGCTGACCGAAGGGTTGGGCGTGAACCACCTGAAGCTGGTGATGGGTACCTCGATGGGCGGCATGCAAACCTGGGTGTGGGGCGAGCGCTATCCCGGCTTCATGGACGCGCTGATGCCGCTGGCGAGCCTGCCGGACCAGATCTCGGGCCGCAACCGCGCCTGGCGGCGGGTGGTGATCGACGCCATCCGCCACGACCCGACCTGGCAAGGCGGCGATTACAGCACGCAGCCGCAAAGCCTGCGCACCGCAGCCGAGATGCTGTTCTTCATGAGCAGTAACCCGGTGCTGCGCCAGCAGCAGATGCCGACGCTGGCGGCGTCCGACAAGGAGCTCGACCACTACGTCGACGGCGCGATGAAATCGATGGATGCGAACGACCTGCTATACGCGATCGAGGCATCGTGGGATTACGATCCGAAGCCGGGACTGGAGAAGATCGAGGCGCCTCTCATCGCGGTCAACACCGCGGATGACCTGATCAATCCGCCGGAGCTGGGCATCCTCGAAAAAGAGATCATGCGCGTCAAGCGCGGCAAGGCGGTGGTGCTGCCGCTGACGCCGGAGACGCGCGGGCATGGGAGCCACACGGTGGCGAAGTTGTGGGAGCGGTATCTGGAAGAACTCCTCTCCAACTAACGTAAAACCGTCGTCCCCGCGAAGGCGGGGACCCATGCTGAGTGTGCGGTTACGCTGCTTCAGCCATTGTCGCAAACTGCCTATGGGTCCCCGCCTTCGCGGGGACGACGGCGTCAATTACTGCGGCTCGTGCCACCCGCCACCCAGCGCCTGGATCAGCGACACCGCCGCCGACTGCCGGTCCGACTGCACCTGCACCAGGTTGCGGCGCGCGTTCAGCGCGGTCACCTGGGCGTTGATCACGTCGGTGTAGCTCACCTGCCCCGCCTTGTAGCGGTTCACCATCTGCTGCTCGACCTGGTCGGCGGCCTCGGAGGCCT
Organism: Massilia terrae; assembly: GCF_024753145.1. Taxonomy (GTDB): domain Bacteria; phylum Pseudomonadota; class Gammaproteobacteria; order Burkholderiales; family Burkholderiaceae_D; genus Telluria; species Telluria terrae. Next base: position 177,316 of record NZ_JANUGU010000001.1, on the reverse strand, counting down.
GGCGCCGCAGGTCCTGCTGGCTGGCCAGCACGCGCGATGCGGACAGCTGGTCCTCGACGTTCTGGAACGCCGCCAGCACCGTCTGCCGATAGCGCGCCGCAGCCTGGCGCTGGCCCGCTTCCGCACCTGACACCGCAGCACCGGTGGCACCCGCATTGAACAAGGTCTCCGCCGCCGAGAACCCGAAGGACCACACGGCGTTCGACACCTTGAACAGGTCCGCAAACGAATGCGTCGAACCGGTGCCGTAGCTGGCCGTCAGGCCGATATTAGGGAAGTAGGCGGAACGTGCCACGCCGATCTGCGCGTTGGCGGCGGCCACACGGCGCTCGGAAGCGGCGATGTCCGGGCGGCGCTGCAGCAGCGTCGACGGCACGCCCACCGGCACTTCCGGCACCACCACCTGCCAGGTGGCCGTCGGCGCGATTGCAAATTCGGCCGGCGCCTTGCCGGCCAGGACCGCGATCGCATGTTCGAGCTGGGCGCGCTGGCGCACCACGGCCTGCTGGTCGGCCTGCGCATTGGCGAGCTGGGTCTGGGCCTGCAGCACGTCCGAATGCGCGGCGATGCCGGCCTTGTAGCGGTTGGTGGTGATCTGCAGCGCGCGCTGGTAGCCTTCGATGGTAGTGTTCAGCAGCGCCAGCGTGGCGTCGCTGGCGCGCAGCGAGAAGTAGTCGGCGGCCAGCTCGCCCTGCGCCGACAGGCGCGCGGAGGCCAGGTCGGCCTGGCTGGCCTGGGCGCTGGCCTGCGCGGCCGAGACGTTGGCGCGCAGGCGGCCCCACACGTCCGGCTCCCAGCTGCCGCCGATGTCGAGGTTGTAGCGGTTGCCGGCCCCGGCCTCGCCGCCGCCCGTGCGATTGGCGCTGGTGTTCAGCGACACGCTCGGGAACAGCGACGCACGCTGCTGCTGCACCAGCGCGCGCGCCTGGTCGTAGGCCGCGACGGCCGCCGCCACGGTCTGGTTCGAGACGTCCACGTTCTCCACCAGCCCGGTCAGCACCGGGTCGTTGAACAGCATCCACCACTGGCCGCGTTCGAGCGTGTCGGCGGGCGCCGCCGGCACCCAGCCTTGCGCTTCCTTGAACGCGAGCGGCTGCGGCGTGGACGGCGTGTGGTAGGCCGGCGTCACCGAGCAGCCGGCCAGCAGGGAGGCGGACAAGGCCAGCAGATGCAGGCGGTGGGTCGGTTTGGTTCGCATACGGGTACTCATGGTCAGGTGGACTGTGCTTCTTCGAGCGGGTGGCGCACGAGCTCGTGCTCCGACGCGCTGCGGCGGCGCAGCTTGTCGAGCAGGACGTACACCACCGGGGTGGTCAGGAGCGTGAGCAGCTGGCTGGCGATCAGGCCGCCGATGATGGCGATGCCGAGCGGCTGGCGCAGTTCATAGCCTTCGCCGAAGCCGATCGCGAGCGGCAAGGCGCCCAGCGCCGCGGCCAGGGTGGTCATCAGGATCGGGCGGAAGCGCAGCAGGCAGGCCTCGCGCACCGCTTCGGTGGCGGACAGGCCGCGCGCGCGTTCCGCTTCCAGCGCGAAGTCGATGATCAGGATCGCGTTCTTCTTCACGATGCCGATCAGGAGGAACACGCCGATCAGCGCGATGATCGAGAACTCCATCTTGAACATCAGCAGCGCCAGCACCGCGCCCACGCCGGCCGATGGCAAGGTGCTGAGCACCGTCACCGGGTGCACCAGGCTCTCGTACAAAATGCCGAGCACGATGTAGATCACCACCAGCGCGGCCGCGATCAGGAGCGGCTGCTGCTGGTTCGATTGCTGCGCCGCCTGCGCCGTGCCGGCGAAGCTGCCGCGCACATTGGTCGGCATGCCGATGTCGGCTTCGGCCTGGCGCACGGCGGCCTGGCCGTCCGACAGGCTGTAGCCTTCCGCGAGGTTGAACGACACCGTGGTGGCCAGCTCGCCGTCCTGGTGGTTGACGGAGCTCGGCGTGGCGCGTTCGGCGAACTTCGAAATCGCCGACAGCGGCACCATGGTGGTGAGCTTGCTGGAGATCGCCGAGCCTGAGGCCGGGTCGCGCGCCGCAGTCAGGTTGGTGGGCGCGGCCGGCGCGCCGTTGGTGCTGGCCGTCGACGTCGTCGCAGTGCGCGTGGTGCTGGTGGCCGCGGGTTTGGCGCTGCCGGACGAGGGCACGTACACGTCGGTCAGCGCCACCGGCGACTGCGCGTACTGCTGCGCCACGCCCATGATCACGTGGTACTGGTTCAGCTCCGAATAGATGTTGGCGACCTGGCGCTGGCCGAAGGCGTCGTACATGGCGTTGTCGACGTCGCGCGTGTTGATGCCCAGGCGCGCCGCGCTCTCCTTGTCGATGCTGACATAGGTCTCCACGCCGTTGTCGGCCTGGTCGGTGTCGACGTCGGTCAGCGCAGGCTGGCTCTTCATGGCATCGGCCAGCTTGGTCGCCCACAGCTTGAGGTCGGCCCGGTTGTCGGCCTTGAGCGTGTACTGGTAGGTCGAGTTGCTGGAGCGGCCACCCATGCGCAGGTCCTGCACGGGATTGAGGAACAGCTGCACGCCGGTGACCCGCGCCAGCTTGGGCCGCAGGCGCGCGATCACGGCCTGGCCGCTGTCCTTGCGCTCGCCGACCGGCTTGAGGTTCATGAACATGAAGCCGCCGCCGGCGCGCGAACCGCCGGTGAAGCCGACCACGGTGTCGACCGCCGGATCGCTCTTGATGATGTTGACCAGCTGGCGCAGCTTGCCCTGCATGGCCTGGAAGGAGATGCTCTGGTCGGCGCGCATGCCGCCGTTGATCTGGCCGCTGTCCTGCTGCGGGAAAAAGCCCTTGGGCGCGGCGGCGAACAGGAACACATTCAGGCACACCACGAACAGCAGGATGATCATCACCAGCAGCTTGCTGTCGAGCGCCCAGTCGAGCGCGTGTTCGTAGGTGCGCAGCACGCGCGCGAAGCCGCGTTCGGCCGCGGCGGAAAAGCGGTTCGGCTTCTTGTGCGTCACGTTCCGCTTGAGCAGCCAGGCGCACAGCATCGGCGTGGTGGTCAGCGAGATCACCAGCGAGATCAGCACCGCGGCCGACAGCGTGACCGCGAATTCGCGGAACAGCCGGCCCACCTGCCCGCCCATGAACAGCAAGGGGATGAACACCGCCACCAGCGACAGGCTGATCGACAGCACCGTGAAGCCGACTTCGCGCGCGCCCAGCAGGGCCGCCTTCATGCGGTCCATGCCGTGCTCGATGTGGCGGCTGGTGTTCTCCAGCACCACGATGGCGTCGTCGACCACGAAGCCGGTGGCCACCGTCAGCGCCATCAGCGACAGGTTATTCAGGCTGAAGCCGAGCGCGTACATCACGCCAAAGGTGCCCAGCAGCGACACGATGGTGGCTACGGCCGGCACCACGGTCGCGCGGATCGAGCGCAGGAACACGCTCACCACCAGCACCACCAGCAGCACCGAGATGATCAGCGTCAGCTCGACTTCATGCAGCGAGGCGCGGATCGAGCTGGTGCGGTCGGACGCCACCTGCAAGGTCACGTCGCCGGGCAGCTGCGCCTGCAGCGTCGGCAGCAAGGCGCGCACGCCGTCGACGGTCTGGATCACGTTGGCCCCCGGCTGCAGCGTGATCAGCACGATGATCGCGGGCTTGCCGTTGAAGAGGCCCAGCGTGTTGACGTTCTCGACGCCGTCGTACACGGTGGCGATGTCCTGCAGCCGGATCGGCGCGCCGTTGCGCCAGGCGACGATCAGGCCGGAATAGTCGGCGGCGTAGCGCCCGCCGGTGGGCGTGTTGGCCTGGGTGTAGATCTGCAGCCGGGTGCCATGCGCCTCGACCGCGCCCTTGGGCCGGTTCGGGTTGCTGGCCTGGAGCGCGGAACGCACGTCCTCGGCCGCCACGCCGTATTTGTTGAGCAGGTAGGGATTCAGGTCGACCCGCACCGCCGGCAGCGAGCCGCCGCCGATCTCGACGTCGCCCACGCCCTGCACCTGCGCCACCTGCTGCTGCACCAGGTTCGACACCTCGTCGTAGATCTGGCCCGGGGTACGGGTGCGCGAGGTCAGCGCCAGGATCAGCACCGGCGCGTCGGACGGGTTGGCCTTGCGATAGGTCGGGTTGCTGCGCAGCGTGGACGGCAAGTCGGCGCGCGAGGCGTTGATTGCGGCCTGCACTTCGCGCGCGGCCGAATCGATCTTGCGGTTCAGGTCGAACTGCAGCGTCACCCGGGTCGAGCCGTTGCCGCTGTTCGAGGTCATTTCGTTGACGCCGGCGATCACGCCCAGGCGGCGCTCCAGCGGTGTCGCGACCGAGGTGGCCATGGTGTCGGGGCTGGCGCCCGGCAGGTTCGCGCTGACCGAGATCACCGGGTAGTCGACCTGGGGCAGGGGCGCCACCGGCAGCACGAAGAATGCCGCCACGCCCGCCAGCGCCAGGCCGAGCGTCAGCAGCACCGTGCCGATCGGCCGGCGGACGAACCAGTGCGACAAATTCATGCGCCGACCTCGCGCGACTTGGCCGGTTCACGGCCGGACCAGCGGCGCGCCATGCGGTCGAAGGCCAGGTAGATCACCGGGGTGGTGAACAGCGTGAGCAGCTGGCTGACGATCAGGCCGCCGAAGATCGACAGGCCCAGCGGCCGGCGCAGCTCGGCGCCCTGGCCGAAGCCGAGCATCAGCGGGACCGCCGCGAACAGCGCCGCCAGGGTGGTCATCAGGATCGGGCGGAAGCGCAGCATCGCGGCCTGGTGGATCGCCACGCGTGGGCTCTTGCCTTCGTCGCGCTCGGCCTCGATCGCGAAGTCGATCATCATGATCGCGTTCTTCTTGACGATGCCGATCAGGAGGATGATGCCGATGATGCCGATCACGTCCAGGCCCTTCCCGGTGACCATCAGCGCCAGCAGCGCGCCCACGCCGGCCGACGGCAGCGTCGACAGGATGGTCAGCGGGTGGATGTAGCTTTCGTACAGCACGCCGAGCACGATGTACACGCAGACCACCGCCGCCAGGATCAGCCACAGCTGGTTGGTGAGCGAGGCCTGGTAGGCGCCAGACGCGCCGAGGAAGGTCAGGGTCACGGACGGCGGCAGCTTGATGTCGGCCGCGGCCTCGTGGATCGCCTCCACTGCCTGCCCCAGCTTGTAGCCGGTCGCGGTGTCGAAGCCGACCGTGGTGGCCGGGTACTGGGCCACGTGGGTGATCTGCAGCGGCGCCGGTTGCTCCTGCACGCTGGCGATCGCGTCGAGCGGCGTCGGCTGGCCCGAACCGGTGCGCAGCTGCAGGCGCTTGAGCGCGTCGACCGACATCTGGTCGCTCTGGGTCGCCTCCAGGATCACGCGGTACTGGTTGGTCTCGGTGAAGATGGTGGACACGATGCGCTGGCCGAAGGCGCTGTACAGCGCGTCGTCGATGCTGGACGCGGTGACCGACATGCGCGAGGCGCTGTCGCGGTCGATGTTGACGAAGGCCGCGGCCCCGGTGGCGCCGGCGTCGGTGACCACGTTGCGCAGCTGCTTCTGCTGGCGCATGCGCTGGGCCAGCGCATTGGCCCACTTGGTCACGGTGGCGGTGTCGGCGCCCTCGATCGACAGGCGGTACTGGGTCGGCCCGGTCTCGGCGTCGATGGTCAGGTCCTGGGTCGGCTGCACGTACAGCGTCAGGCCTGCCACCTGGCCGACGCGGCGCCGCAGGTCGTCCATCAGGGCCTTCTGGTCGCGGTGGCCGTCCTTCAGGTTGATCAGCATGCTGCCGGTGTTGAGCATGGTGTTGTTGGCGGCGTCCACGCCCACTGTGGAGCTGAGCGATTGCACGTCCGGGTCGGCCAGGATCGCCTGTGCCGCCTGCTGCTGCAGGGCCGCCATGTTCTCGTACGAGATGCCGTCGCGGGCCTGGACGCGCGCTTGCAGCTGGCCGGTGTCCTGGGTCGGGAACAGGCCCTTCGGGATGTAAATGTACAGGAGCGCGGTCAGCACCAGGGTGCCCAGCGCCACCAGCAGCGTCAGCGCCTGGCGGTCCAGCACCCAGTTGAGCATGTAGTCGTAGTGGTGGATCACGCGGTCGAACATGGCCTGGAAGCGCTTCGCGAAGCGGCTGGAGTGCTCCTCCGAACCGCTGCGCAGCCAGCGCGCCGACATCATCGGCACCAGGGTCAGCGACACCACCGCCGAGATCAGGATGGTGATCGCCAGCGTCACGGCGAACTCGCGGAACAGGCGACCCACCACGTCACCCATGAACAGCAGCGGGATCAGCACCGCGATCAGCGACACCGTCAGCGAAATGATGGTGAAGCCGATCTGGGTGGCGCCCTTGATCGCGGCGGCCATCGGCTTCTCGCCTTCCTCCAGGTAGCGCGAGATGTTCTCGATCATGACGATGGCGTCGTCGACCACGAAGCCGGTGGCGATGGTGAGCGCCATCAGCGACAGGTTGTTCAGGCTGTAGCCGAGCAGGTACATCACGCCGAAGGTGCCGACCAGCGAGATCGGCACGGCCAGGCTGGCGATCACGGTCGCGCGCAGGCTGTGCAGGAAAGCGAAGATCACCAGCACCACCAGCACCACGGCCAGCACCAGCTCGAACTGCACGTGCTCGACCGAGGAGCGGATGCCGGCAGTGCGATCGGACAGCACGCTCACCTGCAGGCCCGGCGGTAGGCTCGATTGCAGTTCCGGCAGGCGCTGCTTGATCGCGTCCACGGTCTGGATCACGTTGGCGCCCGGCTGGCGCTGCACGTTGAGGATGATCGCCGGCTGCATATTGGCCCAGGCGCCCAGCTTCACGTTCTCGGCGCTGTTGACTACCTTGGCCACGTCCGACAGGCGCACCGGCGCGCCGTTGCGGTAGGCGACGATCAGGTTCTGGTAGTCGGGGACAGTGAGCAGTTGGTCGTTGGCGTTGATGGTGTAGGCGCGCGCCGGACCATCGAAGCTGCCCTTGGCGCTGTTGGCGTTGGCGGCGGTGATCGCGCTGCGCAGGGTGTCCAGTCCCAGGCCGTACGATGCCAGCAGGCCGGTGTCGGCCTGGATCCGCACCGCCGGCCGCTGGCCGCCCTGCAGCGTGACCAGGCCCACGCCCGATACCTGCGAGATCTTCAGCGCCAGGCGCGTGTTGACCAGGTTCTGCACGTCGGTCAGCGGCATGGTGTTGGAGGTGATCGCAAGCGTCAGCACCGGCGCGTCGGCCGGGTTGACCTTGGCGTACACCGGCGGCGCCGGCAGGTCGGTCGGCAGCAGCGTGGTGCTGGCGTTGATCGCGGCCTGCACTTCCTGCTCGGCGACGTCGAGCGTCTCGCCCAGACTGAACTGCAGCGTGATGACGGAGACGCCGGCGGCGCTGGTGGAGCTCATGCGCTGCAGGCCGGTCATCTGGCCGAAGTTGCGCTCGAGCGGCGCGGTGACGGTGCGCGCCATCACCTCCGGGCTGCCGCCCGGATACAGGGTCTGCACCTGGATGGTCGGGAAATCGACCTGCGGCAGGGCCGACAGCGGCAGGAATTTATAGCCGACCAGGCCGGCGAGCACGATCGCCAGCATTAACAATGCCGTGGCGACCGGCCGGCGAATGAATGGACCGGATGGACTCATGCTGCGCTTCCGTTATTGCGATTGCGAGGGCGACTGGCCTTGCTGCTGGCCGTCGCGGCGGTGGCGGCGCTGGCCGTCCGGGGCGCCCGGCTGGCCGGCGTCGGCGCCGTTCTGCCAGCGGCGGTGGCCGCCGGCGGCATCGGCGCCACCCGGCGCTGCCTGGCCTGCCTGCGGCGCCTGCGCACCTTGTGCACCTTGGCCACCCTGGCCACCCTGGCCGCCGCGCCCGTGCCGGCCGCCCTGCCCGCCGCCCGGCCCGCCCATCTGCGGACGGTCACCCGGCAGCACCACCTTGGCGCCTTCCTTGAGGCGGTCGGCGCCCTCGGTGATCACCTGCTCGCCCGCCTGCACGCCGCTACGCAGCTCGATCTTGTCGACAGTCTGCTGGCCGCGCGTGACCGGGCGCAGCGAGACGGTGCGCTGCGCGCCATTGAGCACGTACACGTAGTCGCCGTCGGCGCCGTGGCGCACGGCGGTCACCGGCACCACCACCGCGTTCTTGATGGTGTCGACCTTCAGGCGCAGGTTGACGAACTGGCTGGGGAACATCTTGTTGTCGTTGTTATCGAAGCGCGCCTTGGCCTTCACGGTGCCGGTCTGGACGTCGACCTGGTTGTCCAGCGCGACGAAGCGGCCGGCGGCCAGGGTGTCGGTGCGGGTGCGGTCGAGCGCGGTGGCAGGCAGCGCCTCCGCCTGGCGGATGCGCGCCTGCAGCAGCGGCAGCTGGTCTTGCGGCACGGTGAACTGCACGTCGATCGGCGACAGCTGGGTGATCACGGCCACGCCGTTGGCGTCATTGCTGCCGACCAGGTTGCCGACGTCGACCGTGCGCAGGCCGACGCGGCCGCTGATCGGCGCCTTCACCTGGGAGTAGTTGAGATTGAGCTTGGCCATGTTCTCGTTGGCGCGGTCGGTCATCACCGTGCCTTCCAGCTGCTTGACCAGCGCGGCCTGGGTATCCACATCCTGGCGCGCGATCGAATCTTCCTTGAGCAGGGTCTGGTAGCGGCCGAGGGTGACGCGGGCGCTGTCGAGCTGGGCCTCGTCGCGCTGGCGCTGGCCGCTGGCCTGCATCAGCGCGATCTGGAACGAGCGCGGATCGATGGTGGCGAGCACCTGGCCGGCGTGCACCAGCTGGCCTTCGCTGTAGTTGACCTTCTGGAGCACGCCCGAGACCTGGGCCCGCACGGTAGTCGTCGCGGTCGCGGTCACGGTGCCGAGCGAGTCGAGGTAGACCGGGATGTCGGCGCGTTCCGCCGTCGCCACGCCCACCGTGGTCGCCGGCATGCCGCCGCGTCCACCAAAGCCGCCGCCACCCGGCCCGCCGGCGCCGCGCCCGCGTCCGCCGCCGCCTTGTCCCGCGCCCGGTGCGGGCGCCTGGTGCGTCAGGTGCCAGGCGAGCGCGCCGAGGCCGACCATGGCCAGGATGGCGATGATGGTCCCGATGACGCGCGAGCGCCGGCTGCGGGGTTGGTGGGTGACTGGCTTTTCTGGTGTGACGGTCGAATCCATGCTCTTCCTTGTTTGCTCGGCCACTGCGCGCGAACTATTTTTCGAATGAACGACTCTAGCACGGAGAGACGATGGATTATGTTTCGTATAGTACATAGCCCAGCCGGGCAAAAGCGGCCGGTTTCCCCTGCGACCACGGGCGATTCTCGCAAATAAAAAGGGCGCGGCATACACCGCGCCCTTCTGGCTGATACTTGGCGTTACAAATATTTACATAGCGGGGAATGCACACATGCAATGGGTCACGGCCTCGAACGGCTTCTTGCCGTCCGCGACCCCGCCCAGCCAGCCCAGTTCCCGGGCCACGCCGGACACCGCTTGCGGCGGCAGCGCGTTCTCGATCCCCGCCGGCAGCAGGCCCAGCTTCACCTGGACGTGGATCAGCTGGTCGGCCGACACGCCGAACTTGCCGATGAAGCGTTCGAAGGCCGAAGTCGGGCGCTCGATGTAGGCGACCCGGTAGTCGCTGCCGAGCTTGCCGCGGCGGGCCGCGGAATTGAGCGCATCCTGGTAGCTGCCGAGGGTGTCGACCAGCCCGCGTTCCTTGGCCTGGCCGCCGGTCCAGACCCGGCCCTGCCCCACTTCGTCGATCTTCTCGGGCGTGGTCTTGCGCGCTGCGGCCGCCTTGCCGGTGAACTCGCGGTAGATGTGGTTGATGCTTTGCTGGACCAGCTGGCCGAAGCGCGGGTCGAGCGGACGCAGCGGGTTGTAGGCGTCGGCCAGCCAGGTGGTGGTCACGCCGGCCGTGTGGATGCCGAGCTTGTCGACCACCTTGTCGGCGGTCGGCAGGATCGCGAACACGCCGATCGATCCGGTCACGGTGCCCGGATCGGCGATCACTTCGTCGGACGCCATCGAGATCCAGTAGCCGCCCGAGGCCGCCACGTCGCCCATCGACACCACCACCGGCTTGCCGGCGAGGCGGGTCAGTTCCAGCTCGCGCCGGATCAGTTCGGAACCGTAGGCGCTGCCGCCCGGCGAATTGACGCGCAGGACCACCGACTTGATGCTGTCGTCGTTGCGCGCCTGCCGGATCAGGTTGGCGGTGGAGATGCCGCCGACCGAGCCCGGGCCGCCGTTGCCTTCGGTGATGTCGCCCTCGGCCACGATCACGCCGACCGCGTCGCCCAGCATCTTGTCCGGATGGCGCGAAAGGTAGTCGGCGAAGGAAATCTGGCGGAAGGACTTGATGTGCTCGTCGTAGACGCCGCGCTTGATCAGCAGCGCGCGCACTTCGTCCTTGGTCTTGATGCCATCCACCAGGTGCGCATCGAGCGCGACCTTGGCGGCATCGCCGCCGGCCGCTTCCATGCGCTGCGGAAGCTGGTCGATATTCGCCTTGAGCGTGCCGGCGGCCAGCTTGCGGTCCTTCTCGACCTCGCCGGTGTAGCTGTTCCACAGCCCGTTGTACAGGTAGGTATCGGCCTCGACCGCAGCCTGCGAGGGGCCGTTGCCGATATACGGTTCCGCGAAGCTCTTATAGGTGCCGACCTTCATCAGGTTCACGGTCACGCCCAGCTTGTCGAGCGCGTCGCGGTAGTAGTTGCGGTAGCGGCCGAAGCCCTGGATCAGCACCATGCCCATCGGGTGCACGTAGACCTCGCTCGCGTGCGAAGCCACCAGGTAGCGCTTCTGGTCGTAGCTGCCGCCCCAGGCCACCACCTGCTTGCCGGCGGCCTTGACGCGGTCGATCGCAGCGCCGAACTCGTGCATCGACGCGAGGCCGCCGATTTCGAGCTCGTCCAGCGACAGCAGCACGCTGCCGATGTTCGGGTCCTTGGCGGCCGCGTCCATTACCGTCAGCACGTCGCGCAGCTGGATGGTGCGGCGCACTTCGCCGGCGCCCAGGCCCGCGGCCAGGGTCTCGGCCACGCTGCCGCTGGTCTGCTCGACCAGCTGGCCCTTCAATTCCAGCACCAGCGCGGTCTTGGGCCCGAGCGCGCGGGGGCCGCCGCCACCGCCGAAGATCGCCCACAGCAGCGCGATCAGCACGACCAGGAACAGCAGGTTCATCACCCCGCGACGGGTCGCATCGAGGGCGCGCCAGAGTGCGCCGACACCGCGGCGCAGGGAGGATTTCGGCTTATCGGACATCGGGACTCCGGCAAAAAAGGGGTGGATTATGCGGTCACGACTGCGGGGCCGGCCTTCTCGCGGCGCGAGATGGCAAACAAGCCGGCGAAAACAAATATGCCATTAACGATAAGCAATTCAAGCCCGAAGCGGTAACTTCCGAACAGTTTGTCCTGATTAAACTCAAGGATAGCGCAAAGGACCGGCGCACCCACGGTTACCAACGGAACGAGGCGGTCGTTCAGGGTGCGGCGGGTCATCATGCCGAAGGCGAACAGGCCGAGCAGCGGACCGTAGGTGTAGCCGGCCACGCGCAGGATCACGCCGATCATGCTGGGATTGTCCACCCATTTGAACACCAGCACCATTGCCAGGAACAGGAAGGCGAAGCCGAGGTGCACGTGGCGGCGCAGGCGCACCTTGGCATCGTCGGAGAGGTCGACGCGGCGCTTGATGCCGAGGATGTCGATGCAGAAGGTCGAGGTGAGCGCGGTGATGGCGCCGTCGGCGCTGGGGAACAGGGCCGAGATCAGCGCGATCAGGAAGATGATCTGCACCGCGGCCGGCAGGTGGCCCATCACCACCGCCGGGAAAATCTTGTCGCCCGTGGCGGCGACGCCGGCCACCGGGGCGTACAGGTACAGCAGGCCGCCGAGGAACAGGAAGGCGGAGAGCACGATCACCAGCACCACGGTCAGGCTCAAGAGGTTCTTTTGCGAGTCGCCCACGGTCTTCACGGAGATGGTTTTCTGCATCATCTCCTGGTCCATGCCGGTCATGGTCAGGACGATGAAGACGCCGGCCACGATGTCCTTCAACCAGTAGTGCGGATGGTCGGCGTCCATGTTGAACACGCGTGACAGGCCGTGTGCGTGCATCTGCGCCAGGCTGTCGGGAATCGACAGGTGCAGCTGCGACAGCATGAAGCCCACGCAGGCGAACAGGCCGAACAGCATGCAGCTGGTCTGCAGGGTGTCGGTCCAGACGATGGTCTTCACGCCGCCCTGGTAGGTGTACAGCAGGATCATGCCCAGCACCACGAATGTGGTCAGCCAGAACGGCACCCCCAGGCTGTCGAGGATGATGGCCTGCAGGATATTCACCACCAGATAGAGGCGCGCGGTGGCGCCGAGCAGGCGCGACAGGATGAAGAACCCTGCCCCGCTCTGGTAGGCGCGGCGGCCGAGGCGCACGTCGAGGTAGTGGTAGATCGAGGTCAGCTTGAGGCGGTAGTACAGGGGCAGCAGCAAATAGGCGACGGCGATGTAGCCGAACACGTAGCCGATCACGACCTGGCCGTAGCCGAAGCCGTCGTTGCCGACGGCGCCGGGCACGCTGATGAAGGTGGCGCCGGACAAGGTGGTGCCGACCATGCCGAACGCGACCAGCACCCAGTTGCTGCTCTTGTTACCGATGAAGAAGCTTTCGTTGTTGGCGTTCCGCGAAGTCACCCAGGCCACGGCCATCAGCAGGGCGAAATAGCCGATCAGGATGCAGAAAAGAAGTGCCGGGGACATAGGATTCCGTTGCGAATATGGATCGCCCAGCAATATACACGGAAGCAATGGGGAGTTCCAACGGGGGTGTATGGCTACGCATGCATACACCACATCGTCGTCCTCGCGAAAGCGGGGCCCCCCATCTTGCGGGCGTAGCCAGTATCGCTTGCCAAAGCGGTAGGTAAAAAAATGGGATTCCCTCGTTCGAGGGAATGACGTTCGCTCTGCTTTCGATGGCGCCTGGCCGCTCAGATCGACGGACTTTCGACCCGCTCGAACGGGCCGATGCAGGTCTTCATCGATTCATCCGCGCACATCAGGAACAAGGAGTTGGACGGGTGAAAGCGCAGGTAGTTGACGGCCTTGGCGCCGGGCTTGGTGATCTCGCCGGCGCAGTCCTTCTTGCCGTTGTCCTTGACGATGTGGTCTTCAAGCTTGTAGAACCCCGCCGCGCTCGGCTTGTCCATGACATGGAACTCGCTCTCGGACACCTCGTCCGCGCTGGTGACGAGCGAGGTGCCGTCGGCGCGGAAATGGTAGGTCTCGTAACAGCCGATCTGCGGCAGTTCCAGCCGCCAGACGCCGAGCAGTGGATGATTGGCCGCCGGCAGCGGCCCCGCGGCATGTGCGACCTGGCCGGCAAGGGCCAACAAGAACAGTCCGGTAAGCTTACGCATGACGTTTCCCTCGCACAAGCGACGCGCAGCGCCGCGGACGGGCGCCATGCGGATCACTATAGCAGAGCGAACGGGACGCACGTCGCCCCGTTCCGCCGTGCGCTTACGCGCTCTCGGGCGGCGTCTTCGGCTTGGCCGGGCGGCGGCTGCGCGGTGCGCTCTTGCGGACCGGCGCCTTGTGCGCGGCGCGCGCGGACTTCTTGCGCGCCGGCGTGGCGCCATCGCCTGCTTCCGCCGTTCCGTCCGCGGACTCGTCCAGGTCCCCCGGCGCCATCATCAAGGCCGCCTCTGCTTGCACTGCCTGGATTTCGGCAGGGACCTCGACTGCCGGTGCCTTGCGCGCTGCCGTCTTGCGGGGCGCGCGGCGGCCTCCCTTCGGCGCGGCGGCGGCTTCTTCCGATGCTGCCGCGCTCGCCTCAATACGCTCGGACAGGCCTTCGGCTTCGGCCAGCGGCTCCTCGGCCACCGGCTCCGGCTGGGCCTCGACCACCGGCTCCGCCATCACTTCTTCCTGCACCACCGGCAGCGCCTGCTCGCGCTGCTTGCGGCCGCCACGGCCACGGCGGCGCGATTCCTTCGCCTCCGGCTGCGCCTCGGCCTGCTCGCCCGCCTCTACGGCTGGCTCCGCCTGCTCGGCCAGCGCCGGGGCCTGCTCCGCGGGAATCTGCTCGCTTGGGGCCTGGGCGGTGCTGCTGCGGTAGACATAGGTGCCCGATTTCTCGTCGCGGCCAAACTCGAACAGGCCGCGCGCCTGCGCCTCTTCCAGCAGATTGCCGAAGGTGCGGAAGCCGTAGTAGGTCTCGGAAAAATCCGGACGGCGGCGCTTGAGCGTGTCCTTCAGCAGCGAGGCCCAGATCTTGCCGGTGTCGCCCCGTTCGGAGGTCAGTGCATCGAAGGTCTCGACCACCATTTCCAGCGCCTGCAGGCGGCGCGCTTCCAGTTCTTCCTTGCGGCGGTCGTCGCTCGGACGCTTGGCCTGCGGCTGCGCCTTGCGCTCGTCGCGCTTGGCGGCGGCGCGCTGCTTCTCGCGCACCAGGTCGTCGTAGAAAATGAATTCGTCGCAGTTGGCCACCAGCAGGTCGGAAGTCGACTGCTTGACGCCCACGCCGATCACTTTCTTGGCGTTCTCGCGCAGCTTGGACACCAGCGGCGAAAAGTCCGAATCGCCCGAGATGATGACGAAGGTGTTGACGTGCGACTTGGTGTAGCACAGGTCGAGCGCGTCGACCACCAGCCGGATGTCGGCCGAATTCTTGCCGCTCTGGCGCACGTGCGGGATTTCGATCAGCTCGAAGTTAGCTTCGTGCATGCCGGCCTTGAAGCCCTTGTAACGCTCCCAGTCGCAATACGACTTCTTGACGACGATGCTGCCCTTGAGCAGCAGCCGTTCCAGCACCGGCCGGATGTCGAATTTCTCGTAATTGGCGTCGCGCACGCCGAGTGCGACGTTTTCAAAGTCGCAGAACACCGCCATGCTGATATTGTCTGAAGATGAAGCCATGTATATTGTTTTCTCGTGAGGGGCAAACGCTGCCACCCGGCGATTATACGCAACAACATTACAAGACCGTCATTCCTCCCGTGCGTCAACCGTGTTCGCGGCTCAGGAAGTCGAGCGTGGCGCTGTCGGCCTGGCCGTCGAAGAACTGGTCGAGGCAGGCCTGGAAGACGGCCTCATGCGGCGCCACATCGGCAAACAGGGTCATCGAGGACTGGAACTTGCGGTCGTCCGGACTGCCGAAAATGTCCTCGACCGACCTATCCTCGATGGCCGCGACCAGGGTCGCGCATTCGCGCAGCCGCGGCCCCAGCACCGGATGCGCGAGGTAGGCCGCGGCCTCGTCGCCGGAGCGGATCGCATACTTTTGCGCCATCGCGCTGTGGCCCAGGCCGGCCACCTGGGGGAAGATGAACCACATCCAGTGGCTCTGCTTGCGTCCGGCGCGCAGTTCGGCCACCACCTGCGGGTAGATGTCGGCCTGCGCCGCGACGAAACGTTCAAGATCGAAGTCGGTGTCCATGCCAGCCTCCTGGCGGTCCATGCTACATCACCGGCCCCGATGTTTGCTAAAGTGTCAGGTAATGAAACCGGAACACCTGCAATTGCTGCTGACGCGAGAGATGCCCTTCGGGAAATACCAGGGCAGGAAGCTCGCCGACCTGCCCGGCCACTACCTCGGCTGGTTCGCGCGCGAGGGCTTCCCGCGCGGCGAGCTGGGCCAGTTGCTGGAGCTGATGTACGAGATCGACCACAACGCCCTGCGCGGCCTGCTCGATCCCCTGCGCGGACGCTAGCTCAGCCCTTGCAGGAATGCGGGCCGAACTGCGCGGCGAGGAAGTCGAGGTAGTCCTGCCCCAGCTTGGACAGGCTGGCGCAACCGAACGGCGGCTGTTGGATGTCGCCGAACAGGTAGAGCGTGCCGGTGACGGCAAAGAATTCCTTGGCATTGGCCAGGAAGTGGGAGGATTGGAACTGCGCCGGGAAAGCGGGATTCGCCCTGGCGTTGCGGTAGGCGGCGGCGACTTTCGGGTCGGCCATGCCGAGCACCTTGAAATCGTAGGCATGCAGCAGTTCGTGCAGCAGGATGGGTTTGTTGGCCGGGAAGGCAAACGGGCGCACTACCACCACGCCGCCGTTGCGGGGCATGAAGACGCCCGGCTGGCCGCGCAGGCTGGGGTCGATGACGATGGGCGTCTGGCGCATCTTGTCGAGCACCATTTGCGGCAAGCCGACGGATTCGACGATCTGCAGCTGGGCGTCCAGGGCAGCCTGGGTGTCGGCGGACAAGGCGCCTTGCGGGTCTTCGATGTGGAAACCGTGCGCATCGGCCGCGAGCGCGGACGCGGAAACGGCCAGCGATGCGATGCAAGCGACGAGGAATCGGATCATGATTGAGTGTCTGGTATCGGGTAGCCGATCCTAGCAGAAACAAGAAAACCCAACAAAGGAGGAGACATCATGCTTGAAGTCCGCAGAAGCGAGGAACGCGGCCACGCCGACCACGGCTGGCTCGATTCGCACCACAGCTTTTCCTTCGCGTCCTACCATGATCCGCGCCACACCGGCTTCGGTCCGCTGCTGGTCATCAACGAAGACCGCGTCGCGCCCGGCATGGGCTTCGGCGCCCACGCCCACCGCGACATGGATATCATTTCCTACGTGTTGTCCGGCGCGCTGGAGCACCAGGACAGCATGGGCACCGGCTCGGTCCTGCATTACGGCGACGTCCAGCGCATGAGCGCCGGCACCGGCGTGCGCCACAGCGAATTCAATGGCTCGCGCACGGAATCCGTGCACTTCCTGCAAATCTGGATCCAGCCGAACGAACTCGGCATCCCGCCCAGCTACGAGGAAAAGCACTTCTCGCCCGAATCCAAGCGCGGCCACCTGCGCCTGATCGCGTCCAGCGACGGCCGCGACGGCTCGGTGACGATCCACCAGGATGCCGCCGTCTACGCCACGATCCTGGAAGCCAAGGAAGATGTCGAGCACATGCTTGATTTCGGCCGCCGCGCCTATGTGCACGTGATCCGCGGCACGGTGCGGGTGAACGGCGCGGAGCTGCATGCGGGCGATGCGCTCAAGCTCACGCGGGAGACCTCGGTCAAGCTGAACGATGCGGTGGATGCCGAAGTGCTGGTGTTTGATCTGCCAGGCTGAGCTTAACCGCAGGGCTTGTCTTATCGTCACGCAACGATAATGGGAGCACAACAAGCGTTATCCACTTGTCTTTCAAGGCGCCGACAAACGGCCGATTTGGCGGGAAAACGACCGCAAGTTATTGATTTTAAGAAGCTTGGGCTTGGCTATAATGACGCCATCTAATTGCCGAGCCCAATCATGCCGAACGATCAGCCCGCCCAATCCATTCTCGTTGTGGAAGATGACGAGCACATCGCCAAAGTCCTGAGCTTCATGTTCGAGCGCCAGGGCTATCGCGTGACGCTCGTGGCCGACGGCCGTGCCGCGTCCGAGCACGTGGCCGCGCATGATGCACCGGATCTCGTGCTGCTGGACGTGATGCTGCCCTACGTGGATGGTTTCGAGATCGTGCGCCGGATCCGCGCCCGCGCCGCCTGGGCCGGCGTGCCGATCCTGATGCTGACCGCGAAGAACGCGGAGCAGGACACGGTGCGCGCGCTCGACGCCGGCGCCGACGACTTTATCGCCAAGCCGTTCCAGCCCAACGAACTGCTGGCGCGCGTGCGCCGCGCCCTGCGCGTGCCGGCCTGACCGCCCCCGCGTCTTGCCGACCCTGCCCGACCCGATCGTCGCCGCCGCATTCTGGACCGGCGTCGCCGCCCTGCTGCTGACGCTCGTCCTGAGCCTGCAGATCGTGCGCCTGCGCGTGGCGCTGCGCCGCGGCGAGCGCATCGAACAGGGCGCGATCGACAAGTGGCGCCCGGTGCTGCATGCGGCCATCGTCGGCGAACAGCCGCCGCTGCCCGCCATGGCGAGGCGCGAACGCCTGCCCTTCCTCAAGCTGTGGGTCCACCTCCAGCGCTCACTGCGCGGCGAAGCGCGCGACGCCCTCAATGCCATCGCGCGCCAGCTGGGCATGGACAGCTCGGCACGAGCCATGCTCGGTGGCCCGCGCACGGAGCAGATGCTGGCCGCCCTCACGCTCGGCTACCTGCGCGACCAGCAGGCCTGGTCCCAGCTGCAGGCGCTGTCCGAGCTGCCCGACCGCGCGCTGGCGCTCACCGCGGCCTGGGCACTGATCCATATCGATCCGCAGGCGGCGGCCGAACGCATCATGCCGCAGTTCGTGGATAACGAAGATTGGGCGCTGCCGCACGTGGCGGGGATGCTGCAGGAAGCCAGCGCGCCGGCCGCGCAAGTGCTGGCGCGCCTGCTGCCCGCCCTGCCCGATGCCCGGCTGCCGCGCGCCCTGCGCATGGCCGAAGCGCTGCGCATGCAGCTGCCGCCTGCGGTGCTGGAGCGCGCGCTGGCCAGCGAAGACATCGCCGTGGTGGTGGCCGCCCTGCGCGGCGTGGCCTTGCCGGATGCGCTGGAATCGGTGCGCCGCCTGCTGGGCCACGCGCACTGGCAGGTGCGGGTGCAGGCCGCACGCGCGCTCGGCCGCATCGGCGCACCGGGCGACATCGAAGCGCTCGCGCAGCTGCTGGCCGATCCGGAATGGTGGGTGCGCTACCGCGCGGCCCAGTCGCTGGTGGAGCTGGCCAACTTGTACGGCGAGCCGGTCGGCGCCGTGCGCGCGCGCCTGTCCGACCGCTTCGCCACCGACATGCTGGCCCAGGTGATGGCCGAAAAAGGACAGGCATGAACCACACCGTCATCGAATTCGTCACCTGGTTCGTGCTGTGCTATTTCATCGCGCTGAACGGCGGCTACCTGCTGCTCAACCTGATGTCGCTGAAGGCGTTGCGGCGCAGCGCGCAGGAAGCCTTCTTCGACGACCTGCCGCGCGCCTACTCGGGCCTCGAACCGCCGGTCAGCATCCTGGTCCCGGCCTATAACGAGGAGGCGACCATCGCGGCCTCGGTGCGCTCGATGCTGCAGCTGACGTATTCGGAGTTCGAGGTCATCGTCATCAACGACGGCTCGAGGGACGGCACGCTGGACGTGCTCAAGCGCGAATTCGCCCTGCTGCCCTTCCCCGAAGCCTACCGCCGCAAGCTGCCGACCAAGGACACGCGCGGCATCTACCGCTCCACCACGCACCCGAACCTGCGCGTGATCGACAAGGTCAACGGCGGCAAGGCCGACTCCCTCAACGCCGGCATCAACGCCTCGCGCTATCCGCTGTACTGCGGCGTGGACGCCGATTCGATCCTGCAGCGCGACAGCCTGGTCAAGGTGACCGAGCCCTTCCTGCGCGATCCCACCGTGGTCGCCACCGGCGGCACGGTGCGCGTGGCGAACGGCTGCGTCGTCGAGGGCGGCTTCCTGACCCGGATCGGCCTGCCGAAGAATATCTGGGCGATGTTCCAGGTGGTGGAGTACCTGCGCGCCTTCCTGTTCGGGCGGCTCGGCTGGTCCGCGATGGACGCGATGCTGATCATCTCCGGCGCATTCGGCGTATTCCGCAAGGACGTGGTGATCGAGGCCGGCGGCTACCGCGTCGGCACCATCGGCGAGGACATGGAGCTGGTCGCGCGCATGCACCGCATGCTGCGCGCGCGGCGCCAGCCCTACCGCGTCGAGTTCGTGCCGAACCCGGTGTGCTGGACCGAGGCGCCGGAAGACTTCAAGACGCTCAAGAACCAGCGCATCCGCTGGCAGCGTGGCCTGTCGGAGAGCCTGAACGCCAACTGGGGCCTGATGTTCTCGCGGAACGGCGGCCCGCCCGGCTGGCTGGCCTTCCCCTTCATGGTGGCCTTCGAATGGCTCGGCCCCGTGCTGGAACTGGGCGGCTACATCTTCATGATTGCCGCCTTCATGGCCGGCGCGATCTCGTGGAGCGCATTCGGCTCCTTCCTGTTCGTCGCCATCGGCTTGGGCGTGCTGCTGTCGGCGTCCGGCTTGCTGCTGGAGGAGATGTCCTTCCACATGTACCCGAAAGGCAGGCAGCTGCTCATGCTCGGCTTGCTGGTGCTGGCGGAGAACTTCGGCTACCGCCAGCTCAACACGGCGTGGCGCCTGATCGGCCTGTACCGCTGGGCGGTGCAGAAGGAATCCAGCTGGGGCGCGATGAAGCGCAAGGGCAGCTGGCAGAGCGGCCAGGCGAAATAAGCTGTGGTGCGTCTTCTCTTCATCCTGCTGCTTGCCGTGACCGGTCCAGCGCGCGCCGCCTGGCTGCACCTGTGCCCGGACGAGCATGGCGCGGCCACGATGCCGGACGGCCGCGCCGCGCGCATCGTGGTGTCGGGCCAGCCGTCGATGCCCGCTTGCGTCAGCACTCAAATCGGCGTGGATAGCGCCCGGGTCGACACGGTCTACCCCTTGCCGGCCGGCGCGCGGCCCGAAGACACGATCCTGCTGCTGGGTTCCGTCAAGGATGGCCGCTTCGACGTGAGCGAACCCACGCTGCCGCCCGCGAAGCCGTTGCCGGAACCGCCGGCACCGATGCCCTTCCACGCGAACCTGCTGCCGCAATCGACGCTGCGTACCTTCGGCGCGGAGGAACGCGTGCAGGCGCGCCTGAACGGCACGGCGCTGGAACTGAGCTGCCGTGCGGGCCAGCGCCCGGCTGGCGTACTGCTGTCCGGACCGTGGTACCTGCCGCGCGCTCCCGCCGCGCTGCGCGCGCAGGCGAACGCGCATGGCAGCTTCGAGTTGCAAGTGGCCGATACCGCGCATGCACGCGCCGAAAGCGCCGTGCCGATGGGGACGATCGGTGCGACCGCGCTCCCGCTGCCATCCGGCCTCGATGGCGCGCAATGGCGCCACTTCGTGATCAACTGCCCCAACGCAGACGCCAGCCTGACCGTGGCCTCGCTCACCCTCGAGCCGCAGGCACGCGCGCCCGGTCCGCGCGCGACCTGGATCTGGCGCGCCGCGCAGTGGCAGGACGACGGCGACGCGCTGCTCTCGTGGGCGCGCGAACAGGGCATCGGCCTGCTGTTCATCACGGTGCCGACGAGCGCCGATGGCGTGCGCGAGCCGGAGCAACTGGCGAGCTTCGTGCAAGGTGCGCATCGCCAGCACATCGCGGTGTGGAGCGTGGACGGCGACCCGCACATGGTGCTGCCGTCCGAGCAGGCCGCCGCCGTGCGGCTGGCGCAGGCCTACGCCAGCTACAACAGCAAGGCCGATGCGGCAGCGCGGCTCGACGGCATCCAGTTCGACATCGAACCCTATTTGCTCGGGCAATACCATCTTGCGCCCGACGCGTGGAACCAGCGCTACCTGGCGCTGGCGCAGGCGCTGCGCGCGGCGGCCGGCCCGCTGCATCTCGATTTCGTCGTTCCGTTCTGGTGGGCCGGACGCGACGATCTGCTGGCCGGGCTGGCGCGCGCGGCGGATGGCCTGACGGTGATGGACTACCGCACCGATCCCGGCCAGGTCCACCGTTTCGCCGCGCCCTTCCTCGACTGGGCGCAAGCCGCTGGCAAGCAGGTGCGCATCGCGCTCGAAGCCGGCCCGATCGAGCCCCAGACGCAGCGCCGCTATGTGCGCACCAGCGGCGCCGGCGATTTGCTGGTGGTCGGCCTGGGGCCGCAGCAGGTGCTGGTGACTTTGCGCAAACCCGGCGTGGGCGCGCAGCCTTACCGCTTGAGCGGCAGCCGTGAACTGGACGGCAGCGCCACCACCTTCAGCGCCGACATGCCGGGCCTGCGCGAGATGCTGCCGGCGCTGGAGCGTGACTTCTCGGCCTGGCCCTCGTTTGGCGGCATGGCGGTGCACGGACTGCGCTGATTTGCGCTGTCGCAAAGATACCGCCCCCTTCCCTCGCTAGATTGGATTGGCGGGATTCCCGGCGGGGGCCGTCATGCTGAAGCGATACCTCGTTACCTTGGGTGCAGCCACCACCAATGGCGGCGAGGTCATCTCGGCCAGCCACTTCCGGCGGGTCAACGGCGTGCCGGTCGCGCTCGAAGACGACCACGTCAAATGCCCGAAATGCCACTCGGTTGGCGTCATCAAGCCGGACGGCCCGCGCCTGAGCGAACGGGTCAAGGGCAGGCAGGTCGCCCTGCACGACGACCTGTGCATCTGCCACTGCTCGCCGCCGCCGCGGCTGGTCGCCGCGCAGCAGCTGGTGTGCCAGATCACCGCCGGCTAAAGCGCCATCTCAAGCCTGCGCCAGCGGCAGTTCCACCATGAAGGTCGTGCCGGCGCCTTCGGCCGTCGTGAAGCGGATCGTGCCGCCGTGCTGCTCGACGATGCTCTTGCAGATCGACAGTCCAAGGCCGGTCCCGCCCTTCTGCCGCGAATCCGCGCCATCCGCCTGCGCAAAGGGCTGGAACACGCGGTCCATGAAATCGGCCGGCATGCCGCAGCCGTGATCCTCGACCGCGATGCGGGCACGGTCGCCGTATGCGTCAAGGCGCAGCACCACCTGCTCGCCGCGCGGCGAGAACTTGGCCGCGTTCGACAGCAGGTTGGTCAGCACCTGCGTGATGCGGTCGCCGTCGACGTTGGCGAGCAGCGTGGCGGCATCGGTCGCGAAATCGGCGCGCAGCGCGACGCCCTGCTGGCGCGCATAGCCCTGCATGGCCTCCAGCGCGTGTTCGGCCAGCGGCAGCAGCGCCTGCTCGCGCAGGTGGAACTCCATTCGCCCCGACTCGATCTTCTGGATGTCGAGCACGTCGTTCACCAGCCGCACCAGCCGCTCGCAGCTCTCGCACGAGATGTCGACCAGGCCGCGCACATCGTCCGGCAGCTCGCCCGCGGTGCCGTCGGCCAGCATCGCCAGCGAGGCGCGGATCGAGGTCAGGGGCGTGCGCAGCTCGTGCGACACGGTCGACACGAACTCGCTCTTCATGCGCTCGACCTTCTTGCGCTCGGAGATATCGCGGATGAACACGCTGAAGAAGGCCGAGTCGCCGCGCCCGGCCAGGCCGGCGGTCACCTCGACCGGGAATTCGACGCCGCGGCGGTTCACCACCATGCGCTCGAAATGGCGCTCCAAAAAGTCGCTGCGGCCGGTGAGCTTGAACATGTCGATCGCCTTGTCGACGCTGGAGGCGAAGCGCGGCGGCACCAGCAGGCCGGCCACCGGGTGCCCGATCGCCTCGTCGCGGCTCCAGCCGAACATCTGGCCGGCGCGCGAATTCCAGTCGCAGATATTCCCGCGCAGGTCGACGCCGACGAAAGCGTCCTGCGCCGCCTCGATGATCGCGGCGATGCGCTGCTCGCTGGCGCGCACCGTCACCAGCGCATCTTCCAGCTCGCGGGTGCGCTGCTCGACGCGCTCCTCCAGCGTGGCGTTGAGCTGCTCGAGGTCGCGGCGCCGGTTCACGAGGTCGGCCACCAGGCCGTTCAGGGTCGCCGCCAGCGACTGCACTTCCTCGTAGCTGCCGCTGCCGACCGCGATCGGGACGGTCTCGCCGCGGCGGATGCGGCGCGCGGAGGCCGCCAGTTCGCCCAGCGGCCGCGTGATGCGGCGCGCGATCGCGATGCCGCCGATCGAGAACAGCGCCGCCAGCACCACGCCGGCAGCGAGCCCGTATTCGCGCAGCCGGCGCACGGGCGCGTAGGCCGTGTCCAGGTCCTGCCGCACCAGCACGGTCCAGCCCAGTCCCGGATATTCGCCGTAGCCTTGGCCGCGCGCGTAGCCGACCAGGTAAGAGCGGCCGTCCGGCCACTGCTCCACGGCGAAGCCGCCGTCCTTGCTGTCGCGCGCCTTCTGCAAGGAACGCTGTGCAATCTGCTTGCCGAGCAGGTCCGCGGGCCCCAGCAGCACGTAGCGGCTGTCATCGACCACCAGCGCGTCGGCCTTGCGGTGCGCGGTGACGCCGGCCATCACCGAGCGCTGCACGTCGCGCGCCCATTGCCACGACAGGTGCGCACCCATCACGCCCAGCGGCTTGCCGTTCGCGTCCAGGAAGGGAAAGGCGACGTCGACGAAGCGCCAGGGCTCGGCCTGTTTGGGCAGGATTTTCGCGAGCAGCACCGCGTCGTGGACGTTGTCCGCATAAATGCCGTTCAGGGCATTGTGGAACCAAGGCCGCGCGGACACGTCCATGCCCTCCAGCAGCCCCTTGGCCGCCACCTGCACTTTGCCGTCCATCCCGGCCATGCCGACCCAGCCGTAGTAGCCGTAGCTGGCCTGCACCTGGTCGAGCGCCCGGCGGCGCTCCGCCAGTGGCATGTCCGGCCGCAGGTCGCGGCGCTGGGCCAGCAGGCGGACTTCGCGGTAGCGTTCGAACATGCCGCGCTCCAGCCGGTTCGACGATTGCTTGGCCAGTTCGGCCAGCGCCTGGCCGATCTGCTCACGCACCTGCTCGGTCGCCTTGTGCTCCAGCGCCGTGACCAGCAACAGCGTCAGCACGATCGACAAGACAGTGAAGGCCAGCGCCAGCCAGGCGCCGAGCGCGTGTGGCAGCAAGCTGCGCAGTTTTATTGGCTGATTCGGCATGAAAGATTCGCGGCGGAAATACGTGCGCCAGCCTAGCACAGCTTGGCTATTCCGTGGCTCCCGACACGGCCATGGCCGATTTCCTGTAAACTTGCTGCTTACAGCAATAAATGCAATCGATCCAGGACCTGCCATGCAAGACAACGCCACCGCGCCATCGCTAGATTACGTCACGTCGTGCACGCTGCCGACCCCGTGGGCGCAATTCACGCTGCACGCGTTCGTCGAGCACAGCATCCCGGGCCAAGGCCCGGGCAGCAAGGAACACCTGGCGATGGTGCTGGGCGATATCGGCGACGGCGAGCCGGTGCTGGCGCGCGTGCATTCGGAGTGCCTGACCGGCGACGTGTTGTTCTCGCAGCGCTGCGACTGCGGCGCGCAGCTCGAAGGCGCGCTGAAGAAAATCGCCACGGAAGGCCGCGGCGTGCTGCTGTACCTGCGCCAGGAAGGCCGCGGCATCGGCCTGGTCAACAAGATCCGCGCCTACCGCCTGCAGGAAGCCGGCGCCGACACGGTGGAGGCCAACCTGCAACTGGGCTTCCATGCGGACGCCCGCAACTACGAGCTGTGCAAGCCGATGCTGGAGCAGTTCGGTGTGCGCTCGCTGCGCCTGATGACCAACAACCCGCGCAAGATCGATGCCCTGACCAAGCTGGGCATCGAAGTCAGCGAGCGCGTGCCGCTGCTGGTCAACCGCAACGCCTTCAACAACAACTACCTCAACACCAAGGCCGCCAAGCTGGGGCACATGATGACGCCGGTGACGGAGCCGGTGGAAGACGGGCAGCTCTGAGCCAAAAAGCGACTACCGCTAAAACAAGCGAAACACCTTGAAGTCGTCGTCCCCGCGCAGGCGGGGACCCATAGGCCACCTGTTTTGTCGAATCGCTGAGCGCCGCAGGCCCGCATACTCAGCATGGGTTCCCGCCTTCGCGGGAATGACGTTCATACTTCAGTGGGTCCTTCCCTCTGCTCGGCGCTCACGCTGCGGATGAATGGTTTCGCCGCGCGCGAGCATATCCACGAATTTTTCCAGGCGAGCTGCCCGCGTTTCGGGCTTTTTCGCGCCCTGCAAGCGGAACAGGATCGCGAACCGGTTCTGTGAACTGAGCTTGCCAAACATGGCCGCCGCTGCCGGATTCGCATCCAGCGCGGCCTGCAGGTCCGGCGGCACCGGCGCCGCGCTGACCGGATCGTAAGCGGCATCCCAGCGCCCATCCTTCCTTGCGCGTTCGACCTCCGCGAGGCCGGCCGGCTGCATCTTGCCCTGCTCGATGTAGCGCAGCGCATGGTCGCGATTCACCTTGGACCAGATGCTTTTCGGCGAACGCGGCGTCCAGCGCTGCAGGAAGTGCTGTTCGTCGTGGGCTTTCTTGCGGCTGTCGATCCAGCCAAAGCACAAGGCCACTTCGAGCGCCTCCGCATAGCTCACCGTCGGATCCGGGTTGCCCTTTTTGGCGTGCATCAGCCACGCCCCGTTGGCGCTGGCATGGTGCTGCGCCAGCCACTGCGCCCATTGCGCCTGGTGCGCAAAACGTAGCGGCTGTTCGTCGTCGTGCTGGTCCGGCATGCGATCCTCCCCCTGGCCTGTCAATCTAGCCGGACGGGGTCATTTTGACAAGGCCGGGCAAAATGGGGGATCATCGTCGCGCCTACCCACTACCTGACGACGATGGACTCGAACCGCGGCAAGCTTGTGATCGTCCTGTCCTGGCTCCTGTTCTGGAGCCTGATGGCGTCCGTCGCCGTCCAGGACTACCAGGGCAGCCACAGCGACGGGGCGCTGTGGAAGCCGGTGCTGTGGGAGACTTCGTCGATGGTGGCGGTGAGCGTCCTGCTGCTGGTCCAGCGCTACGGTTCGCGGCGCTTCGACGGCCTGGTCTCGCAGCCGTGGAAGTGGTTCGGGCTGCAGGCCTTGTGGCTGCCGATGTACTGGATCTGCTTCGTGCCACTGGCCTTCGGCATCCGCACCGGCATTTATTCACTCGCCGGCGAAACCTATGGCCACGGCGCGTGGCCGCACGTGTTCTTCTATGAGTCACTGAAGATTTCGATCTTCATCGGCCTGTTCGCGGTGGCGCGCTTCGGGGTCCTGTCGTGGCGCGAAATGCTGGAGGCGCGCCTGCGCGCCGAGCGCGCCAATGGCCTGCTGCAGCAGGCGCAGCTCCAGCGGCTGGCGCAGCAAATGCAGCCGCATTTCCTGTTCAACGCCCTCAACACCATCTCCTCGCTGATGCACACCGACGTGCAGAAGGCCGAGGCGACCCTGACCCAGCTCGCCACGCTGCTGCGCACCTCGCTGGACATGGGCGCCAGCCACGAGGCGACGCTGGATGCGGAACTGCGGCTCGCGCGCGGCTACGCCGCCGTCATGGCCGAACGCTTCACCGGCCGCGTCCACGTCGAATGGCATATCGACGATGCCGCCCTGCCCTGTCCGGTGCCGGTCATGAGCCTGCAGCCGCTGCTGGAGAACGTGTTCAAGCACACGGTCGAGCGGCGCCGGCAGGCCACCGCGATCGCGGTGTCGGCCGAGGCCAGCGACGGCATCCTGCGCATCGTGGTCGAGGACGACTCCGGTACGCTCGATACGCATGACACGCCCGGCATCGGCGTGTCCAACCTGCGCGAACGCCTCGCTTCCCTGCACGGGGAACGCGCGGGTCTGACGCTGACCCAGCGCGCGCCGGCCGGCGTGCGGGCCGAACTGCTGCTGCCATGCGCCTGCTGATCGTGGACGACGAGCAGCCGGCGCGCGAGCGCTTGCGCCGCATGCTGTCGCAAGAGCCCGGCATCGGCGCCATCGACGAGGCGGCCGATGGCATCGAAGCGCTGGAGCGCCTGCCGGCATTCCGGCCGGACGCGCTGTTCCTCGACGTCCAGATGCCGGAGCTGAGCGGGCTGGAGCTGGCCGCCTCGCTGCCGCAGCCGGCGCCGCTGGTGGTGTTCGTGACCGCCTTCGACGCGTATGCGATCAAGGCCTTCGACAGCAATGCCATCGATTACCTGCTCAAGCCCTTCGATGCGGCGCGCCTGCAGCGCGCGCTGCAGCGGCTGCGCGACCGCCTGCGGATGGGAGCACCGGCGCCGGCGCTGCCCGCGCTGGGCGCATCGAACCAACTGGACAAGCTGCTGGTGCCGGAACGGTCCGGCACACGCGTGCTGCCGGTCGTGGAGATCGAATGGATCGAGACCGCCGATAACTATGTCGTGCTGCACACCAGCAAGGGGCAACCGCTGCTGCGGCAGACGCTGGCCCATTTGCTCGGCCAGCTGGGCGAACGCTTCGTGCGCTGCCACCGGCGCGCCGCGGTGCAGCTTGCGCTGATCGAACGTGTCGTGCCGCTCGACAAAGGTGACTGCGAGCTGGTGCTGCGCGGCGGTGCGCGTGTGCCGTGCAGCCGGCAGTTCCGCGCGAGCGTGCTCGAACGCCTGTAGCCGTCCGCTTGGCCCCGGCCAGCGCCCGGTTCGCCACATTCCACTCGCGCGCAGCGGCGCCGCTTCGTAAGCTGGGATCCGTCATTCACTGAACGGATCGCCGACCATGCATCTGCCCAAGACCGCTCCGCCCGCGCGCCTGTATTTTCTCGACTGGGTGCGCATCATCGCTTTCTTCATCCTGATCTTCTACCACGTCGGCATGTACTATGTGAGCTGGTACTGGCACGTCAAGAGCCCGGCGGCCAGCCATGGTCCCGAACCCTTCATGCTGCTGTCCTCCCCGTGGAGGCTGGGACTGCTGTTCCTCGTCTCGGGCGTCGCATCGAGCATGATGCTCGCGCGCACCAAGATGGTGTCCTTCCTGGGACGGCGCTCGGTGCGGCTGCTGGTGCCCCTGGTCTTCGGCGTGTTGGTCGTGGTGCCGCCCCAGTCCTACCTGGAAGTCGTTGAATGGGTCAACTACCCTGGCAGCTACCTCGACTTCATGCGGCTGTACCTGATCGGATACGGCGGCTTCTGCCGGCCCGCGGGCTGCCTCGCCATACCGACCTGGAACCACCTGTGGTTCGTCGCCTACCTCTGGATCTACACGCTGGGACTGGCCGCCCTGGTGACCGTCCTCGGCCAGCGCTTCGACCTCCTTGCCCAGAAACTGGCGGGCTTGCTGACCGGCTGGAAGATCATCGTGGTCCCCGCCGCGGCGCTGGCCACGATCCGGATCCTGCTTGCCGTCCGCTTTCCCGAAAACCATGCCGTGATCGGCGACTGGTTCAACCACGCGAATTACTTCTCCTTGTTCGTGCTTGGCGCGCTGCTGGCCCGCACGCCCGCCTTCTGGCCGCGGCTGGACGCGCTGCGCTGGGAGTGCCTGGGCATCGCCGCCGCCGGCTGGGCCGTGTTCGTGGTCTGGTGGGCGCTTCCCGACGCTGTGGTCCCGGCCAGCCAGTTGGCCGCGTGGCGTACCCTGATGGGCGCCAACATCGCCTTGTTCGCATGGTGCGCAATGGGCGCCGCCTGCGGATTCGCCCATCGCCACCTGCACCACGACAACGCCGCACGCCGCTACCTGACCGAGGCTGTGTTCCCCGTCTACATCGCGCACCAGACGCTGATCGTCGTGCTGGCGCACAGCCTCAAGCCGCTCAAGCTCGCACCGGGCACGGAGGCTGTGCTGCTGATTGTAATGACGGCCACCGCCAGCTTCGGCATCTTCGACGTGGTGCGCCGGCTTCCCTTGCTGCGTCCGCTGTTCGGACTGGCCCGCACGCCACGGCAGCGCGCAGCCGCGCCGGCCTCCGTGCCGACGGCCGAGGCCGCCTAAACAGGGCCGTTCAGGCTTCGCCCTGGACCGCGCTGGCCGGCATGGCGGCCTGCATGGCCGGCTGGCCGCGCTCGGTCCGTGGCGGCGACTGCGCCGCGCCGGCCTCGCCCGCACGCGTGACCGAATCGGCAAAGCGGCGCACCGATTCCTGCTGGCCGTGCATGCCACGCTCCGCGGCCTCGGACGCGCCGCGCGCGACTTCATCGGCCATGGCGCGCGCGGTACGGGTGGTGTTCTGCGCATGCTGCTCGGTCACCCGCGCCAGCTCGACCTGGGTATCGGCCGCCAGCCGCGACACGTGGTGCTGGTAGGCGCGCAGCCTGTCGCTGGCGGGCTGGGCGCGCGCCGCGGTGGCGGACATGGTGTCGGCATCATGCGGCGGACTGAACATTTGCTTGCCGGCCAGCGTGGATTCTTCCAGCATCGCCTGCATCAGCTGGATGTTCAGCTCGCACATGCGCTGGAAGGAGCGGAACATGGACCTGGACATGTCGCTCATGTAGGCGGTCTGGGCATCGAGATGGGTCTTCACCGCCGGGGGAACTGCCTGCGAAAAAGGGTACATGGGGTCGCCTCCTTTGGATAGTCGGTGGTGGCGGGCATTCAGGAAAAGCCTGAGGGCGTCTCGCCAGCACGAGCTAGAAGGCTAGGCCATGCACGCAGGCCGCGCTTGATGTGCGCTAAAGGTCGGGTATTGCAATCGGCGGCCAGCCGTGGCTGGCTACTCCCCGAGCCGCGCGCCGCAATCCTGGCAGAAACGCGCATCCGCCGCGTGGCCTCCGGAACCACAGCCTGGGCAAGCGCGTCCGTCAGGCGCGGGCGGCCAAGCGGCCCGCCCGCGCAAGGTCATTTCCGCAGTGACGATGCCAGTCGGCACGGCCAAGGTGCCCCAACCCAGCAACATCATGAACGAAGCAATGAACTTGCCGATATTGGTGTGCGGCGTGATGTCGCCATAGCCCACGGTGGTCATGGTCACGGTCGCCCAGTACATCGACACTGGAATGCTGGTGAAACCGTTGCGCGGCCCCTCGACCACGTACATGACCGTGCCAAGCACGAGGATGGCCATGACGACCGCCGACAGGAACACCATGATCTTGCGGCGGCTCGCGTACAGGGCTTCGCCGAGGCGCATATATTCCGCGACATACAAAGTGAGCTTGAAGATACGGAACACGCGCAGCAGGCGCAGGATGCGTATGTCGAGCAGCAAGGCGCTGCCCGGCACCAGCAGGGAAAAATAGGTTGGCAGCACCGACAGCAAGTCGACGATGCCGAAGAAGCCGCTCGCGTAGCGCCATGGGCGGCGCACACACCACAGCCGCGCGAGGTATTCGGCGGTGAACAATCCCGTGAAGGCCCACTCCAGCGCATTGAGCGTGCCCTCGTACGCCTGGTGCAGGTGGGGCACGCTGTCCAGCACCACCACCAGGATGCTGAGCAAGATCGCGAACACCAGCGCGATATCAAAGCGGCGCCCGGCCGGCGTGTCCGACTCGAAGATCACGTCGTACAGCCGGGCCCGCACGCCGCCCGCGGGACGGCCGTACGCGGCGGCTTGCGGCACGTAGGGCGCGGCTTCCTCGCTCACGCCGGCGGCCCCTTCAGCTCGATCGTGTTGCCTTCGGGGTCCTGCACGTAGATCGACGGGCCCTCGCCCTCGGCGCCGAAGCGCGACTCGACCGGGCCGGCCGTCACGCCGCAGGCCGCCAGATGGGCGCGGATGCGGGCCTCGTCGAAGGGTTCGACGCGGAAGCAGAAATGGTCGAGGTTGCGCCCTTCCACCCCGGGCGCGGCGCCGCCGGCGCGGCCCAGCTTGCCGTCGACCGGCACCAGGTCGACCATCGCGCTGCCGGCGCGCAATTGCACCAGGCCGATCTCATCCTGCCGCCTTTCCACCGGACAGCCCAGCACCTTGCCGTACCAGGCCACCATCGCGTCCAGGTCGCGCACCCGCAGCACGAGGTGGTCGAGATGGCGGATGCCGATGGGATGGGCCTGATCAGTCGGCATTGCGCTCGACCCAGGCGGCGAAAGCGTCGATATAGGTCTGCAGGAACTTGCGCGTGGCCTCGTCGGTCACATGCTCGGCGTCGACCTTGTTGGCGATGCCGTTGATATAGGCTTCCGGCTGCTGCAGGATCGGCATGTCGAGGAACACCAGGCATTGGCGCAGGTGGTGGTTGGCGCCGAAGCCGCCGATCGCGCCCGGCGACACGCTGACGATGCCGGCCGGCTTGCCGTTCCACACGGCCTGGCCATAGGGGCGCGAGCCGACGTCGATCGCGTTCTTGAGCACGGCGGGAATCGAGCGGTTGTATTCGGGGGTGCAGAACAGGACGCCGTCAACGTCTTTGATGCGGCCGCGGAATTCGGTGAAGGAGGCGGGCGGGTGCTCGGTCTCGTCATCCTGGTTGTACAGCGGCAGACGGCCGATCTCGACGATGTCCAGTTCCAGCGCCGGCGGCGCCAGCAGCATCAGGGTTTTGGCGACCTTGCGGGTGTAGGAATCCTTGCGCAGGCTGCCAACCAGCACCGCGATTTTTCTTGTTGCCATTTGCTTCCTTTCGTTCAGGCATAGGGATAGCAAATGGTAACCATTTTCCCGGCATCGCGTGCGCAGCAAGCCAAAACGGCCGGGCTCAGATGCGGATGCGGCGATATTCGGCGAGGAATTTCTTGGCTTGCGCGCGGCTCAGGACCGTGACCGGGTCGCCGTGCCAGGCGTACAGGAAAGGCTCGCCGCCGAGGCGGTCGGTGAGCTTGGCGGACAACAGGAAGCAGCTACCGGCCGGATACAGCGCCGGGTCCAGCAGCTTGCGCGAACACTGCACGCGCAGGGTCGACGCATACGCCTGCCCCGCCATCGGCCGCAGCGCGAGGCGGCCCGTGACCGGGTCCGCCACCGATTCCACCGCCACGTCGCGGTAAGCCCAGGTATCGCGCGCCATGTTCAGGCCTTTGCCGCGGGCAGCGCCGCCGGGATGACACGCGCCTCGCGGATCGGCAGGTTGATCAGGGCCGCGCCGAGCGCCAGCACGATGTCGGCGTACCACATCCATTGGTAGTTGCCGAAGTGGACGTAGGACAGCCCGCCCAGCCAGGCGCCGAAGAAGCCGCCGATCTGGTGCGACAGCAAGGTCAGGCCGAACAAGGTGGCGAGGTAGCGCATGCCGAACAGCTTGCCGACCAGGCCGGCGGTGGGCGGCACCGTGGCCAGCCAGGTGAAGCCGAGCGCGCCCGCGAACAGGTAGAAGGTCAGCGCGGTCTTCGGCACCAGCAGGTAGGCCACGATCAGCACGGCGCGCAGCGCATAGATCAGGGCCAGCAGCGACTTCATGCGGTAGCGGGTGGCGAGCGCGCCGGCGGCCAGGCTGCCGGCGATGTTGAACAGCCCGATTAGTCCCAGCGCGCGGCCCGACACGCCGGCCGGCAGCCCGCACAGCGCCACTTCGCCCGGCAGGTGGGTGACCAGGAAGGCGATGTGGAAGCCGCAGGTGAAGAAGCCCGCGTGCAGGTACAGGTAGCTGCGGTCGCGCAGGGCCTGGCGCAGTTGTTCGGTGAGCGTGATGCCGGCCGTGAGCGGGCCCGAGCCCACGTTCGACGTGGCCGGCCGGCCACGCAGCGGCCAGGCCAGCGGGATGGTGGCCAGCGTCGCCGCCGCCATCACCAGCATCGCCTGCACCCAGCCCGCCGCGCCGATGATGGCCACCATCAGCGGCGAGAACACGAACTGGCCGAAGGAACCGCCGGCGTTGATGAAGCCGGACGCGAACGGACGGCGCGCGGCGGGCAGGCGTTGGGCCGTGGCGCCGATCAGGATCGAGAAGCTGCCCGCGCCCGCCCCGGCCGCCGACAGCACGCCGAGCGTGAACACCAGTCCCCATTCCGAGCTGACGAAGGGCGTGGCCGCGAGACCCGCCGCCAGCATCAGGGCGCCGAGCAACAGCACGCGGCCGGCGCCGTACTTGTCCGCCACGGCGCCGAACAGCGGCTGCGAGGCGCCCCACATGAACTGGCCGATCGCCATCGCGAAGCTGATGGTTGCGATGCCCAGGCCGGTCGAGGTGTTGATCGGCGAGAGGAACAGGCCGGTGGTCAGGCGCGCGCCCATGGTGATCATCAGGGTCGCGGACGCGGCCAGGATCAGCAGCCAGGAGGCGCGCGGGCTCAGTTCATGGTGTTCATTCATCGCTTGTCTCCTCCAGCAATGGGGCGAGTTGGTCCAGGGTGTGGTCGAGCTGGTCGTGCAGTGTGCGGACGGCGCCGGCGCCGAGCCGGCTTTCGAACGCGTCCTGGGCGGCGCGCCAGTACGGCCACGCTTGCTTGAGCTTGGCGCGGCCGGCATCGGTGATGGTGACGATGCGCTGGCGGCTGTCGGCGCCCGGCACCAGCACGATCCAGCCGGCCTCGCACAGCGGCTTGAGGTTGCGCGTCAGCGTGGTGCGTTCGGTGCCGAGGCGATCGGCCAGCTCCGCCACCGGCAGCGCGGCGCGGCCGGCGTGGGCCAGCACGGAATATTGCGTGGTCTTGAGATCGACGGCGGCCAGGTGCTGGTCATACAGCCGTGACATCGCCCGCGCCAGCCGCCGCATGCGGAAGCAGGAACAGCCGAGGGGCGAGACAGGAAGGTCGGTCATGGCAGCATTCATTACATGTCTTGCAGCGGATTATAGTGCATATACACGTATTTGTACCGACAACAATGCGTGTTGTGCCTTAGCTTCGTTCAACGGGAAGCGGCGCGATCAATCGTCCGCATGCAGGTCAGCCATCAGATCGTCAACGCTGTCAAAGCGCTTGCCTTTCCCGGCCTCGAGCTCGGCGATGGCCTCGCGTGTTGTGGCGTTTGGCACCTTCACGTCGAAGGGCAAACGGCGTTCTTCGGCGACGCGCAGCATCAGCAAGCGAATTGCATCGGAGATGGTCAGCCCCATCGCTTCGAGCGCATCAGCCGCGCGTTGCTTGGTGTCGGTGTCGATGCGAGCGCGGACGTAAGTATCGGCAGAGCTCATGGGGTTCATCCTTAAAATCAGTCACCAGAATCATCATTGTAGTCCTGTTGTGACCACATGCTGGCACGCTTTCCTCCGTAGCTTACGCTTGCGTACCGACACCCCGCCAGCGACAATCGAGCTGTTTGTTAACTTTCAAGAGATCCCAGTGACAATAAACAAGTCGGTTCCCCTCTGGACCATCGCCGCGCCGGTGGCGGCCTGGCTGCTGCTGGCCGCGTCCGGCATGGGCGCGGGCCCTCACCTCGGCGGCCTCTTCACCGCCCTGCTTGCCCTGGCCCTGTTCGCCGGCGTGCTCGCCGCCGTGCACCATGCGGAAGTGGTCGCGCACCGCGTCGGCGAACCGTTCGGGACCCTGGTGCTGGCCGTGGCGGTGACGGCGATCGAGGTGGCGCTGATCGTGTCGCTGATGATCTCGGGCGGCGAGGCCGCGGCCGGCCTCGCGCGCGACACGGTCTACGCGGCGGTGATGATCATCCTGAACGGCATGGTCGGCATCTGCCTGCTGGCCGGCGGCCAGCGCCACCACGAGCAATCCTTCGGCCGCCACGGCACCTCGGCCGCGCTGGCGACGCTGGTGGCGATCTCGGTGCTGACCATGGTGCTGCCCAACTACACCACGACCACGCCGGGGCCGGCCTACAGCGCGAGCCAGCTGGGCTTCATCGCGGTGGTGTCGATCGTGCTCTACGGCGCATTCGTTTTCATGCAGACCGTGCGCCACCGCTCGTATTTCCTGCCGGCCGGTGGCGAGGAGGAACATGCGGCGCCGCCGAGCAAGGCGATGGCCTGGACCAGCCTCGGCCTGCTGATGCTGTGCCTGGCCAGCGTGGTGCTGCTGGCCAAGTCGCTGGCGCCGGCGCTGGAACAGGGCGTGCGGGCGATGGGCGCGCCGCAAGCCCTGGTCGGCGTGATCATTGCCGCCGTGGTGCTATTGCCGGAATCGATCGCGGCCTTCCAGGCGGCGCGCGCCAACCGCCTGCAGACCAGCCTGAACCTCGCGCTGGGTTCCGCGCTGGCCAGCATCGGCCTGACCATTCCGGCCGTCGCGATCGTCGCGGTGGCGGGCGGCCAGCCCCTGCTGCTCGGCATCGACGGCAAGTCGACCGTGCTGCTGATGCTGTCGATCATCGTGGCTACGCTGTCGCTCGGCACCGGCCGCACGACGATGATGCAGGGCGCGATCCACCTCGTGATCTTCGCCGTCTACCTGTTCCTGACGGTGGTGCCCTGAGCCTCAGGCGGCCTTGATCAGCAGCGCGACCGCTTCGGCCGCCATGCCTTCCTCGCGGCCGAGGTAGCCCAGCTTCTCGTTGGTCTTGGCCTTGATGTTGACTTGCTGCGGCGATACGCCCACGTCCTCGGCGATGCGCGACACCATCTGCGGAATGTGCGGCGCCATCTTCGGCGCCTGGGCGATGATGGTCGCGTCGATGTTGCCGATGGTGTAGCCGGTGTTGATGACGCGGCTGGCCACTTCGCGCAGCAGGGTGCGCGAGTCGGCGCCGGCAAACATCGGGTCGGTGTCGGGGAAATGTTTGCCGATATCACCCAGCGCCGCAGCGCCCAGCAGCGCATCGATGATGGCGTGCAACAGCACGTCGGCATCGGAATGGCCCATCAGGCCCATCCGGTGCGGGATGGTGACGCCGCCGACCACCAGCTTGCGGCCCTCGACCAGCGCGTGGCAGTCATAGCCAGTGCCGATGCGAAACGGAGGGGTCGGATTATAGGATTCAAGTGCCATATGCGTGTGCGTGTCGTCGGTTAAGGCGCTGCCAGGTACATCTCGACGATCTTGATGTCGGACGGCAGCGTCACTTTCAAATTCCTGGGGTGTCCAACCACCAGTTTGGGGGCGAGGCCCAAGGCTTCAACCGCACTGGCATCATCGGTAATCTGTGCCGGGTCGGTGGCCGCTTCGAGCGCGTCGGCCAGCAGGCGGAAGCGGAACATTTGCGGGGTCTGGGCCAGCCACAAGCCGTCGCGCGAGACCGTCGCGACCTCGTCGTTGACGGCGCGCTTGACGGTATCCACCACCGGCAAGGCCAGCAGGCCGCCGACCGGATGCTCGCCGGTGTCGCGGATCAGTTTTTCGATCAGTTCGCCGTTCAGTCCCGGGCGCGCGGCGTCGTGCACCAGCACCCAGTCGCCCGCGTGCAACTGGTTTTCCAGTGCCCACAAGCCATTGCGCACCGACTCAAGCCGGGACGCGCCGCCGCAGCGCAGCACGGTGACGCCGCTGGCCGGCAGCACCGTATCGATGATCGGATCGTCCACGCTGACCACGACATAGGTGTGGGCGATCAGCGGGCAGTTGACGAAGGCGTCGAGGGTGTGGCGCAGCATCGGCTTGCCGCCGATGGTGAGGTATTGCTTGGGCGTGCTTGCTCCCATGCGCGCGCCGACGCCGGCGGCGGGCACGAGGGCAATATAACGTGGAGCTGGCTGGTTCATGTCGCGCGGTGCAGCTTTGTCAATCGAATGATTCACTGTACATCACCCGCGCGAAGTTTGCTAAGGCCGGCCCCGCGCGTCATACGGCCGCGGGAGCCCAGCTGCCGGCGAGGATCTTCTCCAGCCAGAAGCTGCCGATGATGGTCTTGACGTCGGTGATCTCGCCGCGCCGCACCAGGTCGAGCAGCTCGGGCACGGTGACGGTGAAGGTTTCGAGGAACTCGCCCTCGTCGAGCCTGGCTTGGCCGGCGACCAGGCCGCGCGCCAGGAAGAGCTCGAGGTGCTCGTCGGAATACGCGATCGCGTTGTGGATAGTGCAGACGAATTGCCAGTCGCGGGCGGTGTAGCCGGTTTCCTCTGCCAGCTCGCGCTTGGCGCAGGCCAGGTGGTCTTCGCCCGGGTCGATCTTCCCGGCGGGGAATTCGATGAAGACGCGGTCGTTCGGATAGCGGAACTGGCGTTCCAGCAGCACGCGGCCGTCGTCGAGCAGCGGCAGGATCACCACGGCGCCGGGGTGGCGGATGAATTCGCGGGTGGTGACGGCGCCGTCAGGCAGGCGGATGCGGTCGCGCTCGACCTTGAGGAAGCGGCCGTTGTAGGCGGTCTCGCCGTCGATGCGGGTTTCTTTGAGGTGGTCCATGCGGGCGTAGGTTGGTTGGCTGCGTTGTCCTGAAAACCGTCGTCCCCGCGCAGGCGGGGACCCATAGACCGCATCCAGGAGATGCACGAGCCGCGTTGCCGCAATCTCAGCATGGATTCCCGCCTGCGCGGGAACGACGTTCTAGCGGCGTTTGCGCAGGTAACGCAGTACAAACCCGGGAAACGCCAGCACGACGAACATGCACGCTGTGATCGCATAGAACTCCCAGGCCTGCGGGAACAGCGTGCCGATCCGGGATTCCAGCCCGCGTGCAAGCAGGCCGACGAGGAAGTATAAAACAATCAACTCAAGCAGGCGCACGGCGAAGGGTTTCGTGCGTGGCGCCGGCTGCAGTGCGACCAGGCCGAACACCCGCTCGTTGAAGAAAGGCAGGTTGGCCGCCGCCAGGGCGACGGCGATGACCAGCCAGCTTGCGAGCGCGGCGTCCAAGGCTTAAGTCGCCAGGGTCTGCTTGATGGCGGTCAGGCAGGCGCCCAGCAGCGCGCCCGGCATCACGCCCAGCAGGACCACGGCGATGCCGTTGATCGACATCACCACGCGCATGTCGAACGGGGTCGAGATCGCGGTGGCGTCGGCCGGCTCGTCGAACCACATCACCTTGACCA
This sequence comes from Massilia terrae, assembly GCF_024753145.1. GTDB lineage: Bacteria > Pseudomonadota > Gammaproteobacteria > Burkholderiales > Burkholderiaceae_D > Telluria > Telluria terrae. Next base: position 139,505 of record NZ_JANUGU010000001.1, on the reverse strand, counting down.
CGCGCAGGTAGTAGAAGGCGCCGATCAGCGAGAACAGCACGGCCAGCACGGCCAGCCAGATCTGGCCGGTCGCGGTCACGGCCTGCAGCACCGCCCACTTGGCCATGAAGCCCATCATCGGCGGCACGCCGGCCAGCGAGAACATCAGCACGGTCATGACCACCGCGAACCACGGGCTGCGCTTGGACAGGCCCTTGAAGTCGACCAGTTCGTCCGCCTCGAACCCGGCGCGCGCCAGCATCATGATCAGGCCGAAGGTGCCGACCGTGGTCAGCACATAGGTGATCGCGTAGTACATCGCCGAGCTGTAGGCCGGCGCCGAGTTGGCGGCGTTCGGCTCGCCGCCGACGACGACCACACCGGCCAGCATGCCGAGCATCACGAAGCCCATCTGGGCGATGGTCGAGTAGGCCAGCATGCGCTTGATATTGGTCTGCGCGATCGCGGTCAGGTTGCCCACGGCCAGCGACAGCACGGCCAGCACCAGCAGCATCTGCTGCCAGTCGATCGCCATCTGCGGCAACGCCTCGACCAGGATGCGCAGCATCATGGCGAAGGCCGCCAGTTTCGGCGCGCCACCCAGCAGCAGGGTCACGGCGGTCGGCGAGCCCTGGTAGACGTCCGGCACCCACATGTGGAACGGCACCACGCCCAGCTTGAAGGCCAGGCCGGCCACGATGAACACCAGGCCGAACACCAGGATGGTGTGGTTGGCGCCCTGGGTGGCGATGTGCGCGGTGATGTCGGTCAGCAGCAGCGAACCGGTGGCGCCGTAGACCATCGAGATACCGTACAGCAGGAAGCCCGATGCCAGCGAACCCAGCACGAAATACTTCATCGCCGCTTCGGTCGAGGCCGCGTGGTCGCGGCGCAGCGCCACCAGCGCGTAGGTCGCCAGCGACTGCAGTTCCAGGCCCAGGTACAGCGACAGCATGCTGTTACCCGAGATCATGATCATCTGGCCCAGCAGCGCGAACAGCGCCAGCACGTAGAACTCGCCGCCCAGGTTACCGGACATCATGCCGCGCTCGGTCGCGTACTGGCGCGAATAGACCAGGGTGACGCCGACGGTCAGGTAGGTGAACAGCTTGAGCAGGTTGGCCATCGGGTCGGCCACGAACATATTGTTGAACGTGAAGACCGTGGCGCCGGTGTTCAGGTCGGCGAACGAGAACACCGCCGCGCCAACCAGCGTCAGCAGCGTCAGCACATAGGTGACCGACCGCTTCGACTCCGACAGGAACATGTCGATCAGCAGGATCGCGGAGGCCGCGACCAGCACGAAGATTTCGGCGTAAACCGGGATCAGGTTGGTTGTCATTTGAGTCATAGCCAATTAGTGAGCCAGCGGCAGCTTGGACTGGGCGACGTGCGACAGCAGGTCGGCCACCGAAGTCTGCATGGTGTCGGTGAACGGCGCCGGGTACAGGCCCATGTAGATGGTCAGCACGGCCAGCACGATGAACATGAGGAACTCGCGCCCGTTCAGGTCGGTCAGCTCGGCCACGTGCTTGTTGCCGATGCCGCCGAAGATCACGCGCTTGACCATCCACAGCGAGTAGGCCGCGCCCAGGATCAGGGCGGTGGCGGCCAGGAAGCCGATCCAGAAGTGGTATTTGACCGAGGCCAGGATCACCATGAATTCGCCGACGAAACCGGAGGTCGCCGGCAGGCCGCAGTTTGCCATCGCGAAAAGCACCGAGAACATGGCGAACTTCGGCATCACGTTGACGACGCCGCCGTAGTCGGCGATCTGGCGCGAGTGCATGCGGTCGTACAGCACGCCGATGCACAGGAACATGGCGCCCGACACGAAGCCGTGCGAGATCATCTGCACGATGCCGCCCTGCACGCCCATGTCGTTGAAGATGAAGAAGCCGAGGGTGACGAAGCCCATGTGGGCGATCGACGAGTAAGCCACCAGCTTCTTCATGTCGGCCTGCACCAGTGCGACCAGGCCGATGTAGATCACGGCGATCAGCGAGATGGTGATGATGAACGGGGCCATGTAGTGCGAGGCGTCCGGGGTGATCGGCAGCGAGAAGCGCAGGAAACCGTAGGCGCCCAGCTTCAGCATGATCGCGGCCAGCACCACCGAGCCGCCGGTCGGCGCTTCGACGTGGGCGTCGGGCAGCCAGGTGTGCACCGGCCACATCGGGACCTTGACCGCGAAGGCCATCAGGAAGGCCAGGAAGATCAGGACCTGTTCCTTCATGCTCAGCGGCAGCTGGTGCCATGCCAGGATGTCGAAGGAGCCGTTGGCCTTGTTGTACAGGTAGATGATCGCGATCAGGGTCAGCAGCGAGCCGAAGAAGGTGTACAGGAAGAACTTGAATGCCGCGTACACGCGGTTCGGGCCGCCGAACACGCCGATGATGATGAACATCGGGATCAGGGTCGCTTCAAAGAAGAAGTAGAACAGCAGGCCGTCGAGCGCGCAGAACACGCCCACCATCAGGCCCGACAGCAGCAGGAAGGAACCCATGTACTGCGCCACGCGCTCCTGGATCACTTCCCAGGCCGAGATCACGACGATGATGGTGATGAAGGCGGTCAGCGGCACGAACCACAGCGACAGGCCGTCGATGCCGAGGTAGTACTGGATGTTGAAGCGCTCGATCCAGGCCGCCTTCTCGACGAACTGGGGACCGTGCGCGGTATTGCTGAATTGGGTGATCAGCGGGACCGTCGGCAGGAAGCTGACGATCGCGCCCACGAGCGACAGCACGCGGGTGAAGCCGGCGTTCTTGTCGCGGCCAACGGCCAGGACCAGCACGCCGAACAGGATCGGAAGCCAGATCGACAGGCTCAGGTATGGAAGTGTCTGATTCATTGTCTTTGTCTATGCCTGGATTAAGCGTGCCAGAACGGGAAGAAATACAGCAGCGTTGCCAGCACGCCGACGATCATCACGAACGCGTAGTGGTAGATGTAGCCGGTCTGGAAGGTGCGCACGACCGACGCGAACCAGCCCACCAGCTTGGCGCTGCCATTGACGATCAGGCCGTCGATGATGCCGCGGTCGCCCACTTTCCACAGGCCGCCGCCGACCGCGCGCGCGCCGCCGGCGAACACGATGTCGTTGAACTTGTCCATGTAGTACTTGTTGTCCAGCAGGGTGTGGATCGGGCGCAGCGCGTTGTACACCGCCTGCGGCACCTTGCGGTTGACCATGTAGCAGTACCAGGCCGACGCCACGCCGGCCAGCGCGATCCAGAACGGCACCGTGGTGAAGGCGTGCATGCCCATCGCGGCGGCGCCGTGGAATTCGTGCGCCAGTTCTTCCATCGCCTTGTGGTTTTCGCCGACGACGATGACGTTCTTGAAGAAGTCGCCGAACAGCATCGGCTCGATCGTGAAGTAGCCGATGATGACCGACGGGATCGCCAGCAGGACCAGCGGCAGGGTCACCACCCACGGCGACTCGTGCGGCTGGTCGCCCGGCTGCAGGCCGTGGTGATGGTGGTCGCCGTCATGCGCTTCCTCTTCCTCTTCATTGTGGGCATCCGAGTCGTGGCCATGGCTCACGGCGTGCGGATGGTTCCACTGCTCTTCCCCGTGGAACACCAGGAAGTACATGCGGAAGGAATAGAAGGCGGTGACGAACACGCCCGCCATCACGGCGAAGTAGGCGAAGCCGGAACCCGGGATCGACGAGGCCGCGACGGCTTCGATGATCGAGTCCTTCGAGTAGAAGCCCGAGAAGAACGGGGTCGCGATCAGGGCCAGCGAACCGATCAGCGAGGTGATCCAGGTGATCGGCATGTACTTGCGCAGGCCGCCCATATTGCGCATGTCCTGGTCGTGGTGCATGCCGATGATGACCGAACCGGCGCCGAGGAACAGCAGGGCCTTGAAGAAGGCGTGGGTCATCAGGTGGAACACGGCGATGTTGTAGGCCGAGGCGCCCAGCGCCACGGTCATGTAGCCCAGCTGCGACAGGGTCGAGTAGGCGACCACGCGCTTGATGTCGTTCTGGATGATGCCCAGGAAGCCCATGAACAGCGCGGTGATCGCGCCGATCACCAGCACGAAGGACAGCGCGGTGTCGGACAGCTCGAACAGCGGCGACATGCGCGACACCATGAAGATGCCGGCGGTAACCATGGTCGCGGCGTGGATCAGGGCCGAGATCGGGGTCGGGCCTTCCATCGAGTCCGGCAGCCAGACGTGCAGCGGGAACTGGGCCGATTTACCCATCGCGCCGATGAACAGGCAGATGCAGGCGGCGGTCATCAGCGGCCAGCCGGTGTACGGCACGGTCATCTGGGCCAGCGCCTCGCGCTGGGCGAACACGTCCTGGTAGTGCATCGAGCCCGACGCGGCCAGCAGCAGGCCGATGCCGAGGATGAAGCCGAAGTCGCCGACGCGGTTGACCAGGAAGGCCTTCATGTTGGCGAAGATCGCGGTCGGGCGGGTGTACCAGAAGCCGATCAGCAGGTAGGAGACCAGGCCCACCGCTTCCCAGCCGAAGAACAGCTGCAGGAAGTTGTTGGCCATCACCAGCATCAGCATCGAGAAGGTGAACAGCGAGATGTACGAGAAGAAGCGGTTGTAGCCTTCGTCCTCGGCCATGTAGCCGATGGTGTACACGTGCACGCACAGCGACACGAAGGTCACCACGCACATCATCATCGCGGTCAGCGAATCGATCTGGAAGCCGACGGTCAGCTTCAGGCCGGCCACGGTCATCCAGGTGTAGATGTCCTGGTTGAAGGTGGCGCCGTGCAGCACGTCGTTCAGCGTCATCAGCGAGATCACCAGCGCAATGAACACGCCGAGGATGGTCGCGCTGTGCGAGACCTTGCGGCCGACCACATTGCCCAGGAATTTGGTGCCGAGCAGGCCCGCGATCGCGGAGCCTGCGAGCGGCGCCAGCGGCACCGCCAGAAGGAGGTTAGCGTCGAGAGAATTACTCACCATTGTTGAACCTTAGTCGTTTATTTGTCGAGGATGAGTGATTACCGCTTAGCCCTTCAGGCTGTCGAGGTCTTCCACGTTGATCGTGTCCAGGTTGCGGAACAGGACCACCAGGATCGCCAGGCCGATCGCCGATTCGGCGGCCGCGACGGTCAGGATGAAGAACACGAAGACCTGCCCGGCCGCGTCGCCCAGGTAGTGCGAGAAGGCGACGAAGTTCAGGTTCACCGCCAGCAGCATCAGTTCGATGGCCATCAGCAGGATGATGATGTTCTTCCGGTTCAGGAAGATGCCGACCACCGCGATCGCGAACAGGATCGCGCCCAGGACCAGGTAGTGTGCGAGCGAGAGCGTCATTGTGCGGTCTCCTTGTTGTCTGCGGCGGCGGGCGCCTCTTTCACGGCGTCCATCTTGACGATCTTCAGGCGGTCGTTGCGCTTGACGCGCACGGCCAGCGCCGGGTCGATGGCCTTGGTGTCCTTGCGCTTGCGCAGGGTCAGGGCCACGGCGGCGATGATCGCCACCAGCAGGATCGCGGCGGCGATCTCGAAGCCGTAGATGTACTGGGTGTAGATCAGCATGCCCAGTTCCTTGGTGCCGCCGATATTGCCGGCGTTGGCCACCGCGTTGTCGTTCACGCCCAGGAAGCCGCGCCACAGGACGGCGCCCATCTCCAGCACGATCAGGGCGCCGATGCCGGACGCTACCGGCAGGTAGCCCCAGAAGCCTTCGCGCATCCGGTCGATATTAATGTCGAGCATCATCACGACGAACAGGAACAGCACCATCACGGCGCCGACGTAGACCAGCACCAGCACGATGGAGAGGAACTCGGCCTTGAGCAGCATCCAGATGCCGGCCGCGTTGAAGAACGCGAGCACCAGGAACAGCGCGGCGTGCACCGGGTTCCTGGCGGTGATGACGCGCAGCGCAGCCAGCGACATGATGGCCGCGAACGCGTAGAACAGAAAAGTTTTGAATTCCATGTCTAACCCAGGGACCTGTTGTTATTAGCGGTAAGGCGCATCGGCTTCGCGCGCGGCGGCGATGTCGGCCTCGTAGCGGTCGCCCACGGCCAGCAGCATCTCTTTGGTGTAGTAGAGATCGCCACGCTTTTCGCCGTGGTATTCGAGCACGTGGGTCTCGACGATCGAGTCCACCGGGCAGGATTCCTCGCAGAAGCCGCAGAAGATGCACTTGGTCAGGTCGATGTCGTAGCGCGTGGTGCGGCGGGTGCCGTCCTCGCGCTGCGCCGATTCGATCGTGATCGCCAGCGCCGGGCACACCGCCTCGCACAGCTTGCAGGCGATGCAGCGCTCTTCGCCGTTGGGATAACGGCGCAGCGCGTGCAGGCCGCGGAAGCGCGGCGACATCGGGGTCTTCTCTTCCGGGTACTGGACGGTGATCTTGCGCGACAGCGCATATTTACCGGTCAGTGCCAGGCCCTTGATCAGTTCGGTCAGCATCAGGCTGCCGACGAAGTCTTTAATTCGAGTCATTTGTGGTGCTTCCTTACTTCCAGATGTTCCACGGCGACTGCATCACGCCGGCGACCAGCACCAGCCAGACCAGGGTCAGCGGAATGAACACTTTCCAGCCCAGGCGCATGATCTGGTCGTAGCGGTAGCGCGGGAAGGTGCCGCGCACCCAGATGAACAGCGACAGGATCATGAACGCTTTCACCGCGAGCCAGAAGAAGCCGCCGAAGGCGCCGCCGAATTCCAGGAAGGAGAACGGCGCGGCCCAGCCGCCCAGGAACATGATCGAGCCGATGAAGGCGACCAGGATCATGTTGGCGTACTCGGCCAGCATGAACATCGCGTACGACATGCCCGAGTACTCGACCATGTGGCCGGCGACGATTTCCGATTCGCCTTCCACCACGTCGAACGGATGGCGGTTGCACTCGGCCAGGGCCGAGGTCAGGTAGATCACGAACAGCGGCAGCAGCGGCAGCCAGTTCCACGACAGGAGGTTGATGCCGTGGCCGACGAAGTAGCCGCGCGCCTGGCCGCCGACGATGTCGGAGAAGTTCAGCGAACCGGACACCATCAGCACCACGACCATCACGAAGCCCATCGGGATTTCGTAGGAGATCATCTGGGCCGAGGCGCGCATCGCGCCCATGAACGAGTACTTCGAGTTCGACGACCAGCCGGCGATGATGATGCCGTACACCTCCATCGAGGTGATCGCCAGCAGCAGGAGCAGGCCGGCGTTGACGTTGGCCAGCGCCGCTTCCGGGCCGAACGGCACCACCACCCAGGCGGCCAGCGCCGGCATGATGGTCATGATCGGGCCGATCACGAACAGGCTGGTGGTGGCCTTGGACGGGATCACGATCTCTTTCAGCAGCAGCTTGACGCCGTCGGCGATCGGCTGGAGCAGGCCGGTGGGACCGACGCGGTTCGGGCCGATACGGATCTGGATCCAGCCGATCAGCTTGCGCTCCCACAGGGTCAGGTAGGCCACCGCGCCCATCAGCGGGGCGACGATGATGATGATCTTGATCAGGTTCCAGACCAGCGGCCACGCCGCGCCGAGGTGGTCGGCGCCACCGGCGTAAATATTATCAATCAGACCGGGCGTTGCCATTACTTGCCCTCCCCTGCTTTTTCAACATTGATCGGGCCGAACATGGCGCCCAGGCTGGCGACGGCCGGATGGCCGGCGGTCACCCGCACGGCGCTGGCCGGCAGCGTCGGGTCGACGTCGGCGACCAGCACGGCGCTGCCCGCGCCCTGGCTCACCTTCACGGCATCGCCCGCTTTCACGCCCAGCTGCCCGGCCAGCGCCTTCGACAGGCTGACCAGCGGCGCGTTGGCGTCGGCGGTGCGCTGCAGCGGCTCGGCGCGGCGCACCACGGCGTCGGTGAAGTACACCGGCACATTGGTGACGCGCTCCAGCTGGCCCGCATTGGCGTAGGTGGCGGCCACGGCCGGCACCCTGGCGATGTTGTTCAGCTTGGCGGTGACGTCGGTGACGCCCTGGCCCAGCACATCGTCGCGCACGGCTTCCGAGGTCTCGTAGTCGAAGCCCTGCAGCGAGAGCAGGTTGCCCAGCACACGCAGCACTTTCCAGGCCGGACGGGTCTCGCCCAGCGGACGCACGTTGCCGTTGAAGCTCTGGGCGCGGCCTTCGGCGTTGACGAAGGTGCCCGAGGTCTCGGTCCACGGCGACACCGGCAGCAGCACGTCGGCGTAGTCGAGGCCGTGCTTGAACGGCGACATCAGCACCACCATCTCGGCCGCGTTCAGGGCGGCGACGGCTTGCTGCGGGTTGGCGGCGTCCAGTTCCGGCTCGGCGTGCAGCACGAGGAACGCTTTCTTCGGCGACGCGAAGGCCGAGGCCGGCTTGGCGACCGCGCCGGCCAGGTAGCCGCCGACGCTGTTGGCGCCGTCCAGCAGGTAGCCGAACCTGGCGCCGGTCTGTTCGGCGATCCATTGGGCGGCCACGTGCAGCTTGGAGGCCTGCGGGTGCTGCGCGGCGCCGATGCCCATCAGGACGGCGCCCGGCAGCTCGGCGCCGATGTCCACCAGCGTTGCCGCGATGGCTTTGGCGACGTCGCCGGCCTGGATGTGCTCGAAGCCGGCCGGCGCGGCCACACCCTTGGCGGCGGCGACGGCGGCGACGATTTCCGACAGCGCGGCCAGCCACTCGGACGGCAGCACGGTGATGTTCTTGGCGGTCGGGATCAGGTTCTCTTCCGAGGTGCCGTTGATGATAGCCAGCTTGGCGCCCGACTTGGCGGCGGCGCGCAGGCGGGTCGCCACCAGCGGATGGTCCTTGCGCAGGAAGGAGCCGATCACCAGCACGCGCTTGAGCGTGGAGATGTCATTGACCGGCATGCCCAGCCACGGCACGATTTCCTCGTCCAGCGCGAAGTCGCTCTGGCGCAGGCGGTAGTCGATGTTGGCGCTGCCGAGGCCGCGCGCGACCTTGGCCAGCAGGTGCAGCTCTTCCAGCGTCGCGCCGGCCGTGCCCACCGCCGCGATGGCGTCGGCGCCGTGCTCGTGGCGGATGTTGCGCAGGCCGTGGGCGACGTACTCGAGGGCGGTCTGCCAGTCGGTGTCGATCCACTTGCCGTCCTGCTTGATCATCGGGTTGACCAGGCGGTCCGCATTGTCCAGCGCCTCATACGAGAAGCGGTCGCGGTCCGACAGCCAGCATTCGTTGATCGCTTCGTTTTCCAGCGGCAGCACACGCATCACCTTGCCGCCCTTGACCTGGACGATCAGGTTCGAGCCCAGCGAGTCGTGCGGCGACACCGAGCGGCGGCGCTGCAGTTCCCACGGACGGGCGCTGTAGCGGAAAGGCTTGGAGGTCAGCGCGCCGACCGGGCACAGGTCGATCATATTGCCCGACACTTCCGAGTCGACGGTCTTGCCGACGAAGGTCGAGATTTCCGAGTGCTCGCCGCGGCCGATCATGCCGAATTCCATCACGCCGGCCACTTCCTGGCCGAAGCGCACGCAGCGGGTGCACTGGATGCAGCGGCTCATCTCTTCCATCGAGATCAGCGGGCCGGCTTCCTTCGGCGCCACCACGCGCTTTTCTTCCTTGTAGCGCGATTCGCTCTTGCCGTAGCCGACCGCCAGGTCCTGCAGCTGGCACTCGCCGCCCTGGTCGCAGATCGGGCAATCCAGCGGGTGGTTAATCAGCAGGAACTCCATCACCGACTTCTGCGCCTGCACCGCCTTGTCGCTGTGGGTGCGCACGATCATGTTCGGGGTCACCGGGGTGGCGCAAGCCGGCAGCGGCTTGGGCGCCTTCTCCACTTCGACCAGGCACATGCGGCAGTTCGCTGCGATCGACAATTTCTTGTGATAGCAGAAGTGCGGGATATAGGTCCCGATTTTGTTTGCGGCGTCCATCACCATGGAACCTGGCGGGACTTCGACTTTCTTGCCGTCTATTTCAATTTCAACCATTTGATCGTTACCTGACCTGGTTTAGATGTATGCGGGCACGAGGCAATGCTTGTGCTCGATGTGGTATTCGAATTCGTCGCGGAAATTGCGCATCATGCCCTGCACCGGCATCGCGGCGGCGTCGCCCAGCGCGCAGATGGTGCGGCCGGCGATATTGCCGGCGACCGACAGCAGCATTTCCATGTCTTCCGGACGGCCCTGGCCGTGCTCGATGCGATGGACCATGCGGTACAGCCAGCCGGTGCCTTCGCGGCACGGGGTGCACTGGCCGCACGATTCCTCGTAGTAGAAGTAGGACAGGCGCAGCAGCGACTTGACCATGCAGCGGGTCTCGTCCATGACGATCACGGCGCCCGAGCCCAGCATCGAGCCGGCCTTGGCGATCGCATCGTAGTCGAGGTCGGTATCCATCATGACGTCGCCGCGCACCACCGGCGCCGACGAACCGCCCGGGATCACGGCCTTGATCTTCTTACCGCCGCGCATGCCGCCGGCCAGCTCGAGCAGCTTGGCGAACGGGGTGCCCAGCGGGACTTCGTAGTTGCCCGGACGCTCGACGTCGCCCGAGATCGAGAAGATCTTGGTGCCGCCGTTGTTCGGCTTGCCCAGCGCCATGTAGTTCTCGGCGCCCATGTTCAGGATGAAGGGGACGGCCGCGAAGGTCTCGGTGTTGTTGATTGTGGTCGGCTTGCCGTACAGGCCGAACGAGGCCGGGAACGGCGGCTTGAAGCGCGGCTGGCCCTTCTTGCCTTCCAACGATTCGAGCAGCGCGGTTTCTTCGCCGCAGATGTAGGCGCCGTAGCCGTGGTGGGCGTGCAGCTGGAAGCTGAACTCGCTGCCCATGATGTTATTGCCCAGGAAACCGGCCGCGCGCGCTTCTTCCAGCGCTTCTTCGAACAGCAGGTAATCCGCGAAGATCTCGCCGTGGATGTAGTTGTAGCCCACGGTGATGCCCATCGCGTAGGCGCCGATGGCCATGCCTTCGATCAGCGCGTGCGGGTTGTAGCGGATGATGTCGCGGTCCTTGAACGTGCCCGGCTCGCCTTCGTCGGTGTTGCAGACGAGGTATTTCTGGCCCGGGAAGGAGCGCGGCATGAACGACCACTTGAGGCCGGTCGGGAAACCGGCGCCGCCGCGGCCGCGCAGGCCCGAGGCCTTCAGGTCGGCGATGATCTGTTCCTGCGGGATCTTCTCTTCCAGGATCTTGCGCAGGGCGCTGTAGCCGCCGCGCTTGACGTAGTCGGCCAGGTGCCAGTTGGCGCCGTCCAGGTCCTTCAGGATCAGCGGGTTGATGTGACGGTCGTGCAGGCTGGTCATTTCTTCAGCTCCTCCAGCAGGGCGTCGATCTTCTCGTTGCTCATGTGCGAGCACATGCGGTGGTTGTTGACCAGCATGACCGGCGAATCGCCGCAGGCGCCCATGCACTCGCCTTCCAGCAGCGTGAACATGCCGTCGGCGGTGGTTTCGCGGTAGTCGATGCCCAGCTTCTCTTTCAGGTACTGGCCGGCCTGCTCGCCGCGGGTCAGCGCGCACGGCAGGTTGGTGCACACGGTGATCTTGTGCTTGCCGACCGGCTTCAGGTTGTACATGTTGTAGAAGGTCGCCACTTCCTGCACGGCGATGGCCGGCATGCCGATGTAGTCGGCGACTTCCTGCAAGGTTGCGGGCGACAGCCAGCCCAGTTCGACCTGCGCGTGGGCCAGCGCGGCCATCACGGCCGACTGGCGCTGGTCGGCCGGGTACTTGGCCAGTTCGCGGTCAATCTTCTTGTAGCACTGCTCGGATAACATAATCTTTTACCTTCTCAGCGGTCGATACTGCCGAACACGATGTCCTGGGTGCCGATGATGGTCACGGCGTCCGCGATCATGTGGCCGCGCGCCATTTCGTCCAGGCTCTGCAGGTGGACATAGTCCGGCGTGCGGATCTTCAGGCGGTACGGCTTGTTGGCGCCATCGGACACGATGTAGATGCCGAATTCGCCCTTCGGGTGTTCCACCGCCGCGTAAGCCTCGCCGGCCGGGACGTGGAAGCCCTCGGAGAACAGCTTGAAGTGGTGGATCAGCGATTCCATATTGGTCTTCATGTCGACCCGCGACGGCGGCGCGATCTTGTGGTTGTCGACCATGACCGGACCCGGGTTCGCGCGCAGCCAGGCGATGCACTGCTTGATGATGCGGTTCGACTGGCGCAGCTCTTCGATGCGGACCAGGTAGCGGTCGTAGGAGTCGCCGTTGGTGCCGATCGGGATGTCGAAGTCGAGCTGGTCGTACACGGCATAGGGCTGCTTCTTGCGCAGGTCCCAGGCCACGCCCGAACCGCGCAGCATGGCGCCCGAGAAGCCCATCGCCTTCGCGTCCTCCGGCGACACCACGCCGATGCCGACGGTACGCTGTTTCCAGATGCGGTTGTCGGTCAGCAGGGTCTCGTACTCGTCGACATAGCCGTCGAAGCGCTTGGTGAACTGCTCGATGAAGTCGAGCACCGAGCCCTGGCGGGTTTCGTTCAGTTCGTCGATGGCCTTCTGGCTGCGCAGGATCGAGGCCTTGTGCTTGGGCATCGCGTCCGGCAGGTCGCGGTACACGCCGCCCGGGCGGTAGTAGGCCGCGTGCATGCGCGCGCCCGACACCGCCTCGTAGACGTCGAACAGGTCTTCACGGTCGCGGAAGGCATACAGGAAGGGGCCCATGGCGCCGATGTCGAGCGCGTGCGCGCCCAGCCACATCAGGTGGTTCAGGATGCGGGTGATCTCGTCGAACATCACGCGGATGTACTGGGCGCGCACCGGCGCCTGGATGCCCAGCAGCTTCTCGATCGCCAGCACATAGCCGTGCTCGTTGCACATCATCGACACGTAGTCGAGGCGGTCCATGTAGGGCACCGACTGCAGGTAGGTGCGGGTTTCGGCCAGCTTCTCGGTGCCGCGGTGCAGCAGGCCGATGTGCGGGTCGGCGCGCTGGATCACCTCGCCGTCCAGTTCCAGCACCAGGCGCAGCACGCCGTGCGCTGCCGGGTGCTGCGGACCAAAGTTCAGGGTGTAATTCTTAAGCTCAGCCATTATTTGATCCCGTAGTTTTCTTCGCGGATCACGCGCGGGATGTTTTCACGCGGTTCGATCGTCACGGGTTGGTAGATCACGCGCTTCTGCTCGGGGTCGTAGCGCATTTCGACGTAGCCCGAGATCGGGAAGTCCTTGCGGAACGGGTGGCCGATGAAGCCGTAGTCGGTCAGGATGCGGCGCAGGTCGCCGTGGCCCTCGAACATGATGCCGAACAGGTCGAACGCTTCGCGCTCGAACCAGTTGGCGGAGCGCCAGATGCCGGTCACGGTCGGCAGCACCGGCATGTCGTCGTCTGGCGCGAACACGCGCACGCGCACGCGCCAGTTGTGCTCGATCGAGAGCAGGTGCGAGACGGCCGCGAAACGCAGGCCATCCCAGCTGCCTTCGCCGTACTGCGAGTAATCCACGCCGCACAGGTCGACCAGTTCGTCGAAAGCTAGCTGTGGATCGTCGCGCAGGGTCTGCATCGCCTGCAGGTAGTCGGCGGCCTTGACCACCACCGTCACTTCGCCCAGCGCCGTGGAAACGGCGGCGCCCTCGCCCAGCGCTTTCTTCAGGGCGAGTTCAAGGACTTCGAGTTTTGTCGTCATGATGAAAATCGCTGGTTAGCGCGCGATGGTGTTGGTGCGCTTGATCTTGTTCTGCAGCTGGATGATGCCGTACAGCAGGGCTTCCGCAGTCGGCGGGCAGCCCGGGACGTAGACGTCGACCGGGACGATGCGGTCGCAGCCGCGCACCACCGAGTAGGAATAGTGATAGTAGCCGCCGCCGTTGGCGCAGGAACCCATCGAGATGACCCAGCGCGGCTCGGCCATCTGGTCGTACACCTTGCGCAGGGCCGGGGCCATCTTGTTGCACAGGGTGCCGGCCACGATCATCACGTCGGACTGGCGCGGGGACGGGCGGAACACGACGCCGAAGCGGTCGAGGTCGTAACGGGCGGCGCCCGCGTGCATCATCTCGACTGCGCAGCAGGCCAGGCCGAAGGTCATCGGCCACATCGAGCCGGTACGGGCCCAGTTGATCAGCTTGTCAGCGGTGGTGGTGACAAACCCTTCGTTTAATACGCCTTCAATAGACATGGCTCATTCCCAATCAAGGGCACCTTTCTTCCAGATGTACCAAAAACCGACCACGAATTCGGCGATGAAGACCAGCATCGTCACGAACGCCGGCCAACCCAGGTCGCGCATGGCGACGCCCCACGGGAAGAAGAATGCCGTTTCCAGGTCAAACAAAATAAACAGGATCGCCACCAGGTAGTAGCGCACGTCGAACTTCATGCGCGCGTCTTCGAAGGCTTCGAAACCGCACTCATACGGGGACAGTTTGGCGGCATCGGGACGATGCGGCGCGAGCAGGCGGCCAAGCACCTGCGGCGCGATGCCGACACCGGCACCGACGAGGATGAAGAGCAGAACGGGGAAGTAATTTTCGAGGTTCACTGTGAAGCCTGTTTGAACGATCGGTTGATGAAACTGCTGCATAGCTGCAGCGCCGTATCGCGCAATCCTGGCTTTGTGCCCTGCCACCAGGATCGAACGACTGATCCTCGCAAAAAAGCCAGCTTAGGCAGAGCCGAAGCTCTTGCGCCCTTGCTGGCTTCTGAATTCTTGGTGCCGACGGCGAGACTCGAACTCGCACAGCTTGCGCCACTACCCCCTCAAGATAGCGTGTCTACCAATTTCACCACGTCGGCTGTGAGACTGCTATTTTACCCTGCCTTAGCACCTTTTTTCAATGCACAATTTGTCTTGGCGAGAGGAAAAATACGCAAATTCTCAATATTTTTAAGTCTTTACAGAAGCCTGCTTACTTCTTCGGCGCCGGGTTCGCGGGCGCCGGCGCGCTGGCCGCCGGGGCTTCGGCGGAGGCTGCCGGAGCTGGGTTGGTGGCCGGTGCTGCCGCGTTGGTGGCCGGAGCCGCCGGGGCGGCCGGGGCCGGCGCCGGGGCGGCGATACGGCCCATCACGCCATTGTCGACGCTGGCGGCCGGTGCGCTGGTGCCGTAGTGGGCCAGCGCCAGGGTGCATGCAAAGAAAATGGCGGCCGCGACCGCGGTCGACTTCGACAGGAAGTTCGACGAACCGGTGGCGCCGAACAGGCTGCCCGACGCGCCCGAGCCGAAGGCCGCGCCCATGTCCGCGCCCTTACCATGCTGCATCAGCACGAGGCCGACGATGGCCAGGGCGGAGAGAACCTGTACGACGATAATCAGATTGAACAAGGTGCTCATTACAATTCCATTCCAAGTTTAACGGGGTTTCGAATTCTTTTCAGACCGCCGATTCAGGCGGCCTTGATGATGGCGAGGAAATCGGCTGCCTTGAGGGAGGCGCCGCCGATCAGCCCGCCATCGATGTCCTGGCGGGACATGAGGTCTGCGGCATTATCCGGCTTCATGCTGCCGCCGTACAGGATATTGATTTCCTCGGCCGCGCCGCCGATGCGCTCCTTGAGCTGGGCGCGCAGCTGGGCGTGCACTTCCTGGGCCATGTCCGGGGTCGCGGTCTTGCCGGTGCCGATCGCCCACACGGGTTCGTAGGCGACCACGATGCCCTTCGCCTGCGCGGCATCCAGCAGCTCCAGCACGGCGGCCAGCTGGGCGCCGACGACGGCGGCGGTCTGCCCCGCTTCGCGCTGCCCCAGGGTTTCGCCGACGCAGACGATCGGGGTCAGGCCGGCCTTGAGCGCGGCCACGGTCTTGCGGGCCACCAGCTCGTTGCTCTCGCCATGGTAGGCGCGGCGCTCGGAGTGGCCGACGATGACGTAGCGGCAGGCGAAATCGGCCAGCATGGCGGCCGAGGCCTCGCCTGTGTAGGCGCCGGACGCATGTTCCGACACATCCTGGGCACCCCAGGCGACCGGCGTGCCGGCCAGGAGCTGTTGGCACTGGAACAGGTATGGCGCGGGCGCGCACACGGCGCAAGCGGCCTTCGCATTGCCCAGTCCCGCGACGATGCCCGCGAGCAGATCAGCGTTGGCGGCAAGGCTGCCGTTCATTTTCCAGTTGCCTACGACCAGTTTGGGACGCATAGAACCCCACAGTCAAATAACCCGCTATTTTAGCGGTCGTTGATGTTACGGTCAAACAAGGGGCGGGCAAGATGGTGATTGTTCGCTCGGGTTCGCTATATCGTCATCGTCGTTCCCGGCACTGCCGAGAACGACGGTAACTTGTAAACGAAGGTATCGATTACACGACTTCGAGCACGATCTTGCCGACGTGGGTGCTGGTCTCCATCAGCGCGTGCGCCTGCGCGGCCTCGTCCAGCCTGAAGGTCTTGTAGATCACGGGCTTGATCCTGCCCTGCTCGATCAGCGGCCACACCCGCTCGCGCAGGCTCTGGGCGATGCGGCCCTTGAAGGCCACCGGGCGCGGGCGCAGGGTCGAGCCGCTGATCGACAGGCGGCGGCGCAGCACCTGGCCCAGGTCGACCTCGGCCTTGGCGCCGCCCAGCAAGGCGATCAGCGCGATGCGGCCGTCGTCGGCCAGGCAGGAAATCTCGCGCGCCACGTAGGGGCCGGCCACCATGTCCAGCACCACGTCGACGCCCTTCCCGCCGGTCAGCTCCTTGACCACGGCCACGAAGTCCTCGGTCTTGTAATTGATGCCGCGCGCCGCGCCCAGCGATTCGCAGGCGCGGCACTTGTCGTCGGTGCCGGCGGTCGCGTAGACCGTGTGGCCGAGCGCCGACGCCATCTGGATCGCGGTCACGCCGATGCCCGAGGTGCCGCCCTGCACCAGCAGCGTCTCGCCCTCGGACAGGTTGGAACGGTCGAACACATTGCTCCACACCGTGAAGAAGGTTTCCGGCAGCGAGGCTGCTTGTACCGCGCTCAGCCCGGCCGGCATCGGCAGGCACTGCGCCAGCGGGGCCGCACAAAACTCGGCATACCCCCCGCCCTGTACCAGCGCGCACACCATGTCGCCCTGCTTGAACGGGCTGCCGGACAGGTCGCCACCGACGATTTCGCCCGCCACCTCCAGGCCCGGCAGGTCGGAGGCGCCCGGCGGCACCGGGTAGTGGCCGAGCCGCTGCAGCACGTCAGGCCGGTTGATGCCGGCGGCATGCACCTTGATCAGGACTTCGCCGCTCTTGAGCTCCGGGACCGGGCGCTCGCACAGCTGCAGCACCTCGGGCTGTCCCGGGCGCGTAATTTCGATGGCACGCATGGGAAAGCTCCTGTTGAGAAAAACACAATTATACGCCGCGGGCCCGGAGCGGGCCGCCGCTCAATCGCTTGCGCATTCGTGGTCGGCAGGGGCACCACTTGTGGCAACTGATGCATACTTCCCGCAACGCTGCCACCAACCAGACCGAGGAGACAACATGAAATTGCCGTTCACCGGCATGCTTGCCGGCGCAGCCCTGGCCGCCACGCTGGCCTTCCCGCCGCAGCCCGCCCTGGCCCAGTCCTGGACCGCCGAACACTGGACCGGGACCTGGGGCGCGGGAGCGGGCGGCCCGCCCCTGCCGGCCGGCGCCAAGACCTTCAGCAACCAGACGCTGCGCATGATCGTGCACACCAGCCTCGGCGGCAAGCGCGTGCGGGTGCGGCTCTCGAACGAGATGGGCGGCACGCCGCTGCGCATCGGCGGCGCCCACGTCGCGCTGCGCAAGGCCGGCGCCGACATCGTGCCCGGCAGCGACCGCGCGCTGACCTTCGGCGGCGCGGCGTCGATCGTCATCCCGCCCGGCGCGCCAGCGCTGTCCGATCCGGTGGACCTGGACCTTGCGGCCCGCGCCGATCTCGCGGTGAGCGTGTACCTGCCGGAGGTTGCCGGCGCGACCACTATCCACAGCACGGCCAGCCAGACCAACTACGTGTCGGAGACCGGCGATTTCGCCGCCGCGGAAACGCTGCCGGTGCAGCACAAGATCGGCTCGTGGCCCTTCCTGACCGAGGTCGATGTCGACAGCGGCGGCGCGGCCATCGTCACCCTCGGCGATTCGATCACCGACGGCACCCGCAGCACGCCCGACACCGTCAACCGCTGGCCGGACTGGCTGGCCAAACGCCTGCAAGGCGCGAACCTGGGTGTGGTCAACCGCGGCATCAGCGGCAACCGCCTGGTCAGCAATCCGCCGGAAGGTTCGCTCGCCGGCCGCAGTGCGCTGGAACGCTTCGACCGCGACGTGCTGGCCACGGCGGGCGTGCGCTACATGACGCTGATGGTGGGGATCAACGATATCGGCAACAGTCCGAACGAAGAGCCGATCAGCGCGCAGGAGCTGATCACCGGCTACCGCCAGCTGATCGGCCGCGCGCACGAGAGAGGCATCGCCATCTACGGCGCGACGCTGACGCCGTTCGAGGGCGCCAAGTACTATTCACCGGCGAAGGAAGCGGTGCGCACGGCGGTCAACGAATGGATCCGCAATGGCCGCGAGTTCGATGGCGTGATCGACTTCGACCTCGTTACGCGCGACCCGGCGCATCCCGGGCGGATGGCGGCGGCATACGACAGCGGGGATCACCTGCATCCGAACGACCACGGATACGAGACGATGGGGAATGCGGTGCCGCTGGAGTTGTTTGGGGCGGCTTCGGGCGCCAAACACTAAGAAAACGTCTGGGGTCAGGTCGTCCAATGAATCAAAATTCCAGTCCAGCCACTTCCAGGGTCAAAACGTGCAAGATACAAGAGTTCTTGCGCGCACTTTTGATTGTTTGGACGACCTGACCCCATGTTGGGGTGGAGTTACTGCGCCCCGGTCTTCGACTGCCCCGGCAGCGGCGTGCCCACCTTCCAGTTGCGCGACAAGGCTTGCGCTTCCTCGATCTGCTCCTGGCTCATCTGCTTGGCCACCGCCGCGCGCTGGTTGGCGGCGTTGGCGTGGCCGTTGGCGGCCGACAGGTTCCACAGCATGTAGGCGATCACCACATCCTGCGGCATGCCGGCCACGTGGTAGCGGTACAGCAGCCCGAGCGCATACTGCGCGTCCGCGTGCCCCTGCTCGGCCGCCTTGCGGAACCAGTACACGGCCTGCTTCTCGTCGGCCGGGACCGCGTTTCCCTTGTAGTACATGGCGCCGGTCACATACTGCGCATCGGCCCTGCCCTGCTGCGCCGCCTTGTGGCTCCACTCGAAGGCCAGCTTGTAGTCGCGCGCGACGCCGCGGCCCATGTAATACATCAAGCCGAGCAGCTGCTCGGCGTCGGGGTTGCCGGCCTTGGCCAGCGGGACGATCTCTTTCAGCGCCAGCGCGTAATTCTTCGCGTTGTACGCCGCTGCCCCTTCTGTCAGGCCCGCATGCGCGCTGGCATGCAGTCCAAGTGCGAATGCAATCGCAACGAATAGTTTTCTCATTGTCTCGTGTGGATGCGGGTTCTTCGCTTGCCCTACGCCGGCGTCCGGCGTTCCCTTTTTATTTCCAGTTGACCTTGCCCAGACCCTCGATCACCAGCTTGCGGTTGGCCGGCTTGCCGTACACCGTCACCGAACCCATGCCCGACAGGTTCAGGTTGGCGTTCTGGTGCGCCGTCACGATCGCATTGCCCAGGCCCGACAGCTCCAGGTCGACGTTGTCTACTGCGAACTGCTGGGCATTCAGGCCGCCGATGCCGCCAAGGTCCGCGCGCAGCCACTTGCTGCGGCCGACCAGGCTGACCGAGCCGGCGCCGCTCACGTCCAAATCGACGCCTTCGCTGCTCAGGCCCTTGATCACCATGCTGCCGATGCCGCCCAGCTTGGCCGAGACCCGCTTGTAGTTGCACTGCACGACCATCTGGCCGGCGCCCTCGTGGCTCAGGTCCAGCTCGTCGCCCTCGAAGCCGACCACGGTGGTGGTGCCGATGCTGTCGGCCGACACCTCGCGCAGGGCCGGCAGCGTCAGTTCCACCCGCAGTTGGGACGATTCGCGCATCATGAAGCGTTCGTGCAGGGCGCCGGCCCGCGCTTCGGTGCCGATGTTCAGGGTGTCGCCGCGCTGGCTGGTGCTGGTGCGCGCGATCCAGTTGCGGTCGCCGCGCACCGTCATCGCCGCCGGGCTGCCCTGCCGCACCACCACCTCGACGATGCCGTCGACCTTGACGCGCACGATGTGCGGATCGAGCGGCCGGGTTTCGCTGACCACGTCCGAAGCCGCCGAGGCAGGCTCGACGAAGCAACAGAAAGCGGCGGCCATCAAACCGAACTTGAGGAACTTGTTCACGTGAATCTCCAATACTTGTTCAAGTGCGCTGCCAACAGCGGCGCATACAGTAGCAGCAAAGCAATGCGACTTGCCACAAAATTATTAACCAAATGTAATTTCAAAGCCAGCGGCGATGACCGCACTCTATCCCGGCGGCCTGCGCCATGCGCCGTGAATGCGACGAACTGCATAAAAACCGGACTGGGCGACACGATCGCGGGAATGGCGGGGATGTTGTAAAAAATATCTTTACATCAATGCTTGTCATTGCGTTAAGATGCCCCTCGCGCGGCCGCAGAGCCACGTTCCCGAAACCACCGTCCACCTTTGCGAGGGCATCCCTATGCGCAAGCGCCACCTTCCAGTGCTGCTGGCTGGCCTGACTGTCTCGCTGTCCGCGTTCGCGGCCACCAGCGACCAGTGGAACCTGCCGGTCCACACCAAGAAACTCGACAACGGCCTGACCGTCATCGTCTCCGAAGACCACACCTCGCCCACCGTCGGCGTGTCGGTGGTCTACCACGTCGGCATGCGCCTGGAGCCGAAGAACCGCACCGGCTTCGCGCACCTGTTCGAGCACCTGATGTTCCAGGGCACGCCGAATGCGCCCAAGGGCGTGTTCGACAAGACCATCACCGGCGGCGGCGGCCGCAACAACGGCTCGACCCGGCCCGACTTCACCAACTACATCGAGACCGCGCCGGTGTCGGCGCTGGAACCCATCCTGTGGCTGGAAGCGGACCGCATGAAGACGCTCGACTTCAACGACAAGACGCTGAAGAACCAGCAGGACGTGGTCAAGGAAGAGATCCGCGTCAACGTCAAGAACCAGCCCTACGGCGGCTTCTACTGGCTCGACATCAACCAGGCCGCATTCAAGAAGTGGGAGAACAACCACGACGGCTACGGCAGTTTCGAGGACCTCGAACACGCCTCGCTGGACGATGTGCGCACCTTCCACCGCGACTATTACGGCCCGAACAACGCGGTGCTGGCGATCGCCGGCGACGTGACCCCGGCCCAGGGCTTCGCGCTGGCGCAGAAGTACTTCGGCGGCATCGCCAAGCGCCCGACGCCGGCCGCCACCGATTTCTCCGAAGGCCTGAACACCGAGGAGAAGCGGGTCGAGCAGACCGACGCGCTGGCCCAGGTGCCGGCGGTGGCGGTAGCGTGGAAGATCCCGCCACGCGGCCACAAGGACCAGGCCGCGATCGCGGTGCTGGCCGACCTGCTGGCGGGCGACGACGCCTCGCTGTTCTACCAGGGGCTGGTGAAGGGCCGCGAGATCGCGCTCAACATGAACGCCCTGTTCGGCCTCACCGGCCCGTGGGAATACGGCGGCCCGACCGTGATGACCATCTTCGCGCTGTACAAGCCGAACAGCAGCGCCGACGCCATGGTCAGCGCGATGGACGAAGAGATCGCCAAGGTCGCCAGGAACGGCGCCGATGCGGCCACGCTCAAGCGCGTGAAGACCCGCATGCTGGCGGACTGGAACAACAAGATGGAAAGCTTCATCAACCGCGCCGACACCCTGGCCAAGCTGCAGACCCTGTGGGGCGACGCCAATGTCGCCAACAAGATCCCGGGCTGGATCGAAGCCGTGACTTCGGACGACATCAAGCGCGCGGCGAGCACCTACCTGGTCGCTTCGAACCGCACCGTCATCGACCGCAAGCCGGCGCCGAAGGCCGCACCGGCCGCCGCCGCGCCGGCCCAGGCCAGCGTCTCTGCCGCCGACAAGAAATAAGGAGCCATCGCGATGAAAAAACTGATGCTGACACTGGCGATCTCCACCCTGTTCGCCCCGGCCGCGTTCGCGGCTGACACCCCAGCCGACAAATCCGCCGCGATGCCGGCCTACGCCAAGGACAAGCCGCTGCCGGTCCCGCACATCGCCAAGAAGACCCTGGCCAACGGCCTGACCGTGTGGGTGGTGCCACGCGAAGGACTGCCGCGCGTCGACTTCGTGCTGGCCGTGCGCGGCGCCGGCTACTCGGCCGACGACAAGGCCCATCCGGGCTTCGCCAGCCTGATGGCCGGCCTGCTCAACGAAGGCACCGCCAAGCGCGACTCGCGTGCGATCGCCGAAGCGGCCCAGGGCATGGGCGGCGAAGTGGGCGCCAGCGCCTCGCTCGACGGCGTGTCGGTCTCGGCCAACGCCCTCGCCTCGCACGCCGCCGACATGGCGGCGCTGCTGGCCGAGGTGGTGCGCCAGCCCTCGTTCCCGGCCAAGGAAGTCCAGCTGGCCAAGGCCAACGCGCTGCAGGCGCTGCGCGTGGCCGAGACCCGTCCCGGCTTCCGCGCCGACCGCGCGCTGAACGCGGCGATCTACGGCGACCATCCATACGGCCACACCGACCCGACCGCCGACGCCATCAACAGCGTCACCGACCAGATGCTGCGCGCCGAGCACGAGAAGCGCTTCCGTCCGGACCGCGCGCTGCTGGTGATCACCGGCCGCATCAAGGAAGCCGACGCGCTCAAGCTGGCGCAGCAGGCCTTCGGCGACTGGAAGGCGCAGGGCCAGGCGCAGCCGCTGCCGCCGGAAGCGCCGACCGATGCCAAGCCGACCTTCGTGCTGCTCGAACGCGGCGGCAGCGTGCAGTCGACGGTCCGCCTGGGCAGCCCGGGGATTGCCGCCACCGCCGCCGACCAGATCCCGCTGCGCCTTGCCAGTACGGTGCTGGGCGGCGGCTTTTCGAGCCGGGTGAACATCAACCTGCGCGAGGAAAAGGGCTATACCTACGGCGCCTACGCCGGCGCGCGCCTGGCGCGTGAAGGCGGCAGCATCGTCGGCGGCGCCGACGTGCGCAATGCGGTGACCGGCCCGTCGGTGACCGAATTCATGAACGAGTACAAGCGCATCGGCGCCGACCTCGTGCCCGAGGACGAGCTGAAGATGCACAAGCGCTACGTCGCGGGCGGCTACCTGATCAGCAACCAGATGCAGCGCGCGGTGGCGGGCACGCTGGCCAACAACTGGCTGGTCGGGCTGCCGGCCGAGTTCCTCGGGCAGTTCGTGCCGGCGATCGAGAAGGTCACGCCGGAGCAGGTGCGTACCGTCGCCAGGAAGTACTTCGCACCGGAGCGCCAGACCATCGTGGTGGTGGGCGACAAGACGGCGGTGAGCGAGCAGCTCAAGCCGTTTGGAGAGTTTGTGGTGAGCGACAAATGATCTGATGCTTGATGCGTAAACGCCCGCTTGCGCAGCGGGCGTTTTTTATTGCGCGGTGCTGCACGCAAAATGGGGTTCCCGCCTGCGCGGGAACGACGGTACATTGTATAAGGCGCCCCGTGCCATATACAGTCCGTCGTTCCCGCGGAAGCGGGAACCCCATTTTGCATGCACAGCGGCGAACTCTAACCGCGCAGCGCCGCTTCCAGATCCGCGATCTCCGCCGGCTTCACCAGATGCGCATCGAAGCCCGCATCCAGCGCCTTCTTGCGATCCTCCGGCGAACCATAGCCCGTATGCGCCACCAGCCGGATCGACGCCAGCTCCGGCTCGCGCTTGAGCATGCGCGCCAGCTCGTAGCCGTCCACCCCGGGCAGCCCGATGTCGAGCACGATCACGTCCGGATGCTGCTCGCGCGCCAGCGCCACGATGCGCCGTGCGTCCTGGGTGGTGGTGGCCTGGTGTCCCATCTCGGCCAGCAGGAAGCCCATCATCTCGATCGCGTCCGCATTGTCGTCCACCAGCAGCACTTTCAGGCCGCCCGACTTGCCCTGGGCCGCGTTGCGTGACTGGTCCGGCTTGCTGCCGGCGCACTCGACCCGCAGCACCGGCAGTTCGACCGTGAAGGTGCTGCCCATGCCGATACCGGGACTGCACGCGGACAGCCGCCCGCCGTGCATCTCCAGCAAACGCGACACCAGCGACAGCCCGATCCCCAGCCCTTCCGGCGCCCGGTCCGGCGGCACCGCGGCCTGCGTGAACATGCCGAAGATGCGCGGCAGGCTGTCCTCGTCGATGCCGATGCCGTTGTCCTGCACCGCGATGCGCACCATGCCGTTGTCGGCCAGGCTCGCGCTGATCGCGATCCGGCCGTCGCGCGGCGTGAACTTGGCCGCGTTGTGCAACAGGTTGCCCATCGATTGCGCCAGCCGCACCGGGTCGCCGCTGACCCACACCTGTTCGTCCGGCAGCGTCACCTCGAGCCGGTGGCCGCGCGCGGCGATCAGCGGGCCGGCGGTCTCGGTGGCCTGCGCGATCACGGCGCCGAGGTTGACCTCCTCCGTGCGCAGCGCGATCTTGCCCTCCGAGATGCGGGCGACGTCGAGCAGGTCGTCGACCAGGTGCGCCAGGTGGTCGACCTGGCGCGTGATCACGTCCTTGGCCTTGGCCTGCAGGTCGGCCGCGCCGGGACCGCTCATGCCCAGCAGCGCGGCGGCGCTGCGGATCGGCGACAGCGGGTTGCGCAGCTCATGCGCCAGCGTGGCCAGGAATTCGTTCTTGTTGTTGTCGGCCGCACGCAGCAGCCCTTCCATTTCGCGGCGGCGCGAGATATCGCTGGTGATGCGGGCCACGCGGTAGACCTGGTCGCTCGCGTTGCGCACCGGGCGCAGGCGGTCGCGCACCCAGCGCACCTTTCCGTCCGGGA
Source organism: Massilia terrae (assembly GCF_024753145.1). Lineage (GTDB taxonomy): Bacteria > Pseudomonadota > Gammaproteobacteria > Burkholderiales > Burkholderiaceae_D > Telluria > Telluria terrae. The sequence continues at coordinate 114,848 of NZ_JANUGU010000001.1, read as the reverse complement.
GCAGCAGCCGGTATTCCTCGTCGTAGGAGGGATCGGCGGCCAGCGCCTGCCAGCGCGCCGCGATGTGGGCGCGGTCATCGGGGTGCACGCCCTCCAGCCAGTCGTCGTGGCGCTCGTTCAGCGCGGCCCGGCTGCGGCCCCACAGCGTGTCGTAGGCCGGGCTGACGTAGGCCAGCGCGATCCCGGGCACGCAGAACATCCAGAACACGTCCTCGATCGAATCGGTCAGCTGGCGAAACCGCTCCTCGCTCTCACGCAGCGCCGACTCGGTCTGGCGCATGCGCAGCAGCGCGTTGACGTTCGCGATCAGCTCGTCGGCCTCGATCGGCGCCGCCAGGTAGTTGTCGGCGCCGCCTTCGAGGCCGCGGATCTTGTCGTCGCGGCTGGTCAGCGCGGCCGAAGTCTGCAGCACCAGCACGCTGGCGGTGGCCGGATCGGACTTGATGCGGCGGCAGACCTCGATGCCGTTGATGTCGGGGAGCTTCACGTCGAGCAGCACCAGCGCCGGCTCCTCGCTCTTGACCATCGCCAGCGCGTCAGTGCCGTTGCCCGCCTCGATCACCTGGAAGCCCGCGCTTTGCAGGATGCGGGTCTTGGCGTAGCGCGCGCCGTCGTTGTCGTCGACATTTACGATCAAAATCTTGGCTGTCATGATTCCGTTCCATCGGTGCTTGGCGCGGCGCCCAGCGGGTACTGGCGCGGCAGCGTCAGGGTGAAGGTCGAGCCCTGGCCGGGTGTGCTCCGGACGTCCACGCGGCCGCCCAGCAGGTCGGCCAGCTTGCGGCAGAGCGGCAGGCCCAGGCCCGTGCCCTTGCTCTTGCGCTGCAGCGGATGCTCGATCTGGCTGAACTCCTCGAAGATCAGCTGCAGGTTCTCCGGACTGATGCCGATTCCGGTGTCGGCCACCGCAAATGCGATGGTATCCGTTTCCTCGTCCACACCGGCGCGCACGAGCACTTCGCCATGCTCGGTGAACTTGAGGGCGTTCGAGATGAAATTGCGCAAGATCTGGGAAATCTTGCTTTCGTCCGAATCGAAGGGCTCGCTGACGCCGCCGGTGTCGAACACCAGGTCGACATTGGCGGCATCGACCAGCGGCCGCAGCATGCCCTTCAGCGCACGGAACATGTTATCGACCACCACCGGCGCCACCTGCACCTCGACCTTGCCGGCCTCGATCTTGGCCAGGTCGAGCAGGTCGTTGACCAGTTCCGACAAGTCGTTGGCGGCGGTGGCGATGTACTGCACCTGGCGCTCCTGCTCGACGGTCAGCTCGCCGTCCATGCGGTCCAGCAGCAGCTTGGCCAGCGCGCGGATCGACGACAAGGGCGTCCTCAGCTCGTGGCTGGTGTTGGACAGGAAGCGCGACTTCATCTCGTCGGCGCGGCGCAGGCGCTCGGCCTTGTCCTCGATCTCGGCGTACAGCGCGACGATGCCGCGGTTGGTGTCCTCCAGCTCGCGGGTCAGCGACAGCAGGTCCTCCTGCCGTTCGCGCAGCTCGGCCAGGGTGCCCAGCAGCTCCTGGTTCTGCACCTGCACCTCGTGGTAGGAGTTGGCGACCGGCGCGGCGGCCAGCTTGTGCGAGCGTTCGGCCAGGTCGGCGGCGCCGAGCCGCGACTGCGGCGGCAGCACCTTGCGCATGGTGACCGTGGTGGCGGCCGTGCTCTCGGCGACCACGCAGGTGTCCATCAGGCGGTGCGCGCTGACCAGCGCCATCTCGGGCGCGTCCGCGGCCCCCAGTGGCGACTGTGCGCGGCCAGGACGCGGCTCCAGGCTGATCGCCACCTCCAGCTGCTGGCGGCCATCCTCGTCCGCCAGGCTGAAGGCGGCGCGGCCCTTGCTGCGCTGCTGGCAGGCGCGCGCCACCTCCGACACGGCGGTGGCGATGCGCACCTGGTCCTGTTGCGAAAAGCCGAGCAGCGCCGACACCTGGCGCGCGCGCTGGCGCACCAGCACGACATCCTGCTCGCTTTCCAGCGCCACGCCGACGATCCGCTGCAGTGTCATGCGCGCTCCCGCCGCCGCACCGCCAGCACCATCGCGTCGTCGCGGCGGCGGCTGAAATCGCGCATCAGGATCGCCGCCACCAGGCTCGGATGGCGCGCGGCCAGGCCGGGATAGGCGTCCAGGTCCCACTGGGTCTGCAGGCCGTCGGAATGCATGATGCACAGCGCCCCCGGCGGGAAGGCGGCGCTGAACTCCTGCACCTTGCGCATATTGTGGCCGACGATGCCGTTGTGCGAGACCAGCGCGCGCCGGCCGTCGTGCACCACCCAGGCGCTGATGTTGCCAAGGCCGGCGAAGCGCACCTCGTCGCGCCCGCAGTCGACGTAGGCCAGCGCCACCGCGGCGCCGCGCGTGATGCGCAGCGCCTCGTGCACCCGCTGCATCAGCGCGGCCGGTTGCAGCCCGCGCTCGCGGCCGAAGGTCTCGATCGCGGCATCGGCCGCCCGCGCCGCCTCCGGGCCGTGCCCCAGGCCATCGGCCGCGAGCAGCGTGGCGCCGTGTTCGTGGCAGCCGAAGGCCCAGCCGTCGCCGCACTCTTCCTCGCCAGGGATCGGCAGCGCCAGCGCGCCCACCACCACCGGCCGTGGGGCGGGAGCCGGCGTATCGCGCCACAGCCGCATGAAGAAGGCCGCGCCTTTGCCGCGCTGCGAATAAACGTCGATCTCGTCCGACAGCCGGTGCAGCGCGCCCAGGCCGGTGCCAGCGGTGCCGGCGGTGGACACGCCGTCCACCAGGCTGGATGCGAAGTCGGCGATGCCGGGTCCGCTGTCGAGCGCGACCACGTCGATGCCCGGCGCCGCGCCGGATTGCGCGGGACCGATGTAGAGCATGCCGTGGCCGGCGTGCTTGATGATATTGGTGGCGGCCTCGGTGATGATGATCGCCAGCTGGCCGGTGCGGGTTTCATCGAAACCCAGCACGCCCGCCAACTTGATGCCGGCGCGACGCGCGGCCGCGACGTCGCTGGCATGATCGATGGCCACGCTCTGCTGGCGCGACAAGGAACTGATCAACGCTTCCATTTCACCACCGACACCGCAGTGCCTTCTCCTTGCCTGCTGTCGATGTCGAATTCGTCGACCAGGCGGCGCGCGCCGCCCAGCCCCAGCCCGAGGCCGCCGCCGGTGGTGAAGCCGTCGCGCAGCGCCTGGTCGGTGTCGGCGATGCCGGGGCCGCCGTCGATGAAGATCAGGCCGACGCCCTGGCGCACGCCGTCGCCCAGCAGGTCGAGGTGGACCTCGCCGCCGCCGCCGTACTTGAGGGTGTTGCGGGCCAGCTCGCTGGCGGCGGTGACCAGCTTGGTCTGGTCCACCAGCGACAGCGCGATCGCCACCGCCCGTTCGCGCACCTGGCGGCGCAGGCCGACCACGTCCTCGTCCGAACGCAGGGGCAGCGTGACACGGCTGGTGCGCAAGGCACGGTGCCGCTCCAGCAGCGCGGAGTCGATCAGCGCCGCATTTTGTTGGGCACTCATCAGAAGGTGCGCTTTCCTAGCAGGGCCATGCCCTTTTCCACGTTGAGCGCGGTCTTCACGCCGGCCAGCGTCAGCCCCAGTTCGACCAGCGTGATCGCCACCGCCGGCTGCATCCCGACCACCACGGTCCGGGCATCGAGCACGCGCGCCATGGCGGCGGTATTGCTGATCATGCGGCCGATGAAGGAGTCGACCAGGTCGAGCGCCGAAATGTCGATCAGCACGCCCTTGGCGTTGTCGCGCACGATGCGGTCGGCCAGGTCTTCCTGCAGAGTCATGGCAAGCCGGTCGTGCATGTCGACCTGGATCGTCACCAGCAGCAGGTCGCCCATGCGAAGGATTGGAATCCGCTCCATAAACCGCTTACCCCTTGTTGGCGACCATCGCATTGCCGGTGCGCTCCAGCGCGACCAGGAAGGCGTCGGCCAGGGTCGATTTCGTCACCACGTCTTCCAGGTTCACGCCCAGGTGCACGATGGTCTGCGCGATCTGCGGGCGGATGCCGCTGATGATGCAGTCGGCGCCCATCAGGCGGGCGGCGGCGATGGTCTTCATCAGGTGCTGCGCGACCAGTGTGTCCACCATCGGCACGCCGGTGATGTCGATGATCGCGATGGCGGCGCCGGTATCGACAATCTTCTGCAGCACGTTCTCCATCACCACCTGGGTGCGCGCCGAATCGAGTGTGCCGATCAGCGGCAGCGCCAGGATGCCCTGCCACAGCTTGACCACCGGGGTGGACAGTTCCAGCAACTCCTGCTGCTGGCGCACGATGATCTGGTCGCGCGTCTTCTGGAACACTTCAATGGTGAACAGGCCCAGCTTGTCGAGCAGGGTGTTGATGATCCAGGAGGCGGCCGCGAGCCCCTCGGGATTGCCCTCGAAGCCCTGGCGCAGGCGCGCGAACAGCGGCTGCTTGAGCGAGAACACGAAGGTGGCGGTCTCGCTCGGCGTCGAGCCGGCCCTGGCGCGGGTCGAGGAAATATCGGCCAGCAGGTTGCGCACTTCGTCCCAGGAGCGGTGGTCGATATCGTCCAGGTTGCCAGCACGGGTGGCCATGGCAAAGGCCTGCAGGAATTGCTGGCAATGGACGCGCAACTGCTCCTTGGAGACGGAATTGCTGCGCAGGGTCAGTGCTTCCAGCTGGCCGATCCACTCGGCGCCGATGTCGGCCTGGTGTTCCTGGATCAGTTGTCCGATGCGGGCCGCGTAGTCCTGCGAATTCATCATCTTTCTTCCCTTCGATGTAGTTTTGGTATGCCGTACAGCATCGCAAGGCTTGAAAGACGTGCCGCCGGCTGGTCTGTAAAAGCGGGGAACTATACACCGCGCCCTTTAGCGAAATGACAGGCTTGAACAGGAAATAAGTAGTTTTTTTTACGAGAAAATTTCCGCCTTTCCTCTGGTGTAAGAGTGCTCCTACAAGCAGGCGAGTGGGGGTACTACAGCCCATCAGTACCGGGAGCAAGCGACTATGCCGGCCTGGCCGCCGCGCACTATTCCGCCCCCCGAAAATCAGGCGCCGCCTCCCACGCCGAAAGGAGCCCGCTCTCATTCGCGGAGCACAGCTCGTCCATAGACTTGAGCCATCGATCAAGCCGCAACGGGGACCGCGACCATGGACGAATTCAAGGCCTTCTTCGAACTGTTCGCCATGCTGTTCACCGATCCGCGCACCTGCGTGCTGCTGGTCCTGCTGGCGGCGGCGGCCGCCTACGACTGGCGCGCCTACCGGATTCCCAACCTGCTGACCGGCGCCGGCCTGCTGTTCGCGCTGGTCTACAACACCACCGTGCCGCCGGCCATGCATGCGGGCTGGACCTGGGGCCCGGCTGGGATGCTGCTCGGTTTCGGCGCGCTGCTGCCGATGTACGCGATCGGCGCGATGGGCGCCGGCGACGTCAAGCTGATGGCGATGGTAGGCGCCTTCCTCGGCCTGCAAGGCACGGCCTGGGCCCTGTTCTTTACCGTGGTAAGCGGCGGCATTGCCGCGCTGGTGCTGGCCCTGCGCCAGCGCACGCTGGTCCCGCTGCTGGCCAACACCGGCGGCTTGCTGCGCTGGCTGCTGTGGTCGGCCGTGGCGCGCGGCAAGCCGCGGCTGGAGCCCGGCCAGTTGCCATCGGTCGGCCGGCTGGCCTACGGCATCAGCATCGCGCTCGGCACCAGTTCCTATGTCCTGGCCCGCCAGTTCGGGCTCGTCTGATCACGTCGCAAAGGACCCATCATGAAGAACCTCAAGGCAATCGGCCTGATCCTGGCCGCACTCCTCCTCGGCCTGGTGGCGGCCGCCTGGGCCACCGGCTGGGCTTCGCGCCAGGCCGGCATCAGCGCCAACAAGGTGGTGGTGGCGGCGGTCGACATCGAACCGGGCAGCAAGATCAACGCCGAAATGCTGTCGACCATCGACTGGCCGGCCGGCGCCACTCCCTCCGGCGCGTTCAAGGCCAGCGCCGATTTGCAGGACCGCATCGCCCGCCTCGCCATCGTCGCCGGCGAGCCCATGCTGGAACGCAAGCTGGCGCCTGCCGGGACGCTGGGCGGGCTGTCGGCCGTGATCGCGGAAGGCAAGCGGGCCATGACGGTGCGCGTCAACGATGTGGTCGGGGTGGCCGGCTTCGCCCTGCCCGGCAATTACGTCGACGTGGTCGTCAACGCCCAGCAGGACCAGGCCAAGGGCGAACAAGCCCGTTCGGTCAGCAAGACCGTGCTGGAGCGGGTGCTGGTGCTGGCGGTGGCACAGGAAGCGGGCCGCGACGACACCAAGCCGAAGGTGGTCAGCGCGGTCACGCTCGAACTGTCGCCGCAGGACGCCGAGAAGCTCGACCTGGCGCGCAGCGTCGGCACCCTGTCGCTGGTGCTGCGCAACCAGGTCGACAAGCAGCCGGTGGCCACCAGCGGCGTCACCAAGACCGAACTGTTCGGCGAAGCCAGGCCGGCCGCGCCGCAGCCGGTCGCCGCGGTGGTGCGCCGCCCCGCCCCGGCCCGCGTGGCGCCGGCCAGCGCCCATTGCGTGGAAGTGATCCAGCACGGCGCCTCGTCGCTGAGCTGCTTTTGACCCGACCCTGAGGACCAGCCCATGAACACCTGCATCCGGATCGCGGCATCGGCCGCGGCGGCAAGCGCCATCGCCGGCACGCCGGCCTACGGCGCCGCCAACACCAGCGGCACGCTCGCGGCCTCGCGCAGCTGCGAGTCGGTGCAGGTGGCGCCGGCCACCCAGGTCACGCTCGGCAAGGCGTCCGTGATTCCGCTGGCGGCGCCGGTGGCGCGCATCGTCGCCAGCGGCCTGCTCGGCAACGCCGCCAAGCCGGCGCCGGTCGTGGCCGCCGTGGCCGACCAGGCCAGCGTGGCCGACATGGACGTGCTGCTGCTGAGCCCGAGCGACTTGTTCCTGCGCGGGAAGAAGGCCGGGACCAGCAACATCATCCTGCAGGACGCCAACGGGGTCTGCTACCTGCACGACATCGTGGTGTCGGTCGATCCCGCCGTGCTGCAGGACAAGCTGGCCGAGCTGATGCCCGAAGAAAAAGATATCACCGTGAAAAGCGCCGGCGAAGCGATCGTGCTGTCCGGCTCGGTCAGCGGCTCAGGCAAGCTCGATGAAGCGGTACGCGTGGCCACCGCGTATCACGACGGCAAGCGCCTGGTCAACCTGTTGCGGGTGACGGCGCCGCAGCAGGTGATGCTGGAAGTGAAGATCGCCGAAGTCGGCAAGACCCTGCTCGACAAGTTCGGCATCGACTACAGCCGCATGTTCACGTCCGCCGACGGGCTGACCTCGCAGGTGCTGTCCGGCATCTTCGGCGGCGCGCCGGCCCTGTTCGGCAAGTTCAACAATATCGCCCGCAGCGGCGCCATTGCCGGGGCGGCCGAGGCCATCGTCACGCGCGGCGACGCCGCCGCCAAGGCCGGCCTGTCCACCACCAGCCGCGGCGCCACCCTGCTCGGCGTCGATGCGCAGAAGAAGGATGGCCTGGTGCGGGTGCTGGCCGAGCCGAACATCATGGCCATCAGCGGCCAGTCGGCCAGCTTCCTGTCCGGCGGCAAGATCTTCATCCCGGTGGCGCAGGCCAATAACGGCGGCGCGCCCACCATCACGCTGGAAGAGAAGGAATTCGGCGTCGGCCTCAAGTTCTCGCCGACCGTGCTCGACAGTACGCGGATCAACCTGAAGCTGGTGTCGGAAGTGTCCGAGCTGTCGCAGACCGGCTCGCCGTTCACCACGGTCGGCGGCGTGACCTCGGTGCTGCCCTCGGTGTCCACGCGCCGGGTCGACACCACGGTGCAGCTGAACGACGGCCAGAGCTTCGCCGTCGCCGGCCTGATCCGCAATAACGTGACCCAGACCCTGTCGCGCTTTCCCGGCCTGGGCGACTTGCCGGTGCTGGGCGCCCTGTTCCGATCGACCGAATTCCAGAAGGACCAGACCGAGCTGATCTTCATTGTCACGCCGCGCCTGGTGAGGCCGGCCGCCGGCCTGGCCGCGCCGACCGACATCCACGCCGAGCCGGGCGAAGCCGACGCGCTGCTGCTGGGCCGGGCCGAAGGCAAGGCCGCCAAGCAAACAGGAGAACGCCATGAATAAATCGAGCCCCCTTGCGCTGCTGGCCCTGCTGGCCGGCTGCGCGGCCACCCCGCACTACGACCAGCACTTCGGCGAGGCCGTGCGCCGGGCCCGCGTCGCGATGGCGATCCATCGCGGCGCGCCCAGTGCCGACCCGGCCGCCGGCATCGACGGCCAGGCCGCGCGCGAAGCGGTGACACGCTACCAGGACAGCTTCAAGACGCCGCCGCCGGTGGTCAACGTGATCAATACGAGCGGCGCCGGCGCCGCCAAATAGAGCACTACCCCGCCCGCAGGGGCGGACTTCCCCCAACCTTACGAAAGGAGAGCACATGAAGCACTTCATCCAGGCCGCGCGGCAGTCGGCCCGCTCGTTCGCCCGCAATGACGAAGGCGCCCAGGTGGTCGAGTACGCGCTGATCATCGCCGTGGTCTCGATCATCCTCGTGGTCGCGCTGCGCAACCTGACCGGCACCAGCTTCAGCGGCTGGATCGCCCGCGTCGGCACCTGCCTGACCAACAGCGCCTCCTGCGCCTGACGGTTCCATCCTCCCCCCATGAAAGGATTCATCATGAACAAGCTCCTCCAGTCGATCCGCTCCTTCGCCCGCGACGACGAAGGCGCCCAGGTCGTCGAATACGCGCTGATCATCGCCGTGGTGTCGATCATCCTGGTGGTCGCCCTGCGCAACCTGACCGGCACCAGCTTCGACGGCTTCATCCAGCGGGTCGCCACCTGCCTGACCACTTCGGCCTCCTGCGCCTGATGCCGCAGCCGGCGGGCCGCAGCGCGCGGCCCGCCATTCCGGGAGCCACCGACATGACCCCTGACAGCCATCCGCAGCCTCGGCGCCAGCACGGCGCGGTCATCGTGCTGGTCTGCATCCTGCTGTTCTTCCTGCTCGGCTTCGTCGCCATCGCCTTCGATTTCGGGCGCCTGTTCATCGTCAAGACCGAGCTGCAGACCGCGATGGACGCCTGCGCGCTGGCCGCCGCGCAGGAGCTCGACCAGCAGCCGACCGCGCTGGCGCGGGCGCGCGATGCCGGCGCCACCGCGGCCAACCTGAATCGCGTCAACCTGCAGTCGCTGAACTGGGACGGCCAGGGCCAGGTGACGGCCGCCGACATCAGCTTCCGCGATGCGGCCTATGCCCTCACCACGGCCGCCGCCAATGCGCGCTACGCACAGTGCCAGCACACCCAGGCTGGCGTGCGCATGTGGCTGCTGCACGCAATGGGCGCGTTCACCGGCAACCGCGCCGCCAACCCGACCAGCCGGATGGTGCTGGCCGGCGCGGTGGCCACGCGCGGCAGCGCCCAGAGCACCTGCCCGATCCCGGTCGCGCTCAAGTCCCGCGCCGGCGGCTCGCGCGCCAACAACTTCGGCTTCCAGATCGGCGAATGGGTCACCATCTTCGACAAGGGCGGCGCATCGGCCGGAGAAATGGGCTGGTACAACCTGGATGGCAGCAAGAGCGCCCAGGAGACCTTCAACGAGCTGTCCGAGGGCGGCCGCTGCGGCACCCGCCTCGGCGACACGCTCGGCACGCCGGGCGCGCAGACCAGCATCGACCGGCCCTGGAACTACCGCTTCGGGATTTACAAGAACGTCGACGTCCCGAGCGTGAACCATCCCGACCAGACCGGCTACGCCTACACCAGCGCGAACTGGAAAAACCCGGCGCCGCAGAACGCGTTTGCGGGCACGGCGGCGGCCGGCTCGCATGCGACCGCGCAGAACTACATCACCAAGCGCGCCGCCTGGGCCTCGCTGGCCGATACCGGCACCAGCATCAAGACCGGCTCCCAGATCGCCTTCGGCGACAGTAGCAAGCTGAATGGTTTCCAGAAGCTGGCCACACCTGGCGCCGCCGGCGAGCACCGCAAGTATGGATACGGCCGGCGGCTGGCGGTGGTCCCGGTCATCAACGACGCCGCGAGGGTGATCGATTTCGTCTGCATGTTCATGCTGGCCCCGCTGACCGGCCCGAACGACCCGTCGCAGCTGGAATACCGCGGCCTGGCCGGCGCGCCCGATTCGCCGTGCGCGCAGGGCGGCATGCCGGGCGGCGCGGCAGGGCCGCTGGTGCCCGTCCTCGTGAGGTGAACCATGAAGAACCGTCAAACAGGCGTCGCGCTGGTCGAGTTCGCGCTGGTGCTGCCGCTCCTGCTGCTGCTGTCGCTGACGGCGACCGAGCTGGGACGCGCCGTGTACCGCTACAACACCACCGCCAAGGCAGTGCGCGACGCGGTGCGCTACCTGTCGGTGCAGACCCCGGGCACCCACGTGGCGGAAGCGCGCAAGCTGATCGTCTACGGGAACACGGCCGGCACCGGCCCGCTGCTCGACAGCGCCCTCACCGAGGCCAACGTGGCGGCGCCAACCTGGCAGACCGCCGGCAGCGACCCGCTGATCAACACCGTCACGGTGCGCGTCACCGGCTACACCTTCAGGCCCCTGGTAGCCGGGATGTTCGGCGCGCGCTTCGCGGCGATCACTTTCAACGACATCAGCGCCACCATGCGCAGCCCGCTATGAACACTGTCCAGAAAGGCGCGACCACCATCGAGCTGGCCTTCGTGCTGGTGGTGTTCTTCATGTTCCTGTTCGGCGTGCTCGATGTCAGCCGCATGCTGTTCACCTGGAACGCGGCGACGGAAGCGACGCGGCTGGGCGCGCGCTACGCCGTGGTGTGCGCCGGCGGCGCGGATGCGGCCACCGTGCTGGCCAAGATGCGCACCATGGTGCCCGAGATCGGCGGCGCCGCGCTGGCGTGGGAACCGGCCGGCTGCGATGCCTCGACCTGCGAAGCCGTGACGGTGACGCTCACCGGGCTGAATTTCCACTGGCTCTCGCCGGTCACCGGCATGGTGGTGCCGGCCCGCGCCCTGCCCGCGTTCAGCACCCGCCTGCCGCGCGAGATGATGGGCCAGGACCCCAACAATGCCCAGATATGCCAATGACACGAAGGGAAGCCTCATGAAGATCGCCGTCGTATCACCCAACAAGGTCCACCTGAACGAAATCGGCAAGCAGCTGCAGGCCGCCGGGCACGCCGCCGTGCTCACCGAGGGCGGCAGCGCCATGCTGGCGCAGGTGGCCGAGCAGGACCAGCCCGACCTGATGCTGGTCGAAGGCATCGGCTGCGACGCCGCCTCCTTCGCCCCGGTCGAGGCCCTGACCACGCGCCATCCAGCGATCGCGGTGCTGCTGCTGTGCCCCGGCTGCACCCGCGAGTTCCTGCTCAACGCCATGCGCGCCGGGGTGCGCGAGGTGCTCGCCGCGCCGGTGCAGGCGGCCGACCTGGAAGCCGCGGTCACGCGCATCTGCGGCAAGCTGCGCGGCGCGCGCAGCGGCCCCGGCGGCCAGGTGCTGGCCTTCATCCCGTGCAAGGGCGGCAGCGGCGCCACCTTCCTCGCCACCAGCCTTGGCTGCCAATTGGCCCAGAGCGGCTCGGTGCTGCTGGTCGACCTCAACCTGCAGTTCGGCGACGCGCTCTCCTTCGTGCACGACGCGCAGCCGGCATCGACGCTGGCCGACGTGGCGCGCGGGATCAAGCGGCTGGACGCGTCCTTCCTCGCCGCCTGCGCGGTCAAGGTCGCGCCCAACTTCAGCGTGCTGGCCGCGCCGGAAGACCACGGCGAGGCGGTCGAGATCACGGCGGCGCATGTCGAGGCGGTACTGGCGCTGGCGGTGCAGCACTATGATTTCGTGCTGGTCGACATAGGCCGCCAGGTCGGTACGCTCGCCATCAAGGCGCTGGACCGCGCCACCCGAATCTATCCGGTGATGCAGGCCAGCGTGCCGTCCCTGCGCAACGCCAAGAAGCTGCTGGCGATCTTCAAGTCGCTCGATTATGGCGCCGGCAAGGTGGAGCTGGTGGTGAACCGCTTCGACCACAAGGACACGATCGGGGTGGCCGACATCGAGCGCGCGCTCGGCAAGTTCACGATCCACACGGTGCCGAACCGCTACAAGCCGGTGACCGCCGCGATCGACCACGGCGAACCGCTGGCCGCGGCCAGTCCCTCGCATCCGGTGCTGCGCCAGGTCGCGCGCCTGGCCGATACCTTGCACGCGCAACCGCAGCCGGCGCGCGGCTTGTTCGCCCGCCTGCTGCGGCGCGCCCCGGCCGGCGCCTGAGCCTCCCAATGGAGCATGCCATGTCGTTTCGTGAACAACTCAGTGCCGTCGAAGGCCAGGCTGTCGCCACCGCGCCGGAGGCCGGCGCCAGCGACGACTACCACGCCATCAAGGCGCGCATCCACCTGAAGCTGCTCGACAAGTTCGACCTGGCCGCGCTCGAAACGCTGCCGGCGCCGGCGCTGCGCACCGAAATCGCCGCCATGGCCGAGCGCCTGCTGGACGAGGAACCGGCCGCCATCAATGAACTGGAACGGCGCGCGCTGATCCGCGACATCCAGCACGAGATGCTCGGCTTCGGCCCGCTGGAGCTGCTGATGGCCGACCCGGCCGTCTCCGACATCCTGGTCAACCGCTACAACCGCATCTTCGTCGAGCGCCGCGGGCGGCTCGAGCTGTCGCCGGTGCGCTTCGCGGACGAGAAGCACCTGCTGCGCATCATCGACAAGATCGTGTCGCTGGTCGGGCGCCGCATCGACGAATCGAGCCCGATGGTGGACGCGCGCCTGCCGGACGGTTCGCGCGTGAACGCGGTGATCGCGCCGGTCGCGCTGGATGGTCCGATGATGTCGATCCGGCGCTTCGCCCACATCCCCTTGAGGATGGCGAACCTGGTCAACGACACCCACAGCCTGACGCCCGACATGGCGACCGTGCTGGAAGGCCTGTGCAAGGCCAAGGTCAATATGGTGATCGCGGGCGGCACCGGGGCCGGCAAGACGACGCTGCTCAACATCCTGTCCGGCTTCATCCCGCCGGCCGAGCGCATCGTCACGATCGAGGACGCGGCCGAGCTGCAGCTGCAGCAGCCGCACGTGGTGCGCATGGAGACGCGCCCGCCGAATATCGAAGGCAAGGGCGAAATCACGCAGCGCGCGCTGGTGCGCAACGCGCTGCGCATGCGGCCCGACCGCATCATCATCGGCGAGGTGCGCGGCGCCGAGGCGGTGGACATGCTGCAGGCGATGAACACGGGACACGACGGCTCGCTCACCACGATCCACGCCAACAACCCGCGCGACGCGCTGTCGCGGCTGGAGAACATGATCGGCATGGCCAACCTGAACCTGCCGCACAAGGCCTCGCGCCAGCAGATCGCATCGGCCATCACGGTGGTGATCCAGGGCCTGCGCCTGATCGACGGGCGGCGCAAGATCACCAGCATCCAGGAGATCACCGGCATGGAAGGCGACGTCATCACGATGCAGGAGATCTTCGCGTTCCGCCAGACCGGGGTGGCCGCCGACGGCAGCGTCGAGGGCTACTTCCAGGCCACCGGGGTGCGGCCCAGGTTCTGCGAGCGCCTGCGCGCATTCGGCGTGGCCCTGCCCGACGCCATGTTCGACAGCGCGCGGCGCTGGCAGTAGGAGGCGGCCATGCCCAACCACCCCGCTCCCCATATCCCGCCGCTGCTGTCGGTGCTGGTCTTCGTGGCCGTGGTCCTGCTGTGCGAAGGACTGTACCTGATGTGGCGCTCCTGGCGCGGGCCCGAGGCCCGCAAGATCGAGCGCCGGCTGGGCGCGCTGTCCGGGGCCACTGGCGCGGGCCCGGCCAGGCTGCTGCGCGAGCGCATGCTGAGCGAGCTGCCGCCGCTGCAGCGCTTCCTGCTGCGCCTGCCCAGCGCGCGCCAGCTCGACAGCATGATGATGCAGGCGAACCTGGACTGGACGGTCGGGCGCCTGCTGCTCGCCTGCGCGGCGCTGGGCGCCATCGCCCACCTCGCCGTGACGGGGCTGCTGCACCAGCCCTTCCTGGCCGGCGCGCTGTGCGGGGCCGGCGCGGCGGTCCTGCCGCTGGCCTGGGTCAGGCGGCGCCGCGCCAGACGCCTGGCCAAGCTCGAGCAGCAGCTGCCCGATGCGCTCGACCTGCTGGGCCGCGCCCTGCGCGCCGGGCACGCGTTCGGCGCCGGCCTCCAGATGATCGGCGACGAGATGGCCGAGCCGATCGCCGGCGAGTTCCGGATGGTGCACGACGAGGTCAGCTTCGGCGTCTCGCTGGAACTGGCGCTGTCCAACCTGTCGCTGCGCGCGCCGGTCACCGACCTGCGCTACTTCGTGGTCGCGGTGCTGATCCAGCGTGAATCCGGCGGCAACCTGACCGAGGTGCTGGCCAACCTGTCGAGCCTGATCCGCCAGCGCCTGAAGCTGCTGCGGCACGTGCGCGTGCTGTCGGCCGAGGGCCGCATGTCGGCCTGGCTGCTGTCGCTGCTGCCGTTCGCCATCGGCGGCCTGATGAACGTGTTCAACCCGGAGTTCATGGCGCCGCTGTGGCATGACGAGATCGGCGTCACCATCGTGCGCGGCATGCTGCTGTCGATGGCCTGCGGCGTCCTGCTGCTCCGGAAAATCATCCGCATCCGCGCCTGAGGAGAACATGATGCTCGTGCTTGCCATCCTGGTGTTCCTGGCCGTGGCCGCCGCCGCGGGCGGCCTGTTCCTGCTGCTGGTGCCGAACCGCCTGGACCGGCGCCTGCAAACGCTCGGGCCGCCGTCCGCCAAGTCCGACTGGACCGCGACGGTGGCGCAGGCGGTCGGTCCGTTCGCCGGCGTGCTCGCGCCCAGCGGCGACTGGGACAACGCCCCCCTGCGCCTGCGCTTCATCCATGCCGGCATCCGCCGCGAGGACGCGCGCCTGATCTACTTCGGCTGCAAGACGGTGCTGCCGGTGGTGCTGGCAGCAGCCACCTGGCTGCCGCTGCGCGCCTTCACCCGCGCCGACGACATGAGCCTGATGATGTACCTCGGGATCGCGGCGCTGGCCGGCTGCTACCTGCCCAACCTGTGGCTATGGCGGCGCCTGCGCGAACGCACCCGCGAGCTGTTCGAGAACTTCCCCGACGCCGCCGACCTGATGCTGGTGTGCGTGGAGGCCGGCATGGGCCTGGACGCGGCCCTGACCCGGATCGCCGAGGAGATGGGCACCGCCAGCCGCGCCATGGCCGAGGAACTGCACCTGGCCAACCTGGAGATGCGGGCCGGCGCCAGCCGCGCGCAGGCGCTGCGCAACCTGGCCCTGCGCACCGGGATCGAGGAGATCGGCACCTTCGCCACGATGCTGTCGCAGGCCGACAAGTTCGGCACCAGCATCGGCGAATCGCTGCGGGTGTTCTCCGACGACCTGCGCCACAAACGCCAGGTGCGGGCCGAGGAGCATGCCGCCAAGGTGCCGACCAAGATGCTGGTGCCGCTATGCCTGTTCATCTTCCCGGCGATCATCATGGTCGTGCTGGGGCCGGCCATGATCGTCATCGTGCGCACCATCACGCCGATTCTTGCCGCCCGCTGAAAGGGGGCCCGCCATGGCGCGCATCATCGGGCTGCACCAGGCCGTGGCGGATCGCGTAGACGTACATTTCGAGCCGGTTGCTCACGTTGAGCTTGCGGTAGATGGAAGTCAGGTGGTTGCGCAGCGTGTGCTCGGAGATGAACAGGCGCTGCGCCACCTCGTGGTTGGCGCTGCCGCTGTGCTGGACGGCGGCGCTGACGATGGCGCGTTCGCGCGCGGTCAGGCTGGCGTGCGGCGCCGGTTCCGGCTGCGGGGCGCTGCGCGCGCGCAGCAGCTGGCCGAACACGCGGTCCATGGTCGCCGCATCGAACCACAGTTCGCCGCGATGGATCTTTTCGATCGCCTTGAGCACCTGGCTGGCCGCGACCTCCTTGTGCAGGATGCCGCGCGCGCCGCGCCGCACCGCCTGGTCCAGCAGGTCGGTGTCGTGCGAGGCGGTCAGCACCAGCGCGCGCGACAGGCCGCTGGCCAGCAGCTCCGGCAGGAATTCGATCATCGACACGCCGCCCAGGTCGAGGTCGAGCAGGATCACGTCCGGCGCCAGCCGGGCGGCGTTGGCGAGCGCATCGGGACAGCTGCGCGCCGTGCCGGCCACTTCCATGCGCGGGCGTTCGGCGTCGACCAGGGTCTGCAGGCCCCACAGCATGGTCTGGTGGTCTTCGACCAGCAGGACCCGGATGGTGCCGCCCGCTTCCTGCAAGCCGTGGCTCATAATGGGATCTCCACGCAGACGATGGTGTCGTTGAAGCGGCCCTCGCGCACGAAGGCGCTGCCGCCGAGCGCCTGGGCGCGCTCGCTGATCGAGCGCGGCCGGAATGCCGGCGGCGCCATGGCGCCGTGCTCGTTGCTGATTTCGATGCGCAGGATCTCGCCGCCGCAGCGCAGCGAGACCGCGGCCCGTTTCGCGGCCGTGTGGCGGCACACATTGCTGATCCCCTCGCGCACGATCTGCAGCACTTCGGCGGTGAGGCGGTCGCCCAGCGCGATCGTGCCCGCGGTCTCGATCCGCACGTCGACGCCGTAGGCCGCATTCGCTTGCGCCGCCTGGCGCCGCAGGGCGGAGACGAAGATCGGCTCGCCGTCCGCCGTGCCGGCCGGCGCGTGCCGCGCGTAGTCGCGCAGCTCGACCACCACCTCGGCCGCCATCGCCGCCAGCTTGTCCAGCTCAGCCGCCAAGGGATTGGACGGCGCGGCCTTGCGGCACACGGTGGCAAGGCCGAGCTGCAGGCCGATGTAGGACTGGATCGCGGTGTCGTGCAGGTCGAGCGCGATCTTCTTGCGTTCCAGCGCAGCGGCATCGGACGCGAGGCGGTCGAGCAGGCCGATGCGGTCGATCGCGGCCAGTTCGTGCGCCGCGATCCGCGCGAGGAACAGCGCATCGGCGCGGCCGAGATGGCGGCTGGCAGCGATCACGTACACCCGTCCCCTGCCGCGTTCGAACACGAGGGGCGCGCTGATGAAGGACGCCGCCTCCAGCAGCGCGGCCAGTTGGCCCATCTGGCCTTCGTCGCGCTGCAGCCAGGGGCCGGCGCCGGCGTGGCTCAGCGCCAGCGCGGGCGCGCCGCGGCGCCACGGCCGCACGTAGAGCAGCGCATGCGCGCGCGGCTCCGGCAGCATGGCGCCGGCGAGCGCCGCGTCGACCGCTTCGGCCGCCAGCACCGGCGGCCCGCCGGCGCGCACCGCGCGCAATGTGTGCCGGCCGCTTTCCTGCTCCTCGATCAGGACGATGCAGCGCTCGGCGCCGAAGAAGGCGCGCAGGCGCTCCAGCGCCGCGGTCATGGTGCGGTCGATGCCGAAGCGTGGATTGGCGACCTGGTTCAGCTCCGCCAGCAGGGCCTGGCGGCGCGCGGCCTGGATCTGGCGTTCGCCCAGCTGCGCGATGGCGCGACCGAATCCGAGCAGCACGGCGGCTTGCAGGAACACGCGCGCGGGCACCGCGCCGGGCGAGGCGGCGATGGTCGCGGCGCAGTACAGGGTGACCGCGGCGAAGGTGACGCGCGCGCCCTCGTCCAGTCCAAAGCGCAGCGACGCGGCGACGATCGCGAAGAACAGGAAGACCAGCGAGAAGATGTCGGACTCGCCGGTCGCGGCCATCGCCGCGCAGGCCGCCGCGTCCAGCCGGTGCATCAGGGTGGCGCCGGCCCAGCGCAGCCCCTTCAGGACGCCGGCATACGCAACCCCCGCAGCCAGCAGGTAGCACGACAACAGGAACAAGCCGACCGCCTCCGCCGCGCGATGTCCCGCCTGGTCGACGATCGCGACGAACAGGGCCGAAACCGCCAGCACCAGCCGGATGCGTGCCAGCAGCTGGATGTCGGACTCGTTGAAATGCGCTGTCGTGCCTGGCGCGGCGCTGGCCGCGCAAAAGCCTGGAGTAGCCATCTGGGTTGCCTGTCGTTCGCCGCGATTGTTCGCTGCGCCAGGCGCCGCATCACTACGGTCCCGGCCGCCTTCGCAACCCATTGTAGATGCCGACCTCTAACTTTCCATGACCTCGCGCAGTGCCCTCCGTTGAAAGACGAACACCTCTGTCCGGGCGGCATCGCAATTGTTGAGCTCTGGAATGGCTTCTCCGTTTTGGAGTCAAAGTTTCGCCAAGAAATGCTCAGGGCCAAGCAGAATGCCGTCCAGTTCATGGCTCAACACCAAGGCCCACTTCTTCGACGGCGGGACAAGCACCAGGTCGAAATGCGAAAGCATGGATCGCCTCAAGGTGTCGAATCCTTCCTGGTCAAGTGAAACAGTCAACGGAGCGAATTCTTTGTTCGAGCTCTCCATTTCGTAGGCCACGGCACTCCGGTCATCGTACCGGCGTGCCGCCAAGGCGAGTGACGCGACGACCTCGTCCGGTAGGCCCACACCGCCGGGAACCTCCCGGCTTTCCCAATACTTGGCATCGACCTCGATGCCGTACCTGCCGCGCAGCGCGCCAAGGGAATCCAAAGTCTGCTTACTCTTCATAACGCACCTTCACGATTTGCCTGCTGTTCGGGTCATTTACTTGAATGCTTGGTTGACCTCCTGAGGAAAAGCCGCGGGCTGACACTGTGCTGCCATCCTCGAGCTCCGCGAGACGCAGAGGGCCTTTAGGCGTGTCGACACGAGTTTGCGTAGCGCGCCCAATGAGGTCGATGAAATCGCGCTGCATCTGCTCTCGGCCACCGCCTTTCACAATCTGCCGAACTCTTCCTTTGACGTCGTCCCGGACGGCGCCTCGCGCCAGTCTTTCGACCACTTTATTCCCATTCTCGTTCATCAGAATATCCCAAGTCGGTCGTATCCCGTTCGGCGAACGGTGAACTCAGGCAGAGTACGTATCTCTTCTCAGCGACGTTGGATCGGAGTCAGTGGAACATAAAAAAAAACCGCCAGGCTTGCGCACTGGCGGTTTTGCTGGCGAGACGCTGCGGGTCGATTACTCGACAGCAGCCTCGGCGCCGGCCGCTTCGGCCTGCTTCATCGACAGCTTCAGGCGGCCGCGCTCGTCGGCCTCGATGACCTTCACGCGCACGTGCTGGCCTTCCTTCAGGTAGTCGGCCACGGCGTTGACGCGCTCGTTGGCGATCTGCGAGATGTGCAGCAGGCCGTCCTTGCCCGGGATCACTTGCACGATCGCGCCGAAGTCCAGCAGCTTGAGCACGGTACCGTCGTAGGTCTTGCCGATCTCGACGGAAGCGGTCAGCTCTTCGATGCGGCGCTTGGCTTCCTGGCCTGCAGCAGCGTCGACCGAAGCGATGGTCACCACGCCTTCGTCGGTGATGTCGATCTGCGTGCCGGTCTCTTCGGTCAGCGCGCGGATCACGGCGCCGCCCTTGCCGATCACGTCGCGGATCTTCTCCGGATTGATCTTGATGGTGATCAGGCGCGGTGCGAAGTCCGACAGCTCGGTGCGCACGTGCGGCATGGCCTTCTGCATTTCGCCGAGGATGTGCTGGCGGCCTTCCTTGGCCTGGGCCAGCGCGACCTGCATGATTTCCTTGGTGATGCCCTGGATCTTGATGTCCATCTGCAGCGCGGTGATGCCGTTGGCGGTGCCGGCCACCTTGAAGTCCATGTCGCCGAGGTGGTCCTCGTCACCCAGGATGTCGGTCAGCACGGCGAACTTGCCGCCTTCCTTGATCAGGCCCATCGCGATGCCGGCCACGTGGGCCTTCATCGGGACGCCGGCGTCCATCAGCGCGAGGCAGCCGCCGCACACCGAAGCCATCGACGAGGAGCCGTTGGACTCGGTGATTTCCGAGACCAGGCGCACCGAGTAGCTGAACTCTTCCGGCGACGGCAGCGCGGCGATCAGCGCGCGCTTGGCCAGGCGGCCGTGGCCGATTTCGCGGCGCTTCGGGGTGCCGACACGCCCGGTTTCGCCGGTGGCGAACGGAGGCATGTTGTAGTGCATCATGAAGTCGTCGGTGTACTCGCCCATCAGCGCGTCGATCTTCTGGCTGTCGCGCGCGGTGCCGAGGGTGGCGATCACCAGCGCCTGGGTTTCACCGCGGGTGAACAGGGCCGAGCCGTGGGTACGCGGCAGCACGCTGCTGCGGATCGAGATCGGGCGCACGGTGCGGGTGTCGCGGCCGTCGATGCGCGGCTCGCCTTCCAGGATCTGCGAACGCACGACCTTGGCTTCCATGTCGAACAGGATGTTGCCCACTTCGGCCGCATCGGCTTCGATGTTCTGCTCGGCCAGGCCGGCCAGCACTTCGGTCGACAGCGACTTCAGCTTTTGCTGGCGCGCCGATTTTTCGCGGGTCTGGTAGGCGTCGCGGATCTTGGCGTCGGCCAGCAGGGCCACTTGCGCGATCAGCGCTTCGTTCTTCGGCGCCGGGGCCCACTCGACTTCCGGCTTGCCGCCTTCTTCGACCAGGGCGTGGATGGCGTCGATGACGGCCTTCATCTGGGTGTGGCCATAGACGACCGCGCCCAGCATGATTTCTTCCGACAGTTGCTGCGCTTCCGATTCCACCATCAGCACGGCGTGCTCGGTGCCGGCCACAACCAGGTCCATCTGCGAGGTCTTGAGCTGGGTGGTGGTCGGGTTCAGGATGTACTGGCCGTTGGCGTAGCCGACGCGGGCGGCGCCGATCGGGCCGTTGAACGGGATGCCGGCGATACACAGGGCGGCCGAGGCGCCGATCATCGACGGGATGTCCGGATCGATTTCCGGGTTCACCGACAGCACGTGGATGATCACCTGCACTTCATTCAGGTAGCCTTCCGGGAACAGCGGGCGGATCGGACGGTCGATCAGGCGCGAGGTCAGGGTTTCTTTTTCGGACGGACGGCCTTCACGCTTGAAGAAACCGCCGGGGATCTTACCGGCCGCGTAACTTTTCTCGATGTAGTCGACCGTCAGCGGGAAGAAGTCCTGGCCCGGCTTGGCGTCCTTCTTGGCCACCACGGTTGCCAGCACCACGGTATCTTCCACCGACACCACGACGGCGCCGGATGCCTGGCGGGCGATCTCGCCAGTTTCCAGGGTGACCGTGTGTTGGCCGTACTGGAAGGTTTTCGTAACTTTGTTAAACATGGGTAATCCCTTTCTATTTGCCGACAGATTTTCAGGAGCTGTCGTTCACCTCACCACGGGGCGGTCTCCTCCGGAATTTCCACCCTTACAGCAAAAACAATGAAACAACAAAAACGAAAAATGCCCGCGGCAGCTTGAACTGGCGGGCATTTTTGCGGGCTAAGCCGGCTGGCGCAATTACTTACGCAGGCCGAGCTTGGCGATCAGGTCGCGGTAACGGTTCAGGTCCTTGCTCTTCAGGTAGGAGAGCAGGCTCTTGCGGCGGTTAACCATGGCGATCAGGCCGCGGCGCGAGTGGTGGTCCTTCTGGTGGGTCTTGAAGTGGCCGTTCAGCTCGTTGATGCGTGCGGTCAGCAGGGCGACCTGGACTTCCGGCGAACCGGTATCGTTCTGGCCACGTGCGTTGTCCGCGATAATCGCGGCTTTGTTGATGTTTTCTACGGTCATGATGTTGCCTTTCACATGCGGTGCATCGAGTCGGAACCCAGCACACCGTGATTACGTTGATAAAGACCAGCCTTTCGGCCAGACCGCGTAGTATATGCGAAATCTGGTCGCCAAACCAGTGTTTTGGTGGCTTCGTGAGGTGTCATCATGGCCGTCATGGCAAAACTAGCAACACTTTCGGCGGTATGCATGCTGGCTGGCTGTGCCGCCTTCCGCCAGTTCCCCGCCCCCGGCGACAGCACCGAGCAGGTGATCGCCAAGATGGGCCACCCGAACGCGGTCTATTCGGAAGGAAGCGGCCAGCAGTTCGAATACACGGCGCAGCCGATGGGCGAATTCTGCTGGATGGCGCATATGGGTCCGGACGGCCGGCTGCTGAAGTTCGAGCAGGTGCTCACCGGCGCCAAGTTCGCCACCATTCCGCTCGGCCGCGCAAGCAAGGACGACGTGCTGCGCACCATCGGCCACCCGGCCGAGACCAGCACCCTGCCGCGCCAGGGCTACGAGGTGTGGTCCTACCATTACCTCGAGAACGATGTCTGGTACTCGATGATGAACGTGATGTTCGACCAGGCCGGCATCGTGCAGAGGCTGCTGAACCAGCCGGACCCGCGCTACATCGACCGCGGCGACCGGAACCGCTGATCCGGCCGCCCGGTCCCGCTCAGCTGGCGCCGCCGCAGGCGACCGCGTTGCCGCCGGCCGAGGTCTGGCACATCGCTGCCTTGCCGCCGCAGGCCACCGCGCGGCCGTCGCTCGAAGACTGGCACATGGTGGCCATGCCGCCGCAGGCGACCGCGCGGCCATCGGTGGAGGACTGGCAGAAGTTGGCCTGGCCGCCGCAAGCCACGGCGCGGCCGTCGGGCGAGGCCTGGCAGTAATTGGCCTTGCCGCCGCAGGCGATCGCGTGGCCGTCGGCCGAGGCCTGGCACATATTGGCGCCCTGCTGGCCGGTGACGACATTGTGTTCGGTGCCGCCGGTGGCGATCACGCAGCCGGAGGCGGAAATGGCGACGGCCAGGGCGGCCAGGATGCTCTTCAGGGTCATGGTATGTTGTAGATGAGTTAAGGTTCAGCGCACGATACCGAAGCGTGGCCGGGTTGGCAACATACATACCTGGGCGTCGCCAGCCCGAATCACTTGGCAGCGCCAAGCGGCGCAGCGTGGATCTGGCGCTGCAGCAGTTCCTTTGCCGTCTCAAGCGCTTTGTCGGGCGCCGCCGCGACATCCGGAATGACGCCCACTCCCTCCCAATTGCTGTGGGTAATCGGGCTGATGGAGCGCGCGCTGGGTATCACCGCTAAAAAGTGATCGCCGAGGCGAAAAGGACGCGAGGGGTGGGCGCCGCCCCAGGTCGGTTCGCCGATCACCGTGGCGCGTTTCAGTGCCTGCATCGTGTAGGTGAAGTCTTCGCCCGCGGACCGCGTGTGCGGGCCGGCCAGGATGACGACCGGCTTCTTGCCGCCATAGCGTTTCCCTTCGAGCTTATCTTCGGTCCAATGCTGTCTGGAGACGCCGGTATCGCGGTCCCAGATGTCGTTGAGGCGGGTACGCTGGTCGACGAAATAGCTGACCAGTAAGGCCACCGTGTCCGGCCCGCCGCCATTGTTTTCGCGCAGGTCCACGATGAGGCCGTCGGCGTCGGCGAGTTTATCCATCGCGGCCGCGTACTTGTCGGCCACGAAGAAAGGTGGAGGGAAGCCGGAAAGCTGCAGGTAGCCGATGTTGGCGCCCAGGTGATCGACCTTTTCCACGCCAAGCTTGGACACACGGCGGTACACGCCGAAGAACAAGCGCTGGCCGAAGTTGATGCGCTGCTCCCACTCCGCTTGCGACTTCGGTGGAGGCCCGCCAGCATCGTCGGGTGGAACCATCCCGGGCCGGAACCACACCGACATATGCAGGTCATGGACTACGCCGTGAAGATCGTCCGTGAGCTGTTTTGCGAGTTGTTTGCCGTCCGTTATCCCATCGTACTTGCCCTCGCTTTGGCGCTGGCGCAGGACCGCTTCGATCTGCCTGGCCTTGTCGGGGAAGACATAGTGGTCGTTCAGCCTCGCCACCAGCGTATCGAGCGCCTCCGTCCGCATTGCGCGGTCGACGACAATCCTGGGCTGCGGCCTGAGGTTGTCCCATAAAGGCCACCACAGGGGCGTGGTGCAATATGCGACGCCGGCCAAGGTCAGCACCAGCAAAGACGGTATGACAATCCATTTCTTTTTCATTTCTTGTCCTCTGATTGTGGCACACGTGGTGAATTCATTCGTATCGATTACCTCCTTATGGAAGTAATTGACTGGATTTATAATAGCACAACAATTGCTATGTCATAGCAATTTTTATTGCTTTGGTAGCGATTCGACGGGAGTGCGAAGGCTCAAAATGAACGTCGTCCCGGCGAGGGACGGGACCCATGGAACGTTTGAGCAGTGGAGCGATATCGAGTTTTCGATAACGCCACTCGTCCATGGGTCCCGGCCTTCGCCGGGACGACGGTGCTAACTAAAAAGTTTTATTCGGGGGGGCTACCGCCACATCCGCGGCCGGTACATGCCGCCGCAGGCAATGCCGCTCGCGGCCTTCTCGCAGTAGTCCGCCGCGCCGCCGCAGGCCGCGGCGCTGCCGTCGGTGGATTTGGCGCAGTAGTCGGCGCGCCCGCCGCAGGCCACGGCGTGGCCGTCGACCGACTTGAGGCACTGGGTGGCAGCGCCGCCGCAGGCCACCGACCTGCCGTCCGCGGAGCCCATGCAGCCGGTGGCCCGGCCGCCGCAACTGACCCCGCCGTCGGCCGACAGCTGGCAGACCGAGGATGTCCTGTGCGCGAGGTCAGTCGCGACGGCGCAGCCGGACGTAATGACGGCCATCGCCAGGGCGACGAACAGGAATGTGAGGCGCGCAATCATCGGGACATCCTTTTTCGGTGACGGATGCCCCAACGATAGCGAACTTGTCATCAAGCCGCAACTGTGCGCGCGCTTCACGGTCCCACTTGCGGGTTGAGGCGCTCGACTTTCGACTGCAGTTTGTTCAGGCCCGCGATGTAGGCCTTGGCCGAGGCCACCACGATGTCCGGATCGGCGCCGACACCATTGACGATGCGTCCGGCGCGCGACAGGCGCACCTGCACTTCGCCCTGCGACTGCGGGCCGCCGCTGATCGCGTTGATGGTGAACAGCAGCAGCTCGGCGCCGCTGTTGGCCTGCGACTCGATCGCGTTGATGATGGCGTCGACCGGGCCGTCGCCGCTCGCCTCGGCGCTGCATTCCTTGCCGTCGATCGAGAAGCTGATGCGCGCGTGCGGCAGCTCGCCGGTCTCGGAACGCTGCGACATCGACACGAAGCGGTAGTACTCGCCCTCGTGCGCCTGCTCCTCGGCCGACACCAGCGCCATGATGTCCTCGTCGAAGATCTCGGACTTGCGGTCGGCCAGGTCCTTGAAGCGGGCAAAGGCGGCGTTGACTTCGGCCTCGGATTCGAGCTCCAGGCCCAGCTCCTGCAGGCGCTGCTTGAAGGCGTTGCGGCCCGAGAGCTTGCCCAGCACGATCTTGTTGGCGGTCCAGCCCACGTCTTCGGCGCGCATGATCTCGTAGGTCTCGCGGGCCTTCAGGATGCCGTCCTGGTGGATGCCCGAGGCGTGCGCGAAGGCGTTGGCGCCGACCACCGCCTTGTTCGGCTGGACCGCGAAGCCGGTCACTTGCGAGACCATCTTCGAGGCCGGCACGATCTGGGTGGTGTCGATGCCGAGCGTGAGGTTGAAGTAGTCGGCGCGGGTCTTGACCGCCATGACCACCTCTTCCAGCGAGGTATTGCCGGCCCGTTCGCCCAGGCCGTTGATGGTGCACTCGATCTGGCGCGCGCCGCCGATCATCACGCCGGCCAGCGAGTTGGCCACCGCGAGGCCAAGGTCGTTGTGGCAGTGGACCGACCAGATGGCCTTGTCCGAATTGGGCACGCGCTCGCGCAGGCGGCGGATGCGCTCGCCGAACTGCTCGGGGACCGCGTAGCCGACGGTGTCAGGGAAGTTGATGGTGGTCGCGCCTTCCGCGATCACGGTCTCCAGCACGCGGCACAGGAAGTCTTCTTCCGAGCGGCTGCCGTCTTCAGGCGAGAATTCGATGTCGTCGGTGTGGTTGCGGGCGAAGCGCACCGCCAGCCTGGCCTGCTCCAGCACCTGCTCCGGCTCCATGCGCAGCTTTATTTTCATGTGCAGCGGCGAGGTCGCGATGAAGGTGTGGATGCGCTTGCGCGGCGCCGGCTGCAGCGCCTCGGCGGCGCGCGCGATGTCGCGGTCGTTGGCGCGCGACAGCGAGCAGATGGTCGACTCACGCACCACCGAGGAAATCGCGCGGATCGCTTCGAAGTCGCCCGGCGAGGCGGCCGCGAAGCCGGCCTCGATGACGTCCACCCGTAGCCGCTCCAGCTGGCGCGCGATGCGCACCTTTTCGTCCTTGGTCATCGATGCGCCGGGCGATTGCTCGCCGTCGCGCAGGGTGGTGTCGAAAATGATGAGGCGATTCGGGTCAAACATGACGTCTCCAATAACAAATTACGCGAACGCGACCCGGCCGCCTCGTGGGCGGCTAGCGGCGCTCGCTCGGGTCGAACGATTCGTCTTCGGTCTGGATGATGCTGACCGGCTTGCCCTTCGCAAACCGCCACAGCAGCACCACATAACCGGATAAACCGTATAAAACAAACAGCGGCCACAGCACGACGGCCGGCTTGATCGCCACCAGCGCGAACACCAGCGCGATCAGGAACACGACGATGAAGGGCACCGACTTCTTGAAGTTGACGTCCTTGAAGCTGTAGAACGGGACGTTGGTGACCATGGTCAGGCCCGCGAACAGGGCGATGATCCAGCTGATCCAGTCGACCGAGCGCGCGCTGACATTGACGTCGGGGTCGGTCATCATCAGGATGAAGCCGACCACCAGCGCCGCCGCCGAGGGGCTGGGCAGGCCCTGGAAGTAGCGCTTGTCGACCACCGCGATGTTGGTGTTGAATCGGGCCAGGCGCAGCGCGGCGCCGGCGCAGTAGACGAAGGCCGCGATCCAGCCCAGCTTGCCCAGGCCGCGCAGCGAGTATTCGTAGATCACCAGCGCCGGCGCGGCGCCGAACGACACCATGTCGGACAGGCTGTCGTACTGGGCGCCGAATTCGGACTGGGTGTTGGTCAGGCGCGCGATGCGGCCGTCCAGGCCGTCGAGGATCATGGCGATGAACACGGCCCAGCAGGCGTAGTCGAAGCGCTGGTTCATCGCCATCACGATCGCGTAGAAGCCGCAGAACAGGGCCCCGGTGGTGAATGCGTTGGGCAGCAGGTAGATGCCGCGCCCGCGCTGGCCGTCGGCGCGGCGGCCGAAACGGGAGCGGGGAGCCTTCGGGGCCAGCGGTGCGCCGGCTTTTCTGCGTCGTGGGAAAGTTGCCATATATGTCTGTCAAGTAAGGGTCGCGCGAGGCGCCGACCGCGCCATTATAGTGGGCGGCCCGTGACTTGTTAGCGAACGAACACTCTTACTTGAATTTCACCTTTCCTGTCAGATGCATCTGCAGCGTGGTCTCGCCCGGCTCGAAGCTGGGCTCGGCCACGTCCTGCTGGACCTTGGCGGCGCGCGAGTACATCATCGGCGCGGCCGCGTCCATCATCGGCGGGCGCACGTTGCCGGCGCCTTCGAGGTCGACCGTGTCGAGCACGGCGTCGGCCGGATTGCGGCCCATCGCGCGCGCGATCGAGGCCAGGCGCTCGTTGAGATTCTTGTAGGCTTCGGCGATGCGCTGGTCGTCGAGGCGTTTCATGGTATCGCGCGCCAGGCCGAAGCTCAGGCCGTTCAGCGCCAGCACCTTCTGCGCGGCGGCGGCGGTCTTTTCCAGCGCCGCCAGGTTGCGCGTCTTCACCTGCAACTGCTGGCCGACGCGCCAGCCGACCGGCACCAGGGGGCGCGGCGCGCCCTGCACGGGCAGCGGGCGGGGTTGCTCCGGATAGACCGGGTAGGTGTAATAGCCCAGGGTCTTGAGCTGCGCGCCGGGGTCGGCGGAGCGGATGATGTCCATCCCCTCCTTCATCTTGCGGTTCACGCGCGAGGCGGCCGCGGCTTTGTCCTTGTCCTGTTCTTCGATCGAGAACATGACCGTTGCTTCATCGTTGGCGTGCGTCACCTCGCCGGTGGCGGGGATGAACACCGTGGTGCCGCTGGTCGAAGGACCGGTTTGCGCATGGGCGGACATGGCGGCTGCAAGGCTCAGGATCAGGACGAGTTTTTTGGGCGACATTCTTATTCTCCGGGAGAGGCGGCGGTAGTGCCGCAGTGCAGAATACGATACAGTTTTTTGAAGAAGTATTGATTTTCTGTATCGAATCGTTGCAATTTCTCGCCCGTGGGTTTACCCCCAACGTCAAAATCGTCGTCCCCGCGAAGGCGGGGACCCATGCTGAGTTTGCTGGCCTGCGGCGTAACCGCTCTCAACGCAAACGTTCCATGGGTCCCCGCCTCCGCGGGGACGACGTGGTACTTCTTTAGTTTTTGGACTGGTCCACCAGCTTGTTCTTCGCGATCCACGGCATCATCGCGCGCAGCTTGGCGCCGACTTCCTCGATCTGGTGCTCGGCGGTCAGGCGGCGGCGCGAGATCAGGGTCGGTGCGCCGGCCTTGTTCTCGAGGATGAAGCTCTTCGCGTATTCGCCGGTCTGGATGTCCTTCAGGCACTGGCGCATCGCGTCCTTGGTCTGCGCGGTCACGACGCGCGGGCCGGTGACGTACTCGCCGTATTCCGCGTTGTTCGAGATCGAGTAGTTCATGTTGGCGATGCCGCCTTCGTAGATCAGGTCGACGATCAGCTTGAGCTCGTGCAGGCACTCGAAGTAAGCCATCTCCGGCGCGTAGCCGGCTTCCACCAGGGTCTCGAAGCCGGCCTTGATCAGCTCGACGGCGCCGCCGCACAGCACGGCCTGCTCGCCGAACAGGTCGGTCTCGGTCTCTTCACGGAAGTTGGTCTCGATGATGCCGGCGCGGCCGCCGCCGTTGGCCATCGCGTACGACAGCGCGATGTCGCGTGCCGAACCGCTCTTGTCCTGGTACACGGCGACCAGGTGCGGCACGCCGCCACCCTGGGTGTAGGTGCCGCGCACGGTGTGGCCCGGGGCCTTGGGCGCGATCATGATCACGTCGAGGTCGGCGCGCGGCACGACCTGGCCGTAGTGCACGTTGAAGCCGTGGGCGAAGGCCAGCACGCCGCCCTTCTTGATGTTCGGCTCGACGTTTTCCTTGTAGACCTGGGCGATGTTCTCGTCCGGCAGCAGGATCATGACGACGTCGGCGTTGCTCACCGCCTCGTCGACCTCGGCCACCTTCAGGCCGGCCTTCTCGACCTTGTGCCAGGAGCCGCCGCCGCGGCGCAGGCCGACGGTGACGTTGACGCCCGATTCGGACAGGTTCTGGGCGTGCGCGTGGCCTTGCGAGCCGTAGCCGATGATGGCGACGTTCTTGCCTTTGATGAGGGAGAGGTCGCAGTCTTTGTCGTAGAAAACGTTCATGGTGTGTGCTCTTTCTTTAAATTTGTAGGTGTTGCTTATACTTTGAGGATGCGTTCGCCACGGCCGATGCCGGAGCCGCCGGTACGTACGGTTTCGAGGATCGCGCTGCGGTCGATGGCGCCGATGAAGGCGTCGAGCTTGTCCTTGTTGCCGGTCAGCTCGATCGTGTAGGTCTTCTCGGTGACGTCGATGACGCGGCCGCGGAAGATGTCCGCGGTACGCTTCATTTCTTCACGTTCCTTGCCGACCGCGCGCACCTTGATCAGCATGAGCTCGCGCTCGATGTGCGCGCCTTCGGTCAGGTCGACCACCTTCACCACTTCGATCAGCCGGTTCAGGTGCTTGGTGATCTGCTCGATGATGTCGTCCGAACCGCTGGTGACGATGGTCATGCGCGACAGGGTCGCGTCTTCGGTCGGCGCCACGGTCAGGGTCTCGATGTTGTAGCCGCGGGCCGAGAACAGGCCGACCACGCGCGACAGCGCACCGGCTTCGTTTTCGAGGAGGACGGAAATAATGTGTCGCATTACAGGTCCTCCGATCCGAGCAGCATTTCAGACAGGCCCTTGCCCGCCTTCACCATGGGCCAGACGTTCTCGTCCGGATCGGTGATGAAGTTCATGAACACCAGGCGGTCCTTCATCGCGAAGGCTTCGCGCAGCGCGCCGTCGACGTCGGCCGGCTTGTCGATGCGCATGCCGACGTGGCCATAGGCTTCGGCCAGCTTCTGGAAGTCCGGCAGCGAGTGCACATAGGATTCCGAATAGCGCGACTCGTAGTCCAGTTCCTGCCACTGGCGCACCATGCCCAGGTAGCCGTTGTTGAGCAGGATGATCTTCGGCGTCAGGTGGTATTGCTTGCAGGTGGCCAGCTCCTGGATGCACATCTGGATCGAGCCTTCGCCGGTGATGCAGGCGACGGTCGCATCCGGATTGGCCATCTGCACGCCCATCGCGTACGGCAGGCCGACGCCCATCGTGCCCAGGCCGCCCGAATTGATCCAGCGGCGCGGCTTGTTGAACGGGTAGTACTGCGCGGCCCACATCTGGTGCTGGCCGACGTCCGAGGTGATGAAGGCATCGCCATCGGTCGCGCGCCACACGGCTTCGACCACCGACTGCGGCTTGATGACCTCGGTCGACGGGGTGTACTTCAGGCATTCCTTCGAACGCCAGGCGTTGATCTGGCTCCACCAGGAGCGCAGCGACTCGGCGTTCGGCTTGGCTTCGGCGGCGTCGAGCTGGCTCAGCAGTTCGACCAGCACGTCCTTGACGTTGCCGACGATCGGGATGTCGACCTTGACCCGCTTGGAGATCGAGGACGGGTCGATGTCGACGTGGATGATCTTGCGCGGGTTGCTGGCGAAGTGCTTGGGATTGCCGATCACGCGGTCGTCGAAACGGGCGCCGATCGCGATCAGGACGTCGCAGTGCTGCATCGCCATGTTCGCTTCGTAGGTGCCGTGCATGCCGGGCATGCCGACGAATTTGTCGCTGCCGGCGCGGTAGCCGCCCAGGCCCATCAGCGTATTCGTGACCGGGTAGCCGAGCTTGTCGACCAGCTTGTTCAGCTCGTTCGAGGCATTGGCCAGGATCACGCCGCCGCCGGTGTAGATCATCGGCCGCTCGGCCGCCAGCAGCAGCTGCACCGCCTTGCGGATCTGGCCGGTGTGGCCCTTGTCGACCGGCTTGTACGAGCGCATCTCGATTTCGCGCGGATACTCGAACGCGCACTTGTGCATCGAGATGTCCTTCGGGATGTCGACCAGCACCGGGCCGGGACGGCCGGTGCGCGCGATGAAGAAGGCTTTCTTGATGGTGGCGGCCAGCTCGCGCACGTCCTTGACCAGGAAATTGTGCTTGACCACGGGGCGCGTGATGCCGACCGTGTCGCATTCCTGGAACGCGTCCTGGCCGATGGCGTGGCTCGGCACCTGGCCGGTGATGACCACCATCGGGATCGAGTCCATGTAGGCGGTCGACAGGCCGGTGACGGCATTGGTGACGCCCGGTCCGGAAGTGACCAGGGCAACGCCGACCTTGTTGGAGCTGCGCGAATAGGCGTCGGCGGCATGCACCGCGGCCTGTTCGTGGCGCACCAGGATGTGCTTGAACTTGTCCTGCTGGAAGATGGCGTCGTAGATGTAGAGGACTGCCCCGCCCGGATATCCGAAGACGTGCTCGACGCCCTCCTCGGCCAGGCAACGCACGACAATCTCTGCGCCAGTGATTGGCGCTGTGGCTTCGTTACTCATAACATTCCTTTCAAAACCCATTGGGGAGTGATCGGATGCTCTTTCCTAACGAAATGTGCGACGGCGACAGACGCTCAGGCTTCCCTTCTTTCTGCGGTCACGTCGATCCTGCAGATACCCATAGATATCCTGTGAACCGGCGCTGGACGCAACTCGTTTGGCATGAGTTTCTGTAGCGGTGAGCACATTCCTCGCGCTTGTGGCACGGGTCGGAGCAAACTGCCTACAAATGAAAGCGAGTCAATGCCGGGAAGGTCCCTGTATGGACTGGCCCGGTGACCATGGAGCTTCGGGGTTGCAAAGCGTAACAGACACCTTACTGCGTTGCAGCATTCTGGTCAAGCTCCTTATGCGCTTTCCGCATGTACTATTGCACGCTCGACAACACCGCATGTTGCGGATCGGCCGCCGCCTCGCCTTCCATCACGAGGATGCGGCTGGCGCCGCCCTGTTTGCCGGACAGCGCGCCGGCCACTTCGCGCATCGGGCCGATGGCGGTGCCGTTGGCCTTGCCGCTGGCGTCGGTCTTGAAACTGGCGACCGGGGCGGCCTGGCCGCTGGCATACACGCTGTACACGGTATCCGGTTTCAGCTTGAACAGGAACACTTCCAGCGCATCGGTCACGCCGAGGTTGCGCGCCACCACGAAACCCTTGCCCATGCCGCCATTCGGCTTGAGCGCGATATTCACCGGTTCCGAGCTGACCCGCGGGACCAGGTTGGCGGTCCCGGCGCCGGCCGGCGCCGCATGCGAGACGTAGACCAAAGCCTGCGGCGCCTGCCCCACCGGCGCGTGGGCGACGACCTTGTCAGTGGCGGTGTCGATGACGTCCACCGCGTCGCCGTTCTCCAGGCCGACGTAAACGCGGCTGCCGTCGTCGGAGCTCCAGATACCGTGCGGCAGCGCGCCGGTCGGGATGGTCGCCACCAGCGCCGGGGCGTCGCCGGTGCTGTACACCTTCACCACGTTTTCACCGCCGACCGTGACGTAGGCGCGCACGCCATTGGCGGTCTTGGCGAAGGCGAGGTGGTTGGTGATGAAGCCGGTGTCGATTACGCCCTTGACGGCCAGCGTGGCGGTGTCGATGCGGGTGACCTTGCCGACGTCCTTGTGGGTCATCCAGATTTCCTTGAAGTCGGGCGTGAACTGCAGGAAGGGCGAGAACGGGCTGGTCACCGGGATGTGCTTGATGACCTTGCGCGACTTGACGTCGATGACGTCGACCACCGGATTGAAGCTCGACACCACGAAGGCCAGCTTGCCGTTCGGGTGGAACATCACCATGCCCGGCCCGCCGGTGGTCTGGATGCGCCCTTTTTCCTTGTAGCTGGCCGGGTCGATCACGGAAATGTAGTCTTCCCCGCGCACCACCACCCATACCTCGCGCCCGTCGGCCGTGAAGAAGCCTTCGTGCGGCGAGCGGCCGATGTAGGTCACGCCCTTGACCTTGTTGGTGGCGGTGTCGATGAAGGTCACCGAATTGGAGCCGTTGGCAATCGCGACCAGGGTCTTGTGGTCCGGCGAGAAGCCCAGCCCGTGCACATTGATCTCGCCCTTGTACAGCGGAGAGAGGATGTCCGGGCGCTGGTTGCCGAGGCGGACCTGGCCGAGCAGGGTGTTGGTGGTGGGGTCGATGACCGAGACGGTATTGCTGTTCTGGTCGGCCGTGTAGACCCGGTCGCCGGGCCTGGGCAGGGCTTGCGCGGGCGCCGCCAGCATGGCGGCGGCAAGGGCGAAGGCGCCGGCGGCGCGGACCGTGTCAGTGGTGTGCATGGGAGTCCTTGTCGGTTGGCGTCTGCGCGGCGGGCGCGGCACGGCTGTGAGCGGCCTGGTAGCGCCGCAGCCAGGCCCGCATGACGTTGATTTCGTTCTGCTGCTCGGTGATGATGCCCTGCGCCAGGTTGCGCAGTTCCTGGTCCTTGCTGTGGACCAGGATCGCCTTGGCCATGTCGATCGCGCCCTGGTGATGCGGAACCATCATGGCGACGAAGTCGTGGTCCGGCACGCCGTCCATCGGCGCGCTGCGCATGCCGCGGTCCATGATGGCCATGGCCTCGTTCGCGAGTTGGTCATACGGCTTGGCGCTGCTGGCGACGAAGGTGGCGGGGGTGGCGCTCCCCTGCCCGTGCTGGTGCGCGGCCGGCTGGCCCTGGGCCATGCACGCGCTTACCCATAGGCAGGCGGCTGACAGGAAGATCACTTTCAAGCCGGTCCCTCCAGTTGTTCGTAGACGGCGCTCGCGACGCGTGCCAGCTCGCCCTTGTCGATACCGGCTGACAAGGCGTAGCCGAACTTGCCGTCGATCCAGTAGAACACGTTGACCGGGCCCTCCTTGGCGAAGCGGAAGCCGGTGTCCTTATTCTGCGCCTGCTCGTTCGACACGTACACGGTGAGACGCTGGCCGGCGCGGTCCTGGTACATGAATTGCGCCACCGGACCGCTGGCGCCGGGCAACAGCCGCCCGCCGATCAGCTCATAGCCCAGTTTGCCAAGGCGCGGCGGCCGCACCTTGGTGCCGAGGCGCTTGGACAGCCAGGTGACCAGCTGGTCCTCCTGCTCGGCGCCGATCTCGACCGGACGGCGTACGTCCGGGCTGTAGACCACGTGCGCGACGGCGGCCTGGTGCGCCAGCCCGGCACTGGCTTGTTGCGCAAAGCCATAGCGGGCCATGGCCGCCGGGCGCAGGTCGGCGCCGGCGGCGCCGCGCAGGAACCAGCCGGCGCCGCCGCCGGCAATCGCAATCGCCAGCGCGGCGGCAAGGCGCTGCCACTGCCAGCCCGCTCGGACCGGGGCTCGGGGCGGCGGGGCCGGCTCGTCGAGCACGCCATCGAACAGGGCATGCAGGGCATCGTTCTGGGCCGAATAGGCTTGAACCCGCGCCGCTTCTTCCGGAAGCGCCGCGAGATAGGCCTCGACCTCGGCGCGCCGCGCGGGCGGCAGGCGGCCGTCGACATAGGCGTGCAGCTCGGCTTCGGTAATGGGCAGGTGACTCATTTGACGACCTTCAGGGAAATGGCGGGGGCGCGGCCGTCCATCAGCGCACGCAGCTTCTCGCGGGCGCGCGACAGGCGCGACATCACGGTGCCGACCGGAATGCCGAGCGCCTGCGCGACGTCCTCGTAACGCATTTCTTCGAGCCCGACCAGCAGCAATATCTCGCGCTGGGCCTCGGGCAGCAGGCGCAGCGCGGCGTCGAGCTCGCGCAGTTCGAGGCCGGCGCACACCTGGCCGGGCGCGGCCGGCTGCGGCGTGTCCTCGTCGAGCGGCTCGGTGTCCAGCACGCCGCGGCGGTGCTGGTCGACCCGCAGGTTATGCATGATCGAGAACAGCCAGGCCCGCATGTCGCTGCCGCGCTGCCAGTCGGCCAGCCGCGCCCAGCCGCGTTCCACGGTGTCCTGCACCAGGTCCTCGGCGGCGGCGCGCTCGCCGACCAGGGCGCGCGCGTAGCGGCGCAGGCGCGGCACGCAGGCCAGCAGGTGATCGGCTGCATCGCCGCGCATCTGGCTCATCTCCGCGCCGGCTCAGTAGGAAGCGGGGGCCAGCTTGGGATCGACCTGCCAGGTCTCGTTGACCAGCTTGCCGTCGCGGTAGGTGAGCACGTAGCGCACCTTGACCTGCATCTTGCCCTCGAACTGCACGCCGGCCACCACAGTGGCGCCCTTCGGATTGGCCGATTCGGCGATGCCCATCACGCTGACCCGGACCGGACCGGCGGCGGCGCCGAACTTGTCCCACACGGCGCCGATGGCGGCCGGACCGTCATAGCTGCCGTCGAGCGGGCCGCCGACCCAGGTCAGGCGCGCATTGTCCGCATAGTCGCGCACGATGGCGGCGTGGTCGGCGCTGCCGATGGCGGCGAAATGGGCCTGGGCGGCGTCGAGGGCGGGACCGGCGAAGGCGTTGCCGGTGGCGCCGCCGGCGCAGGCCAGCAGGAGCGCGAGGGTGCTGCGTTTCATGGAATCTCCTTGGTAAGACAGGGTGGAAAATGGGCGCTTACCTGGGTGAACGTATCCGGATGCGCATTATTCCATGCGGCCCCGATTATTTTTTTACAGCACGCGCCCTGTGCCGGACGGGTGCATATACCTGCAAATTTTGCTACGATTCGATAGTTTTCCCCAAAGCCACAGGCCGGACCCTCGGCGCACCCCTTCATCGCATGGCAACAGACAAAGAACTCAACGACTTCCTCGCGAATGTCGAACGGCGCGCCTTCAAGCAAGCCGTGTATGCGGTGCGCAAGGACGAATCGGCGCTGGACATCGTGCAGGACGCGATGATCAAGCTGGCCGAGAAATACGGCGACAAGCCGGCCGCCGAACTGCCGATGCTGTTCCAGCGCATCTTGCAGACCACCATCCTCGATTATTTCCGACGCGAAAAGGTGCGCAACACCTGGGTCAGCCTGTTCTCCGGCCTGGGCCGGCGGGACGACGAGGACGAGGACTTTGATATACTTGCATCATATGAAGCCGAGGAAGGGACGGCCGCTGCCGAGTCCAGCGCCGACCAGGTCGAACGGGCCGAAACCTTGCGCCTGATCGAAAACGAAGTACAAAAACTCCCGGCGCGTCAACGCGAAGCCTTCCTGATGCGTTACTGGCAGGACATGGATGTGGCCGAAACGGCCGAGGCGATGGGCGTTTCCGAGGGCAGCGTAAAGACGCATTGCTCTCGCGCTACACACACCCTCGCGGAAGCCCTCAAGGCCAAGGGAATTAAATTATGAACACGGACGACATCAACCTGGCGTACAAGATTCGCCACGCGCTCAACGAAAATCTTGATGCCCTGCCCGATTCGACCAGCGAACGGCTCGCCGCCGCGCGCGCCCGCGCGCTCGCCCGCAAGAAGGCCGATGCGCCGGTACGCAAGGCCCAGGCTCGCCCCTTGCTGAACATGCACGCCCTGCTGTCGATGTCCGGCCTCGGGCGGGTCGCGGTGGCGGTGCCGCTGCTGGCGGCCGTGTTCGGCCTGGCCGGTCTGTACCAGTACGAGCAGCAACAGCGCATTTCCGAGCTGGCCGAGCTGGATGCGGCCGTCCTGTCGGACGAGCTGCCGCTGACCGCCTACACCGACCACGGCTTCAACGCCTATCTCGCGTCCCAGGCACAGGGCAAGGCCCCGCAGCCTGCCGCGCAATGAGGGCAAGCGGTTTGCGTCGCGCCCTGATCGCCTGCTCGACCGCGCTTGCGCTGGCCGCCGGGGCCGCCTGGGCCATGGCCCAGCAAACCGGTCCCGCCGCCAAGCCGCCCGCCGCCGCTGCGCCGGTGGCCGGCGCGCCCGCGCATGGCGTCACCCACGGGGTGGTCAAGGCGCCCGCCAAGATGGCTGAAAAACCGCTGTGGAAGGACCTCAACCCTGCCCAGCGCACCGCGCTCGCGCCGCTGGCCACCGAGTGGGACCAGATGAACGGCGTGCGCAAGCAGAAGTGGCTCGAGATGTCGAACCACTTCGCCTCGCTCAAGCCCGATGAACAAGCCCGCATCCAGGAACGCATGCGCGAATGGGTGCGCCTGACGCCGGCCGAACGCAAGCTGGCGCGCGACACCTACAAGCGCACCAAGAAGCTGGCGCCGGGCGAAAAGACCGCCACCTGGGAAAGCTACCAACAGCTGCCGGACGACCAGAAGCACAAGCTGGCCGAAGCCGCCGCCGCCCGCAAGCAGGGCATGGCCGCGGCCACGGGCACGCATGCCTCGCCGCTGCATTCAGGCGCGTCCAGCTGCCCGGCGGGCAAGATCAAGAACAAGGTATCGGCAACGCCGCCGTGCGTCCCGGCGCCTGCACCGGCACCGGCACCTGCCGCTGCGCAGACGCCTGCGGCTTCCGCAGCGGCAGCGCAGCCTTCTCCGACGACACCTCCTCTTCCGGCCAGCGCGCCGGCCGTCCCCGCATCCAATGGCCAGTAACCCAGCAGCGAGCGACACCCCGACCGTCAAGCGGCGGGTCATCTCGATGGTCTACGAAGTGTTCCTGCTGCTCTCGGTCGAGATGCTCGCGACCGCTGCGTACATGCTGGCCACCGCCAACCGGCACGAGCCGATTTTCCAGTACGGGCGCAACGTGTTCCTGTTCCTGGTCGCCGCCGCCTACTTCGTCTGGTGCTGGACCGACAGCGGCCATACGCTGGCCATGAAGACCTGGCGCATCAGGCTGGTGCAGCCGGGGCATGCCAAGGTGCCGTTCGGCGTCGCGGCGATCCGCTACCTGCTGGCCTGGGGCTGGTTCCTGCCGGCGCTGCTGGTGTGCTGGGCCGCCGGGCTGCACGACAAATCACAGATCGCGATTGCGCTCCTGATCGGCATGGTGGGATGGGGCGCGACAGCGTTCTTCGACAAGGACCGGCAGTTCCTGCATGACCGGCTGGCGGGGACGCGGCTGGTGTCGCTGCCTAAAAAGACCCGTCAATAAAACAACGTCGTTCCCGCGCAGGCGGGAACCCATAGACCGCACGCGTTGTCGCAGCACAGCGCCGCAGGCCAGTGAGCTCAGCATGGGTCCCCGCCTGCGCGGGGAGTCGTTTCCGGCAGTGCCGGGAACGACGGAGTGCTTAGAAACGCTCAGATTCGACGAGGTAGCGCCAGCGGCCTTCCGGCAGCTTCGACAGCGACACCCGCCCGACGCGCAAACGCTTCAAGCTCACCAGCTCCAGGCCGACGCTGCGGCACATCTTCGCGATCTGCCCCGGCTTGATGCCCTTCCCTGCGATCCGCAACCGGCCTTCGCTCTGCCAGCTGACCTTGACCGCATCGCGATTGAGTGATGCCAGCCCGCCATCGGCGATAGCGCCAGTAACTTGCGCCACGAATTCCTGCTCCATGCGGCTCGCGTCTTCGACCAGCTTGCGCACGATGCGAAAGTCCTGCGTACACACCATCAAACCGCTGGCCGCATCTTCCAGCGGCAGGACGGGTTCAATCTTGTTCAGGTGGCGTTTGAGGAAGCGCTCGCGGCCCTCCTGTGTGCCGGACGAGACCAGCTCAAGCGCGGCTGCGGCATCGAGGCCGGCCGGCTTGTGCAACAGGATTGTGACCGGCGCGATTTCATCCGCGGTGGCGCCGGCCAGCAGAACCACGAGCTGCTGCTCCGTCACGCGCGTGGCCGGATCTTCGGCCACTTCGCCATCGACCGTCACCCAGCCGCCCGCGATATAGCGCTCGGCCTCGGCGCGCGAACACGGCAGCATGGCCGCCACGCGCTTGGCCAGGCGGACGCCCTCCTCGTTCATCAAACCTTGAAATCCTTGAAGAAGGACTTGAACGCGCCGATGGTGCGCTGGACGTCTTCGCGCGAGATATCGAGGTGCGTGACAAGCCGCGTGTGCGGGCCGATGGAGGCACGGATCTGCTGGCGCTCCAGGTGCGCGCGCAGCGGCTCGCAAGCGGCGGCCGGCATGCCGACGTAGAAGATGTTGGTCTGCGGCGTGGTCACCTTCAGGCCCTCGATTTCGCCAAGGCCTGCGGACAGCTGCGCCGCGTTGTCGTGGTCTTCGGCCAGGCGCTGCACATTGTGCTCCAGCGCGTAGATGCCGGCCGCCGCGATGATGCCGGCCTGGCGCATGCCGCCGCCCAGCATCTTGCGCCAGCGCCGGCTGCGCTCGATGAAGTCCTTCGAGCCGAGCAGCACCGAACCGACCGGCGCGCCCAGGCCTTTCGACAGGCACACCGACACGCTGTCGAAACCGGCCGTCGCATCGCGCAGGCTGACGCCAAGCTTGACCGCCGCGTTGCAGACGCGCGCGCCGTCGAGGTGGGCGGCGAGGCCCTTGGCATGCGCCAGCGACGTCGCGGCCCGCATATAATCCTGGCCCAACACGCGGCCGCCGATGGTGTTCTCCAGCGCCAGCAGGCGGGTGCGCGCGAAGTGATCGTCGGCCGGCTTGATGTAGCCCTCGATGTCCGCCAGCGCGATGCTGCCGTCCGGCTGGTTGGCGATCGGCTGCGGCTGGATGCTGCCCAGCACCGCGGCGCCGCCGCCTTCGTATTTGTAGGTGTGCGCTTCCTGGCCAACCATGTACTCGTCGCCGCGGCCGCAATGCGTCATCAGCGCGATCAGGTTGGTCTGGGTGCCGGACGGCGCGAACAGGCCGGCCTCGAAGCCGAACAGGTCGGCGGCGTAGTCCTGCAGGCGGTTGACGGTGGGGTCGTCGGCGTAGACGTCGTCGCCGACAGGAGCAGCGGCCATCGCGGCGCGCATCGCGTCGGAAGGATGGGTGACGGTATCGCTGCGCAGGTCGATCCAGTTTTCGCTATTGCTCATAATCGTTTATTCCGTTTGCGTGGCAGGCTCGGATTGCGATGCCTGTCCGGTATAGAAGCGCTGGTCCATCTCTTCCAGTCCCAGCGTCGACAGCACTTCATGCAGCCGCTCCGCGGGTCGGCGGCGCGGCAGGTTCTTGTAGGTGGCGACGATCAGCTCGTTCTTCATCGAGTGCTCCCAGCCCACCAGTTCGGTCACGTTGACCTGGTAGCCGTGCGCCTCCAGCTGCAGGCAGCGCAGCACATTGGTGACCTGGCTGCCGAATTCGCGCGTGTGGATCGGGTGGCGCCACAGCTCGGTGAGCACGTTGCGGCCCAGCTGGCCGCCTTTGTTCTTGCGCAGCACGGAGGCGACTTCGGCCTGGCAGCACGGCACCAGCACGATGTACTTGGCCTCCTTCTTGAGGGCGAAGTCGATCGCATCATCGGTCGCGGTATTGCAGGCGTGGAGCGCGGTGACGACGTCGATGGTCGGCGGCAGCTCGCTTGAGGTGGTCGATTCCGCGACCGACAGCGGCAGGAAGGACATGCCGCCGAAGCCCAGGTGCTGCGCCAGCTCGGTCGACTTCTGCACCAGCTCTTCACGCGTCTCGATGCCGTAGATGTGCGAGCCGTCGTGCAGGCCCTTGAAGAACAGGTCGTACAGGATGAAGCCGAGGTAGGACTTGCCGGCCCCATGGTCGACCAGGGTCACGCCCGGGTGCTCGGCCAACACGTCCTTGAGCAGCGGCTCGATGAACTGGTACAGGTGGTAGACCTGCTTGAGCTTGCGGCGGCTGTCCTGATTCAGTTTGCCGTCGCGGGTCAGGATGTGCAGTTCCTTGAGCAGCTCGACCGACTGGCCGGGACGGACTTCCGGCGGCAGCTCCGGCGCTTGCGTTTTCTTGTCAGGCCGCTTCATCGATCCACGCCTGTTGAATCGCCTCGAGGATCTTT
This sequence comes from Massilia terrae, assembly GCF_024753145.1. Lineage (GTDB taxonomy): Bacteria > Pseudomonadota > Gammaproteobacteria > Burkholderiales > Burkholderiaceae_D > Telluria > Telluria terrae. The sequence continues at coordinate 74,416 of NZ_JANUGU010000001.1, read as the reverse complement.
TCGCCGCCGCGCGAGTGGTCGTCGTCGAAGCCATCCAGCTCGACCACCCAGTTGTGCAGGTCGACGAAGCGCACGCCGGCCGGGTCGACGTCCGGGTATTTGTCGTACAGGGCTTCGGCGATGCTGGAGATGTCGGTCCACTTCATGGCAGCACCCTTCAATGGTTCTTTTCGGCCGCGTGGTTGATGGTGTACTTCGGGATCTCGACCACCAGGTCTTCGGTGCCGACGATGGCCTGGCAGGACAGGCGCGAGACGGCTTCCAGGCCCCAGGCCTTGTCGAGCATGTCCTCTTCCTTTTCCTCGGGCTCGTTGAGCGAGTCGAAGCCTTCGCGTACCAGCACGTGGCAAGTGGTGCAGGCGCACACGCGGTCGCAGGCGTGCTCGATTTCGATGTCGTTGGCGAGCATGGCGTCGCAGATCGACTGGCCGGTCGGCGCTTCGACCACCGCGCCTTCGGGGCAGAACACGGGATGGGGCAGGAATACGAGTTGTGGCACTTCTGTTACCTCATTATTTTGTTAGCTTTAGCACGTCGTTCCCGCGAAGGCGGGAACCCATGCTGAGGCGGCTTAGCTGGCGGTCTATGGGTTCCCGCCTGCGCGGGAACGACGGTTTAACGGCTAACTAAATTTACACCTGATCCAGCGACTTGCCCGCCAGCGCGCTGCGGACGCTCTTGTCCATGCGGCGCGCGGCGAAATCCTCGGTGCCGCGGGCCAGCGACTGCACCGCGTCGTGCAGCGCGTTCTGGCGCGCCGCGGCGTCGGTGGCGTCGTCGTTCGACTTGGCCAGCGTCTCGCGCACGGTCATCATCATGCCGTCGATTTCGGTGCGCTCGTCCAGCGTGAGCAGGTCGCCGTCGCCATCCAGCGCCGACTGCGTGGCCAGGATGATGCGCTCGGCCTCGACCTGCTCTTCGCGCAGCGCGCGCAGTTGCATGTCGACTGACGCCGAGGTGTACGAATCCTGCAGCATGCGCGCGACCACGTCGTCCGACAGCCCGTACGAAGGCTTGACCGTGATCGACGCTTCCACGCCGGAGCGCGTCTCGCGCGCCGACACCGACAGCAGCCCATCCGCATCGACCTGGTAGGTGACGCGGATGCGCGCCGCGCCGGCCGCCATCGGCGGGATGCCGCGCAGCTCGAAGCGCGCCAGCGAACGGCAGTCCGACACCAGCTCGCGCTCGCCCTGCACCACGTGCACCGCCAGTGCGGTCTGGCCGTCCTTGAAGGTGGTGAATTCCTGCGCGCGGGCACAGGGGATCGTCGAATTGCGCGGGATGATCTTCTCGACCAGGCCGCCCATGGTCTCGATGCCGAGCGAGAGCGGGGTCACGTCCAGCAGCAGCCAGTCGTCGCCCGGCGCGCGGTTGCCGGCCAGGAGATTGGCCTGGATCGCGGCGCCCAGCGCCACCACCTTGTCCGGGTCGATGTTGGCCAGCGGGATGGTGTGGAAGAATTCGCCCACCGCGCGGCGCACGTGCGGCATGCGGGTCGCGCCGCCCACCATCACCACGCCGTCGACGTCCTCGACCGACACGTTCGCGTCACGCATCGCCTTCCGGATGGCGTTGATGGTCTTGGCGACCAGGTGCTTGGTGATGTCGGCGAAGGTCTCCGCGGTGACGGTCACCTGCACGATCTCGCCCGACTTGAGGATCGCCTCGACCGAGGTCTCGTCGTTCGTCGACAGCAGCTCCTTGGCCTGGCGCGACTTGACCATCAGGGTCGCGGTGTCTTCTTCCGACAGCGGCGCGAGCTTCGCCTCCTCGCGAATGTGGCAGAACAGGCGCTGGTCGAAGTCGTCGCCGCCGAGCGCGGAGTCGCCGCCGGTGGACATCACTTCGAACACGCCCTTGGTCAGCTTGAGGATCGAGATGTCGAAGGTGCCGCCGCCGAGGTCATACACCGCGTACACGCCTTCCTTGCCATGATCGAGGCCGTAGGCGATGGCGGCGGCGGTCGGCTCGGACAGCAGGCGCAGCACGTTCAGGCCCGCGAGCTGGGCGGCGTCCTTGGTGGCCTGGCGCTGGGCGTCGTCGAAATAGGCCGGCACCGTGATCACGGCGCCCACCAGCTCGTCGCCGAGCGAGTCCTCGGCGCGCTGGCGCAGCGTCGCCAGGATCTGCGCCGACACCTCGACCGGGCTCTTGACGCCGGCCACGGTGCGCAACTGGACCATGCCGGGTTCGTCGACGAAGTCGTAAGGCATGTTCTCGGCGTGCGCGATGTCCTTCAGGCCGCGGCCCATGAAGCGCTTGACCGAGACCACGGTGTTCTTCGGATCGGTGGTGCGCGCCGCCATCGCCTTGTAGCCGATGTTGGCGTGCCCGTTGGGCAGGTAACGCACGACCGATGGCAGCAGCGCGCGGCCATCCTCGTCGCTGAGCACTTCCGGGATGCCGCTGCGGACCGTCGCGACCAGCGAGTTGGTGGTGCCGAGGTCGATGCCGACCGCCAGCCGGTGCTGGTGCGGCGCGGTGGACATGCCCGGTTCGGAGATTTGGAGGAGTGCCATGATCTGGTGTTACCTGTTTTCTTCTTGTGGTGGCGGCCGCGCGGCGCGCGCCGCGATTCAGCCTTCCAGGGCCTCGAATGCGTAGTGGACCTCGTCGCCGAATTTATCGAGGAACATCAACGCGCGGATGTCCTGCGCCGCCTGCTCGTAGCGGCCGTCGTCGAGCTCGCGGCCGATGCGGACCAGGCGCTCCTTGCGCTCGCGCTTGAGCTGCGCGTCGAGGTCGTCGAGCGCCTTGGCGTCCTTGCCGGCGCGCGCATCGTCCAGCGCTTCGCGCCATTCCATTTGCTGCATCAGGAAGTCCATCGGCATCGCCGTGTTCGATTCCGTCTGCAGGTCGATGCCGTTCAGCTCGACCAGGTAGCGCGCCCGCTTGAGCGGGTTCTTGAGCGTCTGGTAGGCCTCGTTGGCGCGCGTCGCCCACTGCATGGCGACCCGCTTTTCGGTGTCGCTGGCGTTGACGAAGCGGTCCGGATGCACGCGCCCCTGGACTTCGCGGTAGGCGGCGTCGAGGGACGGCATATCGATCTCGAATTTGGCCGGCAGGTTGAACAGCTCGAAATGATTCTGCATCGGCGTCGGGCTCAGATACGGAAGCTCTCGCCGCAGCCGCAAGCGTCCTTGACGTTCGGGTTGTTGAAGCGGAAGCCTTCGTTCAGGCCCTCGCGCGCGAAGTCGAGCTCCGTGCCGTCGATGTAGGGCAGGCTTTTCGGATCGACGAATACCTTCACGCCGTGCGACTCGAACACATTGTCTTCGGGCGCCGCCTCGTCCACGTACTCGAGCTTGTAGGCAAGGCCCGAGCAGCCGGTCGTGCGCACGCCGAAACGCAGGCCGACGCCCTTGCCGCGACGCTCAAGGTAGCGGTTGATGTGCTTCGCTGCTTTTTCGGTCAGTGTCACTGCCATGTCTTACCTCTCTGCTCAGGCGTCCGGGTGCTTGGCCTTGTAGTCGGCCACGGCGGCCTTGATCGCGTCTTCCGCCAGGATCGAGCAGTGGATCTTCACCGGCGGCAGCGCCAGTTCTTCGGCGATCTGGGTGTTCTTGATGGCGAGCGCCTGGTCGAGCGATTTGCCCTTGACCCATTCGGTCACCAGCGAGCTCGAAGCGATCGCCGAGCCGCAGCCGTAGGTCTTGAACTTCGCGTCCTCGATCAGGCCCTGTTCGTTGACCTTGATCTGCAGCTTCATCACGTCGCCGCAGGCCGGGGCGCCGACCATGCCGGTGCCGACGGCGTCATCGCCCTTTTCGAAGGAACCCACGTTGCGCGGGTTTTCGTAGTGGTCCAGCACTTTGTCCGAGTATGCCATTTTGATGCTCCTGAATTTAAAATACGTTTTAGTGGGCGGCCCATTGGATCGAGCTGATGTCGATCCCGTCCTTGTACATTTCCCACAGGGGCGACAGTTCGCGCAGCTTGCCGACTTTTTCCTTCAGCAGCTTGACGGCGAAGTCGATGTCTTCCTCGGTGGTGAAGCGGCCGATAGTGAAACGGATCGAGCTGTGTGCCAGTTCATCGCTGCGGCCGAGCGCGCGCAACACGTAGGACGGCTCCAGGCTGGCCGAGGTGCAGGCCGAACCGGACGACACGGCGATGTCCTTGACCGCCATGATCAGCGACTCGCCCTCGACAAAGTTGAACGACACGTTCAGGTTGTGCGGCACGCGGTGCTCCATGTCGCCGTTGATGTAGACCTCTTCGATCTCCAGCAGGCCCTTGGCCAGGCGGTCGCGCAGTGCGCGGATGCGGCCGATTTCGCTGTCCATCTCTTCCCTGGCGATGCGGAAGGCTTCGCCCATGCCCGCGATCTGGTGGGTCGGCAGCGTGCCCGAACGCAGGCCGCGCTCGTGGCCGCCGCCGTGCATCTGCGCTTCCAGGCGCACGCGCGGCTTGCGGCGCACGTACAGGGCGCCGACGCCTTTCGGGCCGTAGGTCTTGTGTGCGGTGAAGGTCATCAGGTCGACCTTCAGCTGCTCCAGGTTGATCGCCACCTTGCCGGTCGCCTGGGCCGCGTCGCAGTGGAAGATGATGCCCTTCTTGCGGCACAGCTCACCGATTTCGGCGATCGGCTGGATCACGCCAATCTCGTTATTGACCAGCATGACCGAGACCAGGATGGTGTCCGGGCGGATCGCCGCTTCCAGCTGCTCGATGGTGACCAAGCCATTGTCCTGCGGCTCAAGATAGGTCGCTTCGAAGCCCTGGCGTTCCAGCTCGCGCACCACGTCGAGCACCGATTTGTGCTCGGTCTTGACCGTGATGATGTGCTTGCCCTTGGTCTTGTAGAAATTGGCAGCGCCCTTGAGCGCGAGGTTGTTCGACTCGGTGGCGCCGGAGGTCCAGATGATCTCGCGCGGATCGGCGCCGACCAGCGCGGCGACGTTGGCGCGCGCTTCTTCGACCGCCGCCTCGGCGCTCCAGCCGTAGGCATGGCTGCGCGAAGCCGGGTTGCCGAACTGCTCGCGCAGGAAGGGGATCATTTTGTCGGCCACGCGCGGGTCGACCGGCGTGGTGGCCGAATAGTCCATATAGACCGGGAAATGCGGCGCGGTCGCGAAGCTCTTTTCGATTTGCTGCTTGTCCAGGGGCGCGTTCATCAGTTCACTCCAATCAATCTTGTCCGACGGCGACGTGGCTGTTGCGGTGCACCACCACGACGTTCTGTTGTTCTTTCTGTTTCTGCTGATCCACCAGGTCCTGCAGGGTCACCGAGTCCAGGTAATCGACCATTTTTTCATTCAGCGTGGCCCACAGTTCGTGGGTCATGCAGCGCGTGCCGGTGGTGGCATCCGCGCCGTGACAGTTTTCCTTGCCGCCACACTGGGTGGCGTCGATCGGCTCGTCCACCGCGATGATGATGTCGGCCACGGTCACCTTCTCGGCCGCGCGGGCCAGGCTGTAGCCGCCGCCGGGGCCGCGGATCGATTCGACGATTTCATGCCGGCGCAGCTTGCCGAACAGCTGCTCCAGGTAGGACAGCGAGATAGCCTGGCGCTGGCTGATGCCCGACAGCGTGACCGGGCCCTTGCCTTGGCGCAGTGCAAGATCGATCATCGCAGTAACAGCGAAACGGCCTTTGGTGGTCAGACGCATCACAACCCCGGTTGATGTTAGAATATTGCCCTTCTTTAACCGATCGGGTGCCGGCCAAGGCCGTTGCGAAAACCCGATTAGTTGAATAATTTAGTCAAGTATAGCGCATTTGGCTGGCCGTGTCTTGGCGGCCACCGTTTCCCCTTCCAGCGCTTCTTCCCTGTTTTTCCTCTAGCGAGCCCGCAGCAGTTGCAGCGGGCCGAACAGCTTTTGCATGCCTTCGTGGCGGATGAAGGACAGGTTGTAGGGGTGCTCGGCGCAGGACTGCGGGAAGGCGGCGGTCTCGGGGAGCTTCTTCAGTTGCTCGGCGATCTTGCCCCACAGGATCAGAGTGGGCGGCTGGGGCTGGGCGGACAGCACTTGCAAAACTGTCTGCAGGAATGGTTGCCAGGCCCGGGCATCGATCGCCGGGGCCACGTGCGGGCGGAACACCAGTGCGGCGTTCAGCAGCAGGAAGCCGTGGGCGGTCAGGTTGTGCTGCAGCGCGGCGAGGGTCTGGATGCTGCCGTCGCTGCGTGCCGCGGCCGCAACCGGCGCCATGGCCGGGCCGCCGCAATTGTCGGCCTGCAATTTGCCATCCGCGACCAGCAGCATCTTCATAAAATTGCGCAACGAGGTCGCGCGGTTGACCGCTTTCGAGAGCCCGTCGTCGCACCACAGTTCGCCGACCGCGCCGTCCATGAAGCAGACGCCGGTGGCGCTTTCGACGCGCGGATAAGGCCCCTCGCCCACCAGCACGTAGCGCACCTGGTTCAAGGGCAGCGCGAAGGCGGCGAACAGGCGGTTGTCGGTCGGCAGGTAGTGGTCGGCGGCCAGCGCCGGCAGGTAGTGCGGATCCGCCTGCATCATTGCCTCCAGCCCCTTCACCAGATGCGGGCGCCAGCTGGCGTCCACGCGGTCGAGGGCGGTGAGGATGGGTTGCGGAATCATTGCGGCGGACGGTTTGATCAAACCGGCATTGTACCGTGCGGTGGCTGAACAAGCCGGGAGGGTGACGGTCCAATTTCTATGGATCCTGCACCTTCCCTTTTCGGCGCATGGCGCCGGCCTTACTCCGCATCCGGCTGCTGCGACGGATGCGCATGGGCGAACGCCGGCAGCTGGGTGCAGTTGGCGTTGATGCGCGCGACGTTCGGATATGGCGCCAGGTCGATATTGAAACGCTGTGCATTGAACACCTGCGGCACCAGGAAGCAGTCGGCCAGCGTCGGCGTCTCGCCGTGGCAGAAGTCAGCCGCTCCGGGATCGCGCGCCAGATGCGCTTCCAGCGCCGCCAGCCCGTCGCTCACCCAGTGCCGGTACCACTCGGTCTTGGCTTCTTCCGAAATGCCGAAGGTGTGCACAAGGTAGCGCAGCACGCGCAGGTTGTTCAGCGGGTGGATGTCGCAGGCCACGATCTGGCACAGCTCGCGCACGCGGGCGCGCCCGAGCGGATCAGGCGGCATCAGCGGCACGTCCGGATGCGTCTCCTCCAGGTATTCGAGGATGGCCATCGATTGCGTCAGCGTGCCGCGTTCGTCCTGCAGCGCCGGCACCAACGCGCTCGGGTTGATCTTGCGATAGCTTGCCGACAGCTGTTCACCGCCATCCTTGAGCAGGTGCACCGGCACCGCTTCGTAGTCCAGGCCCTTGAGGTTGAGCGCAATGCGCACCCGATAGGCCGCCGAACTGCGGAAATAGGTATAGAGCTTCATTCTCTCCTCCCATGGTAGCGGGCGACCTCCTGGTCGATGGCGCCGAAGATGCTCGAACCTTCGGCGTCGAGCATTTCGATGCGGACGCTGTCGCCGAAATGAAGGAATGGTGTCGCGGGCTTGCCCTGTTCGATGGTTTCGTACATGCGCACCTCGGCCAGGCAGCAGTAGCCGACGCCGCCGTTGTCGATGCTGGAGCCGTGCAGGCTGCCTTGTTTGTTGGAGACCGTGCCGGAACCGATGATGCTGCCGGCCGCGAGCTCGCGCGTCTTGGCGGCGTGCGCGACCAGCTGGGCGAAGCTGAAGGTCATGTCTTCACCGGCGTTGGGGCGGCCGAAGGGCTTGTCGTTGAGCGTGACCAGCAGCGGCAGGTGCAGCTTGCTGTCGTGCCAGGCCGGGCCGAGTTCTTCCGGCGTCACCGCCACCGGCGAAAACGCGCTGGCCGGCTTGGACTGGAAGAAGCCGAAGCCCTTGGCCAGCTCGTTCGGGATCAGGTTGCGCAGCGAGACGTCGTTGACCAGCATGACGAGGCGGACGGCCTGCGCGGCCTGCTCCACCGTCGCCCCCATCGGCACGTCGCCCGTGACCACCGCCACTTCCGCTTCAAGGTCGACGCCCCACTCTTCGCTTTGCACGGCGATCGGGTCGCACGGACCGACGAAGGAATCCGATCCGCCCTGGTACATCAGCGGGTCGGTGTAGAACGATGCCGGCACCTCGGCATTGCGTGCCTTGCGCACCAGCTCGACGTGGTTGAGGTAGGCCGAGCCGTCGGCCCACTGGTAGGCGCGCGGCAGCGGCGAATGGCATTGTTCTTCCAGGAAGGACTGGGCGGCGGGCGCGAGGCCGGCGTTGAGCTGTTCGTAGACCAGGCGCAGGCGCGGCGCGCAGGCGGTCCAGTCGTCCAGGGCGGCCTGGAGGGTTGGTGCAATGTCCGGCACTGGCTGGCAGGTCACGAGGTCGCGGCTGACGACGACCAGGGTGCCGTCGCGGCCGCCGGCTTTCAGGGTGGCGAGTTTCATGGCGTTTCCTTCGTTGCGTTGTTGCCACCATTAAAAATCAAAACGCACTATCATACAAACAGTATTTTCCGCTCGATTTATCGGATTTTCTTATGAATCCTACTTTGCGCCAGATGCGCGCCTTCGTGGCGCTTGCCAAGACTGGGAACTTTACGCTCGCCGCGCAGATGCTGCACTTGTCGCAGTCGGCCCTGTCCGGTTTGATCAAGGAGCTCGAGGCCACACTCGGCGCGCGCGTGGTCGACCGCAGCACGCGCAAGATTTCGCTTACCGAGATTGGCAGCGAGCTCTTTCCCTTATTCAGCCAGATCATCGATGACCTGGACGGTGCGCTCTCCAACATTGAAGCGCACACGCGGCTCAAAAAAGGCACGGTGCGCATCGCGGCGCCGCAGCTGATGGCATGCACGCTGCTGCCGGGCGCGATCGCTGCATGGCAAGCGCGGCATCCGGAGGTGCAAGTGCGGCTGGCCGACTGTGCACTGGAAAGCGTGGCCGCGCGGGTGCTGTCCGGCGAAGCCGACCTGGGCATCGCGCCTGAACGCGAGCCGGCCCCGCCGCTGGATGCGCGACTGCTGTTCGAGTTGCCGTTTGCGCTGGTGTTCCCGCACGGGCATCCGCTGGAGTCGCGCGAGCGGGTGACGTGGCAGGACCTGGGCGAGTTCCCCTTCATTTCGCTGCAGGGCCAGTTCACCGAGCGGCTGCAGGCGGACATGCACGACGCGCTGCGCGAGGTGACGATCAAGCCGGCCTACGAGGTCGCGTTCATGACGACTGCGCTGGCGATGGTGAGCAGCGGGCTGGGGATCACGGTGTGCCTGCCGTACGCGCAGCCGCTGGTCGCGCTGCACCAGCTGAATATGCGGCAACTGGAGGAGCCGGTGCTGACGCGGCGCTTCTTTGTGCACACGCGGGCTGGGCGGACATTGAGTCCGGCGGCGGAGGCGTTCCTGATGTTCTTGCTGGAGTACGTGAGCCGCGACGATCTACGGAACAGTTATCCCGAAGACCGTCGCCCCGGCGCAGGCCCGGATCCGTAGACAGGCCGCGTAGACGGCAGTGCCGGGAACGACGGGTTCTGCTAACAAGGCGAGGATGGCGCATGCGGAATGAGCAAGAACAAGCCCGTGTTGGCGCTTGCAACGATGGAGCCATTATCGGAAATTGCCTGGCCCGATAGCAGCACCAGGCCCGGCGGTGCATTGGAAAGCCTGGTGTTGAGGTCGATCACGCCGTCTTTGCGGGTCCACACGTACGCGCGCTCGCCGAAGGCGCCTACGACCTGGCCTTGGGCGTTCAAGTCGTTCGCAAGCGTGAAGACCTCAGGTTGCCCCAGCCCGATTTCAATCAGCCCGCTCTCCCGGGTCCACACGAAACCATGGAACAGGACGGTGAAGGTGAGCACGGACCCAATCACCTCGCCCCTATCATTGATTTTCCCGGCGAATGAACTGTCGCCGCTGCCGGTGCCCAGGTCAAGCAAGCCTTCCTGCGGCGTCCACAAGAACGCGTGCAAAAAACCATTCGATGATGCGAACGGTGTGCCGCCGACGATATGCCCCGCGTTATTGACGTCGGCCGCCGTCGTGTCCGCGCTGGGGAGCGTTCCGATCGGGCTGATGCCCGTCGCCTGCGTCCACCTGAACGCGATCGTTGAGTCCGGTCCTCCTTCAGGGCCCTCCGAATTCCCGACGACGACGCCTCCATCACTGAGCGCGCTGGCGCGGGAGACGTCGTCAAGCGCACCGAGATCCTGCATACCGGTTCGCGGACGCCAGCGAAACGCCTGGGTTGGCGAATCCGGCGCCAGACCGAACACGGCACTGCCCGCCACCTGCCCGCTGCTATTGATATCGACACTGCTCGAGATCCCTTGTCCCGGCCCGTTGAGGTCGACCATGCCGGTCATCTGGCTCCAGCGGAAAGCGTGGATGATGGCGCCCGCCGGGTCGAGGCTCGACGAGCCGGCAACCTGCCCGCGGTTGTTGAGCGCGGCCGTCTCGGCGCTCGGGCCGCCGAGGGTTCCGAGATCGAGCACGGTGCTCCCATCGTACAATTTGGCCCGGTTGACTCCACCGTCGCTCTCGGTGAACGCCACCTGCCCCCTGGTGTTGATGTCGATGCCGGAGGTCTCGGTGTTGGCGGACAACTGTATCAAGCTGTAGGTCGTTTTCGCAGATGCGGCCGGGGCGGACCTTGCCGACGCAAATCTTGCGCCAGGTACTTCAGTTCTCGTCGTCATTTGTTCCTCCGTTGCAGGACAGTTGCGCGTCGTCAACATGCGGTCCTGGAAAAGCTGCTAGTCGCGGCGCTCCAAGCCAGCTTAGGGGCTCGGCTGAGGCCGTTACTGGCTGAGGTCAAAGGATGCTTAGGAAGCGTCGATGACGGGAGGTAAGGAGAGGTGTGGCTGGCTGGTCACCACGCGCAATGAAGCGCGGCGCTAGAATGCTGGCTCGTCATCCGCAAAACCGCAGCAATGTCGCACAACACCACCGAAATCAATCGCCGCATGAACAAGTTCGACGGGCACCACAGCGTCTGGCTGTTCGGTTACGGCTCGCTGATCTTCAAGGCCGATTTCCCCTTCCTCGACCGCCGCCCCGCCAGCATCGACGGTTGGTCGCGCCGTTTCTGGCAAGGGTCGCACGACCACCGCGGCACGGAAAGCGCTCCGGGCCGCGTGGTGACGCTGGTTCCGGAAGCGGGCGCCGTTTGTCATGGCGTGGCCTACCTCGTCACACCGGAAGAATTCGCGCACCTGGACCATCGCGAAAAGAACGGCTACCTGCGCCTTGCGACCGACATTCATTTCGACGACGGCAGCAGTGAAGAAGGCCTGGTCTACATCGCCACGCGCGAAAATGCGGCTTATCTCGGACCGGCCACCGAATGGGACATCGCGCGCCAGATCGCCACCGCGCGCGGACCAAGCGGGCCGAACAGCGAATACCTGCTGGAGCTGGCCAAGGCCCTGCGCATGCTGGGAAAAACCGACCAGCACGTCTTTGAAATCGAAAAGCACTTGCGAGAGTTGATCACCGCCTGACCGGTGTGTTCGAAGCCTCATTGCAACAGGGGGATTCCCACAAGCGCATCGCAACAGCGGTATGCCCACCGCCGCATGCCTATAGCAGATGTCCATAGCAGCATGCCCACAGCAGCACGCCCACAGCAGCATGCCCACACCAGCATGCCCGAAGCAGCATGCCCGCAGCGGCAATGCTACGGCCTGATCAGCCCGCCTGAAGCACGCGCCGCACCTGCGCTGCCCGCTCCGCGACGCTGCCGCGCACGACCGTGTAAGGAATGCCGCGCGCCTCCAGGTCTTCGATCACGAGCCGCTGGATCCGCCCGCGCCAAGCTTCGTTTTCGCGTGCGGGATCAGTTTCGTACGGAATGTCGTCAGCGCAGACGAAATGGTGGGCGTAGCGATGCTTGCAATCGTCGGCGTAGCCAAGCAGTTCCTGCGGCGCGTGCTCGATGTGGCCGAAGCAGTAGCCAAGCAGCAGCGTGGTCAGCGCGCTGGTGTCGACGAACAAGTAGCGCCGCGCCCGCGCCATGGCTTCCGCCTCGGCCTCGCGGTGCTTGACGGCGATATCCACGTAGTCGTCCACCGTCAGTTGCCCCTTCTTCTCCTCCCAGATGAAGCGTCCGATTTCCGGAACGTACAGGGTGTCGAATTCGCGCGCCAAATGCGCAGCCAGCGTCGACTTGCCCGTCGATTCCGCGCCGACGAAGACGATCATGTCGACTTCGCCCACTCTTGCGTCCCGCTCTGCCATACCGCTTTCCCGTTTAACCGAGCCGCAATTGTAGCCCCGCTGGCAACAAGCAGTGCCAAACGCTCAGAACAGGTCCAGCTGCCCGGTGGCGTTGCCCATTTGCTTTCCCGGCGTACCGGGCACCACAAGCGGACGACGGAATTGCGAAACGTCCAGCCGCTCGAAGCGACCGCGCAAGCCGCTCATGCCGAGCCGCTCGACGGCTTTGAAAAACCGTTGGCGAATCAGATCCGCCCACACACCTTCACCGTGCATGCGCGTGGAAAAATCGCTGTCGTAATCCTTCCCTCCTCGCATCTCACGCACGCGGTTCATCACGCGCGCCGCCCGCTCCGGGAAGTGGGCCTGTAGCCATTCGTGGAACAGCGGGTTGACTTCCCAGGGCAGCCGCAGCACCACGTAGTGCGCGCCGACTGCGCCGGCATCACGCGCGGCCTCCAGGATTTTTTCGATCTCCGGCTCGGTGACGAAGGGGATGATGGGCGCGACGCTGACGCTGACCGGAATGCCGGCCTCGGCCAGCGTGCGGATGGTCCGCAGCCGACGCGCGGGCGCGGCCGCGCGCGGCTCAAGCGTGCGAGAAATTTCGGGATCGAGCGTGGTCAGGGTGATCGCCGCGCAGGCCAGGCTTTTTTCCGCCATCGGCTCGAGCAGGTCGATGTCGCGTTCGATCAGCGAGGACTTGGTGATCAGGCCGACCGGATGATGACATTCGTGCAGGACCTCCAGCACCTGGCGCGTCAGCCGCTTGTGGCGCTCCACGGGCTGGTAAGCGTCGGTGTTGACGCCGATGGCGATGTGCTCCGGTAGGTAGGCGCGTGCGGCCAGCTCGCGCCGCAGCAGATCCGGCGCGTTGACCTTGGCGAACAGGCGGCTTTCGAAATCCAGCCCCGGCGACAACCCGAGATAGCTGTGCGTGGGTCGCGCGAAACAATAGATGCAGCCGTGCTCGCAACCGCGGTAGGGATTGAGCGACACATTGAAGGGCACGTCCGGCGACGCGTTGCGGGTGAGGATGCTCTTGGCGTATTCGTCCGTGACGACGGTGCGGAAGGCTGGCGCTTCTTCTTCCTCCACCGTCCAGCCATCCTCGAAGCGCTCGCGCTGGTCGAGCTCGTACCTGCCCTGGATATTGGAGACCGCGCCCCTGCCCTTGCGCGCGGCGAGCGGACGCGGAGGCAGCATCACCTGCTCGTCGAGTCCTTCCCTGTCGACATGTCGTTCGCCACCTGCCACGGCTGCACCTTTACTGTACGTTTATACAGTATCTTACGCGCGGCCCGATGCGATTTCAAGCGGAGCGCACGAACGCTGCTTGTTGTACAACAAAGGATTCGAAGGCGTCGAGCAGGCGCACGCAAGCAGCTTGTTCACCCGTCAATTGGGCCAGCGCATAGGCCGCCGCCTCGAAGCTGGACAGCTGGTGCGGCGCATGCGCCTTGCGGATCCGGTAGCCCGAGGCGGGCACGTCCGCCAGCGCCAGCCGCGGCAGGGAGCGCAGCAAAGGATTCAGGTACAGCATCTTGCGGCTCTTGCGCCACGTGGCGTCGAGCACGACCAGCCGTAAGCGCGACGGCTCCATCGGCGCGGCGCCGGCATCCGCTCCCGCCTCCGCCGGATACAGCAACACCGGCCGCCGCCCGTCCGCATGCAGCAGCGCATCCAGCGCACCAGGCTCGAAGGCCTCGCCTACCACGATCCGGCTCGCCGGCAGGCAGAGGTTCAGCAAACGCCCGCTATTCTTCGCCTGCCCCACTTCGAGCGGATGCATCAGGATCAGCACCTCGACCGGGCTATCGACCCGCACGACAGACGCGCAAATGCAGGCCGCCTGCGGACGTTCGCACACGGCGCACATGGCCCGGCGGGTTGGATGATTCTTAGTCATTCGGCGGCTGGAAAACGCAAGGCCGGCGATTGTAGCAGCGCGTCAGCCCTTTGCCTGGCGCACGCCCTGCAGCGCCTTGCTCCACGCGACCACCTGGTCGAGCATCTTCTCCACCGACTGCTCGTGCATCGTGGCCGGCTTGAAAGTGCTGAAGTTCTCGAAGTCGGTGAACAGCGACAGCTGCACCGCCTGCCGCACGTCGGCCACCATGATCTCGCCCATGACCAGGCGCAGGCTTTCGATTGCGCGCGCGCCGCCCATCGAACCGTAGCCGACGAAGCCGGCGGCCTTGTTGTTCCACTCGGCGAACAGGAAATCGATCGCGTTCTTCAGCGCGCCCGAGGTGCCGTGGTTGTACTCAGGCGTAACGAACACGAAACCGTCGTAATGCGCGATTTTGGCGGCCCAGTCCTTGGTGTGCTGCTGCGAATACTGTCCCATCGACGGCGGCATCGGTTCGTCGAGCAAGGGCAGCCTGGCGTCCGCGATGTCGACCAGTTCGTAGACGGCGTCGCTGCGCAGGTTCGCGATATCGAGCACCCACTTCGCCACATCGAGCGCCTTGCGGCCCGGCCGCGTGCTGCCGACAATCACACCAATCCTGATCATGGATTTCCCCATCGATGGTTGAACAATTAGCCATTGTAGGCGTAATGCAGGCCGCACAGCGCGCCCGAACCGCCGCTATTTTGCAGGGGGAAGCCAGCCGCCGCCCAGCGCGCGGTACAGGTCCACGTGCGCCCCGAGCAGGCCGGCGCGCAGCTGCAACTGCGCGTTCTCCACGCTGTATAAGGCGCGCTGCGCATCCAGCTCCTCGAGGTAGGACGCGTAGCCGTTCGCATGGCGGTTGCGCGCGATGCGCAGCGCTTCGGCGGCAGCCACGCGGCGCGCCTCGCCTTCGGCCAGCTGCCGGCCCAGGAAGCGGATGCTGGCGAGCGCGTTCTCGGTGTCGGCGAAGGCGCTGCGTACCGCGCTCTCGTAGGCGATCACGGCGCGATCGCGCGCGGACGCGGCGATGTCGGTCTGCGCGCGCAGCCGGCCGCCGTTGAAGATCGGCGCCAGCACGCTGCCGCCGACGCTCCACAGCGTGAACGGGGAATTGAGCAGCTGCGACACGCTGTTCGCATAGGGCGTGATCGAAGCGGCCAGGTTGAACGACGGGAGCAGCTGGTCGCGTGCCGCAGCCAAGGCGGCATCGGCTGCCGCCACCGCGCGTTCGGCCGCGGCCACGTCCGGCCGCCGCCGCAGCAGCTCGGACGGCAGCAGCGTCGCGATCATCGGTGGGGCCAGCTCGCCGAGCGGCAGGCCGCGCGCGACCGGACCGGGACTGGCGCCGGTGAGCACCGCCAGCGCGTCTTCCTGCAGCGTGATCGAACGCTCCAGCTGCGGCACCACCGCCGACGTCGCGCGAAATTCGGATTCGGCCTGCGCCAGCTCCAGCCGCGAACTGTAGCCGACCTCGAACTCGCGCCGCGCCAGGTCCAGCGAGCGCTGTCGCGTGACCAGGGTCGCGCGCGCCAGTTCGAGCTGCGCATCCAGTCCGCGCAGGGTCAGGTAGCCGGACGCCGTGTTCGCCGCCACCGATAGCGCCGTCGCGTCGGCGGCGGCCTGCTGCGATGCGTAGTCCAGGCGCGCCGCCTCGATCGCCGCGGCCGAGCGGCCCGACACGTCGATCTCGTAGCTGGCCTGCACCCCGCCCGTGATCGAAGTAACGTCGATCGGCGTGCCGAACGGCCCGATGACGCGCGCCCGGCCCGGGCTGAAGCTTGCGTTCAGCTGCGGCGATTCGACGCTGCGCGCGACGGTGATGCGCGCCCGATACTCCTGCAATCGGGCCTGGGCGGTGCGGATGTCGCCGTTGCGCGCCAGCGCCTGCCGCACCAGATCCGCCAACGCCGGATCGTGGAAGGCCCGCCACCAATCTCGCTCCACCGGCGAACCCGGGCCGATATCGGTGCGCCACTGCGCCGGCACCTGCAGCGTCGGCGCCGGCGGCGGATGGCGCGGCAGGCTGCAGGCGGCCAGCACCAGCGCCGGCGCGATCGCCAGCAGGCGTCTCATTTCCGGCCCTTCCCGGACGTATCGATGCGCACCACCACCGACATCCCGGGCGCCAGCCGTGCCGCCAGCTCCTGCCCGGAATCGACGCTGATGCGCACCGGGATGCGCTGCGTGATCTTGACGAAGTTGCCGGTCGCGTTATCGGGCGGGAGCACCGAGAACTCGGCGCCGGTCGCGGGCGAGATGCGCTCGACCGCGCCGCGCAGTGTGGCGCCGTCCAGCGCATCCACCGAGAACGTGACCGGCTGGCCGACGCGTACGTTAGCCATCTGCGTTTCCTTCATGTTCGCGACCACCCACGGCTGCGGCGGCACCAGCGCCGTCAGCTGGGCGCCGGCGTTGACGTAAGCGCCGAGGCGCACCGCGACCTGTCCAAGCTGGCCGTCGCGCGGCGCCATGACGCGCGTGTTGGACATGTCGATCTCGGCCAGCCGCAGCGCCGCCTGCGCATTGGCCACCGCCGCCTCGAGCGAGCCGCGGTTCACGCCCACGGTCTTGAAATTCTGGCGCGCGATGTCAAGCGTGGCGCGGGCCTGCGCCACCGCCGCCGTGGTTTGCGCATGCGCGGCGCGCGCCGCGTCCAGCTCGCGCATCGACAGCGAGCCGTCCGCCGCCAGCGCCTGCACACGGCGCAGGTCGGCCGCCGATTTCTGCTCCTGCGCGGCGGCGTTGGCCAGCGCCGCCTGGTTCTGCCCGATGCTGGCGCCGGCGCTGGAGCGCGACTGCGCGTAGTTGGCCAGCGCCGCCTGCTGCGCCTGCAGCTGCGCGCGCGCCTGCTCCAGCCGCTGCGCGTAGATGCGGTCATCGATGCGGAACATCAGCTGGCCCTGGCGCACGCGCTGGAAGTCCTGCACGTCGACCTCCACCACATAGCCCGACAGCTGCGGGCTGATGAGCGTGACCTGTCCCTGCACCATTGCGTTCTCGGTGCTCTCCACCGCGCTGTGGAAGGGCGGCAGGTTCCACGCGTAGAGCACGATCAGGACCCCGGCCAGCGCCATGCCGCCGAACAGGAAGCCATTGCGCAGCGCACGGCGCCGCGTATTGTCGGGTGGGGTAGCGTCGGCCATGTCAGTCGGTCACCTGTTCAGGTCGGGTGTCGGGTTGGGGGATCGGCGCGGGCAGCGCCGGCGGTTCGACATACTTTTCCCACGCGGCGCGGCCGAACACCCAGGCCGCGTGCAGCGCGGCGATCGCCGCGATCAGCAGGAACACATCGTTGTAGGCGAGGATGTTCGCTTCGCGCGCCGTCGCCGCCGATAGCGCCGCCAAGCCCTGGTGGGCGCGCCCGGCAGGATCGGCGAGCGCGCGCCCGAAGGCGGCCCCGCCGCGGGCGATGCGCGCCGCGACCTGCGGGTCGAGCGCGGACAGGTGCTCGACCAGGATGCTGGAGTGATACTTCTCGCGCCAGACCTGGAAGGTCCCGAGCAGCGATGAGCCGACCAGGCTGCCCATGTTCTGGGTCGCGCTGAACAGCACCGCGAAGCTGACCAGGTTGGCCGGCTCGGCGATCACCCTGCCGATCAGGGACACCACCAGCGGCCCGAGGAACATGGCGCCGCCGAAGCCCAGCATGCCCTGGCTCAGGTACATCTCCTCGGGCCGCGTCAGGCTGTTGGCGAAGGAGGCGATGAAAGCGCCGAGCGACATGATCGCGAGGCCGATGCCCTGCGGCGCCAGCAGGTGCTGGATGTTGGTGGTGGCGGCGGCGACGATCAGGCCGAGGACGGTGGCCAGCAGGATCACCGTGAACAGGGTGGTCAGCTGGTCGTTGTTCAGGCCCAGCGCGCGCATCATGCCGACCGCGCCAATGCTCTGCTCGGCCAGCACGATCCGCACCAGCACCAGGCCCAGCGCCAGCCGGCAGATGCTGCCGTTGGCCATCCAGCGCAGGTTGAGCAGCGGGTTGCGGCGCGTGTGCTCGACGTAGAACGAGGCCACGATCAGCACGATCGACGCGGCCAGCGCGACGCCGATCCAGGCGGTGTCGCGCCACCACAGCAGGCGCCCGAAGGTCAGCGTCACGGCCAGCAGGGCCACGCCCGGCGCGAACAGAGCGAATGTCAGGAAATCCATCGGCCGGAAGGCCTTGATGCGGTCGCCCGGCGGCAGCTTGAGCGCGAATACGCAGGCCATCGCCACCACGGTGATCCCGAGCTCGAACAGGTACAGGCCGCGCCACTCGCCAAAGCGCAGCAGGTCGCTGGAAAACACATAAGCGATCGGCAGCGGCAGCTGCGCAACGCCGAGCGAGGCGATGATGCCGCGGAAGCGGTTGGGGCGGTCGAACGCCTGCAGCGTGTAGAACAGCCCGAGCGTCGACATGGCCGCGCCCGCGATTCCGTGCGCCGCGCGCACCGCGATGGCCGAGCCGAGCCCGCCAACGAACAGGTGAGCGACGGTGAGCAGCGCATACAGCGCCATGAAGAACTCGGTGAAGGCGCGCAGCCCGAACTGCTGGCGGAACTTCACCAGCAGCAGGTTCATCGACGCATTGGTCATCACGTACGCAGTCGGCAGCCAGTTGATCTCGGTGAAGTAGGCGCCCAGCGGGCCTTGCAAGTTGAACAGGTTGGCGCTGACCAGCGCGTTGCCCAGGCCCGCTGTCACCGTGACCAGCGAGCCGACGCAGAAGTAAGCGATGCGCCGCTCCGTCGAATGCGCCGGAGTCGAGGGAGAGCCGGGGAACAGCGGGCGTTCGTCCGGATGCCATTCGCGCGGGCCATAGGTGCTCATTGCCGTTCACGCCCTCCCTTGGCTGTCACCGCGCCACACGGCGCTTTCCTTCCAGTCTAGCAATTTTCGCCACACGCGAAAATTTACTTCCGGAACTGGACTATTGGATATTGCTCTGCTTTTTTTCGGTGCCTAGAATCACTTCATTCCGATCGGCAATTTGTTACAAATGCCCCGCAGCGAGAATGTCCATGATTCGATTCCGTCCTTCTGTCCGCAACATTACATCCGCATTGCTTGCTGCTGTCGCGCTGCTGCCGGGAGTGGCAATTGAACAAGAGCTACAGCTTGACTACCGGCTGAACGAGCACGTGATCCTGATCCCGGCCGGGCCCGACCACGCGGCCATGCTGGAGACCACGGTATTCCAGCCGAACGGGCCGGGGCCCTTCCCGCTGCTCATCATCAACCACGGCAAGGACCCGGGCGCGCCCGGCGCCCAGCCGCGCGACCGCTTCTACCACATGGCCCATGCCTTCGTGGAACGCGGCTACGTGGTGATCGTGCCGATGCGCGAAGGCTACGCCAACTCCACCGGCAAATTCGCCGACCATGGCTGCGACATGACGGCCAACGGCTACGGCCAGGCCAAGGACATCCTCGACGCACTCAACTATGCGCGCGAACAGCCCTGGGTCGACGCACAACACATCGTGATCGCCGGACAGTCGTACGGCGGGCTGGCCACGATCGCCCTCGGCACCCAGCCGCTGCCGGGCGTCAAGGCGCTGCTCAACTTCGCGGGCGGTCTCAAGGACCAGACCGAAGGTTGCGACTGGAAGGACGAGCTGGTGAGCGCCTACGCCAACTATGGCGCCAGCGCGAAGATCCCGAGCCTGTGGATGTACGGCGCCAATGATTCCCTGTTCGGGCCGGAACTGTCGACCCGCATGTACCAGGCCTACACGCTGGCCGGCGGGCAAGGCAAGCTGGTCGAGTACCCCGCCTTCAAGCGCGACTCGCACGGCATGCTGGCCAGCCGCGACGGCGAGCAGGTCTGGCTGCCGGAGACCGAGGAATTCCTGAAACAGGCCGGCATGCCGACCAAGTTGCTGTACGACGTGCCGGGGCCGCCGCAGCCGCCCAAGACCGACTACGCGCAGGTGGACAATGTCGACGCCGTGCCTTTCCTCACCGACAACGGGCGGCGCGCCTACCGCGAATACCTGGGCAAGCTGACGCCGCGCGCCTTCGCGGTGTCGCCGACCGGCGCCTGGACCTGGGCCGAGGAAGGCGAGGATCCGGAATCGCGCGCGCTGAACACCTGCAATGCCAAGAGCAGCAAGCCGTGCAAGCTGTATTCCATCGACGATTACGTGGTGTGGAATGGCGACAAGCTGGATGCGGCGGATAAGGCGGCGTTGACGGCTTCGGTGTCGACGGTAAGCAAGCCGGGGGCGGACAAGGGTGCTGTCGGGGGCGGCTCTATCGCGCCGACGGGCAACTGAGCTAACACTGCTCACACAAAATGGGGTTCCTGCGAAAGCGGGAACCCCATTTCTTTAAACAACGCTCCGCCGCTTCTCAGATGTAGAACAAATGATGACAGCGCTCCACACCAGACAATACCGGTGGTCTGCTGAACGGAGCCTCCCATGTCCCGCTTTCGCCCGGTATCCGCCGCCCTGCTGCTCGCGCTGTCCGCGCTGTGGCCGTGGCCTGCCGCGGCGGCCAACAACGATCCCGTCGTGCTGGTCCACGGCTTCCTCGGCTTCGGCCCCCAGCAGTTTCGCGCCACCGGCTTCAAATACTGGGGCGGCTACGGCGACATTGCCGGCCACATGCAGCTGTACAAGGGCCCGCACGCGGTGTACGCCGCCGGCGTCGGCCCCATCAGCTCCAACTGGGACCGCGCGGCCGAGCTCTATGCCCAGATCAAGGGCGGCTGCGTCGACTACGGCGCCAGCCACGTCGTCAAGTACGATCCGCCCGGCACGCCGCAAAAGCCGCCCGACAAATGCTGGGCCCCCGACCCCGTCCACAACCCCCGCCACTACCCGCTCGCGTTCTACCCGCAATGGGACGAACGGCACCCGATCCACCTGATCGGCCACAGCCAGGGCGGCACCACCATCCGCGCCCTGGTCGAGCTGCTCGAGCACGGGGCCGCCGGCGAAGGCGATGGCGAGCTGTTCCAGGGAGGCCGCGCCGGCTGGGTGAAAAGCGTCGTGACGATCTCGGCGCCGCACAACGGCACCACCCTGCGCGACGCCATCCTCGACATCCTGCCCAACCTGCACTCGCCCGTGCGCGACATGTTTGACCGCGACATGGCCAACTGGGAACTGGCGCCGGACGGCGCGCGCGACTTCAACCTGTGGGCGCGCACTTCGCCCCACGTCTACTACTTTTCGATCGGCACCCTGGCCACCGAAGCCGGCAGCTGGTGCTGCAATGGCACCGACCGCCTGGTCGCGCCGGTCCAGAACGTGCGCTACCAGTATCCGCGCGAGGACATGATTCCCTACTTCAAGCCGTACGCGGGGGAATGGATCATCGGCTCGGCCCTGCAGCACGGCATGGGCGGCTACACACAGAGCGCGCCCGGCCGCGTACGCATCGACGACAGCTGGTTCCCGAACGATGGGGTGGTCAACACCAACAGCATGCGCGCGCCGAACGGCCATCCGGTGCGCGACTATGACGGCACGGCGCTGCCGGGCGTGTGGAATTTCCTCGGAACTTACAAGGGCTACGACCACTTCGACATCCTCAACTGGCCCAATCCTGGCCCATCGGCCGACCCGGTGTACGACCGGATCGCGGACATCATCTTCGCCCTCTAGCGCAGCGCGGCGCCCCAGGCATGCAGCTGGGCCACGGTGGCGGTGACGCCGCCGCAGACGATGAACAGCACGCGGCGAAACTCCGCGAGCGCGGGATGCCGCTGGTAAGCCAGCGCCAGCGAGGCGCCGCAGGCCGGCTCGACCACCACGCGATGATCGTCCATGAAACGCAGGCAGGCGCCGACGGCATCCGCATCCGTCACCACCACCGGCTGCACCGGATGGCGCGAGGCCAGCGCGAACGCGGCCTCCGACACCCGGCGCGCCCCCAGCGAGGTGGCCACGCTCGCGATCGCCGGCAATTCGATGCGCTCACCACGCGCCAGCGACTGGGCGTACGAATCCGCGCCCACCGTTTCCACCGCGATGACCGGCACCTCGTCCATGCCATTGCGGCGCAGCCCTTCCACCACGCCGCACAGCAAGCCGCCGCCGCCCACCGACAGCACCACCGCATCGGGCCGCAGGCCAGCCTGCGCAACCTCGTCGATCATGGTGGCATGGCCTTCATACAGCAGCGGATCGTCGAATGGGTGGATGAAGGCATCCTGCGGCCCCAGCAGCGACAGCGCATGCGCGTTCGCCTCCTGGAACGAAGCGCCGTGCACCAGGATGTCCGCCCCTTCGCGCTGGATGAGTTCGCGGGCGCGCGCGCTGGCCGTTTCCGGCACCACCACCAGCACCGGCACACCTAGCTTGCGCCCGGCGTGGGCCGCCGCGATTCCGGCATTGCCGCCGGACGAAGACAGGAAACGCCGTGCGCCGCGCCGCCGGTACTCCTCGCAGGCGTAACCGATGCCGCGCAGCTTGAACGAACCGGACGGCTGCAGTGCCTCCATCTTCAACCAGGATTCCTGCCCATCTTTCGCCGGCAGAGCAGTCGAGGCCAGCAGCGGCGTCGCGATATGCAGGCTCATGGATCAGCTCGCCGTGCGCAGCACGCGCGCCAGGTCGGACAGGCGGTAGGGCTTGTTGACGAAGCTGAAGTCATTGATGTCCGCATGCCGCTCCCTGAGCGTGGGCAGCGGAAAGCCCGAGGCGACGACGATCTTCGTCTCTGGATAATTCTTTCTCGTGAATTGCGCCAGTTCGATGCCATCAATTCCTTCGGGCATCACGATATCGGTGAACAGGATGTCCACCGGACGCGCACGCAGCACCGCCAGCGCCTCGTTGCCGCTGGGCGCGGTCAGCACGTTGTAGCCCATGTTCAGGAACAGCGAGGTGGCCATGTCCATCAGGTCGGATTCATCCTCGACGATCAGCACGGTCTCGGTCTTGTCCTCGTCCACCTCATCGCTGCCGTGCACCGCCGGCAGGTAGATCGAGATCTCCGTGCCCTTCCCGAGTTCGCTCTTGATGACGACTTCGCCGCCGGATTGCTTGATGAAGCCGTACACCTGCGACAGCCCCAGGCCCGTGCCCTTGCCCACCTCCTTGGTGGTGAAGAATGGTTCGAAGGCGCGCCGGATGGTCTCCGGCGACATGCCGGATCCGCTGTCGCACACCGACACCTTCACGTAGTCGCCGGCGGCCAGGCCCGACACCTCCTGTTGCTTCAGGCTGACGGCGTTGGTGCGGATCAGCAGCTTGCCGCCCTCCGGCATCGCGTCGCGCGCATTCACCACCAGGTTCAAGAGCGCCGATTCGAAGCGCGCGCGGTCCAGCACCGTGCTCGGCAAGGAAGGCGCGAGCGCGATGTCGAATTCGATCGAGGCATTGCCGGCGCGCCGCAGCACCGACTCGAAGCCGGTGATCAGGCGGTTGACGTTGTGCAATTCCGGCTGCAGCGGCTGCTGGCGCGCGAAGGCCAGCAGCTGCTGGGTCAGGGTCGCGCCGCGGTCGATGGCGCGCCGCATGCTGTCGAAAGTGCGCGCGTCGGCGTTGCTGGCGCGCTGCATGTTCAGCACCTCCAGGCCGCTGGCCAGCACTGACAGCAGGTTGTTGAAATCGTGCGCGATGCCGCCCGTCAGCTGGCCGATCGATTCCATCTTCTGCGCCTGGAACAGGGCCGCGTTGACCTCGGCCAGCGCGTCGGAGGCCGCTTTCTTCTCGGTCAGGTCGCGCGTGATCTTGGCGAAGCCCAGCAGCTCGCCGGTCTCGTCGTAGATCGCGTCGATCACCACGTGCGCCCAGAAGCGCGTGCCGTCCTTGCGCACGCGCCAGCCCTCGCGCTCCCAGCGCCCGACCTTGGACGCCGTATCCAGCGCCAGCGCCGGCAGGCCCTGGGCGCGGTCTTCCTCGGTATAGAAGCGCGAGAAATGGCTGCCGACAATTTCCTCTTCGGTATAGCCCTTGATCCGCTGGGCGCCGATATTCCAGTTGGTGACGATGCCCTGGGGCGAGAGCATGAAGATCGCGTAGTCGGTCACCCCCTGCACCAGCAGGCGGAAGCGCTGTTCGCTCTCGCGCAGCGCGTCCTCGGCATGCTTGCGGTCTGTGACGTCGCGGGTCACCTTGGCGTAGCCCAGCATCCGGCCTTCGTTGTCATAGATCGGATCGATCACCACGTGGGCCCAGAACCGCGTGCCATCCTTGCGCACGCGCCAGCCCTCGGACTCGTACTTTCCTTCGGACAGCGCGATGCCGAGAGCGCGCGCCGGCAGGCCGCTGGCGCGGTCCTCCTGGGTATAGAAGCGCGAAAAATGCTCACCGATGATCTCGACTTCGGTATAGCCTTTGAAACGTTGCGCGCCGGCGTTCCAGCTCGTGATGTAGCCGTCCGGATCGAGCATGTAGATTGCGTAGTCGCTGATGCCGGCGATCAGGTACTGGAATCGCTGCGAGTCGCTGCCTGGCGAACTGTTTGTAACGCGGTTAATCATTGGCGGAGTTCAAGCAGCTGAGGTTCAGTTAAATGTATCGAATAATACACGCCGTTGTGACATTCGAGTCACACGGTTCGGCGTCACCTCCAGTGTAATTATTCCCGGCGGGAGCTGGATATTTCCTGTTTGCCAGTTGTTGCGAATCTACACATATTGACGTATATACCACGAAACAAAACTGTTGCAAACTTTCACAAATCGCGTCGGCGTTTTGCGTCCCGCCTGCAGCGTTACATGTAAAATGTGACGCTTGTTTTGCCTTCGGCAAGTTCTTCCCCCATGACCCAAGCCCCCGCTCCCGCGCTCGACCTGTCGGCCTGCGACAAGGAGCCGATCCGCACCCCAGGCAGCATCCAGCCACACGGCTTCCTGCTGGCGCTGTCGCCCGCGCTGGAGGTGCTGCAAGCCAGCGCCAACCTGGGTGCGATGGCTGGCATCGCCGCCGCGGATGCGGTTGGCCAGTCGCTCGCGCAACTGATCGGCGCCGACGCGCATGCGCGCATCGCGCCGGCCCTGTCCGGCGGCACGCTGGGCGCGCGCCCGTTCTACGTCGGCACCGTCACCATCGCCAACGGCCGCCATTTCGACGTGCTGGCCCATGCGTGGGACGGCGTGCTGCTGGCCGAGTTCGAGCCGGTCGGGCGCGCCCACCCTGCCGACTTCCGCGAGTTGTATTCGCTGATCGGCGACTTCCTGCTCAAGGTGAACGAGTCAGTCGGCATCGAGCAGCTGTCCCAGCTTGCGTGCCAGCACATCCGCTCGGTCACCGGCTTCGGCCGCGTGATGGTGTACCGCTTCGATGGCGACGGCCACGGCCACGTGATCGCCGAGGCGCGCGACGAGTCCTACCACGCCTACCTCGGCCAGCACTTCCCCGCTTCCGACATCCCGGCCCAGGCGCGCGAGCTGTACACATTGTCGCGCATCCGCCTGATCCAGGACGCCAACTACGAGCCGGCCCCGCTGGTGCCGCCCGCGAATCCGGTCACCGGCCGTGCCAACGACCTGTCGTTCGCGGCCCTGCGCAGCGTCTCGCCGGTGCACCTGCAGTACATGCGCAATATGGGCACGCTGGCGTCGATGTCGGTGTCGCTGGTCGTGCGCGGCAAGCTGTGGGGCCTGATCTCCTGCCACAACGCCGGCCCGGCGCCGGTCGCATTCGAAAAGCGCACGGCCTGCGAGCAGCTGGGCCAGATCCTGGCGCTGTGCATCGAGACCCGCGAGGACGCGTCCGAGCTGCAGTTCCGGCTCGAGGTGCGGCGCGTGATGGTCTCGATGCTGGGAGGGCTGACCAAGAGCGCCGACTTCGTCGACAACATGAGCGCCGTGTTCCCGGAGCTGATCCGCTTCGCGCGCGCCGGCGGCGTCGCGATCGTCGCCGACGACCGCGTGCTGACCTACGGCGACACCCCCTCGATCGACCAGATCCAGGCGCTGGTCCGCTGGCTCGGCGTGCATGGCCATGGCGAGGTGTTCCACAGCGAGCGCCTGTCCGCCGTGTATCCTCCGGCGCACGACATGATGGATGTCGCCAGCGGCCTGCTGGCGATGCCGATCTCGCGCATCCACAAGCACTATCTGCTGTGGTTCCGGCCCGAGGTGATCCACACGGTCGAATGGGCCGGCAACCCACACTACAAGGAGCAGCCGGGCGCGCCGCAGCAGCTGTCGCCGCGCACCAGCTTCGCGGCCTGGCGCGAGACCATCCGCGGCGCCAGCATGCCCTGGCACAGCGCCGAGATCGAGCTGACCGTCGAATTCCGCACCGCGCTGCTCGGCATCGCGCTGGAACGCGCCGAACAGATGGCCGAACTGGCCGAGGAACTGGGCCGCGCCAACAAGGAGCTGGAGGCGTTCTCGTACTCGGTGTCGCACGACCTGCGCGCGCCGCTGCGCCACATCGTCGGCTTCTCCGACCTGCTGCTGGAATCGGCCGGCAACGAAGACTTCGACAAGCGCCAGCGCTTCCTCAAGAACATCAAGGAAGCGGCACGCCTGGCCGGCAAGCTGGTCGACGACCTGCTGTCGTTCTCGCAGATGGGCCGCGCGGCGCTGCGCCCCGCCACGGTCGACATGCGCGACCTGGTCGAGGCCTGCATCGACGAGATGGCGCTCGAACTGCGCGGACGCGGCATCGAATTCGACATCGGCGAGCTGCCCCACGTCAGCGCCGATCCCACTTTCCTGCACCTGGCGATGTACAACCTGCTGTCCAACGCGGTGAAGTTCACCGCCCAGCGCGAGCTGGCCGTGATCCGCGTATGGGCCGAGGACACGCCGAACGAATCGGTGTTCCACATCGCCGACAACGGCGCCGGCTTCAACATGGAATACGTGCACAAGCTGTTCGGCGTGTTCCAGCGCCTGCACCGCATGGAAGACTTCCAGGGCACAGGCATCGGCCTGGCCAATGTACGACGCATCGTCGAACGCCACCACGGGCGCGTGTGGGCCGAGTCGGTGCAGGGAGAAGGCGCGACCTTCTCGTTCAGCATACCCAAGAATCCCGAGACCGAATAAAAGGTACAACACCAATGCTCAAGCCAATCCTGCTGGTAGAAGACAATCCGCACGACCTGGAGCTGACGCTCATCGCCCTGTCAAAGAGCCAGCTGGCCAACGAAGTAGTGATCGCGCGCGACGGCGCCGAGGCCCTCGATTACCTGCACCGCCGCGGCCAGTTCAAGGACCGCATCCAAGGCAGCCCGGCCGTGGTGCTGCTCGACCTGAAGCTGCCCAAGGTCGACGGTCTCGAAGTGTTGAAAGAAATCCGGACCAGCCCCAACCTGCGCAGCCAGCCGGTGGTGATGCTGACCTCGTCCAGGGAAGAGCAGGACCTGGTGCGCAGCTACGAACTGGGCGTGAACGCCTACGTCGTCAAGCCGGTCGACTTCACCGAATTCCTGCGCGCGATCGCCGACCTCGGCATCTTCTGGGCCGTGCTGAACGAACCGCCGCCGGGCTCGAGTCGCTACGTCAAGCCGAAGTAAGACGCCGCCGGCGCGTGCCTCGCGCGCCGCAGCAGGTGGCGGATGCGCGCCGACAGCGCGTCCGGATGGTAGGGTTTCTGCAGCAGGTTGACGGACGCGTCCAGCTTGCCCTCATGCGTCAGCACGCCCTCCGCGTAGCCGGAGGTGTACAGGAACTGCGCGCGCGGCAAGCGCGTACGCACCACCTCCGCCAGTTCCAGCGCGCTGACCGCGCCCGGCATGATCACGTCCGAAAACACCAGGTCGATGTGGCGGCCGCCGTCGATGATCGCGACCGCGGCGGCGGCGTCGTGCGCCTCCAGCACTTGGTAGCCGAGCGCCGACAGGATGCCGCAGGTCGAGACGCGCACATCAGCCTCGTCCTCGACCACCAGGATCGTCTCCGGGCCGCCCAGCAGCGGCAGTCGCGGCGGCGCTTCTTCCAGCGCGGCTTCGCCCGCGCTGCGCGGCAGGTAGATGCGCACGCTGGTGCCCTGTCCCGGCTCGCTGCGCAGCACAATCTCGCCGCCCGACTGCTTGACGAAACCGTAGGCCATCGACAGCCCAAGCCCGGTGCCCTGGCCGGTCGGCTTGGTGGTGAAGAAGGGTTCGAAGGCGCGCTGGAGCACCTCGGGCGTCATGCCCTCGCCGGTGTCGGCCACTTCGATCATCACGTAATCGCCGTC
Source organism: Massilia terrae (assembly GCF_024753145.1). Lineage (GTDB taxonomy): Bacteria > Pseudomonadota > Gammaproteobacteria > Burkholderiales > Burkholderiaceae_D > Telluria > Telluria terrae. The sequence goes on along the minus strand of NZ_JANUGU010000001.1, from coordinate 46,348 downwards.
CGGCACCTCGGGATCCCTGGCCGCGCCGCGCGCGGCATTGGCGGCGCGGATGGTCAGCGTGCCGCTGCCCGCCATCGCATCGCGCGCATTGATGGCCAGGTTGAGCAGCACATTGTTCAACTGGTTGGGATCGGCGGTGGTGCTCCACAGGCCGGGCTCGATCTCGGTGATCACCGCCGCGCGCGGTCCCAGAACGCGCCGCATCATCTCGTCCATCTCGTGCAGCAGGCGGCCCGGGTTCAGCACAACGGCCTGCAGCGGCTGGCGCCGCGCAAAGGCCAGCAGGTGCGAAGACAGCTTGGCGCCGCGCTCGACGCCGGCCAGCGCCATGTCGATGCGGCCGCGCGCGGCGTCGCTGATGGCGCCCACCAGCTTGAGCAGCTGCAGGTTGCCGCCGATGATCTGCAGGACGTTGTTGAAATCGTGCGCGACGCCGCCGGTCAGCTGGCCGATCGCCTCCATCTTCTGCGCCTGGTGCAGGGCCGACTGGCTGGCCGCGAGCTGCTCCTGGCTGTGGCGCAGCGAGATGAAGGCGGCATCGCGCTGGCGCCGCGCCAGGCATGCGCCGCTGTGGTAACGCACCCGCGCCATTAGCTCGCGCGGGTCCGGCCACTTGACCAGGTAGTCGTTGGCCCCGGTTTCGAAGGCACGCGCCTTGACCTCGGGATTGTCCTCGGACGACAGCAGGATCACCGGCAGGTGCTCGGTCGCAGGATCGGCGCGCAGCCGGCGCGTGACCTCGAAACCGTCGCAGCCGGGCATGCGCAGGTCGACCAGCGCCACCGTGACGCCGCCGTCGCGCGCCAGCGCAATCGCGCGTTCGGGGTCGCTTTCGTAATGCAGGGAGTGCCTGCATGGCGCCAGCCCATGGGCGATGATGTCCCGCGCAAACGGCTCGTCATCAATGAGCAGGACCGAGCAGTCGGAGGAATCATCTTCAATCATTGCAGCTGCCTGGTAGTCCGGTACAACGTAAAGTGTTGCAAAAATTTAAGAAAAGAATTTTACATCAGTTTGTTTTTTGTTGACCTTCCGGAAGGTTCAACCGTGCTCCGGTCCGTCCATCCTCATAATTGTATTTGTGGCAATTTTCAAAATTGCAAGTTATGCTGGCCCGTGTCCTACAAACATCCCTGCGAGGAGACCGATATGGAAAGGCTGCGTACCGCGTTCACCCCATGCATCGCCGTGGCATTCGCCCTGGTCCTGGCCGGCTGCGCCGGCATCCGGCCGACCGGACCGGAACTTGTCCCGGCCGCGCCGGCGCCCGCCCCCGCCCCGGCACCGGCCCCGACTCCCGTTTCCGTACCGCTGCCTGTCGAGATGCCGCCGCCGGCAGCGACACAGGCGCCCCAAGCGGAATCGCGGCAATTCAATCCGCTCCTGTACAAGCTGTGGTACGCCACCAACCGCGTCCCCGTGTTGTCCCAGGGCGAGATCGTCGACTACTCGCCGAAGTGGGACCAGCGGGCCATCCACTACGGAAAAATTTATGTCGAGATACCCGAGGACTACCTCAAGAAAGTCAATAACGCGAGCTGGCTGGACAAATACTTCCCCACCTGGGAAGCCAAGCTGCGCGTGACCAAACCGAACGAGGTCGACGCGCAGGTCTTCGTGGCGCAGCTGAAGAACGCTCTGAAAGATGCGGACCCGAATGAACGCCAGGTGCTGATCTACCTGCACGGATTCAACACGACCTTCACCGAAGCGGCGCAGCGCGCGGCCAGCCTCGGCTACCAGCTCAAGATTCCCAACACGGCCTTTTTCAGCTGGCCCTCGCAGGGCAAGGTCCCCAGCTACGAAAAAGACCGCGACCTGGCCGAACTCAGCCAGGACAGCATCGCGGATTTCATCATCAAGGTGTACCGGGAACTGGGCGCCACGCGGATCCACCTGATCGCGCACAGCATGGGCAACTACGCCCTGCTCGGCGCCATGTACAGGCCGAACATGCAACAGGCGATCAAGGTGATCCTGCACAACGATCCGCCCGCGAAACGGATGAACGTGGTCAGGAAGGACGACTACTGGGAATTGCATTAAGCCGCGCCCGCGGCCCCAGAGAAGAAAAACGGCCCCGCGATTGCTCGCGGGGCCGTTTGCATTCTGGCTCCCCGACCTGGACTCGAACCAGGGACCTGCGGATTAACAGTCCGTCGCTCTACCGACTGAGCTATCAGGGAATGGAGGCCGCATTATAGCGGCGCAAGTTTGTTTGCGCCAGTCCTGCGCGGCGTGACTGCCTCTGGCACCAGTGGTCCGGCCACTTCTTAACTGGTCGACCATACCGCAAAACAACATGCATACGCCATTCCCCCTGTGTACACGCCTTCTTATCTTGGGATAAGCCCGCAGCTGTGGCAAATTTGACGCACAGCTGAAGCTGGTGATTGCGCAATCTGGTCTAACCACTCTAGAATGGTCTGACCAATCATTAAAACAAGATATGAGCAAAAAGCCCAACGGCCCGCAGGAGACAGCGGCCCAGGAACCAAGGCTGTACCGCATCGTGGCCGACCGCATCCAGGCCCTGATCCGGGAACAGCAGATCAAGCAAGGCGAGCGACTGCCGTCCGAGCGCGACCTTGCCGCCCAGCTGTCGGTCAGCCGCGCCTCGCTGCGCGAAGCGCTGATCGCCCTCGAACTGGGCGGCGTGATCGAAGTGCGCGGCGGCTCCGGCGTGTACGTCGGCGCCAGCCCGCAGCCCGAGGCCAACCTGCCCGAGGCAGGCCCCGGCCCCTTCGAGGTGCTGTCCGCGCGCCGCCTGATCGAAGCCGAAATCTGCGCCATCGCCGCGCGTGTGGCCACCGACGGCGCCATCGACGCCATCCTCTCCAGCGTCGAGGAGATGGAGCGCCACACGGACAACCATTCGCATTCGCACGACGAAGAGGCCGACCGCAACTTCCACCTGGCCATCGCGCGCTCCACCGGCAACAGCGCGCTGGTCGGCGTGATGGATTACCTGTGGCGCCAGCGCGGCAGCCTGTGGACCAAGCTGCAAGACCACTTTCAAACCGAAGAGCTGCGGCGCGACACCCTGTCCGACCACCGCCGCATCTTTGCCGCGATTGCCGCGCACGACCCGGCCAACGCGCGACGCGCCATGCGTGCCCACCTGGAGCGCGTGACCCGTACCTTCTCTAGGGGATAAGCAGCACCTTTTCGAATAACGACCAGCAGGACCTCGGCCCTCCAATCCCCGGAAGCGGCCCTCGTCCGAGCGGCACGGAGTACGCGAGGTACTCCACTCATTGCGACCCGCCAGTCACAAGGCCGGGCGTAGACGTTATCAATTTGAGGAGACGTATCCAATGAACACTCGCCATTCCGCCGAGTCCCGCCGGCTCGTGCTGTCGTCCATCGCCCTCGCCGTGCTGGCCGTCGTCAACCAGGCGCAGGCCCAGACCGCAGACGCCCCGATGACCCGCGTCGAAGTGACCGGCACCAGCATCAAGCGCCTCGCCGCCGAGCAGGCGCTCCCGGTCACCGTCGTCAAGGCCGAAGACATCGTCAAGCAGGGCATGACCACCCTGGCCGACCTGATGATGGCGCTGCCGGAATCGAACTCGCTGCAGCCGTCCAACGCCGGCGCCGGCACCAACATCAACCTGCGTGGCCTGGGTGTGAACCGCACGCTGGTCCTGCTGAACGGACGCCGCCTGGCCAACGAAGCGACCGCCGACGGCTTCCAGTCGCTCGACATCATTCCGATCAGCGCGCTGGCGCGGGTCGAGGTGCTGCGCGACGGCGCATCCTCGATCTACGGCTCCGACGCGATCGGCGGCGTGGTCAACTTCATCACCAAGCGCTCCTTTACCGGCGCCGAAATCTCGGCCCAGGAAGTCAAGCCCGAGCGCAGCGGCGGCGGCGACGAGAAGCGCATGACCGCCACCTGGGGTATCGGCGACCTGGACAAGGATGGCTGGAACTTCTACGCGACCGGCGACTTCCACAAGCGTAACCGCCTGCTGGCCTCGGACCGCCAAGGCTTCATCCCGACCGCCGACGAACTGACCGCCATCGGCCGCGCGCCGAGCCTGGGCAGCGGCGGCTACGCCACCCCGGCCAACTTCACCTCGTCGGCCAACAAGAGCGCCGCCAACCCCTACTATGCCTCCGGCTGCGTGGCGCCGTACTCGATCCAGGGCCAGAAGAACACCTGTATCCTGAACGACCAGGAATACGGCACCCTGCTGCACGCGAACAAGCAGGCGACGATGTACGCCAAGGCCACCAAGCGCATCAACGACGACAACACCATCGCCCTCGAATACTCGCGCGGCGACGCCACCATCTTCGCCACCAAGAACCCGACCCAGGCGCTGGCGGTCGGCACCAACCAGCCGATCCTGCCCTCGACCAGCAAGTGGTACCCGGGTAACAGCGGCGGCGTTCCGGTCGTGCCCGGCGTGAACCTGAAAGGCGTGCCGCTGACCGTGAACTGGGCAGTGGCCGACCATGGCCCGGCCATCACCCGCGACCGCCAGCTGAACCAGCGCCTGGCGCTGCTGGCCGACGGCCACCTCGGCGACTGGGACTACAAGGCCGCCGCCACCTACGGCCTGTCGCAGCGCGACGGCTACTACTACAGCGGCTACTTCGACGGCATGGGCCTGATCACCGGCCTGGCCAACGGCATCCTCAATCCGTTCGGCCTGCAGGACCAGGCCGGCCAGGACTACCTGAACAAGATCGCGGCCGACGGCATGCAGAACCGCCACTCGCAAACCAAGCTGGCCGGCGTCGACCTGACCATCAGCCGTCCGCTGATGAAGCTGGCCGGCGGCGACATGTCGCTGGCGATCGGCGCCGACCTGCACCGCGACACCTACAGCGACACCAAGCTGGACCAGGCTGCCGCGATCACCTACGCCAAGTCGGTCCCGGCCCACGGCGAAGCATCGCGCAACCTGACCGGCCTGATGGCCGAGCTGGATATCCCGATCACCAAAGAACTGGACCTCGACGCCGCCGTGCGCGCCGACCGCTTCAGCGACGTCGGCACCACGGTCAACCCGAAGGTCAGCTTCCGCTACCAGCCGAGCAAGTTCCTGATGTTCCGCGGCTCGGCCAACACCGGCTTCCGCGCGCCGACCCTGTTCGACCGCTACGGCTACCGCACCACCGTCGCCAACACCACCACTTCGGCCAAATGGGATGATCCGGTGCTGTGCCCGGGCGGCATCGTCGGCCAGCCCGGCACCGGCACCGCCCTGCCCGGCTACAACGCGGCCGACGTCTGCAACGCCAAGCTGAACAAGCTGACCGGCTCCAACAGGAACCTGAAGCCGGAGAAGTCGGTCGGCGGTACGCTGGGCGTCGTGATCGAGCCGATGAAGTCGCTGACCATGTCCTTCGACTACTGGCAGATCAAGATGAAGGACATGCTGGCCAACCTGCCGGAACAGGTCTACTTCACCCAGTTCGCGACCTACCAGAACCTGTTCGTGCGTAACCCGGACGGCACCTTGGCCTACATCGACAACACCACGATGAACCTGGGCGGCCAGAAAGCGGCCGGCGTCGACGTGTCGGTCGACTACACGCTGCCGAAGACCACCTTCGGCCAGTTCAAGGTCGGCCTCGATGGCACCTACCTGACCCGCTTCGACAACCAGCTGTTCGCCGGCGACGCCTACGTGTCGAACATCGGCCAGTTCGGCAACGCCAGCAACGGCACCGTGTCGAGCTTCCCGATCATCACCCCGCGCTGGAAGCACGTGCTGAAGCTGTCCTACGCCTACGGCGACTGGGCCACGCAGTTCACCCAGACCTACAACTCGAAGTACACCGACCAGAACCTGGTGGCGCAGCAGTACTGGCGCAACATCAATTCGTACAAGCCGGTGAACTGGACGGTCAGCTACGGCGGCATCCCGCACGTGAAGATCGTGGCCGGCATCACGAACCTGTTCGACGCCCGTCCGCCGATCACCAACCACAGCGGCTACTCGCTGGGCTACCTGAGCAGCGTCGCCAACCCGGTCGGCCGTGCGTTCAACCTGCGCGGCACTTACACCTTCTGATCGATCCGATCCGGAAAGCGTAAGTCACTCGTGGCCCCCGCCGCACTTCGGGCGGGGGCCACATCGTCCCGCTCGCCAAACCCTCTTCAAACACAAATGAAAAATCCCCTGTTCCGGCTCGCGGCCCTTGCTTGCGTATTGCCGGCGATGGCGCACGCCGCAATGCAGGCGCCGATCCGCGTGATCCTCGTCGGCGACTCGACCGTCGCCCCCAACAACGGCTACGGCGACGCCCTGTGCGCCCGCTTCACGCCCGCGGTCACCTGCATCAATCTGGCCGCGAATGGCCGCAGCTCCAGCAGCTTCCGCGCCGAGGGCCGCTGGGATAAAGTGATCCAGCTGCTAAAGGACGGCGGCAACTACAGCGCCAGCTATGTGCTGGTCGGCTTCGGCCACAACGACCAGCCGGGCAAGCGCAATGCCACCGATCTGGTCACCCAGTTCCCGGCCAATATGGCGCGCTACGCGTCCGAAGTGCGCGCCGCGGGCGGCACGCCGGTGCTGTTCACGCCACTGACGCGCCGGACTTTCATCGGTCCGAACCTCGAAAACAACCTGGCGCCTTGGGCCGACGCGATCCGCAAGGTCGGCGCGCGCGAGCACGTGCCGGTGCTGGACATGAACACCGAAACCTATGACGTCGTGCAGGCCATGGGCCAGCAGGAAGCGGACACGCTGGCCGTCGAACCGCCGCCGGCGAAGCTGGACAAGGTGCAGTCGGACGTCAACAAGATCGAGATCGTCACCGAGAAGAAGAGCGCCTTCGACCGCACTCACGTGGGCGCGAAAGGCGCGCATCTGTTCTCGGGGATCGCGGCCAGGGAGCTGAAGGCCGCCGTGCCCGCGATCGCGCCCTATCTGAAGCCGGAGGCAAAATGAAGTTTCGCCTGACCCTGCTCGCCGCAGCGCTGGCCAGCGGCGCCGCGCACGCGCAGGACACCCGCAGCGTCAGCGAACCGGTGGTGCCGCCGGCCTGCGCGGTCCTGCTGCCAAGCGCGGACGATACCGTCGGCGGCCGCGATGACGCCGCCCGCATCCAGGCCGCGATCGACAAGTGCGCACCCGGTCGCTCGGTGCATCTGGCGCCGAACAACGAGCGCCACAACTTCGTCTCCGGCCCGCTGACCTTGAAGAGCGGCGTGACCCTGGTGGTGGACGGCGGCGCCATCCTGTACGCCAGCACCAACCCGGCCCTGTTCGACCGCGGCGCCGGCACCTGCGGCACCAACGACCAGAAGGGCCGCGGCTGCCGTCCGCTGATCTTTGTCGAGAACGCGCGCGGCAGCGGCGTGATGGGCGACGGCGTCATCGACGGCCAGGGCGGCCATCTCATCGACGGCAAGACCGAATCGTGGTGGCAGATCGCACGCCGCGCGCAGAAGGAGAACTCGCGCCAAAACGTGCCGCGCCTGATCGAAGTGTCGAAAGCGCAGGACTTCACGCTGTACCGCATCACGCTGAAGAACTCGCCGAACTTCCACGTCACCATCTACAACAGCGACGGCTTCACCGCCTGGGGCGTGAAGATCAACACCCCACACGACGCCCGCAACACCGACGGCATCGACCCGATCTCCACGCGCAACGTGACCATCACGCGCAGCTGGATCAGCACCGGCGACGACAACGTGGCGATCAAGGCCAACGGCAGCGGGCCGGCCGAAAACATCTCGGTGGTGCACAACCACTTCTACACCGGCCACGGCATGTCGATCGGCAGCGAGACCAATGGCGGCGTGCACCGCATCCTGGTCGACGACCTGTCGATGGACGGCACCACCTCGGGCCTGCGCATCAAGAGCAACGACACGCGCGGCGGCACCGTCGACAGCACCGTGTTCCGCGACGTCTGCCTGCGCGGCACCACGCGCCCGATCGACATCTTCACCCACTACGAGCAGGCCACGCCGGGGCAGCTGGTTCCCGACTACGCCGACGTGAAGTTCGAGCGCGTGCATAGCGTCACGCCGGGCCGCATCCTGCTGCAGGGCTACGACGACAAACATCCGCTGCGCGCCAGCTTCCGCGACGTGGTGTTCGCCCAGCCGGTCAAGCCGGAGATGGAGTTTGCCCAGCTGGACGGCGCCATCAACGCGGCCGGCGCACAGGCGGTTGATTGCAGCCAGCGCTTCTTGCCCTTCCCGGCCGAGCCGGTGAAAAACACGCGGCCGCAGCTCACCGCCGAGCAGGCCAAGGCCTACGACTACCGCGAGGTGATGAAGTGGGTCGGCCCCTTCGGCGCCGAGCGCGTGGACCCGTGGGATCCGCTGGCCGATCCGCTGGCCAAGGGCGCAAAGTTCACGCCAGACTTCATCGTCGACCAGCACGCGCGCGCCGATGGCAAGCGCAGTTTCACGCGCGTGCAGGACGCGGTCAGCGCGGCGCTGGCGCACGCGAAGCAAAGCAAGCGCATCTACATCGAGGTCAAGCCTGGCAGCTACCACGAGCTGGTCTACGTTCCGCCTGCCAGCGCGCCGATCACGCTGTTCGGCGAGGACCCGGCCACCACGCGCATTGGCGCCAACCTCGACGCGTCGGTGACCGGGCCGGAGTACGCGCAGCGCTTCGGCGCCCAGTTCGCACACAGCGATGCCGCGATCCGCGCGATGTACGACTCGGTCAAGGCGAAAGCCGACGCCATCGGCACCTTCGGCACGCAGGTCGTCTGGGTGAAGAACGACGGCTTCCAGGCGCGCGGCATCACCTTCGAGAACGAGTTCAATCGCGTGGCGAACGGTCAGCCGGTGAAGCCCGGCGTGGGCCACCAGGCGCTGGCCCTGCGCGTCGATGGCGCCGACAAGGCGCAGTTCGAGAACGTTCGCCTGCTGGGCCGCCAGGATACGCTGTACTTCAACGCGATCGACGACGCCAGCACGGTGCGCAGCTTCTTCAACAAGTCCTACATCGAAGGCGACGTCGACTTCATCTTCGGCGACAGCATCGCCTACTTCAACAACTGCGACATCAAGCAGCTGGGCGGCCGCTCCGCATCCTACGTCGGCGCACCGAACACCAGCCGCTTCGCGCGCTACGGCATGGTGTTCAACGGCTGCCGCTTCACCAGCGATACCAAGGAAGGCAAGTTCTACCTGGCGCGCCAGTGGTTCCACAACGAGCGCTGCACGCCCTATGGCGAGATGGCGATCGAGAGCTACAGCTGCCGCATCGGCGACGTCGACGTGTTCAAGGCGCCGAACGGCACTATCCGCAAATTCACGCTGGAGACCGTCGGCAAGATGGTCGTGATGAACTCGCGCATCGGCAGCCACATCGTGCGCAGCAATCCCTGGGCCGACTGGAACAGCCACGGCGCCATCTCCTATCGTCCGGCGCAGTACGACTCGGACGACTGGTGGAACAACCTCACGGCAGTCGGCTGGGACCCGGCCACCGTGCTGGGCGCAGGGCCGCGTCCTTCCCCGGCCGAGATCTACCTCGCCGAATACAACAACAGCAACGAGTAAGAGAACCACATGAAAGCAAATATCAACCAACGCCGCCGCAGCTTCATGCGCGCGGCATCCGCCACCGGCGTCGTCCTCGCAGCCGGCCCGCAAGCCGCGCGCGCCGCGCTGGCGCCTGCCGATCCATGGAAGGAAGCGCAGTCCATCGCCAACAAGCTGGCCAACCACGTCAAGTTCCCGAAGGTCGACTTCGACGTCACCAAATACGGCGCCGAGCACTGCAAGCTGGTGGACGTGAAGGGCTGGATCTCGTTCGAGGAACAGGACGCGATGAAGAAGCCCGCGCCGGGCTCGAAGGACTGCTACCCGGCATTCGCCGTGGCGATTGCGGCCTGCCACAAGGCGGGCGGCGGCCGCGTCGTGATCCCGGCCGGCGACTGGTACTGCGCCGGGCCGATCGTGCTGCTGTCGAACGTGAACGTGCACCTGAAGGCGGGCGCGCACGTCTACTTCAGCAACAACCCGGCGGACTTCGCCAAGTATGGCGACCACAAATGCGGCGAGAACGGCAATCTGGTCGTCTCGCGCTGGCAGAGCAATGACTGCCTCAACTACTCGTCGATGGTGTACGCGATCGGCCAAAACAACATCGCCCTCACCGCCGACGACTGGACCGCGATCCTCGACGGCCAGGGCGGTGTGCCCTTCGAAGGCAGCAACGACTGCTGGTGGACCTACAAGGGTAAGGTCAACACCATCAACTCGGTCGCGCAAGGCAGTTCGCCCAACTACAAGCACGGCAAACCGTCGCAGACCGCGCCGAACCCGCTGAACGCAACATCGCTGGCGGAAGTGGCGCCGAAGCTGAGTGAGGCGCAGCGCCTGCTGATCCAGGGCGAAGGCGACAAATGGCGCGCCGATGACGCTTATTTGCCGGCCCTGTCGGAAGCCGGCGTGCCGCTGGAGAAGCGCGTGTTCGGCCTGGGCCACTACCTGCGCCCGCCGATGATCCAGCTGATCGAGTGCACCAATGTGCTGCTGCAGGGCTACCAGGTGAACCAGTCGCCGTTCTGGCAGCATCATCCGGTCGCCTGCAAGAACATCGCGATCCGCAACGTGCACGCGAACAGCCTGGGCCCGAACAGCGACGGCTTCGATCCGGAAGCCTGCGACACCGTGCTGGTGGAAGGCTGCACCTTCAACACCGGCGACGACTGCATCGCGATCAAGGCCGGCAAGAACCTCGACACGCAATACGGCCCGACACGCAATGTCGTGATCCAGAAGTGCACCATGCAGAGCGGCCACGGCGGCGTCACGCTGGGCAGCGAGATGGCGGGCGGTATCGAGAACGTGTACGCGCAGGACAACGTGTTCCAGAACGTGAACTGGGCGACCAATCCGCTGAACACGGCGATCCGCCTGAAGACCAATATGAACCGCGGCGGCTTCCTGCGCAATTTCTACGTGCGGAACATCTCGATTCCGAATGGCGTGCAGACCTCGCCCTCGTTCTACGCATCGCTGCCTGGTTCGCCGATCGCGTCGAAGACGGTGGCCACTGCTGCGGGCGCGGTCGTCACTTTCGACTGCGACTACACGCCGCGTGCGGACACGGTACGCACCCGTCCGCCGATCGTCGACAACGTGCAGATTTCGAACGTCAAGGTGGGCAATGTGACCAAGGGCGGCAAGAAGGTGTCGTGCTACCAGGCCATCGTGATCCTGGGCGCGGTCGCGTCCGACTACAACGGCCCGGCGCCGCGCCCGACCGTGCTGCCGGTGACCAATGTGACGATCAGCGATTGCGATTTCGGCATGCCGGCGAATGCGGAGCAGCCGTTCTATCTCTACAACGTGAAAGACCTGGCGCTGAAGAACGTGACGGTTGGGGGCAAGCTTTACAACACGGTGATGTCGGCGTAACCGGCTGTTTACGCAAAATGGGGGTTCCGCGTTCGCGTAAAATCGGGCTCGACAGTGCCGGGCACGGCGATCTCTCTACTGCAATCGTTTGCAGAATAGTTACCGTCGTTCCCGCGCACGCGGCCCCCCCATTTCCTTTGCTCTGCCCCGAGTCCAAATAAATGCATCGCGCTTGCGGCAGCCCAATCGTTTAATAACGTTCATCTGCAAAACTACTCGTCTCTGAAGAGTATCCCACGCACGATGAAACTTTTGCTGCGCAAGCCGCAACCGCAACACATTCTTTTCTTCGCTGTGCTCACGGCGGCACTACACTGCTCAGCGAAGTCTCTCAGCACGCCTGCGTCCGTCACGGGTACGCAGTTGCTACAACTGACTGGACCCGTCGATCCCAAAACGGTTCACTGGACACCCCACAGCAAATTTTCCAGTCGAACCATTGCAGCCGATTTTCGTCAGTTGGTAAACGGCGAATTCGTGCATGGCTACATTCAGGCAGTGCGCGACGCCACTGAGGGAAAGGAATGGTGCTGGGGTGAATACAAGCCTAATCCCGATGAACTTGAAGCAGATGCACGCCAGAGTCTCGCGCGCATGCCCGACACCAAACTCAGACAAAACGCAGCCACTCTGATTGCTGAGATCTGGCGAGCAAAGTTTCCCTGTGCGGATAGACCGAGGAAGCCATGAAGGTGCCCTACAATTTGCTAAGGATGCATTTTCCCGACATCCAAAGCGTTACACGAGATGAGCTGTTTCAGTGGATTGCCTATCCGGAGAACGTTAAAAATCCGAATTTTGAGAATACCTGCGCGATCCGGCTCAGTCTTGCATCGCTCGGTGCTGGCTATCCAAACCCGGGCAACTGGCCAATCAAAGCAGGCAAATACAAGGGGCGCGCAGTCGAGACGAAGCAACGTGCGTTGAGCCAAAGGCTGGTCCATTTTCTAGGTCAGCCGGAAAAATTTTTAAGCGGGTCGCAAGCTGAGACTGCAGTAGGCTCACGCCACGGCATCGTGTCGTTCTTCAGCATTTACGGCGACGCCAACCGACAAGGGCATATTGCCATCGTTGCGCAAGATCGCTGGGGCATGTATCTGCGTTGCGGGAACGAAATCGATGGAACTGACACCGGATGTTATTGGCACTCCAGCGAAGTTTGGTTCTGGCCACTGCGGTAACGAAAAGGTCAAACTTCAGCTTCGACCGCCATATAAACCAAAGCCCCGCACAAAATTGCGAGGCTTCAAACAAGCGTCAGGCGAGCGCTTCCTTCGCGGCTTCTTCCGGAGTGAGACCGTCATAGAACAGGTCCGTGAACCACTCCACCTGCTCTTCGATATGATCCTGTGCCTCTCTCTGCGTCGCCCCGCCCTTGACCAGCCAGCCTTCCACCTCGATGCACCACTGGATCAGCGCCAGGGTTTCCTCATCGAGTTCTTCTTTCTTCTTCGCCATATCGCGCTCCGTTCCAAAGCAAAAAGCCCAACCGGTTCCGGCTGGGCTTTTCTAAATTTGGCTCCCCGACCTGGACTCGAACCAGGGACCTGCGGATTAACAGTCCGTCGCTCTACCGACTGAGCTATCAGGGAATTGTTTGTTACATTATATCCGGCTTGCACCGGTGTGCACGGCAAGCTTGCCTGCCGCGCGCGCCCTTGCGGGCAAGAATTCTGGCTCCCCGACCTGGACTCGAACCAGGGACCTGCGGATTAACAGTCCGTCGCTCTACCGACTGAGCTATCAGGGATCAAATCTTCCGGAACAACACTTGCCGAACCGGAAGAGCCAAGAGTTTAGAGCACTTTGGCGATGACGTCAACGACCCGGTCGATATTCTTCGAGTTCAGCGCGGCCACGCAGATGCGGCCGGTGTCCACGGCGTAGATCGACTCTTCGCGCAGCTTGCCGACTTGTTCCTTGGTCAGGCCCGAATACGAGAACATGCCGACTTGCTCGCGCACGAAATCGAAGTCGTGCGACGGCGCCTTGGCCTTCAGCTTGGCGACCAGCTCGTCGCGCATCTGCTTGATGCGCACGCGCATCTGGGCCAGCTCGGCTTCCCACAGCTGGCGCAGTTCCGGCGTGGCCAGCACGGTGGCGACGACCTTGCCGCCATGGACCGGCGGGTTCGAGTAGTTGGTACGCACCACGCGTTTCAGCTGCGACAGCAGGCGGGCTGCCTCTTCCGCGCTCGATGCCACCACCGACAGTGCGCCGACGCGCTCGCCGTACAACGAAAACGACTTCGAGAACGAGTTCGACACCAGCAGCGGGCCGCCGGCTTCGACGAAACGCTTGACCACCGCGCCGTCTTCGGCCAGGCCGGAGCCGAAGCCCTGGTAAGCCATGTCGAGGAAGGGGACCAAGTTGTTCGAGCGCACGGCATCGATCACCGAGCCCCATTGCGCTTGGGTCAGGTCGGCGCCGGTCGGGTTATGGCAGCAGGCGTGCAGCACGACGATCGAGCCGGCCGGCATCGATTTCAGCGATGCGATCATGCCCTCGAAATTGACGCCGTGGGTGGCCGGGTCGTAGTAGCTGTAGTTGTTGACAACGAAGCCGGCGCTTTCGAACAGCGCGCGGTGATTCTCCCAGCTCGGGTCGCTGATGAAGACTTCCGAATTCGGCGAGAAACGCTTGAGGAAGTCGGCGCCGAGTTTCAGCGCGCCGGTACCGCCGAGCGCCTGTACGGTGATCGCACGCTTCTCTTGAATTACCGGGCTGTCGGCACCAAATACCAGCTCCTGAACAGCTTTATCGTACTGCGCCAGGCCTTCGATCGGCAGATAGGTGCGCGGCGATTGCTGTTCCATCAATTTGGCTTCCGCCTTTTGCACGCATTCCAGCAGCGGCACTTTGCCATTGTCGTCATAATAAACGCCCACGCCGAGGTTGATCTTGGCGGGGTTGGTGTCGGCATTAAAGGCTTCGGTGATACCCAGGATCGGGTCGCGCGGCGCCATATCGATGGCGCTGAAAAGGCTGGCAGAGGCGGAGGAAGTCATCGTGTTAAACTTGGTCGGGTTCGCAGCGGTTGTATAGACAGCAGCTCCTGCGTGTTGCAGTGCCGCAGGCGGACTACCATTCTAGCAAAGGTCTGAAAGCATGACAGGCAAGGCTGATTTATCTGTTGCAAACGCACCGGCTCCGAACGTCCTCACCTTCCCCAACTCGCCGTTCAAACTGCACCAGCCTTTCGAACCGGCGGGCGACCAGCCGACCGCGATCGCAGGCCTGGTCGAGGGCATCGACGACGGCCTGATGTACCAGACCCTGCTGGGCGTGACCGGCTCCGGCAAGACCTACACGATGGCCAATGTGATCGCGCGTTGCGGCCGGCCCGCGATCGTATTCGCGCCGAACAAGACGCTGGCGGCCCAGCTGTATGCGGAGTTCCGCGAATTCTTCCCCGAGAACGCGGTCGAGTACTTCGTCAGCTACTACGACTACTACCAGCCGGAAGCCTACGTACCGCAGCGCGACCTGTTCATCGAAAAGGACTCGTCGATCAACGAGCACATCGAACAGATGCGCCTGTCGTGCACCAAGTCGCTGATGGAGCGGCGGGACGTGGTCATCGTCGCCACCGTGTCCGCGATCTACGGTATCGGCAACCCGAACGAGTACCACAAGATGATCCTGACGCTGCGCGCCAAGGACAAGGTGGCGCAGCGCGACGTGATCGCGCGCCTGATCCAGATGCAGTACACGCGCAACGAGATGGACTTCGGCCGCGGCACCTTCCGCGTGCGCGGCGACACCATCGACATCTTCCCGGCGGAGCACGCGGAGCTCGCGATCCGCGTCGAGATGTTCGACGACGAAATCGAATCGCTGCAGCTGTTCGACCCGCTCACCGGCCGCGTGAAGCAGAAGATCCCGCGCTTCACCGTGTACCCCGGTTCGCACTACGTGACGGCGCGTGCGACCGTGCTGCGCGCGGTGGATTCGATCAAGGCCGAGCTGCGCGACCGCCTCGAATTCTTCAACCAGGAAGGCAAGCTGCTGGAAGCGCAGCGCCTCGAACAGCGCACGCGCTTCGACCTGGAGATGCTGGCCGAAGTCGGCTTCACCAAGGGCATCGAGAACTATTCGCGCCACCTGTCCGGATCGATGCCGGGCGAGCCGCCGCCGACGCTGGTGGACTACCTGCCGAAAGACGCGCTGATGTTCATGGACGAGTCGCACGTGCTGGTCGGCCAGCTCAATGCGATGTACAACGGCGACCGTTCGCGCAAGGTGAACCTGGTCGACTACGGCTTCCGCCTGCCGTCGGCGCTGGACAACCGGCCGCTCAAGTTCCAGGAGTTCGAGAGCAAGATGCGGCAGACCGTGTTCGTGTCGGCCACGCCGGCCGATTACGAGAACGAGCACGCCGACAACGTGGTCGAGCAGGTGGTGCGTCCGACCGGCCTGGTGGACCCGCAGATCATCGTGCGCCCTGCCCTGTCGCAGGTCGACGACCTGATGAGCGAGATCCACGACCGCATCGCCAAGGACGAGCGCGTGCTGGTCACCACGCTGACCAAGCGCATGGCCGAGCAGCTGACCGAGTACCTCTCGGACCACGGCATCAAGGTGCGCTACCTGCACAGCGATATCGACACCGTGGAGCGCGTGGAGATCCTGCGTGACCTGCGCCTTGGCACCTTCCACGTCCTGGTCGGCATCAACCTGCTGCGCGAGGGCCTGGACCTGCCGGAGGTGTCGCTGGTCGCGGTGCTGGACGCGGACAAGGAAGGCTTCCTGCGTTCGGAGCGCTCGCTGATCCAGACCGTGGGCCGCGCGGCGCGTAACCTGAACGGTGTCGCGATCCTGTACGCTGACCGGATCACGGATTCGATGAAGCGCGCGATCGACGAGACCGAGCGCCGGCGCGCCAAGCAGATCGCGTTCAACGAGGCGAACGGGATCACGCCGAAGGGTGTGCAGAAGAAGATCAAGGAAATGATCGACGGCGTCTACAGCGCGGCTGCGGCCAAGCAGCGGCTGGAGAGCGCGTCGGAAGAGACCGCGAAGGTCGAGGCGATGAGCGAAAAGCAGATCAGCAAGGAGATCAAGCGGCTCGAGAAGCTCATGGTCGATCACGCCAAGAACCTCGAGTTCGAGAAGGCAGCGCAGGTGCGCGATCAGCTGCACGTGCTGAAGCAGCAGGCGTTTGGCGCGCCGGGGGCGGATAACGTCGTGTCGATGCTCGGCAAATAATCCACCAGCACCAAGTAAAAAGTAAATAAAGAACGTCGTTCCCGCGTTCGCGGGAACGACGGTATTCATGGTCTTAGCGCTGGCTTAACCCACACGCCGGCGCGCACGCAGCAGCATCACGACGCCCAGTCCCAGCAACGCAAAACTGCCCGGCTCCGGCACAAAGGTCAGCGCGTCTACGCTCGCGTTCATCAGGTACTGCTGGTAGGTCCCGAGCACGATGCCGCCGAGGTAAGTGCCAAAAGTCCCCGGCGTCTGCCCGTCGAAGTAACCAGTAAAGGTATTGGTCGCCGCCAGTGTCAGTTGCCCGTTCAGGTTGATGAAGGACGGACCGCCGGAATCCCCGCCACCGATGCCAGACTCCACGCTGTTCCCCAGCGCCGCCGTGCACACGTTGAACATCGTGCAGAAGGTATCGACGCCATTGCCGTCGAAGTCCGCGTACCACACCTCCTTGTGCCCGGCCACGAAGCCCTGTTCGTCGTTCAGGTCGAACAGGTCCATCACATTGCCTCCCGAGCGCTTGGTGAAGAAGCTTGGCGCGACGTTAAAACCGTCCACGCCATTGCCCGAGGTGCCGTAGCCGACCATCGTGACTTGCTGGCCGGCCTCCATGTCGTTGTTGGCGATCCCGTAGATCTGGGCGTTGGCGGGAGCATCCTTGGCCAGCGTGATCACCGAGACGTCATCGTTCACGCAGAAACTGTCCACGCCGACCGGGCAGTGGCCGAAGCCGTGGTAGTCCGGATTCATGCTCACCGCCGACGCGCTGATCAGCGTGTAGGCGCCGGGCGTGGCGCTGTTGTTGAAAACGACACGCACGCTATTGCCTTGCTGGCTAAGGTCGATCAGGTCGCCGTTGCCGGTCGTGTCGACGCAGTGCCCCGCCGACACAACAGTACGCTTGCCGACCAGTGCGCCCGTGCAAATAAACGATTTTCCGCTGTAGACGATATTGATGCTCACCACGCCTGAGTACATCGCCGCCGGGCCGTTCGGATCGACGCGGGCGCCGGGCGAATCCGGCAGCGCGCCGGAGGTGATGGCCGGGACGACCGTGCTGTCGGCGATGATGGAAGCGTTGGCGTGCGCGGCGCCGATCAGCGCGCCCAGCGAGAGCGCGACACCCATCATTTTTTTGAAGTGCAAAAGCTTGTGCATTTTTTGTCCTTGGGTTTGGGTAATGCGTTTTACGGCCGAGTTCAGCGTCGACCGCAGGTGTTGGTGCTTAAAAGCACGAGCCATGCCAGCAAGAAAAAAATGCTTTTATTCAAAGAGTTAGGGAATTAACACTCGCGCGAGAATAGCCTCATGTAAAGTTTCCCGACAGACAAACCGATTGGACTGCAATGGTCCTTTCAGCATTGCATCTTCACTTTCTGTCGCGTAGCATCCCACAATCGCCGCTGGGAGACACCGGCACAACCGGCAAGCGGCCCGATATTGACAAGGGGACCTAATGAAACCTGAAATCTTGCCAGCGCGGACTGTATCGCAGACCCGATCGTTCATGACGCTGGTGCTGATCGAGCTGTGGGAACGCTTCGGCTACTACGGCATGCAAGCGCTGATCGTGTACTACATGGTGCAGCGCCTCGGCTTCGACGACAGCCGCGCCAACCTGGTGTGGAGCGCGGCGGCGGCCCTGATCTACGTCGCACCGGCCATCGGCGGCTGGATCGGCGACAAGGTGCTCGGCACCAAGCGCAGCGCCGTACTGGGCGCGATGATCCTGACCGTCGGCTACGCGCTGATGGCGGTTCCCACCGAAAACACCTGGTTCCTGTTCTCCGCCCTCGGCGTGGTGGTGGTCGGCAACGGCCTGTTCAAGCCGAACAACGCCAACCTGGTGCGCAAGAATTACGAAGGCGACGATTCCAAGATCGACAGCGCCTTCACCATCTACTACATGTCGGTGAACGTCGGCTCGACCTTCTCGATGCTGGCCACGCCCTGGATCAAGGACTACGTCAATGCCACCTACGGCAATGAACTCGGCTGGCACGTCGCGTTCGCGGTGTGCAGCGTCGGCCTGATCCTCGGCCTGTTCAATGTCTTGATGATGCGCCAGACCATCCACCATCTCGGCTCGCCACCGGACCGCCAGCCGCTCGACTACGGCAAGCTGGGCATGGTGCTCGGCGGCGGCGTGGTCGCCGTCGGCCTGTCGGCGGTGATCCTGGAATACCAGAGCCTGGCGCGCGCCTTCGTCTACCTCGCCGGCATCGTGGTGCTGGGCATCTTCATCCACCTGATCCGCAAGAGCGAACCGAGCGAGCGCTCCGGCCTGGTCGCGGCGCTGGTGCTGACCTTGCAGACGGTGTTCTTCTTCATCTTCTACCAGCAGATGTCGACCTCGCTGTCGCTGTTCGCGCTGCGTAACGTGAACCTCGACTTCTCGCTGTTCGGCATGCACCTGTTCGACTGGTCGCCGGCGCAGTTCCAGGCACTGAATGCGATCTGGATCATGGTGCTGTCGCCGGTGCTGGCGTGGATCTACACCAAGGCCGGCAACAGCGGCAAGGACCTGTCGATCGCCGCCAAGTTCGCGCTCGGCTTCTCGGTGGTGGCGGTCGGCTTCTTCATCTACGGCGTGGCCGGCCAGTTCGCGGTCGCCGGCAAGACCTCGTCGTGGATCATGATCTGGGGTTACGGTTTCTACTCGCTGGGTGAACTGCTGGTGTCCGGCCTGGGCCTGGCGATGGTGGCGCGCTACGTACCGGAGCGCATGAGTGGCTTCATGATGGGCGCCTACTTCGTCTCGACCGGCATCTCGCAATACCTGGGCGGCCTGGTGGCCAACCTGGCCAGCGTGCCGAAGGACCTGACCGATCCGCTGCAAACCCTGCCGATCTACACCAGCCTGTTCAACAAGCTTGGCGTGGGAGCGATCATCTGCACGGTGATCGCACTGGCGGCGCTGCCGCTGATGCGCAAGCTGTCGGCGCAGCACAGCGCCCACAACTAAGCCAGCGCCATGACGATCCTCGACACTCCGCGCCTGCGCCTGGAACCGATGTGCGATGCGCACTTCGATGGCCTGTTCGCGATGAACAGCGACCCCGATGTGATGCGCTACATCACGGGCAGGCCGGACACCGAGGACGACACCTGGGCGATGATCGAGCGCGTCCAGGAACGCTGGGCGCGCTACGGTTTCTCGTGGTGGAGCTTCATCGAGAAGAGCAGCGGCGAGATCATCGGCGCCGGCTGCATCCAGTACCTCGGCCGCGAGCCGAGCAACCCGCACGAAACCGGCTGGCGCCTGCGCAAGGACAAATGGGGCCAGGGCTTCGCGTCCGAAGCGGCGCAGCGCATGGCGGCGTTCGCGTTCGAGGAGCTTGAAGTGCCGCTGCTGTGCGCCGTCTGCGATCCGGCCAACAAGGCTTCCTCACACGTGATGGAGAAGCTGGGCATGCGCTACGTTGGCGATGAAACCTGGTACGAGATGCTGTGCGCGCGCTACCAGATGACGCGCGAGGAATGGCTGAAGGCGCGCGCCGTCCGCACAGCCTGAGTCCACATTCTTCCTGCGCCGCCTAACGCCCGGCTTCGGCGCGCGACGTTCAGCGCAATCGTGCCGCGGCTCCACCGAGCAGCCGATCCGCCGCGTGCCCCACGCCGTCCTCGTGCCGCATGCGCGCGGCCATGGCGCAGGCATTGCGGCGCGCCGAGGGCGTGGTCGCCGCCTCCATCATCCGCATCAATGCATCCCCGTCGAGGACCCTTGCAGCGCCGCGTGCCCTGCCGATCCCCGCTTCCTGCACCCGGCTGGCCCAAAAGAACTGGTCGCCGGCGAATGGAACCACAACCGAGGGAACGCCTGCGCGCGCGGCCGCATGCGTGGTGCCCGCGCCGCCGTGATGCACGACCAGCGAGGTGCGCGGGAACAGCCAGTCGTGCGGCGTGTCCCGCAGCACGTGGAAGTTGGGAGGCAGCTGCGACAGGTCGATGCCGCTCCAGCCGGGATAGAACAGTACGCGGCGCGGCCCCACGGCGTCGACCAGCGCCCGCAGCAGCTTGGCGCGGTCGAACCCGGCCATGCTGCCGAAGCCGACATACACGGGCGGCGCGCCGGCCGCGAGGAAGTGCGCCAACTCCTCCGGCGCTTGCCAATCGGGCGCCAGCGGCAAGCGCCAGGCGCCGCACAGTTCGACGTTGGCGGGCCAGTCAGCCGGGCGCGGGACCAGCGCGGGCGAGCAGCCGTACAGCACCGGGTAGCCCTGCCACATGCGGCGTCGCGGCGCGGCGCCAAACAGCTGCCGGCGCGCGGCGTTCACCGCGGGCCGGAACAGCGTCCAGGTCAAGGCTGTAAAGAGCTGGTGCGTCATGCGGTTGGCCCAGCCGGGCAGGCGGCGCGGCCGCATGAAGGCGGCGGCGAATTCGCGGGTCGGCGTCATCGGCCACATCGCCGCGCCGATGCAAGGTATGTCCAGCTCCTCGGCCACGGCAAGGCCGACGAAGGCGGCGAGACCGGCGAACAGCAGCACGTCGCTGCCCTGAGCCACCTCGCGCGTGGTAGCCATCCACGCGGCCGTGTTGTCCTTCGCTATCTGCGCGCAAGCCCTGGTGATGCGCGCGAAGTCGCCGCCGTCCTGCATGATCGCCGACAGCGCGCCGCCGGGCAGCACGCTGTCTCGCATACTGCCGGCCAGCGCCGTGAACGGAACGCCATGGGCACGCGCCAGCGCTGCGCCTGAGATATCGGAAAGCAGGTGGACCTGGTGGCCGCGGCCGATCAGCTCACCGGCGAGTGCGACCAGCGGCCGCGTATCGCCATCGGTGCCATAGGTAACGAAAGTGAATTTCATGCCCGATTCTGTACCGCGCGAGGCGTGCGCGGCTTGAACAAATCCGACATGCGCCTACATGCGATAGGGCCAGTAGTCCGGGTCCGATTCGATCCGTTCGCTCAGCAGCGATGGCGGCAGGCCGGTCAGCGCACGCAGCTCGCGCGCCATGTGCGCCTGGTCCGCGTAGCCCAGCTCCGCGGCGAGCGCCGCCAGCGAGTCGCCGTCGGCGCCACCGCTGCGCAGGGCGTACACGGCTTCGTTCATGCGCTGCAGGCGCCGCGCCTGGGCCGCCGTCAGGCCGACCTGGGCGCGGAACTGGCGCTGCATCTGGCGCTCGCCGACATCGAAGGTGCGCACGGTCGCGGCCACGGTGCGGCGCGCGATGTGGCGCAGGCTGTCGCCCAGGCCGCGGTTCCAGCGGCCGCGCGCGGCCTTCCAGCGCGGCGCCAGCCAGGCCTCGATCCATGCGGCTTGCGCGGCTTCGTCGCCGGCGCGCTCGCGCAGCGCCTGCGGCCACGCCTGCCATTCATCGGCCAGCCAGTCGGCGGCCGGCTCGTCGCGGTCCTGCAATGCGGCCGGTGACTGGCCGGTCAGCGCCGCGAACGCATCGGGATGGAAAATGACTTCGAGGCAGCACAGCGGCGCCAGCGTGACCGAGGTGACGGGCCGGGTGCGCGGGCCGGAGATGATCCAGTCGCCAATCGGCCGCGGCGGCGCCTCGCCCTCCCCCAGCAGCGCCACGTGGCCTTCGCAGAACATCGTCAGGCCGCAGTAGACCATGGCCGGAAAGCGGTTCAGGCGCGGCTGCGCCGGCGGCCACGTCTCGTCCACCGTGGAAATGAAGCCGATGCCCATGACGGCTTCGGCCAGCTCGCCCTGCGGTACGTGGAGCGAGGTTTTCATCAATACCGCTTATAAGGTTTTGATGAAGGCGCGCACGCCGCCGAGCAGCATCTCGATCGACATCGCCGTCAGGATCAGCCCCATCAGGCGCTCGAAGGCGGTCATCACCTGGGCGCCGAGCAGGCGCTGCAGGCGGTCGGCGCTCAGAAACACCACCAGCCACACCGCCAGCACGGCCGCCAGCGCGGCCACGTGGATCATCACCTCCTCCTTGCTGTTGGAGGTGAACAGCAGCACCGTCGCCAGCGCGGACGGACCGGCCAGCGCCGGAATCGCGAGCGGCACGATGAAGGGCTCGCCGCCTTCGGTGCGGCCGAGTACGCCATCGGGATGCGGGAACACCATGCGGATCGCGATCAGCAGCAGGATCACGCTGCCGCCGATGCGCAGCGAGACTTCGGTCAGGTTCAGCGCCGTCAGGAAGTGACGGCCGAAGAACATGAACACGAGCAGCAACAGGAAGGCGATCAGGCACTCGCGCACCACGATGCGCGGCCGGCGCCGGGACGGCACGGCGTTGAGCGCGGTGACGAAGATGGGCACGTTGCCGAACGGGTCGGTCACGAGCAAGAGGAGAATGAAGGTCTGGAGAAAGCTTTGGGTCATTTCTTATATCGGCAGCAAACTTAACTGTCCGATATTAACCGATATGGTCGACCCGATGAAGGCGCGCCGGCGGCGCTGGGCCGCGGCGCAGCTTGGCTTATTTCGACTTCGACGACTTGGTTTCGCCGTGTTCGGCACGCTGTTTGTTCACGATGCGCGCGGCCACTTCCTTCTCGCGGCCGGGATAGCGGTGTTCCTTCTCGAACTTCTGCTCGATTTCCTTGTACTCGCGTTCACGCTTGGGACTGGATCCAGTGGGCATGGCGATCTCCTTTGCAAACTGTATATGCGCAGGTTAGATCGGGATTTCAGCGTGTTCCGTGGTCTGGCGCACGCTGGAGAACATTGCCGCCTGACGACGACAAATGAAGTCTTGCGGAGCACCGTTCGCCGTCTATGATGGAGGGATGGAAGCACGCAACGGCTTGAAGATGATATCAGCGCTATCAAAGCGGACGTGGCAGCTCTGCGTCGCAGTGAGTACGCGACCAAGGCCGATCTTGACGACTGCAGTAAGAGGCTCGTCAAGTGGATCGTTGGAACGGGACTCGCAAGCGCCATTGCAATCATCGCAACGATGGTCTTCGAAGCCAGGCACATCCTTGCCGAAGGCCCCGGGGTTGCGCCAGCCCCGACTGTAGTCATCATCGCCTACCCATTGCAGCCCAGCCAGAAATAAAAAAGGAGCAGGCAACAATGTCGCCCACTCCACTTTCTTGAAGCCGCTCAGTCTTACTTGTCGAACTTCTTCAGCCACGCCGCCAGCTGGTGCGGGCGCAGGCCGTCGTAGTCTTCGAAGGGCTGGTGGATCCACGGGTTGTGCGGCAGTTCTTCGAGGAAGTAGTCCGGCTTGATAGCCGAGCAGCCCTTGACCCAGACGACAGCCGATTTCACTTCTTCGACTTCGGTGAAATTTTCTTTCAGGTGCTCGCGGACCTTCTTCAGCGTCACGCCCGAATCGGCCAGGTCATCGACCAGCAGGATGCGGCCTTTCAGCGGGCCCTTGGTCATCGTCATGTACTTGGCGATGTCGAGGTCGCCCTGCTTGGTGCCGGCTTCTTCGCGGTAGGAGCTGGTCGACAGGATCGCCAGCGGCACGTCGAAGATGCGCGAGAACACGTCGCCCGGACGCACGCCGCCGCGCGCCAGGCACAGCACCATGTCGAATTTCCAGTTCGATTCGTACACCTGCAGCGCCAGGCGCTCGATCAGGCGGTGGTACTCGTCCCACGATACCCAGAGGTCTTTGTCGGTCGATACAGCAGTGGTCATGTCAGGTTTCCCCTTTTTTTATTGATTTATGCAGCGGCGAACGGATGGCGCAGGACGATGGTCTCTTCGCGGTCCGGGCCGGTCGACACCATGTCGACCGGGATGCCGACCAGTTCTTCGATGCGCTTGATGTAGGCACGCGCATTGGCCGGCAGTTCTGCGAGCGACTTCGCGCCCACCGTGCTGTCGGTCCAGCCCGGCATTTCTTCGTACACCGGCACGCAGCGTGCCGCTTCCTCGGCGCCGACCGGGAAGATGTCCACGGCGCGGCCGTCGATGGTGTAGCCGGTGCACAGCTTGAGCGTTTCCAGGCCATCCAGCACGTCCAGCTTGGTCAGGCACATGCCCGACACGCCGTTGATCTGGACCGAGCGGCGCAGCAGCGCGGCGTCGAACCAGCCGCAGCGGCGGGCGCGGCCGGTGACGGTGCCGAACTCGTGACCGACGCGCGACAGGTGCTCGCCGATGCCCTGGTCGGTCGGCAGCTCGGCCGGGAACGGGCCCGAGCCGACGCGGGTGGTGTAGGCCTTGGTGATGCCCAGGACGTAGTGCAGCATGCCCGGGCCGACGCCGGCGCCGGCCGCGGCATTGCCGGCCACGCAGTTCGACGAGGTGACGAACGGATAGGTGCCGTGGTCAACGTCCAGCAGGGAACCCTGGGCGCCTTCGAACAGCAGGTTGCCGCCGGCATTGAAGGTCTTGTACAGCGCCGACGAGACGTCGCCGACCATCGGCTTCAGGCGCGGCACGAGGGCCATCGCGTCGTCGAAGGTCTTCTGGAAATCGATCGCGGCGCCACCGAGGAAGCCGGTCAGCACGAAGTTGTGGTACTCCAGGTTTTCCTTGAGCTTCTCGGCGAAGCGGCCTTCGTTGAGCATGTCGGCGATGCGGATGGCGCGGCGCGCGACCTTGTCTTCGTAGGCCGGGCCGATGCCCTTGCCGGTGGTGCCGATCTTGTTGGCGCCGCGGGCGGCTTCGCGCGCGACGTCGATGGCGACGTGGTACGGCAGGATGGCCGGCGAGGCTTCCGAGATCATCAGGCGCGAGCACACTTCGACGCCGGCTGCCTGCAGCTTGTCGATCTCGCGCATCACGTCCGGCACCGAGACCACCACGCCATTGCCGATGTAGCAGGCCACGCCTTCGCGCATGATGCCCGACGGGATCAGCTGCAACGCGGTCTTCTGGCCCTTGATGACGAGCGTGTGGCCCGCGTTGTGGCCGCCCTGGAAGCGCACCACGCCAGCTGCATGGTCGGTCAGCCAGTCGACGATCTTACCCTTGCCTTCATCGCCCCATTGAGTACCGATGACAACGACGTTCTTTGCCACTTTTTGATTTGACATCACACTTAACCTAGGTTTTTGAGAATCCAGTTTCCGTTGTCGAGGACGAGCGCGCGGTCGCACTCGAACTCGTCCTGAACATTGTCGTGACCCGGCATGCTCTGGATCACGACTTCGCCGGCCTTGCGCAGCTCGGCGATTATCTCGCGCAGCTCGGGAGCATTGCCCCACGGCGCACGGATAGAATGCTTGCGTTCGGCGCACGGCAGCAGGCGCGCCAGCTCGCGCAGGTCGAGCGAGAAGCCGGTCGCCGGGCGGGCGCGGCCGAAGGCTTCGCCCACGTGGTCGTAGCGGCCGCCACGCGCCACCGCGTTCGGCAGGCCGCTGACGTACAGCGCGAACATGGCGCCGCTTTCGTACTGGTAGCCGCGCAGGTCGGCCAGGTCGATCGCGACTTCGGCGCGGCCGATCGCGGAGCCGGCCAGCGCCGCCAGTTCGGCCAGCGCACGGGTAATGCCCGGCAGTTCGGGCAGCACTTCGCGCGCCTTGCCCAGCACCTCGACGTCGCCGTACAGGTGCGGCAGGGCCTGCAGCGCGGCGCGGGTCTTGGCCTGGTACTTGCTCGTGATTTCTTCGAGGCCCGGCACGTCCTTGCCGCGCAGCAGCACGTGCAACTGGGCTTCATCGCGCTTGGCGGCGGGGTCTTCGGCCAGGATGGCGCGCAGCACGCCCACGTGCGACAGGTCCAGGCGCACTTCGCCGAAACCGGCCAGGGCCAGCGAGGACAACGCGATCTCCTGGATCTCGGCGTCGGCCTCGAGGCCGGCATGGCCGTACATTTCGCAGCCGATCTGGATCGGTTCGCGGGTCGCGTGCAGACCCGACGGGCGAGTATGCAGCACGCTGCCGGCGTAGCACAGGCGGGTGACGGAGGCGCGGTTGAGCAGGTGGGCGTCGATGCGGGCGACCTGGGTGGTCATGTCCGGGCGCAGGCCGAGCAGGCGACCGGACAGCTGGTCGACCACCTTGAAGGTGCGCAGGTCGGTATCTTCGCCGGCGCCGGCGAGCAGCGACTCGACGTATTCCAGCATCGGGGGCATCACCAGCTCGTAGCCATACAGGCGGAAGTTATCCAGCAGCAGGCGGCGCAGGTCTTCGATCTTGCGCGCTTCGGAGGGCAAGACGTCAGCAATGTTCTCAGGCAGTAGCCAGTTCGGCATGGGCAAGACGACGGGAGTTAGCGGGATTCGGGCGACATGGACGCGCGAAGGCGCGCATTGGGCGCGCGAACCGACAATTTTAACCGAAAACGGGGTCGGGCGTCGGGGAATGGCTGGGGTGGGTTGTCAAACGTCCACGTTTGAGTCCCACCATCGGAAGATGCGCCGTCGTCCCGGCGGAGGCCGGGACCCATGCTGACTATCCGAAGTAGCTAGCGGTCTATGGGTCCCGGCCTGCGCCGGGACGACGGTTTCGGGGATAACAGTGGATTTTCAGATACCCAGCGGCCACTGGTACTTCGGCACCGTCGACAGCGGCGTGCCGGTCACGATCAGGATCTCGCGGTGCGCCACCATCGGGATCGTGGCCGGATCGCCGTCGAAGCGGGTGATCGCGCCATTCTCGATGATGTAGAAGCGCACCGGCCCCGGCAGCCCGGCCGCCCCGTCGCGGCCCAGCGGCTGCTGCCACAGCAGGAACCAGTCGCCCAGCGTGAAATTCTTCGGCGTGTCCGCTTCCATGTGGATGATGCCGGTCACGTCGTGCACGTGCATTTCGTAGGCGTGATAGCAGCCCGCATGCACCCGCCCGATGCCATCCGGGAAGCCGAGGCGCTTGCCGTTGCTGTAGATCGAGATCAGCATGTGCTTGTGCCAGACCGCGCTGGCCAGGCAGTTGACCGCCCCCACCGGCTTGCCAGTGCCCCACCACACCGGCCAGGCCGCGGTGTTGTAGAGCGTGCCGTCGACCAGCGGCGTGTAGGTGGACGCCAGCGTGATCGGCTCGCCCAGCGGATCGGTCAGCGGCGCCGTGGAGCTGGTCGCGGCATCGCCCCGCGTACCGGACTGCCCCGGCACCGTGGTCAGCAGCCCGGCCAGGCTTTCCGGCGCCGGGTTCTGCGACACGCAGACATCCCCGGGGCCGCCGGAATCCTTGAATGGCGGCGTGTCCTGCGCCACCGGGGGATTGGCCTGGTCGCTGCTGCCGCAGCCCGCAAGCAGCAGGAGCGAGAGCCAGGCGCAGTTCCTGATCGTAATCTTCGAGTTCATTTGATGCTCCTGTGGAAGGGTTATCGAGTCGAGGGAAACAAGCTCCACAACCCATCATCGAGCAAGCAATGGCGCCGCTGTTGAGCAAACCGATGCCCTTGTAGCGAGCCGAACAGTTATCTAGCTGTCCATCAAACGAATTATTTACGGGAATAAAAAAGCGGCCGTGAAGCCGCTTTTTTGGGGGACTAGCGCCGGGCGCTTATTTGCCGGCGCCGGGGTTCTTCATGTACTTGAAGAAGTCCGAGTTGCTGTCGATCACCATCACGTCGCCATGCGACTTGAAGGTGGCGCGGTAGGCCTCCAGCGAACGGTAGAACTTGTAGAACTCGGGGTTCTTGCCGAAGGACTTGGCGTAGATTTCGGACGCCTTGGCATCGCCCTCGCCCATGATGGTCTGGGCGTCGCGGAAGGCTTCGGCCAGGATCACGGTGCGCTGGCGGTCGGCGTCGGCCTTGATGCGATCGGACTCGGCGTTGCCGCTGGAACGCAGCTCGTTGGCCACGCGCACGCGCTCGGCCTTCATGCGGCCGAACACGGCATTGTTGACCTCGTCGGCGAAGTCGACGCGCTTGAGGCGCACGTCGACCACGTCCAAGCCGAGCGCGCGGGCATCGGCGACGACCTTGCCGCGCACCGCGTCCATCATCGCCTCGCGCTCGGTCGAGATCACCTGGTGCACGGTGCGCTTGCCAATTTCACCGTTGAGCGTGGTCTTGACCAGCTGCGCGACCTGGTCGCGCACCTTGCCTTCGTCGCTGCCGAAATTGACGTAGAACTTGCGCGGGTCGGCGATGCGCCATTTGACGTAGGCGTCGACCAGCAGGTCCTTCTTCTCGGAGGTCGAATAGCGTTCGTTATCCGGTGTTTCCAGCGTCAGCAGGCGGCGGTCGAGGTAGACCACGTTCTGCAGCGGCGGCGGCAGCTTGAAGTGCAGGCCGGGCTCGGTCAGCACTTCGTTCACTTCGCCCAGCGAAAACACGACGGCATAGCGGCGCTGGTCGACCACGAACATGGTCGAGGACAGGAGCATGAGCGCGACGAACAGCGCAACGAACAGGGTGACAAGGCGGCTCATCAGCGCGTCTCCCGCTCACGTTGCGATTCGCGGCTGCGCGCATCGCGCTGGCGCACCGATTCCGGGACTGCCGGCGCAGCCTGGTCGGCCGGCGCCGCAGCCTGCTGCTGGGCGGCCGGCTGGGGCGCCTGCTGGCCCTGCTGCTGCGGCGGCACCGGCACCGGGCCGGACTTGCTGCCGATGGCGGCGTCGTTGGCGGCGGTCTTTTCCATCATCTTGTCGATCGGCAGGTAGATGGTGTTATTGGTCTTGGCGTCGACCAGCACCTTGCTGGCGTTGCTGAAAATCTCTTGCATGGTCTCGATGTACATGCGTTCGCGCGTCACGGCCGGCGCCTTGGCATATTGGGCCACCACCTGGTCGAAGCGGGCGGCGCTGCCGGCCGCGGTTTCGACCACCTGGGCACGGTAGGCTTCGGCTTCCTGCAGCTTGACGGCGGCCTTGCCCTTGGCGGTCGGGATCACATCGTTGGCATAAGCTTCGCCTTCGGCCTTGGCGCGGTCGCGCTCCTCGGCGGCCTTGATGGCGTCGTTGAAGGCGGCCTGCACCGGTTCCGGCGGCTGCACAGCCTGCATCGCGACCGTGGTCAGCTGCACGCCCAGCTTGTAGCGGTCCAACAGTTGCTGGGTGATCCGGCGCACGTCGGCGGCGACGGCGTCGCGGCCCTGGTACAGCAGGTAGTCCAGGTCCTTCTTGCCCACCACTTCGCGCGCCGCGCTCTCGGCGACGTCGCGCACGGTCTCGTCCTGGTCGCGCTCGGAGAACAGCCAGGCCACCGGGTCCTTGATCTGGTATTGCACCGAGAACTGGACGTCGACCAGGTTCTGGTCGTTGGTCATCATCAGCGATTCCTGCGGCTGGCGGTTGCGCACGTTGTTGCGGTAGCCGATCTCGGCGGTGTTGATCTTGCCGGTGTTGACCAGCTGGTGGGCCTGGATCGGATAGGGCCAGCGCCAGTTGAAGCCGGGCTTGGCGATGTGGCTGATCTTGCCGAAGGTGCTGACCACGCCGACCTGGCCGTCCTGCACGATGAAGGCGCCGCTGGCCAGCCAGATCAGGGCCACGATGAACACGATGACGGAGGCGGT
The DNA here is from genome assembly GCF_024753145.1 of Massilia terrae. Taxonomy (GTDB): domain Bacteria; phylum Pseudomonadota; class Gammaproteobacteria; order Burkholderiales; family Burkholderiaceae_D; genus Telluria; species Telluria terrae. The sequence goes on along the minus strand of NZ_JANUGU010000001.1, from coordinate 16,482 downwards.
GATGCCGGCGCCGCGCATGTCGGGCTTGAGCTTGCCACCGTCGCCGCCGCTGCCGCGCTGGCCGAACAGGCGGTTCAGGCGGGCATTGAAGTCGCGCCACAGCTGGTCGAGGTCGGGCGGACCTTCGCCGGGGCGGCGGCCTTCCTGGGCCTTGGTGTCGCTCTTGGGGTTGTGGCCCCAGCGAGGGTCATTCAACGATGGCTTGATGCCGGTTCTTTTTAGTATGGAGGCAAGCATAGGCACTTAGTGAGGCCCGACGGATGGGGAGGATGGCGCGAGGCCAAGTTCGAGTTCCTCGCGTTCCAGTGCGAACTCGGGCAGTTCCGGGCCCGCGGTGGCAGCCTCGGCGATTGCGCCGCGCAGCAAATCCAGGCCGGCGCCGCTCTGGGCGCTGATGAAAACGCGGCTGATTTTATCATATTCATCACGTTCCACCCCGGGCTCCAGCCCGGCAGCATCGATCTTGTTCCACACCAGAATCTGCGGAACATGGTCGGCGCCGATCTCGCGCAGCACCTCGTTGACCTGCTCGATCTGCTCGTTGCGCACGGGCGAGGAACCGTCGACCACGTGCAGCAGCAGGTCGGCGTGGATGGTTTCCTCCAGCGTGGCGCGGAACGCCGCCACCAGCTGGTGCGGCAGCTCGCGCACGAAGCCAACCGTGTCGGACACGACCACGTTGCCAACCTCGTCGCCCAGGTAGAGGCGGCGGCTGGTGGTGTCCAGGGTCGCGAACAACTGGTTGGCGACGTAGACGCCGGCCTTGGTCAGGGTGTTGAACAGGGTCGACTTGCCGGCGTTGGTATAGCCGACCAGCGACACCGAGAAGGTCTTGTTGCGGCCGCGCGCGCGGCGCTGGGTTTCGTGCTGCTTGCGCAGCTTGGCCAGGCGGGTGCGCAGCATCTTGACGCGCTCGCCGATCAGGCGGCGGTCGGTTTCCAGCTGGGTTTCACCGGGGCCGCGCAGGCCGATACCACCCTTTTGCCGTTCCAGGTGGGTCCAGCCGCGGATCAGGCGCGTGGCCAGGTGCTGCAGCTGGGCCAGCTCGACCTGCAACTTACCTTCGTTGGTCTTGGCGCGCTGGGCGAAGATGTCCAGGATCAGGCTGGTGCGGTCGACGACGCGCACGTTCAGCTTGCGTTCCAGGTTGCGCTGCTGGGCCGGCGACAGCGCGTGGTTGAAGATGACGATTTCAATCTTGTCCGCCAGCACGGCCTGGCCGATTTCGTCGGCCTTGCCGCTGCCGACGTAGTAGGCCGGATCGGGCGAACTGCGCTTGGCGGTGATGGTGGAGACAGGGTCGGCGCCGGCGGACTTCGCCAGCAACGACAGTTCATCGAGGCTGGCAGCAAAATCGCCAGCCCCAAAATCGATGCCCACCAGGGCGGCGCGCATGGTGGAGGTGCCGGGGGCTCCTGCCATCGGCCTTACTCGGCTTCCTGCTCGAGATTGAGGTTGACGGCGCGGGCCGGAACGACGGTGGAAATGGCGTGCTTGTAGACCATTTGGGTAACGGTGTTACGCAGTAAAACGACGTATTGGTCGAAGGACTCGATGTGTCCCTGGAGTTTGATCCCGTTGACCAGATAGATGGAGACGGGAACGTGCTCTTTGCGCAAGGCATTGAGGAATGGGTCTTGTAACAGTTGCCCTTTGTTGCTCATGACAGCTCCGTGTGTTGTTGTAGTTTAAAAGTTGAGGCGACCTGCCCTGTTTTCAAGAGGCAAAATCGCCTGACAGCAAAGGCTAAAACAGGCCCTGAGTTACTGTACCCTGTTTTGCCGGTTTTTGTCGTACTGCTATCGTTATTTTTGCTCTTTGGCAAAGGGATTTTTGCCAGAGCGCAATTCGATGCGCAGCGGTGTGCCGATGAGGTTGAAGGTGTCGCGGAAGTGCTTCTCCAGATACCTCTTGTACGGCTCGGTGACGCCATCCAGGGCATTGCCGTGGATAACGATGACGGGCGGATTCTGCCCGCCCTGGTGGGCATAGCGCATTTTCGGGCGGGTGCCGCCCTTGCGCTTTGGTTCTTGTTTTTCGACGGCCAGTTCGAGCGCGCGGGTCAGGCGCGGGGTCGACAGCTTGGCGGTGGCGGCGGCGTAGGCGGAATCGACCGACTTCATCAGCGGGCCGATGCCGGTGCCTTTCAGCGCCGAAATGAAATGCTGCTTGGCAAACGAGAGGAAGTCCAGCTTGCGGTCGAGGTCGATCTTGACCTGGTCGCGCTGGTGCGACTGCAGGCCGTCCCATTTGTTGACGGCCACCACCAGCGCCCTCCCCGACTCCAGGATGAAGCCGGCGATGTGGGCGTCCTGCTCGGAAATGTCTTGCTGGGCATCCAGTAGCAGGACGACGACGTTGGCTTCCGAGATCGATTGCAGCGTCTTGACCACCGAGAATTTCTCGATGGCTTCGAACACCTTGCCGCGGCGGCGGATGCCGGCGGTGTCGATCAGGGTGTAGGTCTTGCCGTCGCGCTCGAACGGCACTTCGATCGAGTCGCGGGTGGTGCCCGGCATGTCGAAGGCGATCACGCGCTGCTCGCCGACCAGGGTGTTGATCAGGGTCGACTTGCCGACGTTGGGGCGGCCGACGATGGCGATCTTGATGCCGTGGTCGGCCGGCTCCAGCTCTTCCGGCTCTTCCGGACGCTGCTGCACGGCCAGGTCGAGCGCCTCGTTGACGAGGTCGAGCACGCCGTCGCCGTGGGCGGCCGAGATCACATACGGATCGCCCAGGCCGAGCTCGTAGAACTCGGCGGTGACCGAGGTGTACTTCATGCCCTCGCTCTTGTTCACGACGAGCATGACCTGGCGGCCCGACTTGCGCAGGAAGTCGGTGATGGTCTTGTCGTGCGGCGTCAGGCCCTGGCGGCCATCGACGATGAACACGACGATGTCGGCCTCGGCCACGGCCTGGCGCGTCTGCAGCGCCATCTCGTGCATGATGCCTTCCTTGGCGACCGGCTCGAAACCGCCGGTATCGATGACCAGGAACGGACGGTCGCCCATCCGCCCTTCCCCGTAGTGGCGGTCGCGCGTGAGGCCAGGCAGGTCGGCCACCAGTGCGTCGCGCGAGCGGGTCAGGCGGTTGAAGAGGGTCGACTTACCGACGTTCGGTCGGCCAACGAGTGCAATTACCGGCTTCATCTAATTATTATTCGACCGCGATCGCGGCCACGGTTCCATTTTGCGTTTGAAAAATCAGCTTCGAACCGGCCAGCAGCGGGGTCGAGGTGACCGGGCTGCCGTCGGTGGCGACGCGCGCGAGCAGCTTGCCGTCTTCGCGGTCGAGGAAGTGCACATAGCCCTGGTAATCGGCGACGGCGACGGCGCGTCCCACCGACACCGGGGTCGACAGGCCGCGGTAGGACAGCTTGTCGTTCTTCCAGGCGCTGGTGCCGGTCTCGCGGTTGAAAGCGGACACGGCGCCCTTGTCGTCGGCCGCGAACACGTAGCGCTGGTCGACCGCCACGCCCACTTGCGAGGACAGGTCGCGGGTCCAGCGCGCCGAACCGGTGGTGATGTCGAAGCAGCCGACCTTGCCCTGGTAGGACACGGCGCAGACGTCGTTGTCGTAGATGGCCGGGGTGCCGCCGATATCGGTTACGCGCTCCAGTTCGGTGGCGCCGCGGGCCACGCCCACTTCCACCTCCCAGCGCGGGGCGCCGGTGGCGATCAGCAGCGAGGCCAGCTTGCCGCCCGGCTGGGCGATGACGACGTCGGTATCGTGCGCCACCATGCCCGGCGCCAGGCGCAGGGTGAGCGGCGGCAGCGGACGCTGCACGGTCCATTTCTTCTCGCCGCTCTTGGCGTCCAGGCCGACGATGCGGTTGTCGATCGAGCGCGCCACCACGATGCCGTGGGCAACCGCCGGGGCCGACAGGATCTCGCTCGACAGCTGGGCCTTCCACAGCTCCTTGCCGTCCATGTCGTAGGCCAGCAGGATGCCCTTGGCGGCGCCGATCGCGACCAGGTTGCCGTCGCTGCCGGGGCTGGTGGTCAGGTCGGTGCCGGTCTTGACGCGCCACAGCTGGCGGCCGCTGTCGGCTTCGATGCGGGCCAGGTTGCCGTCGTTCGATGCGACCAGCACGGTGTTGCCGGCCAGCGCGGGCGACAGCTCGTATTTGTTCGACTTGCCGATCTCCGCTTTCCACACGGTGCGCGCGGCCATGCTGGCCTTCAGCTCGACCAGGGGCGCGGGCGGGTTGCCTTTTTCCTTCGATGCAAACGGGTTCAGGCTCGAGCAGCCCGCGATCAGGGCCAGGACGCCGACGCTGACAAGCTTACGTGTAGTGCGCATGTTTTCTTATACCTTGTTCTCAGGACTAATCGTCTCCGTCATTCCCGCGCACGCGGGAATCCCATTGTGGCGCCGGGCCGGCGGCAAGCGCGACGGACGAGGCGACGACATGGGGTTCCCGCCTGCGCGGGAACGACGATCCTACTTAAGCGGCGGGCGCTGCTGCCGGAGCTGGCTTTGCGTCGGCCGCGGCCGTCGAACCACCCAGCGAGTCGAGCTTGAGCTGCACCAGCTGGCGGCCCGGGTTCTTCTTGTCCATCGCGTCGAGCGCGGCTTGGTAGGCGCTGCGCGCGTCGGCCGGTTTGTTCTGCGCGGCGTAGATGTCGCCCTTGCGGTCGGCCACGTCGCCCTTGTACTGCGGCAGGAACTCGCCGCTCAATTGCGCCAGCGCCTGGTCATACGCCTTCTCGTCCAGCAGCACGCCGGCCAGGCGCAGCTTGGCCAGCGATTTATATTCCTCGTCGCCATGGTCGATCGCCCATTGCAGCTGGGCCTTGGCGGTCTTCAGGTCGTTGGCGTCGAACGCGCCCTTGGCCGCGCCCAGCGCCGCCATCGGGGCGTAGATGGTGCCGCCGAACTTGGACTCGATATCGCCGGCGATGCGCTGCACCTTGGCGTTGTCGTTCGCCTGCAGCGAAGCGAGCATCTGGTCGTACAGGCCGGAAGCCTCGGCCGCCTGGTTGCGCTGGTGCGAGTTCCAGAAGTTGTAGGCGGCGTAGCCCCCGAGCACGACGATCAGCACCCAGGTGATCAGGTTGCCGTAGCTGCCCCAGAATGCCTTGAAAGTCGCTATCTGCTCTTGTTCTTCGAGATCGTATGCCATGTCAATCCGTTTGTCGTTCTAATGGTTGGGTTGGTAATTTTACGCGTGATAGTGCACGTGGTCGTGATCGTGATCGTGGTCGTCGCCGACGATCTGGTCGACCACGTAGTCGACCACCTCGTCGAAGGGCACGCTGGCCTGCTGCTGCTCGGCGTCGCCGGCGCGCAAGGCCTTGACGGCGGCCACGTTGTTGCTCACTTCGTCCTCGCCGATGATCACGGCAAACGCGGCGCCGGAACCATCGGCCTTCTTCATCTGGCTCTTGAAGCTGCCCGCGCCCTGGGCGGTCGCGCAGTGCAGCACCACGTCGAGGCCGGCGTCGCGCAGGCGCTCGCCGAGGATGAAGGCGCGCATCTGCGCTTCCTCGCCCTGGTGCACCATGTAGACGTCGCACTGGGCCGGCGCGGCCATCTCGCCGGCGCCCTTCATCAGCTCGATCAGGCGTTCCATGCCCATCGCAAAACCGACCGCCGGGGTCGGCTTGCCGCCGAAGGTTTCGATCAGCGGGTCGTAGCGGCCGCCGGCGCACACGGTGCCCTGCGCGCCCAGCTCGTCGGTGACCCACTCGAACACGGTGCGGTTGTAGTAGTCCAGGCCGCGCACCAGGCGCGGGTTGACCGTGTACTGCACGTTGTTGGCGTCGAGGATCTTCTTCAGGCCGTCGAAGTGCGCCAGCGATTCCTCGCCCAGGTAGTCCAGCAGCTTGGGCGCGGCGTTGACCAGGTTCTGCATGGTCGGGTTCTTGGTGTCGAGGATGCGCAGCGGGTTGGCGTGCAGGCGGCGCCTGGCTTCCTCGTCCAGCTGCTCATGGTGCGCTTCGAAATAGGTGATCAGCTCGGCGCGGTGGCGGTTGCGCTCTTCCGCGTTGCCGATCGAGTTCAGTTCGAGGCGGATGTTGGACAGGCCGAGGTCATCCCACAGGCGGCGGCACAGCATGATCAGCTCGGCGTCGATGTCGGGACCGGCAAAACCGATCGCTTCCGCGCCGAACTGGAAGAACTGGCGGTAGCGGCCGCGCTGCGGACGCTCGTGGCGGAACATCGGGCCCTTGTACCACAGGCGCTTGGGGCCGTCGTAGGCCAGGTTGTGCTCGATGGCGGCGCGCACCACGCTGGCGGTGCCTTCCGGGCGCAGGGTCAGCTGGTCGCCGTTCATCGAGTCTTCGAAGGAGTACATTTCCTTCTCGACGATGTCGGTGACGGCGCCGATGGCGCGCGCGAACAGGCGCGTTTCCTCGACGATCGGGGTGACGATCTTCTGGTAGCCGTAGCTCTTCAGGATCGTTTCGACGGTGTTCTCGAACAGCTCCCACAGCGGCGCGTCGGCCGGGAGGATGTCGTTCATGCCTTTGATGGCGACAATTTTCTCTTTTTTATCGGACATAGTTACCCTTTGCACGTCGTCCCGGCGGAGGCCGGGACCCATAGACCGCTTCCAAATTCGGATAGTCAGCATGGGTCCCGGCCTTCGCCGGGACGACGCTTTCAGGCTGCGGATTCTACCGAAGCCCCATAATTCTTTTGCACGTAATCCAGCACAATTTGCTGGAACTCTTCCACAATCTTCTCACCGCGCAGCGTCGCCACCTTCTGGCCATCGACGAACACCGGCGCGGCCGGCGATTCGCCCGTGCCCGGCAGGCTGATGCCGATGTTGGCGTGCTTCGACTCGCCCGGCCCGTTGACGATGCAGCCCATCACGGCCACGTTCATCGCTTCCACGCCCGGATACGCCTTCTTCCATTCCGGCATGCGCTCGCGCAGGAAGGTCTGGATGTTGTCGGCCAGCTCCTGGAACACGGTCGAGGTGGTGCGGCCGCAGCCCGGGCAGGCAATCACCATCGGCGCGAATTTGCGCAAGCCCATGGTTTGCAGGATCTCCTGGCCCACCACCACTTCCCTGGTGCGGTCGCCGCCCGGTTCCGGGGTCAGCGAAATGCGGATGGTGTCGCCGATGCCTTCCTGCAGCAGCACCGACAGCGCCGCGGTCGAAGCGACGATGCCCTTGCTGCCCATGCCGGCTTCGGTCAGGCCCAGGTGCAGCGGATAGTCGCAGCGCTTGGCCAGTTCGCGGTAGACGGCGATCAGGTCCTGCACGCCGGATACCTTGCACGACAGGATGATCTTGTCGCCGGCCAGGCCCAGCTCTTCGGCGCGCTGCGCGTTCTCGATGGCCGAGGTGACCAGCGCCTCGTACATCACGGCCTGGGCGCTCCAGGGCTGCGCGCGCTGCGCGTTCTCGTCCATGATGCGGGCCAGCAGCGACTGGTCGAGGCTGCCCCAGTTGACGCCGATGCGCACCGGCTTGTCGTACTTGATCGCGATCGCGATCATCTGGGCGAACTGGCTGTCGCGCTTGGCGCCCTGCCCCACGTTGCCCGGGTTGATGCGGTATTTCGACAGCGCCTGCGCGCACTCCGGATAGTCGCGCAGCAGCAGGTGGCCGTTGTAGTGGAAGTCGCCGACCAGCGGCACGTCCACACCCATCGCGTCGAGCTGGGCGCGGATGGCCGGCACGGCGGCCGCCGCTTCCGGCGTGTTGACCGTGATGCGCACCACTTCGGAGCCGGCGCGCGTCAGTTCCTTGACCTGGATTGCGGTGCCGATCACGTCGGCGGTGTCGGTATTGGTCATCGACTGCACCAGCACCGGCGCGTCGCCGCCGACCCAGACCTGGCGCGCGCCGTGCGCGACCAGTACCTTGCGGCTGGCGCGGCGTGCGAGCGGGCCGGACGGGATGGGCGAATATTGCGAAGTCATTGCTGTCCTCTGTTACTTGAGCGCGACGCGGGCGATGGTCTTCCCCGGCAGCAGCGGCAACTCGACGGCGGCGCCGCGCAGGGTCGCGTTCACGCCTTTCGGGTTGCCGACGGTCAGCGTCACCGGCTGGTCGAGCGGCAGCGCTTGGGTATCGCCGGCCTTGACCAGGCGCGACACCAGGTTCTTGCCGTCCGCGGTGCGCACCTGGATCCACGAATCCTCGTTGAGCTTCAGGACCAATCCACTGGCGGGCGCGGCTTCGGCGGCGGCCTGCAGCGGCGCCGGCGCGGCGGCGGGCTGGGCCGCAGCCGGAGCGGCGGCGGCGCCCGGGGTACCCGCAGCCGGCGGCTGGGCCGCGGGGGCGGCCCCGTTGGCCGGCGGCTGGGCGTTGTTGGGCGCTTGCTGTTCCTGCTGGCCCGGGACCGAAATCAGCGGCACCTCCGGCTTTTGCAGCGGCTGCTCGGTGACGCCGTGCGGCGCGCTGGCCGGCAGCTCGATGGTGCTGGAGACGGCCGGTTCGGCCTTGCGGTGCGGGACCAGGCCGAAGTGCCATGCGGCCGCGGCGGCCACGGCCACCGCCACGCCGGCGGCGATCCAGCCGACCGGCAGGCTGCTGCGCTTGCCATGCAGGGGGAAGCGCGACGACTCGTTGAAACGGGCCGGCTTGTCCAGGCTGCGCGCGCGGTTGACGTTCTCGGCCGGGGCCGGCGTGTCCATCTCGATCATGGCCACCAGCGGCGCCGGATCCAGGCGCAGGATCTTGGCGTAGGCGCGCACGAAGCCGCGCGTCACGGCGGGACTGGGCAGCGCGGCGTAATCGCCCGCTTCCAGCGCGACCACCTGGCGCACCGCCATCTTCAACTGGTCCGCCACCTGCTCCACCGACCAGCCCATCGCTTCGCGCTGGGCCGCCAGGGCCTGGCCCGGCACGCCGCGCTGCGGAGGATTTTCTGGCGTTGCCGGCTGATCCGCCCGGTCTGAATTCATTGTCGTCTCACTCAATCAAAAGCGCCGCGCTGGAATGCGGCGTACTCGGGCGAACCCGGAAAGCGATGGCGCAGCTGCGCGACCAGGCTCGCTTCAAGGTCGCGTTTGCCCAACTTGCGTTCGACGCGCAGGGCGAGCCACAGCGCATCCGCCGACAGCGTATCGAGTTTCGCGGTCTCCGTCAGGCGGTTCACAAAAAAACCGGCGCGCGGGTAGTCGCGCTTCGCATAATAGACCTGTGCCAGCGCCACGTTCAACGGCGGCAGGTCCGGTGCGTCGCGCAGCGCCTGCACCAGGTAGCGTTCGGCCGCGTCCAGGTCCTTCATCTTGATGCTGCAGGTGCCGGCATTGAGCAGCGCGCTGAGCGGCGAGCGGTAGCGCGGATTGTTCAGCGCCGCCTCGAAGTACGGGATCGCCTGGGCCGGCTTGCCGGCGGCATTGCACAGGAAGGAGCCGTAGTTGTTGGCGATATTCGGATTGTCCGGCGCGAGCTTGAGCGCGTGCTGGAAGTTTTCCTCGGCCAGCGCGTTTTCCTTCATCGCGGCGTAGATCAGGCCGCGCATATCGTAGCCGTCGGCCGACTCCGGATTGATCGCGATCGCCTGCTTGACCTCGTCGAGGGCGATCTCGTACTTGCCGTCCTGGTAGTAGCCGACCGCCAGCTGCAGGCGGATGCCGGCGCGCTTTTCGGCGGCGGTCTGGTCGGACGCGGTCTTGAGCTCGCCGCGCTCGGCGGTGCTGCTGGCGCAGGCCGCGAGCAGGCACAGCAGGACGACGCCGGCGGCGCGCTTGATCAGCGCCGCGCTCAAGAACGGATCTCCACGATGCGGCCGAAGTCGGCGCCGAACTTATTCTGGTATTCCGCCATCTTTTCCATGCGCTGCTGGACGCGGGTGCGGTCCTGCACCTCGCCGGCCAGCTGGCCGCAGGCGGCGTCGATGTCGTCGCCGCGGGTCTTGCGGATGGTGGTGACGATGCCGTTGTCCATCAGGATCTGGGCAAAGGCCTTGATGCGCGGGTTCTTGGAGCGGAACAGGCCCGATTCCGGGAAGGGATTGAACGGGATCAGGTTCAGCTTGCAGTTGACGCCGACCACGGGGTCGTTGACCAGCGCCAGCAGCTCGCGGGCGTGCTCGTCGGTGTCGTTGACGCCGTCGAGCATGCAGTATTCGAAAGTGATGAAGTCGCGCGGGGCGAATTCCAGATAGCGCTTGCACGCGGCCATCAGCTCGCGCAGCGGGTACTTCTTGTTGAGCGGCACCAGCATGTCGCGCAGCGGATCGTTGGGCGCGTGCAGCGACACCGCCAGCGCCACCGGGCATTCCTGGGACAGCTTGTCCATGTTCGGCACCACGCCCGAGGTCGACACGGTCACGCGGCGGCGCGACAGGCCGTAGGCGTTATCGTCGAGCATCAGCTTGAGCGCGGTGACGGTCGGCTCGAAATTCAGCAGCGGCTCGCCCATGCCCATCATCACCACGTTGGTGATCTGGCGCTCGCCCTTGGGGCCAGGCTCGATGCCCTTGGTCTTGCGCAGCTCGAACTCGGCCATCCACAGCTGGCCGATGATTTCCGCGACGGAGAGGTTGCGGTTGAAGCCTTGCTTGCCGGTGGAGCAGAAACGGCAGTTGACCGCGCAGCCCGCTTGCGTGGAGATGCACAGGGTGCCGCGGGTTTCTTCCGGGATGAAGACGGTTTCGACGGCGTTGCCGTTGCCGACGTCGACCAGCCACTTGCGGGTGCCGTCGCTGGACGTGTGGTCGCTGATGATGCCCGGCGCACGGATTTCCGCGCGCGTCTTGAGCTTCTCGCGCAGCGACTTGGCCAGGTCGGTCATGCTGTCGAAATCGGCCGCGCCGTACTGGTGTATCCAGCGTTGCAATTGCTTGGCGCGAAACGGCTTCTCACCCAAGTCGGCGCAGTAGGCGGCGAGTTGCGCGGGATCGAAGTCCAGCAGGTTGGTGAGGGTCGTCATCGTCTTCCTAGTATTTCAAACACCGCCCGCGGTCGCGGGCGGTCTTACAGCTTGTTACAGCCGCGTTACAAATTAACGCGAGTAGACGTTCAGTGCCGGGAAGTAGTAGGCGATCTCCACGGCAGCGGTTTCCGCCGCGTCCGAACCGTGCACGGCGTTGGCGTCGATCGAGTCGGCGAAGTCGGCGCGGATGGTGCCCTTGTCGGCCTTCTTCGGGTCGGTGGCGCCCATCAGGTCGCGGTTCTTGGCGATGGCGCCTTCGCCTTCCAGCACCTGGATCATGACCGGGCCCGAGACCATGAAGTCGACCAGGTCCTTGAAGAACGGACGCTCCTTGTGGACGGCGTAGAAGCCTTCGGCTTCAGCACGCGACAGCTGCGCCATGCGGGCAGCGACGATCTTCAGGCCGGCGCCTTCGAAACGGCTGTAGATTTGGCCGATCACGTTTTTAGCGACTGCGTCAGGTTTGATGATCGACAGGGTGCGTTCGATTGCCATGTAAAAACTCCAATAAAAAGAAAGGTTTAAATCGAGATATTCAGAACTCAATCAACCTTTGATTTTACCATATATCCCCCGCCTGGCCGAGATTGCCGCGGCAGCAAGTAAAGTGTTACAGTGGCGCTGGCCTGAACCTGTCCATACAAGTCGTTTCGCGGCTGTGCTAAGCTGGGCGGGAAGCATCACTGACATTGAACCCGGAGGCATTTTTATGATCCCAAGCATCCAAAAAACTTACGACATCGCCGGCGCCAGCGCCGCGCGCAACAAGGTCCTGCGTAACACCTACTGGCTGCTGGCGCTGTCGATGGTGCCGACCGTGATCGGCGCGGCCGTCGGCATGACCGTGCTCCCGCCGACCCTCATGCGCGGCGGCATGGGCTTCCTGCTGTTCATGCTGGTCGCCTTCGGCTTCATCGCCGCGATCAACAAGACCAAGGACTCGGCCGCCGGCGTCGGCGTGCTGCTCGGCTTCACCGGCTTCATGGGCCTGATGCTGGCTCCGCTGCTGACCTACACCCTGCACTTCTCCAACGGCCCGGCCCTGATCGCCATGGCCTTCGGCGGCACCGCCTGCGTGTTCGCGGCCATGGCCAGCATCGCCACCGTGTCGCGCCGCGATTTCTCGGGCCTGGGCAGCTGGCTGTTCGCCGGCGTGATCGTGCTGCTGCTGGCGGGCGTGGCCAATATCTTCCTGGGCCTGACCGTGCTGCACCTGGTGATCTCGGTGCTGGCGATCGGCATCTTCTCGGCCTTCATCCTGTTCGACGTGCAGCGCATCGTCAACGGCGGCGAGACCAACTACATCACGGCGACGCTGTCGATTTACCTGGACGTGTACAACATCTTCACCAGCCTGCTGAGCTTGCTGGGTATCACCGCAGGTAGCCGCGACTAAGCGCGTTTCGCTTCAAGGAAAGCCGGCTGCGTGCCGGCTTTTTTTATGTCGCCGGTCGGGTGACCGTAAGACTTCGGTGGAGAAATGGGGTTCCCGCCTGCGCGGGAACGACGCCAACTATTATGCAAAATATTGCATAACCCCATCCGTCGTTCCCGCGGAAACGGGAACCCCCTTGCGGGCGCTGAGCTTACGCTTCCGGCAGCTCGAATACGCCGATCGACTCGACGTGCGAAGTGTGCGGGAACATGTTGGCGACGCCGGCCTTCTTCATCACGTAGCCGGCGCGGTGCACGAGGATACCGGCGTCACGCGCCAGCGTGGACGGGCTGCAGGATACGTACACGATGCGGCGCGGCAGCAGTTCCGGCTGGGTCTCGCGCAGTTCGGCCAGCGCCAGCGCCAGCGCCACGGCGCCATCGCGCGGCGGATCGACCAGCATGCGGTCGAACTTGCCCAGGGCAATGAGGTCGTCCCTGGTGACTTCGAACAGGTTGCGCGTGTAGAAGGTGGTCTTCGCCTCCACGCCATTCGCCTTCGCGTTTTCCAGCGCGCGCGTGGTCAGCGTGGTGCTGCCTTCGATGCCGACCACTTCGCGCGCCTGGGTCGCGAGCGGCAGCGTGAAGTTGCCGAGGCCGCAGAACAGGTCGGCCACGCGCTCGCCCGGCTGCACGTCCAGCAGGCGCAGCGCCTTGGACACCAGCACGCGGTTGATCTGGTGGTTCACCTGCGTGAAATCGGTCGGCTTGAACGGCATCTTGATGCCGAATTCGGGCAGCGTGTAGTACAGCTCCTTGTCCAGCGGATAGAACGGGTAGACGGTGTCCGGGCCCTTCGGCTGCAGCCACCACTGGATGTTCCATTTGTCGGCGAATGCCCTGACGATGGTTTCGTCTTCGGCCGTCAGCGGCGCCATGATGCGCAGCACCAGCGCGGTCGTGCCCTCGCCGACCGCCACTTCGATCTGCGGCATCTGGGTGTAGATCGACAGCGAGCGCACCATGTCGCGCAGCGGCACCAGCATGTCCGACAGGTTCTGCGGCAGGATGTGGCATTCCTTCATGTCGGCCACGTAGGACGAGTGCTTCTCGTGGAAGCCGACCAGCACGGTCTCCTTCTTGGCCACATAGCGCACCGACAGGCGTGCGCGGTAGCGGTATTCCCAGGTCGGCCCTTGCAGCGGGCGCATGATGTTTTCCGCCTTCACCTTGCCGATGTGCCAGAGGTTATCTTCGAGCACGCGCTGCTTGATGGCGACCTGGGCCGAGGGCTCCAGGTGCTGCATCGAGCAGCCGCCGCAGTGGTCGAAATGCGGGCAGCGCGGTTCGACCCGCATCGACGAGGCGCGCGCCAGCGTGACCATGCGGCCGGATTCCCAGTTCTTCTTCTTGCGCTGGGTCTCGAAGCTGACCCGCTCGCCCGGCAGCGCGCCCTCGACGAAGATGACCTTGCCCGGCGTGCCGTCCTCGTTCTCGAGGTGGCCGACGCCGCGTGCTTCCATGTCGAGGGATTTGATGTCGATGAAGATTTCTTGCATGTCGATGGGGGAGAGAAAGCCGCGGTTCACGCGCGCCACCACCGCTCGTGGCGGAGCTCAGGCAAACCGGAAACCGGCCATCATAGCAAGGAATCGCGCACGACGCCACGGGCGGCCATGGCCCGCTTCAGCTTGACCAGCGCTTCCTGCTGGATCTGGCGCACCCGCTCGCGCGTGACACCCATCTCCTCCGCCAGCGTCTCCAGCGTGGCCGGATCGTCGTTGTCGAGGCCGAAGCGGCGCATCACCACCAGGCGCTGCTTGTCCGGCAGCTTGGCCAGCCAGTCGCGCACCAGCAGGGTCATCTCGTGCTGCTCGGCGCGCGCGTCCGGGCCCTCGTCGTGGTCGCCCGGCAGCATGTCCATCAGGCTCGACTGCGGATCGTTGTCGAGCGGCGCGTCCAGCGAGGTGGCGTGCTCGGACAGCGCGAGGATGTCCTGCACCTCCTCCACCGGCCGCCCGACCAGGCTGGCGATGTCCTCGCTCGATGCGTCCTTGCCGTTGTGGCGCTGCGCTTCGAGGTGGTACTTGGCGCGCAGGATCTGGTTCAGTTCGCGCACCATGTGCACCGGCAGGCGCACCGTGCGCGCCTGGTTCATGATGGCGCGCTCGATGCTCTGGCGGATCCACCAGGTGGCGTAGGTGGAAAAGCGGAAGCCGCGCTCCGGCTCGAACTTGTCGATCGCGCGCATCAGGCCGATATTGCCCTCCTCGATCATGTCGAGCAGGATCACGCCGCGGTTGATGTAGTGCTTGGCAATCGAGACCACCAGCCGCAGGTTGTGCTCGATCATTTTCTGGCGCGCGGGGAAGTCGCCGGCCTTGGCCAGCGTCGCGTAGTGCACTTCCTCGGCCGCGCTCAGCAACGGCCGCGAACCGATCTGGTTCAGGTAGTGCTGGGTGGTGTCGGTGGAGAGCTCGGCCGCGAGCATCTTCTTGAGCTCGTCCACGCTCTCCAACGCGATGTTGCCGTCGGGGCTGGCCTCGCCGGCTTCATCGGCGCCGGGAGCGATGTCGCCCTCGAGCAGCACGTCATCGAGCGGCTCGTCGGGACCATCGTCCGAGGCGTCGTGCTCATGCTGCGTCATCAACCCTCCTTAACGGCTGGGCAAGAACCTCGCGGGATCGACCGGCTTGCCCTGCAAACGGATTTCGAAATGCAGTTTGACCGAATCGGCGTCGGTATCGCCCATTTCCGCGATCACCTGTCCTTTGCTGACGGTGTCGCCTTCCTTCACCACGATCACCTTGTTATGGGCATAGGCCGACAGCAAGGTGTTGCTGTGTTTGACGATGACGAGATTACCATATCCACGGATGCCGCTGCCCGCGTACATCACTTTTCCTGCGCCGGCCGCCACGACTTGCTGGCCGGGCTTGCCGGCGATATCGATGCCTTTCTTGCTGTCATCGAAGGTGGCGACGATCTTGCCGCTGGCCGGCCACATCCAGCTCAGGCGCTCATCATCGGTGGCGGTGACCACGATGCCCGGCGCGGGGCCGCTGGCGGCCGCCTCCGTCTTCGGCTCCGGCTTGGCGGCCTCGGCCACTTCCTTGCCCTTGGGCGGGGTCGCCGGCGCCGGTTTCTTCGGCCCGATCGGTTCGATCTTCGGCACCGTGACCGGGGTGGTGCCGGCCACGCGCTCAGGCGGGCTCACGCGCAGCACCTGTCCGACCTTGATATCGTCCGGATCGCTCAGGTTGTTCCAGGTCACGATGTCGCGGTAGCTCTGGCCATGGTCCAGCGCGATGCGCAGCAGGGTGTCGCCCTTGCGCACGGTGTAGCTGCCGTTGGCTTCCTGCCTGGGCTCCTCGGCCACCACGACCGGGGCCGGGGTGGCCGGCGTGGCCGGCTTGTTGTGGTTCGCTTTGGGCATCGGACGGTCGATGACCGGGGCCTGGCGCGACGGCGAGCTGCAGGCGGCAAGCAGGCCGAGCGTCATGGTCAGCAGGGCGAGGCGTGGTGTGTATGTCATTCTCATCTTATCGGTATCTAGGTCTTGCGGAGATCAGGCGAGGCCTGGCCGCAGTGGCACGAAATGGCAGTCTTCCAGCATTTCGCTGGACCACTCCGCCTTGCCGGTGCGGGTGATGCGTTGCAGGTGCTGGACCTGGGCGCCAACCGGCGCGACGAGGCGGCCGCCGATCGCCAGCTGTTCCAGCAGGGCGCGCGGCACCTCCAGCCCGGCGGCCGCGAGGATGATGCCATCGAAGGGCGCCACCTGCGGCAGTCCGAGCATGCCATCGCCATATTGCAGGCGAAGGTTAGAAATACGCAAGGGCCGCAGATTGGTTTTCGCCAACTCATGCAGCGGCTTGATGCGTTCGATCGAATACACCTCGTCCGCCACACAGGACAGCACCGCGGCCTGGTAGCCGCAGCCGGTGCCGATTTCCAGCACCCGCGTGAGCGCCCCGCCCTCGCGCATCGCCTCGATCATCCGCGCCACGATGTAGGGCTGCGAAATGGTCTGGTGATGGCCGATCGGCAGCGAGGCGTCGATGTAGGCTTGGGCCGACAGGGCCGGTTCGATGAACATGTGGCGCGGCACGGCCTGCAGGGCGGCCAGCACTTTCTGGTCGCGCACGCCCTTCTGGGCCACCCGTTCGACCATCGCGCGGCGGATCGCTTCGGTGGCCATGATATCCGAGCGCTGCCCGATCATGGCGGGCTGGGCGGCGACGGCGGGCGCGGCGTAG